>NZ_CM171625.1:4992500-6463832 GCF_041929205.2 Floridaenema evergladense BLCC-F167 | reverse complement strand
GAGCTACACCCGGAGTCGGACAAATACCTAGATTCCAAACTTCCAATCCAGCCGCAGTTAACCCAGCCGATAAAGCCATTGCTAACATATCGCTGGAATTTCGCGTATCTTGACCGACTATGATTTTGCCTGGACTAATTTCTTGGTCAGAAAAGGTCGATCGTAACACCTGACCGCAATGTAACCCCACCTGCAAAGCGAGTTCCGCAGTTAGCAAGTCCCCCACTTTCCCCCGAATCCCATCAGTACCAAATAAAGCCGTCGATGGTAGAGCGATAGGACGGTATCCTTGATTAGAATTCGGTGGCGGAGATTTTACTGTCTGGACTACGGTTAATCCTAATTCAGCGCGTCCAGAAGTTTGAGTTTTAACAGGGGTTGAAACCATAAGCTAAAGTCACTCCACACATCACACATACTTACTAGTGGAGGATAGCACTTTCGGGAACGAGTCTAAAGTGGCGAACTACTCCAACTAATACCAATTCTCTATGAAGATGCGCTTAATTCACTCCACCCCAAACCCCTCCCCGTCTACAGGGAGGGGCTAATGATTAAGGGCAATTTTACAGAGAATTGGTATAACCTAAAGAAATAGTTAGCGAGTTTACTTAAAGTCCTACCTCTAATAAAAGCAACTGCATATTTTCCCAAGTTAAATCCTTTTGAATATACCGAGGTGCTGCGGGATTATAGGGACTGGCTAGGCGATCGATACTAATAATTTTTGCCTCTTCTGGCAATACTGGAACATCGGGATCGCTAGCCGTAGGATTCATCAAAGAACTAGAAAAACCCTTGAAAATGGCAATTTGGTCTTCAACATCCCCCATTTGCACATTCACCAACAACACCTCTTGGGGACGTTTTTCCGTATACTTTTCTAAGCGCCTACCAATAGAATCACTCATAATTACTGGGGACTGGAGAGACAAGGCGACAAGGAGACAAGGGGAAGTTAATTAACTCAAAACTCAAAATTCAAAACTCAAAACTTTCTTCCACCTTCTATCTTCATTGTTCAATTGCCGATCGCCCTTGTTTACCTAATCTAAAAAACAAAAAATAACCAAAATAAGCTACATAAAATACCAACGCCATTAAACCAATAAATCCCAAAGAACCTGCCCTAGTATTAGCGTGAAAATATGCTTTGAATAAGAAAGGTGGTTCTTGCCACACTTGACAATATTGCTCGTTCATCGCCCCCGCTGCAAAGGCACAACGGAGGAAAAAAGCCTGAGCGATCGCTCCCAACAAACTATAAACTGTAATCGCCCATCGCCAAGAAGTCACGCTTAACCTCAATTTTCGCTCTGGCAAATCATTAATTTCTTCATTAATATCTTGCCAAAACCACAAAGAAGCCGGAATTAATAACTTCGACACAAAAGCCGTAATAAAACCAATTGCCCAACCACCAATCAACAAATAAATCGTAATTAGGAACAAACTAGCAACCCGCCAGTAAATAATCATCAACCTCTGCACCGCCTCGCTTTTTTCAACAAAAGCCCAAACCAGTAGAATCAGAGGAACAATCACTGTAAACAACACCGCTAGTCGGTAATCCATCCAAACTAACGATCGAAACCAAATATTCTCTTGCATTATCTCCCAACTACTTCACAGTAAAAAACTGGCAACTCGAACTCATTTTACAGAGTTCGGTTGCAGATGTTCCTTGCTCATCTCATTTACTGATGAGAACTAGAAAAAATTAGTCCTCATACACCCGACACTCAACAGCATCAGGGTTATCATCACAGTATTGAGCAAAAGAAGTTTTCGGTTTCGTTTCTCGCTGATGTGAAGCTTCTGCTTGTAATTCTTCTACTGCATCCCAAGCAGCAGCACACTCTCCCGATGTAGAACCCTTGGTATCACATACGGCACGAGCTTGTTCCCGTTCTTTTTCAATTTGTTGTTTGATGTCACTCATAGGTCTTGTCTTTGTTTGAGGATTTTCTATCTTTCAGTTTAATCTCAGCTTTTGCCCTCGAAAATTTTATGAGAAGCATCCATACAATGAGATCCTAACTGTCCATTCTTACAATCAACTTCTTCTTGTGGTAAGAATCAGAGCTTTTTTCTTAAGATTTAGGCGTACCTGAATTTACAGGATGTAATAACGCCCTCTATCTTTAGCAGTTTTCATCTTATCATTTCTTTACATAAACCCACAGGATGAAAACCGTAACTTTTTTCTACTACTCAAATTACAGATTGGCTGCTATCCTACCATAGAATTAACATATAACAACTAGTGCAAGAAGGCAGAAGGCTCCAGGGCAGAAGGCAGAAGGGTTCGATCGCTTTTTACCTATTTTCAACTGCTCAATTATTTCTGCTAGGCTGCGATTTCAGACGGCGTAAAATCAGGAAATAGGACGTGACGGTAAACCCATGAGCAACCAAATTAGATGGGCAAATGCCCTCTCCACCCGTCCCTCTTTGGAAGCGGCTATCGAGGAAGTGGTAGAACGTACAGAACAATCATTACAAGCATCAGCAGATTTAGGACTGCTATTTATTTCTTCTGCTTTTGCTAGTGAGTATACAAGGTTGATGCCCTTACTCCAAGAGCGATTATCAATTAAAGCATTAATTGGTTGCAGTGGAAGCGGTGTAGTTGGCATGAGTCGCTACGGCGAAGCCCAAGAAGTAGAAGGGCAACCAGGATTAAGCTTGACTTTGCTACATTTGCCAGAAGTGAAAGTACAAACGTTTAATCTTCTACCAGAAAATTTACCAGATTTAGATAGTTCTCCTGATACTTGGGTCAATTTAATTGGTGTATCGCCTGAAACTAGACCTCAATTCATTATATTTTCCGATCCTTTTTTATCGGGGATCAACGATCTCCTAGAAGGTTTAGATTATGCTTATCCGGGTGCAATTAAATTAGGCGGATTAGCTAGTGGTGGTAATATTAGAGGTAATATTGCTCTATTTTGTAATTACGAAATCCATCGTGAAGGAACGGTAGGAGTTGCCCTAAGCGGCAACATTATTTTAGAAACAATTGTGGCTCAAGGTTGCCGTCCCATTGGGGAGACTTATCGCGTTACTCAAGGGGAAAGAAACATTGTTTTGGAATTAGAAGAACAGAGTAGTAATGGTTTTGGTAATGATAATTCTCGCCCACCTTTAGAAGTATTGCGCGATTTGTTACAAGGTTTAAGCGATACAGATAGATTATTGGCACAAAATTCCCTGTTTGTTGGTGTAGCGAGGGATGAATTTAAACAGGAATTACAACATGGGGACTTTTTGATTCGCAATTTGTTAGGTGTCGATCCGAAAGCTGGTGCGATCGCAATAGGCGATCGAGTTCGTCCCGGACAACGCATCAAATTCCACCTCAGAGATGCCGAAGCATCCGCTGATGATTTAGAAATGATGCTCAAACGTTACTTACAACAAACCCCTGCTGATGCTGATGCTATTGGTGCTTTAATGTTCTCCTGTGTAGGCAGAGGTGAAGGGCTTTATGGTCGCCCTAATTTTGATTCCCAAATGTTCCGTCGTTACATCAAAAATGCCCCTTTAAGTGGTTTTTTCTGTAACGGCGAAATTGGCCCCGTCGGAGGTAGCACTTTCCTTCACGGTTATACCTCTGTGTTTGGTATTTGTCGCCAACCTTAGAAGAGGTGGGGAGATGGGGAGATGGGGAGGTGGGGAGATGGGGAGAAATCTAGATCTAGAAACTCCCCCCATCCCCCTACCTCCCCACCCCCCTACCTCTTCTACTCCCCCCATCCCCCATCCCCCCAGTCCCCTAAAGCAGCAATGTGGCGTAATTATCAATCATTGCCGGAGTTCGATCGCTCCCTGTAGCACTAAAATTTTGGAAATAACGCCTGACTTTTGGGGGAAAATTTGGATAGTCAAATATTGCATCACCAGCGGCAATATCTGCCCAGAAATAACGTAAACTGGGGGCTAATTCACGAGCAGTTTCTAGGGGCAAATTTAACGGTGATTCGGTTAGCAAGCGGAGCATAAATTGGAGAGAGCGATCGCCCATCCACTCCCGCGAAAAATGCGGTAAATTAGGCCAATCCGGTAAAGAATCAATTTTATGAGTTTCAACTTGTAGCCATTTTCTCCCCAACTCATCAGCCCGAAAATGTAAAATGCGATAAGGGTGAGGATAACTAACTAAAGAACCAGTCGTTATATCATAAATTCCCCGATCGTAAGCAATATCTTGAACGTGCAAATGCCCAGTAAACACCAACTGCACCTTTGGACGCAGAATTTCTAACAATTGAGGCGCATTTTCCAAAATATATCTGCGACCCATTTTATTCTGAGATTGTCCTGGTAAATGTTCCACCACATTATGATGAATCATTACCAAAATTACATCTTCCTTAGCAGTCGCTAAAACTTCTTTTAACCACTCTAATTGAGTATCATCTAAACGTCCAATTTGCTCACCTTTTTCATTAAAATTGTTAGAATTTAAACCAATTAAACGTACATTAGGTAAAATTTCACAAGTGTAATAAAGTTGTTTCGGGTCATTATAACCAAACTTTTGATAATAACTAGGAAAATCTGCCCAACCAATAGCTTTTTCATCTGCTTTTAAAACAGGTACATCATGATTCCCCGGTACAACGTAAACTGGAAAAGGTAACTGCGCCAAACGCTGTTGTAACCAAGCATGATTTTCCCGTTCACCATGTTGAGTTAAGTCTCCAGGTAATAATAAAAAATCCAGGTCGAGTTGCGCCAAATGTTCAAAAATCAATTCTAAAGCGGGAATACTAACTTCTACCAAATGAAACCGATAAGGATTGTCCCAAATGGTGTGAGGAAGGGCGATGTGTAAATCGCTAGCCACTGCGAAGCGAAATTCTAAACTCATGATGGCAATAAGCGAGTTAAATGAGCAAAACCTTGATCCCCGTCGAGTATAACTAAAACTGAGCCTTAACGACCTCTATCTATGTAGTTTATTTGCGAAAAAGGAGTAGAAATTTTGGCAGCTGTCCGAGTGCGCCAGCACGTTAACCCACTAAGTAGGAAGTATCAAACGCCAACAAGTCCCCCAGACTGGAGTCAAATTTATACCGATCTGGGTCAACCAATACATTTGGACATTGGCTGTGCTAGGGGTAGATTTGTGTTGAGTATGGCGCAGATTCAACCAGATTGGAATTTTTTGGGGTTGGAGATTCGCGAACCTTTGGTGGATGAAGCAAATCAATACCGGGATCAATTAGGTTTGACAAATTTACATTACCTATTTTGCAATGTGAATAACTCTTTGCGCCCTCTCCTCAGTTCTCTTCCTCCGGGAAAGTTGCAGCGAGTGAGTGTTCAATTTCCCGATCCCTGGTTTAAAAAACGTCACCAAAAGCGGCGCATGGTACAACCGGAAACAGTGGCTGATTTGGCTAATTATTTGGTGATTGGTGGTGAGGTGTTTATGCAATCGGATGTGGAAGCTGTGGCGATCGAAATGCGCGATCGCTTCTTGAAACACCCAGCTTTCCAAAAACAAGGCACAACCGAATGGTTAACTCAAAATCCCCTCCCAGTCCCCACCGAACGCGAAATCGCCACTTTTAATAAAGGGGAACCCGTTTATCGGGTCTTATTCCAGAAAATTGGGACTGGGGATTAGGGACTGGGGAAAATTTTGAGTTTTGAGTTGTAGGGGCGGGTGAGAGCAGAAGATTTAACAACAAAACTCGCCCTTACAGATTGTCCCTATCTCCCCATCTCCCCATCTCCCCATCTCCCCATCTCCCCATCTCCCCAGTCCCCAGTCCCCAGTCCCCAATCCCTAGTCCCCAGAAACCTGCACTCGAATTAACTTGTAAGCTTTGGTTTTTGCTAACACTTGATGGGGAGTAGTATCGAGTAATTCAGGTTTGACATGGGTGGATTGACTGAGGATTAAAACGGAAGTGCGATTTGGGTTAGCAGTAGCGGTTTTTCTGATGTAATTAAAGGTTTCGTTAAAACCTTCAAAATAATCAACTTTTTGTTGGGTGTAGAACACTACGCTGGGCTTTTTAAAGCCAATCATAAACAACTCTTCCCCTGGGTTTTCTACTTCTTTGATAACGGCAGATAATTCACGTAATGGCATTTGTCTGGCGCTATCCAAGAGAAAAGAAGTAGGTGTGAGAACAAAAGTTAAGAAAGCTACAAATGTGAGGAGGTTGGCAACTACTATGAAGGGTAAACGGCGACGATTTTGGAGTAGAAAAACTAGGACGATCGCACTAATTCCCCAAATCCAAAAACCTCTGATTGTTAACCCTGATTTTTCTAACAACTGGTGCAAATCAGGTATGGCTGGATCGTATCCCAAAATACTTGGAAGATAGAACAGTAACCCGGCAATAGCAGTAGATAAAACTACGTTAAAAATGCCACTCCAAAACAACCCCTGATTGGTCTGAAATTTCTGCTTATCGGTAATCAAAAACTTTTTTGAAGTGACAAACAATATTTGTTCGCTAAACAAAAGCGCTACTAAAATTGCCGCTGCTGGCATTAATGGAATTACATAGCTGGGCAACTTTGTCACGGCAATGGTGAAAAAGCCGAAAATTCCGAAAAACCAAGCCAAAGCAAATAAACCAAGTTGACTAGAACGACTAGAATTGCGCCATTTTTTCACTTGCCAAAAGCGTAGTTTAGCGATCGCCAAAGGCAGATAAATCGACCAAGGGAAAAACCCAATCAACACCACCAAAAAGTAAAAATACCAAGGTGCTGAATGACGATTAACTACTTGAGTGAAGCGTTCGACATTGTGATAACCAAAAAACGCATCAATGAAAGCTTCACCATTGCGTAAGTAGCATAAGATATACCAAGGTAGAGCGATCGCGCTAAAAATCAAACTACCCCAAATCGGGCGCATTTCTCGCCAAACTTCTCGCCAATTACCCAAATAAATTACGAAGCCGGAAATGATTACTAGCGGCAAAACAATCCCCACAGGGCCTTTAGTTAACACCGCTAAAGCACTTAAAACATAAAAAGCTACATACCAAGGCGAAATATTTAAAAAGAACTTTTTCTGATTTTCTGCCGAATTACTTTCATCTTTTGTCGCATAACCAATAAAAAAGCAGAACAAAGATGTCCCCATACAACCACTGAGCAACATATCAGAAACACCCGTTCTCGCCCAAGCAATTGTAATCGGATTTAAAGCAATTAAAGCCGCACCAATCCAAGCAGACAGGGACTGGGGACTGGGGACTGGGGACTGGGAGGAAGAGGTAGTTGGATTATTCTCCCCGTCTCCCCATCTCCCCATCTCCCCTACTTTGGAGTTGGGAAAGCCAAACCGTTGCAGGGTGTAAAAACCGAGAACCGTTAAAGCCATTGCAGCTAAGGCGGAAGGGAGTCTTACTGCCCACTCGTTGACACCGATTAAACGGTACGCGATCGCCATCAGCCAGTAAACTAAAGCTGGTTTGTCAAACCGAGTATCACCATTGAAATAAGGCGTAATCCAATCACCAGTCACCAGCATTTGTCGCGCCGCTTCCGCAAACAAAGGCTCAGTCTCATCCACTAAACCAATACTGCCCAAATGCCAGAAAAAGGCTAACCAACCAATCAATAACACCCACAAAATCGAGAGTAACCACACCATTTTGGGATGCGTCTCCCAATATTTCTGCAAAGGAATCGTAAAACGCTCAAAATACAGTTTCATGCAGCCTTTAACCGTCGGTAAGTAATCCTGCTCAGTTTTGTTGCCAGAATTACTTTAGCGAGAAATGACAAATTTTGGTTAACTGAGATAAGAGTACCAAGAGGCTCCGCCTGGAGTTTCTCGTTCTCAGGTTCAACCTGGGAACGAGGTGGAAGGAGGTTCTACCTCCATTGCAGCAAAATCTCACCTCCGGTCTTTTTCCCTCCTAAATTGAAAATCATGGTTGTAAAATTAACTGCCACTCGGACTTTTGGCGATTCCAAACGGGTGTAGATGTTTCGCCTACAATGTATGGACCCCAATAACGTCCTGAACCGTCTTGAGCAAAGGCAACTAAAACATCTCCCTTCTCTAGCTGTACAATTCCTTTAGGTAAAGAGAGAACTAAACCAGTTTTCGCACCTTCTTGGGGCGCAAAGTCCCAATGTCCTGGTTCGCCATATATTGATTGCTTAATGGTAGCAGACTGCTGTTTTCTCGCTCCTACCTGTATTGGTAAAAAGGCAACTCTTACCGGATAATTTGTTTGATTGCTCAAGCGTAAAGTTCTGGGAGGAGTTTTTACCTCACCTGTAGTTAGGGCGGGATTTAATCTTGCGATCGATTGGTTGTCGGCAACTGGCTCGGTTGTAGCAAAAGTGAGATTTGATAAGGAAACTGGGGAAACTTGCGGCTGTGTTTGTTCGATAGTAACGCTGATTTGCCACCGACTCAGGAGCAATACTACAAGTGCTAATACAGAGGTAAGACTAAAGATAGAGTAAAGTTGCCATTTCGGTAGATTCATAGTCTCTTAGATATAACTATTTTTAGGTTTAAGAGGTGATAGTTTTGTAATAACAGATCCCCGTTAAAATGAAAACGTATTTCAGCTAAATAAAACAACCTTTAACATTATTGAACTAGGCTAAGTAGGTTAATTCGCGATTCATCTAAAATTTACTGCCGAGGATTATAAGATATTAATTAGCTTCCCCTTTCTCTTCTTAAATTATGGCTGGCAATGCAAAACACTCGACTTAACACTTTCATTGTTTCTACTAGCAATCAGGTTGGCACTTGGTTTCGTAACCCTTGGCGACGGTTATCATTACAAATAATCTGTTTGTTGTTCGGCTTTTTTCTGGGAACGGCTATTTCTACGGAAACGGGACAATCTGCCCAATGGGATGTGTTAGCGGCAGGAATTTTGGTAATATTTACTGAGTTATATAGTAGATTTTTTTACACGGTTAGAAAGCCGGGAGTGCAACGCTCTTTATTAACTGAGTCGGTGAATTTGCTCAAAATTGGCTTAACTTTTAGTTTGTTTATTGAAGCGTTCAAACTTGGTTCTTGATGCTATGTCAGAATTAGACAGGGAATTATTGAGAGAAATTCTGGAAAGTTGGGTTTCTAGTAATAGTTTGTCAGCTTCTGCTTGGGAAAAACTAAAAGTTTGGGCTTTGGCAGATGAGTTAAGGGCAAAAGCTTTTGGGATTACTTCAAAAAATGTGGTAGAGTTGCTTGATTTACGATCGCACCTCTTCCCCCAACTCCACTCCCAAGTTATTGAATATTGCCAAAACAAAGGCTTTTCTAGTCGTGCCTTAATTCTAGAAACTCTCTGGGAATTATGGCTACCTTTGGCAATCCAGTTAGCAACTTGGCGGCGCGATTTACTATGTCCTTTAATTCAAGGAATTTTGGGCGGACAAGGTACGGGAAAAACCACTTTAGCAGCTGTTCTGAGTTTAATTTTAAAACATTTGGGTTACGAAACTCTGAGTATTTCGATCGATGACCTTTACAAAACCTACGCAGAAAGAAAAGAATTACAAAAACAAGACCCTAGATTAATTTGGCGAGGGCCTCCGGGAACTCATGATGTACAATTGGGAATTGAAGTTTTAACTCAATTACGTCAACAAAAAACTCCTGTAAAAATTCCCCGATTTGACAAATCTCTGTGGCAAGGTGCAGGCGATCGAACTACACCTGAAATAGTTGAAAAAGCTGATATTGTATTATTTGAAGGTTGGTTTGTTGGAGTGCGTCCGATCGATCCCACCACCTTCGATTCCGCACCTGAGCCAATTGTAACTTTGAGCGATAAAAATTTCGCCCGTGACATCAATTTTCAACTTCAACAATATCTCCCTTTGTGGCAACTTTTAGACCGCTTAATCGTACTTTATCCCGTCGATTATCGGCTTTCCCTGCAATGGCGCAAACAAGCAGAACAAGAAATGATTGCATTGGGAAAAAGCGGGATGACAAATGAAGTTATTGAGCAATTTGTGCAATATTTTTGGCGCAGTCTTCACCCAGAATTATTCATTAAACCATTAGTTAAAAACCCAGATTTAGTAGATTTAGTTATTGCAATTAATTCCGATCGCTCTCCGGGTGCAGTTTATCAACCAGGAACAACCACAGCTTTTAAAAATGAGTGAAATTTAATTAAACTGTAACCTTAAATCTAAAAATCGAAAAATAACTTAATTGCACTGGTAAAATAAATATCTTATCCTACAAATAAAGAACGGTTGCATTGTCGATTATCTTTACTCGCGATCGAGAGTTTTACTGTATTTTATGCCTTCAGTCCGTCCTATTTTTCTGCAACACTTTCCGGGTTACTCAGCAAAAATTCGGCTGTGGTGGTTGCTGGTAGTTCCGTTTGTGTTGCAAACTGTGGGGACAGTGGCGCTAGTGGGTTATCTTTCTTACCGTAGCGGACAAGAGGCAGTAGAAAACCTGGCTCATCAACTGATGAAAAATGTGGGGCAGCAAGTTACTCAAGAACTCGATCGCTATTTGCAAAAAGCCCATAATTTCAATCAACGGCAAATTACAGCGATCGAATCAGGAGCAATCAACCTACAAAACCTCGATCGACTACATCGATATCTCATCCTACAACATCGGCAGAATCAAGAACTGACAACCCTTTTGTTGGGAACTCCCCAAGGAGATTTCCGAGTCAGTCATCGCGTTAGCAAGAGAGATTACGGCGTAACGACACACTTAAAACCGGGAGAGTTGCCCTTTGAAGTTGCTATATCCAAAGCATCCAACCCTGCTATTAACTATACTTACAGTGTTAATCAGGCAGGGGACTTGGGGCACTATTTAGAAACAATTAAAAATATTGATGTGCGCGATCGTCCTTGGTATCGTCAAGCAGTGAAAACAGGAAAAGCAGGTTGGACTAGCCCATTTCAAATTAGTAGCACTAATATCCTAGCTCTCAATGCTTACACTCCTTTTTATGACAAATCACGTCAATTATTAGGAGTCTTTGCCGTCAACATTAGTCTAAATCAACTGAGTGACTTTCTCCGTCGTTTAGAAGTAGGACAATCGGGAGAAGTGTTTATTATTGAGCGCAACGGTTTGTTAATCGCCAATTCAACTAAAGAAGCTTCTTACTCAGTATCGGGGAAACCTGATTTAAGTGGAATATCTGAACCAGGAACTCTGAAATTTAAGCGTCGCTTACCTTCGCAAATTTCTAATTCGCTTATTCAAGATTCCTATCAGTATTTGAAGGCAAAATTTAGTAATTTGGCAACAATAAAATCGCCGCAAGCTTTGAATTTTCAAATACGTGGTAAAAGCTACTTTTTAACCGTTTCCCCCTATCAAGATAAATATGGGTTGGATTGGTTGATAGTAACAGTAATTCCAGAGTCGGATTTTATGGCTCAAATTCAGAGTAATACTCGCACAACTGTTTTACTTTGCTTGCTGACTTTAGCGATGGCGATCGCATCAGGACTAACTATTGCCAATCAATTTACTACCCGGATCTCTCGTCTAAAACAAGTCAGTCAGCAACTCGCAGCTGGAGATTTAACCCAGAGGTTGCCAGCTGATAGTTCAATCGTGGAATTACAAGAATTGGGGCAATTCTTCAATCAAATGGCAGATCGGTTAGAAGCATCTTTCGATCGCCTTCACAATGCCTTAGAAAAATCAGAAGGAAAGTTTACCACAATTTTTCGTGCCAGTCCTGATGCGATCTGCATCACTGATGCTGATGGACGGTTTCTCGAAGTAAACAATCGGATGTTAGAACTTTATGGTTATTCCCGTGAGGAAATGATTGGGCGATCGGCCCTAGAACTGGGTTTATGGATAAATTTAAAGGAACGAGAGCAGTTTATAGATTTGTTGACAACCCAAGGTTGGGTTTATAACATAGAGGTTTTATCTCAAACAAAGACTGGTGAAATTAAAACTTTACTACTTGCCGCAGAAGCGTGCGACCTCCAAGGACAAAATGCCGTAATAGTGATTATTCGGGACATTAGCGATCGGGCAAAGCTCGAAACTGCCTTACGTCAAAGTGAAGCCAAATTCCAGGAACTTGCGGCTGCATCTCCAGCGATTATATTTAGCCTCACAGTAGATGCCCAAAGGAAATTTCAATATGAATATTTGAATCCTGTTGCTGAGGTAATTCATGAAGTTCCGCTCGCCGAGCTACTTCGGGATGGCTCATGGGCTTTAAATCAGACTCATCCTGACGATCGCGCCCAGTTTCAAAAAGCAGTTGCTTATAGTATAAAAACCTTGCAACCCTTTGAGAATGAACGGCGCATCATTACCCCAAGCGGCAAAATTAGATGGCTCAGCGTGAATGCTCGTTGTCAACGACGAGAGACAGGACAGGTGGTGTGGCATGGAATTGCGATCGACATCACCGATCACAAACAAGCCGAAATCGCTCTGCTTCAATCCGAACTCAAGTTCGTCACGATTTTTCTGGATAGCCCTCAGCCAGCCTGGATTGCCACACTAGCAGAAGGACGTTGCATAGATGTGAACGACAGTTTCACTAAGGTTCTCGGCTATTCCCGAATTCAAGCGATCGGGAAAACCTGCGTTGAGATGCAGTTATGGACTGATTTGGCAGATTTTCACCACTTTCACGCATCTCTGCTTCAGTATGGCAGAATAAATAATTTTGAAGTCGAGTTTCGCACCAAATCAGGTGAAATAAAAACAGTGTTGCTGTTTGCCAAAGTCACTCGCTTGGATGAACAAAATTGTGTTATCGGGGTATTGAACGACATTAGCGATCGCAAACAAGCAGAAATCGCCCTACAAACCAGTGAAACCCGCCTCCGGTTAGCATTGAAAGCTTCTGGGGCGATCGCCTGGGAACGCGATCTAAAAACTGATGAAATGGTGTTTAGCAACACTGTCACGTCGCACATCCCGGACAAAATCTCCTATCAGCAAGCAATGGCATTAGTTCATCCAGACGATCGAGAAGTACTCGATCGGGCAAATCAAGAAGCTATTGCTCAAAAAGGCACATTTCAGATCGAACATCGCATCGCAACTTCCCTACAAAACCCGGAATGGCGATGGTTTCAAGTGAGTGCCAAAGTTCTCACTGATTCTACAGGTAAACCAACTCGGATAATTGGAATGTCAGTGGATATTACCGATCGCCACCAGCTTGATGCTATGAAAAACGAATTCGTTTCGATCGTCAGTCATGAACTACGGACACCTTTAACTTCCATTCATGGTTCTCTGAACCTTTTAAAATCGGGTGTCTTGAAAAATAAACCGGACAAAGCGCAACAGATGTTAGAGATTGCCGTAAACAACACCGATCGCTTAGTACGTTTAGTCAATGATATCCTCGATTTACAGCGATTGGACTCCGGCAAAATGCCTTTAGTCAAGGAAATCTGCCAAGTCAGCGATTTAATTGAGCAAGCGATAGAATCTGTAAGAGCGATCGCCGACCAAGCAAATGTTACCTTAGAATCGGCTTCCCTATCCGCTTCCGTTTTCGCATCTAGCGACGAAATCATCCAAACTTTAATCAACCTCTTGGGTAATGCGATTAAGTTTTCCCCATCAGGGAGTGTTATTTGGGTAAAAGCTGAAGTTATCAACCATAGCGATCGACGAATTTTAGCAAAATTCCCCGACTTAGAAAACCCGATTCCCGCTTCTTACATTTTGTTCTCGATCGTAGACCAAGGACGAGGCATTCCCACAGACAAACTAGAATTAATTTTCGGACGCTTCCAACAAGTAGATGCCTCAGATTCTCGCACCAAAGGGGGAACAGGTTTAGGGTTAGCTATCTGCAAAAATATTGTCCAACGCCATCAAGGATTAATTTGGGCAGAAAGTATCTTGGGACAAGGAAGCACT
Organism: Floridaenema evergladense BLCC-F167; assembly: GCF_041929205.2. Classification (NCBI taxonomy): domain Bacteria; kingdom Bacillati; phylum Cyanobacteriota; class Cyanophyceae; order Aerosakkonematales; family Aerosakkonemataceae; genus Floridanema; species Floridanema evergladense. The sequence goes on along the minus strand of NZ_CM171625.1, from coordinate 6,449,962 downwards.
TTTTACTTTACCCTTCCCGTAGGGCAGGTTTAACATTTTCAACTTTATGGGGAATACTTATTTCCACGCTTGAAGCAAATGTCCTGTTTGCGATCGGGACATTTGCCTCAACTCAGATCTTGCACCAAGAGGCAGAGCCTCCATTTTTCGTTCCCAGGTTGAACCTGGGAACGAGGATCTGGGAGGTTCTACCTCCTTTGAGTGCAAGATCTGAGTCAATTCCCCATTACGTAAAGCCAATTGTAAACTCAAATTTTAGCTATGCCTTTTACCTTTTAATAAAAATCCTCCCCCAAGTACCATCAATCCTACTACAATGCTAGGCTCTGGTACCGAAGTGCTAGGCTCTGATATCGATCGGCGATCCCAACCGATCGCATCGAAAAGCATTAGATCGTTATTCGTAATAAATATTGGTTGCGATCGGCTCAAAGTAGGGTCCATAATACCTAAGTAATTACCTGTAAGACTATCATCTTTCCAGTGACTTGCTTGCCGTCCATCACCGAGAAACTCCCCTGTTGAAAAACTGGCAATTTTAGTAGTTCCACCATCAATAGAGAAGTATCGATCGGCTAAACCACCAGCAGTCAAATCAATAACACCATTTCCATATCGAATGCTGTTACTAGAAAAACGGAAAAAATCTGCTGTCGTGGGAAGATAGGCATTTTCTGTATATTGAGTAGCCTGTCCCAGAAAACCAGCAACGTAGTCAATGTCATCAACACTGCTGGTAAAACCTAAAGCATGACCAATTTCGTGTATGGCGACACCGATAAAATCAAATTTATCTGCATCGATCCCATCACTGCGATCGAAATCGAAATTAAACAAGCTACTAAAGGTGATCGAAGCATCGCTAGCAGCATTATCAGCAGAAAGTAAGCCCAGCGCTTTCGCATTAGCTCCTGTTAAAAAAGCGAAACGGTTATTATTACTATTATTGTTGTCAAAGTAGGGCGTTGCACTACCCGAACCATTAGGATTGTTTGCTGTGTAGTTGATCAACATATTTAATGCTGAACCTGTTGGCAGGTTACTGACAGCAGTAAAATCGTCAGCAGAAGTCGCATCTAAAGAGAGTGCATTACGCAACACACTGTATGGGTGAGAGTAAAATTCCGACCCAGCCTGCCCCAGAATGCCGGGAGCTAATGCTTGATAATCAATGTCAATGTTGACTGTAACTGGATCAATTAACAACTCAGACCAAATATCTGCGGCAGCCTGAAATCCAGCAAGGGCCTGTGAATCAATTCCGGGTGAATATCTAAGGTTGAAAGTCAGTGCTTGGGCAGCTGTTCCGCTGAAGTTGATTCCCGCTACCAGGCTAAAGGCAAGCGGAGTTAGCAACTTTGAGCAGATCCTATTAAGAGCAAAATTGGCTTTCATATTAGGGAATACTACTTAAAGTAGATGAAAATACTTAAAGCAATAGACTAACTACATAAATTTCTTTGTGTCCAGTAAATCCATCTATTTGTTAAATTTCTTAGCAAATAATTCGTTTTCGTAATATAACTTCACATAAATTATCTCTACTCGTACTTGAGTAAGAGAAAATACTTACAGCAGGTACAAAAAAACCCGGTTTCTGGGTGAACTTCAAAAACCTGGAATTTGCTGTATATTTAAATTCCTAATTGAATTTTTCTGATCAACTCATTAAAAGGTTCCCAATTATCTTCTTTAGTAATTGGTTGCCAAATCGCTTCTATTTGCGATCGAAGTAACGCAGTTTTTGGATTCCAACGCCTCATTCTTGCTTCCACTTCTGCCATTTCTGACTGAGGCAAATTCTGCAAAACTCGATGATACAAACTCCGCCAATTCTCCAAAATCTCCCGATTCTCCAAACTTGGGAAAAAGTCCGGTTCGCTCAAAATCGAATTAACATCTTCGCGCCAGTTCCGAGAAAACAAATCAGTAATTTCTGAGAAAAACCCATGATAACTCACCTGAGTATCTGCTAAAACCTGAATAGTTGATTTAAATAACTCTTCTCCCTCTGGCATTTGCAGATTTTCTAAACCTAACTTTCTCAACATTAACTGTTGATAATGCTCTGCATAATATTCCGAAAATTTATCCAATGCTGCTTCCATATCTGCCTTTGATATTATTGCTCGCAAAGGCACTTGCAACATCTCCAAATTCCAATGACAAATTGTAGCTTGATAACCGTAACAATAACGGCTATAATAATCAAAATAAGCGGCAGTAAATAGGGGATTATAAGTAGGAATAAAGGCATAAGGGCCATAATCGAAACTTTCCCCAGTAATTGACATATTATCGGTATTTAAAACCCCATGACAAAAACCTGCTGCCATCCATTGCGCTACTAATTGGGCTACTTTTTGCACTAATTCTGCATAAAATAAAGCATAACGTTCTGATTCATTTTCTACGGTTAATAAATGAGCATAATAAATATCAATTACATGATCTAACAGCTTTTTAATTAAATCGTTGCGTCCGATATAATGGAACCTTTCAAAAGTACCAAAGCGGATATGAGAACGACTGAAACGCACCATTACTGACGATCGAGTTGGTGAAGGTTCATCGCCACGCCAGAGAGATTCCCCAGTTTCAATCATGGTCAAACAACGAGAAGTTTTCACACCCATTTGATGCAAAGCTTCTGCTGCTAAAACCTCTCTCACTCCCCCTTTTAGTGTTAATCTGCCATCACCACCACGCGAGTAAGGAGTCCTTCCTGAACCTTTAGTTCCCAAATCGTAAAGTTCGCCATCTATGCCGCGAACTTGTCCATAAAGAAAACCTCTGCCATCTCCCAAACCTGGGTTATATTCACCAAATTGATAGCCATGATAACGCAAGGCTAAAAATGGTCTAACAGCTTGAAATTGACCAAAAGCCTCGGTAAAATCTTCATCTAAAACTTTTTCTGGATCTAAGCCTATTTGGGGTAGTAATTTGTCATTGCGAAACCGCAAAATATGTTGGGGAAATTCCGCTGCGGGAACGCGATCGTAGTAATCTTCACCCAAATTTTCTAATGCTGGTTCGTATTTCAAATTCAAGAAAGGATTAGCAGCATTTAATTCCATTTAATCTACCCCAACATAACTACTCAGATCCCCGACTTTTTAAAGAAGTCGGGGATCTAGAAACTAGAAAAAAGAGGCTACTGTAAAAACTAGCCTCTAAGATCACCATCATGAGTTTACCAGTTAGCTAGAATTCTTGCCTGTCGGTGTTTACCGACGGTTTTGGTTTGGTGGGTTTTGCTGGTTTTGTTGATTTTGTTGAAATTGCGCTTCCAACTTTTTCAGTTGTTCTGGGGTCAAAACATCTTTGATTTGTTGGCTAGAAGCCTGTAAAATTGGGCCGATGCGAGTTCTCTGTTCTTGAGAAAGATTTAATTGCTGGAGAACAATTAAAAGGTTTTGACCAGAACGCATTCCTTCTGTAAATGCAGGACGCTGTTGCGCGGTTAACTCTTTCTCAATTTTTTGTTGTCTGTCGATCAGAATACTCTGGATTTTTTCTACTTGAGCATCGCTTAAACCCAAAAAATCTTTAATAGTTTGGGGTTGGCTGTTTTGCTGCTGACTGTTTGCGGGTGGAGTAGTATTTTGTCTCGGCGCTTGTTGTGCAACCGCAGCTTGAGAACTCATTGTAGCGAGGGCTACAACGCTGGCGAAGATAGAAACCAGCTTGGTGGAAGAAAAAGCCATTCAAAAAATCCTAAAAAAAAGAACAACAATGTGATTTGATGAAAGAAAGTATTATCTATTCATCAACTTGGCTGACGCGACGTAGGTTTAGGATATCACTCATTTTTTTAATTTGAGTGAAGATGCGCTCTAATTGCTCATGATCGCGGATATCAATACCAAGATCGATTAAGGCTGGTCGGCCTTCGTAAGTCCGAACCTGAGCATTTCGCACGTTGATGTTATTATCTGTCAAGCGGGACAGAATATCTTTGAGTACTCCTACGCGATCGATCACTTCAATCTGAATATTAACTGGATAAGTTTGAGGACGACGAGATTCCCTATCAACGGGATTCCAGCCAACGGGTACGAGCCGATCGCCTGGTACACTTTCCACATTGGGACAACCCTGCCTGTGGATCGAAATGCCTCGACTTCCTTTAGTCACCACTCCCAGAATTGGTTCGCCGGGAAGCGGGTTACAACACCCAGCTAAATGATGAAGCAATCCCTCAATGCCAACAATGGGAGAACAGGAACTACTGTAACTGGACTTACTATTGTTGGGATTCGGTAAAGAACGTGACGTTGTGGGTAGTGGAGAAGTTTCCTCTGTTGCTGGTGCGATCGGTTGCAAGGCTTTAACCGCTTCGCGCATCCGATTCACCACCAAATTAAGAGTAACTTCACCGTAACCTAAAGCTGCCAGGAGGTCTTCGACGCTGTGATAGTTACATCGTTCCGCAACAGACTGCATTTGTTCGGACTTGATCACTGCCGAAAAGCCACTTTTGCCAAATTCCTTTTCTAACAGTTCTCTTCCCCGTGCCACATTTTCGTCCCGATGCGATCGCTTGTACCATTGCCGAATTCGGTTCTTGGCGCTAGTAGTCACTACAAAGTTTAGCCAATCTAAACTCGGATGACTATTTTTCAGAGTAATAATATCGACGATATCGCCATTTTTCAAGAGCGTATCTAACTGCACCATTCGACCGTTTACCTTCGCACCAGCGCAGTGATTCCCTACTTCTGTATGTATCCGATAGGCAAAATCTACTGCTGTCGCACCTTGCGGCAAAGAAATCACATCTCCTTTGGGAGTAAAAACGAAAACATCATCAAATTCTAAGTTATCTTTGACGTTTTCTAAATATTCTTCCGCATCTTTCAGTTCATTTTGCCATTCCAGCAGTTGCCGCAACCAAGTAAATTTTTCTTCATCAGCAGTAATCCGACCTCGGTTAGATTTTCCGCTTTCCTTATATTTCCAATGCGCCGCAATCCCATACTCTGCTACATGGTGCATTTCCATCGTGCGGATTTGCACTTCTACAGGTCTACCAATCGGTCCGACCACAACCGTATGTAAAGATTGATAGCGGTTAGGTTTGGGTAAACCAATATAATCTTTAAACCGACCTGGAATCGGCGTAAATGAATCGTGAACTACAGCCAAAGAACGATAACATTCCTCGTTTGTTTCTACAATTAAGCGAATTGCTGCTAAATCGTAGATTTCGTGGAATTCCTTTTGCTGTCGCTGCATTTTTTGGTAAATGCTGTAAAGATGTTTGGGACGACCACTAATATCTAATAACTTAATTCCTGCTTCATCCAATCCTTCTTTGAGGATATCTTGGACTTTACCAAGTCTAGCTTCGCGATCGGTCCGTTTTTCCGCGACCAATTCTTGAACTTGGCGATAAAATTCTGGCTCTAAATATTTAAAAGATAAATCTTCTAATTCCCACTTAAATCTACCGATCCCCAAGCGATTTGCCAAGGGAGCAAAAATTTCTCTAGTTTCGGTGGCAATGCGACGGCGTTTTTCATCAGACAGATGTTCTAAGGTTCGCATATTGTGGAGGCGATCGGCTAACTTCACCACAATCACCCGAATATCCTTAGCCATCGCCACAAACATTCGGCGGATATTCTCCGCCTGTCGTTCTGTCTTACTCGAAAAGTTATGGGAAAACTTAGAAAGTTTCGTGACACCTTCCACCAATCTGGCGACTTCTGCACCAAAACGCTGTTCAATTTCTTCAACCGTAACATCCGTGTCTTCTACCACATCATGTAGAAAACCTGCCGCTATCATCGCACTACCGCCACCCAAATCGCGTAACAACCCTGCTACAGCAACGGGATGACAAATATAAGGTTCTCCTGATTTCCGGTATTGACCTTCATGGAGTTGGTAAGCAAATTCAAATGCACGACAAATTAAGCCTGTATCAGTGTTACAGGCTTCGGGGTTGGCACAATTAGCAGATAAACATTCCTGTAGCCAGTCAGGAATGACACAATTGATGACGGGAGTTGGTGCGGCTGCGTTCATAATGTCGAACTTCAAACCTTAAGGATAAAAAGATTTCAACAAATTTGGTCAAATCAACTTATGAGCAATTTTGTCCGAAGCGAGTTTATCGCCCTTACCAGGAGTGAAAATAGCATTCATCCAGGATTCTACTTTAAGAATATTGTTAACTAGAGGAATAAGAACTGCTTAAATCCTAAAACTTGGCTTAAGCTATTTCCCATCCTTAGTTAAATAACCTTCTGCATTTAAGGAAAACTTTCGTTTACATAAGATTGTATCCCAACGATTTACCGAATGTTGCCTAATTCATTTTGCGATCGCTATCAGAAGTTTTTACTAGCTATTGAGCATTGCCAAAATCTGCTCAATAGTTACTCTTCTAACGTACAATCACCTGAAAATCAACAAACGGCAGCCATAAACTCAGATATACAGGAATTAAAATCACATTTCGCTCAATTACAGGCAATTTTTACCCAAGAAATTGCCACTTTAAGTTTAGATGACCTCGAACCCGCCATAGTCTCTCGCTTACAATCCTACCTAACCGAAATCAACAAGCAACTTCAACTACTAGGAATTGATGTCACCTTTTTACAAGCTTCTCGCCAAAAAGCAACAGCAGAAACAAAAATAACCCAAATCCGCACTCGTCTGCAAACCTTAACAAATTACTGTCAAGCGATTTTAGACTTTTAATTTTAGATCGATCGCATAGCAAAAATCGGAACGGTTCTATTTAGGCACTTGCATCAAGAGACAACGCCTAGTTGAACTGGGAAACACAGAGAAGTTCTACCTCTGGTTAAGCTCTGGTAATATCAAAACTGATTCAATATTATGGAAGAATTTCCTAGAGGATTGAAAAACCGTGCAATGTCCCAAAGACCAGCGTGTAAGCTTAGTTGATGGTACTTTATCCGATAAATTAACCGTCAAACATTGTCCAGATTGTCAGGGAAACTGGATTTCTACCGATAACTACGAAGCATGGATATTATCTCAAACCCCAAAATTAGCTGAACCAAAGCTAATGGATGAGTCGGCTAAGGAGTTGAATTTTGTTCTCTCTCCTAATGACAATCGTGCTGCACTATGTCCAGAATGTCAGCATTACTTAACAAGAGCGAGAGTTTTCTATAAACGCTGTTTTTATGTCGAGCGTTGTATGCACTGTGGCGGATTTTGGTGCGATAAAGGAGAATGGGAAGTTTTGGAAAAGTTAGGTTTACATACTAATATTGAACAACTGTTTTCTCATGAATGGCAATCAAGGGTGCGAGAGTTGGAATATGCAGAAAGAGAACGTGAAGCTACTACCCAAAAACTTGGTGACAAAGTAGCAGAAATGGTTTTTGAATTAGCAGAAATCTTAGAAAATCATCCTAATGGCGATTTTGGCGTTGCTTACTTAATGCGGCGATTTAATAAGTAATGTTATTGGTTACAGCGATCGCAACTAAAATCATTACTAAAAACTTAATTATCATGACATAACAAATAACAAAGGACTAATGGCTAATGACTGATGAAAAAGTTCTCTTTGCTGTAGAAAATTTGCGGGTAGCTTATCCTCAGTATTCATCAATTTCCGAAAAGATTCAATGGGCTGTTGATGATGTTTCTTTTACTTTAAAGCCTGGGGAACGTCTGGGATTAGTGGGAGAATCTGGTTGTGGAAAGTCTACTTTGGGACGTGCAGCAATGCGTTTGTTACCTGCATCAACGCGCATTGAAGGAAGAGTAACTTTTCGGGATCGATCGGTTTTTCAACTTTCATCTTCTGAGTTACGTCGCTTTCGAGGAGAAGCGGTAGCATTGATTTTTCAAGACCCCATGACTCGCCTCGATCCCCTGATGACTATTGGCGAACATTGCATTGAAACATTGAAAGCACATCAACCAAATTTGTCTTCCCGCGAGGCTAAGGAAAAGGCAATTGCTACGTTAGAAGCGGTGAAAATTCCTGCTAGTAGATGGGCGCAATATCCTCATGAATTTAGCGGGGGAATGCGGCAAAGAGTGGCGATCGCCCTAGCCCTCCTCCTCAACCCTAAATTAATTGTAGCAGATGAACCAACTACTAGTTTAGATGTTACCGTTTCCGCACAAATTTTAGATGAATTAACTCGGCTTTGTCGGGAAAGAGAAATGGCTTTATTATTAATCTCTCACGACTTAGCAATGGTGGGGGAATATTGCGATCGCATGGCTGTAATGTACAATGGAAAAATAGTTGAAACTGGAAAAACTGACTCGATTATTTATCATCCTCAGCATCAATATACGCGATCGCTCCTGCAAGCCGCTTTACATTTACAAGCAGTTGATGAGAAGGAAGCAGGGGAGCAAGGGAGCAGGGGAGCAGAGGAGCAAAGAGGTAAAAATCCGATTTTGCAAGTTAAGGATTTGAAGCAATATTACACTTTAGAAAGTGGTTTTATCGAAAAATTATTAGCTCGGAAAAGTCAAACTATTAAAGCTGTCGATGGAATTAATTTAGAACTTTATCCAGGGGAAATATTAGGATTAGTTGGAGAATCTGGTTGTGGGAAAAGTACTTTATCCCGGACAATTTTACAATTAATTCATCCTACCTCTGGAAAAGTGGAATTTTTAGGCAAAGAACTTACCACTCTTCCCCGCGAGTCAATGCGACTAACTAGAAGAGAAATACAAATGATTTTCCAAGATCCCCATGCTTGTTTAAATCCTCGGATGACAGTAGGACAAAGTATCAGCGATCCCCTATTTATTCATAAATTAGCAACTCCTACCGAGGCAAAAACTCAAGTTTTAGAAATGTTGAAAAGAGTGGGATTAACACCAGTAGAAGAATACTACGAACGATATCCCTCAGACTTATCTGGAGGACAACAACAAAGAGTAGCTATTGCTAGAGCTTTAATAACTCGACCAAAATTGGTAATCTGTGATGAGCCAGTAAGTATGTTAGATGCTAGTGTACAAACCCAAGTTTTAGAATTAATGTTGGAATTAAAAAGAGATTTTGATTTAACTTATTTATTTATTACTCACGACCTTTGGGTAGCGCGGTTTTTCTGCGATCGCATCGCCGTCATGAATAGCGGTAAAATAGTAGAAATTGGCCTAACTCACCAAATTTTCACCAATCCTCAACACCCCTACACTCAAACATTGCTAAAAGCTGCACCTTTGTTGGCAGGAGAGCAGGGGAGCAGGGGAGCAGGGGAGCAGGGGAGCAGGGGAGAATTAAAAACTTAAAACTGTCCAACTCTTACTAACTCAAAACCCAAAACTCAAAACTTACCCCAGTCCCCAATCTTCTCTAACCTTGCAAATGTGCTTCTAAGAACCACAAACGCTTGTCGATCGCACGGGAAACTTCTGTGTAAAGATCGGCAGTATCAGCGTCACCTAAACTGTTAGTTTTGTCGATCGCATCCCGAACCAACTTAGCATAAGGAGCATAGCGTTCTGCCAAAGCCGTAACATGGGATTGACCATCAGTAATATCAAAAGGGAATTCTGGCAGAATAGAATGTTCAGCAGCGACGCGGGCGGTCCCTAAAGCATAGCCACCTAAAGCTGTGATCCGTTCTGCGATCAAATCAATAAACTCTTCTAACTCAGTTGCTAGTTCATCGAACAACTCATGCAACTGGTAGAAATCCAAACCTTTAACATTCCAATGGGCTTGCTTCACTTGAGTCTTGAGATCCAAAGTAGTAGCAAGACTTTCGTTGAGAATGATAGCAACTTGCGATCGTACTTCCTCTGGGAGATCGATCCGAGTTGGGTAAAGGCGCGAAGCTTCTGGATGGTAGCTCATAAGTTTAGCTAGTATTTTGATGAAAACCAAGTTTGTAACCAGCGTCTCGCTGAATCAAACTCAGCTATTGTGAAGAATATTTTAATTATTACTCAAAATTCGATGTTGCAGAGATAATCCAAATTAAAAATCAAGTAGGGAGAGGCTTTACTCTTCCCTACTTGAGAAATTTTCACATCTTAAGATTTAAGAAATCGATATTAACTCAATCGAAAATCCCAAATCTAAAATTACTTAACCCACTTTTTACCAACCAATTCTGCCAAATCGACAACCCGTTGAGAATAACCCCACTCGTTGTCGTACCAAGCAACCACTTTCACCATGTTGCCACCCATAACCATAGTTAGGCTGGCATCGACGATCGAAGAAGCATCATGACCTTTATAGTCAGAAGACACCAACTCTAAATCGCTATATTCGAGAATACCCTTCAATGGCCCTTCAGCTGCTTCTTTGAGAGCTTTGTTAACTTCTTCCGCAATAGTTTCCTTCTCCACCAGCACCACCAAGTCCACGATCGAAACGTTGGGAGTGGGAACGCGGAAAGCAATCCCATTAAGCTTACCCTTCAATTCTGGCAACACTAAAGCCACTGCCTTAGCAGCACCAGTAGAAGTAGGTACAATGTTCATTGCTGCTGCTCTTGCCCGACGCACATCCCGGTGAGAAGCATCCAAAAGACGTTGATCCCCCGTGTAACTGTGGGTAGTGGTCATCGTACCCTTGATGATGCCAAAATTTTCATGAATTACCTTAGCCACTGGAGATAAGCAATTAGTGGTACAGCTAGCATTGCTGATGACTACGTGCTTATCATGGTCGTATTCATGATCGTTTACCCCAACTACGAAAGTGCCATCATCACCTTTTCCTGGGGCTGTAATCATCACCTTTTTCGCACCAGCTGTCAAATGTTTAGATGCTCCCTCTTTGCTGGTGAATACCCCAGTAGATTCAATAACTAAATCGATTTCCCAATCTTTCCAGGGCAAGTTTTCTGGATTACGGTCTGAATAACACTTAATCGTCTTGCCATTAAGAATGATCGAATTCTCATCGGCACTAACATCCCCAGCAAACGTTCCTAGCATCGTGTCATATTTCAGCAAGTGCGCGTTTGTTTTCGGATCGGAGGTGTCATTAATTGCGACTACCTCAAAATTACTATTTTCTCTTCCTGCCCAGCAACGCAAGAAATTACGTCCGATGCGTCCAAAACCGTTGATCGATACTCTTATCACTGCGTCTTGCCCTCTGTCTACTGTAATGATAAAACCCAAGTATTGAACCACATCATATCGCAAAGGGTGTACCAAAAGAACGTTTTTAAGCTATTTGGGATCGGAGGAAATCTCAGTTAAATTTTTTCTTTTTCATGTTCTTGGTAAAGTTGCTGATTCAGGATGTAAGTTCTGACTGCTTCGGGAACTAAGTAACGGATGGAGCGCTGCTCTTGGCAGTAACGGCGAATTAAACTGGAGGAAATAGCTATTGGTGGGACTGATAAAACCTGCCAGCGGATGGGTATAGATTGAGTTGTTAGTTGCTCGACTACTGTTTTACCGATTAATTCTAGTTCGATGTTGCTGCCTTCTTTCCGAGGCGCGACTAACCAATCGCATTTGGGGATCAATTCTTGACGACGATACCAGCGTGGTAAAGTAGCGAAAGCATCTTGACCGACAATCCAATGCCAGTGAGTCTGGGGATAAATTGCTTGTAGGTGAGTTAGGGTTTCAATGGCGTAGGAATATCCGGGAGATTTGGTTGTTATGGGAGAGAGAATAAAGGTTGGACGATCGGCGATCGCCAATTGCACCATTTCCCGACGTAACTGAAAATTTAATTGGGCAGATTGTTTGTGGGGCGGAGAGCGATCGGGCATCCAAATTACCCGATCTAATCCAAACCGATCGAGAGCCGTTTCCGCAATCAATAGATGTCCCCAATGAATTGGATCGAATGTACCTCCAAAAATAGCGACTTTTTCCATATCCAAACATCACATTTTTACTAGCTCCTCAGCAAATTGGTTCTCGACTTGCTAGACTGTGCAGACTAAACTTATCTCCCTTGGCTTAAATCTCCTGAATACTAAAACAGAAAAGTTCTAACTACACAGCAGATTACAAACATTCCGCAATCCCATAGTGATAAATCATCATAATATCTAAAAAGCTCAGTTTATGAAAAACTGTGCAATCTTAGCTAATAGATTCTGCTTTAATCGGTATCGTGAAAAAATATTTCCTGCTATGATAACGCCTGTTATCTGTGGTGTGTGGTTTTATGTGGTGTGTAAGGAGCTACGATGCTAACTTCAGTAGATTTTAGTGGCAGACCATTTCACTTCATCGGGATCGGTGGAATTGGGATGTCAGCACTTGCTTATGTGATAGCCAAGCGCAAATTACCCGTGTCTGGCTCAGATATTCGTTCTAGTCATATTACCGAGCGTTTACAAGCAATAGGCGCTCATATATTTGCCGAACAACAAGCAACTAATTTAGAATTTTTCAGTTCTAGCCCTAACTCAAGTCGTGCAGATGCAACCAATGTTCAATTAGGAGAATCAGCCAACGGCGCAGCTTTCTTGGCAGCTTCAGGTGTTAGGGGTCAGGTGATAGGGGATGGGGAAGAAAAAACCCTAACCCCTACCCCCTATCACCTAACCCCTTCCTCTTCAACAGTATTACCGCAAGTTGTTTGTTCTACGGCGATTAATCCCGCCAACAGCGAATATCGAGCGGCATTAGATTTGGGTTGTCCAATTCTCCATCGCTCTGATTTATTAGCGGCATTAATTCAGGATTATTACAGTATTGCCGTAGCTGGTACTCATGGCAAAACTACTACTAGCAGTATGGCTGGATATGTGTTGCTAGAAGCAGGTTTAGACCCAACGATCGTAGTTGGGGGAGAAGTGACAGCATGGGGAGGCAATGCTCGTTTAGGTAAGGGCAAATATTTAGTTGCTGAAGCCGATGAGTCTGATGGTTCGTTGGTAAAACTTGCCTCGGAAATTGGCATTATCACCAATATTGAATTAGATCATCCCGATCACTACGAAAGCTTAGCCGAGGTGATTGACACTTTTCAAATATTTGCTCGGCGTTGTCAAACTACGATCGGTTGCATAGATTGCACAACAGTCAAAGAACACATCAAACCTGCAATTAGCTATAGCTTACAACCAGAAATAGGCGCAGATTACACCGCTGATTGTGTAGTTTATCGAGGCGAAGGAACCACTGCAAGAGTTTGGGAACGAGGTAATATCCTGGGACAGTTGAACTTGCAGTTATTAGGAAAGCATAATCTTAGCAATGCTTTAGCAGTTGTGGCATTAGGTCGTTACTTGGGCTTGGAATTTGAGGCGATCGCTAGTGCTTGCGCCACATTTTCAGGAGCCAGTCGCCGCTTTGAAAAACGTGGCGAAGTTAACGGCATTCGCTTTATTGATGACTACGCTCATCATCCCAGCGAAATTAACGCCACCCTAGCCGCAGCAAAGATTCAAGTTAATGGATTAGATTTTCCCCAAAACAGAGTTGTGGCGATCTTTCAGCCTCACCGTTACAGTCGTACCCAAACCTTTCTCAAAGAATTTGGTCAGTGTTTCTCCAGCGCTGACTTAGTAATAGTTACCGATATTTACGGTGCTGGTGAACCAAAACTAAATGATATTAATGGTGAAAGAGTAGCTCAAGAAATAGGGCTGCACCATCCCCAGGTTGTCTACCAACCTTCCTTAAAGGCAGTTGCTCGCTTTTTGACGGAAAATCTTCAACCAGGCGATCTGGCAATCTTTTTAGGCGCAGGAAACCTAAATCAAATTATTCCCGAAGTAGTAGCTTTTTATGAACAAACTGCTCAAGGAATGCCTCAAGAATATCGCCTGAGAGCCTAAGCTTGAGTCAAAAAATCTCTCTGCCTTCCTCCGGTATACAAACATGGGTTAGGAGCTATGACTGTCTCAAAAGACCTCGTTAACGGCCTAAATGTCGCTAGATTCCAGGGTCAGCGGCTGAAAATAGACAACATGAAAACAGAAAAAATTTGTTTGCCTGGTACGGAGTGTTTAGTAAAGTCTCAAGTTTCTTTAGCTAACTTTACTTCGTTTCGGGTAGGTGGACCAGCTGAATGGTTGGTTGCACCTAAGCATTTAAATGAATTAGAAGCCAGCTTTGAATGGGCATTAAAACAGGATTTACCCGTTACTCTTTTAGGAGCAGGCTCGAATTTACTGATTAGCGATCGCGGTTTGTTCGGTTTAGTCATCTGCACTCGCCACCTCCGCTACGCTTATTTCGACCAAGAAACCGGACAAGTAACAGCAGCAGCAGGCGAACCCCTAGTCCGTCTCGCCTGGAGAGCCGCTGAATTGGGCTGGTCAGGACTAGAATGGGCTGTAGGTATTCCGGGTACAGTCGGTGGTGCGGTAGTCATGAACGCAGGCGCTCACAATAGTTGTACGGCAGATATTTTGGATAATGCTCATGTACTCTCCCCCAACGGCTCTCTAGAAATTCTCACCCCAGAAAAACTAGGTTACAGTTATCGTACCTCCCTGCTACAAGGAGACAAACGGTTGGTGACACAAGCTACCTTTCAATTGAAACCAGGTAACAATCCTGCTACAGTTATTGCCACCACTGCTCAACACCTGAAACAGCGTCATACTACCCAACCCTATAACAAACCTAGCTGCGGTAGCGTCTTCCGCAACCCAACTCCCCACAAAGCTGGTTGGTTGATCGAACAAACTGGCTTGAAAGGTTATCGAATTGGCGGTGCAACAGTCGCTGAACGTCATGCTAACTTTATCCTTAACTGCGGAGGAGCTACAGCAAACGATATTTTCCAATTGATTCAATATGTACAACAGCAAGTAGAGCGTCATTGGTCTTTATCGTTACAACCAGAAGTGAAAATTTTAGGTGAGTTTCAGCCTATTTAGACTTTTAGCTTCGCTAACAGGTTCAATATGACAGCAGATTATTGGGGCGCTAAGGTAACAGGGAAGAGGAGGAAAAAGATGGGGAGACAAGGTGACAAGGTGATTGGTTCCCCAGAAATAGTCATGGGTGTAGTCTAAACCTCCTCCAAAATACCCTGTTGCCCGTTCCTTTAATTTTCTTCGTTCGATACTCCTAGCCTGTGCCAGAATTAGTTACGTATAAACAGATAAATAAGGTTATGTCACAGCAAAAGGGACAAGGATTTGGCTTCGGCTTAGGCAAAATGAAGGAATTAGCCGAGGCTTTTAAGAAAGCGCAGCAAGTTCAAGAAGGCGCAAAGAGGCTGCAAGAAGAGTTAGAGCAAATGGAGATTGAGGGACAATCTCAGAATGGTTTAGTCAAGGTTGTTCTCAATGGTAATCAGGAACCAAAGCGGGTGGAAATTTCACCGGAAGCTGTGGCTCAAGGCGCAGAAACTCTGTCTGCGATCGTTACTGAGGCAATGAAAGATGCCTACAAAAAATCAACCGATACCATGCGCGAACGGATGGAAGACTTGACTAGTGGACTCGAGCTTCCTGGACTTTAGGGGAGATGGGGAGATGGGGAGATGGGGAGATGGGGAGATGGGGAGATGGGGAGATGGGGAGAGATCTAGATCTAGAAACTCCCCCTATCCCCCTACCTCCCCACCCCCCATCTTCTTCAACTCCCCCCATCCCCCTACCTCCCCACCCCCCCATCTTCTTCAACTCCCCAGTCCCTAAAGACTAGGAGTTTTGCCTGTTTCTGCTTGGGTGGGAATGGGCTGAATGTCTGTATAGCCCATGTCTTCGGCAACTGTACGTAAAACGGAAATTTGCCCTTCAAAATCCAGTTTTTCGATTTGTCCTAAAGCGTCATTAATAGCTTGAGTTGCTTGGTAATCTGCTGGCATATCTACCACTGTATCGCCCATTGCTTGCGCCCAAGCAAACCAAACCATCAGCTGATTGTTTTGTTTTAAGGTACCGTAAGCACGAGAATATTCTGTGTCTTCCCGATTCACGATTTCGCGCATAATTGCTAATTGGCGATCGTTATCTAATTCATAGAAATCCCCTAAAAGCTTAGGTGCTAATTCTGGATCGGTTGCAGTGGGGGCTGCTGGAGTAACTGAGTCGCCCATTTTCTTGTATACATAATAGAGTAGGGCTAACTTTTCGTCTGTGTTTAGCGCGTTAAAAGCATCAACGACTTTTAGAGATTCTTCTGATAGCGCTTGAGACTTGATAGTGTTTTGACCTAAAACCATAGATTTCCTTTCATAAATTTGAGTAGTTCAAATTCTAGGAATAACAGGGTTGATAGCAGAAAATCCCCTGGCTATAGATAGAGTTTTAGACATAGTTAGAGAGCGAATAATTTTCTCTCAAAAGGTGGATTTGGGATCTATCGCAAGAGAGTCAGAATAGCAAGGATAGGTCTTTTATGCTTGGTGTGGAAGTCTAGAAAACAGGAACCGCAAATATTATGTCTGAAAAAGTAACTCCTCAACCTAACCAAGCGCCTACTCATGATGCTCAATTAGCTGCGGAAAATATGCTGACTGGTACTGAGCAAATGCCTGCTGTAGATACGGAAGCTGATTATGAAGCAGCGAAGGCTTTTAGTGTGAGTGAAATCGATCGCACTGGCGAAGGTGCCCAAGCAGCAGCAAAGGCGACAGCACCTAATTTTGAAGTGCCAAAACCCGAAGAAAGTGCGCCTAAAGCAGAAGCTACAGGCAATCCAAGTGATTATTTAGATATGGCTAGAGACGTTAATCCTGCGGCTAAAAGTGTGGGCAATGTTGATGATGAATTAGTAGAAAAAGCTTTGAAAAAAGGCGAAGCTGCTCAGTAATTTTCAGTATCGTTTGTTGTAACGACTTTAGTCGTGCATTCTCTGAATGGAAGCACTGAAGTGCTGACAACGAACCTTCTAGTTATTGGTGTATTTGTGTCGGTAAAATAGCAAATATAAGCTCAACCAAATTAACTGGTTGAGCATTGACTTTTAGAGGACTTTTGAGCGTATCCCGGCGATCGGCAAACATAGTAGCTTTGTGGGATTAGAAACATAAGCTCTTTGCCGGAAAACATCGTAGTTATTCCGTTCGATCGCATTTAAGATTCTTTGATATAGCATCAAAGCTGCCCAAATAGGCCAACGAGAATCAGCACTGAGGGCACGAATGCCCTTTTCTGCTAATACAAAATACTTGCGTGCCCGTTGAATTTGGAAACGCATTAATTCTCGCCAACGATCGTCAACTACGCCATTCAATAAATCAGCTTCGGTGTAATTAAACAAAGCTAATTCTTCTAAGGGTAGGTAGATGCGTCCCCGACGGGCATCTTCTCCAACATCGCGGAGAATGTTAGTTAATTGGTTGGCTATTCCTAATGCGATCGCTTCTTCTGTAGGAATATAAACTTCCCGATCTTTGTTCCAAGGAGCAGTGTAATTCGTAGTATCAACACCAATGACAGCCGTAGACATTAACCCAACTGTACCAGCGACCCGATAACAGTAGAGATTGAGTTCTTCAAAAGTCTGATATCGACTGCGGTATAAGTCCATTCGTTGACCTGCAATCATATCCCGAAATGGTTGAATGTCCATCGGGTAACGTTGCAGGGTATCAACTAAAGCCACATCTTGATCGTCTTGGGGAACGCCAGCAAAGACTGATTCTAGCTTTTGTTCCCAGCGATCGAGAGTTTCGTCGGTAGTATTAACTGATTGGGGGCCGTCTACGAGTTCATCTGTCCGACGGCACCAAGCATAAATAGCCCAAATTGCCCGACGCTTGGCCTCCGGCATTAGTAATGCGCCTAAATAAAATGTCTTAGCGTATTTAGCTGTAATTTGACGACAGAGTTCGTAGGATTGCTCCAAAGAGGCCAGCGTTCTCATGCGAGGATATTTAGACAGTTGCAGCATTGGTCGCAGGCTGGGAGGTGATTGGGGTTGTTTTTACCTTTTTTGCTGTTTGCGGGTGTGCTTCAGCGATCGCCTGCGCTGTCAGCTTACCAGAAAGTGTTGCACCTTCCATACTGCCTAAATAACGTTGCATGGTGTAACTACCTGCAAGATAAAAATTACTAATAGGTGTAGTTTGGGAAGGACGGTGCTGTTGACGACCTGGAATTGCCTTGTAGACTGAGCGAGGCGTTTTTACAATGTGATATTTCAGCAATTTGGCTGGCTTATCACTATCAAAGTGGTGGGGGAAGAGTTTTTTCAACTCTGTCATTGTTGCGGCTACGATGTCTGCTTCGGAGCGATCGATCCAATCTTTTGCAGGTGCTAAAACAAGTTCTAGCATCGAGCGATCGGGATTTGCGTATTCCCGGCAGGTGTTACTCATGTCAGCGTAGACGCTGAGTAAATCGGAACGGGAAAATAGCAGTTGATCGATGTCTGTGAGTTTGCGATCGAACCACAAATGTAAATTAATTACAGGCACACCTTCTAAACCTTCCAGCTTTTGGAAAAATTCCATTTCTTGCCAAGGTTTAGGTAACAACACTTTTACCACATCCACCGACATCGCAGAAACATAAACATCAGCGGTCAAAATTTCATCAGGTGCGCCGTTGAGTCCGCGAATCACAAAATGTTTAACTGTACCATCTCCGTTGAGGACAATTTCCTTAAGCGGCGAGTTAACCCGAATTTCGCCCCCACGTTGGGTAATATAGTCCGCTAGAGGCTGACACAGCCGTTCGGTAGGAGATCCATCCAAAAAGGCGATTTTCGAGCCGTAGCGCTCTTGTAGGAAGC
The DNA here is from genome assembly GCF_041929205.2 of Floridaenema evergladense BLCC-F167. NCBI lineage: Bacteria > Bacillati > Cyanobacteriota > Cyanophyceae > Aerosakkonematales > Aerosakkonemataceae > Floridanema > Floridanema evergladense. Next base: position 6,431,356 of record NZ_CM171625.1, on the reverse strand, counting down.
GATTAAGCGCCGTTAATGGAATGGTAGCGGAAACTTCATCAGGATTAATGAAGGTGAGAGCTTTGCAAGCCGCGATAAAGATATCAGTGTTTACTTTTTCGTCAACACCTTGTCTTCTCAGCCATTCCAAAAGCGAGTATTTATCCATTTCCTCGACGTACTTTTGTCCCCGAACTACAGCCGGAAGTAGTCCAATGGCAAAGCGAATTTTCTGCTCCCAAGTCAGCATATCGTTGTTCCGCAGAATGGACAGAATCACATTGAAGGGTGCGGGGATATCGGGAACATCAAAACGGGAATATGTTCCAGGTTTTTCTGGTTGATTGAAAATTAGTGTATGTTCTTTCCATTGCAGCCGATCTTCGATGTCCAATTCCTTGAACAGTTGAAGCATATTGGGATAGGCTCCAAAGAAAGCGTGTAATCCAGTTTCGTACCAGTCGCCGTCTTTGTCTTTCCATGCAGCCACTAATCCTCCTAGTACGTCTCGGCTTTCTAGGACGATCGGGGTGTGACCGACATCTGTGAGATATTTAGCGCAGGACAGTCCTGCTAGACCTGCTCCAGCGATCGCAACTCGCATTCCTATAGTTTTACCCTTAATTTTGCTTGCGTCTTTATCGCTCTCATTATACTTTACAGTCCGTTACATTTGGCAAAAATTGTGGCGATCGGGGACTGGGGACTGGGCACTAGGATTTTTTATCTAATTAATTAGCCTTTTCAATTATCAAATCCATTGCTTGTTTAATTATTTCTTTTTGATTAACTAAATTGCCTAATTCTTCTGTTTGATATTGTCCTTCAAAAGCCTCTAACGCTGCTTTTTCCAAAGCTAAATCGTAAGCTTCTTGTAAAGTTTCTTTTAATTCATCTTCAGTTAGGTAAGTTCCTTTAGCTTTGTGGCGGCGATTGGTGCGTTGAATTTGCGTAACTGAATTACGAATTGACAAATTCCAAGACCTAGTAGTGCGATTCTCTGCCGCTTGTTTAATCAGGTGCAATAATAAAATGATGCCATAACTAAATATTTTGTTTAATTTATCAGATTTGCTCATTTCTTCGAGTTCTTCTACGATTAACAAAGCTTCTGCTATATTGCCTTGGTGTAGTAGTTTTTTCAGAGTGATTAGTTCTTCCATTAGCTCGATTACTCCTGTATTAATGGAAATTAGACAAACATTTTGATATCGCTTAAGTTTCATCTAGGTGGACGAATCACGCGAATCAATTTACCTCTCAAATCTTCTTCATTAGAAATAGCTTCATTAATTCTTGTAGCCTGTCTTTCCGTATCTAAGTCTTCTTTGCAGATAATAATCCCTGTGTGTTCAGGTTGTAAGCGATGTAGTCGAATAAAATCAGTCCAGTTTCGGGTTAAAACTGCCCGTTGATTGCTAATAGCAAAAGCTAATACTTCCTCATCAGGAATACGTAATCCAGATTGTCCTGCGTCCCTAGCTGTTAAAACATCGTGACCAAAAGAACGTAATAATTCTACAATTGGCAATGGAAAGTTTTCATCAGCATAAAGACTTGCCATTTTTCAATCTTCCTCATTTCTTTGAATTGCTGCTTCAATTTCTTCTGTATGTGCTTGAGCATAATTCCAAGCATTCACCAAGTCTGCTGCACTCAAATGCGGAAAATCTTGTAAGATTCGGGCATCACTTGCACCCAAACGGCGATAATTAATCAGCGACCAAATGGGAATGCGAGTTCCAGCAATTGTGGCATCACCGCCACACACACCAGGAGTCTTTTCAATGCCTTGCCAAGTGTTACTTAGACTTTGGGCTAATAGTTGAATTGCTTGGGCTTTTTCGACGGGTGTTAATGCCAGGAGTTTTGGTTCTAATTCTTTGAGTGACATAGATAGAATTGTTTGAGAAATTAGGGAGTATCTGTTGATTATTTTAGATGGTTGGGGATGGTGATAATTGGTGGTAGTACGGGATTGGCGATCGCATTTCCCAAATCCCCAAAAATGCAATTAATAAAGAAAAGAATCAGGGTGGATATTGCCCACCCTTAAATAAATTTTCGATTACAGCGTTACCTCTCTATCCAACCAATCAACCAAATCAGCAACTTCCGAAAAATCTAACAACGCCTCACCTAAATCTTCCAATTTCTCAACAGATAAACTGCGAATTTTTGCCTCTAAATCAGGAGCAACGCCACCAACACGACGGTTAAGCAGGCGTAGAATTAATGATGCTTCTCGCTGTCGTCCTTGTTCTAGTCCTTGCTCTATTCCTCGTAGTTCCCAACTGGTAACAATCTCCATAACTACCTCCCTTGTAGATGGTTCAATTGTATTAATTTCAGCTTGGAGAAGCCGTTCCTCTTCAGCTGTCAGACGTAGATAAGTGTCAATAAACCCGGAAATCAGCTTCATTCGTGCTTTATCTAACCGTAAGGTAGCCATCAAGCACAAACATTCAAATTTCACGCGCCGACGATCTTTTGGTGCTATTTTCATTTTTGCCATTAATGCACTAGCTACCGGATTTTGGTAACGCAGAAAATCTCGCCAGTTGAGGCGATTTAGCTGAATTACTCGATAATTAAATTCCAATACCCGAAAATCGGGGAAATCAACTCGATGAAAGGTTGTTTCTGGGCGTTGGGGTACGTCGTAGGAAAATAGGGCAATGGGATAAATTGGCAAAGCGTGTTTTTCGTACAATCGGGCAAAGTAGCGAAACATTCTTTTGCTGAAGTCGCCTCTTGCTTCTGATTGGTGTTCGGTATGAATCAAGAAAAATGATTCTTCACCTCGAAATCTGACTTTTGCCACTAAGTCGGCTTCGTATTGTTCCCCTGCGGTAACATCGGTGAAAATCTCTTTATCCAGAAAAGTCAGCGAGTCACGTTCCAGATATGTTGCTACTTCGGGGAAAAATAACTCGATGAACTCGAAAAAGAAGGTTGTTAGTAGTTCTTTGAATAAACGATCGTGGTCAATCATCGCGAGATGCTGCGCCTAGATGTGAAAATCATATAGCGATCGCTAAAGGAGCCCACACATGAGTGCGCCCCTACAAAACTTTTGTCCGCCTCAGCCTTTCCCCGATGTATCTGCCGTTGTCGAGATAGAATAATTTCAGCAATAGTTCTCAACATTATTTAATAGAGGCGAGGAGAACATTAACGCATGGGAAAGGTAGTCGGCATTGACTTGGGTACAACAAACTCAGTGGTAGCTGTGATGGAGGGTGGCAAACCCTTGGTAATTGCCAATGCCGAAGGAATGCGGACTACTCCCTCTGTAGTTGGCTTTAACAAGGACGGGGAACGTCTGGTAGGGCAAATGGCGCGGCGACAAGCTGTGCTTAACCCGCAAAATACGTTTTATGGGGTGAAGCGGTTTATCGGGCGTAAGTATGCGGAAACTAGCCCAGAGTCGAAGCGAGTGCCTTATACTATTCGCAAGGATGAGATGGGAAATATTAAGATTAAGTGTCCCCGTCTGAGTAAGGATTTTGCGCCAGAGGAAGTTTCGGCAATGGTGCTTAAAAAGTTGGCGGATGAAGCCAGTCGTTACTTAGGACAGCCAGTTACAGGGGCGGTAATTACGGTTCCGGCATATTTTAACGATTCGCAACGGCAAGCGACAAGAGATGCGGGGAGAATTGCGGGTTTAGAAGTTAAGCGCATTCTGAATGAGCCTACGGCTGCGGCTTTGGCTTATGGTTTAGATAAGCGGGAAAATCAAACTATTTTGGTGTTTGATTTGGGTGGTGGCACTTTTGATGTGTCGATTTTAGAAGTTGGTGATGGGGTTTTTGAGGTTAAGGCGACTAGCGGTGATACTCAGTTGGGGGGGAATGATTTTGATAGTAAGATTGTTGATTGGTTGGCGGAAGAATTCTTGGAACAGGAAGGGATTGATTTAAGACGCGATCGCCAATCTCTGCAAAGATTAATGGAAGCAGCAGAAAAGGCAAAAATTGAACTTTCTGGCGTTAGCGTTACTGAGATCAATTTACCATTTATTGCGGCAACGGAAAATGGCCCTGTACATTTAGAAACTCGGTTGACGCGATCGCAATTTGAAGGTTTATGTACCGATTTAGTTAGTCGTCTCCGTAGACCTGTAAAAAGAGCTTTGGCTGATGCTAATCTGTTGCCTGAAGATATCGATGAAGTGGTACTTGTTGGCGGCGGAACGCGAATGCCAATGGTGCAAGATTTGGTGGAAAGTATTATCGATCGCGACCCCAATCAAAACATCAATCCTGATGAAGTTGTTGCTGTTGGTGCTGCAATTCAAGCGGGAATTTTGGCAGGAGAATTTAAAGATATCCTGTTATTAGATGTGACTCCGCTATCTTTGGGACTGGAAACGATCGGCGGCGTAATGAAAAAATTAATTCCTCGCAATACGACAATTCCAGTTAGAAGATCCGATACCTTTTCTACTGGAGAAAACAACCAAACAATGGTAGAAGTTCACGTTCTCCAAGGGGAACGGGAAATGGCAAAAGATAATAAATCTTTGGGTCGATTTAAGTTGTTAGGAATTCCACCTGCGCCCAGAGGAATTCCTCAAATTCAAGTTGCTTTTGACATTGATGCTAACGGAATTTTGCAAGTTACAGCATTAGATAGAAGCACAGGTCGAGAACAAACTGTCACGATTCAAGAAGCTTCGACTTTAAGTGAAAGTGAAGTGCTACAAATGATTCACGAAGCGGAGGAATATGCGGAAGTCGATCGCTTGCAAAGAGAAAGAATTGAAAAGCGAAATCGTGCAGAATCTTTAGCGACTCAAGCAGAAAGACAACTGCGAGAAGTAAGTATAGATTTGGGAATGCAGTTTGCTAATGAATATCGTTACCGCATCGAAAGTTTAGTTCGCGAATTGCGCGATTATTTAGCTAAAAATGATGATGCAGGAATTGATAGAAGTCAAGCAGATTTGCAGGATATTCTCTATGAAATGAATCGGGAAGTGCGTCTGCGTTATAGCGAAGAAGAAGACGATTTATTCGGATCGATTCGTCGCGCTTTCTCTGGAAATGATGACGATGACGACTTCGATTTTAGAGATAGAGATCGATCGTACTACGGGAATAATAATCGAGATTATGACGATCGGCGTTATGACGATCGCCGTAATACAATTCGTGACGATCGCTCATACTATGATACCGGGTCTAATCGTCGCAATACTTCTGATGGTATTGGAACAGGTCGAAGAAGCCAACAATCTCAAAAACAAGATTGGGATGAAGATGACGATGATGATTGGTTCTAATTTGTCATAGTAAATAGTCACCTGTCATTGGTCAATGGCGATCGACAAAAAACAAATAACAATTGACCAATGATAAATGACAAATAACCAATGACAAATGATAAATAACCAATGACAATTAACTATGGAAAACTTTAGAAACTATTACGAAATTCTGGGTGTTCCCAGAGAAGCATCAGCAGAAGAAATCAAGAAAGTCTACCGGAGATTAGCTAGACAATATCATCCCGATCTAAATCCGGGAAACAAAGAAGCGGAAGAAAAATTTAAAGATATTGGTGAAGCTTACGAAGTACTTTCTGATATCGATAAACGTGCAGAATATGACCAATTTAGTCGCTATTGGAAGCAAAGAGGATTTGCCGGGGGTCGATCGACTCGTGGTAGCAAAAGTTGGTTTAATGGTAATCGTGATGATAAAGATGATGACTATTACAGCCAGTTTACCGAGTTTGGTCAATTCATCGATGAACTACTAGGACGCAGTAACAAAAAAGTCCGGGTAGCGACAGAAGATGATGTGAATTCCCGCGATCGAGTCACAGATGATGAATTTCGTCCCGGAAATACTAAAGTTAGTTATACCGTCCCTTCTCGTTCAACTCGCAAAGATATTGAAGCCCGATTAACTTTGCCTTTAGAAAGAGCTTACACTGGGGGAGTAGAAAGAATTCGCTTGGAAGATGGGCGCAGTTTAGAAGTAAATATGCCCCCTGGAATGGTAACAGACCAACGCATTCGTTTGAAAGGTCAAGGCATTGGTGGTGGCGATCTTTACCTGAAAATTACTGTTACACCCCATTCATTTTATAAGTTGGAAGGTGCAGATATTGTTTGCCAATTGCCCATTACTCCCAGTGAAGCAGTTTTAGGCGCACCAGTACAAGTGCCAACTTTGGACGGAAGGGTAAAAATGAATATTCCTCCTGGTGTAAAATCAGGTCAAAGATTGCGCCTTGCTAATAAAGGTTATCTGATGGAAGATGGCAGTCGGGGAGATCAATTGTTGGAAATTCAAATAGTGATTCCAAAAGAAATTAGTGCTAGGGAAAGAGAACTTTATGAAAAAATTCGCCAAATTGAAACCTTTAACCCGCGTGCTGATTTACCAATTTAACAATTGAAAGGTTTGATTACCGTTACAATCAAATAGGAAGATAAACAACATAATATCAGTCGAATTATGACTTTGGGCAATCTGCGTGACCTGTATCAACAGGTAATTCTAGAACGATATAAAACACCCAGGCACAAGGGTAAAACTAATCCAGTGCATCGATATCAAAAAGGGCATAATCCTTCCTGTGGCGATACGATCGAATTGACGTTGCAGCTAAGTGATGCTGGCGACACAATTGTAGATGCCAAATTTGAGGGGGAAGGTTGTGCAATTTCGATGGCTTCCGCTGATTTAATGGCGGAAGCTTTAAAGGGAAAAACTGTTAAGGAAGCTTTGGAAATGGTGGAACGTTTCCAACAAATGATGAAAGGCGAGGCGGAGTTTCCCAAGGAGTTGCGAAAGTTAAATGTTATGCAAGGGGTTGCCCAATTCCCTGTACGAATTAAATGTGCTAATCTGACTTGGCACGCTTTAAAAGCGGCGTTGCAATCAGCTGATAATGCTGAGTCAAATGGCTTTATCAGCAATGAGAAAGAGGAAGCTTAATTAAACAGAAATCTAGAATCGAAAATCGAAAATCTCAAGGGGGTTTATGTTAACAACAACTGATTTTTTAATTGCTGGTAAGTGGGCGGGAATTCTAACTTTAGGTTGTGCGGCGTTGACTTTAATAGCTTTTGTTTTTAAGTGGGGTTTTCGCTTTCGATTTGTTGGTGCTACTGGGTTTATGGGTGTGTTAACTGGTGGTTTATTTGCTTTGGGTTTGGGGTTGTTTACTCATACTACTATTCCGGGTGCGATTCGCTATTCGGTTGTGTTTGATAATGGGGCAACTTTGGCTTCGATCGCAGTTCCCCCCACAATCACTCAGTCTGAATTAGATGCAACTTTGCGTCAAGCCGCAGCAGATTTGTTTTCTTATGGCAGATTGGGTGGTAGTGATAGTTTAGTGATTCGTGCTAGAACAATGATTCATCCCGAAGCGGGAGTTTCTCAACCGTTGATTTTGGGTGAGGTTAGGCGATCGCTAACCAACCGCGAAGATGATAATTTGGCAGTAAACATCTACGCCGAAAATGTCGCTAAATTACCCAAACCAACTGCTTAATTTAAGTTCGCTGCAAAGTCAGTTGTCAGAATTTTAGTTCAATCAATACAAAATTTCCAAAGAACGGGGTTTTTGACGATAACTAAGTCAATAACCCCATTTTTTCCTGAAAATAGCTAGTTTTTGGACAAATTTCTCCATACTTAGAGTTACTTTGTAGATTTTTCGTCATAAATACTACTAACCTTGGAATCTTGTTTAGTCTAAAAAGCAGAAACGTAATTGCCTTTTTTAACCTTTGAGTTTATGGGTGTAACCGGAATAGCACGAGAATAAATATTCATTTCATCTATCAAAAGTTACAAAAATAAATTATTTACCTCAAAATAATATAAATTTTGAAGCGAACTAATGGGTATCCTAAAAATAAGTGATTAGTAAAAATACTGAACGGAGGGATGTGATAAATGTGGCGTTACAGAGTTCGAGCGATTATCCTGGTAGGAGTGATTGGTGTTTTCACAGTTTCGGTTGCACCTGTGCGATCGCAGGAACAGCAGGAACCAGCACCAGATGCTAAAACGGAAAAGGTGGAACCAGCAAAATCAGCAAAACCACCAGATCCCAAAGCAGCAACAACCATCAAACAGCTTGATATTCCAGTTGATGAACTGAAACTACTCGTCAAGCCGCTGACATTAGATGAACTGCAAAACGAAGCAGCGGCTTGGATGCAAGCACTGCAAGATAAAGCCAAAGAAATCAGCGAAGCTGAAGTTACAATTAAACGTCAGAATTTAGCTATTGCCAAACAAAAAGAAGGTGCCGAAGCCCTAGCAACAGCTAAAAAAGCTCTGGAAGAAGCCCAAAAAATTCAACAAGGTGCTACCGTTGGTTCGCCGCAATATCAAGAAGCAACAAAAAAGGTAGAAGAAGCCCAAGAAAACTTAAAAAAAGCCCAAAAAGCTGTTGATGAAGCCCAAACAACTAAGGCTGAATTAAAAAAAGACGAAACAGCACAAGAGGCATTAGAAAAAGCTAAAAAAACAGGTAACTTAGACACAGCTAAACAAACACTCGATCGCACAAAAGCCGATCGAGATAAATTAACAGCAGGCACTTTAGCTTATCAAGATGCAACTAAAAAAATCGAAAAACTAGAAGCTGCAATTAAAAAAGTAGAGGATGCCCAAGAAGCACAAAAAGGCGCGAAACCTGATTCACCAGAATATAAAAAAGCTACCGAACAGCTAGACAAAGCGGATGAAGCCCTGAAGAAACTACTCCAAGAATTAGGGGCTAGTAAAGGCGACAAAACTGAACAGTCATCCCAGAATTTAAACAATGCTACAGCGACGTTGGAAAAAACTGAAATTAAAAACAATCCAGAGGAGAAAGTTGCGGGTGTACCAGGAGTAGTTAACAACGAACAGAAGTTGCAAGAAAAGAAACAAGAGGTAGAACGAACGACGCAACAACTGGAAAAGAGTGCCGATGCTGAGTCGGAAGCGAAAAATCAACTCGTTACCACTGTAACTGAACTTCAAGGACAGCAAACTGCAATTATCGATCGCCTTAACGCAGTCTTAGACGAACTCGAAAAAAAAGGTGGCGATGTTAAGTCCTATCGCCAGTACATTAAAGCAGTTAGCACCGTCGAAGTGGATACCAAAGACACTGAAGGGCTGGGCTTACGGCTGATCAGCTGGGCACAATCTAGCGAAGGAGGTTTGCGCTGGGCTGGTAATTTCGGCAAGTTTACTGGGATAATTCTGGCTTCGATCGTAGTTTCTCAAATCCTGGGCGCACTACTCAATCAAATACTTTCCCGATTTGGCGGTACATCAGCAATTATGCGCCAATTTATCGTCATGCTCGTCAAGCGTGGCGGAGTTGTAGTCGGTTTCCTGTTAGCTTTAACAGCGCTGGAAGTCAGCCTTGGCCCAGTTTTAGCCTTAGTTGGGGGTGTAAGTTTTGTTCTAGCATTCGCGCTGCAAAGCAACCTTGGTAACTTAGCCAGCGGTTTAATGATCATGGCTTACAAACCCTTTGATGTGGGCGACGAAATAAAAGTAGGTGAACTCTGGGGATGGGTGGAAGCTATTACCTTAGCCAACACCAAAATCAAAGGCTTTAGCGGTCAGATATTTACTATTCCTAACAATAATATTTGGAATGATACGATCGAAAACTTAAGCCACGATAAAAACCGCAAAATCATGCTCTCGTTCCGCGTCGCCTTTGACGAAGACCTCAAAAAGGTAGAGCAACTACTTATAGACACCTTCAAATCTCACCCCAAAGTTCTCACCAATCCTGCTCCCAGTACTTTTGTGTGGCAGATTGAAGAGTACTATATCAGCCTGTTTGCTGGTGGATGGACGAAGAAAGATGATTTTTGGGATACCTACGCAGATATTATTCGCCTAATTCAAAAACGGTTCAACGAAGAAGGAATTGAACTCGCTGCTATCCCGAAAGCAATTGAAATCGGAGTTGAAATGAACGAATTAAATGGCAAAAACCACAATTTCCCTGCGGCGATCACCCCGCAACAAGTTACTGTAGAAAACTAATCTGAATATGTAGAAGGCAGAAGCTTTTTCACTGGTTTTAACCTTATAGTTACTTCTGCCTCACTGCATTAATTAGCTACTAGATGAAGTCTTCTTTTGTTCGCTTTCTAAACGGCTAATTTCTGTTAGTAATCCTCGTAAAATTAGGTTAACACTACCACTACTTGTTCTGACCATATCCCAATCTTGGATATGGTTTTTTAATGTCCCATTTTGGAAAGCTTGCAAAAGTTTTTGTTCTACTGCTTCATCTGCTTGATATTCTCCTAAAGTTGGCCCAACAATATCTTTCCACATTAATTCAACTAAAGTGGTCGGAGCTTCTTTTTCAATACAATCAAAAAACCATTGAACTATATCTAATAAGCGTATCGATTCCTTAACTGCGGGAGGAAATAAGTAATCGCATCCTTCTTTACATTGACAGTAAAACTCAATAAAAGTAGTAGAAACAGGATCGGTGAATTTAGATTTTAGCTGTTGAACTTTGCTGTTTAAGTTTTTGGTAGCTTCTGTAATGTCCATGATTTTTTAACTCCTTAAATTAACAATAGGTAAGAGAGGTCAGCGAAAATTTGTGCTAACCTCTCTTTGTTCAATCAAAAAAACCGGATTAAGTAGCAGCGTTAAGGTTGGCAACTAACCCATACACTGATACGTAATCTTCTAACTCTTGTAAGTCAACTGTGCCATTTTTGTCGCTGTCGAGAATGTTGAACAGATAATCAGTGATGTGTCTTCTGACTTCTTCGGGGCTACGTTCGCCTACTGTTACATCTTCAATCATTCCGAGCAGTTCTAAAATCTCGTCTTTATCCAGTGATTTACTGCCATCTTTATCCAATTCTAGGAACAGTTTTCTGATATCTTCTGATGCCATTCTTGAGGATTGCAATGTTTCTCGCAATATGTCATTGCTAAAGAAATTCATGAACAAAATTTGCTCAATTAATGGGATGCAGAAGAAACCTAATGCTGCCCAAAAAGCGGCATATCTTAGAGTGTCTGGGTTAGGAACTACGCTAACTGCGCTCATGAATAGTGCAGCCCAGAGGAAAAAGTTGGGATTGACTAATAGAATGTAAGCGTCTTGTGCTTCTGCTTTGATGATTTTTCCGTTGGAAAATACATAAGTTAAGGTAGCAAACAGACGCATGAAGACAAAGACTAATACTGCTAATGCTAGTTGTTGTAAACAGGCTAGCGATCGCTCAGGCGCAGCTGAAGTAAATAAGTCGGAAATAATAGTATGTGGGGTAAACTGAAAACCTGTAAATAAAGCCATAATTGCCACAGCTAAAACCCCGATAAATTTCCAGTTTTTACTGTGGTGGTTTGATTCTACAGGAGATTTCCCTCGCCAATATTGTGCGATCGCAGCGGGAATTGCTAAACCTACAATTAAGATGACAAAAAAAAAGTTCAAACTGTCAACTTTAATTGGTAAAGGTGCAATAGCAAAAGTCCCTAGAAGCGCTAAAGGAGCAACTATTGATAATAACCGAGACAGCACCGCAGAGGGATAAAGATTACCGCCCCAAAGTACTGATAAAACTGGCGAAGTCAAAGCTGGTGGCACCATCCAAAATAGCACCCACAAAATTTTGTATAAGTCTGCCGGACTTTGATACAAAATTCCCGAAAATATTAAAAATAGTCCGATCGCCCATCGAACTATCATCCAACCATTGACTATCCACTTAACAGTAGGAGTTACTTTACCCCTAGTCCCAGCAAAGTCAATATCTAAGTAAGTGTAAAAAGTTGAAACTGCCAAACAAGCAACAATTAACCAAGTAAAAACTGGCGGAAGCAGTTGATAATCAGAAGCACTAAAAGCTCTCGCCAAACTGCCAACTAAAAATGACACAGCATAGAGCAGAATCGCCCACATAATCGAAAGATCGTTGAACTTTTTCCGTAACTCTGCACTAGCACTAGACTCTTTATCACGGAACTTAGTCAATTCTTCCTTACTAAGAGCCTTACCATTTGGCAATTTCAAATGTTTATAAGCCGTTGGTGGTAAGCCACTTAAATAAAGCGCTAAAGGCTCCAATACATATTGATGGCACACTACCAGAACATCTTCGCCTCGTTCCAAATGAGGAACAACTTTTTCCCGGTAAAAACTAGCAGCCCTGGCATAAACTTGGTCTATTTTTTCTCCAGCCGGAGGTGCTTCGTTATGGGAATGTAACATTTCCTCGAAGCCTTCATAGCCCAGAGCAAGACGCAATAAATTTAGATTTCTCCCGGCAAAAATCCCAAAAGATTTCTCACCAATGCGGTGATCGATATTAATCGGAATATCGGGTGACTTAAGCGATTGACTCACATCAACTGCTATTTGACAAGTTTGCCGCGCCCTTCTCATGTGCGAAACATATACAGCATCAAATTTGATGCCTCTTTTTTTAATATCCAGTCCCGCCCGACGTGCTTGCAACTTACCAAATGCCGTCAATCCAACATCCAGCACCCCCGCAAAAATATTGCGTTCGTTGCTAGTACTCTCGCCATGTCTGATAAAGTAAACTTGCCCTGTTTTGCGTTCTTTTTCTACTAGCCCATCAGATTTTTCTGCGGGTGTATTTAGATTTAGAGAATTCTCAACTTTTCCCATGTTTTTTTAGCTCGCGATCGAGACTTTGAATTTAATGCAAAAATTCACTTTGCAACTGCAAATAAATTTATTAATTTCTCAACTAAATTAATATTTCTATATAGACTAAAAATTGCTCATTAACAAAATTTAATATAAAAATTCATGAATTTTAAAGCATTACTTCCTACTTATTTTCACTGAAAATGTTCTAGTGGTTTTCACTTAGGAATATTTACTTAAGAATGTTCATTAAGTAGGTAAAAACCGCAAGTGGGTGGATGGTACTTAAGAATTTATACTGATTTAATTACTTAAAAAAGCTAAAATTATCGAAAAGTAGATTTTTGTTGCAACAAGTACAATAATCCAATCGGCTAACCGTAGTATAATGGTAAGTCATACTTTGGAAGAGATAAAACTGTCCAGTTAGGTGCGAAACGCTTGATTAGCTCTTTTAGAACCAGGTAGCAATTACGAGCAAGGAGCGGCATACCTGACAGGACTTCTCTAACCACTGAGATGAAAGCCAAAAGTCAACCTCTCAAGCGCGTTAAGGAGTAAAAAATGCGAATTGCTCGTAATGTCACGGAATTGATTGGACGCACTCCGCTAGTTGAATTAAATAGAATTCCTCAATCAGAAGGAAGTTTAGCGCGAATTGTTGTCAAATTGGAAGGGATGAATCCAGCTGCTTCTGTGAAAGACCGCATCGGCGCAAGTATGATTCAAGTAGCAGAAGAAGCGGGATTAATTGAGCCAGGAAAAACCGTTTTAGTTGAGCCCACTTCTGGTAACACAGGCATCGCTTTAGCAATGGTAGCAGCTGCCAAAGGTTACGAATTAATTCTCACCATGCCAGAGACAATGAGCACCGAAAGACGCAATATGCTCAAAGCTTATGGTGCCACATTAGAATTAACTCCAGGCATGGAAGGAATGCGGGGAGCAATTAAACGTGCTGAAGAAATTGCTGCCAGCATTCCTAATGGTTATATGTTGCAACAATTCCGCAATCCAGCTAATCCCAAAGTTCACCGAGAAACCACAGCCGAAGAAATTTGGGCTGACACAGATAGAGAAGTAGATTTTTTAATTGCTGGTGTGGGTACTGGTGGTACTTTAACCGGAGTAGCAGAAGTAATTAAGCAGAGGAAACCGAGTTTTAAAGCGATCGCAGTTGAACCTGTAAATAGTCCAGTGCTTTCAGGAGGAAAAGCTGGTCCTCACAAAATTCAAGGTATTGGTGCGGGGTTCGTTCCCGAAGTTTTGCGAGTGGAATTAATTGACGAAGTAATTCCAGTTGCAGATGATGAAGCGATGTATTTTAGTCGTCGTTTGGCAAGGGAAGAAGGTTTGCTTTCTGGAATTTCTTCTGGTGCAGCTTTAGCAGCAGCTATTAAAATTGGCAAGCGGGAAGAAAATGCAGGTCGTTTAATTGTGATGATACAACCAAGTTTTGGCGAACGTTACTTAAGTACACCGTTGTTCCAAGACCCTCAAGTTTTGGAAACTGCCAAGTTGTAGGAGGCAGAGAGGTTCCAAGGACGGACATTTTTCGTTACCAGGTTCAACCTGGTAACGAGATCTAAGAGGTTCTACCTCCCCTGCTGCCCAGATCTGAGTAATGCCTTCTGGAATAACTTATTTTCAGGTTGAAGGATTTGGTAGAAAATTAGTAAGTCTAGAGATGCTCTCAGATGAGAGCCAATTTTTTAACTTAGTAATAACTATCTAAATCAAACTAAAAATGCCTGCAAAAAAATCAAATTGGCTAGTTCCAGTAGGGATTGGTGCTGCTGCCGTTATCTTAGGTGGCGCGACTCTTGGTTATCTTTATTTAAGAGGTACTTTCAGTGATGTTAGTCCTCTGGCTAGTGCGAAGATTGTCCCGGATGAAGCTTTGATAGTAGGTTTTGTTTCTCCAGATACAAAAAGTTGGGCAAAATTACAACAGTTTGGTACTCCACAAGCGCAACAATTAATTGGTAAAAGTCTGGCTGATTTGAACCAGGAAATGTTTCAGGAGTCAACAATAGATTATGACAAAGATGTGAAGCCTTGGTTGGGTAGTGTCATGTTTGCGGTGTTGCCTACAAGTACATCTCCGACACCCCCAACACCTCCAACACCTCCAGCTGTTAATACACCAAATGTACTATTTGTTGTGGGTACAAAGGACAAAATTAGCTTGTTTAATTTTGCCAATAAACTCAATAAATCAAAGGAAAAAGTTGTCGAAAGCGACTATAAGGGAGTGAAAGTCTTTGAGTCTACAGGTAAAAACGGGAAAATTTATACGGCTATTTTAGGCGATCGTTTGGTAGTTGCAGAGAACAAAAAATCTGTAGAATTGGCGATCGATACTTCTAAAGGCGAACCTTCTTTTGCTAGTCAAGAAGGTGTAAGTTCAATGCTGACAAAGGGAGTAGATGTTGAAAATCCGGTGGTGCAAATTTATGTACCTAATTATGGTAGTTTAATGCAGCAATTAATTGCTGGTAATCCTAATGTTAATCCATTGCCTCCTACAACTTTGAATCAATTGAAATTGATTAAGGCTTTGGTGGCTGGGGTAGGAATTGATAATTCTGGAATTAGGATGAAGGCTGTTGCTAAAATCGATCCGGCTTTAAATTTGGTGGAATACAAACCTACTCCTGGGAAAGTAATTGCTCAATTTCCGTTGGATACTGTAGCTTTGATTAGCGGTTACGGAATTAATCGTGGTTGGTCAGCATTTGTTAAGGAAACAAAAACTAATCCAGCATTTCAACAACAAGTTGACCAAATGCGAGAACAAGTTAAGACTAATCTGAATCTGGATTTGGAGAAAGATATTTTTAGTTGGATGGATGGGGAATTTGCTGTAGGGGCGGTTTCGGCTAACCAAGGAATTTTAGCACCGTTAGGTTTTGGTGGGGCTGTGGTTTTAAAAACTAGCGATCGCAAAACTGCCGAAAACACCCTAGCAAAAATCAGTGAAGTAGCCAAGACCAATGCAGTTAATGTTACCCAAAGAAATATTCAGGGCAAAAATATTACCGAATGGGCAAATCCTGGACAACCAGCCTGGTTAGGTTATGGTTGGTTAGATGGAGAATCACTGTTTATTGCTACAGGTGGTTCGGTTGTTGATGCGATGGCTAATAATTCGCAATCTTTGGAAAATAGCCCATCATTTAAGGCGGTTACTAACAGCTTATCTAAGCCAAATGCGGGATATTTTTACTTGGATATGGACAAAACAATGGCTTTGGTAAATCGCAATTTAGCTGGTAATCCCCAAAGTACGATCTCTCCTGAAGCTAGTGCTTTTCTGAATTCAATTCGGGGTATTGGGATCTCTGGGAATCAGCCAGATTCATCAACTAGTCAAATGGAAATTTTGTTGGCTTTGAAATCTAAATCAGGAAATTAGAGTTCTCATGCTGAAGTTATTTTACAGTAGAACTTGGTTTTAAAAGTAGTGAAGACGGGATAACCGTCTTTTTTTTAGTTCTTTGTAGTGACTTCAATCATATAATGTCCGATCGATTACCCGCACTGTAGAGACGTTGTATACAACGTCTCTACAATCTTTTTTGTATATTGCAATAGGTATTACAACTAACTGGGAACAGTGGATAGTTGAGTTAAGCGGATACATTCTTGGGCGATCGCCCAATCTTCTTGGGTGTGAATTACTAATACTTTGATAGGGGAATCAGGTGTAGAAATATCTCGATCGACAGGTCTATGATTATTTTTTTCTTCGTCAATTTTCAGCCCTAAAAATGCAAAAGATGTACAAACATCAGCACGGACATTAGCTGCATTTTCTCCCACTCCTGCTGTAAATACTATGGCATCTACACCTTCTAAAGTGGCAATCATTGCGCCAATAAAAGAGCGTAATATGTGAATATAAACATCGTAAGCGAGTTTAGCACGGCTGTTACCTTGGCCGATCGCTTCCTCAATTTTTCGCATATCCGCAGATATTCCCGAAAGTCCTAAAAATCCCGATCGACGATTAAAAATATCATCGATTTGTTCGCCTGTATGACCCCTTCGCAACAAGTCAATAATAATTCCCGGGTCGGTATCTCCCGAACGAGTTCCCATCATTAATCCAGCAGTGGGAGTAAATCCCATTGTGGTATCTATGCTGTATCCATTTTTTACAGCTGCTAAAGAACAACCATTTCCCAAATGACAGGTTACTAACTTTAATGAGGTTAAATCTTTGTCTAAAATTTGGGCTGCACGTTGGGAAACATATTGATGACTAATGCCATGAAAACCGTAGCGACGAATGCCATGTTCGTAAAATTCGTAAGGTAAGGGATAAACAATAGCTGCTTCTGGCATTTGGGCATGAAAAGCCGTATCAAAAACGGCAACTTGAGTTACTTTCTCGCCTAAAATATGTTCGATCGCGACAATTCCCTCTAAATTAGCTGGGTTATGTACGGGGGCAAATTTGGCAAAATCTGCGATCGCATCCTTAACTTCTTTGGTGATTAAAGTGCTGTCGTGATACTTATCTCCCCCATGTACTACCCGATGACCAACACAATCAATTTCGGCTAAACTATCGATTACTTTAGTCTCTCCTTGTTGAAGAGTTTGTAACATATATTCAACAGTTTCTAGTCGAGATTGGGTATTTAATTCCTCTTGGAAAACCACCCCATTAATTGTTTTTACCTTCAGTTCTGCTACACCTTGATGGTGAGTCCAATCTATTTGTGCTTCCCAAAGTGGTGCTGGTGGATGTAATGGTATCGCATCTTCTTTGAGGGAATAAAGGCAGCTTTTTTGACTGCTAGATCCGGCATTGAGAACTAATATTTCCATCTGGATGAATTCCCATGTTAAATTAACGAATGTTTTCTGGTTAATCTAACTGTAAATAACCAGAAGATAACAGCTTAAGTACCGGGCAAATTGCGTAAATGTTCGCTTAGGTGAGACCGATCGCCCAACGCATGAAGTAAGGGGCCATGCACTCCGTATTCGATTACACTGACAGAAGCTACGGGTGCAGAAATGCGATCGCGAAACCTCCCCACATCAATTCCCAACAACCAACAAAGCATAATTCTAATGGTCGCCTTGTGGGAAACAACCAAAATATTACCCGTTTTATAAGTTTGTTCGATCTCCTCAAGTACATTAGAACTGCGTTGAGCAATATCAACCGCCCTTTCTCCGCCCGTTGGCGCATTCCAACCCGGATCTGCTAAATAGCGAATGTAATCATCATGAAATTGTAAACTAACCTCTTCAGGAGATAAACCTTCCCACTTTCCATAAGCAATTTCTTTAAGTCCATCTCGCAATTGCATTTCCATGCCGATCGCATCACACAATGGTTTCGCTGTCGCTATAGTACGACGCATCGGACTACAAAAAATCGCAGTCCAAGGAAAAGATTTATACGCCTCACCAAAAGCCTTCGCCATCTCCATTCCTTCATCAGTTAACTCTGGATCGAGCGAGCCACAGTAACCATTAGCACGACTATAAGGGGTTTGTCCGTGTCGTAAAAAATACAGCATTAAGCTCATACAGTAACCTTTAAAATCTTATTCCCCACTATATTCAAACTTTATTTTAATACCATAAATATTTGCCAAACTGAGAAAACTTTAGATTTTATTTTAAAAAGTATTTTTATTAACAAAATTTGCACTGCTCTTACACTATCCTACTTAAGATAAGATAATTAACACATTAACAAAATATTAAATTATTTACTAAGAACCGTATTTAATTTTACAATAGTAAACTTTAATGATAAATCTTATACAAAAATTCAAAATTTTAAAATTTATTTTATAGTTGCAGTGATGAATTGATAGCAATTTAGATGGTAAACTACCTGGGAAAGTTATCTCAATCAACAAGATAAAGATAAAAATGCTTATACAAAGCTAATCGCGATCGAGAGAAAACTTCACCACCTAGAAAAATAATCATCAATTATCTATCCGTTAATAGGGATTATTTTCTAGGAATTTTGCCCAACTGAAATGATGAGTTAAGCAGAAACTCACTAGTTATAGAACTAGATCTGCGTACTAATTGTATAAATTCAAGAAAACTTTGAGAATGAGGAAATATGGTAGCAACTCCTCCGAAACCAACCAGTGATATTGCATCGATTAGCGCCTTTGGCACAGCACGATCGACAGTAGAAGGCGCACCCCTTAGTAGTGAAGAACTTCGCAAAGTCCACGCTTTTTGGCGAGCTTGTAACTATTTAGCAGTGGGAATGATTTACCTACGAGAAAATCCGCTGCTCAGAGAACCATTAAAAATAGAACAGATCAAAAAACGCTTGTTGGGACACTGGGGATCGAGTCCAGGGATTAGTTTTGTTTATACTCACCTAAACCGAGTGATTAAAAACCAAGACCTAGACATGATTTACCTGGTAGGCCCCGGACACGGCGCACCCGGTTATCTTGGCCCTTGCTACTTGGAAGGCACTTACTCAGAAATTTACCCAGAGAAAAGCGAAGACGAAGAAGGCATGAAAACCTTCTTCAAAGAATTCTCTTTTCCGGGCGGTATTGGTAGTCACTGCACCCCAGAAACTCCCGGTTCGATTCATGAAGGTGGCGAACTCGGTTACAGTATTTCCCATGCTTACGGTGCAGCTTTCGACAACCCGGACTTAATTGTTACTGTTTTAGTCGGTGACGGCGAATCGGAAACAGGGCCTCTGGCAACTTCTTGGCACTCCAACAAGTTTCTTAACCCAGCGCGGGATGGTGCGGTGTTGCCGATTCTGCACTTGAACGGTTACAAAATCAATAATCCAACGATTCCGGCAAGGATTAGCCACGAAGAATTGGAAAACCTGTTTAAAGGCTACGGTTACACTCCTTACTTTGTGGAAGGGTCCGATCCCGATACAATGCACCAAGCAATGGCAGCTACTTTGGATCATTGTATTGGCGAAATTAAAAGAATTCAGTTGGAAGCTCGGAGTACAAGTAAGATCATCCGTCCCCGTTGGCCGATGATTGTGTTCCGTAGTCCTAAAGGTTGGACTGGCCCAGCAGAAGTTCACGGACACAAGGTAGAAGGTTTCTGGAGAGCGCACCAAGTACCAATGGCAGATGTGGTGAAGAATCCAGAAAGCTTCCATTTGTTAGAACAATGGTTACGCAGCTACAAACCAGAAGAGTTGTTTGACCAAAATGGTAGATTAATTCCCGAACTTAAGGATTTGACACCGAAGGGAACTCGGCGGATTGGTGCGAATCCTCATGCTAATGGGGGTTTGTTGCGGAAAGATTTACGGATGCCTGATTTCCGACAATATGGGATAACATTCGATCGGCCCGCCCAAATTGAAGCAGAAAATACCAGACCTTTGGGTGTTTTCTTGCGGGATGTGATGAAATGGAACATGAATAATTTCCGGGTGTTTGGGCCGGATGAAAATACCTCGAATAAACTTCAGGCGATTTACGAGGTTAGTAAGAAGTTCTGGATTGCTGAGTTTTTCCCGGAAGATTTGGATGGTAGCGAACTGTCTCCCGAAGGTCGGGTGATGGAGATGCTCAGCGAGCATACTTTGGAAGGTTGGTTAGAAGGTTATTTATTAACTGGAAGACATGGATTTTTCTCAACTTATGAGGCTTTTGTCCATGTGATTGATTCGATGTTTAACCAACACGCTAAGTGGTTGGATATTTGCCGTCATCTTTCTTGGCGGGCGGATATTTCTTCGTTGAATTTGTTGATTACTTCAACGGTTTGGCGGCAAGATCACAATGGTTTTACGCACCAAGATCCGGGCTTTTTGGATGTGGTGGTGAATAAGAGTGCTGCGGTGACTCGGATTTATTTGCCTCCAGATGTGAATTCTTTGTTGTCTGTGGCAGATCATTGTTTGCGGAGTAAAAATTACGTGAATGTGATCGTGTCTGACAAACAAATGCACTTGCAGTATATGACTATGGATGCGGCGATCGCACACTGCACCAAAGGTATTGGTATCTGGGATTGGGCAAGCAACGACCAAGGTTGCGAACCCGATTTAGTGATGGCTTCTGCGGGTGATATTCCCACATTGGAAGCATTAGCAGCAACGGTAATGTTGCGTCAGGAATTCCCGGATTTGAAGATTCGGTTTATTAATGTGGTCGATCTGTTTAAATTGCAGCCAGAAACGGAACACCCTCACGGTTTAAGTGATGCTGATTTTGACAGTTTGTTTACCATTGATAAGCCAGTTATCTTCAATTTTCACGGCTATCCTTGGTTAATTCACCGCCTTGCTTATCGACGGACAAATCATAACAATATGCACGTCCGGGGTTACAAGGAAAAAGGTAACATTAACACTCCTTTGGAATTGGCGATTCAAAACCAAATCGATCGCTATAGTTTAGCAATCGATGCGATCGATCGCATTCCTCAGCTGAAAGTTGCAGGCGCTCATGCTAAAGAAAAATTCAAAAATATGCAAATTGATTGCCGCAACTACGCTCACGAATATGGCACTGACAAACCAGATGTGATGCACTGGAAATGGCCCTATTAATTAGGTGATTAGGGACTGGGAAATGGGGAAATGGGGAGATGGCGAGATGGGGAGAGATCTAGAACTAGAAATTCCCCCCACCCCCCTACCTCCCTACCCCCCCAATTCTTCCCAGTCCCTAGTCCCTAGTCCCCAGTCCCCGATCGCTAAACAAAAAAGGATAGACAAAAAATGGCTAAAACTTTGTTGGAACAACTGCGAGAAATGACAGTTGTGGTTGCTGATACAGGTGATATTCAAGCAATTGAAAAGTTTACCCCTAGAGATGCGACAACTAACCCTTCTTTGATTACAGCAGCGGCACAAATGCCTCAGTATCAAGAAATTGTTGATGAGACTTTGTTAACGGCAAAAAAAGATGCGGGTGCTGGTGCGCCTGATTCTCAAATACTTTCTTTGGCGTTCGATCGCTTGGCGGTTGCTTTTGGGAAAAAGATTTTGGCAATTATTCCCGGTCGCGTTTCTACAGAAGTAGATGCGAGACTTTCTTATGATACAGAAGCGACAATTGCTAAGGCTCGTTATTTAATTTCAGAATACGAATCGGCGGGGATTTCTAAACAGAGAATTTTAATTAAAATTGCTTCAACTTGGGAAGGAATTTGCGCCGCTGAAGTGTTAGAAAAAGAGGGAATTCATTGTAATTTAACTTTGTTGTTTGGGTTGCATCAAGCGATCGCTTGCGCTGAAGCTGGAGTTACTTTGATTTCGCCTTTTGTGGGGAGAATTCTCGATTGGTACAAGAAAGAAACTGGGAAAACTAGTTACGCACCCGCAGAAGATCCAGGAGTACTTTCTGTTACCCAAATTTATAATTATTACAAGAAATTTGGCTACAAAACAGAGGTGATGGGAGCTAGTTTCCGTAATCTTGACGAAATTACTGAGTTGGCAGGTTGCGATTTGCTGACAATTTCTCCGGCATTGTTGGGAGAATTGCAAGCAGCTACCGGAGATTTACCCCGCAAACTCGATCCCGAATTAGCGGCAAAATCAGAGATAGAAAAAATCTCGATCGACAAAGCAACCTTTGATAAAATGCACGAAGCCGATCGCATGGCTAACGAAAAACTCGATGAAGGTATCAAAGGATTCACCAAAGCTCTAGAAACTCTGGAAAAATTATTAGCAGACAGACTGGCACGCTTGGAAGGTGCAGCTACCCTCAGCCATGCAGCGGAAGATATTTTCCATGTCTATGACTTAGACGGCGATGGATTTATTACCCGTGAAGAATGGATGGGAAGTGATGCAGTATTTGATGCCTTAGATATCAACAAAGACGGCAAAATCACTGCTGAAGAAATGGGTGCAGGAATTGGAGCAGTGTTACAATTAGCAACCAGTAAATAAGCCAAAGATTCTTGGATTTTAGATTGGCGATTTTTCATTAGGGAAATCGCCAATCTAAAATATAAAGTCTAAAATCTAAAAATCGGTGGGAATTTGATTTATGCAAACATTGCCGAATTCATCAGAAACAGTAACAGAAGTTAGAGTAGAAGACGATCGCACTGGGTTAAGTGTAGAAACGCTAAAAAGAGCCTTTGCCGATAACCTGTTTTATATTCAAGGGAAATTTCCCCAAATTGCCAGTAAAAATGATTTTTACATGGCATTAGCTTACACGGTGCGCGATCGCTTGCTGCGCCGTTGGTTAAACACCGCCGAAACCTACAGCAGAAACGCCTCCCGCACAGTTGCTTATCTGTCAGCCGAATTCCTCATGGGGCCACAATTAGGCAACAATCTAATTAACCTGGGAATTTATGACCAAGTTAATCAAGCAATGCAAGAACTCGGACTAGACTTGCGAGAATTGCTAGAAGAAGAAGAAGAACCTGGGTTAGGTAACGGCGGTTTAGGTAGATTAGCAGCTTGCTACCTTGACTCCCTCGCCACCCTAGAAATTCCCTCATTAGGTTACGGCATTCGCTACGAATTCGGCATCTTCGATCAAGATATCAAAGACGGTTGGCAAGTCGAAATTACCGACAAATGGTTAAGTGCTGGTAATCCTTGGGAACTCCCCCGTCCAGAATGGTCTGTAGAAGTTAAACTGGGCGGACATACAGAAAAGCGTGCTGACGAACATGGAAACTTTAAAATATATTGGGTTCCTAACCAAGTAGTTAAAGGCATTCCTTACGACACACCAATTCTGGGTTACAAAACTAACACCGCTAACACCCTACGTTTGTGGAAAGCAGAAGCAGTGGAATCTTTTGATTTTTACGCTTTTGATTCAGGAGATTACTTAGGCGCAGTTCACCAAAAAACGGTTTCGGAAAACATCTCGAAAGTACTTTATCCTAACGATAACTCGGCTCAAGGTAAGGAACTGCGTTTAGCACAGCAAATCTTTTTTGTTTCCTGTTCGCTCAAAGATATGATGCGAATTATGGAACAACAAAAAGTTCCTTTGGAACAATTCCCCGAAAAATTTGTTATTCAGTTAAATGATACTCACCCATCAGTTGCTATCCCAGAATTGATGCGGTTATTGGTTGACGAATATGATATGCCTTGGGAGAAAGCTTGGGGGATTACTAAGCAAAGTTTTGCTTACACTAACCATACTTTATTGCCAGAAGCTTTAGAGCGTTGGCCGATCGGTTTATTTGGCAAAATGTTACCCCGTCATTTAGAAATTATCTACGAAATTAACAAACGTTTCTTAGATGAAGTCCGCATGAAGTTTCCCGACGATACAGATAGATTGCGACGGATGTCATTAATTGATGAATCCGGGGAACGCTACGTTCGCATGGCATTTTTAGCTTGTGTGGGTAGTTACTCAATTAATGGTGTTGCAGCATTACACACTGAATTGTTGAAAAAAGATGTGTTGCACGACTTCTACGAAATGTACCCAGAGAAGTTTAACAACAAAACTAATGGTGTTACTCCGCGACGTTTTATGGTGTTGAGTAATCCCAGACTTTGTAGATTGCTAAATAGCAAAATTGGTGACGAGTGGATCAAAAATCTGTACGAACTGAAAAAGTTAGAAGCTTTTGTTGAAGATCCAGAATTTCGTCGCCAGTGGCGGGAAATGAAGCTAGAAATCAAACAAGATGTGGCAGATTATATCAAGAAAACCACAGATATTGATGTCAATGTTAATTCAATGTTTGATATTCAAGCGAAACGTTTTCACGAATATAAACGTCAACACTTGAATGTGCTGCACATTATTACTTTGTACAATCGGATTAAAGCTAATCCTGACATTGATATTACACCGCGAACATTTTTGTTTGGTGGGAAGGCGGCACCGGGTTATTACATAGCAAAATTAATCATTAAGTTGATTAATTCTGTGGGAGATATCGTTAATCGAGATCCTGATGTGCGCGATCGCTTGAAGGTAGTTTTCCTGAAAGATTTCAATGTGAAATTTGCTCAAAGAATTTATCCTTCGGCAGATCTTTCGGAACAAATTTCGACCGCAGGTAAAGAAGCTTCCGGTACAGGTAATATGAAATTCGCCTTAAATGGCGCAATTACGATCGGCACTTTGGATGGTGCAAATGTGGAAATTCGGGAAGAAGTAGGGGCGGAAAACTTTTTCTTGTTTGGATTAACAACGGAAGAAGTTTATGCTTTGAAAAAAGAGGGTTATCAACCTTGGGAATATTACCAAAAAGATCCTGAGTTGAAATTGGCGATCGATCGGATTGCTTCTGGATTCTTCTCTCACGGCGATCCAAAATTGTTTAAACCTTTAGTCGATCATCTATTAGGTAACGATCAATATATGCTATTAGCTGACTATCGTTCCTACATCGATACTCAGGATCGAGTAAGTGAAGCATACCGCGATATCGATCGCTGGGTGCGGATGTCTATTCTCAATGTGGCAAGAATGGGTAAGTTTTCCTCCGATCGTTCCATCCGCGATTATTGCGAGGATTTCTGGAAAGTTCAACCAGTAAACATTGAGTTGAAAGAATACGTCCAAGCAACTGCAATTTTACATTAATTCGAGACCCCCGACTTCTTAAAGAAGTCGGGGGTCTGTAAAATCGAATGACAAATGACTTTACAGCTTTATTTTTTGCGTCACGGTCAAACTGCTTATAGTATTACTGGTGGTTATTGTGGCACGATCGAAAACGATCCGGGACTCACACCAGAGGGAATTTTAATGGCAGAAGCTTTTGCGAAAGCTTATTGTGATTTACCTTGGAAAGCTGCGTTTGTCAGCCCTTTATATCGCACGATCCAAACAGCAACGCCTTTTTGTGAAACTGTGGGTTTAAAAATGCAATTGCGAGACGGATTGCGAGAAGTTTCTTATGGTTGTTGGGAAGGTTTACACCCATCAATAGTTAATCAGGAATTTCATGATGAATTTGTACATTGGTTAACAAATCCTGCTTGGATTGCGCCGCCAAATGGGGAAAGGGCGATCGATATTGCCCGTCGTTCTTCTTTAGTAATTCAGGAAATTCAAGAAAGATATTCTGATGGAAATGTGTTAATTGTGTCGCACAAAGCAACAATTAGAATTATGCTTTGTCGATTGTTGGGAATAGATGTGGGTAGATATCGCGATCGCTTGGCGATGCCTGTAGCCGCAGTTAGTATTGTGGAAATGGCATCTAGGGGGCCAAAATTTCATGTAATTGGCGATCGCTCTCATCTTAGCGAATATTTGCGATCGGTTCCTTGTACTTAGGGCTGGGGATTGGGGACTGGGGACTGGGGATTGGGGATTTAAGCTTGTTAAAATATTCTCTATCAAGCGATGCGGAAAAGTTTTTATGCGTTTACTACGAGTGCAAGTTCCTGACTTTCGCGTTTTACAAAATGTTGATATTACATTTGAAAAGGATTTTTTCCCTAATATTTTTCCCCTTGGTAGTCAAAATGGTGGTGGGAAAAGTACGCTTTTACAACTGATTTTTGGATTACTGCATTGTGCTGGGAATCCCGATCGGGTAGATTTTTTAAAAAATTTACTTGCTGGTTTTAAAATTGATGACAGGATGAAACATATTGCATTAATTGATATTTGGGATGGAGAAAAAGCTGTCACACTTAAGTTTTTGCTTAAGCATAATAAGAAAATTATTACAACAACGACTGAAGGATCACCTGGAATTATTTGGAATGACGATGATAATCGATTTTCTAGCTGTAGATTTACTAATTGAATCCTTTAAAGCAGCTAGAGATAAAGATTTTAGAAAAGCCATAGAAACTGGCAAATATGGTAATAACTATCAAGAACTTATTAAAAATATGAACTTATTACTGCTTAATAAAAAAATAAATGTATCGTTTAATAATAACAAAGATGAGACAGAAAAAAAAGAGTTAATCCTTGCTTTGCTTTCTTTACATGAATTTGTATAAGACACAATTCTATTAAGCTCAGATCTTGCACCAAGAGACACAAGATCTGAACCTGAGTTTGAGTTATTTAAGAAACTCAACTAATTGTTCTAATTTTGTCCAAGCTGCGCCACTAGATAAAATTTCCCTCGCTACTGCAATTCCTTTTTGATAATCACCAACAGGAATTAATTCACCAACTTGGAGTGCGATCGCTGCATTTAATGTTACTACATCCTGTTGAGCAGTTGTACCTTTTCCTTGCAAAACATTGCGTAAAATTTCCGCATTTTCTGCAACGTCGCCACCTCGAATTGCGGCTGTTAGTGCTGTTGTTAAACCTAATTCTTCAGGAGAAATTGTTTCTAATTTAATTTTTCCTGATGTCAATATTACTAAATCTGTTTTATCTGCTAATCCCGCTTCATCTAATTTTTCTCTGCCATGTAGGACGATCGCTTTTTCCATTCCCAACTGACTCAAAGCATTAGCAATAGTCAACATTAAATGAGGTTCGCAAACACCAATTACCTGACCCGTAGGACGCAAAGGATTAACTAATGGCCCTAACAAATTAAACACAGTTCTTACTTTTAAAGTCCGTCTTAAAGGGGCAACAACTTTTAATGCCGGATGCCATCCAGGGGCAAACAAAAAAGTAATTCCTACCTCTGATAATGCCGCTTGCACTTTTTCGGGATTAGCACTAAGATTGACTCCCAAAGCTTCTAAAACATCCGCAGAACCTACCCGACTAGAAGCAGAACGATTGCCATGTTTAGCCACTGCTACACCCGCTGCCGCTGCCACAAAAGCCACTGCTGTAGAAATATTAAAAGTTGATGCGCCATCGCCACCAGTACCGCAAGTATCAATTACAGAATTGGCTAAATTTTGGGCAGAATAATTTCCAGATGACAGAGATTTTGCCTGTAATACTTTAGCCATTCCTGCTAATTCTTCAGCAGAAACTCCTTTGGCTTGTAAGGCGGCTAAAATTGCGCCTGATAAAATAGGTTCAATTGCTTCATTTAGCCATCCCTGCATTAAATCTGCGGCTTGGCTATTAGATAAAGATTGTTTGTCGAGTAATTGTTGCAGAACATTTGACCAATTACTCTGATTATTAGAATCAGTAACAACGGTGTTTTTTGACAGAGAAGCTTCGGAAGTGGTCATTCTATTTTAGGCTTTAAATTGATTCGCCAGATTTATCTGGCGACTGGGATTAACTCATTTTATCAAAGGTTAGAAATTTTTTGAACCACTCCAGACACAGAGAAGAGAGAGGAGTTTACAATTCAAAGAGGATTGCTATTTTATTTACTGTATTGGGGATAAATGAAAGTAAGTTTCCTAGTCCCTAGTCCCCAGGCTTCGACGTGAGCGCTCAGCCGAACGTCCCCAATCCCTAAGCCCCTAACATTTGCAATTTATACAAGCTGGCATAAAGTCCATTTTTTGCTAATAGTTCGTCGTGACTTCCTGTTTCGACTAATTCTCCTCGTTTTAGTACCAAAATTCGGTCTACATTGCGAATTGTGGAAAGTCGATGAGCGATAATAATGGCAGTACGCCCTATTAGTAATCTTTCTAATGCTTCTTGAATTAAAGCTTCAGTTCTGACATCTAAATTAGCAGTTGCTTCGTCTAAAACTAGGATTCTCGGATTACGAATTGCTGCCCTGGCAAAGGCTAATAATTGTTTTTGACCTCCTGAAAGGTTGGTTCCTCTTTCTCTCAGTTCGGTGTCATAACCTTGAGGTAATTGTTCGATGAATTGGTCAACATTGGTGGCTTTAGCGGCAGCTTTGACTGCTTCTAAGGAATAGTTTTCACCTAAAGTAATGTTGCTTTTGACATCACCAGAAAAGAGAAATCCTTCTTGTAAAATTACGCCTATGTGACGACGCAGTTCGGTTTGAGGTAAGTCACGAATATCAACGTCATCAACAATAATTCGTCCTGATGTAGGTTCGTAAAGCCGACATAATAACCGAATAATTGAACTTTTTCCCGCACCTGTCGGCCCAACTAAAGCGACTTTTTCTCCGGGATTAATGGTAAAATTGAGGTTCTTTAAAACGTATTCGTTTGATTTATAAGCAAAGTCAACTTCTTCAAAGCGAATTTCTCCGATCGAGGAAACGCCATCATTATGAACATAGCTGATAATCGGCAAAGATTTTGGGGTTTCGGTATCGCGGATTTCGATCGGTTCATTGAGAATGTCTGTAATCCGTTCGACAGCGGTAAAACCTGCTTGAATTGAGGTAAATTTTTCGGCTAATTGTCTGAGGGGATCGAAGAGACGTTGAGAATACAAAATAAAGGTGGATAAGATCCCAAAAGTTAAATTTTCCCGCAATACAAGCCATCCACCTAATCCTAAAACGCAAGCGATCGCAACTAAAGAAATCCATTCTAAAGTAGCAGAAACAGCCGAATCATAGAAAATTGTGATGTCAATTTCCCGAATATAGCGTTTATTAATGTTGCGAAACATTTCAGAGTTAAACTTTTCTCGGCGGAACATTTGCACCACACTAATTCCCACAATGTTTTCTTGAAGTGTGGAATTTAGCTGCGAAAGTTCTTCCCTAGCTTTATAATTTGCTTTGCGAAATTGCTTTTGAAAATAAATGATTACTAGGGAAACCGGAATTAGCATTAATATCAGTATCATTGCTAATTGCCATTGCAGAGTTAACATGAAAATGGCAATTACTAAAATACTAAATAAATCGCTGACAATCCCGATCGCGCCAGTAGAAAAAACATCTCCTAAAGCTTCAACATCACTAGTCAACCGAGTAATCAATTTCCCTACCGGAGTTCGATCGAAAAATCTCACCGCTAAGGAGGTTACATGAGTAAATAAATCCTCGCGAATTGCGGCTGTAATTTGTTGCCCAATTCTCTGAACTGTGTAAGATTGAACGCTGACAACTACAATCCGAATGGCTACTGATACTAACAGTAAACCTGCCAAAATATTGATACCTTGATATAAAGGAATCCCTTGTAAAAAAGGAAAAGTTGTCTTTTCTCCTCGAATTAAAGAAACAGCTTGTCCAATTAGTAATGGCTGAATTGAACCAGAAATTGCTACTGGTAGTAAAAGGGCGATCGATATTAGTAATAATCTCTGATTTCGGCGTGCATAAGGGACTAGCCACAAAAATAATCGCCAATCACTTTCTCGGCGCGGCAAATTTTGGTGATCATCTTCCTTAGTTAGCGGTGATAAACGAGTCATTCTCAAACCTAATTCGCAACTATTCAGCTATTCCATTTTATATTTTAGATTTTAGAACAGGAACAAATTAAAAAGCGGTACACTAACTTTATTCCCTTCTACCTTCTACCTTTTTCTAGATGACAAATGACAAATAATTGATTAAACTTTCGCTAAAATTGCCGATCGCACTTTATCCAACCAGCCATGTAAATCATCAGAATTAAGCCGATAACTTAAAGGATTAGCAATCAGTCTAGCTGTACTTTCAAATAACACATCAGTTTCAATTAAGCCGTTTTCTTTAAGAGTTCGTCCGCTAGAAACCAAATCAACAATTGCTTCCGACATTCCTGTAATTGGGCCTAATTCCACTGAACCAGACAGCGGTACAATTTCCACAGGTAAATCTAAAGCTTCAAAATATTCTGCGGCACATTTAATAAATTTAGAAGCTACTCTTCCATGTGGCGGAAGTTCCAAAGCCGATCGATAAGGGCTAGACTGTTTTACAGCAACAGATAACCGACAATAACCAAATTTTAGATCGGCGATATGGGCAACTTTCGGCTGTTTTTCCCGCAATACATCATAACCGACAACTCCCAATTGTGCCTGTCCGTATTCTACATAAACCGGAACATCTTGCGCCCTCACTAACAAAGCTTGGGCGGTATTGCTGGGATCGGAAATTTGTAATTGGCGGTTGTCAGACTCTAAAAAAGCACTGAAATCTAACCCCACAGTTTGCAATAAACGAATGGTATCTTTTAAAAGTGCGCCTTTTGGTAATGCAACAGTCAACATAGCGATTTTTGATGTTTAATTAGTTGGATCTTAAAGTGTAACAGGTAGTGCCGCAGAAATAATTACTAGGTACGTTGTTGCGCTTTAGCGCTAGAATTTAGCGCTAAAGCGCAACAACATACCCTTCTCAAAAGTTCTATGAAAATTCTTCTAGTTGATGATGAAACTGAACTTGCCGATCCTCTCAAAGCAATATTAACTCGTGACGGTTACAATGTAGATGTTGCTTATGATGGCATTTCTGGAAGTCAGTTAGCAACACAGGGAAATTATGATTTATTAATTCTTGATTGGATGTTACCGCAAATCTCCGGGTTAGAAATTTGTCAGGAGTTGCGCCGTCAAGGAAAAACTACTCCGGTTTTATTTTTGACTGCTAAAGATACTTTAGACGATCGCGTACAAGGTTTAGATGCTGGCGCAGATGATTATTTAGTTAAACCTTTTGAATTACGCGAGTTATTAGCAAGAGTTCGCGCTTTATTGCGCCGAGTAACAGTGTTAGAATCGGCTACAACTCATCAAAGATTAAAAGTTGGGGATTTAGAATTAGACTTAGAAAATCAAGTAGCTTATCGTCAGGGAAGAACGATCGAATTATCAGAAAAAGAAAGTCAACTTTTAGAATTATTGATGAGTCATCCCGGACAATTATTAACTCACACAGAAATTTACGAATATTTGTGGAGTGGTGAGGAACAACCGAGTAGCAATGTATTAGCTGCTTTAATTCGTTTGTTGCGTCGAAAAATCGAAGCAAATAATGAAAGTCAGCTAATTCACACTGTTTATGGTAAAGGTTATCGTTTTGTAGAACATAGTTAAACTTGTCAGATGAATGGTGCGTTAGTAACGCACCCTACATGATTATTTAGGATCTACAATTGAACCCATAAATAAAATTGTTCCTGTTTGATTATCGCGAATCGCACAGAAGAAAGGGCGATCGACTACCATTTTAAAAGGTGGGTTTATTGGTACGGAAGCTACTCTAACACCTACAGAAGTTACTGCCGCTGCTTCTGTACCTTCTTCATTAACTTCCACAAAAGTTTTGTGCTTGACTTCATCAATTTGTACTTCCTTTGAAGTCATGTTAGAAAAATTTGCTTGGTTTTGGAAAGCTACCCCCATTCCCAATGCTTGCAGTGCTTCATTTAAAGTAATATCATACTCCAATTTGAATCGTGGTAAAACAATTTCCCCTTCTCTAGAAGAGAATTGTTTCATCCATTGTTGCCAGTTTTCCGCAGTCAAACTTCTGGAAAAATCTGTCAGTTTAACATTCGGTTTAGGCAGAAATACAAACATACTTAAACGTCCCGAACCGTAAGGCAAACTAATAGCTTGAAACTGAGCGTTTTCGTAGTAACGATATTTACCAGTTTGAGACATCAAAGGATGCTGTTTGCGAGTTCCATTAAGTAAGGTAAAAGGTTTTTCTTGGGTAGCAGATTTAGAAAACTCTTTTTGCCAATTACCTTTAAAGTAAATAGCATTAATTAAAAACAAAACGGCTGAACGATCGATACTATCAATGATTGTGGGGATTTTCGAGTTAGTGTTTTGGCTTACCCAATCATTGATAATCTTTACAGAATTGGGGTTGTTGAAATCTAAATTTGTCGCTTTTGCTTGGTAATATTTCTCTGTTGTTTGCAAGAATTCAGGTTTAAAAGGAAATCCTTGTTTTAACCAAAGAGAGTTAGCAATATCTAGCCGAACTTTCGGATCGATCTTCGTTAAACTTTCCATTAAAGCTAACTGAGATTGGTTAATTTCTGCTAAACTCATTCCTTGTAATTGTAAGGTTTGAGCCATTGCTTGTTGAGTAGAACCAGATGCACCATTGTAAGTCATTTGTAGTGCGATCGCCACACTACTAGGCGAAACAAAAATATTCTTCTCGGCATTTTTGGCGAAAATTTGGGAAAATAATTTAAACCCAAAATCAGTATTTGCTTGCACTAATTGGTCATTCATATTATTAGGCTTTTGTTTGGTAAAACTGTTGTTATTTAAGTTAGCTTTCACTTCTTTAGGTTGTTGAATCAGCGATCCTGCTAGTAAAATAATTACGATCGAACCTAAAACTAAACTCATGCGACTCAGTAGTTGCTTTTTCATAATTATCCTTAGTTAGTTGCTCTCTTAAAAAGCATTGACAGATCATAAGTCGATGTTTTAGCCGAAAAAGTTCCCGTCAAATATTAATTCTTAACATATTTTTTAATTAATTCAAAAATTTGCTTTTGCATATTTTCTTTTAGCTCTTGGGCGCGACGATAAGCATTAGTATGATTAGTATTAGCAGAATTTTCGGGGAAGCAAACAGGTTGAATATAATAAGACAATCGAGTTTTCATTGCCCAAACACCCATTGAGGGAAAAAGTGCAAATATAGGCATTAAAAACGAAATGGGTAGGAAAGGTAGACCAAAGATTTTACCTACTTTTCTGATGTTGATAGCCCAAGGATGGAGGAACTCACTGCCTAAACAAACTACGGGGGAAATAGGGATTTGATAGCGATCGCTTAAACTAATAAAACTAGGA
Organism: Floridaenema evergladense BLCC-F167; assembly: GCF_041929205.2. NCBI lineage: Bacteria > Bacillati > Cyanobacteriota > Cyanophyceae > Aerosakkonematales > Aerosakkonemataceae > Floridanema > Floridanema evergladense. The sequence goes on along the minus strand of NZ_CM171625.1, from coordinate 6,398,249 downwards.
TGAAAAGTTTCTAACTGATAACGGGAAAACCAACCTTTGCCAGGGCCACGTATACCTTCAGGTGCATAAAGTAAAATAATTCTGTGGGAAACTGCATCTGCAAAATCATCTAATTCTGCTCGCACACCCCCTAAAACTTTTGACCATCCAGGTGGTAGCCACCAAATCATCCAAGGATGTTCAAATAAAGATATTCCAGCCAAGGGTTGCACAGTCCAATTGCGCTTTTCTCCCAACAAATAAGCTAATACTAAAAAATCCCAAGGAAAAGACATTCCTGCATGATTTATTGCCACTATTAATGGTGCTGTTTCTGGCAAATTTTCTACTTGATTTAACTCCCCACGAAAATAGTATTTAGCAATAGGAGCCAGGATTTCTTGACGAAAAGCTTGTTGATAATTCGGATTAAATTCCCTATTTTGCTGAATGGGAAAACTACAACCAAGACGTAACCAGCGAATTAATAATGCTAAATAAAAACCAGCGGGAATTAAAAACAAAATATATTCTAGCCAATTCCAACCATCAGGATCGGCGTGATATTTTTGCCAATGGCGGTTAAACAAAATCAACCAACCTGGTGGATACCATAGACAAAACCAGTCAAACCAGGAAAATTTATAATTTAATTTATCTTGTTTATAATCCATTTTTTTAGCTGGGGAAATATTAGAAAATTAAGGGGATAAAAACATTTCTACTCTCAAATGAATTCTAGGATTTAGTTTGGCTTGTACAGGTTTTCCTTCCTGAAGATGTTGTTCAACAATTTCAGGAACATCGCTAGGTTGGACGCGACAATACCAAATCTCATCAGGTAGAATTCTCACTGTAGGGCCAGAACTGCATTGTCCCAGACAAAGGCTAGGTTTTACTTCTACTTCTGCCATTTCTCTAGCTTTGAAGGCGGCTAATACTTCTGCTGAACCGTTTTTCAGGCAAGAAGTGTGTTGGCAAATCATTACACAACGAGGTTCTGACATAGAGTATTTGGGTTAACAAGCGCGATCATTTTAATTGTGAACGAAAATATCTTACTTTTGCTAAAAATTATTGATTTATTTCGCTGATCATTACATTTTATACTTTAAAATTACATCTTACTGAGGGTCTACAACAGATCCCATAAACAGTATAGTTCCGGTTTGATTGTCACTTATTACACAAAAGAAAGGACGATCGACAACTATCTGCATTACTCCTCCTCTACTACCTCCACTAAGAGTAACTGCTGCGGCTGTAGTACCCTCTTCATTTACTTCTACAAAAGTTTTGTGTTGAACCTTACTAATCCATAAAGGAGGAATAGACATTGCCGAAAAATCGGCTTTCTGACTAAAAGCTATCTGCATTCCTAAAGCTTTCAAACTATCGACTAAATCAACTTGATATTCTAATTTAAAGCGAGGTAATCCAATTGAAACTTGTTGAGAATAATCGCTATCTAGTTGATTACTATTAAATTTTTCCATCCATTTTTGCCAGTTTTTATGGCTTAAATTCTGATAGAAGCCGCTTAAACCTAAATTTTTATTAGGTAAGAAAACGTACATACTTAATCTATTATCAGCATAAGGTAAGTTAATTGCTTGAAATAATTCATTTTCATAATATTTTAATCCGGGTATTTGTTGGAACATCATTTTGACTGGCTTTTGAGTTCCATTTGTCAAAGTGAAGGGGTAGTCTTTAGTTAACTCTTTAGAAAAGGGATATTTCCAATTACCTAGAAAGTAAATTGCATTGAGTAAAAGAAAAGCAGTATTTGGTTCTATGCGCTCAATAATAGTATTTATCTTGCCGTTGGTACTTCTTTGCACCCAGTTATTAATAGTAACTGAAGCTTGTGTTTGTCGGAAGTCAATATTTTGAATTTCAGCTTGATAATGTTGTTGAATTCTTTGAGTAAAATCTGGGTTAATTTTTTCTTGCCGATCGAGCCACAGAGAATTAGCTATCTTAAGTTGAGATTTCAAATTAGATTCTTGTAGCTGATTTTTGATTAGTGCGTTCGCTGCATTAAGGTCTTGAATATTGATTTCTTGTAACTCTAAAGTCCGACCGATCGCTTGTCTAGTTTCACCATTACTCCCATTGTAAGCGATCGCCAAAACCATACTTACACTAGTGGGAGAAATAAAAACATTCTGGTTAGTTTGTTTAGTTTGCAACTGAGAAAATAACTTTAAACCAAATCGCGTATTAGCAGCAACTACTTGCGGATTAATCGCCGATTGATTAACTAACATTTTTAGATCCCCGACTTCTTTAAGAAGTTGGGGATCTGAGGAAGAATTGGGAGAAAAACTATATCCATTAGCAACAGATTGTTGCCACCAAATAATAGCTAAGCCAAAAATGACCCAGCAGAGAATTACGTAATTTGCGACAAATTTAACTTTCACTCTGAACTAGCAACTAATGCTTCTGATTGGTAACGGATGTTAGCCTGTTTAAAGCGTTGCAAAGCAGTAGCTAGGCGATCGCAATCAGCAATTAAACTGATTCGCACATAACCCTCACCAGCAACACCAAAGGCATTTCCCGGAGTAACTACAACACCAGTTTGTTGCAATACGGAAAGTGCGAAATCTGTCGAACCCACACCAAACGGACAGGGCACCCAAAGATACATCGTCGCCTTAGTTTTCGGCACATTCCAACCCAAACTCGCCAACCCATCAATCAAAAAATCCCGACGCAGGCGATAGCGTTCTTGCACCTCTTGTAAATATACATCCGGCAATTTAAGAGCAGTTTCTGCCGCTGATTGTAAAGCCGCAAAAATCCCATAATCCAAATTAGTTTTTAGAGTACGTAAACCTTGAATAATATGACGGTTTCCCACCACAAAACCCACACGCCAACCAGCCATATTATAAGTTTTAGACATAGTGTGAAACTCTACACCTATTTCCTTCGCACCGGAAATTTCTAATAAACTAGTCGGCTGATAACCATCAAAAGCCAACTCTGCATAACACAAATCATGAACTAACATAATTTCATGTTTACGGGCAAAAGCCACAATTTCCTCAAAAAACTCTCGTGGAGCAGTCGCCGCAGTCGGATTACTCGGATAATTAAAGTAAAGAATTTTGGCACGTTGGGCAACCTCATCAGGAATCGCCCCCAAATCAATTAACCAATCATTTTCCGGCTTTAAGATTAAACTATACACCTCACCACCAGCAATTACTGGCCCCCGAAAATGGGCGGGATAAGCAGGAGAAGGAACTAAAACCAGATCGCCTGGGTTGATGTAAGCGATCGCCAAATGAGTCAAACCCTCCTTAGAACCCAACAAAGGCAAAGCCTCACTACTTGGATCGAGTTCCACCCCATAACGACGCTGATACCAATCAGTAATAGTTCGCCGAAAACTAGCAGTCCCCTCAAAAGGCGGATAACCATGATTAGCCGGATTTTGCAAAGCCCGAATCGCCGCCTCCACCACAGGCTGAGGCGTTGCGCCATCAGGATTTCCCATTCCCAAATCAATCAAATCTAAACCCTGTTCCCTAGCCCGCGCCTTCAACTCATCCAACCGCGCAAAAACATAAGGAGGCAAAGCTTGTAAACGTTTAGCAGGCGTAATCCAATTTAAACTCATCTTATTAACTTATTGCACAACTGCCACACAAAAAGGGTGTTTGAAAAGTATGTCACCTTTTGGGGACTGGGGACTAGGGACTGGGGACTAGGAAAGTTTTGAGTTTTGAGTTCTGAGTTTTCAGTTAGGGAGAGTTTGGGGAGTGAGAGAATTTTGAGTTTTGAGTTCTGAGTTTTCAGTTAGGGAGAGTTTGGGGAGTGAGAGAATTTTGAGTTTTGAGTTAGTTTGGACACTTAGAGAGTTGTCCCCTTGTCCCCTTGTCTCCCAGTCCCCAATCCCCAGTCCCCAATCCCCAGTCCCCAATCCCCAACCTACTTCTTCCTCGCCTCTTCCTGAATTTTCGTAGACACCATAGCTGCCATCAAATGATCGGGCGTAACCTCAAAAGGTAAGCGATGAATATCAGAATTAGGAGAACAGGTAATTTCAGCAGCTTGGCGCAACTCAGCCAAAGTAATATTCCCCAAACCTAAATCATCTAGCGATCGCGGTAAACCAATTTCCCCATAAAACTTGAGTAATTGTTGTCTCGCCGTAGCCGCTAACTGATTACCTTGCAGCATTTCCTCCAAACGCAGTTGCACCAAAATCCCATAAGCCACCTTCTCACCATGCAGGGCATTATGTGCTGCCAGAATGTGAGTTAATCCATTATGTACAGCATGGGCGGCGACAGTGCGACATTGCGCCCCACCTAATCCACCAATCACGCCTGCTAACATGACTGTGGCATCAACAACTTCTCGCCAAACTTCGCCCCCCGGTTCTTGTAAAGCAGCATGAGACTTTTGGAATAAGATATCTCGTAAAACTCTCGCTTGTTGAACCGCACCAATAATAAAGGTTTGCTGAGAATTTCCGCTACTGACGGATGCTTCATACCATTTCGCCAAAGCATCACCTATTCCCGCGACTAAAGTCCGCTGTGGGGCAGTTTGAATTAAGCTGTAATCCAACAACAATAAATCGGGACAACGTTCCAAAGACACATCGTAGAGATAAGCGCCTTGTTCGGAGTAAATGTTAGAAAGGGCTGTCCAACCTGCACAAGTTGCTGCTGATGTGGGTATGGTAACAACAGGTATGTGACATTGCTGGGCTAAAAGTTTGGCAGTATCCAAAGCTTTGCCACCACCAACACCAATAATCATGTCAGCTTGATGTTGTTCTACCTTAGCTCTCAAGGAAGCCAAAGTAGATTCTGAACAATCTGGACTATAGTGGGCAAAGGCAGTAGTTAGCTGTTGTTGTTCTAATGCTAACTGTAACTGTGGCTGGACTACGGCAAGAGATTGTACACCCCCCACTACCAAGGGGTTTTTGCCTATCCGTGCGATCGCTTCCCCACCCTGAGCTAGGGTACAGCGAATTACTTGGCTTGGGGCAATAACAAGACGAGACACTGATGTAGTTGAAGTAAACACTTATGGCAAAGATTAATCGGTATTACAACAAGACTATGTTAGCTACTTAACATTCTGGCATTGTCTTAGGAAAATCATAATCATTAGAAGCCCGATTGTTACAAGATATTGATTTGTAGTGGTTAAGTCAGCACAAATTACGACTAAAGTCGTTACAACAAACAGATGTCACTCTGCTAAACCTGATTCTTGGAATGCTTGTGTTAATAAATCTGTTAATTGCAGTTTTTCCCCCCATTGGTTGAGATAGCTAAAATCTAGATTTTCTCCTTGTAGTTTTAGTACACCTAAAATATCACGCCATTGTTTTTGCGATTCTCTGGCAGTCATGCGAAACCAAAGAAGTTTTTGTAATACTGTATCTTCAGGGGAACAGACATAAAACGATTTACTAACATCATTGTCGGGAATATGTAACTGGCGGCGAGACATTTGAGAATGAGAAAAATCATCGTCACGCATCACAAATAAATCAGCTTTTTCGGTTGTTGCTAAATGAATCACATTAAACGATGAAGTTCTCCCATTAATCGCTTCTATCACTGCTACTTCGCTGATGTAAAATTGTCCTGCCATTGCTTGAATTAGTGGTTCTACCTGGGCAAATTGAATGTCGATCGCTAAATCCAAATCTTCAGTATATCTTACTTCTCCTTGAAGGGAACTGGCAACGGAACCGCCAACATAATAAGGAATATTCAGAAAGTTGAGGATAGTTGCTAATTGGTGTGCCAACCAAATTGGATCTTCTAGCATTAATTCTCCTGAATATTCTAATCTGCTGATAAAATCAGCCCATTCTTGTCCTAAACGTTTCCTCACATATTGCTGTTTAATTTTCGTTGGTGAGGCATGAGGAAATTGGTTTTGAATTCCCAATAAAGCTAAGACTGAACCTTTTTTAGCTACTCGTTGAAACAAAGCTTCTTTTTGCTTTGGTGTCATTTTGCGCCAAAGGGCAAATTGAACTTGCTCTGCTTCAATAGAAGTATCGATCGCCTGAGTCCGATAACCCATCTTAAACAATTTTAGATTTCACATTAAAGATGACTAACCAACTAGTTACAGAAAAAGTGAAAAACACACAGCTATCTAGCAACAAACTCACTGGGATATTCGGTGGCTTATTTCAGAATTATATCTTGGTTAGCGATCGGGGAAATTTCAATTATCAAACCTGGGGGCAGAAAAAAAAGAGAAAGATACTAGTAAAAGTAACTTATCTGCCCCTAACATTTAACAAGCTTTAATCTTTTTTTACTTGATGATGTAACTCATAAATCTCGCTATCTAACCCTAGCCGTTGCATTACAGCTTTAGCGTGTAGCACCTTATCAGCAGCAGACATCACATCGCTGAGTATACCGAAAATAGTAAGAGCAGCATCTACATCTTGCAATTGTTTGATCAATTCCTGCTCATTCTCACCAGAAGTCGCGTGTAAATCGCTGACAATACGACTTCGTTTTACCTGAAAATGAGAATAGGAATTCTTAAAATATTCTTGCAATTGCGATACCAATGAAGCGACAGATTGATTGTCAGCTAAAAAATTCAACTTTTCCGTTTCCATGTTAACCAGAGTGATGAACAACAGTTTTCTTTAAGATACACTGTAAATGCAGATTTCTCTTACTTCTGGTAGAAAACTTTCGTTTTAGAGATTAGGTAAGTTTTGAGGATTCTCGAATCAGCATAGTCTATTTTGAATTGCTCTAGAGGTAGAGACGTTTGATGAAACGCCTCTACTGGCGATCGAGATTAACTAAGCAATTTTACATTTAGCTTTTGTAGTCTTTCCCCTAACCACCGTTCAAACAACTCATTTTGCAATGCTTGTCTTACTTGGAAATCTTCCAAAGAACTAGGTAAAAACTGCTCAACCCGAAACAAACCCCAACGTCCTTCCACTTGTAAAGGCCCTAAAATAGTTCCAGCTTCAGCCTTTATTACCTCACTCTGAAGAGGTTCTGGTAAAGTTCCCATACTAATAGCGCCCATCATTCCATTAGCTAAACGCTCCTCAGTCAAAGAATGTTCTCGCGCCACTTGTTCAAAACTATCACCTGTTTCAATTTGTTCGCGCAGTTTTTCTGCTTCATCGGGATTATCGACAATAATACGCGATAAAACTACACGGTCTAGAAAAATTTTGCGCTCATTGTAATAATTTTGCAAGTGGGATGAAGTTACTTGAGCCTTCAGTTTGTCTAGCTTAAAATTATAAGCAAACTGATTGTGAAAAGTTGGGTAATCTATACCCTTACTATTTAACCATTCTTGAAAACGCTTAGGATCGGTCAACTGACTTTGAATGCGAAAATCAATTATTGCCTGTTCCACAAGTGCATTTTCAATTTGAGGGTCGCCCAGCTTGAGTTGTTCTTGCTCAATAATGTGCTGTCGCAGAATATCCCCGATAAAAAGCCCTAGTTTGCCACAACTTTGCAGATATCGCAAAGCTTGTTCTAAAAAAATGGGCTGGTCATCAACTATCAGAAATGATTGGGAAGTCATGAATTAGCCAGAGTTTACACAATTAATTTCCTTGCCCCTATTAATTTTATGGCTCTTGTGACCATCTTTTAAGAAGGCAGAGGAGTTGGGGACTGGCGAGGTGGGGAGATGTAGCTACAGAATCTCCCCACCTCGCTACCTTTTCTTCCCAATCCCTAGAACACCAATTCAGTAATCCCAGAAACCGGGTTTCTTTGACTTGGGGTAACGAAATATTGACTGTGCGAGCGAAAGAAACCCGGTTTCTCATCGCCGACGACAATACTGAATCGATGTTCTAGTCCCCAAGTCAGGGAATGTAATCAAATCCCAACATTAATTTAGAAGAAAAATCTCACAACTCTTGGAGGTCGTGTAAGATTGACATCGCTACGAATCAAAGACAGGAATTTATGGCACTTTTAGATGCTCAACCAGCGCTGCTTGTTTTAGCAGATGGCACAACTTTTCGGGGTTGGTCATTCGGTGCGCCAGGAACGACTATTGGGGAAGTAGTGTTTAACACTGGCATCACTGGATATCAAGAGGTTTTAACCGATCCTAGTTACTGCGGTCAAATTGTGCTTTTTACTTATCCCGAACTGGGTAACACGGGTATTAATCCTGAAGATGAAGAATCAGAACGTCCCCAAGTTCGAGGTGCTATTGCGCGTAATATTTGCACTCGTCCGAGCAATTGGCGATCGACCCAATCTTTACCAGATTATTTGAAACAATACAATATTCCGGCAATTTACGGTATCGATACTCGTGCTTTAACCCGGAAAATTCGAGAGTTTGGGGCAATGAACGGGGGAATTTCTACGGAAATCCTCGATCCATCGGAGTTACTTGCTAAAGTAAAAGCGGCTCCGAGTATGGCTGGATTAAATTTAGTGAAAAATGTGACTACTCGGAAGGTTTATGAGTGGTCTGAACCTACTAATCCGGTTTGGGAGTTTAAACCAGTAGAAAAAACTGAGGAATCTTTTACGGTTGTGGCACTAGATTTCGGTGTGAAGAAGAATATTCTTCGCCGTTTAGCTAGTTATGGTTGTCGGGTGATTGTGGTTCCGGCTGATACGCCAGCAGAAGAGATTTTAAAATACCATCCTGATGGGATTTTCCTTTCTAATGGCCCTGGCGACCCAGCGGCTAATATTGAGGGGATTGAAACTACGAAGGCTTTGCTGAAGGCGGAAAAGCCTGTGTTTGGTATTTGTATGGGACACCAAATTTTAGGTCTTTCTTTGGGTGGCGATACTTATAAACTGAAGTTTGGTCATCGGGGTTTGAATCAACCTGCGGGGTTAACGGGAAAGATTGAGATTACTAGCCAAAATCATAGTTTTGCGATCGATCCACAGACAATTCCCGATGCTGAGGTGGAAATTACTCATCTTAATTTGAACGATCGCACCGTCGCTGGCTTACGTCACAAATCCCTACCTTTGTTCTCTGTCCAGTATCACCCAGAAGCCAGTCCCGGCCCCCACGATGCTGACTACCTGTTTGAACAGTTCGTCGAGTCAATGCGCCAAAATCGCCAAGCTCAAGCTACCTCTGTTAAAGGGTAGAGGGACAACTTTAGGGGCAGGGGTGCAGGCTTTCACTCACAATTCAAGTACGGACAATTCATGAATTGTCCGTACCACTCAAAACTTTCCCAACCTCAAATCCCCAATCCCCTATTTTACAAATCCATCCTCAAATATGTAGACAAAATTCCAGAAACTATATATACTGGAGCCTCTAGTGAAGGACAAAGGAGCTAGGAGGGAACTATTCCTGACCCACTTAACTTGACCGTAAGTCTTAGGGGCACAAAAGATGTCCAAGATAATTACCAGTTATTTCGTCTTACAGGCTTATTAGATGCGTTTTCGGAACCGAATTTTCGTAAAGCGATCGCAAATTGTATTGAAGAAGGGCCAAAAAATATTATTTTGGATCTTTCCCAAATCGATTTTGTCGATAGTTCAGGTTTGGGTGCTTTGGTACAAATAGCCAAGCAAGCTCAAAATAACAAGGGCAGTCTACAGATTGTCTCTAATCCCCGTGTTACTCAAACAGTTAAGCTAGTACGTTTGCAAGAGTTTCTATCTTTGCAACCAACGTTAGAAGCTGCCTTAGAAAACCTCAAAGACAAAAAACAATAAGCTGGCAAGACGAAATATTTCTCCTGCTATCCGGTGAATTTCTGGATAGCTAATTTGTTGTAAAAATTTTTAATTATTCTCTATGAGTATTTATGGTAAAATTCAGAAGCGATGTTTCATCAGCCGCTCTCAGGTATAAATTGTTCGTTGTCAGAAGTTAATCAGCTTTCTCCTGTTGCTTTGGCATATATAGGAGATGCAGTTTTTGAGTTGTATGTTCGGAGCCGTTATCTTTTCCCGACGAAAAGGATAGACAATTATCATCGGCAGGTGGTGTGTCAAGTGAGAGCAGAGAGTCAGGTGAGACATTTGCGATCGCTCCAACCCCATCTCACAGAAGCGGAGAGCGAAATTCTCCGGCGCGGTCGAAATGCTGCTGGCTCCGGGCCAAAGCGATTATCTGCAAAAATCTATCAAGAAGCTAGTAGCCTGGAAACTTTGATTGGATATCTTTATCTCACTGATTCTCAGAGGTTAGCTCAGCTGTTAGCTAAATTAGACTTTGATTTCCCTCAAGGGGAAGAGTCTTAAAATAGAACTCAAGACAGCTGAAACTACCAATTTGGAATATGTACATTAAGATCAGACACTTGATCGAAAAGCGGATTGGCTATTGGCGATCGGATTGGTTAAAAGACTGATGAGTAGTTGTTTGCTTTTTCCCTACCACTCTAGTTAAGACTTTTTGAATCACCAATTAATCATTCCCTAAACTAACTGAAAATCCCTACAAAATAATGAGTAAAAATTACCGCCCGGAAAATCCAGGTCAGTCCAAGCGCAGTAGACCTCTCAAAGGCAGGTTAAACCGACCATCGGTAAACCCAATTCGTAAAGTAAATAATAATGTTCCCTTGCCTGAATTACGAAATGAGTCTCGCCATGAGTCTGGTGATGAACCGCGACGGGAACCGCGACGCGAACCTCGAAAGATATTGACTCGACAGGTAAATACTCGACGAGAACCGCAACAGGTAACTTATGAAGTCAATGGAGAATCTGAAGATACGGATTTGATTTATGGTCGTCAGTCCGTGTTAGCTGCTTTAACGAATCAGCGTTCTTTGAATCGAATTTGGATTTTACCGCAACTGCGATACGATCCCCGGTTTCATACGTTGTTAACCCAAGCGAAAGCAAATGGTACCGTAATTGATGAGGTAGAAGCGAAGCGTTTAGATTACATTACTCACAGAGCAAATCATCAAGGAATAGCGGCACAGATTGCGCCTTATGAATATGTGGAGTTAGGAGATTTAATTTCCCAAGCTAAAAGTGTTTCCGAACAACCAGTAATTGTGGTTTTGGATAGCGTGACCGATCCCCATAATTTGGGTGCAATTATTCGCACATCAGAAGCACTGGGAGTTCATGGTTTAGTAATCCCACAACGACGTGCGGTCGGAGTTACGTCAACTGTGATTAAAGTCGCGTCGGGGGCTTTAGAAAATCTACCAGTGGCGAGGGTGGTTAATTTGCGATCGGCCCTAGAAGAATTAAAGGCGGCAGGTTTTTGGATTTACGGTACAGAGGCTAATACCGATCGACCAATACATACGGTTCAGTTTACTGGCCCTATAGTTTTGGTGGTTGGTTCTGAAGGGGAAGGTTTAAGTTTGTTGACTCAACGTTGCTGCGATTTTCTAGTTTCTATTCCTTTAGGAGGAAAAACACCAAGCTTGAATGCTTCAGTTGCAGCAGGAATGGCTCTTTATGAGATTTTCCGCCAACGTTGGTCAAGTACACTACACCTAGAAAAGTTAAAAAAAGATACTTTGAAAAAAGAAAGGTAACAGAGTATAAAGAAATTTAAATAAAGAAGCTCACTAGATAGCGTTTATCCTAAAGGACAGGTTGAGGTCATGAAAGAATTTTTGCTCAGCATTCTAAATTTCTTCGGGTTGGCTTGGTGGCTGGAAGTTATTACCCAAAAGCCCCAATGTACTTACTATTTCGGCCCTTTTTTGACTGCTAAGGAAGCTCTAGCTTCTAAGACTGGTTATTTAGAAGATTTGGAAATGGAAGGGGCGATCGGTATTGAAGTGTATATTAAACGCTGTAAGCCAAATAAACTGACAGTCGATGGCGATTTGGGGGAGAGAATTGACCGCAAGGCTTCACCAGCTTTTAGCGGTCAGTTTTAGGGCAGATTTTGCTAGGAGGAAGGCAGAAGGTCAAAATTCCCCTTGTCCTCTTGTCTCCTTGTCTCCCTATCTCCCTATCTCCCCACCAGCTACTACTGCGGGACGATCTGCAATCCAGCGATCGATATCTCTAATTACCTGTTCGGGAATTTCCCAAGGAAAAAGATGGGCGGTGTTGGGATAACATTGCCATTGTGAGTTTTTCAGATGTTGTGCCGTTTCTAAACTAGATTCAGGGGTAATGTGGCGATCGGCTGCTCCCGCTAACACTAAAGCGGGGCATTGAATTTGCCATAGGTCTTGAAGTCGGTTATAACCTGTTCTAATCGCTGTAGTTAAAGCCTGTGTAGCGGCTGACGATGTTCGTAAATAAGCTGCAACTGCTTCTGTGGCAATAAAGTTGTAAGTCGCTGGAGTATGTTGTTGAATCAAGTAGCGAAACAGCGATTTTTTGCCGAAATTTTCAATATTCCATTCCCAACCCGGTTGTAATTGATTTACGATCGCCGCTAGTCCAGTATAAAGATTATCTTGCCAACTAATAGGCGGATGACTACCACGAGGACGGGCAGCGGTGGCAATTAAAATTAGTCCGCTCACTTTTTCCGGGTTTCTCAACGCTAATTCTAAAGCCAGAATTCCTCCTAACGACCATCCCAGTACTAGGCAACGATCAATCTGTAAGCGCTCTAGCAGGCTTTCTAAGTCGATTAAATGGTCTTGCATGACAAAATTGCCCTGGCAACGACTTTGACCATATCCGCGCAAGTCAGGGGCGATGGTTTGAAAGCGTTGGGAAAGGTGTTTGGTAAAAACGGACATACTGTTACTAGAACCAGGATGTCCGTGTAAACAAAGAATAGGAAATCCTTTGCCTTGAATGTTAACGTTGAGTTGCATTGTTGTTTGTCCTTTGTCATTAGTCATTGGGCAGAAATTTTCGCTAATGACTAATGACTAAACATAATTAGCTTTTAACACGGGTTAAAACATCTTCTACGTCTGATAATTGTACTGCACCGGAAAATGTTGCGCCGTTCATGATGAAAAAGGGAGTGCCGGAAATGCCAACGCTTTCTCCTAAAATTAGATCTTCGGTGATGGCTTTTTCGGCGTTTTGGCGATCGCTATTAAACTTATCCAAATCCAAATTCAAATTTTTGGCAGTTTCTAAATAAAAGTCTTCCCCAAGTTTATTTTGCTGAGCAAATAAGGCATCATGATATTGCCAGAATTTACCTTGTTGCCCAGCTGCCCAAGCTGCTTTTGCTGCTGGCAAAGCTTCGGGATGAATGCTAGATAAAGGGAAATGTTTGTAAACTAAAGTGACTTCATCCTGATGTTTTGCCATGAATTCTTTAATAGTTTTGTGTGCTTGGGCACAGTAGGGACATTGAAAGTCAGAAAATTCTATTAAAATAATTTTTTTGGCAGGCGCTCCTGTAATTGGAGATTGAGCAATTATAGCATCAGGATTAGTTTTCATTTGTTGAACAAATGCCTGTTGTGCCTGAACTAATTGATTTTGAATTTTCTGTTGGTATGCTTGGACAGATTCAACAATTGCTTCTGGATGTTGGCGGATAATTTGTAAAACTTGTTCTTCTAATTGTGGGGAAATTCTAGTAGCTGCTTGGGCGGGTGATGTCCACAGGAAGAATGTTAAACTCAGTAGCAAGAGTAAGGCGCGGATTATCGGCATAATTCACCTCATGAGTTGGTTATTTTTTAGATATTGTTATTGTAATAGGAATCCGATCTGTGCGCTCCTAAAGCTCGCATCAGGAGGCTTCTTTGCTAGTAGCTGTCCTACTTGATGAAGGTAGAGCAATGGTGATGTGTTAACTATGACTGTAGTTTCAGGCATTATGTACATCTCGCTCTAATTCTTCTGTGGTTAAAGAAAAGGGCGATACCTGATATTTTCCTAGTAAAAGAAGGAATTGTACTCGTGACATTCCGGCTAACTGTGCCGCACGTCCTGATGATAATTTGCCGAGTTCAAATAATTTAACTGCGGCTAATATTTGCAGTTCTCTAGCAATTGTTTCGGGTGTTTCTTTAAGGCTGATTAATACTTCTTCGGGAATTTGGAGTTGAACTGTAGTCATGTTTATTGTGTCCCAATATATTGAGGAAAGTTGGGAAATTTATAACCAAGCTGCACCAGAATATGAAAGATATTTTTCTAATGAAAATACTGGTGGATTTGTCCTCATCCATAAAAATCACAATATTACAGATTCAGAAAGATTTGTGGCTGAAGTTTTTGCTCGACAGGGAAAAAGGGTGACGTTATTGAGCGAACAAGCTGCATCTGGGATTAGAACACCTGATGCTGAAATAGATGGAGAGTATTGGGAGTTTAAGCAACTGAGTGTAGAAGCAATCAATGTTAGCAATGCAGTTCAGCGAGGTGTGGCTGTAGCTAAGAAACGCGCTCCTAATGTGGCTTACCATATAGATAAAGATGTTGATATTGGAGATATAAATAGAGGGATTGCTAGAGCTATGGTTTGGGATACAGAAAGGCTGTTGCAAAAAATAGCTTTGGTTTTTAATGATGGTAGAATTCAGGTTTTAACTAGGGAGGAATTGGATAATGGAGAAAAATTTTAATAGTATTAAACAAAGGATCGAACTGGGTATCAGAAATAATATTCCTGTGGAATCAAAGTTAATTATGCTTGGGGAAATTGTCTATGCAACAGAACGGCAAGATTTAACTCCAAAAGAAGCACGAGAATTGGAAGCTTTGCTAAATTTAGAAGAATCTATAGGGGATTATAAAATTATTAGAGAACTAGCAATTTTTGGGGAGTTAGTTTCAGTAGAAACTGTTTAGCGATCGCATAAATAACAGAACATAGTCCGATCGCATAACCTTTTCCTATAATCCTAAAAGAATGCGTAGTCTTTCTTCTACCATATTCATTGTTGTTGCAGAAACTATACCCAACTTTTGAGAAAGCCTTTCTACACTAATTGAGCGTACATCTTCACATTTAATAAAACTTTTTTGTATTAGTCCTCCTTCAGGAGGATTAATCTCAACATGAAAAGGAATTCCTTTGTCTTTTGAAGTAATTGGTAAAACCACTGCTAAACCAGATGCACCTTGATTGAATAGGTCTACAGATACGACTAAACAGGGGCGTTTACCCGCCTGTTCTCGGCCTTTGGTAGGATTTAAATCAACGAGCCATATATCGCCGCGAGATGGTTTAATTGAAGTCATTCTAATCCATCAGTTAAAGTTACATCCCAGGCTTCTCTTTCTTCTATTTCGTTAGCCCACGCTTCTGGATTATTGCGTAAAGCGGCGTAAGCATTGTTTGCTTCTTCCAAAAACTTTTGTCTTCGGTATTGTTCGATCGCTTTATCAAGAATTTCTTGGATTGATTCCCCAGAACGTGCAGCCATTTCTTGCAGGGTTTTGTAAGATGTGCTGCCGATCGCAACTCTACAGTTTTCCATCCTGCTACCTTATTTATTTGCCTACAAAATAGGAAATTAAAAATTATTTTAACACATTTTTATAATGATTCTTTAATTTGTTTGTCTCAAGCGATCGCATAAATAACAAAACATAGTTCGATCGCCTTTCCTAAACTTATTCATGAGGATTTGGGATTGTGATTCGCTGGGTATCTCTTAACATGAATTGGTGTTTTTTACCGGAATAGGGACCTTCAAATCCCAACTGTCTCAAATAATAAATTAAATCCTGACGTTTAATCGGGCCTAAAGGTGGCATCAGGCGGCTTCCTTGCTAATAGTTAGATCGATTCCATCTATTACGGGTAAGGGAAGGTTTAGGGTAAGGCTGAGTAATATCCAATCTTCCAAAATTTCCTGCAATTCTTCTCGACAGGCATCAAGAGAGCACGCTACGCGATCGCATTTTTTTCTGGTAGTGCGCTACCTTCACTCTTCTTGCCTACCAAATAAATGCTCTAAAATACGTTGACTTTCAGTTCTCAATCCTCTAATTTCCGCAGTCATTGTTTCAATATGACGCTGAATTGCCTCAAAGTTACGTTGGCTGACTTCATGATTGCGCTGATGAATTTCAACTATTTGCACAAGCGAACTTACTGTCGATCGCAATTCGGTGATCGCGGCTCTTTCTGCTTGCCATTCTGATCGCAATTCGGCAATCTCTGCTCTTTCTGCTTCCTGCGCTGAACGCAATTGAGCGATCGCTACTGTATTTGCTTGTATTTGAACTGCATTAGCCTCTATGGTAGCTTCAATTCTGTCTAGTCTTTCAGTCATGATAATTTAGTTTTTTATAGTCTATTTTCCAATTTTGCCACAAAAAGAATTGACTAACGATCGCAAAATCATTAACAAACAAAAAGCGATCGCATAACCAAAAACAATCCATCGCACTTTTTCCCACCAACACAAAAAAGAACGATATGCAAGAGAACACGCTACGCGATCGCATTTTCCAAACTTAGCTGAAAAAAGCGATATGCAAGAGAGCACGCTACGCGATCGCATTTAATATTAGCTTTAACCTTCAATCCCAACGGGTATTGATCGCACGGATACGATCGGAATTGTTTCGACGATCGACAGCGTGTAAGCTGAAAGATGTAAATATTTGCTGACTGGTTCGTTGAGCAATATATCAAAGACAATTTCTTGCATTTCCCTTGATAGTTGAGCTAATCCTGCGATCGGGAAACTGCGGGTTCCCATTTCTGTTTTTTGACTTAATACGGAGTATTCAAAAATATTGATACTTATTGCTTTTCGTTGGGATTTATTAATGCGTAACAGAATATGTTCTGTCAATTCTATGCCTGTTGCTTCCACCCCTGATTTAAAGGAGATGGTGAGAGTATCGCTGATTTCATCATATTTTATATTTGGGTTGCTCATACAATTAACCAATGAATTTTTGATAGGCTGTCACAATATAGTTATTTGGTACTGGTTGACCGTCTTTACCTTGAGTATATCGACAGAGAACGATCGCAACAATATGGGTATTGCTTGGTTCTAAATCTTCAAAAGCCATTATATAGCGATATTTTTGGGGGTTTAATGAATCTTGGGTACGACGACCTCAACGAATCGTTTGCTCAAGAGATTCTTCACAATCTGCCATTTCTGGATGATTTTCTGGGTCGATGATGTGTGACCATCGTTCCTCACTCAAATATATATTATTTCCATAGCGATCGCGAACTATCCAGCGTTTCTCAACCTCCATAATATTTGCTTTATTGCCGTTAAAAAGTTTAGAAATTAGATGAATTATATCAGAGAAATCATCGAATGAGTAAATCTAGTGGCGATCGCCTTTTTTTCTGGTAGTGCGATCGCATAACCAAAAACAACCCAATCGCACTTTTCCCATCAACACAAAAAAGAGCGATCGCCTAACTCAAAACAGTTCGATCGCACTTGCTAAAGAAACCCAGTTTTTCTAAAAAACCGAGTTTCTGAAAAGGTTATTAAGAAAATCATTATTAATTCTATCTGCTAAACCTAGCCAATAATTCATCACGGGATAATTGCAACAGCAACAAGGTAAACTCTTCAGGCGGTAACTCTAACAACGACTCAACTATTGATCGTAGTTCCTCATCCAATACACCAAAGCGAACTCGAAGCAAATTTTCGACAACAATGCTTTCTCCTTGTTGTATTCCTCGTTCAATACCTTGTTGTATTCCTCGTTCAATACCTTGTTGTGTAGCTTCATTTAACCTCTCTAAATAAAGCGGTGATAATTCCATAATTAACTCCCTGTCTTCTGCATCTAAGTTTTGATTTGTTTCGAGAATGACGCGCAGGTTATACAATAACTCTAGCGCATTTGCTCGTAATGAGTTATCTTCTGGTAGTGCGGTCAATTCATTAATTGCTTTTTTTTGGACTGTTCCCTTACCCAAAATTCTCAGCCAGAGTGTTTCTGGAGTAGGTGGTAACTGATGAATGGCTACGATCGCAGTTTTCAGGTTTTCTGGTAGTAAATAAACTCCTTGCGCCCAGTTTTCGACATCAATACTTGCTCCAAAACTATCTAATAACAATGGTGATGCTGTAGGGGAAAGAATCCATAATTTTGGTAAGTCAGATTCGTTAATTTTTGTATTTTCTCTTTTTGCCTGACGTTCTATATCTGCATGAACGTCAAATAATTTACTCATGCAACTGCGAATTTGGCTGCTGGTAACTGGATTACGGAATGGTTCAATAATGGCGGGTGCGGTGGCAATCTTACCTAATAATCCCAAGATTTTTGCTGTACTTGTTTGTGTTGATGATGGGGTAAATAAAACATCGATTTCTCGCACTTCTCCGGCTACGTTGCGGCTAGTTTCTACTTGTCCTAATGGTGTTAATAATTCTTTCAGGTATTCTTTGGCAAATTGATCGTGGGGAAAACGAGTCATTAGGGATTTTCATACTCTATGTATTAATTATATTATTTGGTGGTTCATCTATTTCAGTTAATCACATTAATCAGGCCGATCGCATAACCAAAAACAACCCAACCGCACTTTTTGCCATCAACACAAAAAAGAACGATCGCCTTTCCTAAACTTAGCCGAAAAAAGCGATACGCCTACGGCACGTTACGCGAACGCATTTTTTGCTAGTAGTGCGATTACCTCACTCTTCTTGCCTACCAAATAAATGCTCTAATATTCGCTGATTTTCCGTGCGAATGCCTCTAATTTCGTTCATAATCGCTTCAAAATTACGTTGACTTACTTCATGATTGTGCTGATGGATTTCGACAATTTGCACTAGTGAATTTACTGTCGATCGCAATTCGGCGATCGCGGCTCTTTCTGCTTCCTGTGCTGAACGCAATTCGGCAATCGCTGCTGCATTAGCTTCTATAGTAGCTTCAATTCTGTCTAGTCTTTCAGTCATGATAATTTAGTTTTTTATAGTCTGTTTTCCCATTTTGCCATAAAAAGAAGTGACTAACGATCGCAAAATCATTAACAAACAAAAAGCGATCGCATTTTTTTCTGGTAGTGCGATCGCATATCGTAGGAATTAGCGATCACGCTCGAACTTTTCCAAATTCAGATTCAGGTTTTGAGCAATATTCAGAGTTAACTATCTGAAATTGTATAGCGTTTCCCAATTGGATGAGGTACAGACGAATACCAATAACTTTGCTGTCAAGAAATTCTGCGTACTTCATTCAATTGAGAAACGCTATAGTAAGGCAAAAAAATCATAGAGATGAGAGAACGGATTATGCTTAACCTAGTTTGAACGCCTTTCAGGAGAGCCATTTTTCATAAAATCTTCACAACTAAGCACAAAAGTTGCATTCCAAACACCACAATATGAAATATAAGGTGGTGGCCCTGGCTTAACCCATTGTTGAAGTCTTATACGGCAAACTTCTCTAACTTTGTCCTCTTCTTCCGGCAACTTGAAAGTATTAGGAGCACAAGTACCAGTTCCTTGTGGTAACTGTGGTTGTGGTTGTGGTGGAGGTAAAGGTTCTTGATAGTCAAGTCCAGCACAATAGCCTTGTAAGGAAGCACCGCAACCTAAAGCAGCATTGGATAGAGCTTCAAGGAAATCTTTAAGTGGATTTAACATTAATTTATCAGTTAAAGATTCAATTGCCTTCCAAGATGCTGATTCCACAGCACCCGTAAAGTCTCTACTAAACATCTGCCAATATATGTCAATTGCACCCGGAATTTCACCAGTTTGATTATTGAACAAGTCTATTGTAGCCTTAAGTTTTTTAATTACTTCTGACACCATTTCACAAGCTGGGCATAGAACTAAATGGATTGGATCTATAGCTGCTATAACTTGATTTTTATAAGTGTTTGTTTTCTTGGTCATCAATGAAGTTTGAAGCTTGGACGAATTCCTAGACTTTTCTACTTTGAACAGCCACCTTCTACCTTGGCAGTCTGTATAGTCCATTGCTATTAAGCGAGGACTAATAATTTCAAGTAACATCTTTTCGTTCAAGTTACTCTTCCCCTCTATTCTCTTTTTATCAGATGAAGAGCTAAAGTTATAGGTTCTAGGAACACTTGCCGTTGATGGACAGGAATTTTGATTACCACCTTTTCGTGTTGCAGTGAAAGGCAAAATTACCCCTTGACAGTCCAATTTTCCAGTGATTTGATTACCATCACTGCTAAGTGTTCCAGTCACAGTCACGAAGTCTGACTGTAAATTTACTTGATTACCGGATAGAGTACCCTCACCTACAAAGGTAATATTTACTATTGGATTAGATGCTGATTGCATCTCAAGTTTGTTGCCATTCTGATTCAGCAAAGTTGGTTGAATCATTTCAGCGTTAGGCACCGGAGTACAAGTAAGTTTGGAACCGTCATAATTTAACTTAAAATCTTGTGTTTTAAAAGTCCATTCACCAGTGAGATTACCTTGACCACGACCAGTTATGTTAGGTTGTGATGGCGGAGAATTACTAGGGTTAATAGGATTGGTATTAGGATTATTAAACTCAGGACGTACAGGAAAATTTGGCCCTGGATCTTGGGGAAATGGTGGTGCTTGTGGATTACTTTGTTGTGGGGAAGGGGTACTTGGTTGAGGATCTCCAAATTCATTGGGATCTCGCTGTGCTAACAAATCACTAAAACCATCAAAAATAGTGTTTTCTATAGCAGGGGGAGTTGCTGCTACTACTCGCTGAGAAGATTGTCCCCAATTTGCTGTACAAACCATTGAATTGAAACTGAAAATCCCACAAACTAAAGTGGAAAAAACGCGATTTACCCAAGTACCAGGAACGAGTAAAGCACCAAAAATAGCGGCAACAAAACTCACCAAACCTAGAACTAAAAAACGAATGCAACGCATAAATTACCTCGTTTCAAAATTGTTGAATGTCAAGAAAACTCAAAAATGCCTTCAGTCAATTTGTAGGGACGGGTTTAGCAAATATTCTTTGTTTGTTACAGATAACCTCACAACAAAACCCGCCTCTCCCAACCTTGTAGAGACGTTGTATACAACGTCTCTACAATATGTGTAATCGATCGCAAATCATCCAACAGTTTTTTGCAATTACCTCCTAAAATCCAAAACCAGGAATTCTCACAGGGATAACTCGCTGAATAATTCCAATGCCAACATTAAGGGCAAAATTGTTATACCAACCCTTAACTTCTTCGCGGGAAGGTTGAGTTGCAGCGACATTATCTGCTGGTTTATTATCCCTAGTGATACTAGAAGAATTCATCCCAGCTTCAGGCATTAAAGCGACAAAAGTATTAATCGGAACTGCGGCATTAAATCCAGTTTTAATCTCTTCTTGTCCACCTGATTCTGTTTGTACAGCACCAGTGCGATCGCCCTGTCCATGAATTCCAATTACTCGTCCATTCACATCAAAAACAGGGCCACCACTCATTCCCCGGCGAGTCACAGCATCATAACGAATCGTATAACCTTGGGGACGACTACTAGGACGACTGCTAACTTGTCCAGCAGTAAATTCAAATTCTCTTTGTCCACCAGCTTCAATTGACTGCGGATAACCAGCAATATAAATTCCCGATCCAATTCCCGCCTCATCGGAATTACTAATTGCCGCAACAGCTTGTGGTTCGGGACTTTCAAAAGTCACAATTGCTAAATCGGGATCGTTGGGATTTTTCGCCAAATTAACCACAGATTTTGCCGTATAAGTTTTGCCTTTACTGGTGTAAATCTGGTATTCCAAATTGGGATTTTGTACCACATGATTAGCGGTCAAAACTGTATAGGTATTGCCACTTTTCGCAATAATTACTCCAGAACCACCCAAATCATTACTCAGCGGATTGTCAATTCTCACCGTTGTAGGAACAGCAATTTGAGCCACATCTTTTGCAGTTTTAGCCATAACAGGTTGGCTAATTACCACAACAGCAACAGCTGTACCTGCCAAAATTCCGGGAACATAATTAAACCGAGAAAAACCTAAACTCATAACAAACTCCTAAAAAATACAGGTACGTTGTTGCGCTTCAGCGCCAAATCTTTAGCGCTAAAGCGCAACAACATACTTACTAATGGGAATTCCCCAACTCGAATTCATCATTTGCTGTAACATTGCAGGTGAAGGTTCGCTGCCATCTTCAAAGGCATAAACGCCAAAATCTGGATCGCGATTTTTCACCCTGCCATTAATCCCAATTAACAAACCATTGGCATTAAAAATTGGCCCCCCACTCATCCCCACCGCAATATCATTGGTGTAGCCTAAGCGATAACCTTGATACAGAGATTTCGGCAACAATAAAGACACTTCTCCAGAGGTAAATTGAAAAATTTGAATACCTCGATCGAATGTCGTATTGATAGTTCCTGGTTGATACATGGGAAAACCAGCCGCAAAAACCTTTTCTCCCACCATTGCAGGTGCTTGGCTAACAGGTGCAACTGCGTAATTAGCCACGCTGCGAAATTGAATTACACCTAAGTCTTGATTCCCCAATTGTTTGGGCGGAACAATTGGAGAATAGCCACGATTATCGGGAGTAATAACTGTGTATTTGCTGCCAAAAGCAACAACGTGCCAACTAGTTAAAAGCGTGTAAACTTGCCCTTGTCGCTTAACAATTACCCCAGAACCAGAAGCATTACCAGAAAGGATGCGAACAGTAGTTAATTGTGCCAAGCGACGAACATTAACAATTTGAATTTCTTCATTTGCCGAATTAACCGGAAATGCAGAAACCAGGTTCGTAGTAAGCACTGAAGTGCTTAAAATTCCTACAAGTACGTAATTGAGCTTTAGCGCTAAAGCGCAACTACGTACCAGTACCAGTTTTAAACCGGAAATCACCTTATAACTCCCGCTGTGAACCTGAACCAGTTTGAGGTGCTGGTTGCACGTTGGTTGGCGCATTCATCCGGGTTGATGGCGCATTACTGTTACCGTCTTCTCCCAAACGTTCGCGCACATCAATGTAAGGGACATTGCCACTTTCATTCAGAGAACGCACACCCGCTTGACCTTCGCGCCATGCTAAAAGACTATTCAGCGTCCGAACGGCATCTTGATTAGGTTTCAGGGTAAAAATCAAATTCTCACAGCGTCCATTAATCACGCTGGCAGTGCAAACAACCCTTTGACCATTCATCATGCCAACAGTGATATATCTCAACTGTTTGTTCAGGCGATAGTTTTCCAAACGGGCACTAACTTCTCGACAGCGAGTTAAAGGGTCATATCCGGCACTTCGGAAAGTATTGGAAACCCAACGAATCCAAGGTTCGCTGGCACCTTGGGCATTTTGGTAAATTGTGACGGGTACGCCGCTAGATATGTCACAATAAAAACCCTTTGCGGCAGAGTTTTGTGCCTGACTCGGTTGGTGAAATGTGCCGAATGCACTAAGGCTAACAACTCCAGCAGTGAAAACTTTGGTCAGTATTGATAGTTTCATAGTTGTTTCAACTACACAAGGTAGCTACGGGAAATTTACTACCTATTAAATATTCCCAAAATAGCCGAGCTTGGCACAGACCGCCATAAAACTTTACATTTGATTGCGTAAAAGTGGATGTTTAAACGTTAAAATAACCTGTTTATCTGCCCAGAAAAAGGTTTGGCGGTTAAAACCGCGACTACACAAACGAAGTCCGCGCAGGCGGACTTCCCGGAAACCTGCGTAGGCAGGTTTTGTCTGTGTAGCCACGACTTTAGTCGTTGGGAGAATTGCTCGATCGAGGTAATTTTCAATTCGGCGAGGAAACCTATACTTATAGATCTGGGCAATCAGATAAAAAGAGGTCGCTGCATGGCATCCATCCGCGAGTTGCACCAACAACTCATCACCAAAGAACGTTCGGCTGTAGAAATAACTAAGGAAGCTTTGGAACGCATCGAGGCGGTAGAACCGAAAGTGCGTAGTTTTTTGTGCGTCACAGCAGATCAGGCTTTAGAAAAGGCAAAGGCGGTAGATGCGAAAATTGCCGCTGGTGAAGATATTGGACTGCTGGCAGGAATTCCTATTGCCATTAAGGACAATATGTGTACTAAAGGAATTCCCACTACTTGCGGCTCAAAAATTTTGCAAGGTTTTGTCCCTCCCTACGAGTCAACTGTAACCCAAAAGTTGGCGGAAGCTGGGGCGGTGATGGTGGGTAAGGCGAACATGGACGAGTTCGCAATGGGTAGTTCTACGGAAACTTCGGCTTATCAGGTTACAGCTAACCCTTGGGATTTGCAAAGGGTTCCCGGTGGATCTTCGGGGGGTTCGGCTGCGGCTGTGGCGGCTGATGAAGCTGTGGTGTCTTTGGGTTCGGATACTGGGGGATCGATTCGGTTGCCTGCGTCTTTCTGCGGTATTGTGGGTATGAAGCCGACTTATGGTTTGGTTTCCCGTTTCGGTTTGGTGGCTTATGGTTCTTCTTTGGATCAAATTGGGCCATTTGGAAGAACGGTAGAAGATGCAGCTATTTTACTGGGTGCGATCGCAGGTTACGATCCCAAAGATTCCACTAGTTTAAATGTGAAAATCCCCAACTATGCTAAATCTTTGAAACCGAATTTCAAAACTAGGGGTGTTCTGAGAGTTGGCGTGATTTCGGAAACTTTTGGTCAAGGTTTAGATCCAGTTGTCGAGAAAGCTGTAACTAAGGCGATCGAAGTTTTGCAAGAATTAGGTGCAGAAATTCATGTAGTTTCTTGCCCTCGGTTTCAATACGGTCTACCAGCATATTACATCATTGCACCTTCCGAAGCTTCGGCAAATTTAGCCCGCTATGATGGAGTGAAATATGGGTTACGAGATGAAGAGGCAAATACTCTTTTATCTATGTACACTAAGACTCGCGCTGCTGGATTTGGGACGGAAGTAAAGCGGCGGATTATGTTAGGAACTTATGCTTTATCAGCAGGTTACTATGATGCCTATTATTTAAAGGCACAAAAAGTCCGCACTTTGATTAAAAAAGACTTTGATAGTGCTTTTGAAAAGGTGGATGTTTTAGTTTCTCCCACTGCACCAACAACGGCATTTAAAGTAGGTGATAAAACTGCCGACCCTTTAAGTATGTATTTGACTGACTTGATGACAATTCCAGTTAATTTAGCTGGTTTACCTGGGTTAAGTGTTCCTTGCGGTTTTGATGAAAAAGGTTTACCAATTGGAATGCAATTGATCGGGAGAGTATTGCAAGAGGAATTACTGTTGCAAGTAGCTTATGCTTACGAACAAGCAACTACTTGGAATCAACGTAAGCCGAATTTGGATTAACTGGGGACTGGGGATTGGGGATTAGGGACTGGGAAATTACCAATTCCTAATTCCTCACCAATTACCAACTACCAACTACCTATTACCAAAAACTATGTCTTTTGTTGGTTTACACACTCACAGCGATTACAGTTTACTTGATGGCGCGAGTCAAATTCCTGAACTGATCGATCGCGTTATCGAATTGGGTATGCCTGCGATCGCACTTACGGATCATGGTGTAATGTATGGTGCGATCGAATTAATTAAAGTTTGCCGGAATAAGAACGTAAAGCCGATCGTTGGTAACGAAATGTACGTGGTAGAAGGCGAACTAGAAAAACAAGAAAAACGTCGTCGCAAATATCACCAAATTGTCTTAGCCAAAGATACCCAAGGTTACAAAAACCTTGTTAAATTAACTACTATTTCTCACCTGCAAGGCGTTCAAGGCAAAGGAATTTTTTCCCGTCCTTGTATTAACAGAGATTTACTCAAACAATATCACGAAGGGTTAATTGTTACCAGCGGTTGTCGTGCAGGTTTAGTTCCCCAACTAATTTTACAAGGTAAATTAAAAGAAGCTAGAGAATGCGCTAAATGGTATCAAGAAGTATTTCAAGATGATTATTATTTAGAAATTCAAGATCACGGTTATTTAGAAGACAGAATTGTTAATGTTGAAATCGTTAAAATTTCTCAAGAATTAGGCATAAAAATTGTCGCCACTAATGATTCCCATTTTACAGGTTGCTCCGATGTAGAAGCACACGACGCTTTATTATGTATTAACACAGGTCAGAAATTAATAGAAGACAACCGAATGCGCTATAGCGGGACAGAATATTTAAAATCTCCTGAAGAAATGACACATTTGTTCCGCGATCATTTGCCAGATGAAGTAATTAAAGAGGCAATTAATAACACTTTAGAAGTAGCAGAAAAAGTTAAAAAATACGAAATATTTAATGAGCCAAGATTACCTGATTATCCCGTTCCTCCAGAGCATACACCAAGCACTTATTTAGAAAAACTAGCTAGAGAAGGATTACAAGAAAGATGCAATAGTCGTAGTTATAATGACATCGAATCGGCATATAAAGAACGCCTGGAATATGAATTAAAAATGATCGAACAGATGGGATTTTCCACTTACTTTTTAGTAGTGGGAGACTACATCAGATTTGCTAGAGATAAAGGCATTCCAATTGGACCCGGAAGAGGTTCGGCGGCAGGTTCTTTAGTTGCTTATGCTTTAAGAATTACTAATATCGATCCGGTACATCACGGATTATTATTTGAACGGTTCTTAAATCCAGAACGGAAATCAATGCCTGATATTGATACGGATTTTTGTATTGAAAGAAGGCAAGAAGTAATTGAGTATGTAACCGAAAAATACGGCAAAGAAAGGGTAGCACAAATTATTACTTTTAACCGTTTAACTTCTAAAGCGGTGTTAAAAGATGTCGCTAGAGTGTTGGATATTCCTTACAAAGAAGCCGATGAAATGGCGAAATTAATTCCGGTAGTCAGGGGAAAACCAACTAAGTTAAAGGTGATGATTTCTGATGATACTCCTGCCAAAGAGTTTAAAGAAAAATATGATAATGATGAAAATGTCCGGCGTTGGATTGATATGGCAATGCGGATTGAAGGTACTAACAAAACTTTTGGCGTTCATGCTGCGGGTGTGGTAATTTCTGCTCAACCTTTGGATGAAGTTGTACCGTTACAAAGAAATAATGACGGTTCGGTAATTACTCAGTATTTCATGGAAGATTTGGAATCGCTGGGTTTGTTAAAAATGGATTTTTTGGGGTTGAAAAATCTGACGATTATTCAAAATACATTAGATTTAATTGAAAAAAATCGGGGATTTAAAGTCAATCCAGATGATATTACTTCTGATGAAAGAAAGGCTTTTAAAATTTTGGCTAAAGGTGAAGTAAAAAAACGCCCGCCAGAGGTAGAAAAAACTTATAAAGTGTTAGAAAAAGGTCATTTGGAAGGGGTATTTCAATTAGAATCTTCGGGAATGCTTGATGTGGTAAAAAAATTAAAGCCTTCAAGTATAGAAGATATTTCTTCAATTTTAGCATTGTATCGACCGGGGCCTTTAGATGCGGGATTGATTCCTAAGTTTATCGATCGCAAACACGGCAGAGAAGAGATAAATTACGAACATCCACTGCTAGAACCCATACTTCAAGAAACTTATGCGGTCTTAGTATATCAAGAACAAATCATGAAAATGGCTCAAGATTTGGCAGGATATACTTTAGGACAAGCCGATCTATTGCGGCGTGCAATGGGAAAAAAGAAAGCTGAAGAAATGCAGAAACAGCGGGAAAGTTTTATTGACGGTGCAACTAAAAATGGAGTTAATAAAAGAATAGCAGAACAGTTATTCGATCAAATGGTTTTGTTTGCTGAATATTGTTTAAGCTATGACACTGAAATAATGACTGTGGAATATGGCGCAATGCCGATCGGGAAAATTGTGGAAGAAAGCATATATTGTACAGTTTATAGCGTTGATAGTAATGGCTTTATATATACTCAACCGATCGCTCAATTTCATAATCGAGGACAACAAGAAGTTTTTGAATATTCCTTAGAAGATGGTTCAATTATTCGAGCAACGAAAGACCATAAATTTATGACTACTGATGATCAAATGTTGCCAATCGATGAAATTTTTGCCAAAGGGTTAGATTTAAAGCAAGTGGCACAAATAGAGGAGTTATAAACTTAGGATTACAAAGAAAAAAGTCAAAAATTGAACAAATACTAGGGAGTTACAAACGTGGTTAAAATTGTCAGTCGTAAATCATTGGGAGTTCAACCTGTTTACGATATCGGTGTTGAACGCGATCATAACTTTATTTTTGCAAATGGCTTAATCGCTTCTAATTGCTTTAACAAATCCCATTCAACTGCTTACGCTTACGTCACTTACCAAACTGCTTATTTAAAAGCAAATTTCACAGTAGAATACATGGCGGCATTGCTAACAGCTAATAGTGGCGATCAAGATAAAGTACAAAAATACATTGCTAACTGTCAGGAATTAAACATTAAAGTAGAAGGGCCAGATATTAACCGTTCTGATATTGATTTTACACCTTCAGATGGTAAAATTTTGTTTGGTTTGTCAGCTGTTAAAAATGTTGGGGAAAATGCTATTGAGAGCATTTTAGAAGCGAGAAGACAAGGTGGAAAATTTAAAGATTTGGCGGATTTGTGCGATCGCATTAACCTGCATAGCGTTAACAGTCGTGCTTTAGAAGCATTAATCAAATGTGGTGCATTAGATTGTTTAAACAAAAACCGTCAGCAACTCATTGAACATTTACCTTTCGTCATCACTTGGGCACAAAAAAGTAAAGGAGTTTCCGATCAACCAACTTTATTTGACTTAGAAACAGTCAGAAGTCCTGCACCAAAACCACCACAAGTAAACGATTTTATACCCAAAGAAAAGCTACAATTTGAAAAAGAATTACTGGGTTTTTATGTTTCCGATCATCCCCTAAAAGCTGTTGAAAAATTAGCCCCTAAATTAAGTTTAGATCCCACTCCTATCACTCTTAATCAATTAGCAGAAAACCGAAAAGGTAATGTTCATGTTATTGTCATGATCGCCGAAATTAAAAAAGTGGTAACGAAAAAAGGTGAACCAATGGCAATTTTGCAAATTGAAGACTTAACTGACAAGATTGAAGCAGTTGTTTTTCCTAAGACTTATGACAAAGTTAACTCTGCTTTAGTAACAGATGTACCACTAATTTTAAAAGGTAAAGTAGACGCAAAAGAAGAACAACTTCAGCTAATTGTTAATGAAGCAGAATTAGTTCCAGCTGATGTACTGGCGAGTCTGGAAGAAACGGAAGAAACAGAAATAGATGAACCAGAATTTATGGTAGTTTTGGAACTCACATTACCACAAATTGAAGACCAAGAACAACTTAATAATTTGAAAGCACTTTTAAAAGAATACTCCAGCGACGAACAGTCAAAATTTCCTGTAATCGCAGTGGTACAAGGAAAACATTTGCGTCAAGCTGTACGCTTTGGTAAAGAGTTCTGGGTGCAGGATTATCAAAATGCTGTTTCCAGTCTTCAAGATGCCAAATTCAATGCTCGGATTTACTCACCAATTCAATTTTAAAATCAACCAAAACCTTGCCAAATTTTGACTGTTTTATCAGAACTAGCACTGACAATTAATTGACCATCAACACTCATTGCTAAAGCATTAACGGCACTAGTATGTTCGCTCAAAGTAGACAGTAATTCACCTGTTTCTAAGCGCCATATCCTAATAGTTTTGTCGCTACTGGCGCTTACCAGAGTTTGACCGTCGGGACTAATTTGTACGCCATTTACATACCCGGTATGTCCCGAAAAAGTCCTAATTAATTCTCCGGTTTGAGTATTCCACAATTTAACTGTTTTGTCTTTACTAGCACTAGCAAGCATTCCTCCATCAGGACTAAATGCTACAGCATAAACTGAATTAAAATGTCCGTAAAGAGTGTTAACTAATTCTCCTGTAGCTAACTTCCAAAGTTTAATTTGGTTATCTAAACCACCAGTAGCAATTAAATCTCCTTTTGGATCGATCGCTATTGCCTTAATCATTCCCGCAGAAGCAAACAAAGTGCGAATTGGCAACCCATTTTTTAGCCGCCATAATTTGATCGTTCGATCGTCGCCACCACTAACTAAAATTTGTCCATCTGGACTGATTGCTACTGCATTAACATCTCTGGAATGTTCGGTTAAAGTTTGCATTAAAGTAGCAGTGTGTAAATTCCAAAGTTTGATTTTTTCATCATCGCTACCACTAACAAGTATTAAACTATCAGGACTAATAGTTAGAGAATTAACTGCTTTTGTATGTCCTGACAAATTATGTAAAAGTTCTCCAGTTTGCGAACTCCAAACTTTTATTTGGTCATCTAAACCACCACTAGCAATTACTTGTTTATTGGCACTAATAGCTACTGCCATTACCCAAGAAGTATGTCCATTTAAGGTATTGATACAACGCCAAATTCGCTTTGCAGAATTGGAATTTGGTTGCCGGGAAACAGGCGGAGGCGTTATCGGACGGCGAATACTTCTTCCGGGTGCCACTGGAGTTGCAACTGGAGTTTTATTAATATTTAAACTTCCCGAAACACCAGGATTAGGTGCAGGTTGTCGAGCAGATGTAGGTGGGGGAGTAGCTGTAGATGGTTTGGCAGATGTCGGATTTTTCGGTGTAGCGGTTTGCCAACCAACAACGTTTAAATCTTGCCATACTAAATCTGCTGATTGATAACGTTCATTCACCCAATCTTTGAGCATTTTATCTAAAATTTGGGTCAAGTTATCGCTCACATCTGAACCTTTTTTACGTAAATAATCGCGCCAAATCCATTGACCATTTAAAGGATTATAAAGGCTATCGGGTTTTTCTTTAGTCATTAGGTAGATACAGGTTGCACCCAAACTATAAATATCGCTGGCGGGAAATACTTGTCCGTTCCGCAATTGTTCTAATGGTGCATAACCTTCCGTACCTATTTTAGTTCCTGGTAGAGAAGCTGTACTTTCGGTAATTTGTTTGGCAATGCCAAAATCGATTAACACCAATCTACGATCGTTTTTACGGCGAATAATATTAGTTGGTGTGATATCCCGGTGAATTACTTGTCGTTCGTGAACAAATTTTAATACGGGTAAAATATCCCTTAAAACTTCCCGAATTTTTTCTTCACCAAATACTCCCTGTTGCACTAATTCTTGATATAAATTTTGCCCTTCAATAAACTGTTGTACTAAATACAGACGTTTATCTTGTTCAAAGTAAGCTAACAGGGTGGGAATTTGGGGATGTACTCCTAATTCATGCAGTCTATATGCTTCTTTATTGAAAAGTTCGATCGCCTTTTCCTGAGATTGCGTCCCTTGAGATTGTACAGAAAATTGCTTAATCACGCAGCTTGCATTTAGCATATCTCGATCGGCTGCAAGATAGGTTCTGCCAAACCCTCCTTGTCCGATAGGTTTAATTACTCGGTAACGGTTTCTCAGTAGTGGTTCTAGTTTGCTACCGCAGTTTTGGCAGACCTTTCTACCTGGAGGATTCAACGGTTGTTTACAATTGGGGTTGAGGCAACATATCATAATTGGCAAAGCACCCGCAGGCTTAATTTTTTCTAGTTAGCAGGTTTTTCTGTCTTGATACTATCTTTTTTGTTAAAGTTTTTCTTGCGGCGATCGCTTCTTTTCCATTATGCCTTGTCTAAAGCCTAACACTACCAAAATATTTGCCAGTGTTAAAAAAAACTCAGCACCACCATGCAACCAATCAACGTTTGCTAAAGCCTCACCAAGAACTATTTTTGCGTAAATTCCCGCTGGAATGGTGACACCGACAAATACCAAAGTCATATAAAACCCAATTAAACCTAAACGTGGCATTTGTTGGGAACGAGTAATAAACCACAAGAAACCCAAATAGGGAAATAGTGACACTATAAACAGGGTGTCTTTAGAAATCATAGTCCTAATTTAGTTGAAGATTGCGTTTGAGTCTGACTTTCAGGTGTTTTTACCCTAGCAGATTTAGCCGATCGCCAAATCAACCAACCAGCTATCAACAAAGTAAAATTCCCCAGTACCGTCGTCGAAGCTTGCAGAGTTACCAACCATTCCAGCGACTTCGGGTTATCGAAGTAGTGCCAAGTGCAAGCACACATCGCACTCACCAAAGCTGGCAACATTCCCATAGACAAAGCGTACCACGCTCGGTTCTTCGTGACTTCACCATAAGTCCAAATTAACCAAATCGCAGCCATCCACTCAATAACGCTAGAAACGTGAATGATCCAAGTCGGGATTGAAAGGGCGTGCATGAATCAAGAATAAATAAAATTTATTCTATGTCATTTTGGTTAAAGTAACTAATTTATTTTTGTAAATATAATCGATAAATTATTCTAGCTGAGTTCATCACTAAAATAACTCTCAGCTAGTCATCTCTGCCGATGATTCCCACCCCCAATTTAAGCTGGAACCTTGATTCCCCTTTCCTTGCCTGGATCTTCCAAGTCTATAGTTAATTCCAAAGGATTAAAGAATTTAATCCTTGTATCAATAATTTCTGCTTGTTCCTGTCTTAAATCTTCTACGTAACCACCCTTCTCTAATTCCGCTTCCCTTAGAGTATCAAAAGGCCCAAAATAATAAATACAGTTAGGCTTCTTGGTAACAATCTCCAACCACCAAGACATTTTTTTATCTCCCTTTCTTTTGGCAATAAAGTTGTGTTATTCTTAACTTTTTTACTTTTCGGTAAACAATGATTAACTAAGTTAATTGAACATAGAAAATAATTATAAGGCAAGCAGTAAAGAAAAATTGATATCAAGAATACAATTAGCCAAATTTTACAAAAAATGATAGTTTTTGTTTAGTGCCAGAAGTCAGAAGGAAAGAAAGCTAAAATAAAGATTTTCACTTAGTTTTTTGTCATAATTATTTCTACTACACTACACTGGTTATCTTGGCAACAGGCATAAATTTTATCTACAATACATCGAAATTTTAAGTTAAGGTTTAACGACAAAAGCGATCCCAAAATTTACCTGGATGTAATTGTATATTTTGTATTAATAAAGAAAGATATTAGATGCAGCGATCCTTTTTTTCCCAAACTAATATTGACAATAAATTTCCCCCAAGCTAAAGTGAAATAATACTTCAGATTGGGGGCGGGGGTAAAAGTCTTCAGTTGCGATCGTCACCATCAAACCTTCAAACCTTCAGCTGCCTGGGGACGGGCAAAAATCATCCTTCCGGCAGTAGTTTGCAAAGCAGAAGTTACTATCACTCGCAACTCACTACCCACGTACTTATTACCCTCCTCAACTACAACCAATGTCCCATCATCCAAGTAACCGATACCTTGACTTGGTTCCTTACCTTCCTTAAGAATTTTCAAATCCAAGCTGTCACCAGGTAAGTAACTCGGACGAATAGCGTGGGCTAAATCGTTAATATTCAACACAGGCACTTTTTGCAGACTAGCAACTTTACTCAAGTTGTAATCATTAGTTAATAAAGTGCCATTAATTTCCTGCGCTAAACGCACCAACTTAGCATCTACCGTAGGAATATCTTCATAGTCAGCAGAGTGAATCACAATTCTTTCCTGGTAATCCTCTTTCATCCGGTTCAGAATTTCTAAACCGCGACGACCCCTGACTCTTTTTTGGTCGTTAGAAGCATCCGCCACTTGTTGTAATTCTCGCAGGACAAACTGCGGTACTAAAATTTGCCCTTCCACAAAACCAGTAGCAAGTAATTCTTCAATCCGACCATCGATAATGCAACTGGTATCTAAAACCTTTGTCGCCGCTGGTTTGAGGGTACCTTCTGCTACCAGCAAAGTTTCTGCTGTATGGGGATTAATTAGTCGCAGGAAGTTACGTCCGTGAGTGTCTGCTAAACTGATGCCAGTAAAAGCAAACATTACACTACCTAAAACTGCAACTACGGGCTTAATAAAACCAAAGTCTGTGGGAATGGGTAGGAGAAAAATTGGTGCTAACATCAAGTTGGCTACCAGCAACCCCAATACTAAACCAATGGCGCGTGTTAAAAGCACGTCCACAGGCATTTCTCGCACTTTTCTTTCTAAGCGACGATAGGTAGTCTGAAAGCTTAAACCAATGGCTGCGCCTATAATGGCACTAAACCCGGCAAGAACTAATCTTAAACCTTCGATGTTCGTCACTGGTTTGAGCATAGTGCTGGGCAAGAGGTCAATGCTATCGAACCCAATACCAGCTGCTGCTACGATGAATAAAATAATGATGATTGCGTCAAGCATTGTTTTCAGCTGATTGTGTTTTAGTTTCCATCTGGGAAGAATGAAGAAACCATTAGAAAAATCTCAGGATTTGAGATTTATATCGTTCCATTATACTCCTTGGTTTGTTTTTGGTTCTTTCGTAGATTCCTGGTAGGAAAACCGTACACTCACAACAGTTAAGCCTGATTTTTAGAAATTTTTTTGATTAAATTCACAAGTATTTACAAATTAATTAAGGTTTATTCATAATTTTGGGGCTATGTAATAATTAATTATTTCCTTCGTGGCTATTTTAAAGACCTATCGGAATGACATTAGTTCAATTCTTCAGATGTAACTCAAAGCGAATGATTATAAATTTACCAAGGGAAAGTAAAAATTACAACATAGATTTAGATATTCCGATTGCTGCGTATATTCATATTCCTTTTTGTCGGCGGCGTTGTTTCTATTGTGATTTTCCGATTTCGGTGTTGGGCGATCGCACTCGCGGCGAAAACTCTGGCACAATTGTCGAATATATTGATATCCTTTGCCAAGAAATTGCTGTAACTCCAGCACAGGGAAAACCTTTAACAACCGTTTTCTTTGGTGGGGGAACTCCTTCACTTTTGTCTCCCAACCAAATTGAAACTATCTTAACAACTTTAGCCAATAAATATGGTATTACTAGTAATGCAGAAATCTCGTTAGAAATAGACCCGGCAACTTTTGATTTACCGCAGATTCAGGGATATAAAACTGCTGGAATTACCCGGTTTAGTCTAGGGGTGCAAGCTTTTCAGGATGAATTGTTACAGGTTTGTGGTCGATCGCATACTGTTGCTGATATTTTAGCTGCAATTGATTTAATTCGCCAAATCGATCCCCCCGAATTTAGCATCGATTTAATTTCAGGATTGCCGAAACAAACGATCGCACAATGGGAAGAGAGTCTAAGGAAAGCCGTTGCGATCGCGCCAACCCACATCTCCGTTTACGACCTAATTATTGAAGATGGTACAGCTTTTGGACGCTATTATCAACCAGGTTCGCAACCCTTACCAACCGACGAAACCACCGCCCAAATGTATCGCCTCACCCAACAAATACTAACTAATTCTGGTTACGAACATTACGAAATTTCCAACTACGCCCAACCCGGACATCAATGCCGTCATAATCGAGTTTACTGGGAAAATCGACCCTATTACGCTTTTGGAATGGGTGCGGCTAGTTATGTCGATCGTCAGCGTTTTACTCGACCAAGAAAACGTCAAGAATACTACGCTTGGGTAGAAAAATTAATCGCTGCCAACGGCATTTTAGATGCTCCCCAAGTTGACGAACAGGATATTTTACTAGAAACATTAATGTTAGGATTGCGGTTATCCGAAGGCTTAGACTTAGCAATTTTAGAGGAAAAATTCGGCAAAAAAACCTTAGAAAAAATTTGGCATTGCTTACAACCTTATTATCAAACAGGTTGGGTAGAAATCTCCGTCAATAATGATACAAACAGGTTAAAATTAACCGATCCCGAAGGCTTTTTGTTTTCTAATACAGTACTTGCTGCTTTGTTTAGTTATCTAGAAAACACAGAAGTAGAGGAAAGTTAAAAAATTTAACGGATTTTTAACTGATTAATTTTTGTAAATAAATTTGCTGTTTTGTACTATTTATGATAAAAATTCCTCCAAACAACAGGTAATTGCTCGCTATTGCCCGAAAAATTAAGAATTGCCGAAGGCAATTTGCCACGAGGCAAATTAAAAACACCAATTTTTGCCAAGATTATTATTAGATATCTGGCAAAAGTTTTACTCTAATAAGGGAAAAAAATAAAGGTTTAAAGAGAAAGGAACAATCCGACTCTTGACCCTTTAGCTTAGACCCTTTTCCTAGACTTTTGCCAGAAGTTTATGCAATTGCCATGAAGTTGAATTGGCAAAAAAGGACATGGCTGAAAGAGACATCGACAACAACGCTACAGGCGTTTTGATTCTAATTATTCCCATAGCGTTCGCAATCATAGTCCTATTTAAGGCTTGGCCCATCCTACTGGTCTTAGTTTTGCTCAGTAGTGCTTGGAGTTTTTGGCAACGCTATCAATTGCAAAGGTTGAGCCGAAAAATCAACCCCATATTCCATGAGTTAATCTTAGAAAACCAAGGATGTGTAACTGCACTAGACTTGGCAATGAAAGCAAATCTTTCGGGAAAATCAGCCCAATGGTTTCTGGATGCTAAGGCTGAGGAATTTGCTGCTCAAAAACACATTTATGAAGACAAGGGTACGGTGTATTACTTTATTACTGCCAGCACTCTGGGAAAAATATTTGAAGGAAGTGATTCCCATGATGATAGTCAGAAAACACTATACCTAAGTCAGCCAAAAGAGTTGTTTCTCAAAGCAATTCCTGAACCGGAAATCACGGAGGAAACCTCTGATTATCTTGAGGAAGAATTTGAAGAAGACTATATTCCAGAAACAGATGATGCAAAGGAGGCAATTCCCAAAAAACATCCGCTGTTTCAATCTCTGATTCAATCGGAATTAGCCAGACGGTTGCGCGTACATTCAAGTACGGTGATGAAGAGAAGAGACGATCCCAGTTTTACCGAATGGACTCGCAGAAGAGATCCAGAAGGAATTGCTTGGGAATATTCACCAGATACTAGGGAATTTTTCCCCGTAGAATCTAAGTCATCACGAAAAAAGTGAAGTCTTAGCCGCTGCCGTGATTACCTTTTTCACAGTAGCGGCAAATCTAAATTTGCTGTTGAAGTGATGAAGTTTCCCAAAATCTTCCTTTGCACCGATCGCAATTAGTTCCCAAAATATCTAAACTGATCCCAAGGTAATTTCTTTTTTTTTGTGTGGCTACCAGCCAGGGATAGTTCTGAGTGTTGAATTATGAGTTTTAAGTTAAATTTTCTTAATGACTTAAAACTCAATATTTTCCACTCCCTAAGCAATGCTTTCCCAGGCTTGAGCGACAATTTCTTTGAGCCAGCGGCGTTGCTGCATATCTAATAGGCTATCGTCAGCTAGGACTTCCTCGGTTAGTTGCTCTAAAGATTTGCCTTCAGAGCGAGAAATTTTAATCACTCCGGCGATCGCAGCTGCAATTATTTCTTCATCAACACTTTTTTCTTGTAACGCCATTACCTCTCTAGGGTTGGCTGGAATGGGATAATTCATAGTTAGTTAATTAAGTTATCTCCGTATAGATTTACAAAAATGAGATAATTGTAAAGTTTTTTAAATTACCGTTAAGTATCGGCTATTATATCGCACTTTTAGTGCCTGTCAACACCGTCTCTTTACTTAGCTTTACCGACCTTACTGAGCATGAAAGAAATCCTTTACTTAGAAGTCCCCACCCCGAACACAGATGCAGTTCGCACTTGGTTACAACAGGAGTTTGAGCCAGGTTGGGGCAAAAAGGCGATCGCTCAAGATGGCTTTTGCCTGAGTTCTCCTAAGACTACAAGTAGTACTACAATCATTCCAGAGACAGAGGTTCAGCTTTCGGTTTTTGTCTGGTCGGTACAGCGATCGACATATTTAAAGGTATTCCGTTGGGGGGATCGATCGATTCCGCAAGAAGCACAAATCTTGCAACAGTTGATCGCAAAAATCAGGAAACAATTTCCCCATCAATATCCTGAACCACCTGCGATCGATCTTTCTCAGCAATCAATTTTTGACGCACTCACCCCTTACTACCCTTTAACCGTGCGTTACTTTCAAAAAATGCCCAACGGCGAAAATGACCTGAAACGTGCTTACTGGTGGGAAATGCGGTGGCGCGAAGGAGTACGAAACCCACAGCAACCCAAACAAGTGATTTTTGAGTCAGCAACCCAACCGCAAAACAGCGAAACAACCGATAAATTCGACCTAATTTATATTGGTGGGGCGTTGGGAATAATTCACGCCGCAGTCATGGCGCAATTAGGTTATCGTGTCTTATTGGTGGAACGTTTACCTTTTGGCAGAATGAATCGGGAATGGAACATTTCCCGGATGGAATTTCAAAGTTTAATTGATTTGGGTTTGTTTACTCCCGCTGAATTTGAAAGCGTAATTGCTAGAGAGTATGTTGATGGGTTTAGCAAATTCTTCGATGGCAATAATCCTCAGCATTTAAAAGCACCTGTTTTACACACTCCTACGGTATTAAATATCGCTTTAAATTCGGAAAAATTGCTGCGTTTATGTGGAGAAAAGCTCAAAGCATTGGGGGGAGAAATTTGGGATGAAACTGAATTTATCCGCGCCGATGTTAGCGAAAAACAAGTTACCGTTCAATTAAAACATTTACCTAGCCAAACCGATAAACAAGTAACGGGAAGGTTGTTGGTAGATGCAATGGGAACAGCTTCTCCGATCGCATGGCAATTAAACAAAGGTCGAGCTTTTGATAGTGTTTGTCCGACAGTTGGGGCAGTTTTAACTGGGATTTCTCCAGAAGTTTGGGATACAAAATATGGTGATGTTCTGTTTAGTCACGGCGATATTTCTAGAGGTCGTCAATTAATTTGGGAATTGTTTCCCGGTGAGGGTGATGAACTGACGATTTATTTATTTCATTACCATCAAGTACACCCAGAAAATCCCGGTTCTTTGTTGGAAATGTACGAGGACTTTTTTACGATTTTGCCCGAATATCGCCGTTGCGATCTGGACAAATTAGAGTGGAAAAAGCCAACTTTTGGTTATATTCCGGGGCATTTTAGTGTGGGGAGTAGCGATCGCACGGTGGCGATCGATCGGCTAATTTCCATTGGCGATGCTGCTTCCTTACAATCACCCTTAGTTTTCACCGGATTTGGTTCTTTAGTGCGTAACCTTTCCCGCTTAACAGAACTTCTAGATACCGCCTTAAAACATGACCTTCTCAAAGCCAAACATTTAAACCAAATTCGTGCTTACCAAAGTAATATTGCCGTGACTTGGTTATTTTCCAAAGGCATGATGGTTCCCACAGGAAAATACTTACCACCCCAAAGAATCAACTCCATGTTAAACACATTCTTTGGAATTTTAGCCGCCGAACCACAAAATGTAGCCGAAACATTTATTAAAGACAGATTCGATTGGTTAACCTTCAATCGCCTAGCATTAATAGCGGCAAAAATTAACCCTGCTTTATTACTTTGGATTTGGGAACTCGCTGGCGCAAAAGATATTTTCCGTTGGTTAGGTAGTTACCTTA
Source organism: Floridaenema evergladense BLCC-F167 (assembly GCF_041929205.2). Lineage (NCBI taxonomy): Bacteria > Bacillati > Cyanobacteriota > Cyanophyceae > Aerosakkonematales > Aerosakkonemataceae > Floridanema > Floridanema evergladense. Next base: position 6,359,121 of record NZ_CM171625.1, on the reverse strand, counting down.
GTTTCACCTTCAACGCCTTAATTAGTTGGCTATTATCTGGTTGGTTTCCTAATTGGTTACGCAGTCAAAAACCTTGGTTAGAAAAGTGTTATCCAGCACTTTGGTTATGGTTGCTCAGTCAAAGTTACGCTTTTACCACAGGCATGGGAAAACCCAAATCTCGCAGTTTTCAACTGTCAGCTTACCAAAGTAAAAGCCTAGAAGTACAACACTAAGCGGGAACTGGGGACTGGGGACTGGGGACGTTCGGCTGAGCGCTCACGTCGAAGCCTGGGGACTGGGACAAGGGGACAAGGGCGAGTTATGAGTTTTGAGTTATGAGTTTTAAGTTATTAATTCAAAACTTAAAACTTAAAACTCATCACTAACGAAGGGACAAGGGGACAAGGAGAATTTTTTACTTTCTGCCCCTCTGCCCCTCTGCAATAACTGCTAAGTTTCAGCCAAAAATTAGTTAACTATGGGGTGACTTTCATTTTTCTCTCAGGGTATTTTCAGCTTGGCAAATCATCATGCTAATTATCGAAGATTAGTTTTGAGGGTTGCCAAATGAAAGGCTTAATTTATAACAGTTTATCTGCATTATTATTGGCTACAGCAACTGTTGCTACTCCCGTAATGATTACCGCAGCACAGGCACAAATGGTCTTTAGATTTAGTGCACCTGTAATTACCGATTCTGGAGTTTTAGGTACTAGCCATTTTATTAAAATCGCTGTTTTAGGAATGTCTTTGCAAGATTTAATGATTGCTCTACCCAGTCAAATGCAACCATTCCAAAGTGTAAAAGTGACCGATCAAACAGGTAAAGAAATCCCGGCAAATATTGCCATGAATGAAAGAAATATCACCATTACTTTTGCTCAACCAGTAGTTCCTGAAACTAACTTAAAAGTGGAGTTAAGTGGAGTGCGAATCGCGCCAGGAACCGAAAAAAGTTTACTTTATGGAATAACTGCACAAAGAGTAGGTTTGCGGGGAGAAATTCCTGTAGGAACAGCAATTATTAATCTTCCTGAACGGTGATAAGTTATTAAGGGGAGCAGGGGTTTAGGAGAGAGTTTAACCGTTTTTGCTCCCCCTAAATCCCCCTTACCAAGAGGGACGTTGAAAATCGGGTTCCCCCTTGGGTAAGCAGGGGGGATCAAACCAATAATATTTGTAACCAACAACTTGCGTTACTAGTACAACAGAGCTTATTTAGTTTGGCTAGTAGGTCGAGGAAAGCTAGGCAAATCTACGGCAGCTAATGATTTTATTTTCTTGGGAGTACGCTGCGGGTAAACTATCGGTGAAGGCCAACCTGGGTAGGGTTTAGAATCGATCGACTCTTCATTTTTCGCAGCTACTAAATTCGGCTCTGTTGTTGGTGTTGCTGATAGTAATTCTGCTTCTTTAACTGGAGATTCTTCTTGATTTACTGGCAATAAATTAGCTGGTTGAGGAGTCACAGAAGTTTCTTGGGGAGCAACATTTACTGTTGTACCTTGAGTGAGTCTTTCTAATTCTTCCCACATAGCTTCTTCAGCTGCGCCAAAGTTTACTGGGGGCTGATCGATCGATTCTGATTGTAAAGCTGGTGCTAAATTCGGATCGGACTTAGCAATTTCTAAAAATGGATTACTAAAAGATTCATTGCTGGCTTCTAGCTGAGGTTGCAGTCTACTAAATTGAGGCAATATGAGATTTCTGCTGGTTTCTTCTTGAGCAATATTTGATTGTTCGGTGGTGGTTTCTACTGCTGCTGACCAAGGTTTGATTGGTTGGGGTTTGAGTAACAAGTGTACTGCTTCAGAAATATTTTGCGGGTTGGTTTGATTTTCTGAAGAGTTGAGTAAAGCACTAATTTCAGCATTAATTTCTTTGATGGTTGGCATATCAAGACATTTGTCTAATGCCGCTTTAAATTGTAGAGTATAACGCTGTTGTCGCTGTAAACGGTCTTGCAGTTCTTGACGAGTGTTTTCGGTTTGCAAAAGTAGTTGGGATTGTTCGTTGTAACGTTGTTGAATAAAGGCGCATTGACGTTCTAATTCAGCGACTCTTTCTTGGCTACTTTCTAATTGGTGATTTAAGGTTTCTATTAATATTTGCTGACGTTGGGCGACTTGATGAGAAGCTTCTAATTCGCGGAATAAGCGGCCTAATTGTTCTTGGGTAGTATTTAATTCTTTGGATTGTTCGGCGAATTTGGCTTCTGCGGTTTGCGATCGCTTAATCTGCGATTCCAATGCTCGGTTACACTCATCTAATAGTCTTTCTACATCCTGTACGTGAGTGAGTAAATCATTATTTTGCTGTTGCAGTGCTTCGCTTAAATTTACCAACTCTAAAACATCAAAACTCTTTGCTTCTGTCTCAGAAATTTCTGAAACTTCAAGAGTTGGATTCGTAGAGTCAGCTATTTGTGTGCCTTCGTTAGAGCTAGGAGAATCCTCAGAACTAGTAATTACTGGTTCAAATGCTTGTATTGTTTCTAAATTAATTTCAAACAGATTTCTCTCTTCTACCTCTGCTGTTTCTGGCTGTGATTCTTTAGAAATGTCAAACCGCAATCCGCCAGCATCTCCAATAAATGATATCTTTTGCTGTTCTTCGGCTACTTCTTTTGTTTCTTCATTCACTGGTTCCGGGGTGTTGGGCTTTGCTGTACTCGGTTTTTGAATTATAAAGGATATCTCTGATTGGTTTGGTTCGTTTTGTGTATCTAAATCTGCAACCGACTTAATATCATTGGATTCAGTCTCGTTAGGAGAGTTAGTCGGTTTTGGTATGGGGTTATCGAGGGGGTTTTGGGCTTCACTCATGGCTCTAGTTCAAAAGAGTTAAGAATCCTGAATGCGTACTAGTCGTCGCATTGTGAATAGCCTATCTCAGATCGGCTGATTTATTCTAGGTTATTAGCAACATTTTTTCTTTTCAACTAGCTGCTAAAGCTTGAGTTAACAAATCTCGATGAATCAGAGATCTGTCTACTAATGACTGAATTTGTACTGCTGAGAGGCTATCACCGTTAGCATAGCAGTCTAACCAAGTTTGGGTAATTAATTTTGGCTCGTCAGGAATGTCAGTTAATTTCCATCCTGGGATAGACAGTTCTTGCATTAGTTGGCTAACTTTTGGGTCATAGCTGAGGGCGAAGCAACGACATTCGTGGGCTGCTGCCATAATCAGGCTATGGTAACGCATTCCGATCGCCATTTCCACTCCCTGAAATAGTCCTTTTAATTCTCTAGGATCTTCAAGTGTCAAAATTTTACTAGCACCGGGTAATTGTGACTCAATTGATTGGGCGATCGCTAAATCTTTGGCTTTCTGAAATGGTACCAATAAAATAAAGGCTTGAGTAGCTTTTTGAAAGTCAACTAAAGCTTTAGTTAAAATAGCAATTCTTTCTGGAGTTAATTGCGGATGTTGGCGCAAAGTTACCGCTACTCTGGGGGCTGGTAAATCCCAAAGTCCTTTTACTGGTAAACTTTCTAATGCCCATACTGGATCGGGTGCTAAACAACAGGGTGTTTGCCAATTTAATAGTAGATTAGCGGAGGCTCGATCGCGCACGCTCACTAATTCACATTTGGCAAAAACTTGTTTCGCTATTGCTCTAATGATCGGACGTTCTAAAGGGCCAATTCCTTGCGCCCAAGCAATTGTTCTCAACCCTAATTGTCTGGCTAATCCCATCAATCCAGCATAATACATGGGACTAGCAAAACTTGTCACATCTTGCATTAAACTGCCACCACCCCAAATAAAAACTTGGGCGCTACGGATAACTTGGAAGACTTGCCAAGCTGACATTCGATCGTAACTTTCCACCTGATAACGCTGCTTTGTTTCTCGCGGATTTCCCGAAAGTACCAAAGGTTTGACGTTTGGTGGCAACATTTGTAACAACGAAGCTAACAATGCTTCATCTCCGCCATTGCCTTTGCCGTAATAACCACACAATACTGCCCGAATTTGCCCCATTAGATTTATTGCTCTTTGCTTGATATTCAGTTTAGGGCATTTCGGCAATCATTTTTTAGCTTAGGGGAGTGTTAGCGATCGCTATTTCACTCTCTATTATTTATTAAACATATATATTGTCATCTATCTAAATAGGTATAAACATTTTTTATTCGTACAAAAAATATCTACAATTATTCTTTGTATTGCCACATAAACAGTAGTTAGAGAATATATATATTTGTAAATTCTCTTCAAATTAACTGGTGGATGCAGCTTTGCAGGGGTGCAGGGGTGCAGGGGTGCAGGGGAGTAAGAAAAGTACCTAAGTTAAAACTCTCCAACTCAAAACTGCCCCAGTCTCCTTGTCCCCAGTCCCCAGTCCCCTGCTTCCTCTAGGAGTCGCTTTGTAAAATGGTTTTGGAAACGATGCGGGTTTTTTTGCGATCGGCCTCTGAAAGTTCTTGTCCTTCTTGTAGGCGAGTCGCACTTGTTTGTAAGACTGTGGCTGCGCCTTTATCGCCCATTTGTAAGGCAGTTTTTGCCGCAGTTTGTAACATTGTAGCTGCACCTGTGCGATCGCCTTGTTGTAATTTTGTTTCGGCAATTTGTGTTTGGCGATATTTCGCTAAAGCTAAAATTGATTTTTGCACTTGCGGATTTAAATTAGGTTGATAGTTCTGGACAAAATTACCTGTGACTGGGAAAACTTCCGAAAGTAATCCTTCTTTGCCTTGCACTGGATCGTCGTACCGAACTTGTAAATTAGCTAAAGTTTGCTCACCTTCAGGCATTTGTCCAATATAAAGGTTAGCTAAAATTACCCGTTGTTGTGCTGTCATTAAATCTCCCAATCTCACGGAGAATTTATCGCCTTCTGGTTGCACTGGTAATTCGATTGTATCTGGGAAAACTTGAGCGATCGGTTTTAATTCAGCCAACCTCACTTTCGGCATTAAAGAAAATAGCAAATAAGCATTAGTTAAACCTACTGATTGAATCCGATTAAACAATCGACCAAAAGCATCAACGGCTTGTTCTGGCTTTTCAATATAAGACAAAGTACCGCTACCAGCATCAGCAATTTTCTCTAAAACATCTTGGTTCCAATGTACACCAAAACCTAAAGAATTCAGGGTTAATTTATAACCTGCTGCTAATTGCGCTAACTTCAAACATTTTTCATTATCACCATGCTCATTTTCGCCATCAGTTAATAAAAAAGCTTGAGAAATAGCATCTTTTTTCCCCTTAGCCATTTCTTCAATTCCCAGACGCAAACCTTCATCAATAGCAGTTCCACCATCAGCTTTCAGTTGATTAATTTGATCCTTAATTTTCTTGCGATCTTCTATTGTTTGATTAGCAACTAATACTTTAGCACGATGATCGAACATGATAACAGAAAGCCGATCGCCCGACTTCAACTTATCCACCAATTGTCCAGCTGCCTGTTTCACCGTTTCCAACGGTCTACCATTCATCGAACCAGAATGATCTAAAATCAGACACAAATTCAGCGGTACATTTTCGACGAATTCACCAGGAACTGCGGAAACAGAAATCTCCAACTGACGCTGACTCGTAGATTGAGTCGCATCCAAATTGCCATCATTTAACAGCGGTTGCAAACCAACTTTCATAAATCTGTACTCCCAAGGCAGAAAAACAGGAATATCATTTACCTCACGTCAAACTCACGGGTTTACGCACCTAAACTTTAGGATAAAACACTATAAGCGGTGTAGGGATCACTACAAGATTTATACTTCAGGCGTATCCCAGACCGCGTTACTATGAAAAATACACAATGCCACAAATTTAATTGGGCGGAACGCGCTTATGGAATCACCTATTAAGGCTGTTCAAGCTCCGTACTACGGAGATGCCTTTTCCCGAACACCCCCTCCAGACTTACCTTCCTTGTTGTTGAAGGAACGGATTATTTATCTGGGATTGCCGTTGTTTTCTTCAGATGAGATAAAAAATCAAGTAGGTGTAGACGTAACCGAGTTAATCATTGCCCAACTGCTTTACTTGCAATACGAAGACCCGGAAAAGCCCATCTCCATCTACATCAATTCTACTGGTACATCTTGGTACACGGGAGATGCGATCGGTTTTGAAACCGAAGCCTTTGCGATTTGCGATACTATCAACTACATTAAGCCCCCAGTCAACACCATTTGTCTAGGTCAGGCAATGGGCACCGCCGCCATGATCCTCGCCGCAGGCACCAAAGGCTGTAGAGCCAGTTTACCCCATGCCACGATCGTACTCAACCAAGCTCGCACCGGATTTCGCGGACAAGCGACAGACATTCAAATTCAAGCGCGAGAAGTTTTGGAAAACAAACGCGCCATAGTCGATATCTTTGCCAGAAATACTGGTCAAACTCCAGAAAAAATTGCCAAAGATATGGAACGGATGTTTTACTTAACTCCCGAACAAGCCAAAGAATACGGGATTATCGATCGGGTTTTGGAAAGTACCAAAGACCTACCCCAACCAATCCCAGCACTTCACGGTTAAATCTTAACTTAATTACAAAAAGGAAGAAAGTATTATGCCGATCGGCGTTCCTAGAGTCCCCTTTCGTTTCCCTGGCGAACCTTATACCCAGTGGATTAATATTTACGATCGTCTTGCTTTAGAAAGAATCATCTTCCTCAGCGGCGAAGTCACCGATGGCATGGCTAACGCCATTATCGCTCGCTTGCTGTACCTAGATTCAGACGACCAAAGCAAGGACATCTACATCTACATTAACTCTCCCGGTGGTTCAGTCACCGCAGGTTTAGCCATTTACGACACCATGCAGCACGTTAAATCTAACGTAGTTACAATTTGCGTTGGTTTAGCTGCTTCAATGGGTTCGTTTCTGTTAGGTGCAGGGACAAAAGGTAAACGTTTAGCCTTACCTCACTCCCGAATTATGATTCACCAACCATCAGGCGGTACCAGAGGACAAGCAACAGACATTGACATTGAAGCTAGAGAAATTCTGAGAATTCGTCGTCAACTCAATGAAATCTATGTCAAAATGACTGGTCAGACCTTGGAAAAGATCGAAAAAGACATGGATCGTGACTTTTTCATGTCTGCTGAACAAGCCAAAGAGTACGGTTTAATTGATAAAGTAATTGACGATCGTGCTCCCGAAGCTAAAGCAGAAACTCTCGTCACTCGCTAGGGTTAATTCAGATTAAGTGAGTTGTTGCGCTTGAGCACTCTTATCCCAGCGCTAATAAGAGTGTTCAAGCGCAATAAATTACAAATCTAAAATTGGTTAGCTCTGCCTTTGCTATCATCGGCATATATTTAAAATTCACTTCAATGAACTTGGCAGATTGTTATCGATTACTGGAGCTTAAGTCTGGTTCTTCAAGAGAGGAAATTAAAGCCTCTTATCGTCGCTTGGTAAGAAAGTATCATCCTGATGTCAATCCTGACGATCGACAAGCGAAAGAAAAGTTTATTGCTATTCAGGAAGCTTACGAGTTTCTGATGGAAAATGTCAAGGAACCAGAAGTTCCTCCAGAGTCAAAGGCGAGTCAACAACAGGTATCTACAGCAGCAAAAGTCAAAGTAACTAAGACTAATAAAGTAAAAACTATTGATATTCAACCGCCACTTTCACCAGAAGAACAAAAGTTAAAGTGGCAATCTTATAATCAACTGCAAGTTTTGTTGAGAGATCAGCGGTATCCTAGAGCGATCGCACTAGTAGAAGGACTAGCGCAACGTCTCCCCGAAGATTTAGAAGTACGTCAATGGCAAGCAATTACTTATCAGCGTACAGGTCGGCATTTTGTCGATCGCAAACAACTAGAAAAAGCCAGAATTTATCTCAAAAAAGCCCTAAAAATCGACCCACACAATCGTTCCCTCTGGCTAGAAGTTGAAAGAGACTTCCGTCGCATCGAACAAATATATTAAATTGTCAATTCGCATTTGTCATTAGTCATCTGTTAAACTCTTTACTAACATCCAATGACAAATGACTATTTATTAATTTATTAAAGGGGTTATGACTGAATCTAAAATTACAGTAACAATTAAATTGTTTGCTGCTTATCAAGAAGCTTACGGCGTACCAGAATTAGTGAGAGAATTTCCCTCAGAAACTTCTGTCGGCAAAGTATTAGAAAATATCATTGCCGAACATCCAGAACTTGCTCAATGGCGAGAAATTACTCGTTTTGGTGTCAATCTTCAGTTTGTAGAACCGGATACAATTTTGCAAGACGGCGATGAAGTGGTGTTTATTCCCCCTGTGAGTGGCGGTTAATACAAGTACGTTGTTGCGCTTCAGCGCCTTTCCCACTGAAGCGGGAACAACGAACTGAGTTTGTTTAAGTCTTAAGAATATGTGAGTTGATTTTAGGGAAAATTAAAATTTGAACTGCATAAGTTCTTAATTACTAGAGATATCAGTTTTTCAGGAGTTAAATTTAATTAAAACGATGCGTTTACCAAAACTCGGAATTGCTACATTTATTGCTTTACTCACTGTTGTTGCAGATACTTCTATTAGTTTATATTCCTTGACAAGTTTGCCAGTGCCAAAAGTTTTGGCGCAGACAAATAGTGAAAAGAAAGCTGAGGCATCTCGACTTTTTATGCAAGGACTTCAGCAGTCGGAACGGAGTCAATTTAGGGAAGCATTGCAATCTTTTCAACAGGCGTTAATTATTTATCGGGAAATTGGCGATCGCTCTGGTGAAGGAAGATCTCTAGGAAATTTAGGAGGTGCTTACAGTTCCCTGAGAGACTACCACAAGGCAATTGATTATCATCAGCAGAGTTTAGCTATTTTCCGGGCAATAGGCGATCGCTCTGGTGAAGGAAGATCTCTAGGAAATCTGGGTCTTGCTTACCGTTTCCTGAGAGACTACCACAAGGCAATTGATTACCATCAGCAAAGTTTAGTTATTTTCCAGGAAACAATACTCAACCTTTAATTGGTTCCCAAGCTAAAGAAGCAACAATTAAATCTCAAATCTCCCAAGCTAACATTATTCACTTCGCCACACACGGACTTTTAGATTATGGAGAACTGCAAGGAAAATATCGGGCTGGAGTACCGGGCGCATTAGCATTTACACCCGACGAAAAAGAAGATGGTTTGCTGACTTCTGATGAAATTCTCGATTTAAAATTGAATGCTTCCTTAGTAGTTTTAAGTGCTTGTGATACTGGGAGAGGACAACTTACAGGTGATGGCGTAGTTGGATTATCTCGCGCTTTTATTACTGCGGGAACACCCAGCATTGTTGTTTCTTTGTGGGCGGTTCCTGATGCACCAACCTCTGATTTAATGAAGGAATTTTATCAGCAAATGCGGACAAATCCGAATAAGGCGCAAGCGTTACGTCAGGCAATGTTAACTATTATGAAAACTCGCCCTCATCCGAAAGATTGGGCAGCTTTCACTTTAATCGGAGAAGCATTTTAGAAGAGAAGGGACTGGGGACTAGGGACTGGGTACAGGGAAAGTTTTCACTTGTAGGGGCGGGTTTAGCAGATAAGGTTGTGTTCACAGCAGAGGAGTTAACAACAAAACCCGCCCTGAATAGAGTTTTCTTGCCCCTGTGTTCCCCTGCCCAAATCAATCCCGACAAAAAAGGTCGGATATGTTTGACGCGATTTTGGGGGCGTGATAGCATTTCAAAAAGTTGATAGTTCGGCAGATTTTCAGAGCGAGAGAGAGCAAGATCATGACCCAGGCAATTACAACCCAAAACCAAGGAAAGATAAGCACCGTTAAAGGTTTGAAGTGTAAAGAGTGTGGTGCTGAATACGAAGCTAAGGCAATTCACGTTTGCGAATTCTGTTTTGGCCCGTTGGAAGTAGCTTATGATTACGATGCTCTTCGTCGTTCTGTGACTCGCGAAAGTATTCAAGCTGGCCCAAATTCGATTTGGCGTTATCGGGCATTTTTGCCTGTGGAAACGGAAAACCCCATTGATGTGGGAACTGGGATGACTCCCCTTGTTCGCGCTAACCGTTTGGCTCGTCGCCTGGGTTTGAAAAAGCTTTATATTAAAAACGATGCAGTCAATATGCCTACCCTCAGCTTCAAAGATAGGGTGGTATCGGTGGCTTTGACTCGCGCTCGTGAGTTGGGTTTTACTACGGTTTCTTGTGCGAGTACTGGTAACTTGGCTAATTCTACAGCTGCGATCGCAGCCCACGCCGGACTCGACTGCTGCGTATTCATCCCCGCCGACTTGGAAGCCGGAAAAATCCTGGGTACACTGATTTATGGCCCTACCGTGATGGCAGTGCAAGGAAACTACGACCAAGTAAACCGCCTCTGTTGTGAAGTTGCAAATACACAAGGTTGGGGATTTGTCAATATTAATTTGCGTCCCTATTACTCCGAAGGTTCCAAAACTTTAGGTTACGAAGTTGCCGAACAACTCGGTTGGGAATTACCAGATCATATAGTTGCACCTTTGGCTTCTGGTTCTTTGTTCACCAAGATTTACAAAGGTTTCCAAGAATTTATTAAAGTCGGTTTAGTTGCAGATAAGAGCGTGAGATTTAGCGGCGCACAAGCGGAAGGTTGTTCTCCCATTGCTCAAGCTTTCCGGGAAAATCGGGATTTTGTGCAACCAGTAAAACCGAGTACAATTGCAAAATCGATCGCAATTGGCAACCCAGCAGACGGCATCTATGCCTTAGAAGTCGCCCGGAAAACAGGCGGTAACATCGAATCAGTCAACGATGCCGAAATTATTGAAGGCATGAAGCTACTCGCAGAAACTGAAGGCATTTTCACCGAAACCGCAGGCGGAACCACAATTGCCGTACTGAAAAAATTAGTCGAAGCTGGTAAAATTGACCCCGAAGAAACCACAGTAGTTTACATTACCGGAAACGGTTTGAAAACTCAGGAAGCAGTTCAAGGTTACATCGGCGAACCTTTAACAATTGAACCAAAATTAGACAGTTTCGAGCGTGCTTTGGAACGTTCTCGTACCTTAGAACGCCTCGACTGGCAACAAGTACTTGTATAAGTATTAGCTTTTTGCGTTTTGCGATCGTGCTAATAGATAATGGGTAATCGGTGGAAAAAAACACCAATTACCCATTAATAATCACCAATGACCAATTACCGAATTAACTATGTCCGTTAAAGTTTTAGTTCCCACTCCCCTGCAAAAGTTTACCAACGACCAAGCAACTTTAGAATGCAGCGCTAGTAGTATCGAAGAATTAATTGATTCTTTAGACGAAAGTTGTCCCGGCATTAAATCACGTTTATGTGACGAACAAGGACAAATTCGCCGCTTTTTGAACCTCTACGTCAACAGCGAAGACATCAGATTTTTGGATGGAACAGCTACAACCTTAGCAGATGGCGACGAAGTAAGCATCGTTCCCGCTGTAGCTGGCGGTTGAGTTCTCGGAGTGGGGGCAGAGGGGCAGAAGGTAAAAATTCTCCTTGTCCCCTTGTCCCCTTGTCCCCAGTCCCTTCCTTGCAAATTATTAGATATTGTAAAAATATGTGTCTTGCCTTGTAGCTGGTGAAATTATTCAGCTGAATTAGAGTTCTCGATCGTAAATTAAAGGTTGAACTGAAGTTATGGCAGAAGAAACCAATCACAATGAAGCGGGAGAAGTAGCTCCTAGCACTGTAGAACAGCAAGCTCCTAGCATTGCCGAAGAACACGCTCCCAGCACTGACTCATCTGTAACAACAGATATCCCTAGTGCTAATGCACCCGATCCTAACGCAGTTAGTTCCGAACAAAATCCTAATGCGGTAGGTGATAAAGCTGAGGAAAAAGCTGCGAAAAAACCAGCTGCTGCGAAAAAGGAAAAAGCGCCCGCAGTTGAAGATAAACCTTTTGCCGAGTTTATTCCTCAAGATTATTTTGAGGCATTAACAGCTGCGTTAGCTAAACAAGGCGTTCAGGATTTAGAGCTAAATTTAGAAAAGCAAAAAATTCCTGTGATTGGCTATGCAACACAACCGGAATGCTGGCAAGTTATTGGTAGTTGGGGCAATGGTAAACGTCAATTCCGGGTGTATTTCTTGACAGAAAATATTCAGGGACAAAAAGGTTTTTCATATTCGGAAAATGGCGGTAAACCTAGCACTCTTGAGCCTTTCTTAATTGATGAACGAAAAGTAAGTTTAGATTTACTGGTGTTTGGCGTTGTACAACGTTTAAATGCCCAAAAGTGGCTAGTTAGAAATTAGTTACAGACAATCAACTCACTGGTAGCAAAGGTGTGCGAGAGGGGGGTATACCCCTCTCAAGAGTCTTCCCCCTGCCAACTATATGTTTAATTGCATAAAATAAAGATAAATAAACAAAAAAGGTAAGAGAACAAATGAAAACAAACTTATCAAGTGCTATTGAGCAATTATGCTCTGAAGCCATTCTCTATGAAGATTTTAAAAACATTACGAACAGTTTAGAAATACTTATCGCTTCAAAAAATGCTTCATTACCAGAAGAAGGACTTGAACAACTTCGAGAAATATGGAAATCTCTAAAAGAATCTGACATTTTTGATAAACCATTGACACGAGCAGCCAGAAAAATAGATGCAATAAGTCTCTCAATTAGTAGGGTGTTAACGAAATTTAGAGAGTTCTTTAGTGATAAAGAATATCACGAATTAAATAAAATTTCTTCTAGTGGTTTTGCCGTAGCACAAGTCATGAAAGGAATACACTACATAAATAAATCATTGATACATGATCAAACAACTATAAATTTAGCTAATTTTACAAAAGGCATAAATCTCTTGTCCAAAGGATTAAAAGAAAATCCCAAACTAATTCACCTAGACGATTATGAAAATTTTAAAGAATTAGGAGAAGTCGCAATAGAAATAAGTAAAAAAATAAATGAAGAATCAGTTCAATTAGATGAGGAAGAATCAACAGAAGAGCATAAAAAATATAAAGAAGTCATACATTTAAGCGGCATTTCCATTTTATGGTCAGTAGGACAATTTGAAAATAAAATAAAAAAACAAAGAAGCTTTGGGACAATTGAAGACTTTGTAGAGTACATAGATAATGGAGACGAAGAGGAAAAGAGAAGAAGAAAGAAAAAACAAATTGATCTTATAGATTTATGGATAGATAGTCCTTCAAATGAGGAAGAAGATACAGAGGAGTGCTTTAAAAACATTGATGAAAGAAGAAAGCGAAAATTGTTTACCAACATTATTAATAATTCTTGATACTGGGATTTTAGGCTTATTAACCAATCCTAAATGCAGCAAAGCTCAATTGAGATGTAAAAATTGGTTCAGAAAAATTACTGAAAATAAACAGATAGAAATCACCACTTCTGAGATTTGTGATTATGAACTAAGGAGAGAGCTAATAAGATGTAAAAAACATGAGGGATTGAAAAGATTAAACGAATTTAGGGATACTTTTGGGTGCTTGGAAGTAACAAGAGATGTACTTGATAAAGCTGCTCAATTATGGGCTTGGGCAAGAGAAACTAACCAAGCAACAGCACATGATGAATCCATTGATGCTGATGTAATACTATCAGCCCAATCAATCATACTAAGCAGCGAATATAATAAGTCTTCAATCATTGCTACAACTAATACAAAACATTTAGACAGATACACACCTTCTCTGCATTGGGAAGAAGCAACAATAGAAAATTGTATTAAAAGATGTCAAAAATAATTTTTAAAGAAGGAAACAGGGAACAGAACAAGTAAAATCTAATTCACTTGTGTTTCCCTGCCCCTCTGCCCCTCTGCCCCTTCAGAGTTCTACAAATTCGTACACTACAACACCAGTATCCGGGTCGTTATCAATTCTGACATAGCCAGCTTTGACTAATTGCATTAATGCGGCTTCTATTTCAGAAAAAGTCATATCTGTATCCATAACTGCTTGAGTTACTGAGAGTTTGCCACCTCTAGCAGCTGCGGTTTTAACTAATTTAACCATTAATCGATCGCGATTTAACGGCATAGTTTGGGAAACAGCTGGTTGATTTAAAGGTATGCCATTGGGTGTATAACCGAATTTACCTTGAAACTTTAAGTTATGCTCTTCTACCATTCCGGGAATTAGGAATAAATCAATAAATTGTCCTATTCCAAATAAGCCAAATGTACATAGCCAAATAAAACCTGTGAACATTTTGCGATTGTAGATGCGGTGTAAACCGTGTATCTGTAGCAAGCAAGCTAACCAAAGTAGGTAGCTGGTGCCAATATTATTACCAATGTTACTGTTAACGTTATTCATTGCTGAATTAGTTACTTGGTGATGGTGCATTTTTTTATGATAGTTATTCTGTTATTGAGTGTTGTATATCTCTTGAATAGCGACTTTTTGTAACAAACCTTGACACATTGTTGCAAGTCTTAATACGATCGCTCATCTAATCCAGCCAATAGCTTGGTAGACTAAAACCCATGCCCATAACAAGCGTCGCATTATCGGCAGCGATCGATCTTAACTAGATCAAAAAATAGAGACACCTATGGTAGATTCCCTTAAGAAACCCAGTTTTGAAGAATTACGTCCGGGAATAAAAGTTCCGGCAAAAGAAACCATCCTCACGCCTCGGTTTTATACCACCGACTTTGACGAAATGGCGCGGATGGATATCTCACCCAACGAAGACGAACTGAGAGCGATTTTAGAAGAGTTCCGTGCTGATTATAATCGTCATCACTTTGTCCGGGATGCAGAATTTGAACAATCCTGGGACCACATCGACGGGGAAACTCGCAGGTTGTTCGTTGAGTTCCTAGAACGTTCCTGTACTGCTGAGTTCTCAGGATTCCTACTTTACAAGGAACTAGGAAGACGCTTAAAAGATAAAAGTCCGGTTTTGGCAGAATGCTTTAACCTGATGTCACGGGATGAAGCGCGTCACGCAGGTTTCCTCAACAAGGCGCTGTCTGACTTTAACCTATCCTTAGACTTAGGATTCCTGACAAAAAGCCGGAAATACACCTTCTTTAAACCAAAATTTATTTTCTACGCCACCTACCTTTCCGAAAAGATTGGTTACTGGCGTTATATCACCATTTATCGCCACTTGGAAGCTCATCCTGAAGACCGAGTTTATCCCATTTTCCGTTTCTTTGAAAACTGGTGCCAGGATGAAAACCGTCACGGTGACTTCTTTGATGCGGTAATGAGAGCACAACCGGAAACTTTGAACGATTGGAAGGCGAAACTCTGGTGTCGGTTCTTCCTGTTGTCGGTGTTTGCTACCATGTACCTCAACGACATTCAGCGGGCTGATTTCTATGCTGCAATTGGTCTAAATGCACGGGATTATGATATTTACGTGATTGAAAAGACCAATGAAACAGCTGGTAGAGTGTTCCCGGTAATTTTGGATGTGGATAATCCAGAATTTTATCAGCGTTTGGATGTATGCGTTCAGAATAATGCAAAATTAACTGCGATCGCAAACTCCAATCAGCCAAAATTCCTGCAATTATTGCGGAAATTACCTCTGTATATTTCTAACGGTTGGCAATTCTTGAGGTTGTATTTCATGAAACCAATTGATGTTACATCTTTGCAAGGAACAGTCAAGTAGCTTTCATTAGTTGCTCCTTGATTAAAACGGTTCTGCCAATAGCGGAACCGTTTTTTTGGCAATGATATAGTATCCTATGTTCTTATAAATCTCCAGCCACTTGGTAAAAATCCACACAAGATGAAATTAAATTACTGGTTTCTATTAATTAGCGGTTGCTTAACTCTGGTAGCGACACCTACTTGGGGACAAATCTCCGAACCTCAATCCACTCCCCAAACTCCAGAACCAGCAACGCCTAACTCGTCAGCGAGAGATTTAGATTTAAGTCCAGAAATTATGGAAAATAGTCCGGTTTTGCGGCGTTGGATGCGGAAAGTTCCTAATGTTTTGGAGAGTATTAGAAACGATCCAAGTTTTCGCACCAGGTTAAGGTTAGGTTATTCTCAGTATACTTCGGACGATCGCTCATCAGGAATTAAAGTAGGGGTAGAAGATATATTTTTGGGGAAAACTGGATTAACTGTAAGTGGCGAATATAACACTTCCTTTGATGGTGATTACTCTCTTTATGGTGGAGATTTACGTTACTATATCTTGCCCTTGGGTGGTTATATTAATATTGCCCCAGTAATCGGCTATCGTCGCATAGAAACTGACAGATACGATACTAGTGGTGTAAATGTTGGTGCAAAGTTGTTGTTTGTGTTCTCTCGCACTGGCGCAGGTGATATTTCTTTAACTCAAAGTTGGGTTTCTCCTGGTACTAGCGAAGAGGTGGGTTTGACGACTATTTCTGTTGGTTATGCTTTAACTGAAAATATTCGCTTATCTACAGATATTCAAAAACAAAATGCTAGGCAAAGAAAGGATAATCGAATAGGAATTGTTTTGGAATGGATGCTTTAAATTCCCGAATTTTGCCAGAAGTCGGGAATTTTCTGCAAGTCAATTTTCTGCTGCTGATTTTGTCAGGGTTTAATGACTACTTAAACAGATGCGATCGAAGTAATTAAATTTTTATGCGGATGAAAGGACTTGAACCTTCACTCCTTGCGGAACCAGAACCTAAATCTGGCGCGTCTGCCAATTCCGCCACATCCGCTCGAATCTATATAATAACAGATTTATACAGTAAATGAGTATAGCAGATTTTTTTCCGCAGCGAACCAACATCAACTGTAAATCCCAGGCAAGTTCAACAGATTACTGAACTAGTGGTAAAGATTTTAGCAGCAACTGACCTAAAAGTGTAGCTTCGATTAAAACTGGATTTAGCAGAATAAAGGGAAATTAGCGATCGGGTATTGGGAAATAGGATTCCTTGTAGCTAAGATGAAAAAAAAGCGATTTCAGTTTTCTGGAAATCGCTTTTTATGAAAAAATTTTGAGGTAATGGCAGTTATGGTTAATTTGGCTAGAGTGCTTGCAGATTCATCTGCTAAACTAACACCTACAAACTTATAACTTCCTTCTGCCTTTCTTTATAAAACTATGCTTCGACTTTCACACCTTTCCAAAATGCCACATATCCTTCAATGTTTTTAGCACGATCTTTAGTTTGGGGATAGTACCAAGCAGCATCTTCGTTTTGTTGTCCGTCTACTTCAATAGTGTAGTAACTGGCGACTCCTTTCCAAGGACAGGTGGTGTGTGTGTTACTTTCTTTGAAGTATTCTTTGTTGATAGTGTCGGGGGGGAAGTAATGATTTCCTTCTACTACCTCTGTGCGATCGCTTTCTGCTAAAGTAGCACCATTCCAAACAGCTTTCGGCATAAGTGATTTTTCCCTTGCTAAATTGCCAGTACAATTATTAGGATAAACTAATCGTCGATCGAATCATCCCTGTCTAGCGATGGTTATACAATATTCCTAGCATCAGCGCACTACTGATTAAATCATGTCCCAGTTTCCCTCCCTGGAAAAGGCACTCAAACACTACTTTGGTTACGATAGCTTTCGGCCCGGACAAAAGCAAATAGTCGAACAAGCTTTAAAAAACCAAGACTCATTAATTGTTATGCCTACTGGCGGTGGCAAATCTCTTTGCTTTCAACTGCCAGCCATGTTAAAAAAGGGATTAACAGTGGTAGTATCGCCGCTAATTTCTCTGATGCAAGACCAAGTGGAAGCATTACGAAATAATGGTATTTCCGCAACTTTTCTGAATAGTAGTATAAATAGTTGGCAAGTGCGCCATCGAGAAGAAAGTATTCGTAATGGTCATACTAAATTACTTTATGTTGCCCCGGAAAGGTTATTAAGTGAAAAGTTTTTACCATTCTTAGATTTAGTGCAGCATCAAGTAGGAATTGCAGGTTTTGCTATTGATGAAGCGCACTGTGTTTCTGAGTGGGGACATGACTTTCGTCCTGAATATCGGCAATTGAAATTGTTACGTCAACGTTATCCAGATGTGCCAGTAATGGCATTAACTGCTACTGCTACCGAAAGAGTTCGCCAAGATATTATTCAACAGTTACATTTACAAAATCCTTTTATTCACATTGCGAGTTTTAATCGACAAAATCTTTATTACGAAATTCGTCCCAAAGCTAAAAGCAGTTATACAGAATTATTATTACAAATTCGGCAAGCTAAAGGTGCGGTAATTGTTTATTGTCTCAGTCGCAAGGGCGTTGATGAATTAACCTTGAGATTGCAAAAAGATGAGGTGAATGCTTTGCCTTATCATGCAGGTTTAAGTGATGAAGAACGCAGCGTTAATCAAACAAGGTTTATCCGGGATGATGTGCAAGTAATGGTTGCTACCGTTGCTTTTGGTATGGGAATTAATAAACCGGATGTGCGGTTAGTAATTCACTACGATTTACCTCGAAATATCGAAAGTTACTATCAAGAAGCAGGGAGGGCGGGCAGAGATGGGGAACCTGCTGATTGTACCATTTATTTTAGTTATGGCGACCTCAAAAAAATTGAATGGGCGATCGATCAAAAAAGCGACGAACAAGAACAAAAAATTGCCCGTCAACAGTTACGGAGAATGATCGATTATGCTGAAGGAACAGATTGTCGGCGGACAATTCAATTAAGTTATTTTGGGGAATATTTTGCGGGAAATTGCGGTAAGTGTGATAATTGTTGCCATCCAAAACCTACGGAAGATTGGACAATTGAAGCGATGAAATTTCTCTCTTGTGTCGCTAGATGTAAAGAAAGATTTGGGATGAATTATATTATTGATGTTTTGCGAGGTTCTAAAAATCAGAAAATTTTACAGAATAAACATCATGAACTTTCTACTTATGGAATTGGTAAAGATAAGACTGCTGATGAGTGGAAGTTTTTGGGCCGATCGCTAATTCACCAAGGTATATTAGAACAAAGCACAGATGGTTATGCTATCCTCAAACTTAATGGGTTAAGTTGGGAAGTCATGCGCCGACAGCGGCAAGTTTTTCTCGCAATTCCTACGCAAAAGAAAGTAACACAAGAAGAGAAAAACCTGAAAAAAGCCGGGATGGAAGTATTATATGAAAGATTGCGGGCGCTGCGGAAAAAACTAGCTGACGATCAAGGCGTTCCTCCTTACGTAATTTTCCATGATTCAACTTTAAAATTAATGGCGCAAGTTCAACCCGAAACTTTATTAGCATTTGGAGAATTGTCAGGAGTTGGTAGCAGTAAACTCTCCCAATATGGGGCAGTTTTTTTAAAAGAAATTCGCGCTTATCGCCAAGAAAAAGGTTTATCAGTAGCTACTGATAACGGGAAAATTGAAACCCCAGCACCATCGACAACTCAATTAATGAGTTTACACTTATTTCAGCAGGGTTTGAATGTTGAAGAAATTGCCCAACAACGCAATCTCAAACCTAGTACAATTTTCGTACATTTAGCAGAATTGTGGGAAATGGGGGAAACGGTAGATATAGATAAATTAGTTTCTCCCGAACGGCAAAAAGTTATTTGGAAAGCAATGCAAGAAATTGGTAATGCTGAATTGTTAAAGCCAATTTACGAATATCTTGAAGAAGAATATAGCTATGGAGAAATTCGCATAGTTCGCGCTTTATGGAGAGAGAAACAAAATAACTAAACGATGACTAAAGTCCTCACAACAAACCAAATTTATTACCAGTCTTTTGTAACGACTTTAGTCGTATGTTTGTTGATTTTGTTACATTAATTTACATTAACTGAGCTTTCAGCTTGATTCGATTTGACAAATGCCAATGCTCTGGGTAAAGTGATGCAGATGATGGTGTTTACTAAAGTTAGCAATAGACAATCTGTTAATGTCATATTCATAGCCCCTTGATAAAAATTTCTCCTTTATTATTTTTAGCTAAAAACCTGGAGAACGGTGCAAAAATGGATTTTGAATTACTTGTGAATTATATAAGCTAAGCTAAACAATAGCGGGTTTGTGCATGAACGATCGGGAATTTGCCCAGACAAAAGTGATTCTGTCCACAGTTAATCGCTAAAATATTTAACCTAAGAGTTAAGGTGAAAGCGGAAGTGGTTAAAGAAATGACTATGAAAAACTCTGCTAGTGCTCTCAGTTCTTACAGAATGTCCGATCTAGAACGGGAAAAGCTGAAACTCGTTGTAGATTACTCTTTTGCCCAATCTTTGCCGGAAATTTGGCCGATCGCAGCCCAAAAATTCGCCAATGCGATCGCACTTCACGATCCGCACAGTAAACCAGAGATTGTACTGACCTATCCCCAACTTTACCAGCAAATTCAGCAATTTGCAGCTGGATTGCAAGCCAATGGCTTATTGTCATTAGTAGAAAGCGATGATTCTGGAGATCCGCCCCGTGTCGCCCTAATTTCTGACAATAGTTATCGGTGGATGATTGCCGACCAAGGGATTATGATGGCTGGGGGAGTAGATGTAGTGCGCTCCTCCGCTGCGGAAACAGAAGAATTATTGTATATTATCGAGCATAGCGGTAGTACGGTTTTAGTAGTAGAAGATGTAAAGACGCTGAAAAAATTAGGCGATCGGCTTTTGAAATTCCCCATCCAACTGATAGTTTTACTCACAGATGAAAAACTGGAAAGTTTCGGAGAAATTAAAGTTCTCAACTTTTCACAAGTCATGGCAGATGGGGCATCTCAAGAGTTAAAACTAATTAAGCAAAATCACAACACCCTCGCCACTTTACTTTATACCTCTGGAACCACCGGAAAACCCAAAGGCGTAAGATTAACTCACGGAAATTTACTGCATCAACTTACCACCTTGGGCGCAATTATCCAACCTCATGTCGGAGATATTGCCCTTTCCATTCTTCCCACTTGGCATACTTTTGGGCGGACTGCGGAATATTTTGTTCTGTCTCAAGGTTGCCACCAAATTTACACTACTATTCGCTACATTAAACAAGACTTCAAAGACTTTAAACCTCAATACATGATCGGTGTTCCGCGACTTTTAGAATCAGTTTATGAAGGCGTGCAAAAGAAATTCCGGGAACAACCAGAGAATAAGCAAAAATTAGTTAATAACCTGTTGGAATTTAGTCTACGGCACATTCAAGGAAAACGAATTTGGCAAGGTTTAGGATTAAAACCTCATCCACCTGCATTGGGTGAAAAACTATTAGGAGGACTGCAAGCAATTATTTATTGGCCCTTGCATTTTTTAGGGGAAAAGTTAGTATATAAAACAGTCAGAGAAGCTACTGGTGGCAGAATGAAGTATTTTATCAGTGGTGGTGGTTCTCTGGCGATGCACTTGGAAAATTTCTATCAAATTGTTGGGTTAGAAATTTTGGTGGGATATGGTTTAACCGAAACTTCCCCCGTGACTCACGCCCGTCGTTATTGGCATAATTTAAGAGGTTCTGCGGGACAACCCATTCCCGGTACGGAGGCGAAAATAGTCGATCCAGAAACTCGCCAAGCTTTACCTGTGGGGAAAACTGGGATCGTGTTGCTGCGGGGGCCACAGGTGATGCAAGGATATTATAAGAACCCGGAAGCTACGAAAAAAGCGATCGACCCCGAAGGTTGGTTCGATAGCGGTGACTTGGGATGGTTAACCGAAAATAACGATTTGGTGCTGACTGGAAGACAGAAAGATACAATCGTTCTGACTAACGGCGAGAATATTGAACCTCAACCAATTGAAGATGCTTGTTTGCGTAGTTCTTATATCGATCAGATTATGCTAGTAGGGCAGGATCAGCGATCGCTAGGTGCTCTAATTGTGCCAAACATCGAAGCTCTCAAGCAATGGGCAGCTTCGCAAAACTTACAATTAGTCTTACTTAACGAAACCTTCTCCGCTGCCCAAGAACAAATCACATTTGATAGTAAGATTGTTCAGGAATTATTCCGCAAAGAACTGACTCGCGAAGTGCAGAACCGTCCCGGTTTCCGTCCTGACGATCGCATTGGCCCTTTCAGATTGCTTGAGGAACCGTTTTCGATCGAAAATGGAATGTTAACTCAAACATTGAAAGTCCGCCGACCTGTCGTGATGGAACGCTATCGCGATATGATCGACGGGATGTTCTAAAAACATCAGTGAGAAGTTATGAGGGTTTACGCTGCAATTGTCGGGTAAATCCCAGCATAAGGCAAAAGCAAGGGTGAAGTAGAAAACAGCCTATTTCACTCTTTCGCCTTGAACAATTAAAATGCACATTGCAGGTAAAAATGCAAATTAAAAGTTTAAATAGATTTGCAATTTTCCTTTAACTTCGGCTGATGAAACATCGCTCCTTAACCACAATAAAAGTTAAACTTAGTCATGGAAATCCCCAAAGCTCAACTCCTACTAAAGCGCCCAGTTAACATTAAAGCCATTGTGACCGATCGTTGGAAGGAAGAGGCACAACAACAACTCCAAGGACAGATCAATCAGATTAATGAGCAACTTCAACAGTTAGAAATTCAAGGACAAAGGGCAATTACTGATCTGCAAAAGCAAAGCATTCAGCCACCTGGCCCCCAAATAATGCAACAAATAGATAGCCTTCAAAGTGGGATTAATCAAAGAAAAAGTGAATTGCTAGAACAGAAAAATCAATCTCTGCAACAACTCGAACAAGTGCAATTATTGCAACTCGAACAAGAAGTGAGTCAAGGCACGATCGAGAGCATTTTTACTCTGAATTTGGGAGACAATTTACTGGATAAATGGCAGGTAGAAATTCTGCTACGAGATGGAGTAGTAGAAGAAATTCGCGGTCATATTTAGGAATAAAAGTCATTAGTCATTGGTCATTAGTTAAAAACCATGACAAATGACTAATGACAAATGTCAATTAGTAATTAACAACTAAGAATTAGCGATGATTCACGAAGTTTTCATGCCCGCCCTCAGTTCCACAATGACCGAAGGCAAGATTGTTTCCTGGGTAAAATCTCCAGGGGACAAAATTGACAAAGGCGAAACAGTGGTGGTGGTGGAATCAGATAAGGCAGATATGGATGTAGAGTCCTTCTATGAAGGATATTTAGCCACCATTATTGTAGAAGCGGGCGGAGTTGCGCCTGTGGGTGCAGCGATCGCCCTAGTCGCAGAAACCGAAGCCGAAATAGAAACAGCCAAGCAACAAGCAGCAGGCAAAACTAGCCCTGTTGCTGCACCAACTCCCGCACCTGCAAAGCAAGCGGAACCTGTAGCTGTAGTAGCAGAAACTTCCAATGGTGCAGCGAGTCGTGGCGATCGCCTGGTAGTTTCTCCTCGCGCCCGGAAACTAGCCAAAGAACTGAGAGTAGACTTAAATAGTCTCAAAGGTAGCGGCCCTCACGGTCGAATTGTAGCAGAAGATGTAGAAGCCGCAGCCGGAAAAGCACCCGCACCCGTAGCCGTTGCACCTACAGTTCCCACCTTTACACCCGCACCCGCACCCGCTAGACCTGCACCTGCACCTGCACTTCCGGCAGTTCCCGGTCAAGTGGTAGGCTTTACCACGCTGCAAAATGCGGTGGTGCGGAACATGGTAGCCAGCTTAACAGTTCCTACCTTCCACGTTGGTTATACCATTACTACTGATAATTTGGACAAACTCTACAAACAGATTAAGTCCAAAGGTGTAACGATGACAGCATTATTAGCTAAAGCGGTGGCAGTGACATTGCAAAAACACCCATTGCTTTATGCTAGTTATACTGAACAAGGAATTCAGTATAATTCAGCAATTAATGTTGCCGTTGCAGTGGCAATGGATGATGGTGGTTTGATTACGCCAGTGTTGCAAAATGCTGACAAGTTAGATATTTATTCCTTGTCGCGTAGTTGGAAAGATTTGGTCGATCGCTCTCGCGCCAAACAATTACAACCCCAAGAATATAACTCTGGAACTTTCACCCTTTCCAATTTGGGAATGTTTGGTGTAGACCGTTTTGATGCAATTTTACCACCAGGACAAGGAGCAATTTTAGCGATCGGTGCTGCCCGTCCCCAAGTAGTAGCAACCGCTGATGGAATGTTCGGAGTCAAACAGCAAATGCAAGTAAATATTACCGCCGATCACCGGATTATTTACGGTGCTCATGCTGCCGCATTCTTACAAGATTTGGCAAAATTAATTGAAAATGATGCCCAATCTTTAACGCTGTAAAAAATTAGTAATTCCCCCGTTTTTGGGGGAATTTATTAATTTGTGATTGAAAGTGATGGTTTTTTGACCCAATACGCGATCGATCGGATTCACTTCCTTAAAGGCTGAATTGCAGTCTATAAGTTCTTGGAGTAATTCCGGTAAGCTGGCGAAACTGTTTACTTAAATGACTATGACTATTAAACCCACACATCAAAGCAATATCTGTAATTGAAGTATTATTTTGTTTCAATAACTGCTTTGCCCGTTCAATTCTTTGTTGAAGTAAATATTGATAGGGAGTTGTGCCGATCGCTAACTTAAATTGATGGCTAAAATGAAATTGACTCATGCCCAGCAGAGTCGCTAAATCAGCAAGCGTAATATCTTGATGCAGATGTTCGTTAATGTAATCCAAGACTGGCAAAATTTGACGCTCTGTTAATCCCCCCAAATAAATCTTCTCCACAGGTTTATCTACTACGTAATTTCTGAGTAAATGCACAGCCAAAACATTTGCCAAAGATTCAATATAAAGTTTGCTCCCTGTATTTCCCTGTTTCAGTTCATTTAGTAACATCATACCGATCGCTTCGAGTTGTGGGTCGCGAGTTTTAAATTCCGGGAGTAGTTCCAACCGATCTGGATTCATGGACAATGCTTGTTTTGCAACTTGCTGGATAAATCGAGAAGTAATCCGAATCTGCAAATAGTTATCTTCTGAATCCCAACGAGCGAAAAACGGCATTTGAGCAGGCGTAATCGAAATGTCTCCTTTGCCGTAAAGTCCAGCATAAGTTTTACCTCCCCGGATTTGCAGCAAACG
Organism: Floridaenema evergladense BLCC-F167; assembly: GCF_041929205.2. NCBI lineage: Bacteria > Bacillati > Cyanobacteriota > Cyanophyceae > Aerosakkonematales > Aerosakkonemataceae > Floridanema > Floridanema evergladense. Next base: position 6,334,306 of record NZ_CM171625.1, on the reverse strand, counting down.
CACTGGACGGGGTGCTAGAGATAGACAAATTGTATGTTCGTCACTGTAATGACAATTTCCCTCTCCTGGCGGATGTTGAAATTGTTCAACCAGTATATTTTCCCAACCCTGCGCTTGACTTGACAAGATGGGCAAGTTCAGGGTTTCAACTTGATGGGTAACGGGATTTTTCATCATGCTTTTCCCAGTGCATCTAGTTTTGATTGTATTTACTTTCGGATTGTCAGTAATAAAAAGCCGAAAAACTGACCGCAAGATTTTGATAGTTGCACAAGAATCAGATAGTTTCATCCTCTTCACTTCCCTAAGCTGAAAGGGTAATCGATTGGAGGGGTAACTATGGCTCATCTATTGCACATTGATTCTAGTCCGCGTGGTGAACGATCGCACTCTCGTCGTCTCACTAGAGAATTTGTGGAACAATGGAAACAAACCCATCCTGGTGATATTGTTACCTATCGAGATATTGGGCGCAATCCAGTTCCCCATGTCGATGAACCTTGGATTGCAGCGGCATTTACTCCACCCGAACAACGTACACCTGAACTATGGGAAGCTATTAGGATTAGCGATCAACTAGTAGACGAATTCCTAACAGCTGATATCTACGTTATCGGCGTTCCCATGTACAATTTCAGCGTTCCTAGTACCTTTAAAGCTTACATCGATCAAATTGTACGACTCGGACGAACTTTTGCCTTTGAACCAGATGATTCTGCACATCCTTACAAACCTCTGATGCAAGGTAAGAAAATGTTTATCATCGAAGCACGAGGAGATTCCGGTTTTCAACCTGGTGGACGCTACGAGAAAATGAATCATCATGACCCTTATCTTGTTAGCGTTTTTGGGTTTATTGGGATTACAGATATTACCTTTGTTCATGTAGAAAATGATGAGTATGGGGGACAAAAATTAGCAGATTCGATCGCTTCTGCTCGTAATCAAATCAGGCAATTAGTTGGAGGATAAGCCGATGTTATAAGATTATTTTGCATTGAAGCTGTTCTCAGCGATCGGTTGTGGATTAATCGCCGGAGTTTTCTTTGCATTAGGAACTAACACAGTTAAGAAACCTCCGATCGCAATTTTGGTTGGGGAGTAAGCGATTACCTGCAAAGGTTGAGCCAATTTCTTCGTCTAGTTTACCAGCTATTTTGATTAAGAAACAGGGAGATTTTCCGGCTTTTTGGCATGAAGATGTTTCTTTTATTCAAGTGATGGAAGAGTTGTATGAACGGGTGAAAACTAAAAATAAGGATATTTTTTAAGTTGTTGATGAAAAGCTAAAAAACGCTGTTTTCATAGATTACGGATTTTACGAATTTCTGTTAACCAACGCCGACGACTTAAGTGTTCTAAATTTAAAATGTCTTCTAAAGACCAATGAAAATAGAATGCTATACAAGCTACCTCCTCATGTAGTCGATCTAAGGGGTAGCTTTCGACTCCCCCGATAGAGTAAGCTCCATATTAAATTGACTATTGCATTGAGGACATTGTACAAGAATAGACGCACTTTCTTGCTGATTAATTCGATTATAAAATTCCCGTAAATAGGCTAAATCAAGCGTGAAAAGTTCCTCTAGTAATTCAGGTGTTATTTTTGATAGTTCACCCAGATTGGTAATTGTTCGTGATAGCATTACTAAAAATCCGTAAGCTGGATTCTCTCTCACCAACGGGTCTTTTTGTACAGAAATTTCATCCTTTGCAGTTGCTAGACGCATTACTCCTTGCCGATGAATTTTGCCTTGATTATCTACTAAACCTTTTGGCAAAACAAATTTAAATTTTGTATGTGTTTCGCTGTTCATATTTTTCAGTTAGTAATTAGTCAACTTTGATTCAATCTTACTTTTAGATTTTCTAACAAATTATCTTTCTTTTGCTGGGCAAGCTCGAAATTAGGATTAATATTTAAAGCGGCTTCAAAGGCTTCTAAAGCTTTTTGATCTTCACCAAGTCCTTGAAACGCTAACCCTTTCCCAGTCAAGACATAAACATTATTGGGATTGATGCTGTCAGCACGATCGTATGCTTGTAGCGCTTGTTGGTATTGACCCAAATCCAATAATAAAGTTCCTTGATTGTACCAACCTTCAAAGGATTGAGGGTTAAGTTGAATAGCTTGATTAGTGGAAAAAAGAGCATTTTCATACTGTTTCAATTTCCAAAGGGTTACACTTCTGTTGGCTAAAATATTAGCACAGGATTTCTTGGCGGTGTCAACTAGACTTTCATATAGTTTTAAATTTAAAGGTGCTGCAATTTTATCATTTAAAATATCAACGCAAGTGAGTTTATCGGTAGCTAATTTAGTATCAGTTAGTAAAGCTGTGTTATAAGCTTCAAGTGCTAAATCATAATTTTTTATAGTGCTAAAGATTGTTCCTTGATTAAACCAAGTTTGACTAGATTCAGGGTTAATTTTTAAGGATTTTTCAATGGAAGCTAAAGCATCTTGGTACTTTCCTAAATGCCACAATATTACGCCTTTGTTGTTCCAAGCTTCGGCAAAGTTAGCATTGAGATCGATCGCTCTTTCAACTGAAGCGATCGCCTCTTGATACTGCTTCAATCCTATTAACGCTCCACCATGTTGATTCCATGCTTGCGCCGGATTTGCATCACCCCAAATTCCATCTCCTGTTAAGGCATTTTCGCAGGAGGAAAGTGCTTCTTTATAGTTGCCAATTCGGTTTAATGTAGCACATCGATTTAATAAAGCTAAAGAATATTTAGGATTAGTTTGTACTGCCTTATTATAAGAAGTAAGTGCTTTCTCATTTCGCCCCAATTTTTCTAACAAAATACCTTGATTAGTCCAAGCGATCGCATCATTGGGATTGATAGCTAAAGCTTGTTCGTAAGAGGCGATCGCTTCTGCTATTTTTCCTAATTTTTCTTGTGCTAAAGCTATGTTTTTTAAAGCAATAGTTGGGTTACTAACTTTTGCTTGTTCGCAGGCTGCGATCGCCTCTTCATATCTTGTCAAATCTGATAGAATTCCGCAACGTTCTACTAAAGCTACAGAATAACTTGGATTGATTGTTAAAGCTCGTTCAACAGAAGTTAAAGCATCCTCATTTTGGTTTAATTTCCTAAATGCTAAACCCCTATTGTACCAGGCAACAGCCGGAGAATCATTTCCCCAATTTCCATCAACTCTTAAAGCTTGTTCGCAAGATGTAATTGCTTCTTCAAAATTTCCCAATTCTTGCAATGCTGCACAACGTCGAGTCCAAGCTAGAGAATCTTTAGGCGATCTTTGTAATAATAAATCGTAAGAAGCAACCGCTTCTCCATAGCGTTTTAATTTTAATAAAGCATGACTCCTAGCTGACCAAATTTCGATATTTCTCTCCTTGGGACGTAGCGCGATCGCTCTTTCACAAGCCGCTATAGCTTCAGCATACTTTTCTTCCCTTTCTAACACAATACATTGAGAAGCCCAAAATTTAAAATCCTTATAATTAAACTCATTCGACTGTGCTTGAGATATTAATTCATTGTCTAAAGACTGAGTATTAAATAACACATTCTGATAATTCCTGACTCCCCAAACAGTAGAAGAAAAAACAATACTTATAGAAAAAGTAGTAATGCTAACAAGACTTTTCCAAATCTTTTTCATAACCTTGCCTTTTTACTAATACTTAGTATACTCACGACAGGATAGCACTGCAAATTTAACAACATTAAATAATACATTTAAAAAATTTTACATTTCATATATTGAGGACTTCTTTTCAATCCAAGTTAAACTAAAATATAGCAAAATCTCCTTGGTTGCTGATGAAGCACAATATTTTTTAACAATGAACCTAAGAATATTCATCACGCTTCTACTACTATGTCTATCTAGCTCAGTTTTAGCTCAAGATTCCCCAATTATTAAAAGATTAAGGGAAACTAGAAACTGTCCCGGATGTAATTTGAGTAACGCCAACCTAACGAGTGCGTACCTGCGAAATGCTAACCTGCGGGGAGCAAATCTTAGTAACGCTAATCTCAAAAATAGCGATTTGAGCGGTGCTTACTTACGGAATGCTAACTTGCAGAATGCCGACTTGCGGGGAGCCGACCTCAGCACAGCAGATTTAAAAGACGCTGATTTAAGAGGAACTAATTTAAAAGATAGTAAAATCAACTATGAAACTTTTATTGATAGAAAATGGCGCACAGTTTGGGAATTGGTAAATCAAAAAATTAGCACTAGAGATTTGAAAGAAGCAGATTTAGCAGGAGCTAATCTTAATAGAGCTAACCTCAGCAATATCAATTTAGAAAAGGCGAATCTCAGCGGTGCTAAATTGAATGGAGCTAACTTGCGTGAAGCTAATTTAAGCAATACTAACTTGCTGCAAGCTGACTTATTTATTGCCGATTTAAGGAATTCTAATTTAGTTAGTGCTAATTTAAAAAATGCCAACCTCACCAGTGCAGATTTGCGCGGAGCTAATTTGAATCAAGCCAACCTCAATCAAGCTAATTTGAGTCGAGCTAACCTTGGTCAAGTTAATTTAAGCAATACTAATTTAGTAGGTGCTAACTTAAGAGAAGCCGAGCTAACAGGAATTAATTTAAATGGAGCAAATTTGGCAAGTGCTAACTTATTTAATATCAGCTTGAGAGGAATAGATTTAAGTAGCACCAACCTCAGAGGTGCTAACCTTACAGGAGTTAATTTCCAAGATGTTAATCTTAGAGGAATTAAGCTTCAAGGAACTAATTTCATCGGCGTTAATTTAAGCGGTGCTGACTTGAGTGGTGCTGACTTGAGTGGTGTTAATTTAAAAGAAGCTAATCTCAGCCGTGTTAACTTCAGTGGTGCCAACCTAACTGATGCTATTCTCATTGATGCTAATTTAAATAATGCTGATTTAAGTGATGTAGATTTGAGCGGCGCAGATTTAAGAAATGCTGACCTTAAAGGAGCAAGATTAAATGGAATTAAGTTAAGTATTACTACTAATCTATGCGGTGCAATTATGCCTGATGGTAGCAAAGGTACTTGCTAAGTTTGTTTGATAATTACAAAGTGTTTAATTATGAATGATAAATCTTTTTCTTCACCAAGTATTGAACCTTTCGATCGCCTTCATGTTTATGACAGTTTGATGATGAATGCGAAACGTTGGCTAATGGCTCATGAGTACCATCGTCGCCGTCAAAATGTTCATTATCAGTCGCTTAATCAACCAGGAATTGTTTGTGGATTGGGAGTAAAATTGATTGAGCCTCCTGAAGAAGCACCTGCACAATTTCGGGATAAACGTTGGTTGGAAATTCAACCGGGAATTGCCATTGATATAGAAGGAAATCCCATAATTGTTAATCCATCTGTTAACCGGAAATTTCGCATTGCTACTGCACCTCCTACTACTGGAACTTTAACAGTTTATTTGGTGGTTAGTTTTGTGGAACCGGAAAATCCAGAACGCAAACAAGATATTGAAGTGTTGAGAGAATGGTTTAGGTTTGATGAAAAAACTAGTCCGCCAAATGAAAAGGAAATTGAATTATGTCGCATTGAATTACAGCCTGGTGTAGTTAAATTGCAAAAGCCGAAAGATGTGTTATTTCCTGAAGTTAATGATATTGATTTACGTTATCGGTTATTGGCAAAAGCTAGACCTGAAGCTGTTGTAAATGCGGCTTTGATGAAATACAGTGATGCTGATGATTGGTACAATAGCGATATGCAGAAATTGAGCGATCGCGACCGGGAAAACCTCTCCTACTTAATGCGATCGACATCATCACTTTATCCGGCTTTGCAAGGAATAGCAGAAATCGGACAAGTAAGTTTACAAAACAAAAGAGCGATCGTAGATTATGACTTATTTTTCCTCGCAGATTGGCAGGTAGTTAATCTGAATGAAGAAGAATTACATACCCTCAGCATTTACTTAAAAACAGGTGGCATAATTTTAATAGAAACACCTACAAATAATTCCTTTTTAATAGACAACATTCATAAAATAATTACAGACAAACTAGACATAGATTTGCTATCCTGGCAAGAGATGAGCCGTTATCATCCATTGCGAACCCAGCCTTTTTTGTTTGCTATACCGCCAAATATTAATCAACAATCAATAGAAATTCAGAGCGGAGGAGGAATTATTTTAGTAATCGGAAATTTACTATCAGCCTGGGGAATAGATGATGAACTTTCTCTCGATCGCAATGATATTCGTACCGCTCAAGAATTGGGAATTAATATTTTGCATTTCGCTTGGTGTCGGCGACAAATGACACAATTGCTACAATAACCCTGAAAATCTATTAATATTTTTTGAAAATGCCAAACTTTGTCAAAGCTATAGTTTCTAAAAAACAACTAACATTAATACCAGATCTTGCCGCTGACTCCGCTGATGAAAATACCAATGGCGAGAACGAATTCGACGTTACTGTTGTTAACGAAAGCAAAGAATTTACCAGTTTTCAAATAGAACTATCGACTCCGGGTGCTGATACCCATTCAAACTTTAAATGGTATACTTTAGACCCAGAAGTTTGCGTGAAAAAACCCCCAGGAGCAAGTACAAAATTTCATGTAGTAATCACCAAATCACCGATTCAAGTATACGACACCACCATTGACTTAACATTAAGAGTTTTTTCTGTTGAATTTGCCAGTATATTTACTAGCCAAAAAATTAAACTTACCATTCAAAAAGCTCGGAAACCTTTAAGAATTTATCTAATCATGAAAGAACTTAAAGTTTATCCGGGTAATCTTGTTGAAATTCCGGTTATAGCCTACAATTTAAGTCAAAAATTTACCAATGTTAGACTTACCATTTCCGGGTTAAATCCCGAATGGATGAAAGAAGGAACTGTGAGAAACTTGCAAATAGATGCAGGCGACTCTGAAAAAACTAGCTTTTGGTGCAAACCACCCATAAATGCCGAAACTTTCAGTAAGAAATACGATTTTGCGATCGAAGCTAATTCAGATAATAGTAGCCATACTCCTCATGAAAGAGGAGTTTTAGAAATTCTTCCTCATGGAACAGTAGAATTTATTTGTAATAATAAACTGCAAGTAATTCCCCCTAGAAAAGGCAAAACTTTTAGTAAAAAACTTAAATTTGCAACTTATGAATTGCTATTTGAAAATAAGAGTAATTTACCTCAGCAAGTCAATCTTCAAATTTCTGAAAAAGACCAGAAACAATGCGGATTAGTTATTCCTGATGGAATAAAACTTGCTCCAGGTGAAACCAAACCAATGTATTTAGTAACTAAAAAGCAACGACATTTGTTAGGGATGAAAAAACGAATGTTATTTGAAGTATCACCGATTTTAACTAATCCTGATACTGAAGAATTTAGTAGCGAAATTCGTCCTCACCCTAGCAGCCAAGTTTTGGAATTACAAATTTTACCGATCGTTCCTTTTTTACTTCAGTTTGTCGGGATACTTTTATTGTTATTACTGCTTTGGTTACTGAGATATTTGAATCCACCAATTTACCATGAAGGTCCCGTCAACTCCGTGCGTTTAATTGGGATTGCAGGTACAGTAATTAGTGGCTCTAGCGATCAAACAATTCGCCGTTGGCAAGTGGATAATAGTTTGTTACAAAATAGTAGCGGTTTGGGATATCAAGGGATTGTAAACGAACAAGAAAAAACTAAAAAAGCAGTGCGTGTCATTAGTCAAAGACCAAAACCAGATTATATAGTTGCAGCGGGTTTAGAAACAGGAGAAATTCAACTTTGGGATGTTTCATCAAGAGAGATGAAAAAGACTTTGTACAAACAAAATCATAAGAACGATCGCGTTTTCGACCTAGACTTTACTTCTGATTCTCGCTATTTATTCAGCGCTCATGGTAGCGGCTATATTCGCCAATGGAATGTGGATACAGAAAAGATCAAAGATGAAGCTGGACTCAAATTTACAGCTTTAAGTTTAGGCGTGAGTGAAAGTTTAAATCAGCCAGGTAGCCTTGTTGTTGTAGCAGGACGATTTAATAAGTTAGCTTTTTGGGATTGGGTTAGTAGAAAAATATACAATCTTCAATATGATTGGCTTGATTGGAAACAAGACAATGAATTTGACCCAGTTATCGGTCAGCATCATTACATAACAAGTCTGACAATAGCTGAAGCAAATAAAAATATTGCTCAAACAACTAACGCGAAAAATTTCTTGGTAACTGCTGATAATAAAGGCTACATTACTCTGTGGAACATGGATATAATACGCCAATGTATTGTTGATAATCAGAGCGACTTGAACGGAGATAGCGATCGCAAGTCAGAAAAAGATGCTTTTGGAAATGTTTTTCAGACGTTAGAATGTAGCAATGCTAAACTTGCACAATGGCGTAATGGAGATAAAAATTATCGCGTTCAATCTGTTCGTTCGGTAGCAATTACCCAAAATGGTTGCTACTTAGCAAGTGCGGGAGATGATGGTAGGGTAATGCTCTGGTCGATCGATGAAATTATGCGATCGCCTAAATACCAAACAGGGAAAATTATTGCTAATTTACCTGATACAACACTCAACAGCGTTGACATAAAAGCCATAAATAATGACTTATTTATTACTATTGGTGACGATAACAACCGAGTGAGATTATACCGAGAAAAGGTAAAGGACAATGCAAGTTGCAAATAACCCTCTTTTCATAGAAGATTTATTACCCGGATCGAACGAAGTTAAACGGGGAACTACTACTAAACGTCGCGTCGCTGTGAAAAATTTAGGTGATAAAAAAGCGGATGTTGATATTTGGATTGCTGCTACTGATGAAAAATCCGAACCTCTACTTTCTTGGTGTATTTTTAACGAATCAAATCCTTTAAAATTGGAACCAAAACAAAGCAGAGAAGTAATTTTAACTTTTGAAGTACCTCAACAAGCAACACCAGATTTGTACAATTATGAAATTCTGATAGAGGCTCAATCTCAATACCCAGATAAAGTTTTTCGCCGTCCGCAACAACTCCGAGTTTTGCGATCGGACCAAGATGCTGAATGGGGAAACGAACCAACATTTACTTTACAACCTTTCACCAGTTCTGCTAATCCTTATCCGCTGAAAGCCGGAGAACAATTAAATATAAAAGTTATAGTAGAAAATCGTTCTAAAAGAGTCGATCGCTTTTATTTAACTTGTCCAGAATTAACACCAGATTGGTTTACTGTTCGCTACCCAGAAAGTCGCTTAGAAATATCAGGTTCAGTAAAAGAAACCGATGGTTTAGAACTTTTGCCAAATAGTACAGGTGAAATTAGTTTATTTTTGCATCCACCACAATATACTTTAGCAAGCAATTACTTTCCTACCATTCGCGTCATATCTAGCAATAAAGAAGATTTAGTATTGCTAGATGTAGTTTATTTGCAAATTTTTCCTGACGATACTTTAAAAGTAGAATTAAATCCATTTTTACTTAAAATACCATCTCAACCGGGCATATTTGAAGTTAAGTTATTTAATCAAGGAAATATTAGACGAGAAGTTGTAATTTTTGCCAGCGATCGCGAAGAACTATTCGCCTATACTCCTGAATTTTCCCCAGTAGAATTATTACCAGGATACGTTAATAATATTCCTTTAAAAGTGCAACCTCGCAAGTGGTGGAATCGACCACTTTGGGGGAAAGGAAAGGAATTTAATTTTAACCTTGGAGTGGAAAATTACAGATTATTAGTACTACCTGAAACCGCCAAACCGCCAGCCTTACCTAAAGAATTACCTCAAGGAACATTAATCTGGGAACCGCGTCCTTGGTGGCAATTTTTGCTCCCGCTTTTCCTGCTGATATTGTTAGCTTTGGGAATAATCTCGATCGGTGCATTTCTCCTATGGCAACAACTATTAGTCAAACCAAAAATTGACACACTTAAACCTGTTAGTAGTATTTATGCAGAAATTAATAGACAACCAATTAGTTTAAATTTTCAAATTAGTAATTGGCAATTTAAAAATTGGAAATTCCAAAATACTAACAGACTTAAAAATGTCAAAATTATTCCCCAAAGTCGTGAAGGAGTAGGCGAAATCATTAGTTATGACTACAATGAATTGAAAAAATTTTGTCCACAATCTCCGCAAGGCGATCTTAACTGTACTGTACCGACAAAAACCACCACAGCAGGTGCTTATACCTTTAAAGTAGAACTTTATTCACCAGGACAAAATCAACCTTCTGACTCTAAAGAAACGGATACGGTGACAATTAAGCCTATAGCCACCCCAAAAATTATTAATATATTTGCAACAAAAAAGATTTATCAAGAAGCATTGAAAGAGAGAGTTATTCTTAATTGGAGAATAGCTAACGCCAGCCAACTAAAAGCTCTAACCTTAACTCAACAAGGAGGTAACGAACCACCAGTTAAAAAGACTTTTATTAAATGTATCCCTCAAGAATTTCAACCTCAAAATTTGCAGCTACAACCAAATTTTAACAATTCCCAAGATATCCTAATTTGTCAAGGAGTCGCTACAGACGCTACAAAAGCAGGGACTTACACTTTCAAACTGGAAGCATTTTCTCAACAAGACCAAACTCAACCTTCCGACTCCAAAGAAACTGATACTATTACTATTCGTCCAGCACCGCCTATCCCTATTCCAAAAATTGAAGAATTATCGTTAAATAAAACTAGCTATGAAGCAAAGGAACCAGTCCTTCTGAATTTAAAAATCAGTAATCCTAACCAAATTAAAGAAGTAAAACTTATAGAACAGGGAAGTGATGGTTCAGTCACAAAAAACACTTTTGATTTAAGGCAATGTTATTTTCCAGAAACTTCATCTCCAAATCTTAACCAAAATAATTCTGCTAAGATTGCACCACTTAATAATTTATCTATTCTAAATTGCCAAAATATCCCTTTAATTCCAACTAAAGCCGGAAAGTTTACTTATAAAATCGAAGTATATTCTCAAGCTAATCAAAATCAACCTGCTCAGGTTAAAGAAACTAACACTATTACGATTAAACCCTTACCTGTCCCAAAAATCGCAGAATTATCTTCTACGCAACCATTTTATGAAAGAGCTAAAAATGAGCAAATTCTCTTAAATTGGGAAGTTAGTAATGCCAGCAATATTAAAGAATTAACGCTTGTAGGTTTGGCTTTAGATGGATCGATCGCAAGTCCCCTAAAACGTTACCCAATTAACACTTTACCTACTGGATGTACATTAACAACAAACTTAGTTTGTAAAAACGTCCCTACAGATGCTCAACAAACTGGTAATTACGTTTTCAAACTAACAGTTATTCCCCAGCAAGGAACCCCAGAACCAGAAATTACTAAAAATACACCTACTATCAAAATTAAACCTATTCCCCCCAAACCTCCCACACCTGTTAATATTGTCTACTTTAAAGTCAACGGTCGAGATGTTAATCAAGAGGGAAAAATAATCTTTCCGATCAACAAAGAAAGAAAACAAGCCAATGCGATTTTATCTTGGAAAGTAGAGTCAGGAGAAGATATTAAAGTTGAACTTTTGGGAAGTAGTGTTCAACCTCAAGGAGATCTTTCTTATCCCTTAAGTAAACCTCCCAGCAGTCAAACAATCACCTTAAAAGTGAGGAATAAAGCTGGTGAAGAAAAAACCCAATCAGTTGTAATTGAAACAGTTGAACCAAGTACTTTAAGCAAACCTCAAACATCATCGCCAGGAACAATTTCACCTGGAATAATTTCACCCGGAACCGGAGTTTCACCGGGAACAACTTCACCCGGAACAGCATCACCCTCACCTACCAATGTAGAGCAATTGTCACCCATTGAAGTACCACCTAAACCAAATTGATGTTAGTTTAATTGAACTACAAGATCAGCGATCGCACAGTAAAATATAAAGCAGTAAGTAGAGAAACATCAAGAAGATGTAAAAGATATAATGGCAGTAGAACGTTGGACTGATGAAATGCTTGATGAGTTGGCATCAAGTGTGGGTGAAATGCGAAAAAGCATTACCGAAATCAAAGATAGCGTAGATAGCTTGAGAATAACAGCGCAAGCATTGTTGCAAGTCGCCGCTCAAAATCAACGAAGAATGGATCAGTTTGCGGAAGAGATAGAGTTAACGAAGCAACGACACGCAGAAAACGATCAAAGATTTAACGTTTTGCTTGAAGAAGTACGCTATTTGATTCGAGGAAATTAAGGAGATTAGCGCCATACGCCTACGGCAGGCTACGCCACGCACTTTTAATAAAGTTGCTACAAGATCGGCGATCGCTCTTTTATTTTGTACCAAGAATCTTGTCATACTCGGCGTGCGATCCTACCCAGAACCATACTATTTTCTTTTCGTCAGCTTTTATTACTCCCAGAGCACACCATCCTATGCCTATCTGACTGACCAAATGTTTTCTTTGGGCTTAACTTCTTTAAATTCTAAACTGGGATGGAATGGATTTTGTTTCCAGAGTTCGTAATTCTTTTTGGCAGTTTCCTTTATTCGTGGTGGTAATTCCGCAAACTTTTGCCGAAAATCCCTAGTTCTAGACGATCTCATCACTCCTCACCAAAACCTTTTTCTTCGGTTTTACCTTCTTGGTCTTCAATTAATGCCTCTTGAGCCATTTGCTTGAGAATGTCGAGATTAGTATCGGAATTTGCTAAAGTTTCCTGCCATTTTAGTTCATTCTCAATATCTGCTAACAGTTGTTGAGCAATTTCGTCTTGGAGATTATCGGCAAGCTTTTGAGCTTCTTGGAAAGCTTTTTGTAAGAGTTCCGTCATGATTTTCTTTGATAATCAAATAAAAATTTAGCTTTAGAAGCATTGTAGGAGATTGGTTGGGTTGAGGGACGAAACCCAACCTACTGGATCGGCGACACTGTGTCGTCCTGGGGCACAAATGACTTTACTGACCCAAAGCCTTTTGTCTCGCTGACTCTGAGTTCCAAAAATGGGTTTGTTCATTGTTGTTATCTTGTTGTCCTTGCACATTCGCGTAGCCGCCTCCCGCTAGTTGATGCCTCCAGTATCCGTTTAGATCGTTGACTATCTCATCAGAATTCTGCAATCGGAAAATCTGTTTGCCAGTTTCCGTAGAACCTCCTCCTCCACTTCCAGGTTTGCACTTTAAGTTTAGTTGCTGAATATGGTCACGCCAGGATCTTACTTGCCAATTATGTCCAAACTCATTCACTCGTGCGTTTGAATTGTCAACTACATTTGGATTAGCTTCCTTTACCCTGTCTTTATTTTTTTTCCCGCCTTGCCTCTGGATTTGTTCACCAGAGACTCCTGCTGAAGATGCCTCTCTCCCCTTTTCTATTGCGGACTTATGCACCGCTCCACTATTCTGCTGCACCACATGAGTCAACTCATGCGCCGTCAACTCATCTTTACCAGGCGATTTTCCACCACCATAGTAAATATCGCTACCGTGAGTAAAAGCTTGAGCGCCTAATTCCTTGTTCATTTGCACTGCTGCACCGTCTGTATGCACTCGCACACTGCTAAAATCGGCACCAAAGCGGGGTTCCATGAAAGCTCTCACCTCATCTGGCAAAGGACTCCCACCTCCCTTACTCCCATTCAACTGACTCTCCAAATTACCGTTATTGGAAGACTTTCCCTCTGACTCAGCCTTAGCTTGTACTGGCAAGTCTTCTTCTTCTTTCGGTTCTTCGGTAGGATTGGAGAGTGCTTTAGTTTGGACTTCCTCTTCTTTTTTTTCCTCTGGAAGTATTTCTTGCTGAGTTGGTTCCTCTTGTTCCGGTGCAGGCATGGTCATCACTTTATTTGCCACGCTGTCTGCTTGTTGCTCGTACTTATCTCCTGGTGCGCCTACACTCAGCTTTGCTTGCACTGGTGTTGGGGTATCGGGAAATAATTTCATCTGCAATAAGTTGAAGCCAGCACCTGGAGCTATTTTTGATTGTACTGTTCCGTCTTGCTTTGGATCGTGAACTGGGTCGCTGAAAGGTCGCTGCCAGGAAGTTGCTTTCTGTGCAGGCGGAGAATAAGAACTTGATACAGGTTTTTTCTGGATTTGCGATCGCATACTCATATTTCGCCCCTGCGCTTAACCTAGAGTTCGGTAATTTTTCTTAGTTTGGCATACTCATACAAGCCGATCGTTTCCTCGGAAATAAATCTTAACTTGACTTTTATTGAGAAATGCTCTGTAAACACTTAACATACTCAAAGCAGATGGTGCAAAATCCAATTAGAGGGTCAGAGGGTAAATGATTCAAGCAATTCCCCAACTAATGACGCTAGAGGAATTTCTGGACTGGTATCCAGATGGCTATGGTCGTTACGAACTGTGGAATGGAGTTGTGCTTGAGATGCAGCCAACCGGAACGCACGAACAAGTCGGAGGCACTCTTGCTGGTGAACTATTCGTAGAAATCAGACGCTTGCAACTGCCATATTTGATTCCCCGACAAGCGATCGTCAAACCTGTTGATACAGATAAGTCTGGCTACAATCCCGATGTGATTGTTCTAGATCTGCCTGCTCTAGAGAATGAGCCACTATGGAAGAAACGATCTACGATCACAAAAGGAGAATCAGTACGAGTGGTGATTGAGGTAGTCAGTACCAATTGGCGGGATGACTACGGACACAAGTTCATCGACTATGAAGCATTGGGTATCCCAGAATATTGGGTTGTGGACTATCTAGGACTGGGTGGTAAACGCTACATCGGTACTCCTAAACAACCTACGTTTTCAATCTATCAGTTAATTGACGGTGAGTACCAAGTTCAACAGTTTCGTGGTGGTGAACGCATTGTTTCGCCTGCATTTCCAGAATTGAACCTGACGGCAAACCAGGTGTTTGCTATGGGAATTTGAAATTATACCCACCCTTTCACTTCTGCATCGGTTAAAGCTCTTTCCAATTTTATATATTCACTTTTTGCCGATTCTAATAAATGTTTCATCATCACAGGTTCGCCGCTATCGGCAGCGATAAAAGCTGCATTCAAGGCAATATTGCGAATATTTCCGCCTGCAACATTTAATCGTGCTAACTTGTTAAAGTCTAACCCTTCAGTTGGTGTATTTTTGGGGAAAATGCGCCGCCAAATTTCGGTTCTTTGTTGTGCGTCGGGGAAAGGATATTTAACTACAAACCGAATTCTTCGCAAAAAAGCTGTGTCGATCGCATCTTTCAAATTAGTAGTTAAAATCGCTAAACCTTGATAAGCTTCCATTCGTTGCAACAGGTAACTAACTTCCATGTTCGCATAGCGATCGTGACTATCTTTCACATCGGAACGTTTGCCAAAAATCGCATCAGCTTCATCAAATAATAATATAGTTGCGCCGCCTTCTGCGGCATCAAATACGCGCCGTAAATTTTTCTCTGTTTCTCCAATATATTTACTGACTACAGAACTTAAATCAATGCGGTAAAGGTCTAGTTGCAAAACTCCAGCTAAAACTTCTGCTGACATAGTTTTACCAGTACCGCTAGAACCTGCAAATAAAGCACTAATTCCTAATCCTCTTGCTCCCTTTTTGGCAAATCCCCACTGTTCGTAAACTTTAGCACGTTGGCGTAAATGAGCAGCAATTTCTCTTAATACTTGCAATTGCGGTTCTGGTAATACTAAATCATCCCAAGTAGCAGCAGGTTCGATACGTTGTGCTAGTTCGTCTAAATGAGGGCGAGCTTGAGTGCGACACATATCCCATAAGGAATTTGCAATTTGATTTTCGTTAGCTTTTAGTTGAGTTTTCGCTTCAACACAAACTGCATAAATACTGGGAGCGCTAAGATCAAATTGAGATGTTAATGTTTCTAATTGTCCGTTTAAACTGGGTGCAATGTCGCCTAAAGTGGTTTCCCAAATGGCAAGTTGTTCTTGTTTTGTGGGTTTTGTTATATCAAAAGTGATGAATGGACGTAACGCTGCACGACGACGATCGCGACTACTAACAATCAATGGCGTGTTAATATTTTCTATCATCTGAATCAATGCGTTTTCTTTGGCTGGATCGTTTCCTTCCCACTCATCACAATCTAACAGTAAAACACTTCTATTTAATTGTGCTTCTCGTCGCCAAAGTAACATCAGATTATTTAAATCAGTGGTAATATTTGGAACTGCATTGGCAGATATTACTGCTATTTTTATTTCTGAAATGCTACAAGCAATTTGCGCGATCGCCCTTTTACTCCCCACTTCTTCGCCAATTAATTGTAAAATTGGCGAATTAGAAACGGAATTGTTTAATATACCAGCTAACTTTTCGGCTATTTGTTGTTGCGATGGTACCAAATATTCATTAGCTGATAACGGTTCGATTATTCCTCTAAGGCGATCGTCCAGGTAATCTACTCCTACTAAATAATGCAATATTCGCTCATCAATTCGCAAGGGGCTAGTCATCAGTGTTTTACCCCCACCAACTTCAATCAGTCGCCAGCGGCGTAACGGACTGTGCGGTGCGATCGCACTCCAATGCGCTTGCGGTAAAGCCGACATTGCTAAACTAAAAGTAGGATAGGTTAATTGCGGATCTCCTTGAGCATTAGCGCACAAACTGGCAAAACTCGCATCTAATTCCATACCAGCGCACAATAACAGTAAATCTCGTTCAAAACCCGATAAACCAAATCTACTACAAAGCTGCTCTAACGCAAATGAAGCGTTATCAATCTCTCCATACTCCCCTGCTCCCCCGCTCCCCCGCTCCCCTGCTCCCCTGCTCCCCTGCTCCCCTGCTCCCCCGCTCCCCCGCTCCCCTGCTCCCCCGCTCCGTGCTTCTAACGCCTGACGCACTAAGCTTAAAGCTGTAGAAAGGTAGTTCCAGTTAGCTGCTTGCCAATTAATACTTGCTGTAACATTCATGGAATCACCACCGTAGGGCCGATATACTGCTCATAAGTTGAACTTTCTCGATCGGTATCCACTCGCAAAAGACTTTCTGCACCATCCACCTGCACTCGCGCTAGATATTCTCCTGGTTTAACATCTAAAATTGCAAACACAATTAAATTGGTATCAATATTGCGGGGTTTGGCTGCAAAGATATAAGCTGCTGGGATGAGGAGCGATCGCTCATTCAAAAACAATAACACTCTCTGCTCTCTACCAACTGTTAAATCAATTTGTACTCTCATTTCTGCTGAGTACAATTCATCCCCATTATCCCTCACTCGCAAAACTTCTACATCTGCTGTAATTGTCGGACATAACACAAATGCTACTACATTAGAGCCGACGGCCCGATCGGGTTCAAATAATTTACGTTTTGGTATTGGATGTAACACTTGCAAACTATGTACACCAGCCCGTAAACTACCAGATTCTTCAGTTGATAGAGTTGCCAAATCTAGCCGAATTTCCCTTTCTGCAAGCTTTTGCGGTGTTAATTTAGCATCGCCAATCCTTATTTGAGTCGGTTCTCCCCGTAGCTGTTTACCACGAATAATTAAAGTGCTATTGGCTACTATTGGCTGATTCGCTCCGGCTTCTGTGGTGACTTGCTCGATCGCAGGTTGATTTGGCGTGGTGTAATAATCAATACTGCGAATCGGTAACGATCTGCCGCTAGTTCTTTGACCTTCAATCAATACCGTACTACCTTGGCAAGCAAAGGAAAGCACATAAGGACATTGAAAAAATACAGACCAAATTTTTGACAAATCTTCCGTTGTCATCGGTGTAGGAACAATTGTCACTCGCTCTACTTGTTCGGCAAGGCTAGAATCAGTCAAAAAGCTAAAAGTTGGATTATTTATCGTATCCCGAATCATTTCTGCGGTTAAGATTGGCTGGTCAACAATAGTTCGCACTGCGCTACCTAACAAACGTTGAGGTTCTAACTCTACTTCGTTGCCGTAAAAAGTCATGATGTAATAAAGGTCTAATCCTGCTTGTGCTTGCTTGATTAAATCTCCTTTGGGGCGACGGGTGCGTAAGTCGTTATTCCGCCAAGCTGGATTCGGGGTAGCTTGATATAAATATACGTTAACACCTACCTCTGGTGTCCCGGTTCCAGAAGAGTCGGGGCGAACTGTGGTGACTCTAGCACCAGGAACATCGATTTGGACAGCTGCTTGCAGGATTCTTTGCAGGGTTGCTGTGACAGTAGCGATCGCTAAGTAATTACTCATAATATTTCATTTTTACCCTTTATTTATGACTACCGACAGCCACATATAAATTTTTATTATGATTTTGCTTTCTTGTTAACAAGGATAAAAAAAATTTGATAGATCGGTCAAATTTATAAAATTACAGTTAAGTACAAACTGAGCTTTTTCTGCTCCAAAAGGGATTTTAACCTATCTCAGATAATTAAAAGTTTAACTTGAATATGTAATGACACTGAATAATTTTTGGGTTAGATTAGGGTTCTGAACTCAGATTTCCGAATCTCTCCGTACCCAGCTTAATTCCCAATATTAAGGAAAATTATCTATGGCGAGACTAGATTACTTTGCCCCTGGCGTGTATGTCGAAGAAATTGACAGGGGTAGTCGTCCGATCGAAGGTGTACAGACTAATATTGCTGGCTTTATCGGCTTTACCGAAGCAATACGTAACGGTGCCGAACTCGGCAAACCAATGTTAATCACCAGTTGGAATCAGTACATGGAATACTTTGCCAGGGAAAATTCCGATGGTTTCACAGATTTTAATGCTTATCTACCCTTTGCTGTCAATGGCTGGTTCTTAAACGGAGGGGCGAGGTGTTGGGTAGTTAGTATTGGCACTTCTCTGCCGAAAACAGCTGAGGAAACAATTCAACCTGGTACGGAATCAACTGCTCTGACCATCAGAACTAACGGTAAGCGGGAATCTTTGCAATTTATTCTCAAACCGGAAGAAGCCGAAAATGGGTCTGTTAGTGTAGAGATTCAGGCTTCCGAGCCTAAATCTGACCCAGAAGACCCAAATGTTCCCGCACCAGTACCAGCAGAATTTTTCTCTGTAGTTATCAAACGCGATGGGGAAGAATTGGAAAGGCACGAACACCTGACAATGGATCGGGAAGTTCAGTCAGTTGTGGGGGATTACGTAGTTACCAAGCTGGAAGAATCCCAGTATGTAATGGTAACAGACTTAACGCAAAAAGGTCTTCCTTTAGCCCGACGACCTCAAGATGGTCAGTTTGAAGTCAGTCCTCCCCCAACTTTGCCTACTCAAGAAAATTTAGCCCGGTATGTGCAGGGGGTGCGGGACGATCGCAGCGGTATCCAAGGACTTTTCGAGATTGACGAAGTAACAATGGTAGCTTGTCCCGACTTAATGCGGGCTTATCAAGCAGGCTTGCTCAACGAGGATCAAGTTCACGGTTTAATGGAGTTAATGGTGAGTTTGTGTGAAAATTCGGCTCCCAATCCTCCAAATCGCATGGTAGTTTTGGATACGCCGCCCGATCGTATTAAGCCTCAACAAGTAGTTAATTGGCTAGATGACGACTTCAGCCGTCGCTCCATGTTCGCCGCACTCTACTATCCTTGGATTAAAGTGCCAAATCCCCGCAATGCTGGCAAGCCGATTTTAGTACCTCCTTGCGGTCACATGATGGGCGTTTGGTCGCGCACTGACGAAACGCGGGGTGTCTACAAAGCACCAGCAAACGAAACTCCACGCGGCGTTATCGGTTTATCCTACGATTGCAACTTCCGGGAACAGGAATTATTAAACCCCAAAGGCATTAATTGTATTCGGACTTTCCCGAATCGAGGCATTAAAATTTGGGGAGCTAGAACTTTAGTAGAACCAGAAAAAACTGAGTGGCGTTATATTAGTGTACGCCGCTTGATGAGTTATATTGAAAAGTCGATCGAACTCGGCACACAATGGGTCGTATTCGAGCCAAACGATCAAGATTTATGGGCAAGAGTTCGTCGTACCGTCAGCAACTTTTTAGAAAGACTTTGGCGAGAAGGAGCTTTATTTGGAGCATCGCCCGAACAAGCATTTTTTGTTAAGTGCGATGAAACTCTCAACACTCCTGACACAATGATTCTAGGTCGATTGTATATCGAAGTAGGAGTTTGTCCAGTTCGACCAGCTGAATTTGTGATCTTCCGCATCAGTCAGTGGAATGGACAAGACGAACAATAACCCTATTATTTGCAAACACTAATTAATAGCAAAGAGGTTGAATAATGGCAGATGAATTACTAGTCAGTTGTAGATTTTACTTTGAAGCTGACGGTATAACAGACAAACAAATTCTTGAAGTTTCCGGCTTAAGTGCAGAAAACCCAGCCGCAGGCGGCGACAAAGTTTTAGGTTCAGGTAAAAACGCCATGAACTTACGTCAAGCTGCACCTACAAGAGTCAAATTTACAGCCGTTACTGTCAAAGTTGTAGCTACCACAAATAAAGACCTTTATAAGTGGTATGAAGACTGCAACAAAAATGACGGTGGTAAATCAGATTGGTCATCAAATCGTAAAGCTGCTTCGGTGACAGTTTACGATCAAGCAGGAGACATGAAAGCACGTTGGGAACTGTTAAATGCTTACCCGACAAAATATGAAGGGCCAAAGCTAGAAGCAGGAGCAAACGACGTAGCTAACGAAACTTTAACCTTAGTTCATGAAGGTATCAAACGAGTGCAATAACGACGGAAATAGGTTTGGGCGATCGGCTTATCTCAGATCTTGCACTTCTGGAGGTGGAACCTCCCAGATCCTCGTTCCCAGGTTCAACCTGGGAACGAGAAACAGAGGCTCCGCCTCTTGGTGCAAGATCTGAGTTATTAATCAAGAAATCCAGTAAATCTGTAAATCTTGTAAATCCTGGTTAAAATTCCCCTTTCCAATTACCAATTACCAAAAAGATAAAATGGCAAATTTAATTAACGACTTTCCCGAAATTCTCACAAATAGTCGTTTTTACATTGAACTAAAACTGGATGGTAGCACCGAACCTGTAGATGCTTACTTTCTTGAATGTAAAGGCTTTAAACGCACTCAAGATGTGGTAGAAGTTTGTGAGGTCACACCTCGACGATGGGGGGATGCTAAATCAGGTCAGGTCGTTCGCACAAAGGTTCCCGGAAATGTTAAAACTAACAATATAACTTTGCGTCGAGGCATGACTAAATCCTCAACTTTATGGCAGTGGTTTGAAGCAGTTCAAGAAGGAAATTGGGCTAAACAACGTCGAGATGGTTCTTTAACTATTTACGATCAAGCTGGGAATCCCCAAGCAATATTTCAATTTCAAGGAGCTTGGCCTGTTAGTTACATTGCTTCTGATTTGAATTCCAGTGGTGGGGAATTGCAAATTGAAGAAATGGAAGTAGCTGTTGAAGTATTTACACGGGAAAAGTAAGTTTAGATGTTTCAAACAGAATTTGAGTTTACTTTACCCAAAGGATACCTTGATTCGGAGGGAAATTTGCACCGTAAAGGTGTAATGCGTTTAGCCAGAGCAATGGATGAAATTGTTCCTTTGCGTGACCCTCGCGTGAAATCAAATCCTGCTTATGCTACGGTAATAATTCTTTCTCGCGTAATTACTAAGTTAGGGGCATTAGAAGAAGTTACTCCGGCAACAATTGAGGATCTTTTTGCTTGCGATCTTAACTATCTTCATCAGTTTTATCGGCAAATAAATGAATTAGAAGAGGAAAATGTAGAGTCAGATAAATCTATAAAACCCTCATAATTTATATGGAATACCTAAATGTTTGCTACAGATGCCTGATCCCCCCTAGCCCCCCTTCCCAAGGGGGGAACAAGAGTGAGTTTAAAGTCCCCCTTGGGATTTAAGGGGATCTCCGATTTGTTGCATCCTTTTTTCTATTTGACATTAATGGGTAACTGAAAAAGATAATTACTAATGGGGAGGAATTAGGGTGAAGCTCACCGATTTAGTTAATTCTGTTGGAATCCGCGTCAGGGAGGTGACAAATTTTGTTCGTTACCCGGTGGAAAATGTCTCTCGAATTGCTATGCGCCGCTTCCAAGATGTGTATGAAAACATAGAAGTTGGTCGGGATAAAAAGGAGCAAAATCAAGATATTTCAGGACAATCAACTAATGGTAAACGGTTAGATAATTCTGTAAAATTTAGCGAACCACAGGAGAAAAGCGAACCTAGAGAAACTACAAATGCTATGAAAATAGCGATCGCAGAACGGTTAGCTAAAAGACAAACTTACCGTGTAGATATCGCCCCAATTTTACCAAAAAATCAAGAGATTCGCGGCGGTCGGAGAGGAAGATATCGAATAGATAGTTTGCTCAAAGATGGGGAAAGGGTGCGGTTATATAGTGGAGTGCAAATTGTTAATAATAAGCCAGTTATTATTAAGGAATGTTTGTTACCCGATCGCGAATTCAATAAAAAAGAAGCTAAGGAACGTAAGGAAAGGTTTGAGCAGGTTGCGAGGTTAAATTTAAAGAATGGAGGTGGACAAGATTTTCGGTTGATTAGTCCTTGGGATGCGATCGCTTCTGGTAATGAAAAAGTTTGCTATTTAATCTTTGAGCAAACTATTAGTAATAGCGTAACATTAAGAGATTATTTGGCAAATCATGGCGCAATGTCTGGTAAACAGGTGCGTCAAGTTCTCTATCAAGTGTTGCAAACTCTTTGGTTTCTCCACAGTCAAAAATTGCGTTTTTCTGCGGATGAAATACAGCAAGGTTTACCTCATGGTAATTTAACTTTGGATAGTTTGCTGATTGTGACGAGTAATCAGAATGCGATCGACGATCCCCGGTTTTTTATTTACGTATCAGACTTAGCTTTATGGGAAGATTTGTTTAAACCGCCTACTACTAAAATAGCCAATCATTCACCAGAAAAAGATTTACAAGATTTGGGATATATTAGTTTTTATCTACTATCAGGGGGAACTGTAGATGGTGTTTTTGGTCAACCCCTCGATCCGACAATTGAGCAACATTGGCCCCCTGTTAAAGATGTACCTCTCAAAAGATTTATTCACCGTCTTTTAGGAATAGATAAGCGGTTTGCTAGTGCTTACGAAGCTCGTCAAGCACTGTTACAATTACCACCTGAAGAACAATTTGAGGAACAAAATGCTGCATTAATAGAAAGTTATGAAAAAGCAGAAAACAATAATTGGCAAGTTTTAAAAACGCTATTAATTGCTCTTTTATTAGCATTATTGGCAGGTTTTTTAGGAAGAATTATTTGGCTAACATGGCGTAATTCTGATGAACTTCAGTTACCTCTGATTGGTTCTTCTTCTCAAACTTGCTGTTTTGCTAAGGTGGATAAAGTTCCTAATGGAGAGGTTAGATACGCGACTGAAACTGACGGCACATGGAGTTATATTCTGAATAATGCCAGTTTGAGTTCTTATACTAAAACTTTGGCACAAGAATTGATAAATCGGGAACCGAGATTACAAAATTATAGACAGAGTAATTCAACTGGGGATTTAATTGAGGATGTGCGATCGGGAACAGTAGATTTTGCACTTACTACTTATGTCGATAAATTACCTGATGATTTACAACAGCAAGTAGTAGCTTATGATGGATTACTGGTTTTTGTAGCTTTTAGTAATAGCAAAAGAAAGGAAAATATTCCTAATACTTTAGATGGAAAAATTACCTTAGAACAATTGCGAGAAGTTTACAAAAAGGGTGGAGTTTCTAATTGGTCGCCACCTAAAGGATTTGATAAGATAAAACTTTATCTACCACTTGATAATCCCACAACGATCAAACTAATCGATAAGTTATTTACTGAAGGTGAGTCTTCGCCAGAATTGGAACAATTGAAAGAGAGCAATAGAAATGAAGAAAAGCAAATTAAAGAGAATAGAATGTTTGAGAAAAGAGCGGAAATCGATAAACGCTATTCAATAGGATCTAAGAGGTGGAAGCAAGAAATTGCAGCAATAACTCAAAAAGTGAGCGATCGCAAGAATGATGAAGCTTATATATTGGAGCAAATTTTAAATGACTTTGAAAATAGGAAAACAATTGGAATAGGTTTTGGTCTACTGAGCAGAATTTTTGGTCAATGTTCAGTTTATCCTTTAGCATTGGGAACAAAAGGTCAGGAAATTCAACCGTTAGTTCAACAAATACAAAATAATGTCAAACCTATAGAACCAACAACAGATTTGTGTAATGATAAAGGAAGTTACTGGCCTAACGTTAAAGCTTTCGAGTCAGGAAGTTATCCTTTAATGTATAAGCTGGTAGTAATTTATCCCAAAGATAAAAATCGTTCTGAAGCGGGAAAAAAATTCGCTGAGTTATTAAAAACCGAAGAAGGTCAACTTTTATTACTGGAAGCTGGATTGGTACCATTAGAAAGTAGTTTAATAGATAAAAGATGAATAAAAGTAACAAATCAGAAATTTCTCAATTAGTGGAAAAAGTGATGCTCGATCCGATATTACTAAGGAGATTGAGCAACCGAGTTTATGAATTGATGTTAGAAGATTTACGCAATCAACGCGATCGATCTTGCAACTATAAGGGGTTACTTTAATGTCTAAAAATGGTGTAGTTACTCACGAACTCAACTATGTAACAGCAAATCGCTTTTATGTAGAAATGGAAAGTAATATTACTGCTTCTTTCAGTGAGTGTTCGGGTTTAGGAGTAAAAATCAAACGAGAAGCTCATTTTGAAGGTGGCGTTAACGATCAACAGCGAATAATATTAGGTCAAGCTGAATATACAGATGTAACGCTAAAACGTGGAATAACTGACGATTTTGTATTTTGGGATTGGGTAACAAATATCTTGAGTGGTTCTAAAAAAGAACGTCGAAACGTTAATATTTTATTGTTTAATCAAGCAGGAGAAACTATGCAATGTTGGACTCTGCTTGCTGCGGTTCCTGTTGGTTGGAAAGCACCAGCATTGCAAGCAAATTCCAACACAGTTGCGATCGAAGAATTAACTCTAGCTTATGAAGGATTAAAGATAGCTAAATCTCAAGGTGGTGGTGCTACTAAACTTAATTCAGGTCGCCACGCTTCAGGATATTTCCTCTAAATAATACGGAGAAAATAACCCATGTCTTTAAAACCTCTGGGTTTGCAAAACCCTTTACTTTCACCTAGTTCTTTAGGAGCAAATTTTCAACCATTACAACCGTTGCGTCCTTTGGGTCAGAATTTAAAACCATTAAGTCAGTTTCTCCAATTTTCATTGTTAGAAAGTTCCTATCTTGGTGAAGATGTTGATATGGGAAATTGGGGAGATGAAAAGTTACCATATTTAGCTAATAATCCTTCTGAAACTCAATTGACTGAATCTGCGGGAATTGGCGATCATCGCATCCCATCTACAAAATCAAACTTGCCAGAATCATCAACTAAAAATCTTACCCAAACAAGTGTTAGGCGATCGGAAACTAACAAAAATCAACAATCAAATTCTAATTTACAAGCAACTTCTTTAGAAAGTTCAACAGAAAATATAGCCAATCTTAAACCTTTAGGATTATCGAAACCTTTAGTTCAACAATCAGATTTTATTATTTCTCCTTCTGTAACTGAATCATTAGAAAAACAGCAGACAAATGTTGAAGAAATATCCAATACAGAAGTAGTGAGAGGAAGTTGGCAAAATTTGGATGTGAGTGATGATGTTGGGAATGATGTGAATGATGTGAATGATGTGCGATCGTCCTCAACTTTGCCAACAACCAATCTAACAACATCAACAACCAAAGATACAACTTTGGGAGAAAATCAAGAGAACATTTCTCTGACATCTCTCACCACTAACCAATCAGTCAACGAAAATGCAACTTCACAATCAAATCTAGTTTCACCAAAGTTAGAAACAACAACCACTGAAGATGCAACTTTGGGAAAAAATCAAGAAAACATTTCCCTGACATCTCCCACCACTAACCAATCAGTCAACGAAAATGCAACTTCACAATTAAATCTGCTTTCACCTCAATTAGAAACAGCAACTAATCTAACAACATCAACCACCGAAGATACAACTTTGGGAGAAAATAAAGAAAACATTTCTTTGACATCTCCAATCACTAAACAATCAGTCAACAAAGATGCAACTTCTCCATCAAATCTAGTTTCACCAAAGTTAGAAACAACAACCACCGAAGATACAACTTCGGGAGAAAATCAAGAAAACATTTCCCTGATATCTCTCACCACTAACCAATCAGTCAACGAAAATGCAACTTCACAATCAAATCTGGTTTCAGCAAAGTTAGAAACAACAACCACTGAAGATACAACTTTGGGAGAAAATCAAGAAAACATTTCCCTGACATCTCTCACCACTAACCAATCAGTCAACGAAGATGTAACTTCCCCATCAAATCTGGTTTTACCAAAGTTAGAAACAGCAACCACCGAAGATGCAACTTCGGGAGAAAATCAAGAGAACATTTCTCTGACATCTCCAATCACTAACCAATCAGTCAATGAAGATGTAACTTCACAATCAAATCTGGTTTCACCAAAGTTAGAAACAACAACCACCGAAGATACAACTTTGGGAAAAAATCAAGAGAACATTTCCCTGACATCTCCAATCACTAACCAATCAGTCAACGAAAATGCAACTTCACAATCAAATCTGGTTTCATCAAAGTTAGAAACAACAACAAATCTAACAACATCAACCACCGAAGATGCAACTTCGGGAGAAAATCAAGAAAACATTTCCTTGACATCTCCCACCACTAACCAATCAGTCAACGAAGATGTAACTTCACAATCAAATCTGGTTTCACCAAAGTTAGAAACAACAACCACCGAAGATACAACTTCGGGAGAAAATCAAGAAAACATTTCCCTGACATCTCCCATCACTAAACAATCAGTCAACGAAGATGCAACTTCACAATCAAATCTGGTTTCATCAAAGTTAGAAACAACAACAAATCTAACAACATCAACCACCGAAGATGCAACTTCGGGAGAAAATCAAGAAAACATTTCCTTGACATCTCCCACCACTAACCAATCAGTCAACGAAGATGTAACTTCACAATCAAATCTGGTTTCACCAAAGTTAGAAACAACAACCACCGAAGATACAACTTCGGGAGAAAATCAAGAAAACATTTCCCTGACATCTCCCACCACTAAACAATCAGTCAACGAAAATGCAACTTCTCCATCAAATCTGGTTTCACCAAAGTTAGAAACAACAACCACTGAAGATGCAACTTTGGGAGAAAATCAAGAAAACATTTCCCTGACATCTCCCACCACTAACCAATCAGTCAACGAAAATGCAACTTCTCCATCAAATCTGGTTTCACCAAAGTTAGAAACAACAACCACTGAAGATGCAACTTTGGGAGAAAATCAAGAAAACATTTCCCTGACATCTCCCACCACTAAACAATCAGTCAACGAAAATGCAACTTCTCCATCAAATCTGGTTTCACCAAAGTTAGAAACAACAACCACCGAAGATACAACTTCGGGAGAAAATCAAGAAAACATTTCCCTGACATCTCCAATCACTAAACAATCAGTCAACAAAGATGCAACTTCGGGAGAAAATCAAGAAAACATTTCCTTGACATCTCCCACCACTAACCAATCAGTCAACGAAGATGTAACTTCACAATCAAATCTGGTTTCACCAAAGTTAGAAACAACAACCACCGAAGATGCAACTTCGGGAAAAAATCAAGAGAACATTTCCCTGATATCTCTCACCACTAACCAATCAGTCAACGAAAATGCAACTTCCCCATCAAATCTGGTTTCATCAAAGTTAGAAACAGCAACCAATCTAACAACATCAACCACTGAAGATACAACTTTGGGAGAAAATCAAGAGAACATTTCCCTGACATCTCCAATCACTAACCAATCAGTCAACGAAAATGCAACTTCCCCATCAAATCTGGTTTCACCAAAGTTAGAAACAGCAAATTTTGCATCAGAAATTATTGAGACTACATCAAAAACTACTAATAATATACCCGATTCATGGTCAAACATTTCAGAATTAATCGGTGAAAATACAGATGATAATAGCGAAAATTTGCCACCTCTTAACCCTTTAGGTTATGGTAAACCTCTCAGCAACACAAATAAATTTATATTGCCAAAATTGAGCCTAACTTCTGAAACAGAAGAACAGTCTAATAATACTCAAAAGACTTCGCCAACAGAGAATTTTAACTTTGCTAACGATGTACCAAACTCATGGTCAAACATATCTGAATTATTAGGCGAAAATTTTATAAAACCACCAGAAAGCAACTTGACGGAAGATGAATTTGCACTTGAAACAAATGAACCATACTATACCCTTTCTTCCACCAATATTTCTAACTCTGACTATTCTGAAATTGCCAATACTTCCCTATCAGCAGATCGTCAAGAAACTAACCAACAGCTAACAGCAAACATTTACAGCAAAGATTCATCTATTTCTGAAGAAAAATTAGAAATTCTTGCTCAAAAAGTTTACACATTATTACGACAAAGGTTAGAAATAGAACAGGAGCGTTATGGTAAAAGCTGTGTAGGCTATCCAATTTGGTTAGGCAATCTTACCTCATCATTTGGAACTTCTGCTAAAGTCAAATTAGCTCAAAAATCAACTCCCCGATCGCGCACAGCAGACGAAACTGGTGAAGTCTCCGCAGTCGATAATAAATTACAGACCCTTACCAGAGAAGTCTATTATTTAATTCGACAGAAATTAGAGATAGAAAGAGAACGTCAAGGACGCTACTATGTAGGACGATTAAATAGGTAAAATTTACACAATGTTTTAGGAGAATATATGTTACCAACCAAAACAACACCAATATCAGATAAATCCGGTAATCTCGTCAAAGCAACACTGATTTCAAATGATGGTGTACCAGCGATCGAATTTATGTTCAACCCCAGCGAATTAGTTTTTGAAGGTGTAGTAGAAACCGCCGAAAGTCCCGGAGCACGCACCCAAGAAAAAGGACAACCTAAAGTTAGTTTTTCTCATGTCAAAGCCTACAAAGTTACAATTAATAAAATTTTATTCGACACTTATGAAGAAGGAGAAGACGTTGTTAATAAATACATCAATAGTTTCCGAACAGCAGTTGAATTTGTTAAAGGCAAAGAACGTCCACCCATTTATCAATTTATGTGGGGTAAACAAGTTTACTTGCGGCGTTGCTTTGTAGAAAAACTCAACTACAAACTAACCATGTTTTTGCCTGATGGAACACCAGTACGTGCTGTTATTGATAGCTTAACCCTTAAAGAAGCTGACGAACCCAAAGAAAATGGACCACTAGGCGCTAAACCTCAAGCAAAAACCGATCGCCAAACAGATAGTATGAAAAATCGCAAAATGTCACAATCAAACAATTCCCGACGTTCCATACCTAATTAAACACCAAACAAAAACTAACAGCTTATGACCGGAGTTCATTACCGCGCCCTACCAACATTAGAAATAGATGGCAAAAAAGCGCCTCCTAACTTAATGGAGGACATTTTGGAAATATATGTAGAAGAAAGCTTGCATCAGCCAGCAATGTTTATTTTGGCAATTCAAAACGATTATTTTCCAGGTAGAGCCCAAGATCAAAAATGGCGCTATCAAGATTTATTACAAATTGGTAAACCCGTCAAAATTGGTTTTACTTCCAGTACCACCGAATCAAAAGACTATAACAAAAACAACGAAAATAACCTTATAGAAGCCGAAATTACCGGAATTGAAACCTTTTTTAGCGAAAAATCTCAAGCTCCAGTAATAGTTAAAGGTTACGATGTTAGTCATCGCTTACATCGAGGACGCTACAACCGTTCTTTTCAAAACATGACAGATAGCGACATCGTGAAAAAAATCATTCAAGAAGTAGGCATAAAACCAGGTACAATTGATGCCAGTGGTGTCGCCCATGACTACGCTTTTCAAGAAAATCAAACTAATATGGAATTCATGCGACAACGAGCCGCTAGAATTGGATTTGAACTATTTGTAAAAGATAATAAATTAAACTTTCGTAAACCCAAAGCAGAATCAGAAAAAATCACCTTAAAATGGTTGACAGATTTGCACAGTTTCCGAATTCGAGTTAGTAGTTCCGAGCAAGTTAAATCCGTTGAAGTTCGAGCCTGGGATTACAGCGAAAAAAGAGCAGTTGTATCTACTAAAAACCAAGAACAAGTAATCACCAAAACTCAAAACGGCAAAGGCAGCGATACCAGCAATAAATTCAAAGGACAACCGCCTACACCGAAAATGATTTTGGTCGATCGACCCCTCTTTAACCCCGAAGAAGCTGATACTATGGCACAAGCTTTATGCGATGAATTAGGAGGACAATTTATCTACGCCGATGCCAAAGCAGAAGGAAATACCCAAATTAGACCAGGGCGTGTAGTTCAATTAGAAGACATGGGACAACACAGTGGCGAATACTACGTCACCGAAACTCGTCACTCCTACCAAGAGCGAGTTTACACCACAGAATTCTGCGTGCGTGGTTTGCGAGGAGGTAACTTTTTAACAACACTTTCTCCTCAATCTCATTTACAACCAGGACAAACTTTACTAGTAGGAATTGTCACCGATAATGAAGATCCAAAAGGTTGGGGACGAGTCAAAGTTAAGTTTCCTACACTAACAGAAGAACACGCTAGTAATTGGGCGAGAGTAGTAGCAATTGGCATCGGAAATCAGCGAGGATTTGATTGTTTACCAGAAATAAATGATGAAGTATTAGTAGCATTTGAACATGGCGATATTCATCGTCCTTATGTCATTGGCGCAGTTTGGAATGGTAAAGACGCACCACCAAATTCGGTAGAAAATAACGTTCAAGATGGCAAGGTGCGATTGCGAACATTTCAAACCCGCACCGGACACAAAATGCAGTTTGTAGAAGAAGATAAAAGCTCTAGTAAAGCTGGAGTTTATATTGAAACAAAAGGCGGTCATAAATTACGTATTAATGACAGCGAAAAGTTTGTAGAAATTGAGACATTAGGAGGTCATAAATTACGATTGAATGACAGTGATGGTAGTATTACAATGAGTTCAACTGGCAGTATAAGAATACAAGCTCAAAGCAATATTGATATCACTGCTAATGGCATGATTAATGTCAGAGGTAGCATGATTAAACTTAACTAAAATTACGGAAAATTTATTATGAGTAAACCAGCAGCTAGAATTACCGATCGCGTAGCCCACCCTCTCCCACCCGTCTTGACCGGAGGGCCGGGTAGCCCTACCGTACTAATAGGCGGTTTACCAGCTTGGCGAGGCATACCAGCAGCGGGAGCAGCAGTAATCTTATCAGCAAAAAAAGTCAGCGACGCAGCAATTACCGCAGCAGAAGCAGCCACACTTGCAGCCGCAGGCACGCCAGGACTGCCAGCCGCAAAAACCGCAGAAGAAACCGCAAAATCCACAGCCGCAGCCAGTATGAGCAGTACAATTACTACTAGTGCTGGTGGCGCAGACATTCATAATTGTGCTACTCCTTTACCTATCCCACCACACGGCCCAGGCGTTGTAATTGATGGTAGCAGGACGGTATTAATTAACGGGCTTCCTGCTTGTCGAATGGGAGATACTATTGTTGAAGCACTTGGCCCCCCAAATAAAATTGCAATGGGTTGTTCTACGGTACTGATTGGCGGATAAAAAAGTCTTCTTATACTAGAGAAAGCTGAGAGGAATTAGGCAATGAGCGACAGAGTACAAGTTCAGAAAAACTCATCTGCGCCATCTCAAATGGTATCATCGTCCCAATTTCAAGAACGACCTTTTAGTGATGAGAGATATCAAACTGTCGCTACTGCTGGAACTATTACAGCAGATTCGCCACCACAACCAAACACTATCCGTCCTAGTTTTAATTTGCTGAATATGCCAATATTTGCTCCTTCGTCAGAAGCGAATATGCAGCAAGGAAATATTCAGCGTCAAGAGGAAGAACAAGAGAAACTTCAGCCGCCAGAAAATTCTGATTTTGCTTCTCTAACAGGCAAAAAGGAAGATGATGAAAACCAAGAAGTTCAATTAAAAGAAGAATCAAATAAACCTCTTCCCGGTGCAGAAGAAAAAGAGGAAAATCAAGATGTTCAGTTAAAAGAAGAATCAAATCATTCTTTTTCAGCGGAAACGCCACAAGAAGACACTGAGTTAAAGCCGATTCAAACTAAACTTACTGTTGGTAAACCTGGGGATAAATACGAACACGAAGCTGATAGTATGGCGGCGAAAGTGATGACTATGCCAGACTCAGCGATTCAGCGACAAACGGATAGTCAGGCGGATGAAGTAAAAGAGGAAGATCAGTCTTCTTTGCTAAGTAATTCTATTTCTCGGTTGGTGCAGCGTCAGACAGGAGAAGATTCTGAAGAGTTACAAATGAAGTTGGGATTACAACGATCGCCCAACAGCACAACCCAATCTTCAGCCAGCATAGAAAACCACCTCGCCAATAGCAAGGGGGGAGGTAGTCCGTTACCGGAAGAAGTGCGATCGTTCATGGAACCCCGCTTTGGTGCAGATTTTAGCTCAGTCCGGGTGCATACCGACTCCACTGCCGTCCAAATGAACAAAGATTTGGGGGCGCAAGCATTTGCTCATGGTAGCGATATTTACTTCGGAGCAGGTAAATCTCCGGGTAAAGATGAGTTGACAGCCCATGAGTTGACGCACACAATACAGCAGACAGGTGGGATTCGGCTGAATAAGGAGGTGCTACGCAAGCCTACCCAACACGAAGAAGAGAAAGAACCACTTCAGGCGAAGGAACTTCCCGGTAACACCAGTGAAGTTACTCAAAATAAGCAACAGGAGGTAAGCCCAGGTATAGGGGGGCGTATCCAAGCTAAAGCCGACCCCGGTCAGATTCTAGAACAGCTGAAAAATACACCACCAACCAGTGCGCCTGCGGCATACGGACAAGCGCAAGCTACTTCACCTGGAGCACTAGAGGCACAAAAACAACAACTCCAGCAAAGCTTACCCAAAATTCCCGCACCAACAGGGTTGCCCGCTCAGAAATCTGGGTCTAAAGAAACTAAAGCCAATGGAAAGGCTGTTGCTGGAAATAAGGAAATGCCTGCTGCGGGAGCGAGTAAACAGAAATCTGGTCAAGCTGCAAAGGGGTCTAAAATCCAGGTCAAAGAAGCACCGCCACCTCGACCCATCAAACCTACGCGACTAGCTGGCGGGGATAGTGGAAAACCTGAGCAAGCTGCCAAATCTGACCCGCAGTTGGCTCAGAGCGCTCAAAATGAACTTGCAGGCGTTCGATTGGACAGCGGTCAAATTAGCACGAAGCTAGGGCAGGCTCCAAAGGTTGATATGACGGGTGAGGCTGACCCTTCACAAATGGATGGGGAGCAACGTCAATCCAACGAGCAAGTAAGCAAGAAAAAGGCTGAAGCTGCTAAAGAAATTAACCAAGACTTTGGTGAGAATAATATTTTCCCTGAAGACAGCAAGGAAACACTTCAAGCGAGTAAAGGACTCTCAGCCGCAAAGACTCCTGCGGGCAACAAAGGCAAAGTACCCGCAGTTCCTGGTGAGGTGGCGGGGAATCTCAATCAATCCCTCGCTCCAGCACTGAAAGAACGTATCGGCGCAGAACAGCAAAAATACGCCGTCGGCAAGCAGAAGTTTGATAAGGACACAGCCAAAGCCAAGACAGATTCGGATAAGGAAATTGCCAAGCTGAATCAAGAAACCAGCCAAAAACAACTGAAAGAACAGCAGCTGGCGAAGTCTGAGGTGCAAGCCTCGAAACAGGAGTGGCAGACAGAACTCGGCAAGGCAGAGAAGGATTATCAGGATAAAGCAGGAAAGGCAACTCAAGACCAAAAGAAAAAAATTGACCAGGAGAAACACAAAGGAGAACAAGAAGCTTCCAAGCACGTAGCAGAAGCGGAAAAGAAAGCCGAACAAGAAAAACACAAAGCTGAAAAAGAAGCTGACCAGAAAAAGGGAGAAGCCGAAAAAGAGTCAGGCGGCTTCTCGGGCTGGGTCAAATCGGCAGCTAGCGCTGTCATTGATGGTCTCAAAAAAGCTGTCAACTTTATCTACGATAATCTCCGCAAGGCGGTCAAATTTATCTTCGAGCAAGCGATAAAATTGGCAACGGCTGTTATCGACCTGGCACGTAAGGCAATTGTTGGGTTAATTCAGGGTCTGGGAACGATTCTCAAAGGGCTGGTTAATGTCGTTTTTGCTGCTTTCCCGGAAATAGCTAAGAAAATCAACAGCAAAATTGATAAAGCCATCAAAGCAGCTGTGAAGGCGGTTAACACTGCCGCAGATTTGTTGAAGAAAGGTGTTACCGCTGCTCTGAATTTCCTGGCGAAGGCGTTGGATACGTTGCTGGCAGGTATCCAAGCACTCTACAATGCTGCTTTCGATGCCATTGGCAAAGTTATTGAAGCTCTCAAGAAACTCTTGGAGGGGTTGGCTAACTTGGTGGCGGCGGCGAAGCAGATGCCTGGTAATTTCATGGGGCAATTATCCGAGGAAGTCTTGGGGATGAATCTTACGGAGCCATTGCCTTTTGAGCGTTCTAAGGAAGACTGTGCCAAGTGCAACGCGCCAACTACAGCCAAGGGCGGTGAGGCGGAGGCAAAGGGTGGTGACGACAAGGCAGCACTGTTGAATAAGACTCAGTTTGCAGAAGATGACTTCGCTGTAGACTCTGTTGCAAACTTTGATGTAAACCCTGAACTCGTCGCCTCGCTGAATCTTCAGGAGGGTGAGGAAGTCGAGTTTGGCGAGTCAAACGACCCCGTGAACTCAATGGAGGCAATTAAAGCAGAACTGGCTGGGGGAGAGACAGTGGGCAAGGTACCTGCTGGTGCTGCCCTTGGAAATGAAAAGGCTGGCGGCGGGTGTTGCGATGACGAGCAAACTGCCGAGGCGAAACTCCAAGAATTGATGGCGCAGAAGCCTGAAGGTGCTGAGGCAACCCAGAAACAAGGTAAGCCAGCCCAGCAGGGAGACATCCCCGCCAACATGAAGACCATCGGGCCGCTTTCGGTGGGTCAGCGAGCCAAGTATATGTCCCACCAGATGATACAAGGTGTCAAGCAGTGGTTCTCTGCTAACTGGCCGAAGTTACTGGCAGGTGCCATTGCGGCGCTGGCGGCGTTTATCGGTCTCAATATCCTGACAGGCGGTGCAATTATGGCAGCACTACCAGCGCTCATGCAGGTGGTTGCTGTCGTGATGGGCGGCGTGGCGTTGGCAAATATTGCGGGGCATATCGGCAATTACTTGAGCCAGGGTTGGGCGGGTAACATTGGTGGGGCTGCCAAGAGTCTGGCTCGTGGTTTGGCTGCTGGTGCGGTTGAGTTAGTCTTCGCCCTGCTATTTAATGCTGGTGCTGTCATCAAAGCGCTCAAGAGTGGTTTCAGGGGAACTGTGAAGGCTGCGGCAGGAGCAGTCAAGAACACGGTCAAGACGACTGTCAAGAGTGTCAGGGAGTTGGGTCAGATTGGTCTCAAGGGAGCGAAGACGGCTCTCAAGAATGGCAAAATTATGCTCCAAGGACTTAAAGGCGGCTTCGCCAAGGGTGCGAAGTCACTGGATGACTTGGCAAGGCAGCTTGTGGGCAAGTTACGTTTCAAGAAATTTTCAATTACGAAATCTGGCAAACGAATCCAGCTTTGGGGACACATCAACCCTAAAATCCTGCTGGCTGATGGTACCATCGTCGATGAGGCAGTAGCTCCAGGGTTTCAAGGGGCGAAGTTCGCCGATGCAGTCGTAACAGCATCGGGCAAAAAGGGCATACTCTTATCGGATGACGCTATTACCAGCACAGCACACCTGCCCAATCCCCCCGTTCCAACTACGCGGAGCCTGAAAGATATCAAGAAGTTGCGTGGTAAGGCTCGATGGGAAGCTGGTGAGCAGTTCGTTGAAGAGCTTTACCAGGGTCAAAAACAGCATTTCCGGTTTGAAAATACAGGAGGTCGTCACGTTGATGTCGTACCTAGTAAAACAGGACAAACACATCTGAAAGTTGAGGTAAAGACATACCAGAAGTACCTTGGCAAGGGACAGGTGAACGAAGTTCCTCTCAGCAGCCATATTCAGGAGCAAATCTTAAAAGATGCTTACTTACAAGCAGTAGATCCCCAAAACTATCATCCTAAATGGATATTTACCGATGCTGGTCCCTCTCAGGAGCTTGCAAAAACGCTGGACGATTTTGGTATTCCATATACAGTGTATGACCTAAGTTCG
Source organism: Floridaenema evergladense BLCC-F167 (assembly GCF_041929205.2). Taxonomy (NCBI): domain Bacteria; kingdom Bacillati; phylum Cyanobacteriota; class Cyanophyceae; order Aerosakkonematales; family Aerosakkonemataceae; genus Floridanema; species Floridanema evergladense. The sequence continues at coordinate 6,298,173 of NZ_CM171625.1, read as the reverse complement.
ATAAAGTAAGACTCTGAAAAAAATGTGTGATTTATTCCCGAAGCCTGTAGAAAAGAGCCATGCCTTTGGCATCAGGTCGAACTCAGGCGTGTATGAATAGTGTTCGACTGTGGTTTCATTTAAAACAGGAGAGTGTAATGTGCGCGAACTGACTGCGGAAGAAGTTGAGATCAGGACAAAGAGACGAAAGGCTTTCCGAAGCTTTGTAGCTGATATTAAGCCAGCAATCCTAGAATTTGCTGATCTTGCTGGTGTAGAAAATCCACAGACTGCGGTTGAACAGCCAGAAAAATTTCTTAAAGTATTAGAGGCGTTTTTAAAGGCAGAAGATATCAGTGAACTTGAGCAGAAGGATAAGGAATGGTTACATCTCAGGCTCATGTATTTTATCGGGCAGTTATTTCTTCATCGCTACGGTGGAATTTGGTTTTTAAATGAAAACCCAGAGGCAAAGTCATTCCTACGATACGTTGTAGGTTACTTCGAGAGGGGGTCTGTGCCAAAAAATTTATCAGTAGATCTTTTCAGCGTGGTGGAAGATTTTCTTGCACAGCCACCAGAACGTAGTCTGATATTGACTATCAAAGAAGTTGAAGAAGAGATGGGACTCCAACAGAACAGGGAACTGTAGTGCTGATAGGTAATATCATTTATCACTGGACTCAAAGTAGCCAGTTAGAAACTTTAAAGATATGCCAGAACAGGGTTGGAGGCTTAGTTTTGTACCTTTATAAGAGAGTGCTATCGGAAACATGAGTGCAAAAACTGAACGTTATCACCTGGACAGCGAACTGACCCTACACGATCGCACCCACTCCCCCCTAACCGTTCGCGCAGTATCTCTGTCTCTAATAAAGCAAGACGACGAAGTAATTGAGTGCCGTCTCACCTTCCAGGTAAGCCCACAACTCTACCAGCGCATCGAAACCGAGGCATTGTTCAATCTCAAGCCAGAAGTGCGCCGTCCTCTCACGGGTGGCAACTTCCTGCCCTCACCCGACATCGAAATCGAAATCGGTCTACAGCCCAATTTGCTGCCACAACCGATAGAACGCGCCGTAGATGCTAACGAAGCTGCAACCTATATCCTGAATCTGAATCAAGAACAACCCGACAACCCACTGCTATCCACCGAGAGTTGGTTGGCACTATCCGTCAAGCAACAACAGGAGTCCGGCGAGACAGGCTACCGCACCCTCTGGGCTGATATTACTGCATCAGCTTTTGTCCAATCCGCCACTTCCGGTTCCAGCGACCAGATGAATAATGCTCTAGCCAACTTCTTCAAAGAGTCGATAGAAGCCAATCTGCCTGCTGTGACACAAGAAGCCACTTCCCAGATAGTTGAGGAAATGACCAATTACTTCAAACAAGTGGCTGATACCAGTCTGGACGGGTTGACGAAGAGCGTACCAAGCATCTTGCAAGAGGCACTAGAGGCGGGTTTGAAATCCACCCCTACAGAGGGACAATTTTTTGAGGAAATCGTCAATTTTTTTGAAGAGGACGACTGGCCTTTCGTCCAGATTGAAGGAGAACCACTCTTGCAGATGGTTTTCCAAGGCGAGAATGGCAAATGGACTTGCTACGCCAAGGCTAGAGATGACCAGGAGCAATTTGTCTTTTACTCAATTTGCCCCGTCAACGCCCCAGAAAACAAGCGACTAGCTGTAGCAGAATTTCTGACTAGAGCCAATTCTGGCATGATTATCGGCAACTTTGAAATGGATTTTGAAGACGGAGAAATTCGCTATAAAACTAGCATTGATGTAGAAGGCGATCGGCTCAGTTTTGCTTTAATCAAAAGGTTGGTTTATGCCAATGTTACCATGATGGATGAATATTTGCCGGGGATTATGTCTGTTATTTATGGGGAAGCAGAAGCGGGAGAGGCGATCGCCAAAATAGAAACCTAACTCTTCCTTTTTCACCTAAAGTAAATGATAAAATATAAAACCTGCCAAAATAACTAATATGCCCGAAGAATATTATTATCAACAAAACAATTACATCGGTTCAGGATTGGCATTCCCTCTACAAATAAATGTACAGGGTGGCATCCAACTTAGTTCCAACACTCCAAATATTGAAGAATCTATAATCATTATCCTCCGAACTGATTTAGGAGAGCGAGTTTATAGACCAAACTTTGGTTCGCGCCTCTCAGAATTGGTGTTTGAACCAATGAACGTTCAAACTCTCCTATTAATTCGTTTATATGTAGAAGAAGCTTTGGAAATGTGGGAACCGCGTATTACATTAAAAGAGGTAAGGGCCGATCCTGACCCCATTCGAGGTAAAGTAGATATTATTATTGAATATCAACCCAAAGATAGCCCTGATATTCGTAGTTTGGTTTATCCCTTTTATCTATCGCCTGTAGGGGAAAATATCCGTGAATTTTGATTTTTTACCAGAATTACCTAAATCAAATCTGGACGATCGAACTTTTAACGACTTAGTAGAAGAATGTATTCTTCGCATTCCTCGCTATTGTCCAGAATGGACGAATCATAACCCAGGAGATCCGGGAATTACTTTGATTGAATTGTTTGCTTGGTTAACCGACCAAATGTTTATGAGATTCAATCAAGTTCCCCGACGAAATTATGTCGCTTTTTTAGAATTGCTGGGAATTCGTCTCTTACCACCTGCACCTGCTTGGTGCGAACTAACTTTTTATCTCAGCAAAGCTCAGTCTCAAGCAATTGTAATTCCTTATTCAACGGAAGTTGCTACAGTACGGACGGAAACCCAAGAAGCGGTGATATTTAGTACCGATCGCGAATTAATCATTGGCAATCCGAAAATTAGGCATTTTCTCACAGCTATAACTGAAGAAAATATACCACAAAATTTAAGCGATCGCACTCCTTTAAACAATCAATGGTGGAACCTCGAAGAAACACTTTTGTTCGAGCAATCTAGTCCTAGTAATTGTTTTTATTTAATTTTAACAGAAGAAGATTTAGAAAGTCCAATTATTGGAAATGTCATAGCTATTACTTTTAAAGGAGAAGCAGCTAGAACTACAGGAATTAACCCAGAAGATCCGCCTCTAAAATGGGAAGCTTGGAATGGTAGTAATTGGCAATCAACAATTTTGCGCCAGAGAGAAGATGATAAAACTAGAGGTTTTAGTTTTGACAGATTAGCACAACAAGGAACTAATTCCTTGAATGATGGAGCCGATGTCGTGCTACACTTACCCCAACTATGGCCGATCGCAGATTTTGGCACAGGTTATAGCGGTCATTGGATACGCTGCATCTACACATATCCGCGAGAATTACAACCAAGTTATAGCAGTTCTCCCAGTATAATTGGTTTAGCTGTTCGTTCTATTGGAGCAGCAGTTAATGCTAGTGAATGTGTGCGAATTGAAAACGAACTTTTAGGCGTAAGTGATGGTAAACCGGGACAAGCATTTGAATTGCAAGGAAAACCAGTTTTAGAACGTAAAGAAGGCGAATGTATTGCGATTAAACCAATTAATGGCGAACTGGAAATTTGGACAGAAGTTTCCGATTTTGCTGACTCTACTCCTGACGATCGACACTATACCATTGATTCCCAAACTGGTGTAATTCAATTTGGCCCATTGATTCGAGAACCAGCACAAATTAAACAACAAACACAACAGCGATCGCAAATTCAACCAGTAGGAAGAATCGTCAGGCGAGATAATAGCGAAACGCGAAATTTAGCGATCGTACAACCATCATCTTTAACCAGCGAAGCATTAGAACGACAATATGGCAAAGTTCCCCCTCCCGGCGCAGAAATTTATATGGTTGCTTACCGCACCGGAGGCGGTAGTCGTGGTAATGTTCAAGCGGAAAAACTTACCGTTGTTAAACAAGCAATTCCTTACATTAAAAACGTCATCAATTATGAATCAGCAAAGGGAGGAATTGATGCCGAATCATTAGATGAAGCTGTGATCCGAGTACCGCAAATATTGCGAACTCGTGAATGTGCTGTCACTCCCGAAGACTTTGAAAACGTAGCAAAAACAGCATCTAGAACTGTAGCTCGCGCTCACTGTTTGACCGATCCAACTAACGCTATACCAGGAATTGTCCAATTACTAATTATCCCAAAAGTTAGCACTGAAACATTTGATTTTCGGCGCGGGATGAACCCCGATGAATACTTTACGCTTAACAGGGAATTAGAAACAAAAATTCTTGAATATATGCAAGACCGCAAACCTTTAGGAGTACAGGTAAAATTACAAGAACCTGAATATGTGGGAGTAAGTGTTAGAACTGAAGTTACCATAGATCCAAAATATAATAATCCTCGCGCTCAACAAGAAATTCGATCGGCATTGTTAGTTAATTTATACCGCTTTTTAAATCCTCTCACTGGTGGCGTTGATGGCAAAGGTTGGGATTTAGGTCGCCCCTTGTATACTTCCGATATTGTTGCCTTATGTCAAAAAATTTCTGGAGTTAATTATTTAGGATCTGTAGAACTTTTTGAAATCCGTAAGTATGGAGCAAATTGGTTTCTTACAGATGAACCACAATCAATAATTAATCCAGGTTCTTTAGGATTGATTTGTTCTTGGGCAGATGAAGACGATACGCCTAACAACACACTTCGTCAACGACTACAATCTGGTCATGTTATTGAATTATATTAATTAGGTAGTGAGTGAGTAGTGGGTAGTGGGTAATAGGCAAGTCTACCCCAACGACCAACTACCAACGACCAACTACCAACGACCAATTAACAATGACTCAAACAAATTACCGTCCAACTTTAGCTTTAAAACTTGCCTCAATGCAAACCCCCGATGCAGTTGAAACTTCAGCATTGGCAAGTTTTGGGGGAAATAATCAAGAAGAAGCGATCGCTCAAAACCTACTTTTACATCCTGGTGAGCCAGGGGAAATGTTAGTCCAATTAGAAAACCTGGGTTCCCATCCATTAAGATGGAAATTAGTAATTGAGGGAGACTTTCCCGGAACTTGGTGTAATTGGTATCAAGAAGAAGCAGAAGAAATTGCCCCCAACCAAAAAGTAGACAAAGAACTTTCCTTTCAAATTCCAGAAGACTTTTTTGAAAATCAGTTTAGTTTGATGGGTAGGAAAGCACGATTACAAATTAACTATGAAGCTCAAGTTTATGTATATGCAGAAGGAGAAATTCAACAGCAATTAATTGGTTATCGAGTTTTTAATATTTGTGTTCGCCCTCATCATTCTTACCTAAATTTCTTACCTGCGATTTATCGAGAAATAGATTTTATGGGGCGATTTCTGACTATTTTCGAGCAGGCATTCGATCCCGCAGTTCAAACAATAGACGTACTCTGGGCATATTTAGACCCTTTAACAGCACCAGAAGCAATGCTTCCCTTTCTGGCACATTGGGTAGCTTGGAATATGGAACAACGTTGGGATTCTAAACAGCAACGTCGTTTAATTCGCAATGCCGTAACTCTTTATCGTTGGCATGGAACGCGCAGAGGTTTGCGTTATTACTTACATCTTTATACAGGTTTACCTTTAGATGAACATCTTCCCGAATCAGAAAAACATATAAGTATAGAAGAAATTTTTAGCCAAGGTTTCGTTTTAGGAAAAACTCTTATGGGTGAGGATTCTATGTTAGGAGGTGCGCGTCCTTTTCACTTTATTGTAAGGTTGCGTACCAATAATTCAGAGCCAATAGATGAACAATTAGTAAGGGATATTATTGAACGAGAAAAACCAGCTTTCTGTACCTACGATCTTGAGCTTAGAACGTGATTCAACGCGAGTTCGACAAATAAAAAACAGCAAGAGGTAATTTTGCCAGATTCAATATGGTAAAAAAGTCTGAAATAAGCGATCGGATATTACCATCTCAAATTACTTCCCATCGCCCACTCTTTCCAAATTGGTACTTACTCAAAACTTCTAAAATTTCGATTCAACTACTATTATTTTACTTGAATATACTCATCACCTGTTAAATCTTTCGTTCCCAGGTTGAACCTGGGAACGAGTTTTGAGAGGTTCTACCTCCTCTGCCCCAAAAACCTCTAGAACATCGATTCAGTATTGTCGTCGGCGATGAGAAACCGGGTTTCTTTCGCTCGCACAGTCAATATTTCGTTACCCCAAGTCAAAGAAACCCGGTTTCTGGGATTACTGAATTGGTGTTCTAGAACCCTTACGCTTCTCTCAAAGCTTTACGGGCTGCTGAAGAGAATAAAATTATCCATAAACCATCAAAAATCAGGTTAATACCTAACAGTATGCCAACTGCCCAAGTAGAATTTTCCGGCCATTGATGCCAAATCAAAATACCGAGAATAATTCCCAAAATGCCACTCAAAAGCACCCAATCCCAGTGACGTGCCGGACGCAATTCAAAGGCTAAAATTACTTGGAAAATGCTAGAAACCAAAATCGAAATACCCACTACTAAGGTTAAAGCAATCAAACTTGGTAGGGGATTGAACATAATTAACAAACCACCAACAGAATAGATCAAACCACCGAGAAATTTCAGCCAAAAATTCCCGCGAATATTAGTTTGAAAAGCGTAGATTATTTGAAAAATTCCGTTAAGTAACAATAATAGTCCCAAGAAAAGAGTTGCTGCTACAGTAGCAAAAAAAGGACGAGCGATCGCAACTCCGCCCAGAATAATCAAGAAAATACCTAGAGCGATCGTAAAACCCAAAGCTGCTTTCAAACCCCGATCGATTTCCCCACTTGTATCATTCGTCATATTTTTACACCTTAATTTCGCATGGTAGACGACTAGAGATTATCTTACAATTGTTGCTTTTGAACAAGAGGTCAACTAACCAAAAGAAAGAAAAAATCTCCTCTTTCAACTGAGCCTAGAGATCTTGTATACTCAAAGTCAAACTTTTAAAAGCTAAATTAATTTACATTCACCCTATTTTCACAACATTTTAGTAATTTCGATAAAAGACAAATTTATCAGATTTTGTAACTGATCCAGTACAGCAAAATTAAGTATAATGTTTCTCTTGTCCGATCGGGTACGCCAAGTTCCCTTTCTCCCCCTTCTGCTTAATTACAAATAAATGGTAAACATAAGAAAATGAAATAAAGATGAAATTTGCGCCAACATAAGCCAGAACAGGCGAATTATACAAGAGAAAATTTTCTCATTTTCCAGTATGAATTCGCCAAGCTGTATCAGAATCTACTAAAAAGGTATGGTAAATGAGTTATTGTCATTCCAATAGATAATGTGATTCAGGCTACATCATTAACCATGCGCCTAGAGCAATTACAGGCATTTTTGGCGATCGCAGAAACGGGCAGTTTTCAGCAAGCAGCACGAAAATGTAACGTTACCCAATCTACCATCAGTCGCCAGATCCAATCTTTAGAATCAGACTTGGGTGTATCCTTGTTCCACAGGAGTAACCAAGCAAAGTTGACATTAGGCGGAGAAAAACTATTACCCCATGCCACAAAAATCTGCCAAGAATGGCAAAATGCCACTCAAGAATTAGCAGAATTACTAACAGGAAAGCAGCCTGAGCTTTGTGTAGCAGCTATTCCTTCAATATGTGCTTATAATTTACCCCCAGTTTTGCAAAAGTTTTGCCAGGACTACCCAGCGGTACAATTGCGAGTAACTTCTTTAGGAAGCGATCGGGCTTTAAAAGTACTCAAAGATGGTTTAGTAGATGTAGCAATTGTCATGAATAACCGCTTTTTAACTGCTAGTCCAGAATTAATTGTAGATGCACTTTACACCGAACCAATAGAAGTATTAATGGCAGCAGATCATCCCTTAGCCCAATACTCAGAAATACCTTGGCAAGAAATTACTAATTATCCTCAAATAGTATTCAAAATTGGCTATGGAATGCAACGCTTAATCCAAGATCAATTTCAGCGGTTAGATGCTAACTTAAATGCAGTTTTAGAGTTAAATACTTTGGATGCTTTTCGGGGAATGGTACGCCAAGGAAATGCGATCGCCCTCTTGCCAAAAACTGCCCTTTTCGACGCTCACTACGACCCTACATTAGCAGTTAGACCGACCAGCGAACCAACATTAAACCGCCAAGTAGTTTTAGTCACGACTTGCGATCGATTACAAATTCCTCCCATTGCCCATTTTCGCAGTTTAGTTCACAAATTAATTGGCATAGACTCAGCAAATACATTGACACAGGTAGCTTCTTCTAAAACTAAAAATCCCCTGTCTCATGCGATCGCCATATAAGCACAAAAAAACACAATAAAGGCAAAAGACAGAAGGTGTTAATATGATTTTAATTCATGGTTATAAGTCAAAACTTAAACAAATGACCAATGACCAATAACAAATAACAAATAACAATTATGAGTAAAGCTTTTAGAGAACTGTTAAAAAAAATAGGAAGCGGCAATCATACCGGGGAAAATTTAACTCGTGAAGAAGCAGCAGCAGCTACAAAAATGATGCTGTTAGCGGAAGCAACACCAGCACAAATTGGCGCATTTATGATCGCCCACCGCATCAAACGCCCCACAGGAGAAGAACTTGCAGGAATGTTGGATGCTTATGAAGAATTAGGGCCAAAATTACAACCAAAAAAAGGCAGTAATTCCTCAGTAAAAGTACTGGGAATACCGTATGATGGTCGATCGCGCACCGCACCAATCAACTCAATCACCGCCTTAATTTTAACTGCTGCTGGAGTGCCAGTGATTCAGCACGGGGGCGATCGAATGCCCACCAAAGAAGGCATACCATTAATCGAAATTTGGCAAGGTTTAGGAGTAGATTGGACAAAACTTTCCCTAACAGAAACCCAGCAAATATTTGAAAGTACTGGATTAGGATTTATTTACTTACCTAACCATTTTCCCCTAGCAGCTGGATTAGTTCCTTACCGCGATCAAATTGGCAAACGTCCACCTTTTGCCACAATGGAATTAATCTGGTGTCCTTATAATGGAGATGCTCATATTATCTCTGGTTTTGTCCATCCTCCCACCGAAAATATGTTTCGTGGTGCATTGGAAACTAGAGGATTTCCCCAATATTTAACTACAATTAAAGGTTTAGAAGGTAGCTGCGATCTACCGCGCGATCGCACAGCCATTATCGGTATAATTAAACAAAACACAGAATTAGAACGCCTACATTTATCCCACAACGACTACGGTTTTAGTAACATTAACCCTCCACTTTTTCCCACCACCAACGAATTAATTAATCAAATAGAATCAGTATTAAAAGGCGAACCATCAGAAATGATGCAATCTGCTATTTGGAACGGTGGTTTTTACCTTTGGCATTGCGGAATTTGTCCAACAATGGAAGCAGGAATTGCCGTCACAAAAGAAATTATAACTAACAAAAATGCTGCTCAAAAGTTAGAGGAAATTCGCGGTGCGATCGCAGCATTACAACTAGCCTATAAAACCTGAAAAAATATTTTATTCAGCTTCAGGGGGTATTTTACATTGGATATTTCAGCATTAATTTTAGCAGGTGGTCGCAGTAGCAGAATGGGTGAAGATAAAGCACTCATACCTTGGGATGGCATACCCTTATTAACCAGAGTTTCCCAAGTTGCAACCCAATGCTGTCAGCAAGTTTATATTCTCACACCTTGGGCGGAAAAATACCAAAAAATAGTGCCAGAAAATTGTCAATTTATAACAGAAACTCACACCGGACAAGGGCCATTATTAAGTTTAGCGGAAGGACTAGAAAAAATCTCCTCAGAATGGGTATTACTTTTAGGTTGTGACTTACCTTTACTGCAATCTAACATCCTGCAAAATTGGATGGAAAATTTAACGCAAATTCCTGATGAAATTTTAGCTGTAGTACCCCATCAACAAGCGAGATGGGAACCTTTGTGCGCTTTTTATCGCCGTTCTGCTTTACCGAATTTACAGCAGTTCATTCAACAAGGTGGTAACTCATTCCAAAAATGGTTAGAACAGACAAATGTGGCAACTATTCCTGTTAGTCAAGCTTGCCAAGAAATGTTGTGGAATTGCAATACACCAATGGATTTAAAGTTTGAAAAATCTTAATTATTTTTGCCCCCTAGAACGCCGATTCAGTATTGTAGTCGGGGATGAGAAACCGGGTTTCTTTCCCTAGAGCGCCAGTCCAGTAAAAGAGGTTGACAAAAAGGCAGTGATATGGTGTGGTAGAAAAATCGTCCGGCTCAACACCCATCTAGCTATGAGACCACCAATCTGGAATCCGCCCATAGAACTGTCAGTTGAAGAACAAAAAGTGGCTAAACGTATCCGAAAAGCCAAACTGTTCTTATTTCTGAGGCAAAACCGCCACATCCTATTCGATGCTGACTTCCAAGAAAAACTGGCTAATTTGTTGTATAAAGACAGCTCTTCGGGGGAAATGTCCGGTTGCACCAGCACAACTGGCATTGTGCATAATTCTACAAGCGTACACAGGAGTATCTGATGATGAAGCAATCGAAGCAATAGTGATGGATAGAAGATGGCAATTAGTACTTGACTGTCTCGATTGTGAACAAGCACCATTTGGCAAAGGAACATTAGTCAGATTTAGAGCCGGGTTAATTGCTGGTGGTGGCGATCAATCTTTAATAGAAAGAACCATTGAAATAGCTTCAAAAACCCAAGAATATAACGAGCGTTCCTTGAGAGTAGCCTTAGATTCGAGTCCCTTATGGGGAGCAGCTAGAGTGGAAGATACCTATAATTTATTAGGTCATGCCTTGCGAAAAGCCTTATTAATAATTGCCAAAAATACCAACCAAGATTTAGGAGTAGTAGCGCAAGAAGTACCAGCAGAAATTGTCACCAAATCTAGTCTAAAAGCCGCCTTAGATAAAGATTGGGATGACCCAAATGCCAGAGGAGAAGCATTAACCACAATTTTAGAAACACTTAATCAAGTAGAAACTTGGATAACCGAACAATCAGACCTAGATGAATCAACCAAAGAGTTAGTCGAAAAAAATTTGGCTACCGCTAGACTAATCGAAGCACAAGATGTAGAAATCGCAGCAGATGGCAGTCCAAAGTTACGTCAAGGGGTAGCAGTAAACCGCCAAATTTCGATTGAAGACGACCAAATGCGACAAAGAATTATCTATTATTTGTAAATCTTGGCCAGTACGCAATGGTAACTATTTCGATAAAACGGCTTTTAATCTGGACTGGTCAAATCATTTAATTCGCTGCCCTAATGGAATAAGTATCCCCTTTGTTGAAGGAAAAACTGTTCGCTTTCCCCAACAACAATGTCAGATTTGTCCCCTGTATTCTCAATGTACAACTAGTCCTAAAGGTCGCAGTGTTTCGATTCATCCAGAAGAATCTTTCTTACAAGAATTACGCCAACGTCAAACAACTGCTCAAGGCCGGAAAAAATTAAGAGAGCGGGTGAGTGTGGAACATACTTTAGCTCATATTGGTCAGTGGCAAGGTAAAAAAGCTCGTTACTTAGGACAAAGGAAAAATCTCTTCGACTTGCGGCGTATGGCAGTGGTTCATAATCTCCATATTTTGGCACAACTTTTAATTCAATCTCCCCGAATGGTTGTCTAAATAAAACTTTATTTTCTCTGATTTAAATTCAATATTTAATTATAGTTATAGCCTTTTTTAATCTGAAAGAGGCTGATATTTTATCGGTTAATATTAATCCAGCCCTATATTATTTGTCTGCTCATTTGTTGAGCCGGACGATTTTTCTACCACACCATATCACTGCCTTTTTGTCAACCTCTTTTACTGGACTGGCGCTCTAGAGAAGCAGGAGATATTTTGTTACCCCAAGCCAAAGAAACCCGGTTTCTGGGATTACTGAATTGGTGTTCTAGACTAAAGTCCAGGGCTATACAAACAAAACCTGCCTCCGCAGGTTAAGAGTCCGCGCAGGCGGACTTTGTTTGTGTAGCTGCGATTTCAATCGCCCTGCTATTTCAATGATATTCAAACTATCACCGAATCTTTAAATAATTCATTTCCATAACGACGCACTTCTAAAACGCGGTTATTTTCATCTACCATCACCACAGTAGGATAGTAATTTTTTAACTCTTCCTCAGTAAATTGGGCATAAGTCATAATAATTAATCGATCGCCCTTAACACCCAATCTAGCCGCTGCCCCATTTAATTCGATCGCCCCAGAATTAGCTGGCGCACTAATAGCATAGGTAATAAACCTTTCCCCATTCGCAATATTAACCACTTGCACCTGTTCGTAAGGCAAGATTCCCGCAGCATCCAACAGCGTTCGATCGATACTAATACTACCCATATAATCAAGATTTGCTGCTGTCAGAGTGCAATTATGAATTTTGGCTAAAAGAAGCGATCGCTGCATCGATTTAGATTATCTCATTGGTCATTGGTCATTGGTCATTGGTCATTGGTTGTTGGGAAAACTTCTTTCCCAGTCCCTAGTCCCCAGTCCCCAACCCCCAATGACCATTTTATTTACTTCTTATAGGCTTGGACACACTTTTCAACTAAAGGCATTACTTGATCGATGTCTTGCCAACCTAAGATTTGCACAGCTTTCTTTTCTAGATTTTTGTAGGTTTTGAAAAACTCAGCAATCTCATCCAAACGGTGTGGTTGAATATCTTTGAGTGATTTTACATTAACGTAACGGGGGTCTTTCTCTGGTACACAGAGAATTTTTTCATCACGATCGCCACCATCAGTCATTTCTAACATCCCGATCGGTCGCGCCGCAATCACACAACCAGGAAAAGTCGGCTGATCCATAATTACCACACCATCCAGCGGATCGCCATCATCAGCCAGAGTATTTGGCACAAAACCATAATCGTAGGGATACTGAACCGAAGAATACAATACCCGATCCAAAGCAAACGCTTCTAGATCCTTATCAAACTCGTACTTATTCTTACTTCCAGCAGGAATTTCAATCAAAACGTTAATCAAACCAGGTTTCGGTTGGGCGGGAATACGCGATAAGTCCACTGTGTAAAGTCCTCTAAACTACAGCAATTACAGGGGAAGAGATTTGTAACCTAAATCTTAGGATCTCACTCCCCCGTGTAGCATTTTAGGGGAATACCGACACCAGATCTCATCTTCGGTGTATTCCCCTAAATTTTAATCATTAACAGGTTTACTCAAGGGGGCATCTCTGATATCATTCCCTCTGGTTAGGTAATGGATATGTAATTTGCTGCAAAACCTCAACACTGTCTGAAGAGTAGTGTGCAATTACAAAGAAAGGTAAAGTCAGGGTGACTAAAGCAATGACTGTTCCCACAATATCTGCCAACCGTTGAGGCGGTCGTTCAGGGGAAGGAGCAGGGTCACTAGAATTCATAAAGTAATATGTGAACTGAGTTTGTTGGTCAATTCAACTGAAACAATAAGAGAGAAAGTAGAGGAATATAATTCCCCATCTACATTTTACCTAATCTTCACAATCAGGTTGTCTTTTAGGAAACAATCTGCAATTAAATCATGCTTAAGGTTTAAGTTAGATAACTCTCTAATCCCTTTAATACTCAGACTTCTGGTAAAACTCATTCGATTTTAGATTTTCCGATCTTAGATTTCCGATTTCAGACTTGGGGTAGAGACGTTGTATACAACGTCTCTACAAAAAAAATTTGTTTCTAGGTTTTTATACTCAGTAAAATTTACCGACTTGAGTAAGCGGCTAAAGGTTCCTTGATAAATCGAATGTAAAAATGTTTAAAGGTAGACTTGAGGACGCGAGGTAAGCCAAAATCGATCGGCATCATGCGATCGGGCAACCTCCAATCTAGCACCTTTAGATCCTGGGGTTGTAATAGGGGAAAATCGATCGCTGCCAAATTAGAACATAGACCCAAACGCATAGAAGCGGCAAGTGTAGGCACCAGCAAAGGATCGACATTGACAATTTCTGCGATCGCCCGATCCAAAGCAAAAACATCAGAAGAAGCAGCTAAAACCCCCAACTGACGAGGTTCCCCACCACTAGGCCCATTACCTTCATGACCGATAATTCCATCCAAAATCGTTAATTTAGGATTAATAATTCTAGCAGTTTCTACCAACATTTGTCCAAATCTAGCACTATCCTTGCCAGCTTCGGTATGCCACCAAGCTTTCATTTTTCCCGGTACACAACCGAACAAATTTTTTACTCCCATCGTCATAGTTAATTGCACATGAGATTTTAACTTAGGCAAGTTAATTATCACATCTGCATTCATTGCTTCGGGAGAAAGTAACAAGTGATTAAACTGTTCGCTAACAGTTTGGTAACGCTTTCCACTAAATTCAGTAATTGGTAAATTTAGTTCTTCAAGTAATGGCAAATAACCATTAGCTTTTGCCACTCCCAAAGCACTACCAAAAGCGGGACTATCACCTAAAAAAGGTTCGCCTCCTGCTTCGCGTACCATTTGAACTACACAATAAACAATTTCGGGACGAGTTACGCATTCTTTAGTGGGACGAGAACCTGTGAGTAAATTAGGTTTGAGCAAAACGCGATCGCCCTTTTTAACAAAACTCCTCATTCCTCCCAAAGGTTCTAACAGCGCTTCTAACGACTCCCGCAAATTTTTTAAATCATAAGAATTAGCCCTAATTAAACTTACCGTTGGTTGCATAATCACTCCAAAGAAAGGCGAGGGGACTGGGGACTGGGGACTGGGGACTGGGGATTGGGGACTGGGGATTGGGGACAAGGGGACAAGGGGAATTAATTAACTCAAAACTTTCTTCTTGCCTTCTACCTTTCCCAGTCCCCAATCCCTAATCCCTAATCCCCAATCCCTGCATTTTAACGTGCTCCTCTGTTAAGTGCAGTCACCCGTTCGCTATTGGCGAAAATGCCTTCTCCTTGAAGTTGAGACAGAGGTGGTTTAATTTCCACTTTCATAATTTGCGAAGTACTAATCACAACTGTTTGATCGCGTAAATGGAAAATTAACCAAGGTTTAGCTAACAAACCTTCTAATTGTTGTTGAAATTCTTGGGAAGATATCGGTAATTTGAAAGATTCGGAATGACCATCTCGAAACAGAAAATTTACTTGTATAGAACTATCCTGACTGTGCATTTTTTAACTCTCCTACTAAGTCTAAACTGGGACATTTGGGTGAGGGAAAGGAACAGGGAACAGGGAATAGAATTGGCTATCTATTACTTACGGCGATCGTAAACTTGATTAATCTCTGAAAAGCTTAATGTGTAAGTAATCCCAGTCCCCAGTCCCCAGTCCCTAGTCCCCAAAACTTTTAATCAGAACTGTTAGCTGGCATAGCACTCATTTTTTCTAAATCTAATACTTGCGCTAACTCTTCTGCACTCATTAAACCTCGTTCTAAGACAATTTGGCGCAAAGATTTTCCAGTTTCTAAAGATTCTTTAGCGACAGCAGCGGCGTTGAGATAACCGATGTGGGTATTTAAAGCGGTGACTAAAGCTAAACTGCCTTCAGCGTAAGCGAGACATCGATCGCTATTTGCCGTAATCCCCACTAAACATTGTTGCGTCAAAGCGGAAATTGCATTACCCAAAATTTCGATGCTGTGAATCAAATCGTAGGCAATTAACGGCATCATCACATTTAATTCTAATTGTCCAGCTTGGGCAGCAAAAGCGATCGCCGTATCATAACCCATCACCTGAAAACAAACCATCGAAATCATTTCCGCCATCACCGGATTATATTTCCCCGGCATAATCGAAGAACCCGGTTGTACAGGAGGTAATTGAATTTCTTTAAAACCCGTTTTTGGCCCCGAATCCATTAACCTTAAATCATGCGAAATTTTCACCAAATCTTGAGCTAAATTCCGCAATGACCCAGAAACATTAACAAAAGGTGCCATACTTTGCATTGCTGCCATTAAGTGTGGCGCAGTCCTTAAGGGAATATCAATCAACTCCGAGAGAATTTCTGCTACGCGAAACCGATATTGAGAATGAGTATTTAATCCCGTACCCGCTGCACTTCCGCCTAAACCTAGCAAAGCTAAATCTCCTGAAGCAGTTTCGATGCGAACTAAATGATCTGCCAAAATTTGTGCCCAAGCGCGGAAATTTTCTCCCAACCGCACGGGAACCGCATCTTGCAGGTGAGTTCTGCCAGATTTTACTATATCTTGGAAT
Source organism: Floridaenema evergladense BLCC-F167 (assembly GCF_041929205.2). Lineage (NCBI taxonomy): Bacteria > Bacillati > Cyanobacteriota > Cyanophyceae > Aerosakkonematales > Aerosakkonemataceae > Floridanema > Floridanema evergladense. The sequence goes on along the minus strand of NZ_CM171625.1, from coordinate 6,282,076 downwards.
TGTTCGGCTTTGGTGTCCAATGCTGCGATCGCATCTGCCAAAGCAGGAAACAGGATTTTTTCCAATGCCAAAAGTCCGCCAATTCTAATTGCCGTCGGAATCACATCATTGGTAGACTGACCGTAATTCACATGATCGTTAGGACTAATGCGTTTGTAATTACCCTTTTCGTCGCCCAAAAGTTCTAACGCTCGATTTGCCAGCACTTCGTTAATATTCATGTGATGGGAAGTACCTGCACCAGCTTGGTAAATATCCACGACAAACTGATCCCGTAATTTCCCTGATAAAACCTCATCAGCAGCTTGCACGATCGCTTGACTAATTTCCTTTGGTATGCAATTGAGTTCACCATTTGCGATCGCTGTTGCCTTCTTAATGAACACCCCAGCATCGACATAAGTCGCCAAAGGTTTAATTCTGCTAATCGGGAAATTTTCCGTCGCCCGAAGAGTTTGAATTCCATAGTAAGCATCAGCCGGAATTTGCCGTTCCCCCATAGAATCCTTTTCTATGCGATAAGCTGCATTATCTATTTCTGTCATCTTAACTTTGCTGTAAATCCGATTTTTCCACAATACTGCTTTTGAAGGGACTGGGGACTGGGGACTGGGGACTGGGGACTGGACTGGGGACTGGGGGAAGTTTTGAGTTATCACCTTGTCACCTTGTCCCCTTGTCACCTTGTCCCCTTGTCACCTCTGCCTTCCTGCCTCAGTATCGGTGAGATATCTAAGTTAAATCAAGGATTAAACTGGAAAATTCTCTTCAGTATTAATTGGTTTTTCTTGGTTTGGTTGTTGATTCCCCAGCTGTTTTTGGGCATTCTAGAAAAAACAAGCAAATCTGTCGGAAGAGTGATGACAAGTTTTATGAGCCAAACAACCAAACTGGAAGCCCAATTCTTTTTTCAACATGGGTTACGTCTAAGCGAGCAAAGAAACTATGAAGAGGCACTGATTAGCTTTGATACTGCCTTAAGCATAGAGTCTGACTATCATAGCGCACTTTGCCAACGAGGATTTGCGCTAGGAAACTTAGGTCGCCATGAAGAAGCACTAATCAGCTTTAATAGTGCTTTAGCCATTAAACCTGATACTTCTTGGGTATGGCATAACCGGGGGATAGCGCTAGGAAAATTGAATCGTCATGAAGAAGCTTTGAACAGTTTCGACATTGCTTTAGAGTTTAACCCAGATTCAGCTAATACTTGGCATAATCGCGGGATTACCTTGAGCGATCTGGGCAATTATGGAAAAGCTATTATTAGTTTCGAGCAATCTGTGAAATTACAACCGCAAGCTTATTGGGCTTGGTACAATTTAGGGATTGCTTTGGGTAAAGTTGGTCGCTATGAAGAAGCGTTGAATAGCTTCGATCGAGCTTTGGAATTTAATCCCGATGATTTTAATTGTTGGTATAACCGAGGCATTACCTTAAGTCATTTCGGCTACCATGAAAAAGCGATCGTCAGTTTTGATAAAGCTTTGCAAATTAAACCTGATGCTAATCCAGCTTGGTACAACCGAGGTGTAGCTTGTTGGAGAATTGGGAATCATCAAGAAGCAATGGCTTCTTTTGATAAAACTTTTGAGACTCAATTCGATGATTATAAAGCTTGGTTTAATCGAGGTCTGACTTTAGCACAAACAGGTTTATTGGAAGAAGCGATCGCAGCTTACAACAAAGTCCTCGAATTTAAACCTGACGAACACAAAGCTTTATATAACAAAGCTTGCTGTTACGCTCAACAAGGCAAAGTAGAACTAGCAATTGAAAACTTGTTAGCAGCTATGGAATTAAGTTCCGAAGAATATAAAATTAAAGCTCAAGAAGACCCGGACTTTAACAATATTCGCCACGATCGACGTTTTGCAGCGTTAGTGAATACATAATGAAATACTGGAAAAATTTATCCCAAGGATTGCTAGATTTATTTCTACAATCCCAATGTCCCTTATGTGAGCGTCCCACTTCAACCGATTTTTGTACATATTGTGAAAAACAGTTAAACCGCTGTCAAATAACCCAACCCGAAAAGTTTTGGGGAAATGATTTCCCCGTTTTTCCTTGGGGAACTTACAGCGGTTCCCTAAAACGAGCTTTGTGGACTCTAAAATATGAGAAACAACCAAAAATAGCTCAACCTTTGGGTTTTTGGTTAGGGGAAACTTGGTTAAAAACTCGGTTAAAGTCAGCGAAAAATTTGATTGTTGTACCCATTCCCTTACATCCTAATAAATTGCGTAGTCGTGGCTTTAACCAAGCAGAATTATTAGCAGCAAGTTTCTGTCAGGTAACTAATTTACGTTTAGAAAAAGATGGCTTAGAACGGATCTCAGAAACTGAAGCTTTACACAGTAAATTGGCAAATGAAAGAAGAGAAAGTTTACGAGGAGCTTTTCAAATTGGGAAAGCTTTTCGCCAGCGACATCCGAAAGCGGAAGTGTTGTTGTTAGATGATATTTATACGACAGGAGCTACAGCAATAGAAGCAGCTGATACTCTTGGTAAATTTGATATTAAAGTTTGTGGGATTGTGGCGATCGCTACCTCAGCAACCGCTAAACCGCAAAATTTCCATCTCAAATAGAGATATTATGTCACAATTGACAAGCTTATGCTTTTTTCACAAGGTTACTGCGCTTCATCATGATGCAGAATTCTTTAGCTCGTTTTAGCTGCTTTCTAGTCCTACCTGCAACTTTGCTGATTCTGGCAAGTACTGCTCTGACTGTCAAAGCTCAAAAGCAACTTTACAATCCCATTCCTCTACCAGCTAATGGCGAAGTTTCAGATTCCCTCTCCGAAAAAGATATTCCTACAGGGACAGGTGGATTTGCTAGAGACTATAGTCTAGAGTTGAAAGCTGGAGATAACATTGCGATCGATCTTAACTCCGAAAATTTCGACACCATAGTAACCCTAATGAAAAATGGTGTAACTGTGGTAGAAAATGATGATGGCCCCGATGGAACCACTAACTCACTGTTATTTACTCGCATAAAAGATTCAGGAACTTACATCATTCGCGTGCGTGCCTTTGGTGAAACAGCTGGAGGTAGTTTTAAATTAACCGTAACCCGCCTCAAACCAATTTAATTGATATTGGTAAAGCGTTTGATGAGCAACAACTGATTCAAGTTTGGGGAAAGTGCCAAACTGTAAGGAAGCAGCGATTCGAGAAAATCTAAGAGGTTAAGACTATGACTATCTCCAGTGAAAATGTTACTCAAAAGAAAGTCTGGACAGATGCAGAGTTTATGGCATTGTCTAAGGATGGGCATCGCTACGAATTAGTGAATGGTGAGGTTCTGGATATGGGTAATTCAGGAATGGAGCATGGCTATGTTGCTTGTATTTTGACTATTGTGTTAGGGGGGTATATTCGGGCTAATAAACTTGGAGCTATTTGTGACTCCAGCACAGCATTTACCCTCAAAAAGGGAAATAAACGTTCTCCTGATTTTTCCTTTATTGCAAAGAACCGTTTACAGGGGTTAAGTCGTCCTCCTCGTGGTTTTTTCCAAGGTTCTCCCGATCTAGCTGTAGAAATTCTTTCCCCTAGCAACACAATTGAAGAAATCCACGACAAGATTGTGGAATATTTCGAGAATGAAACGCGCTTAGTTTGGGCGATCCATCCTGACGAAAAATATGTGTTAATTTATCATTCTCCCGAACCCGATCGCTTTTTGCGTCCTACCGATCGTCTGGATGGCGAAGAGGTAGTACCGGGGTTTTCAATGGCGGTATCAGAATTGTTTGAAGAATGGGATTTTTAGCAAGAATCCATGCTTGGCAACTTGAGAAAAAAGTTGTTTAGCGATCCATCAGGATTGTTGCTCTAATTCAGCTTCTACTAGAGAGAGGGCGATCGTGGGGCGTTGTCGCCGATCGTGAATCATTTGCCAGAACTCCGAGGAAAGTTGCAGTTTCCATTGTTCTGGGTCAATATTTTCTAATCCTAGTAAAAGGGCGATCGGTTTGCCATTTTGAGTAATCAGAATTTGTTCCTGCTGGGCTGATTGCACATAATCGTGTAGTTGTTCTGAAAGTTGTTCTAGCGTAAGTCGTTTCATCCCACAATATCCTCAGTTGTTTGTCCAGGCGCTTTGTAACGAACCGCTCGAATATAAACGATTTTCTCCTCTTCATCTACATCATAAAAGATGCGATAGTCCCCAACTCGCAACTCCCAAATGGGAGGCACTACTTCAAAATCAGGCACTAAAGGCTCAAGCAGCTTACGATTACGAGTAACAACAGTAGGTTCATAAGTCAGTTGTTGGCGAATAGCTTCTAGGATTGGACGGCGATCGAAGGTACGCAACTCTCTCAATTCTTCAACCGCAAGGTCGGTTACTTCGATAGCATAGTCAGTCATGAAAACAACCTGAAGGAATTTTGCTTTCTAGCGCTGAATTGGATTGGTTAAGCGGGCGGCGGGAATCGAACCCGCATTAATAGCTTGGAAGGCTATAGTTTTACCACTAAACTACGCCCGCATTGGGACTGCTAACTTATCGCTCTAGCTAGGATAACACAATTTTCAGTAACTACACAATTTATCTTCACCTTTTCCCTTTACGCTTTCTTCCGTTCTGTTTTATCCACTACGAAGGTCAATACAGTTTCATCTACACCTTTAAGTTGTAGGGAGCTACCTTTAGTAATTTCGGCTTCATCTAAATAATCGGCGACTGCGGCTGAGACTAAGATGGTATTGGGTTGGGCTAAAGCTTGCAAACGGGAGGCGATGTTCACAGTCGGGCCGATCGCAGTATAATCGGCTCGTTCTTGACTACCAAACATTCCCACTACTGCTGTTCCCTGATGAATGCCGCAACGGAATTGAATTTCGGGGATACCTTGTTCTCGCCAACGTTGGTTAAGTTCACCCAAATAGCGGTGCATTTGTCTGGCGGTAGCGATCGCCCGTTGCACCTGTTCGTTCGGTGTCAACTCTTCTGGCGCACCATACATCGCCAATACTGCATCACCCATAAACTTATCTACAGTACCACCATTGGCGAACACTGCCCTAGTCATATAATCTAAATATTCATTTAATAATTCAGCAACGCGCCGACTCCGTAAAGTATTAGAAAGTTGGGTAAAACCGACAATATCGCTAAATAAAATTGTTACTAATTTTGGTTCGGGACGTAAATCTAAAGACAGTTCTCCTGTTGCTGCTTTATTGACTAAAGTTGGTGGCAAAAAGCGTTTTAATACTGATTCTGTGAGATATTTATTTAACTCTTGCAACTTTTGTTCGTTGACTTTTAGGGCTAATAAATTTCGTACTGCTGCTAAAAGTTCGCGATCGTTAAAAGGTTTAGCTAAATAAATATCTGCGCCTTGTTCTGTGCCTTCAATTCTGGTATCTTCATCAACTTTCGCCGTTAATAAAATAATTGGTGTTGCCTTAATTTCTGGCAAATCTCGAATCCGCCGAATCATATCTAAACCAGAGACGATCGGCATCATTAAATCTGTCACAATTAGTTCGGGATGCCTTTCTATCGTGATACTTAAACCTTCGGCACCATGCCTAGCAGTTAATACTTGAAAACCAGAAGAGCGTAACACTTCCGAAACATAAGACCTTAAATCTGGATTATCATCTACTACTAAGATCGTTGGGGCGGAAAAATTTTCAGGAGAAGCAGGAGAACTTTCTTCTGTTAATTGTTCTGAGCTATTTACTAATCCCTCTGGAGCCTCTAAAATTTCTAAATCTGCTAATTCCACAGCAGCACGACTAGCTTGAATTTGTGTTGGTACTTCTAATACTTGATCTAAAGGTAAATGGGCTGTTCCTGTTTGTAACCAAACTGTAAAAGTACTTCCCGCACCATAAATTGATTCTACAGAAATTTGTCCGCCGTGAAGTTCTACTAACTCTTTAACCAAAGCTAAACCTAAACCGCTACCTTCATAAGAACGGTTAACGGAACCTTCAGCTTGGCGGAAACGTTCAAATAAATGGGGAATTTGTTCGGTGCGAATGCCAATTCCTGTATCTTTTACTTGAATGCGAACATGATCGCCAGCTGGTTCTACTTTAATGGCGATCGCACCACCACCATCAGTAAACTTCATGGCATTAGACAACAGATTATAAATTACTTTATCAAATCTTTCTGGGTCTAAATAAACTTTAGGACAGGAATTAAATTCTGTCACTAACCGCAAAGATTTTTTATCACAATAAGGACGAAAAGATTCAACTATTTGACTTACCATCATTACCACATCGCAGGGACGAAAACTCGCTTGCATTCTTCCGGCATCAATTCTTTGAATATCCAATAATTGATTAACTAAACGCAGTAAACGGCGGGTATTTCTTAAAGCAATGACTGCTTGTTGGTGTGACAGGTCGCTTTTTTGAGCTACTGCTGATTCTAATGGCCCCATCATTAAAGTTAGCGGAGTCCGAAATTCATGGGAAATATTTTGGAAAAACTCGGTTTTTTGTCGGTCTAATTCTAATAATCTTTCTGCTTGTTGACGGGTTTTTTGATATAACCGAGAATGTTGAACTGCGATCGCTGCTTGTGCTGCCACAGCTAACGCTAAATCAATTTCTAGTTGTTGCCATTTTCTGGGAGAGTTTGCTTCCCGAAGAGTAATACTACCAATTAATTGTCCATCACAAATCAAAGGTACCATCATTAACGCCTTTGCCGAAGCCCGTAAAGGCAAATCGAAACCTTGCATTTCCGGCAAGGATTCCAAATTATCAATTACTACAGGTTGTTGAGTTTGAATTAACCGCTGTAATACGGGATTGGCAGCAATTGGTACTACAGATTGCGGCAGTTGAGATGTAGATTTAAAGGTTGATTTTGAGTTATTATAAATTGGGAATTGGGGACTGGGAACTGGGGACTGGGAAGTATGTAATTCTCCGTTTCTTTCCCAATTTTCTATTCCCTTGCTTTGCCTTTTACTGAAATTATTTTCTTCTAATTCGCCAAATTCCACATCGAATACTTGTACCAAATCACCAGCATCATATAATCCGACACATTGAACATATTCATCATCTGGTGTCCAGAGAGAAAGGGCACAACCATCAACATTTAAAGCTTCGCCAAGTTGTTTAGTAATGGCGGAAAAAATATCTTTAGGATCGAGACTATAACGAATGGCATTAGTAATAGTATTGACCAAAGCTTCTCGTTTAGCCATTGCGATCGATCTTTCATAAGCGAGTGCTTGCGCGATCGCCAAAGCAGCTTGATCTGCCACCATAAAAACTAGTTGTACTTCATCATCTTGCCAACGCCGATTTTCTGTACACTGATGCAGCGCCAAAACCGCAGTCAATTCCAATTGACAAATTAATGGTACTACCAAAGAAGAACGAATTCCCGCTTGGGCAAAAGCTGCTGCTCTTTGTTGTTTTTCTGGGTCGTCACCTTGAATCAACTCATCTATTGCCACATCCTCAATGACGTGGACATCAAAAGTTTCCCAGACTGTTTGTGTCAAACTATCCTCTGAAAAGGTAGTGGGTGATGCACCGTTATTATCTGGTGGTTTTTCTCCTACACCTCGCTTGCGATAGACGAAGCATTCATCAGCGATCGCATTATCATGACAAGGACGAATAATACAAATATCTGTCTCCAACATATGTCCAACTGTATTCACAATTGTTTGGAGGATTTGCCGATGATCGGTGCGAGAACGAATAGTATTAGTAACAGTATTAAGTAAAGACTCCTGACGCAGAGTCCGGCACAATTCTTGAGTTCGCGTCTTCAAAACATTATGAGTATCCAAAGCTTGGCGCACTACTATTTGTAACGCCTCCGATTCCCAAGGTTTAGTGACATACTTAAAAACTTTACCGCTATTAATAGCTTCCACCAAATCTTCAACATCAGTATAACCAGTCAAAATAATGCGGATTGTATCTGGATACTGAGTAGCTGTTAAACTCAAAAACTCAGTACCACTCATTCCCGGCATCCGTTGATCGGAAATGATGACTGCCACATCTGCTTCTTTAGCTAAAATTTCCAAAGCCGCTGTCCCTGATGTTGCCTTGAGTACTTTGTAGTCGCGATAAAAGGTGCGATACAGCAGGTCGAGATTATCTGGTTCATCATCAACAACCAGAAGTTTTGGTTTATTTGTGTTTTGGGACTTCATATAATCCTCTCCTGCCACGCAAGACATCCCAGAAGAAAACGGTTTCATCACAGGGTCATTAACTGGTGAAAAATTTTAAAAGCAGCAAATAGCAATTCTGTTTTATTTTTCCCTTCATTAACTCCAATTCACTACTCATCACCAAATATTTTACGATTCATGTAGTGTAAGCACAGTTTCCGTAGAAATACGCTTTACAGAATCGAGTATCCTGACTCAGTTATGAGGTGTCAAGAGTATTTCCTGAAACCGAAAGCCTGAGAATGGAACTTTTTACGAACTATTACCTAAATATTAAGGAGAAAACACATTAACACTGGTAAGCGTTAGGCTATTTTAAAGAAATGCCAAGTTTAGCATTGCTAAGCTCAACTTAGCTTTAAGTGATACACCCTTATGTACGATCCTAATGCAGTTGGCAGTGACAATCACTAATCGTAGTTTATCCAACTTGGGATTGTCAGTGATTAAATTGGCTCTCAGGTACTTGTGGTGGAAAGGAATGCAAGGGGTAGGGGCAATACATGAATTGCCTCTACTGGTGACTGGAATTACTGATAAATCAAGCATTCTATTAGTCAGTCAGGTTTACTTACCACTTTATGTATGTAAGAGCATTAAACTTAAGCATAACCTGTTCCTTGTTAAGAGTTCCCTTCTTGTGCCAAAATGTCCTGCTCGCTTACCGATCGCCAAACGTCAAATAGTAAATCGTTGTGAAGCTCTTGTTCTGGTTCCTCAAAAACTCTCAGCAAGAACCGGAGGTAATTTTGTCTGGTTCTTCTCCTTTCCAAATCCGTGCGGCTAAAACCGAAGATTTAAGCTATTTAGCGGAAATCCTGGCTAATAGCTTTCATTCTCAGGGAGGCATTACTGGTTGGTTTTATCCCCTGTTTCGCTTGGGGATTTATGAAGATTTGCGCCATCGCTTGCAGTCTAGTTCGTCGCGTTATGTTTGTCTGGTGGGGGTCTACAAAGATTCTCGATGCGGCGATAATCAAGACCGACTCTGGGTTGGGCAAGAAGTACGAGGGGATTGTGTGGTGGGAACGGTGGAAATGTCGTTGCGATCGACTAATCCTTGGCAGTTCTATAATTCCTCTGGCTATCCCTATCTGTCTAATTTGGCTGTACAGACTGAGTACCGTCGTCGGGGTGTGGCGAGGCAATTATTGCTCAATTGCGAGCAAATTGCTTTAAATTGGGGCTATCAAGACCTCTATTTGCACGTACTAGAAAACAACCACAAGGCAAGAGGGCTTTATACTCAGTTGGGCTATCGGTTACACCAAATAGATTCTAATTGGGCTTGTTTGTTGTTGAAAAAACCTCGACAATTGTTGCTACATAAGCGTTTAACTGGTGTGGAGGGGCAGAGGAATCTTGAGACAAGGGGACAAGGGGACAAGGGGACAAGGAGACAAGGGGACAAGGGGACAAGGGGATAGGGAGAAGTTTATTAACTTGAAACTTTTTCTTTAACTCTGTACGGGCAATTCCCTAGTCCTCAGTCCCTAAAACCAGGATTTTTCACCCCAAGTGTTGGAGAGCCATTTATCCTTTCTTCTTTCGGTTTTCTGGTGCTAGTACAACTCAGATCTGGCACCAAGAGGCAGAGCCTCTATTTTCGTTCCCAGGTTGAACCTGGGAACGAGGATCTGGGAGGTTCTACCTCCCCTGTGCCAGATCTGAGACAAGACGATCGAGATTATGCTAAAAATTAACTATTGACGGTTGAGCAAATAGGTGATATGGCTGAGGAATACGAAAATCTCACGGCTGCTGAAATTACGGAGCATTTGCAAAATGGTAGCTTACTGACGATTAATCGTTGTAAGCGGAATGGTTTAATCATCTATAAACCTCATCATGCAGAGTTTGCTGGGCCTGGGGCTGCTGTTGGTGGTAATTGTGATTTAGACTGCCAAAGAGTAATTCCTGTGGGCAATCTTTCTTTGATTGTTCCTGAAAATTTTGACGATCGCCAAACTGCTTATAAAATTCGCATTCAATGGCTCCGATTAATGAAAAAGTCTACAGAATATGACGATCCTCTACAACGGGCTGAAAAGTTAATGTTTCAGTTTGAAAACTTTTTTGATTCCCAAACTTTGGAACAATTACCGGATCAAGCTTTTGCTCTGTTGGTAGGTGTTTTCCCTCAGACTATTAGAACAGCGAGGTCTAAGGATAGTTAGGTAAGAGGCAGAGGAGATAATTTAAGATTGAGAGTTTTTTGTTAATTCAAATCTTAAAATTCAAAACTTTCTAAGGTGGTTTTTAGTCTTTGGATCGATCGCTGATTCTCTTCTGGTGTACCTACGGTAATTCGTAATCCTCCGCTAATTTGTCTGATCAAGGTTCCTTGAGATTTTAGTTTCTGAGTTAATGCTGTTAACTTAGCAGTTTGATCTTTGTTAGTTGGAGTGAGGCGGAGATAAATAAAATTAGCAGCACTAGGCCAAATTTTTAAGGCTGGATGTCCTGATAAACTGTTAATTAGTTGTTCTCTTTCTGCCAATATTTGCTCAATTGATGCGAGTATTTCTTGGCGATAATTCAGGGCAAATAAGGCGGCTGCTTGAGAAAAACTGGGCAAATTGTAGGGTAAACGAACTTTTTCTAAAGCGGCTGTTAGTTGGGGATGAGCGATCGCATAACCAACGCGATGAGTTGCTAATCGAAAGGCTTTCGAGAAGGTTCTCAAAATCATCCAATTGGGATGTTTTGCTAATTGAGGCGCGACTGTATTTCGACTAAATTCAAAATAAGCTTCGTCTATTACTACTAATATATTTTCTGGTAAATTCTGCAACCAATCTAATTCTTTTGCTGTTAAAGGATTAGCGGTAGGTGAGTTAGGATGAACGACAAAAATAAGGCGAATCGGTGGGTTTTGGGTTTGCTCAATTGCTTGTTGTGCTGCGTGTAAATCTATTTCAAAGTTAGTCTCGGAACGTCCGACTGTGACTACAGGAATCCCCAATGTTTGAGATATAATTCCATACATGGAAAAGGTAGGATTGGCGATTAAAACTGTACCTTCTCCTTTTAAACAGGTGGCGATTAAAACTGAGCGAATCAGTTCGTCTGAACCGTTGCCAACAGAAATATTATCTAAGGTAATGTCAGAGATTTGGGCGGATTCGTTGACATATTCAGCGCTCGCGTTTTTTAATGCAATATAACTCCCATCAGGATAGCGATTATTCTCAATTACTTGCTGATATGTCCAACTCAGTTTTTCCTTTAATTCGCTAGGCAAATCAAAGGGGCTTTCGTTAGAATCTAAGCGATCTAAGGTAATATCTGATTTGACTGGTTCGCCAGATGTGCCTCCTGGGTGGGGTTGATAAGCAACTAGTTCAGCGAAATCGGAACGAATAAAGCTAAGCATGGAGACTGGAAATTAGAGTTTAGGTTTAAATTTTACCTCTAAACATTGTTCAGTTGGCAGAATGTGGAAATTTCTTGCCAAATTTCTGGTAAAACGTTGGCGAGGGAATGATCGCTGTCTAGTTCAATTAATTTTACCCAAGGGCGGGAGGCGGCGAAGTCTCTACTGGCTTGAATTGGGATAACTTCATCTTTGATACCGTGAATAATTAAGGTAGGAATTTGTCGTTGAATTTTGGTTTCTGGGTATTGATATAAGTCAGTTACAAAGTCGTAACTTAAGGGGAGCGATCGCTTTTCCCCATAATGATAAACTGATAAAAATTTTTGCGATCGCCAATTAGTAACTGTTTGTTCGCCTAAAATAGAAAGCCACAGAGAAAGAAAAGTAAAAGCTGGTGCTAACAGGACTAATTTTTGACATTGTAGTTCAGTTTCGCCTAACCAAGCTGATGCCAATCCCCCAAAACTAGAACCAATTAAAGTTACTGGTGTTGGTGCGGGAGGAAAAGTTGCTACTACTTGACGCAGTTGGCGCGTCATAGTTAAATGAGTAAAGTCGGATTGATTTAAGTCAGGAATTGTTAAGGGAATTTGGATTTGGGAAAAGCGATCGCGCAAGTAATTAGCTTTGACTGAATTAGGACTAGAAGCAAAACCATGTAGGTAAATGTATTCCGAATTCATTTAATTTCAGATTAAGAGAATTAAGAAAAGGAAGCATTAACTCAGTGTAGCAAGAGGCTCCAGCCTCTTTCTTTCGTTCTCAGGTAAACCTGGGAACGAGATTAGGAGATTTGGGAGGTTCTACCTCCCTGGTGACTGCATTTCTGGAAAACCATAATTACGATTTTTCCGCATTTTGATTCGATTTTGTAAATTTTGCGCTACCTGACGACGTTGTTCTGGATTTAATACTTCGCGCATCTCTAAGATACTTTCAAAGCGTAAATTTCCCACTTTTTGTTTTAAGGCTTCAACTTGGCGATGTTTTTGCCGCAAGCTGTCTATGGTAGCATCGCTTCCTAGCATTTGACCTAACTCAAATTGAGCTTGGCGCAAAGCTTTTGTAGATTCAACAATTTGGTTTTTATATTTATCACTAATTGTCTGCATTCTTTGAGCTTGTTCTGCTGTGAGATTCAGTTTTTGAATCCATTTGGGAACATCTTGATTAGAAGAGTTATTAGGTAGGTTGGGATTTGGGGAATTAGTTTGAGAAAGCCAAGGTTTAGGGTGAGCAATGGCAACCGCGCTAATTGATAAGGTTAAAAATGCGATCGCAGAAACACGGCTAAATAACATTATTTTCTATCTCCTTGTAGTAACTAAATTTGTCGCCCTAGTTGGGTAATAAGCCTTTGATTTAGCCAGAGTTAAGTACTCATTTTGCATAGTTTCCACTGTCGTTTCTGACAAATTATTAGTAACGACACCACTCCAATTATTTTCTAAAAAACTTTCTATTTTTACAAGTTCTTTGTGATTTGGTCTTTGAGTTTCATCGGGGAAATAATTGTATTTACTAGCCAAATTATTATTAGGTGATACAGTAGCAGAAGTACTAGTCAAAGGGCTTCTTTCTCGCAAATAATTGCCAGCAAACATTAAGGCTAAACTAGCAGCAATAGCGGGAGGAACTAACCATAATTGACGATGACGAGAAGTATTTTTTGGGGAATGATGATGCAGTTGGGGGGTAGGAGAAGAAGCGATCGCTTGAAAAAGTTTTTCTTCCAATTCTGGATCGGAAGGGGGAATTTCTGGGCGATTTTGCCGCAAAAAATTTACTAAGCGTTGGTCATCATTTGGTAAGTTACTCATAGCTGAACTCCTTGTTTCTGGAGAAATTGCCGCATGGCAGCACGGGCATGAAATAGGCGAGATTTAACAGTTCCCACCGGAATACCCAAGATTTGGGCTACTTCTTTTTGCGGAACTTCCTCTAGGTCATGTAAAACTATGACAGCCCGATGTTCTAAACTTAGCTGTTCTAGGGCACGTCGTACTAAATCCTGGTAATGTAATTGCATCAGGTCAGGCGCTGGCGATTGTGATTGTTTTGGGTCTTGAGTTTCTAATTTGGTATTAAAATTGCGCTGTTGAGCAAATTGCCGTCGCTGATCGCAGGCTACATTCCAAGTAATCCGATAGATCCAGGTCGAAAATTGGGCTGTCTGACGTAGTTGCGGCAGACCTTTCCACGCTCGCAGGAACACTTCTTGCACTAAGTCATCGAGCATGGATGTTCCGCAAAGTTGATAAAGAGTGGATCTGACTCGCTGGTGATAGCGCCGATAAAGTTGGCGAAAGCTTTGTTCATCGCCTTGTAAGCACTTTTCTGTTAAATCCGAGTCGGATATGTCTTCTGTTGGCACACCTACACCTGGCACAAGATAGACCAATGGTTTCTCCCTCACCCGCTTTCATCCTCAGTTTAGACTGAGTAGATGCGATCGAGGTTCAACTGTGGGGGTTGGGGACTGGGGACTGGGGACTGGGGACAAGGGGAGGGAAGAATTTAACACTTAAAGCTGTTCCCTGTTTCCGTTCTTTCGTTCCCAGGTTGAACCTGGGAACGAGATTTGGGAGGTTCTACCTCCTTAACTCTGCAAGATCTGAAGTTATCGCAAAGTTACGAATTCTTCGGCTGTGGAAGGGTGAATTCCTACTGTGGCATCGAAGTCTTTTTTCGTTGCTCCCATTTTAACTGCGATCGCTACACCTTGAATAATTTCAGCAGCATTTTCGCCAACTATATGAGCACCTAAAACTTTGTCGGTACTGCTATCAACTACTAATTTCACCAGAACTTTTTCATCTTTTCCGGTAAAACTATGGTACATGGGACGGAATTGTGCCCGATAAACTTTTACCGCATCTCCATATTTGGCTTTAGCTTCTAATTCATTTAAGCCAACTGTTGCGGCTTCTGGTTGAGAAAATATTGCAGAGGCAACAGTTTCATGGCTAAAAATTCGGGGATTATTGCCAAATTCAGTATCAGCAAAAGCTCGACCTTCGTTAATCGCAACTGGAGTTAAATTAATTCGGTTGGTGCAATCTCCCACTGCGAAAATGTTTGGTTCTGTGGTGCGGCTATATTCGTCAACTCCGATCGCACAATTGACTGTGTAACCATGCAAATTAGGCAAAGTAGGATCGTCACATTGGACTACTTCCACATTCGTATTTTCTAATCCGAGATGTGCTAAATTAGGCGCACGCCCAATGGCAATTAACACGGCATCTACGGTGATTTTTTCTTCAGTATTTTTGGCTTTGTCCAAATAGGTTATTTCTAAACCATCTGACACTTTTTCAATTTTGGGAATATAGGTATTGGTGACAATATTAATTCCATGTTTGGTCATGGCATCCTGAACACCGCTGCGGATTTCTTCATCGAAACCTCTTAAAATGCGATCGGTGCGAATAAACTGAGTCACTTGGCTACCGAGTGCATTCATAATGCAGGAAAATTCTACCCCAATATAACCTGCTCCGATCGCAGCAAACCGCTTTGGTTGTTCCGGCAAAAGAAATATTTCGCGAGAGGTAATACCGTATTCTTTAGCTCCCGGAATATCAAATTTAATTGCTTCTCCACCCACCGCAATTAAAATTTTATCAGCAGTTACTTTGCGTTCACCTATTTCTATGGTATGAGGATCTAATAAGGTGGCATCCCCTTGAATTAATTCAACCCCTGCTTTTTCTAGGAAACTAATGTGTAATTTACTCAGTCTTTTAACTTCGTTATCCACACTGGTGACAAGTTTTTTCCAATCAAAGCTAGGTTGTACTTCACTCCAACCGTAACCAACTGCATCTTCGTAATAATGAGCAAATTTGGAGGCGTAAACCATGAGTTTTTTAGGTACACAACCGCGAATCACGCAGGTACCACCGACGAGATCTCGTTCAGCTATGGCTACTTTTGCACCGTAACTAGCTGCACGTTTGGAAGCTGCTAATCCCCCAGAACCAGCACCAATGACAAAAAGATCGTAATCGTATGACATAAATTGTTATGCTCCCTAAATGAACATTTGTACGAGTTATGATTATGAGTTGGCTAATTGAGTTTAACTTGAGAAAAATGAAATCTCTGAAGATAATTACCCTAAGCTTTATTTTAGGTTGTGTTTTGTCTGTAATGCCTGTTTTTGCCCAACAAAATTCTACTGCTCCTGTTACTCTTGATGGACGACAGTTATTTAAGCTTAGCCAATTAAATGAGTTTGATGCAGAATTACGAGCAAATAATGCTAATCAAATCCTAAATCAGGCTGTGGAATCAGGCAACCCAGCCCAGGTAAAGGTGGAGAAAATCAATAACTTTCCTGTAATTCGGGTAAATGGTACTAATTTAGTTACAGTTACGGATAAAGATGTACCAGTTGGAGTTACCAAAGACGAGCAAGCGGAACGCTGGCAAAATATTTTACAAGCTGCGATTAACCAAGCGCAGAAAGAAAGAACACCGGAATATACTCGTTATGCAGCTTTAGTTTCTCTGGGTTCAATTTTGTTAGCAGTATTTTTAACTTTGTTGTTAGGTTGGTTGTGGAAATTTTGGTTAATTCCGTTATTTCCTGCGCCAGAAAGAGTGAGGGAAACTGCTGCTCCGCCAAAAGTTCATTTGTTAGCAAATCTAGTTTTAAGATTACTACAAATAGGAGTCTGGCTATATAGTTTGGTCTACATTGCTAATTTGTTTCCCAAAACAAGAGTGTGGGGTCAAAAACTCTCGAATATTATAACTTACACTTTAGCGGAACCGATCGTTAATTTAGGAAGTAATTCTTTTTCAGTTATTCAGATTGCTATTCTAATTGGGTTATTTTTGTGTCTTTTATCCTTGACAAAGGTTGTGCGGAATTTGTTGCGATCGCGAGTGCTTCATTTTACCGGAATGAACCAGGGGGATCAAGAGACGATCGCTACGATCGCCAACTACATTTTAGTTTGTTTTGGCACAATATTTTTGTTACAAATTTGGGGATTAGACCTTGGTTCATTAACCATTTTTGCTGGAGTTTTAGGCGTTGGTATTGGTTTAGGTTTACAAGGAATTGCTAGAGAATTTGTCAGTGGTTTAGTAATTATTTTTGAACGACCAATTCAAGTTGGAGATTTTATTAATGTCGGAGAATTTATGGGAACAGTAGAACGGATTAGCGTTAGAAGCACTGAAATTCTCACTTTAGAACGGCTTTCAATAATAGTTCCTAATTCTCATTTTCTAGAAAAAGAAGTAATAAATTGGAGTCATGGTAGCCCAGTTGCTTTAGTCAAATTACCTGTTAGGATTGCCTATAATTCTGATTTAAAAAAAGTTCGTCAAGCCTTACTTGATGCAGCCAAAGATCATCCAGAAGTAGTCTCCGAACCACCGCCAAACGTACTTTTCAAAAGTTACGGAGAAAATTATTTAAACTTAGATTTAATTGTTTGGATAACTGAACCGAGAAAACAGATTTTAATTAAAAGCGATATTTATTTTCGTATTGATGAAATTTTCCGAGAACGCAATATAGAAATTCCTTATCCTCAGCAAGAATTACATTTCCGTTCCGGTAATTTTCCAGTAGAACTTTCCCCAGAATTAGAAGCATCTTTAACTAAATTGTTCAATAACAAAGTTAATAGTTCCAATGAAGATGGAAAAATTTAAGTAAGCTAGAACCCCGACTTCTTTAAGAAGTCGGGGTTCTAGCTTACTAAGAAAAATATTTAAGTTCTAGGTAGTGGAGTTTGGCGAGGAGTAGGAGTAGGAGCAGTAGGAGTAGGATTAGTAAGAGGAGCGCATAAATTGGGTATTTGGGTACAGAAATTAGGACGAGGAGCGCATAAATTTGGAAGAGTACCACAAGGGTTTGGACGCAGGCGATCGCGTTGATTTTGTTGGTTCTGAACTTGAGAAATTTCTGTGTTAATTTGTCCTAAAGCTATAGCTGCACCTTTGCGAATTAAAGGATTTTTATGTTGCAATGCTTCTGTAAGTGCGGGTGTAGCGGTTGTACCAATTCCCCTTAAAGCTATACTGGCATTTAAGCGTATTTGTTCGTCATTATCTGAGAGCATTTCTATTAGTATAGGAATGGTTTGTTGAGCTTCTGCACCAATTCCCGCTAACGCAAAAGTTGCACCTTTCCGAACTAAAACATTCTCATCTTTTAATGCTTCAGTGAGTGCAGGAACCGCAGGCGAACCAATTCTTCTTAATGCTACAGCTGCATCTAATCTTACCTGTTCATCTTCATCTTTTAGCATGAAAATTAGTTGAGGAATTGCGGTTTTTGCTTCTGGTCCGATCGCGCCTAATGCAAAAGCTGCACCACCCCGAATTTGTTGTTCTTTCTCTTGTAATGCTGCTGTAAGTATGGGAATTGCAGGAACGCCGATTTTTCTCAATTCTCTGACAGTTTCTAAGCGTTTTACTTTGTCTGTATCCCTGAGTTTTTCCACATGAGAAATAATTTCAGAGTTGATGGTAGTTTGTGCTTTGACGTTTCCGATTAATGGCAGAATTACTGAAAGACAAATGAAAGCAATTTTAGGTGCGAGAATTAGTTTTTTGTGGGTATTGTTATTCATGAGAAGTCCTCTATTGTTTTAGATATAGACGAAGTATTTAACAAAAAGTTCTTTTGCAAGCTAGATCCCCGACTTCTTCAAGAAGTCGGAGATCTGTGTACGCTGTGATAAAATTCTTCGAGTGCTATTATAGGAGTTTTGTCGTTGTAAAGAGAGGTTTGGCGATGTTTAATTTTCTCGACAATCTTTTGTCTCCACTCTGATTGACAGCCTAATTTTACAGCTATTTGAATGTATTCGGTTGAATTGTTGGCAATTGTATCGGTAATTCCTAGCATTTTTAAAATGCCGTAAGTTTGACGCGATCGCATAAATTCACCTACGCAAGTAACTATTGGTAAGTTGCAAGCAATACTTTCTAATGTGGTGAGAAATCCAGTAAATCCAATTGTATCGAGAGAAATATCAGCTAATAAGTTAAGTTGGCGGTAATCTGGTTGATTTTGGCGGGGTAAAATTAGGCAATAATCGTCAAAATTCAAGTCAAATTTAGTAAATTCTTGTTGAATGCGTTGGCGAAATTGTTCGGTAATTTCATTTATGGGATGAGCAATAAAAACAAATTGCGATCGCCCTACATTTTGAGCAATAGTAGGAAAAATATAATCATATTGAGGTAGATATTTAAAAAGAGATTGGCAGGATAAGTAAATAATTGCATCTTCCCGCAATTGAAAGTCGGCGCGAGTCTTTGTAATTGCAGAAATTAGTGGTTTACTGTAGGAAATGCCAATGTTAGGTAAGCGAATTAATTGTTCGGAATAATGCTCTTGAGCATTTTCCGGTTCTAGTAAATCTGCCGATAAGTAATAATCAATTGTAGGCAATCCTGTTGTTACTGGATGTCCCCATGCTGCACATTGAATTGGTGCTAATCGCAATGTTGCAAGTTGTGTTATTTTGGGTGTCATGCCAATATCTAGAAATACGAGAATATGTAATTTATCTTCAGTAATCTGTTGGCAAGTAGCTTCTAAGTTATGAGGAATATGATGGAAGCGATCGCTAAATTTTTGGTATTCTTCTGTAATTTGGTCGATTTGATTGTTTATATAATAACAATAAACTTCAAAATCTCGTTTTTGATGATTTTTAATCCAATCTAAAAATACTGTGCCAACTGTATGCCAATGAAAACTATCAGAAACATAGCCAATACGAATTTTTTCAGCTTTTTCTAATGGGAGAATTCGTAGCTTTTTTGCCCAATGAGGGTAGTTAGCTGCCATTACTTGATGTACCAAATTTCCATAGATCTTTTGCAACTCTAAATCGTTGTAACCTTGATATTGTAAATAAAAGTTAGTGCGCCAACTAATAGCTTGTAGAGAATTTTCTTTTGATTCAATAGTGACTAAATTTATTGCTTGACATAACTCGGATAAACTTTGCACAAATCTTTGTCTATAGAATTGGATTTCCGATCGATCTTTATAGAGAATTGGCAAGATTCGCGCATTTTCTAATTTTAAAGTCAAATTATCAGGAAATAAGTTTAAAGCATCATTGATTAATTGAATTGCTTCTTGAGTTTTACCACATTCTTGTAAAGCAAGAGACAAGTGTAAGAAAAGATAAATTTCTCCTATTTCAGTATTGAGATAATTCCGAAAATGAATAATTGCTTGTTGATAATCTCCCTGATAATAAGCCGCATAACCAAAGTAAAAAGATGCTATCGCTGATTCATTTTTAGCGACAAAAGCAATAGCTAAATTATGCAAAATTAAATGGTCAAATGGTTTAAATTGTAAAGATGTTTGATAAGCGTTAATTGCTCTTTCAATCTGCTGCTGCATCATCAACAAATTACCCAAATATAAATAACTGAGATAATCATTTTTATCTAATTCTATTGTTTGCAAATATATAACTTCCGCTTGAGCAAAATTACCTGTTTCTGTGAGAAGTTTAGCTAAACTATGATAAGCTTCAATCCACTGAGGAGATAGTTCTATAACCTTTTGATAAGCTGCGATCGCTTCTTCAAGATAACCAATTTTTTCTAATACCAAACCTAAACTGTAATGTAATTTAGGGTTAACAGCATCAAAACTTAAAGCTTGAGATATAATTTCTAGTGCATCCTGATATTTCTCTTGATTAAAATACACCATTCCCAAACCATGCCAAGCTTCAGCACAGTCGCCATTTATCTGTAAAATCTCCTGATACTTTTCTCCTGCTTCCAGCAAATAACCAGCATTATAAAGTTCTGAAGCTTCTCTCAATATGGCATCTATAATAATCCTATTTGAGTTATCAACTCCTCCTTCTTTTCTCTCTGCGTTCTCTGCGTCTCTGCGGTTCATAAAAAATAAAATTACTTAGAAATAGGTATGTTGTTGCGCTTTAGCGCTCTTATTACTACTCTCGATAAGAGCGCTAAAGCGCAACAACTTACTAATGTTAATCTCAATTATTATAACTAGCAACTTGCGTTATTTAGTCTAAAATGTCAAGCTTTACCAACACCTGCTTCACTAGCAATTTTATCACGACGCTTTTCCAAACTTCGTTCGTACAACTTCATTAATGGTGTAGAACTAACACCGTGTAAAAGTACAGAAATTACGATCGTTATATAAGTAATCCAGGCAATTTGTTCCCCTAAATTATCTTTTAACCCTTCACCAAAAGCATAGCATAAATAATACAATGAACCAACGCCACGAATACCAAACCAGCCAAATAAGTAACGGGTGATTTGAGGATAACCACCTCCTATTGTACTAAGCCAAGCTCCTACAGGTCTAATCAGAAAAATTAACAGTGCTGCTACTAATAATCCTTGCCCAGCAAATTGTACAATTTGAGGTAATCTTAGGATGGAACCTAGTAATAAAATAGTCCCAACTTCCATCAATTTTTCAATTCTTTCTGTAAATTCTAATTGAGATAGGCGTTTTTCTGGATCTTGATAGCTACGTTGAGCAATAATTCCGGCAACAAATACGGCTAAAAATCCATATCCATTGACAATTTCTGTTAAGGAATATGTGAGTAAAATGATGCCAAGTGCTACAAAATCTTCCATTAATTCACCAACTGGGCGAAATTTTTGTAGTCGTTTGTCAATCCAAACTATTGCTTTTGGGACTAAAATACCCATAATAATACCAGCAGCAATTGCCCAAATTAAATCAATTGCTACCCACTGTTTAAACCAGTTTTCCCAATTACTATCTTTTAAAGAGTGAATACCAAAATAAACGAAAGGAAAAGCTAAAGCATCGTTTAAACCGCCTTCTGAGGTTAGACCAAAACGTAATTCTTCTTTATCTTCTACATGGGAAATTTGGACTTCTGAAGCTAATACTGGGTCAGTTGGTGCTAGAATTGCGCCTAGTAAAATTGCTGGACCCCAGTCCATTTTTAGGAGAAAATGTCCGACAGCAGCGATCGCAAAAATGGAAATAGGCATTAAAAGACCAATTAGCCGAACTGTGGAACCCCAAGCCATAGGATGCAGCGGTCGATTCATTTTTAATCCGCAACTGAAGAGGGAAACAATTACCACAAATTCGGTCAATCTTTCCAAAGTTTCAGCATCTGGACGCAATTGAATTAGATGTAATCCATAAGGCCCTAAAAATACGCCAACAATTAAGTATATTAAAGCAAAAGATAGGGGTAATCGGGCAATCCAACCAGAGGCTAAAGTAACAATTAGTAATAATAACCCGATAACTAGCAGGTCAAGAATATAGATGTCTACCATAGCGATCGCAGGTATATTGAGAGCAACTTTTTGACTTTACAAGGCAAACCTTTGCTCTCTAAATACCCTTTAGGAAGATATTTTAGTTACACTTCTCTATCTCTATCTATTGGATGAAATAGAGGGAAATTTCATCACTGCTGTTTATTAATATTTTCGACAAATCTACCAGTTTTATCTATATACCCCGATTTATCTCCTAATCTCACTTCTGCCAAACCTCCCGAAAAACTCGCAGCAACATCAAACTGTGGTGGGATGACAAATTTTCCAGTTTTATCTATGTAGCCATTTTTATTATTAATAGATACTCTGGCTAAACCTTCAGAAAATGGATCGGCGCAGCCAAACTGTGGCGTAATTACAATTTTGCCTGTTCTATCCATATAACCGTATTTGCCGCTATTAGGAATATCAGGGTTTTCGTCAATTATTATTTGTACCAATCCCTCGGAAAATGTAAAAGCATGAGCTAAATTTATGGGAATAATTATTTTTCCACTACGGTCAATATAACCGTATTTTCTAGTAGATTTTTGGCTGTTAACAGAGTGACTATGTGCAGATTTTTTCCCGTCTAATCCAACTAATCCCAACCCTTCAGAAAAGTGTTTTGCTTCATCATATTCAGGGGAAATTACTACATTTCCAGTTTTGTCGATGTAACCCCATTTGTTGCCAATTTTAACTGCTGCTAATCCTTCGTTAAATTCTAAGGCATCATCAAATTTTAAACCAATAACTATTTGACCTGTTTCTGATACATAGCCATATTTGTTTTTAATTCTTACCATGCCTAAACCATCAGAAAATTTCCTAGCTTCATCAAATTGAGGAGGAATAACTATTTTACCAGTGCGATCGGCATAACCATATTTTTCATTCTCTTGGATGGGAACTAAAGCACTCTTATTTTGAGGAGTGGGAATAACTGATGGTTCTGGTTTGGCTTCTTGGGTCATATTATGAGTATCTGAAGCCAGTGCTGATGGAGATTTGCCACTAATTATGCTGAAGCAGATAGCTAGAAAAGTTATTAAAAAGATTTTATTTAAATTGAACTTCATTTTAATACACCTAGTTACTTTAATCTGATTATAGTTTAGCCGATCGCAAATGATTGTCAACCTAGCCATACTCATGTGCTTAAATTTACGCTTTTATCAATACAACCTTCCGCGAAAGCTAATTTAGATATCTGTATAATCCTTATTTAGTTGGTTTCCAAACAAATTTACCTGTTTTATCAATATAACCAATTTTACCGTCATTGCTTCCAATGGTTGCCAGTCCATCAGAAAAACCATAGGCTTGATCAAATTGAGGTTTAATAACTATTTTCCCAGCTTTGTCGATAAATCCCCATTTATTACCTATTTTTACAGTTGCTAATCCTTCAGAAAAAACATTAACTTCATCAAATATTGGCTTAATTGCTAAAATTCCTTTTTTATTAGCAAATCCCCATTTAGCACCAACTTTTACTGGTACTAATCCTTCAGAGAATAGGCTCGTGTCATCGAATATAGGCTTAATTACCACTTTTCCTTTTCTGTCAATGAATGCCCATTTCTTGCCAACTTTAATAGAGGCTAAACCTTCAGAAAACAAACTATTATCATCAAATATAATCTTAATAGCTGTTTTTCCTTTTTTATCAATGTGACCCCATTTTTTTCCGATTTTAACTGATGCCAATCCTTCAGAAAAGGGGCTAGTTTCATCATAAATAGGCTGAATTAATACTTGCCCTTTGGGATTGATATAGCCCCATTTATTACCAATTTTGACCGATGCTAATCCTTCGGAAAAGTCTTGTACTTCACTAAATTGAGGTTTAATGACGATTTTTCCTGTCTCGTCAATATAACCCCATTTGGAGCCAGTTTTAATAGCCGCTAAATTTTCTGAAAAGTTGTTTACTTCTTCAAATTGAGGCTTGATAATTATTTTGCCTGTCTGGTCAATGTAACCCCATTTAGAGTTTATACTGATTGGTGCTAAACCTTCTGAGAAACTGAATGTTAAATCGTATTGAGGTTGAATTAAAATTTTACCTGTACGATCGATAAAGCCTTCTTTACCATTTTTAGTGATAGAAAAAAGTGGTTTTTCAGGTTGCTGAAGCTGCGTTTGTGAGCCAGAATTAACTGCTTGTGTTTGCTTTTCAGTAGCAGCTAATTCATCAATTTCTTTTTTTGGGCTACAGGATATTAAACTTATATGAGCAAGACAGAGGAAAAGCAAAATTGATTGGTTAATTTTTTTGTTCATTGTTAGGAAAAGAAAATTGCTAAGAATTGGCTTAAAGTAGAAAATTTGTATGTTTTGAATTACTAAAAATTAGCTTAGTAGAAAATGTAATAGCTAGAGTTTACTATGAATTTTGGGCTCTCCCGTACTTGTGGTGGAAAACCCTGGTTTTAGGGACTGGGGACTGGGGACTAGGGACTGGGAAACCTTGTGGAGTAAGCACTTGGCTAATTAATTAGGTTTACTTATCACCATGATTACGGGAGAGCCGGATTTTGTTGCATGATTCTTCTTTTAACCAGAAATTCATCTATATTATTTGTTGACGATCGCAAAAGGAATTTTTCAAATTCGAGTGTTTTTACTATGTTCGATCGCTTTCTTTCCATGTTAATACCGTAAAAGTTCTTCTATGTCAATCAAAAATGCTTGTCCAAAGTCGATCGCTTGATACTTTAGATTACAGAACAATTGTACTAACAGAAGATAGAAAAGCTTTAAGTTACGAAGTCGTCAGAAGATTTGCAGAAGCGACAGAGGCGGTAGAATGCTTTTGGAGGATTAGCGATCGATCTTTTTCTGGTTGTGTAGCAGAAGTTTGGTTTAACGAGTTGCCAATAGCCGGAGAATTTGCGCGGGTGTGTGGCGATCGAACTGGTGTTAATTGTAAGCTGCGAGTAACTTCCGAAGGCCCAGCTAAATTTTACGTGACTGTACCTTGTTTGTAAATATAGAAAAGTCTCTATATTGTAGGGTGCGTTAGCTTTAGCGTAACGCACCATCACCCATCTTTAGTGTCGTTTAAAAAGGAGGTAATAAACCTGTGTTTGCTATGATTCCTTGCATAGCAGCTTGTTTAGCAACCTGAAAAGCTACTTCAGCATATCGATCGATAAAATCAAATTCAGGTTTAGAAGCATGAAAAGGTCTAATCCCAAGTGATTCTACTTTATATTTTTGCTCAAGTTTCCATCCATTTGGAATACAGGTTAAACTCAGTTCTGAAGCATCAATATTTTTAATCCAAAATTCATTACTAAACAAAGGAGGGTTATCATAAAGAGCTACTTTTAATCTACCTGTTTGGCTACAGATAAAAAATTTTATCTCATGTACATAAGCCATGTTTTCACCTTCTATTTTTAGAAATCTTGTATGGTGGACATAGCTAAAGTTTAAGAAGTTTAAAAAGTACCGACAACAGTATATTTTCGGAATTTCCTAAACTCAACTGCTGGCAAAGTCAATTCGGTCTGAATTTATTTGCAATTCAAAACCCAGAAATGACGAATTTTGCCAGCAATTCACTGCTTACCAATTTATGCGTCGATTTTTACACCTCGAATTGAGTAATCTAATAATTCGATCGGGTGCATAATCGGAATTTCCTTTCCTTGAATCTGCAAATGTTTACTAATTTGCAAACTACAACCAGGATTCGCAGAAGCAATTAAACGCGCCCCAGTATTCAACAAATTAGTAACTTTTTGTTCTCCCAATTCTTCTGCTACTTCTGGTTGCAGCATATTATAAACACCTGCACTACCACAACATAAAGCAGCATCTATTGGTTCGCGCAATTTCACCCCAGGAATTTGCTTTAATAATTGACGAGGTTGGATACTAATTTTTTGACCATGTAACAAGTGACAAGCATCTTGATAAACCATTATTAACTCATTATCACTAATCGGTGAAAGTGGCGCTTTTAATCCCACTTCTGCCAAAAATTCTTGAGCATCTTTCACCTTAGCTGCAAATGCTTTTGCCTTGTCCCGATAGTTACGATCGTCTGCCAAAATATGACCGTACTCTTTCAAAGTGTGACCGCAACCAGCCGCATTAATAATGATAAAATCAACGCCAGTTTCAGCAAAACTGTCAATCATTTGTCGCGCCAAACTTTGCGCTTGTTCCCTTTGTCCTTGGTGTTCCGGTAAAGCAGCACAACAACCTTGACTTTTAGGAATAACAACCTCGCAACCGTTAGCAGTTAAAACTCTTACAGTTGCTTCATTTACCTTAGAGAAAAACAGTCGTTGTACACAACCCAAAATCACCCCTACCCGATACCTTTTTTCCCCTTTTGCTGGGATAACTTCCGGTAAAGTATCGACAAAAGATTTAGCAGTTACATTAGGCAAAAGAGATTCCATCGCCCCTAAACGAGGCGAGATTTTTTTCAGTAATCCAGTAGCGCGGAAAAACTTAGGAAATCCCAACTTTTGATACACCAATAAAGGTGCTAACAAAACCCGTAATCTTTGCGGATAAGGAAACAAATTAAAAATCAATTTTCTATACAGAGTATCCGGCAAACTCCGCGAATAATTTCTTTCAATTTGCGGACGAGTTGCGGCAATTAACTTGTCATATTGTACCCCGGAAGGACAAGTAGTAACACAAGCCAAACAACCCAAACAACTATCAAAATGCTGTACCGTTCCTTCAGCAAGAGGTGCTTCTCCCTCATTAATCGCATCCATTAAATAAATGCGTCCTCTAGGAGAATCCATCTCCTTACCAATCACGCGATAACTCGGACAAGTGGAAAGACAAAAACCACAATGTACACAAGTATCAATTAACTTTGGATTAGGCGGATTCTTCGGATCAAACCCACTCAAATCTTCATTATTTGTTGCTGGTTTCTCAGAAATCTGCATCTTCTCTTCCTTCGCGCTCTTCGCGTCTTCGCGGTTTAATTAAAACTAAATCCCTGCCACAAACCGATGAGGACTAAAAATATTATCAGGGTCAAACTGCTGCTTAATTTTTCGCATTACATCAAAAGCATTGCCACTGTAACCCCAAACATCCAACTGTTTTTTCCAAGCTAAAGGTGCTTCTAAAACCGTGAGAAAACCGCTATTTGATTGACATAAATTTCTCATTTGTAAAATTGTTTGTGATGACAAGTTTGCACTATCAAATTTTAACAATCCTAACCCATTACTAGCATGAATCAATCCCATACTTCCAGGGGCAAGTTTATCCAGTTGAGTTAGGGTGGTGACAGCAGCAGTGGGTAATACTCCTATTTTGCAGGCGATCGCCAACTCTGCACCAACTTCCCACATAGAATCTTGTAATCCTTGCCATAGATTAACTTCATCATTAGCCGAAATTTGGCTACCTGACAAACCCAACTTTTCCCCTACTTCTAAAAGACGGTTTGATTGCTCTTTAACACTTTCCATTACACTTTGAAATCGAGCAATTAAACCCAGACCTTTACCCAATCCCAACTTATTGACTAATTCAGTAGATAATAAATCAATTGCGATCGGAGTTAAAGCCGAAGCCAGCAAAATTTTATTAGCTTCCGCAATCGCATCTGCTGCACCAATTAACGCTACAGTTTGGGAAGCTTCCGACATTGGATAAAGTCGAAAAGTGACTTGACTAATAATTCCTAAAGTGCCAAAAGAACCCGTAAATAACTTCATTAAATCGTATCCGGCAACATTTTTTACTACTCTGCCGCCAGCTTTGGCAATTTTGCCATCATAACGAACAAAAGAAATTCCTAATAACATATCTCGCACGCCGCCATAACGTTGGCGCAGCGAACCAGCATCAGCTGTAGCCACAATTCCGCCGATAGTTGCTGTTTGGGGATAAGCTGGATCTAAAGCGAGAAATTGCTTTTCTTTAGCAACAATTTCTTGAATATCAGCAAATTTTGCTCCAGCTTCTACAGTGAATGTTAAATCTCCGATCGCGTGTTCCACAATTCGATTTAAGCGCTTTGTGCTAACAATTAAATCGATATTTTTCGTTAAACCACCCCAAGTCAGTTTGCTACTATTACCGCAAGCTAAAACCCGCCAATGATTTTTATCAGCACAGGCAATAATTTCGCCTAACTCTTCTTGAGTATTTGGATAAACGATGCAACTAGGAGAAGAATTTTCTGTTACTTTCAGTATTGTTTCTTGTTGGGTTGCTTCTATTTCTTCCCAGGTACAAATTGCGCTTGGGTTAAGGATAGATGTGAGTTGTTGTGCGATCGCAGTTTGAGTTATCAAGTATCAAATCCCCTTTATAGAAATAGTTGTAAATTTTACTACTCTATCAATTATCGTTCACCATTGGACTATTTCTATACACCGAGCAAAGTTGCTATTAATGCAGAGTTTACCCTGGTTTTTGAGTTAACCCAAAGCAAAATTTTGCAAAAAACCGGGTATCTGCTTCATATTATTTTGCGTGGTGGCGATCGGATTTATTAGTGCGCCGCTAACCAAGCCGACAAATCATCCAGACTGCTAAAATCCAGTAACGCCTCACTTAAATCTTCCAATACAGATAGCGGTAAGTTAGATATGCGTCCTCTGAGTTCGTCGGATAACTCTCCAAAGCGGTGCAACAAAATACGAACAACTAAATTAGCAGCTTCTTGCTGTCGTCCTTCCAGTTGTCCTTCAATTCGTCCTTCAATTCGTCCTTCTTCTTTGGCTTCCCGATAAACTCTACTTTCTTCCAATCGCATTCCCAGCATGGCTTCTACCTCCTGACGACTTAGATTAGTAAACTTGTAAACGATTATGGTGGCGATCGTATTTATTATGGCGCGACTTGCCTCTGGTTCGCTGACTTCTTGTTGGGCACGTTCGAGTAAATGCCTTGCCTCTACTGGTGCTTGTTCTTCAGAGACAATTGTGAGTACCATCAAAGCTATCCCTAACGGTAACTCTCGAATCCCACCTAACTCGTTCAGATACACTCGATGCACTTGATCGGAGTTTAGCAGCGATCGATAAGGATGAGAATCGCTTTGTTCCATACTGCGTGTCGGATAAATCACTACCGCTTGCCAATCCGAATAACGCTCTCGATTGCGGTAAAAATAGAGAAATGCTTCCCCGAATAAACGTTCGTATAATCGTTCGTCTTTCTGAAACTGAACTTCGCAGAAGTAGACGATTCCTGTACTATCAGTTTCCGGTGGCAGAAATACACCATCAATCTCAAATTTTGGTTCTTTAACTGCTACCGAGTCAAAGCGATACCTGCTGGCATTAGCTGGGGGAGTTGCCAGTAAGTCGAATAACAGAGTAGGTGATTGCTGGAAGAGTTTGTAAAAGATTGAGTCTCGCCGCATGAATCAGGTTGTAGCGGATAAATCAAGTCAATTGTACTGTTTAATACTACCGTTTTTACGCTTCGGTAATAGTTAAAATTTATGGTTGGGAAATTGGGACTTACTAAATGGGGAATTTCTAATCAAATTAAGTTAATTTTACGTCAGAGTTACAGTTTTATAATCTTGGCAATTTGCCAGAAAAGCTATTAGTAAGAAATTTACTATTCAAATTAAAGGGAGAAAGAAAATCCAAGATATGTTCATACTTAATGGGATTAATCCGTCTTCAGACAGAGGAAACAGCCAGAGCGAAGCAGTATTCTTTAAATTAATTTCAAGGTCTTGAAAATGGCTGAAACAATTGCTGCTGTGGTTGTAACGTATAACCGCAAACATCTGTTGGTTGAATGTCTGGATGCACTAATTTCTGGAACCAGATTATTAGACAAGATTATTATTATTGATAATGGTTCTACAGATAAAACTTTTAATTTACTACAAGAAAAAGGTTACTTAGAAAAATCTTGCATTGATTACATTTTATTGCCAGAAAACACTGGTGGTGCTGGGGGGTTTTATGAAGGCGTAAAATATGGTTACGAAGCAGGTTACGATTGGTTATGGCTAATGGATGATGATGCTGAACCTAAACTAAATGCTTTAGAAAAGTTATGCGAACATTTATCTGAACCAAATGTAAGTGCCTTATCAAATTTAAAGATCGATCCCAAAGAAAAGATTGCCTCTACCCATTTAGGATTTGTTAATTCTCTTTATGATTCTGATTTTGAAGCGGAAATTTTTAGAGAAGTAAAATATAGTGATATTCAAGATTATCAAACAATAGAACTAAGCTTTACTTCTTTTGTTGGACTGTTAGTTAAAAGAAATGCGATCGAGCAAATAGGCTTTCCCAAAAAAGAGTTTTTCATCCATTTCGATGATATAGAATATAGTTTTAGATTAATGTTAGCCGGGAGAATTTTACTGGTGACAGACAGTATTATTCTTCATAAAGAAGCTACGGCTAAATCAGCCATTACCAAAAACTTTTTCGGAAAAACTTTTTACAGACCTGCTTACGAAAAGCTTTGGTTATCATATTATGGAACTAGAAATGGAGTCTGGCTAAGAAAGTCCAATTACTCAACAGCCAAATTTTACCTGAGACTGCTTAAGAATTATTCCCGTTCCATAATAGCTATACTTTTGTTTGACGATCGCAAGTTAAAACGCCTTCGTTTTTTAACCGAAGCGTATCGAGATGGCATCAATGGAAACTTTGATAACCTTAAGCCAAAAACTCTTTTATACAGATAAGCGAAATAGTTAAACCAGTCAATTCATTAACCTTTTAATAAACCTAAAAAGCCAGGATAAATAATATGCACGTAAAAGAATGGCAAAATGCTGCTAAATATCTGACATCTACTATGTTTTGGCAAGAATATCTTCAAGTAAACAAATAAAAAACACCATATAGGAATTATTAATATGGTTCAGGTCAATTTTAATATTTGGGGTAATGGTTCGATCGACCTTTCCGGGCAAATCGATCGCAACTCGCAGACTTATATCATCGTACATGGCTGGAACAACACGGGTGGCAATGCTGCTAACAATTACCAGCCAACTGATTGGATGACTAATCATGCCCAAACCCTTCGCCAGCGGGAGTCCAACGCTAATATAATTCTGGTGGACTGGGAAGATGGAGCGCGTAATCCCTTCTATTTCCCCTCTGCTAACAGAACGAAGGATGTTGGCAATCAAGTAGCTGCTTACTTGAGAAATATCAGCGTAGATCCTGACTACACAAGTCTAATCGGACACAGCCTGGGGGCGCAGATCGCTGGATTTAGTGGTGCTACCTATCTTCAATCTACCGGGTGCTCTATCTCGCAAATTGTGGGATTAGATGCTGCTGGGCCTGCATTTGAGGGCAGGGGTGCAAGCGATCGCCTAGATCCAACTGATGCGGCTCGTGTTGTTAGTTTCCATACCAGTTTTATCTTGGGCTATGACGATCCTTTGGCTACTCTGGATGTCTACCCAAACCGGAACGACTTGTTTCAACCCGGACAGAGGAGTTTTATCGGCAATCATGGCTATGCTAATACTCTGTTTACAGAATTGCTCGAAGGCAACAGCTTTACCCAGTCCAACGGCTTTCTGTTAAACCTAAACACGGTAGTCAATGCGGGATTTGTTGGGGTTAACAATGTCAACACTAGAAACAATAAAGTTGTCGTGGCTCTCAACTTGTCGGGCACTCTCAACAACGATAATCTCGCAGGTGGCGCTGCTGACGACAACATTAGTGGCGGCGCGGGAAATGACAAAATTAGTGGTGGCGATGGCAATGATTCCCTGTTTGGCGATAGCAACACCGATCTCATTAATGGCGGACGTGGTAATGATTTTATCTTCGGTGGTACTGGTGGCGATCGCTTATTTGGCGATGATGGCAACGACTTGCTCACAGGAGCAGATGCAGTAGTAGACAGAGGTTTTGGGGAGATCGATCGCTTAACTGGTGGCAATGGACGCGATCGCTTTGTGCTCGGAGTTACACAGGAAGTCTTTTACAGCGACAACGATCCGAACACGAATAGCATCAGCGATTATGCTCTAATTGCTGACTTTAATATCTTGGAAGACACAATCCAACTGTCCGGTTCCACGTCGAGATATACTTTGGGAGCCTCACCTATGGATTTAGCAGTGGGTACAGCCATTTTTCTCAATGAAACTAGTTTGGAACTGATTGCGATCGTACAAGGTGCGATCGACCTCAATCTCAGCGCCACCTACTTCGTAAATGTCTAAAAACGTAATTCAGTAGAAAGCATAATTATTCTTCAAAAACTTGACTTTCCCACTCTCAAAAGCCAGGTAATAAGTATATAGCATGAGTGGATCTACTGTTTTCTAATATTTTCCCCATAGCTATTATTTCCTCATTACCAGGCTCAGCCTGGTAATGCTGTTTAAGAGGCTCTGCCTCAATCTAATCAAGCGTAATAAAATGGGACGCAGCCGTTATCGGGTAATAGGGAATCAACCGCACTTTTTAACCTGTACAGTAGTCAATTGGATACCCCTATTCAGTAAAGTAGAACTAGCAGAAATTGTGCTGAATTCATTAACTTTTCTGCAACGTCAACAACGCCTAATATTGTACAGTTATGTATTGATGGAAAACCATCTCCATTTGATTGCGTCGGCGGCAAGTTTATCAAAGAAAATCGGAAATTTTAAATCCTTTACGGCAAGATCGATCGTTGATTTACTTACACTAAACCAGTCCAAACATATTCTTGCCCAACTCCAATTTTATAAGCTCAAACACAAAACGGATCAACAATATCAAGTCTGGCAAGAGGGATTTCATCCCCAAGCTATTTTGAATGAAGAAATGTTCACACAAAAATTGAATTATATTCACAGTAATCCGGTTCGTCGTGGTTATGTGGATGATCCTGCTCATTGGCGCTATTCTAGCTACCGCAATTACATA
Organism: Floridaenema evergladense BLCC-F167; assembly: GCF_041929205.2. NCBI lineage: Bacteria > Bacillati > Cyanobacteriota > Cyanophyceae > Aerosakkonematales > Aerosakkonemataceae > Floridanema > Floridanema evergladense. Next base: position 6,249,322 of record NZ_CM171625.1, on the reverse strand, counting down.
GGTCAACCAGGGTTATTAGAAGTAGAAATCATTGATTTTTAGCGGGTGAGGCAGAGCCTCTAAAAAAGCATTCCCAGGTAGAACCTGGGAACGAGGGGAACGAGGGGAACGAGGGAGAACGAGGCACAAAGGGACGGCTCTCGTTCCAAGCTCTCGCGCTCTCGTTACCAGGCTCAGCCTGGTAACGCAGTTCTAGAGGCTCAGCCTCGCTTTCTCAAAATACCTCGACTTGCTCAAATTTTTTCTCGGTTTGAGCGCGTGCTGCTTCTCCGCAAGTGCGAGGCGTGGGGAAAATTTTCCCAGGATTTGCTAAATCTTTGGGATTAAAAACTTGCCTTATCCATTGCATAGTTTCTAAATCTATTTCTGTAAACATTGCTGGCATATAGCATTTTTTATCTGCACCAATGCCATGTTCGCCGGAAAGACTACCGCCAACTTTTACACAAAGCTTGAGAATATCTCCTCCCAATTCTTCAACTTTTTCTAATGCTCCCGGCACTGATTTATCATAAAGAACTAATGGGTGTAAATTCCCATCTCCTGCGTGAAATACATTAGCAATTCGATAGCCATACTTGTCACTCAAGGCTTCAATCTCTCGCAAAATGTAAGGCAGTTGAGTGCGTGGAATTACGCCATCTTGCACGTAATAATCAGGACTTATATGACCTGCTGCGGCGAATGCTGCTTTACGTCCTTTCCAGAATTTTAATCTTGTTTCGGGGTCATTCGCTGTAGTAATATTACGTGCGCCATTCTTTTGACAAATTTCGGCAATGCGTTTTTTATTAGTAGCAACTTCTACTTCTAATCCATCTATTTCTACTAACAAGATAGCCACTGCATCGCGAGGATAACATCCAGTAGCGACTACATCTTCTACAGCATTAATGCTCAAGTTATCCATGATTTCCATGCCAGCAGGAATAATTCCGGCACTGATAATATCAGACACAGCTGCACCACAGGCTTCTATGTTGGTAAAGTCTGCCAAAAGTACACAAATTGATTCGGCTGTTTTGAGTATTTTTAAAGTAATTTCTGTGGCAATACCCAGAGTGCCTTCTGAACCAACAAATAATCCTGTTAAATCATAACCAGGCATTTCGGGAACTAAACTTCCAGTATCAACAATTGAGCCGTCGGGAAGGACTAATTTTAATCCTAAAACATGGTTAGTTGTGACTCCATATTTTAAGGAATGAACGCCTCCAGAATTTTCGGCTACATTGCCACCTATTGAGCAAATAATTTGGCTGGAAGGGTCTGGTGCGTAATAAAATCCTGCGCCGCTAACTGCTTGAGTTACCCAGTTATTAATTACTCCTGGTTGCACTACAACTCGCTGATTTTCTAAATCTATTTCTAAGATTTTATTCATTAAGGCGGTAACAATTAGGACGCTATTTTCTATTGGTAATGCACCGCCAGAAAGTCCGGTTCCTGCTCCTCTGGCTACCCAAGTAATTTGATTTCGATCGCAAATTTTTACTAATGCTGCTACTTGTTCGGTGGTGCGTGGTAGGACTACTACAGCTGGTCTTTGGCGATAGCTGGTGAGTCCATCACATTCATAAGTTAGTAGTTCTTCTCGACGCTGTACTACGTTTTTTTCGCCAACAATGGCGGCAAATTGTTTAATAATTGGTTGCCAATTTATTGGGGATTTTTCTTGGGTAATCATGGGGATAAAAGTAGCGGTGGATGGATTTGGTGTTAACTGTCTTAGAATTATTGTGCAAAATTTATGGCTAAAAGGAAAGTATTACAGATGATTTAACGTCCTAATTTTTTTTGTAGGCGCTTGCGTTTGGCAATTGCTTCTTGATTAGCAGGCCAAATTTGGATGGTTTTATTGTAAGATTCGATCGCTTCCTCTAGTTTCTGCTTTTTCTCTAAAATCAATCCGCGATGATACCAAGCTTCAGCATAATCTGGTTTAATTTGTGTGGCTTTATCTAATGATACGATCGCTTCGTTTTCATTATTTATCTGAGACAAAATTACTCCTCGCTCATACCAAGCTTCGGCATTATCTGATTTAATTTGGATGGCTTTATCTAAAGATGCGATCGCTTCATCATACCTTTTCAATTTTCCTAAAATATCGCCTCTTTGTTGCCAAGCTTCCGCCGAGCCTGAATTAATTTTTAAAGCTTTATCTAAAGAAATCAGTGCTTCTTCTTTCTGGTTTAATTTACCTAGTGTTGCTCCATGTTCTATCCAAGCATCTGCGTAATTTATTTCGATTTCTAATGCTTTATTTAAGGCTGTCAATGCTTTTTTAGGCTGATTTATTTGATTTAAAACCACACCTAATTTATACCAAGCTTGGCGATAATCTGGTTTTATTTCTGTAGCTTTATTTAAAGAAATATAAGCTTCTTTATAATTTTTTTCTTGAATTTGCATCTCTCCTAGATTATACAGAGATTCAGCATTATTAGGTTGAATTTCAATAGCTTTAATTAAAGATTCCTGGGCAAGTTCGTGGCGATTTAATTTTTCTAATGCCAAGCCTCTTTCATACCAAGCTTGAGAATACTCCGATCTAATTTTCAAAGCTTCTTCGTATGATTTTTGGGCTTCTTCATATTTCTGCAATTTACTCAACGCTTGACCTCGCCTTAACCAAGCTTCGGCAGATTTGCTATCAATTTGTAATGCTTGGTCTAAACTAGTAATTGCTTCTTCATAGCGCTGTAATTCTATTAAAGTTTTTCCCTGTTCTAGGAGTTTTACAGCTTGGTTGTTTGGCGATACAACGGGAGGTGTAACAGTTGTTGTTGGTGGCAGGACTACTGAATTTTCATTGTACATATTCCAGAATTTAGCAATACCAAAACTTATGCCTGCTGTCAACAAAATAATCAATAAATAAGAATAATTTTTAAAATAACTATGTTGACTTTCTGCTGATTTTAATATTTTTGTATTATAGTTAGTATAATTTTTTAATTTCTCTAAATCGCAAAGTATTTCTTTAGCTGATTGATAACGATCTCTAAAATGCGATCGTACCATTTTTTCTAAAATTACTGCTAATTCATTACTAATTGATGCGTGTTCGCGCCAAATCATCTCTCCCGTTTCTACATCTTCTTCAAATTCTTCCGGTGATATTTTAGTTAATAATTGAATCGCCGTTACTCCTATAGCATAAATATCACTATTAAACCTTGGTTTCCCTTTTAATTGTTCGCTTGGCATATACCCAGAAGAACCAATTAATATAGTGCCTGTTATTTGTTCTCCAGAATGTAATACCAAACTTCTAATTTCCTTAACTGCTCCGAAGTCAATTAAAACTATTTTGCCATCTTTCTGCCGTCTAATTAAATTTGAAGGCTTAATATCGCGATGAATTACATCTTGTTCGTGTACGAAAGCTAAAGTTTGTAAAACATCCTGCAAAAAAGCAATTAATTGAGATTCACTCAACTTTTTACCAGTAATTAATTCTTGACCAAAATCTTCTCCTTCAATATACTCTTGCACTAAATAAAATTCTTGATTTTCTTCAAAATGTGCATACAGTTGAGGAATTTGCTCGTGTTTTCCCAATCGGTAAAGCACCTGTGCTTCTGTGTCGAACAAACGCCTAACGGTTCGTAAAATTGCCGGATCTGAGTCGTTTGACTTTAGCTGTTTAACAACACACAGAGGTTGTCCAGGGAGATCGAGATCTTGGGCTACAAATGTTGTTGAAAACCCCCCGCTTCCTAACTGGCGAATAATTTGGTAGCGTCCACGTAGCGTTTTTCCAAGCATTGGGTCTTTGCTATTTAGCAGCACTGATACTGCATTCTTACCCTGATTTTGACACATGGCGACACCATATTCAGCACAACTATTGGGGAATTTTTTTGCTGCCATTGAACTCATGTTCGTTTACAAAAACACTTTCAGGAAAATTTCGTGCTTGACTACGGTTCTTTTACGCTTCAGGTAAAAATTGATTAACTAAAGAATTTGCCTCTGCGTACAGTCGCTCAAATTTCTAATTTCCTATGAGTAATTTACGCTAAATCATATTTACCTCCGAAGTATTAATATCTTTTTCTTGGACAATGTTTTCGGGAATAGAAAATCCTAAATCTTCGTGTCTCGCTTGAATATTACATCTTTCCATGCTGTAAACAAAAACTCCACCAGTTTCAATTTTATAAATCCAACCGTAAATGCTCAATTCGCCTTTGTGAAGTTTGGAATGGATCGCTGGGTAGGTGCGTAAATTTTCTATTTGAGTGAAAATATTCTCTTCAATTGTAGCATCCAGAAGTTCTTTTCCTTCATAATTCTGATAATTTTCTTTAATCAACCTGCGAGTAGCTTCGGCGTGTTTCAACCAATTATAAACTAATGGCATTTCTTCAGCTAATTTACCTATTTGCAATAATCCTTTCATGGCTCCACAATTAGAGTGACCGCAGACAATAATTTGTTTAACTTCTAAGGCTACTACAGCATATTCGATCGCTGCTCCTTCTCCACCATTAGCGGCACCGTAAGGGGGGATAATGTTACCTGCATTCCTAATAATAAAAAGTTCACCTGGCTCGGTTTGGGTCAGCAAATTTGGATCGATGCGGGAGTCCGAACAGGTAATAAATAAGGCTCTCGGATGCTGTTCTTCTGAGAGCTTCTCGAATAATTCTCGATGGCTAGTAAAGTAGTTAGATTGAAATTCTTGTAATCCTCTAATTAGTTTTCTCATGGGGAATTTGTAGTTTTTACTGCTAAAGATTATTAGCTTTCAATATAGCTAATAATCGCTTAATCAAAAAGTATTCTGTTGTACAACTTGAGCATAAAACTGCTCTAATGCTTGAACACAATTTTGGTCATCAAAAAGGAGATTATGATTCGTTTTAATTTTTTCAACTACCTCCTGTCGCCACTCATTATTTAAACCTAATTTTACAGCAATTTCGATGTATTCTGCTTCAGTTTTAGCGATCGTCTCTGTAATCCCAATCATTTTTAAAAAGCTATCTGCATGACGACCGCGCATAAATTCACCTGGCTGGGTTACGATGGGTAAATGACAAGCGATCGCTTCTAAAGAAGTATTTCCCCCCGACCAACCGATCGTGTCTAAAAAAACATCCGAAAGTAAATTTATCATTAAATAATCTGGTCGAGTTGGAATATTAAGAAATAGACAATAATCTTCATAATTTAAATTTACTTGAGCAAAAGCACGTTCCAAGCGTTTTTTCAGTAATTCACCTCGCAGGAAAATGAACTTAGCTTGTGGAATACAACGAGCAATTTCTGCAAAAATATAATCATGCTGTGGCAAATACTTAAAAGGTGCTTGGCAACATAAGTACAATACATCATTATCTGATAATCCAAAATCCGATCGGGTTTTTGTTATTGCTGGAATATCTTTCGGTTTTGGATAAGCAACTCCGATATTTGGCAACAAAATTAACGTTTCTGAATAATGTTTTTGAGGATTTTCTGGTTCCATCAATTGACTAGATATAAAGTAATCAATTGTTGGTATTCCTGACGTTACCGGATGTCCCCAAGCCGTACATTGCAGTGGTGCTAAACGCAACCCAGCCATAGTAACAGTTTGCGAGTCCATGCCAATTTCAGGAAATACTAAAATATGTAATTCATCAGCTAATATTTGTTGACAAACTGCGGTGAAATTACCAGGAATATGATAAAATTTATCGCTGAAATCATAAAATTGTTTAGTTATATAATCAGGATCGTTTCCTGTGTAGTAACAGTAAACTTCAAACTGCTCTTTATTAACGTTTCGCAACCAACCAGTTAACCACAAAGTTCCACTATAAGAATGTAAATAATGGGAAACATAACCGACGCGAATTTTATTATTTTCTTTCAATGGCGGCATTGCTAAAGGTTGCACCCATTGGGGATAATTCGCTGCTACAATTTGATAAATTAAATTTCCCCATTGATGCTGCAACTCTAAAACATCTAATCCTTGATGTCCCAAATAAAAGGTAGTAACACAAGTTAAACCTCTCAAAGCATTCTGTTTATCTTCTGTAGTTTCTAAGGTTGTTTCTTGAATTAAGCTTTCTAGTCCTTGAGTATATCTTTGCCGATAATACTTGATTTCATCTTCTGTATCATAGACTAAAGGCAACATTAATTTACTAAGAATTTTGAAAATATAGTTATGAGGTAAAAGACGAGTTGCGGCTTCTGCACAAGCAATTGCTTCTTGAGTTTTTCCTTTTGTTTGCAAGTATATAATTAGGGCATAGTGTAACCGATCTGCTGTAGGATAAAGCCGAATTCCTTCTTCTAGTGTATGAATAACTTCTGTGGTGCGATCGAGACTTTTATAACATTCACTAATAGCCAGATAAACTGTTGCATCTCTAGTGCGAGTGGCTAAAAATTCTTGATATTTAGCGATCGCTTCTTCATACTTTTCTTCTTGGTAAAACTTGTTAGCACTTTCTCGAATATAAGCCGGATTATTTTGCAAATTAATAGCAATTTTTAAATTATATAAAATATCAGTATTGTTGGGATTAAACTTTAATGCAGCTTGATATACCTCAATAGCTGAGTCAATTTGATTTTGTTGGATTAACAAATTTCCTAAATTAATATAACTGCCAAAATGCTGAAAATTAGTAACTATTGCTTGCCGGAAAATTGCTTCAGCTTCGGGAATTTTGTCTGTTTGTGATAAGAGATTTCCTAAGTTATTGTAAGCATCAGTTAAGGTGGGGTCGAGGGCGATCGCATCTTCGTAAGCTGATATTGCTTCCGGTAAATTATCTGTTAGTTCCAAACAACAACCAAGCACATAATATGCTTGGGCATTTACTCCATCAATTTCTAATGATTTATAAATAGCTTCGTGTGCTTGCGGGTAATTTTGGGTTTGATAGTAAAGTATCCCGAAGTTTAACCAAGCTTCAGCATGGTCGCTATTCAATTCTAAATATTCTCTATACTTGGACTCAGCTGCGGTAAATTGCTGTTGCTGATGTAAGTTTAAAGCTTCTTGATAAATGTTATCCATGATATTTATTCTTTACTTTAGCTATCTGGTAATTTTACCAATTATTATACGTAATTGGCAAGCTGAACAACGCGCCACCCAAGCGGAACGACCTGCCCAACTACTAGCAGAACAACTGCGAAATTTAGGGATTGATCCCGATACAATTATTTAAAACATTGTCAGTTAGATCCCCCCTAACCCCCCTTATTAAGGGGGGAACAAAAACTCAAAGTCTCCCTTAATAAGGGGAGAATAAAAACTCAAAGTCTCCCTTAATAAGGGGGGGACAAAAACTCAAAGTCCCCCTTAACAAGGGGGAACAAAAACTCAAAGTTCCCCTTAATAAGGGGTATTTAGGGTGATCTATAACGCTTAATCTCAAAGTTATTTAACTTAACTCAAAGTCCCCCTTGGTAAGGGGGATTTAGGGGGATCTTCATATTTATTTAACTTTAACAAACTCCTGTATTCGCTGCCAAACCTTTTCTAATAAATCAGAATCGTCAGCATTAAACCATTCAATTTCAGCATAAGATCGAAACCAAGTGCGTTGACGTTTAGCGAATTGTCGCGTATGCAAAACCGTTAATTCTTTCGCTTGTTCCAAGCTAATTTCTCCAGCTAAATATTGTTTAATTTCCGCATATCCCAAAGTGTTCAATAAAGGTAAATTTGCCCCATATTTTTGGCAAAGATTTTCGATTTCTGTTACCAATCCATCAGCGATCATTTTCTCAGTACGTCGCGCAATCCGTTTTTGCAAATCTTCCGAATTACACTCTAAACCTATCTGCAAAATTGGATAATTTGGTGGATTTTCTCCTTGTTGTTCGGAAATTGGTTTGCCAGTGACGTAAAATACTTCTAATGCTCTTAAAGTTCTCACTAAATCGTTAGCGTGAATTTTTTCGGCAGCAGCACGATCGACTTGTTGCAAAAAAGCGTAAAGTTGAATTTGTCCCAAGTTTTCTAATTGCGATCGCAAATCCAACTGCGGCGCAACTCGCGGAATTTTCAAACCCTGCACCACAGAACGAATATATAAACCCGTACCACCAACTAATAATGGCACACTTCCTGATTCCTGCTGTTGACTAATTAATGATTCAGCTTGTTCTTGATAATTCGCAACTGTTAATGTCTCCCTTGGATCGCAAATATCTATTAAATAATGTCGGACTAACTTTTGCTCAAACAAAGAAGGTTTAGCCGTACCAACATCAAATTCGCGGTACACTTGACGAGAGTCTGCACTAATAATTGCTGAATTCAGCCGTTGCGCCAAAGCCAAAGCTAACCCCGATTTCCCCGTCGCCGTTGCGCCACAAATAGTAATTAAAGCTGGTTGGTAATCCGTCATTTGATTTGAAATTTTCGATTTAGTTTCCTCATCTCCCCTTAACACCCAGTTCCCTGGAAGGAATCAATCCCCTAAATAAATTTTTTATTATATTGGTCTACGGTCGCCACTAAGCCTTTTGTGCTAGAATTTTGGAGTGTTTTTTCCTTTTTATGTCAATACAAGGCTCAAAGCCATTATTGGAGAAATCCCGACTATGACAAGCAGTTACAGCGCCGAACAGATTCAAGTTCTCGAAGGACTGGAACCAGTACGCAAAAGACCAGGGATGTACATTGGTTCAACCGGACCAAGGGGACTCCATCATTTAGTTTACGAGGTAGTAGACAACTCGATCGATGAGGCGCTGGCTGGCTATTGCACTCATATTGAAATTGATCTGAACGCCGACGGTTCAGTGACAGTGACAGACGACGGGCGGGGTATCCCTACAGATATCCATCCTCGCACGGGCAAATCAGCGCTTGAAACGGTTTTAACAGTTCTCCACGCTGGAGGCAAGTTTGGTGGAGGCGGTTACAAAGTTTCCGGGGGACTACACGGCGTTGGTGTTTCGGTAGTTAATGCTTTGTCCGAGTATTTAGAAGTTACAGTATGGCGAGAAAAGAAAGTACATAAACAACGCTTTGAACGTGGTGTTCCAGTGACCGAATTGCAGGTTGAACCAATTAAAGAAAATCGCACTGGAACTTCAGTAACATTCAGTCCCGACGAGCAAATTTTCACCAGTGGCACAGAGTTTGATTATACAACTTTATCTGGTCGTTTGCGCGAATTAGCTTACCTAAATGCTGGGGTAAAAATTACCTTTACTGACAACCGTTTAGAATTACTGAAAAGCGGTGTTCCCAAAGTAGAAAGCTACGAATACAAAGGTGGAATTCGCGAATATATTGCTTACATGAACCGCGAAAAACAAGCCCTGCATGAAGAGATTATTTTTGTGCAAGGAGAGCGGAATGATGTGCAATTAGAAGTAGCATTACAATGGTGTACTGATGCTTACTCAGATAATCTTTTAGGCTTTGCGAATAATATCCGCACCATTGACGGTGGGACACATTTGGAAGGTTTGAAAGCGGTGTTGACGCGGACGTTAAATGCGATCGCCAGAAAACGCAATAAACTAAAAGAAGCTGATGCCAACCTCGCCGGAGAAAACATCCGCGAAGGTTTAACCGCAGTAATTTCCGTAAAAGTACCAGACCCCGAATTTGAAGGACAAACCAAAACCAAATTAGGCAACCCAGAAGTCCGGGGAATTGTTGAAGGTTTAGTCGGCGAAGCATTAACTGAATATTTAGAATTTCGTCCCCCCGTAGCTGACGCAATTTTAGAAAAAGCAATTCAAGCCTTTAAAGCCGCCGAAGCTGCTAGACGTGCCCGTGATTTAGTCCGCCGCAAATCAGTTTTAGAATCCTCCCCTTTACCCGGTAAATTAGCAGATTGTAGCTCCAGAGATCCCGCCGAATCAGAGATTTATATTGTGGAAGGCGACTCTGCGGGCGGAAGTGCAAAGCAGGGAAGAGATAGACGTTTTCAAGCAATCTTACCTTTGCGCGGAAAAATCCTCAACATTGAAAAAACCGACGATGCCAAAATCTACAAAAATACCGAAATTCAAGCGTTAATTACTGCTTTAGGTTTGGGGGTCAAAGGTGAAGAATTCGATGCTTCCCAATTGCGTTATCATAGTATAATTATAATGACAGATGCTGACGTAGATGGGGCGCACATTCGCACGCTATTGCTAACATTTTTCTACCGCTATCAACGGGCATTAATTGAGCAAGGGTATATCTATATTGCCTGTCCTCCATTGTATAAAGTTGAGCGTGGTAAGAATCATGATTACTGTTATAGCGATCGCGAATTGCAAGAATTAATTCGGGCATTTCCCGCTAACGCTAAATACACAATTCAGCGTTTCAAAGGTTTAGGTGAAATGATGCCTACACAACTTTGGAATACTACCATGAATCCAGAAACTCGGACATTAAAACAGGTGGAAATTGAAGATGCAGCAGAAGCCGATCGCATTTTTACTATTCTAATGGGCGATCGAGTTGCACCCAGACGCGAATTCATTGAAACTTATGGACCGAAATTGAACCTCACCGATTTGGATATTTAGATCCCCCCTAACCCCTCTTAACAAGGGGGGAACCGGATTGATTCAAAGTCCCCCTTATTAAGGGGGATTTAGGGGGATCAAAAGCTAATTTCAGCAATGATTTTTTCAAATTCTGCTAATGCTTCTACTGTGCCTACTTGCCAAGAAAGTTCTACAATCTGAGGAATTATTTGAGTTAGGGGAATAGAGGGAAAATTAGGGCTTGTTTCAGAAGCAATATACTGTCCATTTGTCAATAAATAAATTATTAATTTGCTATTAGCATAAACCCATAATTCGGGAACTGCGATCGCTTCATAAGCATCAAGAGTAGTTTTAGAAGTTACATTTGATTCGATCGCTAAATCAGGTGGAGGATCGTTTGGTTGGAGTCGGCGGCGATTAATCATTCTTTGGTAATTCTGGATATAAAAACAAGCATCTGGTTCGACTCCAGCGACATTTTCTTTCTTAAAAGTTGTGGAACCAAAAGGTTCATATTTTCTACCTGACTTTTTGAGCAAAATTTTTACCATATCCGAGATTAATTCTTTGGGTTTCTCATGTTCAGGTAGAGGAACCATTATTTCTAACCAACCTTTGCTGTAAGCAATACGAGAAGAACGCTTTTCTCCCATTTCCTGTAAAATCGCTTCAAACTCCTGCCAATTCACATTCGGAATAGTGACTACACTACCGGGAGATAGCTGAATTTGGCTAACAGGTTTGACAATAGAAGTTCCAAGAGTCATGGGATTTTAGATTTTGGATTTTGGATTTTATATTGAACCGACAGATACATCTTTTGGTTATAGCTAGAAAAGGTTTACAATATAGTAACCTTGATTCTGCTACATTAACAAACCGACACAGTAAAGTAAAATGAACAGTGTCACATTAAATTTATCTCAGATTCTAAAACTCACTGACGAAAAGTTTGCCAAATTAGCGGCGGCGAATGACAATTTGCGATTAGAATTAACAGCTAAAGGAGAGTTAATTATTATGCCGCCGACGGGGGGAGAAACGGGAAATCGCAATTTTGAAATTTACATTGATTTGGGTATTTGGAATCGCCAAACTCGATTAGGAAAAGCATTTGATTCTTCCACAGGTTTTCGCTTACCAAATGGTGCGACTCGTTCTCCTGATGTATCATGGATTAGAATTGAGAAATGGTCAGCTTTAAGTGCAGAACAAAGAAAGAAGTTTTTACCAATATGTCCTGATTTTGTGGTGGAATTAGTTTCAGAAACAGATGATTTAGCACAAGTGCGTCAGAAGATGCAGGAATATTTAGAAAATGGATTACTTTTAGGTTGGCTAATTAATCCAAAAAATCGGACGGTAGAAGTTTTTCGTGCGAATCGAGAAGTAGAAAGATTAGAAAATGTTTTAAGTTTGTCGGGTGAGGATGTGTTACCCGGATTTGTCTTGAACTTACAACCAGTTTGGAATGAATAGAATTCTCTAGCAAATAAAGATTAATTAATATGAGTACTGTCAGCCTTAACATATCTAATATTGTGAAATTGACGGACGAGAAGTTTGCAGAATTAGCAGATGCTAATCGGGATTTGCGATTAGAATTAACAGCTAAAGGAGAGTTAATTATTATGCCGCCGACGGGGGGAGAAACTGGCGATCGCAATTTCGAGATTGACGGACAACTTTGGTTGTGGAATCGCCAAACTCGATTAGGAAAAGCATTTGATTCTTCCACAGGTTTTCGCTTACCAAATGGCGCGACTCGTTCTCCTGATGTATCATGGATTAGAATTGAGAAATGGTCAACTTTAAGTGCAGAACAAAGAAAGAAGTTTTTACCAATATGTCCTGATTTTGTGGTGGAATTAGTTTCAGAAACAGATGATTTAGCACAAGTGCGTCAGAAGATGCAGGAATATTTAGAAAATGGATTACTTTTAGGTTGGTTGATTAATCCGAAAAATCGGACGGTAGAAGTTTTTCGTGCGAATCGAGAAATGGAAAGATTAGAAGGTGTTTTGAGTTTGTCGGGTGAGGATGTGTTACCCGGATTTGTATTGAATTTACAACCAATTTGGGAGAACTAAAACTCGACACTTCTAACAAACATTCAAAAAAATAAGAGTAGACACTCAGCCTACCCTCTTTTAGTAACCAAATATTAATTAAACTTTGGTATTACTTTTCACCAGTCACCTTTTCCAAAGTTTTACCAATAATTTGTTCAACAGACTTCGTGTTATCTGAAGTATTTTCTGGACGTTTCATCTTATCAGCATCAGCAGTTCCTTGGATTTCGTTCAACCCAGGATTGGTTTCCTTAACTTGCTTGTGCAAACCGAAATCTGAAGGGTCTTTACTAGAAATAGCATCTTGAGATTTGCCTTCAATTTCTAACAAATTAGCTTCGCCTTCGGTAGGTTTAGAAGTAGCGCTGTAAGCAGGTAAGGCATAAGAAATTACTAGCAATGCACAGACACAAACAACTGCAAAAAAACGAACTCGGCGTAGCAAATTAGAAAGATTAAAATTGATAAAGCGCATAGTAGGCTTCTCCTCTCTATTAAACTAAAAACTAACTAGTGGTTGTTGATAATAGCTAAAGAAAGCTCTTTTCACCAACCTCCTACTATTTGCTCATATTTTTCTCGTCCTAACATCTGTAGCTAGATATATCTGTGCCAATGAAAATTTCCATCAAACTCAACCGGAAGGAATAGGCAGTAATCGCCTCAATTCTGGACAAAAAACTCAATAGTTGGCAAAAGCGGGTCGCGCACTACCCCTACACCCGCAAAACCCCAACGTTTTAGCAGGTTTTTGAGTTGACCTCCCGGAACAGATTCTATAGCAAAGCGATTTGCCACATCTGCACCATGAGTATTTAAATAACTTAACGCCTCAAAATCTTGAGAAAACATCAACAAATAGCCTGTGGGATTTGCTGTTTCCGAATTACTTTCTGGGTGGGCAGTTAAATAACGACCATCAGCAGTAGAACGAATTACGTAATAGACTTGAGAGAACATAGTAAAATTTGGTAATTGGTGGTAGGTAGTTGGAAAAGTTCTGAGTTTTAAGTTGTGAGTTTCAAATTAAACTTTCAATTTTCTATTTAACACTTATAACTTATCGATTTTTCAAGCTAACTACCTACTACTAAAATAAACTAATTAAGGTTTTCCAATTTGATTCTTGGATCGGCACTTTTTAACATTAAATCAGCTAAAAGATTCCCGATAATTAGCATGACTGCACCTAACATCAAACTTGCCATTACTAGATAAAGGTCTTTAGCTGTAACTGCTTGTAAAATTAACCTTCCTAAACCAGGCCAATTAAAAAAGTTTTCTACGATGAAAGAACCACTTAATAATCCAGCGAATTCAAAGCCCAATAAAGTAATTAGTGGGTTAATGGCATTTCGCAAAGCATGAACGTAAATTACGCGGTTTTCTGGTAAACCTTTGGCGCGGGCTGTTTGGATATAATCTTGGCGCAAAACTTCTAGTAATTCGCCACGAGTAATGCGCTGTAATCCGGCAAAACCAGTAATACTTAAAGCTAGTACAGGAAAGACTGAATGCCAAGTAATATCTAAAAATTTACCCAAGGGAGTGAGTTCAGCATAATTGATGCTGGTCATGTTTCCTACGGGAAATAAAGGGGAGATATTCTGCACAAAAGTTAGCAGTAATAAACCCATAACTAGAGTTGGAACTGCTTGTCCGGCGTAGCTAATTACGCGCAAGACTTTATCTAACAAACGATTTTGGTGAACTGCGCCAATGATACCCAAAGGAATGGCTATTCCCCAGGTTATTATTAGGGATGCGATCGCTAAAAATAGCGTAGCAGGTACTCTTTCCCACAACAATTCGGATACTGGACGTTGATAAGCGAAACTCAAGCCAAAATCTCCGCGAGAAATTATCCCCCATAACCACAAAAAATACTGAACAATTGCAGGTTTATCCAACCCAAATTGCATTTTTAGTTCTTCAATTCTTTCTGGGGAAATTTTGGGATTTTGACGCAAAGTATCTAAGTAACTTCCCGGTGCTAATTGAATAATGGCAAAACTTAAAGCTGATGCCAATAAAAGTGTTAGTACCGCCTGCAATAATCGCTTCAGTATATACAAAGCTGTTTCTTCTGAGGGAACTAACTTTAATAGTTTATCTCCCACAAATTGAAAGCTTCTAACAACCGAAGAACTCCTAGCAGAACTCATTTTTCACCTCAAAACAGTGACTAGATTCAATATTCAATCAGCGTCACAATTGGTAGTTCGGGAAGCTTTTCTTTTCCGCCTAAACCCTTTAGTTCGATGATAAAAGCAAAACCAACCAATTCTGAACCCGTTTGCTGTACCAATTGTGCTGTTGCAGCTGCGGTTCCCCCTGTAGCAATCAAGTCATCGACAATTAAGACTCGACTTCCTAAACCTAGAGCATCTTGGTGCATTTCTAAGCGGTCTACACCATACTCTAATTCATATTCCACACAACAAACTGCTGCGGGAAGTTTCCCTGGTTTGCGGACGGGAATAAAACCAGCACCCAATTGATAAGCTAAAGGTGTGCCGAAAATAAAACCGCGAGACTCCATTCCCACTACATAATCAATTTTACCGAAGGTGTCTTTGCATTGCTGGGTCAAAGTGTCAATTGTATGACGTAATCCGTCGGGGTTTCGGAGTAAGGTGGTGATGTCTCGAAATAAAATTCCTGGTTTGGGAAAGTCAGGAATATCACGAATTAGAGATTTTAAATCCATATTGGCTGAAAGTTACAGATAATGTTCCAGATTATATGATTAATTGGTGATAATTTGTCATTGGTCATTGGTCATCGATCGCTAAAAACCAGCAATTACCCACTACCGATTACCCATTACCCACTACCAAAAAGACTAAAATCGATAAAATAGTTGGAAGTAAAGACCTCGATCTTGAATGTTGTCTCCTCGATCGCGAACATAGCTCAAAGGTATACCGTAATCAATTCGTAAATTCAATCCCGGAATTGGTTCCCATAATACACCTAAACCCGCCCCAGCTAAAAATCTTCGACTGGGAATTGCATTAGGATTATCTGGGTGATTCCAAACAGTACCTAAATCTACAAAAGGTGCTAATTGAAAAATTTCTCTTCCACCTTTATCCCGACTCAAAATAATTCTATCTTCTATAGAAACGCGAAAACCATTATCACCAGAACGCAGATTTTGCCGATATCCGCGAATTGATTGACCGCCACCAATTACAAATTGTTGAGATGGCAATAAACTATTTGGTGTTAGTTGCAAATCTCCCTGGATAATTAATACATTATTGTTACTAATTCTTTGCACTCTTTGCACTTGACCGAGCCAACTAAAGAAGCGTCCATCAGGAATTGGTTCAGGATTAGTCGTAGCATCAAAAGCGTCAATACCGAAACTAAAAAGCGATCGCAAAGCTGTTGCACCTTGTACATCTCGCCTTACATAATCCTGACCAAAACCAATTACGCTAGTGCGAGTTCTGCCTTCTTCATCAGGGCCAAAACCGAAAGGAAAAGGTTCATCATCCAAGAAAGTTTGACCGCGACGGTAAGTAAAACCGATTGATAAAGCTAATTCTTCACGAGGCGATCGAATTAACGGTTGCCGATAACTAAACTCATAGAGTTCGGAATTACCTCTAATATCTAAATCCCGAAACTCTTCCTCAGTTACCCTATAATAATTCGGTGCAGCCCGCAATTGTAAAGTGCCATCCATTGCATTAATCGGCACAGTATAGGAAAAATCTAAAACATTAGAGCCGCCTGTGGTCGATCGAAAATAAGAAGCAAAAAAAGTATCGCCAATTCCGCTAACATTTCGAGCAAAAAAATTGCCTCCAAATCTTTCCGAACCAATACTAGGCGGCGAATTATTATCAATTACTAAACTAGAACCAGTAAACGGACTCGCTTCAGTTACCCTGACTACTAAAATACTTTGTCCCTGTTGATTTCCCGGACGTAAACTAGCTTCAACATTTTTAAATAAAGGATTAAACCGCAATAATCTTAATTGATCTTCTAACTTAGCGCTGTTTAATGGTTGTTCAACTCCCAAGCGCACTCGACTGCGAATATAAGAACTATTTAACCTGCGATTTCCCTCAATCTCAATTTTTTCTAACTTGCCTTCAATCACTAAAATTCGCACCACACCATCAGTAATTTTTTGGTCTGGTAGCACTGCTCTCGAAGTAATATAACCACGTTCCACATAAAGTTGAGTAATAGAATCAGCAACTTTGCCTAATTCTTGAATTGTGACTTCTTTACCTTCCAAAGGTTTAGTAATTGCACTAATTTCATTACTCAAAATTGTATTACCCGTGACCTCAACTTTCTGCACTTGAATCCTAATTGGTGGTGCAGGTTGAGTAGGCGTAGGTGTGGGAGTTTCTAAAATAGGCGCTTGCGGATCTGGTGTAGTCGGGGGAATTATTGGTGCAGGTTGGAGAAAGCGATCGGTATTCGGGCGAGGTTCCACATTCTGTGGCGGCACCTGAGAAAGGCAGAAGGCAGAAGGGCAGAGGGGCAGAGGGGCAGGGGAGCAGGGGAGCAGGGGAGCAGGGGAGCAGGGGAGAAATAAATTTTCCTTGTCTCCTTGTCCCCTTGTCTCCTTATTCCCTTGTCCCCTTATCCCCTTATCCACTTGTCCCGTTGTCTCCTTATCCCCTTGTCCTCGCGTCTCCCACGCCCCCAATACCATCTTTGGGAATAGACTAAAACACAAACAAGTCAATAAAACAGTCAAAAGCTTCCACATCTCAGACTAGTCCTGTACGCAGAGCCACAACAGCTGCTTGAACGCGATCGTCTACAGACAGCTTGTTCATTATGCCACGAACATGAGTTTTCACTGTATTCGGACTTAAATAAAGAGCTTCAGCAATTTCGGGATTACTATAACCCTCCACCATCAATTTCAGAACTTCTAGCTCTCTTTGAGACAAATTAGCTAAATTTCCCGTTGGCGACGGTGGTTTTAGATGCTCGATCACCTTGCGGGCAATTTGCGGATCGAGGTAAGTAGCACCCTCAGTAGCAGCTGCGATCGCCGTTAACAACTGTTCCACACTCGCACCCTTAATACAATAAGCATCCGCACCACTCGAAAGCGCCGCAATCACCTCCGTCTCCGCCGTATGCGAAGTCAACATCACCACACGCACCCCCGGCAAAGCCGCCTTAATTTGTTGCGTCGCCGCAATCCCATCAAGTCGAGGCAATCCAATATCCATCACCACCACATCAGGCTTGAGTGCGATCGCCGCTTGTACCCCCAAATAACCATCCTCAGCTTGTCCCACCAAATTAACCTGCGGATGATTCGCCAAAGACTGCTCCAACCCCAACAACATCATTGGATCGTCTTCCACAATCAACACTCGAACAGGTGCAGAAGCAGAATTAGAAGAACTATTTTCGGGACGTGATTCAAGAGACATATCTATAAAATCAATTGCAAAAAGAGGAATCAGGAATCGTGCCTACTGTCCACATAGTCTATCCGATTTAATCAAAAAGGCAGAAGTTTTAAGTAATCAACGTCCCCTCGTCCCCTCTTCCCCCCTACCGACTTTTGATATAAAGTTCTATCATAAGTTTGGGTTTAAACTGAGCGAGAACCCATAAGTTGGAGAGCAGCTTGTACATTAGCTCAGAAACGAAAAGCTAAAAGAGGATTGAACACAATGGCAATTGAATTGGCACCTTTACCATTCGACTACTCTGCCCTAGACCCGAAGATGTCGAAGTCAACCCTTGAATTCCATCACGACAAGCACCATGCTGCTTACGTTACCAACCTGAACAAATTAATTGAAGGCACCGAACTCGCCGACAAATCTTTAGAAGAAATCGTCGTTACCTCCTTCAAAGAAGGTAAAACTCCCATCTTCAACAACGCTGGTCAAGTGTGGAACCACAACTTCTTCTGGCAATCCTTGAAACCAGGTGGTGGTGGTACTCCCACTGGCGCATTAGCCGACAAAATCAATGCTGACTTCGGCAGCTTCGACAAATTCAAAGAAGAATTCAAGACCGCTGCTACTACTCAATTTGGTAGCGGTTGGGCTTGGTTGGTAGTTGACAACGGCACTCTGAAAGTTACCAAAACCCCCAACGCAGAAAACCCAGTAGTTCACGGACAAACTCCTCTGTTAACTTTGGACGTTTGGGAACACGCTTACTATTTGGATTACCAAAACAAGCGTCCCGACTTCATTACCACTTACTTAGAAAGCTTGGTTAACTGGGACTTTGCCGCAGAGAACTTCTCTAAAGCTTAAAGCTTTTCCTTAATCAAATTTCCCATAGAATACAAATTAGGACAGTCACGACTCAAACGTGGCTGTCTTTTAATTAGTTTAAACTTTTGGTACAGTTACAAAACTTGTTTAAGTTTATTAATGTCTCAATAATGAATAGCCAAGAACTAGCACAATATTTAGAAGCAACAGACAGCATTTCCAAATCCTGGCTGTTAGTACAACTACGACTGAAAAAACTACAAGAAAGCCGTGCAGACCTTTCCCCAGAAGCTTATGCTGAGCAATTAGCAGACATTCATCAAGATTTGATGAACTTGGGAGAATGGTGGATTGGCAGGGAAGATGAAGTTTTTGGTACTTAAGGTGATTACTTACTAATTTTTTTGAATTTTGTTTATGACCAAAACTAAAAATACAACCACAGAAATTAATCTCAAAGAGCCAGAATACTATTTCAATCGGGAACTGAGTTGGTTGGAATTTAATTACCGTGTTTTGCATGAAGGGATTGATGAAAGAACGCCTTTAATTGAAAGATTGAAGTTTTTGGCGATTTTTAGCTCGAATTTGGATGAATTTTTCATGGTGCGAGTAGCTACTTTGCGGGAACAGTTAGAAGCGCAAGTAACTCGGTTAAGTCCTGATGGAATGTCTACTAAAGATCAATTAATAGCTATTAGCCAAAAATTGCGTCCTTTAGTAGAACTTCTCCACCAACATTTTGAGCAAGTATTACGCCCTTTGTTAGCAAAACATGGGGTGATTATACTGGACTATGTAGACTTAAATCAGGAGCAAAGAATTTATTTACAAAACTACTTTGACGAGCAGATTTTTCCGGTACTTACACCTTTAGCTGTCGATCCTGGACATCCGTTTCCCCATATTTCCAATCTCAGTTTAAATTTGGCTGTGGTGATTCAAGACCCTGATACTAAAGAGGAGCTTTTTGCTAGGGTGAAAGTACCCCAAATGTTACCGCGATTTGTGGTGATGCCGGAAGCGTTACGGGTACAAACAGAGGGACAATCTTTAGTTTGGGTTGGTGTACCTTTGGAGCAGGTAATTGCTCATAATTTGGTTGCTTTGTTTCCGGGAATGAATGTGCAGGAATGTTATGCTTTCCGTATTACTCGGAATTCGGATATAGCTTTACAAGAAGATGAAGCGGATGATTTGTTATTAGCGATCGAACAAGAACTTCGCAAACGTCGCATTGGCGGATCGACTGTACGTTTGGAAATTGATGCAACTGCTTCAGATTGGGTACGAAATACTTTGGTGCGGGAATTAGACCTAAGTGAAAATGATGTTTACGATGTGAATGGTTTGTTAGGACTGCGGGATTTAATGTCTTTTATGCAATTACCCCTTCCTGAGTTAAAAGACCCTACTTGGACACCTGTCATCCCAGCACGTTTTCGTCGCCTCGCGGAAATTGGTCAAGATGGAGAAAACATTTTCGATTTGATTTCGCAACGAGATTTATTAGTTCATCATCCTTATCATTCATTTGCCGCGACAGTACAGCGTTTTATTACCCAAGCAGCACACGATCCGAAGGTTTTAGCGATTAAAATGACCCTGTATCGGACTTCGGGAGATTCACCAATTGTTCAGGCTTTAATTGCAGCGGCAGAAAATGGGAAACAAGTAGCTGTATTGGTGGAAATTAAAGCTCGGTTTGATGAAGAAAATAACATTCTTTGGGCTAAGAAGTTAGAGCAAGCTGGCGTTCATGTTGTCTACGGTTTGGTAGGATTAAAAACTCATACAAAAGTAGTTTTGGTAGTGCGTCGGGAAGATAATCATATTCGCCGTTATGTGCATATTGGAACGGGTAATTACAATCCAAAAACGGCGGGTTTATATACGGATTTGGGTTTGTTAAGTTGTCGAGAAGATTTAGGTGCGGATTTGACAGATTTGTTTAATTATTTAACTGGTTATTCGCGTCAAAGGTCTTACCGGAAATTGTTGGTTGCGCCTGTGAATTTGCGCGATCGCATGATCGCCTTAATCCACAGGGAAATCGAACATTGCCAAAACGATCGTTCCGGTCGCATCGTCGCCAAAATGAACTCACTAGTAGACCCGCAAATTATTGCTAAACTCTACGAAGCTTCCCGTGCAGGCGTGGAAATTGATTTGATTATCCGAGGAATTTGTTGTCTGCGTCCGGGATTCCCAAATGTCAGCGAAAATATCCGTGTAATTAGTATTATCGGTAGATTTCTAGAACATTCCCGCATTTTTTACTTCCAAAATGGCGGTCAGGAAGAAGTTTACATTGGTAGCGCTGATTGGATGAATCGAAACCTCACTCGACGGGTAGAAGCTGTTACTCCCGTAGAAGACTTAAATCTTGCTAAAGATTTGCAGGAAATTTTAGGTATTATGCTATCCGACAATCGCCAAGCTTGGGAATTACAACCAGACGGCAGTTATACTCAACGCCGTCCCTCGGACAATCTCCAAGAGCAAAGCGCTCAAAAAACACTAATGGAGATGGCTAGCAATTCCGGGAGTTAAACCAAGCGTCTAAGTGATAATACGGGATAACCAGGTCAGTAACTCCGGGTTTTTCCCTATTAATTTCCTTAGATTTACGGATTCGCAAAAATCTGATTTCCGGGCAAAATATAAAATAATCATAATTTTGCAAATCTGTTTTTCGCTCGTCTATCCCTCATTAACTCTAGTTTTCTGCCTTCAAGACAGGTAAAACCTAAGCGTTTTTGTGGTTTACAATTTCTTTAAAAAACAACAACAATCATCTATGCTGGATTCAATCAAATGGTAGAGGGAATAAACTGTTAATCAGCGTAAACTAGTGGAATAATACACCAACTGTTGAGAAACTTTTGAGAGGAAATGTTGTCATATTACGATCCGTCGAGTGTCCGTGTTCTAGTGGTTGACGATCATGAACTAACTCGTCTCAGCCTCAAACTAGCACTCTCTAGCCAAAAAAACATCCAACTTGTTGGCTTGGCTAGCAATGGACAAGAGGCTATTAAAATGGTGGAATCCCATCACCCTGATGTGATTATCCTGGATCTCCATATGCCTATTATGGATGGGTGGAGTGCTTCGAGCTATATCAAAAGCATTGACCCGCAGGCTCAAATTATAGCCTATTCAGCAATGGAGGAGACACAAGCGATCGCACTCCAACAAAAATCTACTTTCGATGCCTTTTGTAGCAAAGAAACAGCTACCCAAGAATTAATCCAGCTAGTAAACGAACTAGCACAAAAAGCTGATTCCTCTACTAGCTCCGCTGTCAAGATGGAAGTAAACAGTTAAATAGTTTCCGACTCAGGAAAAGTCCGGTTAAATTCCTCGATCAGGTCGTCTATTTCTTCTAACGCTTGATTAACATCTATTCTAAGGGTGCCTAAATCTGGTTGCTCCAAAAGCCGCAACAAGGTTTCGCGTTTACTTTCAATCACAGAAATGCGCTCTTTCAGGGTCTGGGGGTCGATCATCTTAATAATTAGTGCTATTCAAAAGTGCTAATCAAACTCTTAAATCCAAGTCTATCTTAGGAAAGGTGGTCTTTCATCATCCTTGGGCTTATTTTTCACACTTTCGGCAATGAAGCGCTTCAAAGCTTTTTCCCGATTTTTCATGAAAGCAGCCCAAAAACCAGGGTGAAATTCATCCATAGTTTTAGCCAGCGCCCAGACATCTACCGCCAATATATTATAAAGAGTTTCATCTTCCCGCTTGAGCGAGTTAATTTGTTCGAGAATGGTACGTTCTTGAGTTTCGGGACTGTTTCCATTAGGGTTCATAGGAGATTTCAGTAATTAAAATATCAAAAATACTGCATCAAAATACCAACAGAGAATCTTTTTGGCTGTCTGTCCAAAAATCAACTCTTCCAAAGGTAGCTATTCGGTAAGAATTACGGCTCTCCCGTACTCATGGTGATAAGTAAACCTAATTAATTAGCAAAGTGCTTACTCCACAAGGTTTCCCAGTCACTAGGCTTCGACGTGAGCGCTCAGCCGAACGTCCCCAGTCCCCAGTCCCCAGTCCCCAGTCCCTAAAACCAGGGTTTTCCACCACAAGTACGGGAGAGCCAAACTGAGTTACGAAATTAGAGAATAATAAAAATTACCAATTTAACTACCTAACACTATGTTACGTCAAACTTCGTTGGCAACTCTAGGAATGAGCCTGGGAAGTATTTTAACTACTGTGGGTTTCATCGCTTATTTTGCCAATAATCCCACCTTAAATCTAGTAGGATTCTTTTACGGGTTTCCACTGTTACTGGGAGGATTGGCACTTAAGGGTTCTGAACTAAAACCTATACCCTTCTCTCAACCTACTCCGGCAAACATTCTGGAACTGCGAAATCAGCAAGCGACAAAAACTCAAACCAAGCTACGTAAGGACTTGACTAGTTACAAATATGGACAAGATGCTCATTTAGATAGAGCTTTGGCTCAAGTAGGTTTAAGCCCTACGGAAGAAAAAAGACCACAAATTACCGGAATCCGGGAAACGGAAGTCAAAGGTGCTTATACTTTGGTGCTGGAGTTTGATTCGCCGTTACTACCGTTACAGGTGTGGGAAGAACAACAGGGAAAAATCGAGACTTTTTTTGGCCCTGGTATTAAAGCTGAGTTGCAACAGCCAGAAAATAATCGAATAGAGCTATCTTTAATCGCGTCGCCCTGAGTTAGGGACTGAGGGAGATGGGGGGATGGGGAGGTGGGGAGGTGGGGGGAAAGATGTAGCATTATTTTTTCTATTCGATTTTAGGAATCTGGGGAGAAGGAGACAAAGGTTATTTCTCCTTCTCCCCAGATTCCTACTTTGGTATAACCACAGCACGATCTGTAGCATTTAACAATTCTTGTAGTTTTTGGCGAAAAGCAGTTCTACCGAATTGGGCTAAAGACTCTTCTCGTAACCATTTTCCGTCGCAACGTTGGTCTTTGCCTTGGAGAATTTCTTGACAAGCTGTTGCTACCGCTTCTGAGTTACGGTGTGGGACTCGCCAACCCAAGCGTCCATCCTGTAAAGGGTCTGCTGAACCGTCAGCGTCACCAGACAATACGGGAACACCACAAGCCATTGCTTCTAAGTACACGATGCCAAATCCTTCTTGTGAAGGCATGATATAGGCATCAGCCAGACGATAATGTTCGACTAGTTGTTCTGTTGGGATGAAACCTGCAAAAACTACTCTGTCACCGACACCCAAATCTTTGGCTAACTGGGCTAGTCTGGGTTGGTCGTCACCTCGACCGATAATTAAGTATTTTACGTTGGGGAAGGCTTGCGCGATCGCAGGTAACGCCCGAATCGTCACATCTACACCTTTATAAATGTCCCCGGACCACAGTCGCGCCACAGTCATCAACACCCTAGCACCTGCCAAATTATACTTTTCCACTAAAGCCTGATTCTTCTCTCCCGGAGTAAAGGTTTCGCCATCTACACAACAAGGGAGAAATTCCACCAACTTGGGATTAATTTGATTAGTTTGACAAGCTCGATCGCGACTATAACGGCTAATTGTCCAAATTCCCGACGCTTGTTGCAAAGCTTTTTGATATCTGGGTGATAACGGTTCCCAAACTTCTTTACCATAAGTCAAAACAGTATAACGAATTCCGCTAATTTGGCAAAGTGTTTGAATTAAAGGTGCTAAATTAATGTGACCGCAGAAAACATGATCGGGACGATATTGCCACAAATAAATTGCGAAATTAGCAATCATCCAAACTCGTCCTAACATCGGATTTCTAGTCTTAAAATAATGAAATTTCAACTTCTCGGTAGCAAAGGGATTATGCTTTACTGGTGCGTCACGAAGTAAAAATATATCAGCAGTAGATGGTTCGGATAATTCCCCATAAGCCCGCCAAATATCTTTAACGTAGGATTGAATCCCTCCTTCAACACCAAGGATTTCTAAGAAAACAAATAAGTACCGCTTTTCTCTGTTCATTTTCATTCTTATCCTTAATTTATTATTTATATAATTCCCAAGTTAAAACTAAAACTAACTCTTAGATCCGGCTTTTCTAAACTGATGGGCTCTCCCGTACTTGTGGTGGAAAACTCTGGTTTTAGGGACTGGGGACTGGGGACTAGGGACTGGGAAACCTTGTGGAGTAAGCACTTGGCTAATTAATTAGGTTTACTTATCACCACGATTACGGGAGAGCCAACTGATGTCTCTCCTGTTTCCCTGAACTAAGACTTAACGCTAGTAACAATTGTTCCATTCTGCAATCGCTCTAAATCTTTGAGTACCATTTTTTCTAACAGGTTGTCAAAGCTCAATTGAGGTTGCCATTGGAGTTTTTGCTTGGCTTTTTTAGAGTTAGCTGCTAATAGAAAATGTTCGTCCGATCGAACTAAATTGGGATTCACCACTACGTAGCGCGTCCAATCTAACCCCACACATTCAAAAGCGGTAGCTACTAATTCTTTAACACTATGCAATTTTCCGGTGCCAATTACGTAATCTTCTGGCTTTTCTTGTTGCAACATCTGCCACATACTTTCTACGTAATCACCTGCATAACCCCAATCGCGCTTAGCTTCTAAGTTGCCAATTTCCAGACGATCGCTAATTCCCAGTTTAATTGCTGCTGCTGCCAAACAAACTTTTCGACTCACAAACTGTGTGGGTCGGCGGGGAGATTCATGATTGTATAAAATGCCACTACAAGCAAACAAACCGTAACGCTGCCGATAATGCACCATTGTCCAATGGGCGTGTAATTTGGCGGTGGCGTAAGGATTCAGCGGTCGAAAGGGGGTATTTTCATCTTGTGGCGATCGTTCCACTTGACCAAACATTTCCGAACTGCTAGCTTGATAAAATCGAGTTGCCAAACCTGCTTGACGAATCGCCATTAACAATCTAGTTGTCGTTCCAGCAATTACATCCAAAGTGGCGAGAGGGTCATTCCAAGAATCTGGAACAAAACTAGGAGCAGCTAAATGATAAATTTCTTGAGGTTGTACTTGTTCGAGTAAGCCAGAAAGCACTCTACTATCACTCAGATCAACGGCATAAATCTCTAGTTTATTCACTAAAGAACCCAACTTAGCCAGACTACTTTGCCGTTGAGGTAATATCAAGCCTACCACTCGATAACCCTTTTGCAAAAGGAATCGGCTTAAGTAATAACCGTCTTGACCTGTAACTCCTGTAATTAGTGCTGTCTTAGTCATTAGTCATTAGTCATTAGTCATTAGAACTTTTTTTCCCAGTCACCTTGTCACCTTGTCCCCAAACTTCTACCAAATCCCACCACGTTTCCCAGTGGGACGGACTGTCATCCAGTTAGTTTTCGCCATAGCTAACTGTTCTTCTGTAATTCTGGCACCTGTGAGGTTAGCACCACAAAGATTTGCCCCTCGCAAATTGGCATTCATCAAATGGGCATCACGCAAATCTGCTCCACGCAAATCTGCTCCTTCTAAATCAGCATAACTGAGATAAGCCTTACTTAAGTTAGCATCTCGCAGAATGGCTTGATTTAAACTGGCTCTGCCAAAATTGGCACGAAATAAATTTGCGCCTTGAAGATTGGTACGATTTAACCTAGCTTGATGGAAAATAGCTTCTGATAAATCAACTTTTTGTAAATTAAGTAAACTGAGATTTTGTTGAGCAAAATCTCTTCTGCCTTTACTGTAAGAAGTTTGGACTTCTTGCGCGTCTAATTTGCGCTTAATATTTTTACCTTTACTTCCAGTAAAATTATCACTGCTAGGTACATTGCTACCATTTCTGTTGGTGTTACCTCGATAGCCACTAATTCCTGAATGGACATCTGTTCCTTCTAGCCTAGTGCGTCTGGCACGAATTGCCATTGCTGCTCTCGATACAGAATTGGAAGATACCGATCCTTTAAAAGCACCTGCTCCAGAATTTAAGGAGTTAGGGCCAAACTTACTAGCTGAGGAAGGAGAAGGTCCTGATGGGGGGCCAGCGATCATGCCTTGGGCTAAACTATCAAGGTATGGTTCTAGGTCTAAGGCTCTCAGGACATCGTTGGCGCATTGGAAGCGATCGCGCACCGATACTTCTAACATTTTCCGTAGCACATTAGCAAAATGGTCGCTCAAATTGTTGACCATGCGGACGTGCTTTTCCCAGAGCATTTCCCCAGTTGAGGGATTATAATCTAAATCTTTGGGAGATTTGCCACTTAGTAAATAAATACAAGTGACACCTAAAGCATAAATATCACTGGCATAAACTGGGCGCATCGCCATTTGTTCTGGGGGGGCGAACCCAGGCGTACCAATAGCATAAGCTGTTAAAGCTGTTTGGTCTGAACTATTCGTCGCTGCTTGGTTGACTTGGTTTTTCACTGCCCCGAAGTCAATTAAAACTAGCTTACGGTCTTGGTTGCGCCGAATTATGTTTGCCGGTTTAATATCTCGGTGAATTACCTTTTGACCGTGAATATACTGTAGTACTGGCAGGATCTCGCTCAAGAATTGTTTGACACCTTCTTCGCTGAAGGGGCCATTTTGTTTCACTTCTCTTTGTAAAGTATCCCCAGATACATATTCCTGCACCAAGTAAAATTGCTGATGGTCTTCAAAGTAGGCTAGTAACAGTGGAATTTGGGGGTGATTGCCAATCTTACCCAATGTTTCCGCCTCTCGGACAAATAACTCTTGGGCCATTTTAAAAACGTGAGGTGCGGTAGCCGTTGGACGTAGTTGCTTAATTACGCAACAGGGTTCTCCCGGCAGTAATTGGTCTTTAGCTAAAAATGTAGCTCCGAAGCCACCCTGACCCAGTGGTTTGACCACACGATATTTATTTTGCAGCATGAGTTGTGAACCACAAGCTTGGCAGATTTCTTCGTGGTCTAGGTTTTCTGGATTAGGACAGGCTGGATTTAAGCAATAGCTCATTGAGCGTCACTCGCAAAGAGGATCATTTCGGTATTCTTTGAGCGCCCTATTTTTATTATCCGGGCTAAAACCAACAATTACAGTAGTATGTAACCAATAGATCAATTAAAGAGTTGATTAAGCAACCTCTAAATTTTTGCACTCTTGTTGAATTGTTCTACATTCACCCCCATTTAAATTACAAAAAATTTAACCTACCTATAGTTAGATTACCCGTTGTCAGTGGGAAACTAACAAATAAATTTAGTTAATGAATCGATGAATAAAGCTAAAAATGATACTTTCATCTTAACTAACATGAACGATTCTTAAGCAGAGCGTTCAATCTGAGCTTGTCACATACTTAAATAGTATCATGTTGGCAAAGAGTGAGTAAATCCGCGATCGTGCTAACAATGAGTATGACTTTTGGTAATTCGCGATTTAATTACGTAATCTTACCTAAATTTTTGTCTGGGCAGGAAGTAGGGACAATTGATGAATTGTCCCCACTGTTCATGATTTAAACCTTTGGTTGAAACCGCAGGGTAGGTGAATCTTGGGACAAGGGGACTAGGGGAAATGAATTAACTAGTTGTAGGGACAATGATAAATTTCCCCGACAACACAAAACTGTTCCTGTTCCCTTTCTGGCAGTAGTAAAAAAACCGGGATTGTTGATACTTTAGGTAAAATAGAGAGTCTGACAACAGTAAAGGCATTTTAGCGATGCGGATCTCTCTGAACTGGTTGCGGGAACTGGTAAATTTCACCATCACCCCGGAAGAATTAGCCCACAAGCTGACTATGGCTGGGTTTGAAGTAGAAGACATTGAAGACCGTCGCACTTGGGCTGATGGTGTGGTAGTGGGTAAGGTGCTGAGTTGTCAACCCCACCCTAACGCCGATAAGCTGAGAGTTTGCGAGGTGGATATTGGCTCAGGCACTCCTTTAAATATTGTCTGTGGTGCGGCTAATGTCAAGGCAGATCTCTTTGTGCCAGTGGCGACTATTGGCACATATTTACCGAAGGTTGATTTGAAATTACGATCGACTAAACTGCGTGGAGTGCGATCGGAAGGGATGATTTGCTCTTTGGCAGAATTGGGTCTAGAAAAGGAGTCATCGGGAATTCACAGTTTTGACCCAGAAAATATCGAATTAGGCAGCGATGTTCGCCCACTTTTAGGTTTAGATGATGTGATTCTCGACTTGACAGCAACGGCTAATCGTGCTGATGCTTTAAGTATGATTGGAATTGCGCGAGAAGTGGCAGCTTTAACTGGGGCAACTTTGAAATTACCAGAAGTTCCTGAAGTAAAAATTCCTGGGGGAAACAAAGAGGTTTTAAGTTTAAAGATTGAAGAAACTCAAGCTTGTCCTGCTTATATTGGCACGGTAATTGAAAATATCAAAATTAATTCTTCTCCTGTTTGGTTACAACAAAGATTGCAAGGGGCGGGAATTAGACCAATTAATAATGTGGTAGATATTACCAATTATGTGCTTTTAGAATGGGGACAACCTCTACACGCTTTCGATCGCCAAAGTTTACTCTCTGTCACGGGCAAAGATTCTCTAACTATTGGGGTTCGTTTGGCTAAAACTGGCGAATCTTTGCAAACATTAGACGGACAAACTCGCAATTTACAACCTCCAGTTTTGTTAATTACTGCTAACGATCGACCAGTTGCTTTAGCTGGGGTGATGGGTGGTGAAGAAACGGAAGTTTCCGATCGCACCCAAAGTATAATGTTAGAAGCGGCATTATTCGATCCGACAGCAATTCGTCGATCGGCACGCAGTTTGGGAATCAGAACTGAGGCTTCTGGACGTTATGAAAGAGGCGTGAATCAGGCGGAATTAGAGTTAGCTTGTCGGCGGGCGATCGCCTTAATTTCTGAGTTAGCTGGCGGAACTCCAGTCACGCAAGAAATAGCCGATAATCGTCCGAATCAATCTGCTTGGACTAGATCGATCGAACTTCGTCTAGATAGAGTCAATCAAATTTTAGGGCCGATCGATTTAGGCGAAGAACTTGGCGAATTACAAACAGAAGATATTCGTCCAATTCTCATATCTTTGGGATGCGAAATTACTCCTACTGAAGATGAAGACGTTTGGTTAGTTACAGTACCACCTTACCGCTATCGAGATTTAGAACGAGAAATCGATTTAATCGAAGAAATTGCCCGTCTTTACGGTTACGACAATTTCTATGTGGAATTACCCGAAGAAACGGAACCTGGTTATCTTTCGATCGACCAATTGTTAACTCGTAAATTGCGCGAAGCTTTACGAGGTGCGGGGTTAACCGAGTTAGTACATTACTCTTTGGGTAAACCGGAAGGAGAAGCACAAATCAAACTGCGTAACCCAATGTTTAGCGAATATTCAGCTTTACGCACCGATTTAATTTCGGGATTAATTGACAGTTTCCAATATAATTTAGAACAAGGAAATGGCGCTTTAAATGGTTTTGAAATCGGGCGCATTTTCTGGAGTGATGAAGATGGGTTAATGGAAGCTGATTCTTTAGCGGGAATTATCGGTGGCGATCCTACGGTAGGTCGTTGGGTAAATTCTGGAAAGGAAAAACCAATGACTTGGTATGAAGCTAAAGGTGTTCTAGAAAGCGTGTTTCAACGGTTAGGAATTACGGTAGAATATCAACCAGATTGTCGTGATTCTCGCTTGCATCCGGGACGAACTGCTTCTTTGTGGGTACAAGGCGATCGGTTAGGAACTTTCGGGCAACTTCATCCTCAATTACGTCAAGAACGAGGTCTTCCCGATGCAGTTTATGTGTTTGAATTAGACCTGGATGTATTACTAGAACAGATGAATCAAGATGAAATTTTGGTTCCAGTTTTAAAACCCTATTCTAGTTATCCAGCATCCGATCGCGATATCGCTTTATTTGCCCCTACAAAAGTTTCTGTGGCAGAAATTGAACGGGTAATGGCAAAAGCCGCTGGTACTTTATTAGAATCAGTGGAATTGTTCGATCGATATCTGGGCGAAAGTGTACCCGAAGGACAACGCAGTTTAGCATTTCGGTTGATTTATCGGGCGGGCGATCGTACTCTCACAGAAGAGGATATCGAATCTGTACATCAACAAGTCCGAGAAGCTTTAACCGAAAAATTCCAAGTCACTCTCAGAAGTTAGTTCTTTTGGTAGTTGGTAGTTGGTAGTTGGTAGTTGGTAATTTTTAGAACCTCCTAAATCTCGTTCCCAGGTTCAACCTGGGAACGAAAAATAGAGGCTCTGCCTCAGAAGTAAAATATCTGAGTTTAACATTGCTATACTACATTTGATTTCTGGAAAATTTACATTATGCCAAAATACGTGATGTGGGGAAGTTATTGTGAGGATGTTCTGGAAAAAAGAACACCTTATCGACAAGCACATTTAGATGGTTTAGCAGCACAAAAAGAGTCGGGAGTTTTAATTACGATCGGCCCAACTAAAGATTTAACCAAAGTCTTTGGCATTTACGAAGCAGCAGACGAAACTACTGTTCGTCAGTTAGTTGAAGCCGATCCTTATTGGCAAAACGGTATTTGGACAGAATACGAAGTTAAGGAATGGATTCAGGCGATTTAATTAATTAGATAGTAGGTAGTGGGAATGAATTCCTATTACCAATTACCCACTACCCACTACCCACTACCAAAAAAGCCGTTTAAAAAGGAATATCATCCACATCTGGTTGATTTACTGGTGTAGTAGGTTTTGATGTAGTTGTGGTAGTAACAGTCGGCAGAGGTTCATCATCTACATCTACTTCGGGAATAGTAGTATTTCTCGCAGGCGCAGTTGCCACAGATCTGTTACTTGTAGTTGCTACATTGCCAGAATGATAAGAATCTTGATTACTATTTGTAGCTTGGTTTCTAGCAGCTGGTGTTGCTGTTGTCGTTGCAGCAAAACTTTCACTAGCATTTAAATAATGTACTTTTTGGGCAGTTAATTCGGCGCGTTTTTCTTTGAAACCTTCTGGTTTACGTTCAAAGGTGATCATCCCCAAACGACCTTCAATAACTACTTGTAAACCTCGGTGACAACGTTCGTGAATTTCTGTGGCTAAGTTTCCCCATCCGATTACTTTTAAGTTAGCTGGAGGATCTTCCGGTTTGAAACCGGGAAACTGTACCAACATCTCAGCAACAGCGAGGTTATCAGGTGTATATCGCAGTTGAGGATCTTGTACGACCTCAGCCATTAAAATGCAGCTGTTCATAAATAATTTTTGAGTGATGATTGTTTACTTTTGTCCGCATTATTCTTATTTTACAACTTTATTTTGTAATTGGTAATTAGTAATTGTTAATTCGCCCAATTTTTTACCAACTACCAATTACAAAATTAACTATTGAATTGCTTGTTCTCGTTGTTCTTGCTCGACAAAGTTCTGCACTTTAGTGCGGTATTCTTTTAAGGTGCGATCGACCCAAGCCCGATCGTTACTGTT
The DNA here is from genome assembly GCF_041929205.2 of Floridaenema evergladense BLCC-F167. Classification (NCBI taxonomy): domain Bacteria; kingdom Bacillati; phylum Cyanobacteriota; class Cyanophyceae; order Aerosakkonematales; family Aerosakkonemataceae; genus Floridanema; species Floridanema evergladense. The sequence continues at coordinate 6,217,154 of NZ_CM171625.1, read as the reverse complement.
CACGAAAATATGCACTAATGGTTCGCCAGCATCGGGTAAAAGTAACACCCAGCTATCATCAGTTAAAGAGCAAATTTTCACCCCATCAATTAATTCTAAAGAATCGGCAGGATGGGTTTCTACCAAATAGCGCATTAATGCACCTTTAACTGTCCAAGGGCAACGCACGGTTTGGCTTTTATGGTAAACTGTTGGCAATTCTTCCCGAATTGCGCCGAGCGATCGCTCTTGAATTGTTAACATTTCAATCAACTTCGCAATGCAGAACATCGCATCAAATCCCGGATGCAACTGTGGGAAAATAAATCCCATTTCTGCCGAACCACCTAACACTACATGAGCATTAGTTTGACAAGCTTCCATTAACGCACTCGGATTAGCTTTAGTCCGAATTACTTTGCCATCATGTCTGCGGGCAATTAATTCCACCGCACTCGAAGTATCAACCGGAACTACTACCGTTCCTCTCGGATTAGCTGTCAAAATCATGTCTACCATTAAGGCGGTTAGCATTTCCCCGCGAATTGGTGCCCCAGTTTCATCAACTAAAATTAACTGTTCCCCGTTGCCAGATACTTGAACTCCAAAATTGGCTTTTAATGCTTCTACCACATGACCAAGTTGATGCAATAAAGCCTCTCTTTCCACTGCGGAAACAGCTGTTTGATTCAAGGAAGCATTTAATACTACTGCATCGCAACCAAACTTAGCTAATAATTGTGGCAAAACTGCCCCAGAAACCGCATAAACATAGTCAATTACTACTTTAGAATTGCTATGACGAATTGCTTGAGTTGTCAGGTGTTTTTCAAAACTAGTGCTGTAAATATCCATCACCTGACTTGGATAAGCCATATTGCCAATTTCATCAATTTGGGCACGACGTAAATCTTCCTTAAAATAAGCTCCTTCAATTTTCTTTTCTTGGGATTTGGAAATGTTAATTCCTTTCAAATCTAAGAACTCAATCAAAATATGATCGGGCCGTTCGGGATGGATTCTAATATGAACTCCGCCGACGACTGGCAAGGTAGAAATTACGGTGCGAGTAATGGGAATCGCTGTTGCTTCTAAGTTTTGTACGTGAACTCCCACTGACATTAAACCCGCAATAAAGGAACGAGAAACCATGCGGGAAATGCTGCGTTGATCGCGGGAAACGGCTACTTGTGCCCCAGGTTTTAAGGTGGAACCGTAAGCTGCACCTATTTTGACGGCAAATTCTGGCGTAATATCAATATTTGCTAATCCTGAAACGCCTCTTTGAGCAAATAAATTCCGGGTGGCTCTTTGTCCCCAAATTAAGTTAATGTTCAAGGTAGCGCCGGATTCAATTTGTTTGCTGGGCCAAACCCGAACACCTGGATTAACTAAGCTTTCTTCTCCGACGGTGGACAGGGAACCGACGACTGCACCTTCTAGAACTTGGGCGCGTCGATCGACTCTTGTCCCTCTGGCAAGTACGCAAGCACTCAGTTGCGCTTCATCTCCAACTATCGCCCCATTCCAAATTATTGGGCGTTTTAAGTTGGCTTCTGCACCAATGGTTACTTTGTCGCCAATGACAGTTCCGGCTTCTATTTGTACTCTCGGTCCGATGCGGCTATTGTCTCCGATTAAAACTGGTGCTTCAATTTCAGCCGTAGGGTCAATGTAGGTATTTTGCCCGATCCAAATTCCTGATTCTCCGATGTATGACGGTCGTGTTAGCGTGGCAGAACCGTATCGTTCTCCGTAAGCTATATCTAATTTAACTTTGCCGCATAATCCATCATATTGGGCTTCTCGATAAGCATCTAAGTGACCGACATCGCACCAGTAACCTTCGGCAATATAGCCATACATTGGTATGCCTTTATCTAACAACAAAGGAAATAAATCTTTGGAAAAGTCGCTTTCTTGGTTAGCTGGTAAAAAGTCTAAAACTTCTGGTTCTAGAATGTAAATACCTGTGTTAACTGTATCGGAAAAAATCTCGCTGGTAGAGGGTTTTTCTAAAAATCGTTTGATATGTCCTTCTTCGTCGGTAATTACTACTCCAAATTCGATCGGATTCGGCACGCGAGTGAGGATTATAGTAGCTTTTGATTGATTCCTTTTATGATAGTGAATGGCGGCGCTTAAGTCAAAGTCGGTAATACAATCACCGCTAATTACTAAAAATGTTTTATCCAAAAGTTCGGCAATATTTTTGACACATCCTGCCGTTCCTAAAGGCTGGTCTTCCTCCACAGCGTAGGTCATTTGTACGCCAAAATCACTGCCGTCATGAAAGTAATCGCGAATTACATCTGGTAAGTAATGTAAGGTAGCGATTACTTCGGTAATTCGATGTCTTTTTAATAAGTTGATTATATGTTCTGCGATCGGTCTATTTAGTATAGGAACCATTGGTTTGGGAAGATCGCAGGTTAGCGGTCTTAATCTTGTTCCCGATCCGCCAGCCATCAGCACTGCCCGCATAAGTCCTCCTATTTTATCTTCTTAATTACTGTTTAGATTAGGGCGGGCTTAGTGATAGTTAGGTTTCCCAATCAAAGTTTGATTCACTTTGCCCCTGATATTTTGTTTCAAATCTTACGGTTAGGTCAGTAATTACATCATACTATTAGACAAGTTTAACTAATTTTTTCACTCTTGGTTTAACTGCGATCGAGTCTTTTTGCTCATTTGTAACAAATTAATAAAATCACCTCTCTGTTTAGTTAGCTTGTCCCGACCTAATTTTGGGCAGGTAGCTTTTTATAATCTTGCCGCAGGAATATTATTAACTTTAGCTGAGATGTTCAGCTTGGTTGTGAGTTTTGAACTAACAAAACTTAGCTAAAGCAATTCTAAGTTTAGTTAGGATCGTAATCTTTATTATGTAACTGCTTGCCGGACAGACAGTTTTTGTTAAACATTTTTTAGCAAATTAGTTAATTTGCCAGAACGATCGTTAAAGCTGATTTAATCAGCTAAATTATATTTCATGATTTGGCTCTAATTAGATCGAGGTCGTCAGCCAATTATCCAATCTGTTATTCTGGGTAAAGAACGCTACTTTCAGAGGCAGAAATTAAGATATAAGTAGGGTCGTTAGGAGATTTTATGGGTAATTTAATTCTTTTAGTATTGGCAGTGGTTTACGTGGGAGGCGTTTGGAAGTTTTGGACTGGTTTTGAGAGGACAAACTTCCAACGCAGTTTGCCGACTCGCATCTCTTTAGCCTTATTGTGGCCTGTGTTATTGGTGAATAAGTCTTTTCGCCGCAATTTTACGAAAGCCCTTAAAGGTTAACAGAGAGTCAGCTGTTGCAGAAGGAATCAGAAACTCAAACTAGGATCTGGTTAATTGGTGGCACTGGAGAAAGTGCTAAATTAGCAATAGCGTTGCTGCAAATTGAGCTGCCTTTGGTAATTTCTGTAACTACCGAAAATGCCCGATCGCTCTATCCAAATTCGTCTTTGTTGCAAGTTTGGGTAGGGCGTTTCAATTTATACCAAATCGAGCAATTTTTAACTCAACAAAATATCATTGCGGTTTTGGATGCTTCTCATCCTTATGCGGTGGAAATTTCCCAAAATGCGATCGCCGCTTGCGCTCAAAAAGATATTCCTTATTTGCGTTTTGAACGCCCCAGGTGGGAGGTGGGGAAATGGGGAGATGGGGAGATGGGGGGACGGTTGATTTATTTGGATAGTTTTGAGAGGTTAGTAGCTGGTGAATATTTAACAGGACAAAGGGTGCTTTTAACTGTTGGTTATAAAGTTTTGCCTTTGTTTAGAGATTGGCATGAGCGATCGACTTTATTCGCCAGAGTTTTACCTGCTACTACTTCTATTGAAGCAGCTTTAGCAGCTGGTTTTACACAAGATAAATTATTTGCTATGCGTCCGCCAATTCCCATTAATTTAGAAAGAGAACTTTGGCAACATTGGCAAATTTCAATGGTAGTAACTAAAGCTTCCGGTGCGCCTGGAGGAGAGGATATTAAACGGCAATTATCAGCAGAATTAGGAGTTAGTTTGGTAATTATTGAACCGCCAATTATGGATTATCCTCAAGTTACTAGTGATTTGGAGGAAGCGATCGCATTTTGTCAGCAACAGTTTGGAAGTCAAAATGTTTAGGATTCACAAGCAATGGAAGAATTACTCACATTAAAACAATTGTTGCATCAGGGCAAAATATCCGAAGCTCTGCTAATTGTAGAAGAATTAGAAGAAATGAGTAAATCTGATAAACTCAACAAAATTTTTAGCTTTGGTATTATCTTATTATTGCATTTAATCAAACAATCTGCGGAAAAGCGTACTACTAAATCTTGGGATACTTCGATACTTAATTCAGTCAAGCAAATTCAACGCACTAATAAGCGACACAAAGCAAAAGGCAATTATTTAACTGAAGAAGAGTTATTAGAAACTCTAGAAGATGCTTATGATTCAGCTTTAAGAGATGCAGCAATAGAAGCTTTTGAAGGACGTTATGAAGCTGAAGAAATTGGGGAAATGGTGAATCGAGAAGAGATTATTAGAAAGGCAATGGATTTGATTTTAGTGGACTAGATCCCCGACTTCTTGAAGAAGTCGGGGATCTGGGTAGCTAATTAAAGTGCGATCGCCATTCCATCAGCACGAGGTTCCGAACCTGCAATAAACACATCTTCTTGACGTAAAATAATTTGACCTTTGCCAAACAAAGATGTATTTTTAGTTACTCGCACTTCATGACCTTTTGCTAATAATAATTCAGCTACTTTTGGCGAAACATTTTCTTCTAATAACACTCTATTTCCAGCTACAAAAAACCAACGTGGCGCATCTAAAGCAGCTTGGGGATTCATTCCATAATCCACCATATTTAATATTACTTGTAAATGCCCTTGGGGTTGCATTGGCCCTCCCATAACTCCAAAGGGGCCTAATGGTCGATCGCCTTTTGTTAAAAATCCGGGGATAATAGTATGAAATGGGCGTTTTTCTGGGGCAATTTGGTTAGGATGTCCAGCTTCTAAAGTAAAACCCAATCCGCGATTATGCAAAGCAATTCCCGTTTCAGGTATCAATATTCCACTACCAAAACCCTCAAAATTAGATTGAATAAAAGAAACCATTAATTCCCCATCTGCTGCTGCTAAATAAACCGTTCCACCTTTAGGAAGTCCAGGTTCAGCAAGAAAAATCGCAGTATCATTAATTAAATTTCGCCGTTCAGTAGCGTAAGTTTTATCTAGCAAATGTTCTGCTGCAACTGTCATAAATCTGATATCAGCGACGTGACGATGAACATCAGCAAATGCCAATTTCATCGCTTCAATTTGTAAATGATAACTCTCCACAGATTCACGGGGATATTTGGCAAGATCAAAACCTTCTAAAATATTTAATGCCATTAAAGTGGCGATTCCTTGTCCGTTGGGGGGAATTTCCCAAACTGTTAAATCTCGATAGTTTGTAGAAATTGGTTCTACCCAATCTGCTTGGTGATTGGCGAAATCTTCTGTTGTTAAAAACCCGCCTGTATCTTCAGCAAAGTTAGCGATTTTTTGGGCAATTTCTCCATTGTAAAAGCTTTCGCCGCCAGAAGTTGCGATCGCCCTCAAAGTCTTTCCATGCGCTTCACTTACCCAAATTTCCCCCGCTTTCGGTGCGCGATTTTTGGGAAAAAAGACTTGTTTAAAATGTTGAAATTCAGGATTATTTAAAGGTAAAAATATCCTTTCCGCACCTTGCCAAGCTTGTGCAGTTACCGGAGACACCGGAAAACCATTTTCAGCATAGCGAATTGCCGGAGAAAATAACTGTTCAAAAGGCAATTTTCCCCAACGTTCCCATAAGTTTCGCCAAGCAGAAACCGCGCCGGGAACTGTTACAGGCAACCATCCATTTGAGGGAATTTCTGTTAGGTTTGTAAATGCTGCTAAAGGTAGAGATTTAGCGCTTTTTCCTGAAGCATTTAACCCATGTAATTTGCCATCCCAAACTATTGCAAAAGCATCGGAACCTATGCCATTAGAGGTGGGTTCAACTACGGTGAGTGCGATCGCCATTGCTACAGCTGCATCTACCGCATTTCCCCCAGCTAATAACATTTCTATTCCTGCTAAAGTTGCGAGGTTTTGACTCGTCGCCACTGCACCCCACTTTCCCATTATTACTTTTCTTTGTGATGGATAAGGGTAGTTTGTTAAATTTCCTAACTGCATAACTTTCTAATTGTAAAATTGAAGAATCAAGTATCAACGATTTGCTGTTAAGTATAAACAAATTTCAACTATGGTGACTATCATTTATTCAGACGAGTTTTTGCGCCACGACACGGGAGAACGACATCCAGAGAAAGCAGAAAGATTGAGAGCAATTGTATCTTTACTCAAAAGTATTTCTTGGGCCGATCGACTAAAATGGCGATCGCCAACTCCCGTCAATCAAACATCTTTAATCCCGCTTCTCCAACAAGTTCACACAGCAGAATATATTCAAAAAGTTGCCCAATTAGCTAAACAAGGTGGCGGCGATTTTTATTCAGATACCATTGTTTCTCCTGATAGTTATGATGTCGCTTTGTTAGCAGTAAATGCTTGGTTAGATGGTGTTCAACAAGTGCTAATAACTGAAGAACCAACCTTTGTTTTATCTCGTCCTCCCGGACATCATGCTTTAGCGGATACTGGCATGGGATTTTGTTTATTTGCCAATGCTGCACTTGCCGCTTACTATGCTTTAGAACAACCAAAAATTAACCGAGTAGCTATTTTAGATTGGGATGTTCATCACGGTAATGGTACACAAGCAATTGTAGAAAACCATCCCCAAATAGCTTATTGTTCCTTGCATCAATCACCTTTCTATCCTTTTACTGGTAGAGAAGACGAACATGGCACACATAACAATGTTTTAAATCTGCGATTTTCAGCAGGAAGTACTTTCGCTGATTATCAACCGAGATTTGAACGAGAAGTTATGCCATTTCTTAGCAATTTTCAGCCAGATTTATTGATAGTCAGTGCTGGTTATGATGCTAATCAAGCTGATTCTTTGGGATGGATAAATCTACAACCTCAAGATTATGGTGTATTCACCAATTATTGTTTGCAATTAACCAGACGAATCTTATTTGGTTTGGAAGGTGGTTATGAACTTTCTAGTCTTGCTAAATCGGTAGCTGCAACTATTGAAACTTGTCTGAGTTAACCTTACCTTTTGCTGCTATTTACCACCATAAAAGAAGGCAATTTCTTTGTCTTTCAAAGGCGCGAAACCTGCACCAATTAGCTTTTGGTTGAGTTCATCTTGGGGAATATGTTTTGCGCCAATTCTGACAATTCGCGATCGCATTGTATTGCTAACTCCGCTACGTTGTCTCCCCGCTTCCAACGCCATAACTTGATTATAAAGATCTAATTTTTCGGCAGGAATGGGAGAACCATCAAAATCTATTCCTTTAGCAATAGCTTCATCGATCGCATCTGCACCTGTAGTGGTTTGTTGTTCTGGGGTAGTTTCAGGAGACATGAGAAAGTAGCAATTAACAACAGGAATATTTTACCAGAATGGCGATCTCTATATTTCGGTTGATGTTTAATTCGTCTTTGTTAACACAATGTAACAAATAGAGGTGTAGCGAAACAGGAGCAAAATTTTGGCAGACGAATTTAAAAAAGGCGACAAGGTAGAATGGAAGACTTCTCAAGGGAAAACTCAAGGGGAAGTGAAAGAAAAACTGACTTCACCAACAGATATTAAAAGTCATCATGTTGCTGCTTCTGAAGATAACCCAGAATACTTGGTAGAAAGCGATAAATCAGGGAAAGAAGCTGCACATAAACCCGAATCTCTGAAGAAAATTGAGGAATAAAAATGAGTAAGGACTCGCAAACCGTAATTGATGAATTTCAGCAAAACGTCAACATGACGGCGAAAGAAATGGAAAATTGGCTGAAAACAGATGAGTCAAAATCAGTCGGACAAAAAGACGGAGATAGCGAATCAATTGGACATGAGTCTGGTAGATATATTGTCGATATTTTGCAGAAAAAAGAAGCGAATTACACCGATGATGATATCTCCCAAATGCAGCGAGTTGTGAGTTACATCAAACGTCATTCCGCGCAAAAACCATCAAGTGATATTGAAGATTCTCGCTGGCGATATTCGCTGATGAATTGGGGACACGATCCGCTAAAATAAGTAAGGGAGTTGAATAAAAATGGCAAGTGAAACTGCTGAGAAATTTATGCAAACACTTCAGCAAATAGAGGAAAATAAGAATATTGAACCTTTGGTTTCTCTGTTTACTGAAGATGCTGAATTGAGTAATTTAGCAACTCCATCGCCGCTACAAGGGAAAGATGGTGCTAGACAATTTTGGCAAAAATATTTGTCAGTTTTTCAACAAATACATTCTAAATTTACCAATGTGGTAGAAAGCAATGGTTATGCTGTGTTAGAGTGGACTTCTGAAGGTAGTTTAACATCAGGTGAACCGCTAAAATATCAAGGTGTGAGTATTATAGAAACAGTAGATGGAAAGGTACAGCGTTTCCGTACCTATTATGATTCAGCTGCTTTTTTACCCCAAGGCGCGAAACAATGAATTTGAGCACAAAAAACGATCGCACAACCACCCCCACAACCACCTTACCAAAGTTAGGTTTAGTCTGCATTACCGCCTCTGACAAAGTGCGTTATCGCACTGTTACTCGCAAAAGATTGTTAACATTAACACCCACAGAACAAGCAAAGGTGTTAAGAGAATTATATGCAGACAACTTGCAGCGACTCAATGGTGCGATCGCTTTTTGTGCAACTAACAACATTAAATTATATCGTGTTACTTCTGGGTTATTTCCTTTTGCTGATGACACCATTGGCGAGGATATCTTAACAGAATTTAGCGAAGAATTGGGGAAAATTGGCGATCGCGCTCAAAATTTAGGAATGAGAATTGTGATTCATCCCGATCAATTTGTCGTCTTAAGTTCCGACAAACCAGAAGTTATTGAAAACAGCATTAAAATTCTCAGTACTCATGCCAGAATTTTAGATTTATTAGGTTTACCGCGTTCCCCTTGGACAGTCATGGAAATACATGGGGGAAAAAGCGATCGCGCCGAAAGACTAATTAATGTAATTGCCAATTTACCAGAAACAATTCGTTCTAGAATCGCCTTAGAAAATGACGAATACGCCTACAGCGCATCAGAAATATTCGACATTTGTCGCACCGCAAATATCCCAATGGTTTTTGATGCACATCATCATATAATCCACCAAAAACTTGATAGTTACGACCATCTTAGTGTAGCAGAAATGTTAGCCAAAGCCCAGACAACTTGGCCTAAACCAGAATGGCAATTAGTTCATATTTCCAACGGCAAAGAATCTTTCAACGACCAACAACACAGCGATTTTATCACAGTAATGCCAACTTCTTATAAATCAGCACCTTGGATAGAAGTAGAAGCGAAACTCAAAGAACAAGCGATCGAAAAATTACGCCAAGAATGGTTGCCATTAGTAACTAGTAATTAGTCATTGATAAATCACAAAAAGCTATATATAACATCTGCGTTCATCTGCGTTCATCTGCATTCATCTGCGTTCTAAAAAAAGATATTGCCTCCCACCAAAAAGCTAAAAGCACATCTGTGTTCATCTGTGGACATCTGTGGTAAGAAAAAAGACTCCAGCAAAAACCGATAACCTAGATATAAAATCTAGGTTCCAAAAAATCTGACTTCCTGATGTGTAAGTCTTAAATTAATCAAAAAATTGAACCATTCCATCCTGAAAAACCAACAATTCTCCCGGTTTAATTTGCGTCCAAACTTCATTATCAGTCAAAGGAGTAGTCGCAATAATTGCTACTCGATCGTTCGGAGTAGTCAACTTTTGAAAATCCACCGTCACATCTTGGTCAATTAAATGAGCCGCAGCAAAAGGCGCTTGCCTTACAATGTACCAAAGATTAGTCGAACAATGAGCAAAAAAGTCAGAACCATCAGAAAGTAAATAGTTAAAAGTTCCCTTTTGGGCTAAACTTGCCGTTACTTCCTTTAACACCGGATAAAGTTCTGGCAAAGGTGGTTTAACTTTGGGAAAATACGATCGCAACTCATTCAAAATCAAACAAAAAGCTTTCTCACTATCAGTCTCGCCAACTGCGCGATAAAACCCATTATTTTCAGGATTAAAATCTTCTAAATTCCCATTATGAGCAAATACCCAATACTTACCCCAAAGTTCGCGCCGGAAAGGATGACAATTTTCTAAAGCAACTTCCCCTTGAGTTGCTTTCCGAATATGAGCAATTACATGAGTAGAACGAATCGGATAACACCTTACCACATCAGCAATTGGAGAAGCAACAGCAGGTTTAGAATCTAAAAAAATCCGACATCCCAAACCTTCAAAAAAAGCAATTCCCCAACCATCTTGGTGAGTATCTGTTCTTCCCCCTCTAGCAGAAAAACCTTCAAAGGAAAAACATATATCCGTCGGTACGTTACAATTCATTCCCAAGAGTTGACACATAGTAACTGGGGATTGGGGACTGGGGACTGGGGATTGGGGACTGGGGACTGGGGATTGGGGACTGGGTACTGGGTACTGGGTAAATTTTACCCTGTTCCTTTTACCCGAATATTTCCTTCTTTATTCCTTCTTTACCTTCTGCCTTCTGCCTTCTGCCTTTCCTTCAAGCAGGTCCGATCGCATCAATCGCCGCCTCAAGTGCGATCGCCACGTGAGTCCAATGCGTCCCACCCTGGCAATAAACAATGTAAGGTTCTCTTAATGGCCCATCTGCGGAAAATTCCAAAGTGCTACCTTCGATAAACGTACCACCAGCCATGACCACCTGACTTTCATAACCGGGCATATCCCAAGGTACAGGTTCCACGTAAGAATCGATCGGGGAATATTGCTGAATCACCTGACAAAAAGCAATTAACTTCTCTGCCGAACCCAATTTAATCGCTTGAATCACATCCCGTCTAGGTGCTAAAGCGGGAGGATTCACCGGATAACCCAACTGATCGAACACATAACCAGTCAAATAAGTTCCCTTCATCGCCTCCCCAACCATTTGAGGTGCTAAAAACAAACCTTGGAACAGCAAACGGTTTTGGTCAAAAGTTGCACCCCCCGCACTGCCAATTCCGGGGGCTGTGAGGCGACAAGCCGCCGCTTCCACCAAATCTGACCTTCCAGCGACGTAACCCCCCGCCGTGACCACTGTACCCCCCGGATTTTTAATCAATGACCCGGCTATCAAGTCAGCACCCAGATGGGTCGGTTCTTGGGTTTCGATAAACTCGCCATAACAGTTATCTACAAAACAAACTGTGTTAGCATTTTGCTGCTTCACAAGGTAGATAATCTTCTCAATTTCCTCAATAGAGAGGCTAGAACGCCAAGAATAACCACAAGATCGCTGAATCAACACCAGGCGCGTTTTTTCACCTACCGCATGGGAGAGAGCTTCCCAATCTACATTTCCTTCTTTTGTCAGAGGTAATTCTCGGTATTTGATGCCAAATTCAATAAGTGATCCTTGACCCTCACCGCGCAAGCCAATGACTTCTTCGAGAGTGTCGTAGGGAGTACCGACGACAGCCAGCATTTCGTCACCGGGACGTAGGACACCGAACAAGGCGCAAGCGATCGCATGAGTACCGGAAACAAACTGCACTCTTACCGCAGCAGCTTCGGCACCCATAACATCCGCGAACACCTTGTCTAAAACTTCCCGCCCCAAATCATCATGTCCATAGCCGGAAACACCCGCAAAGTGATGGGCTCCGACGCGATGACGACGAAAGGCTGCTAAAACTCTTTTAAGATTTTGCTTGACCTGAGCGTCAATTCCAGAAAAAATCGGAAATAGTGCCTGTTCTGCTTCAAGCAGCTTGAAAAAGCTGTTCATTAATTCCTCATTCACGATATAGGTATGCGGATTTTAAGACCGCGCAGATTGGGCTAGACAATTCGTTTTAAGGTTCCTGCATGACAATTGCAAGCTCAACTCAACTTCGCCCCAATACTTCCCATGCAATTGGTTTATTGGTAGTTCACTTCGGAGCATTATTTGCTCTACTTCCCAGTAATTTCAGTTGGGCTGCGATCGGCTTGGCTGTTTTCCTCCACTGGGTTACAGGTGGCTTGGGCATCACTTTAGGTTGGCATCGGTTATTATCCCACCGTAGTTTTCAAACCCCAAAATGGTTGGAGTACTTTTTAGCTTTCTGCGGGGTACTTGCCAGCCAAGGAGGAATAATCGATTGGGTTGGGTTACACCGCCTGCATCATCTCCATTCCGATCAAGAACCCGATCCCCATGATTCAAATCGGGGTTTTTTATGGAGTCATATCGGCTGGATGTTATTTGATAGTCCAGCTAACGCCGATATACCTAAATTTACGAAAGATCTTGCCGAAGACCCAGTTTATCAGTTTTTCCAAAAATACTTTGTACTGATACAGGTAATACTAGGAATTGGTCTTTACCTTTTAGGTGGCTGGCCCTTTGTGGTTTGGGGGATCTTTGTGCGTTTATTCGCAGTATTCCATTGTACTTGGTTTGTTAATAGTGCGACTCACAAATTTGGCTATCGTACTTATGAATCTGGCGATCGCTCAACCAACTGCTGGTGGGTAGCATTAGTCACCTACGGCGAAGGTTGGCACAACAATCACCACGCCTTCCAATATTCCGCCCGTCACGGTTTACAGTGGTGGGAAATTGACATGACATGGAAGACAATTCAAGTCCTACAATTCCTTGGTTTAGCCCAGAACGTCAAATTACCGCAGAAGTAGTCAGGTGAGATGGGGAGATGGGGAGGTGGGGAGGTGGGGAGATGGGGAGATGGGGAGGTGGGGAGATGGGGAGATGGGGAGATGGGGAGATGGGGAGATGGGGAGATTCTCGTTCCCAGGTTGAACCTGGGAACGAGGTGAAGGAGGTTCTACCTCCATTCCCTAACTCAAAACTCAAAACTCAAAACTCAAAACTTCCCCAGTCCCCAGTCCCCAGTCCCCAGTCCCCAGTCCCCAGTCCCCACTCTAAAATCTGCCATTCCCCTGTACAATGTGCTTCAGCGTTGTCAGAGCTTCCATACTAATTAAGCCTCGGCGCTGTCCTCTTTGGTTAGACATTCCGAGAAAAATTGCGTCTCCTCTGCCAGGATTTCTGGAAAATCTGGGACTAGCGTTAATGTAGGTTGAGGCACTGTTGACACCCAAGGCAAATTGGCGGCTTTCTTGGTAAGATTCGGTAACTATACAGTCAGCATGACCGCTGCTGTATTGGTTAATCCAAACGATCGCATCTTCCAAGCTATCCACCAACTTAAAAGCTAGTGTCTTAGTTAGGTAAGATTCACTCCATTCCGCATCACTAGTGCTTCTCAACTCAGGAAACTCTGCTACTAAATTGGAATCACCTTTTAAAGTAAAGCCCTTTTCCTTCAAACTGTTAAATAAGGTGACTAAGGAAGAGGGTTTTTGATTGGGATGAATTAAAACTTTTTCGATCGCATTCACCGGATCGGGCTCACTCTGATGACTATCCATAATCACCCAACGCGCTACTTCCAAGCTACCCGAAGGCGACCAAAATAAGTAACAGTTACCCATTCCCGACTTTAAAACGGGTGCAGTTGATTGGCGTACTACCTGCTGCACTAAACTGGGACGACCGTATGGGATAATTAAATTAATATAGCGCTCTAGCGTAATTAAGTCTCGCAGAGAACCGCCTTGATCTGTCGGCAAAAGTTCCAAGCTTCCCTCTGGTATTCCTACTCCCTGCAATGCCGACTGCAAAGCTTTAGTAATTGCACTGTTGGAATGACTCGCTTCCGTTCCACCCCTGAGAATTAAAGTATTTCCCGTTTTCATACATAACCCAGCTGCGATCGCACCCAACTCAGGAAACGCCTCATAAACTAAAGCTATTACCCCTAAAGGCATCAGCTGACAGTAAGTTTGGGAATGTTCCAATTGATAAGCTGCTGTCATTACTCGCCGCATCGGATCTGGTAACTCCCCTAACCTTTGCAGCATTTGGACTGTAGTTTGTAGCCTTTCTGGTGTCAGTTTTAGCCAATCTAAAATTAATTCTGGGATCGCCATTTCCCGACTTGCTTCCAAGTCTAGGGTATTAGCTTCCAAAATCTCGTCGGAGGCGCTTTTTACTGCTTGTGCCATTGCTTGCACGGCACGCGAGCGATCGACTCCTTTGATGGTACTCAGTTCAAAAGAAGCATGGTAGGCACGCTGAACTGTCGCCATCAAATTTGCATTCACTGAACCATCAAACGTTTCGGTGGTCATAAAGCTAACGTCTGTAAGCTAGCCAATACATTAGGACTATCAACATCAACGCCGCCACTGCTCCCATGATAAACCCAATGATTATATAAGTTTCTTTTTGTAATTTGGGAGCCAAGAATAGCCCTACCACAAACACTACCACAATGATTAACAGCGCTACAGGTAGATAACTATCTCTAATCCTGGGATAGGCTTTACTCCACCTACTACCTGTCCAGTGCCAAGACCTTTTGTAGGGATAGGTCGTCGAGAGTTGCTCGATCGCATGACCATTATCTTCCACTACAAATATTTGCTGGCATTTATTGCAACCAAAGGCTTCTGTCAGGACAATGGGCATCAGTCGCCCCCTTCGTCCACAGGGACAGGGATAATCACTATTTAAATCTATCTTTTGGGCTTTTGGAGATGGCACAAGTGGTCTTATATCAAACCGAGTTTATTAAAGGTTTACCTATAAACATTTGAGTCATTAACAATCTATTATATGGCTTTTTCACCATTTTTTAACTGTTCTTGATTTAATAAAATCTAACAGCTGTATTAAATTCTAGCATTCCCCACCAGATTTTCCAATGCTGGGGATTGGGGATTGGGGACTGGGGACTGGGGATTGGGGATTGGGGACAAGGGGACAAGGGGACAAGGGGACAAGGTGACTCTTGAGAATTTTTCACTCAAAACTCAAAACTTCCCCAGTCCCCAATCCCTAGTCCCTAGTCCCTAGTCCCCAGTCCCCAGTCCCCAGTCCCCAATCCCAGCCCCCAATAAACTTTCCACGACAGCATCTTGGGAGATGGTATTAATTACTTTCTAAGCGGGCAACGCGATTCGAACGCGCGACATTCACCTTGGCAAGGTGACGCTCTACCGCTGAGCTATGCCCGCAACCACTTGACTTTTACTAGTATGTCAGAAAAATCTAGGGTTGTCAACTAAAAACTAAGAAAATTTTTAGCGAATGATTCCGTATCGACTACTCTAGCTCAGTTGAGGAGTCGTGAGCGATCGCATTTTTCAACGCCCCAGGTAAATGTTGAGTAGAGGCTGGCCCCACAACTTTACCGCTGTAGGGTTCCAGATTGCCGTTACTCTTAATTTGGCGCATTAAACTAGCCATTTCGATCGCACTCATAGCATAATTCCAGCCATGATTACTTTTAATTCCTGCCCGTTCTAGAGCTTGCTGCATATTATCTGCTGTAATAATGCCAAAAATTACCGGAACTCCGGTTTGAAATCCAGCAGCAGCAATCCCTTTCGCCACTTCAGCCGCGACATAATCAAAGTGAGGCGTTTGACCTCGAATCACAGCACCCAAGCAAATTACCGCATCATAGCGCCCGCTGAGTGCCATTTGGCGAGCAACTAAGGATACCTCGAAACTGCCTGGTACCCAAACGTAATCTACCTGAGTGCCGTGAAGATTGGTATCGATGCCATGCCGTTTCAGACAATCTTGACATCCCTCTAAAAGCTTACCTGTCACTAAGTCATTAAAACGACCAATGACAATCCCAAACTTTAAGGTGTCTGTCTGAGTAAAACTTCCCTCAAAAACTGCCATGTCAATTTTTTCGCGTCATCGTCAATTGTTCTTTGTCCATTGTCTCAAAGCCAATGACTTATGACCTACTCAGCAATGAATTTTTGACTAATGACTAATTGACTCAGCTTAAACTACGAAGGAACTTAACGCAGCTACTACCAATACTAAAGCCACCCAAACGCCAGAACCCAAAAACAGCAATCTCTTGGATTGATCCCAATTTTGGGGTGAGGCGTATGCAACAGGCACCCAAACTACTAATACGAAAGATAGTGCTACCAGAGCAAATAGCGCAAGTTGAAACAAGATTGTCATTTTTTGCTTCTCCCAAGACAGCAGACAGCTGATTAACTGATTAACCTTTTCACCCACAGGGGGCGAGATTTTAAATTCCTATCTTGCTAAACTACCATGAAGCGGTCATCTTTCAGCAAGAAAGGCGGGATAGGGGACTGGGGACTGGGTACTGGGTACTGGGTACTGGGGATTGAGAATGAGTTTTGAGATAAGGAGAAAGTTTTAAGTTCATGAATTTTTCCTTTGTCCTCTTCTTCTGAATCCCCAATCCCTAGTCCCCAGTCCCCAATCCCCAATCCCCAGTCCCCAATCCCCAGTCCCCAGTCCCCAATCCCCAGTCCCCAATCCCCAGTCCCCAGTCCCCAATCCCTAACCCCTAGAAAGCAATGGATTTAATTTTGTGTCATACTACTGCTGATTTTGATGCTTTGGGAGCAGCTGTTGGGTTAACGCGGTTGCTTTCGGGAGCTAAAATTGTGCTGACTGGTGGTGCTCATCCGACGGTGAGAGATTTTTTGGCGTTGCATCGGGATGAGTATGCTTTGATTGAAAGGCGATCGGTCAATCCGAAACTGATTCGATCGCTTACAGTAGTAGATACGCAACATCGCGATCGTTTGGGTAAAGCAGCAGAGTGGTTAGATTTACCCGATTTAACTGAAATTACTTTATATGACCATCACTTAAATCAAAATTCTGACATTCCTGCAACGCAAGTCACTATTGAAGCTGTAGGCGCTACTACTACTTTGATCGTAGAACAGTTGCAAAAAATCGCCGGAGAAAACTTTTTAACACCTGCGGAAGCAACGGTAATGGCGTTGGGTATCCATGTTGATACGGGTTCTTTAACTTTTGACCATTCTACAGTTAGAGATGCTGCGGCTTTAGCTTGGTTGATGGCTCAAGGAGCTTCTTTACCTGTGATTGCTGATTATATCGATCCTGGTTTATCTCGTCAATTACAACAATTACTCACTGTTGCTTTAGATAATTTGCAAACTATCAATCAATGGGGTTATACCTTAGCTTGGAGTTTAATTGATATTTCTGGTTTTGTGCCTGGTTTGTCTAGTTTAGCTTCGCGGTTAATTGATTTAACTGAAAGCGATCTTTTGTTGTTAGCAACTAGATACAAAAGTGATGATTCTATTGAGAGTTTAACGGTAATTGGCCGATCGCGCATTGATGGCACCGACTTAAATCAATTATTTCAAGATTTAGGCGGTGGGGGACATTCCCAAGCGGCATCTTTAACTATGAAAACAGTTTCTTCAGAACTGATTTTACAAGAGTTAATCGATCGCTTAAAAGGTCAAATTCCCCACCCCCCGACAGCGAGAGAGTTAATGTCTTCTCCGGTGCGAACGATTCGCCCAGAAACTACAATTGAGGAGGCACAAAGAATTTTATTAAGATATGGTCATTCTGGTTTATCTGTTGTAGATGCGAGCGATCGATTAGTAGGAATTATTTCCCGTCGAGATATCGACATTGCTTTACATCATGGTTTTAGTCATGCTCCAGTTAAAGGTTACATGACTACTAATTTAAAGACTATTTCTCCCGATACTCCTTTGCCGGAAATTGAGTTGTTAATGGTAACTTATGATATTGGTAGATTGCCTGTTTTACAAGAAGGTCAATTAGTAGGAATTGTCACTCGTACTGATGTTTTACGACAGTTACATCAGGAAAATCGTCGAGGGGAAAGAGATAAGAAAACTGGGGTAAATACTGCTTATTGTCCTTTGCCGATTTCTCGGTTGCGCGATCGCTTAACCGCACCTTTATGGAAATTACTACAAAAAGCCTCCCAAGAAGCAGAAAAACGCGGTTGGCATCTTTATTTAGTCGGTGGCGCAGTGCGAGATTTACTATTGGCAGAAAATCAAAAACAAGTATTGCTAGAAGATATCGATTTAGTAGTAGATGGATTCCATAAATCTGCTGATGTTGGTGCAGGTGTAGAATTAGCTAAAGCCTTACAAAAAATTTATCCGGGTGTGCGTTTAGAAGTTCACGGACAATTCCAAACAGCTGCTTTATTGTGGCATAAAGACCCAGATTTAGGTTCACTTTGGGTAGACATTGCTACTGCGAGAACTGAGTTCTATCCCTATCCAGCAGCTAACCCCGAAGTGGAAGCAAGCTCAATTCGTCAAGACCTTTACAGAAGAGATTTTACCATAAATGCTTTAGCCATGAGACTAACAAAACCCCGTGCTGGTGAATTGTTAGATTTCTTTGGCGGTTTATTAGATTTACAATCTCGACAAATCCGGGTTTTACACGCTAATAGTTTTATTGAAGATCCTACCAGAATTTATCGTGCGGTGCGCTTTGCTGTGCGGTTAAATTTTGAAATAGAACCGCAAACAGAAAGTTATATTCGGTATGCCATAGCAAGTGGAATTTACGAACAAATTCAAGGGAGAAATGGCAGAGCGCCAGCGTTAGAAACTCGGTTAAAATCAGAATTAAAATACATTTTACAAGCTCCTTATTGGAAACCTGCATTACAACTTTTAGCACATTTAGAAGCTTTGCGCTGCATTCATCCGACTTTAGAATTAGATGAAAAACTGTGGTGGGAGGTGCGGTTGTTCGATCGCTGTTTACAAAAATTCGACCCGCAAAAAACCTTAGAACATTGGCAAATGCGCCTCGAAGTTTTAATCGCTTACTTAGCACCAGAATTTCGGAGTAAAGTAGCGAATAATTTGCAATTACCAGTAGATAGTATTGAGAGATTAGAAAATTTAGACAAAGCTGAAAATAACATTATTGAATCTTTGCCAAAATTGCAATTAAAAAGCGAAATTGTTCAATTTCTACGTCAATACAATTTACAAACCTTGATTTTAATTGCCGTGCGAAATTCCCGGATAATTAGACAAAAAATTTGGCGATACCTCACTGAATGGAGTCACATTAAAGCACACTTAAATGGCAATGATTTGAAAGCATTAGGATATAAGCCAGGGAAGCAATTTAAAGAAATTTTGGATGCTTTGTTAACGGCTACTTTGGATGGCAAAATTGATAGTCGAGAGTCTGCTGAAGCCTTTGTTGCAGAACATTTTCCTTTGGAGAACTAAGCTATAACAATTGCTTTGTACTATATATTGATTTAAGTAAACAACCAAAAAATTATCGATTCAGCCTTGACAATGTATTTTTGGTTGGATAGAATCTAATCAAATTGAAAAATATTAAAAGCTCAAAATGTCTCGAAAAAAGCCGAGTTATTTGGTGTATCTGCTAACTTTTTTATCTTTAATCTCAGCTATAAGTTTCCTCTGCAATTTTTTTCTAGGATTGAAAAGTTTAGCACTTATCCCTACACCTGAAAAGCCAGTCATCAACCGAGAAAATATTGACCGTGCAGAATTCAAACCATCTCCAAATACAGGAGCACCTGATAAGGGAACAACAACAGCATCCACAGGAACGAGATACGTACCACCAGATAGAGGAGTACCAAGTAGCACAGCACCAGGAGGAAGTAGGGGAGGAATTTGCGAACAAGATCAGAAACAAGATCAGAGTATTCCCTCATTAGGATTAACAGCTTTAAGACCTGATGATAGTTTAGAACGTGGTATGGGATTAACATTAGAATCGCAACCACAATTTTTGGTATATATGCCTCAAACTTCAGCAGAATATGCACAATTTACTTTAAAAAATGAACAGGGAAATAATGTTTACCAAACAAAAGAATTTCGTATAAAAGGTCAACCTGGTATTATCAGCATCAGCTTACCCAAAAACTCTATTCAGTTAGAAAACAACAAAAATTATACTTGGTACATTTCCCTTATTTGTAATCCCCAAAACCGAGCCAAAGATGTGTATGTTACGGGATGGATTAGGCGAGAGCCGCGAACAGATTTAGCAAATAAATTGCAAAATGCAGCTGCAAGAGAACGCCCAAAAATATATGCTGAAAATGGAATTTGGTATGAAGCAATAGCAAATTTAGCCGAACTAATCAGCCAAAATCCTAAAGATCCAACGTTAATGAATGATTGGAAAACGCTTTTGGAATCAGCGAAAATTCCAGACATTGGAAACAAGCCGTTTAGCTTGACTAAAATTGAATTACCCCCAAATTTAGCTACGGAAAATCGCTGATTTTCACCAAATCACCTAAACTAGCAAGAAAAGGGTTACAAAAAACTATTTTCTCAAGTAAATAGGTGATGATTTTGATGATATTGCATCTGAAATTTTATGAAAAATTGCGATCGCAAAGCATTTACCAACAAAAATCACCTGATTTTCATCGTCCTATTGAAAATCAGTTCATCAACCCAAAAAGAAAGCCAAAAGTTTCTCCTTTCAACTTTATTTTTCCTGTTGTCTTTTGGGTTATTAATCAGCAAAGTTCAGGCGCAAATAGTCCCGGATAATACGCTTCCGGTTAATTCTCAAGTAACACATTCTGGTAATCTCCGCACTATTGACGGAGGAACTAGGAAGGGAGGCAATTTATTTCATAGTTTTCAAGAATTTTCAGTTCCGACTGGGATAGAAGCACATTTTAATAATGCCCTTGATGTGCGAAATATTTTCAGTCGAGTAACCGGAAAGTCTATTTCTAATATTGATGGGTTGATTAAAGCTAATGGCACAGCTAATTTATTTTTACTCAATCCCAATGGCATTATTTTTGGACCGAATGCAAGGCTAAATATTCGCGGGTCATTTTTGGGGAGTACCGCTAATAGTATTAAATTTGGAGATGGCATAGAATTTAGTGCGACTAATCCCCAAGGTACACATTTGTTGAGTATTAATGTACCAATTGGGTTGCAATATGGCAAGAGTGCCGGAGAAATTCGCATTCAAGGTAAGGGTCAGGGATATAGTTTTGGTGCAACGGAAAAGTTTAATAGTGAATTGAATCCCTTGGAAGTTGCAACTGGAAAAAGTTTAACTTTTGTCGGAGGCAATGTCATAGTTGACGGGGGAATTTTACAAGCTCCTGGTGGTCGTGTAGAGTTAGGGGGATTAGCAGGAGAGGGAACTGTAGGAATCAATGCTGATGGTAGCTTGAGTTTTCCAAATAATTCAGAAATACCTGTTACTTTGGCGAATGTTACTATCAACAATCAAGCTGGAATTAATGTGGTAGCTGATGGTGGTGGGAGCATTACTATTAATGCGAATAATTTAGAGATTTCCGGGAACAGTTTACTATCGGCAGGAATTGCTACCAGTTCAAAAACAGTAGCAAACACTCCCGGAGATATTACTTTCAATGCTGCTCAAGGCATAACCATTTCATCTAGTCGAGTTGAGAATAATGTTAATCCTGCGATTCAAGAAATAGATGTTTCGCGGGTAGGAAATAGTGGAGATATTAACATTAAAACTGGCTTCCTTTATTTAACTGAATATGCTCAACTGAGTACCACTACTTTCGGAAAAGGTGATGCTGGAAATGTAGAAATTTCGGCTAGTAATTTTGTTTTGTTTGATGGAAGGGCTGGAGCTTACAGTAATGTAGGGAGAGGTGCTGTAGGTAATGCAGGTGAAATCTATATTGAAAGTGGGTCACTATTTTTGAAAGATGGCGCACAACTGCAAACAGTGATTAATAGTCCTGCTGAGGGAGAACAAGCTCCAAAGGCAGATAGGAATGCTGGAGTTATATTTATCAAGGCTACAGATTTGGTTTCCATAGAGGGAAGTGGTACAGGGATTTTCAGTACTGTGGAAAAAGATGCCAGTAACAACTCAAAAAATAAATTTGCTGGCAATATCTTTCAAGATTTTGTAGGGACTGGAGAGATTGTTGCAGCGATCGGTATCCTAACAAAAAACTTTGAGCTTAAAGATGGTGCTCGCTTGAGTAGTAGCAGTGGGGGAAAAGGGAATGCTGGAGCAGTTGTAGTTATAGCAGAAGACTCAGTAACGATCGCAAATAACAGTCGCATTTTCAGTTCTGTCACCAAGGAAGCAAAAGGAGATGCTGGTGCTATTTTAATTGGTGGTAAATCAGTTTCTTTAACTTCGGGTGCAGAGCTAATTACTAGTTCCTCGGGTCAAGGAGATGCAGGAATTGTAGTTGTTTTATCAACTGAAGATATTTCCCTAAAAAACAGTAGCATTTCCAGTGCCATATTAGAGGAAGCAACGGGTAATGCTGGTGGTATTGGACTATCTGCGGGTAAATCGATTTTTCTGACTGATGGCTCTAAATTAAAAGCTTATACCAATGGAAAAGGAAATGCTGGTCTTGTAATTTTAGAAGCTAAAAATGCTATTTCTTTTGACAACAGTGATATTTTCAACACTGTTGAGGAAAAGGGAGAGGGTAAAGGGGGTGGTATTAAATTATCTGCGGGTACATCGATTTCAATGACTAGTGCCTCTACTTTAAATGCTTATACCAATGGAAAAGGAAATGCTGGTCTTGTAATTTTAGAAGCTAAAAATGCTATTTCTTTTGACAACAGTGATATTTTCAACACTGTTGAGAAAGGGGGAACGGGTAATGCAGGTGACATTGGGATCTTTGGTCGATCGCTCTCTCTAAAAAATGGCTCTCAAATTCAAACTTTAATCGACTCAAAAGAACCAGTCACCGACGGACAAAGATCTGCTGGTAACATCGTAATTCAAGTTAGTAAAGATGTTTCCTTTTCAGGATTTTCAATTGGCACAGATCGCGAGGGAAATCAACGTCCTTTGTACAGTTTAGTTGCCAGTACTGTACAACCAGAAGCTATAGGAAATGCAGGCAATATTAGTATTTCTGCTCGTTCCATCTGGTTAAACGAAAATACTCGTATCACCGCTGCAACTCAAGGAGGAGAAGGGGGAAGTATTACACTAAGTCCCTCTAATTTACTTGTAATGCGTAAAGGTCAAGTTACCACTACGGCAAACGAAGCTGGTAAGGGCGGAAATATTACTATTAATACTGATGGATTAGTTGGGATCAAAAACAGTGACATTTTAGCGAATGCCGGAACTGGGTTAGGTGGTAAAATTGCGATCGACGCTCGTTCTGGTTCTTTGGGAATAGAACCACGCACAAGGGAAGAATTAGAAGCACGAATAGGAACAAAGATCGATAGTCAGAACATAGTTTCTGTTACAAACGATCTTCCTAGTAACGATGTTACAGCTATTTCTGGAAATCCCGCATTGGACGGTACAGTAACGTTTAATACTGTTGTTTTTCAGGTAGTTCCTTTAGGGCAACAATTTGCTGTAGCGCCTTTGGTTCCCCAAGCTTGTCGCAGTAAAATTGCCGATGGTAGTGAATTTATTATTACTGGTAGGGGAGGTTTGCCAATTAATCCGATCGAATCGATCGCAGATGAAGCTACCTGGATAGATCTTAGAGTAACAACCGAGCCTTCTACCAAATCAGCGGGAAGAACGGAAGCACAAAGCAAAATTTCCCCATCATCAACTACCCCCGAAATTATCATTGAAGCACAAGGATGGAAAGTTAATTCTCAAGGAGAAGTGGTACTCGTTGCTGATACATCAACGGCAACACCCCAAAGTCCTAACTTTTTTGTACCCCCAGAATGTAAGCAATAATAAACTTTAAGAATTATGAAATACCGACAAAAGCTCAAAGGTTTATTTCGCTTTTCAGAACAAGTCAAAAAATCGTTATTTTTTTTGATTATTGTACTTTTGGCGGCGGTAATTACTACCAGTGTTGCTACTGCTTTCCCTAAATCTATCTCTACAGTTAATGTTTCTGTAAGTTCTTCATCAAATTTACTGCAACAAGGGGCAGAATTATTTCAAACCGAACAATTTTTAGAAGCGGCAAAAGTTTGGCAACAAGCTGCTACTGCTTGGGAAAAATCTGGGGATAAACTTAATCAAGCGCAAGCTCTCAGTTATTTGTCTTTAGCAGAACAAAAGTTAGGAAACTGGCAAGCAGCAACTCAAGCAATTGATAGTAGTTTATCTTTAATTAGTAACTTCCGTTCCCAGAAAAATTCTACCTTAATTTTAGCGAAAGTTTTAAATGCCCAAGCTCATTTATACTTAGCAATAGGAAAAACAGCAGAAGCTTTAAAAACTTGGCAGGAATCTGCTACTAATTACTTGCAAGCTGGTGATTTACAAGGAGTAATTGGTAGTCAAATTAATCAAGCTCAAGCAATGCAAAGTTTGGGTTTGTATCGTCGGGCTAAAACTACATTAGAACAGCTAGAAGCTGAACTAAGAAATCAACCTGATTCTTTAATTAAAGCTACAGGTTTACGTAGTTTAGGCAATGCTTTGCGGGTAACTGGGGACTTAGAAAAATCCCGTAAATTGTTAGAAGAAAGTTTAAGAGTATCTCAGGAATTGAATTCGCCATCTGCGATCGCATCAACCCATTTTAGCTTAGGAAACACTGCCAGAGCAATTGTTAATAGATCGAAGCAAGGAAACGAATCAAAATTAACCATAGAAACGGAAAGCAAACTTGCCTTAGCAGAGTATCAAAAAGTAATCGAAACTTCTACTTCGCCAATGCTGCGAACTATTGCTCAATTGAGTCAGTTTAGCTTATTAGTAGAAACTCAAGAATTACAAAAAGCTTTGGAATTGCGATCGCAAATTAAACTCAATGAATTACCTGCCAGTCGGCGCTCAATTTATGCCAGAATTAACTTAGCAGAAAGTTTGATTCGTTATAATAAAATTATTCAAGCTATCAATACCGGAAATACTTCTGAAACCGAGTGTGTAGATAATAGAATAACTGTAGGAAATAACAAAATATTTCCTCATTTTGTACCAGATTATACACAACAAATTCCTTGGTCAGATATTGGTGAAATACTAGCTACATCTATACAACAATCGAGGAGTTTAAAAGATCGCCAAGCTGAATCTTACTCATTAGGAAAATTAGCAGAACTTTATGCTTTAATTGGCAAAACTCAAGAAAGTTATAGCTTAACAAAACAAGCTTTAGCTTTATCTCAAGCAGTTAACGCTGCTGATATTTCCTATCGTTGGCAATGGAAATTAGGACAACAATTAAAGACACAAGATGACGCTAAAAGTGCGATCGCAGCTTACAATACAGCATTAGAAACCCTAAAATCTCTGCGGGGTGACTTAGTTGCTGTTAATCCCAATAATCCAGACGTACAATTCTCTTTTCGAGAAAGTGTAGAACCAGTTTATCGGGAATTAGTCGAATTACTAATTAGTGGAGAAGGAGAAGTTAGTCAAGAGAATTTACGGCAAGCACGTCAAGTAATTGAATCCTTACAACTAGCAGAATTAGATAACTTTTTCCAAGAAGCTTGTTTAGATGCCAAACCTGTAGAAATTGATCAAGTAGACAACACCGCAGCCGTAATTTATCCGATTATTTTACCAGATAGATTAGCAGTGATTGTCGCCTTACCTGACAAAGAATTACCATTGCGTTATTATGCAACTTTAAAATCTCGCTGCGAAATCGAAACTATCATCACTGATTTAAAAAATACAATAGGCACAGTTACAGGTGGTTATTCAAAAGGTTTGCGTCTTTCTCAACAAGTATATGATTTGATAATTCGCCAGGGGGAAGCAGATTTAAAAAAGAGCAACGCCCAAACTTTAGTATTTGTCTTAGATGGTGTATTGCGAAATATTCCAATGGCGGTGTTGCATGACGGGAAGCAATATTTAATTGAAAAATACAGTATTGCTGTCACTCCAGGGTTACAATTACTTCCAGCACAACCTCTCAAACAAGGTAAAATCCAAGTTTTAGCAGCTGGTTTATCAGAAGCAAGACAAAATTTTTCATCTTTGCCAAATGTGAAAACGGAGTTGAACGAAATTAAACAACAAGTAAACTCCCCAGTGTTATTAATTGACGAACAATTTACTACAAGTAACTTAGAACAACAAATTAAATCATTTCCTTTTCCAGTAGTTCATATTGCTACTCACGGTCAATTTGGTTCACAGGCAGAAAAAACTTTTATTTTAGCTTGGGATGACAAGATAAATGTTAAACAATTAGACAGTTTGTTGGGTGAAAAAGAAAAAAGAGGAAATCGTCCGATCGAACTATTAGTTTTAAGTGCTTGCGAAACCGCCCAAGGAGATAATCGCGCCGCATTAGGAATAGCTGGAGTAGCAGTCAGAGCAGGCGCACGCAGCACTATAGCAACCTTGTGGAAAGTTAATGATGAATCAACAGCTAAGTTAATGGTACGATTTTATCAGGAACTACTCAAAGGTGATGTAACAAAAGCTGAAGCATTAAGACGCGCCCAGCTTAGTCTTTTAAAAGAGGATAAGTATAAATTTCCTTACTTTTGGACACCTTATGTTTTAGTAGGAGATTGGCGATAAGGTTCGTTGTCAGCGCTTTAGCGCATAGATGCTAATTTTTCCATGATTTAACATTTTTTTAGAAAGCTTTTCAAAAAGCAATAAAATGGGTTCGCCTTAGAGGTTGAATTTAATTTGTAGACTAGTCATACATCATCATGATAATCTAATAGACGAATAACTTAAAGTATTACGGTACACAATCATGGATGTAAAGACAGAAGATTTCGTTTATTTATTGTTTGCTATTTTGGGAGCTTTTCCTCCAGATAGTAAGTTTTGCAAGATAGTAAAAGCCTTAGCCGAAAGTGATGCTTGGGATGATTTCATGGAAAAAGAATACGCACCTAAAGGTGAAGAAGATTATTGGGAAAGAGATCAACAAACTCTTATAACAGAGTTAAAAGACAAATTTGGAGATGAAATAGATATGGAGGAAATTATAGAAGAATGGAAAAAGCAGGTTGAAAAGTAATTGCTACATTTAAAGTTTCGTTGTAAGCGCTTTAGCGCTGAAGCGCTTACAACATACTAATAATTAACAATGATGATGCTGTTTACTTCATCATGCGGGTAATGTCCGGCTTAGAGAAAATATAAATAGAAGTATTAATTGTTTTTCACATTACATTGAATAGTTCGCCAAAAATCTTTAAATCATGAGTAATTCACAGGGCAAAATTGTAGTTAATGCAGATGAGTGGACGTTGAGCGATCGCGGCTTCCAAAAAGCACCTGATGCAGCCACACTCGCGATTAATCTTGCCAAATACTTTGTCGGAAACGAGAAAGGCAAATTTCATGTACTTTCTAATAATTGGGGTTTAACGGAATCCTCTTTAGAGGAAACGATGATCAAATCCGGTCATACTTGGACAAAGGGAATGAATATCCAGATTAATATAGCAACCCTGAGTCAATATGATGGGATTTTTATCGGTGGCGATCCGATCGATAACCAAGTTTTAATTGAATATGTAAAAAATGGTGGTAAGGTTTATCTTGGCGCTGCTACAAGTGAAGTAGGAGCAGAAATAGAAGCCAACAATTGGAATACTTTCCTGGCAGCATTTGGTCTGAAGCTGGAAAAATTAGATGATAGCGTTAGCGAAAAAGCGGCTGTAAATAAAAGTCACCCATTATTTTCAGGAGTCAAAACGCTTTATCAAGATCGGGATATGCAAATTATTGATTTACAACCCGATTCTCCACTTAATCAAATCATCCTTACTAATAGTAATGGTCAAGGGTTAATGGCTACGGCTGAATTTATTAAAGTGCCTGTTCCTAAACCGTTGAATGGCAGAATTGTAGTGAATGCAGACGAGTGGACTTTTAGCGATCGCGGCTTCCAAAAAGCACCTCATACAGCCACATTCGCGATTAATCTTGCCAAATACTTTGTCGGAGATGAGAAAGGCAAATTTCATGTACTTTCTAATAATTGGGGTTTAATGGAATCCTCTTTAGAGGAAACGATGACCAGATTCGGTCATACTTGGACAAAGGGAATGACTATCCCGATTAATATAGCAACCCTGAGTCAATATGATGGAATTTTTATCGGTGGCGATCCGATCGATAACCAAGTTTTAATTGAATATGTGAAAAATGGTGGTAAGGTTTATCTCTGGGCTGGTACAGGTCAAGGAGGATCGGAAATAGAAGCCAACAATTGGAATACTTTTCTCGCAGCATTTGGTCTGAAGCTGGAAAAATCACATAATACTGTTAGCGAAAATTTGGTTGTTAATAAAAATGACCCACTATTTTCAGGAGTAAAAACTCTTTATCAAGATCGGGGTATCTACATTATTGATTTACAACGCTATTCCTCACTTAATCAGATCATCCTCACTAATATTAATGGTCAAGGGTTAATGGCTACGGCTGAATTTATTAAAACCCCCGTCCCCCAAACCGCCATTGAAACAACACCTGCGATCGAACCAACAGTTGATGTAACACCTGCGCCAGAATCTGCGATCGAACTAACAGTTGATGTAACACCTGCGATCGAACCTGCGATCGAACTAACAGTTGATGTAACACCTGCGATCGAACCTGCGATCGAACTAACAGTTGATGTAACACCTGCGATCGAACCTGCGATCGAACCAACAGTTGATGTAACACCTGCGATCGAACCTGCGATCGAACCAACAGTTGATGTAACACCCGCGCCGGAACCTGCGATCGAATCTTTGGTAAGTGACTCAGAAGAATTTACCATCACCGCTACTCAAGATGTCACTATTTCCAAATTGGTTTACAAAGGTGAAGTCAAACGTACTCAATCCGATGAATATATAGAGATTAGCAATCTCGGCAACAGTTCAGCTAATATCTCCGGTTGGAAAATCACTTCTGGAGGTAGCCTGAAGCAATTTTTCACTTTCCCAGAAGGAACTATATTGGAAGGTGGCAAGAGTTTCCGCGTTTATACGAACGAAGTACATCCTGAAACTGGTGGTTTCTCTTACGGTAGTAAATCTGCTGTTTGGAACGATGCAGGGGATGAAGCTAAACTTTTTGATGCCGCAGGAAACAATGTTTCTACTTTAGCTTATGGGAAAAATACCGTTGCTGGCATCACACAAGAATTCAAAGTTTCTCAATTAAAGTTTGTTGCTAGTTATGGTGTAATTAACAAACAAATGGCTTTAGGCGGAACAGTCACATTTACCGAAGCTTTATCTTTAGCAATTAGGAGTTTTCTGGAGGATGATAGTAATGTTAAAAGTCCTTTAGCATTAATTCTTAAAGATCCTGTTGCTTTTGGTTTATCCTCTCGTGCTACTAAAGCAATGGCTACTGAAAAATTGCGTTCTTTTATGAATGAGAACGGAACATTGAGTTTACTTCCTACAGCTAAACGTAGCACTGGAGAAAATGGGGAAACAGTTGAGAAAAATTGGATTTTTGAGCTATCACTGGGAGCATTTGGTGAGACAACTTTCTATACAGTAGTGCCACGTTAGTAACAATTAAAAATGAGGTTCATTGTAGGCGCTAAAGCGCTTACAATGAACGAGTTAACAATTATTTGTTACCCATTGGTTGATGATGGTGTTTACTCGATCGGGTACTTCATCATGAGGGCAATGTCCAGCTTGGAGAAAATATTCGGTTAAATTAGGATAATAATGACGAAACTTTCTACCTCTTTCTTTAGCATTCATCCAAGGATCGGCCTCTCCCCAAATTAATAACAAAGGACAAGCTAATTCTTTGAGTAAAACATCAACTTTTTCGCCTTGACGAGTGCTAAAAACGGAAGCAAAAACTTGTGGCGCACCAGCATCGCAAGAAGGACGATAAATTTCTTCTACCAATCTATTAGTAACTGCACTTTTGTCGAGATAAACTTTTTCCAAAGTTTGGCGAATTACCCAAGGTTGACGGATGTATTGAAACAGGAGAAAATTCGCCCAAGATTGACGGAGAATTGATAATACTAATTCACCCCAAATTTTTCTGATTAAATCCGGTTCGGGTTGTGGTTCAATTTCAGTAAATGGCCCTGCACTGTTGAGTAAAATTACGCCTTTTGCGGTGTTAGGACGTTGGGCGGCGACACATAAAGAAGCGTAACCTCCGAGTGAGTTTCCGGCTAAAACTACGGGTTCACCAATTACTTGGGTGATAAAATCCTGTAATTGATCGCGCCACAAATCACCACTGTAATCCCAATTTGGTTTAGCGGAACGACCAAATCCTAACAGATCGATCGCCCAAACCTCAAAATCTTCACTCAACCCAATAATATTTTTCCGCCAATGATCTGTGGAAGCACCAAAACCATGAATCAACAGCAACGGAGGACGTTCTGAATCAGATTTTCCTGCCCGCACGTAGTATATTTGCTGTTGTCGCCACTGCCAATAAGCACCAGGAATAGAATCTTGTGAGGAAACGAGAGTTGCCGACATTTTTTCCAGAATTATGAGAACCTCGTTAAATATCTTAACAGGGACTGGGGACTGGGGACGTTCGGCTGAGCGCTCACGTCGAAGCCTGGGGACAAGGGGATTTTTACCTTCTGCACCTCAGCCCCTCAGCCCTTAGCCTCTTTGCTACCATTGACCTGTTGTAAATAACTGATAGCTTCTTCCATTTCTAATTGGGGAAAATCTTGATAAAAACGGCTGACGCTGGGGAAATTTTGGGGTTGGGCGAGAACGATCGCTCGATCGCTCCATTCTTGTAACATTTTCATTAAAGCCAAAGGTGCGACTGGAGTGGCAATCCAAACCGCAGCAGGTCTTTTTAATCGCAAAGAAAGAATCGCTACAGCAGCAGTCATGCCCGTAGCGATGCCATCATCGATTAGAATAGCGATCGCACCTTCTGGACTAAAATTTGAGCAATAAGGCGCTAATTGTTCCCATTGCACTTCTGCTTTCGCTCTGGCTTCTTGTAAAGCGAACTGTAAACTAGGATCAGCTTTAACATCATTTAATCTGTTTGACCAAATTACCAACCCATCTGCCGTTACTGCACCAATAGCCAATTCTGGATCTTCTGAACGGGCAATTTTTTTAGCGCTAATAATTTCTATAGGACAACCTAATTTTAAAGCAACTGGAACGGCAACAGGCAAACCACCGCGAGGCAGTGCATAGACAACTGGAGAAGCAGAAATCCCCGACGCTTTGACTAGGTTAATCTCTGCCTCTATTGCTTCAGCTAATTGTATTCCGGCACTGTTGCGATCGCAAAACAGTACAGAATGTGGCATACTTTTCTCCGTCAATTGGCAGTAGGATTGCCTCTATATTGACCGATACTATAATTTTGTGCTACCTACTGAAATCTTTTTTTTCGTGATGTCTGACGCAGAACAAGGTAACTTATTCGACCTTTCCAACTTTAATACATCTGCCTCTAAACCAGATTTTCCCCCAAATCTGATTCCCACAGATGCCAAAGTTCCCATTCCCCCCGGAACTTACCAAACTATGACTGAGATCGCAGAACATTGTAACCGCTGCCATCGCTGCGAATTAGGGAATCATCGTACCAACGCAGTCGTCGGCAGAGGCAACCCCCAAGCTGATTTAATGATAATTGGCGAAGCACCCGGACAAACCGAAGACGAAACCGGATTACCATTTGTCGGCAAAGCGGGGCAATTATTAGAAAAAATCTTAGTTGCCGTCCAATTAGACAGTGAAAAAGATGTCTATATTGCGAACATTAATAAATGCCGACCCCCAGGAAATCGCGTTCCTACAACTGAAGAGATGAACGCTTGTAAACCTTATTTATTAGAACAAATTCGCCTGGTAGATCCCAAAATTATTTTATTAGCTGGGGCAACTGCGGTTAAAGGTTTAACAGGTGATAAACGGGGAATTACCAAAATTCGCGGTGAATGGATGTCATGGGAAAATCGTTTATGTATGCCAATTTTCCATCCTTCTTATTTGTTAAGAAATCCGTCTAGAGAACAAGGAAAACCTAAGTGGTTAATGTGGCAAGATATCCAAGAAGTCAGAGCAAAGTTCGATCGAATTCGTAACGGTTCTACTTAGGTTTTTAAATCTTTGTTTAAGCTAACTGAAAGTAGTCCAAGATACAAATTTTGAGTAGGGAGCAAGAAATCAACCAGCAAAAATAAAGATAGAGTTTTTTGGTGGAAGCGATCGCAATTCCTGTGGTAAACTCCTAATTGATTCAATTTTGGGAGTTTGTCCACAAACTATCATGAACAACAATGGTACTTGATATCTTAATCGTCATCAAAAACAATCCCCAACTGTTGTTATTTGTGTTGTTAGCATTGGCATATCTATTCGGCAAAATTAAGATTGCTGGATTAGAAATTGGTTCTGGTTGTGGAATGTTGATTGCTAGTACAATTTTTGGACATTTTGGCTATAGATTATATTCAGGAACGGGAGATACAGGTTTTCTGTTTTTCTTGTATGCAGTGGCGTTTCAAGCAGGGCCAGCTTTTTTCTCTGTAGTATTAGGAGAAGCAACAAAATATATTGCTCTAGCTGCGATCGCAACTTTGGTAGCAGTTATACTAACTTTAATTTTTGACTTAATCTTTAATTTTCAAGTCGGTACAGCTGTTGGTTTATTTGGCGGTTCTTTAACTACACCACCAGGATTAGCAGCTGCTTTAGAAGCATTAAGAAGTGGGACTGTCCAAATACCAGAAAATACTACATTAGAACAAGTAATCAAGAATGTTAATGTTAGTTATGCCCTAAGTTATCTTTTTGGTTTAATTGTCGTAGTATTATTTTTTCGCTCTATGCCAAAATGGTTACGCTTTGATTTACATGAAGAATCAGTGAAAGCAGCTAAGGAAAAAAATGTTTCAGAAGAAGATAAGGATCAACCGCTACATTCTTCGGTGCTAAGATTTCGCGCTTATGCAGTAACTAACCCGGAAGTATTAGGTAAAACCATTGCTGAAATAGAGCAAATAACTCAATCTTCGGTGCAAATTTTTAAACGTAATGGTGTTTTAATACCTATACAACAAGAAATAAAATTGCAGTTAAGCGATCGACTTTCTCTAGCAAGTACATTAGAACAACAAGAAAAAATCCACAATCTCTTAGGTTCAGAAGTTGCCGATCTTGATTTATTAGCAGTAAAAATGGCTACCTACGAAATTACCGTTACTAAATCAGAATTGAGTGGTAAAAGTGTCAGAGAAATAGGAATCACCAACCTTTATGGTTGTTATTTAAACAAAGTAACTAGAACTGGGATTGATTTAATAGCTAATCCCGATTTAAAAATTTCCAAAGGCGATGTATTAACGGTATCGGGATTACAAGTACGTTTAGATGAGTTAGTAAAAGCGATCGGTTTTGTCGAAAGAAACGCCAATCAAACTGACTTATTAACCTTTGCAGGTGGTGTAATTGCTGGTTTTTTAATCGGACAAATAAGTATTAAAATTGGTGGTATTGCTATTGGATTAGGAACTGCTGGCGGACTATTATTAATGGGTATTTTACTAGGATATTTACGTTCAATTCACCCTACTTTTGGTAGAATGCCTTCAGCAACAATTTGGATTTGTAAAGAATTAGGACTATTATTATTCCTAGCAGAAACCGGAATCAAAGCAGGACAAGGAATTGTTCCAGCATTATCATCTCCGATCGGAATTATTATTGTTCTTTGCAGTTTAGTCATCAGTACAGCACCCATAATTGTTGGTTATATTTATGGTATTTATATTTTAAAAATGAATCCAGCTTTATTATTAGGTGCGCTAACAGGTGCAGTTACTTGCACTCCTGCGATGTCTGCAATTAGTGCCGATGCAAGAAGTTCTATTCCTGCTGTTGGATATGCGGGAACTTACGTTTTTGCCGCTATTCTTTGTACAATTGCTGGTAGTTTAATGGCAGGATTGTAAGCAAAAAAAGTTAAGGTCGAATCACTCCAGCGCGACAATCTCTTAACCAAATTTGTACAGCTTGTCCAATAATTCCCGTACTAGTTTCTCTGGGTGCAGTAGGTACAGTTCTTGTAGGATAAGACCCTAATTGTGAATATAACATTACTAAGCGCCAACCACTATTACTGCGTACTAAAAACAACCAATGATAATTTTGTAATAAATTCGATCGATTACCCAAATACTGTTTTTCCAAAGTAGTAAAAAACACCTGTTTTGGCACACCTTCCCCCTCAACTGGTGCTGCTGGAGAGTAGACACCAGGGCCAAGAGTTAACGGAGCAAATTCCGGTTTTCCCGCTAAAATAACATAAGTTCCGCTAGGAGAATTTATCCGGTTACTTCTACTACTTACCCGATTAGCATAACTGGGTAAATCTCGCAATAATAAATTAGTTAAAGTTTCCAAATCAGCAGGACAAACATAATTTTGGCTATTAGCTGCTGAATTTTCAAATAACACCGAAGTCAGGAGACAAAGGGAACAAATAAAAAAAAACTCTGACCTCTCATATCATTTCCTATAAATCTATCTACACAGCCAAAATCTTTATCTATTATCTGCGTTCATCTGCGTTTATCTGCTTTCATCTGCGTTCTAAAAAAAGGGTTGTCGGGAAAGTTTAGATAATTTATTGAACCGCAGAGACGCAGAGGACACAGAGAGAAGAGAAAGGAGGAATATTTTCTTAGACATTAGTTAATTCATCGTTAATTTTTGCCCAAGATTCTTGAGGATTAGTAGCAGCAGTAATGGGGCGACCAATTACTAAATAATCTGCCCCTGCTTGGATAGCTTGACTAGGCGTAAAAGTCCGACTTTGATCGCCTGTTTCCGCCCATTTTGGACGCACTCCAGGACAAACTAGCAGAAATTCATCGCCGCAAACTTGACGCAGTTGTGCTGCTTCTTGGGGCGAACAAACTGCGCCATCTAAACCAGATTCTTTAGCTAAAACTGCCATTTGTAAAGCATATTCTGGCAATTCAATTGGCACTTTTAAATCAAAGGCTAAATCCCTGGAATTGAAGCTAGTTAAAAGGGTAATCGCAATTAGTTTCGGAGGCGGATAACCAACTTCTGCTGCACCTTCAACTAATGCAGTTTTGGCAGCTTGTAAAGCTTTTCTGCCGCAAGTAGCATGAATGGTGAGTAAGTCAACTCCGTATTTTCCAGCGGCGCGACAAGCACCAGCAACGGTGTTAGGAATGTCGTGGAATTTTAGGTCGAGAAAAATACGTTTTTGGCGGTTTTTGAGAGTGGGGAGAATTGTCGTACCAGTGCTGACAAATAATTCTAATCCTACTTTCCAAAATTGTACATCAGGAAGTTGGGAAATTAGGTCGATCGCATCCTCCTCCCCAGACACATCTAAAGGCACAATCACCCTTTCCGCTGCTAACACCATTACTGCACCAGTCGAACAAACTTATTTTTTCCTAACTGCAATACCTTACCATACAACGACTCTGGAAAATCAAAAGTCAGATTTACATCCATCTTTTGTTCCCCATCAATTCGCACCCCACCGCCTTGAATTTGTTTTCGTGCCTCCGAACTACTTTTACACAAACCAGAAGCACTCACAACATAAAATAACTTCGCCGGAAAATTCACCGATGCTAAAGAAAACTCAGGAACAGTATCAGCTTGGAAAGTTTTTCCACCAACCAAATTTTCTGCATCCTTTTGCGCCTTTTGTGCCTCTTCCTCACCGTGATATTGCGAAACAACATCTAAAGCTAAAAGCTTTTGCCTTTCCCTCGCATCACTTGGCAAATCAGCCAAAGATTTATCAGTCAACAACTCAAAATAATCTTTCACCAAACTATCAGGAGTTTTCTCTAACTTTGAGTACATTGTTAAGGCATCTTCCCTTAACCCCACATAATTACCCAAAGACTTAGACATTTTTTGTTTGCCATCAGTACCCAGCAAAATTGGCATTAACATTCCAAACTGCGGCGTTAAACCAAAATGCCTTTGTAAATCTCTTCCCACCGCAATATTAAACTTTTGATCGGTCCCACCCAATTCTACATCCGCCTCAACTGCCACCGAATCATAACCCTGCATCAACGGGTAAAGAAACTCATGCAAGAAAATCGGACTTTGCTGCTTGTAGCGTAAATCAAAACCTTCCTTTTCCAACATTTGCCCAACAGTCATTGTGGCGAGTAATTCCAAAATCTTCGCCAAATCCAGTTTAGACAACCACTCCGAGTTGTAGCGAATCTCCAACCGTCCGGGAGTGTCAAAATCTAAAATCGGGCGCACTTGTTCCAGGTAAGTTTGGGCATTTTGCGCCACCTCTTCGGGAGTTAATTGGCGACGCACCTCAGATTTTCCGGTTGGGTCGCCAATTCTAGCGGTAAAATCACCAATAATCAGGACTGCTGTATGTCCAGCATCTTGGAAGGCGCGTAACTTGCGAACTGGGATACTATGACCTAAATGGATATCAGCACCAGTGGGGTCGATTCCGAGTTTGACGCGCAAAGGGCGATCGCATTGTGCTAACCTTTGTCCCAGATTCTCATTCACATCCTGAGAATCAGTCACATTGGGGAAAATCTCGCTGATACCCCGGTACAACTTATTCAGATCTTGGGTAAAATGAAACAATTTATCAGAGGTCATACTTGCCAAATATCCAGACGGTGATAAACTCACTGGTTAACATCAAAAATAAAATCAGCCAGATTAATCTAACCGCAAAACTAATCAGAATATCAATGCTAACTCAATCGGGCCGCTCTCGACCTCGAAAATTAATCCATCTCCAGAAACAAGTGAATAAACGCGATCTATGCTAAAGTTTGACCTTGGCAGTCCATAAATCAGACCCCATACAAAATGTTCCCACTTTCCTGTAACCAATATAAGTCTTTAGAATAGGGCAGTTATAAATACTCGATTATCTACACTCAGATAAATTATCCCGTTTTTATTCAGTTTGTCGCGTTGAGGAAGTCAAATCGCCGTGTCGTCTAACACACTTCGACAAAAGCCATCCGGCACTAATGCCTCTAGCTTTCAATTTGTACAGACAATTGCCAAAGTTACTGGCGGCACTTTGCTGAGTATTACCATGCTAACCACTTCCGTTGTTGCTGGAGGATTGGTTGGTCTGGCGATTAGCTTCCGCAATTTGCCAGATGTGAGAGTCTTACGCACTTACGCCCCCACAGAAACTTCTCACATTTATGATATTAAAGGTAAATGGCTGGCTAGCATTCACGGAGAAGCTAACCGAGAAGTTGTCTCCTTAAATAAAATCTCTCCAGAACTTAAACGTGCAGTATTAGCAATTGAGGATAGTCATTTCTATCTGCACCAGGGAATCAACCCCAGTAGTATCGGTCGGGCGTTTAAAGCTAACTGGGAAAGAGGTGATGTGGTAGAAGGTGGTTCTACTCTTACCATGCAGTTGGTGAAAAACGTTTTCCTCTCCCACAGGAGGGCTTTTAGCCGGAAAGTGGCGGAAGCAGTGATGGCAATTCGCCTAGAACAAATTCTCACCAAAGACCAAATTTTAGAGTTGTACTTAAATCAGGTCTATTGGGGACACAACAATTACGGCATCCAAACCGCAGCAGAAAGTTATTTTAACAAACAGGCTGCTGATTTAACTTTGGCAGAATCGGCAATGTTAGCTGGTATTATCCAAGCGCCAGAAGAATACAGTCCGTTTGTTAACTATAAGATAGCTAAACAGCGTCAAGCTTTAGTTTTAGCTCGGATGCGAGAGTTAAACTGGATTAAGCCAGAGGAAGAGGCGGCTGCAAGAAAGCAACCTTTAAGATTGGGTAAGGTAACTTCTTTCCAAACTAGTCAGTTACCTTATGTTACTGATGCAGTGAAGCAAGAGTTAATTCAGAAGTTCGGTCGGGAAACGGTGCAAAAGGGTGGAATGCGGGTGCAAACCACGATCGATCTTGACTCCCAGCGCAAGGCAGAAAATTTTATTGCTAACGAACATCGAAGATTACAACGTCGCGGTCTCTGGGGGACGGAACTGGCACTCGCAGCTGTTGACCCACGTACCCATTTTATTAAGGCGATGGTTGGGGGTTCTGATTACGAGAAGAGTCAGTTTAATCGTGCTACTCAAGCCATCAGACAACCTGGTTCTGCTTTCAAGCCGTATGTTTACTATACAGCTTTTGCTTCTGGTAAATATACGCCTGACTCAACTGTTTTTGATACTCCGATACGCTATCGTGATGGGGTGAAGGGTTATGCTCCCAGAAATTACGATAATAGTTTTGCTGGGCCAATGAGTATTCGGCAGGCATTAGCGATATCGCGCAATGTTCCTGCGGTGAAGATGGGTCGATCGGTAGGTTTGGATAAGGTGATTGAAACCTGTCGTATTTTGGGAATTAAAAGCCCAATGGAACCTGTGATTTCTTTGCCTTTGGGTGCTATTGGTTTAACACCTATGGAAATGGCTTCTGCTTATGCGACTTTTGCTAATAATGGTTGGCAGTCGGATACTACTTTAATTGTGCAGGTGACTGATACTCAGAACAATGTCATTTTAGATAATACGCCGAAGCCTAAATTAGTTCTCGATCCTTGGGCTGCCGCTTCTACTACTAGTGTGATGCAGTCTGTAATTAATGAAGGTACTGGAAAAATGGCGAATATTGGTCGTCCGGCTGCGGGAAAAACTGGTACTACTTCTTCGGAGAAGGATGTTTGGTTTGTGGGTTTTGTTCCTCAGTTATCTGTGGCAATTTGGATAGGTCGGGATGATAACCGACGTTTGGCTTCTGGTGTTACGGGTGGTCACTATGCGGCACCAATTTGGCGGAATTTTATGAATCAGGCTTTGGATGGTGTACCTGTAGAGTACTTTGTGCCACCTTCTAAATTTAAGCGTCCGCGTGCTTAGATTGTTTTAATTAGGGTTGGGGAAAATGGTAAAGGGTAAAGGTGAAAGTAGATTTTTACCCTTTACTGTTTTTCGCCATTGAGCTAATCATTGAGTTTTATTGCCAATGTGACAAAATTGGTTAAGGCTGTTTGTCTAATTCGGATTTCATTCGTTCTAGGGTGAGGTGCATTTGGTCGAACATTTGCTGAGGTGTAATCCCAAATTGATTTAGTTGGGTTTTTAGTTGTTGTACGGTCATTTGAGCCATAAAATCCTCAGATAGTTCAAAGCGTTTCATAAATATCCGGTAACGCTCCATGAGTGTTTCCCATTGTTCTATGAATAGCTTTTTGCCCTCGCGATCGAATTTCCCGTAGTTTCCCCCGATTTGAATCAGGGATTGATATTCTTCGGATAGTTGTTTTAGTTCTTGTTGA
Source organism: Floridaenema evergladense BLCC-F167 (assembly GCF_041929205.2). Taxonomy (NCBI): domain Bacteria; kingdom Bacillati; phylum Cyanobacteriota; class Cyanophyceae; order Aerosakkonematales; family Aerosakkonemataceae; genus Floridanema; species Floridanema evergladense. Next base: position 6,177,912 of record NZ_CM171625.1, on the reverse strand, counting down.
ACGATCTCAGAGTCAAAAAATCCCATTTGTTTAGTTTAATCTGAACTTTTTAATTCAGTAGGTCATGTATTAGTTGTGTTCTTATTTTAGTCCAGGCTGGATTAGTAATTCAAACAAGGTCTGGGGCTATTTTGCTGTAATTTAGCCGATCGGATTCACCTTGCCAGCAATTGTCGGGTAATTTGTAATTAGCAAGTAGTAAAAGCCGAACAATTGACGCTTTGATGGTGAAAAAAGTTTATATCATGTATAAAGATGAGCGTTGCTGAATTGTCCAATATTTTAATTTGTGGCTAAGTTTGGCAGAACAACGCTAAGCTGATGGGTTAACTACAATTGTTTACTCTTTGAGGGTTGACGGAATATTATGTTAAGTACTCCAAAAAATCGCAAGTTAGCGGCATTTCTGGCGTTTAGTGGCACTTTAGTTCCTTTAGCGGGACTGCATAAGTTTTATTTGGGACAGCCGTTGTGGGGTATTTTATATTTGTCGTTATCTTGGACTCCGATACCTCGTGTGGCGAGTGCGATCGAAGGTTTTTGGTATTTAGTCCAAGACTCTGAGGAGTTCGATCGCAATTTTAATGCAGAGATAACTGTCTCTGCCAAATCTACTGTCGATCCCCAAAATGTCACCGCTCTTGCTGATGCGTTGCGCCAGTTGGAAAGTCTCCGCCAGGAAGGATTAATTTCTGATTACGAGTTTGAACAAAAACGCCGACAGTTACTTAATATTTGAGCAATTCCATGTCACAAATGTCAATTCGCTTTCGGTTATTAAAAGACCCTTATTATCGATTTAGGTCAATTGAAGAAGTGGTTGTAGCAGCAAGTTTAGGGATTAAAATTGATGTGAATCAAGCGACTGTGGATGATTGGTTGAGATTACCTGGGTTATCGATTCATCAGGCGCGATCGCTTGTGGAACTTAGCCGTAATGGAGTTCAATTTCATTGCTTGGAAGATATCGCTGCTGCTTTAAGTTTGTCAGTTCAGAGATTACAACCTTTAGCACCTGTTCTACAATTTTGTTATTACGACGTAGAAAGTATTCACTCACCACAACGAATTAATCCTAACACTGCTACTAGGGAAATGTTAAATACAGTCCCAGGTATTGATAGTTTGTTGGCTGATAAAATTGTGGAAAATCGAGAATCATCTGGATTTTATCGCAGTTTAGCAGACTTCCAAAATCGCCTAGTTTTACCAAGCGAATTAATTAGTCAGTTGATGCACCATTTGCGCTTTTAAGTAATTAGTCATTCGTGATTATTTAACCTAGATAAAGACATTCATCTGTGTTTATCTGTGGTTAAAAAAAGAACTTTTGCAAAAACCGATAACCTCTGAATACCATCTGCGTTTATCTGCGTTTATCTGCATTCATCTGCGTACAAAAATTAATCTTTAGTGACAAAACCGATGCGATCGAAAGGCCAAAAACGAAACCAAGCACGACCGATAATATTTTCAGTTGGTAAAAAGCCCCAGATATGGGAATCATTACTATTATTTCGATTATCTCCCATAACAAATACTTGATTTTCTGGAACTCGTTTTGGTCCCCAACGGTAATCAGGTGACTCAGCGATATAGTCTTCTTTTAGGGGTTTATCATTAATATAAACTTTGCCATTAGCGACGCTAACAATTTCCCCAGGTTCGCCAATTACTCGTTTAATAAATGCTTGGTCTTTAGCGTAACCTTGAATTTGTAATTGAGTGGGTGGTTCAAAAACTATGATATCTCCGGTTTCGGGTGGATGGAAGGCGTAGGAAACTTTTTCGACGACTAAGCGATCGCCTAACTGCAAAGTCGGTATCATCGAATCCGAGGGAATAAAGCGAGGTTCCGCTACAAAAGCGCGAATCAACAACGCTAATCCCAAAGCTATAACTAAGATCAGCAAATTTTCCTTGATCGATCGCCAAACTCTTGCTTCCCCCACACTTGGCGAAGGCGACTCAATCGGAGAATCTTTTAATTCTTGGTTGTCATATTGCATAAATGTTATTTGTGATACAGCACAAAACTATTTCTCTAATAAAGATATAGAACCATGTTACATATTGAAACAAACCTTCTCTAGTTTCCAGCTAAAGACAGATGAAATCAGATAAGTTATGGCACTAAATATGATGCAATGAAGCCTGAGAAATTATCCTTCGGCTACAAGATTCATCAGAGATTAGAATTATGAATCTATCACAATTTAGTTGCCGGAAACATTACAAGAACTTAAGGAGTCATACTAATAGGCAAATTTTTAAAATGCTTCCGGTTTTAATTTTTGAATTATTTTTTGAGGAGGTGCAATGATACTCATTCGTGATGTCGTACAACAGGCTTTAACAACTGGCTATTTAACTATAGAAGCCGAAAATTTGCTCAGACAACTTTTATGCCAAAAGTATGAGTTAGAAGACTTCTATGCTTTTATGAACTTACAATTAGCAGCTATGGCTGGTTACGTCAAGCAAGAGTCTCGTGAGTTAGTTTAGCAGAAGCTTGGGTAGGTGTGACATACGCTACGCGATATGCCTACGGTAGGCTACGCCAAAGCGATCGCCTCACCCATGTTATCAGGCTCCTTTGCTTCGGAAACTCGATCTACAGAAATCTTCATTTCTTGTAACTTTACCGAACCAAAAATAGTTGCTACAGAAACATCAGCCGCATCCCGACCCGTACCAATACGAATAAAACCCTCTTTCGGCGCTAATTTTGTCGCATCAAATAAATACCAGCGATCGCCCAAATAAGCCTCAAAAACCGCATGAAAATCTGGCGGTTCTAACTGATAAGCATACACGCTCACAAACCGGGCTGGTATATTCAAAGCCCGACAAAAAGCCACACCTAAATGAGCAAAATCCCGACAAACGCCCGCCCTTTGCATCGCCGTCTCATAAGCAGAAGTTTGGGAATCACTACTCCCAGAAAGATAAGTCACCTTCTCATAAATCCAATCACAAATCGCCGCTACTCTAGAGTAACCAGGTTCTAAATCATTAAACTCGCTTTGGACTAAACCAAATAACATATCTGATTGACAATAGCGACTAGGATAAAGATATTGAAAAGTCTCCATTGGCAATTGAGATGGCGGTACTTCTGCGATACTTTTCCCATCTGTAAAAAAATGTGACAAATCCACAGTTGCTTGATAGTCGATCTGCAAATTACCCACAGGTGCAACTAAGCGAACGTAGCGATTTCCATTATCATCAACAGTCAATTCATCAAAAGGTAATTGCGGATCGAGTTGCAATTCTTCCGCAATAATCTTTTGGAAATCATTTCGGACAACCTGCACATTAAAAATAAAAGTGCTAGGTTCATTAATTGTATAAACTAATTGCGAATTTACTTTATATTTCATAATTTGTCCTTTAAAAGATAACAGGGAAGAAAGTTCGATCGGGATTTATGGATTTACTCCTGATAAGATCCCCGACTTCTTCAAGAAGTCGGGGATCTGGCTTGCACTAATCAACAGAAAAACGGTAGAAATTAACCCTACCGTTTTTCAAAAAGTTATGAGGATGAGCTTTGAATTGAATTAATAACTTAAAACTCAAAACTCAAAACTCAAAACTTATTCAGCCGCTTGGGGTAGTAATTCTCGTTTTTCCCCTTGACGTACTTTTACTTGACCTTGGTCGTCTACATCGACAACAGCAGTATCTCCTGATTGAATGCGACCAGAAAGAATTTCCTCAGCCAAGCTATCCTCCAACAAGCGCATAATGGCGCGGCGTAAAGGTCTTGCGCCATAGCTGGGGTTGTAACCTTCTTGTACCAAGCGGTCTTTGAAAGCTTCGGTTACTTCTAAAGTAATCTCTTGTTCCAACAACCGTGAAACCACTTCCTTAAGCATGATATCGGCGATTTCCTTAACCTCATCCTTGGAGAGTTGCCGGAAGACAATAATTTCATCCAAACGGTTGAGGAATTCTGGACGGAAGTATTGCTTCAATTCTTCATTAACCAAAGAACGAATCCGGTTGTACTGTGCTTCATTTTCATTACTAGAGAGTTCAAAGCCCAACGCACCGCCGCCTTTTTCAATTACCTTAGATCCGATGTTGGAAGTCATGATCAATAAGGTGTTCTTAAAGTCTACCGTCCGACCTTTAGCATCAGTCAAACGACCGTCTTCTAAGATTTGCAGCAGCATATTGAATACATCGGGGTGGGCTTTTTCGATTTCGTCGAAAAGTACCACTGTGTAAGGACGACGACGTACTGCTTCGGTTAATTGTCCGCCTTCGTTGTAACCAACGTAACCCGGAGGAGAACCAATTAACTTGGAAACGGTGTGCCGTTCCATGTATTCCGACATATCTAAGCGGATCATGGCATCTTCCGAACCAAAGAAATAGGAAGCCAAAGCTTTGGCTAACTCAGTCTTACCTACTCCGGTTGGGCCAGAGAATACGAAGGAAGCGATCGGACGATTGGGATTTTTCAACCCAACTCTAGCCCGACGGATCGCCCGTGAAACTGCGGTTACAGCTTCTTCCTGACCAATCAAACGTTGGTGTAAGGTGTCTTCCATGTGTAGCAGTTTCTCAGACTCAGACTCAGTGAGTTTATTCACTGGTACACCAGTCCAAGAAGCGACAATTTGGGCGATGTCTTCTTCGGTGACAACTGGTGAAACATCTTTGTCGGAAGTTTCGGTAGCCTTTTTATTTTGGGAAATCGATCGAATCTGGCTCTTAATTTCCATTTCCCGATCGCGCAACTCACCCGCACGGTCGAAGTCTTGGGCCCTTACTGCATCGTCTTTTTCCTTAAGAACTTGACGCAGTTCTTTATCCAATTCTTTAGCTGCTGGTGGCAGTTGCGAGTTAATCAAACGTACTCTAGAACCTGCTTCGTCAACCAAATCGATCGCCTTATCTGGCAAGAACCGATCTGAGATGTAGCGATCGGATAACTTCGCTGCTGCAATAATCGCTTCATCAGAAATTTTCAGTTTATGGTGTTGCTCGTAGCGTTCGCGCAAACCGTAGAGAATCTCAATTGTTTCTTCTACGCTGGGCTCGCCCACCATTACTGGTTGGAAGCGTCTTTCTAAAGCCGCATCTCTTTCAATATGTTTGCGATACTCATCTAAAGTTGTCGCGCCGATGCACTGGAGTTCGCCCCGTGCTAAAGCAGGTTTGAGGATATTAGCAGCATCGATCGCACCCTCCGCCGCACCCGCTCCAATCAGAGTATGTACTTCATCGATCACCAGAATTACATTTCCAGCCGATCGAATTTCATCCATAATCTTCTTCAAGCGTTCTTCAAATTCACCCCGATACTTAGTACCTGCAACCAACAAGCCAATATCGAGAGTAACCACCCGCTTATCTTCAAGGATATCTGGCACATCAGAATTAGCGATGCGTTGGGCTAGACCTTCTGCGATCGCTGTTTTACCAACACCAGGTTCCCCAATCAATACCGGATTATTCTTAGTCCGCCGACCCAGAATTTGAATTACCCGCTCAATTTCCCGTTGGCGACCGACCACCGGATCGAGTTTACCTTCCCCAGCCATCTGAGTTAGATTCGAGCCAAACTCATCCAAAGTTGGAGTTTTCGTCCGACCTTGACTGACACCAGGGGTAACTTCGGTATTTTCACCCAGCATCCGAATCACTTGGGTACGAACCTTAGATAAATCTACGCCTAGATTTTCCAGCACTCTTGCTGCAACCCCCTCCCCTTCCCGGATCAGACCTAAAAGGAGATGCTCAGTGCCAATGTAGTTATGCCCTAGCTGACGAGCTTCTTCTAGGGATAACTCCAGAACGCGCTTAGCTCTGGGAGTAAAAGGTATTTCTACAGCAACAAAACCAGAACCTCTACCGATAATTTTTTCTACTTCAATGCGAGCGTCTTTTAAATTAACGCCCATCGATTTTAGTACCTTGGCGGCGACACCTGTCCCCTCACCAATCAGACCTAATAAGATCTGTTCTGTACCAACAAAGTTGTGTCCCAGGCGACGTGCTTCTTCCTGGGCCAGCATGATCACTTTAATTGCTTTTTCTGTAAAGCGTTCAAACATGGCAGCTTTCCATCACCTGCTGAGTCCCGGTAGGTTTGATTCTAGCATAGTGATTCTGGAGGGCTGTTATTGTTCTTTAGAAAACAACCCTTGAGATTTATACATTTATTAATAAGAAATTGACGGGTTTGGATTGGCGTTGGCGAAGTCTGTGCGGTATAAGCCCTATCGGGCATTCAAGAAAAGCACCTATCGCCATTTGTCTATCTAAAACATCTACACTTTCCCTTTACTAACTCTTAAATTTTTTCCTGTTAATTAGCAATTTCTCTGATCAATAATTCCCAACCATAAGCACCCAGGCGCAAGCGCATTTGCTGTTCCCAGTCAGCCAAAGTTTGAGTAAATTCGGGATATTGCAAGCCATTGAGCCACAGAACCAAAGCATCTTCACCTGTATCTTGATAGTATCCGCGTCGGGTTCCAGCTACCTTAAAGCCAAACTTTTGGTAAAGAGAGATAGCTGGCTGATTGGACGCTTTTACTTCCAAGGTGGCTCGTTCTATTCCTCGTTGTCTGGCTCTAGACAACAAAGCTAGGAGCATCGCCTGACCTAAACCTTGATGTTGGTAGTCGGGAGAGACAGCCACGATCGTAATGTGTGCCTCATCTAAAATAGCCCACTGACAGCCCATTGCCAAGAGTCGGGGGCTGGGGACTGGGGACTGGGGACTGGGAACAAGGGGACAAGGGGACAAGGGGACAAGGGGACAAGAGGAATTTTTATCTTCTGCTCCCCTGCTCCCCTGCTTCTCTGCCTCTCTGCTCCCCCGCTCTGTCAAAATTAACAAAACGTCACTATTCGGGCTTTCTAACTCTCTTTGGTAGCCTTCTAAAGTCCAGAGTCCAGCAAAGCATTTTTGGTCTAGTTCGACTACTGCTGGTAACAAATCTGTGGTTAAAGGTTGAATAATTAATGTTTGTGTCAAGGCGCGATTGTAAACTGGTTAAAGTGAAGCACTTAAGCTTGTTATTTTGAATTTTTGAGGATCGCTCTCACATTATGGTATCAACTCACCCTTCTGGGGTTCGCAATTTTGGTTCTGAGTATTTATCTGACTTCAGGAGTGCTACTGCTTCGCCAAATCAGGAACTTTTACCTTTGACAGCTAAGGTTAATAGTAGTGGCTGTTTGGAAATTGGTGGCTGTGATGTCACTTCTTTGGTGGCGCAGTTCGGTTCGCCACTTTATATATTGGATGAAGAAACTCTGCGTACTGCTTGTCGTCAATATCGTGATAGTTTTAAAAGTTACTATGCTGGGGAATCTCAGGTAGTTTATGCTTCTAAGGCTTGGAATTGTTTGGCAGTTTGTGCGATCGTCCACAGTGAAAGTTTAGCTGTAGAAGTAGTCTCTGGAGGGGAACTTTACACTGCGCTTCAGGCTGGTGTAGCTCCCGAAAAACTCTATTTTCACGGCAATAATAAGTCAGTTCAGGAATTAGAGTTAGCGATCGAATCTCAATGCACAATTATCGTCGATAATTGGCTAGAATTGGAAAGTTTGGCTGGTTTGGCTCAAGAAAAACCAACCTCAGTCCCAATTATGCTGCGGCTAACTCCGGGAATCGAATGTCATACTCACGAATATATTCGTACTGGTCACTTAGATAGTAAATTTGGCTTCGATCCTCATCAAATCGATCGAGTATTTAGCTTGGTTAGCAAAAATCCTCAACTTAAATGTATAGGACTTCACGCTCACATCGGCTCACAAATCTTTGAACTCCAACCTCATCACGATTTACCAGGAGTAATGGTAGAGTGGCTGAAAAAAGCAGCTGATTATGGTCTACCAGTAAATCATCTTAATATTGGTGGTGGTTTAGGCATTCGCTACACTGAAACTGACGATCCCCCAAGTATCGCGGAATGGTCAAAAGTTGTTTGTGAAGCGGTAACGGCTGCTTGTCACGCACAACAAATACCTCTGCCAAAATTAATGTGTGAGCCTGGACGCTCTTTAATTGGTTCTGCTTGCGTGACAGCTTACACTATTGGTAGTCGGAAAGAAGTCCCCGAAATTCGCACTTATATTTCTGTAGATGGGGGAATGTCGGATAATCCGCGTCCGATTACTTATCAATCAGTTTACCGAGCCGTTGTCGCTAATCGGATGTCTGCGCCTTTAACAGAGACGGTGACTGTTGCTGGTAAACATTGCGAGTCGGGAGATGTTTTGATTAAAGATATTTCTTTGCCACCAACTCAACCGGGAGATATTTTGGTAGTACTGAGTACGGGTGCTTACAATTACAGCATGGCTTCTAACTATAACCGAGTACCTCGTCCGGCAGCAGTTTTGGTCAAAGATGGGGAAGTGAATGTGATGATTCGGCGCGAGACTTATCAGGATTTGGTAAGATGCGATCGCCTCCCAGAACGCCTAATCTAAGACTCTTGAAACATGGGGACAAGGGGACAAGGGGAAGTTTAAATCTCACACTCAATATTTTCCGTACTCTCTTGCTTACTCAAAAGTCAACAGATAAAACTTATCCTGTTCCCTGTTCCCTCTCTTAGCCTTCTGCTTGGAAAAATATTAAGTTTTAAATTAAATAGCTTTTGCTTTGCAAGAATTAATATTTTGCTTAAGTAACGAAAAAACTTTTGATAGCGCTTTCAGTCGAAAAAACGATTAAAATTAAATGAAATTTAATGAAACAACTATGAATTGGTAAAGCTTTGATATTACTGGTAATAATTGAAATTATGATAAAAGTAGACACTTTTTGGCTAAACTCTCGTTCAGCTTAACTGATATGGTAAGAGCGAGGGCAGTTGTAGAGTAATTTATTCCAGAACTGATGGGAGATGCGCTACGTAAATGGCTGACCGACCCTAGTTGGGTTCTACGTTTAATTGATGTGGGGTTGGTTTTGGCTCTCACCTATATGGTGCTGGTCATCATTGGTGAGCGACGCACCCTTTGGGTGGTCAGAGGATTTATTATCTTGATGTTGGCTAGTGTATTGAGTAAAAGCTTAGAGTTGTCTCTGTTGAGTTTTGTTCTGGATAAATTAGTTGTTGGTTCGGCTGTGGCGATGGCTGTAATCTTCCAATCGGAGTTTCGCAGGTTTCTAGAACAGCTTGGTCGGGGAGAAATTATGCAATTGTTTAATCACCAAGGTCGCGTTACGCCGAGGCAGGATAGTGTAACTGACGAAATTGTGGATGCGGTGAAAGAACTTTCTCAAAATCGGATCGGTGCTTTAATCATAATGGAAACGAGTAGTCCAATTGATGAGCAGGATTTTTCGGTGCCTGGAGTGAAACTGAATGCGGAAGTATCTAAGGAACTGTTACAGACTATTTTTCAGCCTTCAACTTTATTACATGATGGGGCAGTGTTGATTGCTGGTTCGCGAATTGTGGCTGCGGGAGTGATCTTACCGCTGTCCGATCGGACAGCATCTCGGCAGTTGGGAACGCGCCATCGGGCGGCAATGGGAATTACAGAACGAGTCGAAAATTGCTTGTGTATTGTTGTATCTGAAGAAACGGGATCGATTTCTTTAGCTGAGAGGGGGATACTGAATCGACCTTTGACCAGCAGTAAACTAAAGGAACTTCTGGAGTTGCGCTTTTCTCCATCAAGTGATGAGAGGGCTGTTGCTCCCATACGTACTTTAGGTCGGCAAATTGGTTCTGGTGGACAGGCGCTGGTCGATCGCTTATTCGGTTGGCGATCGACCTCACGGGATAAGACAAGAGATAAGAAATGACTTGTCAGTGAGGACAAATAGGCGCAAGCTATTTAAAGAACGATGTGATGATTCGGACATTATGCTTCTTAGATGGTAAAGATTAACTGAATTGAAATTGTTCCTACGAGTGAAAAACTAACGCATTCAAGATTTTTAAAGTTTATATGACAGCCAAGCAAACTGTTTTAAAATATTTGCCTGATGATTTAGAGCCAGAGAGATTGCCCCGGCACGTAGCGGTGATTATGGATGGTAATGGTCGCTGGGCAAAGCAACAAGGTTTACCGCGAATTATGGGGCATAAGCGAGGGGTTGATGCGCTGAAAGATTTGTTACGTTGCTGTAAGGATTGGGGGATTGAGGCGTTAACTGCTTATGCGTTTTCGACGGAGAATTGGGGGCGACCTTTAGAGGAAGTTGATTTTTTGATGACTTTGTTTGAGCGGGTTTTGCGCCAAGAGTTGCGGGAAATGATGGAGGAGAATGTGCAAATTCGCTTTGTGGGGGATTTGAATTCTTTGCCTGCGTCGCTGCAAGCGGAAATAGAGCGATCGATGGCCCAAACTAAGGAAAATCAAGGGATTAAGTTTACGGTGGCGACGAATTACGGGGGCAGGGAGGAGATTTTACAGGCTTGTCGGGCGATCGCAAATCAAGTTCAACAAGGTACTTTAAATCCAGACAAAATTGATGAATCTTTGTTTGAAAGCCATCTTTATACTGCGGGAATTTGCGATCCCGATTTATTGATTCGGACTAGTGGTGAGATGCGAATTAGTAATTTTCTGCTTTGGCAAATGGCTTATGCAGAAATTTATATTACGCAAACTCTTTGGCCTGATTTTGACCGGAAGGAGTTTCATCAAGCTTTGTCTAATTATCAACGGCGCGATCGACGTTTTGGAAAAGTCTAACAATTTTAAATTTCCGTTTGTTGTGAGGACTTTAGTCCTTCTATCTCACGAAGAAACGACTAAAGTCGTCACTACAAACTGATATTACGGCCCTGAGAAAACTGCTTCCTCAATGTCACGGCGACTCAAGGAATATTTGAAAGAACGTTGAATATCTTGACCATTTTCTCCAGCGTTGAGATAACGAACTGTTATTTGGTCGATATCTAACCATAACTCAGCTTTCCAGGCGGGTTTTTCCACTCGCCAACAATGCAATTCTTTTTTGTCCTGTTGACATCCCTGCGCTTTTAACCATTGTTCAATTTCTGGTAGGGGATGGTTATACAAAGGAGTTTCTGGAGGAGGAATCGTCATAGTTTAATAAGTTAAAGGTGAGGAATAGTTAACCCTCACTTATTATTAGCTCAGCGGTGGTGCTGAGTGAACAGAGAACAAACTTACTGAAGTAGGGGTTACTTGTTTGAGAATGGTCTGATTTTCCTTAACTATGGGTTGTAATGCTGTCTCACCACGAGTTAAGGCGACGAAGAAGGCTAAGGCTAAACAGCCAATAAAGGTAAAAAGGAGAAGAAATAAGGCAAAAATTTCTCCACCATCGAGGGGTCTGTCGGTGGGGTCGAGGTAGGCGGATGAGGAGTGGATTTTTTGGGAAGCTTGTTGGTGTAGGTTTGGCTTTGGCTGAACTACGGCGACGCGAGAGTAACCTATTTCGTAGTCGTAGGTTAGTCGGCGTTCTGGGTTGCTGAGGGTGGCGTAAGCTTCGTTGAGTTGTTGAAATTTGCTGGTGGCGATCGCTTTTGGTAAATTTGTCGTGTCGGGATGGTAACGTTTGCTTAATTCCCGGTATGCACGCCGAATCTCTACAGGGGATGCCGCAGGATGCAGCCCTAATAAAGCGTAATAACTCGAATTTATGCGATCTTTGGTAGAAACGCTGGTTTGATTTTCGTTTTCTGTCGCCCTGTTGCTAGTCACCTCTGCTTCCCTCTGACTAGTTGTGAAAGTTTATCGACTATTTTAGCGATACTTACAGCTTAAGATTAAGCAGAAGGGCTAACCTCAATAATCTGGAATATTTAAACTATAAAATTGCATAAGAAAACGATGTGGCCTGAACACTTCCCCAGTGATTGTCCACCTGAAAATGCCAAAAATGCTTTTGGGGAGGTGTATCGTCTTATCAACCATGATTCCCCTAGTCCCGATGACTTTTGCTCATGGCGTGAAGAAAATAGAAATAAGCAGTGTCCTGAAGGTATGACAGAATGCCAAATCTGCGGCATCTCTGTTTTTACCGATAAAGCTGATGCTGACCGCGTAATCAAGAGAATTCCTCGTTTTAGAAGGGCAAAGCCTGCTTTAGGTCAGCTAACTGCTGAATTGGGAGTAATATTACATACTCCCTCACGACTAAGCCAGTCTCATCATACTTGGTGGATTCCTTTTGGTGCGGAACCTTGGGCTATATTTCAAATTGTAGATGTTAATGAATAATGAATAAAGCAAAATTATGAGCCTTTTGCCTAAGTCAACCAGTTTAGGAAACCTCGAAATTATCGAGGTTTATGAATACTACGACAAACCATGTCTTTTCTCCTGTCGCAATGAAGCAGGAGAGATTTTTCTTGGAGTTTGGGTAGATGAAACACCTAATTCTGACATCTGGTTTTATGTACCCATGAGTTTAAGAAAATTTCAGTCTGTTCGGTCTGGAGGTATCGATCTAAAAGATGCTTTTCTAACAGCAGAAGACGGTTTTGTATTTAAAGTTTTAACCTCTAATGATGACAGCCCAAGTAAGATCGTAAGTATTTCTTGTGAAATGCTTAACGAAGATTTGCTACCTATGGCTGGAGAGTTCCTTAATTATAATACTGAGATTCTTGACATATTAGATACCCAGCCTCTTTGATTTTGAAGCAGCAGTTCAACAATGGTTATAATTAATGTAAGAAGGTAAAAAAAGAATATTTCTACAAAGGTTTTTTACTTGTTATAAGTGTATTACTGTTTTTGCTACGCTTTAGTTTTTAAACGGTGAAATATGACCCAAGCCATTAATAATGAACAACTAATGATTGATGAATTTAAAAAATTATCTACTAATCAACAGCAGGAAGTCATTGATTTTATTCAATTTTTGCAATATAAATCCCAAAAGGATGCGAAAGAAACACAACCTATTTCTGCTTATGAAGCAGCCCAACAGTGGGCGGGATGTGTTGATAGTGGATTAGGCGACCTTTCTACTAATAACGCTTATCTAGAAGGATTTGGTAAAGAATGAAAACCAAGGTAATTTTAGATACCAGTCCCTTAGTAGCTTTTATTGATAAAGGAGATAACTTTCATCATTGGACGAGAGAAACTTGGAAAAATCTGAGGATGAGTGAGTTAATAGAAGGCAGTTCGATATTAACTTTGGATAGTGATTTTCGGATTTACCGGAAGCATAAAAATGAAACGATTGATGTAATTATTTCTGATGAGTTATAAGCGGGTGCTGTGCTACTACAAGTGTCAAAGATGTTCAATATTTGAGCGATGAGAACTCACAACTCCCCAAATTCCAGCTAACAGCAACCAACCTAAAGCATTCACTCGCAAATCAAACATTGTGACATCGGCAGTATTAAATAAAATACAACCGAAAAAGGCTACTAAATGACTGAAAAATATTAATTTTGCTGCCGAAGTATCTGACCAATTTCTGATTAATAAAAACCCTTTAACGATTATCCAACCGACTAAACAAGAGAGGAAAATTGTGGCGGGAATGCCGATTTCTGCGGTTAACATTAAAAACAAGTTATGGGGATGTCCTAACCAAATTGGTGTTTGATAGTTGGAATATTTGGTAATATAAAGAGGGGAAAAGTTGCGTAATCCCCAACCTGTTAAGGGGCGTTGTTGGGTGAGGGATAAGGCGAAGTTCCATTGGGTTGAACGTAATAGGGGAATTGGTCGATCGCCAAACATTTCGTCAGACAGTCGCCCCCAAATAAAATACGGTACAATTTTTCTCAAAGGTTCCCGAATCGGTGATGGTGCAAAGGCTGATAATAGAACAATTCCCGAAATTCCACCCACTAGAAAAACTAGCCAACGCCAACCTAAATATACGGCAAAGGTTAAGCAGGCGAAAACTGCGATCGCCCACCCATTGCGCGAATTTGTTAAGAGTAAAGCTAGGGCATTTCCTAACAGCGCTACTATTAAAAATAGTGACTGGGGATTGGTTTTTTTGGGAAAGTTTTCGATTAATAAACCTAAGTTTAAAATGAAAACTATTGTTAGATAGGCGGCGAGAATGTTGGCGTACATGAAGTTAGCAGACATTCTACCAAGGGGTTCTCCGCTGGGTGCGATCGCTAAACCTAAAAAACTTGCCACTGCGCCAGTTGTTCCCCAACCTAATAATATTTGCGCTAAACCAAAAATTACGATCGGGATGGAACTAATTACTAAAATCCAACTAATGCGTCTTAGTTGGTTGGGAGTTTGAATTAACGCACTAATGCCAGTAAAAAAGATGAATTGGGGAATTAAATTGCCTAAACCTAAATAAGCTTCGGTTCGATAATAGCCAAAACTGGATACTATAACTAACAAAACTGTCAGAATGGCAAAACCCCAAGTTAAAGGTTGACTGATAATTTGGCGATATTTTTTCCACCAAGTTGCTAAAGCTGATAAAGAAAGTAATACTACGCCCACTGCTGGAATTATCGGGAAAGTGAGTAAGCCCAGCTGGAATATATTACCCAAAAATTGTAATTTATAATTGGGATGAAAGTGAGAGGATTTAGTTTTCCAATTTAAAAATTTTTCCTTCATCTTTCATCCTTCATTTTGTTAAGCTAATTCCCAACATTCCCCACGAGTTAAACGAATTTGGGCTAAGGCAAAAATGGTTGGAATAATCCGCGAATAGTTGACAGAAATTGCCCGCCAACCAATATCAGCAACGAACCAAGCCCACATTGCTGGGCCTAAGAATGAAAATACACCACGTACTGCGGAATATCGAGCAGCTGTAATTGCCATTCCTTTTTCCGCTGCTTGCAAAGCCATATAACCTTGAAATTTTGTGGCTACTGCTGCACCACCTTGAACAATTGCTTCCTTTGCCATTTGATAGGTAGTAAAATGAATGGCAAATTGACGGGCAATTTGTTGCAGAAGCATTGGTTGTAGAATGGAAGTTACTGCTAAAGCACTACCACCTTTAACTAACCAACCAAAGGGATCTTTTTCCACTGAAAGGGGTAATGGTTGAGAGAGTTTACATTCAGATAATCCAATTTGTACTCTCTTTGTAATCTCATTTCGATCGCCAGCAGGTAGTTCTTTCCAAGCCCGTTTTAGCAGATTGAGAAAAATTTCTGCTTCTAAGTCTGTGGTGGAAAGTTTATGAGAATAACGAATTTTGAGATAACGACAAACTTGGATTAAAGTTTGGCGGTAGGTTACTTGCTGGGTACGCCCTCGCAATACTGTCATGCCATCTGCTGCTAAAAAGCGAAATCTATTTTCGATCATATCCAGCCAAGCTTCATGGTCTTGGCTTTGTACTTCTACTGGGTCAGGCGTGTGAATATAATCTATAGGATTAAATCTGCGGCAGAACAGAATTGCGGTAAGTTGTTGCAATTCTTCTTCTGTTGCTAACTCCAGCGCCGATCTCAACTCATCCAAAATCGAACCCTCCCAGACTAGAGATTCGTTGCTGTACCTTATTCTACTTCTATACCTTTGATTGCGGAGTTCATTAAGTCATGTTTGATGTGGCAATTGTTGGTGCTGGTGTGGCTGGCTTGACTGTGGGGCAACAATTACGTCAGGCTGGCTATGGGGTGGTAGTGGTGGAAAAGTCGCGTGGTGTGGGGGGAAGGGTGGCGACGCGCCGTTTACATCATACTCGCGCCGATCACGGTTTGCGCTATTTGGAGGAGAAAGGTGAATTGTTGCAGGGTTTGGTAAAGATTTTATCCGATCGCCAAATCCTAAAACTATGGACGGATAAAATTTCCCTTTCGCCCGACTCTCAAATTACTACTAATTGTTACGTTGCGCCAGAAGGAATGAGTGCGGTTGCTAAGTTTTTGGCTAAGGGTTTGGAGATTCGGTTAAATCACAGGGTTGAGTCAATTTCTGTAAATAATCAAGATTGTTGGCAATTAAATTTTGCTGCTGTTAATGATGAGTTACCCGCAAGTTTGTTGGCGAAAGCTTTGGTTGTGGCAATTCCTGCACCTCAAGCTTTGATGTTGTTAGAATCTTTGGTTTCTCAGGAGGTTTTGGGTAGGTTAGGGGCGATCGAATTTGAGCCTTGTATTACTGTTATGGCAGGTTATTCTAGTTCTTGTCGATGCGATCGATCTGAGAAAGCAATTCTATTTTCCCAAAATGATAATTTAGCTTGGATAGGTTTAGATAGCAGCAAACGCTTAAATTCAGAAGCACCTGTTTTTGTGATTCAAAGTAGTGCTAAATTTGCTCAACTTTATTTAGATGCACAAGATTTACAACCCGCCGCTAGAGAATTATTAGCCAGTGCAGCTAAACATTTTATTCCTTGGTTAGACAATCCTGAATTCTTCCAAGTTCATCGCTGGCGTTATGCTTTTCCTAGTCGCCCTTTGTCGGAAATGTTTTTGGATGCTCAAACAAGTTTACCTTTAATTTGTTGTGGCGATTGGTGTGGGGGAAATTTGGTAGAAAGTGCTTTACAATCTGGCTTGTCTACAGCGCAAAGAATCAATTCACAATTGCAAAATTTACCTTTGCCTGGGGCTAACTTTTTAAATTGTCTTTAAATCCGGGTTATAACCTTTTTTTGAACGGTAAATAACCCGGATTTGCTATCACCTAATTAACAATTTGTTGTTTACGACGACGGAAATAAGCACCTGCTGCACCAGCTAATGCTAAACCAACTATTGTGTTTGGTTCGGGAACAGCCCTAGAACCTTCAAATGTAACAGCAGCATTGACTGGCACGTTACCAGTAAAGGTGGCGCTGAAAAGAGCCGTTGCGCCAACACTAAATAAACCATCACTCAGGGTAAGAACTTTGCCATCACTGGAAATTTCTGCCCTGTTGAAGAAATCAAACCTAGAGTCCGATGACCAAACCGCATCCTGCCCTGGAAGAATAGTGTAGATGAATTTCGTAAAGTTGTAATCTGTGTCATTTGTGGCAAATACTGAACTTGTGCCTGGATTATACGTAAGATTTAGCACGTCTCCAGGTTGGCAAAGTCCCCCAGTAGCACATTCTCCAATTACAGTACTTCCGGCAGGGGGAGTTGCCAGGGTTGCATTTTGCACAATCGATGCCGCATCACTCTGTCTAGTCGTAAGCAGCAGCATTGCCACAGTCGTCCCAGCTAACAGCCCATATCGTATCAAATTCATGCTTAATCTCCTTGAATTTCCCAAAAATTAGTTAAATCGAAAAACTCCATCTGAATCTCATCAAAAAATGTCATACTTCGATCGGCCTCGTCAATCAGTTTAAAAAAATCTTCATGCAAAAAATAAAATACTGCCCGTAGTTTCACTTATTGTTCACGAAAAAAACACATTTAAAGATAGAGAGAAATACTGCCAATAACTGAGATAATTCAGTAATAGCACTAATGCTCAAAGGTTTTATTTCAGCAATTCTTCTAATTTTTGCTGATTCCAAAGCGATCGATATAATCCAGGTTTTTCTACTAATTCGTTGTGAGTTCCTACTTGGACTATTTCACCTTTATCCATAACGAAAATTCGATCGCAACTCGCAGCAGCAGACATTTGGTGAGAAATAAATACTACGGTTTTACGTTCAGTTCCTGAAGACAAATTTTCCAAAATTGCGGTTGCTGTTTGATTATCTACACTGGCTAAAGCATCATCTAATATTAATACTGGTGCATCAACTAATAATGCTCTAGCTAATGCCGAACGTTGTCTTTGTCCGCCGGAAAGTGTGATTCCTCTTTCGCCAACTATGGTTTCATAATTTTGGGGAAAAGTAGTAATTTCTTGGTGAATTTGTGCTTGTTTCGCTGCGGTTTCTACAAAAGGTTGCTCAATAATTGGATCGCCGTAACGAATGTTATTTTTAATAGTGGTACTGAAGAGAAAACTTTCTTGGGGAACGTAAGCGATCGCATTTCGCAAGTCTTGCAACCGCAAATAAGTTATATCATAACCATCCAAAAATAAACTACCTTGGGGAATATCCAATAAGCGAGGAATTGCATTGGCTAAAGTTGATTTTCCCGAACCAATTGGCCCGACAATCGCTACAGTTTCTCCTGGTTCAATGGTAAAATTGATATTATGTAAAGCGGGAGTTTTAGCACCAGGATAAGTGAAGTTAAGGTCTTTTGCTACTAATTTACCTTTAACTTTTTCTAACGGTAAAGGTACAGAGTTGGCTCGATCTTTGACCTTTGCTTCTACAGTTAGAATTGCTTCGATGCGATCGATACTTACTTCCCCTCTTTGATATGCTGTAATCGTAAAACCTAACAATGTAGTGGGAAAAACTAAGCGTTCTACATAGAGAATTAAGGCGACAAAATCTCCAATAGTAATTGTACCAGATGCGATCGCACCTACTCCCACCCACAATAACACCAGCAAACTAATATAAGCCATTCCTTCAACTAAAGGAAACAGAGTAGTTCTAGTTTTAGCTAATTGCAAATTTGCTTGTAGTAGTTCATTATTTAACTCAGTAAAAGCGTGTTTTTCATTCTCTTCTTGAGCGTAAATTTTAATTAAAGAAATCCCACTCATATCTTCCTGAATTAATTCGCTCAAGTCAGATAATTTTTCTTGCACTTGCAATTGTTCGTTACGCAATTTGTTACTAAACAATTGGACAATTAGTAACATGAAGGGATAAACTGCGATCGCTGATAAACTAATAATTGGGCTAATCGTTAACATTACTGGCAAAGTTAACCCATAAGCAAAAAAAGTATTTGCCAAACTCAATACAGCAAAACCCAACAACCGTCGAATATTATCTACATCACTAGTCGCACGGTTAATAATATCCCCAGCTGTATTATTATGAAAATAAGAAGGTTCTAAAGTTAGTAAATGTTGAAAAATCTTTTGCTTTAAATCAAACTCTACCTGTCGCCCGATGCCAAAAATTAACATTCGCGAAACTATGCGAATCACCCACATGATAGATGCCAAAATAAAAAGTAGCACTACATAAAGCAAAACTTGATTAAAGCTAAAAGTAACGCCAAGTTCGTCAATGATTCTCCGAATTAGCAAGGGAATATATATCCCTAAGCTGTTGACAAAAAACAATGCTAGGATGCCTAAACTAACTTTTCTCCAGTAAGGACGGAGATAAGTACCCAGTTTTCTTAATCGAGAATTAGCCATATTTCTAATTTTATATCAATTACTTAAATGTTTGCTGCAAATATCAGAAATGTTTCAGATAAAGTCTCTACATTTTTCATTTAACATTTTATATTTGGAGGAACGGGTATAGGATCTACTGTAGTAGATAACCAACCACGCAAAAAGTAATAAACTGATGACCAAAACTCATTAATTACGCGAGTACTCAATAATAAAGAATCTACATTAGGCATGAAATCAGAAAATTGCACTTCCCGCGCATTACGGAAAGTAACACTAATTGTGTCGCATCTATCTTTTTGGGTGCTAGT
Organism: Floridaenema evergladense BLCC-F167; assembly: GCF_041929205.2. Taxonomy (NCBI): domain Bacteria; kingdom Bacillati; phylum Cyanobacteriota; class Cyanophyceae; order Aerosakkonematales; family Aerosakkonemataceae; genus Floridanema; species Floridanema evergladense. Next base: position 6,158,515 of record NZ_CM171625.1, on the reverse strand, counting down.
GAAAATAATTTTGGGAACTCCCCCTGCTTGAAATGTGTAAAAACTAGCTGGACTGGGGATGGTAGAAATTCCTAATTGGGCAAATGTTTGTCTAGCCCGTTGCATATTTAAAGCTGAAGAAACGAGAATAACTCGTTTAATACCTTCATCTACATATTTTCGTTTGATTGCTTCTGCACTAGTACGAATATCTAAACCTGTTGGTTCAATTAAAATATCTGATGCGGGAATGCCTAAACTTTTCAAGACGTTGGCAATAGCAAAAGCTTCCGCAGGGTTAGGTTGATTGGGATTTAATCTTTGTCCTGGTCTAGGGCCTGCACTAACAATTATAAACGCATCGTTCCCTAATCTTAACTGTTGTCTGTATTCTGCTGCGGCTTGCAAAATTCGATCGCCCGCATCCGTCAAGTGAATTTGGTTTGCTTCTAAAAAAGGTTGTTGAGTTGTTGCTTGTCCTAACAATACAATAGCATCAACTTTATCTCGTCGATAAGGTGCTATCTGTAAAGCTGCGATCGAATCAGATTCAATTAATTGCACCATTAAAAAAGCAATAATTGGAATGCTAAAAAACAGCAACAGTGCTGTGGTAATTTTTATATAATTTTCCGCATCTTTGGTGATTGCTCCTTTTTTAATCCCCATTAATGCAAATAACAACAACAAAATAGATAATCCCAACGGTCTTAGAGGTAAAGATATAACACTCCAAACCTGTACAACTGCACCATTATTAGGTGTTAATAATGCTAAGATTACTGCTAGTAAAACAATTAGTGCTCCCAACCAAGCTAAATAATCTCTTGGTCTATACTTCCCACCACCAGCACTACCACCACTAGCATCACCCTCTTTGCCAGGTCGAAAAACTACCCGCCAAACTAACCAAACTATTAGGGTTAAAAATATTAATTGTGTTAATGTGAGAAACAACATAAAAACACTACCTCACGAATATATTTTTAGGCATTAGTCATTTGTCATTTGTAGGGGTTTAAAATAAGTAACAAGTTGAGTTAATAACTAATAACTTAGCACCAATGAACAATGACCAATGACCAATGGTAATTATCTGCGTTTTAGTTCCCGGACGATCGCCCCACTAACAGTTTGAATTACTTTAACACGGGCCAAGTATTTGTCATTAGCAGGAATTAAAGTCCAAGGGGCGGTAGGAGTACTAGTGCGTTGAATAGCTTGATTTACTGCTACCTCATATAAAGGCCATTTTTCCCGATTGCGCCAATCTTCCTCCGTCAATTTATACTGCTTAAAGGGGTCGTTTTGTCGTTCCTCAAACCGTTTCAATTGCTCTTCTTGACTAATTTGTAACCAAAATTTCAGCAAAACATAACCATCACTGGTTAACTGGGCTTCAAATTCATTAATCTCTTGATAGGCACGTCGCCATTCATTTTCTGTAGCAAAACCTTCGACTCGTTCTACTAATACTCGACCATACCAACTGCGATCGAAAATGCCGATCGTTCCTGCCATTGGTAAGCGTCGCCAAAAACGCCACAAATAATGATGAGCTTTTTCTTCGTCTGTGGGCGCAGCAAAAGCACTAACATTGTAACTGCGAGGGTCGAGAATATCTGTAAGTCGCTTAATTGCCCCTCCTTTTCCCGCTGCATCCCAACCTTCAAAAATAATTAAAACTGGGACTTGATGTTTGTGGATACTTAATTGTAACTTTCTCAGTTTTACCTGTTCTCGACTCAGTTGGATTCTATATTCTGACTTAGATAAACTCTGTGTTAAATCTACCTGTGCTAATAAATTTGGTTCGGCGGGACTCAAGCGTTCTTGGGGAGGAAATGAAGGCGGCACAACTTGATGATGTAGGCGATCGAGTGCTTCAGTAATTGTAGCCACTAATTGCGTCAAAACTTTCACCCTTGCCCAACGTTGACAGTCACCTTCAACTAAAGTCCAAGGTGCCGATCCAGTGCTAGTATGAATCAGCATTTCTTCCGCTAGGGCAACATATCGATCGTAATTTTTCTCTTGTTGCCAATCTTCAGGACGAACTCGCCAAGATTCTAAAGAGTTGGCAGCATATTTTTTCAAGCGTTTTTTCAATTCTTTTTGGCTAAGATGAATCCAGAATTTAGCGATCGCCACTCCATCATCCACCAACTGACGTTCAAAAGCATTAATACTCTGCATTACCATCGGCACTTGCGCCGCATCCACCCGATCGAATAACCGATCTTCGAGAACATGAATATACCAGCTATGGTAAAAAATCCCAATACTACCCCGCGCTGGTAATTGTTTCCAAAACCTCCACAAAAAAGGATATTTTTGTTCTTCGGGACTCGGAGGCCAGATTGGATGGACTGTAAAACCTCTAGGGTCCATGTATCCTACCATTTTTTTCACTAAACTGCCCTTACCTGCCGCTGCCCAACCTTCTAACACTACCACTATCGGTTGTTTCTTATCCCAACAGGCTTTTTGGAGCGATCGCAACTGCCGCATCAAAGCTTCAATCTGCGTGCGATAAGTACTTTTATCTAAAGCCAGATCCAGATCGAGAGTATCTAACATAACTTAACCAAGTGAAAAATTTACTAAACACTACGCTATCTATTCACAGTCAAAACATCAAAATATCCCTTACCCAACTTAACAAAAGTGACCAAAAGTACCTCTTATGGAACAGGGGTCTCTCGGATCAGGAAAACTCATTAACTTAAAACTCTCCTACCCCCCAGTCCCTAAAAGCAACAATTCTTTACTCTCTCTGATCATTTCGATCTTCCCTTTGACTGGTAATTTTTGTAAAATCAGTAGTAAATATAAATAAATTGTTAAATTTGCTTGACAAAACATCTTTTTTCTTAAATCTTTCCTCAAGCTAACCAAAGTAATATTTTTAATAGACTGTTTAATTTAGAAATTCAGCAGGTAAAAATAAATTAGCTCTCTAGTGCTTATGGCGATAAGTAAACCAGATTATTAATACATAACAATCCCCAGTCCCCTTAACTTCTCAGAGGAAAAACTTAGCAATAGGAATTCGCAGAACATGGCTCGTCACATTATGCTCAGGCTTTATGATATGGGACACAGAGACTTCTCTGGATATGACCTGCGAGGAGTAAACTTAAGCGGAGTCACTTTAATTGGAGTAAATTTAGCAGAAGCAAACCTCACAGGAGCAGATTTTAGTAAAGCTTTTCTGACTAAATCCAATCTGAATGGTGCATTATTACATTGGGCAAATTTGAGTTATGTTAAATTGAGTGAAGGTAGTTTGGAAAATGCCGATTTAACTAAAGCTAACTTAAAAGGCGCTTTTTTAGTTAAATCAAAATTAAGCAAATCTCGACTCAGCGGTGCAAATCTTAATGCTGCCAATTTGCGAAATGCTAACCTAACAAAAGCTAATCTTTGTGGAGCTAATTTAACCGGAATTAACCTTAGAGGAGCTAATCTTAACGATGCAATTCTCAACTGGGCAAATTTAAGTTCTGCGAGGTTAAGTGGAGCTTCTTTAGAAGGCGCACTTCTACAAAATGTTAATCTTGCTGGAGCTTTTCTGAATGGAGTTGATTTAACTGGAGTTGACCTAAGTGGAGTAAATTTAAGTGAAGCAAAGTTGAGTGGGGCTAACTTTCAAGGAGCAAATTTAATAGGCACTAATTTTACCCAAGCAGAGATCCAAGGAGTAAATTTTACAGGTGCAGACCTAACTAACGCCAATTTTACTCAAGCTTCTTTACATAATTCTGAATTAAATTGGACAAACTTGAGCCGAGCTAATTTAACTGAAGCTAAACTCAACGATGTTAGCTTTTCAGGAGCAAAATTAGATAACTGCGAGTTTAATTATTTTATACAATTATCAAACAACTCTCTTGAGCAATATAATTGTCACATTTGCTAAGTTAGAACTGAAAAAGAGCCAAAGAAAGGGGGAATGACCCTTCTTTGGTGTGAATTTTTAGTAAGCACCTTTTCTCATCAATACTACTTCTATAGTTTTCAAAATTAAGTAAAGGTCGTAAAGAGGATGCCAATTTTTTTGATATTTTAAGTCCAAATTGACGATTTCTTCAAAATCTTTGACAGAAGAACGACCGCTAACTTGCCATAACCCAGTAATACCAGGTTTAACGTCTAGTCTGCGCCAGTGATGTTCCTTGTATTGAGCAACTTCATCCAAGGTTGGTGGACGAGTACCGACTAAACTCATTTCTCCGGTTAAAACGTTCCAAAATTGTGGCAATTCATCCAAACTAGTTTTTCTCAAGAAACTGCCGACGCGAGTCACGCGAGGATCGTTTTCGTTTTTAAATATCAATCCTTTTGCTTCGTTCTTTACTTGTGATTTCAGAACTTCTGCATTAGCTACCATCGATCGAAACTTACGCAATCTAAAAGGTTTGCCTTGGAATCCACAGCGTATTTGCGTGTAGAATATCGGGCCTGGACTATCTAGTTTAATGGCGATCGCGATCGGTAAAAATACGATAGATAGAATCAACAACCCTACGATGCTGCCAACTATATCTATGAGTCGTTTGATCGCAGAACGAGTTGAAGGGTGAGCTACTGAATAATTTCTAGATTTAAGCATTTCTGAATGGACAAGTGTTGAACACAGTCCTGGTGGTCTCATCATAGAGTCTTTTTGACTTAATTACCGTAAAACTACTTAGGTAACAGCTTCAAATAATAAAGGCATAATTCCTGATGAGGTAGTATTACGGGTTTTTCTTATTCAAATCTTCATTGACCTTCTGACTCATACCAAGTTATATGAAGCTTGTATGAAGCTTGTAGTAAAAATATGTTCTTACTTACATAAAAATTAGGCTTGCAACCTTTAAAGATAGGGGTAAAAGTATCTTCATATACAAACAGTTTTATTTTACTTTTACAGTGAGTTAGTCAATGGGGACTGGAGGTAAGGTTAAGTAGTGGTAAAAATTTGTTACCTTACTTAAGGGAACTCAACTATTTTTTCGAGAAGTGCGATCGGTTTCTATTCTTTAATCACAAACAAGTAGACTCCTCTATAAATTAATATTCAATTTGGTAGAGTAGGCTACTAAAATTACTACAATAGATAATCCTGTAGTAAGAAGAGATCGTCCATAGAACCTTTCTAGGATGTAATTAGCTGCATAATCAAATTGCCAGGTTTGAAATAAAGTGGAGTCTAGTCATGGCAGAGAAAAGTAAGCGCGGATTTGCCTCAATGGATAAAGAGAAGCAAAGAGAAATTGCTAGCAAAGGTGGGAAAGCTGCCCATGAAAAGGGTACTGCCCACGAATTTACCCCAGAAGAGGCTAGAGAAGCTGGACGTAAGGGCGGCGAAACCGTCAGCAAAGACCGCCAACACATGGCTGAAATTGGTCGTAAGGGCGGTGAAGCTGTGAGTGAAGACCGGGAACATATGTCTGAGATTGGAAGCAAGGGTGGTAAAAATAGCCATAAAAATAATAAGTAGTTCGATCGCCCTTGACATCTAACCCGGCAAAACGGGTGCGCCCATATCGGTTTTCGTGGTGGATTTTGCTATAGATAGCTAAGAAGGAAGTACTGCAAAGGCTCCAGATTAGTATGTAGCAAAATTTATGTAATCTTAAGTTGCTAGTTATCAGTATGGTGGTGGTTTGAAATTGGTAGTAGATATAGTTAGTATAATTCCTACTATCCATTACCTACTACCTACTATCTACTTTAATCTTATAACTAGCAACTTGATTCCGATCGCCTACCAGAATCGATCGCTCAACCCCAAAAAAAAGCGCCTGAAGATACAGGCGCTTTCAACCAGGGGGTGGAAAACTGAAATATTAAATAATTTACTTGCCTAACCCAAAGCGTCAGCACCAGCCACAACTTCTAAGAGTTCTTGGGTAATAGCTGCTTGTCGTGCCTTATTGTATGACAGAGTTAAAGTCCCAATCAACTCACTAGCATTATCGCTGGCATTGTTCATTGCTGTCATTCTAGCAGCCAGTTCGCTTGCAGCTGATTCTTGTAATGCTCGCAACAATTGGTTATTTAAATACAACGGTAACAAAGCATCAAGAATTTGTACTGGATCTTGCTCGAAGATCATATCTCTGGGAAAGGAGCGAACTTCGGTTGTTACCTTGTTGCGCTCCACCAGAAGTTGACCACCTCTAGTAGTGAGACGGAAAACTTCATCATCTGAGGGTTCCAAACCTTGAGGATCGAGGGGTAACAAAGTTTGAATTACAGGACGGGAACTAATTAGCGAGACAAACTTGGTGTAAACCAGTTCTACTCGATCGACACTTTCCGACAAAAATAGAGACAGGAGTTCGTCTGCGATCGCTGATGCTTCTGCTGCTGTGGGAACTTGTTCTAAACCTGAGAAGGTAGCATCAATTGGTTGTTCGCGGCGTTGGAAATACTGAATCGCTTTCCGTCCCACCAGAACAAATTTATAATCCAATCCTTCTGCTTTCAGTTCCTTAGCACGAGTTTCTGCCCGCTTAATTACGTTATTGTTATAACCACCACACAGACCACGATCGCCTGTCACCACTAACAACCCGACAGAACGAACTTGGCGTTGTTTGAGTAGGGGTAAATTAGCTTCTTCAAAACGTAACCGGGACTGCAAACCGTAGAGAACCTGAGCTAAAGCATCAGCAAAGGGACGGGTGGCGATAACTTGTTCTTGGGCACGACGCACCTTAGCTGCTGCTACTAGGCGCATCGCTTCGGTGATTTTTTTGGTGTTTTTAACCGACTTAATCCGATCGCGAATTGCTTTTAAATTAGCCATAATTTTTCCAAAGAAGGGGTTAGGGGTTAGGGGTTAGGGGTTAGGGAAATAATTGGGTGTTAGGGGAATAGTTTTAAGTTATGAGTTTTGAATCAATAACTTAAAACTTAAAACTCACAACTCATAACTCCCGAAGGGGAATTGTCTTTCTCCCTATCCCCTATCACCTGACCCCTAACCCCTAACCCCTAATTCTTGACAAATTACTTAGCCATTGCGAAGAAGTTCTTTTTGAAGTCTACGATCGCTTCCTTAAGCAAACCTTCTGCTTCCTCACCCAACTTCTTCTCACTGCGGATCAATTCGATATACTTCGGCTTGCTGGTTTTTAAGTATTCCCGCAGTCCCGCAGTGAAAGCAGTCACCTTTTCTACTGGGACATCATCTAAGTACCCATTCAAACCTGAGTACACTATAGCCACCTGTTCTGCAACAGAGAGCGGCGAATATTGAGGTTGCTTCAGTAATTCCCGCAAGCGTTGACCTCTGGCTAACTGGTCTTGAGTCGCTTTATCCAAATCAGAAGCGAACTGAGCGAAAGCTGCCAAATCATCAAACTGAGCCAGTTCCAGCTTCAGTTTACCTGCAACTTGTTTCATTGCCTTGGTTTGTGCTGCCGAACCTACGCGAGATACGGAGATCCCAGGGTTAATCGCTGGACGAATACCAGAGTTAAACAAGTTAGTGGTCAAGAAGATCTGACCGTCGGTAATCGAAATTACGTTAGTCGGAATGTAAGCAGATACGTCACCCGCTTGAGTTTCGATGATTGGTAAAGCTGTCATGCTACCGCCACCCAATTCATCGTTCAATTTAGCGGCGCGTTCCAACAACCGAGAGTGGAGGTAGAATACATCTCCGGGATAAGCTTCCCGTCCTGGTGGACGACGCAGCAGCAAGGACATTTGGCGATAAGCTGCCGCTTGCTTGGAGAGGTCATCATAAATTACCAGGGTGTGTCTGTTTTTGTACATGAAGTACTCAGCCATACTTGCACCCGCATAAGGAGCCAAGTATTGTAAGGTAGCGGGGTCACTAGCGTTAGCTGCAACGACAATGGTGTAATTCATTGCGCCGCCATCTTGTAGTTTTTGCACTACGTTAGCAACGGTGGAAGCTTTTTGTCCGATCGCTACATAAACGCAAACCACATTCTCTTCTTTTTGGTTGAGGATGGTATCGATGGCGATCGCAGTTTTTCCAGTTTGACGGTCGCCAATAATTAACTCCCGTTGTCCCCGACCTACAGGAATCATCGCATCGATCGCCGTAATCCCAGTTTGCAGCGGTTCGCAAACCGATTTCCGGGCTACAATACCGGGTGCTGGAGATTCAATCAAACGGAATTCAGTATTTCCCAAATCTCCCTTACCATCGATCGGACGACCCAGCGCATCTACAACTCTACCAATCAGAGACTCACCTACAGGCACCTGAGCAATTTTACCTGTAGCTTTAACCGTACTACCTTCTTGGATTTCTAAACCTTCGCCCATCAATACCGCACCCACGTTGTCCTGTTCCAAGTTCAACGCGATCCCAATCGTGCCATCTTCAAACTCTAACAGTTCGCCAGCCATGACCTTATCCAAGCCATAGATCCGAGCGATCCCGTCTCCTACTTGCAATACTGTCCCAACGTTAGTAACATCAACTGTTTGGTCGTATTGCTCAATTTGCTGCCGAATAATGCTGCTAATTTCGTCTGGTCTGATGCTGATCATGGAAGTTTTATTTGTTAGTTGTTACTTTGTCAGTTAAAAACGAGTGGATAGTTTTTAGTGGATAGTTTTTCACTTTTCACTAATTAGTGGATAGTTTTTCACTTTTCACTAATTAGTGGATAGTTTTTCACTTTTCACTAACCACTAATTAGCTACTCAGGCGCAGAGAAATGCGACGTAGTTGACCGCGCAAACTCGCATCAAACACCTGAGAACCAACTTTGATGATTACTCCACCGATGAGGTCGCGATCGACTTTCGTTGCCAGTTCCACCTCTTGTTTACCTGTTAAGGATTTTACCTTTTCCCGAACCGAGTGTTTTTGGTCTTCGTTCAATTCCACCGCTGAAGTAACCTCAGCCAAAACAGTTTGATTGAGTTCTCTCAACCGACTTAAATACTCGTTTGCGATTGCTTCTAAAAACAGAATCCGTTTTTTATCTATCAAAAGCATCAAAAAATTCATCATCAAAGGATGAACTTGATCGCGGATAATTTGGCGGATTACTTCCTTTCTTTTCGCAACTGGAACTAAAGGATCGCTAAAGAATTTTTGCAATTCCGGCGAACTTTTTACCAGTTCAATTAAACCTCGCGCATCTTCACCAAACTTTTCTGTCAAGTTCTGACTTTGCGCCACCGACATCATTGCTTCTGCATAAGGTTCTGCTATTACTTCACCAAAGTTTCCTTTCATTGGTTGCCTCCTAGCAGAGCAATGCTGTTATTAACTAATTGTTGTTGAGCGGATTCATCCAAAACAGAATTTAGCTGAGATTCTACCCTTTGAATTGCTAACGCCGATACTCTTTGCCGTAATTCTGCTAACACTCTTTCTGTTTCGGTGTTCAAATCTTCGTTAGCTTTTTTCCGCAAATTTTCTTCTTCCTTAGCAGCTTGAGCGAGGATAGATTCTTTCGCTGCTTGAGCCGTTGCTTCAGCTTCTTTTCTAATTCGTTCTGCTTCCGCTTGCGCCTGAGCCAACTTTTGCTGTTGATCTGCTAATGCTTCAGCTGCTTGGCGTTGGCGAGTTTCCGCTTCGGCGATCGTTTCTAAAATTCCTTTCTTTCTTTCCGTCAGGATATTAGTAACGATGTTCCGCCCTAAATAAAATAAAACTCCAATCAGAATAGCTAGGTTAATCAGGTTGGTTTCTAATAAATTCAAATTCAGCCCAAAACCCCCCGATTCCGCTGCTTCCGATGAAGCTCCTGTAGCCAGTAATAAGAAAGTCTCCATGATACCCATTGACTATTGATAGCGGCTCAGTTTCCCATACATTCACTTTCTACTTAGCAGCCCATTTCTGACACTAAGTAAAGCTTCATTTCAGCAAAACCAAAAAGTAATTGCTCTATCTATTTACCAGACTTGGCCCCAAAAGCTTTTCTAGAATTTGGCGCGAGAGAGCATCTACTTCCTGTTCCAAAGAACTCATTGCAGCTTGTTTTTGCTCGTCTATTTCTTTCCGAGTTTGCTCTAATCGAGCTTGTACTTCTGCAACAGCCTCAGCATTTTTCTGAGCAGCGATTTTCTTGGCATCTTCTTGAGCAGCGGCAATTACACTTTGAGCTTCCCGACGGGCTACAGCTAACTGTTCCTCATACTGCTTTGCTAGTGCTTCTGCCTTAGCCAAACGTTCGCGTGCTTCAGCCTCATTGGTGCGGATATATTCAGAGCGATCGTCTATTGCCCTAGACAAAGGCTTATAGAAAACCGCATTCAACACCGCCGCCAGCAGCAAAAACTGCACTGCCATTAAAGGCAAAGTAGCGTCGAAATCAAACATTTTTTACAGTTTCAAAAACTAATTGGAAGCAAAATAAATTCTGGACAAAATCGCTAACTTTGGGTATGGAGGAATTTCAAATTCTAGCTGGCAGATGGCAAATATAATTATACTTTGTCCATCCTACATCTGAAATTTGCATTCTCCATTACCCCTCTCTGTTCGGCGTTACTTTGCTTAAGCGAATGGGTTAGCAAACAATAACACCAAAGAAATAACTAGACCGTAAATGGTCAGAGATTCCATGAACGCGAGAGTTAACAGCAAAGTACCGCGAATCTTGCCTTCAGCCTCTGGCTGACGAGCAATACCTTCTACAGCTTGTCCAGAAGCGTTACCTTGACCGATACCAGGGCCGATCGCAGCTAAACCAACAGCTAAAGCAGCAGCCAATACAGAAGCAGCAGAAACCAATGGATCCATGATGTTTTTACTTACCTTATCTACACAACAAACAAATCGGATTTTGGACTTTTGAGCTAGGATCAGAAATTTACTTCCTTGATGCCTGATTCTCTCTTCCTACTCAACCTACCATTAAATGAGGACTTAACCATGCTCCTCATGTTCTTCTCCACCATGACCTTCCATAGCCTCATGGATATATGCCGCCGCCAGGGTAGCAAATACCAAAGCTTGGATAGCGCTGGTAAACAAACCTAACGCCATAATTGGCAAAGGTACAAACAGAGGCACCAGTAGCACCAACACCCCAACTACGAGTTCATCCGCCAAAATGTTTCCAAATAGACGGAAGCTCAGGGAAAGTGGTTTGGTGAAATCTTCTAAAATCGCAATGGGTAATAGGATTGGTGTCGGTTCGATATATTTCCTAAAGTACCCTAATCCTCGTTTGCTAAATCCTGCGTAAAAGTATGCCAAGGAAGTTAGCAATGCCAAGGCTACAGTCGTGTTAATGTCGTTAGTCGGTGCGGCTAATTCACCTTCTGGAAGTTTAATTAATCTCCAGGGAATTAATGCTCCTGACCAATTAGACACGAAGATAAACAAAAACAGTGTGCCAATAAAGGGCACCCAAGGGCGGTATTCTTTTTCACCAAGTTGGTTTTTTGCCAGTCCTTGAATAAATTCCAGAACATATTCCATAAAATTCTGCATACCGCTGGGAATTCTCTGGATGCTCTTAGTAGCTAGGAATGAGGCTACCAATAGGAGGGCAATAACGAACCAAGAGGTGAGAAATACTTGCCCGTGTAGTTTTAAGTTGCCCACTTGCCAGTAGAAATGATGACCCACTTCTAAGCTAGCCAGGTGCGTAAAAGTTAAGTAATTGAAGTCACTGAGCATTTTTACCTTCAGGAAACTTTCCCCGAAATTTAGCTTTTGAACTCTCTACCCAGCTTTGCCTATGCTTATCTAGGATCGGACGGCATGAGAGATCGCACCATCTGGTATAAGAGTGCAACTTTGTATGTCAGGAATCCCAAAAATATCGGGAGAACCTGTAGCTGACTCAATTGAGTTGCTAGTATAATCAACCCAATAAATAGGGCAAACCGAGACTTGCTCAGACGGCGATTTTGCTGACCAAGTTGTTCAACATTTCTAGCCAACATTCTCAAGTAAACCACACCTGTGCACGCCCCAAGCAAATAATTTAGCGCTGTGTTCAGGTTGTAGAAAATCCAAACTGAGACGAAAACGATCGCTGTTGTCGTCAGGGTGACTACGTATAGTTCTTTTTGCAGGTTATAGTATTCCTGCATTGATTCTCTGGGTCTTTGTTCCTGTGAATCAGGTTGAGAATTATCCGTAGCTATCGCTACAGTGGTGGATTCATGAGATGAGTCTGTCAAGGTATCGGAACTCGCAAATCGGTTCTATAATTTGACTTTGGCTTTGTTGTAGCCAGTTGCAATCATACCATGCAGGAAGTAACAATACTTAAAGAAAAATGATCTTTCTGTTTTAGGGGTTAGGGGTTAGGGGTTAGGGGTTAGGGAGGTGGGGGGGTGGGGAGGTGGGGGGGTGGGGAGGTAGGGGGATGGGGGGAGTGAGAGAGTTTTGAGTTAAACTTCCCCATCTCCCCATCTCCCCATCTCCCCATCTCCCCATTTCCCCCGCTATGGTAACAGGGTGAAGATTTCTTGGGCTGCTCGATCGCACACTCTACCCTCTTCCCCTAAAGCTTGACGCATTTGCTGATAATCAGTTAAAACTTGGGAACGTTTGGCAGGATTTAATAAATTTAGGGCTTCTTGGACAATATTTTCTGCTGTTGCTTGTTCTTGGAGTAATTCGGGTACGATCGCTTTCATCAACGCCAAGTTTGGCGGTGACATGAAGGGAATGGAAAATTTTAAGAGATTTTTGGCGATCCAGGCAGTAATCGGGTTAACGCGATAGATTACAACTTGAGGAACTTCTAAAAGGGCTATTTCTAGATTTACTGTCCCAGATTTGGTAATTGCTAAGTCAGCTGCGGCGATCGCTTCGATATTTTTATCAGCTATCAAAGTAGCTTTTATGTTATAATTTTGAATCGCTTTTTCAATGGATTCGCGGAATGCTTCCAAGGAAAGGGGTATTAAGAATTTGACTTCAGGAAGTTTGGATTGCAGGGTTTTCGCAGCTGCCAACATTACTGGTAAAACATATTTAAGTTCTTGTCGTCTGGAAGCTGGAACTAAGGTAATTACTGTTTCTTCGGGCGCAATTCCCAAACTAGCACGGGCAGCAGAACGAGTGGGAGCATTAGTCATTTTATCTAGTAAAGGATGACCTACCCAAGTTACTTTTGCGCCTTTTTCTCGGAAAAAACGAGCTTCTTCCGGGAAAATTGCCAATATTAGGTCAGAATTTTTGATAATTTGATTAGTGTTGCGATCGCTCAATGACCAAACCCAAACTTGTGGTGCTATGTAGTACACGATTGGCACATTTGTCAAGTGCGATCGAATAAAACTACCGATAGCCAGATTTGGCCCCATATAATCGATTAAAATTACCAAATCTGGCTTATTTTGCCGTAAATATTGTTTAGCACAATTTTGAATTTGTAGAGTTGGCAAAATGTAGGGTAATGATTCCAGAATACCCACAGACCCAATTTTGGTGGTATCGTCCAACAATTTAGCACCAGCTTGAGCCATGAGGGAACCACCTAAAGCAACTATTTCTAACGCCTGTCCCAAATTTTGAGCTTGACGCTTCAGTGAATTAATTAATAACGCCCCTTGTAAGTCGCCAGAAACTTCACCAGTTGAAATAAAAATCCGCATAGTCATTTGGTCATTTGTCCTTTGTCATTTGTCACTTGCCTTTTGTCATTCGTTAAACTTTTGACCAATAACTAATGACCGATAACTAATGACATGATTGACTAATTATCCTCATCATTTATAGCATGAGATTTGCCAGGAATTAGTCCTCGACGTTTTGGTAATTGGCTCAGTTGCAAAAAGTTGTATAAATGATCGATATGCGGGTTATTGTTTAATCCTTCCAACTGTTCGAGAGCTTGATTTAAAGTAAATCCAGAGCGATATAACAGACGGAAAGCTTTTTTCATATCTGCTAAATCACTGCTAGTAAAACCTGCTCTTTTTAACCCGACTAAATTAAGAGTTCTCACTCTTGAAGGATTACCTTCTACTAGCATAAAGGGTGGCACATCGCGATCGATCCGACTCATTCCGCCCACCATTGCCAAACGTCCCACATGAACGAATTGATGGATACCCAAAACTCCACCAATTACCGCTTTTGATTCAATATGAACATGACCTGCTAAAGCTACAGCATTGGCAATTACCACTGAGTCTTCAATTACGCAGTTGTGAGCTACGTGAACGTAAGCCATCAATAAGTTATCATTACCGATTTCAGTAGCTTCTCCGGCGTTAGTGGCGCGGTTAATCGTGACATACTCGCGAATTTTGTTACCGTTGCCAATTTTGACCCAACTAGCCGAGCCATCATATTTTAGGTCTTGGGGTTCGAGACCGATCGCCGCCCCTGGAAAAATCTCATTACGTTCGCCAATTTCCGTTGGCCCCTCAATCACGACATGAGGGCCAATAACCGTTCCTGCACCGACTTTAACCTTATCCCCAATTACAGCATAAGCTCCAATTTGAACTGTAGGATGAAGTTCGGCATCAGAATGAACGACAGCAGTGGGATGGATTAAAGTAGTCATCATCAAAGTTTTGAGTTCTTAGCTTCGTTTTTCAAGTTGGGGTAACTAGGGGTTAGGGGAGGAATCTTGAGTTTTGAGTTTTGAATTTTGAGTTTTGAATTGAATTTATAACTTAAAACTCAAAACTCAAAACTTAAAACTCGAAACTCCCCCACCCATCCCCTAAAAAGGAGCCGCACTGCACTAGTCCACCAAAGAAAACATTAACTCACCTTCACAGGCGAGTTGACTATCTACTTGGGCAATGCAGCGCATTTTCGCAAAGCGACGACGTTTGACGCTCAGTAGTTCCACAGTCATTATTAATTGATCCCCTGGTACTACAGGACGACGAAAGCGCACTCCATCAATAGCAGCAAAAACAAATAAACTGCGTTCCATTTCAGGTAACTGAGTGAGAACTACGCCACCGACTTGCGCCATTGCTTCGACAATTAAAACTCCCGGCATAAGAGGTCTTCCGGGAAAATGCCCTTGAAAAAACGGTTCATTAACTGTGACATTTTTAATGCCTACAGCCTTTTCTCCGGGTACATAATCAATGATGCGATCGACTAATAAAAAAGGATAACGATGGGGCAGCAAATTTTGAATTTCTTCAATTGTAAAAACTTTTTTGCTGACGGTAGAAGACTCGATATCTGTTGATTCAGAACTTTGAGAATTGGATGTACTTGCTTCGATTACGGACATGAGCAGAGCGATTGTAGATTTTAGATTGGTGATTTATCTTGGGGAAAGTGTTAGGTTTTGAGTTCTAAGTTTTAAGTTTTGAGTTTTAAGTTTTAAGTTATAAATTCAATTCAAAACTCAAAATTCAAAATTCAAAACTCAAGATTCCTCCCCTCCTCTCTGTGCTTGTAACAACTTAGCGAGTTGGATATGTAGGTTGTGACTGGCTTTGTAGGCGATGTAATGAGCGATCGGGATATTTCCCAACAAACTCAAATCCCCTACTAAGTCTAAAATTTTATGACGTACTGGTTCATTTGCAAATCGTAAAGGTGGATTAATCCAACCGTCATGGTCACAAACTAGAGCATTTTCCAAAGAACCACCTTTGATTAAACCTTTAGCCCGTAACTCTTCAACTTGGGATGCTAAACCAAAAGTGCGTGCGGGTGCGATCGCTTCTGTAAAACTTTCCTGACTTGGACACCAACTGTACCATTGATTCCCGATCGCCGGAACCGCAAAATCGATTCCATAAGTAAACCGTAATTCCGGCGCAGGTATGGCACAGACAAAAGCATCACCGTGATAAACGGATAGGGGACTGGGGAATAGGGACTGGGGACTCGGAGAGTCTTGAGCTTGTAGGGGCAACTCATGAATTGCTCCTGCGCCTAATCTTGTTCCTGCGATCGCTTTTACCCAAACTTGAGCCGAGCCATCCAACAGCGGTACTTCTGGCCCATCAATTTCAATTCTCGCATCATGAACGCCCATTGCCGTTAAAGCCGCTAATAGGTGTTCCACAGTGCGAACTGATTGGGCATTTTCCCCCAGTTGAGTAGAAAGCAGAGTTTGAGTCACAACTTCCAACTTAGCGGGAATAATTGGTTGTTCCGGCAAATCAACCCTAACAAAATAGCGACCTTCACCAGCTAATGCTGGTAAAACCCGCACTTTGGTAGCGATCCCGCTATGGAGTCCTACGCCGGAAAGTTCAAAACTGTTTGCTAGAGTTTGTGTCATTGGTAGGGGTTAGGGGTTGGGGAGGTGGGGAGATGGGGGGATGGGGGGATAGAGAGAGATCTAGATCTAAACTCCCCCCACCTCCCTACCTCCCCACCTCCCCACCTCCCCATCTCCTCATCTCCTCATCCAAATTAGAACCTTTCGCCGATACCGAACTGAAAGCGGCTATTACCTTCATCGTTGAAACCATAGTCAATCCGAATTGGGCCTAGAGGTGATTGGATGCGAACACCAATACCGTAACCGTAGCCAGTACCGGGTTTGTTACGGATTTCGGCGGGTCTTCCGGGGACATCTCCAGCTGTACCCAGGTCTGTACCAAAATCGAAGAAGAGTACGCCACCGACAATTGAGAATACTGGGAAGCGATATTCTGCTGTAGCTTGAACGTAACTGCGACCGCTACCCAAATCGCCTTCATCGTAACCGCGTACAGAGTTTACGCCACCCAAGGAGAAGGCTTCATAAGGAGGCAAATCTCCGAAAATAGTTCCGCCTTGGATGTTGAAAGCGAGTGCTTGTGGGCCTTGGGCAAAGTTAGTGAATCTGACTGGGATGAAGTAGCTGTAGCTACCGCGCACTCTGGTTAAGAGGATGCTACCTTGACCTATAGGCACAGATTGTTCTAGACCGACGCGGAAGATAGAACCTTTGGTGGTACGAAGTGGGTTGTTGCGTCGATCGCGCACTGCCCCCACTTGCACTGTCACCAAATCATCTGTCCCCGACCCGCTAAAGCTGAGGTTATTGCCAAGCTCATCTCTAGGACTGAGGTCGCCATCACTGTCACGGATAGAAATATTTTGATACTGCAATCCCAAGGAAGCTACCCATTCTGAATCTGCTAGGGGATTACGAGACAAAGGACGAGTAAAGGTGACACCGCCGCCCAGTCGGAGGATTCTAGGTGTGTCGCCGTTTGGTAGGTCAATATCTCGATCGCCACCGTCAAAAATTAGGGAGATCGATCGTCTGCGGAACAAGTTAACAGTATAAGAAGTCCGGTAAGGGTCGCCAGCAATCCAAGGGTCAGTAAAGCGGACATCAAAGAGAAATTCCCTTTGACCTAACTGCACTTCCAAACCAACTTTTTGGTTTCTACCAAACAAATTTTGCTGTTGATAGCTTGCTGTACCAAATAAACCCGCTGCGGAACTGAAACCTGCCCCAGCTGCTATAGAACCGCTATTTCTTTCCCTAACATTCACCTGTACTGTTACCCTTCGCGGGTCTTGACCAGGATTCAATGATAATTTCACATCATCAAATAAACCCAAACCAAACACTCGCTGTAAATCCCGTTGAATTTCATTCCGGTTAAACACCCCACCAGGCTTAGTTGCTAATTCACGGGTAATGATATATGGCTTGGTGTTGCCCCTAATTGGTTGACCTTGAGGATCGGTAGTTTCACCTTCTCTATTCAAGAACTGCACGCTTATACTTTCCACAACCCCTTCCGCTACTTCCAGCGTTACCACACCTTCCGGGGAAACTCTCGTATCTACTACCTGAGCTAAAACGTAACCTCTATCCCGATACCACTGCTCGAGCTGCCTGATACCTGCTTGCAAGTCCCGGAAATTCAGAATTTCGTTGTACTGTTCCCGGAAAGTTCGCTCTACTATATCTTTCGGCAATACTTGGCTATCCTCGACCTGCACGGAACGCAACACTGGGTTAGGTTCCACCACGAATGTTACCCGCACACCCAAAGGGGTATCAGTAGGTTCGGCTCTCACTCTAGAAAAATAACCAGTAGCAAAAATTGCATTAATGTCTTCTTGTAACTGTGATTTAGTAGTCGTCCTTCCCGGACGGGTGCGGATGGCATCATAAACAATGTCTAGCAGTTTTCCTTGGGTACCTGTAACCAATACTTCCGCCACTAATACGCGGGGTTCTCCTTCTGCTGAAGGCACAGGTTCGGCTGGAGGTTTAGTCTCTCTTGGTACAGAAGGAGGCGCATTTTGTTCGAGCGTGGGTAACGAGGGAGGAGCAGATGGTTGATTGGGTGTTTGTGGTTCAGTCGTTTGACCTTCAGCCGGGGGGGTATTTGTCTCTGGGACTGAGGGTGTAGTCGGTTCTGATGGTGCTTGTACAATTAGCGGATTAAGATTAGGGGAAAAATCGGAAATATGGTTTAAGGAATAAACAGCGCTCTGCTGTACGGGCAATTGATGAATTGTCCCTTCTCTATCTTTCGGTAAGTAATGGGTAAGAGGTTCAGGCGACAGAATGGTTGCCGGAAAAACATTATTGATTGAGATTTGTCGATTTACAGCATCAGCAGGCGCAATTTTTTCATTTAGTAAATTAATCCTGTTGGTCTTAGTCATCTGGAAATCCGGGTGGTTAATATGTCCCAGTGTTTCCTGCTGGAATGCTGATGGAGAAGCGCCGTCAAGAGCGCTGGGCAAATGAGCAGTTATTTCTAATTCATTTAGATTTTTGATTGCTGTTGCGGAGTTGTTTTCCGATCGCAAATTGGCGCTTTCGGCGCTGGTTTGCCCGGAAGCTGGATTTGAGTTACCTAGTGTGACCCAAGCAACAGCTACTACCAAGACTGGAGATAAACGCATTTTGTTTTTGTTATTTACCACTTCCACACACCGTAGTTATGGAGAGTTTTCTAGTCTACAGCCTTAAAGCCAATTTCAGTGTTAGCTTCTGACTGAAGACCCCCAACGAGGGGACTCTTCACTATTAAAGTATTCGATCCAACACAATATCACCTGTTTAGGCAATACTTAATTATCTGCCTTGTTGGGATCATGTGTCGAATTTAGCAATTTGGCAAGAGTTTTGTAGGGGCAATTCATGAATTGCCCCGGAGCGAGTTTTTTCGGCGTATCTGCTTTTAAGTGCTAGTTTGAGCTAGAACTCTTTCTAGGACTTGTTGATAGGCGTTTTCTACGTTGCCTAAGTCACGTCGGAAGCGGTCTTTGTCCATGACTCGTTTTTCGGAGTCGGTTTCTGACTGGTTCCACAGGCGACAGGTGTCGGGGCTGATTTCGTCAGCTAGGAGGATTTGTTGGGTTTCATCGAGTCCAAATTCTAGTTTGAAGTCTACTAGGGTGATGCCACATTGGTTGAAGAATTGAGTAAGAATTCGGTTAACTTCTAGGGAGAGACTTCGCAGTTGTTCGATTTGTTCCGGTGTGGCTATTTCCATGACTAATATGCGATCGCTAGTCAGCAACGGATCGCCTAATGCGTCGTTTTTATAATAAAATTCCACCAAGGGATTAGGTAAAATTTTTCCTTCTGGTAATCCGGTTTGTTTACAAAGACTACCAGCTGCAATATTTCTTACTACTACTTCTAAAGGCACTATTTGCACCCGACGTACTAACATTTGGTCTGGGTCTATTTGTTCGATAAAATGGGTACGAATTCCCGCTTGCTCTAAAAGTTTAAATAAATGTGTGGAAATGGTGCAGTTAATTTGTCCTTTTCCTGCAATTTGACCCCGTTTTTGAGCATTAAAAGCTGTTGCGTCATCTTTATAATGAGCTAACAAAACTTCTGGGTTGTCAGTTGTATAAATAATTTTTGCTTTGCCTTCGTAAAGTTTTTGGTTCATTGTAATTTGCTCTTGCCTAATTATGGTGAAAAACCCTGGTTGAGGGAATTTTGAGTTTTAATATATTTTCCCCTTGTCCCTTCGTTAGTTATGAGTTTTAAGTTTTAAGTTTTGAATTAATAACTTAAAACTCATAACTCACCCTTGTCTCCTACTTAGTTGTCATTTCATGAACACCATCCCATTCTTTTGCGGGAGGTTGATTAAGATACATATTGGCTCTTTCGAGATGAATGTTGAGTGCTGGGTCAAGGGGGTGAATTTTTTGGGCGATTTCAAATTTGGCAATTGCTTGCGAAAATCTCCGATCGAGAAATGCTTGTCTACCTAAGTTGTAATAATATAGAAATTCTTGGGTTTCTTCATCTAGAGTTTGAGAGCGATCGCTAATCAATCGATAAATTTTCACCGCTTCTTGTTTGCCCTTAACGCGAATTTTATCTAACTCCTGTACCCAAATATGTTGATGACATAAGTTATAAGTAAACTCGCTTAAAATAATATCGCATCGATACTCTTTAGTCACGCCTTCTAACCGGGAACTTAAATTAACTCCATCGCCAATCACTGTATAATCCATGCGTTTATGCGAGCCAATATTTCCTGACACTACTTCTCCTGAACTAATCCCAATCCCAATAGCTATTATTGGTTGGTTTTTGGCTCTCCGTTGCTGATTAAATTTTGCTAGACGCTGGCGCATATCTAAAGCTGTTTGCACAGCTTTCCAAGCATGATCTTGTAATGATAATGGCGCACCAAATACAGCCATTAAAGCATCTCCAATAAATTTATCGAGCGTACCTTCATGGTCAAAAACTGCTTCTACCATTGTTTCAAAATATTGATTTAGCAGCGATACTACTTCCCCTGCACCTAAGTTTTCTGTAATGGTTGTATAGCCGCGAATATCAGAAAATAAAATTGTAACTTCTTTTCTTTCTCCTATCATTAATGTATCTTCTGCTTGCGCCATGACTCGTTCTGCGACTCCGGGAGTCATGTAACGGTACATGGCATTTTTCATTCTTTTTTGTTGGGAAATATCTTCTAAAACTACTAACCCACCTCGTACCTCTCCGTCTGGATTTGTCAGAGGTTTAACTGAGAGATTTGCACTCCGTTCGATACGTCTTACTTTGTCTTTGTGAATTTGGTAAGGAAGTAGTTCTTCGCTAGTTTCTTGATTATTTTCTCTGATTGATTCTGTTTCATTCCAAGGAATATAGTATTCGGGGTTTGTGCGATCGAGAATTGCCAAAACACATTTGCATCCAGCTATTTCCTGACTATTTTGGTTAGCTGTTTCGGTAAATTTATCTTGGGTATTCTCACTAGAATAATTATCTTTAATCAATAAACCTACTGTCAAACTTTGTTCGGGAACATAGTGATTTGCACCATTTTTCAAACTATCTTCTAACCTAAATTGTAAATTTTCTATAGGCACTACTTCCCAGATTAATCGACCCATTAATTTTTGTTCCCAGCTAGATTTATGCAATTTGTCATTATTCTGTTGTACCGGGCAACCTAACAATACTAAAGCGGCATCATTAATAGTAACAATTCTTCCTAACATATCAGTAGAAATTACTGCATCGGATAGACTTTGCAGAATATCTTTTTGATATTGCTTTTCTAGTAATACGCTTTCAAATAGTTTGGCATTTTCTAAAGCTATTCCAGCTTGAATATTAAAGGCTCGCATAAACTCTTCATCAGAAGAGGTAAAACTACCTTGATGTTTATTAATTAGTTGAGTTACGCCTATTAAAGTACCTGCTGAATTATAAACTGGCAAACAGAGAATATTTTTGGTACGGTAGCCTGTGCGCTGGTCGGTAGTAGGGTCAAAACGAGGGTCTTTGTAAGCGTCAGGAATGTTTAAAGGTTGACCTGTGGAAGCCACATAACCAGCAATTCCTCTATTCGCAGGAATGCGAATTTCCAACATGGTTTTACCGTCGGCGGCGGCTACTTTTGTCCAAAGTTCGTTAGTTTCTCTGAGTAATAAAAATAGTGTACTGCGATCGGCCTGCATCAAAATCCGGGCTTGTTCCATTACCGACTTTAAAGTAGCTTCCAAGTCGAGGCTTTGACCTAAAATTTGCGTCGCTTTCAATAAAGCATTGGCACCACGTTGATTTCGTCCCGCTTGATAAAATAACTGACAACTTTCCAGAATTACGCCGATATCATCAACAAATCTTTGAAACTCCTGTTCATCTTCTTCATTAAAACGTTGCTCCCCAGCTTTATTAGTTAGCTGAATCACAGCTACAACCTGCCCTTTACTACTTTTTACGGGCATACAAAGAATATCACGAGTATGATAACCAAATTGTTTATCTAAGTCAGGATTAAACAAGGGATGGCTATAAGCATCAGGGACAATTAAAGATTTTTCCGTGTTCGCTACATGACCTGGAATACCTGAATTTAGAGGGAGACGAACTTCTAAAGGTTTGTCACTATTTGCCTGGGATATTTTTGACCACAAATAGCCTTTGGCGTTATCAACTAAGAAAATGGTAATGTGTTCTGCTTGCAGAACTTGACCCATTTTCATGGTAATAACTTCCAAAATATCTTCCAGCATAGTTTCCAGAGCTTCATTGTTAATTAATTCAATAGCTCTGAGAAATTGCTGAAATTCGGCGGTGATGAAGTCGAGAAGACAAATAAATTCCTTAACGGAAATGTTTCTGACTCGCTCAAGCAGAGCTTTAACACGATGCTGCTGAGTTAGCTGGGTTAACGTGGTTAAGACGCTACCAGTGTTGGGAAATGTCATACTCATGAGGTTTTACAGGGTGAAGCTTCTAGTTAATGAAGCTTTTTTCCTTTTTGATAAAGGAATATGAAAGTTACAGGTGATGGAATGCAGAGGGTCTAAAGGTTAAAGTTGGTGGGCTTTTTCCTAATGATTTTTGACTCTGCTGTTCTCCCATGCTATTTGTTTTACCCTGACCCCTAGCCTAGCTGACCTACTTCGACAAGAAAGTAGATGACCTAATACGAATGTATCTGCATTAATCGGTGAGTTACAAGTGTTTTAATCACAAGTGAAGCTGATATGGAAAAAGTTAAATAAATGGCTGTATCAGCAAGCGGGACTTGGGTGAGTAAGGGAACAGGGAACAGGGAATCAAATTTCTGTCACCTCTTGTCAGACTTGCTTTGGTAGCCAAATAAATTTAGCTTCTTCATAGAGTATGACAAATTCCTGAGAGGAGTATTAAACGGCTTTGGGTAAGGAGGAGAAGGCTAGGTTTTGATAGTAACGCTGTAGTTGTTTGGTGGCAGCTGCCCAACCCCATTTTTCGGCTTCTTTCCGGGCGTTTTGACGGAGGATTTCTCTTTCTTCTTGATGGGCTAGTAGGCGAATGGTGGCGTTGATAGCACCTTGTTCGTCTTTCGGGTCGAAGAGGTAGCCGTTTTCGCCGTCGGTGACGATATCGGGGATGCCACCGGAACGGGCGGCGACAACGGGACAGCCTGCTGCCATTGCTTCGAGGAGGACTAAGCCTAGTGTTTCGGTGCGGGAGGGGAAGATGAAGGCATCGGCACAGGCGTAGGCGGAGGCGAGTTCTCTGCCGCGCAGGTAGCCGACGAAGTGGGTATTTGTTCCGGCGAAGTGTTTTTCGAGGGCTTCGCGGTTGGGGCCATCTCCGACTAGGGCGAGGCGTGCGTGGGGAATTGCTTTTAGGATGGGTTTGATGCGTTCGATTTCTTTTTCTGCGCCTAAGCGTCCGATGTAGAGGAGGAGGGGGCTTTGGGGGTGTCCTTGGCTGAGGTGCGATCGCATTTCCTCAGTAGCTGTGTCAGGATGAAATAATTCGGTGTCTACTCCTCTTTGCCAGAGGTCTACTCGTTCGATGCCGTGTTCTCTTAATTCTTGTACCATTGCGGTGGAGGTACAAAGGTTTAATTCGGCTTGGTTGTGGGCGGATTTTAATAGTTCCCACAATACTCCTTCTAACATTCCTAATCCGTAATGTTGTAGGTATTGGGGTAGGTGGGTGTGATATGAGGCGACGATGGGAATTTTTAAGGTTTTGGCATAAAATATGCCGCCTAGTCCTAAGACTGCGGGGTTAACTACGTGAATAATATCTGGTTGAAATTCTTCTAATGCTTTGCCGATCGCAGGTCGGGGCAATGCTAATTTTAGTTCTGGGTACATGGGTAATGGTAGGCCAGAAACTCCGTAAACTTTGGCTCCTTTATATTCAGTAATGCCGTAATCTGGAGAGAAAATTAATACTCGATCTCCGCTACGTTGTAGATGGTCAACGGTGTGGCAAAGGCGAGTTACAATGCCGTCAATTTTGGGCAAAAAGGTTTCTGTAAATAAGGCAATTCGCATATTTGGTCATTGGTCGTTGGTCGTTGGTCACTGGTCATTGGTCATAAGTGATATTCGTGCATTCGTACCCCAAGGATTTTGGATAAATTGTTTCATTTATTAGTAACAAATGACGAATAACTAATGACCAATAACTGATGACAAAAGTTTACCGTCGCCAAGTTACTTTTGGTAGGATTTGGTTTTTATCGACTCGCTGTTTATACTTGATGGCAAAGTTTAATAGAGAGTCAAGTAAGGCATCGGAGAGGTAGTGTGGTTTTAATCCTAAGTCAAGTAGGTTGGTGTTTTTGGCGTTGAAGTAATGTTCTTCTTTTTCGATGCGGGGGTTGTCCAAGTTGTTGATTTCTACTTTTAATCCCAATGCTTTGCCAGCTTCTTTGACTTTTTGAGCTAGTTCGGCGACGTTAAATTGTTCGGTGAATTGGTTGAAGACGCGGAACTCGCCCGGTGCAGCTGGATTGGCGATCGCCAATTCTACACATTTTACTGTATCTCGAATGTCTAAAAATCCCCTGGTTTGACCACCTTTGCCGTAAACTGTCAGCGGGTGATCGATCGCTGCTTGGATGCAGAAGCGGTTGAGGGCGGTACCAAATACGCCGTCGTAGTCTAAACGGTTAATTAGCAGTTCGTCCATGCCTGTTTCGTCAGTTAGTACGCCGTAAACGACTCCCTGATTTAAGTCGGTGGCGCGTAATCCCCAAATCCGACAGGCGAAATGAATGTTGTGGCTATCATGCACTTTGGAGAGGTGATACATTGAGCCTGGTTGTTTGGGATAGGGCAAGGTATCTTTACGTCCGTTATGCTCGATCGTGATGTATCCTTCCTCAATGTCAATGTTGGGTGTACCATATTCACCCATTGTGCCTAATTTAACTAAATGACAATCAGGAAAATCTTCCTTCATGGCATAAAGGATGTTCAGCGTTCCTGTGACGTTGTTGACTTGTGTTAGGACTGCATGTTCGCGATCGATCATGGAAAACGGTGCGGAACGCTGTTCGCCGAAGTGAACGATCGCATCTGGTTGAAACCGATGCAATGCTTTGCTGAGAAAATTGTAATTTGTAATATCACCGATAAATAAATCGATGACTTTCCCTGTTTGATCGCGCCAACGTTCTATCCGTTGCTGAATGGGCGCGATCGGGGTTAAGGTTTCTACACATAATTCTAGATCCCAGTGTCGCCGCACTAAGCTATCTAGAATGCCAACTTGATGACCTTTGTTGGAAAGATAAAGCGCTGTTGCCCAACCACAATAACCATCGCCACCAATAACCAGAACTCTCATCTTAATTTTGTTAATCCTGTTTGCCGACACTCGCTAAATGTACCAGGTTTGTGTACCCTTTCAACCACCAAAGTAAATATTTGGGTCGAATCTAAGATAAGGGAGTGCTGTAGTAGCGATAATTTGAGAATTGGGATAATTTTTTTAAACTTTTACTTCGTCAGCGAAACTTGCCCAACGCACGAAGTAAAATGGGCCAGCAACGGAACCCCAAATATGTTCGTCGGTTTGGGGGTCGCGTCCGCGATCGAGACTGATAAACTTGTCTTGGTCGATCTGAAATTCGCTATCTAGGTAAGTAGTGTGACCTTTGCGAACTACAATGCAACCTTTCCCCGGTTCCACTCTGCCTTTAAAACTGTTATCAGTCCACTCTACAATCATGTTGCAGCCTGGTAATTTCTCCAAATTGTCAATTTTGAGGTTTTCTAGTCGTTTCAAGTCACGGGAAGCGCCGTAAAATTGAGTTTCTGATTTGAGGGTATAATTTTCGATTTCGATGCGATCGTCTTTAGGAACTAATTTCAGCACTCGCACTCGGTAAGGGTCGTTAAGTGCGTAATCATAAGCTTGTTCGACAAACAAACTGACCCCAGAAAGAAATTCTACGGGCAAAGGACGCATACAAACGCGAATATGGGCGTAAAACGGCGGATTTTCAAATGCTTGTTCTTGGTTACTAAAGTCTGCTGCCATCCAGCGAGCTAAGGTGGTAATGTCGGTAGAATGGGTCATGGTTAATTAAACTGGTTTATAATTTCCAACTATTTTAAAGCAGAAGGCTTTTTTGTTCTCATTCCCGTTGGGCATAATACCAATTCCGGGTTAGCTGCGATCGTGCTACTGTGATTTGAGCAACATTAATAAGTTTTAGTGCCACTAAATTTTAGAAAGATTTAATTTTTAAATCTATGGAGAGTTAAATTGCTCGATTCATCTGTATGGATTATTAATTAGTCAAATAAATATAAGTAATTGTTATTTTTAGAGGTCAAATAGTAGATTCTGACTGTTTACCCCTATACAAAATAATCTTAGTCATTGCAAATTCCAATGATTAATTTTCCACCTATAGAACATTAGCAATGTAAGTTAGTACTCAATACTTGTGGGACTGTCTTAAATCTTATGCAACTAGCGAATCGTGTAACATTTAATCACCTACGGGGTGATTTGTTTGGTGGGATCACGGCAGCGATCGTAGCTCTTCCAATGGCTCTTGCCTTCGGTGTTTCTTCTGGTGCAGGTGCGATCGCAGGTCTGTACGGAGCAGCTATTCTAGGTTTCTTTGCAGCACTGTTTGGTGGCACTCCCACCTTAATTTCTGGCCCCACTGGGCCGATGACTGTAGTCATGACAGCCATTGTTACCAGTATGACCGCCAAAAACCCAGAGAATGGGTTAGCAATGGCTTTTACAGTAGTCATGCTAGCAGGTATATTTCAAATCCTGTTTGGCATCTTAAAGCTAGGCAAATACATCACCTTAATGCCTTACACCGTAATCTCTGGATTCATGTCCGGGATTGGTGTAATCATGATAATTTTGCAAATCGGGCCATTTTTTGGACAAGCAAATCCAAAAGGTGGAATTATGCCTGTCTTCACTTCGATCCCGACTTTTATCTCAAACCTGAATCCAGCTGCAACGGCATTAGCAGCTTTAACATTAGCCCTGTTATTTCTCACTCCCAAAAAAATCCGTCGTTTAGTTCCCCCCCAACTATTAGCATTAGTCATCGGTACTGTAATTGCAGCAGTATTTCTCCAAAGTCCTGACTACAACCTCAAATTCATTGGTCAAATTCCAATGGGTTTACCAAAACTACAGTTACCAGCATTCACCGTTGAGCAAATGACCACCATGTTAGTTGATGGTGTAATGTTAGGGATGTTGGGCTGTATTGACTCTCTATTAACTTCAGTAATTGCTGATAGCATCACTCGCACTCAACACGACTCTGATAAAGAATTAGTCGGACAAGGAATTGGCAATTTATTATCAGGACTTTTCGGGGGTCTTCCTGGTGCTGGTGCAACAATGGGAACAGTTGTTAACATCCAAGCTGGTGGCACAACAGTCCTTTCCGGGATGCTTCATGCCGTAGTTTTGTTTGTCATCGTTCTTGGTGCTGGTGGATTAACTCAATTTATTCCCCAAGCTGTATTAGCAGGTATTCTGGTCAAAGTTGGAATTGATATTGTTGACTGGAATTTCTTAAAACGCGCCCATAAACTGTCTTTTAAAGCGGCAGCAATTATGTACGGTGTGTTATTACTCACTGTGTTTGTTGACTTAATTGTTGCTGTAGGTGTTGGCGTATTTGTTGCCAATATTCTGACAATTCAACGCTTGTCAGATATCCAATCTGATGAAGTGAAAGCAATTACTCATGCTGATGATGAAACACCTCTCAGTCATGAAGAAAAACTGTTGTTTAAAGAAGCTGGTGGAAAGATTCTGCTGTTACACTTAGGTGGGCCAATGAGCTTTGGTGCTGCTAAAGCGATTTCGCAACGCCAAGCAATCATGGAAGATTATAAAATCCTGATTTTGGATATTAGCGACGTACCAATTTTGGGTGTTACTGCTACTTTGGCATTGGAAAGTTTGATTGCAGAAGCGAAGCAAAAACACTTGGAAGTGTTCATTGTTGGTGGTACAGAAAAGGTCAGAACTAGATTAGAACGTTTCGGTATTTTAGACCGAGTACCAGCAAATAATTTAGCTTCTTCACGCTTGGAAGCATTGCATAATGCTGTAAGTTCATTAAACGGTGTAACTGGAGAAAGTTACGTAAATAATACTAATTACGTTGGTGTTAGCGAGGAAAATGATTCTACACCTTCTACGAGTGAAGGTAAACTCGATATCGATGGCACTTTAACCACAAAATAACAAAAACCAATGCTTTACAGATACCCGACTTCTTGAAGAAGTTGGGTATCTCTTGAATTACAACGAACCTTTGAGGCGAAATAAAAGAAGTTGGGTTATTTGTTCTTCTTTGAAGTTGTCGTCACTAACTAAAATTAAACTTTGAGTGCCATCAGGTAAACGAGGGCCAAAAGTCATTCCTTCTAAATTGTCTAATCTAATTCCTAATTTTTGCAAGTCTAAGGTTAATTGTTTTTTCACTGGTTGGACTGCTCTTGTTTCACCTTTTAAACTGGCGATGCGAGAGGTGTCGGTTGCTGCACCTGTGAAGAGTTGATATAGTTTTGCGCCGAAACCTGTTAAACCGAAAGATCTTTCTATACTTAGGAAATGTCCGCCTGGATCGATCGCTAACAACTCAGTCACTCCATGATACATTGCGCCTGGGGGATAGGGCGATAGGGGATAAAGATGTTCTGATAAAATAATTGGCGGACCATCACTAATTAGATAATGTAAAAAACGACTTTTAGTAATTTGGGGTTTTATATTACCTTGTTCGTCTTTTTGTGGTGGGTCTTTGTCTTGAATTAATGCTGATTCGGTGACTGTAAATAATCGAATTGGTTCGCCACTAGCTGGCAAAGATCCGGTAGGATTAAGTGTTAATGATTCAAAGGCTAAATTATCTTGTACTCCCCTTTGTTGTTGTTCGCCGTTAGTATCAGGAATATATCTTTGTGGCATTGGCAAATTTTGTTTTAATGCGCCAGTTTTTAAGTCGAATTCGCCAATAAATGGGGGAATAAGTTCGCGGGTAGAACCTTCGCTGGAAATAAATAAAGTTCCTTGAGGGGTGATGGCAATTCCTTCGGGATCGATGCTACCTTTGGGGTAGGTTTTACCTTCTTTGGTTTTGAGGAAGGTAACGTTTTCTATTTCTGCTTTTTGAATTTTACTGTTGTTTATGTTTAATTTTAAAGTGTAAAATCTGGCTGGTGCGAGGTTGCTGCGATCGTCCGAAACTGCATAAAAGCGATCGCGCTTTCGGTCATAAGTTATTCCCGATAATCCCCCAACTGTTGTATCCTGAAATTTCATCTTGGGTAATTGGTATTCACCCAAAAATTCTAAAGATAGGTCGAGAAATGTTCGTTGTTGAGCATTAACTCTTGGTAATGCACAAGATGATATGAAAGTCAATCCTATTAATGCTAAACTCAGAACTAAAATTCTGATGCTTTTGTTCACCAACGATCTCCTGTTTATCGATTATTATAACTAACAGCTTGAGTAATCGCTATTTCCGGTCTTCTTTATATTAGCTTGAGTGGATTTTAAATTATGAGCGATCGCCTGCAACAAAAAATTAGCAAATTTTATTTTTCGTTTGTTTGTGCTTTGGTTGGGATAATTTTGAGTTTTCCGGTTTATGCTCAAAGTAATAATGAGGAAGATCCAAACGTATTTCCTCCCGATCCTTTAGAGTTTAGAACTCTCGATCCGATGTTACCGCAATCGGCGCGAAATAAAAAACCTTTGACTGAGGAAGAAAGAATTCAATTACTACAATCATTAAATGAGTTAAATCAGCAAGCTACGGAGTTATTTCAAGCAGGTGATAAAGTCACTGCTTTTGCAGTTTGGTATCGAGAATTGCGCTTAACTAGGGTATTGGGATTATTACCAGAAGTGCAAGCTTTGGGAAGAGTAGGTGCGATCGCTTGGGAGCAAAATTCGCGAGAAGATATTCAATTTATTACTCGAAGATTGCAAGCAATTCAAACCGAAGCTACAGCCAAACTTCCTGTAAAATTAGAATTATGGAGTGCTTTAGCAACAGCTTACGAACAAGTAGGAGCACCTGATAAAGCAGTGGTAGCTTATGAACAAATTCTCCGCAATGCTAGAGAACAACAAAACAAAGATGAAATAACAGCAACATTGCTCAAAGTTGGGGAATTAAGTTTAAATTGGTTTGATTACCAAAAAGCTGCTGTTACTTATAATGAGTTGTTGAATTTAGCTAAAGAGCAAAATAATGGCGAACAACAAATCACTTACTTAAAAAGACTTGCTTATATTTACGAACAATTGAAACAACCGCTGCAATTTATTAACAGCAATCAACAGTTAATTGAACTTTACCAAAACCTGCAAAACTTTACCGAAATTCCCGATCTAAAATTAGCGATCGGCACTAAATTAGAATCCCTTGGACAAATTGAAGAAGCTGCTCAACAATACGAAGAAACTTACTCCTTTGCTTGGTCAATTCAGCAATATTCTAGTGCATCCGACGCGCTGAGAAAACTAGTAGCATTGCAACTTTCTCTAAAGCAAATAGACTTAGCATTAGAAACCAGTCAAGTACTTTTACAAAGCGATCAATTAGCTCACAATTCCTATGGAATGATGACTACTTATGACCAAATTGGTCAAATTTATTTAGAGCAGAAAAACTATTCTCAAGCACTTGCAGCTTTTGAAAAAGGACTGGCGATCGCCAAACAATTAAGTTATCGAGAACCTTACTTTACCAGACAAATTCAGGAAGTGAATAAACAGATTACAGGTCGATCGTAAAACTGATTTTTTGAAATAAGATCTGGTTTTGACCCAGATCCACTTTAACTTGATGCACCTTATTTTAAGATTTAACTGACAAAAAACACTCCACAATATTTGTATAGATGCCAAAATTTTTACTAATTCAAGCAGTAGGAAATTGAACTTTAGCTAGTCAATCTTGAAACCGCAAAATCTGAAGCTATAACTGTTGTAACTCCACTTAATACCGCAAATAAACCACCACTACCAAAACCTAATTCACTGCCATTTTGGTTATAGAACAAATTGCCGTTAGCAGAGTCGTAAACAATTAAAGCACTGCTGGTTTCTACTGCTAAATTATCATTAACGGTATTCACAGTAGCAAAAACAGTACTAAAGTCTACAACATCAGAGAGGTTGGAGAAAAGCTGCCGAGATAATAAAATTCTATCCTCTCCCGAAGTAAAGTCTGTAATAGTATCTACACCCAAAGCATCAGTGATATTAGAAATATTGGAAATTACTCCCTGTTTGCTATTAGATGCTAGAGATACATGAAAATAAAATGTATCCTTACCTCCACCACCAGTTAGAGTATCATTTCCCCATTCCCCGGAGAGAAAATCGTTACCATTTCCCCCATTTAGGGAATCATTCCCAACACCACCAAACAATAAATCATTGCCATTACCACCATAAATTGTGTCGTTGAGATTCTCTGTAGCTAGATCGACGGAACTAGAATTAAAGTTCCCGAAGATAATATCATTACCGTCACCACCATCGATAAAGTTACTACCTCCTCCACCTTGGATATAATCGGTTCCTCCTAAACCAAAAATTTGTTCGTTTTGTTCAGTTCCAACAATGATATCTATACCATCTTTACCTACGATATCTTTTGTGAAATAAACTGGCTGATTGGCAGAATTACTTTGTTGAGTTAGCGAATTACCAACAACAGTTGTGGAGTTTCCTGTATTCATTATGCTCGTTCCTCCTAAGCAAAGACAGTAAATTCCCTTAGTAAATTGTCCCTAACAAGGGAAATACTCAATATTCAGTAATTATAACGAATCAATATTTAAACTAACTTTACAAAAACTTTGCAGTTTATCTATTCAGATCTTGCAATAGGGGAGGTAGAACCTCCGAGAGTCTCGTTACCAGGTTGAACCTGGTAACGAAAAACAGAGGCTCTGCCTCTTCTTGGTGCAAGATTTCAGTTTATAAAATTAACAATTGGTTGTGTAGTGGTATATTCGCTTGAGTGTTAATAGCGAATGCGTGGATCGATGTAGGCGTTGACGATATCAATTAAAATGCTGACAACTACTACAATAGTGGCGAAAAACACCATAATGCCTTGAACTGTTGGATAATCGCGATCGGCAATTGCCAAATATAGTCTATTACCTAATCCAGGCCAAGAAAAGGTAACTTCTGTTAAAACCGCACCTCCCAACATAGAAGCGAAAGTCAAACCCAAAACAGTAATTACTGGAATCAAAGCATTTTTAAAAGCATGAGAAATGAGAATTTTCCTTTCTGAAATTCCCCTAGCTCTAGCTGCTTCCACATAATCTGCTTTTAAAGTTTGGCGCAGATTTACTCTGACAATGCGCTCAAAAATTCCGCTGATTAAAAACCCTAAAGTCAAACAAGGAAGCGCTAAATAGTGCAGAGAAATCAATAGCTGCTCGATATTACCATTGAGGATACTATCAATAGTGTACAAACCTGTAATTGTTGGAGGTGGAGAATAACTTAAAGAAAAACGACCATTAGGAGGAAACCAACCTAATTGTACGGCAAAAACCAATTGTAAAATCATCCCAAACCAAAACAAGGGAATAGCATAAGTAATAATGCCAAATAACCTGCCGCTAACGTCAAAAATTGTATTTGGTTTAGAAGCAGAAATAGCACCAAAAGTAACTCCTACAATTAGCGCAACTGCCATACCAAAAGTTGCTAATTCCAAAGTTGCAGGAAAGTGATCTTGAATAATTTCTACAACATCTTGACCTTGACTGGTGAGGGAAGTTCCTAAGTTAAAACTGAGCAAAGATGCCAAATAACGAATGTATTGTAACCACAAAGGATCGGCTAATCCTAATCTTTGACGATATTCTTCTTTAACGCTATCTGGTGCGCCACGTCCTCCTAATATGACATCCACAGGATCGCCGGGAGTTGCTCTTAGTAGTAAAAAAACTACTGTAACGATCGTCCACAGCATCAAAGGAGCAAGGAGTAAACGCGCTATAACATAATATTGCAAGGCACGCGATCGAGACATTTTGTTAGTTTTGAGTTTTGAGTTTTGAGTTAATTTTGAGTTTTGATTGTAACCCGTTAATTGCTGCTTAAGAACTGCAAAAAATATATTCAGTTCTCACTAGTTGTTTTAACTATTGAGGTTAGAATACGGATCAGTTCATCAATGTGATTGAGTTGAGTAGTGAAATCAATATCTACCATTTTTGACTGTTGTAGCAAGCGTAACCAGTATCTAGTTTCTCTCGCTTCTTTGGAAGCGATTGACATTTTGCCAAGAAATCTTTTCTACTTTGAGCAGCACTGGCTTCCTCAACATTAGCACCAATACTTGTTCCACTCCGCAATAATTGCTTAGAAATTACATACTCGTTGCATTTTATCAGTTCTTGGTAAAGATGGATAATTTCTAGAGCAAACTCAAAACTTTTATGTTGAATTATACTTGCTGCCATTCAACTTCTCTCTTTGCTATCTCAAAACTCAAAACTAACTCAAAACTCAAAACTATTTACTGATTTCCCAAAGTGGTAATTGTTGAATTGGGTCTAATTTCACTCCTTGTAATCCTGGTTTGGCAAAAGCAAAATCCTTACTTTGCCACAAGGGAATTAAAGGAACATCTTGCGCCATGAGTTTTTGAATTTCGGCAAAGATTTGTTTACGTTTTTCGGGGTTTTGTTCGCTGCGCTGTTGCTGAATTAGTTTGTTCATGCGATCGCTATAATAAAACGACCCTTGACTTTGACTTGCACCTTGTTGACAACCTGTTGTTGGCGAACCTTTGGCACAACTTAAAAAAGGTTGAATGTAATTATCTGCGTCTGAAAAATCAGGATACCAATCTACTAAAGCGCTTTGATAAATCCCTTTCCGAATGTTAGCAAAAAAGGTTGCTGATTCAACTGCTTGGGGTTGAATTTGTACCATACCATCTAATTCTTGTAAAGCATATTCTCTCAACAAAGCTGCTACTTGTTGCCGCACTGCTGAACCGATCGGATACCAAATTTCTAACTTTAAAGGATTCTCTTTAGAAAATCCTGCTTTAGTCAAAAGTTCTTTTGCTTTAGCAATATTTCCATCGCCATAAACTTGTTGATAAACGGGAATAGAAACATTAAAAGTATTAGGAATCATGCTAAAAGCAGGTTCTCCTTGATTCCTTAAAATTCGCTCGTTAATCAATTTCCTATTAATTAAAGAAGCGATCGCCTGTCTCACTGCCACATTATCCAAAGGTTTTTGTTTAGTATTGAGTACCATGTAACTAATTACATTACCTTTCGCCTCTAATACTTGCCAACCTCCAGATTTCGCATTTTGTTGCAAACTAGAAATTTGTACCGGATCTAAACTTTGATAGGCAATATCTACCGTTCCCGTGCGAAAAGTATTATATAAATTTGCCGAATTCGTGAGCACTTGCAAATTAATTCCTTGATTCGCTGGTTTTTTGCCCCAATACTTATCAAAAGGTTCTAAACGAATCAAAGTTGGTGTAAACTCAACTAATTTATAAGGGCCAGTTCCCACAAATTTTGTTGGGGTAAATTTCCCTTCTCCAATTTGATAAGCTTTTGGAGAAACCGGACAAATTCCCGCAAAAGCTAAAACTGCTGGAAATGCCGCAAAAGGATTTTTCAATTTAATTGTTACTTCATAAGGCCCAGAAGCTTTTACAGATTCCACAACATCTGATAATAAGTTGGAAGGTTTTCCTCCATTTTTAATGAAGCGTTCCAAGGAAAAAACCATTGTTTCGGCATTAAAAGGAGTACCATCGTGAAAGAGTACTCCTTGACGTAAAGGAATTACATAAGTTAAACCATCTGCGCTAACTTTTGGTAAAGCTGTAGCTAGTTCTGGTACTAATTGATCTGTGCCTAATTTGTAAGTGTAAAGCCGATCGCCCACGCTATTAAGTATATTACTTGCCGCTAATTCGTAAGCATCTGCCGGATCGAGAGTTCGCGGTTTTAAAGTTGTTCCTACAGATAAGCGATCGCTATTATTACTCGCTGAAACCTGACCCGTTACATTAGCATTAGGTCTGCGACCACAGCTAACAACTAAAATAAAACAAAGAGAAAAAAGACCGCCAAGTTTTGCTAGAGAACGCAATTCTTTACTATATACAGAAAATTTCTTCATTACTACCATTAACCTCTCAGAAATAGCGTGGCAGAAATAACTATACAGTCAAAAGCAACCAAAAAAGCTTTGTATTAAGCTGTTCCGCATTTAAATTGGATTGTTTGGAAACAGAAAAAAATTCGTCTAATTCTCTCCCCTGCCCCCCTGCCCCCCTGCTCCCCTGCAATCTTAATAAGTGATTTAAATGCGTGACAGCTTAGCCTTCTGCCCTCTGCTTTCTTACAACTAGATTGAATAGTATAACGGAAAAGATCTCGCGTCCTTGGGTCTGACAAAAACTCTTTGTTGCGGTTCGAGTTTTAACTCATCAAAGCGTTCTCTGGAAAGGTGCGCTGTCAAAACTTGTCCATCGTCTAACACTAATTCTGCCTGAATTTCCCAACCCAAATGAATGAGACGTTCCACCCTAGCAGCAACTGTAGTGCCGTTTGCTTCTCTTTGAACTACGATGTCGTGAGGACGGAGAAAAATTTCTGGTTGGGTAGACTCAAAACCATTTCCCTCAAAGATTTGTGAAGTGCTAGGCAAAACATTTACTGGCCCAATAAAACTCATTACAAAAGCCGAAGCTGGATGGTCATAAATTTCTGCTGGTGTACCAACTTGCTCAATTTTTCCCTGATTCATCACCACAATTTCGTCAGCAACTTCCATTGCTTCTTCTTGATCGTGGGTAACAAAAACTGTGGTAACGTGAACTTCGTCGTGTAAACGTCTTAACCAAGCTCGTAAATCTTTGCGAACTTTGGCATCCAAAGCACCGAAAGGTTCGTCTAGTAATAATACTTGAGGTTCTACAGCTAAAGCTCTGGCTAAAGCAACTCTTTGCCTTTGTCCGCCGGATAATTGGGAAGGATAGCGATCGCCTAATCCCTTCAACTGCACTAACTCTAAAAGTTCTTCTACCCGTCCTTTAACTTTCAACTTAGATATTTTGCGAATATCCAAACCAAAAGCAATATTTTGCCGCACTGTCATGTGTTTGAACAAAGCATAATGCTGAAATACAAATCCAATATTTCTATCCTGTACGCTCTTGTTAGTAGCATCCAAACCCGTAATAAAAATTCTTCCACTATTAGGAGTTTCTAAACCCGCAATTAACCGCAATAAAGTTGATTTTCCCGAACCGGATGGCCCCAATAAAGCCACCAAGGAACCGGGTTTAATTGTTAAGTTTATTTGGTCAAGTGCTTGGAAACTGCCATAATTTTTGGATACGTTTTCTACAATAATTCCCATAACTGCCTCTGGACGTGCCAATCTATCAAAACCCCAAACTATCGATCGGGATAACTCAGATCTTGCAGCAATGGAGGTAGAACCTCCTTTCACCTCGTTCCCAGGTTCAACCTGGGAACGAGAAACTCCAGGCTCCGCCTCTTGGTGCAAGATCTCAGTTAAATTAATTGCTTTTTCTATTTTAATTTCCCATTTATCGATAAATTTGCTGTAGTTTATCTTACCGCTATTGGTAAACAAAGGATCAAGAACCGCAGCTACCACAATCTAAACCAGAACCGCAGTCACCACAGCCACTGCAATCAAGACCGCTACAATCTAAACCAGAACCACATTTGCCACAATTACCACAATTTAAACTAGAGGCACAGTTAATCCAATTACCGCAGTCAAGCAAAGGGCAGGATATGTCAATCTCAGTTGGAGTGTTGCCACACTCACAACTTTCACAGACGTTGCCGATCGCATCTCCAAAAACATTTTGCTGTTTCCGTTCTTCTCTTTGGCGTTTTTCAGGATTGTCTTGCTCCTCCATCTCAGAATTATTTACCATACCTTTAAGGATCTGATGCGCTTTTTTACAATCTTGAAACCCTCATAACTCGCCTTGTCCCCAGTCCCCTTGTCCCTTCGTTAGTGATGAGTTTTAAGTTTTAAGTTTTGAATTAATAACTTAAAACTCATAACTCAAAACTCATAACTCGCCCTTGTCCCCTTGTCCCCTTGTCCCCAGTCCCCAGTCCCTACATAACGGAATATTAAGCTCTGTTGCAATTCATTCACATAAATGTAAAGAGGATTAAGGCGAGCCAACAGTCCGTGATAACATCACAGCTTGTAGGTAGAAGAGATTAGGGAGAAAACGCTTGACACTACGGGTTGCTGTTGTTGGAGGTGGCCCAGCAGGTTCCTCTACTGCTGAAGTCCTCGCTAAAGCTGGAATTGAAACTTACCTGTTTGAGCGCAAGCTAGACAACGCGAAGCCTTGCGGTGGAGCAATTCCGCTATGTATGGTGAAAGAGTTTGATTTGCCGCCACAGATTATCGATCGGCAAGTGAGAAAAATGAAAATGATCTCACCTTCTAATATTGAGGTCGATATCAATTTAATCAAACAAGACGAATATATAGGAATGTGCCGTCGGGAAGTGTTAGATGGCTTCCTGCGCGATCGAGCCGCCAAATTAGGAACCACCGTAATTAACGGCACAGTTTATAAATTGGATATTCCCACAAACAACACCGACTCCTACACCATCCACTATGCGGATCATTCTAATGGCAGTGCCGAAGGAGTGATGAAAACTTTAAAAGTGGATTTAGTAGTGGGCGCAGATGGGGCTAACTCCCGTGTTGCCAAAGCGATCGATGCTGGGGATTACAATTATGCGATCGCCTTTCAAGAGCGCATTCGCCTCCCCGAAGCCGGAATGCACTACTACGAAGACCTAGCCGAAATGTACGTCGGGACAGACGTTTCTCCCGACTTCTACGCCTGGGTATTCCCCAAATACGACCACGTAGCCGTCGGTACAGGCACCATGAAGGTCAACAAAGCAATCATTAAAGACCTCCAAGCTGGCATCCGCACCCGCGCCGCCAAAAAACTCGCAGGTGGCAAAATTATTAAAGTAGAAGCTCACCCCATCCCCGAACATCCCCGTCCCCGTCGCGTAGTCGGTCGAGTCGCTCTCGTCGGTGATGCCGCTGGTTACGTAACCAAATCTTCCGGCGAAGGAATTTACTTTGCGGCTAAGTCTGGTCGGATGTGTGCGGAGACGATCGTCGAATTTTCCCAAAACGGCACCCGCATTCCCACCGAAAACGACCTCAAAATCTATCTCAAGCGTTGGGACAAAAAATACGGTCTTACCTACAAAGTTTTGGACATCCTCCAAACCGTCTTCTATCGTTCCGATGCCACCCGCGAAGCCTTCGTGGAAATGTGTGCTGACTTAGATGTACAAAAGCTAACTTTCGATAGCTACCTGTACAAAACAGTAGTGCCAGCTAACCCCTTGGTACAACTAAAAATTACCGCCAAAACCATTGGTAGCCTGCTACGTGGTAATGCCCTAGCACCCTAACCAAATATACCTAGTTAAAACAGAAAGGGGGAAAGGAGAGATTATTCCTTTCCCCCTTTCTTCTTTCTTGGTGCAAGATTCTGAGTAATATCATGTCCGATCGAAACGTGCTAACGCATACGCTTGGCGATCGGTAATCATATCCTTTTTCCAAAGCCTTATAGAGACGTTCTATGCAACATCTCTACATTATGGCTAATCTTGCCGGATATGGTCTAAAACCCCAATACTCTAGCTCAAATTTCCGTGACACACCTAGTAATTGAGCCATTTGCGTCAACCCTGTAACCATCACTCCATAATCCAGAAAAGTTTTTATTCAGAGCAATTTCCAAAACAATTTATAACGTTTTAACTACTAATAAAAAATTATTAATACTGAATAGTAAGTCCTAGAAATTTGCATATATAGCAATTATTTTATATAGATAAAGTTTATAAACTTACTTATTTTTCCGGATCTCACCTACCTTTATTAGGAAGGGGAATTAAAGTTTTAGTAAAGATTTAGTGAAAAGATTGCAAATACCTAAATATGCACTTGGCAATCCTTCCATAAATTTACTAGCTTTGGTAAAAGTATTCGATTAATCAAAATTATGCAAGTTTCTCTGGGAAGAATTATAAAGAAATTGTCAAGTTTTATTCTAACAACAAATATATTGTTAGGATTACCAGCAGGCGCTCAAGCCATCACATTCACAGGTCATACCAGCGGAGAATGGGGATCGCCTAATACTGATAACCAAAGCGCACTCATTGACCTGAGTAGCGAAGATGGGGGAACAAATAATCGTCTAACTTGGGGTGAGCCAGTATTCCCAGGCTTTGAAAATTATGTTCAATTTAACGGTATAGACTTTACCACTGAGCCTAACAATATCTTTAAACTTGGAAAACTTTATTATCAGAATGGTAGAACATTTGTTGAGACTAACTTTGATGGAGATTTTCCTCTGCATTTAGAGTTAGCTTTCAGTCTTCCTTTAGAGAGAACCCAATCTTTCAGATTCTTATTTAATATATTGAACACACCTAATAACCCAGAAGACCCTGATGTGGATGATGATGATATACTCCTTTTTTCCGCACAGGGGATGTCTAGCGAGACTTTTGATTATGAAGGAGTTGAATATACTTTGCAGCTTATAGGCTTTTCTAAAGATGGTGGAATAACCATCCTAAATGAATTTAAATCGCCAGAATTAGACTTATCTGAAGCTGATCTATACGGAAAAATTACCTTTGCTCCTTCCTCTGCTTCCGTCCCTGAACCTACCGCTATACTTGGCTTGTCCATATTGTCTATTTACTTAGCAACCCGCAAACGTAAATAAGAAATTTTCCTTAAAGGGTGCATCTATTTAAGATTTTATAAAGATTTTAACGGTTTTAATTTAATTTATAAGCTGATGCTTACTGAACTTACATATTTGGGAAATCCAGGGAAAACGTTTAAACCCTCTCCCTTACAGCTCTCCCGTACTTGTGGTGGAAAACCCTGATTTTAGGGACTGGGGACTAGGGACTAGGGACTGGGAAGCCTTGAGGAGTAAGCATTTCATTAACTAATCACCTTTACTTATCACCATGAGTACGGGAGAGCCGTAAGTTGAAGGCTGTAAGGGAAGAGGGCTTTTTGTTCTAGCTTTTTACTTACTTTTAATAGTTCAATCATTTCTGCTGCCCTGCACTAGCGACTTAAATGACTAACACTTTACCTCCAATAAAATAAATGATTTTCTTAGTACTCAAAAGAGATAGATGATGAGCGAATCTGAGTTGTAGCAGGGGCTACAGCCCTACTACATTATTGATGAAAAGTCACTCAACTATTGAAG
This sequence comes from Floridaenema evergladense BLCC-F167, assembly GCF_041929205.2. Lineage (NCBI taxonomy): Bacteria > Bacillati > Cyanobacteriota > Cyanophyceae > Aerosakkonematales > Aerosakkonemataceae > Floridanema > Floridanema evergladense. The sequence continues at coordinate 6,118,060 of NZ_CM171625.1, read as the reverse complement.
AATCGAGGTCTTCTCCCAACTGTTCGCGGCTGGGTAACTCTAGACAGTAACCTGCACCATAAACTGTTTTGATATAGCGGGGATGACGGGGATCTGGCTCTAGTTTGGTTCTCAGGTGTCGGATGTGGACTCGAATAGTTTCGATGTCATCATCTGGGTCATATCCCCAGACTTCCTTGAGAATTTCGCTAGGAGATACTGTTTGACCGTGACGCTGTAGTAAACAGTGGAGTAACTCAAACTCTAAGTGAGTCAGCTTAATAGTTTGACCGAACCAGATTGCTTCAAAGCGTTCTGGGACTAGAGTTAGGGGGCCATAATTGAGGATTTCGCTGTGTTTAGCTGCTTGGGGAATGCGATCGGTACGTCTGAGTAAAGCACGTACCCGCGCCAGCATTTCTTCGACTTCAAAGGGTTTAGTGAGATAATCATCTGCTCCAGCATTAAAGCCTTCCACTTTATCTTGAGTTTGACCCAAGGCAGTCAACATTAAAACCGGAATATCCTTGGTGCGCTCATCCCGGCGCAGGCGTTGACAAACGGTAAATCCATCCACCTTGGGTAGCATCAGATCTAGCAGAATCAGGTCAGGCTGTATTTGCAAGGCAAGTGCCTGACCTTTGATGCCATCCTCTGCTTGACTGACATCGTATCCAGCCATTTCCAGATTGACGGCGACTAATTCTGAGATAGCAGAGTCATCGTCGATGACGAGTATCCGGGGCATCATTAAAAAATATAACTTTGGCTAAAGGGCTCGTTAAGGTTTTTGAAGAACCTGTTTCGGCATCCAAAGATTCCTGTACAAATTATAAGCAAGGATTCTAAATTCTTATCTTAGCAACCAAAACTTTACAATTAAATAACTTTTCCACTGGGCTACCAAATCTGAAATAGTTGAAAGCCTTTGCCTACAATGGATAAGTAATTGTAGTGCTGAGGAATTTTGACTGTCTCAGCACCATCTCAAATGTCAGGTGAATTTGATGTATGTAAAGAGTTGGCAGCGTTTGGTAGCAAATTTCCGTAATGATTCTCCCAATTTAGCTCTGAGTGCGATCGGACTCCGAAACTTTCAGCCTCCAGCTTACACTCCCCCTAGCTGGTTAAAAAATGGCTTCACCATGACTCTTTATACTGCACTGCAAGCTCCCCGTGATTGGGAAAGTACTATTCCGCATCCAGAACCGAATTACCAAGAAAAAATTTTTACTGGTGCCCAAAGTGTACCTATCTACGGCAGAGTTGCCATACCTCAAAATCCTCGGGGCACAATTGTTGGGACTTACGGGATTACAGGTTCTTTAGATAACCAGTGGTTTCTGAAAATTTTGGGGCGTAAGGCATTTGCTTGCGGTTATGCAGTAGTTTTATTTGACTGGCGGGCTCACGGTAAAACGGCAGAATTATCTTCTACTCTGACTTCTGATGGTTTATTTGAAGGGGAAGATTTCGTTCGCATTGCTTCTCAAGTGAAGGAAATGGGCTGTCCTGCACCTTTTTGGTTTACGGGGTACTCTTTGAGCGGACAGTTGGCTTTGTGGGCTGTTAAAGCTGCTCAAGACTTAATTCCTACTCAACAGGTGCAAGGGTTGGAGGAGGCAGAAATAGGCGGTGCAGCGGTAATTTGTCCTAATCTCGATTCGGTGCATTCTCTTTCTTACTTAGAAAAACATCCTCTGGGAAAATACTTAGAAAAAGCGATCGCCCAAGAACTCAAAAAACTCGCTCTCCGCATACATACTTTCCACCCAGAGTCAATAGATTTAGCTGCGATCGAACGAGCAAATAGTATCTGGAATTTCGATCGCCAACTAGTCATCCCCCGCTTAGGCTTTCCCACCGTAGAAGCCTACTATCAAGCTAGTAGCCCCCTTCCCCTACTACCCCAACTGAAAAAACCTACTTTGATTTTGTACGCTGCTGACGACCCCTTATTCGACCCAGTACTTATCCCCGACCTGCAAAACGCCTGTGCTAACAACCCTTACATAGACTTAGTACTCACTCGTTACGGTGGTCACGTTGGCTACATCAGCAGCAAAACTTGTCAACAACAAGCAAACGACCCCGACCCCTGGTGGGCATGGAATCGAGTTTTACAATGGTGCAGTCTTTGAAGGTAGTTTTGAGTTTTGAGTTTTGAGTTTTGAGTTAGGAAGAGTTGGAGAGTTTTAAGTTTTGAGTTTTGAGTTAGGAAGAGTTGGAGAGTTTTAAGTTTTAAATTCTCCCTTGCCTCTCTGTCTTAGCCAGAAAGCATAAGCGATCGCCAAAAGAAACGCCAGTCCCATTAAACCTGATAATGGATTGCCATCGATTCCCGTAATCCAGGGGGGGACGCGATCGCTATACCGAACTAACTGACCCACATTAATTATGTAATAACCCCAAACCAAACCAGCGTGTAACCCAATTGCTAAACCCAAACGCCCCCTACTACCTCGTTTCGCCCAAACGAAAGTTAACCCCAACAGCACTAAGGCAGGAAATTGCGGAAAAGTGCGGATAATTTCTGGTAAAGGCTTAATAAAATGCAGTAAAGCATAAAGCCAGCTGCTAACCCAGAGACTAATCTGAGGAGAATAATCTCGTTCTAATTCATCCAACAACCAGCCCCGAAACACCAGTTCTTCAGCAAAACCAACACCTAAAGCACTGATCAACCCTTCTAAAATCACTCTAGGTAACTGCTCTGAATTTTGCCAACCTAACCAACCCAGTTTTCCCTCTACGAAAAACAGCGTCAAAGTTAGGAATAAGCCAATATCCAAACCCTTTAACAGTTCTAGGGCATTTTTTCGAGTAACTGACAAACCATAACTTTGGAGGAGATTACTTTGTTGATAAACTAACTTGCCCCAAAATTGCAGCCATAACAGAAACCCGACAAATAGCAATCCCATTGTCAGGATAGTTACCAAGTTAGTATCGCTCACCCAAAAGTAAATCAGTGTGGCGATCGGAAGCCATAGCACAAGTAAAGCCAGCAGAAATATCCCTACCCTAATTAGGGTAGGATAACTGGCTATAGCTGGAAAGTGTATTTTCAACGAACCTGTTTATCTACTCTTCAGGTTCAATTGTGCTGGTTAACCCATGATTTTTCAAAGTGTCGCAATAAAACTCTGCGTGTTCTTGGGCACAGGTAATTACTAAAGCAATTCCTGTGGCATGGGCTTCCATCATAATATTGACAGCTTGTGGTTGAGTCAGAGAAGGTACAGTTTTCATCAGAACTTGTACCACATACTCCATTGAATTGAAATCATCATTATGTAGTAGCACCCGATAGCGTGGTGCGAGTTTGCGAGAAGTCGATCGCTTTTCTAGGGTTTCGACAGACACAGCTGCTTTTTCTCCCTCATTTCAATAAATTTTGCCAGTTAATCAATTTTTACCAACTCTAATACATGAGTTTGTAAAATTTTAGGTGTGGGTTTCCACCATTGATAAAGTCGGTTTCGACTACTGAAACCATAAATTATGGGCAAACTCATCCACATTAGTTTTGCTCACTTTATGGACGCTGCTCAATGCGTAACTCTTGCCAACTCTTACTAGTTAGAAGTTCAGATGGTTGGCTTTTTATAAAGCTTAACATTTATTGAGAAATTTTTGTGCAATATTTGAGTTTTCCAATATCCTTTTAGAATAGTTGGCAGCACAATATACATTGGTTTACTGTGGAGCAATCCGTAATGAGTTCTGCTGTAGACTTTCAACCTAGCCAAATCGTCTGTTTAGAACATCAGGAAACCCGCTTGTATGCTGAAGTGATTCAGATTGTAGAATCACGACAGGTAGCTTGGGTACGTCCTTTGATGTTGGTGGTGTTTTTAGGCGATCGCCTGGACTCCGAACCCTTTACTTTGTATGATTTAAGTCAAGGTGCAGATTTACTATGGTCAAGCAATTTATTCCGACCTGCTTTGGATACAGAAGTTTTACCGTTGTTTACTCACCTGCAAACCTCTAAAACTCAAGGTGAAAACCAGCAGTTAGCGCATCAACAGCTACAGCGTTTTGTTCGTCAACTTTGGCAAGATTATGAGGGTAAGTTTTGAACGGTTTTTTTCGATAAATTTGTAGAAATTTTGGCTATCAAGGCAAGATGAGACAAGGGAAAATAGCAAAATTCAAAGGAACCAAATTTTATTTTTATCTTCTATTTTTACCTTCTGCCTTCTGCCTTGAAAAAGCCTTATTAACTTAAGCTTGGTAATAAATTCCTGCTTGTTTCATTCGTTGCATGGCTTCGGATAGGCGTTCTTCGGAAATTGTTAAGGCGATGCGGAAAAAGCCTTCGCCTGCGTCTCCGTAACCGTTACCAGGGGGAACTACGATCGCGCATTTTTCCAACAATAAGGTAACAAATTCAGTGGAAGTGTAACCTTTAGGTACGGGAACCCACACATAAAGGGTAGCTTTGGGGGCGGCAATTGTCCAACCCAAGGATCTTAACCCTTCTACAACCACATCTCGTCGTTTTTGGTAAACTGACAACATTTGCTGAAGTTCTTTGCTACTGGTGGAATAAGCTGCGATCGCTGCCCGTTGAATTGCTTTAAATATACCAGAATCTATATTAGTTTTAACTTGGCTCAATCCTTTAATTCCCAAGGCATTTCCCACCACAAAACCAATTCGCCAGCCAGCCATATTGTAAGACTTAGATAGGCTGTGAAATTCGATCGCTATTTCTTTCGCACCCGGAATTTGCAGGACACTAGGCGGCTGATAACCTTCATAAGCTATTTCCGAGTAAGCATGATCGTGACACAACAAAATGTCATATTTTTGACAAAACTGAACTAACTGGGCAAAAAACTCTAAACTAGCCGTAGCACCAGTTGGATTATTCGGATAATTTACCCATAACAATTTAGCCTTACTAGCCACTGCTTCGGGAATTGCTTGTAGATCTGGCAAAAACCCCCGTTCTGGCAGCAATGGCATATAGTAAGGTTGAGCACCAGCAAAAAATGTTGAAGTTCGATATACTGGATAGCCAGGATTAGGAATTAGCGTATAATCTCCTGGTTCTGCAAAAGCCAAAAAAGTATTGTGAATGGCTTCTTTTGAACCAATAGAAGGGATTACTTCGGTTTCTGGATTTAATCCACTAACTGCAAATCTCCGCTCCATCCAATCTACTACGGCTTGACGGTATTCTTTTGTACCCCGATAAGGCGGATAATTGTGAGTAGCAGGGTCATCGATCGCCTCGTGCATTGCTTGGACAATATGGACTGGTGTCGGTTTATCTGGATCGCCAATTGCCATATTAATAATGTCCACTCCTCGACTAACTAGTTCATCTCGTTTGCGATCGAGTTCTGCAAATAAGTAGGGAGGTATTTTTTCTAAACGTTGAGCAAACTGCATGGCAACTGTATTTGATGTAGGATAGGAAAGCCATTTGACAGTTTACCGTTTAGTTAGCTCTGTTAATGCACACCTGACTCAATATTTGAGCTTTCAGAGCTTTTATATACACTAAACCACCATCTTTCCTAGTTAATTTAGCAAGTCGGAACTAACTGAATTCGACCTGCATCCATTTCATCCATCAACAATTCCAAGGCTTCGTAATCAACATCTGAGATATATCCCAGTCTCGTTAGTTCATAGTTGATTTCATTTTCGATATCTGGAGTCAGACGACGAATAGAAATCGCTTTTTCTACAAGTCCACGAATCGCGTTTTTAGCTTCCACGGTTACTGACCAGAACTCCTTTATGAGAAGATTCTCTATTAAATATTTTTCAGATGGAGTGATCGAAACCTTTCAATTCTAGTGATATGACTCACAGTCATCATCAAAAAACTTATGTTTGACTCGAAATAGGTAATTAAATATCTAGCCATATAAAAAATGTTAGATATTGTGCATCTACAGTTTTGATTGATATAGCCAGAAGCAAGCTTAGCGATAGTGTAACTAAGATGATTTTTGTTTATCAGTTTGGCACTATTTGACCTAAATCATCAGCGTTCAAACAGATACTCTACTCACTTACTTCTTGACCTCACGGGAAATTTTGAGAGGCTTTTCCGTATCATTACATACTTTATCACGAAATTATCTTGTTAGAATCTTTAAAAAAGTTCTAATCTAAGTAAAGTTTCTGTAAAAATACGGATATTACCTGTTCAATATTCTGCTTCAGGTTATAACCTTTATTACATGGAATGGCACAGTAATTTTTCTAATAACAGGACTGAATCATGCAAACTTTAGCAGTAACTTCACCAATCACCGTTGTTCAACCCGAAGGACATCTTAATGCTGCTAATGCAGCTGAGTTTCGCGGTAAACTGACAGCAGCTGTCGCCGCCAATCCTAACGCTGTTGTGTTAGTGGACATGAAACAGCTAGATTATATGGATAGTGCTGGATTAATGACTTTAGTTTCTGCTTTCAAGCTAGCACAGAGCCAAAACCAAAGATTTAGCCTTTGCTCCCTTTCCCCAGCTATTAGGATTATTTTTGAATTGACGCAGTTAAATAAAGTATTCGAGATATTTGAAAGTAGAAATGCTTTTGAAGCCACGTTGCAGTAGCTTCTCAAAGCAATCATGTTTCTGACGGCTTTTAATTAGTTGGGTTTGCTATCAAAGATACTTCAGAACGTTATCTACTTGAGCAATTTGTAAGTAACAAACGATACAAAATCGTCGATCGGCTTATTATTTTAAGCTTTTTGTATTTTACTAACAGTAATTTGATGTTGCTAAATCTGCTTGTTTCTTGCGGGAGAAAGCAGATTTTTGCCATGACTATGAGGAATAAATAAATTAATAATAGATAAAGTTAGGTTATAAAACCTCCCGATCGGTCTTCAGACAAGGATAATGATTGTGGCAGTAGCAGTAGAACAGTTGCTCACACCAGATATTTTTAAGCCTGCGCGTTATTTAGGGAATGAGTTAGGTGCAGTGCATAAGCCTTGGGAGAAGGCGAAAGTGCGCTGGGTGTTGACTTATCCAGAAGTTTACGAGGTAGGAGCTTCTAACTTAGGCCATATTATTCTGTACAACATTTTAAATCGGCAACCTCGTCAGTTATGCGATCGCGCCTACTTACCTGGAACCGACTTAGCAGCTAAACTACGCGCAACGAAAACGCCTTTATTTGCTGTTGAATCGCGTCAAGCGGTGAAAAATTTCGATATTTTGGGCTTTAGCCTCAGTTATGAACTAGGGGCGACAAATATCTTAGAAATGCTGGATTTGGCTGGAATTCCCTTAACTTGGCGAGAACGGGGAGAAAAGGATGATTTTCAGTATCCTTTGATTTTTGCTGGGGGACAAACAGCTACATCTAACCCGGAACCTTACGCTGAGTTTTTGGACTTTGTGGCTTTGGGTGATGGGGAAGAACTGTTACCGGAAATAGGTTTGGTAATTGAAGAGGGTAAAGCCCAAGGGTTAAGTCGGAAAGAGTTATTGTTAGATTTAGCCCAAGTTCCGGGAGTTTACGTGCCTCAGTTTTATGATATGGCAACGGATGGTTCGGTTCATCCGAATCGCCCGGATGTTCCCAAAAGAATTTTACGCCGGGTAGCGACTCCGATTCCGGCTTATTCGATCGGGTTAGTTCCCTTTGTGGAAACAGTACACGATCGCTTAACAATAGAAATTCGTCGCGGTTGTACCAGGGGATGTCGTTTTTGTCAACCGGGAATGCTAACTCGCCCAGCTAGAGATGTGGAACCGGAACAGGTGATCGAAGCGATTTCCGCAGGAATGCGGGCGACTGGTTATAATGAGTTTTCTTTGTTATCTCTTTCCTGTTCGGATTATTTGGCTTTACCTTCGGTTGGGGTGGAAGTGAGAAACCGCCTCAAAGATGAAAATATTTCCCTCTCTTTACCTAGTCAAAGGGTTGATCGCTTCGATGAAAATATTGCCAATATTATCGGTGGAACTAGACAAAGTGGAATTACCTTTGCGCCGGAAGCTGGTACCCAGCGGATGCGGGACATCATTAATAAAGGTTTGACTAATGAAGAATTACTGCGGGGAGTAAAAACTGCCTACGAACAAGGGTGGGATAAAATAAAGTTATACTTCATGATTGGTTTGCCTGGAGAAACCGATGCAGATGTGCTAGGAATTGGGGAAACTGTTCGCTGGTTACAGCAGGAATGTCGGATTAAAGGTAAGAAGCAAATTAATTTCACGCTGACGATTTCCAACTTTACGCCGAAACCTCACACACCTTTTCAATGGCATTCTGTTTCCACTGCGGAGTTTAAACGGAAACAGGGACTTTTACGATCGGAATTTCGCTCGATGAAAGGTGTAAAAGCTAACTTTACCGACGTGCGAATTTCGGCAATGGAAGACTTTTTGGGAAGAGGAGATCGCCGTTTGTCTGCGGTACTGCGTCGCGCTTGGGAGTTGGGGGCTCAGAATGATTCTTGGTTTGATAGTTTGGAAAAAGCTTATGCAGCTTGGGGAGAAGCGATCGCCCAATCTGATTTAACCTGGAAGTATCGTCTAGTAGAACAAGGCGAATGGAACCTGGTAGGGGCTGGTTTAGCGGATAATCTATCTACCCCAGAGACAATTTCAGAACAAAACCCGCCCTTAGAGAAAACAGAAGAAGAACGGTTCGATCGACCTCTACCTTGGGATCATATCGATACCGGAATCGATAAAAATTGGCTGAAAACTGACTTAGCAAAAGCCCTAGAAGCAGCGACAGTTCCAGATTGTTCGTTTGAAGGTTGTTCCCATTGTGGGGTATGCGGCACCGATTTTGGACATAACATAGTAGTATCACCTCCACCAATTCCCGAATTTGTGGGTGAGTTCGTTCCTAACCAACACAAAGCCCAGCGGTTGCGAGTTCGGTTTGGGAAACGCGGTGAGATGGCTTTAGTAAGCCATTTGGATTTAGTCAGGTTGTTCGATCGCGCCATCAGGCGGGCGGCGATACCAGTCACTTTTACTGGTGGTTTTCATCCTAGTCCGCGAATTTCGATCGCCAATGCCTTATCCTTGGGAAGCACCAGCGAAGGCGAAATCGTAGATTTTGAGTTAACCGAAGCAATGGAAGTAGCAAGTTTCCAAGCCAAGTTAGCCCAAGCACTGCCTGAAAATATTCCCATTTATCATGTTGAGGAGGTACACTTAAAAACGCCCGCAGCTACTCAATTGTTAGAAAAAGCCGAGTATGTGTTAACAGTAGCCTCTGTTACAGACAATTTACCTGCACAGTGGGTCGAATGGATAGCAGAAGTAGTCAAGAGCGATCGAATTTTGGTAGAGCATACTACTAAGTCAGGGAAAAAGGTAGAAGTGAATTTGTGCGATCGCCTGTTAGAATTAGAACTTGTCTCCACCGAAACCGAAAATCAGCAACAGGCAAAAATCCGTTATCTAGGTAATTGCCGAAATGATGGGAACTTGTTGCGCCCGGAACACATCATTTATATGCTAGAACAAGTAACAAGATTTCAGTTTCAACTACTTCACGCTCACCGGACTCAGTTAATCCTAGAACCAGCGTAGGCTTCAGAATTCCCAAAAACAATAATTTTTGCTTATTAAAAAGCAGCAAAAAATGTACCTGCCTGGTCAATGGATGAAATTACCTAGTTTAGATGTGATAAGATGCGATTTAGAGTTAAGCAAAAATAAGAAGCTTTCATGTTTCTTCGTAACAACTGCCTTGTGGTTAACTCTAAAATGAAATTTACTGACTTTCATCTGTGTCGGTGGTGTTTAGAAGTAAATAGTTGCTCTGGCTCATATTTCTGACTAAACTCGTCCATAGACACTAAAAAATCGTATTTAATGCTAGGGGTTTCAGTTTCCCTCTCTATTAAATTTCCCATGTTTCTATTGATAGAAAAAAGGGAAAAAATAGGCAGCAACCTGAGTTTTACGACCTTGGTAGACTAAATTTTTTCTACCTTACAAAGGTAAAAGCTAGGGGAAGATAGGGGAATTTAACATAATAGACTCGCAAAGCGTCAACGCGCTGCTACCGCTAACAAACCAAAAAACTTGGTTAGATATGCCTTTAATTAATCTGCGCCCAGCACCCCAAATGAAAAAACCTAGATGTGCCACAACGCTTTCTCCAAGAGGCTGGATATGCCAATCATTCACGAAGCTTGTGTGTTAGCACACTCTAGATTCAAAAAAGGGTTATTGTACCTCCCTCCAGAGATAAAGTACAGTGGAAGAAAAAGTCGATTTGGGTAAATGGATTTACGAAGTTCGGCTCTAGGCGCGATAAGTGCTGAGGCACAGGCTAACGCGAAACGTGCTACGCACACGCTAACGCGAACGAATTACAAATTAATTACTCTAAGGAAGTTAAGTGAGATATTCTGTCATTTCTGAGTTATTGACAACCCAAAATATTTTCTGAAAATTGATGTAATAGTTCATCAGTAGATTCGGAAATTTAGGAATTACTTAGTACAGGCAAGATGCCCGTACTTACTTGCTTCAAAAAGCAGATTTTTCAAACCATTGCCAACAAGAAGAAAGCTAAATAATGATTTTGATTTTAATTTGTGATTGAGGTTTTTTTTAATCCAAAATCCAAAATATAAAGTCTAAAATCTAAAATTTTAAGAGGTATTTGAATGCCAAAGCAAATCATCATAGCTGAACAACATCGTATTGCTGCCGTATTTTCTGAAGATCAAATTCAAGAATTAGTTGTTGCTACTGGAAATCACCAAGTAGGAGATATTTACCTTGGTGTAGTGGAAAATGTATTACCTGGGATTGATGCAGCTTTTGTAAATATTGGCGATCCAGAACGCAACGGATTTATTCACGTTTCCGACTTAGGCCCATTAAGATTAAAACGGACAGCAGGAGCAATTACCGAACTGTTAGCGCCACAACAAAAAGTCTTAGTCCAAGTAATGAAAGAGCCGACGGGGAATAAAGGCCCGCGACTCACTGGTAATATTACTTTGCCCGGTCGTTATTTAGTATTAATGCCCTTTGGCAGAGGGGTAAATTTATCAAGGCGAATTAAAAGTGAAAGCGAGCGCAATCGCCTGAGAGCCTTAGCAATTTTGTTAAAGCCACCGGGAATGGGTTTGTTGGTGCGAACTGAGGCAGAAAATAAGCCAGAAGAAGCGATTATTGAGGACTTAGAAGCGCTACAAAAACAATGGGAAGCGATTCAACAAGAAGTAATTTCCAGTCGGGCTCCGGCTTTATTAAACCGGGATGATGACTTCGTGCAGCGCGTGTTACGCGATATGTATAGCGAAGATGTGAATCGAATTGTGGTAGATTCTCACACTGGAGTGAAGCGAGTTAAGCAACATTTGATTAACTGGAGTGCTGGGAAGACACCACAAGGGGTTTTAATCGATCATCATCGCGATCGCTTACCCATCCTAGACTACTTCCGAGTCAATGCCGCAATCAGAGAAGCTCTTAAACCCAGAGTAGACTTACCTTCTGGTGGGTATATCATCATCGAGCCTACCGAAGCACTTACCGTAATTGACGTTAACTCCGGTTCTTTCACCCGTTCTGCGACAGCTAGAGAAACCGTGTTATGGACAAACTGCGAAGCCGCTACCGAAATCGCCCGTCAATTGAAACTACGGAATCTGGCTGGAGTAATCATCGTTGACTTTATTGATATGGACTCCAGGCGCGATCAGCTACAAGTCCTAGAGCATTTTAACAAAGCCCTAAAAGCAGATAAAGCCAGACCCCAAATTGCTCAACTGAGCGAACTTGGCTTAGTGGAACTGACTCGGAAACGCCAAGGTCAAAATATTTATGAATTATTTGGTCGTCCTTGTCCCACTTGTGGTGGTAACGGTCATATAGTCCATTTACCAGGGGAAAATATAGCTAGAGAACGGGAAAGTTACGATACAGAAGCTAAGAGATGGACAGATACAGGTAGTGAAGAAGCTGTCTCGCCTGTCTCACCCCGTCACCGCATTTCCATCCCATCTCCTGTAGGAAATGGAGAATCTAGAGATAGAGAACGCTTTTCAGAAAGAGAAACTCCTGTTTCATCGTTCAGAGATTATCCAACAGCCGAACCAAGTCGCGCACCTGTAAAGGAAATTAAGAACCCTGTATGGGAAGACAAAGGTTACGCAGACGATCTTGACCCTAATTCTGATTATCCAGATGCAGACTTGCTCAATCACCCCGACTTGAAAGATCGAGGCGGGTTGAATAATGCGCGTCGTCGTCGCCGTCGTCGTTTGGGGATTGGTGAAAGCGAGGAGATGAACAGAATGCCTGGAAATCCTGCACCTTTTTCAGGGGCGAGTGAGTCTGGTTGGGTTCAGGAACAGGAACCGGAGATGTCTGCTCCTGCGCCGAAAACCTTCCCTACCCAGATTTCTAAGAATCCCTCAATCATACAAAAAGGAATTCGTTTAGATTCTTCCGATCGCTACAATCGTCCGAGTAAAGAAGTTACACCTGCGGAAGTGATTTCTGTGGAAATGACACCAGAGGAGCAGGATGTTTATGCCTTGATGGGTATATCACCTTTGCTGTTATTAGATCGGGAAGTAAAAAATCCAAAAACAGCGACGGTTGCTATTAAGTTACCAGGAGAATCTGATTCAGAATCTAATGATGATGCAGGGCGATCGCTAACAGAAAGTTACAACAAAAATGATGTAACAACTGAAGTTGAAACAGCCGATGATGAGCCGGAAAATTATCAGTTGGAACTGGACTTTTCTGAGCCTGCCACTGAAGAAGAGCAGATAATTGAATCTCCTGTTTTGGTGAGTATGGAGGAACCTGAAACTACTCCTGAAAGTAGCGAAAGTGAAAGTGAAACGGTTGATAATGGAGCGCGTCGCCGTCGTCGTCGTCGTTCCTCTTCTGTTGATACTGATGGGGGAATTTAACAAAGTTAATCATTAGTCATTTGTCATTGGTGAAAGCTCTTACAAATGACAAGTGACTAATGACTAATAACAATTCATCGCACTATGAAGGAACCAGTCACTAGTATCTATTCATTAGCAAATTTAGTTGCTGGAGTTGATGAAGTAGGAAGAGGCTGTTTGTTTGGCCCAGTGGTAGCAGCAGCAGTCATCTTACCTGATGAGGCGCTCTTAGGATTGAAGAGTGCGGGAATTAAAGACAGCAAACAGTTAACTAATTTTGGTAGAAAAAAATTTGATTTAATGATTCGTCAAACCGCTTTAGATTACCAAATTGGTTACTGTTCTGCGGCGGAAATTGACCAAATTAACATTTTCCAAGCTTCTTTGTTGGCAATGAAACGGGCTGTAACTAAACTAAAGTTATGCCCTAGTCTTTGTTTGGTGGATGGTAAATGGGCGATTCCCGGTCTGGAAATACCTCAACAGTCAATTATTAAGGGTGACGAGCAGATTTTGGCGATCGCAGCTGCCAGCATCATAGCTAAAGTATGGCGCGATGACCTCATCCTCCGTTTAGCTAAAAAATACCCCCACTATGGCTTAGAAGCCCACAAAGGCTACGGTACAGCCCGTCACCTTTTAGCATTAAAAGAACATGGCCCATCACGTCATCATCGCCGTTCTTTTCGTCCTTGTCGAGAGTAGGGGACTGGGACAAGGGAACAAGGGGACAAGGGCGATTTATGAGTTTTGAGTTATGAGTTTTAAGTTATTAATTCAAAACTTAAAACTCATAACTAACGAAGAGACAAGGAGAATTGTTTACCTTCTGCCCTTCTGCTCTCTGCTCCTCTGCCTAATTCGCTGGCAAAACTCTAACTTCACCAGAAATATTGGCTTCGCTGCCTGTTTTTGCCCAATTAGCGTAATCTAGCAGGAGTTGTTGCATTAAGCGATGTTTGATTGTGAGTAATACGCTTTTGAGTAGACCGTTACCTGTGGTTTCTAGTAGTGGTTTGGGAGTCAACCAAAAGGGGGGCGGTAATTCTACTTGAACTTGTAAATCTGCTTTGCCTTTGAGGTAGGTAATGCCGTCAATTTGATGGGGAGAAAGTCGCCCTTTCAAATTTAAGGCAAAGCGTTGGTTAATGTATTCCACACCTCGAATTTGACAACGCATTGATTCTAAATGAACAGTACCATCGCTGTCTGCCCACACCCGCATATCTACTGTGGGCTGAATCATCAATGTTAAAAATGCCAGTGGGCGCATTTTTAGCCGAAATACTTCTTCGCTTAACTGTTCAATCCGATTTACATCAACTAAAGCTTGGACTAAACGTTTTGGTTGACGTAAATAATGTTGAATGGGTATCGGTTGCTGGGGAACAGCGATTTCCACTGATTGGGAGGCATCAAATCGGGTGTGCATGAGATGTTGGTAACAGAAGTTTACGCTGTACTACTACTTACTTAATTGTACGTTACAGTTCTTAAAAGTTCCGTGCAATTGCTTGTAACTTAAATTTGCATTTCAGCAGTGAAATTTAGCTTCTGATAGTAAACTGTTGAGAAACTATGTATGCTTATCATTACAAAAGTTTACGAACTATTCCTCTCTAAAATGGCATAAGTCACCGGATAGAGTCTGTTGGAAATGCTGAGAAACGTTACAAAACTGAGATTTATTACTTTATGAGTCTATCAATTGCACACTTGGGGCCAACTGGTACTTACGCAGAAGCAGCTGCTTTGGCTTATTCTCAATGGTTAACTCAAGAAACTGGTCAGGAATCAATTTTGTGTTCTTACCCTAGCATTGCTCAAACTTTGGAAGCTGTGGCGAATGGGGAGGCTTGTTTGGGTGTAGTTCCCATTGAAAATTCTCTGGAAGGTAGCGTGACAATGACAATGGATGCTTTGTGGCGATTCGATAATTTACAAATTCAACGATCGTTAGTTTTACCTATTGCTCATGCTTTATTATCTTGTGCCGAAGATTTGGCATTAATTCGAGCGATTTATTCTCATCCCCAAGCTTTAGCTCAATGTCAAGGTTGGATTGATAAGTTTTTACCTTTAGCGCAGTTAGTTCCGACTAATGCGACTACGGAAGCTTTACAACATTTAGAACAGGATAAAACAGCGGGTGCGATCGCTTCTCAACGCGCCGCTCAACTTTACAATTTACCAATTTTAGCTTGTCCAATTAATGATTATCCAGATAATCATACCAGGTTTTTGGTAGTAAGTTTAAATGCTGCTTCTGGTGGTACTCATACTTCTTTGGCTTTTAGTGTGCCAGCAAATGTACCAGGGGCTTTAGCTAAACTTTTACAAATATTTGCTAGTCGTAATATTAATCTTAGCCGGATTGAATCTCGTCCGACTAAGCGATCGCTCGGTGAATATTTATTTTTTATTGATATTGAAGCTGATGCTAACGATCCAGCAATCCAATCTGCAATAGCCGAATTAAAGCTGCATACGGAAACTTTAAAAATTTTTGGTAGTTATAAAGTTTTACCCATTAACTCAAACAATCAGGATGTAACAGACATTTTAAATCAAGAAACTTTTGAATGATGAATATAGTCTTTCTCTCCATCCGAGAAAAGTTAATGTGGGAAAGAAAACTAATGTTAATCTTAGCTGCTCAAGGTATTCCCAATTTACCTGATTTAACCCAACCCAGTCAAATTATGCAGTTCGGGGGAGAAATACTGCGTTTATTTTTGATTTTAGTTGGTTTGGTTGGGGTGTTGGGAGTGGCGATCGCTCTTTTAAGTTTTTCGCTCTTTTCTTTACGAAAAGACGCACCAGAACCCGGAATTTTTATTGGCGAATGGGTAGTGCGTTACTCGGCTTTATTGCGGGGTTTACAACATACTGCTTTAGTGTTAATTCTAGTAATAGTCGGCTTTTTTCTTTGTACAACTTTAGCGAATCGTTATCATTTTTGGGAACAAGGGAAAGTAACTCAAGTAGCAGCAAGTGTAGCTGGCGATCGATTAGAACAAACAGCACCTGAAGTACGTTACAGCATTCAAGAACCATTAAGTTACAACACGCAAGTAGGAAACAGAATAGTTAAAGTGCAGGAAAAAAGAACTGTGAACCGTTTATTAGCAATTAATGGTTCCCAAGTTCAAGTTAATATTATGCAAGCTTCCGATCCGCAAAAGAACGATCGCAACATTTATTTAGTAGACTTTGCCGCAGAATATCAAGTAATAAATCGCCTCAAAGATACTGATAATTTTGTCTTGGAAGTACCACCACCTAACGGCTATTCTTTACTGCAAAACTTTAAAGTAGAACAAAACGGAACTCGATTAGAACCAAATAATCCAGGTGAATATACCTTTCCCTTTCGCTTACTACCAAACACAGAAACTCGCTTTCGTGTCACCTACCAAGCCCAAGGAGGCCCTCGTTGGGTTTACAATGCCAATGGGCAATTACTTTCTAATTTTCGACTTTCTGTATTAGCTAATTTTCCTAATGCAGATTTTGCCAGTGGTGTAGTTCCTACAGAAGCAAAAGTAGAGGGAAAAGGTACTCGTTTTACCTGGGTTTTTGATGATAATGTTTCTGTTCTCAATCCCTTTGGCGTATTTACAGCAACGGGAACAATTCGCAATACAGGAATTCTCCCACGTTTACTATTATTAGCCCCAGCAATCTTTCTCTGGTGGTTGTTATTATTGTATTTTTCAATTCCGATGCAATTAAAAGATGTAGCAATCACAGGGGGAATTTTCTTTGCTACGATTTTGGCTATAACTTATCTAAGTCGAATTATAAATCCCCAGTTAGCTTGGGCGATCGCATCTCTCGTCCTCTTAACTCTAGCCTGGGGACTAGGAAGGAATCTAAGGGCATCTCTAGCAGCTTTCATCTGTACTATTGCTGGGGCAGTTCTACCAATTTTAGGGTTAATAGTACCTTACAGTGGTTTAACCTTGAGCATAGCAGGATTGCTTTCCGCGATTTGGTTAGCTGTCTTAAACTGGTACGGCTGGTATCCGCTGAGGTAAACTAAGTACGTTGTTGCGCTTCAGCGCTAATCTGGCGCTGAAGCGCAACAACGTACTTTAGTTTCTACTTAAGTCGTCAATTAGTCTTTTAAAGTATCTTTAAGCACAGTTCTAGCAGCTAAATGATTGCGAGTAGAAGTGAGAATTTCTGCTTCCCTTTCCAACCGAGAGACAGTATCATCCATTTCTAACAACATCTGTTGTTCTGCTGGTACACCGTAGAGGTTACTAGCAACCCAATAAGACAACTCTCTTGGTAGAGAAGGAATATCATCGGGTAATTCAATATTTTGTTCTGTAAGCTTGGCGGAAAGGCGCACTACATCCCGCAGTAATTGTTCTACATTGGCTGCTAAAGAGTTCAATTCCCTCTGGGGTGGTTGATCTTCAATCCATTCTACCAACCCAACTCGGTAAGGCTTTTCGCGCACGTATTCCAAAACTCGAAAACGTTGCTGCCCTAGAGTGAGTATTTTCATGCGGTCATCTGGTAATCTTTGAAAGCGGACGATTTCCGCACAGCAACCTACTGATGCTGGTTTACCGGATGGTTCCATTAGTAGTACCCCAAAACGACGATCGCTCTCCAGAATCGTATTCATCATAATTCGGTAGCGAAACTCAAAAATATGCAGCGGTAGGGGTCTACCGGGAAACAAAACTACTTCTGGTAGTGGGAATAAAGGAAGCTCTCGAACCGCGATCGAGGATGACGGTGGCATAGTCACAGAGGGTAATGGCGTTTCTTTATTTACTTTAACTGATCTAAACCACAAAACAGAAATCAAGTCAGCCTTTCAGAATTACTTCTAAAAGGCTATCTCAAGTGTGAGATGGAGAAAGAAACTGATTACAGTTTGACTTCAATATCGACACCTGCTGGCAAATCAAGTTTCATCAAAGCATCAATAGTCTTAGAAGAAGGCTGATAGATATCAATAATCCGGCGATGAGTCCGAGTTTCAAAATGTTCTCTAGAATCTTTATCTACGTGAGGAGAACGCAAAACGCAGTAAATTTTCTTGCGTGTAGGTAGGGGAATTGGGCCAATAGCTGTAGCTTGTGTCCGATTTGCGGTGTCTACAATCTTTTCACAAGAGGTGTCAAGCAGACGACGGTCAAATGCTTTTAAACGAATGCGAATTTTTTGCTGCTGAATGGTTGCCATTTTTTTAGTTTTCTAGGTTCTAAAGTAATTGTATGTTTTCAGTTAGACAGTTTTAGCAGGATGCTGAAGGAGCAGAAAAGTA
The DNA here is from genome assembly GCF_041929205.2 of Floridaenema evergladense BLCC-F167. Taxonomy (NCBI): domain Bacteria; kingdom Bacillati; phylum Cyanobacteriota; class Cyanophyceae; order Aerosakkonematales; family Aerosakkonemataceae; genus Floridanema; species Floridanema evergladense. The sequence goes on along the minus strand of NZ_CM171625.1, from coordinate 6,099,906 downwards.
TTTTACCAAACTGGCAATACTTTTCTGCCCCTTGAGTAGTTTAAAAAGTGACTACTTCAGAATTTTGGAAACAACGCCTGCACCGATGGTACGACCACCTTCACGGATCGCAAAGCGCATACCTTGTTCGATCGCGATCGCGTTGATCAACTCCACAGTCATTTTCACCCGGTCTCCTGGCATCACCATTTCTGCGGCGCTGCCATCATCTGCGGTAAAAGCTGCAATAGTTCCAGTTACGTCAGTTGTCCGTACATAGAACTGAGGACGGTAGCCAGGGAAGAAAGGAGTTTTCCGACCACCTTCTTTTTCGGTCAGAACGTACACTTCCCCCTCGAATTTAGTATGAGGCGTAATGGAACCAGGTTTAGCGATTACCATACCCCGTTCAATGTCGGCTTTTTGGATACCGCGAAGCAGTAGACCAGCGTTATCACCAGCCATACCTTCGTCAAGACTCTTCTTGAACATTTCAATCCCAGTCACAGTGGTATTGCGGGTATCTCTCAAGCCCACTAATTCAACTGTATCGCCCACTTTGACCTTACCGCGTTCGATCCGACCTGTAGCCACAGTACCACGACCAGTAATCGAGAATACGTCTTCTACCGCCATCAGGAACGGCTTGTCAATATCCCGTTCTGGAGTCGGAATGTAATCATCCACCGCATCCATTAGTTCGTAGATTTTATCTACCCACTCATTATCACCCTTTTGAGTTTTGGGGTTTGCGGTCATTGCTTCCAGCGCCTTCAGACCTGAGCCACGAATGATGGGTATATTGTCACCATCAAACTCGTATTCACTCAAAAGTTCGCGCAACTCTAATTCTACGAGTTCGAGGAGTTCCTCGTCATCTACCATGTCAACCTTGTTCAGAAAGATGACTAGCCGAGGTACACCTACCTGACGTGCTAATAGGATATGCTCCTTGGTTTGGGGCATAGCGCCATCGGTTGCTGCTACCACGAGAATCCCACCATCCATTTGGGCTGCACCAGTGATCATGTTTTTCACATAGTCAGCGTGTCCGGGACAGTCTACGTGAGCGTAGTGACGATTTGCCGTTTCGTATTCTACGTGGGCTGTATTGATTGTGATCCCCCGTGCTTTTTCTTCGGGAGCCGCATCAATTTGGTCATAAGCCTTAGCTACTGCATTACCCAAGGCAGCCAAGGTCATAGTGATTGCTGCGGTTAAGGTAGTCTTGCCGTGGTCAACGTGACCGATCGTACCGATGTTAACGTGGGGTTTATTCCTTTCAAACTTTGCGCGTGCCATGAATTTAGATCTTCCTTTTTCCTAGTTATGCGAGAAGTAAGGTGTTGGGTGTTAGGGGTTGGGTGTTGGGGAAATTATCTTTTTCCTTATCCCTATCCCCTATCCCCTATCCCCTATCCCTTATGCGTTCCCTTTGCTCTTAGCGATGATAGCTTCAGCCACGTTGCGCGGCACTTCTTCGTAGTGGCTAAATTCCATCGAGAATATACCCCGACCTTGTGTTCTAGACCGGATATCGGTGGCATAGCCAAACATTGCTGCCAATGGCACCTTAGCGGTGACTTTGGCAATTCCCTGTTCCGATCCCATCCCTTCGATTTGACCGCGACGGGAATTGAGGTCGCCCATCACATCTCCCAAAAAGTTTTCGGGAACTTCAACCTCAACTTTCATCATAGGCTCCAACAGCACTGGTTTAGCTTTTGCTACAGCTGCTTTTAGTGCCATTGAACCTGCGATTTTGAAGGCCATTTCATTCGAGTCTACGTCGTGATAAGACCCATCCACTAAAGTCGCTTTCACGTCAATCAGTGGATATCCAGCTAATACGCCAGATTCACAGGTTTCTTTGATCCCTTGCTCTGCTGGGCCAATGTACTCTTTCGGTACTACACCGCCCACGATCTTGGATACAAATTCAAAACCGCTACCGGGATCTCCTGGTTCTAGGTCAATCACTACGTGACCATACTGACCTTTACCACCACTTTGACGGATAAATTTGCCTTCCACTCTGTTGACAGCTGCGCGAATAGTTTCTCGGTAAGCTACTTGGGGTGCGCCTACATTAGCTTCTACTTTGAATTCGCGTAACATCCGATCGACCAGAATTTCTAAGTGCAATTCACCCATTCCCGCAATCACAGTTTGGTTAGTTTCTGGGTCAATCCGCACCCGAAAGGTTGGGTCTTCATCTGCCAAGGATTGCAGTGCTTTCGAGAGTTTTTCTGAATCCTGCTTGGTTTTTGGTTCGACCGCTACTGAGATTACAGGCTCGGGAATGAACAGGGATTCTAGAATTATTGGGTTAGCTTCGTCGCAGAGTGTATCGCCTGTGATGGTGTCTTTTAGACCGAGTGCGGCTCCTAAATCACCTGCACGGAGTTCTTCTACATCCACCCGATCGTCTGCTTTCAGAACGACTAGGCGCGAGATCCGCTCTTTCTTACTTTTACTGGCGTTTAAGACGTAGCTACCTTTTTTCAGAACGCCTGAGTAGACGCGAACGAAGGTGAGACGACCATAAGGATCTGCCATAATCTTGAAGGCTAAGGCTGATAATGGTGCCTTGTCATCTGCCCGTCTTTCTACTGTTTCTCCACCTGGGAGTTGTCCCTGAATGGGTGGTATGTCTATCGGAGCGGGTAGATAATCAACTACTGCATCTAACAATAGCTGAACACCTTTGTTTTTGAAGGCTGAACCGCAAAGCACTGGTACGATCGCGCCAGCAATAGTACCCTTTCTTAGCGCCAAATGAATTTCTTCTTCAGTTAATTCTTCTCCTTCAAAGTACTTGTTCATCAGTTCGTCGTCAGTTTCAGCTACTGCTTCTACCAACTTCTGATGAAACTCTTGTGCTTTATCTTGGAGATCTTCAGGAATCTCTGTTTCTTGGATATCTGTGCCTTGATCGTTTGTATAGACAAAGGCTTTCTTCTTCACCAGATCGATGATTCCTTTGAATTCACTTTCACTACCTATGGGTAGTTGAATCGCTACCGCATTGGCTCTGAGGCGATCGCATATTTGCTCGTAAACTTTATAGAAGTTCGCCCCTGTCCGATCCATTTTATTGATAAAGGCAAGCCGCGGCACTTTATATCTATCTGCCTGCCGCCATACGGTTTCAGATTGAGGCTGTACACCTCCCACCGAGCAAAATACAGCTATCACTCCATCCAAAACTCTCATGGAGCGTTCAACTTCAATGGTGAAATCTACGTGACCCGGTGTATCAATAATGTTGATCTGGTGGTCTTTCCAGCTAGTGCTGATCGCGGCAGCAGTAATGGTAATTCCTCGCTCCCGCTCTTGCTCCATCCAGTCTGTTACGGCAGTTCCTTCATGGACTTCTCCAATTTTATGGATAATACCGGAATAGAACAGGATTCTTTCTGTCGTTGTTGTCTTGCCTGCATCAATGTGGGCTGCAATACCTATATTGCGTGTTTTTTCAAGCGGGATGGTACGTGCCACGGCTACCTCCTTGGTTATTGCCGTAGATAAACTTTCTTTACTCTCTGTTAAGATTCTATACTTTTTTGTGGTGAACCCACCGATTTTGGGAGTTAGTAGCGATAGTGAGCAAATGCCTTATTCGCTTCTGCCATCCGGTGCGTTTCTTCCCGCTTCCGAATCGCACTTCCCGTTTCATTTGCCGCATCCATCAACTCTGACGCTAATCTATTAGCCATTGAGCGTCCGGTTCTAGCACGAGAAAATTGGATTAACCAACGTAGTGCTAAAGTTGCACCTCTATCTGAGCGAACTTCCATTGGTACTTGGTATGTAGCACCACCTACACGGCGAGCTTTTACCTCTACCAAAGGCGTAGCATTTTTTACGGCTCGCTCAAAGGTTTCTAGAGGATCGGAACCAGTCCGTTCTTCAATAATCTTAAAAGCATCGTAAACAATGCCCGAAGCAACGGACTTCTTACCACTCTTCATTACCCGCCGCACCATCATACTGACTAAGCGGCTGTTATATACAGGATCTGGTGGTACGGGACGTTTTTGAACAACTGAACGACGAGACATAATAAGCCTTCAACATGGACTTTAAAGATTTGGCTTAAGGCATGAAATTAAGCCTTATGGCATCAAATTATTTCTGAGCAACTAATTTTTGCAACTTTCGCAGGTGATGGCTGGGCGCTTTTCCTACTTTGTGCCTCTAACTTAATTCCCAATACCCTTAAGAATTGGGAACTTATATCTTTATTATTTAGCGGCTGCTGCTTTGGGACGCTTAGTACCATACTTGGAACGTCCTTGCTTCCGGTCTTTCACACCAGCTGTATCTAGAGTACCGCGAATAATGTGATATCTTACCCCAGGTAAATCTTTTACCCGACCACCCCGAATCATCACAACGGAGTGTTCCTGCAAGTTATGTCCGATGCCTGGAATGTATGCTGTTACCTCAAATCCAGAGGTAAGTCTGACTCTAGCTACTTTACGAAGTGCCGAGTTGGGTTTTTTCGGAGTAGTTGTATATACTCTAGTACAAACACCGCGTCGCTGAGGACAACTCTTCAACGCAGGCGACTTTGTTTTCTTACGCGCTTTTTGGCGTTCATCACGAATTAATTGTTGAATTGTGGGCATGACCTCTAGGGTACTGTCTTGGCTGTTTGGAATTAATCACAAATATTTATTATATCTATTTGAGTGGATTTGTGTCAATTACAGAAAAAGAATTGCCACAACCACAACTGGAACTAGCATTAGGGTTATGAAAGCGAAAGCCTCCACCCATCAAATCTTCAGTATAGTCTAGGGTGAGGCCGTTAATATATTCTAAAGTATTTTCTTCTACTACAATTTGTATACCTTGGCAATCATAAACTCGATCGCCCGATCGAGTTGCGCGATCGAACTCTAGCGTATAGTATATCCCAGCGCAGCCCCCAGGCTGAACACCCAAGCGAAACAGAGAGTTTGGTTGTTTTTGTGCCATTAGTCGCTTGACTTCGCTGGCGGCTGCTTTGCTGAGATTAATCATTAGTGCTTACTTAGAGGAATTAGTACGAGCGTAATCGTCTTGGAAACGAATAATATCATCTTCTCCGAGATATTCTCCATTTTGCACTTCAATGAGGATCAAGGGAATCACGCCAGGATTTTCTAAACGGTGGCGGGCACACTGGGGAACGTAGGTAGATTCGTTAGGTCCGAGTAATCTTTCTTCTTCACCACAGGTAATTTTAGCTGTTCCACAAACCACAATCCAGTGTTCGCTACGGTGGTGGTGCATTTGTAAGCTAAGACGGTGCCCTGGCTTAACTTCAATTCGCTTAATCTTATAACCCTTTCCTTCTTCTAGGGTAGTAAAAGAACCCCAGGGGCGTAATTCTGTTGCTGCTACAGCATGAGATGACTGTAAAGCTGTTAAAGATACGCTGGAAATTTCTTGAAGTTGAGCCATGATTTTAATTCCTTACTCTTTTATCCTGTTAACTAAAGTTTTTAGTTGATTAATTGCCGATTGAGTGCGATCTTTTATCTTTAAAAACTGGAATCTAAAGGACTATTTGTTAAAAAATAAGACATTTAATTAGATTTCCAGTTAATCGCTTTGGATCTCGTACCCTAACATAACACTCCACTTAGGTAGTGTCACCTCAGAAAGGCTGAGTTTAAGTGATTAACATCAAATCTTTAATAAAAGAAGCGATGTATTTAAATAAACTTTAAATGCCTAGACTAAAATTCTAGGAAAATACCTAGTCCATTGTGTATACGAGCAGCAGTACGAGATGAACGATTAATCAATTGACCACCAAGGTAAAGGCTGGTAGAGCTACCTCCATCAAGGTTGAGAGCATCTATTGCACCCAGACGTTGTACAATTTGGGCAATTTCACTGAGAGTTGGGCCAACTCCACCAGAGCGGTTGCCTACGGTGGCTATTAGTATAGTACCCATCTTGTTGGTAGCAATTACACTTCGATAAGCAGATTCTTTAATAAAAGCATCACGAAATTGTTCGGCTTTAGCATCAAGAACGATACGACTATTTAATAATAAAATTGGCCCAGCACCGATGATGTTGGGATAGCGGTTAAATTCAGGTGGGATGGTTTCACTTTGGAAAGTAACTGTTGTTCCTACAGGTAAGTAAGTTTCTGGTTGCCAATTTAAGGAACCACGAATTGCCAAGATATACCCATTGCTGGGAATAGGAAGAGGATTTTGCCCTATTATTCCTCCGGGTAAAATATTTTGTACTTGATTATTTTGGATGACAATTAGGGTTTCATTGTCAGTTAAAGGAGCGTAAACTGTTCCCCAGTTGGGAGTGTAACGAGAGATTCCTGTTTGGATGTAACCGCTATTGGAATTAACTATGGGTAATTTTTGTCCGCTGGATGTGGTAAGTGTTTCTTGCAGGGTAAGATGGGCGATTTTGAATTCGCCTCGATCGTTCCAAGCGATCGCACCTCGATTTAAAATAGGGCTAGAAATCCAATTACCATCTTGACGAATTGCACCCAAAGGTAATTTAGTATTACGATTAAAATAACCGCCATTAATTGCCGCAGCTACTTGCGATTCCCTAGCTACTGTAACTAAAGGATTGATTCCAATTAAACTTTGAGAATTTCCCCAAATTGGTCTTAACTTTAATCCAGGTTGGCGCGGATTAATTTCTAGCCAAACTACAGGAAATCGAGAGTTACCTAAACTAATAATTTGTTGTTTGTAATTTATGCCTGGAACCCAAGCAATATTTAATTCTTGCAATACTTCAGGAAATAAATCTATGATTATTCGACTTGGATTAGCTAAAGTCCAAACGCGAGAGCAAAGACCATGAGGTATACTCATTTGTAGCAAAATTTGGTTCCCTGCATTTACTATCTGCAAAGGAGAGTCAGGCTTTTGGAATCTTTGTAAAAGTTGTGGATTTGCTTGAGCGTCAATTTGTAAAGTTAATGTTTTACCATTATCAATAACTTGCCAAGGAGTTGAATTGTCTAAGTCTACAACTATTCTTTTTCCTGAATTTCGATCGCTTTGGCGAATTTCTTCAATGATGGCAGGATGTGTAATGATTTGTAGAGTTTCGCCCGAAATTTGGAGTTGCCAGTTGTAAGTTTTGGCTAGGTCGGTAATATCTAAATAACGATATTGTCCAGTTAATTGAGTAGCTAAAATAGAGGTCTGGCTATTGACAGCAGAAAACCATTGTACTGGTTGTTTGTTTGGATCGGAAGTACTTAGTAATTCTAGTCCGATCGCCTGCATTAATCCAGCATCACTCACCCCAACTCGTACTCCACCCGAAGCAGAAGTTTGCCACTGTTTCCAAGGAAAAGGAAAAGTGCGACCATTGACAGAGATTTGATTACCAAAAGCTGGGGACTGGGGATTGGGGACGTTCGGCTGAGCGCTCACGTCGAAGCCTGGGGACTGGGAAAGAGTTTGAAGAGTTTTAAGTTTTTCTCCCCTCTGTACTCCTACACCCTCACACACCTCCACTGCTACTGCTGGCCTAAGAATAATATGTGAGATACTCATACTCACCCAAATGGAGGTAGCGACCAAGGAGACACTGCTGAAACAGTAAAAGAGAAGATTTTTGGAGAGAGTTTTCACGATGTCAATAGTCAAGAAATAATGACTTTATTTACAAAAAGTTTTTCGTATCAACTACATTTGTGATAGAGGCAGATCGGAAAGTAAAGACTCTTGGGCTACCGCATCTAAGTGCGTACCATAGTCATATCCTGTTCAAGATGAACAAAAACTCTAGCTGATAAAGGATACCAAATTAGGTGTTGCTTGCGTACAAGTTTTTTTATAGAATCTTAAACATCTGTCGCAAGTGCTTGCCTGTATCCCAAGCTATCAAAGAAGCTTCTGGAATTCAAATATCCGATCGCAGTTTTTATTTGTTTTGAGGTTGTTTTGAGGTTCCCCCTAGTTAGTTTTTTAAGTGTTAAAAAGCAAAATTGAGTATCTAAATTAATTCCCCCCAGGATCAGGATTAAAGGATTTTAGGATTTCAGGATTCTTCAGCAAGAACTCTTAAATCTGTCCCGGAACTAAATAATAAAGATTTTAGGATTTCAGAATTCATCAGGAAAATTCTTCAACTAATCCTCAAAATCTTGTAATCCTCAAACCCTGATTTGGGTTGAATTGTTTAACTTTTCTCGCAAACTCCACATTAGAAACAAAGTAGTAACAGATGAGTCAATCTATGAATCAAAAAAATTGGCAAGAAGATAGATTATTAGATGAGTCAAACCTATCCACAGTTGGCTATTTAGGTCAACCTTGGTTAGTAGAAGAAAGAGATGCTTGCGGTGTTGGGTTCATTGCTAATAAAGATGGGCAATCTAGTCATGATATTTTGGATAAAGCCCTGTCTGCATTAGCTTGTTTGGAACATAGAGGTGGTTGTAGTGCAGATTATGATTCTGGAGATGGCGCGGGAGTCATGACTGCAATTCCTTGGGATTTGTTGCAGGAGTGGGTAGGTAGTGAAACTGACAGAAATTCATTAGCTGTGGGAATGGTTTTCTTACCACCACAAGCCCAAAAAGCATCGATTATTCGTCATGTAGTAGAAAAGGTTTTAGCCCAAGAGAATTTGACATTAATTGCTTGGCGAAAAGTACCTGTTGAGGCTCAAGTTTTGGGGATTCAAGCTAGAGAAAATCAGCCGAAAATTGAGCAGTTAATTGTTAAGAGTGAAACTCTTAAAGGAGATGAATTAGAACGGCATTTGTATCTGGTGCGTCGTCGCATTGGTAAAAGATTAGAACAAGAAACTTCTTTAAAATGGCCTGATGATTTGTACATTTGTTCGTTTTCTTGCCGAACAATTGTTTATAAAGGCATGGTTCGATCGGCAGTTTTGGCAGAATTTTATACGGATTTGAAAAATCCAGAATATAAAACTAATTTTGCGGTTTATCACCGTCGTTTTAGTACGAATACTATGCCTAAATGGCCTTTGGCTCAACCAATGCGCTTGTTGGGGCATAATGGGGAAATTAATACTTTACTGGGTAATATTAACTGGACGATGGCGCGGAAGGCAGAGTTAAATCATCCAGTTTGGGGAGAGAGTATTGAGGATTTGAAGCCTTCTGTTGATGTGAGAAATAGTGATTCGGCGAATTTGGATAATGTTTTAGAATTGCTGGTGCGTTCTGGACGATCGCCAATGGAATCATTAATGATTATGGTGCCAGAAGCATACAAAAATCAGCCGGACTTGGACGATCATCAAGAAATTGTTGACTTTTACGAATATTACAGCGGTTTGCAGGAGGCTTGGGATGGTCCGGCTTTGTTGGTGTTTAGTGATGGCAAACAGGTTGGTGCTACACTCGATCGCAACGGCCTAAGACCAGCCCGATTTGTTACTACTAAAGATGGTTGTGTTATTGTCGCTTCGGAGGCTGGAGTAGTAGATATTCCCGAAGCAGAAATTCTGGAAAAAGGTCGCTTGGGTCCCGGTCAAACGATCGCGGTTGATTTAGAATCTAAGGAAGTTCTGAAAAATTGGGAACTGAAAACTAGAATTGCCCAAAAATTGCCTTATGCTGAATGGTTGAAAAACCGGAAGACTTTGCAACCTCAACCTTTCCCAGAAACTAGATTGTTAGATGAACAAACTTTACTAAGGAATCAAACTGCTTTTGGGTATACGATCGAAGATGTAGAAATGATTATCGAGGAAATGGCAGCGAGTGCCAAAGAACCGACTTTCTGTATGGGTGATGATATTCCTTTGGCAGTGCTTTCGAGTCGTCCTCACCTACTCTACGATTACTTTAAACAACGTTTTGCTCAAGTTACAAATCCGTCGATCGATCCTTTGCGGGAAAAATTGGTAATGTCTTTGAGTATGACTTTGGGCGAACGGGGTAATATTTTGGATGTTAAACCGGAATATGCCGAAAAGTTGTTAATTCAATCTCCGGTTTTGAGTGAAACTGATTTAGAAGTAGTACGAAATTCTGGTTTTCAAACTGCTACTTTATCTACACTTTACCCTGTAGCTTCGGGTCCCGATGGGTTGGTAAAAGCTGTTAATAACCTTTGTTTAGAAGCAGATGCAGCAGTTAAATCTGGCGCGAAGATTTTGATTTTAAGCGATGCGCCTGACGGCACACTCCGTGAACGAACAAAATTAGGGGATAGGGGTCAGGGGGTAGGTGTTAGGGAAGAAGACAGTTCCCCTAACCCCCAATGTGGAATTAGTGCTGATTGTACTTATATTCCTCCCTTGTTAGCTATGGGTGCAGTTCACCACCATTTAATAGGTGAAGGACTGCGGATGAAAGCTTCGATCGTTGTTGATACAGCACAATGTTGGAGTACCCATCATTTTGCTTGTTTAATAGGTTTTGGTGCAGCCGCAGTTTGTCCTTATTTAGCTTTTGAAACTGTGCGGAGTTGGTGGGAAGATCCTAAAACTCAAAGTTTCATGGAACGAGGGAAAATTCCGGCTTGTACTTTAGAAAAAGCTCAAGCTAATTACAAAAAAGCTGTAGAAGATGGGTTGTTGAAGATTCTCTCGAAAATGGGAATTTCGCTGCTTTCTTCTTACCAAGGAGCACAAATTTTTGAAGCGATCGGCATTGGCCCCGAACTATTACAATTAGGATTCAAAGGTACAGCTTCTCGGATTGGTGGTTTAACTGTCAAAGAGTTAGCTTCTGAAGTAATGTCTTTCCACAGTAAAGCCTTCCCAGAATTAACTATTAAGAAGTTAGAAAACTTCGGCTTCGTCCAATACCGTCCCGGTGGAGAGTATCACATGAACTCCCCCGAAATGGCAAAAGCTCTGCATAAAGCAGTAGCAGAATATAAGAAGTGGGGAGATGGGGAGATGGGGAGATGGGGAGATGGGGAGATGGGGAGAAATCTAGCGCTAGAAACTCCCCCTATCCCCCTACCTCCCCACCCCCCTACTTCTTCGTATTACGAACTGTACCGGAAAATCCTAGAGACTCGTCCGGTAACAGCTTTACGGGATTTGTTAGAGTTTGAGAGCGATCGCCCATCGATCGCCATTGAAGAAGTAGAATCGGTGACGGAGATTGTCAAGCGTTTTGCTACTGGGGGAATGTCTTTGGGTGCTCTTTCACCAGAGGCGCATGAGATTTTGGCGATCGCAATGAACCGCATCGGTGGTAAATCTAACTCAGGCGAAGGTGGAGAAGATCCCAACCGTTACAAAATTCTTAATGATGTAGATGAAAATGGTTTATCGCCAACCTTCCCGCATTTGAAGGGTTTGCGGAATGGCGATACAGCTTCTAGTGCGATTAAACAAGTCGCTTCTGGTCGTTTTGGCGTAACTCCAGAATACTTGATGAGTGCCAAGCAAATTGAGATTAAAATTGCCCAAGGTGCGAAGCCGGGAGAAGGTGGACAGTTACCGGGTAAAAAAGTCAGTCCCTACATTGCGATGTTACGGCGTTCTAAGCCGGGAGTAACTTTAATTTCGCCACCTCCACACCATGATATTTACTCGATCGAAGATTTAGCACAGTTAATCTTTGATTTACACCAAATTAATCCGAAAGCTGCCGTTTCAGTCAAATTAGTGGCTGAGGTAGGTATCGGAACTATTGCTGCGGGTGTGGCTAAGGCTAATGCCGATATTATCCAAATTTCCGGTCATGATGGGGGAACAGGCGCTTCGCCTTTGTCTTCAATTAAACACGCCGGAAGCCCTTGGGAATTAGGATTAACTGAAGTTCATCGGGTGTTAATGGAAAATCAACTGCGTTCCAGAGTCATTTTACGGGTTGATGGTGGCTTTAAGACAGGCTGGGATGTGGTGATGGGTGCCCTAATGGGTGGCGAAGAATATGGCTTCGGATCGATCGCCATGATCGCAGAAGGCTGTATTATGGCTCGCATCTGTCATACAAACAATTGCCCAGTAGGTGTGGCGACTCAGCAAGAACAACTGCGGAAACGGTTTACCGGAATACCGGAGCACGTTGTCAATTTCTTCTACTATGTAGCCGAAGAAGTGCGATCGATCCTAGCAAAACTGGGTTATCGTTCCTTGAATGAGTTAATTGGTCGGGCAGATCTGCTAAAAGTACGAGAAGATGTTCAACTGACAAAAACTGAGCATTTAGATTTGTCTTACTTGTTGGCTTTACCGGATACTAGAGTCGATCGCAGTTGGTTGTCACATGAAGCAGTTCATACCAATGGTGATGTTTTAGACGATCGACTTTTAGCAGACCCCGAAATTGCCGCAGCTATTACCCATCAAACCGAAGTCACTAAAGATATTGTGGCAGTAAATACCGATCGGACGATCGGCGCAAGATTATCTGGCGCTATTGCTTCAACTTATGGCAATACTGGCTTTGAAGGACAAATTACCCTCAACATCAAAGGTAGTGTCGGTCAAAGCTTTGGCGCATTCAACTTACCCGGAGTAATCTTGAATTTGTCAGGAGAAGCAAACGACTACGTAGGTAAAGGAATGCACGGTGGCGAGATTATCATTAAACCACCCGCAGAAGCTACCTACGATGCTTCGGCAAATGTGATTGTTGGTAATACCTGCCTTTACGGGGCGACTGGTGGCGTGTTGTATGCTAATGGTCAAGCTGGGGAACGTTTTGCAGTGCGGAACTCAGCTGCTAAAGCGGTGATTGAAGGTGCTGGCGACCACTGCTGCGAGTACATGACTGGTGGTGTAATTGTAGTCTTGGGTAGAGTAGGTCGCAACGTCGGTGCTGGGATGACTGGTGGTTTAGCTTATTTCTTAGATGAAGATGGCAGTTTTTCTAAGAAAGTTAACCCGGAAATTATTAAAGTCCAACGGGTACAAACTCCAGCAGGTGAAGCACTTCTTAAAGAACTGATTACCGCCCATGCCGATCGGACTGGCAGCAAAAAGGCGAAACTAATTCTAGAAAACTGGCAAACTTATTTACATAAGTTCTGGCAAGCAGTTCCGCCTTCGGAAGCTGATTCTCCTGAAGCAAACCCAGAAGCAAAAGCAGATAAGGTTCTCACTTCAGTTTAGTTGGTAGTTGGTAGTTGGTAATTGATTTTTCTACTACCCACTACCTATTAGTAGGGATTGGGGACTGGGGAATTTTCGATTTTTGTTGCATCTTCCTTTGTCCCCTTATAACTAGGTTTCTTAGTTTAATAATCTTGTTGTTTGCTGGTTTTGCGATTAGAACTCTAGGTTTAACCAGCTTATTATTTCGTGGTTTTATGGTCAAAACTCTAGGTTTAACCAGCTTATTATTTCGTGGTTTTATGGTCAAAACTCTAGGTTTAACCAGCTTATTGTTTCGTGGTTTTATGGTCAAAACTCTAGGTTTAACCAGCTTATTGTTTCGTGGTTTTATTGTTAAAACTTCAGGTTTAATGGTCTGGTCGTCTTCTGGTTTTATTGTTTCTTGGTTTCCTGAATCATCACTTTTTTGTATGCCCATCAATTCAGGAATCGTGACGAATCTGTAACCTTGGTTTTTCAAGGAATTAATGATGATGGGTAGGGCTTGAACAGTGCGGGAACGATCGCCTCCACCATCGTGCATTAGTAAAATACCTCCAGGTTTAGCACTTTTGAGGATTCTGTTAACTATGTTGTTAACTGAAATGTTGCGGGCGTAATCTGTGGAGTCATCTGACCACATCAGAATTGCATATTTTTGCGAAAGGGCATAACCTGCTGGCCCATTATTTAAAATTCCCCCTGGGGGACGAAATAGATTAGTTTCTACATTGGTTATTTTTTTGATAATTGCCTTAGTGCTTTCAACTTCTTTGGTGGCAATAATTTTATTCATCTTCCGGTAAGAGTGACTCCAAGTGTGATTGCCGATCGCATGACCTTCTGCAACTACTTGTAAGGCAATCTGAGGAAATGATCTTACATTTCTGCCAATCCAGAAAAACGTAGCCTTAATATCATTTTTCTTGAGAATTCCTAAAACTTGGTTGGTATATGTAGGCCAAGGCCCATCATCAAAGGTTAAGGCAATAACTTTATCTTGAACTCCCCAATTTACCTGTTTAATGGTTTTTCCCTGAAAACTAATAGGTGCTTTAAATGCTAGAGGTGGTAGCGGATTTTTTTTATTAATAGGGGCAATTTCCGGTTTCTCCTTCAGGTCTGGTTGTAACTTTTTATTTGGTTTTTCTTCAGTACCAAAAAGTTGAGAGAAATCCTTTGTTGATAAGGGGTGCTTTATGACTAAATGTCTCTTTCGATATGTCTCCTGACTATGTTCATGAATTGACAGACTCACTCCAACTAAAAAACTACAAGCAGCGGCAAACAAACTTACGTATGTGCAGAACTTCAAATTTCTGCGGCTAAGTCTAAGCATTTGATTTTTCTTCGCTCCTCACGATAAAAATTTGCTTGGTTCGGCACCCTTTATTAACCAAACACAGTAAAAGCAAAAAGTAAACTAAATATTCCTTAATTTAACTTTTTTTGTTTTGAAATGAAAGAATTTTAGATTACTTAATGTAAATTTGTTAGTTATTAATGTGATTGGATTTTCTAATCTAGAGGATAGGTCAGTCAATAAAAATTTGAGAGAGTCAGAGTAAATTAAAGGTTCTGACTCACTCTTACAAAATCTAGCAACTTGTGTTACTTAGTGTTTAGTTTTTTCCCAGTAAAGGTTAGTAATTAACTCAGTTACTTGGGCGATAGTTAAGCCATCGGTGTAAATTTCGATCGCATCAGGAGCTTTTCGTAAAGGCGCAATATCACGGTTACTGTCTTTCCAGTCGCGTTCCAAAAGGTCTTGTTGCATTTTTTCCAAACTTAGCTCAAGTCCGCCTTGATTTTGTAAATCGGCACGACGGCGACGGGCACGTTCTTCGACTGATGCAGTCAAGAAAATTTTGAGTTCCGCATTTGGGAAAACATGAGTACCGATATCGCGACCTTCAGCAACTAAACCGCCTTTTTCGCCCCAGAGTCGTTGCTGTTTAATTAGTTCGCTGCGAACCGCTTTTTGGGCTGCGATCGCAGAAACATGAGAAGTCACTTCCAAAGAGCGAATTTCTTGGGTACATTCTTCACCATCGATCCAGACTCGTACCCCAGTTTGGGGATCGTCACTCATGCGGAGTTCAATTTTACAAGTACTGGCAATTTCTGTAACTCCCGGTTCATCATTAACGGAAATGCCCAATTTCAGGACTAACCAAGTTAAAGCCCGGTACATTGCACCCGTGTCCAAATATAGTAGCCCCAAACTTTGGGCTACTGCTCTTGCTACTGTAGATTTTCCTGCACCCGCAGGGCCATCAATAGCCACAATGGGCTGACGTTTGGAAAGAATTATATTATCGATGAGACGGGTGGAACCCAACCTCGCTGCGATCGCCAACAGTCCAACCTCCTTAATCTCTGCTAAAGGTTTAAGTGTATTAGGATGCACCAACTCCACATATTCGGTTTGGATAGAAGGTACCTTTGCTAATTGTGCCTTAACAATAGCAATTAGCTGCTGAGTCTTCATTTCTCCTTCATAAAAAGCGATTTGGGCTTGTTTTAGACCTTGATATAAAATTGCCGCTTCGGTCTTTTGTGCTGGGGTCAAATATTGATTGCGAGAACTTAGCGCTAGTCCAGAAGGTTCGCGAACGATCGGACAGCCGACAATTTGCACCGGGAAATTTAAATCCTGTACCATGCGGCGAATAATGGCTAATTGCTGAGCATCCTTCTGCCCAAAATAAGCTGTTTCCGGTTGTACTATGTTGAATAATTTAGCCACAATGGTAGTTACACCTGGGAAATGTCCCGGACGCTCTAGCCCACACATCAAAGAAATCATTGGTGCAGGTGGAATCACTTGCGTCACGGGTAAAGAGGAAGGGGTTGGGGGTTGGGGGTTGGGGGTTGGGGAAAAAGACTCTTCCCTAACCCCTAACACCTGACCCCTATAACCTTCTTCTTGGTTAACTACTCCTAATTCTGCGGCTGTGGGAGCAAAAATTACATCTACCCCGACTTGTTCGCATAATAGGCGATCGGACTCCAGCGATCGGGGATACTTATGAAAATCTTCTGTTGGCCCAAATTGTAGGGGATTGACAAAAATACTAACTACTACAACATCATTTTGTTTTCGAGCTTTTTCAATTAAGCTGAGATGACCTGCGTGCAAAGCTCCCATCGTAGGAACTAAGCCAACTTCAACTAGCGAGTTAAGTTGTCCAGCACGGGCTTGCCGTAGGTAGCAGCGCAGTGCCGCAACTGTAGTAAACAGGCGCACTTTGATTCCTTATGTGCTACGCACACACTACGCGAACAGGGTTCCACCGAATTAAACCCATAGTAGTGTATAGCGAATCAGCCAGAAAATACACTGCTCATAGTGAGAATCGGGAAGAGTTTTGAGTTTTGAGTTTTGAGTTGAATTTAACTTAAAACTCAAAACTCATAACTTAAAACTTATCTCTAGTTAGCGGTGATAATTTGTGTTTCACCCAAGACTTCGACTTTGACGGGGGCTACTCCTGAGCCTGTTAATGCGATGATTCTGGCGGCAGCGGCAGAAAGGTCGATAATGCGACTTCTGGAGAAGGGGCCGCGATCGTTAATCCTCACTACTACTGACAGACCATTCCTTAAGTTTGTCACCCTAACCATCGTGCCAAAGGGTAGACTACGGTGAGCCGCAGTTAACGCATTTTGGTTGTACCTTTCGCCACTAGCACTGCGACCACCGTGAAAACCGGGGCCATACCAAGAAGCTAAACCTCTGAGAACCGATCGAACTGTGGGAACATAAGTAACTACTTTTTCTGGCTCAGGTTGAGGCGTTGGTTTTCCGGGAATGTCAGTTAACGGGGGGGCATCGCCCATAAGTCGCCGCAATCTGTTGGTGGCTTGTAGGGCATCTTCAGCTAAGTTATTTGTGGTATCTGGAAGCCTGGTGTATTCGGTGATTTCTACCAAATTTTCGTTGTTAACTTTGATTAGGTAGCGCTCGTAATTAGTTTTAGCTAATATCGCTGTTTTTTGACTGCTGGCTGGATTTGCTAGTGCTTGTAATGTTTCTTCTTTGCTGCTGGCGACTTTGTTGGCGATCGCATAAGCAACTGTAATTTGGTTAGCATCAAGGTTTTCCCGATTCCATTGATTCAGCTTGGCTGCTACCGCACTGGCTCTTGCTACTGGGCTGTCGGCACTTTCAACTTCTTGAATGTCATCCTGAGAAAGGCTGCCTTGTTTAATCCCACTTGACTCCACTGGGGCAGAACCGAGAAAAGTTAAAACTGGAATAGCTCGCAAATAAAGGGTTGCCGCTTGACGACCTGCTACTTCATGAGCTTTAATTGTCGCGATTACCTGCTCTTGAGCATTACTTCCAGTTTTTGATTTATACTCTCCTACTTTGATAGTCTCTGTTGGAGTATCGGCTGGAGGTAAAGTCTGACTAGCAGCTGCTGGCTTTGTTTCTAATTCCGTTCCCCCAACCTTGTTTATTTCGGCATGGCAGGAAAGGCTTGTGCCAAGGGCAGTTGTTAGTACGGCGGCAGAAATACCGCTCCAAATTCTTTGCTTCATAAGCTCTTGTTTTGTCGAGGTGGATATCGCTACTTTTGAGGGCCGTGATTAGTTGGTATCAGCACCCCGCCTACAATTTTTCGGCTAACTTGTAGTCGATTCGTATTCGCTTAACTAATTTTGCAACTGCAACAGATTACCATGAAGTTTTAGATTTGAGAAAGCGCTAACAAGCTGCTATTGCTAAGGCAATTCGCCAGAATTTGTAATTAATTGGTTCGATAATCAATCATGTTTTTTAGTAGAACTACTGCCATAAGCTAGTTTTCCGGGTTTTTTGCCTTGATGAAGTATAAAAATAAATTTTTATAGGATATTTATGAATTGATTTGGAATTGTTATCAAAATTTGCCATTATAAATTTTGGGAATTTGCCAGCGCCTAGTTCGGTTCAAAATTGAATCTGGCAAAGATTGAATGAAGAGGGAGTAATGGTCATGGATTATCGAGAAGCGGGTGTTGATGTTGAGGCGGGTAGAGCTTTTGTAGATAAAATTCGGAGTTTGGTAAATCGTACTCATAGACCAGAAGTGATTGGTGGATTGGGTGGTTTTAGTGGTTTTTTTGAATTACCTAGCGGATATAAAGAACCTGTTTTAGTTTCGGGGACTGATGGAGTGGGAACGAAACTGAAGATAGCTCACGATCTAAATTGTCACGATACTGTAGGCATCGATCTAGTTGCCATGTGTGTGAATGATGTGCTGACTTCTGGTGCGGAACCTTTGTTTTTTTTGGATTATTTGGCTACGGGAAAGCTGGAACAAGAACAGCTGGCTGAAGTGGTAGCGGGAATTAGTCAAGGATGCGAAATGGCGGGTTGTAGTTTGTTAGGAGGGGAAACGGCAGAGATGCCGGGATTTTATCCGCCTGGGGTGTATGATTTGGCGGGTTTTTGTGTGGGTGTGGTGGAAAAAAGCCAACTTTTGTCGGGTTCAAATGTGGAAGTTGGGGATGTGGCGATCGCTTTAGCTTCTCAAGGCGTTCACAGTAATGGTTTTAGTTTAGTGCGAAAAATTGTTAGTGATGGTGGGTTTAATTGGAGCGATCGACCAGAAAAATTAGGCGGTAAAACTTTAGGAGAAATTTTATTAACTCCCACGCAAATTTATGTCAAACCTGTATTAGCTGCTAGGTCTTCAGGAATCGAAATTCATGGCATGGCGCATATTACAGGTGGAGGTTTACCAGAAAATTTGCCTCGTTGTTTGGGTGCTAATCAGTCAATTGAAATTATTCCCAACAGTTGGAATATTTTGCCTATTTTTGATTGGTTGGCTACTGCTGGTAATGTTAATCCTAAAGCTATGTTTGAAACTTTTAATATGGGAATTGGCTTTGTCGTTTTGGTGAATCCAAAGCAAGAAGAAGCAACTATTAAATGGTTTGACTCACAAAATATTGCTGCTTATGCGATCGGGAAAGTAATTCCTGGTACAGGCGAACTTTTAGGTTTACCAGAATGATTTGTAACCCTTTACGTAGGGGCAATTCATGAATTGCCCTTACTTTATGCTTCCTTGCTCTCTGAGTTAAATTTCATCCGTAGGGGCAGGGTTGGATTGATTAATTAAAGCTTGAATAATTTCTTCTGGATTATTAGTATTGATTTGCAGTAAAGCTGCCATTTGTTGTACTAATTCTTGGTCTTGTTGTAACAATTCCCAAAGTTGTTCTAAAGAAATAGTTTGTGATTGCTCTCCCAAATTACCTATTTCATTAACTGATGGAAACAAAGTAGAAGTTGCTGGATTTTGTGGGGTTTGGATGATAGGTTTTTCTTGTTTTTGTAATAATTGTAAACCAATTTCACCTGCTTCAGTGCTAATTTCACCACAATTCATTTCCCCTAATGCTAACATTCGTAGGGCTAATTCCTGATTTGGCGCAGGTGAAGCAATTAATTTCTGACCAAAGTTATGTATCCATGTTACCCATTGTGCTTCAGTGGTGCGATCGTCTAATTCAGCAAAAAATTTTTCTACTCTTGACTGTTGCCAACCATGTGCTATACCTTCCAACAGTTGCATGAATAAAAACTCGTAATCGCTGTTTTCCAAAGGTTTTGCAGGTTGAATCTGCTTTTTTAAAGCCGTAAGATTGGATTTGGATCTTTTACGCCTGTTGCCCCCAAATAAACTCTGAAAAAACTGAACTATTTTTTGCCAAATCCTTCCAATCATCGCTATTTCCTTGCACGGTATTGCACTCTCGATTTTAGCCAATTACTGCTAAGAGTAAATAATTTTACTTAACCCTCAAAACTCTCCCAGTCCCCAGTCCCCAGTCCCCAGTCCCCAGTCCCCAGTCCCCAGTCCCCAGTCCCCAGTCCCCAGTCCCCAGTCCCCTCAATAAAGGTCTGGTTTAAGTGCCTTTGCTTTTTCTAAGCTGGCATTAGCTTCTTCTGTTCGTCCTAAGTTATTCAAAGCTACACTGCGGTTATACCATGCTTCGTAGCGTTCTGCGTTAATTGATAATGCTTCGTCCCAACTAGCGATCGCTTCTTCTAAGTTACCTAAATTACCTAAAACTAATCCGCGATTAAACCAAGCTTGATCGTCTTGGGGTTTAATTTCCAAAGCTTTATCGTAAGATCCGATCGATTCTTCTAACCTACCTAAACTTCCCAATAATACTGCTTTATTAAACCAAGCTTGGTGATATTGAGGTTGAATTTCTACGGCTTTACTGTAACTTTCTAAAGCTTCTTCAATTTGGCCTAAATTAAATAAAGCATTGCCTCTATTGTTCCAGGCTTCGTATTTGTCAGCTTTAAATTCCAAAGCTTTTTCATAACTGGCGATCGCTTCTCTAGATTTATTCAATTTAAATAAAGCGTTGCCGCGATTGTACCAAATTTCATTAGCATTTGGTAAAATTTCTAAGGCTTTGTCATAAGTTGTAATTGCCGCCAAAAAATCTCCTTTGTTGAATTGTTCGACTCCTTGATTAAATAAATTTTGGGCTTTTTGAGCCGGACTTTCTATAATTTCTTGCTCGCGCTTTAGTTCATGATTGTATATATATGCTTCGGGCAATCTCGCTAATAGAGAAAAGCCTATTTCCCGCGATAATTTGCCAAATGTACCGCAACCTAATTCGCCTAATCTAATCATTTGACTGGCTAAATGTTCATCTGATGTTGGTGCGGCTAATAAGCGATCGCCAAATAATTTTAACCAATTGATCCATTCTGCTTCGGTAGTTTTCTCACTCAAAGCGGCAAAAACTTTCTCAACTTGAGTTTTTCGCCATCCATGATCCACACCTTCTAACAACTGCATAAAATAATATTCATAATCTGCACTATCCAAATATGTTTTCTCTTCAAGAGACACATAACTTTCTAGTACTTGATATCTCTTTTTCTTTGGTGCTAACCAAGGTTTTAACCATCGTCTGAGTTTTCTTTTCAGCCAGCTGCGAATAATTCTCTCAGCACGTTTGATTTTTTTTCTAATTTTGGAACTAAATTTACTCATTATGACAACCGCTTGTTTATTGTTTCCCCCAAGAACCATTTTCACATTCAATTAATCTCTCAAGGATAGCGATCGCTTGAGGATTTTGTGAATTTCGCACTCGTTTTTCCATCCCAATATTTAACAACTCCATGCGTAGACGCATCACATAGGCTTTCTGTTCTTCCGTTTTGGCTCTCTCCCGCAGGACAGTCTTTTCATTTTCTAAAAAAGACTGCTCTGCATTTAATTTAAACATTTTTATAAGAGAATTAATTACATATTTTTGTTCGGGACGCGCTGTTACTAAAGTAGCATTTATCGGTTCAGCTAAAATTGTTTCTTGAGCTTTTTTATTAGCTTGGTTTTGTAGCCAATATTCAGAAGTAGAAAGGGGAAAATCAACATTCTGTTGGTCTATTTTGGCAAAAGCATGAGCTTCTGCAAAAGACACTCTTCCATCTTGGTTATAATCAGCAGAAGTTACAGTTCGATCGGTGCGACTGCGACCACTTAAACCAGCAAAGAAGCTAGAGCTATAATCCTCATAGTCGGCTTCGTTAACTTCGGGGAAACAGCCAACAGAAGGTCGAGTTTTCACAGTAGCAAAAAAACCACAGCGAGGTCTTTGAGTTACAGGACTTTTAGGATTACCACCTTCATAAATTAAATTAGCAAATGACCCGGAGTAGCATTGACTCATCATCCCTACAAAAGATGTTTTTGGAGGTAATCGATCTAACAAGGAAGAAAACTCTTGAACGCTCAATAGTTCATCATTCCATAACAAAATTAGGTTATTATTAATATTCTTAGGATTGCGAATTCCGTGACCTGTGAAGTAAAAGAACACAGAATCGGGTTTTTTACTCTGCAATTGTTGAAAGGCGTTCCGTAGATTCGATAAAGTTGAGGCACCCTTAATATTGGGTATCTCTGGGACTTTAAACATTTGTCTACCGTTTCTATCCAAATAGCTCACTGTGGCTTGTTGATTGTTACCATTAGCAAAGAGAATGGGTACCTCTGCTGAATTGTATCCCAAAACACGCAGGGTTCTCTGAAAGTACAGAATGTTTTTCTCAATGGCAATTTCGTTAGCTTCTGGTTTAGGTCCACCGCCGATAATTAGAAAACTTTGAGTTGACTGGGAGTTTAAATTAGTTTGTTTACCTTGACTATTTTCGGTTTTTTGTGGTAAGGCAATAGTTTTTTCTTCTTTAATGTTGTGAGGAATTTTTTGTGGTAATTTTATAGCTGTAAATATGAGAACAGCAAAGCTACTGAGGATTAAACTAACGGTGGAAAATTGTGGCATGGTAATTGCTAAGTGCTAACAAGTAACTGAGCAGCAATTCAAAGTTAAAAACAGAGATTCAAAATAAATAATCTCACAATTAATAAACATCTTAGATCTTAACTATATTGCTTTTTGTTTCTCATGTCTTACGAACCCCTACATCACAAGTATCGTCCGCAAACTTTTGCCCATTTGGTGGGTCAAGAGGCGATCGCGACTACTTTAACTAATGCAATCCAACTAGAAAGGATTGCTCCAGCATACCTGTTTACTGGGCCTAGAGGTACGGGAAAAACTTCTAGTGCGAGAATTTTTGCTAAGTCATTAAATTGTCTTTCTAGTAATGTTCCCACAGAAAGTCCCTGTGGTAAATGTGAAGTTTGCGTGACTATTGCTAAAGGCTCATCGTTAGATGTAATTGAAATTGATGCGGCTAGCAATACTGGGGTGGATAATATTCGGGAAATTATTGAGCGATCGCAGTTTGCCCCCGTACAATGTCGTTACAAAGTTTACATTATTGACGAAGTTCATATGCTATCGACAGCGGCATTTAATGCGCTATTAAAAACTTTGGAAGAACCGCCCGATCGGGTAATTTTTGTCTTAGCAACTACTGACCCCCAAAGAGTTTTACCCACGATTATTTCTCGCTGTCAAAGATTTGATTTTCGCCGCATTCCTTTACAGGAAATGGTAGAACATTTGTGGCAAATTGCCAGTAAAGAAAACATTAATATTACTAAAGAAGCAGTTACTTTAATTGCCCAAGTTGCTCAAGGTGGGTTAAGAGATGCGGAAAGTTTATTAGATCAGTTAAGTTTATCTCCGGTACAAGTGACAGTTGAAATTGTTTGGGATTTAGTGGGTGCGGTTCCCGAAAGAGATTTAATGGAGATGGTAGAAGCGATCGCAACTGACCAAGCTACCCAAGTTTTAGAAATAGCCCGTCGCCTCATGGATAGAGGAAGAGAACCTTTAATCGTGCTGCAAAATTTAGCTAGTTTTTATCGGGATTTGTTAATTGCTAAAAGTGCGCCCAATCGTCCAGATTTAGCAGTTGTCACTACTCCCACCTGGGAAAAAATGTGTGATTTCACTGATTTAGAAATCCCCGAAATTTTAGCAGGACAAAAATTACTCAAAGATAGTGAATTTCAGATTAAAAATACAACTCAACCTCGCTTGTGGTTGGAAGTTACCTTATTGGGATTGTTACCTTCGGCAATTAAGCAAACAACACAACCTGCCACTAATTCGGTAATTTCCCAAAATATAAAACCTGTTAATACAAATCAGAATCTCTCTAAATCAACTTTGCCAAAACCGCCAATTCCAGAAGATTCAACTTCTGTACAACCTTCGGTTAAATTCGAGAATATTCAACCAAATCAAGAAGTTAATCATTTAGTTACTGAAATATCTGAAACTGCGAAAGTTGAACCAAAAGCAGAAGTTTTTCAACCCGTGAATCTTTCGGATCGAGAAAATAACTTAGAACAAATTTGGCAACAAGTATTAGAAGATTTACCGATCGCAAGTAAAGCTCTTTTTACTCAACATGGATGTTTATTAAGTTTAGAAGAATCTCAAGCTCAAGTAGGAATTAAAACTGCTAATTTACTGAAGATTGCTCAACCCAAAATTCCCTCTTTAGAAACTGCATTTCAGCGAATTTTAAAGCAGAAAATTAAGGTAAATTTGAAATTAATTACGAATCAAACTGCTAATCATCAAGAGACAAATATTAATCATAAAGAAGTCGAAATTTCTTCTGAGAACAAAACTGATACCAAACCAATTAATATTCCCAATGATTTTTCCCCAACTCCGGCAAAAGTCGATCGAGAAACACCTTTACCAGAATCAAAACCAACTCAGCGAAATGTAAATAAACCGGAGAAACCGCCAGAAACAAGCCCTATAGAATTAGCCAAAAATGCCGAAGCAGAAATGCTAAAAAAAGCAACTCAAAGCTTAATTAATATTTTTAATGGTGAAAGTATCGAATGCCCAGAAGATCTGGAATTAGCAGATACATTACCAGAGAAAAACAATTTGCGATCGGCCTCAGAAACAGCCAACTTTGACACCACAATGGAATCAGAAGAAGACATAGAAGAGGAAGAAGAGGATTTTTAGAACACAGAGGAATGGTTAAATTTAACTTTCCCAGTCCCCATTCCCCAACCCCCAGTCCCCTTCTACCGCTTATTCTGCCTCAGAACCTTTATGGACAGTTTTCACCCATTTTAGTCGTTTAGGTAAAACGGACATACGGGCTGTAGTACTAGCCATCACAACGATCCAGTGAAGCATATAAAAAGTGCCACGAATGGTATCGAGCAGAGTCAAAAACAGGTTGGGAATAGTGACTTTCTGTTTCTTAACGCGCCGTAAACCGCTAAACATGGCGATAAAAGACATTGTGAGCATTAAAGCTGTGACTGGGCTAAACACAGGCATTCGGTTGCGGGCGATCGCCATCACAAAATCTGGTACTGCTGCTGTGGGGAGAAAATATTGGATGATCCAAAACATGAACATATCCCAAGATTTCCGCCAACTCATGCGACCAGCAAAAATGGGTCGCCAGTAGTCCAGATAACGTTGATAACCGCCTTCTGCCCAACGGTTGCGCTGATGCCAGAGAGCGATCGTACTCGTCACCCCTTCCTCTTCCACTGCCGGATCGATGACAAACTCAATATCCCATCGATCGAGATGCAGACGAATAGTTAAGTCAAGGTCATCAGTAATCGTTTCCTCATTGAAACCACCACAGAGTTCCAAGGCAGAACGACGAATAAACTCACCATTTCCCCGCAGTTCGCCAATGCCACCAATAGCGATCCGCTGTTGTTGGAAATAACTATCCAATGCCATCTCCGCCACTTGACCCACTGTGAGAAAATTGACATCGGGGTTAGAGACCGCCTTTTGCACTTGGACTGCGCCCACCTGTTCTTTAGTAAACACAGGGACGACGCGCCGCAGCATATCTTTGGGTACTTGAGCATCAGCATCAAACACAGCAATAATATCGCCACTAGTCAGAGGCAACACTTGATTTAATGCCCCTGATTTACCGCCTTTCGCACCAGGCGATCGCCGGAATACTTTCAACCGATCGTATTTTTGCGTCAGTTCCTTGAGTACCAGTGGAGTTTTGTCCGTGCTGTTGTCATCAATTACCCAAAGTTCATAACGGTAGCTAGGATAATCCAAACTACAGAGGGTATTCACCAAGCTCTCAATTACAGCCTCTTCATTTTTAGCTGCTACCAGCAAAGAGACGTAAGGCCAAGAATCTTGGGTTTCGGCAGACAAACACTCAGGTAAAGTGTGGGGACGGGCACGCAAAACACGGATGGCATGAATTCCCATCAAGGTTGTTAAACCTAAGATGAACCAACTACCCCAAGAAAGTAAATGCAGGGCAATGGTGCCACTCCAGACGATCGTCAGGACGATCGCCGCTTTCCGCCTGCGTCCGCCATATCTTTGGTTAGGTGTCTTGTCAGATTCCTCTGGTTGAGAGATCTCAGACAGCAACGAGCTAAGTTCGTCAAGCTCATTGTAGGAATTGTTTTCGGGCCAGGAATTCGCTGGCATATTTCAATTAATTCAACCACCAGTACTTATTTACACCTTTCCAGAAGCTCGGTATTAAATACCACCCAACCGTACAGCTTTTCCAAACTAATAGTTTGTCCTGAGACAGACGGCGTGCTTCTACCACTTTTAGCTGGCAATACAAATCGTATAATTTCCCAAAAATTGGGACACCAGTATGGGCAAAATGATAACAAGGTAACAACAGTTTGTCATCAGGAGAAATCTAAATTACGGCATCTACCGCCTAAAAGCAAGGATTTTTGGTGGTCTCCGGCTCCCCATAAAGGTTTATGCAGCCTTATTGTATCTAAGATTGCTGTATTAATTAGCAGCTGCCACTATTAATTTGGTCGGTAATTTGGTGATTCCGTTGGGTAAATTAGGGAATAATACGATCGTGTAAGACATTGCCAAACAGCAGCGAAAGGGTAACTTTTATGGATATCATTGAACAACTGCCCCCTCCTAATTCCCAAAGAGTAAATGTTTATATGCCATACTACACAGGCAATAAGCGAACTTGGCTACCCAAGGCGATGAGCTTGTATGAAAAAGGCGTACTCGAAGGCAATCGCAAAATTGAAGGTGGCGAGAATATTCCTTTTGTGGCAACTTGGAGCGTGGCTGCATTACCAGCAGATTTAACTCGTTGTCGGTTGCAGTTTGATGGCAATGCAGAACTCAGCTATGAGATGACTTTGGCAAATAATGAATTTGTTAACTTTCTCATAGAAGTGATAATGAATTTTAAGTCCTCACGGACGATCGACTTTTCCAAGAGTTTCTACCGGAGGCTATTGCGCCTGGATGAGTAAAAGTTTGGAAAAGCCACCTTATTTAGATGAATTCAGGAGCTAGGGTGTGCCAAAATTCACGAAATATTTGCTGATTGGGTCAACAGAATCTTATAGTGGCAAGTCAGCAGTAATATTGGGGCTTGCCCATCAGTTAAAAGAAAAACAACTGGATATTGCCTACGGTAAGCCTCTGGGAACTTGTTGGAATGAGCCACAGACAGATGCGATCGAAGAAGATGTAAAGTTTTTGGCGCAAAGCATCAACTTGCCGTCCGATCGCATTAGGCAAACTCTGTTCTTCCTCACCGAAGATGCTGTCGCTAAACGCATCAGAGGGGAAGATCGAGTAGATTACCATGCGGAATTGACAAAATATCTGGATGTGACTAACGGAGAGTTGGTGTTGCTAGAAGGCCCAGGTACTCTAGATGAAGGCAGCTTGTTTGATTTGTCTTTACTGGATGTGGCTAATACTATTGATGCCTCTATCCTGTTAGTGTCTCGTTGGCAGTCTTTACTGTCGGTACATAAGTTATTAGCAGCGAAGCGTCTGTTGGGCGATCGCTTATTGGGCGTTGCCCTTAATGATATTCCCACAGAGCAAATGGAAATGGTGGAAACAGAAGTTCGCCCGTTTCTGGAACAACGTGAAGTTCCAGTCTTAGGTATTTTGCCTCGAAGTCCTTTACTCCGCAGCGTCAGTGTTAAGGAATTAGTCAAGCAATTGAAGGCTGACGTTTTGTGCCGTACCGATCGCTTAGATTTACTAGTAGAAAGCTTGACAATTGGGGCAATGGATGTTAATTCAGCACTAAAATATTTCCGTAAAGGGCGGAATATGGCAGTGGTGACAGGGGGCGATCGTACCGAAATACAACTAGCCGCATTAGAAACTTCCACTCAATGCTTGATTTTAACCGGGCATATCCCGCCTTCAAATTTGATTTTAAGTCGGGCTGAAGATTTGGAAATCCCGATTCTTTCTGTGGATCTCGATACTTTAACAACTGTGGAAATTATCGATCGAGCTTTTGGTCAAGTGCGTCTCCAAGAACCGATCAAAGTTGAATGTATTCGTCATTTAATGGCAAAACACTTTGATATTAATCGGTTGTTAACAAAACTCGACTTACAACCAGCAGTGACTTTACCCTAACCAAGTCAGAGTGCGCTGAATTTTCAATTGTAGGGGCGGGTTTAGCAGACAATTGTATGAGCAAAGCAGAAGAGCTAACAACAAAACCCGCCTCTACAGAAGCCTCTCTGCCTCGATCGACTCTAATGAAGTACTCATCTCAACACTTCTGTTAAAATAACTAGGTCGTTGTGTCTTCAACATTAATCCTTGAGTCAATCGCTGGACATTCCTAAATTTGATGAATTAGTCCAAGAACTAGCGACGATCCAACAAACAGGAGCAAAAAGAATTGCTCTGTTAGGTTCGCGTCATGTTCCTATTACCCATCAGCACTTAATTGAAATGATGAGCTACGCCCTGGTTTTGACAGGGAATAGATTACTCACTTCCGGTGCTACTGGGACAAATGCCGCTGCTATTCGCGGCGCAATGCGGGCAGATCCCAAATTGTTAACGGTGATTTTACCCCAAAGCTTGGAAAGACAACCTCAAGAATCTCGCGAGTTGTTGAAACAGGTAATGCACTTGGTAGAAAAGCCGGAAAATGACCATTTATCTTTGGGTGAAGCTAGTGCTCTCTGCAATCAGGAAATTGTTTCCCGATGCCAACAATTAATTTGTTTTGCTTTTCACGATAGCAGGACGCTTTTAAAAACCTGCGAGGATGCTGAGGAGCAAAGAAAAGTAGTCACTTTGTTTTACTTTGATTAAAGTGTGAATCTGGGAAATAAGTGAGGACTGATGAGGTTATTACCAATGTCAGGATCGATAACTTTTCTGTATTGCATTGCTGTAGCTATTGTTTTAGTTTATGTTCCCTTTTTGCTAGTAGCTTATGCTCGATTCAATTTGGGAACAGAAGCTTTAGCAACTCCTAGAGCTATGGTTGATAAGTTACCTGCTTATGCTCAACGTGCTACTTGGGCGCATCAAAATAGTTTTGAATCTTTGATGGTGTTTGTTCCAGCAGCATTAATGGCATACATAACAGGTGTGAATTCGACTCTGGCAATATATGCTGGGTTAACTTATTTGGTTGCCCGGTTGCTTTACTCGGTGTTTTACATTTTGAATGTACCGCTGTTGCGATCGCTCATGTTTGCGATCGCAACTCTTTGCAGCGGCACTTTAATTGTGTTGAGTCTTTCCCAGGCTAGATGAAATTACTTTTGAGGTAATAGGTAATAGGTAGGACAATTAGCAATAACAAATCTCTGGCAAACTTTAGATTTGAAATTCAAATTAACCACCAATTACCAATTACCAATCATCCCCCATTACCGTTCAGTTAGGTGTTATGGCCTCCACTTATTCGTTTGATATTGTTAGTGACTTTGATTACCAAGAATTAGTAAATGCGATCGATCAAACTACTAGGGAAATTAGTAGTCGCTATGACCTGAAAGATACGAAAACCACAGTAGAATTAGTTAAGGAAACGATTACTGTGAACACGGATAGCGAGTTTACTTTAGATGCCGTCCATACAATTTTGCAAACAAAAGCAGCTAAACGAAACTTATCTTTGAAAATTTTTGATTACGGCAAAGTTGAAGCAGCTAGCGGTAATCGAGTTCGCCAAGAAATTACCTTGAAAAAGGGCATTAACCAAGACATTGCTAAACAAATTAGCAAGTTAATTCGCGATGAATTTAAGAAAGTGCAAGCTTCGATTCAAGGCGATGCGGTGCGAGTTTCTGCCAAAGACAAAGACGAATTACAAGCAGTTATTCAGCGTTTGAAGCAGGAAGATTACCCGGTAGCCTTGCAATTTACTAATTATCGCTAATATTTAAAGTTGGTTGGGTATGGCTTCCCAACTAACTACAAATTGAAGTTATGGCTAGTCCTGAGAAGATCGATCGTCAAAGAGAACACCAAGCCAACGAACGCACGTTTTTAGCTTGGTTAAGAACTGCTATTGCCTTAATAGGTTTTGGTTTCGCCATTGCCCGTTTTGGCTTATTTCTCCGACAAATAGAAGTTTCATTTACCGGGAAAAATACTGTTCCTGATTCTTTTGTTAATTCTCAAAATTTAGGGATTAGTTTAGTAATTTTAGGAGTAATTGTCATTGGTTTATCTGTATGGCGATATAACAAAGTTCTCCGGCAAATTGAAGATGCTAACTATAAACCTAGCCGTTTAATGGTGTGGTTAACTGCTGTAATTGTCATGGTTTTAGGATTACTAAGTATTCCTTTTTTGTTGTTGCGACATACGCCTCCTACTAAGTTAAATCCTCCAAAGAAGAAAACAAATGTTTCCTCTTTAGTAAAAAAGCTATCAGTTCTTAACGCAAAGTATGATTATCTTTTTTTGAACCGCAAAGGACGCAAAGGACGCGAAGTAAGAATTATTTTTAACAGGTTGGATTTTCATAATAAACAATAAACCCCGCCTGAGAGACGGGGTAACTATTGAGAAATAAAAAGATATTCTAGATATTCGCAAGAACTTGCTTGGCAGCTGCTAAAGTGCGATCGATATCTGCATCCGTATGCGCCAAAGAAGTGAACCCAGCTTCAAATTGCGAAGGTGCCAAATAAACACCACGTTGTAACATTCCCCGATGGAAACGACCAAATTTAGCTGTATCCGACTTTTTGGCATCCTCATAATCATGTACTGGCCCAGCAGTAAAGAATAAACCAAACATCGCGCTAATGTGACCCCCGCAAACCCCATGACCAGCATCTTTGGCAATTTGCAACAAGCCATCAGTCAGTTTTTTGGTAATATGTTCTAAATACTCGTAAGTGCCGGGTTTTTGTAGTAATTCCAGAGTTTTAATTCCCGCAGTCATTGCCAAGGGATTGCCAGATAAAGTCCCCGCTTGGTACATTGGGCCAGCAGGTGCCACCATAGACATGATATCCTGTCTGCCACCATAAGCACCCACTGGCAAACCACCGCCAATAATTTTACCCAAAGTGGTTAAATCGGGAGTAATGCCAAATTTTTCTTGTGCGCCACCGTAAGCAATGCGAAAACCAGTCATTACTTCGTCAAACACTAGCAAAGCACCATTTTCTTGCGTAATTACCCGTAACCCTTCCAAAAATCCGGCATCTGGAGTAATAAAACCTGCATTACCGACAACTGGTTCCAGAATTACTCCGGCAATTTCACCAGGGTTTTCGGCAAACAAAGCTTTTACAGCTTCTAAATCGTTGTAAGGTGCGGTGAGAGTGCTGCTGGTTGCAGCTTTGGGAACGCCGGGGGAGTCGGGTAAACCAAGGGTAGCAACGCCGGAACCCGCCTTCACCAAAAACATATCGGCGTGTCCGTGATAGCAACCTTCAAATTTAATTACTTTTTCACGTCCGGTAAAAGCACGCATCAAACGCAATACTGCCATGCAAGCTTCGGTTCCAGAGTTGACAAACCGCACCATTTCAATACTAGGAACGGCATCAATTACCATTTCTGCCAGGACATTTTCCAGTACTGAAGGTGCGCCGAAACTGGTGCCTTTTTCTAAAGCTTCGTGCAGTGCTTTAATTACTTCGGGATGCGCGTGACCGCAGATTGCTGGCCCCCAAGTTCCTACATAATCAATGTATTCATTTCCATCGACATCCCAGATGTAAGCGCCTTTAACATGGTCAAAGACGATGGGTTGTCCTCCCACTGATTTGAAAGCACGTACAGGAGAACTCACGCCTCCTGGCATGATTTTCTGTGCTGCTGAAAATATTTCTTCTGATTTGGTGGTTTTAAAAGAGGTGGTCACCAAAGCTGTCTCCTTAATTGTAAGTCTTTGCTTGACTTGGTTTTAAGTCTGTCTCAAGATAGGCGCAACCTGTGACTGATAATGTTACCTTCACGTTACCCCCAATCTACCTGTAAACCAAAAATGTTATATAAGAGCAATCAAGATTTACCAGCAGATGTGCGCGATCGCCTTTCTGAAGCTGCACAAGAATTATACCGAGCAGCGTTCAATTGCGCTATTCATTGGTACGGTGAAGAGTCAAAAGCTCATCAGGTTGCTTGGTGTGCTGTAAGAACTCAAGCCGCAAATATTTATAGTAACCTGAGTGAGGGATCAAAACCTCTGCTGGTGTAAGAAGGCTCCAAGACAAAAGGCAGAAGGCAAAAGGTAAAAATTCTCCTTGTCCCCAGTAGTAGGGGCAATTCATGAATTGCCCGTACCCCAGTCCCCAAAAATAAAATTTTTGCGTCAAAACCAGCTACAATAAGCAATCTATTCTGCTTTTGTGACCGAAGTTTATGGCTGCTGATTTAACGGCTCTTAACCAGTCTATCCCGATCG
Source organism: Floridaenema evergladense BLCC-F167 (assembly GCF_041929205.2). Classification (NCBI taxonomy): domain Bacteria; kingdom Bacillati; phylum Cyanobacteriota; class Cyanophyceae; order Aerosakkonematales; family Aerosakkonemataceae; genus Floridanema; species Floridanema evergladense. The sequence continues at coordinate 6,067,751 of NZ_CM171625.1, read as the reverse complement.
AGCAAATTCGCTATGACGAGCGTGGATTAGTCCCAGCTATTGTTCAAGATTACCTTGATGGTACTGTTTTGATGATGGCTTGGATGAATCGGGAATCTTTAGCCAAAACTTTGGAAACTGGTAGAACTTGGTTTTGGAGTCGTTCTCGATCGGAATTATGGCCTAAAGGAGAAACTTCTGGTCATATTCAAAATGTAAAAAGTATGCGTTACGACTGCGACAGCGACGCATTACTAATTACTGTGGAACAGATTGGTGATATTGCTTGCCATACTGGAGAACGCAGTTGTTTTCATCAAAGCAATGGCTCGAAGATTGCGCCACCTGCTGATACTTTGTCGCAGGTGTTTGAGGTGATTTGCGATCGTAGAGATAATCCCAGTGAAGAGTCTTATACTTGTAAGTTATTTGCGGGTGGAGATAACAAGATTTTAAAGAAAATTGGCGAAGAATCCGCTGAAGTGGTGATGGCTTTTAAGGATGATGATAAAGAAGGTATTGCTGGAGAAGTTGCCGATTTATTTTATCATACTTTGGTCGCTTTAGCGCATCATAATGTTGATATTAAAGCGGTTTATCGGAAGTTGCAGGAACGGCGGAGATAGGTTTTTTGCTGTTACTGGGATTGTAGTTTGCAGATGGCTTTGAGTACTTGTAGGATTTGGGGGGTGCGATCGATCTCCCACAAATTTAACAAAGGCATTAAGAGATAAGTTGGCGGATTTCCTGACTGAATATACAGGAATTGATAGAGATCTCCATTAGTAGTTAAACCCCAGACAGAGCCTTGATGTCCTAAGCTTTGGTAGGCATAAGTAAGCAATTGTGGTACACCAGCCGAAGGAGCAACACTGCTATTTTTAGATTCAATTACCAAGAGCCAAAAATTTACATCAGTAGCAGTTTGAATACTCTTATTAACTGCTAAAATATCTAATCTTCCAGTAATATTTGTATCCTCATCTTCAATCTGAATTTGAGCGATATTCTCTTCCAAACCTATTTTAATAGGAGAACGGTAAAAACCAGCCAAACGCAATAAAGGAAAAGTAGTTAACGCTTTTACCAATCCTTCTCCAACTTTACTTTCTAAAAAATAGTTACGATAATCTTCTACAATTTGCGAAAGTTCCTGCTGTTCAAACTCCGTTAAAGGTTCCAGATTTAATAAATGTGTAAATGAACCATGCAACTGCATCTGAAAACCGAAGATACGTTGCACATCAGCTAAGGTTAATTCTTTAGCGTTGCGAGTGTTTGTCATAGCTTTGTTACAATTTTAAAGAACTAAATTCTAACTTACAGATAGCTTTAAGAACTTGCAGCAACAATACAGATTGCTGAGAGTAGAATAAATCTAATCTTGGCATGATTAACTGGTAAGTTGGCAGATTTCCTTGTTGAATCAACACAAACAAATATTGCAATCCATTAGTCACCATTCCCCAAACTGATGGTTGGCGTTCTAAGCTATTGTAAGCATAAGCAAGCAACTGCGATAAACCTTGAAGAACATCAACTCCCAGTTCTTTTGATTCAATTACCAAAATCCAAAAAGGTACATTATTAGTCGTAAAAATATTCCTGTTAACTGCAACAATATCAAAACGTCCAGTAATAGTTGTATCTTCATCTTCAATTACAATATTATCGATACCTTCTTCCACATTAATTTGGATTGGGTAATGATAGAAACCAGCTAATCGCAGTAAAGGAAAAACTGTGAGAAGTTTTACTTGTCCTTCTGAAGCTTTTTTCGCTCTCACGTAAGGACGAAAATCATCGCAGATTTGGGCAATTTCTTGTTGTTCTAAATCAGTTATTGGTTCGAGGGTTAATAAATCTGTAAACGAAACTTCATCTAGTTTTTCTGCTAAATTAAGCAGACGATTAACATCATTGAGGCTTAGGTTTCTAGCTCTTAAGGTTATCATGGTTTTGACTGCCGTTTGTTTTAGGTTAATATCAGTTCATATTGCAATACAATCAACTCATCTGCTTTCAAAATAGCCATTGCATATTCCTGCCCTTGGTTATCAGCAAATTCTACTAAATATTTGCTTTCATTTTCAGAATTGTATACTTCAACAACCGTCCCAACTAACCCAACGGGTAGACTGTTTATAGAAGTATACTCAGGTTCAACTAAAGTTAATCTTTCAGCAGAAATTGGATTGAGGAGAGCGACAGTATCAAAATTTTGGATTTCTTTCATATTAGTCCTTAATGAAGGCAGAAACTAAACGAGGATTTGGGTTATTTGATGTAATTTCCCAAATGGTACGAAGTTCAATATTTGTATTTGTTACAATCCAGTCTACTTTGAATAATTGACCAAATTCAGTGGCGCTTTGTTGAACTACTTCGCCTTCAATTGCGGCTAATTGAATAAGTTTATACAAAACATTTGCATTTTGAATTGTAATTCCCAATGCAGACTGAAAAACTCTGGCTTTATGTTTCCCTTTGCTATGATTCGTATTTAAACAATAACCTGTTAACTTTTGCATGGGAATTTCGGCTGAATCACCGTTCGGTAATTTCATAATAGAGTGGATGCCCTGACTAATTTTATTTTAGCGGTATTCAGCTAAATAAACGGACAGGATGCCCATACCACAAGATATAAATTTTCTTGTAGGATGGGCATCTTGCCCGTCATTTTAAATTGTGAAAGATTTGATCTATTTCATTAACAAAAAACTATTTAGTAGTAGGCTGGTTCAATGTATCTAGGGTTGAGCATCCGACGAATTTCTTTTACCTCTTCACGAGAAATACCGAGCTTATCTGCCATTCGGTTATGAAGGAATAATTCTGATGAATCAATTACTCTATCAGCAATAGCGATCGTCCAAGCTGCACATAATATTAGGCAATGCTTCAATCGCTCATCATCACTTTGGCTACAATTTTTTTCCCGATACTCCTGATCAAAAGGAATACCTGCTTGCATAATCTCGTCAAAGCTTTGGTGTTTATCTCTGGCTTTATAAACCTTTTTTTGTTCTTCTTTTCTGATTCCAGAAGTAGTTATTAGTCTATCTATAGTATCTACTTCCTGGTATGTTAATTCACCATCTATCCAAGCCATTGGTAAGGCAGCAATAATAATGTCTGCTAAAAACCTACTCTTCTTAGCAGCTTGCTCTTCACTACTCCAATTTTTCAAACCGCTGTAAACTCCTATAGTTGCCAGTACTCCTAGTCCAATCGGAGTAGCAACCGTAAGTAATGTGTAAGCTGATGCACCAACAACTATACCGCCCGTTGACATTCCCAAAAAACCTTGTATAGTTGTCCAAACACTAGCTTGTACAAATACTGATGAAGCAACTGCTGAAGTTCCAACGCCAGTCAATGTTCCTAAAGTTGCTCCTGTACCAGCATAAACTGCTTCTTTTGTCCAATCATCACTTTGGTTTAATAAATCTGCACTTACATTTTCATAATCTGTAACTGCTCTTTTATTAAGATATATTGTTAGTCCCTCTAATTCGTATTCAAGGTTTTTTTCAAATGATTTATCGTTGAAGTTGATATGTTTTTTACTACCTTCTTCAAAGATTTTCTGGGTAGCTTCGTTAATAGTTGTTGTAACTTTTTCCCATGATTTGCCAAAAATACCCTTCAAGCTCTTAATATCAGCAGTTATATCCTCCACAGAAAAACCTGCTCTCTTCAGCTTTTGTAGGTAATAATCTTTATTCATGGCAAAAATTATATCTAAAACGCCCAGTGCAACCGCAAAAGTAAGAGCAGCAGCTATGGGACTAGTAATAGCACCAATTAAAGGTACAGCTGTCAAGGGTACAACTCCATAAGCCATAAAAGTTAAAATGCTGCCAATTACTAGGAGTCCTGCGGTAAGAATTTTTCGCTCTTTAGAAGATGGATCGGTATCTGAGTATAAAATTTTTAGCAGTCGGATATAAGTAGGAATTTTAGGAATGCGAGTCACAGTGAATTTGATAACCTCGGTCAATATAGGAACTAAAAGACCAAAAATAGTGGCGAGTACAGTGAAAATAAATTGAATTGGGATTACAAAAGGGAAGAGAATAGGCATAGCAAATTACCTGAACTAATTTATTCAGTGAGTTTCAAAATTTTTGGTTTGGTTATTTTGGGAAATACTTAATATTTCTCTATTGGCAGTGTAGTAAAATTTAACAAGTAATAGGAACCGGAAAACTACTTAATGAGACAAGTGAGTTTTCTTGTTTGTACTAATTATTTTCCGTAAATATACTAATTTTGCTTGTATAGTTTAATAGTCTTATCTTGACTACCACTAGCAATGAAACTGCCATCAGAAAAGATCGCAACACAACTAACTAAATCTGTATGACCAACAAGCATTGCAATTTCTTTTTCATTACTAACTTGCCACAATTTTACAGTTTTATCCCAACTTCCACTGATGAGAATTTGACTGTCGGGGGAAAAGGTAAGTGCAGAAACTAACCAAGGATGTCCTGAAAGAATAGAATTGCATTGCCAATTTGTGGTATCCCAAAGGCGAATTGTTCTGTCTTCGCCGCCTGTGGCTAGTAATTTGCCATCGGGACTAAATACGATCGCTCTAACTCCCCCAGTATGTCCAACCAAAGTACAAATTAATTCAAATTTTATTAAATCCCAAATTTGCACAATCCGATCGGAACTTGCACTTGCTAATAGAGGGGAGATTGGACTGAATGCGATCGCATTTATCCCTAATTTAGCTCCCGATAATGTGGTTATCTGTTCTCCTGTTTCGGGATGCCATAATTTTACAGTTTTATCTGCGCTACCACTGGCAATAATTTGTCCGTCAGGACTGAATGCTAAAGCGTTGACAGAGTTATTATGACCGACTATTGTGTGAATTTCTTCGCGTTTTTGTAGATCCCAGAGCTTAATTTGGCGATCGCTACTTCCGCTTGCTAATATGTTCGGGGAATGGGGATGAAAAGCAACAGACTTAACTTTTCCTGTATGACCTTTTATGGTATAATCTTCTTTAATTGTGCTGATATCCCATAAGCAAATTGTTCGATCGTCGCTGACACTGGCAAGCATTTTATCATCAGGAGAAAGAGCGATCGCATTAATCCCAGAAAATATCCCTCCATCACCGACAAGTGTGGCGTAAGTTTCCCAAGTTTGTGTCGGAGGAGGTACGGAAATCGGGATTTTTTTACCTCTGAGTTTTTGCATTTCGGTGAGTGCAACTTCAGCAGAAGGAAATCGCTTTTCTAATGAAGGTTCGATTAAGCGATCGAGAATTTGCGCCAAATCATATTCTACAGAACTTGTCAAATCTGACAGCCAATAATTCCGCCACACCCAACAGTTATTCGCTAAATCGAACAGATGAAACGGACGAATTCCTGTTAGTAAATTCAGGCAAATAACCCCTAAGCTGTAAAGATCGCTGCTGAAAACTGCCTCTCCTCTCACTTGTTCTGGTGCAGCATATTCAGCACTACCGATCGTCGTTTCTGGCACAACAAAGGAAGTTTCTGTCACCAGTTTTGCTGCACTAAAATCAACTAAAAATAAATCATTTAACGATTTTCTTTGAATAATATTCTCAGGTTTAATATCGCGATGGATGATTTGATGGGAATGAATGAACTGGAGAACGGGAAGTAAATTTTCTAAAATTTGCCAGACTTCTGCGGCACTAAATTGACCCTTTTCTCCTAAAAGTATTGCTAAATTTTTTCCGGTTATGTATTTTTGGACGAGATAGAAATAGCCATTTTCAGCAAAACTTTCTCTAACAGCAGGAATTTGGGGATGTTTGGCTAACTCTTTTAATTTGTCGATCGCATCTCCCCGATCGAGAACTTGCCAAAATTGTTTGATAACACAAAGAGTAGGAGAATTTTCAGCCAAATCAAAGGCTAAAAATGTTTGTCCAAATCCTCCCCTACCCAAAACCTTAACCGCACGATAGCGGTTTTTAAGAAGCAAAGTAAAGCCACAAAATTGACAGGTTAAAGAATTGCGATCGTAATTTTGTGGCTTATTACAACTAGGGTTGAAACAAATTAAATTTCCGCCTTCAAGACTCATCTTTCTCCCAACGACTAAAGTCGCGGGCTATACAAACAAAACCTGCCTTCGCAGGTTAGAAGTCCGCGAAGGCGGACTTCGTTTGTGTAGACGCGGTTTTAACCGCCCTTTTCTAACTCATCTTCTACTTGGGTAATGACGATCGAATTCTGACCATTACTTTTACCATTACTTTGCAATTCTTTAGTTTGATTCCACAACAACATTCCCATCAAACCATCAACTAAACCTGCACCTTGGCTATTACCGCTAACAGCTACATCGGGAACAACTCGCACGTTGCGATCGCCAATTACCTGCATTAATTGTAACGCCGTGTAAGATTGCGAACCCAAAGCATTTACACCAGCTTGATAAGCATCCGCTTTCGCTTCTCCTGTGACGCGAATCGATTCCGCTTCCCCATGCGCTTCATTAATTTTTGCAGTCGCATGGAGTTCCGCAATTTTAACACCTTGTTCTGCGGTAACTACTTCTTTTTGAATGTCCGCCAAAGCAGTTTCTCTGACTAATTCTTGACGCTGGGATTGTGCCGTGCGCTGAACTTCGTAGGTTTTTTGTTGTTCTTCGGCAATTTTGCGATCGGTCAAAGTTTGCATTAATTCAGCTGGTGGTGAAATCAAACCGATCAGGCTATCAACCGCTTGCACATCATAAGCACGCAACGCTTGTCGCACGTATTCGGCTGCTTCTGTTTGGCGTTGAGCGCGATCGACCAAGAAATCCAAAATAGTATATTCTTGTGCAGAATTGCGGAAATAATTACCTACAATTGGACGCAAAACATGATCTACCAAATTCTGCATCGAACCCAACCGCGAAATTACTTTTGGTGCATCGATAGCCGCAACATGAATGATTTGAAAAACTTCTAAATCGAATGTAAAACCATCAAAAGAAAGCAACTTCAAAGCAACCAATTTAGAATCATAACCATGTTCTCCGCTGAGTCGCGCCGTAAAATTCAACACAATATTAGTTGTAGGAATTAATTCCACTTTCATAATTTTTGTGTTGAGGGGATGTTTACCAGGATATAAAGGTTCAACCCAAACGCCTTTATCTCCTCTATTAACTAAATTTCCGTGAGTAAAAGATTCGCCGCTGATATCTTCGTGCGATCGACCCACAAACGAAATTACCACGCCTACATAACCGATCGGCACTTCCGTCATCGGCACTTGTTCCACCTTCACAAACCAAGGATTAAGATTCCAAGAACCTGACAGAATTACTTGTTCCTGCAAACCTCTCCGTCCGCCACCATTGATAAAACTTTGTGCTTTTTGGAAGTTATCATGTTGGGGAATTATAGGCCCAGCAATTTCACCTTCTTCAATGGGAATACCATCTAAAGTAGAGACAATTCCCACTCGTTCTGGCTCAACTTTGTAGAGTTTAAGTTGCTCCGGTTTCATGCCATGTTTACTAGCATTAGTAGAAGTAATTACCTCAAACAAAGCTGTATTAATTCGATAAGTTCCGGTAGTCATAACAGCCAACTGCCGACCTTTTTCGCCTCCATTAGTGAGGAACTTGCGAGCATTCTGAAAATCATCACAGTCAATGACTTTGCCTAAAATTCTATTAGGTGGAATAGTTCCCCCATCATTAGCAACAATTAAACCGATTTCATCTTGAGGAATAGCGATCACTTGCTCTTTACGAATGCTATATTGCCAAGGGAAATAACCAAAATGCCATCCCGGTGGCAGAGTATCTGCTTGCAACCCCGCTTCACCATTCAGCGCAATTAATTTACCTGCTGGCAAACTTTTAGAAGCAAATTTTTTGGTGATAATTCCTACTTCTTTTTCCCCAATAACTATCAATCCCAAAATCCAACCAATATTGGGTAAGAAAATCAGAATTACTACAACTCCTCCTACCGCATAAATCCAAATTGGCAAACTGAAGCCGAAATCAGCTTGCATAGATTGAACTTCTTGTGATTTGGGTTGTTCTTGGTTAGTTTGGTAAGGGGGGTTTGAGGCGATCGCACCTACTGGAATTCCTGCCACCAACAAAGATGCTACCAAAGGTAAAAATTTGTTAAAAACTTTGAAACGAGACATATATCTTCAATCTCCAATAAAAGTGGAAACTTGTCCACTTATAAACTGATACAATGCCAGTCCTACTGTTTACTGAAGGACTTAATTAAGGATTGGGAAAGAGTGAGAAAAATATGCAATCTTAAGCCTTAAATTAAACTTAAAAATTAAGGCTATTTTTCCAAGACCGAGAAGTATAAAGTAAATTCTAGCCTAACAAATTTTCCCAATTTGTCCATAGCAGCCTCTCAGCCGCTAAATTGTAGCAAAAGTCACAAAAAACTTAACAAAAACATTAAAATATCTAAAATCCGGTAGGAAAGATCGGATTTTATGGCATGATTGCAAAGTAAATGATTTTAGCGGTTTCAGCGCAGAGGAAACCTATTATGGCGCTTAGACTAGGCGACACCGTTCCCAACTTTACTCAAGCTTCCAGCGAAGGCGAGATCAACTTTTATGACTGGGCTGGAGACAGCTGGGTTGTCCTGTTCTCTCACCCCGCAGATTATACACCAGTTTGCACCACCGAATTAGGCGAAGTCGCCCGTCTCAAACCAGAATTCGACAAGCGCAACGTAAAAGTATTAGCGCTGAGCGTGGATGATGTAGAATCTCACAAAGGCTGGATTGGCGACATTGAAGAAACTCAAAGTGTAAAGCTGAACTATCCAATTCTGGCAGATCCAGATAAGAAAGTTTCAGACCTTTACGACATGATTCACCCCAATGCTACCAACACGGTAACAGTTCGGACAGTTTTTGTGATTGACCCCGAAAAGAAACTGCGTTTGAGCTTTACCTATCCTCCGAGCACTGGAAGAAATTTTGATGAAATTCTGCGGGTAATTGACTCTTTGCAACTGACAGATAATTACAGTGTAGCGACACCTGCTAACTGGAAAGATGGCGAAGATGTAGTAATCGTACCATCTTTGAAAGATCCCGAAGTTTTAAAAGAGAAATTCCCCAAAGGATACGAAGAAGTTAAACCTTATTTGCGGATGACTCCTCAACCAAACAAATAATTTTTAGTTTGGCTGAAGTTTGCATTTGAATTTAGATCCCCGACTTCTTGAAGAAGTCGGGGATCTGAGTATATAAAATGTTAGGTAAGCAATTGAGGTTAATTAACTATGCTTTCCGAACCAATTGTATTAAAACTACCTCCCGAATTGCGAATGACAGATGAGCAATTCTTTGAATTTTGTCAAATAAATCGAGAATTACGAATTGAATGCAATAAAATAGGAGAGTTACTGATTATGCCACCCACAGGCTCAGAATCAGGTAATAGAGAAGGTAACATATTAGGGCAACTTTGGGTATGGTCAGAACAAGATGGTACAGGTATAACTTTTAGTTCTAGTGCTGGATTTACTTTATCAACAGGTGCGAAACGATCGCCCGACGCATCTTGGATAAAATTAGAAAGGTGGAATAGTCTAACCCCAGAACAGCAACAAAAATTTGCTCCAATTTGCCCAGATTTTGTAGTAGAATTAAGGTCGCCTTCAGATAATCTAAAACCTCTGCAAGAAAAGATGGCAGAATATATGAGGGAACCAGGAATACAGTTAGGTTGGTTAATTGATAGAAAAAATCGAACAGTTTATATTTATCGCCCAAATCAAGAAGTAGAAATTTTAGATAATCCAGCAACTATCAGCGGAGATCCAATATTACCTGGGTTTATTTTAAACTTGAATAAAGTTTGGTAAGTTGAGAGAGGAAATAAAGAATGCTTTCCGAACAAATAGTATTGCGGATGCCGCCAGAACTGCAAATGACAGATGAGCAATTTTTTGAGTTCTGTCAGGTGAATCGAGACTTACACATTGAACGGAATAAGTTTGGAGAATTATTAATAATGCCGCCGACTGGTTCAGATTCAGGAAATCGAGAAGCTAGAATAATTCAGCAATTGATGAATTGGGCAGATGAAGATGGTACTGGGATTGCGTTTTCTTCCAGTGCGGGATTTACTTTATTGACGGGCGCAGAGCGATCGCCCGACGCATCTTGGATAAAATTAGAAAGGTGGAATAGTCTAACCCCAGAACAGCAACAAAAATTTGCTCCAATTTGCCCAGATTTTGTAGTAGAATTAAGGTCGCCTTCAGATAATCTAAAACCTCTGCAAGAAAAGATGTCAGAATATATGAGGGAACCAGGAGTACAGTTAGGCTGGTTAATTGATAGAAAGAATCGAACAGTTTATATTTATCGCCCAAATCAAGAAGTAGAAATTTTAGATAATCCTGCAACTATTAGCGGAGATCCAGTTTTGCCTGGATTTATTTTAAACTTGAATAAAGTTTGGTAAGTTGAGAGAGGAAATAAAGAATGCTTTCCGAACAAATAGTATTGCGGATGCCGCCAGAATTGCAAATGACAGATGAGCAATTTTTTGAATTCTGTCAAATCAACCAGGATTTACGCATCGAACGCAATCAATTAGGAGAATTAATAATTATGCCACCCACAGGTGGAACTACAAGCAATCGCAATTTTAGTATAGCTGGGCAATTATATGTTTGGTCAGAGCAAGACGGAATGGGTATTTGTTTTGACTCCAACGGTGGTTTTAAATTATCTACAGGTGCAGAAAGAGCACCCGATGCTTCCTGGATGAAACTGTCCCGCTGGAATGCTTTATCACAAGAAGAACAAGATAAATTTGTGCCAATATGTCCAGACTTTATAATCGAACTCAGGTCGCCTTCAGATAATCTGAAACCTTTACAAGAAAAGATGGCAGAATATATGAGGGAACCAGGAGTACAGTTAGGTTGGTTAATTGATAGAAAGAATCGAAAAGTTTATATTTATCGCCCAAATCAAGAAGTAGAAATTTTAGATAATCCAGCAACTATCAGCGGAGATCCAATATTACCTGGATTTATTTTAAATTTGAGTAAAGTTTGGTAGGAATATAGGTCAAAATTTTTAAAGGAGAACTAAGGTAAATTTAAAAATGGACATCAAAAACGGGTTTATCGGTACTGTTGGCAACACACCGCTAATTCGGTTAAATAGTTTCAGCGAAGAAACAGGTTGCGAAATCTTGGGAAAAGCAGAATTTCTCAATCCAGGTGGTTCCGTGAAAGACCGCGCCGCACTTTATATTATTAAAGAAGCAGAAGAGAAAGGCTTACTTAAACCGGGGGGTACAGTTGTTGAAGGAACTGCGGGAAACACAGGTATTGGACTAGCGCATATTTGCAACGCCAAAGGTTACAAATGCCTGATTATTATCCCAGACACCCAATCTCAGGAGAAAATGGACGCATTGCGGACATTAGGTGCAGAAGTTCGTCCCGTTCCTGCCGTACCTTACAAAGACCCGAACAATTATGTTAGACTTTCCGGCAGAATCGCCTCGGAAATGGAGAACGCAATTTGGGCGAATCAATTTGATAATCTAGCGAATAGACTTGCCCATTACGAGACTACTGGAAAAGAAATTTGGGAGCAAACAGAGGGAAAAATTGATGCTTTCACTTGCGCCACAGGTACGGGTGGAACTTATGCGGGAGTGTCGATGTTTCTTAAAGACCAAAATCCCAATGTTAAAACTATTTTGGCAGATCCAATGGGTAGTGGATTGTACAGTTATGCCAAAACTGGCGAAATTAAAAGCGAAGGAAGTTCTATCACAGAGGGAATTGGTAATAGTCGGGTGACTGCTAATATGGAAGGTGTACCCATTGATGATGCGATTCGAGTTGACGATCGAGAAGCGATTCGAGTAATTTATCAATTATTACGAAAAGACGGTTTATTTATGGGAGGTTCTGTAGGCATTAACGTTGGCGCAGCTGTCGCCATTGCCAAAAAATTAGGCCCCGGACATACAATAGTAACAATTCTCTGCGATGGTGGTTCCCGCTATCAATCTCGATTGTACAATCAAGAATGGTTAGCCTCAAAAGGATTATCACCAGATTAGTGATTACCGATAAACATCTGCGTTAATCTGCGTTAATCTGCATTCATCTGCGTTTAAAAAACCAGATTTTCGCATCCCAGCAAACACCCCAATAAAAATCTGCGTTCATCTGCGGTTAAAAAATGAAAATTAACGCACTAGCATCTTACCAAACAGGCGAACCCTTAAAAGATTACAGCTTCGATTCTGGAGAATTGCAAGACTACGACTGTTTAATTAAAGTATTAGCTTGCGGCATTTGTCACTCAGACATTCACATGATAGATAATGATTGGGGAAACTCGCGTTATCCGTTAGTTCCCGGACATGAAGTGATTGGGGAAGTGGTAGAGTTAGGTTCGCAAGTGAGACATTTGAAAATTGGCGATCGCGTTGGTGTAGGATGGCAAATGTCATCCTGCTTGCAATGTCCCGATTGTCTCAAAGGTAACGAAAATCTTTGCGACCAAAACCAAGGTTTAATTGTCAGTGGATATGGCGGTTTTGCTGATTACCTAAAAGTAGACTCGCGCTTTGCTTTCCATATTCCTGAAGGTATAGAAACGGAAGCAGCAGGGCCATTACTCTGCGGAGGGATTACAGTATATGCAGGTTTGCGCTATGCTGGGATGAGTTCCGGTCAAGAAATTGGCGTAATTGGCATTGGCGGACTGGGACATTTAGCGGTGCAATTTGCTAGTAAATTAGGCAATAGCGTCACCGTTTTCACTACTTCTCAAGATAAAGCAGAATTCGCTCATCAACTAGGTGCTAATCATGTAGTTGTCGTTCCTCCCGGAGAGTCGCCACCACCACCAACTCGCCTGCTTGACATTATTATTAGTACAGTTCCGCAATCATTAAATTGGTCAGCTTACATAGAATATCTCAATTCGGACGGAACTTTAACTTTAGTTGGGGTTCCCGATGCACCTTTGACGATACCGCTGTTCCCTTTACTGATGAAGCGCCGTCGAGTGATGTCTTCTCCAATTGGTGGAAGAGGGATGATTGTGGAAATGCTTTCCGTTGCCGATCGCTTCGGAATCAAGCCTATCATTGAAACCTTCCCTTTGCAACAAGTAAACGAAGCAATGCAGAAAGTCCACGATAACAAAGTTCGCTATCGCGCCGTCCTCAAAGTTAGCTAAAAAAGGTAAAGGTACGTTGTTGCGCTTTAGCGCTTCTGAGTTGTAATAACAGCGCTAAAGCGCAACAACATACATTTATAAAAGTCTATTGAGAAGAATCACGAGTCAAAAACGGAACTTCGACAACTTCACCTTCGACTTCCCCAACTCGCACTTTTAACCCTTCTCCACCAGCTTTTGTTCGCACATAACCTAACCCAAAATAACCCTTCTCAGTTTCGGTAAAACTCGTCAGTTTTCCGACTTTTTCATCTTCTAAATTTATCGCACTTCCAACTTCTACAGGCGCAGCTAAACGAATCCCCCAAAGTTGCTGTTTCACACCTTTATAAGTGTTCAATCTGGCAATAGTTTCCTGACCAATATAACATCCTTTAGTGAAAGAGATTGTTTGCCACAAACCCGCCTCTAAAGGATTATAATCATCTGTTAATTCTTGGTCTGGAATAGGTCTTCCTTGGGTAATTCTTAACTGTTCCCAACCTTGTTCGCCTAAAGGAACTGCACCTAATTCTACTAACTTTTTCCATAACTTCGCTGCATATTCAGCAGCCACAATTAAAGTATATCCGGGAATTGCTAAACCACTGCCAACAGCAACTCGAAATTCAATATCTTCTAACTTAAATAACTGGTGATTACCATAAGCTTGATTAATAATCTCTTCTGCACCCAATTTTTTAACAATTTGCTCGCTCTCAGGCCCAATTAAACTAAAAGTAGCAGTATCATTAGTAATATCTTTTAGTTTCACCTTGTCAGCAAAAAAGATGTATTTATCCATCCATTGCAGCAAATATTCCCGACGATTGGGCGAAACTAAAAGTAACACTGAATCTTCCAAAATATATGCAGTTACTAAATCAATAGTTCTGGCTGTAGAAGAAACAAAAACTGTATCACAACCTGCGCCTGGTTTAAGAGATTGCAAATCATTTGTGGTTTGATTGTGTAAAAAGCGCGATCGATCCTCATCGCTAACTAGAATTCTACCCCAATGCGTGCGATCGCACAAAGCCACCCCTTCCCTAGCTGCCAGCAAAGCATCCAACTCATTCCCAAAACTAACCACTATTCCATCTACAATAATCGCCCCAGCCTCTACTTGAACATCACGTAATTGCATCATCTTCACCTACCTCCCAGATAAAAATTTTACTAACTAACTGGTAAATTTGTAAATATTTCTGCAATTACCCGTTGCGTTTTCGCCTCCAAATTTTCCCAATCTACATCCCCAGTTTCATCAATTAAACTAGTATCAATTTGAACATCTTGGCTTTCTAATTCCGAATGAGTAGGCTGGTACTCCAGAAAACACACTTGAAAGCAAAGTTCCCACAAATTTATAGTAAACTCCTGCTCCTTGTGTTGTAAACGCAGTAGATAGCCTGGATAAGGGTTTTGTACTTCCTCATAAGTACCCTTCCAAGCAGACTGTTCCAACTGTTTCCGAAGATTATCAACAATACGAAGATAAGCGGGCTGCATCAACAACTCAGCTTGCTGCCATGCCACCATATTAGTAATTTTCGGCTTCATTAGCATTGATTTTGATGGAAATAGTCTCTAGACTATCACTCCCCAGAGGGGCATTGTAACCACTATAAGAGATAAGTGCGATCGCGCCCCTGTTCCTTCGCCCGATACAACGCCCTATCAGCCGTCGCAATCAACTCTTCCGGCGAAGACTCCCGATGAGGAACAATGCTCGACACGCCTAAACTGAGAGTAACATATTGCGCGATCGGTGAATTACTATGAGCAATTTGCAAACATTTAACCTTAGTCCGAATCCTTTCCGCAATATCAAACGCCGTTTCTGCACTTGTATTGGGCAAAATCACCGCAAACTCTTCCCCACCATAACGCGCCACCAAATCAGCAGGACGATTCACCGTTTCTCGAATCGCTTTTGCCACTTCCTGTAAACAAAAATCCCCAGCCAAATGACCGTAACTATCATTATAAGGCTTAAAGTAATCCACATCACACATAATCAAAGATAAACAATTTGGATTACCTTTAAACCTGAATCCTTGAGTTTCTTCAATTAATAAATGTTGCCATTCTTGGCTCAAGTACATATTAAACCAATAGCGATTTGCTAATTGAGTCAAACTATCCAAAGTTGCCAAACGATGTAACTCTTCATTAACTGTTTGTAACCTCTCATAGAGTTGTGCTTGTTGAATAGTAACTCCTACCTGTCTCACCAATTGCTTAAGTAACTCTACCTCTAATTCCTGCCCCTCAGATTTTTGTGAAACATTCTCGACAATTAAGAATCCCCAAATTTTTCTTCCTTGTCGAATCGGAAGTATTAAATTAAACTTATTTTCAACTTGATATAAGGGATTTTGGTACTCATTTAAACTGGGAAAATAACCAGCTTTTGTCTCTTGGTAGTTTGGGATATAATCAGAACCTTTACTAGGATAATAGTTATAATTAGTTTCTAAATTAATCAAATCCAAAGATGTTGCCTGCATAGAGTGTTGTTCCAATTGATAAAGAAACACACGCTCATTTTGCAAAATTCCTCGGAGTTCATTAACAGTATCGTTGAGAATTTCCTCTAATTTAGCAGACTGACAAATTTGCTCTTGCATCATCCCAATTAAGTTCTGAATAGCCATTTGATGTTGGATGCGGAGATTCTGTTCATGCACTTGTTTTTGTAACTGGCAAATAATTATATTATTTCTGACTCTGACTAAAACTTCTTCCGGTTGAATTGGTTTATTGATATAATCAACTGCACCAATTTCTAAACATTTAATTTTCTCCTCTTTATGGGCAATGTCAGCAAGCAAAACCAAAGGAATATCTTTAGTAATTTTATCCTCTTTCAAAGATTGACAAGCTTTTACACCATTAAACTCTGATTCCGTAATGTCTAAAATCATTAATTTTGGTCGGGCATATTCAGCTTGATAAATAGCCGAATCAACACTCTTTCCTACCACTACATTAAACCGAGATTCAGTTAATAACTTTGATAAGCTGTTAAGCATTTAAACAGGGATAAGAGCATTACCTTTATTTTTAAGTTTTCGCTCCCATTTAATAATTAACTGTCCTTCATTTAAAAGTTGATGCAATAAATATTCTAATTCTTCGATTGATTTAAATAGTCGATTAGCAATAAATTCTTTTGCTGAATGCCAAACTAATTCAATTAAGTTATAATCCGGGCTATATTTGGGGAGAAACTCTAAATGAATATTGGGCATTTCGGCAGCAATTTTCTGGAGATATTCAGCTTTTTTGTGGAAACTAGCATTATCTAGAATTATCACTATTTTGGCTCCTTTTTCCGCAAATTCATCGGCTTCATTGCCAGCAGCTACCCATTCAGCAATCAATTCTTGATAAAACAGTTTTAGCACTTGATAAAAACTTTCTGAATTGCTTTTATCCAGAAACTCCACAAACCTTTTCTTGTCGGAATACCTCAGCCCTCCCATTACATTAATCCGACCCTTTCTTCGCTCTCCCCTCACCTCTTTTCGGCTACCTTTCTTACACCAATTCTTTCTTTTTATCACGCTTAAACTAAAACCGCTTTCGTCCCAAAACCATACTTGTAAACGTTCTGGGTTATCTTTTTCTATTTTTAAATATTCGGTTATCTTCTTTTTAAATTCTTTTCTTTTTTCCGGCTCTCGCTTTCCCTCTAAGCTGTACTTCGCCCAGAGGTAAACGAACTTTTTTTTCTCTAATATTCTCCTAACTTGCGACCCACTTAATTTTATTCCTGTCGTTTCTGCTAAATATGTTGCTAATCTTTCTGCTGTCCATCTGCCAAATTCGTATCCTAATTCTTTGGGTTCTTTATCTACTGTCTCTAATAATATTTCTCTATATTTATCTGTGGCTTTTTGATGATTCCCCTTCATCCTTTCATCCACTAGGCTTTCCAGATTATCTGGATCTCCATGTACGCACCAATAAGATACTTTATTTATTGAACAGCCCAGAAATTCCGCTATTTTACCTTGAGTTTTTCCATCATTTAGCAACAGTAACATCAGAATTCTTTCTCTAATGTTTCCATTTTCTTCATCTTTTAGGGCTTTTTGTAGCTTCTCTACTTGTTCTAAACTCAGATGATTCTTTGCTGGCATTCCCTGACTCATTTTGCTCGGTTGACTTTTCCATTTTACCCTATTTAAATGATTAACAGCTTAACAAATCAAAATTATTAGCATTATTTCCGATGAGAAAAATCAACCCAGGTTTGGCAGATGCGTTTATTTGAGTGGTGAATCCAGTTTGTGACATGGAGAATTTACTAGCCATTTAGGTATCTGTTAGTACGAAATCGATGACGCTTAACAGTATTCCTTTTTTAGCTAGTGGCTCAAGTGATTAGCCAAATTCAGCTCTTGTGACAATTAGGTATAAATAACGTGCTAGAAACCTTTGTTACATAGTGAGGGAAAAGCTTTTTCGCTTGTGAGAAAGGTCACAATTATTGGCTCTTTCCTACTTGTGACAGAAGACCGAGATTTGAAGCATTAACCCTGTGGTTCTCTCCGCATCGCCCAAAGGCGCAGGTTTCCAGGCAAATCAGAAGTCTTAACCACCTGAAAACCCCGCTTCTGGTAA
Organism: Floridaenema evergladense BLCC-F167; assembly: GCF_041929205.2. Lineage (NCBI taxonomy): Bacteria > Bacillati > Cyanobacteriota > Cyanophyceae > Aerosakkonematales > Aerosakkonemataceae > Floridanema > Floridanema evergladense. The sequence continues at coordinate 6,049,935 of NZ_CM171625.1, read as the reverse complement.
AAGTTGACATTTTTTTCGCTATCAGTTTCCAAGTAACAAGGCAAATTTTCCCCATCTGCTTGTTTGAGTATCGGTTCGATGAGCTTTCCACCCACACCTTGACCTTGATAAGCGGGGTCAACACCCAGTACATTTAAGTACCAGTGAGGCTCTGACATACATTCTTGATGACATTCCTCTATTTTGTTAAATAGCGGAATTCCCCGCCCCATTCCTCCCCAACCAAGTTTAAATGGCAAAGTTAAAGCTAACTGAACAGTTTGCCACAAGCCCATAGGATATTTTCCTGGGGGTATCCAAATTGCCACACCTTTTAAAGCATCAGTTGTATAAATTGAATCAAAAGGCTGACTGTAGCTTAATGAAACAAGAAATAACTGCTTCATTTTACCCATTCTTGTTAGATCTTCTTTCGGGAAGATGTAACCAAAAATTGGGTCATTCTCGAATGCTTTTGCCAGTACTTCGCTTGCTGCTAGAATTTGCGGCGCTTGAAGACGAATAATTTCGTTGTCTGTCATGGTGCATCTCCCTGTTTTACAGATAGAGTATAGCGTTTGATGATTTTACTGCCTCTTTGGGGGTTGTCTCTTCAACAAAATCTAAAAATCTTAGCTAAGACTCTTGGCAAACTCCAAAATAACGGTTATGCTATATCCAAGAATCTTAGCCAAGGTTTTTGGAATCAGCCAATGTCCAAGATTATTTACGATGTCATCCAACGTTTTGAGGTAGAAAACGGCGTTCCCCGTTTAGTTTCTACGAATATCCAAGTAATTCAAGGTGGCGAAGATTTGCTATCTTTGGCTATTAGTTTGCTGACTCAAATGGGTTTTTATGAGAAGTTTGAGGAAAAAAGGACATCTCAATACATAGGCTATCGTCTTAAAAATCCAGCAAAAGGAGATAAACGTTATCAACTTGTTTTAGCGCAGCGCAAAGAGGGATTATGTATTTCTGCGCTTAAAGAAATATTAGACCCAAATTTGTTAAACCTCATAAATTGGCCTTACGATGATCAATTAAGAGAGATTTGGGATTCTCAAAAAGGAAGATATTGGGTTATTCCCAGTAAAAAAGACATTTTCTTTGCTTCGATGAATCCAGAAATTTGGTACTTAATAAAAGGAAAAATAGCAGGAAATTTTAATTTTAGAAACGCCATCTCTGACTCTCCACTTGGACTAATTAGTAATACTGATAGTTACTTAACCCTCAGAGAGGATAAACTTTTTCCTTACGCTTGGCAAGTATGTATCAATTCTAAAGAAGTTCTAGAAGAATTTATTATTCAATTTGCAAAAGTTTTAATGGAGCAAAAGTAATGTCTATTAAACTCAAAAGATTGGTTAATCCATACGAAGAAAGAATGTTAGAGTTTCTCCATACTTGCGTAGAAGCAGATTACAAAATTCACACACAGGTTAGTTTATCTCAATTCTGTGCAATAGATAGCCCAATTGACTGGGACTTAAGAAAATTTTTCTTTAGTTCCAATGTAGATGCTTTAATAACAGACTTTGATTATAGACCTTGTTTAGTTTTTGAGTTTCAATCTTCATATCATGATAACACAGAGGCTAGGGAGCGCGATCGCAAAAAAGCCACCTTACTCCATCTCGCTAGAATTCCCCTAATTTACTCACGAATAAAAGATTTTGGTTTATTACATCTTTCCTCCCCAGATGAACAGGCAATTTTCAACTTATTCACAGGAAAGGAGCGAGAAAAAGCCGAATTACTAATTAGAAAATATTGCCAGTTACCTACGGAAAATCAAATGGAATTAGTAGCTTGGTAATCATGATTAAATTAAATCCAGAACAGTTAATCGATTTCCAGCAATGGAAACAAGCGAATGGTGATGAATTCTCACTTTGGGATTATCTTTTTGGAGTTGCTAATGCAGAAATAGCGATCGCATTCACCAAACTATTTTTACCTGATATTATCGAACATGAAGGCGGCATCTTTTTAGCCCAAGCATTCAATAAAGAAATCTACGAACAATGGAAAGCTAAACTTGGTAATGACATCACAGCAATTGAAAAAGTGATGAATCATCAGCATATTGATGACTTGCTACCAGGTACAGAGAAAGTTGGCATCGATAATTTATATTATCTGGGAAATGCGCTCTCTCAAATGTGGACGAGTCGCCTAAAATCACTTTATCCTGAGCGAAACTTTCAAATTAGCTGCGATCGAGATGAATATACTGTTGTTGTAACATTCTGCCAGATACCATAACAAATAAACAGCAATTTCCATTCCTACACATTTTATAAAATTTTCCTAACATACCCTAACTCACCACCAATCCAAAGTGTTACAATCAACAACCAAAGCTAGGGGTGCCCACTGTGGGCTGAGAACAAACCCTTTGCACCTGAGTCTGGGTAATACCAGCGGAGGGAAGCTGTTTATCTGAGGAATCAAATATGCGAACAGAATGGGTCGCCAAACGGCGTGGGGAAGCAAACGTCTCTCAAATGCACTACGCCCGCCAGGGTGTGATCACCGAAGAAATGCACTACGTCGCCCAACGGGAAAATCTTCCAGTTGAGTTAATTCGGGATGAAGTTGCCAGGGGACGGATGATTATCCCTGCTAACATTAACCACACTAACTTAGAGCCGATGTGTATTGGCATCGCCTCCAAGTGCAAAGTTAATGCCAACATTGGTGCTTCTCCCAATTCCTCTAATATTGATGAAGAAGTCAATAAGCTGAAGTTGTCGGTGAAATATGGTGCTGACACCGTAATGGACTTATCCACAGGTGGCGGAAATTTAGATGAAATTCGCACCGCTATTATTAAAGCATCGCCTGTTCCCATTGGTACTGTGCCAGTTTACCAAGCATTAGAAAGCGTCTATGGCAAGATGGAAAATCTCACCCCAGATGACTTTCTTCATGTGATTGAAAAGCACGCTCAACAAGGCGTAGATTACATGACAATTCACGCAGGTATTTTAATTGAATACTTGCCATTAGTGAAATCTCGCCTAACAGGAATTGTGTCTCGTGGGGGTGGAATTATTGCTAAATGGATGTTGCATCATCACAAGCAAAATCCGCTTTACACTCACTACCAAGACATCATTGAAATCTTCAAGAAATACGACGTTTCTTTTAGTTTAGGTGATTCTTTGCGCCCTGGTTGTACTCATGATGCTTCCGATGCTGCCCAACTTGCAGAATTAAAAACTCTGGGTAAATTAACTCGCAAAGCTTGGGAACATAACGTACAAGTAATGGTCGAAGGGCCAGGTCATGTACCGATGGATCAAATTGAGTTTAATGTGAAAAAACAAATGGAAGAGTGTTCGGAAGCACCTTTCTATGTTTTAGGGCCTTTGGTGACAGATATTGCGCCTGGTTATGACCATATCACTTCTGCGATCGGGGCAGCAATGGCAGGTTGGTATGGTACGGCAATGTTGTGTTATGTAACGCCTAAAGAACATTTAGGTTTACCGAATGCGGAAGACGTGAGAAATGGGTTAATTGCATATAAAATTGCTGCCCATGCTGCGGATATTGCCCGTCATCGTCCGGGAGCACGCGATCGCGATGACGAACTTTCCCAAGCCAGGTATAATTTCGATTGGAATCGTCAATTTGAGTTGTCATTAGATCCCGATCGGGCCAAAGAATATCACGACGAAACCTTACCAGCAGACATCTACAAAACCGCTGAATTCTGCTCAATGTGTGGGCCAAAATTCTGCCCAATGCAAACAAAAGTTGATGCCGAAGCATTGGAAGAATTGGAGAAGTTTTTGGCAAAAGATCAGGAATCTGTAGCAGTTCCTAGCATCTAAGATTAAAGTAGGGTGGGCTTTTGCCCACCCTAAAAAATATATTGATAAAAATGGAAATTAAAATGGTAGAAACAGAAACAAGCTCTCTAGAACAACCTACTAATGAAGAAAATCTTAACACTAAACCAATTCAAAAAATATTCTTTGGCAGTCCAGGCACAGGCAAAAGCTATCGTGTTAATGAAATTGCAAAAAATGATTTAGGTATAGATAATGATGAAAACATAATTAAAACTGTATTTCATCCAGAATACACTTATTCCGACTTTATAGGCAAACTTTTACCACAAACTAATGGGTATGGTTCTGTAATATACAAGTTTTATGAAGGTCATTTTCTACAGGCATTAGGATTGGCATATAGAAAGCTTATAGATGGTACTAAAGAAAATGTTCTTTTGGTTATTGACGAATTAAATAGAGGCAATGCTGCTGCAATATTTGGCACAGTTTTTCAATTACTCGATCGTAATGAAGATGGTTGGTCTAGTTATTCAGTTAGTTTGTCTGAACTTGAAATATTTGGTCTTTGGCGAGCAATGCAATATAAAGTGCAGATTTTTCCCGATAATATAATTGTAGAAGGCAGTAATTTTGAGAAGTTTTACGACTCAAAAAAGCAAGAGTTAGAAGGTAAGGATGAAGATGGCTTGCGGGTATTAAATTATTTTAGCCAAAATAAGATTGCTATTCCAAACAACCTTTCAATTATTGCTACCATCAATACCTCTGACGAATCCATTTATTATCTTGATAGTGCATTTAAGCGTCGCTGGGATTGGGAATATATAGAAGTTCCCGGAGAGAATTTTTCTGGTGAAGTCCCAAAAGAAATAAAGGAAGTACTAATTGAAAATACTGAATACAAGTGGTCTGAATTTGTTAAAAATTTAAATGAATTTATTAAGTCTAATCATCAGACAATACGGAGAATAGAGGATAAACAGATTGGCTGGTGGTTTTTGAAGCCAGACAATAACAAGATTGAAGAAGAAGCTATTAAGAATAAATTGATGTTCTATTTATGGGACAGCGTATTTCCGCGAGACAGGAAGCCGTTAGCAGAACTTTTAAAGAAAGCCTGTGGCAAAAGCAAAAGTATTGAATTGATTACTTTTTCTGACTTTGTGGCATTGGCAGAAGATTTTGTAACTGGTATTTATAATGAAAAGTGGAAAGCTTAATTTATTTCGCTTGCAAGCTACAATTGAGGGATAAAAATGATAAATTTTGGGAAATTGCAAGTCAGGACAAATGAAAAGTATTCTTTTGTAGGAATAGAGAACAAAAATTCCCAATTAATTTTTCATGTTCCAAAAGGTTTCTCTCAAGATGATCCCTCAATCGATACTTTTAATTTCAAGCGAGATTTATTTTTTAAATTGTACAGAGTGCTGGATATATTCAAGCAAACATTATTGGAAAAGGGACATTCTTTTCAAGAAATTAAAGCTAGCGATCGCGACGGGATCATTCAAGAAGAAGAAGGTGCAGAAATTGATGGTGAAAACAAGCAAGAAATTAATTTTTCTAAGCTTGACGCACTGGAAAAAATACTCGATGCTTATGATGAATTAAAAATTTTAGCCCTTGTTTCTCGACTAGGTAAGACAGAAAAATTAGATTATAGCAAACTCCACCACTTTTTACATAAAGGTATTTTTTTGGAAAACGGTGCTGTTTATGTGGATTCGATGGTTTTGCCTCGGAAAGAGGTACGTTTTGAAGTAACTGATATAATCAATATGTATTGTTACATATTGGTTGAAATTAAACACCAATTAGAACAAGAGGTAAGTTCTGAAGTAAGAGCTTTAGCTGAACAATTTAGACAAAAATATATTGGTTCTGAATCAACTTTATTTAATGAATTAACCTATGAACAAGTAATGAATGATTTAAAAGACGCACTTGAAGTTATTGACAATTATACTCCTATAAAAGAGCCTGATTATTGGTATTTCTATGATGCTATCGAAGCTTTCTTATTTGGAGATTTAAATTATTCTAAGAAAGGACTAATTTGGGGAATCAGTAACTTCCATAGCGTTTGGGAATCGATGTGCTTAAATTACTTATGTAATACCCATATTTCTAATCTTATTTTATATGTAGATAATAAGTTTATTAAATATAAAAATTATTTCAAAAAGGAGGATAATATTCTTAATTTAGAAAATGTTTTTCTAATGCAAGTGAAACAAGAAAATCGTAGGCTTTACCCTGACGCAGTTATCATTTCATTGAATTACTCTAACTTTAATTTACAATTGATTGAAAAAGATCTGAAAAGCCACATTATAACAAAAGACGATTCATGGAATGATGATTATGCTTATTATACCAAGTTTAGCTGCCAAAAATTAAAGAATAATTGGTTAAAGATTGCTTACGAAAACCAGCCCAAAGATAGGCATACTTTTGATGTATTTCCAAAAAGACTTAAAACTAGTGAAAATTCTATAAGCATTGCTATAACTAGATTACCCGAAAAGTTTTCTTCTTATTGGCCTTTAAATTATCCATTGTTGATTGAGGAAATACAAATGATGCGTAGCTTTAACCATATATTCTGGGTTGCTTTAGCAAAGGGAGTAACTTCGGAAAATGATTTTAAAAAATTTATTGAGCAATTAGAAAATTCTTCTAAAGATGTAGATGTAGGCAGAAAATTTAGCAAATTATCAAATGTGTTTAAAAGCTCTCTATTGTCAGAGTCTCGAGAGGAGGAATTTAGACAATTTGTCGAAAATTCATGCTTTCATATAATAGATATTAAATATGATAATTTCGCTTATTACAAAGATTCTGAAAATTTAGAAAAAATTAAGGTAAAGAATGTAAGAAAGCAATTTGTTTACGAATATCTACTTCAAAACCATTTGGATAGCTCTAATAGTCTTGTTAAAAAATGTTCTATAAAAAGTGAATTTTGGCTTCCAACTTATTCACCAAATTCACCTGCATTAACCGAAGGCCCAGAATATTTGGATGGTTATATAAAATTGAGAGGTGTTAACATTATGGCTGTGATTGATAGCTATTTAAATACAGAAGTAAATAAAGTTTAGTTACTGCGTTCTTGTAAATAGGCACCAGTTGTATACCTCAATCAAAACATTGTAACTAGTTTAGTCATCAGTCATTGGTCATTAGTCATTAGCACCCCACCAAAAATCTAGAAGAACATCTGCGTTCATCTGCGTTCATCTGCATTCATCTGCGTTCAAAAAAACGATCGCCAACTCTCACCACAAATCTAATACTAACAACCATTGACCAATAACTAACCCTCTAATTCCTTAGCACGACTTTGAATTTCCTCAATCCCAAAAACTGCCGAAAACTTCAACCCAACAGACTGATAAAACTCTTCACCACCCTGCTTTCTATCCACCAAAGAAATCACTTCTTCCACAGTGTAACCAGCTAGGCGCAATCTTTCCACCGCCTTCATTGCAGACTGTCCAGTAGTCACCACATCTTCCAAAACTACCACTTTTGCACCATCGGGTAAATTTGGCCCTTCAACATAAGCTTTTGTTCCATGACCTTTAGCTTCTTTTCTGACAATTAAAGCGGGAATGGGGCGATTTTCCAAAGCAGAAATTACGCTTACAGCTGATACGATCGGATCGGCACCCAAAGTTAATCCAGCCACAGCTTGCGTATCTTCCGGTAACATTGCTAGAAGTAAACGCCCGATCGCCAAACCCCCTTGCGGATGCAAAGTCACCTGTTTACCATTAATATAATAAGAACTCTTCTGCCCAGAAGAAAGCACAAAATCCCCAGATTGATAAGCCAACTGACAAAATAAATCTAGGAGTTCCTGCCGTAAACTCGTTAAATCAGATGAAGCTTTAATTCCACTAGTCATTACAGTAATTAAACTAAATCGGTCAACAACGATCTTAGACTGAAAGATAGGTTAATATTTGGAAAAAAGTGAGGGTGAAATTATGGTCATGCGCCTTAGCAATTTGATAGCAGCATTAACGCTGAGTACTGCTACCTGCTTACTTACCACGACTGCCAAAGCACAACCAGAAGTATACTGCACCAATGGCTTAGATTGTGTCGCTCCTTTTCCCTTAACAGGATACACTCTGGATGAAGCAATGAACCGTGCTTTTTACAGCCACGATAAACCAGTTTATCAAAATCAAGTCTTCCCCAGACAACTTTACTTCATTTTTGGCTTCGGTTCCAACTTGCTTCAAGGCAACTACCCAGATGTTGAAATTGCCAAAGACGCACGCGCAGTTCACAACCTTTACGTAGAAGCCTTGAGATTGCAAAATACTAGTGGCCCTATATTGCGTACTAGAAATTTACCCAACCCTTACAACACCTCTTTATTGCAACTTGGCAATACTTTCATTGTTAACCCAAACCAAGTTCCCGGAGTTGAACTTTACATCGAAGAATTACCCCTTCAGTAAAATTTTTAAACCGATTTTCTAGTAAGGTTTTAGTCCTAATTGTCAACACAGATAGGACTAATTTTTTCCTGTGAAATCGGCAGTGCAGGAGTCGAACCTGCCTGAGGCGAATTATGAGTTCGCTGCCTAATCCGCTCGGCCAACTGCCGGAATTTTACTGACAAGCGGTACTAACTGCAAACAGAATAATATAATACCACTTCAAGTTTATCCCAGCTATAAGCTCTTTAATTGTATAATCGATCGGGTAAATTCGACAAGCTTTAGAGCTGGCTGAGTATAATTGAGCGTTAGTGGAAGCAAAATGGCGAAAAATATAACCTCTATGAGAAGATTGAACCCAACAGCAGTCCTGACAATTACTTTGTTAGCACTGATGCTTGCCGGGGGCTTTTTGAGTGGAATTTGGGGATTCGCTTTAGGTAGGGAAGCTCTCAAAGGTGTCAGCCAACCAGATGCTCGCCCAACAGCCAAAAAGAACCAAAAGGATTCCCAGTTGGCCTCGAAACCCCTGATTTTTCTTAAAGAAGCCGATATCATTAAGACTGTGAAAGTTCGGTTACAGGAGAAAGACAAGCAAGCTAAACCGGAAAAGAAAGAAGCAGACAGTAATATTAATGAGAATTTGGTTGCCAAAGCTGAAGCTGCTCAGAAACCGCCAACTCAGCCCGGTTTTCCCATTACCACCAAAGATAAAGGTGTAGTCTTGGAAATTCGCTCAATACACAAGAAAGAGGGGTTTTTACTGTTAGATGTTAGCTTGAAGAATGAAAGCTCTCAACCAGTAAAGTTTGTTTACAGTTTTTTAGATGTTACTGATAACTGGGGAAGACCTTTAAGTGCTAATGTAGAAGGTTTGCCAGGAGAAATACCTGCTAATAGTCAGGCGTTCGCTGGGACAGTAAATATTCCAAATTCGGTGCTGGAAAATGCCGAGCAACTTTCTTTGACGTTAACGGATTATCCCGAGCAAAAAGTTCGTCTGCAAGCTGCTGGTATTCCCATTGCCAAACCTAGTAATTAATTAAAAAATCTTTTTCTTAGTAATAGTACTTTTTCCTTATAATGTTTGCCACTGCTGTGGTTTTGTTAGTGACCTATCAGGGATTGAGTAATCAAGTTCCCATAGCTCTTACTTGGTCGGATGTGGGATTTCGGATTTTGTCAGTGTTGTTACTAATTGCAATCAATGCTTTTTTTGTTACTGCTGAGTTTTCTATGGTTTCGGTGCGTCGATCGCGCATCAACCAATTAGTTAACTCAGGCGATATTCCGGCAAAAACTGTACAAGATTTGCAACGCAGTATCGATCGGTTACTGTCAACTACTCAACTGGGAATTACCCTTTCTAGTTTAGCTTTGGGTTGGATTGGCGAAAATACAATGGCGATTTTAGTCGCTAGTTTTTTGACTCGCTTACCATTACCCCGATCGCTCAATCAAATGATGGCTCATACTTTAGCCATTCCCTTAGCTTTTTTCCTGATTGCTTATTTACAAATAGTGTTAGGCGAGTTGTGTCCAAAATCAGTTGCCTTACTTTATTCTGAACAATTAGCTAGATTTTTAGGGCGGCCAAGTTTAGCGATCGCCCGCTTTTTTAACCCCTTCATTTGGATTTTAAATCAATCCACTCGCTTTTTATTAAGAATTGTCGGAATTCGTTACACTGGACAAGGTTGGCGCACCCCAGTTACCCCAGAAGAATTACAACAAATTATCACTACTTCTACAGAATCAACAGGATTAGAAGCCGAACAAAGAGAACTGTTAAGAAACGTCTTTGAATTTGGCGATATTACCGCAGAAGAAGTAATGATTCCGCGAATTAGTATTGCCGCTATTCCCAGTAACGCTACCTTCCAAACCTTACTTTATGAAATCGCTGCCAGCGGTCACTCCCGTTACCCAGTCATGGGAGAATCTTTAGATGATATTCGGGGAATTATTGACTTTATTGAATTAGCTGAACCTTTAGCCCAAGGAAATCTTAATTTAGAGACTCCCATTCAACCTTGGATTCATCCAGTAAGATTCGTTCCCGAATACACGCCATTAAGTCAATTGTTGCCGATGATGCAGCGATCGCACCTGCCAATGGTAATGGTAGTTGATGAATTTGGCGGAACTGCCGGATTAGTCACAATTAACGATCTAATTGCCGAAATAATCGGTGACACTAACGAACCAGAAAACCCCGAAGAATTACTCATCCAAAGTTTAGATGAACAAACTTTCTTAGTCCAAGCACAAATTAATTTAGAAGAACTTAACGACCTGTTAGATTTGAATTTACCATTAACAAATGAATACCAAACCTTAGCAGGTTTTTTACTTTACGAAGCCCAAAAAATTCCCCAAGTTGGAGAAAGTTTAATCTATAAAAAATTGGAATTTACCGTAATATCTGCTGAAGGGCCAAGATTACATCAAATTCGCATTCGTCGCCTCGACTCAACTTCAAATTTGATGGAAGATAGCAGCGAAATAAATACTGTAAGTAAAACCAAAGATTCAACAACAAGCAACACTAGTTCTGACTCTGACTTGATTTCAGATTAAATTAACAGCTAATCAGGAAAAAATTCAGCATTCATCGCTTGTTCTGGAGTATAAAGACAAACTTCGGGAAAAGACTGTTCATCTAACTGAGTTTCTTTAATTGCTAAAGCTAAACCGAGTTCGTAAGCATCTAGAAAACACTGGCTTAAATATGGTTTTAAACTGGGGCTATCCTGCAAAAGTAATTTAATTTGAATCCGTTGTTCGCGAATAGTACCTAACCAACTATTGCTCCGCTTTTCTGGTTGAAATTGCCACTTGAGTAAATGCCCCAATAATACGCCTAATCTATTTCTTAATTCTTGGCACTCTTTCCTACCCAAACTTTCAATTTCCTCAATTAAATTAAATGTGTCTACCCTATTCCACTGCTGCGTTTTGAGCAAATTAACTTGTTGTTGAGTCCAAGCATAAAAATCTCTTTCATAAAGGTCAGAAGTAGAACTTATCTCCATCTTAAATCTTTAGTTAACGGCTACTTACTAATAATAATTTACTTGAAGAACTGAGGACTGGGGTAAATTTGGTAGGTTGGGTTTTTTCCACCCAACCTAATTCTGATTGACTGTCTAAGCTGCTTTACTTTGCTTGCGAGAACGCCAACCCAAACCAACTAAGGCTAATAGTCCAACAACCATTCCTGGTTCTGGAACGCTTTGAGGTTCGCGCAAATTTTCACCGTCAAAAACAAGTCCTGAGCCAAAATCAGCGAGTTCTAACTCATCAAGAATGAAGCTTTCTACAGAGATGCTATCGTCGAACCAGTTATCATCATCAAGTAACGGAGAGTCTGCTTGCTGATTCCAACCTGCACCCGATGAAGTTGTACCAGAACTACTAGCAATTGTTGGATTAGAACGTCCTAGCAACTGAGCAAGGTAATTAGCTGCACTGCGAATCCAATTAGCTGAGGATGACACGCGAACCGAAGCTGAAGTATCGCCGTAGTCTGCATTCGTAGCGCCATCGGTAGAACTGATAAAGGAATGAACCCCAGCAACTCGACCATCGATGAACATTCCACCGCCGCTATCTCCGGGACCCAATTGATATTCTAAGTTAAGGGGTTGACTAAGAGGATCGGACGATCGAGCCAAGCGGGGATCGTCAAAGTCGGAAACAAGTAAGCGATCGCTCCAACCCAAACGAGTTCCTACTCCCATTATGTTTTGACCTGCCCGTTTCACACTATCGGAGCGAATATATCCAGTGTCGCCTGTTCCGGTTGCGCCGAAACCTACGTAAGTACCAACTTTGAGGTCTTCATCACGGCTAGTGTAAAGCATTGCTGGATTGACGTTCCACACGCTGCTGCTCAAACTTAATATGGCTAAGTCAACGCCTAATCCTAAATTACCTCCACTACTAAACCAATTGCTATTTGCGGCAACTCCATTAACGCTGTATCTTTGATTACCAAGCAAAAAAGTCCCTTGATTCATGAAGACATTTGAGTTTTCAACGCAGTGAGCCGCAGTGAGAACATAGTTCCGAGCAATTAATGTTCCCGAACACCCCCATCCGCCAGCAGAGTTGCGAGCGCTAAGGTAGCCAACGCTGGGGAAACCAGCGGCTAAATTTCTGTAGAGTGAGTCCGATCGATCGTGCCGAATAGTACCAGCTTCAGCGACAAAACCTACACTAACTGTTGCCATTAAAGCTGTCGCAGTAGAAGCAAACAAATGATTAATCTTCATAGTTAATAGTCTCTTATTCCTTTGTTTTTTGACTTATTTATCTATAAAGTTTAAAGAATAACTATTAAATTAGCTTCTGTGCAATTGCGGAAATTTTGAAAATTTACTACTAAATTTTAATTGAATTTAAAAATAGTGAAACTGCCGAAATGACATCGAAAAATATCAGTATTACTCCTGAAAAAACTTGGATTTTTTGGAAATTATGATTATTTAAGTAGTTTGACTTAAAATTGGCAATACTTTACTTCCACTTAAGTAAAATTTCTACTAATACCTAAATACTTTATTATTCAGCATAATCCACAGGATCTTTTAAACCCAATTCCTCAAAAGCCGCCAAACGTAAGCGACAAGAATCACAAACACCGCAAGCTTTTTCCCCACCAGCATAACAAGACCAAGTTTTTTCCCAAGGCACACCTAAACTATTACCTAATTGAATAATTTCTGTCTTTCTTAAATCAATTAAAGGCGCAACAATTTTAATTGGTTCACCCTGAAGACCTTGCTTAGTTCCCAAACGAAAAACTTCCTGCATCGCTTGGATATAATCAGGACGACAATCTGGATAACCAGAATAATCCAAGGCATTGACCCCAATGTAAACCCGTGATGCGTCGATCGCTTCTGCATATCCCAACGCAAAACTTAAAAAAATCGTATTTCTCGCTGGAACATAAGTAATTGGAATACTTGCTCCCATCTCGGAGAGCGATCGCTCGCTGGGCAAATCAATTTGATTATCCGTCAGCGCCGAACCCCCCCACAAGCGTAAATCAAAACTCACAATCTGGTGTTCCCGCACCCCAGCAAAACGCGCAATATCTCGCGCTGCTGACAATTCTCGACGGTGGCGCTGCTGATAATCAAACGAAAGTGCGTAACAATCTAACCCATCTTGTCGAGCTTGGTACAGTACAGTTGACGAATCTAAACCCCCAGATAACAAAATCACTGCTTTCATCGCTTTTTTCCTCTAATACTTCTTCTAGCTTTAATACTCAATGGTTTTCGCCAAAAAGCATAAAAAGCATTTTTGGTCAAGATAACCTCTGTAGGAACTTTGAGTCTGCTTATAAATTCTTAATCAATGGAGCCACTATGTTACCATCTGGATGGTTTTTGACGGCTATAAGTAAAAAGACCAAACGTGGTGTAGGAGCATACCAGAGTGCAAGAAAGCATCTCCGTAAGATTTTCAAATGCTTATATGCAACGAAATATAGAACCGTTGCGAATTGGGGTCATCGGTGTAGGTAACATGGGGCAACATCATACCCGTGTTTTAAGCCTACTCAAAGATGTAGAACTAGTCGGTGTCGCAGATATTAACGTAGAACGCGGTTTAGATACTGCTAGTAAGTATCGGGTGCGCTTCTTTGAAGATTATCGTGACCTGCTGCCTCATGTAGAGGCGGTTTGCATTGCTGTACCAACTCGCTTGCATCATGCAGTAGGAATGACCTGTCTGCAATCAGGGATTCACGTTTTGATTGAAAAACCGATCGCAGCCAGCATCAGCGAGGCTGAAACTCTTGTTAATGCTGCCGCTGAATCCGGGCGCATTCTCCAAGTCGGACACATCGAACGCTTTAATCCAGCATTCCAAGAACTCAGCAAAGTGCTGAAAACCGAAGAATTGCTGGCGCTAGAGGCACATCGCATGAGCCCTTACTCCGATCGAGCTAACGATGTCTCTGTAGTTTTGGATTTAATGATCCATGACATAGACCTGTTGTTGGAATTAGCAGCCGCGCCAGTGGTGAAATTAACTGCTAGTGGTAGTCGCGCCTCCAATTCTGGCTATTTGGATTATGTGACCGCTACTTTGGGTTTTAGCAACGGAATCGTGGCGAATCTGACTGCTAGCAAAGTCACTCACCGGAAAATCCGCCGGATTGCCGCCCATTGTAAAAATTCTCTAACTGAAGCTGACTTTCTCAATAACGAAATTCTGATTCATCGCCAAACTACCGCCAATTACATGACTGATTACGGTCAAGTACTCTATCGGCAAGATGGTCTAATTGAGAAAGTTTACACCAGTAATATTGAACCACTTCATGCAGAATTGGAGCATTTTGTCAATTGCGTGCGTGGTGGCAATCAACCTTCTGTAGGCGGCGAACAAGCTCTGAAAGCGCTGCGTTTAGCAAGCTCGATCGAACAAATGGCGCTAGATGGTCAAGTTTGGCATCAGACAGAGATAGAGCACGTTAATCAATCACCTTTACAGGTTTAAATTCAGCCAAGTTTTTCGCTTCGCGAGTTTTGAGTTATGAATTATGAGTTTTCAGTTATAAATTTTGAGTTTTCAGTTGTTAAGTTATTAACTCAAAACTTAGAAATCAAAACTCATAATTAACTGAGTAATTGCTTGGCTAACTTGGAAATTACCCTGATAACTGAGGTGAATATGATCCCTATATAAACTTTCTTTTGACTCGGCACAGTTAAACACTGGCAAAAAATCCAAGTATAAAATTTGTTTGTTGGCAGTGAATTCTTGAAGTCGTTGGCGTTCTTTAATCTCGTAGTCGCGGGGGCCAGGGTCGCCAACTTCTCGCAATAATGGTGTCATTGCCAGCAAAAATTTGCTATTGCTGAATTTTGCGATCGCCTGAATTTCCCCAATTGCTGCTAAATTAAACCCAACTCGATCGCCTGGTTCCTGATTTAATTTTTGTAATTCCGGTATATTTGGTGCTGGCAAAAGATAGCGAGTCACAACTTCTTGTAATGCCAACAAAGGTTTGTTAGCTGGATAATTGCGATCGCGTCCCACCTGTATACTAGAAGGCGCAGTAGCAAACAAATCATCAGTATTAATTAACAACACCAACACTTGCGCCTCAAAAGTACCAAACTTTTTTAAATAAGCTAACTCATTTCTTGGCCCCCAAGAATTTGCCGAAGCATTTAAAACTTCCACTTCCCTAAACCCATTTTGGGCAAAAGTTGCTTTTAAACTACTTGCCATCATTACCGATAAAATATCAGCTTGATCGGTCCACCAACCACCATTAGCGATCGAATCTCCCAACAACAACACCCGCAAAGTTGACTCCGCACGAGTGGGCGAAATTATCCCACCTCGCATCGAATATTCATTAATCTCTATGCGATTGCCAAACCTTCGCGTTTGCTGATTTGGTGCTAGTAAATAACCAATCTCTGCATCTGTAACATAAATTAAGGGATTACCAAAGCCAAAGCGCGATCGTAATCCCATCTCTAAAAATAACAACACCACAAAAACCGTTGCCAAAACTATCAGCAATATATTCACAACTCTTCTCTCCCCGAATTTATACTCATCTGTAATCTTCAGACTAAAAAGCGAAAAAACTTTCTAAAGATATGCTTAATTTTTGAGTTTTTGTACCATAAGGTAATAGACGAACATAGCAACAGCTAGTTAATTTAATATTTAAAATCTTTATTTTGTAAAACTTTGCAGCACTCTACCGGAGGAATATATAGCGCTATGACAGACTTAAATCGTGGCATCATGAAATTCGACGGAGCCGACACCCCCAAAGCTGTTACCATTTCAGCAATCCTAGTTCTAGGTACAATTGCTGGCTTAATAATTTGGGCAATCAATTCCGCTTACGCCGTAGGCTAGAAGAAAGGCTCCAGGTGCAGGGGTGCAGGGGTGCAAGAAAAGTATCTAACTTGAAACTCCTCCAACTAAAAACTTAAAACTCAAAACTCAAAACTCTCCCAGTCCCCTTGTCCCCTTGCCCTAACTATTAAATTGGTGTGAGTTAGTACAATAAAACCGCTTTTCTTCCTCTAATCTGAGTGACGTTGTAACAGAAAATATTAGATTCTGGGCAAACTACCAGTAAGCAACATGGAACTGAGGCAAGAAGAAAAGATGGTACAACTTACACCAAACCCTAGTTATAGTTTGGCTATTCGCATTGAACTGCCTAATCGCGCCGGAATGTTAGCCAGCGTGACTCAGGCGATCGCTTCTGTTGGTGGTAATCTAGGACAAATTGATTTAATCGAGCAATCACGTTACGTTTCGATTCGGGAAATTACCGTTGATGCTGCCAGCTTGGAACAAGATGAGGAAATTATCCAAGCAGTAAAAGCAGTCCCCGATATCAAAATTATCGAAGTCTACGATCGCACTTTCAACTTACATCGCGGCGGAAAACTCAGCGTTAACAGCAAAATTTCCCTCAAAAGCCAATCTGATTTAGCAATGGCTTATACTCCTGGTGTGGGTAGAATTTGCACTGCGATCGCCGAAGACCCAGAAAAAGTTTACAGTTTTACCATCAAACAGAATACAGTGGCGATCGTTACCGATGGTAGCGCCGTTTTAGGATTAGGCAACTTAGGCCCTGCTGGTGCATTACCAGTCATGGAAGGCAAAGCGATGCTATTCAAAGAATTTGCTGGCATTGATGCCTTTCCCATTTGCCTTGCCACCCAAGACCCCGACGAAATTGTAAAAACTGTGAAAAATATTGCCCCAGTCTTCGGTGGCATTAACCTAGAAGACATAGCCGCACCCCGTTGTTTTGAAATTGAACGACGACTGCGACAAGAATTAGATATTCCAGTGTTTCACGATGACCAGCATGGAACTGCGATCGTCAGTTTAGCAGCATTAACCAACGCCCTAAAACTAGTCAAAAAAACCCTATCCGAAGTACGCATCGTCATTAACGGTGCAGGTGCAGCAGGTATCGCCATCGCCCGCTTACTCAAAAAAGCAGGCGCAGAAACCATCTGGATGTGTGACTCCAAAGGCATCCTCTCCCACAGTCGCACCGACCTCAACGAAGAAAAACGTGAATTTGCCGTCAAAGCTCAAGGTTCCCTCGCCGGAGCCCTCCAAGGCGCAGACATATTCCTTGGCGTTAGCGTCCCTGGCGTTCTCACCCCGGAAATGGTCAAATCAATGGCAAAAGACCCCATAGTTTTTGCAATGGCAAACCCCATTCCCGAAATCCAACCAGAATATATCGCCTCCGATGTCGCCGTTATCGCCACAGGTCGCAGCGACTACCCCAACCAAATTAACAACGTTCTAGCCTTTCCTGGCGTATTTCGCGGAACCCTAGACTGTCGCGCCACCACCATCACCACGACTATGTATTTAGAAGCAGCTTATGCCATTGCTTCCCTAGTCAATCCCAACGAACTCAGCGCCGAACAAGTTATCCCTTCCGTGTTTGACAAACGAGTTGCCACCGCAGTTGCTAGTGCAGTCCAACAAGCAGCACGCTTAGAAGGTGTCGCCCGCTGTTAATTGTGAAGATTAACACACTCCCCTTTTTAGAAAAAAGGGGATTCTCGGCTTAAATGTAGCGAATTGTAGATAAGTTAGGGTTGTGTATCTAATTTTTTATTCAGTAGTTTTAGGCAATATCTAGATTTAGCTTCTTCTTGCGATCGGTCTCATAAAAAATCAGATATTACAACTTACGAAGTTATAGTTTTTACCTGAAAAATTTGCTGGTACTTACCGAGAACTTTCTCAAACTCCTGTGATTTGCCAAGACCGCGCAAGTAACGTAAATAATTTTCTACCAGTATCCTTGCATCAGCACGTCCAACAGGCTCCACTTGAATATCAACACCATTAGTAGTGATGACAAAAAACAATCGCATTGCATAAATAGTAGCGAACAATTCCTGATTATTTTGCAACGAACACACCCCATAAAGCAAGCCAAAAGTAGGGTGATTTAAGTAATGTTCTGTCGTTTCATTGACATTTGCTCTCGGCGGACTAATCTCATCAAGCAGAGCGTTAAACTTATTTTTGTGGAATATAGTCAAAGGGAATCACCTTTCTAATTATTACTAATGATAGATGTTAGCTTCGCAGCTAGTTAATTTATTTTCCCACTCACTAGACTTTGTGGCAATGGAGAGATATTAATTTTGTGGAACTAACCTGTAATTCTTAGTAACCCTTCATAAAATAACTTCATAAATTCAATAGTATTTACTCATCTTGGACAGAAATTTAATCTTAGGTAGCTAAAGTAACATTTTATAGATAAGCTCATAGATAGAAATTATATTTTTCTAAATTTGGAACAATAAAGTTTAACCCTTTTCCCTTTCCTTTTTCTCTGGAGTATTAGTGATGACACAATTACAAAAATTAACGATTAAAAAGAAACGAGTAAGTGGAAAATTAGTGTTTGAAAGAGTGATGGCTACGATCGCTCTAGTAAACTTAACCTTGGTTATATTCGATCTTACATACGTACCTTGGCGCAACTTCTGGCTACAGGGTGATATCAAAGTAGGTAATGTAATAATTAACGTTCCTTTACCTCCGATTACCAAATGGTACGATCCAATTAAAGGTATTGAACCATATAGAGACACAGTAAGTTATCTAAAAACAGTAAATCAACTAAAACAACAGATATCAGAAACGGGATTGCAATCACCACAAGTAGAAAAATTGTTAGCAGAATTGCGATCGCAAAGTGTAGAAATGATCGACACCAATCCTTTTGCAGTTGCTAACAAAACTGGTACATTAGAAAAGATTAAAAATCGAATGCGACGGCATCTCGCTAATGATTCTGCTAAAGCATCTTTTCGAGAATTTTGGAGTTATAACTTTTTGTCTCAAAGAGGTTGGGAAACGGAATTAGCTTATTTCCAAAGAGAAATTCAACCTTTAATAGAAACTAACTATTTCCGTCCAGTAGGCGAAAACGGTCAACCAGTTGATTTTTTCTTTGAACGCATAGACTGGATATTTTTCTTAATTTTTAGTATTGAATTAATTGGGAGAGTAGTTTATATTAGTCGTACTCATAAAGGTGTGAGTTGGCAAGAAGCAATTTTATGGCGCTGGTATGACATTTTCTTACTCTTACCGTTTTGGCGTTGGTTAAGAGTTATTTCAGTATATATGAGACTCAAAGAATGTCAAATCAGACGTTTGGATAGATTACAAAGGCAATTAAACCAAATTTTTATTGCTAACTTCGCTGAAGAAATTATCGAAGTAGTAGTAATAGGAGTAATCGATCAAATCCAAGATTCCATTCGCCAAGGAGATTTAAGAGATTTTTTATCTCACGCCCAAAATCGACCTTATATCGACCTCAATAATATTGATGAAATAGCGGAGATTGGTAACATAGTTACCAAATTAGCAATTTACCGAATTTTGCCGAAAGTACAGCCAGATATTGAATTACTGCTTCAGCATAATATAGAAAACGTGCTGCAAAATTTACCCGCTTACCGCAGTTTTAAAGCTATTCCCGGATTAGCCGATATACCAAAACAATTAACAGAAAAATTGGTGACAGAAATTTTTCAAGCTATCTATCAAGGTTTGACATCTGCGATCGAAGATCCCATCGGTGCTAAACTATCAGGAAATTTGGTAAATCATTTAGGGGAAGCGATCGCCCAAGAAGTCAAAAATCAACATACCATAGAAAGAATTCAGAGCTTACTGATAGATATGCTCGAAGAAATCAAAATTAACTACGTCCAACGCCTATCTCACGGAGATATAGAACAAATTATTGAGCAAACTAGACATCTACGCCAAAAAGCTGAACCGAAAGCTGTAGAAATTATTCCTTACCAACGAATGTAAACCCAATGAATTAGAAAACAAGAGCCAGCTTAAACTAAATTAAACAAGACTTTAAGTAATCCGTAAGTTAGAATACAATCAAGACTGTGAAGCGGTACAAGTAAAACCAAGAAACCTTCTGAAAACAACTTTAGAACGCAGAGATAGCTTGGTAATACTGGAACTTCTCTCAATCTAGAGAGCAGGAAAGTCTTAAGTAATCGGTTCCCCTGATCCCCGGAAATCAACTTGGGATTTTGTAGAAGGAAAAATTCTTTCATGGGAAGTGGGTATTTATCCCACTTTTTTTATTGGAGTTGACGGATGACTCATCCCTTAGTACCACAAATTATCGAAATAGCTAACCCCATTGCCGAAGCCTTACGCTTAGAAGTTGTGGGCGTAGTATTTCATACCAATCAAAGCCCTCCCGTATTGCGAGTGGACATTCGGAATCCCGTGCAGGACACTAGTTTAGATGACTGCGAACGGATGAGTCGGGCTTTAGAAACCAGCTTAGATGCTTCAGACGTAATACCAGATGCTTATGTACTGGAAATCTCTAGTCCGGGAATTTCTCGGCATCTATCCAGCGATAGAGAGTTTATTTCTTTTAAAGGATTTACAGTACTCGTCAATACATCTGAACCTTATGAGGGCAAAAGTGAGTGGCGAGGGAAACTGATTGAAAGAGATGAAACATCAGTTTACTTGAACCAAAAAGGACGGAAGATCGCAATTCCCCGTACCTTAATTACTAGGGTGCAACTGGAAGAAAAAGAGTAGCAATTTTTGCTTTAGATTGCAGATTTTCGATTTCTCAACTTATTCGGACAGCGGCAAATCAGAGTTAAGGAATCGATCGCAAGCAGACGTGCAGCCTGTACGTAGTAACGATCGCCAATCTAAAATTTATCCACCAGACTATCACCGAGCAAAAAACAAAATAGGAGGCACTTTACTTGTGACAATCGTTAAATTACCAGGACTAAAAAACTTAATAGATAGCATTAGTCAAGAACGTAACTTACCCAAACACTCCGTTAAAGATGCACTGCGCGAAGCACTTCTTAAAGGATACGAACGTTTTCGACGCACGCAAAACATGGATCGACGGCAGTTTGACGACAACTACTTCGACAACTTAGAAGTGGAACTAGACGTAGAAGAAGAAGGCTTTCGCGTCCTCGCCACTAAAAGCATCGTCGAAAAAGTCACCAACCCCGACCACGAAATCGCCCTCGATGAAGTTAAAGAAGTCGTCGAAGAAGCCCAACTCAGCGATACAGTGGTATTAGATATCACACCAGATCAAGGCGAATTTGGGCGGATGGCAGCGATGCAAACCAAACAAGTCTTTTCCCAAAAACTGCGAGATAAGCAACGCCAGTTAATTCAAGAAGAGTTCCAAGACTTAGAAGGAACAGTCTTACAAGCCAGAGTGTTGCGGTTTGAACGGCAATCAGTAATCCTGGCTGTCAGCAGTAATTTTGGTCAACCAGAAGTCGAAGCTGAACTACCTAAAAGAGAACAACTTCCCAACGACAACTATCGCGCCAACGCCACCTTTAAAGTATTCCTGAAAAAAGTTCGGGAAGGCCCGCAAAGAGGCCCACAATTACTAGTATCCAGAGCATCTGCGGGATTGGTGGTTTACCTATTTGCCAACGAAGTCCCAGAAATTGAAGACGAAGTGGTACGGATAGTTGCCGTAGCAAGGGAGGCTAACCCGCCCTCACGTTCCCTTGGCCCTCGGACTAAAATAGCCGTAGATACGTTAGAAAGAGATGTAGACCCAGTAGGTGCTTGTATTGGCGCTAGAGGTTCGCGGATTCAAGTGGTAGTCAATGAATTGCGGGGAGAGAAAATCGATGTAATTCGCTGGTCGCCCGACCCGGCTACCTACATTCAAAATTCTCTGAGTCCAGCAAGAGTGGAAGAAGTGCGGTTAGTTAACCCAGAAGGTCGGCAAGCTCACATTCTGGTGAGTGAAGATCAACTAAGTTTAGCTATTGGCAAAGAAGGGCAGAACGTTCGTCTAGCAGCCCGGTTAACTGGTTGGAAAATCGATATTAAAGATGTTGCTAAGTACGATGCAGCGGCTGAAGACGAAAAAATTGCCGAGGCAATAGCCAAAGGACAAGCAGCTAGTGTTGATGCCCAGACAGAAGATAGTATCAGACTCTACAGCTTGGATGATGATAAAGACGAAACAGATTACGATGAAGTTACATCTGTGCCAGAAGATGAAGAATAAGTGTGAAACCTAACTATAGACGTTGTATCAGTTGTCGGAAGGTAGATTTAAAGTCAAATTTTTGGCGGATTGTGAGAGTCTATCCATCCCGACAGGTACAATTAGATGAGGGCATGGGGCGATCGGCCTATCTTTGTCAACAAGCCAGTTGTCTGGAAATAGCACAGAAAAAAAATCGCTTGGGCAAGACATTGAAAGCAACCGTACCCCCAGAGCTATATCAAGCCTTATGGCAACGTTTATCCCATCAACCTGTACCAGAGAATTCTAGCAGGGTCACAGAGGCAGAGGAGCAGGGAGGACAAGAGGATAACCAAACAAGGGGACAAGGGAAAATTCCTTAACTCATAACTCCTTAAACTCTTTCCTTAAATCAAAAGTTTCTGGGAGCAGAATGCTGAGAAAATCAGTTGCTTCATGCCATGCTATTGGATGCCAGAATAGTAAGGGTGATAATTAATTCACAAATGGAGTTAAATAATCAACAATAACGATCGCAGTTAAGAAAAATTTGGTGCAACATTAGAAGAGTAGGTGTGAAGCGTTGGCAAATCGCCTTGGAGCAATCCGACTATTTGACTGACGCGAACAAAAACCACTACTTTAGAAGTTGGCTCTGATTTACTATCTGATTTCAGAAGTCAAAGTCAAGTAAAAAGCCAAGGAATTTTTCCTGGCAACACCAACACTATTTGAACACCGCCAAAGGAGGCAGCGTTCCAATGATGTAAACAACTATCGAAAACAGTGGCTCCCAGAGATTGACCACTGGTAGGATTCAAGGGGAAAGCGTGGATGAACAACGGCAAAGTCAGAATTTACGAGTTATCACGGGAATTGAATTTGGAAAATAAGGATATCCTTGCTATTTGCGACCAGCTGCGAATTCCGGTAAAAAGCCATAGCAGCACCATTCCAGACGCGGATGCAGAACGCATTCGCTCCTTAGCTGCGGAAAAATACACCGCTCAGCATTCTTCACCAACTAAAGAGGTAATGAATCGCGTCTCAACATCAGGTTCTAGAAATAACCATAACTCACAAGGTAGCGCTAATGCGCCCGGGTCGGGAACTAAACCCAATGCTCCGAAAAAACAACAGATTTTAGGAATTCGCCAGCATCAGGAGACCTCCAACAACAACCCAGGTAAGCCACAGGGGGCAACAGTTGCGATTCCCCCGAAAGCGCCAGTAAACAATCAGCCAACGCAGTTATCCGTAAAGCCGACAACGCCAAATAAACCAGTGCGTCCTAATCCCCAACCGGAGCCGATCGCTAAACAAGACGATCGAGAGAGCGAAACATCGGATAATAAACCGGATAGTAAACCAAAATTACACAATCCACCCGTTACTCCTCCGGTAGCACCAAAACCCAAGCTGGTTGAACCACCCTCAAGACCAAGTGCGCCCAGTAGTGCTAACGTACCGCTGCCAACCCCACGACCTCAACCGCAGCAACCGCAACCAGCACAGACAGACGATCGGACACAGGCAGACCAACCCAAGAGCGAGCAACCCCGGAAAAAACTCAAACCAGTAGGACAACCAAAGGATCGGCAGGAGCGGCAAGAGCGGCAAGAAAGACCGGAAAGAGCCGCCCCTACAGGTGAGAAACCTAATCGACCAGCCGCAGTTGTCGCACCAGTACCAGCAGTACCAGAACTGCAACGCCCTAAACCACCAGTCAGACCAAGCGCACCAGCAGCCTTGAAGTCTCCTGGTAGAACTGTCGCTGAAGAAGATGCAGAACCAGTAATCATAGATGAAGAGTTAGAGGGTGGCAAACCACGCAGTAAGGTAGATAAAGAACTGAAGCGACCGACGGCGATCGCGCCAAGGACAGCGCCCAAGAAAAAGAAATGGGAAGAAGAGGAAGAAGAGCAACCACAAAAGGCTGCAAAGCTGGCTAGTAAGGGTAAACGCAGCAAGCAAATTCTTGATGAAGATGAAATTGATTTTGACGATCCAGAACTCGATGCTTTAGCTCCAGCAATTCAAGTTAGTTTGTCTGTAGCTCGTCCACCTAAGCCAAAAGCAACTAAACCAGCCCAACCTGTAGCTATCGCTATACCAACAGCTAGAACTAAACCTTCACGAGATGTCGGCAGTGCTAGCAGGGCAGCGAACAACAGACGCAATCGTGAAGAAGTAGCCCCAGAACGCCCAGAAAAGCTAGTATTAACGGGCAATATGACCGTACAGGAACTAGCCGCTGCTTTATCGATAGCTGAAACGGAAATTATCAAACGGTTATTTATAAAGGGAATTCCCGTTAGCGTAACCCAGAACCTAGATATGGCTACTATCACTATGGTGGCAAACGAACTGGGTGTGGAAGTAGAAACTGCGGCTAAGCGATCGGAAGCTACTAAAGGTAGCGAAATGATTGATGCTGAAGACCTAGAATACTTGGAGCGTCGTCCTCCAGTAGTGACGATTATGGGTCACGTAGACCACGGTAAAACCAGTTTGTTGGATGCAATCCGAGCTAGCAAAGTGGCTCAGGGAGAAGCAGGTGGAATTACTCAGCATATTGGTGCTTACCACGTAGACGTTCAGCACAACGGCAAAACGCAACAGGTGGTATTTTTGGATACTCCGGGTCACGAAGCCTTTACTGCAATGCGGGCAAGGGGCGCTAGAGTGACAGATATTGCGGTGTTAGTGGTGGCGGCTGATGATGGGGTACAACCACAGACAGTGGAAGCAATTAGTCACGCTAAAGCTGCGGAAGTGCCGATCGTAGTGGCAATTAACAAGATTGATAAACCAGAAGCTCAGCCCGATCGCGTTAAACAAGAATTAACCGAATTTAGTCTAGTACCAGAAGAATGGGGCGGCGAAACAATCATGGTGCCAGTGAGCGCTATCCAGAAAGAAAATTTAGATACGCTTCTGGAAATGATTTTACTGGTGGCTGAAGTAGACGAAAATCTCTTAGCTAACCCGAATCGGTCAGCGAAAGGAACTGTGATTGAAGCTAATTTGGATAAATCTAGAGGGCCAGTGGCTACTCTATTAGTCCAAAATGGCAGTCTGCACGTCGGCGATATTTTAGTCGCTGGGTCGGCTTTTGGTAAAGTCCGGGCGATGATTGACGATCGCGGTCAGCGGGTCGAAGCTGCTACACCTTCCTTCGCCGTAGAAGTGTTAGGTTTGGGTGATGTTCCGGCAGCAGGTGATGAGTTTGAAGTCTACCAAGATGAGAAGAAAGCTAGACTAATTGCCGAAGCACGCGCCGAACAACAAAGACAATCTCGCTTGATGCGAGGCGTGACTCTAACCACCCTCTCGGCGCAAGCTCAAGAAGGAGAACTCAAAGAACTGAATTTGATTTTGAAAGCAGACGTTCAAGGTTCTCTAGAAGCGATTATCGGTTCTTTACAACAACTGCCGCAAAATCAGGTGCAAATTCGTATCCTGTTAGCTGCACCTGGGGAAGTTACCCAAACAGACGTTGACTTAGCCGCAGCTAGTAACGCTGTAATTATTGGTTTCAATACTACTCTGGCTAGTGGCGCACGCCAAGCCGCCGACCAAGCAGGTATTGATGTCCGCGAGTACAACATCATTTATAAACTCTTGGAGGATATCCAAGGGGCGATGGAAGGTTTGCTGGAACCAGAATTGGTGGAAGAACCCCTTGGTCAAGCGGAAGTCCGCGCTGTCTTCCCTGTGGGTCGAGGTGCGGTCGCTGGTTGTTATATTCAATCTGGCAAGGTGATCCGTAACTGCAAAGTGCGGATACACCGCAATAACCAAGTGATTTTTGAAGGCTCTTTGGATTCTTTAAAACGGATGAAGGAAGATGCTAGAGAAGTCAATGCTGGATTTGAGTGCGGTATCGGGATCGATAAGTTCAACGATTGGCAAGAAGGTGACGCGATCGAAGCTTATCGCATGGTGACAAAACGCCGGACTTTGATTGGAAACTAGGTTAAATGTAAATTTTTAGAGAGTTTTGAGTTTGTTCGTTAGTTTTGAGTTTTGAGTTATGAGTTTTGAGTTAAATTAATAACTTAAAACTCATAACTTAAAACTCAAAACTCTCGTAGCGAACTCATCTCTTTATGATCCCTTCTTTCTGGTCTGAGCCTTTCTTATGGATTCATTTAGCTGGCATAGCTGCTTTCCCAATTTGGTTAGGATTAGTGCTGCTATCTTTGGCGATCGCTAATCCCCTATTGCCAGCTTGGTTGGAATTTAGTTTAATTGCATTGATTGGTATTGTGCCAATTTTGTGGATGCAGTTGGTAAAACCCTTCAATATTTTCTGCATTTTGGTACTAGCTCTCAAGCCAGAAGTCCTAACTATTGAACAACGAAAGATTTTAAGTTTATTCAAGCGCCCTTTAGAAAAGGTAGGAGCGATCGCAACACCATTGTTTTTGCTGTTGGTACTCTGGAAAATTTACAGTTTAGCTCCTTTGGCAGTGGAAACTCCTCCTTTAGCATCATCCTGGCGCATTGTTGGTCTGTTAATTGCTGGAGTGGCTTTTTTGTTATCTAATCTATTTTTTCAGATTCCTTTGAGCGTTCTAGGCGTGTTACTGACTAAGGAATCAGCATTTGCGACTACAGAACCTTACCCAGTAGAAAAGATTCCTGCCGATTTTACGATCGCAGGTTTTCAGGTAGAGGCAATTTTACCGATAAAATCGTCGCCAACAACACCAAGTTAAAATTTGGATTCATCCACAATAGAAGATAAGAAGTCTACTTCATCCACTTAGTTTGCGATCCTCATATTGGAGAATTATGGCTAAACAACCTACATCTTCTAACATTCAAGATATTAATGATGCTCAAATTTGGGATAACTTGAAAGAAGCGATCGCTTCTTGTTCCGGTTTTGAGCGTTGGCAATATGAGCAACAAGTCGATCGAGATAATACCAGCCTTGATTATCGGGTGCGTCGTTATCTTCGGGAAACTTTAGAAACATTAGCTTATTAAATCGATCGCTTTCCACCTATTAGGTTCTCAATATTTCTCCACTGCTGCTCGAAAGGCAGCAGTTTTTTCATTTAACCAAATTATACTTATCAAATTACTACTGAGTACTCTTGCATATATAGCTTTAAATGTGGTAAACAAACTAACTAAAAACTTTATAGATGTCTTTCATCTGTCCCAGAATATAAAAACATAGCACTCAAAAAGCTGGAAAATGAACAAACATTTGGCTTCTCATATCTATCAGGTGACTATTTTGAACCGAAATTTTACTAAATCCATCCCACTTACTAAAACCCTAAAAGCCGGATTAGCAGCATTCTTGCTTTCTGCTTCTAGTGGATTGATTTTACTTCCCGCTGGGGCAAATCCGTTAATCTCCCAACAAACAACTTCCCCCGCTACACCTGCAACTGCCAATACTGTTTACGTTAACCCCCAAACAGGCAATGATAGTGCTGGTGCTGGCAATCAAGTTGCACCCTATCGCACGATTACCTTCGCCCTCCAACAAGCGCAACCGGGAACAGTAATTCAATTAGCACCCGGTTCTTACACCGCGCAAACAGGCGAAGTTTTCCCTTTAACTGTAAAAAGTGGCGTGATTTTACGGGGTGATGATTCCACTAGAGGTCAAGGTATTGTAATCGTTGGTGGCAATAAATATCTTAGCCCGACTTTTGCAGGTCAAAATGTCACAATTTTAGCGGAAGGTGCAGCTGAGATTCGCGGGGTGACTGTAACTAATCCTCTGAAACGGGGTACAGGTATCTGGGTTGAATCGGGCAATCCGACTATTGCTAATTGTACTTTTGCTGATAGTAAGCGAGAAGGAATATTTGTCACTGGGGAAGCTAATCCCAAAATTGAAAATAACCTGTTTACCCGCAATGACGCTAACGGAATTTCTGTGGCGCGTGCTGCTAAAGGGCAAATTCTGCGTAATCAGTTTCAAAGTACGGGTTTTGGGATTGCTATTGGCGGTACGTCTTCTCCATTAGTTGCGGAAAATCGGATTCTGCAAAATACTGATGGGGTTTATATTAATGATTCTGCCCGTCCAGTGTTGCGGAATAATTTAATCCAAAATAATGCTCGTTCTGGTATTGTAGTCACGATTAATGCTCAACCTGATTTGGGAACGGATACTGAACCGGGCAATAATATCATTCGTAATAATGCGACTGTAGACCTGCAAAATGCTACTTCTACAGTTACCATTGTGGCGATCGGCAATGACATTAACCGTAGTCGCATTTCTGGGCGAGTAAATTTTGTTGCCGCAACGGTAAAACCGCCTACTGGTGGAACTAATGCCGCTTTTGCAGATATTGAAGGACACTGGGCAAAACCTTACATTGAAGCCCTCGTTGCTAAAGGTATTATTACTGGTTATGAAGATGGCACATTTCGTCCCAGCGAACCAGTCAACCGAGCTCAATTTGCCGTCATTATTCAAAAAGCTTTTGCACCCACACCACAACGCCCCAGCATGACTTTCGCTGATGTACAAAGTAATTTTTGGGCTTTCTCGGCAATTCAAGCTGCTTACCGAGGTGGTTATTTATCTGGAGATGGGCGCAATTTCCGACCTCTACAACAAATTACCAGAGTTCAAGCTTTAGTAGCTTTAGCAACTGGGTTAAAACTGCCTAATGGAAATACTGCTGTGTTGGCTTTTTATAAAGATGCTGCTCAAATTCCCAGTTATGCCGCTTCTGCGATCGCTGCTGCCACTAACCAAAAACTGGTAGTAAATTACCCAGAACAAAGTCAGTTAAATCCTAACAAAGTTGTCACTAGGGCCGATCTTGCTGCTTTTGTATATCAGGCAATGGTAAATTCGGGACGTGCTGAAGCCATTACTTCCCCTTACCTAGTCACCGTTTCCTCTAACACCCCAGCGAAAGCTGGAGGACAATAATCAGTTCGTTGTAAACACTTCAGTGTTCCCCTCTGGCAAAGGAACTACTCAACTCGTTACATCAAACTCAAATTAAAAAACCAACCACAGTAACTTCTGGGGTTGGTTCTTTAATCTGACTTTAAAAAGCTGTCAGTTTTTTTATTCCGGGGTCTTTATCTAAGCTGACCCCATTAAAAAGCCTGGTATTAATGTCCAGGTGGCATTTTATAGTCAGGGTCTTTATATAAGCTGACCCCGTTTCAGACAACTTTATTGTGACAGGATTATGGCGAAATCCTAAAATTGTTAATGTTTTTTTTATATTTCTTACTAAGTTTTCTAAATTATTGCGTTTTGTAACGTTATTTTGTTTATACGTTACCTTAACCCAAAATTTCCAAATCTTTAGATTTTTTTAATGATTAACCCATTGATTTAGGTTACAAATCGCGTTTAGGTTTTTTCGCCTGGGATTTTCTGGCGGCTCGTGCTTCTAAGCGGAACAGCAACACCATTAAAGTTAATATACCCAGTTGCAGGGCAAGATTAGGCAGGGCAGAGTCAACTTCTCGACCTGCGGCTAATTGGGACAAGAATACTACAGCCCCTATGAATCCAGAAGCGCCAAAAGCTATATAAATAAACTGTCTCAAACCTCGATAAGGGGCTTTGATCTCTTCTTTGAGACGAGCATATTTTTCGGGGGTAGGGGGTTTGGGAGTAGTCATGGGATTTTCGATTTAAAATGCCGCCAAAGTTTGGTAATACAACTATAATACAAAAAGCTCAGTTAAATTTGATGGAAAGACTGGGTGTCGTTGTTGTTCCTAAGCCAAGACATGGCAAAATTTGCGGATGTCGTCGGATATTATCGTCCTTATCGGAAAATCGCACTTTTGAGCATTACAGCTACGAGTGTGTTTGAACTGATTGACCTAGTGGTTCCTTATACCATTGGGCAAATTTTAAACGTGCTATCTGGACAAAGTTTAGATAGCCCATTGCAAAGGGCGATCGCAGGAGTAGCCACACTTATCGGGATACCCGTAAATCAGATTTTATCCCTAAGTGTGCTCCTAGCAATCATCTTTTTGGTAACTGTAGTTAGAGCACCTATTCAACCTTGGATTAGTTCTTGGTTTCACTGGGATATTGCCCTACGTTCTCGGCGGGACTATTTCCGAAAAGCCTTAGAAAAAATCCTCACCTTACCATTAGAATTTTATGACGAAAACAACCCTGGTCGAATTGCCGGAAGAATCGCCAGAGGCATTTCTAATCATACCTGGACTTATCCAGAAATTGCCGGACAATTAATTCCCAAACTGATTAGAGTTTTGGGAATTTTTGTAATTATTTGTTTCATTGAGTGGCGAATTGCTATTCTGTTTTTGTTGTCGTTTCTGCTAATTCTTGGCTTTAGCATTAAAAACTTGCAAGAGATCATGAAAAAAGAAGAACGGCTTGATAAGTATATGGAAAACACTGAAAGTCGTACTTCAGAAATTATCACCAACATCAAAACAGTCAAAGCTTTTGCCACCGAAGCGACAGAATTCAAACGACAAAATCAGCGCCTGAAACGAGAATTGAAAGTAGTGGATTACCGAATCCACAAAAGTTACATCATTTTAAGCACTTGGCAAAAAACTGTGATTCAATTCTTTGTATTCACGGTGTTAGGTTTAACCCTAGCTGCTACAGTTGATGGACAAATTTCCTTGGGACATTTTGTCACAACTTTAACTGTTTCTAGCATGGCTTATTCCGAGTTAGAACCGATTAGTAATTTAGCAGAAGTATTTGCTCGTCGCTATGCTTCTATGCTGCGATTTCATGAATTTATTCAGGAATCATCTGGGAAAGATGCCAATGGTTTAATTTTATCAGAAAATACCTTGTTTCCTAGTAGGAGCTATCAGTTTACAGGCAAAATTGAGTTGAGCAAAGTTAGTTTTGGCTATAGTAGCGATCGCTTAGTCCTGCAAAATATTAACCTGCTCGTTGAACCATATCAAACTGTAGCTTTAGTCGGGCGTTCTGGTTCAGGAAAATCTACTTTAGTCAAGTTACTGCTTCGGTATTTTGAACCAACCCAAGGGCGAATTTTAATCGACGGCGAAGAGATTCGTAACCTTGATGTTACAGCTTACCGACGCAGATTAGCGATCGTCCACCAAGAAGTAGATATCTTCAATGGCACCATCCTCGATAACCTAAAATATGGCAATCCTAACGCCACATTTGCCGAAGTAGAGGAAGCTTGTCACATCGCCAGAGTCACCGAAATTATTCAGGAAATGCCCCAAGGTTACAATACAGTCGTTGGGGAGAGAGGAGTAAGGCTTTCTGGCGGACAGCGACAACGTTTAGGAATTGCCAGAGCGCTGTTAGTCAATCCCGACGTGCTAATCTTTGATGAAGCAACCTCTAGTTTAGATTATGAATCCGAGCGATCGATCCAGCTAGCAATGCGAAGCATCTTAGGCACCCGTACCACCATAATTATTGCCCACCGACTCAGCACCGTTCGGGAAGCAGATAAAATCGTCGTCTTAGACCAAGGTCAAATAGTCGAAGTTGGTACACACAGCGAACTATTGCACCGAGAAGGAATTTATCATCGTCTCCACTCATTGCAAGAAACAGGCGAGCTAATTTAGGTTAAAAAGGTAAAAATAAAAGGTGAAAGAAAGCAAAGCTTTTCTTTTGCCTTTTATCCTTTCCTCCATCCTGCTAATTCCCCCCTAAAAAAATAAGGTTGGGAAAAGACAAGAAAAAATTTGTTTCTAGGATGGAGTAAATGCCTTTTTTCTCTCTTAGCAACCAGTGATTTTCTTATCAAATCAGTCTTACTTACTAACTACCACAGAAAGCGGCCCCCTCTTGGGCAATATTTGGCTTGATGTCTCAGCTTTGGTAATCATGCTGTTATTATCAGCCTTTTTCTCTGGTTCAGAAACCGCAATTACCGGACTAGACAATTTTAAACTCCGAGCCTTAATTAAGGAACAAGGAGATCCACGAAAGATTTTTACCTTGGTACTAGAAAACCGTGCCAAGTTTATTACCACTCTTTTAATTGGTAATAACTTGGTAAATAATTTTTCCGCTATTCTGACAAGTAACCTATTTGCTCTTTGGTTAGGTAATGCAGGGATAGGAGTCGCCACAGCGGTTGTTACCTTTTTAGTGCTAATTTTTGGGGAAGTAACGCCTAAATCCTTGGCAATTACTCATGTTATGCCGATTTTTAGGTTATCAGTACGTCCAGTTTACTGGCTTTCCATTCCCTTATCTCCTGTAATTTATCTATTTCAAAATATCGCCCAAAGTGTAATTCGCTTATTTGAGAGAGGTAGCGTTCCCGAAGGAGAATCTTTAAGGGATCTTCAGCTGATGATCGAAGTTTTGGGCGGTAAAGGTTACTTAGATTTAGATAAGCATCAGCTATTAACTAAAGCTTTAACTTTAGACAATCTGATTGCCCGTGATGTAGTTAAACCGAGAATTGAGATGCGAACTATCTCCCACGAAGCAAGTTTAGAAGATTTGGTGAATCTATGTTTAGAAACAGGTTTTTCCCGCATTCCCGTACAGGAAGATTCTAAAGATGAAATTGTCGGCGTAGTTCACCTAAAACGTGCCTTGCAACATCTCAACAGTTGTCAAAAAGACGATCGCTCTAAAGTACTGGTGAGAGAAGCAATGGACTCTCCTTTCTATGTTCCAGAAACCAAGCGAGTACCCAGTTTACTTAAGGAGATGCTACAGACTCGGTTGCATTTGGCGATCGTAGTTGATGAATACGGGGGAACTGTGGGTTTAATCACATTAGAAGATATCCTCGAAGAGTTAGTAGGAGAAATTTATGATGAGAGTGACATTCCCCCCAGAGTCAGTATCGGTAAAAATAAGCTGTCCCGCCATTAAACTGAACTCTTCTTTGTCAGGGAATCAATACAAAAAATTTTTGAGCAACCTACTTGCCAACTAAAAATTAGAGTGATAATATAAATAATCGTGGACAAAAAGGGTCGATGCCCGAGTGGTTAATGGGGGCGGACTGTAAATCCGCTGGCTATGCCTACGCTAGTTCGAATCTAGCTCGGCCCACCTTCCATGATGCCCGTGTAGCTCAGTGGTAGAGCACACCCTTGGTAAGGGTGAGGTCACGAGTTCAATCCTCGTCACGGGCTTTCTTTAACTAAGTTCAAGCTTTGAATCCAGGCAAAATCATCCTCACTAACAGGTGGTATCGGAGGCTGAGTGTAGTCGATCGCTAGATCCAACGCTGCTTCTTCGTAAGTTTGTTTCAATACAGTTTGCAAATCAATCACAGGTTCTCGATCTCCAGGACATAAAGGTAACAAAAAGCACGGTAACGATTCTCGCAAATTAAAGGGATACAGACCTGCGGCAGGGCGACAATTTGCACGGCTAACCAAAATCCGGTAATCTGATGCTATTCCTCCTGCCATCAGCATTGGTTCGCCAGTTCGCAGCAAATCGATTTCCACCAAATGAGCCGTGCTATTCAACACAGCTTGGCGTTTGGCATTGTACTTCACTTTGCCTTCCCCTGCCCGCTTGTTCTTAGGTGAGAGTACTTCTACCACCGTTACCACTGTTCCTGTTCCCACTTCTCGAATTTCCAAAAACCGCTCTTGGGTTTCTTCTACAATCGGTACTGTGACGACCAATGCTTCGCTCAAAGTGACTACGCTTTGTTGAGGTTTAGTCATCTTAGAGCTTCGCTGAAATACAGCAACATCGGGAATACCAACCAGCAGCGTGTCTGAATAAACTCGTTTTTCAACTGCTGCCCGATATTTAGGTGTAATCACTGCATTTAGCGATCGCGCCAGCACTGAAATCAGCCCGAAATGAACCTCTGACCACAATTCAGGGTTTTCTAGATAGGGATTCATTCCCGGAAATTGGGGCGACATAAACCACACCTCTTGCCCTTGTGAAGTCTATTGTAAGAGCAGTGCTAAAAGGAGATTAACTGCTATGACGATCGCCAAGCCCATTTGAAATTGGCTCTATCAGCAGGAATAAAGATTTACCAGCAAGTTTAAAGTAAAATAAATCAGTATTTTTTTAACAGCCTGTAATATTGTTGTAAACATAAAAACGCCTACAACGCAAAAGTTTTAGCAAATGGCTGTAGACGTTTTTATAGATTAAAACCCAGTTAGTTAAAAAAATCTGAGTTGATTAAGAACAGAATTAAGATGCGAGGGCAACTTCTACCTTTTGTTGCAATTCGCCTTTTTGGTAAAGCTCAATTAGAATATCCGAGCCACCAACAAATTCACCATTAATGTACACTTGGGGAATAGTAGGCCAGTTGGAATAGTCTTTAATTCCTTGGCGAATTTCATTATCTGCTAACACATCTACAGTTTCGTATGGTACTCCCAGTGTGTTGAGAATTTGCACCACATTGTTAGAGAAACCACATTGGGGCATGAATCTGTTGCCCTTCATGAATACTAATATCTTATTTTCTTGGACTAAATTATCAATCCGTTCTTTGATTTCTGGTGTCATAGTTTTTAGTAAGTTCGCGCACCTGACGCTTTCTGCGATCGCTTAATTGCAATGTTACTATTTGCGTTAGGTTATATCCTATAGGATAGTGAATTTTACCCTAACGTTGTTAGTGTATCGACAACATTCAGCTTGGTCAAGCAAACCAAGCTAAAGTTTTAAGATTTCGGGGCAGAAGTTTTCAGTGCTAGGGCGTGTATAGCCTCGGTAGACATAGCCTGTTTTAAGGCACCGTAAACCATTTGATGCTGTTGAACTAGCCCTTTACCTGCGAACGAGGAAGAAACGACACTAACTTCATAGTGATCTCTAGTACCAGTCAAGTCTTGTACTTCCACTTGGGCATCCGGCAATTCTGCCTCAATCATCTCTTTAACCTCTTCTGGGCTAATCATACGGTTCCTCTCACATAACAAAGATTTGACAGTTTGTTTTTAGTGTAGATTAAATTATCGGGTTGATGAAGTAGGCTGACGATCGCTACCACTTCTAGGATAAGGAGAATCCACAAAACCCAGTTCAAATAGTTGCTGATAAGCCTTTTTGCCTAAATCTCTTGTGGGATTTTGCGATCGAATAATTTGTACTAACAAGGGTACAGCTAATTCCGGCTTATTTTGTGCCCGATGTACTAATGCTAGTTGATAGGTAGCCTCATCGCGCATTTGGGCAGTATCTACCGCCCTTTTTCGTTGGCTATCCGCGATGCGGTTGTCAATTCCAGAAAAACTAGCAGCCAGTTCTTGATAAAAATTAGATAGCTGGTTAAAAACCTGACGAGCTTCTTGGAGTTTTTTCACTGCTAAGGCATAATTTTGGGCAGAAACTGCACTACTAGCCTCAGCCATTAATCGCTGTCCTCCTGACAAACTCAACAAAGTGTTATCTTGATTCAGAGGACGTAATTGGTTAGCATCTGTCCCTTCCAAAAGCTGAGGTTGTGTAGGAGATGCGGGAGTAGTGGGTGGTTCAGTTTGAGCACTTACTGATACAGATAGACTAAAAGCTGTAATAAGTGCTAGAGAAGCTACACCACTAAGGTGAGATAAGCGAACATTTACAGAAAACACCATGAACTCAAATTTTATGGATATTAACTTCGGAGTATATTAACATTACTAGGCTGAATAAAGTTGCCATTTGAGTGTAACAAGATGAACGATTTCGATCGAAAATACTTATATCTAACTCAGGCTTTGATTCAGAGGACATTCATAAAGCCTTTTTAGGGAAGTTTGCAAATCTTCTGTTAAACGCTGGGCGCTGTGTTTGACGCTATTGCCACGATAATCGGCTACTTTGAGGGGAGAACCGATGTTAATGGTAACGTTGCAACCACGATGGGGTACTTCTTGACTATACTTGATGGCGATCGGAACTACTCTAATTCCCAAATTACATTGACTAGCTTCTGCTTGCAACGCAATCCTAGCAAAACCAGGCTTGAGTGGCTGAATGTAATTTTCCCGGAAAATGTTCCCTTCGGGAAACATCACCAAAACTTGTTGATTTTGTAACAACTCTATGCCGTGACGGATGCTGCTAATTCCCGGATGGTCTGTATCTACGGGAAATCCTCCCATACAACGAATGAACCAGCCTTGAATTCCTAACATTTCATTGGCAGAAACCATAAAATGCAGATCTCGACCTGTAATATCTCGTCCTGCGGCGTAGCCTAGCGTAAATGGGTCCCAACGAGAACGATGGGTAGGAGCAAAAATTACGGGTCCTTCTTTAGGTATATTTTCCCGACCTGTTATAGAAATTTGCCCAAAATAAATTGGCAGAATGATGTATCGTCCGATGGGGTAAGCCAGAGAAGATACCCAAGGAGAAACGCTAGAATTAAGATTGGTCGATTTTAGGGTTGCCAAGGAACGTGAGGAGGAATCAACTTGAGTCATCATACAAAAGATGGCTAGTAAATATATTTAATCATCTTAAGTTTCACCGTAAAGTTTTCTGGCTAAATTGTGTTGCAGATAAGGACAGTTAAATTGCTGTCATTCGATTTTATATTTTATCTTTTGGATTTTAGATTAACTTTACAGGTAAATCAACTCTCTGGGTGCGAAATAAGTGAAAAAGCTTTGTATAATCCTTTTTCAATTCTGCTTTCTTGCATTGGTTACAGCCTTTTCTGCTTAAACCAGGATTGTAGCTGCTGACGACAGGTAGATTCTAAAATTCCGGCTATGACAGATAAGCGATGATTAGAGCAGGGACTATCGGGAATGTTCGCTACTGTACGCACTGCGCCTGTTTTGGGGTCGTCTGCGCCATAAACTAGTAGTCCCAGTCTAGCTTGGACGATCGCACCTGCACACATCGGACATGGTTCCAGAGTAACGTAGAGAGTACATTGGTTCAAGTGCCAATCTTGCAGAGCTTTTCCGGCTGTTCTTAGGGCGAGAATTTCGGCGTGGGCGGTGGGGTCTTTGTCTCGTTCCTTGCGGTTTTCTGCCTCTGCTAATAAGTTACCATTTGGGTCAATAATTACTGCACCTACGGGCACTTCTCCCGCTTCTCCCGCAGTTTGGGCGAGTTCAATGGCGCGACTCATCCATTTTTGGTGTGTTTCGTAGGTTAAGCAATTAAGATTTTTACTGCGGTTCATCTGCTATTTTATTGGCTGGAAATGCGATCGTTTTGATATGAAGGATCGAAATGTTCCTCAGTTGTTGGTCATTGAATACGCTTTTAGCTTTCTCAAAGCGAACACCATGCTTCTTAAAATTGGCATTCGCTTTGTCCTCGTCCCACTCAAACTCTAGCTCCATTTTAAACGCTGGCTTGAGTTAATAATGGGTCTAGTTTAGCTTCGGTATCTAATTTGTAAATGTCGTCACATCCGCCGATATGTTGATTGTTAATAAATATTTGGGGAACTGTTCTGCGTCCGTTGGCGCGTTCTGCCATTTTGTTTCTTGCTTCTTCATTTCCGTCAATTTTATATTCCGTGTAATTTACGCCTTTCCACCAGAGCAACATTTTGGCACGAATGCAATAAGGGCAAGTTTGCCAGGTGTAAATTTCTACGTTGGCTTTGATGCGTTCTGGGTGTCGTCCTAAAATTGGGTTGAGAAAGTCTAACATTTTGGTTTTCCTGAAATTAGAGGGAGTGATTATTTTTTAACACAGATATCCACAGATGAACTCAGATGTGGATTTAGATTTATGGTGGGAGATAAGGTATCTATGAAATTTAGCGATCGCATTACATTATCGCTGAATTATTAAAGCAAATTTTATGGAAAATATTATCAGGAAAAAACTATCAGTTTGTACTAGACATTCGCTGCTTTTTCCACTGTCAGACCTATTTCTTGCCCGTATGATAGTTCTAGGGTATGACCATCTGGATCTCGCAAGAAAGCCCAATATCCGACAGGATAACCTGAGTCTTTGGGTTCTTCAACTAGTATGCCTTCCTGACGAGCCTTGTCACAAAGCACATCCATTGCTTCCCGACTTTTACAGCCTACTCCCAGATGGGCAAATGGAGAGAGAATTGGCTGCACGGATTTGGTTTGAATTAGTACGATCGCAAATGGTCGAGTATTGTCACTCAGCCAAGTGACTGCTACTCCTGTATTTGCATCAATGCGACTGTGAACTACGTGCATTTGAGCATAAGTTGAGTAAAATTCAATACTTTTTTCCATATTTGAGACAGGAAGGGCAATGTGGGTGAGTCCAATATCAACCATGTTGTGTTCCTTGCGATCGATTGTCTTTAATTTAGATTAGATCATATTTAGGAAGTGGTAAAATATTGTACTCATTACCCAAACAAAGTAAAGCAATCAACTTACTTTACTTATTAAAAATGTGGCGGTTTTAACCGCGACTACACAAACAAAGTCCGCCTACGCGGACTTTTGGGAATTGGAACCTGCGGAGGCAGGTTTTGTCTGTATAGCCCGCGACTTTAGTCGCTGGGGCGACAATAATTACGACCTTTAAAACATCCTCTTAATATTAAAAATTTCCCTCAAACATCATCAGGATTTATCCCCAGACTTCGCAATCTTTCTGCTAATCTTTCTGCTCTTTGTTCTGCTAATTCTCGTTGTCGATCGATCTCCACATAACTAGCAAACTTTTGCCCATCAGGTCGATAAAGTTGCAATTCATTTTCTACTACGGCAAACCTAATTCCTAAACGAGGACTTACCCAACCTTCCATTGAGTCAATTTCACTTAATTCTGTACCCGATCGTAACCATCCCTCTAAATTGCCGTTTTCAGGGTCATAAACATAGTATTCTTCCACACCGTAACGTTCGTAAAACCGAAATTTTTTCAGCATTTTTCCGAAACGATTACCGGGGGAAAGCACTTCAAAA
This sequence comes from Floridaenema evergladense BLCC-F167, assembly GCF_041929205.2. Lineage (NCBI taxonomy): Bacteria > Bacillati > Cyanobacteriota > Cyanophyceae > Aerosakkonematales > Aerosakkonemataceae > Floridanema > Floridanema evergladense. The sequence goes on along the minus strand of NZ_CM171625.1, from coordinate 6,010,780 downwards.
ACTACTTGAGGAGCAATATTATTTTCCCGCCATTGTTGGTAGGAACCTCGATCGCCTTTCGGTCTACCAAACACCACCATGACATCCGGTGCTTGCCTAATTGTATTATCTCCTTCGACGGGATACCAAAGTAAATCACCAGCAACAAAAACAGCGGGATTATCTTTAAATAGCGAGTCTAGTCCACCTTGAATTGTCACGATATAGCGGAATTGTTTAGTATTATCTGCCATTGGCTGACCATCGCTTTCGGGATAGAAAATCTCTGGCTGACTCAGAGGTTGAATTGGTGCTGTCATGGGATACTGACCAAAAGCCTTACTAAAAACAAAGATAACAGTATTAATTTTTAATTGCCGATCGCAGAGAGTCTACTTTAGTCTTCATAACTATCACCTAAACAAGTTATTAAAAAGTAACAAAATATTGGCATTACCTTTTAGAATCAGAAGCCACTACCCAGTCCCCAGTCCCCAATCCCCAATCCCCAGTCCCCAAGGTCAGGCATTAGCAGCAAAACTTTACACAGGTATTACAAAGACGGTTCAGCAGAGGTATCCACGCTCTGATAGACTTGAAAACTGTTAGAGCCAGACGAAATATTGCCTAAAATTTGCCTTGGGAGGACAGACCCCGTGTTGGAAAGTACGCTCGGATTGGAGATTATTGAAGTTGTTGAACAAGCAGCGATCGCTTCTTCTCACTGGATGGGTAAAGGAGAAAAAAACACCGCTGACCAAGTAGCTGTGGAAGCTATGCGGGAAAGAATGAATAAGATACACATGCGGGGTCGCATTGTCATCGGAGAAGGGGAACGTGATGAAGCCCCTATGCTTTACATTGGTGAGGAAGTGGGTATTTGCACCCGTGAAGATGCCAAAGATTTTTGTAACCCTGATGAATTAGTAGAAATTGACATCGCTGTTGACCCTTGCGAAGGTACTAACCTAGTAGCTTATGGGCAACCAGGCTCAATGGCAGTACTCGCAATTTCGGAAAAAGGCGGTTTATTTGCTGCGCCTGACTTCTACATGAAGAAACTCGCTGCACCTGCGGTAGCGGCTGGTCATGTAGATATTAACAAGTCAGCGACCGAAAACCTCAAGATCCTTTCCGAGTGCATGGATCGGAAAGTTGACGAATTGGTAGTGGTGGTGATGGATCGTCCCCGTCACAAGGAGTTAATCCAAGAAATTCGCCAAGCTGGTGCCAGAGTTCGTTTAATCAGCGATGGTGACGTTTCTGCTGCCATTTCCTGTGCTTTTTCGGGAACTAATATTCACTGTTTGATGGGTATTGGTGCAGCACCGGAAGGTGTGATTTCTGCGGCTGCTATGCGGTGTTTGGGTGGACACTTCCAAGGACAGCTGATTTACGATCCTGAAGTGGTGAAAACTGGCTTAATTGGGGAAAGCAAGGAAGGCAATATTGCCCGTTTGAAGGAAATGGGAATTACCGATCCTGACAGAGTTTACAATGCCAATGAATTAGCTTCTGGGGAAACGGTGTTGTTCGCTGCTTGCGGTATCACTCCGGGAACTTTAATGGAAGGCGTGCGCTTCTTCCACGGTGGCGCAAGAACTCAAAGCTTGGTTATTTCTACTCAGTCGAAGACCGCTCGCTTCGTGGATACAATTCACTTGTTCGAGAATCCCAAGAGTTTGCAATTGAGATAGTCATCAAGAAAGGGAACAGGGAACAGTTTTTTCTTTTCCCTGGTTGCCTTTCCTTGTTGATGTGTTAGCGGGACAAGGGTGAAGGTAAAGCTAAAAAAGTAAAGATTCTTTTCTAAACTTTACCTATTTCTCTTTTATCTTGTAATATATTTGGGCTTTTGCCTGATTTTCCAACTGCCTGATTTCAAGATTTATAGGTAATTGGTAATCATTAAGGGATAATAGTAAGAATATCAGCCAATTACCAACTACCAAATTAACAATTAGCCGTTAGCAATTAACCATTAGCAAATGAATATTGCAGTAGTAGGGCTTAGTCACAAAACAGCACCAGTTGAAATTCGTGAAAAACTGAGCATTCCCGATGTACAGACGGAAAGTGCGATCGCGCAACTGAAAAATTATCCTCATATTGAAGAAGTTGCTATTCTCAGCACTTGTAACCGTCTGGAAATTTACGTGGTACTCTCAGAAACCGAACAAGGCATTTCTGAAGTCCGTCAGTTTCTCTCAGACTACAGCAAATTACCAATGGGCGAACTTAGGCGACACCTGTTCATGTTGCTACATGAAGATGCTGTCATGCACTTAATGCGAGTAGCCGCTGGATTAGATAGCTTAGTTTTGGGAGAAGGACAAATCCTCGCTCAGGTGAAAAATACCCAAAAAATTTGTCAGCAATACAAAGGTGTTGGACGAATTTTAAATCAATTGCTGAAAGCAGCGATCACTGCTGGTAAGCGAGTTCGCACTGAAACTAACATCGGTACTGGCGCTGTTTCCATTAGTTCCGCTGCTGTGGAATTAGCACAAATCAAAGTTTCGGCTTTAACTACCAGTCGCGTAGCAATTGTGGGTGCTGGGAAAATGTCGCGCCTTTTGGTACAACATTTAATCGGCAAAGGAGCCACACAAATTTGCATTGTGAATCGCTCTATGCAACGTGCCCAAGAGTTAGCTAGTCAGTTTCAAGAAGTAGAAATTAAGTTACATCCGCTATCAGAAATGATGACAGCAATTGCCTCTGCTGATATCGTTTTTACTAGCACTTCTGCAACTGAACCAATTTTAAATCGCTCTAAGTTAGAGCAGGTTTTGGATGGTAGTCGCTCTTTGATGTTGTTCGATATTTCTGTACCGAGGAACGTTGCTGCTGATGTTAATGAAATTTCCCACGTTCACGCTTTTAATGTGGATGATTTGAAGGCTGTTGTAGCTCAAAATCAGGAAAGTCGCAGACAAATGGCGCAAGAAGCGGAAGCACTTTTAGAGGAAGAAGTTGCCGCTTTTGATATGTGGTGGCGCAGTTTGGAAACTGTTTCTACTATTAGCTGTTTGCGCGATAAAATGGAAACAATTCGCACTCAAGAGTTAGAAAAAGCACTCTCTCGTTTGGGTACTGAATTTGCGGAAAGACATCAAGAAGTAATTGAAGCTTTGACTAGGGGAATTGTGAATAAGATTCTTCACGATCCAATGGTACAATTACGCGCACAACAAGATATTGAGGCTAGACGTAGAGCAATGCAATCTTTGCAATTGCTGTTTAATTTGAGTACGGAAGCTCAATCTGGTGAAGCGGTATAATTGAAAACTTCAGTTAGCAGTTTAATAACCAAGTAATTTTAGATTTTGGGTTTTGGGTTTTTGTTGGGAAAATCTGAAATCTGAAATCTAAAATAGTTTTTAGGGGTAGATGAGAAAATTTGGCTCTCCAACACTTGTGGTGGAAAAACTTGGTTTTAGGGACTGGGGACTGGGGACTAGGGACTGGGAAACCTTGTGGAGTAAGCACTTGGCTAATTAATTAGCTTTACTTATCACCATGAGTGCTGGAGAGCCGAAAATTTTAATTAAAATTGGTAGTTACAAAGATTATCGGTTAGATCCCCCCTAACCCCCCTTACAAAGGGGGGAACGAGATTCAAAGTCCTCCCTTTGTAAAGTGGGAACGAGATTCAAAATCCTCCCTTTATAAAGTGGGAACGAGATTCAAAATCCTCCCCTTACAAAGGTGGGAACGAGATTCAAAATCCCCCCTTTGTAAAGTGGGAACGAGATTCAAAGTCCTCCCTTTGTAAGGTGGGAACGAGATTCAAAGTCCTCCCTTTGTAAAGTGGGAACGAGATTCAAAGTCCCCCTTTGTAAGGGGGATTTAGGGGGATCCAAAAGGCTGAAGTTTCATTTATTGGACTGCAATATAATGCAATCTAAGATTGATAAACGAGAGTCAGAACGGGTTTTACCTAAATTTGCCCAAATAATTTTATGGTTATTGGGTTTATTGTTAGGTGTAGAGCTATTATGTCGGTTAATAGCAGAAGCTTTATGGTTTGATGAGCTTAATTATTTATCGGCTTTTTGGGTACGGTTAGGTACTCAGTTGGGTTTATGGACGATCGCACCTTTATCACTAATCTTTTTGCTGTTTAATATTAATATTGCGGAACGCTATCGCTATCCTGCACCTAGTTCGTCATTTCCTGAACCGAGAAAAACTCTGCTTTTAACTAAAGATAAAACTAAAGATGAGCAGCGAAGTTTTAGTTTTGGTTTAGGTTGGCTGTTAACTTGCACAATAGGATTAAGTTTACTGACAGGATTGCTGGTTTTTCATTATAGTAAAATTGCTTTCACCTATTGGCAACCAAATGTAGATATTACAGCTATATCGACTACTATTCCGGCACATTTCGATCCTAGATCGATTTGGCAGAATTTAAGAAATTCTCCAAGTTGGCAGTTGATTTTTATACCTATAGGTTTATTAATAATTATTCTTAAAGCTAGAGTTGTTTTAAAAGCGATCGCAATTCTAATTAGTCTCTGTTTCGGGCTAGTTTTTTCCGGTGAATGGATCAAAATTTTAGAATATTTCCAAGCTCAAGCTTTTGGGAGTAAAGACCCTTTATTTCATCGAGATATCGGCTTTTTTGTTTTTAATTTACCACTTTGGCAATTATTAGAATTTTGGTTTTCAGGTTTATTTTTATTTGCTCTTATAGCTGTCAGTTTAATTTATTTACTATCAGGAAATAGCTTAAGTGAAGGAAAGTTTGCTGGTTTTAATCAACCGCAGCAAAAGCATTTATTATTACTCGGTGGCGCAGTTATGCTGTGCATATCTTATAGCTATTGGTTGCGACGTTATGAATTATTGTATTCAACTCAAGGCGTAGTTTATGGCGCGAGTTTTACTGATGTTACGGTGCAATTACCAATTTATACTTTGCTCAGTTTGGTGGGATTGACGATCGCTATTTTACTATTTTGGCGATCGCTTTTTACCGAATCAGCCACAAAAGCAAAAAAATCACCAGGAAAACGCAGCTTACATTTCTCATTGACTAGCGCTTTTCTTTTACTTTTTTCTAGCTTGTTTGTATTTTCATTTATTATGCCGCTAGTTGTCCAACAATTAGTGGTTCAACCTAACGAAGTAAGCAGGGAAATTGCTTTTATTGAAAATAACATTAAATTAACGAGAGAAGCATTTCAACTAGATAGAGTTGATGTCAAAACGTTTAATCCTCAAGGCGGATTAACGGCAGCTGATATAGTCAAAAATAACGAAACAATTCGGAATATTCGCCTTTGGGATACCCGTCCCCTTTTAGAAACTAATCGGCAATTACAACAATTTCGACCTTATTATAGATTTCCTAGTGCAGATATCGATCGCTATACCTTAGCAACTTCAACACCTAAAAAAACCGAAAAAAGACAAGTAATTCTGGCAGCTAGAGAGTTAGATTATAATGACGTTCCTGAAGCAGCAAAAACCTGGGTAAACCAACATTTAGTTTACACTCACGGTTATGGATTTACAATGAGTCCAGTTAATATAGCTGCACCAGGAGGACTACCAGATTATTTCGTCAAAGATATAGGTACAGCAACAAATAGCGGCAATTTACAAACATCAAGTCCGCTAATTCGCTACAGTATTCCTACTAATAATCCGCGAATTTATTATGGGGAAATTTCTGAAACTTATGTAATGACTAACACCAAAATCAAAGAGTTTGATTATCCTAGTGGAAACGACAACGTTTATAACACTTACGATGGTTTTGGGGGAATTAAAATTGGTGCTTGGTGGCGAAAATGGGTATTTGCTAAATATTTGAATGATTGGCAAATGTTATTAACGGGGAATATTACTGAGCAAACTAAGGTGTTATTTCGTCGTGATATTGCTGAAAGAGTTCGAGCGATCGCACCTTTTTTAACTTATGATAAATCTCCTTATTTAGTAGTCACAGATGTTCCTCAAGAATCAGAAATAACAAAGAATATTAGAAACCATTTGTTCTGGATTATAGATGCTTATACAACTAGCGATCGCTATCCCTATTCTGACCCCGGAAACAATAAATTTAACTATATTAGAAACTCGGTAAAAGTAATCATTGATGCCTACAACGGCGATGTTGATTTTTATGTAGCTGACCCCAAAGATCCAATTATTAAAAGTTTATCTGCCATCTTTCCAAAAATGTTTCAACCTCTGTCTGCGATGCCAGCTGCACTTCGCAGTCATCTGCGGTATCCGATCGATATTTACAGGATTCAATCGGAAAGATTACTCGCCTATCACATGACAGATCCTAGAGTTTTTTATAATCGAGAAGATTTATGGCAAATTCCTACAGAAATTTATGGTGGGAAACCACAAACAGTCGAACCTTATTATTTAATCATGAAATTGCCTACTGCCAAAGAGGAAGAATTTATTTTATTACTTCCTTTTACACCTAAAGGCAGGACAAATTTAATTGCTTGGTTAGCAGGTCGTTCTGACGGTCAAGAATATGGTAATTTATTACTGTATCAATTCCCCAAACAACAATTAGTTTTTGGGCCAGAACAAATCGAAGCTTTAATTAACCAAGATCCCGTAATTTCGCAACAAATTTCCCTGTGGAATCGTCAAGGTTCAAAGGCAATTCAAGGTAATTTATTAATTATTCCGATCGAAAAGTCACTACTTTATGTAGAACCACTTTATTTAGAAGCAGAACAAAATAGCGTGCCAACTTTAGCAAGGGTAATTGTTGCTTATGAAAATCGCATTGTGATGGCAGAAACTTTAGAACAAGCATTCAATGCAATTTTCCAATCTCAACAATCAAATCCCGCACCTATTGTTCGTCCGGTGGAAACTGTACCCTCAGAAAGTGTTCAATAATTGCAGCGAAAGGTAGAAGTAACTTCGCCTTTGCGACTAAAGTCGCGGCTATACAGACAAAACCTGCCTTCGCAGGTTCCAATTTGAAAGTCCGCGTAGGCGGACTTTGTTTGTGTAGTCGCGGTTTTAACCGCCAAAACTTTTTCTTACTTACTGACGATCATCGTCACACCACTCACTCCCCAAGCGGTAAAAAATCCGCGAAATAATTCATCACTAGCGGCACTCATTTCCCCATCTTCACCGATAATTCCTCCGGTAATTAACTTGCCGCGATCGCTCAAAAAAGTCAATCTTTGTTCGCCATTTTCATCCTTCTGGATTAACAAACGACCTTTGGCTAAAATTTGACCTGCACTACTCGAAATTGCACAACGCATTGTTTATTTATTGTTCATAGTTCCTTGCTTATTTTAAATGATTTATGAACCAGGACTAAAGTACGTTGTTGCGCTTCAGCGCCAGAATTAGCGCTGAAGCGCAACAACGTACCGAAAAATAGCAAGGGTGATTACAAAATAGTCCCAATTTGTTTGAGATAAACTGGTGTAAAAGGTTCCCCCGATCTAAGTTGGTAATTTTCTATCCAACCTTCACGACGAATCGAAATATTATCACCTTGTTTTTCAACTATGGTTGCATCTTCGTAAATGTTTTTTACTAAAGTTTTTTCCGTTGCAGTGGGATTATCTAAAACCACAATGTTGCTACCTTGGTAAAACATTCCATCGCGTTCTAAGACTTCTTCGCAATATTCAGCAATCAGTAAATCCAGTTTGGGATTACGCAATAAACTTTGGACGTTAGTATTATAATCTTTGTGCATTACTTTTTGGGAACGGTTTACAAATACCCCTTGACGGCAAACTGCACCGATCGTCCAATGAGGGTATTTTAGGAGGATATGATCGATCGTTTCTTCCAGTTCCTTAAGAGAAATTTGGTTAAAAGTGATAGTCGGAATTCTCGCATCCGTTGCATTTTTAAAGAAAGTTTCAATAATAAAAGATGGCACATCAACACTTTCTCCAAAAGCGGGATTTAAGTGCATGAAAATTCCCGGTGCTGCATTAATTTCCAAAATGGCAAAATTCCCTGATTTCCAAGATTCGGAGAGAGTTTCTGTAATCACATCAATACCCATACAAACTAATCGGAAATGCTGGGCAATATCTTGCGCCAAAATGATGTTATCAGGATGAACTGTAGCAGTAGCATCTATGCTGACTCCTCCAGCAGAAAGATTGGCAACTTTACGCAAATAAACTGTTTTATCTGCTTCAATTACGCTATCCATTGTCAAGGTTTGTTCGTCCAAAAACATCTCCATTGCTTCATCAACTTGAATTTTTCCCATTGGTGAAGTTGGAGTATCTAATCTTTCATGTTTGGCATTTTCCTTAACAATTAATTCGGAAATAGTTGATTTTCCATCACCAACTACCCAAGCGGGACGACGTTCGGTAGCAGCTACAAATTTACCATTGACGCATAGTAAACGAAAATCCGATCCTTTGTAGCTTTTTTCTACAATAATGTTCACAGGTTGGGTTTCGGGAATGGCTTTTAATGCTCGATAAAAAGCGTGTTCTAATTCTTCGCCATTCTGCACATTTGCTGTTACGCCAATTCCTTTATGACCGACAACTGGTTTAACTGCAACTGGATAACCAACGATATCTGCTGCATCTAAAGCGCCGCTTAAAGTGCCAACAATATCACCTTTAGGAACTGGAAAACCAAGGGTGTATAAAAAATCTTTACAGTCATCTTTACGAGTGGTAAAATCTGAGTCTAAATGACTGTCGCGATCGAAGGTTGTCGCCACACCACGCACTAATTTTTTCCCATAACCATACTGCATTAATCCTTCATCCCATAAGTAAAATACGGGAATACCTTTTTGAGTTGCAGTACGGAATAAAGAATAAACTGTAGGCCCTCCATAAACTGAGGCGCGAAACATTTCTTGTATGCTTTTAAACTTTTTGTGGATGGGAAAATCTTCATCTTGAGTAATAGATTCTAGCCAATCCCAAACAAAGTAAATTACTGCTTTGGTAGTTCTGGCGTGGATAGTTTCTACTGCAATTCTTTGATAAGTTTTATATGGATTTACACTCCACTCTTTGGGGTGTAAATTCATTTGCAGTTTCCCCACTTCCATAATTGTTTCAGTTAGTAAATGCCCGTAAGTTTCATATTGTCTATCTTTTAATTGGGGGCAAAATTTACTAATTTCTGTAACATAATTTTCCATAGCTGCTGGTTCGAGATATCCGGTAACTTCAAAATCAAAAACGATCGCAGCTGTGCTTAAATATGGGTTTGGCCCTACGAAATGCTGAATGTTAAAAATGTCGAATGCGTCTTCTTCTCTAGCATTAATCCTGGGGTCATCATTAATTTTTTCTCTTACCATTATTATCTCCTTTGGTAGAAGCGCTGGATTTAGCGATCGATCCTGAAATTACTCGATATCTTTTCTTACTGTTAATTGATTTTTAGCATAATTGCTTCTATCTATAGTTAGTATTTACCTTTTGCTCTCATAGCTGTTGCTATTTTACCTGGAACTTGCTTAAAAAACTATTTTTGTTCCTGAAAAATCGACTGAATTTTGTGTTAAAAGCTACCCCTTGAGAAAGATGTCTTTACTAAAACTACGCCCTAAATTAAATTGTAAATAAGAACACAGGAGGACAGCAAAATGACTGTCACAAAAACTCCTCTAAGAGAAGAAGTTCATCAACTGGCTGAAAAAGCTTTTCATCTCAACTTGATTTCGGGTTACGGAGATGGAGAATACAACGATGAATATCAAATTGTTTATCAGGGTAAACCTAGACATCTCCAATTAGAAAAGGCACGTTCTTTTTTAAGCAAATTAATCCAGAAATCGCGATAAAAACGGTTGCTAACATCCAGCATCAAATTTAATTTTCTCTTCTCCTAATTCACCTCTAGGATTGGGAGGTTTTATTTTGCTAACAACTTAATAACTGCCAATAGAATGATATTTTACATTTTACTGAGCGATCGTTTATCTCTCTTAAAGTATAGACTTTTGGGAATAGTAGCTTATCATTGAAAGTGAACTTCATTCTGTATTAATATCTACCAAACGACTGTTTCAAGCCGATCAATAACCATGCTTTACTTAAATTGCTTACAAATTGAGTAATTTTAAAAGCGAGTTTATATGGCTGACAATCAAGGGACAGGACAATTAATAATTATTGGTGGTGCGGAAGATAGAGAAGGAGATTGTAGGGTACTCCGGGAATTTGTCCGCCGTGCGGGAGGTACAAAAGCTAACATTGTAATTATGACCGCAGCGACAGAATTACCTAGAGAAGTGGGAGAACAATATACAAAAATATTTGAACGTTTTGGGGCAGAAAACGTTCGGATTATTGATACTGTCACCAGAGATGATTCTAGCTCATCGACATATTTAGAAGCTGTAGAAAAGGCTACTGGTATATTTTTTACTGGCGGCGATCAAGCGCGAATTACTAGTATTATTAAAGACACTGAACTTGATGCTTTAATTCACAAACGTTACGCCGAAGGTGCTGTAGTTGGGGGTACTAGTGCAGGCGCAGCAGTGATGCCTGATGTGATGATTGTAGAAGGAGATTCTACGACAAATGCCAGAGCAGAAGTTGTAGAAATGGGTCCCGGAATGGGATTTCTTCCCGGAATTGTCATCGATCAACATTTTTCTCAACGCGGACGTTTAGGACGTTTAATTGCCGCATTAGCACAGCAACCTGCTGTTTTAGGATTTGGGATTGATGAAGATACAGCGATAATAGTTAGCCAAGATGTAGTTGAAATAGTTGGCAGTGGTTCTGTAACAATTGTCGATGTGGCAGAAATTACTCACAGCAATGTAGATAATCTTTTGAAGGATGAAGCTATGGCACTTTGTAATGCTAGATTGCACATTCTTCCTGAAGGTTATAGCTACAATTTGAAGAATAGAAAACCAATTTTAGAACGCATTCTTCAAGCAGCAGCAGCTTAGGGAGGCAGAGGGGCAGAGGCGCAGAGAAGAAAGAAATAAATTTTCTTCTTATCACCTTCTCACCTAGTCCCCAGTCCCCAGTCCCCAGTCCCTAATTACAAAATATTATCGAGAAATTGTTTTGCCCGATCGCATTTTGGATTTGAGAAAAACAGTTCCGGGGGTGAATCTTCGGCGAGTTTTCCTTGATCTAAGAATAAAATGCGATCGGCAACTTCTTTAGCAAAACCCATTTCATGAGTTACAACTGCCATTGTCATGCCGGATTTTGCTAAGTCTTGCATTACATCTAAAACTTCTTTTACCATTTCTGGATCGAGAGCGGATGTAGGTTCATCAAATAACATGATATCGGGTTTCATGGCTAGGGAACGTGCGATCGCAACCCGCTGTTTTTGTCCCCCCGAAAGTTGGGAAGGATAAGCATTTGCCTTAGCTTCTAAACCCACCTTTTTCAACAAATCCATTCCCACTTTTCGCGCTTCTTCCTCAGAAACGTGCTTCACTTTTATCGGTGCATACATCACATTTTTAATCACCGTCATGTGAGGGAAAAGATTAAAGTGTTGAAACACCATTCCGACATTTTGCCGCACCTTCATAATGTCGGTTTTTCGCGAAGTAATTTCTACCCCATCAATAAAAACTCTGCCCGAAGTTGGTGTTTCCAGTAAATTCATACACCGCAAAAAGGTAGATTTTCCCGATCCAGAAGGCCCGATTAATGCCACTACTTGCCCTTTATTAATTTCGGTAGAAATCCCTTGCAAAACGTTGAGAGAACCGAAAGATTTATACAGATCTTCAACCTTAATTGCCAAACTTATTTCCTTGTTTGATGTCGTTGAGTCTTTTTTAAGCGCTACGTTGTAATCGTCGTTCAAGTTTAGAACCTCCCCAAGTCAAAAGCATTACTAAAACGTAATAAATTAAACCAGCCACTAACAGTGGTTCAAAATAGATATATTTTTCTGCACCCACAATTTGCGCCCGACGTAGCACATCCACCACACCAATTGTTGATACCAAAGATGAATCTTTTAAAAGAGCGATACTTTCATTTACCAAGGAAGGTAAAATATTTTTCACTGCCTGTGGTAGGATAATATCTTTCATCATTGGTTGATAAGGAACTCCTAAAGATAGAGCCGCTTCTCTTTGTCCTTTATCAACTGCGAGAATTCCTCCTCTAATTGTCTCAGAAATATAAGCACCTGAGTTGAGAGTGAAAGTAATTACACCCGCCAACAATGCTGGAATATCATAACCAGTTAATTGTGGCGTTGCATAATATACTAATGCGATTTGTAGCAGCAGTGGTGTACCTCTGAATACAGAAGTATAACCTTTAGCAAACAAATTCAAAGGTTTAACTGTAGAAATCTTAAACAATGCCAGAACAATTCCCCAGAGAAATCCGAAGAATGCGGAAATGAGGGTAAATTGTAATGTTACTATTATTCCTTGAGCGATGAAAGGAATGCTACCCCAAGCTGTTTCAAAACTTGAAGGTGCGTTTGCTGGATCTTCAGCTGCTTGATTTCCGCCTTGGTTTTCAAACCATTTTTTGACTAGTGCTTCTATTTCTCCATTTTGTTTCATCTGCTGGAGAACTTTGTTAAAAGGTTGCACTAATGGCGAACCTTTGGGAAATGCGATCGCCAATCCCGCTTCTTCTGCACTACTAGGAACTGTGTTAAATTCCAAGGTAGGATTATTAGCAATAAATCCCTTAGCAATGGTATCTTCAATAATTGCTGCATTGATGCGATTTGATTTAATTTCTTGAATCAAATCCCCAGTTTTATTCAAAGCAACTATTTTCGCACCTTTGATTTTTTCCTTGGCAAATTTCTCTTGTGTCGAACCTAATTGTACGCCGACTTTTTTGCCAGCTAAAGATGCAAGCGTTGTTAAATTTGCGCCTTTTTTCGTAACAATTGTGTTTTTTGCTTCGTAGTAAATATCAGAAAAATCGACATTTTTTTGCCGTTCGGGAGTGGGAGTCATCCCCGCCATTGCAAAGTTTGCTCTTCCTGATTGTAAAGCCGGAATAATCCCGCTAAAATCCGTATCTTTAATTTCCAATTCGTAGCCTAATTCTCTAGTGATGTATTTGGCAATATCAACATCAAAACCAATGATTTCACCTCCAGCGCCACCACCCGTTTTTCTAAATTCATAAGGTGGGTAATCAGCGGAAGTCACCATGATTAATTTCCGTCCGCTATTTTGTGCAACTGTTTCATTAGTAGTTAAGTTGCCGATTATGAGAGATATGACTAATGTGGCAATAAATAAAATTGCCATTAACCACTTTTTCCTGAACATAGTTTATGAGTTTCCTAGTAATTTTTTCCTAAAAAAGCCAATTTTTTAGTTTCCAGTTTAGTCAGAACCGGAACTAATGATATATGGGTTATTGTCTAATTAATTGTATTTTTGGTTACAACTTTTTTTTGGAAATCTGTCTAAAGATAGATTCCAGATGATTGTAACTAAAATACAAAAGAAGTTCTAATTACGCCGACTATAGCATCAGGATTTCTTGCGTCATGGTTAGGTGCTGTTAACCAAATGAAACCCGGTGTAATAGAGAGATACTGGTTGAGTTGAATGCGGTAAAATGCTTCGATATGGAATCCGGTGTCGCGATCGCTTCTCCGTCCATCTTGTAAACCAATTGCTGCTGCTAAAGCTGCATTACTGGTACTAATTAATCTCGGCTGCATTCCAAACACAAACCCCCCATAATTGCCCTGTTTAAATAAGTCTGGAAAAGCGAAAGTTGCCGCATAATTTAACACATCTGCATCGCCTTTCACCCCCAAAGCACGCGCCACTGTATAACCTACCCATCCGCCTAATTCAAAACCTTTACCAAAGCGATAATTAGCTTGAAAACCGTAATTATTACCGACAACTGGACCTGCACCAATTACTTTTGCTGCATTGCTTCCGGCTAAAGTATCAACCCCAAATTCGGGAGAATAGGAATTGAGATAAAGTAAGCCGAATTTTAACCTTTCTCCAGAATAGGTTAACTGCGCCCAAGCGCTGTAACCAGCATTGAAAAATCCTAAACTTGGTTGATTGGAAGATCCACTTTCTCCAAAATAAGCAACGTCTAAACTTAAGCCTTTAGTAATTAAAAAGTTAGCCCCAACTCCCGCCTGATTTCCTATGGGGAAATAAACTGGATTGACCTGACCAAAATTGCTTAAAGCACCAGTAGCAGTGTCAACAAAAGGACTAATTGTATCGGTGACATAAGTAGGATCTGTAGAAGCAGCATCCAGATAAATCGTCAATCTATCTCCTATGGAAAAACGATACTGCAATTGGTTAATTGTTACGTTATTATTCCCAGATAAAGTACTAGGAACAAAACGAGTTTCGCCTGTTTGTCCGGCTGGCAATTCCGCAGAACTTGCGCCAAAAATTGCCCCGGTGTCGATCGGTCTTAAATTAGTCGCCTGCAACCGAGTTCTTAAGCGGTCTTTTCCTGTAAAACTAGTATTAAAATCAATCCTCGTCCGATAAGCAAGTGTAGTTTGATTTACATCATCAGCCCTTTTTCCAAAAGCATCAGAAACGTAAGTAATAACTTCTACGGCGAGTTTTGTAGTTGTGGAAAATTGCTGGGCTTCGACTTTGTTTACTCTAGCTTCTAAAGCATCAACTCGTCCTCGTAAATTCGCTAATTCTGAAGCAAATTCTTCCTGCAATTTTCGCAGTCTGTCTAAATCTTCTCGACTAACTCCTTGGGGTAAAGCGGCGATTAATTCTTGAATTCTGTCTAAACACTTATTTAAACCAGCGGCAAATTCGTAGCGTGTCATAGCCCGATTTCCGCGATAAGTTCGATCGGGATATCCTTCAATACAACCGTATCTTTCCACTAAAGATTGTAAAGCCTGAAAAGCCCAATCTGTAGGTTGTACATCTCGCAGTTGAGAAACCGAAGTTACCTGTTCTGAACTATTAGAATCTTCTGCTGTTTCTGAAGCTAAATTTAATGATTCTGAATATTCAACTATTTGTTCGAGAGAATTGGTATTTTCGCTAATTTCGGCTGCTTTAGTCATGCTGGAAATTAGCCAACCATTCATTAGTACAGCAATACTCAATGGTAGGGCGTTTCCTAAAAGTCTATTCATGATTGTTCTCACACCAAAAAAATTTCTGAGTTAAATCAACCCAGCATCTAAAACTTAATTTAAACCTAATTTTAGAGTAATGATTTTATTTAGATGTTGGAAATGATACAAATATTATTTTCCCAGATAAGCTTCTAAAACTTGGGAATTGTTTTGAATTTCTTCAGGAGTTCCAACAGCTAGGTTACGCCCTTCTGCTAGTACCCAAACCCGATCGCACAATGACATGATTACATCCATGTTATGCTCGATAATTAAAAAGGTCATTCCTTCCCCATTCCATGACAAAATTCGATCGCAAATCTGATTAATTAAAGTTGGATTCACCCCCGCTGCTGGTTCATCTAATAAAATTAATTTGGGTTGCGACATTAACGCCCTTCCCATTTCTAAAAGTTTGCGTTGTCCCCCTGACAAAGAACCTGCATAATCATTTGCTTTATGGGCTAATCCTACTGATTCTAAAATGGCGATCGCCTTTTCTCGCAAATCTTTTTCCTCTTGCTTCACTTCATGGGCGCGAAACCACACATTCCAGAACTTTTCTCCCGTTTGCTTTTGCGCCGCTAACAGCATATTTTCCATTACCGAAAGTCGCGAAAGCACCCGCGCCACCTGAAAAGTGCGAATCATTCCCATCTGGGCAATTTGATGAGGTTGTAAACTTTCTACTGGTTCCCCGTCAAAAATTACCCGCCCAGAATCAGGGCGAATAAAATTAGAAATTAAATTAAATAAAGTCGTTTTTCCCGCACCATTTGGCCCAATTAAGCCAGTAATACTACCTTGACTCACTTCCAAAGTAGCATTTTCCACTGCTTTTAACCCACCAAAACTTTTACTCAAACCGTTAGCTGATAACAATAAATTATTACTTCTTTGAGGTCGTGGTGGTGCATCTTCTACCTGTTTAAGAATATCCTCTATATCAGTTTGTGGTTCATTCAAAGGTATATCTGAAAGAGAATCTGATGGATTATTTACCAAGGGTTAATTCCTCCTTTTTCCCTAAAATACCTTGCGGTCTTACCATCATCAAAATAATTAATAATAAACCGATTACCATAATCCGAAACGCACCCAAACGCGCATCATCGAAAGGTAATAATCCCGGTAAAACAAATCTTGTTCCTTCAAAATATGCCCAAAAAATTATCGCCCCTAATAAAGTTCCGTAATTGTTACCCGCCCCACCTAAAATGATAATTGTCCAAGCATCAAAAGTAATTTGGGGTTGGAAGTTGTCTGGGTAAACTGTGGCTAATTGCCAAGCGTAAAAAGCTCCAGCAAATCCGGCGATCGCACCGCCCAACATCAACGATTGCAACTTATACCAAAATACATTTTTCCCCAGAGCTTTTGGTACTTGTTCATCTTCCCTAATCGCCTTTAAAACTCTTCCCCAAGGTGCATTTACTAATCTTTCTAATGCCCAAAATACTACTGTTAAAACCAACAGTAACACTACCATTAACCCTGTTTTGTAAGTAAAATTATTAGCATCAACTATAGATATTAAACCTACAACATAAACAATTAATCCTAAAATTCCTCCCACAATTCCCATAATTAAAGATGCAACAGGAGTAGAACCTCTAACCTTTCCTTGTTGTAATTGTTTCCTCATCCATCGCCACAATTGCCAACCACCTATCCCAGCGATTCCTGTTAGCACGGCTAGCAAAAAGAACTGTAACAATGGATTCAAAGTAACCTTACTAAAAGGTAAAGGAAAACCTTGTAAACCAAACACGCCCGATCGCCATCGACCATCCCCGACAGGTAACTCTTGATTATTCACAATCAAGCGAATCAATTCCGATAACCCGATCGTAACAATTGCCAAATAATCTTCCCGCAATCGTAGCGTTGAGATACCCACAAACAAACCCAACAACGCTGCCAAAACCGCACCAATTAAAGCAGCAATCAACAGGGGTACTCCCTGTAAACTTAATAATACAGTAGTGTAAGCTCCCACAGCCATGAAAGCCACATGACCGAAGTTAATTAAACCTGTAAAACCCCATTGTAAATTTAACCCTAAGCCAAATAGGGCATATATTGATATAAAAACGATCAGAGAAACTAAATAACCTGGAGAAAAATTCATAGGAAGTTGTTTATCTTAAAACAAGTATTTTAGTTTGTTAAGGCATTTTACCTTATATTGCCAAATTTTTTAATCTTCTGGTTTTGTCGAGCCAGAACAATTAAATAAGGCAACTGTGACCTATTCCCTTTTCATTAAATCATTGTAAGATTTGCCCAAATTATATATTTAGTCTTTCTATCTCCTCTAAACTGTTGAAAGAAAAAGATACTGTTAAACTTTTAGGATGAGAACTGCTATGGATGCAGCGGCACTCTGGCAACGTTACCAAGAATGGCTTTACTATCACGAAGGACTAGGATTTTACCTAGATGTCAGTCGCATGAGATTTGATGACAACTTTTTACAGACGTTGCAGCCAAAGTTGGATCGAGCATTTAAAGATATAGCCGCATTAGAAGCAGGTGCGATCGCCAACCCTGACGAAGACCGCATGGTAGGTCATTATTGGCTACGCGATCCAGATAGAGCACCCAGCCCCGAACTGAAACAGGGAATTATCGATACTTTAGAGAAAATCGAAACATTTGTCCAGAAAATTCACAGCGGAGAAATACATCCTCCCAACGCCCCCAAATTTACCGACCTTCTCTCCATCGGCATTGGCGGGTCGGCTTTAGGCCCGGAATTTGTTGCCGAAGCCCTAGCCCCCGATTTTCCCCCGATGACGATACATTTTATCGACAATACCGACCCAGCGGGGATCGATCGCACCCTCACCAAACTCAAAGACAAACTCGCCTCCACCTTAGTATTAGTCATCTCCAAATCAGGAGGCACGCCCGAACCCCGCAATGGGATGATTGAAGTGCAGAATGCTTTTGCCGCCAAGGGTTTAGACTTTGCCAAACAAGCGATCGCCACCACAGGAGTAGGCAGCCACCTCGACAAAACCGCCCATTCCCAAGGTTGGCTTGATACCTTCCCGATGGAAGACTGGGTAGGCGGACGCACCTCCGAAATGTCAGCAGTAGGCTTACTCCCCGCAGCATTACAAGGCATCGACATTCGCACCATGTTAACCGGGGCAAAAGAAATGGATGCTGCTACCCGCATTCCCGACTTAAAAAGTAACCCCGCCGCTTTACTTGCCCTTTCCTGGTACTACGTTGGCAACGGCAAAGGCGAAAAAGACATGGTAATTCTGCCATACAAAGACAGCTTGCTACTGTTTAGCCGTTACCTGCAACAGTTAGTCATGGAATCTTTAGGCAAAGAAAAAGACCTCGAAGGCAACATCGTCCATCAAGGCATCGCCGTATATGGTAACAAAGGCTCCACCGATCAACACGCCTACGTGCAACAGTTACGCGATGGAGTCGCCAATTTCTTTGTCACATTTATTGAAGTACTAAAAGATCGTGAAGGGAAATCACCGGAAATAGATCCAGGAATTACATCAGGAGATTATCTTTCTGGCTTCTTACAAGGAACGCGCAAAGCACTTTACGAAAACGATCGCCAATCAATCACCGTCACCATTCCCGAAGTCAATTCTTACACGATCGGGGCGTTAATTGCGCTTTACGAACGCGCCGTCACTATCTACGGTTCCTTGGTGAATGTTAACGCTTACCACCAACCCGGAGTGGAAGCAGGTAAAAAAGCCGCTGCGGAAATTTTGGATCTGCAAACCAAAGTAGTTCAGTTAATTAAGCAGGAAGGCAAACCGATGTATTTAAGCCAAATTGCCGAAAAATTGGATGCGACGCAAGATATAGAGGCAATTTATAAGATTGTCCGTCATTTAGCCGCTAACGATCGCGGCATCGCCCTACACGGCAACTTAGGCAAACCCAACACCTTAACTGTTTCTACCAGTTAGGGGACTGGGGACTGGGGACTGGGGACTGGGGGGAGTAGAAGAGATGGGGAGATGGGGAGATGGGGAGATGGGGAGATGGGGAGATGGGGAGATGGGGAGATGGGGAGATGGGGAGATGGGGAGATGGGGAGATGGGGAGATGGGGAGATGGGGAGATGGGGAGATGGGGAGATGGGGAGATGGGGAGATGGGGAGATGGGGAGATGGGGAGATGGGGAGAGATCTAGAACTAGAAACTCCCCCCACCTTCCTATCTCCCCAGTCCCCAATCCCCAGTCCCCAGTCCCCAGTCCCCAGTCCCCAGTCCCCTTGTCTCCCATCGGCTTGAGGGCTATATAATGAGCTACATATTTTGGAAAAATTAACTTCAATTTGCGCTTCTGAGCATTTTTTAAATGTTACCCAAAAAAGACTCTTCAATCGCAACTTTAGCTTTAATGCTACTTCTGGCTGTGGTTCCTAAACCCGCTACTGCATTAGAAAAAAAACAGAATATTTTAGCTCAATCTCCCACTACTCCCAACACAATTACCCTACCAAAGTCAGTAAAATCAGGCACTAGGGTAAAGATTGATGGTTCTAGTAGTAGCGCTACATTTAACCTAGCTCTTAAACAACGCTTTGAAAAAGAAAACCCAGGTACACAAGTTAATATTGGCTATCGGGGAACCAGCGCTGCTTTAAATTCATTACTAAAAGGAGAAATAGATTTAGCTGCTATTGGTCGTCCCTTAACTGAAAAAGAACGATCGCAAGGTTTAGTTGCCGTTGCTTTACCTAGAACTAAAATTGCGGTTATAGTCGGGCCAAAAAACACTTTTCGAGGAAGTATCACAGATGCTCAGTTTGCCAGAATCTTTCGCGGTGAAATTAGAAATTGGTCAACTGTTGGGGGAAAACGGGGTCGGATTCGCTTTATTGACCGACCTGTAACTAGCGATACCCGTCAAGCTTTGCAAAATTACCCGGTTTTCCGCAATCGTCCCTTTCGATCGGGTTCCAACACTGTTAGGTTATCACAAGATACTACCAGTGCAGTTATTAATCGATTGGGAACTAACGGCATTGGCTATGCTATTTCTAACCAAGTAGTCAATACGCCTAACGGCACGCTACGCGAACGCCCAAATGTGCGGATTGTCTCAATGCACAAAGTTTTGCCTAACGATCGCAAGTATCCTTTTTCACAACCAGTTTATTACGTTTACAGACGGACAAATCCCAGTCCTGCTGCTTTAGCATTATTAGGTTTTGCTGGTTCACCCGTAGGTCAACAAGCACTCAACGCTGCTGCTGGAGTTCCCGTTGCTACTACTACGCCAATAGCGATCGCGCCAACTAGCCCAACACCCGCACCAATACCAGTCACTCCCAGAACACCCGCAGCCACTACCCCAAACCCCAACCCCGAAACCCTAACCCCCAGTACGTCTGAAATTCAAGAAACCAATAATCGTGGTGGACTTGGTTGGCTGTGGTGGTTGATACCTTTATTAGCTTTGTTAGGTATCCCGATTTTTTGGTTACTGCGAAATCGCCGCAGGTCAACAACCTCAGTCGATAGCCAAACTCCACCATCAACTTTAGCAGGTGGTGCTACTCCCGAAGCAACTATCCCGACAGATGTTTCTTTGGCTACTAGTGGTACGGAAGCGATCGCTACTTCCCCCACTCAATCACCTGAAACAGCCAACCCTACAGAAGCACTTTGGGGAGAAGATTTATTACCTGGGACAGATGCAGTAAGCCAAACAACTACCCCATCAGTACCTGCAACCGATTGGTTGGGAGGTGCAGCTGTAGTAGGAGGCGCAGCTTTAGCAGGAGGCGCATTAAGAAATTGGAATAGTAGCATTGCTCTAAGAGCAGAAAATAGTCAACAGGTTCTTGCAGCTTGGCAAGTCTCCGAGTTTCACAAGCAAGCAGTACGAGAACAAGGTGGCAAACAGTCTTTAGGGGATAGGGTTCAGGGGTTAGGGAGTAGGGAAGAAACCATTCCCCAACCCCTAACCCCTAACACCCAACCCCCACAGTTAGCATTAAGACTTTATGACATTACTAACATCGATCAAATTCAAACCGAAGGTTGGCAGATTTTCCAACAGTTTGAGGTAGAGGAACAAGCTACCGAGAAATTATTGCCGATATTGGTTGGCGATCGCGACTATAATGCAGAAATTGGCTACTTAACAGATGACGATACACGCTGGTTGCCCCTAGCCACATCTAATCCCATTTACATACCTGCATCACCAACTGTTACAGAAGTTACCCCTCCTATCCCAGCACCATTAATTTCCACCACACCCGCAGACTGGGGTAGCAGTATTACGCTAACACCACAAAACAATCAAATTGCTCTTGCTGCTTGGCAAGTATCGCATAGACACAAACAAGCTTTACAGCAACAAGGTGGTAAACAACTAGTATTGCGACTTTATAATGTCACCGGAATTCTTGTAGATGAGCAAATTCCCGCGAATTTTCCCCAATTTGCCGTAGATGAACAAGCTACCCAAATGTTAGTAGCCATACCGGAAATTGGACAGGATTACATGGCAGAAATTGGTTACTTAACTGATGATAATCGCTGGTTATTGTTAGCGAGATCTGCGCCAATACGCATAGTTCCATCCATACAACCAGTTAGCGAAATTGTCGCTACTATTCCTACTCTGGCTGTTACTTCAACACCAACTACTAGCAGCATTAACCTAACACCATTTAACAATCAACAAGCGATAGGTCAGACGACTCCCTACGCGATCGCAGCTTGGCAAAGCTTAGAAGAACATAAACAAACATTGCAACAACAAGGCGGTAGACAGTTAGCATTAAGACTTTATGATGTGACGGAAATAACCGCCGAACCTGGCACACAAAATTGGGGAATTTTCCAACAATTTAATGTGGATGAACAAACTAATCAGATGTTAGTGCCGATATTAGTTAGCGATCGCAACTATGCCGCAGAAATTGGCTACTTGACAGAGGATGAACGCTGGTTATTATTAGCTAGATCCGCACCCATAACAATTAGTAGCGATACTCTACCCACCACAGAAATCGATTTAGCCCCTGGAGTCGTCGCTGCTTTAGGTTCAACTCCCGTTACTAGCACTAGCAGCATTTCCCTAACACCAGAAACCGCCAATCAAATTGTTGCTAATTGGCAAGTTTCACCCACTCATAAACAAACATTGCAGCAACAAGGTGGAAGATATTTAATATTGCGGCTTTATGATGTGACGGAACTTGATTTAACTCGGCAAGAACCACAAATTTTCCAACAATTTGCTGTAGATGAACAGGACGATCGCAAGTTACTGGAAATAATTGTTAATGACAGAAACTATTTAGCAGAAATTGGCTATCTAACAGATGATAATCGCTGGCTATTGTTGGCGCGATCGGCACCAATATATATAGTTTCTTCAGTCTCACAAGTTACAGAAATTATTCCAGAAACTAGCGAAGTTCCCCCAGTTTCACAAGTCACAGAAATTATTCCAGAAACTAGGGAAATTTCCCCAGTTTCAGATCCCACACCAATATACTGGAACAGCACGATCGCCCTAACAGCAGAAAATGCTCGTCAAGCTCTGACTAACTGGCAAGTTTCTTATGAGCATAAACAAGCATTGCGACAACAAGGTGGCAGACAATTAGCGCTCAGACTTTATGATGTGACTGAAATTGATTTGAGTCAGGATACGCCGCAAATTTTCCAACAATTTCCTATAGACGAACAAGTTAACCAAGTATTATTGCCAATACCATTGGTCGATCGAGATTATGTTGTAGAAATTGGTTATTTAACTAATGATGAAGATTGGTTAATGGCGGCTCGATCGACACCTTTGAGAATTGTGCCTGATGTGTTGCCAGCCACAGGAATTGATTTAGGTGCTGTCGTTAATCAAGTAACAGAAATTCCACCAATAATTGGTAATAGCGATACGCCTTACAGCACGCTTCGCGATACGCCTAACGGTACGCTGCGCGATCGCACCCAGTCCGAAATAGAAGCCGCCAAATTTAATTTAGGATCGGAAGAATTAATCCCAGAAGTCTTAGCCGCAGTAGATGAAGGACTTCCCGATTTACCATCAGGCTATGATGAAAGTCGCATTGTTCTAATGCCTCGCGATCCGCAATGGGCTTACACTTATTGGGATATTCCAAGACGACATAAGGAAGAATTGCGACAACAGGGAGGTTCTCAATTAGCTTTACGATTCTATGATGTCACTGATGTTGATATGGATTATCAACATCCGCACAGCGTCCAGGAATTTGAGGGCGATGAAATGGGACGGGAATGGTATTTGCCTGTTCCGGTGAGCGATCGCGACTACATCGTAGAAATCGGCTACCTTACTAATGATGGTCGCTGGCTAATGTTAGCTAGGTCAAACTCCATCCGCGTTCCTCCCCTCTATCCCTCCAGTTGGTCAAATGACCAATTCATCACTATTCGTTGGGAAGAGGAACTAGAAAACAAGCAATTTTTAGATTTAGGTTCTCCCACTCCAGAAGCAACTGTCACGTCACCTAACGGTTTTCATGACTCCTTCTTTGGCAGAATGCCAACCCCAAATTTAGCAGCACAAACAGGAGCTTCTTACATTTTCCCCTCTGGCATCGGTCAATGGGCATCAGGAGTTGGTTTTGCCTCGGAAGCACCAGAACGTTCTCGCCAATTCTGGTTAATGGCAGATGCAGAATTAGTAGTTTACGGCGCGACAGAACCGAATGCAGTAATTACGATCGGAGGTCGTCCCATTAAAGCTAACTCAGACGGTACATTCCGCTTTCAGCTATCCTTCCAAGATGGGTTGCTTGATTTTCCGATCGAAGCGATCGCACCCGACGGCGAACAAAGTCGTTCCATCCACCTCAAATTCAACCGCGAAACTCCCCTGCGGAATACTAATACTAAAGAGGAAGCACAGGAGGAGTAGGACAAGGGGAGATGGGGAGATGGGGAGATGGGGAGATGGGGAGATGGGGAGATGGGGAGATGGGGAAGTTTAACTCAAAACTCAAAACTCCTCAATCCCCAGTCCCCAGTCCCCAATCCCCAATCCCCAATTCCCTAGTCTTCAATCAAACTGGGACAAGTTAACACAAATACGTCTCTGGTGCCGATATCTTCAGTTACGGGTTTAATCGGGGTGGTGTAGTGGAAGAATTCGCGATCGTTCACTAATAGCAATTCACCCGAATTTAAAACTTGTTTGAAAACTGGGTCTTGTTTGCGATTCTTATATAAATGGGTTTCGCCACCCTGAACATTTTGTCTATCTACGGCAAAAATCCCAATTAAATCAGTGCCATCTCTGTGAATGCCTTCTGGTGCTGGGTTGCCGAAATTGTCTGGGGAACAAGTAGTGCGAATTTGATGCACTCCTACTTCTAGGGCTACTGAGTTTAACTTGCAAAAATCACTGAAGGCAAATAACAGTTTTTTAAATTCAACTAATTCGATTAACCGATCGTCTAATTCAGCAAATTCTCGTTTAACATCCCCGACTAAAGGGTTATAGTTTTTACTTTGAAATAAATAACCATGAGGTAGTTTGACTACTTCATCGGAGGAAACTTTAAACCGCGACAATCTTCTTTGGCGATATTTACCTTTAATGTAAGGATCTACAGGCAGATCGTTAAAGAATGGTTTGAAATCTTCTAAACGGATGCGCTCGACTCTTTGCAATGTAAACATCATTGCATATTGCAATTCCGTTGAACCTAATAAAGTTTGCATAGTAATTTCCCTTGCTAAGATTGATCCCCTAATATTGTTTGGGGCTTTTTCTTTTCATTATAAAAGCTGCTCAAAAAAATGTTGTCAAATGGACAACAAAAAATCACAACTTATGGTATAGGAAAATTTTACTCAGCAATTATACTTAATCTAACTAACTTCTTACGGCTTTGACTAGAGCCTGACAAGCACGAAGAAAGATCGCCACATCCACACCCAAAGCAATGTACTGCACCCCAGCATCAATCCATAACTTAGCCATCTCTGGATTATCAGCAAATGTACCTACAGCTTTCTGACTCTGGCGAATTTTGGTGACAGATTCTTTCATTAACTGAATTACACGGGCATCGCCCACCTGTCCCGGAATGCCCAAAGACTGGGACAAATCATAAGGGCCAAGAAAAATCACATCAATGTGAGGAACGCTGACGATTTCTTCGAGATTTTCTATACCCTTCTTGCCTTCCACATGAACTATAATTAAAGATTGTGCGTTCAATTTGCTGATAATTTCGGTACCTGCGGCAGTATACATTCCCGCACGAGTGTTTAAAGAAAGACCGCGACTACCTAATGGGTAATATTTGGCACTACTTACTACTGCTTCGGCATCGGTTTTAGTTTCAATTTGTGGCACTTGGACACCTGCGCTGCCGATATCGAGGGCGCGTTGAATTTGGGGGGCATCATTTTTGCGAACACGGACGATCGCACTAAGCCCCACACAATCAGCCGCCCGACAGAGATCTTCAGCTGCTAAAGTGTGTAAAGGCCCATGTTCCATATCAATAATTGCGAAATCAAAGCCAGCGTATCCACAAATCTCGATAAATGCAGGATAAACACAATTAATAAATGGCCCAATGACAACTTCACCTTGCTGAAGTTTCCGTTTAACTTGGTTTTCTTCCATTGATTCATTAGTCAGCAACATATTTAACTAGAATGTTAATAGCTATGAAAGCTATCTCATTAAGTTTTGCCTAAGCATTTTCCATCCGGGAGAAACGTTATCCTAGTAAAAAACTGATGATAGCGGTAATTTTAATCTAGACTTCGCCTATTCTATGGGTTAGGTCTGTTAGCCACCTGTAACCTCATGTCCTTGATAATCGTAGTAGCAGATGACGATCTGCCAATGCGTCTTTTTGTAAGTGAATATTTAGAGATGTGTGGCTACTCAGTAATAGCGGCTGAGGATGGTCAAACGGCGCTAGAGTTAGTGGAAAAGTATCATCCTCATTTATTGGTAACAGACATCATGATGCCGCGAATGGACGGCTATCAATTAGTGCGGCAAGTTCGGCAACGTCCTGAATTTCGGTTGTTGCCAGTGGTATTTTTAACGGAAAAAAATACTACTGAAGAACGAATTCGTGGTTATAAGTTAGGGTGTGATTCTTATCTACCCAAACCTTTTGAAATTCATGAATTAGGAGCAATCATTCGTAATTTGTTAGAACGATCGCAAATTATGCAAACTGAGTGGCATTTACGAATGCAGACACCCACATTATCAGGAAATGGTAACACAAATGCCCCAACAGCTTTGACTATATTGAATTTGAGTAAAAGAGAGAAAGAAGTCTTAGAATTAATTACTCGCGGATTATCAAATATAGAAATTGGCGATCGGTTACACTTAAGCGCGAGAACAATTGAAAAATATGTGAGTAATTTGCTCAGAAAAACCGAGACTAGCAACCGAGCCGAGCTAGTACGGATTGCGATCGAACAACGTTTAATCGATTAGTATCAAAGTCAACTTAATGAATTTCTGCCATTATTTCTGTTAACTTTGATTGGCTAACTTTTCCTGAGTGATAACATAGTTAAGCAACCCTTCACAGGCATCTAATAACAGATCGATTACCTGATTAAATCCTTCTGAACCACCATAATAAGGATCGGGTACTTCTTTGAGGTTATGCTTGGTACAAAAATCACACATCAGTTTAACTTTATCTTTGTATTGGTGAGAGCGATCGAGTGACAAAATATCCCGATAATTCTCTTTATCCATTGCCAAAATTAAATCGAATTTTTCAAAATCCGATCGCTGAAACTGACGTGCTTCGCCTACTAACTCAATTCCTTTAACTTTAGCTGCGGCATTCATCCGGCGATCGGGAGGACTCCCAATATGATAACTAGAAGTTCCCGCAGAATCACAAATAATTTCCTGACTTAAACCAGCTTGGTTAACCAAATGTCTCATAATGTTTTCTGCCGAAGGAGAACGACAGATATTACCCAAACAAACGAACAGTAATTTATATGCCATCACTCAAGGAATTTTGGATTTTCAACTATCTACTTTACACCTCTAATTGCGATTTAGCCAGACCGCCTTTAAACCAACAGCTTTTGCACCTTCATAATCCTCCTTAAAACTATCACCAATATGCCAAGCTGCATCAGCGGGGCAATCATGTTTTGCTAAACCAGCATAAAAAATTTCCGCTTCTGGTTTTGCTGCACCCACTTCCGTAGAAATAGTAACAGAGGAGAAAAACTGCGTCAAATCTAAAGCATCTAAAACTGAGTAAAGGCGGGAATCAAAATTAGACAACACGCCTAAAGTTATGCCCAAATTTTGCCAATATTCCAAAGCAGGAATGACATCAGGATAAATAAACCAAGGTTCAGCAGTAGCAAAATAATCGTAAAGTTCGCCAAAAAAAGTAGCAAAATCAGTAAAATTTTCCCAAACACCTGCTTCTTGAAAAGTGTTAATCGCCACTGCTTCCCACCATTCAAACTCCCGTAAGGGAATCTCTTCCAAAGGAACTCCGGGAAAAGCCATTTTCTCACTTTTTTTAAAGCTATTGTAGAAAGCGCGATCTAACTCTTCTAAGGAAACTTCTACACCAAACTTTTGTGCTAATTTTCCGTAGACTTCTCCCACGCTACCTTTAATTCCAAATAAAGTACCAACGGCATCTAAAAAAATTACTTTTGGTTGCTGCATTTTAAACTAATTCTTCTTTTACTTTCAAACCATCTCTTTTGATAATGTAAGCAGGAACACCGACAACTACGCAATTATCAGGAACATTTTTAGTGACAACTGCATTTGCTCCTACGGTGACATTATTCCCCAAATTGATATTTCCCAATACCTTTGCTCCCGCAGTGATTCTAACATTATTCCCGATTTTCGGACGACCTGTTTTATCTTTATAACCAATAGAGACTTGTTGATTTACCCAACAATTTTGACCCATATCTGCCATAATAATTGTGCTAAAACCATGTTGAATGAATAGTCCTCCCCCAATATTACAAGAGCGATCGATAAACAGCGAGGCACATTCTGGATAAAATATTTTGATTATTTTCATGAAGATTCTAGCTGAAAGATTTCCTTTACTTACTCGATAGTAATAAAGATTGCGAAACTCTTGATTCCGAGAAATTAAAGTTAGTAAATTTACTAGATTAGACGGCTCTTTCCATTCAAATACACTCACCCATTTTTGGACATCATTAACAATAATTTCCTTTTGTGTACTCAGGTAAAATAAGAATAATTGCGGAAAGACAAAACTCAATTCTAAAAATGTAAAAACTTGATTTATAATATCTTTCACAATCTCAACTCCTAAACCTTAAATTTAATTAATTATCATTCTTGTTTTTGTGGGTAAAGCTCTAAATGGTAACGATAAAGAGCGACTGGTTTTTCATTACTAAAGAAATAATTAGGGTCTTGAGGAGACAAATAAATAGCGGTTATTTGCTCTGCTGTAATAGGTGCTTTAGAATTTATTTGCCGTTGATACAAAGTAGTAGTTTCTACCTCATTTAAATAAACTTGTGCTGCACTGCGAAATATTTGTTGAGAGATTTCTGTAGCAATAAATTGTTCTGAATTAGCTTGTTCAGTAGCACGATTTGTCACCAGAGAAATTAGTTGCCGTTTTCCTGGTAAATAAGTAATTTGACGATTTGGGTTATTCCGATCGACATTTACAGAAAGCACAGATCGATCGCCCAAAGTAGCCCTAGCAATATTTAAACCATTAAAAGAGCGATCGGCAACCACTCTTATAGTTTTGAGTTTTGAGTTTTGAGTTTTGAGTTGAGAGAAAGGATAAGTTTTTATTTCCGATTGTTGTTCATTCACACCGACAAAACGCACTGAAAAATTGATGGGTTTATTTAAAAACTGTCGATTACCCTCAAACCCCGGAGTCACAAAATCAGGAGCCAAAGGTGCTACCATTTCCACCAAAGTACTACTAACATTCCAAGTACCCAACATCCAATCTGGATAAACCAAATCTTCAGTTGCTTTCACCGCCGAAATCGCGGGTTTACTATCCCAATTCGGGAATTGTGATAAGCGATCGTTCAGCGTACCCGCCCTCACTTCAGCACACCAAAAAAAACTCAACAAAACCAAACAAAAAACCCAAAAACCTCTCACAACTCCTCTCTGCGTTCTCTGCGTCTCTGCGGTTTCAAAAAATTAAATCGTCTCCACAGGAACAGGTTCCCAAACCTCCCCATACTTCTCCTTTAAACCTTGCCAAGCTTCCACCTGTCCCGGTTCATATTCTCCCGGTTTTCCCCACTGTAAAAAAGCACTAAAAGCAGGTTCTTGGTGTTCATCCAAAAAGCGAATTGCATAAGTAGTAAAATTCCCCCGTTTCGACTCCCCAGTTTCAAACTTCACTTGAGTAATTTTGTCCATATTCAAGTGAAACTCAAAATCATCAGCGTGCATATTCGCATACTTGCCTTT
Organism: Floridaenema evergladense BLCC-F167; assembly: GCF_041929205.2. Classification (NCBI taxonomy): domain Bacteria; kingdom Bacillati; phylum Cyanobacteriota; class Cyanophyceae; order Aerosakkonematales; family Aerosakkonemataceae; genus Floridanema; species Floridanema evergladense. Next base: position 5,981,259 of record NZ_CM171625.1, on the reverse strand, counting down.
AGGAAGTTCCGCATAAAAAAGTTTTTTAATCGGACTACGGACTTCCAAAACTCCAGCACTACTAGTTACAATTAAACGCAGAGTACCTAAATTTTCACAAGCTTCCAGAAACTCTTTCAAATTAGCAGACATAATGATTTTGGTAATGGGTAGTTGGTATTAAGTTTGTTGTGACGACTTTAGTCGTTCTTTGCTGAAATTTAAGAAACACTAAAGTGTTTACAACGAACCTGATGTTTAACTATTTTCGTACTTTTCGTAAGCAGAAACAATTCTTTGTACCAAAGGATGGCGCACGACATCTGCTTGGGAGAGATGACAAAAAGCAATTCCTTCTACATTTTGCAGGATTTTTTGAGCTACTGCTAAACCAGAAGTTTGATTAGGTGGTAAATCAGTTTGGGTAATATCGCCAGTTACTACCATTTTTGAGCGAAAACCTAAGCGTGTCAACACCATTTTCATTTGTGCTGCTGTGGTATTTTGCGCTTCATCCACAATTACGAAAGAGTTGTTGAGAGTGCGTCCCCGCATATAAGCTAAAGGAGCGACTTCAATCACGCCTCTTTCCATTAAATTGGCGATTTTTTCTGGATCAATTAATTCATGCAAAGCGTCGTATAAAGGACGCAGGTAAGGATTAACTTTTTGCTGTAAATCACCTGGTAAAAATCCTAACTTTTCCCCAGCTTCGACTGCGGGACGAGTTAAGATTAACCGTTCATATTGATTAGCCAAAAGTGCTTGAACAGCTAAAACCGCTGCTAAGAAAGTTTTACCAGTACCAGCAGGGCCAATGCAAATGGTCAAGTCGTGGGTGCGAACTGATTGGATATATTGACGTTGACGAAAAGTTTTGGCGCGAATTTCTTCACCGCGACGAGTGCGGGCGAGCACATCTCGCTGTAAGTCTTGTAACTCTTCAGTGCGCTGAGTATCTAAAGCGTGACGGGCGGTGAGGATATCGACCTTAGCGATCGTTTTACCATATTTCCAGAAGTCTTCTAGCGATCGCACTAACCTACCACAAAGCTCTACCTGATTCGCCGTTCCCGAAATCAATAAATCTTGTCCGCGCAACACCAGTGTCGCACCAGTTTGTCGCGCCAAAGTCTTCAAATTTTCCTCTTGATTTCCGCTTAATGCGATCGCACTTTCTTTCGTAGGTAGCTGAATCGTAGCTGATTCCGGCATTGTTGAAAAATCTTGCAGCAGTTTAAAATCACCTTGTCTTTTTACAATACATAATCCCCTCACAAAGCAAAAAGACGCTGCACCCAAAAATCAGTCACCACAGAAGTAAAATCTGAGATAACTACAGGTGTGGCTGAGCGTCATTTTTGCTTTTCGAGAAATCAAAAAATTATTGTTTTATTCCCAGCAAATATGATTAATATCTGCGCTTGCGTGAAGCTTCAGCTTTCCGCTTGCGACGGAGGCTGGGCTTCTCGTACCGTTCACGGCGTTTAACTTCCGATAAAATTCCCGCTTTTTGAATCTTTTTTTTGAAGCGTCTCAACGCCGAGTCAATTGACTCATTTTCTCCCAAACGGACTTCTGCCACTTTTTAAATTTCACCTCCTTAAGGCTTTCCAATTTACTACTTAAAGCAATTGTATTACTTCAATCTTGACAACCCCTCAATATTACATACTAACCCTAGCGAAGTACGGCAGAAATAACTAAACTAGTCGAATAAAAAAGTTTTATTTCCTTCTGCCTGCTTGCGCTAGCGCGGTCGGAGTCTATGAGGAGCTCTCGACGGACTAGGAGGACGGGGAGAAGGTCTTCGCCCCATATCTCTATCCCTATCTCTAGTTGGTGGACTGCTCTCATGCTCTGCTGGTGTACCACCGTAGATATCCAGATAAACCGATTGTCCAGCTAATTTTGCGGCTGCGGCTATTACCGCTCGGATTGCCTGAATATTACGTCCACCACGTCCAAAAACCCGCCCTTTATCTTCACCTTCAAAAGCCAGTCGAATCCATACTTTCGGTTTAGTAGATGAAATTTCGCAGTCTACCCTTAAAGAATTAGGCGACTCCAAAAACGGCAGAAGAAGGAATTTCACAAGTCCGGGATAATCTGGTGAACTTGTGATTGATAAGGGTTGGGCGGAACCATTACTCGGTAACTGGGGTACGTAGCTGCTCGAAGACATTAGCTTTTTGGAGGATGCTGCGAACGGTATCAGTTGGTTGAGCGCCTTCTTTGAGGCGCTTGACGATCGCTTCTACATTCAGTTTAGTTTCATCAGTGCGCGGATTATAAAATCCTAATTCTTCGATCGGACGACCTTCTCGCCGAGATGTACTGAGCGCCGCTACAATCCGATAGCTGGCCTCCCGCTTTTTACCGTATCGCTTTAATCGCAATTTGATCATTTTGGAAAACTAATTTGCACAATTCTGACTAATCTACAATTGTACTTCTCTAAGAGTAGCAATTGGTTAAATCTTGATAAAGGAGATGGGGAGATGGGGAGATGGGGAGATGGGGAGATGGGGAGATGGGGGGATGAGGAGATGGGGAGATGGGGAGATGGGGAGATGGGGAGATGGGGAGATGGGGAGATGGGGGGATGAGGAGATGGGGGGATGGGGATAGATCTAGATCTAAACTCCCCCTACCTCCCCACCTCCCTACCTCCCCACTTCTTCTTCCCAGTCCCCACTTATAATTGACCGAACCCTTTTTTCTTTTTGTCCTTTTTCGGCTTCTTCTTGCCACCGCCGCCACCGTGACCGCGCCAGCCTGGAGGTGGTTGCCGATTTCCGAAGGGACTCATCCCGCCACCCATTCCGGGCATACCCATTCCAGGCATACCCATTCCGGGCATTCCGCCTTGTCCCATTTGCTGCATCAAAGTTCGCATTTTTTGGAAATCAGACACTAACTTAGAAACTTCTGTTTCTCGATAACCCGAACCTTTAGCAATACGCTTGCGCCGACTGGGAGAAGAAGCTAATAATTCTGGTTCCTGGCGTTCTTGCCGGGTCATGGAATTGATCATCGCCTCAGTTTGCTTGAGTTTTATCTCAGCTTCCCGCAATTGTTGATCGGAAATTTTGGGCATTCCGGGCAGCATTTTTAATAGCCCGCCGAAAGATCCCATGTTTTTCATCAAGCGCATTTGCTTGAGGAAGTCGGTAAAGTCAAACTTAGCCGAGAGGATTTTTTCCTGCATCTTCTCAGCATCGGTGAAATCGATCGCTTCCTGCGCCTTCTCCACCAACGTCAACACATCACCCATCCCCAAAATCCGAGAAGCCATCCGGTCAGGGTAAAAAGGTTGTAAAGCATCCACTTTTTCGCCCACACCGATGAACTTAATCGGTTGACCGGAAACTTGCCTTACCGAAAGCGCCGCCCCACCTCTAGTGTCGCCATCCATCTTGGTGAGAATCGCACCAGTAACTCCGATTTGTTCGTGGAAAGTGCGAGTCAGAGTCGCCGCCTCTTGTCCCGTCATCGCATCCACAACTAACAGAGTTTCATCAGGTTGCACGGTTTGTTTAATCCGGGCTAACTCTGCCATCATGTCTTGGTCGATTTGTAAGCGTCCGGCAGTATCGATAATTACCGTATCAAAACCTTCTGCTTTTGCCTTTTCTACCCCTTGACGGGCGATTTCTACGGGGTCGGCATCTTTCCCCAATTCAAAAACGGGGACTTCAATTTGTTGACCTAATGTTACCAACTGATCGATCGCTGCCGGACGATAAACATCTGTCGCCACCAGCAAAGCAGAACGATTCTCTTTGCGTAAGTGTAAAGCTAACTTAGCCGTAGCTGTAGTTTTACCCGTTCCCTGTAACCCTGCCATTAAAACAACAGTGGGTTTTTTCTTCGCATCTGCCAAGGGGACATTGCTTTCCCCCATCACACTTACCAGTTCGTCATAGACGATTTTGATAAACTGTTGGTCAGGGCGTACCCCAGTAATTACTTCTGCACCTTGGGCTTTAGTTTTTACCTCTGCCACAAAATCTTTGACTACTTGCAGGTTGACATCTGCTTCCAGCAAGGCGCGACGCACTTCCTGTAAAGCTTCTTGAATGTTGCTTTCAGAAATGCGGTCTTGTCCCCGTAACTTTTTCCAGGCACTTTCTAAACGATCGGCGAGTGCATCAAACATAAATCTATTATTTCTCAGTTATTTATTAGGTTATCAATTGGTGATTCTTGATTGTAATTTGGGCAGTCTTAGTTAGGGGCTGTTGCCAGCATCGGTGTTCTGAATGCTATAACAGTGTCCGCAGGTGCATTGTTCAGCTTATCGGAACTCTTTAATCATTTTGCGATCGTTTGGGAAAGCGATCGTTACTCCTAAACCAAAAAGCAGTCTATTTCACTGCCATTATGCCCAAGCCCAAATCTAAACGAAAATCTAAACAAAAGACCGATAATGCCGAAACTCCCCAACTTAGTTTAAAGGAGCAACTAGCACTTAAGCGCCAAGCAGCCAAAGCCAAACAGGAATTTATTAGCTTGGCTAGTTCTACCTTTTTTGGTTCCCTGTTCTTGGGGTTATTACTCTTTCCCATTGGTGGAATAAAAGCCACTAGTGGTGTAACTGTGGGTATTACTGCGATCGTCCTCTCTTTTAAATACCCTCGCCAAGCACTTTGGGCTTTCCTCTTCTATATGCCCTTCGGTGGCACTATAGTTTATGGCATTGCAGGCGGTAACGCCCTTTTTCAACTAGCTAAAGATGCCTTTTTTATTCCCGCTGCTATCACTATCTACCAAGAATTTAAACGCAAAAGTCAGCCTTTTCTGATTCCCAAACAGATTAGAACTCCTTTCTTTGTGATTTTGGGTTTAGCCATAGTTACACTTTTGGTAGTTAATGCTGCTCAACAATTTGCTCCTTCCTGCGACAGTTTGCCACGCGGAGTCAGAATATCCTGTAGAAATGGTCAACCCATAATCATGGGTTTGTTGGGTTTAAAGGTACTTTTGGGATACGTTCCTTTAATTACTTGTGGTTATTATTTGATTCGTAATAAAAAAGAGTTACTTTTTTTTACTCGTTCTCATTTAGTCTTAGCCATTATCTGCTGCTTATTAGGCTTAATTCAATACCAATTTCTCAGCAGTGGTAGATGTGAAGGAACTAGGGGAATGTCTGGACAAGATTTATTTAAGGCTACCCTAGAAGCTAGATGTTTGGTTGGTGGTTCCTTAGTTTTCAGTCCCGACGTAGGCATGATCCGTTTACCTGGAACTTTTGTTTCTCCTTGGCACTGGGCTTGGTTTCTCATTTCTAATGCTTTTATAACTTATGCCTCTGCTTTTAGTGACCCTTCTTTTATTTGGCGAATGGGGGGTTTATTTGGCATGGGATTGGTAATTATTAATTCTTTCATTTCTGGTCAAAGAATTGCTTTGGCGCTGGTTCCAGTAGTATTTATAATTCTATTAATTTTGACTGGACAAATAGCTAACCTGAAACGTTTTATTCCGATTGCGATCGGAATTGGTGTGGTAGCAGCTATTGGTACAGCGATGTTTCCAGAAGTAGTTCAAGAACGGGTAGATAGCTTTGTCAGTCGCTGGAATGCTGCGCCTCCTACTGATTTTATCGCTAGTCAAGCTGAGTTTACTTCTAAGGGACAAAGTGGCATTTTTGGTGCGGGAATAGGTAGGGCAACTAACTCGGCGCGTGCTTATGGTGCAGATGCTTTGATTGAAACTTTTTACCCTAAATTACTCTTTGAATTGGGGCCATTGGGAGCGGGAGGATTTTTAATTTTTGTTACTATGATTACTTGGGTAACTTTTAAAATCTATCGCTCGGTTAAAGAGCATAATTTACGCAGTTTTGCTGCCAGTTTTTGGGTATTTATTTTGGTAATTAGTTACAACACTTACTGGTATCCTTTAGATACAGACCCAGTAGCAGTTTATTATTGGTTCTTAATTGGTGTAATTGTCAGGTTGCCGGAGATCGATCGCGAAGAACGCGCCAAAGAATCCGCAGAAAATCCTATTGACAAGAAACGTAAACCGAAAAAACGAAGTAAGTCGTAATTTCTTAAGCAAAACTTTTGTTTAATTGCTGGTTCAACAAGTTTAACTAAATTAGGCACACTTTCTCAACAGGAAACTAAATTTATGAATCTACCTTCAATTTCTGTAGTTATTCCTACTTACGAACGAGAAGAAGCTTTACGGGGAACGATCGCAGATGTACTAAAACAAGATTACCCAAGTTTTGAAGTAATTGTCGTCGATCAAACCAAAACCCATCAACCAGAAACTCAAGCTTATTTAGAAGAGTTAGCCAAAGCTGGGAAAATTCGCTGGTATCGTTTAGATTGGGCGAGTTTACCTGGGGCAAGAAATTATGGGGTACGGCGAGCAACAGGAGATATTATTTACTTTATTGATGATGATGTAGAAATGCCCGTTGATTGTTTAAAAAATCATGCCCGTAACTATATGGAAAACCCGGAAATTGGGGCAGTGGCGGGGAGAGTTTTCGATCGCATGAAATTGGCAGATGCCCAAAAGGAAAAACCGGGAGAAACTTACACAATTGAATATTTACCACCACAAGCAATGGACCCTGGAATTGCTTGGTATTATATTGATTTAGTGCATACAACCAAACCGCAACAAGTGATTACGGCGAGAGGTTGCAATATGTCTTTTCGTCGGGAAATTTTTAGCAAACATGGATTGTATTTTGATGAAAGATTTCGTGGTAGTGCGGTGCGAGAAGAGTCAGATTTTTGTTTAAGATTGCGAAAAACTGGTTATAAAATTTGGTATGACCCAGAGGCTTTTTTGGTACATTTAGGAGAAGAAACTGGTGGGTGTCATGATATCAGTACGCGATCGCTAAAATACCAAATAACTTTCTACCACAATCACTTTTTAATGGGTATGAAAAATCTCACAATTGACCAACAATTGAGATTATTTTATCGGTTATTTGACTGTCACGTACTTGGTCGTCCACCTTGTCATAAAAGCGGTTCACCATTAAAAATTATTAGCCGCGCCGGATTTTACAGTTTGGGATTTTTCAAAGCTTTAGGTACAGTAATTCAGTCTACTTGGAATAATGGGCAAATTTACACTCAACAAGATTTAGTTAAGGAGTAAACTGTAAGGTCTTGAGTCCTTTAATTTAGGAAAGAACGACTAAAGTCGTCACAACAAACTAATCATAATAATTTATCTAAAAAAATGAGAATTCTAGTTGCTAGCCATACTTATATTGTTGACCTGAACCGCGAGAAATTAAGAGAATTATCTCGATTAGAATCAGGAATTGAAGTTACAGTGGTTACTCCTCGAATTTGGCAACCTGGAGGAGTCCAAAATAAAACAATTGAAACGCATCTTTTACAAGAAGGTTCTTTCCGGGTAGTGCCAGTTTCTAACTTTAGCAAAAACAACCAAGGTTTATTAACTTTTGGTGCAGATTTGATTCCTTTATTACGCCAGTTTAAACCAGACATTATTCAGGTTGAACAAGGTTCTAAAGCTTTAGCTTATGCCGAATTTATTACTTTGAATAAGCTGTTAGGTTTAAAGGCAAAAAATGTCTTTTTTACTTGGTGGAATCTGCCTTATAACTTAAAGTTTCCTATTTCATGGCTGGAGTCATACAACCTTAATAATACTGATGGAATTGTTGTGGGAAATAAAGATGGAGTAGAGATTTTGCGGGAAAGAGGCTACAAAGGGCCAATGGTAATTATGCCGCAATTGGGTGTTGATGAAAGTTTATTTAAGCCACAAACTCAACCGGAATTAGCTAATCAATTGGGAATTCAAGAAAGTGATTTTGTAGTGGGTTTTGTGGGTAGATTTGTCGAGGAAAAAGGCTTACTTACTCTAATAGAGGCTTTAGCTGGTTTGGCAGAGAAGCCTTGGAAATTGTTATTATTAGGTCGTGGGCCATTGGAGTCAACTTTGTTGGCAGTAGCGGCGGAAAAAGGGATTAAAGAAAAGTTGATTTTGGTGGAAAGTGTGCCGCACGATCGCGTATATCAATATATCAATTTAATGCACACTTTGGTATTACCCTCGCAAACAACATATAAATTTAAAACTTTAACTGCTGCTGGTTGGAAAGAACAATTTGGTCATGTTTTAATTGAAGCAATGGCTTGCAAAGTTCCGGTGATTGGATCTGATTCTGGAGAAATTCCTAATGTAATTGGTGAAGCTGGTTTAGTATTTCCTGAAGGCAATGTTGCGGAGTTGCGAAAATGTTTGATGCAACTAATGGAAAACCCAGAATTAAAAGATAAATTGGCGGATTTGGGTTATCAAAAAGCAATTAATCAGTACACTAATAAAGCTTTAGCCAAGCAATCGTTAGATTTTTATAAACAAATAACTGCAAAAAATTAAATGCGAATTCTCCAAATAGTTCCCTCTATTTCTCTAGTTTATGGTGGCCCTAGTCAGATGGTTTTGGGTCTTTCTAGTGCTTTAGCGAAAGCAGGTATTGAAGTCACAATTCTGACTACAAATAGTAACGGAGATGCTGGACAACCGCCTTTAGATGTGCCTTTAAATTGTCCGGTAGAACAAGATGGTTATCAGATTCGTTACTTTCGTTGTTCTCCGTTTCGCAGATACAAATTTTCTTTAGATTTGTTGCAATGGTTAAATAATAATGCCAAAAATTATGATTTGGCGCATATTCATGCTTTATTTTCGCCTGTGTCTTCAGTAGCAGCAACCGTCGCCAGAATGCAAAAGTTACCTTACATTTTGCGTCCTTTAGGAACTCTCGATCCTGCTGATTTACAGAAGAAAAAGTTGCTGAAAAAAGTCTATGCAACTTGGTTAGAAAAGCCTAATATAGCTGGTGCGGCGGCGATTCATTTTACTAGTTTGGAAGAAGCTAAAGTTTCGGAAAGATTTGGGGTAAAAACTAAAGATTTGGTAATTCCTTTAGGCGTGAGTTTGCCAAGACTGGAGAAGGAAGAAAATGAATTTGTTAATTTGTCATCTCCGGTAATTTTATTTATGTCTAGAGTCGATCGCAAAAAAGGGTTAGATTTACTAATTCCGGCTTTACAAAATTTGGCAAACTCAGGGATAGATTTTCATTTTGTGTTAGCGGGATCGAATCCGCAAGATCCAGAATATGAGGAAAAAATCCGATCGCAAATCTCCACCACACTACCAGGCAAAGTAACGATAACAGGTTTTGTCAGAGGCGATCGCAAAGTCTCATTACTAAAAAATGCCGACTTGTTCGTGTTGCCATCTTATTATGAAAACTTCGGTATTGCTGTAGCCGAAGCAATGGCAGCGGGTACACCAGTTTGTATTACTCGTGGAGTTTATATTTGGGAAGATATTCTAAATGCAGAAGCTGGCTGGGTATGCGATCGAACAGTAGAATCTCTGACAGAAACATTGCGATTAGCACTTCAAGATCCAACAGAAATTAACCGAAGAGGATTAAACGCCAAAGAGTTAACAATTAAAAACTATAGCTGGGAAGCGATCGCCCAACAAACAATCCAAGCTTATCAACAAATAATCTCTTCCTCACCTAATTAAGATCTTATACCAAGAGGCAGAGCCTCTATTTTCGTTCCCAGGTTCAACCTGGGAACGAGATTTGGGAGGTTCTACCTCCTCTCCTGCGTCTGATTGTAATGCCTAACTAGGTGATTTAAATACTGCAAAATCGCAATTAAAATACTAACACTAAAAGCTAATAACAACCAAAAATTATTGATTAATAAAGCATTTTGATCCATTACCCAACCGCCTAAAGGTGGACCGATCGCATAACCGATCGCCCAACAAAGAGAATTAATAGAAAGGTAAACTCCCCGTAAAGAAACAGGGGCAATATCAGCCACAAAAGCTGCTGCTGAAGGAGTATAAGAAACAGTAGCGATCGCTAAAATTCCCATCCCCAATATTGCCCAAATTAATTGAAAATTTGGTACACCACCAATAAACCAAATTAAACTAAAACCTATCCCCCAAAGTAAAGCCGAAATCATTAAAGCTTGGGGATGATTGAAGCGTTTGAGAAAACGAGATACAGGAATCATGGTTAAAATAGCTAAAACCATGTGCCAACTGAAAAGGATACTAATTATTTGCGAAGAAAACCTGCTGCTAAAATATAAACCAAGCGTACTGTGTAGCTGGGAAATGTAAGTAGTAAATATGATATTGATGACCACAAAAACTAAAAGTAAGCGATCGCTTAAAGCAGTTTGCCAGGAATTAGGCAAAAACCTCCAAATTTTGCTTGTAGCTGCGCGAGTTTCCCCATTGCCTTTGTAAGTTTCTGCTATCAGTAAATAAACTACTACAAAAAAGACTATAAAAGAAATCCCATCGATAATAAACAACGTTCGATAACTACTAGTAGTGCTAATTAAAATACCTCCCAAAATAATTCCTAAACCTAAACCAAGGTTATCTGCTAACCTTACTACCGCATAAGCTTCTTGTCGCACTTGACCTTCAGTTAAATCGGCTACTACCGCTTCTGTAGCAGGCCAATATAAACCTATACCAAATCCCGCCAACAAATTAACTAAAACAAAGGTGAAAAAGTTATTGGTTACTGCTAATCCAAAAGAGGCGATCGTCGAAATTGCTGCGGAAAGTAACAAAGTACGGCGACGACCCCAAAATTGAGAATCACTAAACAAACCACCCATTATTCGCCCGAAAACGCCGGAAATAGAAGCACTACCTAAACCTAAACCTACTTCGGTAGCAGATAAACCAACACCTTTAGCAAAGAAAATAGGCGCATAAAAAAGTGTAAAACCAGTGCCAACATCAGATAAAAATCTACCAGTAGCTAGAATCCAAATTTGTGGATTTAGTTGGGGGAACCAAGCACGTAATTGAGGCGGTAAAAAAGATTTCATTGGTAAAATGGCTGCAAATAGAAAAATTTTTGGCACACATTTCTAAAACAAAGTGGTTAAACCCTGATATCCTAATTGGCAACAATGTGAATTTCTTTGAAGTCTAAGCTTATACTGACTACCAAGCAGATTGCTTACACACATGAAAATCATTTACCAATCAATCACAATTTTAGGTATTGTCACTTTACTGGGTAGCGTCTCTGTTTTAGATGTTAATGCACAATCAAAACCTGGACAGACGCAATCTAACCCAACCCAGGAAGAGTCAGGAAAACCCGATGCTAGTCCCACACCTGGGGAAACCCAAGTAGTTCCCGCGACACCAGAAGCTACCCCTGGAACACCCCAATCCCAACCAGGGGAAACGCAGTTATCTGCGGAGGAATACTACCGTCAAGGTGCAAGTAAGGCTGAACAACGGAATTATGAGGGTGCGATCGCAGATTATACCCAGGCAATTAATTTAAAGCCTGATTATGCCGAAGCTTATCTGAGGCGAGGAATTGCCCGTTACTTTTTAAAAGATTACCAAGGGGCGATCGAAGATAGTACCGCAGCATTAAAGATAGAACCCAATAATGCTAGGGCTTTAACTAATCGTGCCAATGCTTACGACGATTTAGGTCAACATGACCAAGCCTTTGCTGATTATAATGAAGCGGCAAGAGTTGACCCTAAAGATCCTAAAGTCTTTTACAATCGAGGCATTGCTCACAATAGAACGAAAAACGATCGGGCGGCGGTTCAAGATTATACTCAGGCAATTCAACTGAAGGCAGATTTTGCGGAAGCATTCTTTAATCGCGGCGTGAGTTATTACAATTTAAAAAATAATCAAGCCGCCATTAAGGATTTCCAACAGGCAGCAGAATTGTTTAAACAGCAGGGAAATACTAAATCTGCTACTCAAGCTCAAGAAGCGGTGCGATCGCTTCAACAACTGCGTCCCCAAAGCCGTAGCTAAAGAAAGGTGAAAACCCAAAATGAAAAATTAAAAATTGAGGTAAAAAACTCTTTTTTAATTTTTCATTTTGTATATTTGATTTAGGTAATATTTCCCCAGAGGTTTTTATGGCTAAATTTTTATTTGTTAGCGATCTGGATAATACTCTAGTCGGTAATGACCAAGCTTTAGAAGAAATTAACGAAAAGTTAAAACACCATCGTCAAGAATATGATACCAAGATTGTTTACACTACAGGGCGATCGCTCACCTTGTATCAACAACTTGCAGAAGAAAAGAATTTGTTAACACCAGATGCTTTAGTTACGGCTGTAGGTACAGAAATTTATTACCAAATCGGTGATAGTCCAGACGCAATTTGGTCAGAACAAATGGCGATCGGTTGGGAGCGAGAATTAGTAATTAACACTGCTTCCCATTTCGCTGATTTAACTCCTCAACCAGAAACAGAACAACGCCCTTTTAAAGTTAGTTATTTCCTATCAGAAGTTGTAGCAGCAGATGTGCTTTTTGAACTAGAAGATTTATTACAAAAACGGGGCTTAAGTGTAAGATTAATTTATAGTGGTAGCAAAGATTTAGATATTATCCCCCGACGTGGCAATAAAGGTGCAGCAATGCAATTTCTCCGGCAAAATTGGGGAATAGAGGCTACCCAAACCGTAGTTTGTGGTGACTCAGGAAATGATATTGCTTTGTTTAGCGTGGATAAAGAAAGGGGTATAATTGTCGGTAATGCCCTTCCAGAATTGCTGCGCTGGTGTGAAATTAATCCGGCGGCTCATCGTTACCTAGCAAAATCATCTTACGCTGCTGGAATTTTGGAAGGTTTATATTATTTTGGTTTCTTTAAATGATTGCCTATCTTCAAGGCACGATCGCAGGAATTTACAAAAGTAGTGGCAATCGCTGGACACTAATTTTAGAGGTAAATCAGATCGGTTACGAATTACAAATTCCGCCTCTATTAGCCCAGCAATTGTCCGAAATTGGTGCAACAACCCAAGTTTTTACTCATTACCAAATCAAAGAAGACCAAGCAGTTTTATATGGTTTTGGTTCGACTGCGGAAAGAGATTTGTTTCGCCAATTAATTAGTGTGAGTGGGATTGGCGCAGCTTTAGCGATCGCACTTATAGACACATTAGGATTACCAGATTTAGTCCAAGCAATTGTCACCGGAAATATTCGCGCCTTAACAAAAACTCCCGGAGTCGGCACTAAAACAGCCGAACGCATCGCCTTAGAATTAAAAGCAAAACTATCTCAATGGCGGACAGAAACCGGACTTTCTCAAGCTATTCCCACTAGTCCTTCCGCCGCTATCATCGAAGATGTAGAAATGACTTTACTAGCTTTAGGATACACTCACAACGAAGTATCAAAAGCAATCAAAGCTGTCAGTGAAGATGGGTTAATAGCTAAAAGTAAAAATGCCGAAGATTGGATTAGAGGTGCGATTTCTTGGTTAAGTCAAGCAATTGAATAAACAAATAATTCTCTCTTTAGGAAGATAAGCAACAAGCAAACTTATCTCTTACGACCGATCCGAAAAAAGAGATAGTAATTAGAGAATAGCCTTGTAAGCATTCTCTAACCAAATAATTACTATGACCAGTTTAATTGAATTTAAATTATTTGCTCCTTATAACAAAGGTGCAGCTTTAATCGGTTCCTTTTCCGACTGGAAAGAAATCCCAATGGAAAAAGGCAAAGATGGTTTCTTTCGCACCAAAGTAGAACTAAAAGATGGGACTTATCAGTATAAATTCCGCGTTCAATCAAAATCATGGTTTTTAGAAGAAGACCAATGGGTAAATATTGTCGATCCTTATGCCACAGACATTGACGATCCTACACAAAACGGCATAATTCGGATTAAAGATGGGGAAAAAATAGTTGATACTTACGTTTGGAAACATGATGATAAACCTTTACCCCCAGACCATGCTTTAGTAATTTATGAAATGCACATTGCAGACTTTTCTGGTGGAGAACCCGATCGTTATGTGAGGGGTAAATATAAGCACGTAGTTGAAAAATTAGATTACCTTTGTGATTTGGGAATAAATGCGATCGAACTAATGCCAGTAAAAGAATATCCCGGCGATTATAGCTGGGGATACAACCCCCGTTACTTCTTCGCCACCGAATCTAGTTATGGCACAACCGCAGAATTAAAAGCCTTAATAGATGAATGCCATGCCAGAGGAATTCGAGTATTAATGGACGGGATTTATAATCATTCCGAAGCATCAAGTCCTCTAACCCAAATTGACCACGATTATTGGTATCATCATTCACCACGCGACCCCGGTAATAACTGGGGCCCAGAATTTAATTACGAACATTACGACGAAAATTACCAATCCTATCCCGCCCGTTGGTTCATCGGTGATACAATCAAATATTGGATTAGAGAATATCATCTTGACGGCATTCGTTACGACGCAGCAAGGCAAATTGCCAACTACGATTTCATGCACTGGATTACCCAAGAAGCCAAAAAAACAGCTGGTACAAAACCATTTATTAACATTGCCGAACACATCCCCGAAACTACCAGCATTACCAACATAGACGGCCCAATGGACTCTTGTTGGCATGACAGTTTTCGCGCTTGTATTGTCGAACATATTTGCGGCGACACCTTCGATTTAGAACGTCTCAAAGATGCCTTAGATGGCAAACGTCAAGGTTTCATGGGTGCCACAAATGTTGTTAATTATCTCACCAATCATGACCACAATCATGTCATGGCAGAATTAGCAGACAGAGAAATATTTGATGAAGCAGCATTTCAACGCAGAAAATTAGGGGCAGTTTTAGTCATGACTGCTGTCGGAATTCCTATGTTGTGGATGGGAGAAGAATTTGGCGAATACAAATACAAAACTATTGAACCCTCAAAAATCGATTGGAGTTTATTGGGTAATGATTTGAACAAAAACCTATTTTATTACATGAAAGGTTTGATTCATTTACGCAAAAACAATTATGCACTTTACACAGAAAACATCGACTTTTTCTATGAAAATGCCGATGATAAAGTGTTAGCTTACTGTCGCTGGAATGACAAAGGTTCTCGCGTAGTTGTGGTTGCCAATTTCTCGGACAATTTCCTTGGTGGGTATCAAATTCCTCACTTTCCAGCAACCGGAACTTGGCACGAATGGACTTACGATTACGATGTAGAAGTTGGTGAAGCAGGTTTAATTACCGACTTAGGCGAATACGAAGCAAAAGTCTTCGTTTGGAGTTGACACGGGTGTATTAGAAGGAGAAATAAAGAGTTGTCACTCTTGTCAGTATACAACTTTTAACAACAAAATCAGGGTTTGAATCGCACATCTGGCAAAGTTATGACTCTTGTAGTAGCAAAATTATAGGTAAAGTCACAAGATAAAACCCTGATGCTTTCAATATGTTGATCTACTTAAGCTGTTCCCCATTTAAATTGGATTGTTTGGAAACAGAAGAAAATTGGTCTAATTCTCTCCCCTGCTCCCCTGCAATCTCAATAAGTGATTTAAATGCGTAACAGCTTACGCTCCCATTATTTCCTAATAGAGGAGTCAAGCTTATGATTCTGATATCTCATCTGTAGATTTGGGGGAGATTCCGTAGCGTTCAAACAAATCCCTATCTTTATCCGTAATTTCGCCCGGAAAAAACTCCGGGCTGTTTATTAATTCCCAAGAGTAAGGAACTTCAGAAGGAAAAGTTTTTATTTGTAGTCCTGTTTCATCAACAGCTAAATCTAATCCAAGTAAATAAGCTTTATTTGTCGCTTCATTGAAAAAAGGTTTTAAACTAGGGTTTTTCTCTATTATGTCTTTAATTTTTCGGCGCTGTTCTCGAATTGTCTTGAGCCAACTGCTAGATCTTTTGTTGGGTTGATACTGCCATTTTAATAAGTGTCCCAGTAGAATCTCTAGACGACTTACTAACTCTTGCTGTTGCTGTTTACCCAAAGATTCTATTTCCTCAATTAAATTTTTGATATCAAGAAGATCTAACTGGTTTTGGCGTAACAACTCTACTTGTTTTTGTGTCCAACCATAAAAGTCAGTTTCGTATAGGTCGATGAGTGGAAGGTTCATAGTTTCTTCCTCTGATAGCTCTGTACCTCCCATTATCACACCGCTCCCCATTTAGCCGAACCATTTCAAACTTCAGGTAAACTGTGATAATATAATAGACTGCTGAATTAATAAAATAGATTTCATTCATGGCCCTGACTCAAGAGCGTAAGCACCAACTAATTACTGATTACCAAGTCCACGAAACTGACACAGGTTCCGCAGAAGTGCAAATTGCTATCATGACGGAACGGATCAATCGCCTTAGCGAACACCTGAAAACTAATCAGAAAGACCATTCCTCCAGAAGAGGATTGTTGAAATTGATCGGTCAACGCAAACGCCTATTATCTTACGTTGCCGAACAGGATCAACAACGCTATCAAGCTTTAATCGGTCGCTTGGGCATTCGTGGTTAAAGAATATGTCCGAGGAATCTAAATCCAATCAAGAATCCGATCGGAATGCTTCATCAGGTAAGGAACGCTTACCTTTTGAGCCAAAAAAGAATCGCAAGAAAACGCCAAAGAAACCACCTGTCAAGGCGGTGGAGGCGAAAAGCCAAGCTCCAACAAATACCCTTTCTAAAGAGCAAACGGCAATCCCAGCTGCTGTGAGCGAAAGAATGCTGCGGCGGATAGGATTATTTTCTGGTGTTCCCACAGTTTTTGGCATTTCCACGTTCATTATTAGTTATTTTGTAATTACTCATGGCTGGTTCCAACTGCCGAATAGCGCAGTAGTACTAGTTAGCATGGGCTTTTTTGGTTTGAGCGTTTTGGGGTTAAGCTACGGGGCAATCTCGGCTTCTTGGGATGAAGACAGACCGGGAAGCCTTTTCGGTTGGCAAGAGTTTACCACCAATTTTGGACGGTTGAGGGAAGCATGGCGATTCCGCGATCGCGGATCGCAAAGCGAATCGGCAAAACAGAAAAACCAATCGGAAAAATAGCCCTGCCAAACTGAAATTTTGCTTAAATCGAGTAATTGCCAGGATTATAAATGATAAGTCGTTAAGTACAACCCAAGTAAGTTAACAGGGAATTGTCAAATGATTGTAGTAATGAAAGTCGGCTCACCAGAAGGTGAAATTGCCCGCATTAGCGACGAATTGACCAGCTGGGGACTGACACCAGAAAAGATTGTTGGTAAGCACAAGGTAGTAATTGGTTTAGTTGGTGAAACAGCTGACTTAGACCCTTTACAATTGCAGGAAATTAGCCCTTGGATCGAACAAGTCCTGCGGGTAGAACAACCTTTCAAACGGGCAAGTATCGAGTTTCGTCACGGGGAAGCCAGCGAAGTACCAGTTTCTACTCCCAATGGCACGGTTTACTTTGGGTTACACCATCCTTTGGTAGTGGTGGCTGGGCCATGCTCGGTAGAAAATGAGGAAATGATTGTTGAGACTGCCAAGCGAGTTAAAGCTGCTGGGGCGCAGTTTCTCCGGGGTGGTGCTTACAAACCTCGGACTTCTCCTTATGCTTTCCAAGGTCACGGGGAAAGTGCTTTGGAGTTTTTAGCGGCTGCTAGAGAGGAAACTGGTTTAGGGATTATTACTGAAGTGATGGACACTGCCGATCTGGAGACGATCGCCAAAGTAGCTGATGTACTCCAAATCGGTGCCCGCAATATGCAAAACTTCTCTTTACTCAAGAAGGTGGGCGCACAAGAAAAACCAGTATTGTTGAAGCGGGGAATGTCGGCTACCGTTGAAGATTGGTTAATGGCAGCTGAATATGTGTTAGCCGCAGGTAATCCAAATGTGATTCTTTGCGAAAGAGGAATTCGGACTTTCGATCGTCAATACACCCGCAATACTTTAGACTTGGCTGTTGTTCCCGTGTTGCGGCGCTTAACTCACTTACCGATTATGATTGACCCCAGTCACGGTACGGGTTGGGCGACTTATGTACCGGATACCGCAAAAGCGGCGATCGCGATCGGTACCGACTCCTTAATGATTGAAGTTCACCCCAACCCCGCCAAAGCTTTATCCGATGGGCCACAATCTCTCACGCCCGATCGCTTTGACTCCCTGATGCAAGAACTCTCAGTTGTCGGCAAAGCAATGGGTCGTTGGCTCCAACCTGTTGCCGCTGTAGTTTGAGGCACGTTGTTGCGCTGTTTTCGCTAAAGCGCAACAACGTACCTAACGAGAAAGGCCAGCTTTCCGCTGACCTTTTTAATCCACAATATAATTCCATCTATCCGATAGGCTGTTGAGTAGAGAAACGGGCTAACATCAGCAGTTAACCCGCGAGCTTGGGAACGCGCAGAGCAATTATTTTTGCACTACTAGTTTAACGTTGGCGTTTTGCAAACCACGTTGCTTAACTTCAGCCAAAGTCTTGTTCACAGCATATTTTTGGTTGATAGAATTGATCAATTCGGTTTGGTTGTGCTTCTTAGCAACACCCCACAGGTCAGCGATCAGGTCAAAGGTACCATCGCTGTTGCGAGACCAACCCAGGTCATATTCGCCTTCGAGAACTGCAACCAAGTCAGCACGAACACGCTGTCCATTGTAACCACGAACATCTGCATTGCTCTTAACAGAGATGCCCAGGTCGCGCAAAGAAGTTTTCAGGATTTCAGCGTCGGTGATTTTGGTACGCAGTGTGCTAAAGTGAGACATTGGGATTCCTCCTAGAGAAACTAGAAACAAACAACAACATTTTGTTTTTGGTCAGAAACTGCTAGCTTTAGCTAGCCTTTCCTCCTGTTGGGAGCAGGAGAAAGCTTTTAAAACTCCATTCGCTGATATTCAGCAACGGAGGCGGCAGCTGGTCTGGCACGCTGTCTCGCCCAATCTCTCAAAGCTGTAACCTGTTCGGTCATAGTCCGAGATAGGGGTTGCGTAGCCTTAATTGCGGCGATAATGTCCAACTGCGTGAATTCTCTGTCTTGGGCAAACGCTTCATACATTGCAGCGACTAGCGCTTGCTCAATTTCCGCACCGGAAAAACCATCGGAAACTTTTGCTAATTGATCGAGGTCAAAGCGGGCTACTTCTCGACGGCGTTTGGTGAGGTGAATTTTGAAAATCTCTTGACGTTCCTCTGCATTTGGTAGGTCTACAAAGAAAATCTCGTCAAAACGTCCTTTTCTTAAAAACTCTCCCGGTAATCTTTCTACTCGGTTTGCGGTTGCCATTACAAACACTGGCGAAGTTTTCTCTTGCATCCAGGTGAGGAAGGAACCAAAAATCCGACTTGAAGTACCACCATCTGAATCGGCAGAACCTGCACTGCCAGCGAAAGCTTTGTCTAATTCATCAATAAACAGAATGGCTGGAGAAATTGATTCTGCGGTCTTTAAAGCGTTCCTGAGATTGGCTTCCGATCGCCCTACCATTGAACCGTCGTACACTCTACCCATGTCTAGGCGCAATAACGGCAAACTCCAAAGTCTAGAGGTAGTCTTAGCAATCAGGGACTTACCACAACCGGGTACTCCCAAAATTAACATCCCTTTTGGTTGGGGTAAACCATACTCTCTCGCTCTCTCGGTGAAAGCATTAGAGCGCTGCATCAGCCATTTTTTCAGTTCTTCTAACCCACCCACCGCTTCGATCGTTTCATCTTCTTCGATATACTCCAGAATTCCGTTACGGCGGATAATTTGCTTTTTCTCAGAAAGTACGATGTCAACTTCGGCTTCGGTCAGGCGACCAGAGGTGACTTGAGCTTTGCGGTAAACTTTTTCCGCTTCATCTTTGGTTAGACCCAAGGCAGCACGTAATAGCTTTTCTCTAGCTTCCGTACTTACCTTTCTTCCCCTTCCACTTTGCTCTAGCTGCTGGGTTAATACCTGATTGAGTTCTGCCATGTCCGGTAACGGGAAGTCTAGAACTACCACTTCCTTTTCCAGCTCGATCGGAATGGTCTGCACCGGGGACATCAGGATAATACTTTTCTGTGTACCCTTGAAGCTGGCGATCGCATCCCGCAGCCATCGCGTTGTCTGTGGATCGTTGAAAAATGGATGCAGATCTTTGAAGATGAAAATACTAGAATCTCGCTGGGGGTCTCGCTGTTGCCGATTCATTGCCCACTCAATTGCCGCTTGCGGTGAGACTGTGTTGTGTTGAACGCTGCGTGGCTGTCCATATTCCACCATGCCTTGCGTTACTGTCCACACAAACACCCTTCTTTGAGGTCTCATCTGCGCGATCGTCGAGATTGCCTGCTCTGCCCGCTCTTCCTCGGAGGTTACGAGGTAGATCAGAGGATATTGAGCTTGTACTAGGATGCTGAGCTCTTCTTTCATTTCGCCACGACCTACTTAATATCTACCGAATTAAAGAGACGATACAGACAGTACCAGAGTTTTCATTTCCTGCTCTTACTCGCTATTTAGCCACTTTAGCAGGGAACTAATTCTTCAGCCTCTCCCTGTTGAGTAGATTCCTCTGTCACCGTTACCTTCTCAACTGATGAAAGCTCCTCTTCTGGCAATATACCTGGCTGCTTTTTCAGGGAAGCTAATTCCCCTTGTTTCATAACTAGCGAACCCGTACACTCCGGACAACTGTAAACCCGATGCGTTTGCCCGTAAGCTGCTTCTATTTCTCCCACGATTTCTGGATTATCCAGGTAGAAGATAATCGCTCGTTCAGCAATCGCTGACATCGGTTCTGAGTCAATAGCGGCTCTTATTTTGAGTTGACGGTGCAGCTCTGGTGAAAGATACAACGTAACCTTTTGTTTGTCTTGCATAATTGACTCATTTCAGTTGTTCTACCCGGGTATGTGTATCAGACTATCGCTTGATTTTCCTAGTGTCAAGACATCAAGCTGCTATGACAGCAATATTGTTACATTTGTTCATAATTACTCTAGAAACTCTTGTAATTAAAAGGTAGTTCAACAGCCAGAAGGTAGATCTCATCTAGTCCGCAAGTATGATTGAGAAAGGGAAGGGAAAGAGTTTTAAGTTAAAATTTCCGCTTGTCTCTCCATCAAATTCTCTAAAGAGAAACTCAGTTTTAATAGAGTTGCTAAAAAAATAGTAGTTTGATATTATAGAAATTCTGAAAGACGGCGGCATAGCCAAGTGGTAAGGCAGAGGTCTGCAAAACCTTCATCCCCCAGTTCGAATCTGGGTGCCGCCTTTTAAAAGTAACTTACCAATTACTTAACTTTGTTGCGGTACATTGGGATTGTTATACAACAACACTTCCCAATACCTTGCGGAAAATGATTTTGTCCTCTCCCGCTTTGTAAAATTCTCGAATCCTCGCTTCCTCTTCATAACCGTTCTTTCGGTAAAATGCACGAACGTATTCAAACTCCTCCAGCCCAGAGGTTTCTACTAGTAGAACACGCTCACCATTTTCAGCCAGCATTTGCTCGACGTAGCCTAACAAAACGGCTCCGCGTCCCTGCCTTTGCCAGTTGGGATGAATAGCGATTAGATAGAGATTCCATGTCCCCTCGGTCATTCGTTCCGGTGCAACGTAGGCAACACCCACTGGCTCACGATCGTAGTCGGTCAACCATACATCTTCGCTTTCGTCACTGAAATGCTGATTGAGCATTTGGGCGAGTTCTTCAATATGGTTTGACTCGAAAAGTCCTGTCGCTTCTGCCAAAGCAAGTAATGCGTTCGTGTCATCGGGTGTGGTCAATCGAATCATCGCGAGTTCCAGTTAAGGCTTGTACGTTTGCTTCCATTATTCAAGCACCAACATTAGAATTTCCCATCGCCTGAATAATAAATTCCTGAGATACTTGTAACTAGTGCGATCGTACCAGTTTGAGCAAACAATTC
Organism: Floridaenema evergladense BLCC-F167; assembly: GCF_041929205.2. Taxonomy (NCBI): domain Bacteria; kingdom Bacillati; phylum Cyanobacteriota; class Cyanophyceae; order Aerosakkonematales; family Aerosakkonemataceae; genus Floridanema; species Floridanema evergladense. The sequence continues at coordinate 5,959,546 of NZ_CM171625.1, read as the reverse complement.
TCAGTTTTTGGTTATGCTCAGATAGCGATCGCATAAACCAAGAATTACTGAAAATTTTGATGTCTTCCTTTCCTCAAATTAAAAGCATATACACCGATGGAGCTTGTAGCGGAAATCCTGGCCCAGGTGGTTGGGGTGTGGTAGTTTATTTTGCAGATGACTCCGTTTATGAAATTGGGGGCGCAGAAGCTCTCACTACTAATAATCGGATGGAATTACAAGCTGCGATCGCAGCCTTAGAATTCCTCAGCAAAACCGAACAAAAAGAACCCATCACTCTCTACACCGATAGCGAATACGTAAAAAAAGGGATTACCATCTGGGTGAAAGGTTGGAAAAACAAAGGCTGGAAAACCTCCCAAGGTAAAGCCGTTTTAAATCAAGACCTTTGGGAAACACTCGATCGACTAAACTCCGCAAAAATTAATTGGCAGTATGTTCCAGGTCATGCTGGTAACGAGGGGAATGAACGCTGCGACGAAATTGCCCGGAACTTTTCCCTGAGTCGCCCGCAAACACTCAAACAACTGCCAACATCAGAGATATTTAGTTCGGAAACAACAGACCAAGCTGGTTACATAACGTTACAATCCAGTGAAGTACGCTCTGACGTTTCTACATTCAAAATAGCTATGACTGATGCGACTATTTCTTCTGCTGAGACACTGGAAAGTTTATCTGGTGAAGCCAGGGTTATACAGCTTCGTAATTTAGTAGAAGTTCTGCATATTGCTGATGATATTGCCGCTAAAGGCTACCTAATCACCAGTTCTGAATTAGCAGACTTAATGGATATTCATACCAGCGCCGTTACTAGTCGAGGAGACAACTGGGTGTGGCGTAATTGGGTAGTGTCGCGAGTCCGGCGCGAGGGCAATCAAATTCTCTGGCAATTGGAACGGGTAGACTAGTGCAAAAAGGCAGAAGGGCAGAAGGCTTTTATGTTTGGCTTTTTAGCTGTTTTCAACTGCTCGATCGTTTCTGCTGCACTGCACTAGATTTAAAGAGGTGAGATTGCAGATTTTTTCTGCAATCTCACCTCAAAATCTACACAAAATCAATCATTCCCAATCAAAATCAAGTAAGTTCTCAAGAGTATAATCACTAGGGCGCATTTCAGGGAAGTTAACAGAAGATCCTGTTTTCTTTTTAACAGACCTAAATGCACGCTCATAAACTAAATCTAAATTTTCTTCTAGATAGTTTCGTAGGTTTGTAGTAAGTTCCCGATCTAATTCATCGCGCCAATTATAAATCTCTTCTCTCCATCCATTAGCATTGTATTCTCTTTCGCTCTCCCAATATTGAAGCAGTAATAAATGTGCAACTATATTTCTTAACTTACTAAATACCTTGCTTTTTTCACTCCTGCCCAAATACTCTAACTCCTCAATTAAATTCTCTACATCCAAAGCATTAAATTGACGATTTTTTAGTAATTCTATAGTGGCTGACAACCACTCTAAATCGTCTGTTTCATAGAGAGTTTTTAAGTCAATAACACTCATGTTTCCGCCCTTTAGGTTGTTATGCGAGAGAAACCGGAATCGTTAACTAGATTTTGCTCTTACCTACTACACTAGCAACTTATCATCTGTAAATCCCCGACTTCTTCAAGAAGTCGGGGATTTAGACAGCGAGTTTTGCTTATGATTCTCTTCCACTCGCCCACATATCACGCCATTTCACAGTTCCTTCGCTGGCAACTACCCAACGCCGACAAACTAAATTTTCCCGCAAAGGCGATTGACCTTCGCGCAACAAGGCATACTTGTAACTAATCAATTTGCCAGCACTTTCATCGAAAGGAATTTCGCCAAACCAAGTATTAGTATTGATGTATTCCAAGGGAAAACCTTTAGCAATATCCCAATTTCCTAATTCGGGACAATCACCAATTACGACAATTTTTTCACCTGGTTGAGTGTTTACGCCGTTAAGTTGGGCGCGAATAATTGTTTGCCCTTTCACTCTTTCGCCAACGTGACTGATAACAATTACATCTCGCGTTTCTAAGGGTAAATCGATTAATTTACCTTCGACAACTTGGAATTTGCGGCGAGTGACAGCACAAGTATGTTCGCCATCAGGTAAGTCTGTTAGGACTTCGGGAACTGTGGTTGCTGCGCCACGATTTAAGGCAACAAAACAAATTGAATCCCGATATTTTCGCACGTAACAATATACATCAGGTGTGATAAATCGCTGCCATTGTCCACCCATTGAAACAGCAGGATTTAAACGTCGCAAACCAGAAAGTAAGCGAATAAATCGATATATTTCTGTGTCTGTATCCCAATTATTCATCATGGGGCGATTATAAGGATCGTTACCGCCATTTGTATCATCATGCAAATATTGTTCTGTACCGTAATAAATGCAGGGAATACCACGACAAGTCATGACTAAAGAAATTGCCACTTTTAACATTTCAGGGTCGGGATTGAAACTTTGAAAACGTGGCATATCGTGATTATCAATGAATGTTACCAATTCATTGGCACTTTTATATCGATGATCTTGGTCAAAAATCTTCTGAATTTCATGGAATCCTCCCTCTGCACCTTTTGCTAATGCTTGGCGAATTGCTACACAAAGTCCAAAGTCAAGTATTGACATTCCTGATTCGTTGGCAAATTCTACGGATCGATCGTCAAACGGACTACTATAAATCCATTCTCCAAATATGAAAACATCCGGTCTATGTCTTTGAATATCGGCATTAAATTCTTGCCAAAACCAGATCGGCATATGTTTAACAGTGTCAACTCTCAAGGCATCTACACCTCGGTCTAACCACTGTTCGATCGCAGATTTGATATAATTTCGGTACTCAATATTGTTCTCGTTGAAAGTAGCTAACCCGGAAAGTTCGCAGTTTTGCACTTGCCATTCATCTTCCCAATTAGTAACAGGGCCATAATGGTGATACCAGTTATTTTTATCATCGTTAAAGTCGGCAATTTTAACTCCGTCGTCGTAGAGTTCGCCTTTTTTTCCGCTAAAGTCGGGGTTACTATGATTGCAAACAATGTCGAGAATTAACTTCATGTTTCGCTTGTGCATTTCGGCAATTAAGCGATCGAATGTTGTATCTCTAGTTTCTTGAGTTTGGTTTAGCGATGGGTTTTCTCTTTGGCTAATAAATCGAGGATTTAAACGCTTAAAATCTTTCGTCCAATAACCGTGAATCGCTGCTTGTTCTACAAATAAAGCTTCGACTTGTTCAAACAAAGGAGTTAACCAAATTGCTGTAACTCCCAAATTTTTTAAATAATCGAGTTTGTCAATAACTCCTTGCAAATCTCCACCCCAATATTTACCCCAATCTTTCGCTTCTGGATCGTATAATTCGGGATTTGGCCCTTCGCTATTTTCAGGATCTCCATCAAAAAAACGGTCTACAACAATGAAATAAATTGTCTCTTGGCGAAACTCAATATCTCGCGTATAAAGAAACTCTAAATCAATTTCTGTGTCCGTTTTTTGTTCGGATACTAATTCAGCAACTTTTGCAGGTGCGTCTGTTACTTCGTACTGTTGTGAAGTAGATTTGGGAGGTGGAGTGGCGACCATATTAGTATTTTTTTCGAGTTAGGTTAGTGACCAAAGAAGGTCTTACATTTACCAACTTTAATCAGTAGAGCCTGCTTTTGTATATCTATCGATGGGTAGAAGCTAGTAGAAGAAGTCAGAAGGTAGAAAATAAAGAAGGCTCTAGCCAGCAATTTTTTAGTTAATTAATTACTGAAATTGTTGAGCATAAAAACCTGAATAACGTCCACCTTTTTTGAGTAATTCTTCGTGAGTTCCTGATTCGACTATTTCCCCATTTTCTAATACTAAAATCCGGGTTGCGCGGCGTACAGTGGCTAATCTGTGAGCGATGACAAAGACTGTTCGATCGCGCATTACCCTCTCCAATGCTTCCTGTACCAAAGTTTCTGATTCCGAATCTAACGCCGAGGTTGCTTCATCTAAAATCAGAATTCTGGGATTATTAAATACGGCGCGTGCGATCGCAATTCTTTGCCTTTGTCCTCCCGACAAATTAACACCTCTTTCTCCTACCCAAGTTTGATAACCTTGTGGTAACTTAACAATAAACTCATGAGCATTAGCAATTTCTGCGGCTTTTCTTACCGCATTCATATCAAATTTACTATGTCCATAAGCAATATTTTCCGCAACAGTTCCCGAAAATAACACAATATCTTGCGGAACAAGTCCGATTTGCCGACGCAAACTTTTTAATGTTACCTTTTGGATATCAATTGTATCAATAGAAATCTTTCCTCCTTGGGGATCGTAAAACCGCAACAGCAAATTTATTAAAGTAGTTTTTCCCGCACCGGAAGTACCAACTAAAGCAATCATTTCTCCCGGTTTAGCAGTTAAACTAAGCTTTTGTAAAACTGGTTTATCGGCTAAATATGCAAAAGAAACATCCCGATATTCCACATTACCACTAGTTGAAAATAACTTAATAGCCTCTTGGTTTTCTACAATTGATGGTTGTTTGTCCATCAGTTCAAAAATTCGCTCAACCGATGCTTCTGTTTGTTTAAATTGGTTGTAATTAGTAGTACTAAAAGATATGGGATCGATTAGCATTGCTACCGCAGCTATATAACTTACAAAACCTGGCCCTGTTAAATTACCTTGGGAAATTTGCCAACCACCCAATAAAAACAGAATTAGTACGCTAATTCCCTGTAAAACACCAACAATAAAAAACTGTAATGCTCTAATTTGTTCCGATCGATATCGTGCAATTCTATGCTGTTCTGCTTCTACAGAAAACCTCTTGATTTCATAATCTTGAGCGCTAAAAGCTTGTACTAAACGAATCCCGCTAAAAACTTCCGTCAACAATGCTGATAAATTAGAAATTCTGGTTTGACTGCGCCGGGAAAAATACAGCATTTTTTCCCCAAACCAAGTAATCAAAACTGCCATTAAAGGCGCTACAATCAAGGCAGCTAAAGTTAACTGCCAATTCAACCAAATCATGTAGCCTAAAACAACAATTAACTGTAAAATACAAGGAACGAATTCATGAAAAAATTTATTTATTACTTCGCCAATTCGATCGATATCTTCCGTTAACCGATAAGACAAATCTCCAGTTTTTGCTGTTTCAAAAAAATCGAGATTCAAGTGTTGTAAATGAGCGTAAACTTGCCTGCGTAATTTTAGAGAAATTTTTAATGCAGCTTTTGCCATTAAAGCATTTTGACCGTACTGCACGATTCCCCGAATTAGGAAAATTATCGCACCAATCCCGGCAAGTTGGGCGATCGCTCTCAGATTACCCTGACCGATATATTTGGCAAACTGACCAGCCAAGCTCGCCAAAATAGGCCAGAATATGGTAAACGCCAAGGTGCAAACTAATGCTAGAGCGATCGTTTTCCACTCAGGAACAATGTAAGGAATCAGTAACTCGTAATTAGAACGCTTTTTCAATCTCAAACTTCCCAAAAATCCTGCTGAAATTTAGGTTATCAGCTTTCTGGGTACTCGCTGTCACTATTGGACAAATTGTTATTTTCTTTCGGTTCTATAGTTAAATCGGGTAATCCCTCCAACTTCTCCACAGGTGCTTCCGCTTGGCTCTGTGGTATCATCACAATTAAACTTTTGGGAATCGCTTCCACAAACACGGGTGTAGTTCCAATCACCTCTCCATCTACCACAACTTTTTGCGGTGGGTCGGTATTAATTAATGCTCTTTTCACTCGCAAATAACCAATATCGTTGCGTTCTGTAGGCGTACCGCTGAAAGCACTTTTTAATAAATGATAGGATGCTGCGATCGCATTTAACACGCTTACCGGAGCAAAAATTGTTACATCCAAAAACTCATCATCAGGAACCAAACTAGCAGGCCCTTGAGCCAAAATAGAAGTAGGCGGCGCAACATTTGCTACAGTTACTCCCACAGCCGAAAAACTAATAACTTCATCTTCCCTTTCAAAGCGAGTGTCAAAAGATTTTAAATCTTTTAGTTGGTTAATAGCTGATAAAATATAAGCAAAAATTCCTAATCTATTTTTAGCTGCTCTATCTGCTTTAGCAATAGTCTCTGCTTCCAAACCAATCCCTGCCAAAAGTAACATTGGTTTCCCATTACAACGAGCAGTACTAATTACTCTGGTTACTCCTTCTAAAATAACCTGACAAGCAGCTTCAATATTAGCAGGAATTCCCATACTCGCAGCAAAAGCATTTGCCGTACCACGAGGAATTACAGCTAACGGTATATTACTATTAATTAAAGCATCAGCCGCAGCAGAAATAGTCCCATCACCACCAGAGGCAATTACCAACTTTGCACCCCGTTCTAAAGCCTCTCGCGCTAACTGAGTAGGACTTACTTCTTCGCTAGTGAACTGAATGTCTAACTGCAATTCTGGCTCTAGAATTGACTTGATTAATTCTAAGTCTGTTTCATTGTTTCCTCTGCCTGCGATCGGATTAAAAATCAAACAAGCGGAAGTATATTTTGGTGTTTGTCGATCGGTTTCTGTTTTAATTACTTCGTTTTCTGACATCATAATTGGTAATTGAGCCTAAAAATATATCTTTCGATAGTTGCAGATATTTGCTGAAATTGATTAACAAATTGGTGTAATGCAAATAAATTAATCGCTTTCTCTAATTCTGATTCTGACAGATTTTTTGACTGTCAATCATTTTATTAATAGCTATTGAATTAAAAATTTTTGTAAACAATAATCGATAGGTATTTAACAATTAGTTCACCCACTTAGAAAAATAAAAATTACTTGGTTAAACTAAGTACAGACGTTTTATAAAATGTCTCTACCGTACCTGAAAAAAGCAAACTTATGGTTAATGTTAGAGTTCCCAAAGTTATCCCTCAATCGCCCACATTTTCGTCGTTTGAAGCAGAACGTCTGTACCGCAAACAACGTCTTGCTGCTGCCTTTCGTCTGTTCGCCAAATTTGGTTTTAGTGAAGGTATTGCCGGACACATTACCGCCCGTGACCCGGAAAACCCGAATCATTTTTGGGTCAACCCTTTTGGAATGCACTTTCGGCTAATTCGCGCCAGCGACTTGATTTTAGTTAACCACCAAGGCGAAGTGATTGCCGGAAACAAACCTCTCAACGAAGCCGCTTTTGCCATTCACTCCCAAGTCCATGCTGCCCGTCCTGATGTGGTAGCTGCTGCCCATGCCCATTCCACTTACGGCAAAGCTTGGTCTTGCTTGGGTCGTCTCCTCGATCCTTTGACTCAGGATGCTTGTTCGTTTTACGGGGATCACGGCTTATTTGATGATTATACCGGAGTTGTGCTGGAAATTGAGGAGGCGCGAAGAATTGCTGGGGCGTTGGGCGATCGCAAAGCCCTCATCCTTCGCAATCACGGACTGCTCACAGTAGGTCATACTATAGATGAAGCAGCTTGGTGGTTCATCACAATGGAGCGTTCTTGTCAAGTACAACTAATGGCAGAAGCCGCTGGCAAACCCATCTTGATAGAACCGGAGTATGCCAGTTTAACCGCTAAACAAGTAGGTTCGCATCACATGGGTTGGTTTAGTTTCCAACCACTTTACGACCTGATTGTACAAGAACAGCCAGATTTACTCGATTAATTTTAGGTAAGTAAAAACTAGCGAAACCATGAAACAATTAGAGACTAGCAAAGGCAAATTCTCCCCTGGAGAATCACCTTTTTCGGAAAAATTAGGCTTACTGGAATTTAAACCCGATTATGCCACACCAGACTTTTTTGCTCGGTGGTCTTTTCATACTAAAATTTACGGCGAAGCAGTAGAAGTAGACCATTTAGTTGTCAGTTTCCTTGACTTTACTAGCTTAGAAAATTACGCCGCAGCTTTGGCTAAATTCCAAGGCAGAGTTGTGGAAGGGCCAGGAATTTTCCCCTTAGAATTCTGTCCCCAAAATTATAGTCTGACTGCTGATTTGTGGATACATTTAGAAACCATATTAATGCCTTCGGGTGGTTTAGTTGTTTTACAAGCACCGCACGCGGAGGGCGATCGCACGCACCGCTTTATCCAAGAACGAGGACTAGCAGCCGTGCATCACGTAGCCATCAAAGTTGACGACCTGCAAACAGCAGCATTAAATTGGCAAGAAAAAGGCTTTATTCCCCTATCTTTAGAACCTGTAGTAGGTGACTCTCTCACTCAATGGTTCTTAAGAAATTCTGCTGGACAAATCATCGAATTAATTAACCGCAGTCCCGAAAATCAAGCCACTTTCTTCTGCCAAAATATCGGCGGACTTCGGATGTCGGAAATCAAGGTTTAGTAGACTCAGATCTTACACCTTGAGGCAGAGCCTCTGTTTTTCGTTACCAGGTTGAACCTGGTAACGAGATCTGGGAGGTAGAACCTCCCAGATCTGCAAGATCTGAGTAGAGATTACCCATATTGTAGAGACTTTGTATACAACGTCTCTACTTTTGCATCTGCAAAAAAAATAGTAGGACAACAAGCCCTACCACCACCCAAAGGAGAAACTTTATTACTATTTAAAAACCTGCAAATTCTCTTGATTCTAACCCGGAAAGTTGTTGGGCAATCATTAATCTCGCTTCTAGTTTAGCGACACTAAACTGATTTCTCAGATATTCTAAATGAGCAACAGCATTACTTTTTTCGGTTGCTAATTTTGCTGAGAGTTCTTGAGCTTTTTGGTATTCTTGATTAACTTGCAATAATTCAAATCTTCGGGCTTTCCGTTGGCTATCATTTTTTAGGTTAAAATCAGTGGCAACTATCATCTCTGCTTTGCCTTCAAAAGCAGAAATTACTTGACGTAACGCAGACAATTCATAGTCTAATTCTACGATCGCTTGGTTGGTTCTAGCGATCGCTACCGGATAATCACTCAGCTTGAGCATTAAAACTTATCCTCTGAAACTGTAGCCAGCAAAAATTACCTAACTAGCAACAACTAACTAGTAACAAAATGGTAGGGAAACAAGGGGAAATTAATTAACTCCAAACCAGATCGGGATTTATTGATTTACATGATAAGCAAGATTAATTAAGAAATCTCGCCGCTCTGTAAACCCCGATCGAACTTTCCCCTCTACCTTCTACTTTAAGCAACTAATTCCTGTGGATGAGAATGAACAGAAATTTCCGGCAAACTAAGAGTTAGTTGCTCAGACTGGGGCAAACCTGCTTTATCCAAAACTTCCACTTCAATCTGCACAGAAACTAAGTAAGAACCAGGTTTTCCTCCCACCACTTCTGCAATCAACTTAGCGAAATCAGGACGCTTAGCTGTTAGCGGATCTCGCAAAGTGCAACGATCCCACTCCTGCTTCGCGTGAGGATTGAGATTGAGAATATAATGCTTATTCATAAGCTAAAACCCGCATCCATGCTCTACAACTTTTTTCCTTAGCCAGTTCCTAGATTAGGTTGGCTCAATCACTTAACTTGAATCTATTATAGTACAAATGTACTAAGTTGTCTACCCCCATTCTTATAAACACTAAAAAAACCTGTCTGAGTAACTAACTAGACAGGCGGAGAGAGATTGTATATCTTTAGTTTTCCATAAAGAATAGCTAATGAGGAAGTAGGTATTTATCGATTCTGGTATAGGGAAAATTAATAATAAACTTACAGTAATTGAAACCAAATCAATTACTAAGAAATACTAGAAATCTCATTTACAATTACCAACTTCCTTTTGTATATGCTATAAATAATCCGATTCACAGCCATTCTTTGTTCCTCATCTAAAGTTTCATCTAACACTGCTGCCATCAATCCATAGCGATCGGCTAAAGTAACTTGTCCAGAATTACTAACTTGAGCGTATAATTCAGAAAGGGCATTAGGTAAAAGTTGAACTTGCATAACGAACTTTTGAACTCGATACTTATAATATCGTTTAAATCAATCAGCGTCAGGGTGATTCAAAAGAGGAATAAAATGTGATTAATATAAATTATGAATCGTGAGAGAAAACAATTTTCTTAGTGAGCAAAATGAACCGCAAACAGTGATACGTATCACTTACTCAGATGCCCATAAAAAAACCGCCTCAAAGATGGAGACGGAAAACTGATTCTTCTTAAACCTGTTAAGGAGTTGTAGTTGGTGGTGGTAGAGTGGGATTAACTGGTACAGGAACAATCAATGGTTGCTGCGGTGGTGCTTCTCGTAAAGGACTAGCTCCAGGTGGATAGAAATCTCTTGGACGATCGGTACCATCAATACAGTTATTCATTACCCCAGTTACTGGCAATTTTAGTGACTCAACCAAACCGACAACACACTTACCAAAACGCACTGGTAACAAACTACGGCGACAATTATCTAAAATCGCGCCAGGATTGCCCCCGGTAGTATTTAGACTGATGTTTGCTACACAACTTCCTAAATCGCGGGGTCGTCGGACTTGTCTACAGGTAGTCAGCGCATCTGCTGGAGAAATTTTCGTTTGTTTGTAAATAGTTAAAACGCAAACGGTTAAATCTCTGGGGTAAAGTGCGTCGGAACAAGATTCTGATGCCTCCGATGCCGGAATACCCGCACGCGCTAACTCTACTCCACAAGTCTTGAAATCATAATCAAAAGCATTCGATTCCACAGCGAGAGATTGGCTGGGAATGGCAACTGTTAACAACAACAGGGAAGCCCAAGATGGGGCAAAACAACGAAACAGCATTCTCATGCTAGTTCTAGTAAAAATATAGGAACTGGGAAACATACAGAACTATAGTTAGTCTGGAAAGAATTTACAATCTTTTTTGCCTTTGCGTGTAATTTGGGGATTGGGGACTGGGGATTGGGATTTACCAGATTGTGGTTTTCTTGCGAAATTAAGGTAAAATTTATGAGCGCCCAGTTAAAAAAATTGTTAATTTAACTATATACTAGAAATTCTGGGTAAAATTTAATCTGGATAACTAGAGAGGAAGCGAGATGTCGCGATATAGAGGCCCACGCCTCAGAGTGGTTCGTCGCCTGGGAGACCTCCCCGGCTTAACTCGCAAATCAGCGAGAAAAACCAGCCCTCCAGGGCAACATGGTGCAAACCGGAAGAAACGTTCTGAGTATGCGATTCGTTTAGAAGAAAAACAAAAGCTGCGCTTTAACTACGGGGTGTCGGAAAGACAACTCCTGCGTTATGTGCGGAAAGCTCGTCGCGCCACTGGTTCTACGGGACAAGTGTTGCTGCAATTATTAGAAATGCGTTTAGACAACACTGTTTTCCGTTTGGGTTTGGCTCCTACCATTCCAGCGGCTCGACAAATGGTAAATCACGGTCACATTACAGTTAATGGTCGTAAAGTTACCATTGCCAGCTACCAATGCAAACCGGGCGAAGTTATTAGCGTCAGAGACAGGGACAACTCTCGTCAGTTGGCAGAAGCTAACTTGCAATATCCCGGTTTGGCTAACTTGCCGAGCCATTTAGAATTCGATAAGACTAAGTTGGTTGGCAAAGTTAACGGCGTGATTGAGCGGGAATGGGTAGCGCTACAGATTAACGAACTACTGGTGGTTGAGTACTACTCACGGCAAGCTTAATGATTTTAGATTTGGGATTTTAGATTTTGGATTGCGGTTAAAATCTAAAATCTAAAATCTGAAATCTGAAATCTAAAATTGTCTCAGCCGCCAATTTGTGACATGGTGCGCCTGTAAGTACCTGTAGTTCCAGAGTCACGTTGTTTAAAGTTTATCTCTGGTTTAATATTTAGTAATTCTCGGACTCGCTCTCTTAGTTCAGTAGGGTTAATACCTTTGCGGAGGGCGGTTTTTAAGTCGATTTCTCCGGTTTCGTTCAACAGACAAGGGCGCAACCAACCGTCAGCAGAAAGACGCATCCGGTTACACCGATCGCAAAAACACTCCGACATCTGACTGATAAATCCTAGCGTTCCCTTGGCTCCCGGAATTTTAAATACATCAGCAGGGCCATTACCACGCACTTGCGATTCTGTCAAGCCCCAGCGATCGCGAATTTGTTGGCGCAACTGTTCGGAAGCTACCCAACCACGATCGCTAAACAAATCAGAATTACCGATCGGCATAAATTCAATAAACCGGACGTGCCATTCCCGGTCGATCGACAAAGCCGCTAAATCCAAAATTTCTTGGTCATTTACCCCCGGAATCACCACCACATTGAGTTTGAGGGGATTGAAACCAACTTGGTAAGCAGCTTGAATTCCTTGCCAAACTTTTTCCCAGCGAGAACGTCCTCGATTTCCAGTAATCAGATCGAAAGTTTGTGGATCGAGAGAATCCAAACTAATATTAATTCGCCGCAAACCTGCATTGTAGAGGTCTTGCGCCAAGGGTGCGAGTAAAAATCCGTTGGTTGTTATTGATAAATCTTGCGTTTGGGGTAGAGATGCGATCGCACCCACCAACTCGACTACCCTTGGACGCAACAAAGGTTCACCCCCAGTCAAGCGGAAACGAGTAAAACCTACAGGAATGAACACTTCCTCAATCAGCGTCAGTAGTTCTTCGTAAGTAAGTAATTGTTGCTGCAAAATATAGTCCAGTTCTGCACCTTCCGGCATACAGTACTGACAACGAAAATTGCAGCGATCGATTAAACTAATTCGCAAATAATCAACTTGGTTCATTCGCCTGTGGGATTTTTAATGGGACTACATCTAGTGTAAGAAAGGCAGAACTTCTGAGTAATTGCAAAAAGGCGATCGCGTTTTAAGTTTCTGGTTCATCACCTAAGAGTTGATCTATACTTTGAAGTGCTTGTTGAGAACAACGGCGCACGCGATGAATACGCACAATTCCTTGCTCTTGCTCAACTATTTCACTAACAGTAAATAAAATATTGAATTGCTTTTTATAGAGAAGTTGGCGTATCTCTATTTCCATATACTCACTTTCGATCGCCAAAGCACAACGCTTGGGAAAGTTTTCCAGTGTCAACATAATTTCATAACATCCTCTTACCCAGCGATAAGCGTTTTCCGGTGAATCCTCCTTGATCCAAAGAAAAATACTTTCTATATCAGCTACCGCAGTAGGAGATATTTCAATCTGGTAAACCATATTTTTCCCGAAGTTCTGCAAATGCTTGCTTCAGAGGAATCCCTTTCCCTTGCTCAAATTCTTCTATACTTTTGCGGATACCTACAATAGACTCCAGTAACTCAACCTTATCGAGCAGTTGCTGGTAGCTTTCAGCATCTTGAACAACTACACTAGCTTTACCATTCACAGTCAGAACTATGGGTGCTTTAGTTTCATTGAGTTTTGCTAGGAAAGCTTTCGCACCCCGTTGGAACTCCGAGAGAGGATAAATGTCACTCAGACTGAGCATAATATTTGCAAAAAATTATCTGATAATTTCATGCTAACATTATGGCAATTGTTTTGCCTATTGTGTGATTTCGGTGTGATGTACGTGATGCCGTTACGCATCAAACAAAAACCCAGTTACTATCCCAAGAGCATAACTGAGCGATCGCCTTCTGCTTTTAGTCTACTTTAAATGATGATTGATTTATCCTAATCCTATCAAAACCCGCTTTGTGGTAAGAGGTAGGGTTTGTAAAGTGCGATCGTACTTCTTAAATAATTGCAAAAAGGCGATCGCAAAATAAGCAGCTTGATTGCGACTTGGTGCTACAGTCATAAAGATACAAATTTTTACATCATTTCCTGAGACAGTACATATCTTTATTTGGCTTGAGTTACTTCATAGAAACATTATAAATTTTATATAGTCTATCACTTACAATATCAGTATAAATTCGGTTTCCCTAAGAGAAGATATATGGTTTGGCAAAAACTTGTTGTTGCAAGCGCAAGTGCTGCGATCGCATTTACCCCTGTCTCGGAATTCGCTGCCCAAGCTGCTGAATTAAATTACACTAAAATGTACGTTTTTGGTGACAGCCTTTCCGATACAGGCAATATTTATAACTCTGCTCCTCAACAGTTTCCGGGTTTCTACTTCAATGGTCGATTTTCTAATGAGCAAAACTGGGTTGATTATCTGGCTCAAGATTTAAGATTAACACCTAGCACATTTATTACTCAGCCAAACACATCCATACCTTTGCCACAAATTCCCAACCAAAGTGTTAATTTTGCCTTTGGTGGAGCGACTACAGATTTCGCTAACACATTCAATCAAAACGCTTTCGGTTTACAACAACAAGTAGGAACTTATCTTAATATTTTGCAAGCAACAAGTCAGCCCGCCGATCCAAATGCCCTTTATATTATTTGGGCAGGTGCAAATGATTACTTGCCTACTACATCTACATGGTTTACGCCATTTACAACTCCTAATCAATCGATTAACAATATATCTTTGGCGCTTAATTCATTATTGGCAGCTGGCGCAAAACAGATTGCAGTTGCTAATCTACCCAGTTTAGGAGAATTACCATTAACTAATGGGACACCATTAAAAACATCATTAAATACTTTGACCCAAGCACATAATTTGGCACTTCAGCAAACAATTAATAGTTTATCTCAAAGTTATGATGCCAAAATAGTTTCGTTAGATTTTGCTTCTTTATTTGCAGATGCAGTTAGCAACCCTGGTAATTACAACTTCACCAATGTTACTCAAGGATGTCTATTAGAACCATCTTGCCAAAACCCAGACCAGTTTCTATTTTGGGATACCATTCACCCAACTACCGCAGGGCATAAATTACTAGCAAAACAAGCTTATTCCGCACTCAGCACTAGCGTACCAGAACCGGGCGAAGAGTTGGGACTTTTACTATTAGGAGTATTAGGTGCTGCTTCTATTTGGAAGCGGAAAAAGTTTTCATCTTCTTTGGCTTTAGTTGGTAAATTTGAATCAGTTCCTGGTAAGTCTAATTAAAAAGCTCTGAAGCTGGAACAAGGAAAAAAATTTCTTTTCCTTGTTCCATGCACCTACTAATTGCTACTTGTAGTTTCCCACAATCCTTGCAGCATTCCTCTTACAGAGTGACTGCGGTGTTCCCAAACTAAAATTAAGGGAAGTAAAGCTAATAATCGCAGTACACTAGTGAGGGCAAATAAACCAGGTAAACCAGCAAAAAAGGGTTGTTGGGCTAAAAATCCGCCCACTGTTGCCCCAAAAGCGCCACAGATTCCAGCGACAGCGGATGCGATCGCAAAATAAGTAGCTTGATTGTGACTTGGTGCTACACTCATTTGAATATTATTGCTGCATAGATCGATCGCTGACCAAACTCCACCACTCAATAAATGTAAAAAGGGAAATCCTACCCAAAGACAAATCGGATTATAACCAGTTCCCAACCAAAGCAACGGCATTAACGCCACGACAACTCCCACTAAAATTAACAGCGGACGATTGCCAATTTTATCTGCTAACTTTCCCCAGAAAACTAACATCAATAAATTTGCTGCTGCCGATAAACTGCTATAGACTGTTACCCAAGTCACATTAATATTTAAGTTATCCAACAGGTAAAGATTAAAAAAGGGATTGCCCACATTAACAGCAAAAGCCCAAAACCCGAAGTAAAGTAAGAATCGGAAAAAATTATTGGAAATTAAAGACTTAAAATTGCTAATCAAAGATTGGCTATCATTCTCTTCTAATGACTCAGTAACCGTGATTATTTCTGCTTTTGGGTTAACATCAGCCATGAAAAATTGACAGATTAAACTGATAAAACCAGCAATCACACCCAAAAACAATAATAAACTGTAACCTTGTAGTATTCCTCCAGGCCAAACTGATATTATTAGACTGATTAACGGCATACCAATTAGTCCCACCAAATTAGCAGCACTATTGCGAATGCCAAAATATCTACCGCGCAATTTTTCAGGAACTAACTTCGCTATCCAACTAAACCAAGAAGCAGATCCAAATGCGCCTAACAAATTACTGGCAAAGACAATTAATAGTGTCAATTGTACTAAGTTATCGTTTTTCTGGGAAAAGGCAATAGCGATCGCCAAAACTAACCACAGCGATCGAGAAATTCCAAACACCCAAAAACCATACCAATGACGACTTGTAGTGAATCCAGAAAGATATGCTCCCAAAGGTTGCAGTAAATTTACTACCATTGGAACTGAAGATAACATCCCAATTTGCACGGGAGTAGCCCCCAATTGTAGCAGCAAATTACTCAACAGAACTCCAGTAGTAATACTAGAAAAGATCGCTGCAAAAATCCCATCCCAGGTAGATGCTGTTAAACTTGTGCGAATTTCTTCTTTAGTAAATTTAGGTAGAGTTTTTGATTTTATTACTGTTTCCGGTACGATCGCACTCTCTGTAATTACTCCACTCTCTACCGAACTTGACAAATTAGAATTGACAACCACTAATTTCCTCATACTTGTTAAATAAAATCCCGTATAATTGGCTCTCAGATTAGTAATAACTGAACAATAAACAGCAACTTACTTACTAAACAGCACTCTACCGGAATAACTACTGTTCAAATTTGCCGACAAAAATCCCATCCTTGGATAGTTGTTCATTACCTATTAGTTAAAAAGTTAAGCAAAAATAGATGAGGGGCAAAAATATTTTACTAAATGAACAATTAAATAATGTTTTAGTAAAAGCATATTGAACCTATTAATTCGCTATTTTAGAGTATTCCCTTTTTACTCCATATATTAACCATACCCATTCTGAGATCTTGCACTTTTGGAGGTGGAACCTCCCCAATCCTCGTTCCCAGGTTCAACCTGGGAACGAAAAATCGAGGCTCTGCCTCTTAGTGCAATTTTTTACAAGCAAAAGAACTCTAACATTAAGTCAAAAATTTCCCCAATAAACAATCAGCCTCACCTACTAAAAAGCAGATGAGGCGAAATTGATTACCTGTTGAAAGCTCAGGTGTAGTGATTATTAATGGAAGAAAAACTTTAAACGCACTGTCGATTGTACGCAGCTTCAACTGCCGCTTGCGTCGTTACATCCATAAATCGCAAAGAGAGATTTTTACCTAAAGCAGAGGCTTGTTTCAACGCTGCAATTAAGCAAGAAATTCCCTCAGCTTCTACAAAATCTACCCATAAAAGGTCTACAACTACAGTATCAGTAGTTAACTCTAGGGCTTGTTCGAGAGCCTTGGTAAAAGATAGACTACTCTCACTATCAAGACAACCATTAGGTCTGAGAACAATAGTACGGGGGCGCTTTTCTTCCAAGCTGTTGCCTGAGTGAGAGAAGTTGGGGATCGAGTCCATGAGACGTTGCATGGGAATCTCCAATGACTGCACAGAAAGAATTAAAGGTAAAGTTTATGCCTCGCAAAAAACAACTTGTTAATCTTTTCTACTATACAGCGTGAACTAAATTTACTGCGATCGCTTCTAGTTTTATCACAATCTCCCTGTGTCTTAAATCACAAGAATTTTCTTTCCCTCTTAACAAAAAGTGCAATGGATTGATAGTTTTCAAGAAGAACCCTAATTAATTATCAGCGAAACTAAGAATTACCGCATCCTAGCAAGGTCAATAGGTAGAAATAGCGATCGTTAACAACAAAACAGAAATCTTCAACTAGTTGATTTGCTTAAGTATGATGTGATATTGTCGTACTAATACAAACTTAAAATTACATCTTCCTGTGGGAATAACTTGCTGCTTACCTTAGTAAGTAACTATTTACTCTTTTCCTACGTGCATCTACCTTAAAGTCTCAAAACAAGTTGTGTATCTACCCAAAAATCAATAAGTAGAATGAATAACTTTTGCGATGCCTTCATATCTTATGGTCGAGCAGACAGTAAAGCTTTTGCTACAAAACTTCATGCTCGATTAATAGAGCAAGGGTTAAGGATTTGGTTTGACCAAAATGATATCCCTTTGGGTGTAGACTTCCAAAATCAAATTGACGACGGTATTGAAAAGGCGGATAACTTTCTATTTATCATAGCCCCCCATTCCATCAATTCTCCCTATTGTGGCAAAGAAATCGAACTCGCCTTCAAGCGCCACAAACGAATCATCCCCTTGCTGCACGTCGAGCAGATTAGTCGCGACACCTGGCAACAGCGCTACCCAAATGGAACAGATGAAGAATGGGAAGCTTATAAAGCTAAGGGACTCCATTCCAGTTTTCCCAATATGCACCCAGGAATCGGCAAAATCAACTGGGTGTATTTCCGCGAAGGAGTTGATGATTTTGATAAGTCACTAGAAGGACTGCTAAGTATCATAGCTAGACACAAAGATTATGTACACAAACATACCTTCTTTCTAGCCAAAGCCTTAGAGTGGGAGAGAAATCAAAAGCTGTCGCGTTACTTACTAGTAGGAGAAGAACGCCAGGAAGCACAAGAATGGTTAAAAGTCCGTTTTAAGGGAGAACAAGCACCTTGTACGCCGACAGACTTACATTGCGAGTACATCACCGAAAGTATTAAAAATGGTCAAAACCTGATGACACAGGTGTTCCTCGCCTATGCCTATGAAGATAAAGAGGTGATGGAGAAAATTCGCAACAGCTTAAGGCGTGACAGCATCACAGTCTGGACAAATACCACCGATATTCAGAAAGGAGAAGCTTACGATAAAGCTGTTCGGCGTGGAATTGAACAGGCAGATAATGTTGTCTATCTGCTTTCGCCAGAGGCATTAAAATCGGAATTCTGCGAGCAGGAACTTAACTATGCTCTTTCCTTGAACAAGCGGCTCGTTCCACTATTAGTGAAACATATTTCTAAGAAAGAGATACCAGAGAGTTTGCGTTATGTGCAGTATATTGACTTAACGGACAATGTAAACGCAAGCGATTACTTACTGGATGAAAGCGAACTATTGAAAATTTTTCATCAGGACGAGGCTTACTACAACGAGCATAAAATGCTGTTGACAAAAGCGCTGAAGTGGAAACAGCAAAATGATAATCCTAGTATTCTTCTGAGAGGATATAACTTACGGAGTGCGGAAGCATGGTTAAAAGTAGCAAATAAGAGAGTGCTAAATCCGCCGACACCGTTAATGGAAGAATTTATTAACGAAAGTCTGCGACAACCGCCTCTAACCTCGCTAGATGTGTTTGTTTCTTACTCCCGCTCTGATTCAGACTTTGCGCGTAAACTGAATGATGGGTTGCAGATGCAGGGAAAAACCACTTGGTTTGACCAAGAAAGTATTGCTTCGGGTACGGATTTTCAGCAGGAAATTTATCGGGGGATTGAAATTTCAGACAACTTTTTATTTATTATTTCACCTCGATCGATCAACTCCCCCTACTGTGCCGACGAAGTAGAATATGCAGCCAAGCTGAATAAGCGGTTCGTAACCTTACTCTACCAACCAGTGAACCCAGCCGAGTTGCATCCAGAATTAGCGAAAATTCAGTGGATTGATTTTCATCAGAAAAGTACTAACTTTGCCACCACATTCGGCGAACTGATTAGGACTCTCGATACCGATCGCGATCACGTCCACAATCATACCAAATGGTCACAACGGACATTGGAATGGGAAGAAAAAGGCAAGAATAGCGACTTACTACTGCGCGGGAGCGAATTTATCCTGGCTCAAGACTGGTTGAAAACAGCTTTAGAAGAGAAAAAACAACCCCCACCAACCGCTTTACAGGAAGAATTTATTGAGGAAAGTCAAAAAGCGATCGTCGCAGCTGAAGAAGCTGAGAAGCAGAGGCAAGCTGAACTGGTACGCTTGCAGGCAGAAAAGCTCAAAGAAGCCGAAGCAAGGCTGATAGAAGAGAAAAAAAGCGCCAAACGACAAAAAATGTTCCTGGCTGCCGTGAGTGTAGGATTTGTGATTGCCACAGCATTGGGAGTAATATCTTTCTTCCTGTTTAATCAAGCTACCAGAAAAGAGCTTCAAGCAAACATAGCCACAGCTCAAGCATTGGCTGACTACTCGGATGCGCTATTTCTTTCCCATAAAAGACTAGATGCCCTACTAGAAGCACTCAAAGCAAATCAAGTACTACACAAAATCAAAAAGCCAGAACCCGAACTCAAACAAAAAGTTGAAAGCGTACTGCAACAGGCTGTTTTTGCCTCAAGACAATTTAACCGCTTCTCTGGAACTAACGGACACAAAGCAACAGTACTTGCTGTTGCGGTTAGTCCCGACGGTAAGATCGTCGCTTCTGGCAGCGAAGATAACACCATCAAACTTTGGAATCAGGATGGTAAACTCCTGAAAACTCTTACTGACCATAAAGGTTCAGTCAATTATTTAGCTTTTAGTCCTGACGGGAAACAGATGGCTTCCGCAAGCGTAGACGAAACTATCAAACTCTGGAAGCCAGATGGGACTTTACTCAAAACTTTGACTGGACATAATAGTAAAGTGGAAGCCGTTGCCTTCAGCCCAGATAGTCAGACCTTGGCTTCCGCCAGTAACGGTAAGACAGTGAAATTGTGGAAGTCAGATGGGACTTTACTCAAAACCTTAACTGGACATACTGAGGCGGTAAAAGCTGTCATCTTCAGCCCGGACGGTAAATTGATTGCTTCAGCGGGTAACGATCGAACCATAAAACTGTGGAAATCAGATGGGACATTACTCAAAACCCTGACCGGAAATACTGATGAATTAAACGCGATCGCCTTCAGCCCCGACGGTAAATGGATAGCTTCCGCTAGTGATGACGGTACCATTAAACTGTGGAAGGCAGATGGCACTCTGGTCAACACCTTTACAGGACATAACGGCTCAGTGACAGCAGTAGCCTTCAGTCCAGATAGTAAAACAATTGCTTCTTCTGGTGGCGATCGAAGCATCAAACTATGGAACCTGAATGGTCAATTATTAATAAGTCTTCTTGGACATAGCGATCGCGTCAGAAATGTAGTGTTTACTCCTAATGGAAAAACAGTTATTTCAGGCAGTGAAGACAACACGGTGAGACTCTGGAGACGCGAAACACCCTTCTTGAATATCCTCATTGGGCATCAAAAATCCGTAAACGCAGTTGCTTTCAGTCCTGACAAAGACAAGAAAAAACAATTAATTGCTTCTGCCAGTGAAGACGGGACTTTAAGACTGTGGCAACCAGATGGTACATTGAAAAAGATCGTTCGTGAAACTGACCACGTTAATGATGTAGCATTTAGCCCGGATGGTCAGACTATTGTCACAGGAAGTCGAGACAAGAAAATTACTCTTTGGAATCCCGATGGGATTCGATTACAAAAACCGTTCCTTGACGAAGATAAAGTAAATCGAGTGTTATTTAGCCCAGATGGGCAAATAATTGCCTCAGCAAGCGACGACAATACTGCTAAACTTTGGCGACGGGATGGTACAAGATTAAAAGTCCTTAAAGGGCATACCGATAAAGTCGAAACCCTTGCCTTTAGCCCAGATGGTAAGCTGATTGCCACAGGGAGTGCAGATCATACTATCAAGCTCTGGAATCAAGACGGAGTGCAGCTTTCAAGTGTGACAGCCCATAAAGGAGCAGTTAATCATCTAGCATTTAGTCCCAATGGCAAACAACTACTCTCAGGTAGTGTAGATAACACGGTTAAACTTTGGAAACTGGACGGAGTTAAGCTAATTTTCGTGGACTCTAAGGAACGGGATGAGTCAGTAAACGCAGTTGCTTTTAGCCCTGATAATAAGCTCATTGCCGTAGCAAGTGCTGATAAAACTATCTTGATTTGGCCTCTAAATGGCAGCAGACCACCGATTCCTTTTTACGTTCATAGCGATGGAGTGAATGATGTCGCATTCAGCCCAAACAATCGTACCGTTGCCTCCGCTAGCAGCGATAACACCGTGATTCTCTGGGACATAGAAAAAGTTAAACAGTCAGACAAGCAGCTAGAGATAGAGGGATGCAAGTTACTGCGGGATTATCTCCAAACAAGTACATCTGTAGATAATGAAACCCGCCAGATTTGCAAAAACATTGATTCGGGCAAATAAGTTGAGTTGATAGCTGTAAAGGGTGCAACGCTTTACTAAATAGAATCAAATTTTAGTACGGGAGCAGATGAAAACAATGGCAAAGAAAAACGACTATCGTCAGTATTTGAGACAGACATTGGGTGGACTAATAGATCAACTTGACTTATCAGATTTACGCAAAGACTTTCTGAAGCAGCGCTGGCTTGACCAAGTTTTGTGGCTGGAGGGACGAGCTACCAAAAATCGGAATCGCCATTATGCCCTTAGATTAACTACTATCATTGGCGGGGTAATTATTCCGGCATTGGTTGGTTTGGGCAAAGGTGACGAGCGCTGGCAAATATACTTAAGCTGGACTGCTTTTAGTGTGAGTCAGGCGGTAGCAATATCGGCTGCATTAGAAGAATTCTTTGGTTATGGTGAGAACTACCGCACCTATCGCAATACTGCCGAGGGCATGAAAATTGAAGGCTGGGAGTTTTTTCAGCTAACAGGAGCCTATCGTCAGTTTGAAGACCATACCGATGCTTATACTACTTTTGCCGAGCGCGTCGAGCAGTACATTAAGCAAGATGTACAAGGCTTCCTTGCCAACTTAGAAGAAAGACAAAACGCCAGCAAAAAGAAAACCGAAGAAGAAGCACAAAAGAATGCCGAACAAGCTCTGGAAAAGCTCAACCAGCAGTTAGTGCTACAGGCGCAGTATGAAGCACAGCGTCAACAGATGGAGGCAGAGAAGCGTCGTCTGGAAGAAGAAAGGATCAGGTTGGAACAACAGCAAGCCGCTCAAGCTGAGAGTACGCAAGAACAACCAGCAGACCAAGTTGTTGTGGAAGTGACTACAGATCCTCTATCTGACTCAACTGTAGTGATGGTAGATTTGCAAGAAGACCAAGAAGACCGCGACAGCACTATTGTTAAAGCTGAAATAATAGAGTACCTCAGCGCAAGCGAGATTCTGGCTAAGGTGAAGAACAATCCGATACGTGCGCTCAATAATTCAGCACAGCCACCGTCAGGTGGAACAACTACAACTACAACCACAGTTACCACAACTACAACTACTACTCCAGCAAGTAAAGTAGACCCTGCCAAGGTAGCTGCTGTTCTGACCGCTGTACCGAGAGATTTAAAGCCTTACGCGGAAAGATCAGTTCCTTTGATTTTGCAAGAATGCGTGGACTGTGGGGTTACTGACCCTGGACAAATTGCATATATTTTCGCTACATCTGAACATGAATCTCATTTGGGTCAGTGGATGGTTGAGTTTGCCAGCGGTAAGGCTTATGAAGGGCGAAGAGACCTGGGAAACACTCAGCCCGGAGACGGTGTAAGGTTTAAGGGGCGTGGATTCTGTCAAGTTACTGGTCGAGTCAACTACAAGAAATGGTCTGACAAACTGGGCATTGACTTGGTGAGCAATCCAGAAAAAATGGCAGAGTATGGGATCGCGGCAAAAATTATGGTAAGGGCGATGCGGGATGGCTCATTCACTGGTAAGAAGCTATCTGACTATATTTCTAGTGGCAAACGGGACTTTCGTAATGCACGCCGCATTATTAATGCCTTGGACAGAGCTGATAAAATTGCCGAACACGCGCAAAGATACTACAGAGCTTTAATCGCTTAAGGAGACAAATTTTATGCTTCGCAATAACAAAAAGTATTCGATCGATGTAAACAAAATTGGGCAAGACATTTCCATCAGCGTTTCTCTGGAAATGGAACTTAGTCCTGATTTAGCCGAGTTAGTATTGCGCGACTTAAGTACGGATATCAAAGACTTTAATGAAGCGCGAATTCTGGCTGAAATTGTCCGCGATCCGATCATCATTTATAGACTTTGCCAGCAAATAGAAGATGTGAAAAATCAAGAGCTTCCAGAGGTTATATATTCAGAAATGCGGCAAGACATCAGACTGCAAGATGGAAAAAGTGATGCTCCTGACTGGAACCTTGAGCTTGACGCAAACACCTAACAATTCACTTAAATTAATCGATCGGAATCGTAAAAGGATAATCACTGAAAATGACAAATACTGTAAGTATTCTGGACAAATATACGGAACTATGGCAAACCTGTAAGGTGCAATCAAATTTATTGCCAGACCTAGAGAAAATTGCGGAAAAACTGTGTTACGATCGCGGCATTTACGAAAAAATTGAATGCCACTATCCCAACGTCCCTTGGTACTGGTTAGGGATATTACACGCTGTCAAGGATTTTGATGGTTCTAGTCAATTCTTAGAGCAAGTTATCCGTAAGCTAAGTACGATTCAAGCCGAACAGATGCCAGCTAAGTCCTTTGCTCGCTTACTTGCCTTTGATAAATACAACGACTTTCAGGGTAAAGATGACCAGGGAATTACATCATTTGTTTGGGCTGGGACTAATCACACTAAGACCAACGATCCAGAGCCAGGTTGCGCGGCAATTCTGTACTTTCTAGAAGCGCTCGGACTTAAGGACGATCGGACAGAGCAGGGTGAGTTTAATCTGACAGTAACTTCTGACACGGTGTTCAAAAACTGCTCGTTGCCATCCAACAAGTTGTTAGCGACTGAAAAAACCAGCGTTAAGGCTGGAAAGCAGTTGCCAGTGGTTCAGATATCGGTTGCCGACTCTCACCATCTTCGAGTGACGTTGAAAAACCCATTCGAGAATAAGTTGGTTTGGTTTATTTATGGCGAGCATATTCAGATTGAAGGTTCCAAGCTGGCTGCTACTCCAACTCAGCCCAAGACTCTAGTAGAGAAAATTATTGCTTATTGCCAGAAGAAGGGCTACAGAATTGACAGAGAACCGGGATACAAGAATATTGTCTACATCGAAGGCATGAACCCAGATGGAACGCTCAATAATAATGCTCTTAATGTCTGGAATGACCTCCGCATTGTGATTGAGTTCAAAGAAGGTAAGCCTGTAATGATAGGCTGTTGGGAAGCTACAACCAACCCAGGTAAGTACTACGTAAAAAATCCGATGAACCCCAAAGGTGCGGCAATTATTGCATTTGGGCAATACACTTCCTGGCGTGTGGGAATGCACGGACACGCCAGCCCTCATGAGGCGCTGGTGCAATGTAATCCGGTGACTGTCCATCGTGATTCAAATCGCTCCGGTACTCGTGATGCTGGCGAACCTATTGATTCAGGTTTATTCGGTATTAACCAACACTGGGGCGGTGACAATCCTAAGTCAGATATTGGAAAATGGAGTGCGGGTTGTCAGGTAGGGAGGACGAAGCAGGGACATCGAGAGTTTATGTCGATCATGAAGTCGGACCCACGTTATCAAGCTAATCGCAATTTCGTCTTTACTGCCACGATCATTGATGGTAAAGACCTCTTAGCACATTTCCCGGCAACTTAATTTGCATCGGGTTTCCTACTCTGCCTATTTCTTAAGAAGACAATTTAAATCTCCCCTGCTGAAAAAGTGGGGGATGATTTAAGCTTTTAATATGTGTTTAACTAACTAATGACTGAGGACAAACCCCGTTCTGGCTATACATTACCAGTGTTTGCTGCTGCGAGTGCGATCGCGGCGTTGCAATGGTTAAAACAGCGTCAAGCGATCACATCTGTAAAAGTAGATTTAATTAATCCTGACGAAACTGTAGAAATTGCGATCGAACAAGTCAGCGGCATTGGTGAAACTACAGCTTTAGCTATTACTCGCAGCGACCCCGGAGATAACCTCGATATCACGCGCAATACGCCTGTTTGGGCAATGGTAGAGTTGCATAGGGAAGCAGAGAAGCAGGGGAGTTCTTCCCTATCCCCTACCCCCTACCCCCTAACCCCCCAGATCACTTTGCTGGGTGGTGAAGGAATAGGGAGAATAGTTGACGCTGAGGGAAAGGCGGCGATTTATGCTTATGCAAGGCAACTTTTACAGGCGAATTTGCTGCGGTTACTGAGTCCAGAGGAGAAAATTACGGTTACGATTATTTTGCCAGAAGGAAGACAATTAGCCGATCGCACTGCCAACGCTGCTTTCGGTGTTGTGGACGGACTTTCCCTACTCGGCACTAGCGCTATCTCTCAACCCCTGAGTGCCTCCGGTCAATTAGACATTTATCTCGAAGAACTCCGACAAAAAATCAAACAACTAAATAACTCCCCCCTGCCCCCCTGCCCCCCTGCCTCCCTGCTCGTCTTCTGCATTGGGGAAAATGGTTTAGACTTGGCTCAGAAACTAGGGATTTCAATTCAGAGATTGGTAAAAACGGCTAACTGGTTGGGGCCAATGCTGGTAGAAGCTGGAACACAGGGGTTGAGGGAAATTTTGCTGTTTGGTTATCACGGTAAACTGATGAAATTGGCAGGGGGAATTTTTCACACTCATCATTATTTCGCTGATGGAAGGCAAGAAATTTTGACGGCGCATTGTGCCAAGATCGGTTTACCGACTCCCATGTTACAAAAAGTTTTTGCCCAATCAACGGCTGATGCGGCTTTAAATTACTTGCGGACTTGGGATGGGGAAAATGGCAGTAATTGGGTAGAACAGGTTTATAATTCTATTGCTCAAGCAATTGACGATCGCTCCCAAACTTACATCTATAATCAGATTCAACAACAAGTTAGTGTCGGTTCGATTTTGTTCGATCGTCAACGTCAAATTATCGTTAAAAGTCAAGTCGGTATCAAGCTACTCAATCAACTATGTTAAATTGGTAAGAATATCTATAAAATATGGGTAAGATGTAATATTTTGACATCAAGCTTGTAAACTAATATATTTTTAGCAAACTTTAACAAAGATATAAGAAGACCTGAAGAAGGGGTTGGGTGGTAGGGGTTGGGGGTTAGGGAAACTTCTTCTTCCCTAACACCTAACCCCTGACCCCTATCCCCTTCTTCCTAGACCAACTTTCGTTCTATCTTTAACTTTTTGGATTTATTTCAGTGACAGTACAGACATCTCAACCGCCTTCTACCCAATCTTTGGGTGAACTGAACCGCCAAATGATCGTTATTTTGGACTTTGGCTCTCAGTATTCCGAGTTAATTGCGCGTCGGATTCGCGAAACTCAAGTTTACTCGGAAGTTCTTTCCTATCGCACCACTGTTGAACAACTCACGCAACTAAATCCTAAAGGAATTATTCTTTCCGGTGGGCCTAATTCAGTTTACGATCCAGGCGCACCCCATTGCGACCCAGGAATTTGGCAGTTGGGCATTCCGATTTTAGGAGTTTGCTATGGAATGCAGTTAATGGTGCAGCAACTTGGCGGCGAAGTCAAACGCGCCGAACGAGGTGAATATGGTAAAGCATCTTTAGCGATCGACGATCCCACAGATTTGTTAACCAATGTAGAAGATGGTTCGACAATGTGGATGAGTCACGGAGATTCTTGCACGAGGTTGCCGGAAGGGTTTGAAATTTTGGCACATACGGCAAATACGCCTGTAGCTGCGATCGCCAATCACGAGAAAAAGCTCTATGGGGTACAATTTCACCCGGAAGTGGTTCACTCTGTCTACGGTTTAGCTTTAATTCGTAACTTTGTTTATCATATTTGCGAGTGCGAACCAACTTGGACAACTGCTGCTTTCGTGGAACAATCAGTGCGAGAAATTCGGGCGAAAGTTGGTGATAAACGAGTATTATTGGCTCTTTCTGGGGGTGTAGATTCTTCTACTTTAGCTTTCTTGCTGCACAGGGCGATCGGCGATCGGTTAACTTGTATGTTTATCGACCAAGGCTTTATGCGGAAGTATGAGCCAGAAAGATTGCTGAAGTTATTTCAAGAGCAATTTCATATTCCCGTGCAGTATGTTAACGCACGCGATCGCTTTTTACAAGCAATAGCCGGAGTTACCGATCCCGAAGAAAAACGTCGTCGCATCGGGCACGAATTTATTCGCGTTTTTGAAGAAGAATCTAAGAGACTTGGGCCTTTTGATTACTTAGCCCAAGGTACACTTTATCCAGACGTAATTGAATCTGCTGATACTAACGTCGATCCTAAAACTGGGGAACGGGTAGCAGTGAAAATTAAGAGTCACCACAACGTCGGCGGATTACCTAAAGATTTACGATTCAAGTTGATCGAACCACTGCGGAAACTTTTTAAAGACGAAGTGCGGAAAGTTGGGCGTTCGATCAGTCTACCAGAAGAAATTGTCCAAAGACATCCTTTCCCCGGTCCCGGACTCGCTATTCGCATTTTAGGCGAAGTTACCGAAGAAAGGTTAGATATTCTCCGGGATGCAGATTTAATTGTTCGTCAAGAAATCAACCGTCACGAAATGTACGGTGAGTTATGGCAAGCATTCGCCGTACTCCTACCCATTCGTAGCGTTGGTGTAATGGGCGATCAACGTACTTATGCTTATCCGATCGTCCTCCGCTTCGTAAAAAGCGAAGATGGCATGACCGCAGACTGGGCAAGAGTACCTTACGATTTGTTAGAACTGATTTCTAACCGGATTGTGAATGAAGTAGCTGGAGTTAACCGAGTGGTTTACGACATTACTTCTAAACCACCTGGGACGATCGAATGGGAGTAAAGTAGCAGGGGAGCAGGGGAGAAATTAAAACTTAAAACTCTCCAACTCTTCTTAACTCAAAACTCAAAACTTTCCCCTATCCCTAATTTAATATTCCCACTCTAGTTCGCCGATAGTGATTTGGTGATAAATCATAGTGCGGCATAACTCCAATTCTTCAGGGGTAATTTTCCCATCTGCCCACATAATTCTTTTAATTCTCTCGCACTCTTCCTTACTAATCTTACCGTTGGCAATTATTTGCTCAATAGCTGTTTTGAGTTTTCCTAACTCTTGTAATTCTTCTGGAGTAGGTAATTTTGTGCTTGGTCGTTCTATTTTCATAAGTAACACCTCTTGTCAATTTTATCAAGTTATGTTCACGAGGTTATCGCTAGTTAAACTGAGGAAAGAATTTAATAGCCCAGATGTTATTTTTTGATGAGGATTTAGACTGTATTTACTTTAAAACTAATGCTTATAATTAAACTTATCAGTTTACCAATATACAATAATCTAGACAAATTTTAAAAGTTTGTAGATAAACTTTAAATAATAGTCAGGAGCTTGAAAAATTTTCTAATCTTTTAAACTTGCACCTAAAAGTATATGTACTATACAGTTTGGGACAACCAGACATGGTATGACTTATTGTAATTTTGCTATTGACATAAAGATGCCTAAAGTCGTTTCGATTCACTCTTACCGGGGTGGCACGGGCAAGTCTAACTTTACAGCCAACTTAGCGACGACTGTTGCTTTACAAGGAAATCGGGTTGGTGTGGTGGATACAGATGTTCCCTCGCCCGGTATTCATAATCTGTTTTGCTTGGAACCCGAACAGATGGGTAAAACGCTGAATAACTACCTCTGGGGTGATAGTCCGATCGAAGATGCAGCTTACGATGTCAGCGCCAATGTTGGGTTAACTGAAGCGGGTAAGCTTTATCTAGTCCCTTCTAGTGTAAAAGCGGATGACATTGCCCGCATTCTCAAAGATGGTTATGATGTCAGGCTGATGAATGATGGGTTTCGCAGCTTAGTAAAGACGCTGCAATTAGATTATTTGTTTATTGATACTCACCCTGGATTGTCAAAAGAAACTTTTTTGTCGATCGCTATTTCCCATTTTCTCATCTTAATCTTGCGTCCTGACAAGCAAGACTATCAGGGAACTGCTGTTACCGTCGATGTGGCAAGGCAATTGAAAGTTCGCAAAATGCTACTGGCTATTAATAAAGTCCATAGTAAGCTCAACCCAGAAGCGTTGAAACAGAAAGTTGAGGAAACTTACCAGGAGCAAGTTGCTGGAGTCTTTCCGCTTTCGGAAGATGTGGTTCAACTAGCGAGTGAAGGTGTTTTTTGTGTGACCTACCCAGAACACCCGATGAGTCAAGAGTTTCGTAAGGTAGCGCAGCAAATTATTGAAGGGTGAGCATCATGTCTAACTTTGGAGATTTACAGTCCCTTGCTAGTTCCATCACAGCCGTTACCTCACCTTTTCGGAATTATTTGACAGACTTGTACGAAAAGTATCGTAAGCTCAACGATGGAGCCGTCGCGGACTACATTCCCGAACTGGCGCTGGCAAAGCCGGAATGGTTTGGCATCTGTGTGGTGACAAAAGACGGACAGGTGTTTGAAGTTGGAGATTGTGACAAACTATTTACGATTCAATCGATTTCTAAAGCTTTCGTCTTTGGTTTAGCTCTGGAGGATCACGGGCGCGAGTATGTTAATAGCAAGGTGAGTGTGGAACCTACGGGGGAAGCATTTAATGCCATTGTGCTCGATGAAGCAACTAACCGTCCCTACAACCCAATGGTGAATGCGGGAGCGATCGCTACAGCTGACTTAATTGAAGGCGAAAATGGCACTGAACGCCTGAAACGACTGCTGGAAATGTTTAAACGCTACACTGGACGGGAGCATGACATCAATGTACCCGTCTTTTTGTCAGAAAAGGCGACAGGCTTCCGCAACCGAGCAATGGCATACCTGATGCGAAATTTCGGTATGATCAGCGACAAAATTGATGAAACGTTAGATCTCTACTTTCAGCAATGTTCGATTCTGGTGAACGCAAAGGATTTGGCAATGCTGGCGGCAACTCTGGCGAATGGCGGTGTAAATCCGGTTACGGGGGAAAGAGCGATCGATGAACGCTACGTGCAAGATGTGATCAGTGTAATGCTTACCTGTGGAATGTATGACGCATCTGGCGAGTGGTGTTATCGCGTGGGAATGCCTGCCAAGAGTGGCGTAGGTGGTGGGATTACAGCAGTTGTTCCGGGAAAACTGGGTATTGGCACCTTTTCACCCCTCTTAGATGCAAAAGGAAATAGCGTCCGGGGCATCAAAGTTTGTCAAGACTTGTCGCAGGATTTTGGCTTGCACTTGTTTAACGTGGCAAAATCAGAACGGGATTTACAGCAATGGATTGCCGGAGGTAATGGTATTAATGATTGGTAGACAGAGTGTTTAGCTAAAAATCCTCAATGCTTGAAAGAAAGTAAAAAAAAGAACTTTAGTAATCCAAAATTTAACATTTATGGAATTCAATTACTTTGATAAGCTGCGGGATGAAATTTTTCAAGCTATAGATGGATATGCACCTAGCAGTAATCCAGTTTTCTACGAAACTCTGCAAACTCATTTTCCCGGCAGTTTGCCAATGGCAGACTACATTAAAAACACTTACAAAACTCTAAATTCTTACGGTTTTGATAAGGGTAAAACAATCGGAATGGTGGCAATTTGTCGGGACGAAATCACCGACATTTTAATTGATGAAGTGATTAAATATTGGGGAAAAACATTCAATTGTTGCAGTTTAGCAGGCTTTGTGATGATGGGGAAAACAGGTTTAGCCGCAGCAACAGACCACACTCCGATCGTAGATGGCACAAGGCGATTTACTTTTTATGCAATGCCCCACATTGCTATTTCCCGACATGGCGAAATTGGCAAAGTTTACCGAGATGGTATTCAAAAAGCTTCCCATGCTTGTGGGGCATTGGAAGCAATAGTTAAAGAACTACAATCTGGTCATGTTCAGCTAATGACCGATATGCAGGATATTGAACAATCAATTATCCGCCAAAAAATTCTTTCAACAATTAAATATGGCGATAAACCCGATTTGGTGGAAATCACTAAATTGGCTAGTCAGATTATTTCTCAAGATGTTGAGCAACTCTTAAGTTCTTTAGATAGTTCTATTTTCAATTATGCAGTGATGACCGGAATTCAAATTCACGGCCCTCATGACACGCATTGGATTTATCCTCAAGATTTTTATGTGGTAGGTTCTAATATTCCTGATAGTAAGAAAAATTTGAATGAAGATACTTACTAATGAAAGGAAAGAATCGTCATAGAATAAAATGAGTATAGCTCTTTAGAACCTTGACAAATGAAATCAAACCTGTTGATGAAGCAAGAAAATTTGATCTTGACTACGAATGCGCTAATCTAGCTTGATGAATACTGGAAAAATAGGAGGCAAGGTAGATGAAGAGTAAAAAAATTGTTAATAAACTACTGCTCTGGTTTTTATTTATCGCTTTGGTTCCGCTAACTTCAGTGACGGCAATTACTTACTTTACTACTAGAAATTCTCAAACAAAAGAACATAAGAATAATTTAGTTTATATTGCACAAAGTAAGGTTTTTGACAGTAAAACAATTGACGCGGATTGGAGATATTTACCTGTTTTGAATGGAAGTATTTTAGTGAAAATCAATACTTCGGAAGCCTTGTCTAATTTAACAGCATTAAAAAAAATAGTCATTGTTTTCGGGGTTGTTACTTTATTGGTGGTGATTTTAGC
This sequence comes from Floridaenema evergladense BLCC-F167, assembly GCF_041929205.2. NCBI lineage: Bacteria > Bacillati > Cyanobacteriota > Cyanophyceae > Aerosakkonematales > Aerosakkonemataceae > Floridanema > Floridanema evergladense. Next base: position 5,927,351 of record NZ_CM171625.1, on the reverse strand, counting down.
AGCCTTTGTAGTGGCAAAATCTATTTCTAAGCCTGTTGTTAAACTGACTCAACTTGTACAAGAAATGGCTCGCGGTAATCTGAATCAACAAGCACCTGTTCTTACCCGTGAGGAAATCGATCGATTAGCCCAATCATTTAACTTCATGGGCAAACAACTGCAAGAATCTTTTCAAACTATTCAAGCAAGAGAGCAAGAACTAGCTAGTGCAAAAGAACAACTAAAGGCGGTTTTGGATGCCGTTCCGGGTTCTATTTCTTGGATTGATTCGGAGGGTACCTACATGGGGGTAAATCGCCATTTAGCTGAAAAATTTAACTTGTCTCCAGAAGCTTTTGTTGGTAAAAAATTAGGGTTTATCCAAGAAAATGATAAGCTCGCAAGCTTCTTGCGCGAGTTTATTAACAGTCCTGAAAATTCAGCTTCTTCTATTATTGATTTTGAGGTTAATCAGAAAAAGCGATATTATCTAATTGCTGCCCAAAAATACCAACAAGGTAGTGCTACCGTATCTGTAGGAATTGATATTACCGATCGCAAACAAGCTGAAGAAGCGCTAAAACAAAGTGAAGCAACAACCCGTGCTTTGATTGAAGCTATTCCTGACTTATTGTTACGAGTTCGCGGCGATGGGGTTTATCTGGATGATGCAGTCGGTGCGGGAAGGGTGAAGCGTTTCTCAGGAGATAATATTGCTTTAAACACAACCACAGTTTACGATTCTCTACCACCCGCCCAAGCACAACAACGTATGGATGCCATTAAACGGGCACTGGAGACGAAAACGCTGCAAATGTACGAACATCAGTTGTTAATTGATGGACAGTTAATTGATGAAGAGGTGCGGGTGATAGTTACAGGAGAAAATGAGGTGCTGGTGATGGTGCGCGATATTAGCGATCGCAAACGAGCAGAAGAGGCACTACGAATAGCAGAAGAAAACTATCGCAGCATCTTTGAAAACGCCTTGGAAGGAATTTTTCAGTCCAGTCCCGAAGGGCATTATATCAACATCAATTCAGCAATGGCAAGAATATATGGTTATGATTCACCCCAAGAAATGATTGAAACTATTAAAGATATTGGTATGCAAATTTATGTCGATCGTCTAGATCAAGCAGAGTTTAAACGTCAATTAGAAGAACACGATCAGGTTAAGGATTTTGAATATCGGGTTTATCAAAAAGATGGTAATATCATTTGGATTCAAGAGGATACCCGTGCTGTTCGCGATCATACAGGTCAACTTTTATATTATGAAGGGATGATTCAAGATATTACAGACCGGAAACGCCGTGAGGATGAATTGAAACGACAATTAGAAGAATTGAAAATTGAAATTGACCATAAGAAACGACAAAAGGAAGTAGCTATGCTTACTGGAAGTAGCTATTTCCAAGAGGTGCAGCAGGAGATAGCAGAAGTGAACCTAGATGAATTTTGGAGCTAAGTTATAACTGAACTTTTCAGGGAAGTTTTTGTTAATTATTAACTAATTGTTGAAACTGTTCATCATTACGAATATAGTTAAAAGCTGGATCGGTTTGTGCTATTTCTTTGTATTGAGGATCGAGATCGATCGCCCACTGCAAATTACCAATTGCGGGGTTTATACTGCCTCTCAAAGCGTAAGCTTTAGCATTTTGATATCTAACTTCTGGTAAATTGCGTTCGATTTTCAAGGCAGCATTATAAGCATCAATAGCTTCTTGGTAGCAACTTTTTCGCAAATAGTTATTACCTAGATTTAAATAATCGTCAACTGTCAAAATCTGAGTTTGGCTATCATCTAATTTTGGTGTGGCAGCTTGGTCATTATGAGTTAAGTTAGAAATTTCATATTGATCTTCTGCCATTAAAGTTTGAGTTTCTCCGGGAATAAACTTGTTATCAGAATTAATAATTTGCTGATTTTCTGAAGTTTCGGTAACATAGTTACTTGCAACATCAGGAGCAGAATTTTCCCAAGTTTGAAACTGGGATAAATAAGCAATGTATTCTCCCTGTAACTGTTCCATTTCTTGCTTAAAAATAGCAGTTTGCTTTTCTAGTTCTGTTTTTAATTCTTGTTTAATTTCAGTTTTTGACTGATAAATTATACTCCGACGCAACAGCCAAAAAGTTAGTGTTATAATTATGGGAAATAAAATCATTACAAATAAGAGAATATTAATTAAAGTTGCTGTGCGACTAAAAACGCGATCGACCTCTGCTTGAACTAAATTGCGAGTCAGAGCTTCTTGCTGAATTTTTTCTCTCTCTTTTCGCAATATCTCTAGTTCTCGACGTTCCTGCGCCGACAAATTTTCGGTGGGAATTTGTGGAGGGTTAACTGTTGGTGGAACTACTTGGAGTTTTGGTTGTGCAGTGGCATCTATAGTAAATAGTACTATTCCCAAAACAGCTAATTTAGTTAGAAATAGATGATTTTTCATCTTCTTAAACTACTTGATAAATAAAACTAAGAGTTGCCCAATGATTCACATCTAAAATCCAGGTATCTGGAGATGCAGCGATCGCTTCCGTCATGTTACCACTAGCTTGATGTAAATCATTTAAAATAGATTGAACTACTTCTAAAGGATTTGGTAAAGTCGTTAACCGACCAAAAGCCGAAATTTTCTGGCTCTCCAAAACTTCTAAAGTTCGAGAAAAAGGTGCACGACTAAAGATTAATTGAATTTCTACCACACCGGGAGGCCCTTGCACAACCCACTTAAAAGGGTTATCAGCTGAAGGAATAATTTTGGTTGTACCGGGAGTAATTACTTGAGTAGCAAAAGATTTACTGCCCTGTTCGTTAAGATTATTTATAGACCTGGCTGGAAGTAGAGCGATCGGACAACCATTAGTATCTATTCCCAGTAAAATAAAGTAAATTGGCTCGTTGCTGTAATTATGAATTTTGTACTGGATAGAGCTACTAATTGGTAATTTAACGATCGCTTCTTTTGGCGCACTTGATGATACACTAGCTGTAGGAGTAGGCCAAGGTGCTCTAACTGTGGTTCGCTGCATTAAGACTTGTTCTTCGGGTGCGATCGTCTCTAAAATAGCTTGAACTCCCAACCGTGAAGAACCCTCATTAGCAGTTAAGCGCAACAACTTCGCAGCCAACAAAGTTTGCAATTTCGGTACTAAACGATTCACAGCTGTTTTTACAGCTTCTCCTGCTTCTCCAGAAGTATTGGGAATTGGTTCCAAACCCGGAGAAAATAAACTATAGCTGCTTTTCGGTAAAGGTGCAGTTCCGGCAATAGACTCTGACTCTGCTTGCGCCAACACTGACTCAGCAGTAGAAACTCGCCCCAACAAACAATCAGCAGACTGTTCTCCTGCCACAATTGATGTTACATGAGGAATTCCTGAAAAAGCACTAGTAGCATCTACTCTTTCAATTCTTGTTAAACAACTATGTAAAGCCACAGTTAAATTAATATTATGAGATAATACTCGTACAGCTTCTTGTACTAATTGTCCAACTTGAAGTTTACTAACTTCATTAAGATTAGTAGAATTAACTCGTGCCTTAGCTTTTAAACCTTCATGGGAACGAATAGCTAATTGTAAAGGTGGATTATCTTGAGGGGATAAATTTATCGGCGATCCAGTAAAGAACAGGGAATTAATATTATATTGCAGTACTTTTGCAGGTAATCCAGCTAACCATAGTTGGGCAGTTTTTCCATTTTCTTCCACCGCCGTTATCACCCCATCAGCACTTATCATTTTATCAGATAAAACATGATAAGTGAGAAACTTTTGTTTAGAATTAGTTTGACCAGAAATTTGTGGTTGTTGTTTATTACCGACTAATTGTTCAACTGTTCCAGCGACTCGGTTTAAGCTAATTTGTACAGTACTAGCGGGAGTAGCTTGCCAAAGGTGCTGAGTTAAGGCATAAGTAAAAAATCCACTACTAAAACCATCTATTTGCCCTTCCATCGCTACTTGGTCTGGTTTTGCTGCAACTAAAACAGTACCGGGGTTTGGATTAATTATTTGCGAATTTTGTTTCAATTGGTCTTGCAAAGCAAATTCTTCTTGAGTGATTTCTCCAGTGAGAATTGATGGCCTAGACCTAACGCGCAGATTGCCTTGTAAAATAATCTCACCGTCACTATAACTAGTATCTAACACTGAGGTTAATAAATCTGTGGAGAGCGATCGCAACAACAACAACAAAGTATCTTCCAACAACGCATTAACCACAGGTTGATTTTTAATTTGAATAATCCCATCAACAGGCAATAACAAATTAGTGACAGCAAATTTTTCCTGATTCTTTAGTTCTCCTAAACTGCCACTTTCCTGTAATACCGCTTTCCGAAAACGACTACCATAACCGCTAAAGTGAAAAACTACCACATCACCCGGTTTTACCTGTTGAGTGAGATGTTCCAAAAAAGCAGTTTCAATATTTTGCCGAGTAGCTTGTTGATCTGTAATAGTTAGGATATCGCTAGGATGAAAACCGAAACGGTGAATTAAAAGTTCCCGTTGCAATTCTACATCAGTTACACAACCTGTTAGTGGTGTACCGAATAAGTATTGGTTAATCCCAATTAGCAAAGCTAATTTGCGCGGACTAGACTGTGCTAAAGCTTGATAATAGCGATCGCTCAACAACGATAACACAGACTGACTCAAGCCCAGCGCACCCAGCACCATACCAGATTTTTGCAAAAAAGTCCTGCGCTTCATCATGTTATTAAGTAATTTAAGTTTTTCAACCTAATGGCATTATTTGGTAGTTGGTAATTGGTAATGGGAACTGATAAAGATCCAAATTATTTTCTCCTTACCTTTCACCTTTAACCAAAAAGTATTTTACCCATTACCCGCTACTTACTACCCATTACCCAATTAAATTAAGCTTCCACTGGCACTCGCATTGCCTTTGCCAATTCTGCCGCTACCTCTGGACGGGAAAACTCTGGTGGTGGAAGTTCACCTCGACGTAGCAACTCCCGAACTTTAGTACCTGAAAGGTGAATCCGCTGTTCCGGCGTACTAGGACTCGTTTTCGTCGTTGCCATACCTTGAGTCACAGTACAGTAAAAAGCGTGTTCAAACTTCATTGGCACAATGCCCAACTCCCCAGGCTCAAACTCATCAAAGATATATTGAGCATCATAAGTGCCGTAATAATCACCCACACCAGCATGATCTCGTCCCACAATGAAGTGAGTACAGCCATAGTTTTTCCGAACTAAGGCATGAAAAATCGCTTCCCTTGGCCCAGCATAACGCATCGAAGCGGGATTAATTGCCAAAATCACTCGATCTTTTGGAAAATAATGTTCCAGCATAATCTCATAACAGCGCATCCGCACATCAGCTGGAATATCATCTTCTTTAGTTGCGCCAACCAAAGGATGTAAAAATAACCCATCAACTGTTTCCAAAGCACATTTTTGAATATACTCATGAGCGCGATGGATAGGGTTACGAGTTTGGAAACCCACTATTGTTTTCCAACCTTTCTGTTGAAATAATTGGCGAGATTCTGCCGGGTCAATTTGGTATTTAGGAAAATAAGGATGCGGGTCACGTTGTAATAGCCAAATTGGGCCAGCTAAATTAATTGCCCCTTGATTATAAACAACTTGTACGCCTGGGTGTTTAATATCGTCAGTACGATAAACATTAATAACTTCATGAGCTTTGTTGTAACGATATTTTTGAGTTAATTCCAAAACACCCACAAATTGCCCGTTCGGGTCATCCAAACGTATCCAATTTCCTTCTTTTAAAGGTTCTGCGACTTCTTCTAATACAGACAAAGTGACTGGAATTGACCAAGGTAATCCATTTACCAAGCGCATATCAGTAACAACTTGTTCGTAGTCTGCTTGCTGCATGAAACCATTTAGGGGACTAAAGCCACCAATGGCAATCATTACTAGGTCACTATAGCTACGTTCGTCGAGTTGGACGCGAGGTAAAACATCAGCTTGGGCGAGAAATTCTGCTTTTTCCTGTTCTGTAGCAATGCGATTGATTAAATGACCACCATGAGGGGCTATGCCATCGGTCGTATGACTCATAATTAACTTAGATTTTTTGATTGTTGCTCCAAGAAACGATCCTACCAAGCTATGTGAACATTTGTAGTCAAAATTAATTTAGTCACTAAATCAAATAAAAAACTTACAATTTTCATTGACCTAAATTTATTTAATTGTGGCATACGACAACCTTTGTAAATACCTGGCGGAAACTTATGCCCCAAATTTCGTCCGCTGGTTGCTGGCTATTAATCCTACCAACGTTCGCGTGCTTAAAACCGAAATCATTCCCGAACCAATACGTTCTGATGCGTTGATTCTTTTACAAACAGATAATCAAATTCTCCACTTAGAATTCCAAACTTTACCTTATTCCGACCCTCCTCTTCCTTACCGAATGATCAAATATTGGGTATTGTTGTATGGACAATACAAGTGTGACATTGAGCAAGTGGTAATCTTTCTCAAGGAAACCACATCAGAGCAAGTTTTTGTTAACCGATTTGAGAGGCAGAATACGCGACACAGTTATCGGATAATTCGCTTATGGGAACAAGACCCTACACTTTTTTTATCCGAACCAGCTTTATTACCGTTGGCACCTTTAACCCGCAGTGATACTCCAAGCAGGTTATTAGAACAAGTTGCCCAAAGAGTCGCTATGCTAGAAGAGCCAGCACAACAGCAAAGTTTAGCTGCTGCTACTGAAATTTTAGCGGGTTTGCGATTTGAAAAAAACTTAATTCGTCGATTGTTTCGGGAGGAACTGATGCGAGAATCTGTAATTTACCAAGATATTCTTGAGCAAGGATTACAACAAGGATTGGAACAAGGCTTACAACGAGGGGAAGCGATCGCACTTCTCCGCATTCTAACACGACGCTTTGGAGAAATACCCCTTGAATTAGCAGAAAAAATTCGCTCTTTACCAATCCCTCAATTAGAAGCCTTAATCGATGCCCAAATAGACTTTTCCAGTTTAAATGATTTAATCAATTGGTTAAACCAACAAAGTTAGAAGACAGAGGCGCAAAGGGGAAGAATATAATAAATTTTCCCCTTGTCCCTTCGTTAGTTATGAGTTTTAAGTTTTAAGTTTTGAATTAATAACTTAAAACTCATAACTCATAACTCGCCCTTGTCCCCTTGTCCCCAGTCCCCAGTCCCCAGTTCCCAATCACTAATCCCCAACACCCTTCTCAATAACTCCCCCACCCAACACCATATCTCCGTCGTACCAAACCGCAGCTTGTCCGGGAGTAATGCTAAATTGAGGTTCATCAAAAACTAATTTGACGCGAGAATTTTCCAGAGGAATTACTATTACAGGAGTTGCTGAAGAACGATAACGAATTTGCACTTGGGCACGAATAGGTGCAGCTGGTTCAGCAATAGAAACCCAATTAACTCGTTGTACAGTACATTCTGTTTGATTAGCACTATCACGAGTACCGACAATTACACGATTTCTCACTGCATCCAAACCAATTACATACAAAGGTTCTGCCGCTGCAATTCCTAAACCTCGGCGCTGTCCAATTGTATAGTGATGTACGCCGTCATGCAGTCCTAAAACATTACCAGACTGGTCAACAATTTCTCCTTTTTGGGGTGTAATGTACTTATCCAAAAACGCCCGCATGGAACCATTGCTTTCTACCAAGCACAAATCCATACTTTCCGGCTTACTAGCAGTTTTTAAACCGTATTCTGCCGCAATTTTTCTAGTTTCTGTCTTCAGTTTTTCACCCAAAGGAAAAATAGTTGCTGCTAACAATTCTTGGGGTAGGTCATACAAAAAGTATGATTGATCCTTACTCAAATCAACAGCCCGTCGCAACTCATAACGACCTGTTTCCTCATTGTAAGTAATTCGCGCATAGTGACCTGTGGCAATTTTATTAATGCCCAATTTTTCTTGAGCATATTGCAGCATCGGGCCAAATTTTACCGCTTTGTTGCACTGGGAACAAGGCAGAGGGGTAATACCCTCACTGTACCCGGCTACCAAATAATCAACAATATAGGTTTGAAAAACTTCTCGGCTATCAACAATATGGTGAGGAATGCCCAGCTGTTCGCAAATGAAAGCAGCATCGACCATCCCCTCAGAACAACATTGACCCTTGCCTTTCATCAACCAAAGGGTCAACCCTGCTACTTCATATCCTTGATTATGAAGCAGGGCTGCTGCAACAGAACTATCTACACCACCAGAGAGGCCAACTACTACTTTGTTCATAAGCATACTAAGACTTTGCCCAATTTTTTCGGGGCTTCCTCTAAGGTAACATTCAAACAAAAATCTTTCTATTACGGATTTCTGGGGGACAAGGGAGTTTTGAGTTTTAAGTTGAATTGTGAATAACCCAAAACTTAAAAATAACTCGTTTACCTTGTTTTGGTTTGAGCTAGTGGCTACAAATTTATTAATAAGTCTTATAGTTAGGATTAAATGTTATATCCTCTGAGTTAGATTAATTACTAAGTTTATGGCTAGGGTGCGGGGAACCAAAATAAGAGGAGTAAAAACTGGTATGAAGGAAAATCAAAGAGGTAAGTTTTGGTCTTTTGGTAAGTTGAAGTGGAGCAATTTTTCGGCACTGCTATCTGTGTTGGCTTTGTTGATGGGGGGATTTTGGGCGGTAGTTAATGAGGGTAAAGCCGAAGCAAGGCATAAAACCAGACCTTTTGAGGAGTGCTGTGTGGTGGCTCAAACTTTTCCTCCAGGTTTTGAGGATGAGGCACCGTTTCCTGATAATTATAGGTTTGGCGATCGCACTTATGAAGTACTAGTCCCTACTTATAGCCCAGATTTACTAAATTTCGTACAAACCCGAATTGATGGCAGAGCACAAGTTACGAATAGAAGAGGCAGACGGGTCATTACGTTAGGTAACTATAATCTGGATGGAGCCCGACAGCGTGTGAGAAGACTAACACAGGCAGGTATTACCGCAGAATTAGTTGCCACTAATCGCTTTTCAGGTAGTTCAGTTTCACCTTGGGAAAACTCGCGCTATGTTGTTTATGTATCAGTTAGACGAAGGAGCGAGCTAGAAGATGCTTTATGGAGAATTCAGGCTGTAGTACCACAAGCTTATGTTTGGCAATATCAGGGAAGAAATGTAATTCTGGTTGGGCAATTTAACGACCAATCAGAAGCATTAGAAGTTCGTAATGAATTAAGAAGACAGGGCATTTGGGCACAATTTTCTCGTAATTCAGTTAGACCTGGAATTCCCCCAGTTTCCAACAATGAAACTAACTTTATTATTGTAGAAAATCCCCGTGTAAGTCGCGTTGTAGTTAGGGAAAACCAAGTACAAAGAAAGAGCAACTTTAACACCAGTAATTCTTACAGTGTGGTCATTCCCGCAAGGCCAGAAGAATTAGCAGCAATTGAAGCACAAGTAAAGCAAATGGCTATAGATTTGGGCGTAGAAAATGAAATTCTCATTCAATATGATGACAATCTACCTCAATTAATTGTTGGGCCATTTCCGCAGTTAGCAGCGGCGCAAGAATGGCAAAGTTATTTGCAAGAATATGGTGTAGCTAATTCCAGAGTCATCAATAGGTAACTAACCACTTTAGCAAGTGCAAAATCTCAAAATTTAAGCTCATGAACAGGCATGAAAAAATTCAGCAAATAGCCGTTACCGCAGCCCAAATGCAGGAGATTGAAGGACGAATTTTTGCTGGAGGAATGCCTGTGGCAGCTTTGATGGAAAAAGTGGCTGGGTTAATTTATAAACGGGTTCAGTCGCTTTTTCCTAATTCTTCGGTTCCTATAAAAGTAGGTTTTTTAATTGGGCCAGGTCATAATGGTGGCGATGGTTTAGTTGTGGCGCGAGAGTTACATTTTCGCGGTTATCAAGTTAATATTTATCGCCCTTTTTCTAAGTTAAAAGATTTGACGGCACAACATGATTTATATGCCCAAAGTTTAGGGATTTGTTACGTAGAGAATGTGGCTGATTTACAAGATTGTGATTTGATTATTGATGGGTTATTTGGGTTCGGGTTAGAGAGAGAAATTAAAGATAATTTGGCAGAAGCAATTAATGAGTTGAATGAATGGTCTAAACCTGTAATTAGTATCGATTTGCCTTCGGGTTTACATACAGATACGGGAGAGGTTTTAGGAACTGCAATCAAGGCTACTCATACTCTTTGTTTGGGTTTGTGGAAGTTGGGATTATTGCACGATCGAGCTTTAGAATATGTGGGTAAGGCGGAGTTAATTGATTTTGATATTCCTTGGACAGATATTACGGCAATTTTGGGGGAAACACCGCAAATTCAGCGAGTAACAACAGAGTTTATTAAACAACATTTGCCGCTACCTCGTCCGCCAGTTACGCATAAGTATAAACAAGGGCATTTGCTGTTAATTTGTGGTTCGCGGAAGTATGCTGGAGGGGCAATTTTAACTGGTTTGGGTGCGAGAGGAAGTGGTGTGGGAATGCTTTCTATTGCTGTTCCTGAATCTTTAAAACCTCTATTGGTTTCCCATTTGCCGGAAGCGTTAATTATTGGTTGTGAAGAGACGGGAAATGGAGCTATTTCTAGTTTACCAGATGGGGTGAATTTGGGGAGTTATGACGCGATCGCTTGTGGCCCCGGTATTACCACAGAAGCAACTACAATTGTCGAGGAAGTTTTAGCAAACAATAAACCTGTAATTTTAGATGCAGATGGTTTAAATATTCTAGCACAAATGGGAACAATTTCTACTTTAGAAAAACGCCAAGCAACAACAGTTTTAACTCCTCATGCTGGGGAATTTAAACGGTTATTTCCCGATCTTGAAAACTTGCAACAAAATCGGGTTGAAGCAGTGAAAAAAGCAGCAGAATTAACGGGTGCAATTGTTCTATTAAAAGGAGCAAGAACGGCTATAGCAAATACTTCTCGTATTTGGATTATTCCTGAAAGTACACCAGCTTTGGCGCGTGGTGGAAGTGGAGATGTGTTAACAGGATTGATTGGCGGATTGTTGGCGCAAGGGATTGCTGCTAATACAAATTCTCTGGTTGAAAGGGTGGTAATTGCTGCTTGGTGGCACGCCCAAGCTGGTATTTTAGCGGCGAAGGAAAGGACAGAATTAGGTGTAGATGCGTTTACTTTGACGCAGTTTTTAAATCCTGTATTGGCAAATCATTTTTCTAGTTTGTTGTGAGGACTTTAGTCCTACTCTTGGAGAAGAGAACGACTAAAGTCGTCACTACGAACTTAATTTGAGTTAGTAGGAAGGATAACTTTAACGGTTGTTTGGCGATCGGGGATACTTTCTATGTTTAAACTTCCTCCATGTAGTTCGGCTATCCGTTTAACAATTATTAATCCTAACCCCGATCCTTGCTGTTCATAAAGTTTGCGTTCAAACTGCATATAAGCACCTAAACTTTCAATTTGTTCGGGTTTCATTCCCCTGCCTTTGTCACTTACAGATAAAATAAATGAGTTATTATTTATCTGACTAGTGATATTAATTGGAGTTCCCGGGACTGAGAATTTGCAAGCGTTATCTACTAATTCTTCCACAATTTTTTTCAAGCGGATAGCAGAAATATTTAGCTGAGTATATTCTAGTTTTAAGTGTAAATCAGCTTGTCTTTGCACTTGTTTTACTTGCTGAGTTGCTTGTTCAGTAATTAGAGAATTGCTCTGTTCTGTCTGATAGTTTCGTAAAGCTTTGATGCGTTCTGGATTAGTAGAAATTAATTCCAATTCTGCATACAATAAAAAGTTTTGAATTAACCGATATAGGCGTTTACCTGATGTTTGAATCTGCTCGACCATCTCCTTTATTTCATCTGGTTCTAGTGTATCTAATTCGGTCAATAAAAGCTCGGAAAAACCTAAAATTCCATTTAGGGGTGTTCTGAGTTCGTGAGGTAAGGAGAAAGTAATACTACTACGTAATTCTTCTAACTTTTGGCTTTGCTGCTGATTAATAATTGCTTGTTTTTTGAGGCGAATGTCGATCGCTTTTAGCAGTTCTACAGGTTTACAAGGTTTAGTTAAATAGTCATCTGCACCTAATTCCATTCCCTTACGATTATTAGCTTTGTCCACTAAAGCTGTCAGAAAAATAAAGGGAATCATTGCGGTAGCAGGTTCACTTCTTAATGCTTGTAAAACACCATAGCCATCTAATTCTGGCATAGATATATCACAAATAATTAAATCTGGTTTTTTTTCTTTAGCTACTTGAACGCCTTGAAAACCATTTTCTACGGCAATTGCGTCAAATTCTTTAGCATTTAAGAGTTCTAAAAGATTTTCTCTAATTGCTTCTTCATCTTCAATAACTAAAATTTTGGTCATGATTAATCCATCCTATTTAAAATTATTTTTCTTGTTTAATCAAGGAAAACACCACTTTATTCCCTAATCTATTGATGTAAGGTTAAAGTTTTTCCCGACATCAACAAATTGGTGAAATCTTTAACGCTGAGAGGTTGGCTAAAAAGAAAACCTTGGATTTCATCACAATTATTTTGAGATAAAAAATCCAGTTCTGTTTTAGTTTCAACTCCTTCTGCCACTAAATTTAAGTTGAGTTCCTGTCCCATTTGGATAATAGAACTGGTAATAGTTTTAGTTTTGGTGTTCTTGTTCAATTGATGAATAAAAGATTTGTCAATTTTCAAAGTATCAAAGGGAAACTGTTGTAAGTAGCTTAAAGAAGAATAACCTGTCCCGAAGTCATCGATCGCAATTTGAACACCCAACTCTTTAAGAACAGTCAATCTGTCTTTAGCAATTTCCAAATTTTCCATAAGTGCAGTTTCTGTTAACTCCAATTCCAAATAATCAGCCGGAAAATCAGTTTCTTTTAATATTTGGACTATTCGCGAATAAAAGTTGCTGTGACTGAGTTGACGACCTGATATATTAACTGCTATTTGTAAAGCAGGAAAACCTGAATGCCATAATTTTGTTTGCTGACAAGCAGTTTTTAAAACCCGTTCCCCCAGAGGAATAATTAAGTTTGTTTCTTCAGCTATGGGAATAAATTTAAGTGGGGAAATTACTCCTTGTTCTGGATGAAACCACCTTAAAAGCGCTTCTGCACCAACAATTTTACCAGTCTTTAAACTAACTTTCGGTTGATAGTAAATTTCAAATTCGTTTCGTTCTAAAGCATAACTTAAACTGGTTTCTAAACTTAAGCGATCGCTACTTGTAACCTTCAGCGTTGGTTGATAAAATGCAAAGGAATTTCCCCCCTGTTGTTTGACATAGTTCATCGCTTTATGAGCTAATTGCAGCATTTTATCCAATTCATTGTCATTTCCACCATATAAATAAATTCCCATACTAGCTGTAATTAAAACTTCGGTATTATCTTCTAAAATTATGGGTTTTGCCAAAGTTTCTAAGAGTTTTTGGACAAAATCAATCAAGCTCTTTTTCTGATTATTATTTACCATAATTATGGCAAATTCATCAGTAGATAACCGCGCTATAGTATGACAATTACTGCTATAAGTTTGTAAGCGTTCAGCTACAGATTGAAGCAATTTATCTGCTTGTGAGTGTCCTAAAACTTCAACAATGCGATTGAATCTGTCTAAACTGAGATACAGAATTGATAGCAGTCGATCGGAGTTGGAATGGCGCTTATTTAAAGCTAAAGAATTAAGAATTTGAGTGAATTTTTCATTTAACAATAAACGATTTGGCAAATTAGTTAAACTGTCATAGTGTAAAGATTTATTCAGTTGTTGTGATGCTTGTTTTAAAGCAGTGGTGTAAACCTCAGTAATCGCCGTTTTTTTGCTTAACCGTATAGCGATCGCCTTTAACAATTCCACAGGTTTACAAGGTTTAGTAATATAATCATCTGCACCTAATTCCATTCCTTTACGATTATGATCGCGATCGGCTAAAGCCGTTAGGAAAATAAAAGGAATTACTGCTGTTAAAGGGTCTTTACGTAACTCTATTAGCACATCATAGCCATCCAATTCTGGCATCAGAATGTCACAAATAATTAAATCAGGAATAGTTTTTCGCGCCAAATGAATCCCTAAGCGACCATTTTTTGCGCCGATAGCTCTAAGATTTTGTCCTATTAAAATTTCTAAAATGTTTTCGCGAATATTTTCATCATCCTCAATCACTAGAATCTTGGTCTGAGGTTCGATCGGGGGAAGATTTAAAGCATTGTAAGAGTTTGACATTTTCCGGTACTAAAATTTCTTGCAGGTCAGTTAATTGATTAATAATTGATATTTCCCGCGCACATTCTTGTTGCAAGATTTTTAAATATTGAGCCCGTGCTTTTTCCGTAGGTGCTAACTTCAGCATTTGAATTGCCATTGTGATATTAGACAAAGGATCGCGCAATTCTTCGGTAATTCTTTGCAACAAATCTGCTCTACTTTTGCTTAACTTTTGTAGTTCTAAAACCCTTGCTTGTAATCCTTTGGCTTTGCTACGTTCGGTTTCATATTGTTGGCTATATGTAGCTTGTTTTTTTAACCTACTGGTAATTGCACTCAGTAATTCAGTCACCGTACAAGGTTTGGTAATGTAATCATCTGCACCTAATTCCATTGCTAAACGTAAGTCGTCTCGCTCAGTTTTTGCTGTCAAGAATATGAATGGAATAATAACAGTTAAAGGGTCTTCTTGTAACTCACTTAAAACTGTATAACCATCCATATCAGGCATCATAATATCGCACAGGATTAGATCGGGAAGCCAATCTCTTGCCTCTTGAATTCCTGTGCTACCATTTTTGGCACCAATAACATTAAAACCTTCAGATTCTAAGATTTCTAAAATATTGGATCTCACTGACTCTTCATCTTCAATTACCAAAATTTTTATTTTTTGATTATTTACTTTCATAAGTAACCAGTCCTAAATTGATTTAAATTCCTTAATGGATTGCGGTACTTTGAGAAATATGGCAACGTCACCTCCGTTAATTTTGTTCGTTCTTGTTCACTGGTAAAATTACGGTAAATTTAGTTCCAACTCCTATTTCGCTATGCACTGTAATTGTCCCTCCATGTAAGTCTACAGACCTTTTCACTATTGCTAAACCTAGTCCAGTTCCGGGAATTGAACCGACGTTAGTTGAGCGATGGAAAGCATCAAACAGCCGTTTTTGATCTTCTACAGGAATGCCAATTCCTGAATCTTGAATCTCAAAAGTAATTTGATTATTTTGGCAGGAAACATTAAAGTTGACTGGTGTACTTTCTGGAGAATATTTAGTCGCGTTGCTCAGTAAATTTATTAGGATGTGACGCAACAATTTGTCATCCATTTTCACCTCTATCAATCCACACTCAATATTTACATTTAAATGATGCTGATTTTTATCAGCATTTTGGATGTCTTCGACTAATTCTCGACAGAATTTTTCTAGTTCCAGTGGACGGGGATTAAAATCTAATTTTCCAGCTTCAGCTTTACCAATTACCAGTATATCATCTAACATTTCAATCATGCGTTGAATAGCAGATTGAATTCGCCGCAGATGAGTCATTTTTTTCTCTTCCGGCCATTCATTAATATACATTTCTAAGAGGTCGGTTGAGAATAAAATTGTGGACATTGGCGTGCGGAATTCGTGGGAAACCATCGATACGAAACGAGATTTTAGTTCGTTGAGTTCTCTTTCTTTTTCTAAGGCTTTACGGATTTCTGTTTCGGCTTTACATCTAGCTAAAGCAATTTCTATTGTGGTGTGTAAATCTTTTTCTTGAAAAGGTTTAACAATATAACCAAAGGGTTCGGTTTCTTTAGCACGTTGTAAGGTGGTTTGGTCGGTATGAGCAGTGAGGAAAACTACTGGTAAGTTCAATTGAGTGCGAATTTTTTCGGCGGCTTGTACGCCGTCGATCGCACCTTTTAACATAATATCCATTAAGATTAAATCTGGCTGAATTATTGCTGCTTTTTCGATCGCTTTCTCGCCAGTAGCCACCACCGCAGGGACATTATAGCCTAATTTTTTTAAGCTATTTTTGATATCCATGCCAATAATTACTTCATCTTCAACAACTAAAATTGTCGCTGTCATTTTTCTTTTGCACTCCGATTGATAAAGGTAATAGTAAATTTAGCTCCCTGTTCCGAACAAATCTCAATGTTTCCGTCTAATTGGTCTGTCAAATTATAGACTAACTGCAAACCTAATGATTCGATTTCTGTAATGTCAAAATCTGGAGGTAAGCCGATTCCGTTATCACTTATTACTAAAGTAATTTCTTGACTTTCTTCTTGACATGAAAAACTAATTAATAGCTCTCCTTTTTCTCGATCGACAAAGGCATATTTTAGTGCATTAGAAACTAATTCATTAATAATTAAACCGCAAGGAATTGCTGTATCGATGTCTAATTCTATATGTTCTACTTGCAAATTTAGTGTAATAAAATTCGCTGCCACATTATAAGAACGAAATAGGTTATCTGTTAAGTCACGAATGTAATCTACCGCATCTATTCTAGCTAAACCTTTTGATTGATATAACTTTTCATGAATCAATGCCATTGACCTGACACGGTTGTAACTTTCTGTGAATAAAACCAACGCTTCTTCATCTTTAATATAGCTAGATTGCAGCTTGAGTAAACTGGAAATTACCTGTAAGTTGTTTTTAACTCGGTGGTGAATTTCTTTGAGTAAAAGTTCTTTTTCTTTAAGTGATGTCCTGATTTCACTTTCAGCTTTTTTACGTTCGGTGATATCTCGATACATCCATAGATGTCCTTTGTACTTTCCTTGAACGAAAATCGGTGCATAATCCCGTTCTAGAATTCGACCATCTGCCATTGAAATTTCTTCGTTGGTGGTTACTTGTTGAAATTGTAAAATTTCTTGATGACGTTGGATAAACAGTTCGGGATTAGTAAAACTATGTTGATAAGTTGTAGCAAAATCGGAAAAGTCAGCACCAATTAAAGCAGCAGGTACAATGGGGATATTAAAGATGTCACAAAATGCTTGGTTAACTAAAACAACTAGATCGGATTCATCTTTTACTAAAATACCAAGTTGCAAATTTTCAATTAATGTTGAGAGGCGGGAAGTTGTAGCACGCAGTTCTTCTTCTGATTGTTTCCGTTCGGTAATATCGGTTTGAACGCCAAGGAAATGAGTTAAAATTCCATTGTCATCGTAAATGGGTGAAATGCTTAATTCATTCCAGAATAAACTGCCATCTTTCCGATAATTACGTAAGATGACTGTACAATTTTCTCCTTGGCGAATTGCAGTTCGCAGTCTTTCTAATTCTGGTTGTTTGCTTTCCTTACCTTGGAGAAAACGACAGTTTTTTCCTAATACTTCAGCAGCTGTATATCCGGTAATTTGTTCAAAGGCTGAATTAACATAAATAATTGGTTGATTGGGTATTTTGGCATCAATAATAACAATGCCATTTTTGCTGGCTGCGATCGCTCTGTCTCGTAATCTTAAAGTTTCCTCTATTCCCTTGCGTTCGGTAATATCACGACATACACAAATCAATCCGCCATCAGGAGTTAAAGTCAGAGAAAGTTCTTCGGTAAAAGTTGTGCGATCGCGTTTTTTAGCAGTTATTTCTCCTTGCCATTTCCCTTGTTGCCAAACAATCGGAATTACTTCCCGTTCTAGTATTTCAATTTCTTCATTACTGTACAACTCTTGCCAACTTTTTCCAATTAATTCAGATGCACTTTCGTAGCCGAAGATATTAACGTGAGATTGATTCAAATAAATATATTCCCCGGCTGCATTAATAATACCAATTCCATCACTTGCAGCTTCTACAGCAGCGATTTGTCGCCGCATTTTTTCTTCTATTTCTTTACTTTCAGTGATATCTCGACAAACACCAACTAAACCTATTGGTTCCCCTTCGGATGAAATATAGGGAGATTTAGTAGAAAGAAAAGTGTATTTTTTCCCATTGACTTCTCCTGATTCTTCATAAGTCCAAGTAATTCCACTCATCATGATTGTGTAGTCGAGTTCTCTAATATAATTACCTGTTTCTGGAGTGAATAAATCATCATCTCGTTTGCCTAAAATCTCTTCTACTGGACGCTGTAAAATTTTGGCTCCTATGGGATTAATGAATTGATAACGACCTTCTTTATCTTTAAGAAAGATCGCATCATTACAGTTTTCGACAATGGTGCGGAGTTTATATTCACTTTCGCGCAATGCTGCTTCTGCTTGTCTGCGTTCGGTGATATCCATGACTACACCACTAATCCCTACAGTTTGTCCTAATTGATTACAAATCACATCACCTTTACTCGCAATCCAACGAATTGAGCCATCAGGCAAAATTATGCGATGTTCGAGGTTATAAGGAGTTTTTTGTTGGATGGAGTGAGAAAGTGCTGTGGTGAGATAGTGACGATCGCTAGGGTGTATCAAATTATAATAATCTTGATAATCCCCTGGAAAAGTGCCAGAAGTAAAACCAAAAATTCTTTCCGTTTGCTCGGACCAAGTTATTTTACTAGTTTGAATTTCCCAATCCCAGGTTCCCATATTAGCAGCATTGAGAGCGATTCTTAGTCGTCTTTCGCTTTCGCTTAAGGCGGCTTCTGCGAGTTTGCGATCGCTAATATCAACCAACAAACCATCCCATAAAATATCTCCATTAGCTTGTATTTCGGGACGAGAAATGCCTTGCACCCATTTGATATTTCCTGATGGTGTAATGATGCGTCCTTCCCATTGCCAAGGTTCTAAACTTTGAGCAGAAATTTCGGTTGATTTGATTAAAGATGGCAAATCTTCAGGATGAATTAGATCGAAGCTAAGTTGAGGATTTGATTGCATTGCTTCTGGCTCTACTTCCCAAATTTGAATGCCACCAGGACTAATATAAGGAAAGTCATGGGAACCATCAGGATGTAGCACATACTGATAAATCATTCCGGGAACATTGGCTGCTAATTTTTGGAATTTTGCTTGACTTTCTTGTAATGCTTTTTCGGCGCGTTTGCGATCGGTAATATCGGTAGAAATGCCACACATGGCATACATTACACCATCGCTATTTTTTAAAGGAAACTTCACTGTCAAGTAAGTATGTAACCCATCTTCATGAGGTGCAACTTCTTCTGTATGTATAGCAATTCCTTCTTCCCATACTTTGCGATTATTTGCTACAAACTTCTCAGCTATTTCTGGAGGCCAAAATTCGTGTAGATTTTTGCCAATAACTTCTTCTTTCTTGCGATTAAATAAAGTTTCATAACGCCGATTAATCAAAATGTATCTATTTTGGTTGTTATGTACATAAATAACTGCTGGTGAATTATCCAAAATTGCTTGGAATTGTGCTTGGCTTTCTTGCAATGAAGCTTCTGCACGTTTCCGTTCAGTAATATCGCGATCTATTCCCCGATAACCTTTAAATATGCCATATTCATCAAAAATCGGAGAACCACTGGTTTCTAATATAACAATATGACCATCTTTATGAATATTAGTATTTTCTAAACAAGTAAAAGGTCTTTGTGCCATCATAATAGGTTGAAAAGCATTTAGAATTTGCTTCGCTTCATGAGGTGGCATCAAATCAAAGGGAGTTTTGCCTAAAACTTCTTCTGGCTCGTAACCCAAAATTTCTCTGATTTTTGGACTAGCATAAGTATAAACAGCATTTTCATTAATTTCCCATACCCAATCGCTAGTAGTTTCAACTAAGTTACGAAAGCGATTTTCACTTTCTTTGAGTGCTGCTTCGGTGCGTTGGTGCTCAACAATTTCTTCTGCAAGTTGCTTGATTATTTTATGTAACTGTTCTGTACGTTCTGCAACTTTAGTTTCTAATTGGGAGTTAAGTTCTTGTAATGCTATTTCGGCACATTTGCGTTCGGTAATATCAGTAGCGACACCCAACAATTGAATCTGACCATCTGAAGCTAATATTGGTTTTTTTACTGTCTGCAACCAGCGCACTTCACCTGTAACATTAGTTAGAGTTTCTTCGGAAATAAATTTAGTTTTCCGAGTGGTCATTACCTGGCGATCGTCTTTTTGAAATTGCTCTGCTTCTGCTTGATTGGGATTTAACTCTAGATCGGTTTTCCCCAGCATTTGCTCAACATTCAAACCCACGATATCCGCGCAAGCTTGATTAGCTAAAACGAATCTACCTGACCAATCTTTAATAAAAATCAGATTGGGATTAATATCAATAACATCTTGGAGAAATTGCTTTTGCGACCTTAATGCTGCTTCTGCTTTTTGCCGTTCTTGCAGTTCGATTTGTAATTGTTGGTAAAGATTTGCTTGATGGATAGCGATCGCGCAATGGTCAGCAATTGCTTTCACAAAAGCTACGTCGTCTTCTGTCCATTGTCGTTCGCGATCGCATTGATTTAAAGTAATTCCTCCCATATAATTTTGCTGATAAATTAATGGCATAATCATCATGGCGCGAACATTACACTCTCTAGCAGCTTCCTGAATTTCTACAGGAAAACTAGAATTTATTTCAGATATAACTAACGGTTCGCCTTGACTTAATTGCGAGTGATAATAGCAGTAGCAATCGCAACGTACACCAATTAAGCTGTCACCTTCTAAAGAAGCTTCGGAAACATAATGAGTTGCTAATTGATTATCAGCATTGGGACGAAAAATTAAGCAACGACTAACATTTAATGCTTCATGTAAGTAATTAACTGTAGTTTGCAATATTTCATCTAATACCAAACTTCCCCTAATTGCTTGGGTAATTTGGTTAATCAGTTGTGCTTGCTGCACTTGTCGCTTCAGTTTTTCCGACTCTTGGCGCAGTTTTTCTGTTTGTTGCTGTACTTGCCCGGTTAATTCAGCGTTACGACGAGATAAAAGTTGCGCTTTTTCGATTTGAAGTTGTTGAACAAATTGTTGAGTACGCTTGAGTCGTCGATAAATCTGCATTGGTTCTAGCGATCGCAATAATTCCATTGCTGTTATTATTCCCCATTTCCCACCCAAAAATTCGCTTTGACCTTCAGAAACTAATAATATATCTATGCGATCGTTTTGCATTTGCTGATAAGCATAAAGCAACGAATTTGTAGGATTTAATTCCCCCAATCTTCGCATAATTAAAGATGCAGGTGTTTGGGTTATATCCATTCCCAGCGTCCAAGCTTGTACAATTTGCTGTTCTGTAACTACTCCTATAGGCACAATTTTTTCTGGTTCTCTTTCAGCGGTAATTACTACAGAATTTACCGAATTTTCTATAATTAATTGAGCAATTTTTCGGATGGATGTTGCGCGATCGACACTCAGTACTTCAGTGTTCATCACTTCTCCTACTGAGCCAAGTTTCAATAAGTTAGTTAGTTTCAAACCTTGAAGAATAGTCGCAGGTGTGACAATTCCTAATAACTCTTCTCGATCGTTAATAACTGGTAGATAATTAATTTTATATTGTTTAAATAATAATAAAGGAGTAAAAATACTTTCTGCTTGCGAAATAGGTAAATTAATTAGTGGTTTAGTAATTAAATCAGCAATTTTAATTTGTTGATTTTGTTGAACTCCAGAAAGGATTAACTCTAACAAATTGCGATCGGTAAACAACCCCAAAACTCGGTCATTTTCCATAACTACAACATAATTGCATCTGGGATTTTGTAAAATCTCAGTTTCTTGGTTTTCTTCTAATAAGCTCCTCCCAGTAACAACACTTTGATTACTTCGAGAAAAGCCCATTAGAGATATTACATCTAATAAAAGTGTATCAGCAGCTATTAGTGTAGGATGGCGGTTAATAGCTTGCTCTAATTTGGGTAAGTTTAGCCATAAATTGTTATATTCCATAGATTTATTCATTAAAAAGCTGGTTCCTAACTGAAAGAAAGCACTTTTTAAACATGACTAGGAAGTTGACAAAAATTATCTCTTCTAGGGAAAGTAATGCAGAAATATGTTCCAGATTGCGAACAAACTTTAAGAGTTCCATCTAACTGATTGGTCAGATTATTGACCAACTGTAAACCTAAAGTCTCGTTCATTTCAATATTAAAGCCTGGGGGTAATCCAATACCATTATCGGCAATTTCCAACATAATAAATTTATTTTTAATTACTTTTAATTTAATAGTGATTTTCCCAGTCGATCGATCCACGAAAGCATATTTTAAAGCATTACAAATCAATTCGTTAATAATTAAACCGCAGGGAATAGCCGTATCTATATCCAAAGATATTGGCTCAATTTGAATATCTAAATCTATTCGATCCGAAATCTGTTTATGAAAAGAAACTAAGTTATTAGTTAAACTATTAATATAATCAGCGGCATCAATCTGGGCAAGACCTTGAGATTGATATAGTTTCTCATGAATTAGTGCCATTGACCTAACTCGGTTATAGCTATCACTCAAAAGTGAAATTACTTCCCCATCTTTGATATACTCAGATTGCAATTTAAGTAAGCTAGAAATAACTTGAAGATTATTTTTAACTCGGTGATGAATTTCCTTTAGTAATACTTCTTTTTCTTGCAAAGAAGCTTTGAGTTTTTGTTCTGCCTGTTTTTGCTCGGTAATATCAATTCCTACGGCTACAGCAGCTTGACCTTGCTGATACTTTTGGGCAGCAATTAAGTAATTTCGCAGCGTACCATTAATTTTTGCGTCAATCACTTGGCGGGCGGATTCTTGAGCAGTACACATAAAAGCACTCATAAAATTGGCGAAGTCAAAGCTAGTGTCTAAAAAACCTAATTCTTTACCAACAAAACTTTCTGGAAGTTGGTTAAAAACTGCACACAAATGATGATTGACACCGATATATTTTAAGTCAGAACTAATCCAGGAAACTAAACCAGGAACAGCATCTAAAACTGCTTGCAGTTGGTCGTTAGCTTGTTGTAACGCCGCTTCTGTTTGTTGGCGTTCTTGCACCTCTGCTAATGCTTTATCTTTGAGCACACGGTAATCTTGAACTCTTTGACTAAGCTCGGTAACATCTTGGATCGAGAGTAAAGCATAGTAACTTCCATCAGGTGCAGGTTCAGCAGTAACAGTTGTATGCTCAACTCGCAAATTTCCGTTGGGTAAGGAAGCAGGAATTAAATGTTTGTGGAGTAGTGAAGAGAAAATTGTTGGCGGCCCCCCGGCAAAAATGTCTTGGAGACGGCTAGCATATCTCGGCTGACCAAGATGAGGAAAATATTTAGTAATATTAGTGCCAACAATTTCCTGTTTTGGAATGTTCGTCCATTTTTCTAAGCAGCAATTCCAATAAATTACCACAAAATCTTGTCGTAACGCGCAAATACCAATGGGTATGCGATCGAGAATTTTAAATCTTTCCGCAGCTTTTTCCATGCCGTTCATCATGAAATTTTTCATATAATTCCTCATTTTTTCTTCGCCTTGGCATTTGAAATTGCTTGGAAATGCAATTCTATTTGGCGAACGGAATCATCAGCAAATCAAATTAGCAAAATATTATCTGAAATGGGATTTTGTTAAATTTTTCAATCCCGTAAATTAGTTTTAACATAGTTATTTTAATTAACCTTGAGTGATATTACTTTAGGAAATCTCTTGGTTTACCGTATTACTACTGAGAGCAATTAAATAACATCCTTAAATTTCTAGTCTGGGGCTAAAAGAATAAAACTTGCCCACCCAGACTGCAAAACATTAAATTCCGTTAGTCTGGGCTGACAGACTTGGTTTGTTTAGCTATCAGTACAGTCTTTTTGTATCTAGTTAGAAATACGGAAATCCTAGATTTGACAAAAAGTAGTTTATGTGATATGCAGGTCGATCGCTCACAACAGCAAAAATTACTCAAGCTACTACCGGACTTCTAGAGGAGATTTCTTTGTCGGTGGTACGTAATACTCGCCTTTTTCGTTAATTCCTACCACGCCCAAAGATTCATTTCCGGTGATCAGACGCGCACCACCCTTGCGAGTAAAATAATTCCAAGCCCACTGAATCATCACTACTAACTTATTATCAAATTCGATTAAGTAGTAGATATGGACAAACACCCAAGTTAGCCAAGCTAAGAAACCAGATAACTTGACAAAACCTAAATCAACAACAGCGTAGTTTTTGCCAATAACTGCCAAACTTCCCACATCAACATAACGGAAAGGAAAAGCATTTTCACTACCTTTTAACCGCTGTTTAATCAGTTTAGCAACATACTCTCCTTCCTGCATGGCTACAGGCGCAACTCCCGGTAAAGGTTTCCCATCTTGATGGGAATAATTTGCTAAATCACCGATCACAAAAATATCGGGATAACCCTTAACAGTTAAATTTGGTTCAACAATAACTCTACCAACTCTATCTAATTGTACGCCCGTGCGTTCTGCCAAAACTTTCCCCACAGGAGAAGCTTTAACACCAGCTGCCCATAAAATTGTTTTAGCCGCAATCTGTGATTCTGTGTCGCCTTGTTTCATAGTTACTACATCGTTATCAATGTTAGTAACTAGAGTTTTAGTTAAAATAGTCACGCCTAATTTGGTTAAAGACTTTTCCGCTTTTGCAGATAGTTCTGGTTTATAGGGAGGCAATATTCTATCCATGCCTTCCAACAGATAAATTTTAGCTTCTGAGGTATCAATATTGCGAAATTCTTTTCTTAAAGTAGCAAAAGCTAACTCTGCGATCGCACCCGCCAATTCTACCCCTGTAGGCCCCCCACCCACAATCACAAAAGTCAACCAAGCACGGCGCTTTTCCAAATCAGTTTCCTTTTCCGCCGCTTCAAACGCCAAGAAAATTCGCCGCCGCATTTCCAAAGCATTTTCCACAGTTTTTAATCCCGGCGCAGCTGTTTCCCAATGTTCATTCCCAAAATAGTGATGCTTAACTCCAGTAGCAATAATTAAAGTATCATAATCAACCTCACCACTAGATAAAGTTAACTTTTTTTCCTCTGGATCGATATCCAGCATTTCCGCTAACAACACTTGCGTATTTTGATGATCGCTTAATACAGCCCGGAGAGGAGAAGAAATATCAGCCGGAGATAAACTTCCCGTTGCTACTTGATACAAAAGCGGCTGAAACAAATGAAAATTTCGTTTATCAACCAAAGTCACATTAACAGGTGTACGCCCCAAAGCTTTCGCCGCATATAACCCACCAAAACCACCACCGACAATTACTACACGATGAGGTGTCTGATTTATTTGTGCATCTATCATTAGAATTACCCCCTTTGGTAAAATTTGCCAGCGTTATTTTACGCAAACATTTCTTATATTAACTAAGCTTCCTTTTTAGTGTGGAATCAGCAAAATATAGGTAGTAAAAACTACAAAATAGCTCCAGACCTTCGACCTCTTCAACAATATAGACATCTCAACAAAAACAGCAAAAAACCTGGTTTATTTATAAGCCAGGTTTTTTTTAATTAAAATTTCCGCAAAAGTTCCCCAACAAGAATAATCTACTTGATGGAGTTAACTGCTGCTTGCGATCGAGATACAACATTGGGTGGCAAAGGAATGTATCCCAAATCATCAGCAATATCCTGACCTGTGGTTAACCCATAATTCAAAGCATCCTTCAATGCTTTTGCTTTGTTCGCATCTGGGTAAGTTTTGTAAGCCAAGATCCAAGTGTAAGTAACAATAGGATAGGAGTTTGCACCTGAAGGGTCTGGAACAAAGCCAAGCAAGTTAGCTGGTAACTGCACGGAAGCTAAAGCTGCTCTAGAATTCTCAAGAGTTGGTGCGACAAAATTTCCAGCTTTGTTTTGTAATGTAGCAAAACTAACTTGGTTACTTCTAGCATAACCATATTCGATGTAACCAACTGCTCCTTGAGTTTGTTTAATTTGAGCAGTTACACCTTCATTACCTTTCGCGCCTTGACCTGAAGGCCAAGATACAGACTTACCTTCGCCAACTTTAGTTTTCCACTCAGGACTAATAGCACTTAAATGTTGAGTGAAAATCGCAGTTGTACCGCTACCATCAGCACGGTAGACTATACTAACAGGTGTACTTGGTAGCTTGACTCCAGGGTTATCTTTGGCAATCCTTGGATCGTTCCAAGTCTTAATTTGACCCAAAAATAGGGCAGGTAATGTACTCCGAGAAAGTCTTAAAGAAGTAACACCAGGTAAGTTGTAACCCACAACTATACTGCCTGCGGTTGCCGGAATTAACACTACACCTCTGGAAACTTTTGCCATTTCCCCATTAGTCATGCCAGTATCGCTCGCACCAAAGTCTACGGTGCCATTGATTAGCTGTTGTACCCCAGCACCGCTACCAACTGATTGATAACTGACTTGAACATTGGAATTTTTTTTGTTGAAATCCGAGAACCAACGTTGATACAAAGGTGCCGGAAAAGAAGCGCCAGCACCAGTCAGACGCACTTGACCTTGAGCTAAAAGCAATGAAGAATCGTTGGCAGTAGCAATTTGAGTACGGAAATAGCTAGTTGCGCCACTGGCAGCAACGAAAGCTGAGAGAGATAGAAAAACCAGTAGGTTTCTCCGCTTTAATGGAACTCTAACCGACATAGTTTAAAAATGTATTGGATTATGCTGTCGAGTATCGACAGTAAGGTTAAGTGATAAAGCTCAGGTTAAGAAATGTGTTTTGAAACACAAATTTACACAAAAGTTTACAATTCATTCATAAAAAAATCTATCTTTAGTAGTAGTTACTTTAACGTACCTTAATGCTATGCAACGTACTGAAAACATTGAAAAACCCTGCGTTGCACTTATTGACTAAATTGCTATTTGGCTAAATCTTCAGCAAAAGCTCCAGCACAAGTTAATTTCAGTAGACCGAAAAGCAATCTTTAAAGGCAGGGGTTAGGGGTTAGGGGGTAGGGGTTAGGGTATCTTTAGGTGATAGGGGTCAGGTGGTAGGGGATGGGGAAGAATCTTTTTCCCTATCACCCAACCCCCAACACCCAACACCTAATTCTTTTTCCCTATCACCCAACCCCTAACCCCTAACCCCTGCTTTGATTCAGATAACTTTTCGGTCTACTGAATTTATTTGATAGAGTTAACTGCTGCTTGCGCTCTTGATACCACAGTGGACGGCAAAGGGATATATCCTAATTCATCTGCTACTTGCTGTCCGGTTGTTAATCCATAATTCAAAGCTTCCTTCAATGCTTTTGATTTGTTAGCATCTGGATAAGTTTTGTAAGCCAAAATCCAAGTGTAACTAACAATGGGATAGGAATTCGCTCCCGGAGGGTCTGGAATAAACGCACGCAAGTTTGCTGGTAACTGCACTGAAGTTAAAGCTGCCGCAGAGTTAATCGGAGTTGGTGCAACAAAATTTCCGGCTTTGTTTTGTAATGTAGCGAAAGGAACTTGGTTACTTCTAGCATAACCATATTCGATGTAGCCAATTGAGCCTTGAGTTTGTTGAATTTGAGCAGTTGCACCTTCACAACCTTTAGCACCTACACCTACAGGCCAAGATACAGACTTACCTTCGCCAATTTTACCTTTCCACTCAGGACTAATAGCGCTTAAATGTTGAGTGAAAATGGCTGTTGTAGTCCTACCATCAGCATGGTAAACTACAGTAATAGGTGTCTTTGGTAGCTTAACGCCAGGGTTATCTTTGGCAATTTTCGGATCGTCCCAAGTTTTAATTTCACCCAAAAATATGGCAGGTAATGTACTCCGAGAAAGTCTTAAAGAAGTAACACCAGGTAGGTTGTAACCTAAAACAATACTACCTGCGCTCATCGGAATTAATACTACGCCTCTAGAAACTTTTTTCATTTCTGCGTCAGTCATTCCGGTATCGCTGGCACTAAAGTCTACGCTTCCATTAATTAACTGTTGTATGCCAGCACCGCTACCAACTGATTGATATTTGACTTGAATTGTGGGATTTTTTTGATTGAGTTCTTTAAACCAACGTTGATACAAAGGTGCCGGAAAAGATGCGCCAGCGCCAGCGACACTCACTTGACTTTGAGCTAAAAGTAATGAAGAGGCTTGAGCAGTAGGAGTTTGAGGAGGGACATCTTTGGCAGTACTACTTTGAGAATCGAGATTGCTGCAAGCGTTACTAGCAGCAACCAAGGCGAAGAAAGATAGAAAAACCAGCAGGTTTCTCCGCTTGAATTGAATTTCGATCGACATAGTTTAAAAATTTAGATACTATCAAATATCAATAGTAAAGCTAAGTAATAAAATTGAGGTTAGAGTATGTATCTGGCAATGCAAAAACATACAAAATTTTACAAAATAGCTAACAAAGATTAATCTATTTGTTGATGGAGTTAACTGCTGCTTGCGCTTTATTGACCACACTTTCCGGCAAAGGAATGTATCCTAAATCATCAGCAATATCCTGACCTGTGGTTAACCCATAATTCAAAGCTTCCCTCAATGCTTTTGCTTTGTTCCCATCTGGGTAAGTTTTGTAAGCCAAGATCCAAGTGTAAGTAACAATGGGATAGGAATTTTCTCCTGGAGGGTCTGGAACAAAGGCACGTAAGTTTCGTGGTAACTTCACTGAAGCTAACGCAGTCGCAGAATTAGTAGGAGTGGGTGCGATAAAATTTCCGGCTTTGTTTTGTAATGTAGCATAAGGAATTTTGCTATTTCTGGCGTAACCATATTCTAAGTAACCAATTGCTCCTGGAGTTTGTTTAATTTGAGCAGTTACACCTTCATTACCTTTGGCACCTGCACCTGTAGGCCAAGACACAGACTTACCTTCACCAACTTTACTTTTCCATTTAGAGCTAATAGCACTTAAATGTTGAGTAAAAATGGCTGTTGTACCGCTACCATCAGCACGATAAACTATAGCAATAGGTGTAGTTGGTAGATTAAGGCCAGGGTTATCTTTGGCAATTCTCGCATCGTCCCAAGTCTTGATTTCACCCAAAAATATAGAAATTAATGTACTACGAGAAAGTCTTAAAGAAGTAATATTAGATAGGTTATAACCCACAACTACACTGCCTGCGGTCATGGGAATTAACACTACACCTCTGGAAACTTTTGCTATTTCCTCGTCAGTCATGGCAACATCACTGGCACCAAAGTCTACGGTGCCGTTGATTAGCTGTTGTACGCCAGCACCGCTACCAACTGATTGATAGCTAATTTGAACATTGGGATTTTTTTTGCCGAAATCTGAGAACCAACGCTGATATATAATAGCTGGGAAAGATGCGCCAGCACCAGCGATAATTACTTTACTTTGAGCTAAAAGTAATGAAGAGTCTCTGGCAGTAGCGGTTTGAGGATAGAAATGGCTGGCAGCGCTACTAGCAGCAACGAAGGCTGAAAGAGATAGAAAAACCAGCAGATTTCTTTGTTTTAATTGAACTCGAAGCGACATAGTTAAATGTAGTAATTTATGCTTTCGAGTATGACTGTAAGGTTAAGTGATAAAATTCAGGTTAAGAAATGTGTTTAGCAATACAAAACCACATACACTTTTACAATTTATTAATTAATAAGGCTGACTTCTAGTGCTAGTTAATTTAGGGTGCGTTACGGCTGCGGGTGACGCACCCTAGTCGATCAGCCTGTGTTTCTCATTCCGGCTGCAATGCCGTTAATGGTTAATAATGCACCTCGCAGTAGTTCGCCGCGACTGTGGCGGGAGTCTATTACTCCGGTGAGGCTTTGTGATTTGCTGTGACGCAGGCGTTTTAATAGGGAAACTTGTAGAAATCCTAGAGGTACGATGTTACCGTTGCGGATTTGGACCGATCGCTGTAAGTCAGGATCGCCATCTAACAACCGTTTATGATCGGTGATATTTAACACTAGCTCGCGAGTCAAATGATATTCATCAGCGATTTGAGCAAACAACTTTTCAAATCTAGGTAAATCCTCTGGTACGGACAATTCTTTCATGTAGTAATGAGCAATTTGTAAATCGACTTTTGATAAAGTCATTTCTACTTTAGAAATTACTACTTTGAAGAAGGGCCATTTGTAGTAGAAGTAGCGTAACAACTTGAGATTTTCTTGGGGGTCTTCTTGTAAAAATTGATTGAGTGCTGTCCCTACGCCGTACCAAGCTGGTAATAAAAAGCGGCTTTGTGTCCAACTAAATACCCAAGGAATTGCTCTTAATGTGCTTAAATCTTTTTTCCCGGTTTTTCTTCTAGCGGGACGAGAACTAATTTGTAATTGGCTAATTTCTTCGATCGGCGTTACTTGCATGAAGAAATCAACAAAGTCTGGTTGTTCGTAAATCAAAGCGCGATAATGTTCGCGAGATTTAGTAGACAACTCTTCCATGATCTCGTTCCAAGGTTCTATATTATCGAACCCGGTTCTGAGCAAACTGGCTTGAATTACGGCTGTGGTGACTGTTTCTAAATTATACAAAGCTAATTCCGGCCATGAATATTTGGAGGCTAGGACTTCGCCTTGTTCGGTAATTTTAATTCTGCCGTTGATTGTGTGTCCTGGTTGAGCTAGAATTGCTTCGTAGGAAGGGCCGCCACCACGTCCCACAGAACCGCCTCTGCCGTGAAAAATGCGGAGGGAAACGCCGTATCTACAGGCGATCGCTTCTAAAGCTTTTTGTGCTTTGTGAATTTCCCAGTTACTACTTAAGAAACCAGAATCTTTATTGCTATCAGAATAACCCAACATTACTTCTTGTAATGAAGAAGGTAAGGAACTCAAAGCGGTAACATTATTACCAATTTCTTTTCTGTTTTCTGCTTCGTACTTCTGATAACCACCTGCTAGTAAAGCGCGATAAAATGGCAACTCAAACAAAGTTTGCATGATTGAAGGAGCTTTTTTCAAATCTTCCACAGTTTCAAATAGTGGTACTATTTGTAGAGTTCCTTCACCTGTGGATGGATCGTAAAGTCCGGCTTCTTTAGCTAACAGTAGCACTTCCAACACATCGCTAACATCATGGCTCATGCTAATAATATAAGTTTGGCAAATATCTTCGCCAAATTCTCGCTGCATTTGCCTTACCACGCGCAAGGTTTCTATTGTTTCGCAAGTTTGAGGACTAAAGGCTAATTCGTTAGCAACTAAAGGTCTTCTAGTTTGCAGTTCCGAAACTAACCATTTGATTTTTTCGTCTTCCTCTAAGTCATTATATTGACAAGGGAGTACCTGTAAGTAATCCACTATTTCATTGATGGCATCTGAATGCCTGGTACTTTCTTGGCGAACGTCTAAAGATGCTAAACAAAATCCGTAAACTTCTACCTGACAAATCAAGTTTTCTAAGTCGCGGCAAATTAAACCTGTTTCTTGTAAATTTCGCTGAATTAATCGCAATTGAGCTAAAAATTCTTCGGCTGTTTTATAAATTGGAGTTTGCAGTTTTTGTGGCAAAGCTTCTAGTTGTAAAGCTTCACCTTTGTATAGTCGCCAATTGCGATCGCGCGTATACTCCAACCGCTTCTTCACATAAGATAACTTAAGCCGATAAGGTTCTTGGCGATAGCGAATCGACAACTCCTCATAAACATCCGGCATTTGCAACCGATTTTGTTCCAAAGATTCTAACAACTCTGGCAAAACATCGCACCAGTGCAACGACAAACTTAAACGATTGATTAATCTATCTACAGAAGCAATATATTTTTCCAAAACTAAATGCCGCTGGTAACAAGCTGTTTGCCAAGTAACTGCGGGTGTCACAAAGGGATTACCATCTCTATCTGACCCTACCCAAGAACCAAACTTACAAAAATTATGTCTGGGAGGACGTAGTTCTCGCCATACACTTTTTAGACCATTTTCTAACCTGTGATAAAGTTGGGGAATTGCTTCAAATAAAACTTCTTGGAAGTAATGCAAAGTATAATCAACTTCATCCAAAACCGAAGGTTTAAACTGATGCAATTCATCAGTGCGCCACCACAAGCGAATTTCTTCCGTTAACTCTTCTTTGAGTAACTTACCTTCCCAAGAATTTTCCGCTTCTTCAATCAGCGTACTTCCTTCTTCTATTTCATCAATTTCTTTGAGAATCTTGGCAATGTGGCGCTGTTTGTCTCTAATTGTATGCCGGACAATTTCTGTCGGGTGAGCAGTAAATACTAACCGAATGTCCAAGTTCTCGATTAATTTTTGCACAGCTTGCGGTGGCATATTTAACTTCCGCAAGTAAGGAAACAACCATTGAAAAGTTCCCTTTTCCTTGCGCGACCAATTTGCTGCTTGCCAACTTTTTTCTAACGAATCTGTTCCGGGAATGCTTTCTTTAGATTCTGCATCTAATTTCGTGAATGCTTGCAGTGCGGGGTCGGGAACTTCTTGCTTAAACGCCATGCGTAAAGCTTGTTGTTGTGCTCTTTGGTCGTAGTGTTGTTCGACAATGTTAATTAGTTGGAAATAAAGGGCAAAAGCACGCGCCGCACGGATGGCATCATTGATTTCTAAATTTTGAATGATGCGAAAAACTTCTTCTTCTTGAAGGGTGTCACCAGTTGCTTGTCCTTCTGGGGAACATAGCGATCGCAAATAATTACACAAGTCCACTAGTTCCTGACCGCATTCTGTGCGGAGAACGTGCTCCCATAAGTCCTCGACAACTTTAAGGCGATGCCGCAAAAATAGGTCTGATGGGGAAGCAAGATGAACTGCCTGATCGGATTGAAGTGTAGGACTCATAGGTGTTGTTCTATCCAAGCAATAATAACCAACAAATTTTACGAGACTTTGTAGGCTAGATTAGTGTCAGATTCAACCGATCTAGCCTGTCCAGTAAAAGAAGGCAGAAGGCTCCCAAGCAGAAGGAAAGAAGACTTTTCTGTTCAGCTTTTACCTTTTTTCCACTAACAAAGTTATTTCTGCTTTGTTGCCCTCGAAAATCTTTTCTACAATTGTGTTATTCTTTTAAGTTTGGGAATTCGCGTTAGATATTTAGTAGTCAGGATGAGGGAATCATATAGATTTTTGCCCTCATGACACCAGTTTTAATCTCCTTGAGATTCAACTTTGGGAAATTGCAGCACTGGCAAGCGATCGCCGCGAAATACTTCTTCGCTTGCTTCCCCTATTGCTTGGAGAAACTTTAGTGAAGCCTTTCCACATAATACACCTAGAAGTAAAGGACCTGTAGCCAAGCTGACAATTATTTCTATAGGAAAGCTTACTTCTGGGGCTTGGGATCTTGGTGTTTCTGGCTGGTTGATGCTATCAGAGTTCATAATCTACCTCGATTAGTATAACTAAATCAAGCAGTATTTCTTGTCTAGATCTCTGTTCGGAAAAAACTGTAAAATTGATTACTTTTTTCCGAATTAGATTAGAGCCACAACTGCAAACAGAAGGTAGGGTACAGAAGGCTCTGAGGCGAAAAGGTTTTTAGCTTCACCTTTTACCTACTCAATCTTTTCTGCAAAGCTGCGCTACCTGTTGTTTAATATTGTGGGATAGATTTGCTCAAACGGTTTATGTCGGCTCTAAAGATGCAAAAATCGCGATCGTAATGATTGTATTTTGACCAGAGCAGGATATAATGCCACTCGTAATTTGATTTAGCAAGAACCAGGGTCAGTATTCAGAAAACTAACGCAGTAAGGCAAAAATAACTATAAAGTTAAAAACAAGTGAAGAGGCTGCTGTACATAGCTTCTATCCTTGCTGCCTTCTGCCTGATTAGACCTCAGTTTCTTACTCAGTCCTTATTAAGCGCCCTCATGTTGAACATAGAGCAACGCCAAATTACATCCGACCCAATCAACCTGACTCAGTGGGTTGAAAGACAGCTAGTGCTTGCGGGGATGCAGGTACGAGTCCGGGTCAGGGAGAATACTCTGCATATTCTCTGGGAAGGTCAAGATTGTCCCAACAAGCAAAAAGCAACGGAGCGAGTGATACAAGCTCTGGGAAGCTCTAAACTAGAGGACTTGTTGGGTGGTGAACATCTGGCAATTAACCGAGTATTTCTTTACGGTCGGGTGTTGGGTGAAAAACGACCCAGTTGGACAGAACAACTAGATATTCAACAGTTGGTTACGCCAGTAACCCATTCTGGAGTAGATCCAACAGTAGCAATGAAATCAAACAGTGAGGGGACAGCAGAAATTGTCTCTTCTGCTCAGGTGGTTGAGATTGGTGATGGTGAGTGGTGGGAGCGAGCGCGTCAGGGTAATCCAGAAGCGATCGCTCGTTGTCTAACTGAGCTACTGAGTCACTTGGGAGTGACGGTGAAAGTAGTCGCCAAAATCTTGCCAGTGAAGACAAAAAGCAGACAGCGAGAAAATTCTTTCCGCAGTCAAGATTTAGCTGCACCGAAGCAGCGATTATGGGTATTTTGTGAAAGTGCTTACAGTCCAGACCCATCTTTGTTAGCTGCACCCGTAGCGCAACAATTACGGGAGTTAAATTTGGCAGGTTTCCAAGATGCAGTGATTTTGAGTCAGGTGACGGGGGAAGAGTCTGCTGATTGGATGCTGCGGGTGGATTTGACCCTTCCAGACGAGATGTTGCGGGAGTGGGCACAGTGGGGAGATGAGGTAGCGATCGAACGCTTGCTGAATCGTCCCCAAAATTATGGCATGGAAATTTCGGTAGTGATTAAGGAGTCAACGCTACATATTTCCTGCACTACGCCGAATTGGGAAAGAATTAAACAATTACATCGGGGAAATTACCATGTTCGCCCGGATGTGGTGCCAAATAAGCATAAGGCGATCGCTATTCTCACCCCAATTTTACGAAGCTTGGCTCCCCAAGGGCTGAAAGCAGCAATTATTTACGGTCACGAACATTTAAACGAAACGCCCATTTGGGTAGAATGGTTAGATTTACCAGGGAACAATCATCCCCAATTAGCCCAGTCTACTTTGTCCCTAGCGGGGAATGGCGATGAAGAAGCTTTGGAATTTTTGTTAGGGCAATTATTAAATACTGATATTGATTCGCGGTTAGCGACAGGTGGCGTTCGCATTCAAGTGCGGCGGCGCAAAGATTTACTCTATGTGATGACTGATGCGCTAATTTGTCCCTTGCAACAGCAAGTAGCTTCCCCCGTCGTGCAGTTTATCAGCGAATTGCAAATTCCGGGCATTGCTGGGGTAAGAGTTTACGGTCGGCGTTCAGGAGAAAAACAACCAAGTTGGACTTACGGAAGAGATTTTACAGACCGGGGGGTTGTAGTTCCCGAAAGTACCCCAGAATTCCCCACTAGCGATGACACGGAAAAAATTGACTCAGAATTAGCCGACTCTAGTTTAAAAAGCGCAGTTCCCGATACAGAAGATTTACCACCGGGCTGGCTAGAAACGCAAGTCGGAAAAATTCAGCAGGGGGTTAATAAATTTGGGCAATCTTGCTATGCGGGGTTGACGCGATCGCAAATTTGCACCCCCAGCGAAACAACCCAAAAATTCCTAGCTTTACCAGGAAATGCCAATTACAGCGGCGCAAAAGTAGCCTTGGTTTGGGGCGCTTTGGGAATTATGTTAGCTTTAAGCATTGATTTAATTGTCGGTAGCGTACTAAAAATTCCCGACAATCCCCAACCAACTTCTACAGTGTTAAATAATGCCGCTTTCCGGGAAAAATATGAAAATCTCACCCCCGAACAGCAAGCAGCAGCAAACACAGAATTAACTCAGGAAAATCCCACCCAAAACAAGAAATCGCGCAACCGAAAACGCCGCCAACCAGAAAATATTTTTGATACTACAGGATTTACCAAACCAGGAAATACGGAAGTAAAAGTAGACCCGACTGGAAAAAATGCCAGCTTGAAAATTAAACAGTCAGATTTTCCCAGTTTTGACAACGTTCAGTTCGATGAAAAGCTGGCAATTTACAAACAACAAGTGGCAAAACAAGGCCCACCTGATATATTGATTGTCGGTAGTTCTCGGGCGATGCGTGGTATCGACCCGACAATTTTGCAACAATCTTTAGCAGACCAAGGTTACGGCAAAGTTAAAATTTTCAACTTCGGAATTAATGGCGGAACGGCTCAAATTGCCGACCTATTAATTCGCCGCATTCTCACCCCAAAACAAATGCCAAAATTGATTATTTGGGCAGATGGTTCGCGGGCTGTAAATAGCGGTAGGTTTGATTTAACTTATAGTAAATTAGCGGCATCTCAAGGTTACAAAGAAGTTGCAGCAGGGACATTTAATAAGCCGAAAATTCAACCTAATCCAACGCCAGAGAAACAGCAAGAAATCCCACCCATTGTTCCCGAATTAGCAGAAAATATTGGGGAAATTAAAGCCCAAGATGTAGATAATTTGTTAAACGAAAAATTGGGTGCGATGTCGGCAAGTTATGAAGAACGCGATCGCTTAAACCAAAGATTACGCAATTGGTTTGCTAATACTTTTGGCGAACCAGAAAAACCGGGAAAAGTGCGATCGAGCGATGAAGAAATAGAAGAACGTTCGATCGATTGGGATGGTTTCTTACCACTTTCTATTCGCTTCGATCCCGATAAATACTACGAAAAACACGCCAAAGTCAAAGGTGATTATGACACTGACTACAAAGATTTCTATTTAGGAGGGCCACAAAACGCTGCCTTAGAATCTTTAGTTCAGTATACTCAATCCCTGCAAATTCCCTTAGTTTTCATTAATTTACCCCTAACCCAAGAATACCTAGATACCCATAGGCGACAATACGAAAAAGAATTTGAAATGTATATGTTGCGCCTTTCCTTAAGAAAAGGATTCACATTCCGCAACTGGAATCAATTATGGTCTAATAAAAACGAATACTTCTCCGACCCCAGTCACCTAAACCGCTACGGTGCTGCTGCTGTAGCCAAAAGACTAGCACAAGATCCCTTGATTCCTTGGCCCAAAAACAGTGGGGAAGTCGGGAAATAGGGAGTAATAATTATGAGTTATGAGTTTTAAGTTTTAAGTTTTAAGTTAAAAACTGATAACTCAAAACTTAAAACTTATTGATCCACCTCCTCAATCCCTAGTCCCCAGTCCCCAGTCCCCAATCCCCAATCCCCAGTCCCCAGTCCCCTACCAACTACCAAGAATGACTTTCGTTTCCCTGTTATACGGCGTATTCCTAATAGCTGTCCTGGCAATTTACTGGTTAGTTCAAGCTCAGTGGTTGCGCTTATGGATACTTTTGTTAGCAAGCGTAATCTTCTACGCTTCGCTACAAATTTATTACATTCCCCTACTTTTTGCCCTGACATTTTTTAACTATCGTTTGGGATTAATCTTAGGTAAACGATCGCTATTAAGATTAAATTCTAAAGATTGGCAATTAAGTAATCAAGAATGGCAAAAAGTTCAAGAAAACTGGAATAAGAAACGGTTGCGTTTTTTATGGTTAGGGATTTTCTTGAATGTAGTTTTACTGTTTGGCTTTAAATATATACCTTTCTTTTTAAATTCGATCGCTACCCTATTTAACTTACCAACAATCAAAGAACAAGCAACTTGGGTAAGTCTACAACTAATTGCACCTTTAGGAATTTCCTTTTTCTGTTTTGAATGTATCGCCTATTTAGTAGATGTTTATCGGGGTGCGCCAGCAACCGGAAGTTTCCTCAAATTTTCCGCCTACA
Organism: Floridaenema evergladense BLCC-F167; assembly: GCF_041929205.2. NCBI lineage: Bacteria > Bacillati > Cyanobacteriota > Cyanophyceae > Aerosakkonematales > Aerosakkonemataceae > Floridanema > Floridanema evergladense. Next base: position 5,889,869 of record NZ_CM171625.1, on the reverse strand, counting down.
AACTGTTTTTTCCTAAACTAATTTCCGGGCCAATTACCCGCTATCATCACTTAGCAGCGCAACTAAATACCCTGCGATTTCCTAGCACCAATCAAGTAGTAGAAGGACTTTGGTTAATCGCTTGTGGAGCAGTGAAAAAAGCCTTAATAGCAGATAGGATTGGGATTTTAGTTGGAATCAGTTTCGATAACTTAGAACGTGCGGGAAGCGGAGATTTATGGTTAGCAACCTTTGCTTATGGATTACAACTGTACCTTGATTTTAGTGGTTACGTTGATATTGCCTTGGGTACAGCTTTGTTAATGGGATTAAACTTACCGCCAAACTTTGATTTCCCCTATTTCACTACTAGTATTGCTGAATTTTGGCGACGTTGGCACATTACATTAGGAGACTGGTTGCGGAATTATCTTTACTTCCCCCTTGGCGGTTCTCGACAAGGTTTAAGACGCACCTGTTTCAACTTATTAATAGTCATGTTAATTGCCGGAATATGGCATGGTGCAGCTTGGGGTTTTGTCGCTTGGGGCGCATATCACGGGATGGCTTTAGTAGTTCATCGCTTAACAGAAACTCTATCTGATAATATTGCTATCCTGAAAAAATGGTGGCAAACAATTCCCGGAATAGTGGTAGCTTGGGCAATTACTCAATTAATGGTATTTACTTCTTGGATCTTTTTTCGCTTACCTAATTTACAAGATGCTAGTTGGGTATTTACTCATTTGTGGGGACACAAAGCTGACGTTCAGTTTGCTCAAAAGGTATACTTAGAAGCGATCGGACTTCAAAGAGAAGAAATCGCTTTATTACTTTGGGCAATAGTCGGCATCATGGCATTAATATTTGCCCTACATCGCGGCTTAAAGCTACAACTAAACTGGCCTCTGAAAATCATGTTAGTACCCCTGAGTTTGTACGCAGTTTGGATGTTAGCCCCCAAACAAGGTTTACCTTACATCTACTTCGACTTCTAAAGTTGTTAGCATTTGAATGCTGAGTCGAAAGTCCTGATTCAGTACTCAGCATTCAGAACTGGAAATGGTATACACACGCCCCTTAGCTCGTTTAATCGAACAATTACAACGTTTACCAGGAGTTGGCCCCAAAACAGCACAACGCCTTGCATTACATATTTTGAAACGTTCCGAAGACGAAGTACAAGCACTTGCCCAAGCTTTAATCGAAGCTAAACAGCAAGTAGGTTTATGTTCCGTTTGTTTTCACTTATCAGCCGAACCAACTTGCGAAATTTGCCGCAACCCAAACCGCGATAACCATACTATTTGTGTAGTCGCCGACTCTCGCGATGTGATTGCTTTAGAAAAAACGCGAGAATTTAGCGGCAAATATCACGTTTTAGGCGGTGTAATTTCCCCAATGGATGGCATTGGCCCAGAACAATTAAATGTTTCCCCATTAGTGAGAAGAGTGAGTCAACAAAAGCCGAAAGAAGTAATTTTAGCAATTACTCCTAGCGTAGAAGGTGAAACAACAACTCTTTATGTGGGTCAATTATTAAAACCTTTCACCAAAGTAACGCGAATCGCTTTTGGTTTACCAGTAGGTGGAGATTTAGAATATGCAGATGAAGTAACATTAGCCCGGGCTTTGGAGGGCAGAAGAGAAATAGATTAGAAATATTAACATGAGGAATTATGGGGATTTTTTAAAATCTCCAAATTCCATTACTTGCTAAACTTCTTTTTGTTTAGAATGTTCCATACGAAATACATTGGAATGTAAATTCGCCAGAATTTGTTTACCTTCCAAAGTTACGTCCAGAAATTCCAAAGCTGGTTCAATATATGGGTAAACTACTCCCCAATAAAATTTAGGATAGTTTTTGCGTAAGTCGTTAGGGTTTTTGTAACCTAAAGTTTTATTTGTTCCTGTTTCTTCAAATTCATAAAACAAAGCGCTGATTTTTTGTAAATAGCGGGGGTCGCTTAATTGACCTATTAAACCCACATTCCGCACCCAAAACTGTCACACGGAGTCCCAAAGCCAGAAGAAGTAAGTTGGCACTAATACTCTGAGTAAAAATGCTTAAAGATTTCTGTCATTTAGTCCCGTAGAGTGAGATGGCGATGGTTCCATCGCCGATGGAAAAATTTACTATTTTTAGCCTCCCTTTCTGGGGTTAAAAATAATTAACCAGCATGGTAAAAATAAAGCAGTTTTCTTTTTCAAAGAAGCAGATGAATAATCCATTAGAGATAGAGACGACCATAGAAGACCTCGACCATCTAGGGCTAGTAGCCGGGTTAATTGATGAAATAGGAATAGTAGAGAAAATCAACGAAATAGTGGGAGAACAACCAGGAGAAATAGTCAGTCCAGGTCAAGTAGTAAAGGCGATGTTGCTCAATGGACTGGGATTAGTATCAGCACCATTATATTTATTTTCTAAGTTTTTTTCAGGAAAAGCAACTGAACATTTAATCGGCGAAGGAGTAAGACCAGAACATCTTAATGATTACCGATTAGGAAGAGTTTTAGATAAATTATACGTCGCTGGAACCAGTCTAATTTTCGCCATAATTGCCTTAGCTGCTGCCAAAAAGTTTCAGGTAAACCTGGAAACAGGACATTTAGATTCCTCTTCATTTCATCTGCATGGAGAATATAAATTATTATCGCCAGTATGCCATGTTTCTTCAGCAGAAATAGACCCAGATAACTCTGACAAATCAAATACCAATCAGGAAACCACACCTGTACCAATAAAAATTACTTACGGCTACTCGCGTGACCATCGTCCTGACTTAAAACAATTTATGGTAGACCTAATTTGTAGTGGGGATGGCGATGTCCCATTATTTTTCCGAGTCGGGGACGGTAATGAATCAGATTCAGCTGTATTTGCTCAAATTATGCAAGAGTTTAAACAGCAATTCAATCTGGATACTTTAATGGTAGCTGATAGTGCATTATATACCGCACCTAATTTAGAAATGCTGACCAATATTAAATGGTTAAGCCGAGTACCAAAAAGCTTGAAACAAGCGCAGCAGTTAGTATCTCAACTAAAACTAACAGATTTTACTCCGAGTTGTTTGGTGGGTTATACTTGGTCAGAACATCACAGTAATTATGGCGGAGTAGCGCAAAGATGGTTAGTGGTAGAAAGCGATTCTCGTCGGGAATCTGACCAAAGGAAGTTAACCAAAAATATAGTCAAAAATAAACAAGAATCTGAGCGAAAGTTGCGAGATTTATCAACTATTCTATTTGCTTGTGAAGCTGATGCAATATCGGCAGCTAAACGGTTAGATAAACAATTAAAATATTACAGCTTAACCGTCATTAAAGTTGTTCCATTTACTACCAAAGTCAGAACTAATTCTAGTGATGATACTAACAGTCTAACCCCGAAATTTAAAGTCACAGCACAACTAGAACTAAATAGTAGTGTAGTCCACCAAGAAACTCTAGCTTGCGGCAGATTTATTCTGGCGACTAATGTCATGGATGTTAGTCAGCTAAGTCCTGACGAAATGATTATTAAATATAAGGAACAACAGTCTGCAGAAAGGGGTTTTGGTTTTCTGAAAGACCCATTGTTTTTTACTGACAGTGTATTTCTCAAATCTCCTGAACGGATTGAGGCTTTAGCTTTGGTCATGGGATTATGTTTGTTGGTCTATACTTTGGGGCAAAGATTACTTCGACAAAGCTTGAAACAGACTAATTCTACTGTAAATAATCAGTTAGGTAAGCCGACAAATCGCCCGACTTTACGATGGATTTTTCAATGCTTTCAATCTATTCATTGTTGCTCTCAGAGAGGTCTTAAATACATCTCTAATTTAACTGACGAGCGACTTCATATTTTGAGTTTTTTCCCTCAACCATGTCGTTCTTATTACTTATTAATTTAACTAGGATTCTACTCGTGATTAATTAATTGACTAATTTACCTCCAATTCATTGATGAGCCACAGCTTTTGTTTAGGATATTGGCGGTGATATTCTGCTGCATTCATTGCTGAATTTATGCTCAACAATTACTCCTTTTTCGGCTCATTCTTGATGTTATTACTCCCTGATTCCATTTTTTCGGTTATTAGCTTGACTTTCATTGTGTTTCCACAAAGCCATTCCTCCCTTCATCCCCCTTGTGACAGTTGAGGGTGCGGAATGTGGGTTAAATCTCCAGCACGAACTAAGCCAGGATATTCCTTTGTGTCCTGGTGGTCTTCATCATTGGGTACGGGAAAACGAGTTAGTTCTATATTCTTCTTGATGACGTTAGCATCAATAATTCTATGACCGCCAAAACGTTCTTGAATAAATAATTTACCTCGGTCTACGTGATAGTCATTTAGACTCGCATCAGTGCAACCAAAAGGTAGCGTAATCATCAAATCATTTATCCCTGTGGCATATTGTCTTTCCAAAGGTTTGTCAATTCGGCACACTCCTTTCACAAATCCGATATCATGACAGAGAAGAGAAATAATGCAGTGCAACCAGTCTTCGCAAGTTACTCCACCTTCACGAATGTGTTTACCCCAAAGAATTTCTTGCCCTACTAAGGTGACATAAATTGTATGTTCAACGTTGTGGTATAAAGCGTCGCTGTTGGCAATATTTTCTAGTGCCATGTTAGCCGCCCAGCCGATAATGTCGGCATAGTCAGGTTTCAAACCGCCATAATTGCGACGATAGCCAGCTTGTAGGCTTTCTACGAAACCATCGATCGTATATTTTGTGGGATTGTACATTGTTCCTCCTTGAAGTATTTTTAATTGGTTATTTGGTAAGTATTGAGTGGCTTTATTACTATTTTGATAGATTGTCTCGTTATTATGTTTCGTCTTAAAGTTTAAAATAATCGTTAGTAGGCTTTAATAGTAGTTATAGCAATATTTTAATAAATAGCGAACCAGAAAAGTCCCTATATAATTAATTTTAGAATATATTTAATATTTGATGTTCAGGAAAAGTCGGGACATTTAAATTACTTGGTTCAGAATTATTCAGGAAAACTCTGTAAAACTCAGTAATTTTAATATTTATGGACAATAATTCTAATTTTTTGTTATACTGATCGTGATTGCTCAGGGTGAACTTGAATTATCAAATTTTAATTAGGTAGCAGCAATAGGAACTAAGTTGGTTATATGGAAGTTGAGCAAGCTTTGGAATTTGTGGATAAGTTAGTCTATGATGATGCGGGAAAGTATCTGAGTGATTTAGAAAGAAAGGTATTTATTGGTTCTTGGTCGGGACTGACTTATGAAAAGATTCATCCTGAAAATCCTGAATATGTGGAAAAGGATGTTGCTTATAGGCTGTGGAGAAAGTTAACTCAAGTATTAGGTGAAGAGGTAAAGAAAAAAACTTTACAAGGGGCAATAATCCGGGCATATAAAGCTAAAAATTTTCAACCAGAATCGACTGAATTAAGTATAAAGAAGGAATTTTCGCCAAAGATAGGTGCTTCCAAGACTTTTTTTATTAGTTATCATCATCAGCAACCGGATGCTAATTTGGCTACGGAGTTGGAAAGATCGATCGCAAAATTAGGCGGACAATCATACAAGTTTCCTCTCAGTTTTAACAATGGGTTAGGGGGAAATTCTCATTCGTATCAAGCAGAGGCAGATTGGTTTGCTGATATAAATCAGAAATTGCAACAATCTGATTATTTTTTGCTGCTTTTATCACCTGAATCAGCGGTGAGTGAAATGGCGATCGAAATTTTACGGCGGGTGCGGGAGTTGCGCGATCGTCAGCTAATATTATTAACTATTCGGGTAAATTGTCCAGCTAATACTATTTTAAATCATGATTTACGTGGTTATCTAGCCGAAGTTAGACAACGAGAATGGAATTCTCCTAATGATACGCCTGGTTTGCTGGAAGAAATTAGTAGTTTATTATCAGGAAAAGCACTGCAATGGGAGAACTCTACACCTCCATCTACGCACAGGGTTACGCCAGAATTTCCTTTGCCAGTAGCAGAACCAGAAATACCCAGCGGACAAGTGCGCCTAGCTTCAACGTTTTATGTAGAAAGAGTCCCTTGTGAAAGTCAGTGTTATTCAGCTATTGCTCAACCTGGGGCTTTAATTCGGATTAAAGCACCTAGACAAATGGGCAAAACATCTTTAATGGCAAGGCTTTTATACTATGCAGAGGAAAAATTAACTTATCGCACAGTTCCTTTGAGTTTTCAGTTAGCAGATACGGAAATTTTCACCGATTTAAATCAACTTTTAAGATGGTTTTGTGCAATAATTTCCCGCAAATTAGGTCTAGCTTCTCAATTAGATAAGTTTTGGAGTGACACTTATGGTAGTAAGGACAATTGTACGATTTATTTTGAGGAATATCTGTTACCATCGGCAAATAATGCTTTAGTTTTAGGTTTGGATGAAGTCGATCGCATTTTCCAATATCCAAAAATCGCTGATGATTTTTTTGGATTATTACGTGCTTGGTTTGAGGAAGCGGGATATGGCAGTGGTGATAGTAATCTTTGGGGAAAATTACGTTTAGTAGTAGTACATTCCACTGAAGTTTATATACCTTTAAATGTTAATCAATCGCCGTTTAATGTGGGGTTACCTATTGAATTACCGGAGTTTAATTTTGAGCAAGTGCAGGTTTTAATCGATCGCCATCAGTTGAATTGGCAAACCAATAAAATTGAACAATTAATGGCTTTAGTTGGAGGACATCCTTACTTAATTAGATTAGCACTTTATCGCATTGCTCAAAAAGAAATTACCTTAGAAAAGCTGTTAGAAACTGCACCTACAGAGGCGGGTCTTTATAACGATCATTTGCGGAGACATTTATGGAGTTTGCAACAACATCCAGAATTAGCAGATGCTTTTGCTCAAGTAGTGACGGCGGACACACCTATAGAATTGGAATCTGTGCCAGCATTTAAATTGCATAGTATGGGATTGGTAAAATTTCAGGGAAATCAAGTAATTCCGCGATTTAATTTGTACAAATTTTATTTTCGCGATCGCTTATAATTGCTAATACTAGAACAGTATTTAGCAACTTGTTTCTGGCAAACACTAACTCAATTTAATCCAGGTCTTTATGTTCAATAACTTGAGAATTTTACTCCTAGCTTGCGAAAACCTTAACATTAAATATGAAATTATTACTCCAAATGGTAACTTAATAAAAGTTAAACTGCATAAAGATTATTACTTCTGTAATAGTCGTACTCCTTTAATTGATGAAGCTGTCTCTAAAATTTTACAAGATAAAGAATACACTTACTACCTTTTAAAGGAGAAAATTAAAATTCCTCAAACAATTGGTTTTCTTTCTCCTCACTGTAATGAGCAATATAAAAGTTACTTGAAATGTTCCAGTATTACAGAAATGATGACAGAAATAAAAACTAACTTTGCTTTGCCTGTCATTGTTAAAAGAAATTCTGGTTCAAGGGGACATAACGTATTTTTATGTCATACAGATGAGGAAATAGAAACGGCTTTAAAAGTAATTTTTGATTTAAAAACCAAAGGTTATGATGACATCGCTTTGGCTCAACAATATATTTTAAGCAAGTCAGAATATAGAGCCATTTATTTGTATAAAGAGTTAGTTTTACTTTATGAAAAAAACGTAAAAAAAGCCAAATTTATTGGTAATCTTAGCCCTTTACATTGGCAAGGTGCTGAAGCAAAATATATTAATGACTTAGAAATATTAGCAGAGATTGATAACTTTGTTAGACCAATTTTTACCACAATAGACCTAGATTATGGGGGTTTGGATATAGTAATAGATAGTAACAACAATTATTGGTTGATTGAAATTAATTCTCATCCAAGTTACAGCATTTTTATCAGAGATAACGGAGATGAGCAAGTAATAAAAATTTTTGAAAAAATGCTAATTAAGTTAGCGAATCAATAAACAATAAAAGTTTCATTAACTCTCTGGTGTTTTCTACTGAATCATAACTAAGAATGATTACAACACAAAACTCAACCTACACTTACAAAGTTGGCGGACATTTACCTTTAGATGCACCAAGCTATGTTGTGCGACAAGCCGATCGAGAACTTTATGAAGGTTTAACAGCTGGCGAGTTTTGTTATGTTTTAAATTCTCGACAGATGGGAAAAACTAGCTTGAGAGTGCGAACGATGCACAAATTACAACTTAAAGGTTTCGCTTGTGCAGCTATTGATTTAAATAAAATTGGTAGCCAGGATATTACGCCGGATCAATGGTATGCGGGAATTATGAGACGGCTATTAACTAGCTTTCAATTAACAGAAAAGATTAATTTACAAAGTTGGTTGCGCGATCGCGCTTTTCTCACACCTGTACATCGATTAAGCGAATTTATAGAACAAGTACTTTTAGAATCAGTTACGCAAAAGATCGTTATTTTTATTGACGAAATTGATAGCGTTCTTAGCCTCAATTTTCCCACTGACAATTTTTTTGCTTATATTCGTTCTTGTAATGAACCAGATAACCGAATTACTTTTGCTTTATTAGGAGTAGCTACTCCCTCGGATTTAATTCAAGATAAAAAAACTACACCTTTTAATATTGGACGTGCGATCGAATTAAACGGATTTCGACTAGAGGAAACCGGATCTTTAGCTGAAGGTTTAGCTAATAAAGTGCGTCAACCTCAAGCTATATTAAAAGCTGTGTTAGATTGGACGGGTGGACAACCATTTTTGACGCAAAAACTATGTAATCTAATTTATACTTGGGAAGGTGAAATTCCCGTAGGTAATGAAGAAGAGTTTGTGAAAAAATTGGTGCGGTCGCGTTTAATTGAAAATTGGGAAGCTGTAGATGAACCACCACATTTAAGAACGATTAGAGATCGGTTATTAACAATTAGTAAAAAGTCGCGATCGCTACTCAACATTTATCAAAAACTTTTGCGGGAAGAAGAAATTATCGCTGATGAAAGCACCGAGCAAATAGAATTACGTCTTTCCGGTTTAGTAGTTAAACAACAGGGTAAATTAAAAGTTTGTAACCGCATCTACTCAGAAATATTTCATCACATTTGGGTCGGTAAAGCTTTAGCTGAATTACAAGCAGATTTTCTCCAAGTTATTGAAGCTCAAGAGCAAAAATTACTCTCCATGTTAGATGCAATGGAAGGGAAAGCTTTTGAATTTATTTTGAAAGAAATACTTGGTTCAATTACCAAAAAATTAGCTGAATTAATGAATGCTGAACGTACAAGAATCTTCTTTATTGATGAAGAAAACCAAGAACTTTGGTCGATTACGGCAACAGATAAGTATGGTCAGCAACCCGAATTAGAAATTAATGTCGAGCAACAAACCAAAACTTTAGTTACTAACTTTAAAAAATTTATTAATCAACCATTTAAATTTGGCGATGAAAATGCTAATTTATCGCCAGATGTAAATCAAGGAAAAACTTACTATCCCATATACAATTGGTTAGTTTTACCATTGTTTAACGAACAAAGAGATGTAGTTACTGTTGTACAGTTAATTAATAAGCTTAAACCTCATTATAATCCCCGTGCCTTATTATCAGAAAGAATCGATCGCCAAGGTTTTAGTGAGATAGATGAAAAACAATTTGCTGAATATGCACCGAAAATTCGCCAAATTCTGCAAAAATGCCAATTATTTTATAAACAAACGCAAAAAGTCCAATCCTTAAAAGCTTTAACAGAAGCAACAGTATCTCTTTCTCAAAGTAGTCTTGATTCAGAAGCTACCTTAACCAGAGTTATGGAAGAGGCAAAAAAATTGATGAATGCCGATCGCAGTACTCTCTGGCTTTTAGATCATGAAAAAAATGAACTTTGGACAAAAATTCCCTTTGAAAATGGCGAAATTAAAGAGATTAGAGTGCAGGTTGGACAAGGTTTTGCTGGTAAAGTTGCTCAAACAGCAGAACCTTTAAATATTCCTTTCGATCTTTACAAACACCCCGATTCTGTCACTGCTAAAAATACCGATCAAAAAACGGGATATCGCACTTGTAGTTTACTTTGTATGCCAGTTTTTAGTCCAGATGGAGAATTACTTGGCGTTACCCAATTAATTAATAAAAAAAGACTGGGTAATTTTCCTAAATATAACCCAAATGATTGGCCTAATGCACCAGAATGTTTTCAGTCCAGTTTCGATGTTCAAGATCAAAAATCGATGAAAACATTTAACGAGCAAGCTGGTGTAGCGCTGCATAATGCCAAGAAATTTGAAGCGTTAAAACAGGAATTAAAAAATCAACCAAATAACGTAGTGACGCAAGCTTTAGCGGTACTCACTAGCGTTATGGATATTCAAGGTTGCGATGAAATTATCGATTCAATTTTACGCAGAATTACCTTAAAAATGGGAAGATCGTTAAATGCCGATCGCACCAGCATTTTCTTATTAGATGAAGAGAAGAACGAATTCTGGTCGATCGTTGCTGAATCAGATAATAATGATTTTCTGGAAATTCGTATTCCCACAAATAAAGGTATTATTGGTGAAGTAGCCGCTACCAAACAAATCATTAATATTCCCTACGATTTTTATGACGATCCTCGCTCAATTACAGCTAAAGAACAAGACAAAAAAAATAATTATCGTACTTATACAATGTTAACTTCGCCGCTATTAAATGAGCAGGGAAATTTAGTAGCAGTAGTGCAATTACTTAACAAATTAAAACCGGGAATTTCTAAGAGTAAACCTTTAGCAGAAAAGATCGATCGACAAGGTTTTACTGTTGTTGATGAGCAACGTTTACTTAAGGATGCTCAAGAAATTAAAATAGTTTTAGAAAGTTTTCGTTCCTATCATAAAACAGCGCGGGGACAAAGAGTAGCTGCGGCTTTAATTGCTGCTACACGCACTGTTAGTAACGGTAGCATGGAGATTAAAGAAATTCTGCAAAGGGTAATGGAAGAAGCGAAAAAACTTACAAATGCCGATCGCAGTACTCTCTGGTTATTAGATAATGATGAACGAGAATTATGGACAGAAATTCTCTTTGATGATGGTTCATTTAAAGAAATTAAAATTAAAGTTGGACAAGGTTATGCAGGTAAAGTTGCCGAAACCAAAAAACTATTAAATATTCCCTTTGATTTGTACGATCACCCAGATTCAGAAACCGCTAGAAAAACCGATCGCCAAACAGGTTATCGCACTTGCAGTTTACTATGTATGCCAGTATTTAATCCCGATGGTGATTTGATTGCTGTCACCCAATTAATTAACAAAAGAAAACCCGGAGATTTTTCCGACTTTTCCCTAGCTTACGATCTAGAAGTACCAAATCAATTTCAAACTAGTTTTGATGAAAGTGATGAAAAATATATGCAAATTTTCAATAATCAAGTGGGAGTAACCCTGCAAAATTCTAAGCTTTTGGAAAAATTGAAAGGCTACTTAGCGCAAAATGATAGTTAATAGGAATAATCATAACAATGTAGGGACAATTCATGAATTGTCCCTACATAATAGCCGGGGATCTGTTCTAGCTAATTATTGGGGAATGCGACTCATAATTCTTTTTTGACGTTCAGCTGCTTTATCATCATTTTCTAGTTCAGAATGAAGCGGAACTGCGGTAATAATATCTGAAAAATGATTAATATCTTGTTCAATTCCTGCTAAGTTAGCATCATAATCGGGATTTGCCGGATCGGAACTAACTTCAGAGTCAAGAAAACCAGAATCATCAAAATTTGCGTCTGGACTATTTAAATTTAATGTCATTCTCTTGCCTCCATTTAAATGCACAAATTACTATCAATACTGCTGAGTTTAAGCAGTATAATTTACGGAAAATAGAGTATAGAAAAGCTACACAACCCGGGAAAAAACTACTCAGGTGTTAGTCTGATAAACTAATTTAATTATATAACTATCTTTAGGTAAGTTCTCTGGTTTGGCGATCGCAAAAATTGAGAAAATAATTAAATTAATAAAGCATTCACTAAAATGTAATTAACCTTTATTAGTGTTGCCTTTCTTTCCTGGGAACCTTCTGCCATAAAAATAAGCCTAGCAGCGTCCCATGACTACTAGACTTAAGAAAATACTTATTTAACAAAGGCTACTATTTTAATTTCTGCTTAATAAAAGTCATAATTTGAGCCTGTTGTTTCTTCAAAGCTTCTACCTCAGCATTTAACTTAGCAATTTGCTGTTTCAAAGCTTGAATTTCTCCTGCACTTGCTGCACCGTCTTCATCTTTAGGGGGGGCGGGGGGTGCAGGTTCTTTGCCAGGGGGAGGGGCTGGTCTGAGCTTTACTTTCTCCATAGAACTTTTTAAAGCCGCCATTAATTGTTTTTGATCAAAGGGCTTAACAAGAAACTCGATAAATTTAAAAGAAGCATCGGGAATTTTTGATGTTACTTCTTCCTTACGCCCTGACATTACTACTAAGGGAATCTTGCGGAGTTCTGGTTGTTTTTCCAACTCTTGATAAACATCCCAACCACTCATTTTTGGTAAGATGAAATCTAACATAATCCAATTGGGGCGTTCCTTTTTGGCAAGATTGAGTCCTTCTACACCATCTTTGGCTTCTACAATCTCAAACTTACCCGCAGGTAACATATCTTTTACCGTTTTACGGATCACTCCGCTGTCATCAATAACTAAGATTTTGTTTGGCACGACCAATTCCTCTAATAGGGACTATATTACGCTTGACTGAAGTTGCCTCTTAATCATAATGCTAGTTTAGCCAAAGCTCTACAATGTACGTCATGCTATTTATTAAGAGTTTTGTTAACCTCTATTAACATCATAATTCTCTACTATCATGGCTTCTGAAGCTAACCCAACAATTGTATCTAGTTTTGTCAATTCGCAAATGCGATCGGAAATTGCAGCAATGCCTCCTTGGTTAAGACAGCGAGGCATCGGTAAAGCTAGTGAAATTTCTACAGTACAACGAATCATTAAACAAAGACAGATTCATACTATTTGTGAAGAAGGGCGTTGTCCAAACCGAGGCGAGTGCTATTCCCAAAAAACCGCAACTTTTTTATTGATGGGACCGACTTGTACAAGGACTTGTGCTTTCTGCCAGGTGGACAAAGGACACGCACCCATGCCCCTTGACCCCCAAGAACCGCAAAAAGTTGCCGAGTCCGTGCAGTTGTTGGGGTTGCGTTATGTGGTGCTGACTTCAGTTGCCAGAGATGATTTGCCCGATGGTGGTGCGGGTTGGTTTGTCGCCACAATGGAAGCAATTCGCCAACTCAACCCAGCAACCCAAATTGAAGTATTAACCCCTGATTTTTGGGGAGGACAAGGGGATTCAGAAATTTCGCCCGCACAAAAGCAAGATCAAAGAATTGCCACTGTAGTTAAGGCAAAACCCGCTTGTTATAACCACAATATTGAAACAGTGCGGCGGTTGCAAAACCCGGTGCGACGGGGGGCAAAATACGATCGCAGTCTAGACGTTCTCAGAATTGTCAAAAATCTTGACCCAAGCATCCCGACAAAATCAGGTTTGATGTTGGGACATGGAGAAACCGAAGCAGAAGTTATGGAAGCAATGGCAGATTTGAGGGCAGTAGGTTGCGATCGCCTCACTCTCGGTCAATATCTCCGCCCCTCCTTAGAACACCTGCCAGTGCAGAAATACTGGACACCCGAAGAATTCGATCGACTCGGTGCGATCGCCCAAGAACTCGGCTTTTCCCACGTCCGTTCCGGCCCCTTGGTGCGGAGTTCCTACCATGCAGGAGATGGGGAGATGGGGGGATGGGGAGATGGGGAGATGGGGGGATGGGGAGATGGGGAGGTGGGGAGATGGGGAGATGGGGGGATGGGGAGATGGGGAGATGGGGAAGTTAACTCAAAACTCAAAACTCAAAACTCCCCCTACCTCCCCACCTCCCAGTCCCCTTTGTTAAGAGACTAAAAGATTTTTGTCGATTTGTACCAAAAAGCGAGTTTCTTTGGTATTTCTTTAGAAAAGTCTCATCTAAAGGAGCTAAAACTTATGGCTGCTCAAGCCAATCAATCAAGTGGTGCTGTAACCAAAACTGGCAAACCACCATATACTTTCCGTCTAGGTTGGGCACTGTTGCTGTTAGCAGTCAACTTCATTGTGGCTGCTTATTATTTCCATATTCTTGAGTAATTAAGAATTTTTGGGTAGATCGATAAGGAGTCAGGATACAGGAGACGGGATAATTATTCTGTAATTCTGACTTTTGAGTTCTGACTCCTTATTTAAACTGTGCCTTTAAATAAACCTTGGGGACGAATGAGTAGCACGACGATCATCATCAAGAGTGCTACGCCTAATTTGTACTCGCTACCCAAGAAGGGTACGCTGAGTTCTTGAGCTAAACCGATGACTAGGGCACCTGCGATCGCGCCATAAGGGTTGCCAATACCGCCCAAAATTACCGAAGCAAACATCGGCAAAATCAAAAACCAGCCCATATTCGGACGCACTGCGGTAATTAAACCATACATTCCCCCGCCCAAAGCGGTTAAACTTCCCGCAATTACCCAAGTCCAAATCACTACTCGGTCTACATTAATCCCTGTGACACGGGCTAAGTCAACATTATCGGCAACTGCCCGCATTGCTTTGCCAATTTTGGTATTTTGCAGGAGCAAATGTAATGCCACAATTGCTAAAATTGCCAAAATTACTACTAAGATACGATAAAAAGCTATTCTGATGCCAAAAACTTCAATTGCTGGAACTACAGGCAAAGCATAAGATTGGTTGCTACCGCCCCAAATAAAAATGATGCCGTTGCGAAGAAATAACGCCAATCCGATCGAGATAATAATTAGGGTTGTGGAAGTGGCACGGCGATCGCGCATTGGCGACCAAATTATTTTTTCTGACAATAACATTGCCGCAACTGTACCGATCGCCCCTAACATCATCGACAACCAAATATTTATGTTGGCAGTTGTATTCGCTAACCAAGTAAAATAAGCTCCCAGCGTCATAAAATCGCCATGAGCAAAATTGGAAAGGCGCAAAATTCCGTAAGTTAACGTTAACCCAACTGCTGCTAAAGCAATGACGCTACCTACAGCAATTCCATTGACAAATAATTGTGCAGTTTGTTGCAGATCCATAATTTTAGTGAATTACCCTAACAGAAATTTGGGAAGTGCTTATTTATCATGCCTGAAATTGACTAACATTGTACGTTGTTGCGCTTTAGCGCTATTATCTAGAGCGCTAAAGCGCAACAACGTACTTAGAGAATGGCAGTAAGGTACTGAACCAGGAAAAAAACTAAAAAAAAATTAATTTTGGCTTTTTTCTCTTGACTCTCCGCTCATGAGGAGACTTTATCATAAAAATGATGAATTCCTAAAAGCTGAAACAATAGCTTTGGGAGGTTAAAAGATATGTTAATGCCAAACAGATTGTTAATTGCTCTTGCTTTTGCAAGTATTGGTACAGCAACCTTAGCCACTACCCAGGTAACAAAGGCTGATTCACTTTCAGCAAATCAACAAACAAATTCTTCAGTAACAGGTTGTCCCGGAATGATGGGCGGTATGGGAATGGGAATGATGCACTCGATGAGAGTGGAAAATGAGGCTGATTTTCTCACCCAAATGATTCCCCATCATCAAGAAGCGATCGCCACTGCTAAACTATTAAAAGCGGGAACGAATCGCCCAGAAATGAAAAAATTTGCTGATGATATTATCCGCGTTCAAAGTGCAGAAATTCAGCAGATGCGACAATTTTTAAAACAATGGTATCCGAATCAAAATACCAAAGTAACATATCATCCAATGATGCGAGATTTAACTAATCTCAAAGGTGATGATTTGGATTTAGCATTTTTGGAAGATATGCGAATGCACCATAAAGGCGCAGTCATGATGTCTCATCAGCTATTAGGAAATAATTTAGCGAAACATATTGAAGTGAGTAAATTAGCCCAACAAATTAGTATTAGCCAACGTCAAGAAATTCATCAGATGCAAGCTTGGCTAAGAAGTTGGTTTAATGCTGGTGGTATGGGAATGATGAACCCAAGAATGGGTAGTTTTGGTGGACGTTGGCTGTAAATTTTAGATCCCCCTAAATCCCCCTTAAAAAGGGGGACTTTGAAATCAGTTTTTCCCTTAAAAAGGGGGACTTTGAAATCAGTTCCCCCCTTGGTAAGGGGGGTTAGGGGGGATCTAATCGGTAATCTTGATAACTAGTTGCGTTAATCCTAAATTCTGCGATTTAGTAAAATAGTTAGTAACAAAAGATCTCAAACAGGAGTAAAGATCGAACATGGAATTAAAAGTGCCGAGTATGGCTTGTTCTGCTTGTAGCGATACTATTACCAAAGCGATTAAAACGATCGATCCTAATGCTGTGGTACAAGCCGATCCTAAAACTAAGTTAGTGAATGTAGAAACGGAAAAACCGGAGACTGAAATTCGGGAAGCGATCGCATCTGCTGGCTATCCAGTCACATAAGAAACTCAGGTAATTTAGAAATAGAACTTATCTCTAAATTACCTGATTTCAAAGCCATTATTGGTAAATTTAATGACCAATCATCCAAGGTCTGCTAGGCTCATGATGATGGTGTTTATGTGTGTGAGAATGCTTAATTTCTGAACGATTAACTAAGCGAGGTTCTGCACTTTGATCGATGCGAGTTCTTAAAGATTGAGGTGTCATAATTAAGCCAGCTACGGAATAAACTCGTTTAGCTTCCGCTTGGCAAGTTGGGCAAAACATTGGCTTGTTAGTTTCGCTCATACTGCGGAATTTTTCAAAAGTTCCACATTTTTGGCAATCAAATTCGTAAAGAGGCATAGTTGATTTTGGATTTTAGATTTTCGATCGAGGATTGTCAAAGAATACTCCGCTCTTGCAGAGCTTGGAGGTAGAACCTCCCAAATCTCGTTCCCAGGTTCAACCTGGGAACGAAAAATAGAGGCTCCGCCTCTTGGTGCAAAATCTCATACTCTATGTTGGTAAAACATTCTTTTCAAAAATTGCGGTGGGAACTGCGAGGGTACAACAAGCATTAGGAATGTCTACAATGCCACTAATTCGCCCTTCTACTGGTGCGGAACCTAAAAGCAGGTAAATTTGCTCTCCGGTATAACCGAATTTTTTGAAATATTCGATCGCATTCAAACAAGCACGCCGATAAGCAACATGAGCATCTAAATAATATTGTTGTCCGGTAAATTCATCAACAGAAATCCCTTCAAATACCAGATATTCAGAATAACGAGGTTCCACAGGTCCCGGTTTAAAAATTGGATTCGTTAATCCATATTTTGCCACGCCACCTTTAATAATATCAACGTGCAAATCAATGTAACCAGCCATTTCGATCGCACCACAAAAAGAGATTTCCCCATCACCTTGGGAAAAGTGAATATCTCCCATTGAAAGTTTCGCGCCGTCTACATAAACTGGGAAATAAATTCTCGAACCTTTGGACAAGTTTTTAATATCACAATTTCCCCCATGTTCGCGAGGTGGCACAGTTCTGGCTGCTTCTTGGGCAATTCTGTCATATTCTGCACCTTTTAATGAGCCAAGAATTGCGTTTTGAGGGTTAGGTAATGCGGCTAAAGGTGGGACTCTATTTGGGTTAGTTGCTACTAAGTCTGCTTCCCGTTTATTCCAAGTAGCAAGTAAGTCATGAGAAGGCGCACAACCTATTAATCCAGGGTGAGGAATTCCGGCAAATCTGACATCAGGAATGTGACGAGATTTCGTGTAAATTCCTTGAATATCCCAAATCGCTTTTTGAGCAATTGGAAAATGTTCTGTCAGGAAACCTCCGCCATTTTCTTTGGCAAAAATTCCCGTAAATCCCCATTCATATTCTGATAAAGTTCCCACATCTAAAATGTCAACAATCAGAATATCTCCGGGTTGGGCACCGTTGACATGAATTGGGCCACTTAATACATGAACTACCGTTAAATCAACATCTTTGACATCGTTGGGGTTGTCATTATTGCCAATTTGTCCATCTGTCCAATCTTTACATTCAATGCGAAATACAGCCCCCGGATTAACAGAAACTATTGCCGGAATATCAGGATGCCAACGATTATGTCCGACTAATGCTTGTTCGGTAAATGGTTTATTCAAGTCTACTTTGAAGAGAACTTCAGGCATAGTATTCCCCTGATTAGTGAAACTTTTTTGGTGCTATCTGTCCCGCAGATTGGCTAATTAATTTTGCCTTTTAGCTGCACTTAAGTTAAAGATAACTATAACCGACATACTGTATTTTTGAATACAAAAAACTATGAGGATTTGTAACTATTAATTTAGTTATAAGTAAAGTATTGTGTGTTAATATTTAGATTATTAAACAAAGGTTTAAATTTAATAATTGAGATTCGCCAATTTGTCTAAGAATTTGAAGTATTCAATTGCTATTAATTATTAATGACTAATTGGCAGAGGCGTTTTAAAATTCGGAGAACATCGTATAATTCATTGCCAGGATTAAGAGTGGAAAAAGTTTTAGATAAACCGTATTGTGGTCTTTCTCCTTTAACTAATTTTAGAAAAATGAAACTGCCACCTGTGGTAATCATACCAAAACTGGGCTTTTCTGAGTGAGGATTACCTAACATATAAGCGAGGATTTGGGCGCGTCCAGCTTCGATCGAGAAACTAAATTTTTTCGATTCAATTGCCATCACCCAAAATTGGTCTTTCAGCACTAAAACATCTAGCCTACCAGTTATAATTACTTCTTCATCTTCAGAACTAATTGTAATGGATTGTTCTGACTTAACATAAAAGGGAGCTAGATAAAAGTTTCCAATAAATAAAATTGGGTCGAGAACCGACATTTTTACCACATCTTCTAGGAGGGGTGGGTAATTAAGTAAGTTCATATAGCCAGCTTTAACTTTATCTAATTGTTGTTTTTCTAAATCAGTAAGGTCTGGTAAATTTTCTTGCCATTCAGGGAAGAATTGTAAATCTTCTACAAACTGAAGACCGAATTTGTTGATTAAGTCGCGCAGATCGACGTTTTGACCTTGGATTGTTTGCACCATATTCAATATTTTGTTGTAGATGTTGAGTAAACTTAGCTAAATTATAACATTAATATGATAATATTTAGATTATTTTCAATTTGCCCAATACTTATTAATATAAAGTGGACAATAACGCTGCTGAGAAAATAGCGGTTTCTTTATCTTCTGGATGGCAGGGAAAAGTTAATTTAGTTTATGCCGATCGCCAAAACACCACCCAACTAATTCACAATTTAGCGATCGCACCCCTAAAAGTACAAAGACCTTTTTATCCTGAAGGTACTGATATTTGTCACAGCGTAATTTTGCACACTGCGGGGGGAATGGTGGGAGGCGATCGGCTTACTTTCGATATTCAATTACAACCCAAGGCCAAAGCCTTAATCACCACCGCTGCTGCAAGTAAAATTTATCGCAGTAACGGCTTCCAAGCAAAACAAAGTATTCAAATTAAAGTAGATTCTGGCGCTTATTTAGAATGGCTACCACAAGAAAGTATTATTTTTAATGGGGCAAATTATCGGCAAGATTTGCGGGTAGAATTAGCACCGAAAGCCACTTGGTTAGGTTGGGAAATTACCCGCTTAGGACGTAGCGCCAGAGGTGAGAAATTCTTAACCGGAGAATGGCGCAGTTACACTGAAATTTGGCGACAAGGAAAACCTTTGTGGATCGATCGACAATGGCTACCAGCAGGGGAAGAAATGATTAATAGTCCTCATGGTTTAGCCGGACAACCAATAGTTGCTAGTTTAGTTTGGGTAGGTGAAAAAGTCTCGCCGGAAATAGTAGAAAAAGCGAGAGAAATTTGGCAAAATCAACCTGATTTTTCCAGTAAAGGAGAAGCCGGAGTTACCCAAATAAACGAGGGTTTATTATGTCGATATCGGGGCGCTTCTAGTATAGAAGTAAGACATTGGTTTAAACGAGTTTGGGATTTGTTGCGGGTGAATTTTTGCGATCGTCCCAGTTGTCCGCCCAGAGTTTGGCAGTAAAATTAAGTAAAGTATGTTGTTGCGCTTTAGCGCTACAGTTGGCGCTAAAGCGCAACAACGTACTAATTAATTACCAGCTCATTTTCTAATTCTGAAGGTACGCCATCACGCGCCAAGTTAGTCATTTTTCCGCCCTTTTGCAAAAAATCATTAATCATGGCAAAAAGTGCATTAACTTTGCGCGATCGCCATTCATCAGTTAACTGCACAACTTCCGCAGCAGGTAAACGACTTTCTAATGCTTCATAAAGATAAGCTGCATGACCTGTTTCATCTTTTGCTACGCTTAAAATTCCCTTTTTGATATTGTTACTAATGGGATCTTCTGGCAAAGCATTCGCCATTCGCACGAAATCTTTACTAGCATCCAATTCTAGGATGTAAGTACTTGCCATAAATACATCCCATTTAATATTTTCCGGTTTCAAATTTTCACTAGAATAACCTTGGAAGTAAGCTGCAAAAAATGGACTGCGGTTGTTATTATTGCTTTTAGACAAGCTTTTAAAATCAATTATTTGCTTGTTTAATTGTTTCAAAGCTTGGGCAAAAATTTGTCCGTGACGACGTTCATCAGCAGCATGACGCGCCAACTTTTCCGCTAACCAAGTATCGCCTTCAGCAGTCGCCCTTTGACTTAATTTTTCCAAAAAAGGAACTGCGCCAGATTCAGAAAGTTGCAAACTTGCTAACATACTTGGGCGAGTCAGACTGTCGCGCATATTACGCGAAGTTACATAAGCTGCTGCACCAGAGGTTAGAATGTGCAAAATGTTGGTGATAAAGTTCATAATCGAGAGTTCAGTCCTTGTCTGGAAATTTTATGAAAATTAACTCAGAATAATAGCTGATTCTGATACATTCTAAAAAGTGTTATCCAATAATTGCAACCAAGTTGAAACTATGCAACTGACACCCCAGGAAAAAGATAAACTTTTAATTTTCACCGCCGCCCTGTTAGCAGAACGCCGCAAAGAGAGAGGATTAAAACTAAATTATCCTGAAGCCGTAGCCTACATTACTGCTGCTATTTTAGAAGGTGCTAGAGATGGTCGTACTGTAGCAGAATTGATGAGCTATGGAACAACTATACTCAGCAAAAAAGATGTGATGGAAGGGGTAGCAGAAATGGTGCATGAAGTACAGGTAGAAGCAACCTTTCCTGATGGCACAAAATTGGTAACAGTACACAATCCAATTATTTAGTTGCTACCAACAAGAATTGATTTGCGATCGCCCAAACCAACTCCAAAATTTCCCGAATAACTGTGAAAATTGCATTTATAATTTACAACGGACTGACTTTGAGGAGGAAAAATGATACCCGGAGAAATGATCACACCAGAGGGTGAAATTGAATTAAATGCAGGTCGTTATACTCGAAGAATGTTGGTAGCAAATAGAGGCGATCGACCCATTCAAGTTGGTTCACATTTTCACTTTTATGAAGTAAATGAATTTCTAGAATTTGACAGAGAACAAACTAAGGGAATGCGCCTTGATATTCCTGCGGGTACAGCAGTACGCTTTGAGCCTGGAGACGAAAAAGAAGTAGTGTTAGTACCCTTTGTCGGTAGTCGAGAAGTTTACGGCTTTAACGGCAAAATTAACGGGAGTCTACCAGCAACATAAAATTAGTAAATCGGATGATTTTTTATGTTTCTCAAAGATAGACAACGCCGCAATATTGACTACATACAAACGATAAAAGGAGTTGTTACTCTTTTAAGAGATCCCGGACAAACTGATTCTATTTACGATGTAGAAGAAGGTTTACGTAACATTAAAGCTGCTCCATTATCTGTAGAATTTCTCAAATCAAAACCAGAGGTAGCAGCAATTATTGCCGAACGTTACCTAGCACCAGAACCAGATATGAATGCACTGCTAAAATTACCCAAAGGATCTTTAGGATATGAATACGCATCCTATCTCACAGAAGCAGGTTTTGACCCAAACTTTTACCGCAAAATTGCAGTAGTAGATGATGTCAGTTATGTGTTTTTAAGAATTCGCCAAAGCCATGATATTTGGCATATAATTACAGGCATGAAAACTGATGTGATTGGGGAATTGGGATTAAAAGGATTTGAATTAGCTCAAACTCGTAGACCCATGTCAATTATATTATTAGCTGGTGGGTTACTACGAACTTTGTTAAGTTCTCCAGAACATTTGGATCTGTTATTAGATCGGATTGCTGTAGGTTATAGAATGGGAGCTAAAGCTAAACCATTTCTTCTGGCGCAAAAGTGGGAAGAAAATTGGGAAAAATCTGTGGCTGAATGGAGGTCAGAATTAGGAGTTGAATTGGCTCCTGTTTATGTTCCATAATAAGTTTTGGGTGGGCTAAATGCCCACTTTTTTTAAATTTGAACGATCGCAACCTCCTACTTTATGCTTATTTGGGTAAGTCGCGTTTTTTCCAAAAAATTTTAGGTTTGTTAATTCAAAATAACCGTAAAATCAACTTGATAAGCTTTGATTAGTAAAACTTAATTATGGAATGGTACAACACACCACCAAATTGGCAAGTTCAAGGTGATACAATAAATGTTAATTCTGGCGCAAAAACCGACTTTTGGCGCGAGACTCACTACGGTTTTATCCGAGACAACGGTCACTTTTTCTATCAAACAATTCAAGGAAACTTTGTTGTTGATGTGAAAGTTAGCGGTGAGTATCGGGATCTATATGACCAAGCGGGAATTATGGTGCGGTTGGATGAAGCCAACTGGTTAAAATGTGGCATTGAATTTGTCGAAGGTGTGCAACAAATTAGTGCTGTTGTTACCAGAAATTATTCCGATTGGTCAGTTGTACCATTACCACAAAATCCCGCTTCTATTTGGATTAAAGTAATTCGGCGTGGCAGTGCGATCGAAGTAAAATACTCTTTCGATGGCAAAGATTACACAATGCTGCGATTGGCATATCTTACCCCAAAAGTAACAGTAAATGCTGGTTTAATGTGTGCCTCTCCCGATGGAAATGGCTTTTCCACTAAGTTTGAAGAATTTAAAATTAGCCAATTGTGAGGAGTTATTATGAGTTATAGAATGGATCGGCGGGCTTATGCAGAAACTTATGGGCCAACGGTGGGCGATCGCATCCGTTTAGCCGATACAGAATTATTTATTGAAGTAGAACAAGACCTGACAACCTACGGCGATGAAGTCAAATTTGGCGGCGGCAAAGTAATCAGAGATGGCATGGGACAATCGCCAATTTCTAACAGTGATGGTGCCGTTGATTTAGTAATTACTAATGCTTTAGTCGTCGATTGGTGGGGGATTATTAAAGCAGATATTGGCATTAAAGATGGCAAAATTTTTAAAATTGGTAAAGCTGGAAATCCTTATATTCAAGACAATGTAAATATTATTATTGGCCCCGGAACTGAAGCTTTAGCTGGGGAAGGCATGATACTTACTGCTGGTGGTATCGATTCGCACATTCACTTCATTTGTCCGCAACAGATTGAGACAGCGATCGCATCAGGTGTAACCACAATGATCGGTGGTGGTACTGGCCCCGCTACAGGCACAAATGCTACGACCTGCACTCCGGGGCCTTGGAATATTTACCGAATGTTGCAAGCTGCTGATGCCTTCCCCGTCAACTTGGGATTTTTGGGCAAAGGCAACAGCAGCAAGCCTGAAGGTTTGGAAGAACAAGTACTCGCAGGGGTGATGGGGTTAAAACTGCACGAAGATTGGGGAACCACACCAGCAACAATTGATACTTGCCTTAGCGTTGCCGATCGATTCGACGTACAGGTAGCAATTCATACTGACACTCTCAACGAAGCCGGATTTGTGGAAGCTACGATCGCCGCCTTCAAAAATCGCGCCATCCACACTTACCACACCGAAGGCGCAGGCGGAGGGCACGCACCCGACATTATTAAAGTGTGCGGCGAGTTAAATGTGCTACCTTCTTCCACCAACCCGACTCGACCTTACACTTTGAACACTCTGGAAGAACACTTAGATATGCTGATGGTGTGCCATCACCTTTCGCCCAGCATTCCCGAAGATGTCGCCTTTGCAGAGTCGCGCATTCGCCGGGAGACGATCGCAGCTGAAGACATTTTGCACGACTTGGGCGCATTTAGTATGATTTCCTCCGACTCGCAAGCAATGGGAAGAGTAGGGGAAGTGATAATTCGTACTTGGCAAACCGCCCACAAAATGAAAGTACAAAGAGGAATTCTCTCCCCTACATCACAAGGAGAAATGCAGGAGAGAGCAGACAACTTCAGGGTAAAGAGGTATGTAGCTAAGTATACTATTAATCCGGCAATAACTCACGGAATTGCTCAATTTGTTGGTTCGGTAGAAGAAGGAAAATTAGCAGATTTATGTCTTTGGAAACCTGCATTTTTTGGCGTAAAACCAGAGATAGTGATTAAAGGTGGTGCGATCGCTTATGCCCAAATGGGAGATGCTAACGCCAGCATTCCCACACCTCAACCCGTGCATACTCGCCCGATGTTTGCTAGTTTTGGGGGTGCGATCGCGGCAACATCATTCACCTTTGTTTCCCAAGCAGCATTAGAAAGAGAAATTCCCGCCCAGTTGAAATTGCAAAAAAGTGCGATCGCAGTATCAGGAACTCGCCAAATTACCAAGCGAGATTTGAAATTAAACGATGCTTTACCACAAATCGAAGTCGATCCAGAAACCTATCAAGTTAGGGCAGATGGAGAATTATTAACTTGCGAACCTGCAACAGTTTTACCAATGGCACAACGGTACTTTTTATTTTAATGTACCGAACAAAGATTGCCATTAGCAAGACTTAACATCTTCAGTTTTGTCTTCTTGGAATTTGTTACCTTGGCTGCCTCGTCCTCTGCTATCAGGAGAACCATTATTATCTGGAACGGCTTCAGCTAAAACAGAGAACCCAGAATTGTCGATGTTATTTTTAGCATTATTAAACCATTTTAAGTTAGCGTAAGAAATTGCAAATCCGCTTAAAATGATTACTTCTAACAGAATTAAAACTAACTTCATTTGCTTTTACCTCCACTACTTCTTGTACAAGATGATGAATACTAGCTGCAATTTGTTCCCGATTTATCACTCAAGTTATGATTTGTTTTCCCCTATTAAAGTTTAGTTATATATAGATGATAAATAATTCTTCATAGATAGGCTATAAAGATCCGGAAAAATAGAAAATTTTCTGGTTTCTAGCACCCTATATTATTAATTATAGAGAATGTGTGAATTTATGCAATT
The DNA here is from genome assembly GCF_041929205.2 of Floridaenema evergladense BLCC-F167. NCBI lineage: Bacteria > Bacillati > Cyanobacteriota > Cyanophyceae > Aerosakkonematales > Aerosakkonemataceae > Floridanema > Floridanema evergladense. The sequence goes on along the minus strand of NZ_CM171625.1, from coordinate 5,864,644 downwards.
GGTGAGACTACCACTCTTTTCCCCATTTGGCAAGTATAGAACTTCAGCAAAAATTTACTTGATTATACGTAAATAAGGTTTTCCAGCTATTTGCTGATAGCTGAAGTTTAGTTCTTTTGTATTAATTAGAAAATCTAAAAACTAGGGAATTGTTGCACAAATACGACGTGAGTTCGGATGAGTAACAAAATAATCTTTTAACCATAAGCAACCACGCCTCAGCAACTCGTCTAATCCTTCCACGCGCCAACGCTTTACCGTACCATCTTCTCCCACAGTAACTAAATACTTTCCGTTGGGGCTAAAACTCACATTGTAAACCCTACCTTCATGGCCTTTAAAGTTAGCAATTAACTGTCCCGATGGCAACCATAACTGTGTTGTTCCGTCTTGTCCAGCAATAGCCAACAGCTTACCATCTGGGCTATAAGTAGCATTCAATACTCCGCCTTGACCAGTAGTAAACTTATTTAATTCTTTACCAGATAAGTTCCAAACTCGGATGGTTGTATCAGTTCCACTACTAACTAAATGTTGACCATCTGGACTAAAGTTAATACTTAAAACTTCGCCTTCATGACTCCTAATTTTGATTATCTGTTGTCCTGATAAATCCCAAAGTCGAATAGTACCATCTTTTCCGGCTGAACCTATGTATTGCCCATTCGGACTAAAAGAAACGCTATTAACTGAACCTTGATGACCTTTAAACAGAATAGGTTGCTGTAGTGCGGAAATTTTCCAGAGGCGCACAATCCCATCTTTTCCACCTGTAACGATACTTTGATTATCGGAACTAAAACTAGCACTGTAAACTCTATCTGGATGAATTAGCGATCGCACTAACCTTTTTGATTCCCAACTCCATAATCTCACTTGATAGTCATTTCCTGTTGTCGCTAACAACTTTCCATTCCGACTAAAAACTATAGTATTAATTCCATCTTTATGACAATTAAATTTAGCTAATTGCTTGCCTTGGAAGTCCCAAACTTTAGCTATACTATCTTGTCCAGCTGAAGCAAAATACTTTCCATCAGGGCTAAAAGTCACACTCCAAACCTCTGCATTGTGACCCTTCCAACTTGATACTAATTGCCGAGAATTTGTCAGAGGCCATTCCAAATTCCAAATTCGCACTTTCCCATCTCCGCCTGCTGTGGCTATGATTTTTTTATTAGGACTAAAACTTAGACTTTCCACTCGTTTTTGATGACTAGGAAATTCTGCTATTAATTGTCCAGATATATCCCAAAATCTAGCTTTTCCATCAATTCCGGCAGTAGCTAGGTATTTTTCATCGGGACTAAAACTGATATTTAATACGGAATTTCGGCTATTTCTCCATTTTGCTAAAGGTTGTCCGAAGGATTTTTCGGCAAGATTCCAAAGTTGAACAATTCCATCTTCTCCAGTAGTGACTAGGCGTTGTTTGTTTGGAGCAAAACTAAGACTAATGACAGACCCTTGATGTCCGATTAACTTCTTAAGTTCCCTTCCTGATGGATTCCAAATTCTTGCTGTTCCATCTCTACCAGCAGTAGCAATATATTTGTCATCAGGACTAAAAATTGCATTCCAAATTGAGCCTTTATGTCCTTTTAATTCAACTAATTGTTTACCTGATAAATCCCAAATTCGCGCCATCCCATCTTCTCCCGCCGTAGCAATATATTTGCTATCGGGACTAAAATTCACACTCCGCACTGACTTATTATTATGACTAATAAATTTTATAATTTCTTTCCCCGAAAGACCTAAAATTTCGATAATTCCATCCTCGGCTGTAGTTGCTATATACTGTCCATTGGGACTAAAAGCCACGCTAAAAACTCGACCCGAATTAATATTAAAATAATTTTGTTCCTTAATGTTACCTAGTATCTCTTGAAGAGTTGATAGTGTTGATTCTGAACTGATTACTGGGTCTTTCTGCGATAAATGAGAAGATTTAATAATTTCTTTTAAGCGATTTCCTGATTTGATGGTTGATAGTAAAGCTTCTAATTGCCCGCTTTTAAATTGTCGCGAAGTTTTATCTGCTGATTGTTCTATTTTGACAATTTCTTTTAATTGTTTAACTTTTTTCTTACTTATTTCAAAAATTGTATTTCCCCAAAAAGCAACAGCGATCGCACAAGCCGTAGTTAAAGATAATACTGTAAAACCTGCACGAATCATCTTTCTGGCTTTTTTTTGTGCTTCTGTAAGTACCAGAATATCCTGTTGCGCTAACTCCTTGGCTCTTCTTTCTGCTTCCAAATCTCTCTTTACTTGCTCTGCTTTTCTTTCTGCTTCAATAGCTTTTCTTTCTGCTTCCAATACCTGTTGCAATTCTCGATTCTTTAAATTTTGACTCGCTGCTAAAAATAGATGATCTTCATTACTCAAATGTTTGTCTACAGACCAATCTAGAGCATCTTCTAATGCTTGTCCCCGGAGTAGACGCGAGTCATTACAATTTGAAGCAACCCAAGCTGCTAAATTTTCTGCATAAGGGCGCAGATTTGCTAATTCTTTCTCCACCCAGCTACTATTAAAAACTGCTGCATAAATACGGTTATAAACTTTTAAGCTTCCTTCCTGCTTAACTACTAACCCTGCTAGCCGCAATCTCATTTGTTCGCTACTGTCATTCTCTGTTATGCTTTGATGTTGCAGAATTTGGTGATAAATTCCTAGCAAGCGATTACATTGTTTTTCATTGCAAAAAAGACGATCGCGTATCGTTTTCAAATGCTCCGGTTCATCCTGCGTTTCCCAATTTTCAATAATACATTTTACGACCAATCTCTCAACCCACTTCTCAATTAAATCTTTCTCTTCTTTCTCTGCGTCTCTGTGGTTCAATTCTTTTATTTCAGAGGATGTACGAATTAATTGACAAACTTTCTGAGTCAAAAAAAGTTGCCCGCCTGTCCAATCCAACACTGCTTTTAATACTGCTTGAGGATTACTAACTTTACTTGCCAATCCTTCAGCTAAAGGCTGCGCTTCATGGAATTGAAACCCATTTAATTGAATGGCTTTTCCAATATTAAACGGCGTTCGATTTTTGTCAGAAATCAAATCGCTAGGCGTTGCCACTCCCAACAAAGCAAAAGTTAAACGTTTATATTCTGGTCGATCGGCACGTTTGTTATACCAGGCACGAATCGCAGCAAAAAAATCATCTAAGGAGAAACTTAAGCTCAGAATGCTATCGATCTCATCTACAAATATCACAATTTTTTGTGGAACTTCTATCAGCAATATAGACTCGATAAATTCGCTAAAGCGTTGCACTGGAGAAAGATGATCGCGATCGCGCCACCAACTTCTCAAATTTAAGTTAATTTGTAAAGTAGCGATCAACCTTTGAATGATACCCGCATACCACTGTTCTAGAGTAATCTGTTGGCTACCAATTGCCGTAATATCGATCGCAGCACAAGCAATTCCATCTGCTTGCAACCGCTGCATTGTCTGCACTCGCAAGCTAGACTTACCCATTTGCCGAGAGTTCAACACATAGCAAAATTCACCCGACTTCAAACCAATATATAAGTCATCATCTGCTTGTCGTCTCACATAAGTGGGTGCATCAATTGGCAGGCTTCCACCGACTTGATAATGATATACTGAATTGTCTGTCGGACTCATGGAAACTATTAATTTTTGTTTCTAGTATATTTTTCATACTACAGAATTTTTTCCGTAGCGATAGACAAGAAATCTTATATCATCGTTAATATAAGGAGAATCTTTCAGCCTGCCTCTTCCCCTCCTTCTAGGAGAGCCTCTATCTGGTGGAACAGCTTCGGATAAAAGTTGGTAATTAGGGCGATCGATATTATGTTTGGCAGTATCATGATTATTAAAATCTAGCCAAAAACTGTCTAAGCTATTCAGTAAAAGTATTCCTAAAATCATCGCGATCGTCTTCATTTTATTTACCTCATTCCTTCCAATTAAATCGATAAATAATTGTACTCATTCTCTTCAGCACCACTACTATTAACATTGAATAAGTCACCCCGTAAGCCTCAAACATATTTTCCTAATATCGCGTTCAAATCAGGAAATTTATTCTCTAAAATTTATTACTAAAAATATTTCCTTAAAAATACTAGTTATTTTCCTCAAATCCGGATCTTCACTTACGAAAATTTTCAATTATGTAATAAAATAGATCTTTCCTTACAACTAAGTACAGAATTCCTCTACCTTTTGACTTCTCTTGTTAATAATGTTAAGAAGTAACCCGGATTAATTAATCTAATGCCTGAATATATTAATAAATTCCCATTCCCAATCTCTAGTTCCCAGTACCCAAAACCAAAGTTTTCCACCACAACTAGAAGAGAATCTGAAACTTAAGAAAATTAACGGCAAATCCGAGATTCTTGCGGATGAATTGCAAAGAAATTCTTTAACCATATACAACCACGCTTTAATAACTCATCCAAACCTTCTACACGCCAAAGTCTTACGGTACCATCCATTCCCGCAGTAGCTAAATATTGTCCATTTGGGCTAAAGCTACTACTATAAACTCTGCCCTTATGACCACTAAATTGAGCAATTCGTTGTCCCGACAGTAACCATAGTTGTACTGTACCATCCTGTCCGGCTGTTGCCAAAACCTGACCATCCGGGCTAAAAGTCACGCTCAAAAGTCCACCTTGATGAGTATTAAACTTATTCAGTTCTTTGCCAGACAAGTCCCAAAGTCGAATAGTAGTGTATCCAGTACTAGCTAAAGTTTGTCCATCGGGGCTAAAACTGACGCTCAAAACTTCACTATCATGCAGCATAGTTTTCACTTGCTGGCGCTTAGACAAATCCCAAAGTCGAACCGTGCCATCATCTCCTGCGGTGGCTAGAAATTGACCATTTGGACTAAAAGCAACCGCATAAACTAAACCTTCATGACCTGAGAGAGTAATAGGTTGGGTTTGAGATAATTTCCAGAGGCGAACAATACCGTCATTTCCTGCTGTAGCAATACTTTGTCCATCTGGACTGAAACTGACGCTATAAATTCGATCTGGATGAATCATTGACTTGATTAACTTTTTCTCTCGCCAATTCCATACCTCTACTTTACCATCATTTCCTGCGGTAGCTATCAAACGCCCATCACGATTAAAAACCACGCTATTAATCCCACTATTATCTTTATTTGAAAGACGTTTGAATTGGGCTAATGTTTCTCCTTTTAAATTCCAAACTTTAGTTACCCCATCTTCTCCTGCTGTAGCGAGATGTTCCCCATCTGGGCTAAAATTAACGCTCCAAGCTTCAGCGCGATGTCCTTGCTTTTGGAAAACTAGTTGGCGAGAAGTTCCAAAGATATTTTCTAAGTTCCAAATTCTGACTCTCCCATCTGCTCCCGCTGTGGCAAGAATCTTACCATTTGGACTAAAATTAACTTCTTCAACTCGTTCCTGATGACTGGGAAATTCAGCTAATTGTTCTCCTGATAGGTTCCAAAGTCTGGCTTTACCATCTACTCCTGCTGTAGCCAATAATTTCCCATTAGGGCTAAAATTTACGCTTAAAACTGCATCTCGGCTACTTTTCCATTGTCTGATTAGCCTTCCAGAAATGTTAGAAAGTCGAACGTTACCATCTATTCCTGTGGTAGCCAAGTACTGTCCATCTGGGCTAAAACTCAAGCTAATAACGGAATATCGATTTCCGGTGAATTTCCACAACTGTTTTCCTGATAGTTGCCAAAGTCTGGTTGTCCCATCTTCACCAACAGTACCTAAATATTTACCATCAGGACTAAAACTAACTTTCCAAATTGCTCCTTTGTGACCTTTTAATTGGGTTAGTTGCTGTCCGAACAAATTCCAAATGCGAACAGTTCCATCTTCACTAGCTGTAGCGAAATATTTACTATTTGGACTGAAACTTACATTTGAAATAGGGCGTTTATGTGCTTTTATTTGTATTAGTTGTTTCCCGGAAAAATTCCAGATGCGAACAGTACCATCTTCACCAGATGTAGCCAGGTATTTACTATCAGGACTGAAAGTAACACTGCGAACGGAACCTTTGTGACCTTGCAGTTGGGTTAAGACTTTTCCTGAAAGGTTTAAAATTTTAACAATTCCATGCTCTGCTGTGGCAGCTAAGTACTGTCCATTGGGGCTGAAACTTACACTAAAAACTCGACCTGAATGAATATCAAAGTAATTTTCTTCGGTAATATTGTCTAAAATACTTTGTAATGTTGATACTGGGCTAGGTGCAGAATATTCTTGCCATTGCCGAGAGTTATGTACTACTTCTTTTAATCTTTTTCCGGTTTTAATTGCGGATAATAAACCTGCGATTTGGTCTGTGCTAAATTGTCGCCAAGAGCTGGCTGCGGCTTGTTCTAATTTTAGTTCTTCTTTTGCTCTTTCAACGTTGATGTTTGCTCCTAGTACTATGGCGATCGCAGAAATTGAAGTTAACAGTAATACTGCCACTCCTCTACGAATTGTCAGTTTGGCTCTCTGTTGCGCTTCGGTTAAAATTTTATTAGCTTCAATTTGGGTTTTTAGTTCAATTTGTACTTGTTTTTTGTCTACTTCTTGACTAGCATCTAAAAATTGATAATCTTCGTTATTTAATATTTTACCTACTGCCCAATCTCTGGCATCTTGCAAAGCTTGACCGCGCAATAATCGAGATTGGTCTTGACGATTTGAGGCTAACCAAGCTGTCAATGCTTCGGCGTAAGGTCGGAGATTACTTAATTGTTTTTTCACCCAATTCAAGTGAAAAACTGAAGCATAAATTGGATTATAAACTTTTAATTTTCCCTGCTGTTCGACAACCACACCTAATAAACGCAATTGCATTGACTCTAGGCTACCATCAGCTATAATTTCTCTATATTGTAAAATTTGTTGATATAGTCCCAAAATTCTCGCTAGATGTTTACCTTTGTTCAAAAAGCGATCGCGAATTGTCCGCAAATGTTCCGGTTCATCTTGAACTTCCCAATTTTCAATTATCCGGCTTTGTACTAAATTTCTAATCGCCTCTACTTCTGCACCTTCATTAATGAAAATCTCCGAACTTCGGACGATTTTACATAGTCTTTGAGTTAAAAAAGGTTGTCCACCCGTCCAGTATAAAATCTCTTTTAATACTGCTTTAGGATTGCTGGCTTTATCCATTATTCCACTAGCTAACGGTGCAGCTTCTTCTAACTTAAATCCCGATAATTCAATGGCTTGACCAATATTAAAAGGTGTGCGGTTTTTATCATGAATTAAATCTGAAGGAGTCGCTACACCTAATAAAGCAAAGCTCAATCGTTGATAATCTGAATTTTCGGCTCTTTTGTTATAACAAGCGCGAACAAAAGCAAAAAAATCATCGCTAGAAAAGTTTAAACTGAGAACGCTATCAATCTCATCTATAAAGATAACAATAGGCTTTTTAACTTCTTTTAATAAGACTTCTTCAATAAAGTCACTAAAGTTTTGTAATGGTGAAAGATATTGGCGATCGCGCCACCAATTCCGCGAACTAACCGTTAACCCAAAACTCGTTACCAATTTATGCGTAATTCCAGCATACCATTGTTCTATTGTGATATTCTGGCTACCAATTGCTGTTAGGTCAATTCCCGCGCAAACTATTCCTTCTGCTTGTAATCTTTGCATTGTTTGAATTCGCAAACTAGATTTACCCATTTGGCGCGAATTCAATACATAACAAAACTCTCCAGATTTTAAAGCTTGATATAAGTCTCGATCGGCTTGTCGTTTAACATAAGTCAACGCATTGACTGGCAAACTACCGCCTACTTGGTAATAAGAGTTTAAATGATAATCCTGATTCATTTGTGTATTATTGAGAGCGATCGCCATAAATTTTATAATGATTACTTTTGCACCCTCATTAATTCAATTTTTTTTACTTTAGGCTAGATTTAGCAAGAAAAAAATCAGTTCAATCCTATGTATTTACACCTCCTATTTGCTGTAATTTCTCAGGATGACTGTTTAGATAATCTTGCAACCAATCACCAGCTTTTGTTAACAACTCATCCAAACTAAAAATTTCCCAAGAAGTGACTGTACCATCCTCACCCCGACTAGTTAAATATTGTCCATCAGGACTCAATCCCACATCATAAACTCTTGTATATTGGCTACACAACAACATAAAAGGTTTCCTTAAATCCCAAATTCGGAAAGTTCCGTCTGCGCCTGCGCTTGCTAAAAACTTTCCATTTGGACTAAAGCAAACATCCCTAACGGTACCCTGATGACCATTCAATTCTAATAAAAGTTTTCCTGATAAATCCCAAATTTTAATTGTACTATCCTTACCAGCAGTGGCGATATACAATCCATCAGGACTAAAACTAATACTTTTAATTTCGCTATGTTCAGTTTGCCAGTGAGACATTTGTAGTATAGAAAAATCCCAAAGTCGGAGAATATTTTTTTCTATCATTACTAAGCGTTGTCCAGTCGGACAAAAAGTAATCTGAGTAATTTTTGCTGAGATAGTTTGATTCACTTTCAATTCCAACGGTTGTTGTTGAAAACGCTTCCATAACTTAACTACTCCGCTACGAAATGCCACAGTAATACATTCTCCATCAGGGTTAAAACCAACTGTGGTTATCCAACTTGGATGAATATTTCTGTGAGCTATTTTCTGTCCAGATAGATTCCAAAATTTAACTCCATCTTCAGTCATTGTAACTATATTTTTCCCGTTAGGGCTAAATTTAGCTTCAATTACTGCACTGTGATGACGATCGATTTGGTTAATATATTGTCCAGAGAAATTCCAAATTCTAGTAGTATTATCCTCTCCTGTGGTAACTAAATACTCTCCATCAGGGCTGAAATTCACACCCCAAACTTCTCCTTTATGGGCATCATACTCGATTAATTTTTGCCCTAATATATTCCATATCTGGACTTTACCGTTACGACATCCAGTTGCCAAATGCTGGCTATCAGGAGAAAATCTAATCGAAGTAATTCCTAGCCAATTAGCAAAAATTTTATTTTTCTCCCGAATATGTTCTAAAATAATTTGTAAACCTAATAATGGACTGAGGCTAGGATAGTTTGTTAAAGAAATTTCGCTATTAATCAGTGATTTCAAAGCTTGTCCTGCTTGCAATGCTAATAATAATGCGTCAATGTGTTGGCTTTCAAATAATCGTAAAGCAGTAATACCAGTTTGTTCGATACTCGCTGCTTCTTGAGCAATTGTTTCCTCATTTTCAGCAAAGGAGTGAGTTTTTTTTAATTTTTGATGAGCTTGAATAATTTCTCTGGTTTCTAATAATTGGCTAGCAGTTAAAAATTGAAAATCTTGTGGGCTTAAGCTTTTATCTTCTGCCCAATTTAAGGCATCTTGTAAGACTTTTCCGCGCAATAAATAAGCTTCATCTTTTCTGTCTGTGGCTTCCCAAGCAACGATCGCTTCTGCGTAAGGACGTAAATTAGCTAAAGCTTCATCTACCCACTGACGATTAAAAACTAATTCATAAATTCGATTATAAACTTTCAATTTACCATCTTTTTTCACAATTAATCCCGACAATTGTAATTCTAATTGATCAAAATTATTATTAGCTAAAATTTCGCCTTGCTGCAAAATTTGTTGGTACATTCCCAATAATCTTCCTGGCTGCTGACAACTTCTTAATAGGCGATCGCGTATTGTCCGCAAATGTTCCGGTTCATCTTGCGCTTCCCAGTTGTGTATAATTTGAGAATTAATAATCTTTTTAATCCAATCGGGTTGGTGATAAATTTTATTTTTAGGATGTAAGTTCGCTTCGCAGCTGAGGTAATTCTGAATTACTCGACAAACCTTTTGCGTTAGAAAAGGCTGTCCGCCAGTCCAGTCTAACACTTCTTTTAAAACCTCTTTCGGAGCAGGAATTTTTCCCGGAAATCCTTTAAACAAAGGCTCTACATCTGCTAATGTAAAACCACAAAGTTGAATGGCTCGACCAATATTAAAAGGCGTACTTTGGTGTTTAGCATCAATTAAATCATTAGGAGTTGCTACACCCAATAATGCAAAAGTTAACCGCTGATATTCTGCGCGATCGGCCCGATTATTATAACAAGCTCTAATTGCCGTAAAAAAATCATCGACTCGGAAATTTAAACTTAGAACGCTATCAATCTCATCTATAAAAATGACAATTTTTCGCTCAATACGGCTCAATAATACTTCTTCAATAAACTCATTAAATCGCTGTACGGGAGAAAATAAATCTCTTTCTCGCCACCAACTGCGTAAATTAAAATTACCCGCTAAATTAAAACTATTAACTAACCTTTGAATAACTCCTGCATACCATTGTTCTGGAGTGATTTGCTGACTACCGATCGCCGTAATATCGATCGCCGCACAAGCCACACCAGACTCTTTTAAACGCCGCATAGTTTGCACTCGCAAACTAGATTTACCCATTTGTCGGGAGTTTAAAACATAGCAAAATTCACCCGCTTGTAACGCCTCGAATAACTCATCATCTGCCTGTCTTTTTACATAAGTGGGAGCATCTACTGGTAGACTCCCTCCCACTTGGTACATATCCGCAGAATTTCTTAAATTTAAGTTAGCCATTCCATTTTAGATTTTAGATTTTCTCCGCTGCTCCCCTGCTAAAACGCCGATTCAGTATTGTAGTCGGGGATGAGAAACCGGGTTTCTTTCCCTAGCGCAGTCGATATTTTGTTACCCCAAGCCAAAGAAACCCGGTTTCTGGGATTACTGAATTGGTGTTCTAGGCTTAACCAGCAACTTAAATTACTAACAGTTTAATCTAGGCGATCGCGCAAATAAAGCCGATAAAGATCGCACCTTGGACTACACTCGTTTCCTTGTAAATATACTAAACCCATACTATGCAATTTAAAAGCTGATAAAGCTTCCAAGCGCACTGGAGTATTAGCCTTCATCACCTCTTTAATTCCGGCTACTAATTCTGGATTTTGTTGTAAATTCCATAAATGTCGCCGTAAATGATCTGCATAAAGTCCCGCTTCTGTAGGCGCAACTTCTAACAATTGATCTAAAGAAATATCGCCCCTTTGAATATGATATAAAGCCAACCTAATCAAATAAGGATGACCGCCTACCATAGCCATCAACTTTTCGACTTCTGTCCCCTCCCATTGCAATCCATAACGTTTGGCTAAATCTCGAATTTGTTCCTGATTAAACTCTGGTAATTCAATGGGTAAACCTACATTAAACGGTGATTGATTAATACTAATTGGAATATAAACTTCCGTTGAATGTACTACAATCAACCGTAACTTTTTCCAAATGTCCCGATTTTTAGCATCCTCATGCCAAGCTCGTAACAAACCAAAAAAATCAGCCGCAATTTCTGGATATTGGAAAACACAATCTACCTCATCTAATCCCAAAACTAACGGATTGTTGATACTCTGTAAAATGTATTCTTCAAAGTAAGCCGTGCAGTTATCTTTACTGCCAAAAATCTCATCCCAATAATCATCTAACCGATTAGATAATCGCAATCTTCTAGCTATATTAGCAGCAAACCAACGTAAGAATTTATCCAAATCAGTAAAAATTTTTCCATCAGCCAATTGAAAACTTAAAGGAACAGTACTAAAGCGAGAATTTGCGGCATAATGTAAAACTCTGGCTAACAAAGAAGTTTTCCCCATTTGTCTAGGAGCCTTAATTCTAATTAGAGAACCTGGCTGTAAAACCGTTTCATAACATCTCGATTCAATGGGGGGTCTTTCTACATAAAAAATCGAAGTTAATTCTACTTGACCTTCTGGTAATTCTATAACTTGAGGTAATTCGGGAATTGCTACAGGTAAAGGTTTAGCTTGGGAATCTGATACTGCTACTGGATATTTTTGAGTTTCTTTAGTTTCTTCTTGTTCTCTTCCTTCTGTAACTATTTCGAGAATTTCTTGGACAATTTTTTCTGTATCTTCTGCACTCTTCCATTCTCGCTGTTGAATGCGACTTAGATATTCTCGTAAGTTGTAATTTAATGGAGAATTCATGGGAAATTTAACCCGGATGGGCAAAATTATTGGCTTGCCTTGGGAATTGCGATCGCGTAACTCCTTAGCCCTTCGCACTTCCTCAATCACCATTTCACTCGTCACAGATTTCTCAGATAACAACAACAATAGATAATTACTTTGTTTTAATTCTGCCTCAATTCGTTGGGGCCATCCTTCTCCCAAACGAATACTTTGTCCCGCCATAAAAGCTTCATGTCCGGCAGCTTTTAAAGCTCGATAAAACTCTTCAGCTAAACTTAAATCTGGATCGTGACTGCGATAGCTAATAAACACTTTCTTAGCAGTTGATTGCGAACTTTCTAAAGCTGGAATATGATAAACTGTGACAAGTTCTTCAATGCCTTTAATCTCCCGCTCTTCTTTAAAAATTCCCGTTAATGTCAAGCGATTTTTCACTACATCATAGATGGTTTGTGAAATACAAATACCGCCAGCTTGCGCTGCTGTTTGCAAGCGTGCTGCCATATTAACACCATGACCTTTAACTTTTCCTCCCTCAAAATGAGCCACATCTCCTAAATGAATTCCAATTCGATGTTTAAGTACATTATTTTCTGGCAATGCGGCAGCAGTTTGAGCGATCTCTTTTTGAATTTTTTGAGCGCAAGCTACTGCATTTACCGCACTAGAAAAGTACATAAATAACCCATCGCCTGTATCTTCTACTACTCTGCCCTTAAATTGTTCGCAGATTCCCCTCATTAGTTGCAAGTCGCGGCTAACTAAAGCCAAGGTGCGATTTTGGTTGGCAGCCATTTTGGAAGTATATCCCTCTACATCGGTAAAGACTATAGCGGCTAATGTACTATCTGCTTCTATTGACGGTATATCCTGAGTTTCTTTCGGTTCCATAAGTGTAGTTTCCTGGTATTGGCTCAACTTAGAAAGCATGAGGAAATAAATCATTTAATTTTAATATTCACAGATTTTAGTTTAATTCAGGGTATTTAATCAGGCTCTAAGGATAGCGATCGCCATCAAATATCAATAGTTTTTCTGAAAAACAGGCTATTCAGACCCAGAAACAGCTATTAAAGGACTAGATGTTTAATAACTAGTGATTTGAGTTGTTAGCAAAGATCTATTTCGGTAGGATGATGTAAAGTAAATACTCAGTAAGAAAAAATAATACTAAGGTTGATTGACAATAAAACAGTTGCTAGAAATCATTTGCAAAACTTCCTCTACTATGAATCGTTTTTTATCCTCTAAGGTTGTAGGAAAAGACCGGATTTTGGTTGTGGATGATTCACCAGATAATGTGTTTCTCATACAAGCTATTTTGGAAGAAGAAGGCTATCAAGTTATTACAGCTTCAGATGGATTTTCGGCTTTAACTCTGATAGAAGAATCACCACCCGATCTATTATTGTTAGATGTGATGATGCCCGGAATGGATGGCTTTGAAGTCACCCAAAGAATACGTCAGAATACAAATTTACCATTCATGCCCATTTTGCTAATCACTGCTTACGATCATCTTAGTGTAGCGAAAGGATTAGACAATGGTGCTGATGATTTTATCCACAAACCAGTGGAAGTGGATGAATTATTAGCTAGGGTACGTAGTCTTCTCCGGCTAAAACATAGCATAGACGAACGCGATGCCATTGCTCGGCAGCGAGAAGATTTTGTTTCTCGTCTGACTCACGACTTACGAACGCCTTTAATTGCAGCCGATCGAATGTTGGTTTTAATGCGTCAGGGAGCTTTGGGTGAAATTTCAGATCCCATCCTAGAAGTGCTAGACACAATGGTTCGCAGCAACCAAAATCTCCTAGCAATGGTTAACACCTTGTTAGAAGTATATCGTTATGAAGCTGGACGTAAAACACTCTCTTTTAACCAAATTGATTTAGCAGCAATCCTCAAAGAAGCAGTGCAAGAATTGCAACCTTTAGCTGATGAAAAAAATTTGTGTTTAAATTTTGATTTGGGTGAAAAAGCAGCAGACTCTTCAGGTAAAAAAGTGATTATCGAAGGCGATCGCTTAGAATTACATCGAGTTTTTATTAACCTAATTGGCAATGCGATCAAATTTACTGAAGCTGGATCGGTAGAAGTTCGTCTGATTGATGCCAATTCCAAATCTTCAGTTATAGTAAAAGTTGAAGATACAGGGCTAGGTATTTCCGCAGAAGATCAAACCAAATTATTTGAAAGATTCCGCCAAGGTAAACATAAACAATCTGGTAGCGGTTTAGGTTTACATCTCTCGCGCCGCATTGTAGAAACTCACCAAGGAACCATTGATGTTAAATCAGAAGTAGGCAAAGGTAGTTGTTTTACTGTCTGTTTACCCATTAAACAAGCTCACAATTCCTAAATTTTAGCAATTGTGTTTAAATATTAGACAGCCAAGAGTTTATTCTCAGGTGACAATCAACTCTTGGCTGTCACTATTTTTACTCTTTACCTACACTCCAACTCCAATGATTACTCAAGAATTAGCAGCACAGGAAATTCTCCAGCAACAACGGCAGTTTTTCTCCACTGGAAAAACCAAAGATATAGCTTTTCGGTTAACACAGCTAAAAAATTTAAAACAAGCAATTTTGGATAACAAAGATGAGATTATAGATGCTTTAAAAGCTGACTTCAACAAACCAATATTTGAAAGTTATCTTACGGAAATCGGGGTGATTAAAGAGATTGATTACGCTATTAAAAACTTAAAAAACTGGAGTAAACCTAAGAAAGTAGCAACTCCTTTAGAGCAATTACCGGGTTCAGCATTTATTTACCCCGAACCTTTGGGAGTAGTATTAATTATTTCTCCTTGGAATTATCCTTTTTACTTGGTAATTTCGCCTTTGGTAGGTGCGATCGCCGCTGGAAATTGTGTCATTATCAAACCATCAGAAATTTCTCATCATACCTCTGGTGTCATTGCTAAAATTATGCAAAAAACCTTTCAATCTGACTATATTTCAGTTGTAGAAGGTGGCGTAGAGGCTAGTCAACAACTATTACAACAAAAATTCGATCATATATTTTTCACGGGCGGTACAGCTATAGGCAAAATAGTCATGGAAGCAGCTGCCAAAAACCTAACCCCAGTTACATTAGAATTAGGTGGCAAAAGCCCTTGCATTATTGATAGTGATATTAACATTGAAACAACTGCCCGTAGAATTGTTTGGGGTAAATTCCTAAACGCTGGACAAACTTGCATAGCTCCAGACTATCTTTTAGTTAATCAAACTATTAAAAAACCCTTGGTTGACAGTATTAAGAATTGTTTGGAAGAATTTTACGGAGACGATCCAGAAAAAAGTCCAGACTTCGGGAGAATTATTAATCAAAAACAATTTAACCGTTTAGTAGAGTTATTAAAAAGTGGTGAAATTATCGTTGGGGGAAAAACCAATTCAGAAACTCGTTATATCGCTCCTACATTGATTGACAAAGTATCTTTAGATACGCCAATTATGCAAGAAGAAATCTTTGGCCCGATTTTACCAGTTCTAGAGTACGAAAAGTTAGAAGAAGCGATCGCGATCGTTAACAACCAACCCAAACCTCTAGCCCTCTACTTCTTCTCAAAAAATCAAGAATATCAACAAAAAATATTACAAACTACTTCATCCGGTGGCGTTTGTATTAACGATACTGTTATGCAAATTGCCGTTACTGAGCTACCCTTTGGTGGAGTAGGTAATAGTGGCATCGGTAGCTATCACGGCAAAGCTAGTTTTGATACCTTTTCTCATCGAAAAAGTGTCTTGAAAAAATCTTTTCTGCTGGACTTTAAAATACGTTATGCACCTTATTTAGGAAAATTAGATTTATTGAAAAAATTCATCGGTTAAGCGATTTGTAGAAATTTTTATTGTAGAGGCGTTTGATGAAACGTCTCTACAATAATGACAATGTTAATTGCTTAAAATGCGCTATAACGTTCTTCCGCCCAAGGTTCACCCCGACGGTGATAACCATTACGTTCCCAAAAACCTAGTTCTTCCTTGTTTGAAAACTCTAAACCATTAATCCATTTAGCACTTTTCCAAGCGTAAAGATGGGGAACAATTAAGCGCAAAGGGCCACCATGTTCTGCTGGTAAAGGTTCACCAAATAAAGTATGAGCAAAAAAGTTTTCTTCGCGCCAGAAATCTTCCATATTGATGTTAGTGGTGTAACCTCCGTAGCAGTGTTCCATGATGTATTTAGCTTTGGAGTCTACCTCTATATGCTGCATAAAATCGGTGACTTTTACGCCAGTCCACTGCACATCTAATTTTGACCAACGAGTTACACAGTGGAAATCAGCAGTGAAATCACTTTGAGGCATTGCCATGATATCAGACCAAGTAAATCTTGCCTCTTTTGCTAGACCCCAAATGCGAAATTCCCAATTTTCAATGCTAACTTCGGGTGTACTACCGTAAGTCAGTACGGGAAAACCTTTAGTTTCGTATTGATTGGGAGGAATACGATCGCTCATTTCTGGCCCAGGTTTTTTGAAAAACTTCCCTATCATAAAATCCGATAAGAATTTAGACTTCTCTGTGCTAACACAACAAAAGCTCTTTGTTCTTTGTCAAGTCAGCAGCATAGTTAAATTTTGTAACAGAATCGGTAGCGGGACGGAAACTGAGCGATCGCTAAAATTACACAAACTTCTAACCCATCATTAGGATTCTTCGTCTTCCTCTTCTTCATCCTTGGAAGGGTAAACAAACGTAGAGCGACCAGACAAAATTGACTTACCCAAACTCAATGCCTTTTGAGCTTGTAAAGCTGCTTTCCGTCTCCAAGTCGCTCTACGTTGGTCACGTTTTGCCTTCGATGTTTTCTTCTTAGGAACCGCCATAGTCCTGGATTTGCTATTAGTAGACAACCCTCCTATTGTAGGGCATTACTACGCTACTTGAACCCAGTTAGTTTTAAAAACCTCCCGTTCCCGATCCACCAGTAGTTCCGTTAATTCCAGTCCCAGTAGTTCCGTTAATTCCAGTCCCAGTAGTTCCGTTAATTCCAGTCCCAGTAGTTCCGTTAATTCCAGTCCCGGTAGTTCCGTTAATTCCAGTCCCGGTAGTTCCGTTAATTCCAGTCCCAGTAGTTCCGTTAATTCCAGTCCCAGTAGTTCCGTTAATTCCAGTCCCAGTAGTTCCGTTAATTCCAGTTCCGGTAGTTCCGTTAATTCCAGTTCCGGTAGTTCCGTTAATTCCAGTCCCAGTAGTTCCGTTAATTCCAGTTCCGGTAGTTCCGTTAATTCCAGTTCCAGTAGTTCCGTTAATTCCAGTCCCAGTAGTTCCGTTAATTCCAGTCCCAGTAGTTCCGTTAATTCCAGTCCCAGTAGTTCCGTTAATTCCAGTCCCAGTAGTTCCGTTAATTCCAGTCCCAGTAGTTCCGTTAATTCCAGTCCCAGTAGTTCCGTTAATTCCAGTCCCAGTAGTTCCGTTAATTCCAGTCCCAGTAGTTCCGTTAATTCCAGTCCCAGTAGTTCCGTTAATTCCAGTTCCAGTAGTTCCGTTAATTCCAGTTCCAGTAGTTCCGTTAATTCCAGTTCCAGTAGTTCCGTTAATTCCAGTTCCAGTAGTTCCGTTAATTCCAGTTCCAGTAGTTCCGTTAATTCCAGTTCCAGTAGTTCCGTTAATTCCAGTTCCAGTAGTTCCGTTGCCTGTGCCGTTAGTACCGTTGGTGTTGGCAGTACCATTAGCACCTTGTACGCCTGCATTAACAGATACAACGTTACCGTTGGGAAGCACTTGCGTACTACCGTTATTAGTTACAACTACGCCATTGGGAAGTATTTGCGTACCATTGCCTGTAACTACAATGCCGTTGGGAAGTACACGCACACCGTTAGGAAGTGTTTGTCCGGCATTAGCAACGTTTGTTTGTTGAGGTTGATTGGCAACGTTGTTATTGAGTGTGGGAGTTCTTAAGCCGAGAAGCGATCGCGAATTCGGAAAATAAGTCGCAAATCGATTCACATCCTGACCAGTTGCCCAAGTTTGGCGATCGACATTTAGAGAAAAAAGTGGTACAATCTGACCAGAATTTTCACCCAAAATCGTCACAGAAACTCTTCTAGCTGAAGGATTTTGATTAAAAGAACGAGTTAAAGCATTTCTCGCAGCCGTTTGACCCCTAGTAATTAACGTCTCGTAACTTTCATTAGGTTGACGATTCAACGTAACATCAATCCGAGTACCATTACCATTGATGCGAGTTGCTGTTTGTGCCTTAGCAGGAGTAGTTACCACTAGAGTACTTCCTAAACCTGCTAAAGCAAAAAACATCGGAAAAACAAAAGTGCAACTTTTTAACAAAAATCTATTAAACTTCCACATAATTAACCTAGCTCCCGGTTCCTGAACAGCGATCACCAAGGTTTATATAAGTTCAGGTTAGCTAGATGCTTTCCAAGTTTTATCTGCTCCTTGAAATAGAACTTGCTTAGTCCAGAGAGAGATCTATTGGAGATGGGGGGGAATAGAAGTGGGGAGGTGGGGAGGTGGGGAGATGGGGGGAATTTCTAGCTCCAGATCTCTCCCCATCTCCCCAGTGTCCTTCTACCTGATTAATTTTGTGGGAGATCGGTTGGAGGTCTATTATTGAGGTCATCTCTTAATTCTCTGGCTCTCCGAAGTATACCTTCATTAGAAGTTGCTCTGGAAGGAGAACGATTAGGTTGAGTGTTAGTTTGTTGATTGGGAGAAGTGGAAGTACCTGTTTGATTTTGGTTGTTGGTTTGCGATCGATTAGCCGGAGTGTTAGTTTGTCGATTAGGAGAAGTGGAAGTACCTGTTTGATTTTGGTTGTTGGTTTGCGATCGATTTGCCGGAGTGTTAGTTTGTCGATTGGGAGAAGTGGAAGTACCTGTTTGATTTTGGTTGTTGGTTTGCGATCGATTTGCCGGATTAGTTGAATTACGTTGTTGAGTAGCACTTCCCGTACTATTGTTATTTGTACCGGAAGTAGGTCTTTGTCTTGGATTGCCAGTACCAGTGGGAGTATTATTTTGGGAATTTGCAGGTGATTGTCCCGGTGTTGCGCCTCCAGCATTCAAGGCTAGGGGGAAATTGACAATTTTTTTACTATCATCGACATTGCCCGTAAGTTCTTGAGTTCTTCCTTGGACTAGTAATCTCAACCGGAAAGGAATTTGTCCAGTTTGGGTAGCACAGCGCTGATAAAGATTAACTCTAACTAAATAATTCCCAGGAGGAGCACCTGTGGAAGGCCAGAACACATTTTCTACAGGGTTAGTGATGGTATTTTGACAACCTGCGTTACTGTCAACGTCTAGCTGTCCTCCTGATGCTACTTTCTTGTTGCGGTAAAAAACTGTCTGACCGCTGGGGTCGGTGACTGCTAAATCTAGGTCGTCTTTGGTAGACCATCGGAGGGTAGTTTGAATTACACCTGTGCCTAATGTTGGCTCTGGTCTTTCGCCAGCTGCGGGTGTGGCAACTACAGGAGTAGGATCGTCAATTCTTAATAAAGCTTTAGAATTTGGGTAGTAGGTAGACCAACGTTGCGCGTTAGGATAATTTTTCCAGTTTTCCCGACTGACCTCTAGGGTCAAAATTGGCGCGGATAAACCAATATGTTCGCCTGTAACGACTACTGCCGCTTGGGTAACTAGAATATCGTTGTCGAAACTGCGTTGTGCTGCGGCTCTGGCAATGGTTTCGGCTCTGCGGGTTAGGGTTTGAAAAGATTCATTTGGTTGTCGTTCCAGTGTAATATTGACGCGAGAGGTGTAGGCTTGGGCGGCTAAGGGTGCGATCGCACTTTCAGCAGTATAAAAACTGCCAGCTAACCCCAAAAAAACCAATAAACTTAAAGTTCTTATTTGCATTGTTTCACCTCAAAATAAATACTGTTAACATTTCTTTGATTACAATCCAAAAACATCCTAGAGATGGGAGACATCACTGATGAGCAATCAATGGTTGATCGCAATAGGCATTAATCAATACCAACACTTCCAACCTTTAAATTATGCCCAAGCTGACGCGCAGGGTTTATGGAACCTTTTAGTTAGTAGGGGTAGTTTTCTGCCCGATCGCTGTTTGTTACTGACAGATACTTCACCGTTTATTGAAGGTCTGTCTACTTACCCTTCCGGTGAAAATCTCAAGCAATGGCTAGATCATCTATGTCAGCAAACAATTAAACAGGATGACCTAGTTTGGTTATTTTTTAGCGGTTATGGTGTGAAGTGGGAAGGACAAGATTACCTGATGCCTATTGATGGCAACCCAGCTGATGTTAGCGCCACAGGGATCTCCATCAGAGAAATCTATGAAAAACTCAAGAACTCTAAAGCGGGAACAGTTTTGTTATTGCTGGATATGAATCACCATCAGGAATATCAAGATGGTGCGACAGTGGTGGGCAATCAAACTGTGGAATTAGCCAGGGAAATGGAAATTCCTACGGTACTCTCTTCTCAACCGGGTCAATTTTCTTATGAGGTTGGGGAACTACAACATGGTTTGTTTGCTGCGGCGTTGTTGGAGGGTTTGCGATCGGGCGCTGGTTCGACTCTGGCTAGTTTAAAACGTTACTTAAGCGAACGAATCCCAGAATTAAGTCAAAACCACAGTCGTCCTCTACAAGAACCCACAATTGTGGTTAATCCTCCCGGAAAGAGTCATCAAGTAATTTTACCGGAACAACCCGCATTTGTCGGTTCTAGTAATGGTGACTGGAACTCGACAACCACTCAGTCAATTGGTAGTGGGGTTGCTGTTACCTCTGGGGTGGCAACTAGTTCTCAGGAAGAAAATCCTTTTCAAACTGCTTTACGTAACCAGCAAGAAACCGCAAGCACTACTTCATCAGTTAATAATGGGCAATCTAGACCTGTAAATGCTGCTGAAGATGATGATGAGAACGATGGTGGTTTATGGCAGAAAATTCTTTTGTGGGGCGGTGGTTTGCTGTTGTTGTTACTGCTATTGTTGACAACTTTCGGGCGCAACCTACTTTTCCCGGCTGGCGAACAAGCGGAAAGTCCGGTTGGGGGACAAGCAGAACGCTCTGCTGGAAAACCTACTGGGAAAGGGACTGCTAGTAGCTTAACTGCTTTAAATAAAGCTAAAGTTCTATTACGCAGCAATCAGTCTAATTCTTATGTGGCAGCGATTAAACAAGCTAGTCAGATTCAGCCTGGTGATGCGGAATATCGGGAAGCACAAGCGGCTATTGAACGCTGGAGTCGCAACATTTTGGATATTGCTCAGGGAAGGGCTAATGTAGGGAATTACCGGGGTGCGATCGTTGCTGCTAGTGTAGTACCTCAAGACCCCCAGCCAGTTTTTGCCGATGCTGAAAGGTTAATTCGGCAGTGGACTCCTTTAGCGAAAAAGCAACAAGCAAATCAAGCTTTACTATCTACTGCGAAGGGATTAATTCGCCCCGGTTCTGCTTCTTCTTACAACCAAGCAATTAGAATAGCGCAAAAAATTCCCCCTGGAGATCCGGGTTACACCCAAGCACAAGTTTTGATTAATCAATGGAGTCAAACTATTTTCAATTTGGCTAGACAAAGAGCTAGTCAAGGTAATTTTGCTCTGGCAGTTCAAGCTGCTAATTTAGTTCCCGCTAATACTCCGGCTTATAAACAAGCTAGAGTAGCGATCGTTCTATGGCAAAAACAAGTTAAATAGCAAGAACCCCACCCCCATCCCCTCCCCGTCAACGGGGAGGGGTGCAATATTTCTTCAATTTTTAATTACTTGCTGAACAGGAATTTCAATGGTAAATTCTGTTCTTACTCCTGGCTCAGAGGAACATTTGAGTTTTCCGTTATGTTTCTGCACTATAATCTGATAGCTAATAGCTAATCCTAGTCCTGTACCTTTGCCCGGTTCTTTGGTGGTAAAGAAAGGATCAAAGATGCGAGATTTAATATCGGATGGTATTCCTAAACCATTATCAGAAATTTTAATTGTTACTGAATTATTGTTAGTGGGTTTTGTAACAATTTCGATTTTCAGTTCGTGGCAATTATCGTTTTCTATTATTCCTGTTTGTTCTTCAGTGCGGCTTTTAGTTTCTAAGGCATCAATAGCATTAGATAATAGGTTCATAAATACTTGATTCAATTGACCTGCGTAGCATTCTACTAAGGGCAAATCCTGATAATTTTTAATAACTTGAATGCCGGAATGCCCTAATTTTGGTTTGAGGCGATGTTGCAAAATCATTAATGTGCTGTCAATGCCTTCGTGAATATCTACTGGTTTTATTTCTGATTCATCTAACCGAGAAAAGTTACGCAATGATAATACTAATTCTCTGATGCGATCGGCTCCTACTTTCATCGAATTTAGCAATTTTGGTAAGTCTTTAGCTATAAATTCAATGTCAATTTCTTCGATTTTCTGTTCAATTTCTGGATAGGGTTGGGGATAATATTTCAGAAAAAGCTGTAGGATTTCAAGAAGATCGTGGCAGTAGTCGCTGGCGTATGTGAGATTACCAAAAATAAAGTTAACTGGATTGTTAATTTCATGGGCAACACCTGCAACTAGTTGTCCTAAACTAGACATTTTTTCGGTTTGAATTAGTTGTGCTTGGGTTTTTTGTAAGTCGATTAATACTTGTTCTAATTGTTGGGCTTTTGCTTGTTCTAATTCGGCAGAAGTTCGGGTTTGTTCGTAAAGTTGGGCTTGCTGAATGGCGATCGCGGCTCGATCGGCTAATTGTTGTAATAAATCTATTTCTGAGGTTAGCCAATTTCTCGGAGAATGACATTGATGGACAACTAATAATCCCCAAAGTATGTCGCTCATTCTAATTGGAACTACTAAGTTAGCTTGCACATTTATGCTTTGTAAAAACTCATAATGACAAGGGCTAATATTAGCGTTAGCAATATTACTAATTGACCCTATTCTTCCTTTTTTATAAAGTTGAGCTACTTCATCAGGAAAACAATCTTCTGGCCCTTGAAAACCTAAAATTGACAGCCAACTGCCAATGGTTGATTCCACAACTACTTCGCCATGCCATTGTTTAGTAAATTGATAAATTACTACTCTATCTGTATTCAATAATTGGCGCACTTCTTCAACTATTGTTTTTAATATAGTTTTGAAATCTAAGGTGCTACGAATTTGATCGGTTATTTGCTTTAATAGGTTAGCAAATGTGAGCGAATGTTGTAATTGTGCTGTACGTTCTTTTACCTGACGGTCTAAATTAGAATTAAGTATTTGCACTTTTTGATATAACTGATATTGCTGTACCGCCATTGAAAATTCAGAACCTAAACCTGTGGCTAATTCTAATTCTTCGGGCTTCCAATCTAGCACTAAACCTTTTTTTAATTCTAACCAAGCGGTGAAAGAGCGTCTGGGATAAAGTTGTCTTTTGTCGGAATCAAATTGCCCTGCCCAAAGAGTTTTTTTGTCTATTTCATGACGAAAAATTGTTAAATATCCTAAAAATTCTTGTCGATATTCTAAGGCAATAACTAATAATCCTCGAATTTTAGTAGGTTGAAAGATTGCTGAGATTTGACTTAGTTCTGGGTCTTGATAAAGATCGGCGATCGCCCATACAGAATTAGCTGCTGAAGTGGCAGTTTTTAACGAAAATTTCTTCTGCCAAACCGGGTCTTCTTCTAATAAATAATTACCATATTGAACGATTAGAGGATCGTCACCATAAGTATAAACCTTTATAGGAAAATATTCATCTACGGCTATGTAAAGTCTACCGCCATCGCCTTGAAAAATAGCAACTGTTTCTGCTAATGCTTCTTGTAATTGAATTGTACTTAATCGATGTAGTTTGATGGCAACTTTGTTAATTGCTGCTTGTCTTTCAGCTTGTTGACGAGCTTGGGTTAATAAATTACTTTGAGCAATAGCAATTGATACTTGATCGGCAATTTCTTGTACTGTATTCAACTCTGTTTGGGAAATGTTTTTTGGGTTAGCATGATGGGATACAAGCAATCCCCAAAGTTTTAGTTTTGATTGATTAACACTAATATCATATTGCAAAATTGGTATAACTAAAGAAGAATAAACTCCCATTGCTTTTAAATATTCAATATGGCAGGGATCTACAGGTCGAAAGCGAATATCTTTTGTTTCTAAAGCTTGTCCGGTATCGGGACAATCTAAAGGACTTAAGCCAATTTCACCTGTAGCGACGTTAACCATAGAACGTTGACGCGCACGGATAAACATTTCTCTTGCAGTTATAGGAATGTCGTCTGCGGGAAAGTTTAATCCTAATAAGGAAGGGAGGCGATTTTCGCTGAGTGATTCTGCTATTACTTCGCCACTGCTATCAGGATGAAACCGATAAATCATGACGCGATCGGTATTTAAAAAAGCGCGAATTTCTGCTACGGTAGCAGTTAAAATTTCCTGTAAATCTAGTGATTGACGGATGCGATTCGTCATCCGATGTAACAGGTCTGCTTGAGTAAAATTTGGTTGTGATGAGGGAAAGTTATTAGTAAGTGGCATTTTAACAAAAGATTCAGAATAGTAACTCTTTATACTAATTTTTAAGCGAAAGTTACTGAAAAATTTACATTGTTAATAAAAATAGTTATTTATTTGCATAAATTAATTTATCTTTTTAAAATTAATTTAAATACTCATCTTGGAGGGAGAAAGAAAAAGAGAAATTTCTTCTTCTTTCAAAGGAGCAGTTTGGTGAATTTTACTTGCGGTTTTTTAGTTCTCTGATTTCCTGACGCACGCTCATCAGAATTTGACCTAAATTATTTTGACCAGTGTTATCTAAACCACAACCCCAATAATAATCGGTGGGAGATTTTTCCACAATTAGCTGTTCGCCAGTGGAAAGGAGGGTTTCTTGGATGTCTGAGTGAGTGAGAAATTTGGTGAGTACTGCTTGGCGCATAATCGAACATTTGACTTCTTCCCAGTCGGAACGGACTTTGCGGATGCGATCGCGCCCTAAAGATGCAGCTTTTTCCGGTGTAGAAGCAGCTTTAATTAACGGGATGACAAGGTTATCTTTTGTGCCTAAAAATTTATTTGCTTGGTAGTAATGTTCTACTGTTTGCCAATATTCTCCTTCTATAAAAATCCCATGCGGAGAAAAATTGGAAAAACAGCCGTAAGGTTCATAAACTTTGTAAAAATATATTACCATTTTCAACTGCTCTCGATAATTTTAGCTGAAACTATTGATTAATTCATCAATAATCTAATTACTATATTATAGTAAAATAAAGGCGAAGAATTTAACAATTATGGCAGCACAAAGTTTTGAGAAAACCAATTTCTTTTGGGAGTTACAGCAACAGGTGCAGCGATTTAACGAATGGTTAGAGTCGGTCACGGCAAGGAATCAGAATCAAGTACCAGAGTTAAGTTTGGAGCCTTGGTTTTTAGATTTATTATGGTTAGTGGTACGGGGAATATTTTGGTTAATTTTAGGGTTAATATTGATTTGGTTGGGTCGGCAGATTTGGCAGAATTGGCAAAAATATTATGATTCAGTTCCCTCATTGTCAAATGCTGGGCTAACAAAAGCAGGTGCTAATAAGTTAAAAGTATCAGTTTGGATAGAACGATCGCGCAAATTTTACCTAGAAGGGAACTATCAAGAAGCAGTCCGTTGTTTGTACATGGCAACGATCCAAAGATTGAACGATCGGGGTATAATTCTCGATGAAACTAGCCGGACAGATGGCGAATATCGGCAATTAATTCAAAACTTACCTAATCGGGAAGCATATCAAATTTTATTGAATACGCACGAACAGCTATGTTTTGCTAATCGTGTAATTTCTTTAGAAATATTTGAAAGATGCCAGCAAGCGTATCAGGAAATTGAAAAACAATGAAACTTTCGCGAAGAAATTGGTGGTTTTTGGCGATCGTCTTAGCAGCATTAATATTGATTACCTTAATAGCTGCTCCGCAAAATACTAATAGTAATATTGGTTCTACTTATAATCGTTCTCCTAGCGGTTACGGTGCTTGGTATGCTTTCATGGAAAAACAAGAAATCCCGATAAAGCGCTGGCAAAAACCTTTGGATAAATTACCGGGAATTAACAATAATCAACCGACGGATACACCAGCGACTCTGTTACGAGTGAATAGTGAAATTACTGAATCATGGTTGAATTCTGGGGAGCAAAAATGGATAGAAAAAGGTAATAGTTTGGTGATTTTAGGGATAAAAGAACCAGTGACAAAGGCAAATTTTACCACTAAGCAAGAAAGTCCTTTTGGTAAAGTGGAAATTTCCACAACTAGAAGGAAAGCCATTAATCAAAAAATCCAGCAAAGATTGGGCGATCGATTTGGGGCGATCGTTTGGGAAGAAAAAATAGGCAAAGGAAAAGTCATTTATGCAACTACGTCTTATCTGGGCGCTAATGCTTATCAAGATGAACCAGGAAATTACAAATTATTGGCAGAATTAGTCAGTGAAGATAGCAAATTGATTTGGGTAAACGAATATATTCATGGTTACAAAGACAGGGAAACTATTGTTGCAGAAAATAACGAAGGTTGGGTGAGTTACTTAGCTAAAACACCTTTATTTGCTGCCTTTATCCAACTAATAATAATTTTGCTAATTTTAATTTTGGCTAATCTGCGCCGTTTTGGACAACCAATTAAACTCACAACGCCTTCAGTTAACAACAGCGAAGCTTATATTCAAGCATTAGCTGGGGTACTGGAAAAAGCAGAAACCAGAGAATTTGTTTTAGATACGATCGGCAAAGAAGAACAGTTACAATTACAAAAAGCTTTAGGTTTAGGACAAATACCTGTTGCAGAAGAAACCTTAGTCAATGCTTGGGTAGAACAAACAGGCAGAACAGCAATAGAACTGGAACAAGTATTACAAATTCAATCTAAAAAACGTCGCCTTAGCGAACAAGAGTTGCTAAACTGGTTAGAAAAATGGCAACAAATACGCCATTCGATTGTAAATTTTCGCTCTTAGATTTTCGATCGAACTTACAGCTAAATTTGGAGGCTGGCATCGGTTTATGTTTTGGTCAATAATTGCTAGTGGTAAAATCAAATGAACGATGAACTATTAACAGTATTTAATCGGTTAAGTCAAGCATTAAACCGAGTTGTAGTGGGGCAGACTACTTTAGTACAACAATTATTAGTAGCTTTGTTGTCAGGGGGTCATGTAATTTTAGAAGGAGTTCCAGGGACGGGAAAAACTTTACTAGTGAAAGTTTTAGCACAGATAATTCAAGCTGATTTTCGCCGGATTCAACTGACTCCAGATATCCTTCCTGCTGATATTATTGGCACTAATATTTTTGACTTAAATACCCGCCAATTTACCTTAAAAAAAGGGCCTGTTTTTACCCAAGTATTGTTAGCTGATGAAATTAACCGCACTCCACCAAAAACCCAATCCGCTTTGTTAGAAGCGATGGAAGAACAACAGGTAACAATGGATGGGGAAAGTTTGCCTTTGCCGGAATTATTTTGGACGATCGCCACCCAAAACCCGTTAGAATTTGAGGGGACTTATCCGCTGCCAGAAGCGCAACTCGATCGGTTTTTATTTAAGTTAATTGTTGACTATCCTGATGCCGCTGCGGAAAAGCAAATGTTACTCAATCGTGAGTCTGGTTTTCAGGCGAAAAGGCAAGATTTAGCCAGATTAAAACCTGTAGCAAAGGTAGAGAGTATTTTAGCCGCCCGTCAAGAAGTAAATGCTGTGAAAGTTGATGAAAAAATTATCGATTATTTATTAGCTTTAGTGCAAAGAAGTCGTCAACATTCTGATTTAGCTTTGGGTGCTTCTCCTCGTTCTACAGGTGCTTGGTTACAAACAAGTAAAGCTCATGCTTGGCTATCAGGAAAAGATTTTGTTACTCCTGATGATATCAAAGCTGTAGCCCGTCCATTGTTACGACATCGATTAATTTTACGTCCAGAATCTCAATTGGATGGATTGCAAATTGATGCGGTAATTTCTTCATTATTAACTCAAGTAGCTGTTCCTAGATGAGCAATTACGAGAAGAAAGTTACAATCTAAAATCCAAAATCGAAAATAGAAAGATGATTCCTTCAGGAAAGTTTTATTTACTATTAGTGTTGGGAGTGGCGATCGCCATTTCCTTAGCATCACTTTTTAGCGTCAATACTGGCATTTTAGGCGCTTTGTTGTTTGATGTAATTTTACTGCTGTTAATGGCGATCGACAGTTGGCGAGAACGGGGAAATCTGGTAGAAATTACCCGTCAACCATTGGGTAGATTATCTATTGGTAGAGATAACCCAGTTACCTTATCAATTAAATCAAAAAAACGCCCAGCATTGATTCAAATTCGTGACTTTTATCCCTTAGAATTTGGCGTTTCTAACTCCAAATTACAAACTTCTTTGCCTAACAATACCACTCAAGAAATTAGTTACACAGTTCATCCTACCCACAGAGGCGAGTATGCTTGGGGAGATATTCAAGCGCGACAATTAGGTGCTTGGGGTTTAGCTTGGTGTGATCGAAAAATTCCCCAAAGTACCAAAGTTGCTGTTTATCCAGACTTGTTAGGATTGCGGCAATTATCGATTAAATTAACCTTACAAAATACAGGCACAATGCGCCAATCTCGACGCATGGGAATTGGTACAGAATTTGCTGAATTGCGCGAATATCGCACCGGAGACGATCCAAGATTTGTGGATTGGAAAGCAACAGCACGCCGTTTGGGTGCGACACCTTCCGCATCTTTACAAGTAAGAGTTTTAGAACCTGAGAAAGAACAAACTTTAATTATTTTGCTCGATCGCGGCAGATTAATGACAGCAAATGTGCAAGGTTTAAAACGTTTTGATTGGGGATTAAATGCCACTCTTTCTTTAGCATTAGCAGGAATTCATCGCGGCGATCGCGTTGGTGTTGCAGTGTTCGATCGAGAAATTGTGAGTTGGATACCTCCAGAAAGAGGACAAAATCAATTGGCGAAACTGATCGATCGTTTAACACCAATTCAACCAGTATTTTTAGAACCAGACTATCTCGGTGCTTGCACTTCTTTAGTAAATCAGCAAACTCGACGCGCATTAGTAGTACTAATTACAGACATCATAGACATTACCGCTTCCTCAGAATTACTAATAGCATTGGGAAAATTAACCCCTCGTTATTTGCCATTTTGTGTAACTTTACGCGATCCCCAAGTTGACAAACAAGCACACAATTTTACCAAAGATTTAGACGGTGCTTATAGTCGTGCTGTCGCCTTAGATTTATTATCGCAACGTCAAGTTGCCTTTGCTCAATTAAAACAAAAAGGAGTGTTAGTTTTAGATGCACCAGCAAATCAAATTAGCGAACAATTGGTCGATCGATACTTGCAATTAAAAGCTCGAAATCAACTGTAAATCCTTGGCTAATTCTCATGCAATTAATCAATCCTGGTAACATAGTCACTGGTGGATTACAAATTTATCGTTCTCGATTCAAATCATATTTTATTATCAGTTTAATTGCCCATATTTGGTTAATTATTCCTTTGTTAGGTTGGGCGAAATTTTTTGCTAATTCTGCTTTGATTTCCCGATTAACATTTAAAGAAATTACTGAAAATCCTGAACCTTGGCAATCTACTCAAAAGCAAGTAAATCGGAAATTAATCGGCTTTTTACTTTCAGCATTTATCGTTACTGTTGTAGTATATATCAGCTTTAATTTTTTGTTTGTCTTTGCAGTAATTGCAGGAATAATGCTATCTCAATTCCTTTATTCATCTGTTTATCCTTATGTTCCCAAAAGTGACTTAGCGCAAATTTTGGCACTTCTAACTTATGTTTTATTAATTGTTTTCTTAATTATTGCTTTTATAACAATGGTAATTACAATTTATTCTAGGTTTTTTATTACAGAAGTTATTCTCGCTATAGAAGAGAATGTTAATATGTGGGGTGCGCTCAAAAAAAGTGATAAACTAATCAGGAGTTACGGTTTTCGACCTCAGTTAATTATTACAATTGCCAGTTTAGTTTGTTTTCCTATCTTGTTATTGTATCAAATTATTTTAGGATTATTAAACTTCGGAATCACTTATTTTAAACTCAATGATTCTGATTTGTTTTTGATTTTAGCCATTGGTTTATTAGTATTAGTCAACATCTTAGTATTACCTTTTTGGCAAACAATCAAAGCAATGATGTATTTCGATATTCAAAATCGGCGCGAAGGTTTAAGTTTACTAATTCGCCGCTGAATCTACTAGATACCTGACTTCTTCAAGAAATCAGGGTTCTCATCATTCTGGTTTTTTTAGATTGCAATAAAGAATTAACAGCAAAAAAAGTGCGGTTCCTACAAAATACTTAATTGGTGCGGGGATAGCAGGATTAGGAGACAAAAATCCTTCAATTGTTCCAGCAATAATTAACATTGGTACAATGCCAAAAACTAATTGAGATGCCAAACCTCCGTAATATTTTAATGCGTCACCACGACTATATTTACCAGGAAAAAACATGGCTCTAGCTATTAATAAACCTGCGCCACCTGCGAAGAAAATTGCTGGTAATTCTAGAGAACCGTGAGGAAATACAAACGCCCAAAAAGGATAAGCTAATTTATTTTGTCCTACTAAAGTAGCAATAGCACCAATAATTAATCCGTTGTACCACATTAAAAAAGTTGTATAAATTCCTCCTGTCATTCCCCCCGCAACAGCGCCAAAAGAAACGGAAATATTATTAATCATAATGCTGCTAGAAGCTAAGGGTTCAATACCAACAATTGAACCCATCCATAATTTACCTTCGTCGCGTACCATTCTAATTAGTCGTTCTGGTACGATAATTGACAAAAATGTAGGGTCTTGCCACGCATACCACCAAGCGACGATCGCACCTAAAATAAACATAGTTGTTGCCACAGCAATATAACCTTTTGTTTGCTGTATGACAGCAGGAAAACCCCAGCGATAAAACTCCCAAACTGCTGCCCATTCTTGCCGACGAGAACCTTGGTAAATTTGGTTATAAGCTCTAGATGTGAGAATTTGTAAATCTTGAGTGAGAGTGTCACTAACTTTTTGAGTACGCGATCGCGCCAAGTCTGCGGAAACCGATCGATACAAACTTGCCAATTCCTTAATTTCTTCTGCCTGTAGTGACTTAAGTCCCTTTTTTTCCACTTGTTTTAATAAATTATCCAACCGTTTCCAGTTTGGTTCTCGCCGCGCAATCCAACGTTGAATATTCATAAATTTTTCCCCAAACTACTATCAGCGTAACTTAAGATAGCGTCAAAGCTTATGCACTGTTGCTAAGGAATTTTGACTTATGTCACAAAGTTCTATTCGTCCCCTTGGTGTTGGTAACGTTGTTAGCGCCGGATTAGTGATGTATCGCTCTAATCTGAAAACATACCTTAAGCTGTCCATAACAGCCTATTTGTGGCTTTTAATACCGATATATGGCTGGGCAAAATATTGCGCTATTCATGGATTAATTGCCCGTTTAGCTTTCTGTGAATTAATTAATAAACCCGAAACAGAGAGTGCAGCACGCGATCGCATCGATCCACGTCTCTGGTCATTTTTAGGAGTAGGTTTTGGCGTTGGATTACGGTTATTAGGACTTTACATTCTTTGGTACTTAGCATTACTAGCAGTTGTCTTGCTTCCCATCAGTGTTTTAGGAACACAAACAGGTGTATTTATAGGAATAATTGTTGGTCTTGCTGTGTTCATTGTAGGCATAATAATGATTATTAGATTTTATTCCCGATGGTTTGTTGCTGAAGTACCTTTAGCAGTTGAAGAAAGCACAACTACTGGTAGCCAAAGTATTGATAGAAGTTGGGATTTAACTAAAGATGCCGTCGGCAAAATTCAATACATTATTGTTGTGGCATTCTTAGTCACAATCCCAATTCAAATAGTTACTGGATATATTCCCTCATTTTTTCAAGCTGGTACAGAACCAGGTACTTCGGCTTACGCAACTGCTCAGATGATTTCCCTTCTTTTAAGTTTAGTAGGTGGGGCAATTATTATGCCTTTCTGGCAAGCTGTCAAAGCAGTAATTTATTACGATTTGCGTAGTCGTCGGGAAGGCTTAGATTTGCGGTTACGCGATCGCTAAACTATCTCTTAGCGAGGGCGAGTTGTGTTTAAACTGTTCTCCTATAATTATAAAACTATTTCCCCAACTCGCTCCTCCAATTCAACACTCAAAACTTCAAAATCAAAACTGTTCAGGTGCCATGCGATTTTTCAACAGAATTACTTTACAAACTCCAGAAAGCGTAGAATTAGAATTTACTTTAGCCGGAATTGGTAATCGCGCTTTAGCTTTGTTGATTGATTATATCGCCTTGGGTTTTACCTTAATTGTGTTTTGGGTAGCTTGGGGAATTTTTACTGTAGTTATTATAGATAGTTTTGGCAATGCCAGGAATTTAGGGCTTTGGTTATTTGCGATCGCAATATTCCTCAACTTTGCCATTTACACAGGCTATTTCGTATTTTTTGAAGTGTTATGGCAAGGACAAACACCAGGAAAACGTTACACTAAAATTCGGGTAATTCGTGATGATGGTAGAAGAGTACGAATTCAACAAGCAACCTTAAGAGCTTTACTACGTCCAATTGATGACACCTTGTTTATTGGTGCTTTTTTAATCATGCTAACGCGCAAAGAAAAACGACTCGGTGATATGGCAGCAGGAACAGTAGTAGTTCAAGAAGAATACTTAGTTGCAGCTACTAATTTCCCCATCTCTGAAAAAGCCAAACAATTAGCCACAGAACTTCCACAAATGGCGAATTTATCTTTATTATTACCTGACGACTTTGCCACTATACGCGAATATTTACAACGTCGCAAAGACATGGCAACAACAGCCAAAAATGAACTAAGTTTGACTTTAGCTAGACAAATTAGAAATATTATTGACTTGAAAGATTTGCCAGAAGGTTTAACCCCCGATGTATTTTTGGAAGCCGTTTATCTTGCTTATCAGCAACAAACTTCCTCATAAACTCTCTTCCAAACGTTATTACAATTCTACTAGCTCTAGTCAAATTAGTAGGACTTACGCACCATAAGCCAAGAAACCCGGTTTTTCGTTACTACTCTAACGCTGAAATAACGGAATTATGTTAAAAAACCGGGTTTCTGCGTAAGTCCTAATTAGATTGAAAGCCTTTAGTGAAATTTGAGCATTACTACCTGAATTACCAGAAAATTTTAGCATTAAATTAGGATAAATTCTCATGACTACTGAACAACTATTAGATAAATGGCAAGCTTTAGACCCAGATGAGCAAGAAAAAGTTTTAGCATTTATTGATGCTCTTTATCACCAAAAGCAAACAAGGAAACCTGCCTCTAGTTTGGGCAAAAAGTTAAGAAAAATTCGCCAATAAATTATTGATTATGGAATTCCTTTATTAACAAATGAAGAAGCAGATAAAGAGAAAGCGGAACGGCGAGGCGGGTATGGAGAATACTTAACATGATTCGTACTTTTAAGGTAATTTCTATTCATTCGACATGAATTAAAATACTCAACAATAACCTAAAAAGATACAATTGATTCTGACTAAATATAGATTTATTCTCTTAGCTGAAGTCATAAAGTAGGAAAGTATAGGCTACTAGGAGAAATACCGAATGACGGAAGAAAATCAACCCAACTTAGAAGAAAAAGTAATCTCAGCAGCATTAGGAATGGGTTTATCTAATCAGCTAGATTCCGCAGAAAATATTGAGGTAGATGTACGTACTAGTCTGGTTGATATTGTACAAGGAAAAGCACATTCTGTTTCGGTTTCTGGTCAAGGTGTAGTGGTACAAAAAGATGTCCGTTTGCAAGAGATGGAAATCTCCACAAATCGCATTGCTATTAATCCTTTGAGTGTACTTTTTGGGGAATTAGAGCTTTCACAACCAACTCATGCTTCTGCCAGAATTGTACTTTCAGAAGTAGATATTAATCAGGCTCTAAATTCGGATTATGTCCGCAGACAGATGAAACCTTTTCAATTAAGTGTCGATCGGCAAACTGTTACTTTAGAAATGCAACAAATGAGCATTCAGCTACCGGATGTTAATACGATCGCCTTCAAAGGTAGCACAATATTGCATGAAGGTGAAAATAAGCGATCGGTAAATTTTCAAGCAGTAATTCACCCAGGTACTATTTTTGAACCTTTATTTATCGAGTCTTTTCAATGCACTCCAGCACCGGGTATTTCTCTACAATTTGCTGTAGCCTTGATGCGGAAGTTTGAAGAACTAGTATTTTCACCATATTTTGTCATGAGTGGAACAGCAGTCCGCATCCAAAAGATCGATTTGGAAAAAGGCAGATTAACTATTCATACCACAGCCAAAATCACCGAGCTTCCCTCATAAGGCATATATAAATTTGCCGATTTTTACTGCTGAATGAATACAGATAAATGTCTGTCGCGATGCAGATACAATTTTTAACAAATACAACCTAATTTGTAGGGTAGTAATGCCATTCTCTAATTTTGAACTGAAGGGAATGTCTTTGCGCTTGAAAAACTTAGACGTGCAACCAGGAAATCTTATTGTAGAAGCTGAAGCTTACATCAAAGATTTTCCTACTTCTTAAACTGATGGAAACCAAAGCCAAAATAAAAAATAGCTTTTGGCTTTTCTCTGATATTCGTTTTTAGGAGTTTACGCTTTTTATTTAGGAAATAAATGACTAAAGTCACTACTACAAAGTTAATAACATATTCAAGAAGTCATTGATTTTTTTATCTAAACCAACAAACTACTATGAAACAAAACACAAGAAATCTAGAACAGAAAGCCAGACAAGTTGCTGCCGATCCTTGGGTAGAAAAACTAGCAAGACTTGGCTTAATCGCTAAAGGAATAGTTTACTCAATAGTCGGTGTTCTAGCAGCACAAGCGGCTTTTGGTACTGGCGGCAAAACTACTGATACCGCAGGCGCTTTGCAAACAATTGTTACTCAACCTTTTGGCAAGTTTTTATTAGCTTTAGTGGCAGTTGGATTGCTGGGTTATATGCTTTGGCGATTTCTTCAAGCATTTTTAGACCCAGAAGATAAAGGGATTTTTGGACGCTTGGGCAGTTTTATTGCTGGTATAATTTATGCAGGTTTGGCTTTAACTGCTGTTAAATTAATTATAGGTTCTGGGAGTGGCAATAGCAATTCTACAGAAGATTGGACGGCACGTTTAATGTCACAACCTTTCGGTCAATGGTTAGTAGGAATTGTAGGGGCATTCATCATTGGTTTCGGATTTTATGAATTTTATAAAGCTTTTACTGCTAAGTTCAGGGAAGATTTAAAGTGGCAACAAATGAATCATCATCAGAGAAATTTTGCTACTAATCTGGGAAGATTTGGTTATTTTGCTAGAGGTGTGGTTTTTGTTGTTATTGGCTTTTTCTTGATTCAAGCGGCGCGTTTTTCTAATCCTAATCAAGCTAGAGGGTTTGGTGAGGCATTAGCGGCGTTAGCAGGTCAACCTTATGGCCCTTGGATTTTGGGGCTTGTGGCGATCGGTCTTTTAGCTTATGGTATCTATACATTTGTGGAAGCTAAGTATCGCCGAATTAAGACTGCTTAAATTTGCGAAAATTAACAAAAAATAATTAACAAAGGGACAAAAAAGAGGGAAAATAAAAACTTAAATCTTTTCCTCTTTTCTGTCCCTTTTTGTTTTGGTTAGTGCGATCGCGTAACAAAAAATTCTGTAATTAGACAGATTTTTTACATTTATTTATTTTTTTAGAATTGAGGAAATACACTACTGCCCGGAGTTGGATAGATGGAAAGTTACGATGTGGTAATTATTGGTGCAGGTCACAATGGATTGGTTTGTGCTGCCTATCTCTTAAAAGCAGGATACAGCGTTTTATTACTAGAAAAGCGATCGGTTCCTGGAGGTGCCGCAACTACAGAAGAAATCATCCCGGATAAAGCGCCCGGTTTTAAATTTAACCTCTGTGCGATCGACCATGAATTTATTCACTTGGGGCCAGTAGTTGAAGAATTAGAACTGGAAAAATACGGCTTAGAATATTTATTTTGCGACCCAGTTGTATTTTGTCCCCATCCCGATGGAAAATACTTTTTAGCACACCGTTCTTTAGAAAAAACTTGTGCGGAAATTGCCCGTTACAACGAACGAGATGCCCAAAAATATGCCGAATTTACTAACTTTTGGCAAAGAGCGATCGGGGCAATGATTCCTATGTTTAATGCCCCGCCAAAATCAGTAGTTGATATTATTGGTAACTACGATTTTAAAAAGATCAAAGATTTAATTTCTGTCATCGGTTCTACTAGCAAAACCCTTGACTTTTTACGTACCATGCTTACCAGTGCTGAAGATATCCTAAACGAATGGTTTGACGAGGAATTTATAAAAGCACCTTTAGCAAGATTAGCATCAGAATTAGGTGCGCCTCCTTCCCAAAAAAATCTCGGCATTGGGGCAATTATGATGGCAATGCGTCATAATCCTGGTATGGCTAGACCTAAAGGTGGGACTGGTGCTTTAGTTAAAGCTTTAGTCAATTTAGTTACTAGTTTGGGTGGCAAAATTCTTACCGATCAAAAAGTAGAAAAAATCTTAATTGATAACGGTCAAGCTGTTGGCGTTCGAGTCGCTGGTGGCATAGAATATCGCGCAAACAGAGGCGTAATTTCTAACATTGATGCAAGGCGAGTTTTCCTGCAATTAATGGATGAAAGTGATGTAGATGCTGCCGATCCAGAATTGCGGGAACGCTTGGAACGTCGCATTGTGAATAACAATGAAACTATCCTGAAAATTGACTTGGCAATGGATGAACCTTTACGCTTTGTGCATCATAATCACAGAGATGAATA
Source organism: Floridaenema evergladense BLCC-F167 (assembly GCF_041929205.2). Lineage (NCBI taxonomy): Bacteria > Bacillati > Cyanobacteriota > Cyanophyceae > Aerosakkonematales > Aerosakkonemataceae > Floridanema > Floridanema evergladense. The sequence goes on along the minus strand of NZ_CM171625.1, from coordinate 5,827,766 downwards.
TTTAATTGGTTCGGTGTTAATTGCTGATACAGTCAGACAGGTAGAAATTGCCCATAGCGACCCTTCTGTTGGGAAAATTCCTTTAGAAAATCCATCGATGTATGTGGTACAACCAACGATGTTAGATCCGACGATGGCACCTGATGGAAAACATACCGTTTGGATTGAATTCTTTGCGCCTTATAATGTTTTTGGGGCAGAAGGAACTGGTTTAAATGGTACTGGTTGGACGGATGAATTGAAGAATAAGGTTGCCGATCGCGTCATCGATAAACTAGCAGAATATGCCCCCAATGTAAAGACTGCAACTTTCGCCCGTCGCGTTGAAAGTCCAGCAGAATTAGGCGAACGTTTAGGAGCGTATAAAGGTAATTATTACCACATTGACATGACTCTAGATCAAATGGTATTTCTCCGACCTTTGCCAGAATTAGCTAACTACAAAACACCAATTGAAGGACTATTTCTCAGTGGTGCGGGGACTCATCCAGGTGGTTCAATTTCGGGGATGCCAGGAAGAAATTGCGCTCGCGTTTTCCTACATTCTCAACAACCACTCGCCCAAACTTTAACTGATGCGGCAAACTCGATTAAATCAACAGCGAAATCGATCTTCAAGACATTTTAATTTGGCTGGAGTTCCGAATAAAATCCAAGTTTGGAACTCCCCTTCACTTCTCAATTGCAGTTAACGAAAGAGCTTTTTAACATGACTGAAAAAATCTTAATTATTGGAGGAAGCGGCAGAATTGGTAGCAGTGTGGCAGCGGATTTAGTCAACCACACAAAGGCAGATGTTACTATTACTGGCAGAGATGTAGAAACGGGAATTAAAGTAGCAGAAAAATTAGGTAATAAAGTCAATTTTTTGGCTTTAGATTTGGCAGAGAAAGAGAAACTAAGAGAAGCAATTACTACTAGCAAAATAGTCATTCATTGTGCTGGGCCATTTCATTACCGCGATGCTAATGTTTTGAAAACTTGTATTGAAGAGGGTGTTGATTATTTGGATGTCAGCGATCATCGATCGTTCACAAGTAAAGCATTAGAATATAAATCGGCAGCAGAAGCAGCAGGAATTACCGCTATCGTAAATACGGGAATTTTTCCCGGTATTTCTAATAGCATGGTGCGCCAAGGTGTAGAAAAATTAGAAAAAACAGAAAAGATCCATTTAAGTTACGTAGTTTCTGGATCTGGTGGCGCAGGAATTACCGTCATGCGAACCACTTTTTTAGGTTTACAACATCCGTTTGTAGTGTGGATAGATGGCAAATGGCAAGAACTAAAACCTTATAGCGATCGCGAAACAGTCCAATTTCCCGCACCCTACGGACGCATAGGAGTTTACTGGTATGATATGCCAGAAACATTTACCATTCCTGATACTTTCCCTGTCCAAACTGTAATCACAAAATTCGGTTCTGTACCCGACTTTTACAATTACCTTACTTGGTGGGTAGCGAAAACTTGGCCTACTAATTGGATTCAAAATCGCTACGTAATTGAATTTCTGGCGAATGTAAGTTTTAAAATGACTAACTTCACCGATATGTTTAGCGGAATTGGTGTAGCAATTCGTTCCCAAGTAACCGGAGAAAAAGACGGTAAAACTGCAAATTATTGTTCTACTTTAGTTCATAAAAATACCGCAGTAGCCGCAGCTTATGGCACAGGTAGCATAGCAGAATTAATTCTAGAAGGTAAACTGAAAAAACCTGGAGTTTGGCCTGTAGAACAAGCACTTCCTACCGATTTGTTTGAGCAAACAATGGTAAGTAGAGGAGTGAAAATTCAGGAAGAATGGTTTTGATATATTCTGTAGTTTTTTGGGGGAAACTAGGGTACGAACGCGCTAAAGTACAAAATAACATTTGATTTGAGGTAAGCGAAAATGGGTAAAGGAAGATTAGAGGCGTTCAGCGATGGAGTGATTGCCATTATCATCACCATTATGGTACTCGAATTGAAGATTCCTCATGAAGCCAATTTAGCTGCTTTGCGTCCCCTAATTCCCGTATTTTTAAGCTACGTTCTTAGTTTTATTTATCTTGGTATCTACTGGAACAATCATCATCACTTGTTACAAGCAGTTCGACAAGTCAATGGTAGAGTTTTGTGGGCTAATTTGCATCTGCTATTTTGGTTGTCACTTGTTCCCTTCGTCACTGGATGGACTGGCGAGAATCACTTAGCTGCTTTACCAGTCGCTTTTTATGGTATTGTTCTTTTCTGTGCTGCGATCGCCTACTACATTTTAAGTCGAGTTCTGATTGCTCATCACGGCAAAGATTCTACTTTAGCAAAAGCAATTGGCAATGATTTTAAAGGCAAGATATCAGTGGTGATCTATGCCTTGGGAATTGCACTTTCTTTTGTCAACACATGGTTATCTTTCATACTTTATAGTTTAGTGGCAATTATGTGGCTTATTCCCGATCGCCGCATTGAAAGAATGCTGAGTTCGTGAAAAATTACCCCTTGCGATCGCACTTTAATTTTATTAATAAGTGGGAGATGCGATCGCATTAAAATATCAAAAATGAATGCCAATGACTTCTATTTTTATCAGCTAAACTAGAAACAAAGTTTTAGGAGAATACCATGCAAGCATACAAACTTAAGGGAAGAGTTGATGAAGCAGGTAACTTAGTGATTACGGAATCTGTTAAAATGCCCCCAGGCGAGGCGGAAATAATCATTTTACAAGAAGTTTCGGAAAAAAACAGATCTTCTATTAATTCATCAAGCTCTCAGGTTGAACCTTCCAAAAAGAAATTAAAATTTGGAGTAAAATCCCTCAATGAACTACTGGAAAATGCTCCACCTGTTTCCCCCGACTTCGATCCAGAACAAGCTAAATGGGAATATTTAAAGGATAAATACAAACTATAAAAGCTGAAATATATACAAGTTATAATTGATTAAAATAATGAGCAATAATATGTAAGCGTACAAGCTTAATCGAGATTATTGAATTTTTGGCCCAATATATCCAATAATAATTTTTCTTGGCCCTGACTCTACAGAGAAATGAAGCCGCCAAGCTCCCGGTGTCATGCGGACGTGCCAGCTGAAGATCCGCCTTTCGCCGTCGGGACACCTGAAGGTTAGTTTTTGTTCAAACTGCTGGAGCCTTGTATCGCTTTCTGGAGATACTTTACAAGGAAGACTATCCTTATTAAAAGAGCCGGATGTCCAATTCTTGCAGTAGTTCTCAAGTTCAAATAATCGTTTCACAATCTGTCTTAGCATCGGACTACCAGAACTTAGACTTTGTACCTGCTTACCGACTGTCTCACAAAAAGTCAGTGAAGAAAATAGATCGCTTCTACGATTCCATAGATCTAACCCATCACGAACTCCCGTTTTAAGACGATTCTGTATCCAAGTAATGTGACTTTGTAAGTGTTCGAGTCGGCTGGCATGAACAATTGTTAATATCTCGGAACTCAGGTTATTATCATCTTCTAGCCAAGTAACCTCTATAACAAGACTACTGGTATCCCATTTTGGTTCTGACCTAATACTTAAAGCAAGATATTCGAGTAGGAAAGCAAAACCCAAACCTTCAACTAATTCGCCTTCACAGCTAAATTCTGATCTTAAGTTTCTATCCTCGATATCTGCGTTTTGAATGTCCGCTAAGAAAGGAGTCTTTGTAGATAAGAGAATGAATCGTGATTCTTCTCGATCTACGTTTTTATCTATAAGCCAATCAGAAATAGAGTAATTAGATGCAAGTACAGTCGCGTAAAACTCGCTATGTGTACGAAGGGATGAATTTACACCGAGTTCAGCAGCGGTTCGTGCAGTGGCAATAAGATCTGACATCCACTGTCTTGCCATTTGAATATTATCAGCGGGAGTTTTTAAGGATAATTCGTTTAATACCATTTCCAAGTCCATGCTCTACACATCCCTCGGTTTTAGTAAGGTGATTAAACTCTTATCCCACTCATCAAAAAATCCTTCGGGCCATTGGTCAATTCTTCCGTTGCGATCGATTCGTGGCGATATTACCTCAGTTACAATTTGCCTTTCTTTCTCTTGTCGTTGAAAGAAGTGTAATTGAACATCTTTGGGGTCAAGTTTTCCCCCATGAACAGCAAGACGAATCCCATTTAGAACATGATCGCTATGAGTCTCTATGACAATTTGAACGCCACAACTTGCACCAAGGGCTAATAATTCACCCATTTTTACTTGCCCTTTCGGATGTAAATGTGCTTCTGGATTTTCAATAAGTATTAGTGTACCTGGTTTTGATGCAAGCACCGCTACAATAATTGGTAAGGTGTAGCTAATTCCAAATCCAACATTGGTTGCACGGTATAGATTGCTGAGTCCATAAGAGTATTGTAAGCTCACTAAATCTAGATTTCGGTTTGATAGAACTTTAAGACTTGTACCAGGGCTAACCTCTCCCATCCATGCTTCAACTTGATCTATTAAATCCAACGATTTTTCATTGGGTTGAGTTATTGTACTATTTAATTTTACCTCTGGATGGCTGAGAGGCTTATTAGGAATAACTTTACGTCCATTAATAAGTAAAAAATGTGCTGCGTATTCGCCTTTAGTGCCAATTTGCCCAAGTTGTCGAACTTGATAATCTGACACTTCGTTAAAAGGTCGTGATCCCATACGTTCTGCCTGAAGGCAGTGAAAATTATTAGTGAAAAGACTTGATTTATAAACTTCTCTGGCAACTTCTGTTGAGGCAAGATTTAATACATCTACTTCTCGATCATAGTTGAAACGCCACACCCCTTCTAGGCCATTTTCCCAAATAATGTCAAAACCAATTTCTTCTTTGCTGGCTCCCTCGAAAAGGGCATCTTGTGCCGTACCAATACAAGTTAATTCACCATTTAACGCCAATCCTTTATTAGGTAATAAACCCTGTTGGTAAGATTGACGTAGCAACAATAAAGATTGTAAAACAGAAGATTTACCACTGCTATTAAGGCCAGAAAGAAGGGTTAATGGTCTAAATTTAAGAAGTTGATTTTCAAAAGGTTTAAAGTTTATTAATTTTAAACAACTTATCATTGCAATACTTCCTGAATTATTCGTTCAATTGTACTAAACCTATACTCTACCTTGTTAGCTGCCTGGGAGATAGAGGCAAGAAATTCACTATCATTATCTACACAATTAATAAAGCGCTCGATTAATTCTTGTTTTTTATTTTTTAATATTTCGATTTCTTGACAGCTAAGACAGCTAAGATGAACTGACCAAGCTTCAAACAATGATTTGTTAACAGGATATTTTTTTGTAGTTTCGTGTGACATTTTCCGAAAAGCATTTAGTCCAAAAATTTCAAAAGAGTTAAACATTGTTTTCTTGAAAAGCAATTCTATTTCTTGCAAATTTTCTTCTGATAATTTATTAACTTTAAACATACCTTTGTTTAAAAATGAATCTCTAGTTTCATCTTTGTATTCTTTATAAGAAGTTAGTTTGAAAGCTAAAAATCCCAAAACAAACTCTCGATCGTCCATCCGCAGTCTTCGAGAATCACTAAGTTTAATAACCTTTTTGAATTCTTGAGAATCTGCAAGTTTAGCTAAGAATTTTGTTGCTTTACCTGGATTGATAGCATGGCGTAATTCTTGAGGTGAAAGAGGCACTCCCCCTGTATTAATCCGTTTAAAAATATTGTATTTAACTTCAATAGGAGTACCTTTCATTATTAAATATACTGTGGGTTGATTTTCTAAGATACGGCGCTGATATCTGCGCTCTAGTTCATCATAAGTTTTACCGTTAAGTTCAGTTAAGTATTCTAATTCACTTAGCCTAAGCCTTTTGTCAGTCTTATCGTTGACAAATTGGTTGAGGGCAGATAAACGTTGTAATCCATCTACAACCAACCAATTATTTTCATCAGTAGCATCTATGTAAAAGGCTGGTAGAGGAATCCGAATAAGTATAGACTCAATCAATCGGCTTTTAGCACCATCATTCCATATATTTGCTTGACGTTGAAAATCAGGGGCTAAATCAAGGGCTTTTTCATCAATTCGTTCTAATAATAGCTGAATAGTTGGTTCCTTCGTAGCAATGTTAATCTTTTCAGGATCGTAGCGGAAAGTAGGTTTTTCGTACTGCTCATCATCATTATCTTCTTCATCTAAATTATCTTCATCAATTAATTCTGCACTTTTATTCTTTAGCTCTGCCACAATTCTTACTCCTTGGGGTTACAACTTAATTGGAATCGTAACACGCGATCGCGCAGATTTCCCAGTCACCTCTCCCCAAATCATCACCCCTACAGAGTTGATTCAAGAATTAACAAACTCTCCTTAAACCTCACAAAAACTTGTTTCACTGCCAGCTAATTACTAAACGGGTTTAAAATCTCTTCAAGTCCCTGTTTAACTCGCTGAAGTTCTTCTCGTTGATGCTTAATCCAAACTTTTTCAGCTTCTCTTTGTTCTGATGTTTCTTGCTGATATCTTTCTTGTTTTGCTAGAAAGTCGCTGTAAAACGCGATCGCCTCATCAATAGCCTGTGTAGCAAACCTCACTTGCTGATCAAAGTATAAACTAATATCATTTTCAATTGTTGACCAAACTGTATTCCGAAAAATTATTGCTTCATCCCAAGGAATATCACCCCATTTATCCCAATTTATTAAATGATGCCCAACCTTATTCTTAAATCTCGGAATAATTTTATTGGTATCGTCTTCAGTTTTTCCTAACTTAGCTGTCATTTCCCGCCAGATAACTTCAAACTTTTTGTTTGTGCTTGTCTGTAAATTTTCATCAAAAAGGGTTATACATTGCAAAAGCAACTCTAATTTTATCAGGTTAATTTCTTGATAAAGAGGTTTTAATTCCTTGCCAGTTATTATACTAAGGTAAGAAAGGGGGAAATAAGAATCCACTTCAGAGCGAATGTCCTTAATAAAACCATCCTTTTCACCCCAGCCAATTTTTTCCTTAATTTTGCCAGTCTTATCAATAAACCATTTTTTCTTCAGTGTTTCAACTTTCTCATCCCAGTATTTCTTCGCTTGTTCGATCGCTTCTGTTTTGCATTTCTCACCTAGTTCTTGAATTTTCAAATATCGTCCGCTTAATTCTCCTAACTGTTCCCATATTTCTGCTTTTGGTGCAGCAGCAATTCTCGGCTTACTATCCCAAACTGCATCAGCATAATCTAACTCTTCAAAACTTTTCTGAATATATGATTTAAGTCGAGTAGCTGATTCTTGAAGTTCTTTAAAGAACGGTTGTAATGATTTATTAAGCTCTGTTGCAGCTTGTTTAATTTCTAAGGATTTAGAATCATTCGTTAGTAGTTGCGTCGAAAATTGATTAATTTTTTGAAAAGCTTTTAAATACTCATTCATTTTTCGCCTCGCCTTGTATACTTTTTCGTCACTGATTGGGAATCCTAAAATATAGTATAGTTCGCTAGTATCCAAAGGGACAAACATGAATATTTCTTCTGACCAAATATTATTTATGATTAGTACAGCTAATACTATAGCTGGCTTTACCCCTGCATCTGTGATTCTCTGCCCCATACTCAGCGTTGCAGGACAAATGTACGGAGGCTACGCAGGAATGCAATGGCAACAAAGCGTCGATAATAATCTAAGAGGTATAAATGATAACTTAGCAGTTCTACAATCCACTACAGGCTTGATTGGACTTGGAACAGGAGCAGGTGTAACCATATCAGCAGTGAACCTTTACCAGACAATAAAATTGAGGCAAGAAGTTAAGGAACTAAAGCTGAAAGTTCATGCTGGCTTTATTAATTTGGAAGAAGCTCTAAAAGACCAAGGCAAAGAAGTAATAGAACAGATTCATAAAGTTGCGGCAGATGTTAAATATCAAAATCATCTAACAATTTTAAAGAGAGCTTATGGGCATTTCATCGAAGCGGTTAATTGGCTTAGAGATGCAGCGAGATTACCTGATCCCCATGCTAGGAGTGCAGCTTTTGCTGGGATAAATGGAATGTTACATACTGCTCTGGCAGATTATAACAATCCTAAAATCTACGAACATAACAACGTTGCTGGAAGACTACGCAGAATGGAATGTGCTTGGGCAATTTACCAAACAATTACAATGATTTATCAATTGCAAGGAGCTCCTGATGTAGTAAGCGATCGCCTTTTTAGTCTTCATCGCAAAATTCGTACAGAACTTCTCCATTTAATTGATCTTTGCGAATCTCAAGAAGAGTTAGATTTTCTATTTCCAGAAATTGCCCGAATTCATAATCATGATTTAGCAGCTTTAAAACTTTGGCAAGAGCAAGTTGATTTGATGCGAAGCTTATCTCCAGCAGATTTAAAAGAATTAGAAAACGCTTGCTCTGAAAAATTACTAACTACTAACAACCAAAAACCAGAAGTAACAGCTTTAGCCGAACCTCCCGAACAATTACTCTACAATCAATTACGGGAAAAATCTCATTTCCTATCTCTACGCGATCAACTCCGCTTCGTAATTCAACCAGAATCAAGAAAAGAGCATGAATCTTACATTAGCCAACAAGCTAAAAGCTCTAATTATCACGGTTTAGCTCCTTCAAATTGGCAGGAAATCACAGATTTAACTGTTGCTAATCTCTACTGGTACTTCAAAAAACCTAAACCATCTTTTTAAGTTGCATTCGTCCTAATTTAGATATTAGCCAGGAAATTAGTTTCTTGGCTAATTTTTTACAACACCTGTACCAAAACCTGTATATTCTCTTATTTCCGGTTCATGGAATGCTAAAACAATATCTTGTTTGGGAACTCCCATTTCAACTAATCGATTAGCAAATCCTTCTTCTGTACCATCGTGCTGAATCCAGATTTTTCCGTCCTTGATATCAATATGCAGAATACAACCAAAATCGCGTTTATTTCCTCGCCAACCAACATATAGTAATTGATAATGATCTTGCTCTGTATCAAAAACAGTTTGCACCTCATATTCTGGTGCGTTTCTTTGCTTTGCTGCACGTTGGGCGCGTTCCGAAAGTAGTTGTCGAATATATTGACGATATTGCTCTACAGCCATTGAACTTTACCCCCAAACAACAGCCAAATTCAACACAAAACCAGGCAAAACATCTTCCCCAGACAAACTAACAGGATTATCTAAAACTTCCTTCTCTCTACCCCGACGATAAATTTCAACCTGTCGATCTTTCCGATTAATTAACCACCCCAACCTTGTACCATTTTCTATATACTCTTGCATCTTATCTCGCAAAGGTTGTAAAGCATCACTCGGAGAACGTAATTCAACTACAAAATCAGGTGCAAAAGGTAAAAATTTCTCTTGTTCTTCCGCTGTTAAACTGTTCCATTTTTCTAAAGTAATCCAGGCTGCATCAGGCGATCGATCCGCCCCATTCGGCAACCTAAACCCCGTTGAAGAATCAAACACTTCACCAAGCTTTGTTTCTTGATTCCAAAACCAAAGTTGAGCATTAATTCCTGAATTACCTTTTCCCGTTCCTCCACCAGTTGGGGGCATAATAATTAAATCTCCGATCGCACTCCGTTCAAACCTAAAATCTCGATTCGCCTGACAAATCTCATAAAATTGTTCATCAGTTAGCTTCGCTACTGGTGGAATATTCAAAATTACAGCATTCATCAGCTAACAACCCTTAAATTTGTATAACTTAATATTTAGTCCGCGTAGGCGGACTTTGTTTGTATAGCCCCAGGTTTCAACCTGCGGGAAAAACGAACCCAAAACCCGCTAAACCATCACTTTTAAAGTCGAAGTTTCCTGCAAAACTTGCTTACCTTCATTAACTAAATACTCATAAAAAGTTCGCGCCACAACTGACAATTGTTTTCCCGCAGGATACACCACATACCAATGTCTTTCAATCGGAAAACCCTGGACATCTAAAATAGTTAATTGACTAGTTGCACCTTCCAAAGCTAAAGTATGACTTGATAAAACAGATATTCCCAAACCACCTGCTATAGCTTGTTTAATTGCCTCATTACTCCCAAGTTCCAACTTAACTTTTAAACCCAAACCTTCTTTTTCAAACATTTTTTGCACAGCTTGGCGCGTACCAGAACCCGGTTCTCGCATAATAAAAGGTTCGTTAGCGATCGCCTCTAAAGAAATATTTTTCTGATTAGTTAAATGATGACTTCTCGGTGCCAAAACCACCAAAGGATTTTCCAAAAACGGATGAACATTCATCTCCACATTGTCTGGAGTTTGGCTCAGAATATACAAATCATCTTGATTTTGGGAAAACCGATCCATGAGAATTTCATGATTAGTCACTTGCAGCGACACATCAATTCCTGGATAACGTTGGCAAAATGGCCCCAACAAACGTGGTACAACATATTTAGCAGTTGTCACCACTGCTAACTTTAATAAACCTTGTTTTACCCCCTTCAAATTTGCCACAGTCATCTCAAACTGGGCGATGCGATCGAAAATTTCCCGGCAAGTCGCCAGTAACTCTCTCCCCGCTTCCGTCAAATACAAACGCTTACCCACCTGTTCAAATAGCGGTAAACCAACAGCCTTAGACAGCTGTTTTACCTGCATGGAAACAGTAGGTTGAGTTAAAAATAACTCTTCAGCAGCACGAGTAAAACTCCCGTGACGAGCCGCTGCTTCAAATACCTTTAGTTGATGAAGTGTGGTATGCTTCAAAACCACCCTCCTGAAAAGTTCAAATTATAGATTATAGTCTATCATAATTATTAGAAACAATGACTTTTCATTATGTAAGGTTCCGGCTATGATGAGTTCACCGGCAAGAGCGTAAGACATCTTCCACGAGGCGTTGCACAACATGGACATGAATTTTTGTGGGCTAACTGAACTTATACTTCCAAGTGCTTGGTGTTAACCAAACACTAAATAAGTCTTCCCACACGAATCATGCTTCTGATGTGCAGCGCTTTTATTTCTTGCCTCATTCGACTTCTTCCTGCATAGGAACGGGTAATTTAGCTAGATCGGGTAATTGAAGTAACTCTTTCTCCGTTTCTTTGATGGTGACGGGCAACATTACAGGTTGAGGTTGTTCGATCCAGCAGCTGGCGACAGGTAAAGTTTGTTCCAAATCATCCAGAGGTCGAGGAATCACCATCACGGCGTTTAAATCTCCGATGCGTTCTGCCTCGTACATTCCAGCTTCCACAGCCATAGCTACGTTAGCCACTGTACCCCGGATAATTGCGGTACAAAGCCCTGCTCCTATTTTCTCATAAGATGCCAGTTGAACGTCAGCAGCTTTGAGCATCGCGTCACAAGCCCCTACCATTGCCGGAAAACCTCTAGTTTCAAGCAAACCAATGGCTTGATTGCTTAAACGGCTGTGACCGTTAGATTGGGATAATTGGGACAAGCGATGACCGATCGGCAACACCACTTCTAAATTAGGTAAAGGTCGAGGAATCACCAATTTAGAAAGTAATTGCCCAAATTTTTCCGCCGTCTCAGCCCCAGCTTCCACAGCCAAACGGACATCGGAAATTGCGCCTCGGACGATCGCAGTACATTGACCACCACCAATCTTTTCGTAACCTACCAAAGCTACCCCCGCAGATTTGAGCATCATATCGGCGCAGCCCACAATAGCAGGAAAACTACCAGTTGATACTAGTCCTAAAGCCATGTCCCGGAAATCTTCGCGTCCGTTCGCTCCCTGAAATTGCATTTTAACCTCCCTGTAGTTGCTAGTCGTCAGTTCTCGATCGGCAAAAAGTCTAAAAACTAACATCTAAAAACTAACAACTATTCCGCCTTTCCGTCGCGATCTGGTGGCTTTAATGATTGATTATGGGGAAAAAGTGTCAACAGTAGCCGATTCAGATGAAGTTGTCCGTAGACTTGCACTGAGGCATTAGTTGGGACTTCTACTTCCAGTACGTTAGTTGGTGTAGGTTGAGGTTCGCTAGTAACTTCGGCAACTGGAGGCTTATCACTAGTTTTTTCTGGTTCTAACGGTTCAGTATCTACACTCAAGTCCTGTTTCTCTGGAGTAGGTGTGACAGGTGGTTTAGGTTTAGGATCGCTCTTAACTTCTGAAAGTAGGTGCGATTCATCAATCGCCTCTACTTCGTTCGCGTAGCGTGCCGTTAGGCGTATTGTTGTCGTATCCTGAGTTGGTCGGCTTTTATCCCCAATCAAAGAATTGGGAGATATCACTTGCTGAGAGTCGATCGAACTATACAAAATCGTCGTACAAGAACCAACACAAGCATTTGCCCCAATCTTACCCGCACCCACCACCAACACACCCGCACCTAAAACGACTCCCGTCTCAACTTCCAAACTGCCCTCTTGAGCATGAATAATTGTCCCCATACCGATACAAACACCAGCAGCAATCACAATCCGGCTATTTGGTTCTGCGGCTAACAAAACACCCGACCCGATGACTGCACTGGGATCGATCGTTACATCGCCACTTACGTAAGATTGCGGATTACAAAGCGGTTGCAGTGGCGGCGAATACATTAGAAATTTAACCTCATCAGTTTATATAAGGCAGGGGGGCAGGGGGAAAGTTTTGAGTTATGAGTTTTAAGTTATTAATTCAAAACTTAAAACTCATAACTCAAAACTCAAAACTTCCCAAATCCCCAAACTAAGGCTTTTGGATCACCTGTTCCAACACGCGCCGCTTCGCCTTGGAGTCAATCCCAATCAAGCGCACGTATTCGCCTTGATGTTCGTTGAGGCAAGCTTCTATTGCTGAGATCACTTCCCGATCGCTACTTGATTGAATGGGGGCGCAGCTTTGCCAAGAACTAGTGCGGAAACGCCGCTGGTCAGCATATTCCAAACCTACTCGATGTCCTTGTGCGAGTAAATTTCTGACCTGTTCGACTACATCCCGATTTAAGCTAGAACTTGCCACGCTGCTAGTTTTGGCAGTTGTGCTGTTGGAGTAGTTGTTGCTGCTGGTAACTGTTGCCTTAGCTGTTTGAGTAGGTGCTTTGCCATTGGGACGTTGAATAATCATTTCCAATACGCGCCGCTTCGCTTTCGGATCGATACCGATTAGGCGGACATATTCCCCAGCGTGACTCTCGATACAGCCTTCTAATGCCGAAACTACCTCAGCTTCTCTGTTGCTTTCGATCGGAGAGCAAGTATGCCAAGAACTAGTGCGGAAGCGACGTTCGTCGGCGTGTTCGGTACCGATGCGGTAGCCTTGAGATAACAGATTACGCACGCGATCGACCACTTCGCTACCTAGTCCAGAACTAGAAGTTCCTGAATAGCTACTGCTAGCAGCAGCCTTAAACGAAGCCGACTTAGTTACTTGGGGTGCTTTGCCATTAGGACGTTGAATAATTGTTTCTACTACTCGTCGCTTCGCTTTCGGGTCAATCCCAATCAAGCGAACATATTCCCCAGCATATTCATCTAAACTTGATTCTAAAGCGGAAATTACTTCTGATTCGCGATTCGCTTGAATGGTTCCACCACTAGTCCAGGAACTGGTGCGGAAACGCCGTTCGTCAGCGTGTTCTGTGCTAATGCGGTAGCCTTGAGCCAGCATTTGGCGCACTTGTTCTTGGACATCTGAACTTAAACGCATACTTTTCACCTGACCGTTGCCATTACTAGATCCATTACTTGTTTGAGAGTCAACTTGTTCGTTCCGCAGATTGGCTATACAGGCAATATCCGCAGCGCAGCGATATCCCGTCCGCAAAGCTTCGTTGATTCCGACTACGTGATGGGCAAATTCCATATCTGATTCCTGCACATCTGGCAAGCGATCAGCCTGTTGTTGATTGGTAATCACCGACCCAGAAGGCACGTACTTTCCAGGGGGAATTTCCACATCCTGAATCAAAGCGTGCATCATCACAATGCAGCCATGCCCTACCCTAGCGTTAAACACAGTGGAGCGAAAGCCAATAAAACAATCATCTCCCACATAAGCGGGGCCATGAATCAAAGCCATGTGAGCGATCGAACAGTTCTTCCCGATCCAAACTGAGTAGCTTTTCTGGTCATCCCCAATCACTCGACCTTGCTCTAAACCATGAATTACTACCCCATCTTGAATATTGGTACTATCCCCAATGTAAAAAGGAGTACCTTCATCTGCCCGGATCGAAGTATGCGGCGCAATCAAAACATTGGCACCTATCTGCACATCCCCAATAATATTAGAAAAGGAATGTACATAAGCAGTATCATGTATTTTCGGCTGGGCCAAGCTTCGCGACCAAGGGGTGGGCGGGGCAGCAATGCTGCGGACTACCATAACGGAATACCTCTGAACTCAAGAACGAACATCATAAATAGTTCTAAGTTTTAAGTCATGAGTTTTAAGTGCTTAACTCAAAACTCAAAACTCAAAACTCAAAACTCATCACTTTCAGACCAATCACCGTACTAACGGTCTTGGTCTTTCTTGCTGTAAATTAGGCGATTGTCGATATTTATAGTGTCAATAATCGCCACAACCAAAGCATCAAGTGGGCGAGTCTCATTGCCGGAAGCAATGCGGGCAGCACTACCCCGGCTAACAAGTACCCACTCATCCAGTCCAGCCCCTACAATATCTGCTGCTACCTCGTAGCCCGGAAGTAGCTTGCCTTCCTCATCTACAAATTGCAATAGAAGTAACTTTGCTCCCCGTAAAGAGGGGTCTTTTTGGGTGCTGACGACTGTGCCACGAACTTTGGCTATTTGCATTTTCTATGGTCTGTTATATGGGCGAATGCCGCTCACGCTTTCCCGGAACTGTTCTACTGCTTCGGTGTAACGAATCGGTAATACATATTCTAAGTTTTCATGGGGACGGGCAATGATGTGAGTCGATAAAACTTGACCGCCATTTACCCGCTTCACAGAATCGATCCCAGCAGCGACAGAAGCTTGTACTTCCGAAACATCGCCTCTAACAATAACTGTTACCCGACCACTACCGATCTTCTCATAACCAACTAAAGTTACACGGGCAGCTTTAACCATCGCGTCTGCTGCTTCTACAACGGCTGGGAAACCGAGAGTTTCAATCATTCCTACTGCAATTGCCATTGGTTTTATTCCTTAGTTAAATAATCTTTACTTGCAAACAATCTGATTGGTCATTGGTTATTGGTCACTAGTCATTGGTGAAGGTTTTTACAAAGGACTAATGACAGATGACAAATGACTACTAAGTTCGGAACTGTTCAACCGCTTCGGTGTAACGAATCGGTAGGACGTACTCCAAGTTTTCGTGCGGACGAGCAATGATGTGAGTGGAAACTACTTCACCTCCATTTACCCGCTTCGCTGCTTCTATACCAGCAGAAACGGAGGCTTGTACTTCGGAAACGTCACCACGCACGATTACTGTCACTCTGGCGCTACCGATTTTTTCATAACCCACTAATGTAACACGGGCGGCTTTAACCATTGCATCAGCTGCTTCCACGACAGCTGGAAAGCCTTTAGTTTCAATCATTCCAACAGCAATTGGCATTTCTATCTCCTACCGGATGAGCGTAAGTACTCCTGCTTAGGCAGTTTGAGTAATTTTTAGACGGGAGTTGCTATTTTTCTTCTAGCTAAAGCAAATATTTTCTTTAGCTTTTCCAATATTAAGAATAGAGAAGTACGGTACCCTTGACAATATTAATTAAAATGATATTTATTAATCGGCTATATTAAGAAAAGTTAACAGTGGGCTGGGGGAAAAGTACATTGGGGATTTTCCCCAATTGCTGTAGGAGTAATGGATAATATTAAAAAAATGTAAAGGATTGTTTTGGATGACTCAGTTTCTTCTAGAAACAAGTTGGTGGGTACCGATATATGGGTTGATTGGGTCTGTATTGACTATCCCTTGGTCTGCTGGGATGGTTCGACGCACGGGGCCTCGACCAGCGGCTTACTTTAATTTATTGATGACTGTGCTGGCTTTCGCGCATGGTTCGGTAATCTTTCGGTTAACTTGGAATCGGGAACCAGTTGCAGTTGTATTTCATTGGTTTCAGGCAGCAGGTTTAGATTTGTCCTTTGCGCTAGAAATTTCTTCGGTGACAGTTGGGGCAATGGAGTTAATTACTGGGATGAGTTTTCTGGCGCAGCTGTTTGCTTTGGGGTATTTGGAGAAAGACTGGGCATTGGCGCGTTTCTTTACGCTGATGGGCTTTTTTGAAGCGGCGATGAGTGGGTTGGCGATTAGTAATTCGCTGTTTCTTAGCTATGCTTTGTTGGAAATGCTGACGCTTTCTACTTATTTGCTGGTTGGTTTTTGGTATGCTCAGCCTTTGGTGGTGACAGCGGCGAGAGATGCTTTTTTGACTAAGCGGGTGGGAGATGTGTTGTTGCTGATGGGTGTGGTGGCATTGGCAACGATGGCTGGTAGTTTGAATTTTCCTGATTTGTATGATTGGGCGGAGACTGCGGAGTTAAGTCCTGTGGTGGCTAGTTTACTAGGTTTGGCTTTGATTGCTGGGCCTACGGGTAAGTGCGCTCAGTTTCCGTTGCATTTGTGGTTGGATGAGGCGATGGAGGGGCCGAATCCGGCTTCGATTTTGCGAAATTCGGTGGTGGTGGCTTGTGGGGCTTATGTGTTGATTAAGCTTCAGCCTGTGTTGAATGTGTCGCCTGTGGCTTTGAATGCTTTGATTGCGATCGGGGCGGTGACGGCTGTGGGTGCGTCTTTGGTGGCAATGGCACAAATTGATATTAAGCGGGCTTTGTCTCATTCGACGAGTGCTTATTTGGGTTTGGTGTTTATTGCGGTGGGGACGCAGTGGACTGGTTTTGCTTTGATGTTGTTGTTTGCTCATGCGATCGCCAAAGCGCTACTATTCATGAGTGTTGGTTCGATCGTTCTAACCACGAATAATCAAAATCTCACAGAAATGGGCGGTTTGGGGCCAAAAATGCCTGCAACGACTACGGCTTTTGTTGTGGGTACTGCGGGTTTAGTGGGATTATTACCTTTAGGTGGTTTTTGGGCTTTGCGTTTGGGAATGGACGATTTGTGGACAGAAAGACCGTTTTTAGTAGTAGTTTTGTTGTTAGTTAATTGCTTAAGTGCTGTTAATCTAACTCGGGTTTTTCGGTTGGTATTTTTAGGCAAAACTCAACCAAAAACTCGTCGTGCTCCTGAAGTTCCTTGGCAAATGGCAGTGCCGATGGTTTCTTTGAGCATTGTTACTTTGTTAGTTCCAGTGATGATGCAAAGATTGTCGCTGTTACCTAGTTGGGAATATTTGAATCAAACTGCGCTTTTACTGTTGTGTGTTTCGGGGTTGGTTGGTGTAGTTTTGGGAGTGATTATTGAGCTTCCCAGAAATTGGTCTAGATCGACTCGATCGCTTTTGCGATTTGTACAAGATTTGTTGGCTTACGATTTTTATATAGACCGACTTTATCGGTTGAGTGTGGTGTTTGCTGTTAGCCAGATTTCGCGGTTGAGTAATGCGATCGATCGCTATATAGTTGATGGTTTAGTTAACTTTGTTGGGTTAGCCACAATTTTTAGCGGGGAAAGTCTGAAATACAGTATTTCCGGTAAATCCCAAGCTTATGTACTAACTATCTTAGTCGGAGTTAGCTTTTTCGGTTTCTTGATGATTTGGCTGTTCGAGCAGGCAACATTTAGAGAAATTTTAGAAAAAGTAGTTTTGGCGTTAAATGGATAATCGTCTTTTGTCATTGGTCGTTAGCGATCGAATAAGTATTTCGATCAATAAAAGAATGACTAATGACAAATGACAAATGACGAATGACAAACTTAAGGAGAAAAACAAGATAAATGCTCAGTGCCTTAATTTGGATGCCGCTATTAGGTGCCGCTATCATAGCTTTTTTACCGGGAAATATATCAGCGAAAATTACGCGCCAAGTTAGTTTGGCAATTATTCTTGCTGCTTTTATTTGGTCGTTAGTAATAGCAATTCAGTTTAGTCCAGAAAATAATAGTCAGCAGTTTATTGAGTCTTTACCTTGGATTGATAGCTTGGGACTTACCTATAGCTTGGGTGTGGATGGGTTGTCTTTACCTTTGTTAGTTCTGAATGGTTTATTAACTTGTATTGCCATTTACAGTACGGATAAGGAAATTACTAGACCCAGATTCTATTACTCGCTGGTGTTGTTGTTAAATGCTGGGGTTAGTGGGGCTTTTTTGGCTCAAGATTTGCTGCTATTTTTCTTGTTCTATGAATTAGAATTAGTTCCCCTTTATTTCTTAATTGCAATTTGGGGAGGTGCGCGAAGAGGGTATGCAGCAATTAAGTTTTTGCTTTATACAACTGTTTCAGGAATTTTATTACTAGCGGCGTTTTTGGGTGTGGTTTGGTTTAGTGGTTATACGAGTTTTGCTTACGAACCTTTACGCACTCATAATTTACCTTTGGGGACTCAACTGTTACTTTTAGGGGCTATTTTAGTCGCTTTTGGAATCAAAATTCCCCTGGTTCCTTTGCATACTTGGCTACCTGATGCTCACGTAGAAGCTTCTACGCCAATTTCTGTTTTATTGGCGGGTGTATTGTTGAAATTGGGAACTTATGGTTTGCTGCGGTTTGGGTTAGGTTTGTTCCCGGAAGCTTGGCAAAATTTAGCGCCTAGTTTAGCTATTTGGGCGGTGGTTAGCGTACTTTATGGGGCGTTTACTGCGATCGCACAAACTGATATGAAAAAGATGGTAGCTTATAGTTCGATCGCACACATGGGCTACATTCTTTTAGGGAGTGCTGCTGCTACACCTTTAAGTTTGTTGGGTTGTTTATACCAAATGATCAGTCACGGTTTAATCTCAGCTTTGTTATTTATTTCAGTAGGTGTGGTTTACAAAAAAACGGGAACTCGTGATATTAATTTGCTTTGCGGTTTGTTGAATCCAGAAAGAGGTTTACCGATAATTGGTAGCCTGATGATTGCTGGGGTAATGGCGAGTGCTGGAATTCCGGGAATGATCGGTTTTATTTCGGAATTTTTGATTTTTAGAGGTAGTTTTGAAGCATTTCCTGTTGAAACTTTACTTTGCATGATTGGGACAGGTTTAACTTCGGTTTACTTCTTACTTTTGGTGAACCGAGTGTTTTTTGGTCGCCTTTCCGAAAAGGTTTTAGACTTACCTCAAGTACAATGGTCTGAGAGAATTCCTGCTGCTATTTTGACAGGAATTATCATCCTTTTTGGAATTGTACCGAGTTGGTTAGGTAGATGGACAGAAGCAACTACAACGGCTATGATTAGTCCTCAACCTGCGATCGCTAAAATTATTCCTGCGGTCACTGTTTCTGACACCAAAATTCCTTAAAATATAAATATTGAGTAGAGTTATTAAAATATTTTTAACAACTCTACTCAATAGCGAATCATAAATAAAAATAATGTTTAATCTTCAGGAGATAAAATGAAAACTGCCAGTTTAAAAACTAAAGTTCATCTCTTAACAGCTTATATCGATCGATTAAAATCGGGCGATGCTTTATTGGTAGATACATCGGAAAATGTATTGGAAGTTGTAGGAATTCTTAAGAGTTATGGCGTAGTATTAGATGCTTATCAAAAAAATCTGACTTACATTGCAGATTATCAATTTTTAGAGCTTTTTCCCTTTTTTAAATACTTTGATGGAGATATTAATTTACCTAAATTGTTGCGTCACTGGTGGCATGATAGGATAAACTTTGAATACGCCGAATATTGCATGAAAACCATGATGTGGCATGGTGGTGGTGGGTTAGATGAATATTTAGATACTCCTGAATTTAAAGAAAGAGCAAGAAAGGCAATAGAAGCAAAAATTAAAAGTAATTTACCGATTAAATTGGTCGATCGCTTATTTCCCGAATTTTTATTAGAACAAGTGCGCCAACAAGTTTATTACAGCGCCTTGGGACAATTTTGGAATGTGATGGCAGAGATTTTTCTCACTATGTCAGATCTCTATGACCAAGGTAAAATTACCACCATTCCTGAAGTAGTCGATCACATTTTAAAAGGTCTAGTAGCAGCGGCAAATAAACCAATTACTTACGCAGTTACTATTGATAACCAAGTCTATGAAATTATCCCGAAATCTATTGGTTTAACCTTCTTGATGGATACAGCTGTTCCTTATGTAGAAGCGGTTTTCTTCCGAGGAACTCCTTTTCCGGGAACTGTTTCTTATAATGCTCAAGCTTATCAAATTTCCCCTGATCAAAGTAGGTTTGAATATGGTGCTTTGTATGCCGATCCTTTACCTATTGGAGGTGCAGGAATACCACCGACTTTGTTAATGCAAGATATGCGACATTTTCTCCCCGATTACTTACATAATTATTACAAAAAAACCAAGCGCAAAGAAGACGATCTGCGAGTGCAAATTTGTATCAGTTTTCAAAAATCAATGTTTTGTGTGACAACAGCAGCAATTTTAGGTTTAGCACCTTATCCGATGGATACAACAGATCCGACTGAACAAAAAGCTAATCAAAAGTATTTAGAAAGTTGGATGGATAGATTTTTAACTTCTCGTTTGATGGTTGCAAATAGCGATCCAAATGCTATTTTGTATAGTGCTAAATCTGAAGTTTCCGAGGCTAGATAATTTCACATTGTAATATTAATTGAAAGTGGGATTATCTCTTTCTAATTCTTGGAAATATTTAACTGTTTTCACCTTCAATTCTAAGGTTGCATCTTGATCACAAACAATGATGCTTCTGGGGTGTAGTTGTAATGCGGAAACAGTCCAAAAGTGATTTACTCCTTGTTCTATGGCGTGGTGTAGTGCGATCGCTTTATGATAACCTTGAACTAAAATCATCACTTCAAAAGCGTCTAAAATCGTCCCTACACCAACCGTTAAAGCATATTTCGGTACTTTGTTAATATCCTGATTAAAAAATCTAGCATTTGCTAATAAAGTGCTGTAAGTTAAAGTTTTTAACCGAGTCCGAGATTCTAAAGAGGAACAGGGTTCATTAAAAGCAATATGTCCATCTTCACCCATTCCGCCAATAAATAATTCAATTCCACCAAAAGCCTTAATTTTATCCTCATAATTTTGACATTCTGTTGCAACATCGTTCGTATTTCCGTTGAGAATATGAATGTTTTCTCTAGGAATATCAATGTGATTAAAAAAGTTTTGGTACATATAATAGTAGTAACTTTGGGGATGATCTTCTGCTAAACCAACATATTCATCCATGTTAAAAGTAACCACATTTTGAAAACTTAAATCCCCTTGACGGTGAAATTGGATTAACTTTTCGTACATTTTTAAAGGTGTACTTCCTGTAGGTAACCCAAGCACAAAAGGCTTATCTGCTGTAGGTTGAAATTTATTAATCCGTTGTTTCACATAATTTGCTGACCAATTAGCAACGCCTTCTGGAGATTCACAAATGATTAATTGCATAGTTAAACCTAATTACATCTGTTTTACCAAAAGTATAACCAAATCCCCGACTTCTTGAAGAAGTCGGGGATTTAAATTCAGCTTAAATAATTAATTTTCTCTTCTTCTTCTCTGGCGAGGTTTTTCTTCTTTTGGTGGAGGCGATTCTGTTTTCGATTCTTCAGTTGTAGGTTTGTCGGTTTTTGGTGATGCTTCAGGTGTGGGAGTTGGCTGAATTTCTGGTTGTTTCCATTCCGATAAAGGACGATTTACCGCATTCTGAAAATTGAGTGGTACTAAGAGGATATTTAAAGGTTTTGTTGGTTGTTGGGGGGGGTCGGCTAAGGCGTATAAAGCTGTACTGTTATAGTTAAGATTACCCAAAATTAGTTGATGTTTCTCGCCATTTTTTAAAGTTATTTCTATGGTGGCTAAAGGTTTATCTATGCCATCTTCAATGCGAGGGTCAGCGATAATACGATCGCCTTTTCCCGTAGCTAATTCATTGAGTAAAAAAGCTACATAAGGTTCATTAGCTGGCATTTCAGTTAACAGTTTTACTTCATCTTTTTGCTTAGGCATTAACTCCCTAAAAGCTGAAGCTAAACCTTCAGAAAGTTCGGTTTCTTGGCGAATTCTTCTCCTTCTCTTTGTCGGTGTTTCTGTAAGTTCAGGAGTTTTAATTTCTGTATCTTTGGTTTCTGTTGTAGGTTCAGGAGTTTTAGTTTCTGTATCTTTGGTTTCTGTTGTAGGTTCAGGAGTTTTAGTTTCCGCAGGTTGATACTTTTCTAGTACTTTTACTGTCCATTTAGGTGCTGTAGAATTGCTACTTGCTTGCGGTTTTACTCGGTCAAATTGTAGTTTATATTCTTTGGTTTTTAAAACTACACTTTGTACATCTTTTTCTTCCAAGGAAAAGATGCGATTTTCTCGGAGTTTTGCTTCTTCTCTTCTGGGTCTACCTTCGACTTCCCAAATATAAATAATACCGCCAAACATTAATGCGACTAACATCAAAATCAAAGTAGATTTTTGCAATTTCATGCTACATTTTTCTCCTTATAGTTGACTGTTATCGCTAACGTCGCCGCCACCACAGATATCCAGCTATTACTAAACCTAGAAAAGGCACAATAATAATTGACAACCAAGCTAATAAACTAGCTTGTAAAAATGTCATATTAAGTCGGCGATTTTTCTGTTCTTTAGGACTAATGGAAAGTAATCGATCGTCCTGCTGACTTAACCAACTTATCGAGTTTAAAAACACATCTCCATTGATTTGCTGTGAGAAGAAACCATCGGTAGCAAAATCAGTATTTCCTAATACTACCATTCGCGTTTCTTGTAATGGTTTATCTGATTTATTTTCTTGATTTGGAGTAGGAGATGGTTGAGGTGTTGCAGATTCAATCGATCGAGATAAAGCAATTCCTAAAATTAGTGGCCCCTGTCGATCGCTTTCTGCATTAAATTCTATCTTATCTAGGTTACTTTCTGCCCAACTTTGTTCTGATGTAAACAGTAAAGGTGTTGCTTTGATATTTTTTTCGTCTTTGAAATCTTTGACTAACTCAATCGATCTAGCATCAGGATAAAATGAATATCGATTTTTAAAATCTTGAGTAATTGGGTGATTACCGTAACTACTAACTAAAGCAGCTGTCGGACCTAAACTTCTGACTTGAAACTCGGAAGCATTGACTACTAAGCGATCGTCAATTTTGATTCCCCAATCTTGTAAAATTGGTTCTAATTCAGAAGCTTTAGTCTTTTTATCAACAGTTACCAGTAAACTTCCTCCCCGTTTCTGATACTCTTTTAAAGCAGTTATTTCATCTGCAAAAAGCGCTTGTTGCGGTGCAGCTATCACCACTAAATTAGCATCTTTTGGTACTTCTTTACTCTCAGTTAATTTGAAAGTTTCAACTTGAAAATTTTTATCTTTTAAAGTTTGTACCGCTTCTGATAAACTACCTTCTTTTGTTTCTAGATTCCTTTCTCCATGACCTTGTAAAAAGTAGACTTTCGCCGTGCGATCGCTTCTAATTTCTTGAATAGCATTAGTAAGAGTTTGTTCCGAAAGCAGTTCGGTTTCTTTCACTTTTTGCAAATATTTTCGCTTTTCCCCAGATTCTAAATAAACTTCACCTACATCCTTTACTCCAAACTTTTTCGCTAGTCCGGGGTTACTATTAGGATCGACATATTCAAAACTAAAATTTGCTCCTTGGCGGCGATAGTTTTCCAGTAATTCTTTATCCTGTGGATACTGAGTTCGATCGAATATCCACAGCTTTACAGGTTGATTCAAATTCCTCACTAATTGTTGGGTTGCTGGTGATAAAGTAAATAAGTTATTTTCTGTTAAATCTAAGCGATAATTGTAGCGGTTGCCTAAAAAGTTAATTAACCCCAAAATTACTACAAAGGCTAACATGGCAAATGCTGCATTTGTTCCTGTTTGGGTAGAACGTCTACCCCAAAATTCTTGTGCTGGTGAAGTTAAATCGTTGCTTCCTTGTAATACTATCCAAATGCCAATGGCAACAATTCCAGTAATTATTAATCCTAAACTTATGGGTTCCCAGTTGCCAATTACTGCCATAGCTGACAAACCCATAAATAGCAGGAATAACCCGACCAATAAAAGGTATTTGGTATATTTCTTACTTAATTTGAAGGTTTTCATTTGCTGCTAATTTTGGTAATTTGGACAATTTTTAGGATCTTTGGAAACGGAATGTATCTACTGATTGAGCAGTTAGAAATATTCCTAAAATGATGTAACTGGCAAATAAAATTATACTGCTACTATCAACAATTCCTTGCACTAGAGTACTAAAATGTGTCAATAAAGATAAATGAGTTAAAGCTGCACCAACTGGCCCACTAATACTTTTACCAATTAAGTCCAAAATCCACAATGACATAATCAAGACAAAGGTAAAAACTGCGGCTAATAAAGTGCTATCTGTGAGGGAAGAAATAAACATTCCCAAGGATAAAACACTGGCGGCAAGTAAGATTAATGCCAAAAATCCCATCATTGGTAAAATTGGTTGAATTGGGGGAGTGGAACTGCTAAATGCGATCGCTTCATACAACCACAAAGGCGAAATCATAAAAATAAAAAATGTCAGTGCGCCTAACAATTTTCCCACTGCGACTGACCAATTAGTAATAGGCGAAGTTGCCAACAATTCCAAAGTACCTCGTTTGCGTTCTTCCGCATAAAGACCCATTGAAAGCATCGGTAACACAAACAAAGCTAGGGAACTCATTACGCTACCCAAAAATATCTGTTGAAAAGTGTAAGGTAAATCTACAGGCGGCGCATTTGCTCCTAATTGTTGGTCACGAAAAGCAACTTGAGAAATCAAACCTTGTTGCGGATCGAGAAGAATATAAACAAAAAATAATCCCGAAATAATCCAGAATACACAGGCGATCGCATAAGCTAAAGGAGAAGCAAAATAACTTTGCAATTCTCTACGATAAATCGCCATGATATTCCCAAAAATCACCTGCATTTAACCTTCCTCCTCCTTTTTTTCTAACTCTTCTGTCACAGATTCCGATTCATTAACCTCTGGGTTTTCTAACTCTTCTGTCACAGATTCCGATTCATTAACCTCTGGGTTTTCTAACTCTGATTCAGCAACTACAGATGGCTCATTTATCTGATTTTGTGCAGTCAAATCGGGAACTTCTTCCTGATTTTCTGACTCTGATTCAACAATTACAGATGGCTCATCTGTCTGATTTTGTGCAGCCAAATCGGGAACTTCTTCCTGATTTTCTGACTCTGAACTTTCTAGAGTTTTGCTTTCAGCTTCATTTTCAGCTTTATTAAGATTTATTTTTTCAGCAGTCGTCAATCTTAAGAAAACTTCTTCCAAGCTGGCGCGAGTTCGACGCATTTCATACAAACCTAAATCAGACCCCACTAAAGCTGCTGCAATTTCCCTACCAATTTCCTCTCCTGGTTCTGAAACTACTCGATAAAGACCGCGATTTTCTGGTAAAAATACTCCGCTACTTACTGGCACAGATTCTACCAAACTTACTCCCGAAAGCAAGCGCAACCTTTCCAAAATTGTTTCTTGCTCTCCCTCAATTTCCAACTCGTAACCTGTACCGCCAACTAAATTTGCTTCTAGGTTTTCCGGTGTATTAGTGGCGACAATTTTGCCGCGATTAATAATTGTGATTCGGCTGCAAGTCATACTTACTTCTGGCAGAATGTGGGTAGAAAGAATGATCGTGTGACTGCCAGCCAAACTCTTAATTAAATTCCGCATTTCGATAATTTGTCGCGGGTCTAAACCGACCGTTGGTTCATCTAAAATTAAGGCAGGTGGGTCATGAACGATCGCTTGAGCGATTCCCACTCGCTGACGAAAACCCTTAGACAGCTTGCGAATTAAAACCTGACGCTTTTCTTGAAGATTGCAACGTTCGATCGCTGACTTTACTTTATCAGCGCGATCGCCCGCCGGAACACCCTTAATCCGCGAAACAAAATAAAGAAACCCTTCCACCGTCATATCAGGATACAGCGGGGGCAATTCCGGCAAATAACCAATCCTTTGCCGCACCGCCATCGAATCCTCATGGACATCATACCCCGCAATCCTCGCCGTACCACTGGTTGCAGGTAAATACCCCGCCAAAATCCGCATTGTAGTTGTTTTTCCGGCTCCATTTGGCCCCAAAAACCCCACTATTTCTCCCGGTTCTACCGTAAAAGAGACATCCTGGATAGCTGGGGATGAACCATAGATTTTGGTCAAATTCTCCACTTCAATCATTTAACTTTACTCCAGGAAGTTGCCAATCCCGTATACACTAACAATCGTTTGCACAAAATACACTAAAAACAGCTTGAGCATTGTACAACGATCGCAGATCCTCCTGGCAAAACTTTACGGCGATTCTGTGGCAAGCAAATGGCAGTTATGTGTCAATTACTTGACATTGTTGCCACTCAAACTTAAAACAGTTATCACCTTAATCAAAAGGAGGGAGCAAGTGAAAGACCTATTCTACAAGATTAGGACTAGACACTTTAGGGTGCAACTTAATCCTTAACCCTGATTCACTTCCCAACTCAACCTAACTAATAGCTGATGAGCGAACAAAGCAGAAGCTCTATAAGAATTAACAATGACGCAGCAGCACAAGTCGCAGCTTGGCTGTTGGGTAACTACTATTTTGACTTGAGGGGCTATCAACCCTGTGAACTAGTAGATAGCTGGCTGAACTATTACCCAGCTAACTGGCTGCGTCTAGCAGTAATTGAAGCACTTTACCAAGGACGTTACAAAGCCGTTTCTGTAGAGCAAATATTAATCATTTGGCACAGGCGTAACCAAGCGCTTTATCATTTCAACTATGAGTTTGAAACCTTAATTTGCAGCAAATTACCCTCAGAACTGACACAAATATTCTCTTCAAGTGTCAGTAATAGCGCTGCTCCCATTACATCATCTCCTGAACCCGAACCTTCCCATAGTGATTCCGAAATAGAGGTGGAGCAAAAATCTGTTTCTACTTCCCATCCTTTTGAGGCTTTTGCTCAGTCTTCCCTACCTACAATAAAACCAGACCTTTCACCAGTGGAAGAAACGGAAGAAGTTCAACCCGACTTATCTTCTACCACCAATGAATTCCCGCAAACAAGTAATTTAGAAGAAGAGTACCAAACGATCGCACAGGAAGAATATCTTTCTTATCACCAAGACTCTATGGATTATTCTAGCGATCGCTCCAACAACTACCCCTTCCCCGACCTTTTCACCAAACTCAAAGCCCTAGCCCTCCAACATCAACAACTAATCATTCAGCAACAGCAAGAAATATGAAGGCACGCTCTCCCGTACTTGTGGTGGAAAACCCTGGTTTTAGGGACTGGGGACTGGGGACTAGGGACTGGGAAACCTTGTGGAGTAAGCACTTTGCTAATTAATTAGGTTTACTTATTACCATGAGTACGGGAGAGCCTGAAGGCAGAGGGGCTTCAGAGGCAGAAGGTAAAAAATTCTCCTTGTCACCTTGTCCCTTCGTTAGTTATGAGTTTTAAGTTTTGAGTTTTAAATTAATAACTTAAAACTGATAACTCAAAACTCAAAACTCGCCCTTCTACCTAACTCTTCACCTCCGCCGCATTAGCAGCAGCAGGTGGAGTAGTAACGCCTAAGCGAATTTCTGAGCAGAAAGAAGCCATGCTGAAGCCACCGAAGCGTTTTAAAATACTGGTGCGAAGCCGTAAGTTCGGGCTGGCGAACCAAAGACGTTCTTCCGAGTACATGGTTTCATACTCGGTAATTAGCGTCAGTGCGCCATCACTACCCATAACGTAGCGTCCGGCAACTCCAGCTTTTTCCGCATAACCAACATCGCGCAATAATTTGCCTTCACCTGGTTTATCAGGGTCGGGAATTGGTACTAACACAGAAGAACCTGTATGCTTTTCTTGATCCCATTCCATTGTGCCGTCCCAAGTAACTCTGGCACCGCCCCAAGCTAAACTAGGGTTAATTTCGTATTGTTCGCACAGCTTGATCACTTCTGGATCGTTAGCTGGTAGCATTTCAATCCTGATGTCTGATTTGCCACTTTCTGATTGTTTAAATGCTAAATGGTGACTAGTGCGTTGAGAAAACCATTTACCCGCACTCATTTCAAAGAATTCTTTAATGTCCATGAATCAAATTAAGTTGCGCGTTTTTAACCTGATAATCCCAATCTTAAGCGATTTTGGTTATGAGGACTGGGGATAAGGGCGGGGTTAGGGGTTAGGGGTTAGGGAAAAACTCCGAGAACCCCTCTGCTTTTTACTGTCCTAGCCGTTGTAGGGAGATAGTTGCTGCTTGGGAAACTTGGGAGTGATTGTCTTTTTCTAGATATTTGAGTGCGGGAATGCTCTTTGGATGTTGAAGTTGTCCTAATGCTTCGGCTAATCTTTGTCTGACTAACCAATCTGGAGATTGAGCAAATTTTAATATTCGATCAACTGCTTGTGTTGCTTTGATTTCTCCTAAAGCTGCGATCGCAGCCTGTTGCAATACCACTTCGTCAGATTCTAGCGCCTTAATTAAAATTTCGTAAGCTCTTGGATCTTTGAGGTTTCCTAGCGAAACTGCGGCACTAAAACGCACTAACCAATCAGTGTCTTCGTAAAAAGCACGGGAAAGGGGTTCAAATGCCCGTCGATCTTCCAAATAACCTAACGCACCTGCTGCATCCGCACGAATTCCGTAGTCTGGATCGTTCTCCAGTAATTTTACCAGAATTGGATAACATTCCTCAGTTTGCTTCAACCCTAAAGCAAATACTGCCATTGAGCGAACCTGCAAATTTTTATCATGCAAAACTTTTTTAATCAACGGTACTGCTTCGATCGCTGGTACATCTCGCAATGACGCTAACGCAACCATTCGATCGCGGGAAGAATCGCTATCAAGCTGAGCAGAAATTTGTTCTAGCTTAGAATTACTCATGTTTGTGAAATCATTCTTTATATTTATTAATATAACTTATCCAAGACTTAACTAAGCTACAAACCAACAGAGCATAAGCAGCTGGAGACAGAAAAATAGCTACCGTAATTTTACGGATATAGTATCTGAACAAAAATTAGGTCAGTCAGACAAGAATAGGGAAGTGTTAACATTTCTAATATCATTAGGTCTAATCTGATTTGATAGCACTCGGAAGCGGGGATAATCTTAATCAGGGGATAAAAATTGAAATATGGAAACAGAAGGAATTAATAGCTTATATGAAAATCGCTTGAATCATCCGATCGATCAAGCTGCCTTACCGATTATACTGGCACGACAAGTACAGCCCCAAGGAGAAATGAATATTGATTTTCCTGCATCACTACTGGAACATATAAATTGTGCTTTAATTGCTACAGATAAAGATGGGACTATTACCTATTGGAACCGCTATGCAGAAACTCTTTATCAATGGACAGCCTCAGAAGTAAAGGGTAAAAATATCTATCAAATCACGTTAGCAGAAGAATCCGGGCAGCAAGCTTCAGCAATAATCGAGCAGTTATTAAGAATTGGTTTTTGGAAAGGAAAGCTTTTTTCCAGAAGAAGAGATGGGAGTAGGTTTTGGATAGAAATTACAATTTCCCCCATAAAAGATGATAAAGGCGAAGTAAAAGGTTTTGTAGGAGTTGCTGACGATACTGAAGTATTGACAATTACTAATAATATAACAGAAGGAAAAACTGCTAATGAACAGTTAGCAAAAAGTGAAGATCGTTATCGAATTGTTTCAGAATTGATTTCCGATTTTGCCTATGCTGCGAAGATAGATAGTGATAGTAACTTTAAAACGGATTGGATGACGGGTGCAGTGAGTCGCATTACGGGATATAACTGCGAAGAAATGGCAAATAGGGGAGGTTGGCAAAGTTTAATTCATCCCGAAGATTTGCCCAGATATTTAGAAAGAATGCAAAATTTATTGCTCTGGCAATCAGATATTAGTGAGTATCGAATTATTACTAAAGAAGGGGAAATTCGTTGGTTGCGTGATTATCGACAACCAGTTTATTGTGAAGATAGAGAGCGATCGCTAGTTGTTTATGGTGCAGCACAGGATATCACTGAACGTAAACAAGCAGAGGAAGCACTGCGTCAACAAACCGAACGAGAAAGACTGTTAGGAATGATTCACGAACGCATTCGTCAGTCTTTGAAAATAGATGAAATTTTAGGGCAAGCAGTAGAAGAAGTTCGCAGCTTTTTGCAAGTAGAAAGAGTTACTATTTATCAACTCGATGAAAGTGGAGATGGGCAATTTGTTGTAGAATCAGTAGCGGTAAATTGTGACTCAATAATTGGTTTGCCGTTTAAAGATGATTGTTTTAAAACCGAGTATGTAGAAAAATATCAACAAGGGTATATCTCGGCTATTGATGATGTTTACCAAGCTAACCTTACTGCTTGTCACTTGGAAATATTAAGCAAGTTTAAAATTCGCGCTAATTTAATAGTGCCGATCGTATTTAATAATAAATTATGGGGTTTGTTATGCGCTCATCATTGTTCTGAACCAAGGCATTGGCAACCATTTGAAATAGAGTCGTTGCAACAATTGGCGGTGAAAATTGCGATCGCGATCGAACAATCGGAATTGTATCAACAAATTAAAAAACTGAACGAAGATTTAGAAATCCAAGTCCAAGAACGCACGGCTGAATTAGAAAAAGCTTTGGAATTTGAAGCAACTTTAAAACGCATTACTGATAAAGTCCGCGATAGCTTAGATGAAAATCAAATTCTCCAAACAGCAGTCAGAGAATTAGCCATTGGACTAGGTATGAATTCATGTAATGCTTCAGTTTACGACTTAGAAAAAGACACATCTACAATCTGTTTTGAGCACGTAATTTGTGGGCCACAATACAAAGGTAGAGTGGCACAAATGGGAAATTTCCCGGAACTGTATCACAATCAATTATTGCAAAAACACTACTTTCAATTTTGTTCAATTCCCATCAATCCCGAAAGAGGACGAGTAGCAATGTTAGCTTGTCCAATTGTAGATAATCAAGGAGTATTGGGGGATTTGTGGTTAGTTAATCATCATGATTATGGTTTTAGTGAATTAGAAATTCGCTTAGTACAACAGGTAGCAAATCAATGTGCGATCGCTATTCGCCAAGCCAGACTTTACCAAGCAGCACAAACTCAAGTAGAAGAATTAGCCAAACTAAATCAACTTAAAGATGACTTTTTAAGCACAGTTTCCCATGAATTGCGAACCCCAATGGCGAACATGAAAATGGCAATTCAAATGCTGAAGATTTCTCCACCAGGCGATAAACAACAACGTTACTTACAAATTTTGCAATCAGAATGTAATCGGGAAACTGAACTAATTAATGATTTACTAGACTTACAAAGATTAGAAGCAGCATCTTATCCAATTTCCTTAGAAGAAGCGATCGACATTCCCGAATGGCTACCCGGAATTGTCGAACCATTTATTAGCCGTGCCCAAGAACGAAGTCAAATTTTACAAACACAAATGGCGCTTGACTTACCCGTACTAATTACCGATCGCGCAGGCTTAGGGCGAATAGTCGCAGAACTCTTAAATAACGCTTGCAAATACACATCTTCAGGAGGCAAAATTATTCTCAATATTTGTCAAGAAGAAGAGATTAAACCAACTTCAGAACCAGAAACAGAGTCAAATGATTTTACATTAGAAAATCTTCAAAATACTGTTACTGAAGTTATTACCTTTAGCGTAAAAAATCAAGCAGAAATTCCCGCAGAAGAGATACCCAACGTATTTAAAAAGTTTTATCGAGTGCCAAAATCCGACCTTTGGAAACAAGGTGGTACAGGTTTAGGACTTGCCTTAGTGAAAAAATTAGTAGACCAAATGAAGGGTAAGATTAACCTAGAAAGTCAAGAAGGTTGGACTACTTTTTATGTGAAATTACCAACCAAAATCAAATAGGTTCGTTGTGACGGCTTCAGTCGTACTCTAATCCTAGAACGCCGATTCAGTATTGTAGTCGGGGATGAGAAATCGGGTTCTTTCCCTAGCGCAGTCGATATTTTGTTACCCCAAGCCAAAGAAACCCGGTTTCTGGGATTACTGAATTGGTGTTCTAGATGAAAACGACTAAAGTCGTTACAACGAACTGAGAGAATTACTAATCTTTGGTATTCAACTTTCTTTCTCTAAGTTTGAGTAAAATTTCTGCGTGAACTTCGCGAGTAATGGGGTAAAAATAGGTTAAAATTAAACCCAAAATTAAAGATATAGTGGGCAAAGGGCCGATCGCAAACTTAATAGCAAACAACACAGCATCTGGTTGAACTGGGGGAGGATTGTTAGCTATAGGTTTGAGATATCCTGCCCAATCTAAACTTTTTAAAACTAGGAAAACTGCGATCGCCAAACAAACCTTTTGCAACAACACCACAAAACTATAATAAATTCCCTCCCGACGTTGCCCAGTTTTTAATTCATCCAATTCAATCACATCTGGTAACATTGACCAAGGAATTAAATAAGCAGTGGAAACACCAAAACCAGCCATAATTGCTAACACAAACATTAAAGTTACTTGAGTTGGCTGCAAGAAAAATAAACCAGCTTGGGCAATAATCCATAAACCCATACCCATAAAATAAACGCCTCTTTTCCCCACTCGCTGACTAACTGCACTCCAGACATATAACATAGCCAAAGCAGTTCCTTGAACGGCGAGAATTACTTGGGCAGTAACACTATCTGGCAACCGCATCCAAGAAACTACAAAATAAGGGATAATTGCCGCTGTTAATTGTACGCCTAACCAAGAACAAAGATAAATCCCAATCACATATAAAAATGGGCGATTACGCCAAACTATTTTTAATTGTTCCCAAATCGGTAAAGTAACAGCTTCTTCAATTTCTGGATGTCGGGAAGCTACTGCCAAAACCCGATCGCGAACTCCCCAAATGCACCAATAAATTGGTAAAATCGAAATTACCGCACAAACCAAACCAACTATTAAGAATTGCCGAACGCGATCGTTAGGAAACATTGCCGCAATAATCGCCACAATAATTACTGAAACAATACTGCCACCGATCGAAAAGCCAAACCGAAAACTATTTAATTTTGTCCGTTCGTCATAATCCAAAGTTAATTCTGGAGTCAATGCCGTGTAAGGTAAATTAATTACCGTATAAAACGCATTAAACAAAATCGAAACTATCACGTAATACCAAAACAATCCCCATTGATTCTCAGTATTAATTCCAGCAAAATTCGGCACGATCCACTGTAAAAAGAACGTAATTCCAAAAGGAATCGCCCCATAAAGCATCCAAGGCAACCGCCGACCCCATCTCGATTGAGTTCGATCGCTAAGTACACCTACGATCGGATCGTTAATCGCATCCCAAATTTTCCCAACCAGCAACACCCAACCCGCCAAACTCGGATTTAAACCAGCCACATCAGTCAAAAAATAAGCCGTATAAAATATCCCAATATTAGCTGTAATTGCTGCGCCCATATCACCCGCACCAAAAGCGAGTTGAGTACCCAGGTTCAGCTTTTCACTATCAGGGGTTTCATTAGCAAAATCGTCAGATGAGTTGTGCATCACTTAATTATATTTTGGATAAAAAGTACGTTGTTGCACTTTAGCGCTAAAATTTTACAATAAAACCAACCAAATTAATCGGAAAACACATAATAAAAAAATTTAATCTAATTCAGGAAAACCGATCGCCTATTTTACAAAATATTTCAAGAATACCCAATCACTCAGTTAGAGAGAACTTAATTGATTTATAAAATTAAATGATAAATTGTAGAACCGAACAAAATTTAATCTACAAATAACAAATTTGTAGTTAAGTTTGCTCAGTTAAGCCATTTGCTGCTTTATTATGATTGCATTAGCAAATTTACTCATTGATTGCGAATTGCTATCTCTAAACGGCTGAAAATCGGACAACAGATACTTGGAACATGGTTAAAGTATGTCATCTTCTTTAAGTCATAACTTTAGTCTTTCTCAACCAATGGAGAAAGAAGATTCGGCACAACAGTCGGCAAGAGATTGTCAATGGCAAACGCTTTTTGAGACTGCCTGGGATGCGATCGCGATCGTAGATAATCAAGGGCGTTACCTAGAGGTTAACCCCGCTGCCTGTGAATTATTCGGATTAGAGCCAGAAAAGCTACTAAAATGCTCTATTTCTGAGTTTACAGAACCAGAATTTGATTTCCTAGCCAGATGGCAACTTCCACAACAGCAAAAAATTCGCGGTGAGTTGCGGATATTGCGACTTGATGGCGAAATTCGCACAGTGGAATATGCAGCGACAGCGAAATCTTCGCCCGATCGCTATCTGTTAGTAATGCGAGATATTACCGAACGCAAACAAGCAGAAGCGCAAGTCGAAAAACTTACCCACCAACTATCACAAACTCAAGCTCAACTCCAGGAAACAGGCATTGAACCTGGGGGGAATGCTGCGGGAGAAACTCATCGCCTAGAGCAAATTGCCCGCCATATTCCCGGCGTGATTTATCAATTTCGGTTGCGTCCTGATGGGAGTTCCTATTTTCCTTATGCTAGTGAGGGGATGCGAGAAATTTATGGTTTTGCGCCAGAAGAATTGCGGGAGAATGCCTTAAAAGCTTTTACGGTTGTTCATCCTGAAGATTTAGATCGCGTCACTCAATCTATACTCAAATCAGCTGAAGACTTGACTCCTTGGTATTGCGAATATCGAGTGCGTTTTTCTGATGGAAGAATACTCTGGTTAGTTGGTCATTCTACACCCCACCGAGAACCCGACGGCAGTACTCTTTGGCACGGCTATATTCGGGACATTAGCGCTCAAAAAATCGCACAATTAGAACTAGAGCAATTTTTTAATGTTAGCCTCGATCTTCTCTGTATTGCCGATGTTAATGGTTATTTTCGCCGTCTGAATCGCGCTTGGGAAACTACACTTGGCTATAGTGTCAAAGAATTAGAAGGTCAACTCTTTCTCGATTTCGTTCATCCCGACGATCTTGCTTTCACTTTAGAGGCAATTTCTGAGTTGACTGAACAAAAACCCGTTTTACAATTTACTAATCGCTATCGTGCCAAAGATGGAACTTATCGATACATTGAATGGCGTTCCATAGCTTGTGGAGATTTGATTTATGCGGCAGCTAGAGATATCACAGAACGCAAACAGGTAGAAGAAGATCTGCAAAATTCCCTGAAACAATTATCAGATATTAAATTTGCTTTGGATCGAGTGGCGATCGTTGCTATCACTGATGAGCGAGGAACTATTAACTATGCCAACGATAATTTTTGCCAAATTTCTCAATATTCTAGAGAAGAACTCATTGGTAAAAACCATCGCTTGATTAAATCAGGTTATCATCCGCAAGAATTTTTTCAAAATCTTTGGCAGACGATTTCTACAGGGCAAGTTTGGCAAGGAGAAATCAAAAATAAAGCTAAAGACGGAACTTATTATTGGGTAGATACGACGATCGTTCCTTTGCTCGACGAACATGGTAAACCAAAACAATATTTAGCAATTAGAATTGATGTTACATCACGCAAAGAAGCAGAGGCAAAATTAATTGAAACTACCCAACTCCAACAAGTAATTTTAGATGGTGCTAACTACACGATTATTTCCACTGATACAAATGGCATTATCAAAACTTTTAATGCTGCTGCTCAAAGACTTTTAGGATATTCTTCAGCAGAAGTAGTAGACAAACTTACACCAGAAATTATTCACGATTCAGAAGAGATTAGACAAAGAGCGATCGAATTAAGTGCAGAACTAGGCAAAACCATTGAACCAGGATTTGAGGTATTTGTGGCTAAGGCACGTTTCGGAGTCGTTGACGAAAAAGAATGGTCTTATATTCGTAAAGATGGTTCGCGTTTTCCGGTGCAACTTTCTATTACTCCTTTGCGCGATCGAGAAGGAAAAATCACCGGATTTTTGGGTATAGGAAATGATATCACCGATCGCAAGCAAGCCGAAACAACCCTAAGACAAAAAACTCAAGAATTAGAAACAACTCTAAGTAAATTGCAAACTACCCAAACCCAATTAATTCAAGCGGAAAAAATGTCAAGTTTGGGGCAATTAGTCGCTGGGATTGCCCATGAAATTAATAATCCGGTGAGCTTTATTTATAGCAATATTCAACACGCAACTGATTATGTTAATAACTTATTTGAGTTAATTGACCTTTACCAAAAGTATTGTCCAAATCCACACCAGACAATTTCTAAATTTATAGAAGATATCGAGCTTGAGTATTTAAAAACCGATTTTTCCAACTTACTAAAATCAATGAAAAAGGGATCTACACGCATTCGCGATATTGTTAAATCCTTGCGAACTTTTTCTCGCTTAGATGAAGCAGATTTAAAAGAAATAGATATTCATGAAAATATCGAAAGTACCCTATTGATTTTGCAGAATCGGTTAAGCGGTAGGTTGGGAACATCAGAGATTATTGTTAATAGAAATTATGGGAAACTACCCTTAATCGAATGTTATGGTGGTTTACTAAATCAAGTATTTATGAATTTGTTGGTCAATGCGATCGATGCGATCGAACAACAAAGACAAAACCTAAAACATTCCCAAAATTTAGATTATATAGGCACGATTAAAATTACTACTACTAAAATTTCCGAAAATCGGGTTTCGCTCTCTATTCAAGATAATGGTTGTGGGATGACTCCGCAAGTAAAAGAAAAAATATTTAATCCATTTTTTACTACTAAACCTGTCGGCAAAGGGACAGGTATGGGATTAGCAATTAGCTATCAAATTATCACCGAAAATCATCAAGGTGATTTGCAGTGTTTTTCTACACTGGGAAAAGGAACTGAATTTCGGATTGTCTTGCCGATTCGCGAACAGCGATAATCCGATCGGCAAGAACAGCCAAAGATTTATTCAATTCATTCGCTCTCGTTATCAAGACCGAAGATGGCAGGCGTGATAGGTTTTGGCTTCTTGCCGTTTTGCGCTTCGCGAAACAGCCCTGCCCATCTCCTTACCTCCCCATCAGTTAGCCCACATTTGGATATTCGATATTAGAACTAACAGACTTTTTCAGTAAGCTCTAAGTACAATTAACAGGAAAAGAACCCAGATTTATTACAAGATATTAATTAGTTAACCAGGAAAATTACTTACTTTTATATCCGTTAGTGCTGATATTATCAGTAATAACTCGTAGAAGTAATTATGTATTTTTTGGGTAATTACTAAGAAATGATTTGTTGCTCTTTGGCAACAGTTATAACCCGCAAATTTATGAAATCTTATTTTTGAAATTTACTCAAAAAAAGGAACATTAAAACGTAAGACCCTATACTAGCAATAGTTTTCAGAGAATTTAAAGAATTGTATCTATATGCAAAAATATGTTGTTTTTGTAAAGACTGTCAAAATCTCTGGCATAACCAATGAGCATTGAATAATACTTGTATTTAGAAAAGAAAAAAAGCTTAATACCTGAATAAATCACCATAATGCCAAAAAAGATTAAGTGATTTTTACCAGTAACTAAGCTTCTAAATTATTCAAATAATGTGTGTTAATTGGAGAGCGAAATGATTGCTATCAAATCGGAAAACCTAGTCAAAAGTTTGACAACAGCCAGACTGAGTATTGGCGTTCGGGCAGCCTGTGTATCATTGGCAACACTAACAATGGTGACAGTTGCTAGCGTTCAAGCTGCTCATGCTGGGGCAATGCGACGTGATTTAACTTATACCCCGCAACAAACCTTACCAGGTAACGATGATGGCAGTACCGGGAGAGTTGATATTGGGTTTACAGCTAACTTCTTTGGTTTAAATTTCAACCAACTTTACGTTAACAACAACGGTAACGTTACCTTCGATCGCGCTTTGTCAACATTTACTCCGTTCGGTCTAACTAGCACTGCTAGCCAAATTATCGCACCGTTCTTCGGTGATGTTGATACTCGGCCTGGAAACCCTGTCACCTACGGACAAACTACTGTAAACGGTCGTCAAGCTTTCGCAGTCAACTGGGATAACGTTGGTTACTTCAGTTATGGTACAGATAGAACAAACAGCTTCCAGTTGGTGATGGTCGATCGCTCTGATACAGGAGTAGGAAACTTTGACTTTGAATTCAACTTCGATCGAGTTCAGTGGGAAGCTGGTAGTGCCAGTGGTGGAAGCAATGGGTTAGGTGGAAGCCCTGCGCGTGTAGGCTTTTCTAACGGTACTGGTGCGCCCGGTTCATTTTTTGAATTGGCTGGCTCAGCGGTGAATGGTGCCTTCCTTGATAGTAATCTCACCACTGGTTTAATCTACAATAGGTTAAACAGCGATGTAGACGGACGATACGTATTCGCAGCCCGAAATGGTAGTATTCAAACCGAAGTTCCCGAACCTTCTTCAATAATTGCTTTATTTACATTGGGTGCTTTAGGAGTAAATGCACTACGCAAGGGAAGAAAGGAAAGTAAAGTATCAAATTAAGCCAACGTTAATTATAGTTCGATAATAAAGGATGGTTAATTGTTCATTAGAACACTGATGAGCAATTAACCATCCTTTAGCTATTGCATATTAAACATCTGTAACGAAAGGTGTCGTATCATTTTTA
Organism: Floridaenema evergladense BLCC-F167; assembly: GCF_041929205.2. Taxonomy (NCBI): domain Bacteria; kingdom Bacillati; phylum Cyanobacteriota; class Cyanophyceae; order Aerosakkonematales; family Aerosakkonemataceae; genus Floridanema; species Floridanema evergladense. The sequence continues at coordinate 5,789,247 of NZ_CM171625.1, read as the reverse complement.
TATCAGAAATTACGACTTTATATGTCCGATCTTTACGTTTCCTGGTCAGATTACTACTCTAATATTGAAAAGTTGGCTGTGAAAATCTATCAGTCCAACTGGAAATTTAACCAAATTGTTTGTCTTGCTAGGGGTGGACTGCGAATTGGAGATACTCTCTCCCGAATTTATCATTTACCTTTAGCGATTTTAGCAGTGAGTTCTTACGGTGGCCCAGAAAATCGAGTGCGGGGTGCGATAACTTTTGCGAGTTACATTACCATGACTACTTCTCATTTAGAAAGTCATGTTCTGTTAGTGGATGACTTGGTTGATTCTGGGGTAACTTTGGAGGAGAGCGTAATTTGGTTAAAGCAGAATTTTGGCGACCAAGTAAAAGAAATTCGTACAGCTGTACTTTGGTATAAGGATTGTTCTACGATCGCACCAGATTACTATGTAGATTATTTGCCGGATAATCCTTGGGTACATCAGCCATTTGAATGTTACGAAAATATGGATTTAACTCAGTTAGCTGCTAAATACAGCGTTGAGTTAAACTCCAAACAGCCAGAGCCACAGGGGTAAAGTAAAGAAAAGTCCCATACAACCTACTGCAATTCCGGTTACGGCTAATTCGCGATCGAGATTGTAAGCTTCAGCTAAAATCAGCGTGGCAAAAGCTGGTGGCATCGACATTTGTAACACCATAACAAGCCGGGGAGAGCCAGTCATCCCCAGCATTGTTAGACCAATACCCAGAACTAGAGGGACTAACAGCATTTTAATGCACAAACTAACCAAGATTTGCGATAATCCCCGCAAAGAAGTTAATTGACTTAAGCGCATTCCTATCAACACTAAAGACAAAACTATTACTGTCCAACCAATTATTTGCAGAGTTATTTCTACAACATCAGGTAACGGTACTTTTCGGGAAGCAAGTCCCAATGCTAAACTCCACAAACCTGGATTTTTAATCACTGCAATGACAATTTGTTTGTAACTGGTGACACCCATGCCAAAACGCGCAGCTAAAGCTACAGCAAAGCCATAAGTACCTACCATACTACCTAAAAGGTCGTAAAATAATGCCCAACCAAAATATTGTTGTCCCAGTAAAGTGAGAGTAACAGGATAACCTAAATAACCAGTGTTTCCCACCATTGATGCTAGGAGAAAGCTGCCTTGGTTCGGTTTGTTCGTTGCATTTCTGGGCAATTTTCCCAGGCGTTGATTAATTTTTAGCCAAGTCCAAGCTAGTCCGGCTCCTAATAAAATTGCTGTCCAAGATACTAAAGGTGCAATCCATATTTGTCCAGACAAATTGGCACGGCGCAAAAAGCCAAAAATACCTATGGGGGCACCAATCCAAAACAGAAATTTTCCTAAATAAATTGGTGATGTTTTGGGAAGGATACGTCCAAGCAACCATCCTAAGAACACTCCTCCTGTCAGAGGAATATAGAGTTCCAGAAGTTTAATTCCTGGGCTGTTCATCTTGATTCGTTAGTTAACTATGTCCAGATTTTAAAGTTTGACAATCTCAAAAGGAAAAGAGTCTGGCGGTTAAAACCGCGACTACACAAACTAAGTCCGCCTACGCGGACTCCTATCATGAACCTGCGTCGGCAGGTTTTGTCTGTGTAGCCCGCGACTTTAGTCGCTAGGGCGATTCAAAACTATTCTTTTCAGACTTGTCTAAACTAGCTAACAAATGTTACCTAGTAGAAAAGCAGTCTTTCTAAACCGCTCAATTAGGTTGTTGACAAATGTTTGAAGGATTTTGGGAGAATATCTCTCGTTACCCCCGTTATTTTGTAACCATCATTCTAGGTGTATTCTTAAATACCTTTGGGTGGTTAGCACCGTTGTTTAAGCGTCCGGTTACGGCGATCGCTCTAGTTGGCTTTGTGGTGGCAGCCTTAACCTTTGTCACGCTAACCCTGAGAGCGATGTTAGGCTTAAGTTCGGTTTAGTTAGGATTGTAAAGCATTACTCATTCTGTCTTGAAGGCAGCGGATTACTATGGCTACGAGTCGTCGGGTTTCCCGCGTGGGCGCATTAATTAAACGGGAAGTCAGTCAAATGTTGTTAAACGGCATTAAAGACGATCGCGTAGGTGCAGGAATGGTCAGCGTTACAGATGTTGACGTTTCGGGCGACCTGCAACACGCGAAAATCTTTGTCAGCATTTACGGTACGGAAGAAGCGAAAGCGGAAACAATGGCTGGACTAAAAGCTGCAACTGGTTATGTTCGCAGCGAGTTAGGGCAAAGAGTCCGTCTGCGTCGGACTCCAGAAGTGATGTTTGTCGAAGATCGCTCGTTGGAACGTGGCGATCGCATCTTATCCTTGATAAACCAAATCAGCCAAAATCGACATGAAGAAGACTTCGCAGAAGATGAAGATGATGAGGATTATGTAGTTTCGGCGGAAGAAGAGGACGAGAAAGCTTGAAATCTTCTTTTTTACCCGAAATTGACACTCTTTCGCTACCAGAACAGGTAGCCCAAATGGTTATAGTCCGAGCTTCCGGCTATCTGTTCGATCATGAAATTAAGTATCCCCAATGGGAACTTCCTGCCGCCAAACTCCAGCATTTAATTTCTGATTTGGGTGTTGGCGGTGTTATTTTATTGGGGGGAAGTGCGATGGAATTGGCTTTGCGATCGCAACAATTGCAAAGCTGGGCAAAAATTCCCCTCCTCGTCGCCGCTGATATTGAAGAAGGCGTAGGACAACGTTTTTCTAGCGCCACTTGGTTCCCTCCACCAATGGCATTAAGCGCAGTTGCTCAAAAAAACCTCGAACTAGCTCTACTCTACGCCGAGCAAATGGGTGCAATTATTGCTCAGGAAGCTTTAGCAGTTGGGATTAATTGGGTACTTGCGCCAGTGGTGGATGTGAATAACAATCCTGATAACCCAGTGATTAACATCCGTGCTTTTGGCGAAACTCCCGAAATTGTCAGTCAATTAACTGCTGCTTTTATTCAAGGTGCGAAAAATCACCCAGTTTTAACGGTTGCCAAGCATTTTCCCGGACATGGCGATACAGCTGTAGATTCCCATCTAGAATTGCCGATAATTCCCCATGCTGAGGAAAGGTTAGCAGAAGTTGAGTTAGTGCCTTTTGTGAGTGCGATCGCCCAAAGTGTAGATGCCGTAATGAGCGCCCACCTGTTAATCCCCGCTTGGGACGAACACCTTCCAGCCACCTTATCCCACCAGATTTTAACCCAGCAATTACGCCACAAGTTAGGATTTGCAGGTTTAATCGTCACCGATGCCTTAGTCATGGGTGCCATTACCAACCGCTACGGTGCAGAAGAAACAGCAGTTTTAGCCGTAGAAGCTGGAGTAGACATTTTGTTAATGCCTGTGGACGCAGAAGCCACCATTCAAGCTATCTGCAATGCCGTCACCTCTGGACGCATCCCCCCCGAACGGATTCGCGCTTCTGTAGAGCGCATTTGGCAAGCAAAGGGCAAGGTTTTTGGGAGATGGGGAGATGGGGAGATGGGGAGATGGGGAGATGGGGAGATGGGGAGATGGGGAGATGGGGAGATGGGGAGAGGGGGAGATGGGGAGATGGGGAGAGATCTAGAACTAGAAACTCCCCCCATCCCCCTACCTCCCCACCCCCCCACCTCTTCATCTCCCCCCAGTCCCCCGCTCCAAATCGCTCAACCTCTAGCTTTGGAAACGGTAAATAACATCTTGCGGGACTCTACTCAAGTTTTTGGGTCACTGCCTTTAAGACTAGAAAATCTAATTAATTTACGAAACTTAATCCTGGTAGATGACCTTTTGGATTGTAAATATCTCTCTCGCCAAGCTCCCGCTGTGACAATACCGCAACGTTTGGGTTATCGGATACAGCTGGGCGATCGCAATTCTCCCGTTACTTCCAGCAGCGAGACTCTGCAACCAACACTCTTGCAAATCTTCCTTCGTGGCAATCCGTTTCGCGGTAGTGCAGGCTTAACACAGGTAGTTGAAGACTGGTTTAAAACTTTGTTAACTAATGGTGAACTGCAAGCTTTGGTAATTTATGGCTCTCCATATCTGAAAAATCAATTTCTGCCTTTTCTGCCGCCCGAAATTCCCTGTATTTCTACCTTTGGGCAGATCCCATCCGCGCAAGCGATCGCTCTAGAATTGCTATTCGGTAATAATCATTGATGAAATAGTAATTCTTATTCTCAATCCAGAAGCTACAACCTTGATATTTCGGCTGTTTTGCCTTAGTCGATCGTTTAAGTTTTCAATTACTTAAACCTTAACTATTTCCTAATCCTCTGGAGATACGCTTGAGAAAGGATGTTATTGGGAAAGCTTATGTTATGGAATCTTGATTGTCAAGATTTGATGACTTTTTTTACATCTATTAATATATTAAGATAGCAGTTAGCGTAAAAATGAAAATCGTTTAGTATAGCGAACTACAAACTATCTGCTTTTTCAACGATTATTTCTAGTCCTCCTAGCCGAAGAGTGAATAACAATGAGCGTGAATATAGTCTCTCCCACACCAGTTCAGTACTCTCTAGACGTGATTAAAGAAGAAGCACGTCGTTTCGTGCAGAAAGGTGTGATCAGCCGTCAACAGCCTATTTATACCTTGTGCCAGTACATTCCCGCCCGTGAATGGGCTTGGGTAGAAAGTGAGTTAGAGAAGAGTAACTTTTTGCTGCGCGATCGCATTGGTGATTTAATGGGACATGAAGAATGGGAAAATGACTAAAGCAAACTTTAGAGCAGTGTCGCAGAAACGATCGAGCAGTTGAAAATAGATGAAAAAATATAAAAACCTTTTTTCCTTCTGCCTTCTGCCCTCTGCCTTCTTTTAGTTGTGCCCGTTTTTCGCCAGATTTTAGTAATTACTTTATTTAACCGTCAGGTTTTTCCTGTTTACTACCTAGAAAATTAGCGACAAAAAGCTAACCGAACAGTTTTAGATTTGGGTTTCAGCTACCAAGTTTCCTGTCAAGAAAAAACTCAACATCTAAAATTTTAAGACTGATGATTTTCCGATCGCAGCTTTTCCAGTTCTTTACGCAAAGCAGCAACTTGATCTGTGAGTTCTTGTAACTCTTGCTGAACGTTAGGAGAAACTACCGGGTTATCTGTTGTGGTAGTTGCAGATGTTCCCGGTACATCACTTGACGTTTGACTATCTGGTTGACTTGGTTGATTTTGTTGGTTTCTCTGTTGCCAAAGAGAATCGACAAACTCCCTAGCCTCTTGTTCAGTAATTTCCCCTTTATCCGTCAATTCTGCCACTAGTTCGCTAAGTTCCGAGTGCATCAACTTAGCCAAAAATTCTTCTCGCTTTTGCGAGTCTTGCAAGCTTTCAATCAAAGCAGCAGTTGCGCCTACAGAGAGGCGAAACCCATTTTGCAAAAGTTGGATCACTGAGTCAGAGTTCATCGGCAAAAGTTATACGTGCCCTAGAACAAGTGAGCTAATCTTACAATACTTTGAGTAGAATTTATCGCCTTGTCAAAGCAGACTCCCTGGAGACTATCGATGAAATTGCTCTAAATACTGGTTGACATCTTCAATGACGCGAGTTAGTTCCGCCTCAGTAGAAAGGCGAATTCGCTCATCTCGCAGGGTGATTAACACTTTAGCCGCAAAGGGATTTGCCCAGATATTGGGATTGCAGAAAATTTCCAGAAATACATCACCAGTGTATTGGTATTCGATTGGTTCTTGGGGGCTGGTGCCACCACCGCTGGCAACTTTAGCGCTGGCAGCTTTCATGCGTTCTGTAAGTTCTTGGAGTGCTGCTTTTAGATTATTTGCGGCTGCGGGAGTAAAGCTAAAGGAAACCGAACCTTCCATGAGGTTGAATGTAATTGCTGAGGATGACATGGGGGATTATTTTTAACTTGTTGATTATTAATGCTAAAAGATTTGGCTACTGAGATAAAGGATTAGAACGAAAAGTTCAACAATCTTAGGATTGGTAATTTAAAATAAATCTCAATTAAACTTGAGTAAAAGCAGTTAAAAGACAGAATTAGCAAAAAGTCAAGTAATTTTATTAGATTTTAGTTCTACACTAGATTTAGAGAATTCGCTGCTTTAAGCAGGAGAATTATGAAAGATAATCGCGCTCAAGTCCGGCGAGTGTTATTGATTACCCTGTTGTTAAATTTATTTGTGATGTCTTTGAAAGCAACGGTAGGATGGTCAACAAATTCTCTGAGTTTGCTAGCAGATGCGTTACATAGTGTGGTTGATAGTTCGAGTAATTTGTTGGGGTTATTTATTAGTCATTTTGCTTCGCCAAAGCCCGATCGCGATCATCCCTACGGACATTTGAAGTATGATGCAGTGGGGGCATTAGCGATCGCTGCTTTCCTATTAGTAGCTTGTGTGGAAATTATCCAAGCGGCTATAGAAAGAGTGCTGATGGGAAGTAAACCAGTGCAAATGTCAGCTTCAGTATTATGGTTAATGTTGGTAGTCTTGGGAGTGAATATTTTTGTCACTATCTATGAAAGAAGTGTGGGAAAAAAAATTGGTAGTGGCATTTTGATCGCAGATGCTCAACATACTTTAGGCGATATTTGGATTACTGTATTGGTGATTGCTGGGTTAGTTGGGGTATGGATGGGTTGGCAATGGTTAGATGTGGCTTTAACTTTTCCGGTGACACTGTTAGTGTTTTGGAGTGGTTGGGAGGTGTTAAAGGAAAATTTGCCTTGGTTAGTTGATGAAATGGCGATCGCACCGGAGACAATATATGCGATCGCAATGGAAGTACCAGGCGTGATAAACTGTCATGAAATCGCTTCTCGCGGAGTTGTGGGTAGACAAGTGTTTGTGGAAATGCACTTGATTGTAGATGTTCCCGATGTGGAAACCGCCCACCGCATTACTGAGGAAGTAGAATCAAGGTTGCAAGAGAGATTTTCCCCGGTGAGAGTTCTGATTCATGTGGAACCACCTGCTTACAAAAGCGATCGAATTACTTATGACTCCCCTGAAAATCAAGGTAGTTTTCCACAGACTTAGTTACTTTTCCACAGAATTTTTCCAAGTTTTCCACAAAAAGTTAAGAAAACATCATCCTTAAGTATTTGCTCTATATCGATTTTTTACCGAAAACATCTGTTTGCTGGATCACAAAAAAGTAGAATGAGAATGTAGAAGAAAGAAGATTGAAACAAAGCTTTTTCACTTGTTCCTAAAAATTATAGCCGCCGATCTGTTTAGGAATTGTGTCCTAGCGATCTCTGCCTTCTGGTGTTAGTCTCCTTGGGGGTAGATTTCCCAGAGATTAGTAGTTTCGCGCAAACTTAGATGTTCGCCATTCCCTAAGATTAAATGATCTAATACAGGAACCTTCAAAAATTGCGCTCCTTGTAATAACTGAGAAGTTAAATGAATGTCGTCTTGACTTGGTTCCATGCTTCCTGAAGGGTGATTGTGGGCGACAATAACTTTGGTGGCACCTTGGCGAAGGATGTCGCGGAAAATTTCACCGGGATGAGCTAATGTTTCTGTAGCTGTACCGATAGTTAGGACTTGAGTGCCTAATAAACGATTTTTAACATCTAATAAGATGACAGCGAATTTTTCTTGAGGTTGCCACATTAATTCGTGACTGAGAGTGGCAGCGGCAGCAGATGGGCTATCAATTGCGGTACGTTCTAAAGGGCGAGTGGCAAAAGCTCTTTTTCCCAGTTCGATCGCTGCTAGAATTGTAGTCGCTTTGGCAGGGCCAATTCCCGGAATCACCATTAACTCAGCTGCGGTGATATCCCGCAGTACGACTAAAGGATCTCGCCCATGTTGACTTAATTGTTGCAAAATGTGTTGACCTAGACCGATCGCAGACAGTTTCCCCGCACCTTGACCCGTACCTAACAAAATCGCTATTAACTCAGCTGTGGTCAAATGTCTCGCACCATTGGTCAACAAACGCTCTCGCGGACGTTCGCTAATCGGAAGATCGGTAACTCTCAAACTATAGGTCATAAAAGACGAAGTAACGGAGAAAAATAGGAGCATTGAATTTATTTATCTCCTATTTTTCGGCAAAAATGACCCGTAATTCCGCCATTATTGGCTATACTGAGAATTACTGTATTTTTGCTGAGTTATTAGTCGCTATTCGTAAAATTTACTGAAAATTTGAGTTGGGACATGGGGAATAGAGAGTGAGATTCCTACAAATCAAGCATTTTACTACTGGCAGTAGGAGAGGCAGGTAGGTTTAGCTAGAACACTCAAGTAATACCTGTCGCCCAAATAAAGCTCTATGATTAATAACTGTAGGCTTTAACCTTCTTCGTTGCTCCTTCAACACCTTTAAATACTTAAATATGCTGAACTGGAAACATCAAATCCTCGCCCCGCCTCAAGAAATTGGCTATGATTATTTAACTAACAAAAGTTCCCCTACAAACTAAAATGCAGCGGAACAAAAAGCAACAGTGTGAGCAAGAAATAATTTAATTTTGGGAATTTTTTAACCTAGCCAAAGTCAAGAGAGAGAGGTAATATAGTGAAAAGATCGGGTTTGTTGCTAACGTCGGTACTGTTTGGTTTAATAGGATTGATTTCTTCCTTTATTTCTGGAAGTACAAATTGTAATCGAACTAGCCAAGAGTGCATTGTAGGTTCGCCAGATAGCGGTGTTGTGATTAACTCTGGCATAGCTCAACTAATAAATTTTCTCCCTATTATTTGTTTAATATTGGGTGCAGCTTTTTGGTTAGCTGGGTTTGTTCAATCTAGAAAAAACCAAAAGCGAAAGTTATTAGCAGCTGCTAAGACTGCAAGTGCTGCAAAAGAAAAAGGCGAAGCTTGGCATACTTTAGATGTGGAAAAAAGTTTGCGAGTTTTGGATAGCGATCGCAACACGGGTTTAACTAGCGAACAAGTAAAAGAAAGATTAGAAAAATATGGCCCCAATGAACTAGAGGAAACAGCGGGACGTAGTTCTTGGGATATTCTCCTCGATCAGTTTAAAAACATCATGTTATTAATGCTGATTGGGGTAGCTTTTGTTTCTGGTTTCTTGGATATTTTCAAGTTACAACAAGGTGATTTAGCAGATGGCGAAGTTCCTTTTAAAGATACGATCGCCATTTTGTTAATTGTAATTCTCAACGGCGTATTAGGTTATCTTCAAGAAAGTCGTGCGGAAAAAGCACTCGCCGCCTTGAAAAAAATGTCTTCGCCAAAAGTGCGAATCATTCGTGATGGCAGAACTTTAGAAGTAAGCGCTAAGGAATTAGTTCCCGGCGATATCATGCTGTTAGAAGCAGGGGTACAAGTAGCAGCAGATGGCAGATTAATTGAAGAGTCAAATTTACAAATTCGGGAAGCAGCATTAACCGGAGAAGCACAGTCGGTTGAAAAGCAAGCAGATTTAATTTTAGGAGAAGAAACGGCGTTGGGCGATCGGATTAACCTAGTATTTCAAGGTACAGAAGTTGTCCAAGGTCGTGCTAAAGTTCTAGTTACTAATACCGGAATGCAAACCGAACTAGGACGCATTGCCGAAATGTTGCAATCAGTGGAAAGCGAACCCACACCATTGCAACAAAGAATGACTCAGCTAGGTAATGCTTTAGTTACTGGTTCTTTAGTGCTGGTAGTTGTAGTTATCTTAGTTGGTTTAATCCGTACAGGTTGGAACTTCGCTACTTTTATTGCTTTAGTCGAAGTTTCTTTAAGTATGGCAGTTGCAGTAGTACCGGAAGGTTTACCTGCGGTAATTACAGTAACTTTGGCATTAGGAACTCAGCGCATGGTGCGGCGTAATGCCTTAATTCGGAAGTTACCAGCTGTAGAAACTTTGGGTTCGGTAACTACTATTTGTTCCGATAAAACTGGCACCTTGACTCAAAATAAAATGGTCGTGCAACAGGTAGCAACAGTTAACCAAAAATTCCACGTAACTGGTGAAGGTTATACTCCCGAAGGTGAATTTTGCTTAGAAGATAAAGCAGTAAATGTCAGTCAATATCCTGAATTGCAAACTCTGTTACTCGCTTGTGTAGAATGTAATGATGCAGAGTTACAATGCGAACCAAATAATGCACCGGGAAATAGTGGAGGAACCTGGAAAATTTTAGGAGATCCGACAGAAGGTGCGTTATTAACTTTAGCGGGTAAAGGTAATTTTCGGAAAGAAAATCTCAACCAACAAATGCCGAGAGTGGAAGAAATTCCTTTTTCTTCTGAACGCAAACGCATGAGTGTAATTGTCAAAGATGAATCTAAATCTTTGATGAAAAATTCAGCTAACTTTATTCTGTTTTCTAAAGGTTCCCCAGAATTGATTTTGCAACGTTGCACTTCCTATTTAGAAGGTTGGCAAACTGCACAGTTAACCGAACATCAACGCACAGAAATTCTGGAACAAAATAACCTGATGGCGAGTAAAGGTTTGCGAGTTTTAGGGTTTGCTTATAAACCAATGGACAATAAACCTTCAGGAGATTTATCGGAAGATGAATTAGAAAAAGAATTAGTTTGGTTAGGTTTAGTGGGAATGCTCGATGCGCCTAGACCGGAAGTGCGCGATGCGGTGGCAAAATGTAAGCAAGCGGGAATTCGTCCGGTAATGATTACTGGCGATCATCAGTTGACTGCGAAGGCGATCGCTTATGATTTAGGAATAGCACAAGAAGGCGATCGAGTTCTCACAGGTCAAGAATTACAAAAAATTAGCCAAGAGCAATTAGAACAAGAAGTAGATGAAGTTTCAATTTATGCTCGTGTTGCTCCCGAACATAAATTGCGAATTGTGCAAGCATTACAAAATCGGGGTAAATTTGTGGCAATGACTGGCGATGGTGTTAACGATGCACCTGCTTTGAAACAAGCTGATATCGGTATTGCAATGGGTATTACTGGTACTGATGTGAGTAAAGAAGCTAGTGATATGGTGTTGTTAGATGATAACTTCGCCACGATCGTTGCTGCAACAGAAGAAGGACGAGTTGTTTACACTAACATTCGTCGTTTTATTAAATATATTCTCGGTTCAAATATTGGGGAAGTTCTGACGATCGCAGCTGCACCAATTTTACTGCCAACAGGCGGAGTACCTTTAACACCGCTACAAATTTTGTGGATGAACTTAGTAACCGATGGAGTTCCGGCGTTAGCTTTGGCGGTAGAACCAGCAGAACCAAATGTAATGAAACGTCCACCTTTTAACCCCCGCGAAAGTATCTTTGCTAGGGGTTTAGGTTGGTACATGGTGAGAATAGGGGTAATTTTTGCGATTCTGACGATTATTTTAATGGAATGGGCTTATACTCATGCTCAAGGAAGTGGCGATCCTAATCGTTGGAAAACAATGGTATTTACTACTCTTTGTTTAGCACAGATGGGTCATGCGATCGCCATTCGTTCCAACACTCAACTAACAATCGAATTAAATCCCATGACTAACATCTATGTTTGGGCTGCGGTGATTTTAACCACAATATTACAGCTAATGTTAGTCTACGTTCCACCCTTAAGAGCTTTCTTTGGTACTCACTTTTTGGACTTAGGAGAACTGCTAATTTGTCTTGGTTTTAGTATGTTAATGTTCGTCTGGATTGAACTAGAAAAACTGTTCATCCGTTGGTACAAATCTAGACAATAAGAGGCAGAGGGTTAGGAGAAACAAGAAGAATCAAGAAGAATTAAAAAGACACCTGAGGTAATTGAGGGTCTTGTCGCAACGATCTCAAATTTTGCAGATTTGCTTTACTCGTGGTGAGAAAACGGTAGGTTTCTTGATACATGGTTTGCCAGTAGTGGTTGCTCATACCTTGGCTAACTTCCGTGGGGTCAACCATAGGGTGCGGCACTAGGTCGGCGCGGGGGTACATATAGCAGTAGTTACCGTTGCCTTCACCACCAATTTCCCGAAAGAATTTCTGGTTGGTCTCAATGTCGGCAGCATCCTCGTTTTCGGTCAGCACCATGAAGGTTGGTGTTTGCCTCAGCCTTTGAGCTTTATTGAAAACCTGAGTTTTGCCAAACCTAGCTGCTGCGGTCAGGGCACCAACTGGAAAGCGTAGATTAGGGTCCCAGCCGAGTTCCTGGATGTCAAGTGGGCCTGCTAGTTCGACATATTGCCGTCGGTCTTCGCCATAGATTTGTAATAACGGCGCATAGGCTACGCAACGCTTGATGCGTTGGGGTTGGTCAGCCGCAATTGCCAGTGCCACAGAGCCTCCGACTGACAGACCTGCCGTGTAAATGGGGTCGGGCATCGAGCTCAACTCATTCAGGCGATCGCGCGCATCCGTCAAGTAGCCCAGGTGAGATGAAACAAAGTAGCGATCGAAGTTGGGGTCATTATCGCGCTCGATCGCCAGGATAATTTCAGGCAGACGTGGCTCCAACTCTGTCAGGCGTGCCATGAGTGCCAGACGCTGCATAAAGCTGGGGCGTACAACCTGGTTATTGGAATTATTGCTCAGGTTAGCTAGATAATTTTGCAATACTGGGTCTTGCTGAATCTTCTGCTTCAATGGCTCCGCAATTTCGGGGCGTAGGTCGATCTGACACCAATTTTTGGCGGGATTAATGTATGTATGCCCAGATATTGAAGGTTGGTAGACATTGAAGCCATTGCGGAACAGGTAGTCTGCCAGTCGCCACATCTGATGTGGTTTAGCACTGAATCCGTGAAACACCATGACAGTGCCCAAAATAGGCTGACCTGGTGGATGGAACAGATAATAAGGATAGGCTCCTTTGCGGCGTTCGGGATTGGCATCAATGCGCTGAACATAGGCAGCGATCGCTGCTTTGGTCTGGTTAATCTGATCGGCAGTGGGGGCTATTTGGGGCAATAAAGTTGTAGTCATAGCGTGAGAAGGTAGTCACAATTGCTACTATTTAGTCAATAAGAATTAGGCTAACTCAAGCTAGGGGTAAAACACAATCTTCGAGAGGAAAATACTATTGACCTCATCGTAGCCTTGTTCTACCGTATTGGTCAGCACCCCGCAATAAATTGACGGCTGCGATTCGTTCTCTCGAAATGAGCAAGAATACTCAAGGATGAGAGGCAAGGAAGAAAGAAGGGGAAACCCAACAGAACCTTGACAACGCTTGCTAGTTCCTTGTTCCCAGTCCCCAGTCCCCAAAAATGTACTTAAAAAACTTACACTTGCTTCAGTTCCGCAACTATCAAGATCAATGGGTGGAATTTGGTGCGCCAAAGACTATTTTGGTGGGAAATAATGCACAGGGAAAATCTAATTTGTTGGAAGCGGTGGAGTTACTTTCGACTCTGAAAAGTCATCGGGTGACGCGCGATCGTGATTTAGTAAAAGAAGGTGCAGAATGGGGGAGAATTGTCGCTACACTGGAACGACAAACAGGCGAAATTGATTTATCTTTAACTCTGCGTCGGAATGGTCGTCGTACTGTTACTCGTGGTAGCGAAGCTCTTCATAGGCAAATCGATTTTTTAGGCACAATTAATACCGTACAATTTTCTAGTTTAGACTTAGATTTGGTCAGAGGTGGCCCGGAACATCGCCGCAGTTGGTTAGATACTTTAGTTATTCAATTAGAGCCTTTTTACGCTCATATTTTGCAGCAATATCATCAAATTCTGCGACAACGTAACGCTTTATTAAAAAAAATTCGGGAACAAGGAACGGTCAATGATACGTCTATTTCTTCTGTTTCCCGTTCTGAGTTAGCTTTATGGGATGCACAGTTAGTTACAGCTGGAGTGCGAGTGATGCGTCGTAGATCCAGAGCTTTACAAAGGTTAACACCTATTTCTTACTATTGGCATCAAGCTATTAGCGGAAGCACAGAAAAATTGGAGATTAAATATTTACCTAATGTGCCGATGGAAAATGATGATTTAGAATTGTTAAAACAAGCTTTTTTGGAGAAAATTCAACAACGAACTATTCCCGAACAACATCAAGGTACTACATTAGTAGGGCCACATCGCGATGAAGTAGAGTTTACTATTAATCAAACTCCAGCTAAACAATATGGTTCTCAAGGACAACAGCGGACTTTAGTGTTATCTTTGAAGCTGGCGGAATTAAAATTAATTGAAGAAGTAATTGGCGAACCACCTCTGCTTTTATTAGATGATGTTTTGGCAGAGTTAGATTTAACTCGTCAACATCAACTGTTGGAAACTATCCAAGCGCGATTTCAAACTTTAATTACTACTACTCATTTAAGCGCCTTCGATCCAGTTTGGCTGAATGCTTCACAAATTCTCTATGTGGAAGCGGGACATCTTTCCGTTCATGCTTGGTGAAGCAATATACAATTTAATATGGTGGTATGGCTCGTGCAGAGTCGCCAAGTGCTAAGAGATACACTTTTTAAATTACTTGTCCTCTGTATCTGAACATTAAACTCAGATCTGGCAGCCTGTGAGGTAGAACCTCCCAGATCTGGCAGCCTGTGAGGTAGAACCTCCCAGATCTCGTTACCAGGTTGAACCTGGTAACGAAAAATGGAGGCTCTGCCTCAAGGTAAAATATCTCAGTTAAAGCTGTTAGCTTTTTGTAAATTGCGAATTTAATTAACGAATTTAATAAACATAAAAATGGTAAAATTTGTCACCGATCGGCAAAAAATTAAAGAACTCGCTGAGTCTCTGTACCAAGTTAAAACTAAAGAACCGGAACGTATCTGGTTTCAAGGTAAAGATTTCTACTTTGATGTGTTTTTTAAAGTGGAAAATGAGGAAATTATTTGGTTTCAATTTACTTGGCAAGGAAATGTTGTTTCTTGGGATAAAAGCGAACCGAGTTTGAAAACTGGCGTAACTAATGAAATGAATCATGACCATTGCCTTTATCCCGCCAGTAAAACGGTTAAATTCGATTCTTGTCCTAATCAAGAATTGATTGAATTTGTGCAAGCGATCGTGAGAATTTGTGCGATCGAACAACCAATTTTTGCCCAAGCATTAAAGTTATTTAATTAAAAACTTGTTTTATCAATAATTAAATTCTTGCAAAAGTTCAAAATCTAGTTTTTTTAACCAGAGATAAACACAGATGAAATTAGTAATAATATCGACTTTTGCAAGAATTTTAGGCAATTAATGATGAATTTCCAAATTTAAAATATAGCGGCCTAATTGGACTTTTTCTGACCATAAATCGTATTCTAGGCGCAGATGTTCTGGCAAGGGATGTCCTTGTAAAACTAAGCTGCGGGTGAAGTTACGCAAGCGCAATTGCCAGTTAGTTTTTAAGGAATCATTATTTAACCAATAGCGACTTAAACCATAAACTCCCTTTTCCCAAAAATGGCGATAGCTTAATTTGCCGTTTCCCTGCATGGTCATAATTACGCGATTGGGAGAAATTTCTAACCACAAAAGACGGGGAGAGGGGGTTGTGAGTGGAGAAGCGATCGCCAATTCATCCGAGTTTTGTGGCATCCCCAGTCCGGGTTCTGTCAGCAGCAAATGAAAGCGAAGACGGTCTTTTTGATAAAGCGTCGCGGAAGTTTCCACCACCGACCAAATTGGCAGATCGGTGGAAATCAGAGATAGACACACGGGTTTACGATGATGCGTCAGCATAGTAAAGGAAAAGGAGAATAATTTAAGTGAAAATTTCCCAGTTGGGCAAAGAAAAGGGTAGGATCTAACATCACAGTCCACCACCAGTCTATCCCAATGTCAGTTCCTTTCGTCAGGCTAAAAGTTGTAGAAAATCAGCAATCTTTGGTAATTGAAAAACCTGTCTCTGGGTTGTCGCTACATGGCAATATCCAAATCCCAGGAGATAAATCTATTTCTCACCGTGCTTTAATGTTAGGTGCTCTTGCTCAAGGTGAAACCCAAATTCAAGGATTACTCTTAGGAGAAGATCCGCGCAGTACTGCTGAGTGTTTTCGCGCTTTGGGTGCAGAAATTTGCCCGTTAAATACTGAGTTAGTGCGGGTGCAAGGTATTGGTTTGGGTAATTTGTTGGAACCTTTAGATGTTTTAAATGCAGGTAATTCTGGGACAACTTTGCGGTTAATGTTGGGAATTTTAGCTTCCCATTTAGGAAGATTTTTTACAGTGACGGGGGATAGTTCTTTGCGATCGCGTCCGATGTCCCGTGTGGTAAAACCTTTACAAGAAATGGGTGCGAAAATTTGGGGACGCAAAGACGCTTCTTTAGCACCTTTAGCAGTTCAAGGTAAGCAATTGAAAGGGATTATTTATCATTCTCCCATTGCTTCGGCACAAGTAAAATCTTGTATTCTGTTAGCTGGATTAATGGCGGAAGGAGAAACTACTGTCATTGAACCTGCACTTTCTCGCGATCATAGTGAAAGAATGTTGCAAGCTTTTGGAGCTAAATTAAGTGTAGATTCAGAACGAAATAGCGTCACTATTTTTGGTGGCGCGAAACTGACAGGACAAACAGTAATTGTACCGGGAGATATTAGTTCTGCTGCTTTTTGGTTGGTTGCGGGTGCGATCGTCCCTGGTTCAGAATTATTAGTAGCAAATGTTGGCGTTAACCCCACTCGCACCGGAATTTTGGAGGTTTTAGAAATGATGGGTGCAGATATTCAACAGGAAAATCAAAGAATAGTTGCTGGGGAACCTGTAGCAGATTTACGAGTCAAATATAGCAATTTGAAAAGTTGCGAAATTGCGGGAGATATTATTCCCAGATTAATAGATGAAATCCCGATTTTGGCGGTAGCTGCTGTATTTGCTGAAGGGACAACTGTAATTCGCAATGCAGAGGAGTTAAGGGTTAAGGAGAGCGATCGTATTGCAGTTATGGCATCTCAATTAAACCTTATGGGAGCAAAAGTTACTGAACTACCCGATGGTTTAGAAATAGCTGGCGGAACTCCTTTAACTGGCGTTGATGTTGATAGTTACACCGATCACAGAATTGCCATGAGTTTAGCAATTGCCGCGTTGAATGCTCAAGGTATTACTACCATTAATCGCGCCGAAGCTGCTGCCATTTCCTACCCAAATTTTACCTCGACCTTACAACAAATCTGCCAAAGCAATTAACCCGTTCGTTGTTCCCAATGCAGTGGGAACAACGAACGGGAGTAACGGGAATTGAAATAATTCACACAAAAACCTGAGTATTGATTATCCTAGAATTTGAACTTAGCCAAATACCTAACAAAGTTAAATGCTATGAAAAGATTACCTTGGTTACGTTTAACTTTAAGTCGTTTGTTTCTTGGTTTCCTGTTAAGTTTGGGAATATTAGCACCTGCTACCGCAGTAGAAAAATTAACTTTGCAGTTAGGGCCTTTTCAACAATCTATTAGTGTATCTGATTTAGAACGCTTTGCCAAAACAGGCGAATTACCAAGAAATCTTCAACCTTTGTCTGTAGTTTTGACTCCTAAAGTGCAACAATTACTTTCTCAACGGTTGCAACTCGATCCGCAAATGACGGATAAAGTGTTACAGGAGTGGTTGCGATCGCCAATGTCAGAACAGCTACTCAAAACTTTAGGACGTGCTTTTCCTAATACTAAAATCGAAGATTTACAGGCGGCAATTTCTTTAGCTGCTAGACAAGCAAATGGATTAAGTTTAGTTGGTGTATTACGAGCAATTCCGGGAGAAAATGTTACAATTGAGGCCACTTCTTTAATAGCTATTGCTTTAAAGTTTAACCCTTCTTATTGGCAAAGTGAAGCTCTCGGCCTTTTATTTAAGCGAGAATTAAATGTTACTAATCCCCGATTTAATCCAGATTTTAACCCAGCAGAATTAGGTATAGAAAAAGTAGAACAGCAAATTTTATACTTGAAAGATTCCCAGCGCAATCGCTTGATTCCGGTAGATTTATATTATGCTAAAAATGCTCAAGGCCCATTAGTAGTAATGTCTCATGGTTTTGGGGCCGATCGCAAATTTTTAAACTATTTAGCTCGTCATTTAGCTTCTTATGGAATTACTGTAGCAGCATTAGAACATTCAGGAAGTAATGCTACTTGGGTTTCTCAAGCATCAATTAGTAATAAACCACAGGACTTAATGCCTGCTTCGGAGTTTGTCGATCGACCAAAAGATGTTAGCTTTTTACTAGATGAACTAGCCGAAATAAATCAAAAATCTGGCGAATTACAAGGCAAATTTAATACTGAAAAAGTTGTCGTAATCGGTCATTCTTTGGGTGGTTATACCGCTTTAGCTTTAGCTGGAGCCGAATTAAATTTACCAGCATTACGTCAAACTTGTAAATCTATTGTTCCACTGCTTCAATCTCCCGGAGAATGGTTACAATGTGCTGCTACTGATTTACCAAAAGCTCCAAAATTAGCAGATTCGCGGATAGTTGGTGCGATTATTTTGAATCCAGTTGTGGGTCAACTTTTTGGTGAAACAGGATTAAGAAAAGTCAGAATTCCTACCGTAACTTTAGCTAGTACAGAAGACGCTTTTACTCCAGCAATTACTCATCAATTAGAACCATTTCAAGAACTAGGAGGTAAAAAGTATTTGATTACAGCAGTAGGCGCAACACATTTAAGCGTAGGAAATCCTGAAAATTTAGCTCAACAAATTACTTTGCTCAAAGAACGTACCGGAGAAGAAGTTGAACCTTTACGGCAATTAGTTCGGGGTGTTAGTCTAGCTTTCATCAAACAATTTACCCCAGAAGCTGGCACTTACCAACCTTTTTTAAGTCCAATCTATGCTGAATCTCTTTCTACGCCTAAATTAGCATTACGATTAAATACGGAATTACCATCAAGTATTTCTCAATGGTTAAAATTTACTGCCAAATCCCAGAAAAATTAACACAGGTTAGAATAAGAGAGGAAAGGGAGGGCAATTCCAGTAAAACTTCGGAGAAATTATGATTGAAAGTATCATATTTATAATTTTTTTAGTTACTATTTTGGGTACTATCTATTTTTTCAGTTCGGCAAAGGTGATTAATCAAGGTTCAGAAGCATTAGTAGAACAGCTAGGAAAATATCATAAAACTTTGAAACCTGGGTTAAATTTTATTGTGCCATTTTTGGATACAATTGTGTGGGAAGAAAGTATGCGGGAACAGGTTTTAGATATTAAGCCACAAGAAGTGATCACCAAAGATATTGTTTCTATGACAATTGATGCTGTCGTGTATTGGAGAATAATAAATTTAAAGAAAGCTTATTATGAAATTGAAGACCTTGAAGAAGCAATCAAAAATTTAGTTTTGACGACGTTACGTTCCGAAATTGGTGGCATGGAATTAAAGGATACCTTTTCTAATAGCAGAAAAATTAATCAGGCGTTGTTAAATGAATTAGATGATGCTACAGTGAATTGGGGTATCAAAGTAATGCGCGTAGAAATTCAGGAAATCACACCTGTTAAAGCAGTGTTAGAGTCTTTACAAAAACAGAAAGCAGCTAAAATTCAAGAAGAAGCATCTATTAGTGAAGCGAAGGGAGTTGCTAATTACATAGAATTAGTTTCTGAGGCACTGAAAAGATCCGAAATTGACGGGAAGCAAGCGTTAAACTTTTTATTAGCTTTAAGATATGTGGATGCCAATACCGAATTAAGTAAAAGTAATAATTCTAAAATCTTATTTATGAACCCAGGAGCTTTGAATGAAGCAATATCAGAGTTGATGAAAAAGGATGATGATAATAATAATAATGGTGTTTAACTAAACTCGCCATATTGCATCAGCAACTAGGGAAACATCGCGCATTTCTTTAACATCATGAACTCGGAGGATATCAGCAGAATTGGCGATCGCAGCACAACAAGCCGCACCAGTTCCCCAAACTCTTTGTTTCGCATCAGGTTGATTTAAAATATATCCAATAAAACTTTTGCGCGATACTCCCACTAAAATCGGACAATTTAAAGCGCTAAATTCTGACAATCTTCGGATAATTTCCAAATTTTGCTGATAGTTTTTGGCAAAACCAATACCCGGATCGATAATAATTTTATTAGGCTCTACCCCAGAAGTTATAGCAGCATTAATTTGTTGTTTAAGAAACTGCGAAATTTCCTCAATTAAATCTTGATAATCGGTCAAACTTTGCATATTTTGCGGTGTTCCCCTGATGTGCATTAACACAATTGGTACGCCCAATTGCGCCACAGTTGGCAACATTTTTGAGTCAAAAGTAGCCCCAGAAATATCATTCACAATATCTGCACCAGCCAGAATAGCAGCTTTAGCTACTTCTGCTTTTGTAGTATCTACAGAAATAGGAATTGTTGAATCTTTACGAATCACCTCAATCACAGGTAAAATCCGATTTAGTTCCTCTTCCACAGAGACTTTTTGGGAACCTGGACGAGTTGATTCTCCACCAATATCAAGAATATCGGCACCAGATTCTACCAAATATTTCGCCTGAGAGAGCGCGGCATTTAAATTGTAGAAATCTCCACCATCACTAAAACTATCTGGAGTGACATTCAAAACAGCCATTAAATAGGTGCGTTTTCCCCAGACAAAAGTGCGATCGCGAATAATTAACTCGTCATTAGTCATTTGTCAATTGTCATTAGTCATTTGTTAATTGTCATTTATCATTAGTTATGAAAAAAAAAGATTAATCACCAATGACTAATGACTAATGACCAATGACAACGAACGTTACTTATAATTTACAATTCTGGCAAAACTGCTAGGTTCGAGGCTAGCACCTCCCACCAATGCACCGTCAATTTCTGGTTGAGCCATAATTTCATCGATATTATTAGGCTTAACAGAACCGCCGTACTGAATGGTAACATCAGGATTAGTTAATTGAGAGCGAATTAACCCAATCACTCGGTTAGCTTCGATCGCTTCGCAGGTATCACCAGTGCCGATCGCCCAGATCGGTTCGTATGCAATAATCACATTATTTTGATCGACATCCTCTAAACCTTTTGCTAACTGACTAATAATCAAAGACTCCGTTTCTCCAGCATCTCTTTGTTGCTTACTTTCGCCAACACAGAGAATAGGAGTAAGTCCATAACGTTGTGCTGCTATAAGTCGCAGATTCACAGTTTCATCAGTTTCGTTGAAATACTGACGGCGTTCGCTATGACCGACGATCGCATATCGTACCCCAATCTCCGTGAGCATGGGGCCAGAAATTTCGCCAGTATAAGCACCTTGTTCTTCCCAGTGAACATTTTGGGCTCCGAGTTGCACGCGACTACCATGCAAACTCTTGGATAAAATACCCAAATCAGTAAAAGGAACACATAGAATAATTTCCCGGTCTTCCGGGGTATCTTCTAAAGTGTGTAAGAAATTCAGTAGAAACTCCGACGCTTCCGCCTGAGTCTTGTACATCTTCCAGTTGCCAGCAATAACTTTTTTTCGCACAGTTACTTTGTAGGGACAAACATTATAGGGTAAATTCCAGTTTACGGCT
Source organism: Floridaenema evergladense BLCC-F167 (assembly GCF_041929205.2). NCBI lineage: Bacteria > Bacillati > Cyanobacteriota > Cyanophyceae > Aerosakkonematales > Aerosakkonemataceae > Floridanema > Floridanema evergladense. Next base: position 5,767,912 of record NZ_CM171625.1, on the reverse strand, counting down.
TCTGGGGTCAATTTTGCTAACTAGTTGGGTAGTTGGTAGTCGGTAGTGGGTAGTGGGTAGTTGGTTATTCTTGCTTTTCCTTGGTTTTCCTGCTGCAATTATTGCTAATTGCGATCGCTTTCCAATTGCTCACCAGGAAAAAACTCAGCATCTAATATTTTTTCTAAACTATAAGGGCATTCTTGTGGAAAGTTTTCCTCTTTTAAAGATGTCTCTCGTAAAGCTAAGTCTAAAGCATCTGGATAAATTTCTGCTAAAGCTTTAGGTAAGTAAGGTTGCAAACTAGGATTTCTGCCAATTAATCTAAGAATCTTTCGTCTTTGTTCCCGAATCGTGAAAAGCCAACTTTTAGAGCGTTTACTCGGTTGGAATTCCCATTTTAGCAAATGCCCAATTAAAACTTCTAAACGACTTTCTAACTGACTTTGCTCCTGTCTACCCAAAGACTCAATCTCCTCAACCAAATTAGGGATATCTAAATTATTCCAATCTTCCTTTCGCAAAAACTTTGCTTGTTCAAGAGTCCAAGCATAAAAATCTATTTCGTACAATTCGCTTGTTTTATGTTCAATTCCTGATAAATTTTGAGTCATAATACTTTGTCCCACTCCATCAAATTGTAACTCCTCCTTCTTTTCTCTGCGCTCTCTGCTTCTGAAGCGGTTCAAAAAAATAGTGTTCACAAATAATGTAAGATTGCAATCATTACTCACCAGGAAAAAAGTCAAAATCTAATATTTGTTCTAAACCATAAGGATATTCTTGAGGAAAAGTTTCTTTAGATAAAGAAGTTTCATCAGCAGCTAACTTAAGCGCGTACTTGTAAACCTCACTGATAGCATCAGGTAAATAAGGGTTTAAACTCGGACTTTCTTGCAAAAGACCTAAAATTTGAAAACGTTGTTCATCAATAGTATTTGCCCAACTCTTAGAACGTTTATCAGATTGAAATTCCCACTTCAGCAAATGACCAATTAAAACTCTTAAACGATTTCTTAACTCTCTGCGGTCTTGTTTACCCAAAGATTCAATCTCCTCAGCTAAATTAGGAATATCTAAATTATTCCAATCCCTATTTCGCAAAAAATTTGCCTGCTTAACAGTCCAAGCATAAAAATCATTTTCGTATAATTCACTTGTTTTATCTTCTATTTCCGATAAATTTTGATTCATAAAAAACCTATTTAATATTATTTTTTCTCTGCCTCTCTACTCTTAGAACCCTTAAGTTTCCCCCCTTTATCCCTCCAAAGGGGGGTAAATTTTGCGGATAATTTAGGTGGCGATATCCGCGATCGCATTTTTCACTGTTGCTCTTTTATCTATTAACGATTTGCCGCCGATCGAGCCGCCGCAGCTTCATCCGGGTGAATGCCTAAGCGAGTTAAATTGATCCGCCCTTTATTATCAATTTCCCGCACTTTTACAATCACTTCATCGCCAACTCCCACTTCATCTTCCACTTTACCAACACGGTAATCTGCTAATTGGGAAATGTGAATCATGCCTTCTTTTCCGGGCAAAAATTCCACAAAAGCACCAATAGGAATAATTCTCGTCACCCGACCAACGTAAACATCACCTTCATTTAACTTTCGAGTTAAACCTTGAATCATTAATTTGGCACGTTCTGCTTTTTCCACATCAATAGCGGAAATCGTTACTGTACCATCATCATCAATATCGACTTTGGCACCTGTTTCTTCAGTAATTCCCTTGATAGTTTTACCACCAGGACCGATTACTAAACCAATCAATTCTGGATCGATTTTAATGATTAGTAAACGTGGCGCAAAAGGCGACATTTCGCTGCGTGGTTGGTCGATCGCAGCCAGCATTTTTTCTAAGATATGTAATCTGGCTGGACGTGCTTGGTGAATAGCTTTAGCAATGGTTTCGATCGGCAAACCATTGATTTTCATATCCATTTGTAGCGCAGTAATTCCTGTATCTGTCCCCGCTACTTTGAAGTCCATATCACCTAAAAAATCTTCAATTCCTTGAATATCTGTTAAGATGCGAACTTCATCACCTTCTTTAATTAATCCCATTGCTGCACCGCTAACAGGTTTTGCCAGCGGAACTCCGGCATCCATTAAAGCTAAAGTAGAACCACAAACGGAACCCATTGAAGTCGAACCGTTAGAAGAAAGTACTTCCGAAACAACCCGAATTACGTAAGGGAATAGTTCTTTTGACGGTATGACTGGGACGATGGCGCGTTCTGCTAAGGCACCATGACCAATTTCTCTTCTTCCGGGGGCACGTAAGGGTTTAGTTTCGCCAACGGAGAAGGGAGGGAAGTTGTAATGGTGCAGGTAGCGTTTTTCGTCTTCTGGGTGCAAGTCGTCGGCGAGTTCTTGCGCGTCTCCGGGTGTACCCAAGGTGACAATTGACATAACTTGGGTGAGTCCCCGGTTGAATAAACCGCTACCATGAACTCGGCGAGGTAAGATGCCAACGCGACAAGAAACTGGTCGAACTTCATCAAGTTTACGACCATCGACGCGTACGCCTTCTTCCAGAATTTGACGGCGCATGAGTTTCTTGGTCAATTCTTTGAAGAAATTACTCAAGGCTTTAGTATCTTCCGTAGATGCGACTCGGATGGAGTCTTCTTCCGGCAATTCAGCTATTCCCGCTTCGATGCTGGCTTTAACTTCGTCTAATGCTTCATCTCGTTGGTTTTTGTCGAACTCAAACCGCTTGAGGATTTCTTTGATTTGGTCGGTGGCGCGATCGCGGATATAATTTTTCAGTTCGCTGTCTATAACTGGTGGTTCTTCGTGAACTGTGTCAATTTCCAGTTCTTGAAGCAACTCTTTCTGCGCCGCAATTAGGTCGAGTACTGCTTCGTAACCAAAATCGATCGCCTCAATAATATCAGCTTCCGGCAATTGATTCGCCCCTGCTTCCACCATAATCACGCCTTCTGGGGAACCCGCAACTACTAAATCTAAATCCCCAGCATTGATTTCCGCATAAGTAGGATTAATGATAAAATCATCTCCTACCAGACCAACCCGCACAGCCGCCATTGGCCCATTAAACGGGATCTTTGCCAACATTACCGCAATCGAAGCGCCAGTCACCGCTAACACATCCGGTGGTACTTGCTCATCCATTGACAAGGTAGTAGCCACAATTTGAATATCATCCCGCAACCAACTGGGGAACAAAGGACGCAAGGGACGGTCGATCAACCGACCTGTCAAAGTTACCTTCTCTGGTGGACGACCTTCCCTTCTCAAAAACCCACCAGGAATTCTTCCAGCAGCATAAAGTCTTTCTTCGTAGTCCACTAACAAGGGGAGAAAATCGATCCCTTCTCTGCTTTCCGCCCGCGTCGCCGTCACCAATACACAAGTATCACCAGATTGAATAAGAACGGAACCACCAGCCTGTGGAGCAAGGAGGCCAACCTTTAATCTAATATCCCTCCCGTCAAAGGATATTGATTTGTCTAACTCTATCATTCGATCCTTCACTATCACAATTCTTTATCTGTCGCAATCGTAGCACTGTTACAGTGTCTCAGGGGAAACTTGGGGAGATGGGGAGATGGGGAGATGGGGAGATGGGGAGATGGGGAGGTGGGGAGGTGGGGAGGTGGGGAGGTGGGGAGGTGGGGAGGTGGGGAGATTTTTGGGAATTCATCTTACTGAGTCTAGGAAAATACGGAAAGGAGAATTGCCTAATTTTTTCTAATTTCCGCAATTATCCTGATGTACTTACTATCTGGATGGAAGCACAATATATACAGAGCAAAGGTTAATAACTTTAAAGTCCTATACAGAAACGAACCCCTCATAGAATAAAGTCTGTGAGGGTTTATATTTTTTGATTAGTTTGCTCTGTTGAGTACGAGTGAAAAAATCAAATTAATTATCCACTTCAGCCATTTCAATTGTACGGTCTTCCCAATCTTTTACTAAGAAGTTTAATGGTTTTTCTGTACGTAGTTTAAATCGCAATCCTCGAACTTGGATTCGCATTAATACTTGTTCTAAACAGTCGCGATCGAAACAAACATGACGTTGGCGATTTTTTGCGCCTAAACTAGCACCGGAAATAACGTGCAATTGAGTATTTTTTTTCAGTTGATACCACAGTCCATCGGATTCATTAAATTTGTTAGTAGCAGTCAGACTGGGGCCTGTTGACATATTATAAAGTGGGTCGATCGCAGCAGTGCCGATAGTTTGCTCGTAGTTGTAATAGTAGTGCAGAGGTACGTCGGCTGCGGGCAAATCTAGGACACCTTCATAAAATTTACGGGCAATCTCAAGGTCTGACACCATAATTGTATGTACTTTGGGGGCGCTGGTGAGGAACATCCACATTGCACCTGCGTAAGCTACCAGCAGCATTACCATGATTCCTTGGGTAGAAAACAGGGCATCGAAAGGTAAGGAAAGTAAAAAAGTGCTATCAGTAATGGAGGAAACCAGAGAGGTAATTACGTTGACTGCTAGAACCATGAATTTACAAAGGGTGAATGATCTGTAATTCTAGTCTATCAAGCCTCAAGGAGTGCGATCGAGTTCCTTAGAGATGGGGAGGATAGGGAGATGGGGGGATGGGGAGATGGGGGGATGGGGAGATGGAGAGGTTGATTAAGGTAAAATTTAAAACTTACATTTCAAAGCTAAAAATTTGTGCTTCAACAGTATAGTATTTGGTAAAATCTGATGATTTGATTGATTAGTCAAAGGGTAAAGTTGTGCAGATTCCTTATTTTACTGAAACCGATCATCCACAGATCAAGTCTCTGTCTCATTATAGCGATCGGGAACTATTGACTTTCTTCCAACGCTATCCCGAAGAAGGAAAATATTTTACAGCAATTTTTTGTCGATATAGTCCGATCGTCTATACTCTAATTGCCCACTCTGGTCGTTCTCCGGTACAGGTTGATTATTTATTTGCCCTGACTTGGCGACATATCTATTACGCGATGATGGAATTAGATTTGCGGGGGTCAAGTGCGCCCGGAATGGAAAATTTTAACCTGCAAAATTGGTTAATTAATATTACGGCACTTTGCATTAACCAAGCAGAAGTTCCACCTGTAGAATCAATTCATTATTCTTTAGAAGCTGCTTCTCCGCCTTTGTGGTGCTATACCCATCAAGCGTTAGATTTTCTACCTCCTTTGCAACGGTTAATTGTATTAATGTCGCAAACTTTTCAGTGGAGTGAGGCGCGAATTTCTGCTTATTTGCAAACGGAAGGGGAGACGGTTTCACCGCATCAGGTCAGGTCTTTGTTAATATCTGGTTTGCAAGAGTTACAACGGTCTTTGCCTGCTGATATTCGGGAAATTTATTTAGGTGAAGATGGCACGGTTGAAAAGCAGGAATCTTTGGTATGAAAGGTCTTGATGAATGGCGAAATAGCAAGAAGAATGGGGTAAAAAATTTACCTCACTCTCCATTTTTTGCATCTAAAAGATTAGCTTCTATTCGGAAGATGCGGGCAGAAGTTAAGCGAAAGAGATTGTTTTTTCTGTGTTTTATTCTGCCTTTTTACTTTCTGCTTTTAGGTGCGGCTGACCTAAACGAACAATTGAATATTCGGATTAATAATGGGACGCAGGGAGAGAGCCGAAATGAGGCCGATCGCTTAGTACGTTTGGGAGGTCAAGCACAACAAAAAGGTTTGTTAGATAAAGCAATTCCCTATTGGTTAACAGCCATAACTATTTATTCGGAAATAGGCGATCTAGAAGCAGTAGGTCGAACTTATGATTATGTGGGTTTAGCTTATGCTGATTTGGGTTTGTTCCGACAAGCTGAAGATGCACTGCGAAAAAGATTAGGTGTAGCGAGAGCAAATAGGGATTGGCAAGGTCAAATTTTTGGCTTGAATAATGTTGGTTCGCTTTTGCTAAAACAACGCCATATTTCGGCAGCGAAAACAACATTTAATGAAGCACTTTCTATTGCTCGTGCTACTAACAGTCCGGCTGGAATTGGATTATCTTTAAATAATTTGGGTTTAGTCGCAGCCAGTCAAAGAGATTATAATCAAGCGATTAGAAGATATGAGGAAGCTTTGATATATCGCAGTCGTGCTAGTGACCCGGTGGGAGAGGCAAATACTTATAATAATTTGGGTGATGCTTACCGGGCTACGGACAATTTTTGGGAGACTATCAAGGCTTATGGTGCGGCTTTGAGAATTGCGCGATCGGCGATCGATCGCCCCAATCAATTTCGTGCTATTGATGGATTAGTTAATACCTACAATTGCGCGAAAAATTACACCCGGACTTTAGATTTGTTGGAAGAACGTTTAGAAATAGCTCGCGCTTCCGAAAATCCTTACCAAGAGTTAAAATCACTCAAGTTATTAAGTCAATTTTACCGACAACAAGGTAAGAATCTGGAAGCGCTAATGGTACAACAACGGGCAGTTTATTTGGCACAAGAATTAAATCAACCTGGATTAATGGCAGAGTTATTAGGAGAATTGATTCAAATTCCCGTCAACAATTAATTCAAATAAACTGCACCTGTAGGTTGAATAGTCAAGGCAGATTTGTCCAAACTAAAACTGCTGGTGCGGTCAAATCTCACTTCTAAAACTCCCGGAGAAACAGGACGAGGATTAACAAATAAAAAGCCTCCGTCTGGACGGTAAAAAGTGAGAGTTGTGGGTGTATCAATTGAGCGTAAAGTAATATTATTGTTACCCGTTAAATAACGAGGTTGAGTTTCACCAATTACCTGATAAGTGATATCAGCGCCAGAGTTGTTAACTAACCTTAAATTGACTACTCCGTTAACTGGTCTAACACTAGTAATTGCCGCTTGTTGTTGTTCTGGTGTTGGGATTACTGTTCTTTGATTGGGTGCAGAATAGTTATTTTGTCGAATTAGTTGTTTGTTACCAACCTTTAACTCTTTACTTGCTCTTTGTTGACGTTCGATCATGTAATTGGAACAAATTCGTGCGGCATCAGTTTCGGTAGGTGCGGCAAAACTACCATCACGAACAGAAGGTGGTTCGCTAACACTACCAGAAGGCAAAGTTTCCAAAATAGAAGCAGGTTGGTTGTGATTTCTTGCCGTTGGATTTTGCCGATTTAGCGGAGATAAATTTTGTCGATCGAGAGAAGTACTATTAATATACTCCGCACAAATCCGGCTGCGTTCTAAAGGAGATAATCCATCATTTTCTGGTGTTTGATTCTCTGGTAAAGGGTTCATATTTCCAGGCATTCTAGGACTCATTTGAGCAACTGCTGGAACCGCAAGAATCAAGCTGCTAAAAATTACTCCTACTAGTCCAATTTGTTTCTTGATTTGCCGATTTGGTAAATTCATTTTATCCCTCAAGTTTTTATTAAATAAAGTGAAAGTATTTTAAAAAGGGGAGGTAGAACCTCTTACATCTCGTTACCAGGTTGAACCTGGTAACGAAAGATAGAGGCTCTGCCTCTTGGCGCAAGATCTCAGTTTTATGCTTCTTCCCAGAATTGGCGAACTTTTCCAGGTAGCCAGTCAGCTATTTCTTCAATTCTTTCTTGGGAAAGTTCATCTTTAGTCGCTGAGAACACGGCTTTCACTACTTGTTCCCGATCGACATTTGGTGGCATTCCACCTTCGTTAGCGACGCGGAATAAAAAGCGATCGTCGTTAATTTTAAAGATGCCGGGACCTTGCCAAGGTGGACGAACCCGACTTAAAAATCCGACAATGGGATTGGTATCTCTCCACAGGTCGGTAATTTCCATTTGCAGCGCTTTATCTTCTGTTGGCATTGCTTCTTCGTGGAGTTCTGCGGCGACGCGATCGGCTGCATCAGTTGTCATTAAATCACGCATGACTCGATACACGACTTCAGTCAAATCTCTGGCATCATAAGGTTCTGTTAAGCCAGCTTTTAACATGACTTTATGTAAGAAAGGCATATCTTTATCAGCAATTGGTACTGCTGGGCCTTTCTTTAAAGATTCAGGAGGATTTGCCTCCATTTCTTCTAAAGCTTTGCGACCTTTCTCAGTTAATTCTGCCTTTTTAAAAGTAATTAAATGAGGCAAGGGACTATCTGGAGCACCGTAAGTATTAGCAATTCTGATATCAACTTCTTTCGGGTTAACTGCATCAGGAACATCTTCCTGATTACCGTAAGCATTACCGCTAAATTCAGCGTTGATATATTGCTTTTGATTTAGATAATCCAAATGTCCTAAAAATTCTGCTGGAGTCAGTTCTCGACCAACAAAATCTCCTTCATTGAATTTAACTGCGTGCATCTCGTTGTTGTTACCAGTTTCGCTGATTTTCTTCAGCATTATGTAGACAACATCCTCTCTTATTCCTATTGTCATACTGCTATTAAACGTCTCCTAATCACTCTACTCATGCCTTGAGGCTAATATGAGAGCGGTATTAATTACCTCTGTCACAGGAGACATTCCCTTGTGAGTTGTTTTAACCCATTTTATTGTTAAATTTTTTCGCCGATCCCTGACTTAAGATAGATGAAATTAGTAAGAAAGTTAAGTAAGGATTAATAATAATTGATTAGGAATTAAATGTTTCTAAACGCTGTTGAGGTAAGGTGACAGTAACAGTTGTTCCTTGATTAATCATACTATCAATGCGAATATTGCCGTCATGATTTTGGGCAATTGCAGCTGCGATCGCTAATCCTAAACCCGAACCTGTCACTTTTCCCCGACTGCGTGCCGGATCGACGCGATAAAAGCGATCGAATAGATGAGGTAAAGCATCTTCAGGAATACCAATTCCGGTATCAATAATTTTGACTTGTAACTGAGGAAAACTACCCCGACGAAAAATTCGCTGCAATTCGATATTGACTTTACCTTTAGCTGGCGTATATTGCAGCGCATTACCGATCAAGTTGGTAAATAATCGTGCTAGTTGATCCCAATCTCCTAAAAGGGTAAAAAAGTCTTCTTCAGTTTCTTCTAAATACTTTTTCCCAACTCCAGATCCACCAATCTCTGCTTTTAAATCTAAGGAAAGTTCAACATTTTTTTCCTGTGCGACTAACTGTTGTTCTTCCACTACTTCCATTAGCAAAGCATCCAACGGACAAGCGGAAAACCGAGGTTGAATAATCCCACTATCTTGCCTTGCCAAAAACAATAAATCATCTACCAAACGTCCTAATCTTTGGGTTAATCTTTCGATTACTTTTAAGTGTTGGTAATGGGGTGCTAACTTTAATTCTGGATCGGCTAAAGCTACTTGGACGTTAGTTTGAATCATGGCGATCGGACTTCGCAATTCGTGAGAAGCATCAGAGGTAAATTGCTTTAAACTTTGGTAAGATTCCCTAACTGGTTCCATTGCTAAACCGGAAAGCAACCAACCAATTGCTGCTACACAAATTACCATAAAAGTTATGCCTAAACTCAAATCTAAGATTAACTGACGACTGGGTTTAGTAACTTCAAACCAAGGATGACTAACGCGCAAATATCCGATGACTTGTCTACCAATTTCTACTCTTTCTGTGATTTGGCGTAACAGGATAATGTTAGAAGAATTAGTATCACTTTTTCTCTCTATTCTTACTGTTTCTCCAGTGCGATTAGCATGAATGGGAATGTTTAAAGGTTCGGAAAAAGTAGACCAAAGTAATTCGCCATTGGGACTAAACCATTCTAAGTCAATGCGATCGTCTTCTACAGTATCCGCATTATCTCGAAAACTAGCTTCTAAGTTAATGCGGAATTTGTTTTCTGTAGTGTTTGATTCGATGACTAGCGATCGTTCCACCACTTCCACAACATGATTTAGAGTATCATCAACTCTTTCAACTAAAGTACTCCGCACATAAAGATAAACCCCAGTTGCAAATAATAGTAATAACACAGCAGTAACAGCGGCGTACCAAATAGCTAAACGGCGGCGAGTAGTTTGAAACATAATAATAAATTTGCTCAGTATTCTAATAATTTTCTAAATTATATAGCCAGTCTAAATGAGTCATGAAAGAAGTAAAAGGGTAATCTGGTAAAATAAGAACGGCTTGTAACCGAGAAGTAGAAATGAGAGCAGTAGAAGATTCAGAAGTTAGAAAACAGCTAAAGACTCTCGAAGATTTTATTAAAAGTAATCCAAAATCGGCAGAAATGAAGAGAGCATTAGCAGCTAAATTGGCGTTAGAGGGATATCGCTATGAGAAAATTAAAGAAATTTTAGCAGTCTCAGTAGGGTTTATCAGTAAATGGTTTAATGCTTTTAAAGTCGGCGGTAATGAAGCTTTAAAATCCAGGTATAAAGGCACAGAAAGTTATTTAAGCCCAGAAGAAAGAGCGGAAACAATTGCGTGGTTAATTCAGCAAAAAGCTTGGGATATTTCCGAATTAGAAACTTATTTAATTGACAAATATGATGTAGTTTTTCAATCGCGACAAAGCTATTATCAGATTTTTCAAGAAGCGAAAATCTCTTGGCAAAAAGGAGAACAGGTGAATCCTCGATATGATGCAGAATTAACTAAAAAAAAAACCAAGAAATTGCCGCACTTCTCGAAAAACATCGCACCGAAATAGAGGCCAGAAAGCTGGTGGTGTATATTATTGATGAATGCCATCTACTCTGGGACGATATCTGTGGTTATCTGTGGAACTTCATCAAAGAACCAGTGAAAATTCCACTGTTGAATCCCAAAGAAAGACAGACTTATTATGGAGCTTTAGATCTATTAACGAAAGAATTTATTCTCGACCCTTATCCCCAAGGAAATGGAGAAAACACTGTCAATTTTGTCACTCAACTACAACAAAGAAATCCGGGAGCCAAAATTTTATTGATCTGGGATGGAGCTAGTTATCATAGAGGAGAGGAAATGAAAAAATTTTTAACTCAACAGAATCAAGAAATGACTCCCGAAGAATGGAATGTTACTTGTCATAGATTTGCGCCTTACGCTCCCCAAGAAAATCCTGTAGAAGCAATTTGGCTACAGTTAAAAAATTTACTAAGAAGATTTTATCGGTTTGGTAAAAGTTTTGCCATTGTGAAGCGGTTATTTCAGCTTTTTGTTGATTTCAAACTTTTTAATGTTCCTAACTTTAAAAACTACGATGCTTTTTCACAATTCATTTAGACTGGCTATATATCTTCTCGATCGTAATAATTTTACATTAATATAGTTAAATAGCTACAACGAGGATAATCACTATGACTGCTACCCAAATCCATTTGTGGACGGTAGAAGAATATCACCGAATGATCGACGCTGGGATTCTTACTCCTGAAGATAAAGTTGAACTTTTAGAAGGTAAAATAATAGAGATGAGTCCTCAACGTCCACCTCACGCAGGTACAACTCAAAGATCGTCTGATTACTTGAAAGTAAGATTTAGAGGTATTGCTCATGTACGAATGCAGTTACCTATTACTCTCTCAAATTCAGAACCAGAACCAGATATTGCGGTAGTTAGGATCGATCCAAATGCTTATGGCGAAAATCACCCTAATCAGAATGATATCTTCTTATTAATCGAAATTTCTCATACTACTTTAAATATCGATCGCGAAGAAAAAGCACCTATTTATGCTAGAGCAAATATCCCTGAATATTGGATTTTAGATATTATCAACCGATGCGTTTATATTTTTCGTAATCCAACTGAATCGGGTTATCAAGAAGAAATTATTCTCATTGTAGATGCAGTGATCGCACCCTTAGCTTTCCCCGAAATAGAAATACCATTTTCTGAACTGTTTTTGCCTTAAATTTGTCTTTAAATAAGGATGCAGAATTTGCGAATTCAGCCGATCGCAGAGATACAAAAAGTAACAATAAGGTGCGACAGTTGATTTTATTTCAATAATCGAATAAATCCTGCTTGTTCAAAATGATGATCTGTCGTAAGTGCTTCTTGTAACCCAAGCTGCTGGATGATTATAAAAGAAGTAGCATCGACTAAAGACCAAGTTTTGTCCGCTCTATTTTTGAGTAAAGACCAAGCGGCTGTTTCTATCGCTGCATCTATGTAAATAACATTAACATAAGAAGCCGTTTTCACAGCATCTACATATTGAAATAGTTGCGAACGAGGCACACGCAAAGGACTATTTAGTAAAGCCACTAATTCAGCCACAATATAGTTACTTGTGACCATTTCTCTCTTTTGTTTTCTGGCTTTGGCGAACCATTCTTTTGCTTGTTGATGATAGGATTCACTGGCTACAAATAGTTCAGCCCATCCAGAAGTATCAATAAAGACTTTACTCAGCACTGGCAATTTCCTGTTGTAAAGCACTACCGATATAGCGATCGTGATGTTCACCAATGTCCTTAACTTCGGCTGTTAATGTACCCAATAATGGTGAAATTGGATCGAATTCATCTGGAGTTGGTGAACTTGCTAATTGAATTAGAGACTGCAAAACTAAGCTTTCTAAGGATATATTCATACTTTTTGCTCTTTGCAACAACTGTTCCTCTAGTTCGTCGGGAAGTTGAATTTCTAAAGTTTTGCTCATACTTTTAATTCTCTCGTATTTCTTATTATTTTCATACAAAAACGATTTAATTGCTAACTAACAATGAGATGCGTTGCACTTTTTGCGATCGCATTTGATCGCTCCCCAGAAAACTACACAATTAAATTATGCCAAGTACTTACTTATAATGTTCTGTTCATTATAAATTCTTTATAGCGATTCCTACTCAAGTGAGGTACAGCAAAACCCTTGATTAATCAGCAATTTAGCTCTTAGAGCCGTACCTCATCAGATCGAGAAATGCTATATTAGCTGGAATCATTTTGTCCCGAATAGCGATAAAATAATTCTCCCAGTGCTTCTTCTCCCCCAATTTCCCCATTACTAACAAACTTTTCTACTTCTATCGAACCATCATTCAAAATTCAACTTCCCATCTTTCTCCAGGTACAGCCACTGTCACCATAATTGCTTCATCTCGATGATGTGCTAAAGTGTAGCTGACTTTTTCTTGAGAATAATTCTGCAAGCGCAACTTTGCTACTGTCGCTTCAATCCATTTCAAATAATCTGTTTCGTACAAAGTTTTACTCATGCTGCACTCGCTTTTCCAAACTGAGTTAAGAAGCGGAACGCTTTCACTACAAAAGTAGCACAGGTATAGGGAGAGGTTTCATAAAAAGACCGCCAAGCAGCTGCTTTATACTCATCATAGCGATCGCTTTTATCAGGGAATTTCTCCAAAAATGCTAACCTGACAGCATGACCAATTAAAACATCTAAAACGATGTAATCTTCAATTTTTAAGTCAGGGTTACGTTCTGCGATCGCTGATAATTCCATTAAAGTTTCAATATTAACTTGGCGGTACTCTGGCGCAACAATTTTGTTCAATAAATGCTCAATTTGCAAAGCAAAATTCTTTTCACCCGAAGTCATTTCCGCCAGCAACCATTCACTATCTAAACGGTTGCGTCTCTCCAATTTATCCCCAATTACTAACCCTTTGCAATGTTTCAATAATTGCCAAACGCGAGGATAAAAATCTGGCGGAACTCGGTTTAAAGCGCCATCTCTTTGACGTTTGTGCAACCATCCGCCTTGTGATTCTGTTGTTTCTTCTTTTTCAGGAAGCACCACCCATTCGATATCTTTTTCTGATTGTTTGACGTGCAAAGATTCTTGTTGTCGTAACAACTCATTCATGTCTTCATAACCTGCAATTACTTGACGCACACGGCTTTTTACTTCAAAAGGGCTTAATGTCATTAAATGTTCATGCGCTTCGTCTTGAGTAATTTTTAATTCCTGTGCTAATTCACTGGTGATTAACAGAATTAAATACCCAACTCTTAAGGTTAGCAACCCGTTAAATAAGTCTGGTTCTGACTTGATTAATAAACCAAGATAGATTAAAATTTCTTGGGTGAGAACGCGATCGCGAATATCTTCCCCACAAAACTCTTTAATTTTATCACTAATTTCATGGTGCGACATTGGGCGAGTAATTAAGGAAGCTTCGCTATAAGCTTTACCCACAGAAATCTGTTTTTGGCGCACTAAAATATCCGTCACTGCATCCGATAAACCAATATCCACCATTCCCCTTAAACCTGCGGTGCGGCGAATTACCGTCCAGTGAATTATTGATTCCTTAGAGGTTTGATTAACTACACCTCTGACTGCTTTTTCGTAAATTTCTTTGAGTAAATCTGCTACTGTTACTGGATGTTTTGGCCCTCCTAAACCAGCATCGAAATTTACGCCTTTCAACCGAGTTAATGTTTGCAGTAACTCAACTTGTTCGTAAATATTTTGTGAATCTCGCAAACAATTAATCAAGAATCTGGTATCAGTTTCGTACTCTAATTTGAATTCCTGAGTATGACCCAAAGGCCAGTTTTTTTCCGGGTTATAAGTTAAATAATACTTAGCTGATGCTGTATTCTGAACCGGAGATTGAGTGAATTCAAAATCATGGATAAAATCAATTCTCTCTTTAGCTGATGTTTGCAGAAATTGTTGCAAATTGCCCAATTTAATCTGCACGCCATTGCAATAACCAGAATTTAGTTCTTGCATTAATGCCAACAATGCTTCACTTCCCGTTTCCAGCATAGAATGAGTTAACAATAAGGTCATTGTTGGTCTTCCCAACTCCATCCAATTACGCTGAATATAAGCTAATTCGCTTCTGATTTGATCTAATAGAAAATGGTAATCTAATGTCAAATAGAACTGTTGTTTATCTAAAAATGCGGGTAAGAAAACAATTGTTTCTCCGCGAACTCGGAAAATTCTCGAAGTAGTTAAACTGCGTAATCTTCGCACTGGACGACCAGTTAAACCCAATTTATCATTGCGTCCAATTTGGGTGTAAACTGTTGATAATTCACTTGCTTGACGCACTTGAATTGGTTCTACTTGTCGGGGTGTTTGGGTGGGAATTCCGTAATCTGCTAATTTAATTTGTAAGTCTTCATCTTCTGCTAAAAGGGCAATTTGTACTAAAGGTTTAGATTCTTTTCCAGTACACAAATGTCTACTTAAAGGATCGATATCTCCGATCGCAATTAACCCTTCATTTAATAACTGTCCTAAATAATACAGACTTTGCGCCCAAACTAAGGGAACATTTTCGTTAGGTAAGCGTGTTTGACTTTGGGGGTGCGATCGCTCAGCCTCGATCTTATCTTTTGGTACATAATAAAGTTCAGGTAATAATCGCAAACCTTCTCTTTCTATCAACAAACTCTCTAACTTTTGTTGATAATCTTGCGCTTGTTCCCTATCCCCACGAAACAAACCATCTAAAAATAGATAAGTGAAAAACAAAGGCCATTCACATTCTATATTTTCAAATTGCTTTAATTCCCAAGGTTCATAATGCAAACGGGTATGATCTTCGATCGCAGTTTGATGTCCATCTCTCAAGAAACGTTTACAACCGTAACAACCTCCTAATTTGTCTATAATTTTCTTTTTAGTACGTTCTACTAATTGTTCGTTCTCAACCGCAAATGCCGGAAAACTAATTACACTCAATAAAGCAGCATCCACTTCTTTGGAGCTAGATTCCCTTGGTAAAATCGACTTTAAAGTAATTCTAGCTCTAGCAATTTCATCTGGCAAAACGTGAATTACCGAAGCTTGACTACCTCTAATTCCAAACAAATTTATGCCATTAATTGCTTCTAAAGCTGCTTTCGCCATTCCCACCGAACTAGCATTTAATTCTGGGTTTCCGTGATTAATTTTATTGCCTCTTTCCCATAAACCATAGTCAGGTGTCCGGTAAGCTCGCCCGATATAGTAAACTAAATTCTGGACAAAATTCACCTCATCTAGCGTATAAATAATATGTAATCCTGAAGCCGTCATTTGTGCTAACATCAGCAGAAACAATGAAGTTGCATCTAACTGCAAATGTCCCCACTGATCGTCACCAACCACAATATCACCCGTGTTGGTATTGTATTTGGCGTGTAAAGCATCTAAAGGAGATTGAGTTTCTTTAAAACGTTCGACTTTGTGAGACTGACGCATCATGCAAAACAACAGTCCCCGCATCAATTTAACGACGCTTTGTTCCAATTCATAACTGCGTCCAAAGTCATCATTTAACTTGCTATATCCTAATGCTAATCCCCAAACAGCCAAAATACTGTAAACATTATCTCTCACCCAAGCATCTGTATAATCTCCGTGAGCATTTATGGCTGTAGAGGCTGGTAGTAAACCTGTAATCGGATTTTGCCGATCGAGAATTACAGTTTGAATTTGCTGATAGTAATAATCTAAGCGTACTTGCAGTTCGGAGAGCTTGTTTTTCATCATATTTTTGGCGATTTTGGCGAAATAATTGTCGATCGGCTTGAAGTTAATTGATCAAGTAGAAATTTACTCGAATTTAACAGACTAACTTAATATTTATTCTTTTTCCTACTATTACTTTATTAGTTTATTTCAACTAGTAAGTATTTGGCTAGTATTTTTAAATCTATTTTGCTAATTTTTGCACAATCTTTATAAAAAATCAACCAATCTTTCCGGTAACTTTAACAACAGTTTTGTAGAACATAAGTAGGGAATAAATCAGAATTCAACTTAGACCCAGAAAGTTTTAAAGTTGTCAACCTAGAGCAAAAGCAGGTGACGGATATGTGTACGAAATACAATAAAAATAATTCACCTTTTGTGCGGATTGTTTATTCTAAAGTGAAAGTTAACGGTAAAGTGGAGTTAGTGCCTTTGGAACTTTATGCAGATGGTTCTGTAAAAAAGGCGGTCTGAAGATTACAAAACTACTAACATTAAAGAAGAAGTAGTAGAAACAGAGTCTAATTTTTTGAGAAACTACACAGTAATGCAGCGTCAAGGTAAACTATGCTGCATAGAGAACGTGAGGAGAGTTTGTGCAAGAACAAATCATTACTAACACGCCTAGCTTTTCTGTACTGGGACTGCCAGTACATTTATTAGATGATTACCCAGGTTGGCTAATCGCGCAGTTGCACCAGCAATTAGGCGGGCACGTCATTACGCTAAATGCAGAAATGACTATGCAGGCGGAAAAGAACGCCACTTTAGCCCAAATTATTCAGCAAGCGGATTTAGTCATCCCTGATGGTTCTGGAGTCGTCCTTTACCTGTGGTTAAAAGGTAAAAAAGTGAAGCGTTGTCCAGGAATTGAGTTAGCAGAAACTCTTCTGTTATATGCGGGACAATTAAGTAAACCAATGCCAGTATTTTTCTTTGGTGGTGCGCCTGGGGTTGCAGCTAAAGCAGCCGAAATGTGGCAGGAGAAATGTCCAAAATTAGCGATCGCAGGCACTCAACACGGTTATCTCTCAACTGTAGAAGAACAACAACTACACCAAACTTTAAAAGAACAACAACCGAGTTTAATTTTCGTCGGGCTGGGAGTACCCCGTCAAGAACTCTGGATCGCTAAACATCGCCACCTCTGTCCTAAAGCGATCTGGATTGGCGTAGGTGGTAGTTTAGATATTTGGGCCGGGACAAAAAATCGCGCCCCCGCTTGGTTCCGAGAAAATCATTTAGAATGGCTATATCGGCTTTACCAAGAACCTTGGCGCTGGCGGCGAATGTTAGCTTTACCCCTGTTTGCTTGGAAAGCTTTAATAAGCAATTTTTTCCACAAATAAAGACGTTGCAAAATGGCACATCTCCACCAACGTCGTTCCGAAAATGTGAACGGCGATTTTTATGTCGATCGCACCTGCATTGACTGCGATACTTGTCGGTGGATGGCACCGGAAGTTTTTTATGAAGCAGGAGAACAGTCAGCAGTTTATCATCAACCTGCCAACCCCAGCGAAAGAGTCAAAGCAATCCAGGCTTTATTGTCCTGTCCCACTGCTTCCATTGGCACAGTTGAAAAACCAACAGATATTAAAGAAGTTCAAGAAACTTTCCCGATTTTAGTCGCCGAAAATGTTTATCATTGCGGCTATCATTCCGAAAAATCCTTTGCTGCTGCCAGTTATTTCATCACTCGTCCCGAAGGGAATATTTTGATAGATTCCCCTCGATTTACTCCGCCCCTTGTCAAACGTTTGGAAGCAATGGGTGGGATTCGTTATTTGTATTTAACACACAGAGATGATGTAGCAGATCATCAAAAGTTTCAAGAACATTTTGGTTGCGATCGCATTTTACACCAAGACGAAATTAGCACGGGAACTCGTAATGTAGAAATTCAAATTTCTGGAACCGATCCCATTGAATTTGCCCCAGATTTGTTAATTATTCCCGTTCCCGGACATACCAAAGGTCACACAGTTTTACTTTACAAAAACAGCTTTTTATTCACAGGCGATCACTTAGCTTGGTCGGAAACATTAAATCAATTGTATGCTTTCCGCCAGCATTGTTGGTACTCTTGGACAGAACTATTTAAGTCCATGCAAAAATTAGCAAGTTATCAGTTTGAATGGGTATTACCCGGACATGGCAGACGCTATCATGCTGATAAAGAAACCATGCAAAAGCAGATGGAAAAATGTGTTAGTTGGATGAAAAGCTAGAGAGCAGGGGAGCAAAGGAGCAGAGGAGCAAGAAAACTTCTTAACTCAGATCTTGCACTCAAAGGAGGTGGAACCTCCTGTGTTCTCGTTCCCAGGTTCAACCTGGGAACGAAGAATAGAGGCTCTGCCTCTTGGTGCAACGAAGAAACTTTCTTCTGCCTTCTGCCTTTCCCAGTCCCCAGTCCCCAGTCCCCAATCACATAGCGATCGATCGCTGTTGTTGCCGCTGTTTAATTCTTGCCAAACTGCCTGTAGGAATAGAATTAATTAACTGACGAGTGTATTCTGTTTTCGGTTGACGATAAATCATATCGGCAATATCAATTTCTTCGATTTTGCCGCTATTCATTACCATAATTCGATCGCTCATAAACTTAACCACACTCAAATCGTGGGAAATAAAAATGTAAGTCAAACCAAATTCTTGCTGAATTTCCTTTAACAAATTCAACACTTGCGCTTGTACAGAAACATCCAAAGCCGAAACCGACTCATCACAAATAATAAACTTTGGATTTAAAGCCAAAGCCCTAGCAATACAAATTCTTTGCCTTTGTCCCCCAGAAAATTCGTGAGGATAACGCTTCATCCAGTCAGGATTTAGACCGACTTTTTCTAACAGATAAGCGGCGCGATCGCGTCTTTCCCGATCTTTCTTTCCTATTTCGTGAATT
This sequence comes from Floridaenema evergladense BLCC-F167, assembly GCF_041929205.2. Classification (NCBI taxonomy): domain Bacteria; kingdom Bacillati; phylum Cyanobacteriota; class Cyanophyceae; order Aerosakkonematales; family Aerosakkonemataceae; genus Floridanema; species Floridanema evergladense. The sequence goes on along the minus strand of NZ_CM171625.1, from coordinate 5,748,745 downwards.
CGCAAAGGTTCCATTACTGCATCGCCAATATTCATCCTTGGATCGAGAGAACTAAACGGATTTTGAAACACAATTTGCATCTCCCGACGCAACTTTTGTAAAGGCGCACCTTTCAAATTAGTAATATCACGTCCCTCAAAGAAAATCTGACCGCCCATTGGTTCAATCAAGCGCAATAAAGTCCGAGCTAAAGTAGTTTTACCGCAACCCGACTCTCCCACCAAACCCAAAGTTTCGCTCTTATAAACATCAAAAGAAATCCCATTTACAGCCATAATGTAGCGTTCTGTTTTCCCAAACATTCCTCGCACCGGAAAACCCACCTGAAGATTTTTTACAGACAAAATTGGCGCATCAGAAGTGTGAACTCGTGAGTGAGGACGAGAAACTGGGAATGGCGTACTTGAAACTCCTATTTGCTGATTTGAATTATCGCTTTTCTCCTCAATTTTCCATTCGCCATCATCAGTTTCTACCACTTCCATAAAATCAGAAACCGTTGGCAGATAGCGCACATTGCGATCCAAACTGGGACGACAAGCTAATAAACCTTTAGTATAAGGATGTTGAGGAGCCGAAAAAATTTGCCAAACCAGACCATATTCAACTATTTTGCCCCGATACATCACCGCCACAATATCAGCAATTTCAGCAATTACGCCCAAATCGTGAGTAATAAAAATCATCGACATTCCCCGACTCCGGCATAACTCGCGCAACAGTTCCAAAATAGTTGCTTGAACAGTCACATCTAAAGCCGTAGTCGGTTCATCAGCAATCAACACTTTAGGATTACAAGAAATTGCCATAGCAATCATAACTCGCTGCATTTGCCCCCCAGAAAGTTCGTGAGGATAGCGATCAAGCATCGCCAACTTCTGCTGATTAATATACTGATTAATTTCCTTCTCACTAATATCAACCGCCCACTCTCCAGCAGCAGAAGTATTAAGTTGTTCTTGTCGTCTAATCTCCAAAAAACCTTGCCGCAAATCCTCATCACTCGGCAGCAACTTCACCTCTTGTAACAGAGAAACCGCCAACCTTCTAGCTTGCGCCTCCGAAACATTTTGGTGCAAGCGAATTGCTTCTGTAATTTGAAAACCAATAGTATAAACCGGATTCAAAGAACTCATCGGTTCTTGAAAAATCATGGCAATCTCACCGCCTCGATACTGCTGCTTTCTGCGTTCCGGCAATTGCAGCAGATTCACAGCTTCAGCACCTTCTCCCGAACCTTGAAACCAAATTTCACCCAACACCCTGCTTGGACTCGGCACCAAACCCATGATTGCTAAGGAAGTAACTGATTTACCAGAACCCGATTCACCGACAATTCCTAGAGTTTGCCCCGGTTTCACCTGAAAAGAAATACCATCAACAGCTTTCGTAACCACAGGTGTTCTACCTGTACCTTTGGCAAGGAACTGAACTTGCAAGTTGCGAACATCGAGAACGGTGTCAGTCATGGAAGTCAAGCATCAAAATAACCACATCTTAACAGTGCAGAGGCTCAGATTTGTAGTACCAAGTACTTTAAATCCCCAACTTCTTAAAGGAGTTGGGGATCTCGATAGACAACTTTACCATGCTCGCAGCCAAAATCAGGATTTTTTGGCTATTTTTGCGAAGCTATTCCATATTTAAATGGCCTTATTTGACAAAGACGGAAATAATTGCTTAAATTATCGCCCTTGCTCTCCTATCCCCGCAAAGATGTGAGACAAACTACTTAGGCATAACGTTATTTGGGTTATCACTTTGTCTAAGTTGAGCATTGGCAGGCAAATTAGTGTTACCAGAAACCTTATTAAATACCAAAGCCCCTTTACCAAAAGTAGCTGGTCTAGGTTTTCCGGCTTCGATACCCTGTAGTTCCATTCGCAGTTTACCGTCGGGAGTAAACTCAAAAATCGTTTGGGCAGTTTTGTTGTTACTTGTCGTCAAATCCAATTGCATTGGTTTGCTAGTTGCAGAAGCAACTCGGTACCGCAGTTGTAAAGCTTGAGCTTTTTCTGAGTTTGATGGCAAGACAATAAATAACTTACCATCTTGTCCGAAAATAAAAGTGAGATTCTGAGTTGAAGAAACTCGGCTTTGCCAACTTCCCACCAATTTCTGGTTTATCGGGGTTGTAGCTTGATTGGTTGGTGGTGTTGACTGTGCTGTTGATGGTAGAACATCAATATTTGTGTTAACTGTACCAATTAAGCCCAAGAGTAAGCTAGAAACGAAAAGTTTCCTGAATGTTGGTACTGCACCCGAAAAATGATCGAAATTGATGATAGGGTTACGCATGGTGTTTCCACAGAGAATTCAACAAGAGATTACAGGTACGCACTTCTATTGTTAGGTTAATAGAAGGCTAGTCTTTGTGAAAGACGCAGTAGTTACCTCATTTGTGCCAGAGGCAGATTGCATCCACATAATATTCTTCGGGGTCATCTTAGCAAAACCATCGACAAATAATGATAACAGCAGGAGTTTTTTTAGATATAGTTGAGTTTCAGACAGAATCAAAGATCTAACTTTCATCGAAGTGTATTCATTTGGTTAGACATTTTTCCGGGGAGTGAGTCTCATGGTTGCTGAAGTACAAAAGCGGAATATGCAGAGTTTGCAAACAAATGCCGTTGATTTGTTAGGGCTGGTTGGTTCGTTATTACATCGTGTGAGTACGGCGCTGAGTTCGGATAGTGCTAGTGAAAAGTATGCCAAGTTTCAGCGAGAAGTTGCAGATGCGACTCGGAATGTTTCGGATTTAGAGTTGAGGATGGCAATTGTTGCGCCGATGAAGGCGGGTAAATCTACGATTATTAACGCTATTGTTGGTCAAGAATTATTGCCGAGTCGCAATGCAGCAATGACAACTTTGCCTACGGAGATTATGTTTGAGCCGCAATTGGCTGAGCCTGTTTTGATGTTGACTTCGCAGATGCAAGATATTTTTCGGGACACTTTTGTGGCTTTACAGCGCAAAATTGCTGAGTTGGGTTTAAACCGGGTGCAGGAAAGGATGGCACAGTATCCCCATTTGGCAAAGTTGCCGGAAAAGATTCAGAGTATGGGGGGAATTGCTATTGAGAACAGAATTTCTGGTCGGTTGTCTATTATTAATAGTTTACGGGGTTTGAATGATATTGTTCGTCTTTGTAGTGTTTTAGATCCGTTTTCCGATCCTTTGCAGTCGCTGATTGATGTACCAAGAATTTACACTCCTTTTTATCGATCGGGAATTACAGAAAAGGCAGATATTGCGGGTAAATTGGTAATTGTGGATACTCCGGGGCCGAATGAAGCGGGGGAAAATTTAAAGTTAGTAAATGTGGTGGCGGAACAGTTACAGGCGAGTTCGGTAATTTTAATTGTTCTGAATTTTACGGAGTTGAATACGAAGGCGGAAGAGGAAATTAAAAAGGATGTTGCTAGGGTAACTGAGTTGCGGGGAAAGGATAATTTATATGTTTTGGTGAATAAGGTCGATCAGCGCAAAGAGGGGGATATGACTCCCGAACAGGTGCGTCAATTTGTGGCGGCGGAGTTTGGGATTGGGGATGGAGAGGAGAACGATCGCGTGTTTGAAATTTCAGCGAGATGGGCGTTTTCTGCGGCTAATTTTTTGACAGAGGTGCAGCAACGTCCGGGTGTGGATGTGGGACAATTAAAGACGGCGCGATCGCTCGCTCAAGATGTTTTCCCTTTAGATTGGGAAGAAGAATTACAAGAAGTTACAGTCGCCCAACTAAAAAAGAAAGCCGAAAAACTTTGGCATAAATCTGGCTTTGATGCCTTTTTAACTAATGCCGTCAATGCTTTGATGACTGAAGCAGCACCCAGATGTATTACCTCTTCTTTGAAAATTGCTAAAGGTCGATTGCTAGAACTTTTGGAAGATACCCAATTACGCAGTCGAGCTATTAATGAAGATGGGGAAAAATTGCGGGTAGAAGTGGCAGCATTAGATGAAGATATTGATAGCATCGAAAACTGCCGTCACAGTTTGCAAGAAATTGAACAAATCAAAATTGATTTGCAGGCAAATTTAAATAATATTTTAGAAAAATTGCAACAAGAAGGTAAATTGAGTGTAGAAACATATTTGTTGCAAGAAGACCAACAAGTTGCTGATTTTGTGGAAAAAAGTGGGACAACTGGCAGAGCTTTTGTTAACTGGATTTCGCAACAAAAACAAGAAGTAGCAACTGAGTCTAAGCGACTCAGTTCAATGGAGTTTACTACTTTAAGGGAAGCCGAGGAATTTGCTGCCTTAGCTGTAGCTTATGCCAAGCGCCGAGTTGATTTGCTGTTAGAAAAAGTGCAGGAAAATACTGGTCAAGTAATTGATGAATCTCGGCAAAAAATGATGGAATTTTTAGAAAAGCAAACTAAACCAATTATCGATCGAGCTAGGGAAAGATTGAATGAAAATTTCCATTTAAATCTTTCTCTGCCTAATCTCAGATTTCATTCGGATTACTACATCGATCTGAACAAACCTTTAGTCATTCGCCATACTCGGAAGATCGATCAAGGTTACAGTGAAGTGGTAAAAAAGAAAAGGTCGTTTTTACATTTTATGTGGTTAGTTCCTTTTGAAATTACAGAAAAAGTCAAAAGACCGCACAAAACTGAGAACTTTTACACGGTTTCTTTGCAAGGAATAATTTATGAAATTAACAAGTTGATCGATCAAAGGATTAATGACATTAAACAGGGAATTAGTCAATATTTGGATGAAGATTTTCAGCAAAGAATTGATGACTTTTTTAATGATTTGGATGCTTACTTGAGTAACTATCGCGATAGTTTAAAACAAGCTCAAGTAGACCAACAGCTTTCTATTGAAGCCAAAGCTAAGTTAATTCAATCGCTTAATTCTTTAGTTCCTGAAGTTAAAGAACAGGTGAAAAAAGCTGATGGTTATCTCAGATATATGCAAGAGTTAGTGTCTAGTAATTAGGGGATAAGAAACAGAATAGGGGATGTAAGATAAAAAACAGAGCAAAACTATTTGCAGGTGGTGGAACAATCATGACTATTGCATCTCAAAAAATGTCTTTGGCAGAGTACCTTAACTTTGACGATGGTACTGATACTTGGTATGAATTGGAAAATGGGGAGTTAGTTGCCATGCCTCCAGAAAGCGATCGAAATCAGCGGATAGCATCTTTATTATTTGCCTTTTTTCTAAACCAAGGAATTTCTAGCTATCGGTTAAGAATTGGAACTGAAATAGTGGTAAGTAGTTTGCGGGCAACGACACGCTTCCCGGATTTAATCGTATTATCTGAAGAGTTAGCGACGGCATTGGAGGGGGCAAATCGATCGACCATTACACTCGATATGCCACCACCATTGTTAGTAGTTGAAGTAGTAAGTCCGGGACAAGAAAAACGCGATTATCGCTACAAAAGATCGGAGTATGGGGCGCGAGGGATTGCCGAGTATTGGATTGTCGATCCGATGCAACAAAAGGTGACAGTATTGGAGTGGGTAGAAGGTTTGTATGAGGAAAAGGTGTTTCAAGGAGATAGTGCGATCGCTTCTCCACTATTTGGTATTCTGAATCTTACCACTGCACAGATTCTACAGTAACAATGAGAAATTCTCAGTTAATCCGGGTGATACCGAGCAGAATGCCGCTGCTTTCTGTACCAACGATACCATTCTCCAGAAGAGCGAATTGCCAGCCAAAGTAGGATCATAGCAATTAATCCTCCCTGTCTGGGTGCGTCAAAGGCAAGTAACACTAAGACTACACATAAACCATCTTGGATAAAAACTAACCAAAGGGGTAAACCCCGCAGACGAAAAAACCAACCTGTTTGTACAAGTTGCAACACTAAAGCTAGTAATCCGCCGATCGTACCAACAAGTACAATCATCCATCCATCAAGGTTAGCTGTCTGCGCCACAAAAGCGCCAACAATTGCTCCCACTAACGGACTAAGTAAGAGATGAATAATTTGTAGAATACGCTGACCAAGGAGTTTTTTGGAAGCAAACAATTCAAATAATGACCAACTGGTGAGTATTCCCACTACTACTTGTGGATGAATGTGAGAAAGTATTGGTACGCGAGACCAGAGATTGTCTCCTTGCAAAAGTCCAATTAATAATAATGGTAGGGCAATTCTCCCTACACCTACCGCAGCGGAAGCAGAAAGCGCAGCAAGGAGTTCAATCATATTTACTGTTCTGGTTGTACTCTTAACCGAAAAGGGTAAACGCAAGTTTTTAACTTAATCGTTTCTTAATTGTAACCCTTTTTTTGTTGATAAGTCGATCGCTAATTTCAAGGGTTAATAATTTACTACATTATGTGTAAAATAAACTTTGTTGCTTCAATAGATTTAGGGCAACTCAACAGTGGATAATGGCGCGATATAGCATTATTCAACGCTAAATTACTCCCGCAGTTGTCACCAGAAAACCTGTCACTTTTAGCGATTTTCTTACCCAAGTTTGATATTTGTTGCAGATGATTGGGGCTGATAAAGTTCATAAGTTAGCTTACGATCGTGAAATATATTTATTAATGTAGCCTCCCATCCTGAGTAGAGTCTAAGTTTTCCATTGATTCTTTGTAGTACAGGTTGTTCTCCGTTGAACAGCAAAACTGCATCTCCTTGAAACCGATCGAGTAAGTCCAAAGTACCTTTTATTAAAGTATCTTTACCTTCTTTATAAGCATCTTTCGGATTAATACGGAAATCTACAACTATGCTTGGTTGAAAACCAAACTCTTCTGCTATAACTTCCTGCCCTATTTGACTTTTTAGGGTTGCGTATACAATAACACCTAAGCCAGCTAAACTATCTTTTTTGTGCCATTTTAGACCAAGATATTTGGAAATTATCTGCAAAGCCTCTACTGGTTTAATATTAGCTTCCAAGTTTAATATATAGTTTAATGCCATTTCTACCTCTCAGGATATTATCAATTTACAAAAATGAAATTTGCACCAACAATTCCACCTTTCAAGATGATAGCGTTATTTTTTAGTACAAGAATCTCTTTAAGACCTACAATAGGATAATATTTGAAGCTATATTGCGTACCCTTAAAGAGGTTGGTGCATAACAGTCAAATATTCGTCTTCCTATTCTGTAGTCAGGCTCCTTCAGTCCACGAACAGATGGATTTTGCCTCACTGTGTACCCTAAATTAGCAAGAGTTACTGCTGATTCGTTTTCTCGCATTAGTGAACGCAACACTTCAGGAGTTTGATTGGGGTACATTCTAGTAGGAGTACCTAGCAGTTTTCCTCTACCGTCTCGTGAAGGTTTAACAATATCAGGTAGTAAATTGTAGATCAACTTATAGCTGCCCTTGTAGATAGGTGATTACACTTTGCTTTCTGTAATTACTACCACAAAGTAAGTGTTTTTAGCTCATATAATTCGATAATTTTCAGCAAAATTTCTTTTTTATGCGTATTGATCTACAGTTGGCTTTCTTCTAAATATACTTTTCAGGTAATCTTTATAATAGAAAGTTTACCATAGTTAGTGAAAGTAACCAGTGATGCTGTTTTTCCAAATTGTCTTGCTCATCTTATTTAGCGGCTCGATCGCTTTTTACATTACCTGTGCCATCTGCACTCTCAAATTTTTTGCACCTAAACAACAGATGATCAACTCTTCCGAAGATCCTGTTTCGCTCATGATACCAGTTTGTGGTATTGATGAGGGAGCCTGGGAGAATTGGTCATCTTTTTGTCAGCAAAATTATCCTAACTATGAAGTGCTTTTTGGAGTGTTAGACCCGGAAGATTCAGCGGTTCCTTTGTTAAAAGAATTAGCGGCGAAATATCCCGATCGTGTCAAGCTATTAATCGGTTTAGAACCGCGAGGAATCAATTACAAAGATAGCAATTTAAGTTATCTTTTAGAAGCTGCCCAACATGAAATCATCATCTTTGCTGATAGTGATATTCGGGTAATTCCCAAATATATTAGTATTGTTACTGCTCCTCTAAAAGATCCCAAAGTTGGTTTAGTAACTTGTGGATATGTTGGCAAAAATCCTCGGACGATCGTAGCAGCTTTAGCTTCCTTTGGTCGGTGTTTTGATTTTATTCCATCTGCCTTAATTTCTAGGGTTATTGATGGTGGTTTTAAATTTGCTGTTGGCCCAACAATGGCAACTCGTAAATCATCTTTAGCAGAATTTGGAGGCATACATTTAAGCCGCATTGGGTCAGATTATAATTTAGCTAAACGAGCAGTAGAAGCTGGTTATCGCATAGAATTTTCTCGACATATTTTAGAGTCGGATACAACTGGCGAAAGTTTTTGGTCATTCTTTCAAAGAGAGGTACGTTGGGCGAGAACTATTCGGTTTAATCGAGGTTCACAATACTATGGAATGGTGTTTTGTTACGGTACTGTATACAGTGTTTTGTTATTGTTTATATCGGGATGGCAAAATTGGGCGATCGCACAGTGCCTACTAACTTTTATCATTCGCTACATTCAAGTACTAATTGCCATCTTTACTATCAACTGTCCCAAACTGTTACTTTGGCTTTGGTTACTTCCTATCAGAGATATTATAAGCCTAATTGTTTGGGCAATCGGCGCTTTTGGGCAACATATATATTGGCGTGGCAGATGGTTAAAAATTGAAAAAGACGGCTTGATTGTTCAAGGAGATAGTTAATCTGGGAACTGGGATACGGGCAATTGATGAATTGCCCCTACGACTGGGAACTGGTATTTATTATGGAGCAAACACTTGATTAAAATTCCCCTTTCCCTGTTCCCTGTTCTCTTATGTTGATAAAACCAAATCTTCTCCCTGCATTACCTGATAAGTATTAAGTAAGTAATTGGGCTGAAACAAAGTAATGAGATAACCTACTAAAATTAGTATCAAGGAAGTAATTACAATCGGGATAGCAAAAGGCAAATAAAGTAAATTGATCGGTTGTTTGATTAACATACCGCTAAATCTTTCCCAAAAAGCTTGCAGTTTGCTTTTGGTGTCCAACATTAAAGTAGAGTAAGATTTCCCTGAAGTTGAAATAGCGGTTTTCAGAAGAGATTTTTGCCAGTAATAATCATGACCCATCAGTAAAAAACGCCAGAAAAAATGCGAAATTCCTGATGGTGGTGCATGATTAGCCTTAGCTTGTGGATGTTGCCAAATGGTATAACCTTGTTCGAGTAAGTGATAAGCGTGAATCACGCAGTTGCCACGATATAAAGGTATGTCCAAAGGAATAGGATGTTTGAGTAAAAAATCTCTGCGAAAAGCGACATTATTTAAAAAGTATTGAGATGTTTTAGCTAAACTTTTTTTGTCAGAATATTGGGGAAAAATGTAGGTCAAAGCCATTGCTGTACCATAAGGGCCATTGCCCCTAGTGACGGTTTCTCCGGCTACGATTTGAATGTCATCCTCCTGATTAAAGGAAGTCAGTAAATTTCTTAGCCAATCTTTTTGGTATATGCAGTCAGAATCGCTGTAAACTATTATTTCCCCTGTCACTAGTTCTGCACCCAGCATTTTGGCTTCATAATAGCTAGTCTTGATGTTAGTGTGATGAACTTTGATCCAAGGGTACTGTTCGCAAAGCTGTTGGAGTAATTCAGGAGGAGTATCGCCGCTTTCAAGCAACAATACCTCGTTGGCTAACTTGGGGGAAATATCCTGATTTGCCAGTGAGTTCAGAGATTTAGCTAAGTCCCGAGGATTAGCGTTCGCCAAATTTTCGGTTTCCAGGACGATCGAAAAACTAGGTATATTCTGCATCAATGGTGCTTGTAAATCTTCCATCAGGTATATTCTCGATAACAATTTCTTATGAATATAATTTATTTTCTCTTGCGTTCGTCCTGGAAAATGGTCACTCTGGCTATTGTCACAGGTTTTCTCAGTGGTGCTAGTAGTGCTGGTTTGATAGCCTTGATTGGAAGTGCTGTCAGTAACAATCGTCACTCTTCATCAGCAGTTTTGGCTTGGGGATTTGTGGGGTTAGTGGTGCTAGTGTTGCTGACGAGTATTTTCTCTCAGGTGGTGTTAATTAAGTTAGCTCAGGATGCGGTCTTTCAAATGCAGTTGCGGTTGAGTCGGCAAATCTTGGCTTCGGAGTTGAGTCAGTTGGAAAAGTTAGGGACACCAAGGTTGCTGGCGACTTTGATTGAGGATGTGCAGGCAATTTCTCAAGCGGTTTTTAGTTTGCCTTTGATCTGTATTAATTTAGCGATCGTCGGTGGGTGTTTACTGTATGTTGCTTGGTTGTCGCCGCAAGTTTTGCTGATGATTTTGGTGTTGTTGGCGATCGCCATCAGCAGTTCCAATTGGTTTTTCAAAAAAGGCAGACAAATTCTAGCTTTAGCCCGTGAAGAACAGGATATCCTATTTAATAATTTCCGCACAATTTCCGAAGGAATCAAGGAATTAAAGTTAAATTATCAGCGTCGTCAAGATTTTTTAGTCGAAGATTTAACAGTTACAGCGGCAAATTTTCGACGGCATAATTTTCGCGGATTGTCTCTGTTTGCGGTTCACGCTAGTTGGGGTAAATTAATCTTTTTCTTTGCCATAGGTGCGGTATTATTTTTGCTGCCAAATGTGATTATCATTAACCCAAAAACACTCACTGCTTATGTCCTGACTTTCACTTATTTGATTTCTCCAATGGACATTATTGTGAATAAATTGCCTTTATTAACTAAAGCAGATGTAGCGTTAAAAAAGATTGAGGTATTAGGTTTAGCTTTAGCTAGTTATGCCGAAGCAGAACCAACTACGCCTGTATTGGTTGATTCTGCTAACCAAGATTTAAAACCGAATTGGCATAGTTTAGAATTGCGGGAAGTGACTCATGGTTATGGGAGCGATCGCGAAAATCTAGACTTTACCCTTGGCCCCATTAACCTAAGTTTTAAACCCGGAGAAATCGTCTTTTTGATTGGTGGCAATGGTAGCGGAAAATCGACTTTAGCTAAACTAATTACCGGACTTTATATTCCCGAATCCGGCAAAATTTGTTTAGACAATCAACCAATTACTCAACAAAATCGGGAATGGTATCGTCAGCATTTTTCAGTGGTGTTTTCCGACTTTTATTTATTCGAGCGACTTTTAGGTTTTGCTAAATATAATATTGATTCAGTAGCAGAAACATATTTGCGTCAACTACAATTAGACCACAAAGTAACAGTGGAAAATGGAAACCTTTCCACCACCGCACTTTCCCAAGGACAGCGCAAGAGATTAGCATTACTTACCGCTTATTTAGAAAATCGACCAATTTACCTGTTTGATGAATGGGCATCAGATCAAGACCCAATTTTCAAAGAGTTATTTTACACAAAATTTTTGCCCAAACTGCGAGATAAAGGTAAATTAGTGTTAGTAATTAGTCACGACGATCAATATTTTGGATTGGGCGATCGCATCATCAAACTCGACTACGGCAAAGTAATTTATGATAGTACATTTGCCTGAATTGGGGATTGGGGATTGGGGACTGGGGATTGGGGATTGGGGATTGGGGATTGGGGATTGGGGATTGGGGATTGGGGATTGGGGATTGGGGAATAGGAAAATTCAAAACTCAACACTTGGATCGGGATTTATGGATTTACATGATGAGCAGAATTAATTAATAAATTTGGTAAATCTGTGAATCGGGATCAAACTTTCTTCTGGTAAGGACAATTCATCAATTCTCCCTACTTCCCAGTCCCCAGTCCCAAGTCCCCAGTCCCCAGTCCCCAGTCCCAAGTCCCCAGTCCCCAGTCCCCAGTCCCAAGTCCCCAGTCCCCAGTCCCCAGTCCCCAGTCCCCAGTCCCCAGTCCCCAGTCCCCAAGACCTACAACAATCCTACTAAATGCAATGGCCCATGACCGCTAATTAACTCAATTAATAAAGCAATCAAACCAAGCATTGCTAACCGTCCATTCCAAACTTCCGCAGAAGGAGTTAAACCCCATTCCCAACGTTCTTGAGGGTACATTTTCACTTTCTTCTTCATTTGGGTGACTTCGGAAAGCAATAGTCTGGGAGAGTTGAGAGCGTCAACAACCAAATCTGCTAAAGCATTAATAAATACTGGGTGAGTATTTAAAGCGGGGACTCGACGGAAATTATGAATACCTGCTTCTTCAGCTATTTCTCGATATTCAATGTCGATTTCTTGCAGAGTTTCAATATGTTCAGAAACAAAGCTAATCGGTACTACTAATAAATTTTGTACGCCTTCATTAGCTAGTTCTTGAATGGCATCTTCTGTGTAAGGTTTGAGCCATTCCACAGGGCCAACCCGACTTTGATATGCTAATACGTGGGGATTTGGGCGATTTAAGGTTTGCATGATTAAATCTGTGCATTCCTCAATTTCTTTCTGATAAGGATCGCCTGCTTCTTCGACGTAACTAACGGGAACGCCGTGAGCGCTAAAGAAAATAGTTACTTCGTCGGGGTTGGAAAATCGATCGAGTTCCTCAGCAATCAACTGCGCCATTGCTTGTAAATAACTGGGTTGCTCGTACCAGGAACGAATTACAGTGTAATTAATTCGGTTTAATGAAGGGTCTTCTTGCCAAAGTTTTTCTAACAGACGGAAGCTAGAACCGCTGGTGCTGATGGAAAATTGCGGGTAAAGCGGTAGGATTACTAGTTTTTCGATGCGATCGCGCTTAATCTTAGCAACCGCTTCCTCAGTAAAAGGATGCCAATAACGCATCCCGATATAAATACCTACAGGTTGTCCTTTTTCCTTTAAGTTTTCTTGTAAAGCTTCTGCTTGAGCTTCCGTAACTTGACGTAAAGGAGAACCACCACCGATCGCCAAGTAGTTTTCTTGCGATTTTTTGGAGCGTAAACTAGAAATTAGCCATGCCAGAGGTTTTTGCAACCAAGGAAAAGGCAAGCGAATAATTTCCGGGTCAGAGAATAGGTTAAAAAGAAAAGGTCGGACATCATCGATTTGCTCTGGCCCACCTAAATTAAGTAGTAATACTCCAGTACGCCCCATAACGATTACAGTTTTCTAATGTTTTCATATTTGTTACCGATTTTAACAATATATCGCTTTAATTGTTTCAGTTAGCAACAATAAATACACAATTTTGCAGGAGAAAGGTTTTGGCGACTATTTTACGAGACTGGAGTTACCAGTATCAATGGCTGTACGATGCTATTTCCCGAATAGCAGCTTTAAGTGTGGGTGGCGAAGGGCGATTTCGTCAACTAGCTTTAGAAGGTTTAGGTATTAACTCACAAACAAAAATTTTGGATCTCTGTTGTGGTAGCGGTCAAGCTACTCAAGTTTTAGTGCAATATTCCCAAAATGTGATAGGACTGGATGCTTCTCCTTTATCTTTGCGACGAGCAAAAAATAATGTCCCGGAAGCTGAGTATGTGGAAGCTTTCGCTGAAGATATGCCTTTTGCAGATAATACTTTTGATGTGGTGCATACCAGTGTGGCAATGCACGAAATGAAATCGGAACAGTTAAGGCAAATTTTACAACAAGTTTATCGAGTGTTAAAACCAGGAGGAATTTTTACTTTAGTTGATTTTCATGCTCCCACAAATCCGCTGTTTTGGCCTGGGATATCTATATTTATGTGGTTGTTTGAAACGGAAACTGCTTGGGAGTTAATTAATACTGATTTGGTTGGGTTGTTGCGTTCTTTTGGTTTTCAAGAGTTGCAGCAACGTTTGTATGCTGGGGGAAGTTTGCAGGTAATTCAAGTTAGGAAATGAATCAAGGGAAAGATGAAATATGACTCAAGAATTAATCGATTTAAGAAAAAGTATTTTGGAGGGACGTTACAGTGATGCTTTGGCAATTGTTGATGAGTTAGAAGGAATGAGTAGACAAGCAATTCTGCGGAATATAAAATCCTACTTACGGATTTTGTTGATTCATTTAATTAAAAATCAAGTTGAACAGCGATTAACTAGTTCTTGGGCTAATTCAATTCGCGTTGCTATTGTAGAAATTAAAGAACTGAATCTCAAAGAGAATAAAACATCCTATTACGTTAAGTTGGATGAATGGCAGCAGTTATTGGAAGAGGAGATTGTGGAGAATGCGATCGCTCTTGCCAGCGAAGAAATCTTCAATGGAACCTACAATCAATTCCAACTTTCAGAAATAGTCGATAGAACGCAAATAATCGAAATTGCTCAGAATTTATTAAGTTTGACTTATACTCATTCAGCCAAAGAATTACCCACAGCTTTAACGGAAAATTTAATTCAGTTACCAGGCGGCGAAGATTGGATAAACAGATAAAAATAACATGGCAAAGGAGGGATCATAAAAGTTATGACTCAAGAATTAATTGATTTAAGAAAAAGCATTTTGGAGGGACGTTATAACGATGCTTTGGCGATCGTTGATGAATTAGAAGGAATGAGTAGACAAGCAATTCTAAGAAATATCCAATCTTATCTCAAAATTTTGTTAATTCACTTAATTAAAAACCAAATAGAGCAGCGGTTAACTAAATCCTGGGCTAATTCGATTCGCAATTCAGTTAGGGAGATTAAAAAACTGAATTTACAAGATAATAGAACTTCTTACTATGTCAAAGTAGATGAGTGGGAGACAATGCTTGATGATGAATTTGAGGAAGCAATTTCTTTAGCTAGTGAGGAAGTCAGAGATGGATTATACAGTCCTTATGAGCTTATGGATTTAGTCGATCGAGAGCAAATTATAAATACAGCTAAAAGCTTGTTGTTTCTCACTTACGATTACTCAGTAAAAGAGTTATTTTCAGTGGTTAATGATTATTTAACTCAGCTTCCTGGTGGGAAAGATTGGCAAATTAAAAAGCGCTAATGTTTCATGTGAGAAAACCGTTGCGGCTTGAATCTTTATTGAACGTTAGTTACAAGGGAATATAGTCAATTCTGTCTTTATATTCATCTTCAAAAGATGCTTCTGCTATCAAAATTAAATCTTGGATAACTTGACCAATATCTGCATTTTTCCGCAATGCTAAAATACTGGGTATATATCTGGATCGCCAATAGTGCAGACAATTAAATCTGGTTTCCTCGCTAAAAGTTGCTGTTTATAGAGCGGTAGCATATTTTCATCAATCAGGTATTTGCAAATTGTCATTTTTAAATTTGCTCAACCTCGCTTACTAATTTTTTCTGAGCTTTCAACTCACGGAGTTTAGCAACAAATGGAGGTGGATTTTTATCATATTCTGCTTCGGCTTTTTCGCAATAGTCTAACCAATCTTGGAAATATTGTCCGACAGTCTCTTTATTAGCAAGATAGTACAAAATTGTGGCGTAAACCTGTTCCAGAGTTACGGTGCTGAAGCTCTGCTCTATTTCTTCTGGGGTTTTATGATTATGAATGTATTCGTTAAGAATATGTTCGATACCGACGCGAGTTCCTTTGACGCGAATATCGTCTGGTCTTTGGAAATCAAAATAATCTTTTAGTCCTTGCATGGTTTTCATTCTGTTAATTATAATTCCCATATTATAACTTTATAAACAAATTATTTAACCAGTCGGTTGCAGCTTTGGTCGATCGCAATCCCAAAACCTTACAATAAGAATATTCCGGTTGTGCAAATAAAATCGGATATTCCTTCTGGCTAAAGTTGTTTTACCTGTTTCACTTGTACCAATGACAAAAATGCGCTGAGGTTACATTATTTTTACGGTTTTCTTTGAGTTCTAGAAGAACCAACTTTTGCTTCTAATGTTTGAATTCGTTCCTTTAATTCTATTACCAAAGTAGATAATCTTTGAAATAGGGGATCGGATGATAAAGTAGATGTGCTACCCCGATAAGGAACTGTTCGGGAAGTAGGCGGACGAACAGGAGTACTTAAGTTAGATCTAGATGGAGTTCCACCCTGGTATTGATTTAATTGGGATTCTATGCGCGTAAGTTGCGATCGCACTTGAAAATTTTCTGTTTCTAATCTACCAAGACGAGATTCTAAACCTGCTGATACTTGAGCTTTCACCTGAATAGGTATAATTACCATCATTCCGATAATCAGAATTAAGCAAAGTAGACGAAATTTGTTTATCATTATTATCTGCTCCTAGTAATTGCATAACCTTCTTCTATTCTAAGAAATTCACATGACAAGATCCGACCAACTCAATCGCTTTGACCGTCAGCTATGGAATCGATTTATAGCGATCGCACAGCCTTACTGGTATCCTACTTCCGGTAGAAGTAGCGCAACTTTTTTGATTTTGTTAGCGCTTTTGTTAATGTTTCTAGCAGCATTTTTGTTTGTTGTAATAGCTATTGTTAGCTTAAGTAGTCAATCTATCTTTCCGAAAATTTTTAATAACATTGCTCCTGGGTTAGCCCAAAATATTACTAAGCTGATCAATTCTCCAGGAATTCTCGTCATTGTCGCTACATTACTAGCACCAAGCATTGTTTTCTTCATCTATCGCGGGAATTTAATTCCCCGTTGGCGACCTTGGGCTTTGTTATCCATACTGCTATTACTTGCCTTTTCAGTCAGCGGTTTAAATGTAATTATTAGTTATGTAGCAAGATTTTTTCAAACTGCTTTAGCACAAAAAGATCAAGCAACTTATTGGCGATTTTTGTTTGTTTATGCCAGTGTTTTTGTAGTAGGAACACCGATTGTTGTTTACTATAATTATGTGCGAGAAAAACTAGGTGTAAATTGGCGAGATTGGCTAACAAATCGCTTTTTAGATGATTACTTTAGCGATCGGGCTTATTATGACATCAGCAATAACAGTAAAATTGATAATCCTGACCAAAGAATCACTGAGGACATTCGCTCATTTACTCGCACTTCCCTGGATTTCTTACTAATAATTCTCGGTTCAATTATTGATTTGATTGCTTTTACAGGTGTCCTTTGGACAATTTCTTTACCTTTGGTGTTAGTGTTAATTTTCTACGCCACATTTGGGACAGTTGGTACTATTTTAATTGGAAAACGTTTGATCGGAATTAACTTTACCCAACTGCGGCGAGAAGCAGATTTCCGTTATGGTTTAGTTCATGTGCGCGATAACGCTGAATCTATTGCCTTTTATCGAGGTGAAGACCAAGAATCTGTTGCTGTAAAACAGAGATTTATTGAAGTGCTACGTAATTTTAATATTTTGATCGGCTGGCAAAGAAACTTGCGGTTTTTTACTACGAGTTACAATTATTTTGTAGTCATTGTACCTGCTTTAGTTGTTGCTCCTAAATATTTTACTGGAGAAATAGATTTCGGTGCAATTACCCAAGCAAGTTTCGCTTTTAGTCAGGTTTTATCTGCTTTATCTCTGATTGTTACTCAGTTTGAATCATTGAGTGCTTTTGCCGCTGGTGTGAATCGTTTAGGTGAATTTGAAGACGCAATGATTACAAATGCAAAAGAACGTCCCGAAGGTGCAACTACAATTGACATGACAATTGATTCTCACTTAGCTTTGGAGCACGTTACTTTGGAAACTCCAAACTATCAGAAGATATTGGTAAAAGATTTGTCGTTAGATGTTGAACCTGGTGAAGGTTTATTAATTGTGGGACGCAGTGGTGCGGGGAAAAGTTCATTACTTCGCGCAATTGCTGGTTTGTGGAACTCTGGTACAGGAAAATTAGTGCGTCCTAAACTGGAAGAAATGCTATTTTTACCCCAACGTCCTTACATGATTCTTGGTACTTTACGTGACCAATTGTTGTATCCTTTTGCTAGTCGAGAAATTAGCGAAAGTAAACTGAGGGAAGTGTTAGTTAAAGTTAATCTTGCTGACTTACCAGAAAGAGTTGGTGGGTTTGATGCCCAATTAGATTGGTCAACGGTTCTTTCATTAGGAGAACAACAACGTTTAGCTTTCGCTAGGTTGTTATTAACTGAACCTAATTATGCAATTTTAGATGAGGCGACTAGTGCTTTAGATTTGCGAAATGAGGCTGAACTTTACGAACAAATACGCACTGGTAAAACAACATTTGTTAGCGTAGGACATCGGACCAGTTTGTTAGCTTTTCACAAAAAAGTTTTAGAACTTGATGGTGCTGAAGGTTGGCGAATTCTCTCAGCAGAAGAGTATGCGGCTCAAGAGAGTTAATTTGATTTAATGCTAAGATAGGGGCGATCGCAATTTCATTGAGTATTGCGATCGCTCTTTCCAAATTCATCCGTAGTGTCAATCTAAAATTCCATGACTCAAGAACTAATAGATTTAAGAAAAAGCATCCTTGAGGGACGTTATGTAGATGCTTTGGCGATTGTTGATGAATTAGAGGGAATGAGTAAGCAAGCAATTCTGCGAAATATTCAATCATATCTCAAAATCATGTTGATTCATTTAATTAAAAATCAAGTCGAAAAACGATTAACTAATTCTTGGGCTAATTCAATTCGTAACTCAATTAGAGAAATTAAAAAATTAAACCTACAAGACAACAAAACCTCTTATTATATTAAACTAGACGAGTGGGCATTGACCATAGAAGAAGAATTTGAAGAAGCTATTCGTGAAGCTAGTTTGGAAGCATTTAAAGGCATTTATAATGAATTTGAATTTACTCCAATGGTGGACAAAGCACAAGTAATCGAAATCGCACAAAGATTATTAGCTTTGACTTATTCTTACTCAGTTAAGGAATTACCTGCTATTGTGGCAGAGAATTTAACTCAACTTCCAGGTGGCGAAGATTGGAAAGCAGGAAGGAGATAATAAAATTGTGAACCAAGAAAGAATTAATTTCAGAGAACAAGCAGTTAACAAATTTATTGAGTTTGTTTTGTCCAGATTTATAGATGCAGAACAGCTGCAAGTTCGGATTAAATCTAATCTCAAACAATTAAGACGGGGTGAATTAGACGCACTGACTATTCAAATGTCTAATTTTCGGATGCAACCAAACTTAAGAGTTGCTGAATTTCAGTTAGATATCGGTGCTTCTGCTGTAAATATGCAAAGCATAATTCGCCGCAAAATTGAGTTGTTACATCCTTGTGAAGGTAAGCTCAGAATTGTAATTTCTCAAGAGCAATTAACTGTTGCGCTTAATGGCGAATTGACAAATTTATTTAACGATCGACAGCAAGAAATTCAATTTCAACAGGTTAGTTGCCATCTGCAAACAGAAAGCGCGATCGCATTTAATTTCAACTGGATTTCGTCAGGAAAAATTGAATCAGGAACCTGCATTACTAAACCCGAAATAGAGTCAAATAATCGTGCAATTGTGCTGATTAAACAAGATTTTCTCACTCAAGAACCACCAACAGAGTTTGTGAATTGCGCGATCGCACAAGTAAGCAATATTTTGAGCTTAAACGATCTTGCTAATCGTGGTACAACCTTTAATATTCAAAAAATAGAGATTGGAGCAGGTAAAGTTACAGTAGAAGCTAACGCCAACATTGAACAATTCCCATCTCCATAAAGTACGTTGTTGCGCTTTAGCGCTAATAAGAGCGCTGAAGCGCAACAACGTACATAATATCAATATCTTTTAAGGGTTAATAATTCTGTGCATATCCAAAACTGGTGGTGCAATTTCCGTTTGAGTTAGCATATCGTGAATTTGTCCGCGATGATGAGTTTGATGATTAAAAAAGTGAGTAATTAACAACTCAATTGGATCTTCATACAACTTTCCCTGATTATTGACATATTTAAGCGTCCCTTTGATAAACTCTTCAGTTAAATTAGCAGCAAAATTTTCAATGCGCCGATCTTCTAATGTTCTTGCTGCACTTAATTCCGCAAAGTCTTCATATAAAATTGTGTCGAGCTTAATAAAGGGGGTTTCTTGTCCAGTAAAGCGGCTTAACCAAATGCGATCGCCCACCATAATATGATTCAGCGTACCATGAATGCTTTTAAAAAATGCAGGTCTGACTCGCTTGAGTTCCACATCCGAAAGCAACGTACAAGTATCGTAAATCCGGTGATTCGCCAGAGTATTGTAACGCGCCAGCATTTGAAAGTGTTTTTGTAACATATTGTTTTTTAGTAAAAAAAGACACAGGATTTATTTCAAAAGTCTATTAAGATTCCAGAAATTAATAAATAGCTATTGACTGTTAAAATATTTTCCTTGTATCATACGTAAAAATACTGTGTGATCTAGGTTACTAAAAACGTTAAGCTATTATTAACAAAGCGGTTGGTAAACATATCAATCGCCTCAAAAGGACATTCGACAATGATACATTGGTTGACAACATTATCTGTCTGCACTGTTTTTTTGTATAATATTTTACTAGGAAATGTTCAGCAAGAATTAAGCCAAGGCATAAATTATTACTTACAGCAACTCAATGCGCTACCTGCGATCGAAAACATCAGTAGCGCAGAACTTTTCTTCAAAGATAGCAAAGTAGAAAGATTTCAGCGATTTTCGGAAGTAGTCAGAGACACAGATAAATTAGAAGGTTTATTCACGCTTTATCGCTGTCTGGAAGACGATCGAATTTACTTAGAAATTCAGCCAGAACAGTTAAATAAAAGTTACTTAGGTACAGTAACATTAGAATCAGGAATTGGCGAAAGTGGGATTTATAGTGGACTTGCTTTGCAAGACTTTCTTTTCTACTTCCGGCGCGTCAATAACAGCATACATTTTGTAATTCGTAACGTAAATTTCCGCACCACTTCCGAAAAACCAGAACACAAAGCATTAACTCGTTCATTTAGCGACTCAGTGCTTTATGCAGTTCCCATAGTTAGCATTTCTCACCATAAAAAAAGTATTTTAATTAATTTGGGTGACTTGTTAATGCAAGATTTTGCTGGAATAACTCCCCTATTAAAAAACTCATTATTCACGGACTATCAACTAGCAGAAAACAAATCATACTTTGGTGCAGTTAATAGCTTTCCTGAAAACCTAGAAATTGATTCAATTTATAATTTTTCGGCTAATCAAGGGGCAAATTTAATTACTTTACCTGATAGCAGAGCCCTAACTCTTCAAGTGCATTATAGCTTTTCCCAATTACCAGAAAATAACGGTTATATTCCCCGACTTGCTGACGAAAGAGTGGGATATTTTATCACTGCTTATCAAGATTTATCAAATTATAATAGCTCCGAATCTTTTGTACGTTATATTAATCGCTGGCATTTGGAACCAGCTGTTACTGATGCGCCTTTATCTGTGCCGAAAAAACCGATCGTATTTTGGATTGAAAATTCCATACCTTTGGAATATCGAGATGCTATTCGCGAAGGCGCTTTAATGTGGAATAAAGCATTTGAAAAAGCAGGTTTTTTCAATGCTATTCAAGTGCAACAAATGCCAGATGACGCTGATTGGCATCCCGCAGATGTACGTTATAATACGATTCGTTGGTTTAATTCGATCGATGCTTTTTTTGCCAAAGCACCAACCAGAGTTAACCCTTTAACTGGCGAAATATTAGATGCAGATATTATCGTAGATGCCAATATGGTGCGTTCTTTGCAACCAGAATATCGTACCTTAATCGAAGGAAGTTCAAATCAAAAATCCTGTAAACTTACAAATTCTAAAACCGAAGTTAGAGCAGACGATCGCTGTTATGGAATAGAATCTTCTTTACAAGCAGCGATCGGCGCAACAGCAATTTCAATGTTGCCAAATTCGGCGTTAGACAAGGAAAAAATGCAGGAATATGTGCATCAATATTTGCGTTCTTTAATTGCTCATGAAGTAGGTCACGCTTTAGGTTTGCGACACAACTTTCATGGTAGCACAATGTTATCGCCACAAGAATTAAACAATACTGAAATAACACATTCTAAAGGTTTAGTTAGTTCCGTAATGGATTATTTACCTGTGAATTTGGCACCACAGGGAACAGTGCAAGGTGATTATTTTCCGGCTACAATTGGCCCTTATGATGAATGGGCAATTATGTATGGTTATAAACCGAGTAATTTTGAATCAATTGGGGCAATTATTCCCGAAGCAGAAAAACCATTTTTAGAGCAAATTGTTGGGAGTTCGCAGCAACCAGAATTAGCTTATGCTACTGATGAAGATATCTGGGATATTAATCCTAATGCTAATGTCTGGGATATGAGTAATGATGTGTTGGTTTATTCTCAATGGCAAATGGATAATGCTCGTTTAATGTGGCAGAAACTTGACAAAAGTTATCTCATCAAAGGAGAAAGTTACAGTCAGTTACGGACGGTTTTCGACAAAATATTGATGTATTATTTCCGCAATGCTAATTTAATTGCAGATTATATTGGTGGGCAAATTTTTAGACGCAATTATGCTTTAGATGTAAATAACTGGGCTTTTGTACCCACAACTTTGACAAAACAACGTCAAGCTTTAGCTACTTTAAATGAGTATATATTTGCGGAAGATGCTTTTAATTTCTCGCCACAGTTACTCAATCAATTAGCACCTTCTCGCTGGAATCATTGGGGAAATTCTGTACCTATATCTCGTCTTGATTATCCAATTCACGATCGCATTTTGCGCGTGCAAAGTACGATTCTGCGATCGCTCTTAGATGGCGATCGCTTACATCGTTTATTAGACATAGAACTGAAAACCTTACCAGGAGAAGCGTTAACAATTCCCGAATTATTTGACACTTTGCAAAACAGCATTTGGACAGAAATTATCGGAGTTGAAGAACTAAAACCAATTTCTAGTATTCGCCGTTCTTTGCAAAGAGAACACTTAGATATTTTGCTGGAAATGGTGTTAAGAAAAACAGAAGTTCCTGAAGATGGGCGAACTCTTGCTTGGTACGAATTACGACAGTTACAAAAAGCGCTTTCTGCAAAGTTGAAAAAAGCAGAGGAAAAGCTTGATATTTATACAATTGCTCATTTGGAAGAAGTTAGCGATCGAATTACCAAAACCTTAAACGCTTCTTTGTTATCTCGATAACATAAAAAAGCAAAAACATTACCAATTATTTCACCCGACTATGCAAAATCTTGTAATTTATGCTAAATTCTCTGGCAATAGGGTGAAAATGAGGAAAATCGATGAAAATTGTAGAAGAGATCCCTTTGTTAGAAAAGATTCTTGGTGATTGGAAGGACATTATTGGAAGTCAATATGAACCTTATAAAAATCATGTGTATCGGGTGATAAATTTCTGTTTAATGTTTCATGAATGTAGCCAAGAAGAACTGGAAAAAATTACCATTGCTGGTTCTTTTCATGACTTGGGAATCTGGTCTAATAATACAGTTGATTATTTACCACCTTCTATAGAATTAGCGAAAAAATACTTGGAGGAGAGCGATCGAACCCAGTGGTCAACCGAAATCGCATTAATGATAGATGAACACCATAAAATTACCGAATATGCAGATAAGAAATATCCTTTAGTAGAGGTATTCAGAAAAGCTGACTGGGTTGATGTAACAATGGGTTTAAGAGCATTCGATTTACCAAAAAATGATGTTCAGGAGATAATAGATAAATTTCCAAATCTAGGATTTCATGCTAATTTAATGGAATTAACTAAAGCAGAGTTTATCAGACATCCATTTAATTTTCTGCCGATGATGAAATGGTAAAGCTGAGGAGCGATCGACTACTTCCTCTTTACTTATGACTGTTCCTTAATCTCCGGTTTTGCTACTTTCGGCAAGGCTTCAAATCGAAGATTTGTGATTTAATAAAAGTGCTAATTTAGTTGCGATCCCAAATTAGTTCTATTCGTTCCTAAGCTTTTTGTAAGGCTTAATTACTATTGCTCCAGGAATTATACATCTGTTTCCCAAGGATGTCGGAAATTTTCCCCAACAATAAACCTCGTTGTATTATTGGCAGGATAAGTTTTAACGTAAATAAGACAACCATTTTTTGAAGCTGGGCTATAAGGGCAATTTGATCCATACCGTAGCCAACTGTAAGTTGGGTAATCCCCTAATTCATCACTCCAAGTTCCTTCGATAACAAAGATTTCTTTCACCTCAGTCTCAACGACATTAGATAGCTTAGTACCAGGCTGCCACCGTTCAACCCAAACTTTTTCCGGGTATCCCACTTGCTTATAGAGAGGTTGAACCTCAATTTCTGCTACAACTCCAGTTTGCCAAGGCAAATCGAAAATATTCGTTCTTACTTGTTGACGAGTCTTGCCACCGTGTTGGCGTAATTTAACAAAAGTTAGACTCCTACAATTAAATAATTTATTATTATAACAATAAATTATTTGTTATCCCAAATTAGTTCTATTCGTTCCTGAGCTTTTTGTAAGGCTTTTTTGGGAGATTCACCTAACAATGCTGATTCAATTGCTCGACCAAGATTTTCTGATATACGGCTATATCCAGCAATAATTGGTCGATGTCCCGCCCATTTCATTTGTGCTAAAAAGACTTTTAACACAGGTTTTTGGGCGAGATAATTCTGATAAGCTTCACTTTGACTCGATTTGATGTTAATTGGCAAAAAACCAGTTCCAATACTAAATTCAGTTTGAAATTCTTCACTTAAAACATACTCTAAAAACTTTAGTGCCGCTTGCTCTCTTTCCGGCGTAGTTTTCATGACAAATAAGTTCCCTGTGCCCATTACTGTGGCTCTTTTTTTATCAGCAGGTATGGGAAATACATCAAAATCAACTTTACTTTTGATGATATATGTCCAAGGCCCGGTTAGCTGCATTGCCACGCGCCCATTAATAAAATCATCTTCTTCATAACCGCGTTCGGGAGCAGAAAGTTTAGCTGATCGATCTTTGAGAAAATCTTGCCAATATTCTAAGGCAACAATCGCTCCTGAATCGGTTAAATCTGGGCGATCGTCTTGTACTATTCTTCCTTCTGCACTCAACAAAAAAGGAAACCAAGTGAAAACTGTCCATTCTCCTTTACCAAATGGTAATAACATTCCATACTGTTCGGGGCGCTTGTCACCATTGCGATCGACTGTCAGTTTTTTCGCCGCTTTTCGCAACTCTTCCCAAGTTTTAGGAACCTCAGTAATACCAGCTGCGGCAAATAGTTTTGGTCGGTAAAAAACGGCAATATTACCAGTAGTATATGGCACCGACCACAGATGTCCATCTAGCCACAATTCCTTAATTGTACTTGGGATAATTTCTGACTTTATTGGTAATTTATCTAGCCAATCTTCCAGAGGTCGAATTGCACCCAGTTCAACAAATTGACCTGTAACTTGCGGATAAAATGCCAAAATATCTGGCGGAGCATTACCGACAACTGCTGTTAATATTTTCGGTAATTGCTGTTCTACTCCACCAGCAAATATAGATTCAACCTGAATATCAGGATGTGTTTTATTGAATTTATCTACCAGTTTTTCAAACACATCCCGATTAGCCGGAGGATTAATACCTTGCCATAGTGTCAAATGAATTATATTATTCTGTTTATTGATATTGATGGAATTTTGACAACTGGATAAAAATACCAGACACAAGCTGAGTAAAATTCCTAAAACAAAAATTTTCTTTTTGACCGCTACTGCTTGGATAAAAAAGGCTATGTGATTAAGGAAAAAATTTTTTAAGATCATAAACATTCTTTATCATAGATAAAATTAATTATCAACTTTTCTGATTGTCAATAAGTAAATTTTATGTGAAAATTCTTGCTGATGATGTATACTTAACAAAAGTTAAATCAAACAATAATACAAGTAAATTTACTAAGGCTAATTATATATTGATTGCCAAATAAAGAATTACTCAATGTTTGATTTTTTTGGGATTCGCGTCAGCATTAATTTATTTAGGGTTTCAATTATGAATAGTAACCTAATTCAAGAAAAAATTGAAAAATTTTTATCTTTTCTAAATAAAGAGTATCCTGATACATCAATAGTTATGTATGATGTTGGTGCTAGATATGGAATTCATTATCTCTATGCAGAATTATTGAAGTATCCAAATTTTAGCGTCATTGGATTTGAGCCAGATGAAGCAGAAGCATCTAAACTGAATGAGAATAATATGTCTGGAATCAGACAAACATTTCCGGTGGCTTTGGCTGAATCTGAAGGGACTAGAACATTGTATATTACTAAACATCCTGCTTGCTCCTCTCTTTACCCTCCTAATACAAAGATACTGAGTGATTATTTAATATCGGATTTGTTGGAAGTTGTTGATACTAGGTTGATCGACACCATATCACTTGATGAATTTATCGACAAATTTGAAGTAGCTAAACCTCATTACCTGAAACTTGATATTCAAGGAGCAGAATATGATGTACTCAAAGGCGGAAAATCAGCATTAACTAATAATATAGTGGGAATATTTTTAGAAACCCACTTGCAAGAAATATATCATGGAGCTGGCTTATTTTCTGATATTCATAACTTACTAACTCAGCTATGCTTCAAATTAATTTATTGTCAATATAATCCTAATTTGGGAGGAGAAATCGTTGAATTAGATGTAGCTTATGTGAAAAATATTCAGTCTTTAAATACCACGATCGATATCATGAGAGCAATAATGTTTTGTTTAGTTCATAGTAACTTAGAATTTGCTGCCAACATAGTTAGAGGTTCGATTCTTGATGAGACCAAGAAAATGAGTATTTTGGAAATTTTAGAGCAACCACTGCATCTTCAGGAGAGGGTAGTTGATTCAGAAGATTTATATATTAACAGTAAAGTAGAACTAAGAAAAATTCAAGAAGACTGGTGGAAATAAGATTATGCAAATATCAGCAAATAAATTATTGTTTATTTCTACTCCTGTTGGTGCGTTAGGTACAGGTATTGGAGGTGGTGTTGAACTGACACTATTTAACATTACCAAAGAGATGACGCGACGAGGATACAAGGTGGAAGTTATCGCACCACAGGGCTCTGTCATGCAGCCATTTATTGTGAAAGAAATTTCTGGGGAATTACAGATACCAGGACAAACACAAACCCGCACTAGCCCAATTACAATGCCAAAAAATTCTGTTTTGGCAAATATGTGGGAATATGCACGACAAGTGCAAGCTGAGTATGATTTAATTGTGAATTTTGCTTATGATTGGCTTCCTTTTTATTTGACACCATTTTTTCAGATTCCGATCGCTCATCTCATCAGCATGGCTTCTTATACAGATGCGATGGATCGGATTATTGAACAGGTAGCAACTAAATTTCCAGGTACTATTGGCGTTCACACTCAAACACAAGCAGCGACTTTTCAGTTGGAACAGGAATGTACTTGTTTGCTGAATGGCTTGGATTTATCGATTTATCAGTTTTGTGTTCAACCCAGTCATAATTTGGCGTGGGTAGGTAGAATAACACCGGAAAAAGGACTAGAAGATGCTGTAGCAGCTGCAAAAATTGCTGGCATTCCTCTGAAAATTTTTGGGGTGATACAGGATGAAACTTATTGGCAAAATATTTGTCAAGACTACCCAACTGAAACAATAAAATACATGGGCTTTTTATCTACATTTGAATTACAAAAAGAACTAAGTAAATGTTTGGGATTGTTAGTCACTTCCCGTGTAGTAGAAGCTTTTGGTAATGTTGCTATTGAAGCGTTAGCCTGTGGAGTGCCTTTAATTGCTTATCGGCGGGGTGGTTTGACAGAAATTGTCCAGGAGGGCAAAACTGGCTTTTTGGTAGAACCGGATAGTGTGCCAGGTTTGGTGGATGCTATTAGTCGGTTAAATGAAATCGATCGCTATGCTTGTCGGCAACAAGCAGAAGCAACATATTCTTTGGAGGCGATGGGCGATCGCGTGGAAAAATGGTTTAAAGGTATTCTCAATAGATGATGCCAGATCTTAATATCCGGGGTTTAATATTGGGATTTACTTTTCTAGGTACAAGCTATGCGATCGCTCCTACCTTAACAGCAAATTCTTGCATTTTGCCCCTACTCGCTGCCAAATCCTTGAGTAAAAATCCCATCTATTTCCGATTGAAAAATGTATTCATAATCAAACCTCAAAGAATGAGGATGGCGAATTATCGAAAATCCAAAATCGCTAACAACTTCTGTAGAGAAAGCAAACATAACTAGCTCGATTAGTCGCTTTTCAGCGATATTAGGTACTTGCACGAAGTAATCATGTTTTTCAAAGAAAACTTTTTCATGTTTGGGGACAATTATGCCATTTAATCTATGAGATGTTTGGATCGGTTTGATGATATTTTTAATAAAAGTTCCCGGAGATTTTTGCAAAGCTGTTAATCGTTCATGTTGTGCCCAACTCATTTGGTAAATCATTTTCAACAATTCAAAACCCAAAATGTAGTTGAAAACGCTGTTTCGTTCTTTAGTACTTAGAACTAAACGTAAAGCTGATTCCAAGTATAGATCGGGCTTGCGCCGTAAATCTTGAGAGGAATGAATAAAAGATTGCCGGACATAACTTTTTAAAAGTGTCTGATTAATCTCTGTATTAATATAAAATCTTTGTAAGTAGCTTTGTAATTGCTGTTGCGCGTCTCGATCTTGCAACATTCGAGCAACTAAACCATCAGCAGTATAATCATCTAAAAAGTCTGCTTGTACTTCTGGAGAAGCAGCGCATAGTAAATGACACAAAGACAAAACATAACGGCGCTGTTCCCAAGGTAAACTTTCAGCCCATTCTCTAGCAGGTGGGGGTAATTTTTCCAGCATACTTTTAGCAGTATTGGATTCAGCGAGGTGAGTTGTTTGAGAGTTGAGTTCAGTCATAACCTGAAACCAGGGGATAGTAAGGAAGAACTTGAGCCAGAATATTACTAAGGTAAAAAATGTTTAATTACTGGAACTCAAAAAGTACGCAAGTAATGAACTACCTTCGCCTTAGTTTTATTCCATCTACCACTAGTATTCCCAAAGATCTGCAAATAAACCCACTCTTTTGTTTAACTATTTTTAATAACTAAGTTAACTAAAAACTCCAAAAGTCGGTGACATTGTATCCAAGTTCGTCTAACATCCGACGCAGTAAGGGTAAGCTGAGTCCGATCACGTTGCTGTAACAACCGGAGATTTTTTCGATGAAAAGACCTCCTTTACCTTCTAATGCAAAGCATCCTGCACATTTGAGAGGTTCGCCAGTGGCAACATAAGCAGCAATTTGTCGATCGCTAATGTCAGCAAAATAAACCTCACTCACCTGATAACGGACTAAAGTTTTACCCTGTTGTAAGTCGATTAAAGCATGACCTGTTAACAATTCGCCAACTTTAGAACGCATTTTTTGCCAACGAGCGATCGCTTCAGCTGCATCAGCGGGTTTTCCGTAAATTTCTCCTTCCATTGCCAAAACTGAATCACAACTTAATACTAACCCTTCAGTTTGTTGCGCTGCCACTGTTTCCCCCTTTCGCAGCGCCAAAGTCTTCACTAATTCTTTAGGATCGCTAATATTTACCTGTGACTCATCATAATTACTGGGTAAAACAAGAGGATTAATTCCCACATTTTGTAACAGGCGAAGCCTTGCTGGAGAAGCTGAAGCTAAAATAAAATTTGGCATTTTTTTATTCATCATTTGTCATGGGTAATTGGTCAGTTGTCATTTGTCATCTGTCATTTGCGATCGGGATAATTTCTTGATTATTAATGTTTGGCAAAATGACCAATGACAAATAACCACTGACTAATTTAATAAACTTGGAATGAATCAACAACTTGCTGGAACTGATTTTTTATTTTTTGCCATCGCTTTTCGGTAGTTGAAGCATTAAAAGTGTAAAGTTTACCGTGATTAATAACTACACTAGCAAGATTATGTCGTTCTTGATTTGGCAATTTCACTGCATATTCTAAAAGGTAATAAGTTTTTCCGCCGCCTTCTCTTGCTTCTGCATTAACTAATTCTGCTTCTCTTCCCGATCCTGTTGGTGCGATCGCACTCTTAGACAATTTGTATCCTACCTCACCCGGAGTTCCCAAATCTGGAAGAGTTTTATCTGATGCAACTGGACTAATAACTACGCTCACATTTTCTGTTTCTTCAATTAAATCATGAAACACCACATCAGGGCCATTGGCTACTTGCACTGGACTCCAACCATTAGGGTATAAGAACTGATAGCCATCGCTGGTATCGATATAGCTTTTCAAACCGCTTGTCGGGGAAACACAACCATTTAAGGCAACAGTCAATACAATTAAAAGTAGCGCTACAATTCGGTTTAGCATTTGTCACATTCCCTGTATCAATGTTGTAATTTTCTTAGCGATCGTATTTTCCCATTTATGGGGTACTTTTTTTGGAACTAACAATTTTTGGAGGACAGATAATGTTGACTACCAGCGAAATTAGGTGGTTTTATCAAGGTGAAGTAGCGCCAGCAATTAAAAATTGGTTTACTAAGGACGTACTTAGAGAAAATTGTCAAACATTTGAACAGCGAGAAGATTGGTATTTACGAATACCTGGATGTGAGTTTTTGGGGGTAAAACTGCGCCAAAAGCAGTTAGAAAGTAAGTTGCGAGTTGCAGAATTAGGCGTTTTGTATTTAAGCAAAAATGTCATAGGCTCAGCTGAAAAATGGGTAAAATGGAGTTGCGACGATCCAGAAGCAGAGAGTTTAATTACTTCCGAAGTAGTTGCTAAAGGAGAATGGGTGAAGGTGGAAAAAGCGCGATCGCAAATTCGCTATTTAATCGCTGACGATGGTAGCTTAATTCCAACTTCAACAACAGGAACTTCTCAAGTAGGTTGTAATGTAGAACTTACTCAGCTAATTGTCGATCGCGATCGTTGGTGGAGTTTAGGTTTTGAAACTTCGGGAAAAAGTGATGATTTAATGCCTATTTTGGAAGCTGTAACTAATAAAGTATTTCAAACATTCCCCGAAGAAGAATTAAGTTTAAGAAATTCTTATGCTTATCCCAAATGGTTATCTCTGTTTGTTTAATTTTACCAGCCAGATCCCGATTTCTTCAAGAAGTCGGGGATCTATTTTCCTGCTTTTGCCAAAACCAATTTTCTTTAAGTTTTCTCATCCCTTGATTAGAGATATCCTCCCCATCCGAACGATAAACAAAACCTGTAATTACTTGAGAAAAGCGCGATCGATCTTGGCACGGAAAATAGGCTCTCCCGTACTTGTGGTGGAAAACTCTGGTTTTAGGGACTGGGGACTGGGGACTAGGGACTGGGAAACCTTGTGGAGTAAGCATTTGGCTAATTAATTAGGTTTACTTATCACCATGAGTACGCACCATGAGTACGGGAGAGCCAAATAAAACCAATAAAAATAAAAAATTAACCCAAAATAACCCAAAAAATTCCCATAATTTACACTTAAAATGCCGAAATATCAACTCCAAACAACTAACAATCAATACAATTAAAGTAAACCGCAAAACCAGAAAATTATTAGCGGAATTTCGCATATAATCGTAAAACTAAATTTTTTAAACCACAGAGGCATAGAGGACACAGAGAGTAGAAATAAAGAAATTTTCCCAATCCCCAATCCCCAATCCCCAGTCCCCAATCCCCAGTCCCCAATCCCCAATCCCCAATCCCCAGTCCCCAATCCCCAGTTACTCAGTCATTAAACTAATCTTACTCACCGTCCTCAAAATTTGTCCTGCCAAAATTGCTGCGCCAAAACCATTGTCAATGTTTACTACGCCGACTCCCGCAGCACAAGAATTCAACATTGTCAATAGCGGGGCAAGACCGCCAAAACTTGCGCCATAACCGACACTGGTGGGAACCGCAATCACCGGACAATCTGCTAAACCCGCTACCACGCTAGGCAAAGCGCCTTCCATTCCCGCTACCACAATCAAAACATTGGATTGGGCGATGACTTGACGGTTACTCAGCAAACGGTGAATCCCTGCGACTCCCACATCCCAGAGACGCTGTACCCGAAAACCGGAAAGTTCTGCGGTAACTGCTGCTTCTTCTGCTACTGGTAGGTCAGCTGTTCCGGCAGAAATAATGCCAATTGTCCCCGAATATTGAGGTTCTAAAGCAGCAGGAACGGTGGCGCAAATTCGGGCATTTGGGTAGTAGTAAAGTTGAGGAAGTTTTTCTTGTACTTCGGCGTAAACTTCGGGAGTAATTCTAGTTGCCATTACTACCGGATTTTCTTGTCGCATTGCTTGGAAAATTTGGGCAATTTGATCGGGTGTTTTACCGGGTCCCCAAATCACTTCAGGAAATCCTGTTCGCAGCTTTCGATGATGATCGATTCTGGCA
Organism: Floridaenema evergladense BLCC-F167; assembly: GCF_041929205.2. Taxonomy (NCBI): domain Bacteria; kingdom Bacillati; phylum Cyanobacteriota; class Cyanophyceae; order Aerosakkonematales; family Aerosakkonemataceae; genus Floridanema; species Floridanema evergladense. The sequence goes on along the minus strand of NZ_CM171625.1, from coordinate 5,716,671 downwards.
AAGTCGCCCACTGATTCAAAGGCAAAATGCTTGAGTTTTTCCATTGCCACATCTGGGCTAACTCTACCATTGGCAACTGCTTCTAGTAGAGATTGTAATGCTTCAGGTTGAGTCATTTTGTTGGTTTAATTTTTGGCTAATGGTAGTTCGTAAATGTTCCAGAATGCGCCGCCTAATGCTGAGTATTTGATGCCTTTAATCCGATCGCGCACAGCTGCCAATGATAGCGGGTTAACCAAGTAAATTACTGGCAATTCTTCTTGGACAATATTTTGGAATTTGGCATAAATTTCTTTGCGTTTGTTTTCGTCTAATTCTTGTGCGCCTGCAATCATTAGGCGATCGATCTCTTTTTCCCAATCAGAAACTACCCAACCATTTATCGGCGGTTCACCTGGCGTTGGCCCTTGGTTAAAGCTATGCAAACCACCTGTGCTATTCCACACATTAGCACCATCATTTGGTTCCACTCCTCCAGTTAATCCTAGTAAATAACATTCCCAATCTCTAGTGTTAGAAAGTTTATCTACTAAGGTGCCAAAGTTAATCGGTGTAAAATCAACTTGAATCCCAATTGTACTCAAATCTTGCTTGATTTGTGCTCCCATTGCTTCCCGAATTTTATTACCGCTATTTGTCATTAATGTGAAGCGGACACGATTACCGTCCCAATCTAATAATTGCCCATCAGCGTTATATTTAAATCCCGCTTTTTGTAGTAATTCCTTAGCTTTTTCTAGGTTATAATTATAAACTTTCAGCCCTTTTTCGGGAGATAAGTAATAAGGACTTTGTACGGAAATAGGCGAATTTTGCGGTTTACCTAATCCACGAAAGACATTGTTAATCATGGTTTGGCGATCGATCGCATAAGCTACTGCTTGCCGAAATTCCCTAGTGTTAAACCACCGCGACTTTATGGGATTAACAATTGGTTGTCCATTAGCATTTTTCGCCTTATTTAAGTTAAAAGAAATAAAATTTGTGCCGGAAGCAGGGCCACCATTATAAATTGTAAAATTCCCCCGCTTTTCTTCTCGCTTTAGTAGGGAGAAAATGTCCGGTTGCACACTTATCGAATCCAAACTTCCTGAACGAAACTGCATTAAAGCCACATCAGTTGATTCTACAATTTGCCAAACCATTCTTTCAATATATGGCTGTTGCCGACCTTGACTATCTTTCCGCCAAAAATAAGGATTCCGACGAAAAATTATCCGTTGACTTGTGTCATATCGTTCTAAAGTATAAGGCCCATTAACTACTATTTCATTTGGTGGTGTATTCACTCCCCAAGTTGTCAGAAATACAGGTTTGCCATCTTGGTTTTTTTGATTAACATATTTTCTTAAAATATGCGCTGGTAATATCGGCAATCCAGTCACTCTTAAAAATGGGGCAAAAGGTTCTGGAACAGTAAATTCTACTCTGCGCCCATCTAATTTTTTTACTGTTGGCAAAGCCCGACTTGCACCAATTCTCAAAACATCTCTACTATCAGTAGGAATTCTTTCATTCAAGTATATTTCATTGTATGTAAAAATTACATCATCTGCCGTTAACGGTTTGCCATCTGACCATTTTAAATTCGGTTTAAGCGTAAAAACTATCTTTTTTTTATCTTCCGAAATTGTCCAAGATTCTGCTAAGTCTGGTTCAATTTTACCTGTCAAACCGTTTTCCGTAACCAATCCATCAAACATGATACTAGTAGGACTGGGTGCTTCTTGAACGAAAGGCGGGTTAAAAGTTTTTGGATCGCTAAGTATACTGGTAACAACTTGTGGAACTTGGGCACTGGCACTTTTAATTCTTAAGGCGCTACAGCTGCTAAGGGCGATCGCGCCAACGAACAACAACACTAAGAAAAATCCCGAAAACCTGATTCTTTTAATAGCCGAGTATTTCATCATCGATCTTCTCTAAAAATTAACTAATCTACTGAGTTTGTAGCCAACCAAGAAAATTTTTGCTTTGAGTAAAATAATTTATGCCTGCATCACCGAGAACTTGTTGAACTGCTGGCGTACTGAAGTCTCTGGTATTTCCACTCAGAAATACCTTGATTTCATCTGGATGTAAAGCTGCATGATTTAATATGGATTTGATAATCAAATTATCTACAATATCATCTTTAATCATCAAAGCTTCCGGTTGTGAAAGACTTATTTGTGATATCTCCTGAAGTGTATTTTCCTTTAATGTTATCATTTCTGCTTTTCTGAACATTTGAGTTACTGCTTCATTAAGGCGTTCCTGAATATCATTTAATCGATCTCTACTGCCAATTCTGGCTTGTTCAAGGGAGGAAACTAAAGACTTTGCATGAATTGATGTTCGATCTCTTTTTGATTCATTGATTTGTTTCTCCAATTCTCTCTGAAATTGCTGGCTATAAACTTTCTCTTTTTGCCATGTAGAAAGAATCTCCACATAACAAATACTTGGTATTGCTAGACGGACTGTTTCTGGTGTACTTCTTAGCAATATACCTGCTTCAGCATCTTGTCCTTTAGCAATACTCATCAGAAAATTAGTTTCAAGGTAAAGTATCACTTTCCAGTACTACCTCAGATTTTGTTGTTCCATCCGCTAACAGTTGTAATAAACCAATTTCTTCTACTCTATCTGATGCAGGTGGCTTTTCTGATTTCCAATGATAAGCTAAATCTCTTAACCACGCTTCCAGCAATGTTTCAAAATATGGATCGAAAATTCGTTTATTAGCAAATTCAGGATCGTAGTGGCTAAGTATATCCGCAGTTTTGAGATTCAGCAAAGCTTCCGAGATATTAACACTTTCTCCTGAAAAAATCTCAATCTCTGACAAATCAGCCAACATTAAAAAAGGGATAACTTTATTCAAATATTTACTGTATAATTTTAATTGAGAGAAGGCTTCCTGTTTTGCATGAGCTAAAGCTTTTACTTCAGCAATTAAAACCTCTTCTCCTTCATTATTGTAGGCAATAATATCGACCCATACTTTGCGAGTAAATTTTGCTGTTTCCATTACCTTTCATCCTTTTAACAAATCTCAGGTTTTCCAGCGACTTAATCAGCTGCTACCAGTAAAGCTACAGAATAGGCACAAATTCCTTCTTCTCTTCCTTCAGGGCCTAATTTTTCGTTGGTGGTGGCTTTAATGCTAATTTGGTCAGGTTTTAATTCTAAAACAGCTGCCAAGCGATCGCGCATTGCCGAAATATGCGGTTTCAATTTCGGACGTTCCGCGACAATTACCGAGTCAATATTACTCACTCGCCAACCTTTTTCCCGGACGAGTCGATCGACCTGACTTAACAACATTAAACTATCCGCCCCCGCCCATTTTGAATCGCTGGGCGGGAAATAATGACCGATATCCCCCAAACTTAACGCCCCCAGCATTGCATCCATAATCGCGTGAGTCAGGACATCAGCATCACTATGCCCTAATAATCCCATTTCGTGAGAAATCTGGACACCTCCCAAAATTAAAGGTCGTCCAGATACCAATCGATGAATATCGTAACCGTTACCTATGCGAATGTTCATGCTAGTTGCATCATATTTGCGTACTCACTTAACATTTCATCATAAGTTAGGCTCTCTGTGTCAGATTGGGGAGTCCAAAGTAACTCAAATACAGAAAGATATTCTGGTGGAGTAGCCGCAATTTTTTCTAATGCTTGCTTCAAATCTTGCGTTGAGTACACATCACCAAACATCGGGCGATCGTTCTCTGTCCCAATTAATAAAGTAACAACAATGTATGTCCCCGGTTCTTGTTCTGGTTTAACATCTTGTTTAAGTTGGCGCACTTTCCCCTTAACATTAGACAAGGTTTCTGCACTAAATTTCGTGCGTTCTTCTATGGAAATCTGATTGAAGAGTTTTTCCGCTTCTTCCCGACTCTTCACCGTTTTAGAACTAGCAGAAACGTGCGTCCAATTTTCTGGCGTTCGCAACAATGCTAACACCGACTCCTGCATTAATTCGGTTAGTCCTTCGGGAGTGTTAGTATCAATTTGCAAGCTTAAATCTGTTAGTTGTTTCTGCACTACATGGGCTTGTGCTAATAACCCAATTTGCACTTTACTTACAGTAACAATATTATTGTCTAATTCTTTGTTCCCAGTAGAATAAGTTACTATTTCTTCACCTGAACTGCTTTTACTGCTAATTGCGTTTTTCATGGCAAAAGCGATCGCCAACGCCAAAATTCCCAAAATCAAAATCAACACAATTATCGGCAGTGGTGAATAATAGTAACCATAGCCCCCACGATAATAACCTCCAGGCGCAACATACACATTCGTCGGACTTGTATAAGTCGGATTACTGCGATAACCTCCTGAATCATTATCAGAAAATCCTCGACTCGGAGCACTGCGGGAAGGCGAAGACCGATTAAAAGAACCTCCACCACTGCGCCCCCCACCCCGTTTTGCTAATGCTTCCTGACCAACATTTAAACTTACTTGTTTGTGAGTGGGCGTAAACTCAATGTTGACTGCATTAACTAACAAAAGAGAAACAGCAGCTGTACAACAAAATTGTAACTTAGACTTCATTCTCATAGGTCAAATTCAGAGCTTTACTCCGATCGTACTTCTTCCATTTAGATTGCCCTCACTCTCACTTACAATTTACTTATTTAATATTTGTTTACATAAATTTTTGTTTTGAATAAATACCCATCAAAATAAAAAACTTAAAGCTTCCTTTCTGCCTTCTTAATCAGCGGCTTCTTCACCTGATTGTTGCAGCCAAATTTGATATAAATCGGGACGACGATCGCGCGTTCTTGCAATCTGCTGTTGCGATCGCCAACGGGCAATCTCTCCGTGATTTCCTGATAGTAATACATCCGGTACTCGCCAACCACGAAATTCTGGTGGACGGGTATATTGAGGATAATCTAACAAAATCGCTTCAAAACTTTCAGCTTTCAAAGATTCTTCTTTCCCCACCGTTCCTGGCAATAACCGCACCACACCATTAATTAACGTTAATGCCGGAATTTCTCCACAAGTTAACACAAAATCTCCCAAAGAAACCTCACGAGTCACTAAATTTAACACTCTTTCATCAACCCCTTCATAATGACCGCAAATAATTACAATTTGCTGATAATTTGTCGCCAATTCTTTTAATAATGGTTGATTCAAAGTTTCCCCTTGGGGAGTCATTAAAATTACCTCCCGTTTTGGTAAAATTGGTAGAGATTCCACAGCCGCAAAGATCGGTTCTGGCTTCATTAACATTCCCACACCACCACCGTAAGGTTCGTCATCTACTCGTCGATGCTTATCTGTGGCATAATCTCTGGGATTTACCAGATTTACAGTAGCAATCTGTTTGGCTAAAGCTTTACCTAACAACCCGGAACTTAGTGGGGAAGTAAAAAAATCGGGAAACAGGGTAACAACATCTATCTGCACAATTTTATAATCTCTTGAAAAAGAACTACTATCTAGTGCAACGCCGCAGAAATAACCAATCAGTTGAAAAAAGGTAAAAGCCTTCTCTCCTTGGAACCCTCTGCCTTCTTGCATTAGTTTAGCTACAAAAGTTACCAAAAGATGGCAACAATAATGTTAAAAATTAGGACTCATTACCAATTTGGATAACTTAGTCCAATGGCAAGTTTTGTACTTTGATACTAACAGATTGTAGGATCTAGCTAATTTGTGAATAATGGCTAATTTCTGGCGATGAGGGACAAAAAATTTCATAAATGTTTAATAATAGGTTTTATAAACTACTATTATGTGTTAATGATTACGATCGAGAGCTTTAACCATACCAGTACTGAGTTCTGAGTAAGCAGTTACTTACTTTAGGATTATTAGCTTTCTCTTCATAATCGCAGGAGATGAGAAGGCGGAACTCAGGACAAAAATGAGGAGAACAAACATTTGTTAAGTATGGCTTAAAACTCAGGCTAACCGGAGAAGAGGAAACATAGAATGCTGCAATTAGAAGTTCAAGTACAGGAACAAAGAAAACCCCAACCGATGAAAACAGCAGTGATGGTGATTGGTGGTGCGGAAGATAAAGTACATGGTAGAGAAATTCTCCACGCTTTCTTTAATCGTTCTGGAGGAGCAGATGCTCAAATAGCGATCATACCATCAGCGTCTCGCGAACCTGCGATTATTGGCGAAAGATATCGGGTAATTTTTCAGGAGATGGGGGCGAAGCGGATCGAGATTTTGGATATTCGCGATCGCGTTCAGTGCGAAGAACCCGCTTACCATGAATTCTTAGAAGTTTGTACTGGTGTATTTATGACAGGTGGCGATCAGCTGAGATTGTGCGGATTGCTGGCTGATACGCCCTTTATGGAAAAATTACGCTTGGGTGTTTGGCAAGGTAGACTGACTTTAGCCGGAACTAGCGCAGGTGCAGCGGTGATGGGACACCACATGATCGCAGGTGGTGGAAGTGGCGAATGTCCCAACCGTTCCTTAGTCGATATGGCAACGGGTTTAGGTTTCTTACCAGAAGTAATTGTCGATCAACATTTTCACAATCGGAATCGTATGGCAAGATTAATGAGTGCTGTTTCCGCCCATCCCGATCGCTTAGGTATTGGTATTGATGAAGATACCTGTGCTTTATTTGAAGGAGACGGTATTATTCAAGTCTTAGGAAAAGGTACCGTCACCATTGTTGACCCTTCAGAAATTTCTTATACCAATCAACCATACATCGGTGCTACCGATCCGATCAGTATTTATAATTTGAGGGTTCACATTCTTAGTTATGGCGATCGCTATGATATGCGTCAACGCAAAATAATTCCTTCTTTAGGTGAAGGATGTGTCTCCGATCAAACAGGAACATAAAATTAACCTAGTGTTGTTCCTTTTGTCTGTGGCTGAAAATGTTGAACCTGAGTGCTGGCTATTCTAGTTAACTAGTAGTATTTTTAACGTTGTTGCTTAAGCAATTTCCTTGAAGCTATCAGGAAAAGCAAAAATGCTTCCAAAAAAGTGTTACTGGTGAACAGTTTAGTGTAGCCTCTGAATTTGAAACTAGATAATCGTGTTTACTGCTGTCCTGCTGCTCAATGACTCTCGGATATTGCCATGAAAATTCTTAAAATCCAGACGTTACGCGGTCCTAACTACTGGAGCATTCGACGACATAAACTTATCGTGATGCGTCTCGATTTGGAAGAACTTGCCGATCGCCCGTCGAACGAAATTCCAGGTTTTTATGAAGGATTGGTTCAAGTTTTACCTAGTTTAATAGAGCATTTTTGTTCCCCAGGGTGTCGTGGTGGTTTCTTGAGTAGAGTCAAAGAAGGCACGCTGATGGGACATATCATCGAGCACGTTGCCCTGGAACTACAAATGTTAGCCGGGATCGAAGTGGGATTTGGTCGCACTCGCGAAACGCCGGAACGTGGGATATATCACGTCGTAGTGGAGTACAAAGACGAACAAGCTGGTCGCTATGCAGTGCGGGCAGCGGTCAGGCTGTGTCAAAGCATCATCGACACAGGTACTTATCCCCAGGCAGAATTAGAGCAAGATTTACAAGACTTGAAAGAAATGGCAGCGGATGCTGCTTTAGGGCCAAGTACAGAAACTATTGTTAAAGAAGCAGAAATTAGGGGAATTCCTTGGACGGCTTTGAGTGCGCGTGCTTTGGTGCAATTCGGGCAAGGGGTATATCAAAAGCGCATTCAAGCAACTCTGTCTTCGCAAACGGGAATTTTAGGTGTAGAACTAGCTTCGGATAAAGAAAGTACCAAACAAATTTTACGGGAAGCGGGAGTGCCTGTTCCCAGAGGAACTGTAATCAATTTCTTGGATGAATTGGAAGAAGCGATCGCAGATGTGGGCGGATACCCGATCGTAATTAAGCCGTTGGATGGAAATCACGGACGCGGTATTACAATTAACATTGGTTCTTGGGAAGAAGCCGAAGAAGCTTACGATGCGGCAAAGGAAGTTTCTAAAGCTGTAATTGTGGAACGTTTCTATCAAGGACGGGATCACCGGATTTTAGTTGTCAATGGTAAAGTTGTCGCTGTTGCGGAAAGAATACCCGCCCACGTAGTTGGAGATGGGAAATCGACGATTCAAGAATTGATTGATGAAACTAATCGCGACCCAAATCGGGGCGTAGGGCATGATAATGTGCTGACGCGGATCGAACTCGATCGCACTTCCTGGCAATTGTTAGAAAAACAAGGTTACACCTTGGAAACAGTATTGCCAAAAGAGCGGATTTGTTATCTCCGGGCAACCGCTAACCTGAGTACAGGGGGAATTGCGGTCGATCGAACTGACGAAATTCACAAAGAAAACGTTTGGATTGCCCAAAGAGTAGCAAAAATTATCGGCTTGGATATTGCCGGAATCGATGTCGTTACATCTGATATCACTCGTCCATTGAAAGAAATGGATGGGGTAATTGTGGAAGTGAATGCCGCACCCGGATTTAGAATGCACGCTTCGCCTAGCCGGGGAATTGCGCGAAATGTCGGTGGCGCGGTAATCGATATGCTATACCCCCCCGGCACACCTTCCCGGATTCCCATTTTGGCTGTCACAGGCACGAACGGCAAAACTACAACTACTCGCTTGTTAGCTCATATTTACCGCCAAACAGGTGTGGTGGTAGGTTACACGACGACTGATGGCACTTACATCGGGGAATTTTTGGTGGAAAAAGGTGATAATACTGGCCCCCAAAGTGCTCAATTGATTTTACAAGACCCGACGGTAGAAGTAGCGGTGTTGGAAGCTGCTAGGGGTGGGATTTTGCGATCGGGATTGGGATTTGATGCCTCAGATGTGGGCGTTATCCTCAATGTCGCTGCCGATCACTTGGGTATTGCTGATATTGACACCGTAGAAAAATTAGCTCACGTTAAAAGTGTAGTAGCGGAAGCGATTCACCCCAATGGCTATGCAGTGCTGAATGCTGACGATCCGTTAGTTTCCGCAATGGCGCAACGGACAAAGGCACAGGTAGCTTATTTCTCGATGAAGCCTGAATCCCAGTTAATTAAAGAACATACTCGCTCTGGGGGAATTGCCGCAGTTTATGAAAACGGCTATATTTCGATTTTGAAGGGAGATTGGACGATTCGGATCGAACAGGCGATTAATGTTCCCTTGACAATGGCAGGAAAAGCACCGTTTATGATTGCTAACACTTTAGCCGCTAGTTTGGCTGCTTTTGTTCAGGGTGTGGATGTTGACGTGATTCGATCGGCAATCAAGACCTTCCGCGCTTCCAGCAATCAAACTCCCGGTAGAATGAATTTGTTTAACTTGGGCAAATATCATGCTTTAATTGATTATGCCCACAACCCGCACAGCTACCAAGCTTTAAGCGCTTTCGTTCGCAGTTGGCCCGGTGAAAGAATTGGGGTAGTGGGTGGCCCGGGCGATCGACGGGATGAAGATTTTGTCCAAATTGGGAAGTTAGCGGCAGAAATGTTCGATCGGATCGTCGTCAAAGAAGATGATGACAACAGAGGTCGGCAAAGAGGCGATGGTGCCAGGTTAATTATTGAAGGCATCAAGCAAGCTAAACCAGATTTCAATTACGAAACAATTCTTGATGAAACAAAAGCAATTAATGCCGCTTTAGATAGTGCCACTGTCAACAGTTTGGTAGTAATTTTACCCGAAAGTGTAAGTCGTGCTGTCAGCTTAATTGAAGCTCGTAATCCCATCCCTGACCCAGTACAACAACCCGCAACGGTAGAATCTAACAATGCAGTTACTTCCTCAGTAGGGAATTAGGGAACGGGGAACAGGGAACAGGTAAAATTTTAATTCTCCCCTTGTCCCCTTGTCCCCTTGTCCCCTTGTCCTCCTGTCTCCTGCTCCTCTGCTTCCTCCTGAGTTTTGTTCAATTCAGTTTTGAAACCCCTTAAAGTTTTACCCAAAGCACTGCCCATTTCGGGGATCTTTTTCGGGCCAAAAATTAGTAAAGCAACTACAGCAATAATGCCGATTTCTGGTAATCCTAATCCAAACATTTGCACCTCCAGGGAAGTAGATTAATTAATAGTTTATCTGATTAGGTGCGTTAGGAATTTTTTAGAACGCAGATGAAAGCAGATAAACGCAGATGAACGCAGATGTAAGCGCAAGTTTGTTGTGAGGACTTCAGTCCTTCTCTTTCCGGCAAAAAACTATTGATGTCAAATTTCAGTGAAGGTAAGAAAGGAAAAGGTACACAATTCTTTATAGTTAAATTTGATTACACTTTATTCCAAATAGTATATGAGTAAGGTATATTTAGTTCGGTTTTGGCATAACTCTTGATTAGCTGATTAAAATTACTCTAAATACTATGAATATTCCAGCTATTGTTGATGTTGTAATCGGGTTAATTTTTATTTACCTAATTCTTAGCTTGCTGGCTTCAGAAATTCAAGAGTTAATTGCTACAGTGTTGCAATGGCGAGCGCAACACTTAAAACAATCAATTATTAATTTGCTTGCAGGTGATACGATCGCCGATCGAAATATAGAGGCAGCTAAAAGACTGACAAAAGATTTGTATAATCATCCTCTGCTTAACGATATAAATCAAGAGGCAAGAGGATTATTTGCTATAATGTTTCGGAAAGTTACTTGGTTTGTCTCGTGGGTTTATCAAGGAATAACTGGTAGAGAGGGAGTTTTTGGGAATAAAGTTAGTGCGCCTTCGTATATTCCCGGAGAAACTTTTGCCACTGTTTTGATTGACAGACTAGGAATTGCTAAATTAGTTGAGCCGTTAGTTGAAGCAAAGTTTGATCGCTTTAGAAATTCAATTATTGAAAATATTGGCAATATTATTGATGGTAATGAAGAAATTCTAAACTTGCAAGAGTTGGAAGCGGAGTTAAACAAAAAATCTGCTAAAAATGAATATTATAAATTGCTGCAAGTTGATTTATACAGAATTTATAAGCAGTTTACTAATCGCGAGCTTACCCTAATTACAGCAGTAGATAAAATATCCCTAAGAATCGATCGCTTTATCACTCAATTACCAGATGAAAAGCCAAAGAAAGAACTAGCTATGTGGAAGCTAGATTTATTTGGAGTGCAGAATGAACTGGCGATCGCAAATGGTGGTTTAAAGCCTACATTGGAAGAAATTGCAGATTTAATCAATTTAAATAGTAGAACTTACCAAGCTTATAAAGAGCAACTTCAAACATATTATCGACAAAGATATCAGAACGTTGTTGACGAACTGCAAAATTTTCTGCTACTGTTCGATGCCAGTACTCGGATAATTATTAATCCTTTAGAAACCGACTTTTTGACAAAAGACAGTATCTTAGAATCGCCAGATTATGCGAAATTTTGGGCTAATGATTCAATTGACTCTGGTTTTAAATTAAGTATGCCTTTGTCTAGTATGGATCGAGAAGTAGTAAACATTATCCAAACTAAAATTCAAAACAATTCACCGGAACAAGATAAATTAGAAGCTTTTAAGCAAGGGTTTGGTGAAGAAGCTCGGAAAATGATGAGTTTCAAGCTGTTAAAGTTGAGACGGAAAGATATATTTTCGTTTGGGATTTTGCTAGGCTTTTTAATAGTTGCTTGGAATGCTGTTTTTCTTTGGGTAAATTTCTTTATTACACCTGAAGGAGGAATAGTTTTGGTTCTAATTATTATTACTACTCTTGGGTTAATTTTATTAGTTAATCAAGACCGTAATTCCAAGAATTTAAATCAGGAAGGAAATCTAGAAAATTTAGCGAGTACATTTTTTGCAACAGCTTCTAAGATTGAGAATAGTGAAGAAAATTTGATTAATCAATATACATCGGAATTTAAAAATGAAATTGGACAACTGAACAAAAATCCAGATAACCTTAACTGGGAGTTGATAAGATTAGGACAGTGTTTTCGGCAAAACTACCGAGTTTTAGTTAATGATAATGCAGATATTGACTTACCTTTTATTCCTAGCTCTGTAAAACAGAGTGTTGCTACGCTAGTTAGACGAGCAAAAACGAAGATCGATCGCACTGGAAACGAAGTAATTCAGCTACGGGAAGAGATAGAAATTTGGTTCGATCGATCGATGGCTCGCACATCAGGAGTTTATAAGCGCAATGCTAAAGGAGTTAGTTTATTAATTGGTTTTGGATTAGCCATTCTCACAAATTCTAACTCGATTTACATTGCAAATCAGCTGGCATACGATCGAGAACTACGACAAGCAGTAGCACAGGGAGCAGAGAGATTTATTGCCGATGAAAATCAACAATCTTCTTCGCTTTCGGAGGATCGCCTGCGCGATCGTAGTAAAATAGTTTCTCAAATTTTAGATGAACAACTTAAATTGCCGATCGGTTGGAGTCCAAGAATTTTAGGTAAACAATTGAATTGTGAATTACCGAGAAATGCTCGTGATGATGATTGGGAAAAACTATTTGATAAGTGCATTAAAACTAGCAAAAAAGATAGACCTCTAAATTTTGATGTAATTTACAATGCAGTTGCTAATGAGAGAAAAAAAGATAATCCCACTAGAATTTACGAACAAGCTCAGGAAAGATATAAAAAAGCTCGCGAGAAGAGTAGAAAATCGCCAATTTACTTTGTTCCCACTGCCATTTTAGTCATGATTATAAATTCAGGAAAATGGTTAGTTGGAATCTTATTTTTAGTAGGATGGTTTGTTACATCTGTAGCGATTTCAATGGGATCTTCTTTTTGGTTTGATATGTTGAATAAGGTAATAAATGTTCGCAATACAGGCAGTAAACCGCCTTCTTTAGCAAATCAAACTTCTGTAAATTCGGAGAAAAGTTCTTAGGTTTGTTGTGAGGACTAAAGTCCTCACAACTGAAATCGTCACAACGAACTAAATTTTTTCCTTATTGTTTCTTTTCATTCTATTCTTATATAAGGCTAAAATATTGCACTTTTTATTAACCAGATAATGTTACAAAATGTAAAATCTTCCCTACGGGAACAACAACACTCTTTAATTCGCCAACTTGCTGATTGTATTGAGTCTACTTGGGAACAATACTTACAATTAGAACCGTATCACCTCCCAGAAGATTTGGGATATGTGGAAGGGCGACTGGAGGGGGAAAAGTTGACGATCGAAAACCATTGCTACCAAAGTCCGCAATTTCGCAAAATGCACTTAGAATTGGCGAAAGTCGGCACTTCTTTAGATATTTTACATTGCGTAATGTTTCCCCGCCCCGAATATGCTTTACCGATGTTTGGGACAGACTTAGTTGGCGGTAGAGGAAATATTAGTGCGGCGATCGTCGATCTTTCTTCAACTAACCCCGATCTAACTTTACCAGAAAACTACAAAAATGCTCTTTCTGGGTTGCCTGCGATCGACTTTTCCCAACCGCGAGATTTACCAGAATGGGGCGATATTTTCTCGGAATTTTGTTTATTTATTCGTCCAGGAAATGCAGAAGAAGAAACGCAGTTTTTAACTAGAGTTCGCGACTTTTTAACTATTCACTGTCAGCAAGCAAAAATTGCCCAACCTGTTGACGAACAACGCCGTGAAGAAATTTTAAAAGGTCAACGTTATTACTGCACAAAACAACAAAAAAACGATAAAACCCGCAGAGTTTTAGAAAAAGCTTTTGGTAATGAATGGGCAGAACGTTACATGACAACAGTTTTGTTTGATTTTGTTTAGGTTTTTTGGTAGTGGGTAGAGTATTTGCAGAGTAAGGAGGTGGAACCTCCAGCGATCTCGTTCCCAGGTTCAACCTGGGAACGAGAAACAGAGGCTCTGCCTCAAGGTCGAGAAACAGAGGCTCTGCCTCAAGGTGTTCTTATCTCAACTACCAACTACCAATTAAGAGGCTTTTACCAAACTCTTATCAACAGCTTGAATTGGTAACTGAGGATGATAGAAAGCTGGGTGAATCAAAGATTGCGCTAATAAACGACGATAGAGGTCGCTGAGTTGAATAGCAACACCCGTCCAACTAAAGTTTTGTTGAACTCTGATTGATGCTTGTTTGCGGAGTTTTTGCGCCCAAATTTCATCGGCTAAAATGCGATCGATCGCCCCAGCAAAAGCCTCAACATTTTGTGGTGGAACTAACAAACCCGTTTCTTCAGGCATCACTGTAAACCGCAAACCGCCTACATCAGAAGCTACCACAGGCGTACCGCAAGCCATCGCTTCAATTGCTACTAAACCAAAAGGTTCGTAATGACTGGGAATTACACAAACATCAGCAGCAATGTAATACAAAGGTAAGAGATCGTGACCAATTCGCCCAGTAAAAATGGTATTGTTTGCTAATCCTAATTCTTGCACAATACCCTCAATTCTGGCTCTTTCTAAACCGTCGGCTTGACCAGGTTCGCTACCCCCGACAATGACTAATTTTAGGTTAGCGTAAGGATGCAAATCTTCTGCTTCTTGAGTTTCAATTTTAGCTTTTAGTTGAGCACAAGCACGCACTAAAGTTTCAATTCCCTTGCGTCGATCGAAACGTCCCACATATAAAACAATTTGTGCGTAAGGATCGAAACCTAGTTTTGTCCTTGCGTCTGCTTTTGGCATTGTAATACGGAAGTTTTCAATGTCTGTACCACAAGGAATAACTTCAATATTACCTTCTTGAGAAACTAAGGAACGGAGAATTTCTTCCTCTTGAGGACTGGTAGCAACAACACAGTTTGCCCGTTCTAAAATTTGTTTTTCAACTGCTAATCTAGTTTCAGCAATTGGGGGTTTTTTCCCTGTAGCTTGATACTTAACTGCACCAAGGGAATGATAGGTGTGAATTAATTGAATGTTGCTGCGTTCTTGTAAACGCAAACCTACCCAAGCGGAAAGCCAATAATTAGTATGAACTAAGGGATAATTTGTGCCTTCTTTAACTTGGAATTTTTGGAATGCTGACACAAATTCTGGCATATATTCCAGTAAGCGATCGCGCCCAATAAACTCCTGTGGCCCCGCTACTAAGCGAATTGTGCGACAATGAGGCGAATGTTGCACAATGGTTGCATCTTCCGGGTGTACTTTGCGAGTGAACATATCGACTTGCCAACCTAATTTGGCTAAAGCTTCACCCACTTGACGCACATAAACATTTTGACCGCCTGCTTCTTCCTTACCAATTTCCGCAGCAGGATCGCCATGATCGGAAATTAAAGCGATCGCTTGTCGAGAAGGAACTTCGATTTTTGTAGCGGCAAAATGTGTTTTTGGAGGTAAGGAAGATTTTCCTTGAGAATTCTTTGTAGAGGACTGTAAGGAAATTGTATTCATGACTTCACCTCTTTTAATGGTTAGTCATTGGTCAATAGTGATTCTTAGTTTATCACTAACCAACTCAATTAAAGAATCATTATTGACGAATGACTTTGTTTTTGTTTGCAAAAAATTAGTGCAAGTTTACCCTGTCAAATTTACTTAATGTAGCTAAAAGCGCTAAATTTTTGGTGCTATTAATTCGGAACAAAACCTCGCAAAATCAATTCCTACAAATTCTGATTGCTTAAAACTCGTGTGTGTAAATGTCCGTTGCTGCGTTCAAATTTTCCCGCTAAAATTTGTTGATAAACTGCCTCGTAACCATCAGTCATTTGTTTGACGCTGAAATTGTTGGCAATGTGTTCCCGGCAAGCTTGGCGATCGATCTGTTCAATCTTCTTCACAGCGTTAATACATTCTGTCACATCTTTACACAAGAAACCTGTCTTGCCATCAGCAATTACTTCGGAAGTTGAACCTAAATTTATCGCAATTACTGGGGTACCAGCTGCCATCGATTCAACCATCACTAAACCAAAAGGTTCTCGCCAAGTAATAGGGAATAAAGTAGCAATTGCCCTTCCCATTAATTCATTTTTTTGATAATGATTCGCTTCTCCTGAATACTGAATTTGTTCGCCGTCAATGTATGGTTCTACTTCTGTAGCAAAAAATTCCTTATCAACCACATCAACTTTACCCGCCATTTTTAATGGTAAACCCACAGCTTTAGCAATTGCGATCGCATGATGCGGCCCTTTTTCCGGCGACATCCGACCTAAAAAAGCTAAATATGGTGGTTCATCAGGTTGGGGATAAAACTTATGACTATCAACATCAATTCCGTTGTAAACCGTTGCTACATAATTTAACCCTAATCTAGGTTCCTTTTGCGTATGGGAAATACTGATGTAAGGTTGTTCCTTAGCATAGCTAAAGATTTTTTCGTGATCAGGAGTAAAAATTCCATGCAAAGTATGAACGGTGGAAGTTTTCACCAATTTGGCGTAAGGCAATGCCGCATGACCCGTATGCGAATGAATGATATCAAATTCTGAAGCCCGTTCATACACATGACTGAGTTGCAGCATTTCATAAACACCGTACTCTTTCACGCTCGGATCGAGTCTAATTGCACAAGGATGCACTGATTCAAGCTTAGCCAAGCTAACAGAATCCCCTGATGCAAATAGCGTTACCTCATGTCCCCGTCGAACTAGCTCATCAGTTAAAAGACTGACAACTAATTCAATTCCCCCGTATGCTGGTGGTGGCACTCTTTCCCAGAGTGGCGCAACTTGAGCAATCCGCATAATAAACCTCCTAAAATCGAAAATTTTCAGTTAGAAGCGCCTGCTTTTTTTGACTTCGGAGTGCGATCGAGCGACTCACTTGCATTAAAATTAGGGTTAGCGTTAAGCACTATGCTTTTGTGAGAATTTAACTTGAATTCTATATTTTCAAATCACTTCTTCGCCAATCACCTAAGTAGGGAAATCCCTATCTCTAACAGCCAAAAAATGTATTAGATTTAACTGATTTTTTTTCTGTTTTACCCTTTTGCCATCTATCTTCAGGCACAAAGCTAAATAAAATCGGCGGTATAACTCAGACAATAAATAGCTTTTATGACTGGAAACAACTGTAAATAAAGGACAAAACAGCTTTAGGAGGCGAGCCATATTTAGTTATTTCTGCAACTAAGGAAGATATTTCTTAGTTTTAATCTAATTCATGTTCGGTAAATACTACCTCCCGATCGAGAAAACACACATAAGTAAAGATTGATTAGAAACGAAAATTTGGTAATATCACCCTGAATTACTATTATCTGATAAACACCTCAGTAATCACTTTTTCAGAGAAATTAATCTGATTATTTCTTTGCTTTATTAGTTGGTTTCGTACCGGATTGACCACCTGGTTTAGCTGCGTCGTTATTTGGTGCTTTGGTTTTGTCTCCTGCTAGAGGTGTTGGGGGTCGTCTCATTGGCGGCGGCGGCGGGGTTGGCGCTGCTCCACCTGCGGCTTTAGGCGCATCTCGGCGAGTCGCAAAACTAACGTTAACACCATCATTAGATTGCTCTAAAACTAACAACGGTGTAGGTTTCGCTTTTTGATCCCATTCCATGTGGACAATTCGACCTTGAATTGTCGGTTGCCAATTATCTTGGTCTTCGCTGGGACTCAAGAAAGTTTCAATACAATCAATAATTTGATTGATGGTGGCAGAAGTAGCTTGGGTGGGTAATTTCATCAACCGAATTTGAATTCGGAACAACACAGCCTTTTTAACTTTTACTCCTTCTACTGGTACATACTCAACATCAAAAATTTCATCAACTTGTCTTCCAGAAGCACTAGCAATCCCTACAGCTGTTTGTTGAGCTTGGTTGGGACGGAGAGCAACGGCAATTTTTTCCTTGACTTTTACCTTGATTTGATTGACGATCGCAAAGTGAAACACCTCTTCTGCCATCCGCATCCGCAAATAATCTAGGTTGAACTCCCTGGAATAAACCAAGTCTGGATTAGTTTCCATCTTGCGAATCGTTTCCAGAGCTAACTTTAATTTTTTGTCCAGTTCTTTGATGCGGAAGTCTTCAAATCTAATCTTTTTATTCAATTTATCTATCTGAAGCTTGGAATATATACCCAAAGCTAGTAGCACTACAGCTAACCCTCCAGAGACTCCCATCCAAATGTCAAATGATGAATCGGTGGGATTTGGTTTCTTGGCAGGGGTTTGCGCTAACAGGGGATCTACGAGAATAATTGAAGCTGACATTAGTCTAATCCTACAGGGACGTAAGTATCTACTTATAGAATGCCCTTTCCAGAGGTAATTGCATCAACTAAGTCAATTAAAATAGAGAAATATAAATATATCAGTAATTTCACGTAAATTTTTATATATTTAATTAATTTAATATACAATTTACTAGACTAAAGGCAAGTTATGTCTCGCTACAAAGTTAACTAAGATGGAAAACAATACTGCTCGGTTAAGTATTTTTACCTTGTATGTATAAAAAATTATAACACTAAGAAAAATCAGTAAGTAAGAAAGGTAAGAAAGGTAAGCATTACTGTTACTATAAATTTTAGAGAAAATTTGTTGCTTATAATACTGTATGGTTCCCATTAAAGGAACAGGGTGGAAAAATTTAAGCTGGAAGTGTTATTTCGATCGCCTCAAAAGATTTTTTAATTTGGCGATCGTCCGAAGAATTGTATCTAGCGTTACTAAATAGAATCAATAAAAATGACAAGTAAAGCAATCAAACTAGAATTAACGAGACAACAGGCTGAAACTAACGAATCGCCTAATTGGTTAGCCCTTGTCTCCTTATTTGTCGGTATAATCGGCATATCTTTTGCGGCAATTTTTATTAAGTTAAGCGAATCCGAACTGAATCCTTATGCAACCATATTTAATCGTTTATGGATCAGTACTGTTAGCTTAGGATTAATCAATGGAATCCAAGGGATTCATCGGCGATACGCAACAGATCCACAAGAAGAACCTGCGCCCAAAAATAGTGACAACTTTACTAAATATATCTGGTTATTTGTGGGGTATGGAACTTTTTTTGCTGCGTCTCAAATATTTTGGGCTTGGTCAATCACCCAAACCAGTGTAGCAATCTCAACAGTATTGCATAATCTGACTCCACTGTTTACTTGTTTGTTAGCTTGGCTATTATTTGGTCAACATTTTGACAACAAATTTATTTTTGGTATGTTGATTGCCTTAAGTGGAGTTTTTGCGATCGAATTAGAGGATTTACAATTTGCCACAGGCAAAGTTCAAGGAGACTTAGCTGCTGTAGTTTCAGCGGTTTTAGTGGCTGGATATTTGCTGATTGTAGAAAGACTGAGAACTAAATTTTCGGCTAATAAAATTTTATTATGGGGTTCAGCGATCGCCACCTTAGCAACTATCCCAATCCTGTGTTTAACTCAAGAGCGAATTTTTCCCTATTCTTGGAAAGGATGGTTATTTGTGATTGGGTTAGCATTGGTTTGTCAAATTATTGGTCAGGGGTTAATTGTTTATAGTCAAAATATGCTGTCTTCGGGATTTGTGGCGATCGCCTTTCTCCTAGATCCAGTACTCACTTCCCTGCAAGCTTGGCTGATTTTTTCCGAAAGATTAAGTGTTTCTAGTTGGCTCGCTTTTGCGGTAGTTTTATTAGGGATATATTTCGCTCAACTTAGTAAATCAGCGGCGAAAGAAAAAAATCCGTAACCAAGTAGGGGTAATTCATGAATTACCCCTACAACGGGGATAAAATCCGAAATTTTCGGTAATTTGATTCAGATTGCTCGTATAACTCTTTTACAGCAAGAGTTATGAGCATTTTAGGGAGTAGAACAAGCCGTACATATAGTTCGGTTGTACTCACTGGAAAAGAAGTTTTGTAGTTTGTTAACTTTAAATTAAGAAACATGAAAGGACAGGACACTACTATGAACGATCTGTCAAACAAAAACCCCGACTTCTTTGACAACTCCGAAGGTAACAACCTGTTGTGGCAATATGTCAGATCTCTGCAACCGGAGATTATCAGCGAACTTTCCAAACCCTCCTTGGAAGCAGCTAAGGTAATGGAAGCTAACTTAATGGGGATGTTGGGAACTTTACCACCAGAACACTTTGGCGTAATGATTACTACCTCAAAAGAAAACCTGGGACGCTTGTTAGCTTCCGCAATGATGAATGGCTACTTCCTGCGGAATGCCGAACAAAGAATGGGTTTTGAAAGATATTTGCAAGCAGCAACAGAAAGCAGCGAAACCGATCGCTAATCAGCGAAGGCACCAAGGCAAAAGGCAGAAAGTAAAAACTAAGAAAAGCTGCCTTAACCTTCACTTCGCTAATAATTATCCCCGGAATGGAATATAAAAAATCATTCTCTGCTTAAATTGGTAATTTCTTCAAATTGAAAGTTATTTACCAATTCTGTTAATTTTTCTGTTAATTCTGCTTTGTCTGGAGGAATTTTGGCAATTAATTTCAAAATTTCTTCGTCATCGGCACAAATAGCGGCGTGATTTAATTGCGCTAACCATTCAGCAGACATGATAGAGAGGTCAGCCATTGTTAGTTTTTCGGCTGTTTTCACTGAAGTTTGGCTTTTGTGAATCTCTTGAGTAGGAATTGTTTGTTCGTATAAATAACGTACTCCTAAGTGTTCGCTAATTTTGGCAAGAATTTCTGGGATGCGGAAAGGTTTACTGACGAAATCATCACAACCAGCGTTTAAAATGCGATCGCGATCTTCACTAAAAGCATTAGCAGTTAGAGCAATAATTATTGGGTTATAGCTGGGTAATTTTTGAGATAGTTGTTTAATTTTTTCGGTTGCTTCTAACCCATCCATTACAGGCATTCGCACATCCATCCAAATTAAATGCGGTTGCCAACTGGTAAATAAATCAATTGCTTCTTTGCCATTATTGACAACACAAACTTCAAAGCCAACTGATGTTAATACCTTGTGTAAAAGTTGGCGGTTTTCTTGGTTATCTTCTACTACTAATAGACGATAAATTGGTTGGTCTGGCGCTAAGGCTATAACGTTGCCTACATTATTTTCTCGTTGGCGATCGCTAATAATCCCAATATTAACATTAATATCAAATTTTACCGTAGTACCTTTACCTAATTGACTGTTAATATTAATATCTCCACCCATTAATTGAACAAATTGGCGACTAATGGGTAAGCCTAAACCTGTACCTTCCATTGACTTTCGCCCAGTTTCACTTTGAAAAAATGGTTCAAACAAATAGTTAACTTCCTCTGGATCGATACCAGGGCCAGTATCTTCTACTTCAAACAAAAGTTTACATTTAATTGTCGATTTTTCTACATCAAAATGACGCGAACTTTCAATAACTTTTACTCGCAACTTTACTGTACCTTTTTGGGTAAATTTAATAGCATTAGCCAGCAAATTAATCAATACTTGCCGTAATTTACTTTCATCGGTTTTCACATATTGAGGTAGGTCAAGTTCCCGATCGAATAATAACTGTAAATTTTTTGATTTAGCTTTTAGCTGTAACATTTCTTCTAAACCATCTAGCAGATGATATAAATTAAAAGAATTTTCATTGAAAGTTATCAACCCAGCTTCAATTTTAGAAACCTCTAAAACATCATTAATTAAGGAAAGTAAATGCTCGCCACTGCGCCCAATAATTCCTAAATATTCTTGCTGTTCTTCATTTAAAGAATGCTGAGCTAAAACTTGAGTAAAACCTAAAATTGCATTCAGAGGAGTTCGCAGTTCATGACTCATTTTAGCTAAAAATTGGCTTTTGGCACGGTTAGCTGCTTCGGCTTCAACTGCTGCTTGTTGTAGTGCTGATTGGTAAAATTTTAAAATTGCAAACATTAAAGTATTTCTTAATTCGGCGGCTGCATCAATCTCAATTTGTTTCCAAGGCAAAGATTTTTCTCTAACTGTCTCTTTCCACAGTTCAAAAGAATTACGGGGCGAAAGATGTATAATTCCATCATCTTTTCTATCATCTTTAATTATGAGAGGTTCATTCGGATTTCCTCCCCAGTTTACTGTTTGAATTACTTCTGGTCTTAACCAAATTATTTGGTAAGTAATATCATCAACAAAAATAGAAATTGCTAGTAAACCGCTGGTTGATTCTTTGATTTGCTTCGCTGCGGGATAAACTTGGGAAAGGCAGTTTGTATGAAATACTTCTTTTTGGCTGTAATGTTGTAACCAATTAATTATACCTTGGCTTTGTTCTCTGGCTGGGGTTTTACCAACTAAAGTTAAATTTCCACCAAAACAGATAATCGCACCTTGAGCATTGACTAGTTCTAATAAACTATTTTGTTTTTCCCTAAAAATCTGAGTATTGACATTTTTAGCTAACAAAATAATTTTTAGCTCCTCCTGAATAACTTTGATTTTCTTGCTGTATTTTTCAAATTCTTGTTGTTGTTTATTGACAATTTCTAGGGACATTACTTGCCCAAGTAATTCACATACTTTACGAATCTCATAATTTACATATCGGGGCGAACAATGATGACAGACTATTAGCCCCCAAAGCTTTCTATCTGTAATTAACGAAGTACATAAAGATGCTGAAACTCCCATGTTTTGCAAGTATTCTATGTGAATAGGAGATACACTTCTTAAAACTGATAAACTTAAATTTAGAGGAGTATTTGTAACAGGATTATCTTTGGGGATAATTGGTACTGGCTGATAGTTTACATCAACAATTAATCTTAGCCAGTTTTTATAATATAACTGTCGTGCTTGTTCAGGAATATCAGTTGCCGGATAATGTAAACCTAAAAAAGGTTCTAATCCTTCTCGTTTATTTTCAGCAATTACTATACCACTTTCATCTGGCTCAAATTGATAAATCATTACTCGGTCATAACCAGTAATTTTTCTTACTTCCTGTGCTAATAATTCAGTCATTTGCTGAAAGTCATTAGCATTTTTAATATTCATAATTGCTGCTTTAGCTAAGTGATAAAAGCTGATTGTAGAAAAATTTTTTTTATCTAAATATTGCTCCATTTCCAAAATTAACACTCCCTCGTAGCGATGAATTATACATTCAACCTCTTTGTGAGAGTCAACAGTTTTGATGGAGAGATTCAGTGGATTATATATATCTATATTTCCTGTGGCTATATATTCCTGTAATTGATTCAGTTGAGCTTGATTTAGGAACTGACCTAAACTATGATTAATTAGTGATTCTGCCGGGATACCCAAAAATTCTGCTGTGTTCTGACTAGCTTGCAGAATAATTAAATCCGGTTCTTGAAGAGTTAACAGTACGCCATGAGGCTGGATGTAACCAGGGGTATGGATAGCCTGTAGCTCACAATTTGTTAAACCAATTAATTCTGAGGAAACGAACTCTGTAAGATCCATTTTTAAGAAATTATGAAGAAATAAATGCCGTTGTAGAAAAAATGATGCTATGATTCCTTTTTAACATAAGTTAGGTACGTAAGTAGTCAAATAAAACATTTAGTTACCAAAAGGTGTGAAGCAACTAAGTATAATTTTGCCAGTAAGAGCTAAAGGTTAACCGTGACAGTAAATCAGCCTCTCAAAAACTATATTAATGGGGAATGGCAGGGATCGAGTGCCAGCAACTACTTACAAGTAGTTAATCCTGCCACAACGGAAATATTAGGTACTGTACCTTTGTCACCCGCAAGTGAGGTAAACGCAGCAGTTGCAGCCGCAGCAACTGCGGGAAAAGTGTGGCGACAAACTCCGCCAACTGAACGAGTGCAGTATTTATTTACATTAAAAAACCTCTTAGAAGCAAGTTTCACAGATTTAGCAGAAACCATAACTATTGAGTGTGGTAAAACATTAACTGAAGCTAAAGGTGAACTGCGAAGGGCGATCGAAAATGTGGAAGTCGCCTGTGGTATTCCTATGTTAATGCAGGGATACAACTTAGAAGATGTGGCGCGGGGAATAGACGAATTTATGATTCGGCAACCTGTGGGAGTCACGGCGATAATTTGCCCTTTTAACTTTCCGGGAATGATTCCTTTTTGGTTTTTACCATATTCCATTGCCTGTGGAAATACGGTAATTGTGAAACCTTCGGAAAAAGTACCTTTGACAATGGAAAAAATTTTCCAATTGTTAGAGCAAACTAAACTGCCAAAAGGAGTAGTAAATTTAGTTAACGGTGCTAAAGAAGCGGTAGATGCTATTTTAGATCATCCTACAATTCGGGCAATTAGTTTTGTTGGTTCTACACCAGTTGCCAAGTATATTTATAGTCGCGCCGCTGCTAATGGGAAGCGCGTTCAATGCCAAGGCGGGGCGAAAAATCCAATTATAGTTTTACCGGATGCAGATATAGAAACAACGGTAAAAATTGCGGCTGATAGTGCTTTTGGTTGTGCGGGACAACGTTGTTTAGCGGCATCTTTGGCGGTGACAGTTGGAGAAGCAAAAGATAGTTTCACAGAGGCGATCGCAAACGCTGCATCTAAGCGCGTGGTAGGATACGGTTTAGAGCCGAACGTGGAAATGGGGCCAGTAATTTCTCCTGAGAGCAAACAAAGAATTGAAAATTTAATTCAAGTGGGTATTAATGAAGGGGGAAATTTATTAGTTGATGGCAGAAACCCGCAAATTTCCGGTTATGAAAAAGGTAACTTTATTAAACCGACAATTCTGCAAAACATTAATCCTCAAGGAGAAATTGCTCGTACAGAAATTTTTGGCCCGGTGTTAGGTTTAATTCATTTAGATACTATTGAGGATGCGATCGCATTTGTCAACAGCGGCGACTGGGGAAACATGGCTTGTTTATTCACCACAAATGGTGCCGCTGCTCGAAAATTCCGCTATGAAGCCGAAGCTGGTAATATTGGCATTAATATTGGCGTAGCTGCGCCAATGGCATTCTTTCCTTTTAGCGGTTGGAAAGCGAGTTTCTTCGGCGACTTACACGGACAAGGAAGAGACGCTGTAGAATTTTTCACCCAAACAAAAGTTATTGTTGAACGTTGGCCTAAAAATTGGTCAAGGCAATTTTAGAAATTGGTATGTTGTTGCGCTTGAAAGCTATTAATTAAGAGCTTTTATTTCATCTGTGAACAAAGATTCTAAATCACCCTTGATTAATCAGCAATTTAGTTCTTAGAACCGTACCTTATCAGATCGAGAAACGCTATAATTAGAAATTAACTATCAATGTTTAGCGATCGCTTCCAAGGAAATTTCCTCACCTAAATGTTGCTCTATATACTCAATTGTCTGCTTCAATGAGATTAAAATTCTTAAACTCCAGTTTCAAGAGGAACTAAAATAAGGGACATACTGTATGAAAATTGGAATTGTAGGTTCGGGAAATATGGGTGGAAGTCTGGGTAAAATCTGGGCAAAAGCTGGATATCAAGTGGTTTTTTCTTATTCCAGAGATGAGAATAAGCTACATCAATTAGCAGCTTCAGTAGGAGGAAATGCTACTGTTGGAACACCCGCCGAAGCCGTATCTCAAAGTGATGTTGTAATGCTTGCAGTGTGGGTTCCGGCAATAGAAGAAGTGTTGGTCAAAGCAGGTTCTCTTGATGGCAAAATTGTCATTACTTGTGTTAGTGGGTTGCGTCCTGATTTTACAGGTGAAACGATCGGAATCGCCACCGACTTAAAATTTTCCGTTGGCGAAACCATTCAAAAAGCTGCACCCAAAGCCAAAGTTGTAGAAGCATTTAACATGACATTTGCAGAAATTCTCGCTTCCGATTCTCGGCAATTTGGTAGCGATCGACCTAGTATTTTTTATTGTGGAGATGATGCAGAAGCAAAAAAAGTAGTAGCAGAATTAATTGAAGTTTGTGGTTATGAAGCTGTAGATGCAGGTAATTTGATAGTTGCCCGTTCCTTAGAAACCTTAGCAACTGCCTGGGTTCAATTTGCTGCTGCCAGTCATTTATTCCCCAATTTGGCACTAAAAGCCCTGCGAAGATAATAAATTTATCAACACTCTAGAGGCGAAGCAAACGGAGCAGAAATCTAGGGTTTGAGCCATAATATTGTTGCCCGAATGCTTCGCCCCTACCCTTAATTCGGGCTTGCTGTGTTAAAGATAATTTGTACAAGAGAAATCAGCAAACTTTCCTTCATGGTTGAGGAAAGCAACTTCATTTTCAATGCCGAAAAAAAACATACAGATAGTAGGTGAAACCGCTCATTTATTTACTATTGTAGAGTGCGTTACGCTGCGTTAACGCACTCTACAGTTTTAAAAGTTAATTATCCATTATTATTTTTTATTTCTGTTGAATCTTGAGAGTGTTTTGCTAACGGCATGACTAAGATTTTATCAACTCGGTTGCCGTCCATATCTACTACTTCAAAACAAAAATCTTTCCACTCAAATTTATCGGTAGCGATGGGGATTTTGCCTAAATGCGCCATTACTAAACCACCCATTGTATTGTAACTGCCTCTTTGTTCGCGAGTCAATTCTTCAATTTCAAACATTTCTAAAAATTCATCTACAGAAAACATTCCATCAATTAACCAAGAGCCATCATCCCGTTGCACGGCTGAGGGTTCGTCAGTATCGTAAACTGAGGGAATTTCTCCGACAATTTCTACTAAAATATCAT
Source organism: Floridaenema evergladense BLCC-F167 (assembly GCF_041929205.2). Taxonomy (NCBI): domain Bacteria; kingdom Bacillati; phylum Cyanobacteriota; class Cyanophyceae; order Aerosakkonematales; family Aerosakkonemataceae; genus Floridanema; species Floridanema evergladense. Next base: position 5,690,285 of record NZ_CM171625.1, on the reverse strand, counting down.
TGAGAGTAACTAAACCTTGAATTACTCCGTATTCATCAACTACAAATACAATATGAGTCCCTGTTTGTTTAAACATTTCTAGAGTTTTTAACCCTCTAGTGCTTTCTGGAACAAACAAAGGTCGGCGCAAAGATGCAGATAAATCTAATGGTTGGGATTCTAAACAACGAGAAAGAATATCGGTGACTGATAATACGCCAAGGACATTATCTAATTCTCGTTGGCAAACAGGAAAGCGGGAATGTTGGCTGTTAGTAATTTTTTGTCGATTTACTTCTGTGGAATCTTCGATGTTTAACCAAACTATTTCTGGTCGAGGTGTCATTAATGCGCTGACTGGTCGATCGCCTAAGCGGAACACTCTTCCTACCATATCTTGTTCGGCTTCTTCAAAAGTTCCGGCTTCTGTACCTTGCTCAATTAATACTTTAATTTCTTCTTCTGTGACTTCGGGTTCTACAGAAGGTCTAATTCCTAATATTCGTAATACTAACTGAGTGGAAGCACCCAAAAAAGAAACAAAAGGCGCAGTAACGATCGCCAAAAATCGCATCGGTATAGCCACAATTGATGCGATCGGTTCGGGACTATTTAACGCCATGCGCTTAGGCACTAATTCACCGATGATTAACGTTAAATAAGTAATAATTAAAACGGCAATTACGGAGGCGATCGGATCGACGTAAGCTCTGAGAAAGGGGATATTAGCTAAGATTGGTCTGACATACCTAGCGATCGTCGTTTCACCAAAAGCACCAGAAACAATGCTCAACAAGGTAATGCCAATTTGCACTGTGGGGAGAAACTTATTCGGCGCATTTGCTAAAGATAAAGCGAGTTCAGCTTTATTGTCACGGATAGCCATCTGTTGCAAGCGTACCTTGCGGGAGGAGACGATCGCCATCTCCGACATCACCAGAAAGCCGTTCGAGACAATCAGCAGTAAGATAATCAGAAAATCGGTAGTTAGAGACATGGGATCTGAGAATATAAGGCAAAAAAAGGCTCCAAAGCAGATGGCAGAAAGGTTTGTTCAGCTTTTATATTCAGCTTTTATTCAATCATTTCTACCCTGCTGCACTAATTAAATGCTAAATCCTATAAAACGATAATCTACTTCCAGAAAGTTAAAACCTGGGGGTAAATGCAGTTTCCTTATTTAAAATGGTTCTTTAGAGGTAGAGCGATCGAAACTATTGCTTTCCCTACCTTCCGTCTTCCACTGTAAAGCAAACTCTTCAATCTAAAATCCAAAATCCAAAATCTAAAATCCAATGACCTTTTCTTCGATTATCCGTGCTTTGGGCCGATCGCCACTGACTAACGAAATTCTCACCAAGCTTAACCGACAACAGCATCTCAGGTTGAGCGGTGTTCCGCGTCTTCCCAAGGGTTTAGTCGCTTCGGCGATCGCGCAAACTGCGGCAAAAAACCTGTTTGTCGTCACCGCTACTTTGGAAGAGGCGGGACGTTGGACGGCGCAGTTAGAAGCGATGGGTTGGCAAACGGTGCATTTTTATCCGACTTCGGAAGCTTCTCCCTACGAACCTTATGCGCCGGAGTCGGAGATGACTTGGGGACAAATGCAGGTTTTGTCGGATTTGATTAGTCATGGGTCAGAGGAATCAGCGGGTAAAATGGCGATCGTGGCGACTGAGCGATCGCTTCAACCCCATTTGCCACCACCAAACGTCTTTCAAGAGTATTGTTTGACTCTGAAGTTGGGAGAAAGCACGGATTTGGATGATTTTTCCCGAAAGTTGGCGCTTATGGGTTATGAACGGGTTTCTTTGGTGGAAACTGAGGGTCAATGGAGTCGTCGCGGCGATATTATTGATGTTTTCCCGGTTTCGGCTGAGTTACCTGTAAGGTTGGAGTGGTTTGGCGATGATTTGGAGAAGATTCGGGAGTTTGATCCTTCTACTCAGCGATCTTTGGATAAAATTGAGCGTTTGTTGTTGACTCCGACGGATTTTACGGCGATTTACCGGGGAGTTTTGGGGGAGGAATTGAACCACGATAGCGAAGCGAAACGCGATAGCGTTTTAGACACGAAGGACACGAAGGAAGAGGAAGAGGAGGAGAGGGAAGAGGTTTGGCGGTTGTTGCGATCGGCTTTTGCGGAACCTGCTTGTTTGTTGGATTATTTGCCGGATCTTACTTTGATTGCTGTTGATGAACCGGAACAGTGTGAGGCGCATAATGCTGTTTGGTTTAATGCGGTTGAGGAACAGTGGAAGTTGGGGACTAGGGACTGGGGACTGGGGACTGGGGATGGATCTACTATTCCTAAGTTGCATTGTTCTTTTGAGAGTTGTTTGGGGTATGGTTCGCGGTTTCATCGGGTAGATTTGTCGGAAATTGCGGAAGATTCTTCGCTTAATTTGTCTAGTCGTCCGGTTCCGGCGACTCCCCATCAGTTTGCTAAGTTGGCGGAAACTTTAAGACAGGAAAGGGAACGGAATTTTGCAATTTGGATTGTTTCGGCGCAACCTTCGCGATCGGTTGCTTTGTTGCAAGAACATGATTGTCCGGCGCAATTTGTTCCGAATCCTCGCGATTTTCAAGCAATCGAAAAGTTACAGGTTCAGCATACGCCTGTGGCGGTGAAATATTCCGGTTTGGCGGAGTTGGAAGGGTTTATTTTGCCGACTTTTCGCTTGGTTGTTGTGACCGATCGCGAATTTTACGGACAACATTCTTTAGCTACACCAAGTTATATTCGCAAACGGCGACGTGCAGCTTCTAAACAAGTTGACCCGAACAAGTTACAAGCGGGTGATTATGTAGTCCATAAAAGTCACGGAATTGGCAAGTTTCTGAAGTTAGAAAAGCTAACAATTAATAATGAAACTCGCGAATATTTGGTAGTTCAATATGCTGATGGTTTACTCAAAGTAGCAGCAGATCAATTGGGTGGTTTGTCGAGATTTAGAAGTACGACAGATAAACCCCCAGAATTAAACAAAATGACCGGGAAAGCTTGGGAAAATACCAAGTCAAAAGTTCGCAAAGCAATCAAAAAACTGGCAGTTGATTTATTGAAATTATACGCTCAACGCGCTCAACAGGAAGGTTTTACTTATCCGGTTGATAGTCCTTGGCAAGAAGAAATGGAAGATTCTTTCCCTTACCAACCAACCCCAGATCAATTAAAGGCAACCCAAGATGTCAAACGGGATATGGAATCGCCTCGACCAATGGATCGTTTGGTTTGTGGCGATGTTGGTTTTGGGAAAACGGAAGTTGCAATTCGGGCAATTTTTAAAGCGGTGACTGCTGGTAAACAAGTCGCCGTTTTAGCACCAACAACAGTTTTAACTCAGCAACATTATCACACTTTAAAAGAGCGTTTTGCTCCCTATCCAATTAACGTCGGTTTGTTGAATAGATTCCGCACCGAAGAGGAAAAACGCGATATAATTCGCCGCCTCGCAACGGGTGAATTAGATATAGTTGTGGGAACTCAACAACTGTTAGGTAAAACTATCGCTTACCGAGATCTGGGTTTATTGGTAGTGGATGAAGAACAACGGTTTGGTGTTAACCAAAAGGAGAAAATTAAGAGTTTAAAAACGCAAGTTGACGTATTAACTTTGACCGCAACTCCAATTCCCAGAACTTTATATATGTCGCTTTCGGGAATTAGAGAAATGAGTTTAATTACAACTCCGCCTCCTTCCCGTCGTCCGATTAAAACACATCTTGCACCTTACGATCCAGAAGCAGTGAGAACAGCAATTCGTCAAGAACTCGATCGCGGAGGACAAATATTTTATGTAGTTCCCAGAATAGAAGGAATTGAAGAAACAGCGACAAAAATAAGAGAAATGGTTCCCGGTGCGCGAATTGCGATCGCACATGGTCAACTCGATGAAGCTGAATTAGAATCCACAATGTTAACCTTCAGTAATGGCGAAGCAGATATCTTAGTTTGCACCACAATTATTGAGTCTGGTTTAGACATTCCTCGCGTTAATACTATCCTGATTGAAGATGCACAAAAATTCGGTTTAGCTCAACTTTATCAATTACGAGGAAGAGTTGGTCGTGCAGGAATTCAAGCACACGCTTGGTTATTTTATCCCAAGAAAAGTCAACTTTCTGAGGCGGCGCGTCAACGTTTACGAGCTATTCAAGAATTTACTCAATTAGGTTCTGGTTATCAATTAGCAATGCGCGATATGGAAATTCGTGGCGTTGGTAATTTGTTGGGTGCGGAACAGTCGGGACAAATGAATGCGATCGGTTTTGACCTCTATACAGAAATGTTACAAGAGGCGATTCAAGAAATTCGCGGTCAAGAAATTCCCCAAGTTGATGATACGCAAATCGATCTGTCTTTGACGGCGTTTATTCCCTCTGATTATATAACAGATTTGGATCAAAAGATGAGCGCTTATCGATCGGTCGCAGCGGCTAAATCGAAAGAAGAATTAGAGCAAATTGTGGCGGAATGGAGCGATCGTTATGGCAATATTCCTCCTGCTGCAAGACAATTGTTAAGAGTAATGGAACTCAAACAAGTGGCGAGAAAATTAGGTTTTTCGCGCATCAAACCTGATGGGAAACAGCACGTTATTTTGGAAACTAAAATGGAGGAACCAGCTTGGAATATCTTAGCGGGGAATTTGCCGGAAAATTTGCGATCGCGTTTTGTCTTTACTCCGGGTAAAATAACTATTCGAGGCTTAGGTGTGGTAAGTGCTGATAAACAATTACAAAGTTTAATCGATTGGTTAAGCAAAATGCAGGGAGCATTACTAGAACCTGAACTCGCTCTTAATTAGTACGTTGTTGCGCTTCAGCGCTCTTATCAAGAATTGTTATAAGAGCGCTGAAGCGCAACAACATACCTGACAAAGGACAAAGGACAAATGACAACTTTAGAAACTCGTTTACGATTCCTTCAGGAAGTGGCTATTTTTCAGGAAATTGAACACAATGATTTTTTGCCAGAACTCGCTAAAAGTTTAGAAGAAGTTGTGTTTCCTGCTAATCACACAATTTTTACTAAAGGTGATGAGGGACAATTGCTTTATATTTTGGTTTCTGGTAAGGTCAAGGTACATTTAGATGATTTTACTCTTGCTTATTTAGAACCGGGTAGTTATTTTGGCGAAATGGCGTTATTTGAATCTCGGACGCGATCGGCTTCTGCTACTGCTATTGAAGAGTCTAAATGTTTAATTTTAACTGGGCAACAAGTCTATCAAGCAATTAAGCAAAGTCCTGATATTGCTATCAATATTATTCAACTTCTTGCCCAAAGAATTCGCAAATATAATCGACTTTTCGGCGCTTCTGAAGAACTATTTTACTTAAAATTGAAAAAGTCAGCTTGAGTATAACTCAGATCTTGCATCAGGGGAGGTAGAACCTCCCAGATCCTCGTTCCCAGGTTCAACCTGGGAACGAAGAATAGAGGCTCTGCCTCTTGGCACAAGATCTGAGTATAAGTCGAAATGTTTTACATTAGAAATTAGGAATGGGTAATTGCTTATGATGCTCAGTGAAACTAACCTGCAACTTTTACAAGGTATCCCAATGTTTCGGGATATTGAACGAGAAGAAGTTTTATCACGACTCGCTAATAATTTTTCAGAAGTAGAGTTTCCCGCAGGTTACACCATTTTCAAACAAGGCGGAACAGGCTCTTTCTTTTACATTTTAATTTCTGGTGTTGTACAAGTTCATTTAGGAGGTTTGCAACTAGCACAGTTAGAAACAGGCGCATATTTTGGTGAAATGTCCATATTTGCTCCTGAACCTCATTCTGTTTCAGTAACAACTTTGTCACCTTGTAAGTGTTTAGTATTAACCCAAGAACAAATTTATGAACTAATTAAAGAAAGCCCAGAAATTGGGGTGAATATTATTCGGGTACTAGCGGGAAGAGTGCGGATATTGAATCAACAATTTAGTGCTTGTTTGCGCGGTTTCCTCACAATAGCTTGGGCAGATGGAGAATATAATGAAGAAGAAAAAGAAGTCATTGAAAATTTACTCCAAGATAACATTTACCCCGATACAAATATAGGTTCTCTACACCCAATTTCTGCTACAGAATTAGCTGCTGCTTTACATGGCAATAAATCCTTAATTGAAAACTTTGTTAGAACCGCAGTAATTGTGGCTTTAGCTAATGGGACTTATTCGGAATCTGAAGATCGAGTATTACGAGAGTTTTGTACTGCTTTATTAGGTGAAAAATTAGATATTTTAGAAGCGTTAAGAACTCTACTAAGTCCAGAAAGTTTAGAGGTAAAAACACAGATTTCTGCAAAAGGAAAACCTATTTTCGTTACTCCAAGTGATGTATTACAACCTGTACGGAAATTTTTGGATGACATGGATATTGATAGCCCTTATATGGCGCGATTTTTGTGTAAAATGATTCCGCCCCAATGTCCTTTTGAACGGGATATAGTTTTGTTTGGACATAAAGTGATACATATTCCGCCAATGTGTAAGCTAAACCCATTGTACGAACAGTTAGTAGGTTTGCGTTTTCGGGCACTTTCTTATTTAGCTGATGAGTGTAAAGAGGATATTTCCCAATACATTTAATCAAAAAAAAGGTGGGTTTTATGCCCACCTAAGTTTATGAAGAAGTTGGAAAATGGAAAACTTGAAATTTAAACTTTTTCGCTTTGATAAACAGGAGTAACTGTGAGGGTAAATGTTGTAGTTGATTGTTTAAAATCAGTTTTTTTGGGCTTGGCTGAAACTAGCCCTTTGGCAACAAAAGAAGTTAAGAAAGTAATCAGATATAAAGGTACAACCAAAGGCCAAGAAATGGTGATTATAACTAATACTACAAAAGATAAGAAATAACTTTCTGGAGTTGGTGCAGCGTAAGGTTTAAAAAAATCTAACCAGTTTTTGCCAAAATAGAAACTGATTAAAAGATAAATAATTATTGAAGTAGCTATCACTAAGTTCACTGTAGTTCATCCTAAAAAACTTCCCACTAAGAAAATTGTAGTGTTTGCGAAAGTGATTTTAAGAATTTATCCAAATGTTTCACATAAAATTCATCAAATTTGAGTGTTTATAAAGTTTCTTTGAAATTAGCGATCGCTTCTTCATAAACTGCCAAAGTCTCTTGGTTCACTCTGGAAACATTTAACCACTCTAAATTTGTTTTAGCTTGATGTTGCCATTTGTGCAGCATTTCAGGCGAGTTCAACAAATTAGATAAAGCATTTGCCAAAGCACAACTATTTTTTGGAGTAACTAAAATTCCCGCTTTTCCATTATCCAATGCTTCCGGTATACCATCAACATTAGTTGCTACAATTGCACAGCCTGCTTCTCGCGCTTCCGAGAGTACTAAACCGAAAGGTTCTTGATGGGAAGCTAACACAAATATGTCGCAAGATAGAAGATATTTTTGCGGTTCTGGCTGAAAACCTACAAAGTGAATTCGATCGCTAAAAGCTGTATTTTGCGCCTGATTTTCAAATATTACTCTATCCGGGCCATTGCCGACTAAATATAAATGTAATCCGGGAAAGTTAGCGGCAATTTTGCTAAAAGCATCAATGAGTTCAGCTATACCTTTGCGATGATACATTCCGGCGACAGTGACGATCGCCGGACGTGATAAAACTAATGGTTGATACTCTGAAATATTGCGAGTGCGAGGACTACCCAAAGTGCCATTGTAAACTACAGAAATTTTGCTTTTAGGGATACCACGCCGCATCATAGAAAAGGCTACAGCATTACTAATTGCAATTACGCGATCGGCTAAACCCATTAATATTGCACTGCGTTGAAATTCATTATGCACCGTTGAAATTAAAGCATAATTAAACCCCGGTTTTAATAATCTTGCTAACACGACTCCTGTCATCATGTGAGCCTGTACAATATCCGGCTGAAATTCGCGTACTATTTCCCGATAAAATCGAGTGGCCTTAATTAAATTAACCGGATTTCTTGCCTGATTTAAAACAAAATGCTTCACTCCATATTGTGCTAACAAAACTTCAAATTCGCCCCCCGCAGAAGCAACAGCAACCTGATGACCTGCTTTAGCTTGGAGACAGGAGAGGTCGATCGCCACATTGATAATACCATTACCAATTTCTCGAACGTCATTTAAAAGATGTAAAATTTTCACGGTTAGGGACTAGGGATTGGGGACTAGGGATTGGGGACTGGGGAAAAGAAAAAATAATTATTCTTTCCTCTTTCTCTTCCTCTGTGTCCTCTGCGTCTGGAGCGGTTTAACAAATATTTATTACAACAAATTAGCCGACAGCTGATAATTTTTTTGAGACTCAACACCTAAAACTTTGAGATATTGATCTACAACATTATCCACAGTAAAATCTAAAGCTCTTTCCTGCAACAATTGCGAATTAGTTGGGTTTTTCAACGCCTCTAAAATAGCATTTGCCAAAGCATTCACATCTCCCACTGAAACTAACTTACCATACTTTCCATTTTCCAAAATTTCTGCTGGACCACTCGGACAATCAGTAGAAACAACCGGAGTACCAACCGCCATTGCTTCCGCTACCACATTACCAAAACCCTCCCAAGCAGAAGAAAGTACAAACAATTTCGCCTTTGCCATATAAGTATATGGATTATCTTTAAATCCCGGCATATCTACATCATTTTCTAATCCTAATTCTCGCACCAAAGCTTCTAATTGAAGACGCTTCTCTCCCTCACCTAAAATCATTAACTTAGCCGAAATTTGCTGTTTTACAATGGCAAAAGCTTTAATCAAAGTAGGAAAATCTTTTTGTGGGACTAATCTACCTACTCCTAGAATTACTGGCGGTTCTCCTGATGTAAACCAAGGGCGATCGATCGGTTCTTTTGCCTTCTCAAATAATTCCGGCATGACTACAGGATTGTAAATTACATCGATGTTATTTACAGGTACTCCTGAAATTTGCGAAACATCTTCAGCAACACCTTGAGAAGCGGCAATAATTCCATCAGCTAAAGGATACCATTGTTTGACTAAATAAGGTCTAATTTTGCTCATAATTCCAGAGTCATTTCGGAATTGTTGAGAAAGATTTGTTTGGACACACATAATTATTTTCGTCGGTGTGTCAGAAAGACGTTTTGCCCAAGTAGCAGCGCTGAGAATATCTAAAGCCGAAAGCAGAAATGTAGGCTGTTCCAGTTGCAAATAACGCCGCAAATTTAAGGTTTTCCAAAAGATGACTGGAGAGCGAGAATTTAAGTTAATTAATCGCACTTCTGGAGGGATTTTTTCTAAATATTCACCTTCAGCTTGAGCGAGTATTAAATCAGTTTTAATTCCCCGTTTGGCTGTACCTGTGGCTAAGTGTAACATGGCTCTTTCTGCACCGCCGCCATCAAGGTTAGGAAGGAAAAAACTGAGAGAAAGATTTGGGTTAGTCATAGGTTTAGGATGGGTAATCTTTGTTAAGGACTGAGCGCAAGTATTAATGCTTTATCTGGTATGTTCAAATTGATAGTTGAAGTAGAAGATATTGGCTGAGAAGACATATTGCCATTGTCGTCTAGGGAATAGCTAATTACTTCTTTAATCGGCGTACTCAAACTAATAGTAACGGGAATATCTGGGGGTGTAATTTCTCGCACGGGTGTACTGCTGATGTCGCCGTTAGAAATTTCATGCCAAAGTGCTAAGTAAAAGGTGCCATTTTGTTTTTGTAGTAAGAGGTGATGGAGGTATTGGGTGCGATCGTACTCTGGAGGCGGATTAACAGAAATGCTGTAATCTAACGAACTAGGAGTAAAATTAGCACCAGGATCTTTGAGCAAGTCAATTACATTTTTCAAAGCTGTGTAAGCAGGTTTTGGACTTAGATCGTTACGCAATAAACCAAAATTTGCTTCTGGATTATCAGGGTTATTGAACTCATCAAGAAATTCATAAGATGTAGTACGAATAATGCCTTTGCGAAAATATTCTAAAAATAATCGTGGCATATATTTGCCTTGCATTCGCTCAGAAATACCATTTCTAGAAGTGTTGTAACCTGTTTCTGTTGCTGCCATTGGTTTGTTACCAAATGGCGGTGCCCAAATATCAAAAGCATAAGGCCATTCATCAATATTAACTGCCGGAAAATTCCCCTGCCAAAAGTACTTTTCGATCGTGTTATAACTAAAAGGTGCGCTATAACTATTACCGCCACCTGGATAGGGGTGAAAACTCCCCCAATCAACATAATTAGTTAAGGTATCTTTTCCCAAAGGTGACTTAGTTTCGTAACCGTAACTTTGTCCTAATGCTGGCCCGATTACGGTAAGATTTTTCGTGTTAGGATCGCTTTTTAAAGTGGTATAAAGGTCTTTTTGAAAAGCAATTACGCCTTCAGGAAAACCTTGATTTTGATAAGAAATATTGGAACGAGGCCAAAAAATATCTGGTTCATTTGGCCCTTCTACAGAATCAATAGCAGCAGTGGGTTGATTAGCAGCTGCGATCGCATCTTTAAGTTGAGTAGGAGTACCTTCACTTGGTTGAACTCCCACTTGACTTTTAATTCCAACTGCGGCTAAATCTTGGATGCGAGGAGAGAGAGTATCGCGCACATGACGGATACCTAATTCCACTAATTTTTGCTTGACTTCTTCATATCTGGAACCGTAGGGAGTATCGGGATAACCCCAGTGAGTAACCACGCCAATACTATCAACAAAAGCATCGGCACTTTTAGCAATTTCAACATTGGTATTTGGTGCAGCTTGGGGATTATTTGATTTCATTTCCTGCCCTATTGAAACTACTAAAATAAACAGCAATGTGGCTGTAATTATGGTGATTAATCTCTGTTTATTCATCTGCGGTAAAAATTTCCTTTTCTAATCTTTCCTTTTCATTTCCGCAAGATATCACCCCGATCAATAATTGACTAATCTGTTGATTAATTGTTGTCAAGTCAAAGCGTTGACTAGCAACAATTTGCCCTTGTTGGGCAATCGTTTCACATAACTCTGGATGCTGGCGACAGTGATTAATAATTTCTGCCAATTCCAGAGAATTTCCAGGTGTTACCAACCAACCTGTTTTTTGATGTTCGACTAATTCGATCGCACCTCCAGCTTTAGCAGCAATTACAGGTTTCCTGCATAACATTGCTTCGACAATTACTCGCCCAAAAGGTTCAGGTGAAATTGAAGTATGAGTAATTAAATCGCAAGCTTTCATTAAAGGTACGATATCTGCTTGAAACCCTAAGAACTTCACCCTTTTTTCTAAACCTAAATTTGCTACTTGTTTGTGTAACTCTTGGACATAATCTTCTTCACCAAATAGGGCATCTCCAACTAAAATTGCTGTGACATTATCCGGGCAATGGGTAAGTGATTCAATTAAAATATGCTGCCCTTTCCAAGGAGATAAACGGCTAAAATGTCCAATGACAAATTGCCGATCTATTCCTAAATTTTGTCTAAGGTAGTAAATTTTTGATTCATCAATGTCATAAATTTTAGATGTAAAACCATTATAAACAACTTTAGTAATTTCTGGGTTTCCTCCTGCTTCGATAAATGCTGTTTTGGTTGCTTGAGAATTAGCTATTACTAATGATGCAAAACGATTAGCTAATGTAACAGCAATCTGACGGTTAATTTTACTGAAATGCTCTAAAGAGAGGATGTCATGTAAGTGATAAACTAGAGGACGATTGGTGAAGAAACTGGCGATCGCACCCACTACTAAAGCTTTTTGCGTATTAGCATAAATTAAATCATAATTATGGCTAATTTTAATTACTTCACTAATCAAAGGTGTAATTTGACCAAAACTACTCAAACCTTGAATCAAACTGCTCTCTTTCCTAACTTTGATTGCCTGATTTGTTAAAACTTGAACAGGAATTTCTTGTTGTTCTAGCAACTCTTTAAAAGCACCATCAGCAAACAAACCTACTAAACATTTATCTCGATAAGGTTTCGCAATATCCAACAAGCACAATTCTGCGCCTCCTGGTTTCCCGCTTTGATCAAGAAATAGAATTTTCATCATCAATTTATCGCTAGGTTAACTGTAAATTTTCCAAGGCGAATTATTAGCAAAAAGCATATTTTTTAAATGCTGACGACTCAAATTTTCCGAACAGTATTTTTCAGCAAACTTTTTGCCATTTTCACCAAGTCTCTGACATTTTTTCGGGTCATTCCAAAGATTAACAATTGCTTCTGCTAAAGCATCTGGCGCAAATGGTTTGCAGGTAACGCCATTATAATCGTCTATTACATAGTCACTAACTCCACGAGAATTAGTAATAATAAATCCTTTGCTAAGGTGCATTGCAGCAACTAAAGTAAAGTGACCGCAAGGTACTTCTGCACCTTTAAGTGGTAACACCATAAACCGAGAATGTTTCAGGATATTCATAGCATGAGGTTCAGAAATGTTCACCAAAACTTTGACATTTGGTGGAATTTCTAAATCTTTTCTATTACTAGGTCTAACCACAATAACCATCTTTAAATCTGGCAATATTTTCATAGCTTCCATGAGAGTTTTATAGTCTCGCGCATTACCCCCAATAGCACAGATATAATCGCTTTCTTCTAGTGGTGCTTGCGGTTCAACTCTTGGTGGATTCATACACCAAAGTTTCGTTTCAATAAGTTCTTGGGAAATCCCAAAATATTCGCTGTAAAGTTGCTTTTCTAATTGGGAATGAACGATGAATTGATTGACTTTTTTAAAAGCTATTTTCATGAATTGGCGTTTTAACCCATGAGGCAATTCATGAAAGTTGAAAGAATAGGCAATGTGCTTAGTTTTTACACCTAAGCAGAAGGCAAAAAAAGCACACCAAAATGATAATCTGGGATTGTGTGCAACCAGTAAATCAGCTTGATGTTGTTTTGCAGAACGAACTGCTTCTAAACAGGTACGAACTCCTGATAATCGAGTGTATTTTTCTAAAATTCCTCGTGGTTTATCATAATGAAAATGCCAATGGAGTTGATATTCGCTTAGTTCAGGTGCGAACCATTGCCAGTTTTCGCCCCAAGCAGGTGTACAGCAAACAATACTAGAAGGATTTTTCATGGTTAAAAATCAGGTTTAAAAACGAGTAAGTTGATGTGATTGATTGCGATTTTCTTGAGTTGTTGAATTAAGTAGATTGCCCTGACAAACCCAGAAGGTAAAAAACACTATTATTAGTACAAAAATAGCACTAATAATTTGTCCAGTTCGTTCTTCTAAACCAGCTTCTAGTGTTAACATAACCTGATGTTGTCCTGGCGGTATCGACACACTTAATAAACCCTCACCTGTTGATGGTTGTACTGGCAAAAGACGCGACTCACCGTTAATTTTGGCAGTCCAACCAGGATAGTAAAATTGATGGATACTTACCCAAAGATTAGTTGTGGCATTGCTTTGCAGAACTATATTTCTTGGTTGCCATTTTTCGACTGATAAATTACCTTGTCCGACAGCTATTTTTGCTCGTTCAAAGCTATTAGCTAATTGTCTAATTCCCGATTCTGCAAAGATTTCTGGAGATACCCATTTCGGGCGGTATTCCGGTGCATCTAAACTAACACTTAATTCTTGATTAACGTCTATTGGCTTTTCTAGGCTAGTGTATTTAATCAAGAGTTCAGAATTAGTATAAATATATGTGACTACAGCACCAGATAATAAAAGAATAGCAATTAGTGAAGCTGCGATCGCTAAAATTTGCTTAGTAGCAATGTTAATTGGTTTTTGAATTGCTGCAATTCCTAATGCTATAAGTGCTGTAGTAGCTACTGTCAAAATAGTATTAAATCGCCAAGGATGCTGAATTCTTTGAATTATAAAAAAGATTTGCCATATTGGTTTACTTAAAGGTAACGTCATCAAAAAAGCACTGACAGCAATGATAATCCAATATAGACTTTCTTTTCTAATTGTTGGTAAGGGATGCTTTTTAGCGATGACAAACGCTGCACAAGCTAACCCAGTTACAAGTACAGTTTGCAAACCTAAATATTGCACAAATTTAGAATTAAAGAAATGCTCTCCCCAAAACAAAAAGTTGCTATCATAAAAATATCTCCCTGTCGTTATTGCTGTCATGGAAATGTATTTTTGGGTAGTCATGGCAGGCAATAAGTAAATTGCCGACAAACCAATGCCAAGTAGCATAGCAATTATGAGAGATATTAAAGCTGATTTTCTTTGTTTTCTTGGAGTTAATACTAATAGATAAGAAATAGGAATAATGGAAAACATTAACACAGTTATTAAGTGAGTCATAATTAACAGAGCGTAGCTAATAGCAAAACCTACCACAGCAAATTTAGAGCCTCTGCTAATTTTGCGAGTGAAATATAAAAGTAAGGGAAGCCAAACAAAACTCCAGTGTTCTGCGTAGGCAAAACGAGTGTAAAAATCAACTGCCCAGTGATAAGGCAAAGCCATATAAAGAATTGCTGCCATAAACGCTGGAGTTTTATTAGTAATATCTTTTAACCAAATATAAGCAGTAATTCCAGAGGCTATGAGAGCTAAAGCAGCAGATAAACTTATTGGATGCCAACCATATTGATCGTTGGGGAAAAAAGGATGAAATAAACTACTAAAATAATAGGAAATAGGCCCATAAAAGAAAAAAGCTGGACTCCCTAAGCCTGAGTTCATATTTTGCAGCCATCTAGGGTAAAGTTCTCCAGCCCAAAACTGTTCAGCGAAATTTTTCGCCCATTTTAAATGAAAGGCAATTAAGTCATGTGCTTCGTAAACTTGCCCGAAAATTGCTGGAATAGCCAGGATAAATCCAATCAGGACTATTCCTAAAATATGAATTCTTGTAATCTGTTTCTTTTGAATTAATAACATGACAGTAATTTCCTGTAATTCAATGCTAAATACTTAAGTTTTTGCGGGAGTATTCTTTGGTTGAGTGTTGTATTTATGCGCTGCTAAAGCTATACCTAAAAATCCCCACAAAACAACACCAAAAACCCCAGCAGTTGCGCCATTTAAACCTATTTGAGCGAATACACCAAAGCTAATAGCACGAGCCGCACCCATAAAGGAATCAAAACGAACTTCAGGGTATTGTAATAAGCTAAAAATTAATAAGATAATTCCGCCTAAGTAGGGGAGAGCGCCCAACCAACCAAATGAGTAAAAGATGTCTAAAATGCCACTGTCAATATTAGGGCCTAAAGCTGCATTTCCTCCTAAGCCATTACCAATAATTTGTGTTAAAGCAATACCTAAATAAGTTTGATAGCGTTCAGATCTTTCGTTGTAACTTACATCATCGTCAGCATTAGAAAGGGATTGAATTCTGGGGGCAATTACGGAAGAGAAAGGTTCAACATTAGCTAAGGGAACTACGAGAATTACTATTACTAAAAGTGTAATAATTAATCGCATTTGCAATTTAGCTTTGAGTGATGAAGTTAAGATAAAAATTGCTACTAACCAACCTAACCAAACTGCTCTTGCTGATGATAAAAGTAGGGAGAGATAACCCACTCCGGCAGATGCAAAACGTAAAGATCCTTTGCCATTAAATAGTAGTAATAAACCTGCCATCATTACTACGGCAAAGGGTTGAGGAGAATTCATGGTACTAAATACCCGAATTCCTAAAGGTTCAGGCGATCCAAATGCAACTGCTCCGGTATTGACAATCCAAAATCTATCCCATTCAGGTGCTACTAAATATTGCCATACTCCGTAGCTTCCAGTTACTAATACTCCCCATAAAAAAGTGCGTTGAATATTTTGACTAAGTTGGGGATAATTTCGCCAGTTTATGAATAAATGAAATCCGAAAGCGATCGGAGTTAGCCAGTTAAGACAAGCAAGCATAGCAGAAGTAGGTGAGGCTTGAATTAAGCCGATTAAAAAAGCGTAACCAACTCCTAAAAAAGATAGGATAAAAGGCAATCCTCCTTGGTAATAACTTTGGGGAAGATAGCGTAAAAAAGAAGCAAATGTAATTAGGGTAACTAAGGGTGGTGCTAACAAAATTGGACTAGGATCTACCCAACCACTTTTGAGATCCACTAAGCGACGAATCCAAGGTGCGAGAAACCATATCCACCAAGTAAAACCTATGTAAAGAATGGGATATCTTCGATATAAAAATACTCCAACTATAAAAGATGCTGCGGGAAACATTAAACGTAAAATCCCACCTGCATTCGCCAATATACAGACTGCTATGAAGAGTGTGAAACCTAGAATTACTGTCCAAGCTTGGGCAGGTTGTAAACTAATATGAAAGCTTTTTTTGGGTAGGTAATTAGTCATTAGCGATCGCACTTTTGTTGACAAGCTTGTTCGTATAATCCCAGATTTTTCTGAGCAATTTTTGCCCAACTGTAAATTTGTGCAGTCGCATAAGCATTGCGCCGCAATTGTTCTAACAAAGAATGATTAGTAATCAAGTTTCGTTGGTGTAATAGGGAATTACTTTTACGCGATCGCGCACTCTTTGATCGAAATCTGCATAAACTTGCGCTGGATCGGGACATTCAAAACATTTTGTTCTTAAACTTTTAGCCAACTTTGCCTAATTCATGCTGCATTTGGTGATATTTCCAAAGTTTGCCTCGCTGTTCCAACAATTCGTTGTATTTTCCCTGTTCGACAATCTTTCCTGCTTCTAGAACTACCACTTTGTTGGCTCTAACGATTGTCGAAAGTCGATGAGCGATCGCAATTACTGTCCTACCTTGAGATAGTTTTTCTAAAGACTCTTGAATCAACCTTTCAGAAACAGAATCTAAGGCACTTGTCGCTTCATCTAAAATCAGAATTTCTGGGTCACGTAGTAACGCACGAGCGATCGCAATTCGCTGCCTTTGACCACCAGACAACCTCACGCCTCTGTCCCCTAATTGAGTATCAAAACCTTCCGGTAATTCCTGGATAAATTCCCAAGCATTAGCTAATTTAGCCGCTGTCAAAATTGCTTTTTCATCAGCATTTTCTGTGCCATAAGCAATATTATCTCGCACCGAAGCATTGAAGATAAATGTATCCTGACTCACCACCGCTAACTTGCGACGCAAGGAATTAATTTCAAACTCTCGCAAATCGATCCCATCAATTAAAATTTGCCCTGCGGTAGGATCGTAAAATCGGGGAATCAAATCTGCCAAAGTAGATTTTCCTGCACCTGAAGCTCCTACTAATGCCGTTGTTTTTCCCTTTTTAATGGTTAAGGTAACATTGTGCAGTACCAAATTATTTGTGTCATAACCAAAATCAACTGATACAAATTCAACGCCTCTTTCTAAACCAGTGAACGGTAATTTACCATCGATTAAATATGGCTTATCATCAGTTCTCAGCAGTTCCTTAATAGAGCTTAATGGCCCTTGAAAGCTGCTAATTTGTGCCCGCGAACCATTCATTTGTCGGATAATTGGCATTAAGCGAAATAAGACAAATAAAAATGTTAGTAATCCTGCCGGACTCAGTTGTGATTTAGGAATTAAAGTAGCGAATGCTAACAACAAAATTCCTACTAAAATTGCCGTCGCTCCCCCTTCAGCTAAAGGTTCAACAGATGCACTTGCAGCCAAGCCTTTAATTGCTGCTTTTTTCAGTCGCGAACTAGCATCGTAAAACCTTTTTCGCTCAAAATCTTGAGTGGCAAAAGCTTGAACTGTGCGAATCCCATTAATAAATTCCAGCGCTACTGAAGCATACCAACCGCCTGCTTTAGACCACTCAAAACTAGCTTCTCTAACCCTCCCTAATAAGGTAGTAATTGCTGCTGATAATAAACCAAACAGCATTATTGAAATAACAGTTAACTGCCAAGAGAGGAGAAGCATTGAAATGATATAAGCAATTAAAGTAGAGCTTCTAGTAATTAAAAAAGAAGTAATGCCAAAAGCATGGGATATTTGGTGTACTTCCGAAGTTAAACTATTAACTAACTCACCAGAACGAATTTTGGCAAAGTATCTTAAGCTGAGAGATTGCAACTGTTCAAAAATCCTTTTACGTAAGCGATCGGCTAAAGTGTGATTGGCAATTTCGCTGTATACTTGACCCAAATAAGTAAACCCAGTTCGTAATAAAGTTACTACTAAAATCAGGGCTGAAACTCGATAAAGTCGCTCCATATTTGAAGTATTTATTCCTAAAAACCAAATGTCAAACCAGTGAATTCCCGTTTGAATTGGCTTGGCTTGAGGGTCTGTTAAACTTTGGAGAAAAGCTAACAAAAATCCAACTCCAAATCCCTCAAAAGCTGCTGCCATAAAAGTAAAAAATAGAGCTAATAATGCGACTTTACGAAGGTATTTGAATTCTCGGAGAATTATGTAGTTTTCTTGCCAAAATCTTGTAGCTTTGAGTAAATTCCGAAGCGGTGTTAGCTGTTTAAGAGTCATGCAATTTTCCCAGGTCAGTTATGAATTAATAAGCGCCGAAACCCGAAATAACTTTGAGCATTGTTAGTGGTAATATTTTCAAGTCTCGCCACAAAGACCAGCTATGCAAATATTCTAAATCGCAACGATTTACAGCATCTAAATCTAACAAATTCGATCGCGCTTTTACCTGCCAATCTCCAGTTATGCCTGGTAGTGCATTTAATCTTTTTTGTCCTTTTTTGTTAATCCTGATTGCATCGTACAAAGCCCAAGGACGAGGCCCGACTAAACTCATTTCACCCCGTAATACATTAAATAATTGTGGCAATTCATCCAAGCTATATTTACGCATCCATCGTCCTAAAGGAGTAACGCGAAAATCATCTTTGCATTTGTGCAAACCTTTCTGATTTGCCATTACCTGATGGTGATACTTTTCTGCATCCACTATCATTGTCCTGAATTTCAAGATGCGAAATAATTTGCCTCTTTCTCCCACGCGCCATTGAGTGTAGAAAATTGGCCCTGAAGAATTAGCCCGGATTAGTATTGCCAGTCCCAGCATTAGTGGACTTAATACTGTTAGTAATAAAGCTGCAACGCTCCAGTCAAACACACGCTTGAGACCCCAGCTGAGGGGATTCCGCATTCTCGGTAATCCGTGAGCAGAAGGCAAGCGTAAATATACTGCTTTGTTAGCTTGCTCGCCCGCATCTGCCCAAAGTCTTAGTTTATCCTCGCTGATGTCTGGATCGAGTAAAACCAAGCGTACAGGCGAGTTTTGTAGGCATTTAACCAGTAGTTCTCGGTTCTCCAAGGCTGGTAAATATGGTTGATTTGTTCCAGGGCGGGAACTTACCAGTAACTTACCGAGTCTCCACTTAAGTATATACTTAGGCTCGGCATAATCAAAGTTTTGCCGATCGCCTGGTATCAATTCTTTTAAGGTACAAACTTTAAAAGTTGTCATCTGCTTTTCCCTTTTACGAAATCACTTTAAGGTAATTTGTAGTTAATGTTGCCATTGATTAAAGAGCCTGGTACTCAAGGTACTTGAACTAGTTCAATTTGTTTAGTATGTAATTGTCTTTGCTTTCATAGTCTAGTTATGAAGTTTTATTAAAACGTCTATCTAAAGGATGAAGAATCTGTTAGTTTACCTAATTTAAAATCAACATTAAATAGAGCTTGCTGAAAAAATTTTTGGGTAGCCGATCGCTGGATATACCAATTATTAGATTTCGGACGATCAAACATATCGTTATTAAATTACAAAGCAAAAAAAACTTAAACGTTGTTAAATTAAGTTGGTGTTTTTTGTAACAAACCAAATTGATGTAACATCTGTAACACAGAGCAAGTAAATAATTTTGCTATGCCTGGTTTTCTTAAACTTTATCTACTTTTAGATAGATATCCAACGGACAAGTTGTTGTTAGCTTTGTTCTAGCCTGATGTTTACATTCAAAAAATTTTTATAATTATGAAAATTGCTTTAGTACATGATTATTTAACCCAAAGAGGTGGAGCAGAGCGAGTTTTTGAACTCCTTTGCAAGCGCTATCCTAATGCCGACATTTTTACATCTTTGTACGACCGAGAGAGAACTATAGATTTAGGCGATCGCACAGTCTATACTAGTTTCTTACAAAAAATTCCTAAAGCATCAAAGTACTTTCGGCTCTTAGCTCCTCTATATTTTCCTGCATTTCGCGCTTTAGATTTACAAGACTACGATTTAATTATTAGTAGTTGTAGTAGTTTTGCCAAAGCAGTAAGAAAAGCTCCTCAAGCTAAACATATTTGCTTCTGTCATAATGTCACTAGATTTCTTTGGGATACTCAAACTTATCTCCGAGAGTATGCGGATTATAAATTATTTGCTCCGGTAATTGAACCGATATTCGACATTTTGCGACAGGTAGATTTAAACTACGCCCAAGAACCCGATATTTATATTGCTAATTCCCATACTGTAGCCAAGCGAATTCAAAAACATTATGGAAAACCAGCGATCGTAATTAACTATCCTATTAATACCAATCAATTTGTATTCTCTGAATCAAAAGAAAATTTTTATCTCGCTTCAGCACGCTTACTCGGTTACAAACGTATTGATATCATCGTCGAAGCTTTTAACTGGTTAGGATGGCCTATTTACATATTAGGTGATGGGCCTGAACGGGAAAATTTAGAATCTATAGCTTTAGAGAATATCAAGTTTTTAGGTCATGTTACTGATGCCGAACGCAGTCAATTAATGGCAAAAGCTTGCTCCGTAATTGTCGCAGCATTAGAAGATTATGGTTTAGTTCCCGTAGAAGCAAATGCCAGCGGAACACCTGTAATTGCTTACGGTGCAGGTGGCGTATTAGACACTCAAATTCCCGGAAAAACTGGAGTATTTTTTCATAAACAAACACCAGATGCGCTGCAAGCAGCGTTGCTGGAAGCTCAGAAAATTTCCTGGGATTATCACAAAATTCGTAATCACGCTGTAAGTCAGTTTTCTGAAACAGCTTTTTTTAGTAAAGTAGATAGAGCGATCGCAGAATTTATTTAATTGCTTCGAGGTTAAATATGGTAAACGTAAACGCAACTAACTTTAATCCGGCAGCTGAAACCGAACCAGGTTACGGGCAACTTTTGGCAATTTTAATGCGTCGCCGTTATTGGTTATTAAGTGTTCTCTCCGTAGTTTTAGCTATTACTACTATCATAACTTTAACCACCAAACCCACTTATAAAAGCTCTATGCAGCTATTAGTAGAGCCTAACTATCAAGGAAAACGAGAAGATTCTAAAAACACTGAAAATGACTTTGCTGATTCCAATGTAGAAATAGATTACGCTACACAACTTAACCTAATGCGAAGTTCGCAATTAATCCAAAAAGCAGTGGATTTACTCCGTCCACAGTACCCAAAAATTACAGTAAAACACATTAAAAATGCGTTGGTAGTCAATCAATTAAAAGAAGATAAAGTTAACACGAAAATATTTGAAGTTACTTATATAGATAATGACCCAATCAAAACTCAAAATGTCCTGCAAACTATTAAAAGTGTTTATCAAAATTATAACCGCGAACAACAGCAACTTCGGTTAACTAAAGGTTTATCTTTTATTGACGCTCAAATACCATCATTACGTGAAAGTACTGTCCGTACTGAAGCTGCTTTAGACAAATTTCGGAAAAGTCAAAACCTGATTCAACCGGAATTGCAAGCAAAAGCATTAATTGAATCATTAAAAGATGTTCAATACGAACTTCGCACCGCCCGCGCTCAATACCAAGAAGCTTTAGCTAGATTTCAAACATTAGAACAACAGGTTAAACGATCGCCACAAGATGCCGTAGTTTCCTCCCGCCTCAGTGAATCTACACGCTATCAAACCTTACTCAACGAAATTCAAAAAATCGAACTAGACTTAGCTAAAGAACGTCAGCGTTTTACTGATGATAATCCGACAATTCAAAACTTATTAGAACAACGTCAAAGACAGTTAGCTTTACTCCAAAAAGAACAACAAATAGTTCAAGGTAATAATCAAGTTACCCCCAACCAAACTAATAGTAACTTGCTCGAAAAAGGACAATTAGGCAAACTTGATGTTGACCTTTCTAGTAGACTTTTACAAGAACAAACTAACGCACTTGGATGGCAAGCAAGAGTACAAACATTAACCCAGAAAGCACGGCAACTTCAAACAGAATTGCAGCGCTTTCCAGGGATGTTATCAGAGTACAATCGCTTAGAACCACAAGTAAAACTGAATCGAGAAACCCTGGAACAACTGTTAAAAGCAAGACAAGATTTAAGCTTAGAAATTGCCAGAGGTGGTTTTGATTGGCAAATGGTAGAAGAACCACAATTAGGCTTGCAAATTGGTCCGAGTTTGAAGCGTAACTTGCTGTTAGGTGCAGTCGTTGGTTTAATGTTAGGTGGTATTGCTGCCTTTATCCGGGAAATGATTGATGATGCAGTTCACACCTCTGATGAATTGAAAAAACAAGTTGATTTGCCATTACTAGGAATCATCCCTCAGTTAACGCCTCATATTAGAACGGAACCAATTATTCACTTACCTTTCCGTCAACAACCAATCTTAACTTCTTCAACTATTGAATTAATTAGTTGGCAACCTTTTCGAGAAGCTTTGGATTTAATTTATCAGAATATTCAATTAGTAAATTCTGCTGGTTCTTTAAAATCTCTGGTTATTACATCTGCTTTAGCGGGAGAAGGTAAATCTGCGATCGCATTAGGTTTAGCAATTAGTGCTGCTCGTTTACATCAAAGAGTATTATTAATTGATGCTGACTTACGCCGTCCTAGTTTACATAAAGAACTGAATATTCCGAACGATCGCGGACTTTCCACATTACTAACCAGTGATGTTTCCCTGCGAGATGAAACTAGTATTCAAATATCTCGCCAACATAATAACATTTCGATTTTAACTGCTGGGCCAACTCCACTCGATCCAGCACAACTTTTAAGTTCGCAAAGAATGCGCGAATTAATGGCAAATTTTGAGCAATCTTACGATTTAGTATTGTTAGATGCGCCTCCAGTTTTAGGCATAGTAGACGCAATTTTAGCCGCATCTTTTTGCAGTGGTGTAGTATTAATTGGACGCATTGGCAGAGTTACTCGCACCGAATTAACTCAAGCTACCAATATGTTGCATAAATTAAATGTAATTGGTGTTGTTGCTAATGGTGCTGATGGATTTAGTAACGGTTACTCATCCTACCTACAACAAAATCAGGAATTATTACAGGCAAGAATGAGATGAAGATCAATAATCATCATCAAATTCATCGAGAAATTCTATGCTTTCAACAAATTCGTAAAGTTGGTCTTTTAATTCCTCAGTTTCATCCTCAATTTCTCCAGGTTCTTCATCATGAAGAAAATTACGCTGACAACTGACTACATACATATAATCATCCACATCAAAAACAACTATTCCTCGATAAGCATTTAACCTTATGGGAGGCTGACTATTGTGAGAAACAGTCATAGTTGAGCCTTCTGGCAGATCCACAACGGCAAAGAAAGCGCCAAAATTCAGGTCTGCTAGATATTGTTCATAGATGACTTTTGCATTAGGAATACCATTCACAATTGATTGAGAAAAGTATTCCTCTAAAATAGCTTTGAGATAGTTTTCTTTGCCTAAATTTTCAATTTTTTCTGCCTCTGCATCTACATCGATCGCTTGCCAGTAGTCAATTCTTAACAGAGTGCCAAAATCATCAGAAAATGTGACCGTTCCAGGTTGGGAATCTACCTTACCACCTTTTTCTAACTCGACGGGAACTGGTACGCTAAAATTACCTGTTGGCGCATCATAATATTCAAATTCAGATATTTCTAAATCATCAATCTCTGCTACATCTTCTAATACTGCATCAATAATTTCTTGAGCTTGTTCGTCTGGAATTTCTAGAGCTATTTGCAGTTCTGTTAAAAACTCTACTCCTTCATCGCTTACCTCTCCCCCGTCTACTAGCATAGTTGCTGCGGCTTCAAAGGCATCTAGCGTTAAATCATCTGGTAGATATTGATAAGCAGTATTAAATAATGTTCCTAAATCTTCCTGTTCGGCAATATCGAGTATTCGATCGACCAGTTCCGATATTTCATCTTTTGCGTAGTCAGCACAAAGGTCTGATTCCCAAAGAATATTTTCTAACTTTGTTAATTCTGCATCATCGTAATCGGGTTTTACTGCTTCAATAGCAACTATAGCGATCGCTGCAACAGTTTCTTCTGGACTCAGCATTTCTGTCAATCTATCCGAATTGAAAATACTATCATATTTGCCCATAAGTTTTACTCTCAATCTTTACAGCTGTGATATTTATAGCAAATTTTCACTTTTATTCAAGAGTACAGCATTACATCAAGGCTAATATTTTATCTACTTTTTGATTAAAAATTAGTGAGTTTCTATCAGTAAAATCTCATCTATTTTCTCGATCTATTGATTTAGTAACAAAAATTACCAAAAAACTTTTGCTTATAGTTCATGAAAACTTTAACCAATGATTGATTCTTTTTATCTGTTTCTTGATTGAAAAAATACTATTTGCCGTTATATTAATAATCAAGATGATAAAAGCACTGAACAAAAAGAAAAACTTATGAATACTATATTGATTAGCGATCGCGCCACCATAGCACAACGACAAACAACCAAGATTCAGCAATTTGATTTACTTCAACCCTTGCGTCAATGGTTTGATCGACTGGAGATTTCCAACCCCAAGTTAGCCAAATTCATCTACAAAGCGATTCCAGCGCAATGTCCCTTTGAACGCGATATCGTATTGTTCGATCGCAAAATCGCCCACATTCCCCCCATGTGCAAACTCAATCCCCTTTACGATCAACTAGTTGGCTTGCGTTTTCGCGCCCTTTGTTATTTAGTTGATCAATGTGGAATGGATATCAGCTAAACCAATGCAAAGTACAACCGAAATTAAAGTAATTCATCAACCGAGTCAAGAACAACTCAACCAATTAGGCGTATCCAAATGGCCTATTTGGGCAAAAGAAGTATCAGAGTTTCCTTGGACTTACGATGAATCCGAAACTTGTTATTTATTAGAAGGCGACGTAATTGTTACACCTGTAAATGGTGAACCAGTACAAGTAAAGAAAGGCGATTTAGTCACTTTTCCCGCTGGAATGTCTTGTACTTGGAATATTAAAAGCGACGTAAGAAAACATTATAAATTTGGCTAAAGATTGAGTACAACAAAGCTGGAATGTACGACTAAAGTCGCTACTACGAACGAACAATTTAGCCCTGAAAAGCTTACAATCCTGGGGACTTGACGATCGCTAAACTAACCACCATCAAGCCTCCAGGATTGTGAGAAAAAATGTAAGATTTCCTAACAAACCCGAAATTTAATGCAGAACTGCTCTCATTTATTCCGCAGTTGCTAATTCAGTTTCGGTGCTGCCACGAGTGCGTTTGCGGGTTAAGCTGTTGAACAGCATCATCCCGATCGCTTTAATCAAATTACCTTCTAATTCCATAAACATTTTCATGTTCATGCCAAAAGCAGCATTAGCTTCGTCAACAATGCGATCGGCAGTAGCTTCATCGATCGGCAATTCATTCAAAGCTTGGCGATAATTATTTTTAAAAGCCTTCTCATCAGGGATATCCTTGAATTCGTAGAAAGCAGTACCACCATCAGTTAAATTCATTGCCCGAACCGCAATGTTTTTCAGAATTTGACCACCGGAAAGGTCGCCCAAATAGCGGGTGTAAGATTGAGCAATCAGCAATTCTGGCTCATTTTCCGAAACTTCATGAATGCGTTGCACGTAGGCTTGAGCAGCTGGAGAAGGAGCCACTTGATCGCGCCAGTTTGCACCGTAATAATAGCTGAGGTCTTGTTCTAAGCTTTTTTTGCGATTGAGTTCCTTGAAGTAAATTTTGGAGAGGATGGGGTGATTTTTGTGCTTTTCCATCTCTTCTTCGATCGCACAATACACGAAGTAGAGGTTAGCTACTAATTTCCGATAAGATTCCTTTTCTACTACTCCTTTTAAAAAGCACTTGACAAAACCAACATTTTCTGCCATTGAGTGAGATTTTTTGGTGCCTTCACGCAATTTGGTTGCTAAGTTACTGCTCATACTAAATTACTTTCCCTTAAATCTTTTGAGGAGCGTGTCATCTTTGCCAAGGTTTAAAAAACCTGCCTTAAAGCAACATTAGACTGATTTGATGAGAATTTTCATTAAGTTTTTTTACAAACTTGTGAGGATTGAAGGTACTTTTGGGAATACTACTTAGAAAAAATTCCGGCTAATAAACAGAGTAATAGGGCTTCTGTCCACTCTACGACTGCTCCGTAAGTATCGCCTGTGTGTCCGCCTAATTTGTAATTAAACCAAGCACCTGTTAAAACTGCGATCGCACTGCCACCAAAAGCCATTCCTGCCGACATCAACCAGCGATCGCTATCTAAAATTAACAAAAATCCACTCAAACTTAAAAGTAACAATAGTCCCGGTATTAAGTCACGGGGAGAAAGATTTGATTCTTTATGAATTGCGCCTTTACCAGTAGGCTTGAGGTAAGGGTAACAGATAATTGCCACTAACTGTCCCCAACGTCCCCAACCAGCTACTGCCATTAAAGCTAACCAACGATGGGATTGAATATCATGCAGAGCAGCGGTTTTGAGTAGAATAATCGCGATCGCAGCCATCGCCCCAAAAGCCCCTGTAAGACTATCGGACATCACTTCTAAGCGCCGTTTGGGATCGGGTGTAGCTAATCCATCAGCAGTATCCATAGCCCCGTCTAGGTGCAAACCACCTGTTATACCAATTCCCGCTAAAATAACTAACACCGACTTGGTTAAAACTGGCATTCCCAACAGCTGCAAACCAGAATCTAACAATCCCAACATTCCCCCAATTATCACTCCGATCAAAGGTGCAAGGCGAGCGATGCCGCGAAATGCCAGCGTCCAACTACTTGGCACAGGTAAACAGGTATAAAATGCGATCGCAGCTGCTAAAGTCGCCGTTTGCTGCTGCAAAAATCCCAACACCTGTTTAGTCCAATGTTTGTTCTTAGTCATTTGTCATTTGTCATTGGTAATGGGGGACAAGGAAAAAGAGGTGGGGGGGTGGGGGGAGAGGAAGAAGTGGGGGAATGGGGGGGTAGGGAGGTGGGGGGAGTTTCTAGCTCCAGATCTCTCCCCATCCCCCCATCTCCCCATCTCCCCATCTCCCCATCTCCTCTGCTCCTCTGCCCTAATATATTACTGGGAAAAGTCGATCGGAAATTTCGGTATATATGATGATGGGTTACTAAAAAATTCTAAGATAAGATGATCTCGTCACCTAATTTAGGGTTAAGGCTCATCCTTAAAGAAAAATCCTACTACGGGCGTATCGTAGTAGGTAATCGTTACCTAATTAGTTGGGTTACTGAACAGGATTTTCTTGGCTTCTGAGTTTAGTATGCCCATCGGTAAGACCAAAATTTCATCGGTGACGAAATTCTATTTAAAAGTTTAGTGAGGCTGTAGGGCTTCACCCCTGTTGTTAGTTATACAACTTCCTTGCCAAGATAAAGGCGCATTAGATAAGAGGATTTTTGGTTATGACTTACGATCGATCTTCTAAACGGCTACCAGCTCCCTGCATTATAGATACCGGAATTGTAGTCAATAAACTAGATATGCGGCGACTCCTGATGGATTTGCGTTATGTTCGTTATATACATCTCATCGAGGGTAATTTACAAAGTCAGGGTGAAGGCTATGTCCTAGAAGTCTTTTCCGATCCGCAACGCTCCACTCTGGTAGCTAATCATGCACTTTACCTCAATGTTGATAGTTTTGATTACTTAGAATTACAAGTCTCTGGAGAAGGCGAATCTTATTTCGATTTAGTTCAAGACCATCGTCGCTTAAGGTTGATTCCACTAACCAATCTTCTGCAAGACCGTTCTAGTGCTAATCTAAATGCTTCTGACTTGGAAGCAGTAGTAGACCAAGTACTCTCAGCAAAGTGGGATCTCCAGATTGACGATGAAGGTGAAGATACGTTTTGATTAGCAGTTTTTCGTTTGTTTGTCAAGCTTGCTGTACCAATAGTCAAGCTAGAGCCGGAGTTTTTTCGACACCTCATGGTGAGGTAGAAACACCTCGGTTTATGCCTGTGGGAACTTTGGCAACTGTAAAAACTGTGACACCACAACAGTTACAGGCGACAGGGGCGCAAATGATTCTAGCGAATACTTATCATCTGCATTTGCAACCAGGAGAGCAAATTGTAGCTGGTGCAGGTGGTTTGCACAAGTTTATGGCTTGGAATGGGCCAATTTTAACAGATTCTGGTGGTTTTCAGGTTTTTAGTTTAAGCGAATTACGCAAAATAACGGAAAATGGTGTGACTTTCCGATCGCCACGAGATGGCAGAATTATTGAGTTAACGCCGGAAAAATCTATTCAAATCCAAAACGCGCTAGGGGCGGATGTAATCATGGCATTTGATGAATGTCCGCCTTATCCAGCAACGAGAGAAGATGTAGAATTGGCGACAGAACGGACTTATCGCTGGTTAAAACGGTGTATTGCTGCTCATCAACGTCAAGATCAGGCGTTGTTTGGGATTGTGCAAGGGGGTGTGTTTTTAGATTTGCGCCAGGAAGCTGCGATATCTTTGACTCAGTTAGATCTTCCAGGTTATGCGATCGGTGGCGTGAGTGTAGGAGAACCTCCAGAATTAATAGAGAAGATTGTTAGGGCGACTGCGCCGATGTTACCTGCGGAAAAACCCCGCTATTTGATGGGTGTGGGAACTTATCGGGAAATGGTGCAAGCGATCGCCGCTGGTGTAGACTTATTCGATTGTGTGATTCCTACCCGTTGGGCACGTCATGGTACGGTTGTGGTGGGTGGCGAGCGTTGGAATTTGAAAAACGCTCAATTTCGGGAAGATTTTACGCCTTTGGATGAGAGTTGCGATTGTTATACCTGTCAGAACTTCACTCGCGCCTATCTCTGTCATTTGGTGCGAACTCGCGAGATCTTAGCTTATACGCTGCTGTCAATTCACAATATTACTGAGTTGGTACGTTTTACGCAAAGAATTAGAGAAGCAATTTTGCGCGATCGCTTTACAGAAGAATTTGCTCAATGGCTGGCACCAACAGCATCATCTTTATAACCTTGTCATGTTAAGATATATGGCAATTCTGAAAACTGTGTTGGAAAGGAAGGTTAACTGATGGAAGCGGCGCTCTTACTAGCAAAATTGCCTGAAGCTTTTTCGATGTTCGATCCACTGGTGGATGTTCTTCCGATTATCCCCGTGTTTTTCTTACTGTTGGCTTTCGTTTGGCAAGCAGCTGTTGGTTTTAGATAAACAGATTAATAGTCTCATTTCAAAAAAATTTGTGTGGCTACTCGGAATTTTCGGGTAGTCACATTTTTTGTTGCGATCGCTCCAATTATAAAGGTAGATACTGAACTCGGTTAGCAAAGTCTTCAAGTTCGCACACTTTAGCAATTAATTCCAAATCTCGCACACAAACACCGATGGAAATAATAGATTTACGAGCATAGACGATGCCAGAAAAGTTTATTTCTTCCGCTTGACGACGGTTAGCCTCTGCTAGAAAATCTTGGTCTTGTGTAAATAAGAGGCGCTGAAGTTCAGTTGCTCGATCGAGTATGATCGGATCGGGAAAGCTAGTAAGCCCATCTTCTTGAACTGTCAGAACCTCTACATTTCGCTGACGTAATCCAGTTGTAATTTGTCGAGCTACGTTTTCATCCATGTAAAGAGCTAGACTCATTTGATTAATCCTTGTGCTCTGAGTCTTTTAGATACAGGAGATTCACCTGCTTCTTTTTGCATCTTTGCAGCGTATTCTTCTCGCCTTTCCATATCAGCGTCAATTTCTGCTTTATGTTCCCAGTAATAAGCTAAGGCGGAGTGAATTTGACTCATGCTTAAATGAGGATATTGAAAGTGTAATTCTTCAGGACTCCAACCGTAGGCGTAAACTGAGGTGATTAATTCAACTACTTTCATAGTGCTGCCAACTATAATTGGTACATTCTTGGCATCGAGATGTACATATTTGTGGTCGGTGGGTGTAAATTGAGAGTTTGTATTTGTTAGTTGAGTCATGATGGTTATTTTGATAGCTGTATTAATGCTTATTTTAAGCGATCGCACAGATTAACTACCTGGAATCACGCTGCTAAATAATCGTTCCACAGGACAAGTAAATCCTGGTAAAAGAGGGCTGGTTAAATTATCTTCTCGATATAATGTTACGGCTAATCTTAAAATTCCGTTTTCCCGACGATAAATTTCTATTTTGATTTGTTGGCGATCGAATATCCAATATTCTCGAACTCCTTGAGATGAATACAGTTTTAATTTTAATTCTCGGTCTCTTTTTTCCTGCACTTCTCCGGGAGAGAGAACTTCAATAATTAATTCTGGCGCACCTGTTAAATGTCCAGCTTCATCTAATATTTCTGCTAACCTTTCTTTACTTGCCCAAACTACATCAGGAATTACATTATCTGCATCTGTGAAAATAATGCCAGGGGCGAAGGCAGTTCTACCGCTATTAGTCTGAGTTGACCAAATTTCTAGCTCAGTAGCAATTTTTACGCATACTTCTTGATGTTTCCAGTCAGGTGCTCTAGTCACAAATAAGTCTCCATTAATTATTTCATAGCGTTTGCCATCGTCTGGAAATAATTTCAAGTCAGCAGTTGTCCAACTTACTTTATCTACTATTGTGGGAGACATAGGTGAAATCCAGATTGCTTGTAATTTAAATTTTGGCTCAGATGTTTTTTGATTAGAGCCAGCTTTCTTTATTTTATGATATTTTAGGCGATCGCACACACTAACCGCCCTGAATCACGCTGCTAAATAATCGTTCCACAGGACAAGTAAATCCCGGTAAAAGAGGACTGGTTAAATTATCTTCTCGATATAATGTTACAGCTAATCTTAAAATTCCGTTTTCCCGACGATAAATTTCTATTTTGATTTGTTGGCGATCGAATATCCAATATTCTCGAACTCCTTGAGATGAATACAGTTTTAATTTTAATTCTCGGTCTCTTTTTTCCTGCACTTCTCCGGGAGAGAGAACTTCAATAATTAATTCTGGCGCACCTGTTAAATGTCCAGCTTCATCTAATATTTCTGCTAACCTTTCTTTACTTGCCCAAACTACATCAGGAATTACATTATCTGCATCTGTGAAAATAATTCCCGGAGTTGTTGCTGCATCTCCTAATCCTGTCTGTCTCGACCATAACTTTAATTCAGTACAAATATTGTCAGCAACATTTTGATGCTTCCAGTCAGGTGCGCTAGTCACAAATAAGTCTCCATTAATTATTTCATAGCGTTTGTCGTCATTGGGGAATAGCTCCAAATCGGCAGTTGTCCAACGGACTTTATCTTTTATGGTGGGGAACATAGTAATGTTTTAGAAGTTTTTTAATTTGGAAATTACAATCAAAATGATTTTTATCAATTATAACTTACATCTATTAAAATTTTTGTTGATTGTGTTTTTCCTTTAAACATTCCCAGTTTTACCTAGACTTGGTTAAAATGACCTTGAACCCATAAAAGCCATTTAACAAGCTAAACTAGCAATAGTTAAATAAAATGCCGCAGAAAATCGAATCACTATGCCAACTTATAAAGGAATCTCCAGCGAAGCTTTTCGTCATCCGCTCGATCGCGAAGCCGAAGAAACTCTCCGCAATTTACCTGGCTTCGATCTGATCGCCAGCAAATTTGTCGAGTTTCTCTACGAACGTCCCCAATTTGTTTATCATCTGGGTAACAGTATTCAAGTTGGGCCAAGGCAATATTCTACCATTTATCAAATGTTTCGCGAATGTGTAAAAGATTTAGATATTTACCCAGAACCAGCTATATTTATTAGTCAATATCCTTTAGCTAACGCTTATGCTTTAGGTCAAGAACATCCTTCAATTGTACTAAATTCGGCACTTTTAGATTTGATGAGTGAAGCTGAAATTCGATCGGTAATTGCCCATGAATTAGGACATATTAAATGTGGTCACACTATCTTAACTCAAATGGCGCTTTGGGCGATTAGTACGGCTTCGTTTATTGGCGAAATGACCTTTGGTTTGGGTAATTTGATTAGTGGTGGTTTGATTTATGCTTTTTATGAGTGGAAAAGACGATCGGAATTGTCAGCCGATCGCGCTGCTTTATTAGTAACCGATCAACTTAATCCAGTTTTAATGTCAATGATGAAATTAGCTGGTGGTAGTCTCAAATATGGTAATGAATGCAGTCTACCGGAATTTATTCAACAATCACAAAGATATCAGAATTTAGATGAAGACGGACTGAACCAAGTTTATAAATTCCTGCTCTATAATAACCTAGCTCAAGGCGTTTTTCTCAGCCATCCTTTTTTAGTAGAACGCATTAGCCATTTACAACAATGGTCTGGTTCCGATCAATATCACCAAATTCGTAACGGTAATTATCAAAAATCTGCCGCCGAAGGTGCAGTTGATGTAAAAGCGGAAACACCGACAAGTCAAGAGGAAATTTTGCGCCGTCAAATAGAGGAGTTGCAGAAAGAGATCGATCGCATTAAAAAGAAACCTCAGTAATAGGTAATGGGTAGTTGGTAGTTGGTAATGGGAATAATAATTTAGCTCTTGCCAACTATTCTATTACCAAGGACGAATGACAAATGACAAATGAGTGTAAAATTTGTGAAGTCACTGTTTATGATAACCAAGCCTTAGTTACTAGGCGGGGTAAGTTTAGTTTAAAGGGTGGACAGCAGGAGATTGCGATCGACAATCTACCCCTAACTGTTCAGGCTGATTCTGTAACAGCAAGATGTTTAGGTAATGCAGAAATACAACTATTAGCAGTGCATACAGAACGGACATTTGCTAATGACTCATTACAGCAAAGAACTAATCAAATTTTAGGAAAAATTCGACAATTAGAAGAACAAAGACGCTTTCTAGAAGATAAAATAAACTCAGTCCAATTACAACAGGTTTTTATTCAAAATTTTAGCGAGAGATCTGTAGACAGATTCACTAGTAATTTAACTTCTGAACCAATTAATCTTAACGAAGTTCAAGAATTACTTGACTTCCTGGGTAAATCTTATCAAAATTATGCCCAAAGCATTTCTGAAAATGAAAAACAACTAACAGAAATAGAAAAGCGTTTAGAAATATTAAATCAACAATTAAAACAATTACAGCAGCCTGTTTCTAAACAAATTCACAGCAGCGTTAACATTGTAATTACCTTAGAAACACCTTTTCCTAAAGATTGTGAATTAGAAATTACTTATCTCGTCAGTCAGGTTAATTGGACACCATTTTATGACTTACGAAGTAATAGCAATGGCAAAGAAATAAATCTTACTTGTTTAGCAGAAATTAGGCAAAAAACTGGAGAAGATTGGACAGATGTTAATCTCACTCTTTCCACAGCTAAACCAACTTTAGTTACTCAACCAATAAAATTAGAACCTTGGTATATTACTGGTTATAAGCTTCCTTTTTGTTCGCAGAGAAATCTCCAAACTAATGATGATTTTGCTGAGTTAGAAGCTTTATTAGCAGAAGGGAATGATACTGACAAAAAACAAGATTTAGTGCGATTACAGAAACTAGTCGATCGCACAACTAAATCTATAGGTGTAGTTACATTTTACCTCAATAAAAATTACACTATTCTTTCAGATGGTACACCCCATAAAGTTACTGTTCTTAATCAAAATTTACCTTGTCGTAAAGAATATATTGCCATACCTCGACAAATGAGTTTTGCTTACTTAGAAGCAACAGTTACTAACAGTACAAATTTAACTTTCTTACCAGGAAAAGCTAATATCTTTTTTGATAATGCTTTGATTGGCACTACCGAATTAGAAAATATTGAGCCTGAACAAGAGTTTAAATTAAATTTGGGTATTGACCAAGATTTAAAAATTGAGCAAGATTTAGTAGAACGAAATATCGAGATAATTGGTAACTATCGTCGCACTACTTATGGTTATAAATTGACAGTGCTTAATTTAAAAACAGAAAAAGTTAAACTGAGATTGATTGTCCAATTGCCAGTTAGTCGCGATGAGAAAGTAAAAGTTAGGTTGCTTAGTACAAAGCCAGAAATTCATCTAGGAGAAATGGGACAATTAGAATGGTTACTTAATTTAAAACCAAAGGGAAAACGGCAAATTAAACGGGAAATTTATTATCAGTTTACTATTGAGCATTCTACTGAAATTACAGTAGAGAGTTTAGATATTTAGTGAGTTACGGGAAGGCTATCGCTTACATCTGTGTTCATCTGCGTTCATCTGCGTTTTTAAAATCAAAAATATTGCGCTTTACCAAGAATTTACTTACTTAATTATCCCCTTTGCGCGGAGTTTTTTCGCAAGAGGAGATTCTCCAGCTTGCTTGCGTAAATTTGCCGCATATTCTTCTCGCTGTTGTATATCTGCATCGAGTTCTTCTTTATGATCCCAGTAATAAGCTAGTGCTGAATAAATTTGGCTCATGGTTAAATAGGGATGTTGAAAATGGAGTTCTTCGGGACTCCACCCGTAAGCAATTTGTCCTGTTACTAATTCGATAACTTTCATTGTAGTTCCAGCGACGATCGGGATATTGCGATCGTCTAATTCTATATATTTATATTCTGTGGTTGTAACCCACATTCCGCACCCTCAACTGTCACAATCGGAAATTACGGAGAAAAGAAGGCTAAACAAGAGTAAAAAGAGACATATTCAGTCAAAAAAGACATTTGAGTAGCCCTAAATAATCCAGAATGGCATCAAAACCTATTCTCAATAAGTAGCAATAAGAATCCGTTGCAGATCTCTAGTTATTTGATAAATGAATGAGGATATTGAATGTCTAAATAATCAGTTAACCTAATATATGCTCTTAAGCCACCGGATTTTTTGACTCAATAAAGGAGAGCTACTCGTAAAAGCAACTAGCTCTTGGTAATCAGTAAAATGAATTAATTGTTAAATAAACAGACAAAAAAATTAGGTATTTAACTTATAGTAACGAAGACAATCATCTGGTAATAAATCCAGGATAAAATCTCTATCTTGAGTCCAATTAGAAATGTGAAGTTCCTGATTAAGTAGAACTAAATGAATTGACTGGAAACATTGAAATATCCATCTTAAAGTGGGACGGTTAGTAGCTTTACCCAACTGATTTTTAATGGTAGATTTGGATTTAGATAAAGCGGCTCGTAATTGTCTTTGTGCCAGTGTATAGACCAGCAAGCATAGACCCATAATCATGGCTAATGATTCAATTCTTTCCGGGCTTTTGAGAAAGATACTATCGGCAAAAAATAATGGGTCTTTCAGAAAGCCAAATCCCCGCTCACAAGACTGTTGAGCTTTATATTCTATAAGCATTGAATCATTGCTGAGTACAGTTGAGTCTAAAACATTTGTGGCAATAATGAAACGTCCGGCACTCAGAACATCGCTGTTAATTTTAGCTTCATTCCGGCAAACTGTAGCCCAGATAGAGTAAGCTTTTTCTGGTGGATTACCTGGTTTATTTATAGTAATTTCAGTAACTTTACTCGACTCTATTTGATGATATTTAAACGTTTTCGACAGTTTGGCTAATGCCTTGATTGCATCAGCCTCACAAGCAAATTTATCTTGGGATAACTGTTTCAATTCCTTTAAGGTTTTGGCTTGAGCTAATTCAATTTTTTGGGACAGCTTTCGTAAGTCTGATTCCCTTCTAGCTTCACTCTGCACTACCAGCCATCTTTGCTCTACTCCGGCATAAGTTGCTGTTGTTTCTCGAAATTTATATCCAGTCAAAGTACTAGGAACGAATTCTGATTCTGGTAAGGTTGATACTAATGATTGCGCTGATTTTATACTTAAAGGTACGCGACACAACCAGCGTAAATCTGACATCAACTTAATATTTGTTTCCGTATATAAAGCACAGTCTGCAACTATGAGACTATCAACTTCTAGTTGTTTTTGATAGTCTACTGCTATTTGACCAAAGCATGATGAGTCAGCTTGATTTCCCGATGCTAATTTCAAAAAGATTGGTATATCTCCATCTCCTGTACATATTAGCTCTATAATAAATTGTTTTAAATCTGGTCTGTGGTCACGGGAATAACCGTATGTTATGGTTATTTCTTTGGGTGATTTTACTGCTAATTCTTCTGGCGTTTGTGCATTGACTGTTGGTTGATTTACAAAACTTACTTCGGGTAAACTCGAATTGTATTCTCCATGTACGTGCATCGAGGATGAATCTAGATGTGATGATGACAAAGATACGTTAAATTTTTTAGCTGCATTTAAGGCAATTACTAAAAATATTGTATCTAGCCCTTTGCTAAATAGCTTATCCATGATTCTCCCCAGTTTATCATCATTGAGATATTCTGGCTTGACTCCAGTTCCTATCAAGTGTTCACAGGCAATGTTTTCAAAAAACTTAGGAAACATATATAACGGTTGAGATACAAATCCTAATCCATTTAAAATCATTGCTTTGACCACCTGACCAGGACTTACTTTTTCTCCTGATTCTTCACCGATTAATTCATTGATAATTTCTACTATCCCGATTGCGTCTACGATTCCTGCTACTATACCTAAATGGTCTAAGTTTTGAATCAGAATTTCTTGATTACTTAACATCACAACCTAATTCTCCACAACTTTATAGGTAATTTTCCCATTTCTCTGGTTGTGAGCAATCAATTTTTTTCAACTTTTCATTTAGCTCCTTGTTCCCCAATTTTTGTTGTCTGAAACACAAAATTTACCTTTTGACCCATTTCCACCACTTAATGCTAATTATTAGCATTAACCTTCTTAACTCTGGTTAGTCTTTAGTTCTTCTGTACTATCAAATTCGCTTTTTATGATCTGTGACAGTTGAGGGTGCGGAATGTGGGTTGTAAGAGTCATTATGATTGCTTGGTTGAGTTGGTTTTTTTATTTTATGCGCGATCGCACTTCACCATAACAGCATCAATCCTCTAAATCTACTTGTTTAACCTCATCCAAATTTAACTCTAACGCCTCAGCAATTTGCTCATCACTCAAGCCAAACAGCCTTAATTTATTAACTGTTTCTATTTTAGTTTTATCCTGGGATTGTTGAAGCTTAGGAGTCTGAGACTGATTTAGATTAGAAGTAGTAACTTTACTAGATATTTCCTTACTTAAATCTTCTATAACTTTTTCAACAATTGATAGCATATCCATCTCATCTACAATCTCAATTATGGCATTTATCAATCTATTGTAAAATGCTTCCTCGCCTGTCAATCTATACCAAAATTCTTTACCCATATACACTGTATAATCTCTTGACAGTTCTAAAATAAAAGAATTCATTTCACTTCTTTCCCCATAGATTGTACAAAAAACAAAGTCATCAGAGCTAATTTTAAGATTATTAGTTTTTGCTCTATTTCTTGCTTCTCGGAAATGATTTTTGATGGTAGTTACATCATCTCTATTAATTGAATCTGGGCCTGATTTCAATTGACAATATTTCTTTGTAAAATCAATTTGGTCTACAAACTCTATATCAATCCCAGGCGTTGTGGAACCAAAACCTTCAAGGACTGTAGATATAAACTTTTGCATTGCTGTCCCAAATGTAGTAGTTATAGATGTACCAAGAACTCTGGGATATATTAAAATTTTGGCGATGCTAACTGGCGATGTATCACCAGTCAAATATTTAGCTAAGTAAAACCATAAAAAAGGATTTATTTTAAACTCTTGAAGTCTTTTGAGCTTTAAAGTATTTTTTCTATGATTATTGATAATTTCATCTCTAAAAAAAGCTTTAAATTTATCTAATATCTCAGTGCGTTTATTGTCTGGAATCATAATTTTTTGTCAAATTTAACTTGGTTTAATAATGTTTTCATTAGGTGATAAACTACTGGAATCGGAACAGCATTTCCAAATTGTTTTTTGGCTGTATCTTCATTTTCAGCCATAATAAACCAATCGGGAAAACCTTGCAATCTACCAGCGTCTTTAGCAGAAATAGGCTTGAATTTCTTTTTTTTGTAAATCTCTTTAATAAATTTATTTTTATACTCTTCAGGATTTTCACATCCTTCTATAGAAATCTTGGCTATATAGTCTTTATTACCTGTAGCTGTCAAAGTAGGGATAATATCGGAATGAGGTAGAAATACTCTATAAACACCGTTGATTCCTGTAGAGTTTTTAGAATTGACAAATTCGTATCCTTCATTTTCGATATAACGAAGAATATTTTTTTCAATAAGCTTATTTAGTTCTTTTTGTTTAAGCTTTGGGATTAATTGTGCTAAAACTTCAAAGGATAAAGGATTTCCGTCTTTTGCACCATATTGCTTTTTTCTTCTATTTTTTAGAATTGTATAGCAGATCAACTTTTCTCTTTCGCTAGTCCTAATGATATCCCATGAATGAATAGTAGTGTGACCATCTCTTGTATCACAAAAAATAAAAAAATCATTTAGTTCATCATTTTTTTGAAAACGATTTCTGGAACGCGGTATCTTTTCACCAAACAAAATTTCTGCGGCTAATTTGCTTTTGCTAAATTTACTGCAATGCTGTACTCCTTCAATAAAGCTATATAATTTAGGTTTAATTTCTAAGGGTTCGGGAAAAGAAAAGTTTTTATGGTGTTCTAAATCATTTCTTATTCCTACTATAAAAACTCTTTCCCTATTTTGTGGAACTCCAAAGTCATAAGAATTCAGTAATTGCGACTTAACAGAGTAACCTATTATTGCAAAATAGTTAACTATATATTCAAAACTTTTTCTATTAATTGGTTCTATTAAGCCTTTGACATTTTCAAAGATAAAAACTTTCGGCTTATTTATTTCCACAACTCTAATAGTATCTAACCAAAGTTTACCTCTAGGATCTTCAAATCCTTTGAGTTTACCCGCTACAGACCAAGGTTGGCAAGGAACACCACCAACTACTACATCTACTTCAAAGGGTAACTTATTTATTTTACGAATATCTCCTAAACTTGCTTCTGGTAAATTCTTAAAATTACTCT
Source organism: Floridaenema evergladense BLCC-F167 (assembly GCF_041929205.2). Taxonomy (NCBI): domain Bacteria; kingdom Bacillati; phylum Cyanobacteriota; class Cyanophyceae; order Aerosakkonematales; family Aerosakkonemataceae; genus Floridanema; species Floridanema evergladense. The sequence goes on along the minus strand of NZ_CM171625.1, from coordinate 5,651,278 downwards.
CATAAACTTTTATAGCTTCTTTATCAACTTCTGAATAGCCTAAACATTTACCTCCTAGTTCTTCTAAGGCAATTCTAAAACCTCCTATACCAGCAAATAAATCTATAAAGGTAAAGTCAAATTTTTCATAAGTGTATTTAAAGGGATGAAACAATTCTAATTGTTTAACATAACACACTTCCTCAGTAATACTTTTCATTTGAAGTTAAAGAAATTTATACAAATTTAATATAAATTTTACTATAAATTTTATAATTGTCAATTAATGTAATCTAGACAAATGAAAATTAGGTTAGCACTCCCTTCTGAGAATAAACCCCGGAAAATCGATCGCACTTCCCACAATCCAGTTTCCAGGGGTATAATCATGAAAATTCTGAGTAAAGCCCAATATTCCTAATGTTAAAAACACAGATGAATATCGGACTTTGCTAGAAGTTATTTGCTGTTCCCATTACCATTAGCGTTACTTGCCACAACTTTTTCGGCAACTTTATCTGGTACTTCTTGCAAATGGTCGTATTTCCAATTAAAGAAACCTACACCCATTGTCAGACTGCGTAACTCAATAATAAAGTCACGCATTTCCGCTTGTGGCAAATAAGCTGAGATTTTATCCCAACCTTTCCAACCATCTTTTGCTTCGTAACCTAACACTTGTCCCCGTCTCCCAGTGAGCAATTGCAAGGCTTTTGCGGTAAAATCTTTAGGAGTGGAAATTTCGATCGCCGTAATAGGCTCCAACAAAACAGGTTGACACTGAGGTAGTCCTTCTTGCATTGCTAAACGTGCAGCTTGCTTAAAGGCTTGTTCCGAACTATCTACCGTGTGATAAGAACCATTAGTTAGCGTTACTGCTACATCAACAACTGGGAAACCTAATGGCCCATGTGCCAAATATTCGCGCACGCCTGTTTCTACACCAGGAATATATTGACGGGGCACTACTCCACCGACAATTTTTTCATCAAAGTTGAAACCTTCGCCACGACTTAAAGGTTTAATATCCAAGTAAACATCGCCAAATTGTCCATGTCCGCCGCTTTGGTGTTTGTAGCGTCCATGTACGGAATTAGCAGGTTTGCGGATGGTTTCTTTGTAGGGAACTTGCGGTAAATGTGTCGCCATTGGCAAGTTATACTTGCGACGCAAACGGTCTAAAGCTATTTGCAGGTGAATATCACCTTGTCCCCAAAGGATAACTTCGCGAGTGTCGCCATGTTGTTCCCAAGCTAAAGAGGGGTCTTCTTCGATTAACTTGGCAAAAGCCGTACTAATTTTAACTTCATCGTTGCGTTTTTCCGCAGTCACCGCTAAAGCATAAACCGGAGTCAACTGTTCCGCCTTGGGTAACTCAGACTCCGGTTGTCCGCTGTTAGTTGAGAGGGTATCGCCCGTTTTTATGCCCTCTAACCTGCCAATAGCCACAATTTCGCCAGCTTTCGCTTCTTGGACTCCCGTTTGTTGTTGACCTGTGAGACGATATAAACCACCTGCACGCACACCGTTGAGAGTTGTACCGTCAGTCAGAACACCTTGCCAAACTCTGACTAAAGAAAGTTTGCCACCTTGAGGAGTGAAGTAAGTTTTCAATACTTGGGCTAGGGGTGCTTCGCCTTTGAGGGAAATTCCGCGCCGTTCTTTGATTGTGTCTGGTTCTGGGGCTTCGCGCAAGAGGGCTCCTAGTAAGGGTCGCACGCCAAAGTCTTTTTCGGCAACTCCTAAGAATACGGGTACAATTAAGTCTGCACCTAGTTCCATTTTTAAGTCGGCGACTATTTCTTCTTGAGGCGGTTCAATTTCTTCGAGGAGTTCTTCGAGTAGACGATCGTCAAAGTTAGCTAACTCTTCTAACATTTCTTCCCTAGCGGCGTGTTCTTGTTCTTTGAGTTCTGCGGGGAAGAGTACGGGGTCAGCTGGCGCACCGGGATGATAATGATAAGCTTGTTCTGTTACTAGGTCAATAAACCCGATCAGGTTTTCCCCTTGACCGATCGGATATTGATGCGGAACTAAGGGACGACTAGAAACAGCTTTCAAGGCGTGCAACACATCCATGAAGTTGTTGTTCGCCCGATCCATTTTGTTAATGAAAACCAAGTGGGGAATTTCCCAGTCGTCGAGGAATTTGAACAGGGGGGCGAGGGTGAGGACGCGATCGCACGCTGGTTCACAAACTACCACTGCTGCGTCTACACCAATCAAAGCGTTACAAGTTTCTTGAGCAAATTCTACCGAACCCGGACAATCTAAAAATGTGAAATTAATGCCTTCGTATTTGGTGTTTGCTACCGATACTTCCACACTCATTTGGCGATCGCGTGCTTCAGCAGAACTATCTCCCACAGTATTTTTATCTTTGATACTGCCTTTGCGCGAAATCGCACCTGTAACGAATAATAAACTTTCTAGCAAGCTAGTTTTACCGCTTAAATAAGGGCCTACGATCGCAACATTCCGGCAGTTAGAAACAACTTTTTCGCTCATAAAATCCTCCTTTACGACTGCCCTTTTACTTGATCCCTATAGCAGTCGCATCTACTAACGTTTGCAATTGTTCTGTTGAGTTTTAGGTTTTAGACCTAACTAAAATCCAAAGGAAATCTAAAATTTTTTTTGCCCAGTTGTCCTTCAATAAATCTCCTATCTGTGAAGTTACCTCGGATTTCATCTGAGGTTAACCCCTATTTAACACACTGTCACAAAAAGCTAGTTTTGCTTTATATTTAGGTTTAACAAATATGAATATTTGAAAATATTTCTCTATATTTACAATCATAAAAAAAAGGGACTGGGGACTGGGGACTAGGGACTAGGGACTGGGAGACAAGGGGACAAGCTGACAAGGAGAATTTTTATCTTCTGCCTTGTGCTCCCCTGCTCCCCTGCTCCCCTGCACCCCTGCACCCCTGCTCCCCTGCTCCCCTGCTCCCCTGCACAATTATTGCTGCGAAGAAGTAGTCGCTGGACGAGATCCTCCGTTACGTTTGGCGATTTGTTGTTGCAAAATTTCCACAGCTTTTGCATATTGGGGATCTTGCAAGGTGCCAATTGCGTCGCGGTTCTTCACCAACTGTTGCTTTTGCGCGTCGGAAAGTTCAATCACCACGTTAGGAGCAATTCCGGCGTGATTAATGTCTCTACCGCTGGGGGTGAAGTACTTAGCAATAGTTACTGCTAATCCCGATCCATCTCCCAAAGGTCTTACCGATTGTACTAAACCTTTACCAAAGGTTTTTGTTCCCACCAAAACGGCGCGATTGTTGTCTTGCAGTGCGCCTGAGAGAATTTCGCTAGCACTAGCAGATCCACCATCAACCAAAATCACCAATGGTTTATCGGTTAATTGACGATGGTTGGCTTTTTGGCGTTCGCTTTCGCCTTGACGATCGACCGTTGAGACGATCGATCCCTCTTTCAACCACATCCGAGCAATATCAATACTGGAATAAAGCAACCCACCTGGGTTAGAACGTAAATCCAAAATATAACCAGCAACGCTTTGTTTTTCTAAAGCCTGAATCGCCGCACGCATTTCTGGCGCAGAATTGGCGCTAAACTGGTTCAAACGAATATAACCCAATCCCCCTGGTACATCTTTACGAGCGTTGTAACGTACTGGGTGAATTTCGATCCGTTCCCGTTTAAGTTTAAAGGTTTGTTCTTGATTCTTCCGCTTAATAGTCAGATTCACTTCTGAACCTACTGGACCGCGAATCAAGTTAACCACATCGTTGACATTCATCCCTGAAGTGTTCTTGCCATCAATCTTGACGATTTCATCTTTGGCAAGCACCCCAGCTTTCGCAGCTGGTGTACCTTCAATCGGAGCAATTACAACTATTTTCTTAGTTTGTTCATCCTGAGTTAACTGGATACCCACACCTGTCAATTCCCCAGAGGTATCGATTTGCATACTTTTAAACTCTTGGGGGTCCATAAACCGGGTGTAGGGGTCATCCAGCTTTTTCAGCATTTCCCGGATTGCTTTGTAGGCATCTTCTTTAGTAGCGTAAGTCCGGCTCAGGTATTCGTTACGGATGGCTTGCCAATCTACTTGGTTAAAGGTGCCATCTACGTAACTGCGATCGACAATCTGCCAAACTTCATCAACAAGTTCTTTAGGACTTTCTCTGAAAAAAGCTTGACTGGAAAGATGAATACCAGCGCCTGTGACAGCAACAGTCGTTAACACCGCAGCTGTCGCACTTACGAAAAGACCTTTTCTAGTTATTGTCATACTGTTTTTACTGAGCCGGAGGGAAAAAAACTGTTCTGCAAATTAAGCCCAATTTAGCACAGGCTTCTTAAGTCAAAGTTCAGTGCTTATGACTATTTTGCTAATGGCATATTTACTTTGTGACACGGTAGTTAAGGGTCAACCCAACGACCGTCTGCTTTGATTAAGTTGATTAACTCCTCCACACCTTGCGACTCAGGGACTTTTTTAATTTCTTCTCTGCCACGATACAGAGAAATATAACCGGGTTGTTTTCCGACATAACCGTAATCGGCATCTGCCATTTCTCCTGGGCCATTGACAATACAACCCATTACTGCTATGTCCAAACCAGTCAGGTGTTTAGTGGCTTCTCGTACTTTATGCAACACTTCTTCGAGGTTGAACAAGGTACGACCGCAGGAAGGACAGGCGACATATTCGACCATCGTTTTCCTAAGTCCCAAAGCCTGAAGAATACTATAGCAGACTGGAATCTCTTTTTCTGGTGCTTCGGTGAGGGAAACGCGAATTGTGTCACCGATGCCGTCAGCTAAAAGAGTGGCAATTCCCGCCGTAGACTTGATTCTGCCATATTCCCCATCCCCGGCTTCGGTAACACCTAAATGTAGAGGGTAGTCCATTCCCAGTTCATCCATTCGCTTTGCCATCAAGCGATAAGCGGCAATCATCACGGGTACGCGGGAAGCTTTCAGGGAAATTACTAGGTTACGGTAATCGAGGGATTCACAAATGCGAAGGAATTCGATCGCAGATTCTACCATCCCCTCCGGCGTGTCGCCGTAAGTAAACAGCATTCTCTCAGCAAGCGAACCATGATTAACCCCGATTCGCATCGCCTTACCTTGATCGCGCAAAGAAACCACCAAAGGTTCTAAAGTTTCGCGGATTTTTTCGCCAATTTCGTCAAATTCACTTTGAGTAAATTCGCTTCTATCCGGTCTGGGTTTCTCAAACACATATAATCCCGGATTAATCCGCACCTTGTCCACATATTTGGCGACTTCCAAGGCAATTTTCATGCCATTGTGGTGAACGTCAGCGACTAAAGGCACATCTTGGTAAGTTTCCCGGAGTTTTTGCTTAATTTCGCCAACTGCTTTAGCATGACCGACACTAGGAACAGTAACGCGCACAATTTCGCAGCCAATCTCATGCAAGCGACGAATTGCGGCAACTGAGCCATCAATATCCATCGTGTCTTCGTTAATCATCGACTGTACCACCACCGGGTAGCCCCCGCCAATGGTAACGTCAGCGACTTTCACCGGACGAGTTTTCCGCCGTTTGATTACGGTATCAAATTCCGGTTGACTGGTAGTAGCGGGATTGGGCAGTGTTTGCATAACCTTTTCTTTACTTTGCTGTTCCTCTCTGTTTTTCAGGTTGCCACAGAAGGGGACAATTTTGGTTAATCAGATTCAGGAAGTAGCTGCTGAAATTTGTGATGATAAAGATCAGCTTTCTCGTTTTTTACCAATTATGGCAGAAGGAATAGATTACACCAATTTACAAAACCTACTAGCTGCTGAAAAATGGGGAGAAGCTGATCGAGAAACAGCAAGGATTATGCTCAAAATAGCTAAACGAGAAGAAGAAGGTCGGCTAATTTCTGAAGATATGAGAGCATTTCCCTGGGAAAACCTCCGCACGATTGACCAACTTTGGGTAAAGTGCAGTAACGGACGCTTTGGCTTTAGCGTACAGCAAAAAATTTGGTTAAAAATCGGTGGTAAGCCAGATTATGACTACAAAGTTTGGAAAGAGTTTGCCGATCGCGTAGGCTGGTATGTGAAAGAAAAAGACGATTGGTTTGGAAACCTGAACTTCTCCCAAAATGCCCCCATAGGGCATCTCCCTTGGAGTTGTTTTTTGTGGGAGTCGTGTTTTATGGAGTGGGATGAATGTATAGAGGAGGTGTCTTTTCTCTTGTTCTCTCTTCTCTCGGTACTGAGAATGAAAGTAAAAGAAATCATTAAACAGATAGAAGAAGATGGCTGGTATCTTGTCAGAACTAGGGGAAGTCACCGTCAGTATAAACATCCAACAAAATCAGGTTTAGTTACAATTCCAGGTAAACCATCTGATGATTTAGCTCCTGGTACATTAAATAGTATTTGGAAACAAGCTCAGTTGAAACAACAATCAGAAAATACAGAACACCAAGAAGAAACTGAAGAGGAATCAAACTAATGCGTTATGCAATTGTAATTGAAAAAGCAGCAGAAAATTACTCAGTTTATGTTCCAGATTTACCGGGATGTGTAGCAACTGGTGTAACTATTGAAGAGGTTGAACAGCAAATTAAAGAAGCAATTTCTTTTCACTTAGAAGGATTACGTGAGGAAGGTTTACCAATTCCCGAAGCAACTACTTTATGCGAATATGTCCAAGTTTAGTTACTTATTAAATGTAGAGAGCAACGAAATTATATGACAACAAAAATAAATATCAGTAAGTTGGGTAATTCCCTGACTTTACAAATTCCAGATGAGATTGCTGAAACTCTCAAACTTAAAGTGGATGATACAGTAATCTGCACTCTAGAGAACGGCAAAATTGTCTTAGAACCTGTTAAGAAAAGCTTAGACTACACACTCGATGAATTATTAGCAGGTGAAATAGAAACCAGTGAAGAGGTTTTTTGGGGTAAAGCAGAAGGAGAAGAAGTTTGGTAAGCTATATTCCTGAACGCGGTCATTTTATTCGCCTCAATTTTGATCCTCAAGCTGGACACGAACAGATGGGAATTCGACCTGCTTTAGTCGTAAGCCAAACTCAATTTAATCAGAAGATGGGGTTTGTGTTTGTGTGTCCAATTAGTAATACTCAACGCAAAAATCCCTTTTATATTCCGATTCCAGAAGGTCAAGCGGTGACGGGTGTAATTATGACAGATCAATTGCGATCTTTAGATTACCTTGCTAGACAAGCAAGCTTTCTTGGTGATTGTCCAAAGGATGTATTTGAGGAAGTTTTGCGGCGCATAAAACCAATTTTGTTTGAAGTTGAGAAATCAGACGAACAAGAAGATACATCTTCTTAAAAAGAGCGATCGCACTTTCCCCCAAAACTCCCCACCAAAATGTAAAATAGTCAAATACAATTTCAATCCTGTATCAACTATTTGCTAATATTTAAAAGCAAATATCTCCATTTCGCTTATGACATTAGCAATTGTAGCTGAAAAAGCACCTCTGCATATTACTGCTGATGGTGTAGTTCGAGTAGGCAAAACTCGCGTAACCTTGGACACTGTAGTTGCTGTTTTCAAACAAGGAGCGACTACAGAAGAAATTGTTTACCGTTATCCATCGCTAAAACTTGCTGATGTATATGCGACTATTGCCTTCTATCTCAACCATCAAGATGAAGTTGAAGCATATTTACAGCTACGACAGCAGGAAGCTCAAGAAGTTCGTAATATGAATAAGGCGAGGTTTGATCCCCAAGGTTTGCGCGACAGATTATTAGCTCGCAAAGCTGAACGGGAAGTATGTTGAAATTCCTTGCTGATGAGAACTTTGATAATACCATTGTTAGAGGATTATTTCGCCGTAAACCAAGTATTGATATTGTCCGAGTTCAAGATGTTGGTTTATCAGGTGAGGAAGATCCAATTATTTTGGCTTGGGCAGCCCAAGAAGATAGAATATTGCTAACTCATGATGTTGCTACAATTACACGCTTTGCTTATGAAAGAATCAGGGAAGGTTTACCGATGCCTGGTGTGATTGAGGTGAGTACAGATGCACAAATTGGTCGAGTGATAGAAGATATTTTGATGGTTATAGATTGTAGTTTAGAAGGCGAATTAGAAGGACAAATTTATTATCTTCCGCTTTAATATAATCAGCAGGATAATGAAAACTCTAAGGTAAATCGAAAATCGAAAATTGAATTAGCGATCGCACCATCCCCCCCAAACTCCTCTCACCAAAATGTAAAATGGTAAAATGCGATGACACAATTTGTGGTTCTGACACATGAATACCCTACAAGATATTGAACAAGCTATTAAGCAACTTTCTCCAGAGGAACTCGCGGCTTTTCGTACCTGGTTTGCGGAATTTGATGCAGAAATCTGGGATAAACAGTTTGAAGCGGATGTAGCAGCAGGTAAGCTTGATGCACTTGCTGAGAAAGCATTAAAACATTTACTGGAAGGAAGTTGCACTGATTTGTGATTCAAATTATCCCAAGTGGAGAGTTTGCTGATGAGCCAAATTAACTATGATTCAATGTCTAATGCTGAGTTGAAACAGTATTTTCTCAAACATCGTGGAGATCAAGCTGCTTTGCAAGCGTACTTAGATCGAATTAATCAACGTCCACTGACAATTATTGCTAGTCCTGAAGATCCTGATTTTGATGAGAAGGTTCAAGCGGCTATTCGTCGAAAGTTAGAAGCGGCGAGAAATAAAAGTAGTCAATAGTTATAATGATTGGTTATTTACAATTAATATTGATGAATAATCAACGCAATCAGGAAAATCTAAAATCCAAAATTTAATTAGCGATCGCACTATCCCCCCCAAACTCCTCTCACTAAAATGTAAAATGGTAAAATGCGATCGCCAAAAATTTCAACTATTTTGATTCGGTAAAATCGGGAATTACCCATTGGGGTGGCTGGGACATTTTTTTTCTTAAAGCAGCTTCGGCTATTTCGTGCATTCTATCTAACGAGACATCGTTGATAAACTTGGATGCAGAGGCGACATATTCCTTATTTGGACATTTGTCACCCAAAACACAGCCATTAACGCAGGCTTCCGCACAGTTTATTGTGGTAGCTTCCATGTTCTCCTTCCTTAAGTTCCTTTTTTCATCAACCACGATACAAGACTGCGATCGAATGAAAATTTCTTTTACAAATTGTAATACATAAGCTTAATGATTGGCATCACACTCAAGAAATGGTTAAACTTCAGACATACTTATGATTAATATCTGGTATTTGGCAAAATTGACGATTATGATTGAGCAGTACCAGCCATTTTTTAGCTAATTGACAGGTAGGATCAACAATGGCTTTGCAAGTAGAAGTTTTACAAGAAACTTTCCAACAAATTAAAGAACAAACTGATGAGTTCGCCATCAGTTTTTATGAAAACCTCTTTCACGATTATCCTCAAATTCAGCCTTTGTTTGCGCGGACAAATATGATGGAACAACGCAAGCACTTAGTCCGCGCTTTAATGTTAACTATAGAAAATATTCGGGATACCGAAACGGTGAATGATGCTTTAAAGCAACTTGGTGAGCGTCATGTACAATATGGAGCGCTGAAAGAGTATTATCCTGATTTCTGTGCTGCTTTGTTGAAAACTTTTGAATTATATTTGGGAGAAAAGTGGACAACAGAGGTCAAGCAAGCTTGGATAGAAGCTTTTGCAGCCATATCTGAAATAATGTTAAAAGGTACAGAGAAAGTAGCTTGACAAAATAGTGTTTTTTAGCACTTGATGAGTTAAAATCTCTTAAACTTCCCTGTTGTGTTTACTTGATTCGTAAGAATGTCTAACTCTTCACCTCTGACTGTTGGCTCGAAGCTAGAAAATCGCTATGAAATTGTCCGTGAGTTGGGACAAGGTGGCTTTGGACGGACTTACTTAGCGATCGATATTAACCGTTATCAAGAACCTTGTGTTTTAAAAGAATTTGCTCCCCAAATTCAAGGTGCTAAGGAGTTACAAAAAGCGGAAGAGTTATTTGAACGGGAAGCAAGTGTCCTTTACAAATTGCAGCATTCGCAAATACCAAATTTTCGCGAGTTTCTGCGATCGCAATTAAACAGCAAACCAGCACTATTTTTAGTGCAAGACTATATCGAAGGTGAGACTTACGCACAACTTTTAAAACAGCGTTGTTTTAGTGAAGCGGAAGTAGTCCAATTGCTGCAACAAATTTTGCCAGTATTAGAATACATTCACTCTCAAGGTGTCGTACACCGGGATATTTCGCCGGAAAATTTGATGCAGCGTAGTGTTGATAAAATGCCAGTTTTAATTGATTTTGGAGGTGTGAAAAAAGCGGCGACAACTGCTGTTTCTAAGGCAACTGGACAACCTGTAGTAACTTTGTTGGGTAAGGAAGGTTATGCGCCACCGGAACAAATTCGCCAAGGAAAAGCTTTTCCTTCTAGTGATTTGTATGCTTTAGCCGTGACGGTTTTGGTGTTACTTTCTGGGAAACAGCCAAAGGAATTTTATGATAATTCTAAAGCGGTTTGGCACTGGCAACAATACATTAGTGTGAGTCCAGAGTTGGGGAAAATTTTAGATAAATGTTTGGCTTATAAACCGAGCGATCGCTATCATTCAGCCAGAGAAGTGTTGCAGGTTTTACTAACAGTTAGCAATCCTAATCCTCAGCCTATTGCTAATCCTAATCCTCAACCTGTTACTGCGGGTAATCTCAATATTTCCCAAATGCCAACTCTTAATTTTGTTGGTCGTAATTGGAAAACTAATGTTACTCAAGTTATTGCTAATGTAGGAAGAACGATCGTTAAATTACCTGCTAAAAAGCTATTTGGAGTAAAGTTTATAGCTAATACTTTGAAAATAGGTGTAGTTGTAGCGGTGGGAGTAGGCGCTTGGAATTTAGCTCAAGCAGAATTGTTAAAATTACCAAAGAAAATATCTTTTCCTTTACCTAATTTACCTAGTTTACCTAGTTTACCTAAATTACCTAATTCGACGACTTTAACTAAAGCTGAATTGGATCGTCAAGCGGAAATTATGCGACGGAGTAAAGCTTTAGGTGTAACGGATTTTTATACTCAAGTCGATCGCCTATTCTACAGCAAATATCCCGAACTAAAAAGACGTGCTTTAACCGAAAAACCAGAGGATGCTAAATATCGTCAGCGTTGGTATGATATTGCTGAAGATTTATTAGATAAATTAGAGAAAGAGAAATCTATTTAAAAGTGGGTAAAAAACAAAACTGATGTCACAGACATTAGCAACGAGTGGTACGATCGCAGCAATTGCCACAGCAATTGTTCCCCAACAAGGTAGCGTGGGAATTGTGCGAGTTTCGGGAACAGAAGCAATAGCGATCGCACAACAACTTTTTCATGCACCCAGTAAGCAAAAATGGGAAACTCATCGTATCCTTTATGGTTATATTCGCCATCCCCAAACTCAACAATTAATTGATGAAGCGCTACTTTTAATCATGCAAGCGCCTCGTTCTTTCACGCGAGAAGATGTTGTCGAATTCCACTGTCACGGAGGAATTATGGCAGTGCAACAAGTATTACAATTGTGCATCGAACAAGGTGCTAGATTAGCGCAACCGGGAGAATTTACCCTACGAGCTTTTTTAAATGGCAGAATTGATTTAACCCAAGCAGAAAGTATTGCTGATTTAGTTGGCGCAAAGTCGCCGCAAGCTGCACAAACTGCTTTAGCTGGATTACAAGGAAAGTTAAAAGAACCGATTCATCAATTAAGAATTACCTGTTTAGATATTTTGGCAGAAATTGAAGCCAGAATTGATTTTGAGGAAGATTTACCACCATTAAATGAGGAAAATATTGCTGCACAAATTGCCGAAGTTACCGCCAAAGTTCAGCAAATTTTAGCAACTGCCGATCGCGGAGAATTGTTGCGAACTGGGATTAAAGTTGCCATTGTCGGTCGCCCAAATGTGGGAAAATCTAGTTTGTTAAATGCTTGGAGTAAAAGCGATCGCGCCATCGTCACCGAACTACCTGGAACTACCAGAGATGTTGTCGAATCTCAGTTAGTTGTCGGGGGAATACCTGTACAAGTTTTAGACACTGCGGGAATCAGAGAAACTAGCGATATTGTAGAGAAAATTGGTGTTGAGCGATCGCGCCGTGCAGCGGAAGCAGCCGATCTAATTTTACTAACAATTGATGCCCAAATTGGTTGGACAGCAGCCGAAGCAGAAATTTATCAGGAAGTCAAAACTTGTCCGGTAATTTTAGTCATGAATAAAATTGACTTAATTACAGAAAATCAAAAGCAAAATTTATTAGCTGAAATTCCCCAATTTCAATTTCAAGTTTACACTGCTGCCGCACATAACCAAGGAATTGAAGAATTAGAAACAGCAATTTTAGCAGCGATTAATGCTGGTAAAGTGCAAGCCGCAGATCTAGATTTAGCAGTTAACCAAAGACAAGCAGCCGCCCTTACAAAAGCAAAAACTTCCTTAGAACAAGTCTTAACTACTATTGCCGAACAATTACCCTTGGACTTCTGGACAATTGACTTGCGTGGAGCAATTCAAGCATTAGGAGAAATTACTGGAGAGGAAGTAACAGAATCAGTACTCGATCGCATTTTCAGCCGCTTTTGTATTGGTAAATAGTAAATTCATTCTATTACCAACTAGCAAATTTAAGCAGGAGGGCGCAACAATTGTTTTACCGTTCCTACTAACTCTTGCGGATGAAAAGGTTTAGCGATGTAAGCATCTGCGCCTTGCTTCATCCCCCAATAGCGATCGAACTCCTCTTTCTTCGCAGAACACATCACCACAACTAAATTCTCAGTCTTCTTATCGCTTTTGAGACGACGGCAAACTTCATAGCCATTCATTCGTGGCATTATGATGTCCAATACCACTAAATCAGGAGGATTTCCGTCGATTTGTTCCAGTGCTTCGACACCATCACTAGCCTCGCTGACTTTTAGCCCCATCTTTTTGAGCAAGTCAGAGATCATTTCCCGTTGAGCTTTATTGTCTTCCACAACTAGAACTGTAGTCATAGGATTTCTACCCAAATTGTTTAGTTCAGGCACGTACAAGGTTAAGAAGGTTATGTATTTATCGTAACATTACTCTTTTTACGATAAAATCAACTAACCTTGTACCTCTATTATCACACTTCAACCAATCTAAGCAAATTTCCAGTTGACACATAGCTAATTGTTCGATAAGGAGCAGGGGGAGTTGAAGAGGTGGGGGGGTGGGGAGGTAGGGGGATGGGGGGAGTTTCTAGCTCTAGATCTCTCCCCATCTCCCCACCTCCCCATCTCCCCATCTCCCCAATCATCTAGGACGACCTAAAGTAGTGATGTACAAAACTGCTTCATCAGTGGGAATGCCCAAAACTTCGTTTACTTGATCGTCGAAGAAGCCACCGATGCCGCTGACTCCCAAGTTGAGGCGAATAGCAGCTAAATTGAGTCTTTGTCCTAAATGTCCGGCATCCATGTGTAGGTAGCGGTAAACGCGATCGCCATATTTTGCCACTGCGGTTTTTAAATCAGCTGTGTGGAATAGTACGGCTGCGGCATCTCTGCCTAATTCCTGTTGTAAACACAAATAATACAATTCGCGCCGGAAGTTTTTAAACCGTATTTGCCGCAATTCTTGAGCTTGGGGAGCATAATAATAGCAGCCTTCTTCTAACCCATCTACTCCACTTACAGCAATAAAGGTTTGAATTAAACTTAAATCAAAATAATCTGGCGATCGGTCTAAATCTTGCTCGATATAATGTTGCGGTTGATAAGTAAAATCGAGTAAAGCTTTCAGTTCGTCTAATGCCAAGTTAGCACCGTTATAAGCACGAGTGGAACGTCGGCGCAAAATCGTATTTTCTAGTAATTCTTGGTTTTCTCCCCAGCTTATTGGTTCAGTGATGGTACTCACTTTTAGGCAAAAAGGAAAATTATATTTATCTTCTAATGATGACTGATTAGTAACTTCAGTTTTTCCCGTTTCGGCAGAAATTTCTGTTGCTTGATGGAAGTATTTGATTAATTCTCCATCGGGAACTCGCGGATAATTTGTATCAATTGCAGAGGGTAATGCTGTGACTTCTAAAGATAGGTTTTGCTGGGGATCTAATAAGTCAGCTAAAGGAATTACGGTAGTTGTTCCTTCTTGTTCGGAATCAAGATAAAGTAGTTCGTTGAGTGCGCGATCGTTAAATCCACCAATTAAATGTGGACGATAATCAACCATTGCGCCAGCTAATTCTATATTGCCTAATAAATGTCCCGTGTCCAAAAAAATTCTCCGGTAAGCTCGGTCTTGGTAACGCCAAGCGGAACGATAAAAAATTGCTGTGGTGACGATCGCTAATTGCGTATTATTTAAAACTGGATGCCAAAAGCAAACTGTTTGCAATTCTGTCCAAACTTGATTTTCCCAAAATTGAATTAATGAATGGGTTTTTGGCTGATAATTGTACAATCCTGCGGGTAACAATGGGGTGCCACGCGAAATTAAATAAACTTCCGCTGGATATAAACCACCCGCCGAAGGAGCCGCTCTTAAGTAAACTGGTTCCCCGGTCATTGTCAACATTTTAGCGGTTAATCCATAACTGCAAAAAAGTAAGTGGGATAGCCGTTTCCACCAATCATCTTCTGAGGAGTTGACAATTGTTTCGGATTTTTCTGTAAGATATGGTTTGAGGTCAAAAGAAATACCAAGTCTATATTCTTTGAAAGGTGTAGGCTGGCGTGACCAATCTAACCCCTGACTCTTGGTTGCTATGGTTTTAGGATCGTATTTGGTTCGCTCGTGATAATGTTGAGCGATCGAAATTTTTGCTGTGGTCATACCAGTTTTCTTTCTGCTTCGCTTTTGATTTTGACATTAAGACGGTAAAAAGTGTTATGTCCAGAGATACAAAGTGACATACATTAAATAGGAAAAATGTCAATGATAATCTTATCAAGAAAAAAAGGTAAAATTACCGTGCATTTGTATTTAGATCCACATCCAAATCTAAAAAAAATATTAAAAAAAATATAAGTTTCTTTACAATGGTTTAAATTAGAATTTCACTTAAGCATAAATACTCTATGTTTTCCTCAAGTCATCAACTTAGTGGTGTAGTGACAGTATTAAAACCAAAATGCAGCATTTAAGTGCAGAAGAATTACTAGCTCAATATGCTAACGGGACAAGAGACTTTTCTCAAATTAATTTAATTCGAGCTAACTTGTTTGAAGTAAATTTATCAGATGTTAATCTCTATCAAAGCAATCTTCAAGAGGTGTATTTACCTTATGCTGATTTAAGCAATGCTAATCTTTGTCAAGCACAATTCCAAGCAGCTGAATTAAGTGATGCTAACCTCAATCAGACTAATTTATCCCAAGCTAATTTAGGGAATGCTAATCTTTGCAGAGCTAGTTTGCGATACGCTAATTTAAAAGGTGCAGATTTATCAGGTGCTAATTTACAAGGCGCAGATTTGTATCAT
Organism: Floridaenema evergladense BLCC-F167; assembly: GCF_041929205.2. Classification (NCBI taxonomy): domain Bacteria; kingdom Bacillati; phylum Cyanobacteriota; class Cyanophyceae; order Aerosakkonematales; family Aerosakkonemataceae; genus Floridanema; species Floridanema evergladense. The sequence continues at coordinate 5,635,829 of NZ_CM171625.1, read as the reverse complement.
GCCGATCTCAGTGACGCTAATTTAAAATATGCAGATTTAACTGGTGCTTATTTAGAAGCAGCTAAGTTAGATGGGGCGCAACTTACTGGTACTAATTTTTATCGTGCTAAAAAGGTAAACTTATCTGAAGCGAATTGCGATCGCACCACTGTTTTTCCCGATGGATTTTGTCGAGATAGTTAATTACAGCAAAGAAAGTTGGGTTGTATTTAGCAATTAGAAATTGATAACGCTGATGAATATTCTACACGATTGTAGTATTGGGAGAGGATCGCTTCTATTTTAGCGACTCCAATGGGTTTAGTTAAGTACTCATTAGCTCCAGCTGCTAAACAACGATCGCGTTCCCCTTCGATCGCTGTTGATGCAAGCATTACTACTGGTATATGAGCTAAAGCTGGTTGCGATCGCAGCATTTTTAATAACTCTAAACCCAGGAGATCGGTTGCTAAATCCATATCTAATAATATTAACCCAGGCTCAATTATTCGCACCTGCTCCAAAAAACCCTCACTGCTTGATAAATGCTCTACTTTGTAGTTCAAAACTTTTAAATAATTCTGTAAAGTTGTAGCACTTTTACGATCGTTTCCTATTAGTAAAATTGGTCTTTTTTCTAGCAATTCCTCTCCTAACAAAACCATTTCTCTATTATTTGTAATTTCTTCTTCTTGATATTGGTATGAATGAGCGAAAATATTTTTTAATGATAAATCTGGTAAATAAATAGTAAATTTGCTCCCCACTCCTAGCTGGGATTCCACAGTTAAATCTCCTCCATGTAGTCGAGCTAAACGACGAGTTAAAACCAAACCTAAACCAGTTCCCTGATATTGACGATTCAGTTTACTATCCAATTGGGAAAAAGGCTGAAACAGTTCAGAAATATCTTCAGAAGCAATGCCAATTCCTGTGTCAGCAACAATAAATGAAGTTCCTTTTGGTTGTTTTTTGACGATTAAAGTTACTTCTCCTGTTGGAGTAAATTTGATTGCATTGGAAAGCAAATTAAGTAACATTTGGCAAAGGCGACGTTGATCGGCAATAAAATGACTGACTTGCGGATCGATTTCACTTTTTAAAACTAAACCTTGACTTTTAGCTCTTTCTTCTACAATAGACAAGCAGTAATAACATAATTCTCTTATTTCCACACTTTCGAGCATTAGTTCTTCTTTCCCTGCTTCCACTTTAGCTAAGTCGAGGATGTCGTTAATTAATGAAAGCAAATGTTCTCCACTGCTATAAATGCAGTGCATATACTCTTTTTGTTTAGCGTTAAGTTGTCCATAAAACTCTTGTTGGAGCATTTGGGATAAACCCAAAATTGAGTTCAACGGAGTCCGTAATTCATGACTCATGTTAGCCAAAAATTCACTTTTAGCACGATTAGCTGCTTCTGCTTCTAACTTGGCTTTTTCTAATTCTTCGGTGCGTTGTTTAACTAAATGCTCTAAGCGTTCGTAGCTGATAGCGTTGTAAAGTGCGATCGTCGCTTGATCGGCAATTCTTTCTAGCAATTTAATTTCTTCATCTGTGAAGTTACGATAAGATAACGTTGTATGTAAACCTAAACCACCAAACAAACTATCATGGATAAAGATTGGTACGCTCAGAACTGAACGAACCTGATATTTGTCAATGCTTTCTTGTTGGGCAGGTGTTACGGGACAAGGTGGATAATGAGGTACATGAAAAGCTTTGCCATTATTAAATTCAGAATCAGGATCTACTAAATCAGGCCATTCAGAAATCGGTACTTTAAAATCTAACATTGAAGGAATTTCTGGGTTAGCTAACCATTCATTCAATACCTGAATTTGTCCTGATTCGGTATTGAAAATAATTACCCGATCGACACCGAAGCATTCACCAGTTAATTGCACAATTTGTTGTAAAATATATTCAAGATTCAGACTCTTATTGAGAAATCGAAAGATTTGATTTAAAATTTTCTCTCTCTCAGCTTGTTGCTGGTTTTTTAAGGCGGCTTCTTTATATTTGGTAATCTCCAAACGATCGATAATTAAGTTATTCTCTAGCTTTTTATTTTTAGTTTTCACTGCAAATGCTTGGAGTTCGCGTTTTATAATCGGCACTAACCTAGTTAAATTATCTTTAATTAAACAATCATTTGCTCCAGCTTTAATCGCAGCTACTATCATATCTTCACATCGTTTTTCCAAAAGTACGATAACTGGTAAGTCTAACCCTCTCATTCTAATTAGCTGCAATACTACCAAGGCATTAAAATCTGGTAACGAATTATCAGCAATCACAACATCCCAATCTTGTCTTGCGAAAGCTGCATTCATAGCTTTAGGTGTTTCTACTATCGTGGAAAATAAGGTATAACCACCACGCTTTAGTTCATTTGCTAACAAGTTAGCGTCATTTTCGGAGCTTTGAATTAGTAAAAAACGTAGGGGTACACTCATATACTTTGTTATTGAAATGAAAATGTTACTTCTGAAACATAGGTATTTAGTTTTTTAGTAGAATCATTTAAGTAAATACTCCTTTTACTTAAAGGCTCAATTAATTAACTTTTAGTTTAATAGTAACTTGACTTAGTAGCATAAGTCTACTACTCCTATAAAGTTGGCTGATTGTAATCAGATAGCGATCGCCTAATTCTTACCATAATTTCTCCTTTGTATATGTTGTGAAGACTACAACACTAACAATTTAAAAGAACGATAAAAAAAAATCCCGAAATTATTTACTAAGATAGCTTTGTAAATCTTACTTTGGTTCTTTAACTATCTTAATCCTTAAATCAATCAAAAATTTGCTTCTAAAGGCAAACTCCGTTTTATAAATTTGAATATGGTATGATAAAAAGTTTGCACATCATTAGTCAGTTTAAAATCAGGAGTTACCCTTATGGCTCGGATGTACTACGATTCTGATGCCAATTTAGATTTATTGGCAAATAAAACGGTAGCAATTATCGGTTATGGTTCCCAAGGTCACGCTCACGCCTTAAATCTGAAAGATAGTGGCGTTAACGTAATCGTCGGTTTGTATCCTGGTAGTAAGTCGGCATCTAAAGCTAAAGAAGCGGGATTGGAAGTTTACAGCGTTGCTGAAGCTGCTCAAAAAGCCGATTGGATTATGATCCTACTGCCAGATGAGGTGCAAAAAAGTGTTTATAAGAACGAAATTGAGCCATATTTGACAGAAGGCAAAGTTCTCTTTTTCGCTCACGGTTTCAATATCCACTTTGCTCAAGTAGTACCACCTGCGAATGTAGATGTGGTGATGGTAGCACCTAAAGGCCCAGGACACTTGGTAAGACGGACTTACGAACAAGGAGAAGGAGTGCCTTGTTTGTTTGCGGTTTATCAAAATGCTAGCGGACAGGCACGCGATCGCGCAATGGCCTACGCTAAAGGCATTGGTGGGACTCGCGCCGGAATTTTGGAAACTACCTTCCGCGAAGAAACCGAAACCGATTTATTTGGCGAACAAGTTGTCCTCTGTGGCGGTTTGAGCGCCTTAATTAAAGCAGGTTTTGAAACCTTAGTTGCTGCTGGATATCAACCAGAACTCGCTTACTTTGAATGCTTGCACGAAGTCAAATTAATTGTTGACTTAATCGTAGAAGGCGGGTTAGCGAAAATGCGCGACAGCATTTCTAACACCGCTGAATATGGCGACTTAACTCGTGGTCCCCGTATTGTCACCGATGAAACTCGCGCCGAAATGCAGAAAATTCTCCAAGAAATCCAAACAGGTCAATTTGCCAGAGAATTTGTCCTGGAAAATCAATCTGGCAAACCAGGTTTTACCGCCATGCGTCGTCGGGAAGCCGAACACGACATTGAGGAAGTTGGTAAGGATTTACGTGCCATGTTTAGCTGGCTGAAGAAGGACTAATCTTTGCCAGTAGGGTGAAGGGGGCAGGGGAGATGGGGGGATGGGGGGATGGGGAGAGAGAGATTCTGGAGCTAGAAATTCCCCCCACCCCCCTACCTCCCTACCTCCCCACTTCTTCCCAGTTCCCAATCACTGCCCTCCCCGCTCCTGTTTTTCAATGGCTTTTTCGGTGCGTTCGTAAGGATTTGTTGGTTGTTTTTTGGGAAACAAACCTAGCATGAAGTTGTTGATTGTGGTTCGAGTTTGTAAGCTGGCGTTACTAACGGGTGGGAAGGGAATGCGATCGCCCAGCAAAACAAACAGCAAAAATAGTACAATCAGCAAGGGAAACTTAGCTTTGGATAGCATAACAATAAATTAACTAAATAGTTAATCAATTCGCTTAATTCTATTGTTCCCAATTCTTGAGTCAACAGAGCTATTTTTTGAGTTTATTTAAGGGTGAAGTTTGCCATCAGGCATTTTGGCTTCTTGGAAGTTAGCCCCTTCTACATTAGCGCATCCTAGAACATTTAAACTGAGGGCGGCTGTGCGATCGCTGGCTTTAACATTTAAACCCAAATTAGCACTCCGGGGGTCGTCATTTGTTGGTGTAGTTCCTAATTTAAAACCTAAAGAACCTCCATCATTATTAGCTCTTAGCCTGAAACTAATACCCAAACAACCTAAATCAGCACGTTCTAAATTAGCTTTGGTGAAGTTGGCTCTTTTTAAGTTAGCATTTCCCAGTTTTGCGCCTTCTAAGTTAGCACCCTCTAGGTTAGCTCCTTCCAAGTTCACGCCGCTTAAGTCGGCTCCTTGTAAATTAGCATTTCTCAGGTCGCATCGGGGACATTCCCTAGTTTCTAGCAATTTTTCCACTCGCTTTTGAGTGTTGAAAGCAGAAATGTAGAAATACGACCCGACTCCTGCACCAAGTAAAATTATCAAAACGGTAAGATGCTTGAATTTCATGGCTAAATTATAGAAGCTGCTCTGGCTTCCTTAGTCAAGTAGTTGATCCTTACTACTAAAGTTCCCTCTTCCGATCCGGAAGTTCACATAAACTTAAGTAAAAACTCTTAGGCTTAATCTAGATCCCCGACTTCTTGAAGGAGTCGGGGATCTGAGTATTGTTAATTGTCAGCTGCTAATTTAGAAAGATTCTCACCTGTAACCCGACAAATTCGCCAGTCTGGTAACACATCGGCACCCATACGTTGATAAAAGCCGATCGCAGGTGCATTCCAATCTAATACGCTCCATTCTAAGCGACCACAACCCCGTTCAACTGCTAATTTAGCTACATGAATTAGTAATGCTTTACCAATACCTTGATGCCGATATTCTGGTAACACAAATATATCTTCTAAATATATTCCTGGTTTAGTTAAAAAGGTAGAATAGTTAGGAAAAAATAAAGCAAAACCTACTGCTTTGTCATCTAATTCAGCTAATATTGCTTCGGCGTAAATGCGATCGCCAAATAAGTGAGATTCTAAATCTGCAATATTCCCGGTGACTGCATGAGATAACTTTTCGTATTCAGCCAAACCTTTAATTAATTCAAATAAAGTTGGCACATCTTGGGGCGTTGTCGATCGCAAAATCAAATTTGTCATTGCTAATAGGTGATTAGTTAACCAACGTTATTTCTGAACACCACCTATTTTACCAGAGAATAGTCAAAAGAATTTAGATCTCCGACTTTTTCAAGAAGTCGGGGATCTGAATACATTTAAATTTATTTCAACCAACTTTTGAGACGTTGAGCAATTTGGGGACGGCGTAATTTTCGCATCGCTTTACTTTGAATTTGGCGCACTCGTTCGCGGGATAAATTGTACAAATTACCCACTTCTTCTAAAGTGCAAGGTTCGCTGGTTGTTAAACCATAACGCAGAGAAATCACGTCTTTTTCTCTCGGTGTGAGGACATCACCCAATACTGACCAAATCTCCTGACGTAACATGGTATCATTCATTTGTTCTTCAGGAGATTGGGTGTCGCTATCTTCTAACAAATCAACTAATTCTGTATCTTCTTCTCTTCCAACTCTGTGGTTTAACGAAAGCGATCGCCTGCGTAATTGTTGTAATTGATGCAGATGTTCTAAGGAAATTTCTAAAGCTCTTGCTACTTCTGCTTCTGTAGGGTTTCTTTTTAACTGCTGCTTTAATTCCCTTTGAACTTTTTTCAATTTATTTAATTTTTCAACAATGTGAATTGGTAAACGAACCGTTCTAGCATCATTAGCGATCGCTCTGGTAATCGCTTGGCGAATCCACCAGTAAGCATAAGTCGAGAACTTATAACCTTTATCGGGATCGAACTTTTCTGTAGCACGGTTTAACCCCATTGCACCTTCTTGAATTAAATCTAAGAATTGTACTCCTCGATTTAAATATCGTTTGGCGATCGACACTACTAATCGCAGGTTCGATCGAATCATTTTCCGTTTCGCTACTTTTCCCTGATACAAACGCTGCTCTAATTGTCGCTCTGTTAATCCCAGTCTTGCTGCTATCTCTGCTACCGTTGGCTGTTTACCCAATTCTTGATGTAAACTTCTTTGGGTTTCTTCTACTGTTACTAAAAATTGCACCCGCTTGGCTAATTCCACTTCTTCTTTTGGTTTCAGTAGAGGATATCTTGCCATTTCCTTAAAGAAAGCCCCTACCGAATCATCCGAATTCATCTTATGATAACCCGATGTCGGATAAGACTCTATTTCCTCAACTTCAACTGTTTCATCTGCGGTGGAAAGTTCTACTTCACTGTTAACTAAATCAATTTCCGAAGGTTCGATATTGATATCAACTTCTACATCAATATCAATATTAGTACCGATGGTTAATGGTTGGGTTTCCGACAAATCTAACTTGGTGATATTCATAAGCAAACTCTTTTTGTAATTTTGTTAAACTCACATCCCTAGAACCAGCGTTTCCTTTAATACATTCCATTCTTAATATCTACACAAATTGCCCCCTGATAGTGAACGAAACAGTTCGTATTTCTTTAGAAAAATTTAAGATTTTTGTCTTTTCGACCATTTTAGTCCGGTCAACTCAATCTTGCCAGTTTTTGTCTTTTTTGCTTGGGGAGGATGGTACCAACAGAGGAATACTTTATTAGACTACCGCAAGTGTTTTTTGCCATTGTTTTCCCAGTTACAAAATAACAACGTGAAAGCCTTAAATTGAAATAAACCTCTTTTACCGTTGTGACAAATGTTTCTCTGTAACCATTATATTGCTGAACTACTCAACAAAACTTTGTAAAAGTTTTCGATTTCGATCACAGCATCTCATGTAACATATAGCTTTGCTCTCTATCAATAGGTGTAAAATGACGGTCTTGCCAAAGTAAGAAAATGTTTAACCTGTTTTATTTAATAGTGATATGAAATACTAGGGAAGGGTTAGTTCTCTATTGAAAAAGCCTGTCATTAGATAGATATATTTAAGAAAGCAGAAAGGAGCAAGGCTTAGATCTTCAGCTTTTTACTTGTTTTTCATTTTTAAATCATTTTCTGTGACGCTGCACTAGGAAAATATATAGATGAGCTAAATTGATGGTGAATTTGTGATTTATTTGGGCGGAAAGGTAAGTTTTTAGTCAGCAAAATCAGCCCTTAGCTCGGTAGAATAAACTGGTTAAGTATCGATCGCCCCCAGAAACGAAGTATTGAGTGATTCACAATATGTCTAGTCCCCGTTGGCAGTTTTCCCCGATGTTAGCTGAACCAAAAGCAACTTATGAAACTACCATGTCGAGAAATAGATGGGTAGAGGTGCTGGTAGATTCCCCTGGAGCGCAGGAAGAGTCACAAAACCAAAAGTTGTACACTTACAGGTTGCCAGAGGATTTAGAAGTAAAACCTGGGGATATTTTGAGCGTACCATTCGGGGCGCAAGTTTTGGGCGCGATCGCCATTCGGTTACTCGAACACCCACCAGGAAATTTAGCAACCGAGAAAATACGGGATGTTGAGGAAGTTGTAACCTCCGGGTTTTTTCCGACTAACTACTGGGAATTACTGAAAAAGGTTTCTACGTATTATTACACACCTTTAATGCAAGTAGTGCGAGCAGCCTTACCACCGGGATTGCTGACGCGATCGCAAAGACGCATCCGCCTGATTCCCGAAGCTATTCCCCCGGGCGCAACAACCTTCCTCAACCTATCGGCGCGACAAATTCTTGAACTCCTGCAAGGTGCGAAAACCGGAGATTATACTTGGCAATATCTTCAATCCAAAGTTAGAGGCGGAAAACAAGGACTGAGAGAATTACTCAAACGAGGTTGGGTAGAAAGCTATTTAGAAACACCCAGACACGCCCAACCAAAACAAAAACAAGCTGTAACGCTAATTGCAGAGATTAACAAAATTGAACTCACACCCCGACAAGCAGAAATTTTGAGCATCTTGCAGCGTCAGGGTGGAGAATTGTGGCTCAATGAATTATTGCAGCTTTGTAAAGCCAGTTCCACAACTCTCAAAGCATTGGAACAAAAAGGCTATATTACAATTCAGTATCGGGAAATTTTGCGATCGCTCCAAGAACCAGAACAAGCACCCGACAGAGCAAAAGTTTTAACACCCGAACAAGCAGCAGCTTTGGAAACGATTAACAAGTTACAAGGATTCGCCCAAGTCTTATTGCATGGCGTAACAGGTTCCGGGAAAACCGAGGTATACTTGCAAGCGATCGCCCCCATCCTAGAACAAGGAAAATCCGCCTTAGTTTTAGTTCCAGAAATCGGATTAACACCACAGTTAACCGATCGATTTCGCGCCCGTTTCGGAAGCAAAGTCTGCGTTTATCACAGCGCCCTTTCCGAAGGCGAACGATACGACACCTGGCGACAAATGTTAGCAGGCGAACCGCAAGTAGTCATCGGTACTCGTTCCGCCGTCTTCGCCCCCCTACCCAAACTAGGTTTGATCGTCCTCGACGAAGAACACGACAGCAGCTTCAAACAAACCGCCAGAACACCCACCTACCACGCCCGCAACGTCGCCTTATGGCGTGCAGAACTGATCGACTGTCCCCTAGTTTTAGGTTCCGCAACTCCCTCCCTGGAGAGTTGGATTGAAGTCAGGGGAGCAGGGGAGCAGAGGGGCAGGGGAGCAGGGGAGCAGGGGAGCAGGGGAGCAGGGGAGCAGGGGAGCAGGGGAGCAGGGGAGCAGGGGAGCAGGGGAGCAGGGGAGCAGGGGAGCAGGGGAGCAGGGGAGCAGGGGAGCAGGGGAGCAGAGGGGCAAGAAAACTCTTTAACTCAAAACTCAAAACTCAAAACTCAAAACTTTCCAAAATACTACCTTTCTCTTTCCCAACGCATTCAATCTCGACCATTACCACCTGTGGAAGTGGTGGATATGCGTCAAGAACTGCGGGAGGGGAATAAGTCTATTTTTAGTCGATCGCTCCAAGAAGCATTACAACAATTACAAGAGCAACGTAAACAGGGAATTCTCTTTATTCATCGTCGCGGACATAGCACCTTTGTCTCTTGTCGCAGTTGTGGATATGTGATTGAATGTCCTAATTGTGATGTATCTTTGTCTTACCATCACACCGAAGAAAGAGCACCAGAAATTCTACGCTGTCACTACTGCAATTTTATCCGTTCTCACCCCGACAATTGCCCAGAATGCAATTCACCCTATTTAAAATTCTTCGGTAGCGGAACGCAAAAAGTAGCGGAAGAATTAAGAAAATTATTGCCTCAATTGCGAGTCATTCGTTTTGACAGTGACACCACTCGCACCAAGGGATCTCATCGAACTTTATTAACACAATTTGCCAATGGCGAAGCTGACTTATTAGTAGGAACTCAAATGCTCACAAAAGGGTTGGATATTTCCCAAGTTACTTTAGTGGGAATAGTCGCCGCTGATGGTTTATTACATTTCTCCGATTATCGAGCTACAGAAAGAACATTTCAAACTTTAACCCAAGTAGCAGGTCGTGCAGGTCGAGGGGACGATCGCGGTCGAGTAATTCTGCAAACTTACAACCCCGAACATTCAGTAATTCAAGCAGTGAAAAACCATGATTTTCAGTCATTTATCCAAACAGAATTACCTGTAAGAGCAGAATTAAATTATCCCCCTTATGGTCGGTTAATTCTCATTCAATTAAACAGCATAAATTCCGTAGAAGTTCAAGAAGCAGCAGAAATGTTAGCAGGTTGGTTGCGTCCTCCAACAAATAGTAATAGCTATGAAATTTTAGGCCCTGCACCCGCTAGTATTATGCGAGTAGCTAATAGATATTATTGGCAAATTCTCCTGAAATTACCAGCAAATATAATTGTGGATTTGCCTAACTTTAATGAATTGCGCGATTTATGCCCGAAATCAGTTAGTTTGACGATCGACGTTGACCCAATAAATATGATGTAAATAATACCAAATCCGACTTGAATACCCCCGTTATGTCTTTAGTCCGCGTAGGTGGACTTTGTTTGTGTAGTCGTGATTTCAATCGCCTAATAATATGGGGGTAGCTAAACCGGATTTGGTATAAGAAGCCGCTCGCCGTGCAAGTATAATCTATTGAGTAATTTTACTGAAAATCACTCTCTTTAGTTTCCCTTGTTCTCCTAACTTTCCATTTCCCAAAACTTAGACCATACCAAGAATTCGTCTGCCAGATATTAAAATAAATGGAAACTTGATACATAAAATATTTTAAGCAAATATACTTAAATTTAGTTTTTGATTTTTACCGACTACTCAAAATTCTGCTAAACCTCTGAATTTTTTCTGCAAGAATACACGCAAAGAAGTTCCAATTATGGCTGAAAAACTTTGCTATAACTTTGCTAAAAAAACCGTTTTTGTATCTTTGTAACTTCACAATGGGAAAACTAAAGTTGTAGACATAGCTTAAAGAAGTAAAGGCAGGACAAAGAAATGAACAATCATGTTGCATCAACCTTACTTAAAACTTTCGTTGCCACTGTTGGTGTTATTTCCGTTACAGGACAAGCAGCAAACGCCGGAGTTTTAAGGAATGGAACAACCATCAATACATTTATGGAATGTATTAATGATGGAATTGCTCTTGTTGTTGGCAGCAGTCCAGCCCAGAATGGTTGGTATTATGCTACCGATTCTAGTAATGATGGTTCTGGTGGCTCAGTATACGAAATATATGGTATGGGGATTAAGGAAACTGAGTCTAGCATTATGGTGGCGCTAAGAGCCAATATGCCCTTGACTGGAAATGATACAGGCGGTCCTGCTGACGGAAATATTGGCTGGGGCGATATGTTCTTCAATTTTTCCGGGCTAAATTTTATGGATGCGATGAATCAGGGTCAGATGTTTGGTGTTCGTTTTGCTGGTACTAATGATTCTAGGGTTTCGCAAGTTGGTTTATATAGTGGTGTTACTGCTACAAGCGTTACAGCAGAAAATTCTGGCTATGGTAGCATCGACGGTTATAACAGCAGCATGGGTTCCAATGCTAGTTTAGGCGATTTAGCTCGCGATACTAATTATTTTGACAGAACTAGAAGTTTGAACGCGATCGCTTCAGGAACATTTATTACCGGACTTAACTTTCTTACCACTACTCAATTAACTACTGCTGGCTTTGATTTGAACAGGTTTGCTGGTAGTCAAACTATCGCTTTCTCGATCGATAAGTCTAGTCTTCCTGGTGCATCTGTACCAGAACCTTCGGCAATTTTAGGTTTAACTGCTATTGGCGCATCTATTTTTGCCAGCAAGTTGGGTAAACGGCGTGCGATCGGTTCATAATCTCTACAATACCTTTTGTCCGATCGATTTTCTCCAATAGTTTAAGAATATTTGTCAATCTCCGTCTCAGAAAGTTACGGAGATTTTTATTTATAGCGATTAAGCGGGACAAACAGAGGTATTACTTCCGTCTGATTTTAGTTGTTGATATGTTAGGCTAAATCGTCCCACTGTACCCGGAGTTGCACTGGTTACTAATAAATCATAAGTTCCAGCGAGCGGTAATTTTGTCCTAATTATTGCATTGATGACATTTTCCTGTTTAGGCTGTTGCTCTAGCATCTGACCGTTAGGAGCATATAGTATCAATACAGGGTTAACTAATGATTGATTGATCTGTAATGTATCTCCGCGTCTTTGGGAAGCGCTACCTCCAACTAAACTCAATCGAATTAGTCGATCTTTTTGCCCATTTAACGAGAACCGTTGAAAACGTCTACCCTGAAATCGATAATCACTTGATGAAAGCCTACCTTGAATAGTTTTGTCACATTCTAAGCGAGTAGAATTGGAGATTCTCGCCGGAGATGGTAGTTGATTTTGGGCAATTAAAACTTGAGTGTTATTAGTTTGTTTCGGCATTAAAGCTTGAGCAAAACCATTAGGAAAAAAAAGCGGATTACTCAAGATGGTTAAACAAAAACCTAAAAGGCAACAAGCTAAATATACACTCAATTTGGTAAAATGACTTTTTTGTAACTTTTTTGCCACCTCTTAGTTTTCCCCACTATATCTAATTTTTGAGTCAAATTATAGCAGTTGCCAAAGCGGTTAGGACATTTTTTATTTCCCTTTCTTGTTGTCTATTCTCTTGAAGTCAAAAGATGATGTCCTAACCGATATGTCCGTTGCTATATTAATTTTTTAAGCAATGCCAGAGGGACTAGTCCATAGACGTTGTAGCATTCGATCGATCTCTTCGGCTTGTTCTTCCTTGCCCTGAGACTTAAACAAATCTCTGGCTTTTTTAAAAGCTTCAATAGCTTGGTCTTTTTGACCGGAACGATTCATAATTAAACCTAAGTTAGCGTAAGCTTCGGCAAATTCTGGCTGAATACGAATTGTTGTTTGCCACTGTTTAACTGCTGCTTCTATTTGTCCTTGTTGGGCGAGGACATTACCTAAGTTGTAGTAAGCTTTGGCATAGTTGGGATTAATTTTTATTGCTGCTTTATACTCTTTTTCAGCAGCTTTATAATCTTCTTTTTCCACTAGCATATTGCCCAAATTGTAATGAGCTTCTGCCATGTTTGGTTGAATACTTAAGGCTTTTCGATAAGCTGCCATAGCTTCGGTGTCTTTACCTTGAGTCGCGAAGGCTACTCCCATATTTAGATGCGCTGCTGCTAAGTTGGGATTCAATTCTAGGGCTTTTTGGTATTTGGCGATCGCTTCTGCCAATTTCCCTTGCTGTTGCAAAGAAATTCCCTCTTCATAATAATCTTGAGCTTGTTCTTTATTTTGGGAAACTTGAGCAACTACACTCTCAATTGTTGACCGATTTGTTCCCTGTTTCTGCCAACTTGACTCGGATAACGCTGGGGAAGCATGACTCAAAGTGATGCCAGTAACAGCCGCAGTTAACAGGTTGATGAAAAAATAAGTATTTTTAATCATTGACATGAAATGAAAAGTGTGTATTAGGAGCAGTAGCTGCTTTTTGCAGATTAAAACTAATGATATCGCCATCGCAAAGAAAAGCTAGTGTTTTACTAAAAGTTCTGCGGCGACTAATTCTTTTTGAATGGCTAAAACTGCGGCTTGAGTGCGATCGCGCACTTCCAACTTTTGTAAAATGGCATGAACATGAACTCGCACGGTGCCAATGGTAATGTACAGCAGTTCCGCAATTTCCTGGTTGCTTTTTCCTGCCGCTATCAGCGCCAAAATTTCCTGTTCCCGACGAGTCAGAGGATTTATTAACGCTTCTGATGATTTAGCATCAGAAGGCGAATTTGCAGCAAAAGCGGCGCGAATTTCCGTAGTAACGGTTTGATCCCACCAAGAAGCACCTGCGGCGACTGAACGCAGCGCTAAAATTAAAACTTCTGCCTCAATTCCTTTGAGACAATATCCTTGAGCACCTGCGGCAATTAAGCGTTCGATCAGAGGTTTTTGGGAATGGGAAGTTAAAACTAAAATTGGCAATTGCGAGTGTTGTTCTTTGATGCGGCGACAAGCTTCCACGCCGCCAATTCCCGGTAATCCCACATCTAAGAGTACGACATCTAAAGGATATTGATTTGCTAATTCTACAGCAGTTTCGCCGTCAGTTGCTTCTGCTACTATTTCTATTCCTGGTTCCTGTTGCAAACGCATATATAAACCCAGGCGAAATAATTCATCATCCTCAACTAAAAGTATCCGCAAAGGTGCAGGTTTCATTAGGAATTCTCAGAAATTGAAATTGGGAGTCGAAAACCAAACAAAGCGCCAGAAGGAGAAAGGTTTTCTGCCCAAATTGTACCGCCATGTGCGGCAATAATTTGCCGACTTAGATATAAGCCTAACCCAGAACCTTGACTTTGGCGATCGCTACTTCCTTGGTAAAATCGCTCGAATAAGTGAGCTAGTTCATCTATGGGAATTCCTTGTCCACTATCTAAAATTTTGACTACTTGTTGATGGGAATCACTTTCCAAAATCACGTTTATTTTACCGCCACGAGGAGAATGATTAATCGCATTAATTAGGAGATTGGTAAATACTCGCTGTAATTGTAAAGCATCTCCATTTACCCATAAGTTTTGCCGAAAATTTGATGCACCATAATTAAGTGTAATATGCACGCGACGCGAAGCTGCTAATTCTGTCAAAGTAGCGATTACTTCTTCAACTAACGATCCCAAATTGACTGTTGCTAGTTGCAGTTTTAACCCTTCAGAATCGTAATGATAAATATCTAAGAGAGTTTGGACTAATTGCAGCGTTGATCGATGAGAACGCACCATCATTTCTAATACTTTACGTTGAGCAAAACTACATTCACCAAATTGCCCTCTTTGAAAAGATTTAATTGTTTCAATCGCCCCTAAAATGGGAGTTCTTAAATCATGAGTCAGCGTAGAAACAAAATCTTCTCGCATACTAGCTAGTCGTTCTTGGTAAAGTAATTGAGTTTGCTGATTAGCTATTGCTTCTTCATAATAACGAATGCGATCGCTTAACCAACCTGTCACCACAAGTGCCAATACTGCAATTAACCGATTTGCCAAAGTTGGTAGAGAAAAATCGTAGTCAGGAATGAATAAATTTACCAATGTTAATGCCGAAGCTGCTAAAGTTACTTGTAAATTTGCTTTTCTACCCAAACGATAATTAGTCAATAAAATTGGCCCTGTATAAAGGTAGCCAAACACATATTCCGATGGTGTAGCATATTCTAAAGCGATGACGATCGCAAATGCGATCGCAATCATTATCCAGGTATTTCTGCGATCGTTCTTAGTAAAAATAGCTGCTTTCATCATTCACAATTTACAAATTGTAGGATGCGTTAGTAACGCACCATTCCCAATATTAACGTAAAACCTCCAAAAAAATCACAACTATACTTCCAGATATAGATCCCTTTATAACTCCAAATATAGGTAACAACTGAAAGCTATTTAAAAATATATAGACGCAAAATATACAAACCATAATAACCACACCTAAACAAATTTATATCACCGATCTAATGTAAACAATTCCCAAATAAACAAAAATGATTGTAGAAATTCCCATTGGCTAGAAACATCATGAAAACCATAAACATGATGAAACCTAGACTGACTCAAGTAACAATACAATTCAACAGTTGTTACTGCGGTTTACCCTTATCTGCAATTAAATTACCCAAACATTGCCTTTGTTTAGGAATCATCAGAAAAGATGAATTAATTTTAGCCAGCAGTGAACCAACAATTAACTGTGGAGACGACATTTTAGCCCTAGCAATTAAAGGAGGAAACGCCCCAGAACTTGAATTCATCCTCAGAAAACATCATCCAATTTTTTGGTCAGGTATCAGCTGCGATATAGCAAAAAAACACCATCCCGATCGCTAAGAATTATTCCAGTGTTAAAAGTTTTTTGTTAACTAGATTTTGGTAAATATTATATGTGGCAAGGATTTTTACAAATTGCACTAACTCTCGTCATTTTAATTATCATCACCCCCTTTTTTGGACGCTACATGGCGCGAGTATACTTAGGTAAAAAAACATTTTTAGAACCGATAATTTCTCCAACAGAACAACTAATTTATAAACTCAGTGGCATTGCTTACCCAACAGAAATGACAGGTTGGCAATATATCAAAGCCCTACTTTATAGCAACCTATTCATGGGGATTTTCGTTTATTTAATATTCCTGTTACAAGGAGTTTTGCCCCTAAACCCAACTAACTTAAGTGCACCTAGTTGGGATTTAGCATTACATACAGCAATCTCATTTTTAACTAACACAAACCAACAGCATTATTCCGGCGAAACAACCTTAAGTTACCTCAGCCAAACAGTAGCTATTACTTTTTTAATGTTCACTTCCGCAGCAACAGGATTAGCAGTTGGCATTGCCTTTATTCGGGGATTAACAGGCAGACCATTAGGCAATTTTTACGTTGATTTAATTAAATCAATTACTCGAATTTTACTACCGATTTCTTTAGTCGGGGCATTACTATTAATAATTTTTGGTGTACCGGAAACCTTAGCAAGTCCAGCTACAGCAACTACTTTAGAAGGTAACATTCAAGTAATAGCCAGAGGCCCTGTAGCCAGTTTGGAAATTATTAAACAATTAGGAGAAAATGGCGGTGGATTTTTTGGGATAAACTCTGCCCATCCCTTTGAAAATCCTAATGCTATAACCAATTTAATTGAAATCCTTGCTATGGTTAGTATTCCCGCAGCATTGATTTACACTTACGGGATATTTGCTAATAACACCAAGCAAGCGTGGTTACTGTTTTGGATGGTATTTATCATCTTTGTTTTCTTAATTGGAATTAGCGCCATTAGTGAATATCAAGGCAATCCTTTAGTTAATAAACTTTTAGGCGGACAACAACCGAATTTAGAAGGAAAAGAAGTGAGATTTGGTTGGGTTGAAACTGCACTTTGGGCAATAGTAACTACAGGAACAATGTGTGGCGCAGTTAACGGAATGCACGATTCTTTAATGCCTACAAGCGGTTTTTCCACCCTGTTTAATTTGTTTTTACAAATCATTTGGGGAGGTCAAGGAACGGGTACAGCTTACTTGTTTATTTATCTAATTTTGTCTGTGTTTGTCACAGGATTAATGGTAGGAAGAACTCCCGAATTTTTAGGGCGAAAAATTGAAAAACGGGAAATAGTTCTGGCTAGCGTTATCCTGTTAGTTCATCCAATTTTTGTGTTAATTCCAGGGGCAATTACCTTAGCTTTTCCGGGAATTTCGGGAATTACTAATCCTGGTTTTCATGGAATTTCTCAAGTAATTTATGAATATGCCTCCGCTTCAGCAAATAATGGTTCTGGTTTTGAAGGTTTAGGAGACAATACATTGTGGTGGAATTTAAGTGCTAGTGTCAGTCTTTTGGGAGGACGTTACATTCCAATTATTGCGCTTTTGCTATTAGCAGATAGCATGAAAAACAAACAACCAGTACCAGAAACTAGGGGTACTTTACGCACTGACACAGTTTTATTTACTAGTGTGACAGCTGGCGTAATTTTGATTTTAGGTGCGTTAACTTTCTTTCCGGTTTTAGCACTAGGGCCGATCGCAGAAGGTTTCCAAATAGCCAATTAAATCCCCTTAGATCCCCGACTTCTTGAAGAAATCGGGGATATCCAACCCTATATAACTAACAATAAGTAATCACAAAAATGAGCAATTCTACTTCTAAACCCAGACGTACACCCCAAGGCCCAAGAGATTCTCGTCGCCACACACCAAAAGTAGATACAACAGGGATTTATCAAAGGGCTATTCGCGATTCTTTCATCAAACTTGACCCCCGCGTACAAGTAAGAAATCCGGTGATGTTTGTCGTTTGGATTGGTACAATTATCACCGCATTATTAACAATCAATCCTTATTTGTTTGGCAATGTACCAGGGGAAAACTTGCGTTTTTTTAATGGTTTAATTACTGTAATTTTGTTTTTGACATTAGTCTTTGCCAACTTCGCGGAAGCAGTCGCAGAAGGCAGAGGAAAAGCCCAAGCAGATGCCCTACGTTCTACCAAATCAGACACCATTGCGAGAAAACTTTCTCCTGACGGCAAAGTTCAAGAAGTAAGTTCTACAACTTTGCGTCGAGGTGACATTGTTAAAGTAATTTCTGGCGATATTATTCCGGCTGATGGAGAAGTAATTTCTGGTGTTGCTTCTGTTGATGAATCTGCAATTACCGGAGAATCTGCACCAGTTTTAAAAGAACCTGGTTCTGATATTGCTAGTTCCGTTACAGGCGGTACAAAAATCATTTCTGATGAACTAACAATTAGGGTAACAGCTGACCCTGGAAAAGGTTTTATTGATAGAATGATTGCCTTAGTAGAAGGCGCAGAACGTAGCAAAACACCGAATGAAATTGCTTTAACTGTTTTATTAGCGGTTCTCACTCAAGTATTTCTCATCGTTGTAGCGACACTTCCTCCGGTTGCTAATTATGTAAAAAATCCGGTCAGTGTGGCGATTTTAATTGCCCTTTTAGTCGCCTTAATTCCGACTACAATTGGCGGTTTGTTGAGTGCGATCGGGATTGCCGGAATGGATAGAGTTGCCCAATTTAATGTAGTTGCTACTTCGGGAAGGGCGGTTGAAGCTTGCGGCGATGTCAATACTTTAGTGTTAGATAAAACCGGGACAATCACTTTAGGAAATCGCCTCGCAGAAGAGTTTATTCCGGTTAATGGTCATTCTCAAGAAGATATTGCCAATGTCGCTTTAGCTGCTAGTGTTTTTGATGAAACACCGGAAGGAAAATCAATAGTTAGATTAGCAGAAAGATTGGGTGCTAAAGTGAATTTTAACCACGAACAAGCTGAAGGAATTGAATTTTCTGCCAAAACTCGCATGAGTGGCACAGATTTACCAGATGGGAGAGAAATTAGAAAGGGTGCCGTAGATGCAATTAAAGGATTTGTTCGTTCTCGTGGAGGCAAATTAGCCGCAGATTTAGACCAAGCTTATGAAAGAGTTTCCCGCCTTGGTGGTACACCTTTAGCTGTTTGTCAAAATGGCGATATTTACGGGATTATTTATCTCAAAGATATCATTAAACCGGGAATTCGAGAAAGATTTGAACAACTGCGACGCATGGGTGTTCGTACAGTTATGTTAACCGGAGATAACCGAATTACTGCTTCCGTAATTGCCCAAGAAGCGGGTGTTGATGACTTCATTGCTGAAGCAACTCCTGAAGACAAAATTGCTGTAATTCAAAGGGAACAAGCTGAGGGAAAATTAGTAGCAATGACGGGAGATGGCACTAATGATGCGCCAGCTTTAGCCCAAGCAAATGTCGGTTTAGCAATGAATTCTGGTACTCAAGCGGCGAAAGAAGCGGCGAATATGGTTGATTTGGATTCTGATCCTACAAAATTAATTGATTTGGTGACAATTGGCAAACAATTATTAATTACTCGTGGGGCTTTAACTACTTTTTCTGTTGCTAATGATATCGCTAAATATTTCGCAATTCTGCCAGTAATTTTTGCGGCAGCGGGTTTACAAAGTCTGAATATTATGGGGTTGGTAAGTACTCAATCTGCGGTGTTATCGGCGTTAATTTATAATGCTTTAATTATTCCTGCTTTAATTCCTTTAGCACTTAGAGGAGTGAAGTTTAGACCTTTGACTGCTAATCAACTTTTGCAACGTAATATTTTGCTTTATGGTTTGGGTGGAGTTGTGGCACCTTTCATTGCAATTAAAGTTATTGATGTTTTGATTTCTGTTGTTGGTTTAGCTTAAAGAGAATAGAGGTAAAAATGATGAATTTGCCAGCATCGATCGAGTTAGTAAAAATTCAGTTACGCAGAAGACCTTGGGCAAGTTTAATATTTTTAGGAATGTGCTTAAACCTAATAATTGCTCCTGCTGTTTATGGGGCTGCTGGTGGGGAAATTGAGCGAAGTTCGGCTTGGGCGATCGGTCTATTAGGTTTATTAACTTTAGGTCTTTCTATTTATCTATTTGTTGTCATTTTTCAACCGGAGCGTTTTTAAAATGATTAGAGAAATTTCGCGGGCAATTCGTGTTAGTTTGGTGTTGTGGATATTAACAGCTATCCTTTATCCAGCAGTTATTTTAACAGTAGGTTTATTACCACCTCTGCAATATAAAGCAAATGGTAGCATCATTACTAATTGGCAAGGACAAATAGTTGGTTCAGCTTTAATTGGTCAACCTTTTACTTCAGATAAATACTTCTGGAGTCGTCCTAGTACTACCAATTACAGTAGTTTTACCAAAGAAGAATTTAATCCGACAAAACCAGAAAATATTACCCAAAGAACTGGTACTTCTGGTGCTAGTAATTTGGCTCCTAGTAATCCTGATTTAATTAAAAGAATTGAACCAGAAATCAATCGTTTAAAACAAGCTGGAATTCCACCAACAGCAGATTTAATTTATACTTCTGGCTCTAGTTTAGACTCTCATATTAGTGTAGAATCAGCTAAAGCTCAGATTACTAGAGTGGCAAAAGTGCGATCGCTAAATCCCAACCAACTAGAAATTCTAGTTACTAAAAATACTGACGACAGATTTTTAGGCATTTTTGGAGAACCCGGAGTCAATGTATTAAAATTAAATCTGGCATTGGATAATATACCCGTAGCTCGATAAATTTTCCAAGAATAAAGTTTGAAGATTTTGGCGGTTTTAACCGCAACTACACAAACAAAGTCCACCTACGTGGACTTTCAGAATTGGAACCTGCGTAGGCAGGTTTTGTATGTATAGCCGCGACTTTAGTCGCATGGGCAATACCAAATTTTCCCCGATAACCAACCATTTATGATTCATTCCAGTGAGATTTTCTATCAAGCTAATTCCCAACGTCGAGGCAAACACAAAATATTTATTGGTATGGCTCCCGGCGTTGGCAAAACTTACCGAATGTTAGAAGAAGCCCATAAATTAAAAGAGGAAGGAATTGATGTTGTAATTGGATTATTAGAAACTCATGGAAGAGAAGAAACAGCCAAAAAAGCAAGAGGTTTAGAAGTAGTTCTTCACCAGGAAATTATCCACACTGGCATTATTTTAAAAGAAATGAATACCAATGCCATTATCGCCCGTCAACCTCAATTAGTCTTAGTTGATGAATTAGCTCATACCAATGTACCAGGCTCAATAAGAGAAAAAAGATACCAAGATGTAGAAGTGATTTTAGCCGCCGGAATCAATGTTTATTCTACTGTAAATATTCAACATTTAGAAAGCCTCAATGATTTAGTGGCTAAAATTACTGGTATAGTGGTTAGGGAGAGAATTCCCGATCGCATTTTAGACGAAGCAGACGAAGTAGTAGTTATCGATGTCACCCCAGAAACCTTACAAGAAAGATTAAAAGAAGGCAAGATTTACACCACAGATAAAATTGAACAAGCTTTACATAATTTCTTTAAACGTCGCCACTTAGTCGCCTTAAGAGAATTAGCTTTAAGAGAAGTCGCTGATAACATCGAACAAGATGCCGTTACCGCCAGCCCAACTGATAGATATTGCAGCGTTCATGAACGAGTTTTAGTTTGTATTTCCACCTATCCTAACTCAATTCAATTATTACGAAGAGGCGCAAGAATCGCCACTCAATTACACGCCCGTCTTTATGCTTTATTTGTAACTCCACCAGATCGTTTTTTAACTAAAGAAGAAAGTATACACATTGAAACTTGCGAAAATATTTGTCGTCAATTTAATGGTATATTTTTAAGAGTAACTAGTACAGATATTGCTCAAGCGATCGCAGACACCGCCCACAAATACCACATTACCCAAGTCGTCTTAGGACAATCACAAAAATCTCGTTGGGAACTATTCTGGCGAGGTTCCCTAGTGCAAAAATTAGTCAAATATCTTAAAGACGTAGATTTGCACGTCATCGCCACCCAACAAACTAAATCTAAGTAATACAAAATAGACTTCTTGTAAAAGTCAGAAATCTTGATTGTTTAACCACAGATGAATACAGAGATTGTCTATTTTGGCAACAGTCTAATGTAGAGACGTTTCATGAAACGTCTCTACAGTAAGGGGTGTTCATTTTTGGTTACGCCTTCGGCTATAAAAATCGGTAATTAATCATGGATAATAATTAATTGGTTAACTTACTCATTACCAAATGACTAGAGTAATAGGTTTAATAAGCGGTACATCAGTAGATGGGATCGATGCCGCATTAGTAGAAATTTTCGGCACAGAACTAGACCTGAAAATCGAACTTTTAGCCGGGGAAACATACCCCTATCCGCCTGCATTAAGAGAAAAAATTTTAGCAGTTTGTGCTAACTCGGCTATTTCTATGGCAGAATTAGCAGAATTAGATGATACGATCGCCCAAGTCTTCGCCCAAGCCGCCCAAAACATTCAAACAAACCACCCAAAAGCCGAACTTATTGGCTCACACGGACAAACAGTTTACCATCGTCCACCCCAACAAAATTCTTTAGGTTACAGCCTACAGCTAGGACGGGGAGAAGCAATCGCCCAGTTAACTGGAATTAACACCATCAGTAACTTTCGCGTCGCAGACATCGCCTGTGGTGGACAAGGTGCGCCTTTAGTATCCCGTGTCGATGCCTTTCTCTTGAGTCATCCCACAGAACATCGCTGCATACAAAACATTGGTGGGATCGGAAATGTAACTTATTTAGCACCGAGAAATCAGGAAAATTGGTTACAATCTGTCTGCGGATGGGATACAGGCCCCGGAAACTCGCTTTTAGACCTAGCAGTGCAGTATTTAACAGGTGGAAGTAAAACCTACGACAAAGACGGCGAATGGGCGGCTAGTGGGACACCCTGCATTCCCTTAGTTGAATATTGGCTACAAAACCCATTTTTCCAAGAACCACCGCCCAAATCCACAGGGAGAGAATTATTTGGCGTAGATTACTTTCAACAATGTTTGGCAGATATTAAAAAATATGAACTAAGTTCTGGTGATTTTCTCGCCACCTTGACCGAACTTACCGTCGCCTCAATAGTACAAAGTTACAACAAATTCTTGCCGAAAATGCCAGACAAAGTGTTAATTTGTGGTGGAGGTAGTCGGAATCTTTACTTAAAAAAACGCTTGGAAACCAATCTAAACCAAAAGTCAGAAACAAAAATCCCTGTTCTCGCCACCGATGAAGTTGGTTTGAGTGCAGACTATAAAGAAGCGATCGCATTCGCTGTCTTAGCCTATTGGCGAAACCAGGGCATACCTGGTAATCTTACGCAGGTAACAGGTGCTCGAAAAGAAGTAACTTTAGGGAATATTTACCTTGTTACCGATCGACTCCGTGTTAGCATAGAGTCTTGATAATCGCGCGGTGAGCAATCGTAGCAAGGGATAGAAGCGTGGCTCACACCTTTCTGTTAGAGTCGGGGCGTTGGACGTTACAAGGAAACTGGCTTGAACGTAACGGAATGCCTATTATTGTTAAAGGGAAAACCCTGGTAGCATGGCGAGAAAACTGGTTCACAATGGTGACACAGTTAATGTTTCCCGACAGCGATCGGGAAAACATCACCTTCCAATACCGGGGACGTTTAGATCTAGGGGAACGCCAGTATACATTCGTGTTGCAGCATAATTTATTAGGGCGCGTCGAAGGAGAAGGTTGGATCGCCCCAGAATCGATCGTTCAACGATACTGGGTATTAGGCGATCGACAACGCCGCAGCGGTTTTGAAACCATGCACCAGATAACCGACAACCAATACTATATGTCCAGCAGCATACTAGCCGGACACTATCTAACCAGTATGATGGAAGTCACATTAGAACGTCAGCCAGAATAGAATTATCCTTGATTGTCAACTAGTGATGATTTGGTCAAATAAAAAAATGATTTAATTGGTGTGAGGTTTAGCAACCAAACCATCATTTACTTAACTCATGGATAATTTAAAAATTAACAATCCCTCTGTCTGATGGCGCTGACAGCTAGAGAATGCCAACACCAAAGGCGAATATCGTATGAAAGTTAAGGGGAAGTAAGGCTACTGTCTAAGGGGTAAAAAACATTTCTCTACCTAAGAAATCGAGGCAACTTCTTGATGTTCTGAAGATCGAAAAACTAAAAAACTGTTCTTATCCAACTGACCTGCTCTTATATTTCATTAACGCTCCTTTTTGAGCGGAGCTTTATCAAAATGACAGATCCGAAAGATCCAAATATTGGTCGCTTACTTGACGATCGCTATCAGCTAATCGAGTTGATAGGGACAGGCG
The DNA here is from genome assembly GCF_041929205.2 of Floridaenema evergladense BLCC-F167. Lineage (NCBI taxonomy): Bacteria > Bacillati > Cyanobacteriota > Cyanophyceae > Aerosakkonematales > Aerosakkonemataceae > Floridanema > Floridanema evergladense. The sequence continues at coordinate 5,611,764 of NZ_CM171625.1, read as the reverse complement.
CTATGGGTCGGGTTTATCTAGCTAATGACACATTGTTAGGAGGAGTCCCCGTTGCCGTTAAATTCCTGTCACTAGGAATTCAAAATCAAAAACTACGATTGCGCGAACGATTTGAACAAGAAGCCCGAACCTGCGCCCTTTTAGGTCAAAAAAGTTTACACATTGTCCGCGTCACAGATTTTGGCGTGGATGAAAACAGCACACCATTCTATGTAATGGAATATCTACAGGGAGAAAGCCTTAGTGATGTAATTCGCGCTCAAGCCTTACCATTACCCAAATTCCTCAGCCTAGCGCGACAAATCTGCTTAGGATTACAATGCGCCCATAACGGCATCCCTGTAGAAGGACAAATTTGCTCAATTATTCACCGGGACATCAAACCCAGCAACATATTAGTAATCCAAGACCCCAGTCTAGGACAATTAGTAAAAATTCTCGACTTTGGCATTGCCAAACTACGTCAAGCTGATAGCGACCAAACTAACTATTATTTAGGAACTCTGGCTTACTCTTCACCAGAACAAATGGAGGGTAAGGAACTAGACAACCGCTCAGACATTTATAGTCTGGGTGTCTTAATGTTTGAAATGCTCACCGGGAAAATGCCATTACAGGCAGAAACCCACTCTTTTGGAGGTTGGTACAAAGTTCATCACTTCCAGAAACCACGCTCTTTTGATTCCACAAATCCTGATTTAAAAATACCAAAAGCTCTAGAAAGCTTAATTATGAGTTGCTTGGCAAAAACACCAAGCGAACGTCCCCAATCAGTAGCAGAAATTCTGAAAGCTTTAGAACCTTTAGAACAAAGATTTAGTACAGGTAGGCAAATTGGTCAACGTATTGGGAGCAAGCTTTCGGAAATCTCCCAAGTACAGCAAGCAAAAGTGCTGAACACACCTTCAGCTTCACCAGAAGAAATAGAACGGTTGGCAAGAATGCAAACTTGGCCTCCAGATAAACCTCAAGCAGAAATTGTCTTTGCCAATTCTTTAGGTAATAGTAAACAGAAGTTAGCTACGCTCTGGGTAATGCTGAAAAAGGCGGACATTCAACAGCGCATGGTTTGCAAGCGCTATAATCAATTCTTGTTTTCCATGACTCCTCATCCGATGCTGCTGTGGATTACGGCACTTTATACTCGTGAGGCTGGTGCTAGGTGGTTGCGTTGTTATTTGGATATGAAAACCCCTCAAGGTGAGGAAATTACGCAACTTTTGGGAGAAACAGGTAAATATTTGGTATTGTTATTTCCTCTGGAGGAGCCGAAACGCTGTATTCATGTACTCAATGTGAGTATTGCTCCTACTCAATGCCAATTACTGCAACAGTGGTCACAAACTAGTCAGGCGTTGATCTCGACGGGTTCGCCAAAAATGAGTAAGGAGTTACTTCATAATCAGTTTGAAAGGATTAAGCCGCAAATGTTGATGAAATTAGAATCTAGTTCTTCTTTAGGTCAACTCGATGACAAGTTAGAGAAACAGAGCTAAGTTAACCAGTTAATTGGTAGAAAATAAGCTTATTTAGGGGAAAGTTATCGTTAATTTCCCCAAAAACCTTTGTATTGATAATTTAGTCAAATTACTTTAGCTTGATTGAGTTTGGTGAGGAGTTGGTAAGAGTTTTTCTTTGAAGCAAGGCCAACTATTTGAAATAATTGATTGTGGAGCGCTCTTGAATTAGAATCGTCGGAAAAGTGTAGATGAGGTTTTTTTACTACTGAGTCCGGTTTTGAATTGCGGGTTATTGTTTAGTTGACGCCCCATCATCCCCAGCTTCTTTCCCCAAGGAACAAAGCAAGAGAAGGAGGTCGCCTACTGCGACGATACTCTATTCAAAATGTGGACTTGGTTCTAAGCCCCACTGGTGCTTGAGTAGATGTTTGTAGGTCGCTTCTCTATAAACCATTTGTTCATAAAGCTTCATGAGAAAGTCTTGAGCTTGTTCCAGGCTCATTTGTTGTACTTGGGTCTGGAAGGAACGAATATTGAATTGCTGTTCTAGAGAAAGTTCGATAGGTTGATTCATGACTATCTCCTAAGAAAGAGTATAAGTGATAAGTGAATTGACTTTAGAAGTCTTTTTCCAATGCAGTTTGAGCAGATGCGGTAGTTAGGTTTCTACCTTATATTACAGAATATAACAATTATTTGACAAAATGCTCATACTGCTGTGGATGTATAGTTCTAAAATCAAAAGGAGGATAAGCGTTTCTGGACATTTCCATAGCGCTTAATGGTATTTTTAGCAAGTACTTAAAATAAAAATTGCTCAGGATGAACAAAAATGCTGAGTACAATTACCTAGATAGCCAAAATTTATTTGCTCTCAAGTGATGAAGAGGCTGGAAAGGGCTGGAGAAATAATATAAATGAACTGGATGTATAAATTTCTTCATCCAGTTACGATCGCATTTAGCATTTAAGTTTTTCTGGTTTTGCTCAGGAGTCTTGACTAACCAACTCTTCGATCGCCACAATAACCACAGTAATATTGTCTCGTCCGCCATTCTCTTTAGCGGCTTCTACCAGTGCTGTGGCGGCTTTGTTACATAAGGGATACTCTAAGAGTTGGGCAATGTTTGATTCTGGGACTTCTTCTGTTAGTCCATCGCTACATAAGAGTAGGCGATCGTCTTTTTGAACATCCAAAGGGTGAATTTCTACCTGAGCTAAATCTTCCCTTCCCAGACATTGGGATAACATATGTCGCCAAGGGTGAACTTTGGCTTGTCTGGGGGTCAAATCTTTAGACCTCATTGCTCTGGCGACCCAGGTATGATCTTCGGTGATTTGCTCTAATGTCGAGGCACGTAGACGATAGAGGCGAGAGTCACCGACATGAGCTACCCAAGGAGACTGTCCTCTAAAAACTAGTACCACAGCGGTCGTCCCCATATCTGACCGTTCTGGGTGTTCGCGTTGGTCTTTTAAAATTGCTTGATTTGCCTCGAAAAAGGCTGCTCCTAAAAGTTGTACAGAGTCTTGTTCGGAAGTCCAATATTTATCCAGATAGGACTGAATAGTTTCAGTAGCTATCCTACTTGCTTCTTGACCACCTGCGTGTCCGCCCATACCATCAGCGACGATAAAAAATCGTCCTTGTGGGTCAATATAATAAGCATCTTGGTTTGCCTTGCGTACCACTCCAGGGTCAGAAACACCATCAAAGCTACTTTTCATACCCTTGGTAATATACCAACAAAATAATTAACACAATCAAATTTAGAACATTCTTTCATAGCGGTCTAAGCGTCGTAGCAATCTTATTAAAGCTAAAGACACTATGACTGCTATTAGAGCGGCCACGATCGCTAGACCTACCTTATCATGAACAAATAAGATAGTAGCGGAAAGCGTGAAAGCACTTATTATTAAACCGTAAGTCGTACCCATTTGTGTACCGTTAATCCGCCGCAAAATGCGATCGGTTTCTGTAGAACGGACGCGCACGCGGATATCGCCCCGCTCTAATTTTTCTAGTGTATCCTCAATTCGCCTGGGTAAACCAAGGGCGGTGCTGCTAACTTGGGCAGCTTGACGACCGAGTTCTCCTAATAGGCTATTGGTGGGATCGAAACCGTTTCCTTCGCTCATAAGCTGCATTGTAAAAGGTTGAGCAACTTCCATAAAATTAAATTCGGGATCTAAACCTTTACCGACTCCTTCTAGGGTAGAAAAAGCTCGCATGACAAAGGTAAAGGTAGCGGGGAACCGAAAAGGCTGATCGTAGGCGATTTCGTATAGGTCATCTGCGATCGCGTTTACCGACTGAGTTTCAAACGGCTTATCCATGAAGTTATCCAGCATATACTGGATCGATCGCCGTACCGGGCCCATATCATCGGTAGGAGCTAAAGCACCGAGTTTGACTAGGGAGTTCATGACGCGATCGCCATCCTTAGAAGCAATCCCAAACAGCGTTTCCATCAACTGTTCCCGCACGTTGGTTTCAATTTTCCCCATCATCCCGAAGTCGTAGAAAATCAAAGCCCCGTCAGCACTAACAGCGATGTTACCAGGGTGAGGATCGGCGTGGAAAAAGCCGTAATAGAGCAATTGTTGTAAATAAGCTTTTGCTCCTAATTGGGCTAAAATTTTCCGGTCTAATCCTGCCGTTTCTATTGCTTCATAATGGCTAATTTTAATTCCCGGTAAATACTCCAGAGTTACTACTCTAGGTGAAGTATAACGCCAATAAACGCGGGGAACTTTTACCCAATCAGCATTGCGAAAGTTCCGCCGAAAAGTATCTGCATTACGTCCTTCATTTAGGTAATCTATTTCCAGCCACAAAATGCGACAACACTCTTCATAAATCCCTAACCAATCTCGACCACGACCCCATTTAGGATGATTTTGGAAATAGCGAGTGATGCCTTTAAGAATTTCTAGATCGATCGTAAATAGCTTCACTAAACCTGGACGTTGTACCTTTACTACTACCTCTTCACCGGAATGTAGTTGAGCTTTGTGTACTTGTCCCAAACTAGCTGCTGCTAGAGGAATCGGGTCAAAACTGCGATAGAGTTCTGGAACTTTTTTCCCTAAATCCTGCTCGATAATTGCTTCTACTTGTTCGTAACTAAAAGCCGGAACTTTATCTTGCAGTTTAGTCAATTCTTCAACATATTCGCTGGGAAATAAATCAGCCCTAGTGGAAAACAATTGCCCAACTTTAATAAAAGTTGGCCCCAAATCTAGGAAAGTATCTCGAATCCAGATGGCTTGTTTTTTTCGTCTCGCCGCTTTTTTGGCTTCTGTCATTCCCCCTGGATAACTCCAGGGTTTACTATCAAGCCATAGTTCAAACATGAGGGTGAGAACGAAACCCCAAATGTCTAAAAAACGGCGTTGACGCGAGTAATTTTCTCGATTCCAACGGTAGGCTTTATCTTTGTATGGTTTTCCCATATTCCAAGACCTGCCTGATACCTTTGGAAAGGCAACTCCTTCGCTGGGGGAAATTTTTTCTGAGTATGGGCGATCGCTATATCGCTTGGGCATGGGATGGTAGGCAGGACAGATATTCGCGTTTACAGCTTTACTTAACTAAATAGCTCAAGAAAATAATTTTCCTTGACTATGAAACGTACAGCAATTTAGCTACCGTCTCTTTTCTATACTATAAGACCTAAAGCGATTAGCGGGAAAAGCTTAAAAGAGAAAACTTCTCACTCTAAGATGACTTTATTTCCCTCAGAACCTTTCTAATTTACACCGAACGATTAATGCGATATCTTTGCAATTCGGCCCTTAATTCAGCAACTTCGGCTCTAAGTTCATCAATCATCGCTTGTAAATCTTGTTCTTGATTGAATCCAGAACTATAGGAAGAAGTATAGCCGCTAGACCGCCCCTGCATAGACAATTCTTCTTCTCTTCTTGCCCTTTCTAAAACTTGTTGGGTAAATTGGCGCAAGTTTTCCCTTTGTTCGGCATCAAATTTACCGACTTCACTCATAAAGTTAGTCAGGGCGGATTCTACTTGTTGGTTTAGAGTTTCGGCAACTGCTCTACCTACGAAAAAAGCTTGAATCAGAGGATTGCTCATGGAAAATTTTGCTCCTTGATAACCGACTGAATTATAACGCGCTCGGAGGAGGAGCGGGGACGTGAAGGGGTTTTAAATGGGAGCATCCCAATTTTGCCAAAATACCAAGCGATTAGAAATCGCGGCTACACAGACAAAGCCTGCCTCCGCAGGCTAAAAGTCCGCGCAGGCGGACTTGGTTTGTATAGCCCCAGACTTCCAGTCTGAGGGGCAATTTACACATTTGGGATGCTCCCTTTTCAACTAATCACCTATATTCGCATCAATTGAAACTGATAAAGCTCTTCACAACTTCGTGTCTCCACCTTCCTGTACTCCCTGTGTTTCCTGTGTTCCCTGTGTTCCCTGTGTTCCCTGTGTTCCCTGTGTCTCCACATCTTTGCGTCTTTGCGTTCCCGTATCCTCAGTGGCGGGGATAGGGGGCATGATTTGGACAGCTGGAGATGGGGGAGAGGATTCTTTATTAGGTGCAGTTTGATTGGTGGAATTATTAGTTGGTGTGGGTTGGGTTTCTGTTGGGGTATTTGCTTCTGGGGTGGTTGAGGAATTGGGATTGGAAGTTGTTGCTTCTGATGATGGGTTGGAGTTGGGGGTTTCTGTAGTGGGTTGGGGTGTGGTTTGGCTGGAGTCTGGAACAGGTTGTTGATTGCGCTGGTAGGAACGGACTCTGCGGCGAGGACGTTGTGGGTTGGGTTGTGCTTCCTCTGTGGATGTTCGTGGGAAATTTCTTTTAGTTGGTGTATTTCTAGTGCGCGAGTTTTTTGGGGATGGTTGTGGTTCGGGGGTGGGGGAGAGGGTAGGTTCGGTAGTGGGCCAATTGTTGGTGGGGGGGAAGGATTGGGGACGTTGGAAGATGGTGGTGCTGTTGCTAAAGCGGAGGGCTAAACCGAAGGCGATTCCGACTAGGGCGGCGATCGATGCGATAATGGCTAGGGATTTGAGTTTGGGATTTGGGATGCGGGGTGATTTCCTCGCCCCATCCGGCGCAATAGTTTCGGTAGCATTAGTAGTTAGCTCAAGATTTTCCGGTTCTGTGCTGGGCAGTAGAGACAACCAATTTTCTATAGTTTGCGGGCGTTTGGCGGCTTCCATTTCCATCCCGCGCAAAATTGCTTGTTCGGTTTGGCGGTTAATGTTGGGATTGAGTTCGCTAGGATTTGGTAGGGAAATTCGATCGCGCAAAGCAGATGCTACTGGTGGTTGTCCTGTCAGCAAAAAATACAGAGTAGCAGCTAAAGCATAAACATCCGTAGCCGGACTACGGCGAGCTTGTGGTAAATATTGTTCTATGGGTGCATATCCAGCAGATAATACGCCTGTGTGAGTTTGGGTAACTCCAAGAGTAAATTCCCGGGCAATCCCAAAATCGATCAAAATTACGGTTTCTGTACCTTCGCGCCGAATAATATTTTGGGGTTTGACATCTCGGTGAAGTAACCCATTTTTGTGTACTACCTTTAAAGCCGAACCAATTTGACGGATGTAGCGGATGGCTTGTGCTTCTGCTAAAGGCTGTCCTGGGGCGACCAATTCGGCTAAGGTCGGGCCAGGAATATAATCCATAACAATGAAAGACTGCCCTTCTTCCTCGAAAAAGTCTAGCACTCGCACAATGTTGGGATGCTGACATTTGGCAAGTCTTTGGGCTTCAGCAATAAATTGTTGCTGAAATCGTTCAAAATACCCTTCTCGGCGCAGTTCTTCGTTCAGGGTTTTAATCACAACCGTCTGTCCTAGATAGTTGTGGGTGGCTTTGTAGGTAATGCCAAATCCTCCCTGACCAATAGCGTTTTCTAGAACGTACTTGCCATTTTGTAGGACTTTACCAGCAGTGATGTTCATGGGCAACAAAGGAAGCAACTTTAAAGGGTGCCAGTCTCCTATAATAAGCTACTCTTTGGCAATTGCCCTAAAGATCTTATGACAGTATCAAAGAAAACTGTTTTTGGCTAGGGTTTTAGTGGAAGGTGTATCTAAGTTTGTTAGTATCATTTGTTCTACTAACTTTTTTGGTGTGAGGTTAAATGAATAATTGCTTGTGGGAGAGTTGGTTAATCAGTTCAACGATTTTAATTGCTAGTGGGTCGATATTTGGGAGTGCGATCGCAGCACAGGTGACAGACAATGGAAAAATTAGGGGAGAAGATGCGATCGTAGTTGCTCAAGTTTCGGGTTCGGGAGAAACTAATTCACTAGATTTTTCCGAAATAGACCAAGTAACATCTGTTTCCCAATTGCGCGATGTCCAACCGACTGACTGGGCGTTTCAAGCATTACAATCTTTGGTAGAGCGCTACGGTTGTATTGAAGGTTATCCCGATCGCACCTATCGTGGTAATCGGGCAATGACTCGTTATGAATTTGCTGCTGGATTAAATAGTTGTTTAGATCGAATTCAAGAATTAATCGCCTCTTTACCCCAAGGTGTGAGTCGTGAAGATATCGATCGTTTACGAAAATTACAAGAAGAATTTGCCGCAGAATTAGCAACTTTGCGCGGTCGAGTTGATGCTTTAGAAGCCAGAGTTAGTAAAGTAGAAGCCCAGCAATTTTCTACTACTACTAAACTTCGCGGTTTTGTTGCTTTCAACCTCAGCACAGCTGCCATTGCTGGAGATGAAGTTAAAGTCGAAGGTTTTAGTGGTCCACCAGCGATGGCTATGCGCGATCCTGTAACTAATCGTCCAATGGTAAGAAGGGCAGGTAATCCCAATACTACCTTAAGTGGATTAGCATGGTTAAATTTCAACACTTCCTTTAATGGCAGAGATTCCTTAGTCACTAAATTAGTAACTGGAAATGGTAATTCACCAGTCAATCAGTTGCTTTCTGCGGGATTATTTAACACTGCTGGCACACCATTTTTCGATCAAACTGCTGGTGTATTCGCCAATCAAGTTGTACTTGGTGAATTATTCTACAGTTTCCCCGTCGGCGATAATCTACGACTTACTGTTGGCCCAAGAATTAACTGGTTTCTTCACTTTGATTTTAATCCTTTCACTCTACCTTTTACAGGTGCTAATACCTTCAACACCATTAATAGCTCTTTTGCCACTTCTACTAAGCGGGGTGCAGGTGCAGTTGTAGAATGGACTATTTCCAAAAACTTCGAGTTTCGCACGGGCTATTTAGTAGAAAATATTGAGTTTATTCCTGGTGTTCGTCCTGCTGCCGATCCTAACCGAGGTTTGTTTAATGGTGCAGATACAATTACGGCTGAGTTGACTGTTAAACCAGCACCAACAGCTAATATTCGTTTCCTTTATCAACGTTCCAATTTAGCCAGAAATTTTCTCGGACAAATCGCTGCCCAGCCAATTTTAGGAGTAGCTGATGATGGTTTTGGTGGTAGAGTTCATGATGCCACTGCTGATACTTTCGGGGTAAACTTTGATTGGTTAATTACTAAAAGTTTTGCAGTTTTTGGTCGTTATTACTATTCCAGTACCAACATTAATCCGATTAATCCCAGACTTCCCGACGGCAATATTAACGCCCAAAATATCCAAGGTGGTTTAGCTTTTCCTGACTTAGCGAAAAAAGGTGCTTTAGGAACTCTAACTTTTGTCATTCCCTTTGATGTTTTGCAAGGTCGGAGATTTTTAGTTGCTGGTGGAGGTAATGGTGGAACTCAATACGAAATTGGTGCAACTTACTTCTTTCCTATATCCACAAATGTTGCCATTATGCCATCTTTGTATGTGATTGGGAATATCAACAATTTCGATGATAACCCAACAGTTTTTGTTGGTAACTTACAAACTCAATTCCGCTTTTAAAGCATATAAGTTCAGAATTGTTTGTTGTGAAGACTTTAGTCTTCTATTCTGGGAAGGACTGAAGTCCTCACAACGAACTTTTTTAGAAGGAAATGTCTGGTTGGGTGGGTTTATTTTGATAGTTGGGAGTAGTTGTTTGTAACCTGCGTCTTTGATTATTTCTCATGTTTTCGATCGCTTCTGGTGGGGTGTTAGGGCCGATCGCACCACAGTAATATAAATTCATCACAGCTTTAAATGCCCAATCATTTGGTGATACATCTCGAAAGGGAATGGGCAAAGTTTCAGGTCTACCTTGGACACAAGCATTAATTACTTGTTCTTCACTAACTTGTGCTGTAGTTTGAGGTGCGCTAGTTTGGGCTAACGTGGGTAATGCCAAACACAAGGAAGTGAACAGGGCGGAAGTAGCTATTTTCAAGGGTTTCATGGTTTTAGTTTCAGTTTTTCAGGATAGTTTGAGTTGATTAATAATAGAATCTTCTTCAATTTGTGCTTTAGCAAAACGTTTCGCTAAAGGGGGAACGTACACCAATGGATTACTAAAACCGGAGAAAATATGAATGCCTGTAAAATTGGGAATTTCTCCGATTACTGGTAAACGATTATGACTAAATGCTACTAAACAATGATGCCAAATTCCTGGTAAGGTTGCCAATTGGGGGAGAATTTTTCCGACTTGGGTTCGCAGGTCGGTTTCGCTGGTTTTAGGATCGATGTTAGCATGGCGATCGCTCAAAGTCCGGCTAATTTGTCCAATGATAATTCTGCCATTTTTAAATTGAATCGCCCCCGGATCTAAAATATACGGCACTATCTCTATTTCTGGTTTCTCCCACAGATGTTCAACTGCCGATGTGGTAGAATCTGCTTCTAGCTGAAACCGTTTTATTTGTGCTGGCATAACTAAAGTTTTTAACTTCATCTCAACGGGGGGAATTTCAATTAATTCAGAATGGGTAAAATACAATCTAACGTTGATTCCCGCAGCTTTAAGTAAACTGCGACTAACTCCCCCAGCACAAACTACAACATTCGCACTTTGGTAAGTTTCACCGTTCGTTTTTACTCCAAAAATTCGCTGTTTTTCCTGAAGAAAATCCAAAACTTCAGCTATTTGGATTTCTCCACCTAATCTCATCATTGCTTGAATGTAAGCTTTGGTAGTTAATTCTGGATTAATATGTCCATGTTTAACTGTTAAAGCACCATTGATAGACTCAGGACTTAATAAAGGTTCGACTTCACAAGCTTCTCTGCTATTTAGCAGTTTCGGGGGAATGGCAAATTGACTGTAAGCAGAGGCAATTTTTTCGGGATCTTCGCTGACATCAATTGTTAAAATTAAGTCTAATTCCCGAAACTCTGTATCAGCTTCTAATTCTTCCGATAAAATGCGATGACAGGCAATTCCTTCGGCACAAAGTTGACGAGTTAATTCTGTTGTTCCTGACCAATATGCTAACCCACCGTAGCTGTAACGAGTAGCATTTTGTGGCTGGACTTCTTTCTCTAAAAGTAGCACGGAAAAGCCTACCTTTGCGAGTTCGTAACTTAATGTTGCACCTGTAATTCCGCCGCCAACAACAATCCAATCGTATGTTTTCATTTGTCGATTTCACCCAGTAGTTAAAGATTTAATTTAGCAAGTTCTGCGGGTAATTTAAACTTGCCTTCAGCATCGGGAGGAAATGCGATCGCATCAATAACCGCATCAGTATTTAACGCCCCATAAATATGCGGGAACTTTTCTTCTCCTACCGCTTCATATTTAATTTCTGCTTGCACTTTATCTGAATCAATACAGAGTAAAACTAATCCGGTTTGATTCGCAAAAAATTTATTAGCAGTTTTTTCAACTTGTTGTATAGTTGAACAATGGATAAAACCTTCTGAATCTAGTGTATTGTTGTAGTAAGTTCCCCTAAGTTTCGCTTGTTCCCATTCTGCTTTTTGGGTAATGTGTAAAATCAGCTTCAAGTAATTTTCCTCCATCTAAAGCAGTAATTTTGTTACAGATCAACTAAACTTAACCTAAATATAAATTATAGATAACCTTAGTGCTAGAAAATAACAAAGAAAAGCAATGAATACCGACACCTCATTGGGACTTACGCCAAAAACGCAGTGCTGTTACCTGTTTACTAAAAAGAGTTCCGGTAAGCAGTTAACGGTCGCTAACCATTTTATGGTAAAGCGTAAGTCCTATTCATGTTTGCTATTTTTTAGAATTTAGAAGATATGATTAATTATGAGTGACTTTTCTGAAGAGAAATGGCAAAGAATTAAGTTTTTAGCTGCAAGATTACAAGCAATCAAAAATTTATTGAGTACTTTTATTAAAGAAGTAAATAATCAACCATTTGCGGAAGATTTACAGCCAATCAAAAGACAATTAGAATCTGATTTTGAAAAGACTCTAGATGAATTACTGCAATTAATCGATAATAACACTATTAATAACGGTAATAATGAAGTGAATAATCATTAGATTTTTAGGGAATAGAAAAAAATCAATTATTCTTACAAATATCTAAAAATCAAAGATAAACTAGAAAACACACTAAAAATTTTAGGAGTGTTTGGTGATGAATGGGGAAGCAGAAAAACCTGTTACTTATCGAGGTGGGTGTCATTGCGGCGCGGTGCGATTTCAGGTGATAGTCGATCGCCACGAAGTAGTTGATTGTAATTGTTCAATTTGTAAGAAGAAGGGTTTTTTACATTTAATTGTCCCGAAAGAACAATTTACCCTGTTGCAGGGGGAAGATGCTTTAACAACTTATACTTTTAATACGGGAGTAGCGAAACATCTGTTTTGCCGCATTTGTGGGATTCATTCTTTTTATATACCCCGATCGCACCCCGATGGCATAGACGTAAATGTGCATTGCTTGGATGAAGATGTCCTGTCACGGTTTCACATTGTTCCTTTTGACGGCGCAAATTGGGAACAAAATATAAATAAACTGCGAGAAAACTAGGAATTTGGGAACAATTAAATGCCAAAATAAATATTCTGCAATTTCAGACTCGAAACACTCATGGTACAATCACAAAGATACCGGATTACGCTTTTACCCGGTGACGGTATCGGCCCGGAAATAATGGCTGTTACAGTAGATGTATTAAAAGCAGTAGGTCGGCAATTAGATATCATCTTTGAATTTCAACAAGCAAAAATCGGCGGTGCTGCGATCGATGATACAGGCGATCCGTTACCCCCCGCTACACTGGAAATTTGTCGCAACAGTGATGCTGTTTTACTCGCTGCTATTGGGGGTTGGAAATGGGATAATTTACCTTCTCAGCAACGTCCCGAACGAGGACTTTTAGGATTAAGGTCGGGATTAGGTTTGTTTGCTAATCTGCGACCTGCGAAAATTTTACCCCAATTAATAGACGCTTCCACATTAAAAAAAGAAGTGGTAGAAGGTGTGGATATTATGGTAGTCAGGGAATTAACTGGGGGAATTTATTTTGGTCAACCCAAGGGAATTTTTGCTACCGAAACGGGGGAAAAACGGGGTGTAAATACGATGGCATATACTGAAAGTGAAATCGATCGCATCGGTAAAGTTGCCTTTGAAACTGCTCAAAAACGTAGAGGTAAACTTTGCTCCGTCGATAAAGCTAATGTGTTAGAAGTGTCGCAATTGTGGCGCGATCGGATTACCAAATTAGCCCCAGAATATCCAGATGTAGAATTATCTCATCTTTATGTAGATAATGCTGCTATGCAATTAGTTCGCGCCCCGAAACAATTCGACACAATCGTTACCGGAAATTTATTTGGCGACATACTTTCTGATGCAGCGGCAATGTTAACAGGTAGTATTGGTATGTTACCTTCTGCCAGTTTAGGTGCAAGCGGCCCCGGAGTGTTTGAACCAGTCCACGGATCTGCCCCTGACATTGCTGGTCAAGATAAGGCAAATCCCCTAGCGCAAGTACTTAGCGCTGCTATGATGCTGCGTTATGGACTTAATCAACCCCTCGCTGCCGATCGCATCGAACAAGCTGTATTACAAGTCCTAGACAAAGGTTATCGCACAGGCGATATTATGTCAGAAGGAATGACACTTTTGGGCTGTCGAGGCATGGGAGATACCCTACTGACAGAACTAGAAAACCTCCAATCCTAATCTTCCTCGTGTTAATTGGCAGCTATTAATATCAGCTGCCGCAGCACCTAAATAAATCCCAGAGAAAATGGACTAAAACTGTGGTACAAAGTGGAAATCAACAGCTAGATATTGACATCAGTTCAACAGCTATTCCAGCTTTACCTGACCCAGGTATACTGAAAGCTGCTCGGAACATTTATCGCCTCTACTACGAAGTACATCCCAATGTTTCGCAGCGTCCCTTGGGTGTGGTAATCAATCGTAAAAATTATCGAGGTAAACTGATTTTTTCCCAGAAGATAGTTCTCCTCCCTACAGAATGTTTTGTACCCTTTAATGAGATTGAATCAGAATTATACTAACATACTGATTCAACTATTGTTAGAGTTATAACTAAGAGCCTGTAAGTGTAAATTAAATAATTGTTAGGATTGCCTAGAGCTAAATTTAGGCAAAATCTATGTATGGAAAAGTTTTCAGATTTTAGACGATCTCCATTCAGTTGACTTAAATTGAACTTTCCCACCTCAGCGTAATATTTCATGTTATAAATACTACTGATCTTGCTAATAAAACTTTGCTAACACGGTTTAATTATTTTATATATTTTATAGATTTATTATTAATAATAAAATTTTCAGTATTAAAGAAATATCATAGTAACCATACAAACTTCTAGTGTAGCGTGGTAGAAATAACTTTACAGCGAAAAGGGTCTTGTTCAAACCCTGTTTCCGCTTACCCGCTGTACTCTACCTGCTTGTACCAGTAATGCTGATTCAGCATTTACCAGAAACTATGGAACCGAAACAGACAGAAGAAGCACTTAAGGAAAGCGAAGCACGTTTTCGCAATGCTTTTGATTATGCTGCCATTGGCATGGCAGTAGTAGGATTAGATGGACAATGGTTGGAAGTTAATCGTTCTCTATGCGAAATTGTTGGTTATTCAGAACAAGAATTATTAAATACTAATTTTCAAGCTATTACTCACCCAGATGATTTAGTAAAAGATGTTAATTTAATCCAGCAATTATTGACTGGTGAAATACGTTATTTTCATCTAGAAAAACGCTATATTCATAAATTAGGATACTCAGTGTGGATTTTTTTAAGTGGTTGTTTGATTAGGGATACAGAAAGTAAACCATTATATTTTATTTCGCAAATTAAAGATATTACTGAACGTAAATTAGGTGAAGAAAAATTGCGATCGAGCGAGGAAAGGTTGCATTTAGCTTTAGAAGCTTCGGGAGATGGTTTGTGGGATTGGAATGTTGTTACTGGAGAGCTTTATTTAAGCCCGCAATGGGTTAAGATGCTGGATTATGAAGTGACAGATTTGCCATATCACGTTAGTACTTGGGAAAGTTTAATTCATCCTGACGATCGACCTTGGGTAATGAATAAGCTGAACTCTCATTTACAGGATGATTCATTTTATTATAAGTTTGAATATCGGTTAAAAACTAAGTCTGGTGAGTGGAAATGGATTGCTAATTATGGCAAAGTTGTCATGCGCGATCGCAATGGAATGCCTCTGAGAATGATCGGAATTCATCGTGATATTAACGATCGTAAACAAGCTGAATTAGCTCTTATTTATAGCAGAGATCTCAAAGAAGCTATTTTTAATGAGTCTACCGATGCCATTTTTTTAGTTGACGCTGAAACTCTTTTGAATGTAGATTGTAATCGGCGAGCAGTAGAATTATTTGAAGTTGATAGTAGAGATGAATTACTTAATATAGAAGGACAAAGTTTGCAAAAGTTCCGATTCACAGATGCCGAGTTAACCAATATCGTCGCAGAAATTAGAACTCAAGGTTTTTGGAAACGAGAAATGGAATATGTGACTAAAAAAGGTAAAGTTTTTTGGGGGAATTTTACAACTAAACAAATTGAAGTAGCTGGAAAAAAATTCAATTTAGGAAGAGTTACAGATATTACTAACCGCAAACAAGCAGATGATAAACTTAGGGCTTCTTTAAAAGAAAAAGAAGTATTACTTAGGGAAATTCATCATCGAGTCAAAAATAATTTACAAGTAATTTACAGCTTACTAAATTTACAATCTAAATATATAAAAGAAGAAAAAATTTTAGAAATATTCAGAGAGTGTAAAAATCGTGTTAGAGCAATGGCAATGATTCACGAACAACTTTATATTTCTAAGAATATGTCCCAAATTAAATTAGATGATTATATTAAAAACTTGGCTCAAGAATTATTTCGCTCCTATAAATTACCAGGTAGTTTAATTAGTTTATATACTGAATTGGATGAAAACGTTTTTCTAGACACTGACTTGGCAGTTTCTTACGGTTTAATTGTTAATGAGTTAATCTCTAATTGTCTAAAATATGCTTTTCCTCAAGTAAGAAAAGGAGAAGTAAGAGTTAAGGCAAAGTTAGATTCAGAGAATAAATTAACATTAATAGTTGGTGATAATGGAGTGGGATTACCTCAACATTTTAACCTGGAAGAATCGAAGCATCTAGGTTTAAGAATAGTCAAGCTTTTAGCTCAACAAATAGGTGGTGAATTTAGATATGATAGTAACAATCAAGGTACAGAATTCAAAATTTTGCTAAATTAAATTCTAACCAAAATTCAAGCATAATAAATAAGGTAAAGATGGAACCAGCCAAAATTTTAATAGTCGAAGATGAAGCAATTGTCGCTATAGATTTACAAACAACTTTGGAAGATTTGGAATATATAGTGACAGCAGTGGTTGAATCGGGGGAAATGGCAATTGAAAAAGCTAGAGAAACTCAACCTGATTTAATTTTAATGGATATTAGATTAGCAGGGCAAGTTGATGGCATTGAAGCAGCTGAGGTGATCCGATCGCAATTAGATATTCCAGTAATTTATTTAACCGCTTATTCAGATAAAGAAACTTTAAACCGTGCTAGATTAACATTGCCATTTGGTTACTTAATTAAACCTTTTGAAGATAGAGAATTGCAAACTACTATTGAAATGGCATTGTATAAACATCAGATAGAAAAGCAGTTACGAGAAAATACTCAATGGTTTACAGCTATACTTAAAAGTATTAGTGATGGAGTAATTGCTAACGATCGTCAAGCTTGCGTTACTTTTATGAATCCGATCGCGGAAAATCTAACAGGTTGGCAACAGGAAGAAGCAATGGGGAAAAGTTTTTTAGAGGTTTTCCAAGTAATTAATGAAATCGATCGCACTCCCATTAATATTCCTTTAACAGAAGTGTTAGAAACAGGTAATACTATTAATTTACCTCCTGAAACTTTACTAGTGACAAAAAACGGTAAACTAGTGCCAATAGGAGATAGCGCCGCACCAATTAAAGATAATAAAGGTAAAATTAAAGGTACAGTCTTGGTTTTTCGGGATATTTCTGGACAAAAACAGGCGGAAGCTAAATTATCCTATCAAGCATTTCACGATTCATTGACGGATTTACCAAATCGAGCTTTATTCTTAACAAGACTGCAACAAGCAATCGAACAAACAAAACAGCAGCAAAATTACTTATTTGCGGTATTATTTGTAGATATCGATCGTTTTAAAGTAGTCAATGATAGTTTAGGACATATTATCGGAGATCAACTACTAATTGCGATCGCATCTCGGATCAAAAATTGTTTGCCCACGATTCATACGGTTGCTCGGTTAGGCGGAGATGAATTTGCTATCCTATTAGAAAATGTTGCCAATACTCAAGCTGTTTGTGCTATTGCCAACCTCTTGATTAGAGAATTAAGTCTGCCTTTCATCGTCCAAGATTATGAATTATTTGTTAATGCCAGTATCGGTATTGTCATGAGTTCGGAAACTTTTGACGGGAGCGAAACTTTGCTTCGTAATGCTAACATTGCTATGTATCGAGCCAAGCGATTTGGTGGATCTCAATATCAAATATACGATCGCTCCATGCACGCGCAAGTTATAGTACAACTACAATTAGAAACCGAACTTCGTAGAGCAATCGAACGCCAAGAATTTGTAGCTTACTATCAACCAATTGTTTCATTAACTAACAGCCGAATTATCGGTTTTGAAGCTTTAGTGCGCTGGCAACATCCGCAACGTGGTTTAATAAATCCTGGGGAATTTATTACTTTAGCTGAAGAAACTGGATTAATAGTACAAATTGATTGGTTAATCATGCGTCAAGCTTGTCAACAACTGAAATTATGGCAAGAGCAAATACCATTTGCTCAATCTTTAACTATGTCAGTGAATCTTTCCGGTAAACAATTTGCTCAAGCAAATTTGGTTGAAAAAATTACACAAGTTTTACAAGCTATTGATTTAAATCCCAGCTTCTTAGATATAGAAATTACCGAAAGTACCATTATAGAAAATGCTGAATTTGCGATCGCGGTAATTCAACAACTAAAAGAGTTAGGAATTGAAGTTCACATAGATGATTTTGGCACGGGTTATTCTTCCTTAAGCTATCTGCATCGCTTTCCTAGTAATACCCTGAAAATCGATCGCTCTTTTATCAGCAGTATCGATCAGGATACTCACAGTTTAGAAATTTCCAAAGCAATTGTAATCTTATCACATAACTTAGGCATAGAAACAATTGCCGAAGGAATAGAAACATTACCACAACTAACGAAACTCCGCGAATTAAACTGTGAATATGGGCAAGGTTATCTTTTTTCTGCACCCCTAGATTGGGAAGCAGCAACCAACTTTATTAGATCGCAAATGCAAAACTTACAGGGAGAATGAAAAGTGGATATTTTAATAGAATTATCCCTCAATATATTTGTATTTTTCTTAGGTTCATGTTTTGGTAGTTTTCTCAATGTAGTTATTTACCGATTACCAGCCGGATTATCCTTACTTCATCCACCTTCTCGCTGTCCTAAATGCTTAAATCAACTAAAACCTTATGATAACGTTCCGGTTTTTGGTTGGTTATGGTTGCGGGGGCGTTGTCGCTATTGTCACAGCAAAATTTCGCTCCGCTATCCTTTAGTAGAATTAGCAACGGGAATCTTATTTTTGTTAGTCTTCTGGCAGTTCGGTTTCTCCTTACAAACCCTTGCTTATTGGGCATTTTTATGCTGGTTATTAGCCCTGGCTTTAATTGATTTAGATACCATGACTTTACCCAATCCTCTAACTCAATCCGGGCTAATTATTGGTTTATTATTTCAATTTTTACTAGGCTATGTACCAAATTACGCTTTAACCCAAGGAATTAATCAGTTATTCGCAGGTATATTGGGTGCGGTTTTAGGAATTTGGATATTTGATTTGATTATTATTGTAGGTTCAACGATCTTCGGACAAGCTGCAATGGGCGGAGGAGATGCCAAACTAGCCGCTATGATGGGAACTTGGTTGGGTTGGAAGTATTTATTATTAGCTGGATTTTTGGCTTGTTTAATCGGATCGCTTGTGGGCGGAGGAGCGATCGCCCTTGGCTTACTCAGCCGACGACAAGCTATGCCCTTTGGCCCTTTCTTAGCACTGGGGGCAGCGATAACTGTTTTCTTTGGTGAGCTAATTTTATCAACCTATTTAAAAGTATTTTTTCCCTTGAGCTAGAACATCGATTCAGTATTGTCGTCGGCGATGAGAAACCGGGTTTCTTTCGCTCGCACAGTCAATATTTCGTTACCCCAAGTCAAAGAAACCCGGTTTCTGGGATTACTGAATTGGTGTTCTAGGAATTCGTTTGAGTTTGTTGATTCGGAATATGACTGTGTATAACTACAACCCATTTACCTGTCTTTGGGTCACGATACGTGGTAAAAGGATTCGGCTTTAAATATTTGTCGTAAACCTTCATTTGGCTATAGTCTCCCAATGGTAACTATGAAATATATTCTAGTTCGGAGCAGAATTCTCCTAGCGTGATTCCTAACAAGGAAACAAGTGACTTCCCTGATGTTTAAATGTAATTTATATCACATTAGAGTTGTGATTTGCTCCAAGCATTAGCATTAAATATACTAAAGTCTGGCGGTTTTGCCTAGATATTATGTTATAATTTCTAAATGCTGAAAAATAAAGCAATTTAAAAAACAGCTTGAAATCCTCCCTTCCTTGGTTGAAGTAGGAAAGAAATAGACCTCCATTCATACTAAGATCGAGTTTCCAAAGCAGTTTAGATAATACCCAGGCTTAGTTAGCAAAAATTATTTTCATGTCTTTATTTGATTGGTTTGCAAATCGGAAGAAATCCAACAGTCCCATTAGTCGAGAACGGCAAGAAAGAGAAATTGCCGATGGACTGTGGACGAAGTGTGAAGCTTGTGGTGTGGTGGCTTATACCAAAGACCTGAAAGCTAACCAAATGGTTTGTCGGGACTGCGGTCATCACATCAGAATTTACAGTAACGATCGCATCCGTCAGTTGATAGATAATAATACTTGGATAGCGATGGATGAGGGTGTGCGTCCCACAGATCCGCTGCAATTTCGCGATCGCAAAACATATCGCGATCGACTGCGAGACACCCAAGAAAAAACAAATTTAGTCGATGCAGTCAATACCGGAATTGGACTACTCGAAGGCGAAAGAATCGCTTTAGGAGTAATGGACTTCCGGTTTATGGGTGGCAGCATGGGTTCAGTAGTCGGCGAAAAACTGACTCGGGTGATTGAAAGAGGGACACTGGAACGCTTACCCGTAATCATAGTTTGTGCCTCTGGTGGAGCCAGAATGCAAGAAGGAATGTTGAGCTTGATGCAAATGGCAAAAATCTCAGCCGCCTTAGAACGTCACAGAGAAGCCAGACTGCTTTACATTCCCGTATTAACTCACCCGACAACCGGAGGCGTAACCGCCAGTTTTGCCATGTTAGGGGATATTATTCTGGCAGAACCAAAAGCGACGATCGGCTTTGCAGGCAAACGAGTCATCGAGCAAACCCTAAGAGAAAAATTACCAGAAGGTTTCCAGACTTCTGAGTATTTGTTACAGCATGGTTTCGTAGATGCGATCGTCCCCAGAACCAACCTTAAATCCACACTAGCCCAACTAATTCGCCTCCATCGTCCCCAACCAACCCACTCAACTAGCCATCACGTTTCCCTATCAGGAGTAATAAACGTCGGTACAGAACGCTACGCACCAGTTTCCCCAGAGTAAAATCTTTTAGGGGGGAAGCGATCGGAGCAGCTTCAGAAGCAAAAAGAGTTAAATTTATTAATTTGTAGTTGTCTGACTATTCCCGTCACATTAGCTAAGGAGAAGGCTGGACAATAATTTTGCCTTTTCCTCTAGCATTGTCAGTTACTTATTTGAGACTATACTCGTAGTAGCTTTCTATAGGGTTAATGGGCGAAAAAATGAAAACTAGTGCTCAATCAGCAATGTATGCCAAGCACGCGCAGCTAATGCAAGCACGCCAGCAAAATTATTTTGATAAGCCTAGTATTGAAGCTTTATCCCTGATTCCCGAAGATGTTCAGCGCGTATTAGAAGTAGGTTGTGGTGGTGGTGCAACACTACGGACTTTAAAAGAAAGTCGTCTTAAAGAAGGACGTATCTGTGAAGTTGTGGGAGTGGATATTGAGGCAGGAGCGATTTCACGAGCTAAGGAATATTTGGATGCTGCTTATTTAATGAATGTCGAAGAAGACGAATTAACTGACTATCCCCCTAGCTATTTTGACTTGTTAATTATGCAATATGTTTTGGAACACTGTGTTAATCCTTGGGCAGCTTTGCGCCAATGGTTAGCCTTATTACGTCCGGGTGGTTATCTGATAGCTGGAGTACCAAATATTGCTAATTATAAATTTCTGAAACGCTTAATATTAAAAGATGAATTTACTTACGAACCTGCTGGTATTGTTGATTGGACGCATTTGCGATATTTTACTCGCACTTCTTTCAACGAACTTTTAACAGGTGCAGGTTTAACAATTTGCGAAACTCTGGGATTGCCAAAAGAAGTAAAAGTTAGTAGTAAGTTCCGTTATTTGATGCGGTTATTTCCGGCGCTAAATCGCTTTACTTATTATGCCTATGTGGTGCTGGCACGTAAGGAAAAGGAAACTCCCGGAGATTATATTCCTTTTAAGAAAACGTACACCCTTTAAATTGTCTACAAAACCAAGGAAGAAATCGCTAATTTATGCCATTAATATCCGTAATCATTCCTCTATACAATAGCGAAAAAACCATTCGCGAAACCCTGGAATCAGTTCTTCAGCAAACATTTTCAGATTTTGAAATTATCGCAGTTAATGATGACTCAAAGGACTCTACGTTAGATATTCTTGCTACCATTAAAGACCCCCGACTTAAAGTATTTTCTTACCCGAATCGAGGTCTAACAGTGAACCGAAATCGAGGTCTGGCTCTAGCTCAAGGAGAATTTATTGCTTTCTTAGATCACGATGATTTGTGGACAGCAGATAAACTGGAATTACAGCTAAAAGCTCTGCAAGAAAATCCCCAAGCAGCAGTTGCTTATAGCTGGGTTGATTTGATTGATGAGTCGAGTCAATTTATTCGTTCCTGTCCCCACTTTAAGGATAGAAGAAATGTCTATGAAAGAGTTTTAACAGATTTTATTGTAGTTGCAATATCCAATCCTCTAATTCGGAAGTCAGCTTTAGAAAAAGTGGGATATCTTGACGAATCTTTATTTGGCCCTGACGACCTAGATTTATTTCTCCGTTTGGCTGAACATTTTGAATTTGAGGTAGTAGAAAAAACTCAATTTTTATATCGCATAACTAATGGTTCAGTTTCTGCTAGTGTGGTTAGGCAAGCAAGAGAAACTTTAAAAGTAATTGAATCAGCTTGCCAACGTTATCCTGAATCTACACAACACTTGCAAAAAAATCTGATTACCAATGTTTATATGCACGGTGCTTTTAGAGCCTTAGACGCAGCCAACGGACGACAAAATGGCATCGCATCAGCTAAATGTTTGTGGGAAGCAATGAAAAATGATCCTTCAGTATTGCGGCGCGGAGGTATAGGGATAGCATTATGTAAAATCGCCGCCTTACTTATATTACCTTCAGGAATGTATCCGAAATTGATTAACCAAGTTAAGCAGGTAAAAAAGTCCATGAATCCGAAAAATAAAACTCAAAGAT
This sequence comes from Floridaenema evergladense BLCC-F167, assembly GCF_041929205.2. Lineage (NCBI taxonomy): Bacteria > Bacillati > Cyanobacteriota > Cyanophyceae > Aerosakkonematales > Aerosakkonemataceae > Floridanema > Floridanema evergladense. The sequence goes on along the minus strand of NZ_CM171625.1, from coordinate 5,589,219 downwards.
AAGCCAACTCAAATAAATTATACATTAGTAATCAAACCCGATAACTGAGAATAAAATTAGGTGATGGTAATGCCAAAAGTTAGTATCGTTTTGCCAAATTACAACTACGCCAGATACTTGGATGAGCGCATTCAAAGTTTACTCAACCAAACATACAAAGATTTTGAATTGATTATTTTGGATGATGCTTCCACAGATAATAGTATAGAGATCATAGAGAAATATACAGCAGATCCCAGAGTCAAAACCAAGTATTTTAGTGAAAATAGCGGCTTGCCTTATCAGCGGTGGAACGACGGCGCAGATATGGCAGAGGGAGAATATTTATTAATTGCTGGCGCTGATGACAGTTGCCATCCAACTTTACTAGAAAAATTAGTCGATAAATTAGATAATCATCCTAATGTAGGTTTGAGTTTTAGCCAATCTTGGAAAATAGATAGTGAGGGAAAACGTTTGTCTTCTATGAAGAAATGGACAAATGATTTAAATAAAGAACGATGGAATCAAGATTTTATAGATGCTGGAAAAAATGAAATGCAATATTTGCTTTTCAAAAACACACTTCCCAATGCCAGCGCAGTCTTGATGCGGCGCAATGTCTTTTTAAAGGCGGGAAATTTTAATATAAAAATGCGATTGACTGCTGATTGGTTACAGTGGATTAAGATGCTGGAAATTTCAGATATTTCTTTTCTAGCTAACCCGCTAAATTATTTTCGTCACCATGAAGGTACAGTAACAAGTAAAGCTGTTAAAAGTGGTCTTAGTCTGGAAGAAGCTTATCAAGTTCAAAAATATATAATTAAGAATCCAAACTTGGGTCTTTCTAAAGAAATTATCGATAAAGCTTCTGATATATTTGCAGAATATTGGGTGCAAACAGTTGTTGATACCATTAAGGCGCGTTCAAAAATAGATTTCTCACGCCAAATAAGGGTTTATCGAATCGCCCATAGTATCGACCCAAAAATCACCGAACGGCTAATAAAAAAATTTTCCCGTCGTTTATTAAACTTAATCAAGTAAGTAGGAGACACAAATCTTGAATAAGCCCTCAATTCGCACACTAGTTATTACCAGAGAAATACCCTATCCGCCAATGAATGGATATCTTTTGCGGAATTGGCAAAATATTAGCATTATGACTAAATTTGGTGCTGTTGGTGTTTTTGCTACTTTTGACTCAAAGCAAAATTCAATTGATAGCCTTCCTGGTGTTACTTTGTGGCATCCTTGCAAAATTAATAAACCTTCTTCCTTTGGAGAAACTGTTAAAAGATTAAGTTGGCGGATACGTCCATCGGGAGATTTATTTGTATATAGATTATATAGTCAGACAGCTGCTCAAGAGTTAGAAGAAGTCATTAAAAATTTTCAGCCAGATTTGCTAATTTTTGAAGAAATATGGATGTATCGCTACTTGCCTGTAGTTAAGAAATATAAGTTGCCAATAATATTTGATAATCATAACGTAGAAGCGCTAACCAAAAAATTTTCTAGCAATCAAAGCTGGTTTTCTCAAATCAAAGAAAAGCTACAATTTTTTCAGCATAAAAACATTGAAAGAGAGTTAACTCACCAAGCTAAACAAGTGTGGGTATGCAGTGAAGAAGATACTCATCTCCTACAAGAAGTCTACGGAAAAGTATCAGATATTCGCGTAGTTCCCAATGGTTTGAATGTAGCAAATTATGATAGCGTTCGTTTGGGTAAATGCAGTCTTCCCGAAGGATTAGAAGAGAAACAGCGCAATTTTATATTTATGGGAAATTTTGCCTATCCACCTAATCGAGAAGCTGCTGAATTACTGATTAACGAAATTTACCCACAACTTAGCAAAATTTATCCAGATTGTCGCTTGCTTTTAGTCGGACAAAACCCAAATCAATTTATGCGAGAAGCAGCAAACAAAGAGCCGAGAATTATTGTTACTGGTAGAGTTCCAGAAGTGCTACCTTATCTCGCTGCTGCTAGCGTTGCTGTTATACCTTTGTTACAAGGTGGAGGAACAAGGTTAAAAATTCTCGAAGCTTTTGCTGCTGGATGTCCTGTAGTTAGTACCGCGAAAGGTGCGGAGGGATTAAAAGCTAAAGATGGGGAACATTTGTTAATTAGAGATCAGATGGATGAAATTGTTGCGGGAGTATCGCAAATTTGGTCTGAGCCTAATTTAGCAGAAAAACTTGCTAATTCTGCTTATGAATTGGTAAAAAATGAGTATTCTTGGGAAGCGGTAAGTCGCCAAGTGGAACCTGCCATAAGTGCAATTGTTTCGGGATTTACTCAAGGATAGCTATTTGGTGTTTTTGGGTGAATTTTGCCCAAAAATTTTATTTAGTCTAACTTTAATAGATGAGGATAATTTGTCGGGATATTCAATAAAATATCGCAATCTAATATTTAGGTATTCCCAAACAAGCAGCACTTTTTCAATAGGAGATAATTTGTTGATATATTGGGAGACAATGCGATCGTAGTTCTGAAAAGATTCCGATACATTATCGTAAGTTTTAGAACCTGTAATATAGCGATAGTTTCCCCAAGTTTCATCTACATACTTAACTGTTGCTGCTTGAACTGCTTCAAAGATAAAAATTACATCCATGACATATTTTTCTTCCAAGCTATACAACCCGATTTTTTCATGTAAGGATTTATGATAAAAATAGGCTACTGGATTGACCGGAAAATTACGTTCTGCCAAGAGTTGTACAAGCTTTAATTTGCTTGGCTTGTTGACATATTTTAGTTTACCACTATCTAACCAAACATTACAATTTCCTACAAGTAAGGTTGGTTCTGGCAGATTTTGAAAAAGTTCTTTAACGCGGTTTAATACGTTTGGTTCGTAGTAATCATCGACATTAAAAAATCCAATAATTTTATGTTTAGCCAGCGCAATCCCTTTATTCATAGCATCTGATTGTCCGCGATCTTTTTCGGAAATCCAGCGAATGTGTGGGTATTTTTCTGCGTAGTGCTGGACAATCTCTAAAGTTCGATCGGTTGAACCACCATCAACGATGATATGCTCAATATCAGAACAAGCTTGGTCAATCACAACTTTGATACAGGACTCGATAAAGCGATCGCCATTGTAAACTGGTGTAATTATACTAATCATGCTTACCTTTATAATAGTGGTATATATCTTCAACAACCATGTCTCTTAAATTATAGTGTTCCTATCTCACTTGGGGAAAAATTGAGTTATGGCAGAACAACCTAAGTTAAGCATTATCATCAATAACTATAACTATGGTAAATTTTTACCCGATGCAATAGATAGCGCCCTCAATCAAACTTACCCGCATACAGAAGTTATTGTAGTTGATGACGGTTCTACTGACAATTCACGAGAAATTATCACCAATTACCAAGACAAAATCATCCCTATTTTAAAAGACAATAAAGGACAAGCATCAGCTTTTAATATCGGCTTTGCTCAAAGTCGGGGTGAAATTATTTGTATGCTAGATGCTGATGACTTGTTTTTGCCGGAAAAAGCAGCAGAAATCGTGAAGATTTATCAACAGTATCCCGACATTGGTTGGTGTTTTCACACTCTTAAAGTAATGAATCCTGAAACCGGGAAAACTTTTAAAGTTAGTCGTCCTACAACTTTTGGGAATTTAGATTATCGAGATTACATTAAAAGCGGACAAAGACGCTTCGTTCATCCTGCCACATCTGGTATTACTTATCGACGTTCTTTATTAAGTTTAATTCTTCCTATGCCGGAAGAACCGCCCTTAAGTGACAATTATATAAAACTTGCTACATATTATTTAAGTTCAGGTTTTTACCTGGATCAAGATTTTGCTATTCAAAGAGTACATGGCGACAATGCCTACACTTTTAGGTTTGACAAATTGCCTTATAGAGCTAGATTAGATGTAGTAACAGCTTATTGGTTAAAGCAAAAATTCCCTGAATTATCCAAATTTACCAATAAAGTTTTTGCCGATGGAATTAGCACCTATTGGCGTTGTGGTGGAGTGGAAAAAGACTATAAAAAACTTGTGCAAAATTATTGGTCTTCTGTTTCTCCACTAGAAGCTTTAGAGATTTTGGGCAGATGCCTTTATCGCATTGTCAAAAAACAGTACAATTAACTTTAATTGGTTTTAGAAACGCCGAGAACTTCTAAATATTTTTGCGTGGCATATTCTAAGGTAAATTGCTGCAACCAAGTTCGATCGACTTTTTTATAATCACCAGCTAATACTCGCAAAATTGCTGCTGCCATTGCTTCGCTGTCACCCACTGGCACTAATTCCCCGTATTTACCATTATCTAAAATTTCCGCAGGGCCACTGGGACAATTAGTAGAAACTACGGGAGTTCCTGATGCCATTGCTTCTACTAAAACATTACCGAATCCTTCCCAAGCTGAAGATAAAGCAAGTAGCGCTGAACGCGCCATGTACGCATAAGGATTTGATACAAAATTGATCCAACCAACATGATTTTCTATGTCTAATTCTCGGACTAAATTATTAAGTTGCTCTCGTTCTTGTCCACTTCCTAGTATTAATAATTTAGCTTTGCGCTGTTTTAAAACTTTTGCAAAAGCCCGAATTAAAGTGGGATAATCTTTTTGAGCAATTAATCTTCCTACTGCTAATATTACTGGAGGTTGTCCGCTGGCAAACCAAGGATGTTCTACTGGTTCTTTTGCCTTTTCTTCTATGTCTGGTGTGACTACTGGATTGTAAATTACTTTGATGCGTTCTTGGGGAATTTTTGTGACATTTGCTAAGTCGGTGGCAACTCCTTGGGAAACTGCAATAATGCCATCAGCCCAAGGATAAAATAATTTTGCAGCTATGGGAGTTAGGCGTGCTGTTAACTGTGGTAAACGCTTGGCTTCTACTGATAAAGTGTTGTGTTCGGATACGATGATTCTAGTAGAAACTCCGGCTAAACGTTTTGCCCACAAAGCAATTTCACAGGGATAATGCAAGGCGGAAAGTAAGGCAAAAGGTTGCTCTTTTTTTAGGTAATTTGTGAGTTTGGGAATGCTTGTGGGTAATTTGGGTGCTTGTAAGTCTACTACTCGCACGTTGGGATGTACTTCCGCATCATAAGTAGCTTTAATTCTGGTAAGTACTAAGTCTACTTTTAATCCTTTTTCGACAAAGCTACGTGATAAGTTTACCATTACTTTTTCTGCTCCGCCTCCAGCTAAGGAGCGCAAAAAAATGGCAATGTGGGAGGGTGTTTTATTCATCTGAATAGGTGATTTTAAAGTTTACCTAATTTTGACTTGTCAAGTGTCTGAAAAATTAGTAACGCAAGTTGCTAGTTATTATTCCCCCTTGAGTAAGGGGGGTTAGGGGGGATCTAACGCTGTGGTTAATAGGTTTAGATCCCCCCAACCCCCTTACTCAAGGGGGGCTAAGAAAGAACTAGATTTATAATTAGCAACTTGAATTAGTATATCTGATTACACAGATTTTCATTATTATATGATATGTCAAATGACCAAAAAATGCAATTAGGAACAGCAAATTTTTTGGGCAATTTTTAAAATTAAATTCCTATTTAAAACCTCAGCCATAAGAGAAAATATTATTGCTTCTACATGAGTTCAATAAAGTTATGAAATTTAAACTAATGCCAGTGTTATTACCTTTGGCAGTTATCACTATGACTCTTTCAGTTTACTCTGCTGTGCCTGGTCACATTCAACAACTGCAACAAACTAAACGGTGTGAGAGATGTGATTTGAGTGGCGCTAACTTGCAAGGAGCTAATTTGAGTTATGCGAAAATAGATGGATCTAAATTGAACGGTGCTAATTTAAGCTCTGCAAATTTAAATTATGCCACCCTTAGTAGTATAGACTTCTACGGAGCTAACTTAAGCGGAGCTATTTTAACTAACGCTTATTTCAGATATGCTTATTTAGCAAATACTAATTTGAGTGGAGTGAATTTAAAAGGAAGTGAATTTGCAACGGCTTATTTATCACAAGGAGTTAACCTAAGTTCTGCTAATCTTTCTGGTCTAGATCTTAGCAATGTTACTTGGTTTCGTGTTAACTTGAGTCGTGCTAACTTAAGTGGTGCTAATTTAAATAATGCCGTATTAATTAATGTTGATTTGAGTGGAGCCAATTTAAGTGGAGCTAATTTGAGGTACGCTAAACTCCAAAACGCCAATCTTCAGGGAGCTAATTTGAAGGGTGCTAATTTGTGTAACGCTACTTTGCCGGGTGGACAAGTTTCTCAGCAGGGTTGTCGTTAAGGAGTTGCTGCGCTTTAGAACTCTTATTAGCACTGAAATAGTAGCGCTAAAGCGCAACAACGTACCTATCTTTATTCCTCGAAGTTCTCTTCCTCTTCATCGTCGGAAAATTCGTCGCCACCGAAGCGGGGTTGTGCGGGAATGGCGGCTACGATCGCATCAATCACCTTAGAAACCGGAACAATTTCTAAACCATAATCGGGGAATTTTTGACCTTTGGGAACGATCGCTTTTTGAAACCCAAGTTTCGCTGCTTCTTTTAACCTTAATTCCATTTGGGAAACAGAGCGAACTTGTCCGCCTAAACCGACTTCGCCAATTAACACGGTGCGAGGATCGACAATCCGATCGCGAAAACTCGCCACCACTGCGATCGCAATTCCCAAATCTACCGCTGGTTCTTCCACATTTAAACCACCAGCAGAAGCTACATAAGCATCCAATTTCGATAAAGGAATTCCCACCCGTTTTTCCAACACTGCCAAAATTTGTAACAGGCGATTGTAGTCAACTCCCGTAGTAGAACGACGGGGACTAGAATAACTTGTCGGACTTACTAAAGCTTGCAATTCCACTACTAACGGACGAGTGCCTTCACAAGCAACAACGATCGCCGTTCCCGGTGCAACTTCGTCCCGATTTCCTAAGAATAATTCCGAAGGATTGGCAACTTCTCTTAATCCCCGATCGGCCATTTCAAAAATGCCGATTTCGTTGGTTGCGCCAAAGCGATTTTTTACCGATCGCAATAACCGATGGGAAGCAAAGCGATCGCCTTCAAAATACAATACCGTGTCTACCAAATGTTCTAAAACTCTGGGGCCTGCGATCGCTCCTTCCTTAGTAACGTGACCCACAATTAACATCGTTATATCATCACGTTTCGCCACCTTCATTAACGCCGCAGTACATTCCCTTACCTGCGCCACCGAACCAGGCGCAGAAGTCATTGACGGTAAAAAAATCGTTTGAATACTATCAATTACAGCTAAATTTGGTTTCAGAGATTCTAACTCCTTTAAAATCTCCTCCAAATCAGTTTCAGCTAACACATAAAGTTTTGGTTCACTTACCTCCGGTAACTCCAAATTTTCTGCTGAATCTGTCGATTCTGACTTTTCCATCTCCGAATTAAAATTCTCACCAACACCCAAACGAGAAGCTCTCAACTTTACTTGTTGTCCCGACTCTTCGCCAGAAACATAAAGAATGCGTCGTTCCTCAGAAAGTCGATTTGCCACCTGAAGCAACAAGGTAGATTTACCAATTCCGGGATCTCCACCAATCAAAACCAAAGAACCCGGAACTACTCCCCCACCTAACACTCGATTAAATTCTCCGTAGCCAGAAGACCACCTTGCTTGTTGTCTGTCAGTAATTTGGGAAAATTTTAAAGACAACCTGGGCTTTGGTTCATCATGCACCGCTGATTTACCATTACTCCGAGTCCCTCCCTGCCAACTACCACGACTGGGAAGAGCAGATGATTGAGTGATGAGCTGTTCTTCGAGGGAATTGTAAGTATTACAGGCAGGACACTTACCAAACCATTGTGGAGACTCGGCCCCGCATTCATTACATATATAAGTAGTTCGAGGCTTAGGCATTGTGTTAATTGTAAAAAAGTGTAAACATTAGCTCCTAATTCTTAAATTAGCTTCAAATGCAGCAAGCATAAGAATTTCGGCTAAAAAGAACTGAACTCTTTAGGGTAATATCTTAATTAATGGTACTAAAAATTAATGAAGAGAAACGCTACAGATTTAAGGAGATTTGAGTAACTTGGAAAGCCACAAAGAGAAAATTTTGGTGGTAGACGATGAAGCCAGCATTCGCAGAATTTTGGAAACTCGTCTGTCGATGATTGGCTATGATGTCGTCACTGCTGCCGATGGGGAGGAAGCCTTAGAAACCTTTCGCAATGCCACTCCTGATTTAGTAGTTTTGGACGTAATGATGCCAAAACTCGATGGTTATGGTGTTTGTCAGGAATTGCGAAAAGAATCGGATGTACCCATCATTATGTTAACGGCTTTAGGAGATGTAGCCGATCGCATCACAGGCTTAGAATTGGGCGCAGATGATTATGTCGTCAAACCCTTTTCCCCTAAAGAATTAGAAGCTCGTATCCGTTCCGTACTTAGACGGGTAGACAAAAGCGGCATTTCCGGTATCCCCAGTTCCGGTGTCATCACAGTTGTCAATATTAAAATTGACACCAATAAACGCCAAGTCTACAAAGGTGATGAGCGAATTCGTCTGACTGGTATGGAGTTTAGTTTGTTAGAACTCTTAGTCAGCCGTTCGGGAGAAGCTTTTTCTCGCTCCGAAATCCTCCAAGAAGTATGGGGTTACACTCCCGAACGTCACGTAGACACTCGTGTAGTCGATGTTCACATCTCTCGTTTACGAGCTAAGTTAGAAGATGACCCAAGCAACCCAGAACTGATTCTCACTGCTAGAGGCACAGGCTATCTCTTCCAACGTATTATTGAGCCGGGAGAGGCTGAGAAGTAAGGGACAAGGGGACAAGGGGACAAGGGGACAAGGGGACAAGGGGACAAGGGGACAAGGGGACAAGGTGATAAGAAAACTCTTTAACTCAAGACTTTACCCAAGGGCAAAGCAGCAGAGGAGACAGTTGGAGCAATTTTTGCCTTATAAATTTCAAGGTTTGGATATTCCCCTTTCCTCTTTAACCTTTGAATTGTAGAGGAATATTAAATTTTTTCGATGAATTGACTTAATTAAATTCAAAAAGAGTAACAAATAATAGCTTTTGGTACTCAGTATGAGTTTAAACTAAACATAGGGACAAGAAATAATTCTGTAAAGGTTAACATCGGTTGCTTTCTAATAAACTATTAAAAAAATTTAACTTAACTAGAATTTGTATTATCTTAAAATAAGGTAGTAAAAATTAACAAATTGAAATCTTTAGGTTAACTAATTTTGGCAATGGAAAATCGTAAAGAAAAGATTTTGGTGGTAGATGACGAAGCCAGCATTCGCAGGATTTTGGAAACCCGCCTGTCAATGATTGGTTATGATGTGGTCACTGCTGCTGATGGTGAGGAGGCTTTGGAAACTTTCCGCAATTCTAATCCTGACTTGGTGGTTTTGGATGTGATGATGCCGAAACTTGATGGTTACGGTGTTTGTCAGGAGTTTCGTAAGGAATCGAATGTGCCGATTATTATGCTAACGGCTTTGGGAGATGTAGCCGATCGCATCACAGGCTTAGAATTGGGCGCGGATGATTACGTTGTCAAACCCTTTTCTCCTAAAGAGTTAGAAGCTAGGATTCGTTGCGTGTTGCGTCGGGTAGACAAATCAGGCGGTTCGGGGATTCCCAATTCGGGAGTAATTTCGATCGGTAATGTGAAAATTGACACCAATAAGCGGCAGGTTTACAAGGGCGATCGCAGAATCCGCCTCACAGGAATGGAGTTCAACCTTCTGGAATTGTTGGTGAGTCATGCAGGAGAGGCAATTTCGCGATCGGACATCCTGCAACAAGTCTGGGGGTATACTCCAGAAAGACTGGTAGATACTCGCGTGGTTGATGTTCATGTTTCTCGTTTACGGGCAAAATTAGAAGAAGACCCCAGCAACCCAGAATTGATTCTGACTGCTCGATCGATGGGTTATCAGTTTCAACGCTTGGGCGATTTTGGGGAAAACGAAAAATAATTATCTGTAAATGGCAAGGGACAACAACCAAGTTTTAAAATCTCTCCCGATCGTGGTTGGTGCTTTAGGAGGAACTTTACTCTTCGTCAACCGGATTCTTACCCCAGAATTGGCGGATTCTCAAGCTCGTTCTGATGCTTTAGGTATTTTGTTGAGTGCTTTGTTGATTTTCACTGGGTTACTCTGGCAACAAGTACAACCGCGATCGCCAGAAGCAGTAGAATTGATCGGTAAAGAAGGATTTGAACTCGCCCCAGATTTACCAGAAGCAGTGAAAACCGAACTAGCTTGGGCATCCCTGATGTTGTTAACTAATACTGCCACTCGCACGGTAGTAGTTTGGGATCGAGGTAAAGTTTTATTACGCCGGGGCATTTTGGGCGATAATCCAGAAGTGAAGCCAGGGGCAATTCTACAGCGAGTTATAGACAAGCAAAAACCAGTTTATTTAGTAGATTTAAAACTCTACCCAGGACGGATTGAATTTGATTACCTACCAAGAAATACTCAAGGTGTAATTTGTCAACCGATCGGTAAACGTGGGGTTTTAGTGTTGGGTGCTAATGCGCCACGCAGTTACACCCAGCAAGATGAAAATTGGATTGCCGGAATTGCTGACAAACTAGATGTATGCTTCAGCTGTTACTTAAATGATGTTACACCAGCTGAGATTTGACGAACGCAAATGATAATTTTGTATTGGCTACTGATTGTGTTGATGGTTGTGGGAATTATTGGGGCTTTAGTTCCGGGAATTCCAGGGGCTAGTCTAATTTTAGTTTCCATTTTTGTTTGGGGAGCGATCGACGGCTTTACCCAAGGTGTCTGGATAGCGTTAGCAACAGCCTTAGCAGTTCTGTTGCTGAGTTTGGGCATAGATTTTGTAGCTACTTACTGGGGCGGAAAACAAGCTGGCGCTAGTAACTGGGGACAAATTGGTGCTTTTGTCGGCTTAACTTTGGGATTCTTTGGCTTGCTACCAGCCTTACCTTTTGGCGGGCCACTTTTGGGTATATTAATTGGGCCATTACTAGGTGCTATTATTGGCGAGTTCCTGTATCGCCGTGATTTAGAGTTTGAACCTAGAATTAAGCTGGCAGCACAAGCAGGTGTGGGGATTGTAGTTGGTAATTTGGTTGGTAGGTTGATTCAGGGTGTATTGGCGATCGCTTCAGTAATAGTTTTCATCTTCACTACTTGGCCCCCCGGAGTCACCTAAACTGGCAGCGGAGTTCCGCCTTTTAATAAATTTAATTTGTCCATCTGGTTGAATATCAGCAGGTGTCCAACCAAGATGTAAATAAAATCCATAAGCCCTAATTTTTGGATCGTTACTTGTTAATAACCAAATCTGTTTTATTCCTTCTTGTAACCACAACCATTCTTCAGCTTGCTGCATTAAAGCACGTCCAGCACCACGACCTGTAAAAGAAGGCAAAATAAACATGGCAAAGATGGTTTTTTCGGTGGCATTTGCCATTGAAAAACCAATTGGTCGATCGTCAATTTCTGCAATCCAGGCCCGACAATCAGCGAGCAACATTTCTGCTATAGTTTCTGGAGTAATTCCTAAATCAGCTAACTCTTCACGAGACTGATAATTTTCAATCACGCTAGTTCTAATCTCAAAGAGAGTTTCTATATCTTCAATTTGTGCTTCTCGGATTTTCATGAAGCTGATGTTTATTGGTTTTTTTTACTTGTTCCGGTTAATTAAATTTTAGTACCCGGAGAATGTTGCCGACACTTAAAACAGATAAAATACTTCCGGCACTAAACACACTTAAAATAGTTCCGGCACTTCCAAAACTCAAAATACTGCCAACACCACCAATACTCAAAATACTACCCACACTACCAATACTTAGAATACTTCCAGCACTACCAATACTTAGAATGCTGCGGTAACTTGCTAAACTTAAAAAACCTTGTTCGGGAAGCAACCAAGATATATTCATAATTTGCTCTCCTTTGCAGTTAAATTAAAAAGCTTGAATCAACAACCTGTTCAATTGTAAAAGGCATTTCCACTGGAAAATTTTCCATTGGTTTTTCAGTTTCTTTAGCAGCATCTCTCCTAGCGCGTCGATAATATTTGTTTACCCATTCGGAATCTTCAATAAATCTTTTTAAACTCGGAGTATCTTCCAAACAATCCTGAATTTTGTCTCGGCAATTAGAGATTGTGTTATCCCAGCTTTTGGTTCTTTTTTCAGGTTGGTATTGACATTTCAGTAAGTGCATTAAAAGGACTTGTAAATAACTGCCAAGTTCTTTCTGTTCGCTGCGCCCCAAAGTTTCTAATTCCTCAACCAAATTCTCAATATCTAACTTTTCCCAGTAGCCTTTTTTCAATAATTCAGCTTGTTGTTCTGTCCAGAGTAGGAAATCGCGATCGTACAATGTAACATCTTTTGAAAAACTCATAATTTAGTAACTGAAGGCTCTAGATGAAAATTAAACTTCTTGCAAAAGTTTAGATTCGGAACTTTTACCATAGATGACCGCAGATACAGAAAAACACACAAAAATGAAAAGATATGGATACTTTGCTTTTGCAAGAAGTATAAATAATTTGGTGATTAGCTGTAAATTTTGCTGTAATAAGCTTGATACTCTTCAGATAACAAAGGTTTCCACCAAGCTTCGTTATCTAAGTACCATTGAACTGTTTTTCTCATCCCTTCTTTTACAGTAACAGAAGGTTTCCAGCCTAACTCTGTTTGCAATTTTGAGGAGTTAATTGCATATCTTCGATCGTGTCCGGGTCTGTCTTTAACAAAAGTGATTAATTCCTTACAAGGACGTACTGGTAAATTAGGTGCTAATTCATCCATTAACTCGCACAAAATGTGTACTAAGTCAAGATTTTTCACTTCATTATTGCCGCCAATGTTGTAAGTTTCCCCTGGCTTTCCACTATGAATTACTGTGTCTAAAGCCAGACAATGATCTAACACAAATAGCCAATCTCGGATATTTTGACCATCACCATAAACAGGTAAATTCTTACCAATTAAGGCATTAATACACATCAAAGGGATTAACTTTTCAGGAAATTGATAAGGGCCATAGTTATTTGAGCAATTAGTAATAATTGTCGGCATTCCGTAGGTGTGATAATATGCCCGTGCTAGGTGATCGCTGCCAGCTTTTGATGCCGAGTAAGGACTGTTGGGTGCATAAGGTGTAGTTTCGGTAAAAGCTGGGTCGTCGGGGCTTAAAGTACCGTAAACTTCATCGGTGGAAACGTGCAGGAAAAGTCCTGAAGTTAAGGAAGCATTTTTCCAATGTTGGCGGAAAGCTTCCAATAGCGTGAAAGTTCCGACTACGTTGGTTTGCACGAAGGCACCTGGGCCTAAAATTGACCTGTCAACGTGCGATTCAGCGGCGAAATGGGCAACTGTATCAATATTCTCTTCTTGTAAGAGTCGATCGACTAAATCTCGATCGCAAATATTACCTTCGACAAAACGAAAATTTTCCTTTCCCGCCAAAGATGCTAAATTATTACGATTTCCAGCGTAGGTGAGAGCATCCAATACGACCATTCGATCGTCTGGATAGCGATCGCACCAGTGAAGGACGAAATTAGCACCAATAAAACCCGCACCTCCCGTCACCAACAACCGACGAGGTGTTCTAACTTGATCTTTGGAAAAACTATCTGTCATTAGTTGCTATTTTCTCCTCTGTCCGGTTTAAACTTTTTTTCAGTCCGACTATAAACAAGTGTATCAGTTAGGTGTGAGGAGACAATTGTGACTCAGGTGGCTTTGAAACAGAAAAGCATTGTTACCCTGGCGCAGGAAGGCAATCCCGAAGCGATCGCTGCCTTAATTAATCAGGTGATTGCGAAAAAGGGCGTAACTGCGATCGCGAAAACAAAAGATAATTGGCTGCATATCGTTTTGGTTGCAGATGAAATTCCCGATCGATCGGTCTTATTTCGCTTCATTATTGACGGAATTACTCGCCTCAACCCGCGTCATATCGATTGCGTGAGGCTTTACGGGCGCAGAAGCGACCACAAATGGCCCACTTGGACGGAAGCTTTTGATTTAGCCCAAACTCCCTACTTTCCGCCCATTGCACCTCAATTCACTACAGTTCCTCATCCTCTAGAACAAAGAAAGCGCAAACCGCCAAAGTACACAAAAAAGTTCAAAAAAAAGGTTCGTTTAATGTTAGTGGGTGGGGTTACTTGGCTGATGGTAGCCATATTAGGGGTAGTTTTCAGCTATCAAATTAACTCACCTGTTCGCCACAAACGCCAGCAACTACAACCTTTAGAACAAAAAGATCCGACCACTCCAGAAACTCAAACTCCAACTCCTCAAGCTAGTAAAAAACCTACACCAAAAGCCACACAACAACCTGCTGTCGTAACTTCACCTGTCATAGATGATAAAAATTCTATTACGCTTAAAGCTGTGGGAGATATTGTTCCTGGCACCAATTTTCCTAATAATAGATTGCCGCAAAATAAGCAAGAATTGTTTCAAAATGTCAAAGCATATTTACAAGGAGCAGATATACTATTTGGCAATTTTGAAAGTACATTAACTAACTATCCTAATACGGCAAAAGATACTAGCCGTCCAATGGTTCATGCCTTTCGCAATCCGCCAGAGTATGCCAACCTTTTAAAAGAAGTTGGCTTTACTGTGATGAGCGTAGCTAACAATCATTCTTTCGATTTTACCATCAAAGGCTTTGAAGATACGATTAAAAATTTAGAAAGTGCAGGTGTGAAAACTGTAGGGAAGAAAAACCAAATTCTTTATAAGAACATCAAGGGTGTAGATATTGCTTTTATTGGCTTTAGTCATTTGTCTTGGCACAATTCTTTAAATGATTTGCCATCAGCGATCGCACTTGTCAAAGAAGCCCAAAAAAAAGCCAGTTTTGTAATAATTTCTTTTCATGGTGGTGCGGAAGGAACAGGTGCAATGCGAGTTAGAAATCGTCAGGAAAATTTCTACGGAGAAAATCGCGGAAACTTAGTACTTTTTGCTCGCACTCTGATCGATAATGGTGCAGATTTGGTGTTAGGACATGGCCCTCACGTTCCCAGAGCAATGGAATTATATAAAGGCAAATTGATTGCTTATTCTTTGGGAAATTTTGTCGGATATCGGACTTTATCTACTAGAGGTGTGTTAGGAGAATCCTTGATTTTAGAAGTTAAAGTCAACTCCCAAGGAGACTTTATTTCTGGCAAAATTACTCCTGTACAACTAGACAGAAGGGGCATTCCTTATCCCGATCGGGGTAAGAACAGTATTCCAATAATTCGTAATTTAACTAAATTGGATTTTCCCGAAACAGAACTGAAATTTGATTTAAACGGTCACATTATGAAACAGGAAGAAAGAAACGACTAAAATAGTTACAACGGACTAATAACAAAAGGTCTGTTGTAATAAATTCAGTCGTGCAAATTCCTAACAACAAACTAGCTTGAATTTAAAATTGCTCAAGTTCATCTAACAAACTTTCTAAAGCTGATTTAATTTCTCCTGATGTTGTTGTGGAAGTGCCGAATTTACGGATGACAATACTAGCAGCTAAATTGCCTAAAACTGCTGCTTCCCAAACTGAGGCACCAGCACATAAACTTAATGTTAAAGCAGCAACAACTGTATCGCCAGCACCAGTAACATCATACACATCTGTGCGGTTAAAAGCGGGTATATGGGAACTGGATGAATCAGTACGATCGAACAAACTCATGCCAAATTCTCCGCGAGTAATTAAAATTTGTTGCGCCTGAGTTAATGTCAACAAATCCTTTCCCGCTTGGTCTAAAATTTCCAGTGAAGAAATTGGATAACCTACCGCTTTTTCTGCTTCTGGCAAATTAGGAGTAAACAAAGTTGCACCTGCAAAACGTTGTAAATTTTGCTGGGTATCAACAATAGTTAAAGGGTGAGTTAAAGCTGCTGCAATTACCGGGGGAGTGAATACACCATCACCATAATCTGAACAAACTACTACATCAACTTTTTCTACTTGAGAGCGAATGTAATCAGCTAATTGTAATTGTAAACTTTCTTCTGGTAAATCGTCAGATTTGCGATCGACCCTAACAATTTGTTGCGTTACTGACTGACGTGCGTGCCCAGAAATTCTCGTTTTTGTCACCGTCGGACGATGCAAGTCTAAAAAAATACCACTAGTGTCAATTTCCGCAGCTTCAAAAATCCGTCGCAAAGCTTGACCTTGATCGTCTTTACCTAATAATCCTACTACCTGAACTTGCGCCCCTAACTTCGCTAAATTATAAACTGCATTAGCTCCTCCACCAGGCACTTGTTTAGTCTGTTCGTGACGGATAATTAAAACAGGTGCTTCACGAGAAACCCTTTCTACTTGTCCTGTCAAAAATTCATCAAGAGTTAAATCTCCCACAACTAACACTTTAACTTGATCAAAGTTCTCCACAAATGAAAATAATTTCTCTGAAGAACTATGCAGTTGTTTAGCAAAAGATGAATCCAGAATCATAGGCAAGTATTAAAGTTTAATTAGTTTAACGATTAGCAGCTTCCGAAGCAGTAGGTAAATCTTTTTGATCTATAGCAAAGCGATATTGGTAGATTTCATATTTGCCGCTAGCAGGAAAATCACGCTTTTTCACTTGATCGATCGCCAAGTCATTAAGTTGATTATAACCAGTACTCTGGATTAATTTTGTTTCCAAAATTTTGCCTTCTGGATCGACTAAAACAGCAATTCCTGCCTGACTAACAGATGGTAATTTTATCTTAAACGAAGAACGAACTGTATCGTCAAACGGTTTTTTAGGGGCATTTAACCTATTTGAATACTGTCTAACTTTGTCCTTCCACCAGTCATTAAAGGTTGCATTTGCGTCGAGTTCTCTTGTATTGGTAGCATCGTAACCATACGATACTTTAATTCGAGCTTCTACATCTTCTTGATTAATATCATTCCTCAAATTATTGCGACTTTGTAGGTCGGCTAAACTTATATCATCTCTATTTTGACTTTGACTCTGAGTACTTGTTTCACCCCCAACTAAATTTGGCTGCAATGGATTGCGATCGAGTAATTCCCCTGTTGTTTCATTATTTCGATTTCGATTTTGATTACCCCGAACTTGAGTTCTTCTTTGACTAGATTGAGTAGTTTGTGTAGATTGAGCAGATTGAGCAGATTGAGTAGTATTTAAATTTTGCTGTTGTTGAGCAAGATACCTTTTATAAGAGTTATAAGAGTCCTCAAATTGGCTAACAGACATTCCTCTATCTGGTTGAGATTGATTTCTTTGTTGTAGCTGAATTTCTGCTCTTTTTTGAGTTGGCGATGGCGAATCTAAATTTGATTGACGACTAGTTATTTTTTCATCAATTTGAGGCTGTTTTATCCGCGAAGATTGATTATTTCTCCGATTGTTTTTTACAGTTTCTTGAGGAGATTTAGGAACTGTAGTTCGATCGCGACGGCGCGAAGTTGGAGTTTTCACCTCTGGAGTTTTCACTTCTGGAGTAGGTAAAGGTGGGGAAGGATTGGGGTTGTAAATGGGAAAACTCGGTGGTGCTGGTAAAGTAACTTCTGATTTAGCTTGGGGCAAACTAGGCAAAAGATTGACAGGAGTTTGTTCCTGTGGCAGAGGTAAAGTTGGTTGCGTTCTCTGTTGGGCATATTCTGGCAACCTGAGAATTTCCTCTGGCGTTAATTGTACAACTCTCACGCTGCGTCGATCGCTTGCTACAGCTGTTGGTTTATCAGCCATTGGCACTACTGGTTGATAAAACCAAAATAGCGAATGCAGCCCAACAGAGGTTAATGCTGCCACAACTAACGGCAAATTTAGAGTTCCAGTTATGGTGTTGATGGGTGAAAGGTGAGACATAGCAGATAACTTAAGCTAAGTTTTGCGATCGATCGTGGGGACTGGGGACTGGGGACTGGGGACTGGGGACTGGGGACTGGGGACTGGGGACTGGGGACTGGGGACTGGGGACTGGGGACTGGGGACTGGGGACTGGGGACTGGGGACTGGGGACTGGGGACTGGGGACTGGGGACTAGGGATTGCTTATAGATCCAGCGTTTTAACCACTAATCTAGTTTACTTATTACCATAAGTACGAGAGATCTATATTTCATGTTAGCGACACAAAGTTTAGACTATCAGAAGTATCCCCTAGTTGGTTATATCTTAAAGGCACTAGACAGGAAATTTCCTTAACTCAAAACTCTCCCAGTCCCCAGTCCCCAATCCCCAGTCCCCAGTCCCTAACCCCTAATCACCTTGACAATTAGCAACGAAAAATAGTGCAATTTCAACTCGGAGCGATCGCGCAAATCATCATACACTACTTGCTCAGCTGTAGTTGCCCGTTCCACCACATAACTATGCTGCAACAAATCTCTTTGCTGTAACATTTGCCAAACCTGCGGATAAACTGAACTTACCTTCATTAACACCACCACATCCGCCCAATTTAAAACCGCTTCTAACTCTTCTACCCGATAAAGAGCAGGTAAAATCACCAAACGTTGATCCCTTATGGTTAAAGGTAGCCCCAAAGCTGACGCTGCTGCCATTGGCGAAGCAACTCCCGGTACTGTCTGCACCCTTACTTCTGGGTGTTGCTGCTGCAAAGTTGCTGCCAAATAAGTAAAAGTGCTGTAAAAACTAATGTCTCCCTCACAAACAAAAGCAACATCCTCTCCACGTTGCAAATATTCCCATACCTGCTGCGCCGCTAGTTGCCATGCCGAATTTAAACCTGCCTCATCCTGGATGTAAGGAAACTGTAAAGCTAACTGCACCCGATCGCATATCCATTGCCAAACAATAGTCTGCGCTATCCCCTTTTTACCCCCAATTCCAGCCGGAAAAGCCACAACTGGTACACTTTTGAGTAAATTTAATCCTTTTAGAGTAATTAACTCTGGATCTCCTGGGCCTACACTAATTCCGTAAAGAGTGCCTGTTTGCACGACGATCGACAAAATTTTTGATTGTTTACTTTTCTAAGGTAACAAAGGTTTTTCTAGCTCATGTATCCGTTTTTGCTAAAAATCTAAGTAATTATACAGATAAAAATTTCAGTTGATAAGCATAAAATTTTACTAGAAGTTAAATTAAGTAACTACTGAAAATACTTCTAGACACAAATTTACCAGTAAATTCTGAAATTAGAGCTATTAGAACCAAAATGCCATTACCTGTTGTTATTTTACCTGGATATCTTGAAGGGGCGACTGCTTACATAGCCTTAGAGAAAAGCTTACAAGAACTTGGTTTTCCTACGGTAACAGTACCATTACGAAAGAGAGATTGGTTGCCGACGGTGGGCGGTCGATCGATGGTGCCGATTTTACGCAGACTAGATCGTACTGTCAAACAAAGTTTGAAGCAAAACAACGCCTCTCAAGTTAATTTAATTGGACATTCAGCAGGTGGTTGGATTTCCCGAATTTACATTGGAGAAAAACCATATACTATTCATGGCGATGCGATCGAATCAGATCGGCTTTGGAGCGCTCATCCTCATGTCGCCTCACTCGTATCTTTGGGAACTCCTCACATTAGTTTAGAACGTTGGACAAAACGTAATTTAGATTTTGTTAACAGTAACTATCCTGGTGCGTTTTATCCCTACGTTCGTTATGTTTGTATTGCCGGAAAATCCGTTTTTGGCGCAAGAAAAAAAGGGAGTTGGTTAGCTTTTAACAGTTATCAAATCACCTGTGGTAACGGTGAAACTTGGGGAGATGGAATTACACCGATCGAAGCCGCACATTTAGAAGGCGCAGAAAATATCACCATTGAAGGCATTAGACATTCTCCGAAATCACCTGGAATGTGGTATGGTTCTCCTGAAATTTTGCCACTTTGGACAAAGTGTTTAGTTTAATTTGTCATTTCTTACTTGCTATTAGTCATCTATCCATTGAGTTTATTACTGTATTCCTCTTGTCGGCTTTAGATTTAAGCTTTTTCCAAAGAAGGTTCTCTTACTGAATAAGGAATTGGTACTTCTTCAACTTTTGGAAGTTTTTCTAATACTAAAGGAGAAGAAGGACTAGCACCAGATAAACGTTTGAGTAAATTCGGTCGCAAATCGTGTAATAGGTAGATAATGCGATCGCCAATCTGCCATTCTTCCGCCACCGGAACAATCATCAAATGTTCGTCTCTTTCCATTAGCAAAGGCACAAATTCTCCCGAATGAATTAACGCTTGCAAATGTGCCTGTTGAAAAGCAAAACCTTCTTCTTTTAATTCAGTTTCTCCCAACTTCACTTTGCCATCATTTAAATATTCATTCCAAGTTTTAATTTGTAAATGTTGCACAAAAGCTTGTTGAATTTTACTATGATGATTCTTATTTTCATTACTTAGTTGAGGATCGCGAGGGAATACAGCTAAAACTCTCGGAGGGGAAAACTCTTCAGTTGCTCTTTGCGCCAAAACTAAATTTACTTCCCCATTATTAGTCATAGAAATAAAGGTTCCCGCCGTAGCTAATCCAGCTTTTTCCAATACTTCCATATCCAAAGCACTACTTAAGAAAACTCGCAAATTTTCCTGTTCTGCTAACTTACAAGCTTCTGGATCGGTATCAATCAAAACAGCTGATTCACCTCGTTCTTGGAACATTCGTGCAATCAACCTTCCCAAAGCATGAGAACCGACAATCACCACTCCAGTTGCTTGTGTAGAAGTAATTTTCAGTAATCTAGCCACCAAACCTGCGGTTAATCCTTGGAAAAACACCGTCATAATAATGGTCAAAAAAACCAATGCCTTGATTGAATCTCCGCCATTAAATCCCCTTTGAGTTAACAGAATCGCAAACAAAGAAGCAACGGAAGCAGAAACAATTCCTCTGGGTGCAATCCAACAGACAAATAGTTTTTGTCGCCAATTTAAGCCACTATTCCAAGTACAAAGAAGGATACTAATTGGGCGTACCACAAACATTAATACCAAAATGGTAAAAACGCTACCCCAACCTAAAACAAATAAACTGGCGATCGACAAATCTGCTGATAGCAAGATAAATAAAACAGAAACGCTTAAAATAGTCAACTGTCCTTTAAAGCGTCGGATTAAACGTTCTTCGGGAACGGCAGATGCTCGCAAAACAATTCCTGCAACTACAGTAGTCATCAGTCCCGATTCGCTGCGAATCATTTGCGCTAGGGTAAATAAACCCCACAAACCCGCCAAAACTACTAAGTTTTTCAGTTCTTCCGAAATAAAATTGGCTCTTTTCAGAATCCAACCCAGCAACCAACCACCACTAGCACCGATAATTCCCCCAATACCCAAGCGCAGGAATAGACCGCTGAAAGCTAAAAGCGGGTTAGCATTCGGGTTGAGGATGGTATCTAAAACCACCACTGCCAGAATCGCACCTACAGGGTCAATTAAAACCCCTTCTCCTTCTAAGAGGGTAGCAACTTGCCGATCGACCTTCACCTGTTTAAGCAACGGACTAACCACAGTTGGCCCTGTAACCACTACCAAAGAAGCATAAAGGAAAGCGATCGACCAAGGAAACTCACCCAACCAATGCGCCGCCATGCCACCGCCAATTAAAGTAATTAGCGTGCCGATAGTCACCAAATTTCGCAAACTACCAGAAACCCTTCCCAGTTCCCGTAATTCCAGGTTTAGTCCCCCTTCAAACAGAATCACAGCTACCGAGAGTGCCACAATTACCTCTAAACCAGTACCCAGCAAATTGGGATGCAACACACCCAAACCACTTGGCCCTAACGAAATGCCAAATACCAGTAAGAAGACGATACTAGGAACTTTCAGAAATTCCGCGATCGCCTGGGCACTTATGCCTGCGATGATAGTAATGACCATCAACAGGGTAATATCAAAGGATGCTTCCATAGGTCTTTATTAACTTGCAGGCTAACAATCAGAGCAGGGAACAGAGAACAGGAAAGTCTTAGGTTAAGCAATTTCTCCTTTTGTCCCTTTGTCTTCATATTTTGGGTTTGGTCAAAATGCCTCATTTATAATGCACAAATGCTTTGCCGATCTTGAGTGAGTACACGGATTAATATGGTGATTGTTACTACGAATAAATCGCCGCACCAAGGCTCGATCGCAGAGGTTTTTAGCGGAGAGGAAAAGAAATAAATTCTTCCTAAAGCCAAAAGTAGATTTAAAGTTTTTTTATTCTACTACCTGCTTTAATCATTTTTTCATTATGCAATGCTCCGTAAATATCTGCCAGCTGTTTAAGATAAGTACGTTGAGCGGCAAAATCAGGATTGCGAATAATTTTATCAGGATAGGGGTAAGGTGAAAGTGAGGATGTAAAGATAGAAATGCAATCCGTAAATTTTTCACTGCGCCAAGTAAATACTTCTTGGGTAATCACGCGCAACCCTGCCGCTTCCGCAGCAACACGGAAAGTCTGAGCGCTGACATCGAGCGATCGCCAACCAGTAAACTCATCTTTTTGTAAATCCGAGTATTCACCCATATTAGAATGATGAATCCAACCGCATCCGGTTTCTGTTAATTTAGCTGCAAGTTGTTGCAAATAAGCAGCTAAAGTCGGTTGGTCAGCATGAACTAAAGAATCAAAACTAAAAGCAAAATCGATCGAATTATCCTCAATCATTGCCAAAGAAGAACCATCATTGACAAAATAGCGAATATGGCTATGTTTCTCAAACCTTTCTTGGCAAATTTGCATACATTTCTTCGACAAATCGACTAAAATCAACTCTTGACACAAGTCTTTGAGAAATTCTGTCCACCGTCCCGCACCGGGCGCTATTTCCAAAATTCTGGCAGCTGGAACAAACGGATAAAGTCTGGGCATTAGCACTGCATACCATTGAATCGGAATATTACCCCAATTTCTCGACCATTCAGCACCACCCTCAGACCAATCATAGCTATCATTCCAAGTCTGGTAGTTCTCCTCTATAGTTGGCATTAATTACACTCCTCTCGCTGTCTTTATTGGGGATTGGGTACTGGGTGAGTTTAGAGTTAATGAATTTCCCCTAGTTCCTAGTCCCCTTCGTTAGTTTTGAGTTTTAAGTTTTGAGTTTTGAATTAATAACTTAAAACTCATAACTCAAAACTCAAAATTTTCCTAGTCCCCATTCACTCTTTGAGCAACAAATAATAAAGTTGCCCGCTACTCTTCATCACGCCTGCTCGATCGCCCGCTAACTGACCAGTTCCCATGAACACATCCACCCGACCTGCGCCTTTAATCGCACTTCCGGCATCTTGATCCAAGACAAAGCGGCTAACTTGGCGAAATTCCATCTCACCTCTGCGCTTGGGGAAAGGTAAGGAAGTGTTAATTAAGGCTAAAGCACCTGGGGGCATTAAATCTTTGTCGGTAGCGATCGACCTTTCCGGGGTCACTGGTACGTTAGTGTAGCCCGTTGCTGGCGCACCACCACTATCCCGGAAGAAAATAAACGGGTGATAACGTGGCAGATAAACGCTCAATTCTTGGGGATAATGGCGGAAAAAATCGATCATCACGGGCATTGATAGCCCTGATAGCGGTAATTTGCCATCTTTCGCCAGTTCTCTACCCACGCTGATGTAAGGATGATCGGTTTTACCTGCATACCCAACACTCATAATTCTGCCATCGGGTAATTGCAGACGGGCAGAACCTTGAATGTGAATTAGAAAAGCTTCCAGGCGATCGCGCAACCAAGCTAGTTCTAACCCTCTTAATCGCCCTTTTTCACCCTGTAAACCGTCTTTCCCTTCCAATTCCAATCTTGTTGGGTGCGGACGTTGCCAACTGGCAAAATCAGGTGGTAAGCGGTAAATCGGATAGCGGTAATTTTCATCTGGTGTCAGACTAGCTTGATAAATTGGCTCATAGTAGCCTGTAAATGTCACCGTTCCTCTGCGATCGTGACCGACGGATTGGTAAAAGACAAACTCTCGTCTTACAGCTGCTCTTAATTGTGCTGGAGAATCAGAGTTAATTACCAATTGGCGAAACCTTACCAAACTCCGTCGCACCCTAGCTAAAGTAATTCCCGTTACAGGATATTTAGCGTAAGCTGCCGCTGCTTTGGACGATCGCAAATATCGCAGACTATTGGCAATAGACTCCAATAAAGCCTGTTTATCTCCCCTTTGTCCGGGACTACCCCAGAGGCGATCGTCTAAACCTAACTGTTGCTCCTGTGGTTCCGTAATCGGTTGCAACGGTAAGCTACTGTTAGGAATCGGAATCTGAGCAAACATTATGCCCAAACTAAGGGCGAAAGAACCTAGCGTATTAATCATCAAGCTACTCGGTCAATACTGGATGTGAATATCGGTTCTAGTCGTCGAATCGTTCGACACTGGATGTGAACACTGGTTCTACTCGAATCGCCAATATCCGGGATGGTCGTACCACCATGTATTCTCCCTGAATGTTCTTAATTGGAACGTTAATAAAGTCATTGGAGGAAGATTTTGGCACCAGTTCCCCGCTGTACCACTTTTGAAAGTCTTGAATTGTCGGGAAACGCACCTCTTCCCTGTGACCACCTTCGATTAATAGGTGTACTGCATATTCAGAAGGAGTTCTGGGCATAACAGAAAACTATTCTCTACTGTATGGAAACATATTACGGGCAAAAGTTACTCGAACTGACAAAATTTTCAAGAACTGCCCAATTTAACAGCTTTAAGAAAATAAATTATACCTTGCTAGTTGCGCTTCGATCGCACTTGGCAGCATTTCCTCTAATTCTTCGGCATCTTTAAACGACAATCTTTGGTATTTTGGCAAGTCAAAGGGAAATTGTCCCCTCATTTCCGGTCGTTCCATTTGCGCTAACAAAATTTGTTCGCTACGCTTGCTTTGGAGCGCATAACCCAGTT
Source organism: Floridaenema evergladense BLCC-F167 (assembly GCF_041929205.2). NCBI lineage: Bacteria > Bacillati > Cyanobacteriota > Cyanophyceae > Aerosakkonematales > Aerosakkonemataceae > Floridanema > Floridanema evergladense. The sequence goes on along the minus strand of NZ_CM171625.1, from coordinate 5,564,394 downwards.
CTAAGCAAACTTTGGGACTAGGAATTAATTGTGCTGGCGTTCCTTCACCTTCAAAACGAGCGATCGCTGTACTATCAGCAATAAACAATAAGCTTTTGCGGATTTTCCGCATCATCATCTCACTCAACCGCAGCGGGCTATCGGTAGGACGCTGTGATTCTACCAGTTTTAGTGTTAAACGCGATCGCTGATTCAAAATTTCTACCGTATTTTGCAACCCTTCCCGCAAAGCTTCACTCGCTAAAGCATATTCTTTTTGATAACACAGGAAAATTGTCGGTTCTAAATCCGCCATTACCGATTGTTTGGTGAAATAGATCTCATGACTGCATAAATCGATGTTGGCAATGGTATAGCCACCGCTACCCTCAATGTAAAATTCTACAGTTTCCCCATCCAAATATTTTTCAAACCAGGCCGATCGCTTGACTTCCTGGCTATCTTCCAAAAAATCTGCCCGCAACCCCGACTTTAACAAACTATTCTTACTGAGACGCAAATCATGGGTACGTTTCTCCAGTTCTTTCAGTGGCTCATACTTCTGGAGATACCAAGCTCTCAGCGCAATAATCGCCATAATACTTAATTTAATTCAAATAGCGAAGTTCAGACTTATATTTTAAAGTCTTTCTGCAAAACTCGCTTTTATCTTTGGAAATCCTTTACAACACAACAACACCCAAGCCTTACTTATCGAGTGATTTCCTGTGATTGGTAATACTATCTAGAGTTACATTGATTGAAAAACCATTGTATTACTCTCAGTTAACCAGCTTAGGAAATATCAATGTTCCGGTTGGGTGTTGTTTTCGGACGAGACAGACGTAAGTTAAACAGCTGTTTTTCCTCTTTTTTACTTAAGTAACTTGACACCAGGCTGTTTGATCTGCCAGGGAAGCTTTTCTTTGCTTCTATTGTTAGAATAACAGCCCTTTTATTGGAGAGCAAGCCTATGAAAATAAACTTTACTTTGATTAGTGCGAACACTCACAAAAATGTAATAACTTAGTTGCTAATTACTAAAAAATAAGTACGTTGTTGCGCTTCAGCGCTTTCATCTAAAGCGCTAAAGCGCAACAACGTACCCCAGCAACAACATTTTCTGATTAGACGATCGCTAAATTCCGAAAACTCAACAAATGAATTGAAAAGCTAATATTTCTGATCTCTACTCTCCCAACTAGACAAAGCAGAAACTCAAATGGGACACCAAATAAATAATCAAGCTACTACAGCAATAAGAAGTTTAAGTTAGCAGATTTAGATACAGTTGAGTCAGCAAGCCACTTCGATCGCCAAAAAAATAAATCTTTCCTCCCCTAGCTATTCCCAATTTTAGTAGGAGTAACTAACAGTATTGCGATACATCTTCACCGCATTCATCAGCTAAGTAACACAAAGCACGAAAGCGTAATAAAGATACCTCTTCATAAAGCGGATTCAACTTACACAAAGGCGGAATATGAAATAAACTCCGACCAAACAGTTTCACATCACGCTCAAAAGGACATTGCGCTGGAATCATCTCACACAAACGATGCGCTAATTCTGGATCTCGAACGTCTATATTGTTCAGTATCCGCCGCAAAGGTTGTAGCAAATCAAAGCGTTTTTTCGGACTTCGATGGTTACTTGTGTTTCCAACTGTAACATTTTCTTGATTTGTCCAAATCCAGGTTGTAACCTGAGTGTCTTCTATGGTAGATTGAGATACATTCATTTTTCATAACTCCAAGCTTCCCAAGAGGAGGTTATCTTCCTCTATGGTTTGACTACATGATCTCAAATGGTTTTGCCGGATTACTACAGCCATTTGATTGATCTTTTGCGGGTTGGAATTCCTAAAAACTCCAACTTACGGATGAGTTGTAGCTTTAGCTTTCCACAACTCCATTTTATACTGATTACAATCAGGATGTTTTTAATTCCGTAGGGCTTATACTTAGATGCGGTCAGAAAACAAGCGTTTCAGGATTTGTTAAGTCATTATTAATTGTTTTTGCTCAATAAATGACTAAGGCAATTGAAAGGTTATTTGATGACTTCGTACAGTATAACTCACTAGAAATTAAAGCCCGGTTTAGTATAGCCACTTTAGAGAAGCATTGACAAGCCATAAAATAAAGTTTGAGTAATTCTACTAATTATAAAAAGGCGATCGGTGAATAGGTATAATTACCAAATTCACCAATCACTAACTAGCGAATACCCAAGATGGAGTATATCTGGAACTAGAATTTCCTCTGGGAAATTTTCTTAGTTTCTTAAGAAGCTACTCTAGCGGTGACGCGACGACGACGACCAGTAACTTTAGAGGGGGGTAGTTCTGGTGTTTGTAACAGGAAGACTAATAGCGGACGACTTTGGAGTTCGCGGCGTAGTAGTCTAGCAATCGCCTGTTCTAGTTGAGCTTGTAAGCCAGTCCAGTCTACTTCTACTTCTTCAGTATCGAAGTTACGGGCAAATTCTCGCCAGCGATCGCTCAACAAGTTTTCGATGGTTTGTTGTACCAATTTTTGTAGTAAACTCTGCTCGACGGCTGTTACTACACCACGCAAATGTACTTCTGGTCTAGCTGCGAGTTTCCCATCCCAATCTACAGCAGCAGCGATGGTAACTACTCCATCTTCGGCTAATTGTTGCCGTTCTTTGAGGACATTATCGTGAACTACACCAGCACTATCTACCAGTTGTAAACCAGATGGGACTTTACCTGCGATCGCAATGCTATCTTCAGAAAGTTCGACCACATCGCCGTTATCTACAATTACCATATTTTCTGCCGGAACTCCCATATTTTGAGCAGTTTCGCTGTGTTTCACTAACATACGGTGTTCGCCGTGAACTGGTAAAAAGAATTTCGGACGAGTTAAAGCTAACATCAGTTTTTGGTCTTCTTGACAGGCGTGACCAGAAACGTGAATGCCTCTTTCTCTACCGTAAACTACGTTAGCACCTTGGATCATCAACTTGTCGATCGTATTGACAACTGCGATCGTATTTCCGGGAATTGGATTAGCAGAAAATATTACTGTGTCACCCTTGCGAATTTTAATATGGGGATGTTCTTGATTAGCAATGCGAGTCATCGCCGCTAAAGGTTCCCCTTGCGACCCAGTAGTAAGAATTAAAACTTGTTCGTCTGGTAAATTTCGCGCAACTTGCCAAGGTTGGAGTAAATTATCCTCACATTTGATATAACCTAAATTTCGCGCATGGGCAATCACATTTAACATAGATTTACCCAACACCGAAACAATCCGATTATGCTTTTTCGCCAACTCCAAAACAATATTGATTCGGTGTACCGAAGAAGCAAAAGTTGTCAGCATAATCCGTCCAGTAGCTTGACCAAAAATGCGGTCTAAATTCGGATAAACGGACATTTCCGAAGGTGTTTGTCCGGGGACTTCCGAGTTAGTTGAATCACTCACTAAACACAGAACACCTTTTTCGCCATGTTCCGCTAACCTTTGGAAATCAAACTTTTCGCCATCTACAGGAGTGTGGTCAATTTTAAAGTCACCTGTGTGAATAATCACTCCCACTGGGGTATGAATAGCCACTGTAAAACTATCGGCAATTGAGTGAGTATTGCGAATAAATTCTGCGAAAAAGTGAGTACCAATTCGCACAATATCACGAGGCAATACTGTTCTTAATTCAGTTTGTTTAGCAACTCCAGCTTCTTCAAGTTTACCCTGCAATAATGCCATTGCTAAACGTGGGCCATAAATCACCGGAATATCAAATTGTTTTAGATGATAAGGAATACCGCCAATATGGTCTTCATGACCGTGAGTGACGATCATGCCTTTAATTTTATGGCGATTTTCCTTCAAATAGGTAGTATCTGGTAAAACAATATTTACCCCGTGCATTCCATCTGTAGGAAAAGCTAAACCAGCATCTAAAAGAATAACTTCATCATCATATTCAAAAATGCAGGTGTTTTTTCCGATTTCATGTAATCCCCCCAACGGAATAATTTTTACTGTTTGAGTTGCTTTTGCAGAATTTGTATCTTGAGTCATTTGCATCCTTTGATTTTAGTAACAAGAAATTTGGTTTTGGTATATGCGGTAATTAGTAATTGGCTAATTTAATCCCAGATTGAATCTTCAATCTATCGCTTAAAATTTGCCCTATTCTCTTTACCTGTTAGCTCTTAATTTTTGTCTAACTGTCCAGAGTTTTATGGAAAGAAATATTCAATTGTCAAAAACTTGGCTTAGTCATTCCTGTTAAATTAAGGAAAGTTTTTCTAAAGCTGTTTTTAATTTGTGAATTTCTTCATTTGATGGTTCGCAAAGCGGCGGGCGAACGCTGCCAATATCCCAACCTTTTAATTTTAAAGCTGTTTTTACAAGAATTGGATTTGTGGTGATAAATAGTGACTTAAACAAGGGAAGAAGTTGTAAGTGTATTTTTAATGCTTCGGAAGTTTTACCTACTTCAAAGGCTTGCACCATTTGCTGAATTTCATTGCCGACTAAATGGCTGGCAACGCTAACTACTCCAGTTCCGCCAACTGCTAATAAGGGCAATGTCAAGGAATCATCTCCAGAGTAAATCTCAAATTCTGGCGGGGTGAGATTGCGAATTTGACTGACTTGATCCATACTGCCGCTTGCTTCTTTAATAGCGACAATGTTGGGAATTTCTGCCAAACGAGCCACTGTTTCTGGTGCCAAGTTTTGCCCGGTGCGACCAGGTATATTGTAGAGCATTATTGGCAGATCGGGAAAGCTTTTGGCGATCGCCTGAAAATGCTGGTAAAGTCCTTCTTGAGGTGGTTTGTTATAGTAAGGAACCACTTGCAGAGAACCATCTATTCCTATTTTAGCGGCTTTTTGGGTGGCTGCGATCGCTTCTTCAGTTGAATTAGAACCTGTTCCGGCAATAATTTTCGCTTTTCCGGCTACCGCTTGCTGTACTACCTGAAATAATTCTAATTCCTCTGCTAATTTCAGTGTTGGAGACTCACCCGTAGTCCCACAAATCACAAAAGCATCTGTACCATTTTCTGCCAAATGTCCGGCTAGTTGCTCTGCAACTGTATAATTTACACTGCCATCTTCATTAAAAGGTGTAACTAAAGCGGTTATTACCCTACCAAACTTTCCCACACTCTTTTTTCTCCTAATGATTTGCTTCCTAATTTATATCTTTACTTCTTGCCAGAAATAGCCAATTCTGGAGTTACCAGTGAATTTTCCTTCACTAATAATTCAGCAATTTGTACGGCATTCAAAGCTGCACCTTTGCGAATTTGATCGCCACTAAGCCATAGTTCTAACCCATTAGGATTAGAAATATCTTGCCGAATTCGACCTACTAAAACATCATCTTTACCGCTTGCTTCGATCGGCATCGGGAAATAATTAGCTTGCCAATCTTCTACCAGTTTAACCCCTGGTGACTGACTCAGAATTTCCCTGGCTTTTTCCACAGGAAAGGGTCTACCAAATTCTAGGTTAATCGCTTCTGAATGTGCCCGGAGTACGGGAACCCGAACGCAAGTTGCCGTAATTCGCATTTCTGGATTAGCAAAAATTTTCCTAGTTTCATTGACCATTTTCATCTCTTCTTCACAATACCCCAATTCGTTCAATTTGGAGTTATGAGGGAACAAATTAAATGCCAAAGGATAGGGGAAAATTTCTGTTTTTGCTGGTTCACCTTGTAAAATTGCCTGGGCTTGTGCTTTCATTTCTTCCATTGCTCTAGCACCCGCACCGCTAGCAGATTGGTAGGTTGCTGCTACTAGGCGCTGTATTGGCTCTAGTTGGTGTAGGGGCCAAACCACTACTGCCATTAAAATAGTCGTACAGTTGGGATTGGCAATAATTCCTTGGTGAGTAAATGCTGCTTGGGGATTAACTTCTGGGACGACTAAAGGTACATTGGGTTCCATACGAAAAGCGCTGGAATTATCAATTACTACTGCCCCAGATGCCATTGCTTTCGATGCCCAAATTCTGGAAGTAGAAGCGCCAGCAGATGCTAAAACTATATCTACATTGTTAAACACATCTTCGCTTACTGCTTCTACAGGCAGATTTTCTCCTGCGAACTGTATAGTACGTCCAGCAGAACGGGGAGAAGCCAATAATTTCAAGTCAGCTAGGGGAAATTGACGACTTGCCAATAATTCTAAAAACTCAGTACCGACTGCTCCTGTTGCTCCTAAAATTGCTACTCGATAGGTTTTTGCCAAAGTTGATTCCTCCGAAAATATTGTTTGCTGCTAAAAGGTTGAGAGTTCATTAAGTATAAGTTCTAGTTGTAAATTTTTCTACAACTATGGGGGTTTGGGTTTGCAGGAATTGAGCTTGTTTGCCTTAAACTTAGGGCGAGCAGAGACTCTTAACCTATTAAGTGTGTAAGTAATCAATACGATCGCTTATTTATTGTTTAGTTATATCGGTAATTTAAAAACATATACACTAATTATGCAAATTTTACAAAATTCTTGACTTTATAGATTAAAGATTAACCTGGGATTCGGCAACAAATGAGTATGCTATATGTACTATCATCAGATACGAACCCAAAACAGAAAAGCACCACCTCATGCTTGAGGCTGTAGTCAGAACTGACTTATGCTCGTCTAGTTTGGCAAATACCAGATTAGCTGGTTGCTTGCACCAGCATATCACGGTGTAAGACCTGCGATCGGGGATAGTCCAAAATTTGAGAGCATGATAGCCCTAAAACTGGGGCTAAAGTTAAGCTAACAGGCAGTGGCTGGAAAAGCCAGGGCAAGCATTACTGAAAAAGAAAGCCCTAGCCCCTGTTTTAGCCAAAAAATAATCAATTTCAGTTATTCGGAACCGGAAAATTCATGAAAGTTACCCAGGAAAAGCTTCCCGCTAGCCAGATTGGTCTGGAAATAGAAATTCCCCCTGAAATGTCCAAAAAAGCTTACGAGCACGTTATACAAGACTTGGCTCGCAATGCTAACATTCCTGGATTTCGCAAAGGCAAAGTACCCCGGCAAATACTTCTCCAGCGCTTTGGTGCGGCGAGACTTAAAGCAGCTGCGTTGGAAGATGTAATTCGCGATGGCGTACAACAGGCTGTGAAGCAAGAGAATATTAATGCTATTGGGGAATTCTATCTCGATACTCCCCAAGAGGAATTAGTGCAGAAGTTTCAACCAGGAGAAGCTTTAACTATATCTGTGAAGGTGGATGTGCCACCGGAAGTGAAATTAAACCAATATACTGGTTTAGATATTAAAGTTGAAGAAGTAAAGTATGACCCAGAGCAAGTTGAGCGATTTTTGAGCGATCGGCAAAAGGAAATTGCTACATTAATTCCTGTAGAAGGGAGAACCGCCCAAGAAGGAGACGTAGCTGTAGTAGATTTTCAGGGTCGGACAGTGAGTGAAGAGGAAGGCGGTGAGGATACCCCTATTCTCGGTGGTGAAGCCGAGGACTTTCAGGTAGAACTAACAGAGGGAAAGTTTATTGAAGGTTTTACAGATGGGATTTTGGGCATGAACCCAGGAGAAACTAAAGATATTTCAGTAAAATTTCCCCAGGAGTATCCACAAACTGATTTAGCAGGTAAATCCGCTATTTTTACAATTACTCTTAAGGAACTGAAAGAGAAAGAGTTACGAGAATTTAATGATGACTTTGCTCAAGAGGTTAGTGAGTTTCAAACTTTGGCAGAGTTAAGAGAAAGCTTGGAAAAGAGGTTTCAAGACACAGCGAAAAGTAAAACTGATACGAATAAAACAGAGGCGATTCTGCAAGCATTGCAAAACCAGATAGAAGTAGATTTGCCGGAAACTCTAATTCAACAGGAAGTAGATTCTATTTTGACTCAAACAGCAATCCGACTGAGTAATCAAGGAATTGATGTGAGAAAGCTGTTTACTCAGGATATGGTAACGCAAATGCGACAGGTATCGCGGGGTGATGCGATCGATCGTTTAAAGCGCAACCTAGCTCTTCAAAAAGTCGCTAAACTAGAATCTATCGAGGTAGAACCCGCTGCTATTGAAGCTAAAATGCGAGAGGTAAAGCAGGAATTTAACGATGAGGATAATATCGACCCAGAAAAGCTCCGAGAATTTGTAAAAGAAGACTTACTGAAAGAAAAAATCATTAACTGGCTGACAGAACATTCTAATATTGAGCTAGTGCCAGAAGGTACATTAGAAATCAGCACCCCAGAAGCATCTGAGTCCACCGCAGAAATAACTGTAACTCCAGAAGCAACTGATGAGTCCACCGCAGAAATAACTGTAACTCCAGAAGCAACTGATGAGTCCACCGCAGAAATAACTGCAACTCCAGAAGCAACTGAGTCTACAGCAGAAATAATTGTAACTCCAGAAGCAACTGAGTCCACAACGGAAGCATCTAGCACGGATGAGTAATTAATAGCAGGGATAAGCTGTTCCGCATTTAAATTGGATTGTTTGGAAACAGAAGAAAATTGGTCTAATTCTCTCCCCTGCCCCCCTGCTCCCTGCTCCCCTGCTCCCCTTCCCCCCTGCTCCTCTGCAATCTCAATAAGTGATTTAAATGCGTGACAGCAACTGGTGGGAATACATAATCAATTTATGAAAAACTTTGATTATGATTCTCACTAATCGGCAGTGGAAAAGTTCTTAAAAGCTGATTAAAATCTTCTAACTTCTTGTCTTGCCAATTTATCTTAATTAAAATTAATTAAAATTTGGATTTGCTTACGATCGTCCTAAGTTCAGTAATATCTAAAAATTAATAGCTGAAAATACAGTAAAATTTGCTAAGGATAGCGAAAAATTTTACCTAACTTAACTAAAGGTAGAGTCAAGGATTAGGAAAAACTTTGGGTGAGATGCCCAAAAATTAGAGTAATTCGATATAACGGATATAGATACCTATTCACTTAGCAATCCCAGTTAAGAAAATTAATTGTTAGCTCTCACCCATCGATCGTCTTTTTATGGTTTCATCAGACTATCCCATCTACTCATTTTCGAGCTTGCATCAAATGGAAATTCCGAACCAAAGCCCAAAGAATATGCTCCCAATGGTAGTAGAACAAACAGGCATGGGAGAAAGAGCTTATGATATTTACTCCCGACTGTTAAGAGAAAGAATAGTGTTTCTGGGTACACAAGTTGACGATGACGTAGCAGACTCATTAGTAGCTCAATTGCTATTCTTGGATGCTGAAGACCCAGAAAAAGACATCCAACTGTATATCAACTCTCCAGGGGGTTCAGTGACAGCAGGGATGGCAATCTACGATACCATACAGCAGATTCGCCCCAATGTAGTGACTATCTGTTACGGTTTAGCCGCTAGTATGGGAGCGTTTTTACTGACTGCGGGAACTCGTGGGAAACGGATGTCTCTGCCTAACTCGCGGATTATGATTCACCAACCGCTAGGTGGTGCCCAAGGTCAAGCAGTAGACATTGAGATTCAAGCCAAAGAAATTCTTTATCACAAACGTAAATTAAATGAATTATTGGCTTATCATACAGGTCAACCTCTAGATAAAGTAGAAGTAGATACCGATCGCGATTTCTTTATGTCAGCAGCTGAAGCTAAAGACTATGGTCTCATCGATCAGGTAATTACCAAGCAAAACATCCCCCTGTCGGCGAACGCCGCTACTACACTCAAGTAAGAGGCATTTATGTCTAAATACGACTCCCATTTAAAATGTTCCTTTTGTGGCAAATCTCAGGAGCAAGTACGCAAACTAATTGCTGGGCCGGGAGTCTATATCTGTGATGAATGTGTTGACCTGTGTAACGAAATATTAGAAGAGGAGTTGTTAGATACAAATCCGGCAACTCCCCAAGCAAACAGCAGGCAAGAACAACCACAGAAGCGGCGTTCCCGCTCGGCTCATCTTTCCTTGCATCAAATTCCCAAACCGAGAGAAATTAAGAAATATTTAGATGAATATGTAATCGGTCAGAATGAAGCTAAGAAAGTCCTGTCGGTAGCTGTCTATAACCATTACAAACGTCTCAGCTTTATTCAGTCAAAAAATAATGGCAAGGTCAGTGCTGACGACACCGTAGAATTACAAAAATCAAACATTTTGTTGATGGGGCCAACTGGCTGCGGGAAAACACTGTTGGCGCAAACTTTGGCAACGATGTTGGACGTGCCATTTGCGGTGGCAGATGCCACAACTCTCACAGAAGCGGGTTACGTTGGGGAAGATGTGGAAAATATCTTACTCCGATTGCTGCAAGTGGCAGATTTCGACGTGGAAGAAGCCCAAAGAGGAATTATCTACATCGATGAAATTGATAAGATTGCCCGCAAGAGTGAAAATCCTTCGATTACCAGAGATGTATCTGGGGAAGGTGTACAGCAAGCTTTGCTGAAAATGTTGGAAGGAACGGTAGCTAATGTGCCGCCTCAAGGTGGACGCAAGCACCCCTATCAAGACTGTATCCAACTCGATACCAGCAATATCTTGTTTATCTGCGGTGGTGCTTTCGTTGGGTTAGAAAAGATTATCGAACAACGGATTGGCAAACGCAGCTTTATGGGATTTGAGGTTGACTTAAATGGAGCGGAGATTAGTAAGCCAAGGGAAAAGAGAACGGCCGATCTTTTGAAGCATCTGGAACCGGATGATTTGGTAAAATTTGGTATGATTCCAGAGTTTATCGGTCGGATACCTGTGGTGGGAATGGTTGAGCCGTTGGATGAGGAAAGCTTGACGGTAATTTTGACTGAGCCTCGGAATGCTTTAGTTAAGCAGTACCAAAAACTGCTGAAGATGGATAATGTTCAGTTAGATTTTAAACCAGATGCGGTGCGAGCGATCGCTCAAGAAGCCTATCGTCGCAAAACTGGTGCTAGAGCATTACGGGGAATCGTGGAAGAGATTATGCTCGATGTCATGTACGAGTTACCTTCCCGGAAAGATGTCACTCGTTGCATGATTACCAAGGAAATGGTAGAAAAACGCTCTACCGCAGAACTCTTGTTACATCCTTCCTCTTTACCAAAACCAGAATCAGCGTAAAATGGTCGTTGGTCGTTGGTAGTGGGTAGTTGGTAGGAAACAATTAAATCTACATAACTACCTATTGAGTAAAAACGAATGACCAATGATTAATCACAAATGACCAATAACTAATGACCAATGCCATTAATTAAAATTCGTGGTGTCGAGCATTTTTACGAATGGATTCGCAGCGAAACTGGAAAAACAAAACCAGTAATGGTTTTTGTTCACGGTTGGGCGGGTTCTGGTAGATATTGGGAAAGTACGGCTCAAGCTTTAGCAGATGATTTTGATTGTTTACTCTACGATTTGCGAGGTTTTGGTCGTTCCCGTTTGCCTTTAATAGAAGCAGAAGATGCAGCTAAAATAACTTATGAATTGGAAGAATATGCTGAAGATTTAGCAGCATTATTAGATGCTTTCCAGTTGGAAAAAGTTTATCTTAATGCTCACTCAATGGGTGCTTCGGTAGCGACACTATTTTTAAATTTGTATCCCCAGCGAGTGGAAAAGGCAATTTTGACTTGTAGCGGCATTTTTGAGTATGACGAAAAAGCTTTTGCTGCTTTTCATAAATTTGGTGGTTATGTGGTAAAAGTTCGTCCCCGCTGGTTAGGAAAAATTCCCTTTGTGGATAAACTTTTCATGAAACGCTTTTTATATCGTCCCTTACCAAGTGCGATTAGTCGATCGTTTTTAGAAGATTTTCTCACAGCAGATTATGAAGCAGCTTTAGGAACTATTTTTACTTCTGTGAGTAAGGAAGCATCGGAAGTAATGCCGAAAGAATTTGTTAAATTAACAGTGCCAACCTTGTTAGTTTCGGGGGAATTTGACCAAATTATTCCCGCAGAAATGGGGCGACAAGCAGCAAATTTAAGTGATAAGGTTGAGTATGTTTTAATTCCGAAAACTGCTCATTTTCCCATGTTGGAAGATGCAGAAACTTACTTACAAAAGGTGAAAGTATTTTTGGGAGTTAATGATTGAAATAAGCTAATTTTGTTGAAATTGAGTTAATAACCACCTATAAACTTGTCCTTGATCCATTTGACGAGTGCGCCGAAAAGCTTCGTTTAATAATGAAATTTTTAATCCTGGTAATATGTGGGATTCAGTAATTCTACGACTGCCATTATTTTCAATCAAAAAAGCTATAACTTGGACGTTTGGTACATCAACAATCCAATATTCCTTTACTTTTAACTCTTCATATATTAAACGTTTTTCACCTTTATCATCTGCTAATGAAGTGTTAGCTACTTCTATAACTAAGGTTGGTGGAGGATAAGTATCTAAGTCAATAATTGAAGTTCCATAAGGAATTATGTTAGCATTTTCACCAATGTAATAAGATACGTCAGGTTGCACGTCTTGAACCCCTGTTTTACGGTAAGTGCAGTTATCTTTACCAGTTAAAGCAATTTGTTTAAGTGCAGCAAATAAGCCGACAGCAACAATAATTACAGTATGATCGCTGGCATGGTCGTTTCCTACTGGTGACATTTCAATCCTCATTTTTCCATTGTGATAGTAGCATTTTGCTTTTTCATAGTTGGGATTGTCAACTATTTCTATATATTCATTCCAACTAGCTTTTATCCAGGTGTCAGTTACTATTTCCGTCAAACTTTTGCTCATAATTCACCTTTATTTAAATCAAGGTAGAAATAACTCAGATTTACCGATCTTCAATTGGATTTAATTTAACTAAAACTTAACCAACTAAAAATTTGTTTAGCTGTTAGTTCTAGGGGAATTCCATTAATTACTGGTAACTGATTAGTACCTTGAAAAATTTCGATTTGCTGACCGGGAAACATGGCGATAATACTTTCGGTGTCTAAGTCGATCAACCAACCTAATTCTGTGCCGTTTTGGGAGCAATGCAACAATTTACTTAGGACTAATGTTTGTTTTTGGTCAGGGGAAAGAATTTCGATCGCCCAATCAGGATAAATTTCAAATCGATTAGCAATTCTTCCCGATGATTTAGTGGGAATTCTTTCCCATCTAAATACTGAAACATCAGGGACGATCGATTCACCACCAAAAGTGCAGCGTAGTTCGGGAAATGCTATAGCAATTTTTGGTTTTTTCGCTACTCGGTTAATCTCTTCACAAATTTCTAGTTGCAGTAGACTATGTTCGCCTTGTCGAATTGGTTTTTGAATGATTTCTCCCTTAATGAATTCTGATGCTGGATTAGTTTCGGGAGATTTAAAAAAATCTTCTAGACTGCTCTTAGATTGAATATTTCCGGTCATAGTTTCTTTATCCTAAACCTAATTCTCGCTTGAGTAAGTTAATGGAATTAATCCCAATGTAGTTTTCACAACAGATTAATTGAGGAGGGCGAATTAAATCATCTCTTGCTTCAGCAACCACAGCTTTAACAGTAGCAAAACTAGCTTGGTCGCTAACAATAACTCTGGCGCTGCGAACTAAAGCATTAAGTTTATAAGTATCGCCTTTTTGGGCTGTCATTACTAGTAAATCTTCTCCGCGTAAACTGTGAACGATCACTTCGGCGGCGCGAAGAATACCAGAACTGAGACTAACTAAACCTAAACAACTATCTTTTGGTAAAGTGCTGACAATTTGAATTTCTTTACTGTAGTCGTAGATGTCGATCGGAATTACTCGCACAGATTTGGGAGCAACGATCGCTTCTGCTTCACCAATAAAATAGCGACTAGTAACCACTGTACCAGAATGAGTTTGTTCTAAAGATTTTGCTAGTTGTTCTAATGGAACTAATTGTACGGGAATTCCCAATGCTTGTTCTAATTCCTGTACCATTAATTCACCAACTCCAATATCATAAATTGGGGCAGTGACAAGAACGCGAGCGCTACAACGTAAACGCCAATCAATTTCTCCTAAAAACAACTCTCTGGCTTGGCTGAGATTACAACCTTGTGCTAAAAGTTTATCTAAACTTTCTTGGACAATTTTACTAGCATCGGGGTATTGTTCTAAAATGGGCGACTTAATTTTAGTTCCGCCTTCGTGACCTTGAGCGCGAACGTAAATTCCCGACCCAGCTTGAGAGTCTACTAATCCTATCTCTTCTAAATGACGATAGACTTTGCTAATAGTGTTGCGGTGTAAACCCGTTTGCATGGCTAATGCTCTGGTGCTAGGAAGGCGATGTCCAGGGGGAAATTGACGGGATGCGATCGCGAACCTAATCTGATTAAATAGTTGGGTAGAAGCCGGAATTTCACTATCAGGCTGAATATGAAATTGAACCATACCAGAGCCTCCAAGGACTCCAAATAATTAATTAACTGAGTTGACGTACACACCAAGACACCAAAAATCCTTATTTTTGTCTGTATCTCCAGTTTATGGTCATCCTACCCAAAAATGTCTATCCAAAAATTGCCATAACTGCATCGTATCCTTTCCCAAGCTAATTCCCTGGTAAACTCCAAAACAGCTAGTAAATCGCCATCTAGGTTTTCCTGTGCTTAGAGTAGCAAAAAATGGATAAGTTCTAAAATAGTTATGGAAAACTCGGCGCTGCAAATACTGAAGCTTTTTGATAGCACAGTGGAGTTAAAAAATCAACATTATGCAAATGACGAAGATTGTTTCTTGGTTCAGTCGATCGATCGAATATAGCCTTATCCTTCTCTTGGCAGTAGCCATTTTTTGGAGTGCAATGGCAGTATTACCTTCCGCAGCAATGGCACAAAATCAAGTAGAGATTTTGGATACAACATCTCTACCGAAGAATTTATCGACAGCGGAACCCCAAAAGGCAAGCATCGATTCCTTACAAAGGAACAGTAGTTTTGTCACCGCAGCAGTTAATCGCGTTGGTTCAGCAGTAGTAAGAATTGATACCGAACGTACTATTAACCGTACTGTCGATCCATTTTTTGACGATCCATTTTTCCGGCGTTTTTTTGGTGAAGACTTTGCCACACCAAGAGGTCCCCAACAAGGATTAATGAGGGGTCAAGGTAGTGGTTTTATTATCGATAAAAATGGTGTAATTCTGACTAATGCTCATGTAGTTGACCAAGCAGATAAAGTTACTGTGACGTTGAAAGATGGGCGAACTTTTGCGGGTAAAGTGCAGGGAGTTGATGAAGTAACTGATTTAGCAGTGGTGAAAATTGACCCTAAAGGCAAATTTTTACCTGTAGCACCTTTAGGAAATTCTTCTGCCGTACAAGTGGGAGATTGGGCGATCGCAGTTGGTAATCCATTAGGATTAGATAACACCGTTACCCTTGGCATTGTCAGTACCTTAAAACGACCCTCCGTAGAAGTGGGAGTTCCCGATAAACGACTTGATTTTATTCAAACTGATGCCGCAATTAATCCAGGTAATTCTGGCGGTCCCTTATTAAATAGTTCGGGAGAAGTAATCGGAATTAATACTGCCATTCGTGCCGGAGCAACGGGAATTGGTTTTGCAATTCCGATCGATAAAGCCAAACAAATAACTGCTCAATTAATCAGAGGCGAAACAGTCGCTCATCCCTACATTGGCATTCAAATGGTGACATTAACGCCTGAATTGGCAAAAGAAAACAACAACGACCCCAATTCTCCCCTTACAGTACCAGAGATTTCTGGTGTATTAGTTATGGGAATTTTGCCTAATACTCCGGCGGCTCAAAGTGGTTTACGTCGCGGAGATGTGATTGTAGAAGTTGACGGTCAACCCGTGAATAATGCCACAGTTTTGCAAAATATTGTGGAAAACTCTTCTCTGGGTCAAAACCTAAAATTAACCGTACAGCGTGGTAATCAAACCCAACAAATAGCAGTACGCACAGGACAATTACAGTCTTAATATCAAAAATTCCTGAGTAGGGATAATTCATGAATTATCCCTACTCAGGAATTTTTATTAAATGAGTTTTGAATTGAATTAATAATAACTCAAAACTCAAAACTCATAACTTAAAACTATTCAAAATCGTCATCTTCATCGTCTTCCATTTCATCATCCCCATACATTTCATCATCAATTAATTCATCAGCATCAGCTAGGAAAGAGTAATTGTTACGACCTTTAGTAGTAGTGGGTTCGACATCGCGATCGTCCTTAGTGATGTTGTCCATGCGATAATTGCGGGCAGTTCGATCGTCCAACACCACCTCAGACAAATTCACCTCATCATCAAGCACACCACTACCGTCATAACCTAGATCGATATCTGGAATAGACATCGCCTCTTCATAAGCATTGAATCCAGTACCAGCAGGAATCAACCGTCCAATAATCACATTTTCTTTCAGTCCCCGCAACCAATCAGACTTGCCTTCAATAGCCGCTTCCGTCAATACTCTAGTCGTTTCTTGGAACGAAGCAGCTGAAATGAAGCTATCAGTATTCAAGCTGGCTTTTGTAATCCCTAACAGCACCGGAGTATACTGAGCCGTAGCTGCACCAGTAATAGACATCGCCTCATTGACTTGCTCAACTTGCCGCAGTTCTACCAATTCCCCAGGCAACATTACGGTATCACCTCCGTCATCAATCCTGACTTTAGAGGTCATTTGGCGGACAATTACTTCAATGTGTTTATCAGAAATTTCAATCCCTTGAGATTGATAAACGGATTGCACCTCGTTGACTAAGAAAGTTTGACAAGCTCTTAAAGCAGCTAGTGAAGCTTCGTAAGTGCCGCGACTTTCCCGATTCAGTTCAAAGAAGATTTCCAGAATTTCATGGGGATTTGATGGACCATCAGTTAAAGGTTCCCCAGCATCTACTTCTTGTCCATCGCCAACGATAACGTTTTGTCCCAGCCCAATAGGATATTCAGCTATTACGCCATCAGATTCAATGACTTTGATTTCGTGAGGTTCGTCATCACCATAGACAATTTGTACGGTTCCAGGGCGACGGGCGAGAATACAAGCTTCTTTTGGTTTTCTGGCTTCTAGGAGTTCTTCAATTCTAGGTAAACCTTGAATGATATCTCCGGTTTTGGTTCTTTCAAACACCAGTAAAACTAAATTGTCTCCCCGTTGTACCAAATCCCCGTCATCAATATGCAAAATCGCTCCACTAGATACCCGATAAGGACGAGCAATTCGCATTACGACTTGTATACCATTCTCACCTCCTTTAATATCAACTACCATGCCAGAGGAAGGTGCTTCTATACCTGGAGCTACTGGTGTGCCATCGGTAATTAAATCGTTGACTTTAACAAAAAGCTCTGATTTATTGGTGAGGGTGGTTTCTATGGTAATTAAATCGGTATCTCTAACTACTAAGACCCGACGAATAGCTTCTGCCCCTTCCCGAATCCCGCGAATTTCTCCAGCTTCTTTACACTGAATTTCGGTGCGGGCGACTACTGCTCCAGGGGGGATTTGTTGCCCGTTCTGTACTAGTAAGCGAGTGTGCGTGCTGCCTTGGGTGGCATCTGCGGCTACATCTCGACGAATGACTAATGATTCTAGAATCACCAGTTGCAGACGCATTACTTCTGAGTCATCTTCGTCTGGAATTAGCTCAATATCTGCTGCCAGCTGGGGCGCATCTCTGCCAATCTCTAAAACTAGTTGAGTCCGCAGTAAGTCTAAACCTTCTACAGATTTGACTCGCTCTCCATCTTTGTAAGGTAGTCTTTGGACAGCCCGCAGTTCTAAGGATTGGGCTGCGTCTACCCCCCCTGTTTCTCCCCCGTTGCCGGAGGGGACTAAAGGGGGGGTAAGGGCAAGGGTAGTATTTTCTGTTTCGGAGTCTGAGTCTCCTGCTGCTTTTGATGATGCTTTTTGGGTGGGAACGTTTGGATGATTGGGGATATGAAACTCCTGAACTGGGCGCAGTAAGAGGGCTGGGCCTTCGGGGGTTTCGATGTATTCTACGTAGCGCAACTCTTGGGGGTTGATGTCGGGATAGATTTCTTGTCCTGGGTGGACGAGACTGCCCACGCCTTCGGTCATGATGGAACGGAAGTCAGGTGCGATCGCTTCCAGGTCATCAATTAAGTGTAAGTCTCCCGGTTTAATCACGATTTCCCGGAGAATATCGTTCTTCTGAACGACTTCAATTACCCCAGAACTGGCACAGAAGATGTCTTTGACTACTTCTGTTCCGGCTTCGATAAATTGTCCATCTTCAACTAAAAGTAGTGAGATGTCTTTGTTAACTTCGTGAGCTTCTTCGGGTATCCAAAGCAGTGTGCCGCCTTGAACTACTTCATAACCTTGTTTGGCTTTGCCGCGTTTGGCTACTTCGACTCCGGCATATTTGATGATACCGCCTGTGTTGGTGCGGTAGCGATCGTCTATCAATTCCGCTACTACTTGGTTATTTTGTACTTTTGTCCCGGGTGCAGCTTTTAAGGAGAAGAGTTGTCCGCCTTGGGTTTCAATCAGGTAATGATCGACTCCTTGGTATTTTTCCGCACGCACTCTGGCTGTATCTAAAAGTACAGAAGCGGTGATAATTTCTATTTCCCGCGCTAATCCAGTATTGTTATTTTCTTGCGGTAAACGAACTACGCCACCATGTTCGCTGACCAGTTTGGTTTCGGCGAGGACGCTGTTAGCTGCGATTTTGTTGTTGTTTTTAACTACTGGTTCGGCTCCAGGTGGTAAGTTGTATACTTCTCCTGAGAGTACCCAGACTAGTCCCCCACGTTGGGCGATTCTGGTAGTGTTGCCTTGGCGATCGGTTTTTTCTTCCGGGATCAGATCGGCAAATTTGATTTCTCCGGCTAAGTCAGAAGCCACATCTTTTACTGCTTTTTCGGTACTCCGACGGACGTTGCGCCCAGTAATCGGTACTTCTGCAAGCGTTCTCCCTGGTTTAACTTTGCTGTTGTCTGCGGCTAGGAGAGTTGAACCTTGGACGATCGAGAAGGTTTCGCTATTCGGGGTTGGGGGTTGGGGGTTGGGGGTTGGGGAAGAGTCTTTTTCCCTAACCCCTACACCCTGACCGTTCGGCTGACGCTCACGGAAGCCCCTATCCCCTCCTGTAACAGTGATTTCGCCGTTAGTTTCGGCTATGAAGGCTTCTTCACCATGACGGGTACGGTGGGGACGAACTCGGAGGCTGCGACTATATTTAACTGTGCCTTCGATGCTGGATTTGATGACTTTGGCTACTTCCCCAGTAAATACCCCCCCTGTGTGGAAGGTTCTCATGGTTAGCTGAGTTCCGGGTTCCCCGATCGACTGCGCTGCAATAATCCCCACAGCTTCGCCCAAGTCTACCATTTTGGCGTGAGCCAGACTCCAGCCGTAACAAGCTTGACAGACAGAACGGGCGGCTTCACAGGTGAGAGGACTGCGAAGCATCACTTCCTCTACTTTAGCTTTGCCGAATTCGGCAGCTAAGTCATCGTCGATCGCTTGGTTACGTTTGGCAATGATTTCTCCGGTGCTAGGGTGGATGACATCAAGGGCTAACATCCGTCCTAATAGGCGGTCTTTTAGGGGGATGAGAACGCGATCGCCATCAGTCATCGGCTTCATCGAAATGCCCCGATTCGTACCGCAGTCTAATTCCCGAATAATCACATCTTGGGAAACGTCTACCAAGCGACGAGTCAAGTAACCAGAATCCGCCGTTCTTAACGCCGTATCTACCAACCCCTTACGAGCACCGTAAGAAGAAATAATGTATTCAGTAACCGTTAATCCTTCCCGGAAATTAGTTTTAATTGGTAAGTCAATGATTCGTCCTTGAGGATCTGCCATCAATCCCCGCATTCCTACCAGCTGGCGCACCTGAGAAATGTTACCTCTAGCACCGGAAAACGCCATCATATAAACAGAGTTCAGCGGGTCTTTTTTGCGGAAGTTAGTAACAACTTCATCTTTAAGAGTTTCTGAAGTACTGTTCCAAGTATCAATTACTTTTTGAAAGCGTTCTACTTCGGTAATTTCCCCTCTAGAATAACGCTGTTCGGTGTTCCGAATTTCTTCTTCTGCTGCTTCTAAAAGTTGGCGTTTGCTTTCCGGTACTTTTAAATCATCTACAGATATAGATACTCCAGCTTTAGTAGCATAGCGGAAACCTAAATCTTTCAGTTTGTCTGCAATTTGGGCAGTTCTGGCAGTTCCATAATTGATAAATGCCCAGGTAATTAATTTTTTTAATTGACCTTTGTCTACAACGTGATTACGAAATACTTGTTCTTCTGTCATGACACTTTTTAGTTTTGAGTTTTAAGTTTTGAGTTTTGAGTAGGGGCAATTCATAAATTGCCTCTACTTAAAACTTTTCTAACGGATAGCGTTTTCGATCGTCTTATTGAAGATAATTCTTCCTGGAGTTGTGCGAATATATTGGCTAATTAAATTACCTTCCGCATCTTCCCGGACTCGGCGTAAAACTGCACCACTTTTCTCACTCACATAAATTTTAAGCACAAACTGTCCATCCTCAGAACGCTCTTCACTTTCCAGTTTTTCTGGTTCCTGATGTACAACTTTGCCATTAAATCTCACCATGATATTTGAATGCAGATTAATTTGTTTTTGTTCGTAGGCAATAATTACATCATCAAAAGTAGGAAAATAACGGTCTTTATCCTTAGCAAAAGCCGGATTTTCAGCCGTCAAATAATAACAACCCAGAACCATATCTTGGCTAGGAGTAACAATGGGACGACCAGTTGCCGGAGACAAGATATTATTAGAAGCTAACATCAGCAATCTTGCTTCCGCTTGAGATTCCAAAGACAAAGGAACGTGAACCGCCATTTGGTCGCCATCAAAGTCAGCGTTAAATGCGGGACAAACTAAAGGGTGTAATTGAATCGCCCTTCCTTCCACCAAAATTGGTTCAAAAGCTTGAATCCCTAATCTGTGTAGCGTAGGAGCACGATTTAATAATACGGGATGTCCTTCAATTACCTCTTCCAAAACACTCCAAACACTTGGATCGTTGCGTTGAATTAACTTTTTCGCTGCCTTAATATTATTGACTAAGCCTTGGCGAATTAAGCGATGGATGACGAAGGGTTGGAAAAGTTCGATCGCCATTTCCCTCGGCAACCCACACTGGTGAATCTTTAATTTCGGCCCCACCACAATTACCGAACGACCAGAATAATCCACCCGTTTACCTAACAAGTTTTGCCGGAAACGTCCTTGCTTCCCTTCAATAATATCCGACAAAGATTTCAGCGGACGATTATTAGCACCAACCACCGTTCTACCACGCCGACCATTATCAATTAACGCATCGACAGCTTCTTGTAACATCCGTTTTTCGTTACGGACAATGATTTCAGGAGCTAAAATTTCCTGTAATCTAGCTAAACGGTTATTCCGATTAATTACCCGACGATACAAATCATTTAAATCCGAAGTCGCAAACCGACCACCATCTAACTGCACCATCGGACGTAAATCAGGCGGAATCACCGGAATAACTTCCAAAACCATCCAATCTGGCTTAGAACCAGTAGCGACAAAGTTATCCATTACACGCAATCTTTTAATCAGTTTGGCGCGTTTTTGTCCCTTAGCCGAAGCAATTTCTTCGCGTAATTGTTCCGCCTCTTTTTCCAAATTCAAATCTTGCAATAACCGTTGCAACGCCTCCGCACCAATCCCCACCTCTACACCTGCAAGTTGGGTATCCTCACTATAAATTTGATCCTCAATTTCCATCCACTGATCTTCACTCAGTAGTTGCTTATAAGTGAGGTTAGGCGCATTACCAGGATCGAGAACTACATAGGCATTAAAGTAAACAATTTGTTCCACATCCCGCAACGGCATATCCAAGAGAATCGCAATATAAGAAGGAATTCCCTTGAGATACCAAACATGGGCAACTGGCGCTGCCAATTTAATATAGCCCATGCGATGCCGACGCACTCTAGATTCAGTTACTTCTACGCCGCAACGTTCGCAAACAATACCTCTATGTCTGACTCTTTTGTATTTACCGCAATGACATTCCCAATCTTTTGCAGGGCCAAAAATGCGCTCGCAAAATAAGCCATCCATTTCTGGCTTCAGGGTACGGTAGTTAATAGTTTCTGGCTTGGTTACTTCACCAACAATTTGTCCATTAGGTAGAGTTCTTTCTCCCCAGATGCGAATTCTTTCTGGTGAAGCAATACCAATTTTTACATAATCAAAACGCTGTTCCAGCTTTGCCATCTTTTCTTCCTAATTACTCATAATCCTGGGTATTGGGGACTGGGGACTGGGGACTGGGTACTGGGTACTGGGAATGCTTGATTTTTATCTTCCCCAATCCCTAGTCCCTAGTCCCCAGTCCCTCTCATGAAATTATTCTTCTTCCTCTACCAAATCCTCACGAGTCAAAGACTCATAAGTTGGCTTGCTAGGAGTCCGACGACCTCCTACATCTGCCATCAAATCAACTTCTACATCTCTGGTGCTACCATCCTCTTGGGTTTCCACCTTATGTACGGCAATATCCAATCCCAAAGATTGCAATTCCCGCATTAATACTTTGAAAGATTCTGGTGTACCGGGACGAGGAATTGCCTTACCCTTAACAATGGCGTTGAGGGCTTCATTCCGCCCCTGCATATCGTCAGATTTTACCGTCAGCAATTCTTGTAAAGTGTAAGCTGCGCCGAATGCTTCTAGCGCCCACACTTCCATTTCTCCAAACCGCTGACCGCCTTGTTGCGCTTTACCACCCAAAGGTTGTTGTGTTACTAGAGAGTATGGGCCAGTAGAACGGGCGTGAATCTTATCATCGACCAAGTGTACCAATTTCAGCATATAAGCTTTTCCTACTGTCACAGGCCGATCGAACGGTTCCCCAGTGCGCCCATCATAGACGACAATCTTACCCGGGTGTTCTGGTCGAAACAGCCACTCTTTCCCTGTTTCATCCCTCGCTTGATCTAACTTGCCATGAACCGTCGCCCGTGAAGCCTCCTGTCCGTAGCGTTCGTCAAACGGGATAATCTTAAACCGATAGCCCAAATTTTCTCCCGCCCAAGAAAGCAAGCATTCAAAAACTTGTCCCACATTCATCCGCGAAGGCACGCCCAAAGGATTCAACACAATATCTACCGGAGTACCATCTGGCAAGTAAGGCATATCTTCCACAGGCAGAATCCGAGAAATAATCCCTTTATTACCATGACGACCTGCCATTTTATCGCCCACTTGGATTTTCCGTTTTTGGGCAACATAAACGCGAACGACCATGTTTGCGCCTGGGGGTAGTTCGTCGCCTTGTTCGCGAGTAAACACCCGCACATCCACAACCCGACCTTTTTCACCGTTCGGTACTCGCAGGGAGTTATCCCGCACATCTCTAGCTTTTTCCCCGAAAATTGCCCGCAGAAGTTTTTCTTCAGGGGGTTGGTCAGATTCTCCTTTCGGTGTAACTTTACCAACCAGAATATCTCCCGATTCTACCCAAGCCCCAATCCGAATAATTCCGGTTTCATCCAGTTGTCGGAGGGCATCTTCCCCAACGTTGGGAATTTCACGAGTAATTTCTTCTGGCCCTAATTTAGTTTGTCTGGCTTCAATTTCAAATTTTTCAACGTGAATTGAAGTGTAAATATCCTGACAGACTAGACGTTCGCAAATCAGGATCGCATCTTCGTAGTTATAGCCTTCCCAAGGCATATAAGCTGCCAAGATGTTATGTCCTAATGCTAGTTCGCCGCCTTCTGTAGCTGAACCGTCTGCCATTACTTGACCCGCTTGGACGCGATCGCCGACATGAACTAAAGGTCTTTGATTCAAGCAAGTATCTTGGTTAGAACGTTGATATTTTTGCAGAACGTACTCAATCTCTTTCGGTTGTTCTTCTTTCCCGTTGCTTCCTTGTATTAATGCCGGACGAACTCTGATTCTTTCCGCATCAACATAAGTAACTTCGCCATCAGTCCGGGAAACAATCACCATCCCGCTATCTCTAGCAGCTTGGGCTTCTAGTCCTGTACCTACTAAAGGTCGTTCCGGTCTAAGTAATGGTACCGCTTGTCGCTGCATATTGGAACCCATCAGCGCCCGGTTCGCGTCGTCATGTTCTAAGAAGGGAATCAAAGAAGTAGCAACGGAAATAATCTGTACCGGAGAAACAGCTACATAGTCTACTTGGTCTGGACTAGTGGTAGTAAATTCTTGCCGATAGCGTACTGGAACGGTATCACCTAAAATTCTGCCATTTTCGTCGATCGGAATATCCCCAGGTGCTACCCGCTTGTCGTCTTCTTCGTCAGCGGTCATGTAAGCTGGAGCCAAGTGAGATTGCACTATAGCATTTTCTACTCGCCAGAAGGGGGTTTCCAAAAAGCCATACTGGTTAACTCTAGCATGGGTAGCCAAGGAACTGATTAACCCGGCGTTCGGCCCTTCTGGAGTTTCAATAGGACAAACCCGCCCGTAGTGTGAGGGGTGAATATCCCGAACGGCAAACCCCGCCCTTTCTCTGGTCAATCCTCCAGGGCCGAGTGCAGAAAGTCGCCGTTTGTGGGTTAATTCTGCTAGGGGGTTAGTTTGATCCATGAACTGCGAGAGTTGAGACGAACCAAAGAATTCTTTAATCGCCGCAACTAAGGGTTTGGGGTTAACTAAAGATGCAGGTGTCAAAACTTCCGCATCCGAAACGGTCATCCGTTCTCTGATTATCCGTTCTAAACGGTTTAACCCCACGCGGACTTGGTTTTGCAGCAGTTCCCCCACACTACGAACGCGACGGTTGCCTAAGTGGTCGATGTCGTCTGTGTTGCCAATGTCAAATTCCAGGTTGATTAGGTAGTCAATGCTGGCAAGAATGTCTTGAGGTGTGAGTACTCGCATCGTGTCTGGAACACTGAGGCGGAGTTTGCGGTTGAGTTTGTAGCGCCCAACTCTACCTAAGTCGTAGCGTTTGGGGTCGAAGAACCGCGAATCTAAGAGTTGTTGACCACCGGAAACGGTAGGTGGTTCTCCGGGACGCAGTTTGCGGTAGAGTTCCATTAAGGCTTCTTCTTCGGAAGGGTTGCCTTCTTTTTCCAGGGTTTTTTGGAAGTATTCTGGGTGACGTAGGGCATCGAAGATTTCGTTGTCTGCTAGTCCCAAGGATTTTAAGAGGACTTGGGCGGAAAGTTTGCGGGTTTTGTCAATTCTGACCCAAACTAGGTCGTTTTTGTCAGTTTCAAATTTTAGCCATGCGCCTCGGTTGGGGATGAGGGAGGCGGAGTAGGTACGCCGACCGTTTTTATCTACTTCTGATTTGTAGTAAACTCCAGGGGAACGGACGATTTGGTTGACGATGACTCGTTCGGCACCGTTGATGATGAAGGTGCCTCGGTCTGTCATTAAGGGTAAGTCGCCGATGAAGACTTCTTGTTCTTTGATTTGTCCGGTTTCTTTGTTAATTAATCGGGTGGGTACGTACATTTGGACGGCGTAGGTACTATCTCGGCGTTTGGCTTCGTCTACGTCGTATTTTGGTCTTTTGAGTTTGTAGTCTTTGCCTAAAAAGTGTAGTTCTAGCTTTCCTGTATAGTCGGTGATGGGGGAGAAGCTATTGAGTTCTTCGATTAATCCTTCTTCTAGGAACCAACGAAAGCTGGATCGTTGAATTTCTACTAGGTCAGGTAGTGTAACATTGTAAGGAGCGACTTGGGTGGTATCGTTCATTTGGTCAGCAAGCATAGTTATTTTTTAAGTTGTAGGCGATCGCAAACAGAACAGATCAATCAACTGATTTTAGATTTTCAACTTGGGATTTGTTGATTAAGCGAAAACCTAAAATCAAAAATCGAAAATCCTTGGGATGAAGCATCCTCAATCCTGAATCGAAGGTAGGGAAATCTGTGTAGTTGTTTAATTGCAAGTCTTGAATCTCAGCAAAGGTTTTGTTGATTACCACTAAACAATCCCAAATTCAAAAAATCGATTTTTATTTCTGAATTGTGCTTGTGAGCATTTTGCATTGACTAAGTTTTGTCACAGAATGCTGCTCTTGGGTTTAAAAGTTACCATTACCTCGTTAAACTAAATTTAGCTGGGAGTGCGAAATCTCTCTTCAGATAGTCGGCTGTTTGTTGTCCAATAACGTAAGTTCCCTTCGCGCCAGCTTGTGCGACAGCACGTATCGAGTCGATCGTACTTGATGATATTGATATCGCTTTCAAGACTGCTCTCATAAAGTTAAACGTTGGTGGTTAGTAGAAAAAGGCTCTAAGACAGAAGGCAGAGGAGAAGGAAAAAAGATTTATACACTCACCTTTCTTACCTTTTTTTGGTTATTTCTGCCGCGTTGCACTAAGCGAGCAAATTTAAAAATATCAGGCTTTTCACCTCTGGTGTCGGTAGAGCAGTCTGCTGTCAGGCTTATCTCTGTCATTTGCCTTCGTACTTCTTTTGTGGCTATGATATTGTAGCGTAGCAATAGTGTTTAGGCTAACTCGTAGATTCACGGTTGTTCCCCCACTGTATTTTCCCCCTTAAACATTATGGCGCAATGTTACCCATATTGGTTGACTAAAAACGGTTTTTTTAGTACGGGAAGCCAGAATTTTTTAATTGGTGCTTGGTGGCATTAACTATCTTCAGTTGAAAAAGGTAAAAGAGCTTTGTTTAAGCTGATTTGAGCCTTTTGGTTTCTGCTTTTTTACACTGGTCTGTTGTAGCAAGTTACGGTTTACACTCCATTCGCCGTAATTGGCAGACTAAATAATTGACAAGCGTTTTTAGTTGTGGTAATTGCGATCGCTTCTGGTGTCACGCCGCGTAAATCAGCTACAAATTCTGCCACATAGCGAACGTAAGCTGGTTCGTTGCGTTTCCCGCGCTTGGGAACTGGGGCAAGAAATGGGCAATCAGTTTCCACTAGCAACCGATCTTCAGGAATCATTTTGGCTGATTCTTGAATTGCGATCGCATTTTTGAATGTTACTACACCACTCAGGCTAATATAGAAACCTAAGTCTAAAAACCAGATGGTTTCTGCGGGAGTGCCGCCCCAACAGTGCATAACTCCGGCAACTGAACCAGAATTTGCCCAAAAATCCTGCATGAGATCTCGCATTCGCGAGGCTGCGTCTCTACAATGAATAATCACTGGCTTTTGCAATTTCCGGGCAATTCCCAGTTGAGCGAGAAAAACTTCTTCTTGCTGTTGTTGGTTTTGCGCCTTGTAAAAATCCAATCCCATTTCGCCTATAGCGACTACTTTGGGATCGGAACTACATAAAGATAATATTTGCTCTTGGGTGTTGACTGTCCACTTTTCGGCATCCAACGGATGTAGACCTACAGCAAAAAACAGTTCGGGAAAGCGTCTAGAAAGCGCTTGAATGGCTGAGAATTCTCCTGGATGGACGCAAGAGTGGACTAGTGAGATAACTCCCGCATCGCGCCAGCGTTGTCCAACAGCATCTAAGTCTGCTTCAAACACATCAAAATTGATGTGTACGTGGGTGTCAATCAACTGCATGGTTAGGAGAAAGTTTTAAGTTTTGAGTTTTGAGTTTTGAGTTAGAAAGATAGTTTAGGAAGTTTTGGGTTAATAAAATTTGCCCATCTTCCCATCTCCCTATCTCCCCATCTCCCCTGCCTTCTAGGAAGCTGTTGCTGTTGCTGGATTAGTATGACGCTTTAGGGTTTTCGCCAGACGAGATTTTTTCCGTGACCCATTGTTGGGATGTATTACGCCTTTTTTCACGGCTTTGTCGATTTTACTGTAGGCAGCTGACATCCGCTGCTGTACTTCTGTGAGCGATTCTGGGGTAGGATTAGCAGCGTAGGTGTCTACAGCTGCAAAATATCCCTTCATCAGCGTTCTAACGGCTGATTTGTATGCTTTATTACGCAAACGGTTGCGTTCGGCAATTTTTACGCGCTTGATAGCGGATTTAATATTAGCCACTGCTGTTCTTCCGAAGCTACTCTATCTAAATAAACATTGAAAGTCCTAGAAAAACTAATATAACATCTATGCTGACGCGGGAGCGATCCGCGATCGAAATCTCAAGTTAAGCTAGAGAAACAAATTATTGGGCAAGCCTGGAAAGTAGGGACGAGTTGATCAAACATCCTGAATCTAACAATACAGATGGTTGGACAACTAACCCCGCAAAATTACCAGGGTGGCTGTGCCCCCAAACACAAACGGGTAACTTCCTAAGATTGCATTCCTAACTCCATGCTGCGAATCATCACTGAGCGGACTGAGGCAGAAGCAGAATTGCGGCGTATCCGCGATCGCACTTCTACTGACCAGATTGTTCACAAAGAAGCAACGGTTCGGGAAGTCCTTCAGCGCATTAAAGCGCAAGGCGACCGAGCGGTATTGCATTATACGGCGGAATTCGATCGACAAAACTTAACACCAGAAGAGTTGCGGGTCAGCGGTTCCGAAATGGATGCTGCTTATCAGCAGGTGTCGAAAGAGTTGCTAAATGCGATTCTTCTGGCAAAAGAACAGGTTGAAGCTTTCCACCGACAGCGAGTACCGAAATCCTGGGTACAATTTAAAGATGACGAAGTAGTGTTGGGTAAACGTTACAGACCAGTAGACAAAGCAGGAATTTACATTCCCGGTGGTCGTGCCGCTTATCCCAGTACTGTGATCATGAATGCGATTCCGGCTAAAGTAGCTGGAGTACCTCGCATCGTCATGGTTACGCCTCCAGGGGTAGATACAACGATTTCCCCCGCTGTGTTGGTGGCAGCACAGGAAGCAGGGATTACGGAAATTTACCGCGTTGGGGGGGCGCAAGCGATCGCTGCTCTAGCTTATGGGACAGAAACTATACCTAAAGTAGATGTGATTACTGGGCCTGGTAACATTTATGTCACGCTGGCGAAAAAACTGGTTTATGGTACTGTGGGCATAGACTCGTTAGCAGGGCCATCAGAAGTGCTGGTGATTGCTGATAAAACAGCTAATCCAGTTCATGTGGCGGCTGATTTGTTGGCGCAGGCGGAACACGATTCAATGGCTTCCGCAATTCTAGTGACTACTGATTCTACTTTGGCGCATAAGGTGCAAGCTGAGGTGGAACTGCAATTAGTGGATCATCCGCGCCGAACTCTGACGGAAAAAGCGATCGCTCACTATGGCTTAATTGTTCTGGTAGAGTCTCTAGCCTTAGCTGCTGAACTGTCTAACGAATTTGCTCCCGAACACCTAGAACTAGAAGTAGAAGACCCTTGGTCAACTCTGGATTTAATTCGCCATGCTGGAGCTATCTTCCTGGGTCATTCTACCCCAGAAGCCGTCGGCGATTACTTAGCAGGGCCAAATCATACCTTACCAACTTCTGGTGCTGCCCGCTATGCCTCAGCTTTGGGTGTGGAAACCTTTTTGAAACACTCTAGCCTGATTCAATATTCCCCTACTGCACTTCAAAAAGTAGCTAGTGCGATCGAAGTCTTAGCAAATGCAGAGGGACTACCTTCTCACGCCGACTCAGTACGAATGAGGGTTTCCCGACGCGACTCTGGTCAAGATGGCAATGCTAAATCTTCATCTTAACAAAAGTTGACACTACAGTTTAGTTAACTTTCACTTAATCCCCTTTCCAGGTAGGTGAGTACTACAAATAATTAATTGCCAAAAATAAATTTAGTATAGTTCTGTCCGTTTCCTACTTTGACCGGGAAATATCTACGGTCTAGGATAATCCTTACTAATTGCCAGGAAGTAATGGAGTTAAGTCCTAAGTTTTGATTTGCTGTCAGAATGCCTCATCAGAGTTTTGTGTTTAGGAGGCAAGGGTTTTATGATTAGGCCAGTGCGAAATCCCAAAAATAGATAAACCCGCCTTCATTTAATTCACAATTGAAGATATTTTTAGGAATTGAAACAGAAAACTCAAAACTCACAACTACTCACGAAGGAGGCATAGTTCGTGCTGAAAACGATTCTGGTAGCATTGGATGGGACAGAACTATCTGAACAGGTAATTCTCAGCCTGGATGAAATTAATTTACAGCCAGAAACAAAAATTATTTTGTCTCACGTTATTCCACCAATGGAAGATCAGGTAGAATGGTCTGCGGATCGACCTCACGGCATCGCAGAGGAAATTCCCTACCGGAAAGCGGAAAAGCAGTTACAGTCCTATCAGACTAGATTGCCTTATCAAAGTGAATTAGAAATAGTTACGGGCGACCCCGCAGAAGAAATCGTCCGTCTTGCCAATATTCACCATGCCGATCTAATTATTATTGGTAGTCGTGGGTTGACGGGGCTGAAACGGATTTTAGAGCGATCGGTAAGCAGTCAAGTCATAGAAGATGCTCCTTGTTCTGTACTCCTGATTAAGCCACGATAAGCAATAGCTTAAATTTTAAGCGTAAGCTATTAATGATTTAAATTGCTTAGAGGAGCAGGAGGGCATAAGAGCGATCGATCGGGTAATTTGAGAGGAAATGTTTCAGGCTTGTACTCAAAATACTAAGTATCTGAAACAATTTTTGCTGAAATTGAGTCAAATTAAAATATATTAGCTCAAAAAATTTTGGTCTGGTTCAGCCAAGTTTGCTTCCAAATAATAAAACGGCAAGATTTATGAATAAAGATCGTCAACAGAATCCCTGGATTTTAAGTGTCGTATCAATTCTATTACTTCAATTAGTTGCTACTAGTAGTAGCGCCAATAATCTGCTATTTAAACGCTTATCAATTGGGTTCAATGCACCAGTTTTGGCTCAATCTTTACCCGCTAATATCCAATATAGCCCGCCCGATCGCGGCGCACCAGGAGCCACAGGATCGGGTGGTGCAAGAGCTTATGAAAAACCCACTATCTTAGAATCTGACGAGAATTTTACCAGAACTAGAGGTAGTTCCACACCTGCTCCAGAAACTCTGCAAACTGTACCAAAAGAATGTGCTTCTACAACACCAACTCTTTTAGTTCCTCAAAATCATATAGGATTAACTACTTCTAGTAATCCCACATTGCTTTGGTATTTACCAAGTAAGGATGCAGAAATCATGATATTTGAATTGCGAAAAGCTGGAGAAAAAGAACCTATTTATGCTGAACAATTACAGCCTTCAGCCGGAATAATTCAAATGCAATTACCGAAAGATAAAGTGAAATTAGAAATAGGAGCAGAATATAATTGGGCTGTGTCAGTTTCCTGCGTTGTTGAAGGAAAAAGACGTAAAATCTCAGTGGAAGCAGGAATTAAGCGAGTAGCTCCTACGCCAGAATTAACTGGACAATTATCTAAAGCAAATACGCCTCAACAAAAAGCTAGAGTTTTTGCTCAAAAAGGTTATTGGTATGATGCTCTAGAAACGCTTAGTACTGCTTTTACAACTAATCCCAATCAATCTACTTATGCTGACATTCTCTCTTTGTTAGATCAAGTGGGATTAAATGAAATAGCAAAAAAAGAACGCCAGCAACAATAAAAGTTTGTTGTAAATATTGAGTGTGTTCCAGCGCTGAAGCGCTTACAACAAACTATTTAAAAGGTTCGTTATTGGCACTTTAGCGCTTCAGCGATCGCAACGAACGACTAAGGTTTAGTTTGATTTATTTGTGAGAAATTCTCTTAATCGCAATAAACCGAAAGTTTGGGCTAAATTTAATGGGAGTAAAGAGATACCTTCTAGACGAGATTGTACCCAACCATTGCCCCAATACCATTCGTGAAAACCATCAATTCCTTGACTTAAAATTAAGCGAAGATGGTTAGATTCAGCGACATCAACTTGGTGTTGAATTGCGATCGGGCCAAGCCAACTAGTAAACTTTAATCCAGCATGAAATTCTTCTGGTAAATTAGCATCAAAACTTTGGGGCCATAACCACTGCTGCAATTTCCGGGGATAGAGCAAACTCTCTCGGATTGTATTTTCCTCTGCTTCCACTTCAATTCGCAAATTACTATGTTGAAAATTACCCAGCATAAATTAAATTATTACCAAACTAGGAATTTCTTCTGTACCTTAGCATTTCCTTCTCAGTCTTGGTAGACGTAGCATTACAAGTTGAAAATTGCCAAATTATCGATCGCCACTCTCCAAGTCAGCCACTTACAATGGAAGATGTTAAGAAATGTAAGGAAATTACATGGCCGATCAGTTAATTAGAGCCACTGCTGCTGATGGAGGAATTCGCGCCGTTGGTGTGATTACAACTCGCCTCACAGATGAAGCGAAACGGCGACATCAACTTTCCTACGTAGCAACAGCTGCTTTGGGGCGCACAATGTCAGCAGGATTGTTGTTAGCTTCTAGTATGAAGCGACCTGAATCAAGAGTAAATATTCGGGTGAAAGGAAATGGCCCTTTAGGGGGAATTTTAATCGATGCTGGGTTAGATGGTACAGTGCGGGGTTACGTGGAAAACCCCAAAATTGAACTACCACCAAACGCCAAAGGCAAACTAGATGTAGGTGGGGCAGTAGGTAGGGAAGGATATCTCTATGTAGTTAGGGATATGGGCTACGGTTATCCTTACTCCAGTACAGTAGAATTGGTTTCTGGAGAAATAGGCGAAGATGTGACCTATTACCTAGCAACTTCCGAACAGACACCTTCGGCTGTAGTAGTCGGTGTGTTTGTCGAGGCGGAAATAGTTACCGCCTCCGGGGGAATTTTAATCCAAGTTATGCCCAAAGCAGCATCGGACGAAGCTTTGGTACAAACTTTAGAATCGAGAGTAGCGGCTTTGTCAGGATTTACGCCTTTGTTACAAGCAGGTAAGACATTACCGGATATTTTTCAGCAATTGCTGGGAGATATGGGGTTGGTACAATTACCGGAAGTGCAACTGCTCCGCTTTCAGTGTAACTGCTCCTACGAGAGAGTTTTAGGAGCGCTTAAGCTTTTGGGAGAAGCGGAATTGCAGGACATGATCGAAAAGGATAATGGTGCTGAGGCTACTTGCCATTTCTGTGGAGAAGTTTATCAAGCCAGCAGCGATGAACTAGCTCAACTAATTTCCGATTTACGAGCAGAATCCTCTGTCTAAAAATGGGTGACAAATTGTTTAGATGATGGTAATTAGAATATTATGTTGCCTAAGATCTAGCTTTTTTGGAATTAGAGGGGTAGGATAGCTACCACTACCTATTCGAGCTAGCCTGGTCTAATGCACGATTATTTTGGTGTGAGCTATGA
This sequence comes from Floridaenema evergladense BLCC-F167, assembly GCF_041929205.2. NCBI lineage: Bacteria > Bacillati > Cyanobacteriota > Cyanophyceae > Aerosakkonematales > Aerosakkonemataceae > Floridanema > Floridanema evergladense. Next base: position 5,531,378 of record NZ_CM171625.1, on the reverse strand, counting down.
GAGAACGGGGAAATCCGAACCAATGGTCGCCGATGGGAGCGTCAGAGCAGGGAAAAAATCGATCGCCAATTCCGCCTCTGATTCCAAATAATGCTGTCACGCCTCATGGCACTCTGCACGAAAAACCAACCGTTGAAGCTTCCGTTTCGCCAGATAGCAACGAGTATGAACGCCCAGCAGAAGGGACTGACAAAAATTCAGAAAGTGGAGCTTCCAAGAATGGGAAACTCAGGCGAATCAGTAAAAGGTTAAAACAAGTGCAGATCAAAATTTCTCCGGTAGTACAACAGTTAACAGGGAAATGGCAATTTTGGGTGGCGTTAGCAACAGTGAGTGCTGGCGGAATCGGAACATTAGCAGTAACTTTGTTGTTAACGCTACCAGCACAGCCCAACTGTTCGGCAATAAACTTAATGACCGCTTCGGCATCAGAGCGGATTTCTTGTGCGGAAATATTAGCGAATAAGCAGACGCTAAAAGGTTTGCTCGATGCAATTGCTCTGGTAAAAACTCTGCCTGTAGATCACCCATTGCGGGATGAAGCAAACTCGCTGATTAATGGATGGTCGCAAGATATTTTAAAGTTGGCAGATAAGTCTTTTGAAAATGGTAGGTTAGATGATGCGATCGCTACAGCGAAAAAAATTCCCTCTGATGTTCCCGCTTATGCCTTGGTAGAAAAACGCATCCAGCGTTGGCGTGGTGTTTGGGCTCAAGCTGAAGGTTACTATCGAGCAGCCGAAGCAGAAGTAAGAAAAGAAAACTGGACTCAAGCCTTTCGGGAAGCAGTAAAGTTGTTATACATCGGTAATAGACATTGGGAAACAACCAAATATGAGGAACTTACCCAAATTATTGCCGCCTCTAGACAAGATGGCGAAACTTTAACCAAAGCTCGGAATGTGGCACGGGCTGGTGGGGTAAAAAACTTATTAGAAGCGATTAAACTAGCTCAAGGAATTGGTTCTAAAAGTTATCTTTATGAAGCTTCTAAAACTGCCATTCTGGAATTTGGGCGGAAAATGCTTGACTTAGCACAAATCCAACTGGATAACCAAGATGTAGATGGAGCATTATCGATCGTCCGGCAAATTCCCTCAATAATCAACTTGCAAGGCGATATAGAAGACTTCACCAACTTGGCACAAGCATTAAGTTTAGCTCAAGATGGCACAGTCAGTAGTTTAGATGCGGCTATTAACCAAGTACAAAGAATTAGCCCCAATCGACCTTTGTATAATAAAGCTCAAGATTGGTTATTACGTTGGCAAAAAGAGCAACAAGACGTAGCAATTTTAGATAAAGCCCGCCAGATGGCAAGTATGGGTAGTGTCAGTGACTTAGCAGCAGCAATTACAGAAGCACAACAAATTCCAGAGAATAATCCCAGAGCCAAGGAAGCAAAACAACAAATTGTGGCTTGGGTAGCTCAGATTCAAACAATTGAAGACCGTCCAGTGTTAAGTCGTGCCCAACAAGTAGCCAGTTTGGGAGATACTGCTTCTTTGGCAGCCGCAGTTGATGAAGCGGCTAAAATTACCAGAGGTAGAGCGTTGTATCCCGAAGCTCAAAGTAAAATTTCTCAATGGACTGCTCAAATTCAACGCATTCAAGACCAACCATTTTTAGATCAGGCGAGACAATTAGCTAATTCGGGTAATTTTGCCGATGCAATTAATACTGCTCAACAAATTAGACCAGGTAGGTCGCTGTCTAATCAAGCACAGTCGGCAATTCAAGAGTGGCAAGGGCAAGCCAGATCACAACAGAATTGGCAACAAGCGCAACAATTAGCAAGTACTGGTACGCCAGATTCTCTAGTGTCGGCAATTCAGTTGTTAAGGAGTATTCCCAGAAGTTCGGCGTTGCGATCGGAAGCAGAAAATGCCATGAATCAATGGAGTTACCAAATTCTCTCCCAAGCGCAAGACCGAGCAAATTATGATTTGCCAGGAGCAATTTCTATTGCTAGAAGTATCCCACCTGGAACTAGTGCTTATGCAGAAGCAAAAGCACAAATTGAAGTCTGGAAAAATATCTTGAATCCTCCACCGCCCCCAAGTCCTGATTACTTTACGCCCAAACAGCAGCAAACAGTGATTACTCCAGAAGCTTCGCCACCAGCGGAAAGTACCCCAGCGGCTAGTCCTTAGATTGGGGACTGGGGACTGGGAGAGTTTTGAGTTTTGAGTTTTGAGTTAAGAAGAGTTGGAGAGTTTTAAGTTTTAAATTCTCCCCTGCACCCCTGCACCCCTGCACCCCTGCACCCCTGCACCCCTACCCTCTGCTTTGGGAAATTTGACGAACGACGGTGAGGGCGGAGTAGGAAACGCCAGCAGTTCCTTCGCCGGGATGGGTGGAGTCACCGACTAGCCAGAGATGGTTAATGGGTGTACGATTGGCAAATCCAAAGGGGCCAAAAGTGGGGATGCGTTGACCGATACCACCGACTACGCCGCGATCGCGTCCAGTAAAACGAGCAAAAGTGCGGGGTGTAGCGGCTTCGGTGTGGAGAATTGTTTCGGGGGTGAGGTGGAAATATTGACCCAGTTTGCTTAAAGCTTCTTGGGTGTATTTACTTTTTAAGGTTTCGTAATCTGAGGAATTCCACCAAATTCTGGTATCTGTAAATGAGGAGGCTGTAATTGTGGCTTTACCTTCTGGCGCACGTCCATCTCCCGGACGACTCACGGACACAAACAGGGAATTATTTTCGCCGATCGGCCCTTCGTAATCGTAGAAAAATTGTAAATGTGGTGGACAATCAGAGGGAATAGCTGTTTCATCTACTCCTAAATAGATGACAAAAGCACCACTAGCGGGTGGTAGTTTGTCTACGCGATAACGATAGCCTTTTGGTGCTGTTTCTCCTAATAATTGCACTAGGTTTTGGACGGTGACATTAGCAATTATCTGATCTGCTGTTTCTGTCCAAGTTTCTCCGGTTTTTTGGTTGTAGATTTGAACCGCTGTTGCTTTGCCATTTTCTGTGTAAATTTGTTTTACTGTGTGGCGCATTAATAATTTTCCGCCATCTCGTTCTAGAGCGGTTACTAGGCGATCGCTCAACACCTGCATACTACCCTTTAAGTGATACAATCCTTGTGGCGCTTGACTCACACTCAACGCAGTCGCCGCATAAAGTAAAGCGGTTTCTTCTGCATCCACTTGGGAATAAAGCTTTAACTGTAAATCTAAAAAAGTTCGTAACCTGAAATTTTCAGCTAAACCAAAATAACGTAACGCATCTCCAACTGTAGAGAAAGTGTAAGGTAAAGTTAATAAAGTATCAGGTCTAACTGCTTTAGTTAATTGCCACAAATCCCAGAAATTTCGCGGTGGTAAAACTGGATTCCGCGATTGAAATGCCCAACTGTAACGAAATAAATTATTTAATAACTGCCAAAATTTCTCACTTCCGGGAAACTGTCGCTGACGTTCTGCTTGCCATTTTTGCGGATCTCGCCACACATTAATCGGTTCAGTTTCCCCAGGCAAAAATACCGCACAAGCAGGATCGCAATATGTCGCCTCTGGCAAGTCTATTTCTAATTCTGAGAATATTTGATGATGAATGCCACACGGTTCTAACCCAGCAACTTGAGTCGCACCCACATCAAAAGTAAAACCGCGCCGTTGAAAAGTGGAAGCGCATCCTCCGGGAACTATGGCTCCATCTAACACTAAAACTTGGTAGCCTCGATGAGCAAGTAAGGCAGCAGCAGTTAAACCACCGATTCCGGCACCAATGACAATTACTTTGTTGTTGCGATCGGTCTTCATAAAATTTTACTTTTATTTACATTTCTTATTTTAATTTAACTGATGTAGTAATTCTCACTATTCACCGTTCCCCGTTGACTACTCTGTAGTTAAGATGAAGGAAGCGTTACATTAACCCTGAAGTTTGATGACCTCGATTTTGCTCAAGTCTCCTTCTCTTAATGCCCCGACTGTATATCAGTTATCTAATGGGTTGACGATCGTTGCTGAACAAATGCCGATCGAAGCTGTAAATTTAAGTATCTGGTTAGATGTTGGTTCTGCTGTAGAGTCAGATCAAATAAATGGTATGGCTCACTTTTTAGAACACATGGTTTTTAAGGGAACCGAAAATTTAGCCAGTGGTGAATTTGAGCGTTTGGTTGAAGAGAGAGGTGCTGTCACTAACGCTGCTACCAGTCAGGATTATACTCAGTTTTATATTACAACTGCGCCCAAAGATTTTGCTGATTTAGCACCTTTACAAATTGATGTAGTTTTGAATCCTACTATTCCCGACGAAGCATTTGAGCGAGAAAAATTAGTAGTTTTAGAAGAGATTCGTCGTGCAGAAGATAACCCCCGTCGGCGTACTTATCAAAGAACGATCGAAACAGCTTTCACTAAATTACCTTATCGTCGTCCAGTATTAGGCCCAAAATCAGTAATTGAATCTCTCACACCTCAACAAATGCGAGATTTTCACTCTAATTGGTATCAACCTCAGTCAATTACAGCAGCTGTGGTGGGTAATTTACCAGTAGAACAGTTAAAGGAAATTGTTGTTGAAGGTTTTACTAAAACCGAGTCAAATTTAAGTTCTATTCCTAACAGTTTTGTTATTCCCGAATGGCAACCAGAAGCACCTTTTACAGAAATTGTCAGACGGGAATATGTGGATGAAACTTTACAGCAAGCCAGATTAATTATGATGTGGCGAGTACCGGGAATGATGCAGTTATCCCAAACTTATCCTTTAGATGTTTTGGCAGCAATTCTAGGACAAGGACGTAGTTCTAGATTAGTAGGGGATTTGCGCGAAACCAAACATTTAGTAACGCATATTTCTGCCAGCAATTTAACTCATAATTACCAAGGAATTTTCCAAATTTCGGCTAATTTACCAGCAGAAAATCTAGAAGCAGCAGAATTGGCGATCGCAGAACACATCCGCAATTTGCAAAAAGAACCTGTCACCAAAGCCGAAATTTCTCGCGTGCGAACTCAAGTAGCAAATAGATTCATCTTTGCTTCGGAAACTCCTAGCGATCGCGCTGGAATGTACGGTTACTATCAATCAATGGTTAAAGATTTAACTCATGCGCTGAATTATCCAGCTAGAATTCAAGCAGTTGATGAGGAAGAATTGCAATTTACTGCTAACACTTTCCTCTCTCCAGAAGCTTATGGTGTGGTAATAATTAAACCGGAGTAAAAGGGACTGGGGACTGGGGACTGGGGACAAGGGCAGGACGTTAGACTTACGCGCTCTTAGAACTCTTCTGCATTGTAATAGTGAAATAAAGATTCTCTACTTATGTGGACAGAAATTGCCGAACATATTAGTCAAGAAATAGGCGGGAAATTTATAATAGAAAACCGCCGTTCTGTGGGTGGTGGTTGTATTAATCAAGGATATGCGATCGACGATCGCGATCGCACTTATTTTGTCAAAATAAACCAAGCTTCCCAAGTTGATATGTTTGCCGCTGAAGCTTTGGGATTAAAAGAAATGTGGTTAACTAAAACTATTCGCGTACCCCAACCAATTTGTTACGGAACAACCAATAATTCAGCTTACATCGTACAGGAATATTTAGAACTAGGGCGGGGTGGTGGTAATAATGCTTGGGAAGAAATGGGGTGTAAATTAGCAGCAATGCACAAAAATATTAGTAATAAAGGATTTGGTTGGGAAATAAATAATACTATTGGTTCTACACCACAAATTAATACTTGGACATCAAATTGGGCCGAATTTTTTGCTGAACATCGAATTGGTTATCAACTGAAATTAGCTAAACGGCGAGGCGGGCAATTTAGTCAAGGAGAAAATTTAATTAAAGCGATTCCTAAATTATTAGCAAATCATCATCCCCAACCATCTTTAGTACATGGAGATTTATGGTCAGGAAATGCTTCAGTGACAGCAGAGAATGAACCTGTAATTTTTGATCCTGCAACTTATTATGGCGATCGCGAAGTCGATATCGCCATGACAGAATTATTCGGCAGATTTCCAGCTGCTTTTTATCAGGGATATAACGCCGTTTGGTCTTTAGAACCAGGCTATGAATTACGCAAAACTTTATACAATCTCTACCACATTATTAACCACTTTAATTTGTTCGGTGGTAGTTACGAATCCCAAGCAAATCGTATGATTAGCCAATTATTAAGCAAAGTTTAGAGTTAGGGAGAAGGTTCAAAGTTTTACTCAAATTTTACACCAGAGGAGGTAGAACCTCCCAAATCCTCGTTCCCAGGTTCAACCTGGGAACGAAAAATTGCCTCTAAGCTGTTCCGCATTTAAATTGGATTGTTTGGAAACAGAAGAAAATTCGTCTAATTCTCTCCCCTGCCCCCCTGCCCCCCTGCCCCCCTGCTCCCCTGCAATCTTAATAAGTGATTTAAATGCGTGACAGCTTACGACTCCGTAGCGCAGACATCTTGACTATCATCCTCCGTTCCCTGTTTCCTTTCTTTATGAGGAAACTGCCAAACAAAAGTGAGAATTGTCTGTAATATTGCTAACTTTTGCTCTGCTATTTTTCACGGAACGGAGGTTAGATTTTTTTCCGGGTAATTTTTGACCATCCCAGTTACGATATTTCCAGGCGAGTTCCAAAAGCTCCATCCATTGCTTTTGGACTTGTTTGAGCGACCATTTTAAATCTTTGGCAATTTCTTCATCAAATTTGTTGACTTTTTTCAGTTGCAACAATTCCCGATGTTGGGGCGAAAGTTGATCTAAAAATTCTTGCCATTGTTGAGAAGACATTCCCAATTTTTGGTCTACATCTGCGCCTAACCATTGATGAACTAATTTCCAGTGGGATGCACGGGCGAACTTATCTACATGATACTTAAAGCGTTGTTGTAGATAATCTCGTTCGCGGGGAGTTAAATTGAGAACCTGGTCAATATCTGGAGCAGAATAGTCTTGGAGTTTTAAGAGTAGGTAGTTTACACAGTCTGATTGATCTTGAGATTCCAGATAGTTTAACAGTTCTGTGATGATTCGATCGCGCAACATTCCCTCAGAAGGATCGACTGTTTCCGTCATAATTTGCGATCGAACCTGCTGCATCGCTGAAGCAGACCAAGCACTTTGTTGATCGTACTCTCCCTTGGGTGTTTCTACCGCTTGTTCAATATCTACAGAAGTTTCCACAGGTTGACGTTTGACAAAAGCCTGCACTCGCAACACAATCAATTGTTGACTGGTGCCATTTGGCAAGGTAATGCGACGCTTAGCATAATTTTCTGTAAAAGCCAAATACTCTGCTAATTCTAGCTGCGTCCGGGGTTGAAAATTGGGTAACTCATACTCCCGACGAAAAGCATTAATAGAAGCAAAGTAAAACTCTTGTAAAAAGTCATCAATCAGATTTTTCCGCCCTTGAAAACCCAACTGAGATTGAGACGGTGCCACATAACGATAAATCATAGCCGTTAAACTGCTATGTAGTTCAATCCGTCCCTGTTTTGCGCCTAAGTGGTAGTAAGACAAGCATTTGTGTAATCTATTACGTCCCAAGATCAATTGCCAAGTGTAAACTTCTCCAGAAGTTTGGATGCGCGGACTTTTATGGCACATCCGTTCTACCTCTGTAGAAATTCTTGTCGCTACTCCTAATACACTCTGGGACATTGAGCCAACTTTTTGGGAAAGTTCATCTAAGATTATTTCCTGTAAACTTGGTTCATCTTTTTGGTATGAGAGATCCGGACAATTGGCGTTAACGGGAGTAGTTATATTTGGAATACTATTAGCTTGAAACTGCATGGTACTGCCCCTAAACATTCAAGTTACAAATTGCACTAACAGTTAAGAAAATTTACTTCAGGTGCGATCGCCCTTTCGGGTGATTTCACTTTTTGATCCGACTTAGATATTGACAGTAGGCACCAAGGATGAAAACTTTTACCGGGAACTTCTCTGTCAACTACACTCAACTAATCAGGTACTTTTTCGCTAATAAGTTTATCTTTGCTTTACTTAAGGAAGAAAAATTTGAAGATTTTCCGAAGCAAATAGTTAACGATTACCTTAACCACTAGCGAGCGATCAATTTAATAAAATGTTGATTTCAGAGAGGTTAATTACCTAACAACAAACTCTAGTTATTGAATACTTATATATCAGGTAAGATAAATTGCTATAAGCCCAGCATTTACTACCTATTGATTTAGTATCCAATGTCTGGATTGTCTGGTTAAAATTCTTGTTTTATCTGGATTGCAGGAATTTTTAATTTGAAAATGCTGTGATTTTTTACAATGATTTAAATACAAAGGAACCAGAGAATATGTTTTTTTCTGCATATCTAGTAAAGTCTCAATATCTGTACTTTCACCTTATAAATATAGTTTCTTGCAAATTCAAAGATCTGTCGATAAGGAAAAAGTAGGTAGTTTTTTTACCTCAGTTTAAGTAAGAAAAAAACAGAAAACCTCAGAAAAGCTCAGGGTGGATCAGGTAGAGGTAGGAAAAAGTCAGTAAAAGTCAGGTTATACTATGAATGAACCAGTACTAAATAATCATAAATTGGCTCTCATGGATGTAGAAGCAGCACTAAAAATTGTCGATGAAGCAGTGTTTGCAAAGAAGAAAAGGCGTTTAAAGCACGTTGAAATAATAGTATTCAAAGGAGCTTGGTTACGGCAAAGTTATGCTGAGATTGCTAAAGAATCTGGCTACACCTTGACTTACATCAGACAAGATATTGGTTCTAAATTATGGAGACTGCTAACTGAAGTTTTGGCAGAACCAGTCAGTAAAATAAATCTTCAGGCAGCGGTGGAACGGGAGCGGGAACGGCAAAGACTAGCGAACTCAGACAAAACGACTGAAAAACCGACTGAAGAACCATCCCGTTCTATAGAGTTACAACCTGAATTAATCGTACCTGAACCTGAACCGAAAGCTTCTTTGAACCCCAATTTCATTGGACGACAGCGGGAAATTGCTGACTTAAATGCTTTTGTCCAACAAGGGGCGAAAATCATTTTGGTTTATGGTAAAGGTGGTGTAGGTAAGTCTTTGTTTTCGTGGAAATACTTCACCTCTCAACATTTTGACTTGAGGCTGGAAGTGTGGATGGCGAAAGAGACAGAGAAAATTACTAGTGCCAAAAGTATTGTTGAAGAATGGTTAAAGGGACACTTTCAGGAGGAACCTAGAGGAGATTTTGGCGTAACCTTGGAGTTATTGCGGCAAAAGCTACGTGACCCAAATCGGCGGGTAGGAGTTTTGATTGATAATTTGGAGCCAGCTTTAGATAGACATGGGAGATTAATTCCTGCCCATCGGGACTATGTAGAGTTATTCCGAGTGTTAGCCGATCCAGCCGGAAATTGTGTAACTTTAATTACTAGTAGGGAAAGACTTGGGGAGTCTGCTGTAACTTTTCAGGATTATCGATTAGAAGGGTTAGAGATATCGGATTGGAAAGAGTTTTTTAGGAATCGGCATATAGAGTCTCATTCCGGTGTGTTGCTGGCAATGCACCAAGCTTATGGTGGAAATGCTAAGGCGATGCACATCTTGAGTGGGGCGATCAAAACTGATTGGTCTGGTGATGTGGAAAGTTATTGGCAAGCAAATCAGAAGAATTTGTTAATTGAATCTGATTTACAAGATTTGGTTGTGAGTCAGTTTAAGCGGTTGCAGGAAGTTGATCCTGATGCTTATAAGTTGCTTTGCCGTTTGGGGTGTTTCCGCTATCAAGATGTACGTGCGGTACAGCGGGATGGGATGATGTGTTTGTTGTGGGATGTTCCAGATTCGCAAAGGATTCGAGTGGTGAAGTCTTTGCGCGATCGATCTTTGGTAGACTTTCTCAAAGGAGAATATTGGTTACACCCTGTAATTCGTGCCGAAGCTAGAACGAGACTTAAAGCTAGTGAAGATTGGAAAACTGTCAACATAAAAGCTGCCGAATTTTGGACGCAGAGTGTAGAAACAGTAGATACTACAGAAGATGCGCTCAAAGCTTTGGAAGCTTATTATCATTATGTTGATATTGGAGAGTTTGAATTAGCTTGCCAAGTGCTTTTAAACGAAAGAAAGTATAAATTGAATTATCAAGGGGAACCAGAAGCACTAACAGTTTATTTTGGTATATTGGGCTTAATTCAACATATTCTTTCTGTGAGTTTGGAAATTACAAATATACTTAAGCATGGTATTCCTTTAATCATGCTTTACGGTCATATTGGCGGACTTTACCATCAAATGGGTGATATTCAAACTGCGATCGCCTACTACCAAAAATGTAGTTTAATGGCAAAAGAATATCTCGATTCTCAGCCCAAAGACAGTATCGACCCGCAAATCAAATATAAACTAGAAACTACTAGAATAGGAACTCTCTTTACAACTAGTTCTTGTATAGAAGCTCTCTGGGAAGTTGAAGCAGCAATTAAATCTTATGAGGAAGTAATTGCTTTAGCAGAAAATACAAATTGGCATATATATGCTATATTTTCTCAGTTTAGTATAGCTTTACTATATTCCCATAACAGTTCGGAAACTGAACAACAAAAAGCGTTGGAATTACTACATAAAAGTTACCAAGCTTATCAGCTACTTCCTGAAAGAATGCTGGGTACGTGGAGTAACGTCTACAGCTTTTTCTCTATGGGGATAGTCAATACTAATTTGGGGCGAAATGAACAAGCATTAACCATGTTCAACCGTGCCTTAAATTATGCGGAAAATAGCAATTATGTGCGAGCTATTGGTCAAATTATCACTGGTTTAGCGATGGTGAGTCGCAATCAAGGTAAATATGAGGAGGCGATCGAATATCATAGTAGAGCGATCGGCATTTTGCAAAGAATCACCGCTAAAAAAGACCTAGCCGACGCTTACTACGAATTAGCACGAACCTACCAAAAAATCGGTGAAATAGAAAAAAGTAACAGCAACTTCCAAGCCGCCATACAAATTTATGAAAAAATGGGCGCACCCAAACAAGTACAGAAAATCAAAAAAGCCATAGAAAACTTACCCGTAATATTCCATTGAACATCAAAAACCCGCCAGGAAAATTAATTTTATGGCGGGTTAAAAACAAATAAAAAAACCTGAAATCACAAACAGATTTTACTTGTAGATCAGTTTTTTCTACACCCTACAGTAACAACTAAAACCCCGGAACTGTTAGGTTTACTTCCAATTGGAATCCAGCATTATTCAAAGCTCCCACAGGTGTATTCTTAATCACAGCCAAGAACTCATTACTACCAGAAAGTTGGAGAATAGTATCATTTGCGTTAGCACCTGTACCTTGAGTCAATATAGCTAAAGTTTGCCCATTAATTTGGACAAATCTGGAATTAGGATTGCTTGGATTAATAACAACTTGAAGCGGTGTAGCAAAAGAATCAAGCGGTTCTGGTGGATTAAGATCCAACACAGGAACTAAAGCTAAAGCAATCTTATCTTCAGCTATATTAAAATCAGCAACTACATCAGCTGTAGCAACATTTTCTCCACCATCTAAACGAGCAAATACAAAAGTATCTGCACCTGAACCACCAGTTAGTAAATCTGCTCCTCTAGCACCTGCAATTCTGTCATTTCCTGGCCCACCATTAATATTATTAGCCAATTCATTACCAAAAATTTCATCATTACCTTGAGAACCAACTAAGTTTTCAATTTTAGTTCCAAAAGCAATGCTGATAGTGTAAGCAGTAGTTCTGTAAACAATTGGAGGAAGAGGCTCTTCTTCGGTGCTATCAGGATTAGGTAAAGAATAAGTTGCTCCCGTAGGAGTAGGAGAAATATAGTTAGGAGGATTTGCTCGTGGTAAGGCAGATTGCGCTGTATTCTGTCCTCCTTCATTCATATCAAAGTAATAGTCTAAGTTGCGAATCCGAAAATTTTCTGTGGGGAAAAAGGGAATCCATCCAGAAAAGTCCAAGGTATCAATACCACCTGCATCCCAAATAGTCCTTTTTTGTGGAAGACCTTGGTTACTAACCCTATAAATTGTATTTCCACTATTCCAATCACTAGCTCCATAAAGATACTGTAATGCCCGAATGTCATCTGGCATCGGTGTAACTGCAAATGACCCACCACTGTAGTTATCTGTAAAGTTACCAGTCATTACAGTATTTGTGTTGTTATCTCTTGCCAGCGGAAGGGTTGGCTCAAAATCGGTATCTATTGTAGTAATATCCTTTTGTCGTTGTGGCTGTTCCAAACCCAAAGCAGCACCCATTAGAAAAAATAGGGCTTCGTAAGCTTCATTAGCTTGAACAGGAGTGTCTAGATTGATAATAAAAGGATCGCCTGGAATGTCTGGAGTATCTGGAAATAAATTAGCTGCCGCTTCAAATTCACGTACTTTTTGCGGATTCAAATGTACGTCACCAGGTAAACCTGAACCAGCAAAATCTGTAGGTGCATAGGCATAGCCATAAGAATTAATACCATTAAGTGTTACTATTTGCGGGTTAGGCGATCCTTCAGAAAACATAATTCTGATTCGACCTGCATTAGGTGGTCTGTCAGGAACTTCCTCCAACTTAATGCCCATGACTTTCCCGTACTCTTTCATCACTTCTCGAACTAAAGCTTTAATTGCAGGAGTTACTTCACTGACACCTCTTTCAAGACCTTCATATAAAAAGGCGTTAGGGGTAGAAACAAAGCTGTAGGTGAGAGTTCCCCTAGTAGGAATGTTTTGCCATTTAGCTGCATTTAAAAGCCATTGAGGTAAACCCCAGTCATCTGCAACACCTCTAAATCTTGTAGCAACTAAAGGCGCAATGGCGTTTGGTTGAAATACAATTGATGCTGGACGTGCTAAATTAAAACCAGTGGTTTGGAAATCCTGAAAGCCTTCTTCAAAGGTCAGATTTCTAGCAGCTAAATCAGGGTTATTAGCGATATAATAACCTGGATCGAACATTACAGAAGGACGGCGACCTTCTTTTATTCCATAATCGATAAAATGCCGAAATGCTTGTGCAGGTGTTAAATTTCGCAGATCGTAATTGTTATTCCTGTAATAATTCAGGTCAAAAAATTGAGAAAAAGGACGATTTTCTGCCAACCCAAATCTGAGGAAATGTTCGATCGATCGGCTTTCGTTGCTTCTAAATCCAGCTGCAAGTAAGTCTGGGTTATTATTCACATAGAAACTGGCATCGAAGTAAGGTGAAAATTTGCGTCCTTCTTGTAAACCAGCATTTTGGAAATGTTGGATTAATTCTGCGTCCGTTAACGATGCTAAATCGGGGTTAGCTTTTTTGTAAAACTTCAAATCCAATAAATTGGATAAAGCTACTCCGCTAGACAACCCAGAAAGTTGGAAGTTTTCAAACAAATCTCTGTTGCTGAGAGTTTGAAATCTGGAGTTAGTATTCCGATAGGAGTTTAAGTCAACAACTGATGAAAAGCGACGACCTTCATTTAACCCAAAAGTTTCCAAATGTTCAAGTAATTGTTTGTTATTCAGCGTTGCTAAATCTGGGTTGCTGGCGCGGTAAAAGTTCAAATCAACCAAAGAAGAAAAAGGTCGTCCTTGGAAAATCCCAACATTTTCTAAGTTAGTAAGTAACTGAGTGTTGTTGAGATTTGCTAAGTCAGAATTGTTGCTTTTGTAGTAAGTTAGATCGACAAAAGGTGAAAATCTGCGACCTTGGGGTAGTCCGTTAATCAAAAATTGTTCGAGTAATTGCCTGTTGTTTAGGGAGTTGGCAAGGTCGGAATTAGCGGCGCGAAAGAAAGTGATATCAAAGAAAGGAGAAAATTCTCGACTTTGTTCAATTCCTGTAGTTTGAACGTGAAAAAATGCTTGTTTGTTACTTAGTTGTGCTAAGTCGGGGTTAGCATAGCGATAAAAATCGGAGTCAAAAATTAGGGTGGATTTACGACCTTCATTTGCGCCGGAATCACGAAAATGTACTAATAATTCTCTGTTACTTAATTGAGCTAAATCTGGATTGCTGGCGCGATAAACGTCTAAATCAAAGTAGGGAGAAAATTTCAAACCTGCGTCAATTCCCCGATTTAGAAAATCATCAACTAATTGCCTATTGCTAAGATTGGCTAAAGATGGATTACTAAGCTTGTAAAAATCGACATCAAAGTAGGGTGAAAAATTTCGCCCTTCTGTAAGTCCAACAGTTAAGAAATGTTGATACAATTCTCTGCTGCTTAAGGTAGTTAAATCTGAGTATCTTGCGCGATAGAAATTCTCGTCGTATAAGTCTGTTAAGCTTAATGGCAAATTTGCGGTAGCCATATTTTGATTCCTTTAGGTAAATAGTGAATGAGTAGAAAGCGAAAGAACAAGTAAGCTGTTGATTTTTTCAGCCAAAAAATATAGCAATAAAGGATGAGACGCACCCAGAGTTTTCACTCTTAGACAGGAATTAAATCAGCAAAGCTTACTGAAGATGCAGGAAGATTTCTCAAAATTGCTAAGTACTCGCCTGTGCTAGGAACGGAGATTAAAGTGTTAACAGCATTTGCACCTGTTCCTTGAGTAATAGCAATTGATGATGATGGTAAACCTAAGCTTAAACCAATCTTATCTACACCCGGTTGGAAGTCAGTGATTACGTTTGCTGCTGCGAGATTTTTACTGCCATCTCCTAAAGCGAAAATGAATATATCGCTGCCGTCACCACCAGTCAAAATATCTGTTCCGCGACCACCAGTGATACTATCATTACCAGACCCACCATTAATATTATTACCCAAATCATTGCCTAAAATTTCATCATCCCCCTGCGAACCAATGAGGTTTTCAATTAGTGTTCCAAAAGCAATTGTGGTGCCGAAACTGTCAGTAAGTACTGGAATAGGTGGTTGAGGATTCTCAGTAGTGCTATTGGGATTAGCAATGGTGTAAACAGAGCCATTAAGGGCTAATTGAGTTGTATTTTGTCCCCCTTCATTGATGTTGAAATAATAGCCACCTGTAATTGCTGGTAAAGCGGCAAAGTTGAGGGTATCAGTACCACCACTGTCCCAAATTGTTTGTTTGAAACTGTTTCTACCATTACTTTGATTTGGCCCAATAAAGTTGTTGATATCAAAGGTATAAACTGTGTCGCCTTGGTTGTAATTAGTCGTGCCATACAAATACTGTAAAGCCCGAACATCATAAGCCATTGGTGTAATACTGTAAGAACCGTTATAGTTAGTAGGAAAAAAGTTATAGGTCATTACAGTATTTGTATTGTTATCTTTTCCTTGAGGAAGTGTATAAGTGAAGGGATTTTCCTCTGGATCGTCTTGGAAAGGATGTTTCAAACCTAAAGCATGACCTATTTCGTGGACTAGGGCATTGTAAGCAAAACTGCCTGGGCCAGCGCTAAAATCGACTAAACCACGATCGGGATTTAAATGTATATCTCCTGCAAGACCTGTTCCAGGTGCGTCGGAAGGTAAGTAGGCATAGGCATAAACATTTCCATCACGAGATAAACCTGCTGGCCCGTTAGAAAACATGATTCGGATTCTACCAACGTTAGGCGGTCTATCAGGAACCTCGACAAAATTAAGCGGGATATATTGTGAAAGAGTCCGCATAATATTGCGAACGTTATTTTTAACTTCCGGTGTTACTTCGCTAACTCCAGATTCTGGGCCTTCATACAAACGTCCGCTGGCTGAGGTGACAAAGCTATAAGTTATTGTGCCTCCAGCACGGATATCTTGCCATTTGTCTGCTCTTGCTAACCAATCATTTATGAGTATTCCTTGTGTTTGTTCTGTTTCAGTTAGTCTCACGTTTAGTAAGGGAACGATCGCATCTGGATCGAACCATACAGAGGCCGATCGTGCTTGATCAAATCCCTCGCGTTGGAACTGCACAAAAGCATCTTTATAAGAGATTTGTTGGGCAGCTAAATCCGGGTTATTTGCTAAATAATATACCGGATCGTATAACACCGATGCACGACGACCTTCATTAATACCAAAGTTTAAAAAGTGATTGAATGCTTGTCCAGGTGTCAACCCAGCAGCCCGTAAATCCGGGTTATTCCCCAAATAATAACTTATATCAATAAATTGAGAAAAGCGTCTGCCTTCGTTAACTCCGGCACTTCTAAAATGATCGTAAGCTTGTCGCCCAGTAGTTAAACCAGCTGCAACTAAGTCTGGATTACTATCTAGGTAAGTATTAACATTAAAATACGGGCCGAATATTCGCTTTTCATTTAAACCATTAGTCAAAAAGTGATTAATTAGTTCAGCATTTGTGACTACTCCATCTGCGAATAGAGGTGATGGATTTCTGGACAAATCTGGATTAGTAGCCCGATAAAAATTGACATCAAATAATGGCAAAGAAGGTCTACCTTCATTTAACCCCCCGTTAATAAATTGAGTGAACAATTCTCGATTACTTAAACCCGCTAAATCTGGGTTAGCTGTCCGATAATAATTGATATCAATTAACTGGTTAAAGTTCCGTCCTTCATTTAATCCAGCAGTAAGAAAATGCTTAAATAATTGGTTGTTATCTAAGCTTGCTAAATCTGGGTTAGCACGGCGATAGTAATTGAGATCGAAAATAGGCGAAAATTGTACTCCTGCGGGAAGCCCTATATCGAAAAAGTTTTGTAACGCTATACGATTATTGGAGTTTTCTAAAGTGGGATTATTGGTTTCAAAAAAGGCTAAATCAAAAAATTGCGAGAACCTTCTACCTTCTTGTAAGCCGTATAGTCGTAAATGTTGTAATGCTTGTTGTTCGTTTAACCCTGCTAAGTCTGGATTTTGCTGGATATAGTAATTGTAATCGAAAATATCTTCTAGTCTTAAACGAGTATCAGCCATGATTGCTCTACCTTTTCCAATCTAATTCAATGTTTGTTTGATACTGCAATATAACTTTTCCATTGCCGTTAATTTAGTAACACCTAAATTTAGGCAGGAAATATTTTGCGCTTTGGTGATGAGATTCACTCAAATCGCAGTGGATAAATACCAATTCGCGGTGAGAATCTTCCGAAAATTGAGGGGTTATGACAGGGAAATTTTTCCTTTTAAGAATCAAGCGAATTAGTATAACCAAGTTATGATGTTATATCAAATTTTCAAAAATTGGTTTGATTGGGCAAGAATTTTAATAATCACTTGGAAAAATTAAGATTTAGTTCATTATTGCTGAATTAATGGTTGAGACTCTCCCTGATAGAATGAGTAATTTGCCAGGATTTTTGATTCCTGGCTCGTAGCTGTTGGTCAAAGGAAAAAAACTGGTTTATTAAATGACGATCGCCCTGCAAAACTCAAGTATAAACCAATCAACCGTTAGCTTAACCACCTAATAAATTTTTCCTAGCTCTTTGGGCACGAGATTCCGCTGAATCCATTACCTCAGCCATATTTTCTAACATTTCTCCGGGATAGTTTTCTAGAACTTTGGTAGAAAGAGAAATCCGGCTTTTTCCTTCATCCAAATTTACAACCATTGCTTTAATTGGCTGACCTATTTGGAATAAATTGGTTAAGGATTCAATGTAGTTTTGGCTAATTTGTTTAATATGAAGTAAACCACTAGTACCGCCTAAATCTACAAATAAACCAAAGGGTTTAATACTAGAAATTGTTCCTTCTACTAATTGAGCCAATTCTATTTCGCTAAATCGAGCAGACTGACTAGCTAAACGTTGGGAAAGTACGAGTTTACCACGACTTTGATCTATCTCGATAAAAGTAGCGCTAAGAGCTTGACCGATTAAATCTTCTAGATTATTGCGATCGATCAAATGCGATCGAGGAATGAATCCCCGCAACCCTTCCACATCTACAGTTACCCCACCCTTATTCACACCACTAACTCTTACTTGAACTGACTGAGCGCTATCTTGCAACTCATTGAGTCTATCCCACTTTTCTTTAATTTCTAACTGCTTCACAGAAACAGTGACTTGTCCTTCCGCGTCTTGTTCCCGAATAATTAAAAATTCCCTTTCTGACTGCAAAGGTAATAACACAGATAAATCTGTAATCCCTTGCAGCGAAGCTTCTCTAATAGGTAAAAAAGCTGGAGATTTACCTCCTATATCTATAAATGCTCCATCACTACTATACTCGTGGACTCTACCGCGTACTATTTGTCCCTTCTCAAATCCGTAATTTTGCGCTTCTAGAGCTTTGGCAAAATCATCTCTAGAAAAGGATAGATTTTCTGCTGGAGAAGGAGTCGAATTGGATGTCATCTTGCAATCTAAATTAGTTTGTTGTTATCGTGCCAGCGGCATCACTATATAAATACCACTAACAACTGTTGATTTGGCTGATAAACTCAGCATAATTTAATAGTGGCAAACGCTATAAAAGGGTTTACCACATTCTCAGTAACATTAATTCTCGACTACGAGATTCATTTGAAACAATTGTTTAACTTGTTGCCAAGCTGCTTCAGCCGCTTCTGCATTATAACTACTACGATGGTCACAGAAGAAACCATGATCTGCTCCATCGTAGCGAAAGACACGATGATGAATGTGATTATTTGTTAACTCGGATTCAATCTGGTTAACCTGTTCTGACGGAATACTAGCATCAGCCATGCCAAAAAAGGCATAAATTGTCCCTTTAATATCTTTAGTCCGAGTAATAGTTGGATTGCCACCACCAGGAGTCATAGTGGTAATACCTGCACCATAGAAAGAAGCAGTAGCTTTAATATCAGGTAAAGTTGCAGCTAAATAAGCAACATGACCGCCAAAACAAAAACCAATGCAACCAAAACCATCAGTTTTAACTTCAAGAAGATTCTTGAGATAATCAATTGTGGCTTGAATATCGCCAAGTAATTCATCAGCTTTGGTTTGCGCTTTATATTTTCTTCCCTCTTCTATATCTTCAGGAGTATAACCAGCTTCATATCCAGGTGCTTGACGTTGGTAAATAGCGGGTGCGATCGCTACATAACCTTCCTTAGCAATGCGTTCAGTTACCTCGCGAATGTGAGCATTCACCCCGAAAATTTCTTGAATTACTATTATCCCCGGAAAAGACAACTGACCCGTAGGTTCAGCTAAGTAAGCATCTATTTCCAGACCGCTACCTGGAATTTTTACATACTTTGTCTGAATCTCTATATCTGTCATAATGATTTGCCACCCTCGTGATATTACCGTTTAGATTTTAATTGATTAACTTGTAAAGAAAGCAAGGAGATTTAGTAAAGTAGATTTGTGGTCAACTAAGCTAGGATCGTCAATATTGATAGTCTGTAAATAATGATTGGATCTAAAGACGAAATTTTTCCTGACTTTGAGACAGAGGAAGAACCAGATTTGATTGATAGTGCTAAAACTTTGAAAAAAGCGCCCACACCCGATAGTGTAGACCATATCCACACTCATCATTCCCATCATGATGACTTACCACATAGCAGCACAGGTCATCATCACGTACATTCAGAAGAATCCCTGCGAAGGATAGTTAATCGCCTATCTCGCATCGAAGGACACATTCGCGGCATTAAATCAATGGTACAAGAAAGCCGTTCCTGCCCTGATGTACTGGTACAGATCGCCGCTGTTAGAGGTGCTCTCGATCGAGTAGCGCGAATGATTTTAGATGAACATTTGACTGATTGTATAGGTCGGGCGGCAAAAGAGGGTAATATCGAAGCCGAAATAGAAGAGTTGAAAGCAGCTTTAGATCGGTTTTTACCTTAGATACAAATTTATTCTCCCAAATTTTGCGGTTTCTCCCGGATTTGGGCAAGCTTTATTGGTAGAAACAATACTAGATGCACCCTGATAATTCTAACCCCAGCCTGAAAAACTGGGGTTTTTTCGCATATTAATTTTGACTAGCTATCTGCAACTCTTCCTTAAGCATTCGCTGATAAATTTCTGGTAAATATTGCGACATAGAGTTATCTTCAATACCGTATCCCAAACTCGTCCAAGTCCCAGAAAGTAGACGTAATACTTCTTCAATTTTTCCTTGGCGTAAGAGATTAGCAATATCGACTCCCCAAGCTTGGCGATCGCTCAACCAAGCATAGACGATCGCATCTTGATATTCTGGTTCAAAACTATACGCAGTCCAAAATAAAAAAGGCGACGGCTTAGGATGATACCGTTCCGCTTTTTCTACCCAAGTCTTGTATAATATTTGATACCGTCCAGCTGCTGTACTACATTTCCCCCGATTCGGTCCGGTGGCAATAGTTACACATAACTGCGGATGATGGCTCAAGTCCTGTACCTGCTGACCACCATAAAGTACTGCGTAAGGATTTGGTTGATTAGACTCACTTGCCGAAATAGTTCGCATCAAAGCGCGAATATAAGGATCGCCACCAGTCATCGTTAACGGTGGAACGATTACATCTGCTGGACTAGTCGCAGTATTAGCAAAAAGTGTATCCCGGAGTAAATCTGCGGCAGATCTTGGTTCGGAAAGCTCTTTTTGACCTTGTTGCCAATAAAAATAACCTGTTGACCTTTGGATAGCTTGGCAACTAATTAGCCAGAAGATGAGAGCCACAGCTGCCATTGAACTCGCAACTGTTACCCACTGGAGAGCGAAATCTGACTTTTTTTTGCCTCTTGCAGAATGCTTGCGAGCCAATTTTCGAGCCAAAATCCCCACTCCTCAACTCAATAAAACCCTGTTTCCATCATGCGAGATCATGTCACGCTGGCAAACAGTTCCTCCCAACTTTTTTCTGCCGCTTGAGGCCCAGCAACAACTTCAACTATTTTATTCGCCGCTGCTGGTTGAAATAATGCCTCAACGCAAGTCTGCGCTACTTTAGTTCTAGATATCCTACCTTCAAACAAACTGTCAGCGACAGACATCACAACTTGCTGGGGATTTTCCTCATTCGTCAGACCACCAGGCCGAACTATTGTATAGGTCAGACCACTATTTTGGAGATATTCTTCAGCTTGTTTTTTCCACACTAAAATTAACCAAAACAAATTTAGTGGATGAAAAAACTTTGATACACAAAGGGATGTAACCAAAACAAACTGTTGAATGTTATTAGCTTTAGCAACATCAACTAAGTTTTTGGTACCTTCATAGTCTACTTTGTAAGGGCCTGTGGGGTCAAAACTGGGACTAGCGCCAGTAGCGCAAAGCAGAACTGTACTATCTCCGATCGCCTGAGCTAAACTCTCAGGTTGTAGTACATCCCCAACTACTAACTCTACTCGATCTGGCAACAATCCTTTGGCTTTTTCCAAATCCCGCACTAAAGCGCGAACAGGAATTTGCCGCTTCACCAATTCTTGGACAATCCGGCTACCAGTTTCACCTGTTGCCCCTGCTACAAATGCTTTCATGCTTCAAGCTATATTGATTAGCATCTTTTTTACTAGGAGACTTTTTTGAGTTACCTAACCCTAAATTAGAGATAGGAGTCTCTCAGAGATAATCAGCGTGCTGATTCTACCAGGATAGGAAAGTTATATGCAACTGTTTTCTCCCTATAGGAGTATTTATTACTGTAGGAGGAGTTCCCAGGACAAAGGATGATGTTTGTAAAATTAAAACTTAACAGTTATAAATTTTCTAGGTTAAAATTCAAAACTTAGATGTAACTTTTTTTCCTGTAAATGGGCATCCTGAAAATAGATAACCAATAAACAATTTAGGATAGCATCTATGCAATCACAATACAGCGAGTATCAATCTAGAGAACTATCTGAGACGTTTTTAGATTTTCGGCAAAATTTTTCGGAAGCAGAAGAGCCAAGCGCACAAGCTGCTGAAGAACTAGAGCCATTTCGCTTTCATGGCTATTTTGAAGATTGTATGGAAATGTACGCGCCGCCGGAAGTAGTTGCTGAGTATCTAAATGCTCATCATGAATGGTTTCGACGTTGCGCTCAACCGATGAAAGCTGAGCCTTTAGGGGAAAATGGCTATGCTTTAGTAATAGGAAAATTTGGTTCTTTTGGTTATGAAGTAGAGCCAAAAATTGGTTTGCACCTATTACCACCGGAGGCTAGTATTTACCGTATCCGCACAATTCCTATTCCCGGTTATGTGGCTCCTGGGTATGATGTAGATTTCAATGCGGAGATGAAATTGCTTGAGGTAAAGGCAGATTCACTTGAGGGAAATACGGAGTCACCTAAAAATTTACCAAGTACAATTACCCAGATAGAATGGCAACTTGATTTAGCTGTTTTTATAAAATTTCCCAGATTTATTCATCGGTTACCTAAATCTTTAATTCAAAGTACGGGCGATCGCTTATTAGCCCAAATAGTCCGGCAAGTAAATCGCCGCTTAACGCAAAAAGTCCAAGAAGATTTTCATAAAAGCTTAGGGCTAATATTACCCCAAAAATCTAAAAGGCACTAATGGGGAATTTCAGATTAAATTTAAACTAGGAATTTTAACTCTGAAATTCCCTCTTTTTTTTGCTTACATTTTGCTGATGATTCTTTGCACGATATCAACCCCTGTAATTGCCTGCCAACCAAACAAAACCAGAAGTGTAATATTCAAAAAAATGTGGCTGTAGCGAGCCCAATTTTGCCCTTTTTGCATGAAAGGAGAAAGTGCAGCTGAAGTAGCAATTAATCCGGTCATGCCTAACCCTACCAACAAATGAGGGCCAACAAACAATTTGCCATTATTGATATATGTAACACCCATACCAACCAGGGTGCCAATTACCATGACCGCCAAAAGTAGAGAGCCTACTTGGTAATGTTTGATGTTAAACTTACCCTTGATTAGCTCTTTCTTAGCTTCCCCTTCTGCACTTCTGGTACGTCGAACTAAAACGCCCAGATATAAGGCATACAGGGATAAGGCAAATAGAATCCACATTAAAGTGGGGTGAATGAATTGGCTCCAAACTTTCACAGAGGTAGGTATTTCCAAGCTCATAGACTCTTAACAATGGGAGGAACTTTATAAAACTTAGCATAATTGTTCCGGTTCTTTGTATAGTTAAGATTATCTCCGATGTTTCTTTTGTAACCGATCGCTTTATTTGCATAATATAGCTGCACAATTGGCATAATGTCGGGGGTACTGTCTTCTCAAATTTGAGATTTAACGCTAAGTTGTCAGTGAGTGGAATGGAACGAGGGACAGGCATGATCTCCACTAAAGATAAAGATGTTTTATTAAGACGGGCAGCACAAACTGGTGACATTAATGGAGTAAAAGCTTTACTTGCTCAGGGTGCGAATCTTAATTCTAGCGATAAAGATGGCACTACTCCTTTAATGTTTGCGGCTCGAAATGGCTATATAGAAATAGTCACACTTCTGTTAGAAGCAGGGGCTAATGCTAACAAGCCAAAAAAACTCAATGGTGCGACGGCTTTAATGTTGGCTGCTACTAGCAACCAAGTGGATATAGCCAAGGCTTTAATCGCTGATGGTGCTGATGTCAACGCCAAAAATGATGAGGGAAGCACCGCATTGATGGCAGCGGCTTTCAGAGGAAACACGGAAGTAGTGCAGCTTTTGTTGGCGGCTGGTGCGGAAGTTAATGTTAAAGATAGGGATGAGGATACGGCGCTGACTCTAGCGGCTAATAGTGGTTTTACGGATGTGGTAGGGGCTTTATTGGCGGCTGGTGCGGATGTGAATCAAACTAGTGGGGGGGAAACTGCTTTAACTTTAGCTGCCGATCGAGGTCATTTGGGAGTAATTCAAGCGTTGTTAGCAGCTGGTGCGGATGTGAATGCGAAAAATCCCGATGGATGGACAGGATTAATTTCGGCAGCAGCTGGTGGTCATACTGAGATTGTTAAAAGTTTATTGGATAAAGGTGCTGATATCAATGCTCAGGATTCCGATCGGGAAACAGCTTTGCATTTAGCTGTGGTGGAGGGGAATCTGGCTGTGGTAGAAGTTCTGTTGGAAAGGGGGGCAGATTTTCAAGCAAAAAATCAGCTTGGGGATACACCTCTACTGTTAGCAGTTTTACATAATCACGAGCAAATTGTCGCTATTTTGCAAAAGTTTGGCGCTGATTGTAATGCTACTAATTTTGATGAAACTGCTTTAACTTTGGCAGTATCTAACGGTAATGCCAGGATGGTGGAAATTTTATTAGCTGGTGGTGCAGATATTAATTTGGCTACGGAAGATGGGAAAACTGGGCTAATTAAGGCAGTAGAAATTAGTAGTAGTGATATGTTGAAATTGTTAATTTCTGCTGGTGCTAATGTGAATGTGAAAAAAGATGGAATGACAGCTTTAGCGATCGCCAAATCTATAGGTGATTATGCGATCGTCGAGTTACTCGAAGCAGCTGGAGCCCAGGAGTAGCAGAGGGGCAGGGGAGCAGGGGAGCAGGGGAGAATTTAAAACTTAAAACTCTCCAACTCTTCTTAATTCAAAACTCAAAACTCAAAACTCAAAACTGTCCCAGTTCCCTAAAACCGACGTACCCAACCGTTGATAGTAAATCTACTGTCAGCAAATGCTTTAGAAACGCAAGTTACTGGCAAAACTTCGTGATAGCATTGGCTGGGGAAAAATACTATGCTGTTGTTGCGTGGTTCTATGGTGTGATAGCTTTCGCTTGGATACCAGGTGGAGTTGAGGGTTTTGCGATCGTAAATTATTAGCTGTCCACCAGAAAAAGGTTTAGGTTCTCGGTAAAAATAGTAGGAATAAGTTAATTCTCTTGTGGCAGTTTCGGGAGTTCCATTATCGTTATGTAATCGGAAGTAATTATTATCATTGTGGGCTGTTAATTGTACTTCTATTTGGGAAATGGGAAATAATTCCATTCCCAATTTACTCATGACAAAAGGCATGGCTTTTCTTAGCCGTTGTAAAAAGATTTCAGAAATTTCAGGAAATTGGTATAAAACCCAAGATTTGCGATGATCTGGATGATAGGAGGTGTTAGTTAAAGGGGCGGTATCTACAAAAACTGATTCTTTTTCTAAACTGTAATTAATTAATTGTGTCTTCTCTGCTTCACTTAAAAAGTCGTCAATTTGAATGAAGGGAGAAGTTAAAATGTTTGTTCCTTGCAGATCCTCTGTATCAGGTTTTTGTAACAGTAATGGGGGTTCAGTTACTACGCCAACCAGGGAACTTTGGGGAAAAGATAAAGCAGCTTGACCATTTTCTAAAGGTATATGAAACCATTGGGTAGCTACATTTGTTTGCTGTTGAGGTTTACCGCTAATTACAGCTAAAAGACTATGTAAAATTGCCGAATTTGTATTAAGCCAAATAGTGTAGTTATGTCCTCCATTCAGGAGAATATTAACTTTGACTTTTTGATTTGCGATCGCTTCTAGATAAAATTCCATAGAAAACTTTCTCAATCACATCTGCAAAGTAAAAAGGGAAAATTCGATCGGGATGTACAGATTTACCAGCTTTTCTTAATTAATCCCGATCGTCATGTAAATCAATAAATCTGAGCCTAATGTAAGAAATGACGGATGCCTGTCAATACCATGACTATACCTAATTCATTGGCAGCTGCGATCGCATCTTTATCACGCAGACTACCGCCTGGTTGAACGATCGCCTTAATTCCCGCAGCAGCAGCGGTTCTTATAGAATCATCAAAGGGGAAGAAACCATCACTAGCTAAAAAAGCATTTTGGGCTTTTTCTCCAGCTTGTTCTAAAGCAATCTTAACCGAACCCACACGATTCATTTGACCAGCGCCAACACCAAGAGTAGCCTTGTCTTTGGTCACAACAATAGCATTAGATTTGACGTGCTTACAAACCTTCCAAGCAAACAATAATTCTGCTAATTCTTCTGGAGTTGGTTGATTTTCTGTCACCACTTTCCATTCACTAATATTTTCTTCAACATCATCAGAATTTTGTACCAACAAACCACCAGCAATTACCTTGACTGTTTGTTTTGACCCATTTTTTAAATCTGCTAAAGTTAACACTCGTAAGTTCGATTTTGCTACTAATATTTCCTCTGCTTCTGGTTCACAACTTGGCGCAACAATACATTCTAAAAATGTTTTGGTCAAAGCTTTAGCTGTAGCTGCATCAATAGGTCTATTTAAAGCTACAATTCCCCCAAAAGCAGAAACCGAATCGGCATTAAAAGCCTTTTCATAAGCTTCAACCAAACTATTACCTAAAGCAACACCACAAGGATTAGTGTGTTTTAAAATTGCCGCAGCAGGAGTGTCGTCAAATTCGGCAATAATTCTTCTCGCCGCTTCTAAATCTACTAAATTATTGTAACTTAATTCTTTGCCTTGTAATTTAGTAGCAGATGTCCAACCAGTAGCAACGGTTCCTGTTTGATACCATGCAGCAGGTTGGTGAGGATTTTCTCCGTAACGCAGGGGTTGTAACTGCGTTCCCGAAATATGGAAAAATGAATCATCAGTTGCTAAATAATTAGAAATTGCTAAATCGTAAGTAGAAGTATGTCTAAATGCTGCTAACGCACAAGCTTGACGAAAGGCAAAACTTGGTTCTCCATTTTGCCTTAGTTCTTCTACGTAATTGTTATATCGATCGGGATTGCATAAAACTGTTAAATGAGCAAAATTTTTCGCAGCAGCGCGGATCATAGCAGGGCCACCAATATCGATTTGTTCGACAGCTTCTGCTAAAGTTACATTAGGGTTGGCAACAGTTTTTTCAAAGGGATAAAGGTTAACTACTACTAAATCTATGGGGCGAATTTGGTGAGTTTCTAAATCTTTAATATCTTCTGGTAAATCTTTTCTGGCTAAAATTCCCCCATGAATTCGGGGATGGAGAGTTTTTACTCTTCCTCCTAAAATTTCGGGAAAACCTGTGTATTCAGAAACTTTTGTGACTGGTAAACCTGCTTCTTTCAAAGTTACAGCGGTTCCACCACTGCCGATCAAATCAAATTGAAATTCTTCGACTAGAATTCGAGCAAAGTCTACTAATCCGGTTTTATCAGAGGTACTCAGCAGTGCTAGACGCGCCATGACTTTAACAATTTCCTATCGCTGATTGACCATTAGTAATCTTACCTGATATCCGGGAATGAGAAAATTATTAATTTATTAAATATTTAGATAATGTCGTCTAAGATGCGGGGATTTGTTAAGGTAATGTCATAAGTTTCTACGCTTGCTTGTTTGCGTAATTTTAGTAATTGTCTTGCTTGTAAGTCTGCATCTAAGTTGGCTAATGCTTGAGCTTCTTTATCTAGTAATGGTGATTGAGGGGCGTTGAGTACTTGTAATCTGGCATTTCTAAGTAATTTACTTGCCATTTCGTAGTCGCCGCGATCGAGATGGTGTACAGCTTCTTTTTTCGCCCTAGCTACCATCATTAATAACATTCTTTGTTGGACTTCTAAACTCGGGGGAAATTCGCTTATTGATGCGGAATTAATCACTGGTAAGCGTAGACTTGTCCAAACTTTTTGCAATTCTTCTTGCTTGGGATTCTTCCAATTTAAGCGAAAATAGCACAGGTCTGTAATTTGTGGTATTGGTGGCACTTGCAATTTTACCACCACTTCCATTGGATTACCCATGATTAAATTTGGTAACTGAAATCTGCCTCTTTGATCTGTTTCTAAATCGTTAAGTACGTCTTCAATTTCAACGGCTCCTTGAGGGTCAATTGCTAAACTAACTGTATGCCCTACTGTTGCCATTAAATCTTGTAATTCTGTGCGAAAAATTAGGGGTAATTTTTCAGGAGATTGAATGTAATAGTATCCACCATTTCCACGTTTTCCCATTGAGGTGAGTAAGTCTTCATCATAATGATTACCGACACCCATAGTGGTGGTACTTACGCCATGTTGGGCTAAACCATAAACATCTGTGGCAATGACATAAGGATTTTTTTCACCGATGCTACTAAAGCCATCGGAAAGTAAAATAACTCGATTTAAATGATGAGAATTAAGATGTTTAATAACTTGGATTGCTCCCGCTTGCCAAGCTGCGTGTAGGGCAGTTCCATATCCCGGTTCAATTTGTTGAATTTCATGAATAATATTAGTTTTATCGACGGCAAATGTACTATCTACTAGGGTACAAACTGCCCGATCGAATACTACTACACTGACGCGATCGGTAATTAAAAGTTGCTGTACTGCATAACAAGCCGCTTTTTTCACGTAATCGATTTTTCTCCCTTTCATGGAACTAGAGCGATCGATCACTAAGCATAAGTTTAAAGGTGGTCTTTGTAAGTCTTTTTCAGGTGGGGGCGGGATAATTCTAATCAGAACATCTAAATCTGATGGCACATCCGAACAAATAGCAGCACGTAAGGGAATTAATTCGATTTGTGGTACTTGCATCCACTTAACTCCATTGACAACAACAGGGAACGATCGATTTAAACAAGAATATTAGAAATAGATACAAAAGCCCACCCAAATAAATTGACGAGTATCAGGAAAATGTTTTTAATTGTTTCTAAATTCCGATAAGCAAATTATCGAGATTGATTGCTGTCACATAATTTTGTATCAGCAATAATCGGTAGATTTACCACTTCAATCTGAACGGTAATCTTAACTAGTTAAGTCCGTATAATTCCAGTCAAAGAAATTTGGTTTGCTGGCTGGGTAGTAGTATTTATACGGTTAATTCTACAAAATAATATTATGAAAGATACATTCCCTTAAGAAACTTCACTGAATCTTCATAAAACTAGGATTTATGTATATTTACGTAATTGTGTTCTTAAGATTGATTTAATATTCTTCGAGAAACTAGAGGTAGCGATCGCCTAAATAATTCATTAAATATAAAATGATGCTTTATCTGCATTTAGTAGAAGATACAGCGAAAACTATTGGTTTAAAATCAAAAGCGTTAGTCTGAAATTAGGAGCAAACTTCTGTCCCTTCAAGTAATTTCCATTCTACCAACAACCGGACAAACGCCGACTGGGGTGATTGTCGCTTTACATGGCTGGGGTGCCAATGCAGAAGATTTGGCTGACTTAGCGCCTTTTTTGAACTTACCGGATTATCAGTTTCTCTTTCCTAATGCCCCTTTTCCTCACCCCTATTCACGAGAGGGAAGGGCTTGGTACGACTTTGAGCAAAATAAGAGTGAGGGCTTACCACAGAGTCGCCAACTTCTTACAGATTGGCTTTCTGGGTTGGAGAGTGAAACTGGTGTTCCTTTGTCGCGCACGATTTTAAGTGGATTTTCGCAGGGTGGGGCGATGACGCTGGATGTGGGATTAAATTTACCTTTAGCGGGTTTAGTCTGTCTCAGCGGTTATTTGCATCCGGTTACTCAGGAAAAAAAAGCATCAGCTTTTCCGCCAACCTTGATAGTTCATGGGATCAGGGATTCAGTTGTACCTGTGATTGCTGCTGAAAATGCTAGGGATATATTGACGAGTTTGGGGGTAGCGGTGCAGTATCAAGAGTTTAATATGGGGCATGAAGTTATACCAGCAGTTCTTAACTTAATGCGAAGTTTTGTGTTGCAGGTGATGTCTTTGGAAAGCCCCAAAGCTTGAGTCAAAAGGTATCTACGGCTTGTTGCAAATAATTAGTAATTATTTACGCATAGTGAGGTAAGGGTAAGATAGTAACAGTGACTGTATTTTTACCAGTTGACCAATTTTAGATTGCAGGTTGCAGATAGCAGGTTTAAACTCTGTGACTCATCCTTATGTGATGTAGCCTGTCTAAAATCCCAAATCTAAAATCGATTGACTCTACGCTGGGATGGGAGGTGCCGAGAGATGATGACAGCAAGCATTGTGAAGCGCGATATAGCTGCTATGACTTCAGTAGATGTAGCTGAATTAGCTGCTCGTTTGGAGCAGGATGATTATGCTAATGTTTTTGAGGGACTGGATGATTGGCATCTACTAAGAGCGATCGCTTTTCAGCGTCCAGAGTTAATTGAACCTTACATTCATCTGTTGGATATGGAAGCTTATGATGAAGCCTGACGATCGAGGATTTTAGATTCAAAATTGGAGTTAAATCCAAATTCCTCAATCTAAAAATGGCGAAGGTTCTGATTGGCATTAGCGGTGGAATTGCTGCTTATAAAGTCTGCGAAGTAGTTTCTGCACTGGCAAAATCTGGGGTCGAGGTAAAGGTTATTTTAACTGCTGCGGCTTGTGAGTTTATCACACCCTTGACCCTGGCTACTCTTTCTCGAAATCCGGCTTTTACCGATCGAGATTTTTGGCAACCGATTCATGGTCGTCCGCTACATATAGAGTTAGGTGAATGGGCTGATATTTTCGTAATTGCACCTTTGAGTGCGAATAGTTTAGCAAAACTGGCGCATGGTTTTGCGGATAATTTATTAACTAACACGGTTTTGGCTTCTACTTGTCCAATTTTGTTAGCGCCTGCGATGAATACGGATATGTGGGAACAGTTGACAGTGCAGCGCAATTGGCAAGAGATTTTTACAAATCCAAGATATCACAGTGTTGGGCCAGGGGCGGGGGTTTTGGCTTGCGATCGTGTAGGTTCTGGTCGCATGGCTGAACCTTCAGAAATTATCGCACATATTCACAGTTTATTACATACTAAAGGCAAAAAAGATTTAACTGGAAAACGAGTTTTAATTAGTGCTGGAGGAACGAGGGAATTTTTAGATCCGGTGCGATTTATTGGTAATCCTTCTACTGGCAAAATGGGATTAGCTTTAGCAACAGCAGCATTGCATCGAGGCGCATCAGTAACGTTAGTACACGCACCAATCAACGGGGAAATTCCATTAGGTGTAAAAAGTGTGGGAGTGACTAGCGCCGCTGAAATGCAAAAGGCAATGTTAGATTCTTTTTATAGCGCTGATTTAATTATTATGTCAGCAGCGGTGGCAGATATGAAACCTGCTCATTATGCCAGTGAAAAGTTACCAAAAAAATCTCTTCCTACTGCTTTGAATTTGGAGTTTGTCCCCGATATTATTGCCGAATTAGGAAATTTAAAACAACCGCATCAAAAGTTAGTTGGTTTTGCGGCGCAAACTGGGGATATTGTAACACCTGCTTGGGAGAAGTTGAAGCGGAAAAAACTGGATGCGATCGCCGCTAATCCCATAGATAAAATCAACAGTGGTTTTGCCAGCGATCACAACCAAGCAATCTTGTTAGATTACCAAGGAAGGCAAGTAGAAATTCCCCCATGTTCTAAATTAGAAATGGCACATTTGTTGTTTGATTTTGTCCAAGAGTTAGGTTAGGTTTTTATGACTCAAGAACTCACAGATTTAAGAAATAGCATCCTTATGGAAAAGTAGGGCGTGAGGCTTATAATAAGTGAATGAATAAAAAAGTTTCACAGCCTTTTCGTCCTACTTCTAATCTACTAACTATAGCAAAGTGCGATCGGCTTTCTTATTTAAAGAAGTCATCGTAGAACTTACCTTTCTCAATAATGCCTAATTCCTTGAGCACGTCATTAAACGCATCCATCATGCCAAAATCTTGAATACGACGTTCTTCACCTTTAAGAATCCGGCGCAATGCCATGTAAACATTTAATTGACCTAGTGCAGAATCATCGCTTTTATCGCTAGTTTCGATAATCCGCTTTGCGTAATTGTTGATTTTATTTTCAACAAACTTCAGTAGTTCTTCCTTTGTCATGTTGTATCCTTATTGATGCTAAAATCTTGAACAAAGCTGGGCTAACACTCAAGTCTTAACTCGCAAACTATTCCTTGAGGAGTATGCCCATAGATAGAATACCACGTATATTTTCCAACCACGCTGTTTTTTTGTTACAAGTAGTAATCTGAGTTGCTTTAGTTAATGAATCTTTACTTAATAAACTGCAATGATTTGGGTGAATTCAAGGAAACATTTGGATTTTCTAACCGGATATTTCTGCCACTATTATCAGTACGATAAACCCAAGTTTTTTGACCATCTGTTAAGGTAATTCGCCATCCGGGAACTAATGCTTGAGTACATATTTGATCTGGTTGGGAAATTCCTAAACAACCATTGGGCCAAGTTTCTTGTTTATAGTTAGTAATTCTAAGTTTTTCGAGAGCGATTCCAGTACGTTTAGCTAAGTCTTTTTTCACAGCATTAGCTAGGGAATCTGGTAGAGTATTAGTAGTGCGATCGGATCGATTTTCACTAACCAAACTACTTCTATAATTAAGCATTTGGTGATTAATTTCGTTAGTATTCTCTGGATAAGCAACAGCAGAGTTACTGATAGTAAAACTGGCACCCAAAGATAAGATAGCAGCCAAAACAAAAACCGGAAAAATACGCCATTTAATGGTTAAATTTGTTGTAAATTGATGAGTAATATGTTTCATGGTAGTAACACAAAGTTTTAATTAAGTAAATTGGCGTTTGCTAAACCTGTGCGTTAGCACTTATCGTTCCCTAGTATAAGATCTATTACCCTGTTCTGAAGTTCCCAAATTCTCAGAAATTATTCCTCCCCAAGGAGTATGGCTGAAAATTGCCGATTAATTAAGATGTCAGAGTAAACGTCAAGTAAAAACCAAGGAATATCAAGTGATTAAAGTTACTAAAAGTTGGCAGCTAATTTGTAAAATATTTGCGATCGGACTGTTAGTTACTAACATTTGGTTGTTCAACTTACCAACTGCAACAGCAGCAGTTAATACTCCTCACGAAGAGACTCATCTTACTCAAGGAGATTCCAACGTTTCTAAAGCTAGGATTAAACGTATTGACGCTGTTGCAGAATGCAGAAATATTTTAGACCAAGGAAATAACAGCAACACTGCCAAATTAGACAGACCATTAGATAAAATGGGAAACGATCGCGTAGTAGGAGCACTAAAAGCTACCGATAACCCGAATCCGACAGAAGCAGAAGTCGCCTTTAAGCGTTGTCTGGAAGCGAACAAGATTGTACCTCAACCTACAAAGAGCGATCGGCCTCACATTCTATAATTACTTTAAATAACAGAGAAAAACATGGAAAAAGCCACTTTTGCTGCTGGTTGTTTTTGGGGAGTTGAAGAAACTTTTCGTCAAGTTAAAGGCGTTATTTCCACAGCAGTTGGTTACACAGGTGGACATTTTCCTAACCCTTGCCATTTAGATGTTTGTGCTAGAATTACGGGTCATGCAGAATCAGTACAAATCGAGTATGACCCGGCACAAATTACCTATAACGAATTATTAGAAATTTTTTGGAATTGTCACGACCCGACCCAATTAAATCGACAAGGGCCCGATCGAGGCGAACAATACAGATCTGTTATATTTTTTCATAGCTCAGAACAGGAAACTGCTGCTGGCGCATCTAAACAAAAATTGCAAAATTCTGGGAAATATGATAAAGATATTGTCACCGAAATCAAACCAGTTGGAGAATTTTATTTAGCAGCAGAAGAACATCAACAATATTTTGCCAAAAAAAGGCAAAAAATCAGTAATTACCAAGCTTTATAAATTTAGGCTGGGTAGCTGAATATTTTTAGATAACAGAATCATAAGGATTCTTAGAGTCAACATATTGAATATTTCTTAACCAATTATCAAAATTATCTATCTGCTAAAAACGTTTTAATGCTAATCTACTGATTGTTTCCAATTACACCGATCGAGTTATCCAACTCTTAAGTCGGTTGTAATACCAAATTCGGGTTAACAGCACCCTTTTGATATTGAGTAGAGACATTTCATGAAACGTCTCTACAGTAGGCAATAAAAATTTTCCATGAGGTGTGATAGGAGTTAACAGTATGTTTAAAAAGCGCAGATGGTTTCCCCTCTTAATAGCCTTGAGTATGATAGTAGCGATGTTAACGCCAAGCCGATCGTACTCGCAAACAAAACTAGCTGATATTCAAGGACATTGGGCACAACCTTGCATCGAACAGCTAGTGCAAAAACAAATTATTATTAGTTCTGAAGATGGGAATTTTCGCCCAAATTCCCCAGTCAATCGAGCCGAATTTGCTACGATAATTAGTAAAGCTTTTCCTAACCAACCCGTAACTAGAAATGCAATTCGCTTTGCTGATATTCCTTCTAATTATTGGGCAGCTAATAGTATTCGTAAAGCTTATCAAACAGGGTTTATTTCCGCTTATATAGGCGAAAGTTTTAATCCACTGCGAAAGATGACGCGAGAACAAGTATTATTATCTTTAGTAAGTGGTTTAAAATATTCACCTATTCAACCAGTTGAAAAAACATTAAATGCAGTTTTTGATGACGCACAAGAAATACCAAAAACTTCTCGAAGCGCCATTGCTGCTGCTACAGAAAAACTACTAGTCGTCAACTATCCAAATGTCCGTCAACTCAAACCAAATCAAATTGTTACCCGTGCAGAAGTAGCAACTTTCTTATGTCAAGCATTGGGAACTTCTCAAGTAGTTTCTGAACAATATATTGCTAGAATTAATTCTCCCACTGTAACCACAACCGAAATTAGAAACCAAACTCCTCAAACTACAGTAACAGGAACTAAACCCACTCCAGCAACAAATTCTACCTCACAAACAACAGGAACTAAACCTAATTCAGTCTCAAATTCTGCCTCACAAACAACAGGAACTAAACCTACTCCATTGTCAACTTCTGCGACTACTCCTAGATTACCAACCCCGCCTGAAACCACATCCCCAGCAGCAGTTTCTATTACCACACCGAATTCTCAAAATAACATAAATAGAACTAGTCAAACATCGACAAATCCAGCAAATATAAATACTACGCCACGAAATCCCATAGCAATAATTAGAAAACCTACTCCTCAAACCTTAGAAAGAACCACAGAAATTAGAGGCGTTTGGCTGACAAATATTGATAGCGATGTTCTTTTCTATAAAAATAAACTTTCTGATGCAATAAATCGTCTAAAATCACTGAATTTCAACACATTATATCCAACTGTTTGGAATTGGGGTTACACACTTTATCCCAGTAAAGTAGCGGCATCAATAGTAGGAAGTCCCATTCGTTTAGTCACACCAATAGATGAAAATCTCGATCCGAAATTAGGTACAGATAGAGATGTTTTGCAAGAAGTAATTACCCAAGGACATAAACAAGGTATGGCTGTAATTCCTTGGTTTGAATTTGGTTTTATGGCTCCAGCAGATTCTCAAATAGCCAAACTTTACCCTGATTGGATTCTGAAACGTCGAGATGGTAGTTCAATTTGGATTGAAGGGCCACACCAACGAGTTTGGATGAATCCTTTTCACCCAGAAGTGCAGAAATTTATTGAAAGTTTAATCTTAGAAATTGTCACAAAATATGATGTTGATGGTATTCAATTTGATGACCATTTTGGGTTCCCATCAGAATTAGGGTACGACGAATTTACTGTTGCACTTTATCAACAAGAACACGCCGGACAATCTCCTCCAGATGATTTTAAAGACCCTGAATGGATTGCTTGGAGAGCAAATAAAATTACTCAATATATGCAGCGAATTTACCAAGCGATTAAACAGCGTAAACCTACAGTTGTAATTTCTGTATCTCCCAATCCTCAAGAATTTTCCTACAAATATTTTTTGGCTGATTGGCAAACTTGGAGAGAAAAAGGATTTATTGAAGAATTGGTTTTACAAGTTTATCGCAACGACTTGAATCGCTTTATTGAAGAAATTGAACGTCCTGAAGTTGAAGTTGCCAGACAGAGAATTCCGGTTGCGATCGGCATTATGACAGGAGTAAAACCTCAAGCGGTTCCCATATCACAAGTGAAGGAACAAGTAGAAGTTGCTCGGAACTGGGGATTTTCGGGAGTTTCGTTCTTTTTCTATGAAAGTTTGTGGAATTTAGCAAAAGAACCACCTGCACTTAGACAGTCGGCTTTACAAAATATGTTCCCCAATAAGATGCCAAGACCTAATATTTTTGTAGGCTGGAAACCACCTCTTTGAGGGAATGGGGAGATGGGGTGATGGGGGGATGGGGTGATAAGGGAGAATAATTAATTTAACTATCTAATTCTTCTACTTCTTCTACTCCCCCTACCTCTTCCTCCCAGTCCCCAATCACCCATTACTAACAGATGAGATTGTGCTGGCAAAAGCGTTGCCTTGACTTTGGTATTTGGGTGTGAGATTGTTGTCTAGTTTTAGCATTGAACCAGATTTATTTGTGCGATACACCCAACGTTTTTTTCTGCTGGCTACAGTTATTTGCCATCCAGATATTTGTGATTCAATGCAGGGGAAATAAGAGCTTTTGCTATTCAAACAACGATCGCTTACAACCAATAGCTGAGCGTCAACTATCTTTAATTCTGATTCTGGTAATCCCGATCGCTTAGACAAATCATTTACAACAGCATCAGCAACCGATTTAGATAAAGTTGTTTGTGCTACGCGAGAAGTAACAACAACTCTATTGCTCCCATTAACTGATGGTCTAACACCAAAGCATAGTATAGTCGTGAACACTAAAGCTAAAACAAAGGGATTTGGTTGCTTAGTAGTTTTAGCAGTTTTATTAAATTTTGCTTTAATAGCGCCAGTATTAATTGTATTTTCCATAGCAAGCTTAGTGAATCTATGGCGTTAACAAAGAGCATTCTTAGAGGTAGAGACTACACCCCAATTATGGAAGACTCCAGAAAACTTATAAAGTTTTTTATTGGGTGCGCTTAAGATGCTATTGCAATATAGCTTTAAGCCTGATAGAGAGAGACTCAGTAAGAGTCACACTGGCATCACAAAAGGCTTCAAAACAGGCAAGCAGTTGCGCCTAAATAGTATGTGTTCCGCAAAAGGTTGGTTTTTGACGAAACTTCACTGAAACCTTACATTAATAGTTTGCTTGCTATTTCCAGGTTTTAACACCTAGAAAATACGGAATTTACTGTAAAAAAGATTACATTTTATTATACAAATTATTAAGCCGAGCTTACTCCACAAAGTTTCCCAGTCCCCAGTCCCCAATCCCCAGTCCCCAGTCCCCAGTCCCCAGTCCCCAGATTTGTCCCGGAGAATGGTTGGTAGAGCTATTTTTCATAGATTTCTAAAGGCAAATCATCGGGGTCTTTAAAAAAAGTAAATCGCTTGCCTGTAATTTCATCAACTCGAATATTTTCCACTGCTACACCCTGAGATTGAAGACTAGCGACAGCTGCATCAAGATTTTCCACTTGAAAAGCTAAATGTCTAAGTCCACAAGCTTCAGGGTTGTTGGTTCTTTGGGGAGGATTGGGGAAAGAAAAAAGTTCAATTTGGTCATTGTCGCTGACGCGCAAATCTAGTTTATAGGAATTGCGATCGGCCCGAAAAGTTTCTTCAATTACCGAAAAGCCTAAAACATCCACATAGAATTTTTTCGACTTTTGGTAATCTGAACAAATAATGGCAACATGGTGAAAGCCCGTAGTTTTCATAATTCCTAAAAATTTAAGCTACAAAAACACTACCCAAAGCAGATTCCATCTCGCCTAACCTAGTAGCTTCAGCAATTTTAGGAATGCCAAAAATGCGAGGTAAACGTTTAGTATCTGCTAAAACTTGTCTAACTTCTCGATTTTTCACATCTGCCAAATTTCTGTTGCTTAGTAGTGCGATCGCAGCTGCAATACCTAAAGCTTGACCGACACCAGAATTATACTCTACAATTCTGCCCGAAGCTGGAGCCATCCCAGTAAAACCAGAACCCGGACTAACAACCGCTAAGTTACGCACATTCCTAATTAAAGTATGTTGAAAACCAACATTATAAATAGGTACCTGAAAAGCAAGTTGAGTAAAACCCTTGGCATAAGCTTTTTCACCAATGCCTTTAATTCCCCCCCGCACGTCAAAATGATAGCCAAAAGTACCCAAAGCTTCCTTACTAGAAACACCTCCCATTAACATATTCGTACCATCAAGAGGTTCGACAACACCAGTAACATTTCCAGCGTGTCTAATATAAAGTTCGGTAGCTGGAATTAAGTCACTTGCACCAATACTTTTAAACCATTTTTCCAGGTAATTCATTTCTGACAACATGGGCAAATTTGGTTTAGCGCCACCCCTAGCTAAAGCTTCTGCTGTGGAACCATTTACAGCGAATAAAAGAGAATTCCAAGAAAGTCTTCCTCCGGGAAGAATGGCGATATTTGCTTTATCAAAAAGTATTCCTGATTCATTGAGAGAAAACTTTAAATTGCGGAAAGAATGGTAAGCTACCGAAAGGGCGGGCGATCGCACTAAAATATCATCAGTTCCTACTACAAGAGTTTTGAAATTTCCCTTAGTATCTACCATATCTTTACGCAATTGTTGTACTAGCTGGTCATTGTTTCCCGCAGCTTTCCATAACCACTCTTGAGCTTCTATATCTGAGAAATTAGTAAAGCGTTTGAGTAGCTTTAATTCAAAATTTCTGAGTTCGGTAATTGTGAGTCCTTGAGTTTCAAAAACTAAGGTAACAGGTAACTCAGATTCCGGCAAACCAAAAGTTTCAAAACCTCTTAATTTTCTGACTCCTGCTGCTTGAGCTAATTCAGCATGGACGGTAGAATCAATAAATTGATTAGCAGTGAAAGTTTCGCCAGTAAAAGTGGTGATACTAACCAATTTATCAGCTTGTTTATTAACAAATTTAATTCCTACATTGCTAATATAATCGATTTTAGTTTCCGTTAGCATTTGCCTGAGAACAGCGTTACCTTTGCTAGGGTCGAGGGAAACAGCACGAACACCCGCTTTTTGCAAAAATTCTTTGTAAATAGCTGGAGGGTCGCCAAAGGTATCTAAACCAAGCGAATCTCTCACTGATTTATCAATTTGGCTTCTATCTAAACAAACCAATCCGCCTCTGATTAAATGACCGCCAATTCCTTGGTATAAATCACCTTTGGATAGTAAAAGAATTCTGGGATATTTATTAGTACGACGGCGATATTCTCTAGCAGCAGCAACTACAGCAAATACCCCAGGAAGCTCATCACCAAAACAGATAATATCGTAGTTACGTACTCCACTAGCGGCGGATTGAATTCGCAGCAAAGAATTAATATCAATCAACCTAAGTAACTCCCATTAACTTAAAGTAATTGTTCGCAATTTGTGCTTACTGACCCGGAAGTGCTGGTAAACCAGTTTGTCGCCAAAATTGATTAAAACTTTGGGGTTGAATAAAGCGCCATGCTGTTAAACCTAAGACCACAAAGATGAGTACACTTATCAGAGTACCAGCTATTTTTACTGGCAAATTATTGTTACTAGACCTTTGTCGGGTTGGAGTTTCCGCAGCTGAGGCGGGTCCAGTCATGACGGGGGAATTTGCGGGAGTTGGGGCTGTTTCTGTAGGGTTTGGTTGAGAAATTGTTGCTGCTGTTTCTGAATTACTAAAGGTTTGTAGTTTTTGAGTTATTGCTGGTGGTCGCTGTTTTGTGCGTACCCATTGTAATAGTGCTGCTGTGGTAATTCCGCAAAGATTGGGTGTATTTAAAGCGGGAATTCGTTGCAGAATTGGTTGAGAGTTGGAAACAAAAACTACTAAATTATCGGGGTTTTCTTGAGCAAAACCGTACATACATTGAGCTACAGATACTACTAATCTGGCTTGCTTGCTTAAGTTTTGTCCAGCAGCAGGATTAATTGTAGGATGAACAGCATGAGCGTTGGTTAGTTGCCAACCGCTTTCGGGAAAAAAGCGGGTAAATTCTCTGGCTGTTTTTTCTATATTTTGTTCTGAGGCACGACCTGTGAGAAATTCGATTTCGTCATAGATTACTTGGGGGAGGTAGCAGTTGCCAATGCGGGAGTATTCTTGCCATTCGCGGGTGCTGCTACCTATGATGGCGCTGAGGTCGAGAAGAATTGCAATTGGTGCTGTTGTTGCCATGACCGTCACTTGATTTTAGGTTTTAGATTTTAGATTTTAGATTGTTTTTGGTCATGATTTGTTCGATCGCTAACTGTGAACGATCGCTCATCTAAAATAGATTATTTGCACCCCCAATTCCCAATCTTCCCGCAATTCCGGGAGTCAGGGGAATTAGGGTGGTAATCATCAAAAACAAGGCTAACAAACCTAATGCTGCTCTAGCATCATCTGGTTCGGTAATTTCGTTTAAACTAGGGCGTTCTAAATCTCTTTGTAGGAACAAAATGATGATTGCCCAATAAATCGCGATGGGATTAGCAAAAGCGGCGATCGCCAAAAAGATAAAAGTTGCTAACGTGACTCTAGAAGCAATTTTCCGCCCATAAATTGCGTGAACTATGCGACCTCCATCTAATTGTCCAGCTGGCATAGTATTCAAGGCAGTAATTACTAAACCTAACCAACCAATTATTGCTAGGGGATGCACGTCAACTAAAGATTGTTGCAATGTGGAACCTAACACAACTTTGGCTAAAGTTCCTACTAAAATTGAACCTTGAAAAAACTCAGCGGGAACTTGGAAAAAACTGCCTTCATGGGAAAGAATCAAACCAATAATTAACATTAACAAAGAAACTATACCTCCGGCTGCTGGCCCTGCGATCGCAATATCAAACATAACTTTTCGATTTGGTAAAAGCGATTCAAAGCGAGTAATTGCGCCGAAAGAACCTAACTGCCAAGCGGGAATAAAATAAGGTAAACTTAAGCGAATTTTATAGCGTTTAGCCATGACTCTGTGACCAATTTCATGGACTAGTAAAATTGCTAAAATCCCTCCGGCGATCGGTAATACTTCTTGAATTCTGCCTAAATTGTTGAACAAATCAAAACCCAAGAAGAAACCAGCAGTTTCTAAACAAGTAGCTATAGTCGCTAACAGCAAAATCAAAGCTAAAAACTTTTGACTTAAAGTAGAAGGTTTCGGGTCATTGCTGCTAGGTAAAACTACAATTGTGGGTTTTCCTTCAGGATTTTCAATCATAAATAGCCGATAGCGATCGCTCAATCTTTCCTGTAAAGCAGCAGTTAATCGATTGTGAGTTGCTTCGGCTTCGCCGCGCAAATTTCCCTTAAAAATTGCACCTTCTTGATAGGGAATTGTTTCTGTGGCAAAAAAGGTATCAATGCCAAAAATTCCTTGAATTACTTTGAGGTCTTGTTCGGGAATCGGTATTGGTTCTTTAATTCCAAATAATTCTGACTGCGCCTTACCATTGTCTGATTCAGGTACTTGCGAAGGCTGTTCTGCTGCTGGGCGTTGCGAATCTTGATTAGATTGAACCATCTTAGCAGCTTTTTCTCGCAGTACCACATCTTGACCAGCGGCGCGGAGTTGTCTACCTAAGAAAATATATAAACCAGATGAAAGCACCAACATCAACAAAATAGCGGCTATATTAATGTAAATTCCCGCCGCAAACAACCCAAAGAATAACAGCCAAGGAGCCATTAATACTACTGATTGTAACCATGCTAAAATGCCGATTTTTCCGAAGGGTTTAGCCCGAAAAAATCCCCAACTTAGTATTCCTAAAGCAACTAACACAATTAGTGCTATTATAGGAGTTTCTGATGCCGTAAACATTTCCAAAAAATTTGCTCCTTAAAAACTTTAACTTAATTTGTAGTAATTTAAAAGGCAATTTCAAAGTTGATTTTGAGAATTCTGTACAGCTTGTCTGAGGTTTCCTTGATTGGCAATTAACAGCTTTTCACCTTGTTCTCGGTCTAATCCTGTCCAGTGCATGAGTAAAGCTAATTTTACATTGCCACTATTTTCTAGTAAATTGGCAGCAGCATCCCTGTTTAGATTGGTAAGGTCTTGGATAATTCGCAAAGCTCGATCGCGCAATTTACTGTTAGTAACTGCCACATCGACCATGCGATTGCCGTAAACTTTGCCCAGTTGTACCATTACGCCAGTTGAGAGAATATTTAAAGCCATTTTAGTCACTGTTCCGGCTTTTAATCTCGTAGAACCTGCTAAAATTTCTGGCCCGACTAACAATCTAATGTCAATATCCACATCGCAGCTAAATTGTTCTTGGGGGACGCAAGCCATAAAAATAGTAGTAGCGCCCCGACTTTTGGCGGCTTGTAAAGCACCGTGAACGAAGGGTGTAGTTCCACCAGCGGTGATTCCCACTACTACGTCTAATGGAGAGATTTCTTTTTGGACGATCGCAGCTGCACCATCCTCCGCCCGATCTTCCAACGCTTCCGAACTCCGCACCAAAGCATCAGCACCGCCAGCGATAATTCCCTGTACCAACTCTGGAGGCGTACAAAAGGTGGGGGGACATTCGGCTGCATCTAAAACGCCCAAACGCCCGCTAGTTCCCGCGCCGACATAAAACAGCCTTCCGCCTTGACGTAACGCTTTGGCTGTGGTAGCGATCGCTTCCGCGAGGGGAAGACGGGCTTTAGCGATCGCGGCTATAGTTTGTCGATCCTCTTGATTAAACAGATCCACCAATTCCAAACAACTTAATCGATCTAAGTTTTGGCTATTCGGGTTAATCTGTTCCGTCAGAAGATGACCGCGTTCTTCTAATTGTTTCATGACATCTCTCAAAATTAAAGTAACCCTTCCAGCCTACGGCGAATACTATCCAATTCTGCATCTGACATTTCTGATTCTGATTCCTCCTCAGATTCATCAGACTCAGCTAAATCCAGTTCATCATCGAAGTCATCTTCAAATTCTGCATCAAACTCATCATCTATTTGCCAATCAGTTTCTTCGACGTTCGCTTCTGGGGGTAGAGTTAATTCGCCCTCAGAAACGAGTTCCCAGCCATAGCCAGTACTTTCACAAAACTGCTTGATTTCCTCATCGTCGATCGATTCCACCGTCGCAGGCGGAAAGTCTTGTGCTTCCAGCATTAAACTATAGCGGGTAGCATCGTCTTCTGACTCGAACATCAGCACTTTATTGTGATCGCCAATCTGAAGGGTATGAATTCCTTCATTATCGGTACCAGCATTGAATAACAGAACGAATACACGCATGGTCTTTACTTTGCTTTTGCGCTCATCAGTTATTTATATTACTAACCAAGAGCGATCGTATTGCTAATTGGTTTAAACTGACACATTTTGGTACTCAAAAGGAACCCGGAACAGGGGAAACTTTAACCCAGGATTTACAGATTTACCAGATTTCTTGATTAATCCTGATTATCTTGCAAATCAATAAATCCCGATCGAGTTTCTAGTTAGCGAGTGGGAAAAATCTTTGACTATTTAATCCTTGAATTGTGCAGATGTGGGATAAAATGCTGTTCAGCTAAATTCTGATGCTATCTTAAAGGATGTTTGAAAAAAGTCGGTGGTTAAAACCGCGACTAGACAAACTCTCGTCTGCTTGACAAGGACTCTAGAATCAAGCAATTTAGGAACCTGTGAAGGGCAGATTTTGTCTGTATAGCCAACGACTAAAGTCGTAGAGACGACGATAATTAGTGCTTTTCAAACATCTACTTAGCTTGCCAGGTGTGAGGTTGTGATGACAAATTCCCCAGATCCAAATTCGGATAACGAAACCGAACAAACTAGAAACCGTCGTGTATGGCTGTTGTGGCTAAGTCGTGCTGGGCTTGGTTTTGGTGTAATTGCGCTTATAGGTATACTTGCGGGTGCTTGGTGGGCGTGGGTTTTTATCAATCGAGATTTAGCGCCCTTAGTGGAAAAAAATGTCAGCGATTTATTTCAAAGACCTGTAAATTTAGGTAAATTAGAGAGATTTACTTTCAATAGTTTAAGGTTTGGTGCTTCTAGCGTACCACCAACGGCGACCGATCTCGATCGCGCTTCCGCCCAAGCAGTAGATGTCAATTTTAATCTGTTAGACTTACTTTTTACCAGAACTTTAAATCTCGATATTACTTTAGTTAATCCTGATGTTTTCATCGAACAAAGTCCTGATGGGCGTTGGATTACTACTCAACTTAAACAATCTGAAGAAGAAGGGCCGATTACTACCAATGTAGACTCGATTCGGGTGAGTAATGCTAATGTGGTACTCCTTCCTCAAGCTAAATTAACTAATCCCAGAATACCAGTTAATGTTAATCCAATTTCTGCGACTGTAGACTTTTTAGATAATGGTCAAAGATTCCGGTTTAATGCGGAAGGGCGAATTGTCCAAACTACTAACAATCAATCATCTAATAATCAAGCTACTTTTAGAACCAATGGCGAATTTTTAGTTTCTTCTCAACAGTTAAATGCTCAAGTACGAGCGCAAAATATTCCAGTTCGAGAGATCGATCGCTTAGTTCAAATTCCTAATGCTGATATCATAGCAGGTCAAGTCAGCGGTAACTTAAATGTCAGATATAATGCCCAAAA
The DNA here is from genome assembly GCF_041929205.2 of Floridaenema evergladense BLCC-F167. Taxonomy (NCBI): domain Bacteria; kingdom Bacillati; phylum Cyanobacteriota; class Cyanophyceae; order Aerosakkonematales; family Aerosakkonemataceae; genus Floridanema; species Floridanema evergladense. Next base: position 5,487,309 of record NZ_CM171625.1, on the reverse strand, counting down.
TACTCAAGAATTACCTTTTGTTTCAGGAGTCGCGACTTTACAAAATGTTGCTCTCACCAGTCCCCAATTACCAGCACCAATTGTTAATACTAATGGTGTAGTTAACTTTACTGGTAGAGGATTAAACTTAAATAATTTTTCCGCTTCTTTAGGACAAATTCCCGTTCAACTTGGGGGAAGTGCGGATTTAGATAAAGGGTTAAATTTAGATGTCACAGTTCCGAATGCGAATGTGGCAAATTTAACTCAAACTTTCAAAGTTAAACCACCAGTTCCGGTGAGTGGGGAAGTAAGATTAGTCTCAAAAGTAACTGGAACTGTTGACTCACCAACTATTTTAGGGCGAGTTAGCACCACGAAACAAGCCCAAGTTGATAAACTGAATTTTCGAGATATTAGCACTAACTTTGCTTTTGCGCCGCAAACAGGCGAAATAATTATTTCTGAGATCCAAATTGTCCCTGTTTCTGGGGGAAGAATCACAGGTAAAGGTAATGCGAAATTAGGTGAATCTGGGGGAGTGGCGTTAGATTTACAAGCGCAGGATTTGGCTGGAGATGCGATCGCCAAAATCTACAACGTAAATCTTCCTGCTAACATTACTATTGGCAATATTAACGCCCAAACTCAAGTTTCCGGCCCATTAAATAATATTCGCATCGCCACTAATTTTCAAGCTCCTCAAGGTACTTACCCGTTAAACGGAGAAGTAATAATTAATAATGGCGAAATTCGGTTAACAAATGCTACTGCCCAAGTACCAGGCGGAAACGTTCAAGCATCAGCTAGAATAGCAAATAATCGTTGGCAAGCCACAGTTCAAGCCGCCCAACTTCCAGTTAATAGCATCCTAGCAATTACCCAAACAGCTAACCAAAACCAACAACAAAATCAGCCAGAAATTCCCCCAACAATTCGCCAAGGAAGAATCACCGGAACCGTAAATTTAGCCGGAAATCTTGACTCTTTCCAACTAGGAGATATTACAGCAAACGCCCAAGGAAACTTACAAGTTGCTGGCGGAAACATTCGCCTTAGTCAAGCCGAGTTAAATCAAGGAAGTTGGCGAGGTTTAGTCAACGCTTCCGGCATTAACCTAGCACTTTTCCCCCAAGTTCCCCCACAATTTCGATCGACTTTTAACGGACAATTCCGCGTAGCTGGAAACCTCAACGCCCCTACAACAAATATTCAAGCAACAGGACAAGGAAACATCAATGTTGCCGGGGGAAATGCCCAAATCTCTCAAGTAGCATTAAACAATGGTAATTGGAGTGCTACAGTTAGAGCTAATAACATTAACTTAGGACAATTAGCCGAAGTTCCCCCAGAATTACAAGCACCTTTTAACGGACAATTCCGCTTAACAGGAAATTTAAATGAACCTGGAACTAACAATATTACAGCAGTAGGTTCGGGAAATATTCAAGTAGCTGGCGGTAATGTTAACCTTCGCAACTTAGCACTCAATCAAGGCAATTTTAAAGCCACAATTGCAGCATCAGGAGTCCAATTATCACGCCTTCCTCAAGTACCAAAAGGATTACCAATTGGCGCACTTAACGGACTATTTCAAGTTACCGGAAACTTAAATAATCTTACCGCCCAAAATCAATCTCCTCTTAACCAAATTGTAGTTTCTGGACAAGGAAACTTACAACTTGCTGGCGGAAATGTACGGCTGAGTCAAGTGCGATTAGATCGAGGAAATTTCCAAGCTTCAGTTAATGCAAATAATGTCCAAGTATCGCGTTTTACCCAAGTACCAAATAATTTCCAAGGTACATTTAACGGAACATTAACAGCTAAGGGAAATCTTGCCAATTTAACCGCCGAAAATGCTCAATCTCCCTTGAATCAAATTCAAGCAACTGCAACAGGAACTTTGCAAACTCCTAGCGGAAATTTACGATTGCAACAAGTTGAATTAAATCAAGGCAATTTTATCGCAAGAGTTAATACAAATAATTTCCCTGTGGGAAGTTTACCGCAAGTTCCCCAGGGATTTCAAGGTACATTTAGCGGCGAATTACAAGCTAGAGGAAATCTAAATTCATTAACTAATCTGCAACCAAATCAAACTCCTCTGTCCGAAATTCAAGCCAGCGCCCAAGGAGTTTTAAGAATTCCTAATGATGGCACAATTCAATTGCGCCAAGCAACATTAAATCAAGGAAACTGGCAAGTAGATTTGAATGCTAATCGGTTACAATTAGCACGTTTACCCCAAGTACCGCCACAATTTAAAGGAACATTTAACGGACAATTACAAGCTAGGGGAAATGTTGCCAGTTTGACCCAAAAATCGGATAATCCGTTATCAGGAATTGAGGGTATTGGACGGGGAACATTACAAACTGCGGGTGGTACAGTTGAAATTAGAGAAGCACAAATAAGCCAAGGACGTTGGGCGGCGGCTGTTAATTTAGCCCAAGTACAATTAAGTCAGTTTTCTAACCAATTTAAAGGTAGAGTTAACGGTAACTTAAAAGTAGGAGGAAGTTTAGCTGCACTAACTCAACAAAAGGGTTCTCCTTTAGCAGATATTCAAGCTACTGGTGATTTAAACTTTACCCAAACACCTTATTTAGATCGTCCTTTAAATGTCGCTTTTCAATGGAATGGGCAACAATTAGAAATTCAACGGGCGACAGCACCTGGACTTAATGCTAGTGGAACTATTACTGCGAGTTTTGATCAAAAAAATACGCCGCAAATTGGTAATGTAAATTTGAATGTGCAAGCGGAAGATTTTAACTTACAAACTTTGCCGATAACTTTACCGCAAAATGTGGCTTTGTCGGGGTTAGTTGATTTTAATGGGCAAATTTCAGGACAGTTAAATGCTTTAAATGTTAATGGTCAAGTTGGATTACAAAATTTAGTGGTTGGTGAGTTTAAATTTGACCCGAATTTGCGAGGGAATATTACTGCAACGGCGGGTAGCGGAATAAATTTACAACTGCAAGGACAACAAGACCAAATTGCTGTTCAGTTAAATCAAAATTACCGCCCAGAAAGTTTGCTATTCCGTCGGGGTGAGACTTTAGCGCAGGGGAGAAGACAGGGGGATTTATTCTTATTAGATTTGGCAAATGTCCCTGTAGCGACGGTGAAGAATTTAGCTCAAAGTTTTGTGAATTTACCACCGGAATTAGTCGTTCAACAAGTTAGCGGTAATCTTTCGGGAAATTTGGCGATTAATTTTGATACATTGAGTGTAGAAGGGCGAAATGTGGCGATCGCAAAACCCAGAATCGGAGAACTACAAGGAGATTCCTTAGTCGCTAATTTCCGCTACAATAATGGCACATTAGAAATTATCAGCAGTCAATTACAACAAGGTGAAAGTATTTACGCCCTAAGCGGTACCGCAACTCAACTATTAACTCAAACTCCCCAAGTTCAAGGAAAAGTTACTGTTGATAAAGGCAAAATTCAGAACGTTTTAGCTGCTCTTGATTGGTTAAATTTACAAGGTTTTGGTACTAAAAGAGGAGAGGTTGGTACCGCTGCAAATGTGCCAACTACGCCAGTAGGATTACCAGATGCTAACTTAAGGACGCAACTACAAAGATTTTCCGAAGTTACCTCTTTACTCGCACAGGAACGTGCGGAAAATAGAAGAGGATTTTCCATCCCAGATATTACAGAATTGCGGGGTAATTTTAACGGGACAGTTGATTTTGCAGGAACTCTACCGACAAATATTCAAGCTAGTTTTAATCTCCAAGGTAATGATTGGCAATTGGGTACTTACAAAGCTGACCAAGTAGTTGCTCAAGGAACGTACAATAATGGTAGTTTGAATGTTCAAAACTTACAATTAGAATCCCAAAATAGAAGAATAGCATTTACTGGAATTTTAGGAACTGATAAACAAAATGGAGTTTTACAGATCCAAAACTTTCCTTTGGAAACGGTTAACCAGATTTTAGAGTTACCTGTTTATCTTACTGGAAATCTAGATGCAACAGTTAATATAGCTGGAGATTTAAATAACCCTTCCGCTAGCGGTCAATTAACTGTTAAAAATGGTACTTTGGATGGAACAAAGATAGAATCTGCGCTGGCGAGTTTTAGCTATCAAGATGCTAGGTTAACTCTGGATTCTCAAGTATTAATTAATCCACCACAACCGATCGTAATTTCTGGTAGCATTCCTTTTAAATTACCTTTTGCTAAAGTTCAACCAGCTAACAATCAAATTAGCCTGAGTGTTAACGTCCAAGATGAGGGATTAGCTTTAATTAACTTGGTGACAAATCAACAAGTCCGATGGGTAAATGGTAGTGGACAAGCACAGTTAACAGTGGGGGGAACTTTAGAACGTCCAATACCTAAAGGATTTGTGAATTTGCAGAAAGCGACTCTTGGGGGTCAGTTACTTGCAGAAGATTTGAAAAATGTTAACGGACAGATACAATTTGAAGGCGATCGCATAGTCGTAGAAAATCTTACAGGAAACTTCCCGCAAGGACAAGTAATTGCCCAAGGAACTCTTCCTATTTTCACACCTTTAGACTCCCAAGACCCCGCCCGTCAAAATCCTCTCACGATCGTTCTTGACCAAGCGAGAATTAACCTGAGAGGATTGTATGGAGGTCTGGTCGATGGTAGAGTCACCATAATTGGTGCAGCAGTCAATCCTACAATTGGCGGACAAGTAAATTTACTAGATGGTCAACTTTCTTTACCGCAAACTCCCGCTACCGTTGCTACTGTAAACCAAACAGGAACTACTAACCAAAATCTAGTTGTTGAATTTCAAAATTTCCAAATCGGATTAAGCGATAGGGTTAACATTGCTTTACAACCAATTCTCGCTTTCCGAGGTAGCGGGATTTTAACACTTGGAGGTTCTTTAGATAATCCTCGTCCAGAAGGTTCGATCGTATTACGAAGAGGTTCGGTTAACTTATTCGCCGCTCGGTTTAGACTAGATCGTGGTTACGATAATACAGCATTGTTCGTTCCCGATCGAGGATTCAATCCCTTTTTAAACGTCAGATTGTTAACTACCGTCTCGGAAGTCACTCGTTTTCGTTTACCTGCTTCCGCTTTTAGTTCGGAAATTAGTGATGTTCCCGCGACAGGTTTCGGCAGTTTACAATCAGTGAGGGTGATAGCGACCGTTCGCGGCTGGGCGAATCAATTAGGTGTAAATCCCGATGTTAATGTAGCATCATCTCAAATTATCGAATTAACCAGCGATCCTCCCCGCAGCGAATCAGAAATTGTAGCTTTGATTGGTGGTAGTTTTATTAATAGTCTCGGTCAAGGTGGCGATGGACTTGCAGGGTTAGCTGGAATTGCTAGTTCGGTAGTTTTGCCCGGTTTAGAAGGATTTTTTGGCGATATTGGCGAAAGACTGGGATTAAGCGAGTTTCGCATCTTCCCCACAGTCATCACTTCTGGAAGAGAAAGTTCTAACTCAGTATTAGGTGTAGCCGCAGAAGTTGGGGTTGATATTACTAAGAATTTATCGGCTTCTGTGCTAAGAATTTTAACTGACGATCAACCCACTCAATTTGGTTTGCGCTATCGTTTCAATCCAGAATTTACACTGCGCGGTTCTACGGATTTTTCTGGTGATACTAGGGCAATTCTGGAGTTTCAAAGAAGATTTTAATAGGGAAAGTTGTGAATAAAAAAGGCATTTTGGTTATGAAGTCGGTTTTTGTAAGTTCGATCGCAGAGTTTCTTTCTCAAGCTAACATAGAAGCTTCGCCAGCTTGGGAATTAATCAACGGACGTGCAATTCAAAAACCAATGCCAACTCTTTTTCACTCAAGATTACAACGCAATTTGGTTAACTATATTAATCTTCATAGTGAAAGTTTAGAAGCAGTGCAAGAGTGGCGTTGTATTGTACCTCCTCTCTCACCAGTACCAGATATTTCTGTTGTTCTTCGTTCCCGCCTTCCCGAAGAAGATGGGCCATTGAATGGATCGCCAGATTGGTTAATCGAAATTCGTTCTCCTGACCAAAGTACCCTAGATTTACAAAACAAAATTCTTCATTGTCTTAAAAATGGAACACAACTCGCTTGGTTAATAGATATAACTCGCCAACAAATTTGGGTTTGGCAAGGAGATGATTTACCAAACATATTTTCAGGCGCAGACATTTTGCCAAGTTTGGAAGAAATACCAGCACTTTCAGTTAATGAAGTGATGGCAATGACTGGTAGAAATTGATTTTTTCACCATCAAGCTGGGAAACATTTACCAAAGGCTTGCAGTAGTTTGATAGAACCGCGAAACCGAATTTTACCTTGCAACAATGCCAAAATTAAGTTTTTTTCCTTAGCCAAAAACGCCAACCAAGTTTTGCTATCTGCTGTAATGGAAAGATTTGCTCTCCCAATGTGACCTTCTTGCACTTGTAGGGTTTTATTTTGAATGATCACCGTTGCTTGGCGCGACTCAGAACCAGTGAAAGTGAAGTGATAAACTGCATTCAATCCCTCTGATTGATTCCGTTGAAATAGGAGTGGTAATCCAAAGAGAAATCCTTGAATTGATTTGGAACGAATACCGCTGCTGACTTGTTTAATTGTTTTGTGGGGAAAGCGTCGCGGCACATAAGTTTCGGCATCCGATCCTGGCACTACATAAATCGTTTCTGTTTTGTCTTGCAAGGGTTTAACAACTTCTTGAATAAATGCTTTACGATCGCTCAAAAACGGCGCAATTACATCTTCTCCCGCAGGACAAGCAGCCATACAATAGGCAGCTTTATATTGAGCATTAAAAGACAAACTTTGCCACATGGAAGCTGACTCGGAATCGTTGACTTTTTGCCGATAACTATAGGCATTTTTGCTGTCTGCGATTGTCTCTGCCCAATCAGTAAACCCACTCATAAATTCTCGGTAATTGTGAGTGTAACAAGCGGAAAAATTGAAGTGACCATCCGATCCGATCGCACCAACTGGACAAGCTGCTACACACAATTTACACTCGACACAGGGATTGTAGTCGATCGGATGGGTGTATTCCGTGACTTCTGCATCGATCAATATTGTTCCTAATGCGATGAAATTACCAAATTTCGGATGAATTACTAACCGATGAATCCCCATGTGCCCCAAACCTGCGGCAACTGCAACGGGTTTATGGGAAACTACCCACACCTTGCCAGGAAATTGATCCATTTCCATTGGGAAACTAGCCCCTGGAACCATTCCATGTACGCCAGTTTGTTCCAAGGTTCTGACAATACTGCGAGCTACTTCGTTAGCATGGTCGTAGTTGGCATGAAATTCAATATTTGCCGCAGAACGAACGGGAGTGCGAATATTTTCCCGATTCATCCGACAAACAAAACTAATCAGCGTTTTGGTGCGGGGAAATGCTCTCAGGATATCTGAAAGTTGGTCTGCGATCGCAGGTCGGTCAATTTCTACAAATCCTACATCATCAGCACCCGCTTCTAGACAGAGCGATCGTAGCACCTCAGAGTTTAAGGCGACTGTGCTGGTTGCTTGGTTTTTCGTAGCCTGTGCCCGCCACCATTTAACAGTGGGGTGTTCCTCAAATTTAGTCATAATGAGAAAGGTTTTTTATTCCGTAGTATTTGAAAAGTACGAATAGAGGCTTTGCATAAGTCCTAGTACTAGAACGCCGATTCAGTATTGTAGTCGGGGATGAGAAACTGGGTTTCTTTCCCTAGCGCAGTCGATATTTTGTTACCCCAAGCCAAAGAAACCCGGTTTCTGGGATTACTGAATTGGTGTTCTAGATGGGAGCGAAATTAGCGTCTCGGTAAAACTCTGAACTGCGTTCAGCTAGTCAACTGTTATCGATCGAACTTAGTCATTGCAGCCTCTAAAGCTGATTATTGTATGTATATACATATTTTTCCGAAATTTTTTAGATTAGCTCAAGGTTTTCACCTCCGATAAGAGCGATAGCAAGTTTTGCCACTTCTGTTGTCCAAATTGTTGCTTGAGTTCCGCTTGAGCCTGCTCCCACAAAGGCATAGCCTCAGCTAGGACAGCTTGCCCTTCAACCGTCAAAGACAACAGCTTAATCCGCCGATCTTCACCGGGAGCGATCGCCACCAGTCCCCGTTTTTCCAGAAGTTTGAGATTTCGGGTTAAGGTTGTTTGATCGGTTAACAACTCTTGCGCTAGGCGAGTAATAGATACAGATCCAAACAGGTAAATAGATACCAACAACGTAAACTGGTTTAACACCAACCCGACTGGGCGTAATGCGGCATCATACGCCTGCGTCATCACTCGCGAAGCCCGACGAACGTGCATTCCCATGCAGATTGCAGGTACTTGACTCACTTGAGCAAGTTTGGCTTTAGGTATTCGATCGTTCATATAATATGTATATACATATAATTTTATTTTGTCAAGTCTGCTGGAACGACTCAAGTCACAGCTAAAGAGGCAGAGCCTCCATTTTTCGTTCCCAGGTTGAACCTGGGAACGAGGATCTGGGAGGTTCTACCTCCTTTGAGTGCAAGATCTGAGGTTAGGAGTAGTACGCACAGGCAGATTAAGTTTTGTGTGGTGACGGTTTTAATTACCAGATCTTTCTATTAATTCATAGTCTTGATGAACTAATTATAGAGGATGAATTGTTAAAGACAATCCGTAAAATTGACAGGCTGAAAATTATTAAAAACAATACTAAACCAATAGTGCAAGCGTAACTAATTTCTAAGTCGCGGAAAGCTCGATCGTACAAGTAATATACCACAGTTTTAGAACTGTTTCTTGGCCCTCCTTGGGTCATAATGTAAACTTCTTCAAAAACTTTTGTTGCTGAGATTGCCGAAATTACTGCTACTAAAAATAGATAGGGTTTCATTAAGGGAACGGTGATATCCCAATGTTTTCTTAGTCCGTCGGAACCATCGATCGCAGCTGCTTCATAAAGTTCATTAGGAATAGATTGTAACCCAGCTAAATAAATTACCATGTAATAACCTAATCCTTTCCAAATTGTCACTGCCATGACGCTAAAAAGTACCCAATTTGGACTAGTTAACCAGGGAATTCCTTCACTAAAACCTATTAATTTTAGTATTTGATTGAGTAAACCATTTTCAGCATAAAGCCATTTCCAAGCTAGTCCAGCAACTACCATCGAAATAATTACAGGCGTGTAATAAGCGGCGCGAAACCAACTAATTCCCCGCAGTTTTTGGTTAACTAAAATAGCTAATACTAAAGGTAAAAATACTAAAATTGGCACCACACCAATTAAGTAAATTAATGTGTTTCTTAAGGTTTGCCAAAATATTTTATCTGCTATTAATTGCTTAAAATTTGCTAATCCTACCCATTGTGGCGCTTGGGTAATATCATATTCGTAGCGAGTGAAACTGAGGTAAAATGCTTGTAAAGCAGGCCAAATTACTGTTAATCCTAAAAGTAAAATAGCTGGTAATAAAAATAAGTAGGGAGTAAGTTGTTTTTGGTTAATTGTCATTTGTCTAAAGCAAGTAATTTTGAGTATGTTGTTGCGCTTCAGCGCTGAAGCGCAACAACGTACACTAATAGCTAATCCGACTGGCGATCGGCATCCGCCAACCAGTACCAAAGGCGCGATCGGTTATTTTTAATCCTGGTGGTGCTTGACGGCGCTTAAATTCTGCTCTTGAGACTAACTTTACTACTTTTTGAACTACAGCAGTATCATGTCCTGACGCGACAATTTGCGCGATCGATAAACGGTCATGAATTAGCTTTTCTAAAATATCATCTAACACATCATAAGGTGGTAAGGAATCTTGGTCAACTTGTCCGGGTTTTAGTTCAGCACTAGGGGGTTTTTCTAACACATTTTCTGGGATAATTTCCCGATGACGGTTTAACCATTTACAAATTGAATAAACGCGAGTTTTGGGGACATCTGCGATCGCTGCTAATCCCCCATTCATGTCACCATAAAGGGTACAATAACCTACCGCCATTTCTGATTTGTTTCCGGTGGAAAGTAGCAGATAACCAAATTTATTGGCTATTGCCATTAACAAGTTTCCCCTAATTCTAGATTGGATATTTTCTTCGGCAATGCCAAACTCGGTTCCTGCAAAAATATTGATTAAACTTTCATCATAAGCGTGCATTAAATTGGCGATCGGTAAAGTATGAGTACTAATTCCCAAATTTCTCGCTAAAGCTAAAGCATCTTTAACAGAATGATCGGAACTATAAGGGGAAGGCATTAATACGCCTAACACATTTTCTGCACCTAACGCTTCTCTGGCGATCGCAGCAACTAAAGATGAATCAATCCCACCACTTAACCCAATCAAAACTTTAGAAAAACCGCATTTATGCGCGTAGTCTTGCACTCCTAAAACCAAAGCCAACCAAATTTCTTCATCAGAATTTTCTGGTCGATCAGCTATAGTTCCAGAGACTAAATCTTGAGTTTTTTCATCAAATTCTATTGTTGCTATCTCGGTTTCAAAACTAGCTAAAGCACAGATTAATTTTCCTTGGCGATTTACGGCAAAACTACTACCATCAAAAATTAAATCATCATTTCCGCCAATTTGATTTGTATAAATAATTGGTTGCTGATATCTAACTGCACTGTGACTTAGCATTGCTTTGCGTAAATCTGGTTTTCCTACGGAATAGGGAGAAGCGGAAACATTCACCGTGAAATCTACACCAATTTGTGCTAAATCTGCGATCGGATTCGCCGCATAAGTGCGCTTTCCCCAAAACTCTTCATCATTCCATAAATCTTCGCAAATAGTTACTCCAATGCGAATTCCCTCTAAAATAAAATAACTCGTTTCTAAACCTGGTTCAAAATAACGATCTTCATCAAATACATCGTAAGTTGGCAATAACCGTTTATAAAATAACTGTTTAATCTTGCCTTTTTCTAACAAAGCGATACTATTAAATAAAGGCTTTCCCCCATTAAATTCTGCTTTAGGATTTGGTTCAACTGTACCTACTAAAACAGCTAAATTTTCCGGTAAATCTTGAGCTAATTTACTTAATACAGTTGCCATTCCTTCGACAAAACTAGGCATTAATAATAAATCTCTGGGTGGATATCCACATAGAGAAAGTTCTGGAGTTAATAATAACTTTGCACCCAAATCAGCAGCTTTTTTGGCAGCTTCGAGAATAGCTTGGGCGTTACCAGTCAAATCACCAATAATTGGGTTAAGTTGTGCGATCGCTATTTTCATAAATTATTATTTGTTATTTGTCAGTTGTGATTCACCAATAACTAAGAACTACTAAATAAATACCAAAGGTTTATCCTTAAATGGTACAAAAGCTTCCGCATCAAATCGATATAAACTAGCCGGACGACCTGCACCACGAGAAACTTTAATTCCTGTATCGCATAAAAAACCTAATTTTAACAATCGAGAGCGAAAATTGGAATAATCAGAAAAATTTTCTCCCAATACAGTAGTATAAAGCTGATAAAGGTCATTTAACGTAAAAACATCAGGTAAAACATCAAAAGCTACGGGACTGTATTCTAATTTATTGCGTAACCTTTGATAACCGTATTCCAAGATTTTATTGTGATCGAAAGCTAGTTGAGGTACTTGTTGAATGGGATACCAAGCAATACCACTTACACCATCAGCTATTAACTCTGCTTCCGCGAATCTCACTAAAGCAAAATAACTTACTGAAAGGTAACGAACACCAAAACTATCTGGTGCTTCTCTGGGGTCACGACCGGGGCCACCAAAAGTATATAATTGCTCTAAATAAAGATTTTTGACGCGAATTTTTTCGGCTAAAATGCGATAGGCAGCATCCTCTAAAGATTCTCCATTTCTAACTAAAGTTCCGGGTAAACACCACTGACCTAAGAAAGGTTCATCTTGGCGCATTACTAACAACACCAACAAGCGATTTTGCGAGGTATCGACGGAAAAAATTACGTTATCTACCCCGACTTTAAAATCAGCTAATGACTGTTTTTTTAATGGATATGCAATTTTTCTCGTGGTGCGTTCTGACATTCGTATAGTTGCTCTCGATCGATGTATTCCTCAATAGTCGGCGTTAAACTTGTTGTATCTTTATTTTGACGATAAGCTGTAGAAGAAACATTTGGGCCTGTTAAAGAAGCGATCGCCACTTTCGCCCCTAAATTTCGCAATTCACCTAAGCTAATCTCTTCTATAGGAGATCCTGGACGAGGTATTACTAATAATTCCACTTGCCGCAACAAATCTTCAACTTTGTACCAACGTGGTAGCTGTTTTACTAAATCTGAACCGACTATTAATACCAGTTTTCCTTCAGGCCATAAACTTTTTGCTTTCTCCACAGTTTCTAAAGTGCGAGGACTACTTAATTCTTGATATAATCCAATATTATATCTCGGAGGATCGATATCCTTAATTAACAATCTCAGCATTGCCGCCCGATGTTCTAAAGGTGTTTGGTGAGATTTAAAAGGATTATCCGAAGCCCAAACTGCTACCCAATCAAAATGCTGAGATAGCCAATTAATTATTGCTTGATGTCCGGTAGTCGGGGGGTCGGCACTAGTGCCAAAAAGAGCAATTGTTGTCATGGGTAATTGGTAGTTGGTAGTTGGTAGTTGGAATTAGGTTTTTAGCGTTTGGTTTTTTCTGTTAATTCTTTGAGTGCTGAAGAAATTTCTACAGGGATTTGTTGGGGTTGGGTTAATTGACGGGTCGCAACTGGTAAACTGGCGACAGAATTACTAGTGCGATCGCGAATTTGCGCTAAAGTTTCTGGAGGTTTTACTCTTTTCCCTTGCTTCATAAATAGTTGTAGCAAAGCTTGTTCTCCCTCTAAACTTTCGCTACTCAATCCCAATCTGTCAGAGTGAATTTCTCCCTTTTCCCAACGGCGAAAAATTTGTTTTCGACCAGGATAAGTAACTTTATGGCTCGACTGTTTCATGGTGGGAATGCTATCGATTTCTACCAATTTATAAACACCACCTACAGGAACACCTGTGACTAATTTTGTTCCTAAACCATAACCATCAATACAAGCACCAGCCGCTTTTAATTTAGCAATTTCCCATTCGTCTAAATCGCCGCTAGCAAAAATCGGAACTCCTGGTAAAAGCGATCGGACTTGTTGCGATAAACTGGTTAAATCCCCTGAATCTAATCGCACGCCCGACAATTGCATTTCCCCAGCCTTAATCTTTTCTAACAACATCCGAGCCGCAGCAACAGTATCGAAAGTATCTATCAGCAAAGGTGCGCCAGGAAAATATTCATGAAATGCCTTAAAAGCTTCCTCCTCACTTCCAGAAGTCGCCGTCAACGCCATCACGAAAGCATGAGCCATTGTACCACTTGGTTTTTGCCCCAACTTCAGCGCCGCCAATACATTAGATGTCCCATCCAATCCTGCTGCTAAGGCCGCTCGCGCCGCCCACAATGCCCCTTGGGGACTAAAAGCCCGTCGAGTGCCAAATTCCAGCAAAGTCGCCTCTAGACCAGCTACATCTCGGAGTCGCGCCGCCCTAGTCGCAATCAATGTCTGATAATTCAGAGCATTTAGCAGGTAAGTTTCCACAATCTGCGCTTGCCATAACGGTGCTTCCACCCGTAACAAAGGCTCATTAGCAAACACAGCCGTTCCCTCTGGTACCGCCCAAATATCGCCAGTAAAACCAGATTCTACTAAAAGCGACCAAAATTCGGCAGGCGCTTGCTGAAAAATCCCTGTTGCCCGTAAAGCATTGATTTGGGCAGGACTAAAGCGCCACTTTTCCAAATAGTCTAAGGCTTGTTCTAAGCCCATTGCAATTAAATAACCAAAACTTTCTGGTAATTGGCGCACAAATAATTCAAAACTAGCCCGCTTCCGATCTAATCCTTTACCCGCATAACAAGCAGTCATTGTCAATTGGTAAAGGTCTGTCAACAAGCTATAATTTTCGGGAGAGAGCGTGAGTTCCCTATCCTCTAAGGTTTCTGTCTGTTGAGCATTTTCAGGGGTTAAACATTTCCAGTCTGGGGCAACAGTCATAGCCCAAGTTCCTAGTCGAGTTTGATTATTTCAATTATAGTAAGTTTTACCAAAATATTGTCAAGGGATTTTGGGAAATTTGTCTGAAATGGGGATTGGGGATTGGGGACTGGGGATTGGGGATTGGGGACAGGGGGACTGGGGGACAAGGGGACAAGGGGACAAAAGAGTTTTTAAGGGTCTCTCTATGAGAAATTCTTGATGAGTGATAAACAAATACTAAAAAATGTGTAGATTTAGTAGTTTAACTAAACAATTAGGGGAGTCTAGGACAAAGTATTGCAAACATAATCAAATAAGTGTTGCGATCGCACAATCACGATCGAATTTTGTAGATAATAAAAATCAGATAGACAAAAAAGCTATCTAGCATAGAACAACGAATAGATCAAAAAGGGAGAACAGTTTTATGGCTAAGATACCTGAAATGTTTGACCGCGTAACTCAGTTTTTCTCAGAAGCCTTAACTAGAGTTTTTAGTCCTCCAGTGGACAAAAATTATCCTGAAACTGGCGTACAACCTTTTGAAGGAGATGCTTACAAGAAAACCTCTAAAGATTCAGATTAGTAATTGTGCAAAGAAGTAATCAGATTGTTAATCGAGGTCAAACACTAAATTTTGCTAGGCTAGGCGATTTGCCTGTGGGAAATTCTGCGATCGCTTAGTCTCCTGTTATCATCCAATCTTTACATTGTGTCATTTCTTCCTAGAAAAAATGGGTGCTGGAATTAATTTCCCACCCAGTTTTAATGCTTACATAGAACTTGATAATAATTCGATTAGCAAAAAGCTTAAAGCTGCACTACCAACCGGAACGGTTAAATTATCTACACCTAATTTTGAGAAAGCTTCTAAAGCAGTGGCGACTATAGCAACAACTATTGATACTACATAAGTTTGCCAGATGTTACCTTGCACAGCTAATAAAATTAAACTAGTGACGATGAAACTGACTATAGTCATTGTTAGCGAACCTTCCCAGCTTTTTTCAATACCGCCAACTTTGTAGGGATGTTTTCCATATTTTTGTCCGATTAATGCTGCTAGTCCATCGCCCCAAGTCATAACTAAAATGCCTATAGCAGCGTATTGGGGTTGTTGGATATGCCAAAACCAAGCTACTAAAATACCAATACTTAAAGCGTAAAAGAATGTGCCTAAACTTTTGCGTCCCACACTATTGATGCCGGGAAGGATGGGAAATTTATAAGATAAAAGAGCGATCGTACTCGCTAAAATAGAAGCTGTAATTCCTACCCAAGCGGGGATTTCTAGCCACCAAGCAAGGAGAATTACTTGTCCAGTTCCGATGTGAACTACTTTGCGAATTTTTTCGGGATCTGTGGTGGTGTAACGGTGCAATAATTCAGCTGTTAGGACGATCGCACCCACCCAAACGGCAGCGATCGCAATCTTAAACCACAAACTAGATATGAATGGAAAATCTGACACAGTTTTTAATTTAATGAAAAATTTACTGATTTGGCTAATTCGTGGCTATCAGATGTTCATTTCGCCCTTGTTTCCACCTTCCTGCCGTTATCAGCCCACTTGTTCTAAGTATGCCATGCAAGCGATCGAACGTTTCGGCCCTTGGCGCGGTTCGATTATGGCAATTCGTCGCATTCTGCGCTGTCACCCCTTCCATCCCGGAGGTTACGATCCAGTTCCAGAAGTTGATGCTTGTAATTGTCACCCAGAAACAGAAGAATTAACAGAAAAACAATAAATAACAATTTAAAATAATTTTTGTTTAAGCATGACCATTATTACGTTGATTAAGTAAGTATTGCCAGATTTGATTTACTTCGGCTTGCATTTCTCTGATTTGAGCTTGCGTTTCTCTCATAACTGCGCGATCGGCTTCCCCATTTCTAGTTAGTCTTCCCACTGCATCTACTAAAGTTTCGATCGCCGCTTCTGTTCTATTTTGTCTCTCAGATAATCCACCTAATATTCTTTGCACTTCAAAAACTAAGCTATCCATACGAGTAACTAGCTGTTGGTGTTGTTGTTCAGCGAATTGTCGTTGTTCAGCGAATTGCTGTTGTTGTTGCGTAATCTGCTGTTGTTGTTCAGCGAATTGCTGTTGTTGTTGCGTAATCTGCTGTTGTTGTTCAGCGAATTGCTGTTGTTGTTGCGTAATCTGCTGTTGTTGTTCTGTGAATTGTCGTTGTTGTTGTTGTACTAGCTGCTCTAGCTGCTGCTGTTGTTGAGCAGTTTCTTGCAAAATTGCTTCTATACGGTCTAATCTCTCTGTCATCTCTGTTTCTCTGGTTTTAGCAAGCTTAACTCTTATTATCGCTGAAATGTTGGATTTTCGATAAACTTGATATGCACGTTAGGGTTAATCCCGTTTCAATCCCTGAAAGGGATTAATTGAAGTTTAAACCGAATTTTAATTAATTTCTTCCCCCTTAATTGGGGGTTTCAATCCCTGAAAGGGATTAATTGAAGTTTAAACTGGGCTCCATTACATTAAATATGGGGATGATGGTGATGCCCTGTTTCAATCCCTGAAAGGGATTAATTGAAGTTTAAACTATTGTTAACCGATAATTGAGTTTGATTTGTAATTAGTCCCCTGTTTCAATCCCTGAAAGGGATTAATTGAAGTTTAAACAATATCACAGCTAGAGCTTTTTTCCTGCTGTCCCAAAGTGTTTCAATCCCTGAAAGGGATTAATTGAAGTTTAAACCTGTCTCCCCAGTGGCTTAGAGTACCAGTCTCTCTGTTTCAATCCCTGAAAGGGATTAATTGAAGTTTAAACATCTCCATTAGCTATTGTTGGCGTTATTCCTGACAAGTTTCAATCCCTGAAAGGGATTAATTGAAGTTTAAACTTTGTTGGTAAACCTTTAAGTAAAGTTGGTTGTTTGTTTCAATCCCTGAAAGGGATTAATTGAAGTTTAAACCGTCTTTGGCGGACACAATAATTCGCGTTATTGATGTTTCAATCCCTGAAAGGGATTAATTGAAGTTTAAACCAGAGGAACTCCCACCACAGACAGCAAATTATTTAGTTTCAATCCCTGAAAGGGATTAATTGAAGTTTAAACCTTCTTTAATAAAGGATTCTTGGAAGCTGCAAGATTTTGCGTTTCAATCCCTGAAAGGGATTAATTGAAGTTTAAACTTTACCGAAGCGGTATTAGAAGCCGGATATATTGCGGCTGTTTCAATCCCTGAAAGGGATTAATTGAAGTTTAAACTCCTAGAAACTCTAATATTGCCGCAATTCAAGGACGTTTCAATCCCTGAAAGGGATTAATTGAAGTTTAAACTTTATATCAGTCACATCCTGAATCAGATATCTATTTGTCTGGTTTCAATCCCTGAAAGGGATTAATTGAAGTTTAAACTGGGACCGAATCAAGAGGGAATGCTCATTGATTTATTCTATTTGTCTGGTTTCAATCCCTGAAAGGGATTAATTGAAGTTTAAACGGGAAAAAGTTAAGGAAGAAAGCTTCCGTATTTATCGTTTCAATCCCTGAAAGGGATTAATTGAAGTTTAAACTGACAAAAAAGATGAGCCATGTTGGAAAATTTCAGTCGTTTCAATCCCTGAAAGGGATTAATTGAAGTTTAAACTTGAAAGATTAAGAGAAATTCGGCAAGGTTCCTACCCTGTTTCAATCCCTGAAAGGGATTAATTGAAGTTTAAACTTTAGAGGAACCATAAATGGCTAAGTTTCTGTTATTGTTTCAATCCCTGAAAGGGATTAATTGAAGTTTAAACTTTCTTTTTTTGCAGGATAGGAGTTTTCGACAATCTGTTTCAATCCCTGAAAGGGATTAATTGAAGTTTAAACTCCATTTTATTGCGCCATATTTCAATACTTGATATTTTAAGTTTCAATCCCTGAAAGGGATTAATTGAAGTTTAAACTCACCCCAATTAGTCTTGGGGTGTAAACTGTTTACAAGTTTCAATCCCTGAAAGGGATTAATTGAAGTTTAAACCCCGCAGCTTTATCTGCTGCCTTCGATAGAATAAGGCGTTTCAATCCCTGAAAGGGATTAATTGAAGTTTAAACGAATTGTTGAGTAAACTAGAAAATCAATCGGTTGGTGTTTCAATCCCTGAAAGGGATTAATTGAAGTTTAAACGTTCCCACAGATAGCCTAGTAATAGGCTAGATAAGTTTCAATCCCTGAAAGGGATTAATTGAAGTTTAAACGAAGATCCGGCTGTAATAACGCCAAAAATAAAACACGTTTCAATCCCTGAAAGGGATTAATTGAAGTTTAAACGTCGCAGTGACGAACAACTTACCATCTACCTACTTGGTGTTTCAATCCCTGAAAGGGATTAATTGAAGTTTAAACCCGAAGAGCCACAGTGTCAGCAAGAATATCAAGGTTTCAATCCCTGAAAGGGATTAATTGAAGTTTAAACGGCGGAACTCCGAAACCCTGAATATATTTAGTTTTCGAGGTGCAGTTGCGCGATACAAAATTAATTTATCATTTCCGCCCACAGACTGTAAATACCTCAAAACCTGATTTTTGCCAAAACCCTTATCCCACAAGCATTACAAACTTTGCGCGGAACACATTTTCCCCAAACAAACCCCAAACTCTTGTACATTAACCATTTGAGGCACAAACAAACCACAAACGCCAAAAACACCTACCCATTCGCGCAACAAAATGAAACCCTACCAAAAAATTCCTATTTTAGAATGTGGCGAACCCCTAACACCCATACCCTTAGCACATTTTGCCGCCCAAACACCTCACGCTTACGAAAAACTCCACGCACCTTACGGCAAACTTTCACCCTATTATCTCCGAGAAACCGTTCTGGAAAACTTGATTCAAGCGCAAAACCAACTACAGTTAACCCATGCTAACTGGCGAATTTTGATATTTGATGCTTACCGACCAGTAGCAGTGCAACAATTTATGGTTGATTATACTTTTGCTGAATTAGTTAGCGATCGACAACTCAACCTTGACGAATTAAGCGAAACCCAAATTGAAGAACTTTGGCAACAAGTATATCAATTTTGGGCAGTACCGAGCCTCGATCCTGCCACACCACCACCTCATAGCACAGGGGCTGCGATCGATGTTACTTTAGTCGATGAAAATGGCAATTTAGTTAACATGGGTTCTGAAATTGATGAAATTTCCCCTAAGTCTTTTCCCGATTACTTTGCCAATAGCAACGAATTCCCAGAGCAAGAATATCATGCCCATCGACAATTGTTGTTTGAGGTAATGCGATCGGCAAATTTTCAACAACATCCTAACGAATGGTGGCACTTTTCTTACGGCGATCAAATGTGGGCTTGGTTATCCCAACAACAACAACCCAACCAAAGGTTTACAGCCCAATACGGCAGAATTTGAAAGGGGACTGGGGACTGGGGACTAGGGACTGGGGACTGGGGACTGGGGACTGGGGACTGGGGACTGGGGACTGGGGACTAGGGGACTCTTGAGAATTTTTCACTCAAAACTCCCCAAACTAACTCAAAACTCAAAACTCAAAACTCAAAACTCCCCTTGTCTCCTTGTTTTCAAGTCCCCAATTCCCACCTTTTCTATTCTGTTAATTTCACTTGTCCGCTAGTAGCTAAAACTCTCGCACTTACGCCAAAAACACGCAACAAACCTTCAGAATCAGCATGATTATAGCTACCGATACCTTCCATTGAAGCGTTTTCTTCCGAATATAAAGAATGTGCTACATCAGTCGCCGCTAAAAAGGAAATTGTTCCTTTATAAATTGCTACTTTAATAGTTCCCGTTGCTAACTCTGCGGTACATTTAATCGCCTGAAGTGCCATCTTAGTTGCTAAATCAAACCAGTAACCTTGATAGATTTGTTTGGCAATTAATAAAGATAACTGATCGTAAAACTCACGGGCGCGACGATCCAAGATTAATTGCAACAAATAAGCGTAACAAGTTCCTAACAATTCTACCCCTGGACTTTCATAAACTCCCCGTGATTTAATTCCAACAAAACGGTTTTCTACTAAGTGCGTACCGATACCTAAACCGTACTTTCCTCCGATCGCATTTGTTTGCAAAAATGCTTCCACCAAACCTACAGAATTCCCATTAATTTCTACCGGAACACCCTTTTCAAATCTCACAGTAAATTCTACAGTTTCATCAGGCGCATCAACTGGATAACATCCCATAATTGGCTTGACAAAATGAGCCGGAGTAGTTAACTCTTCTAACATTCCAGATTCATGAGTTAAACCCAACAAATTCGCATCAGTTGAATAAGGTTTATCTTTAGTAGCAGAAACAGTCAATCCTTTTTCCTGACAAAAATCAATCATTTCGCTACGTCCAGGGAACCGGGCTAAAAATTCCTCATCGCGCCAAGGAGCATAAACTTCAAATTCAGGAGCTAACATATTAGTAATTAATTGAAAGCGTACTTGGTCATTTCCTCTACCAGTAGCGCCATGACTAAAAATAGTTAAACCCCGTTTTTTCATCTCCAAAATCATCGCTTTGGCTAATACACAACGGGCAATTCCAGTTGTATTCCAATAGCGTCCTTCATAACAAGCTTGTGCTTGAATTATATCTACACCTACTTGGGCGATCGCATCTCTAGCAGGTAATAATACAAAATCCACTGCCCCTGCTTGCAACATTCTCTGGCGAACAGCTTCAATATCCTCCTCATCCGGTTGTCCCAAGTCAGCAGTAAAACAGACAACATTTACCCCAATATCTGTTAGCCAACGAGTAATTGTACAACTATCTAACCCACCCGATCCGGCAAATGCAACTGTTTTCCCTATTAAATCCTGTGCTTTCATCGCCAATTTTCCTTTAAAGTAGCTGCAATAAAACCAAAAGCCTAAAAAGACAAACTCTTATTATCTACTAATAGCGATCGATATCTGTCCCCCAAAGCACAGTTTTTTGGGGACTGGGGACTGGGCACTGGGGACTGGGGACTGGGGACTAGGGACTGGGGACTGGGGACTAGGGACTGGGGACTGGGGACTAGGGACTAGGAAAGGCAGAAAACAGAAGGTCAAAAGTCCCCTTGTCCCTTCGTTAGTGATGAGTTTTAAGTTTTAAGTTTTGAATTAATAACTTAAAACTCATAACTCAAAACTCATAACTCGCCCTTGTCCCCAGTCCCCAGTCCCCAGTCCCCAGATTGACACCAAGCCGATCGCCACGTAACATATTCCTTTGACCAACTAAAGCTGTGAGTTATCTTTTAGGTGTTTTTCAGCGTTGTCATTCCTACTTATAATCGTCAACCGATTCTGGAAAAATGCCTCAAAGCTTTAGAAAAGCAGCATTTTTCCCCAAATAGCCCGATTACTGGCTACGAGGTGGTATTGGTTGATGATGGTTCTACTGATAATACCCTGTCTTGGTTGGCATCCCAGGCTGCTGAACTGCCTCATGTTAAATTATTTCAGCAAAGTCACCAAGGGCCAGCCGCTGCTCGGAATTTAGGTGTGGAAAATGCGATCGGTGATCCGATTATATTTATTGATAGCGATTTAGTAGTTACAGAAAATTTCCTGCAAGCCCATGCCGATGCTTTAGTAGCAGGATATCAGAAAATCGGGAGCGATCGGCTTTTTACCTACGGACGAGTAATTAATACCTGTAACTTCGAGAATCCCACCGCCGAACCTTATAAAATTACCGATTTTTCCGCCGCATATTTTGCTACCGGAAATGTGGCAATTTCCCGACATTGGCTCGAAAAAGCCGGATTATTTGACACCCAATTTCAACTTTATGGTTGGGAAGACCTAGAACTTGGAGTTCGCTTAAAAAAATTCGATTTAAAGCTAATTAAATGTCCCGCCGCAGTTGGCTATCATTGGCATCCACCCTTTGCCTTAAACCAAATTCCCAGCTTAATTGAAAAAGAAATTCAACGGGGACGCATGGGAGTTTTATTTTATCAAAAACATCCTAGCTGGGAAGTCAGAATGATGATTCAAATGACTTGGATACATCGGTTACTTTGGGGAATTTTATCTTTAGGGGGTCGTCTGAACGAACGCACTCTAGCTCCATTATTACAAGCATTAATCAACCAAGGTAAACCACAACTAGCCTTAGAAATTGCCAGGATTTTTCTGAATTGGTACAACGTCAAAGCAGTTTATCAAGCATCAATTATAAAAGATTTGTAATTTAGAAAATTAGATTTTCACTCCTTTAAAATCTAAAATCTAAAATCTAAAATCTAAAATAGCAAAGATATGGTATGTTAATAAGGCTATTTTCACATACCGACTTGGTATGGAATGTTTTTTCAGGAAGTAACAGCTTCCCCAAATACAGCAATTCACTTTTAAATGTGAGATGTAATATGCTTAATCGGGCAAAATTTTTAGGAGTGGTTACAGGATTAGCTGTTTTAGTAGCTGCTTGTTCTGATAGTACCCGAAGTGCTACAAATACCAACCCACCACCAGCGGACAATGCCGCTAATGTCAGCACCACCGCACCTGCTGGACAAAAAAAACCCACACCAGCTACCGATATTAGTAGCTTGGGTGTTAAAGATGTCAGCGAAATTAAATTTCAGACACCGCCTCCCGCTGTTTTAAATGGTTTTTTTGATGCAGTTAATAACTCTGGGGCGCTAAAACATAACGTTAGCAAAAATGGCACCGTTACCTTGACTGGTTGGGCAATTATCCCAGAAAAAACCAAAGCAGCTGAAAAAGTGATTATTACCTTACCAGATAGTAATCAAATTGTCGCGATCGCCAATGTCAAGTTAGCTCGACCTGATGTAGCCAAAGCTATAAAAAATCCCAGCTACAAAAACTCCGGCTGGACTACTGCATTTAAAGCTGATAGTTTGCCCACAGGTAGAGTCATCCTAAGAGCTTGGACTTACGACCCCACTACCAAGACAGCAACTCAACTGAAAAATATTCACGAACTCACTGTTTCCGAATAACGGGCTAACAATCTAAATCGGGAAAATCTGTTTCCTGGTTTTACCAAATTGTGCTAGTTTAGAAATTGCTGTCTAAAATCACACAAATCACACATCTGAGGTTTCGGGTGTTTCTGTGACAAAAAGTTATCAGAGATCCCCTCAGATGGAGGATTAACCCGAAAGGAGTTTCAAAAATTATGCCAGTTGTCTCTTTGGCTCAAATGATGGAGTCTGGTGTTCACTTTGGGCACCAAACTCGCCGTTGGAATCCAAAAATGTCCCCGTACATTTACACATCTCGTAACGGGGTACACATCATCGATCTAGTACAAACTGCTCAGTTGATGGAGGAAGCTTACACCTTCATGCGAACTGCGGCAGAACAAGGGAAAAAATTCCTGTTTATTGGTACGAAGCGCCAAGCAGCTGGGATTATTGCCCAAGAAGCTTCTCGTTGCGGTGCTTACTATGTTAACCAACGTTGGTTAGGCGGAATGCTGACCAACTGGACGACTATTAAAACCAGAGTCGAACGGCTGAAAGATTTAGAAAGACGGCAAGAAAGCGGCGCACTTGATTTGTTGCCGAAAAAAGAAACTGCCGTTTTGCGCCGAGAAATGGAAAAGCTGCAAAAATATCTGGGCGGCATTAAGTTGATGCGGAAAATTCCCGATGTGGTTTTAATTGTGGATCAGAAACGGGAATATAACGCAGTTCAAGAGTGCCAGAAACTAGGATTGACGATCGTTTCTTTGTTAGATACTAACTGCGATCCAGATGTGGTGGATATTCCGATTCCGGCAAATGATGACGCGATTCGATCGATTAAGCTAATCATAGGTAAGTTGGCAGATGCGATTTACGAAGGTCGTCACGGTCAACTAGATGTACCTGAAGAAGAAGATTACGAAGATTACGAAGGTGCGGAAGACGATCTGGAATACGATGAAAGTGATTTCATAGATTCTGACGAAGACGAAGATTCCGACGAATAATCACGTTGAATCCGTAAAAACTAGATTAGGTAAGGGCAAGAGATGGCGGAAATATCTGCAAAACTAGTTCAAGAACTGCGCCAAAAAACGGGTGCAGGAATGATGGATTGCAAAAAAGCACTCCAAGAAACTGACGGTGATGTTACTAAGGCGATCGACTGGCTGCGGCAAAAAGGTATGCTCAAGGCTGGTAAGATTGAAACCAAATCAGCTACAGATGGATTAGTGGGTAGCTACATCCATACTGGTGGCAGAGTGGGAGTTTTGGTGGAAGTAAACTGCCAAACAGACTTTGTTGCCCGTAACGAAGATTTCAAAAGCTTAGTGCAGAATATCGCTATGCAAATTGCTGCTTGCCCTAACGTTGAGTATGTTAAGGTTAGCGATATCCCAGCTGAGGTTGTGGAAAAGGAAAAAGCGATCGAAATGGGGCGTGATGATTTGGGCAATAAACCAGCTAACGTGAAAGAAAAGATTGTCCAAGGACGGATTGAAAAACGCCTCAAAGAGATGACCTTGCTGGATCAACCTTACATTAAAGATCAAAATATCTCGGTGGAAGATTTGATTAAGCAAACTATTGCTAAGTTGGGGGAAAATATTCAAGTTCGTCGCTTTGTCCGCTTTGTACTCGGTGAAGGATTAGAAAAAGAAGAAAGCAACTTTGCTGAAGAAGTTGCCGCCCAAATGGGAGGTAATAAATAACCTCTTCGCTCTCCTAATTATCTCCCTTAGCTCTCCCTTAAAAAGGGGGAAGCTAGGTGATACTTTCGTAGATTTTCAGCATTGCGGTAATGTTAGTTTAACACCGCAATGCTTTGTGTATTTATTAAATTTTTAGTAAGATTATGGCTAAAGCAATTGAGCGAATTCAACGGGAAATTGAGGTACTAGAGCAGACGATCGCAGAACTCGCAGAAGAATTTTACAATAGCTACAGTCGCTATATGACTGCGTTAGGTCAAGGAATTCAGAAACAATTGATTGTAGCAACTTATCATTTATGTACGCAAAGTTATCCAGAACAATTTCTCAGTTTGTCTTTTAGTCAACGCCAAAAATTACAACAATCAATTAAGCAATTGGCAGATCGTACTGCACAAGAATTAGTTCTTAAGGTTAACTCTCCCATGCAAGAAAAAGCTCGTTCCTTGCCAATGAATGATTTGGAATTTAGCCAACTTCAAGAATTAATTGAGGAAAGAATTGGCGAAGGAGAACCGCAGGAAAAGAGTGAAAATTCTCCGTTTTCTGAATCTGATTGGGAAGAAAGTAATGCTGAATCGACAAGCGAAAAACCAAATACTCAAATTACCAATCCAGAAGCTTTGTTGCAATGGCAAGAAAGATTAGAAAAAGCGATCGCTAAAAGTCTGCAAAAACTGTCTCGTGACAGTAATTTAAAATTACAACAAGCAGGAATATTGCCGAAAAAACTTCCCGAACCTGTGTTGGAAGCAGCGGCTAAAGTGGAAGCAGCAGCGGAAACAATGCCTGGGCCGCCAAATTTGTTAAACTTAGTAATTGAGACAGAAAGCGATCGAGAATCTCAAAGTTCTACCGTTACACATTTAGTAGCAGTTCATCTCCGGTTATCAGAAATCGAATTTCCTGACTCTACACTAACAACAATGCGTCAGCAAATTAGAAACCTTTCCGTAAAACTGCATACAACTCGTCGAGAATATCAGAAAAAACAGCGGGAAAAAGCGATCGCAGAAGCCGAATTAGCTTGGCGTGCTAGTTGGTTTGATGAATAATTGTTATTGGGTTTTCGTCATTCGTCATTTGTCAATTGTCATGGCAATTATCCCTATTTCCTTGGTTATTTGTTAAACTAAAAATCTAAAATCCAAAATCGGAAAGTAGATTTATGACTAATCCTCAACCCGATTGGGTGCGCTGGCAAAAAGCCTTAGAAGTAGAAGAAAAAAGCGGTTTTGTTGACTTAATAGGCAATCAATATCGCTTTAGTGAATTTCTTTGCTTAACTTTTGGTAAACCTCCCACAATGTTAAATACAGAATGGCGCAAAAACTGGCAAGAAATGGCAAGTAGATTTGCGAAATATCCCAACTTACCAATCAGCGAACGAGAAAATTTAGTTAAATTAGCCAAGATATTCCTCCAAGCTTCTGAGGAAGAATGCCAAAAGATTTGGCAACAAAGAAGTAAATTTACAGAGAAATTAGAAAACAACGAAAGCTTAAAACAACTACCAACTACCAACTACCAACTACCAATTACCGAATCAGAAATTTCCTTAGATCAACCTTTAAGAGAAGTCCCCAAATTAGGAATTACCAGAAGTAAACATTTAGCAAAATTAGGACTTTACACAGTTCGAGATTTACTATTTTATTATCCTCGCGATCATATTGACTATTCCCAACGAGTTGACATTTCGCAATTAGAAGCTGGCGAAACCGTAACTATTGTCGCCACTATTAAACGTTGTGAATGTTTTACTAGTCCGAAAAATCAGAAACTAACTATTTTAGAAATTGTCTTACAAGACCGCTATGGTAAAATGCGGATCAGTAGATTTTTTGCAGGTAATCAATACACTAATCGCGGTTGGCAAGAATCAATAAAAAGCCGCTATCCTGTAGGTTCAATAATTGCCGCATCTGGTTTAGTTAAAGAGACAAAATATGGTTTAACTTTGCAAGATCCAGAAATGGAATTGTTAGCTAATCCGGGAGATAATATTGAATCAATTAATATTGGTAGAGTCGTACCAATTTATCCCTTGACTGAGGGAGTTCCGGCTGATGTGGTGCGACAAGCGGTGATAACGGTGTTACCAGCAACCTCGCAAATTCAAGACCCTTTGGTGGAGGGATTGCGCGATCGCTACGGATTAATTAAACTACCAGAAGCCATTAATAACATTCACTTTCCCACAGATAGCGCCAGCAAAGAAGCAGCTAGAAGACGTTTAGTATTCGACGAATTCTTTTACTTACAATTAGGATTTCTCAAACGCCGTCAAACATTACGCCAAACTCAAGCCTCAGCAATTTTAGCCCCCACAGGTAAACTAATCGAACAATTCTATCAAGTATTACCCTTTAAATTAACAGGCGCACAACAAAGAGTAATCAACGATATTCTTAACGATTTACAAAAACCTACACCCATGAATCGATTAGTTCAAGGAGACGTAGGTGCAGGTAAAACAGTGGTAGCAGTAGTCGCCATTCTCGCCGCCATTCAAGCAGGTTATCAAGCAGCATTAATGGCACCCACAGAAGTCTTAGCCGAACAACATTATCGCAAATTAGTTAGTTGGTTTAACCTCTTACATTTGCCTGTAGAACTGTTAACAGGTTCCACAAAAGCCGCCAAACGCCGAGAAATTCACGCCCAATTAGAAACCGGAGAATTACCTTTATTAGTAGGAACTCATGCCTTAATTCAAGATAAAGTAAACTTTCATAGTTTAGGTTTAGTAGTAATTGACGAACAGCATCGTTTTGGAGTTCATCAACGTGCCAAATTACAACAAAAAGGCGCACAACCTCACGTCTTAACCATGACAGCAACCCCCATTCCCCGCACCTTAGCCTTAACTTTACATGGGGATTTAGATGTGAGTCAAATCGATGAATTGCCACCTGGAAGACAAGCAATTAATACCGTAGCTTTATCGGGAAGAGAACGCAGCCAAGCTTACGATTTAATCCGCCGAGAACTTGTGCAAGGCAGACAAGTTTATATTGTTTTCCCTTTAGTTGAAGAGTCGGAAAAATTAGATGTTAGGGCAGCCACAGTAGAATACGAAAAATTACAAGAAAGCATATTTCCTGAATTTAAAATCGGCTTGCTTCATGGTCGCATGACTTCAGCCGAAAAAGATGAAGCAATTAACGATTTCCGAGAAAATAAAACCCAAATATTAGTAGCTACAACAGTAATTGAAGTCGGTGTAGATGTACCAAACGCCACAGTAATGTTAATTGAAAATGCCGAACGTTTTGGCTTATCTCAATTACACCAATTACGAGGTAGAGTTGGTCGTGGTGTCCATAAATCTCACTGTTTATTAATGAGTAGTAGTACCTCTGCCGATTCTCGTCAACGTTTAAGTGTTTTAGAACAATCTCAAGACGGCTTTTTTATCTCAGAAATGGATCTGCGTTTTCGGGGTCCCGGACAAGTTTTAGGAACTAAACAATCTGGTTTACCTGACTTTGCTTTAGCTAGTTTGGTAGAAGATCAAGAAGTTTTAAATTTGGCGCGAGATGCCGCAGAATTAGTCATGTTGCAAGACCAACATTTACAGAATTCTTTGCTCAAAGCTGAGTTAGAATACCGCTATCAAAAGTTGATGGGTGGCACAATTTTAACTTGATTCTTCTAAACCAAATATTGTAGCGATTTGCGGTAAAAAATACTTGCTTCGATCGCTAGTTTTTACCTCTACCTACAGATAGATTCGTTTAGAAAATACAATCAAAAATCTAAGATCGATCGCTCTGATTAATTGGTAATTCTATAGTAAAAGTTGTGCCTGTTTCTGATTTAGAGTGACAATAAATATTTCCCTGATGAACTTCGGTAATAATCCGATGAGAAATTGACAACCCCAATCCAGTTCCGATTAATTTGGGATGAAAAATTGGCTCAAATATTCGTTCTTTAACTTCTGCATTCAAGGATATTTGGATTGCTACTCGATCGTTACTAATTTTTTTGCTTTTAACAATAATTTGTTTTTCTGCTAAATTATCAGAATTAGGTTCGGATTCTAACAAAGTATTTATTGCTTTACCAAGCAAAGTCAAAAATACTTGATTGATTTGATTAATATAACACTTTACTAGGGGCAATTCCTCAAGCTGTTTAATTATTTCTATCTTATTTTTGTAAAAGTTATACAACAATAATAAACTACTTTCGATGCCTCGACTAATATTTGCTGGTTTCATTTGCGAATCATCTGCACCATAAATATTTCGCAGATTTTCAACTAATTCTAAAATTTTATCTGCTCCTAATTTAATAGAAGCAATGATATAAGGAAAATCCGATCGCACATAATCTAAATCAACTTCCTCCTTCACCTTTTCAATCTCCAAATTATCTGCATAATTTTCCTGATAAACCTCAACAACTTTTAGTAATCCTTGGGTATACTCTTCTAAATATGGCAAATTGCCATAGATAAAATTAATCGGATTATTAATTTCATGAGCAATACCAGCAACCAACTGACCTAAAATTGTTAACCTTTCTATTTTAGCTAAATGTAGCTGAATTTTTTCCAAATTAGCTTGCGCTTCTGCTAAAGAATGACTTTGCTGTTGTAATTTCTCTGTAGCTTCCCGCAATCTTTGTTCTAACTCTTGGTTAGATTCCTTAGTTGGAGTTGAATTGAGTAAAAACTGATAACGTTGATATATCAGAAAAAAAGCGATCGCAGGTACTATCTCAACCCAATTTCCCAATATGAAAATTTTTTCAATCGCGATCGTAATTTTGGGAAAAATGTAAGTTCCACTAATAATTAAAAATAAACTCGCTATTAAAATAGTTAACCGACTAACTGCTACTTTGCGATTGCGCCATAAATCCCCAAATATCAAAACACTAATTAAAAAGTAACAGCAAGCAATAATGAAATTTTCTAATCCACCTGACAACTTCGTATCGACTAGGATGTGAGCGATCGAAAAAAAAATTGTATTCGACATAATTATTAGTATTCCTGTCAAGTACTGGTAGCGTCACCTTGATGAATCGGGGGATTAGACGAAACCAGCGCCCCATCACAGACATCTTGACATAATTAAATTATTGAGTTAAAAAGTAAAACCGAAAGGTTAAGAATTTTCCTTTCCCGATCGACCCTTCCTTTTAACCCTAAACCTTTTTCAATCACCATAACTAAAAAAATTTTCGTTGGAAATCTTACATCTCAGAGATTTTGCAGATAGAGTTCGGCAGATTTCTGAGATTGAAATTTTTACTATCTCTATTATTATATTATAAAACTTTGCACACTAAAAATATTACAAATCTCAATGGCATTGTACCTTAAACATAGATAAATCTTTATTTTCATGCTAGAGTATTGCGTTTTGCCTTCCTAATT
Organism: Floridaenema evergladense BLCC-F167; assembly: GCF_041929205.2. Lineage (NCBI taxonomy): Bacteria > Bacillati > Cyanobacteriota > Cyanophyceae > Aerosakkonematales > Aerosakkonemataceae > Floridanema > Floridanema evergladense. The sequence continues at coordinate 5,457,313 of NZ_CM171625.1, read as the reverse complement.
CAGCGGATAATTTAACCAAGGTTAGCATTAAAATAACCTTTACTACATAAGGTAAGTTTTCTTATCGACATCTATCACAAGACTAATATTTCTAGAATTTCTTATCGTGAGTTAGACCACCATGTACCGGAAACTGTTTCAGCTGCGTCAGCCAAAAAGCCAAATGTACCGCACCGAAATCCTGCTAGACCGCTTATGGGTCATCGGCTTGCTAATAGCAGCATTAACTCTTTATCTAACCAATCTAGGTGGTCTGCCTTTGCGAGACTGGGACGAAGGAATAGTTGCCCAAGTTGCCCGTGAAATATACAATGCACCCCCAGGCTCGTTACGTTGGCTTTATCCCACGTTAGCGGGAGAAGCTTACATCAACAAACCCCCCTTAGTTCATATTCTCATCGCCAACACTTACGCAATAGCAGGAATTATTAATGAGTGGACAACTCGCTTACCAGGGGCAATATTAACAGCCCTTTCCGTACCCCTACTCTACGGCGTGGGGCGAGAAATCTTCATAAGAAGGTTATGGGCTATTTTTAGCGCCTTAGTTTACCTCACCTTATTACCAGTGGTGCGACATGGGCGTTTAGCGATGTTAGATGGGGCAATATTGTGCTTTTTTCTCTTGACAATTTGGTGTTTATTGCGCTGTCGTCGGGACTTACGTTACTGCTTGGGTGTGGGGATTGGATTGGGATTGATTGCTTTAACTAAAGGTTTTTTAAGTGTATTATTAGGAGCGATCGCACTAACATTCATAGCCTGGGACACGCCCCGATTACTCACATCAATTTACTTCTGGAGTGGCATCATCATCGGTAGTTTACCCGCCACCTTTTGGTATGCCGCCCAACTACTACACCAAGACCCAGCCTACGTTCAAATGTTCATCAACCAAGGCATATTTAACCAATCCCTCAAACGCATTTGGGATCGAGTTGACAACCATGCAGGCCCACCTTGGTACTACATTTTAGAAATCCTCAAATACAACTGGCCTTGGTTAATATTTCTGCCAAATAGCTTAATTTTAGCTTGGGAAAATCGCAACCTTAGTTGGGCAAAATTAAACCTAATTTGGGGTGGTCTTTACTTACTTGTCATCTCCATCATGACCACCAAACTGCCCTGGTATGTCCTACCAATTTACCCAGCATTAGCCCTATTAATCGGCGCACAATTAGCAGAACTTTGGAATTGGCCTAGCACCAAACCCTTTCCCCGGTCTTGGGTTGCCCTTTTAAGCATCTTAGCAATTGGTTCTTGGGCAGGCTGCATTTACTTTGCCAGATTCACACCGCAAATAGAAATTGATTTAGTCCTAACATTGACTGCCATAGCATTAACAATGTCGATCGCCATTGTATTAATGTTTAAACGTGACCTACAATTCATCATCATCTTATTTTGGGGCAGTTACCTCTCCCTATTTCTCCTCATGAACTCCAATAATTGGATCTGGGAAATAGCCGAACAATACCCAGTCAAACCAGTCGCCCAAATGATTCAAAAAAGCCAACTACCCCCTACTCAGAAAATTTACACCTCTCACCCAGCTTTTCGCCCCTCATTAGATTTTTACAGCGAACACCAAGTTATTCCCGCCACTGACGACCAACTAAAACAAATTTGGCAAAAAGAACCCTCACCCTATTTCCTACTCAGGTCATATTTCCCCAAAAAACTTAACCTAGAACCCGTGAAAATTATTGGTCAAGTCAAAACAAACACCCTAGAATCAGAAGCTAGCTGGGTCTTAGTCACCAAAGACAAATATTACTAAACAACTAACTTTTGAAAAAAGGAACGAGAGCAGTCTTGCATGGTAGGGACATTTGAATTAATGAATTTCCTCTTGTTCCCTCGTTTCCTTGTCCCTTATCCGGCTGCGGATACTCTCAATTAAAATCAATCTGTAGACCTTGTAACCCAATCCATAAATTGCTGAATAGGATTCTGTTCCGCAGGTTTTTCATCTAAAGTTGTTACAGTGTAGCCTAAAAAAATAGCACCGCCGATAATAGCAATTAAAGAAATTGGTCTGGCAATGCGAAAATCACGAATTATTCTTGCTAAAGGACGACTTTGGCGACGCAGCCTTTGCCCATCCGTTCGCTGTCTGGGAAATGAGAGGGGGTCTCTTACATAATGACCGCTTTGACTAATTACAAAGCGTTCATGACAATAGGGACACATATATAATCCACCACCCACATTACCCAGCTTCCTTCCCTGAGAACGATAACAAATAGGGCAAGTAACAGAATTGCCATCAAAAGTGTGAGCATTCATCAGAATTTCCTACTTTTTCACAGGTTGTGCCTTTTTTCAGTGCAATTTACTAAACCTGCTGTCGCCCATAGCGTCCAGCAATTGGTCATTGTTAATGAGCTAGTGCTTTCAGAAGATTACTTTAAGCAAAACCCACCCTTACTAACATTTCATAATTTCAGCAACGAAGGCAAGATAAAGATAAATTTATTCAAAAGACAAATTCACATATAGTTCCATATCCTATTCTACCTAAATTAACTAAGAAAACTGCATACTTTTAGCCTTCCTTATCGTTAAAATTTATATGAGAAGCCTCTGACAAAATTTTAGCTTTCTCTAAATACTTAATATACTCACATTCATATATAATGACTTCCATTCCCCCCGTTAATTTACGTCTAAATCAACCACCTTTGTCAGATACGGGAAATTCTGAACCTACCTCTCACTCCTCTCCCCTATTCACAAGACTTCTCAATCGTCTCCAGCCATCACCGGAAACAGTAGTCATGCTTTTAGCAGTACTTATCGGTGGTGGAACTGGCATGGGAATAGTCACATTTCACTATTTGATTGAACTTATCCATAGTCTCGCCCTAGAACATTTTATGGGACTAATCTCTCGTTGGGGAGCTTGGACTTTAGCTTGTGTTCCTACTCTTGGTGGCCTAATAGTCGGTTTAATGCGTTGGCGCTGGCAAGATTTAGGCCCCAGCATTTCTTCAATGATTGCGGCTACTCAGGGTTCCTTAAATGATATGTCCCGCCAACTTAGACCAGTGACGAAAATGGTTGCCGCTTCGGTATCTTTAGGAACTGGGGCTTCTTTAGGCCCAGAAGGGCCAAGCGTAGAAATTGGGGCGAATTTCGGAATGTTACTTGGTCAAGTGCTGCAAGTTTCTCAAGAACGGCATCGTTTACTGTTGGGCGCAGGGGCGGCAGCGGGTTTAGCGGCGGGTTTTAATGCGCCGATTGCTGGGGTGTTTTTTGCTTTAGAAGTGGTATTGGGAACTACTTTTGCGACTTCGGCAGTTAGTGTCGTGTTGTTAGCGGCTGTGGTTTCGGCGTTAATTGCCCAAATTGGGTTGGGGGCACAACCTGCTTTTAGTCTGCCTGTTTATGAGGTTCGCAGTCCTTTAGAGTTACCTTTATACATGGGTTTGGGTTTACTGGCTAGTTTGGTATCTCTGACTTATACCCAAGCCATTCAAACTGCTGGACGTTGCTTTAAGGGACAAGTTAAAGGCTTTACTTGGTTGGGTAAAATTCCTCGCTTTGTTCATCCGGTAATTGGTGGGTTGTGTGTTGGGTTAGTCGCTTTAAAATGGCCGCAAATTTTAGGTATTGGCTATGAAACTGTAGAAGCAATGCTGCAAGATGTGGAGTTTCCCCTTCAGTTGTTGGTGGTGTTACTAGTAGTGAAACTGGTAATGACTGCTGTGAGTGTGGGTAGTGGTTTGGTTGGTGGTGTGTTTGCGCCAGCGATGTTTTTGGGTTCATCTTTAGGTGCTGCTTATGGGAAAACTCTGGCTGTTGTCTTGCCTGGAATGAGTGCTAGTATGGCGGGGCCGCCTGCTTATGCGATGGTGGGGATGGCAGCGGTTTTGGCTGGCAGTGTGCGAGCACCGCTAACGGCGATTTTGTTGATGTTTGAGTTAACGCGAGATTATCGGATTGTTTTGCCGTTGATGGCTGCTGTGGGTTTGAGTGTGTGGTTGGTGGAATTACTTAAACCAAGTGCGACTCAAGCTTTGAATCTTCAGCAGATGGGTGTAAATTTGAGCAAAAACCTAAATCATGAGGTTTTAAAACAAATGCCTGTGTCGGCGGCTATGCAGCCACCTAAGTTGCTACTTCCTGATTCTCTACCTGTTTTGGAGGCTGGTGTTTCTTTAACAAATCATCACTGCCATACGGCTTTGGTGGTTGATGAGCAAGAGCAGTTAATTGGTTTGGTTACTCTACAAGATATTAATCGAGCGATCGCACGCACCGAAACAAGTCCCTCTGGTTATAATATCCTTGACCAAAAATTGGCTGATATTTGCACCAGAGAGATACTTTACGCTTACGAAGATGAATCTCTAGCTGATGCCTTATCCCGTATGGCAGCGCGTGGTTTGCATCAGCTACCAGTAGTAGCGCCAGATAATCCTCAGCAAGTTTTAGGTTTATTGGAACAGGATGGGATTAATTTAGCTTGTACTGTAGCAATTACTCATCAAGCTATTAATCGTTACCTGCCCATGTTGGCTCAAGAGTTGCCTGTGTCTAAAGCTAAACAAACCGTTTGAACACTTTCAACGCTGCATCATTACAATCAAATAAGGTATCTTTGTTTCGATCGGGAAGTTTTGCTCAGCCTGACGGCTAAAAGCGAGTTCCCGGTCTTTTTTATTGAGAAGCAGCTGCATTGCGTAAAGTTTTCACTGACAAATGCTTTGCTTCACAATGTATTTTTCCGAGAATTTGCCGATATTGACAATCCAGCAATTATTCTCTAGCGTCTTTAAAGATGCAGTTTAATTTGTTCTCGGTTTCGGTTACTTAACTTAGAAATATTTGAGCTTCTCTTCAGCCAAGATTTTTGTGAGGTTGTGGCGTTACAATCTACTTTTACTATCTAACTACTTAGGGGAAATTATTCCTCTTCCGCAGGATTTCCATCACTATCAATTTGGCGTAATCGAATGTGCTTGCGTCCTAAAGCAATTTCAAACTCATCTCCTGGTTGCAAACCCATCTGTGATGTGTAAGCTGAACCAATTAATAAGTTACCGTTAGATTGTACGCTGATTCGATAGCTGGCACTGCGTCCGCCACGACCATTTCCACCTTGTTTGCTGTCTAACTGAACGCCTTCGGCATCAATCAGAGCATTCAAGAATTTCATCATGTTTACACGCTCTACACCATTTTTAGTAACAGTGTAGTAACCGCAGGCTTTTGCCTTTTCTTCTTTGCTTAGGTTGTCTAGCTCTTTGACTTTCTTTAAGAGAGCTTCTCCTACTAAGGGTTCGATCTTTTTGCCTTTATTCATTAACTTGACTCAAAAAGAATTGCTTCAACTAGTTTATAGTATCGGAGCGTGAGTTGTGTTTTGCTATGCTTAGGAAGCGATCGCTTTTTATCAGCTCACAAATCTATCTTATATCGTTAGCTGTAAATTGTTCAAGATAGTAAAGGTAAATATTGATGATATTTTGCTGGGGATTAATCAGCTGACTCTTTTAGAGGAGAGTTAGATAAACTTGATAGATAATCACTGTCGATCGATCGAACTACCTACATCTATCTTATGGATGGTGGTTGCTAAAGGAAATTATTCAATAAATCTGCGGAAAATTTTCAATATTGTAAAGTAAAGATGAAGCTGACTACTAAAGGACATTACAGTGTAAAGGCACTCTTAGATTTAAGTCAAAAGCCAGGATATGGGCCGACTTCTGTCAAAGCGATCGCTAAACGGCAAGAAATCCCCGCCTCATATTTAGAAAAGTTACTTATAGAAATGCGGCGTGCGGGGATAGTAGAATCAGTACGGGGATCGCAAGGAGGATATAGATTAGCTAATTCCCCGGATAAAATTTCATTAGGACAAATTTTAGCAGCAGTTGGAGAAACAATTGAGCCGCTACCCCGCCACTCTCCCGATGCCAAAATAGCTGAAGATTGGGTAACGTTTACTATCTGGCGACGATTGCATCAAAAATTAAAAGAAGCACTGTACAGTATTACCTTAGAAGACTTATACTATGATGCCCGAAGTTGGCAAGCAGCTTTAGGGGAAGAAACAAGTTTTATTGTTTAGTCATTAGTCAGTTGAGTAATAATCAAGTAATTCTAACGATCGCAGCCACACTAGACTATTTAATAGGAGATCCTTGGGGATGGCCTCATCCAGTGCGGCTCATGGGATGGATAATTTATAATTTGCAAAAATTTATCGAGAAATATTTGCACCATCCTGTCATACAACGAAGTGCTGGGATTGGATTAGCGATCGGATTAGTAACTATCAGCGGAATCAGCGGTTGGTTAATCGTCCAAGCAGCCCAAAGGTTACATCCTTTATTAGGAAATATAATAGCAAGTATTTTACTAGCAACTTGTTTTGCCGGACGTAGCTTAAGAGCAGCAGGAGAAGAAGTATTACAAACACTTAACGAAAAAGACATCGCCGCTGCTCGTGCTATTTTAAGTCGATATGTTGGACGAGACACCGAACAATTAACCGAAACAGAAATTTTCCGGGCAGTTTTAGAAACAGTCACCGAAAATGCTACCGATGGAGTGATGGCACCGCTGTTTTATGCTATTTTAGGTGCTTTTTTACCAGGAGTGGGAAGCGTTCCTTTAGCACTTGCTTATAAAGCTGCCAGTACTCTCGATTCAATGGTAGGTTATCGAGAATATCCTTATATATATATAGGATGGTTTAGTGCCAAACAAGAAGATATTCTCACCTGGCTACCCTGCCGATTATTAGTTATCACCCTAGCAATTTTATCTGGTAGACCTTTGTATGTTTGGCAAATATGTCGTAGGGATGCCAGGAAAGATTCTAGTCCTAATTCTGGCTGGAGTGAGTGTGCTTATGCTGCCGTGCTCGGCGTACAGTTAGGAGGTACTAATTGGTATCGTGGGGTAGCGAAACAGAAACCTTTATTGGGAGATCCAATTTACCCAATTACTGCCGATAAAATTAAACAAGCAACCTTACTTACTCGCTATTGCTTTCTGATTTGGTTAGCGATCGCCTTAATTATTTTAAGTTGGTTCTAGGAACAATATTCAGATTTTACTTGTCAGCTTTTCCATCACCCCAGTAAAATCGCAACGGTTGATTACCCAACATGGGTATTTCTCCAGTCAAAGAGGAGTGAGTAATGGTAAAAAGATTATGGCAAGCCGTAATTCTAACAATAATAATTAAAGTGCTTGCCTCAACTAGTTCACCGAATTTCTCTAGCATTACTTCCGCAAGAGTAACTCATGCTAGTAAAACTTCTATCACTTTACTCTATCGCTGGGTAGATTGCTTAAGCGATAAGCTTAACAGCAAGCTAGGCGATCGCTTTACCAAACAATTTGATAATCCCATTGATTAACTGCACGCTAAACTTCTAGAAAAGCTAAACATTCCAGGAAGTCAGCACTCATGACCAATCGCCTTGCCCAATCTCCCAGTCTCTACCTTCGCAAACACGCTGAAAATCCCATAAACTGGTGGTTTTGGTGTGACGAAGCTTGTGCTATCGCCCGTCAGGAAAATAAACCAATTTTCCTCTCGATCGGCTACTCTAGCTGCCATTGGTGTACCGTCATGGAAGGTGAGGCATTTTCCGACCTGACTATTGCCGAGTACATGAATGAAAATTTTATCGCTATTAAAGTCGATCGTGAAGAAAGACCTGACCTAGACAGCATCTATATGCAAAGTCTACAAATGATGACTGGGCAAGGTGGTTGGCCTTTAAATGTATTTTTAGACCCCCATACTTTAGTACCTTTTTATGGTGGAACCTATTTCCCCCTAGAACCTCGCTACGGAAGACCCGGATTTTTGCAAGTTCTCCAAGCAATTCGCCGTCATTATGACACGGAAAAAGCTAAAGTTGATTCTGTAACCGCAGAAATTCTCGGTTATTTACAACAGTCAGCCAGTGCAGTATCTTCTGCTGGTGTGGAAATTAGTACAGCTTTACTAGGTAAAGGTTTAGAAACAAACACAGGTGTCCTGAGTCATAGTGGTTCTGGGCCAAATTTCCCGATGATTCCTTACGCAGAAGTAGCATTACGGAGTACCAGGTTTAACTTAACTACCAAATATCCCGTAAAACAACTCTGTACTCAAAGGGGTTTAGCTTTGGCACTGGGAGGTATTTTCGATCATGTAGCTGGTGGTTTTCATCGCTACACGGTTGATGGGACTTGGACAGTGCCGCACTTTGAGAAGATGCTCTACGATAACGGTCAAATAGTCGAGTATTTGGCAAATTTGTATGCTTTGGGAATGCAAGAAGTAGCTTTTACCAGAGCTATTTCACTCACAGTACAATGGCTAACTAGGGAAATGACTGCCCCAGAAGGTTATTTCTGGGCTGCCCAAGATGCTGATAATTTTGCCGACCCAGAAGACTTAGAACCAGAAGAAGGTAATTTTTATGTCTGGAGTTACTTAGAATTACAAAATTTATTATCTCCAGAAGGATTTACCGAAATTCAACAGTATTTCACCGTTACAGACGAAGGAAATTTTGAGGGAACTAACGTTTTACAAAAGCGTGACCCTAGCCCTTTAACTAATACTTTAGAATCAGCGTTTGCCAAATTATTTACTGTTCGTTATGGGGCTGCACCAGACCAAGTAAAAACTTTTCCCCCCGCCCGAAATAACCAAGAAGCGAGAACGAAAAAATGGCCTGGGAGAATTCCTCCAGTCACCGATACGAAAATGATTGTGGCTTGGAATAGTTTAATGATTTCTGGTTTAGCCAGGGCTGCTGCTGTATTTGAAGAACCTTATTATTTAGCGCCAGCAGTACAAGCAGCTAAATTTATTTTAGAAAATCAATGGGTAAAAGACCGTTTTTATCGAGTCAATTATGAAGGCGAAGTGGCTGTTTCCGCCCAGTCTGAGGATTATGCCTTCTTCATTAAAGCATTGTTAGATTTGCATCAAGCCACATTAGGAATTGAGCAAGAAAATCCTCAATTTTGGTTAGAAAAAGCTCAAAGATTGCAAACAGAATTCGATGAATTTTTGTGGAGTGTGGAATTAGGAGGATATTTCAATACTGCTAGTGATGCTAGTGAGAATTTGTTGGTAAGAGAGAGGAGTTATATTGATAATGCTACTCCTTCTGCTAATGGAATTGCGATCGCCAATCTAGTCAAATTAGCCCTGCTAACAGAAGATTTAACATATCTCGATCGGGCCGAGCAAGCCCTCCAAGCCTTTAGCGAAATCATGAACAAATCCCCCTCCTCTTGCCCCAGTTTATTCACCGCCCTAGACTGGTATCGTAACTACACCTTAATTCGCACCAATAGCGAAGAACTAAAATTCCTCAAACAACAATATCTCCCCACCGCAGTCACAATTTTGACCGACGAACTACCACCCGGAACAGTCGGCTTAGTTTGCCAAGGACTCAGTTGCACAGAACCCTCAAAAAATCACGAACACCTATGGCAAAAAATACAACAGAGCTTAAGTAGAGGATAGAGAATAGAGGCAGGGGAGCAGGGGAGCAGGGGAGCAGGGGAGCAGGGGAGCAGGGGAGCAGGGGAGCAGGGGAGCAGGGGAGCAGGGGAGCAGGGGAGCAGGCAGGGAGGGATTGATTGATTGGATTGTAATTTTCTGAGCATCAATGTCTCATTAACCAAGGAGATGGGTTGTTAATCATGTTCACTAACATACCAAGAATGTTGTTGTAACTTCGGTAAAGCTCTCTTCCCTGCTGAACTTCTAAATATTGACATTTGACGGCAAACTCTATCCAGCTTTGAGTTTCTCCTGCTTCTGCTTCCGAGTCGCTTAATTTAGCAACAAATGCCGCTTGATAACGACGTTTACGCCATGCTTCTGCTAAGTTAGCACATACAGAACGTGAAGAACGACGAATTTGATCGGTGAGTGAGAAACGTTCTTCTATAGGAAATTTCTTACTCAACTCAAAAATTTGCATCGCCACCTCAAATGCCAACTGGTAAACTTCCAAATCTCGGTGACTCTGGATAGGTCTCTTTGGATTCATTTAAAACAATAGAAAATTACTTTTTCAATATCTTAATACTAAATCATCTGCTCCCCTGCTCCCCCGCTCCCCTGCTCCCCTGCTCCCCTGCTCCCCTGCTCCCCTGCTCCCCTGCTCCCCTGCTCCCCTGCTCCCCTACTCCCCTGCTCCCCTACTCCCCTGCTCCCCTACTCCCCTGCTCCCCTACTCCCCTGCTCCCCTGCTCCCCTGCCCCCCTGCCCCCCTGCTCCCCTGCTCCCCTGCCCCTCTGACGGATATGCCTCCAGACTTTGAGGATTAGAGGGGGGAATTTTCTCGATATTGATTAAAGATTGCATAACTAATTTCACTATTGGGGCAGCTACCGCAGCACCAGAACCACCTTTTGGTTCATCTACTACCGCTGCAACTACGTAACGGGGAGATTCTAGAGGCAAAATAGCCACAAAACTGGTAACTTTTGCCTCGCTGTAACCACCATTAGGACTGGCTTTTTGGGCTGTACCTGTTTTACCAGCTATTCGATAGCCAGGAATTTGGGCGGCTCTACCAGTACCTTTCGTAACTACACTTTCCATCATCTCTGTAACTATTTTGGTAGTGTTCGCAGAGAACACAGCTTTCGGTGGAGGTAATGTAGGTTGCCAGGTAAGTTCGTCTTTGGAGTTATATAAACCTTGAACCACGTGAGGGGTGACTAACTTGCCACCGTTAGCCAGGGTAGCTGTCAGACGGACTAAGTGCAAGGGAGTGATAGAGAAACCTTGACCAAAAGCAGCAGTAGCGGGTTCAATGGGTAAGCGAGTAAAAATGCGTTCTGGCTTGAGTTTGCTATTGGCTCTAAAGGGAAGGTCACTTTCTACAGCTGCTCCAACTCCCAAACGTTTTAGCCAGCTATAGTAAACTTTCGGCTGGAGAGTTTGCATAATTTGTACCATGCCGACGTTGCTAGAGACCTCAAGAATTTTAGTTACATTGACTCTGCCATGTCCTCCTCCCCCAGCATTTCTAATCACTTTGTTACTAACTTTAATCGCGCCACTGTCTGAAAAAACGCTGTTGGGTTCAATGGATTTATTTTCTAGAGCAATTGCGACATTTATCGGTTTAAAAGTGGAACCTGGTTCGTAGAGGTCTGTTATTGCCCAGTTTTTGTAGAGACTTTTACTATAGTTAAAAAATTTGTTGGGGTTGTAGGTAGGCTCGGCAACCAATGCTAACAAGGAACCATCCCGCGCATCCATGACAATTACTGTACCTCGTTTAGCTTTGAATTCAGCCATTTTTGTTTTCAAGGCAGTACGGGCGGCACGTTGCAGTCGCACATCTATTGTTAGTGTTAAACGGGTATCGTCAGCGTTGAATAAGCCTTGGGGGGCATAGTCTGGCATGACAGCACCGTTGCCAGCCCGGTTTAATCTGAGTAGTTTTAAGGAACGTTCCAGTAAGGTTTCCTGGCTGTACTCTAATCCTGCTTGTCCTTTGTGATTGTCGTCAACGTAGCCAACGATATCGACTGCGGTTTCTTTTGTGGGATAAAGGCGGGAGTAGTTTTGAATTAGTTCTAAGCCATCTTGCCTCATGGCTGTAATTTTATCGGCTATTTCTTGTCCGATTTTATCTTTTACGCGAATGCCAGTTTCGGCGCTGTTAAATTTGGTTAGAAGTTCGGCAGTTGATAGTCCTATGAGGGGAGATAGTTGGTTGGCAATTTCTTCTTTTGTTTGTCTGCGAAAGATTTTGGGGTGAGCGTAGAGGGTGTAGACTGGACGATCGACTGCTAATAGGTTATTGTTGCGATCGACTATGGAACGCCTTGGCACAAAGGGACGCAGGGTAATCTCTTGCTGCTGCTTGGCATAACTTTGTAAAAGTCGCCTTTGGATAACTTGCAACCGAAACAGATTCCAGCACAATCCTAAACCTCCTAAGAGCAAAATCACCCACACAAGTACTAAACGGATTTCTTTTGGGTCTTTGATTACTGTTGGTAGATAATTAGCTCCAAGTCGCTTCATATTTGAAAAGGAGGAAGGATTTGATTTAGCCATAGTAAATGATTTTAGTTTTGCTGCTTAGTAGCCTAGTGGAGCAGGGTTACTTCTGGAATTAGATGCTGAGTTGATTGAAGTATTGGGATTTTTAGTAGCTGGTCTTTGGGGTGCTGCTTCTAAGAATAGGTTATTTTCCGGTTTCGGTGGTATTAATCCTTGAGTTTTGGTTTCGGCGATTTCTGCTAGTTGATTCTTTCTTTGTTCTTCATCTGTAGTTAGTTCGCGTTCTTTTCTTTGTAGGGATTGTAGTTTTTGGTATTCCCGATTCCACTGTTGTTGTGAGTAGACTATAGCAGCATAAGATGAGAGTGTAGCACTGATTAAGATAAAGGCGATCGCTGATGTATATCGCTGGGATGTAATTAACCATCGCAGCCAAATTGGTACTGCTGGCGATAAAGTACTGAGCTTCGATTTTGCCAACCTTTGTGATGAAATTTTGCTTTGGGATACAATTTTAGACTTAGGCGCAAATGACATATATCTATTCTCCAAAAGGGATCGATCTAGACTTAATCATAGCTAGATTAACTTGACAAATTTCCATTTCTGAATCTGGCTATCGCTCGGTGAATCAGGAATCTCCCGTTACATCCGTAGGATTAACAGTGAGAGTGTCAATGTGCTATACTGTAATGTGGAATGTGGCCTAAGCTAAGCGAAAGAAAAGATTTTACTTTTTACGCTCGCTAGACTAGATGACCAGCTTCGTAGTCAGATTTGACCGTTGTAGCATGAGCTTGACGGCTAGGCTTTCGATGTTATTATCTTTATCTAGCAGGTACTCAAATCTGCATTAATTAACTTCAAGAGGAGTGTATGAATAAAAAATTTTTGACAGTGATTTTAGGACTTGGCTTGGCTTTTACCTTGGCAGCCTGTGGTGAGCAAGCACAAGAAAGTCCGGCATCACCTCCAGCAGGAGGAACATCCCCAGCAGCAAGTCCATCTCCCGCAGAGACATCCCCAGCAGCAAGTCCATCTCCCGCAGGGACATCCCCAGCAGCAACACCCACAACTAGTCCAACCTCTCCTTAAGGAATTGCCAACTCTTCATTAGCTCTCGCAGGCTAGATATTCATATTTTTGGCAATAGCAATTCTTCGCTGCCTTAAGCGTGGATGATTTCATGGCAAGAGATTCTGCTTCTTTTATGAGTTTTATGGGATAAGGTACAAGGGTAAAGGCAGAAAAACCTTTACCCTTGACCAATTTTTAGTTTAGTGACAGTAGCTGTATTTTTAATGCTTTTACTACAGTTTAGTACTTCCCATTATTGTCGCAAGGCGCGTTTAGCATTGGGATATAAAGGAATTAGCTACGAAGTGGAGAATTTAACGCCTGGGTTGCATCGGTTTAAGTTAAAACCGATTACGGGCTTAACCACTGTACCAGTTTTAGTACCACAACAGTCGGGTAAACCTGAGTGCATTGCAGATTCTACCAAAATATTCAAGTTTTTGGAATCTTACCAACCTGAACCAAGTTTATTACCAAAACCTGAGCAGCAAACAGCAGCTTGGATGTTAGAAGATTGGTTAGATGAAAGTATTGGCACTGCCACTAGATTTATTTATTATGATTTTCGGGCTGGGGAAGGAAAGCAAATCGACCCTTCTTGGTTTAGTCAAGTTTTAATTCAGGTAGTGCGTCGTCAGTATCAGATAAATGAAGCTACGGTAAATCTGGCAAAAGAACGGGTCAAATTGGCATTAGCAGTATTAAAACCTTGGCAAGAGCAACCTTATTTGGTGGGAGACAGTTTAAGTGTGGCAGATATTGCTGCTGCTGCGTTGTTGAGTCCTTTGGCTTTAATTCCTGAATATCGAAAGGAGTATCCTTGGTTGTTTGCCAGGATAAAAGAAATTCACGAAATTTGTCGAGAGCCATTGCCACCAGGATTGGATTAGGCAGGGGGGACAAGGGGACAAGGGCAAGTTATGAGTTTTGAGTTATGAGTTTTAAGTTATTAATTCAAAACTTAAAACTTAAAACTTAAAACTCTTAACTAACTAAGGGACAAGGGGAATTTTAGGACTTACGCTCACTTCCCGGTTTTTGAACGTAATTGGCTTATTTCAGCGTCAGGGTAGTAACGAAAAACCGGGTTTTTTGGCTTATGGTGCGTAAGTCCTAAATTAAATAGGTATCAAGTGAATGTTCTACAGATTGGGAAAGATAGTGGCTAGCGGTCTAAAATCGGAGATTTTGCTGAGGAAAGGGAACAGGCAGAGGGCAGAAGGCAGAAGGCAGAAGGCAGAAGGCAAAATTCTCCTTGTCCTCTTGTCCTCTTGTCCTCTTGTCCTCTTGTCCCGGTTTAGGTTAGTAGTTGGGGCTGCTGTGTGGGTAGGGTGTTTTTCGAGTGTGGTGGAAGCCCTGCCGCCACCGGAGGATATGCCGGAGGAGATTTTGCGGACGGAAATTATTACGGAGGCGCGATCGCCGATCGATGGTAAACTTTTGAGTGCAGCTGAGTATGCTGAATTAATAGCATCTCTACAATTAGATTCCCCACCTGAGCCAATGGTTAGTAGCGATATCAAGTATTTGCTTTTTCTGCTGCGTTTGCGATCGCAAATCCGTCTAATTCTACCGTTTTTAGATTTTAGTTTTTAGACTTTGCCCTCGTACCCAGGTCGAACCTGGGTATGAGACTTGGGAAATTCTACCTCCCAGGCTGCTTTGTAAAACGAGAGAGCCAACTACCAACTACCAATTACCAATTACCAAACCAAAAGTGTGTAAAAAAATGTATTAAATATAAACTATTTCTAGACGACTCTCCCGATCAAACCAACTTAGTTAAGTCGATATTTAGGTAAGGTAGCCTCATGTCCATAACCATTGCCCCAGAGCAGATTGACAGAATTGTTTGGAATCAGCATCACGACCCCTTTGAAGTATTAGGGCCTCATACGATAGAACAGAATGGCAAAACCGTCTGGGTGGTGCGAAGCTACTTGCCCAATGCAGATGCAGCCTGGGTAATTCTACCGGAACAACGGAAAGATTATCAGATGCAGCCTGTACACAATCCCCACTTCTTTGAATGTCTCCTTGATGATGTCACAGAACTAGCAAACTATCAGTTGCGGGTCAAAGAAGGAGACCATCAACGGGTTATCTATGACCCTTACGCTTTTCGTTCTCCCCATATCACAGAGTTTGATATTCATTTGTTTGGCGAAGGAAATCATCACCGAATTTATGAAAAGTTAGGCGCACACTTAACCGAAGTTAATGGGGTCAAAGGTGTGTATTTTGCCGTTTGGGCACCAAATGCGCGAAATGTTTCTATATTAGGTGATTTCAACTGGTGGGATGGGCGCAAACATCAGATGGCAAGGCGGGTAAATGGGATTTGGGAACTGTTTATCCCTGGAATTGGTGTGGGAGAGCATTACAAGTTTGAGATTAAAAATCATGCGGGTCACATTTACGAGAAAAGCGACCCTTACGGCTATCAACAGGAAGTTCGACCAAAAACCGCTTCCATTGTTACCGATTTAAGTAACTACACCTGGAACGACGAAGAGTGGATGGAGAAGCGGCGTTACACAGAACCTTTGACTAAACCAATTGCGGTTTATGAATGTCATTTAGGTTCTTGGTTACACGCTTCTTCGGCGGAACCTGCTAAGTTACCTAATGGGGAGATTGAACCTGTAGTTATTACCTCCGAACTTAGACCTGGGGCGCGGTTCCTGACTTATCGGGAGTTGGCTGAGTATTTGATTCCTTATGTCAAGGAATTAGGTTTTACTCACATTGAATTGTTGCCTGTGGCAGAACATCCTTTTGATGGTTCTTGGGGTTATCAGGTGACAGGGTTTTATGCGCCGACTTCTCGCTTTGGTAAGCCGCAAGATTTTATGTATTTTGTGGATAAGTGCCATGAGAATGGGATTGGGGTAATTGTGGACTGGGTGCCGGGACACTTTCCCAAAGATGGTCATGGTTTAGCTTTCTTTGATGGGACACATTTGTACGAACACGCTGACCCCCGGAAGGGCGAACACAAAGGTTGGGGAACTTTGGTGTTCAATTATGGTCGCAATGAGGTGCGGAATTTCTTAGTTGCGAATGCGCTGTTTTGGTTCGATAAGTACCACATTGATGGGATTCGGGTGGATGCGGTAGCTTCGATGATTTATTGGAATTACTGTCGTCCTGATGGGGAATGGGTGGCTAATCAGTATGGTGGTTGCGAAAATATTGAGGGTGCGGATTTTCTGCGCCAGATGAACCACGTAATTTTTAGTTATTTCCCTGGTATTCTTTCTATTGCTGAGGAGTCTACTTCTTGGCCGATGGTTTCTTGGCCTACTTATGTGGGTGGTTTGGGCTTTAATTTGAAGTGGAACATGGGTTGGATGCACGATATGTTGGATTATTTCCACATGGACCCTTGGTTCCGTCAGTTCCACCAAAACAATGTTACTTTCAGTATTTGGTATCACCACAGCGAGAATTTTATGCTGGCGCTGTCTCATGATGAGGTGGTGCATGGTAAGAGTCCGCTGATTGGGAAGATGCCTGGTGATGAATGGCAGAAGTTTGCTAATGTGCGGGCTCTGCTGGCTTATATGTATGCTCACCCTGGTAAGAAGACTCTGTTTATGAGTATGGAGTTTGGTCAGTGGAGTGAGTGGAATGTTTGGTCGGATTTGGAGTGGCATTTGTTGCAATATGACCCTCATAAGCAATTGAAGTTGTTTATGACGGAGTTGAATTATTTGTATCAAAGTGAACCTGCGTTATATACTCAGGATTTTGGTCAGGAAGGGTTCTACTGGATTGATTGTAGCGACAATCGTCATAGTGTGATTTCGTTTGTCCGCCGTGCTAAGGATTCTGATGAGTTCGTTGTGACGGTGTGTAATTTTACGCCGCAACCTCATAGTCATTACCGGATAGGTGTGCCGCAACCAGGTTTTTATAAGGAGTTGTTCAATAGTGATGCCCGGAAGTATGGTGGTAGCAATATGGGAAATTTAGGGGGTAAGTGGTCTGATAATTGGGGATACCATAATCAGCCTTATTCGCTAGATTTGTGTTTACCGCCTTTGGGTGTGTTGATTTTGAAGTTGCAACCTCCAGAAGCGAAGGAAGAGGATGCGGTGGATGTGAAAGCTACTGAGTCTTAAGCAGTAAAGCTAGTTTGTTGTAATATTAATTTTTTGTGACGACTTTAGTCGTTCTTTTGGGAAATATTACGACGTAGGGACACGGCATGAAAGAGATAACGGTAAGAATTGCAAATATTGATGATGCCGTGTCCCTACCCTCACCAACGGACTTAATTTTGGCAATCTCTGTCGCTACTTGTACGTAGGTTTCCGATTAAGGTGGAGACAAATACGCAACGACTGGCACCATTGGTAGTTCCGCGAGAAACAAAAGTGATTCTGCCTAGTTGTCCGTTTACCCAGTAGTTGGGTTTGAATTGTACGCTATAAACTCCTCTCTGATTCCTTAATGTTGAATTGAAGATAGTAATTTTAGTAGCGTCTTCTCCAGTGAGATTGTTCCATATCTGGTTTGCTTCGGATTGACCTTCTGGACTTA
This sequence comes from Floridaenema evergladense BLCC-F167, assembly GCF_041929205.2. Lineage (NCBI taxonomy): Bacteria > Bacillati > Cyanobacteriota > Cyanophyceae > Aerosakkonematales > Aerosakkonemataceae > Floridanema > Floridanema evergladense. The sequence continues at coordinate 5,439,675 of NZ_CM171625.1, read as the reverse complement.
GAGACCATTGTACGCGCCCATTCACGTCCCGAAAGCTGGCTTGCCAAATTCGCTTTTCTCTTCTAGCGTTAGCTTGGGCTTGTCTCATTGTGCTTAAAGCTTCTGCTTGTGCAGCATTTAGACGCAACAAATTCAACAAATATGACAAACTGGGTGCCATAATTGCAGCTAAGATGCCAACTATCATAAAAATAACTAAAATTTCTAATAGGGTATAACCCAGGTTTGATTTATTGGATGAGAATTGCATTGGTAAAGACCAGTAAACGCACCTGATTTATTTTTTCATTCAGGTACGTTTTAATACAACCGTGACTTTACGGATAATTGTAGAATATTCAATTTTCTTCTCCGTCAATTGTATGATTTATTGGTTGCAATCATTATCCTTGCCTGTGCGGACTGCTCCTAGTAAAGTGGCAACATAGACGCAGCGTCTTGAGCCATCATTTTGATTCCGAAGTTTTAATGTGATTTTCCTAACATCAGCATTGGAGTCTGCTGGTGCCAATCTTGGATCGACCCAGCCATTGGATAGAAATGCTACCCGATAAAAACCATTGTCAAGGTTGGAAGAAGCGGTGTCTATTTGCACTACCTTGGAGTCTGTTTCAATGAGATTGTTCCAAGCTCCTTGCGTGTTGCAATTATCTGCTGTATCTCTTACAGGGCTGACAAACCATCTGACTTGATTGTTCTCATCTTTAAAGCAAGCTTGCCAAGGGACTTTTTGTTGTCTGGCTTTGGCTTGAGCTTCGCGGATTGCTGACATTGCTTCTGCTTGTGCGTCAGCGAGGCGTTGTCTGTTGAGCATTGCTAAGAAGCTCGGCGCTGCTATTGTTGCTAAAACAGCAACTAATACTATGACTACTACCATTTCCAGTAAGGTAAAACCAGCTTCTTGCTGTTTTTTTATTCGCTTCATTTTTTTATCCTTTTTTGATATCTAACATGGCAGAAATTTCTGTCGAAATTTAGGGTTTTTTATCGATAACTCCACGAGCAATGGCTCCGGCTCTCACTGTCAAAAGTGGTTGTGTATCGTTAGCATTGACCCTACCAATAGGATTACCTCTAAGGAAAAGAATCACGTCTTGGTTAAGTTTCTCTTGTTGGTTAGTTCCGGCAACAGTACCCAAAGTTTTTATGCAAACGTAGAAGCTATTACTTCTATTATTTGAATTTAGGTCTGGTATGCGTCTGTAAGTTGGGTTATTGCTGGGGTCGGTGCTGTAGAAGGGGCTATTAGGGTCGCTAGAAGTACAAGTTTCAACTTGACTAGGGTTGATGCTTTGATTTTCAGGATCGTCTACAAAGTCAACTAAAACTGCTTGCATGGTTCCAGCCCCCTGATTTGCTGCACTACCACCAGGGCTACCATTTACATTGGGCCAATTCTCGAAACTACTTTCTTCGGCAGGGTCTCTATAACCATTAGTTTTGCCAAGACTGGGAAGGCTAGGATATTTGTTGAAAGCATATCTGATGATTCTAGCTTTGCCTCTCCATTTCGGATCGTTGGCAGGGTTTTTGGCAACGTAATAGACTATCAAACTATATGCACGTCGTCTGATTGTGACTTGCTTACATTCGGCATCGTTATCACCACAGTTAGAAGGTAGGTCAGCATCATTAAGTCGTTGAGCTTTCCAAAAGGCTAAGACTGGTGTGGCAGTTGCACCATTGAATTGGGTGGGAATAAAATTTTGGAGACGATCGCTATTACTTCTTTGTTGATCAACTTTGTCGTAGATGTAAACAGCTTCTCTTAAATCATCAACGATAAAATTTAGGGCTGTTTCCATTTCTCGTTGAGTTTCTGCTCTGGCGTATTCTCGTCGATCGGTTTGTAATAAATCAATTACGAAAGATAATAGAGCGGTAATAATTACTGCTGATATGAGAATAGTTACCAAAAGCTCTATCAAAGTAAACCCGTGTTTTTTGTGACGCTTACGGGAAAGCGGTAGTGTTTTTAGGAGAGTTTGCCAAACTTTTGTCATAGTTTTTGATTCCAATTTTAATTACCCTGAGATACTAATTATTGAGGGCATAATGGATTTTGATTTGCTCTAATGATGTCGTTGTAATTGTTTCGGGAGTTTTGAGTATCGCTGAGAACTACTCGGCTGTACAAGGTTATTAATGGTTTACTGCGCTGACTACCTTCTGCTGATGTAAAGCCGATCGAAGCGCGTTTTATTTGATTTGGAGTTTGTCCTTCATAGTATCTATAGACTCTTACTCCTAAATCGAAAGCAACTGGTCTGTTGGTGTTTGGGTCTTGAATTCCATCATTGCGGAATGCTTGCACCCAAAAATCAGGTTGGTTCTGGTTACTTAAATTACTATCTGCACCTCTATCGATATCAACAGCTTGTCTGGATCGATCGAAGGGTACACTCGCATTACAGATTTGGCCTGTTCCACCTACGTAAGCTGGCGCTATTCTATTCAAGTCATCCCTGGTGTAATTACCTGTTTCAACTAAGCGCCGTACTTCGTCAATTTTACCTTGGGCTAACTGTCTGGCTTGTTCTGCTCTACGGCTTTGGACTCGCGTCGCAACTGAGAGCATGATTGGGGGAGTGATAGCTGAAATGACTGCTGTGACAACTACAATTGCCACTAAACATTCCAGCATTGATAATCCTTGTTGAGAGCCTTTGCTCTTAAAGAGCAAGGCTTTCACTAAGGCGAGTTTTTGGGTTTTAAAGTGATAGGTTTTCCTTGCTAACATTTGAGATTACCTCTTTATGGGCATTCTTGGTTAACTTGTGCTTGGCTTTCCAGTCCTTGGCTAGTATCTCCAGCTATAGCCTTGCGTAAGTTACAGATATAGGGGTCGTTTGCCTTTGGTTCTTCATAAAACTCGCTTCGAGGTGTTTCTGCGGTGATGAAACGTCTGGACAATGGGCCTGCGGGAGCATACTGAAGTGCTACATCATAACCCCAGAGACGGTTGGGTGGGCGGGAGTGGAAAGCTCTTTCCGCAGCATCGGGATTTAGATCTGGCTCAAAGGCATCTTGGTCGTAAGATGCTGTGCTGTAAGTACTGAAGTTCAATTGGATGAATGAACCGCGAATTTTTAAATCTCTACCATTCCAGTTTTCCAAGAATCGAGGGAAGTTGTTCAAACCACCGTTACCTTGATTTTCTCTAGCTGGTACTGTACCCCCGACTATAACAGTGTTAATTTCAGTTCTGGTTGCTGCGTTGAGGTTATCTCTTCTGGTGTCCGCGCTTAGATCTGCATCTACTATTACAGGAAGTGTTTGGTTTTCAGGACGGCAGTAGTTAATTGGAGGTGCTTGATTTTGACAATGGCGAGGGTTGCCATCCCGAAAAATTTTAATCGAACTTGCAGATGACACTTCGCTAGCGGAACCATCTTCCCGAATCCAATATATAGGACTAACGGGAGGAGAGGTTCTAGGATTACTACCCAAACCTCGGTAAGACATATTGCCATTGTTTCTTAAACCGTCTTCTATGGTGCCATCAACAAAGTTATTGGACAAAGTGTATAAGGCATCAGTGAGAATTTCGGCTGTTCGCCAAGTGTCGCCTCCTGTTGTAGCAAAGTTGGAGTTTAAGTTGTCTCGAGTGTAAAAGTTACTGAAGTCGTCATTCAGAGTTTGAGTAAATTCTTCTTGGCTGTGAAGGTTAAAGTTCCCTAGAATGGCAACTGGATTATCAGAAATAAACGTGATACCACGAGGATTACTTTGCTCTCGTCTTAAGTCTTCACCATTTCTCAGGCGGAAGCCATAAGTGCGACGATCGGGATCTGGATAAAAGTCTACAGGTTTGGGTGATATGCCATTATTTTTTACTTGTGGATCTGTAGGATTTTCGGTGCTTCTCGCATCACTTTTGATTGGACTGTTAGGGTCTGTGTAATCGCCACCATTTGGTCTGGCGATCGCATCTTCCCGCACAGCATCTTCCCGGAACGCATAGATAATCCCAGTTCTGGGAAACCAGTTATCGGCGTTTTCGGGGGGGACGGTGTTCTGTCTGAGTCGGTTTAAGTCAATATCCAGAAATCTTGTAGACAACATTTCCCGACCATCAAAAACACCTTTGTCTAAAAAGGGAACGTACAGATCCCCGGTTTCTGGTCTTGTGATTTTAAAAGTGTCAGGATTGAGAGTAACATTAGGCGAACCACCTGTAGGCAAAATCCATTCTCCCGTATTTTTGGGTCTAAACTGATCGGCGAGACTTGCGATGTTAACTTGTTCAAAGTTTCCGTTAATAGGAATGTCATTTGCGCCAGTTGTGCGATCGATGTATGGTTCAGTGTTTGGTTGAGTAATTCCTGCTCCACTTGTGCGATCGTGGGTATCAGTTGGGAAAACGTAATACAGAGAAGGAAATTTAGGTTGCGTTGAGCAGAAAGCAGTTGCTAAACGAATGAACCTCTTTTCATCGTCTTTAGTTAGAGGAGTTCCATAACCAAAAAAGTTGTTTCCGGTTGCTGATGAAAAATCACAGCCTGAATTAAAAGTTTTAAAGTTAGTAACGTCGTCTCCCAATTTGGTATATATTTTGCCACCAAACTCAAAGGTTTCTGCCGGAGAGCCGACGGGGACATCCCCAATATACTGGACTACGTATTGGTATTTGTTAGGTTGTGCGGGTAAAGGAGTAGAGGTAGGAAAACCACGCAGCTTTGATCCAGGTGAAGCAGCAAAGCCAAATTTGCGATCTCTAGCTATTTGTTCTCTTTGATTAATAAGTAGAACTAATTTTTTATCGTTCGCTGAGAGTGTGAGTTTGCTAATGTACATATCAGGTGTTGTACCATCAGCTAAACCTTTGTCTGCACCACTTCCCAAATCTGCTTGCAATGCTGTATTTAAAGTTTCTAGCTCTGTTCTATTAGCAGCATACTTATCCTTATCGTACTTTTCAAAATAATTAACGTTGTATGCCAACATACCCAACGCACAACCAGCAGTGTGCATATATGACTGGTCTGCAAGGCTCATTTGCCCATCTAGGGGATTGTTTGCTGGGTCTTGAATAGCGCGACGTAAGTTGGAGAAGTTGCCCCACATAGCCAAATAGGGATCGGGGTGAACGCGCCCTCCTTCCTGTGTGGGAGGAAAGGCACCAGACTTAGTGTTGCTTACGTAATCTCCAGCAAAATTACCGAGATTTTTTAAGGCTTTTCGGATCTCACTACCACTGTTTTGAAACTCGCTTCTCGGAGCAATGTTAAATTCCCAACCGTTGGTTCCTCGACCTGTGAAGAAGTCGCTGATTAACCCATTGGGATCATATTGATAGTAGTAAGAATTAGGATTACCAGTTCTAGCAGCCAAACTAAAGTTTTTACTATTGTCGATGGTAGTTTGAGTACCTGGATGAGCGGTAGTAGCCAGACAAGCTACAGGGAAGTAACCTTTATTATCACCTGGCATATAGATGTAGTGATAAACTGCCGTTGCTTGTACTGCTGCTAAATTGTCTCTTAGACTGCGGCGCTGTTGTTGTAAGTGAGGAATACCTGTAGGATTACTTGGAGGATTTGGCAGCTGTGATTTATATATGGGGTAAAGAGGATCGAATTCATTGGCATCACTGCCCCTGTTAAGCTGGGTATCATCTCCATTAAAGTCAGTAGTTCCCCAGCCATTGGTATTACCTAATTCTAACCTTTGCCCAACCAGAATTCGCAAACCTTCCAATCTGGCTCGGCGTTCCCAATAGCCATCTAAACCTATTGTTTTCCGTTCGTCATCATTGGGTTTAGGGTCATTTCTGGTCATCTGGTCGAGTTGGTCACTGTTAAGACCTGCACTGGAGATGGGAGTGCCATTTTTACGATTGCTGTCGTTAAGCTCAAAATCGTTATCTCTTCCTTCTAGGTTAAATTTTGGTTTTGGGCCTAAGCGATCGTCTGCTCGATAAGTATCATCAACGTATGGTGGGTCTTCGCTATTTGCCCTGAGCCTTGTGTTTGTTAGTGTCTCCTCAGTTCTCCATCTATCTACACTGTACTCAATACCAGTACCACTTCCCCCGACAGCTTTCGACTTATCTTCTGTAAACAGAATTACAGGATTGAGAGCATAATCTTTCAACGAACCACTGCTCACCGAATCTGTGCCTCCGCTTATCTTGGTGGTACTGCTAGTTGAGTCTTGTGGGTCGCCATGAATGTGAACTGTGGCTTCTTGATTTCTACCACTGATACCTAACGCACCATTAACAACTTGTCCTGCAAATGAAATGGTGTTGTTGGCTTCTATTCTGCCAAGGGTGATTTCCGAGTTACTTGCAGGATTATACAAGCAAGATGTACGTGCGCTGATTAAGTAGCTTTGAATACTATCGGCATTTGTGGGGCCTAAATATAAGCTTCCTTCAGTGTGCATCGCTCCATTCCATCTAAATGGAGGAGTTGGATAGATGTGCAAATCGTAGCGGAACCATGCGCCCCATTTGTTGGCTCTGGCTAATTCTCTATCTTGTTGAAATTCTAGAGTGCTAACTGTACGATTGCCGTTGTTATTAGAAACTACTACTGCATCAACCTGAAAAGTTTTACGCAAAGAGCCAGTTCCGACCAAATCCCAGCCTGATTCTGGTGCTAAGTTAAGCCGATCGCAATCTGGATCTGCTGCCTTTTGAACGGTAATTGGGCCATTCCGAACAACTAACTTATCGGCTTTGTTTTTTGTAGCATTTGGACCGCTATCTTCTCGCTTTACGCTTGGGTTAGAAGCATCTAAAGGATCTTTTGTTTTTAAGAGAATGCTGTAAACAACTGTCTCGTTTGTTCCATTTCCATCTACGTCAGTGTTGTATTTCCAAGCTGGAGCGTTTTGACCTGCAAGCTGAACTTGGGTTTCATCAACAAATTTATAAGGGTTGTCAGCATCAGGCAGTTGTGAAATCCCATTTTGTCCGTCATTAAGAATTGCGCTTAATAACTGAGCTTCTGAAGGTGTGGTGTTAGGTAAGCGATCGTCCTTTTTAAATAAATACTCCAGTTTTGCTTTTGCTCTATCAATTGCCGGAGTAGCAGCATTATAAATTACCTGTTGGTTACGTTCGTTAATTACCTGATTGGTGCGGCTTCCGGTGCGAAACAAAATAGACCCAATTACTAAAGCCACAACTACCAGCAGTAAAGCAACTGTTGGCAACACAAAACCTGCTTTCGCATGAGCTTGTCGCCCTTTGCTAACACCGATCAGTAGAACAGTGCGTAAAAACCAATCAACTACACTCTTACTAACAGTTATTACCGAATTCCAAGTTCGTTTAAATAACTTGCGGAATGCCCTTTTAATAGTTCTAATTTGTCTGCGTTTTAACATGGCTGCTTTCCTGGCTTAAGAGAATCTGACTTCTGCATAGATTGGGAAAATGAATAAATAATTTCCCAAGTCGAAAATTAATATTTAAGAAAGATTGCGAGAAATTCATAAAAACTTTATAAAGTTTAAAGCTCTACTCTGTAATAACAATCGAACACCTCTACAACAACCGAGAAAATACGTTTTAGTACCAAATAAACCCTAGTTTTAACTTGTATGTATTTTAACGGAGCAAGAGGGAGTATCTGGAGAATAGTACTGGCTAGGATGGAAGCCTTTCCTGTGGAAAAATAAAGTTTATCTTCGCTTGAGTATTCGTTGTTGTGATTTGCCTACGGGAGGCTGTGCGATCGCGATCGTAAAGTAGTGGGAGCAGAGAAAAGACTTGTTTCATTTGCACCTACCATCAGATGACGAATCAGCTAAAAACAATATCAGGGATTTCCCGTAAATAACTACAATCCTGGTCAGGATTTTTCTTTCGTCCTTATGAAAACTTTAAACAAGTTTTACAATAGGAACTAGACCTATATTACCCACCACCCGCAAGAAACCTATCACCTCTGCGCCAGAAAATAGAGTTCTAGGGATAGAAGCGGTAACTGGAAACTCAAAACTGGAAACTTTCTGCAAAGTTTCCATAAACGACAATTCCCCCGTAAATTCCCTAGATTTAGGGATTGGGGGGATTGTAGCAAATGGCAAGTGGAACAAGAGTAACCAAGGGAAACCCTTCAGGGGATTTTCCCAAAAGCCTATTAAAACTTATTTAGATTGATTCCCGCTTCCTTTGCCATTGCTGCTAAACCTTTTTTCTCTAAAGTTTTAATCGCTTTAGTAGAAATACGAAGTCTTACCCAACGTTTACCTTCTTCCCACCAAATCCGCTTTGACTGCAAATTCACTTCTTGCAACTTTTTGTTACGACGGTGAGAGTGGGAGACGGCATAAGCATTATTGGCTTTTTTGCCAGTCAGTTGACAAACTTTCGACATACAATTCTCCAGAGTTCTGTTTTTTGGCTGCAATCTCCTATTCTGACATACTACTTAAGTTGTAGGATATGTAATTGCGCTTCAGCGCTCTCAATCCAAAAGAATTAAGAGCGCTAAAGCGCAACTACGTGCCTCTATTTGCTGGTTAGGCGAGTTAGGACTTGGTTTGATCTTTCGACGAAGGTTTTCATTGCTTCTGCGTCAAAGGCTTTTTGGGAAATCAGTGCTAAATCATAAACGTGATGACAAATCATGTTCGCTAACTCAGCATTGGGAGATTGACCTTCACCTTGGATAATACTACTTTGGCTCAAACTAACGAGATTTTGGATCAGTGGGTGAGAGGTATTTACTACTAAGGTGTGTTCTTTGGGGAACTGCGCTATTTGTTGCTGCATTAAAGCGTTCATTTCCCGCAGTCGGCGGAAGAATTCTGGTAAGAGTACCATTGCTGGTGGCGTTCCTTGGGGATCGTCTGATTTTAGCGCTTCAGTGCGGATCGTAATTTCGGGTTTGTTGAGTGCTTTCTCGAAGATTTCTTTAATTAGTTCGCTGCGAGTTTTGTTGGTTGTGCTGTCTACGATTTCCGCTGCTTTGTTTTCATCAATCAGGGTTTTATCTAAGTCAGCATCAACGCGAGAGAATTGTACATTATTCAACTCTCTCTCCAGAAAAGAGATAAAGTGAGAGTCAATGAAGGTGTCCGTCATAAATAGGACTTCCAACCCTTGGTTTTTATGCAGTTCGACATAAGTTGCTTGGGTTGCTTCGTCGCTACAGTAGAATACTCGGTTTTCATGACGGTCTTTGTTGCGTTCCAAGTATTCTTTTATGGTGGTGTAAGTTCTACCTTGTTGGTCTTTTTGAGCAGGTTTTGTAGTTACTTCTTGCCAAGGGTCGCCTTCTTGTCCTTGTACTTCTACTGTAGGTGTGTCAGCAGGTTTGGTTTCTGGTTCTCCTTGGTAGGTGGTGCGATAGATGATTATGTCTTCGACTTGCTTTTTAAATTTGTCGTCGTTCATCACTCCGTATTTGACGAAGGTGGCAATATCTTGCCAACAGGTGATGTATTCGGAGCGATTTTCTTTGTAGAGTTCGTTTAGGCGATCGCCAACTTTTTTGGCTACGAAGTCAGCGATTTTGCGGACGGTGCGATCGACTTGCAGGGCACTCCGAGAAACGTTCAAAGGAATATCTGGCGAGTCAATTACCCCTCGCATTGGTAACAAAAATCTCGGCATAATTTCTTCGCAGTGGTCGCTGACGAAGACTTGGCTACAAAATAGTTTAATTTGACCTTTTGTAACATCAACATCAGGTCGCATTTTCGGGAAGAAAAGAATGCCGTTGATTTGGAAAGGATAATCAGTATTTAGATGTACCCACAGCAAAGGGTCTTCTTGGTAAGGATAGAGATAGCGGTAAAATTCTAGGTAATCTTCTGTCTTTAAATCTCTGGGAGATTGCCGCCAAATTGCCTTTTGCTTGTTTAATACTTCTCCATCCAGCTTGATTGGTACTGGCATGAAGTCGCAATAGGTTTTTATTAATTGGCGAATTCTGGCAGGTTCGAGATATTCCAGTTCTTCTTCTTGCAAAGTTAGGGTAACAGTAGTACCCTGTTGGGTGCGGGGTGAATCTTCTAATGTAAAGTTTGGTGAACCGTCACAAGTCCAGTGAACTGCTTGGGCATCCTTTTGGTAGGAGAGGGTATCAATCTCCACTTTTTGGGCAACCATAAAAGAGGAGTAAAATCCTAAACCAAAGTGACCGATAATTGATTCCCCATTAGCCTGATATTTCTGGATAAATTCTTCGGCGCTGGAAAAGGCAACTTGGTTAATATATTTCTTAACCTCGTCAGCGGTCATGCCAATGCCATTATCTGTAACCGAAAGAGTTTTGTTGTCTTTGTCAATGGCAATTAAAATCTCCGGTTCAGCAACTTCGCCGGAAAATTCCCCAGCACGGGAAACCATTTTAAGTTTCTGGATAGCATCTACAGCGTTGGAAATTAGTTCCCGTAAGAAAACTTCATGACCTGAGTACAGAGATTTCTTGATGATGGGGAAAATATTTTCGCTATGAATAGTAATGGTACCTTGTTCGAGCATGGTCATAAGTTCAATTAGGTTGGGTATAGTTACTCCAGAATAGATTTTGCGCGATCGTTTGGTACTTTGGTTTCGGGGTTTGCCCCCAATAGGAATTCGGATTTCCCTACTGGTGAGTGCGATCGTACTAGTTTTAGTAGTTTAATGTTAGCCGATCGCATAGTTAAACAGGGAGAACTTAGGAGGTAATCAGTAAGTATGCCACTTATTTCTGTAATTATTCCAGCGTACAACAGCGAAAAAACGATTCGTGAAACTATTGAATCTGTTTTACAGCAAACTTTTTCCGATTTTGAATTAATCGTAATTAACGATGGTTCTACAGATGCAACTTTAGAAATTGTGACCAGTATAAAAGACCCGCGTATTAAGGTTTTTTCCTATCTTAATGCAGGAGTAGCTGTAAGTCGTAATCGCGGAGTTTCGCATTCATTTGGAGAATTTATTAGTTTTTTAGATGCTGATGATATATGGACAACAGATAAACTAGAAGCACAATTAAAAGCATTACAAGAAAATCCCCAAGCCGCAGTAGCTTATAGTTGGTTAGATTCTATTGATGAATCAGGTAATTTTTTGCGAGAAGGTACTCGTATTACTGAAAATGGAAATATTTATGCCAAACTTTTTTTAATTCCTTTTGTATCCAGTGGTTCTAATGGATTAATTCGCAAGCAAGCTTTTATAGAAATTGGTGGTTTTGATGAGTCCCTTGCTGCTAGTCAAGATTATGATTTATATTTGCGATTAGCAGCCCGTTATCATTTTGTAGCTATACCAAAATCGCAAATTTTATATCGCATTTCATCTGGCTCTATGTCTACTAATATTCGCCGACTGGAAGCAACCAGTTTATTAGTAAGAGAACGCGCTTTTCAGGAATCTCCTCAACCTTTACCTCCTGAGTTTAAGCAGTATAGTATTGGCAATTTTTACAAGGATTTTACCTTTAAGTTGCTGAATATGCCACCTCATAGAAAGAGAGGTTTGCAAGCAGCTAGATTGTTTTGGAATGCTGTAAAATATGACTCAGAATTACTGCGGAGGCGAATTATATGGAAAGTAGCGTTGAGAATTGCAGCAATCACAATTCTGCCATCAAAGCAGGCTGAGTTATTCCTCAATAAACTGAATAAGTTAGCAGATATTAGTACTTTGTATGTTTTCATCCGTCAGGGAGCATAAATATATGGTAATAATTTCTGTAGTTATCCCAGTTTACAATGGGGAAAAAACCATTAAAGAAACTATTGATTCAGTTTTAAAACAAACTTTCACTAATTTTGAATTAATTATTATTAATGACGGTTCCATAGATAGAACTTTAGAGATTATTTACAGTATTAAAGATGAAAGGTTAAAAGTATTTTCTTATCCCAATGCAGGTTTAGCAGCTAGTCGTAATCGAGGAATTTATTTAGCAAAAGGGCAATATATTTCTTTTATCGATGCGGATGATTTGTGGACACCAGATAAATTGGAATTACAATTAAAGGCACTTGAAGAAAATTCCGAAGCAGCGGTAGCTTACAGTTGGACTGATTGTATTAATGAAACAGGTAAATTTTTGGGTAAAGGTAGTTATTTAAGTTTTAGTGGTGATGTTCGTGCCAATCTTTTATTAACTAATTTTATAGATAGTGGCTCAAATGTTTTAATTCGTACAGAAGCTTTAAAAAAAGTTGGTTATTTTGATGAATCTCGCAAGTCGTGCGAAGATTGGGATATGTGGCTACGATTAGCATCTGGCTATAGTTTTATTGCGATATCTAAGCCGCAAGTTTTATATCGAATCTCTTCCACTTCTATGTCTACTAACCTTTTGCGAATGGAAGCAGAGAGTATGGAAGTAATTGAAAGAGCTTGCGATCGCAATCCTAGTTATTTGACAAGACTTAAGCCATTAAGCAAAGGAAATATTTATAAGTATTTACTGTTTCGATCGCTTAACTTGGCTGCAAAAAAAGATGATTGTTTAATAGCCGCTAAATTTCTTTGGAAATCTGTGAAATACGATCCCTCAATATTGCAGACAAAAGTTATTTTGAAAGTTTTATTTAAAATTATTACTATACTTTTATTACCCCCTAAAATAGCTGAATTTATGGTAAAAAAATATAAAAGATTATATGATATAGCTGCCTTACTGATATATCATAGAAAAATAATTGACTTACAAGTAAAAAATTAGCTTGCTTATAAAAGAGCTTACTTATATGCCAATTATCTCAGTAATTATTCCCACTTATAATGCCGAAAAAACGATTCAAAAAACCATAGAATCTGTTTTGAACCAAACTTTTACAAACTTTGAATTGATAATCATTAATGATGGTTCTCAAGATGCAACGAGAGAAATTTTAAGTAGGATATTAGATTCTCGGCTAAAAGTATTTTCTTATCCAAATGCTGGTTTAGCTGCGAGTCGTAATCGCGGTATTTACCATGCTTCTAGTCAGTATATTTCCTTTCTTGATGCTGATGACTTATGGACACCAGATAAACTTGAGGCGCAACTGCAAGCCTTACAAAACAATAGCCAAGCTGCTGTCGCCTATAGCTGGACTGATTGCATCGATGAATCAGGTCAATTTTTGCGTCGAGGTTATTACATTAGTGCAAGTGGAAATGTTTATAAGAAACTATTGTTGACTAATTTCTTAGAAAATGGTTCTAATCCTTTAATTCGGAAAGAAGCTTTCGATAAAGTTGGTGGTTTTGATGAATCTCTTAACTCGGCTGAGGATTGGGATATGTATTTACGATTGGCAGCTTGCTATAATTTTGTAGCTGTGTCATCTGTGCAAATTTTATATCGAATATCTGCCACTTCGATGTCTACCAACGTTTCTAGAATGGAAACAGCGTGTTTGCAAGTAATTAACAAAACATTTAATCAATCTCCTAGTTCGTTACAGTATTTGAAGCATCAAAGTTTAGCTAATCTGTACAAAATACTTATTTATAAGTCTTTGGAAGCACTGCCAAACAAAGAGAGAGGCATAGCATCTATGCGATATTTTCGGTTAGCTATCAAAAACGATTTATCTTTCCTTCGAGCTAGAGTTGTTTGGAAAGTTTTGTTAAAAATTGCGCTAATTATGCTGCTACCTCCCAAACAAGCGGAAGTTTTTTTGCATAAATTTGCACCAATTTTTAATATCACAACTATATTTGGTTACTTGCAAGTTGATAGTTGATGAATCTATGCTTTTTTCAAGTCTATAATTGTTAAATAATTTGAGACTGCTTGTTCAACGGTGAAACTTTGCGAGCGCAGTTTCAATTTGTCTGGATTTATGGGAGAATTCAAAGCTTGGTGCATAGCAGTAGCTAGTGCTGTGACATCCTGTACTGGTACTAGCCATCCGTATTTCCCTTGCTCTAAAATTTCATCTGGACCGTAGGGACAATCTGTGGAAATTACTTGACAACCGCAAGCCATCGCTTCAATCAAAACTGTTGGCAAAGCCTCCCAAACGGAAGAGAGAACTAACGCAGTTGCCTGACTCATATAAGCGTAGGGATTGCTGACAAATCCTGGTAAAAAAACATCGTTTTCTAAGCTTAATTTGGAGACTAAAGCTTCTAATTCAGAACGCAATTCTCCTTCACCTAAAATCAATAATTTAGCTGGAAATTGTTCACGAAACCGAGCAAAGGCATATAGGAGAGATTGATAATCTTTTTGTGCTGTTAGTCGCCCAATTGCCAGTAGGACAGGAGGTTGATTCGGTTGAAACCAAGGATGTTCTATGGGCAAGCGAGACTTGAACAATAAGTTATCATCAATTACTGGATTGTAAATTACTTGAACAGAGTTCGGTTTCAGCTTGAGACTCATTTCTAGTTCTCTAGCAAGACCTTTTGATACAGCAATAATTCCATTGGCTTGGGGATAAAACCACTGCATTATCATCGGTAGTAAAATAGGCAGGATATCTAATCTTTTAGGGCGATCGTTTAGCGATCGCTTTTCTCTTTGGAGCAAACTATTAAATAATAAAGTATGCTCGACTAAAAATATAGATACAGGAACTCTGGCGATAACTTTTGACATAACAGTAATTACATTAGCAATAGGCAGATGAGAAAATAAGTAATCTGGCTTTTCTTTTTGTAAATATTTGGCTATAGCTGGAATCAATTTCAAATAACTTTTGCTACGGTTTTCAATTCTGATTTGTAAATCGATGACTCTAACTTGAGGCGGAAATTGATTTAAGTATTCTCCTGTAAGAGAAGCAACCACTAAATCTAAGCAAATATCGTCTCGCTGAGAAAGATGATTGAGCAAGTTTAGTACTACTCTCTCAATGCCTCCTCCTTCTAAACTCTTTAAAAGAAAAGTTATTCGTTTTTGTTTATTCATGTTAGCTTTTTAGTTTTGTTGCTGATTTTTTAAATACTAAGAAAGGACTGATTAAGCTACCCCAGTAAAATTCCATTTCACAAGCAGCAATTAAATCTGTGTTTAATTGTCCTTGGTATTTGATGTAATGCAATAGAACTCTGCGTGCATTTCCCAGTAAAGTTCTAGCTATCAAAACGGGTTTTTGCCAAGGTTCAGCATTAATCATTCTTAGTTGGCAAGTTGCTAAACCGCAACCACGAGAAATTGAAAGTAAGTAATCTTTTTCTAGCCGCCAATGGGGGATTTGATGATATGTATGAAGGTCAGGATGATACCAAATTTCCCAACCTGCTTTGTGCATATATAACAATGGTTCATAGTCATCTCCTTGTACCATGACACCCGGAAGTTTACCGCTTAATTTAGGACGACTGGGAACATTTTCACACCAAGCTTTTTTGCGAACTACTAATGAAGCTGCGGGAGGAAGTCTGAGATTATCTGGATCGAATAAATGTGGTATTGAACCATGTTCTCTAATTGCTAAAAAAGCTTGAATTCTTTCAAAATTTTCTGGCGGTTTTACTTCAAATTCACCGTGAATTTGACCGCTGAAAGCTCCAGCTTTGGGATGATTTTTAGCAAAGTTGTATGCTTGAATGACCCAATCTTCAGCAGGTAGGTTATCATCATCCAGAAATCCAATTAATTCTCCTTTGGCTTCTCGAACTGCTAACAATCTGGCAAAAGCTGCTCCTTGTTCACTTTCAAAACAATATCTAAGTGGGATATGATTATGCCAGTTTGATTGATAATCTTGAATAATTTTTGCGGTGTTGTCTTTGCTGTTGTTATCTACTATTAAGATTTCCCAATTAATTTTTTCGGTGTTGGTTTGCGATCGCAACCTCTCCAACACTTGAGGCAAGCGTTTTTCACCATTATAAGTAGGTATTGCAACTGTGATATCAACCATATTACTCACTACCAAAATAGATTTTTTTGTAAATAAAAAATGGACTAATTAAACTACTTAAATATAACTGCATTTCACAAGCAGCGATTAGGTCTGTATTAACTTTATTACCATGTTTCAAGATATGTAAAATTATTTTACGCAGATCGTTAGCCATATAAGCAGGAATTACCAAGGGTTTTTGCCAAGGTTTTACACCGATCATTCTGGTTACATGACGACTCAAACCGATGCCCCGAATTAAGGAAATTAAATAACTCCTTTCTAGTCGCCAATGGGGAATTTTATGGTAAATTTCCATAGCTGGATTGTACCAAATTTCCCAGCTTGATTGTTGAATATGTGACAAAACTTCTAAATCTTCACTAGTGAGCATTTTCCCATTAGCTCTACCTGTTAAAATAAGTTTATTGGGCACGTTTTCTAACCAAGCTTGTTTGCGGACTACTAATCCGGCTGAGGGTGGCAATAACTTACTGGAAGGGTGATATAAAATTGGTTTTTCCCCCCGTTCTGTAATTGCTAAAAATGGGGCAAGTTTCTGAAAATTTTCGGGCGGTTCCACTTCGTAAAGCGGATGAATTTGACTGCCAAAAGCACCTGCTTTCGGGTGTTCTTGACTGAAAGTATATGCAGCAGCTATCCAATTTTGGGCGGGTAAATTGTCATCATCAAGAAAACCAATTAACTCACTTTTGGCTTCTTTAATTGCTCTTTGACGGGCAAATCCTGCGCCTTGTTGCTGTTCTTGGCAATATTTTAATGGGTAATTTTCTGACCAGTTTTGCTGATATTCTTTTACTACTTTTGCGGTGTTATCTTTGCTGTTATTATCAACTACTAAGATTTCCCAAGAAAAGTTTTGGGGGAGAAGTTGCGATCGCGAAGCGTGTGCAGCGCACTCTCGCAGTTTCTCCAGCACTTCTGGTAAACGATGTTCGCCATTATAGGTTGGGATAGCTAGGGTGAAGTCTGGCATAAGTCGATCGCGCTTTCTATACTAACGAAATATCCTTAACATCAGGTACTTTGTCAACTTATCATTGTTTGCGGTTGCACTATGAGAGTTTCTTTCTTACTAAAAGTCAGGCTATTATCCTCACAATCAACTACAATCGTGTCACCAGCAACAAACTTATTTTCTAACAACAATGTAGCCAAGGGATTTTCTAATTGTCGCTGAATCGCCCGTTTTAAAGGACGTGCGCCATAAACTGGATCGTAACCTGCTTCTGCTAAATGATCTTGGGCTTTTGCTGTTAGTTCAATGTTGATTTTTTGGTCAGCTAATAAGTAGTGAATTCGTTTTAATTGAATTCCAACTATTTCTCGTAATTCATGACGACTTAAGGTATGGAATAAGATAATATCATCAACGCGATTTAAGAATTCGGGGCGGAAATGTTTTCTTAATGCGTCCATGACTTGTTTTCGCATTTCTTCGTAACGGGAATCATCGCCGCTAAAATCGAGAATGCGATCGCCTCCAATATTACTAGTCATTACAATTACAGTATTACGAAAATCGACCGTTCTTCCCTGGGAATCAGTAATCCTGCCATCATCTAAAACTTGCAGCAAAATATTGAAAACATCGGGATGTGCTTTTTCCACTTCATCTAATAATACAACTGAATATGGTCGCCTCCGAATTGCTTCCGAAAGTTGTCCGCCTTCTTCATATCCCACATATCCAGGAGGCGCACCAATTAACCGAGAAACGGCGTGTTTTTCCATGTATTCAGACATATCAATTCTTACTAAAGCGTCTTCTGCATCAAACAGAAATTGCGCTAAAGCACGGGCTAATTCGGTTTTTCCTACACCCGTTGGCCCCATGAATAAAAAAGAACCAATTGGTCTTCCGGGGTCTTTCATTCCCGCCCTAGCGCGACGAATTGCTGCTGCAACTGATGATACTGCTTCCTGTTGTCCGATAACTTTTTGGTGCAATTGTGATTCTAATTGCAGTAATTTTTGCCGTTCCGATTCCAATAATCTATTAATGGGAATTCCCGTCCATTTTCCGACAATTTCGGCAATATCTGATTCGGTAACTTGTTCCCTTAAAAGGGTAGCACCTTCAGCTTGGACTTGCAAAAGTTCCGTTTCTTTTGCTTCTCTTTCCCGTTGCAAACCTTCCAATTTTCCGTATTTTAACTGCGCTGCTTTGTTCAAATCATAAGCCCTTTCTGCTTGTTCAATTTGCACCCGCAGATGTTCTTCTTCTTCCTTCATGGCATTAATTGCTTCTAAAAGTTGCTTTTCTCCTTGCCATTGGGAAGAGAGTTTTTCTTGTTCAGTTTTTAATTCCAAAATTTCATCTTCGATGCGCCGCAAGCGTTCTTGGGAAACAAAATTTTCTTCTCCTTCTAAGGAAAGTTTTTCCATTTCTAATTGCATAACGCGACGATCGATCGCTTCCAACTCTTCCGGTTTAGAAGTAATTTCCATTTTCAATTTAGCAGCAGCTTCATCTACTAGATCGATCGCCTTATCCGGCAAAAATCTATCCGTAATATAACGCTGAGAAAGCGTCGCCGCAGCTACTAATGCCGAGTCAGTAATCTTAACTCCGTGATGCACTTCGTAACGTTCTTTCAACCCCCGCAAAATCGAAATTGTATCTTCTACAGTTGGTTGATTAACATAAACTTGCTGAAATCTTCGTTCTAAAGCTGCATCTTTTTCAATGTATTTGCGGTACTCATCCAAAGTAGTCGCGCCAATACAACGCAACTCTCCCCTTGCTAACATTGGTTTAAGTAAATTCCCCGCATCCATCGAACCTTGACTATTTGCACCCGCCCCAACAACGGTGTGTAATTCATCAATAAATAGGACTATTTGCCCCTCAGAATTAGTAACTTCTTTCAGTACCGCCCGCAGTCTATCTTCAAATTCTCCGCGATATTTTGCCCCCGCCACTAAACTGCCCATATCTAAAGAAATTAAGCGGCGATTTTTCAAAGATTCAGGAACATCACCATTGACAATTCTTTGGGCTAAACCTTCGGCGATCGCAGTTTTTCCTACCCCAGGTTCGCCAATCAAAACCGGGTTATTTTTTGACCTTCTAGATAACACTTGAACCACGCGACGAATTTCATCATCTCGCCCAATTACCGGGTCAAGTTTGCCTGCTTTTGCCTGTTCGGTTAAATCCCGTCCATACTTTTCCAAAGCTTCATAACGATTTTCGGGATTTTGATCTGTAACCTTTTGATTTCCGCGAATTGTTTTAATTGTTGCTTCTAACTTTTTCCCATCTACATCATAAGCTTTCATCAATCTGCGACCAACTCTTTCATCTTCGGTAAAAGCTAGGAGTAAATGTTCGACAGAAATAAAAGTATCTTGCCAATTTTCTCTAGCTGACTCAGCGCGATCGAGCATGACATCTAAACTTTTACCCAGATATAATTGGTCTACTCTGGGAAGTTTTGGCTGAACTTTTGTATAAGATTCTAACTGTTGAAACAGGCGGGTAGGTTCGACACCTGCACGGTTGAGAATGCGCTGAGTTAGTCCTTCTTGTTCCAAAAGCGCAAGTGCTAAATGTTCTACTTCTAGATATTGATTTTGAAAGCGTCGCGCTACTTCTTGAGATTTGACGATCGCTTCCCAAGCTTTATCGGTAAATTTAGTAGCATCAGTAGGTTGCACAGTAGCTCCTTTTATTAATAAAATTTTCCGTTATCACCCGCAAATACATCTTAATGAAAACTACCGATATTGTACCTTTCCTTTTCTTTAAGCTGTTCCGCATTTAAATTGGATTGTTTGGAAACAGAAGAAAATTCGTCTAATTCTCTCCCCTGCCCCCCTGCCCCCCTGCTCCCCTGCAATCTTAATAAGTGATTTAAATGCGTGACAGCTTATTCCCAATCCCCAGTCCCCATTCACTCTACTACAACACACCATTGATGAAGTTTGTATTTAACACAACCGTTCTGCACTAAAGGATCTTGGGCGACTATTACTTTTGCTTCATCCATTGAAGCTGCTTGGAAAAGTAACATTCCGCCACCGAGTTCTCCCCAGTACCCACTTTTCGCTTGATGTCCTTTAGCGATTAAATCTTGGACGTAAGCTTTATGTGCAGGTACATATTGGTCAAAGGTAACTTTATCCACAATTCCTTCTTCTATTTTGACAAACCAAGGCATATTAATGTTAGTAAATGTAAGAGTTGGTTATTAAACTAATGATGAGTTCTAGAAGTTTGTTTTTTATTGCTTTACTGCCACCTGTAAGTATTCAGGATGAAGTCAATCAAATTAAACAGTACTTTAGCGATCGCTACGCCAGCAGTCACGCTCAAAAATCCCCTCCCCATATTACCCTACAACCGCCCTTTGAGTGGAATCGGGAATCTGTCGGAGTTTTAGAAGAGTGTTTAAGTCAGTTTGTGAGCGATCGATCCCAAGTACCCATTACTTTATCAGGATTTGCCGCCTTTGCGCCCAGAGTCATCTTTGTTAACGTCTTAAAAACGCCCGAACTCTTGAATTTTCAAGCAGACTTGACTAATCACCTAAAGATAACCTTGGGTATTGTAGACGAAAGATCTCAGGGAAGACCCTTTGCCCCTCACATGACAGTCGCTTTTAAAGACTTAACTAAACAAAATTTTAAAGCCGCTTGGCCTGAATTTCAAGATAAACCTTTTCAATCAGAATTTGTTGCCAATCAGTTAACTTTGTTGATTCATACTAATGGGCGATGGAATATTTTCAAAGAGTTTCCCTTCTAAAAAATTGGTTTCTTGTTAGACTTATGTAGAGAAGAGAAAGGGAGTTAAATAAAATGACAACTAATCAATCAATGACAATTGCAATAAAATCCCTTTATGAGCAGGATCTTTGTTTGTGGTTACAAGCAAATATAAACTTATTAAAGGAGGGAAAATTTGCCGAAATAGATTTAGAAAATCTCCTAGAGGAACTGGAAAGTATGGTAAAAAGTGAGAAAAATGCTTTAAAAGGTAATTTAAGAGTACTTCTTATGCACTTACTCAAGTATAAATATCAGCAAGAAAAACGAACAAACAGTTGGATGTACACCATTATAGAACATCGTAAACGCATCCGAGATGCCTTCAAAATCAGTCCCAGTTTATATCGGTTTTTTGAAGAGATTTTTAATGAATCTTATCAAGATGCTAGGGAACTAGCCGCAGGTGAAACAGGGTTATCTATTAAGATATTTCCCCCAGAGTCTCCCTTTACTGTAGAAGACGTTCTGAATCCTGATTTTTTACCTTATGATAATCCCGAAAATGTTGAATAATTGAATGAGATGTGTTTTTGGGCGATCGCTTTTCAGAAAAAGTACCTCAAATTCCAAGAATTTCCTTCTCTTGTTTTATGATTCTGCATTTTGAGTTATTCTCCCAGATATATCATTATAAAATTTTTTTTAATTATGAACTTTCTCGGAATAGACCTTGGTTGGAGAACTGGTGCAAGTGGTTTGTGCTGTTTAAATTGGCAAAATAATCAACTGCAATTACTCGATTTAGATCGCCGCGAATCTATTGTTGATATTCTCTCATGGGTGGACACTTTCGCACCCGTACCAACACCCGCAATTATTGCTGTAGATGCGCCAACTTTGATTCCCAATGCCACAGGAATGCGCCTCCCAGATACACTCACACATAAATTATTTCATCGCTATCATGCCGCTTGCTATCCGGCGAATTTAGGGCGACCTTTTGCCCAAAAAACTGTCGAATTCGGTTTAAGTTTAGAAGCTAAAGGTTTTGCCCACGCTGCAACAATAGAACCTCAAAAATTAGGGAGATATCAAATAGAAGTATTTCCTCATCCGGCAATTGTTAATTTATTCGGGTTAGAACGGATTTTGAAATATAAAAAAGGTAAATTAGCCGATCGCCGCAGCGAATTAATAAAACTACGCTATTATATTTTAAATTCCTTACCAACTCTACAACCAAATCTTAAATTACCTGAATTACCAGAAATTCCCCTCACAGGTTTAGCAATGAAAAGTGTAGAAGACCAACTTGATAGTTTAATTTGTGCTTATGTTAGTGCTTATTGGTGGTATTGGGGAACCGATCGCAATTTAGTTTTAGGTGATAATTCTACAGGATATATTGTAATTCCTAATTCTCTACATAATCCCTTAAAATTAACTTGATGATGTTTTTTTGAACCACAATTTTAGCCCCCTCCCCGTACACGGGGAGGGGGTTGGGGGTAGGGTTTATTGTGCCCAAAGAATCAATCCCAAATTATAAGGATTGCTAAGATATTCATGCTTAGGTAAAACTCGCAAAGACATTCCTTGCAAACCACTAGAAGTGTAGGTAATGTTGCCAGTATAGATGCTAATTCCATGAGAATCAGCACCTTGGTAATCCATTTCTGTGGGCATTCCGTTGACAATATCTCCGCTTGCGTTTAACAGTCCAGTGTAGAGTTCTACGCGCACATGATCGGAACTAATTCCTGCTAAATTAATTCTGGCTTTAACATGGACTGTTTGGTTGATTTGAATCTGTTCTCCTTCTGAAACATCAACGCTTTCAATTTTCATGTTGTACCACTGGTCAAACATTGTGTTTTTCCACTCAGCTAACTCTTTAGCAGGTTTGTAGTTTTCCGAAGTCATGGTAAAGTAGCGATCGCAAGCTGGGAAATAAGCCCTAGAAGCATATTCTCGCACCATTCTTGCCGTATTAAAATAAGGACAATTAATGCGAATTGCATCTTTCATTTTGCTTACCCAACTGCGCGGAGTACCTTCAGCATCACGATTATAAAATAACGGTACTACCTCTTTTTCAATGCAATCATAAAGTGCATTTGCTTCCACTTCATCTTGATAATTTGGATCGTCATAATCTTCCCCATGACCAATAGGCCAACCAGTGCGGACATAATCAGCTTCATCCCACCAACCGTCCAAAACACTAAGGTTTAAAAGACCGTTCATCGAAGCTTTCATTCCACTTGTACCAGAAGCTTCTCTCGGTCTTCTCGGAGTATTTAACCACACATCGCACCCCGCAATCATGTGTCGGGCAACATTTAAATCGTAATCGGGAATAAACACCACATTCCGACTCAAATTTTCTTCCCCAATTACATGGTTAATTGCTTTAATTAACTCTTTACCAGGAATATCTTGAGGGTGTGCTTTTCCAGCAATAACAAATTGCACTCTCCGCGACTTATTTCCCAACATAATTCGCTTGATGCGTTCTATATCTCGCATCCATAAAGTTGCCCGTTTATAAGTAGCAAATCTACGAGCAAACCCAATAGTTAAAACACTCGGATCGAGAACTTCTGCTGCTTGGGAAATTTGGTCTACTGAAGCACTCCTTTCCCGGAATTTTTTGACTAATCTTTCCCTGGTAAATACGATTAATTCGGCGCGACAACGTTCATGATATCGCCATAATTCTTCATCCGGTATTGCGGTTACTTTCTCCCACAAAGGATCGCTGCTAGATGCCCTTTCCCAACGTGGACCTAAATAGCGATCGTACAAACCCTGCATGACCGGAGAAACACAACTACGGGCATGAACACCATTAGTAATTGATGTAATTGGTACTTCATCCACAGGTAAACTAGGCCATAAACCTTTAAACATTTCCCGTGAAACTACACCATGCAATTTGGCAACCCCATTCACAAAAGATGCCATTTTTATTGCCAAAATTGCCATACTAAATGGCGCACTCAAATCACCAGTATTTTCCCGCCCTAAAGCCAAAAATTCTTCCTTTTGTAAACCGAATATCTCACCGTAATAACCCAAGTAATAAAGGATTTTATCAGGAGGGAACAGGTCAATTCCTGCTGGTACAGGAGTATGCGTAGTAAAAATACTACTCGCAGCAACTACCTGTTTTGCTTGAGCAAAATTTAAGCCTTGTTCTTGAATTAAAACCCGGATACGTTCTAAAGACAAAAAGGCAGAGTGACCTTCATTCTTATGGAAAGCTGTTGGTTTTAATCCCAAAGCAGTTAAAGCACGCACCCCACCAATTCCTAACATCATTTCTTGGTGAATCCGCATATCAACATCACCGCCATATAATCTGTCAGTAATATCGTGGTCGTACTTACTAGCGTTGGCATCAATGTTTGTATCGAGCAAATACAAAGGTACAGTTCCTACTTGCACCCGCCAAATTCGCGCATAAACTTTTCGCCCAGGATAATCTACTTCAATGATAATTTCTGAACCATCTGGATGGCGTTCCAGATGCAAAGGCATATTGTAAAAATCATTAATTGGGTAATGCTCAGTTTGCCAACCATCAGCATTAAGAAATTGGCTAAAATAACCTTCTTGATAAAGTAAACCGACACCAACTAAAGGTAATCCTAAATCACTAGCAGATTTTAAATGATCTCCGGCTAAAACGCCTAAACCACCGGAATAAATGGGTAAGCAATCTGTTAACCCAAATTCCATCGAAAAATAAGCGTAACATTCTGTTTGGTTAGTGGATAATGAGTCATATCTATGAGGTAAAGCTTCTGAGTCTTCTCCGCTACTTGCTACTTTTGACCCTGTACTTAACTTACGGTTTTTGTGATACCAAGTTAATCGATGGTGGTAATCTTCTAATTGTTGAGCCGCCCTTTCCATTTGGGCAATAAAACCTTCATCTTCTGCAACTTCTTGCAATCGACTTTGGGAGATTGTCCCAAGCATTAAAACTGGATTGTGGCGGCTAGATTCCCACAAATCTCGGTCTAAACGACGAAATAAATCTTTAGTATCAACGTTCCAATCCCAATGTAAGTTATAAGCTAACTGCCGCAGGGGTTCTAAGCGCGGCGGTAAGGAAGGTGTAACGTTAAATGTCCGAATTGGCTGCATCTTAAGCAGAACCTCTTGAGTCTCATTAAGGTTATTTTTACCTTAGTTCTGCCTGAAACTGGGATATCTTAACAGTTTCTTGGGACATAGTTTAAATGCTACAAGAAACTGTTGCTAGGATCGATCGCCTGAAAACTCCTCAAAAAATGCCCCTGCTTTAATTAACTCTTGCTTCATTAATAATGAAACTCCCTGGTTATTACTAAATAGCGCATTTTCAACACAAGTACCCATCAAGTTAGCACCACTCAAATTGGCACCACTTAGATTACTACCACTCAAGTTGGCATTACTTAAGTCAGCATGACATAAATCAGCACGACACAGCTTGGCAGTACTCAAATCGGCATCACTCAGATAACTACCTCTGAGATTGGCACCTTTGAGGTTAGCACGATTCAAGTTAGCGCCTCTGAGGTCAGCACCTCTAAGATTGGTATGATTCAGGTTACTATTTCTGAGGTCAGAATCTCTAAGGTTGGCACCTCTGAGATTAGCACCTTTGAAGTTGGCACGACTCAGGATAGCAACACTCATATTGCTCAAAGTCAGATTGGCATCTCTAAGATTAGCACTTCTCAGGTTTCCACCACTCAGGTCAGCACCACTAAAATCGCAATCACTCAAATCACAATTACTCAGGTTGGCACCACTCAGGTACGCACCGCTGAAATCACAATTATTCAAGTCAGCATCACTCAGGTTGGCAAAACTCAGGTTAGCACCACTAAGATCGCAATTACTCAGGTCGGCACCATTTAAGTTAGTATTACTCAGGTTAGCACCGCTCAAGTAAGCACCTCTTAGGTTGGTATTACTTAGGTTAGCGTTACTCAGGTCGCAATCACTTAAATCTGCTGCCATTAAATTGGCATGGACTAAATAAACAGAACTCAAATTAGCATCGCGCAAGTCAACGCCGCGCAAATTTCGCCTCATAACTTGCTTAGTGCGGATTTCTTCTAATAACTGCAATTTTTGGTTGCTGCTTTCTTCATCTGTGATGCTTTCCGGTGATATTTGGATATTCTGAACTAGAAAATCATTTATCTTAGTTAGTTTTCCTGACTTACAATCCGATAACAGGATATCGATATCTTTCGGAGAGGCTTTGATTACTAATTTGATACTGTTTGGTTTAACAGTAATAAGTTTAATTTTCGGGCTAATTATTTGCATCGTTGAATTTACCACTATTTCAAAAAAGAGCTAGATTTTGCTTGATTTACTGTTGAAAAGTACAGATTCTCAAGGAAATTTGAGCATCCAAATTCCAGATAAATGCTAAAGGGAAACATTACTCCTCCTCTTGATTTTTCTTGGCGGCACGTTTTTCTAAGGCTTTATCCACAAGCTTGGCAAGAATGTAGGATACAGAGCGTTCTTCTTCCTTTGCCCATTCTTCGAGGGCTTGCTTCTGTTTTTTAGAAATGTAGGTTGCAACTATCTCCAGTTTGCGCTTTCCGCCCACAGCACTATTCTCCAAAGCTACTATCACATTTTATCTCCTTACTATCTCTTAGCTTATAGTACAATACTAACATATTAAATATAATATGTGCTATTGTAGCAGTATGACAACAAGTTTACTAAAGATATGAAAATGTCAAGGCCGGAAAAGACTATGACCAGCTTAATCGAAGGATTAAAAGCTGAAGTTGCTCGTTTGAATCTGGGAACTGAATATCCAAACGGATGGGGGATGATTCGCTTTGAGGCTCTTGCTAAAGCGATCGAAGATTGGGGACAATTAGAAAAAGAACTGTTTCCAGAGATACTGTCTCTAGCCAAAGAGCATGGTATAGAAGATAAACTGCTCTGTTGGTTCGGTACGTCTGAGTTTAGTGTGTGCGTACTGGCGAGGGATGATGCCCTTGCCACCCTTGCCAATCTGGAAAAATTACCGGATAGCTCAAATTCTGAAGAGGCGATAAAGGTGATTCAGATTACTCAATGGTAGAGCTGCGTTAAGCTTTCTCTGTAAATACCAGCATTGTAATTTTTAGCTTTGCCTTTCTATAAAAAAATTAGACCACCCAATAATGGGTGGTCATATAGTTTCGGTATAGCGCTTTCGGTATAAAATGGAGCTGAGCCGAATTGAACGGCTGTCCAAACCGGGTATTTACCTCCCGCTCCTTCACAGGTTTAGCCTATCTGATCCTCAAGGCGGGAATCGTCCATTATCCCGGACAATGGGATGCTCTGGTGAGTTCTTTGCTAGTAAATCTACCAGAGACAACTTACTAGCGCATCCGTTGGGGTTGTTTCTGTATTCCTTAACGGAGTCGGTTTACAGATGCTCGTAACCTAAATTAGAGGTTATTATGCAACAGCTACTGCTGTGCGAGCAAAAGGAACGATGTTGTTTTTCGCCTTTACTTTTTTTTGAGCCCGGTATTAGCGAGAGAAGACTCACTCTCGACCTGTATCACGAGACAGCGTTCGCCGACCTGTCGAAACCATTACAGCCCCCTGTCTCACACTTCTTATTATAGTGCTTTCTTCAGTGCTGTGTGTAAAAAATATGTGAAGTTTTTTCGATCGTCTAGTAAAGTTAGGTAGCGACTTCTCTGATTTGGGTAGTAACCGAATGTTGTTTTAGGGCGATCGCACCTTGTCCGTAATACTACTTAGAAAAACCTAATCTTTATTAATTAGCGTAGCTGCCGGGAAATCATTTTTTCCAACTCAGCTTGAGTTTGATGTAAAAGCTGTTCTCGGCTGTCTACGGCTTGAGTCAAAGTTGGGACTAAGTTACGTGCTTGTAAAGCCATGTGAAGTTGGAGATGAGCTACGTACTCGCTAAAATCTTCACGAACTGTATTGTGGCGGGCTGGAAGTGATTGCAAGTTCAAAGTATTCTCCATGCTTTAATCTCAACTCTCTTAGTTCGGTAAGTCAACATGAACGAAGGTATCACGACAGTTTTGCTATCAGTAAATTCTGTAATGAACTTTAACGTTTTTTCTGATTGATTGTTGCAAAGCATAAAATTTACACTTTAATTGTTTAAATTTCTTTGCATTTCTAAGGATGAGATTGTATGAAACTTCATCGAGAATTTGGTTTACTTTCTCAAGAAGAAGCGAAACAATTAGCAGCTATTCTTGGTCAATGTTTTGCTTTTACTGACACTCAGAGATATTTCGATCGCATAGGTTTAGACAACTTTCGGGTGATTCGGGAAGGGGAAAAAATAGTTGGGGGTTTGGGTATATACCAGATGGGACAATGGTTTGGGGGTAAAAGTGTCCCAATGGCGGGACTAGCAGCAGTGGGAGTACCGCCAGAACAGCGGGGAACGGGGGTTGCTTTTGAGTTGCTGTCGCAGACGCTTCAGGAACTCCACGAAAGGGAAGTACCGATTTCAGCACTTTATCCGGCGACGCAAAGATTGTATCGCAAAGTCGGTTACGAACAGGGAGGCTATTTTTGTCGGCTGGAGGTTCCGACTAATAGTATAGGATTGAGCGATCGCACTCTTCCCATCCAACCTGTAAATCCGATCGATTACCAAATTTTTTCTGACATTTATTGTCAATCAGCCATTAAAATAAATGGCAATCTCGATCGGAACCAAGCAATTTGGTTAGGAATTATCCAGCCACGAGAACAGGAAGTAATTTATGCTTACTTGGTGGGTTCGCAAAGCCAACCAGAAGGTTATATTATTTTCCGTCAAAACTCCAAAGAATCCCAATTAATAATTTTAGATTGGGTAGCTTTGAGCACATCAGCAGCGAGATGTTTGTGGACATTTGTCGCCGATCATCGTTCTCAAATTGAAACAGCTATGTGGCGTGGTTCAATTATTCATCCACTACTATTATTTTTGCCCGAACAAACAGCCAAGGTAAAAAATTCAAGTATCTGGATGCTACGGATAATTGATGTAGTAAAAGCACTCTCAGAACGTGGTTATCCAGTAGGGGTAGAAGCTGAGTTACACTTAATGGTTCAAGATGATTTATTGACCAATAATAATGGCAATTTTATTCTCAGGGTGTCTGGTGGAAGTGGGGAAGTAACGAAGGGAGGTAAAGGCGAGTTACGGTTAAACATAAGTGGACTCTCACCTCTTTACACGGGACTTTATACACCCCACCAACTACAATTTAGTGGTTTTTTAGAAGCTTGCGATCGAGTTCTTGCCACTGCCACAGAAATTTTTGCTAGTTCTGTACCTTGGATGGCAGATTTCTTTTAATTATTTGCTCTTTTGTATTTATAGCAACTACCAAAATAATTACTGCCTTCTGTCTGTTAATCATAGTACTTCACTGTTGCCTGTTCCTTGGGGAAATGATTTTATTTGCGGGAGATCCTCACGGTGATTTTCAACCAATTATTCGGGGTGTAAAAGCTTACTCTCCACAAGCTGTAGTGTTGTTAGGTGATTGTGATTTAGATCGATCGCTTGATGAAGAACTTGCCGAAATAATAGATAAAACCGAAGTTTGGTTTATCCCCGGTAATCATGACGGCGATCAAGATAGTTGGTATGATAACTTGTTTGGGTCTAAGTTGGGCGATCGGAACTTACATGGCAGAGTAGTAGAAATTGATGGCAAAAGAATAGCAGGATTAGGCGGAGTTTTTCGCGAGAAAATTTGGCGACCTCCCGCAAAACCCAGATTTCCCACTCGCCAAGATTTACTCCGTACTTGCGGTAGAGGACAACGCTGGCGCGATAGCATACCCCGCAAACACCACGTAACTATTTTTTGGCAAGAATATGTCGCACTTTGGAAACAACAAGCAGATATTTTAGTAACCCATGAAGCGCCATCTTCCCATCGTTTCGGATTTAAAGAATTAGACGATTTAGCTTTAGCACTTGGCGCAAATAAAATGTTTCATGGTCATCATCACGAACATTATAGTAGAACAATTTGTCGGGGTAAAATTATGGTGCATGGAGTAGGTAAAGCTGGCATTTGCGACGAAAATGGCAATGTTTTAATCGCTGGCAAAGAACATTGTCAACCTCGCCTAAAATAGTCAGCAACTTGAGAATTAAGTATAGGTAAATAAGGTTAAATGCTGCAATCAATTCCGGCTAATGAGGTAACACTTCGCGAACTCAAACAGGCATTTGGGTTACATCTGGCTCAAAATCAAAACTTTTTCTCGCAGTGGTCTACTGATAATCTACCTTTGAATTTGAGTGAGGTAGAACAGCATTTGTTAGATCGGGTGAAAGCCAATTTTACGGAATTGATGGAAGATCCACCAATGCTAGAAAACAGCGTCAAAATGGTAGTGCTGGCTCCGTTACTAGATTTAGCGAATTTTTATCACAAACCGTTTCGGATTGAGACAGAAACTAGTGTTGATGTGGAGTTAGAAGATGAAGGCAAAGTGATTCGGGGGCGGATTGATGTGCTAGTGTTGAAAAATCGCTTGTGGCTGTTGGTTATTGAGTCGAAGCGAAGTGATTTTGCGGTGACAAGGGCAATTCCTCAAGCACTGGCTTATATGTTGAGCAACCCAGAGATGGCTCAACCAACGTTCGGTATGATTACGAATGGGAATGAGTTTTTGTTTTTGAAAGCGACTCGTCAACCGACTGCGGAATATGCAAACTCTAGGCTTTTTTCGTTGCTCAATCCAAGTAATGAACTTTATCTTGTGTTGCAAATTTTGAGGCGATTGGGAGAGGAGGCGATCGAAAGTTCTTAGTAATACCAATTCTCTATGAAGATGCACTTACCAACCCCTCCCCGTCTACAGGGAGGGGCTAATGATTAAGCGCAATTTTACAGAGAATTGGTATAACGATACAAAACAATCAAAATTCAGAACTTTCTTGAACATTAATTGGTTCCTCATCTGCGAAAGGAATTTCTAGATTTTTCTTAGTCGATTTCTTTTTAGTAGAACTGCGTTGATTTTGTACACCTTCCCTTAAACCCACAGCAATTTTACTATGCTTTTCTATTTGTCCCATTACTTGTTTTGCGCGTTGAATTACTACAGGAGGTAAACCTGCTAAACGTCCCGCTTCTATGCCATAAGATTTATCTGCGCCGCCCGGTTGTACTTGATGTAAAAAGACAATTTTATCGGGGAACTCTTTCACCGTTACTTGATAATTTGCCACGTTTGGTAACATAGAAGCTAATTCGTTTAATTCATGATAGTGAGTCGCAAAAATTGTTCTTGCTCTAATTTCTGTTGCTAAATATTCTGCTACCGCCCAAGCAATAGAAAGTCCATCAAAAGTTGCTGTACCTCGCCCAATTTCATCTAATAAAACCAACGATTTTGCAGTAGCATGATTTAAAATATTCGCTGTTTCGTTCATTTCTACCATAAAAGTAGATTGACCTGTCGCTAAATCATCTACTGCGCCGACACGGGTGAAAATGCGATCGCAAATCCCCAAAGTCGCCGCCTTAGCTGGTACAAAGCTCCCAATTTGGGCTATTAACTGAATTAAACCCACCTGCCTTAAATAACAACTCTTGCCACTCGCATTTGGCCCTGTTAAAATAACTAAATCTGGGCTGTTATTGGTCATTTGTTCTTCGTCATTTGTGCATCCTAACTTAGTAGAATTTGGCACAAAAAAACCAGAAGGCAAAGACTGTTCAACCACCGGATGTCGCCCATCAATAATATTAATTTCTCGCCCTTCAATCATATTTGGACGACAATAATCTTGAGCTACTGCTATCTCTGCTAAACCCCCTAAAACATCAGCAGCAGCAACAGCACGAGAAATATTGCGAATTAACTCAGCTTCTTGGGCAACTTCCGCCCTCAAACTAACAAAAATCTCATATTCCAAACGGTTTAAATCTTCTCGCGCCGTGAGAATTCGATTCTCTCTTTCCTTCAATTCCGGTGTAATATATCTCTCCTCATTAGTGAGAGTTTGTTTCCGAATATAATTATCAGGAACTTGGTCAGCTTTAGCGCGAGAAATGCTGATATAATAACCAAAAGATTTGGTATAACCTACTTTTAAATTAGAAATTCCAGTTCGAGTTCTTTCGGTTGCTTCTAAATTCGCCAACCATTGTCGATCGTCTTCCGCCTCTTGGCGCATGGCATCTAATTGAGCATTTATTTCAGGACGAATTAACCCACCTTCGGTAATATGAATTGGCGGAGATTCAACTAAATGATTATGCAATCTTTGGGCTAATTGTTCTAGAATTGGCGGAACTTTTTGTAGAGTTCTTAAATAGGGAGAACGGGCATTTTCTACTAATTTGGCTAACTCTGGTAAGCGCTTTAAAGAGTCAGCTAAAGCAACTAAATCTCTGGCGCTTGCTGTTCCTGAACCTGCACGTCCTGTCAATCTTTCTAAATCGTAGATTTGCCGTAATAATTGGCGTAATTCATGGCGCAAAGAAACATTTTCTACTAATTCTTGAATTGTATCTTGTCTAGCTCTAATTCCTTTAAGATCTAATAATGGTTGCAATAACCAACGACGCAAAGAACGTCCGCCCATTGTAGTGCAAGTTTTATCGATCGCCCACAATAAAGAACCATGAAAACTCCCATCTCTAACAGTTTGGGTAATTTCCAAATTGCGGCGACTTTGATGATCGAGAATTAAGAAATCTGTTAAAGTATAAGTGCGTAAAGGTTGCAGGGGAACTTGATTATTTTTTTGGGTATCTTCCAAATATTGTAATAAACCACCAGCAGCACGCACCGCTAAAGGGAGATGTTCGCAACCTAAACCTTCTAGCGATCGTACTTTAAACTTCTGCAAAAGTCGCTGTTTCGCTTCACCCAAAGTAAAGGGAATTTGCGGACGTAAAGCATAACAAAAATTTGGCGGTAATACATCGGGTAAATGTTCAGATTTCTCTCCCGGACGTAGTAAACTACCTAAATCGGGTGCATTAGTTGGAATCAGCACTTCCGCAGGTTGTAAACGCATTAATTCCTGAGATAAATGCTCTAAATTACTCGATTGAATAGTTAAGAATTCACCTGTAGAAATATCTGCATAAGCTAAACCCCAGTGCGTATTAGCAATAACAACTGCTGCTAAATAATTATTGCGCCGCCCTTTTAACATTCCCTCTTCTAACAAAGTTCCCGGCGTAAGAACTCGCGTCACTTCTCGCTTAACTAAACCTACAGCTTCCGCAGCATCTTCTACTTGATCGCAAATGACAACCGCATAGCCTTTTTCTACTAGTTGAGTTGTGTAACGTTCCCAAGCATGGTGAGGTACACCTGTCATCGGTACTCTACCAACTTCGCCCCCATGTTTGCTAGTTAAAACTAAATCTAATTCTCTAGCAATGGCGATCGCATCTTGGAAAAAAGTTTCAAAGAAATCTCCAACACGATACAATAATAAAGAGTGAGGATATTTATCTTTTACTTCTACATAATGCTGATACATTTTGCTGAGTTTTTCGCGATCGATTACTCGATAATCAGCATTGGGAATGTCATCTTCTTGAACTTTATTTTTTTTAGGATTTGGGGTAGATGCGGAGTAAGTCATCGCCAATAAATTAACCTTTCTATAAATTTACTATAGTTTTCAAATTTTTGCTTGTTTTGAACCGCACAGAGAAGATAAGGAAGATTTTCTATTGTATCAAGATTTAAACTTGTGTATTTCTCAAATTGCACTTCTCCTTTTCTTTTGAGTTTTCGGTGGTGGTTGCTGTGCTTTCAACTGTTCGTCAGCAGTCAAAAACTCTACCTGATAACCTTTGTTAGCATAGAAATCGCCTACTTTTTTGATGGTAGCATCCCCGATCGAATTTTTTGCAACTGCCAGCTGCATAATTCATAATTGTATGTTTCAGCATTAACCACCCCCAATAGCGAGTTAAATTTTAGTCTGTGCTTCTACAAAATCTAACAGAATTCGCTGGTGTCGATCGCCCAACGGACGCACCTCCCCCGCAACTTCCGAATAACAATTACCCCGGCGAATATCATCAACACTTAACAACCCCATATCCCAACCTTCACCTAACACTAAATCCTTTAATTCAACGGTTAACTCCCCATGAAAAACATGACGCACTACTACATTAGGATCTTCGTAATCACGGAAATGATATAAAACCGGAGGAACATAACCAATTTCTTCTTTTAATTCTCGCTTCACTGCTATTTCTGGAGGTTCATTTGGTTCCAAATGTCCGCCGAAAAAAGCCCAATAACCGGGATAAACAATAGTCGGAATGTTGTCTCGTAATTGCATCAAAAATTTGCCATCCCGGTAAAGAATTGCTACTGCTACATGAACAACTTTAGTATTCAAAGTCTCTTTTGCTCCTCTATATAAAACTCACCAAATTCTTGACCACCCGCAACCACACTTTTATATACAACCTTGCCGCGAATGGTAATTTCTTGCTTTTGTTGCGGAAAAGGCTCTTTTGTAACTACAGTAATACTGCCAGTATCGTCTTTTAATTCATAAGCTCGTTTTCCCAAAAAAGGAATTAACTTAACCACATTACCTTTTAAGTAAACAGTAGAATTAATTTGGCTTTGCTGTTTTACTTCACTAACGTTGCTTACAGGAATATCGCTAGATAAAAAACCAATTCCCGATCTGTCAACTTGGGTACAGCTGAACAATCCGCCTATTAAGAGGATAGTTGTGCTAAGTTGTAATATTTGAATTAACTCTTGTTTCATCCCAGTTTCCTAAAGCGATCGCCAGTCCACTAGATTATCCCCCTAGATAGTAACTCAAGTTGATAGATATACGATTGAGTCTGGTAATAGGTAGCAACTAGTAAAAATCCCATTACTTACTACCTACCATTAATTTCAGCAGTAGATCGCAACCGGGAAAAATCAAAAATAACTCTAAAATTCTCCATCAAACTAACCAGTATTTGCGACACTAGTAGATCCAACGGCTCCAGATTATCAATTTATTAACTATGGAAGCAAAAATATTAGACGGTAAAGCTTTAGCCCAAAAAATTCAAGCCGAGCTAAAACAGCAAGTAGAGGAATTAACACCGAAAATAGGTCGATCGCCAGGGTTAGCAGTACTCATGGTAGGCGATAATCCAGCTAGTGCAGCCTACGTCCGCAATAAAGAACGCGCTTGCGAAAAAGTTGGCATTGCCTCTTTCGGGAAACATTTTCCTACAGAAACCACCCAGGAAGAACTCAAACAAGTAATTGACGAACTCAACAAGGACGATCGCGTAGATGGCATTTTAGTCCAGCTACCCCTCCCCGATGGATTAGATTCCGTCTCTTTGCTGCATCAAATAGACCCCGATAAAGACGCAGACGGACTACACCCAGTTAACTTAGGACGCTTAGTGAGAGGCGAACCCGGTTTACGCAGTTGCACTCCAGCAGGAGTCATGCGTTTGCTCGAAGAATATCAGATTCCGCTCAGAGGTCAAAAAGCGGTAGTTGTCGGACGCAGTATTTTAGTCGGTAAACCACTGGCTTTAATGTTACTAGCTGCCGATGCCACAGTGACGATCGCCCATTCCCGCAGTCAAAGCTTAGGCGAAATTACCCGCGATGCCGATATTCTAGTCGCCGCTGCTGGACGCAAAGACCTAATTACAGCCGATATGGTCAAACCTGAAGCCATTGTAATAGACGTAGGCATCAACAAAGTCACCGACGAAGCAGGTAAATCCCGACTAGTCGGAGATGTCAACTTTGATGCCGTCAAAACCGTAGCCAGTTACATCACCCCCGTCCCCGGAGGCATTGGCCCCATGACTGTTGCATTATTATTAGCAAATACCCTGTGGAGTTACACTCAGAAGAAGTGATTGGGGACTGGGGACAAGGGCGAGTTATGAGTTTTGAGTTTTAAGTTATTAATTCAAAACTTAAAACTTAAAACTCATAACTTTTTGCACCTCTGCCCACTATTCCTCGCCCCAAACTCGTAATTGCAGATACACCAAAACCAATGTTACTGCTAACAAAACTGTAGCCGCAGCTGCGGCATAACCAAAATCAAACTGACCAAAGGCTTGCTCATAAATATAGTAAACTAACAAATTAGTGGAATTTAAAGGCCCACCACCTGTAACTACATAAACTTGTTCAAAACTTCTTAAGGTAAAAATTGCTGTACTCACAGTAGCAAATACTAAAGTAGGTCTTAATCCTGGTAAAGTAATATGCCAAAATTGTTGCCATTCATTAGCGCCATCTAACTCCGCCGCTTCATAAAGATTGAGAGGAATGGCTTGTAGTCCAGCTAAAAATACTACTAAATTAAATCCTAATTGTTTCCAAATACTTAAGAGAATTATTACAGGCATTGCCCAAATAGTGCTGCTTAACCAAGGAATTGGACTAATACCAAAATTATTTAATAAACTATTAATTGGCCCATCATTTTGAAATAACCAACGAAATCCTAAACCAGCTGCGACTAAACTAGTAATTGAAGGAATAAAATAAGCTGTTCGTAATAGTCCTTTTAATGCGATCGATCGATTCAACAACACTGCTAAACCTAAAGGAAGAATTAAGCTAGGAATCACGGTAGCTACAGTAAAGTAAATAGTATTACCAATGATTTGCCAAAAATCAGAAGTGAGAATCAAGCGCAAATAATTTCTCGCACCTACCCAACGCACACCCGCTGTTGTAAAATTTCCCGCTGTAAAACTGAGATAAAACAGATAGACGATCGGCCATAAAATGAATACACCAAGTAATATGAGTGCTGGAGTTAAAAAAATCCATGCAGCGATCGCATCATCGTCTAGCCAGGATTTACCATATATTTTTAGCCGCAAAGTTTCCTCCCTTTTTGCTATGAATCTCAACAATACCTCAACTGATTTTACTCCTAGCTTAATTTCACCGTCGATTCCAAGTAGCCTTTTTATTCAAGGTGAACCCCTAAAATTAGGTATCATGGCTTCTGGGAGTGGCACAAATTTTGAAGCTATTGCTCGAGCGATCGCAGACAAACAGCTAAACGCTCAAATCCAAGTCGTAATCTACAACAATCCTGAAGCTAAAGTAGCAGCAAAGGCAGAACACTGGCAAGTTCCCGCAGTCCTCATCAATCATCGTAATTTTAAAAGTCGTAAAGACTGCGACACACAAATTGTCGAAACACTCCGCCACCATCAAGTAGAATGGGTGGTCATGGTAGGTTGGATGCGCGTCGTTACACCAACACTTTTAGATGCTTTTGCCAAACGAGTAATTAATATTCATCCCAGCTTGTTACCCAGCTTTAAAGGTTTAGGTGGCGTAGAACAAGCCTTAGCCGCTGGTGTACAAATTACAGGTTGCACAGTTCACATCGCTGTTCCTGAAGTCGATAGTGGGCCAATTTTAATTCAAGCTGCCGTTCCCGTCCTCCCCGATGATACCCCAGAAACTCTCCACGATCGGATTCAAGTACAAGAACACAAAATTATTGTTGCGGGAATCGCTTTAGCAGCTGCTCAATCTGCTGACTGGTAATGTTATCGTCCAGTTGATTACCCATAATGTAGAGACGTTTCATGAAACGTCTCTACATTATGGGTAATCAAACAAACGTGATAAGCTGTTCCGCATTTAAATTGGATTGTTTGGAAACAGAAGAAAATTCGTCTAATTCTCTCCCCTGCCCCCCTGCCCCCCTGCTCCCCTGCAATCTTAATAAGTGATTTAAATGCGTGACAGCTTATCACAGGTTCTTAGGTCTGAATAATGAATATTAGACTGGGGAAACACATTACAAAAACTATTGACAACCTTTTAAGAATTCACCGAAAACATAACCTTGAACTGGGCTAGAAATTTGCACCCAACCATTAGGAAAACGCCTAATAACTGTTACAGTAGTGTCATCATCCAATTGCTCAACAACTGGGCCATAAATGCGAGAACGAACGTTCAGTTTATAAACAACATTTTCATTACTCTTATTTTCGGCAACTACTTTGGCACAAGTGGTTTTAACTGTTGCTTGTGGTGATCGTGGGCGATTTGCAATTTTCCTAACGGTAGTTTTTTTGAGTGTAGTTTTTCTGACTAATCTATGAGAACGTTGGCTGACACGAGTAGTTTTTGTACAAGCATCAGAGGTTAAAGCGATCGTACCCAATATAGCCACTGTTAATAGTGCGATCGTCGTAACAGATTGCTTCCATAATTTGTTGATTTCCATAGGGTAAATCCTTTGGTAAAGTTATTCTATTGATAAATCAACCGATTATTTTGTTGATTATTTATCTATACATAAAAGATTCAGCTTTTATTAAACAATACCCTAAAAGTTGTATTTTGTCTGTTGATTACTACACAAAAACAGTAACAAAATAAAACAGGTAAAGTGAAGAAAAACAAAGAAATGTAAACCTGATATCATCACCATAGTAAAATAATCCTGGCACTAGAGATGGATTGAGTTATAAAATATTCCATCAGGAAAAAACCCAGCTTACTGGAGAAACTGGGTTAGTTTAATTAATTAAATTTAATGTCTCAGATCTTGCACCAGGGCTAAAAACCGGGTTTCTTGCAAATAGCTAACCCTGAAACCCTAGATTTTCCGTCAAGAAACCCGGTTTTTCCAGGCTTGTTGAGAATGGTGCCAGATCTGAGATGTGGCGGTAATCTAATGCACAGATGCGAGTTGATAACTCTCTTCTTCCTGGTGTTTTGCTTTTGCTTGTTTCATTGTTGCCAATTGTGTTAATAGTTGATCGCGCACTTCATAACGGTATTTAAAAAAGTGTTCGCCTACACCCAAGCTTGTCATGTAATCATAGAATAGCCGGGGTTTGAGAAGTGCGATCGCCAAAAATTGCCACCAAAAACGCCAGCGAGTCGAACGTAAAACCCCTTGTCGCCAACAAACCGCAGAAAACAAACGTAACTCCCTATAAGTAATCTTCGGCATCAACCTACCACGCCAACCATTCATCATCATAAAATGTCGGAAATTGCGTTTTAAAAAAGGCATTGGTTCGTAAATATTCCAAAACGCATCAATGTATTCCTCAACCAGTTCTTCTATAGGTCTTGTTGGCACAAAATTCATAATTGCGCCTTGGTGAAATGTTCCTAAACCATCCACCAAACGACCTTCTTTTTCCAGACGTTGCCACAATTGAGTATTTTGTAAAGCTTGCAGTAAGCTAAACTGACCTTGAGGAATTCCTGTAGCAGTAATAAACTCTTGAATGCGTTTACCAGCACCCGGACGTTCCCCATCGAAACCCATAATAAAACCAGACATAATTTGTAGTCCGGCTTTGGTAATTTTATGGCAAGATTCAACTAATGGATGACGAGTATTTTGATTCTTGTGGATGCCGAGTAAACTATCAGTATCTGGGGTTTCAATACCCATAAATAAGACAGTAAATCCAGCCTTAACCATTAACTCAATCATCTCGTCATCTTCTGCCAAATTCAGGGAAGCTTCCGTCAGCAAAATGAAAGGATAATTGCGTTCCTCCATCCAAGGAATCAAAGCTTTTAAAAATAGCTTGGCATTGCGTTTGTTGCCGATGAAATTGTCATCGACGATAAACACATAGCGATGCCAACCCATTTGATAAAGCACTTCCAATTCTGCTAACATTTGTTCGGGTGTTTTGGTGCGCGGTTTGCGTCCGTACAAGTTGATAATGTCACAAAATTCACATTGGAACGGACAACCCCGCGAAAACTGCACCGTGATTGCTAAATAAGCATCCATGTTTAACAAATCGAAGCGAGGAATGGGAGTTTGGGTAACATCTGGTTTTTCTGGGGAACGGAATATGCCTCGTTCTTCTCCCTTTTCCAAAGCTTCTAAGAACATGGGGATAGTGCATTCACCTTCATCTAAAATCAGGTAATTGGCTCCTGCTTCTAGTGCAAACTCCGGTACGGAAGTAGGAAAAGGCCCTCCGACAGCCACTTTTTTACCGAAGGCGACACCTTTTTGAATCAAGGCGCGAAAATCAGCTTTTTGCACGATCATTGCCGAGATCATGACAATATCGCACCATGCCCAATCTGCTTCGGTTTCTGGTGCAACGTTGCGATCGGCAAATCTAATTTCCCACTCTTTGGGCAGCATAGCGGCAACTGTAATCAATCCTAACGGTGGATTGGTCGATCGCAAACCCGCCAAATGCAAAGTTTCCTGATAACCCCAAAAAGAATTCGGAAAATTGGGCCAAATTAGTAAAGCTTTCATCTCTTTAACCTCTTGAAGTTGCTGAAAGTAGGGATTGGGGACTGGGGTAAGTTGTGAGTTTTGAATTTTGTAAGGGCAATTCATGAATTGCCCCTACTTTCTGCCCCCCAGCCCCTGTACTCTGTAAAAAGATTAGTAAGTTGAAAAAAGACAGAGAAAAAATGCTATAAAATGAGCTTGCTTGTGCAAGTAACCCGATTTTGCAAAAATTACCTGGTTTCCAGCTTACTTCCAATTTATTCAAAACGAACAGTGGATTTTAGTAACGTTTTGTGAAGTTTGTTTGTAGATGCTTTAAGGAAATTGCCGAAAATTTAAGAATCAAAAAATGTAAAACTAGTTAGGTGAGTTATTTAAACAACCTTTAGGCAAGTTCCAGATAGTTTAAGAAATTTATGGCGAAACAGCGAGTTCTCTCTGGGGTTCAACCAACTGGCAATCTTCACCTGGGTAACTACCTGGGAGCGATTCGCAATTGGGTAGAAGGACAGAGCGAGTACGATAACTTTTTTTGTGTGGTTGATTTGCACGCGATTACAGTTCCTCACGATCCAGCTACATTGGCGGAGGATACCTATAAAATTGCGGCTTTGTATCTAGCTTGTGGCATAGATTTAAATTATTCGAGTATTTTTATTCAGTCTCATCTTCCCGCTCACAGCGAGTTAACTTGGTTATTAAACTGCATTACGCCTTTAAACTGGTTGCAAGATATGATTCAGTTTAAGGAAAAAGCGGTGAAGCAGGGGGAAAATGTTAATACTGGTTTGTTGGATTATCCGGTATTGATGGCAGCGGATATTTTGCTTTACCAAGCTGATAAAGTGCCTGTAGGTGAAGACCAAAAGCAACATTTAGAATTAACTCGTGATATAGCAGCGCGGTTTAATCATTTGTTTGGTAATGACAAAAAAGTGTTAAAGTTACCCGATCCTTTAATTCGGGCGGAAGGTGCGCGAGTGATGAGTTTGACGGATGGGACAAAGAAAATGTCTAAGTCCGATCCTTCGGAATTGAGTCGAATTAATTTGTTGGATTCGCCAGATGAAATTCAAAAGAAAATTAAGCGCTGTAAAACTGATGCGGTGCGAGGTTTGTCTTTTGATGACTCAGAAAGACCGGAAAGCCGAAATTTGTTAACTTTATATATGCTGCTTTCTGGTAAGACTAAGGAAGAAGTTACAGCGGAATGTGCGGATATGGGTTGGGGTCAGTTTAAGCCTTTGTTAACTGAGACAACGATTAATGCTCTGAAACCGATTCAAGATAAGTATTATGCGGTGATGAATGAATTGGGTTATCTGGAATCTGTGTTGCGCGAAGGGAAGGAAAAGGCGGGTGCGATCGCCAATCAAACCCTAGCAGAAGTCAAAGCCGCAATGGGTTATTCCCAACCTGTTTAAAAAAAATCACAACTGAATGTACCATGCACAGCACGCCATACCTAAAACCTTTAAATTACTTTCGTAACGCTGTTAAAAGCGGAGAATTTTTAATTACCGCTGAAGTTTCACCGCCAAAGGGAGGTGATTCAACTTCGATGCTGAAAATGGCGCAACTTTTAAAAGGTCGAGTTCATGCGGTAAATATTACGGATGGTAGTCGGGCGGTGTTGCGGATGTGCCCTTTAGCCGCTTCAGCTATTTTGTTGCAACATGGGATTGAACCAATATGTCAGGTTGCTTGTCGCGATCGCAATCGCATCGGTTTACAAGCCGATCTCATGGGTGCTAACGCTCTGGGGATTCACAACATTTTAGCCCTGACTGGCGATCCGGTGAAAGCGGGAGATCATCCCGATTGTAAAGCAGTTTTTGATTTAGAATCTGTGCGGTTGCTGCAATTAATCGACAAAATGAATCATGGTTTTGATTGGAATGGTAAACCTTTAACTGATGGTGCGACTGATTTATTTGTTGGTGCAGCTGTCGATCCGCAATCACATAGTTGGTCAGGTTTACAGCGTCGTTTTGAGCGAAAATTACAAGCAGGGGCGCAGTTTTTCCAAAGTCAATTAATTGCGGATTTCGATCGCTTAGAAAAGTTCATGAATCAAATTGCAGCTGGTACTAATAAGCCGATTTTAGCGGGAATTTTCTTAATTAAATCAGCGAAGAATGCCCAATTTTTAAATCGTTGTGTACCGGGAATTGAAATTCCGCAATCGATTGTCGATCGCCTAGCCACCGCCAAAGATCCCTTAAGAGAAGGAATGAAAATTGCCGCAGAACAAGTGCAAATGGCAAAAGGAATTTGTCACGGTGTTCATCTAATGGCAATTAAAAGAGAGGATTTAATTCCCGAAATATTAGATATGGCAGGAATTTCATCTATAGCAAAAAGTGTGTGAAGTCAAGCCTTAAGTTTGTTGTAGCGACTTTAGTCGTATTATTTACATTAAAGGACTAAAGTCCTTACAACAAACCAAACAGTAAGGAAATATTCGCATGGATTTACTAGTAGCGGATAGAATTCGGGGAGTTTTATTTGGTCAAGCAGTAGGAGATGCCCTTGGATTTGGTACTGAATTTCTCTCCCGCGAGCAGGTGAAATTTACTTATCCAAATGGATTAACAGACTATTCTCAAATCAGATACTTTTCCAGAATTACTAATCAATTTGAGCAACTTCAAGATTGGCGATGGCAACCTGGAGATTGGACGGATGATACAGATCAAATGCTGTGTATTCTGGATAGTTTACTAACTTTTCGACAACTGAAGATTCAAGATATTGCTACTCGTTTGCAAAATTGGGCTATTACAGATGGTTTTGGAATTGGTGGGACAGTCAAAACTGTTGTTCATGACACAGAATTTTTGCTTAATCCTCATCTTGTAGCTCAAAAATATTGGGAATCTAAGGATAGAGAATCAGCCGCAAATGGCGGAGTAATGCGAACATCAGTTTTAGGAATTTGGGAATATAAAAATGCTGAAAAAGTGTGGTTTAATGCTGAACAGATATGTCGAATTACTCACGCCGATCCTCGTTGTATAGGCTCATGTGTAGCTGTATGTTTAGCAATTAGTCAACTCATTCAAGGTGTAGAAAATATAAATCAATTAGTGGATTCGATCGCTAATCAAGTTAATTTTTTCCATCCTGAAATCGAAATATACTTTGCCAAAGCAAAAGCAGATTCCCTAGAAGCTTTAGACTTAGATGAAGGTCTTAATCCCAATGAGAAATATACACTAGGCTACACACTAAAAACTTTAGGGGCAGCATTTTGGGCGCTACTTCATGCTTCAACCTTTGCAGAAGGACTTTTGGCAATTATTAATGAAGGAGGAGATGCAGATACAAATGCTGCGGTAGCAGGAGCATTATTAGGAGCAAGGTTTGGTTATCAAAAAATTGAACCTTCTTGGGTGGAAGGCTTAATTTACAAACAAGAGCTATCGGAACGAGTAAATAATCTAATCGAACTTTGCGATTATTAGTAAATTTTCGACTTAACCGAGAAGTCTAATCATCTCAACTACCAAAAGAAGATTGCTCTATTTCCTTAAGTTTTTTCTGAGCAGATAGAAGCAATTGTTGTGCTTCTTGGTAAGCAGTTGTTCCGGTTTTTACTTGCTGTAATTTATCAATAATACTTTGGATTTTGCTAACGATTTGATTGCGATCGCTTCTTCCAGAAGTATTTGCTAGTAAATATTCAATCTCTCGTTTTGCTTCCATTCGCCCTACATTAGCACGCGCCGAGCGAAATTCATCTAAAGTAAAATTCCAGCCAAACCAAAATCTATATTGAGGTTGATAACCTAAAAACCAAACAGGTAAATCATCTAAATGTTTTTGTGCTTGCTTAACTTTTTGTGCTCCTAAAACCAAATCTGCTTGACTAGTTGCTCGATTAACCAGCTGATCTGCTTGTTCTACCAGTACGATCGCTTGTCGGTAATCATAATCCATTTTCATATAACTAGGTAGGAGCAAAATCGGTGCAGTTCGCGCCACAGGCCAACGAATCATCGGATAAGGTAAGTTTAATAGCCAAACCGTGCCAGCACTAACACCTGCAATTCCCACCACCCATTTGATTTTACTCCACGCACCCGGAGGAAGATTAGCTTTAGCAGCTTTTCTGAGAACTTTGTCACTAAAATTGGGGAAAACATCGCTAATTGTATTACGCAGTTCTTCATAAGAAGCTAGATTACCATCTTGTTCTCTCAACCTATTTAATCGTTTTAGGATAATATCTCGCTGCACTTGCAGCAAAGTATCTTTTCCTACACACTTTTCCACTTCTGCACGTAAGATTTTCCCAGCACGATCGGTTAAACGAGACATAATCAGCACCAAACTACTAGAATTATTATTCCCACCTAGCTCAGCCAAAATTTACTGATAAGATAGATTGCCGGATTTTTTTGTGGAAGAGAGACAGATGAAGCGACGTGGTGTTACCGTATGGTTTACTGGTTTAAGTGGTGCGGGGAAAACTACGATTAGCAAGGCGGTGGCACAGGAATTGCGATCGCGAAAATACTTAGTAGAAGTTCTCGACGGAGATATTGTCCGTCAAAACTTAACCAAAGGTTTAGGTTTTAGTAAAGAAGACAGAGAC
This sequence comes from Floridaenema evergladense BLCC-F167, assembly GCF_041929205.2. Taxonomy (NCBI): domain Bacteria; kingdom Bacillati; phylum Cyanobacteriota; class Cyanophyceae; order Aerosakkonematales; family Aerosakkonemataceae; genus Floridanema; species Floridanema evergladense. The sequence continues at coordinate 5,395,306 of NZ_CM171625.1, read as the reverse complement.
GAAAATATTCGCCGCATTGGTTTTGTCGCGCATTTGTTAACCAGAAATGGTGTAATTGTGTTAGTTTCGGCAATTTCTCCTTATCGGGAAATTCGCCTAGAAGTAAAGTCGAAAATTGGTGATTTTATTGAAGTTTTTGTGAATGCGCCTTTAGAAGTTTGCGAAAAAAGAGATGTTAAAGGACTGTATAAAAAAGCTAGAGCAGGAGAAATTAAACACTTTACCGGAATTGACGATCCTTACGAAGTTCCTACTAATCCAGATGTAGAATGTCACACAGATATAGAAACAGAAGCCGAAAGTGTAGCCAAAGTTTGGCAAAAACTACAAGCCTCTGGTTATCTTGATTAATTAGTTGTTAATTCTGTAGTAATTATTTGTGCTTTTGCAGTAATTACTACTTCATTAAACTCTATTTCTCAATAAATTTACAAATGTAACAATTAAGCGATCGGCTCATTTTTATCCGTAATTTTTGCCCCCACCAAATCAACTAAAGCGTCCCGTTTAAACCTCACTGTGCGGGAAACAGAGATGCGGTAATGGTCAGAAGTGAATACTGATAGCGTAATATTATTAGTTTGACCAGAATCTAGAATGCGTTTCACTGTACAGATCTGCATCTTATTATTGCAGTAAGCAATGATGCGATCGCCCATTTTGATATCCAACGCTTGTATTTTCAATTGTTATTCAACCTCATCAAGGACTTGGCTTAGGTAGCTGTATTTAGCACGACTTTTGCTATCAAGCCCGCGATTTACGATTCCCGTTTACCATACCACATAAATCAAAATTTCTCTATCTCTATCGATAGACGTATTCCTTGTCAAGGGGACTTATACTTAAAACCTAATTAAAATACTGGTTTTTTAAAATGCTAGCTTTATTAACAACTTCGATCGCGTTGCCTCGAAACCTGATTAATGGTCGCCAGCTACGAAGTATTATCCCCACAATGGATCAATCTATGAGCGAGCACCATACTTGTCTTTGCTGCTCAAACATTTTACTGCGTCATATTCGCATGGGAGGTATTTATTGGCGTTGTAGCCACTGTTATCAAGAAATGCCCGTTTAAAAACCGTTGCACAGACAGATTCGGCTGATGGATAAGCTAATACAAGCTGATCTATATTTTGGCATCTGTCGATCGAGAGAGTGAACCGAAACAGCGTTAAGGAGCTAAAGAATGAAAGCATTATTGCTCTATCCTCAGTTTCCCCAGTCCTTTTGGTCTTACGATCGCTTCATGGAAATAGCTGGATTTAAAGCAGTTATTCCACCTTTGGGAATTATTACAGTTGCCGCCCTCCTTCCCAAAGAATGGGAAATTAGATTTTGCGATCGCAACGTTAACCCAGAAACAGACGCAGATTGGCAATGGTGTGACTTAGTTATCCTCTCCGCCATGCTGGTACAGAAACCAGATTTCCACATCCTAATTCAAAAAGCAGTAAAATTAGGCAAAAAAGTCGCAGTTGGTGGCCCCTATCCCACATCTCTTCCCCAAGAAGCCCTTGACTCAGGCGCACACTACCTGATCCTCGATGAAGGGGAAATCACAGTTCCAAACTTTATCGCAGCACTTAATCAAGGCGAAGCGCAAGGAATTTTTCGCGCCTCGGAAAAACCGGATGTCACCCAAAGTCCCATGCCTCGCTTTGATCTCCTGAAACGCGATGCCTACTTTATGATGGCAATTCAGTTTTCTCGCGGTTGTCCCTTCAACTGCGAGTTTTGCGATATCATAACCCTTTACGGTCGCAAACCCCGCACCAAAGAACCGAGTCAAGCAATAGCAGAATTGCAAAAGCTTTATGATTTAGGTTGGCGAGGTTCACTTTTCATCGTTGATGATAACTTTATTGGCAATCAGCGTAACGTCAAACGCTTTTTAAGAGAATTGATTCCTTGGGTAAAACAACACAATTACCCCTTCACTTTCATGACTGAAGCTTCTGTAAATTTAGCAGAAGATGACGAACTGTTAGATTTAATGAATCAAGCCGGATTTTATGCAATATTTCTCGGCATTGAAACCCCAGATCAAGATAGTTTGAAAGTAACTCACAAACTACAAAATACTCGTCATCCCCTGATTGAAGCTTGTCGCAAAATCAATCAGGCAGGTATGCTAATTTATGCAGGATTTATTCTCGGTTTTGATGGCGAACGTTCCGGCGCAGGTGAGCGAATTCAAGCATTTATAGAACAAAGCAGTATTCCTCAACCTATGCTAGGCATTCTCCAAGCTTTACCTAATACTCAATTATGGCATCGCTTGGAAAAAGAACAACGTTTAGTAGAGGGTGTTGGTATTACTAAAGTGGGAGATCAAAATACTTTGATGAATTTTATCCCCACTCGTCCCATCGCTGAAATTGCCAAAGAATATGTCGAAGGTTTCTGGAATTTGTATGAACCAAAAAACTATCTCAAACGCTGTTTTAAGCAATGTCTCAAGATTAATTCGCCAGCAGAACGAAGGCAAACTATGCAATTTCCTTTGGGTAAAGGGTTGCGATTAGTTTCCCAGGTAATCTGGCATCAGGGCATACGCAGACCGGAAATTCGCGGACAATTTTGGCAACAACTATTAACAATTCTGTTAATAAAGCCGCAAGTTCTGAATATGTATTTGGGTTTATGTGCGGCTGGAGAGCATTTTTGGGAGTACCGAGTTTTGGCTAGGGAAAGGATTACTGAACAGTTAGGTTATGACCCGATGAAAGTTTCTGTAAAACCTGATAAAAAACCAATGCTTGTTAGGTCTTGATTTTGATTCGGGATTTACATATACCTGGTCATTTGTACTCGGTAACGGTCTTTTTTCGTGACAGCAATTTCCCCAACTTCTAAACGTCCTTTGCCACGAATTGCGACTAAATCACCTGACTTTAATTGATGACTAGCTTGGGTGATTTCTTTCCAATTAACTCGCACATCACCACCATCAATTAAATCGACCATTTTGCTGCGAGACATTCCAAAACCAGCGGATGCGATCGCATCCAACCGCAAAGAAGCTTCCACCGTTGTTAACTCTTTCTTCTTCGGTTCTTTAATCTTTAATTCGCTGATTTCAATGCGTTGAGTTCGCACCGGAACCGATCGCACTTGTTCCAAATGTGTCTCTAAATATTCCACCATTTCAGGAACTACAATTGCTTGAGCACCTCGTTCCCCCAAAACAATTAAATCACCCGTTTTTTCCCGATTAATTCCACAACCTAACATTGCACCCAAAAAATCTCGGTGAGTTGCCGGATCGAATAAGAAATTACCAGCTATTTCTAAAGCGGCAATTTCTACTTGGGAGATGTCTAAAGGGAGTTCGGAACGGGCGATCGCTAACCGCTGTCTTTCCGCCTGTGGATAGCCACCCCAAGCTAACAAATGCACTTCCGTCAACTTACCAAACATCCGCTGCACTTCTGCCAACTCAGGCGGCGAAAGAAAGTCAGAAAACACAATTTCCCAAGTTTTAATTGCCTGTTCAGCTAAATCAATTACCCTAGCCGCACAGTCTCGATTTTCTACACCTTTTAACAATTCTTCTCTAGGTAACATCAGACGATTTTAGATTTTTGATTGATTCATTAACTGCCATTTCCAAACTTGTGTATCGGGAAGTTCTGGCATTTCTACTAAGTGTAATCGCTCCATGCCCAACTTTTCCAAAATTCGCCTTGAAGCCAAATTATCAACGGGACAATGAGCAACAATTCTCTTTAGTTCTGGGCAAGAAAAAGCCCAATTTACCAAAGCTTCTACCGCTTCAAAAGCATAACCTTGATGGCGATAAGCAGCAAACACCTCATAACCAATTTCTAAACTTCCCGACTCATCAGGTTTACCACCAAAACCCAAATCGCCAATTAACATATTCTCTTGAGTTTGAATCATTAACCAAACACCCCAACCCAACTTTGTGCGATCGTCCACCAGCATTTGAGCATACATTGGTAAAAAATCTTGCACCTCTGCTTTTTGCCAATCTTCCGGTACACCCGCCCCCAAAATTTCAGCTACTCGCGACGGATTAAAAATACTCGCTTCCGCTACTTCCAAAGGGCATGGAATTAACTTTAAGCGTACCGTTTTGATTCGCAAACTGCTGCCGGGATGATTTTTAGACATTTGGTTCTACGTAACCTTGAATATTTTCGGGTTCAAACTGACGGAGAATACTAGTAGCACGACGGGTCAAAGTTTCCGAGCCTTTCACTACAATTAAATATTTACCAGCATTGAGACGATTGCGATAGGGTAAAGCATCACCACCACCAAAGATTAAACCAGTTCCTCCACCAGCAAAAATACTGCCCATTGCGCCTGAGATCGCACCTAAAACCCCACCAATTAAATGATTGCCGATTTCACCAGCCCAAGCAAAGGTATTTAACCCAGTGATGACGCTGAAGGTAGTACCAGCGACAAAACCAAAGGGTACTAACCAAAATGCCATAAATTTAGCTTGTTTAATCGCTTGTTCGTTAGGATCAATTAAACCAAACTCATCGGCACTTTTGTAGCCTTTGCCTAAGATGGTAACTTTATCCATCGCAAAACCTTCTTTTTCTAAAGCAGAGTAAGCTGCTTCCGCCTGAATGCGATCGCTCAAAACAGCAACAAGATAATTCATACACCTAATATATATTGGTTACTTTTATCAGCGTAGCAGTGATGGGAACAGGGAAGATGGGGAGATGGGGAGATGGGGAGATGGGGAGAGATCTAGAGCTAGAAACTCCCCCCATCCCCCTACCTCCCCACCCCCCCACCTCTTCAACTCCCCCCACCCCCTCAATCAAAGCCTAAAAACTTTCTAGCGAATCTCAGTCGGTAATGTCGTTTGCCGCTAGAATGACCTACTGTGAAGATTTTTCATAGTGGCAAAGCAGTACGAGGTAGCAATAACTATACAGTTGAAAAGGTAAAAAAGCTTTGTATGAGCCTTGGAGCCTTCTGCCTTGGAGCCTTCTACCTTCTTATTTAAACTCACTTACTACTCATGTCAAAGGTTCTCGTTTCCGATCCCATAGACCAAGCTGGCATCGACATCTTATCCCAAGTAGCCCAAGTTGATGTAAAAACTGGGCTACCCGCAGAAGAGTTGGTGAGGATCATTCCCGACTATGACGCATTAATGATCCGTTCCGAAACTCGCGTCACCCAAGAAGTGATCGCAGCTGCCAAACAGCTAAAAATTATTGGTCGCGCCGGAGTTGGCGTTGATAATGTAGATGTGCCTGCGGCAACCAGACAAGGTATTGTCGTAGTCAACTCCCCGGAAGGTAACACGATCGCAGCAGCCGAACACGCGATCGCTCTAATGCTATCACTCTCTCGTTCGATCCCCGATGCCAACACCTCAATTAAAAGTGGAAAATGGGAACGTAAACTCTTCGTTGGCACAGAAGTTTACAAAAAAACTCTCGGTATTGTTGGCTTAGGTAAAATAGGCTCTCACGTAGCCGCAGTCGCCAAAACAATGGGGATGAAATTATTAGCATTCGACCCGTTTATTTCTACCGAACGTGCAGAAAACATCGGTTGTCGTTTGGTAGATATGGATCTGCTATTGCGGGAAGCTGATTATATTACCCTGCATATCCCCAAAACTCCCGAAACTACCCACTTGATTAATGCGGAAGCTTTAGCCAAAATGAAACCTACCGCCCGCATTATCAACTGCGCTAGGGGCGGGATTATTGATGAAGTAGCTTTGGCAGAAGCAATTAAAGAAGGTAAAATTGCTGGAGCCGCTTTGGATGTGTTCGAGAAAGAACCTCTGGGTGAGTCGCCATTATGCGCGATGGGTAAACAAGTAATTCTCACTCCCCACTTAGGCGCTTCTACCGCTGAAGCACAGGTGAATGTGGCGATCGATGTCGCCGAACAAATCCGCGATGTATTATTAGGATTACCCGCCCGCAGCGCCGTCAACATCCCCGGTTTGTACCCAGATGTTTTGGAAAAACTCAAGCCTTATCTCCGACTGGCAGAAACTTTGGGCAATTTAGTCAGTCAACTTGCAGGCGGAAGAGTCGAAAGTCTCAACGTCCACTTACAAGGAGAATTGGCAACAAATGACAGTAAACCCATAGTCATCGCTGCTTTAAAAGGTTTGCTTTACCAAGCTTTGCGAGAAAGAGTAAACTACGTCAATGCTGGCATTGAAGCTAAAGAACGAGGTATTCGCGTCATTGAAACCAGAGATAATGCAGTGCGCGACTACGCTGGTTCCTTACACTTAGAAGCGAAGGGATCTTTAGGCGAACACTCGGTTACAGGCGCTTTGTTGGGTGATGGGGAAATTCACATTACAGATATTAATGATTTCCCGATCAATGTTCCGCCAACTCACTATATGTTATTTACTCTGCACCGGGATATGCCAGGAATTATCGGCAAAATCGGTTCTTTACTGGGCAGTTTTAATGTCAATATTGCCAGTATGCAGGTAGGTCGCAAAATTGTGCGCGGTGATGCGGTAATGGTGCTGAGTCTCGACGATCCTTTACCGGAAGGAGTTTTAGATGAAATTCTCAAAGTTCCCGGAATTCGCGATGCTTACACAGTAACTCTGTAAATCCTCAGAATAGTTATGAGTTTTGAATTAACTCAAAACTCATAACTCATAACTTAAAACTATTGTTAAATCGCCTGGGTGTTAATCTGTCGCGTAATTTTGAAACATGGCAAATAGTTGGTGGGAACTACAAATTTTCTGCGATCCAGTTTTAGAAGAAGTAATATTCTGGCGATTAGAAAATTTTGGCTGTCGGGGAACTGCTAGTGAAATTAAAGGAAATCATTGTTTAGTTAAAGGTTACTTACCCCAAGAACAAGCAGAATTATTGGATTTAGCGGCGCTTTCTTTGTGGTTACGTCAAGATGCGCTGGTTTTGGGTTTCTCAATACCTACTATGCAATGGCATTTGATCGATGAGGAAGATTGGTCAAGTAGTTGGAAGGCACATTGGCAACCGCAGGAAATTGGCGATCGCCTTTTAATCAACCCCACTTGGCTACCAGTTCCCACTGACAGCGATCGAATAGTCCTCCGCCTCGATCCCGGCGTAGCTTTTGGTACGGGTAATCATGCTACAACTCAGCTTTGTTTAGAAGCTTTGGAAATGCGCTTAACCGATCCTGAAACTGAGAGTAACTTAATCTTGGCAGATATCGGTTGTGGTTCTGGCATTCTCTCCATTGGCTCGGTGTTACTAGGCGCAGAAAAAGTTTATGCTGTGGATATCGACCCTTTGGCAGTGCGTTCGGCTCGCAGCAATCGCACTCTCAATAATATTAATTCGGAACGGTTAATTGTCGAACAGGGAAGTGTCGATCGAGTAAAACAATTAATCGATCGTCCGGTAGATGGAATTGTCTGCAATATCTTAGCTGAGGTAATTATTGACTTACTGCCGCAGATGAGTGCGATCGTCAAACCTACCAGCTGGGGCATTCTCAGCGGCATTCTGGTAGAACAAGCAAAACCTGTAGCTGATGTTTTAGAAGAACAAGGTTGGATCGTCGCCGCTCTCTGGCGCAGACAAGAATGGTGCTGTTTTAATATTCGTCGGAGCTAAAATAATTTATCTTTTCTCATCGGAATTAGCCGCTCCAGTAAATTTAAGTTTATTGCAAAATTTTGTAATAAAAATCATAATAGTAAAAATAACCGATTATTCAGTCTTATTGAGCTAGAAAAAATCTCTTATCTTAAAATAAATACACACATTGAAGACACTATTATTTACAATCTCCCGGCAAGTAGGATACATTTTGTGCCTAGCAATCAGTTTATAATTAAGACACTATAAAAACAGATTTCATCTATTTAATGTGACACTTGTCACAGAAAGGTCGGCAACCCAGTTACGAAGTAGGTGTATTTTCCTCACCTAAATCGTTTAATAACATCACTTTTGAAGGACAGGCTGCATCACTACTCCTAAAAGAGTTTTACCTGATATTTAGAAAAGTTGAACTAAACAACTAGCAAAAATGATTACCTCTTTTAAAGATTCCCAGGAATCTAAACCAAAATCGTTAAATTCTGCTCAAAAACTTTCTCATAGTCAACTAGAACAAATTCCTGTCCGTTATAAAGGATGGGGAATTAGCACAAAAGTTATCAATGGAAAACTTTGGATACGTTGGCAACATCCCAAGGAAAACTTCCCTCGTTACGGTTGTCCGGTAACTGAGGAAGGTTTGGATGTAACAATTGGTAATGTTAAGTTCTTGATCAACTTAGCCAATAAGCTAGAAGAAGAGGTAAAGAGCAAAGGTTTATGCCGCCTACCTTCTAATTACTAGCTAAAAAAGTTTGTAAATCGGGAACTTCCACCCAAAGACCAGTACCATTGGATTTATGAGCTAAATCCATTAGCAACTGTGAATAAACTCCTTCTGTTAAGGAAGGTGTCTGCGACGCGCTTAATTTAATTCCTTCTATCCATTTATCAACGACTCGGATAAAAGGTGCAATTCTGCCATCAGTGTAACTTTTAGGAAAAGCTAATCTATGGGGTATTTCGACTTCAGAAAGACTTTTTCCTGCGGGTGCAGCTAAGAGACGAAAACCGTGAACATAATCTTTTTGGTTATCGTTACCTAAAACTAGAGTACCGCGATCGCCATAAATTTCCACCCAATGCCCTCGTCCTTGATAAGTCACCGAACTAATACAAATTTGGCAAGGTGTACCATCTGCCAACTCTAGCATCAACATACAGGCATCATCAGCATCAACAGGTTTCATTTCACCTGTGTTGGGGTCGGGACGATCGGGTATAGTGCTAATTAATTTGGCTAATAAGCGACGTACAGGGCCAAATAACCAACTAATATAATCAAAGGCATGGGAAGCTACCGCCCCTAAAGCGCCACCACCCTGAGCTTTTCGTGCATACCAATTCCAAGGGCGCATCGCATCAGCACGACTAGAAACTAACCAATCTATTTTAATTAATCGTTTTTTTCCGACATAACCTTCAGCTAACATTTCTGATAGCATCATCCAAGTGGGTACGAAACGAAATTCAAAATCCATTGTGGCGATCGCACCACGCCTATTCGCCAAATGATATAATTCTCTTGCCTCAATAGCCGTCAAAGTTGTAGGTTTTTCTAATAATAAATGTTTCCCCGCTTGCAACACCTGACTCGCCATTTCATAATGTAAAAATGGCGGCGTGGAAATACTCACAGCTTGTACTTCCGGCAAAGCGACAATCTCTTCAATAGAAGTACAACCATGAGGAATATTATATTTAGATGCGATCGTTTTTGCCTTAGCCAAATCGCGATGATAAACCGCAACAACCTTAGTATTCGGATTTTCTTGTAATCCCGGAATATGGACTTTTTCGCCAAATCCAGTTCCTACAACAGCAACACCAAGTTTTGAATTTTCGGCAGATGCTACAGACATGAACTTATCTCAAAAAACGAATAGTTAAAGGATAACGGTAAAATTCACCTTTTTTGGCTTTGAGAGCGGCATTGATTACTAAAATCAATTGAGCAATAGCTAGAATTATAGCCAGTAAAAAGCTTAATCCCACCAAACCCAAACCAAACAAAGTGCCACCAGCTTGAGCATCAGTTGGTTGATCGGGTGCCGTAATTAGAGTTAATCCAATAATGACACCCACCACTATTAGAATCAATGCCAGGATAAAATTATAGAGCGTAAAAGAAAGCTGAAAATTGAGCGATTCTTTTCCTTGTTCATCAATAAACTCGTGGTCTTTTCGCTTGTACAACCAAACAAGTAAAGGCCCAACTATATTGAGTACAGGAAAACTTAAGCCAACAAACATTAAAGGTATCCAAATTAGGGAAGAAAGATGCGTCCACATTCCCCAGTTTAGAACTTCTTGACTCTCATTATTTTGTCTCATGGCTAATAGTTCCAGAGAATTAACTCAGCATTTATCTGATTTAGTTAAGCCAACTTTAGCATTTCTTCTTGGTGTGTTGCTCTATCCATTGAATCACTTGATAACCGAGTTGAGTACCGCTGAGTCGGTCAACTTCTCGCACACCTGTAGGACTGGTAACATTTACTTCTGTAAGGTAGCCACCAATTACATCAAGACCAACAAAAATTAAACCATCTTTTTGTAACACAGGAGCGACTTGGGCGCAAATTTCCAGTTCGCGATCGCTAATTTCCGTCGCCACAGCTTGACCACCCACAGCCATATTACCCCGAAATTCCTTACCAGTAGGAACGCGATTTACCGCCCCAATTGGTTCACCATTAAGTAAGATAATCCGTTTATCTCCTTCCTTAGCAGCGGGTAAATATTCTTGCACCATTACCGGAACTCGACCTTGTAAAGTGCTCAGTTCTATTAAAGAATTGAAATTGCGATCGCCACCTTCCAAAAATAAAATACCTTCCCCCGCCTTACCTCCCAAAGGTTTAAGAACTCCCGCCCCTTTTTTGTCCACAAATTCCCGAATTACCAATTTATCTGGAGTAACAATTGTTTCTGGTATTGCCTCAGTAAACTGAAGCGCATACATTTTTTCATTAGCCGCTCTAATGCCTTTCGGAGAATTAATGACTAACGTTTTTTCTGGGTTAATGTAATCAAGAATATAAGTAGCATAAAGATAAGGAATCGTCACAGGTGGATCTGTTCGCATAAAAACAGCATCCATAGTTTCTAAAGTTTGAAAAACACTTTCTCCCAATTCAAACCAAGGCTGAGTAATTAACCAACGTCCATCGACTAATTGTACCGGAGTCAGTTGTACCCTTTGTAAAATTGCCCAAGCTTGACCATTAACCACACTTAAACTTTCAGCTTGCGTAATCCAAACGTCATGACCCAATTGTTGAGCAGCTTCCATGAACGCTACGCTGGTATCGTGACCAGGGTCTAACTTTTGAATTGGATCAATGATAAAAGCAAATTTCATCGTTTTGTTATAAGTCATTGGTCATGAGTCATTGGTCATTGGTGATTTACAACCAATGACCAACGATTAAAGACTATACCAGGAGTGGGTCGAGTTTACCTGCTCCATCTAAAGCATAAAGGTCATCACAACCGCCGATATGCTGGTCATCAATGAAAATTTGGGGTAAAGAACGTCGTCCGTTAGCACGTTGAGCCATTTCATCCCGTGCTACTTCGTCCCCATCAATGCAGTATTCAGTAAACTCAACTCCCTTTTTGTCCAGCAAAGCTTTAGCACGAATGCAGAAGGGGCAAGTACTCCAGGTGTAAATTTCTACGTTAGTAGCCATAATATCCTAATAATGTTAAGTAATATTACTATCCTAGTGTAAAGATTGTCAGCCCTTACTAAAAAAGCTCCTTACAAGCTTTTTTGGTACTTAGTAAAAAATTAGGACTAAAAGCAATCTCATGCTTCTAGTCCTAATTACTACCCAAATAAAGGAAACTTAGGAGAATTTAATTACCATACTAAATTTTTGCTTGAGATGCGATCGCCTGACGATCGGGATTAGTTAATCTTTAACTTAACAAGACTCTGCCGTACTTGTGATACAAAACCCTAGCTGAGCATGGCAGAAAAATTGAGCAGCTAAAATTCTCTTTTCCTCCTAGTTTCCTTGTCCCGTCATTCACCAGAGACGAGCGAAGATTTCTGCCGCATTGCGCTATTACAAGGAAACTGGGGAACAGAGATTGGAATTCCTTGTAGACTAAGCACTTCGCTAATTAATTAGGTTTACTTATCACCATGAATACGGGAGAGCCAAGTTGGTAGCCATTTAATTCTTAGATATATCTCTATCTTTTAAGCTTTTTTCCAAACTTTATTTCTTTTGGAGAAAAGCCCTAATCCTGCCGCTACACCGAGTCCAATTACTGTAGTAGGTTCGGGTATTTTTCTGGTGTAGTTGTAAGAAATCTTAACTCCTGCACCAGCTTTTGTATCAACATAAGAGCGCATATTACCCGGGCCTCTAACGTTTGATGTAGCTTCGGCTGAGAAAGAATAGTTGACAGTTCCGGTACCAACGAAAGAGGTCAATTCAGAACCAGTATAAGTTTTGCTTCCAGAGTCTTCAGCTGTTAGTCCTTCAAGGGTTTTACCAGAAGTGCCAGCATAATCTGTGCTGCCATCATACCTGGTGACATCGTAATTGTAAAACTGTTGCGGATTTAAGGATAATAAAGAGTTACCGTCAGCATCATTTAAGGTTAGCAAACCGGAAAGATCGACAGTGATGGTACTCGCTGTTGCATTTCTACTTTCAAAGCCTGCATTTCCTTGAATCAATCCATCAAATTCTAGAATGGCACTGTTGAGGGTACCATAAGATGAATTAAATTGTGGCAGAAACAATGGTGCATTAAAGATGTCTGTCCAATCAGGAGCCAATTGAGTAAAGCAAGTGCGAGTAGCATCGTTTCCAATCCCATCAACAGTAGAACAAGTAAAGTCGTAGGCTTTGGCGACTCCACTGGTTGCTACAATTCCCAGTGATGCAGTAATAGCAGCGATCGAACTAATAAAAGCAGCTTTCATTTTTTTTTCAAACCTCTACATTTCTACCATAGTTTGATTTTCCTAATTTTGGCATCCTTTTAATTTTAAAGAGTTAATAAATTATTCTCCATCTCTATACGTGAATTTACTTACTCAAAACTTACGAACTAAAAAAATTTTAAATTTTCTATTTTTTGTTTATGTGAGGCGATCGCGTAAAAAAATATCGCTACCCACAAATTTCGATTAGCCACACAAAAGACTTGTTCAGGTAAGTTGTTCGCTGTCTTCACTCTAATGATAACTGGGCTTGGAGTACTGAAGCGCAAAAACTTACGTAACTAGCAACTTACGTTAACTATATTTACTGCATAAATTGAAAATAGTTTTCTATCAGTAAGTTTGCGTAAATAGCGATTTTTTAATTAGATCGAGACTTAAGTATGTGAGGAATTTAAAAACCCCGTCCTCTTATTGTGAGGCGGGGTAATTCATAGATGGTAAAAAAATAATTCAATGATGAACAAGAGCGTAATTAACTAATAAAGCGAGTCGCTGACGCAGTGTTTCTAATCCTAAGCGATCGCTTGCGGAAATGAACACTGCTTGGGGGAACTCTTCTTGGGCTAAGGCGAGGGTGTCGCTGTCTACTTGGTCAATTTTGTTAAAAGCAATTAAAGCGGGACCCGGAGTAATGGGCATTTCTGACAAAATAGCCATTACGGAACGAATCTGACTTTGCCACGCGGGATGGGAAAGGTCTACCAAATGCAGTAAAGCGTCTGCTTCGGTGACTTCTTCCAAGGTGGCGCGGAAAGCATCCATCAAAGCTGGGGGTAGTTCGTGAATAAATCCTACTGTATCGGTGAGGACGATCGCCATTTGTTCCCCAGTATCCGCATTGGGAATCATCAAGCGTCGAGTAGTAGGATCGAGGGTGGCGAACAGTTGGTCAGCGGTGTAAACTTGGGCGTTAGTCAGTGTATTCAACAGGGTAGATTTGCCTGCGTTAGTGTAACCAACTAAAGCTACTGAGGGAACTTCTTTATGCTGACGGTTTTGCCGTAGTCTGGATCTATGTGCTTGTAATTGGTTCACTTCTTGTTGTAAGCGGGCGATACGACGTTGAATAGCCCGACGTTCGGTTTCTAATTTTGTTTCACCGGGACCGCGAGTTCCAATACCACCACCCAACCTAGACATTGCTTGTCCTCTACCTGTGAGTCGAGGCAGCATATATTCTAACTGGGCGAGTTCTACTTGTAATTTCCCGGCTCCAGATTGGGCTCTTTGGGCGAAGATATCTAATATTACTTCAGTACGATCGACTACGCGCACGCCAATTTGGGTTTCCAGGTTGCGAACTTGTCCGGGTGAGAGGTCGCGATCGAATACAATTAAGTTTGCTCCCAACGTTTGAGCACTCAGGGCAATTTCTTGCACCTTACCTTCACCGACAACGGTTTGAGGATGCAAACGGGAACGCTTTTGCTTGATAGTCTGCAAAACTTCTCCGCCTGCGGTGTTGACTAACCTTGCCAATTCATCAAGAATATTCTGAAATTCCTGTGGCTTGAGGTTGTCTGTTTGCAAACCTACAATCAAAACGCGATCGTGATCTAAGTCTACGTCTTGGGCAACAAATTCTCTTTGGAATTCTGCTTCTAAGTTTTCGACTAATTCCAAAAAGTCTTGTTTGCTTAACAAGTCTAAACTCATCGGTGAAGAAACTGTCCAAGCAGCTTGTCCGTTGAGTTCGTGCTTTTCTCCCGCGTGAGGGAGGAGGTGCGCTAAATAGGTTGCTTTAATATAACCTGTTGCGCCACCGCCTCGGCGTTCAAACCCTTCTTCTGTAAAGGTGAGACTGACTAAAGCATCTAAGCGTTGAATCGCCATTGCTGTCAAGTCTGCTTCACCTGGCGGTTCGCTTTTCTGTTGCGTGGCGATGCAACGAATACCACTGAGTCGTTCTGCACCATAACGGGGTAGTTCCAAAGGTGGAATTTGCGTTTGTCTGGGTGTTCCCACTCCGACGCGAATTACTTGTCCCCGACGGTTAATATAGGTACAGACTGGTTGGTTAATTTCGGCGCTAATGGCACCTAACCGCTGGGCGAATTCTGCGGTGGTGATGCGATCGCCCGGAAGACGTTGGTGATACAGTCGTTCTAGCTGCTTAAGTTGACTAGATTTTAGACCCTGAAGGTTTCCGTAAATCGTTTCTATAGGACTTCCTTACCAGTAACCTGGCTGCGAATGGGTATTTCCTATTTTAATCAATCACGACTGGAAACTGTGTTTGTTGAAGAAGTCGAAGAATTTCCACACTTTCGTTCGCCAAGGGGATGGTTCTTTTCGCCCCATTGCTTTTTCGTAACTCAGGTAAGCTTCTTGTTGACGACCTAATTTAGATAATGCTGCACCGCGAAATGTCCAAGCTTCGCTATCGTTGGGTTTAATTTCTAATGCTTGGTTACAACTGTTGAGGGCTTCTTTATAACGCTGTAGGTGAATTAACACAACTCCTCGAAATACCCAAGCGGCGCAGTTTTGCGGTTGTAGTTCTGTAGCTTTGTCGAAACTGGCTAATGCTTCTTCATAATGACCTAAGTTAGCGAGTGCATCTCCTCTGTCATACCAAAGTTGGCTATTTGCTGGGTTTGTCTGCAAAGATCGATCGCACTTTGTCAACTGTTCTTTATAAGTCTTATCATTGGTCATAAAATTTCTATAACTAAAATTTTGGTATAACTATTATACAAATGTGGCTTCTTGGTTACAAGGTGCGATCGGCTTTTTAAGTATTTGTAATCATTGTTTAGCACCATTGCTTAATCTAACTTTGCAATTTTGCTAATTTGAGCTAGGACTCTTTTTGCTTGGACTTTGACCGCCTTTTGTAAGCTTTCTATTGAGTGAATTAAATCACCTTGCAAAGCATAACAACAAGCTTTGTTGTACCAAGAATTATCATCGTTTGGATTCAATTTTATAGCTTGGTCATAAGATGAGATCGCCTCTTCGTAGCGTCGTAATTTATATAGCGCATTTCCCCGGTTGTACCAAGCTTTATCATCATTCGGGTTCAATTTTACAGCTTGGTCATAAGATGAGATCGCCTCTTCGTAGCGCCCTAAATTACCTAGTGCAATCCCCCGATTATTCCAAGCATAGTGATAGTCTGGTTTGAATTTTACAGCTTGGTCGTAAGAAGCGATCGCTTCTTCGTACCGTTCTAAATGATTCAAGGCATTGCCTCGACAATACCAAGCTGAATCGTAGTCAGGATTAACTTTCAAAGCTTGGTCGAAACTAGTAATAGCCTCTTCATACCGTGCTACATTATTTAACGCCATGCCTCGGTAGTACCAAGCTAATAAAATGTTTGGATTCAATTTCAAAACTTGGTCATAACTAGGGACAGCCTCTTCATAGCGTTTTAAAATAACTAGCGCACAGCTTCGGAGATACCAAACCGAGTCATTGTCTGGATTAATTTTCAAAGCTTGATCATAACTGGAAATAGCTTCTTCGTAGTGTTCTAAATCATACAACGCATCGCCTCGGTAGTACCAAGCTGAGTCATGGTTTGGGTTAATTTTCAAAGCTTGATCATAATTAGCAATTGCTTCTTCGTAATTTCCTAAAATAATTAGCGCATTGCCTCGACGGTACCAGGCTGAGTCATTATCAGGATTAATTTGTAAAGCTTGGTCATAATTAGCAATTGCTTCCTCGTAACGTTCTAAATAATGCAATGCGCTACCTCGGTTGTTCCAAGCTAAGTCATTGTCAGGATTCATTTTCAAGGCTTGATCGAAACTGGAAATTGCTTCTTCATAACGTTCTAAATTATGTAGCGCACTGCCTCGGTTGTTCCAAGCAAAGTCATGGTTAGTATTAATTTTCAAAGCTTGATCATAACTGGCAATTGCTTCTTCATAACGTCCTAAATTATGTAAGCTATTCCCTCGAAGATACCAGGCTGAATCATTGTCAGGTTTATTTTTCAAAGCTCGATCAAAACTGGCAATCGCTTCTTCATTGCGTTCTAAATTATGTAGCAAAATACCTCGGCGATACCAAGCTAAGTAATTGTCAGGATTAAGTTTTAAAGATTGGTCATAATTAGCAATTGCTTCTTCGTAACGTTCTAAATCATATAGTGCACTGCCTCGGTTGTTCCAAGCTAAGTCACTGTCAGGATTAATTTTCAAAACTTGGTTGTAACTATCAATTGCCTCTTCATAGCGTTCTAGATAATATAGTGCATTGCCTCGGTTGTTCCACACTGAATCATCGTTCGGATTAATTTTCAAAACTTGATCGAAACTGGCAATTGCCTCTTTGTAGTGTTCTAAATCATATAGTGCATTGCCTCTGTCGTACCACACTGAATCATCGTTCGGATTAATTTTCAAAGCTTGGTCAAAACTGGCAATAGCCTCTTCGTAGTGTCCCAGATGCCGCAACAAAACACCTCGGAGATACCAGATTGAGTCATTGCCTGGATCAATTTTCAAAACGTCGTCGTAACTAGCAATAACTGCTTCATAGTTTTTAGTGGCCTCAAGCAAAAATGCCAATTTAATCAGTAAATTAGCCTGGTAATTACTTGTTTGATGCTCTTCTTTAAGCAATTCTTGAATTTCCAAAATTTTCTGACATACTTCTTGAGAAGTGAAGCTAAGATACTTTTGATAATCTGCTTCTTCAATAATCCTAAGAGATTCTTTTTCGACAATCTTTTTATCAGTGGGAAACTCAAATACACCAGAACGCCAGTCAAAAAAATCTGGCGCACGCCGGATAAAATACTTCAATCCAAACAAAGGTAAAATAAACACGAAACAGATATTAAAATTATCTCTAAACCGTTCGCGCTGTAAATTCAAATGTCCCAAAACACGGGGAACACTGTCCAATTTGTAATAATCACCTTGACCGCCATAACCCGGTTTAATATAATCAACAAAAGACTTTTCTATACCAGTTATAAAGAGAATATTGATTTGGTCTTTGTTCGGCAAGCTATCAACAATTTCATACAAATTATCAATTGATTGTTTTAATGGCAAAACTTCAATATTTTTCTTAGGAATATCTTGGCGAACTTTTTCAATCAACCTTTCTCCCTCTGCTGGAGAACAGCGAACAAAGAGCAATCCAAAACCGTCCGTCCAGTTTAGAGAACGTACTAATGCTTCATATTCTTCTTGAGGGTCTGCTGGTAAATCTTTGTCCCAATCAATTAAAGTTTCTGTCATGATATTTGCTCACAAGCTTCTTGAAATTCTTCAATTCCCTTAATTAAAGGATGCACGTCGTACCAACGTTTAATTTCATCTCCATCTAAATAGCGGTATTCCAAAAGACAGCGATTAAACAACAAACCGCGATGTAAATCATCATTTATAATGCGTTTAGAATAACAAACATTAGCTAACGCTTGCCATTGATTCTCTTGAACTGTACGGCGATAGGTATCTCGCGCTTCCGTAATTGCACGTTGTACAGCTTTCACAGGAATGGGTAACTCATCAGTGCGTTTAATCGCTGCTCTGAATAACAATAATAGCTCTCTGACATGACCACCGCTCATTAAGCATATTTGCTCTAAAGTTTGTGGACTATCAAAAATTTCTGTCTCCAAAACACGATTAGAAATTACTTGATTAACTCGTTTAGCAATCACTTCTTTGAGTTTATTCAATCCTGGTTGATGAATAATATTATCTGGAGTTTGTACCATAATCATTGGTAACACTCGGTCATCACCGTAGTTAGTTCGCAAATCTGCTGCTTTTTGCGAATAAAGCATAGAAATTGGTACAGTATAAACCAAATGACAATCTAATGCTTTCAGTTGTTCGTGGCGGTCTAAAAAAATATGGTCGTGATTGCTACGTCCATCTTCTTGAATTACAGGTACAATGCGATCCAAATTATCAGCAATTACTAGCAATTGAGAATATTTTTCCGGTAGATTCTGTTTTCCTTCTCCAATGAACTCGTTTAACGCTTTAATCAAAGTTGTAGTATGAGGATCAATGCGTTCCTAATTTTTTGCCGCACACTGGGTACTGCTCTTAAATTCGCTGTTAGCTTGGCAAACTGATGTAATTGTGCCTCTACGCTCAAGCTTTCTAGAGATACTTCTGTTAATGCTAAATCTCTTAAATCATCCCAGCGATCTGTCAACCAATTTAGCAAAGGTTGCGGATTTGCGCTGTTTTTTAATCCATCTAATAAATGTCGGGTACAAGCTAAGAGAATATCAGTATACTGAGCATCTTCTGGATCAATATCTTCTTCATCAGCAGCAAAATAGATCACAAAGTAACCTTTACTGTCCAAATCCTGCTGTAATCTTAACAATTCTGTTGATTTTCCTGCGCCTCGATGACCAGAATAGAGTTGACAGGTAAGCCGTTCAGAGAATATGATTTCTCTGCCTAACTCCTCCAGAATATCGCCATCACCTCGTACTTCCCGACAATCTACATACTTTGGATCGCCTGCGGGTAATGGTCGAAATGGGTCAAAGGAGTTGAAAAGTTTTTTCAATATCTCTAAATCGGGAATCTCTAAATCGGGAGTCATTAGTGAAATTTCTTTATCAGGAACCTATACTACTTAAAGTATAACTGATGAGCCTGGAATAAAATCAACCGACTGAATAGTATTTCGCCACCGCTTAACACTAATTTGCAATTCCTCGGATAACCAATCATCATACTGCGGATATACTGGCAAACGTGGCACTAATTCCCAACTCGCTGGTTGCAAAATTTGAGTTAATTTCTGATAATGGGGGTGAGGATAATCGGGATTTACTTCATCTTTTGGCCCGATTCCACCTAAATCTCTAGCACCTGCATCTAAACAAGCTAATAATAATTCTGGTTGTTGGACTAAGTTGGGGGGAATTTGAATCGTAATTTCTGGAGGTAAAATTTGTTTGGCTTTGGTGATTATTTCGGGTAATAAATGATTATCGAAAGCGGGGAATTGCCAGGTTTGTTGAGTTCCGGGACTGTGGGGTTGGAGAATTACTTCTTGAATGTTTCCCCAGCGTTGGTGGATTTTGGCGATCGCCTCCAAACTCTCCCACCAATCAGATGAATTTTCCCCAATTCCCAACAACAAACCAGTAGTAAAAGGAATTTTTAACTTTCCGGCAAATTCTAATTGTTTTAATCTTAATTCAGGTAATTTACTGGGTGCGTTTTTGTGAACTGTGTTTAATAAACTGGGTGTTAATTGTTCTAGCATTAAACCCATTGAAACATTGACATTTTTTAATAGTGCCATTTCAGCAAAAGTTAATGGCCCAACATTAGTATGTGGTAAAAAGCCTAAAGAAAGTGCTAATTTGCATAGGTTGTAAATGCGATCGAACCAAGCTTTTCTCAAAGCTGAGTTGGGATGTACTTCGCCGCTAAGAATCAAAATTTCACAAACACCTGTATTTTGCAGAGACTTTAATAAATTTTCCCCATCAGTAAGAGTTAACCAAGGACTTTTACCTGGGTCTGTGCGAAAATTGCAGTAAGTACAGCGGTTAAAACATTCATAAGTAGGGACGATCGTATAAGCAGGACTGTAAGTGATTTGGCGGGAAGTAGAAGCTGACATAAATTAAATTTTTACTGATGATTGACGGCTAATTAATTTTAGCTAAACTCCCAAGACTGGTGAGACTTACCCTTCCCCATTTTGCCAAACACTTACTCCTCATTGCTATCTTTTACTTGATGCCAGCGTTTTTTGGCATAGATATTTTTAACATGAGTTTTGACGGTGTTTAAACTGATATGCAGCTTTTCGGCAATGTCTTGATAGCTGTATTCTTGACGTAGCAGCGACCAAATTTCGACTTCGCGATCGGTTAACTGATACTTTTGCTGCTCGAATTGTAAATCTTCTTGCAGAATTTGATGGCGATTTTCTAAGAAAATCAAAATCTGCTGATTTTCACTTGCAGGTAAATTAGCATCAGTAATACCTAAATTTACCCAACTGGCACGAATCCGAATTGTTTGCTGTTCAGCAGTTGAACATTCGGTAACGATCGCTTGTTGATAATCTATACCCTGTTTAATTAACCGATAACAAATTTCGGAAATTTCTAAAGGTAAAATGCTTAAATGGCGATCGCCAACCGTCAATTTTTGGCTAATTTCCTTAGCTTGTTGATTCATGTAGATGGGTTTTACATGGCGCGAAATTACCATCATACCTTCCCTTAATGAGTCAGCTAAAGCCATCCAAGGAGAATTAAATAATCCGTTTGTAACAATGTTAATTTCTTGAGATTTTTCTAGATTAACAGTCAGTGAATGAGCGTTCATAATTGCTTTCTCTCTCGCTATGCGCCCATTCTCACTTTGCTAAAAGTGAAGGTGCAATGAGTAAACTGTTGAGATCACCAGTCTGGAGAAGTCATATCGTAGCGGCACCAATTAGGTGAATCAACCTGAAGTAGGGTGAAGTTTTTCTGTTAAACTGAAAGTTAATGGAGCCAGAAAACCCAAAAAATAGAATGCAAAAACTGAAGCTACTATCTAGCCCTGCTTTGGGATATGGTTTTCTGGCATTTGTAACCAGTTTTATTGCTTCTATCAAAATTTTCGGCTTCCTAGTCGAGAAATGCCTCACCCTTTTGGGTGCTTATGCAAAAAACTACCTGATTCACTTTACTCACTATGAGCCCAGAATACCTAGAAAAGTGGTTTCCGATCGAACAGCAGCGTATTTATATTTCTATGCTAGTGAAGCGGGGGAGTGGACTTACTAAGCGCAGGGCTGAATATTTTGTTCGCTTGTGGGCGTACTTATTGCTGAAACAGTCGCAAGAGTCAGGTCGCCGCTTGGTGCAACCTTTGACAAAATTAGAATTGCCGCAAGGATGGGTAGCTTGTACGCACAGGGAAGCAGCGGAACTATTTTATAGTGAAAAAGACCGGGGTGGCGATCGGGCTGCGGGGATGATGATCGATCAATTAGCCGCACTCGGCTTAATTGAAAAACAATTTGATGGTAACACTACTTGCATTCAAATTATGCCCTGTTCGGAACTGCTCGATCCTCCGCAGCAAACCGAAGTAGTGAAATTAATCATAGATGATTTTAATCCTAGAACTGATGCGGTTCCAGTTGCTAATTTGATCGATCGCCATTACGTGCAAACAGCGAAAGACGCAACCGCTACTCCTCATCAAATTACCCAAGTATTACGCAATTGGGCAAAGCAATATTCCACCGGAATGCGCGTGTTGCGACGCAGTGACAACTTACATCCAGTGGGAATTTACATTGTTTACCCAACTGTAAAGGAATCAGAAGCAAACTTCTTTCTTCCTCCCGGAAAAACTCGTTTCTTTACTTCCGATATGCAAAATGAGCCTTTTAAAATGACTGTTCCTGGAGATGAAGATTGCAGTTCTGCCTTTCTAAGAGCTTGGCTGATCGATAATCCATATATTGAGTATGATACAATCTGCGATTTTGCGGAAGACTTACAGAGAACTTTAGTAAAGGTGCAAGTTGATTTTCCCAATCTCTGCGATTTATATAGCGTGGCAATTAATCCGCTCTCTGGGGAGTTGGCTAGAGTTTTCGGATTTCAAAGAACTTACCAAGATGCTCAACGCCCAATTTATCGTACTTATATTCCGATCGATCGCTTCCTAGCTTTGAATGTACGCCAAACTCTCTCCGGTCTGAAACTTCAACCTACCTCAGAAAAAGCAAAAAAGGAAACTGTTCCTAGTGCAGTGCGCCGGAAATAGTCATCAGACAGATGCCCAACTTCTTCAAGAATTCGGGCATCTGCATAGTATAAGCGATTCTAATAGGTATCATAAAATTAAACAATTCAAATAAATTGTCACAAGTACTTTACAAATCTCAACAAAAGCATTAATGTATATTCAAGCGGGTAAACAAACCGCCCTGAACCTCGAAAATCAAATCATCGCAATTATCCAACAATGACCACAACCATTCAAAGTCGCGAAAGCGCTAACGTCTGGGAACGGTTCTGCAACTGGATCACCAGCACCGAAAACCGCTTATACATCGGTTGGTTCGGCGTATTGATGATCCCCACCTTGCTAACCGCAACCACTTGCTTCATCATCGCATTCATCGCAGCACCACCAGTAGACATCGATGGTATCCGCGAACCCGTAGCTGGTTCCTTAATCTACGGAAACAACATCATCACTGGAGCAGTTGTACCTTCATCTAACGCGATTGGCTTGCACTTCTACCCAATTTGGGAAGCAGCCAGCTTAGACGAATGGCTGTACAACGGTGGCCCATACCAGTTGGTAATTTTCCACTTCTTGATCGGTGTATTCTGCTACATGGGTCGTCAGTGGGAATTGTCGTACCGCTTAGGGATGCGTCCTTGGATCTGCGTAGCGTACAGCGCACCAGTATCGGCTGCAAGCGCAGTATTCTTGATCTACCCATTGGGTCAAGGTTCCTTCTCTGATGGAATGCCTTTGGGAATCTCTGGAACATTTAACTTCATGTTCGTGTTCCAAGCAGAGCACAACATCCTGATGCACCCCTTCCACATGTTAGGTGTGGCTGGTGTATTCGGCGGTTCCTTATTCTCCGCAATGCACGGTTCTTTGGTGACATCTTCCTTGGTGCGTGAAACCACCGAAACCGAATCTCAAAACTACGGTTACAAGTTCGGACAAGAAGAAGAAACCTACAACATCGTAGCAGCACACGGCTACTTCGGTCGTTTGATCTTCCAATACGCATCCTTCAACAACAGCCGGAGCTTGCACTTCTTCTTAGGTGCATGGCCTGTAATTGGTATCTGGTTCACCGCGTTGGGTGTAAGTACAATGGCATTCAACCTCAACGGTTTCAACTTCAACCAATCCGTAATTGACTCACAAGGTCGCGTGATTGGAACCTGGGCAGACGTACTGAACCGCGCTAACTTGGGTATGGAAGTAATGCACGAGCGCAACGCTCACAACTTCCCTCTCGACTTGGCTTCTGCTGAAGTTGCTCCTGTGGCTTTGAGCGCTCCTGCGATCAATGGCTAAGGTTTTGAGATAATTAATCTTTAACAAAAAAGCGTCTTCTCACAACGAAGGCGTTTTTTTGTTTTGAGCTTTGTCGGGATTGGCTTAAAATTAATTGTTCTTAATTCTTGGAATATTATGGTTAGAATATTATGGTTATTACTCTGTATTAAAAAGATTATGCCAGTATGCCGTCATCTTCAAGAAACAGTCAAGCCAAAATTCAACTGATTAATAAATCTGCATTAATTCGCTTAGGTGTGCTTATAAGCACATTAATAGTTATATGTGTTTGGGGTTGGTTTGCGCTATTTTGGATGCCGGAAAAAAGTTATAGCGGACAACTGAAACCTTTAAATCGACAAGAAATTATTTTGCGAAATTTGTTACAAGAAGATGTCAAAAAATTGGCTGATGAAATAGGTGAACGTAATGCTAATAATTATAAACGGCTCAATGCAGCAGTTGATTTTTTGAAAACTGCTTTTAGTCAAGCCAGTTATCAAGTTAAGGAACAAGAATACAAAATAAATGGGAGGTCTTATTACAATTTAGTGGCGGAGAAAATAGGAATTAAAAAGCCTAATGAAATTATAGTGGTTGGTGGTCATTACGATTCCGTGTTTGGTAGTCCTGGTGCTAATGATAATGGTACGGGTGCAGCGGCTACTTTAGAATTAGCGCGGATGTTTGCTCAACAGAAAACTAATCGTACTATTCGCTTTGTTGAATTTACTAATGAGGAACCTCCCTTTTTCTGGACAGAAGATATGGGGAGTTTGGTATTTGCTAAACAATTAAAAAAACAAAATGAAAATATTGTGGGGATGTTGAGTTTGGAAACTATGGGATATTTTTCCGATCGCGTAGATAGTCAAAAGTATCCTTTTCCGATCGGGTTGTTCTATCCTAATCAAGGTAATTTTATCGCTTTTATTGGCAATCTTAAATCGGGGGATTTGGTACGAAAGGCGATCGCTTCTTTTCGCCGTAATGCAGAATTTCCTTCCCAAGGTGCTGTACTTCCTAGCGGCGTTCCTGGTGTTGGTTGGTCCGATCATTGGTCTTTTTGGCAACAGGATTATCCAGGAATTATGGTGACAGATACTGCTCCTTACCGTTATGTTTACTACCACAAAGAAGAAGATACAACTGATAAAATCGATTTTGATAAACTGACGCGAGTTGTTAGCGGTTTAGCGAAAGTAATTGCTAATTTAGCAGAGTAATTTTGTGGGAATTAGTGATTGATTTTTAATCAGGCTTTTTTTCTAACAACTCTTGAATCCATAAATTATCCTTCTCGGATAAGGACGGAACGATTTCTGAGGTGTAATCAATTCGATAATCGTAACCTGCTTTATCATAGATTTCTGTGAATATTTGCTGTAAATTAACTGTAGGTTCAACATCTTGCGATCGCAAAGGCAAAGAAAAAATTGGAAGAGAATCTGGCAAATTAAAGGCATACAATTCTGCTTGCGGTCGTTGGCTATAACGACTAATTAAAACTCGATAATCTGACTGAATATTGTTTTCTAGAATTGGCATTGCTGAGAAACTTCTGATTAAATCAATTTCTACTAAATTCGTTAAACTTCCTAAAATTCGTTGCCGTTTTTGTAAATAACTATCTCGTCCTTCCCCAGAACGTTTATTGACTGGAGATAAAATTTCTACAACAGTAACAACTAAACCTGTTCCTCTGTCTCTTAATTCTAAATAATTTTGTTTAATTTTTTCAGGTATTGGTACAGTAACAATTATTGGTTTAACCGGAGATGAAGCAACTGCTACAGCGATTTGAGAAGGAGATTGATTAATATTAGAAGACTGACGTTTCACTGCTAAATCTGGAACACCAACTAATAGAGAATTATCACTATTAAGAGGAGCAATTTCATAAATTCTCTTCTCAATAGCAACTTCATATTTAGGACGAACTTGGGGAACTAAAGAATCTGCAAGTGCGACAATTAATCGATTATGAACTTCAGGCCAAAAATCAGGATTTTCTAAATAAGGATCGAACCCTGGAAAGGGTGAAGGCATATATTTATCTCCAATCAGTACAATTCTGAATCTACTACGATAAACTAATCATAGCAGTCTCGAACTATGAGCCTACTGCGTTTTACTCAGAACTTTTATGGCACGGTTATGTTACAAACTAGAAAAAACCTGACTCTAGAAGAATTTCTATTGCTTCCAGAAGATGATGTAACTTACGAATTGGTGGATGGTGAGGTAATATCAAAAATGTCACCGAAATTTTTTCATTCAAGACTGACAAAAGTATTACTGAAATTGTTAGAACGTTGGGGTGAAAACAAGGGTGAGGTTGCAGTAGAATGGGCGGTGGTACTAATGCGGCAGGGAAAAAGCTGGGTACCAACTCCAGAAATTTTATTTGTTTCTTACCAAAAGTTATCAGCTGATTGGATGGAAAATGAAGCTTGTCCTGTCCCCCCAGAATTAGTTGTGGAAATAATTTCACCGGGACAAACTTTTGGGCAATTAGCTGCTAAAGCAAGAGATTATTTGGATGCGGGAGTGTTGCGAGTTTGGGTAGTAGATAGTCAAGCGAGAAGTATTACAGTTTTTTATCCTGATGCGCCACCGCAAACTTATATGGGAAGTACGCCAATAATCGATGCTTTGTTTGAGGGTTTAGAAATTACTGCTGAACAGGTTTTTCAATTGGCAAAAATACCAGGAAATTAATAAAGTTTATGCTATTAGTCTTTAGGAAGGTGCAGGATGAGGAGGTTATCGCGCACAAGTTTATTCAAGTATTTAGTGCTATTTTGCTTGGGGTTAGGAATTTTGCTAATTTTAGTTGGGGGAATTTATTGGTTGTTTGGTTCTAATTCTCCAAAAACTAGTTTTCAATCTTCTAGTGTAGTATCTTTGACTCGATCGCCAAACTGTGGCAGTAAAACTGGAGGCCCAAGTGATAATCCCATTTCTGCAAAATATAGAGAGAATAGCTATCCTTGGACTAATAATATCAAATGGGGCTGTGTATATAATATCAAAGATTTTGCTGGTAATAATTTAGTAGAACAGTTTAATTCAGCAATGAATGCTGCTGTGTTTAATGGTGGTGGAGTTATCTATTTCCCGGCAGGGATTTACGAGTTTCCTGATAGTATTTTTTTGAAAAATGGAGTGTTAATTCGTGGAGAAACTCCAGCAGTGACAGATGCTAAATCTGATAAGTATGCGCCTGCAAGTAAGCTGGTTTTTCCTAAGTATGAACCGACTTTTTCGGGAAATGGCACAGATAATACTACAGCTTTTAAAAAAATCTTTACTAGTGATGCTGAATCAGATAGTAATATTGGTGTGGTTAATTTAGATATTAATCGTGCAGGAATCAATTTTGGGGGAAATGTTGATACTGTCAAAAAACAAAATATTGTAATTTTTGGGGTTCGCAATAATAATGTTGCCGATCCAGCTAATCAAGTACCAGATTCATCTTTTCAAGAAGCTTGGATGCGGTATAGCGATCGCTTCACCGCCAACATTAAAATTAGTGCTTTAGCTAATGTTTTAGTTGCTAATAATCGAGTTAATGATACCATTACTGATAATTACGATCAACCCGGATATAAAGTACAATCTTTAGATAAAAAAGAAGTGATTACTTACGCAGAAGGTAATAAAGTACCTTTTGATTATGGTAATCATTATGGAATTGTGGTTAATCGTTCTAAACCTCAAGGTTTTGCATTAGCAGCTAACCCCAAAAATGAACTGGGACTTTTTCGCAAGGGAGTTGTAATTCGGGATAATTGGGTATTTCATAAAATGAGGGTTGCTATTCATGCAGCGGGTGATGGATTAATTATTAAAGATAATCTGATTTTAGACCGAACTAATAAACAATGGTGGACTGACCCTACGGGAATTCGTCAACCTAGAGGTGCTGTTACTTTTGAAAATCGTGCGATCGATTGGTCTGGTTGGAATGTGAAAATTGAAGGAAATAATTATCAAGTTTACAGACATCGAGTGATGGATACTCCCTATCTTAGTGTTGATGGAGAAGGGATTTTAATTCAAGAATGTTGCGGTGGTACTACTGTAAATGGAGCGCAAATTGTCAATAATCAAGGCAATGGTTATATTGGCATTTATAAAGTTCCAGAAATCAAAAATGTGACGATCGAAGGTAATAAACTGTCATCTCCAGAAGTTGACAAGTACATAATTTATG
The DNA here is from genome assembly GCF_041929205.2 of Floridaenema evergladense BLCC-F167. Classification (NCBI taxonomy): domain Bacteria; kingdom Bacillati; phylum Cyanobacteriota; class Cyanophyceae; order Aerosakkonematales; family Aerosakkonemataceae; genus Floridanema; species Floridanema evergladense. The sequence goes on along the minus strand of NZ_CM171625.1, from coordinate 5,367,526 downwards.
TAGTTGCAGATACTAACAATGCACCTCATTCTATGGCTGGAGTTTTAATAGATAGTAATCAATTAAGTGGCAACATTGTAGCTAGGTCTAGTTTAGGAGGAACTGGAAATATTATTAAAAACAACGTTGGCACAAATGGAACAATTGAATATTCTTGTAATGTTACTGTTGATAATAATTCTCGATTTATAGTCAAACCTTGCTCCCCTGTAAAACAGTAAAATTAATTTACTGAATATTAACATTTGTTGACTAAAGTAAAAAAAATATTCGCACAGGATTTTAGTATTGAAAAATACCGAATCATTAAGTTGATTCCTCTCTAATAGGGAAAGGAATCCTAAAAGATAACTTACTTACTGAATGTCTACCAATGTCTTGAATCATCAAGCAGAAGCTATACCTGTTAACGATCGAGAGAGAATAAAACAATGCCAGAACAGCCATTCTCAGATGAAGTAGCCTTGCGAATTGCCTTGGCTTCACGATTATTTCGCGAATTAAGTCTTAAGGAGTTTCTAGAAATATTACTGGATTATTTGGGTGGTGAAATTGACGAAACTTCCTTAAGTCGGATCACAGTTACTAACTTAAAAACAGCGTTGGGACAAACTTATGAACTCGACGGAGAAGAACATGGAGAAGATGCCAACACAGAAGAAATAGCCATATTCAAACAAGCAGTAAGAATTTTATGGGGTGAAACTGGTGAAAGCGATAAATTACCAGCTATTGAACCTTATCAAGAAGGCGATATGCCCCAATCTATTCGGGTGGCTGTAGCATCGAATAATCGAGAAGAATTAGATGGGCATTTTGGCTCTTGCTTGCGTTATTTAATTTATCAATTATCAGCGGAAGAAATACGACTTGTTGATATTCGATCGACCTTGGAAGCGGAATTCGCGGAAGATAAAAATGGGTTTCGTGTCAATTTAATTAAAGATTGTCCAATTTTGTATATTGTAGCGATCGGCGGACCTGCTGCTGCCAAAGTAATTCAAGGCGGAGTCTATCCCATGAAGAAAGAAAAAGGCGGTTCAGCTAGAAAAATATTAGTTGAATTACAACGCGCACTTACCACTTCACCACCACCTTGGTTAGCAAAAATTTTAGGAGTTGCACCTGGCGATCGCATCAAAAATTACAAAGCATTAACAGTGTAAGAAAAACTACAAAGGAGTTCATCATGTCTGTTCAAGCAATTAAATCTTTTGTCCAAAAAGTTGAAGCAGATCCTCAAATTGGAGAGAAATTAAAAAGTTGCGAACGAGTTAAAGAATTAGTCGCTCTCGCCCAAGAAAATGGATTTAACTTCGCTGAAGAGGAACTTTATCCCCCCAATGAACCTGCATTTACAGCTGAACATTTAAGCCCTAAACTTGTTAAAGTTTTACTGCGGTAATCCCCAAATTGTAGGAGCAATTCATGAATTGCTCCTACAATTCAGGGATTTGGTGCAAGTAATTTAACTTTCATCAAATGTCTGGAAAGATTCATTTAAAGCATAAAATTTTAAAGCAGTATTCCCATAAACTTTTTCTCGACAAATTTCTAAACTAGGAATTTCTCCTACATTCCACAAATTTGGACTATGTTCGACGGCAATTTCACCATTTCGATCTAAAAGTTGATATTGCGCGATCGCTTCCAGCACAGGTTGATATAGTTCGCTAGAGTAGGGAGGATCGAAATAAATGCGATCAAATTTCTGTCCCTGTAAACTTTTTAATCGCTGCAAAACATCACCGCGCAAAACTTGAAAAGTTTGCCCTGAATGGGCGACTTGCTGCCAATTTTGCTGAATAATTGCACAGGCGCGACTTGATTTTTCAATGCCTACAACATAACTAGCACCTCGACACAAAGCTTCCGCCCCCATTGAACCACTTCCAGTGCATAAATCTAGCCAGCGACAATCTTCAATCGTGCCTTGCCAAATATTAAAAACTGCCTCTCTAACTCTGGCTAGAGTGGGACGAGTGTCTTGCCCTGGTAATGTTTTTAAGAGGCGGTTGCCGTAAATTCTCAGACTCATTTAGTTAAGTAATAAAACGAGTAGGGGCGGGTTTAGCAAAAGGGTTGAATGTCACAGCGCTAAAAATTTAATCAAAACCCGCCCATTGCAACTGGTGTTTGAATTCTGCTAACAAAATTCGAGAGAATTTGTAATCCCGTATCCGATGATTTTTCCGGGTGAAATTGTACTGCTATTAAGTTATCTTTAGCAATAGCGGCTGTAACTTTTTGGTTGCCATGAGTTACTGTAGCGGCGCGAACTTGTGGATCGATCGGATCGACATAATAAGAATGAACGAAATAAACCCAAGGTTGAGTTGCTAAATTTTGCCAAATTGGGGCATTTTGTTGAGTAATTTCTAATTGATTCCATCCCATGTGCGGAATAGTTAATCCGGGTTCGGGGCGAAATCTGCGAACTGTTCCGGGTATAATACCTAAACCTGGTTCTTTGCCTTCTTCGCCACTATCAAATAAAATTTGTAAGCCTAAACAAATGCCTAAAAATGGTTTACCTTCAGCAATTATTTGTTTAATTGGTTCGACTAGATTGCGCGATCGCAATTGTTGCACAGCCGGATCGAAAGATCCCACTCCGGGCAAAACAACCGCATCAGCTTGGGCAATTTCTTTGGGCGAATCAGTTATTTTGGGAGTAGCACCAGCTTTTTCTAAACCTTTGCAAACTGAATGTAAGTTTCCCATGTCATAATCGACTACACCAATAACTGCCATTTTCCCTCCCCCGATCGATCTCAAACAACTATTTACATTTTAATTGGATATGAGCAAAAAAGTTCTATTAACTTCATTTACCACTTGGCTACCTCACCAGAAATCTAATTCATCTGATGATTTATTAACAGAAATTGCTCAAACTTCAGAAATTAATTGTGCGTTAACTTTTCTGCGCCAGTTACCTGTGGATATTCAGCAAGCAAGCGATCGCATAATTGCTCAAATTCACTCGTTACAACCAGATGTGATAATTTGCTGTGGCATGGCAGAAAGCCGACTAAATTTAACAGTAGAATCTCAAGCTTGCCGGGAAAATCAGGTAATTAAAACTTGGGTTGATGTAAACCAATTAATTGCAGATTTAACAGGAGTAGAAATTAGTCACGATGCTGGAAAGTTTGTTTGTGAAGGGCTTTACTACTCAATTCTTCACCATTTAAAAACTCAGCAATTAAAAAGTTATTGCGTCTTTGTTCATGTGCCAATTTTAAATAATAGCAACTTTGCAGAAATTAAAGCAAATTTTACTCAAATTATTCATAGAATGAGTCATTGATATTAAAAGGAAACAAACCTAATGATCCAAGCTATACCCAAATCAGCTACTTTTGATCAATTTGTTGCTTGGTATCCAGAAAATTCGGAATACCGCTATGAACTACACAATGGAGTTATTGTTGAAATGCCTTTAGGAACTGGCGATCGTTCGGATGTTGCTGGGTTTATTTCGGGTGAACTGTTTTTAGAAATTCGGCAACGACAATTGCCTTACTTAGTTCCAAAGGAGTACTTAATTAAATCTAGCAATGACAAATCAGGCTATTTACCAGACGTACTTGTTTTAGACCGATTGGAACTTTTAAAAGAACCTCGCTGGAAAAAAGAATCGATTATTACAATGGGAAGTTCAATTCGTTTAGCTGTAGAGGTCGTTAGTACCAATTGGCGAGATGATTACGGGTACAAATTGATAGATTACGAAGCTTTAGGAATTGCTGAATATTGGATTGTAGATTATTTAGGATTAGGAGGTAGGCGTTATATTGGCAACCCCAAACGCCCTACCTTGTCAGTTTACGAACTGGTAGAAGGAGAGTACCAGATTAGACAATTCAGGGAAGACGATCGCATTGAGTCGCCTAATTTCCCCGGATTAAGTTTAACAGCAAGACAAATTTTTCAAGCTGGAATCTCGATATTAGAATCTACGAATGAATAGTTGTAATATCTATTTTCCAAAACCTTTCGTTGCTTTTTTTGAGGTTTTGGATTTGGCTTTGGGTTTGTCTACTTCTGCGATCGCTTCTTGAAACAGATTATGTAAATGTATTGGAACACTAGCAATTTCCGGTAGTTCTGGTTCTAAAGGCTTATTGTACTCTTGAAGTAACTCATTTAAATCACTTTTTAACTGAAAATTAGGACGATATAAGTAAGTTTGCAACACCTTTTCTAACTCTTTGGGATACTCTTTTGCTAAACAACTCCAGACAAAAGTATTAACTTCTGGCTCTACTAAATACTTTTGAAGTAGCTTATCACCATTGGGAATATTCTGCCAATCTTCTGTTGCTAAAATTGATTTAAACTTAGTGTAAGTTGGTAGAATTACCTGTCCCCAACGAGGATGGGCAATAACAGTTACTTCTTCCGCTTTTTTGATATTGTCAGGTAATTCAATTTTGGGTAACATCATTTTCGGTTTACCTTGATTTTGGAAAATCTGGGAAATTTCCTGAACACCTGCGCCTAATTCTTTTGCTGTTGCTTCTATTTCCTCTTGGGAAACTCCAGCTTCTTTGGCAATTTCTTCTAGCGACTTAGAATCATCTATTCCGATCGCTGCTAATCTTCTTTTAGTAATAACTTCTTGAAATTCCGTAAACTTTTTATTTAACTGATATCCCGGCATTGTTACTTCATCACTGCCAAAGAAATCTAGAAAATCTTGGTGATACTGTTCTACTGACTGCCAAGCTTCTTCTAACAAATCTGGCGCATCGCTGTACAGATATTTTTTATGTAAATCTTTAAAGTTTCCAATGGCAACTGCTAATTTTGGTTTACCCAAATTACCCATAGGTAAACAAGGCCCAGAAAACATCCAATAATCATCTGTAACTGGAGAAATTCTAGTAAGTAAAATATCTCCAACTTTAAAATTAGCCATCTTTTCTAGTGTCAGGCTATTATTTGGTTTCACAATATACTCTTTGGCTGATAACCAGTTCCTTAATTCAAAGCCATTTGGTAAAACTTTCTCAATAGCAAACAAGCCGAGAAAAGTATTTTTCCAATTTTTAAGTAAATTGCGATCGCTCTCTGACAATTCCGCTTCTTTTGCTAAGAATAAATCGATCGGAGTTTGATTTCCAACTTTTCCCTCTGTCAAGAAACTATCAATTAATAACTTTCTTTCGTAAGCAGGATCGTAGAGTTTATTTTGAGAATGAGAATTAGCTGCTACGTAAGATTCTAAAGCTACTGCCAATTTTCCTTCCGAATTTAGAACAAATTCTACTAGACTTTGTTTGAGTTGGTGCGATCGATCTAATATCTTATCCATAAACTAAATTTTAAAATCATCCCTTATAAGGTAAATTACAGTCACAGCAATGGCGATCCACCTAAAGACACATTTTCTGAACTAAACCAGTTCGTTGTGACGACTTCAGTCATGTTTAATCATCAAAGTCATCACAACAAACTAAGAAATAATTAGACTTTCTAGTTCTAAACTCCCTGCTACTTGCACCAACTTTTCCAAATCTTGAGCATCTGCTAAATAGGGCATAATTCCCAAAATCGGAACATTTGTCAAAGATTGAATTAAACCTATTGGTGCTAATTCGATAATTTCTTCTTCCGAAACAGGTTGCACACAATTTAAAACAATCCCTTTCAGCTTAACTTTTGATTGTTGCGCTAAAGCCACATTTGCCACAGCTTGAGCAATACAACCCAATTTTATCGGTACTACTAAAACAGTTGGTAATGCCCAATCTCTCGCTAAATCTGCTACCGTTAATTCATAAGTTATCGGTGAACCTAAGCCGCCTAAAGCTTCTACTAAAAGCAAATCTCGCTGTTGTTGCAAACTAGTAAAAGCTTGCCAAACAATTTTTAAATTTACTTCTTTACCTTCTTTTTGGGCAGCTATTGGTGGGGCTAAAGGTGCCGAAAAATGTAATGGCGTAATCTCCGATTGATTGAGAGAAAATAGTTGGCTGTAAAGTTCCTTATCTCCTTCTCCTGTTTGCAGTGGTTTAAAAATTCCTACTTTTTTACTAGGATAATATTTCTGTAAATAAGCAAATAACGCTGTCGTTAAAACAGTTTTCCCAGCATTTGTATCTGTACCAGTAATCAGTAAACTTTTCATATTATAAAAAACTCCTTTATGCCTTTTTCATCTAACTGTAACATCTAACGAAAATACACTCTCTTGACTTGCTTTGATATCAATTTTATATTCTCCTGATCGATCGATCTTTGATTCCCATTCTCCCAAACCAGTAGCATTTTCTACTAACTCACCATTGGGATAACGAATATCTAAAGTTACATCACCAGTGAGAACTCTGACGCTTACCACTTGACCTGATTGTAAGTTTAGCAAATAGCGTTTGATTCTTGTAGGATTAGTGCGATCGGACAAAATTTGTGTACCTATTCCCCCATCAGCGAAATTAATTGGTTCAGCATCAATTAAAATATTTGCTGCCGGAGTTTCTGTAGGAGTTGGTGTAGGTGTGGGTGTCAGTGCAGGTGTAGGAGTTTCGATCGGAGTTGGCGTAGGAATTGGTTCAGCATTAGTTAAAAATAACTCTAGTTTATAACTACTTTCTGACACACCTTTAACCGTACCCAATTGAATTGTATAATCACCACTATAAGGCAGCGTTCCTTCCCAACGGGTAACTCTTTTCGACTGATTATCTACCGTTTCTCCATTGGGTGCTAAAACTGTCATCAAAACCCCTTCTTGGGTTAACAAAGCACTTAATTTTTGCCCTTGAACTCCGTAAATAATATAATTAACTGTGGCATTAGACTTTAAGTTATCTTCAGCAGTTAAAGTTTCTCCGGGAATTGGGTTAAGACGCTTATTATAAGTTACAGGTTCAGCATTAGAACTAGGAATTTCTGTTGGTTTTGCTCTGTGAGTAGCATCAGGAAACACCTCACTAGAAGTTTCCCAAGGTGTAGGTGTTGCCCTGGAAGAGTTATTACTAACAGAGGGTAATTGTAGATTGCGGAAAATTAATCCTTGGTTCAAAATGTAACTGACTAAAAACCAAGAACCTACTCCAGCCAATAACGCTAAAAATAAACCCACTAAAAACACCATAAACGGGTTTTCCCAGACTGACTTTTGGGCAGGAATAGTCACTAGGGCAGGCTTTTTTACAGAAGGATTTGGTTCAACTTTACGGGCAACTGCTACCGTTTGAAATTCAGAAAGATTGGGAGTGTTAGTAAGTTTTTGCTGTTGAGAAACAGGTTTTTTTTCTGAGGAGTTGTTTGGGGTAGTTACGCTAGGAGGTGAAGTTAAAGCACGAATCACTGAACGGGCATCGGGGTAGCGATCGCCCGGTCGATAACTTAACATTCGATTCAATACTTGTGCTAACACCGGACTAACAGGAGGTATCCACTTTTGCCAATTCCAAGACAGGTTATTTTCATCAAATAAAACTTGCGGTTCCTGTGCCGTCAATAACACAATTGCCATTACCGCTAAAGAATAAAGATCGCTATTAGGATAAGCCCTTCCAGTCTGAATTTGTTCCGAAGGCGCATAACCCATTTTTCCCACTGTAGTTGCGGACGTTAAATCAGGATATTGCATTTTAGAAGCGATATCTTTAACTACACCAAAATCAATTAATACTGGTGTGCGATCGCGCAGCGTGTCGTTAGACTTATCGCGCAGCGTGTCGTTAGACTTATCGCGTTCCCGCAAGATAACATTGTCCGGTGAAATATCTCGGTGAATAATTCCTTGACTATGAATATAATCGAGTACTGGCAATAACTGCTGCAACAAACGCAAAACTTCTGCTTCTGTAAACCTTTCGTTTTTCGACTTCCGTTCCCCAAGTAACTCCCGATAAGTTTTTCCTTCCACATAGTCCTGTACCAAAAATAAACGTTGATTTTGGGCAAAGGCAGCGCGAAACTGGGGAATTTGCGGATGCTTAATTTGATAAAGTATGCTAGCTTCCCGTTGAAAAAGTTCCTTAGCCTTTTGTAGAGATTGACTACCTGGGTGTTGGGGAATGAATTCTTTTAAAGCGCATTTTTCCTGAAAACGCCCTCGATCTTCGGCAAGATAGGTTCGTCCAAACCCCCCTTGACCCAAAAGATTGAGTAAGCAGTAGCGGTTTTGCAGAATAGTTCCATTGGGAAGCGGTGGTTGCATCACAGTTATTTGAGCAGACAAAGGTAATGACGAAACATTTTTGTTGGCAGCATTCTAGCTTAACTTGAAAAGTTTCATTGTGTCATGGATGATAATCGAGTATGGGAACTAATGTAAAGTAATCGTGAAGATAAAATATCATCTTTTACTCGATCTTTACATACACAATACGGCTGTCAGTTAAAATTCTCAGTATTATCTACGAGTCATCTCAACAACTGATTAATTTAGAGTCTGCGATCGCTCTTACTTTCATGACACTTCCGAAAGTAAGAGGTCAATAAATCGGGTAAATTACTTACGGGATTTCATCTAAGCAAAAGTTTTATGTCAACAAATTTAAAAAAACATAGCTTATTTTTTGCGAATTAAAATGATAATATATTGTTAAATAATGCTTAGAGGGTCTCCTGTGATTCGTTCTGCGACTTTGACTCTTCAGCCAATATCACCATCAATCTCTCCTAATAACCGTTTGAGATTGTTTTCTGGCTCCGCTAATATTCCCCTAGCCCAGGAAGTAGCCCGCTACTTGGGAATGGACTTAGGCCCCATGCTCCATAAAGATTTTGCGGATGGGGAAATTTATATTCAAATTCAAGAATCAATCCGGGGCTGTGATGTTTATCTGATTCAGCCAACTTGCCGCCCGGTAAACGATCACCTAATGGAACTGCTAATAATGATTGATGCCTGTCGTCGGGCTTCTGCTAGGCAAGTTACCGCAGTGATTCCCTATTATGGTTATGCTCGTGCCGATCGCAAAACCGCAGGGCGCGAAGCAATTACCGCTAAATTAGTTGCTAATCTAATTACCGAAGCTGGCGCTAATCGCATCCTAGCAATGGATTTGCACTCAGGACAAATACAAGGTTATTTTGACATTCCTTTGGATCACGTCTACGGTTCGCCAGTTATCTTAGACTATCTCTTAGCTAAACAGCTAACCGATATCGTCGTAGTTTCGCCAGATGTGGGCGGTGTTGCTAGAGCCAGAGCATTTGCCAAAAAGCTCAATGATGCTCCTTTGGCAATCATCGACAAGCGTCGTCAAGCTCACAATGTAGCCGAAGTTATGAATGTCATCGGTGATGTCGCTGGTAAAACAGCGGTGTTAGTGGATGACATGATTGATACTGGTGGCACGATTACAGAAGGTGCGCGTATCTTGCGTCAAGAAGGGGCAAAACAAGTTTATGCTTGTGCTACCCACGCGGTATTTTCACCCCCAGCCATTGAAAGGTTATCTTCTGGTGTTTTTGAAGAAGTAATTGTTACTAATACTATTCCCTTAGCTGAAGAACTCCGCTTTCCAGGGTTGACAATTTTATCTGTCGCTGATGTTTTGGGTGAAACTATCTGGCGAATTCACGAAGATAGTTCTGTTAGCAGTATGTTCCATTAACTCAAATTTTGCGGCAAAAACTCATAGAATTTAATATTTAATCTCGTTTAATGGTGGGCATCTTACCCACCATTGATTTTTTATTTAGCTGTCGGACCGCTAGTTTCTTTGTTTGTCCAATAGCCGATCTAAAAGCCATTGGTTAGAAGCGCTATCCAGCGCTGGCAGCAAACGAAAGTTAAAATACTCTTCCCAAACCTCAATTCCATAATTAGCAACAAACAAGTTTTCTAGCACCTGAAACTGAGCATAGTTACGCTTGCTAATCGCATTCAGCAAATAGATTAGTTCAGCAATAGGGATTTGGGTTATTACTTCAGCCAATTGAGCCTCAGTCATCTTGGATATCCTCAAAAATGCAAACAATAGGAAGAATGCTGCGCCCGGTGTTGATAATCTCTACTACCCGCTTACCTTTACGTTTGGCGATTTTGTAGCAGTTGGCTTCTGTAGCCGCAGCTGCTCAGTCTCTTGTCTCTGTTAATGGACTCCACTCCGATCGCTCCTCTGGTTTCTCGTTGGTCATTTAATTTTTACTTGGTTTGTCTTTAGGCGAGACATCAATCACGGTATTGAGCATTTTCAATAGTACCTGGATAGTGCTGTTATGTCTAAAGATAGCACTTGATGGCACGCCCTATCCTACTTACTTCAAAAGTGTTGAAATCCTTGGCTGAGGCTCAAATTTTCATCGGCATAATTGCCTGTATTATCTGTTATTTGTACAATTTTCTCTTTAGTAATTCTACCAATAATTGAGCTATCTTTCCCTAATTTTTCGACTAAACTTTCGGCAATTTCAGATGGAAGACACAACACTAATTCAAAGTCTTCTCCGCCATACAATACCCATTCTATACTTTGCTGCGGGGATAACCAGTTATGAAAAGCTGATGGTGTGGGAAGTTGCGATCGCTCAATTTTTGCCCCCACTTTACTAAAATTACAAATCTGTAGAATTGCGTCTGCTAATCCGTCGCTGCTATCCATTCCGGCGATAGGGATTGGGGACTGGGGACTGGGGACGTTCGGCTGAGCGCTCACGTCGAAGCCTGGGGATTGGGATGATAAAATTTCCCAGAGTATTGGTAGTATATCTAATCTTGGTTTGGGGCGTTGATGGGCTTTAATTAATGTATTTTTTTCGGTATCTTTGAGGGTTTTTCCAATTTCTGGATTTAGTAATAATTCTAATCCGGCTTTTGAGGCTCCGTGAATTCCTGTGACTACGATCGCATCTCCCGGTTGAGCATTTCCCCTGCGAATAATACAATTAGGATTAGCTTGTCCAAAAGCGGTAATTGAGATGGTATTGATTGGCGATCGCACTACATCGCCTCCAACAATCGGAGTATGATAAATTTGCAAACAATCATTCATTCCCTGATAAAGTTTTTCCACCCAACTAACCGGAGTTTCGCCATTAATTGCTAATCCAACAGTGATTCCCAAAGGTGTCGAACCCATCGCCGCTAAATCTGATAAATTAGCAGCAGCAGCACGCCAACCTGCGTCTTCTGGGGAAGTAGTGCGATCGCTAAAATGCACCCCATCTACTAACATATCAGTTGTCACAATTAAAGATTGTTCTGGCAAAGTTTTAATTACTGCTGCATCATCGCCAATTATATCTGGAGGACAAAAACGGTGTAACTTTTGCAGTAAACCTTGTTCGCCAATATCTTTAACTTTTTGTTCTGGATTTTCGTCAAACATGACTACATTTTGGGGAATCGATAATAAGTATTGCCATCATTATCTACTTCGGGAAACGCCCCAAATATCTTCACCTGTTCGTCTAAATATTGTTTTGCTAACTGCGGTTCCACCCTAGCGGTTGCTGATAACTGAATCAATGAAACACAACTATCTCTATCTTCTAATAACCGATAAAAAGCATTGGTTAATTTTTGTTGTTTGCTCTTAGATTCAGCCGCCCTAAATAGGACAAACCCAGTCATTCCTGCCAGAGATATTACCACTAAATATTCGAGAACTGCCATAATTTAAACACCTGTTTTTTTTCAGTAGATAAAAGGAATGATTTTTTTAGTTTTGCTTTGGTATGCTTGATAGCGATCGCCAAACCTTTCAATCAGCATTTTTTCTTCTATATTAATTCTGTTTCCTAACCAAATTGTACAACTAACTACACTCATTACTAGGCTAACAAAGCTTTGCAGAATCGTGCAATATCCCACTAGGTACAAAACATAGCTTAGATATACGGGATGTCGCACTTGACTATAAATACCTGTGGTGACTAAATGATGATTTGGTTTAATTGTAATGCGATCGAACAAACCCTTGAGAGTGCGAATAGCCAATTGGTTGATGACGATCGCTGAAACTAAAATAATTATACCGATCGCCTGCCAAACAGTTGTAGTAGTTGGCGATCGGGAAAAATCATAAATTGCCCACCAATGGATAACTAAAAAAGCAATAAATTGTCCCGCTAAAATTGCCAAACCCGTAAAATCTTTAAATTGAGCATCTTCCTGATTCCTACTTAATTTACCATAGCGCCAAACCCGCCAAATATTCCCCAAAAAAAACAGCAAATAACCCAGCATTAAAAAAATAACTTGCCATTTTTGAATTACGCCAAACAAAACCGCTGGAAACGCAATGAAAATGGCAAGGAAGGCTAACACTACGAACAATGATTGTATTGCTAAGGGAAAATTGCTCATAGCAACTTCGATGATTATTGGGAAAAAAGTTTAAAAAGGTTTTGGCGATTAAAATCGCTACTATACAAACAAAACCTGCCTTCGCAGGTTATTAAGTCCGCATAAGCGGACTTTGTTTGTATAGCCTCGACTTTAGTCGGAGGAGCTTTTCTGAGGTTGAATTAAATTTTCTGCGCCTTTAATTACTGTTGCAGATTCAATTTTGTCACCTTGTTTCAGCTTTTGCAAAATATCTTTCCCTTCAGTTACAAAACCAAAAATGGTGTAACGACCATCCAATAAATTTAAACCAGCAGGTGTTAATTCTGGTTCAAATAAGAAGAAGAAAAACTGCGAAGAACCGCCATTAACTTCTGATTCTGGTCTAGCCATTGCTACAGCACCGTAAGCTGAGAAAGGTAGTACAGGTTGGTCGCGGTAACGTCCGGCATCTTCTAAGGTAATACCATAAATAGGAGCGTCATCACCTCTAACTAAAATTTCTAGGGGAATAGCACGATATTTTTTGGTATTTGGGTCAATAAAACCTTGTTCTTTGCCTGGTGGATCTCCAGTTTGGAGGACGTAGGATTCTTCAGCGCGAGTAAAAGGTAAACCGTTGTAAAAACCACGTTGTACTAAATCGACAAAATTACCAGCAGTAACAGGGGCAGTGTAGCCATCAACTACTAGGCTAATGTCGCCTTTTTCTGTGGTGATTTTAACAGTAGCACGACCTTTGAGTTGGGGTAAATTGCTATATTCGGCAGGTACTTCAAAGGGAAATTTTTGTACCATGTACTCTTCTAGTTCTCCTACTAAATTGAGGATGCTAGAAGTTTGATCTAACAATTGTGGTCGATTTTTAGCTTCAGCGGCAGCTTTGAGAGAATCTAGACTTTCACTTATTTGACTAATCAAAGCTTGAACTTGGGGTTTTTGGTCATCGGAGACACTAGCTAACAAATCAGATTGACGATCGCCAACGATCGCAGTAGCCTTCTTGACATCCCCATTAATCGCACTCCAGCGCTTACCCCTCAACTGTTGGGGAATATCTTCCAAACTCTTTTGCAGTTCTCTAACTTGCTTGTTATCGATCGGCAAAGAGTACCGCAAAAGCGTTTTCCCATCAGTAATAGCATTCCCCTGTGGTAAACGACTGTCCCGCACACCAGCAGCACAAAGACCAATGGACAGGGTGACTAACAGTAACGCCAAGATGCCAGTTTTTAGCCAGCGTTTCAGCACATTCAGAACTGGAAGACTCAAACCAGACATAATTCAGATTTCTGATAGCGTCACAATTTTAGATTTTCCCACAATGGGGGGATGGGGAGATGGGGAGGTGGGGAAGTTTAACTCAAAACTCAAAACTTAAAACTTAAAACTCAAAACTCCCCATCCCCCCACCTCTTCAGTCCCCCCTAATCACCCGTCCCCCAAGAGAGGTACAATTAATAGTCCCGATTGTTCTGCCCAGGAAAAAGGTTCATGATTTCGAGTAACGACTTTCGACCCGGTGTATCAATTGTATTAGATGGAAGCGTATGGAAAGTTGTGGAATTCCTCCACGTTAAACCGGGAAAAGGTTCAGCTTTTGTGCGGACAACACTGAAAAATGTCCAAAGTGGTAAAGTTATGGAACGGACTTTCCGGGCTGGGGAAACTGTACCCCAAGCTACTTTGGAAAAAAGTACAATGCAGCATACCTACAAAGAAGGTGATGAATACGTTTTCATGGAAATGGAAACTTATGAAGAGGGTCGGCTTTCAGCTGCACAAATTGGCGATCGCGTCAAATATCTAAAAGAAGGTATGGAAGTGAACGTCGTTCGCTGGGGCGAGCAGGTACTAGAAGTAGAATTACCTAATTCTGTGGTATTGGAAGTAACAGAAACCGATCCCGGTGTCAAGGGTGATACGGCGACAGGAGGTTCTAAACCTGCGATCGTCGAAACAGGCGCTCAAATCATGGTTCCTCTGTTTATCACTGTAGGGGAACGGATTAAAATTGACACTCGTGACGATAAATACTTAGGTCGAGAATAATTACTGTGGGAGATTGGATTTTTTCGTTGATCCAAAATCCGAATTGATTTACCCAAAACCAACTTAACGGGGCTAAATAAACTGTGGAATTGGATTTTAATGAACTCCGCGAGCTACTGACAGTTTTTAGTCAAACTGACATCGCAGAGTTGACACTCAAGAGCGCTGATTTTGAACTAACGATGCGAAAAAGCATCGGTATCAGCGTTTCTCAGGTGTCTGGAGCGAGTAATCAGGTGCTAACATCCCCGCAGATGATGTCAGCTGTCACAACAGGGGTGCCAAGTCCAACCAAAGAAATGGCAAATGGTGGGGTAAGTGAGGCTGTTGCAGCCACGCCAGCCTCACCAGCTGCTTCTGTACCAGTGGATACTAAATGGGTGACAGTAAATTCACCGATGGTGGGGACGTTTTATCGATCTCCGGCTCCGGGGGAAGCGGCTTTTGTGCAAGTGGGCGATCGCATTCGCACTGGGCAAACAGTCTGTATCATTGAAGCAATGAAGTTAATGAATGAGATTGAAGCAGAATTTTCCGGGCAGGTGATGCAAATTTTAGTAGAAAACGGAGAGCCTGTAGAATATGGTCAACCACTGATTCGGATCAATCCCGATGGATGACCATCCTAAATCAGGAATCTAAAATTAGTCTAATGTATTGCCATAAAGAAAAGAACTGGTAAAATCTGGGGATCAGTCCCTCCCATGTAGTTCAATGAAACAAGCGCAACCTGTATCACAAGAAGTTGTGCAACAAGTAGCTGAATATTTCAGCATTTTGAGCGAGCCAATGCGTCTGCGGCTCTTAAATCTACTTCGTGACGACGAAAAGTGCGTTCAAGAGTTGGTGGAAGCAACCCAAACTAGTCAGGCTAATGTTTCTAAACATCTTAAAGTGATGCTACAAGCAGGCATTTTGAGCCGTCGCAGTGAAGGAACTTCTGCTTATTACAAGGTAGAAGATGAGTTAATTTTTGAGTTGTGTAATTTGGTGTGCGATCGCTTGGCAACTCGAATTGAACAACAAGCTCGTCACTTCCGCGACTTTAGTTTGGCTAGTAAGGAATGAGGAACCGGAGAATTTTTGCTCGGCGATTGCTCATCAATCGTCTGAAATTCTCCCTGGTTTCCTTAGTTAATTAAAAAGTTTAAAGTTTTAAAGCGGAAAGTCTTTCTGAAAATTTTCTCTGGTGATTGGCTGAGATATTTCTAAACCTTCTCCACCCAAAGTGTCTAAAGGTTTGCCATTAACTAAGAGAAACACTTTGGCTTTGGGATTTAAACTAGTGGCAGTATAAATCACTTGTCCTAAGCGCCCAGTCATGGAAGCAGAACCACCACCGGAAGTAAACTCTGGAGATAAATCAACGGTAATAGCGTCTTTGTCTACTTTAATACTTCGCAATTTGGTTCCTTGAGGAATTGCAGATGCAGGTTGGTTGGGAGTACTGCTAGTATTTGATTGAGCTAACAAACGCTTAAATGATTGTTCTAAAATTGCAGTTTCGTTGGTAGTTTTTTGCTCAATAGCTACAGGATGAGCTACTAGTTGAAATTTACCGTTTTTATCTTCTAATAAGTAGATTTGTGCTTTTGTTTCTGCTGTTGTTGTTGCAGTTTGTGGGCTTGGTTTTGGCGTTGTGACAGGTTTGGTTGGTTCAGTTGTCGGAACGGTGGTTTCGGGAATGTTAGGATTACAACTAGTTAAAACCGCCCCGCTACTAATAGTTAAAAGTAGAATTGCGATCGCTCCCTTTGCGCCTAGAGAAAGCTGACAAATTGCTTGGCGCTGTTCCATAAATTTACTTTACTCCTTCGGTTGTGCTGGTGTTTGTGGTTGTTTTTGTGCTTGTGGTTGTACTTGCACAAAAGCCGCTATTTCCAAATTATCTTGATTCACTTCAAAGTCTAATATTCTGGCAATAATTCCCGATTTTTCCAATTTTTTCAAATCCAAATCATCAATAAAACTTTGCGCTAAAGCACCAATCAGAAATTCGGGGATAGTATTTTCATTAATTGAAACTGCTGGAGAAATTAATTCCAACTGATGTCCATTGACTATTCTTAATCCTGACTCAGCGATTACAGCTAACTTTTCTCCTGAGTTAGATTGCTGGGTTCCCGTTCCTTGTTTCTGCTGTAATTCTACTTGAAATCGCAAGCGATTTTCGGGCAAAAATTCAATTCTAGGATTAATAATTTCGTAAGATTCTACTTGTTGACCACCCATATTACCTAAAAAGCTGGCACTTAATCTTTGTAATTGTTGGGAAATTTTGGGTGATTTTAATATATTATTCACATCTTCTTCAGTTAAAACTAATCGAAATGCGGCTTTTGCTGGTTGGCGTAAAGATGCTGGTGATATTCTTCCTCCCCTGAGTGCTTGAATGTTTGCACTTATCGGATCGGTATCTAATTCTAGAACAGCAATGCGGGCTTCTGGTGTTAACCAAAGTCCTCTTCCTGCAACTCTTACTCTCTGTACTTTACCGCTAATTAATTGATAATTGGGAGCGTTATCAATGCGAACTTTTAGTTGTTCTACTCTTTGAAATCTTTGGCGAATGGCATTTTCTGCAAAGCGATCGACAAAAAAGCCAACCGATCCAAGTACACCCAGCAATGCTGACAGAAATATGGTGAGAAATTCCATAAGTTTAAAAGGATTTAAGTTAATTTGTTTGTTGTAAACGCTTTAGTGTTTTAGCACCCAAGCGCTTACAACAAACTATTCAAGCATTTAAATTGCTGAAACTCAACCGATCGCACTAAATTTTTCCCTTATTTCTGAATTTTTTCAGTTATCCACTGTTTCAGAGTGGATACTACTTCATCAATAGCAATTTCTTGAGATTGATGAGTTGCACGATCGACGACTTCGACTTTACTATCTTTGAGCGATCGTCCAGTGACAATCCGGTAAGGAATGCCAATTAAATCGGCATCTTTGAATTTTACCCCGGCGCGTTCGTTCCGATCGTCTAAAATTGTTTCGATTCCCCCTTGATTGAGTTGATGATAAAGTTTTTCTCCTACTTCCATTTGTTCGGTATCTGCAATATTGGGAATGGAAATAATGGTGTGATAAGGTGCGATCGCCACAGGCCAAATTATCCCATCTTTGTCGTAAGATTGTTCTACTGCTGCTTGCGCTAATCTCGATACACCCACACCATAACAACCCATAATTAAAGGTATTTCTTCCCCTTGTTCGTTAGTGTAGGTTGCGCCCATTGTTTTGGAATATTTTGTCCCTAATTGGAAGATGTGCCCAACTTCAATTCCTCTAGCGCTTTTTAAGGTTTGTTCCGGGTTGTGCATAGCTCGATCGCCCGGTCTAGCTTTGCGTACATCGACTACTAATTCTGGTAATTTAAACTCAGAATTCCAGTTAGCACCAACAACGTGATAACCTGATTCATTAGACCCAGTAACAAAATTCTTTAACTCAACAACTGTTTTATCAACTAAGCGCAAAAACTTCGCACTTACCTGTTTATTTGCCGCAATATATTCATCACCAATATCAGGAGCAATATAACCCAAAGGTAAAGCTTTCGCCGCCCATTTCTCCAGACTCTCTGCATCAGGAACAGTCAGGGATAAAACAGTTTTACCGCCATATTTATCAGCTAATTTGGTCAATTCATTCAGCAATTTAACTTCATTTACTTCTCGATCGCCCCGAATATTTACTAATACCAAAACCGTCATACCATTATCATAAACAGCTTGGTAAAGTACATTTTTCACCACTTGAGTAGGCGAACATTTCAAGAACTTACACAGTTTTTCAATTGTTTCAATTCCCGGAGTTTCCTTTTTTTCAAAACTCTTAAAAGTAGAAGGTTCAGCATCCGCAGGTAAAGAAACTGCCTTTTCTACGTTAGCGGCATACTTGCCATCTTCTGTATATAAAACCTCATCTTCTCCCGCTTCTGCTAATACCATAAATTCTTGAGAACCAGAACCACCAATTGCCCCAGAATCAGCTTCCACCGCCCGAAAAGCTAATCCACTGCGCCGCAACATATTGCTGTAAGCATGGTGCATATCCTGATAAGTTTTCTTCAAACTTTCCTCATCAGCATGGAAAGAATAACCATCTTTCATGATGAATTCTCTTCCCCGCATTAAACCAAATCTAGGGCGAATTTCATCGCGGAATTTAGTTTGAATTTGGTACAAATGTAGCGGTAATTGACGATATGAACGAATCATATCTTTAGCAACTGTTGTAATTACTTCTTCATGAGTTGGCCCTAAACCTAATTCGCGTTTTTGGCGATCGGTCAGCGCAAACATGATACCTTCAGCTTTAGTATAAGTATCCCAACGACCAGATTCTTTCCACAATTCCGAAGGTTGTAATT
This sequence comes from Floridaenema evergladense BLCC-F167, assembly GCF_041929205.2. Classification (NCBI taxonomy): domain Bacteria; kingdom Bacillati; phylum Cyanobacteriota; class Cyanophyceae; order Aerosakkonematales; family Aerosakkonemataceae; genus Floridanema; species Floridanema evergladense. The sequence continues at coordinate 5,348,834 of NZ_CM171625.1, read as the reverse complement.
GTGGTAATAAACATTCTTGTGCGCCTGTAGCATTCATTTCTTCGCGCACAATTTGCGAAACCTTTTGCAACACGCGCCACATTAAGGGAAGATAAGCATAAATTCCGCTACCGATGCGACGAATATAACCTGCGCGGAGTAATAATTTATGGCTGGGAATTTCTGCTTCGGCTGGGTCTTCCCGCAATGTGACAAATAACATTTGAGAGAGTCGCATCGTCTGTTTCCTTTTCTGACTGAGATGATTGCTTTATCAGTCTAGAACATTACTAACAAAGGTTATTTGCTATTTGTTTCTCATACCTCTAAGTCTGAAAGAAGACATCTAAAAACAACTATATAACTATATATAGCGTTAACGATGTCTATTAATAGTATTAGCTTTTAATAAAAACTTTTCATTAACCATTATCAATCAGCCTAAAACTATTGCTATATAAGCTTTTGAAGAAACATAAGCTACAAACTCTTGCAATTGTTCTTCTTAACTACTTGCAAAGTATTTGCAATATGGTTTATATTCTCTACAGCTTTTGAGAAAGACTTTTAATAGGGTGGCTTTTAAGGTGATGTGCATTTAACTGCTCTCTCCTGCTGTTTAAACCTATAAGTGGGATGCTCATTAGCTAACTCACTCATCAGGGGATGAGTGGGGAAATTTTTCATGACGTAATTGCGGTTATAGAAGAAAGGTGCAAACTCGAAAACTTTTCTCAGCCTATTTCATCCCAGCAATATAGAGGAGTTACCGCCGATGAAAATTCGCAACTTGGTATTGAGAGTGCATGGTTCGATCGCCATTGTGATGGGGTTGTTGCTGATAGTAATTAGTCTGACAGGTGCCACTATTGTGTTTCATCAGGAATTGGATCGTGTTTTAAATCGATCGCTTTATCATGTCACACCGCAAACGAAACAAGTTTCGCTCGATACAATGGTGGCGCTAGTGCAAAATGCTCAACCTTACGTACCTCTGTGGTTTATTGAAACCCCTAAAAAACCGGATGAAAGCTACATTATTAACCAGAAGATGCGTAATGAACATCGGTTACAAACTTTTGTGAATCCTTATACAGGAAAAATTTTAGGTTCGCGAATTTGGGAGTATTCTCCTGTTGGGTTTCTTTACACTTTGCACCACGATTTATTTGTCGGAAAAGTTGGGCAAATTATTGTAGGTGTGACAGGAGTTTTGCTATTATTAATGGCATTTACTGGAATGTTGTTGTGGACAGGGTGGCGACAACTAAAAAGCGGTTTTAAAATTCGTTTTTCATCACCTCTACCTCTACTAAGTTACGACATTCATAAAGTAAGCGGTATTTTATCCAGCCTATTTTTATTAATTTCTGGATTCACGGGGGTTGCGATCGTCATTGTTCACTTTTTGCCGATGTTCAACCAATCCCCAGAAATAAAACCGATACCTGAAAAACCAGCTGTTGCGATTAACAAATTGATTCAAAAAGCCAACGCTGCCATCCCGGAAGGAAAAATTACCTTTATCGAATTTCCCGAACACGATTCTCAAAAACTGATGGTGAGAAAGAGATTGCCGAATCAAGAAACAGGGCGTTTCGATCTCAGCGTTGTTGAATTGGATCGTTATAGTGGAGAGGTAGTACAAGCTAATAAAGTCATCAAAGCCGATCCATTTTTTGCATTTTTGGTAGCGATCGCAGATCTCCACTTTGGTACTTTTGGGGGACTACCCACCCGGATTTTATACTTATTTCTCGGCTTTATGCCCACGCTTTTATTCATCACAGGGTTAATCAACTGGAAGCGGAGAAAATTGCTCGTTCGCAGGTAAAAAATTTTTTCAAAATTAATAGAACTATCAGTTAATTAGGCTTTCTAATTAACTACATTGTTGCTTTATTTGGTGTGAGGAAATGATCGAAAAATTTCAGTTGTCTTTAAGATTAGTTTTTGCTAGTCTTCTAGCTTGCTCGCTTGTCCAATCCGTAATGGCACAAGAAGTTTTAGAAAACATAGATACTGCTCAAACTAGCTCAGTGCGCGATCGCCCTGCTACTACAGTTAAAGAATGGCTTGCCCAAATAGAAACAGCACAACAGCAGGCATTAATACAAGTAACCAAAGTGCAAATTAACCGCACCGAAACTAGTGTAGAAATTATTCTCCAAACCCAAGATGGAAAGCCGCTACAAATCGATGCTCGACAATTTACCACCCAAGGCAATCGGTTAATTGCCAATATTTCTAATGCCCTGCTGAAATTGCCAGAAGAAAATGAATTTATTGCCGAAAATCCCAGCACCAATATTACCAGAATTGCAATTAATCAAATTGATGGCAACCGCATCCAAATTACGGTGGTGGGAAGCGATCGAATTCCCACAAATGTAATATTAAAAACTGGAGAACTGGCTTATGAACTCAAACCGCTGGGCGAAAATATAGAAGATGTGGAAATTGTAGTAACACGCGCTATACAACGAGCCTACATTGTTCCCAATGCGTCAACGGCAACTGGAACCGATACACCGATTTTAGAAACACCCTTCTCAGTCCAAGTTATCCCCCAAGAAATAATCCGAGATCAGCAAGTAACACGCATTGAAGATGCTCTAACTAACATCAGTGGTGTAACATTTGCTGGTAGTAATGGGGGGCGTGAAGCGAGTTTTAGCATTCGTGGATTTGGCAACCAATTTGCTAATGGTGCACCAGTACTCAGAGACGGTTATCGAATATATGGAAGTTTTCAAGCAATACCAGAACTTGCCAATCTACAACAGGTAGAAGTTCTTAAAGGCCCATCTTCTATTTTGTACGGTCAAATTGAGCCTGGAGGCGTAATCAATCTGGTATCTAAACGACCCTTAGCCCAACCTTTCCACGAAGCAGAACTTCAAGTTGGCAGTCGAGAATTTGTCCGACCTCGGATTGATTTAACGGGGCCTTTGACAAACAATGGTAATCTGTTGTATCGCTTAAATTTGTTGTACCAGCACGATCGCAGTTTTCGTGATTTTGAAACAGATATAAATCGATTTTCAGTTTTTCCTGTGTTGAGTTGGAAAGTTAGCGATCGTACCGATTTAGCATTTAATTTAGAATACATTCACGAAAACAAACCTGCTGATTTTGGAATTACCAAATTTGGTAACGGAGTGGCTCCTGTTCCTAGAGATTTTGTAGCAAATAACCCAGATGATACGATCGCAACAGACTATCTAAGTACAGGCTACAGTTTTGAACATCGCTTTAGCGATAACTGGAAAATTCGCAATGGTTTCCGCTATATCAGTTATGAGTACGACTATAGCGTTGTCGCCCTTCCTTTCATTGTCGAAGATGAAAATATTACCCGTTTTTATGCAGATCAAGACGGTCAAGACCGCTCTTATTCTCTGTTTACAAGTGTAGTGGGAAACTTTACAACCGGATCGATTAAACATACAGTCACAATGGGGGTTGACTTAAACCGCAGCGAATCGAGAATCGCCACAGTATTTGATGCTGCTAATCCATCAATTCTAAATATTTTTAATCCAGACTATAGTTTTCCTAAACCTAATCGTTCCTCTTTGCCACCATTTGGCGACACACTCACCACAGCCAACCGTTTAGGAATTTATCTGCAAGACCAAGTTTACTTGCTGGATAACTTGATTTTAGTTGCTGGTTTACGCTACGACTCAATAACTCAAAAAACTTCCAATATCCAAACCGCTTTCAATGAAGGTGGTGAAACTGAGCAAAGCAATGATGCCTTAACTCCGCGACTAGGTTTACTTTACCGACCTATCCCACAATTGTCATTCTTTGCTAATTACTCGCAGTCTTTCAAGCCAAACACATCCACAACAGCTAGCGGCAGTATTCTAGCACCAGAAGAAGGAGAAGGTTTTGAAGTTGGAATTAAGACTGAGCTATTTTCGCAACGATTATTAGCAACACTAACCTACTTTGATATTACAAAATCAAATGTAGCAACTAGCGATCCAAATAATCCCCTGTTTTCGATCGCTGTTGGAGAGCAAAAAAGTCGAGGTATTGAATTCGATATCGCGGGTGAAGTATTACCAGGATGGAAAATTATCGGGTCTTACGCCTACATTGATGCTAAGGTCAGTAATGATACAGATGAAACAATTGTTGGCAATCGGTTTTTTGGTATTCCCAGGAATAAAGCAAGTTTGTGGACTACTTATGAAATTCAACAAGGAAATTTAAAAGGACTAGGTTTTGGTCTGGGATTCGAGTATACAGATGACCGTTTTGGCAACTTGGCAAATAGCTACCGCGTTGGTAATTATTTAATAGGAAATGCTGCAATTTTTTATCGCCGTAACAACTATCGTTGGGCTGTGAATTTCCGAAATATTTCCGACACCTACTACATTAGAGCCTTGACTGGAAATGAGGGTGGTATTGAACCTGGAGAACCATTAACCGTAATCGGTTCGTTTTCTATACAGTTTTGAGCAATTTTAGCTAGAGAAAATTTTCAGTATGGCGATCGCACCACCCACCACTTCCAGTGATTGCGATCGCCAATTCTTCTTTTTCAAGAATAACTAAACTCAACTTTCCTCTCACCTACTACTTCTGGCGCATTGGCAACTAAACGCAAATCATCACAATAAGCTGTTAACCAAGGCTGACCTAAATTTAAAGTAGCAAAAGGACTTTCTGTAGGTACTTGCAATTTACCACTGACTAATCCCACACGGGTTGCAAATTCACCTTTAAATAACAGAAAATCCGAAATTGAAGAACTGAAACTTGACAAAGCTAAAGAAACAGGCAATGCCAAACTGGGTTTAGTGTAAGTAAGGTTGCAAAGTTCTTTATCTCCTTGTCTAACAATTACACTAGACTCTTCTCCGGTTAACCAAGTAAATTCTGCTAACTCTTTTGGTAATCCCCAAATTTCTCTACCACCAGCTACAGAGTCGGAATTGTCTACATAAATGTGAGAAATCCAAGAACCAAATTTTCCGGCATAATTCACCATTCCCGGAACTACAATTAACTCGTTATATTCCAAAGTTGAACCCAATTTATAGGAGGATAAATACACTCCTCCAATTGTTTTTCCGGGCCAAACTGAAACAATTTCTAATTCTTGGGGAATTAGCGGGCGCGATCGCTCAACATCCACCAATTGAACAGTCTGAACGGCATAACCTTTTAATGTCCAAGGTGCTGACGGATAACTCATCTTTTTTACTCCTGCTAACTCAATTTAACTTCAGACAGTCTTAACCAAAACTATCATTAGAAGCAATAATCTCTAACTTTAGACAGAGCTTACTTTCTTCATTTATTTTTATATTATTTAATAATTGTTCACATTAATTCATTTTTTTGGGAGTTTTCCAGATGCAAGACACTACTCAAGTAAAACCAATTACCGATCCTCAAGAACGTAACACCTGGAAAACAGGTTTTACTCCTCAAGCAGAAATATGGAACGGTCGCTTAGCGATGATCGGCTTTGCAGCAGTAGTACTAGTTGAATTATTTTCTCATCAAGGAGTTCTCCATTTTTGGGGCTTAATGTAGTTCTTCCAGTGCGTCTCTGTATCTCGGCTTATACCAATAGTTGCATTTTTACCCAGCATCAGTTACATTAATTTACAGGACTTTACAAAACTTCATTTACGGAGTTGAGACTATGCAAGGTGAAAATCGCAACGATGTTAAATTCGGCTTCACACCCCAAGCTGAAAATTGGAACGGTCGGTTAGCAATGATTGGTTTTGTTGCTGCTTTAATTACCGAACTAGTTTCCGGTCAAGGTGTTCTACATTTCTTAGGTTTGATGTAATTCTTGTATTCTTTTTACCTCTGACAATCTGAAACGAACTATTCATAGGGAGCCAAAAAACTCCCTATTTCTGCATAAATAAAAGTTCCAATAGCGATCGCTACTGGAACCTGCTCAAAGTATGGTAAAAAAGTTGCTAACGAATATATTCTTTAAGAATACTATTGCGGTTAGGATGACGTAGCTTCCGCAACGCCTTAGCCTCAATCTGACGAATTCGTTCGCGAGTCACGTTAAAAATTTGCCCGATTTCTTCAAGAGTCTTCATTCTGCCATCATCCAAACCGTAACGCAGACGTAAAACATCCCGTTCTCTTGGACTCAGAGTATCTAAAACACTTTCCAAATCTTCGCGCAGCAAATTCTTGGAAACTTGGTCTTCTGGAGTTTCGCCATCCGACTCAATAAAATCTCCCAATCGAGAATCCTCTTCTTTACCGATCGGGGTTTCCAAGGAAATAGGCAATTGAGCAGATTTAGCAATGAATCGCAGCTTCTCGATCGTCATTTCCATGCGAGTAGCTATTTCCTCTTCAGTAGGTTTGCGACCCATTTCTTGCGATAACAATTTGGTAGTTTTCTTGATCCGGGAAATAGTTTCGTACAAGTGAACAGGCAAACGAATAGTCCGAGATTGATCGGCAATTGCTCTAGTGATTGCCTGACGAATCCACCAAGTCGCATAAGTAGAGAACTTATAGCCTTTTTCGTGATCGAATTTTTCCGCTGCCCGAATTAAACCTAAGCTACCTTCCTGAATTAAATCTTGGAAAGACAGCCCGCGATTCATGTATTTTTTGGCGATCGAAACTACTAAACGGAGGTTGGACTGCACCATTTTGTCCTTCGCACGTCGCCCCAAATGGAGGCGATGACGGAACGCAGGCAACTGCATATCTACCGCTGCCGCCCACTCGCGATCGTGGGGGTCACGGTCTAAGCGATCGCAAAGACTCTCTCGAATCCGTTCTAATTCCAACAAATCAGCAATCTTTCTTGCCAATTCGATTTCTTCATCCGCCCGTAACAGTCTAATTCGACCAATTTCTTGCAAATACAGGCGAATTGAGTCTTCTGTATAATGCTTTTTCTTAGTTTGCGCTCGACGACGGTTTGAGCGTACCTTACCAGGCTTTCCATCGTCTTCTTCAGGGGACACATCTTCTAAAAACTCGTCTTGATCTGCTTCTTCCACTTCTTCTGCTAAGAGTAGCTCTTCCAAAGTAGGACTTATATTATCAAGTACGTTGTTAGCCTGGGTCATGCCGCGTTCCTCATGCTCCTTTGGGTTAACAAAATCAACAACTAGACATCATGATGCAATCAATCTCCCAACATATTAACCAGTAAAAGACCAAACAAGCATTAAAAGCTTAATTATTAATTAACTGGTTCGGGCAAAAACACTGTGCTTCGGAGTTAAAACATAAGCGTTTATTGGAAGCGTAAGTGACTGAATTTATTGTTGGGTCTTGTCAAGATCTTTACGATTGTAGCCTTTCTCACAAAAATTGCCAGCAGTTTTTGCTTTTATCTATGCAGTTTTTCGATGTCTCCATTCAACTGGAAAATTAGGGTGAAAAATTATTGTTGCATCGGCTTTTGCCCAAAGATGCTAAACATCGAAATTATTCTGCAAGTTGGGGTATAATTTCACCTGCGTTCTTGCTGGATAGAGAGTTCAGGTGAACTTACCCCACAAAATTTTAGACAATAGGCTGGAGGATAACCAAGCAGTTTTTGTCCTCAGAGTTGCGAATAAGCCTACGTAAAGTATTGCACCCATTTTCAGCTAGTTTAGTTGAACTAATTTGGTAGTTTCTATTGTCATTGGTCATGTTAGACGATTTGGCTGAATTTTGTGGCTTTTCGGATTATTTGGTCGCTAATGATTCCTGATTTAAGGGGAATCTGGTTTAACCAGTTTTTCGTCTCACCTCAGTTTAGCTACCACACAGCCACAAAAGCTTAGAAGTGACGCTAGATGTACTGACATCCTTAGAATTTAAGTCACAGAAACTCTATTTATATTAAAGTACTAAGTTTCAGCCGTAGTGGTCTTGACAAAGGACTGAACTACACTCTGTCATTCTAATGAACTCAGATGTGAAATGACAGGTGGGTGGGTAGATAAATTTACTAAAACTTTACAATTCTCCGATCGCCCGCAGAATTTGTATGAATATTCGTTAACTTGGATTAATTAAACTACTGAATTTAGTTGCCAAAGCTGCTCTACTGTAACAAACCTAAAGCCTCGTTGAAGCAAATTTTTTACAATTAGCGCTGTAGTTTCTGCAACTTCAGCCCCACCAAACATTCCATCATGTAATACAATTAACGCACCATTTTGCACTTGAGATAATACTCTTTGTACTACAATAGCTACTCCTGGGAGTACCCAATCTTCCGGGACTACGCTCCACATGACTGGGCGATAATTCCACTGTTGCAGAGAGTTTAAAATCTGCGGTGTAAACACACCATTGGGAGGGCGAACATCTCTAACGTGAGTTTGAACGTAATCAAAATCTAACTGACAAGCTTGAGCGATCGCTAACTGCGTCTTTTCCAAATTCTGCTTTAAATTTGGCGGAGTAAAACTGGTAAACATCTGGTGATTATAGCCATGTAAACCTACCCAGTGTCCTCGCTGATAAACTGCTTTCGCCACCTCTGGCGACCTTTCCACACAAACACCCAACCAGAAAAAACTGGCAGGAATTTTGTACTTATCTAAAACTTCCAATAACTCAGGTGTATATTGCGGATGAGGGCCATCATCAAAAGTTAAAGCGACGATCGGTTCTCGAACACTTCCCGACCACAGACACGAGGGAAAGGTAGGTTGCAAAATGCGATATAAAATCGGAAAAACTGGAGCCAGCTGCATTAAATCAAGATGAGACAACACCTAAGTTTAACTTAGCAATAAAAATCCTGGTTTTGGGAACCGAGGATTGGCAGAGAATGGGAAAATTTATTTTTCGTATGGTACTGTGCGCCTGTGCTTCTCTGCTTTCACTTCATGGCGTTTGACATTCACTGGCATTGAAAAAGAGGCTCTAGCTTCACCTAGTTTGGGATAATTTTCTAATATCCTTAAACCGTCAAGAATGGCATCACGAACTATTGCTTCTTGTTCCCGATTTAACATGAGGCGAAAGTAATCACTAATCCAGATTTTGTGGTTAAAATCAAATCGTTTGACGGAACTTGTTAAATAGCGAACGGCAATTAAACGTTTTAGGGGGTCTGCATGAGTTAAATCTGCTAGCATTTGGTCAAGCTTTGTGGTGTCTGGTTTTGTTTGCTGGGTGAGGATTTGCCAAACCAGTAATCCTAAAATTGGTAGGGTGCCTAGAGATTGGAGCAGTACAATTAGTGTAATCCAAGAGCTTTGAGTGTCTGCACCCGCGATCGCCACATAACCACACAATGTCGCCAATCCACCGCTAATCACCGCTACTACTAACTGACGATTCGCACCTGTTAGTAATCGACGCAAGTTCGACAAATAAGGCTGCCAATTGCCTGATTGTAGCCGATAAACTAACCATATCGTTACCACACCAATGCTGCTAGCCAAGAGCAACTTTCTATCGCTCAGTATAATTGTTATCGCCGCGATCGAGCCTAACAGCCAATATCTCGAACTCCTTGACTGTTTACCAGAGAAAATTTTAATAGTTCTGCTTTGGCTTTGGAACTCCACAAACAACGAGTTGGGGAGTTGATTAACCACATCTTGCCACCAAGAGGAAGCCTGTGCCACCTTGCTTACCTGCCAGATAATAAGTTTCTTGTGATGTGGATAATCAATCCACATCAACTTATAGAAACAATAGCATCTCTCAGGATAATTTTAGCTAAAGTTGAAACTTAAAGTCATCTAAAATAAATTGACCATCAAAAGCACAGTAGGTAACTCGATAGATATTTGCTCCGGTAATTGTAATTAATGCGTTTGGTGGAATTGATGAGTGATAACCCGCCAAATTTGGCTCAGAAATCTCTACTTCTTTGAGCAGTTGATTATCTTGGTTATAAGCCGCTAATACTAATTTCTGAGAGGTAGTAACCAAAGCACTTACAGATTTAACAGGTCGATCGAACATCGCTTCTAACCATCCACTCTTCGGTGCTCCCATTAGCACTGTAGTACCAGAGTAAGGTGGAAACGCTGGATTAGAGGGACGAATCGCTATGCAGTTGTTAAATGTAACACCCCATTTTTGAAATTGGCGATCGACCACTTCAAAACACATTAGGTCTTCAAATTTCAGGTAAACTTGGGCGGGAGTTGTCACAATACAATCAGGGGTAAATATTTCTTGATGCCGTTCCGCAGTAGCTAAATGAATTGCTGCATCAGTATTTTCATTTACAGGCAGTTCTACTTCTGCCGATATGTCTAACTCACCCTGTTTAATATCGACTTCTTTAACCATGACGCTGTTTAATGCCATTTTGTTCTACCTAAGCGAGTAATTAATCAATAAGTTGGTGCTGCTAACTCAGATGCGAGGTTATGGGGAAATTTATAAAAAATTCAATTAGCAGTAATTACTAACAATAAGTTTTTTTTATTAACTGCTAATTTTAGGTAGATGCTAATTTACTTACACATTCGTACATAATTTTGAGAAAAATCCTAACAAACCTACACATAAATTATTTGTTTGTTTTTCCTTCATGTTTCTGAGATGAGACAGATTATAGTTTTTCTTCATTATTGCTCAGGTTATCATGAAAAAAAATTTGGCATTTTTCCACTCAATGTGAGGAGTAAGAGGTAAATCTCTTTTGCTGTAAGCATTTAGCATCTCTAATTTCCCCTTATTTGGGAAAAGATTTTACGAAAAATTTACAGAAAATCTAGTTACAGGGTAATTTCCTTTAAAGTTTTCCTGAAATAATTAGGTAACTGCGGTGGTTGATGGCACGATCGCTCATTTCGCTGAGTGATAGGAATCAGTATAGTTATCTGCTCTAACTATGTTGCCAGCAATTAGTTGGAGTATTTACTATATTGCAGCCTGTTTTTTTTGCACCGCAAAGAACCCAAAGAAAGAAATGGAATAGTTCGCGTTATCATCTCTAAAAAATCTATTCAATTTAGTATTCCCACAGAGCGAAAAAGTTTAACTAATGAGGAGAAAATTAAATTATTAACCTTTCTTAAGTTTTCTACCTAGTCACTAGCGGCTAACCTTTCTATAATTTAAGTAAACTGCTCTATTAGTAGTGTTTATAGAAACAAAGGCAAAACTGATGCAAATTACAGATAGCGATCGCGCCGCCATCCGATTTGTTATCGAACGCCAACTTGAAGCATTTCAGCAAGAGGATGCCGTTACTGCATTCTCACTTGCTACCCCAGGCATTCAAATCACCTTCCAAACCCCGGAAAACTTTATGGAGATGGTCCGATCTTCCTACGAAGCTGTCTATCGTCCTCGTTCCGTGTTATTTGAAAACTTGGCAATTGTTAACGGTGCTTTGGCGCAACCAGTGTTAGTGCTCGATCCCGAAGGAAACCCCAGAAGGGCGCTTTACCAAATGGAAAAACAACTTGATGGGAGTTGGCGAATCAATGGTTGTTTCCTGGTTCCGATCGAGGAACCATCGATGTAAAATTTCACTTTGGCGGACAAACCTTTAGTATTTGGTTTCCGCCTTTTTGAAATTCATATAACACCTGTTTAATTTCCACATTATAACCTTGCATTTCCAATTTGTTGAGTACGGGTTCTAAAATTGGTGATACTTCTCCCGATATATCCAAAAGTGGAAAAATTCTCACTTCTTTGGCAACCCTACACATTTCCCGAATTGCAGCTAAATGGAATTCTTCTAAAAGTTGCTCAGAATAAGTAAATAGAAAATGCGAGCATAAAGCTAAATCAAACTGATAATTATTAAAAGGTAAAACTGGCAAACCATGAGGCAAATAACGCCCTTCTTTTACTCCCAAGTCAAAATCCGCTAAAAACTTTTCCATTGCTGCCATGCGTACCTGTCCTAAGTGTTCGGGAGAGGTGATTTCCTGCCACACATAACAATCTAAATTTGCTTTTACACCATTAACAACTGCGGAATAAGTATCTTGAATTCGTTGCTTAATTTCATCAACAGTAAAACAGTAAACAGGATCGCAAGATATAACATTATATCCTTGCTCAGTCATTTCCGCATTAAAACTAGCGGGGCCACCAGCACAATCTAAAATATTTAACTTGAACTCATCTGTTGTGAGATTAAACATTCTGACGTATTCAGCAAAATTGCGTCCCCAAGGAATGACTTTTTCCAGTTTTAAACCCACTAATCTTTTCTCCTAAACTAGTACCAGAAAGCATTCCATATTGCAAAAAAATAAGGGGAAGAATTACCTACCCCATACAAGAGATTATCAAAAACTGATGATTAATTCAACGATCGCGTTCGATCGACTTAACCTAAACTAGGCGCAGCTTCCAAAATTTCTCTAGGTACTCGCTGGTACTGCTTAAAGTTTTCCACAAACTTTTGCGCTAAAGCTTTTGCTTTTTGTTGATACGCTTCCGGGTCACTCCAAGTTTTAATCGGATCTAAAATATTGCTATCTACACCCGGAACAGACTCAGGAACTAAAATGTGAAAAATCGGATGGTGATGGAATTTTACATGATTTAAGTCGCCATTCAAAGCAGCTGAAACCATAGCACGAGTATCTGCGATCGCAATCCGTTTACCTACACCGTAAGGGCCACCAGTCCAACCAGTATTTACTAGATAAACATCAGCATTATACTCAATAATTCTGTCGTACAACATCTCAGCGTAAATAATTGGCGACAGCGGCAAAAATGGTTTACCAAAACAAGAAGAAAAAGTCGCTTGCGGTTCAGTAATTCCTCTTTCTGTACCAGCTAAATTACTGGTATAACCAGAAATGAAATGATACATTGCCTGTCTATTTGTGAGTTTGGCAATGGGTGGCAAAACCCCAAAAGCATCTGCGGTTAAAAAGATTACAGTTTTTGGATGACCGCCAAAACCAGGAATTACACAATTAGGAATAAATTCTACTGGATAAGCAGCCCTCGTGTTTTCAGTAACGCTACTATCGTCATAATCAGGAACTCGTTTTTCTGGATCAATGGTCACATTTTCAATCAACGCACCAAAACGTAACGCTTCCCAAATTTGCGGTTCATTTTTCTGAGAAAGGCGAATAGTTTTAGCATAACATCCACCTTCAAAATTGAAGATTCCTCTGGTTGACCATCCATGTTCATCATCACCGATTAAACGGCGTTCGGGGTCAGCAGATAAAGTAGTTTTTCCTGTACCCGAAAGACCAAAAAATAAAGCTGTATTGCCATTTTTGTCCATATTGGCAGCACAGTGCATTGGCAAAACATTCCGTTTCGTCATCAAATAATTCATGAATGAGAACACGGATTTTTTCATTTCTCCAGCATAGTGAGTTCCGCCTATTAAAACAATTCCTTTCAGGAAATTGACTATAATAAATGCTTCGCTATTAATCCCGTCTGTTTCTGGATCGCCTTGTAAACCGGGAACTGAAATTACTGTTACATCTGCATAATGATGTTTGAGTTCTTCTGTTGTTGGTCTAATAAACAATTGATGCACGAATAAATTGTGCCAAGCAAATTCATTTATTACTCTTACGCCTAACCGATATTCAGGATCGGCCCCAACATAACCGTCAAAAATGTACAAGTCTTTGCCTTGCATATAAGCAAGAACTTTTTTGTAAATTTGAGCGAATTTTTCTACAGAAATCGGCACGTTTACGCCGTTCCAATCAATTTCATCATGAATGCCTGGTTCGTCAACTATAAACTTATCTTTAGGCGATCGACCCGTATACTTACCCGTCTTCACAAACACCGCACCATTCTCGCCTAAAATCCCTTCTTGGCGCGATAAAGTATGTTCTACTAACTGCGATACTGATAAATTACGATATAGGCGACCGCAATTTTTTATTCCTAAAGATTCTAAGTTAGAGCTTTTTCCATTCTTTGTCTCGCCTACATGGAAAAAGCTTTCTTCCAAACGGCTAATAGTGGTCATATTCAGGGAATTTAGGGGGTAAGTTGTTGAGTTCACCATAATCAGGCACCCGCCTTTTTAAATCATGTTTAAACCTAGTACAAAAAGGCAGAAGGCAGAGGGCAGAAGGCAGAAGGAAAGAAGGTTTATCCAAAGCTTTTTCACTTGTTTGGTGTAGTTATTCCTGTCACACTGCACTAGTTTTTTTACCATGTATTTAGGCTTTCCTATTAACTTTTACCAGAAACTTCCTTGATAAAGTTGCTTATTAATAAAATTTTGTATATTTTAATACTGTTTTGAACTTTGTAAATAAAATACAACTTAATAAGAGGCGTACTTTTATACTATTCAATTTTTTTACTTTAGTCAACCAACGAATAATTAATAAAATAACAATCAATGAAGTAATTCAGCTTGTTGGTTGTAAGAACTAAAGTCCTTGCTGGAGTAGCTAATAGGACTAAAGTCCTTACAATGAACTTAATCAACAGATTATTAAATAGACAACATCCTGTCCATGTTGCTCATCATTAAATCCTGATTAAGTACTTGGTTTAATTTGCCACTACGATAACCTTCTAAATCCAGAGTCACATAAATAAAGCCGAATTTTTGAAAAGCTGATACTAGCTGGGGTAAATCTGTAGTTAAAACAAACTCTTTGATTTGCTCTGGTAGTAATTCAATTTTAGCGGTATCTCCAGTCGATCGCACGCGCAAATTTTGCCATCCCAACTTCCGCAAATAAAGTTCTGCTCTACCAACTCTTTGTAATTTAGCGATCGTAATTTCTTCCCCATAAGGAAAGCGAGAACTTAAACAAGGTTGAGCAGGTTTATCCCACCAAGGAAGTCCTAAAAATTTAGAAATTTCTCTAACTTCCATTTTGGTAATTCCTACTTCTGCTAAAGGCGATCGCGCACCTCTTTCCTTTGCAGCTTGAATTCCCGGACGATAATCTTTTAAATCATCTGCATTTACCCCATCAACTACATAAGGATAACCCAAACTCAAAGCCAAAGGTTTTAGGGTATCATGCAATTCACTTTTGCAAAAATAACAGCGATTTATTGGGTTAGAAGTGTAATTAGGATTCTCCATTTCATGAGTTTGAATTACTTGATGCGGAATCCCAATCTGTAGTGCTTGAATTTTGGCATCTTCCAAATCTTCTGGTAATAAAGAAGGCGATTCTGCTGTTATAGCTAAAGCTCGATCGCTCAAAACATCATAAGCAACTTTTGCTACCAAAGTACTATCAATTCCTCCAGAATAAGCGATAATCGCCCGATCCATTTGGGCAAAAATGCCTTTTAGTGCTTCTAATTTCTGCTCAAACATAGTTCCCTGTCTCTCAAGCCATTATTCAATCATAACAATTTGTAATCAAATTAGTAACTTATTTTTAAACTATTCATCTTACAATTAACATACTTAATACACTTGTCAATCAATAGAGCGAAGAAAGATAATTGTAGAGAAAGTACCCTTAAGATTATCAAAAAGATTTAAAAGGGAAATTTCATGTAATAACCCGCTTTGAACCGAACCAATAATTAATAAACTTAGACGATCGCACTTGGAAGATAACTCTCTACGAGGCGATCGTCTTTTACTATTTATTTCTTTACCTCAACGTACCAGAAAAGCCGCACATTCCACATGAGCAGTTTGGGGGAAGAAATCAGCAGGTTGCACTCTCACTAATTGATAACCACCAGCCAACAAAATTTTTAAATCGCGTGCCAAAGTTGCAGGTTTACAACTAACATAAACAATTCGACTTGGTTGGATTTCCAATAAAGAATCTAACACAGCGCGATCGCAACCTTTACGAGGCGGATCTAACAACACAATATCTGGCGTTATTGGCAACTGTGGCAACAAATTCTCCACCTCTCCCATTTGAAAACTAGCATTAGTAATCTGGTTCAAAATCCCATTAGATTCAGCTTGTTCTACCGCCTCCCGTTGCACCTCCAAACCAATTACTTGGCGCACCAATTTTGCCAGAGGCAAACTCATCGTACCAATCCCACAATAAGCATCAACTAAAACCTCATTTCCTTGTAAATTAAGTTGCCCAATAATTTCCTTTAACAGCAACTCTGCCACTTCTGTATTTACTTGGAAAAAAGTATCTGGGCGAATTTGAAACTCTAAATCGGCAAACTTTTCCCGTAAGAAAGATTTTCCCGCAATACAGCAAGTTTCTTCACCGAAATTAGCGTTAGTGCGATCGGGATTCCGATTCAGCGACACCCCCACCAACAGAGGATAACGCTTCAACCACTCTTCTGCCTGAGCCTCAATTCCCGGCAAATCCCAATCCTTCACCACCAAAGTTAACAGCATTTCCCCCGTGCGCCGCCCAATCCGCAGCGATAGATAACGTATTTGTCCGCGATGGTGTTTTTCGTTATAAATTCGCCAACCCCGCCCTTGAATGTCCTCCTTTACCTCACTCAGCAAAAGATTTAACCTCGCATCCTGTACCGGGCATTGATTCAAATTCACAATCTGATGAGAACCCTTTTGGAAATAGCCCGCCTGTACCTTCAGCGTAGAAGACAAACCCACAGGATAAGTAGATTTATTGCGATATCCTAAAGCCGAATCTCCCGCCAAAACAGCATCCACAGGTGGTTCAAAAATTCCGCCAATCCGTTCCAAAGCTTGAATTACCAAATTCCGCTTTGCTTCCAATTGATACTCATAGTTAATATGCTGCCATTGGCAACCCCCGCATTTATCCGCCACCATGCAGCCAGGGCGGGTGCGATGGGCAGAAGGTGTAATAATCTCGTGTAGCTTGCCAAAGGCGTATTGTGGCTTAACGCGGAGTAAGCGAACGGAAATGCGATCGCCCACCACCGTATCCGGTACAAACACCACCCTTTCCCCAAAACGCCCTACCCCATCCCCCGTATCCGAGAGATCGGTAATCTCAATCTCAACTAACCGCCCCTGTTTCCAAAGGTCATCCGAATTTTCACTTGCAG
Source organism: Floridaenema evergladense BLCC-F167 (assembly GCF_041929205.2). Taxonomy (NCBI): domain Bacteria; kingdom Bacillati; phylum Cyanobacteriota; class Cyanophyceae; order Aerosakkonematales; family Aerosakkonemataceae; genus Floridanema; species Floridanema evergladense. The sequence goes on along the minus strand of NZ_CM171625.1, from coordinate 5,331,953 downwards.
TTTGTAACAAATTGTTTCCAGTTTTAATCATCTTTTCGATCTTAGATTTTAGATTTTCGATTTCAGAAATTCGATTACATCTCTCTCCATCTCCCCATCCCCCCATCTCCCCACCTCCCCACCTCCTCACCTCCCCATTCCCTTGCGTCCCTTCGACTCGGTAAACTACGAAATGGTATCCTCAGACCTTCTAATAAATCATGAGTGTAGTAAGCCAACTTATTCTCAAAGCCGACGACGAACTCCGTTATCCCAGCACCGGGGAACTGACTGCTATCAAAAACTTTTTTCAAACAGGCTTAGTGCGGACAAACATAGCCGCTACCCTAGCCGAAAATGAAAAAAAGATCGTCCAAGAAGCCAGCAAACAGCTATGGCAGAAACGTCCTGACTTCATTGCTCCCGGTGGCAATGCCTATGGACAACGCGAACGCGCCCTCTGTCTGCGAGACTATGGCTGGTACTTACGTCTAGTTACTTATGGAATTCTCGCAGGTGACAAAGAACCAATTGAAAAAATCGGTTTAATTGGAGCTCGCGAAATGTACAACTCTCTAGGTGTACCCGTTCCCGGCATGGCAGAAGCTATTCGTTGCTTGAAAAAAGCTTCCTTAGCACTTTTAAGCCAAGAAGAAGCTGCCGAAGCCGCACCTTACTTTGACTACATCATTCAGGGTATGTCTTAACCTTCAGCCTAAGCGTTTGAAGCAAGGCTACCTTGTTAATTTTAATCTGTTTCCCCACCCTTGTTGGTGTTTTTTAGCTCAAAAAGGTTAGAACACTGACAAAAGGTGGGGAAATTTTATTATTAAAAACTTAGTGAATTTACGGAAAATTTTCACAATAAAAAACCGACAGTTTACTTGTTTTCACTGTCGGCTGATTGTGTGTTCCCTGTCGATGACTCGGCTAGAGTTCAGTTGTTTGTAGTATGGCTGTTTAAGAAAAGTTTGATAGCGATCCTAATCATCTTTAACTTGTGATATAGATCACCCGATAAAAACGTTAAATACGTAAGCAAAGGTTTCATAATTTGAGAAATAGCTAAAAATCTACTGATGCTGATTAATATTAAACTTAAATTAAATCATTGCTCAAACTTATTGTGAAAACAGACAACATCTTTTATCAGCTATTTCAAACCTTCCCCACGCTCCTATTTGAACTAATTAATCAACCGCTTTCCCTAGCTAACAACTATCAATTCACTTCCCAAGAAATCAAAGAATTGGCTCGGACTTTTGATGGGTTATTTTTACCGCCTGAAAATACCATTAACCAACCAATCTACTTTGTAGAAGTACAATTTCAACCCAAATCTAACTTTTACAGCCGCTTGTTTGCAGAAATTTTTGTCTACTTGGCTCAATATCAACCGAGTCATGATTGGTGCGCTGTAGCTATTTTTGCCCATCGGAATTTAGATCCAGGAGTACCAAGACAATATCGCAGTTTGTTGATGAGTCAGCAAGTGATTTGTGTCTATCTCAATGAGTTAGCAGAAATTACCCATCCTTCCCTACCTATTGGGATGGTACAACTGGTAGTTGGTACAGAAGAAACCGCAGTTTCGCTGACTAATCAGCTTCTACAACAAGCCAGGACACAATTAGCAGATGAAGCAATCAAACAGAAAGTTTTAGAATTAATGGAGAGCATATTGATTTACAAGTTTACCAGCAAAAGTCGCCAGGAGATTGAGGCTATGTTTGGATTAAGTGATTTGAAGCAAACCAGATTTTATCAGGAAGCTAAGGAAGAGGGTAAGCGGGAAGGCAAGTTGGAAGGCAAACTCGAAGGCAAGTTGGAAGGCAAACTCGAAGGCAAGTTGGAAGGCAAACTCGAAGGTAAGCTCGAAGGTAAGCTGGAATCTGTACCTGGATTATTAGCAATTGGATTAACTGTAGAACAAATTGCTGTAGCTTTAAACTTGGATGTTGAACTGATAAGACAGGCGGCGCAAACTTCTGCTAGCGATACATCAAAGGATAATTAATTAGGTTTTCAACTGATGGCGATCGCCTTTTCATTGCTTAATTAACAACTCTAGCGATCGCACTTTCATTGAGTAATAAATTGAATTTTTGCCGATCGCCAACGAGTAACAAAACATCGCCTAACCTATTATTTATTCTGGCTCATCCACAGATTCTTTAATCGCATTTCCAATTCCGTATCTGCGTTTAATTTCTGCTCTCCATAACTCACTAGAAAATCTGCTTCCTGTTGCACTAAATCGATCGGTAACTGGAGTAGGATAACTCCTTATCCCATAAGTTCTTTTAATTGCACCACTCCAACGTTCGCTGGCAAATTTGCGTCCGGTACGGCTAAATTTATTAAATCTATCAGTAACAGGAGTTGGATTATTGATTCCATATCTTCTTTTAATTTCTGCTAACCACAATGCAGAAGATGGTCGATTACCTGTAGCACCAAATCGATTAGTTACTGGAGTTGAATTATTGCCGATCTCAGGTCTTCTGTTATTATCTATTTGTGCTACTGAATTTACAGATTGATTAACTTTATTCTTTACAGGATTTTTTAACAGCGATCGCTTATTCAAAAAGACATATCTTCTATTCGATTGCACTCTCTTGACTACTAAATTAGTCCTTTTTGTAGAAAGAGTACGATAATTACTGCGATGTTTCTGCTTCGTAGGCAATTTTTGACCTATTCCTTCAGTCTTATAAACTCTAGAACGTGCCTCTGTTGGCAAATTAGACCTGACAATCAATGCTAAAGATACAGTTAACACTGATACCACGATCCCAGCAACAACTCTACGATTAAACAGATTGCGAAGAAGAAACATTACAGTTAGGGTATAAAAACCTAAACTATTCTACAGAATAAACTTACAATTAACAAAATTTTTTACCAAAGTTTTCAGAATGTTGCAGAAAGACAGCAGGATTCTCTCTATATAAATTGAAAATTGCTAAAAATTTTCTTGTATAAATGACTAATGAGTGCAATCAATCGATAGAATTAAGCCTGTGCCTACTGTGCAAGGTTCCATGTTTACTAACACTCCCTTTTCTGGCGAAGAAATCGCTGCCGAAGGTCTAAAACCTGAAGAATACCAAGAAATTGTTAACCGTCTTGGTCGCCATCCTAACAAAGCAGAGTTAGGAATGTTCGGTGTCATGTGGTCAGAACACTGTTGTTACAAGAACTCTCGACCCTTACTAAAACAGTTTCCCACAACAGGCGATCGCATCCTCGTTGGCCCCGGAGAAAATGCCGGAGTAGTAGACTTAGGCGACGGACAAAAACTAGCCTTTAAAATCGAATCCCACAACCACCCCTCCGCTGTCGAACCATTTCAAGGTGCAGCCACAGGCGTTGGCGGCATCCTCCGCGATATCTTTACAATGGGTGCGCGTCCCATAGCAATATTAAATTCCCTTCGTTTCGGTTCCTTGGAAGATGCCAGGACTCGAAGAATCTTTAGCGGCGTAGTCGCAGGTATTGCGAACTACGGTAACTGCGTCGGGGTACCCACCATTGGCGGCGAAGTTTATTTTGACCCTGCTTATTCGGGAAATCCTTTAGTCAATGCAATGGCAATGGGATTAATGGAAACTCCCGAAATTGTTAAATCTGGTGCAAAAGGCATTGGCAATCCCGTGTTATATGTTGGTTCTACCACCGGACGGGATGGCATGGGAGGCGCAAGTTTTGCCAGTGCGGAACTGAGTGATGCTTCAATGGACGATCGTCCTGCGGTACAAGTAGGCGACCCATTTATGGAAAAATCATTGATAGAAGCTTGTTTAGAAGCATTCAAAACAGGCGCAGTAGTCGCCGCACAAGATATGGGTGCAGCTGGAATTACCTGCTCAACTTCCGAAATGGCAGCTAAAGGCGGAGTAGGAATTGAATTAGATTTAGATAAAATTCCGGTACGGGAAACTGGCATGGTTCCCTACGAATATCTATTATCAGAATCCCAAGAAAGAATGTTATTTATTGCTCACAAAGGCAGGGAACAAGAATTAATAGATATCTTCCATCGTTGGGGTTTACACGCAGTTGTTGCGGGAACAGTAATCGAAGAACCTATTGTAAGAATTCTATTTCAAGGAAAAATTGCTGCCGAAATTCCCGCAACAGCTTTGGCAGATAATACGCCAATTTACCACCGAGAATTGTTACCTGAACCGCCAGAATATGTGCGGAAAGCTTGGGAATGGCATCCAGAATCTCTCCCAGCTTGTACAGTTGCAGGAATGGAAATTTCTGGGAAGTTTCAAACTTGGAATGATATCCTTTTAACTTTATTAGATACTCCTTCCATTGCTTCAAAACGTTGGGTTTATCGGCAATATGACCATCAAGTACAAAACAATACAGTATTATTTCCTGGTGGCGCAGATGCCGCAGTTGTGAGGGTTCGTCCTTTGGAAGGTGAGGTGAAATCAGCGTTTTTAAACAAAGGAGTGGCGGCAACAGTTGACTGCAATTCCCGTTATGTTTACCTTAATCCTTACGAAGGAGCAAAAGCAGTTGTTGCTGAAGCTGCGAGAAATTTGAGTTGTGTTGGTGCCGAACCTGTTGCTGTTACTGATAATCTGAATTTTGGTAGTCCTGAAAAACCTGTTGGTTATTGGCAATTAGCAGAATCTTGTCGAGGGATTGCCGAAGCTTGTAAAGAGTTTAATACACCTGTAACTGGGGGAAATGTTTCTCTTTATAATGAAACTCTAGATAGTGAAGGAAATCCGCAATCTATTTATCCAACTCCCGTAATTGGAATGGTGGGAATAATTTCCGATCTTACTAAAATTTGCGGTCAAGGTTGGCAAAGTGAAGGCGATGTTATTTATTTGTTAGGCATTCTCCCAGAATCGAAAATCGAAAATCAAAAATCAAAAATCGTTTTGGGTGCTTCGGAATATTTAGCGGCAATTCATGGCATTGTTGCTGGAAAACCGCCAGAAGTCGATTATGATTTGGAACGTTTGGTACAAGCTGCTTGTCGAGAAGGTATTGGTCAAGGATGGGTACGTTCGGCTCATGATTGTGCGGAGGGAGGTTTGGCTGTTGCTTTGGCGGAAGCTTGTATCGCTGGTAAACTGAGTGCGGAGATTAACTTGGGAGTTTCTGTGCCACAAATTCAGCGTTGGGATAATGTTCTGTTTGGTGAAGGTGGCGCGAGAATTTTAGTCTCGGTAATGCAAGATTGTACTGAACTCTGGGAATCATACTTACAGAAGCAACTAAGCTCAAATTGGCAAAAAATTGGCAGGGTGGGAAAAGCGAATCACAATTTACGGATTCTCACATCTGACAATGAGATATTAATTGACGTTAGCATAGTGGTGGCTGGCGATCGCTATAATCATGCAATTGAACGTCGATTAGTAGTTTAGTTAACAAGTTCTACTTCACTAGCAAAAACCTTATCTTGTCAGATTCCTATTGAGTGTGAAACTACAAAAAACCATGTTCAACAATATTAGTGATGATTAAAGTGTAGTTCGCGCTTGGCATCAGGCAAAAATCATCAATCAGAGGAAACCGAAACCAGCTAACCACCAACTTAATTTTACCTGCTGTTGAGTTTTCTACTTTCTGCCTTCTACCTTCTTATCAGTGGAGCGATCGTCTTTTAAGAATGCTATTGTTAAGAAGTTATTAAGTTAGTTTAACTCTAGTTAAATTTTTTGCTTCCATTGCCCCTGAACCGATTCTCTATCTCAAATCTTAGGAGCCAAACCATAGCATGATTCCCAACCATTCTCTAGACTCTGAAGAGTATTCTGCTAACATCAATCAAAATCGCCCCGATAAACCAGAAGAAGCTTGTGGCGTTTTTGGCGTTTATGCGCCAGAAGAAGATGTCGCAAAACTCGCCTACTTTGGGCTGTATGCTTTACAACACCGAGGTCAAGAGTCAGCAGGAATTGCCACTTTTGCAGGCAAACAAGTGCATCTACACAAAGAGATGGGTTTGGTTTCCCAAGTCTTTAGTGAATCAATTTTACAAGAACTGACTGGTAATTTAGCCGTCGGTCACACTCGCTACTCTACTACAGGTTCTAGTCGGGTTGTCAATGCCCAGCCAGCAGTTGTCGATACCCGTTTAGGAAAGCTGGCTTTAGCACATAATGGCAATCTTGTCAATACTGCAATTTTAAGGGAAGAATTACTAAAACTGGACTGTAATTTAATTACCACAACAGATTCGGAAATGATCGCTCATGCGATCGCAGAAGAAATCAACCAAGGATACGACTGGTTAGAAGGCGCAATCCGAGCTTTTCACAACTGCCAAGGAGCCTTTAGCCTAGTAATTGGTACACCCCAAGGAATCATGGGAGTCCGCGACCCTAACGGCATTCGTCCCCTAGTGATTGGCACCTTACCAACAAACCCGATTCGCTACGTTCTCGCCTCAGAAACCTGCGGATTAGACATTATTGGTGCAGAGTACCTGAGAGATGTAGAACCAGGAGAATTAGTTTGGATTACCGAAGCAGGTTTAGCATCCTTCCACTGGACAAAACGACCCCAGCCAAAACTTTGTATCTTTGAAATGATTTACTTTGCTCGACCAGATAGTATTATGTCCGGGCAAACATTGTACAGCTATCGAATGCAGATTGGCAGAATATTAGCAGAAGAATCAACAGTAGACGCAGATATTGTGATTGGCGTACCAGACTCTGGCATTCCCGCTGCTATTGGTTTTTCTCAAGCTTCAGGAATTCCCTACGTTGAAGGTTTGATAAAAAACCGCTACGTTGGTCGCACTTTCATTCAACCCACCCAAAAAATGCGAGAAACTGGAATTCGGATGAAACTTAATCCCCTCAAAGATGTTTTGTGTGGTAGACGAGTGGTGATAGTTGATGATTCCATTGTTAGGGGAACCACTAGTCGCAAAATAATCAAAGCTTTAAGAGATGCTGGCGCAACTGAGGTTCACATGAGAATTTCTTCACCTCCAGTAACTCACCCTTGCTTTTATGGCATTGATACAGATAGTCAAGACCAATTGATTGCGGCGACAAAATCAGTGTCAGAAATCGCTAAACAAATTGACGTTGATTCTTTAGCTTATCTCAGTTGGGAAGGAATGCTCAAAGCTACCGGAGAAGACCCGAAAAATTTCTGTTCTGCTTGTTTTACGGGTAATTATCCAGTGACGGTTCCTGAACAAGTGAAACGTTCTAAACTAATGTTGGAAAAAGCTTTTAATTAAGTTGTTGGTTGTGAAGAATTTAGTCTTTTTTCTTTTTCCATCCTTTATTTAAAAGCGGCTCTCTCGTACTTCGTGGTGGAAAACCCTGGTTTTAGGGACTGGGGACTGGGGACTAGGGACTGGGAAACTTTGTGGAGTAAGCACTTTGCTAATTAATTAGGTTTACTTATCACCATGAGTACGGGAGAGCCTTAAAAGCTTGTAGAGATGTTATCTATAACGTCTCTACAAGCTTTTACTTAATGTTAATATTAAGTTGAAAAGAGGCAAGAAAAATAATGAATTGGCAAGAATTAAAGCGGGAAGCTGATAAATTGTCAGTGAGCGATCGCCTAAAATTAGTTGAGTCAATTGTGCGATCGATCGCTCACGATGTCAATCCCCGTCCACCAATACCAGATGACATAGTAAAAAGAATGACTGGTTTAGCTAAAACAAATGATTTACCACCAACAGATGCTGAAGTGGAAACTATTTTGGCAGAAAGATTGGTGGAGAAAAATTTACAATGAGAGTATTGATAGACACGAATATTATACTGGATGTTTTACTAGAGCGAGAACCATTCTTACAAGATGCCAAAACTCTCTTAGAAAATGTCCGTATTGGTAGAGTTGTTGGCTACGTTACAGCAACAACTATAACCAATATTTTCTACATTGTTAGAAGGCAAACAAAAAGTATAGAAAAAGCTAAAGAAACAGTTTATTTGACACTGACGTTAATGCAAATCTGTAGAGTCGATCGCAATATTTTAGAGCAAGCATTTGCGCTACATATCAATGATTTTGAAGATGCGGTACAATTAGCTTGTGCAATTGCAGAAAATCTTGAGGGAATTGTTACCCGGAATACAGAGGATTTTGTTGCTGCTAACTTGCCAATATTAACCGCAGGTGAAGTTGTAGAAGTTTTAGCGCAAAATCCCTAAAGTTCGAGATAATGATTCTGTTACTGACGATCGTAAATCTAATTATCATAATTATGTCACAAACAGTTTGGATTGCCCGTCACGGAAACCGCTTAGATTTTGTCAACCCGGATTGGTTTTTGACAGCTGAACGCCGTTATGACCCACCACTTTCTGATGATGGAGTTATTCAAGCAAGACAATTAGGAGAACGCTTACAAGGAGAAAACATCACTCATATTTTTGCTTCACCGTTCTTAAGAACTGTACAAACTGCTAATCAAGTTGCAGAAATTTTAGATTTACCGATCAAAATAGAATCTGGGTTAAGTGAATGGTTAAATCCTGAATGGATGACAGAAACGCCAGAAAAGCTTTCTTTTACCGAATTACAAGAAAAATTTCCGAAAGTTGACCCAAGTTATACCTCTAGAGTGGTTGCTGAATACCCGGAAACAGTTGATAAAATGATGGCGAGAGCAGCACAAACAGCAAAAATCCTAGTATCTGAGTTTACTGAGGATATCCTATTAGTAGGACATGGCGCATCTGTTGTCGGCACGAGTCAAGGATTAGTTGGCGGAACACCAGAAATCAATGCTTCGTTGTGTTGTTTGGTAAAAATTGTCCGTTACGATCGACAATGGATTATGGAACTCAATGGCGATACTTCCCATTTGAGTCAAACTGAAAAAGTAATCCGCTTTCACTAGTTTATGACTTTACTTCTAGCAGGCGATATCGGTGGAACTAAGACAATTCTGCGTTTGGTAGAACAGCCAGCAGAAGGTTCAATGTACAATCTGGATGAAGCAACTTATCCTAGTAAAGATTTCCCCGATTTAGTACCCATAGTCCAGAAATTTCTGACAGCAGCATCGGAACATTTGGGTTATTTACCGCAACCAAAAAAAGCTTGTTTTGCGATCGCAGGCCCTATAGTTAACAATAGCGTGAAACTGACTAATTTAGTTTGGTTTCTCGATGCAGAACGCTTGCAAGAAGAATTAGGCATTGCCAAAATCAGTTTAATTAATGATTTTGTAGCAGTAGGTTATGGCATTTTGGGTTTAACAGAATCCGATTTACATACCTTACAGGTTGGCAAATTTCAAGCTGATTCACCCATTGCTGTAATTGGCGCAGGAACAGGTTTAGGACAGGCATTTTTAGCGCCTTCAGGTGACAGTTATCAAGTGTTTCCTACAGAAGGCGGACACACTGATTTTGCACCACGCACAGAACTAGAATTTCAAATGATGAAGTATTTGCTGGAAAAACACCAAGTTGATAGAATTTCTGTAGAACGGGTAGTTTCTGGCATGGGAATTGTCTCAATTTATCAGTTCTTGCGCGACAAAAAAGTTGCTTGTGAATCACCAGAAATTGGGGAGATTATTAGAATTTGGGAACAAGAAGCTGGAAACAGTGAAAAAACAGTCGATCCTGGTGCAGTTATTGGCAAAGCTGCTTCAGATAAAACCGACCCGTTAAGTGAAGAAACTCTGCGAATTTTTGTGGGACTTTATGGTGCAGAAGCAGGTAATTTGGCTCTCAAAGTGTTACCTTATGGCGGTCTTTATGTAGCGGGTGGTATTGCGGCTAAAATTCTACCTTTGATTAAAGAGGGTGGTTTTATGGAATGTTTTATTAACAAAGGTCGCATGAGAAATATACTGGAAAAAATCCCCGTTCATGTGGTGTTAAATCCCCAAGTCGGGTTAATTGGTGCGGCAATTTGTGCTAATAGATTATAGGTGAAAGTTTGGAGAAGGCGATCGCTTATTTTCCCTTTTGATTTGGCTGAGGTGGAGTGGCGATCGCACTAATCAAAACTAATACATAAACTATTGTTGCTGGTGTTTCCACTTGCAAAACATTATCTAGAAAAACGACTTTGCCACCGGGTTTCAATAATTTTGTGATTTTTTGTAAAGTAGCAGGTAATTTTTGGATATGATGAAAGGTATTTGCAGAAGTAATTAAATCAAATTTTTCATCTAATGTCAAATTTTCTGCATCCATGAGTAGATACTGAATATTAGCAGCAGATCTTTTAACTTTTGCAATATCTAACATTTCTTGGCAAATATCTATAGCAACTACCTTTTGGTAATGTTTAGCTAATTCAAAAGCTAAAATACCTGAGCCACAACCAATATCTAAAACTGCACTTCTATTTCTAGATAAATTGTTGAAAAAGAAGTCATTTTTAGGCTGTAAACTTGCCATAAAATCATATTCAGCAGCAAAGGAATCAAAACGTTGGTAAACTAGCTTCATATCTCAATCCTCAACAAAAATTTAGTAGGATGGTTGTCCATCCTACTTTATACATTTAGAGATATCTTACTTAGCGAAAGAAAGTCAAACAAAAATTCGTCTGACTAATGAAAAGTTTAATCAAAGAAATCTCACAAAAATATAAGCTCCTTAGCTAATTTGTTTTAGACTTTTGCTTCCGAAGACTCTGTTTCAACTAATTTTGGTTTACTAGTAGGAGTAGGAGTAGGAGTAGGAGAGGGAGTATTATTAGCAGGAGTTTTAACAAGAGCACTCTTAGGCGAAAGCAGCATAATCATATTACTACCTTCTTTTTTCGGCGCTTGTTGAAGTTCTGCATATTCCTGTAAGTCTTTTGCCATGTCATTGAGCAGATTTTCTGCTAAATGGCTATGTTGGCTTTCTCTACCACGAAACTTGATAGTTACTTTTACTTTATCTCCAGACTTCAAGAATTTTTCAGCTTGATTGACGCGCACTTGGTAATCATGATCTTCAATCGTGTAGCGCATCTTCAATTCTTTCACAGAAGTCTTATCTTGATTTTTCTTATTTTTCCGTTCTTGCTTTTCTAAGTCATATTTGAATTTGCCGTAGTCAATAATTCGGCAAACGGGGGGTTCAGATTTATCATTAATCATTACTAAGTCTAGATCTTTTTCTTGAGCTAAACTCAAAGCCGATCTAGTATCCATAATTCCTAAGTGTCCGCCATCATTATCAATCACGCGAATCTGGGGTACACGAATCGAATGATTAATGATATGACCACGATTTTTTTTCTGATCCATAGGCATGAATTAAATTCCTCAAAGTTACAACACCATTATGACTTAGACTTGAATTTTCACCATGTTTCTCAGGTTGCATTTTGGGAAAAGTTTAAGTCTTGAGCTAAATTACACCGAAATTAAAGCAGTGAGATTTGCCTCTTGCCACAATGTTAAACGAATTATGTCTATCTGATGGCGATCGCTCAACAAAGGTTGACATCCTACCAAAGTTTTGTACCATAAACTTAACATTACACTGCGAAAAATCGCCAAGTTTACTCCTCTAGGCTTCATATTTTGCAGGTCTGCTGGTTATGCTGAATAGCGGTAAAATGTTTACTATAAACAAAATTTTCATACCTCATCAATTTCCTTGTAATTCTTGGAATTTGTAAAGTTATTTTGCAATTCTCAAGTTGGCTTTATGGTGATTGTGCATCAAATTTTACTTGGTTGCAGAAGCATTCGACTTAACAGGTTACTCGTAAGGGGGAAAATAATGATTTGCACAAGAGTAAAATGGTTAATTTTCCTGTTGGTAATTATAACCTTAACTAGCTGTACTTTTGCAAGGGGTAACAACTCGGAAATTACACTAACACTGAGCGGCTGGCAAAGCAACCCCAATGAATTAGAAGAAGCCGCCGCAATGGATGGTTTAAATCGTTGGGAAACCTTTCTGCAAATTGTCCTTCCCTTAGCAAAACCTGCATTAGCTGCACAAGCAATCTTTATCTTTATGGGTGCTTGGAATAACTTTCTCACACCTTTACTGATTTTGTCAGAAAAAGAAATGTTTACCCTACCTTTGGGATTGAACACTTTTAAAGGCGAATATATCAGTTATTGGAATTATATTATGGCAGCTTCAATGGTCTTAACTCTACCCGCACTAGCCATTTATGCCTTTTTCAATCGCTACTTTATCCAAAGTGTCACTTTCACAGGCGGGAAATAAACCAAAGTAACAATTCCGATATAATTCATTAGGTGAAAAAGAAAGGGCGGGTTTTGTTGTCAAATTTTCAGTTATGATAACAAAATTTTCTGCTAAACCTGCCCCTACAGAGCTTTCTTTGCTTCCTGCCTTCTCAATTTGCTAGGATTTGTGTTTATCCTAATGTAAGGTTAGTTGAGTTAGAAGAGACTATGGCAGGACATAGTAAGTGGGCAAATATTAAACGTCAGAAAGAGAGAGTTGATGCGAAAAAGGGTAAAACCTTCACTCAACTATCTCGTGCTATTATTGTTGCGGCTCGTAGCGGTATCCCAGATCCGGCAGGGAATTTTCAACTTCGTACTGCGATCGACAAAGCAAAAGCAGCAGGAATTCCTAATGATAATATTGAACGCGCGATCGCCAAAGGTGCTGGTACACTAGACTCAGGTGACAGCCTCGAAACTATCCGTTACGAAGGTTATGGCGCAGGTGGAGTAGCCGTACTCGTGGAAGCCCTTACCGATAATCGTAACCGCACCGCAGCTGACTTGCGCCTCGCTTTCAGCAAATATGGCGGAAACTTGGGGGAAACAGGCTGTGTTTCTTGGATGTTTGAACAAAAAGGCGTTTGCATCATTAGCGGCGCAGTGGATGAAGACGAACTTTTAGAAGCTTCCTTAGAAGGTGGCGCAGAATCTTACGAGTTAACACAAGATGAAGAAGCAGAAGAAGCAGGTGCAGAAGTCTTTACCGAAGTGACAAATTTAGAAAATCTCAGCCAATTCTTGAAAGAAAAAGGTTTCAATGTCACCGAAGCAGAATGGCGTTGGATACCTAATAATAACGTAGAAGTGGTCGATCGCGATCAAGCGCGATCGCTCCTAAAAATGATGGACTTTTTAGAAGGATTAGACGATGTACAAAACGTCACCACCAACTTTGAAATGTCAGATGATTTAGTCGCTCTAAGTATCGCTTAAACTCGTAGGGTGCGTTAAGGCACCCTACAAATGTGCGAATAATGGTGCTGTCACAAAAACTTCATAACTTTGACAAGGCTATGTCATTTCAATGTTAGATAGTAATAACATCAAAAGCGCCATCAAAGTAAGACATCCCACAAGTTTAATGATAGCGCTGCGATTTCAGCAATTCCCTTCATTGGTGAACTTGCTAAAAAACTCCTAAGAAAAGTTCTGTCTCCGAAAATTTATACTTCACCCCGCTGTCTCCCAGCGGCTTTTTTTATTTGGGATTATAGAGAATTTTCCCTAAAAGAGATATCATAACTGAAAATTAAACCAGAATTCTCCCTTTCTAGCACAAAAAAATCATGAATATTTTCTTGGAACTACATAGCAATATGCCACGAGAAGCACCCGGAGATATGGCATCAACCGCAAAAGCCTTATCTCTAATTCCAAACTTGCCTAAAAATCCCCAAATTTTAGACATTGGTTGTGGCCCAGGAATGCAAACATTAGCACTCGCCAAAATTACCAAAGGACAGATTACTGCCATAGATAATCATCAACCATTTCTTGATGAATTGCAACAGCGAGCAGCACAGGAAAACTTATCCAGCCATATCATTACCCAAAATTGTTCGATGTTTTCTCTAGACTTTGAACCAGAAAGTTTCGATCTAATTTGGTCGGAAGGAGCTATTTATATTATGGGCTTTCAGGAAGGCTTACAATCTTGGCATCGCTTCTTAAAAACTGGCGGTTCTATTGCTGTTTCAGAACTTTCATGGTTAGTTACCAATCCCCCAGAAGAACCTTTAAATTTCTGGAAAAATACCTATCCTACAATGAAAAATATCACCGAAAATATCACCATTATTCAGAATTTAGGATACAATTATATCAACAGTTTTACACTTCCTGAATCTTCATGGTGGGATAATTACTACACTCCTTTAGAAGGTAGAATAAATAATCTCCGCCAGAAATATCAAGGCAATGAAGAAGCTAATGCTGTCTTAGATGAAGAACAAAGAGAAATACAACTTTATAGAAAGTATTCTGATTCTTATGGCTATGTTTTTTATCTAATGCAAAAATGAATTTAAGACAATATCTATGCCCAGAAAAATGCTTAATTTAAAAGCTCAAATTGCCCGTAAAGTGTTGATTTATGCACTAGATTGAAACTCCTTTCAAAAGTAGATTGAGGGCGCGACGAATGTACATTTTCCAAGTTTCAGATGTTGGTGGAAATATTAAGGCGTAAAGCATGATGCCACTCATCGCATCGAATACTAAACCTGGATCTAAATCTTCCTGAATTTCTTTTCTGGTTTTCGCTCGTTCAATGACGATCGCAAAAGCTTCTCTTCGAGGTTGTAAATATTTTGTCCAATAAATCTCAGCAAATTTAGCATTACTTGAAGCGCTGCTAATAATCATAGCAACGGTTTGTCTTCCCAGCGGATTTAGTGTAATTTGTGCAGCGTTTTCAATGATAGCATCTATGTCACTCCAAAGGTTTCCCGTATCAGGAATTAACACCTCTTCCCGCATACTTTCAATTGCATCAGCAACCAATTCCTCTTTACTGCTGTAGCGTCGATAAATAGTTGTTTTTCCTATTCCTGCACGAGTTGCGATCGCTTCAATACTCATCGCCTCAAAGCCAACTTCTGCTAGCAATTCTAAAGTAGCACGCAGCATAGCTTGATGCGATCGGGCGCTTCGAGGTCTTCCAGGTGACTTTTTACTAACATCATTCATACGTGCTATTATAATTTACGATACCACACCGTATCGAAATATAATATGAATCAATTAACTCGTTACGCAAACAAAGACAGCACTCAAACCCTTCGACAAGGTTTAGCGGAATACTACGCGCTTAATCCTCACATCACTCCCCCCGATACTCAGCCGCCCGAATTTGCCAAAATCTTGCTTGCACATGATGTTGGTCATGTTATATATGGCTGTGATACAGGTATGTATGATGAGCTAAAAATTTTGCCCCTATTCTGGTGGACAAGTGAATGTACTTTTGAGCGCTTTCGGGAGATGAGAAAAAGGAATAAGCAAGTGATTGATATTATGTACGATGACATGATTAAAGAAAAAGGTGTACTTTGGCTTTATGGAGCAATTTTTAAGGTTCTTCCTCCACTAATTCCAGAACTAATCTCTATCTGGTTTAAGACTCGCAACCGCGAAAAACGAGTACCTTTTTTGGAATTTGAACCTTTGCTCGATCGCTCTCTTTTAGACATTCGTCAAGAGTTTGATCTATTGGCATTTATCAAATAAGTTATGGTTGTGGCAAATACATCTTAGTTGTGATGCCTTGTACTCATGGCAAAACTCGTGAGGAAGCAATTCATAACGGCGAAGAAGTTATTGAAATGTACTTAGAAACTTGGCAAGCAGAAGGTGAATCTATACCTGAACCGAGAACGTTTCAAATTGCCTAATTCTTGTTAATTTCGATCTGGTTCAAGACTTTATTTACCCATGCCTGTTATTAGTATTCCGTTAACCAACTTGTGCAATGATTTGTCCAATTTCTTGAGGGGTGGCACCTGTTGCCAATATTGCCCGAATCAGCAATTCCATAGAAACAGAAGCATCACCATTTTCTGCTTTAGCTATTCGCGGTTGACTTGAGTGCAATTTCTCTGCCAATTCTGTTTGCGTCATTAATTTTTGTCTCCGTTCTTTTAAATGACGACTCAGAGCCAACTTAATTTCAATGAGTGCAGTTTCTTCAGGAGTAAGACTTAAAAAATCGGAAACAGTGCCAACTTTCCAGCCTTTTTCTTCTAAACGTTTTCTTTTAGCTTCTTCCATAATCTTAATCCTGTGTATCTTTATTGTATTGGTTGATTCGTTTTTTGCAGGTATCAATTACACTGGTTGGTGTTGCTCTAGTTGTTTTGTTAAAGACTTCTAAGATCAGAATTGCATCTTCATCAATGCGATAAATAATTCGCCAATTTTTGTCTGTGTCTCGAATCCGTAGTTCATGGCAATGTGTCCCTATACTGGGCATCGGTCTTGAGTGAGGTAGTCCTAAGTTTTCGCCCTGCTGCAATCGTCTGAGCAATACACCTGCCTCTATTCGTGCTTCCTGACTGAAAGGAGGTGTTTTGACCTCCCCGTGTAACCAAACTAAAGGCTTATCAGTTTCGTCCATGTGGATATTTATATCATATCTGATATATTCGTAGTAGTTACAACAATCCAAGAAACCCAATATTGAAAAGATTTGCCCAAACCTTAACAATAAAGATAGATAAAATCGATCGCACAAGACCAACTAACTTAAGAATGTCACTAAACGCAACATCTAAAACTAAACTAGACTACGACTTAGCAATCGTCGGTGGTGGTATTGTCGGCGCTACCCTCGCCGCTGCTTTAAAAGATTCTGGACTTAGTGTGGCGTTAATTGAAGCACAAGTCGAGTCTGTCTCCGTCGCCAAAGGACGCGCTTACGCCATTTCCCTGCTTTCAGGACGTATTTTTCAGGGAATTGGCATTTGGGACAAAATAGAACCGCAAATTACTAGTTTTAAGCAAATTCAATTATCTGATGCTGACTATCCCAAAATCGTCCAATTTCATCCCCCAGAATTGGCAACAGATAGACTCGGATATGCTGCGGAACACCGTGTTTTATTAACAGCTTTGCAGGACTTTTTACAAACTTGTCCGAATGTTTCCTATCTTTGTCCGGCAGAAGTATTAAAAGCAGATTATCAACCAGATTTTGTGGAAATTCAATTGCGCTTAAATGGCGAATTGCAAACAATTAAAACTCGCTTACTTGTGGGTGCTGATGGGGCAAAATCTCGCATTCGTCAAGCTGCGGGAATTAAAACTCAGGGTTGGCGTTATTGGCAATCTTGCCTGATAGCTACCATTAAACCAGAAAAACCTCACAATAATGTAGCTTACGAGCGTTTTTGGCCTAGCGGTCCGATGGGAGTTTTGCCGTTAACAGATAATAGATTTCAAATTGTTTGGACTTGGCCTCACGCAGATGCTAAAGCTATGCAAGAATTAGATGAAACCGAGTTTTTGCAGAAGTTGGAATATTACACGGGTGGCAAGTTTGGTAAGTTGGAATTGTTGGGCGATCGCTACATTTTTCCAGTACAGTTAATGCAGAGCGATCGCTACACTTTACCCAGATTAGCTTTAATTGGTGACGCTGCTCATGGTTGTCATCCCGTCGCCGGACAAGGCATGAATTTAGGCATTCGTGACGCAGCTGCCCTCGCCCAAATTCTCAAAACTGCTCAACAAAAAGGCGAAGATATTGGTAACATCCAAGTCCTCAAACGTTACGAAAATTGGCGCAAACGAGAAAATTGGGTAATTTTGGGATTTACTGATTTCTTAAACCGAACATTTTCTAATCAGTTTTTACCTTTGATTTTTATCCGCCGTTTCGGTTTATGGATGTTACGCAACATCACCCCTATTAAAAAGTATGCCCTACAACTTATGACGGGTTTAAGAGGTCGTCCTCCGCAACTTTCTCAGATGTAAAAACTTCTTTTGGCTGCAAAGAATTTGCCTCCTGTTCATGTCTATTGGGCAAAATTGCTGACAAATTCTTAGCAGCTTGCACTACATCTGAAGGCAACATAATAATTGTGGTTGTGTTGTTTTCTGCCCCAATTTCTGAGAGCATTTGCAGCCTTCGTAATTCCAAAGCTGCGGGATTTGCGGCAATATTTTGGGAAGCTTCTGCTAATTTAATCGATGCTTCTTTTTCCGCCTCCGCTTTAATGATGCGGGCGCGTTTTTCCCGAATAGCTTCCGCTTCCTTCGCCATCGCCCTTTGCATTGTTGAGGGAATTTCTACATCTTTCATTTCCACTCGTTCGATCACAATTCCCCAAGGTTCGGTGATGTCGTCAACTATTTCCTTTACCTTATTACTAATCTTATTCCGATTTTGCAACACATCATCTAAGATATTTTGACCCACCACATTTCTTAAAGTCGTCAAAGCTATTTGATAAACTGCCATTTGGTAATTTTCGACTTTAGTAATGGCTTTCATTGGATCAATAATTCGGTAATAAAGCACTGCATTGACGCGAATTGTCACGCTATCAGATGTTACCGTTTCTTGGGGTTCAATATCTACAGTTTTGGTGCGAATATCTACTTGGGCTTTTTGGTCAATAATGGGGATAATCCAGTACATTCCTGGCCCCATCACTCCTTTACTTCTGCCCAACCGAAAGATCACACCGCGTTGATACTCGCGGTCTAATTTTAAACCCGAAACAGCTAAAGTAGCCAGAATTATTAAAATCACAAAAATATATTCCATCTTTGGTCTAGCCAAATTCGGATAACTTTATTGTAACTCTGGAAAAAAGCTTTTTCACCTGAGCAGTTATTAAGAAATCCTTCATTTTTCTAAAAATGTGATATCCAACAAATCAGCCGTAAATACAATGCGACGATTACGTTGTTCAATTATGTCACTTAGGCGCAATTCAGGCCAAGAATCATTAATTAATAAGCGATCGTTTTCATTGCGAGAAACCATTTCTGAAGTACCAATTAACCAGTCTTGTAGATTACCTCGAAATCCTTCACTTTGAGATTTTAAATAATCTATACAACGCCGAAAAAGCTTAGGTAAAATTAATTGTCCTTCCGGGCCAATATCTTCAAATTCTTCTAAAACAAATTCACTAGTGGCATCTTTTTCCCAAACTCCTAAATTTTGTTGTTCTGCTTTTCTGGCTGTTTGCCGAAAAAACTGTCGATGTAACAGTGGAGTAGAAGTGTAAACTGTATAGTAAGCAGTTCCTTGAGAAAGTAGATAAAAATTGGCGGTTTTTTCTAATAATTGCTCGTCTACTTTTATCCATTCTCCGTCATCAAAATTTGCATCTTCTAAGATAAGATAACTAATAGGACGACCATTAACATCAGCAGCTTTGGTAAGGATTGCACCTGATACTGTTTTTGGATTAGAATCAGTTACTCGATCGCCTTTGTATTGAATATCGGTAAAACCAATCCATTGCAAAAAGCGATCGCGTGCTTCTTTCCCCAAAGGTTGGGCAAACTTACCATAATGAGTTTCCGGCGCATCTATAGCTTCTAATCTTAATTGTACGCTGCCATCATTGCGAGAAGGTTTAATTCGATAAGACCGATAAAGCTCTCGGTAAAAATCTGGTTTATCCGCTACAAATCTTACCGAATCGCCATCTGGCTCTTTACCAACAATTACAAATTTGCCACGAATAAAACGATAGTAAATTGAGGACATAATCTTCTCGGTTTTTGGTAATAAAAATAGGAAAAATAGGTTTATGGCATAGGTATCGATCGCCATAAACCTATTTTTATTGACCATTATTTCATTTGAGTTGTTCCCGAAGGAGCCATTGGAGTATTAGTTGTACCAGTAGGAATTGTTCCCGTCGCTGTTTGCACAATGCGAGTATCTAACTTACGAGCAATATCATCTAAATTTACAGTTGGTCGATCGCCCTTGCGGTACATAATAGCAGTAAAAGCTCCCACATTACTGCGCCGAAAAGCGGCTAAATCTAACTGTAAAAGTTGCCCCTGCATATCAATTCCCACAGTCATTCCCGAAGAAGTATCAGCAATACTATTATTTACAGTAGGAACCATACCATATTCGAGAATTTTCAATGCTTGATCTGGCTTGATATTTTTCTTAATGTCATCGATCATTTGTTTCTGATACTCTGGCTGTTGCAGTTGTTTGACAGTCGAATCAAAATTTGCCTGATCTGACGGATTCGAGATTAAACCAGTAAAACCAACAACTATTTGCAAAGTCTTTTCGTCTACAAATGCAAAGTACTTTTCCGGCTTCATTCCGGCTTTTGACAATTGAGTGCTGAGAATTTCAAATTGAGTCTGAATTGTTTTTGCTAATTCTGGGGGAATTTCTTTAAACCCGGTTGGCAAATCTTGTGCAATCAAAGCCGCATTGTTATAACTTGGTGCGGGAAGAGGGATAGTGACTGGAACTTGTTGAGTAGTCGCTGGGGGAGTTTGGGAAAAAACAACGGGGATACTAGTACTAGCCCAAATTGCACTCGTTAACAGACACAAGGACAAGTTAAATTTATGAGTCATTGTTGCTTTAGTAAAAGGAGTTGCTTCTTAGGATAGCCTTTGTATCTTTCAAGTGGTAGCTATTTGGGCAATTTCAATTTCTCTTCACCAATTGGATTTAACAAAATACAGTAAAAGTAACCAACCTGCGCTTAAGGCTAAAAATTGTAAGGCTATTATTTCCAGTAGCCATTTTATAGTTAATTTAATTTTCATGATTCTTTTCTCATCTGGATGCCGTTTTTCAACATACGATCGTTTCCAATATGGAAAATTCTTGTAAATTACTCTGTGATTTCACCAAGTTGCAAGATGCGATCGCGATCGCAAACAATCCTCAACTCTAAAAGCTAAGGAGCGATTAAACTAATTGAGAATTTACTGTTAGTTTGCTGATTTAAGCTTAGTTTCGTAAAACTGACAAGCTGCTAACCCCAAGGAGTATAACATAGCCGTATTCGTACCAGCACCAATGGCTGCTCCCACGATCGGCACATTTCGCAAAGTACCTAAACCCAATCGCACAGCGTTACTACCACCCATCGCCAAGCCAAAAATTGCCAATACTTCTCCCCTACGTGCGGGTTCTTGTAAGTTTAAGCCATAAGCAGCGGCAATTTGCAGGATCATTTCGGATTGTAGTCTAGTAGTGGCGACTAGATCGATCGCCAACAAAGCCAAAGCTATTCCTGGGACAAAACTGCTAACCAAACCAACACCACCAGCATAAGTAGATTTTTCGACTATAATCCGATGAGCGATTTCTCTAGGCGATTCTTCTGGATGTTCCCCTTGCAATTTTTTCACAGCTGCTGCTGCTTTTTCCAAGTCAACTCGATCCACCCCAGCAAAGATCCAATCCAACTTCAAAAAGCCACTGACATTTTTAACTAACCAGTTATCCGAAACAGCAGCAACCGCTTCCCCAGCAGTTTGGGTACTCTTTTCAATCAACTCATAGCCTTGTTTCCCTGCTACTTCACTGAGAATAGTCGCTGTTTCCATAGCAGCTTTTCCGGTTTTATCGGCATTATAAGCGGCGATGGTCATAAATTCTGATGCTGCCTTTGCCATCACTTCTCCAGCTTGCGCTGCCAGTTTACCCATTTCTGTCATCATTTCGGGAAGTTCGGGTAATTTCCCTGTTGTTTCTGTGGCATTCATTTTAAATTTTTCCTGGCTATTTTTCTTTATCTACTAATTTGCGATCGAACTGCTGAGAAGTGTTCTCTCCAAAGGCTCATTTTCCCAATCTTGCCAAGTGCTGTGTAAAGGAGAACTAACAATTCAAGTTTTTTTGCTGGTATATGATACTATATATAATATCGTAAAAGGATTTGAATGCCGAAGAAGAAGAAAACTGAGCGGGAATCATTAGAATTTTACCTAAGTCTTAAATATCCTATTACCCTTTACCCCGATTCGGATCCAGAAGTGGGATATGTAATAGAGATTAAAGACTTACCTGGTTGCATGACTCAGGGGGAAACAGTTGATGAGGCAATGTCCAACATTGAAGAAGCCCGTGAGTTGTGGATTGAAGCTGTCTACGAACAGGGTAATGATATTCCTTTGCCATCGACAGAAAATCAGTACAGTGGAAGGGTTTTACTCCGAATGCCACGCTCTTTACATCAACAGTTAGTAGAAAATGCTGAACGAGAAGAAGTCAGTTTTAATCAATACGTAGTATCTCTATTAAGTGAAAGAAATGCTTATAGAGATATCGATAAAATCAATAAGCAACTCGATAGTATTCACAGCCTTCTTTCTGAACAAAAAGTTAGTAGTTTGAGCAAAGAACAGTTAGAAAATTCAGCAAAAACTGGGGTGGGATTAGAGTAACCTCATCCGTTCTCGTCTACATGGTTAATTTCTGTAAAACTAAAACGTCCGAGAACTCCCGGACGTTTTGGTTTTGGATTTAAGAAAACTCTAAAAGCGGTTAATTCCTAATTAGAGTTTTGGTGTTTTATTTCCGCCGACTACTTGATTTTTTAAGCCATTGATTTCGTCAACCAACTCCTTACGATTTGAGGCGCGGAGTAAATAGCGGTATACAAACCAACCGGAGTAACCAATACCCACCAATTCAAAGAAAGGCGAGAGTAGAGGAATATCATCCAGTGCATCAAGTACGGCTAGAGTGACTTTGACGGTGACAAAAGCGCCTACAATCAAACCGAGGGTAATTAAGGGCTTTTGGTAGGTGCTGAAGAAGTCACCCAGATAATCTGGTAATTTAGCCAAATAGGAGACGAAAATATCCCAATACTCTTGCACTGGACTGGTAGATGTGCTACCAGGTGTATTGGTGATGATCGGGCCACCTTGATCGACGGTAACTTCTACAGTGGGGGTTGTTTGTTGCGTTTCCTTGGTTTCCATGTTTTTAATCTCAACTATTGCAACCTTGTTATATTAGCTAGGAAGCGTTCCGGCTTGATAGGGAAGCTGGCAAGCTTCGCAAACTATTTTTACTACTATGGGAACATTTTTAACCTACAAAGTACAGCTATTTATTAAGAGAAATTAGCAAAGTACGTAGGTTTAGTCATTTAGCGCCGGAAATCGCCTTATTATTAATTAACGCTTCTTGGTTCGCTAAAAGGCTCATTCTAAAGAATTAATTTATGATAATCGAATTGGGGAATTTTGGTGTATGGGAAAATGGGGGCAAAGTGCGATCGCTCTAGGCAGTAATCTGGGTGACTCTCGCGCTATTCTGGAATCTAGCCTGAAAATTCTTGACCAAACCCCTGGAATTAGGTTAGAGCTTCAGTCTAGCTGGTATCATACTAAAGCTGTTGGGCCACCACAACCAGATTACCTGAATGGGTGCGCTTTGCTCAAGGTAGAGATGAGTCCGCAGGAGTTGCTATACAGGCTATTAGCCATTGAAGCTAGATTTGGTCGGGTGCGTCAAGAACGCTGGGGGCCAAGAATTTTAGATTTAGATTTATTATTGTTCGATAATCTAATTTTAGAGACTCCTAAGCTGACGTTACCTCATCCCTGTATGAGAGAAAGGGCGTTTGTTTTGGTACCTTTGGCAGAAATTGCGCCAAATTGGAGAGAACCTGTATCGGGAAAAGCGATCGAGCAACTCGTGCAAGAGGTAGACTGTTCAGGTGTGACTAAAATCTGAAATTAACTATGCCATTAGGTAAAGAACCGCCAGAAATTATTAAACAACGCCTGTTTTATCAAGGTCGAAAATTCAATTTTGAAGTAACTAGGTTACGTCTTCCTAACAAAGTAGAAGGCGACTGGGAATGTATTCGTCATCCTGGTGGTGCTTTAGCTGTTCCCGTAACTCCTGAAGGTAAATTAATATTATTACGTCAATATCGTTTTGCTGCCCAAGGACGTTTATTAGAGTTTCCCGCTGGAACTATAGAAATTAATGAAGATCCATTTTCTACGATTCAGCGAGAGATTGAAGAAGAGACAGGTTATCGTGCCAATAAATGGCAAAAGTTAGGCGAATTTTTCCTCGCCCCCGGCTATTCTGATGAAATAATTTACGCTTTTCTCGCTCAAGATTTGCAACCTTTAGAAAAGCCTCCAGAACAAGATGAGGACGAAGATATGGAAACAGTTTTCCTCACTCCCGAAGAATTGGAGAAAGCAATTTTATCCGGCGAACCAGTAGACGCAAAATCTGTAACTAGCTTCTTTATGGCACGTCCTTTTCTCAAATAATTTCGTTATTTATCTAACCACAGATGGACAAAAACAAACCAAAATTTAACTATATTATCTGTGTTCATCTGTGTTCATCTGTGGTTAAAAACTAAACTTATTGCATCCCCACCCAAACCTAAATAAACAACATTTGCATTCATCTGCGTAAAAAAATCTAATATGACTAACCCAATTCTCTTCTGGCACCGTCGAGACTTACGCATTTCCGATAATATAGGATTAGCAGCAGCGAACCAACAAAGCCCGAAAGTTATCGGTGTTTTTTGCCTCGATTCAAATATTTTAGAAAGTGAGGATATTGCCGCAGTCAGAGTTACTTATATGATTGGTTGTTTGCAGGAATTACAACAAAATTATCTGCAATCAGGAAGCCAATTAATTATTTTAAAAGGTCAACCAATTAAAGAGATTCCTAAGTTAGCAACTGCTTTAAATGCGAAGGCTGTATTTTGGAATTTAGATGTAGAACCTTATGCTAGAGAGCGCGATCGCCACCTTACCCAAACCCTAAAAGACCAAGGAATCCCCATTCAAACATTCTGGGATCAATTATTGCATTATCCAGGCGAAATAGCAACAGGTGCTAAACAACCCTACACAGTTTACACACCCTTTTGGAAAAACTGGATTAGCAAACCAAAAACCGAGCCAGTTGACACATTTCAAAACCGAGAAACCTTAACCGCACAACAACAAGAAGCAATCAATCAAGCAGGTGCCATTCCCTTACCAACCGCGAAAGATTTAGGCTTTATTTGGGATAAAGAATTAATGTTAGCACCTGGAGAAACCGCCGCCCAGGAAAGGTTAGAAGAGTTTTGTAATGAAGCGATTTTTAACTATAGAGAAAAGCGTAATTTTCCGGCGATTGATGGTACATCTCGACTGAGTGCAGCGTTAAAATTTGGCGCAATTGGGATTCGTACAGTTTGGGATGCTACGATTAACGCCATAGCGGGAAGTAGCAGCGACGAAGCACAAGAAAATGTGAAAACTTGGCAACAAGAATTAGCTTGGCGCGAGTTTTATCAACACGCAATGTATCACTTTCCCGAACTTGCAGAAGGCGCTTATCGCCATGTTTTTAAAAGCTTTCCTTACGACAATAACTTAGAACATTTTCAAGCTTGGTGCGAAGGAAGAACAGGTTATCCAATTATTGATGCAGCGATGAGACAATTAAAATCAACTGGTTGGATGCACAACCGTTGTCGAATGATTGTTGCAAGTTTTCTGACAAAAGATTTAATAATTAACCCAAAAATGGGAGAGAAATATTTTACCCAAAACCTATATGATTGGGATCTTTCTGCTAATAATGGCGGTTGGCAATGGAGTGCTTCTAGTGGAATGGACCCAAAACCTTTGCGAATTTTTAATCCCGCTTCTCAGGCAGAGAAATTCGATTCTAATGGGGAGTATATCAGAAAGTGGGTGGTGGAATTGCGATCGCTCCCCACCAAACAACTAATTACTGGCGAAATCTCAGATTCCCAACGAGAAAAATTAGGTTATCCCTTGCCAATTGTTCAGCATAAAATCCAGCAAAGAGTTTTTAAGGAACGGTATAATCAGCAAAAGGTTGAATAGGATTTTTATTTAACCGCAGATGCACGCAGATAAACGCAGATGTTGTTGATTAATATTTGGGTTGGGAGTTGGGAGTTTTGGCTTTTTTAACCACAGATAAACACAGATAAACACAGATGGATTTCGGTTGGGTAATTTAGTTATTAGTTACGAATAGATTGGATGAATTCGTTGATGGCATCGTATTGATCTGGATGTGCTAAATAACGAAGCAATAAGCTGAAATCCAAATCGGGGAAAAATTGGCTTTTGCTGACTTCTTCGTATTCGCCTGATTCGTTTAAACGAAAAACTTTGATTTGGTTGGATTTCCAAAACCAAACTTCCGGGACTTTTTTAGATTGGTACAATTCTTTACGGTTAATTGTGCCACTAGTGACGATAATTTCGATCGCAATATCTGGAATTTCTTTATTATTGCCAATATAATAAGATTCATCGGGCGTACCAGAAGCATAACCTGGTTCTTCAAGAGTAAATCCACCACGAACATAAAATCGCATTCCCTTTTCTCTCATGTATGCTTCTAAAAGAAGTCCGAAAGTGCTTTTAATATATTCATGTTCCTCTCCAATGGGAGACATAATTTCCATCACTCCTAATAAATAAGTTAATCTGACTCCCCGATTATTTTTCAATTGGGTTTCAATTGCTTTAAACTGTTCCCAAGTAATGCTATTTAAAGTTACCAACTTTTCCTCTAAAGGCTGTTTCGCTAATTTCTCTAATATTGACATACTCATCATTACCCTCTCTAATTCAACTTTAATATCAAAACGAAATTTATTCAAACAATGGTATAATCAGCAGAAAGTAAAAAATTTCATTTGCCTTGTGAGAACCGACACAATCTTTTATCAAATGTTTCAAACTTTCCCCAGTTTATTATTTGAATTGATCGATCGACCTCCATCCTTAGCTAACAATTATAGCTTCTCTTCTCAAGAAGTCAAAGAACTGGCACGTCGATTAGATGGATTATTTATACCTCATGAAAATTCGCCAGAGCAACCTATTTACTTTGTCGAAGTCCAGTTTCAACCAAGATCAGATTTTTATTGGCGGTTCTTTACCGAAATTTTTGTCTACTTAGGACAATATCGACCTAGAAATAATTGGTGTGCAGTTGCTATATTTGCTAATCGGGATTTAGATCCAGGAATCCCAATTCACTACCAAGGACTAGTCCAAAATCAACAAGTAATTGTTGTATATTTAGATGAATTGATCGATAGAACTGAACCATCATTACCAATTGGTATGGTGCAGCTAGTGGTAGAAAATTCAGAGTCAGCAGTTGAACGTACTAGGCGACTCTTAGAACTAGCGCAGAGACAGTTGGCAGATGAAACAACCAGGCGGAAAGTTATAGAATTAATAGAGTCAGTATTGATTTATAAATTTACCAACCTAAGTCGCGAGGAGATAGAAGCTATGTTCAGTTTAAGTGACTTGAAACAAACCAGATTTTATCAAGAAGCAAAAGCGGAAGGTAAACAGGAAGGTAGACAGGAAGGTAGACAAGAAGGGAAATTGGAAGGTAAACAAGAAGGGAAATTAGAAGGGAAATTGGAAACAGTACCTTTGTTGTTGGAATTAGGGTTAAGTATTGAACAAATTGCGGAAAGATTAAACTTGGATTTGGAATTGGTGAGGACAGCAGCGAGAAATTTTGCGGCTGATACCTTGTCGGAAAATAATTAAGAGAATTCAATGGATACGATCGCACTTCCCCCCCAACTATAACTCCAGGGGGGTAATTCTTTAACCCCAAATCCAAAATCGTCTATACTATTACCCGCCCATAAACTGTGAAATTAGCATCTATCTTTATAAGTGTGAGGACAAAGTGAAAATATTAGTAATTGGTAATGGCGGAAGAGAACACGCCCTAGCTTGGAAACTCTTACAATCTTCTCAAGTAGAACAAGTATTCGTAGCTCCTGGTAATGGCGGAACAGCGATAATGGAAAAATGCCAAAATGTCCCCTTATCCGTCGATGACTTTGCCGGAATTGGCAATTTTGCTCAAAAAAATAACATTTCTTTAGTCGTTGTTGGCCCCGAAGTTCCCCTAGCTTTGGGAATTACTGATGTTTTAGAATTTCAAAATATCCCAGTTTTTGGCCCTAGCAAAGCAGGTGCTCAAATCGAAGCTTCCAAAGCTTGGGCAAAAGCTTTAATGGCAGAAGCGGGAATTCCAACAGCGAAGTCTGCAACTTTCACCGATGCAGAAGCGGCGAAAGCTTACGTCACCCAACAAGGCGCACCGATTGTGGTAAAAGCAGATGGATTAGCAGCGGGAAAAGGCGTAATAGTCGCGCAAACAGTAGAAGAAGCACAAACAGCAATTACCACTATCTTTAAACAAGAAATTGGCAAAAGCATAACCCAGTCCCCAATCCCCAGTCCCCAGTCCCCAGTCACCGTAGTAATTGAAGAATGTTTAATTGGTGAGGAAGCTTCCGTTTTAGCTTTGACGGATGGGGTGACAATTCGCCCTTTAATCCCTGCTCAAGATCATAAACGGATTGGTGAGGGAGATACAGGGCCGAATACTGGGGGAATGGGTGCTTATGCGCCTGCGCCTTTGGTGACACCTTCCCTTATGGAAAGGATAGAACGAGAAGTGCTGCAAAGAGCGATCGCCACCCTAAAAAAACGCCACATCGACTATCGCGGCGTACTCTACGCCGGACTAATGATTTCCCCCCAAGGCGAATTAAAAGTCCTAGAATTTAACTGTCGTTTCGGCGACCCAGAAACCCAAGCTGTGTTACCTTTGCTGGAAACTCCCCTAGAAGAATTAATTTTAGCTTGTGTGGAACAGCGACTTGGCGAAATGCCGACCATTCGCTGGAAATCAGGCGCTTGTGTTTGTGTAGTCATGTCTTCCTCTGGGTATCCCGGAGATTACCCCAAAGGTAAAGAAATTACAGGCATTTCTCAAGCTGAGTCAACTGGCGCAGTAGTATTTCATGCAGGGACTAAATTCGAGCATACTTTAGTCACCGATGGAGGTAGAGTTTTAGGAGTTACTGCTATAGGCGAAGATATAAGTACTGCCAAAGCTCTAGCTTACACTGCTGTCGATAAAATCCAATTTGCAGGCGCATACTATCGACGGGATATCGGTGACAAAGCGATCGTCTAACCTTTTTCGCAAATAGCCTTTAAAGTATGAATAGCGATGAAGTTTGTCTCATTGCCAAACCCTTTGTTGTCCTCCATGCTTTCTCAAGATGCTGGTCCTCCTGAAAACAATTCGCGAAGCTATCGCCCATTGGTGGTCAGAGTTTACACTGCAAACAAGGTTAATGGCAGCTGCTACCTTGATAGTCTCTTTGCTGATGAGTGGACTGACTTTTTGGGCAGTTAATACCATCCAAGAGGATGCTCGTCTCAACGATACCCGTTTTGGTCGGGACTTGGGAATCCTCTTGGCAACTAATGTCTCTCCCCTAATTGCCGAAAATAATCTGACGGAAGTCGCACGTTTTTCCGAACGTTTCTTCGACAATACTTCTAGCGTCCGCTATATGCTTTATGCGGATAAAGATGGGAAAATCTTTTTTGGTCTTCCTTTTTGGCAGTCGGAAGTCCAAAACTCGTTAACTATCGAACGTCGGATACAACTGCCTCCAGATTATGCCAGCAATTCTGAGTTGCCAATGATTCGTCAGCATCGCACTCCAAACGGGGAAGTTACTGATGTGTTTGTGCCTTTAACTCAGGGTGGCAAATATTTGGGAGTTTTGGCAATTGGGATTAATCCGAATCCGACTGTAGTTACATCATCTCATTTAACTAGAGATGTGACGATCGCAGTTTTCGTATCAATCTGGGTAATGGTAATTCTCGGTGGCGTGATTAATGCCTTAACAATTACTCAACCAATTAAAGAATTAGTAGTAGGGGTAAAAAATATCGCTGCGGGAAACTTCAGGCAGCGGATTAATTTGCCATTGGGAGGAGAATTAGGCGAGTTAATTTCCAGCTTCAACGAAATGGCAGAAAGGTTAGAAAGTTATGAAGAACAAAATATCGAAGAGTTGACCGCAGAAAAAGCGAAATTAGAAACTTTGGTTTCCACAATTGCTGATGGTGCGGTTTTACTTGATACTAATTTACAAATAATTTTAGTTAATCCCACTGCTAAACGAATTTTTGGTTGGGAAGTTGCTAATGTAGTGGGTGAAAATGTTTTGTATCACCTACCCCAAGAAGTCACCACTGAATTAACTCGACCACTTTATCAAATGGCAAAAGACGAAAGTGATAAAGAAGGTGCAGAATTTCGGGTGACATTAACTCAACCGACAAATCGCACGGTTAGGATTTTATTAACTACTGTTCTCGACCAATATCGGGAAAGTGTCAAGGGCATTGCGATGACGGTGCAAGATATTACTCGCGAAGCGGAACTCAATGAGGCGAAAAGTTATTTTATTAGTAATGTTTCCCATGAGTTGAGAACGCCTTTATTTAATATTAAATCTTTCATTGAAACTTTGCACGAATACGGC
Source organism: Floridaenema evergladense BLCC-F167 (assembly GCF_041929205.2). Lineage (NCBI taxonomy): Bacteria > Bacillati > Cyanobacteriota > Cyanophyceae > Aerosakkonematales > Aerosakkonemataceae > Floridanema > Floridanema evergladense. Next base: position 5,301,905 of record NZ_CM171625.1, on the reverse strand, counting down.
GAAGATTTAAACGAAGAACAGCGTAAGGAATTTTTAGAGACAGCGAATAGCGAGACCGATCGCCTAACTCGTCTAGTCAATGATGTTTTAGAATTAACTCGGTTAGAATCATCCTGCCGTATCTATCATTTTGAAGCCTTAGATATTGCCCAACCAATTGAACAAACCCTCAGAACTTACCAACTCAACGCTAAAGATAAAGGTATTGAGTTAATTCAGGAAGTTGAGCCTGATTTACCACAAGTTTTAGGACACTACGATTTACTATTACAAGTGTTTGCTAACTTAATAGGTAATGCCCTAAAATTCACTCCTTCTGGTGGTAAAGTAACCGTTCGTGCTTATCTTTTAAACCCAGAAGAAAACTCCCATACCCAAACCCAAACACCTCAGGTAAGAATTGAGGTTTCTGATACCGGAATTGGCATTGCACCAGAAGATCAAGAAGCAATTTTTGAGCGGTTCTTCCGAGTCGAAAATCGCGTACATACCCTAGAAGGAACAGGATTAGGACTTTCCATTGTTCGCAACATTATCGAAAAACATCACACCACAGTTCACTTAGTCAGCGAAGTTGGGGTAGGCACAACTTTCTGGTTTGATTTGGCAGTTTTCCAACATAAAGAGATAAGTGAAGAAAATTTACCAACTCTGCCAGAAGCATCGGGGTTAAAAAGTTCTGCCACTGCCAGTTTGTTTTAGTGTGAATGCTACCGCAAAAGGGTTATTAAAAAACTAATAAACAATAAAATTAGCAAGAGAATCCAAAGTAAATTACGCTTAAACCAAAACTTAAATGATTGATTAGGTTGCGGTTTAACTTCTATCTTTGGTATATTAATATCTTGGTAAAGCGTACATTCTCTAGCATGAGGTCGTTGGGGATAATTACAAGTATCATCTGCATGATAAACACAAGTATCGCATAATGGCGCTTCCCCGGTGGCACGGTGTAAAGGAATACCTGGATGACCGTGAGCTTTTAACTCTAAACGGCAATATGGACAAGTAATTGCTTGGGGTTTAATTGGTTGATGACAACGTGGACAATTAGACATTCTCATTTTCTATCAGTGTAATCTGTATTTGGATAGTGCGATCGCCAAACTCAGGTTTCTCACCAATCCACTGTAAATGATTTCCCTTTAACCAAGCTTGAAATGTTTTTATCATTGCTAAATTATTCTTCTGTTGGGTGGCTGACTGCAATACTAATAATGCAAGTTGCTAGTTATTAATTTTTTCTTGTTCCCCCCTTCTGCAAGGGGGGCTAGGGGGGATCTAACGCTGTGTTTCCAAGTTTAGATCCCCCCAACCCCCCTTGATAAGGGGGGCTAAGAAAAATCTACAGTTATAACTAGCAACTTGCGTTAATAGATAAATGGAATCAGCTTCCAAGTTTTCTCTTGGTAGACTTTGTATTGCTCTTTGAATGCAGTTTCTAACATTTCTTCCTCTGCTTGAATCCGGTAAACACGCCATAGCATTCCTATTGAAGGCTGAGAGCGTTTTTTCCTTTTCTTAACAAACGCTCGATCGCGAAATAGCAAATGATTAAGAAATATGCCAGAATTGTCGTAGTTGTCATACTTGTAAGATACGAATTCGCTCGCAAATTTGCCATACTAAAAATATTAAATCACCCTTGCCTTTGGGCGTTCTCAGATTTGATTACTATGATCGCTACTTACAAATGGACAATTGAAAGGTATCATCGGGCGATCGATGCAGGGCTATTTGACGATCAGCCTGTTGAGTTATTACGGGGAGATATTGTAGTTATGCCACCAGAACGAGAACTTCACGCTTACTACAATAGCGAAGTTGGCGATTACTTACGGGTATTGCTAGGAAATCGAGTCAAAATTCGTGAAGCGCACCCCATCACTTTACCCAATGACTCGGAACCGATTCCAGATTTAGCAATTGTAAAACCATTGGGAGCAGTTTATCTAGAACACCATCCCTATCCCAATGACATTTTTTGGCTGATTGAGTTTTCCAACACTACTCTTGACAAAGATTTAAACGAGAAAAAAGCAGTTTATGGCGAAGCGGGTATTGCTGAATATTGGGTAGTAAATCTTCAGGATAGGGAACTTAAAGTTTTTCGAGATTTAGAAAATGGGCGCTACACTACCGAACAAACTTTTAAAACTGGGTTTGTCTCTCCTCTTGCTTTTCCAGATGTACAAATCCAAGTACAACGACTGATGAATTCTTAGCTATAAAAATAAGAGATAAAAGCTAAATTCTTGACTCTCCCGTACTTATGGTGATATGGGCAAGCCAATTTGTGAGATAATGTCTTCTATTAATTTTTATTTTTGATGGACAATTGAAAATAGTGGCTACTTTACCTGAAAGTTACGCAGATACAAGCAAGGTGCAACAAAAAACCAACAAATTTATTAATCAGTTAGCTTTTCTAGCGATCGCATTCGGCATCATTATCCGTTTGGCGCAGTACATCAGCAATCGTTCTTTATGGGGAGATGAAGCATATATCGCTCTAAATATCGTCGATCGCTCTTACTTAGAATTACTGCAACCTTTGGATTACGATCAAGCAGCACCCCCAGGATTTTTATGGATAGAAAAACTGGCTGTACAGTTATTTGGTAACAATGAATATTCACTGCGATTATTTCCTTTAATTGCCGGAATTGTTTCTTTATTGGCACTTTATCAAATAGGAAAATGGACTGTATCGGCGATCGCTCTACCCATTAGTTTAATTTTATTTAGTTGTTTAAAATATCCCCTTTATTATGCCACCGAAGTCAAGCAATATTCTAGCGACATTATGGTAGGATTATTGCTCTGTTTACTGTTGATTCCGTTGCGCGATCGCATCCTGAAAAAAAGCAAAGTCTTCTTATTAGGATTCCTGGGAATAGTTGCAATGTGGTTTTCTCATACTGCTATTTTCCCATTAGGAGGAGTTGAATTAGCTTGCTTGATTACTAGTTCTCCTCAAAAACGAAAAGCGATCGTAATTAATCGCTTACCTGCTTATTTAATTTGGTTAATTGGTTTTGCACTTTACTACCTCTTCATCATCTCAAAATCGATAAAAAATGAATCGCTCCAATCGGCTTGGAGTCCAGAATATCCCAAAAGTATTTTTGATATTCTTTGGTTGCTAGACTCTATAGGCAGATTCTTTCATAAACCATTAGGTTTCGTTGGTGTAGCCGATGGAATTGCTATCCTGGCTTTTATCATCGGTGGCATTACTTTATATAGAAGCAACCGAATTAACTTATTAATTTTAATTTCTCCTATTTTGGCGACATTGACTGCTACTTATTTGCATAAATATCCCTTTCGGACACGCTTAATTCTGTTTTTGACTCCATATTTTATTTTAATTATTGCTGAAGGTGCAGCTTTTCTTTTGTCTCAACTTAATATTGCCAAATTTAACCAAACAAAACGACGAAATTATGTAGGAATTCTCGGAGTAATTATTAGTTGCTCCCTGATTTTACCTGCTTCATTTCAAGCTGGAAAATACTTATTTCAGCCAGAAACTAAATATGAACTTCGTCCGGTAATTGCCTATATCAAAGCGCATCAACAACCTAACGATGTACTGTTTGGTGATGGTGGAGGAGCTTCAGCACAGTTAGAATATTACGCAGGAAAATATGGTTATTCTAAGTCTCAATATGTGCTTGGTTATAATGACTTTTTGAAAAAAGAAGAAATATCTGACCAAGTTTGGTCAAACTTTCAGAAGCAATTTAATCAACTACAAAATCAACCGAGAGTGTGGTTTTTGTTCTCTGGAATTGGCTTAAAAGATAAAAGAGCAGAGATAGTTGAACCTCGGCTCGATCGCATCGGTCAAAAAATTACTTACTTCGAGCAACCAGGAGCATTCACCTATCTTTATCAGCTAAAATAATTCACACTGGCTACACCAACTCACCTCTCTTAACTTCACAAACTCCTGACGGTGTATTTGTCACTTACCCTCTAAGCAGTTCATACCAGCATCATCTAAATTCATCCTAAAGAAAGAAATTTTTGCTCCCGATCGTTACTAAAGTGAAGCTCAGAAGGGAAGATGTTACAGTTTACTTGTGGCTACCTTCCCTCTAACGGTTGCTGTAAAGTTTATGAGTTAATGGATTAGGAAAGCTCCCATGTCTGAAACTCAACCAGAACAAACAACAAATCAATCCCCAACCGTTGTAACTCCTACCGTTACAACTCCTCCTGCAAAAAAAGTAGTTCCAGCTACAACAAGCGGATTTTTAAATAATTGGAAACTGAAAGCTGGCATCATCGGTACACTTTTGGCTATCTTTGCTATTGGCATATTTACCTTAAACTTCTATTGGGTCAACATGGTGTCAACTATGGGGCTAAATAAGTGGTCTAAACTTGCCAATGCTCAACCCATCGAATGTATGATGAGGGACACTGATAATAATGGCTACGTTAGCTGTAGTGCAAAGAACTTAGAAACCAAAGCAGAGATACGTCTGGAATGTGGTGCCAGCATATTCAACATTGGTTGTCGTCTGAAATCCATCGCCAGTGAATCTTAAATGTACCCTTTTCGTTCCCAGGTTCAACCTGGGAACGCTATCTGGGAGGTTCTACCTCCCCTGCTCCAAGATTTGAAGTTTTAAAATTTAAAATCTAAAAATAGTTACGCCATTACCATCCCACCATCCACATTAAACACCTGTCCCGTGATATAAGCGGCAGCAGAATCGGCAGCTAAAAACCGCACCATACCAGCAACTTCTTCGGGTTTTCCGTAACGTCCTAAAGGAATAAATTTGAGGATTTCTTCAGATTTTAAATCGCTGGTCATATCAGTTTCAATAAATCCTGGTGCCACAGCATTTACTGTAATTCCTCGACTGGAAAATTCTTTAGCAATTGTTTTTGTAAAACCAATTACGCCAGCTTTAGCAGCACTGTAATTTGCTTGACCGGGATTACCCATTTGTCCGGCTACAGAAGTAATATTAATAATTCGACCAGAACGTTGTTTTAACATTATTTTGCTAACAGCACGAGTACAGAGGAAAACGCCTGTTAAATTCAGGTCAATTACTGCTTGCCAATCTTCAGGTTTCATGCGTAATAAAAGCGTGTCGCGGGTAATTCCGGCATTATTGACCAAAATATCAACTCGACCCCATTTTTCCGTAACAGAATTTAGGAGACTGTCTACTTGTTCAGCTTGAGAAACGTCTGCTTGCAAAGCTATTGCTTCACACCCCAAGCTGTTAATTTTGGCTACCACTTCTTCAGCTGCGCTACTGGAACTGGTGTAGTTTACTACTACGTTTGCGCCTTCTGTGGCTAAAGCTAAAGCTATGGCGCGACCAATTCCCCGTGATGCGCCAGTAACAATGGCAACTTGTCCACGTAAACGCTGAAGATTCTCTGGCAATTGTTCCATGAAAAGTTCCTTCTTGCTGTCTAAATGCAACTGTAAGTAAAAACACTGCGCTAACTATCTTAGGTTGATTCGTACCCTAATTGGACAGAATTTCTAAAATAAAGAATTAGGATGTATTTATAGTTGTGCAAAAAGTGGTTTTCTTATATGGCTACAAAACAAGAGTTCGCAAGTTTTGAAGATTTGTTAAGTCAATCGAATTTGCCTGTGTTGGTGGATTTTTATGCTGAGTGGTGTGGCCCTTGTAAATTGATGGCAAATATTTTAGAACAGGTGAATGCTCTGTTGAGCGATCGATTAAGAATTGTAAAAATTGATTCCGAGAAGTATCCTAAGTTAGCATCGCAATATCAAATTTACGCTTTGCCAACTTTAATTCTGTTTAAAAATGCCGAACCTGTAGACAGAATTGAAGGAGTGCTTCAGCCAGAACAACTAATTCAACGTTTACAAAGTTTCATTTAATTGATGGATAATTTACCTCAGCCACCTGATTCTCTAAATCGGGTGGTTTTATAATTAAGCTAATAATTTTTTGCAGGAAAGACAATGGCTGAAACTAAATCTAATCGGGTAGTACGGCGAGGTAGAATTTTCCCAGAAATCCAATGGTCTGAGGAAAGAAAAGCGCAATGGCAAGCTGAAAGCAAAGCCTTCCGTCAGCGTTGCGAAGTAATTTTTAAACGAGTGCAACCAGAGTTAATTAAAACTCATTACAACTGGTATATTGCTGTTGAACCTGAGAGTGGAGATTATTTTATCGATAAAAATGACATGGTGGCAACAAAAATGGCTCTTGAGAAATATCCTCATCGTAAGTTACACCTTTTTCGTATTAATGAAACAGGGGTTTGTGGCACGATATGACTCAGGGAAGATTTGGTGAGAGTGATGAGTTGTTTTTTGAAATTGAGTTGATTACTGGGGAAGGATTAGAGTTACCAGTTGAAGCGTTACTGGATACAGGATTTTCTGGTTGGGTAGCAATCAACTATCAAGATTTAGATGGTCTTGATTGGATTTTTGTAGAGCAACAAATAATGGGAACAGCACAAGGAGATTTTGAGTTTGAGATCTATGGGGGAAAAATTCGGATAGATGGAGAAGAATTTGATATTCCGGTTCATGTGGGGAATGGAGTTCCCGAAATTTTAATTGGTCGGCAATGGTTGAAAAGTCGGCGGTTGGTGGTGGATATGTTATCAGGTATTTTGAGTTTGGGGAATGGTTGAAAAGAGCGATCGCAACCTCTAAAAAAAATCAGTCTTATATAAAAAATTATTGGTGCGTTACACTGCGTTAACGCACCCTACAACTATAACTTAATTATTTAAACCCGTTTGCAAAGTAACCAGCGTAATTCCATTGGTGGTCTACCATTAGGTACGGGGAAAAGGTCTCTACCAGTTGACCAATTAATAAACCAACCTGTGGGAGGCCAAGCTTCTTCTGGTAAATGTTCTTTTTCAAATTCAAAAACTGGTTCGTCGGAAATTATTTCCAATGGTAAACCTTCCATTGCTGATTCTAAATCTGCTCTCGTAAACACAGATGACCAAGCAATTTCAGCCATTTCTCTAGCTATTTGATCTGGTTCATAACCATCGATAGCCAGGAAAGTGTTAAACAATAATAAACCACCAGAACGTAGTACATCACTCATTTTGGCTAGTAGAAGTCGTAGTTGGTCTGCATCACGAAAATGGGAGATTACTTCGGAAACAATTGCTAATTTATAGTGTGCGGGTCGCATTCTTACCATTGGGTCGAGAATGTTGCCTTCAGTAACTACTATTGGTAAACCTTCTGCTTCTACAGCTGCTTGAATTTGTTGTACAAAAGCGGGAGTTAATTCTACAGCGTGAACTAAATAACCCTTTCTTCCTAGTGGTAATGTGTTGCGACCTGTTCCGGCTCCTACATCTAAAATTGGTGTAGTACTAGGGTCTTGATCCATTTCTGATACCACAGATATGACTTTGGCATCTGGATGAGAACCAAATAATGGTGGTTTTCTGGTTTCTGTCCAGTTTTTATATTGGTCTACTACTGTAGAAACGGCGGTAGAAATGTTGCAAGTTAAACCCACTTCTGGCGCTTTGGCTGGTTCATATTTAATGATGACGTTAGAGTGGGGAGAAACTTCAAATCCTTGATTTAGTCTTTTCTGAAGAATCTGACGCAACTGATCTAATTCGGGTTCTGAGAAGGGTCTACCAAAGGTTTCAAAGAGTGTTCTCAGTCGCTTCATGTAATGATCTAACATGGATGGTACGCAGGGCAGTACCAATTCTCCACGCGGATAAATGCGAGTATTGAGTTTGTTGATAATGACTTTTTCTAGTACAGCCGGGTCGGTTACGAAAGGCTGTTGCTCTGTTTTTGCTGGTGTATCTTTAGAAGCGACCAAGTTGCTAGTCTCCGTTGATTGAGATCTGTCAGATTGATTTTAGATTTTAACTTAAGCTTTGACTTTAGGAGTTAAACGATCGCTTTTTCATAATCCAGCTTTCCTGTTAAGGCTGTGAGTACTGCTTGCCAACTCTACTGAAGCAAAATATACTTTAATCTGTCAATTTTATCGTAAAATTTAGCAAAACCATTGCCAATGTCTGACATTCCCTTGATTATTTCTCCTCAATGGCTATCCGAGCATCTAGAAGATCCACAAATTGTGATTGTTGATTGTCGTTTTTCTTTAGCCGATCCAGAATTAGGACGTAGACAGTATCAAACCAATCATATTCCTGGTGCATTCTATCTGGATTTAAACCAGGATCTTTCTTCACCAGTGAAAGAACATGGGGGGAGACATCCTTTACCTAATATAGAAGAGTTGGCTGAAAAATTAACAGCTATGGGGGTGTATTCTCAGGAAACTTTGGTTGTTGCTTATGATGATTCTCGGTTTGGTTTTGCGGCGCGTTTATGGTGGTTATTGCGTTATTTGGGACATGACAAAGTAGCTTTGTTAGATGGGGGATGGAAGTCTTGGGTAGCAGGTAATTATCCCGTGACAGATGGGATACCAATTGGTAAGCCAGGGAAATTTGTGGTAAATTTGCGATCGCCAATGGTTGTCGATATTGAAACAGTAAAAACTCGTAAAGATTTACCAGGAGTTGTGTTAATTGACTCCCGCGAAGGCGAACGTTACCGAGGCGAAAAAGAACCAATAGATCCGATCGCCGGACATATTCCTGGTGCTGTAAACTATCCTTGGCAACAAGTCACAGATGAACAAGGAAATGCCAAGTCACCAGAAGCACAAAAAAGTCGTTGGTCAGAGGTAGAAAATGCCGAAGAAATTATGGTTTATTGTGGTTCTGGCGTAACAGCTTGCGTCAATCTACTCTCATTAGAAATGGCGGGAATTAATCAAGGCAAACTTTACGCAGGTAGCTGGAGTGATTGGTGTTCCTATCTTAATAAATCGGAATATTGATACTGTAAGTAAGATTAAATAACCAATCATTGTAATTCAAGAAATTCTCAGTAGAATCGCCCAGACTGAAGCCAAACCTAAAAACTAATTGGTTCTGGCGATTTATGCTATAGGTAATCCGACCCAGAAACCGATTAAAATAATCTACACGCTGGACATTTGTGTAATCAGAGAGGAAAAATTGATATTCAATACCGACTTGAAAAGTTGGACGAACATAGTAACCCAAAGACATAGTTAAAAAATGAGTAAACCGACTGCGATCGTCCGGTTCAGCCAAATCCAGAGCCACATTGTAATAAGAATATAGCTCTAATTTAGGATTGAGGAAATCGCGTCGTGATAACCACAAATAGAAAAAGTTTTCTTGCAAAAAGCGATCGCCATTAGTCCGAAACAGCTGTTGATTATACCAACCAACTTCACCAAGCATCCGCGAATTTAACTGCTGACGAACACCAGTTCTAAATCGTACCAAATTATAATCAAACTGAGACTCCCTAAAATAACGAGTCAAATTACCATCCAAAGACAAACTTAACCAAGTCCTCGCACCAATCTTTGGAGTTGACCAAAATAGCAATCCCGGAGAAAATAGCGAATCCGTAACCGGATCGATACTAGAAAAAAGATTATTGCTCCGAGAAAAATTTAGGGTCGGAACCAAATACAAAACAGGCTGACGTTCCCTAGCAGGAACCCTTTGTAACTGCAACCGCAACCTACCTAATTCTGGATCGATCTCTACATTATTTTGGTCTAATGGTGTTTCCGTTTGAGCAACAGAAGAATCAGACAGATGGTTTGGTTGAACATCATCCACTGCTAAACTTTCCAGAGTCACCACACCATCAAGCTTTACTCCTGAACTTGGTATTTGCAAATCTGCTGCGGACTTACTTACCGAAGTGAAAAAAGTTTTTTCCTCAGAAATAGGCGGTGAATTAGGAACTTGATGAGGTAAACTTTGCCCAGAGAGGTCAGTAATTAAATTCTCTCTTTTCCCTAAAAAGACAGGAGTAGCAACAGCAGCATTCCATTCCCAAGACAAACAAGCAACACCACCAGACACTAAAAGAAACCAGAAATAGAGATTCTTTCTTGGCGATCGCAGCGATTTTAAGTAGTGCTGGAAAAAAAGTCTTAGCTTGCTAATAGTGGTACTCCTGTAAAAAAATTCACAGCTAAATACTGATTTGCGATTAACTCTCAACCTAAAATCACCCACAAACTTAGATTAAATTAGTATCAATACCTAAACCTTACTAAATGAATGACGCTTGAATGGTTGATTCCATGTAACCAAAAGTGTAATCAAACCAGACCCTAAAGACCTTATCTTTGTAGTATGGGGTTAAAGCCGCTATTCCAATTTACGATGGTACGGGTTTTCTTGCTGAGGTAGATCCATGTCTCAAAAATTAATTCTGCTTTTGGGCCTAATTTTATGGGGCATTACAGCCTTCTCACTACCCAAGGCAGTACGCGCCCAAACGCCTTTAACCAGAGCCGTTATTGAAAGCATACGCAATTTAGTACGGCTGATTCCACAAAGTCAAGGAGGACGAGCTGCCAGAATATACGATCGAGTCAGTCCCGGAGATTCCCTAGCTACTGGCCCTGAATCTTTAGCAGAATTACGCTTCAATGATGGTTCACTAGCCCGCATTGGACAACAAGCAGTATTTTTGTTCTTACCCAACACCCGTACTTTTCGGCTGAATAACGGTACGATGTTACTGTTGATTCCGCCCGGACGTGGTGAAACTCGGGTAAAAACGCCCAACGCTAGAGCCGGAATTCGAGGATCTGCCTTATTTGTACGTTACATTCCTGATACAAATACTACGATCGTAGGAGCACTCACAGATAGCAACATAGAAGTATTTAACGAAAGTGGTTCGCAACGAGAAGGATTAAGAGCAGGACAACTAGCAGTCATCGAAAAAGACAGAATTACAGGCATATATGATTTCGATCTCAAAACTTTTTATGAAACCAGTGAATTAACTAAAGGACTCAATCTAACTGATCTAACAAACCAAGTTGCAACCGATCCTGCTAGATTGCAAGTTCAAGCCGAAACATCCACAGCTTTTGCTGCTCAGCCTCCCATAACAGGCAGAAGTATTTTGGAAACCCCAGCTTTTGTCCGCCTTCCCACAAATAGCTCAAACCCATACCAAGTGGTGCTGCAATGCAGTGCATCTAGTGCCGCTGGAAAACAGGAGAGCCAAGCAGTAGATGAATCTTTTCGATTACAAATTTCTTTTTCTCCAACTACTAGTTCCCGGAGTACTTCAGACTGTGACCTATCATTAGTCTTTGATGAATCTAAAACTATCCTTCCTGCACAGAATCCATCTTTACAAAACAATCCACCTATATATAGAAATCCTTTAGAATCATTTCCTCCTGTTGAAACTCGAGAACTTCAGCCTAATCAATCGCCACCATCACCACCAGTAGTAACACCACCGCCACTACCACCACCCGTGATAGTGCCGCCACCAATAGTAGTAACACCGCCACCACCGCCACCACCAGTAGTAACACCACCGCCACTACCACCACCCGTGATAGTGCCACCACCAATAGTAGTAACACCGCCACCACCACCACCACCGCCACCACCGCCTGTGGTACTGCCACCACCGCCACCACCACCACCGCCTGTGGTAGTGCCACCACCACCACCACCACCGCCTGTGGTAGTGCCACCACCACCGCCACCACCGCCTGTGGTAGTGCCACCACCACCGCCACCACCGCCTGTGGTAGTGCCACCACCACCGCCACCACCGCCTGTGGTAGTGCCACCACCACCGCCACCACCGCCTGTGGTAGTGCCACCACCGCCACCACCACCACCGCCTGTGGTAGTGCCACCACCACCGCCACCACCACCACCGCCTGTGGTAGTGCCACCACCACCGCCACCACCACCACCGCCTGTGGTAGTGCCACCACCACCGCCACCACCACCACCGCCTGTGGTAGTGCCACCACCACCGCCACCACCACCGCCTGTGGTAGTGCCACCACCACCACCACCACCACCGCCTGTGGTAGTGCCACCACCGCCACCACCACCACCGCCTGTGGTAGTGCCGCCACCGCCACCGCCACCCCCTGTGGTAGTGCCACCACCACCACCGCCACCACCACCGCCACCCCCTGTGGTAGTGCCACCACCACCACCGCCACCCCCTGTGGTAGTGCCGCCACCGCCACCCCCTGTGGTAGTGCCACCACCACCACCGCCACCCCCTGTGGTAGTGCCGCCACCGCCACCCCCTGTGGTAGTGCCACCACCACCACCGCCACCCCCTGTGGTAGTGCCGCCACCGCCACCCCCTGTGGTAGTGCCGCCACCGCCACCCCCTGTGGTAGTGCCACCACCACCACCGCCACCTGTGGTAGAGCCGCCACCACCGCCACCCGTGGTAGTGCCACCACCACCGCCACCTGTGGTAGAGCCGCCACCACCGCCACCTGTGGTAGAGCCGCCACCACCCCCTGTAGTAGTGCCACCGCCACCCGTGGTAGTGCCACCGCTACCGCCACCTGTGCAACAGCCACCGTTGCCATCTCCACCTGCTCCGCCACCACCACCACCGCCGCCTATGTCGCCACCACCTGCGCCGATGCCTGCGCCGCCCGTGCAACCTCCACCGCTACCACCACCACCACCACCGCCACGTCCAGACGCTTAAAGCTGTGAGGTGTGGTGATGATGCTCGGAAAGAGAGTTAAGTAGTCTCTTTTTTGAGTTAAAAAAAGGGAAAAAGATGAATTATTCCTTTTCCCTTTTTTAAAAAGTAGCTTTTCTGATTAGAGGTAGTTTAATTGTTATTTGGTAATAAAAAGGTTTGAGAGTCAACAGACCAGTTTTTTGTGGTACTATCAACTTCTGAAAAATCTGTCATTTCTAATGAATCATTTGTCCAGTTTTTGGTTTCAATTTCCTGCTCTGAAGCATCTGTAATTTCTAGAGAAGCTTCTGTCCATGTTTTAGTAGCTTTATTTAATTCTGAGTAATCTGTTATTTCTGGTTGATTTTCAGTTGCAGAAGAGGCTTGATTAAGAGAGTTGGTTAATTTCAAAAGATCTTCTATTACTTCTGTTGTAGTCTGATACCTTTGATTAAAATCGTAATACACCATTTTGTTAACTATAGCTGCTAGTTCTGGGCTAATTTGTACTTTGTGTGTCCACAAGATTTCTCCTGTTTTTGGGTCTTGAATTAATTGTGTAGGAGAAACTCCCGTGAGGGCTTTAATTGCTGTCATTCCTAGTGCGTAAATGTCGCTGTTTGGTCTTGGTCTACCGCTACATTGTTCGTGGGGTGCATACCCTTGTGTACCAATGGCGACTGTGAAGCGAGTTGACCCCTCACTGTTTAGTACTTGAGTGCTAATTTGTTTGACTGCACCAAAATCAATGAGGACTAATTTTTGATCTGCGTGTCGTCTAATGATGTTGTTGGGCTTAATATCTCGGTGAATAACTCCGTTATTATGGACAAATTCTAATACTGTTAAGAGTTCTTTTAACATATTGATGACTTCGACTTCGGAAAGTTGTTTTCCTTGTGGTAGTTCGTCTTCTAAGGAATGTCCATCAATAAATTCTTGTACTAGGTAAAATTCTTGATTTTCTTCAAAGTAAGCTAAAAGTTGGGGTATTTGGTCGTGTTTTCCTAATCTTTCTAAGGCTTCTGCTTCTCGCGGGAATAAACGTCTAGCTAGGTCTAAATGTTTGGGGTTTTGAATATCTGGTTTGAGTTGTTTGACAACACATAAGGGATTGCCTGGTCGTTGGGTGTCTTGGGCTATGTAAGTTTCGCCAAATCCTCCTGAACCCAAAATTTTAATAATTTCGTAGCGACCACCAATTATTTTGCTGGATGATTCTTGGTCTTTGATTGGAAGTAGGTCGGCTAGCTCATCTTGTTGGCTGATAATTTGTTTAACGATCGCTGAATTTGCATATTTCTTTAAGGTTTGGTGAAGTAGGAGTTTTTTGACTTTTTGTTCGGCTGCTTCTGTGGTTGAGTAGCCAATTCCGGTAAGGACGATCGCGATCGCTGGCACAGCTGTTGGTAATGTTTTATAGCCGTGATTAAAGGCAATATAACTAATACTTCCCCAAGCAATTATGATGCCTATTGTGTAACTTATTCTATTAGTGTTACTTTTTTGTTTGCTCAGTATTATCGCTGCTCCACTAACACCTATTAATACAAATATTGCTTCGATAAATGGATTGGAAATTGCTTTGGCGAGGGCTGTTCCTTTTTGCAGGGTGGCGATCGCATTGGCATGAATTTCTATTCCTGGCATTTCTGGGGAAAATGCCGTTGGATAAAAATCTTTCAAGCTGGTATCAGTAGCTCCAACTAATACTATTTTGTCTTTAAATTCTTGACTAATATTTTTCCATTCTCTTGGATCTAATACTTGCCAAAAGGAAATTTGTTTAAATGTTCCTTTCGGGCCAAAGAAATTTATCCGATCGCCCTTGGGTGACGGGTAAGTTATTTTAGCTGCTTGCAGTGTTGCTTCAGCAAAATCAAAACCTGGTTTTTTTAGTTTTAGGTTGTCAGTAGCTTGCAGTTGATTTTGATAATTCGCAGCTAGTTTCTGACGATAGGCGTTAGTAAAACGGTGAATTTTTCCATCTGGCTCTAATAAATAATTAATTGCACCCAGAGAAATGGGATTTGTTTTTAATAATGGTAATGGTTCTACTAATTGTACCTGTAGTCCGGTAGGAGTATCGAATTCATCGTAAGCTGCTGGTAAAGTGACTCGACCTGCAAACTGCTGTAATGTTTTTTGTAAGCGGCGATCGTCTGCTGCTCCATAACTGCTGGGATCGATAAATTCTATATCTAGAGCTACAGATTTTGCTCCGGCTGCCATCAATTTATCTATTACTTCTGCATAAGCTGTTCTTTTGAAGGGAAAGCCTTGTAATGGCTCTAAACTAGCGTTATCTTTGGAATTAATTTGATATAGTTGTTTGGGGATTGATAATGTGTCATTGTCGATCGCTAAAATGACAATGTTTTCCGGTGCAGCAATCGGTCCTCTTAGTTGAAAAAATATGTTTTGAATCTCATTTTCCAGTTTTTGTACTACTTGCCCATTCATTCCTGTAGCGATCGCTGCTGCTACTGCCGACACTCCCGCAAATATGTGACCCCAACAATGAAAACGATGATTCCGTAAAGAGTTACCTTTTAATTTGGATGCAGTTAATTTGCTTTTGGCTGAAGCAAGTTCTTCAGTAGACTGCTCTAAATTACTGGAGGCTATGGTTGGGTCTAATGGCATATCTTAATCTCTCACTTTGTAGCTAATTATTCATTATTTGTAGGTTTGAAAATTTTATCTGTCGTTCTCTTATCTTAGAGTAACTACACAGTTCGTTAGTTCTTTATTACCACAGGTATATTTTACTTCACTTGACCGAGCGGCATTTTTGCCTGTTGTTGCTAAAACCTAAGTTCTGCATTTTGACCCCGCACCTTTGATAAAAATTAATCCTTTGCATAGTATAACTGCGATCGAAATATTATCTACAGGGTGCTTTTGCAAAAAAAAGTAATATTTTACACAAAAATACCAGGATAATTTGTAGCGATCGGGAATTTATTGAGACAGAATACTGGTACTTTGTTTTCTACTTATAGACTGTAGTATCAATTTTATTATCAAATGTAAAACTTAAATTTATAACTGCACTACGACTATAGTAGTAGATTCAAGCAAGTAGAATTAAAAGTATCAATCATAACTCGAAATTAGAACAGCTGTGTAGCTAATTTGCTAGTATCATCATTTGCTTAGTCAAGTGAAGCTTTACTGGAATTAACCAAAAAGTAATTTAAACAATCATTTAATTTAGACTCACATAGGATACTCGTAAAAGTCAATAGCAGTGGAAAGATAAGTGGCATCCCTCCTCTGATTCTTGAAAAAGAATAGATTGACTTCTTGACCTTGGTACACCTTCTGTCCTAACCTGACTACATACACAAGGCTGTAGTTGTGGTGAAACATAGCTAGGCTAGTATTACTTAGAAATGTTAAGAGGAAGTAACTAATGGAAAACGACTAACTTAGCCTGATTGTTAATCAAGTAGGTAAAATATATTTTTTGTCAAGTAGCTTAGTTAGTAAAATTATCTCAACTGAGTTAGAATCCTTAAACAGGTTATTCCAAGCGATCGGGTTCTCTTAGAGCTAGGCTAGAGATAGGGGAAAATTAAGTAAATTTACTAAAGGAGGAAAATATGGACTAAGAAGATTAAGGCCACACAGCAATCAATTCCATAAATTTAGTAATGTAGAGTGAAAATAGGATGAGCAGTCCTAAGCCCACTCACAGGAAGTCAGTCCACACTAGGATGCTCGATTATATAGACAATTTCTAAGCTTGAAGAAGTATAAATAAAGGTTTGACTAACTAGGAAAAGACTTCTTATTAACTTTGTTGAGGCAGAGTTGTTATAATTGAGTATTCCACTTAAATACTTTTCTACAAATTTTAGCAGTAAGTTTCTATGGCTAATTCCAGGAACCGTCTCTCTATTTTCGTAGACGGAAATAATATGTTCTACGCCCAACAAAAAAATGGTTGGTTTTTCGATCCCCGTCGTGTTTTGCAGTATTTCACTGAAAATCCAGAGATACATCTAATCAATGCTTTTTGGTATACGGGATTAAAAGATCCGCAAGATCAAAGGGGTTTTAGGGATGCGTTGATCAGTTTAGGTTACACAGTTCGGACAAAGATTCTTAAAGAGTATTACGACGATAGTTCTGGTAGATATTCACAAAAAGCTAATTTAGATATTGAAATCGTTGTTGATATGTTCAATACCGTCGATCAATACGATCAAGTGGTTTTATTTAGTGGAGATGGAGATTTTGAAAGAGCGATCGAACTTCTCCGTTCAAAAAATACTCATATCACAGTAGTTTCTACTGAAGGAATGATTGCTAGAGAATTACGAAATGCCACAGATAGATACATTGACCTAAATGATATTCGCGAACACATTGAGAAAATAGATTATTAATCTTGATGCGGTAATTGATAATAGAGGTTACGTTCAGGTCAATAATGAATGAATAAAAAATTATTAGGTAATTGGTCAATGGTAGTTGCTTGCCAAAAGTCAGTTACCTATTAATTATTCACCAATGATAAGTGACTAAAAAGTTTAACTTTCACAGATTTTCGATTACAGGAGAATCAAAACAATGAACCAAAAACCCGATCGAATTATTATCTTCGATACCACTTTGCGCGATGGCGAACAGTCTCCAGGCGCGACTTTAAACGTAGATGAAAAATTGTTGATTGCCAAGCAATTAGCACGTTTGGGAGTTGATATTATTGAAGCGGGATTTGCAGTAGCAAGTCCGGGAGATTTTGAGGCGGTAAATCGAATTGCCCAAACTGTAGGTACAGAAGATGGGCCGACTATTTGTAGTTTAGCTAGGGCGGTGAAAAAGGATATTCAAACCGCTGCGTCAGCTTTAAAACCTGCGGCAAAACCTCGAATTCACACCTTTATTGCTACTTCTGATATTCACTTGCAATATAAGTTGAAAAAGACGCGATCGGAAGTTTTAGCAATTGCCGAAGAAATGGTTGCTTATGCGAAATCTTTTGTAGATGATATAGAATTCTCCCCGGAAGATGCAGGACGAAGCGATCCAGAATTTTTGTATCAGGTGTTGGAAAGGGCGATCGCAGCTGGCGCAACTACAGTTAACATTCCCGACACCGTTGGTTACACCACACCCGCTGAATTTGGGGCGATAATTAAAGGGATTAAAGATAACGTTCCCAACATCGACAAAGCGATTATTTCCGTTCACGGACACAACGATTTAGGTTTAGCAGTTGCTAACTTTTTGGAAGCTGTAAAAAATGGTGCCAGACAATTAGAATGCACCATCAATGGTATTGGCGAACGGGCGGGAAATGCTGCTTTGGAAGAGTTAGTAATGGCGCTTCATGTAAGGCGGCAATATTACAATCCTTTCTTGGGTCGTCCAACTGATTCAGAAGCACCATTAACTAATATTGACACTCAGCAAATTTACAAAACATCGCGGTTAGTTTCTAATTTAACTGGGATGTTGGTACAACCGAATAAAGCGATCGTTGGGGCGAATGCTTTTGCCCATGAATCTGGCATTCACCAAGATGGAGTTTTGAAAAATAAACTCACTTATGAAATTATGGATGCTCAATTGATTGGTTTGAATAACAATCAAATTGTCTTGGGTAAACTTTCCGGTCGTCATGCTTTTGGGGCACGGTTGAAAGAGTTGGGAATTGAACTTTCCGAAGGTGATTTGAACAAAGCTTTCGTCAGATTTAAGGAAGTTGCTGACAAGAAGAAAGAGATTTCTGATTGGGATTTGGAAGCAATTGTTAATGATGAAATTCAGCAAGCACCTGACCTTTTTAGGGTAGAATTAGTACAGGTTTCTTGTGGTAGTAATGCTTGTCCAACGGCAACAGTAACTTTGCGAACTCCTGAAGGTCAAGAGTTGACTGATGCGGCGATCGGTACTGGCCCTGTTGATGCGGTTTATAAGGCAATTAATCGGGTGGTAAATGTGCCGAATCAGTTAATTGAGTTTTCTGTTCAGTCGGTGACTGCTGGTATTGATGCGATCGGAGAGGTTACTATTCGGTTGAAGTATGGCGATCGGATTTTCTCTGGTCATTCGGCAAATACTGATATTATTGTCGCTTCTGCTCAAGCATATATTAATGCTTTGAATCGTCTTTATGCGGCGTTGAAAAAGCAAGAGGAAGCTGGTAAAGCTGAGGGAAATACTTCTGCTGCTGCTTCTGTTTAGGTTTTGAAAGGTTAAGATTTGGGCACGAAGGGAGGTTTCCTTTCGTGCTTTTTTTTACCACAGATGTCCACAGATGAACACAGATGGTAGATGTAAGTTATCTGTTTTTGCCTGAGTTCTTTTTTAGTACGCAGATGAATGCAGATGAACGCAGATAAACGCAGATGTTGATTAGAATGGTTTTAGGCTTTCAATTAGAAAAATTATGGCTGAAATTATCGTTGCGGTTTACGAAAATGGGGTTTTACGTCCTGTAAATCCTGTGTCTTTGAAAGAGGGTGAAACTGTGCGGTTAAAAGTAGTGCCGGAAGTGTCACCGGAAGGGTCAAAAAATGAGTTAGAAGCGGCGCTTCAGTCGTTAGTTGATGAAGGGAAATTGACTCTTCCACCTAAACGTGGTCAAGTAGATATTGCTGAATTAGCAGAACGCGAACAAAAGCGGCGCGAACGGATAGAAAAAATGGGGCCAATATCAGGTAAACCTCTTTCAGAAACTATTATCGACGATCGCGGCTCGTGGTAAATGCTTATTTTCTGGATAGCAGCGCTTTAGTCAAACGGTATGTACCTGAAACGGGAACAAATTGGATTTTATCCATTACAGATCCTACTAATGGCAACTATTTAGCTATTGCTCAAATTACTTGGGTTGAAGTACTCAGCGCTTTGTCGCGCCGTCAACGAGAAGGGAGTATATCTGGCGATCGATTTGACTTAACTTTAGAAGACTTTCGCCAAGATTTTGAAAGTTTGTACCAAATTATTGAAATCGATCAAGTATTAATTGAAAGAGCAGGTCAATTAGTTGTTCAATATTCTTTAAGAGCTTATGATGCTATTCAATTAGCATCTGCTTTTTCCATGCAATCTAGTCTTTTGAAAATACCAAATACTCAATTAGTTTTTGTTAGTGCTGATGAACGTTTAATTGATATTGTTCAGAATGAAGGTTTAGTAACAGAAAATCCTAATAATTATGTTTGAGTGGTGCGATCGCGTCTAGAAAATCATCAGAATATTTTAACAATTCGCTACTTTTAATGTTGAGTTGAGATAGGTAAAATTCTTATATCTGTAGACTACACGGGACAACAATGGATTAGTCAGGCAAACTTAAAATATGGCTTTTCAACCCGGAGATAAATTAAATAACGGCAAATATACCATTGAGCGAGAGTTGGGTAAAGGGCGCTTTGGCGTAACTTACTTAGCAAAATCAAACGGTAAAGATATTGCGATCAAAACCTTAAATGAAGATTTGCTCAACCAACTAAATCAGACAGAACGTGATAACCTAGAGTCCAAGTTTGCTGACGAAGCGCGGAAGTTAGAGCGTTGCAAACATCCTCGAATTGTCAGCGTTTATGAGATATTTAAAGAAAGGCAATTATTTTGCATTGTAATGGAATACATACCTGGAACTACTCTAGGAAGTTTGATTCAGAGAATTTTGCCAGAAAAAGAAGCATTGGCTTATATTCGTCAAATTGGTGAAGCATTAATTGAGGTACATCGGCAAGGTTTGCTGCATCGGGATGTGAAACCAGATAATATTATGGTGCGGGCGGGTAAAAATGAAGTTGTACTAATTGATTTTGGATTAGCACAGGGATTCGATCATCCTCTAACTACTAAATGGAGGGATAATAATTTTACACCTCCCGAACTTAACTCTACAAAAAGAGAACGGGGAGCTTATACTGATGTTTATTCCTTAGCAGCAACCTTGTATGTTTTATTAACAGGGCAATTGCCTGTCAGTGCTTTGGATAGGCAGTTAAACAATCAACAGTTAACTCCACCAAAACAGATTAATCCTGACATTTCTGAACGCACTAATCAAGCAATTATTAATGGTATGATGCTAGACGCAAACGCACGTCCCGAAACAGTGGAAAAATGGCTTGATTCATTGGGATTGCGGCGTTCTCTGCCTTCTTTGCCAAAAACAGATGCAATGACTGTTTGGACAGCATTGGCAGCAATTGCCGGACTTGTGGCAGCAATTGTGGCTTTGATAGCTTATTTTAAACCTCCTGCGCCATCTCCTGTGGAACCATCACCAACCGCCAAGCCATCAGTACAAAGTCGCGCCTACGACTAAAGTCGTGGCTATACAGACAAAACCTGCCTTCGCAGGTTATTCTGTAGTCCGCGTAGGCGGACTTTGTTTGTGTAGGCGCGATTTCAATCGCCCAATAACTTTTCTGATGTATGAATGAAGCTGTGTAAAAATTAATCTAGTTGATGATAAAAATTATTTTATGGTTTGGGCAGATGGTCATTTGTTAGATAAAGGCAAATACCAAATAATTGGTAGACCTTTGGGAAAAGGGGGATTCGGCATTACTTACAAAGCAGTGCATACCAGGCTAAATAAACAGGTGGTGATTAAAACACCAAACGACGATCTGATCTTCGATCCAGAATACCCTAAGTTTGCTCATCGATTTATCAATGAAGCGCAAATGCTTGCCAAGCTAGGAGAATGTCCACATCCTCATATTGTGTCTGTCAGCGATTTGTTTGAAGAAGAGAATATCCATTGCTTAGTCATGGATTTTATTGATGGGGAAAGTTTGTGGGATTTGGTACGGCGAAAAGGTGCTTTACCAGAACTTGAGGCGGTTAAATATATTTGTCAAATTGGCGATGCTTTAAATGTATTGCATCAGGCGGGGTTGGTACATCGGGATGCTACGCCAATGAACATTATGCTGCGGAATAACGGTAATGCGGTGCTGATTGACTTTGGCATTGCTGGAGAAATTATTCCCCATACAGTTACTTCTATGCGTCCGATGAATGAGGCTTTTGCTCCCTACGAACAGCGAAAAGGTGTAAGATCGCCAACAGTGGATATTTATACTCTGACAGCTTCTCTGTACTATACTGTCACAGGTCAACGCCCGACACCTTGTTTAGATCGCAAGCTTGACGATGTAGGGTTAGTGCCACCAAAGCAGCATAATTCTAGTATTAGCGAGAAGTTAAATCAAGCAATTCTTCAGGGAATGGCACTGGAGGCTGAAGGTCGCCCACAATCAATCCAGAATTTGTTGGTATTACTTCAGCCAGATACAGATGATTTAAGTTCGGATAAAAGGGTAGATTACCAGAATTTACGGGATTTACTCAAGGCGGGAAATTGGCGGGAGGCGGATTTAGAAACTGCTAAAGTAATGCTTAAAGTAGCAGGAAGGGAAAAGGAAGGCTACTTAAATGTCGAACACATCGAAAATTTTCCCTGTACCGACCTTCGCACCATTGACCGACTTTGGGTAAAATACAGCAATGGGCGCTTTGGTTTTTCTGTACAAAAGCGCATTTGGGAAAGTGTCGGGGGAAAACCTGGAGAGTTAAGTTACGAGATTTACAAGAAGTTTGGCGATCGCGTAGGCTGGTATGAGATGAAAAAAGACAACTGGAAAACATACAAGGACCTCACCTTCTCCCTAAATGCCCCTGTGGGGCATCTCCCTGTAGTGTTTAAAACAAGATTGGTTAGAGGGGTGATAGAGTTCATAAGGTTTGAAATGTGGGGGAAGGGGATGGCTCTTCTCTCGCGTCGAGACTTGTAAATTGTAACCTATAAGGCTTTCCGAAAATTTTTAAGAATTGCAACAGAGGGAAATTCCTCGAAGCTATGAGGATTCTGGCTTTCCGATACCTGGCACTGAGGTCGGATAATAGGAATTAGCCTGAACAAACTTTTCTGCCACCTCTGCAATTTCCGGGTCAGTTGCTTCCCACTCGCCCCAAGGAAAGCACATCTGTCCAGGGGCGGATTTTTTGGCTTTGCATTTAATTTTCATTCCCGCTAACAGACGACTACCCCAATGATTTTTCTTGTCTGATTTTGGTTGAGGGCGGTATTTTTTACAGAAACCCCGATATTTAGCGGCGCATTCATCCAGCGTTTTACCGAGAGACAAAAAAGCAGGATGCCATTGCGTAATGCCATCATCGCCTAATCTGTCGTGAATACGGTAGCGAATGGAATTCGCGGCTACACAGACGAAACCCGCCTGCGCGGGTTGAAAAAATGGTACGATGCTAACAGGTATAGCAATATACTCAAAAATTATTTAGTCCGCGTAGGCGGACTTGGTTTGTGTAGATGCGAATTCCATTCGCCGACTTTCTCTGCGCTTATCGGTATTAGGAAAACCTGTACTGTGATAGCGTTTTTCCCAAAAATGTCCAGTCCGATTCAGCATTCGATTAAAACACATGGCAGTGTACCAATTCAACCAGTGCATAATTTTGGGTAAATCTTCTGGTTGTGCTGGTTGTAGCAAATAATGAACGTGATTGCTCATTATACAAAGAGCATAGAGTTTAAATTGGTATTTGTCCTGTGCTTTTTTAATGGCGTAAAGAAACACTTCTCGACATTCTAATCGTGTTAGGCGAAACTCGCGGTTGTTGCAGCGAGTTGTAACGTGATAGGAGTATCCGGTTTGTAGTTGGCGTGGTTGGCGTGGCATTGGTTGGTGATTAATGTGGCATTAATGCCATTTTTTCGGAGTTTGGGGCGGGGTGGCGGAGGTTGGGGGCGAATGGAATTCGCGTCTACACAGACGAAACCCGCCTACGCGGGTTCAAAAAATGGTACGATATTAACAGGTATAGCAATATACCCAAAAACTCTTTAGTCCGCGTAGGCGGACTTGGTTTGTGTAGATGCGAATTCCATTCGCCGACTTTCTTTCCATTGGTTGCAAATTCCATTCGCCCCATATTCCATTCCTCAAGGATTTAAAAGGTAAAAAAATGAGGTCAAATTTCACCCAATTGTATGTGCATTGCGTCTGGGCAACTTGGGATAGATTACCTTTAATTACACCAGATATTCAAAAGGCAATTTATGCCGCAATTATTGCCGAGTGTACCCAGATGCGATGTACAGTGATTGCTATAGGTGGAATTACCGATCATGTGCATTTGTTAACAGGATTTCCGCCCACAGTAAATATATCAGAATTAATTAAACAAGTTAAAGGTAGCTCTTCCCATTTAGTTACTCATAAAATCAAACCAGGTGAATTCTTTAAATGGCAAGGTAGTTATGGGGCATTTACAGTTAGTCATGATGTCATATATCAAGTAGTTAACTATATCCAAAATCAAGCTATTCACCATCAACAAAAATCAATGATTCCTACCTGGGAATTAAATCATCAATAACTTCTTTGAACTTTATCTTTTACAAAGGTATGGAACAACCAGCAGCGCATCAGATAGCAAATCAACAATACCCTTGGGGAGAAAGACTAAGTGAAAGTAGGAGAAATTATGATTGATTCAGAACATAAATTTTTGCAAGCATTGGATAAGTGTATAGCCTTAGCAGATATGAAAGCTAAAGCTTCTAGTTTGCCTTATGAAGCGATCGAGCTTTTTTGTGAAATTTCCCAAAAACCATCAGTAATTATCAATCTAATTTCTCACCATTCAGCCAAAGTTCAAATAGCATTGAACAGCGTTCGAGACTATGCTGCAAATGCCGATAACTGGAAAATAAATGCTTATCCCTTTGGCGTTAAAGATCACTGTAGTATTTTAGGCTTTTTTCTTCAACTTAATCGTCAACCAAATGAGTTTGAGTTCTTTAGTGGTAATTTCCAGACTCCTGAAGATGTTTCCCACCTTTTAATAGAATGGAAGGGAATAAATCTTTTTGCTTCATTCAAATAGATGAGGCTAGGATAAACTTTAACCCAAGGGATAACCGTTATGGCATCAAATTTAACTAAAGAAGAAATCAAAGAGATGATTTTCCAGCTACCTGTCGAACAAATTATTGCACTGATGGCAGATATTGAGGAAAAAGTGGAAAATCTCACGATGATGCAGTTAGCAGAAACAGGATTTGCAGAGTGGAACGATCCAGAGGAAGATATTTATAATGACGAAACCTAATCCTACAGAAATCTGGTTAGTGCGGTTTCCATTTAGCGATCTAACTTCCACAAAACTCAGACCTGCTCTTGTTTTAGCAGTTCATAGAGAAGAATTCATCATTTTGGGTATTTTCTCAAAAGTACCTGTTGACCAATTACGCGATACTTGGGTTTTAATTGACGAAAATAATCCCAAATTTTCCCAAACTGGTCTGAAAAAGCAATCTTTAATTAGAGCAGATAAAATTGCCACTGTAAGTGAATCAATATTTCAGAAACAATTAGGAATATTACCAACAGATATTCAGATTTTAGTACAAGAGGCTTTGAAAAAAGCTCTTGGCATTGCTTTTTAAGTCTTCATTCATTTTTGCTTAAGAAAAAATGGGAATGGTAGATTTCATTATATATTGTTTTTAGAACGCAGATGAATGCAGATGAACGCAGATGAACGCAGATGAATTTTCTGATTCTATGTCTTGGGAAAGGGTAAGGGAAACTTTCAAAAAGATTTGGGGTTATGATGATTTTCGTCCGCCACAAGGCGAGGTAATTCGTTGCTTATTATCCCAAAAAGATGCAATGATTATTATGCCCACTGGTGGGGGAAAGTCGATTTGTTTTCAGCTTCCAGCTTTGCTACAAACTGGGTTAACTTTAGTGGTTTCGCCTTTGGTAGCTTTGATGGAAAATCAGGTGCAAGAGTTGCGTCAGCGGAAGTTACCCGCAGCACTTTTACATAGTGAGTTATCGCCGGGAGAACGCAAGCGAATTTTGGCAGATTTGGAACAACAAAAGTTAAGATTACTGTATGTTTCTCCTGAAACTTTGCTGAGTAAACCTGTTTGGGAACGGTTAGCGCAACCACAGTTAAAAATTAATGGGTTGATATTAGATGAAGCACATTGTTTGGTGCAATGGGGTGATACTTTTCGCCCAGCTTATCGACGGTTGGGAACGGTAAGAGATGCTTTACTTAAAGATAAACCATCGGGGAGTAAAATGGCGATCGCAGCTTTCACCGCAACGGCAGATCCTTTCGCCCAAAAAACTATCCAACAAGTATTACAATTACAACAACCAGAAATTTTCCGCCTCAACCCTTATCGAGATAATCTCAACTTAAAAGTTCAAATCGCTTGGACACCTTGCGGACGGAAACATCGACTGCTAAAATTTATTCAAGCTAGACCAAAACAAGCGGGTTTAGTATATGTGCGAACTCGCAAAGATAGCGAAGAACTTGCCGAATGGTTGCGAAAAAAAGGTTGCACAACCGCAGCTTATCACGCAGGTTTACATCCCCAAGAACGGCGCGAAATGGAAAGAGATTGGATTTCGGGAAAAGTACCTTTTGTAATTTGTACTTCGGCGTTTGGAATGGGGATAAATAAACCGGATGTGAGGTGGGTAATCCATTTTCAACCACCATTATTACTCTCGGAATATGTGCAAGAAATCGGACGGGCGGGGAGAGATGGGAAAGTTTCCCAAGCGTTATTATTAATGAGTGAACCGACGGGATTTTTAGATTCTGGGGATAAGCAAAGACGGGAGTTTTTTGAGGGGAAAATGCGATCGCAACAACGACAAGCCCAACAACTATTAAACAAACTACCCAAACAAGGCAATATTAACGATATTTCCCGGAAATATCCCGAAGCTGCAATAGCTTTATCTTTGTTACATAGTATGAATAAATTATCATGGCTTGACCCTTTTAATTATATCATTAAACCAGGGGAAAAAAGCCAAAGTTCTAATCAATTTGATGCAGCGAAACAGATGGATAAATATTTGCAAACTCGCCAATGTCGCTGGCAATTTCTGTTAACCGCTTTTGGCTTTTCCCAAGAAGCAGAGAAGATGAAATGCGGACATTGTGATAATTGTTGGAAGAGGGGACTGGGGACTAGGGGCTAGGGACTGGGGCGTTTTTTCAAAGTTATCCATTAGATTGAGATCCCCCTAAATCCCCCTTAACAAGGGGGACTTTGAACTTTTACTTCATCTTTTAAAGGAGGAATTTGAACTTTTTACTTCCTCTTTTTAAGGTAAATTTTTAAATTCTTACTCCCCCCTTTTTAAGGGGGGTTGGGGGGGATCTCAGGATTGAAAACAGACCAAAAAAACTGAAAAATAGAATAAATTAAACTTACTTATTTCTCCTCTTTTCCCAATCCCCAATCCCCAGTCCCCAGTCCCCAGTCCCTCATCAAAACTGCCGCAAAAAGCGCAAATCGCTACTATATAAACGGCGAATATCATCAAGTTGGTGCAACAGTAAAGCGACTCTTTCTACCCCAAAACCTGCGGCAAAACCTGTGTAAGTTTCTGGATCGTAACCAACAGATTTGAGTACATTTGGATCGATCATTCCACAACCCATAATTTCCAACCATTTACCTTTCCATCGCATATCAACTTCGGCGGAAGGTTCAGTAAAAGGGAAATAACTGGCGCGGAAACGAATTTCCATTTCTTCGCCGAACATTTGATGCAAAAACTCTTTGATTGTGCCTTTCAAATCGGTGAAAGTTAGGTTTTCATCAACAGCGAAAAACTCTATTTGATGGAAAACAGCGGTGTGAGTAGCGTCAACAGTATCCCGCCGATAACAACGCCCAGGTGCGATTACTCTGATTGGCGGATCGTTCTCTTCCATATAATGAATTTGAATGTTGGAAGTGTGAGTTCGCAACAAATTTCCATCAGGTAAATAGAGAGTATCCTGCATATCACGGGCGGGGTGATCTGGGAGGAAATTTAAGGCTTCAAAATTATAGTAATCGGTTTCCATTTCTGGGCCTGTTTCCACAGTGTAGCCCATCCCGACGAAAATATCGATCGCCCTATCAATAGTACTATTAATCGGATGTACTCTACCTTGCGGGCGATAAACCGCTGGCATTGTAACATCAATAGTTTCTGCTTCCAACCGCGCTTGAATTTCAGCTGCTTGTAAAGATGATTTCTGACTTTCTAAAGCAGTTTGCAAAGCTTCTTTAACTTCGTTCGCTAATGCGCCAATTTTCGGACGTTCTTCTGGGGAAAGTTTACCCAAACCGCCTAAAATTTGGGAAAGTTGACCTTTTTTACCTAAATAGGCAACTCGCAATTCTTCGAGTTGGGGTAGAGTATTAACAGCGGCGATCGCTTTTTGCGCGTCAACTTTTAACGCTGTTAGTTTTGCCTCTAATTCATTCGGCTGATTCGTCATGCTAATCTATTGTCAAACAGAAGGGGAAAGGTGTGGGTAAACACAGCCTATCGCTACCAGTTTAAGAGATTTTCGATCTTTTCTTAGAACTGCGGTTGATCCGAAGCTCATAATCTCTGAAAATCAGAATATGAAACTCTTAATCAGTAACGATGACGGTATTTTCGCACTTGGCATCCGCACCTTAGCCAATACTTTGGCAGAGGCAGGCCATGATGTTAGTGTAGTATGTCCTGACCGCGAGCGATCGGCAACCGGGCATGGTTTAACCCTACACGATCCAATTCGCGCCGAAGTGGTAGAATCAGTTTTTCATCCCTCGGTAAAAGCTTGGGCAAGTTCTGGAACTCCCTCCGATTGTGTAAAATTAGGCATCTGGGCATTATTAGATAGCCCTCCCGACTATGTGCTTTCCGGCATCAATCACGGTGCAAATTTAGGCACAGATATTCTATATTCAGGTACAGTTTCCGCTGCAATGGAAGGAGTAATTGAAGGAATACCCGGAATAGCTTTTAGTTTAACCAGTTTTACGCACCGAGACTTTCAGCCTGCGGCAACATTTGCCAAACTTTTATTAGATCGTTTAGCCAAAAAAACTTTACCCCAATTAATGTTGTTAAATGTCAACGTACCGCCTATAGAATGGGAAGAAATAGCAGGAGTAGCAATAACTCGCCAAGGAATACGTCGCTATATTGATGTATTTGAAAAACGCCTAGATCCTCGTGGCAAAACTTACTATTGGTTAACCGGAGAAGTACAGGAAGAAATAGAACCTCAAACCCATCCTTTCTTACCCCCAGAAATTCTCACAGATGTAGAAGCAATCCGCAAAAATTATATTACCATCACCCCCTTACAATACGACTTAACTTACGGTTCAGGATTGCAAGATTTACAACAATGGGGAAACCTAACAAACGATTGGGAACTAGGAAACAACCCTTCTTAATTCCAAATAAAAAACCTCAGCATCCCCACCCAAAACTAACAAAAACATCTGCGTTCATCCGCGTTCATCCGCTTACTCTGCGAGAAGGCTACGCCTACATCTGCGTTCTAAAAATAAAACCTAAATCAACGCATGAAAATCCAAATAAAAACCTTCACCGTAAACAAACGCTTCCCCTTAACTATCAGTAGAGGAACAACATCCCAAACTACAAACATTTGGGTAGAAATCGCAGAAGAAGGAATCACCGGATGGGGAGAAGCGTCGCCTTTTTCCATTGGCAACTTCCCCCAAAAAACCCCCTTTCTCCAAGAAACTCTCCAACAAATAGCCCCAAAATTAGAAAAATTTCACCCCTTAGAAAGACAACAAATCGAACAAGTTTGCATAGAAACAAAATTACCTTCCGCCGCCTGTGCAGCAATAGACGTAGCGTTACATGATTGGATGGGAAAAAAGGCAGGTTTACCACTCTGGAAAATGTGGGGTTTAGATTGTAAAAATATCGTCCCCACCTCCGTCACAGTTGGCATCAACACCCCCGAAGCGGCGGTTCAAAGAGTGCGAGACTGGGTAAACTTTCTCGATGCCAAAGTATTTAAAATCAAACTGGGAAATCCCCAAGGAATCGCCGCAGATCAAGCCATGTTTACCACTATTTACCAACAAGAACCCAAAGCAAAATTCAGCGTCGATGCGAATGGCGGTTGGAGTTTAGAAGATGCGGTGAAAATGTGTGAATGGTTAGCTCAATATGGCGTAACTTATGTTGAACAACCCTTAGAAAAAGGAGAGGAAAAAACCTTACCAGAATTAAAGCAAAAATCCCCGCTTCCCATCTTTGTCGATGAAAGTTGTTTTACCAGTAAAGACATTCCCAGTTTAGCAGATAAAGTTGATGGAATCAATATTAAATTGATGAAATCTGGCGGATTAACTGAAGCAATGAGAATGATTAATACAGCCAAAGCGTGCGGATTAAAAGTAATGTTTGGCTGTTATTCTGATAGTTCGCTGGCAAATACCGCCCTTTCCCACCTCTCCCCATTAGCAGATTATTTGGATTTAGACAGTCACCTAAATTTACTAGACGATCGTTTCAATGGTGCAACCATAAAAGAAGGACGTTTGTTACCCAATGATTTACCTGGATTAGGAGTAACATCAACCAAATATAACCTTTAAAATTTCATCTGTGTTTATCTGTGAACATCTGTGGTAAAAAAGCAAGAATTTGCAATTTTACAATAACTATAAAAATCGATATTCATTATGCTGCAACCTAACCAAAAATTAGCTATCTTACTTCATGAAGGCATTACAGGTACTAATGGTAAAACTGGATTAGCACTTTTACGCTATAGCCGATCGCCAATTGTAGCAGTAATCGACCAAAAATCAGCCGGAGAATCTCTCCCCAAACTAACAGGAATACCCTGCGATGTACCAATTGTAGCATCAGTAGAAGAGGCGCTTGCTTACCATCCCGATGTATTAGCAATTGGGATAGCACCTTCCGGGGGAATTTTACCAGATCCTTGGTTGCAAGAAGTTAAACAAGGGGTAGCTGCTGGTTTATCTGTGATGAATGGTTTACATACCCAATTAGGCAAAGATCCAGAAATTCAAACATTACTAAAAGAAGGACAATGGATTTGGGATATTCGCCAAGAACCTGCGGGTTTAGGTGTGGGGAGTGGGAAGGCGCGATCGCTCTCTTGTCGCCGGATTTTAGCCGTTGGAACTGATATGGCAGTTGGCAAAATGTCAACTACTTTAGAATTAAATAAAGCCGCACAAAACCGAGGTTTAAAATCAAAATTCCTGGGAACTGGACAAGCAGGAATTATGATTTCTGGGGATGGAATACCTTTAGATGCAATACGAGTAGACTTTGCTGCTGGTGCAGTTGAAGGGTTAGTAATGCGTCATGGCGAAGCAAATGAAATCCTGTTTATAGAGGGACAAGGTTCGCTTTTGCATCCAGGTTCAACAGCAACTTTACCACTTTTGCGCGGTTCTCAACCCACACATTTAATATTAGTACATCGCGCAGGACAAACACACATTAATAAACTTCCTCATGTGCCAATTCCACCTTTAAAAGAGGTGGTGAATTTGTATGAAACTGTGGCTTTTTGTGGGGGTGCTTTTGCTGAGGTTAAGGTGAGTGCGATCGCGCTTAATACCGCACATTTGGATGAGGAAAGGGCTGGAGAGGCGATCGAGCAAGTTAAGATAGAGACAGGTTTGCCTTGTACAGATGTAGTGCGTTTTGGTGGTGATTTGTTGTTAGATAGGGTTTTGAATTGAAAGAGGTAATAAAATGATAGAAAAAATAGTTCAAATTTCCGAAATTCAGGAAGAAAAAATCAAATCCTTGGCTGAATCTTTTGGCATATCTGAAGATGAAATAATCCGTCGTGCGTTGGATGAATTTATTCGATCGAATATGTTCAGACTTGAACCTAGTGACGGTAAGGGGCTTGAGCAATTTCTCGCCATAGCACAAGAAATCTCGAAAAAACACCGTTTTCCAGAAGGCTATCGTTTTAGCCGTGACGAACTATATGGAGAATATAATGCTTCTTTACCACAGGAATCTTTGCCAGAAAAGCAACCACAAGATACACATAAGATTGATTGAGAAGGAGTGCAAGTGATATCAGGTGCATCTAGTTATCAATATTTACTAGATACAAACATACTTATTTACCCAAACGATCCTAAAGATCCAGTGAAAAATAAACGGGCGACAGAGTTATTAAATTTTTTGCAGAGTGAGAAAAATGCAGCTTTGCCTGCTCAAGCACTTGCTGAATTTGCTAATGTCGCGTTGCGAAAACTTATTCCCCCTATGGATATGAGCTTGATCTATCTCCAAATTGAAGGACTAATACGGGATTTTCCAGTACTGCCACTCACAAAAGAGATAATATTAGAGGCATTCCGAGGTGTCCGAAACTACCAATTTTCTTACTACGATGCTCAGATTTGGGCTTGTGCAAAATTCCATCAAATCCCTGTGATTTTGAGTGAAGATTTTAATAGTCGATCGGTAATTGGTGGAGTAACCTTTTTAAATCCCTTTGATAGTGGATTTGATTTAAGATCGCTAGTATAAGAAGTACAATTTAATTGAACCGCAAAGACGCGAAGGACGCGAAGGAAAGAGGGAGGAAAGAGGTAATAGTTAGGGGAAGTGAATTATGGTGGAAATAATTCCAGCGCAGACAATTGAGTTGCATGATTTAATCGAAAAGTTTGGTCTACAACGTATTGAAGATGAGCAATTTTTTCGGGAATGGCAAGAGAATTTACCGGAACTTACGGATGTGGAAAAGCAAGCTTTAGATGAGGTAAAGCGGGATTATTTCCACTTAGCTGAGTATCCGATGTTGGAACCAATTGTTAAAATGGTTGTGCTTTCTCCGTTGTTGAAATTAGCGGGTTTTTATCGTCCTCCGTTTTACCTTTCAGCACAAAAAGAAGTAAGAATTGCTTTTGAAGATGAGGGAGTTACGATAACCGGAAGGTTGGATATTTTGGTTTTTACGCCTGAGTTTTGGATACTTGTAGTTGAATCAAAAAGAGCAAAGTTATCTTTACAAAATGGCATACCTCAAGCATTAGCTTATATGTTGGGTAATCTTCATCCTGAAAAACCCGCCTTTGGATTTGTTACTAATGGAAGTGAGTTTAGGTTTTTAAAACTGACTAGAGAAGACAGACCAAAATATGCCACGTCTTATTTGTTTTCGCTCGATCGAGGTGATGATGTCTATACAGTTTTGCAGGTGTTAAAACGGCTTGCTCTATTCTTTAGTAGTGATTTGTAGGAATTGAAAATAATCTGAAGTTATGGTTTTCAAATGGCGATCGCACTTTCCCCAAAATGCGATCGCCCTAAACCCTACCTATTTGTAAATCAATCTTCCTTCCAGATGACTATCCAAATGTTGATGATGGCTAAAGTATTCTTCTAAAACATCATTCTCGGATGTGGTAATTACTTTAGAGTCAGCTAATTTGGTCATTTCTTCCAGAGTCATATTTAGATTCTTCTCTGAACTGTGATAATTATATCCATTTACGCAAATAGTATAGTGGCGATCGGGTTGTACTGGTTGCCCGTGAATTGTCAAAGATTCTAGCTTCTTTTCAGCCTCATTGTAAACTGCTTGAACACCCTTATTTACCTGATAACAAGAATTACTTTGACCTGGCATTCTGTTTTCCGGTCTCATAATGTAGCTAAATAATTTGCTCAACTGTTCCCCAGTAATAGTTAGCTTATAAAGCGTATCATCATAAGGGTGAACTTTCCTTAAATCGTTTAACGTAACTATAGGCCCTAATTCAGTTCCTCTGATTGAACCGCTAAGTACAAAAACTACATCGCACATACTTTTTTCGGCAAAAATATCAGCAATTAAGTTACCTAATTCCGTTTCTTCTTCACGTCTAGGATGAGTTAGTTTACGTGCTAATCGACAAATTAATCGATTATACTTACGGTCTACTTCTTCTTTGAAACTAGCAATAAAAGTTTCTAATTCTGCATCTGGTTCTGCTAATGTATTATCCACAGGTAGGAGTTTCCACTTCCATTCCACAATGCTGTTAGTATCATCATCCACTACAATGTCGAAGCGTCCAATTTGGTCTGTACCAACCCCAGCTTGTGCAATCAAAATGTTATTAACTTCCGCAGGTTGTTCTAAAAATGTATGGGAATGTCCGCCAATAATCATATCCACACCCCATACTGGATCTAGCATTGCCGCTAGTTTTTTATCCTCTTCAAACCCGATGTGAGTCAGGAGAATTGTTAAATCGATATCTTCATCTTTGTATGCGTTACAAATCTTTCCAACTTCCGCTGCCGCATCTTCCAAACCAACAAATGTGCTGATACTTTGATCGCGTTTTAATGACTTCAGAGCTTCTTCGGTGATAATTCCAATAAACATGATATCAAATCCATCTACATTGAGAATAACGTAGGGATTCATCAATCGTTTATTATATTTTTTGATATATAGATTGGCATTGACGATCGGAAAATTTGCCATCTTTTCCAAAACCAACAAATGCGGAAATCCATAATCTAATTCGTGGTTCCCCAAACTTACCACATCAGGAGCCAAATAATTCATAATTTCTATAGTTGAAAGACCTTTATATTCGGTATCAATCATAGAACCTTGAAGCATATCCCCAGAAATCACAAACAGCACGTTTTTTTCTTCTTGACGCACCTTGTTTATATATCCTGAAAGCAACGACATTCCACCAATGACCCGACCATCTTCACCTTTTGATTCTGCTAGAAAATCGCCGTGCATATCATTAGAATGTAAAATTGTAAATTTCTTGAAACGTTCGCTGTTCATTACAATCTTTGCCTCTAAAAGTTATAAGTTTTTCAACTTTAATATACTACTTAAGGTATATATTTTGTATAAAAGTTTTATGAACTTATACTTAGTAATTTGTCTAAATAAAACCATATTTTAAGAGGTTTTCAGGCTAGATAATGACAAATTCTAGAAATTTATAGGTTTTGTCCTGTCAATTGCCGTTAAATTTTGTTAAGATTGTTTCGGTCTGTTTAATCGCCTGACTAAATCTAGTGGCGAAAAACCCCTTGTTTTAACTTCCTGGAGACTTCTGAATGCTGCGACTCGAACATATTAGTAAAATTTACCCCACAGGCGAGGTTTTAAAAGATGTCAACTGGGAAGTAAAACCAGGGGATAGAATCGGTTTAGTTGGTGTTAATGGTGCGGGTAAATCTACCCAACTCAAGATTATCACCGGGGAAATTGAACCAACATCTGGCGAAATCATTCGTCCTGCAAGTTTACATATAGGATATCTTACCCAAGAATTTGAAGTAGACCCTAGCCGCACAGTTAAAGAAGAATTTTGGCGTGCTTTTGGGGAAGCAAATGATGTGCATGAAGCATTATCCGAAGTGCATCGGGAAATGGAAACTGCTACCCCAGAAGAGTTAGATAAACTTATTCACGAAATGGACAAGTTTCAAAGGAAATTTGAAGCTTTAAATGGTTATGTTTTAGACGCGCAAATTGATAAGATTTTGCCGGAAATGGGTTTTGAATCGGGGGATGGCGATCGCTTAGTCAGCGCTTTTAGTGGCGGTTGGCAAATGCGAATGAGTTTGGGTAAAATCCTTCTGCAAAAACCCGATGTTCTGCTGTTAGACGAACCGACAAACCACTTAGATTTAGAAACAATTGAATGGTTAGAAAATTACCTAAAAAGTTTAACTACTCCAATGGTAATTGTATCACATGACCGGGAGTTTTTAGACCGTCTTTGTACGCAAATTGTGGAAACCGAACGGGGAGTTTCCACAACTTATTTAGGTAACTATTCCAACTATTTGCTGCAAAAAGCCGAAAATCAAGAAGCGCAATTATCAGCTTACGAACGCCAGCAAAAGGAATTAGAGAAACAACAAGCATTTGTCGATCGCTTCCGCGCCAGCGCCACTCGCAGCACCCAAGCAAAAAGCCGAGAAAAACAATTAGAAAAAGTTGAAAGAATCGAAGCACCAACAGCATCTTTAAGAACATTGCATTTTCGTTTTCCCCCTGCACCTCGTAGCGGTCGAGAAGTAGTAATTATCAAAGATTTGGTACATACTTATGGTGAGAAGATTCTATTTTTAGGAGCAGAATTGTTAATTGAAAGAGGCGATCGCATAGCATTTTTAGGCCCAAATGGTGCTGGTAAATCTACATTATTGCGTTTAATTACAGGTTTAGAAAAACCTACCGAAGGAACAGTAGAATTAGGCGCACATAACGTAATTCCCGGTTACTTTGAACAAAATCAAGCCGAAGCATTAGACTTAACAAAAACCGTTATGGATACAATTCATGATGAAGTACCTGACTGGAAAAACGAAGAAGTTCGCACATTGTTAGGTCGTTTCCTGTTCACTGGCGACACAGTATTTAAACAAGTCGGCGCATTAAGTGGAGGAGAAAAAGCGCGACTTGCATTAGCCAAAATGTTGTTACGTCCAGCTAACTTACTAATATTAGATGAACCGACAAACCACTTAGATATTCCTGCTAAAGAAATGTTGGAAGAAGCATTGCAAAACTATGATGGAACAGCTATTATAGTTTCGCACGATCGCTATTTCATCTCCCAAGTTGCCAACAAAATTGTCGAAATCCGTGATGGAGAATTTCGCGTTTATCTAGGAGATTATCATTACTACTTAGATAAAATTGCTGAAGAACAAGAACAAGCGAAATTAGCCAAAATTGAGGCAGAAAAAGCCGCTAAAAAAGCAGAAAAAGCCGCTAAAAAAGCAGCAGCAAAACGCAAATAAACTTTCAGAAAACTGGTGAAATTAAAGTTAAAGGACGCAGGAAAATTTCTTCTTTATTCACCAGATTTTCCAATTCTGCTGTTTCGTATTTTTGAACCTATCCAGATGCAGAAGCAGAGTAAGGAAAGTAAATTATGGTGGAAATAATTCCAGCGCAGACAATTGAATTGCATGATTTAATCGAAAAGTTTGGTTTGCAACGTATTGAGGATGAGCAATTTTTTCAGGAATGGCAAGAGAATTTGCCGGAACTTACGGATGTGGAAAAGCAAGCTTTAGATGAGGTAAAGCGGGATTATTTTCACTTAGCTGAGTATCCGATGTTAGAACCAATTGTTAAAATGGTCGTGCTTTCTCCGTTGTTGAAATTAGCGGGTTTTTATCGTCCTCCGTTTTACCTTTCAGCAGAAAAGGAAGTAAGAATTGCTTTTGAAGATGAGGGAGTTACGATAACAGGAAGGTTGGATATTTTGGTTTTTACGCCTGAGTTTTGGATACTTGTAGTTGAATCAAAAAGAGCAAAGTTATCTTTACAAAATGGCATACCTCAAGCATTAGCTTATATGTTGGGTAATCCTCATCCTGAAAAACCCGCCTTTGGTTTTGTGACGAATGGCAGTGAGTTTAGGTTTTTGAAATTGACTAGAGAAGATAGACCAAAATATGCCACGTCTTATTTGTTTTCGCTCGATCGAGGTGATGATATCTATACAGTTTTGCAGGTGTTAAAACGTCTTGCTCAATTATTTAGTTAACCCATTATGATTGGGCGATTGAAATCGCTTTGAGATAAGTGATATAATTTAATCAAATTTTGCATTTCTGTTTCAACATCACAGGCAATAGCAACAGTCCCATGAATACCCTTGATCAAGTGCTAGAAACTGCTTCGCAACTGCCCTACGAACAGCAGGAAATGCTGATCGAAATTCTGCAAAATCGCCTCCGCGAAAATCGCCGAGCAGAAATGGCTGCCGATGCAGAAAAAAATTTGGCTGACTTCCATGCAGGTAAATTTCAACGCCAGTCAGCCCAGGAAGTCATTCTAGCATTGCGCCAGTCTTTGCATGAGCCAGAAGTATGAGACAACTGGTTTTAACCTCCAAATTCAAACGAGCATTCCGCAAGTTTGTCAAGCGAAATATTGACCTCCAGCAACGCATTGAAGACACTCTTCAACAAATGGAAGCAGACGTATTTGCCCCAGCCCTCGCCACCCACAAACTAAGCGGCAAGTTTGATGGTCTTCAGTCCTGCTCTTGTGGTTATGATTGTCGTATTGTCTTCTCGATCGAACTCGATACAGAAACCAAAAGTGAAGTTATTGTTCTGCTTGACATAGGCACGCATGATGAAGTTTATTAACTGCGTCAGTAAAACAGAAATAACCGATTGTGACACTTGAGATTGCAGAATGTGGGTTTAAACTCCCGCCAGTCTTGAAAATCAATCCATTAAGATTAATTCCCCAAACTTCCCGGAACCACAAACATAGTAATAAGCTGTTAATCATTTAAATAGGGTAAAATGGAAAAGTCAACCGAGCAAAATGAGTCAGGGAATGCCAGCAAAGAATCATCTGAGTTTAGAACAAGTAGAGAAGCTACAAAAAGCCCTAAAAGATGAAGAAAATGGAAACATTAGAGAAAGAATTCTGATGTTACTGTTGCTAAATGATGGAAAAACTCAAGGTAAAATAGCGGAATTTCTGGGCTGTTCAATAAATAAAGTATCTTATTGGTGCGTACATGGAGATCCAGATAATCTGGAAAGCCTAGTGGATGAAAGGATGAAGGGGAATCATCAAAAAGCCACAGATAAATATAGAGAAATATTATTAGAGACAGTAGATAAAGAACCCAAAGAATTAGGATACGAATTTGGCAGATGGACAGCAGAAAGATTAGCAACATATTTAGCAGAAACGACAGGAATAAAATTAAGTGGGTCGCAAGTTAGGAGAATATTAGAGAAAAAAAAGTTCGTTTACCTCTGGGCGAAGTACAGCTTAGAGGGAAAGCGAGAGCCGGAAAAAAGAAAAGAATTTAAAAAGAAGATAACCGAATATTTAAAAATAGAAAAAGATAACCCAGAACGTTTACAAGTATGGTTTTGGGACGAAAGCGGTTTTAGTTTAAGCGTGATAAAAAGAAAGAATTGGTGTAAGAAAGGTAGCCGAAAAGAGGTGAGGGGAGAGCGAAGAAAGGGTCGGATTAATGTAATGGGAGGGCTGAGGTATTCCGACAAGAAAAGGTTTGTGGAGTTTCTGGATAAAAGCAATTCAGAAAGTTTTTATCAAGTGCTAAAACTGTTTTATCAAGAATTGATTGCTGAATGGGTAGCTGCTGGCAATGAAGCCGATGAATTTGCGGAAAAAGGAGCCAAAATAGTGATAATTCTAGATAATGCTAGTTTCCACAAAAAAGCTGAATATCTCCAGAAAATTGCTGCCGAAATGCCCAATATTCATTTAGAGTTTCTCCCCAAATATAGCCCGGATTATAACTTAATTGAATTAGTTTGGCATTCAGCAAAAGAATTTATTGCTAATCGACTATTTAAATCAATCGAAGAATTAGAATATTTATTGCATCAACTTTTAAATGAAGGACAGTTAATTATTAAATGGGAGCGAAAACTTAAAAATAAAGGTAATGCTCTTATCCCTGTTTAAATGCTTAACAGCTTACCCTGTCTACCAACAACCTGCACAAAATCATCAGGAAAAACAATAACATCACAATTAGAATGATAAAATCGAGCAGGCCAATAACTACCCAAACACTTAACTCTTCCCGGCTGATTTTGAGTAATTGTCTTTTCCACCGTACCCATTACCGCTTCCGAAAACATCTCAACATTTTCAGATACAAATAAATTTACCACTGATTACCTTCCTCCGAACATTTGGGGTAACAGAATCTAATTTGTACCATCAAATCAACCTTAACCAGAGGAGTTCCCGAAGTTAAGCAATAAGATAAGCTGTAGTAAAATCAACTTGGCAAATTCAGCACCAGCAAGCATTCCAGACACCAGCAAATCTATTACAACAAAATTAATCTCCCAGCTTAACTTCCTTAACTTCGGGATAACATCCTTATCTTCCTACCCTTAAATTAAAATAAAACAAACCCCCAAAATTCCCAATCAGTGAAAACCGACTCCCTCTTCTACCGCCTATTCCAAACCTTCCCCAGTATCTTCTTTGAACTAATCAACCGTCCCCCAGAAGAAGCAAACAACTATCAATTCTCATCAGTTGAAATCAAACAAACCGCCTTTCGCATTGATGGCGTATTTCTCCCTGCATCAGGTGAAGAAAACCCTATTTACTTTCTCGAAGTTCAGTTTCAACCTGACTCAGAATTCTACTCTCGCTTTTTCGCGGAAATCTTTTTATACTTACGTCAAAATAAACCCGAAAACGATTGGCGTGCAGTAGTTTTATATCCCAACCAAAGCACAGACACCGGAGATACAGCATATTGCAACACTTCAATCAGAAAAGTTGCCTTGAGATTTGGCGTAGCCAAAAGCTTTGTCCAAAAACTACTGTTGATGAAGAAAACTCAAGGTCATGTAGAGCCAAGACAACAAGGTGGAGCAATGAAGGGGGAGTTGGACGGAGCGGAAACACAACTAGCACTTATGGTTGAAGAATACCCAGACGCAACATTATGGGAATACTGCGAATATTGGGGTACAACTTACGATCATTGGGTAAGTACCAGTACCATGTGCCGTGCATTGCAAAAACAGGAACTAACGCGAAAAAAAAGACGCTCCGCAGTAGCCAAGCCAAAACAGAAAGGGTTCAAAAATTGAGAATGGAGTACTGGCAGCAAGTCAAGCAAATAGACCCGGAAAACTTAGTTTTTATTGATGAAATGGGTGTTTTATTAGGGTTAACACCAACTCATGCCCGCAGCCAGAAAGGAACTAGAGTCTATGGTTTTCAACCATTTTATCGCGGGGCCAAGGTGACAGTCATTGGGGCGGTCAGCATTTCTCAAGTTTTGGCGGTGATGACCTTGAATGGTTCGATGAATGGAGAGGCATTTAAAGTGTTTATCGAACAGTGTTTACTACCGCAACTTTGGACAGGTGCTGTAGTCGTGATGGATAATCTTCCTGCCCATAAAGTTAAAGAAATTGAACCTCTAATTGAATCTGTGGGTGCTAGAGTTCTCTACCAATCTCCTTATTCTCCTGACTTTAATCCCATCGAACATTGGTGGTCACAATTGAAAACTTTTTTGCGCGACTTTTCTCCCCACACTGCCAAAATGGTTGATATTCTGATTGCTACTGCTCTCGATTTGTTTAATCCAGAGCATTTAAAAAACTGGTTTACCAACTGTTGTTACTGTACCTCATAAACCTGCAATACGCTGTATCAAACATTACCGCGAATTTTTCACCAGTCAACGAGTCAGACGCATCTATCTAAATGAATTGGGAGAAATAGCAGAACAATCTATCGGTGTTGGAACTATCAAATTAGTCATTTCCCCAGAAGAAAACACCGTTGAACAAGCAAGAAATCTGATAAATAAAGTCAGGTCAGAAATACCAGATGAACTAACCCAGACCCAAGTATTACAATTAATAGAGACTATATTGGTCTACAAGTTACCAAACAAGAGTCAAAAGGAGATAGAAGCCATGTTTGGATTAAGTGAATTAAAGCAAACAAGAGTCTATCAAGACGCTTTCCAAGAAGGTCGCCAAGAAGGTCGTCAAGAAGGTCGTCAAGAAGGTCGCCAAGAAGGTGAAATAACAGGGAAATTAGCAGCAGTTCGCCCGATGTTAGCATTAGGAGCCAGTATCGAGCAAATAGCAGAAGCTTTGAGTTTAGATGTCGAGGAAGTTAGGAAGGTAGCGGAACAATAGTCTTCTAAATAGTACCAAAGTTGTGAGGAAATAGAGCAATGTTTAGCTTAAGTGAATTAAAGCAAACAAGATTCTATCAAGAAGCTTTCCAAGAGGGTTTTCAACAGGGTCTTCAAGAAGGTAAATTAGCAACAGTACCCCGGTTGTTAGAATTGGAGTTAACTGTGGAACAAATAGCACAGGCGTTAGATTTGGATGTGGAACAAGTAAAGAAGGCAGCGGAACAACAGTCTGCTAACTGAAACTATAAACTGTACGTTCGCTCATTTTTGAAGGGTAAGAGGAATTAATAGCTTACTGTGTAAGGTTTCAAGGTGATTGTGGATCTGATGGTGGTGATACCGTGTAATACTTGGGGAAGGCTTGGTTAGTTTAACAATGTAATACACGGAATAAGAGTAATGTGGAAGCGGGACATTCAAGGCAAGTTCGCACTCAAAGACGATGATTATCGTCAAGTGCGCTCTTTAAGAGTAACTGATGAAACCTGGAAGGCTTTGGGGATAGCTGCTGAATGCTTATGTATGACGAGAGCAGATTACTTGGAACAGGTGATGAGAGACAATGCTAGCCCAAGTATTATATGGACACTAGACCCCAGACATCAAGCCCAAACTACGGTGGCGGAACTGGCGACTAGGCCGCGCTCCGTGGCAATACTGGAAACTTTACGTGACCAAGTTTTAGTACAATTAAAGTTAGGTAAGCAAGCTCCAGGCTACAAAGCAGCACTCAAAGCCCTGAATCATTTTATTGCGGCACTGACTGACCAGGATACACAAGAGTCCGAATAGATCACAGGAAAAACAGTGGAAATAAGTTCCGAGCGAATAGACGATATTCCATTGATTGTGGAATGGCTCAAACAGATGGAAATAGCCAAATGTATTGACCAAAAACTCACTCCACCACATGGAAACCACAAAGGACTCAGCTACGGACAATTGAGTGTATTGTTATTAACATATATAATTACCCAGTCAGACCATCGGTTATCTGCTGTGGAAGCCTGGGTTCAGGCACACCAACAGATTTTAGAGTTAAGTACGGGGTGGTCGCTCAAGGAAAAAGATACTACTGATGACCGATTGGCAAGGGTAGTTGAAGAGTTAGGTAAGCAGTCAGAGGCTAGGCGGGAAATCGAAGTAAAATTAGGACGACATCTGATTCGGGCCTACGAATTACCGACAGAAGTGGCACGAGCTGATACAACTAGTTTTAGTGTGAATCATCAACAGGAAGAATCAAACGAAGAAAGTCTACTGCGTCATGGGTACTCCAAAGACAAGCGTCCAGACTTATTGCAATACCGTCAATTACTGGCAACCCTCGACCCGATGGGAATGCCATTGCTGAGCGCCACCCTGGAAGGTAATGGCGCTGATGACCCATTATATTTTCCGACATGGGAACAAATGGCAAAGGTGATGGGACACAAAAATTTTGTCTTCATCGCTGATTGTAAAGCTGGCTCGATGGCAACTCGCGCCCGAATTGCTGCCAATGGAGGTGTTTATTGCTT
Organism: Floridaenema evergladense BLCC-F167; assembly: GCF_041929205.2. NCBI lineage: Bacteria > Bacillati > Cyanobacteriota > Cyanophyceae > Aerosakkonematales > Aerosakkonemataceae > Floridanema > Floridanema evergladense. The sequence continues at coordinate 5,259,259 of NZ_CM171625.1, read as the reverse complement.
CCCTGTACCCATGAGTGGACAACACCCCCAATATCTCAAACAGTGGGTACTCTCCCCACCAGCAGAAACAGTGTCCATTCGTTTACCGCGACAAGATGAAGAAGAACCTGCTGTGGGAAAGGGCTTTGAAGTAGAGTTAGGCAAGTTTTGGTTAAATGAAGAAACGATGAAGTGGGTACGTTGGCTAGAACGCTACTTGGTAGTTTATTCCCAAAGCCTTGCGGCTTCTGCCATCCGTGGTCAACAGCAACGCATATTGACGGCTAGAGCTGCTCTGGATAAATTAGAAAAGAAGCCTGGTAACGACCGGGAGCAACTGGGCTATAAAGTAGAAAACATTCTCAAGCGCTATCGGGTCAACGATTTCTTCTCCACCACGATTACAGAAGAAATCATCTTTGAAACTCGCTCTGTGGGACGAGGACGACCATCAAAAAATTCTCCGACTGAGGAAGTAACTAGTATTTCTCTTCAACTTCATATCCAGCAGATTGATGATGCGATTAAGCTTTCAGAAACCTTGGCCGGATGGCGACTGTATGTCACTAACGCCCCGACCACTCGACTGACCCTACCACAAGCTGTCATGTATTACCGGGATGAATGGCTCTTGGAACGTGGGTTTCACCGTTTTAAAAGAGGTTCCTTGCCAGCCCTACCCATTTACTTCCAAAATGAAGACCGAATTACTGGCTTAATGTTCATTTTGAATATAGCTTTGCGCGTATTTACCTTGATGGAGTTTGTGGTACGGAAGGCTCTCCAGCAAACGCAACAATCTTTGGCTGGTCTTTATGACGGCAATCCAAAGCGAAAAACCAATCGCCCATCAGAGTCGCGAATGCTTCAGGCTTTTTGTCAGCTTACTCTCTATCACCTTCCTGACTCTACCATTTTCATCACGCCGCTGTCCGAGCTTCCAAGTATTACACGGCAAGATTTGACTTCCTTCGTACCGTGTAATACTACGTCAATCTGATCTACCTTTGCCAAGTATTACATGGTATCACCACCATCAGATCCACAATCACCTTGAAACCTTACACAGTAAGCTATTAATTCCTCTTACCCTTCAAAAATGAGCGAACGTACAGTATAAACGGAAAGTAAAAGTGCGATATGCCTACAGCGTATCGCACTAAACAAAAACTTACTGAAGTTGCTGCAATTTTTCGCGCAAAATTTCCGCTTGTTTCTCCGCTTCCGCCAAAGCATCCTTATCAGCTTGGACAACTTCAGGAGAAGCATTCGCCACAAAAGCTTGATTATTCAACCTTGCTGAAAGTGATTGAATATTCTTCTCAATTTTGCTCAACTTCTTCTCTAACTTGCTGCGTAAAGCTGCAATATCTACCACACCAGTTAAAGGAACAATTACCTGAACAGTACCAACAACCCCAGTAGTTGATTGTCCAACTTCCTCATTTAAACTAGGAGTAATAGAGAGTTTTTCCACCTTCGCCAAATCTTGAATATAACTCTCACCTGATGTTAGAATTTGACGTTCTTTTTCATTCTCACTTTGCAAAATTGCCGTCACTTTTGTTGACGGTTTAATATCAGCATCAGCGCGTAAATTGCGAATCGTGCGAATTGTGTTAATCAACAAATCAAAATCTGCTTCCAACTCCGAATTAATCAGATTTTCATCTACTTTCGGGAATGCTTGTAACGCCAAAGATGCTGATTCTTCAGCTTGAGTGAGAGTGTGCCAAATTTCCTCAGTGATGTGAGGCATGAAGGGATGAATTAATTTTAAAGTCCCTTCTAACACGAAAGCAAGAGTTTGTTGAGCAACCTTTTTAGAAGTTGCATCAGCATCTTTTTGCAGACGAGACTTGACTAACTCAATGTACCAATCGCAGAACTCACCCCAGAAGAAATCGTAGAGTGTTTTTGCTGCTTCACCTAATCCGTAATCATCGATATATTGAGTAGTTTGCTGCACAACCTGATTGTATCGGGAGAGAATCCAACTGTCAGATAATTCTAGGGACTGGGGACTGGGGACTGGGGACTGGGGACTGGGTTTTAATTCCTCTAAATTCATCATGACGAAGCGGGAGGCATTCCACAATTTGTTGGTGAAGTTGCGGGAAGCTTCTACTGCGGAAGATTCGCCTTTTTTGCGATCGTAATCCAGTCGAATATCTTGACCTGCGCCAGCAACTTGCCGCACCAAAGTATAGCGTACTGCATCAGTACCATACTTATCAATCAAATCCAAAGGATCGATTCCATTTCCCTTAGTCTTAGACATTTTTTCCCCATTTTCATCTAAGACTAAACCGTGAATATAAACATCACGGAAAGGCATTTTGCCAGTGAAATAAGCTGCCATTAAAGTCATTCTGGCAACCCAGAAAAAGATGATGTCAAAACCAGTAACTAGAACACTTGTAGGATAATAAAATTCTAAGTTTTCGGTTTTTTCGGGCCAACCCAAAGTAGAAAAAGGCCATAAACCGGAAGAAAACCAAGTATCTAAAACATCGGGATCTTGTTCTATTTTGACATTTTCGCCAAACTTAGCTTTAGCTTTTTCCCAAGCTTCTGCTTCCGTAAATGCGACAACAAAAGGTGTATTATCAGTGATTTCGTTATTTGTTTCACTGATAGCATACCAAGCGGGAATTTGATGACCCCACCATAATTGACGAGAGATACACCAATCCTTTAATTTTACCAACCAATCACGATAAACTTTAGTCCAGCGATGGGGAACAAAATTGGGAGAATTTTGCTCATCTAAGAATTTTAAAGTTGTTTCACCGAGAGATTGAATTTTGACAAACCATTGAGTTGAGAGGAGAGGTTCGATCGGGGCTTTTCCGCGATCGCTAAATGGTACACTATGCTTATACTCCTCAATCTTCACCAAAAAGCCATCTTCTTCCAACCGTTTCACCACATTTTCCCGTGCCTTAAAACGGTCTTGACCTTGGAACGGCCCCGCATTTTCATTAAGCGAACCGTCCTTATTCATAATATTAATAAACGGCAGATTGTGACGCTGACCCATTTCAAAATCATTCGGGTCATGTGCCGGAGTCACCTTAACACAACCAGTCCCAAAAGTAGCATCAACCAATTCATCAGCAATAATCGGAATTTCCCGATTCATAATTGGCAAAGTAACAGTTTTGCCAATCAAATGTTGATAGCGTTCATCATTAGGATTAACCGCCACAGCAGTATCACCCAACATCGTTTCCGGTCGAGTAGTTGCAACTTCTAAATAACCCGAATTATCAGTTAGTGGATAACGGAAATGCCATAAATGACCATTTACTTCCTTATTTTCTACTTCCAAATCAGAAACCGCAGATTGAGAAACTGGACACCAGTTAACTAAATAATTGCCGCGATAAATCAAACCATCATCATAAAGGCGAACGAAAGCTTCAATAACCGCCTTCGTTAAACCTTCATCCATTGTGAAACGTTCCCGCGACCAATCAACCGAGATACCCAAACGGCGCATCTGGTTAACTATTGCACCCCCGGAATTATTTTTCCATTCCCAAGCGCGTTCTAAAAATGCTTGACGACCGAAATCAAAACGGGTTTTCTTCTCTTTTTTAAACTCCTTATCCAGCATGGTATGAACTGCGATGCTGGCGTGGTCAGTTCCGGGAATCCAAAGAGTATTGTAACCTTGCATTCGATGGTAACGAACGAGGATATCCATGAGAGTTTGTCCGAAGGCGTGCCCCATGTGGAGACTACCCGTAACGTTGGGTGGCGGAATGACCATGCTGTAGGATTTTCCGTCGTTTTTGGGGTCAGCTTTAAAGGTTTGGTTTTCTGACCAGAATGTTTGCCACTTAGATTCGGTGGAGAAGGGGTCGTATTGGGGGGGGAGGTTTAGTGTCATTGGTTAAGGGATTCGCTGTTCTGGTAAAATTTTGACATAAAGGAGAGGGAGGTAAGAGGAATGAACCACGTTAGCGAAGCGAAACGCGCTAGCGTTTTAGACACGAAGGGCACGAAGGAAGAAGAGAGAAGAATGAAGTGGTTAAATGATGAGGTGGAGAGGTTAGCGTATCAGGTGATTGGGGCGGCGATTGAGGTGCATCGGGTGTTGGGGCCAGGATTTTTGGAGTCGGTGTATCAGCACGCTTTAGCTACCGAATTTCAGGCGCGTAATATACCTCATGAACCTAAGAAAAGTGTAGCAATCAATTACAAAGGTCATCAAGTTGGAGAGAGCGAATTAGATTTCCTAAGTTGGTAATATTTTAGTCGTTGAATTAAAAGCAGTAGAAAAACTAGCACCTATCCACGATGCCCAAGTCATCTCCTACCTAAAAGTAACCAAATGCCCCCTTGCCCTACTAATCAACTTTAACGTCCCCATCCTCAAAGAAGGTATAAAACGCATTATCCACAACTCTTAATTCCTCTTCTTCTTCTTCTTCCTTCGTGTCTTCGTGGTTCAAAAAAAACTCTTAAACCCTCTCCAAAGGACTAATCGGCTTAACATCCGCATTCATACCTACAAAGTATACTATATAACTCAAAAAGCTAAAACTATGGGACTTTTCGATCAAATACTCAACGCAGTTAATGACCCCAACTTGCAAGCTAATGCAGGTCAACTGACTAACATTTTCAATAGCGTCCAGCAGCTACAAAACAACCAAGGTACTGATAGTTCTACAATGCAAGCTGCTTTGTCGGGTGTTGGTAGTTTGGTGCGTTCTTCTTTACAGCAAAAGCGTGCTGAGGGTGGTAATCAATTAGTTGAAAGTATCATCAATCAATTTGCTGGAACTTCTCCTAATCCTTCTGCTGTTAATGCTTTGTTTGGTTCTCAGTGGGAATCTGTTGCAGATGTAGTTTCTCAAAGAACGGGGATCGATCGCAATACCATCCTCCAACTTCTCCCCATGTTAGTTCCTTTAGTACTCAATTTCCTCCAAGCTGGTAACAATCAGCAAAATCCCCAAGGTGGAAATCCTGTAGTTAATAGTTTCCTCGATGCTGATGGCGATGGCGATGTTGATATCGCTGACGCTATGCAAATGGCAGGTCGCTATTTCGGTTAATATTTAGTACGTTGTTGCGCTTTAGCGCTAAAGCGCAACAACGTACTTTTCAACCTTCTGTGCCTCGATCGATTCTACCTATTTCCGCCTCAGTTAACTCTACTTCTAACGCCCGCACTGAGTCCTCAATACTAGCAACTTTACTCGCCCCAGGAATCGGTACAACACAAGGCGATTTCGCTCTTAACCATGCTAAAACAATACAATATACTGATACTCCTTTTTCTGTTGCTAGGTTTGCGATCGCTTCTACATCTTCTAAACTACCCACTCTCCGACTTCCACCCAACGGACTCCAAGGTAAAAAAGTTAAACTCTCTCTCTCACAATATTTCAACACTCCATCAATTTCTGGTAAGCGATACCAAGGGTTAAATTGATTCTGCACCGAAACAATTTCTACTATCTCACGCGCCTCTTTAATCTGCTCAACTGAAAAGTTAGAAACGCCAACAAATTTAATTAATCCTTCGTCTACAGCTGCTTTCGCTACTTTCAGCGATTCTTTAATACTATACTCTGGATCGGGTGAATGATATTGCCATAAGTCGATCGCTTTCCCCCCACCCAACGCCGCAAAACTTTCCCTAATTGTCTTTCTTAAATGTTCAGGATTTCCATTCCTTGTCCATGCACCATTCGGACGCATCAATCCGCCTTTAGTAGCAACAATCACATTACTAACATCACCCGCATACTCGCTTAATGCCTTGGCAATTAGTTTCTCATTGTGATGTTTATCTGTTTCGTCTTTACAATAAGAATCCGCTGTATCAATAAATGTAATTCCCAAGTCAAGAGCACGATGTATGACTTGAATAGATTGCGATTCTGGCGGTCTGCTGCTTAACGACATCGGCATTCCACCCAGACCGATCGCACTTACACTAATATTAGTCTTTCCCAGACGTTTCTTTTCCATCACTAGACCTTGGTTGCACCGTAAAATTATACGTTACTCTAATCTCCGCTTGATTAAAGTATTTCTGATCTCATCTCATCTGATAAGTCTATCTCAATATTCTGGATTTCTTGTAAAGTTTGCCACCCCGCTTGCCACATTGTCCGATCTTTCAAAGCTTTAGCATTTATCCAAAATCGCACGTTTCGATCGCAAGAAGCTACCATCTCAGCAAATACCCATTCCCCTTGGTTTTTGCGATTTACTACTTGAAAATGTCTCCAACCCCAAGTTTTTTGTAAAGCTGTCCATTTGGAACCAACTAAATGGGGAAACTTCTGCTTTTTCGCCATCTTTCAACTTTATCTGTCTTCAGATAGTGTGTATTTCCTAATACTAATTTTAGGCTGAAAGCGTATGTTATTGGTGGAAAATAATTATGGCTGAAACACCTAAACAGCCGGGATATAAAGATAATATTGATGCGCCTCCTCAAACTGACGATGAAAGAGTCGTAGATCCCAGAGATTTAGTTCGCACTGGTAACATTCCCGACAACCCCAAAGAATTACTTTCTAATCCCGGTTTTGCCCCGCAAATGATTAATGAAGGCGACAATTTGCGGGGAGATTTACGAGAAGAGGAATAAAAGAATTAAGGTATAACTCAAATCAGGTAGCAGGGGAGGTAGAACCTCCCATATCTCGTTCCCAGGTTGAACCTGGGAACGAAAAACAGAGGCTCTGCCTCTTGAATCGCAAATCCAAAATCTAAAATAGCTTGATGCCTGCTGAACTTTTCTAACAATAAAAAAATTCAACAGGCATCAATTAAAACTTGCTTCAGTTTAGAACAAACCGAGAGTCAAAGATTTGTCGATCGGGAAAATTGCCCCAATACCTAACCAAAGAGTTACCAAAGTACCAAATAAAAATACTGCGGTTGCTAGTGGACGACGGAAGGGGTTTTGGAATTTGTTCACGCTTTCAATAAAAGGCACCAAAATCAAACCCGTTGGCACAGAAGCCATCAACAACACGCCCAACAATTTGTTAGGTACTGTACGCAAAATTTGGAATACAGGCCACAAATACCACTCTGGCAAAATTTCCAAAGGTGTGGCAAACGGATCGGCAGGTTCGCCCACCATAGCAGGGTCGAGAACTGCTAAACCGATACACAATGCGATCGTACCCATAATTACGATCGGGAAGGTGTACAACAAGTCATTAGGCCAAGCTGGTTCACCGTAATAGTTGTGACCCATGCCTTTAGCTAGTTTGGCACGTAATACGGGATCGCTAAGATCCGGTTTCTTCAGTACGGACATCTTTAAAAGTGCGCTCCTCTATTGAGATATCAAAAAACAACCGTTAACTTCCGATCTTACAAAGGCCCAGAGATACCTTGCTTGCGAATCATCAGGAAGTGTAACAGCATAAATACAGCAATCAACCAAGGCAGCACAAAGGTATGAGCGCTGTAATAACGAGTTAGGGTAGCTTGACCAACACTGGAACCACCCCGTAACAAGTCTGCAATCAATACACCAACTACGGGAATCGCTTCGGGTACACCACTAACGATTTTCACCGCCCAGTAACCAAGTTGATCCCAAGGTAAGGAGTAACCTGTTACACCAAAGGAAACAGTGATTACAGCCAAAACCACGCCTGTCACCCAAGTTAATTCGCGGGGCTTCTTGAAACCACCAGTCAAATAAACTCGGAAGATGTGCAGAATCATCATCAGCACCATCATGCTGGCAGACCAACGGTGGATGGAACGAATTAACCATCCAAAGTTGACTTCATTCATGATGTACTCTACAGAAGAAAATGCTTCCGTAACAGTTGGTTTGTAATAGAAGGTCATGGCAAATCCAGTGGCAAACTGGATTAAAAAGCAAACTAAGGTAATCCCACCCAAGCAATAAAAAATATTTACGTGGGGAGGTACATATTTGCTGGTTATATCTTCCTCAAGCGCTTGGATTTCCAGGCGTTCTTGGAACCAGTTATATACTGACGAGTCTTTTAACTGCTTAGTAAACATGAAGCAAGAGTTCCTAATCTAATGTATTGCTGATGTCGCGTTTCCCAATCTCCTGCTTTGAGGATGGGTTTAATTAAAAGCCAACCTTTGTCTGCTTTAGGGATAAAAATATTTGCCTCTAAGAACTGTAAGGCAAATACTGCCCGTATTTAATTTTATGCAGGTTGTTAGCTCAGTTGAGCATTGTATTCTCGATCCTTTAGGAAAGGATGAGCTTTGCTACGCTCTCACTTCTATTAAAAAAAGTAACATAGTCGGACATTGGTTTTCATAATTTCCCCAGCGGATTTGGGCAAGGCAGGGGAGGTGGGGAGGTGGGGAGGTGGGGAGATGGGGAGATGGGGAGGTGGGGAGGTGGGGAGATGGGGAGGTGGGGAGATGGGGAGATGGGGAGGTGGGGAGATGGGGAGATGGGGAGAGATCTAGATCTAGAAACTCCCCCCCATCCCCCTACCTCCCCACCTCCCCAGTCCCTATTACCTACCGTCTTCTACCAAAGCCACCGCTGCGGCTACTACCGAAGCCGGAGGTGCTCCGAGAGCGCCCGCCGCTACCGAAGCTGGAGGTGCCGCGAGAACTGGGTGCAGATTTACCTGATTGTCTCAGAGTACTGGAACCGAAACCGGAACCTGTGGCTCTTTGTCCGGGTGTGGTGCGGGTGGGTCGATCGACTCCACTACTCGCAGAAGGATAATTTCTCAGCCCACCCGTAGTACGGATATAAGCAGGGCGATTTCTAACTGCTGCTGGTGGTTGGTTATACCGTTGTTGGTAACTAGCAGTAGCTTGACTGTAAGTATTTCCATATCCACCGTAACCAGTCATTACGGACATTCCTGGTTGATAAACTGGTGGTACATAGTATCTCGGCGCAAACAACATATTGCCGACTAAGTTACCTGCTACTGCACCTGCAAATGGTGCCCAGAAACCTCCGCTTTCTTGCCGGACGATTACAGTTTGAGGTTGTCCGGTTTGCGGATCGGGGCGGTTTTCGGTGACTGCGCGGATATACTCAATTTTGAAGTCTTCTGGAATATGTAAGGATGTTTGACCGTTGTTTTCTACCTTTAGGTAACTCTTTTTGCCAGCGGCAACTTCTTCTGGGGTGAGTTGGGCCATTTGCAAGTCTGTGGTGCGGAAGTTGGCGGGTGTTCCTGGTGGTGTGTTGAGCAACATCAGGCTATATTCGCCGTTGGCATCGTTGTATCTTGCCTGTTGTACGGGGTATTCCCCGGCACTGATTTTGCTGGAAACTGTTCTAGCAGGAAAGCTCTGATTTCCTACTGGTGTGTTGGAAACCGTATTTCCGCCACCGCAAGCTACGGTAGTCCAACACAAGGTTAATGAGAGAAATATTACGGTGAGTTTACGGAGAGTCGATCGATTGATATTCATGCTGTTTTCAGGAACTTCGATTTGTAGTTAATCACTCTCTAGAGCTTAATAAAATTTTCTTCCGACTTTCAAATATCTAACTACAGAGGGATAAGTTCTGGATAATTTTCCAATATTTGATCGTCGGTTAGTTCATCACCTAATCTGGCTGGAGACCAATGTATTTGGATCGCTCTAAGAGTTCTTTGATAATGTAAATTAATTAGGGCTTTTAGACCAGCTTTGAGAGCGTTAATATCGGCAAGATCGGTTTCTAATTGAGGCACTTCGCCTTCAAATGCTACTGTGATCATAACAATTAAGTTACGAGTAACTGGTAGTGATAATGGTTCGGTTTCTCCTACCTGTTCGCCTGGGTACGAGTCACTCTTGTAACGTTCGGCGGAGTCAGTAAATAAATTACTTACTTCGTCGCCTGCTTCGCCTTCATCCCAAAATACGTTTCCTTCATTGGCTGCCGATCGCCAATATAAGTCATTTCGTAATAGCTCTTCGCAAATTTGTACTAATCCTTCTCCCAATACATCGATTTCACCTTCAGCATCAATTGCTTCTCTACCAACTCGATTAAGTAAGCCAATTATCGGGGCAACTTCATTACCTGCTAAATGAATAAAAATTCGACAGACAACAAAGCGGGTACGCCCCATCATTTTGTTCATGCGATCGCGCATACTACTCATCAATTACCTCATAACTCCAGTGCTTTAAGTTTATTTTAATTAGTTATGAGTAAAGTTTTTCACAAAGTTCGATATTATACTAGTTTCTGGTAAAGTGTATTTCGTAGATTCAATGGCAGTAATTTCATCAGGATCGACAAAGTTTGCTGATTTTACCCAATGTTTGCCAAAGTTAGGGTGATTATACACTGGCAAAGTTTGATCGCTTGAATTACATAAAACCGTTTGGGTAGGAGCATGAAAAAATTGCAATTTTTTGTGAATATTTAAAGCTGATTTCATTAATTTGATCTGGAATGTCTGGCTGAGTTCTGCTGTCAAAAATTCAGCAATGTTTTTGATTTTGGCTTTTTCTTTTTCTTGCAAAATGTTAAGGTTTTCCTCTTGTAATATTTGCAAAAAACGGACAAGATTTCTTTGAGTTGCTTCACTATCTACAAAAGGCAATATGGCAGCGAATGCAGCTGAAAATAATTGATTATCGTTTTCCATTGCAAAGGTCAACATGGTGCGACGATGACTAAGTTTAATAGTTGGTGGTTGGGATAATGGTGAATATTTTTGAGCGATTTCATAATAAGCAGTGGCTAAATTTATATGAGATTCGTGGTCTAAAGGAGCATCGATGATAATTTGAATTGTGGGTAATGTTTGATGAAAAAACTTTCTTACTTCATCAGGACTGAGGCGACGAATCTGCGTGCGATCGCCATCAGGACTCAAATCTAACCACTCGCAAATAATTCCCTCGGTTTTTAACCCAAATCTAGACACAGAATGCAGTTTTGCTCCCGTTAAATTGGCTCCTGATAAATTAGCATCAGTCCAGTCAGCATTCATTAATTTTGCTTCTCTTAAATCGGCATGAACAAAACTAGCATTATGTAAGTTAGTATTACTTAAATCAGCACCAGTTAAGTTAGCACCACTTAATTTAGCATCACTTAAATCAACCCAACGCAAATTGGCTCCGCGCAAGTCTACCCAACGCAAATTTGTTCCACTTAAATTCGCTCCACTCAAGTTACAAAAACTCAAATTTGCTTGTTTAAATTCAGCATTTGTAGCATTAGCACTACTTAAATCGGCTCTACTTAAATCTGCACCTTGCAGATTTGCTCCTTCTAAATTAGCAGCGATTAAAGAAGCACCTCTCAAGTCAGCAGAACTTAGGTTAGAGCGACTCAAATTAGATTGTCTCAGTTTTGCTTCCCTGAGATTAGCATTACTCAGGTTAGCACCAGTCAGATTCGCTCTACTAAGTTCTGCTCGAATTAATTCAGCCCTAATTAAGGCGGCTTCTACTAATTCTGCATCGCCTAAATTAGCTAAAATCAGATTAGCGACGTTGAGAATAGCGTAATTCAATTTAGCTTCAGATAAATTTGCACCACTGAGTCTGGTGACATTCAGTTTGGCATAACTCAGGTCTGATTTACTCAAATTTGCCCGACTGAGATTGGCTAAGCTTAAGTTTGCTTTAGTCAAAATTGCACCACTCAAGTTAACTCCGCTTAGTTGAGCTTCACATATATTGATTGCCGCAAAGTTACGCTCTCCATTTGCATAGCTGCTAAGTAATTCTTCTATTTCCATCTGGCTACCTTGCCATCAAACAGGGGACTTTTAAATTAACTGAACTTGTGGAGTTATGTACTCCTCAACTCTTATTTTAATTGTGGATTGCAGAAAATTCAAAAATTAATTGTAAATTTAGAGATAAGAATTTCTGAGAAAATCAAAAATTAAATTTATCGGAGGCAGCGTGGATTTTGTATCGCTTACTCTCTCTGGTAAATTTTCCCAAGAATTATTAATCACAAAGCGTTTCCCAAAGTTAGAATCTTGATAAATGTTTAAAGCTTGCTCGCTAGAGTTAGTCAGTGTCACCTGTGCTGGAGCTTTGAAAAATTCGCTCTTACTGATATTTTTACTTAAGTATTTGTCTAGCTTAATCTTTTTGATATTTTTATTAATTTGGTTAACGTGATTGGTAATTTTTTCTAATTCAGTTTTTTCTGATTCAAGTAATAAATACTCTTCGGCTCGTTCTTGAACAATTCGCATAATTGAAGATATATTTTCTTGAATAATTTTACTATTTTCAAACGGACAAACAGCTAAATAAGCACTGATGAACAACTGTCCATCGTTATCAATTCTTAAGGTGATTGTAGTTCTTCTTTCGCTAACTTCAATACTAGCTGGACGGTTAAAACTAGAGTATTCTTTGTAGATCTGATAATATGTTTCGGCTAAAGCAAAGTTAGCTTCTTGATCTAAAGAAGCATCAATAATAATCCGAATTGTTGGGGAAGTTTGATGAAAAAATCTGCTGGCTTCTTCGGCGCTTAGGCGATAAATTTGCGATCGATCTCCTTCAGGACTCAAATCCACCCACTCACAATTTATCCCTTCAGTCTTGATGCCAAACCTAGACACTGCATAGAGTTTAGCCCCCGTTAAATTTGCTCCAGTTAAATCTGCACCAATCCAATCTACCTGAATTAAATTAGCTTGAGATAAGTCAGTATGCACCAAACTAGTATTCATTAGATTAGCATTACTTAAATCTGCACCGCTCAAATTTGCACCGCTTAGTTTAGCTTCACTAAGATTCGCCCACCTTAAATTTACCCCACTTAAATCAGCCCATCTTAAATTTGCTCCCCGCAAATCCGCCCCCGTCAAATTCGCCATGCCTAAATTCGCTTGTCTGAGTTCTGCGCCACGTAAATCTGTACCGCTTAAATCGGCTCGGCTTAATTCTGCACCATGTAAATTTGCTTGTTGTAAATTAGCTCCAGTCAAACTAGTTCCCCGCAAATTAGCTTCACTTAAATTAGCTCCTCTTAAATTAGCTAATCTTAGCCTAGCTTCTCCTAAATCTGCTCCCGTAAGATTAGCTTCACTCAAATTAGCTCCACTCAGTTCCGCCCGAATTAATTCAGTCCGAATCATTGCTGCTTGAAATAAATCCGCTTCCCGCAAGTCAGCCCTAGCTAAATTAGCTACATTCAGAATGGCTCCAGATAAATTTGCTTGGGTTAGATTCGCGCCGCTGAGCCTTGCTACATTAAGTTTTGCTTGGGTAAAATTAACTTGGCTGAGGTTGGCTCCACTGAGATTTGATATACTCAAATTCGCTTCGGTCAAATTTGCTCCACTCAAGTTAATTCCACTTAGGTTTGCTTCGGTTAAGTTAATCCCAGTGAAATCCCGGAGTCCTTGGGAATATTTATTTAAAAATTCTTCTACTTCCATAACACTACCTTAGAAACACCCAAATTTAAGCGATAAAATTTTGTTTTGGGTTTTGCCAATAGCAAATTTAGTAAGCTGCTGAATGAATATTGGCATTTTAAACCCAGAATTAGACGATAAACTGATATGACACTACATTTTGCCTATATTTACTATGGTGAGGAATCGATGAGTCTATCCTAAGCTAGGATTTTCTGTAAGCTAGAGCCATTCATTATATATGCGGATTGTATATGGCTTTCTACGGTCAACTAAAAGAATTTATATTGGGTGAATCTCTACCAACTAGCACTCACGCGGAAGAACGATTAAGTAAAGCCGCTGCGTTAGCAGTACTTTCCTGGGATGCTCTCTTGTCAGTTGCTTATGCTAGTGAGGAAATTTTACTAGTTTTGGTTGCTGCTGGTAGTGGGGCGCTCAGTTGGTCTTTGCCGATCGCCGCTGGGATTGTTATCCTACTGGTAATTGTGGTCTTATCCTATCGTCAGACTATTCGCGTACCCCAAAGGGGGTAGCTCTTATAAGCTGTTCCGCATTTAAATTGGATTGTTTGGAAACAGAAGAAAATTCGTCTAATTCTCTCCCCTGCCCCCCTGCCCCCCTGCTCCCCTGCAATCTTAATAAGTGATTTAAATGCGTGACAGCTTATTGTGGCTCGTGAGAACTTGGGTTTATATCCGGGATTAGTGCGGGGGTAAGCGAATCAGGGCGGATTTTTATGATTCCTACCTATACATTTTGTGAAATTTGTCGATGAGTTTGAAAACAAACATGAGGAACTTTTATCAACGGTAATTATTCCCGCTTTTGTGACCCGAAATTGGTGGGAAAATTTATTACATAACCAAACAAGTTGATTTCTGAAGTTGGCTTTAAGGGCAAAAAAAGGTAGAGTAGTGACTACAGTGCGGTATTTCTTGTAACTAAATTAGAGATGAATATTGGAATTGTAGGGTTAGGTTTAATTGGTGGTTCTTTGGCGTTGGATTTACGATCGCTTGGTTATCAAGTTTTGGGTGTCAGTCGGCGCGAGTCAACTTGCCAAATCGCGATCGAGCGAGGTATTGTTAATGATGCCAGCGTGAATCTCTCACTTTTAGCCGCAGCAGATGTGGTGTTTATTTGTACACCTTTAGATTTAATTATTCCTACTATTGAACAATTACTTCCCCATCTTTCGCCACAAGCAATCGTAACTGATGTGGGTTCGGTTAAATCACCAATTGTGACAGAAGCAGTCAAAATTTGGCCTAATTTTATCGGCGGACATCCGATGGCGGGAACTGCTGAAAGTGGCATAGATGCGGCGCAATCTAATTTGTTTGTAGGCAACCCTTACGTACTAACTCCAGTAAAAAATTCTACTCCTGAAGCAGTTAAAATAGTCGGGGAAATTGTCCGATCGCTCCAAGCTAAATTTTATCTTTGTCGTCCCGAAGAACATGATAAAGCAGTAGCTTGGATTTCCCATTTACCAGTCATGATTAGCGCTAGTTTAATCGGTGCTTGCTTAAGTGAAAATGAGATCGATGTATTAGAATTAGCACAAAATTTAGCTAGTTCGGGATTTCGAGATACGAGTCGGGTAGGTGGCGGAAATCCCGAATTAGGAGTGTTGATGGCAACCTACAATCAAGAGCAATTGTTGCGATCGCTCTTTTCCTATCGTCAAACTCTCGATCGATTAATTACCCACATCCAGCAAGGAGATTGGAATTCCTTAGCAGATATCCTCCAAACAACCCAACAAGCTAGACCCCAATTCTTATCATCCAAAGAACTTTGAGCAAAGAAAGGTAGAAAGCAGAAGCGGAAAAAACGTTTCCCTTCTCTAAATTTATTTAGGGTAAAAAATTGCCATCAAATTGACATACGCTTGTAATCAAAGTGTCACACACGATATCTAGAATCAAAAACGTAAAGCAAAACAGTCTACTACTAAAGATAAGTCTTATGGAGTATCTCCGGATCGGAAGTCACTACTTACGAGATTAAGAACTATTGCCATCCCATCACAGAAAATACCAGAATTGAAACTTCAGGAGAATTAAAGAAAAATGGAAATCAAAGACACAAAACCTAACGATCGAGGAACTAAAAAATTTGCTATGCCCAAGGTAGCTACCTATTTATCGTTAGTGCTATTAGGATCGGGAATTAGCTTGGCAGGTAGCAATCTATTATCACAAAACAATCTGCCTTCTCAAGCCACTGATAAATCAACTACCCCGAACATCATAGCCCAATTACCATTTAACTCAGATAGCAATTTTGTTACTAATGTAGTGCAGGAAGTAGGGTCAGCAGTAGTCAGAATTGACTCTTCGAGAAGCGTGAGTACGAGAATGCCGAGAGGTATGGAGGAAGATCCATTTTACGGGCAATTTTTCGGTGGTCGGGGAATGCCAGACTACCCGCAGCGATCGCGCCAAGTCAGCGAAACTGGTTCCGGGTTTATTATCAACTCTGACGGTCACATTTTAACTAACGCCCACGTCGTTTCCGGTAGTGACACCGTAAGAGTTACCCTCAAAGATGGTCGGGCTTTAACAGGTAAAGTGTTAGGTGCAGACTCAGTGACTGATGTAGCAGTAGTGAAAGTTGAGGGGAACAACTTGCCAACAGTCAAGCTGGGTAACTCAGATAGTTTAAAACCGGGTGAATGGGCGATCGCGATCGGCAACCCCCTTGGTTTAGATAATACCGTCACCACAGGAATTGTCAGCGCCACAGGTCGCAGCGGTCGTCAAGTCGGCGTTCCCGATCAAAGAGTTAGGTTTGTACAAACAGACGCAGCCATTAACCCAGGAAATTCCGGTGGCCCACTGTTAAACGCCTCTGGTGAAGTAATTGGCATCAACACAGCTATCATTCAAGGTGCCCAAGGCATTGGTTTTGCTATCCCAGTCAACACCGCGAAAAGTATTGCTGACAAGTTAATCTCTCAAGGTAAGGTGCAACATCCTTACTTAGGTATTCAGATGGTAGACCTAACTCCTGAGATAAAGCAAAACATTAACAGCGACCCCGAACTAAATCTAAACGTCAATGAAGACGATGGCGTATTGATTGTTCGAGTCATGCCAAATTCCCCAGCCGAAAAAGCCGGGTTACGTTCAGGTGATATTATCAGCAAAATCAACAATCAATCGGTGAAAGACTCCAACTCCGTACAACAAGCTGTAGATGCCAGCAACGTTGGTGCTCGTTTGCCAATCGAAGTCCGTCGCAGCGGTCAGAATGTTGATGTAGTTGTGCAACCGAGCGCTTTGCCAAATAGACAGCAACAGCAACCAGAATAAGGAAATAAGGAAAGCCAAAGCACATAAACAAGTAAACTAACGTAAATTTGCTTCTAGGGATAGGTCTTTAGCCTATCCCTTTTGTATGATTAAAGAGTCATACTAACTAATAACGCTCTCAAGGAATTTGTGGTGTACCTATTTAGATATCTGGAAAATAAATCGAGGTCTTTTGTAATTGGACTCAGTATTTTACTGGTAATTCTTATCAGTTTCATTGATTACGTAGTCTCACCTGATATTGCTTCCGTATTTTTTCTGCTTCCTGTAGCTTTAGTTAGTTGGTGTGTTAGTGAAAAATTTGGCATATTAATCTCTTTCATTTGTGCCACTGCCTGGTTTTTAATTCATTTATTAAAAGGGGAAGTTGTCTCACCAAATTATCTCCCTTATTGGAATGCTTTCATTCGTTTAGCCTTTTATTTGACGGTAAACTATCTGTTTGCAGAATTACATAACGCTCGGAAAAGAGAAAGTAAATTAGCCAGAACAGATGAAATAACTGGCGTGGCTAACCGAAAGTTGTTTGTTGAGTTGGCTAGTATGGAGTTAAAGAAGTCACGGCGTTATGGTCATCCTTTTACAATAACTTATATTGATTTAGATAATTTTAAAAATATTAATGATTATGGTGGTTATAAAGTTGGCGATCATGTTTTACAAGTAGTAGCACAAACTATTAAACATACAGTGCGAGAGACTGATATTGTGGCTCGAATTGGTGGGGATGAATTTATTATTTTCTTGCCGGGACTAGCTTATGAACCTGCTCAAATAGTTATTAATAGAGTTCGCAATATACTTTCCGAAACTATGGAAAAAAATGTTTGGCCTGTAACTTTTAGTATCGGTGCTATTACTTATATTAATCCTCCAGAAACAGTTGATGAGATTATCGAAAAAGCTGATTATTTAATGTACATTATTAAGAATAAAAGTAAAAATGTTATTGAACATATTACAGAAATATAAATTAATTATTGATTTTTTGGTGATTTAGCGCTATTATTAACTCAATAATAGCGCTGGAGTGCCTACAAGATAAAAATTTTTCAGTGATAATATTTAAGAATTGGGAAATAGTAAGGAAATTGCTAATATCCCAAATAAACTGAGAAGAGTAACGGAAATTATAGCTAAAAATGTTGTCAACATATTAAATAGTAAATGAGAATTGAGTGATAGTAAGCATTAATGCAAAATAGAATTTTACATCCTTAAATTATCAAGTAGATGTCACAAAGCAATGATCTTTTTATGTCAAAGCTATGACTTAAGCTAAAGGTAGAAAGAAGCGAAATATACTACCTTGACCAAGCTGGCTTTCTACTTCAATTCGACCACCTTGTAATTCTACTAAACGGCGAGAGATAGCTAAACCTATTCCTGTTCCTCCAGAATACCTTGCTCTGGAACGATCGGCCCGCCAAAAACGCTCAAATACATGAGGTAAATCGTCTGGGGAAATTCCCAGTCCTGTGTCAATTATGGCAATCCAAAGTTTACCAGATTCAGTCCAAGCTCGCAAGGTGATTGTACCTTGGCTAGTGTAGCGAATGGCGTTTCCCAATAGGTTGACTAAGATTTGTTCTACGCGATCGATATCTGCTAATACTAAAGGTAATTGTGCCGGACATTGTAAGCTTAAAATTGGCCCATCTTCTAATAATTGGTCGGCAAATTTTTGCACTAATAACTCAAATAAAGGTCGCAAATTGACAGGTTGTAAATTAATTGGTAAGTATCCGGCTTCTGCTTTAGAAAGTTCTTGCAAATCATTAACTAATCTTTCCAAACGCTTGGTTTCTCTCGCTAATTGCTGATAGATTTCTGGTGACGGTGCAATTTTGCCATCAGCAAGTTCTTCTAAATAACCGCGAACTACTGTTAATGGAGTGCGTAATTCATGAGATAAATCGCTGACTAATTCTCGACGGCGTACTTCTACACCTTCGATACTGGAAGCCATTTGATTAAAACTAGTTCCCAGTTGATTAAGTTCAGGAATTTCTAAGGAAGGTACTCGTTCATCTAAGTGTCCAGTGGCAAATTTTTGGGTAATTTCTTCCATTTGGTTTAATGGTTGAACTATGCGCCGAGATACCCAATAACTTAATCCTCCCGCAGCAGTAGCGCCAGCTAAAACTGACCAAAAGGTACTCCGACTCCAAGCAATTTCAAATCCTTGAATTAGTCTAGTTCTAGCGTAACGGATTTGGTAGCCGTCACCTTCTAGTTGTTGTAAATGGAGAATAAATATTTTTGGCGAGGAGATTTTGCCAATAATTACTAAGCTGAGAACTCCCACCATCATTACTAGGAGGTGAGAGAGGAATAAACGCGATCGCAAACCAACTTTGCTCATAAAATCAATTAATATCTAACCAGGGTCTTCAAATTTGTAACCCACCCCAATTACAGTTTTAATAAATGTAGGATTTGCTGGGTCTGGTTCAATTTTTTTTCGCAATCTGGCGACGTGAGTATCAACTACTCGTTCATCACCAAAAAAGTCATCTCCCCAAAGTTTATCGATTAATTGAGTACGGTTCCAAGCCCGATTCGGTTGACTAATAAAAGTACTCAACAAGTTAAATTCTAACGTAGTTAAGTCTAATGTTTCTAATTCATTAGGATACAATTGTCGTTGAGCGGTACGTTGATCTATATCAACAATAAAATGAGGTGTTCGGTAGACTAAACTGTTGCCTCCTTGTCGTAAACTGCGCCGCAATAATGCCCGAACTCTAGCAACTAATTCTCTCGGACTAAAAGGTTTAACTAAATAGTCATCTGCGCCTGTGGATAAGCCGATTACGCGATCGATCTCTTCACCTTTAGCAGTTAACATTAAAATATAAGGGTCTTTTGGCCCTGGTTTTTGCCGAATCCGGGCACAAACTTCTAAACCATCCAACCCAGGTAACATTAAATCTAAAATAATTAAATCTGGTTGTTGTTGCTGAAAAATTTGTAAAGCACTCAATCCATCCCGGCTTTGTTGACAGGAAAATCCTTCATTTTCCAAAGTTAATTGAATTAATTTAGCGATTTCCGGCTCATCTTCAACAATCAAAATTTCCATGTTTACCTGTCATATAAACTTTTAGTTTGTAAGGTGCGTCAGAACTCGCAAATTATTTTAACTCGTATCTAATTGTAGTGTCTGACGCACCCTACTGTTACTAAGAATATGTTTTAAGAAGATGCTTCCTGCAATTCATTAAGACGTGCTAAAACTTCTCGACTATGAATTGATGGATTGACTCCTGTGAAAATTTCCCGGATTACTCCTTTGGGGTCGATAATAAAAGTGTGACGCATGGAGAGAGCACCTAACCAAGAGCCATAACCTTTACTAACTTTGCCATCGGTATCAGCAAGTAAAGGAAATTTCAAGCCTTCTGACTCACAAAATTCGGCATGGGTATTTACAGAATCAGCACTAACACCAATTATTTTGGTATTGATTTGTTGATATTTCGGCAAATCTTGTTGAAATCTCCGAGCTTCTAAAGTGCAACCAGAAGTAAAATCTTTGGGATAAAAATAAAGGACTACCCATTTCCCACGATAATCAGCGAGCGATACTTCACCGTCGCCTGTGTTTGTGGGTAATGTAAATGTTGGTGCGGGTTGATTTAAAGGAGGAAGTTTACCTCCAAGAGCATCTGCACCTGGAATAAAGTTAACCCAAGGAACTAAGGCTAAACAAAGAACAAGTAAGATGCTAAAAAGATGACGAAGGAGTTTCATTGGAGGAACGAAAGACGCTGTTTTACATAATTTTACAATGTTCTAATTTAAATTTGCTATTTGTGTTGTAAATTTCTCCTTTTCCTCTCTTGCAGCAATGGAGGTAGAACCTCCTTTCACCTCGTTCCCAGGTTGAACCTGGGAACGAGAAACATAGAGGCTCCGCCTCTTGGTGCAAGATCTAAGTTAAGAAATGGCTAAGAATAGATTTAGGTAAAAAAGATAAATTTGATTTGTAATTGCCAGTCTTCATCTTGTCGCCAAAGTTGAATTTCTCGAATAAATTCCCGGAAATAAAATCTACGTTCCGATTCAGACAAATCTTGCCAAAATTGGGGAATTGAGACAGCTTGAGCAGTTTCGCGCAAATTTACTGGCGGTAATTCTGCTAATTTTGATTGCAGTTGAGCAATTTCTGTGCGGAGTTTGTAAGCGCGAATTTGGGAGGTTTCTTGGTCTAAAATTCCTTGCTGAATTAAGTTAGGTAATTGGCTAAGAATTTGTTGCTTTTGAGCGATCGCATTTGCTAAACTTTTTTTCATGTCTTCCATATCTGGTAATTGCATTTGAGCGACTGCTTGCGGCAAATCTCGACAGATTAATTGAATAGTTTGCTCTAGTATTTTCTGATATGATATAGCTGAGCATTTAGGAGATTTGGGGCAGTTAATGGGGCGTAAATAAAGATATTCTTTGTCTTTTTTATGTGTAGTGACTCTGGTAATATTCATTGGCGATCGACATTCGCCACAAATAACTAATCCAGCTAAGGAACGTGGCGCACTAGCGGTACGAGGAGACATTTGTTGATTGCGGCGTAACAGGCGATCGATCTGTGCTGCTTCTTCTCTAGAAATTATGGCAGCATGGGTATCAGAAATAATTTGATTGTTTTGATAAGCTAAATCGCCTCGATAAACGGGATTAATTAACCAACGTTTTCCGGTAGATACTGATATTTTTTTCCCATATTTCTTGGCTAAATAACGAACAGCCCCCCGCAAAGAACCAAAGAGTAAAAATTGCTCAAAAAAGTAGCGAACTACGGGAGCAGAACTTTTATCTATGATATATTTGTCTTTACCTCGACGATAACCGTAGGGTGCTTTGCCAGGGGGAGGTAAGGCTTTTAAACGATTGCGGGCGTGTCCTTGTTTTAAACGACGACTGCGTTGGGTATTTTGAATTTCTTGTAATAGTTTGAGTAGGTCGATTTTGCTATTTTGGGTAATGGGAGAATCTTTGTCTCCGATAATCAATTTAACACCGAGGGATTCGATTTCTTGGAGGCGATCGCATACTTCCTGTACAGAATCTCCTAATTCTGCTAAACTGCGAATTAGTAAATGCTCTGGTGGCTCACTTTGGCTTTTAACTAACAGTTGTTTTAGTTGTTCTCGCCCGCCAAAATCTTGGTAAATTTGCTCTACTTCTGCGGAAAAAACATCTGCTTCGGGTGCTGTTTCCCACAAAGGATCGCTGTAAATATAAGCAATGTTTTTGACCATCAGCCTTTAATTTAATTGAACCTGACTTAACTCAATAATGTTACCATCAGGATCTTGAGTGAATAAGGCTGCACGACCGGAAGCACTGACTTGAAAAGGGCAATTATGAGAGATTAATTGTTGTTTAGCAGCATCTAAGTCAGTAACAGAAAAAGCTAAATGGCGATTGCGTCCCCATTTTTCTGAATCTACCATATCTGGTACTATTTTCTCGCTAACAATTAGGTGAATTTGGAAGCTAGCAATTTCATACCAGGCACCAGGAAACTTTAGCGATCGCTCTACTTTGGATAGTCCCAATATTGTCCCATAGAAATATTCAGATTGTTCTAGGTTAGCAACCAGAATAGCTGCATGAAGGCTTTGGGTAATCTGCATGGTTAGTTGATTTACACTAAGTAATGGAAAATAAATTTGTTTGGCAAGTTAAAATTTGAAATAATATTAATTTATCATCAATTGTGCAAGTTACGCTATCTACACAAAGAAGTGTTTGAGAATACAAGCGATTCAAGAAAAGTAAGTATTACTACTAGCGAGTAAGGCGGTAGGGTAGAGCGTGACTAGAGATACAGTAATCTGAGAAATTAAGTAAATTATGAAGCAATATATTAAGAAAAATTAGATAGAGGTTAAAATGGGGATTAATTTAAACATAATTAGATACAATATAAAGCTGACGATAAGTGATTGTGGAGTTAGTTCTAATTAGCAAAATAACGCCTGAACTGGTAAAATCCTACTGATTGTCAATTATGAAGTTTTCTACAAAGGTGTAAGTATGTCAGAAATTAGCAAGGAGGAAATGCGGGAAAGGTTGGGTAACATTGACCAGATCCGCGACATTATTTTTGGCCCTCAATTGCGAGAATATGATAATCGGTTCGAGAAGATAGAATCTGACATTTCTTTACTACAGCAAGAAATGCGCGATCGCATCGATCAAGTAAAGACAGTTGTATCTACAGAACTACGTTCAGCATTTGATACTTTAGAGAAAAAAATCAGGTCTATTAGCTTAAGTTATCAAGAGGAAATTAGCGATTTACGGCAACAAGTCGATCGGGTAAATAAAAAGTTTACTAACGCTCTAGAAGCACTCGATCAAAATATTGACAGCCAAAGTACTTCAATTCGCAAAGAACTAACAGAAAGTAGAACTAAACTACAAGAAGATGTTCGGACTTTGAGAATTCAAGTTTTTGAAGAATTAGAGCGACGTTTATCATCAATGAGAGATGCGAAAGTTTCTAAAGATGATGTGGCAGAAATTTTGTTTGAGTTGGGAATGCGGCTCAAAGGAAATGAATTTGTTCCACAATTAAAACAAGCTGTTACAGTGGATGATGATGTTTATACGGATATTCCAATGATAGAAGAAAGCAAAAAATGGGAGTAATCTAGAATTAACGAGTTGAAAGCTTAGAAATAAGTTTTCAACTTTCTACTTCGTCGGGTATTCAGCTAACAATTAAATGCAGGGGTTATCAATTATGAGCTTATCTCCAGAAAATCCGGCTGAAATCAATCAGCTGGAATCTTTTGTTTCTCAATCTCATCACCTTAGCCAAGAAACAGGAGTAGAGGTAGAAAAGCTAGTCAACTTATTAGTTGACTTAAAAATTATACGTCAGGATAAATACAGTAATGAGTTAATTAATGATAGTAGTAATCAGAGTAACGGAACGTTAGATATAGTATCAGAAATTGCTCAAAAGAATATAGAAATAGATAATTCAAATGAAGAAATTCAGGAAGATTTAGCAACTACTACCTCAGCAGTTGTAGAAAAATCAACTGAGGAACCAAACTCTTCTCTAGAAATTAAGCATGAAGAAGTATCTCAACCTGCTAACTCCTTGCTAGAACATTATGATGATAATGTAGAAGAATTATACGATGCTTATAAACGGTTGCAAGTTCTTTTATTAGAACCAGAATTAGCTGAAATCCAAGGTTTAATTGGTAAATATGAACAAAAGCTTGCCAATATTGAAGAGCAGATTTCTCAGCCGCAACAATTAATTAGTTTACTTTTACCGATCGTTCACGAATTAATTGCAGCTAAAACCCAGGAAGATAAAAACAGTATTGCTGGCGCAATAGCAGCTGCTATTCCACCAGCAATTTCCTTAGAAGTGCGCCAAGAACCGCAGGAAATAGCTCTAGCAATTGCACCGGAAATAGCAGTAGCAATTAAGGAACAAATTAAGTTAGATCCAGAAGTAATGATTGAGGCGCTTACGCCAATTATCGATCGAGTAATTGAGAGTAAAAGAGAAGAAGATAAAGAGGCGTTAATTTCGGTGATCGCGCCTTTACTTCCGCCAGCAATTTCGCAACAAATTCGTCAACATCCGCAAGAAATTGCTCAAGCGATCGCGCCTGAATTAGCAGAAGCAATTAAAGAACAAAAGAAAATAGATGCTAATGCTATTTCTAAAGCATTAGCATCAGAAATGGGGAAAGCGATTAAAGAACAAATAGCGTTGGAAAGAGATGCAATGGTAGATGCTCTTTATCCGGTGATAGGTAGCACTATTAGCAAATACATGGCGGATGCGATTCGATCGATTAATGAAAAAATTGAAAATGCCTTAAGTTTTGAGGGAATAAATCGTAAAATTCGCGCCAAAATGCAGGGAGTTTCAGAAGCAGAACTGATTCTTAAAGAAGCTATTCCTTTTAAAGTTCGTGCTGTATTTTTAATTCAAAAAAACTCAGGTTTATTAATCGCAGAAGTGCAACCAGAGGAGAAAGAAAAACTAGAATCAGATATGGTAGCTGGGATGCTGACAGCTATTCGGAGTTTTGTGAATGATTGTATTGCTCGATCGGGAGATGTTTCGGAAATTGACGCGATCGACTATGGCAACTCTAAAATTGTTTTAGAAGTAGCAGGATATTGTTATTTAGCAGTAGTAACTCAAGGGAAAACTCCTCAATGGTACATTCGCAGAATGCAGCAAACACTATACAATATTGTTCAAATTGCTGGTAATGAAATAGAGAATTTTGCCGGAGATCCTGATAGTATTCCCGAACAAGTTAATCAACTTTTAAGTCAATTAATTAAAATTGGCGAACCAGCTGCAAAACGCCAAATTTTTCGACCTTCGGGATTACTAATTGTTACTTCCTTGCTGTTGAGTGCAATTATTTTACCTTGGGGATTTTGGCAATATCGAAATGGCATCGATCGACGTTTAGAAAATGATGTAATGCAAGCTTTAGCATCTGCTCCCGAATTAGCTGTTTATCGTTTAGGAGCGCAGGTTACTGATGGTAAATTGCAGCTTTTAGGCAGTTTACCTAATCAGTATCTCCGCACAAAAGCTGAAGAAATAGCCAAAAAAATTGCCCCTAACCAACTATTAGAAAATAAAATTATCGCCGTAGAAGTGCCACCTAATCCTGTAGATATAGCTTCGGAAATTAAACGATTAACTGCTACTTTAAATAAAATCAATGGAGTGACAGTTTATTCTCTATACTCAAGTGGTAAAGTGCTGATTAAAGGAACAGTATCTCAAATTGAAGATGCAGAGAAAATTACTCAAGCATTCAAACAAATTCCCGGAGTAAAAACTGTTACTAATACAGTGGAAATTCTACCGCAAGCGATCGCCACCCGGATCTATTTTGACTCAGGATCGGCAGAATTAAAAGCAGGAAATCAAAACAAAATTTTGCAAATTAAAGATTTGTTAAATCGTTACCCAAACTTGTCTTTAAGAATCATGGGTTACAGCGATCCTCTTGGTTCTTTCGATACTAACCTTAAGTTAGCACAATCCCGTGCAGAAACCGTAAAAAATGCTTTAATTACTCAAGGAATCGATCCAAAAAGATTGCAAGCACTAGCAGCACCTACACCCCCTTTAGGTGTAGACTCGCAAAAACCATTATGGTTAGCTAGATGCGTTGAATTCCAACCTGTGGTGTCGAAGGAAAGCAGTAAATAATTATGGCTACAATCTCGAAAAAAATTTGTTTAGTAGGTGATTTTGGGGTAGGGAAAACCAGCTTGATTCGGCAGTTTGTCGAACGTGCATTTAGCGATAGATATCTTTCAACTGTGGGAGTAAAAATTTCCCGAAAAACTATGGAATTAACCAAAAGTTCGGAGCAGAAAGTAGAAATACAGTTGATGATTTGGGATTTAGAAGGACATACTAAATTTAAAGCGATCGCACCTTCTTATTTACAAGGATCTAGCGGCGCGATTATAGTTGCAGATGTTACCCGCCAAGAAACAGTCGAGCGACTAACAGAGCATTTGCAGCTTTTTTTGTCAATTAATCCTAAAGGATTTGCGATCGTTGCTTTTAATAAATCAGACTTATTTGATGATGAGACAATAGAGCAATTACTTACTACTTATAACTTTAAAGAGCAGGCGCAAGTTTTATCTACTTACGCCACTTCCGCAAAAACAGGTAAAGATGTCGATCTTATCTTTGAAAAACTAGCTTACAAAATACTTTTTCCCGAAGAAAGCATTTGCTAGTTAAACAACTTTAATGCTCATGTAATAACCCAGGAACTTCACTATGCAACTATCAAAGATCGAGCAATTTTTTAAAGAAAATTTAATTTTGACTTCTATAGATTATTTGCTAGTAGATGACAAATTTAAAGTGGTTGAAATATCGGCAGGAGTGCCAAAATTTAGCGATTGTCCTCCAGAATCAATATTGAATCAAGATGTTAGCGAAGTTTTACCAGAATTAGTTGGAATAGAAGACATTGTTGGGGAAATTTTACAAGGCGATCGCAAATATTTTGATTATAAAGGAATTGCGCGATTAACTGCTTCTAATGATACTTTATATATTAACCTCCACATTATTAAAGACCATGAAATTACTAGCAATCAATTACTGATTATCTTGGAAGATGTTACAGAAAAAATGCTCCTAGAGCAAACTTTGGTACAAAGAAACAATGAATTAGAACTGTTATTTAGTAAGTTATCTGCTTCTAACCAATACATCGATAAAATTATCGGATCGATGGCAGATGCTTTATTAGTGACAACCCAAAGTGGAAAGATTAAAACTGTAAATAAAGCAGCAGTAAATTTATTTGAATACAATGAAATAGATTTGATTAATCAACATCTATCAACTATTATTATTAATTATGAAAATCAACTAAAAATCATTCAAGAAGAAGTATTATCCACTGGGGAATCCTTGTCAGATATAGAATTAATTTGTCATACTAAAACCGGGAAACAAATTAACGTTTCCTTTTCTTGCTCCAGCATTCCTACAGAAATTCCCGGAGTTCAAGATTACTTGTATATTGGTAGAGATATTACTGAAAAACAAATAATCGAACAAGAAAGAAAGCGTATTGAAAAGCGGTTGTTCGCGCAGTATGTTATTAGTCTAGCTTTGGCAGATTCAGTCAATCTGAAGTCAACATTACCAAAAATTCTCTTAGGAATATGCGAAAGTTTGAGTTGGGATATAGGTGAATTTTGGCTACCAGAAATAAACGATGAAAATCCTCAGTTGCATTGTTTAGAAATTTGGGTTAAACCGCACTTAAAGATTCCCGAATTTATTGCAGTAACGAAGCAAACAGTTTTTCCGTTAGGTGAAGGTTTACCGGGAAAAGTTTGGCAAACAGGTGCTCCTTTATGGATGGATGATGTAGTTAATGATGGTAGCTTTGTGCGATCGCAAATTGCTGCTAATGCAGGAATTTGCAGTGCTTTTGCCTTTCCTATTCAGCATGAAAATGAAACTTTAGGAGTGATGTCGTTTTTTAGCTGTCAGCGTCAAGAATACGACGAACACCTATTACAAACAATGCTAACTATTGGCAATCAAATTGGACAATTTATGCAACGGGAAAGAGCAGAATTGGCATTGCACCAGGAACAGCAACAAACCGAACAATTGTTGCTGAATATCTTACCATACAAAATTGCCCAAAGATTAAAAAGTCACCCTAGCACTATTGCTGATTATTTTAGCGAAGTTACTGTTATGTTTGCTGATATTGTTGGGTTTACCAACCTGTGTTCGAGAGTATCAGCAACGGAACTTGTAGAAATATTAAATGAGATATTTTCCGAATTCGATCAATTAGTAGAAAAGCATAATTTGGAAAAAATTAAAACCATTGGCGACGCTTATATGGTAGTAGCAGGATTGCCAAAAGCGCGAGCAGATCACGCGATCGAGATCGCAGAAATGGCACTCGATATCCAAACAACAATTGCTCAATATAATGAGGAAACCAACAACTCTTTAAATATCCGAATTGGCATTAATAGCGGAGATGTGGTTGCTGGTGTAATTGGGAAAAAAAAATTCACTTATGATTTGTGGGGTGACACAGTTAATATTGCTAGTCGAATGGAATCTCATGGATTGCCAGGAAAAATTCAAGTTACAGAAGCAACCTATCAATATTTGCGCGATCGCTACTTATTTGAACAACGCGGCAATATCACCATCAAAGGTAAAGGAGAAATGCTC
This sequence comes from Floridaenema evergladense BLCC-F167, assembly GCF_041929205.2. Taxonomy (NCBI): domain Bacteria; kingdom Bacillati; phylum Cyanobacteriota; class Cyanophyceae; order Aerosakkonematales; family Aerosakkonemataceae; genus Floridanema; species Floridanema evergladense. The sequence goes on along the minus strand of NZ_CM171625.1, from coordinate 5,230,844 downwards.
ACCTATTTCTTAACTGGTAGAATTTAAAATGTCAGAAAATAATCCCCAATTAACCCCAGATGAATTCTCAGAATGGCAGATGAAAATTACTATTGCCAACCTGCATAACATTCTCTGCCACTGTCGTCAGTGTGACAAAGAATGGGTAGCATCGACTTTTGAAACTTGTAGTTGTGGGAGTACAGAAGTCGAACACATTCTTTGCTGGCAATTTCCTGATGATTAACGCCTTCAAGATCCCCGACTTCTTGAAGAAGTTAGGGATCTAAATCTACATCACCCGATCGGGCGATCCTATTGTAGGACGACAAGAAACAGAAAAATTTAGGAAGCTTAAGTAATAATAACCGAGCGAGTTTGAGCAGCGTATGAAAATTATTAAACTGCAAACACTTAGAGGGCCAAATTACTGGAGCATTCAGCGACAAAAATTAATTGAAATGTGGCTGGATCTCGAAGAAATGGACGAAATTTATTCTAACGAGATTCCCGAATTTTATGAAGGATTAGTTGAGATTTTACCTAGTTTAGAAAATCACTTTTGCTCTCCGGGACATCGCGGAGGTTTCCTGAAACGAGTTAAACAAGGCACATTAATGGGGCACGTTATCGAGCACGTTGCCTTAGAATTACAAACTTTAGCCGGAATGCGCGTTAAATTTGGTCGCGCCCGTTCCACATCTAAATCAGGAGTTTATCGGGTAGTCTTTGAATATCGTCAAGAAGCCGCAGGTCGTTATGCCGCAAAAGCCGCTTTAAGATTAGTCGAAAATATTATCGATCGCAGTTACTATCCCGAAAAAGAACTAAAATTAGACTTAGAAGATTTAAGAAAATTAAAAACAGAAACTTCTCTTGGTTTAACCACTGAAGCTATTCTGAAAGAAGCCGAAACTCGGAAAATTCCTTGGACAGAATTACCAGCGAGAGGTATTGTTCAATTAGGCTACGGCATACATCAACGACGCATTGTTGCTGCCCAAACTAGCAACACCAGCTTGTTAGGAACTGAACTCGCTTGCGACAAAGAAGGCACAATTACTATGTTGCGAGAAGCGAATTTACCTGTTCCCAAAGGCACAGTAATTTACCGTTTTCGCCAATTAGAAGCTGCCATTGAAGAGATTGGTTTTCCGATTGTAATTAAACCTTTAGATGGCAATCATGGCAGAGGAATCACTTTAAATATTAACTCTTGGCGCGATGCAGAAGATGCTTACGATTTGGCAAAAAGTGAGTCCAAATCTGGTGGAGTGTTGGTAGAAAGATATTACAAAGGACGGGATTTTCGCGTATTAGTAATTAACGGCAAAGTTGTCGCCGTTGCAGAAAGAGTACCCGCCCATGTAATTGGAGATGGGAAATTAACAATTGCCGAATTAGTAGCCCAAGTTAACCAAGATCCGCGTCGGGGTGATGGGCATGAAAATATCTTGACTCGGATTACCATTGACGAACATAGCGAACAAGTTTTAACCAAACAAAGATTAAGTTTAAATAGCATTTTGGAAAAAGGAGAAGTCTGCTATTTAAAAGCAACTGCTAACTTGAGTACTGGGGGAACTGCGATCGATCGCACCGCAGAAATTCACCCCCAAAATATTTGGATTGCCCAAAGAGCAGCGAGAATAATTGGTTTAGATATTGCCGGAATTGATATTACTTCCCCCGAAATTTCTCGCCCATTAACGGAAGTAGATGGGGTAATTGTGGAAGTCAATGCTGCACCCGGATTAAGAATGCACTTGCAACCAAGTGAAGGTACTCCTCGCAACGTTGCTGCACCGATTTTAGATATGTTATATCCGCCCGATCGTCCGCAACAAATCCCCATTGTCGCTGTCACCGGAACTAACGGAAAAACTACCACAACTCGCTTAATTGCTCACATTTTCCGCCAAACCAAAAAAACCGTAGGTTACACTACCACAGACGGCACTTATATCGGTGATTTCTTAGCCGAACCTGGAGATAATACTGGCCCACAAAGCGCCCAATTAATATTACAAGAACCCTCGGTAGAAGTGGCAGTTTTAGAAACAGCTAGAGGCGGAATTCTTCGGTCTGGTTTAGCTTTTTCTCACTGCGATGTTGGCGTAGTTTTGAATGTTTCTGACGATCATTTGGGATTGCACAATATTAACACTTTAGAAGACATGGCTCATGTCAAAAGTGTAGTTGCTGAAGCGACTAATCCCAATGGTTTTGTAGTATTAAATGCTGACGATTCATTAGTAGCAGCAATGGGAAAAAGCGATCGCGTAAAAGCTAAAGTAGCTTACTTTTCAATGGATCGTTGGAGTCCGATAATTTGGGAACATATTCAAAATGGAGGAGTCGCCGCAGTTTATGACAACGGATACTTATGTTTGCTTTCCGGTGAAGATGTAATTCAAGTTGAACAAGCGGTGAATATTCCCTTAACTTTGGGTGGAAAAGCACCTTTTATGATTGCGAATGCTTTAGCTGCTGCTGTTGCTGCTTATGTGCAAGGCGTAAGCGTGGAAAATATTAGCACCGCTTTAAGAACTTTTCGCGCCTCAGTGGAACAAACTCCCGGAAGAATGAACTTAATTAATTGGGCAAATTTCCACGTTTTATTAGATTATGCTCATAACCCCGCTGGCTATCAAGCTTTGGGGCAATTTGTGAGCAATTGGTTAACAGGAGAACGCATTGGTGTAATTGGTGCTCCAGGCGATCGCCGCGACCAAGATTTTCATAAACTAGGAACATTAGCTGCTCAAATTTTCGACCGAGTTATTATTAAGGAAGATGAGGATAATCGCGGTCGTAATCGTGGGGAAGTTGCGGCTTTAATTCGGGAAGGAATTACTCAAGAAAAACCGGATTTTCCCTACGAAATTATTTTGGATGAACAAACGGCGATCGAAACAGCTTTACGCAAAGCTACCGAAAATAGTTTAGTAGTAGTTTTGCCCGATAAAGTCGATCGCGCTTTAAGTTTACTCAAACAACCCGCTATACTATAGCAATAATTGTAGAGACGTTTCATGAAAGGTCTCTACAATTATTCATGAAACGGCCCCTACAGAGTCAAATTTGCTTAACCAAGCAGTATTGAATTCGCACTAGAACACCAATTCAGTAATCCCAGAAACCGGGTTTCTTTGGCTTGGGGTAACAAAATATCGACTGCTCTAGGGAAAGAAACCCGGTTTCTCATCCCCAACTACAATACTGAATCGGCGTTTTAGTAATCCATAATTTACTTTTTTAACACTTTTCGTCGCTGCATTGCTTCGCCAACAGTAATGTTTAACTCGTTCCCAATTAATAACACCAAACAACTGAGATAAATCCACAACTGTAGCACAATAAAACCGCCAACTGCGCCATAAACTCGGTTAAAATTGCCAAAACTTGCTACATAAATTTTAAACCCTTGGGAAAGTAATGCCCATGCTAATGTAGCTAGAATTGATCCTGGTAAAATCGGTGTTCCCGAAATCCAACGACTAGGGCCAAAACGGTAAATAAAACCGATCGTCAACGCTGCAATTCCTAACGCTAAAGGTAAACTTAACCGCTGCCAAAATCTTAAAATATCAAATCGCATCCAGCTATTTTGACTAGCAGCATAATTCACAAAAAAATCAGTAATAAATATTAAGGCTACGGCACTAACTAATAAGAACATAGTTGCTATTGTTAGTAATATCGAAACTAATCTAGCTTTCCAGAAAGGTCGCATCTCTTCTTGAGAAATTCGCTGTATTTTATCCAACGCATACATTCCCGCACTCATTCCCGCAGAAGCCGACCAAATCCAAAACAAAAAACTCAGAGAAAATAGCGATTGACTTTCGGTTTTCAGCACTTCTTTAACAAACCCACCAAGGAGAAATGCTACTGCATCTGGTACGACTTTCGTTACCCTAACTAACAGATTTTCAAAGGTAGTTTTTAAGGGATTAAATAACCCGATCGCTGCCAAAAATGCCATAATTGCGGGAAACAAAGATAACATCAAGTGATAAGTCATTTCCGCAGCTAAACCTGGTAATCTCTGCTTGAAGGTGCGCCCTACGACTTCCCGCACAATAGCCAAGTTAAGGTACTTAAAAAACCGGAAAAATCGAGTTAATAGCATTTTTTGATAAAAAATTACTAGACATTTTCCTCAGTTTAGACTGAATTTGACCGATCGGGAAAACTTGTTAGTATTTAAAAATACATAAATCCAGGGAAATAAACTGTTCGTACAAAATATGGGCGAAAGAGACGCTCTCTACAATACTTGTCTATTTGTTGTCAGGCGAAAATATAAGAAAACCCAGTTACATTAGGGTAAGTATCATTTAACAAGGAAAATTAGCAGTAGATTAGGCGATCGATTGATTAACCTCTATCAGCCTATTCGTGATAAAACTTTACTAGAAAATCTCATGAATTTACTATAAAATAACTAACTGTAGGGTATTAGCCCACACCCCTAAATTACAGAAAAAGCTGTAATTTATTTTTATGGGATTCAGATACAAAATCAAGGTTTTATCAGCCCGAAAAATTAAATTTTGTAACAAAATCTAGCAATTTTCTGTATACTTAAATGAGCGCAGAAAAAAGATATATGGACTTAGCGTGAAAACGTTGTTTATAGTTCAATTAGGAAAAATTTATGCTGAGAGTTGAACCGCAAAACCGCCCTATTCTTAAACAGGGAATCAAAGGTGATTGGGTGGTATTTCTGCAAGATCAATTAAATGGATGTGGCTACGGGCCAATAAATTTAGATGGAGATTTTGGGACTCAAACATTAGCAGAAGTTAACCGATTTCAAAAAAACCTCGGCCTTAAGGTAGATGGAATTGTTGGCAGAATTACTTGGACTAACCTTGATAAACACAGAAAAATAGTTGGCTGGATACCAGAATGGCCTAGTTCTTTAACTTTAAGAGGAACTGCTGGTGCTGATAGTTTGCAAAGAGTCCAAGCTAGTCTGATTCCAGAAGCTCAAAAATTGATGGGTGCTCTGCCACGCTTTTGGGGTAGATATTTTCAAGGTAATTTAAATTCTGGAGCATACTTCCGAGCTACAGAAAACCAGCCTCTCAGAAATGCGGGAATTAGAGTTTTACCCATCTCGCGCCAAACTAACAGAGTAGATGAAACTCAACAAGTAGGAGAGCAATTAGGTCGCCTTCACGCTAGAGATTTTTTAAACAACTTTGGAGAAAGTTATTTAGCTTCCCAACAAGTAGACGGCTTTTATTTTTTCCTAGATGCAGAGCCAACAGATCCTTTATCTGTTGGTTTTTATATAGGCTGGTCAACTGCGGTAATTAAAAGTAGTACAAGAGTAAGACTTTTGCCTGCTCTTTATCTGAATGCCGCCGATAGTACTACTACTAAAAATCTAAGTACAGCTATGAAAGCTGGCGCACAATGTCATGGTTTATGGGTAGCTAATTATGGAAATAATCAAGCTCTCATTACCCCTTGGGATAAAACTAAAGCTAGAGTTGCTACTCCCGTTCCTTGTAAAGTTCTGCTCCGTCAATATGCCGGAGATATCAAAAATGGATTGTATGATTTTAATCAAATGAATCCATTTTTAGATAATCAGGAATTAGTTCTTAAAAGATTAGTTTTACCTCCTGCATAACTATTCAGTTATCCTCCCAGGTTTTCTCAGTGACAGAGTTGCAAATAAATCTTCTGTTTATGATAATTTGGGAGGAAGTCTAAGATCTAGTAAGGTTGATTTATGGCTTTTAATATAAGTGTTCTCAAATTAGAACCAATTAAAAAAGGCTCGACAGGGCTTTATGTCAGTGCTTGGCAACAATTTTTACAGTCCAAAAATTTTGCGATCGGGGCAGCTGATGGGTCTTTTGGTAATGTAACAGATATAGCCACTCGTAACTATCAGCAAAGAAACGGTTTGTCTGTAGATGGAGTAGTGGATACTTTAACTTATCGTAAGGCTTTAGAACAGGGATATTTATTTTTTGTCCCTAATCGTACTGGGAATATGATTTTGAATTATCTCAATTTCGAGGTGACAGAAATTAGAGATTTGCAGCGCAGTCTAAATGTTATAGGGCCTTTGGTTCCGCCATTAGCAATTGATGGTGATTTTGGGGCGAGGAGTGTAGAAGGATTAGGAGAAACTTACAAAAAGATAGATATTAATTTTCGTCCGGCATTAGAACGAACTCTTTCCGCAGCCACTAAACAAAAGTTAGGCACAGATTTGCCAGCAGCTTTAAATATTATTACCGAATATGCCAGAAGATTAAGGCAACAATTAAGTGGTGCTCAGTGGGTAAACTATTTCCCTGGTAAAAATACAATAGCTGACTTGGTTTCACCATTTCGCCAAAGAGTGGAAGCATTTGAACAAGCATTAAGAACAGCTGGTGCGAAAATAGTAATTGCTGCTGTTTATCGTCCTCCACAAAGAGCTTATTTAATGCACTATTCTGCACGTATTTCTCGTGGAGAAATTGCACCCCAAAATGTGCCATCTTTTGCGGGTGTAGCTATTGATTGGGTGCATTATACAAATGCTGCTTCCGTGCAAGCGGCGCGAGATATGGTGAATGCTTATGGGATTGGTAGTAATCCTGTAGCGTTAGTTTCTCGTCATACTCAAGGTTTTGCTATTGACTGGGAAATTACTTGGGAAGGAACGTTAAATGTGAAGAATGCTCAAGGGAGAATTGTTAGTATTGGCGCACCTCGGACTAGTTATCAAAATACTGTTCTTTGGCAAGTTGGTGCTACTTATGGTGTAATTCATTTGCGCTACGATCCGCCCCATTGGTCGATCGATGGTGGTTGAATTAACCTAGTTCGTTGTAAGGACTTTAGTCCTTCTATTTGACAAGAAAACGACTGAAGTCGTTACAACGGACTTAGAAATTAGCTGCTGTTGATGGTGTCCAATCTTCTCCAACGCGCAGGGTTAAATCTGATTCAATGTCACCAATAGAAGCAGGTTCAATATTACCTATTCCTAAAGTTGATTGTAGTTTTTCTGCGGCTTTTATATCGCCTTTTTGGACGATAATTTGGGTTTTTGTTTCGGTTTCAGGCCAATCTCGAACTAAATAAATATTGCGGAAACCTAATTTTCTTAAATATTGGGCGGCGCGATTACTCATGTTTGGTTGACCGGAGGCATTTTGAATGGCGATGCGAATGGAAGTTGGGGAATTATTATCATTGTTGTCGGCAATTTCCTTAGCTTCTACACCGAAATAGTTTTGCATGAGACGATCGCGCTTTTTCTCATCAACTACCCAATAACTCCGACCATCAAACTCTCCAGTTTGACTAAATCTCCCAGGTAACATTACCATTTTAATATCAGTTTGTTGCAAGTTCAGCCCAAAATTTGCTAAAGCTAACATTTCTTCCCAATTAATATTAGTATCCACATAGTTTTTCATGACTGACATTATTTCTGGCAACCGAGGCAAAATACTAGGATTTGTTAAACGTTGTCTGACAGCTTTTAGTAATAACTGTTGTCTTTGTACTCTCCCAATGTCGCCACTTTCATCTTGACGGAATCTGGCAAATTGTTCTGCTTGCGATCCATTGAGAGTTTGTAAACCTGGTTCTAAATTAATTTCTAGACGCTGAGTTACATCTTTGTAGTGCATTTTTTTGGGGACAAAAACTTCTACTCCACCGACTAAATCAACTAATTGACGGAATGCTTCGGTGGTGACTCGGACATAGCGATCGATCTGTACGCCATCCAAAGTGTTACTAACAACTTCAGCTGCTAAAGCTGCACCACCATCAGCATTTGCTTGGTTAATTTTATCAATGCTTAAAAAGGGATTGTTTACATGAGTATCGCGGGGAATAGAAAGCATTTTCACTGAGTTTTCAGTCGGGTCTAAACGCAATAATAATAATGTATCGCTGCGACCATTTAAACCAGCAGGTGAGTCTTTTTGTGCATCAGGAACTCGATCGACTCCCATAACTAAAATGTTAACTGGTCGCGTCATTTTATGAACAGCGAACTTTTGAATTATATCTGTTAGCGATCGGGTTTGATGCTCTGCTTTGACAAAAGGTAAAGGTGCAAAAATTCCTAAAACAATTCCCAAACTAACAGCAACAGCGGTTGTTACACCAAATGCTAAACCCCATAAAAGACTTTGATTTTTTGCAGTTGATTGAATTCGCTTTACTGCGCCAGTTGTTAAACTTTGCAATTGCTGAACTGGCGAAGTTTTCGCAGTTTCTGAGGGAAAATTAGCCGAACTAGACTCGGAACCATGATTTATTGGTTCTGCGCTATCCATTTTTAACACTCCTATCACACCAAAAGCAATTTGATTTGCTTGTATTGCGTCAGTTGAATTTACTAACTTGAACAGATGAAAAGGCTAATTTCCTTTTTTGTCAAGTCAAAGCATTATACAAGGATTATGCCCTACTGCAAAAGAGTATAATATGAAACTGCTCCAGGCGCAGAGGACGCAGGGAAAGAAAAGAGAGGGAGAAACCGAGTTTTTGACTTTAAGTTTGGCAAAACTCGGTTTCTGAGAGTGGTTTAGATTGGCGATCGCAAATCTGGCTGTATACTATTAAACAAAATTTGCCAATTTTCTCCACTCGAAGCGCTTTCTGTTTCTTTCACCTCAAAAGTGAGGTAACAAGCTTTTGGTTCTTCTAACGCCTGTACGCAAAGTTCGGCGATATCTTCCCGACTTACTTTACCTCGAATATTGTCGCCTTGTTCAAACACTAAAGTTTTGCCTCCTGCTTCTTCAGTTAATGCAGTAGGTCGGATAATTGTGTAAGCAATTCCACTTTCTCTAACGCTATCTTCTCCCCGCAATTTCCAAGTTAAAATTCCCCCTAACGCATCATTCATTCTCACAGCTGGGGGTTCTTCTTCTAAGTTAATTCCCGGACGACCTGGACGAGTAACACCAGCAGAACTTACTAAGATAAACTGAGGTAAATTCGCACCATTGTAAGCTTTAATTGTTTCGATTTGCAAGGCAAAACCGCCTGGAGTAAAGTTAGGATTAAGTGCGCCATCATATTCAAATTTGCTCAACATTAATTGCAAAGAACGAATTTGACTAGCATCAATCTTTTCCCCATCGGGTACAGTTTTAGCGCGAAAAACGGGAACTAAATCGGCAAAAGGAATGCGAATATCGATCCAAGTATTTGCGATCGTGTCAAAAGAATAGCTATAACCAATTCCATCCCATTTTGTGTCGGTTCGCAGAAAAAATTTATAACGTTTGCCATCACCTTTAACGCGCAACTCAACACCTTCGTAAGCAGATAAATCCAAAGGTGTATCAAAATTGCGAGTGCGAATGGAAGCGAAACCTCCCGAATTTGCGGTGGAAACATTACCAGCAAATAAAGCAGTATTATCTACTAATTGGATATTGCTGGCGCTAACTCCACCCATCACTACATCATCGATCGCACCCCAAACATTTTTAATTTCCTCCCCAGCATTCCGAAAATCAAAAATCATTTTCTCGTCAGCTTTCCCTAAATATTTCGCTGCTGCTTGCACCAAATTTCTCACACCTTGGTATTCGACAATTTCGGGAGAATCTACCACTTCAGGCATATAAAATTTCACACCTTGATAATACTTTTCCCGGTTAGGAGTGTCGCCTTCCACAGGTTGCACACGCGCACCAGTACAACAAATTACCGCAGTAACATTTCGGAAAACTTCCTCAGTTAAAGTTTCCGGTTTAGTAATATCACCTGCAATTAATTCCAGGTTATTACCCAACATTTCCCTTGCTTTTTCCACATTTCGCACCAAAGCGCGTACTGAATATCCGCGTTCCAAAAGTCGTTTTACTACGCGCTTTCCCACACCGCCAGTTGCACCAACTACTAACACTACTCCCACTCTTTTTCCTCCCTTAAATTGAGTAGATTTTTCATTGAAATTTCCTGAAAATATCCGCTGAATGCAGTTGACAAAGGGAATTACTTCAAAGTAAGTGAGAGTTTGGAAAAATCTGCCAAATTCCCAAGGTGCGCGATTATTTGCTGCCATAATCTATCCTTGCTACTTAGTGCGATCGCCCACCTTTATTTTAAAATGGAAAAAGGTAATTTGTGATTCGTGATATGGATGTGAGGCAGTGATTCCAGAATTTGATGAAAACGGTAATTTACCTCCAGGGATTCATTTTTGCGAATGGGAAGAGTTTAAAGAGAGATTTGCTACTAATTCTATGAAACGGCGGATGATAGATGGTTTAGAATTAGCAATGACCCAATTAAAAGCAGCAGATTGTAGAATCGTTTATATTGACGGTAGTTTTGTTACTAGTAAACCAAATCCAGGAGATTTTGATGCTTGTTGGGAACCAGAAGATGTAAATTATAATTATCTCCGAAAAAATGCCCCTATATTACTAAACTATTTAGATCGTAGCGCCCAGAAATCTAAATATAAAGGTGAAATATTTCGTTCAGATCAATCCGTAGGAGATTACGGTTTAACTTCTTTAGAGTTCTTTCAACGTGATAGAGAGTTAAATTCAAAAGGTATTATCGCTATAGATTTAGTAAGGTGGAAACCATGATTAAAAATGAAAAACAGTATGAATACAGCCAAGAATGCGCTCGAAGATTTGAATATTCTATCAAGTCGTTAGAGCAGGATGAAGAACTGAAGAAAAAAGACCCCGAAGGGTGGCAACTTTCTCGCGATGTCAAACAATCTCACCTGATTGCTTTACAAGCAGAAATTGCTGAATACGAACGACTGATTAACTGTAACAAAAGTCAGCCAATTCAAATTACAGTTGAGAGCCTAAATAAGCTACCTGATGCTTTAATTAAAGCTAGGATAGCTGCCAAAATGAGTAAGCAAGAATTAGCAGAAATCTTAGGAATTGAAGAACAGCGAGTTAAGCAGTACGAAGAGACAGATTATCAGTGTGCCAGTTTTGTGGAAATTCTCGAAGTTAGCACAGTTTTGGGTGTAGAATTTGCAACAGCTGTAGTGCAAGTAGATTTTGAAGAAATAGAAGCTGCGAAACAAAGTGCAGAAAAATGGCGAAAGGAAAAAGTAAGTACGACAAGTAAACCTGATAAATATTAGTAAGTTGTTCAGCAAAATAGGATTAAATTATTAGCTTAGGAACTATTCATAGTGATGAAAGAGTGCTAATACAATTTCACATAAAGGTTGATTCAAATAAATTATAGGAGTGAGTTTAGCTAATATCTTGCGCTACTCACTGTCAAACCTCAACAAAACTCGCACCCATTTCCTGCTAAATTAATAACATAATTTCGCTAACTTTTCATCACCATGTCTTCCCAACCCCAACTATTAACCGATCCATTTTTGCAACTTCCTACAAAAGACTCGATTCGAGTAGTTTGGTTTACAGAATTTCCCGGTTCTCGTCACACTGTTACCTTTGGTGAGAATTTGGACAAAAATGTTAGCGCCAACACAATTAAACTCAGTCGCACCCGCGAAGATCAAAAGTCAAAAGTAGGAAAACAAACCGAAGAAAACCAAGTTTATCAACAACCAGTTGAGCGGAATATCTGGCGACACGAAGCAGAAATTACTGGTTTAATTCCAGGTAAACGAATTCCTTATCGAGTAAATAGTGAAAGGGAAGATGGGGAAATTGTAAGTAGTGAAATTTTTACTCTTGCAGCTAAACCTTTACCAGAAACACCTTTAAAAATCTTGCTAACTTCCGATCATCAATTAATGCCAATGACAGCAGCAAATTTGCAAAAAGTAACCGAAACAATTGGCAGAGTTGATACTGTTTTTTTTGCTGGAGATTTAGTGAATATTGCCGATCGCGCTTCCGAATGGTTTGATGATAACCGAGGTAATGCTTTCTTTCCTTGTTTGCAAGGAAAAGCTAAATCTAAACTAGAAAAAAATGGTAATTTAATTACTTACAAAGGCGGAGAAATCATTCAACACGCTCCTATATTTCCTGCACTTGGAAATCACGAAGTAATGGGTAGATTCTCCCAAGAAAACAGCTTAGGTGAACAATTCAACGATCCTTTACCCCGCGAAATTGCCAAACAAATTTATCATGATAAAGCTAATATATCTGAAGAATTATGGTTAAAAAATTACTCTTTTAATACCGATACTTACGAAGAAATTTTTACCTTACCTAATGATAGTTCTGGCGGGAAAAAATATTATGCAATTACTATTGGTGATGTGCGTTTAGTAGTATTGTTTGCTGCTTGTGCTTGGCGCAGTCCTAGTTTAGCTAGTACTATTAAAGGGAAGTATCGGGAGAGCGATCGCGATTTAAACAACCCGGAAAATTGGGGATACGGACAACATATTTTCGAGCCAATTCATCAAGGTAGTAACCAATATCAATGGTTAGAAAAAGAATTAAACAGTCCCGAATTTCAACAAGCAAAATATAAAGTAGTAATGTTACATCATCCACCCCATTCTTTAGGTGATAATGTAGTTCCTCCCTTCACTTATCCAGTGCAAATAATCGATCGAGACAGTGAAGGCACAATTAAATCAGTTCGCTATGAATATCCCAAAGAAAAAGATTATTTAATTCGGGATATTGAACCATTACTCAACGCTGCAAAAGTACAATTAGTATTATTTGGACATTCCCATTTATGGAATCGTTTTGTTAATTCCAGTGGCGTTAATTTCCTCGAAACTTCCAACGTTGGTAACTCTTATGGTGCAGCTTTAGGCGATAATAAACGACCTGTACCTATTAACAACTCGGAAAATTATGCTGCAACTGGCGACCCCAACGGATTAGATCCAATTATTCCAAAAATTGCGCCTTTAGTTAATGAAAATAATCAACCATTGCCATATATTGCCAGTAATGATATCACTGTGTTTAGTATTTTAGATACTGGCAATGGTACAGTGAGCAGTTATCGCTTTGATACAAGAGAACCAAATTCTCAGGTAATTAAATTTGATGAGTTTTATTTGAATTAAGTAGGGTGCGTCAGAGTAACAAGATTGATGGAAATCGCCAAAATCCTCAATTCTGATGCACCCTACAAAACCGATTTATGAGTTGAATTGGGAACGTTTTCGCTTTCTCTTAATCGCCTGTTTTGCTAACCAAAAAGCACCCACAGAACACAATACACTTGCAACTAAAGCAATTACAAAGGGGTGAGGGGGAAGGAAAATTCGATCGCGCCCCGGAAAACTCCAAGGTTGTGTAATTAAACCGGATGTAGAAGCAACGATCGCACCTGCGGCAATTCCCACACCTACCGCTTGAATCAAATCTTGCAAGTCTTGATTAGCTTTTTCTTGCTGTTTTTGTTTGGTTTGTTCAGTTTCTTGGCGTTGGCGATCGCGTTCTGCTTGGTCAATTTCTACTATTCCCCGAATTGAGGCGATCGCTTGTTCTATTAAATCTGTTCCATGTTCAAAATAGCCTAAATCTGCTTTGATTTGCCTCTGGAAATGTGGCGCGGTTTCTTGTCCGAAATACTTGAGAAACGATAGTTCTTCCTTATCGATTTCTAGTTTACCACAAATTTTCTGAATTGTCTCATTATAATTGTAAAGATTAATCTCAATTGTATTGCCAAAATCTTCCATTTTTCGGAGTAAGCGAGTGTAGGATAGAGACTTTCTGGCGAGGGTTTTTAACTGGGTTTTAAAATCGTCGAGATAAGTGTGGTTAGGATTAGATGTATCGAGTTTTTGTTGAATGCGATCGAGATTTTCTTCTATTTCACTGTAAGCTTGGTTTAGTGCTTTATAAATCAAGCGACTAGCTTGAAAAGCTTTGGTGATTTTGGCACGATACAGGAATAAAATAATGAGTTCCTGTTGATACTGATCATATTGTTGATCTGCCGTTTCATCGCGGAATAACCAAACAAGAACCTGGGAGTCTTGTTTGGGGTTTCCATATTCAAAAATAGCACTATCAAACAACTCACCAGCGCGGGAAAAAGGGGGTGTTTTGTCTCCGAGTAAAGTTTGACAACATTGATCGGCTAAGTTGCGGAGATATTTGCGATCCCTTTGTTTAGTTTTGTTGGTTAACCAAGCGGTTATGAGCAGAGTTTGTCCTAATATTTTATCAGATTTAGGCAGAATTAAGATATGATTAGGATTAAATTTTTGTAGTACCTCAACCTCGACATCTCCCACAGTTTCATCCGCATCAGAATAGCCGATATTGAACCAAAGCGCATAACAATCTTGGATTTTTTGGGGTTGAGCAAATCCTTCGATTTCGGGATTTTGAGTGCTAGTAAAATTAAGACTATCGTCTTTAAGTAAATAGGTGCGATTATCGTTATTTGAATCATCTGGGAAAATCAGCTTATCAGTAATATTTTCACCCTGAAAAAAGCAGTTAATAATTTTATCTGCTGCTTGCCAAAGAGGATTTTTAGATCCTTCTGCGCCATCAGTTAGGGAATAAGCAAAGAGGTAAATATTAGGGGCAAAAATCTTATTTACTTGGTTATCCATAGAAATTCACTTAATGGCGAGGGTTTATCGGTTATTTTCAGGCATTTTTATCTAGTAAATCTGCGAATAATGGCATCTTGTAATTGTAAGTCGGTTAGGAAGTCATTTTGCGATCGCCCAGCCATATACTGCATAATAATTTCGGCAGATTGTAACATATCAAGCAGAGATTGTAGATCCCGTTCCATAAATTACCTGTGCAGAAGAAAGAATAGCTTGACGACGCAAATAGTTACGACTAGTTTCAATACCTTTCCGAGTCACTAAATCAACATCACGCTGAAAAAGTGTTTTGAGTTCTTCTTCCATCTCAGCTAAATCAAACAGCGTTGGATGAGCTTCTTGGTGAAATTGTACCATCACATCAATATCGCTATTTGCATGAAAATCATCCCGTAAAATAGAGCCAAATAAGGCAAATTCTGTCACCTGCCATTTGTGACAAAATTCAGCTATTTTTTCCATTGGCAGGGCGTTTTTTGTTGTTGTAGCCATCTTCAATTTCCTCAAGACACATTTCAATTACTTCGCGGATATTTTGCATTAACTCATCAATGGTTTCTCCTTGGCTATAGCAGGCTTTAAGTTGTGGAACTTCACCAATATATAAGCCGTCTTCGTCTCTTTCAATCACTACATAAAACTCTTTATTTGCCATTTGTAAATTCTCACTTTTGTTCTGATTTTTCGATTTTTTCCCGCAAAGCTTTGTAAATTTCAGGATAGCGATTTTCGAGAATATTTTCTAAATTTGTATCTTTACTTTTTTTCGGTTTTGGTTTGCGGTTAGCAGCAAGGATTGCCTCTGCTAGTCCTTCATAATCATCGCACAAGTCCTCAATTCTCTTGGCAATATCTTCCAGTGATTCTTGGTTGATTTTTTCAATGTCTTTTTGCATTGAATCTAACCCAGCTATTGCACCAGTCTTCTCGAAAATCTCTGGGTTAACATCCCAAACTTTAAGAAAGCTATTAATCAATTTTTCGGGTTCCATAATGTTATATTCCTCTAATCAGTTCGTTTAAAAAATCTCGGATTTTACTGTCCAACGGCGCAAAAAGCAGCCCAATAATAAGGCGACTCATACCGTTTAACATCAAGTTTTTTCCTCCAACCTAATGTTAGGTCATAGCACATAGCTTTGCGTCGTTCCTGATTAATCAACTGACAACCCTTAATCCAATCTAACAACTCTGCAACTGTTGTTGAGCGCATCCACTCTTGGGTTTTTTTCAGCGCCAAAGCTGCTGGGGGTTGACTTTTTCCCAGGAGGGTTTCATAAAAGCGAATCATAAAAATTGCCGTCGAGACATCATTCACCGCCCATAATGTGCCTAAGACATTGCGCGAACCTGCGAAGAAAAACCCTGCCAGAATGCTGATATATTCATCACTAGTAGTGCTAATGTCGGTGATTCCCGTTTCGCAGGCGGAAAGGGCAACTAGGCGACAGTTCCGCAAGCGCAGGTTAAAGATTTCTGGCAATGTGAGACATTCTTCGGGGTTAAAGTCTCCCCGACGAGAACGAATCACCGGGATGCCTTTTTCGGTGGCTGCGGTTTCTGGGAGTTTGGCATCAGCGAGTATTAGTCCTGAAATGCGGGGGTTGGTGAAGTTGAAATAGCCGTGACAGGAGAAATGGGCGAAAGTGGTTTCTTTTAACTGGGTGATGGCTTGGTTGAATGCGGTTTTATTGGCGGCTTTTCCTGGTAATACCGTAGCGGGGTTGAAGGCGGTTTGAATCGCTTCTACTTCGATGTCGGTGTAGGCTAAGTCGGCGGTGGGGTTTTGGATGGCGAAAAGAGATCCCCCCCCTGCCCCCCCTTCATAAGGGGGGGAGAAAGAGGAAGAGGAGAGAGGTGGCTCCCCTTGTGAAGGTGATCCCCCCCCTGCCCCCCCTTCATAAGGGGGGGTGGTATTTCCCTCAGATCTTGCACCAGGGGAGGTAGAACCTCCCAGATCCTCGTTCCCAGGTTGAACCTGGGAACGAGAACCTCTCAGATCCTCGTTCCCAGGTTGAACCTGGGAACGAAAAATGGAGGCTCTGCCTCTTTGCTCAGGGGAGGTGGTATTTTCGGATAAGGATAGCTGCAAAATCTGACTGCTGGGGGCATAGCGAATGCCTTGGGGGAATCTGTCGCTGAGATATTCGGTTTGGGAAAGGGGTAAGGCGTGGAGGGGGAATAAATGCAAGGCGCGATAGGGGATTAAGATTAACTGCTGATACTGGGAGGGGATTTGGGAAATTAGGTGATTTAGTTCCAGTATTTCGGCTAACCGTTGCAGGTATGAGGGTAACTCTTGTCGCCAGTGGTTGTCGCGGCTGAGATAATCGGTTAAATATTCATTTTTCAACTGTTCTAAGGCAGCTACGGCACTGCTATCGGTAGAGACAACTATGGGGTGTTCGCCTTGGTGGGTGACGATGAAGGCTTGGATGCCTTTAGAGGTAAGATACCACTCGACAAGTGCAGTTTGTTCATTGACTAATGCCTGTATCTCCCGGTAGCGGATGGGTTGGACTTGTTGCCCGAAGCGGAATTTTGGGTCGTGGGGGGTGATTTCGGTGGCGATGAAGTGGTCGATTTGTTGGCGTAACTGGGTGAGGTTTTGGGAGTCGTTGGGGGTGGGAGTGGTGGAGGGGGAAAGGGCGATGCTGCGGGTGTCGTCGTTGGGGGAAGGGTTGTCTGGGGGGGAGGCGCTACTGTCGCGCTGCTGCTGGAGGTTCCACCACTGTTGATATAATCTGTCGTAGCGTTCCCAGACTTCTGGGGAAACTCCTTCGGGTTTCAGGCGGGTAGCGGCAAGGAGTTCGACTAAGTTTCTGGCTTTGCTGCGTTCGGCATATTCTAAGGCTGCGGCGTAATTTTCTAATTCTAGGCAGACTTCGATCGTTACTTTATAGAGTTTCTGCCATTCTTCGGCTAACTTCTGTCGCGCTGCTTCGCCGCCAAGGGTGATGCCACTGCGAATTTCTTCTACGGTGTCAATGGCTGCGGCAAAGGTATCGTAAGCATTTTGGATTTGGGAAGCATCCCGATAGGCAAGTCCTAAATTAAATGAGGTTTTAGCATGGTTTTGGGGAAAAGCGGTGGGGGTATAAACGGATAAAGCAGCTTGATAAGATGCGATCGCATTTTCCAGATTCTCCCCCCGTTCTCCTTTGATGCGGTTTCTGTAGGCATTCCCCAAGTTATTTTGCGTCATTGCCCAATCTTCGGGAAAAGCGGTGGGGGTATAAACGGATAAAGCGGCTTGATAAGATGCGATCGCATTTTCCAGATTCTCCCCCCGTTCTCCTTTGATGCGGTTTCTGTAGGCATTCCCCAAGTTATTTTGCGTGGTTGCCCAATCTTCGGGAAAAGCGGTGGGGGTTCTAACGGTTAAAGCGGCTTGATAAGATGCGATCGCATTTTCCAGATTCTCCCCCCGTTCTCCTTTGATTCTGTCACTGTAGGCAGTCCCCAAGTTATTTTGCGTCATTGCCCATTGTTCGGGAAAAGCGGTGCGGGTATAAACGGTTAAAGCGGCTTGATAAGATGCGATCGCATTTTCCAGATTCTCCCCCCGTTCTCCTTTGATTCTGTCACTGTAGGCAGTCCCCAAGTTATTTTGCGTCATTGCCCATTGTTCGGGAAAAGCGGTGCGGGTATAAACGGTTAAAGCGGCTTGATAAGATGCGATCGCATTTTCCAGATTCTCCCCCCGTTCTCCTTTGATTCTGTCACTGTAGGCAGTCCCCAAGTTATTTTGCGTCATTGCCCATTGTTCGGGAAAAGCGGTGGGGGTTCTAACGGTTAAAGCGGCTTGATAAGATGCGATCGCAATTTCCAGATTCTCCCCCCGTTCTCCTTTGATTCTGTCACTGTAGGCAATCCCCAAGTTATTTTGCGTCATTGCCCAATCTTCGGGAAAAGCGGTGCGGGTATAAACGGTTAAAGCGGCTTGATAAGATGCGATCGCAATTTCCAGATTCTCCCCCCGTTCTCCTTTGATGCGGTATAAGTAGGCATTCCCCAAGTTATTTTGCGTGGTTGCCCATTGTTCGGGAAAAGCGGTGGGGGTTCTTACGGTTAAAGCGGCTTGATAAGATGCGATCGCATTTTCCAGATTCTCCCCCCGTTCTCCTTTGATGCGGTATAAGTAGGCAGTCCCCAAGTTATTTTGCGTGGTTGCCCATTGTTCGGGAAAAGCGGTGGGGGTATAAACGGTTAAAGCGGCTTGATAAGATGCGATCGCATTTTCCAGATTCTCCCCCCGTTCTCCTTTGATGCGGTATAAGTAGGCAGTCCCCAAGTTATTTTGCGTCATTGCCCAATCTTCGGGAAAAGCGGTGGGGGTATAAACGGTTAAAGCGGCTTGATAAGATGCGATCGCATTTTCCAGATTCTCCCCCCGTTCTCCTTTGATTCTGTCACTGTAGGCATTCCCCAAGTTATTTTGCGTCATTGCCCATTGTTCGGGAAAAGCGGTGGGGGTATAAACGGTTAAAGCGGCTTGATAAGATGCGATGGCGATTTCTAGGTTATGCGATCTCCTGCCTAATGGAAAATTCTTGATATCAATGGCAATACTATTTAATAATGATGCTAAAGCTTGATTCTTCTCCAGATTATTCGGGTCAAGTTCTGAGTGAAACCATTGTGTGAGAATTTCCCCAAAGGTCAGGTCAAGTTTATCTTGATGTTGTGCTAAGAAGGGATAAACTACCTTGGGGTCGCTGTCGCTGTCAATTTCTACTTGCAACAATCCCATTAAAAAATTGAAATACTCTTCCCCTGTGGCATTACCTTGAGTTTCGCCACCTTCACCCCCAGAAGAGTTGAGATATTCCCCCACCTTTTGCGCCAGATTTCGCAAAAAACCCGCCTGATTTTCTTCCCCTGCTTCCTGCAACTGTTGCGCCAGCAGTTCGCACACCTGCACAAATCCCCCATCCACCAAATCGAGAGACTGGCTGAGAATTTGGTTTTCCTCGCCACTGGGACAGGTGAGGAGTTGTTGAATTAAATTGAGATAAGCTGCGATGCGTTCTTCGTTCATAATCTTTACACCTATAACTAACCACGATAGGCATCCCGCCGATGCCTTACCAGCACGATCAGCACTATCCTCTCCCGATCGTCGATAATATAAACCACGCGATAATCACCGATGCGAATTCGATAAAAATCGCTCCCCTTCAACTTAACCACACCTTCTGGACGAGGTTCCAAACTCAAGCGATCTATCTCCTCGGCAATGCGTACCTGAAGATTGATATCTAGCGATCTCAATTCCTTAGCCGCAGAGTTTTTAAAACGGATTGTATAATCCTCATTTGTCATTAGCTTGAGCCTCGATTTCTTGCTTGAGATCTTGCCAAGAAACCTCTTCTTCATCCTGACGAGTATGTGCTATCAACAAATCATAAAAATCTTCCCACAACTCACCCCACTGGGCTAAATCAATTAATACCGCCTGCTTTTCCCCCGCCTCATTCACAACAAATTGAATTCCTTTCATAGTTTTGTTCCCCAAACTAATTAATAAATAGACGAATAATTTTTTTGTTCTTTCAGCTTCTTAAAATCCCTCAAGAATAGGGTTCTATACTCAATATTCAATCCTCCGCCTCCGCTAAAAATTCAAGAGCTTGTTCCCGACTAAGCAAAGGAGTTTCTTTCGCCTCATTCATGGCTTTATTCAAGCAATAATCTTCAATACTTTCAGTTATTGTTTCGATGGATTGACTATCTTCCGGTAGAATTTTCCTCCATAAATCAATGGGAATCACTACCGCCGTTTGGTTGCCATGAGAATCTGTGATATATTTAACTTCTGAGTCATTCATTATTTTTTAAATCTCCTTTCCTTTGAGGTAGGAATACCTTAATTATGGCATAAACCCAGTTTCTTAGTTAGTCGCTAGTTTCACTAGCTGCCGCCAATACCTCTATATATAAAGAATCGCTTACCCGAAAGCTTGCTTGTTCAATCAAATTATCGATTATGGGTCGAATTTCTCTCACTAATCCCCGGCGTTTAGCTACCAGCAAAATACCCAATAAACCCGTAATAGATAGTCCCAAACGGACAGCTTGCCTACGTCCTAATCGTTCATCAATTAACAATTCTTCTGCATTAAGTTCCAAGGCTAGAGCAATAGCTTCTGATTCTCCCCGATCTAAATTGTATTCTGTTTGTAGGGTTTCTATTAGTTGGTAATCGCTTGGCTGATAAACCTCAATCCAATCTAAGGATAAAGCATCTATAATCCGCGAATTATCCTCACCCCCTCGCCTCAGTTCATCTGCAACCGCAGGAGGAATTAACACCCGTTCATAAAGTTGCTGCAATAATAAAAGATAACCCACTATTACTAATCCATTGATGGGAGATGTATCGCTGACAATAATCATAGCCATCCTTTGGTTTTTAAGTGTTGAATATCTTCTTGCAATTCCTCTACATCATAATGAATGTTAATCCCGCGTTCTGCCATCAATTTCTGAAAGCTGATTTGAGATATATTCAATAATTCTGCGGCTTTTCCTAAACTAATTTTTTCCTGTTGGAATAACATCAAAATCACTTCTATTAGCAACTTATCTTCAGATAATCCACTCGCTTTTACGATGTCATCAGAAATAATTAAACTCATCTTATAACCTCCCAATTAAATGATTTAAACTCCACAAAAGTGCAAACAATGGCTTTTATTATAGCAGAATCCGTTTTTTTAATTAAATATTGCGTTCTAATCGTTTGACTAAAAACAAACTCAAACCGTAGAGGGTAATACTTTCGCCAAACATTTCTAAAAATTCCTCTATGGTGATTTTTAAACTCGATAAAATCAGTGCTAAGGAGTTGCCATTTTCTGCCATTTGAGCGAATTTAACTTGCAAAAACAAGTAATATATAAAATCTAAAAATACTCCGCCAGCAAATGAAAGGATGACTCCTAATACTGTAATAAATGTTCCTTTAGGATAAGCTTTCCAAAGTGCTATTATGTCCCGATAACCAAGCAAGATAATGATAATTCCTGCTGGTACATAGACAAATATCCAAGCACCTCCTCCACCAGGAAATCGAGGCATCCAATCTAATGAATTGAGGAATTTTGGTAATTCGGAAGAGTGAAATTTAAACAGTTTTTCGATGAATAAATCGAGAAATCCTGCGCCGACTGCTAAGAGGAACCAACGGGAAGGAAGGGGTGCAGAACGCTTTTTTCGGAAAGCTGCAATTACTAAACAAATTCCAATTAAAAGCAGTTGAATTGCTGAATAGATTACAGGGATTGACCATTTGCGATCGAAATCAAAAACCCCTAAAGCTTTGCCTGTAGTTACAGCACTTATCAAATAGATTAGCGCGAGGATGGTGTCGATCGCAATTAAGCTAAACAACCCTAATTTACTGTAGTGCTTAATCGTCGCTGGATTTGATAGTCTCATCTCTGGTAAATCTGTTAACTAAGTTACAGTAATAATTAATACTTTTAGCTACTTTAATTTAATTTATTTTCTGAAAAGTCTTCAACAAATTGTAAAGTTATATTGCAAATATTTAAAAAAATATTGAAAAATAAACCAAATTCTAATTCAAACTTTAACGTAGAAATTCATAGCAATATTACGAGGATCGCATCATGGCTAATGATATACAGAAGTACCGGATGGTCTGCACTCTTACCTTTGGCGATATCTACGGTCAAATAGTAGTTTGGTTAATTGTAATTTTCCTCTCTTTAGCTTCTGCTTTGGCATTATGGAGCACTAGTCGCCAAATTTACGCCTTAGCTGCTGTGGGATTAATTGTAGTTCTGTCTCTGCCCTTCTTACTTTTTGCTTTCGTCACGACTCTATTAAATCACATTGAATTTAAACCGATCGATGCCACAGAAAGTACACGCACTAGTCCGGTAAATATACCTAAACCAAAAACCGCTGAAGCTACTTGATTAAGGGATTGGGGATTGGGGATTGGGGATTGGGGACTGGGGACTGGGAAAAAGTGCCAATAACCAATGACCAATGACTAATGACCAATGGCAATCTCTAAAGAATTTCCCTGCTTTTTGCGGGGAATTTTTTTTGTGAGTAACCATAGATAAAGAGGAAATTTGAATTTAAAACTGACAATGTTAGAACACGATGTCGTTATTATTGGTGGTGGATTAGCTGGGTGTCGCGCCGCTGTGGAAATTGCCCGGACCGATCCAAAATTAAATGTAGCTGTAATCGCCAAAACTCACCCAATTCGTTCTCACTCCGTCGCCGCCCAAGGAGGTATCGCCGCTACTTTAAACAATGTAGACTTAGAAGATACTTGGAAAGCTCATGCTTTTGATACGGTCAAAGGTTCCGATTATTTAGCAGACCAAGATGCGGTAGAACTTCTCACCCGTGAAGCGCCAGATGTTTTGATTGACTTGGAGCACATGGGCGTGTTATTCTCGCGGTTGCCTGATGGTCGCATCGCCCAACGTGCTTTCGGCGGACATTCCCATCGTCGCACCTGTTACGCTGCTGATAAAACAGGTCATGCAATTTTACATGAATTAGTTAATAACCTCCGTCGCTACGGCGTTCACATTTACGACGAATGGTATGTGATGCGGTTAATTTTGGAGGAAGGACAAGCGAAAGGCGTTGTCATGTACCGCATTCGCGATGGCGAGATGCAGGTTGTCCGGGCTAAAGCTATTATGTTTGCTACTGGTGGTTATGGTCGGGCTTTTAATACTACTTCTAATGACTATGCCTCGACGGGTGATGGTTTGGCAATGTCTGCTTTGGCGGGTGTTCCTTTGGAAGATATGGAGTTTGTGCAGTTTCACCCGACTGGTTTGTATCCGGTAGGTGTGTTAATTTCAGAAGCGGTAAGAGGCGAGGGTGCTTATCTCATTAATTGTAATGGCGATCGCTTCATGTCAACCTACGCCCCTAGCCGAATGGAACTCGCTCCTCGTGATATTACCTCAAGAGCGATCGCTCTGGAAATCCGTGCTCTTAGAGGTGCCCACCCTGATGGTAGCGCTGGAGGGCCTTTTGTCTACTTAGATTTGCGCCATCTGGGACGGGAAAAAATCATGAGTCGCATTCCCTTTGCGTGGGAAGAAGCACATCGACTTTTAGGAATTGATGCGGTAGAAAAACCCATGCCTGTGCGTCCAACTGTACACTATTCAATGGGCGGAATTCCAGTTAACACCGATGGTCAAGTTCGCAGTAGTGCTGATAGTTTAATTGAAGGTTTCTTTGCTGCGGGTGAAGCTGCTTGTGTTTCCGTTCATGGTGCAAATCGTTTGGGAAGTAATTCGTTGTTGGAATGTGTTGTTTATGGCAGAAGAACTGGCGCTGCGATCGCACAATACGTGCAAAATCGGAAACTTCCCGAAATTGATGAAACGCTATATTTAGCCCAAGCACAAACCCAAATTCAATCACTTTTTGAGCAAAAGGGAGAAATCAGAATTGGCAAATTACGTCAAACTTTCCAAGATTGCATGACTCAATATTGTGGAGTATTTCGCACTGCGGAATTGATGCAAGAAGGATTAAACCAATTGCAACAATTAAAACAACAATACGACAATATTTATCTAGATGACAAAGGCAGTGTTTGGAATACAGAAATTATTGAAGCGATCGAACTTCGGAGCCTAATGATTGTGGGAGAATTAATCTTATCATCTGCCTTAAACCGTCAAGAAAGTCGCGGCGCACATTATCGGGAAGATTTTCCCGATCGAAATGATAACAACTTCCTCAAACATACCTTAGCTTACTATTCCCCAGCCGGAGTTGAGATTCAATATAAACCTGTCAGTATCACCATGTTTGAACCCCAAGAAAGGAAGTATTAATCCTTTTTATTAAGCCAAAATACCAGGCGATTAGAAATCGCGGCTAAACAGACAAAGCCTGCCTCCGCAGGCTAAAAGTCCGCGCAGGCGGACTTGGTTTGTATAGCCCCAGACTTCCAGTCTGAGGGGCAATTTACACATTTGGGATGCTCGCAATTTAGTAGATAATTGGTCAGAAATATTTGCTAAATTCATCTTAGTTTTTGAATTAGGGAGTGCGATCGTAATTCCTCATAACAAACCAATTATAATACAAGTCATTTAACAAATATAATTATGATGAATCAGCGTAAAATTGGTTTAACTGGCGGTATTAGTACAGGTAAAACAACAGTTTCAAATTATTTAGCCAACACTTATCATTTACCAATTTTAGATGCAGATATTTATGCTCGTGAAGCTGTACAAATTGGTTCTCCTATTCTGCAAAAAATTGCCCAACATTACGGAACAGAAATACTTTTACCTGACGGTACATTAAATCGGCAAAAATTAGGAGAAATTGTTTTTTCCAGCAATGAAGAACGCATTTGGCTAGAACAACAAATTCATCCTTATGTCAGACAACGCTTTGCAGAAGCAATGAATCAATTACCATCAAACAGCACAGTTATTTTAGTCATTCCTCTACTATTTGAAGCCAAATTAACTAACTTAGTCACGGAAATTTGGGTAGTATTTGTTGATGAACAGCAACAAATAGAACGATTAATGCAAAGAAATAATTTAACCCTTGAACAAGCAAAAACTAGAATTAACAGTCAAATGCCACTCGCAGAAAAATGTCAAAAAGCTGATGTAGTTTTAGATAATTCTGGTAGTTTAGAACATCTTTATCAACAAATAGATGCTGCATTAACCTCTTAACCTTTCTACAAAATTTTGATGTTCAGATGTTGCTAAACCCATTTGTAACACCGACTGAACCTCAAGCAAATTTCCATTGATTAAAGCCGGAACTGCTAACCATAAACCCGGAAAAACTTCACTTTTAATTGTTCCGGTTGCATCGTTTGGTAAAGCAATATATTCTCCTTCCCTTAACCGAAACCAATCAATTTTTTGTTCGTTCACTTGCCAGACTAAATATTCTTGCACTTGATTGCGACGATAAGCTTTTAATTTATCTCGTAAATCATAAGAAGCACTACTCGCAGCTATTTCAGCAATGAATTCTGGCGCACCTTCTAAATAATTATCTTCACTAATAATTGTTTGTCCACCATTCTCAATTCTTAATAGTGCATCGGGTTGAGGTTCATTATCAGCATCAAGACGAACTGTAGTATTATCAAACAATCCAACTCCCGGTGTAGCAACCTGATAAGAAAATAACCATCCTATAATCTGAGCATGAGGTTGACCGTGAATTACCCGAACTGGCGAACCCATATAAACTACTCCTTCAATTAATTCTGCCTTTTTCAAATTAGACATTATTTCGTAGCGTCGTTCAAATTCAGGACGGGTTAGACGATCGCCATTTTCCAAAGGTAAAATTGCCATTGTTTTTGTCATAATTCAACCTCCAATTTAAACAATCTGGCTCGTTGTGGCGACTTCAGTCGTCATATCTGACAAAGAAACGACTAAAGTCGTCACAACAAACTTAATATTAAGCAGCTTCTCCACCAACAATTACATTTTTAATCCGCAAACTTGGGCCACCACAACCTACAGGTAAACCAGATTGTCTACCTTTACCACAGCCACCAGATTCATCCCAATAAAAATCATCGCCGATCGCTTCAATATCAGCCAAAGTAGTAAACACATTTCCCGAAAGAGTTACATCGCGCACAGGTTCAGCAATCTCTCCATTGCGGATCATCCAAGCTTCTCCAGCACTAAAAGTAAACATTTCTCCATTCGTCATTCCCCCCAACCAATTACGCGCATAAACTCCTTCTTTGATATCACTAAATAAATCTTTGACAGGTGTATTTCCCCGTTCAATCCAAGTATTTGTCATCCGCACTAATGGGGGATAATGATAATTCAAACAGCGAGCATTTCCCGTCGCAGTTTCACCCAGTTTGCCTGCTGTTTCACGAGAATGCAATCTTCCCACTAAAACGCCATCTTTGATTAATTGGGTTGTAGTTGCTGGCGTACCTTCATCATCGTAATAATAACTACCTCGATGTCCTTCTGGGGCTGCACCATCAAAAATTTGCAATTCTTTTGGCCCAAATCTCCGTCCGATCGTCATTACTTCCAACAAATCGGGATTTTCATAAGTCATATCTGCTTCCGAAAGATGACCGAAAGCTTCATGAACAAACAAACCGCTTAAAATTGGGTCAATGACAACCGTGTAACAGTTCCCTTTAACTGGGGGTAAAGCTAAAGCATCAACGGCGCGTTGTGCGGCGCTTTTAACTTGAGAATCTAAACCAAGTAAATCTTCATAAGCTTTGCGCGATCCTGTAGTTTCCCTACCAGTTTGTACTGTATCTCCATCTCTGGCGGTAGCAGCAAAGCGCATTTCCATATCCACCCAAGATTGTTCTAGCATGGTGCCTTCGGAAGTAGCGAGAATCACCTTCTGGGCATTGTCACTATAACGCACTGAGGTAGTGGTAATCCGTTTGTCTAGACTGCGAAGAATTTCTGTGTAGCGATCGCACAACTCTTTCTTTTGTGCCAAAGTAATATGTCGCGGATCGGTGCCAATTAAAGGTAAACTGCAAATATCCTGCACTGTTTGAATCGGTGCCAGAATTGTCTCTTCTTCCCCTACCATTCTGGCAGATGCGATCGCTTCCTCCACCCGTTCCTTCAGCGTCGAAAGTTGATTAAAACTAGCAAAACCCCAACCTCCCTTATAACAAGCTCTCACCTGCCCACCAAGAGAGACCCCTTGAGAAAGAGTTTCAATCTTATCTGCTCGCAGTAAAATATCAGTCCCTTCCGATTCTTCCAGCCTTATCGCCAAATAGTCAACTTGAGAACCGTAAACAGCGATTAAATCAGAAAGCAAGTTTTTCCCATCGATCAGTAAAGTCTGCATAACAGGCAACATTGAATAAAAGTTTGAGTTAACTGAAAAGTGAGCTAATTCGCTCTATTGTGCAATTGAATAGGTGAAGTTAGCTAGTACAGTAAGACACAAGGCAAAAAAAGACTTTTACAAAGCTTTTTCACTTGTTCTTAACTGTATAATTATTTCTGCCATGCTGCACTAGAACGCCGATTCAGTATTGTAGTCGGGGATGAGAAACCGGGTTTCTTTCCCTAGCGCAGTCGATATTTTGTTACCCCAAGCCAAAGAAACCCGGTTTCTGGGATTACTGAATTGGTGTTCTAGTTATACCTACTTATGTCAATTTAAACAGAGAAATTGATTGACTAGTTTCAACTCCTTCAGCAGCGAGCTAAGTTTTACTTATAATTTCAATTTATTAATGAAAGTAAAAAGTAGCAGGATAAAACTTAATATTTAATCAACAAAAAACTTTTATACTGTTTACAGTATATATTTTAAAGTTTATTTGGGCAAGTTAGAAATATAGAGTTTATCAGCATCTACCATCTGGAGGAAAAAAAGTTAATGAATATTCATTTTTTGAAATTAGGACTACAGAGAAATGAAAATAAAAGTAAAGGATTCACATCAGTTGATTTCATGGCGCATATCTTTGTGGTAATCATGTTTGTCTTTATGATGTTGGTTTACTTTACTTCATCAAATACCTGTCAAAGTACAGCTTGCTATAGCCCTAAAATACTCAGAATTCCGGTTATGTATTGACGCTTGTAGAGACGTTGTATACAACGTCTCTACAATTTTATGATTAGAATTTACATAATTGGTATGTTATGCGGACTATTGCTGAGATTAATGAAAAAATAAGCAATCAAACTGTAGTAGTGTGGACAGGAGAAGAATTAAAAGCCAGAGTTGCAGAAGTTGGTGTTATCCAAGCAGCAAAAGAAGTGGATGTAATTACCACTGGCACGTTTGAACCAATGGAATCTTCAGGAGCGATTATTAATTTAGGTCATACCGATCCCCCGATTAAAATTCGCTCTTGTTGGTTAGATGGAGTTTTGGCTTATTCTGGTTTTGGGGCAGTAGATTTATATTTAGGAGCGACTCAAAGCGTAGATTACGATCGCGGTGATGGTTTAGAAGAAGAATCAAAAGAACGGGGTGGGGGTCATGTAATTGAAGATTTAATTGCTGGAAAAGCTGTGCATTTAAGAGCGATCGGACAAGTCACCGACTGTTATCCCCGCGCTTCCTTTGAAACTACAATTACCCGCGATACCATCAACCAATTTTATCTCTATAATCCGCGAAATCTCTACCAAAATTTTCTAGTCGGAGTTAACGGAGGCGATCGACCACTCTACACCTATCTTGGCCTACTGCAACCCCGACTAAGTAACGCCGTCTATTCCAACCCCGGAGCCATATCCCCCCTATTCAACGACCCCAACCTAGAAATCATTGGCATTGGCACCCGGATTTTTCTTGGTGGTGGTATTGGATATATAGCTTGGGAAGGTACACAAAACTTTACCTTACAAAAACGCTTACCCAATCAAACTCCGATCGGCCCTGCTGCCACCCTCGCCTTAATCGGCGATGCCAAACAAATGGAGCGACGTTGGGTGCGCGGTTGCTACTTCAAACACTACGGCCCCTCCCTAATGCTCGGAGTCGGCGTACCCATACCCGTTTTACACGAAGAAGTGGTCAAAAAATGTACCATCCAAGACAAAGAACTAGTTGCACCAGTAGTTGATTTTTCCATCCCTCGGCGGGTGCGTCCCACCTTTGGACTCGTTACCTACGCTCAACTCAAATCCGGTCGCATCACGATTGAAGGCAAACAGGTAAGAACTGCTCCCCTCGCCAGTATTTATTTGTCTCGCCAAGTCGCCATCGAACTAAAACAGTGGATTAGTAGCGGTAAA
Organism: Floridaenema evergladense BLCC-F167; assembly: GCF_041929205.2. Classification (NCBI taxonomy): domain Bacteria; kingdom Bacillati; phylum Cyanobacteriota; class Cyanophyceae; order Aerosakkonematales; family Aerosakkonemataceae; genus Floridanema; species Floridanema evergladense. Next base: position 5,201,576 of record NZ_CM171625.1, on the reverse strand, counting down.
TTTACCTTAACCGAGAGAGTTGCTGCTATTCCGAGCGATCGAGCATTCTTACCCCAAGACCGCTGGGGCGGAACTATTGCCCTAGAATAAGAACAGGGGAGCAAGGGAAATTCTGGAAAACTCTTCTTTCCCCTTGTCCCCTTGTCAACCTCAATACCCTATCTCCCTAACTACTCACCTCGCTGCTAGGTTGACGTTTCGGGCGAGGAACAGGTTTAGGAATAGGTTTCGGCGTTCCCCCAACAGGAGCAGAAGTACCCTCTGGAACACCTGTCGGACGTTGAGGACGATCTTTTTTCCAAGGTTTTTTCCCACCAGGACCACCACCACCCCGTTTTCCTCCAAGGCGCGGTTTTCCTGGTTTTCTCTGGCGCAAAGAGGCAATATCTTGTGCTTGCTGAATTACCAGACAATGAGCATCTCTAGCTACTTGAAAATCCCAGAAGTAACCTACAGCTTTCTTCTCCAAAAGACCATTGAGCGTCAATTTGAAGAATTTAGGCTTATCACTTTCCTTCTTCGGTGCTTGCTTAATCTTGACAATGATTTTTTGTTGGTCTTGAGATTGAAAAACCACCTCACCACGAATGGAAAAATAACCATCTTCTGCTGGTTGGGTAGGTTCTGGCGCTACTTCCTCTTTTGCCTCTGCTTCTGGTGCTTCTGACTCAGTAGCTTGACGCTCTTTATCTAATTTCTCTGGTTCCCAAACACCAACAATTTGTACATGAAGGTCGCCTTGTTCTTGTCTGGTTCTGGGGTAAACTACCCACAGGTGTTCGCTCTCCAGATCTAAGTGATTTTTGACTAAACTCATTACCCGACCTAGCAAGACAGCATCAATTTGTTTTCCATCAGCTGCCAGAACGTTACCCCGAGTAAATTGTTCTTCACTGGGAACATATTTTCCGCGCACTAAACCAATGGCTCGATATTGCAGCGGTTCGCTTGGAGGTGGAATTGGTTGTAATCGCGATAAATATAGATTTTGATTCTCATCCTCAGCTGGGGTAGTAACTTCAGCTGAGTTTGTATCTGAGTTGTTTGTTAGTGTTGGCGCAGCGGCAGGTTCCCCAGTTGAAGTTGGTTCGCCTTTTTTAGGTTCGCTTTTGCTAAGTGCAACAATTTTAAGAGTAGTTTCGCTCTTGGGAGTTGCCGGACTTTTGGGCGCAATAGGTTCGTTAGCAGTTTTAGGCTCGCCCGTTGCTTTAGCTTCGCTCTTGGGAGTTGCCGGACTTTTGGGCGGAATAGGTTCGCGAGTAGTTTTAGACTCGCCTGTTACTATTGATTCGCTTTTAGCTGGCGGGACGCTTTTAGGCGGGTTAGGCCGACGTACCACTAGCTGCTCGGTTGCTGGCGCTGGTTCGGAATTGTTAGCGGACTGGGGAAGCTGATTAGGATTGGGAGAGGGACTCATAAAAACTCCTTGGAGCGGAGACACACTTCATTCTGGCTTGGATGGAAAATGTCTGGTTTTGATTCAGGAGGATTGGTTCCGCCTGTACCAGTCAAAAGCCAAAACCTGTATCTACTACTCTATTCTTTCGTTGAACATTTCGTAGTTGACAGGATGCTCGCAATCCACTCTAATAAAGCAGTTGATTGCGATCGACAAGTTTTTTAGCCTGTCTATTCTACTCAATGCAATGTGTATATTGCTTCATCCGCAAAATTTCAGTAATTATTTGCATCGTTATTGTTTATCTTAACGATCGAGGTTTAATGGCTGGTATGTCAATTTGATTTTGGTTACTTTAGCGACTCTTAGTTGATAATATTAATCAGAGTTCAACGAAGGTTTGTGTCTGAAAAGCTCCGTCGCTGGTTGATTTTTGGGTTTCTGCTCTTGGGAACTATTGCTTTCGTGATTCCTACGGTTGCGCTTTTGGGTAGCAGGCCCAATCAAGAGTCCTTTTCTGCTAGAACACCTGCATCTGTTCAAACGCCAGCTGGGAAGCAAGAGGAATTACAGGCTCAGGCGAAGGGTTATCAGTTAGTTCTACAACGAGAGCCTGATAATGAAACGGCTCTTAAGGGATTGCTGTTTACTCAGCTAGAGTTAGTACGTCAGGGAGCCGCTGATGTGAAAACCACGATCGAACCCTTGGAGAAGTTGGCAAAATTAAAGCCGGAAAATACAGAATACTCGGTTCTATTGGCTCAAGCTAAACAGGAGACTGGCGATCGCGAAGGAGCCGCTAAAGCTTATCGCTCTATTCTGGAATCTCAACCGGGCGATGTCAAGGCTTTACAAGGTCTTGTCAGTTTGCTATTAGCTGAAGGTCGTCCAGAAGCTGCTATTGGTTTACTGCAAGATACTTTGCAAAGCGCTCCCAATCTGAACCAAATTAAGCCTAACACTGTCAATGTAATTTCTGTGCAACTGATGTTGGGACAGGTTTACGCCGAACAGGGACGCTATGCTGATGCGATTAATGTCTACGATAATGCGATTAAAGCTAATAAGGAAGATTTTCGTCCGGTTTTAGCTAAGGCTTTGGTGTTACAAAAACAAGGCAAAACTGAGGATGCTAAATCTTTGTTCAATACCGCAGCTAATTTAGCTCCGGCTCAATATAAAGACCAAATTGTTAAATTAGCATCGTCATCCCCTGCTGCTTCTCCTGCGCCTACTGCACCTGCTACTAAGCAAAAAGCAGAAACTAAAAAGTAGTTAATTGGTCATTGGTTTTTAGTCAAGAGTTAACAAATGACCAATGACCAGACGGGAGCATCCCAATTTTGCAAAAATACAAGCGATTAGAAATCGCGGCTACACAGACAAAGCCTGCCTCCGCAGGCTAAAAGTCCGCGCAGGCGGACTTGGTTTGTATAGCCCCAGACTTCCAGTCTGAGGGGCAATTTACACATTTGGGATGCTCCCGACCAGATTATTTTCAGACTCCTTCTAAGTACGAAACTAATGCAAATAGGAGAAACAATAGTCCTCCTATAGCAGTTAATTTACGTTCGGAGATTTTTTTAGCGATTAGTCTGCCGCAAGTTACGGCGATCGCTGCACAAATTCCATGCCCTAAAATGGCTCCAGTGGTAACTCCAAAAGCATTGTATCCCGCTGCTAAACTGATGGTAGCAAATTGAGTGCGATCGCCCCACTCTGCTACAAACGTCATCACAAATGCTTTAATTACAACTGCTAAATTACTCTCCTTATGCCGAATTTTTGCTTCGGCTTTCTGCACTACTTCTAAGGCTTCTTCAGCTTCCTCACAACAAGGTTTGGCTGACATTTTGCTGGCTTCATAAAGTAACTTTAACCCAAAGGCAACAAATAAGATAATTTCCGCATAATACACATAGATTTTTGGTAAAAGTGATACGGCTTGTCCGACTAAAACTGATAATATGGTCATCGCTGCTAAGGCAGCAATTACGCCAATAAATATCAGCTTCCGCGAATGACGCATTGCTAAAATTGCCGCAATAAAAAATGTTTTATCGCCTAATTCTGAGACTGTAATTAACAATAATCCAGCAGTAAAAGCCGTTAACATTCTCTCAAACTCTCCTGGGTGTTTTTCTATTTCCCTGAGCGAGCTTGATGAGTGCAATAGACTTCACCAAGCTCACATCAGTTGTGAACTTAGTGAAGGTCTCGCTTGCAAGATTAATAAGCTCAATCTTTTTTTGAGCTTGAAAAACTTGTCACCCGAACCAGGCCGATCGCCAGTATGTTGATCCAGATGGGCTAGGCAAATCTTTATTTACTATTGCTCAGATTTGCTAGCAGCTACTCCCCTTCGTTTACAAGGTAATTTTACATCTATATTTTGTAGTAGGCAAGTAGTTTTCTTTTCATTGTTCTTTCATTTTTTAACTCAGTTGGTTGAGCGTACCACTTTAAATATTTGCTTACTGTTAATTATTTGGATATTCCGAAGCCAAGGAACTACAAGCAGAGATTAATCTTTCTGCGGTTTGGCGATCGACAGGTCGAGAAAACAAGAATCCTTGACTATATTCGCATTCTAAAGCTTGCAATTGTAGAAGTTGCTCTGAGGTTTCTACTCCTTCTGCAATTACATCCATTTCCAAAATATGAGCTAAAGAAATGATGGTGCGGATAATTTCTAAACTTTCACTGTCAGAGCCCATTTGATTTACAAAAGAGCGATCGATCTTTAAAGTATCGATCGGTAGTTGATGCAATCTTGCTAATGAAGAATAACCAGTACCAAAGTCATCTATCGAAAGTTGAATTCCTAAATTTTTTAATTGTTGTAACATGGCTATTTCGGAAGCATGATTTCCTGTCAAGCTACTTTCTGTAATTTCTATTTTTAAATGTTCTCGTTTAATTCCGGTTTCTTTTAAAATTTGGTCGATGCGTTCTATTAATCCCAATTGAGCTAATTGAGCCGCAGAGAGATTCACGCTAATTGTCAAGGGAAATTTATGAGGAAATTGCTGTTCCCAAATCACCATTTGGCGACAAGCTTCTCTCAATACATAGCGATCGATTAAACTAATTAATCCTGTTTCTTCTGCTACAGGAATAAATTCTACTGGTGAAACCCAACCTTTGTTTGGATGATGCCAACGGACTAAGGCTTCAAAACCAATTAATTTGTCAGTTTTAATTGAAATTATTGGTTGATAGTAAACATGGAATTCTTGCCGTTCGATCGCTCGTCTTAAATCTGTTTCTAACTGCAATCTTTCCACCGCTTGAGTTTGCCATGTTGGTTCAAAAACTGCATAACGACTTTTACTTAATTGTTTGATTTGGTGCATGGCTGTATCAGCAGCACGCAGGTAATCGTCTGGTTGTTCGTAACCGACATCACTAAATGCAATGCCAATACTAGTACTCATAAAAACTTCCTGTCCGTCTAAGTCAAAGGGATAGCTAAGTGCTTGATAAATCTGCTCTGCCAGATAAGTAGCATCATTACTTTCTGACAAGTTTGTTAACAAGATAGCTAACTCATCTAATCCTACTTGTGCCACTATTGACTTTTTACATTCCGCATTATTAAAAGTACTATTTCTATCTAAAGTTGCTTCCTGTAAAGATTGATTTTCAAAAATTAAACTTGACTCTAAATCAGCATTAAAAAGTAAGAAATGGTGATTTTGTAAAGCAGTTTCAATGCGTTCGGTAGCAGCAATCATTAAGCGATCGGCCAAATGATGACCCAAACTAAACTTAACCCTTTGAAAACGGTCTAAACTCAAAAATAGTACAGCAAATAAACTATCTCGATTATTGTTTTTCAATTTAATAGTTTCTGCAAGCAATTTCATAAATAAAGTGCGGTTTGGTAAGCCAGTAATGGGGTCATAATAAGCATAGAGTTGCAATTTTTCTTCCGATCGTTTGCGTTCTGTGATATCCCGTGATATACCAATTAAACCAATAATTTCTCCTTGAGAATTCCGACAGACATTTTTTGTAGCAAGATATATCTGAGTTTTATTATTAATAGGAATAACTTCTTCCACAGTTTCCGACTGACCGATGCTCATAATTCGTCGATCGATCTCCATGATTTTTCTAGCTGTTTCTAAGTTAAAAAGTTCTGTATCATCCTTGCCAATAATTTCTTCTATGGGTTTACCTAAAATTTTGGCAGTTGCTGAATTAACAAACACATATTTTCCCTGAATATCTTTAATGAAAATAGCATCTGTAGTACCCTCTATTACTGCCCTGAGAATATTGTTACTATCTGATAAGCTAATTTCCATTGCTTTTGGATCGCTAATATTTTTGTCTGATTCTTCATTGCTTAATGATTCCTTTTATTTTTTTAGCCGTGCTTATTTTGCACCCATTTAACAATTGCTTCTGTTAATCCCTCCAAAGTGTATTCTGTTGCTTCTATATCTACTTTTCCTAACAACTCTTGGCAAGTTTTTGAGGTTTGAGGGCCGATCGAAGCGATCGTAATTTCTTGTAACCTATCCAATGGTAATTTATCTTTAATTAACTGATAAAAGTATTGCACAGTTTTGGAACTAGCAAAAGTAATAATATCTATAGATTTTTCCCTTAATGCTTGTAAAACTTCCGGTGCGATCGAGCTAGGACAACCGGATTGATAAGCGGGAACTTCTACTACTTTTGCACCTTTAGCAGTTAATTCTTGGACTAAAACTTCTCTTCCACCTGTTTCCACTCTAGGAAAAAGAATGTTTTGGTTTAGTAATTCTTCAGGAAAATTTGCTACTAAAGAATCTGCCACAAAATCAGGTGGAATAAAGTCAGGAGATAAGTTATATTGAGCTAAAGATCCAGCAGTCTTCTTACCCACCACAGCAATTTTAACTTTCTCTAAAATTTGTAAATTTTTTCCTCGATCTTGCAATCGGCTAAAAAAGTAATCTACAGCATTAGTAGAAGTAAGAATTAACCAGTTAAAGGTATGTAAATTGGCGATCGCTTCATCCAAAGCAAACCAACTCGAAGGAGGAGTAATTTCTAAAGCTGGCATTTCCATCACTACTGCACCTTGCTGTTGCAATAATTGGCAAAATTCGCTAGATTGTCCGGCAGCACGAGTTACTAATATAGTTGTGCCTGTTAAAGGAATTGGGTTACTATTACTCACGTTTCTATTATTAGTAAACTAAACTTGACTAATAATGCAGTTTAACTGAATCTGCCATCAAAATATATAATTTTAATCAATACTTTGCAAATAGGGGTGTAACCCTACAACCTCACCAACTACTATCACAGATGGAGAAAGGGAAACATTAGATGTTACCTGAACCACATTTTTCAATTCTGCCGTCCAAACCTGTTGTTTGGGATGTCCCGCCCAACGAATTACTGCTATGGGGGTTTTTGCCGATCGTCCAAACCTCAGCAACCGACTCACAATTTCCTCCAGATTTCTTCCTCCCATTAAAATTACCAAAGTTTCAATTCGAGAAATTGTCTCCCAATCTAACTCGTCTGGTTCATGGGCACTAAAAACTGCAAAACAGCGACTTAAAACAGGATCGGTTAAAGGAATTCCGGCTAATAAAGGTGCTGCTAAAGCTGAAGAAATGCCTGGTATTACTTCAAAATTACAACCAGAACTTTTCAACACTTGGATTTCCGCAGTACTACGACCAAAAATAAATGGATCGCCGCTTTTTAGCCGGACTACCTGTTTTCCTTGCTGACATTTTTCCACTAGCAAGGCATTAATTTCCGCTTGTTTTGTGCTAGGTTTACCACCACGTTTTCCCACATCAAACAGGCAACAATTTGTTGGTACTAACTGCAAAAGTTGAGCATCAACTAAAGCATCATAAACCAGTACTTCCGCTTGCATTAAAACTTTTTGCGCCCGTACCGTCAAGTAATCTAAATCACCTGGGCCAGCACCAACAATATAGACTTTGCCTGTTTGTGTAGACATAAATTACTGCTTTGTGTTCAGTTGTTGGATCATGCTATCAATTCTTTGGGCATCCTCATTTCTACCTTGAGTTGTCAATAACTCTTTAGCCTTTTGCCAATTAGCGATCGCCTCACTATTATTGTTTTGTTGTTTCGCCACTTCACCTAATATTAAATAAGCAGGAGCAAAATTTGGCTTTGATTGCAATAACTCTCTAGCTTCAGCACTAGCTTCATTGTATTTTTTTTGCTGTCCAAAAATTGCCGCCAATCGCATTTGAGTAGCTGCTAATTGATCGATTTGTTGTTGTTTTTTTAACAAATCTTTAGCCTTCTGCAAATTAGTTACAGCTTCCTCCGGCTTACCTTCTTGCAGAGCAACTTCTGAAATTAACAGATATGCCGGAGCAAAATCTGGCTTTAACTGCAACACTTCTTTCGCTTCCGCGTTAGCTCGATCGTATTTTTTTTGCTGTCCCAAAACAGCGGCTAACTGGATTTGAGTAGCTGCTAATTGGTCATTTTGTTGTTGTTTCTTCCACAAATCTTTAGCCTTCTGCAAATTAGTTACAGCTGCCTCTGGTTTACCTTGTCGCAGAGCAACTTCCGATACCAACATATATGCTGGAGCAAAATCCGGCTTTGTAGCTAACAATTCTTTGGCTTGGGCACTAGCTCGATCGTACTGTTTTTGTCGTGCCAAAAGCATTGCTAATTCCCATTGAACAGCCGCTGATTGATTAACTTGTTGTTGTTTTTTAAACAAATCTTTAGCCTTTTGCAAATTGCTGACAGTTTCCTCCGGTTTACCTTGTCGCATAGCAATTTGCGCTGACAAAATGTAAGCTGGAGCAAAATCAGGTTTGAGCGCAATAGCTTGCTTAAGTTGGGTACTAGCTTCCGCAAAATTGCCTTGTTTTCCTAGTAAACTAGCCATCTGAAGTTGGACAGCCGCAACCTGTTCCGTTCGCCCTTGTTTCTTCCATAAACTCTGAGCTTTTTTCAAACTTTCAATAGCTTCATTATCCTTACCTTGTCCAGACAAACCCGCTGCTAAAACAATGTGAGCAGGTGCCAGATCCGGCTTCAGACGAATAGCTGTTTGGGATTGCGCGATCGACTCATCAAACTTCTTCTGTTGCCCCAAAGCCACAGCCAACTTCATCACCGTTTCCACATCATCAGACTTCAAACGCAAAGCCTCCCGATATTGAGAAGTCGCCTCATCCAACTTACCCTGACGCTGCAACAACTCCCCCAAATTAGAATGAACTGCGAAATTTTTCGGGTCTAACTCAATAGATTTACGCCACAACTCTTCCGCACTTTTAAAATCCTCTCGCTTAGCACTAGCCAATCCCTTTTGATAAAAATCAGCAGCACTACCATCAGCAGGTTTAGCATCAGTTGTAGTTGTTGATGGGTCAATATCAATTGGTAAATTAAGATTAGGAACAGTTTCTAAACTTGAAGAATCAGTAACTGTACCTGGACTAGATTGTGCAATACTCGGTGTACCCACCACAGCCGGAACATCACTAGGAGCAACAGGTGTTGCAGCAGGTGTCGCAGTAGTTGTAGCAGCAGTTGTAGTTGTACTACTAGGTTGCCCAGAAGTTGTAACATTAGTTGACTTCGACTGCGAAGAACACCCAAAAGCAGCAAAGCCAAAGCAAAGTACAGTAATCAGCAACAGGTGAATAGACTTGTTTTTTTCAGACATTCTTAAACAAAGGTGTTAATAGTAACTCTTAGCTTAGTTTAAGCGCTCAAATCAAATTAAGGCAGAGGGACTTTCGGGGCAGAGGCGCAGAGGCGCAGATAAGAAATAAATTTTCCCCTTGTCCCCTTGTCCCTTCGTTAGTTATGAGTTTTAAGTTTTAAGTTTTGAATTAATAACTCAAAACTCATAACTCGCCCTTGTCTCCCAGTCCCCAGTCCCCAGTCCCCAGAAACTCCTCAGCGCCACTTGAGGAAATTCTGCAACCGAAAAGGCTCTTTAGCAGGAGAGGGCTGAGGGTAGCCGCCTCGCAATAATGTCCAAGTAATACTATTGACGACACCGTTATCTTTTAATTTATGTTTTTGTTGAAAATCCTTAATAGCTAACTTAGTCTTTTGGTCAAAGATTCCGGTGCGATCGATCTCATAACCATTGACTTGCAACAAACCTTGTAACTCATACACATCACTGCCACTGTAACCCAGTCTGACCACACGAGTTCCTGGTTTCACCGTAGATTTTAATGCAGCCCAAGTTTGTGGCCCAACTACACCATTAATGGTTAACCCATATTTCTTTTGAAATGACCTGACAGCAGCTTCTGTAAGACTGCCAAAGTCTGCATCAATAATCCTAATCGTATAACCATGAGCACGTAAAAGACCTTGCAACTCCGCCACCGCCGGGTCAAAATCCCAAGGATGTAGTTCTTTCCCTGTAAACGCCGCATCACAAGCGGTATCTGTAATATTTTGATTCAAAGTCATTGCAGTCACCTCCGCCGTAGGTTTTCAGTTTATGTTTTTTAGACAGCATAAGGCTGAGAAATAATATATTCCGTCGTGTTATTAAAATTCTTTCTGAGAAAAGTCTCTATCTCTGGAGAGAAAACGGCTACTTTTCTATATTTACTCTAATAGTTTTGTTAAGCAAATACCAGCTTTAATCACTAAAATTTTAAGAGGTAAAAGAAAAGACAGCAGCATTATCTGCCACTGTCTCTCTCTCACTCTCTCTAACTACTGTTAGCGTCTCAAAACAGATTTTTTGCCGCACAATTACCAGGGATTACCTCTCCGATTACCCTCATCTTCGTAGTATTCTTCGTTACCAGACCCACCTCCAAACGTTCCTGTATCAGCTGGATCGCCGTAAGGGTCTTCACTAGCAGGGCGCACGTTACCGAACATTCCTGTATCAGCGGGATCGCCATAAGGGTCTTCGCTAGCTGGACGCACATCACCGAACATTCCTACATCAGCAGGATCGCCATAAGGGTCTTCGCTAGCGGGACGTACATTACCGAACATTCCTACATCAGCAGGATCGCCATAAGGGTCTTCGCTAGCAGGGCGCACATTACCAGACATTCCGGCATCAGCTGGATCGCCGTAGGGGTCTTGGTTAGCTGGATAGACCTGTTCATCTTCTTGGTTATTATTAGAGCCAAAAGCGATTTCGCCTATTTTTCGCAAAAATCCATCTACCATGATTCATTCTCCTAATGTTATGAACGTTTATTAAACCTTGTTGGAGACTAATGCCAGAAAGTCTTACCAAATGGGTTATTGTGCTGGAGCTAAGTCTGTGAGATCTCTGCCTGTAGTTCTTCCGTTGTAGCCTTGGAAGTCTTGGTATTGTCGGGCTTCTTCTTCAGGAACTCTGATTCCTCCGGGTGGTGGCGTTACCCATTGGGCACGACCTGAAGCATCACGATAGTAGACACGCCCGTTTTTGGAGAGGTAATATTTGCCTGTTGCTCCTTGCTCTTGTTTATTCTTGTGCTGGTTGTACAGATAATAAAGTGCCGCAGCACCAGCCAAAATTGCTACTTTTTGTCCGGTCGATAGTCCTTGACGGGCTTGGGGTCTAGGAGGATTTCCCGGCGCAGTTCTATTGACAGTGTTTTCTGCTGTAGGACGATTATTGTAAGCGGGAGGTTGGTTGGCTCTGTCTGAGCTTGCACAAGAAGCAAAGATTGGTGCGCTTAAGGTGGTTGTAAGCAACAATGCTACTGTTTGTGTAAATTTTTTCCCTTTCAAAACTATTTTGTCCATTGTTCCTTAGTATGGTAAGTAGGTTATCGGGGATGCTACGGCTTGTAATTTTGGTTATTTACCAATAAAAGTTTTAACTTTTAATCTAATATTGGTGACTATCCCAAATTGGTTCCTCCAACTTGGGATAGAATATTAGGTCATCCTGAAGAATGACCTGAGTTTGATTTAGTTAAATCTGATGCGGGGAACAATTAATGGTTTTACTTGGTCAGGCAAGCTAGGGGAAATAGGAGATATTCTAAGAAGAATAGTTTCCAGATAAATTGATAGAATTTGGCTACCAAGGTTTTATCTTGTAAATCTACTTTTTGACTTTGCCACCAAAGTAATCCAAGTGTTAATAGGTGCGTGCTGACTAAGAGTATGGTGTTAACTGAAGGTAGCCAAAAAATCCCTGCTATTACTATGCCTAAGTAGCAGGTTGTTAGTAGCCAGAGTGAGAGGTTGAAGACGGTTTTTTGTCCTAGTTGAATTGTGAAGGTGGTAATGTTGTATTGTTTGTCGCCTTCGAGGTCGGGTATGTCTTTAAAGATGGCGATCGCAATCGTAAACACCAAAATAAATAAGGTTAATGCCCAAACTTCTGGGGGAATTTCTGGTTTGGCTTGCATTACCCAACGAAAGTGGAGATAAAGTCCTAAGTTGACGATCGCTCCCCGCACTGTAAAAATACAAATCGCTGCCCAAAAGGGAAACCGCTTTAAGCGAATTGGTGGTAAGGAATAAGCTGTGCCAATGGCTAAACTAATTCCCACCATTTCTAAGAGATATGGCCCCATTAATCCTGCTATTAATAAGGCTGATATTCCGGCAATGCTGATAATTATTATGGCTTGTTTGCGAGTAAATTCTCCGGCAGCTAAGGGCAAGTGCGGTTTGTTAATTTTGTCGATTTCGACATCTTCTATTTGATTTAATCCGACTATGTAAATGTTACCACCAAGGCAAGCAACCCAAGCACCTAACAATTGCCAAAGTAATGATAGGTTAATGTTGTCGTTTACGGATGCGATCGCTATTAAGTACAATCCAACTACACTGCAAGTAGTACCAATTACTGTGTGAGGTCGGGAGAATTTCCAATAGGGATAAAACCAAGGTTTTGCAGGCTGCTTGCTGGCAGAATCTACAATTTTAGTAGAGGATGATTCAATTTTTTGCCAAGTTTCTTTCATTTTTTTTGAACCACAAAGGCGCGAAGGACACGAAGAAAGAAGAAGAAAGAGGTTTAAAAAGATAGAAGGGTGGCTCTCCTGTACTCATGGTGATAAGTAAACCTAATTAATTAGCCAAGTGCTTACTACACAAGGTTTCCCAGTCCCCAGTCCCCAGTCCCTAAAACCAGAGTTTTCCACCACAAGTACGGGAGAGCCAACGTCTCTACATCTGTTGTAAATTTGGGATTATTTATTGCCACAGAGTAAGCCGAATTTAATTAATCCGCGATCGTATCCGCGTTGCATTAATCCGAGAGACATTGCGCCTTGAATTGTAGTCCAACCGGAAAAGAGTAAGCCGATTATTGCTTCTAAATTAAATACGGAATCAATAACAACATTCCAAAAAGGTGCGACGGCTTTTGACCAATCTGCGGTGCGGATGTTGTGGAAGGATAGATTTTTGGCGATCGCTTCATATTCTGGCAAAGAAATCACGAATGGTAAACAATAAACTCGATAAATTTCTGCTAAATGTTGTTGTTCATCAGCTGTTAATGGCTGATCTGGCGACGTAGTTGGACGATGACACCAAGTAGCCATTAAAAAAGTTCCGCCTGGTTTTAATACTCGATAACATTCCCGTAAAAATTGCTCTTTATCCGCCATGTGTTCGCCACTTTCCATTGACCAAACAAAGTCGAAAGAAGCGTCAGCAAAAGGCATTTGCAAAGCATCTGCAACCAGAAATTCAGTTTTTTCACTCATTCCGGCTGTCGCCGCCCGTTCTTTCGCCCTCGCCGCCTGTACCGGACTCAGGGTAATTCCCGTAACCGTAGCGTTGTATTTTTGGGCTAAATATAACGAACTACCGCCAATTCCACAACCAACATCTAGAATTTTCTCGGCTTGTTGTATTCCCGACCATTTTAGGAGTTCTTCAATCAAGTCAATTTGCGCCTGACGACGTTCTTTTTTGATGTTTCCTTCGGAACCGTAGTAACCGTGGTGCATGTGTTCGCCCCACACCTGCTCCCAAAGTCCAGAGGAAGCATCGTAAAATTCCTGAATTCTTTGATTTAGGGTAGATGGCATAGCAAATATCTCTGTGTTAAGTTCTGTAACATTAAAAATTAGCCTAACAGAGGAGGTCATTTAATTCATTTAATTTTAGATTTTTGATTTTAGATTCAAAGTACGCAGAACGGAGTAAGCTGCAAAAAGAATACTAAGTAAACACTCCATGACCATATCTAGAACTATTTGTTTAGGTTTTATCGCTGTAATTGCGATCGGAACTCTCCTTTTAATGATGCCTTTCTCAACTAGCAGTGGGAAGTGGGATGACCCGATTGTGGCATTGTTTACATCTACCTCTGCGGTTTGTGTGACTGGACTATCAGTAATAGACCCTGGAACTTACTTTTCTTTTTGGGGACAGTTGATTCTGGTTGCTCTTGTCCAAATAGGGGGACTGGGGTATATGACAACAACAACTTTTTTGATTTTGCTGGTGGGAAGGAGGTTTGATTTACGGCATAAAATGGCAATTCAACAAGCTTTAGACCGCCCAGGATTGCAAGAAGCTCCCCAATTAATTCGCTCAATTATCGCCACGACGATGATTTTTGAAATTACAGGGATTTTCTTATTAATGCCTGTGTTTGCGCCCAAGTATGGGTTAAGTAAAGGTTTGTGGTTGTCAATTTTTCACAGCGTTAATTCTTGGAATAATGCAGGTTTTAGTTTGTTTAGTGATAGTTTTATTGGCTTTCAATCCTCGGTTTTGTTAGTTGCTGTAGTCACGGGGTTAATTATTTTTGGCGGAATTGGCTATGGGGTAATTTTTGAGTTTTTCTTGTGGTTGCGCGATCGCATCCAAGGCAAAAAAGCTTGTATTAGATTCTCTTTAAATTTTAAAGTGGCGATTAGTACAACGATCGCGCTTTTAGTCTTTGGCACAATTGCTTTCTTTTTTATCGAATGGAGAAACCCAGGAACCTTTGGGCCAATGAATTTTGGAGAAAAAATACTCAATGCTTGGTTTCAATCTGTGACTCCCAGAACGGCAGGGTTTAACACAATTGATATCGGAAAAATGACCACAGCCGGGTTATTTTTAACTATTGCTTTAATGTTTATTGGTGCTAGTCCCGGAGGTACAGGCGGAGGAATCAAAACTACAACTGTGCGCGTTCTCACTAGTGCAACAAAAGCTATTTTACAAGGGCAAGAAGAAGTTGTTCTCTATAAACGCGAAGTAGCAATTTCGTTGATTTTAAAAGCGATTGGAGTCTTAATTGGTTCAGTTGCTACTGTGCTACTTTCGACAATTTTGATTTCCCTCACCGATCGAAATTTCGACTTTCTGCAAATTCTGTTTGAAGTTGTCTCAGCTTTTGGTACAGTTGGTCTTTCGACGGGAATTACCGCTAAACTCTCAGTAATAGGAAAGTTAGTGCTCATTGCCACTATGTACATCGGTCGGGTAGGAGTTTTATTATTCATGGCAGCACTATTAGGAGATCCCCGTCCTAAATCAGTGCATTATCCAGAAGAGACTCTTTTAGTGGGATAATGTTGATATTGTCACATATCTTGTTACTCTAAAAAAGTAATCATCATAAATTCAAATTCACCATAAATCATGAGTCTTTCATCATTGAATTTTTTCCGCAGTTTACGTAAAGGAAATAACCAATTTGCGGTAATTGGTTTGGGTCGTTTTGGTAGGGCTGTCTGTTCCAGCTTGTATAAAATGGGATACGAAGTAATGGGAACAGATGTAGATGAAAAAAGAGTGTCGCAAGCATTAACCGATCAGGTACTTTCTCATGCGGTGCAGCTAGATTCTACTGAATCTTCAGCACTCAAAGAGTCAGGAATTTATGAGTTTGATACGGTAATAGTGGCGATCGGAAATTATCTGGAAGAAAGCATTATTACTACACTAAATTTAAAGGAAGCTGGTGTTCCTCATGTGGTAGCCAAAGCTTCTTCTGAAGTTCATGTGAAACTCTTAAAAAGAGTTGGTGCAGATCATGTAGTTTATCCAGAACATGAAGCTGGTTGTGAGTTAGCACGAGCTTTAACTAAACCAAACATTATCGAAAGATTTGAACTAGACCCTGAAAATAGTATCGTAGAATTGGTGACTCCCGATGTGTTTCATGGCAAAAGTATTGCCGAATTACAACTGCGGAATCGCTACGGAGTGAATATATTGGCTGTCAGTTATGACGGCAAGTTTGAAATTAATCCTAACCCCAATAAACGACTAGATAAGGGTTCAGCAATAGTAGTGATTGGTTCTAATAAAGATATCAGTCGTTTACCAATTAATTGAGTTTTGCCTCTTAAATCAGGAGTTTTATTTATTTCTTTGGAGTCTCCAATCTTTGTTTAATTTGATTGATTAATGTGGTAAGTTCTGTAGCCTTGGAATTGTTACCTTGGTCTTCATAAATTTTCCTAGCTCTTCTCAAAGGTGATAGAGCTTCTTGTAACTTACCTTGTTGGTATAAGAGAATGCCTAAATTGTAGTGAGCAAGGGGATTTCCTGGCTGACGACGAATAGCTTCATTGTAAGCTACGATCGCTTCTGCTGGTCGGTCTTGTTGCACTAAAAGATTTCCTAAACTAACCTGTGCATTGGCTGATTTAGGATCGAGATTTGTGACTCTTTGGTAAGTTTCTATAGCTGCATCAAAGTTTCCCTGTTGTTCTAAAGCTATGGCTAAATTTAACTGAGCTTTGACATTTTTAGGATTGACAGCGATCGCTTGACGATAAGCTTCTATTGCATTATCTAAATTTTTTTGTTCATAAAATGCTACTCCCAAATTGTAGTAAGCATTAGAATTACGGGAATTAATAGCAATAGAACGTTGATAAGCGGCGATCGCTTCATCTAATCTACCTTGGCGATACAAAGCTATGCCTAAATTGTAGTGAGATTCGGCTAAAGAAGGGTCTAATTCAATGGCTTTAGAAAATTCCGCGATCGCTTCTTCATTTCGACCATTTTCTAACAACACATTCCCCATATAATGATAAGCCAAGGCAATACTAGGGTCGCGTTCCACAGCTTTTTGGAAAGCGGAATAAGCTGCTGCTAAATTTCCCACACTGTAATCGCTAACTCCTTGCTGAAAATAACCAGCTGCTTCCAAATCTTGAGTATAAACTCCTTGAATTAGCTGTTTTGTTCCTGGCATAATAACGGGTTTACCCACAGCAATAGGTGTCAAAAGCGCTGTGCTAACAATGACAAGTAGATGACTGTACAAGATTTGTTTTAACATAAGCTAATCATCAGAAAATTAAAGTTTATTGTGGTTGTTGCGATCGAAGCGTTCTCAGCGTCACAACGTAACTAATCTTAATCGCAATTATCATAACTAGCAACTTGGTTTGTCATAAATTAACTAACCATTAAATATCAATTCATCCTGGCTTCTGGCAAAATTAACATGGCATCACCAAATGAGTAGAAGCGGTAATTTTGAGCGATCGCATATTCATACAAAGACAACAACCGTTTCCTTCCGATTAAAGCACTAACCAACATCATTAAACTAGAGCGTGGTAAATGAAAATTAGTAATCAATCCCTCCACCACACGCCATTTATAACCGGGATAAATAAACAACTCAGTTTGACTGCAAAAAGGTTGTAATTCTCCATTTTGTGCTGCTCCTTCTAAAGAACGTACTGCTGTCGTTCCCACCGCAATTATTCTACCTCCTTTAGCCTTAGCCTCCTGAATTTTTGCCACTGTAGCCTGGGAAATCTCCACCCATTCTCCGTGCATTTGGTGACTAGTAATTTTTTCTACCTCCACAGGTCGAAAAGTCCCTACTCCAATATGTAAAGTGACAAAAGTTTGTTCGATTCCCTTCGCCGTCAATTTCTCCAATAACTCAGGAGTAAAGTGTAATCCAGCTGTTGGTGCTGCTACCGAACCAGGGGTCTTTGCATAGACAGTTTGGTATTGTTCTGCAAGAGATTGCGATTCTTTGATATAAGGAGGTAAAGGTACATGACCAAACTGCTCCAAAACTTGAATTAAAGACTTTCCCTCTGGTACTTCAAATTGCAAAATTCGCCCATTTGTAGCTTCATCCTTGTCCAGAATTTTTGCACTTAAAATAAAATTTGGTGGCTCATCTAAAGTACTTTTAGGCTCAAAATAAATTTCTGCTCCCGGTAGTAACCTTCTCCCAGGTTTTACCAAAGCTAACCAACAGTTATTTTTTTGCTCTTGAAGCAGCAAAACTTCTACAGGTGCGCCAGTAGATTTATGTCCGTAAAGTCTCGCATGAATCACGCGAGTGTTATTCATAACTAGTAAATCTCCTGGTTTAAGCAATTCCACTAAATCCCGAAATACTCGATCGCTATGTTGGGTAAGCGACTCAACTACTAACAAACGAGCGCTATCTCTTGGTGTTACCGGATTTTGCGCGATGCGATCGTCAGGAAGTTCATAGTCATAAGCAGACAATAACAGGTCTTCCTGGTTTACTCCAACAGCACTAGAAGACAAAAAAGATGCAGATTTTGGCTCGTTCATGCTTGATTCAGTTCAGTTACAGTTACTACTTTAACAACTTAAAATCATTTTCCTTTTACATAGTTGAAAAATTTGGGAAATTCTTTTAGAATGATGAAATATTAATGATATATCAACCTGAATTTAATTTTACTGCTCATTAAACTATTTTTTAAGCTGACTGAGAGTAAGAATTCCCCTATATTTGTAGTTTTGTAAAGTTTTTCTTCAATCTTGCGATACTTGATTTTATTATCTTAATAAGGGGGCAAAGATTAACTAATAATTGGGTAAACCTACCCAGCTAAGTTTGGGGGATTTAACCCAATATAAAAGGTTCTTTTTTAGCAACAATATTAGATGTAGCATTTGCTTTGCCGCCAAGCACGCCTTATGGATTACCTGTATTTCCTAGCTAACGCCAGTCTGACTCAAAGAGTAGTTGATTTTTTACACAAAAATAACCAACTTCCCCTCTACTCTGTAACCGTTTTACACCAAATTGACGGTTGGGTAATTAAAGTCAAAATGTGTAAAGAACTAGATTCTTATCTAGATGGTAATTTTAGAGCTTATTTGAGTGAATTAGGGATTCCCTACCAACCCGAAGTGCGCGTGAAGATGGCACTTTGGAGTTTGGATGCGGGTGAACCACCTATTGAAGTAATGCGTCGTTACCAAGTAGCAATTGTGTCTCATGGTAGACCCGACAAAGAAGAAATAGAAACATTCCGCAAGCAGTTTGTCAATGGGTTAGGATATTGCCCAGAAACTTTGGCTTAACCCCTAATATTTTTTCCGATTTGTCATCGATCGCAAGTTAAAAACAAAGGTTTTTACAATATACTACTTTAGGTAGATGACAAATTAAAAATCGTAGTTTATGGCTGACTCAATGTATTGTTGCAAGACAAGTTTATATTCGGCAATATATAGAGTTGACTCTTGAATTAAGTCATCTGTATTTTTTAAGGGGTTAGAGCCGGAATTATTAGTAGTAACACTACTGTCGGAAATGGTTTCTTGAGGCAAATCATTTTTTACCTTTTGGCAAGTAACTAAAGCTACATCAAATCTACAGATTTTATTGGCGAAATTTCCTGAAGCAAGAAATAATTGTGCGGTTTGCCAGAGTTTAGATTGTTTTTGGGGAGTAATAGACAATAAACCATCGCCATCCCAATTTCTCTGGCTCCGAGTTTTGACTTCCACAAATAGTAATAAATTTGGCTGTTTTTCGGCGATAATGTCTAACTCTCCCCAACGACAGCGCCAGCGACGATGGAGAATCACCCAACCTTGTGCTTGCAACCATCGTGCAACTAGGTCTTCTCCTAATGCACCGAAATCGGGATAATTAGATACTGAACGATTCGCCATTTACTGTAAGCAGCATGAATTTTCGACTAGACGATCGGATTTCCAAGATATTACTCAGTTTATGGCTCTGGGCAGTAATTTGCTTAGTAGCTTTTGTAGGAACTGCCACTCCAGTTCTAGCTTTGGATTATACCAACGAGGCTCTGGTTGGTGCAGATTTCTCTAATCGGGAGTTAACTGATTCTAACTTTACTAAAGCAAATCTCCGCAGTAGCGATTTTAGCCATGCAAATTTACGGGGAGTTAGCCTTTATGGGGCAAGCTTCCTATATGCTAATTTGGAGGGTGCCGATCTTTCTTATTCGACGATCGCGACTGCTCGTTTTACCAAGGCTAATTTGAAAGATGCGATTTTAGAAGGCGCTTTCGCTTTCAATGCTAAGTTTGAAGGCGCGAATATTGAAGGTACTGATTTCACTGATGTTTTGTTGCGAGACGATCAGCTAGAAGTACTTTGTAAAATTGCTAAAGGTACTAATCCTGTTACCGGACGTAATACTCGCGAAACTTTAATGTGTCCTGATTTAGGATACTGAAAAAGGTTTTGGCGGTTGAAACCGCGACTACACAAACCAAGTCCACCTTCGTGGACTGTTAACCTGCTTTGGCAGGTTTTGTCTGTATAGCCTGCGACTTTAGTCGCCACAACAATCATTACAATTAAAGTTACAATAAATCGGAGATGGAAACTTGGCATTCTTGCTCTAATTCCATACTCCGTTGTTTATAATTCAGGAATTCTTGGTAATATTTTTTTTGAAGTTCTGGGTCTGTAGAACTGTCGGTTTTTTCAAAAAGTGCTAGAAATTGGCGGGATTGTTTTTCGCACATAATTTGTTCCATGCGAATAATCGCCGCTTTGATTAATTCTCCGGCTCGATAAAGGTTTGCTTCTGCCATTTCATCTAAAATAAATAAGCGGGAAGCTTGCGCCATTTGTTTGGGAAATTCCACTGCTTTATCTTGCAGTTTAGAAATGAGATTTGCTGAGGTTAAGTTAATATCAATTTCCTGAATTTGTTGCCAGAGAAACCGATGATGGGAAAAGCTAAATTCTAGTTCTTGGTTCTCCAAACTATGAATAATATTTTGACGCTGTTCGGGACAATGAATATAAAGACGCAACAATAGAGCTTCGGCAATTTTTAATAAGTCGTCTCGTTGGGTCGTAATTACTTTTTCTGGGTTGGATGTTTGATTTTTAACTATACGAAGATTGGGTTTTGTTTGGGGGTAGTTACCCTGAATTGCACGAGCTACTAACAATGGCATTTGTAGTGATTTATCATTGCTCGATCGCACTTTCCAATTTTGAATAACTTGATTAAGAAGATTTTGAGAAATTAATGGTATTCGCCGTGAATCACCGATACTCAAACGTTCAGCGCATTGATTAACATAATGAGTTAGCTGATTATCGTCGATGATGTTAGCAAGAATTTTTACCATTTCTTCGGCAACTTGTTGATATCGATCGGCTTGTTTAAGGTCTTTTCCTTCTAACAATTGTTCAATTTGCCAAGCTAACCATAAAGGTGCTTCATGCAATAAATTTTCATATTGTGTAACGGAATAAGTTTTTAAGTATTCGTCGGCATCTTTGCCATTGGGAAGGTTGAGAATGCGGAGTTGAATTTCTCCCCGATAAGCTAAGTTAGCGATTTCTCCGATCGCTCTTTTCGCTGCGGTATTACCAGCTTTGTCAGCATCGAAATTTAATATTAATTGTTTGGATTCGTTGTAACGTAAAAGTAGTTTTACTTGGTCTAAACTTAAGGCAGTTCCCAAGGAAGCAACGGCGTTAGTAATTCCAGCAGCGTGGAGTGCGATCGCATCAAAATACCCTTCCACCACCACTGCTAAATCTTGCTTAGAAATCCCATCTTTCGCCTTATCTAAAGCAAACAAAGTTTTGCCTTTATTAAATAGTTGAGTTTCGGGAGAATTGAGATACTTTGGTTGTTCGTCAGCCAGAGTTCTCCCACCAAAACCGATTACTCTCCCTTGAACATCGTGAATGGGAATAATTACCCGATTCCGAAAATAATCATAATAGTTAATTTGCGATTCCTTGCGCCGACGAATCAATCCCGCTTGTTCTACTAACTGTACGGAGAAACGTTTTTGTTCCACTAAATATCGATAAAGAGTTTCCCAACCGTTTGGCGCACAACCTAACTGAAACTTTTGAATTGTTTCATCATTTAATTGTCGTTCCGATCGCAAATATTCTAAAGCTGCTTTGCCTGAAGGTTGATACAAAGCATGGTGATAAAATGCTGCTGTTACTGCTAGAATTTCAAATAATTGTTCTCTTAGAGTTAGTTGGCGTTGCAGTTCTTGACGTTGTTCCGGTTCCAAAGTTTGCACTGGAATCGAATAGCGTCGCGCCAAATTTAACACCACATCAGCAAAAGATTGTTTCTCCAGTTCCATAAGGAACGTAATTACATTTCCCCCAGCTTGACAACCGAAGCAATAATACATTTGTTTGTGGGGACTGACGCTAAAGCTGGGAGATTTTTCCTCATGAAATGGACATAAACCTTGGAAATCTTTGCCACGTTTGCGTAAAACAACTTTTTCCGAGATGATTTCTACGATATCAGCCCGTTGTTTAACTTGTTCGATCGTGTCTGGATGCAGGCGAGGTATTTGCATCGGTGGCTTGATTTGGCGATACGTGCTACGCGATCGCAGCAGCGATAAAGACTTAAATTGCTATTCCATTATAGTTGAACTCTTTCTCCGCTAAATTACTTAACCAGATTTGGACTATGAATCAATTTAACTCTTTTTATTCTTTTATATAATTTAATTTGGTTACTACTTGCTGAATTCGGAAAGTAACATAAATAGTAATTATTTGTTGAATAGATTACACAAAGCTGGGCACTTGTAGTAATGGTAGAGGAAAATGTAAATACAAAACAATATAAATATTTATCCTTAAATGTCATCCTCCATAAGAAGTAATTTCGGGTTAAATCAATCCATTCAGGAAGAAAATTCAGTCCAACCGTCTCTAAGCGATCGTCAATTGCAGACAATTTTTGAGACTGCGTTGGATGGAATGGCGATCGCAGACGATCGAGGGTGCTACCTAAATGTTAATTCTGCTGCCTGTAAATTATTTGGTTTAGAGAGAGATAAACTACTGGGACGTTACATCTGGGAGTTTGTCGAATCAGGATTGGACTTTCAAACAACTTGGCAAAAACTGCAACAACAGGAAAAAGTGCGGGGCGAGTTCCACTTCAAAAAGCTAGATGAGGAGATCCGCATCGTAGAATATGCAGCAACAGCTAACTTTTTGCCTGATTGCCATCTGTTAGTAATGCGAGACATTACTCCACACAAACAAGTCGAAAAACTGACTCTCCAACTCACACAACTCCAAACTCAACTACAGGAAGCAGGGATTGAGAGCGAGCAGGGAAACCTAGTTAACTCACAAAATCATCGCCTCAAACAAATAGCTCAACACATTCCCGGCGTGATTTATCAATTTCGGATGCGTTCTGATGGGACTTTCCATTTTCCCTACGCTAGTGAGGGATTGCGAGAGATTTATGGCTTTAGTCCCGAAGAAGTGCAGGATAATTGCTTGAAGGTGTTTACGGTGATTCATTCTGAAGATCTTGATCGCGTCACTCAATCTATTCTGAAATCAGCCGAAAACCTCACACCTTGGTATTGCGAATATCGAGTTTGTTTGCCGGATGGACGGACACTGTGGTTACTCGGTCATGCTACACCAGAGCGAGAACCAGATGGTAGTACTCTTTGGCATGGCTATATTCGGGATATTACCGAACAGCAAGCTGTGCTGCGCGATCGCAAACAAGCAGAAAATATGCTCCGCGAGAGTGAAGGGATTTGGCGCACGTTGGTTGATGTCACACCCGCAGCAGTGGCGATGTTCGATCGCCAGATGCGCTACTTATTAGCTAATCAAGCTTGGTATCAACAATACGGGTTGGAAAATACGGAAATTATTGGCCGATCGCACTACGAAATTTTTCCCGATGTTCCGCAAAAGTGGAAAGATATTCATGCTCGTTGCTTAACTGGAATTAGTCAGAAAAATGATGCTGACTTTTGGCTTCGCGCAGATGGTAACAGCGATTGGGTGCGCTGGGAAATTCGCCCTTGGATCGATCGTCAAGGCGAAATTGGTGGCTTACTAATGTACACGGAAGTAATTACCGATCGCAAACAAGCTGAAGCTAAATTAATCGAAATCACTCAATTACAACAAGCAGTTTTAGACGGCGCTAACTACACAATTATTTCCACCGATCCCAATGGAATTATCAAGACTTTTAATGCTGCTGCTGAAAGACTTTTAGGATATTCATCAGCAGAAGTAGTAGACAAGGTTACACCAGCAATTCTTCACGATTTAGAAGAAGTTAAACAACGGGCAACTGCACTAAGTATAGAACTTGGTCAACCCATTGAGCCAGGATTTGAAGTATTTGTAGCTAAGGCACGTTTGGGAATAGCTGACGAACATGAATGGTCTTATATTCATAAAGATGGTTCTCGTTTTCCCGTGTTACTTTCTGTGACTCCTTTGCGCGATCGAGAAGGAACAATTACCGGATTTTTAGGAATAGCAAATGATATCACGGAGCGCAAACAAGCTGAAGTCGAACTCAAGGAAGTATCAGAACGTTTATCATTCGCACTTAAATCTGGAAAAATGGGTTGTTGGGAATGGGATATCATTCAAAATACCTTGGATTGGGACGATCGAATGTACGAGTTATATGGTGTCACCAAAGAGTCTGATGCCAGATTAGTTTATGATATTTGGGCAACTGGGCTGCATCCTGACGATCGAGAAATTACCGAAACCATAATTCGTCAAGCTGTTTTAGGGGAAGCAGAATACGATCCAGAATTTCGCGTAGTTCATCCCGATGGTAGCGTTCATTTTATTAAAGCATTCGGTTTAGTTCGACGCGATGCTCAAGGGAATGCCCTAAAAATGATTGGGGTTAATTTTGATATTAGCGATCGCAAACGTCAAGAACAAGCTCTCCGTTTAATTGTCGAAGGAACCGCTGCCAAAACAGGCGAAGCTTTCTTCCAAACTTGCGTTCAATATCTCGCCCAAGTATTAGAAGTTCGTTATGCTTTTATCGCGGTATTTGTTGACTCAGAAAAATTAGTAGCTAACACTCTCGCATTTTGGGCGGGAGACGACTTTGGCGATAATTTTACTTACAATTTAGCCTGTTCTCCCTGTGAGAATGTGAAAACTCCAGATGCCCTGTGCATTTATCCAAATTCCGTTCAATCCCTGTTTCCCGAAGATAATGATTTAGTCACTTTACAAGTTGAAAGTTATGCAGGTTTGCCAATAATTAATGGTAATGGCGATCGCTTAGGATTGTTAGCAGTTTTAGACACTAAACCAATGGCGGAAGAACTCACAATGCAAGCAGCTATTTTGAAGATTTTTGCCACTCGCGCAGGTGCGGAAATCGAGCGAATAGAGGCAGAAGCAGTGCGACAATCTGAAATTAAACTGCGTCAAAAAACTGAAGAATTAGAAGCCACCCTCAAACAATTACAAGCTACCCAAATGCAATTAATTCAAGCCGAAAAAATGTCGAGTTTAGGGCAATTAGTAGCAGGTATTGCCCATGAAATTAATAATCCTGTGAGTTTTATTTATAGCAATATTCAATTTGCTACTGATTATGCTACAGACTTAGTTAATCTAATTCAACTTTATCAAGAACATTATCCTAGTCCGCCAGCAGCAATTTCTGATTTTATTAAAAATATCGACTTTGAATATGTAAACAATGACCTTTCTAAATTATTATTATCAATGAAAACTGGAGCCACGCGCATCAGAGATATTGTTAAATCTCTCCGAACATTTTCCCGTTTGGATGAAGCGGATTTGAAAAAAATAGACATTCACGAAAATCTTGAGAGTACCTTAGCAATTTTACAAAATCGGTTGAACGATCGAGCAAGCAATTCAGAAATTCAGGTTGTTAAAAATTATGGAAAGTTACCTCTGGTTGAATGTTATGGTGGTTTACTAAATCAGGTATTTATGAATTTGTTACTTAATGCGATCGATGCGATCGAACAACATCGAGAAAGTCTAGAACCTACAGAAAAATTAGCTTATCAGGGTCAAATTACCATTACCACTTCTATCACTTCCGAAAATCAATTTGTTATCTCCATTCACGACAATGGTTGTGGGATGAGTCCCGAAATTCAAGAAAAGATATTTAATCCCTTTTTTACCACAAAACCTGTAGGGAAAGGTACAGGAATGGGATTAGCAATCAGCTATCAAATTGTCACCAAGAATCATCCGGGTAGTTTGCGATGTTTTTCTACACCCAGAAAAGGAACAGAGTTTAGGATTGAGTTACCAATTTGCGATCGATCCAAAATTTTAAGCTAGATCCCCGCTAGATACCCGACTTCTTCAAGAAGTCGGGTATCTAATTAATTGGCAACAACTATTTCCCAAATCCTTTACCGCGATTTGTTGTAGGAATACAAAGACATTTTTCCAATTGTGCTTTCAAAGTTTCATGGTCTAAATTTTGACCAATCAACACCAATTGATTTTTTGGATTACCTTTCCAATCTTCATCATCCATCGTGAAACGCTTACCGCACAAATGGAAAATATGCCGTCTCGGACTTTCATCAAACCAAAGAATTCCCTTAGCACGAAATACCGTACCTGGCAATTGATTATCTAAGAAAAATTGAAACTTTCTAATTGACAAAGGTTTATCACTAGCAAAAGAAATCGAAGTAAAACCATCATTTTCTAAGTGATCTGAATGATGATGATGGTGTTCATGATGGTGATGATCGTGGTCATGATCGTGGGTGCAATGACCGTGTTCGTGATCGCAATTAGAATCGTCATGATCGTGGTCATGATGATGGTGTTCGTGCTTTGAATCCTCTGTTTCAAAATATTTATCAGATTCAAATAAACCCACACTGAGAATTAAAGCAAGTGGTACTTGTGATTTTGTAGTTCGCAGAATTCTTGCGCCTTCTTTAATATCCCGAATCTTCACTTCCAACAGATCTAAATCTGCTTCATCCACCAAATCAGCCTTATTTAATAAAATCACATCGCCATAAGCAATTTGATTGTAAGCAGCTTGGGAATTAAACAAATCCAAACTATAATTTGCTGCATCTACGACCGTAATAATCGAATCCAACCGAGTAAAATCTCGCAATTCAGTACCTAAAAAGGTCAAAGCTACAGGTAGAGGATCTGCCAATCCCGTAGTTTCTACTACTAAATAATCTACCTTGTCTCCCCGTTCCAAAACCTTGTAAACGGCATTAACCAAATCATTATTAATCGTGCAGCAAATACAACCGTTACTTAACTCCACCATGTCATCACCAGTGGAGATAATTAACTCATTATCAATGCCAACCTCGCCAAACTCATTGACGAGAACTGCTGTTTTTAAACCCTGTTGATTAGTTAAAATGTGATTGAGGAGAGTAGTCTTGCCACTACCGAGAAAACCAGTAATAATTGTGACTGGTAAACCTTGTTTGGGGGCATCCATTGCGATCGCTTGTTCAGAAGAATCTGCTGTTTGCATAGCCAAAGTTTCAAAAACGTCGGAAAATGGGAGTGTAACACAATAGTGCCGAAGCACTAACATCAGGATGCTTGCTGGCATCCCATACCTTGTTTCCCTATTATTGCCGATCTATCCTTAATCTTGAAATTTGTGATGACCCTAACGCTTTACAACACCCTCACTCGTCGGAAAGAAACCTTTACACCCTTGGAACCGGGAAAGGTAAAAATGTATTGTTGCGGCGTGACGGTGTACGACTATTGCCATTTGGGTCATGCGCGTTCCTACATTGTTTGGGATATGGTGCGCCGCTATTTACTTTGGCGAGGATACCAAGTTCGCTACATCCAAAATTTTACGGATATTGACGATAAAATCCTCAATAGAGCAAGGCAAGAAAACTCTTCAATGGAAGCCGTAGCGGAAAAATACATTCAAGCTTATTTTGAAGATATGGATCGGCTAAATATTATGAAAGCTGATGAATATCCTCGTGCTACTCATACTTTAGATGGAATTAAGCGGTTAATTCACGAACTGGAACACAAAGGTTTTGCTTACCCTGCTGCTGGCGATGTCTATTACACTGTGGGGAATTTTTCTGATTATGGCAAACTTTCCGGGCGCAATTTGGCAGATATGCAAGCGGGGGCGAGTGGTAGAGTTGAGGTAGAAGACCCGGAAGCGGGGAAGAAAAAACACCCGTTTGATTTTGCATTGTGGAAAGCGGCGAAACCGGGAGAACCTGCTTGGGAGTCGCCTTGGGGTGCTGGTCGTCCGGGTTGGCATATTGAATGTTCGGCGATGGTGCGTCAATGCTTGGGGGAAACTATTGATATTCATCTGGGTGGTGCTGATTTGGTTTTTCCCCATCATGAAAATGAAATTGCTCAGTCGGAAGCTGTAACTGGTAAGAGTTTAGCGAATTATTGGTTACACAATGGCATGGTGAATGTTGATGGTGAAAAGATGTCGAAATCTTTGGGCAATTTTACGACTATTCGCCAGTTGTTAGATGCGGCAAATGCACCTGAAGCAATGGCAGTGAGGTTGTTTGTGATGCAAGCAAATTACCGGAAACCGATCGATTTTACAGATGAATCAATGCAAGCTGCCCAAAATAGTTGGAATACCCTAAAAGAAGGTTTGCTTTTCGGTTATGAATACGGCAAACAATTAGGTTGGGAAAACGTAGGACAGGCATCTTGCCTGTCATCCTCAAACCCCAACCCTTACGAACAACGTTTTCAAGAGGCGATGGATGATGATTTTAACTCTCCTGCTGCTTTAGCGGTTTTGTTTGAAATTGCGAAAGAATTGGGTAAGGAAGGTAATATCTTAGTCCATGAGGGGAAAACTAAAACTTCGTCAAATGAGTTAGAAGCACAATGGAAAACTCTAGTTAATTTGGCAAATGTTTTAGGTTTGGAAGCTAAACCAGAGGTAGAAGAAGATGAATCTACTGAAGGTTTGAGTGATGCAGAAATTGAGGATTTAATTCAACAGCGACAGGCGGCGCGAAAAGCGAAGAATTTTGGGGATAGCGATCGCATTCGTGACCAATTAAAAGCTGCGGGAATTACTTTAATTGATACCTCAGAAGGTACTCGTTGGCATCGCAATTAATGACGACTCAGTGGCAACAAATCTAAAAAAGAGCCTTAGAAAGAAATCTCTCTAAGGCTTAACCAGGGTGCATCTACCACTTACTATTTCCTTAGATATACTTAAGATCCGGAATGATTTCATCAGAAAATTCTCAACCTCAAATATGTTCAGAAAAGGCAACGACACCTTTACCACCAGCTGTTTACATTGTCGGTGCTGGCCCAGGCGACCCAGATTTATTAACTGTGAAAGCACAAAAAATTTTGGCGCAAGCTGATGTAATCTTATTTGCTGATTCATTAGTACCAAAGCAAATTTTACATGGTGTTCGTCCTGATGCAGAAATTATCCCGACGGCGAACAAAACTTTGGAAGATATTTTACCTGTGATGATTTCACGGGTGCAAAATGGTAAATCTGTTGTGCGTCTGCATTCGGGAGATCCTTGCCTTTATGGTGCTGTACACGAACAAATCGAAAGTTTAGCAGAGGCAAATATTCCTTTTGAAATAATACCGGGAATTAGCGCTTTTCAGTTAGCGGCAGCTAAACTCAATGTTGAATTAACTGTACCGGAATTAGTTCAAACTATTATTTTGACTCGGATGAGTGGGAATGCTTCCGCAGTCCCAGAAGCGGAAGAGTTAGCTTCTTTAGCAGCACATCAAGCAAGTTTGTGTCTTTATCTGAGTGCGCGAATGGTGGAAGCAGCACAAACTAAATTAATGGCACATTATTCTGCTGATACTCCAGTAGCAATTTGTTTTCGCTTAGGTTGGCCTGATGAGAGGATTTTAGTAGTTCCTTTACATCAAATGGCAGAAGTAACTCAGCAAGAAAATTTAATTCGTACTACTCTTTATGTGATTAGTCCGGCGTTGGGTGCGGTGGGGAAAGTGCGCGAGAGGCGATCGAAACTTTACCACCCAGAACATTCTCATATTTTTCGACCAAAGAGGGGTCTGGGGACTGAGGATTAGAGACTGGAGAGAGTCAACAATTTGCCGAAATTGTTCGAGATTTTAGTCATTCTTGCTTAAGTATTCCCGAAGTTCCTTAAGTACTTGCTTTGCGGTTTCACTGGGCGATCGCGGTTGATAAACTAAACTACTTAGCAGTCCACCACGAACGCGAGGGCGCATAACTACGCGCTCTAGTGCAGGTATCGCAGGTGCAGCTAGTGGCATTCCCAGGTTGCGGAGGGCGATCGCAGCTGAATCAACTCGCATTTCAACGGGATTGTCCAAATCGGCAATCAGACGTTGCAGCGCAATGGTTGTGTGCGGTTCTCCCAATCGTGCTAAGGCAACGGCAGCTGGATGAGCGAGTGTGATATCCTCTCCTTCCACTAATTGCGTCAATCGTTTAGCCGCTTCTACTGGTAGCGGTGGCTCGCTGCGATCGCCCCACAACTCTATCAACCCATACTGCCATGCCGGATCGAGCCGATCGAATACTGCATCGACCTCTGCCCATCCCACTGAGCCATATTCGCGCAATTTGAGCCAAATTTCAGCGGGTGGATGCGTAAGATCCCGCAACTGAGCAGCGAGTGTCTTGGCGTACTGCCGATCGTGATTCGTACTCATATTAAAGAAAATTATACATTATAAGTAATAATGACTAGATTAGGAAATTCTATGTTAAGTTTTGCAACTAGTTGCTTGGTAAATTTATTCATAGCTATAAAGTTATTAAAGATTGTAGTGAGAATTGTATCTTTAGAGATTTGGGGAGAATATGAAACTGCTGTCGCAAACTGTGGAATTTGACTTTAATTTGCTGAGAAAGTACGATCGCGCAGTGCCTAGATATACGAGTTATCCCCCGGCAACGGAATTAAAAGAAGATTTTCGGGAAATTGATTTTAAAGCAGCGATCGCAGTTGGTAATTACAAAAATACTCCTTTGTCGCTGTATTGTCATATTCCCTTTTGTGAGTCTCCCTGCTATTTTTGCGGTTGTAATACGGTGATTACGCAAAGAAAAGAAGTAGCAGAGCCTTATTTAGATTATATTGGGCATGACATCGAAAGAATTGCGGAATTAGTCGATCGCGATCGACAAGTTCAGCAACTTCATTGGGGTGGAGGTACGCCTAATTATTTGTCTTCCCAACAAGTTGAGAAGCTTTGGAATAAGATTAATGACAATTTTAAATTAGCTTCGGAAGCCGAAGTTTCGATCGAAGTTAATCCCCGGTTTTTAGATAAAAATTATATCTTTCATTTGCGCGATTTAGGATTTAATCGGATTAGTTTTGGAATTCAAGATTTTGACCCAATAGTGCAGGAAGCAGTTAATCGTATTCAACCAGAAGTAATGTTGTTTGAAACAATGGAATGGATACGAGAAGCAGGGTTTGAAAGTGTCAATGTTGATTTGATTTATGGATTGCCATATCAAACATTAAAAACCTTTGAAAATACCATTTCCAAAACTCTGAAACTGAATCCCGATCGCATAGCTGTTTTCAATTTTGCTTATGTACCTTGGATCAAACCAATTCAGAAAAACTTGCCCCAAGATTCCCTGCCATTAGCTTTAGAAAAACTGAACATTTTGCAAATGACAATTGAAGAATTAACCGCTAATGGATATGTATTTATTGGCATGGATCACTTTGCGAAACCGAATGATGAATTAGCGATCGCGCAACGAGAAGGAGAACTGCACCGAAACTTCCAAGGATATACTACCAAACCAGAATCCGACTTGTTAAGTTTTGGCATGACTTCTATTAGTATGTTGCAGGATGTTTATGTACAAAATCACAAGCGGTTGAAAAGATATTATCAAGCAATTAATAATCGAGAATTTCCTATTGAACGGGGTGTTAGGCTAACTAAAGATGACATTATCCGTCGCTCTATAATTATGGAATTAATGTGCCAATTCCAACTTGACAAACATGATGTTGAAGAGAAATATCATCTCAGCTTTGACATGGATTTTGAAGAGTATTTTGCTCAAGAACGCTACGATTTACGATTGCTAGAAGCAGATGGATTAATTCACATTTCGCACAATAAAATTCTAGTCACACCAAACGGCAGATTATTGATTAGAAACATTGCTTCAGCTTTTGATAAATACTTAAGAAACCAGCAAATTGGACGCTTTTCTAAAGCAGTTTAAACTCAGATATTGCAGCAGGGAGGTAGAACCTCCCGGGTCTCGTTCCCAGGTTCAATCTGGGAACGAAAAACAGAGGCTCTGCCTCTTGGTAAAAGTTAAGTTAGACGATTTCCTAACTCTTTGGAGGTCTAAAAATGCGAATTTTATTAATTCAACCCAATTACCATTCTGGAGGCGCTGAAATTGCCGGAAATTGGCCCTCTAGTTGGGTTCCTTATGTTGGTGGTGCCTTAAAAAATGCGGGCTTTACTGACATTGAATTTATCGATGCGATGACTTATTATATCGAGGATGATGAATTAGGGAAAATCATTCGCGATCGCCAACCGGATGTAGTTCTAGCAACAGCAATTACACCGATGATTTATAAGTCTCAAAGTACGCTGAAATTAGTCAAACAAATTTGCCCAAATGCGAAAACAATTATGGGCGGCGTACACCCGACTTATATGTATCGGGAAGTATTAGCAGAAGCACCTTGGGTAGATTACATTATTCGGGGTGAAGGTGAAGAAATTACGGTTAATTTATTGCGTGCGATCGCCAATGGTACAGATGAACAAGAACGCCGCAATATATTAGGAATTGCATTTTTAGAAGAAGGCAAAATTGTTGCTACGCCAGCCCATCCACCAATCAAAGATTTAGACACTCTTACCCCAGATTGGAGTTTACTAAATTGGGATAATTACATTTATACTCCTCTGAATAATAGAGTTGCCGTTCCTAATTATTCGCGTGGTTGTCCTTTCCGGTGTCGCTTTTGTTGTCAGTGGAAATTTTGGCGGAAATATCGTTCGCGATCGCCCAAACATTTCGTTGATGAAATTGAATATTTGGTAAAAGAACATCAAATTGGCTTTTTCATTTTAGCCGATGAAGAACCGACGATTAATAAATCTCGATTTATTGCTTTGTGTAATGAATTGATCGATCGCAACTTAGGCGTTCATTGGGGAATTAACACCAGAGTAACCGATATTTTACGAGATGAAAAAGAACTGCCACTTTATCGCAAAGCCGGATTAGTTCATGTTTCATTAGGAACCGAAGCAGCTGCTCAATTAAACCTTAATTTGTTCCGTAAAGAAACTACGATCGCAGACAATAAAAGAGCAGTACAATTATTGCGAGAAAACGGCATTTTAGCCGAAGTACAATTCATCATGGGATTGCCAAACGAAACGCCAGAAACGATCGAAGAAACGTACCGGATGGCGCGAGATTGGAAAGCAGACATGACGAACTGGAATATGTACACGCCTTGGCCTTTTTCCGAACTGTTTCAAGACTTAGCTGATAGAGTTGAAATCCGCGATTATTCTCATTACAACTTTGTCACGCCAATCATTAAACCAGATAACATGACTAGGGAAGAAGTACTCAAAGGCGTACTTCGCAATTATGCCCGTTTTTATTCTTGGAAATTTCTGGAATATTGGTTTGAAAAAGATTCGTTCAAGCGGCGTTATTTACTCGGTTGTTTGTGGGCTTTTGTGAAGACAACGCTTAATAAACGATTCTACAATTTGAGTCGTGTGAAACAAAAAGGTTTACAAACAGAAATTGAATTTGGTTTTGATGAATCTAAGATTTTGAGTGCCGAACAAATGGCACAATTGAAACAGGAACGATTAGCAGATATTGACTCTTTGGGAACTATTTCCGCCTGTGGTGCTCCCAACGAAGTATCAGAAGGTAATGACTACATCAAAGCTCAACAGCAGCATGGAATGATTCAAGTTGCTGTAATTGAAGATGATGAACAAACTCGGATTAATTTACGGGTTAATTTGCGATCGCAAGATGGGATTGAAGTTGCCAGCGAAGCGACAAATGCGGAAACAGGGTTAGTGTTATTGGAATCAATTGACGTAGATGTTGCAGTTGTAGATAGCACTTTACCAGATATGGATTTAAAGAAATTTATTCGGAATGCGCGTAAAGTTCAAGCCAATTCTTACGTTATTCCATCAAAAATTTTGGTGTTGGTAAACCCTGAACAAACATCAATTTTAGATACTTTAACTACTGGAAATGATGCGTTTTATGCCGATGGATTTTGTGCCAAAGATGGAAACCTGGAAAAATTAGCAGAAGCGGTGCGAATCATTCACAAAAAAGGGAAATATCAAGACCCAGATCTGGCTCATCTTAGAATAGGATTGTCAGTTTAAAAATGGTTTAGTTGTAGGGAAAAATAATGTAGGGGTAATTTATGAATTATCCCTACCACAGCCAACGGCATAGTACGATCGCACTTGTAATCGAAAACCCTTATTTTGGGGGCTGGGATTTCTCGTAAATCAAGCATTTCACGAATTAATTAGGTTTACTTATCACCAGAAGTAAGAGACAGCCTGTTTTTCCTGAAGAACATTGAGCTAAATTAACGAGAAAGAGACCTACTTTATCCTGAAGTTCCCCAACTATGAGTGCTACTAAAATTGACTCAGTTGTTACCATTCGCCAGTTTACTTTAGCCGTGTTCTATAACGCCTCGATCGAAGCATGGCAGTTTCGCATTCTCAGTCCCGGTGGAGAAGTGTTTGGATTGAATAAAATTTATTTCTCGCCAGAAGCGGCATTAAAAGCTGGATTAAAGTGGATTGGTACAGGAAATTAACTGGGGTAAGCTATGACAGATCAAACAATTAAGCTTGACCAATTTTTGAAGTTAAAGGGAATCACGTCAACTGGTGGACAAGCAAAGCTGATGATTCAATCAGGCGAAGTGAAAGTAAATGGTAGCCTAGAAACGCGACGTGGACGACAATTAGTGAAGGGCGATCGCGTCACCGTAGCAGATAAAACTTTTATAGTCGAGTTATGATTTGCTCTGTGTTTATAACAAACATTGCCCACTTATTAAGATTGCAGGGGAGCAGGGGGGCAGGGGAAAGAATTAGACGAATTTTCTTCTGTTTCCAAACAATCCAATTTAAATGCGGAACAGCTTATTGAAACAGATCCTTGGCTTTTTGTAGAGACGTTGCACGCAACGTCTCTACATTGTTCGTTTGTTAGCTAAGTTTTATGTCGTTCGATTGACTGTATTCGGGTACATCTACTTTGACAGAGGGAACTTTCCAGATGTTTTTCAGATAGTCACTAATGGATCGATCGCTAGAGAATTTACCCATCCGCGCTACATTTAAAATCGACATCCAAACCCATTTTTCTCGATCGCGATAAGCTTGACTTACCCGGTCTTGACATTCGATGTATGATTGATAATCTGCTAGTAACAGATAATCGTCACGATATAGCAGAGAATCCACCAGTGGCTTAAACAAATTTGGATCGCCGTGAGAGAAAAAGCCGGAGGAAATGCGATCGATCGCTAACTTCAATTCTGGATTGCTATTGTAATAATCCCAAGGATTATATCCAGCAGCTTTCTTCTGCGAAACTTCTTGAGCAGTTAATCCAAATAAGAAGAAATTCTCCTCTCCTACCGCTTCTCGAATTTCGATATTTGCACCGTCGAGAGTTCCAATTGTCAGCGCACCGTTCATGGAAAACTTCATGTTACCTGTTCCCGAAGCTTCTTTACCTGCGGTAGAAATTTGTTCGGAAAGATCGGCAGCAGGGTAGACACGCTGGGCAAATTTGACGTTGTAATCTGTTAGGAAGACTACTTTGAGACGATCGCGCATATCCGGGTCAGTGTTGACTACATCTGCGATCGAATTAATCAACTTAATAATTAATTTTGCCATGTAGTAACCGGGAGCCGCCTTACCACCAAACAGGAAAGTTCGAGGCGTAACATCTAAATTTGGATTAGCCTTGATCCGGTTGTACAAAGTGATAATGTGCAGCGCATTTAAGTGTTGGCGTTTGTATTCATGAATGCGTTTTGCTTGAATATCAAACAGCGAATTAGGATCGATCGTAATGTTGTAACTTGTCTGAATGTAATTCGCTAAATCTTGTTTGACTTCTTGTTTTACTTTATGGAACTCTTTACGGAAATTAGTGTCATATAAAAAGTTTTCCAGTTTCCGTAAATCATCCAAATTTTTCACCCAACTATCGCCAATTTTGCTAGTAATTAGGTTTGCCAAACGGGGGTTACTTAAAACCATGAAACGGCGAGGAGTCACACCATTAGTAACATTGGTGAACTTCTCTGGATACATTTCATAAAAGTCATGCAGGGTTGTCTTTTTCAGTAGTTCGCTATGTAACTCAGCGACTCCATTAATGGCAAAGCTACCAACACAAGCGAGATTTGCCATGCGAACATATCTTTCGCCACTTTCATCGATGATTGACATCCGACGGAGGCGATCGAAATCATCAGGAAATTTGATGCGAACTTCGTCTAAGAAACGACTATTGATCTCATAAATAATTTTCAGATGACGGGGAAACAAACTACCAAACATATTTAGCGACCAACGTTCCAACGCTTCTGGCAATAGCGTATGATTGGTGTAAGCGAAAGTTTTAGTAGTAATATTCCAAGCTTTATCCCAATCAAAACCATGCTCATCTAACAACAATCGCATGAGTTCAGCAACAGCAATAGTTGGGTGAGTATCGTTTAACTGAATCGCATAATGTTCGTGGAACCTTTCTAAGGTTAGGTTTTGCACCTGCATCATCCGAATCATGTCTTGCAAAGAGCAAGAAACAAAGAAGAATTGTTGCTCTAACCGCAGTTGTTTACCTTCGTAAGATTCATCATTAGGATAGAGAACTTTGGTAATGTTTTCGCTCTCACTTTTTTCGTGAACTGCGCCGAAGTAATCTCCTTTGTTAAAGGCTTCAAAATCAAAAGATTCTGTTGCTTCTGCTTTCCATAATCTTAAAGTGTTAGCAGTATTGGTTTGAAAACCTAAAATTGGAGTGTCATAAGGAACGCCTTTAACTACTTTAAAGGGAATCCATTTGACGCGATAACGACCATGTTCGTCGATAAAATCTTCAGTGTGACCGCCAAATTTTACCTCTAATTCTGCTTCTGGACGAGCTACTTCCCAAGGATTACCGTAGCGCAACCATTTATCAGTAATTTCGACTTGCCAACCATCTTTGATTTCTTGGTCAAAAATTCCATATTCGTAGCGGATACCATAACCGATCGCCGGAATTTCCAATGTCGCCAATGAGTCAATATAGCAAGCAGCTAACCTTCCTAAACCACCATTTCCTAATCCGGGTTCTTCTTCTTGTTCTAGTAAGTCAGTCAGGCTAAGTCCTAAATCTTCCATTGCCTGCTTCACTACATTATACAGCCCCAAATTAATCAAATTATTGCCCAAATGTGGCCCTAATAAAAATTCGGCTGATAGGTAAGCGACGGTGCGAGGTGCTTTTTCTAGGTAAGTTTCGGTGGTATTTAGCCAACGGTTGAGCAACCGATCGCGCACCGTGTACGCCAACGCCATGTAATAATCGTTTTTAGTGGAAATCTTGGGAAATTTTGCTTGAATGTAGAACAAGTTATCCAAGAAAGCTCGCTTCAGGGTTTCGATATTAATCCCCGTGCGATCGTCTTCAATTTGGATATTATTAGGAAGAATGCTGACCATAATTCAAAGTTCTCCTGATTAAAAATTTGAAATTTTTGGATTTGGAGTTTTAGAATTTCTAAATCGAAAATCTAAAAGGGAAAATTACGCAAGTGGTTGATAAACTACTTCGTTTTTCAAAGGTTGACCTTCTGCAAAATCGCTGATGTTGGCTAGGGTAGTGGTAGCGATCGCTTCGAGTGCATTGCGGGTAAAGAAAGCTTGGTGGGCAGTAATTACTACATTCTGGAAAGATTGCAACAATTGAAAAGTATCATCTAAGATCACTGTATCCGAAAGGTCTTGAAAGAAAATCTCATCTTCCTGTTCGTAAACATCAATCCCCAAGTAACCAATTTTGCCTGACTTAATCCCTTCGATCGCAGCAGCAGTGTCAATCAAAGCACCCCGACTAGTGTTAATTAACATCGTACCCGGTTTCATTTGTGCAATAGTGTTTGCATTAATTAAATGATGGGTTTCTGGTAATAAAGGACAGTGGAGCGAGATAATATCAGAGTTGGCTAAAAGTTCTGGTAGGGAAACATAACGGGCGTTGTCGATCGCTGTAAAACCATTGTTAGGGTAAGCATCATAGCCCAACAAATAACAACCAAAACCCTTCATAATCTCAGCAAATATCATACCAATCTTGCCAGTACCCACAACCCCAACTGTGCAACCATGCAAATCAAAACCTAGCAAACCTTCCAAAGAAAAGTTATCATCTCGGACTCGGTTGTAGGCTTTGTAAATTTTTCGGTTTAGTGTCAATACTAAAGCAGCGGCGTGTTCTGCAACCGCATAAGGCGAATACGCAGGTACGCGCACTACTTTAATGCCTAATTCTGCGGCTCGTTGCAAGTCTACGGTGTTATATCCTGCACATCGTAGCGCTAACAAGCGAGTTCCCTGAGCAGCAAGAATCTCCAGCGTTGTCGCATTGGCAATGTCGTTGACAAACATACAAACAACGGGAAAATCTGCCGCTAATACAGCAGTATTGGGGTTGAGTTGACCTTCAAAAAAGGTCAGTTCGTGTTGGTAGTTGACGTTTGCTGCGGTAAATGATTTACGATCGAACGATTTAGCACTGAAAAAAGCAACTTTCATAAGCTTAGGGGACGGGGGTAGGGGTTAGGGGGTAGGGGTTAGGGAAAAACTTCTCGAACCCCTGGAGCCCTTCTGTATTAGATTGAAACTTGTAGTCTGGAAGGGTTGGCGCGATCGCCTTCTAACCGTACACGCTGATTTGCTGCTAAATGTCGGACAATTTTGTAAACGGTTTCAATTTCCTCAGCTGCGTCTGCTCTTTCAGCTAAAGTTGTTAGGTCTGATTGCCCGGTATTTCTTAAAGTTTCCAAAATTTTCCGCTGTAAATCTATGACTGATGCAGCGGCTTTTTTCCCTGCTTCCACTCCAGGTTGGTGGTAAGCGTTGATGTTCACCAAAGAAGCATAAAATCCTACAGCCCTTTCATAGAGAGCGATTAAAGCTCCTACGGTACGAGGATTTACTTGGGAAATGGTGATGGTGATAGAGTCTCGACCATTTTCGTATAAAGCTTGTCTTGTTCCTTGCAAGAAGCCGGAGAGAAAATCCCCGGAAGTTGCATCTGATTCTACTTCTAGTTGGTAGCTATTTTGCTCGAACCATTCGGCCGATCGATCTTCCAACACTTCAATAAAAGTAGCAAAAAAGTTCGGCACTCCTTCCCTGAGTTGCTGCACGTAAGCGTGCTGATCGGTGGAGCCTTTGTTGCCGTAAACTGCAATCCCTTGATGAACGATGTTGCCGTCTAAGTCTTTCTCTTTCCCCAAGGATTCCATGACCAATTGTTGCAGGTAACGGGAGAACAACAACAAACTGTCTTTGTAAGGCAAAATCACCATATCTTTCTCGCCTTTACCATTTCCGGCATAGTACCAAGCCAGGGCGAGTAAAGCGGCTGGATTTCTTTTCACATCAGGCACACGGGTTGCTTCGTCCATTTCTTTTGCGCCTTCTAGAAGCGATCGAATGTCAATCCCCAGCAACGAAGCCGACAACAACCCTACTGCTGACATCTCGGAAGTGCGTCCTCCCACCCAATCAAACATGGGAAACTCAGCTAACCAACCTTCCACTCGCTCTAGTTCGTCCATTTTGCTACCGGGAACGGTGATAGCAACTGCATGACGAGGGAAGGGCAAACCTTCTTTGTCGTAGAAGTTGTGGACTTCTAACATTCCATTGCGGGTTTCGGGCGTACCCCCAGATTTGCTGGTGACGATGACTAGCGTGCTTTTGAGCCGATCTTTTGCTTTTAAGCGATTTAGGGTTCGATCGATTCCTGCGGGATCGGTGTTGTCGATAAAATGTATTTCCATTGGTGGAGAGTCGGCAGCCAAAGCTTCTGAAACAAATTCTGGGCCTAATGCTGAACCACCAATCCCGATCGAAAGAATATCTGTGAATCGATCGCCTGTGGGAGAAGTAATGTCACCTTCACGAATCCGGCGTGCGAAATCTTCAATGTCAGACAGGGTATTCACGATCTCTTCTCTGAGTTCTGCTGGTGCGCGATCGGGATCGCGGAGCCAGTAGTGTCCCACCATCCGATCTTCGTCGGGATTGGCGATCGCACCTGCCTCCAACTCCTCCATATCTCTAAAAGCCTTCTCAAACTTAGGTTCCAATTCCTCCACTAGTGCATCATCAAACCGCATCCGGCTTACGTCCAGATACAAATCTAAGCCTTCGTGGTAGTAAAGCCAGTCTTGATAGCGTTGCCAAAGTTCATCGTTACCCATATCAGCCTCATGCAAGAAAAAAATTGAAAATTAGCAGATAATCCTGTATTCATAAGAAATTTGATTGGCACGAGTTCGAGATGTCCTTGTTTGACTTTGAAGATTTGGCTATTGTAGCTATCGTCTTTGTTAATTTAAATTTTTCACCTTCAAAGTTGAATGAATAATTAAATTAGAAAGGTAAATATTCCAATCTTTAATTCATTCTCATGACAAAAGTCGAACCATTCCCGCAAAGCACAGCATAAACATTTTCTATTAAGATTAGTTTAATTAGAAATTATCTAGAGATGAAAATCTCCTCAAAGAAATTTTTGTTTTTTTTAACAATTTTTCAGTAGTACTTTGTAGGAAAATTGACTAAGTGTTATTAAGCAAAGTAGACCTATATTTTTTTGAGAACGAGTTGTAAAATCAGCCTAAAGGTTTTACAATTTGTTGTCATCGTTTTAGTTGAATCTAATTTAGTTGTCCAAATATCCTAAGTAACTTTCATCATTATGGCTAAACATAAAGAACATAAAGAAGACGTTGCAGGAATTAATCTAAGTGACGCGAAGTACTATCTCAACCGGGAACTGAGTTGGTTGGAGTTCAATCGTCGGGTGTTACAGGAAGCGATCGATCCCCGCACACCCTTACTAGAACGAGTGAAATTTGCGGCTATCTTTAGTTCCAACCTCGATGAATTCTTCATGGTGCGAGTAGCAAGTTTGCAAAGACAAGTAGAATCCCAAGTCGCCACCTTGACTCCTGATGGAAGAACAGCCCAACAACAATTAGATGAAATCAGCCAGCGTCTTCATCCAATGGTGACTCAGTTACAGGAGTTATTTGAAACAGAAATACGTCCGCAATTGGCAGCCCAAGGAGTTCATTTATTAAAATACGCCGAGTTAAATCAGACTCAACGCGATTATTTAAAACAATATTTTCAAAAGCGGGTATTTTACCTCCTAACTCCCTTGGCAGTCGATCCGGCTCACCCATTTCCGGTAATGTCGAATTTGAGTTTAAATTTGGCAGTGGTGCTTAAAGATCCAGAAACCGGAGAAACAGGATTTGCTCGCATCAAAGTGCCAGATACTTTACCTCGCTTGGTGCCATTGCCAGAGGAAGTATATCCGAAGAGCGATCGCCCAGTAGTTTGGGCAGGAGTTTGTCTGGAAGAAATAGTGGCAGATAACTCGGCAGCGCTGTTTCCAGGGATGATAATTGAGGAGCAACATTTATTTCGGATTACCCGCGATGCTGACTTGAGCGTTCAGGAAGAAGAAGCGGATGATTTAGTAGAAGCGATCGCCCAAGAGCTAGGAAAACGTCGTTTTGGTGGCTCAGTGGTTCGATTTCAGTTTCCTCCCACCATGTCCGAATTTGTCAAGCAAACCCTAATCAAGGGGATGAAAGTAGACTCCAACGATATGTACATGACCCAAGGTTGGTTGGGAATGCGAGATTTTATGTCTTTGATGGCATTACCCTTACCCCACCTCAAAGATCGACCTTGGACTCCTGTAGTTCCCCAACGCTTGCGCCATCTGAGCACAGAGCAAATCTTGGGTAAAACGACAACCGAGAATATTTTCTACGTCATTCGTCAAGGCGATTTGTTGGTGCATCACCCATATCAGTCCTTTGCCGCATCGGTAGAAACTTTTATTACTCAAGCGGCTCACGATCCTGACGTGCAAGCAATTAAAATGACTTTGTACCGCACCTCCAGCGATTCGCCAATTATTAAAGCCTTGATTGCTGCGGCGCAGAATGGTAAACAGGTTGTGGCTTTGGTAGAAATTAAAGCCAGATTTGACGAAGAAAGTAACATTAACTGGGCAAAAGCTTTAGAAGAAGCGGGAGTTCATGTAGTGTATGGTGTCATGGGTTTGAAGACACATACAAAAGTGTTACTGGTGATTCGCTCCGAAGGCGATGATTTTCGCCGCTATTGTCATATTGGCACGGGGAATTATAACGCCAAGACTGCGAAGATTTACACTGATTTAGGATTGCTGACTTGCCGGGAAGAACTGGGTGCAGATTTGATAGATTTGTTCAATTATTTGACAGGTTTTTCTAAACAAAAGTCGTTTC
Organism: Floridaenema evergladense BLCC-F167; assembly: GCF_041929205.2. Taxonomy (NCBI): domain Bacteria; kingdom Bacillati; phylum Cyanobacteriota; class Cyanophyceae; order Aerosakkonematales; family Aerosakkonemataceae; genus Floridanema; species Floridanema evergladense. The sequence goes on along the minus strand of NZ_CM171625.1, from coordinate 5,159,578 downwards.
GGAAATTGTTGGTAGCTCCGGTAACATTGCGCGATCGCATGGAAGCCTTAATTCGTCGGGAAACTGACCATGCTAAAAACGGAAAATCCGGTCGCATCATCGCCAAAATGAACGCACTGATCGACCCCGGCATCATTAAAACCTTGTACGAAGCATCTCAAGCTGGCGTGCAAATTGACTTGATTGTGCGAGGAATGTGCTGTTTGCGTCCAGGTGTGCCAGAAGTGAGCGAAAATATCCGCTTGATTAGCATTGTCGGACGTTATCTAGAACATTCTCGCATTTTCCACTTCCACAACAACGGCGAGGAAGAGGTATATATTGGTAGTGCGGATTGGATGGAGCGCAATCTCGATAGACGAGTGGAAGCAGTCACCCCAGTTGAAGACCCCACCTGTGCAAAGGAATTAAAAGAAATCCTCGATATCCTGTTAGCAGATAATCGTCAGGCATGGGAACTTAAATCTGATGGTACTTACGTTCAGCGTCAACCTACCGAAGATAACCCAGAAAAAAGTGCCCAAATTATTCTGATGGAACGGGAAGGAAACTTTTAGGGACAGTCACTTAAAGATGAGTAAGTAGCCTCTATAAGTAGGGTGCGTATAGCCTGCGGTATTTAAGAAAAACGCCAGTGTAACGCACCATTCCACCATATTTAGCCACTGCGTAAGTGCTATTAAAAATCGATCAATAGCCCAGTTAATATCCCAGTTGGATCGGCTGTTGTAGTCAGGATATTTTCTACCGTAACAGGTGATAGATTGGGATTGGCACTTAAAATCAAAGCAGCTGTTCCCGCTACATAAGGAGCAGCCATTGATGTACCAGTTTTAGTTTCATATTCGTTAAAATCAGATGTGGAATAAACATCTACTCCTGGTGCAACTACATAATCGATCGGTGTAAAACCAGCATCGTTAGAAAAAGCAGGAATAACTTTATTGCGATCGACTGCGCCACCAGCAATGCCAAAATGGGTAGCATAACGAGCCGGATAAATAGGCGTAAGGCTACTATCGTTTCCAGCTGCTGAAACAACAACAACACCTTTTTCAAAAGCTTCTTTAATAGCTCCTGCTGTTCTAACTGTTTGAGATTGAGACAAAGTACCCAAGCTTAAGTTGATTACATTTGCTCCGTTCCTAATAGCATAAAGAATGCCATTAGCGACATCATCATCAGTTCCAGAAGGGAGGTCATTTTTAGGCAATCTTTCAAGTACCTTTATTGGCATAATTTTGGCATTAAAAGCTACTCCAGTTATGCCAATATTGTTATTTTCTGCGGCAATTATTCCGGCTACACTAGTACCGTGACCGTCTAAATCTAGTGGCTGATTGTTACTACTGAAAAAATTCCAACCGCGAACATCGTCAATAAAACCATTGCGATCGTCATCAATTCCATTTCCAGCAATTTCTCTGGTATTTACCCAAATATTATTATCTAAGTCAGGGTGAAAGTAATCAACTCCACTATCTATAACTGCCACGACAATTCCCTGTCCAGTGACACCTCTTTGCCAAACTTCTGGAGCTTTGATCATATCTAATCCCCAGTTATTACCACCTAAATTGGGAACATCGGGAAAAGTATTTTGTCCAGTTGCTTTAGCGACTGCTGCTGCTGCATTTACTAAACCATAACCGAATGTACGATTAAAAGGAAATGGGGAATATTTACGTCCTTCAACAAAACTATTAACCAAAAAATGTTCCCATAATTGACGGTTAGTTAAAGAAGCTAAATCTCGATTGTTAGTTCGGTAAGAATTCAGGTCAACAAAGGGTGAAAATATTCGTCCTTCATTGATACCAGATTGGTATAAATGGTCAAATAACTGACGGTAGTTTAAGTTAGCTAAATCGGAGTTTACCGATCGATAAAAATTGAGATCGATAAATCTAGAAAAAACTCGCCGTTCATTCAAGCCAAAGTTAGGATTAGCGAAGTGCGCTAAAGCATCTCTTTTACTGTATAGAGCTAACTGAGGGTTGCTATCTTGGTAAAATTGTAGGTCTAGAAAAGGTGAAAATTTTCGCCCTTCTGACAAACCTACATTAGCAAAATGGTTGAATAGGTCGAGATTTCCTAAGTTTCTTAAATCGCGGTTACTAGAGCGATAAAAATTTAAGTCAATGAAGGGTGAAAACGATCGGCTCTCAGCTATACCAGCATTTCTCCAGTGTGCAAAAGCTTGCTGGTTATCCAAGTTAGCTAAATCGGGATTCTGGGAGCGATAGAAATCAGCGTTAAACAGACTATCTAGTGCAGTAGAAGTAGCCATACATGATTCCCTCAAGAATTGACTAAAAAGCAAGTTGTAAATCTTGACTTAATCTCTGATATGTCTGAACGAATGTTACTTATGCAGTTTGCTCTCCCAAATCTACTATTAATATTTTTAATCCAGTCAAAACTTATCTAGCTGTTGCTATATCACTCCGCACAATGAAATGCGATCGTCGTTCTAATTACCAAAACTTTGAGACTCGATCGCGCTTAAGCAATTTATGGCAAATTTTTTTTATTTCGTCAAGGCACATTTCTTAATATTTTTATAAAAATTTGTTACTTCTACTTGACGTATTCTGCTATACTTTTTGATTTTTTACTGACAAAACTAAGGCTATAAATAATAATTTAGTTTGATTAATGGAGAGCTACTCAATTTTAACAAATTTACTATTTTGAACTTGAATTAATGTATCAGGACGCTGTTGCTGAAAGAAAAATTCACGTTCGCCTGTTTTGTTGTTAAACTTAAATTGTCCGGTGATTCCCTTTACTGTAAATTTTGGATTTCTGAGTATACTGTCTAATTTTTCACGAGTTAGATTTGGTTGTTTAAGTAGTTTTTGTAAACCTGTTGCGATCGCTCTCATTGTATCTTTAGCTGTCGATGAGCGCCAAGTATTTAATTCGGTTTTCCAGAGTTTCTCAAATGATTCTTTTTCCTGCTGATTAGGAAAGTAGGGAACTGATAAGTCTCTTCCCCATTCGACTTTGGCGCGATTTAAAAATTTATGCAGTTCCCTAAGCAAGATCCCCGACTTCTTCAAGAAGTCGGGGATCTGGTAGAATTTTTTAACGCACGGTTCCTCGCAAGGCTTCTGCATCAACACCTTTGAGCAGATAAATCCGTAGCAAATGACCGAAAATTGATAACTGCAATGGTAATTTCCGTAACGCTTTCAACCATTTGGGTTGAGAACTACCATCAATTTGGGACATCTGTAAATTTAGATCGGAACTGCGATGTAGGCGATCGAAAAACTCTGGATTTTCTGTATCTAGAACTGAAGGGAAAGCGCGTGCAGCTGATTCGTTAGTTTTGCGAATTACTTCCGCATCAAATTTCGTTGCATCTAATCCCAATACTTTATAAAATCCTGTTCTTTCGTGAACAGTTAAAGTGTGAGTGGCAAAAACTGTCAGCAAGAAAAACCGACTCCACAAGCGAGATTGCCAAGTTTGCCACAGTTTTGGTTGCGATCGCAACAATGCTTTAAAAATATCTCCGTGACGGTTTTCATCCTGACACCAACTTTCAAAATAGCGGAATAAAGGATAAAACTGATTTTCAGGATGTTTTTCTAAATGGCGATAAATAATGATGTAGCGCCAATAACCAATTTTTTCGGACAAATAAACTGTGTAAATTACCCATTCGATCGGGAAAAATGTGTAAACCCGATTCTTTGTCAAATAACCCAAATCCATCGTACAGCCAAAATCCCCCATTGCCTTATTGAGGAATCCCGCATGACGCGCTTCATCTCTCGCCATCAAATTAAACATTTCCGATAACAGCGGACTGCGATCCTTTAATTTGCGCGAAAGTTCCTTAAACAGCAAAAACCCGGAAAACTCAGAAACGCAAGATCTCTCCAAATAATTAATAAAAGCTTGTCTGTCTTCTCCCGTAATATGATCCCAAGACTCATTAAACGCTTCATCCCTAACAAAGTGGTGACGGTTGTAATCCGCCCGCATTTCTGCCAACATTGCCTGTAATTCGGTGTCTTGGGCAGATAAATCCATTTGGGCCGCAGTTTCAAAGTCTGTCGTATAAAATCTCGGTGTGAGGATGTTTTCCTTTAGTGCTTTTGTTTTACCTGCTAACTCCTGAGAGGGCTTTGGCGGAGAAGTAACCATAGTGTTTGTCTCGCTATAACTCAATAGTTTTTAAGTTATACTACTTGCCGCCTCTTGAAAAGATCTTTGTGTGGAAAAGGTAACAAACGTTAATCTTACTGTAACTTTGTTAAGTTATGAAAACTGTTTCACATTTAATCGCCTAATGGTTATAGAGTATTAAAAGTCTTTTGGTGGGATGGATAAAGATGCCTGCTGAAAGCGCATTGTCTTAGAAAAGAGGTAAATTGAGATGAGTCACGATTTAGCCAACAGTCTGCGAGAAGGCACGAAACATTCTCATACTGCTGCGGAAAATACTGCTTATATGAAGTGTTTTCTTAAAGGAATTGTTGAAAGAGAACCATTCCGCAAGTTGCTGGCAAATCTGTATTTAGTCTACACTACTTTAGAAGATTCTTTGCGGCGTTATCAGGATCATCCAGTGTTAGGAGTGATGTATTTTCCTGAGTTAAATCGCACGGCAAATTTAGAGAAAGATTTAGCTTATTATTATGGTGAAAATTGGCGGGAAGAGATTGCTGCTTTACCTGCTGGTAAGGTTTATGTCGATCGCCTCCAAGAAATCGCCAACAACGACCCAGTGCTTTTAATTGCTCACAGTTATACTCGTTACATGGGCGATCTGTCTGGTGGACAAGCTTTAAAAAATATTATTCGATCGGCATTGAATTTACCACCAGATGAAGGTACCGGATTACACGACTTTGAACAAATTCCCACTGTAGAAGCTAGACGAGAATTTAAGGAAAAGTATCGCCAAGCTTTGAACTCTTTAGCGATCGATGAAGCTACAATTCAACGCATAGTAGAAGAAGCCAACTATGCGTTTAAATTAAATCGAGATGTGATGCACGATTTAGAAGAAGATGTCAGATTGGCGATCGGCGATCATGTATTTGATTTACTCACCCGTCAAGATAAACCAGGTAGCACAGAACGACCTGCTCATGGTACAACAGGCGAAGCTGTAGTAGTTGGATATAGTGCTTAGAGTAAAAATTTTCATACTCCCGCAAAAGCTGGGTTTCTTTAGAAAAAAAGCCGTTTCTAAGTCCAGAAGCCCGGTTTTTTGAGTATCAAAAATTAGCATGGAGATACAAGGCTAGATGGTTTTAGCTAAACAATCTAGCAAAAAATTCAAATTAAACTTTCATAAGTGTTATTTGCCAGCTGGATTGCTCTGTTTCCGATTTTTAAAGAGGAGTGGAGTGTTGTATACACTTTTAAAGTTTCAGCGCTAATTTCATCCCAGTTAAAGTGAGTTTGGACATATTTCTGGGCATTTTTAGCCATTACTGCCATTTCCTCTGGATGATTAATTGCCCAATCTAAAGTGCTAATACAGGAGTCTAAATTTTCCACTTGGAACGCTAAACCCCTTCGCTCAGATATTAGTTGCTCGTGGACAGGAATATTACTGGCAACTACCGGAATACCTTCTTGCATTGCTTCCAACATTGCTAAGGGTAGTCCTTCTAATTTGGAAGGAAGCACAAATAATCCAGCACCTCGAATAAGTTCTGCTAAATGAGAGCCTTTTTGTTGACCAGCAAATATAATATTTTCGTTATTTGCTGCCATGTTGACTAGTTTTGTAGAGTATTCAGCAGTATCGCTGGTGCCACCAACAAGAGCTAATTTCCATCCTTGTGGTTGGAGTTTTTGGAATGCTTGAATCAGCAAATCGGGGCATTTTTCTGGTACGAGTCTGCCTAAAAATAGAATGTACTTTTGCTGTGTTAAACCAAGGGAAGTACCAAAAGTAAATTCCGGGTCTGATTGAGCTAAAACAGAAGCGGCGTTGGGAATATAAGTTGTCTGTTTGTTATAGGTTTTTTGGAAATAGGAGCGCAGGTCTTCGGAAACAACTATGATTTCGTCAGCAAAGCGTACTGCTGCTCGTTCCCCGTAGTATAGTAATTTCCCAGGAGCTTTTTGCCATTTGGCACGCTGCCAGTCTAAGCCATGACAGGTGACGACGATTTTCGCTGAGGTGGTGAGTTTTGGTAGCCAGCAAAAAAGTGATGGCCCTAAAGCATGGAAATGAACTATATCATATTGCTGTCTTCCAGAGGCGATCGCCCCCAGTGCAGAACTCAGTAGCGCATCCATTCCTCCAGCATACAAGCAAGGTAAAGAGACAACGTTAACTCCCTGATAGTCGTAACTTTCCAGCGAGGTGGATTCAGTATAGGAAGAACGGGCGAACAAATCTACTGAATGACCTTGTGCTACCAAACGCGGATAAATCTCTTCACAATGATGTTCGATTCCACCTTGTTTAGCGGGTAAGCCTTTGACACCAATTACAGCTATTTTCATGGAGAAACCCCTGTTAGACTTGTGAGATGCTGATTTTTTGATAAAGAACTGCGCTGTTGCCAACGCTCCAACATATCTTTGTAGATGTCACCCACTACAGTCTTTGCACTATAGGGTGCAGCAGCTTCAACACAGGCTTCGATCGGATAATCGCGTGGATTGTAGAGTATCCTACCCAAAGCATCTGCAATAGCAACTGGCGTGCGTTCTTCGCAAATCACTCCACTCTTAGGAGAAAGTAAGTTAGGAGTTTCACCACATCGAGTTGTTACTATCGGTGTTCCGCAGGCTAGTGCTTCCAGAACTACTAATGGTAAACCTTCGTAAGCACTGGTTAAGATAAAGGCACTGCAAATTTTTTGCAATTTTGCTAGTTCGTTTTGGTTAATTGCTCCTAGCATTGTTACTTGGTTTTGCAGTCCTAAGCGATCGATCTCTGAAGATACTTTATCCCGCAAATCTCCATCACCTGCTATTAGCAAATGAACGTTTGAATTGTTTAAAGCAGCAATAGATTGCACCAATAAAATCGGGTCTTTTTGAGGATGCAATCGACCAGCAAAAAGAATAAATTTTGTCTCTTCTGATTTACCCATTTGCTCTGCCAAATTGAGTCTTTCCCGCTCTTTCTCATCCCAGGTTAGGGGATAACAGATTTCGTTGTCTACCGTATTTTTTACATATTTCACTTTGTCTGCTATTTGGGGATAGCGTTCTCTATATAATTTCGCTGATTCTGTGTTGCAAGAGAGTACTTCGGTGAATTGTTTAACTAATAGCCGTTCGATCGCAAAATATGCTGCTGGTAAGTAACGCCACGCGATCGCATCTTTTCCACTCTGAGAACTTATTTGTTTATGAATATCATTGTGAACAAATAGAGTTTTTTCTCCTTTCCAATTCAATGCTGCCGCTGTTGGCTCCAATCTATGAAAGTGCATAAAATCAGAAGCCAGCTGACGACCAAAAAGTGCCGCAGTATACTTAATCGTGGTGGGGATTAGCTTTCTGACATTATCATTTTCTATGTAAAGTACAGGCATAAACTTAATTGCTTTGCCTGCTAACTCAGCTTCCTGCCATTTCCCGATCGGCTGGCGCGGATCGTCTCCTGTTCCCACCAGTCTTACTGCAAATTCTTCGGGAGCGTATTTAACAAAATTTTTAATAACAGTCTGGATTCCCCCGATACTACTACGCCAAGGGTTGAATTGGTAAAAAATCGTTAAAATTGGCTTATCCATGATTAATAAAATCTACAAAATAACTTTATCATTAATATTCTCTCAGATATGTATATCTGCTTGTCATCGCCAATTTCACTGATATTCTAAGCCCCTACCCAGCCGGATTTCTGCAAATCTTTATCAAGCAATTTGTATTTATACGACAGCATTAGATTAGTTTTTATTCTTTCTATTAAATTAATTTTTTATTAATTACACATTTATTAAATAAAAATCAAGTTAGTACGTGGAAATAAATTGCCTGGGACGTAATCTAGTAGGATCACTTAAGTAGGTGGCGATCGCTGTTGACAATACTGAACTCAATCTAGTATCATTATTATCAAGGTTTTTACATAAATACTCAAAATGGCTATGAAATCATCTATACAAAGACTGACTTCTTTACCCTTAACATTAATTTTTACTGCTGCTGGCTTTATAGTTTTGGCTGCTTCCGTAATTCTAATGACAGTAGAATCACTGACTTCACCCTTATTGTCACAAGCGCAATCATTCAAAACTGGTATTGAGAAAAAAAGTTTTACTCAAGCTCAACTAGACTCCAGAGAACAACAGGTCTGTTCGAGAACCTAGTGCATCTGGGCAGAAATTTCCCCAACTTCTTAAAGAAGTCGGGTTCTGGTTGTATTTATGGTATTTGAGCAATAGTTTTGGAATTTTGGGGAATTCCGTAAAAAATCCCCCTGCCATTCGTCCCGATAAAGACTAAGCCAAATTGTTGCCAGCTTCCTTCCATCGTGTTGGGTTCATTACCGATCGGATTTTCTCGCGAACCAATACTGACCCAAGTTTGCCCTCGATCCAAAGAACGGAAAATTCCCTCTCCGATGCCCCTAACTTTTCCGTATAAATAAAGGGCGGGAGTAGTACTGCCTTGGGGCGGTTTACCAAAAGCAAATAAGGAAGCCCTTTCTACGGAAGGTAATTTTGTGAAATTAGTACCGCCATCTGTGGAACGGAACAAACCGTTTTTATCCAAACTCGCCCACACCTCGTTTTTAAAACCGGGAACTGTTTTAATGGCGTAACTATTCCACTGACCGTGAGGAAGAGATGAGTTAACCAAAGTAAAGGATGAACCTCCATCAGTACTGCGGTAAGTTTTGCCTTCTCTGTGATAGTAAAAGGTATTGCCATCTACTTTGTCTGCGGCTAGAGGATGATTCCAAAACCAAGGCCCTCCGGGTCCATCGGGTAGTCCGGCAACTTTTTTCCAAGATGCGCCACCGTCTGTTGTCCGTAGAGGTTGGGCTTTGCTGGTGATAATGACAAACTGATTGGGGTCTGTTGCTGAAACAGCTACCCGCAAAGGCATTGTGTTTGCTGGGAATGAAGGAAATTTTTTCCAAGTTAAACCGCCATCGCTGGAAGTTGCGCCTGTGTAAGTGGAGTTCCATCTGGCACCACCCACACGGACTACCCGCTGGGGATTATTCTGTGAATAGTCAAGGCTTAAGGTATCTCGCCATTCGGGTGTGCCTTGTAATCTTTGCGAGGGATAGGCGTTAAGTCCTTTGTCGTGATAAAAACCGACTACATCAGCTAACGCACTTAATAAAACGGGGCCTTTTGCAGGTGCAGCTAAGGCAAAGGAAACGACTTCTTCGTGCCCTTGTTGGTAGTTAGTCCAGACAACTGGATTGACGTTGATGTTGTTTGTTTGCCAAATGCCAAATCCATCTGTTAACCAAACTTTTCCGGGTATATGGGGGTCAAATTCGATCGCAGATGTCCAAATCGAAAACATCGGATGGGTCGGATCGTACCACCAAGGAACCGTGTGTTGTAGCGATGCTTTTTTTTCTGTCCAACTGTTCCCACCATCAGAACTTTGATAAATTTTTGTTTTTACCGATTGACCAGTAGCAACAATAATTTCATTGGGATTTTTTGGATTAATAGCTAAAGCATTAAAAAATGTTTCTTTACCTGAAGGAGTGATATTAGTCCAAACTCCTTTGGCGTATTTGCTAACTCCAGATTTAGCAGTAACGTAGAGATTACTTTTATTATCAACAGCCATCCGTTGTGGCTGATTTGGACTGCCTTCAATTTTGCTCCAAGTTACGCCTGTATCAGTAGATTGATAAATCCCATCTCCAAAGACATTAGCATAGACCAGACCTGGCTTTTGCTTGTCAAACAGAATCCCTAAAACGCCGATTTTCGGGGTAAGTTTTGCCGATAATGAAGTAACTTTAGTCCAGGTTGTACCTGCGTCTTGAGATTTCCATAAACCATCATGTCGGGAACCAAAAAAGATGATTTTGGAGTTGTGAGGATTGACAGCTAATCTCATTCCTGCCCAACGGTAATCGTCGTTGCTGTCCATTCCTAAATCTAAGTTTAGTTTTTGCCAAGTTTGACCGCGATCGCTAGATTTAAAAATAGACCCTTTAGGTTGCCAAGCAGAGTATTTTCCAGCTGCAATGTAAACAATATTCGGGTTATTGGCATCGAAAGCTAAAGCTTCTCCTCCATAGTAAGTTTGTTGCGCTTGAGTAAAACTATCAGTTATAGGAATCCAACTTTTATTAGCTGCATTCCAACGATAAAATCCACCTATATCAGTTCTCAGATAAACCAGATCTTTTTGTTTAGGATGTATGTAAATACCTGTAACAAAACTACCTCCTCCTATGGATACGTTAGCCCACCGATATCCATTTTCACCAATGCTGGAGGGCATTGCACTAACAGGTTTAATAGGTGTAATAGTTTCAATTTGTTGGCTATCATTGCCGCATCCGGCTAAAACTCCCATTAACCCAAGGGTCAAAGTCCAATAGATTATACTATTTTGCTTTAAATTTATAATGGGTGATGGGTCAGGGGACGCGGAAATAGGAGGAATTAGAGACTGACCAATAGTAATATTTTTCAGAATTTTGATTAGGTTAGGTACGCTCATAATTTGGCAAAATTTTTGGGATCAAAAGCTTACAATTTATCAGAGAGAAGCGTGACCAAGGATAAAACGATCCTATTATCTCAATTGTGCAAGTGATGGTCTTCAGTAGTTTCGGTGAATCATTGATTAATTTTTTGGTGATTTTCCGTAATTTTACTCATAATATTTCATCTCCTATCCTCCTAAAATTAATATGGTAATGCAGCGTCAAATCTGACGAATTAGACAAGGGTAAATAGAAAAATTAATTAATGGTGCATCTAGCTAGCTGAGGAAAGCAAATTTTCTTTGCTTATGGTTCAAATCTTAATGGAACTTAAGTAAAGGTGAAAAAAAGGTATTTAAAGTAAAATGCTATGCTCAATAAATTCATTTCTGCAACACAAAACATTAGCCCAGAATTACGCAAGATTATTGGTAATATAGGGTGGCTATTTGGCGATCGCATTCTCCGCATGGGTGCAGGGCTAATAGTCGGTGCTTGGGTAGCCCGTTACTTACAACCGCAGCAATTTGGACTTTTCAACTATGCTGGTGCTTATGTAGCGCTGTTTACCATTATTTCTAGTTTGGGGTTGGATCAAATAGTCGTGCGCGATATTGTTCGCGATCCCGAATGTAAAGACGAAACAATGGGTACAGCTTTAGCATTAAGAATTTTTGGTGGGATAGCTACAGTTATAATCACAGCTGCCACTGTTTTTGCTTTCAACCGCGATAGCCAATTAACTACTATTTTGGCAACTATTATGGCGGTGGCAACTATTTTTAATGCCTTTAATACGATCGAATTTTGGTTCCAAGCACAAGTTAAATCAAAATATACAGTTATTGCTAAGAATACAGCTTTTTTTCTAGCAACTTTGTTGAGAGTTGTTTTGATTCAAATGCAAGCACCTTTAGTTGCCTTTGCTTGGGCGATGGTGGTAGAAAGTATTTTGGGTGCTATAGGTTTAATAATAGCTTATAAAGCCAAGAGACAAAGCTTGTTAGAATGGCGTGTAAGCTGGCAACGTGCTAAAGTTTTACTTCGAGAAAGTTGGGCGCTCATACTGTCAGGTTTTGCGATTATGGTTTATGTAAGAATTGACCAAATCATGCTAGGTCAATTAGTGGGTGATAAAGTTGTAGGGTTCTATTCAGTAGCAGCGAAAATTTCGGAACTTTGGTATTTTATTGCTAGTGCGATCGTCGGTTCTGTCACCCCTTCAATTGTGAAAGCTAGGGAAGAAAGTCGAACGCTTTACTATAACAAACTACAAAAGTTGTTCAATATGATGGCAGTAATTACTTTTGGACTCGCCATTGTGATGATCTTTTTGTCAAAACCGCTGATTGTTCTATTATTTGGTCAAGAATATGCGCCAGCTAGTTCCATGTTATCAATTTACATTTGGTCAGCAGTATTTGGATTTTTTGGCTGGGCTAAAAGTATTTGGATTATTGCGGAAAGTCGCGCTACATACGCTTTAATTACTACTTGTTGTGGTGCGGTAATGAATATCGGATTAAATTTTTGGTTGATTCCGATTTATGGGGGAAATGGTGCTGCGATCGCCACAGTTGTTTCCTACGCCTTTACCGATTATGTTCTCTGTTTCATCTATCCCCCAGCACGTCAGCTTGCTTGGATTATGACTAGGGCATTAACTTTCAATTATTTCACTTTCAAAAATTTATGGTAGTCCGATAAGTTAATACCATAAGAAGAGCATAGCTCTCCACTTGACGACAACTTACAATTCAGGGAAGTGTTTTTATGGAAGACTTTGGAATTATCATCGCCTGCTACGACCAAGATTACCACTATGCTAAAGGTTGTTGCGGTAGCATTAGATATTTCTTGGGTGATGTACCAATTTGCTTAATTATTGACGGCGAATTTTCAGCCCCAGAATTAGAAAAAGTCTACGGGGTGAAAGTCATTAATCACTTAAATGTTAAAAATAGAATTCTCCGAGAGAGAAGTTTTGGTTGGGGATTAACTAAAATGGTTGCCTTTTGGGAAAGTCCTTGGAAGAATTTCCTCTTCCTTGATGCCGATACTATTGTGTGGGGAGATATACTCAAATACGCCAATTTTAAAGACTTTGATGTGATTGTCGATCGCCCCCTTTACAAAGATTCCTTTGCAGAGTTCTCCCAATTTTTTTTTAAACCCCAAGAAATAGAAAAACACTTTCCCAAATTTGATTGGCAAAAACATTTTGGAGAATATTTTTGTACAGGAACATTCTTTGCCAAACGAGACATTTTTAACCTAGATGAATATATTTATATGTTGGATTTTGTTAAGGAAAATCCCAACATATTTTGGCTAGGAGAACAAGGATTTTTGAATTTGATGATCTTTCGAGATGCTGATGTGGGAAAACTGCGCTTGGGACAATCAAGCTTTCAAGTTATTGTGCCGAAATTTACAACAAATGAATTAAAAAATCGCTTTTCCGTTGCTAAAAATGGCTTATTAGTTCAAGGAGATGACGCTTGTGTAATTCATTGGGCTGGCCCTAAACCAACATTATATAATTCGCAAGTTTACTCAGAACCAATGAATTTTTGCCGTCGGAAGTGTATGCAGGAAGTGCAAGGTATAACAGGATTACCAGCAGAAGCTTTGCTAAAATTAGAAGATATTAACCGAAACCTAAGTATTTACCAAAAAAAGTTGGTTCGCAAACTTAGGAAAGCGATGAAACTTTCGGTAAAAACTGGAGTGAATTACTAAATTTAAGGAACTACTATGTCTACTCAAAATCCTCACGCTAGTGCCATCATGCCTGTTTATAACCGGGAAGAATACTTAAAAGAAACGATCGATAGCGTCCTCAACCAAACCTTCACAGACTTTGAGTTTATTATTATCGATGATGGTTCTAGCGATAGAAGCGTAGAAATTATTAAATCCTACAAAGATCCCCGCATTAAATTATTTTTGAATGACAAGAATAGCGGTACTAGTTACAGTCGTAATCGGGGAATCGATCTTTCTAGCGGCGACTACATAATTACCATAGACTCCGACGACATTAATTTACCCCAAAGATTTGCCACACAAATTGCTTACATGGACTCTCATCCCGAAGTTGGTATTTGTGGTAGTTGGGTAAAAACAATTGGCGAAGTTGCAGGAGAATTGTGGCGATGTGCAGTAAACCCAGAAATCGTTCACTGTCGGACTTTGTTTGAAGCAGTTTTATGTCACCCCTCAACCATTATTCGTCGGAAATATTTAGACGAATATTCCTTGAGATATTCAGTTGAACTGAAACGTGCTCAAGATTGGGATTTATACTGTAGAGGTGCCAGACATTTTCAAGTCGCAAATATTCCAGAAGTTCTCGTTTATTACAGATGGCGCAAGTACGGCAAAAACTTGTCAGATGAAGAACTGATGTCGCAAAAATATTACTACTTCTACGAAATAGATAAAAGAAATTTCTCAGCTTTAAATTTACAACCAACAGAACAAGAAATGTTGGTTCATCGCCGCTTAGGAAATTTAGAACTAAAAAAAGATCGAGATTTCGTTATAGAAGCTAACAAATGGTTAAATAAACTTTTGGAGGCAAATCAAATTGCTAAGGTATACCCTCAATCTACTTTTCATCAAGTTTTAGCAGGTTACTGGTTAGAAGTATGCAATTATGCGTCTGATTCTCCTCTGCAAGCTATCAGACAATTCTTTAATAGTTCCTATTTGGATATTCAAGGCTTATCTGCCACAAGAAAAGCTAAACTTTTGGGTAAATGGTTAATTAAAAAAAGCTACTCTAGCTTAAAAAACACTTTAAAACATTCTTAAGCTGAAAAGAGAGACCCCCGACTTCTTAAAGAGGTCGGGGATCTGTAGTTTATTTTAGAAATGGAAAGTACTTACCCAAATTGTATTTCATCCGCTTCTTAATTCCTCGCCAACTTTTATTGCTAACGCTTTGATAAACCCAAGCATCTAAATCTAATCCAAAAGGAGTGTCCATCTTACTGACAAGAAAAGATGCAGGATCGTCAGAAACTAATACTTCCCAAGTGTTTGGTTGTTGTGCGCCCCAATTAATAATATCTGCTAAAGTTACTCTTTCTAAAAGCTTTCTTTTGATCAAGCAAGCAGCTGTGCCAAAGTATTTTTTGGGATGAGCAAAAATATCACTTCTTGGGTAATCATCACCGGGAAACCAGGCTGGATCGAATTCTTTTGGCATGGTTAAAAGATTGATGCCCAAAATACTTTCATCTTTTTCCAAAATTTCCAAACTCTGTTCGATAAATTTAAAGCAACTTTCATAAGAAGTAGTTACTTTTATATCGTCGTCAAGATGGAGAATATAGTCACCTTGGCAAATTACCATACTGTTAATAATGCCAAAATTACTGTGAGGTGCATGAACTAAGGTATTGTATTTAATATCGTCAAATTTATTAAGATTACTGGTTTGTTTAAGTAATCTAATTCCATTCACATCAGGACTGCCATCATCTAAAAATATTTTATCCTTAAACGGAAGTTCGAGAAATTGATCCCAAGTTTTTATGGCGTTACGCACTAAGGAAGCACGGTAATTACTTAAAGAACTAAGATAGGAACAAGTACAGAAAGAGGTTTCCTTGAACAATTCGTTGCTGATATTTTGCATAATATTTAAACTCCTATTAGTTACTAGTTTGGCTATTTTTGTGCTAAATTAATTAGCTGATAGAACTTGGATAATATTAGCGGCTATTTTATCCCAGTTCAATTTATTTTTCATCTTGTCTCTTGCTTGTCCAGACATTTGATTTAATAAAGCAGGATTGGTAAGCAAATTGATGATGCGATCAGCTAAAATTTCCGGTGTAGGCTCATGAATAACCACACCATTAATATCATTATCCACTATTTCTGGCATTCCATCTTTATCAGTGACAATACAAGGTACTCCATAATTCATCGCCTCCATTAAAAAAACCGGAAAAGGATCGCAATAAGCAGGTGCAACTACTAAATCTGATGTGAGAAATAACTCGCGCATTGCCTCAGCAGAACGAATAATTCCGGGATTTTCAACTCCTTCTTGGTTGATAGATAAATTTTTCCCAATTATCACTAATTTAGCATCGGAAATGGCTTGCTTTACTTGCTTAAAAGCCGCTAAAAGTAAATCTCCACCCTTTCTTTCAAAATCAGAACCATTAAACAAAATTTGTTTACTACCAAAGCTTTTTTTCCCTTGATATGGTTCAGTATAATTGCCAGAAGCACCTACCACCGTTATTTTTTCGCCTGGAATGCCGTAATCTTCAATTAAGGATTTTTTCACTACATTACTCATCGGAAAAAGATGATGAGCTTTTTCATAAGCCTTGCGTTCGCAGTCCAGCCAAAAATTAAGTTCTTTTTGGTTACTAAAAGGAGACCAAGCAGGCCAATTTTTTGCTGCTAGTGCCATATTGTAGTCTAACAACATAACATAAGGAATATCGAAATTTTCCCAAAATGGACAATAAAGGGCAAATATATGAAAAACTAAATTGGGATGATATTCCAATTCTCGGATTTTTTGCTCGGTTTCTAAAGATTTTTTGACAAATGTTTGCTGATTTTTCCGCAATAACTTTTCCGCAGGTTTCAGGAGAAACTTAGGTAAAAGCTTCTTTATTTTTTGCCCTCGTTTAGTTTGCTCTAAACTTCCTTGAGCTAGGTAATCTAATTGTTCTAAATGGGGAGACATAGCTGTAAATAAAGGCTGATGGCGATTGATAAAAAACGCATCCCCAGTAACCAAAATCTTTTTTAGCTCCATAGTTTTCATCTCCTAGCAATCTGTAAAACTTCTAGATATTGTTTCACGGCCTTTTCTAATAAGAATTCTCCTGATTTTTGCTGCAATAAGGTTGAATCTAAGGGGTTCTCTAAAGCGTTAATAATTGCTTCTGCCATAGCGGGAATATCTCCCACAGGCACTAACTTTCCGTATTTCCCGTTTTCTAAAATTTCTGCTGGCCCACTTTTGCAATCGGTGGATACTACTGGAGTTCCTACTGCGATCGCTTCAATCAACACCGTAGGCAATCCTTCATATAATGAAGAAAGGACAAACAATGCCGATCGCTTCATATAAGCAAAAGGATTATCCACAAATCCAGGTAAAGCCACATCTTTTTCTAACCCTAATTCCTGCACCAAAGATTCCAAAAGGTTTCTATCTTGACCTTCTCCCAATATCATCAACCTTGCCGGACGTTGCTGTTTAACTTGAGCAAAAGCACGAATTAAAGTCGGAAAATCTTTTTGCTTATCCAAACGTCCCACAGCTAAAATTACCGGAGATTCTCCAGGTAAAAACCAAGGATGGGTCAAAGGTTCGGCAGCTTTTTTCAGTAATTCTGGTGTTACTACGGGATTGTAAATTACTTTGACAATTTCTGGAGATAAACCCAAACTAATTAAATCATCTGCTGACCCTTGCGATACTGTCACTACTCGATCGGCTAAAGGATAAAATAACTTTGCTAAATAAGGTGCCAGTCGCTTTTTGATTTGAGTTGATGTTTGTGACTCCACTGAAAGCGTGTTGTGTACGCTTACCACCACTCGCGTTGATACTCCTGCCAAACACCGACATAAAAGCGCCACCACATTGATATCTTCCATTGCTGAAAGTAAAGCTTTAGGCTGATTTTTTCGCAAGTAACTTATCAAGGCGGGAAAACTTCGCAACAATCTTCGAGTATCTAAGTTGATTACTCGCACTTGGGGCGGAATTAAAGATATAGAAGGGCCATCTGTTTTGACTAAAACCAAGTCTACACTTAGACCTTTTTCGACAAAACCACGAGCTAAGTAGAGCATTACCCTTTCTGCTCCACCACCACCAAGACCTGCCATAAAAAGAGTTATGTCCGGCATTTTTTCTAGTCCAAAGTACGCTTAATTAATTACCCTCCCAGAGCTATTTGAGAGATTTAAACTAACTTTTTATTCTCAGTTTCAATTTCCCAAGCTCCCGGTATTACTGCCCGAATTCGCTTCATGGACAAACTTGCTGCCACGTATAATATCCAGAAGAAAGAATTAGTTTCTACAATAGTAGACTCAGTATTATTGTACACTAATAAAAATATTACATACAACAGAGGCCACAAGTCTTCTATTTCTCCGCCAACTCTTGCCCAAATTAGTCCTCTGAAAAAGCAAAGTATCAAACTACCAAACCAAAGTGCGAACCCAATTAATCCCAAATGAACTGCTACATCTAAATAGCCATTGTGAGCTTGAGATAACACTAAGAGAATATAAAACTTTACATTTTCTCCTTCTCCTCCCGGTTCCCAAAATGCTTCATAACCAAAGCCTAACCAAGGGCGCTCTCTAATTTTATCGATGACAAATGCCCAGATGTCTGTGCGTCCCGTGAGAGTTGGGTCTTTGCCAAGACCGTAGAGAAAAGGCTCCCAATTATTAACTAACCATGTCGCTGCACTAGCACCGATTAAAACGATGAAAATCAAAAAGGGAACAATTACTGATTTGGTTAATTGCAATGCTTTACATAGCGGTACAAGTAGCATTAAGGTGAAAAAAACTAGGAGGCCAGTTTTGGAAGTACTCAGCTGAACTAGAAGAATTGAAAGGATAAAAATACCCCAGATAATTTTCCGATGTTTTTTAGCTTTCAAGGCTGCAAATAACAGAGGTACTGTGGATATAGCTATGAAGCGAGCGAAGTGATTTTTGTGGAGTAAAGGACCACGCCAAGCTCCTTTATGGGTTCCTTGTTCGATTCCATAATTAGGAAGTGCCCCACTATATAACAAGCTGAAAACTACAGAGATACCGAATGTCCACTGCAAGATACTCATTTGCTCTTTCATGCTATAGCGGGAAGCGAGGTATAGCCCGAATAGGGATGTGAGCAATGTTAATCTGCCATTTTTTTCGGATATATCTGGGAAATCAGACCAGAGATAGGACATCACAATTACTCCCATCAAACCCCAGATTAAGACATCCCTGAGAGCCGGACGAACTACTGTTTTCAGCCGTACTGTCAGCATGAAAATGGTATAACCATAGTAAGCATATCTCAGCACCATCATGATTTTGTCAAATGGGTTGCTGCCTCCTGCACTTCCTCCTGCTCCGTCGGAGCCCCGACCATAGCTGACCATACCGATTACGCCGGAGAAAACGAGCAGACCGAAAATTGCTAATGCTTTTTCAATTTTTGGGTTCACGGTTTTAGACGATGGTAAATAGCCCTGGCGTTAATTTCTATTTTTTCCAGAGGTGTGAGTGAACTGAAGTATTTGTTGACAAATTCTTGATATTCTGGTTCTACACCTCCGCTATGCCAAAATGCACCCAAAGCAGCGGCAAATATATTGTTGGTAAATTTAGATAGAAATGGATAATTTACGCGCATCCAATAGGCAGTTAGGGTCAGGATTCTAGCTGCGACTAGGCGGTTATCTTTCCTCATGCTGTAGGCATTATTGCCGTGAACGCGATAAAGTGCCAATTCTCGATCTAGGAGTAATCCTTTGCTTAGTGCGATCGCCGTAAATTCCAAATAACCATCGTTCAGACCAATTCTTTTGGCTTCCGGCATGGGTAAGATTTTTTCTAAGAGCGATCGTCTAAAGCATAAACCAGAAGTTGAAGGAAGAACTGGTAATTTATCTCTTAGTTTGCCTCCTTTAATATGTTCTCTTAGATCGTATTCTCCGGCAGGCGGGTAATTAAATCCTCTTTCGATCGAGGATTTTGCTTCGCCATCGACCCATTTTAGGGGATGAAAACACCATTCTAAGTCTGTGCGATCGCCAAATGCTTTAACCACTTCAACCGCTTTTTCGGGCAAACAGACATCATCGGCATCCAAAAAGCAAATAATTTCCCCTCGACTCGCCGCAAAACCAGCATTAAAAGCCGAAGCCTGCCCACCATTTGCCTTGAACACTGGGATAATTTTATCCCCGTAACTAGCGATGATTTCTCGTGAATTATCAGTCGAACCATCATCTACTACAATTACTTCAACATTGTCGTAGCTTTGGTTTAAAGAACTATCGATCGCTTGGCTTAGAAAACGCCCATAGTTGTAGTTATTAATTGCAATGCTAACTAAATAGTTATCCTTCATGCTCTACCAACTTTAAGCTTTTTACTTTACTGCCATTGGTTCTCAAGTCACCGTTATTCAACCCAGAACCAGGCACTATTTTAACCGACTAACTCAGAACTCTACACTGATACAATTACTAGGAACATCCTCAATTTAGATACTTCGCATATCTAAATTGAATAGTATGTCCATTAAGATCGTCTGATTTGATTATTTCTTTACCTCTTTGGGTACTATATAGCTATGAGCCAAATCTGTACCCCGTAGATTTACTGAGTAACCATATCAGTATTTTTCAGTATTTATATCCAATTACTTGCCATTTCATTTAGTTAAGGTTATGAAAGATATGATAAAAACATTTTTAGGTGAGTCAACATAATAATCTGACTAAAAGTGAAAAAATACCTAAGTTTCCTATTGGGCAACTTCACTTAAATTATGTAAAAAAAACTACCATATCTTTTCTTAAGTTCACATTAAAGACAACCCGTATTGTAGAACACTTGTCCATCCTTTCTGAGAGTAGAATCATCATGAATCATCTGAGTGCTATTAATCCTAAAGACTACAGCGAAGACATAGATTTCCAAAAGTTTGGGCTAATCCTCAAACGGCGTTGGCTTCCTGGTGGGGTAGCATTCTTAGCTATTTTTGCACTAGCTACCATATCTGCACTGAAAAAAACGCCCACTTATGAAGCAGGTGGAAAGCTGCTGTTTCAAAAGCAAAATACCAGTTCTTCACTGATTACTCAAGCGGGAGAAAAGTTAGGACAGTTGGATACCCTAAATATGCTGAACACTCCCGTAGACACACAAGCCCAGCTCATCACTTCAATTCCCATTGTCCAAAAAACCATAGAATCACTCAATCTCAGAGATAAGAAAGGCAACTTACTCGCACCAGAAGCCTTCTTGTCAGGATTAACAGTGAAAGGGATCAAAGGTACAGATGTCCTGCTAGTTTCTTATAAAGCAAAAACTGCCAAAGAAGCTGCCGATGTCGTCAACAAACTGATGAGTCTTTACATAGAAGATAATATATTGAAGAATCGAGCGCAGGCGGCAGCAGCTAAGGAATTTATTAGCCAGGAGCTACCCAAAGTTCAAGCTAATCTGCGGCAAGCCGAAGCAGCTTTACGCTCTTTTAAAGAAAAAAATAACATAGTAGCTCTGGAACAAGAAGGTGTGATGGCTGTTGATGTAATCACTGGCATCGATCGACAACTTGCTACTACTCAAGCTCAACTGGCAGATACAACAGCTAGAGTTGCTGAACTCAAGCAAAAGATCAATATGAGCCCAGAAAAAGTTATTGATTTGAGTAGCGTTAATCAGTCTAAGACAATTGAGAATCTCCGCGAGCAATTGCAAACAGTAGAATCTCAGTTAGCATTAGAGCGTACTCGTTTTACAGCAACAAACCCCGTAATCCTAAACTTAGAAGATAAAAAGAAAGCACTTACAGTATTGCTACAAAATCAGGTAAAACAGTCTATCAATGCCAGAACGCAAACGCCAAATGATAGTTTACAAACAAGTGAGTTGAAAGAAAAACTAACAACTGACTATGTGACTTATGAAGGACAGCGCTTAGGTTTAATTAAGCAAATAGCGACTCTAAATAGTACTAGGGAAGCTTACAGAAGAAGAGCCAATCTTTTACCTAGATTACAAGAAAAAGCACGAGATTTGGAACGGCAAACGGAAGCAGCACAAACTAGCTACCAATTGCTCTTAAAAAATTACCAAGAAGTACAAATTGCTGAAAATCAAAATGTTGGTAATGCTACGATAATTGAATCTGCAAGCATTCCCGAAAAGCCTGGTGATAGCAAGAAAAAATTGTTTATCATCGGGGGATTTTTAGCGGGAGCTATGATTTATGTAATCGTAGCTTTCTCAGTAGATTTAGCAGATCCAACGCTGAAAACAGCCAAAGAGTTACGACAAATATTTAAGTATACTGTGTTGGGGATGATTCCTTCTTGGAAGAAGAGACTGGTATTTCCAATTCCCATGAGAAAAGCAGATGAGACGGTGAAACTTCCGGTTAAAGATGCTCCGCATTCGATTATTAGTGAAACTTACAGGATGCTTCAGGCTAATTTGAAGTTTCTCAGTCCCGATCGCGAATTAAAAGTTATTGTAGTCACAAGTTCTGTTTCTAAGGAAGGTAAGTCAACTGTTTCAGCTAATTTAGCTTTAGCTATGTCTCAGTTAGGACAGAAAGTGTTATTAATCGATGCTGATTTGCACCATCCGATTCAACATCACATTTGGAACTTAACTAATGTTGCTGGACTTAGTGATGTAATTGTCGGTCAAGCTGATGTAAATTCAGCGGTAAAAGAAGTGATACCTAACTTAGATGTGCTTCCTTCGGGAGTCATACCGCCTAATCCTTTAGCTTTGCTTGATTCTAAGCGGATGGCTTCATTAATTGAAGACTTTTCTCAGACTTATAATTTCGTCATCATCGATACAGCACCTCTGGTACTGGTGGCTGATGCGCTGACTTTAGGCAAAATGGCTGATGGTGTGCTGTTGGTAGCACGTCCTGGGGTGGTGGACACTGTTAGTGCATCTGCTTCTAAAGGATTTTTAGTTCAGTCGAATCAGAATGTTTTGGGTATGGTGGTCAATGGCATTATTGTGGAAAATGAACCGGATAGTTACTTCCATCATGCCAAATCATACAATGAGGATTTGACAACTACAGAAGTTAGTTTGCCGATCGCGTTTCTTAATCAAGTCGGACACATCATTAAAAATAAAGGGTTGGATATAAAAAATCTCCGTCTACCTCAGTTATCTGGAAAAGGCGATCGAGGAAAATAAATTAGCTCCCTTTCTACAGTAAGTTGTCTAGAATTGGTGCGTTAGCAAGAATCTAACGTACCTTAAAAGTATGTCAAATTTTTCAAAAATCTACATATTTTATAATATTTGTTTATTTTAATACAGAATAAAAAATAATTTTGCTGATATTTCAGTATTCAAAAGTACGGAATAGTTGAGTTGATTCCTTTCTAATGAGGAAAGGTAATTTGTTTTAAGGTTGCAGAGAGCGAGCTAATGCTAGGCTTTGCGATCGCATAAATAATTACAAAAACTACTAAAATAGGTCAGTTCAATGATAAAAATTTTAGGGTCTACTCAGTTCGATCAGCAGGTTCTCAACATCTCGTTGATCAATATTTGTAATCAGGAAAGTTATGTTGGTCAGGAGATGCGAAAGCACTACAATGCTTGGAAAGATGACAGTGATGAACCTTCGCAAAATCCCTGGTTAGATTTGCATCAATTTACAATTTATGTACCCCATCCCGATCAACTTTATGATGGCATGACTTTGGCAGATGGGTTAACTAGGGGTTATAACGTTGAGGTAAAACCTGTAGAAAATAGAAGTCAATTACCTTATAAAATTCCCCCATTTGGACATTTTGTGGTGGTGTTAAAACAAAAGGAAATTGATGCTGATTTTGAGATTGCTGCTACCGGAATTTTTGTACGTCCTTTGGCAGTTCTTTATTTAGATATTATTGTCGATATTGACAAACCTGAATATCAACCAATTTTTGTGAAGCATCCCATCATCAGAGAATACCCAACAGGTTGGGAAGAAAAACTGAAAATGTTTGTTAATGGAGAGATTAGGGGTGAAGAGTTACCTGATTTAGTAGGGTATGTCGATCGCGCAGTTAATGAAGATTATCGATCGCCTTCCTGGGATGAAGCTACTCAGCTAAATAATCGGTTTGCAGGTGTTAGAAGATAACTGAAATAATCTTTTTGTAGTGAGATGGAGAGGCAGATGAAAATTGAGTTTATCGAGCAAGAAATGCTGGAAGATACGGATACAGTAATGACGATCGTAGCGATTAGTTCAGTAAATAGCCAATGTGTTTTGGCAAGACTAATGATTGATATTTTGGGTCGTCCTGGTATAGATAATGATATGCAGTTTATGGGATCTGGCGATCGCTGGACTATTACCTGGACTGAGCCTAATTTACCATTAGACGTAACTCAAACGCTAGTTAATCTAGCGATTAATCCTCAGTTAAGTTTGGCTAAATGAGTAAGCTATTTCCAGGAGGAAACTATGACAAGTTACAAGGTGACTTTAATTAACAAAAGTCGAGGTTTTTCGCAAACAATTGATGTACCTGAGACTGAATCTATTCTCGATCAAGCTGCTGAATACGGCATCAAAATTCCCTTTGAATGTGTAGTCGGTGCTTGTGCAATGTGTCAAGGAAAAATTGTGTCGGGAACAGTGGAACAAGATGAACAAATTTTCTTAAGCGAGAAACAAATTGCTGATGGATATGTGTTGACTTGTGTTGCTAAACCAACTTCTGATTGCATTTTGGAAGTAGAGTTAGACGAGTATCTTTAAGATTTGAACAAGGAGGAAAAAATGGTGGTAGCAGTTTCATCAGTAGACATGAATCAATGGTTGTTAGCTAACGAATTTGATCCAGAAAATTTAGATCGACGGGGAAGTAATGGCGATACAGCTTTGATGAAAGCGACTCAATTAGGTGAGGTAAATGTTGTGCGATCGCTAATTGATGCTGGAGCAAATGTTAACATCAAAAATAATGACGGAAACAATGCTTTATGGTTTGCTTGTTTTCGCGATCGTCTAGATTTAATGAGTTTACTGCTGGAAGCAAAAATCGATATCAATAACCAAAATGATAACGGTGCGACAGTATTAATGTATGCAGCTTCCGCAGGTAAAACGGAAATAGTGAATGCGCTTTTAGCAGCAGGTGCAAATTCTCAGTTGAAAAATTTGGATGATTTTTTGGCGATCGACTTTGCAGCAAATCGGGAAATTTTAAGGATTTTGAAAAATGCTGCCTAAGATTGCCAAAAATCAATACCACGAAGCGACAAAACTCTCATTTCTCTCGGTGCAAATCGATCCCAATTATGTCGATTCTTCAACTCAACCCGCTGCATTCAAACGTTATCCTAAATTCTTTCGCAGGTTTCCCTTAGATCTGGAAAATCCCAGCCATTCATTTTTACATTTTACCAGTGCGATTAGTTCGCAAAAAATGTATCGAGAAGGTAGCTATTCCTTGCGGGTAAATCCCTCTGCGGGTGCGCTTTATCCTACGGAAATTTACGTGCAAATTCGCGGGATTAAGGGAATCATCGAGGGGATTTATCATCTGGAAGTGGAAACCCAATCGCTGACTTTAATTTATGAATTAATTGATGATGGATTGGAAGGTTATTTATTTGACAATTGCCTGGTTAAAGGATACATTTTATTAATTAGTTGTGTGTATTTCCGTTCCAGTTGGAAGTACAAAAATCGCAGTTTGCGTTATTGTTTTTTAGATAGCGGTCATCATCTAGGAGCGATCGAAGCTTCTGCTTACACGCACGATCTACAAACCCAAATTTTATTCGATTTCGATCGGTTAGCACTCAACGATGATTTAGGATTAGAAAATAAGGAATTTGTGACAACTGCGATTATTGTCGGAGATGTGAAAGAAAAAGCGGTGCGGAGATTGCGATCGCCAATTCCCTTTGTTTCCGGTACTGATTATTTTGAACCAAATCACTTTGTTGAAGCAGGTTACAAAGCTACCCTTTCCCTAACAAAAAGCACGCAGGAAATTATCCAACCTCAGTTTTTTGTTGATAAAGCAACATATCTCCAATCGATTCAAAAACGCCGTTCCGCAAGACGTTTTCACCAAACACAAATTACTCAAGAAGCATTTTTAGCAGTTTGGGAATCCTTACTTCAACCAATTGCTACTCCAAGCGACGAAGCGATCGAAATTTATGCAATTGTCCAAGATGTAGTAGGAATAGAACCTGGACTTTATTACAAACAAAAATGCTTGAAAGTCGGTAACTTTCGGGATAAAATGGGATATCTTTGCGTTAATCAAGCGATCGGAAGAGATAGTGCAGTTTTATTCTTTTTCGTCGGGGACTTTCAGAATTATTGCACAGCTTTGCAACTGGCTGGATTACTTGGACAACGAGTATATCTCAGAGCAATTTATGAAGGATTAAATTGTAGCGGTATTGGCGCATTTTTTGATGATGAAGTGCAAGAATTTCTGGGAACAGAAAGTAGTGTTTTGTATGCTATTGCGATCGGCATTTAATAGCAGGAAACCTCAAACATACTGATAACCTTGATTGCAGTCTATGGAAGTAATTATAAAAACTAATGGTTTTTGTTGTTTATTCAAAATTAAATCAACATTTAATAAAGTATTAACCTAAATTTAACTTGATTGAGTTAAGTGGAAACCGGAAAAAATAAAAACTTAAGTCTTAACCCGATCTTTAACGAAATGTATCCGTTTTTTAACCTTCAACAGCTAGATTTAAACCTGCTCAGAAATACAAAACCTAATTTATCTCAGACCCAAGCAAAGCACCCAAAATATGCTTAAAACTATCTTTGTAACTTGGTTATTACTATTTTTTGGTGATTTCCTTTCTACCTTTGTTTATCACATACCAGAGCATATTTTTGGCACACTCCATTTGAAAACGCATCATTGCGGGAAAAAGAATTTTCGCCACTATGCCATTTTGACGTTTGATTCTCTGGTTCTTCTAGATGGGATTTTGGGTGCGCTTCCTTATTTATTACTGGCAATAATTCTGTGGTCTTATTCCCCTATTGGCGTTCTTGGCGGATTGCTGTTAGGTCAATTTCATGTTTGGTGGCGACATATTAGTATTTTAGGAGGACAAACTCCAAAAATAGTAACTTTTTTATGTAACATATTTTTTATTACAACTCCTGAAAGACACTGGATACACCATCAAAAACCTAACCAAGCTTTCGGTGATATTTTTACTTTTTTTGACGAACCTGCAAAAGTTTGGTTGCGCTGGCTACGTTTGTTAAGAATTTATTTTAGGCAATCTGCGATCGGCAACAAATATTAACTCGCTGGTTGCTACGCTGTCAGAAAAAGTATTATTACAAACCATACAACCACCGAGAAATAGATGCAACTTGGTTCTCCTGATTCAAATTTGCTGCGTTAGAAAGAATACCCTTTTCCAATTGATTCCAAATTTCACCTGCCATTCTTTATCAGACCGTTTATCGCTTCTATTTTATCCTCTGGCATCAGGTATTTAAGAGATTTATCTGATAAACCTGCCGCCGTTAATAAACCCATTTCAATACCTTTAATATTTAGCAAGTCAGCAGGATTTTCTGCTTGAGAGGCGGCTTCTTGAAGTACCCTTGCTTCTGCAATATATGGTGTAGCACGTCGATTTTTTTCCAGTGCCAAAGTAATAAAACCTGCACGAGTCGCTTGATATGTTGCAACCAGATCGTCACTAGATTGAAGATGATTAAGATAAGGACACATAAGAATTTAAATTACAGCTTTTTCCATACATAAACACACTTTCGTAAGGGTTCGCGTCCGTGATTTCCCATTTGCTGACTACTATTACCTTTATCACCTGGTAAAACCAGGATATTCTCAACAGTAAACCCCATCTTTTCGGCAAAGTTAGAGAGAATCATATCTACTGAAATACTCACACCTGCATAGCGCACATTATCATTAACCATAAATAGGTGTGTTCCAGGTTTAAGAACTCGGAAGCATTCTTGGATCGCACAAGCCATCTCGTAGAAATATCCTCTCACCATTCTGGGGATACCTTTGTTGTTTAAGTTACCTTGTTCTTTTTGAAAGTCTAAATATTTCAATATCCCTTGCAACAAGCTTTGTTCATCAGCAATATTTAGCGCTGTTTTCCAGGCTGGATTGATTGTTAATAAATCTTTTGGTTTATTTTCGACTGTACAACTTAACATTTCTTGGCGCAACTTGATTAACTCTTTTTCAGAAATTCCAAGTAAGGCTAATTCTAAGGCATAAGTACGCGTATAATCATATCGATTGCAATAGGGTGGAGATGTAATAATTGCATTATATTCAGCTTCAGGTAGAAGTGAAAAAATCTCAAGGCATGAACCTTTATAAAGATGAATTTTACCAGGATGAATGTCTATTGGGAAAAGCTCCAATTGTTGTGTACTAGGAGCTAAGTCACTGAGGATTTCTGCCAGTTTATTTGTAATAGCTTGATTAAATTCTAGTATTTCACCTTTATCAAAGCTTTTTTTGCCTAATCCACGCCCGGAGCGATAATCCCAGCGAAGATATTGCCCATCTTTGCGAGTGTAACTTATAGATTCTAAGACACAAAGCAGAGCAAAGTGCAGAACTGTTTGGACTATAATATTTTCTTGTTGACAAGCTCCGAGATATCTTTTAATCAAATCTTTGGTTGTTTCGGAATAAGCGCCTTTGGTAATATTTAATTCTTTTAACGGTATTTTTTCATCATTTTTTTGCCAAACTTTTAACTCATGCCAAATTTTTAATCTTTCAAAATCTTCTGATGTAAATTCAGTATCTAGTATTTGTTTAGTAGTAATTATTTGTTGTCCGATCGCTAATAGCTCAATTCCATCAGCACTAATTCCTAACTCACTAGCAGCAAATAAAGCTGTACCACTACCTGCGAAGGGATCTAAAATTTTGCCTTGAGTAATTCTATATTTTTGCAATAAATACTCTACAAGCCATGCTGAGAAAGCTTCTTTATATTTGTACCATCGATAAATCGGTCTAATTTTGTTAGCCTGAAAGCTAACTAGAGGACGGGTAAGTGAGGACTGAATTACAAATTTACTTTTAAAATGGTCAAATAACTGCCTATCAAGCTTGTCAATTTCTCCTAGACTCTGGTTTTCTACTTGGGAAAGAGAATCGGAAACACTTGCTAGGTTTGACACTTCTTAATATCCCTGAAAATTAAATGGGTATGTTGTTCTGCTGTCTTCGCTCTCCTCGATATTGGTAATAAGAGCGCTGAAGCGCAACAACGTACTTAATATAGATTAGATTTACTTTCGTCGCAAGCAGTTTACTCAGGAAATAATATTATCTCCTTGCATCTAATACAAAATTCGGGTTAGCTATCCTCTTGATCTACGATCGCAAAGGTTGTCTGACGGATCGTACAAACTAATCAAACCTTGCCAACAATTCCTCACGGGACAATTGCAACAACAAAGCAGTTGAATCTGCGGGCGGTAAAGCCAACAAAGGCTCAATAATTCCCATTAATTCTTCATCCAACTCTCCAAATTTCGCTCTCAACAAATTCTCCACAAAAATTCGCTGTCCTTGGCGAACACCTTGCTCAATACCGCGTTCAATACCGCGTTCAATACCGCGTTCAATACCTTGCTCAATACCTTGCTCGATACCTTGCTGAGTAGCTTCAGCCAAACGTTGTTCATAAAGTGGTGACAAACGCATGATTAAATCTTGCTCCTCTGGCTCTAAATTTTGGCTTACTTCTAATATAGTCTTGAGGTTACTTAACAACTCCAACACCACAATTCGCAATGGGTCATTTTCTGGAAGTGCTGCCAATTCATCAATTGCTTGTTGCTGCACTCTCCCTTTACCTAGAATGCGTAACCAAAGTGTTTTTTGAGTTACTGGTAATTGGTGAATTACCACAACACCCGTTTTCAGGTGTGGGTGAAGAAAATAAATTCCGCTCACCCAGTTGTTCATATCAAGTGTAGCGCCAAAACCTGATAATAGAGACTCTGATGCTGTAGGAGAAATTAGCCAAAGAAAAGGTAAATCTGTTTCCTCTATTCGGGTATTATTTCGTCTGGCTTGACGTTCTAAAAAAGCAAAAACATCAAACAATTTACCCATACAACTACGAACATTACGACTTGTTTCCACCTCTCCCAAAGGTGATAACAATTCTTTTAGATAATCTTTGGCAAATTGGTCATAAGGAAATACAGTCATTCGATTTTAGATTTTTGATTTTGGTTTAAATAATTGCAAAATTGGTTAGATTCAATTATCGTATGATCCGATCGCACTTTGTCCCCAAAGACCGATCGCTCAAATACCCGCCACTTAACTTAATTTATGTCATCTTTTCCAGAGAAGAAGTTCAGCGATAAAAATTTTTCAGATACCAGCGAGTTAGCCAAATCTACACTCACAATTTCTCTCATTATTCCAGTGCTTAATGGTGGGGAAAACTTTCGCCAATGTTTGCAAAGTGTGAGTACAGTAGCCGAAAAGCTATTAGAAATTATCGTAATTGATGATGGCTCAACAGATGATTCGGGAAAGTTAGCCGCAGAGTTGGGTGCTCAGGTAATTACTTTTCCTTCTCCTGGTGGCCCTGCCCGTGCTAGAAACAAGGGGGCGGAAGTTGCAAAAGGGGAGATTTTATTTTTTATTGATGCTGATGTAACGCTGACTGTCGAGACGATCGCTAACCTAATCGCAGCATTTTCCCATTCTCCCACTCTCAATGCCTTGATTGGCTCTTATGATGATAGCCCAGGAGCCTCTAACTTTCTCTCTCAGTATAAAAACTTATTCCATCACTACACCCATCAAACTTCATCTGAGGAAGCTTCGACCTTTTGGGGTGCTTGTGGCGCAGTGCGACGGGAAGCTTTTTGGGCGGTGGGGGGATTTGATGAGGGCTATCGCTACCCCTCGGTGGAAGACATTGAGTTGGGTTATCGGTTGAAACGAGCGGGTTATCAAATTAAGCTAGATAAAACCGTTCAGGTAAAACATTTGAAGGATTGGCGGGTTATGTCTTTGCTCCGGGCAGAGATTTTTTATCGGGCGATTCCTTGGACGGAGTTGCTGTGGCGCGATCGACAATTCTCTAACGATCTCAACTTAAAAAATTCTAGCCGTCTGAGTTTAATTTTGACCTACTTGCTGGTAATTTGCCTGATAGGGGGCTGGTGGTGGTCAATTTTGTGGTTAATTGGTCTAGGAATTAGTTTTGCCTTGTTATGGCTAAATCTACCCCTGTATCGCTTTTTTCTGCAAAAACGAGGCATACTATTCACATTTGGGGTAATTCCCTGGCATTGGTTTTATTTCTTTTATGGAGGTTTAGCATTTGTGATTGGCACAATTCGCTATCACCTGTACCATAAGCTAAAAATACATTAAAACAGGAAGGAGGAAACGGAAAACCAAAAGCAGGGAACAGCCAAAAAATTAAGAATTTGTTGCCTGTTGAACGTTAGAAGTTTCTTTTTTTGTGGTTTAATCGCTGTCTTAAGCAGTCTAATTGTGGAGTGAGTGAGTAGTGGCATATAGTCCTGTTATAGTTATTGGTGCTGGGCCTGCTGGCTTGACCGCAGCTTACGAGTTGATGAAGCGTGGTACTCGCTCGATCGTCCTCGAACAAGCAGATAAAGTTGGTGGCATCTCCCGTACAGAAACTTACAAAGGTTATCGTTTTGATATTGGCGGACATCGATTTTTCACCAAAGTCGATGAAGTCCAACAATTTTGGCAGGAAATTTTGGGAAAAGATTTTATTAAAGTTCCCCGACTCTCACGAATTTACTATCAGGGAAAGTTCTACAATTATCCCTTGTCTTTAATCAATACTTTATCGAATTTGGGAGTTGCGCCCAGTGCTTTAATTTTAATGAGTTATCTGCAAGCAAGACTCAAAGTTAAGCTGAATCCTGAAAAGCAAGCAGAAACTTTTGAAGAATGGGTAACAGAACGTTTTGGAGAACGTTTATATCGAATGTTCTTTAAAACTTATACAGAAAAAGTTTGGGGAATTCCTTGTAGTAAAATTCGGGCAGATTGGGCGGCGCAAAGGATTCAAGGAATGTCGCTCAAAGGTGCAGTAATTAATGCTCTTTTTGGCTCTCAAAATGCAAAAAGTTTAATCAAAGAATTTGATTATCCCATTTTAGGGCCGGGAATGATGTGGGAACGCTGCCAAGAAAAATTGGAAGCAAAAGGGATTCCAGTTCATCTAAATACTAGTGTGATTCGCATTGAACGAGTGGGAATGCGAATTAAGCGAGTGATTGCGCGTCAAGGCGATCGCACTTTGGAATTAAATGCCAATCATTTTATTTCCAGTATGCCTGTGTCTGCCTTGTTACGTTGTCTCGATCCTTTACCGCCAAAAGAAGTTTTACAAGCAGCACAAAGTTTGAAATATCGGGATTTTCTCATCGTGTCGCTGATTATTAATCGAGAGAAGTTGTTCCCTGATAATTGGATTTACGTTCACAGTCCAGAATTCAAAGTTGGACGAATTCAAAACTTCAAAAATTGGAGTCTAGCAATGGTTCCAGATCCTAGCAAAACTTGTTTAGGGATGGAATATTTTTGCAGTGTTGGCGAAGATTTGTGGGAAATGTCTGATGCAGATTTGATTAAACTTGCCAGTCAAGAAGCGATCGCACTAGGCATAGGTGTAAAACCTGGAGATGTAGAAGATGGAGTGGTAATTCGTCAGCGCAAAGCTTACCCTGTTTATGATGCTGAATATCGCCAACATTTACAGGTAATTAAAGATTATTTAGAAGCTTTTGATAACCTACAAACAGTTGGCAGAAACGGAATGCACCGCTACAACAATCAAGATCATTCGATGTTAACAGCAATGTTAGCTGTACGCAATTTGTATGGTGAAAATCACGACCTTTGGACAGTTAATACAGAGCGTTCTTATCATGAAGAATTCACTGTTGAAGACCAAAAAAAAGCGGCAAAATTGTCATCAATATTGCGTTCTTCCAATAGCGATCGTCCAACAGCTGCGATCCAGTAGGGACTGGGGACTGGGGATTGGGGATTGGGGACTGGGGAAGGAAATTTTTCCTCACCTTCATCTTTAATCTCTAGCAAAGCTTAATAATTCATCTGTAGATATCTGTGGTAAAAATCCGAGGTTATGTCACAAATAGAAGTTACTGAAAAAGCCAAATTACCGAGTTTCTCAATCATTGTAGAAACGGAAAACTTAGCGACTGCGGAATTAGAAGGATTATATCGTTCCTTGGATTCGATCGCATCTCAAGACCTATCTCCTGAATTAGCCAAAGAAGTTTTAATTCTGGAAAGCGGAGATGTTCCTCAAGAAATGATGGAACAACTTACTAACAAATATCCTTGGTTAAGTATGCGTCGCATTTCCGCAGATGTTGATTACTATGCTGCTAAAATGAAAGGCGTTTCTTTAACAACTGGAGATGTAATTGTTTTAGCAGATTCAGATTGTATTTATCAGCCAAATTGGTTACGAAATTTGCTCGCACCTTTTGCAGAAGATAACGTTAATGTGGTAGCGGGTGAAACTACAACTTCGGCTGAAGGTGTTTATGGATTGGCGATCGCACTAACATACATTTTCCCCCGCTTTTCTCACAGTAACAACCTGGAAAAAACCCAATATTATTTCTGTAATAATGTGGCTTTTCGTCGTTCATTTCTGGCTAAATATCCGATTCCTGTAGATTTGCCAATTTATCGAGGCAATTGTGTAATTCATGCTAATTCTTTGATGAAGCAAGGAGAAACTATTTGGAAACAACCAAATTCTCGTGCTTGTCATGCTGCACCTAATGGCGGAGCACACTTTTTCTGGCGATTCTTGTTATATGGATATGATGCTTTGTTAATTTACCGTTTAAAACAGACGGAAAAGAAAACAATTTTTCAGCCAATTGTAGAACTATTTATAAGTTTCGCACTGGGCTTATATAAAGTTATG
Organism: Floridaenema evergladense BLCC-F167; assembly: GCF_041929205.2. Taxonomy (NCBI): domain Bacteria; kingdom Bacillati; phylum Cyanobacteriota; class Cyanophyceae; order Aerosakkonematales; family Aerosakkonemataceae; genus Floridanema; species Floridanema evergladense. Next base: position 5,126,184 of record NZ_CM171625.1, on the reverse strand, counting down.
GTAGCAGCAAAAAGATTGATTGATGTGGCGATCGAACAACCAAGATATTTGCTGAATTTACCGATCGCAATTTTCATCGCTTTAACTTCCCTGTTGTTGTATTTTGTTGGCTTAATAATTAGTTATTTCCGACCTAATTATTTCCTTTCCAAAGAAGGCAAAGTAGAGGTTAATTGGGAACATTCCTGAAATATTAAGAGAGAAAATCTTTGAAAGCCAAAAGAACAAACTCACAGAATTTCCCAGTCCCCAGTCCCCAATCCCCAGTCCCCAATCCCTCAAAAGGTTTGGCATCGGGAACCATTCAAGTATTTCTAGCAGAGGCTTTATTATTGCCTACTGGACTTTTAACAGCGGCTTTTTTAACCCGTCAGTTAGGGCCAGAAAGTTACGGTTTATTCCTGTTAGCAACTAGTATAGTTTCTTGGATTGGTTGGAGTATTACTTCGGCTTTTACACGCACTACAATTAAGTTTGTTGGAGAAACAGAAAATTGGCAACCTGTAGCAACTACAGTGTTGCAATTACATATTTTTTTGGGTTTTTCTGCTGCTATTATTTTTTGGTTTATTGCCGATCCTGTAGCCAAGGCTTTAGGTGAACCTGGCATGAATAATTATTTGCGATTGTTCATGTTGGAAGTACCAATTTTTTGTGTTACTTACGTGCATCGTAGCGTTTTAGTTGGGTTGGGTAAGTTCTCGGAAAGGGCGATCGCAACTGCTACTCGTTGGCTTACCAAAATGATATTAACTATCGCTTTAGTTGCCGCAGGTTTATCAATTTGGGGCGCAATTATTGGTAGCTTGCTTTCAGCATTAATTGAGCTTTTCGTCTGTCGGTTTTATGTGCGTCCACCAGTTTTGCAGCGATCGCCTTTCCCCATGCAAAAACTCTGGGGTTATGCAGTACCATTATTTTTGATGGCTATCAGTTTACGCCTTTATGACAAACTCGATTTATTTATGTTGAAATTGTTAGGAGGAACCGCAGCACAAGCAGGTTATTACGGAACAGCGCAAAATCTTTCTATAATTCCTGGGATATTTACCCTGGCATTTGTCCCTTTACTTTTATCAACTCTTACCCGTCTTTTGCGGGAAAATGAATTGCAAAAAGCGCAAGAACTGAGCAAAAATGCCATGCGTTTAGTGCTGTTATTAATACCCTTTGCCGGATTAGCTGCTGGCGCATCTTCCGAAATTATTAAACTACTTTTCAGCGCTACTTTTTTACCTGCTGCACCGATATTTTCTATATTAATTTTTGCCGCAGTAGCAATGGCAATGATTTCTATTACAACTGCTATTCTCACCGCTGCAAGTAAACCAAATTGGACGATCGCACTCACAGGCCCAATGGTACCATTAGCGATCGCACTTGACCTCTGGATGATTCCCAAATTTGGCACAATAGGAGCAGCAATAGTTACAATTACTGTGTCTACTTTAGCGGCATTAGCCACAATTTTTGCTCTCTACCATCTCTGGAAAATTTTCCCTTCGTTCCTCTCTTTTGCACGTAGTTTACTCATCGCTATTTTAGCTTACGGATTAGCAAATATTTGGCAAACTTCCGGTTGGTTACTAATTTTAAAACTTATAATTCTGGGATTATTAATTCCGTTAGGATTGCTAATTTTGGGGGAATTTAGCGCCCGCGAAATTGCCTCTGTGCGATCGGTTCTCAAAAGATTTGCTAGTAATCTAGTACCATAATCTTGGAACTAATACAGGATTTAATACCAATATGCTGGAACAACCAAAAAGATTACACTTAAGAGCACTTGCGCCATACGAAGATAGATTGCTCAGTGCTTTAAGCTTCTTCCGCACCAAGCGCCAGAAAACCACACAGGCTCACCATTGCCTATCCATGTATTTGAGGCAATCAGAAAGCAGAATTTTAGGAGAAGTGGAATTTTATGCCAGAATGACTGGACTAGATAAATATCAATTACTTGAGCTTATTTATTCCGATCCCGATCGCGCCCAAAAATTAATTGATGATGCAACGGGTGTGAGTGTGGCTGATACGTTTGAACAGGATTCACATAATATCGAAACTGATTGATAGCTGGGGTAGTTTTGCATCTTAAACCTAAGATGGATGGCAATAAATTCGGCTCATGAAATCATAAAAAAGTATCCAGTAAACGCCTTAATTAAATTTATTAGGCTAAGTTTGCTCTTGATGTTTGTAGTTGTAGAAACGCTGAAAAAGAGAGGGATTTCATGGAAAACACATTATTCGATCAAGTGTTCCGAGACAGCGAAGGCAACATTGTTATCGCTCAACCCCCAAATTTACCACTCATTGTTGGGATTACATCTATTTTATTAGAAATAATTTTTCCTACAGGTAAACTTCATTTAGGAATAGACTTAATAGCTTTTGGTTCCTTATTTACTTGGGCGTGGTTAGAATTATTTGAAGGTGTTAATTACTTCCGTAGAGCGTTAGGTCTTATTGCACTTGTTGCTCTGATTGCATGGAAAGTTCAATAATTTGTCTTGAACTTTTCATCCAAAATAATCCTGAAAATTTTCTATGTACGTTGTTGCGCTTTAGCGCTAAAGCGCAACAACGTACCTTTTTTTGCCAGTTGCGTAAGTCCCGATCAAACTAATTCTAGAACTCGATATTGTACGCCTGTATCAAAAATTCTTGTACCTCCACCTTCGGCAATTGTTTGTCGTAAAGCTTCTGCATTTGTTACCGCTACACCTGCTAAATAATTAATTCCCATATCTGCTAATTCTGGCAACCAAGGAACAGTAGGTCCCATTAATACTAATTTGGCATTTTGTGACAATTCTACTAAGCGTGGAAAAGTCTTATTTACGATCGATGTTGCAGTCAAAAAAACCCAATCTGCTTCCGGTAAAAGATACTCGCAAGCAGGGTCGGGAAAATCGTTAGCAGTTGGTTGACGTTCGATTACCGAAATTTCTGTATCCTGTTCGTATTGCGATAGTCCAGGGTAACGTCCAATTACAACTACTTGTTTTCCGCGAATTAATGGGAGAAAATGTTCAAAGACAGCCAGGTTTGCCGAATTTTTTGGTGCTAGAGGTTGTGCTTTTTCTATTAGCGGCGAAGTTGAATTAATCGCAGAATTAATTGCTGCCATTGCAATGGTAGCTTGATAACTGTCCCAAGAGTACAGCCAAGGAGCTAAATCTGCGATCGCTTGATTCACCAAAGTTCCCGACCAAGGCAAAGTGCGCGTCGCCTGACCTGGACTCATACATAATCCTATACCATTGGTACGGCAAAAAGTCCAAGTTAAACCGATAATGACCTCCTTTACAAACTCAGTTGTCTGACTTGATTCCAACAACAAGTTATAAATTTCTCGTGGATGTACCTTCATAGAAAATAACCAAAAATTATCAAACTTTCTTCCATCTCTTTCCTCTTCAGGTAAAGATTCTTTACACTTTACACCTTATTTAACAAATGGAGAAGTGCTGAGATAGAATTCATTTTTGTTACATTTCTCTAATAATTTAGAACAAAATAAAAATTAAGTATAAGTTTTATAAATTTCACTCAATTTTGCCCTTGAGAAATTACGATCTTAGTACTTAATTCTAGTTGTCTAATTATGAAACCTAATTACCCGGAAGTAAACCGTTTATTGTTAATTACTATCCTGTGCCTGATTAGACGAAACAATCAAGAACCAAGAATTATTAAAATCGATCGCCAAAAGGTTTTATTAGCCTGTTGCTTTTTCTTATGGGGTTTTTCCTATAATCTAAATCAAGTACAAGCACAGATTGTCCCAGACGCTACTGTAAATTCGATCGTCACACCTACTGGAAAAGCTAACGTTATTGAAGGGGGAACTAGAGCAGGTAACAACTTGTTTCACAGTTTCCGGGAATTTTCCGTTCCCACTGGAGGAGAGGCATTTTTTAATAACGCGATCGATATTAGAAATATTTTTAGTCGGGTAACAGGTAAATCAATATCTAATATTGATGGGTTAATTAAAGCCAATGGTGTAGCTAATTTATTTTTACTTAATCCAAATGGAATTATTTTTGGGCCAAATGCTAAATTAAACATTGGCGGCTCATTTTTTGCTTCTACAGCTAATAGCATTAAATTCACCGATGGGTTGGAGTTTGCGACTAATAATTTGCAATCTTCGCCTTTGCTCAGTATTAATGTACCGATCGGACTACAATATGGCAAGACTCCCGGAGAAATTCGCATTCAAGGCAATTCTACATCTTCTTTAGAAGTTCTCCCAGGAAAAAATTTAACAATTATTGGCGGAAATGTAACCATAAATGGTGGAATTTTAAAAGCTCCTAGTGGTCAAATTGAATTAGGAGGAATTTCCACAAAAGGAACAGTAGGATTCAATGAAAATGGTAGTTTGAGCTTACCTGATAATTTGGCGCGTGCAGATGTATCAATTATTAATCAAGCACAAATTGAAACCCAAAGTTCTGGCGGTGGTAGCATTACTGTTAAGGCAAGAAACTTAGATATTTCAGGAGAAAGCTTACTTTTAGCGGGGATAACAAAAGGAAAGAGTACGCCAGAAAGTGTAGCTGGAGATATTTTATTAGATGCTACTGATGCAATTACAATTTCATCGAGCCAAGTTAATAATACTGTAGAAGAAAACGCGATCGGCAATAGCAACACAATTACCGTTAATGCCAAATCTTTAACACTTACCAATGGCGGCGTACTGAACGTAAGTACATCAGGCAAAGGTAAAGCCGGAAATATTAAAATACTAACCACAGATAGCCTTTCCCTCGAAGGTGAAAACGGCGAAACTGCGAGTGGAATTTTTGCCAGCGTGCAACCAAAAGGAGAAGGAGAAGCAGGGGATATTAATATTACAACTAATTCCTTAACTATTACCAAAGGTGCTCAAATAGCCGCTTCTACTTTTAGTTTTGGCAAAGCTGGAGAAATCACCATTCAAGCTAATAGTATTTCTCTGGATGGAGAGGGTAGTTCATCTTACAGTTCCATCATCAGCAGTGTAGGAAAAAATGGCATAGGCGATGGTAGTGGAATTACAATTAACACCAAAACTTTAACATTAACAAATGGTGCGCTATTAAATGCCAGCACTTTAGGTATAGGTAAAGCTGGAAAAATTAGGATTAATGCTAGTGATAGTGTTTCTTTTGATGGAGAAGCCAGCGATGGAACTTCTACAGGTGCTTTCGGATTTGTGGGTGAAAATGCCGAAGGTGAAGCAAATGGTATTGAGATTAATACCAAATCATTGACATTAACAAATGGTGCTCAAATAAATGCCAATACTTTAGGCAAAGGTAAAGCCGGAGATATTAAGATTGTAGCGAGCGATCGGATTTCTCTTGAAGGTAAAGGCAGCAATTTTGTTAGTGGAATTTTTGCTACTGTAGAATCAAAAGGAGAAGGAGAAGCAGGGAATATTAATATTACGACTAATTCCTTAACTATCACCAATGGTGCTCAAATAAATGCGAGTACATTTGGCAAAGGTAAAGCCGGGGATATTAAAATTATAGCGAGCGATCGCATTTCTCTTGACAGCAAAAACAGCAATTCTATTAGTGGAATTTTTGCTCATGTGCAACAAAATGGCGAAGGGAAAGCAGGGGACATTAATATTACGACTAATTCTTTAACTATTGCCAACGGCGCTCAAATAGCTGCTGCAACTTTTGGTTTTGGCAAAGCCGGAGAAATCACAATTCAGGCTAATGATATCTCTCTTGATGGTGAAGGTAAAGGTAAACAATCTTACAGTTCCATCGTCAGCAGTGTACAAGAAGGTGGCATAGGCGATGGTAGTGGAATTACGATTAACACCAAAACTTTAACATTAACAAATGGTGCGCTATTAAATGCCAGCACTTTAGGTAAAGGGAAAGCTGGAAAAATTAGAATTAACGCTAGTGAGAGTGTTTCTTTTGATGGGGAAGCCAGCAATGGAACTTCTACAGGTGCTTTCGGATTTGTGGGTGAAAATGCCGAAGGTGAAGCAAATGGTATTGAGATTAATACCAAATCATTGACTTTAACAAATGGTGCTCAAATAAATGCGAATACATTTGGCAAAGGTAAAGCTGGAGATATTAAGATTGTAGCGAGCGATCGTATTTCTCTAGACGGCGAAGGCAACAATTTTGTTAGTGGAATTTTTGCTACTGTAGAATCAAAAGGAGAAGGAGAAGCAGGGAATATTAATATTACGACTGATTCCTTAACTATCACCAATGGTGCTCAAATAGCCGCTTCTACGTTTGGTTTTGGCAAAGCCGGAGAAATCACAATTCAGGCTAATAGTATTTTTCTTGATGGTGAAGGTAAAGGTAAACAATCTTACAGTTCTATCATGAGTAGTGTAGAAGAAGGTGGCATAGGCGATGGCAGAGGCATTACGATTAACACCAAAACTTTAACAGTAACAAATGGTGCGCTATTAAATGCCAGCACTTCAGGTAAAGGGAAAGCCGGAAAAATTACGATTAACGCCAGTGATAGCGTTTCTTTTGATGGGGAAGCCAACGATAGAACTCCTACAGGTGCTTTTGGATATGTAGACGAAAATGCTGAAGGCGAAGCAAATGACATTACGATTACTACTAATTCTTTAACTTTGACTAATGGTGCAAGAATTGATGCTAGTACTTTAGGTATAGGTAAAGCAGGAAGTATTACTGTTAAAGCTAATACTATCAATCTTGATGGTGAAACTGAGGCTGGTTCTCCTACAGAAATTAGGAGTGAAGTAGGAGAAAATGCTATTGGTATAGCAGGAGATATCAACATTACTACGAATTCGTTGTTTGTTACTAATGGTGCTCAATTGAATGCGAGTACTTCAGGAAAAGGTGAGGCGGGACAGGTAGCAATTACGGCTAAAAATCGCGTACTTTTTGATGGTATTGGTGTAGTAAACAATGATAATGTCAGTGGAGCCTTTAGTATTGTGAATGCGGGTGCGGAAGGTAAAGCGGGTGGTGTTAGCGTCACCAGTAACTCGCTAACTATTAGTAACGGAGCTCAAATAGGTGCAGGTACTTTTGGCGAAGGAAATGCTGGAAGCGTGACAATAAACACAAACAACTTTTTCTTAAATAATGATGGTTCAGTGTCAACAATTGTTAGCAACCAAGCAAAAGGAGATCCAGGCGATTTGAATATAGTTGCTGGTCGTTTATTATTAGATAATCGAAGTTACTTGACTGCTGAATCGGAAAAAGGTGCGGGGGGAAATATTAGAATCCAAAGTAGAGATATTCAATTACGCCGTCAAAGTCAAATTTCTGCCACTTCAGCTTTAGATGCTCAACAAGGTAATATCGATATTGCCACTCGTACTTTAGCTCTTTTGGAAGCCAGTCAAATTAGAACTGATGCGGATGCTCCCAATGGTGGTAGTAACATCACTATTAAACCTATTGATGATTTTGGTGTTGCAGTATTTGTGTCTGCTAATAGCGTGATTAGTGCTAGTGGTAACTTGTCTATAGAAGGATATATTGAACCTCAATCTTCTGATGTTCCACAAGTAGAAGTATTTGATGCGACTAAATTAGTTGCTTCTACTTGTCGTCGTCGTGAAGGAGAACAAAGCGAATTTATTGTGACTGGTAAAGGTGGATTGCCACCTAATCCTAATGAACCGATTATAAATGATGTGACTTGGGTAGATTTCCGACCAATAAATTTAGAAGAAAGTAAAGGCAAAGGAGAACAAAGAAGCAGAAGAATAGAAGAAAATGGTAAAGATGAAATTGTAGAAGCTCAAGGATGGATAAAAAATGCTAATGGTGAGGTAGTTCTTGTTGCTAACACGGCGAAAGCAGTACCTCATAAATTGATTTTTAATTCTCAATATTGTCCTGAGCAGTGATGATAGATTGCTGAGCAACAAATTTAAGCTAGATGGTGCGTTACACTGGCGTTAACGCACCCTACAAAGAATTAGTTTTATTAGGGGAAGGGAAGAGGATAAAATGTTTGTTAAAAGATATGTGAGAAAGACGATCGCACTAAGCAAAAAATGGTTAGTTCTTGTTGTAATTACTCTTGTAACTGCCTTTTTGAGTGCCGGAATTTCGTTAGCTTTCCCTAATTTAACTAGCGTAAAACTTTCCCAATCCCCAACCCCCCATCCCCAATCCCCAGTCACCAATCCCCAACAATTGTTAGAACAGGGTAAGGAGTTTTTGCAAGGGGGACAGTTTTTGCAAGCGGTGGATTTTTGGCAAAAAGCTGTTTCTGCTTTTCGCGTTTCTGGGAATAAACAGGGTGAAGCTTTAGCTTTGAGTTATTTATCTTTTGCTTATCAGCAATTAGGGAAATGGCAAGAAGCAGAAAGTGCGATCGCTTCTAGTTTATCTTTAATTCGCAATTTGCCAACGAGTAAAAATTCCCAACTCATTTTAGCTCAAGCTTTGAACAATCAAGGTCATTTGCAATTAGCTTTGGGAAAATTGGAACAGGCGATAAAAACTTGGGAACAAACTACTGCGATTTATTCCCAAATTGGCGATACTGAAGGTGCGATCGGCAGTCAAATAAACATTGCTCAAGCACTACAATCTTTAGGACTTTATCGCCGCGCTCAAAAAACTTTAGAACAGCTAGAAATTTCTTTAGACAAGCAACCAAATTCTCTAATCAAAGCTACAGCTTTACTGAGTTTAGGTAATGCGTTACAAGCAATTGGGGAATTGGAAAAGTCTCGACAAGTGCTGCAAAAAAGTTTAAATATAGCGCAAGAGTTACAAATAAATTCAACTATCAGCGCCACCTTTTTCAGTTTAGGAAATACCGCCAGAGCTTCTGGCAAAAAAGCTGAAGAACTTAACAATTTATCAATTGCTAGAACCGAATTTGCCACAGCTATTAACGCTTATCAAAAATCCATTGAAACATCAAATTCACCCATCATTCGAGTGCAAGCGCAAATTAATCAATTGAGTTTGTTAGTAGATCTCGGTAAATTCACTGAAGCTCAAGATTTATTAAAAGAAATTAATATTAATCAATTACCAGCTAGTCGTAAATCAGTTTATGCGCGAATTTACTTAGCTGAAACATTACTAAAACTGAAGAAAGAGCAGAATATTCAAGAGTCGGCGTTATTATTAGCAAAAGCAATTCAAGAAGCAAAAGATTTGCAAGATTCTCAAGCTGAATCTTATGCTTTAGGAAATTTAGGTAGATTATATGAATTAACTGAACAGTTTAAAGATAGCACTAATTTAACTCAACAAGCTCTTAGTTTAGCTCAAGCTGTTAATGCTTCAGAAATTACTTATCGTTGGCAATGGCAATTAGGAAGATTGCTGAAAAAACAAGGTGATAAACAAAGCGCGATCGCCTCTTATACCCAAGCAATTGATACTCTTAAATCTCTGCGAAATGACTTAGTTGCAATTAATCCTGGTAATCCCGATTTGCAATTTTCTTTTCGGCAAAGTGTCGAACCTGTCTATCGAGAATTAGTTGATTTATTATTACCAATTCAAACCGAACCGAGTCAAGAGAATTTACGCATTGCGCGATCGGTAATTGAATCTTTACAATTAGCAGAATTAGATAACTTTTTTCAGGAAGCTTGTTTGGATACTAAACCCGTAGAGATCGATCGATTAGACCAAAATGCTGCCATAATTTACACAATTGTTTTACCAGATAGATTAGCAATTATTCTCGCCTTACCTCAATCTCCCCTACGCCTTTATACTACTTTAAAACCCCAAACCGAAGTAGAATTGGCGCTAAAAAGATTACGCACAAGCATGGAAACTCCTATCAACAATACATTAATTTTACCACTTTACCAAGAAGTTTATAATTGGATTATTCAACCAATAGAAGCAGAAATAAAACAGAAAAACGTTCAAACCCTAGTATTTGTTTCTGATGGGTTATTGCGAAACATTTCTCTAGCTGCTTTATACGATGGTGAAAAATATTTAATCGAGAAGTATAGTATTGCTTTAACTCCTGGATTACAATTACTCCCACCACAACCTATAAAAAGGGAAGAATTTCGAGTATTATTAGCTGGCATTTCTGAAGCAAATCAAAATTTCCCCGCCTTACCAAACGTGGAACAGGAATTACAAGAAATTAAGTCTCTCTTACCAGCACAGGAACTTTTAAATCAACAATTTACTGATAATAATTTACAAAAAATATTAACTTCAGCTACTTTTCCAATTGTACATTTCGCAACTCATGGACAATTTAGCTCTCAAGCAGAAGAAACATTTATTTTAGCTTGGAATAGTCAAATTAATGTTAAAAACTTAGACCAATTATTGCGCGTAAGAGAGCAACAAACAACCCCTCCTATAGAATTACTTGTTTTTAGTGCTTGTGAAACCGCAGCAGGAGATAATAGAGCAGCTTTAGGATTAGCAGGAGTAGCAGTAAGAGCAGGTGCGCGTAGTACTCTGGCAACTTTATGGAGAGTTAGTGATGAATCAACTGCCGCATTAATGGTAAAATTTTATCAAGAATTAGCCAAAGAAGGCGTTACAAAAGCACAGGCTTTAAGACTTGCTCAATTAAGTATTTTAAAAGATAAAAAATATCAGCTTCCCTTTTTCTGGGCACCTTATGTTTTAGTAGGAAATTGGCAATAATTAAGTTCGTTGTAAGGACTTTAGTCCTTTGCTAATCGCTACTGTATAATAAAGCTCATTCTCTCTTTAGTTGTTTTATTTACAAAATGAATAATTTATCTAACAAACAGAATATTTCTGATTTCCTGAAATATTTAACTGTGCTGATTATCATATTTGGCATCTTTATTCGAGTATCCCAATATTTGAGTAATCGAGCATTGTGGGGAGATGAAGCAAGTTTAGCGCTAAATATTGTGAATCGCTCTTATTTAGAATTACTCCAACCTTTAGATCGTAATCAAGCTGCTCCCCCTGGCTTTTTGTGGACAGAAAAACTATTTACCCAAATATTTGGAAATAATGAATATTCGCTGAGATTATTTCCTTTAATTTCTGGAATTGTTTCGCTAATTGCTTTTTACAAACTGGGAAAATGGGCGGTATCTGCGATCGCTCTACCAATAGCCATAATCCTATTTGCTTGCTTAAGATACACCCTTTATTATGCCACTGAAGTTAAGCAATATTCCAGCGATGTCATGATTGCTTTATTGCTTTGTTTATTGCTAATTCCGCTACTGACACAAATTTTAAATATCCAGCGAATTTTGTTAATTGGAATTTTAGGAGCAGTAGCAATTTTGTTTTCTCATCCCACAATTTTTGTTTTAGCAGGACTTGAATCAGCCAACCTAATACTCACTTCTAATCAACAAAGAAAAGCAATTTTAATTAACCGTTTGCCTGCCTATTTGCTCTGGCTAATCAGTTTTGGTTCTATGTACTTTTTGACAATAGCCAGAGTCATGCAAAATAACAGTTTACAAAATGCTTGGGGAGATGAATATCCCAATACTATTTTTGACTTGATTTGGTTGCTAGATTCTTTTGGCAGATTCTTTTCTCGTCCTTTAGGATTTTCGACAATCTTTGATGGTATTGCAATTTTAGCATTTGTAATAGGTTGCGTATTTTTTATTAGGAAAAAACCGAACAAATTCATAATTTTAATGTCTCCAGTTTTTGCCACCTTAGCAGCTACTTATCTTCATAAATATCCCTTTCGCGGACGATTGATTTTGTTTTTAGCCCCGTTTTTTATCTTAGTAATTGCTGAAGGAATAGCTTTTCTGCTGACTCGTCTCAATCACAGTAAGCAGCAAAAATACTTCGTTATTGCTGGAATTACTTTGGCTTGTTTACTCATAGTACCCTCTTTAGTTAGAGCCGGAAATTTTGTATTTTATCCAGAAACTAAACATGAAATTCGCCCGATAATTGAATACATTAAAACTCATCAAAAGCCTGGAGATGTAATTTATATAGGTGATGGAGGGCCAGCAGATCAATTTGAATATTATGCCCCAAAATATGGCTATTCTCAATCTGATTTTGCACGTGGTTATTTGAGTGAATTTGTGAATGCAGACAAGTTTTCTGAGCAAGGTTGGCAACAATTTAAAAATCAATCTAATCAATTAAAAAATAAACAGCGGATATGGTTTGTGTTTCCTGGATTAAACAAAAAAAAGGAACCTTTTGTTAAGCTTCATCTCGATCGCATTGGACAAAAACTAGATTACTTCAATCAACCTGGTGCATTCACCTATCTTTATCAGATGAAATGATGGTTCGTTGTAAGGACTTCAGTCCTTTCTTTGCTTTCAAAGTAGGACTAAAGTCCTCACAACAAACTTTATACTCAGATCTTGCATCAAGAGGCAGAGCCTCCATTCTTCGTTCCCAGGTTCAACCTGGGAACGAGGATCTGGGAGGTTCTACCTCCCCTGATGCAAGGTTTTAACCGCAAAAACCTTTTTATCCTCTGTGAGATGTTTTGCCACTTTTAAGGCGAATCATTTCCCACACATAAACATAAGAAACAAAAAACATTACTAGGGAAACTTGAACTTTTTGCGTCGGGGTTTTTAATCGTTTGTCTAAAAGTAGATTAAATCCTAACATGGCTATTGGCGCGATCGCATATTTCACCACATTAATCATGAAAATTAAGTTACTTTTGAGAAAAGAACTTTCCTGTTTTTGTTGTAAATCGTAGCGCCCACCAATGATTCTTCTGGCTCTAGAATAAAGTTGGGGTAGGGAATTACGTGCTGGATGAGAAACACAGATTTCTTCAGCATATAAAGGATGATATCCCGCATGATAAACTCGCTGTCCCCATTCGCGATCGCCATTTGATTTCAAACTACTATCAAATACACCTACTTCCTGAATTACACTCACAAAGGTAAACACATTAGCTGTTGCACCGAAATGATGTTTTTCCACAAATTCTTTTTGCGGAAGCGGATACCAAAGACTTTCATAAAGTTCTATAGAATTAGGTTTATTTGGTTCTTTAAAACAAGTTTGAATCTTCCCAGCAACAAACCCACACTTGGGATTTTCTAGTAGTATTTTAACACCTTGTTCAATCCAATCAGTAGCCGGAATACAATCAGCATCAGTAAAAGCAATCACACTTCCCTTAGCCACAGAAATTCCTTTATTGCGTGCCGAATACGATCCAGGCTGACTTTCATTAGTTAAAATTGCTTGCTGATAATTTGCCACAACATCAGCAATATTTTGCTCGGCATTAGAACCATTATCCACCACAATTATTTCATATAAACTCTCAGGATAAGATTGGTTTTTTAAACTTTCTAAACACCGCTTTAACCCAACTACATCGTTAAAGACAGGAATGATAACTGAAACGAAAGGTTGTTCTTGAATCATGCAAATTAAGTGATTGGGAAGATCGATCGCTATTGAGCAGCTTTTCGTTTAGCATTTCCTCTTTGACGTGCTGCTTCAAAACTGCGATTATTTTCTGCTTCTAGACGTAAATTTAATTTATCTAATTCGGCAATTAAAACATCCCAACGTTTGATGAGTTCGCGCATTCTATTAACAGATTAATTCTACTTAGTGTAGGGGAACAGGGAACTCCGAAAACAAAAAACTGTTCAAAGTTCCCTGTTTTCTATATCTCCAGTTGGGAACTTTCACCAAAAGTCTAATGTCCATCTAACCAAACTGACAAATCATCCAAGCTACTAAAATCCAATAACGCTTCACCCAAATCTTCCAACACAGATAACCTTAAGTTAGAAATGCGATTTCTTTGCTTTTCTGATAACTTGCCGAAGCGACGCGACAAAAGACGGACAACCAAATTAACTGCTTCCTGCTGTTGTCCTTCGAGTTGTCCTTCGATTCGTCCTTCGATTCGTCCTTCTTGCCGTCCTTCGAGTCGTCCTTCTTCTTTAGCTTCCCGATAAACTCTACTCTCTTCTAACCGCAATCCCAACATTGCTTCTACCTCCTGCCGACTTAAATCAATGAATTTATAAACCATGATCGTGGCGATCGTATCTATTATCGCTCGATTTGCTTCTGGTTCTCTAACTTCTTCTTGGGCGCGTTCGATTAAATATCTCGCTTCTGCTGCGGCTTGTTCTTCTGCAACAATCGTCAGTACCATTAATGCTATTCCTAAAGGTAACTGCCGAATCTCACCTAATTCCTGAAGGTAAATTCGATGTACTTGCTCTGAGTTTAGCAATGCTTGGTAAGGACTAATCTCATTTTGTTCAATACTGCGTGTCGGATAAATTACTACTGCTTGCCAATTAGAATATCGCTCTCGATTCCGATAGAAATATAAAAATGCTTCTCCAAATAAGCGTTCATATAATCTTTCGTCTTTCTGAAATTGAACTTCGCAGAAGTAGATTATCCTTGTACTATCAGTCTCTGGGGGCAAAAATACTCCATCTATCTCAAATTTTGGCTCTTTGACTGCTACTGAATCAAAACGGTAAGCACTGGCATTTGTCGGTGGAGTTGCGATTAACTCAAACAGTAAACTGGGAGACTGTTGGAAGATTTTGTAAAATATTGAGTCGCGCCGCATGGGAAAGTTGTGGCGGATAGAACGAGATTAATCTTACTCTGAAACGATCGCTTTTCCCTCATTACGCTTTATCTCCTGTTGGAAACTTTCACCAAAAGTCTAATGTCCATCTAACCAAACTGACAAATCATCCAAGCTACTAAAATCCAATAACGCTTCACCCAAATCTTCCAACACAAATAATCTTAAGTTAGAAATGCGATTTCTTTGCTCTTCTGATAACTCGCCAAAGCGACGCGACAAAAGACGGACAACTAAATTAACTGCCTCCTGCTGTCGTCCTTCCAGTTGTCCTTCGATTCGTCCTTCCAGTTGTCCTTCGATTCGTCCTTCTTGCCGTCCTTCGAGTCGTCCTTCTTCTTTAGCTTCCCGATAAACTCTACTCTCTTCTAACCGCAATCCCAACATTGCTTCTACCTCCTGCCGACTTAAATCAATGAATTTATAAACCATGATCGTGGCGATCGTATCTATTATCGCTCGATTTGCTTCTGGTTCTCTAACTTCTTCTTGGGCGCGTTCGATTAAATATCTCGCTTCTGCTGCGGCTTGTTCTTCTGCAACAATCGTCAGTACCATTAATGCTATTCCTAAAGGTAACTGCCGAATCTCACCTAATTCCTGAAGGTAAATTCGATGTACTTGCTCTGAGTTTAGCAATGCTTGGTAAGGACTAATCTCATTTTGTTCAATACTGCGTGTCGGATAAATTACTACTGCTTGCCAATTAGAATATCGCTCTCGATTCCGATAGAAATATAAAAATGCTTCTCCAAATAAGCGTTCATATAATCTTTCGTCTTTCTGAAATTGAACTTCGCAGAAGTAGATTATCCTTGTACTATCAGTCTCTGGGGGCAAAAATACTCCATCTATCTCAAATTTTGGCTCTTTGACTGCTACTGAATCAAAACGGTAAGCACTGGCATTTGTCGGTGGAGTTGCGATTAACTCAAACAGTAAACTGGGAGACTGTTGGAAGATTTTGTAAAATATTGAGTCGCGCCGCATGGGAAAGTTGTGGCGGATAGAACGAGATTAATCTTACTCTGAAACGATCGCTTTTCCCTCATTACGCTTTATCTCCTGTTGGAAACTTTCACCAAAAGTCTAATGTCCATCTAACCAAACTGACAAATCATCCAAGCTACTAAAATCCAATAACGCTTCACCCAAATCTTCCAACACAGATAACCTTAAGTTAGAAATGCGATTTCTTTGCTTTTCTGATAACTCGCCAAAGCGACGCGACAAAAGACGGACAACCAAATTAACTGCCTCCTGCTGTCGTCCTTCCAGTTGTCCTTCGATTCGTCCTTCCAGTTGTCCTTCGATTCGTCCTTCCAGTTGTCCTTCGATTCGTCCTTCTTGCCATCCTTCGAGTCGTCCTTCTTCTTTAGCTTCCCGATAAACTCTACTCTCTTCTAACCGCAATCCCAACATTGCTTCTACCTCCTGCCGACTTAAATCAATGAATTTATAAACCATGATCGTGGCGATCGTATCTATTATCGCTCGATTTGCTTCTGGTTCTCTAACTTCTTCTTGGGCGCGTTCGATTAAATATCTCGCTTCTGCTGCGGCTTGTTCTTCTGCAACAATCGTCAGTACCATTAATGCTATTCCTAAAGGTAACTGCCGAATCTCACCTAATTCCTGAAGGTAAATTCGATGTACTTGCTCTGAGTTTAGCAATGCTTGGTAAGGACTAATCTCATTTTGTTCAATACTGCGTGTCGGATAAATTACTACTGCTTGCCAATTAGAATATCGCTCTCGATTCCGATAGAAATATAAAAATGCTTCTCCAAATAAGCGTTCATATAATCTTTCGTCTTTCTGAAATTGAACTTCGCAGAAGTAGATTATCCTTGTACTATCAGTCTCTGGGGGCAAAAATACTCCATCTATCTCAAATTTTGGCTCTTTGACTGCTACTGAATCAAAACGGTAAGCACTGGCATTTGTCGGTGGAGTTGCGATTAACTCAAACAGTAAACTGGGAGACTGTTGGAAGATTTTGTAAAATATTGAGTCGCGCCGCATGGGAAAGTTGTGGCGGATAGAACGAGATTAATTTTACTCTGAAACGATCGCTTTTCCCCAATATTTTTATTCATTCTATCTCGTAAATTTCCAAGGAATCCCAGTCCCCAATCCCTAGTGCTCAATCCCTAAATTTTTGACTGTCTTCACATTTATGAAGATTCAGTAAATTTTGGACGCTCAGTACAATTTCTTAGCCTTTACTTAACTTAGTAGTGAGAAGCTGAAAGTCCGGGAATCCGAAATTACACTGACTTTACCGTAAAGTTACGGAAATTTCTGGAATTGCATAGAGTTTTTTCTAACTATGCGGTTTTGTCATGTGTATATTTTCTGTTTCCTTGACGATCGCCAGCACCCTAAAAATTACTTAAGCGATCGCCGTTCACCTTAGCAAGTTTATTTCCTCGCACACTATGTCTACAACCAGTCTTAACCCTATAGTGACGATCGCTGCTACAGATCCCTTGGCAGCCGAATTAGGTACTACAGTCGATACAGGCGTATTCACCCTTACTCGTACCGGAGATTTAACCGCAGCTTTAACTGTTACTTACACCATTAGCAGCACCGCAACCAACGGCATCGACTACAATAACCTAACAGGTTCTGTGGTGATTCCAGCAGGTCGGGCATCTACCACAATTACAGTAACTCCAGTTAACGATGCCAACGCTAGAGAAGGAAACGAAACCATAATCTTGACCTTGGTGGATGGTGCAACTTACGATTTGGGTAGTATTAGTAGTGCCACTGTCACCATTACCGATAATACAACTGGTGCCTTGAAAAAAGTAGGTAATGCAACGGGTGCGGGTGCGGAAATTCCAGCTTTCGATCCTGGGAGCGATCGCTTATTCGTAGTAGCAGGCGATACCGTAGAATTTTACAGCCTCAGCAACACAGGTGCATTAACCCTAGCTGGTAGTTTAACTCCCGGCTTTACTCTAACCACCGGAACAGAAGCTATTCCCAACAGCGTCGCCGTGAAAAATGGCATTGTCGCAGTTGCCTACGCGATTAGAAATACAGCAAACAACGCCCAACTTCCCGGACAAGTTAGCTTCTACAATGCTGCTGATGCCAGTTTCTTAAATTCAGTAGAAGTCGGCTATTTGCCTGATATGCTCACCTTTACACCTGATGGTAAGAAGGTTTTAACAGCTAACGAAGGCGAACCCAACAGCTACGGACAGCCAGATTCCTTCGATCCAGAAGGTTCAGTTAGTATTATCAATCTTGCTAAAGGGGTGGTTAATGCCACTGTGCGAACCGCAACATTTACCGCTTTCAACAGTGAAATTGAAGATTTAAAAGCCGCAGGTGTTCGCATTACTGGGCCAGGTGCGACAGTTGCACAAGACTTTGAACCAGAATATATCGCTTTCTCGGAAGACGGGAAATTTGCCTACGTCACCTTGCAAGAAAACAATGCTTTGGCATTGGTAGACATTGCCAAAGCAACCGTAACTGACATCGCACCTTTAGGCGTAAAGGATCATAGCCTACCAGGAAACGGCATCGATCCAAGCGATCGAGACAACGCCATCAACATTCGCAACGTACCCGTGTTTGGATTGTATCAACCCGATGCGATCGCCAGCTTCATCATCAACGGACAAACCTACTTTATCACCGCTAACGAGGGAGATTCCCGTGCTTACACAGGTTTTAATGAAGAGGTGCGAGTCGGTGATGCCAGCTATGTACTCGATCCAACTATCTTTCCCAACGCTGCAACCTTAAAGCAAAACGCTAATTTGGGAAGGTTGCAGTTGACTAATGCTTCTGGCGATATTGATGGCGATGGAGATTTCGATCGCATCGAAGCGCTGGGTGCTCGCTCCTTTTCCATTTGGGATGAAGACGCTAAACTAGTCTTTGACAGCGGCGATCAACTAGAAAGAATCACTGCCGCTCAAGTACCTGGCATTTTCAACTCTGATGGTAACTTTACTAACGTAACCTTTGACAGTCGCAGCGACAACAAAGGCCCAGAACCAGAAGGAGTAGTTGTTGGTGTTGTAGGCGATCGCACATACGCCTTCATCGGTTTGGAACGCACAGGCGATGTCATTGTTTATGATGTCAGCGAACCCACCAAACCCCAATTTATCGAATATATCAACACTGCCGAAGATCTTGCCCCAGAAGGATTAACCTTTATTTCCGCTGCTGATAGTCCCACAGGTAAACCGCTATTAGTTACAGCTAACGAAGTTAGCAGAACCGTTGCAGTGTTTGAATTTACGCCTCCGGTGCGGATTAGCGATATTCAAGGTGCGGCGCACATTTCACCGTTCAATGGCAAAGCAGTTAGCAACGTTGCAGGTATTGTAACAGCGATCGCATCCAACGGCTTCTACATTCAAGACCCCACCCCCGACGCTAACCCAAAAACCGCAGAAGGTATTTTCGTCTTCACAGGTACTAATTCTCCCATCAGAACTGCCCGCAGAGTTGGCGAAGCAGTCTTGGTAAGTGGCACAGTTTCCGAGTTCCGTCCCGGTAACAACGCCAACAACCTAAGCATTACTCAAATCTCAAACAATAACAACGTTGGAGTACTTAGCGTTACACCTTGGACAACTGCACCTACTACAACTATTAAACCGATCGTCATTGGTGAAGACCGCATTCCACCTAACTCAATCATCGACAACGATGCCGTTGGCGGAAATGTAGAAAACCCTGCCACACCTTTCGATCCTGAAGAAGATGGCATCGACTTCTACGAAAGTTTAGAAGGAATGGTAGTTCAGATTAACAACCCTGTCGCTACCTCTCCCACCGCAAACTTTGGTAACTCCGAGGAAATCTGGGTATTGGCAAACAATGGTGAGGATGCTACCAGCCGCACTGCTCGTGGTGGTAGCCTAATTACAGCAGATGACTTTAACCCAGAACGGATTCAAATTGATGATTTAATCAACGAGTCTACAACCTTACCAACGGTAAATGTAGGTGCTAAACTGAGCAATATTACCGGGGTTGTTAACTACGACTTCAACAACTACGAAGTTTTGGTTGCTACTGCACCAACAGTTGTGCAACCATCCACTTTGCAAAAAGAAGTTACCAACTTAACTAGCAGTGCAAATCAACTCACAGTTGCTACCTTCAACGTGGAAAACCTCGATCCAAGTGATGGTGCAGCTAGGTTTAATGCGATCGCAGGTGCGATCGTCAATAACCTGAAATCACCCGACATCATCAACGTTGAAGAAATTCAAGATAATAATGGTGCGATCAATGACAGCGTGGTAGATGCCAGCGTCACATTTCAAACTTTGATCAATGCGATCGCTGCCGCAGGTGGCCCAACTTATCAATATCGCCAAATCAACCCTGTAGACGATACCAATGGTGGCGAACCAGGGGGTAACATCCGAGTTGGGTTCCTGTACAATCCAAATCGGGTTAGTTTTGTCGATCGTCCCGGTGGCACATCTACTTCTAACACCACTGTTACAGACATCGGCAATGATGGCATCCCAGACTTATCTGCCAGTCCCGGTTTAATCGATCCTACCAATCCCGCCTTTAACGCCAGCCGGAAACCCTTAGTTGGCGAATTTCTGTTCAACGGTCAAACGGTTTATGTGATTGGCAACCACTTTAACTCCAAAGGTGGCGATCAACCTTTGTTTGGCCCATCCCAACCACCTACCCTCACCAGCGAAGCACAACGCATCCAGCAAGCAACCATTGTCAAAGACTTCGTGCAAAGCATTTTGGACGTTAACCCCAATGCTAACATTGTGGTTGCTGGCGACCTAAACGACTTCCAGTTTTCCGAACCTCTCACCATTCTCAAAGATGGTGATTTGAATATTTTGATAGAAACCTTGCCAGAAAATGAGCGTTATACCTACAACTTCCAAGGTAACGCCCAAGTTCTGGATCATATCCTCGTTAGCAACAACTTGTTTAACAAGCTGAATGGCTTTGATGTGGTTCATATTAACTCAGAGTTTGCTGACCAAATCAGCGATCACGACCCAGTTATTGCTCAGTTTAATCTTCCCACTCCTAGAACCATTAATGGTACTAGTGGAAACGACACGCTGATTGGTAGCAGTGGTGATGATTTAATCAACGGCGGTACGGGTGATGATTTACTCAATGGCGGTGCTGGCAATGACACTCTCAATGGTGGTGCTGGTAACGATACTTTTGTAATTTCACGTAACGGTAATGGAACCGATCGAATTCAAGACTTTACCCTTGGACAAGACAAAATTGGTTTATCAGGAGGATTGAATTTCGCACAATTAAGCATTGTGGATGAGAACGGCAATGCTACGATTAACTTTGGCGGTGAAACGCTGGCATTTTTGCTAGGAGTGAATTCTAATCAACTCACAGCATCCAGTTTCACAACAGTTTAACTGTAGAAACAAGGCATCATTAAATCATTTTGAGCATCCAAAATTTTAATGATGCCTTGTTTTTACAAGTGAAAATTACTTATTGAGATTATGGCTACAGAATAAAGTTTTTTACTATAGCTTTATCTATGTGAAATTTCAGTAAATTTTTTGTATTCAGTGTAATTCCTTAACCGACACTTAATATAACAGTGAGAATCTGGATACTTGGAATCCGAAATTACACTTAATATTCCGTAATGTTACGGCAATATCCTTGATTACATAGAGTCTTTTCCTAGCTATGCAATTTTGTCATGTGTATTTTTGCTGCTTTCCTTGACGATCGCCAGTCTCGTTAAAGACAGATGAGCGATCGTTAATCACACTAAATTTCTTTGCAAACTTTTACCCTCTAAATCACACCTATGCCGTTTAACTTTACTGGGACGTATTCTCAAAATTTTGACACCCTGGCTACTTCCGGTACCAGTAACGCCTGGACAAACGACTCAACTCTTTTAGGTTGGTCGCTCTTCCGTCAACCTGTCCCAGGTACAGCAATTACAACCTACGGTGCTGACAGCGGCTCTAGCAATGCAGGTAACTTTTATAGCTACGGCAGTGTAAGTAATTCCGATCGCGCCCTGGGTGGACTGGGTTCTGGCGGTGCGTACTTCGGTAGTCCGGCTAGCGGTGCGGTGGCTGGCTGGATTGCTTTCTCTGCTACCAATACCACTGGCGCAACAATTAGCGATCTGACTGTTGCCTTTAACGGGGAACAGTGGCGCAATGGTGGAAACACAACCGCCCAAACAATGACGCTACAGTACGGCTTTGGCAGTAGCTTTACAACCGTTTCTACTTGGAATACACCAGGCAGCACTTTCAACTGGGCTTCGCCCGTGGCAACAACAACGGCAGGAGCAGTAGATGGTAATATTGCTGGTCGAGTTGCTAATGTGGGTGGTGTGCTGTCTGGCTTGAACTGGGCAAATAACGACACGCTTTGGTTCCGTTGGATCGAGAACAATGACATAGGGACCGATCATGGATTGGCGATCGATGACTTCTCTCTGACAACCTCTACCGTTCAACAGCCAGGAGTTACGATTACTCAGACTGGTGGCAATACCAGTGTAGTTGAAGGTGGAGCGACGGATACTTATACGATCGCTCTCAACACCACTCCTACAGGCGCGGTTGATATTGCGATCGCAGCGGATGCACAAACGGAAATCAGCACCGATGGCACCAACTTCTCCAACTCCGTTACCCTCAACCTGACTAGTACTACCCCACAAACCATTACAGTACGGGCAATTGACGATACTGCGGTAGAAGCAGCTACCCACACAGGAACGATCGCCCACACCATTACCACCAGTGCCGATCCAGCATACTCCGGGCTAACGATTCCCAACCTCACAGTCAGCATTACAGACAACGATATTCCTGCGACAATCCGCATCCGTGACATTCAAGGAACAGGTCATACTTCACCCTTAAATGGTCAAACCGTCAGCAATGTAGCAGGTATCGTTACAGCAGT
Source organism: Floridaenema evergladense BLCC-F167 (assembly GCF_041929205.2). Classification (NCBI taxonomy): domain Bacteria; kingdom Bacillati; phylum Cyanobacteriota; class Cyanophyceae; order Aerosakkonematales; family Aerosakkonemataceae; genus Floridanema; species Floridanema evergladense. The sequence continues at coordinate 5,103,672 of NZ_CM171625.1, read as the reverse complement.
TGCTACAAATGGCTTTTACTTCCAAGACCCCAACCCCGACAACGACGACAGAACCTCTGAAGGTCTGTTTGTCTTCACCAGTTCTGCTCCCACAGTTGCGGTAGGAGACTCAGTGCGGGTTAACGGTACCGTAACAGAGTTCCGTCCGGGAGGCAATGCCAACAACCTCACGATCACAGAGATTACCAGTCCCGCTGTCACTGTATTGTCAAGCGGCAATGCTCTACCTGCTACAACCATTTTGGGCAATGGCGGACGGGCGATTCCCACCCAGTCGATTAATAACGACTTCACCAGCAGCGGCAATGTGGAAACCGGAGGAGATTTCGATCCGGTTAATGAAGGCATCGACTTCTACGAAAGCTTGGAAGGGATGTTAGTTCAAATTAACAACCCAGTCACCACTTCTCCACTCAATGTCTTTAGTAGTTCAGAGGAAATCTGGGTATTAGCAGACAATGGTGCCAATGCTACCAGCCGTACTGCTCGTGGTGGTAGCGTGATTACCTCCAGCGACTTTAACCCAGAGCGGATTCAGATCGATGATTTGATCAACGGTTCTACTACTCTGCCAACTGTAAATGTAGGTACTCAACTGAGCACAATTACAGGGGTGGTTAACTACGACTTCAGCAACTACGAAGTTCTAGTACCGACTGCACCTACTGTAGTGCAAGCTTCTCCTCTGCAAAAAGAAGTCACCAACCTGACGGGTACTGCAAATCAACTCACGGTTGCTACCTTCAACGTGGAAAACCTCGATCCGGCTGATGGTGCAGCGAAATTTACTGGTTTGGCGAATGCTATTGTCAATAACTTGAAATCTCCCGATATTATCAATTTGGAGGAAGTTCAGGATAACAATGGTGCGACCAATGACAGTGTTGTGGATGCCAGCGTGACGTATCAAACTTTGATAAATGCGATCGCAGCCGCAGGTGGCCCAACCTACGAATACCGCCAAGTCAACCCCGTAGACGACACCAATGGCGGCGAACCGGGAGGTAATATTCGAGTTGGTTTCCTATTCAATCCGAGTCGGGTTAGTTTTGTCGATCGACCCGGTGGCACCTCGACTTCCAGCACAACCGTTACAGACATCGGCAATAATGGCACTCCCGATCTCTCTGCGAGCCCTGGTTTGCTTGACCCAACTAACTCTGCCTTCAATGCCAGCCGTAAGCCTCTAGTTGGCGAGTTTGTCTTTAACGGACAGACCGTTTACGTGATTGGCAACCACTTCAACTCTAAAGGTGGCGATCAACCCCTGTTTGGTGTGAACCAACCTCCGACCCTCAGCAGTGAAGTGCAGCGCAACCAGCAAGCGACGATTGTTAAGAACTTTGTGCAAAGCATTCTGGCGATCGATCCCAACGCCAACATTGTTGTTGCAGGCGACCTGAACGACTTTGAGTTCTCTAACCCCCTCACCATCCTCGAAAGTGCTGGACTCAATACGCTGGTGGAAACTTTGCCAGCCAACGAACGTTACACCTACAACTTTGAAGGTAACGCCCAAGTACTCGACCATATTTTGGCAAGCGGCAATCTGCTCAGTAAATTGGATGGCTATGATGTGGTTCACATCAACTCCGAGTTTGCCGACCAAGTGAGTGACCACGATCCAGTATTGGCAAGGTTCAACCTGGGAGTTCCTAACCAAGCACCGACAGCAGTTAACCTAACTAATACTGTAACCACCCTGGCAGAAAACACCAGCACCGCAACTCGGATCAAAGTTGCTGATATTGGCATCACTGATGACGGTGTTGGGACTAACGCCCTCAGCCTCAGCGGTACCGATGCCAGCTTCTTTGAACTGGATGGAAATGCCTTGTACTTGAAGGCGGGTACAACCCTGGACTTTGAAACCAAACCTAGCTATGGGGTGACGGTGAATGTGGATGATGCGACTGTAGGTAGCACCCCTGACGCTTCGGCAAACTATACCTTAACCCTGCAAAATCAGGTAGTTGAGGGCGTGGATTTGTCCAATTATGTGCGGATTGGTCGCTACGACTTGCCCGAACCAACCAGAACCACTGCGCCTACCAACAGCCTGTTATCTCAAGAAGTTTCTGCTGTAACCTACAACTGGGATACCGATACTTTGTTTGTTGTGGGTGATGGTGGTCGATCGATCGTCCAAGTCAATAAGACTGGGCAACTGATCGACTCGATGACCTTGGCTCTTGGCACTAGTCCCCAAGGTACAGAATTCTATGATACAGAAGGACTAACCTACATTGGCAATGGTGAGTTTGTTTTGATCGAGGAGCGCGATCGTCAAGCCAACTTGTTCACCTACGCCCCAAACACGACACTTACCAGAAGCAACGTCCAAACTGTCAAACTCGGTACCACCGTCGGCAACATTGGAATTGAAGGCATCTCTTACGATCCACTAACCAGCGGATACATCGCCGTTAAGGAGATCACACCACAAGGTATCTTCCAAACCGGAATTGATTTTGCAGCGGGTACAGCAACCAACGGTTCACCTACCACAGTGAACTCGATCGACCTGTTCAATCCAGCTTTAGCTAACCTGGTAGACTTCGCTGACGTTTACGCTTTATCAAATCTGCCTTCTTTAACTGGAACGCCAGATTACAGTCGTTTGCTGGTGTTGAGTCAGGAATCGGGCAAAATTATCAATATCGATCGCTCTGGAAATATCTCCAGTTCTTTGACGATCGCTTCCGATCCAGGAAATCCCCTGACAGTTGTGAATCAGGGTTTTGAAGGGGTGACAGTCGATCGTAATGGACTCCTCTACCTCACCAGCGAAGAAGGTGGTGGCGACATCAATCACCCACAACTTTGGGTCTACGCACCAGCCTCATATACCTACACAAATCAAGCCCCCATCGCTCTCAGCCTAGCCAACACTACCAACAGTTTGGCAGAAAACACCAGTGTTGCAAATCCCATCAAAGTTGCCAACATTATCATCAGCGATGACGCTTTGGGAACCAACACTCTGTCCTTAACAGGTGCAGATGCCAATTCCTTTACAATTTCTGGTACTGAGTTATTCCTCAAAGCGGGAACCACTCTCGATTTTGAAACCAAGACCAGCTATAACGTTACCGTCAATGTCAACGACGCAACCGTTGGCAGCACACCTGATGCAACGACCAACTTTACCCTCGCTGTCACCGATATTACGGAAGCTCCCTCACCGCTAATCATCTCTGAGGTAGCACCCTGGGCTAGTGGTAATAGTTCCCTTGGTGCTGATTGGTTCGAGTTGACAAATACCAGTTCCAGTGCGGTGAACATTACTGGTTGGAAGATGGATGACGACTCAAACTCCTTCACTACAGCAGTTGCCTTGAATGGTATTACCAGCATTGCTCCTGGCGAGTCAGTCATCTTCTTGGAAAGTAGTTCACCAGCTACAGTCATTCCAAACTTCAGATCCCTGTGGTTTGGTAGCAATGCCCCTGCAAACTTGCAAATTGGTACTTACACCGGATCGGGTGTAGGCTTGAGCACAGGGGGCGATGCCGTAAATATCTTTGACGCAACTGGTACAAAGATTACAGGAATCAGCTTCGGTGTATCCACAGCAACCGCACCTTTCCGCACCTTTGATAACGCGGCTGGTTTGCAAAATGCCGCAGTTTCAACCTTAAGTACTGTCGGAGTCAACGGTGCCTTCGTTGCGGCAACCACACCCAACGAAATCGGCTCTCCCGGACGGATTGCCAATGTCAATCAAGCGCCCACTGCTGTGAGTCTGGCTAACACCGTCACCTCTCTAGCAGAAAACACCAGCACCGCAACTCGGCTAAAGGTAGCTGATATCAGCGTCACCGATGACGGTTTAGGTACCAACGTTCTTGGTTTGAGTGGCACCGATGCCAGCTTCTTTGAACTTGACGGGTCGGTTCTGTACTTGAAGGCTGGAACTGCTCTCGACTTTGAAGCTAAACCCAGCTATGTAGTAGCGGTGAATGTGGATGATGCTGCGGTTGGTGGTACTCCTGATGCCAGCACTAATTTTACCCTCGCTCTCACCAATGTTAACGAAGCTCCAACGGCTGTTAATGATACTGTGAACACTACAGATCTACAAGCAGTTGTGATTCCAGTTCTGGCAAATGACACCGATCCAGATGCAGGCGATGTCTTGTCGATTCAGTCCTTCACCAATCCTTCTAGCGGTACAGTAGTGCAGAATACCGACAACACCTTCACCTACACACCTGTAGCTGGCTTTGCTGGCAACACCAGTTTCAACTACACCCTACAAGATGCGGCTGGCTTAACTTCTACCGCTACCGTAGCTCTCACCATAACTGCTGACACTAACTCCATTGTGGGTACCAATGGCAATGACAACTTGGTAGGTACTAGCGGCAACGATCTACTGCGGGGGCTAAATGGTAACGATACCCTCAATGGTGGTTTAGGCAATGATACCTTGGATGGTGGCGCTGGTGGCGATCGGATGATTGGTGGCGCTGGCGATGACACCTACGTTGTCAATGACTCCGATTTTGATAGAGTGGTGGAAGCTTTGAATCAGGGGATTGACACGGCGATCTCTTCAGTGACTTATTTTCTCCCTAATAATGTAGAGAACCTCATCCTGACGGGTTCTGCTGTGGAAGGTCAGGGTAACAGCCTGAATAACCAAATTACGGGCAATGCCAGAAACAACATCCTGAGTGGTGGTGCTGGCAATGATACCTTAATTGGTAATGCCGGGGCTGATAACCTATTTGGTGGTGCTGGTGATGATATTCTGGTCGGTGGTGCTGGCAATGACAATCTCACAGGGAATGCAGGTAGCGATCGGTTCGTCTACAATTCCTTAGATGACCGCAACGATACGATCTTAGATTTTAACCGCAATCAGGATCAACTTGACTTGCGGGCGTTGAACCTGGGTGGAAATGCCGTTGCTGATGGTTTCTTGAGATTTAATCAGTCGGGAAGCAGTACCTTAGTCCAAGTCGATCTTGATGGTACTGGCACAGCGTCTACCTTTAGTACGTTGGTGACTCTCAACAGTGTAACTGCTACCAATCTGGTTGTAGGCACCAATGTTTTGGTTGTAGGCACTATAGCGATTCCTACTTAAGTGAGGTACAGCAAAACCCTTGATTAATCAGCAATTTAGCTCTTATGGTCGTGTAGCGATCGCGTTTGACAACTATTAAGCTCTTCGATGTACTCTAAATACTAGTCATTAGTTATTACTTAGTGATAAACTAATGACTAGTTTTTTATTAACTACCAATTCCGATTGGTCAAGAATCTACTACCCATAATGCTTCTTCAGGCATAGAATGAAAAATTAGCCACGAGCTTGCTCAAATTAAAAAAAAGTAAATTTTTTTTAATTTTGAAGATTAAGACGTTATAGAATACTCTTAATTTCCTATCCTGAAGATCGTCAGGCTTTAATCCACATTGAAAAATTTGCAGGTAATTACAATGGAAATCGAATTGGACGAAATTGGGAAAAAATTTGCTGGCTTGGGTCTTCCTGGCGTAATTCTTATAATTATGGCAGCATCAGCAGCAGGTAGTAATGCCGTTGTTGCAGCCACCCTAACAGGATTAGGAGGACCATTTGGTATCCTGGGCGGAATTGGAATACTGGGTTTATTGGGCGTTTTAGGAGACGTTTTAGGAGGATATGGAATTGAAGCCGTTCTCAAATTAGTTTACAAGGAACGTAGCAAAAATGAATCTTTAACCTCTCTAATCCAAGAAATTAACAATCTACCCATTAAAGATGAGCTAAAAACCACGCTCAAAAATCATGTCAGCCCAGAAATCTTCAGAGATCCTACAGAACCAAGAATAGTGGATATAGTTGAGTAATTTACTAGCATTGTGGCTGTAAGTTTACTCAAGAAAGGATTGGCAAATAATCAAGAGAATATATGACTTTTTGTTGGTGTCGGGTCAAGTCATAATTGTTTCTAGGCTACCAATCTAATGAGGGACATTCAAATGAGGGAAGGAAATTCCTGAAAAAGAAATAGATATTTCTTTGGTGCTGTCCCAGCGAATGGTTGGTAGCCTGTTTTTAATTAAATTAGTCAAATTACCAATTTTATATAAAATTGGTAACTTTAGATTTGGAAGAATCTTTAATTAACAGATAAGTAAGTAAAGTGAATATAGCATCTCAATGCTAAATCAAATGAAATTAGGCGATCGCATCGACGAGAGCTCAAATATTAAATATTGAGATTCCCTAAGTAAGGTTAGGCAAAAAAAGGTGATGTATTCTACTGATTCAGTTCATAAACTCTCTACTTTAACCGATCGACAACAGCATAAAATATTAGTGGAGTGGAACAATACAAGAACAGATTACCCCAAAGACTTGTGCATACATCAGTTATTGGCAGCACAAGTAGAAAAAACCCCAGACAATATTGCTGTTGTTTTCAATGAGTCACAAATTACTTATCAAGAATTGAACCAGCGATCGAACAAAATAGCCCATTATTTGCAATCTTTAGGTGTAGGAGCAGAAGTCCTCGTCGGAATTTGCCTGGAGCGCTCCCTAGAAATGATTGTAGGATTATGGGGAATTCTCAAAGCAGGTGGCGCATATCTGCCCTTAGATCCCACCTATCCGCCAGAACGTCTGAGTTTCATGTTGTCGGACTCCCAAGCACAGGTGATATTAACTCAGCAAAAGTTAGTAGAACGATTTACTGAAAGCGGGGTAAACTTAGTTTGTCTGGATACTGACAGGGAATCGATCGACCAACAGAGCCAAGAAAATCCTCACAGTCAAGTAACATCAGAGAATCTAGCTTACCTAATTTACACATCAGGCTCAACCGGAACACCCAAAGGCGTGATGATTCAACATCAAAGCCTGTGTAATCTTGCCCTAGCACAAATAAAACTGTTTGACGTACAGCCACACAACCGCATTCTCCAGTTTGCCTCCCTCAGCTTTGATGCCTCAGTTTCGGAAATTGTGATGGCTCTGTGTTCTGGAGCTAGTCTAACTTTGGGAACTCAAGATTCATTGCGCCCAGGAGCAGATTTAATGCAAATGTTGCGGAAGCAAGCAATAACTCACGTCACACTACCACCCACAGTACTAGCAACTTTACCAATAGAAGAATTGCCAAACTTGCAAACCTTAATTATTGCCGGAGAAGCTTGCCATCCCAAACTGATAGCGCAATGGTCAACCGGACGGCGCTTTTTCAATGCTTACGGCCCAACGGAATCAACAGTTTGCGCCACAGTAGGAGAATCTACCTCTAGCGATAGAGTATCAATTGGTCGCCCGATCGCTAACATACAAATTTATATTCTTGATAACAATTTGCAACCCGTGTCCATTGGCACTGTCGGCGAACTATATATTGGTGGCGACGGTTTAGCCAGGGGCTACCTGAATCGTCCAGAATTAACTAAAGAAAAATTTATTCCTAATCCGTTTATTAACAGTGAACAGGGAACAGGGGAGAAAACTAAAAAACTTGCTCCCAGCGCAAAACTTTATAAAACTGGTGACTTAGCCCGGTACTTACCAGAGGGTAACATTGAATTTCTCGGTCGAGTCGATCGCCAAGTCAAAATTCGCGGCTTCCGCATAGAATTAGATGAAATCGAAACCAGGTTAATTCAACATCGAGACGTACAGCAAGCAGCGGTAATAGTGCGTGAAGACCGCCCAGGAGATAAACACCTTGTTGCCTATATTGTCCTCGACCAAAAACTGCCAACAACCGTCAATACTTTAAAAGACTTTCTGCAAGAAAAGCTGCCCAACTATATGGTGCCGGGGGTATTTGTAATATTAGATTCTTTGCCCCTGACACCTAATGGTAAAGTCGATCGCCGAAATCTTCCGATTCCCGATCGCACCAGCGCCGAACTAGAAGAAACCTTTGTTGCACCGCGTAACCCAATTGAAGAAAGATTAGCAGGTATTTGCGCCGAATTACTAGGTTTTCAGCAAGTAGGAATTCATGATAACTTTTTCCAACTGGGCGGTCACTCCTTAATATTCGCGCAACTCCTTTCCCGCATCCAAGAAAATTTCTCTATCAAATTATCCTTTCAAAACATCTTTGCTAACCCTACTGTAGCTAGTTTTGCCAAACTGATTGAAACCCAGAGTCAGCTAAAACCGCAGTTGCAGTTTTCAGCGATGCCAGCAGTTAAGAGAACAGGTAAATTACCCGTCTCCTTTGCCCAAGAGCGAGTTTACTTCATTCAGGAAATCGCCCCAGAAAATAGTGCCTACCAAGCCCAAGCAACTCTCAGATTCACAGGGCAACTTGATGTCACAGTGTTACAAAAGTGTCTCAGTGAAATTGTGCGACGGCATGAAATCTTTCGCACAACATTTCCGGCAGCAGATGGACGATTATTTCAAACGATCCATCCAACCTCACCAATCAGTTTCCGAGTGGTAGACTTGCAATTAATTCCTGAATCCGATCGGGAAACCCAAGCGCAGCGCCTATTTGATGCAGAAGTGCAAAAGCCCTTCAACATCGATCGACTACCTTTAGTTAGGTGGACTTTGTTGAAGCTAAGCGAGCAAGAACATTTATTGATCCACATTGAACATCATTTAGTTCATGATGGTTGGTCTTTTAACAATGTCTTCTTGGGAGAGTTGATAGAACTTTATCGAGCTTTCAGTTTAGGTAATCCCTCGCCTTTGCCAGAATTGTCATTTCAATTTGTGGACTATGCCCTTATGCAGCGAGAATGGGTGAAAAGCCAGGAAGCTCAAGCCCAACTCGCCTATTGGCAGCAAAAATTATCTGGCAGTTCTCCCCTGTTGGAATTACCATTAGATCGTCCAAGACCAACCCAACAAACTTACAACGGTGCTCAAATTAGGGTAGAGTTGTCGCTCGATTTATCTCAATCGTTACAAGTTTTGAGTCGTCAAGAGGGTGTCACCTTATTTATGACCACCCTGGCAGCTTTTTTAGTAATGATGCAGCGCTACAGCCGACAGGACGATCTGTGTGTAGGGACAGCAGTTGCCAATCGGCGGATGCGCCAGACAGAAAAGATCGTTGGCATGATTGTCAATAACTTAGTTTTACGCACAGATTTGTCAGGCAATCCCACTTTTCGAGAATTGCTCGATCGCGTGCGTTCCTGTACCTTAGAAGCCTTTGCCAACGAAGATTTGCCCTTCGATAAAGTAGTGGAAGCTCTCAAGCCAGTACGCAACCTCAGCTATAATCCTTTGTTTCAAGTGATGTTCAGCTTCCATGATACGCCCCTGCCTTCCTTGAGTCTTCCCGGCTTGAACATCAGTCCCAATGTCGCTCTGAGCAACAAATCTACAAAATTCGATCTGGATGTGGTTTTGATCCCAAATTCTGAGGACAAACAGAAGGGAATCACCGTTATTTGGGAATACAACACCGATCTATTTGATGCAGCCACAATTCAAAGAATGGTAGAGGAGTATCAAACTTTACTACAAGCAATTGTTGCTAACCCAGAGCAACGAATTTATCAATTACCACTACTGACGGCGATCGAGCAGCAGTTATTACAGTCGTGGAATCAGACAGAGAGAGAGTATAACTGTAAGCAGTGTATTCATCAGTTGTTTGAGGCTCAGGTCGAAAAAACCCCTGATGCTGTAGCTGTTTGGCATTTGGGTCAACAATTAACTTACCGTGAATTGTGCGATCGCGCCAACCAATTAGCACATTATCTGCAAAGTTTAGGAGTCAAACCAGAAACTTTGGTTGGCATCTGCGTTGAGCGTTCCTTAGAAATGATAGTTGGGTTACTCGGCATTCTCAAAGCTGGAGGTGCATACATTCCCCTTGACCCTGCCTATCCCACAGAAAGAATAACTGACATTATTGCAGATACGCAATTGAACATTGTCTTAACCCAAGAGAGATTTCAACCTAAATTACCAAATTACACTGGAATAACGATTTGTTTAGATAAAGATTGGTCGATCGTTGCTCAACAAAATACAGCTAATCCTGTTAGTAATGTTCAACTGCACAACCTCGCTTATTTAATTTACACCTCTGGTTCCACAGGTAAACCCAAAGGTGTAATGATTGAACATCGATCGCTAATTAATTTTGTCATGACAGCGATTCAAGAATATGAAATTAACCAATCTGACAGGATTTTACAATTTGCCTCCTTCTGCTTTGACGCATCCATTGAAGAAATTTTTCCCTGTCTTGCAGTCGGCGCAACCTTAGTGTTACGCACCGAAGAAATGTTGCATTCAATTGATGAATTTTGGCGCTGTTGTCAAGAATGGCAATTAACAGTTTTGGATCTCCCCACCGCTTTTTGGCATCAGTTAGTAGGGGCAAGTTTAGTAGATCAGTCTGCAATCACAACAAAAAAATTAAGCACAAAACCCGCCCTTACTCCGCAAGATTCCCCAATTCCTGAAACTCTCAGAGTTGTGATTATTGGCGGAGAAGAAGCACATCTAGAAAAAGTGAAGCGTTGGCACAGTGGTATTGCACATTTTACCCAGCCGCCTCTATTATTTAACACTTACGGGCCAACAGAAGCCACAGTCGTCACCACTCTAGAGCGTTTAAATTCTGCAACAGATACTTTTGTTTTTATTGGACGACCGATCGCTAATGTTCAAATTTATATTTTAGATCGATATCTGCAACCCGTGCCGATCGGAGTTCCCGGAGAATTGCACATTGGTGGCGCTTCCTTAGCCAGAGGCTATCTAAATCGCCCAGAGTTAACCCAGGAGAAATTTATCCCCTTTGTCACCAGCAGAGAAGCAGGGGAAACCCAAAACTTTCCGAGTCCCCAGTCGAACCTCCCCAGTCCCTCGAAACTCTACAAAACAGGCGATTTAGCCAGATTTCGCACCGATGGCAGTTTAGAATACCTGGGACGAGTTGACGATCAAGTGAAGATTCGCGGTTTTCGGATTGAGTTGGGAGAAATCGAAACAGTTTTGAATCAACATCCGCAGGTATTTCAAGCTGTTGTTGTGGCGCGTGAAGACAACTTACCCGGACAAAAGCGCCTTGTTGCCTATATTGTACCCCACAAACCGCAACCAAAAATTGAGGAATTGCGCCTTTTCTTGAAAGAGAAATTGCCTAATTATATGATTCCGGCGGCTTTTGTGCTGTTAGATAAGTTGCCAATGACGGGGAATCAAAAGGTTGATTATCGTGCTTTACCAGCCCCCGATTTTTCTCATAAAGAGGATGATTTTGTTGCCCCTCGTAGCATAATAGAAGAGAAATTAGTAGAGATTTGGTCGGAAATTTTAAGAATAGAAAAGGTGGGGATTCATGATAATTACTTTGAATTGGGTGGCGATTCTATCCTCAGCATTCAGGTAATTTCTCGTGCTAAACAAGCGGGGATACAAATTGCCCCTAAACAATTATTTCAGTACCAAACGATCGCAGAATTAGCTGCTGTGGCAGGTGTTACTCGTCAAGTTAATGCCCAACAAGGTTTAGTGACAGGAAAGGTGGCGTTAACCCCGATTCAGCATTGGTTTTTTGAGCAAAAATTAACCGAATTTAATTACTTTAATCAGTCAGTATTATTGGAAGTTGCACCCGATGTAAAACCCGAATTATTGCAGCAAGTTGTACAACAATTGTTAGTCCATCATGATGCTTTGCGGTTGCGGTTTGTGCCAGAGGGTGAAAGTTGGCAGCAGATTAATGGGGATGTTGAAGAATCAGTGCCGTTTAGTGTTATTGATTTATCCCACTTATCACCAGAAGCACAAGAAACAGCGATTAAAGCTAAAAATGCAGAATTGCAAGCTTTTTTGAATTTGGCAACAGGATCGATCGCACAAATAGCACTAATTCAGTTAAGTAAGAATCAACCAAATTTATTACTTTTCATCATTCATCATTTAGCGGTAGATGGTGTTTCTTGGCGGATTTTGTTAGAAGATTTAGCTATTGCTTATAAACAAATCAGCAGAGGTGAAGTTATTAAATTACCACCGAAAACAACTGCTTGGCAATATTGGAGCGATCGCTTAACAGCTTATGCCCAATCAGAAGCAATAACACAAGAAATAGATTACTGGCTGAATGAGTCTAATTTCTCATTTACAAAATTACCATTAGACTATCCTTCAAACACAGAAAACAACACTGTAGCTTCAACCTCTGCTGTATCATTTTCTTTAACTGAAGAACAAACTCGTGCGCTCTTGCAAGATGTACCATCTAAATATAATACTCAAATTAATGATGTGTTATTGACCGCCCTAATGGAAAGTTTTGCCCAATGGACAGGAGAACGTTCTCTGTTAATTGACCTGGAAGGTCATGGACGGGAAGATTTGTTTGAAGATGTGGATTTATCGCGCACCGTAGGCTGGTTTACCACCTTATTTCCCGTGCGATTACACTTAGGAAACAACGACCATCCTGGTGAAACTTTAAAGTTAATTAAAGAAAAACTTCGGCAGATTCCTAACCGAGGGATTGGTTATGGCATATTGCGATATTTGCCCAAAAATGATGCTATCCGCAGAAAATTAGAAGCGCTATCTCAAGCACAAGTGAGTTTTAATTATCTTGGTCAGTTCGATCGAGTATTATTAGCATCTGCTGAGTTAGGTTTGGTTAAAGAATTTAAAGCTGAACAAAGCTTACTAAACAAGCGTAGTCATCTGCTAGGAATTAGTGGTTTTATTCGGGGCGGAATTTTGGAAATGACTTGGGCTTACAGTGAGAATGTTCATAAACAAAGCACCATTGAAGAGTTAGCTTCCGGCTTTATGGAAGCATTAAAAAATCTAATTACTCACTGTCAATCAACCGAGTTCAAAGATTATACACCTTCTGACTTTGCTGCCGCTAGACTTAATCAACAACAACTTGACAAATTCATGGCAAAACTTAACAAAAAGAAAAATAATAAGAGGTGAGATCGTGAATAATATTGAAGATTTATATGAACTGTCACCTATGCAACAGGGAATGCTGTTTCATAGTCTCTATTCTCCTGAATCAGAATTCTATTTTGAGCAGCTATTATGTACTCTCAAAGGTGACTTAGATTTACCGATTTTTCAGGAAGCTTGGCAACAAGTTGTTTCTCGTCATCCAGTTTTAAGAACTTCCTTTCATTGGGAGGAAATCGAAAAACCATTACAAATGGTAAATAAATGGATTGATTTGTCTTGGATTTGTCACGATTGGCAAAATTTTACCAAAGCTGAACAACAAGAAAGGTTAGAGAATTTTCTGAAAAGCGATCGCAAAAAAACCTTTGATTTAAGTGAAGTTCCCCTAATGCGCTTCACTTTAATCCAGTTAGAGGAACAAACTTACCAATTTATTTGGAGCCATCATCATATTCTATTTGATGGCTGGTCAATGCAGATTATTCTTAAAGAAGTTTTTGTCTTATATGAAGCTAATTATCGCGGTGAATCTTTATCCCTAACACCTTCTCGCCCCTATCGAGACTACATTTATTGGTTACAACAACAAGATATTGAAAAAGCAAAAACCTTCTGGAAAGAAACTTTAAAAGGGTTTGAATTTCCTACACCTTTTAGAGTAGATAAAAAATCGAGAGAAGACAAGCCAGAAGAACAGCAAAATTATGATGAACAGCTATTTACCTTATCTAAAGAAATTACCGAAAACCTGCAATATTTGGCTCGACAGCATCATTTAACTTTGAATACTTTAGTACAAGGAGCTTATGCTTTGTTGCTCTCTTGCTACAGTGGAGAAAACGATCTAGTTTTTGGTGCGACTGTAGCTGGTCGCCCAACTAAACTTCACAAAGTAGATTCAATGGTCGGACTATTTATTAATACTCTCCCCGTCCGAGTTCAACTTTTTGGAAATGTAGAATTAGTACCTTGGCTTAAGGATTTACAAACTAAACAAATTGAACAAGAAGAGTATGCTTATTATTCTTTAGCAGATATTCAAAGCATTAGCGATATTCCTCCGCAAATGCCACTGTTTGAGAGTATTTTGGTATTTGAGAATTATCCGATCGATACTTCTAAATCGGAAAGTCAAAAAGCTTTAGAAGTTAGCAATCTTCGTTGTTTTGAGCAAACAAATTATCCGCTAACGATCGTCATTAATCCTGAAAGAGAATTAGCTGGCAGGATTATCTACGATACTAGCCTTTTTGCAACGGATACGATCGCACGTATGATTGGACATTTCCAAAAATTACTCTCAGATATTGCCACCAATCCTCAACAAAACCTTTCTCAATTCTCCTTGTTAACAATAACTGAACAAGAAGAAATAGTAAAGGCAGAAAGTACTGCTACAACTGAATATGAGTATAAATGTGTTCATAAATTATTTGAAGAACAAGTAGAAAAAAGTCCAGATGCTATAGCTTTAGTTTATGAAGAACAACAGTTAACCTATAGAGAATTAAATAAACGCGCCAATCAATTAGCCCATTATTTGCAAACATTGGGAGTTAAACCAGAAGTAAAAGTTGGGATTTGTGTAGAGCGATCGCTCTTAATGGTAATAGGAATATTAAGTATTCTCAAAGCAGGAGGAGCCTATATTCCCCTAGATCCAGCTTTTCCTTCAGAAAGACTACAATTCATGATGGAAGATGCCCAAATCACCATCCTGTTAACGCAAAATCACTTACAAGATAGACTCCCAATCAACGATAAAACTGTAATTAAACTTGACTCCGATTGGGAAATAATTGCCCAACAAACACAAGATAATTTACTCACAGAAGTTAATCCAGAAAACTTAGCTTATATTATTTACACCTCTGGCACAACCGGAAACCCAAAAGGATCGGAAGTTCCCCATCGTAGCTTCATTGGTTTTATGTTTGGGGTGAATTACATTCAACTTGATGCAAAACAAATTTGGCTGCAACACTCATCAATTTCTTGGGATGCACTTACCTTAGAACTTTGGACTCCTTTACTTTACGGTGGGCGTTGTGTACTTTACCCAGGAAAAATTCCCACACCCGAAGATTTAAGCAAAATTATCCGCGAACAAAATGTTAATACTCTGTTTCTAACTACAGCCCTATTCAATTACATAATCGATACAATACCGAAAGCGTTGTTAGGAATTAAACAGCTTTTGTTTGGGGGAGAATCTGTTTCTGTACCTCATGTTTTTCGTGCATTAGAACTATTACCAGAAACGCAAATTATTCATGCTTACGGCCCTTCAGAATGTACAGTTTTTACTTGTTGCTATCCAATTCCTAAACAACTTCCCGAAAATGTCAATTCAATTCCCATTGGCAAACCTATTGGCGACAGGAAAGTTTATCTTCTAGATGAATATCTCCACCGAGTTCCCATTGGTGTTCCGGGACAACTTTATGTCAGTGGCGCGAGTGTGGCTAGAGGTTACTTGAATCAACCAGAATTAACCAGGAAAAATTTTATTGCTAATCCTTTTTTGGAAGGCGATCGACTTTACAAAACTGGAGATTTAGTTTGCCGTCTTCCTGATGGGAATTTAGAATTTTTAGGGCGAATTGATACTCAGGTAAAAATTCGGGGTTTTCGCATAGAAATAGAAGAAATTGAGGGAATTTTAAATCAGCACAATAACATCAAACAAGTTGTTGTTATAGCGCGAGAAGATGAACCGGGAAACAAGTATTTGAGTGCCTATATCGTTGCCAAAAATAATGCGCCAACTGTTAGCAGTCTGCGAAACTTTCTCAAGACAAAGTTGCCTGATTACATGATTCCTGCAACTTTCGTATTTTTGGAAGCATTGCCTCTAACTTCTAATAATAAAATCAATCGTCGCGCTTTACCTGTTCCTGATATTTGCCAAAGAAATTTAGACGTTAATTTTGTTGCTCCTCGTAATTCTACTGAAACTGAATTAGCCCAAATTTGGACTGAAGTTTTGCGATTAGAAAAGGTGGGAATTTACGATAACTTTTTCGAGTTAGGAGGACATTCTTTACTAGCTACACAAGTGATTTCTCGATTAAGAGAAGCATTTTCTATAGATTTTACTCTGCGTTATTTGTTTGAAAATCCCACGATTGCTAAATTATCACAAATAGTAATCGATCGACAATTTGAACAGGTCGGAGATGATGAACTAAATCGTATTTTAAGGGAGGTTAATGAGTTATCAGATCGGGAAGTAAAACAACAATTAAGTTCTGGATAGACCAAAGACAAATGTATATTTACCGTAATAAAAGTGAGAAAAAAACAAATCTTTAACTGGCATTAAAGAATTTGTTATTGGTTCTTTAGTAAAGTACTCTAACTACTGGAAAGGTTCTCAATTAACGCTATAATTTACAGAGCTACTTGGAGTAAAAAAGCAATGTCTATCAGAAAGAAAAAAACCAAAAACCAACAAGAAGATCAACTAGTAACCGAAGATGAAAATTTAACTGAAGTTACTGAAGAAGATGCAACGGAATCATCTTTTATCGAAGAAAATGAACAACCAATTACGACAATAGAAACATCATCTACTGGCGAATCTGAACAAACAATTACTATTGAAACATCATCTACAACGGAAGGAATTGAACAACCAATGACGGCAATAGAAACATCATCTACTGGTGAATCTGAACAACCAATTACTATTGAAACATCATCTGCAATGGAAGGAATTGAACAACCAATTACGACAATAGAAACATCATTTACTGGTGAATCTGAACAAACAATTACTATTGAAACATCATCTACAATGGAAGGAATTGAACAACCAATTACGACAATAGAAACATCATCTACAGAGCAAGGAATTGAACAAATAATTACAGCGATCGAATCATCTTCTCTTGCTGTAGGAATTGATATGGCGGGAGGAATTGAACAAATTACAACGGCGATCGAATCATCTTTTCCAGAAGGGATTGAACAAATAATTATTGCTCCAGAATCAGCCACTACAGGAGAAACTGAACAACCAACTATTGCAGTTAATGAGAATGAACAAACTCCCCAGTCGCCAGTTGTTGTGGGGAAGAAAAAACGCTTAGTAGTTTGTTGTGATGGAACTTGGCATGAACTAACGAGTGCTTATCCTACAAATGTACTAAAATTAGCCCGGTTGGTTAAATATACAGCTGACGATCAAACGCCACAATTAGTATTCTATTCATCGGGATTTAGTAGAGAAGATGGTAATCTACCTGATTTGATCGATCGCTTTGGTGATAGCGCTTTTAGGTGGGGAATCGATCGGCTTATTCAAGATGCCTACCGATTTCTATGTATGAACTACGATCCAGACAGTCAGGATGAAATTTATCTATTTGGTTTTAGTCGCGGAGCTTATATTGTTCGTTGTTTAGCGGGGATGATTTACAAATGTGGTTTATTAAGACGTTCCAAGATTCAAGAAATTAGAAAAGCTTATGAGCTTTATCGAGATAGTAAAATCGTTCATGATTCTCTAGAAGCTCAAGAATTCCGTCAAGAAAACTCTAAAAAAGTTTCTCAGGGAGCAACTGATTTAGAGAATAACATCTCCATCAAAATGTTAGGCTGCTGGGAAACAGTGGGAACATTAGGCATTCCTGATGTACTACCTTTGCCAGCCATTGAGAGAATCTGGAATATCAATTATCAATTTTATGATGCTACCCTAAGCCCAATTGTGGAAAATGGTTTCCATGCTGTAGCTATTGATGAAAAACGCAAAGTTTTTCCTTCGACTCCTCTAAAGAAAAATGAAAAAAATCCTAATCAAGTAGTAGAGGAAGTGTGGTTTGTTGGTGAACATAGTTGTGTTGGTGGAGGGAATAAAAATTATCGAGGATTATCAGATTATGCACTGCAATGGATGCTCCAGAAGGCACAAAATTTAGGGTTGGAATTTTATTCAACTGAAAATGACAGCGAAGATTTTCAGATTAAACCAGATCCAACAACTTATTTTGATAATACCGTCGAGGGAGTTTATCTGTTAAGAGGAGAGGGATGGCGATCGACAAATTCATTACGAATTGCAGTTCATAGTAGTGTTGTAAAACGACTGAAAGCTTGCTTAGAGTATCGCCCGGAGAATCTTAAATCTGTGATTCCACATTTACTTGCTTCTGAGTGATTAGTAAGCCAACCTTTACAAATATCTTTTTTGACTTAATTAAAGATATTTGTAAAGGTTGATATTCACAATAAAATGATGATTAAATCATTAAAATTGGCGTTTCTCTGAATGATATTATGACTAACTTATTCAAACGTCTGGAAAATCTTTCTCCTGAAAAACGTGCATTAGTTCTGCAAAAGCTCAAAGAGCAACAAGAATTATCTCGGAAAAATGATTTTCAACAAAATTCATCCCTAAGACAGGTTTCTCGAAAACAGCCGATTCCTCTTTCTTTTGCTCAACAAAGATTATGGTTTATTGATAAATTAGAAGCAGATAATTGTCCCTATAATGTTCCTATTTTTTGGCAAATTACGGGCGATCTTAAGATATCTGTTTTAGAAAAATCTATTAGAGAAATTGTCCAAAGGCATGAAGTTTTACGCACTACATTTTCAGTTATTGATGGTTCGCCAATCCAAGTAATTCACTCTAGCGTACAACTGTCAATACAGGTGCTAGACTGGCGAGATTTGACAGAAACAGAGCAATTAAAGAAAGCTCAACACTTAGCAATAGAAGAATTCCAAAGACCTTTTGATTTATCAAATTCTCCTTTGTTACGGGTAAAATTGTTGCAATTGTCTGATAATTTTCATCTACTATTGATTGTTATCCATCATATAATTTTTGATGGTTGGTCAATGGAAATATTCCGACGAGAATTGTTTAGTCTTTATGCTGCTTTTAGCGATGGAAAACTTTCTCCATTACCCCCATTATCGCTGCAATATGCAGATTTTGCTCATTGGCAAAGAGAATGGTTACAAGGAAAAATACTGCAAACTCAACTTAATTATTGGCAACAACAATTAGCTGATGTTCCGCCTTTGTTAGAATTGCCAACAGATCGATCGCGCCCTTCAGTGCAATCTTTTCGGGGAGGGAGCGAATTTTTGCGGCTCGATCGCAATTTAACCCAAAAGTTAAAGCATTTGAGTCAAGAGTCAGGAACAACGCTGTTTATGACTTTGTTGACAGCATTTACGATTTTACTTTCGCGTTATAGCAGACAAGAAGATATTGTTTTGGGCTCTGCGATCGCTAATCGCAACCGTAAAGAAATTGAAGGGTTAATTGGCTTTTTTGTCAATAGTTTAGCCTTGCGAATTAACTTACAAGGAAATCCCACTTTCTTAGAATTACTTGCTAGAGTAAAACGAGTAAGTTTAGATGCTTACGACCATCAAGATTTGCCCTTTGAAAAATTAGTGGATGAACTGGGATTAGAGCGATCGCTTGCTCATCATCCCTTATTTCAAGTAGCATTTGGTTTGCAAAATGAAACTAACGAAAATCTAGAAATCAATGGATTAACTGTTACTACTTTTAAGTGGGAAAATACAACTACTCTGTTTGATTTATCGCTAATTTTTCGGGAAACTTCCCAAGAATTAATCGGGGAATGGGAATATGCTACTGATTTGTTTGACCAGAACACCATTCAACGAATGACTCAACATTTTACTGTGTTGCTGGAAGCAATTGTCGATCGCCCTCAACAACCGATCAATAGCCTACCATTACTCACAAAAAATGAAATTCAGCAATTACGAGACTGGAATCAAACAGATACTAATTATTGCTTGAATCAAACATTCGTTGACCTATTTGAACAACAAGTTGCAAAAAATCCCGATCGAATCGCTTTAGTATTTGAATCCCAAAGCCTAACTTATCAACAACTCAATCAAAAAGTTAACCAAATTGCTCATTATCTAATTCATAATCACCACATTAAATCTGAAACTTTAATTAGTATTTGTGTAGAACGTTCTTTCGAGATGATTATTGGCATATTGGCTATCTTAAAAGCAGGTGGCTGTTATGTGCCAATTGACCCAAAATATCCCCAAGAACGCATTCAATTCATGCTCGAAGATTCGGGGACATCAGTATTACTAACTCAAAGTTCTATCAAAGATAAATTACCAATAAAAAGTACTTGCCAAGTTATTTATTTAGAATCTGGAACTTTCGCTGACGAATCAACAGAAAATCTTCTACCACAAACTAAACCAGAAAATTTAGCATATCTAATTTATACTTCTGGTTCCACAGGACAACCCAAAGGAGTGATGATTGAACACCGCGCCTTGGTGAATTTAATCTTAACTTGGGCGGAAACTTTTCAAATTAAACCGGAAACTCGTTGGCTGCAATTTGGTGCTTTTAGTTTCGATTTATCAATTGGCGAAATTGCCACTGCTTTATCCGCAGGTGCTACTTTGTATCTAGCTAAATCAGAAACTTTATTACCTAGTCAAAGCTTGGTTAATTTGTTGCGCGATCGCCAAATTTCTCATATAGCTCTACCTCCTTCCACCTTATCTATCTTACCTCAAGCTTCACTACCAGACCTACAAAACATAATCGTTGGCGGCGAAGTTTGTCCAGCAGAAATAGTAACGCAATGGGCAAAAGAACGACGGTTTTTTAATTGCTATGGACCGACAGAATCAACGGTTACAGTGAGTATAGCCGAATGTAACCCGAATGGGAAAAAACCCGACATTGGTAAACCAATAGCTAATAACCGAATTTATATTTTAGATGCCCAAAATCAACTTTTACCTCCGGGAATTCCCGGAGAATTATGTATTGCAGGAATTGGATTATCCAGAGGTTATTTACATCGTCCTGACTTAACCAAAGAAAAATTTATTGAAGTTGATTTGTTTGGTAAAAGTGAGCGAATTTACAAAACTGGTGACTTAGCCAAATGGAATTTCCAAGGAAATATTGAGTATCTTGGACGCATTGACGACCAAATTAAACTCAGAGGATTTAGAGTAGAAATTGGTGAAATTGAAGCAACTTTATTACAAAATAAATGGGTTAAAGAAGCCGTTGTCATTCTCTACGAAGCTGATGATAATCCTCGGTTAGTGGCATATATCACAACAGCGGAGAAATCCAGCAATTTAGGTAATCAACTTAAGGAATACTTAAAAACGCTATTACCAAATTATATGGTTCCAGCGCAGATAATCCTATTGGATAAATTACCAATTACTCCTAATGGTAAGCTCGATCGCAAATCCCTACCAACACCAGACATAAATGCTGCAATTAACTGGGAAATGCCAATAACTCCCACAGAAGAACTACTGGCTAGTTTATGGCAAGCTCTTTTAAAAGTTAAATATGTTAGTCGTCGAGACAATTTCTTTGAACTTGGCGGACATTCTCTGTTAGCTACTCAATTAATTACTAGAATTCGTGATAGTTTTGGAGTAGAAATATCTGTACGCAAGGTATTTGAGTATAGCATTTTATTTGAGTTAGCAATAGAAATCGATCGAGCTGCTTTAGGTGTCACCTTACCTCCGATCGCACCTCAGCCAGAAAATGAACCCAAAACATTATCATTTGCTCAATCAAGGCTTTGGTTTTTAGCGCAATTAGAAGGTTCAGGAACTTGGGGTAACTATAATATATCAACAGCTTACTCACTTAATGGTAATTTGAATATAGAAGCCTTGCGTGCCAGTTTTGCTTATTTGATTAAACGCCATGAAATTCTCCGCACTTGTTTCCCAGTGATTGAAGGAGAGGCGCAAGTAATTATTAAAAATCCTGAACAGATAGAAGTTTTAGCGATCGTCAATCTGCAAGAACTCCCTCCCCAAATTCAAGCAGAAACCGTCCAAAACTTAGCAGACATTCATGCAGCAGAACCATTTGATTTAAATGTTGGGCCACTGTTAAAAATCAAATTATTACAACTAGGCAAACAGAAAAATGTGCTGCTTATTAATATGCACCATATTATTAGTGATGGTTGGTCAATGGGAGTATTTAAACGGGAATGGGAACAAGCTTATTCTGCTTTTGCCAGCGGGAATCTTCCCAATTTCTCACCATTACCAATTCAATATACTGATTATGCAGCTTGGCAGCGTAATTGGCTACAAGGAGAGATTTTAGAAACTCAAAAAAACTATTGGAAACAACAGCTAAAAGATGCGCCTCAATTACTTGATTTACCTACTGATTATCCTCGTCCAGCACAACAAAGTTATCAAGGTGGACGCGAAGAATATAGTTTGAGTGGGGAGTTGACTGAAAAACTAAAACTTTTGAGTCAAAAACAGGGAGTTAGTTTGTTTATGACTCTGTTGACGGCTTTCAATATTTTACTATCTCGTTATAGCCGTCAAGAAGATTTATGTGTTGGTTCTGCGATCGCCAATCGCACCCACAGTCACACCGAAGGATTAATTGGATTTTTCGTTAATACATTAGTTTTGCGGAGTCAAATTAAGCCAGAACAAAACTTTATTGAATTACTCCAAAAAACCCGCCAAACTTGTTTAGAAGCATACTCCCATCAAGATATTCCCTTTGAATATTTGGTAGAACAATTGCACCCGGAACGCAGTCTTAGTTATAACCCTTTGTTCCAGGTAATGATAGTTTTGCAAAATATGGAAAGTGCAGGGATAAAAGTTAAATTACCAGAACTTGATATTAAATATTTGGAGCAAGATTATCCATTTACCAAGTTTGATTTAACCTTGGATGTTTCTGAAAGGGATAATCAACTGCATTGTATGTGGGAATATGCGACAGATTTATTCGCGCCGACAACAATTCAACGGATGGCAGGACACTTGGAAATATTGCTAGAAGCAATTACTCAAAATCCCCAACAATCAATCAGTACGCTACCTTTAATTACCACCGTAGAAATCAAACAGCTACAACTTTGGAATCAAACAAATATTGATTATCCTCAAGACCAAACATTAATAACTCTGTTTGAACAACAGGTAGCGAAAACCCCCGATCGAATTGCTCTAGTGTTTGAAAACAAAACCTTAAGTTATGAAGAATTAAACCAAAAGGCTAATCAGTTAACTTATCATTTGTTAGCAATAAAAGAAGAGAAAAAATTGCCGAATAATTCATTGATGGCAATTTGTATCGAACGATCGCTAGAAATGGTTATCGGGATATTCGCTATTCTCAAAGCTGGTGGAGCTTATGTAGCGATCGATCCCAATTATCCCCAAGAACGCATTCAATTAATGCTCGAAGATAGTAATGCTTCTTTACTACTAACAACCAGCAATATTAAAAAGAAACTGCCCTTAGAAAAACTGCAAAATAACTGTCAAGTAGTATTTTGGGAACAAGAAATATGGACGAATCTAGCAACAGAAAACCTAATTCCTCAAAGTAAACCTAATGATTTAGCTTATGTAATTTATACTTCTGGTTCCACAGGACGACCTAAAGGCGTTGCCATTGCCCATTATAGCCCAGTAGTTTTAATCAAGTGGGCACACTCAATCTTCAGTACAGAACAACTTGCAGGTGTTTTAGCATCAACCTCAATTTGTTTTGACCTTTCAATTTTTGAAATTTTTGTTCCTCTCACTCAAGGCGGTAGTGTAATAGTAGTAGAAAATGCACTTTATATTGAGCAAGCACAAAAAAGTATTGTCCCAATTACCTTGATTAATACAGTACCGAGTGCAGCAGCGGAATTGTTGAATATGAATGTAATTCCCCCCAGCGTGAAAGTGATTAATTTAGCAGGAGAAGCATTAAGAAATAGTTTGGTACAGTCATTATATCAAGCCACATCAGTAACAGAAATTTATAATCTTTATGGCCCTTCTGAAGATACAACTTACTCAACTTTTACGAAAGTTGCTAAAAATGCCCAACATGAACCAACGATCGGAAAAGCGATCGCCAATACCCGCATTTACATTCTAGATAAACATAATCAACTCCTTCCTCCTGGTATTCCTGGGGAACTTTGTATTGCAGGTAAAGGATTGGCTCAAAATTATTTAAATCACCCCGAACTTACTGCGGAAAAATTCATTCATCTCAACCTATTCAATCAAACTGAACGAATTTATAAAACAGGTGATTTAGCCCGTTGGCTACCTGATGGGAATTTACAGTATTTAGGTCGGATCGATCGGCAAATCAAGCTGCGTGGTTTTCGGATTGAATTAGGCGAAATTGAAACATTATTAATCGAACATCCAACGATTCAAGAAGCTGTCGTTATTGTCAGAGAAGACATCGAATTCGATCGAAGTTTAGTAGCGTATATTGTCCCCACCTCAACCAAAAATGATGACCTGCAAAATCAACAAGTAGAACTCTGGCAACAAGTATTTACCGATGCTTATCTTAACTCTAATTCCTCAGAAGATCCTACACTCAATCTAGCAGGTTGGAACGATCGATACACAGGAGAACCTTATCCCAAATCAGCAATGCAAGAATGGCGAGATACAACAGTTGAGCAAATTCTAGAACTTAAACCGATTCGAGTTTGGGAAATAGGTTGTGGAACGGGAATGTTATTGTTTAAAATTGCGCCCCATTGTCAACATTATCTAGGTACAGATTTCTCATCGGAAGCATTGCAGTACATTGAAAAACATCTCAAACAACAATCTCTTCAGGAAAAAGTCACTTTAAAAACCTGTGCTGCTAACCAATTTGATGGCATTGAAATCGGTGCTTATGACTTGGTAATTATGAATTCTGTTATCCAATATTTTCCCTCATTGGATTACTTTTTGTCGGTACTGGAAGGGGCGATCGCAGCAGTAAAAAATCAAGGAGCAATTTTTATAGGAGATGTGCGAAACCTCAATTTATTAGCAGCTTTTCACACCGCAGTTGAATTTTATCGTGCCGAAGACAACTTATCAATTAAAGAATTGCGTCAACGAATTCAACAAAGTATTTGTAACGAAGGTGAATTACTAATTGACCCCGATTTCTTTATTACCATAAAACACAAATTTCCGCGAATTAGTCAAGTAGAAATTCAATTAAAACGTGGTTATACTCACACAGAAATGAGTCGGTTTCGCTATGATGTAGTTTTACATCTAGACCAAATAAATAATTCTTTCGTAACTCCAGAATGGTTAGACTGGGAAAGTGAAGAATTGAACTTGGAAAAAATTGAGCAACTTCTCACAACACAAAAATCAGATTTGCTAGGTATTAGAAATATCCCCAATGCTCGACTAACTTCAGAGATGATACTGTTAGAAAAAATTAATCAATTAGAGAGCAATGTTTCGGATTTAAAAATGGCAATTTATCACGCTAAATTAGGAATAGAACCTGAAGCATTCCGAACTTTAGTCAGGGAATTATCTTATACACCTTTTGTCCAATATAACTCAACAGATTTTTCTAGTTACGATGTTGTTTTTCAAAGGAATAATGCTGAACAAACTAGAATACCAAGATTCACTCAAGAACATAATTTGCGATCGAAACCTTGGCAACATTACGCCAATCAACCTTTACACTATCGCACCGCAGAAATCGATCCAGGATTATTAGATGAATGGCGAAGTTTTCTCAGTAAAACTCTCCCAGAATATACGATCCCTAATCATTTCATTGCTTTAGAAAAACTCCCACTCACCCCAAACGGAAAAATCGATCGCAAAGCTTTACCAAAACCAGGCACAACATTAACAACAAAAAACATTGAATTACCTGTAACATCAACAGAAAAATTGCTTGCAGAAATCTGGACAAAGTTGCTGAAATATGAATTAATTGCCCGTGAAGACAACTTCTTCAAATTAGGAGGACATTCTTTATTAGGCACTCAACTATGTTCTCGTATCCGTGACAAATTCAAAGTAGAAATACCTCTGCGAAAACTGTTTGAATTACCCACACTAAATGAATTAGCAAATTATATCGATACCTGTTTATGGATGAATTATTCCTCCGCAGATATCCAACCTTTAAACTCCGATGAAGAGGAAATAGAACTATGACACAAAAAGAGCAAGTAATTTCTTTGATGCTTAGTTTACAAAACCTGGGTTGCAAAATTTGGGCTGAAGATGATAAATTACGAATCCGAACCAGTAAAAATGCCCTTACTTCTGAACTTAAGCAGGAAATTCAAAGCCACAAAGCAGATATATTAGCCTTCTTAAAGGCTGCCAAAGTTGAAAATACTATGGCAGAGGCAATTCCTAAATTATCAGATGATGCACCAAAAATTCTTTCTTTTGCTCAACAACGCCTCTGGCTGTTAGCGCAATTTCAAGAGTTATCAGCTAGTTACAATATGCCGATCGCTCTACAATTAAAAGGCAACCTTAATATTAATGCCTTGCACTCTAGTTTCGCCTATCTGCTTAACCGTCATACCAGTTTAAGGATATACTTTCCTACAATAGCAGGACAACCTCAAGTCGCAATCCGAAATTTAGAAGAAATCGAAATTCTCAACATACTAGACTGCCAAAATCTTGATGAAAATCCTCACTCTCCCAATGTCAAGCAGTTAATTAATAGTTACGTTCAAGAACCATTTAACTTAAATATTGGCCCTTTATTTAAAGCGGAACTGTTGCAATTAAAAGAGCAAAAATATCTGTTGCTAATTAATATGCACCATATTATCAGTGATGGTTGGTCAATGGGAATATTTGTTAAAGAATTACGCCAAGCTTATATTGCCTTCGCCCAAAATCAAACCCCAAATCTGCCTCCTCTAACTATTGAATATAGCGATTATGCAACCTGGCAAAGAAACTGGTTACAAGGGGAAGTATTAGAAAGCCAAATTAACTATTGGAAACAGCAACTTAATCATGCTCCACCTTTACTGGAATTACCTACTGATTATCCCCGTCCCGCATTACAAACTTACAAAGGAAACCGCTATTCATATACTCTAAATTCTCAATTAACTGCTGCCATTAAAACATTCTGTCAGCAACAAGGAGTAAGTCTATTTATGATTTTATTGGCAGCTTTAAGTATTCTACTTTCTCGTTATAGTCGCCAAAACGATCTTTGTATTGGTTCTCCCATTGCTAACCGTACCCATAGCCAAACTGAATCATTAATCGGTTTTTTTGTCAACACATTAGTATTGCGTAGTCAAATCAAACCTGAGCAAACTTTTATCGAATTTCTCCAACAAATTCGCCAAAATTGTTTAGATGCTTATGCTCATCAAGATATCCCCTTTGAAGTTTTGGTAGAAAAGTTACAACCAGAACGCAGTACGAGTCATCATCCATTATTTCAAGTGATGTTTACCCTAGAAAATAATGAAAGTCCCGACCTAAATTTGCCAGGGTTAGAAATTCAATGGCTGGGATTAAGTTATCCATTTGCTAAGTTCGATTTAGCATTAATAGCCAGCGAATCCGATCGCCAGTTAAATTGTTCTTGGGAATATGCTACCGACCTTTTTGAGAGTAGCACCATACAACGAATTGCAGAACATTTTGTGATTTTACTTCAAGGAATTATCGATCGCCCCCACCAACCAATAAATACACTATCTTTTATCACAGCATCCGAACTGCTACAACTACAACACTGGAATCAAACTCAAACCAATTACCCCCTCAATCAAACTTTTGTTGACCTATTTGAACAACAAGTTGAACAAAATCCCGATCGAATCGCTTTAGTATTTGAATCTCAAAGCCTAACTTATCAACAACTCAATCAAAAAGCCAACCAAGTCGCTCATTATCTAATCAATCATCACCAAATTCAGCCCGACACCTTAATTGCTATCTGTGTTGAACGTTCTTTTGAGATGATTATTGGCATATTGGCTATTTTAAAATCAGGTGGTGCTTATTTGCCGATCGATCCCGACTATCCGCAAGAACGCATTCAATTTATGCTCGAAGATTCGGCAACATCATTATTGCTAACTCAAAGTTATATCAAAGATAAATTACCATTAAACACTTTAAAAAAATCCTGTAAAGTTATTTGTTTAGAACCAGAAACATTTGATTTCCAATCAATAACAAACCCCCCAACTCGAAGTAAACCGGAAAATTTAGCTTATCTAATTTATACTTCTGGTTCGACTGGACAACCAAAAGGAGTAGCGATCGAACATCGGGGATTGACTAATTTTGTTTTAGCATGGGCGCATAATTTTCAACTACAATCCCACAGCCGTTGCTTACAACTAGCATCTCTTAGTTTTGATATGTCTCTGGGTGAAATCGCCCCTACTCTCATTACCGGAGCTTGTTTATACCTGAGCAAAAAAGAAACTTTATTACACAGTCAAAGCTTGCTTAACTTCATAGCAAAAAGCAAAATTTCCCATATTATTATTCCTCCTTCAATTTTATCTGTATTACCTCAAACTGCTTTACCTGATTTGCAAAGTATTGTAGTCGGTGGCGAAGTTTGCTCGGCGGAATTAGTCACAAAATGGGCAGATGGAAGACAATTTTACAATGGTTATGGACCAACAGAAACTACAATTTGTGTGGTAGTAGCTCCTTGTCAAACTAATGGCAAAAAACCCCCGATTGGTAAACCTTTTCCAAATATCCGCATTTATATTTTAGATGCACAAAATCAACCGCTACCCCCTGGAATACCCGGAGAATTGTGTATTGCTGGAGTGAGTTTAGCTAGAGGTTATTTACATCGTCCCGAATTAACTGCCGCTAAATTTTTGCAAGTTGAGTTATTTGGAAAAACTGAGCGAATTTATAAAACAGGCGATTTAGCTAGATGGAATGATAAGGGCAATTTGGAGTATTTAGGACGCATTGACGACCAAATTAAACTTAGAGGTTTTCGGATTGAACTGGGTGAAATAGAGGCAATTTTGTTACAACATCCATCAGTAAAAGAAGCCGTTGTTACTTTATATAAAACTGAAAACAATGAGAGTTTAATTGCATATATAACTAGAAGTAATGATGCTTCTTCTTATGAATTAAAAAATCACCTCAAATCCTGCTCACCCAATTACATGATACCTGCTCAAATCATTGTACTTGAAAAGTTTCCTTTAACTGCTAATGGCAAAGTCGATCGCAAAGCCTTACCCACTCCCAATATATTGAACAAAGGTGGATGTGCAGATCCACGCAATGAAATCGAAAAACAATTAATACAAATATGGTCTGCCATACTCGAACCTCAAGAAATTGGCATTTATGATAACTTTTTCGACTTAGGTGGTCATTCTTTATTAGCGATGAAATTGCTTAATAATATTCAACAAGTTTTTGAGCAACAAGTTTCTTTAAGTACTTTATTTCAAAATCCGACAATTGCTCAACTAGCACAAGAAATTGGTAATACTAAATTACCACAAGTACACCCCGATTTACTTTCACTTCAACCTTTAGGAAAAGCAACCCCTCTATTTTGTCTTCCTGGTGCAAACGGACATAGTTTCTATTTTCGAGATTTAGCAATCAATTTAGGAATTGAACACCCCGTTTATGGACTCGAAACACCGGGAAGAGACGGACTTAGCCCTCTTCCTAAATCAGTAGAAGACCACGCAAGTCAACTAATTAATTTATTACGCCAAAAACAACCTCAAAGCCCTTACGTACTAGCAGGATATTCTTCTGGTTGTGCTGTGGCTTTTGAAATGGCTTCCCAACTGGAACAACAAGGAGAAAAAGTAGATTTACTAGCTATTTTTGACGCTGGATTGGTTGTTTATCCTGAGTATTTTACTAACAAAAAAGAAATTGATTGGATTTGGCAATTAATTCAAAGAATTAAAGCTTTAAAAGCAGTTAATTTAGAACTGAGCTACGATGATTTGTTAAGTCAACCGGACGATCGAACTCGGTGGAATCTAGCGGCAGAGTATCTATATCAAAATAATATTTTACCAGAACATTCCAGCCTCGATCTACTCAAAACTAATATGAAAGTTATGAAAGCCCTGACTCTCAATTACGCAAATTATCGCCCTACTCATTCAATTTCTGCCCCCATTGTCTTATTCCGCGCTCAAGAAATTCATGATATTGTTTTACAAGAATTGCAAGCTATTTCCGACTACAATTTACCCGACTGGGGATGGCAAGCATACACTCAGAAGCTTGTCAAGGTTATATGTATACCAGGAAATCATGGTCGAATGCTTTATGAACCCAACGTAAAAATATTAGCCACTCAATTACAAGTCTTGAAGTCTAAAGCCCCCTTGCTTTAGTAGTAAGGTATTAGCATAGCAGAAAAATTTAATTCTTCTACTTTGTATTGACTAATTCACTAAACTGATCAAAAATTAAATTTGGCAAAACATTCTATAGGAAAAGTATCATGTCCTCAAGAATAGCTAAGGTAGCGGATATCAAAGTCAGACCTTTTCTCCATTGTGCGCTTCCCCATTCCCAATTTAAAATTTTTAACTAGACATAAAGATGCAATCTCCAATTTCTCTTGATAAAAACTCAGCCAGTGATGCGGCTTCAAATTCTACAAAATTCTGGGAGAATGTCAGAGCGATCGTCGCACCTTACTGGTATCCAACCCAGGCAGGGGGAAGAGCATTTTCAGACGTAATGCGTTCCTGGGCAATGCTCCTTCTCCTAATATTATTAATTATTATGCTGGTTGGTGTGACTGCTTTTAATAGCTTCGTTGGTCGTTATTTGGTTGATATCATTATTAATGAAAAAGATTTTACTAAATTTGTAGATACATTATTGCTTTTTGGTGTTGCCTTGTTATGTGTAACATTATTACTAGGCTTTTCTAGGTTTATTAGAAAACAAATTGCTCTTGATTGGTATCAATGGTTAAATAATTATATTATAACTAAATATTTGAGCAATCGTGCTTATTATAGAATTAACTTTAAATCTGATATTGATAATCCAGACCAACGAATATCGCAAGAACTTTCGCCTCTTACTAAAAATGTTCTAAGTTTTTCAGCTACTTTTTTAGAAAAAGTGCTAGAAATGACTGTTTTTTTAGTGATTCTTTGGTCTCTGTCACGATTGGCAGCAATTGTATTAGTCGTTTACACCGTAATTGGCAATTTAATTGCTGTTTACTTAGCTCAAGAATTGAGTAAGATTAATCAAGAAGAACTGGAATTTGAAGCGGATTATAATTACAGTCTAAATCATATTCGCAATCATTCTGAATCAATAGCTTTTTTTCAGGGAGAAGACCAAGAAGCAGGCATAGTACAACGAAGATTCAAGAATATTATTCAAACTACTAAACGTAAGATTAATTGGGAAAGGGGGCAGGATATTTTTAATAGAGGATATCAAGCAGTTATCCAAATTTTCCCATTTGTAGTATTTGGGCCTTTCCATCTTAGAGGCGAAATTGATTTTGGAGAGGTTGGTCAAGCTAGTTTAGCTTGTAATTTATTTGCCACTGCTATGGCAGAATTGATTGCTGAATTTGCTACTTCAGGACGACTTTCCAGTTATATTGAGCGATTTTCAGAATTTTCTGAGGCGTTGGAAGTTGTGAGTAAACAGCCGGAGAATGCAACTACTATCAAAACAATTGAAGATAACCGTTTGGCTTTTGAAAATGTTACTTTACAAACGCCTGACTACGAACAAGTTATTGTTGATAAGTTATCACTCTCGGTACAACCAGGAGAAGGTTTATTAATCGTTGGGCCAAGTGGTCGAGGGAAAAGTTCTCTATTGCGTGCGATCGCAGGTCTATGGAACGCTGGAACTGGTCGTTTAGTCCGACCTCCTCTAGAAGAGATGTTATTTTTGCCCCAACGTCCTTATATCATTTTGGGAACTTTGCGCGAGCAATTACTTTATCCCCACACTACTGGGCAAATTAGCGATCGAGAACTGGAAGCAATTCTAGAACAAGTTAATTTGCAAAATTTACTGCCACGAATCGAAAGTCTGGATAGTGAGCTTCCTTGGGAAAATATTTTATCTCTGGGAGAACAACAACGACTTGCTTTTGCACGACTACTAGTGAATCGTCCTAACTTTACGATATTAGACGAAGCTACCAGTGCCCTTGATTTGACGAATGAAGGCAATTTATATCACCAACTACAAGCAACTAACACAACTTTTATTAGTGTCGGACATCGAGAGAGTCTGTTTAATTATCATAGTTGGATTTTGGAGTTGACAGAAAATTCTCATTGGCGACTCCTTCCAGTGTCTGATTATCAGCGGCAAAAAGCTGTGATTCCTCCAGAAAATCCTCAAGATGCGATCGCTATTTCTGCTCAGACTACCGTCCAAAATCTCCTAGAAGAATCAATCGAAATAGCAGCAGATATTTCGGTTCAAGTTGCCCAAAATCTTCCTATTTCATCAGAAACAACTCCTATTGTAGGATTGTCTCATAAGGAATTGCAGCAATTAACAGATTATCAAATAAGTAGCATTAGAAGTATGGCAAGTCAACAAAAAACTGTAACAACTAAAAATGGAGTGACATATTACTATAATAAAGATCCTAAAGTATTGAAGTGGTTAAGAGTATAGATATTAAACTCTTAAGAGCAATTTTTGTGCAAAATTTCAGGTGCATCAAATGAAAAGTATAAATCGCTTACCAAATCAATGGATATGTAACTTATCGGCTATCAAGCAGAGTAAATACAGCATTTTTGCAAATTCTCAGGTACACTCAAGATTAATTTCCTATTGCCTGTTTCCTCACTTCAAAAACTCTATATCTTATCAGCATAGGAGTTGTTATATGCAACATTTAATAGAGATTTGTTAAAAAGTATTTCAAAATAGAAAAATAATTTTTCTACACTTGTGTTGACTAATTCACCCAAATGAGTAACAATTAATGATAAGAAAGGTATGATAAAGGAAAATTTATATGTTCGCACAATAGTCCTTGTTGATATCAACCCTAAAACTAAATGTATATAAATCTTTAACAAGATTTAAAGGAGATTTAGCTAATGCAGATAGATAATTACTGTAGTCAATCTTTTACCTATTCCAATCAAACAAAAATGAAATATCAAGAAATAGCCCAAGCTATCCAATCGAGTGATCTGGTAGAAGATTGTGTGCTAATAGAACGGAAAACAGAAGATTTCCAACTAGAATTAGTAGCTTATGTAGTTCCAGTAGGTAAATTTACAAGGGAACTATTGTTGCCTAATTTAGAAACAATTCTGCCAAAAGAAGCAATTCCAAAGGCGATCGTTCCCATCTCAACTTTACCATTAACTGTAACTGGAGAGATAGACAAAACAATTCTAGAGCAGCTAGAAATCACAGACAATGGATTAGAAGAAAAATGGACAAAGCAAATTAAAACTATACCAGAAGTTGAGCAAGTAGCAGTAGTAATTACTGAAGAAATTAAAACTCAAGAATCACTGCGACTATCAGACATACTTCCCGACTGTAAAAGTATTGCAACTTCCCAAAAATTAACCAGATTTGATCGCGAAACTAACAAGCAAAACGCCTCGGAAAACCAACAAGCAATCAGTCATGGAGGAGAACTAAAACCAAAAAAAAATGCCCCCACAATACTTGCCCAAGTTTTAGAAACAGCCGCCCATCAATGGGCAGAAAAACAGTTAGTGTATATTCATGCTGACGGTTCAGAGACTATTCAAACTTATAAAGAATTACTATTAGACGCACAAAAAATCTTAGCTGGATTAAGAAAGTTAGGTGTAAACCCCCAAGACAAAATAATATTTCAAATTGACGGAAGTCAAGATTTTATTCCCGCATTTTGGGGCTGTATATTAGGTGGATTTATTCCGGTACCAATTGCCATTGCACCTACCTACGAACAAATTAACAACACTGTCAGCAAACTGCATAAAGCTTATGAAATGCTAGACAAACCGCTGATTTTGACAAGTACAAAATTAGCTGCCGATATTGAGAAATTACCAAAATTATTAAATATACAAGAAAGATTTAAAATTGAGACAGTAGATAACTTACGCCAGAACGAACCAGATAGTAATATTCATCAAAGCCACCCAGAAGATTTAGCACTGCTATTGCTAACTTCCGGTAGCACAGGCACTCCAAAAGCTGTCATGCAAAGTCATCGCAGTTTGTTAAGTATGACTGCTGGTACCGCCCAAATGAATCAATTTAACCATCAAGATATTATCTTGAATTGGATGCCATTAGAGCACGTTGGCGCGATCGTATTTTTAGGACTAATGGCAGTAGATTTAGGATGTAAACAAATCCATATACCTACAGAATATATTCTGCAAAATCCACTGCGCTGGTTAGAATTAATTCAACAGCACAAAGCCTCAATTTCCTGGGCACCAAACTTTGCTTTTTCCTTACTCAATGACCGGGCGACACAGATAAATCAGAAATCTTGGAATTTATCTTCTATGAGATTTTTGGTTAATGCCGGAGAGCAAATAGTCCCCAAAATAGCACGCAACTTTATCAAACTTTTCCAACCTTATGGTCTACCAACTAATGCGATTCGTCCCGCATTTGGAATGTCAGAAACTTGTTCGGGAATAACTTGGTCGGAAGGATTTACCTTAGAAAATTCCTCAGATGAAATGTCATTTGTAGAGTTGGGTTTACCCATTCCTGGAGCATCAATTAGAATTACAGATGACAATAATCAAATAGTTGCAGAAGGAATAATTGGAAAATTCCAAGTTAAAGGATTATCAGTAACATCTGGATACTACCAAAATCCGCAAAAAAATCAAGAAGCCTTTACCGAAGATGGGTGGTTTAATACAGGAGATATCGGCTATATAAAAGCAGGAAAGATTGTCTTAACCGGGAGAGATAAAGATGATATTATTATTAATGGAATCAACTATTACAGCCATGAAATAGAATCCGTTGTCGAAGAAGTCGAGAGAGTAGAAGTTTCCTATACAGCTGCTTGTGCGGTGCAAATTGCGGGAAATAATGCCGATCAATTAGCAATATTTTTCCATAGTTATATCTCTGATAAAACTCAACTCAAAGATTTGATTAAAAAGATTCGGGGTGCAGTAGTTAAAAATGTGGGAGTCAACCCGAATTATATTATTCCAGTTAAAAAAGAAGCAATTCCTAAAACGGATATTGGCAAGATTCAACGATCGCAATTAGCCAAACGTTTTGAAGCCGGAGAATTTGATAGTATAATTCAACAACTAGGAATTAACTTAGAAAATCCCAACTTACTACCAGATTGGTTCTATCAGAAAATTTGGCAACCAAAACAACCAAATAAGCTAATAATTGCCAGCAAACCAAGCAACATTTTAATATTCTTAGATAAGTTAGGATTAGGAGAATGTTTGGCTAGAGAATTGGAAAAACAAGGTCATTCATATTTCGGAATTGAAATCGGAACCGAATTTAAGCAAGTAAGTTCTAATCAATATCAAATCAACCCAAATAACCCCGAACATTATCAGCAATTACTATCTGATTTAAAGGCGAGAGATTGGCAAATTAATCAAATTATTCATCTGTGGACTTATGATAACAATTCAGAAGAAATTACCAGTACAGAAACTTTAGAATCTTCTCAAGTTCCGGGAGTTTACAGTTTACTTGACTTGATTAAAGCCTTAAACAAAAACCAAAACAATCAAGGGAATATTCAATTATTAGTAGCTTCGACTTATAGTCAATTTACTGGAGAAACCGACCAAATTGCCTATCAAAAATCTCCGATGATTGGGTTAGTTAAAGTTATAGAGCAAGAAATCGCTAACTTAACGACTCGTCATATTGACTTAAGTATAGATGAAACGGCGGAAAATGCCGATCGCCTAATCCAAGAAATGCAGGTTGTCTCCAAAGAAACCGAAGTAGCTTATCGCCAAGGAATTAGGTTAATTTCTCGACTAGAAAAAGTAGAATTTCACCCAGAAAATTCCCCACAAATCACCTTTAAACAGGGAGGAATGTACTTAATTAGCGGCGGTTTAAGTGGTGTTGGTATAGAAATTGCCAAATCTTTACTCAAAAATTATCAAACCAAGCTTTTATTAATTGGGAGAACTCCCTTATCAAAAGTAACATCGGAAAAAATTACCGCTTATGAAGAACTGAAAAAACTAGGGTCAGAAATTGCTTATGAAGCAGTGGATGTTTGTGATTTACTGAGATTACAAGAAATAATTCAAGAAGCCAAAACTCGCTGGAATTGTCAACTTGATGGTATACTGCATTTAGCAGGGAGTTATCAAGAGCGATCGCTAATTGAAGAAACCCCCGAAACTTGGTCAACCGCATTAAAAGCAAAAGTAAACGGAACTTGGGTACTCAATCAAATCCTCAAAGAAAACCCCCAAGCAATTTTAATTAACTTCGCTTCAGTCAGTAATTTCTTAGGCGGTGCAACAGTCGGCGCTTATGTTGCAGCCAATCAATTTTTAGAAAGTTTCACCCATTATCAACGAAGCAAACTAGGACTAAAAAGCTATTGTTTTAGTTGGAGTCTTTGGGATGGAATAGGCATTAGTCAAGACGATCGAAGAGTAAAAATAGCACAAACTAAAGGCTATTATTCCATAACTCCCCAACAAGGATTGTACTCCTTACTAATAGGATTGCGCTACAACCAAACCCATTTATTAATCGGATTGAATGGAAGTAACCGGAATATTCGTAAATATGTAGACGACACCTATTCCTTAGAAAAATTAACAGGTTATTTTACAGCTAAAAACCACATTTCTTTAGAACTTACATCGAATTGGGTAATCAAAGACCGTTTTGGAACACCCACAACCTGTAACTTGGTACAATTAGCAGAAATGCCCTTAACTAAAACAGGCATTATTGACCGAGAAAAACTGATTAAAGGCGATTTCAGTCAAGAGAAAACCCAGTCAGCACAACCCCTAAATGAAATAGAAACTCAAATAGCAAAAATTTGGCAAGAAGTTTTACAATTACCAGAAATCAGCGTCAATGACAACTTCTTTGAACTTGGCGGACATTCATTACTTTTGGTACAAGTTCAAAGCAAATTGCAAGAATTCTTTCAAATCCCACTGTCCATAGTGGATATGTTTAAATATCCCAGTATTAGCAGTTTAGCCAAATATTTAAATCAAGGACAAACTGAATCACCATCAGTAAAACAAGGACAAAAACGGGCTCAAGTTCGCAGTTCTCTTCACAAAATAGGTACATCAGATATTGCCGTAATTGGAATGTCTTGTCGTTTTCCCGGTGCTAACAACATTAACGAATTTTGGCAAAACTTAGCCAATGGCGTAGAATCAATTGCCTTTTTCAGCGAAGAAGAAGTAATAGCCTCTGGGATAGATCCAAAAGTAGTAAAAAATCCTAACTACGTCAAAGCCAAACCAATCTTATCAGATGTAGAAACCTTTGATGCCGACTTTTTTGGATATAGTAGCAGAGAAGCCGAATTAATTGACCCGCAACAGCGTCTTTTACTCGAATGTGCCTGGGAAAGTTTAGAAGATGCCGGGTATAATCCTTTTAATTATACTGGTGCGATCGGCATTTATGCAGGTGCCGTCATGAACACTTATTTACTAAATAACATTTATCCCAACCGCCACAAACTTGACATTAATGATAACTTGCAAATCGCCACAATGGACTCAATGGGTGGCTTGCAAATGATGGTTGCTAATGATAAAGATTACATCACCACCAGAATTTCTTACAAACTCAATCTTACAGGCCCCAGTGTAAATGTGCAAACCGCTTGTTCCACATCTTTAGTAACAGTTCACATGGCGTGCGCCAGCTTACTGAGTGGCGAAAGTGATATGGCTTTAGCGGGTGGAGTTTCGATTCACGTACCACAAAAAGTTGGTCATTTATATCAAGAAGGAATGATTGTCACACCAGATGGTCATTGTCGGGCATTTGATGCCAAAGCGCAAGGGACTATCTTTGGTAGTGGTGCCGGAATGGTGCTATTAAAAAGATTGGAAGACGCTTTAGCAGACAATGACCACATCTATGCAGTTATCAAAGGCTCTGCTATTAATAACGATGGGGCATCGAAAGTTGGCTACATGGCTCCTAATGGCGATGGTCAAACCTCTGTAGCGACGCAAGCAATTTCAATGGCACAAATTGACCCTGAGACTATAGGATATATTGAAGCGCACGGAACTGCAACACCGCTGGGAGATCCGATCGAAATCACCGGATTAACCCAAGCATTTCGCGCCAGTACCCAAGCAAAAAACTTTTGTGGTATAGGTTCAGTAAAAACCAACATCGGTCATTTGCAAATCGCCTCTGGCATCGCCGGATTTATCAAAACCGTCCTCGCAGTTTACCACAAACAAATTCCCCCCAGCCTACATTTTGAACAACCAAATCCGCAGTTAGATTTACCCAACACTCCTTTTTATGTCAACACCACTTTAAAAGATTGGCAAACTTCCGGTTATCCGCGACGTGCGGGAGTAAACTCTTTAGGAATTGGCGGAACAAATGCTCACGTAATATTAGAAGAAGCACCAGAAACAGCACCAATAAAAAGTCAAATTGAGCGTCCAGTTCACTTACTTACCCTCTCAGCCAAAACTGACCAAGCATTAACCAAATTACAACAAAATTATCGAGAATATTTAATATCAAATCCTGAACTTTCTTTAGCAGATATTTGCTACACAGCCAACACAGGAAGAGAACATTTTGAGCGTCGTCTCGCCTTTGTTGCTGAATCGAAAAAACAATTAATCGAGCAAATAACTGATGTAAAAATTCCATCTTTATCCCCGAAAAAACCATCAAAAATCGCCTTTTTATTCTCTGGACAAGGCTCACAATATCTCAACATGGGGCGGCAGCTTTACGACACTCAACCAGTTTTTCGCCAAACATTAGAACAATGCAATGAAATACTACTTCCCTATCTGGAAAAATCATTATTAGAGATAATTTATGCCCCAGAAACCGAAGCAGAAACATTAAATCAAACTGCCTATACTCAACCTGCATTATTTGCTATTGAATATGCTTTGTATCAACTGTGGAAATCTTGGGGAATCACACCAAACATAGTCATGGGACACAGCGTTGGCGAATATGTTGCTGCTTGTGTCGCTGGAGTATTTAGTTTAGAATCAGCACTAAAACTCATTGCTTATCGGGGCAAATTAATGCAACAATTGCCCGCAGGAGGCGAGATGGTTTCACTGATAGCTTCCGAAGAAAAAATTAGGAAAATTATCACAAATTATGGTGAAAGAGTAGCTATTGCTGCCATCAACAGTCCTCAAAGCATCGTCATCTCTGGAGTTAGCCAAGACCTAAAAACTATTGTTGAAGAACTTGCAAAAGAAAATATAAAAACCAAAAAATTAGAAGTTTCCCATGCCTTCCATTCCCCATTAATGCAACCAATGTTAGCAGAATTTGAGCAAATAGCTAACAGCATCACCTACAATCAACCGGAAATACCCATCATTTCTAACCTCAGCGGAAACCTAGCTGATGAAAACATTAATACAGCAAAATATTGGGTAAATCATATTATTCAACCCGTGCAATTTACCCGGAGTATGGAAACATTAAATCAGCTAAAACATGAAATATTTTTAGAGATAGGGGCAAAACCAATCTTATTAGGAATGGGACGGGAATGTTTGCTAGAAAACACAGGAATATGGTTGCCTTCATTGCGTCCAGGGATGAACGAATGGCAACAAATGCTTGCTAGTTTAGCTCAATTATATGTTGCTGGATTAAAGGTAAATTGGTCAGAATTCGATCGCCACTATCCCAGAAACAAAGTAATTTTACCCAACTATCCCTTGCAAAGACAGCGTTATTGGATTGACAACAAACCTTCTGGTTCTCAAAGACAACAAAACTTCCCAAAACTACACCCATTACTAGACAAAAAACTTCAGTTGCCTTTAAGCAAAGAAAACCTCTTTGAGTCTGACTTTAACACGGAAAATCAACCATTCTTATTAGACCATTTAATTTACAACCAAGTCATCGTCCCAGGAGCCTCTCATCTCTCCTTATTGTTAGGTGCAGCCAAATTAACTCTTGGTAGTGAGGCATTTATTATTAAAAATATTATCTTCCCTCAACCGCTAGTAATTCCAGAAGGAAAAACTCGTAAACTCCAATTACTCATCACAGCAAAAGAAAGCCAAACTTCCTTTCAACTTATCAGTTTTATTCCCGAATCAAACGATACCAATCAGGTAAATGAATGGCTAGTTCATGCTACAGGAGAAATCGGTAAAATTGGTAATACTAAACAAGTAGAAACTAACTTTATTCTAGAAATCAAAGCCCGTTGCACTAAACAAATAGCTGGGTCAGAAATTTACCAAAGTTGGCAAAAGCGACAAATTCAAATGGGTGCAAGCTTCCAGTGGCTTGATAGTATTTGGTGTGGCGAAAAAGAAGCCTTAGCCCAAATGAAATGGCTCGATTGGGTAGATAGTTTAGCAGATTATCAATTATATCCAGGTTTAATAGACTCTTGTTTACAAATGGCAAGCCTTTTCCTACCTAGTGAAGAAACTTATGTACCCTTTGCCATAGAAAACTTCCGATTCTACCAAAGTCCAACAACAGAGCAATTATGGTGTCATGCGCTGCAAAGACAAAGGGAAAACGCCCATTTAATCGATTTCACACTATTTGAGATTAACGGACAAGTAATTGCAGAAATTGTTGGCGTAGAAGCCAAAAAAGTCAATCCTAAATTATTACTCCATTCACTTGAGTCAAAAATTACCGACTGGTTGTATGAAATAGAATGGCAACTAGTCCCTGAA
Source organism: Floridaenema evergladense BLCC-F167 (assembly GCF_041929205.2). Taxonomy (NCBI): domain Bacteria; kingdom Bacillati; phylum Cyanobacteriota; class Cyanophyceae; order Aerosakkonematales; family Aerosakkonemataceae; genus Floridanema; species Floridanema evergladense. The sequence continues at coordinate 5,063,085 of NZ_CM171625.1, read as the reverse complement.
AAAACATCTAATACTAAGATGCCAGAGAACTGGTTGATTTTAATTGATTCGGAAGGACTAGGGCAACAATTAGCCAAAAAATTGCAACTCCAAGGAGCTAATTGCATATTAGTATCTGCTGGTGTAAGCTACGAGAAAATAGACGAACAACATTATCAAATTAATCCCCATCAACCAAGTCACTTCCAAAAACTGTTAACTGAAAACATCAATATCAAACAATCATTCAACATTGTTCACTTGTGGAGTATTTCAACTCACCAACCAGAAGTAAAAGAAGTAAAAAATTGTTCGAGCGTTTTACATTTAGTCCAAGCAGTTCAGCAACAAAATTGGGAAAAAGCTCCACATTTATGGCTGGTGACAAAAGGAACTCAAGCAGTAACAACAATACCCCAATCAGTTAACCTAAATGGTTCTAGTTTGTGGGGATTAGGTCGAGTCATTGCTTTAGAATATCCCGAATTACAATGTACTAGATTAGACTTATCTGCCCAAGCAACCACAGAACATAACTTGCAAGCATTATTGTTAGAGTTAGCCGCACCAGATACAGAAAACCAAATCGCCTACCGTCAGAATCAGCGATATATTGCTAGATTGGTGCGACATCAAAGCGAATCTACCAAACAAAAATCTGTGCAATTAAAGTTATCTGAATATGGAGTTTTGGATAATTTATTCCTCATAGAAATGACACCTCGCACTCCACAAGCAAACGAAGTAAAAATTCAAGTGCAAGCTACTCCGATTAATTTTCGAGATGTACTTAATGCTTTGGGAATGCTGAAAGAATATTATGCCGAACAGATGGGAATTACTCAGATTAGCGATTTAACTTATGGTTTGGAATGTGCGGGTGTTGTTGTTGCTGTGGGAGAGAATGTTTCTGACTTGCAAGTTGGGGATGAAGTGATGGCATTTGCTACCACTCACGATGCCTTGAGCAGTTTTATCACTTTACCAATAGGAACGGTAGTTAAAAAGCCCAAGAACTTAAGTTTCATTGAAAGTGTGACGATTCCGATCGCATTTCTCACCGCAGAATACGGTTTAAATCATCTAGCCAAAATTCAACCAGGAGAACGAATCTTAATTCATTCTGCCGCAGGAGGTGTAGGTTTAGCCGCAGTTCAAATCGCACTCGCTACAGGTGCAGAAGTATTCGCCACCGCTGGATTACAAAAGTGGGAAATACTCAAAGCAATGGGAGTTAAACACCTAATCAACTCCCGCAGCTTAGACTTTGCCGAACAAGTGATGAAACTGACACAAGGAAAAGGAGTAGATATTGTTCTTAATAGTTTGAATGGAGAATATATTCCCAAAAATTTAGAGGTATTAGCTCACCAAGGGCGATTTATCGAAATTGGTAAATTAGGCATTTGGAATGAGAGCCAAGTTAAAACAATTAGAGAAGATGTTTCCTATTTTCCCTTTGATTTAGGGGAAGTTAACTACAGTCAACCGGGTTTAATACGTATGATGTTAAACCAGTTGACAGAGAAGTTTGAAACAGGTATTCTTCAGCCTTTACCACCAACAGTATATTCCCTGGAAAAAGTAGTGGATGCTTTCCGTTATGTAGCTAGTGGCAAGCATTTCGGTAAAGTAGTAATATCAATGCCTCCAGTAAGTGCAACAAAAGAACCATTATCTATCAAAGCAAATGGGAGTTATTTGATTACTGGTGGATTAGGTGCATTAGGTTTAGAGGTGGCTGAATGGTTGGTGGAAAAAGGAGTACAACAAATAGTGTTAACTGGAAGAAGTACACCTTCTCCAGAAGTACAAGAACGGATTAGAGATTGGGAACAATCAGGTATAAAAGTGGAGGTGCTCAAAGCAGATGTTTCTCAAAGTACTCAGGTAGTTGAAGTTCTGCAAAAAATTCGCACGCAACTACCGCCACTTAGAGGAATTATTCATGCGGCTGGAGTTTTGGATGATGGAGTCTTGCAGCAGCAATCAAAAGAACGCTTTGAGCGAGTGATGGCGGCAAAAGTGTCTGGTGCATGGCATCTTCATTGTTTGACTCAAGATTGTCCGTTGGAATTTTTTGTCTGTTTTTCTTCGATAAGTTCGGTGATTGGGTCTGTGGGGCAAGGAAATTATGCAGCGGCTAATGCTTTTCTCGATACTTTAGCTCATTATCGGCGATCGCTCAATCTCCCCGCCTTAACTATTAACTGGGGGCCTTGGGGTGAAGTGGGAATGGCAGCTAAATTAGAGAGTCGGGATACTCAACGTTTACAAGCAATGGGTATTGGTGTTATCTCTCCTGAACAAGGTTTAGCAGTTTTAGAGCAGTTGTTGAATCAATCTTCGGCACAAGTGGCAGTTTTACCAATAAATTGGCAGCATTTAAACAGTCAATCCCCATTTTTCGCTAATTTTATCCAATCTGCTCCTGAGAAAGTCCATCAGTCTGATTTAATAACTTACCTACGGGAGCGCATTGCCAAAGTCTTAGGAATAACTACATCTAAGTTAGATATTGATGAGCCTTTAAACAAAATGGGACTTGACTCTCTCATGGTTGTAGAGTTAAGAAATCGCTGTCGAGCAGAGTTAGAGATTAATATCCCCATCACTAAATTCTTGGATGGAGTTAGTGTCGTTGATTTAACTCAATTTATCCGCCAACAAATTGTTGATGAAAAAAGTATTTCCTCAGTAGAAATTGTACCTACTATTACATCAAATCAAAACAAAAACAATTGGATTGAAGGAGAATTATGAATTTAACTAAGCTTCTACAACATCTGTCTGCCAAGAATGTTGAACTCTGGGTTGATGAAGACAAACTGCGTTACCGAGCACCGGAAAAGGTATTAACTCCTGATTTACTGACGCAAATCAAACAATACAAGTCAGAAATTATCCAAATTTTAGGAAAAAGTACTGATAATCTGGCAACATATCCCCTCTCTTACGGTCAAGAAGCTCTGTGGTTTCTTTATCAATTAGCACCGAACAGTGTTGCTTATAACGTCACTTATGCAGCCAAATTAGTTAACAATTTAAATATTCCGGCTCTCAAACAAGCTTGCCAACTTCTAGTTGAACGCCATCCAGTTTTTCGCACTACTTTTACCACAATCAATGACAAACCAATGCAGACTGTGCGGGAAAATCAACCCGTTTGTTTTACTGTTCAAGAGATTTTTGATGCTAGTAAAGATGAAATAAATAATTTACTCCTAGAAGAAAGCAGTCATGTTTTTAATTTAGAAAATGGGGAATCATCTCGCTTTCATTTGTTAGTGAATGATCGAAAAAATAATACTGAAATCACTAAAGAATATATTTTTTCGCTTGCGGCACATCATATAATTACGGATTTTTGGTCATTAGAAATTGTTGTTAGTGAATTAAAGATTTTATATGAAGCAATTACCGCAGGTAAAACACCCCAACTACCTGCACAAAATTGCCAGTATCGCGATTATGCGATCTGGTCGAGGCAAATGCTTGCGGGTAAAATTGGGGAGGATTTATATAATTATTGGCTCCGAAAACTTTCCGGGGAGTTGCCACTCCTGAATTTACCAACGGATAGACCCAGACCTGCAATTCAAACCTATAATGGTGCCAACCACTTTTTTACTATTGAAGAAGAACTGACGCAAAAGCTGACCCAATTGGCTCAGCAGGAAGGTACATCTTTATACACAGTTTTCTTAGCAGGTTTACAATTATTATTACTACGTTATACAGATCAAGAGGATATTTTAATTGGTTCGCCGACAGTGAATCGCAACCGCAGTGAATTTGAACGGGTGGTGGGTTATTTTACCAATCCGGTGGTTTTGCGAACTGACTTGTCAGGAAATCCGACGTTTCAAGAGTTACTTGGACGATCGCGTTCTTGTATCCTAGAAGCTCTAGACCATCAAGATTACCCCTTTGCGTTGTTAGTAGAACAACTGCAACCTGTGCGTGACCCTAGCTATTCACCTTTATGTCAAGTAATGCTTGCCTGGGAACGTCCTCATCAAAGTCAAGAAACTGCTTCATTGATGGAAAATGATGGGTTAATTGTGGAATCAATCATAGCAGGAGAGCCAGGAGCCGCGTTTGATTTAACTTTGACTATTTTTGACTTACCAGGAACATTGAAAGCAAAGTGGAATTACAATACAGATTTGTTTGATGGTAGAACGATCGAGCGAATGACAGGTCATTTTCAAACTTTACTAGAAGCTATTGTCGGTAATCCTGAAACACCAATTTCGCAATTACCAATCTTAACCACAACTGAACAACAGCAGTTATTAGTCGAATGGAATGATACTCAAACTGATTATCCAGTTGATAAATGTCTGCATCAATTATTTGAAACACAGGTAGAAAAAACACCAGATGCAGTAGCAGTAGTGTTTGAAAATCAACAGTTAACTTATTCACAATTGAATAATCGCGCCAATCAACTAGCACATTACTTACGCTCTTTAAGTGTGGATGCTGATGCGTTAGTAGGGATTTGTGTCGAACGTTCTATTGAAATGGTAGTCGGATTATTAGGGATTCTCAAAGCCGGAGGAGCATATCTTCCTCTTGACCCAGAATATCCTCAAGAACGTCTACAATTCATGCTTCAAGACGCTCAAGTTTCCGTAATACTGACCCAACAGCGACTTCTTGAAAAGCTAAAAATCACCCAAGAAAACTTAATTTGTTTAGATACAGACTGGCAAACAATTCAACAGTGGAGTCAGTCAAACCCCATCTGTAAATTAGCACCAGAAAACTTAGCTTATGTAATTTACACTTCTGGTTCCACAGGACAACCAAAAGGAGCAATGAACACCCACAAAGGCATCTGCAATCGCTTAATATGGATGCAAGAAGCATATCAATTGACAACAGAAGATGTAGTATTGCAAAAAACCCCCTTTAGCTTTGATGTCTCAGTTTGGGAATTCTTTTGGACATTGTGTAATGGTAGTCGGTTAGTTATCGCTCGACCAGAAGGACATCGGGATAGAGAATATTTAGTAAATTTGATCGCCCAACAGCAAGTAACCACCTTGCATTTTGTCCCCTCAATGTTGCAAGTATTTCTGGAAAGTGAAAACTTAGCACCATGTCAGAGTTTGCGGCGAGTGATTTGTAGTGGAGAAGCTTTATCGCTGGACTTACAAGCAAAATACTTTGAGCGATTAGGATGCGAATTACATAATCTTTATGGGCCAACAGAAGCAGCAATAGACGTAACCTATTGGCAATGCCAAAAAGAGAGCCAACTAACAACAGTACCACTAGGAAGACCCATAGCCAACACCCAGATTTATATACTTGACTCCTACCTGCAACCAGTACCGATTGGAGTTCCAGGAGAATTGCACATTGGAGGTGCTGGACTAGCCAGAGGCTACCTGAATCGTCCAGAATTAACAAAAGAAAAATTTATCACTAATCCCTTTGACAATAGTGAACGACTGTATAAAACCGGGGATTTAGCCCGCTACTTACCCGACGGCAACATCGAATACTTAGGACGCATCGACCACCAAGTAAAAATCCGGGGTTTCCGCATCGAGTTAGGCGAAATAGAAGCAGTTTTGAACCAACATCCCCAAGTGCAATCTAGCGTAGTCATCGCCAGAGAAGACAACTCAGGAGAAAAAAGGTTAGTTGCTTATCTAGTTTCCGATTCCGAAGTTACACCTACTATAAACGAACTGCGAGAATACTTAAAAGCCAAGTTACCAGAATACATGATACCGAGTGCCTTTGTATTCTTAGAAACCTTACCACTCACACCCAACGGAAAAATAGACAGAAAAGCCCTACCCAAACCCGAAACCCGTTCAGGAATCGAAACCAAACTAATCGCCCCCCGCACCCCAGAAGAAGAAACACTAGCAACAATTTGGAAACAAGTTTTGCGAGTCGAACAAATCGGAATTCATGATAACTTCTTTGAACTCGGAGGGGATTCAATCTTAAGCATCCAAATCATCAGCCGAGCCAAAAAAGCCGGAATAGAACTAACAGTCAAACAAATATTTTCCCATCAAACGATCGCCGAATTAGCCAGAGTAGCCGGAACCAGAAAAACCACTCAAATTCCCCAAAGACTAATCACAGGACTAGTAGAATTAACCCCAATTCAACAGTGGTTTTTCGAGCAAAACCCAGCCGAACCACACCACTTTAATCAATCATTCCTACTCACAACCCCACCCGACTTTCACCCAGAGTACCTCAAACCAATTTGGCAAGAACTACTCAAACATCACGATGCCTTGCGACTAAGATTTACCCAGACACAATCAGGTTGGCAACAAATTCACGCCACTCCAACCGAAGACATAACCATTCACGAAATCGACTTATCAAATATAGCAGAAACCGACGAACTGTCCGCAGAAATTGAAAAACAAGCCAATCGCATACAAGCCAGCTTAGATTTAGCAGAAAATCTACTGCAAATCGCCTATTTTAACTTAGGAAAATCCCAACCAGGAAGACTACTAATCATCATTCACCATTTAGTAGTAGATGGCGTATCATGGCGGATATTATTAGAAGACTTCCAGACAGCATACCAACAAATAACTCAAAATCAACCAATCCAACTTCCAGCCAAAACCACCTCATTCCAAGACTGGGCAAAGCATCTCAAACAATATGCTCAATCAGAAAAATTAAAATCAGAATTGACTTACTGGTTAAAAGAATCCGATGTAGTTTCTCCAATTCCAGTAGACTATTCCCAAGGAGAGAATACAGTAGCCTCAGCCAAAAATATTTGTGTATCGTTAAATGGCACACAAACCCAGGCATTAATCCAAGAAGTACCAGCAGCATATAAAACCCAAATCAACGACATATTATTAACAGCCTTAGTTCGGGTAATTAGTAAATGGACTAACGCCAAAGCAGTGTTATTCAACCTAGAAGGACACGGGCGAGAAGAAGAAATAATTGGGGAAGTAGATTTATCCCGGACGATCGGTTGGTTTACCACAATTTTTCCAGTATTAATAGAGCTAGAAGACCAACATGATTGGGGAACAATCATCAAATCAGTCAAAGAACAAATCCGGGCAATTCCTCACAAAGGAATCGGCTACGGAATCCTACGTTATCTCTGTGATGACCCCGAAATTAACCAGCAATTTAAAGCCGCCAAAATCGTAGAAATTACCTTCAACTATTTAGGTCAATTTAGTCAAACATTCAATCAATCATCTGGATTACAACTAGCCAAAGAAGCTAGTAGAAATAACCAAAGTTTAGCAAATCAGCGATCGGCACTACTGGATATTAACGCCATAATTAGCAATGAATGTTTGCAAATAAATTGGACATACAGCAGCAATATTCATCAACACCGAACCATTGAAAAAATCGCCCAAGAATTTGTGGCAACATTGCAAGAAATCATTACTCACTGTCTCAACCCAGAAAACAGTGATTATACAGTGAGTGATTTCCCATTAATCAAGCTCAATCAACTCGAACTAGAGCAAGTATGGACAAACTTATCATTAACCGCCACTCAAAAGCGAAATATTGAAGATATCTATCCCCTCTCACCCATGCAACAGGGGATGATGTTTGAAAGTTTGTCTGCACCAGAATCAGGAGTATATTTTGAGCAGATGATTTGCACCTTGAGTGGCAACATAAATGTGTCCACCTTGGAACAAGCATGGCAACAAGTTGTAGCACATCATTCCGTATTCCGCAGTGCCTTTGTCTGGTCATCTTTGCCACAACCAGTGCAAATAGTGTTTCGACAAGTAGAAGTGAAACTCCAGACTCAAGACTGGCGAGAGTTATCCCCATCACAACAGCAACAAGAATTAGAAGCATTTCTCAAAGCACAAAGACAGCTTGGGTTCGATTTTACCCAAGCACCATTACTGCGCTTACATCTAATCCAACTAGAAGCAAATACTTATCAATTGGCGTGGAGTTTTCATCACATACTACTGGATGGTTGGTCATTACCTTTAGTATTTCAAGACCTGTGGCAAAGTTATCAAGCAATTAGCCAAGGAAAAACTGTCGAGGCGCGACCATCGATAAGCTATCGTCACTACATAGCATGGTGGCAACAACAAGAAATCGCACCAGCCGAAGCTTTTTGGCGGACTAAACTCCAAGGTTTTACAGCCCCAACACCGTTAATGATAGAGCAAGCTTTAGCTGGTCGAACCACTGGAGAAGCGAGTTATCGGGAACAAGAACTTCACTTAGGTAGGGAAGCGACGGCTAAGGCAGTATCTTTTGTCCGGGAACATCAATTAACGTTAAATAATTTGGTACAGGCAACATGGGCGCTGTTGCTGTCTCGCTATTCTCAAGAATTCGATGTGGTGTTTGGTGCGACGGTTTCTGGTCGTCCAGCAGCGATCGCAGGTGTGGAATCAATGGTAGGGTTATTTATTAATACTTTACCGATGCGGGTTGAAATCACAGAGCAGACCGAACTGCTGGAGTTGTTAAAAGGGTTACAAGCGCAACTGATTGAGTCGGAACAATTTTCTTATAGTTCCTTGGTGGAGATCCAAGGATGGAGTGATGTTCCTAGAGGCACCGCTTTGTTTGATAGTATTGTGGTGTTTGAGAATTATCCCATAGAACGGCAAGCTCTAGAAACGAATGGTGGTTTCTCGCTGACGAATTTCCGGGGAATTGAACAAACCAATTATCCGTTGACGCTGGTAGTGATGCCTGGGGAACAATTGTTGGTGAAAATCAGTTATGATGCTAACCGTTTTGAGTATGACTCTATCAATCGGATGTTGGGTCATTTTCAGACTTTACTCGCAGCTATCGTTGAAAATCCCCAAACACCAATTTCGCAATTACCAATCTTAACCACAACTGAACAACAGCAGTTATTAGTCGAATGGAATGATACTCAAACTGATTATCCGATCGATCAATGTCTGCATCAATTATTTGAACAGCAAGTAGAAAAGACACCAGATGCAGTAGCAGTAATATTTGAAGACCAACAATTGACTTATTCACAATTGAACGATCGAGCCAATCAATTAGCACATTATCTACGTTCTTTAGGTGTGGATGCTGATGTGTTAGTAGGGATTTGTGTAGAACGTTCCCTAGAAATGGTAATCGGATTATTAGGGATTCTCAAAGCCGGAGGAGCATATCTTCCTCTTGACCCAGAATATCCTCAAGAACGTCTACAATTCATGCTTGATGATTCTCAGGTAAAAGTTTTACTCACACAACAGCAAGTCCTTGATAAATTACCCGCCACCCAAGCAAACATTCTCTGTTTAGATGATATCTGGTCACAAATTAGCCAAAATCCCCAAGATAATCCAAATAGTGAAGTGAGTTCTTCACATCTGGCTAATTTGATTTATACTTCTGGTTCTACAGGTAAGCCTAAAGGAGTAATGGTGGAGCATCGGGGATTGTGCAATCTAGCTATGGCTCAGATTCAGGCTTTTGCTTTGGATTCAAATAGTCGTGTCCTTCAGTTTGCTTCTTTGAGTTTTGATGCTTCGATTTCGGAAATTATCATGGCTTTTGGCTCTGGGGCAACACTTTATTTGGGGAGCAAAGATTCTTTCATGCCCGGTCAGCCGTTAATGGAACGATTAAGAGATGATGCCATTACTCATGTCACTTTACCACCATCGGCTTTAGCAGTGCTGCCTGTTGCGGAACTGCCAACACTGCAAACGATCGTTGTTGCAGGTGAAGCTTGTGCTGCTCAACTGATTCAACAGTGGTCTGTGGGTCGTCATTTCTTCAATGCTTATGGGCCAACAGAAGCTAGTGTTTGTGCCACTATTGCTCAATGTGGTGATGGCGATGGTAGAATTTCGATCGGTCGCCCGATAGCTAATACTCAAGTTTACATTCTCGATTTCTACTTACAACCAGTCCCAGTAGGAGTACCAGGAGAATTGCATATTGGCGGTGCTGGACTAGCCAGAGGCTACCTGAATCGGAAAGAATTAACACAAGAAAAATTTATCACTAATCCCTTTGACAATAGTGAACAACTGTATAAAACTGGGGATTTAGCTCGTTATTTACCGGATGGGAATATTGAATACTTGGGACGGATCGATAATCAAGTAAAAATTCGCGGTTTCCGTATTGAATTGGGCGAAATTGAAGCTTTGTTAAGTCAATGTCATCAAGTGCAAGCTGCTGTGGTAATTGCTAGAGAAGATATCCCTGGTGATAAACGTTTGGTGGCTTACATTGTGCCACAACCAGATACAGCACTGACGGTGAGTGAACTGCGGGAATTCCTTAAAGTTGAGCTACCAGATTACATGATACCGAGTGCTTTTGTGATTTTGGAGTCTTTGCCTTTAACTCCTAATGGTAAAGTCGATCGCCGTACTCTGTTAAAACATGAGCTAACTATTCAACCTAAAGACGATTATGTAATGCCAACAACAGAGGTAGAAAAAATCATTGCTTTGGTTTGGCAAAAAGCTCTGAAATTAGAAAAGGTGGGAATTTATGACAATTTCTTCGAGATGGGGGGTCATTCATTACTTATGGTGCAAATTAATAAACAATTGGAAGAAATGTTGAATTTGCAATTCCCACTTACGGATATGTTTAAATATCCAGATATACATAATTTAAGTAAGTATTTGACCGATAAGTTACAAGAAGAAACTCGATCTGAAGATAACGATCGCAGCCAAACTCACAGCAATAGTAAAGCTTCAAGAAACCAACGTTCGCAAGTTAGACAACAATATCGTTCTCAAAAAAGGAGTGAAAAATAACTATGAATTTAATTAATAACAACGATGAATTCACAAATTCGGAAATAGCTATTATTTCACTCGCTGGTCGCTTTCCCGGAGCAAACGATATTGAGTCTTTTTGGCACAATCTTTGTAATGGTGTCGAGTCTATATCTCGGTTTAGTGATGAAGAATTACTAAACTCTGGCGTTGATGAAAATTTATTGAGCAATCCCAACTATGTGAGAGCTAGTGGAGTACTTTCAGATGTTGATTTATTTGATGCAAATTTCTTTGGTTATAGCGCCAAAGAAGCTGAGTTTATAGATCCGCAACAACGCTTATTTTTAGAAATAGCTTGGGAAGCTTTAGAAAAGGCAGGTTACGACCCTGAAACTTACAAAGGGTTGATAGGAGTTTATGGTGGGGTAAGTAGTAATAGTTACTTGTTCAATAATCTTTATCCCTATTTAGAAACAATTGATTCTTTTCAATTGGGGATTTCAAATGATAAAGATTTTTTGCCAACGCGAGTTGCTTATAAACTTAACTTGACTGGCCCTGCGTTGAATGTGCAAACGGCTTGTTCTACTTCTTTAGTGGCAGTTCATTTAGCTTGTCAAAGTTTATTGAATGGCGAATGTGATATGGCTTTAGCGGGGGGAGTTTCGATCAGGATTCCTCAAAAGATCGGGTATTTATATCAAGAAGAAATGATTCTTTCTCCTGATGGACATTGCCGTGCTTTTGATGCTAAAGCGCAAGGAATTGTTGGTGGTAGTGGTGTGGGTATTGTTGTTTTGAAAAGATTGCCGGATGCGATCGCCGATCGGGATTACATCTATGCAATTATTAAAGGATCGGCTATCAATAATGACGGTTCATCAAAAGTCGGTTATACTGCTCCTAGTATCAACGGTCAAGCAGCAGTAATTGGCGAAGCTCAAGCTGTAGCAAGTGTAGATCCCGAAACTATTTCTTATATCGAAGCTCATGGCACCGCTACGCCTTTAGGAGATCCAATTGAAATTGCGGCTTTAACTCAAGCTTTTAGGCAAAATACTGATAAAAAAGGTTTCTGTGCGATCGGTTCGGTAAAAACTAATATAGGACATTTGGATTCAGCAGCAGGTGTAACAAGTTTAATTAAGACTGTATTAGCATTGCAACATAAAAAACTGCCTCCTAGTTTGCACTTTGAAACACCATCACCAAAAATTGATTTTGCTAATAGTCCTTTTTATGTTAATACAACTCTAACTGAATGGAAAACTAATTGCATTCCTCTTCGTGCTGGTGTTAGTTCTTTCGGCATCGGTGGAACTAATGCTCATGTTATTTTAGAAGAAGCTCCTCTGTTGGACAAAGAAAGCAGCGAAACAGACAAACAGGGGAGAAACTATCAACTGTTGGTACTTTCGGCTAAAAGTGAAAATGCCCTCATTTCAGCAACTACTAATTTAATGACGCATTTAAAAGAGCATCCAGAACTTAATTTAAATGATGTGGCTTTTACTCTGAACACTGGTCGCCAGGGTTTTAATTATCGAAGGATGTTAATTTGTCGGGAAATAGAAGATGCTGTAAAAGCTCTCAGTAATTTAGATCCAAAAGAAGTTTTTACTAATCATACAGAAATTAAAGAACGGTCAGTTGTTTTTATGTTTCCCGGTCAAGGTTCTCAGTATGCAAACATGGCAAAGGATATTTATAAAACTGAGGCAATATTTCGAGAACAAGTTGATTTTTGCTCAGAATTTCTTAAACCTTTATTGGGGTTGGATTTGCGTCATGTACTTTATCCTAGTGCCGAAAAGACTGAGGAAGCAACCAAGCAATTGCAACAAACAGCGATCGCTCAAACTGCTATTTTTGTGATTGAGTATGCTTTAGCAAAATTATGGCAGTTTTGGGGAGTGCGTCCGGTAGCTGCGATCGGTCATAGTATTGGTGAATATGTAGCAGCTTGTCTAGCAGAAGTTTTTTCCCTAGAAGATGCTTTATCTCTGGTAGCAATTCGTGGGAAACTGATGCAGCAAATTGAGAAGGGAACAATGCTTTCTGTTCCTCTACCTGAAGACAAAGTAAAATCTTTATTAAACGAAGAACTTTCTCTAGCAGCGATTAACCAACCGTTGCAATGTATAGTTTCTGGTTCAACAGCAGCAGTAGAATCACTACAAAATCAGTTAGCTGCTCAAGGTATTGAATGTCGCCGTTTGCATACTTCTCATGCTTTCCATTCTCAGATGATGGAACCAATTTTGCAACCATATCTTGAGCAAGTCAAAAAAATTACTTTAAATCGTCCCAAAATTCCTTATATTTCCAACTTAACTGGAACTTGGATTAAAGTTTCCCAAGCAACAAATCCTGAATATTACGCACAACATTTGCGTTCTACAGTGCTATTTGCTCAGGGGATAGAGAAATTATTGGCAACACCTGAACAAATTTTATTAGAAGTGGGGCCAGGAAATACACTAACTACATTAACTAAAAGGCATCCAGAAAAAGCAGCGACACAAACAGTTTTAAATTCCCTTCGTCATCCTCAAGAAGAACTATCGGACGATCGCGTTTTATTAACTACATTAGGTCAACTTTGGTTAGCTGGAGCTAAAATAAATTGGTCAGAATTTTACGATCGACAAGAGTGTTATCGTCTTCCCTTACCAACTTATCCTTTCGAGCGTCAACGTTATTGGATTGAAGCACCGAAAAAAGATGCTAGTAACTCGGAAATCACATTTAGTAAAAAAAGTGCGATCGCTGATTGGTTTTATATTCCATCTTGGAAAAGATCGCCACTTCCCATTAGTCAACTCAGAGAAGTACAAGATAGCATTTTGATGTTTGTTAATGAGTGCAACTTAAGTAGTCAGTTAGCAAAACATCTGCAAGAAAAGGCTCAAAGAGCGATCGTTGTTAAAATCGGAGATTCATTTAAAAAAGAGAATCAAAACTTATACACTATCAATCCTCAAAACCCTGAAGATTACGAAAGTTTGTTGGTAGAACTTGGGGAGAGTATGCCGCAAGCGATCGTTCATTTATGGAGTTTGTCTGAGAAAACCAAAGCATTATCAGAACTTTCAGTCATTGACCAAAGTTTAGATTTAGGTTTTTACAGTCTGCTATTTCTAGCTCAAGCTTTTGGGAAACAAAATATAACTGACGAAATTCAATTAATAGTTGTGTCTAACAATATGCTGGACGTAACTGGAGAAGAAGAGTTAAGTCCTGAAAAAGCAACTTTAATCGGTCCAGTCAGAACTATTCCTTACGAATATCCTTACTGCAATTGTCGAATTACTGACATAGTGATTCCTCAAGCAGGAAGCTTACAAGAAAAGCAAGTCATAGAACAGATAGCAGCAGAATTAAAGTTTAAGTCTCCCGATCAAATTATTGCTTACCGCCAACAACATCGTTGGGTAGAAAGTTTTGAGTCAGTCAAACTAGAGAACTCAAATCAGGGAATTCAAAGGTTAAAAGAAGGCGGAGTTTATTTAATTACAGGAGGACTGGGAGGAATTGGATTAACACTGGCAGAATATTTAGCGCAGACAGTTAGAGGTAAATTAATACTAGTAGGACGTACTAATTTTCCGACTCGTTATGAATGGGAAGAATGGTTAGCTAACCATGATTTAGAAGAACCCATTAGTCGCAAAATTCGCAAAGTCTATGAATTAGAAAAACTAGGTGCCAAAGTTTTAGTAATTACTGCTGATGTCGCCAACTTATCACAAATGCAAACAGCGATCGCAAAAGCCAACGCACAATTTGGCAAAATTAATGGAGTAATTCACTCTGCTGGTCTTCCGGGAAATAGTATTATTCAGCATAAAACCAGAGAAAAAGCCGAAAATGTGATGTCTGCTAAAGTGAAAGGAACACTCATTCTCGATCTTTTGTTGAAGGATAGTAAACTAGATTTCTTTGTTCTTTTTTCATCTTTGAATTCAATTATCTCCACATTCGGACAGGTAGATTATTGTGCAGCGAACGCTTTTTTAGATGCTTTTGCTCATCAAAATAGTTCCAGAGATAACACATTTATCGGAGCAATTAATTGGGATGGATGGCAAGAGGTAGGAATGGCAGCAAAACAAGCAAATAAATCCGATTTGCTGCACAAAGATTTTCTATTGCCAGCAGAGGGTGTAGAAGCATTTAGCCGGATTTTGCATCATCAATTACCACAAGTTTTGGTATCGACAGTAGATTTTTCTACCAGAATTAAACAAGGAACAAATGTAGTGAAACAAGAACCTACTTTATCACTACATTTTCGACCAGAACTAAAAACTTCATATATTGCTCCGCGCCATGCGATCGAACAAGAACTTGCAAATATTTGGCAAGAATTGTTAGGAATCAACCAAATAGGAATACATGACAACTTTTTTGAATTAGGAGGAGATTCTCTCATCGGTACTCAACTTATTTCCCGATTACAAAAGATATTTTCATTCAAGTTATCTATAGCGACGTTATTTAAGCTTCCCACAATAGCTGAAATAGCAGCGACTATCGAGAAACAACAACCAGATATCAACCTAAGTACAAATGACCGAGAAGAAATAGCGATATAAATGTAAATGAAAATTGCTAATACTTATTGATTAGCAAAGCTCCCAAATTCTGCTTTAGTTCATTAACAAAATAGAGGTAATAGTTCAATGAATCTCAATCAATTTTTATCGGATATTTCTGACCAAGGTGTAAAGTTATGGGTTGAAGGCGAGCAGTTGCGTGTTAATGCTCCTAAAGGTTTTATCACCCCAGAGATTCGCGAGTTATTAGTTAAACATAAAGCAGAACTTATACCTTTATTGCAACAGCAAAATAGGAGTACAACCGATAGTGAATTAACGATTACAAAAGTCGATACGCACGCACTACGCGAAAGCGATAACAAAAAAATAGTACCGCTATCTTTTCCGCAAGAAAGGATATGGTTTTTGAGCCAGTTAGAACCAGATAATCCCTTTTACAACGAACAATCTGCTCTAAAGCTTCATGGTTCCTTAAACATCATGGCACTAGAGCAGAGCATTAACAAAATTATCGATCGCCACGAAATTTTACGTACTAACTTCCAAATTTTAGATGAAGCACCAATTCAAGTAATTGCAGAAAATTTAACCTTAAATATACCAGTATTAGACCTCACAGGAATTCCTGAAATAGAGAAAGAAAACACTATTCAACAATTAGTAAAAACCGAAGTTTCTCAACCTTTTGATCTTCCTAACTCTCCTTTAATTCGAGTTACTCTCCTCAAACTAACAGAGTTAGAGCATATTTTACTGTTAACAATACATCATATTATCTTCGATGGTTGGTCATTCGGTATATTTATGCAGGAATTAGCAACCATTTACTCAGCCTTCTGCAATAATGTATCTCCAAAATTACCAGAATTACCAATTCAATACGCTGACTTTGCAGTTTGGCAGAAGCATTACTTCCAAACAGAAGAACTACAAAATCAGCTTAACTACTGGAAGCAACAACTCGAAAACTGTCCCCCCTTACTAGAATTACCCACAGACCGACCAAGACCAGCTATTCAAACTTACCAAGGTATTCGCAAATATTTAGAACTACCAATAGACTTAAGCGAAGCAGTTGTAAATTTGAGTAAGCGTGCAGGTGTTACTCTGTTTATGACACTATTTGCAGCCTTTGTTATTTTACTGTATCGGTATACAAATAGCGATCGTATAGCCATCGGCACACCTATTGCTAACCGTAATCGTTTAGAACTTGAACAATTAATCGGCTTTTTTGTCAATACTTTAGTTCTAGATACAGACCTATCAGGCAATCCCAATTTTTTAGAGTTATTGAATCGGGTACAAAAAGTCTCTTTAGGAGCATACGCTAATCAAGATTTACCCTTTGAAATACTAGTAGAAACCCTGCGACCTGAAAGGAACTTAAGTCATGCACCTTTATTTCAGGTAATGTTTATACTTCAGAATGCACCCTTACAGGAAATAGAAGTTTTTGGATTAAAAGTTAGTTCAATGCCAGTGGAAAGCGTAGTTTCCAAATTTGATTTGACACTATCAATGCAGAACACTACTAATGGACTAGTGGGATTATGGGAATACAATACTGATTTGTTTGATGACAGTACCATTGAGCGAATGATGGATCATTTTCTAACCTTACTCGCAGCTATTGTTGCCGATCCACAAACACCAATCTCTCAATTACCAATCTTAACCGCAGCCGAACAACAGCAGTTATTGGTAGAATGGAATAATACGCAAACAGATTATCCAACTGATAAATGTCTACATCAATTATTTGAAGCACAGGTAGAAAAGACACCAGATGCAGTAGCAGTAGTCTTTGAAAATCAACAATTCACTTATCAGGAATTGAATCTTCGCGCCAATCAGTTGGCAAATTACTTACGCTCTTTAGGTGTGAGTGCTGATGTACCAGTAGGGATTTGTGTGGAACGCTCTTTGTTGATGATGGTGGGAATACTGGGCATTCTCAAAGCGGGTGGAGCTTACGTACCCCTAGACCCAGAATATCCTACTCAACGTCTGGATTTTATGCTGACAGATTCATCTGTGGCGGTGCTGCTCACACAACAGGGATTGGTGGACAGACTACCGAAGCATCAAGCACAAACTGTTTGTTTGGATCTTGATTGGCAGGTGATTTCCGGCTTTAATCAGGAAAATCCTGCTACTAATGTGCATCTCAACAACTTGGCTTATGTAATTTATACCTCTGGTTCCACAGGTCAGCCCAAGGGGGTAGCGATGAATCATCTCCCCCTAGTCAATCTAATGATTTGGCAACAGCAACATACTACTATTTCTCCGGGAGGCAAAACCCTACAATTTGCACCGATAAGCTTTGATGTCTCTTGCCAAGAAATGTTTTCTACTTGGTGCGATGGCGGGACATTGGTGCTGATTAGTGAGCAATTGCGCCGAGATCCAGTGGCTTTATTAGGTTTACTGCAAGAACAAGCAGTGGAGAGACTGTTTCTTCCTTTTGTCGGCTTACAACAACTGGCTGAGGTAGGGATGGATAGTACGTCAGTGCTGCAACTGCGGGAAATCGTGACAGCTGGGGAACAGCTACAGATGACTCCGGCAATTACCCGTTGGTTGAATCAGCTGAGGAATTGTACGTTGCACAATCATTATGGGCCGTCAGAAAGTCATGTGGTGACGAGTTTTACCTTGAGTGATTCTATAGCGAATCGGTCGCTACTACCACCGATCGGTTGCCCCATAGCCAACAGCCAAATCTACATTCTCGATTCCTACCTGCAACCAGTACCAGTAGGAGTATCAGGAGAATTGCACATTGGAGGAGTTGGACTAGCCAGAGGATACCTGAACCGCCCAGAATTAACTATTGAGAAATTCATCCCCAATCCCTTCAGCAGTGAACCCGATTCCCGCCTCTACAAAACCGGAGATAAAGCCCGCTATTTACCAGATGGCAACATCGAATATTTGGGACGCATCGACAACCAAGTGAAAATCCGAGGTTTCCGCATCGAGTTAGGAGAAATCGAAGCAATTTTGGGGCAATATCCCCAAGTCAAAGCGGCTGTAGTAATTGTCCGGGAAGACAACCTCGGAGATAAACGCTTGGTTGCTTATTTAGTTTCTGATTCCGAAATCACACCGACAACCAACGAACTGCGGCAATATCTCAAAGCTCTTTTGCCAGAATACATGGTACCGAGTACCTTTATCTTCCTAGAAACCTTGCCACTTACACCCAATGGTAAAGTCGATCGCCGCGCCCTACCAACACCAGAATTAAATAACGCACCCACAGAGAACTATGTAGCACCAAGAACCCCAATAGAAGAAATCCTTAGTCATCTGTTTTCCCAAGTTCTCAAACTAAATCAAATCGGAATTAACGATAACTTCTTTGAAATCGGGGGACACTCACTACTAGCGACCCAACTAATATCCCGAATTCGCACACACTTACAAATAGAACTACCACTAAGGACACTGTTTAGCGCACCCACAGTTGCCGAACTAGCTTCATTAATTCAAGCCATAAAACAACAAAACCTCCAACTGAATTTCCCCCCAATTGTTAAGCGAGAAAACCAGAATGAATTACCACTATCTTATGCTCAAACGCGATTGTGGTTTATCGACCAACTTCAACCCAATAGTGCCTTATACAACATACCTTCGGCATTGCGAATAGCCGGAAGATTGCCAATAGCCACCTTAGAAAAAAGCTTAAGAGAAATAATTCAGCGACATGAAGTATTAAGGACTAATTTCATCACGATTGACGGGGAAGCAAATCAAATCATTAACCCCGAAAACAACGGGTTTTTATCATTAATAGACTTGCAGCATTTAGGAACAAAAGAACAAGAAATAACTGTCCAAGCATTAATCCAAGAACAAACAATTAAACCCTTTGACTTAGCCAAAGATTCCTTAATCAGAATCACATTAATCAACAAGAGTGAAACCGAACATATTCTGATTATCTGTATGCACCATATCATCAGTGATGGCTGGTCAATAGGTGTATTTGTTCAAGAACTGGCAGCACTGTACAATGCTGATATTCAAAATCAACCATCACCATTAACACCGCTACCGATTCAGTACGCTGACTTTGCAATTTGGCAGAGAGAATGGTTGTCAGGGGAAGTTCTGGAAACTCAATTAAGTTATTGGAAACAACAATTAGCTGATACTCCAGCTTTATTATCCCTACCGACAGACCGCCAAAGACCAGCAGTACAAACTTATACAGGTGCTCATCAAAAATTTGCTCTCTCATCAGACCTGACTGAGAAATTAACACAACTAAGTCAAGAACAAGGAGTAACTTTGTTTATGACTTTGTTGGCAGGATTTAATACTTTACTTTACCGTTATACGGGACAATCAGATATTGTGGTTGGTTCACCTATTGCTAACCGCAACCACAGCGAAATAGAAGGGTTAATAGGCTTTTTTGTCAATACATTGGTATTGAGAACTGATTTAGCAGAAAATCCCAGTTTTACCGAATTAATTCATCGAGTAAAAGAAGTATCATTGGCGGCATACACTCATCAAGATTTGCCGTTTGAAATGTTAGTGGAAGCGGTGGCACCATCACGAGATTTAAGTTATAGTCCGTTGTTTCAAGTGATGTTTGTGCTTCAGAATGCGCCGCTATCAGAATTAGAGTTATCTGGGCTAACTCTGAGTCCTCAAGAATTGGAAATGCCGATCGCTAAATTCGATTTAACTCTGTCAATGGAGAACAGTTCTACCGGACTAGTGGGATGGTGGGAATACAATACAGATTTGTTTGATGGTAGTACGATCGAGCGGATGATAGGTCATTTTCAGACTTTACTCGCAGCTATCGTTGAAAATCCCCAAACACCAATTTCGCAATTACCAATCTTAACCACAACTGAACAACAGCAGTTATTAGTGGAATGGAATGATACGCAAACTGATTATCCGATCGATCAATGTCTACATCAATTATTTGAACAACAAGTAAAAAAGACACCCGATGCAGTAGCAGTAATATTTGAAGACCAACAATTAACTTATTCACAATTGAACGATCGCGCCAATCAATTAGCACATTATTTACGTTCTTTGGGTGTTGGTGCAGATGTATTGGTGGGGATTTGTGTCGAACGTTCAATTGATATGATTGTGGGATTATTAGGGATTCTCAAAGCCGGAGGAGCATATCTTCCTCTAGACCCAGATTATCCGCAAGAACGCTTACAATTCATGCTTGATGATGCTCAGGTAAAAGTGCTTTTGACCCAACAGCGACTTCTTGAGAAGCTAAATGTTACTCAAGAAAATTTAATTTGCTTGGATAGAGACTGGCAAATAATTCAACAATGGAGTCAGAACAATCCCATCAGTGAAGTGTTAGCAACTAATTTGGCTTATGTGATTTATACCTCTGGCTCTACAGGACAACCCAAAGGAGTACTAATCACCCATCAAGGACTGCTCAATCTAGTGTTCTGGCATCAAAGTACTTTTTCGATCGCTCCATCAGACAAAGCCACCCAATTAGCCGGAACCGCATTTGATGCAGCTGTCTGGGAATTGTGGCCTTACCTGAGTGCTGGAGCCAGTGTTTACTTAGTGACATCAGACACCCTTTACTCCCCAACAGATTTGCGAGACTGGCTAATTGCCAAAGAAATCAGCATTACTTTTGTACCCACGCCATTGGCAGAAAAGTTATTACTTCTGGAATGGAATGAAACAAGTGCGTTGCGAACTATGTTAGTTGGTGGAGATCGGCTTCACAACTATCCATCGCTTTCTGTTCCATTTTCGGTGGTAAACAATTATGGGCCAACAGAGAATACAGTGGTAACAACTTCTGGGTTGGTAGTCCCGAAAGCAGAGGAATTTAGTGCATCACCATCGATCGGTCGCCCGATTGCTAATACTCAAGTTTACATTCTCGATTCTTACTTGCAACCAGTCCCAGTAGGAGTACCAGGAGAATTGCACATTGGAGGTGCTGGACTAGCCAGAGGCTATCTGAATCGGAAAGAATTAACACAAGAAAAATTTATCCCTCATCCTTTTGACAATAATGAACGAGTTTATAAAACCGGGGATTTAGCTCGTTATTTACCGGATGGGAATATTGAATACTTGGGACGGATCGATAATCAAGTAAAAATTCGCGGTTTCCGTATTGAATTGGGCGAAATTGAAGCTTTGTTAAGTCAATGTCCTCAAGTGCAAGCTGCTGTGGTAATTGCTAGAGAAGATATCCCTGGTGATAAACGCTTGGTGGCTTACATTGTGCCGCTTCCAGATACAGCACTGACGGTGAGTGAACTGCGGGAATTCCTCAAAGCTCAAGTTCCAGAATATATGATACCGAGTGCTTTTGTGATTTTGGAGTCTTTACCTTTAACTCCTAATGGTAAGGTCGATCGCCGTGCCTTACCTAAACCAGATTTCCACTCCGAACAAAAAGACAAATATGCAGCCCCCCGTAACTCAGTTGAAGAAATCCTCACCCAAATTTGGGCAGAAGTTCTCAACTTAAATTCTGTGGGAATTTATGATAATTTCTTTGAATTAGGGGGATACTCCCTACTTGCCATCCAACTGGTGTCGCGGATAAGAAGCCAGTTGCAAGTGGAAGTGCCTTTGCAGAGTCTTTTTGCTGCACCGACTGTAGCCGATCTAGCAACGATAATTGCTGCTACACTTGACTCTTCTGCTCCGATTACCACTGATACACAGGTAGATTTAGAGGCAGAGGCGGTTTTAGATCCAAGTATTCAGATTGAGAATGTGCCTTTTACATATACGAATGAACCGAAGAAGATATTTTTGACTGGAGCTAGTGGTTTTCTGGGATCTCATTTGTTGTATGAACTTTTAGAACAAACTCAGGCTGATGTCTATTGTCTAATCCGTTCTGCTGATGAAAAACAGGCTTATCAAAAGTTACTTCGTCAGATGGAATCGTTACAAATTTGGCAAGAGGCTTTTAGTTCTAGAATTGTGCCTGTGGTTGGAGATTTGTCGCAGAATTTACTAGGTCTTTCTCGATCGAATTTTCAAGATTTGGCTGCGATGATTGATGTTATTTATCACAATGGCGCACTGGTAAATTTCGTTTATCCTTACTCAACTCTTAAGCCAGCAAATGTTTTAGGAACGCAGGAAGTTGTGCGATTAGCAAGCGAAATTAAGCTTAAGCCTGTCCATTATGTTTCCACTCTTTCGGTTTTTGCTTCCCCAGCTTATTCGGGAAAAATAGTCTTAGAATCAGACCCGCTTGAACATAGCAAAGATATGAATAATGGCTATGCTCAAACTAAGTGGGTAGCAGATAGGTTGATGATGCTGGCACGCGATCGCGGACTGCCTGTTTGTATATACAGACCCGCGAGAATTTTAGGACATAGCCAAACAGGTATTTCCCCGCCGGACGATTTTTGGAGCACATTTATTTTAGGCTTCATTCATTTAGGAATGGCGATCGCACTAGATAACGCGAAAGATAACATTATTCCCGTTGACTATATGAGTCGTGCTATTGTTCATCTATCCCAACAAAAAGAGTCTTTAGGAAAGGCTTTTCACTTGCTGAATTCTCACTACACTCCGATCGCGGATCTATACAACTGGATTCGGGCTTTGGGCTATCCTCTTAAAGAGATTTCTTATGAAGAATGGCGATCGCACCTGATACGAACTAATCAGACATCTTCCAACAAATTGTTGCAATCACTTGTGGCAATGGCTCCCGAACCAAACAATCAGACCACCGAGCAAAATCAACCCCCTGAGTTTGATTTTACTAATGCCCTTTCTGGATTAGCAGGTACAGATCTTGTTTTCCCTGCGATCGAGCCAGATTTGATAGCAAAATATTTGTCTAATTTGCTCGGTAAAACTGATATTTTCTTAAAAAAACAATAATTTTTATCTGATAGAGGAGGGTTTTAAATGTTCGGCTAATCAACCGTAGTATCCTTAATCTCAAACCCTGTAGAGACGTTGTATACAACGTCTCTACAGAATGGGTATTTGACCAGACATGATATCAGTTATTGTTCCTTAAAAATGTAAATGAAATTGACGTTTTTTAAATAATTACTATTGTCTTATGCTCAATTTCTCCATTGGTGCAACTCCTCAGATTTGCTATGAAACTAAAAGATAAAATTATTAATAGATTGCTTGACTAACTTACTTAATTGAGCAATAATTAATGGTGACAAAGCACTTTGCAAGGAAAAATATCATGGCTACAGAAATAGTAAAGAATACAGATATTAATGCTGTACCTTTTTTCGCTCGTTTCTTAGAAGAGCAACCATCTGAACCTTCAGATACTCCTTCGACCCCTACTCAACCTCCTTTTCCTTTTCCCTTACCATATACTTTTAAGTTTCCTTCTGATTGGGAAGATCGGTAGATTTAGCTATTGGCTCGGAAAATCAGGAAGTTAGATTGCAAAACTTTTAATTACTTCGGAAACATAATCTTTGCCATTTTAAAGCTAATTCTCGGATGGCAAAGATTATGCCTTCCCAAAAAATCGCCAAACAAATATTTTATGCGCTAAGTTAGATAATTACAATCTCAACCCAAATGACTGTTTTAATTATTACTTTTAGCAATGATAACGAAAGTATTCCTTTAGTAATGAAAGCGATCGAAGCTAGAGGAGAAAAAGCTTTTCGTTTTGATACAGATAGATTTCCGACTGAAGTGTTACTAGACATTAATTACGGTGATGCGGAACAGATAGTTATTACTGATGGCGAACAAAAGTTAGATTTGAGCGAAGTTTCGTCAGTTTGGTATCGACGAATGCGTTATGGAGCAAAAATTCCGCATTCAATGGATAGGCAATTAAGAGATGCTTCAATTGAAGAATGTCGTCTTAGCGTTAGAGGCATGATTGCTAGTTTAAAAGCTTTCCATTTCGATAAAATGTCTAATGTTGATGTAGCTAAAAATAAGCAAATTCAGGTGCAAATTGCTCAAAAATTTGGGTTGCTAACTCCTCGCACTTTGACAACAAATAATCCTGAAGCTGTGAAGCAATTTGCTCAAGAGTTTCCCCAAGGAATTATTACCAAAATGCTTTCTTCTTTTGCTATTTATGATGAGCAAGGACAAGAAAAGGTGGTGTATACTAGCCTGGTGAAAGAAGAAGATTTAAGAAATCTGGAAGGACTACGTTTTTGTCCGATGACGTTTCAAGAAAATGTACCCAAAGCGTTGGAGTTAAGGACAACTATTGTTGGACATCGGGTATTTACAGCAGCAGTTGATTCGCAAAAATTTGCAGGTTCTACTTATGATTGGCGCAAAGAAGGGAGAGCTTTAGTTAAAGATTGGCAACCTTATAATTTGCCGGAAGATGTGGAAAAAAAGTTGCTGCAACTGATGGCTTATTTTGGGTTAAATTATGGAGCGATCGATATTATTGTCACACCGGACGATCGACATATATTCTTGGAAGTTAACCCAGTAGGTGAATTCTTTTGGCTGGAAACATTTTCCCCTCATTTCCCTATTTCTGAAGCAATTGCTGAAATTTTAGTTACAAATAGACAATAGTTAGGACTTTGAGTTCTAGAACAACTGAACTCACTACTAAAAACCTAATTAGACAATTGTCATACCCTCAAAACAGTTATTTTATGTCTCTATCCCGTGATGTCATTTTATTAATTACCCATAGTGGAGATTTCTTCACCATAGATAGAGTAGCAGAAGCCTTGGCAAAAAAAGGAGTTCAACCATTTCGCTTCGACACTGATAAGTTTCCGCTAGAAGTACAATTAACAGCACAGTTTGATAAGTCGAGAAGTTACCATAAGTTGGAATATGGCGCTAATTCTATAAGTACAGAGCAGGTAAAAGCAGTATGGATGCGCCGGATATGGGAGCCAAATTTGGGTAAAGAATTAGCTCCTCAATTCCGAGAAGCTTGTATTAAAGAATCACTAGCAACTTTGGATGGTTTTTGGGATAGTTTGAGAGCAGCCCGTTGGGTGGATAATTTAGAAAGAATCGATGTTGCACATAATAAGTTACGTCAACTGCGCGTTGCTTCTGAGTTAGGTTTGATAATTCCGCAAACTCTTGTTACTAATAAGGCGGATGCAGCTAGGGAGTTTTTCCAAAAAGTTAAGGGAAAAATGGTGAGTAAATTATTAACTTCTCTTTCCCGGAGTATGGAACAGCCTGCTTTTTTTCTGTACACAAGTGTGGTGAAAGAGGAAGATTTACTTGATGCTGAGTCACTGCGTTATTGTCCAATGGTTTTTCAAGAAGAAATTCCGAAGCAGTTAGAATTGCGGGTGGTGTATGTGAATGGTAATGTATTTGTGGGGGCTTTGGATGCCTCTATTTATGCCGGAGCTAAAGTTGATTGGCGTTCTCCAGGCGTTGATGTTGGTAAATGGCAACATCATGAACTTCCTGAGCAGATTGTTGGTTGTCTGAAAGCTTTTATGGATAAATTTGGTTTATTGTTTGGAGCGTTTGATTTTATTGTGACACCATCGGGAGAATATGTGTTTTTGGAAGTTAATCCTTTGGGAGAGTGGGGAATGTTGGAGAAAGATTTAGATTTGCCGATTTCTGAGGCGATCGCAAATGTGCTAATTTCCTAAATTTTAGGTAATATGATTGAACGAATCAAGGAAAACAACTAAAGTTTATATGCCAGGAATATGCAAACAAACGATCAACCGCTAAACAGTGCTTCTGCCAATTTTTTGAGGTTTTGGCAGAATGTGAGAGCGATCGCTCAACCTTACTGGTATCCCACACAAGCAGAAGGAAGAGCATTTTCTGAGGTAATAAAATCATGGGGAATGTTAGTTCTCATGATTTTATTGATAATTGCTTTGGTCAGCGTCACGGCTTTTAATAGCTACTGGAATCGTTATGTAATCAATATTGTTATTGAAGAAAAAGACCTATCAAAGTATATTGATACTTTATGGATTTCTACTCTAGGAATTTTCGCAGTCACTGTCTTAATAGCATTTTCAAGATTTGTGAGAAAAAAGGTTGCTCTTGATTGGTACAAATGGCTAAACAACCATAGTTTGGAAAAATACTTAAGCAATCGAGCCTATTATCAAATTAACTTTAAATCTAGTTTAGATAATCCAGATCAACGCATATCTCAAGAAATTGAACCTATCACTAGATATTTTCTCAGTTTATCAGCTACTTTACTGGAAAAACTGATGGAAATGGTAACTTTTTTAATAATTATTTGGTCAATTTCTCCGATAATTACAACTATTTTAATTATTTATACATTAGTAGGGAATTTTGTTGCTATTTACTTAAATCAAGAAATGCACAAGATTAGTCAAGCAGAACTGAGATTTAAAGCTGACTATAATTATTGTTTAACTCATATTCGGAATCATGCTGAATCGATCGCATTTTTCCAAGGAGAAACGGAAGAAGCTAAAATTGCCCAGAGGAGATTCGAGAATGTATTATCTAGTATTGAACGCAGATTGAAGTGGGAGAGAAATCAAGATGCTTTTAACCAAGGATATCAATCTGCCATTACTATATTTTCAATGTTCATACTGACACCTTTATTTATCACCAATAAAATTGATTTTGGCGAAATTCAACAAGCCAGTTTATGTAGTTTTCTCTTCTCTAATGCTTTAGGACAATTAATTAGTGAATTTAGTAATGCAGGAAGATTTTCCAGTTATGCTGAACGGTTAGCAGAGTTTTCGGAAGCTTTAGAATCTGTCACCCAAAAACCCAAAAATGTAAGTACCATTAAAACTCTAGAAGAAAATCGTTTAGGTTTTGAGAATTTAACTTTACAAACCCCAAATTATGAACAAGTGATAGTAGAACATTTATCACTTTCTGTACCTGCGGGAGAAGGTTTATTAATCGTTGGACACAGTGGAGTTGGGAAGAGTTCTCTATTGCGTGCGATCGCAGGTTTGTGGAATTCTGGAACTGGTCGATTAGTGCGACCTCCTCTAGAAGAGATGTTATTTTTACCCCAACGTCCTTATATAATTTTGGGAACTTTGCGCCAACAATTACTTTATCCCAATACCAATCGGGAAATAAGCGATCGAGAATTGGAAGCAGTCCTAGAACGAGTTAATTTGCCACATTTACTATCGCGAATTGAAAGTTTCGATCGAGAAGTTCCTTGGGAAAATATCTTATCTTTGGGAGAACAACAACGCATTGCTTTTGCTCGAATACTAATAACTTGTCCCAGATTTACTATATTAGATGAAGCCACTAGTGCCTTAGATTTAATAAACGAAGAAAATTTATATCAACAGTTACAAGAATCTCAGGCAACCTTTATCAGTGTAGGACATCGAGAAAGTATATTAAATTATCATAAATGGGTATTGGAGTTAGGAGAAAATTCTCAATGGCAACTTGTTTCTATCTCTGATTATCAACAGCAAAAAACTAAGAATCTTAATCTCAAATCTAATGGTAAATCTAACTTAAATACTGTCCTTACTAGTTAGTTCATAATGGAGTACAGACTTAAAAATAGTACTAAGTGTAAGGACGATCGAATTACTGTTGAGCTAGAAACTGAGAACAAGGGGATGGGGGATGGGGAGAAAAAACGTATTACTATATTAACGGATAAAGCTCATTTACAAATAACTAAAAAATTTTACGAAACCGGATGGACTTCCAACTACTATCCCCTCAACTGCTTATTCAATTAATACTGGGACTGTTCTCTGTCCTATATGCCGAAGTGGTACGGGATGCCTATCACCTGGCTGGGCACTACTGGAAACCTTTGCAAAGCTTCCATAACCTGCATCACAAAGCTTATCGTCCTGATTTGAGTATGACCAGCTTAGAAGCTTATAAGAAAGCACAGTGGTACAATGATGTACCTGAGTCTTTGGTAATGCTTGGAGTAACGGCTTTAGCAGCAGGAATAGCTCAGAGCTTTGGCATCTATGGAATGTGGCTCGGTGCCTTATATTCTCTCATTTTTGTGATTCCTGCGATCGCACGCTCCCAAGGACTGTTGCTCGTCACTGATTTTGCTCATAAACAAGGAGATTTAGTCGAAATACCTTCCCAATGGACAGTGAATCGTACTTATCACTGGCGACATCACTTCGATCAAGGAAATGCTTACTTTTGTGGTTACTTTACATTAACAGATAAAATGTTGGGAACTGCTCTATCTTTGAAGGGAAAAGTAATAGGAATTACCGGAGCTTCTGGTACTTTAGGACAAGCATTAATTGAAGAACTTTCCCTCCAAGGAGCAAAAATAGTCGCTTTTACTACTAATAAATCTGCTGAATTTCAGCCAAAAATTGAAGTAGTCTACTGGGAATTAGGAGCGGAAGCAGAGTTAATCAATCGTCTGAAAAGCATTGATATTTTGATCGTTAATCATGGCGTGAATGTACATGGCGATCGCTCTCCCGCAGCCATCCAAAAAGCTTACGAAATCAACACTATTTCTGCCGTAAAATTAGGGGAATTATTTCTAGAAACAGTCACCGAATCTGACCACAAAGCGATTAAAGAACTCTGGATTAACACATCCGAAGCCGAAGTTAATCCAGCATTTAGTCCCTTGTACGAACTGTCTAAAAGAACTCTCGGAGACTTAATTACTCTGCGTCGATTAGATGCTCCTTGCGTGATTCGTAAGTTAATTTTAGGCCCATTTAAGAGTCAACTAAATCCTTATGGTGTAATGTCTGCTCGATGGATAGCTTGGGCGATCGTAGCTTTAGCAAAAAGGGATTTTCGGGACATAATTGTTACCATTAACCCGATTACTTATATTGCTTTTCCCATTAAAGAGTTTTCCCAATCTCTTTATTTCCGCTTGTTCACGTCTAAATAAGCAGGGGAGATGGGGACAAGAAGACAACTCAAAACTCTATCAGGATTTCCAGAATTTACCAGATTTCTTGATTAATCCTGTTCATCATGTAAATCAATAAATCCTGGTTAAGCTTTCCCCAGTCCCCAGCCCCAACTCAAAACTCAAAATTCAAAACTCAAAACTTTCCAAATTACCACAATCCCCTAACGTTTTTAGAAACAAAGCGTAAAACGCCTGATTCTTGTTCGACCTGATAATAAATTGTTAGACCTTTATCATCTAACTCGAATCTTTGAGCACCTTGTAATGCTTTTAGATACTTAGACTCTTGATTCATAATCGGTTCTTCACAAGCTTTGAAAGTTGATGCAAGTTGACTGATAGTTAATCGATCGCCCTGAATTTCATAACTACCCATAAAGCGATTACATCCACCCGAACCAGAAATACGTCCATCAGCAAATTCTGCTGTTAGTTCTTGCGAGGGAACCATCGGCGTTGGCAAGTCTAATAATGCCATATTTCCCAGTCGCCAACTTCCTTTAAGTGGAGAGAATTGAGCCATTTGCAAAGATGAAGTAGGTTTTTTTGTAGTTTGTTGTGCCACTACAGAATTTATCGATGTAATTCCAAGCGATCCAACTATTAAAGTGACAATCAAAAAAGTTTTACGGTTCATATTCTACATTGATGAATTGAAAAATTGATGGCTAGGCATTCCGGTAGAATTAGTTGGCAAGCAAAATAAATCTCCGGCAGTAATTTCCTGTTGAATTTCTTTTTGACTCAGCCCGATCGATGCCGATGTAATATAAAGGTCTGTGAGATTAGTTCCACCGAAAGCAACACTAGTAGGGCGTTGTACTGGCATTCTAACTCGAAAAATTTCTTCACCTTTTGAGTTAAAGCAAGCAACACACCAACCATTCCAAAGTGCAGACCAAAGATTGCCTTCAGAATCGATCGCTAATCCATCAGGTTCTACACCTTCATCGCTTAGGTCAATTAACACACGACGATCGCTAATTGTTCCTGTCTCCACTTCAAAATCATAAGCATAAATCTTATGTTGAGCAGAATCAGTCAAATAAAAAGTTGACTCGTCGGGACTCCAACCTAATCCATTAGAAATAGTTAACCCTCTTTCCATGATTTGTAAAGAACCATCTGGATCGTAACGATACAAAGTTGCTTGCCCCGATGCTTCACAAATGGAACCAATCCAAAAGCGACCTTGAGAATCGCATTTGCCATCATTAAAGCGAGTCTGGGGATGAGGAAATTGCACTTCGGAAATGGGCGTAATTTCACCTGTTTGCAAATCAAGAAAAGCAAGGCTTTTAGAGAGTGCAATCAGTAATCGATCGCTACCTGCTTTCTGAATCGCACTCACCACATCACCGACATCAAAAAAGCGATCGTGCCGAGTCGCTGGATCGAACAAATGAACTCGGTGATTATAGACATCCACCCAAAAAAGTCGTTGATTCTCAACATCCCACACCGGACTCTCACCCAAACGGGCACGAGCATTAAGTACATTTTGAACAGACGATTGATTCATCACAATTGTTGCCAAATGATTCGTTGACACTCTCCTAAGATCTTGCACTCTGGAGGTGGAACCTCCCTGATCCTCGTTCCCAGGTTCAACCTGGGAACGAAAAATGGAGGCTCCGCCTCTTGATGCAAGATCTCAGTCTCCCCATCTCCCCATCTCTCCACTACCGATACTTCGGTAAATCCCCAGGAGTCAAGGGATCTAACACTATCTCTGGTGTAATGTAGCCCAAAGCGTGAATGATTCGGGCTACACAGCCTGTCCATCCAGTTTGGTGACTAGCACCAACTCCCGCGCCGTTATCGCCATGAAAATATTCGTAGAACAGAATCAAATCGCGCCAATGGGGGTCTGTTTGGAATTTTTCGGTATCGCCATAGACGGGACGACGACCTGATTCATCTTGGCGAAAAATGCTAACAATTCTTTCGCTGATTTCTTTGGCGACATCAAACAGAGTTACATATTTACCAGATCCGGTTGGGCATTCAATGGTAAAGGAATCGCCGTAGTAGCCGTAAAGTTGCAGTAGCGATCGCATTAACAAGAAATTCACAGGTATCCAGATCGGCCCACGCCAGTTAGAATTACCACCAAACATCCCAGAGTCAGAATCAGCCGGAACATATCCCACTTTATACTCTTGTCCTTCATGATAGAAGCAATAGGGATTTTCCAGATGGTAGCGAGACAAAGAGCGAATTCCGTAATCGCTTAAAAACTCAGATTCATCCAGCATTCTAGAGAGAACTCGCCGCAATTTGCTTTCATTTAACAAGGACAACATCAGCCGACCTCGCACCCCCGGTTGGTTGGGTATATGAATATTCTGAGTTAGTTCGGGGTGGCGCATAATGAACTCTAAAGCTTCTGCTCTAAAGCGTGGCAGTTTGTCAAAAGCTTCTCTGGGGAAGACAGCCACAGCCATCAGCGGCAATAATCCTACCATCGATCGCACCTTCAAGCGAGTAGAATTCCCGTCTGGTAAACGTAGCACATCATAAAAGAAACCGTCCTCTTCATCCCACATTTCATCTTGATGTACGCCAATTCGATCCATAGCTCCGGCAATCCACATGGTATGCTCGAAGAACTTGATTGCTAGGTCTTCGTAGAGCGGATCGTGCAGTGCTAATTCAACAGTAATTTGAAACATCCGTTGGCTAAAGAAAGCCATCCAAGCTGTGCCGTCTGCTTGTTCCAAATATCCGCCTGTGGGTAAGGAGGAACTGCGATCGAATACCCCAATATTATCCAACCCCAAAAAACCACCTTCAAACAAATTACTACCATTTCGGTCTTTGCGATTCACCCACCAAGTAAAGTTAATCAGCAATTTGGAAAAGGCATATTTGAGGAAATCGATGTCTCCTACACCATTGTTGCGTTCGCGATCGCGAGTGTAAATTTCCCAAGTAGCAAAAGCATGAACTGGCGGATTCACATCCCCAAAATTCCATTCATAAGCCGGAATTTGACCGTTAGGATGCAGATAATCTTCCCGCAGCATCAGCATCAACTGATCCTTAGCAAAATCCAGGTCAATCAAACTAATCGGAATCATGTGGAATGCCAAATCCCAAGCAGCATACCAAGGATATTCCCATTTATCAGGCATCGAAACCACATCATCATTGTGCATGTGGAACCAATCGCTGTTCCGTATATGCCTCTTTTGCTCGGAGGGAGTCCAGGGAGTAATGTTGCGTTCCCTCAACCATTGATCCAAATCGTAGTAAAAGTATTGTTTTGTCCACATCATCCCCGCTAATGCTTGCCGCATGATGTTAGCGCGATCGCTATCCGCCTGAACAGATTGAGGAATCACACCTTGATAAAATTCATCTGCTTCTTTAAGGCGATCTCCAAATATTTGGTCAAAACTGCTGCCAAAAGGCTCTATTAATTGATTCGGATGATGTTTGGTCAGACGCAATCGAATTACTTTTGTTTCTTGTGCGCCAACGGTAATTTCGTAATGAGATGAAACTTTGGTGCCAAATTTGTTAGGATTAACCCCATCTGATTGCCCATGTACAATATAATTATTGATGCCATCTTTCACAAAAGGACTAGCATTTTCCGTCCCAAAAATCCGTTGATTATTAGTTTCGTTTTCCGTAAATAACAACGGAACTACACCTTCACAGTAAAAATAATAATCGCTAATCAGATCCTTAAACAAAGTATCATTCATTGAGGCATGAACAACCGCATTGCCAGTCCCTTCATACTTAGTTAAAACAGGTTTTGCTCCACCATCAGACCAAGACCAAGTATTACGAAACCACAGCGTTGGTAGTACATGAATAGTTGCTGCTTCCGACCCTCGGTTGGCAATGCTAATTTTAATTAAAATATCTTCGGCATCTCCTTTGGCATATTCTGCAAATACGTCAAAGTAGCGATCGTCATCAAAAATCCCTGTATCTAACAACTCATATTCCAGTTCATAACGGCTGCGATTACGATTTGTTTGGACTAAATCATCGTAAGGAAACTCTGCTTGGGGATATTTGTACAGATATTTCATGTAAGAATGAGTCGGCGTACTATCGATGTAGAAATAGTACTCTTTAACATCTTCGCCATGATTACCTTCGCTGTTAGTTAACCCAAACAATCGTTCTTTGAGAATTGAGTCTTTGCCATTCCACAAAGCTAACGCAAAACAAAGTAAATTGTGGTTATCAGTGATTCCGCCTAGTCCATCTTCACCCCAACGATACGCTCGACTTCTGGCATGATCGTGGGGAAAATAATTCCACGCATTCCCATCAGCACTGTAATCTTCCCGCACTGTTCCCCACTGCCGTTCGCTCAAATAGGGACCCCATTTATACCAATTAACTTCACCAGTACGATTTTGTTTGAGTCTTTGTTGTTCTAATGTCATAGTTTTGCCCTGTAAACTTCAAGTAATTTGAGACTTTCGATTGATTAAAAAAACTGTCGTAATCTTAAAGTGAGCTAATCAAAAAATCGAAAATTTCATGCTGACCATGCTTCTCGAAAGTCAGCATAAAGTGTCAATCCGCCATCAATAAACAGCGTTTGTCCTGTGATATAAGCAGCTTCATCTGAGGCTAGAAAAGCCACCGCAGGTGCCACTTCGTCAGATGTTCCAACTCTTCCCATTGGAATGTGACTTTCTACGATCGCCTTTTTTTCTAAATCCTCTGTCCAGGCTTCATTGATTGGTGTTATTGTGGCTCCAGGCGCGATCGCATTCACCCGAATTCCTCGATTTGCATATTCCAATGCCAATGTTTTTGTTAAATTTCCCATGCCACCTTTGCTGATAGAATAACTGATATACATCGGACGAGGAATGATTTCATGAACGCTAGAAACATTAATAATTACACCCGATCGCTCATTTGCCAACCAGTGTTTAATTGTTTCTCGCGCACAAAGATAAGGCCCTCTTAAATTTACATTAATCACTTGATCAAACTTATCTGTGGGAACTTCATGAGAAGGAAACTCTGTTTGGATTCCTGCATTATTAATTAATATATCTAGACCGCCAAATCTTTCAATTACCGAGTTTACCATGCGGAGTACATCTTCTTCTTGAGAAACATCCGCCTGTACTACTAAGGTTTGAACGCTGTCTTTCCCTGCTTCACGGGCTTTTTCCAAGGCTATTTTTTCGGTATATTGCCCTTCTTCTAACTTTCTCCGGTAATTTATCCCAATGTTACAACCTTCTTGGGCCAGACGAATTGCGATCGCTTGTCCGATTCCTGAACTCGCACCCGTAACTAATGCCGTCTTTCCAGCCAATCCTTTCATGCTTACCATTCTCCAAAATACCACAGTTCTTTTTGCTCGATCCTAGAGAAACCCTCACTTCTCAAAACTTTTGAGGACAATTTGATTAACTATTTACTGAAATTGCTAATAGCCTTCAGGATTATACAACTCTACCTTCATTAAAAATCTAAATATTTCTGGAAATTTTGCTAAATATTTTAAGTTATAGATTTTAGAACAAAAAAGTATGAAATTGATAAGAAAGCCAGCCATTGAAGTTAACAATTCTCAATCTTTTTCGAGTTGTTAAATAGTAAAATCATCTTTGGCGATCTGGTAAAATTTCCAACGACGAAGCGTATCCGTATGACGCTTACAGAAAAACCAGAGTTATCTAAAAGCAACGATTAATTTCCGAGAACAAACATGAGAAAAAATATACTGTCTTTGCAGGTTACAAAATACGCAACTGCTACCCTACTCACAGGGCTAAACCTACTAGCTTTCGGTGGGTCATTCACTCCAGCCCAAAGCACACAACAGCTATTTTGTAAAGGACGAATGAACAACGGATGGAACTATACAGCAGAATATCTCAACGGACGGTTTACGCAAATTCGCTGGGAGCGATCGGGACAACCCCCCCAAGTATCGCGCCTCACCTTCTACAGAACTAACCCACAAGGAGAGCCAGTCTACAGAGGAAGCTTTCAGGCAGCTACTCTGGTAACATTAGTTGACCTTTCTCGCGGAGACGTGCGACGCGGTTCCCAAATCTCCGTAGGCGTAGAAGAATGGGGATGGTCTAGAGGAACTTGCGGTACCTCGTCAGGAGGTGGAACAAGTGGAACAGGTTCATCAGTTCCCATTGCAACAGTGCGGCGAAATTTGATCGGTGTTAATCAAGTTCAAGCGAGAAAGTGGCTGAGAAACAATAATTTCGTCTTCATACGAACCGTACAACATAATAATATTCGCGTCATTGAGCGCTGGAATCAAACAGACAATCGTTCTCAAGCCATTGACGTAACTATTACTAGGGGCACGGTCACAAAAGTTGTAGAAGCTGGTTAAAACCCCTATTGGTAAAATTCAATTGCCATATTCCAACGTCCAAACTCAATGAAGCGACACCTGTGTAGTTACATCGTGCCACTGTTAGTATTGCTTACAGCTTGCACAGAACCAAAAAAACCAGTAGAACCTGCCACTCAACTAAAAGCTGTCACCCTTGACAACACAGTAAAAATTGTTGGAGGTCAAACCATCTATGTTCCTATCTACTCTCAAATATATGTTTGGGAGCGTAATCGAACAATGGAGTTAACTAGTACGCTTAGTGTTCGCAACACCGATCGGACTAACCCCATAATTATTGCCTTTGCTAACTATTACGATAGTAACGGTAAGCTGGTTCGCAAATACTTAAAGCAGCCGATCGAACTTCCACCATTAGCTTCCACAAATTTCATCGTCGATCAAGAAGACACTACTGGTGGATCGGGTGCTTCTTTTGTGGTAGAGTGGGTAACTCAAAAGCCAGTTTCTGAACCCGTAATTGAGGCAGTGATGATCAATGCAGGTGGCAATCAAGGAATATCTTTGATCAGTCCTGGTAGAGTTATCAAAACTCGCAGGGGAGCAGGGGAGCAGGGGAGCAGGGGAGCAGAGGAGCAGGGGAGAATTTAAAACGGAAAACTTTCCAACTCGTTCCTAACTCAAAACTTCCTCAGTCCTCAGTCCCCAGTCCCTAAAACCAGGATTTGTCACCACAAGTGGTGGAGAGCTTATTGTGGGATGGTAATTTGAAAGTCAGGGCTAAGTCGATCGGCCGCCGCTGCAACTTTCTTGATTACATTAGAAGGTAACTGAATATAACCAAGTTGGGGAGAGAGTTTTTGCCCATCAGTTAAGCAATATTGAACCATTGCTTCCATCGCGATCGCTTTATTTGGATCGTCATACTTTTTATACAACAACATCCAGGTATAAGTAACGATCGGATAAGAACCTGCTCCCGGAGGATCGGTAATAAATGCTAATAAATTATCAGGTAATTCAACTTGGGCGAGAGTTTCCGAACCTGATTTATTACTTGGCGCAACAAACTTTCCGGCTTTGTTTTGTAATTCTGCCATACTCAGATTATTTTTCTTAGCAAAGCTATATTCTATATAACCGATCGAACCAGGAGTTTGCCCCACCAAACCAGTTACTCCATCATTTCCTCTCCCAGCAATGAAAGTCTTGCCAGCACCGCTAGGCCATTGTACCGCTGTGCCAACACCAACCTTTTTTTTCCACTCCGGGCTAATCTCTCCCAAATGCCTAGTAAAAACTGCTGTAGTTCCACTACCATCGGAGCGATGTACCACAGTAATATTTTGATTTGGTAATTTAACTCCCGGATTGGATTGAGCAATTTTGGGATCGTTCCATTTGGTGATTTTGCCTAAGAAAATATCAACGTAAGCTTGCCTACTTAGCTTCAAATTCTTCACTCCGGGGAGATTATAAGCCAAAACCAGGCTTCCTGCTGTCATTGGTAACAAGACAACGCCTCTGTTAATTTTAGCGATTTGTTCATCGGTCATTCCAATATCGCTGGCAGCAAAATCTACCACTCCTGTAGTAAACCGTTCTATGCCAGCCCCACTACCGACAGATTGAAAGTTAAACTGAAGTCTTGGTTCTTTGAGACTCAAATTGCGAAACCAACCTTGATACAGTGGAGCCGGGAAAGATGCACCAGCACCATTTACTCTCATCCGCTGTTCAAAGGGAAGATTCTTTTCTACTGTAGCTTGTGGTCGTTCAGTTTCGTTACAAGCAGTAACACTAACGATCGCACCACAAGCCAATAGAAAATAGGCTACACCATAATGTATACGTCGCTTCATTTGTCTGGCTCCTTATCTGATGTTTGGCTGATGCTATGGACGGTTATTTCAAACTGTTTTACAGCTTGAACAACTAATACAAACTGAATCCATAGAGTCAAACTCTATGAAAGTATTAACTTGCAAGTAACTTAGATGGGAGAACGATCGCACTAATGCAAGAAAGTAACAGGTTTCGATCGGCTTTTATATTAAGCTTTTTAGCTTATTTTTAACTGCTCAACCATTCCTGCTACCCTGGATTAGGAGCGATTAAGCATTAGTGAAATTATTCCCGCACTAGGTTATAACACAAAAATATGAAATTTATATGAAAATAATAAAATCTTTATCGTGCTCTGATAATTAACTACTTGATTGGGTTTAGCAATGCTCAAATATATTCGTTCCACCATTCTCCCCTCCAAACCAGCCCAACTTCTAATCAAAACGGGAATGAAGTGGGATCGGGATAATTGTCCTGGGATGGCAGCTTCTTTATCATACTTTGCTCTCTTTTCACTGTTTCCCATGCTATTAGTTATTCTCAGTGTTATTGGCGCATTTATTGGGCCGAACACTGAAGCATTTAAAACGATTCAAGAAACAGTAGAAAAGTTTTTACCTCCACAAGTCCATAATTTGATCAAAGATACTATAATTTCTTTGAATCAAAATAGTGTAGGAGCAGGAATTATTGGTTTTGTGGTGCTTTTGTGGACTGCGAGTTCAGTTTTTGCGATTCTGAGGAATTCAGTCAATACAATTTGGCGATCGCATCACACCTCAGAAGGCGGCTCAGTTCCCAAAATGGTACTGTTATTTGTGGCTAACAGGCTGTTTTCTTTTGTATTAGTCTTAGCGACTGCTTTACTGTTGGTGACTTCATTAATCTCACACATTATCATTAAAATTATTCTCACTTTATTCACGACTTTTCAAGAAAGTTTTCCGTTTATTAAATTGGACGAAATGCAATTAACCAAAGGACTTGAGATAAG
Organism: Floridaenema evergladense BLCC-F167; assembly: GCF_041929205.2. Classification (NCBI taxonomy): domain Bacteria; kingdom Bacillati; phylum Cyanobacteriota; class Cyanophyceae; order Aerosakkonematales; family Aerosakkonemataceae; genus Floridanema; species Floridanema evergladense. Next base: position 5,024,768 of record NZ_CM171625.1, on the reverse strand, counting down.
TTCTTCATTTTTTATTTTGACTCTGGCTATCTGCATTTTATTCAAAATCTTGCCCACAGTTTATGTTAGTTGGAATGATGTCTGGTTGGGTGCGTTACTTACTACTTCTTTGCTGATTGGATTGCAACAATTAGTTAGCAATAGCGTCCTTTCGATCGGTAGTCATTTCCTATCTTACGGAGCAATCGGTACAGTGATGATTCTGTTAATGTGGATTTTTCTCACCTGTCAAATCTTCCTGCTTGGCTGCGTGTTTTCCTACGTTTATGCTCATCTTTTTGGCAGTCGTCGTCATGAAGCTGGGGACTGGGGATTGGGGACTGGGGACTAGGGACTAGGGATTGGGGATTTCTTACAATCAATAGCATTTTGAGAGAGGTTGGAGTATGAAGAAATTAATCGGTTTGAGTTTATTAATAGCGATTTTGGGAAGTGGGGTAGTACGGGAAACAAAAGTTATGGCTCAAACCGAATATACTTGGTATAATTGCCGTACTCGTGAAGTGTTTACCCCAGAAAAACAAGCTTGGTGCGATCGCCTTTTCAAATTGCAAAATGCTACTTACAAAGTTCCAAAAAACCTTAACTCAAATCCAGAATACATCACCGTTACTTTAAAAAATGGTCGCTATCAACGGCAAGATAACCGATTTATTGTCGAACTTGTGAATCAGAGAGGATGGCTAACTTTTGGCGATATTAATAATGATGGTAAAGAAGATGCAGCTGTGATTTTTGGCGTAGCTTTAGATCCAAATGGAAAAGCTATCGGTACTTACTTAACCGCAGTGTTAGATATTGACGGCAAAAGGCAAGCACTCACTCCCATTAAACTAGGGGAACGAATTATGCTTAATGGACCGATCGCAATTGAGAACGATCGCATCATCATACCATTTTTAACCAGAACAGAAGTTATCAATCGGATTTATATTGTTGATGGCACAACTTTGAGACAATCTTCTTAAGTCAACCCTCAGTTTTATTTGACAATCCAAAATCTAAAATCTAAAATCCAATGACTGTTATTTACGACCTCGAACATATTACAACTTACCGCTACGCCAATCCCGTAACATTCGGTGAACATCGGGCGATTTTCTTGCCTAGTGGAGGCTATGTTGGTCGAATTTTGAGTTATTCGCTGGAAACTAATATACCGTCCAAAGTCCGCTGGATCATGGACACTCTCTCCAACAATGTGGCATTTATTGAATTTAGCGAACCTGCAAAAGAATTGATTTTCACTTGTCGAGTTAGGGGCGAACATTTTGGCATTCCTGCGATCGCAGATTTTCCCCTTGATGCCCGCGCCAAGGAAGTTCCCGTACAATATACCCCAGACGAGTGGCTCGATCTCTCAACATTCATGCGCCCCCATGCTGAAGATCCTGACGGTAGTGTAGCAGCATGGGCAAAAAGTTTCGTGATTGGCGATCAAGACGTTACCCTTGATGTCTTAGAACGGATGATGGATAAAATTTGGAACACTTTAACTTATCAAGCAAGGGAAACTGAGGGAACCCAATCTCCAGGGGAAACTTTGCGCTTAAAGTCGGGTACTTGTCGTGACTATGCTTGGTTGATGATTGAGGCGTTGCGACGACTGGGTTTTGCCTGTCGCTTTGTTAGTGGTTATCTTTATGATTCAGCTTTGGATGGTGGAGAAGTTGGGATGACAGGTTCGGGGGCGACTCATGCTTGGTTACAAGTTTATCTGCCTGGTGCAGGGTGGCGAGCTTACGATCCGACTAATCGCATCACCGCAGGATATGATTTAATTCGAGTAGCGATCGCACGTCATCCCGCACAAGTCATTCCCCTAACAGGTTCCTGGTTCGGTGACGCTAAGGATTACCTGGGTATGGATGTCAAAGTATCAATTCGTAAGCTTGGGACGCTACCTGAGTTTGAGCAGATATAAATATACTCAGATCTTACACGAATGGAGGTTCCACCTCCCAGATCCTCATTCCCAGGTTCAACCTGGGAATGAAGAATGGAGGCTCCGCCTCTTGGTGCAAGATCTGAGTATACCGATCGCCTGAATTGGGCGATCGGATTAGCAGAGTCTACCCAAAAATATCAAAATTTTTTGCTTAATTATCAACTCAGTTCATTGTAGGTTTTGATAAATATAAATAGAGGTACATTATACAACAGATTGTCAGAAAATTAACTTCTCTCAAGTTTCTAGCTATTTGATCTTTTGTTTTATAAGATTAATAGGTTTGAGTGCAAAACTACCTATTGCTGAAAGCAAGACGACTGGAGAATGAATAAAAGAATGTTGGATAAGCACCTGGCAAATATTCAGAAGCAGTTTAGGAAGTTGATGGGGTATGGATTTTTCTTTCCCTTGTTGGGGACTTGCTCCCTGGTATTTACCTTGACTGCTTTGCCCGGTAGAGCAGCCGATCGCATCTACTTTAATTATGGCCCTCTCGACTTTTCCATTTCTGTTGATTCTTTAGAAAACTTTGCCAAAGAAGGAAAAGTAGATTCAGAATTAGCCTTCATTCTTAATCGCTTAAATCCCGAACAAAAAGCCCAATTACACGATCTATTAAACTCCCGTTATCAATTTAATTCGGTATTAATGTCTCGATTCTTTTACTCTTCATTTGGGGAAAGATTTCTCACTTATTTGGGAGAGTTAATTCAAGTTGAAGGAGGTCAAAATGGCTTGTACGGAATTAGGTCTGCTTTAATTTTATCTACTGCTGATTCTGACGGGTTATCTCTGATTAATTTCCTGCGTAAATTCCCCACAAATATGCGGCTGAATACTAAACGCATCCTGCAACAATTTCAAGAAGTTTCAGCGCTGCAAGAAGAAACAAAAGCTTTTGTTACAGCAATTGAAAGAACCAATACCCAAGTTAAAAAGTCTGATTCATCGATCGATTTTTCTCAATTACCAGACTTAAAAGAACCGGGTAAATACAGTTATACAAAGCAAGTCAAAACTCTGCGAGATGCCAGTCGTCAGCGTGAATTTATCGTTGAGCTTTATTTACCTGAAGTACCAAATGGCGAGAAAATACCTGTAGTAGTTATTTCTAATGGAATTGGGACAAAACTCGATCGCTACGATTATTTAGCCCAACATTTAGCCTCTCATGGTTTTGCAGTTGCCATTCCCCAACATCCCGATAGTGACGACATACAACAGCAAGCATTTTTCCAAGGTTTATCGCCACAAATGTTTAAAACAACCGCATATATTAACCGACCATTAGATGTAAGTTATATGTTAGATGAACTCGATCGATTGAATTCATCTGAATTTAAAGGACAACTAAATCTACAACAAGTCGGACTATTCGGCAATTCCTTTGGTGGCGATACAGCACTTTCTTTAGCGGGTGCCCAGATTAACTTTGACCAATTAAAGAAAGATTGTACTCCTGAAAAAAACTTAGTAAAACTATCTCTGTTAATTCATTGTCAAGCTTTAGAATTACCAGAAAAAACTTATAATTTTCGGGATAATAGAATTAAAGCGGTGTCCGTACTTTTCCCTGGTAGTAGCAGCCTTTATGGTGAAGCTGGTTTAAGTAAAATCAACATTCCAGTTCTCTGGGGAGCCGTTGATAAAGATATTTTTAGCCCACTTTTAATAGAACAAGCTCCGGCTTTTAGTTGGTTAAAAACTAAAGAAAAATATTTGATTATAGCTACAAAACTCGATCACCTTAATCTTAATTTTTCGGCTTTAAGTAGCATTGCTTCTCCCGATCGAGAAGTAGCCGACAAAGTAACAATTAAGGAACCAGAGGTTGCCAAATCCTATCTAAAAGCTTTAAACTTAGCTTTTTTCCGAGCGTATCTTACCAATGATTCTAATTACCTTCCTTACCTTTCAGCTGCTTATGCTCAGGCGATTAGTGAAGATCCTTACAATTTGATTTTGCTAAGGTCGATCGACCAAAGGTTACTCCGCAAAACGAGTAATTGATTCAGGCAGAAAAGCAAATTTAGCAGTTGGAAAAACCTCAATCTTTCCGGTTATTGAGGTTTAAATCTTATCTAGGTGTCGTAGGAGTGCAATAGTGATTATTTGGATTTTGGCACTAGCCAAATTAATGGTGCATTTTTTAACTAATGGGCAATACGGTTATCAGATTGATGAACTTTACTATATTGCTTGTGGAGAACATTTAGATTGGGGGTATACAGAATTACCGCCTTTAGTTCCGGTGATTGTTAATTTGAGTCGATCGCTTTTTGGAGATTCCTTATTTTCGATTCGGTTTTTTGCTGCTATAGCTGGAGCTTTATTAGTAGTAATAACCGGATTAATGGTGCGGGAACTTGGAGGAGGAAAATTTGCTCAATGTTTAGCAGGTTTAGCCATAATTTTCTCACCTTACTATCTCTTCATTCAGACAATTTTAACAATGAATGCTTTTGAGCCGCTGATTTGGACATTATGTGCATTCATCATTCTACTTAGCGTGAAATACAGAATGCCTCAGCTTTGGTATCTAGCAGGATTTATAGTTGGGATTGGCTTACTCAACAAATATTCCATGCTTTTCTTTGGGTTTAGCTTGTTAGTTGGTTTATGCCTAACACCCTATCGTCAAATTTTTGGGGAAAAATGGATTTGGACAGCAAACTTAATAGCTATTATCATGATTTTGCCGAATCTTCTGTGGCAAAATCAACATGGCTGGCCTTTTTTTGAACATCAAGCAGCAGCAAATTTATCTAGTAAAAAGCCGTTATTAGAATCTATGGTTGATTTATTTATTCAACCAATTCTAATGATGCAACCGTTAACTTTACCCGTTTGGTTAGCCGGAATTTACTATTATCTTCGTTCTCCAGACGGAAAACTTTATCGCTTCTTTGGTTGGTCTTTTTTGGTGCTTTTTGCGATCTTCTTTGTCTTGGGGGGAAAATCTTATTATTTGGCTCCCATTTATCCGGTATTGTTTGCACCTGGAGCAATTATGGTTGAGAAATTTGTTCGCCATAAAAAGCGCTGGAAAACATCTATCTTTGTAGCTTTATTTGCAAGTAGCGTCTTCTTAATTCCGATGTCTCTGCCTATTTTGCCTTTGCCAACATTACTTCAGATTTCTAAATTTTACTCCTCAATTTATACACTTCCCGATCGCGAAAGTACAGACCTAAACTCCATAGAAGCACCTTGGCATTTTAGACAAATGCTTGGTTGGGAAGACATCGCGGCTCAAGCGAGCAAAGTTTATCACAGCCTAGCATTGAGCGATCGATCTGACGTAGCAATTTTAACGTGGGATTATGGTTACGCATCTGCGATCGATTTCTTTAGCAAAAAGTACAATATACCAAAAGTAATTAGCGGTGCTCATGCTTTTTATTTTTGGGGGCCAAGGGATTATTCAGGTAAGATCGTGATTAGCGTAGGTGGTGATTTTGATTATCTGCAAAAGCTGTTTAAACAAGTGGAAAAAGTCGATACTATTACCCACGAAAATACGATCGGCATAAAGAGCACTATTCCGATTTACATCTGCAAAGAAATTCAAGTTTCACTCCAACATGATTGGTCGGATTTCAAAGCTTATTTTGGTGAAGTTTATCGTCAGTAATAAGCTTTGAAAATTCAGTAGGGGCGATTCATCAATCCCCCTACTTTCCTAGTTCCTAGTCCCTGTTCCCCATTCCCTAAGAATAATCCAAACACAAACTATACCTAAAGGAATCCAAGCTAGGATGCCATTGTAGCCAACCCACAACCAATTTTTGCTGCCATAAAATAGCATTAATGTTAGAGAACCGCCAATAGCATTTGTCGCTCCGTGACCTAAGCTAGCAGCCCAAACACTTCCGGTTTTTAATCTTAACCAACCCAAAATAATCGATAACAATATTGTGAACCCAGTAAAAATTAGTAGTCCCAAAAATTGATTTTCATATCGTTCATAGCCCATGAAAATTAGCGGATAATGCCATACTCCCCAAATTATCCCCGTAGAGATCGCTGCCATTAACGGACGTTCTGCTAGTAAGCGGATTTGTAAATAGCTACGCCAGCCAAATTCTTCGCCCCAAACAATAGGGGTAGCGAGTACGATCGCTTGAATCAATAGAGTTGGTATGAGGAAAAATAAAATATTATTAGAAGTTTTTGGATTACCATCTGGTAAATTTAAGGTGGTAAAGAACTGCTGCAAAGTAAAATCTGGTTGACTTAAGTTTAAGAGAATTGCTAAGGCAATGATTATTGCTGTTACTCCTAATGGTAATAGCCAAGCAAATAAATAATAGCCCCAATTATTTTTTAAATTTAGTTTGAGTCCGGCATCGGTAAAACCTTCTTTAGTTACCCATTTGCGAACGATAAAACAAGCTAATGCTGGAGCGAACGCTCCCGGTAATACAGCTGCTTGAAAAGCGGGATTAGTAGCAGAAATTCCGGTTTTCCAAACCATAGCCCAGTAGAGCCAAGCGGGGATAAATGCGATCGCCAAATAAGCCAGTATTCCTTTAGTTTTCTGATTCATATTGAATTGGGTAGTTTAGGTTAGCTCGAACAAGAGTCATCACAGCTTTCAGTAATTCTTCTAAGTTAAAAGGCTTTGTGATGTGACATTGATAGCCACTAGCAATAGCTCGCTGATAATCCTCTTCTCTAGCATAAGCAGTGAGAGCGATCGCCGGAACTTGCCCGCCCTTTTCGGCAGGTAAAGCCCGAATCTGTTCGATCAAAGAATAGCCATCCACATCGGGCATTCCGATATCGCTAACTAACACATCAGGTTGAAATGATTCCAGGTTAGCCAAGACTTGAGCCGCAGAGGAGACAGACATCACCTCTGCGCCATACTGGGTTAGCATTACTGTTAATAATTCACTGGCATCAGGTTCATCATCTACAATCAGGACTCGCAGCCCAGAGAAATTAACTTCTCGATCGCACTCTTCCTCTATTTGTATAGATTCCGGTTCCACATTCAACAGCGGCAACCGAACAGTAAAGGTCGCTCCTTTGCCCTCACCCGGACTATCAGCCGTAATGGTACCACCATGAGCCTCAACCAACTGACGAACGATCGCCAACCCCAGCCCTAAACCCCCATACCTGCGAGTAGTCGAAGCATCTTCCTGGCGAAAGGATTCAAAAATATGGGGAAGAAAGTCCGATCGAATACCTTTACCAGTATCCCGCACCGTAATTTCTGCCTCATTCCCTACCCGATCTAACCAGATGTTGACTTGTCCACCATTAGGAGTGAATTTTATCGCATTAGATAGCAAATTCCAGATAACCTGTTGCAAACGAGCCGCATCCCCAGAAACCAAGAGGTAGGGGGATGGGGGGGTAGGGGGATGGGGGGAGATGGGGAGGTAGGGGGATGGGGGGGTAGGGGGATGGGGGGAGATGGGAAGGTAGGGGGATGGGGGGGTAGGGGGATGGGGGGAGTTTCTAGTTCTAGATCTCTCCCCATCTCCCCATCTCCCCATCTCCCCAGTTCTTCTCTCCCCATCTCCCCATCTCCCCATCCCCCCATCCCCCCATCTCCCCATCTCCCCATTCCCTGTGCTCACAGTTAAGCAAATAGACTTTGCTACCGCTGCTGCTCTGACGGTTTCGATCGCCGCTTCAATCACACAGGATAAATTAACAGAGTCGATATTTAAGCTGAGTTTGCCGCGCAAAATTTTGGCGATATCCAGCAAATCATCAATTAATTGAGTTTGTAATCTGGCATTTCTTTCAATAGTGGAGAGAGCTTGTTTTGTTTTCGCCTCATCAAACGTCCGAGTTTGCAACAACTTTGCCCAACCTAAAATCGGGTTGAGGGGCGATCGCAATTCGTGAGACAGTACAGCTAAAAACTCATCTTTAATTCGATTCGCTCGTTCTGCTGCTTCCCTTGCGGCTTGTTCTTGTTGAAACAGTTGCTCCCGTTCGGCTTCTAATTGCTTTCTTTCGCTAATATCAACCGCTGCACAGGTAATGCCTACGATCGCATTTCGACTGTCTCGTAGCGGGTCGATCGTCAAGTCATAATAACAGGTTTGTTCGTCCCGCGTCACCTTGACTTCTTCCCGCAAAGCTATGCCCGTATCTAGCACTTGCTGCTTTAATTGAGTCAGACGAGTAGCTGTTTCTTCTGATACTAAATCCTCATCTCGCTTGCCAATCACCTCTTCAACAGCATAATTGTGAGTAGGGTTATAAATCCAGGTGTAGCGGAGATTCAAATCTTGATTGAACAGAGTAATGGGAGTACTCTTGAGGGCAACATTAAGCCGTTCGCTAGTTTGTCGCAAAGCTTGTTCAGTTTGTCGGAGGTCGGTAATATCTGTATTGGTACCAAACCAACGGGACACTTTGCCTTCTCGATCGCGAACTGGAATAGCACGGCTCAAAAACCAGCGATAAGTCCCATCTTTACCGCGCAAGGGAAAAGTATCCTCCCAAGCTTCCCCTGTTTCCATACTATGACGAAACTTCTGGACTACTCGTTCTACATGGTTTGGGTGATGTACCTTCTGCCAACCCCAACCTTGCATTTCTTCCAGGGTTGTACCCGTGTAGTCAAACCAGCGCTGATTGTACCAGAAAATCCATCCAGTTTCATCAGTCATCCAAGCAAATTGGGAGATGTTATCTGCCAGGGTGCGGAAGCGTTCTTCGCTTTCCCGGAGTTCCTGTTGAGCAGTTGCTAACTCGGTAATATCCATTACGGATACGCCAACCCCGATTACTTCACCAGATGGTAAACAAACGGGATAGTGATTGGCGATCGTACTCCGAAATACTCCCGGACTAACTTCCCCATTAAACTCTAAATTGAGAACGGGCTTTTGAGTTTCCATAACCTGGCGCAGTATCGGAGCAAACTGCGGTGCCATCAGAGGCAAAACTTCCCACAGAGTTTTTCCCAGGGCTGCATCTAATGGGAGATCGTTCATTTGGGCGAGAGCTTCGTTGACGTAGAGGAAGCGGAGTTCTCGATCGAAGAAAGCCAAAGAAATCGGACAAGCTCTCATAAATGCTTGAAGCATAGCTTCGCTGCGCTGACGTTGCAGTTCGGCTTGTTTGCGATCGGTAATATCAGCAAGAGCACCAGGAAAGGCAATAGGTTTCCCATAATCATCGTATTCTACCTTTCCCTTAGCGATCATCCAGCGTTCCTCTCCGTCAGCATTGTAGATGCGGAACTCAGCAATGTAATTTTCTCTGTTTACGATCGCTCGTTCGATCGCGTTAACCACCTGAGCCTTATCTTCTGGATGAATCGCATTGAGAAATCGCTCAATGGGCAATCCTCTAGCCGCACCCTCCGGCTCAACACCGAACAACTGAGCAAAGCTGCGGTTTGTCACCACCGAATTTAAGGCAATATTCCAACGCCAAGTGTAAATCGAACCTGCTGCTAGTGCGGCTTCTAATTGAATATGAGCTTCGCGCAAATCAAATTGAGTTCGTTTGCGTTTGGTAATATCTTCTGTCGAGCCAACAATGCGGGTTACTTGTCCCTGCTCGTCACGAATCAAACAACCCCGCTCCCAGACATCCACCCAATGTCCGTCATGATGCAGAATCCGATACTCTGTTTCATAAAGCTGGCTAGAATTAGCCAACCATTCCTGCATTTGCAGTTGCAGGCGAGCCAAATCGTCAGGATGAATCCGTTCGTGCCACCAAGTTGAGGTAAGAGGAACATCTTCTGGATAAAAGCCGAGCAGATCGAATAGTTTTTCCGATCGATAAACTTGGTTTGTTTCTAAGTTCCAGTCAAAAACCAATCCATTAATAGCCCGCATTGCCAGACGGAAGCGTTCTTCCAATCGCTTTTGCTCGTCAATATCTGTAATTGTGCCGATCCAACCTGTATTTTGTCCCTCGCGATCGGAAGTTGGAATTCCACGATTGATAAACCAGCGGTACGTACCATCCCAACGACGAATCCGGTGTTCAATTTCAAAGGATTCAACTTTGGCGACAGACTGACTCCATTTGGCAAGCGTGCGATCGTACTCTGTAGGATGAATCGTCATCGCACCAGCCAAACCCATTGATTCTGCTTCACTTAAACCAGTATATTCGTACCAACGTTGATTCCAATAATTGACTAACCCGGTTGCATCAGCAGTCCAAACCATTTGGGGCATTGCTTCTGCTAACTCTCGATAGCATTGTTGAGTGATTTGGATTTCTGCTTCTGCTTGCTTCAGGGAAGTTAACTCATCGCTGCTATCCATGATTGTCTTATAGGGTTTGGGGGATAGGGAGAAAAAATCGTCATCAATAATTATAAGAATTTGACCGGGCTTTAGCATATTGAACAATAGTAACCATTTAGATCTGCGATCGCCAGCAAATCGAGTGATAAATTAAAGAACCAATCTTCATCTATTTAAAAATTGGTTTTTTATAGCCCAGTAGCCGAAAAGTTAAACTTCTGATAAACTTGCGATAATTTATTGACTCTAAATTTTGATAGTAAAATTAATTTGTTTTAAATCATGATAGACATCAACTCTCTGTTTGATAGCAGATTTTACTTATCACTCTACCAAGACGTTGCCCAAGCAGTAACCAGAGGAGTGTTTAGTAGTGCGTTAGATCATTACCAAAGATTTGGTAAATTTGAAGGTCGCCAACCGAGTTCTATTTACAATGACCAATATTACTTAAGCTTAAACGAAGACGTAAGAGCAGCTGTTGCCAGAAATCAAATCACCGGAGTAGATCATTTTCTCAGATTTGGTCAATCGGAAAACCGTAATCCTAGTTCCCTATTTAATTTTAATTATTATCGAGATAACAACCCCGATGTAGTAGCCGCTGTTAATAACAGGGTTTTTAGCAATTCAATTACCCATTATCAGCAATTTGGTAGAAACGAAGGGCGCAGGAGTTCTGCGTTCGTCGATTCAGTAAGAGGAACTTTACCAAATGGAGTTGCATCTGGCGATACCACAGCCACTTCTACAGTATTGTGGACTCGGAGTAATAACCCAGGCAGGCTATTGTTTGAATATTCCAGGAATGCTAACTTTAATAATATCGATCGCCAGGTAGAAACTGTAGTTACCGAACCCAGTTTGCCAGTAAAAGTACAACTGAATAATCTAACACCGGGAACGCAATATTATTACCGAGTGACGGATGCTGCTGGTAATTCTGCTCAAGGAAAATTCGAGACATCTGCAATTTTAGGAAATCGTGCAGGTTTAAGATTTGGTGTTTCTGGAGATTGGCGAGGAGAATTAGCTCCTTATCCGGCAATTTCTAATGTTGACGATCGTAATTTAGATTTTTTTGTATTGCATGGCGATACAATTTATGCAGATTATCCTTCTCCAGATTTGCCGCAAGAACAAGCGACAACTCTGTTAGAATACCGCATAAAAAATAATGAAGTTTATGCTAGTCGTAATGGGTTGAATACTTGGGCCGATCTACGTAGTTCTACTTCGGTTTTTGCTACGATTGATGACCACGAAGTAACTAATGATTTTGCGGGTGGTGCTCCGGCATTTAGCGATTCTCGATTTGAGAGCAGTAGTAATTTAATTAATGATTCTACGCTCTATGAAAATGGGTTACAAGCTTTCCAAGAATACAACCCTATTCGAGATGAATTTTACGGACAAACAGGCGATCCTCGCACCGCTTTAGAACGTAAATTGTACCGTTTTAATACTTACGGTAGTGATGCCGCAGTCATTGTTTTAGACAATCGTTCTTTTCGCGACGAACCTTTAGATGGTATAACTAATCTCAACGATCCAAATCAAATAGCTGCGTATTTAGCTCGTTCTTTTGATATCGATCCACTTACGGGACAACCAACGCCAAAACGTACAATGTTGGGACAAGCGCAATTAGCAGATTTAAAGCGAGATCTGTTAACTGCTCAGAATAATGGCATCACTTGGAAGTTTATCATGGTGCCAGAACCAATTCAAAATTTAGGTTTGTTGGGAGCGAGCGATCGCTTTGAAGGATACGCTGCCGAAAGAACCGAAATTTTGCGATTTATTGAGGAGAATGGCATCAAAAATGTGGTGTTTGTTGCGGCAGACATTCATGGCACAGTAGTTAATAATCTCACTTATCAAAATGCTCCTGGTACCGCACAAATTCCCACAAATGCTTGGGAAATTACGACCGGATCTGTAGCTTTTGATGCGCCATTTGGCCCAACAGTTATTGACTTAGCAGCTGCGAATAACTTAATTACTCCACAACAAAGAGCGACATATAATGCTTTGCCTAGAGAAGGTAAAGAACAGTTTATTCAACAGTTGATCAATGGTTCGCTGACACCTTTAGGTTATGACTCGATCGGCTTACAAAACTCCCCGGTCAATGCTACTCTTTTAAGAGGTAGTTATACAGCTACTAGTACTTACGGTTGGACTGAATTTGAAATTAATCCACAAACACAACAATTAAGGGTAATTACCTATGGAATTGAACCTTACACAGAAGCCCAACTGAAAGCAAATCCTAGTGCAATTATCGATCGTAGGCCAACTGTAGTCAGTGAATTTGTGGTTAATCCTGAATTCACCCGTTTTGCTACCTTTAATGCTTCGTTAAATCGAAACAATACCGGAGAATTAATTCGAGACTTATCCACACCAAATAATGCTCAAGCAAAAGCAGTTGCAGAAATTATTCAACGCACAAATCCTGATGTGTTGTTAGTTAATGAATTCGATTACGATACTTCAGGTGAAAATGGCACTAGTCTAAGTTTAAAACTTTTCCAAGATAACTATCTTTCAGTTAGTCAAAATGGAGCCACACCAGTTAATTACCCCTATCGCTACAGCGCTCCATCCAACACCGGAATTGCTTCAGGATTTGACTTAGACAATAATGGTTCAGCAGTAACTACTCCCAATGCCAATGGTTACGGTAACGATGCTTTAGGATTTGGTAATTTCCCCGGTCAATTTGGCATGGCATTTTATTCTAAGTACCCAATTATTACTAATGAAGTTCGCACATTCCAAAACTTTTTGTGGCGAGATATGCCAGGAGCATTGTTACCTGACGACCCCACAACTCCGGCTCCAAATGACTGGTATTCAACGGCAGAATTGAATATTTTCCCGCTTTCTTCTAAGAGTCATTGGGATATACCAGTTAACATTAATGGTCAAAAGGTACATCTGTTATTAAGTCATCCTACACCACCTGTTTTTGATGGCCCGGAAGATAGAAATGGGAGACGTAATCACGACGAAATTCGCTTTTGGGCAGATTATATAACTCCGGGAAGAGGAGATTACATTTACGATGATACAAGAAGATTTGGGGGATTAGCTCCGGGCGAAAGTTTTGTGATTATGGGCGATCAAAATGCCGATCCATTAGATGGGGATAGCGTGAATAATGCGATTAATCAAATACTCAATAATCCTCGCGTTAATACTAGCGTGACTCCATCAGCACCGGGCGGTTTAGAACAAGCTTTTACTGATGGTGGTCGTAATGCTTTACATTTAGGAAATCCAGTATTTGATACTGCTGATTTTGGTGATGGTGCGAATAGTTCTGGTAATTTGCGGGTGGATTATGTTTTGCCTTCTTCAAATTTACCAATTGGTTATGCTTCTATTTTCTGGCCTCTCTCAAGTGATCCGCTTTACAGATTAGTCGGAGATAGACAAAATGCTCAAACAACTCCTAGTTCTGACCATAGTTTAGTCTGGGCTGATGTTTATGTGAACTAATACAGGACTTACGCCACTAAATATGGTGGAATGGTGCGTTACTGCTAACGTAACGCACCTTACAAATAAACGAACCAAAATCAAGGGGTGAAACTTCAATTAATTTAACTGAAACTGTTTTTGTACTTGAACTAGAGGCAGATGCCATAAAGTTTCAGGTTGCCAACAATCAACATCAAAATTAGATGCTTTTCCTCGCTGATACGCTGAATAGAGGCGTTGCCAAAGGTCGGGGTAATGAAGAGATTTTTTGTAAATTATTCGCAGAATACCCAGACCCAAAATAATATTAATTAAGTGAAATTTACCACCTAACAAAAAGGCTTGTACTTCTGCTTCGCCAATCGGAGTGGTATCATAGCCTGTAAGCACATGAATGCTATCATGTAATTGCTTGCGACGGGAGCCTGTGGTGAATGGTTGAAGTTGGTTTTCATCGAGGAAATCTGCTAGAGATATTCCTAAAGTTTCCGGTGGTAATTGTCGCAATGTTTCTATTTTAACTATGGGGGGAACGCTTTTTCCTAAGCGATCGCTAACCTCATCAACCATATTTAAAAAACAGCGAATCCGTACACCTTCAGAGTTAAAAAATGTTGGCGATACAGTTGAATTTTCTTGCATAATTTCTACTCCTTAACTGACAACCAGACAAAAAACCGAATTTCTTTAGAGTAACTAGACTTTCAGCAAGGTTAATTACTAGAAATCCGGGTAATTACGCTAGTGAAAGATTTCAATTAAACAAAGGTAAATCCTGAATTAAAATCTGTTTAACTGACTAAAATCAATCTCTGACAAAGGAACATCAACACTATTTTGAATATCCTTAATTAAGATTTCAATATTCTGTTTTTGTTCGTCAGAAATGGTTAATTTAATTTCAGTTTGTGGTTGAAAACGAGTCATGGTTTATTCTCCTTAATTGTAGTAAGTTTGGTTTGTTGATATGTGGAAATTTGATTTAACGATTTTGCCTCGTGGCGCGAATGTTACGACGCAGTTGTTGCTGTTGTTTTGGGGTAAGAATGCTGTTTAACTCTTGCCTTACTCCCTGAAAAATTTGCCGAATTTGAACTCTTTGTTGGAAAGTTAAGTTTAAAGATTTAACTGCACTTTCTAAATCCTGCTTTTGACCTAACGAAGTTTTCAAATCTTCCCGCTGTTGTGCAGTTAAAATATTCTCAACCTGAGTGCGTGTTTGCTGACGAAGTTGGGTAATTTGACTTTTTTGTTGTTCCGTCAATTCAATGCCAGCTAAAGCAGGAAATTGATTGATTTGTGCCTTAATTGGTGCGGCATTTAGCGAAAATAAAGAAACAACTGTTAGTGTTGTCAGGGCAATTAGTTTGAATTTCATCTCAGTTATTACCTCAATTTCGATGCTTCAATCATGCCAGGAGTTTTAGTTTCAACGCATGAGTCAACTGTCCTGAAATTATTTGGGACATTTGTCCTATGGTCAGTTGTGATAATAGTCACTTGCGATCGCAATCTAAAAGCTATTAAATTTAGAATTATTTAACTGTCAATGTCGATGCCCTTGCCTAAATACACCCGCAATCATCCTTTACAATTTCTCGTTTACTTGGAATGGATTTTGTTAATAGTTCTTCTTGTCAGCGAAATCCAACCTATTGGAGTTTACCAACTGCCTCGTGTAGTTTGGTTGAACTTTTTAGGAATAGTAATTTTCACTTTATTGGGATGGTTTGCGCCGACTCGTTTATGGCAGCGATTTCTTTACACTACTTTAGAATTTATCCTAATTCTACTAATATCGTTGTCCGGTGGTATTCGATTGATTGCAATTCTATTTATTGTGCTAATTATCCGTAGTTGTTTTATTTTTTCACCACGTACTTGTTTAACCATTACGGGAATTTCTTTGTTTTTGGTGTGTGCTATACAGGTGTATCGATTTCAGTTTCTTACTGGAATTCCACTGATGAGGAATCCAGATCAAATGAAACTATTTTGGTTAGGTAGTATTGTTTTAATAGGATTGATCTTAGTGTTTTTACAACTGCTAATGTACGCAGTTCTTTCCGAAAGGCAAAGTCGAGAACAATTAGCTCAAGCTCATGCTAAACTGCGAGAGTATGCTTTGGAGATTGAAAACTTAGCAACGGTACAGGAACGTAATCGAATTGCTCGTGAAATTCATGATTCTTTGGGACATTCTTTAACCGCGTTTAATCTGCATTTAGAAGCAGCTTTGCGATTGTTAGAATCAGATCCAGAAGAGGCGCGAGAATTGCTTGTAGAAGCTAAGTTGTTAGGTTCAAATGCCTTGCGAGATGTCCGTCAATCTGTGGCAACATTAAGGTCTGATTTGTTGAAAGATCGATCGCTCGATGTAGCTTTAACAGAACTCATGCAAAACTTTCATCGCACTACTAACATTACTCCTAATTTCACCTATAGCCAGTCTAAATGAATTGTGAAAAAGCATCGTAGTTTTTAAAGTTAGGAACATTAAAAAGTTTGAAATCAACAAAAAGCTGAAATAACCGCTTCACAATGGCAAAACTTTTACCAAACCGATAAAATCTTCTTAGTAAATTTTTTAACTGTAGCCAAATTGCTTCTACAGGATTTTCTTGGGGAGCGTAAGGCGCAAATCTATGACAAGTAACATTCCATTCTTCGGGAGTCATTTCTTGATTCTGTTGAGTTAAAAATTTTTTCATTTCCTCTCCTCTATGATAACTAGCTCCATCCCAGATCAATAAAATTTTGGCTCCCGGATTTCTTTGTTGTAGTTGAGTGACAAAATTGACAGTGTTTTCTCCATTTCCTTGGGGATAAGGGTCGAGAATAAATTCTTTCGTTAATAGATCTAAAGCTCCATAATAAGTCTGTCTTTCTTTGGGATTCAACAGTGGAATTTTCACTGGTTCTTTGATGAAGTTCCACAGATAACCACAGATATCGTCCCAGAGTAGATGGCATTCATCAATAATATACACCACCAGCTTTCTGGCCTCTATTTCGGTGCGATGTTTTTCGAGAAGTGCGGCAATTTCTTGGTTTTTTTTTTAGTTAATTCTGCATCATATCGAGGATTCACCTGTTCTCCTTTTTGCCAAGAGATTTTCGCTTCTTGAAAAATCTGATAATAGCTTTGTCGCGATTGAAAAACTACATCATATTTGTCAATTAAATAAGTTTCTAATTCGGAAATATCCCAAGCTTTTTGCTGAATTAACCACGCAATTGTTTCCGCTCTTTCTTCTGGGCTTAAATAACTTTCTGTGCCTTTATACCTGGATTTTAAAGCTTCATTACCGCCGACTTTAAAAGCATTAAACCATTTACTGATAAACCCTACTGAGACTGCTAAAATTTCTTTAATTTTCTCATAGCGATATCCCTCTAACGCCAATTTAGCTGCTAATGCTCTCTTCATTTCTGCCGATTTTGGATTACTTTTAATAAAATCTTCGAGAGTCTTTAGCTGTTTTCTAACTTCTGAATCTTCTACTGCTCTCATTTCTACTTCTCGGTTACAAGCCGTTCTTATTTTACCAGATTACCCTTTTACTTCTTTCATGACTCATTTAGACTGGCTATATCAAGTAAATTTTTCCCTCTCCACTCCCATCAAAATCGCAGTTTATCGCATTGTCCAAGAAGCTTTAACTAATATTTGTAAATATGCAGCTGCCTCTGAGGTAAATATTTCAATTCAAGCTGATAAAATGTTAAAAGTAATTATTCAGGATAATGGTAAAGGTTTTGATACCGAGAAAACTACTTCTGGATTTGGACTTCAAGGAATGCGGGAACGTACTTTAGCTTTGAATGGCAATTTTACCTTGACTACCGCACCTTTAGCTGGATGTCAAATTGAAGCTATTTTTCCTCTTAATTTCTCATCTGCTTTATGATTAAACTATTACTGGTGGACGATCAACCGTTGCTGCGTCGTGGAATGAAGGCATTGTTAAAAACTGATGATGAATTGCAAGTGGTGGGTGAAGCGGAAAATGGACAAGAAGCGATCGCCCAAGTAGAAGCATTAAATCCTCATGTAGTATTAATGGATATCCGAATGCCAATTATGGACGGTGTGGCAGCAACTCGTACTATTTACCAACAATTTCCTGAAACAAAAGTGTTAATCTTAACTACTTTTGACGATCGCGAATATGTTATCGAAGCTTTACGTTACGGCGCATCTGGTTATCTACTTAAAGATACTCCTTTTGAAGAACTCACCCAAGCAATTCGCTTAGTTAATAAAGGTTATACTCAATTAAGTCCGGGTTTAACTAGCAAGTTAATTACTCCAGAACCTTCGCCCACACTTCCGTCAAATTTAGTTGATTTGACTCCCAGAGAAAAGGAAATTTTACATTGGATTGCGAAAGGAGCAAGTAATCGAGAAATTGCCGAAGCACTGTATATTTCTGAGAAAACTGTTCGCAATCATGTGACTAATATTTTAAGTCGATTGGGTTTGCGCGATCGAACTCAAGCAGCAATTTATGTTCATTCCATCCTAGATTCAAACTAGGGGCAATTCATGAATTGCCCCTGCGACTTATCAGTACAAGTACTAGAGAGCCGAAATGAAGTCTATCCATTGAGAGAATGAATTATTTCAGGAGTTAATTCATTAAAATGATTGCTACAGATAACTGATGGGGAGGTAGGTAGAGAGATTTGTAGCATTATTTTTTACTTAATTCAGCTTTATAAGGAGTATTACTCATGTCTCTTGCTGCTTATTACACTTTAGGACGTTCTGGTTTGCGAGTCAGTCGTCTTTCTTTGGGTACAATGACCTTTGGTACGGAATGGGGTTGGGGTTCAGATGAGGATACTGCTCGTCAAATGTTTAATACCTACGTCGATGCAGGTGGTAATTTTGTTGATACGGCAGATTTGTATACCAACGGGACTAGCGAAATTTGGACTGGCAAATTTATTGCTGAACGGAATTTGCGCGATCGCATCGTCCTTGCTACCAAATTTACTTACAACGGAGACCCCAGCAACCCAAATTCAGGCGGAAACGGACGCAAGAATATTTTACGTGCAGTTGAAGGATCGTTAAAGCGATTAGGAACGGATTACATCGATCTGTATTTCTTGCACACCTGGGATCGAATCACGCCAGTTGAAGAAGTGATGCGAACCTTGGATGATTTGGTGCGATCGGGCAAAGTGCGTCATATTGGATTGAGCGATACTCCTGCTTGGTACGCAGCAAGGGCACAAACTTTGGCAGAATGGCGTGGTTACGAACCCATCAGCACACTGCAATTAGAATATTCTCTGGTAGAACGCAACATCGAGCGCGAGTTCGTTCCGGTGGGATTAGAACTGGGAATGGGAATCATGGTGTGGAGTCCGCTGGCAAGTGGGTTACTAAGTGGCAAATATCGCCCCAGCGAAGGTGTTTTAAGTGCAGAGGGAAGATTGGACGTGATGAAGGATACGCAAAACCCTGCATTTCAAAAATTTAGCGATCGCAATTGGAAAATTGTCGCCGAACTAGAAGCGGTTGCGAAAGAATTGGGACATAGTATGGCGCAAGTTGCTGTTAATTGGATTGCTAATCAACCGGGTGTTGGTTCGGTAATTGTAGGAGCTACCAAATTATCACAATTGGAAGATAATTTAAAAGCGTTAGACTGTGAATTGCCGAAGGAATTGAGCGATCGACTCGATGCGATCGGTCGTCTGGAATCGCAATTTCCCTACACTTTCTTTACCCCCGGACACCAAGCAATGATTCATGGCAATAAACCCGTCGGTATCAAACCAGCGGGATATTATCCATCAGTTTAGAGTGGGGACTGGGGACTGGGGACTGGCGACAAGGGGACAAGGGGAAATCAAAAATAATCGACTCATTCAGGATATGTATGAACCACTCTTCAGCAAGCCCTAAATACTCATTTTTTACGACTGGTAGGAATTTCTCCAGAATCACGCTCATACAGAGAGGGAAAAGGCAATCACCGATCGCCTTTTCCCTCTCCCCGACCGGAGAAATTTTTCTTTTCCTTCCAGTTTAATTAAACCTTTATGAAAGTGAGAAGAAAACTACCCTAAAGGGTCGGGGCTTCTATTGCATTATTTTCGTCAAAGAACTCGGGTCAGGGCAGTAATCTTAGACAATTTGGTTGGTTCCAGTCCCAATAAGTCTTCAATAGCCAACCAACCGTCTTTAGTTAGCTTGGCGAGAACGAATAGGCTCTCGCTCTCTCTATCGTCATACTTGCCGTCAATATCAAAGCGGCGAGCACTCAAAAAGTCATTAAGATGCCAAACATCGTCAATAGTAGCCACGCCACTGGCTCTTTCACGAATAACATTTATTAGAGACTGGATTTCTCGATTGTGCGCTGTCTTTAAAGCTGCCTTAGCGATTTCCTTCTCCTGAGTTGACCACTGAGTTTCACTAACCTGCATCTCTGAGTATTAAAAAAACTAATCCACTATTTTAGTATCTCTCAATATTAAGGTATTTTGCAATACCTTAATATTATTTATTATTAGGATTTAGCCGGAGTTCTTGCTAATGGGGTTTCGGCTTTGAAGCGATAGAAGCGCTAAGGCTAACGCACAAGGTTTAGCAACTCCTTTGGAGAAGCCAGTAGGTCGATGGCAACAAAGAAAATCTTGCCATCAGGGTTTAATAAGAACCGCCACGAGATGTTCATCCCCACTGCTGCGCCAAACCAAGGAGTCTGAACCTTCCCTGTGACCTTGACTTGGGTAAAGCCCTGTTCTGCTGGTTCAACCACCCCTCGTTCGGGAATCAGCTTCAAATTCTGGCATTCTTCCCTAAAGAAACGTAGGATTTTGTCTTTTCCTACAATGGGTCGTTGGAAAGGGGGTTGCAAGGCTCCATCAGGAGTAAACAATTCAATTACCGCATCAAAGTCATTGGCGTTTAAGTTATTCATGTAGCTCAAGACAGTGGGATTATTAATCCCCTCAATCGCGACATTTGTGCGTTGAGCCATATCCTGCGGAGACACGAGCGGTTCCGAAACTCGGCTGTAAGACTCCATTTTACTGGGATCAAAGCCCATATCGACTACCAAATTCCGTAATACAGTAATTTGTTGTCCAGGGTCAAGGTCTCTGATAGCCTGGAGTACGGCAGAGGCATTGGCTGAAAGCTGATAACCTGTGGGGATGGGAGCAACTGTTCCTTCTTCCATCCACTGTCCTAAGCGATACCAGAACCCTAGCTTGATATTCTGAGACCACGAGGCGTAAGTACGGCAAATGGCAGTGTCAGTCCGGTTTGCCAAATCACACATGACCTGGGATTGTTGTGGGAAGGGCATCTTGCGAATTTCTTCCAGGGTTGGCTCTGCAAACTGCATACTGGCAGCGCCGGGAGCAGCGATGGTGATAGTCTTACCCATTTCTAGATAGGCAAACCAAATGAGAGCCAGTTGATCCTCAGTACTAAGCTGGTTAAATCTAGCAGTGGTTGCTGGTACAGCATCAGCGGTTAGGGTGTTTGGAAAAATAGATCGAGCTGATTCAAGATTAAACGCCATATTATGCCTCCTTAGATCAAGTTTTTAAGAAACACTATATGATGATAGGCTAAATTAATACCATCTACAAGTGTCTGAAAATTGTCGCTGAACTGGAAGCGGTTGCGAAAGAATTGGGACATAGTATGGCGATCTCCGTTAGTTATTTTTGCGAATTGCATCTACCATCATTCTGGCGATATCTTTCATTTTGTACTTAGCTTCCCAGCCAAGTTTTTGTTTTGCTTTAGCTGGATTTCCGCGACTAATGGCAATATCTGTTGGTCGGAAAAGAGTAGTATCAATAGTTATATGTTCGCGCCAATCAAGACTAAAATAATTAAATACTTCGGCAACAAAAGTTTCTAATTTGTTAGTTTCTCCAGTGGCGATCGCATAATCATCTGGTTGTTCTTGCTGCAACATCAAGTACATTGCTTCTACATATTCTGGTGCCCAGCCCCAATCTCTTTGAATAGATATGTCTCCTAAAAAGAGTTTTTCTGCTTTTCCTTGGGCAATTTGGTCAGCAGTAGCGACGATTTTTTGGGTAACAAAACGCTTCGGTCTTAGGGGCGAATCATGATTAAAAAGAATCCCGGAACAAGCAAATAAATCGTAAGCTTCTCGATAGTTTGCTACTTCCCAAAAAGCTGCTGCTTTAGCTACAGCGTAAGGACTTCGCGGACGAAATGGGGTGTGTTCGTCGGCGGCGCGATCGCCTGTATCACCAAAACATTCGCTCGAACCTGCATTATAAAATTTGATTTTCGACCTGGTAAATCTAATGGCTTCTAATAAATTTAAAGTACCAAGAGTAACACTTTCCATTGTCTCTACAGGTTGCTCGAAAGATAGACCTACTGATGTTTGTCCAGCCAAGTTATAAATTTCATCAGGTTTGGATTTATTAATTACTTGTAAAACACTACGAAAGTCACTCAAAGCCATTGATTCTAACTTAACTGAATCCCGAATTTCTAAACGCACTAAATTATCAAAATTTGATACTTGGGCATCTCTTGATGTTCCCCAAACATTGTATCCTTTATTTAAAAGTAGTTGAGCTAAATATGCTCCATCTTGCCCAGAAATTCCACAAATTAATGCTGTTTTCATTTTTAATAACGGTTAACTTGAGATTGTCGAACACTATATAGCGATTCTTTTGCTTCGTAAAGCACAGTCAAGTTTATTTTCTGCTCCCTGTTCCTTACTCCTTAAAACCATAACCTCTACACTTTATAAGCAGGAGAATTGCTATTTCTCTATAGATATTACTACCTTTCCGTACCAATTGGCAATTTTTTGGACTTACCACTGTTTTAAAATTAAATTTTTTTAGTTTATTTTTGTAAAATTACTAAAATTTTTTTAGAATTTCCAGAAAGATTTATTGATTACTTTAAATCAGGTACTTTAGATTCTGACAGATGCCCAACTTCTTCAAGAAGTCAGTTATCTATAAATTTTTTGGACAAAATCTTGATGTTCCTGAGTTGCCAAACCTTGTTGTAAAACCTCTAAAACTCTCGCTAAATTTCCCGCTAATAAAGCAGTTTTATCTAGCCACAATCCTGGGAAAATTTGAGAGTGAATTATCCCATCTTGATTAGACTCAATTTTAATATATTCTCCAACATTTAACCTAAACCAATCAAACTCTTCATCATAAACTCGCCAGATTAAATATTCTTGCACTCCATTCCGACGATAAACGTTAAGTTTTTGGTGCAAATCAAGAGAAACACTACTAGCAGCAATTTCTACTATTAATTCTGGCGCACTTTCTACATAACCATCCTGACTAATTGTAGATTGTCCACCTACTTCAATTCTTAATAGTGCATCAGGTTGAGGTTCGTTATCTAAATCGAGTCTAACTGTACAATTATCCCCTAATTGTAGGTTTGGGGTAAAAGCTTTGTAGAAACCTAACCATAGCATAATATGAGCATGGGGTTCGCCATGTTGTGTAATTCTTAAAGCTGATGCCATGTAAACTATTCCTTCAATTAATTCCGCTTTTTTCAGATTGGGCATGGCAGAATAACGATGCTCAAATTCAAAGCGAGTAAGTCGATCGCCATTTTCTAAAGGAGGAGTTAATCCAGACGAAGTTGTGGCAGATATCATAATTCCTCTCCTAAAAATTGGTAATAATAATATTTTCAAATCATAGCAAACCTTGTTTATGTTCGCTGAATACAATATTTTGTTTGATGGTGTCTTATGCTACAAACAGCTATTTCTGCGGCTTGGAAGCAAGCTGTACTTTAATTTATGCGATCGCTCACTTTTCTAAGTATTAAATCCAAACTGATCGTAATACTGCTGGCTGTTAGCAGTTGCTCGATTTTAGTCACCGCTTATCTGGGATATCGCAGCGGACAAATTAACTTGATAAACCGAGTTTTTAATCAGCTTACCAGCGTGCGAGCGTCCAAAGCATACCAGATTGAATCTTATTTCCAAAACATTCGTAATCATACCCAAACTTTGAGCGAAAATCCGGCTATTATTACTGCAATGCAGGAATTTACTACTGCTTATAATCAACTGCAAAATGCCAATGTACCGCCAACTTTTGAACAGAAATTAACAGCTTACTATCGGGATGAATTTCTCGATCGCTTGGCTAAGATGATAGAAGGTTCGCCAATTCTACAATCTTATTTGCCAAAGGCGATCGCTTCCCGCTATCTACAATATCATTATATTGCCACTAATCCCAACCCAGTGGGAAAAAAATATGCCTTAAATAGCCCGCAAGATAACAGCGAATATAGTAAAATTCATGCTCGTTATCACCCAATTTTTCGCAAAATTATTCAGAAGTTTGGCTATTACGATATGTTTCTGATCGATCCACAGGGAACAATTGTTTATACTGTCTTTAAAGAAACCGATTTTGCCACAAATTTGGAGAGTGGTGCTTATAAAGATAGTAATCTGGCAACGCTGTATCAAATGGTACGAGAATCTAAAGCTAGAGACTATGCGAAAATTATAGATTTTGCACGTTATTCTCCTTCCTATGGAGCACCTGCGGCGTTTATTGCTGCACCAATTTATAATCAATCTGAACTGATTGGAGTGTTAGCATTTCAGCTTCCCGTTAATGAAATTAATAATGTAATGACAGGTAATCATAACTGGGAAAGAGATGGTTTAGGCAACACGGGAGAAACTTATTTAGTAGGGCGAGATGCGCTAATGCGATCGGTTTCTCGGTTTTTAGTACAAGATCCTCAAAGTTATTTTAAGACTTTGCGATCGCTAGGAGTAAGTGAGATAGAGATCGATCGAATAAACCAATATCAAACATCAATTTTACAACAGTATGTAAGAACCGAAGCCGTTGCAGATGCCTTAACAGGAAAGCAAGGAACGAGGATTATTAAAGATTATCGTAACATTCCCGTTCTCAGTTCTTATGCACCACTTCGCATTGATGGATTAGATTGGGTAATCCTTTCCGAAATGGAGCTTTCTGAAGCATACTCTCCCATTTATTCCTTTCGATATCAAATTTTAATTTCAGCAACCTTACTGATGCTATTGGTGACATTGTTAGCGATGGCATTAGCTAATTTGTTTGTGAAACCGATTAATCAACTTATTAATAGTACACACCAAGTAGCACTAGGAAAACTTGATGCGATTACTCCTTTAGAAACTGAAGATGAATTTGGTGAACTGGCGAATTCTATCAATGAAATTGTGCAAACTCTTCACACTCAAACTAATTTGGTAGAACAAAAAAATCGAGAAAACGAACAACTACTTTTAAGTATTTTCCCAACTTCGGTAGCGAAACGCTTTCAACGGGGAGAAAAAGAAATTGCTGAAGATGTGGCAAATGTTGCTGTTTTGTTCTCAGATTTAACCGGATTTTCTAAACTATCAAATAGCTTAATTGCTTCTGAATCTGTAGCTATTTTAAATGATTTAGTTACCGCATTTGATGAAGCTGCCGAACGATACGGCGTAGAAAAAATCAAAACAATTGGCGATAGTTATCTAGCGGTTTGTGGACTTTCTATTCCCTATTTGGATCATGACAAACGAGCGATCGATGTAGCACTAGAAATGTTAATGATTCTGCGTCGATTCAATCATGAACGAGGATTACAACTGAACATTCAAATTGGCATCAACTCAGGCGATATCATTGCCGGAATTGTCGGTAGAAATCGTTGTATTTACGACGTTTGGGGCGATACAATTAATGTTGCTGCTGCGCTGAAAGATGCTTGTCCACCAGGCGGAATTCTAGTTTCTCAAACAGTTTATCGTCGTTTACAAGACCTTTATCAGTTTGAACAAATGACTAACACGGAAACAAATGGTAAATCAAAATTGAATGCGTGGCTATTAAAAAGTACGCTCTCACCTGTTGAAGTTGGCAGTAGTTAACGAGTTAAAAATATACTACTCTCTTTCTCTTTTTCTTTCCTTCGCGTCTTCGTGGTTTAAAATAAAAATTTTTTTGAACCACGAAGACACGAAGAACACGAAGAAAGAAGAAGAAAAGTTTTGAGACATTTAAATTTG
Organism: Floridaenema evergladense BLCC-F167; assembly: GCF_041929205.2. Taxonomy (NCBI): domain Bacteria; kingdom Bacillati; phylum Cyanobacteriota; class Cyanophyceae; order Aerosakkonematales; family Aerosakkonemataceae; genus Floridanema; species Floridanema evergladense. The sequence continues at coordinate 4,998,993 of NZ_CM171625.1, read as the reverse complement.
TGAACAATGCAATGAATAATACAACAATTGAAAGTATTTTATTAATTTGGTCGATCGCACTTGTAGTTGGCTTCCCCTTCTTAATAATTATTCTGGGCGAAGTAATCCATCGACTAAAGCGGCGCGGTAAACCCCTCGCAGCTACTTTGTTAGTTGTGCGAAATTTGGTATTACCCGTTTTGGTTTTCATGTTGTTCATGCAGCAAATTCTCAAGCTGAATCCTAACGGCAATTTAATTAAAGCAGTGCAAACTTTGCTATGGATTTGTGTGATTCATGCTGCACTTTCTTTGCTGAATGTTATATTATTTGAACAAGCAGAAGCTAATACTTGGCGGGCAAGATTTCCTAAATTATTGGTCGATCTTTCACGGTTATTGTTAATATTGTTGGGAACTGCGATCGTCCTAGCAAGCGTTTGGAATGCAGATTTGGCAGGTTTAGTTACAGCTTTGGGTGTAAGTTCGATCGTCATTGGTTTAGCATTGCAAGATACTTTGGGTAGCGTTATGTCAGGCATTGCGCTATTATTTGAACGTCCATTTTCTGTGGGAGATTGGTTAAAAGTTGGGGATATTGTTGGGCAAGTTATTGATATTAACTGGCGGGCAGTGCGGTTACAAACATTCGATCGCGAAATGATTGTAATTCCCCATAAAGCGATTAGCGGAGAAACAATTCGTAATTTTAGCCAACCTTTGTGTATTCATGCACAACGTATAAAAATTGGGTTTTCATATAGCGATCCGCCTAATTTAGCCAAGCAAGTTTTGCAAAGCACAGCATTATCAACCCAAGGAATTCTTTCCGATCCAGAACCGCAAATTTTTACTGTTTCTTACGACGATTCGAGTGTAACTTATGAAGTCAAATTTTTTATTGAAAATTATAGCGAGTTGGAGGAAATTCGCGATCGCTTTATGACGAGAATCTGGTACGCAGCACAAAGAAGCAATCTCACCATTCCCTTTCCTATTCGGACTTTATATCATTTTCACGGGCCAACTTCGCGATCGCAAGGCAGTAAAAAATTCGCTGAAAGTCTGCAATCTATCCCCGCCTTTGTTCCCCTCAACAAAGAACAAGCAAACCTAGATAACCTCTCTCAAGGAATAGTATTACACCACTTTGGAGCCGGAGAAAAAGTAGTTCAACAAGGCTATCCAGTCAACGATTTATATATCATTATTTCAGGACAAGCATTATTAACCACAACAGATGAATGGGGAACAGAACATGAAGTTCTACCCCTAAAAGCCGGAGAATTTTTTGGAGAAATGGCACTTTTTTCCGGTGAACCAAGCGCCGTTTCGGTAACAGCTGTCAACGATTTGGAAGTAATGATTATTTCTGCAAATATCGTCAACCAAATGATAGAACGTCAACCCAGTTTTGCCCGTGAAATTGGTCAAATTCTCGAAATTCGTAGAAGGGCAATTCAAGTAGTAAAACAACAATAATTGATAGGTACGTTGTTGCGCTTTAGCGCTATATTAGTAGCGCTGAAGCGCAACAACGTACTCTGTTCAGGTAACTTGACCAAATCCCCCACCTCCAGGTGTTTCAATTGTAAAAATATCACCGGGATGAATGAGAATTTCGGCTTTACTTTCTAACGATTCAATGTTACCTCGATCGCGCTCAACATAATTGCGCCCGACTGCACCTGATTCCCCACCTTCTAACCCAAAAGGCGGGATTTTTCGATGACCTGATAATATAGCAGCAGTCATTTTTTCCCGGAAACGAATGCGACGAATCACACCATTTCCGCCATGAAATCTTCCTTTTCCTCCACTGTTATTACGAATAGAAAACTCTTCTACTAGAACCGGAAAACGCCACTCTAAAACTTCTGGATCGGTGAGACGCGAGTTAGTCATTTGAGTTTGTACAGCATCAGTTCCATTAAAATCAATTCCTGCACCGGAACCTCCACAAATTGTTTCATAATATTGATATTGCTGATTACCAAAAGTAAAATTGTTCATTGTTCCTTGAGAAGCTGCCATCACACCTAAAGCACCATAAAGGGCATTTGCGATCGCTTGTGAAGTCTCCACATTACCTGCTACAACTGCGGCAGGATAATGAGGATTTAACATACAACCTTCAGGAACAACAATTTCCAAAGGTTTAAGACATCCAGCATTTAAAGGAATGTCATCTTCAACTAAGGTGCGGAAAACATAAAGAACCGCAGCTTTACAAATTGCTAATGGTGCATTTAAGTTGCTTGATTGTTGCGAGGAAGTTCCGGTAAAGTCTATTTTAGCCGATCGCTTTTCACGATCAATAGAAACCTGAACCACAATCTCACAACCATCATCCATTCGATATGTGAAACTGCCATCATTTAAAACATCGATCGCTCGTCTTACAGATTCCTCAGCATTATTTTGAACGTGCTGCATATAAGCTTGCACAGTTTCTAAATCATAACGATTCACCATGCGAAGCAATTCTTTTGCCCCCCGTTCATTAGCCGCAATTTGTGCCTGTAAATCGGCAATATTTTGTTGGTAATTACGGACTGGATAACTGCCAAATGTCAGCAGTTCTAGTAATTCTTTTTCTCGAAAATGCTCACCATCAACTAATAAGAAATTGTCGATTAATACACCTTCTTCTTCAACTGATGTACTGTGAGGAGGCATAGAACCGGGAGTAATTCCGCCAATATCGGCGTGATGTCCGCGAGAAGCAACGTAGAATAGGGGATTGGGGGATTTTTGCGTAAATACGGGAGTGATTGCTGTGATATCTGGGAGATGAGTGCCTCCGTTGTAGGGATTGTTGGAGATGTAAACATCGCCCGGTTTTAAAGTATCACCTTTAGCTTCGATGAGACTGCGAACACTTTCACTCATTGAACCCAAGTGTACGGGAATGTGAGGAGCGTTGGCGACTAATTGACCTTGGCGATCGAAAATAGCGCAAGAAAAATCCAACCGTTCTTTGATATTCACCGAGTAACTTGTGTTTTGCAAAGTAATTCCCATTTCTTCAGCAATAGCTCTAAATAAATTGTTGAATATTTCCAGAAGAATGGGATCGGGGACTGGAGATTGGGGACTGGGGACTGGGAAATTTTCCATTTTCGAGCGATCATTTCCTCTGCCCTTTTGCTGTCTGAGAATTAAGTGATTTTGGGGGGTTAATTCTGCGTTCCATCCAGGTTCAATTACGTTAGTTCCTGTTGGTTCAATGATTAAAGCTGCGCCGGAAATTTGATCGCCCGGAACTAAATCTTCCCGTCGATAAACTGGAGTTTTATGCCAATTACCTTTAGTGTAAATTTGCACTATGGCAACAGGTTCTAAAGGTGCGGTTCTACCTGCTGAAAGAGTCGGTTCTTGATGAGTGGTTGTTTGTCCGATCGCTTCCACAGAAACTGCTTCTACAATCATGTTTTTATCAGGCATAATAAAGCCATATCGCAGTTGATATTCCTCTTCAAACTGTTCGCGCATGACTTCTAAATCGCCAAAATCCACAATGATTGCTGAATCTGTACCTTCGTAACGAAGATGAGTTTTGCACAGAACTTGAATGGAAGAATTATCGACTCCTTGAGCAATAATTTCCCCTTGACTTTCGGCACTCAATCTGTCTAAAATTTCCCTTAATTTGGGGATTGCGTCATCATTTAATTGTAATTCTACAGCCTGTTCTTTGATCGATCGCAAATCCGCCAAACCAATTCCGTAAGCAGACAAAACTCCCGCATAAGGATGAATAAAAATTTGCTTCATCCCCAAAGCTTCCGCAATTAAACAAGCGTGTTGTCCTCCCGCACCACCAAAGCAACAAAGCGTGTATTCTGTAATATCATAACCACGTTGCACAGAAATCTTTTTAATCGCGGTTGCCATCTTATCAATTGCGATCGCTAAAAATCCTGCTGCCACCTGTTCGGAAGTACTAAAACTCCCAGTTTTTTGGCTAATTTCTGTTGCTAACTGAGCAAAATTTTGACCGACAATCTCCACATCTAAAGGCAAATTTCCTTCTACACCAAACACAGCCGGAAAAAATTCAGCTTGCAGTTTACCCACCATCACATTACAATCAGTCACGGTTAAAGGCCCCCCCCGACGATAGCAAGCAGGGCCAGGGTAAGCTCCCGCAGACTCCGGGCCTACGCGATAACGGGAACCATCGAATGCTAAAATTGAGCCGCCCCCAGCCGCAACGGTGTGAATCGACATCATCGGCGCACGCAATCTTACCCCGGCAACCTCAGTTTGATATGTGCGTTCGTATTCCCCGTTAAAGTGAGAAACATCCGTAGAAGTGCCACCCATATCAAAACCAATAATTTTATCAAATCCAGCCATAGAGCTAGTTTTGACCGCACCCACAATCCCCCCAGCAGGCCCCGACAAAATGCTATCCTTCCCCTGAAACATTCGCGCATCAGTAAGTCCACCATTCGACTGCATGAACATCAATTTGGGAACTGGGGACTGGGAGGAAGAACTATCCAGATTCCCCTTGTCCCCTTGTCCCCCCATCTCCCCTGCCTGCAACTCTGCGGCGACGCGATCGACATACCTGCGTAAAATAGGAGAAAGGTAAGCATCAACAACTGTAGTATCGCCTCGACTAACTAATTTCATTAATGGGCTAATTTGGTGAGAAATTGAAATTTGAGTAAAGCCGATTTGTTGAGCTAAATTAGCGATTTCTTGTTCATGTTTGGGGTAGCGGTATCCGTGTAAAAAAGCGATCGCACAACCTCGAATCCCATCATTGTATGCTGTTTGTAATGACTCAATTAATTCCTCATTAATTTGCACAGGTAACAGTTCTTCTCCCTGTGCCGTGTAGCGTTCTGCTACTTCAATAACTCGCTCATAAAGCATTTCAGGAAGTACAATTTGACGGGCAAAAATTTGGGGACGATTTTGATAACCGATTCGCAAAGCATCGCGGAAACCTTTAGTAATTAAGAGGATGGTGCGATCGCCTTTTCTCTCCAACAACGCATTTGTCGCCACAGTCGTTCCCATCTTAACCACAGCAATTTCTGTTGCCGGAATAGGTTGCTCATTCTCAATTCCTAAAATCTCTCGAATTCCCTGAATTGCTGCATCAGCATAGTGTTCTGGATTTTCCGAAAGTAATTTGTGAGTGATAATTTCACCCTCTGGACTACGAGCTACTATATCGGTAAAAGTGCCACCGCGATCGATCCAAAACTGCCAACCTCCAGTAATATTTTCGTTTGACATAACACTATTTCCTCAATTGTTCAAATGCAGTTCTCTAAAACTACCTTTCTTTCTTAACTACCCAGATACTTATTGAGTTTATGACGATCGTCATCCATAATATTAACTGATATAGCAACTCCCAAGGTGTCATCAATGTTATTAAAACCTAAATTCGTTAACTATTTGGCTCTGTTTGCTATTTTATTCGGTATTACGATTCGCTTTTCTCAATACTTGAGCAATCGTTCTTTATGGGGTGATGAAGCAAGTATAGCGTTAAATATTGTCGATCGCTCTTATCTAGAACTACTTCAACCCTTAGATTATAATCAAGCCGCGCCCCCTGGATTTCTTTGGATTGAAAAGTTAGCAGTTCAACTATTTGGAAACAATGAATATGCTCTTCGTTTCTTTCCATTGATCGCCGGAATTATTTCTTTATTTGCTCTCTACGAATTAGCAAAAAAGACTGTATCTGTCATTGCTATACCGATCGCATTAATTTTATTGGCTTCCCTCAAAGAACCACTTTATTATGCTACTGAAGTTAAGCAATATTCTAGCGATATCATGGTAGCACTATTGATTTCTTTGCTTCTGATACCCCTACAAAATAAAACTTTAGAAACAAGCAAAATTATTTTAATTAGTAGTTTGGGAATAGTAGCATTTTGGCTATCTCATCCAGCTATTTTTGTCTTAGCAGGAATTGAGATTGTCAGTTTTATATTAACTCCTGCACTTAGAAAAAAAGAAATTTTAATTAACCGTTTACCACTCTATCTTATTTGGATTATTGGTTTTATTTTTTTGTATTTTATAACCTTGACAAATGTAGCGAAAAATCAAAATTTGCATAACGCTTGGAAACCTGAATATCCCCAATCTATATTTGATTTTATTTGGCTAATACATTCATTTATAAGGTTCTTCAATCAGCCGTTAGGATTTAAGATTATGGATGAAGTTGCTATTGTCGTATTTATCATCGGCACCATCATTTTCTTAAGAAAAAAGAAACAGACATTCTTAATTTTAATGTCTCCATTACTTGTAACTTTAGTAGCTGCGTATCTTCATAAATATCCTTTTCGTTCTCGCTTAATTTTATTTCTAACTCCTTTTTTCATCTTAATTATTGCTGAAGGAACAGCATTCTTCTTTTCCCATTTTACCAAGCCCAAAAAAAGGATAAAGATTGCCGGATTAATAATTGCTACTTTATTAATCTTTCCTCCCCTAATCCAATCAAGCGTATACTTTTTTCATCCCGA
>NZ_CM171625.1:220000-4990000 GCF_041929205.2 Floridaenema evergladense BLCC-F167 | reverse complement strand
TATTTCGGGGACCTTAGCTGGTGGTCTGGGCTGTTTCCCTCTTGACGATGAAGCTTATCCCCCACCGTCTCACTGGTAATGTGTCCGCTGAGTATTCAGAGTTTGACTCGATTTGGTACCGCGCGAGCAGCCCGCACCGAATCAGTGCTTTACCCCTCAGCTATATTCATTACCGCTGCGCCTCAACACATTTCGGGGAGAACCAGCTAGCTCCGGGTTCGATTGGCATTTCACCCCTAACCACACCTCATCCGCCGATTTTTCAACATCGGTCGGTGCGGACCTCCACTTGGTGTTACCCAAGCTTCATCCTGGACATGGTTAGATCACCCGGGTTCGGGTCTATCAATACTGATTTATTCGCCCTGTTCAGACTCGCTTTCGCTGTGGCTGTGGCTGTTCACCTTTACCTACCAGTACTGATAACTCGCCGGCTCATTCTTCAACAGGCACGCGGTCAGACGTTCAATCGTCCTCCCACTGCTTGTAAGCTAACGGTTTCAGGTTCTGTTTCACTCCCCTCCCGGGGTTCTTTTCACCTTTCCCTCGCGGTACTGTTTCTCTATCGGTCACGCAGTAGTATTTAGCCTTACCGAGTGGTCTCGGCTGATTCACCAGGGATTTCACGTGCCCCTGGCTACTCGGGATTCAGCTTGGTTCTTTTCACTTTCGACTACAGGACTTTCACCTTCTCTGGTGTAGCTTTCAACTACTTCGTCTAGTTTCCAGTTTCCTTTGTTGCTGTCCCACTACCCCAACTGGTAATCCAGTTGGTTTAGGCTTTTCCCGCTTCGCTCGCCGCTACTGGGGGAATCACGGTTGTTTTCTTTTCCTCGGGCTACTAAGATGTTTCAATTCACCCGGTTGGCTCATTCTGGTCTATGGATTCAACCAGTTGTATCAAGGGTTGCCCCATTCGGATATCTCCGGCTCGATGCTTGCTGCCAGCTCCCCGGAGCGTTTCGTCGGTCACCACGTCCTTCTTCGCCTCTGCGTGCCAAGGTATCCACCGTTAGCTCTTGATAGCTTGACCTTGTAACACAAACTATTGGTAATTATCTACCTGCTACAATGTTTCCTATTTCTCTTCATCTATGCAGTTTTCTAGGTTCTCACTGGCTGATGTCGCCAGCATTCTCTTTGGTGCTTCACCAATGGAGGTGCTAACTTCATCGCAGACTCACTCGAGCTAGTCTATCATTTTCTTTTTTACTTAGACAAGTCTTTTTCCGCTTTTTTTCGCTATTTTTTTTGGTGGAGGTAAGCGGACTCGAACCGCTGACATCTGCCGTGCAAGGACAGCGCTCTACCAACTGAGCTATACCCCCACAATCACTTTGGGTTTCAGGTGGGCCATCCTGGACTTGAACCAGGGACCTCACCCTTATCAGGGGTGCGCTCTAACCACCTGAGCTAATAGCCCATTCACCCAACCTGAACATAGTTTGAAAGCCTGACCAATCTCGTTCGACCTGGGTATGACCTCATCTGTGACCTGATCACAATTTTTCTGCTCACAGTTAGGTTAGGTCTCCCTAAAAAGGAGGTGATCCAGCCACACCTTCCGGTACGGCTACCTTGTTACGACTTCACCCCAGTCATCAGCCCCACCTTCGGCATCTCCTTCCACAAGGGTTAGGATAACGACTTCGGGCGTGGCCAACTCCCATGGTGTGACGGGCGGTGTGTACAAGGCCCGGGAACGAATTCACCCCAGTATGCTGACCTGGGATTACTAGCGATTCCGCCTTCATGTAGGCGAGTTGCAGCCTACAATCTGAACTGAGCCACGGTTTCCGAGATTTGCTTGACATCGCTGTTTAGCTGCTCTTTGTCCGTCGCATTGTAGTACGTGTGTAGCCCAGGACGTAAGGGGCATGCTGACTTGACGTCATCCCCACCTTCCTCCGGTTTGTCACCGGCAGTCTCTTCAGAGTGCCCAACTCAATGCTGGCAACTAAAGACGAGGGTTGCGCTCGTTGCGGGACTTAACCCAACATCTCACGACACGAGCTGACGACAGCCATGCACCACCTGTGTTCGCGCTCCCGAAGGCACTCGAAGCTTTCACTTCGATTCGCGACATGTCAAGTCCTGGTAAGGTTCTTCGCGTTGCATCGAATTAAACCACATACTCCACCGCTTGTGCGGGCCCCCGTCAATTCCTTTGAGTTTCACACTTGCGTGCGTACTCCCCAGGCGGGATACTTAACGCGTTGGCTCCGGCACTGTGAGGGTCGATACTCACAACACCTAGTATCCATCGTTTACGGCTAGGACTACAGGGGTATCTAATCCCTTTCGCTCCCCTAGCTTTCGTCCTGTGAGTGTCAGTTGTGGTCCAGCAGAGCGCTTTCGCCACCGGTGTTCTTCCCAATCTCTACGCATTTCACCGCTACACTGGGAATTCCCTCTACCCCTACCACACTCTAGCTCTTCAGTTTCCACCGCCTGTCAGTAGTTAAGCTACTGGTTTTAACGGCAGACTTGAAGCGCCACCTACGGACGCTTTACGCCCAATAATTCCGGATAACGCTTGCATCCTCCGTATTACCGCGGCTGCTGGCACGGAGTTAGCCGATGCTGATTCCTCTGGTACCGTCAGTTCTTCTTCCCAGAGAAAAGAGGTTTACAACCCAAGAGCCTTCCTCCCTCACGCGGTCTTGCTCCGTCAGGCTTTCGCCCATTGCGGAAAATTCCCCACTGCTGCCTCCCGTAGGAGTCTGGGCCGTGTCTCAGTCCCAGTGTGGCTGGTCATCCTCTCAGACCAGCTACCGATCGTCGCCTTGGTAAGCTTTTACCCTACCAACTAGCTAATCGGACGCGAGCTCATCTTCAGGCAATTAATCTTTCACCTTCCGGCACATCGGGTATTAGCAGCGGTTTCCCTCTGTTGTCCCCATCCTGAAGCTAGATTCTCACGCGTTACTCACCCGTCCGCCACTTGTACCGAAGTACCCGTTCGACTTGCATGTGTTAAGCAGACCGCCAGCGTTCATCCTGAGCCAGGATCAAACTCTCCATTTGATTACTCTTGACTCTATACTTTTATTTCTTTGACGAGCTTGGCTTTTTTTGGCTTTCAAACTATACTTTTTTCTAGGTTCGGGCGCGTCTTGAGTGCTTCACTTGCGTTTGGCTTTCTCTCGACCGCTTTACTAATCTACCAATCCCTACAGGGTTTGTCAACCGTTTGGGAAAACTTTTTTGGAGAAGTCCTCAAAGTCACATCTGGAGGCAGTTTTAGGGCAGAATGGTTGAGTCAGAGAAGTAGAGGACTTAGGCACTGACACTAAATAGGGCATGGCGCAATGGTGCGTTACGTTAGCACTAACGCACCCTACAAGTAAAATCTTTGCGTAAATCCTAAAGTAGTTAGAGTACTCAGGTAAGGAAAAGTTGTGAATTTTCAATCAATTATTGCTACTCTAAATCGGTTTTGGAGCGATCGCCATTGTCTGATCGCTCAACCCTACGATATTGAAAAGGGCGCTGGGACAAAGAATCCTCATACTTTTCTGAGGGCACTAGGGCCAGAACCTTGGTCTATTGCTTATGTGGAACCTTGTCGTCGTCCAGGTGATGGACGTTATGGGGAGAATCCGAATCGGTTTCAATATTATTATCAGTATCAAGTTCTAATTAAGCCATCGCCAGATAATATTCAGGAAATTTATCTTGATTCTTTGAGAGCTTTAGGGATTCGCCCGGAAGATCATGATGTGCGATTTGTGGAGGATAATTGGGAAGATGCTGCGGTAGGTGCTTGGGGGACTGGGTGGGAAGTTTGGTTGGATGGGATGGAAATTACCCAGTTTACTTATTTTCAACAGTGTGGTGGAATTGATTGTCGTCCGGTTTCGATCGAAATTACTTATGGATTAGAACGGTTAGCAATGTATCTCCAGCAAAAGTCGGCAATCACTGAAATTCAATGGACAGATGACATTACTTATGGAGATGTGCATCTGCAAGGGGAAATTGAACAGTGTACTTATAACTTTGAAGCTTCTAATCCAGAGTTGCTGTTTACTTTGTTTGGTTTGTACGAACAGGAAGCAGAACAGTTGATTGCTAGAGGATTAGTTCTGCCTAGCTTGGATTATGTTTTAAAGTGTTCTCATACATTCAACTTGTTGGATGCTAGAGGTGTGATTTCTGTCACTGAAAGGACTCGCTACATTGGCAGAATTCGGAATATGGCAAGACAAGTGGCACAGCTTTACGTGCAACAAAGAGAAAAACTTGGTTTTCCTTTATTGAGGTCACAACCATCTCTGCAATTACCTGTAGAACTGGTATCCTAATTACTTGGTGAAGTAAGCTGGAAAAAATTTTGGGGAAAGCTACTCACTGTTGGTTATTGATGGGATAGTTAGGAAGTATGGCTAATCTGAATGAGCTTTTAGAACCGATCGCTTCACAGTTTAGAGCATTGGGTATTCCCGAACCGATCGAGCATTGGGGACATCCGGTTATGATGGCGATCGTTATCTTTGTGATGGGTAGCTTTGTCGGGTTAGCGGGATGGCGGGGACGGGTAGTTGCCGATCGAGAAACTGCTCTCAAAAGTCGCTCCGATCATCGTAAACTAGCACCTTGGATGTTTTTATTCTTGGCATTGGGGTACACTGGGGGACTCTTATCACTGGTAATGCAGCACAAACCAATTTTAGAAAGCCCTCATTTCTGGACAGGTTCAATTGTGTTAATTTTATTGGGCATTAATGGCGCAATTTCTATCAGTAAGTTTGGGGGTAACAAATCTGTACTTCGCACAATTCATGCTTACTTAGGAAGTGCAGCACTGTGTTTGTTATTCCTTCATGCAGTGTTGGGATTAAAGTTGGGTTTGTCAATCTAAAATTGAACTTTTTCCATGAATTCAGCCACTATTGCTTTTATTCTTTGTTTAGCCTACATCATTGGCTTGCTTTCTACAATACTTCCTTTACCTTGGGGAGGAATTGTTGTACTAATTTTAGGAATTATAGCAACGTTTTTTGTGCCTAGATTTTGGCGCAAAGGGCCGAAACGTTGGATTTGGTTAGTAGCTGGATTGGTGGGATTAGCAGCAACTTTATATTTTCAGGTGAGAATACCCCGACCTCCAACTAATGATATTAGCCGAGAAACTGGTGCTATGGAACAGTTGGTCACTGTTAGAGGTACTGTGGAAAGTATGCCTCGCCTAACTCGCACCAGAAAGGCGCAATTTTGGTTGGAAGCGACTCAGTTGAATGAGATAATTGGTAAAGATAGACCAGTACAATTGGGTAAAGAAGTTTCGGGAAAATTGTATGTAACTGTGCCTTTGCTACAAGCAACTGGGTTACATACCGATCAAAGAATTGCTGTTATGGGTAGGTTGTATAAACCTAAATTAGTTAGTAATCCGGGTGGTTTTGATTTTCGTAATTATTTAGCACAAGAAGGTGCTTTTGCTGGTTTAGCAGGTCAAAAAGTTGAGTTTTTGACGGAGGAACAAGGCGCTAAAATTGGTTGGTGGGCAATTAGACAAAGAATTATTCGTTCTCATACTCTTGGTTTAGGGGTTCCTGAAGGGCCTTTGGTGAGTGCGATGGTTTTAGGTAGTCAATCTGTTAATTTTTATCTGCCTGTGGAGCTTAAGGATCAGTTTACCCGAATTGGTTTGGCTCATACTTTGGCGGCTTCAGGTTTTCAGGTATCGTTAATTTTATATGTGGTTTTGTTGTTAACTAAGGGGTTGTCTGTTCGATCGCAATTCATCGCTGGAGTCATAGCTTTAGGAATTTTTTTAGCTTTGACGGGGCCGCAACCACCTATATTAAGAGCAGTGGTAATGGGAGTTGCAGCTTTAATTGCTCCCTTGCTGCAAAGGAAAATTAATCCTATAGGTTCTCTGTTACTTGCGGCAACTTTTCTACTTTTGTTAAATCCTACTTGGATTTGGGATTTAAGTTTTCAATTGAGTTTTTTGGCAACTTTGGGATTGGTGGTAACGGTACCAGCAATTAGTAAAAGATTGGACTGGATGCCACCAGTTTTAGCGGCAGCTATTGCTATTCCAGTTGCTGCTTCTATTTGGACTTTGCCTTTACAATTGTATGTTTTTAAAATCATTTCTCCTTATAGTATTCCGATTAATATAATTACAACACCATTTGTAACTATTCTTAGTATTGGTGGCTTTATTAGTGCGATTTTAGGTGTGCTTTGGCCGATCGCAGGTGGTAGAATTGCTTGGTTACTTTATTACCCTACTCATTGGTTGATTGGATTGGTAGAATTCTTTTATGAGTTACCGGGAAATTCGGTTGCGGTAGGGGCAATTTCTCAATATCAACTATTAGTTTTGTATATTTTAATTGCTTTAGTTTGCTTGTTCAGGTGGTGGCGAAATTATTGGTGGTTCGCTGGTTTATTGGCAGCAACTGTGATTGTAATTCCGGTTTGGCAAACGCAAACTGCTTTGTTTCAAGCCACTATATTGGAAGCTGGTAAACAACCAGTTTTAGTAATACAAGATAAGGGAAAAGTGACTCTAGTTAATAGTGGCGACTCGAGTACAGGGAAATATGATATTATTCCCTTTTTACAACATCAGGGAGTGAATCAGGTTGATTGGGCGATCGCTACTAATACAACAAATGATAATAAAAGTGGTTGGTTAACCATCCTTGGATATTTGCCCATTGCTAACTTTTATAGTAATTCATCTGCGGAAAATGGTACGCCGGGACAAACAGAAATTCAAAAAGTTTTGCAAGCACGTAAGGGAAATTATCAACCTTTAATTCCAGGTCAAATTATGACTTTTGGGACAACTTCAGTTCGATTGATTAATGCTGAAGTTCCTATGTTACAGCTTTTAATTGATGGACAAAATTGGTTATTCATTGGCGCATTGAAATCAGAGGAACAAAAGCAGTTATTAATCACAGAAAAATTCCCCAAAGTTGATGTGTTATGGACATCTGGAGAAAGAGTTACAGCAGAGTTGTTAAAGGTAGTACAACCAAAAGTTGTGATTGTTTCTGCGGATAAGGTTGATTTAGAAACCTTAGCAAATGTTAATCAAGCTAAAATTAACTTGTTTATTACTGGTAAAGATGGCGCAGTTCAGTGGAAACCGAGTGGTAAATTTGAAACATCTTTGGAATTAACAGAAGGTTACAATGCTTTGCTGTAAAATCAAGTAAGTTAATGATATAATGGATCAAGCTTGCCTTTGGAGAGGTGGCAGAGTGGTTGAATGCGGCGGACTCGAAATTCGCTATGGCGGCAACGTCATCGTGGGTTCAAATCCCACCCTCTCCGTTGGATTTGAAAATGGGATGGCTCTCTTTATCTAGATGTGATAATTAAATAATATTTCGGATAATAACTTGTGACACCAAGATTTTGAATTATCCCCATGTACAGACAATCTGGTAATGAGTGAAAAACCGGGTTTCTGCAAGGCAAATTTAATTACTGAGTGAGCGATCGCACATACACTACCAAAATCCTATTAAGTCTTAACAATGAAGTGCGATCGCCATTTTGCTCATTATCTAAAAACCCCCGCCTTTTCAAAGATTGAATTGTATTTAATATAATTTCTGGATTGTAATTGTTTGGCTTTTCCTGTAAAATTTGGCTCAAAGTTACAGCTTTTTCTTGTTTAGCTAAATAGTTGATAATCTGCTTTTCTGCTTCAGTTAATCTTACCCAGATTCGCTTTAGTTGTGAGCAAATCTCATTACTTAATATCAACGACGAATCAGATAAAAACTCACTGACACTTCCAGCAAATAATTCTTGAATCATCGTCGCTGTCACTTCTAACCATAAAGGATTACTTTGATATTTTGCAATCAAAATATCCCACATTGGCTCATCTAACAACTCTTTATCCTTTAATATTTCTTTAGCAGAATCGCCCAAACCTGTAAGTTTCAAACAATGGATAAATTTGTGACGATTGGCGTTTATATCTTCTGGTTGTTCGCTAGTAATCAACAACAAACTACTTGCATGAGACAATTTAGCGATTTGTTTAAATAACAGATAATATCCTTCAAATTCTGCTTGATAGTGACCTGCAAATTCTCCAGATTTAAATAACAATTGCAAGTCATCAATAACGATTAAGCAGCGATGTTTGCGGAGGAATTTAAGTAGTAAATTGATTTGGCGATCGATCGTATTAGGAACAGCAGCAGGAGAGACAAAGCTTTGTAGTAAATCAGTTAAAAAACTATCTATACTTGGACAATAGCGAAGACTGCGATAAACAATATATTCAAATTCTGTTGCTACTTCTTCAATTAGCTTTACAGCAAGTGTCGTTTTGCCAATTCCGATCGTACCAAATAAGGTAATAATACGGGTACGCTCTTGGATTAGCCAATTTTTTAAAGTATTTATTTCATCATTTCGTCCGTAAAATTCGGTAATTTCTGGGGCGTTATCTATGTCTAGATGGAGTTTTTCGGATGGTTTAGATATAGGATAAATTTTCGGTACTCGCCTTCGTTCTGAACAAATACTTACTTTATTACCACCAATAAAATCTCCTATTGAAACACTATTAGAAATAATAACTTTTTCTAAAATTTTACGCACATTTAATTTATTAATATTTTCCCCTAAAGCATCCGATAGTTTTTGCCATAATTCCGATGCAATATCTCGAATATGACCTTCACTTAAATGTTTTTCCGAGGCAATTTTCGCGTATCTTTCACCTTGTAAAGTCATTTTAAGAATTGTTTCTTGCAGATTGTCTAGATGTTCGCCTGTATGAGTGAAAAGTAGCTCATCCGCAAGTTTCAAAATTTCTGCAATATCCATAATCAGACAAATAACTACAATTATTGTTACATTATCCGATCTTTCCGACATTTTCCCGATCGATCAGGGATTTTTTGGGGAAAAGTTCCGATGTTCATCCGACTGACAGAGCGATCAGGCTTCGGTTTTGATTGAGTTAAAGCAGAGCAAAAGTATTTCAAACTGTTCGGATTTAAACCGCTGATGTGGGGGATAAGCCGAGCAGAAAGAGTATTGTACTGCAACTGCGGGACAATTAATAGTTAGACCGCTAGGTTATCTGTCAGGGTGCAATTGAAAGTTATCAGTGGGATGCAAACTTAAAGTGAGTAATTCAAACATACACTTAATCTCAAAGCCATATATGCGAAAGAAATCGTTCAGTTATGTTTGGAGAGTTGTGACTTTGGCTATATTAGCCAGCCCTCTAACGGCTCTATCCCCAGCCGAAGCAGTGCCAGCAGGAGTCCCTAATCAACCGTGCGGAACTTTGAGTAACCCAAGACCTGGAACTCTTTGCTACACGGTTACTCCGGGTGGCGGCAAGGCTAGTGCAGGCGGAAGTTCTCAGGAATTCTCAACAATCATTCAGGCAACTGAGCCGGAATACGTCATTGCTTCTGTGGTTGTTGAGGTCACAAGTGCTGCTGGTGAGAGAAACGGTCCGACTGTAAGTCAGATTTCGCCAGGAGGAACTGCATCTATTGTCACTGTAGCTACTAATAAGTTGCGAGAGCTAACGCAAATCAAAGGTGAGCTTCAAGCAAAAGCAACAGTGCTTTCTGGTCCAGCCCTAATTGAAGCACAGGCAAAACTGAGTGCTCTTTCGGAACAAGTACGCACTTTTGAGGAAGTTGTCACAAAAACTACAGCAGCGGGACAGGATGCGGGCAAGTTTCAGGTCACTGGGTCTGCAAGACCTAGAAGGTGTGGAACGTTTAATGCAGACAAGTGTGGCTCATGGATTGAGTACAACATCTACGTAGTCAGGAGGTATGTAGGGAATCCTATTGCCGCATACAATAGAGCGTTTGCAGTCGCTGAGGATGCTAAGAACACAATCAACAGATTAATTGCCAGCCAGTCAACCCCTAGTCAACAGCCGTCACAACCATCCAATTCAGCCTGTGTTACTGTCGATTCAAGAAACGGATGGCAGCATTTTAACTTACCAGGCAGTTTTACTAGAGTCGCAAGTATCAGTGGAGGTTGGAGTGTTGATGCTCGAAATTACTCTCCTGTTCGTTCTGGAGGACATACAGGACAGGATGCTGAACGGCTTGCTCCATATAATCAGTACAAATTCGATCAGAGATTTCCATTCGGTGCTTTGTTAATGGGAACAGGTGGCGGGACTTTATGGGTTCAGAATCCAGTATCTTTCACAAGTGGCTTTGGAGCTGTAGACATGAGAATTAATGATGCTGATAATGCACTTGGCGATAACGGAGGAACTCTTCAAGTGTGCTTCGGTAACTAAGTTATGTATTAGTAGTCCGTAGGGTGCGTCAGATAATCAAACTATTGATTAGATAATTAACTTAAAAATCTAACACACCCTACGACTCTATTTTGAGAGGCGATATGCCTACGTTACGCTACGCTAACGCTCTTTACCTTTTTTCACCCAAAGATCGATCGCTCCTAAGTTTTTTATAGATAGGCGATCGCATCCACACAAAGAGTGCGATCGCCTAGCCAATACCCAGCTTACCCATTAGGATAAGAAGCAGGAGGATTTGCCATGTCAACCACTGTTCAAGAACTTTACGATCGAGTTGTTTGTACCCTTTCACCAACTGAAAGACTGCGCTTGGCAACTCTTATCCTCAACGATTTGGTGCAGCAAAATCTGTCTATCGTCGAGCAAAGCGATACTTGGACTGAGCAAGATCAACTTGATGTAACCGCCTTTTCCTTACAATACGCAGCTACCCTCTTTCCTGAAAATGAGGAGATATAACAGTGTCGTTTAATCCTGGTGATGTAGTGACTGTAGATTTTCCTGGTGTCACAGGTATTAAACGTCGTCCTGCTGTAATTCTATCGTCGGATACTTATAATACAACCCGCCCTGATGTAATAGTTGGACTCATTACTACCCAGACAGATGCTTTAGGTGCAACTGATTACATACTGCAAGATTGGGCAATAGCAGGTTTACGAGTTGCTTCTGTTTTTCGCAGTTTTATTGTTACTCTACCCCCATCTGCTAACTTAGTTCTAATTGGTCATCTTTCAGAACGAGATTGGAAGGAAGTTCGTGCTTGCTTGAAAGTTGCTTTTGCAGATTTAGAATGATGAATAATTTAATAAAGACTCTTTAGGGTGCTTCAGACAATCAAATTTGTTGATGAGATAATTAACTTAAGAATCTGACGCACCCTACCACTTTATTTGAAAAGCGATATGCCGTTCGTCAGCTACGCTAACGCACTTTACCTTTTTTCACCCAAAGAGCGATCGCCCTTTTCTATACAGTTAGAAAAGCTATAATGACAAAAGCCATAAATATTGAAATTGAAAATGCCAGAACCAAAATTAGAAGAAAGAGTTGCTCAATTAGAAGCCGAAGTAGCCCATCTCAAAAGTTTAATTTCCCCCAGCAGTACTACTTCAAATCCTTGGTGGATAAAAATCACAGGAACCTTTGCTAACAGTACAGCTTTTGAGGAAGCAATGCAGCTAGGTAAAGAGTATCGCCAGTCTCAGCAAGAGGATGACGAACAACGAATCCCACCCCCAACAGAGGGCATTGTTATTATTAAGTAAAATATTGAGTCAAGAAATTGCTCTTCAGTCTCAGCAACAAGATTCCGAACAGTCTTCTATCGATTAAAATGTACCTTTTAGATACTGACCATTTGAGCATCTTACATAGTTAAATCCTGATGATTAGTTCTATCCAACAACTCACATTGCAAGACTTCTTGAAGCGTCCCAATATTGAGGAGTCGCCAGCTTGGGAGTTTGTGGAGGGACAAGCAACTCAAAAACTGATGCCCACAGCTTACCATAGCATTTTACAGAAGCGATTGACTGCGGCGATCGATCTATCAAATTCACCCTACGAAGCTTTTCCAAAACTGCGTTGTACTCTCAGCAACAATTCTGTCGTTCCTGATATTACAGTTATCCACAAAAGTCGGATTCCTGTCGAGAATACTGCTGTTGAAGGCGCACCAGATTGGATGATTGAAATCCTCTCTCCTGACCAAAGTACTACTAAATTGATTGCCAAAATTCAAATCTGCTTGAATGAGGGAACAAAGCTAGGATGGTTGATCGATCCTACGGAACAGCTGATATTAATATTGTTACCTGATGGTCGGATTTCTTTGCTCAAAAATAGCGATCGCTTACCCGTATTACCGGAAATAATGTTAGATTTGACAGCTATGCAAGTATTTAGTTGGTTGCGCGATCGATGACAATTGGTAGACTTTCTTTGAGTGTACTTGCTAACCTGGCTGCAATCCCGATCGAAAAACTTGTTCAGCAGTTAAATTAAAGTTAGGAAATCCTGGTGATTGAATCGGATTGTTACCCTGAAATTGACTAACTTGATACTCGTCTTCAACCAATTGATAAACTGAGAAAGTCGGCTGTTTCGGATTACCAATAAATCGCCTACCACCTAAACCCAAATAATCAACAATCCAATATTCAGCAATTCCCATTTCTTCATAATCTCCAGCTTTGACGAAATAATCATTGCGCCAATTAGTACTGACTATTTCTACAATAAGACGCACTGACGAACCCATTGTAATAATAGATTCTTTTGCCCAACGCGGTTCATTAGCTACAGCTTGTCGATCCAAAACAATAATATCTGGTTCGTAACCAGACTCGTCACGAAAAGGTTTAACTACGCATTCTTTCGGTACAAAGCAGTTCAACCCTTGATTTTCAATTGCAACATTTAATTTGTAGGAGAGAAAGCCTCCTAATTCTGAATGTTCGCCTGTTGGTTTTGGCATTTCAATAATTACCCCGTTGTGCAATTCATAGCGATGTTCTGAGTTTTCTGGATACCAGGCGATGAATTCATCAAATGTGACTTTTTTGGGAATAGCTTGTGTCATAGCAAAGGCTTCTTTTTTAGTCAATTATTATTGTAATCTAATTTCAAATTCAATTATCTCTCGATCGTACTTATTCATAAATCTCTGTGTCGATCGCACCTCTCCTTCTCTTTTTCCGCCAAGCACATCTTCACGATGCAAAATTTCTCAACTCAACTCTCCCCAATTAGACGATTTGTTATAAAATTTTAATAAAGGGCAAATGGCGTGATTTACTAACAGCACGCTGCGCGATCGCAAACACAAAAAATAGACCAATGGCTTACTATATCTCTCCCAAGTTTCTTGACAAATTAGCAGTTCATATCACTAAAAGCTTTCTCGAAATTCCAGGGGTAAGAGTTCCCCTGATTTTAGGAATTCATGGACGTAAAGGAGAAGGGAAATCCTTTCAATGTGAATTAGTTTTTGAACGCATGGGTATCGAAGCAATTCACATTTCTGGCGGCGAATTAGAAAGTCCAGATGCCGGAGATCCAGCACGTTTAATTCGGTTGCGCTATCGAGAAGCAGCTGAATTAATTAAAGTAAGAGGCAAAATGGTTGCCTTAATGATTAACGATTTAGATGCTGGTGCAGGTAGATTTGATGAAGGCACTCAATACACAGTAAATACTCAGTTAGTCAACGCTACACTGATGAATATTGCTGATAATCCAACTAACGTACAACTTCCCGGAAGTTATGACGCAACACCTTTACATCGCGTGCCAATTATTGTTACTGGAAATGACTTTTCTACTCTCTATGCACCATTAATTAGAGATGGACGGATGGAGAAGTTTTATTGGGAACCAAACCGCGAAGATAAGATTGGCATTGTGGGTGGTATTTTCTCAGAAGATAAACTTTCGTCTAGAGAAATCGAACAATTAGTTGATACTTTTATTAGTCAATCAATTGACTTTTTCAGTGCTTTGAGAGCGAGAATTTATGATGAACAAATTCGCCAATTTATTCATGAAGTTGGTTTTGATAAAGTCTCTTCTCGTGTGGTAAATAGTTTAGAAGGCCCACCAATTTTTCAAAAGCCTAATTTTAGCTTGTCTCGCTTAATTGAATTCGGTAATTTTATGGTGCAAGAACAGCAAAGAATTCAGGATTTAAGATTGGTGCAAGAGTATAATGTGTTGCGTCGTTCAAGTGGCAATACTATGCCAAATGTAACGATTAGCCCTCAACCACAAACTGAAAAACCAAAAGCTGAAAATGCCAAGGTTGTTAATAGTAATTATGGCAATGGTAATGGTCAAATTTCTAGCAATAAATTGAATTCCGAAACTCTCGAACAGGTGCGACAAATTTTGGCACAAGGTTATCGTTTGGGAATAGAATATGTAGATGAACGACGGTTTCGGATGAATTATTGGCAGAGTACTAATTCGGCAATTACTGAAGAATCGGAGGCGATCGCAGCTGTAGAATCATCTTTAGCTGAACATAATGGCGAATATGTGCGTTTAGTTGGTATCGATCCAAAAGCTAAACGGCGCATGGTAGAAACAATAATTCAACGTCCGAATAAGTAAGTTATTTTGGCTTTAATTAATGTTAGCGATCGCTCCTTTTAATGTGAGATGATGGAGGAGCGATCGGATTTCTTTTGATTATTACCAAATTTTCCACATCTCCAATAATGACTCGCTTTATCCACGATCAATTTGCCAAAGATTATCTAGAGGAATTACTAACTCCTTACGGACAAGTAAAACCAGCTCAAAAAGTTTTATCAGAGACAAGAGAAATAGATGTACTATTCATTCCCAATGCTTCCCCCGAAACCCTTTCCCAAGATTTAGGATTATTGGGAAAATTGGGAGAAACATCTGCAATCTTTGAACCTTTTCGCAATCCCGTCGATCCAGATGAAATTTGTAGTTGTCTCCTGAAAGCATTAGAAGTTAGAGAAAGTATTCAAAGACAAGCAAAGCGGAAAAATGCACCCAATGAACCCATCAGCTTACCTTACTTATGGATTCTTACTCCTACCGCTTCAACCTCTATCTTAGAAGGATTCCACGCTATACTAGAGGAAAATTGGGGTGGAGGAGTTTATTTTCTTCCCTATTATTTAAGAACAGCCATTGTAGTAATTCATCAATTACCCAAAACTCCAGAAACACTTTGGCTGAGAATATTGGGAAGGAAAAAAGTACAACAACAAGCAATTGATGAATTGGAAGCATTACCAGCAGACAATGTATGGCGAGAAAGAATCTTGGAATTGTTTTATCAATTACAAGAAAATTTAAACGTTAATCAAACTTTAGATGCAGACGATCGGGAGTTAATTATGAGATTACAACCTTTGTGGCAAGAAAAGTTAGCCCAAGTTGAACAACAAGGCATTCAGCAAGGCATTCAGCAAGGTATTCAGCAAGGCATTCAGCAAGGTATTCAGCAAGGCATTCAGCAAGGCATTCAGCAAGGTATTCAGCAAGGTATTCAGCAAGGTATGGAACAGGGAGAGCGTTTAGTAGTGGAGAATTTATTAAGAGCAAAATTTGGAGAATTAGATCCAGAATTATCTGCTTTGATCGACTCGATTTTGACCTTACCTCCAGAAGAATTTGCTTTCTTACTATTACAATTGTCTCGTGAGGAATTGCTAAGAAGATTTGGAAATCAATAGCTTTAGTTTGCGCTATTAACTATTTAACTAAAGATTAATTATGAGATTGCGCCGTCTGTATCAGGAAACGCTAACACAGCTTGAACAACAAGCGATTCAACAAGGCATTCAACAGGGTATTCAACAAGGAATTCCTCTAGGAATGCGTTTAGTAGTGGAAAATTTCTTAAAAGCAAAATTTGGAGAATTAGATCCAGAACTATCTGCTTTGATCGACTCGATTTTGACTTTACCTCCAGAAGAATTTGCTCCTTTATTATTGCAATTGTCCCGTGAGGAATTGTTAGAAAGATTTGGAGGTTAAGTAAAAATTGCGATCGCACTTACAAGCAAGTAATACACGCCTCCAATGCTATTGAAGCCACTCAACTTTTTTTTGCTAGAATGTTTCCCCGTAGGTTAAATAACTTGATTTTTTAAAATGGACATCAAACCATTATCTTATCAAACTCTTGAGGAAGCAATTGCCTTAGTGGATAAGATTTTTCCATACCAGAAAGATAGTATGTATGAAAATGCTAGAATCGCCTTTAGCGCCAGCCTCGAAAAAAATAATCCATTATCTAAATCGCTTCTTGAGCAAATGCAAATAATGGAAGCAAATTATTGGGTTTCTATTGATGAAAATTTAGGTAAAGTGATAGGAACTACCGGATTATATACCTACGCTGAAGATGAAGCTGAAGCATATTGGTTGGGTTATACTTGTGTAGATCCAGATTTCCGAGGTCAACGAATAGGAGCAAAATTGGTTGATTTTGCCATTGAGAAAGCGCGAGAAGCAGGCAAAAAGTTTCTCCGATTATACACATCAACTTTTCCAGACCAAGCAGTTGCTCAAATTCTCTACGAAAAGCGTGGTTTACGAATTATTGGTGAAGAACAGATTGAGGGAAGCAAATTTAAAAAGATATACCGGGAACTGAAGTTATAGCACTTTTATTGATTAGCGATTCTTCAACTGTTCGATAAAAGCTTGATGTTCTGGGGTTGCCAAACCTAACTGTAAAGCTGACTGAACTTCAACTAAATTACCCGCTAATAAAGCGGAAACTGCTAACCATAAACCTCTATGATTTGCTGTAATTAATGGTTACTATATTACCCAATAAAAAATCGGGGCAATTTAAAAATTACCCCTACTTAAAAACTTGTAATTATTCTATTACGCAATAGCAGAAATTAGAATCTGCCGGTGTTTGGTTTGTGAACGATGAAGCTGAGAACTTGGCACTGCTTCACGTTATCAAAACCCATCACGCGGATAAAGCAGTTGGAATTCTCAGAACGGCAAGCTTTGATTTCGTTCAAAATTTCATTGGTGCTGTTAGCGTTGAACAAAGGTAGTTTCCACATTGTCCAGTAGTGCTGTTCGGGAGCAGAGCTTTCGCTGAATTCTACACCAGGAATGAAGCCATTATCCAAAATGTATTGGAGTTGTTTGCTGATTTGACCATCAGAGAGGGGTGGCAAATAGGAAAGAGTCTCGAAACGACGCTCTTTAGGTAAAGTTTGCATGGCTGTGTAAAAATCCTTAAATTACGAATGTCTGGAAAACTGTGAATTTAGCGATCGGAATTATCCTAATTTGGCTCAGAAGAATCCCTTTCCTGTTCTGGATAATTACTGGAGTCAGAAATGGTTAGTTGCGTAATTCGCTCTAAATGCCTTCGCCGATGTTCCATATTGGCTTGCTCAATATTACTGCGAACCATCTCCGGTAAAAAGTCTGTCACTTCCTCTGCCAAATGCTGTCGCAAGGTCATTAACCGTAAAGCTAAATCCTGTTTCTCATGCAGCAAAGCTTCTAGAAAAGCTTCCCCATCTTGAACGCTATTTCTAGTGGCAAAGTCGTTCAACCAATACGCTAGAGGAGGATTAGTTTCACTAAGCTGAGCCAATACAGTCCGCAGCGCTTGGTAAGTTAAATAACTACTCAGCACCTTAGCTGTGTCTTTCGCAACTTTTTTTAAGTCCATGTCGTGACCCCAGCCGATAAATTTTAGATTTTAGATTTTAGATTCTAGATTTTAGACTAGGTATTCCTGCCGAGCAACAAAAAATGTTGTCAGATCTAAATATCCCCAAAATTCACCAATCTAAAATCCAAAATCCAAAATTGTTACAGGGTGTCTACGGCTTGGAACTCGAACTTGATTTCTTTCCACAGTTCGCAAGCAGCAGCCAATTCAGGTGACCACTTGCAAGCTTCGCGGATTACGTCGCCGCCTTCACGCATTAGGTCACGACCTTCGTTACGTGCTTGAACGCAAGCTTCTAATGCTACACGGTTAGCAGTTGCGCCAGGAGCATTACCCCAAGGGTGTCCCAGAGTACCACCACCGAACTGTAAGCAAGAATCATCACCGAAGATTTCTACCAACGCTGGCATATGCCATACGTGGATACCACCAGAAGCAACGGGCATTACACCAGGCATGGAAGCCCAGTCTTGGGTGAAGAAAATACCACGAGAGCGGTCTTCTTCAACGTAGTTTTCGCGCATCAAGTCAACGAAGCCCATTGTGATGCCTTTTTCGCCTTCCAGTTTACCGACAACGGTACCGGAGTGCAGGTGGTCTCCACCAGACATCCGTAAGCACTTGGCTAATACGCGGAAGTGAATTCCGTGAATCCGTTGACGATCGATCACCGCGTGCATAGCCCGGTGGATGTGGAGCAGAATACCGTTACGACGGCACCAACGAGCCAATGTGGTGTTAGCGGTAAAACCACCAGTCAGGTAGTCGTGCATGATGATCGGGGTTTTGAGTTCTTTAGCGAATTCTGCCCGTTCCATCATTTCTTCGCAGGTGGGGGCGGTAACGTTCAGGTAGTGACCTTTGATTTCGCCTGTTTCTGCTTGAGCTTTTTCGATCGCTTCTTGAACAAACAAGAATCGATCGCGCCAGCGCATAAATGGCTGAGAGTTAATGTTTTCGTCGTCTTTGGTGAAGTCCAAACCACCGCGCAGACATTCGTAAACCGCACGTCCATAGTTCTTCGCAGACAAACCGAGTTTAGGTTTGATCGTGCAACCTAACAAAGGACGACCATACTTGTTCAACTTGTCGCGCTCAACCACAATCCCGTGTGGAGGGCCTTGGAAAGTCTTCAGGTAAGCGACTGGAATCCGCATATCTTCCAAACGCAATGCCTTCAGAGCTTTAAAACCAAATACGTTACCTACGATCGAGGTAAGCATATTGGTGACAGAACCTTCTTCAAACAGATCTAGAGGATAAGCAACAAAGCAGAAATATTGATTATCTTCACCAGGAACTGGTTCGATATCATAACAACGACCTTTGTAGCGATCTAGGTCTGTCAATAAGTCAGTCCATACTGTTGTCCATGTACCAGTAGAAGACTCAGCAGCTACCGCAGCGCCAGCTTCTTCTGGAGGAACTCCTGGCTGAGGCGTAACCCGGAAACAAGCCAAAATATCTGTATCTTTTGGTGTGTAATCTGGAGTGTAATATGTAAGCCTGTAATCTTTTACCCCTGCTTGATACCCAGATTTGCTCTGAGTCTTAGTTTGAGCGTAAGACATAATCTACTGTTCCTGGGAATGACTTGAATTTTTATCTGCCTTTTTTGGCTGTCGTTTTAAACTATATCAACAAATGTATTCTTTAAACTTCAAATTTTTTTTAGCTTTTCATAACCTAAAGTTATATTATGCTGCTAACTATGAATTTTTGTTGCAAAGTTCATCTAAAAAGTTACATTTTATGGTTAAGCGATCGACGATCGATCAATCTATTTCCCCGACTAAATTAGTGTAGAGAACGAGAATAAACATTTGGTAAAAACATGAGAAAACCGCATCAACTGATGAGTTTAAGTCTTAGCTTGTTAGGGTTAGGAGTGATTTTGGGACAAAGCAACTTTGGTGTATTTGCTCAATCGGTATCTAGAGATCGATCGACCCCATATTATATAGATGGAGCACCACCTCCGGGAGTAGCACCCTTGCCTGTTCAACCTTTACCTGCCAGACAAACAGAATATCGCGTCGGAGCGCTGCAACCAGATTTTACTGGTAGTCTTTGGGTAGGTTCCTGGCGAGGTTTAGCCAGAATTGATCCTAATACAGGGCGAATTTTAGCTAGAGTTGCTTTACCTGATTATGCGATCGCTGCCTTAGCTCAAGATAAAGTAGGTAGAATTTGGGTAGGGACTTATCAGGGTTTACAACGAGTCGATCCTCGCACTAACGAAATTACCGCGCAAAATTATGTAATACCTTCTAAAAGAGTTTTATCACTGTTAATTGACAAAAGAGGCTATTTGTGGGTGGGAGGCGATCGCGGTTTAGCATTAATTAGTCCTGACGAAGGATTATTAATGACAACTCTGCAAAAACTACGCGGTGTCAGTGCTAACGCCCTCAGTCTCGATCCTGAAGGTCAACTTTGGGTAGGAACACTAGATGGTTTAGTTAGAGTTGACACTGCTAGTGCATTTCCCATTGCTGATGTTACTAATCTTCCAGGTACTACCGTACAAGCTTTAGCTTTAGACACTAGAGGTAGTCTTTGGGTAGGAACACCCAGCAGTTTAATTGAACTCGATCCACTTACCGGAAACACGATCCGTGTGGTTCCAGAGTTTAACCAGCGCAATATTACAGCTTTAGCAGTTGACAAATTAGGTAGTCTTTGGATCGGTACAGATAATGGTGTCTTTCGCTACGACCCTTACCGAGCTAGATTGGTTGGTCAAGTGTCAGGTTTACCCGCTGCTAGAGTCCTTTCCCTCTCCCCAGACACAGGCAATAAACTTTGGGTAGCTACAAGCGAAGGGTTAGCTTGGGTAAAAGTAGATACAGGTGTTGCTACCGCCCATCGTGGGTTTAGTCGCCAGTAGGAGATGGGGGGATGGGGAGATGGGGGGATGGGGAGGTGGGGAGGTGGGGAGATGGGGGGATGGGGGGATGGGGAGATGGGGAGATGGGGGAAACTCAAAACTTGCTTAATTCCTAACTCAAAACTCAAAACTCAAAACTCAAAACTTTTATTTCTAATGGCAGTCACGACTCAGCAACTAATTCAATATAAACAGCAAGGGCGTTCAATTGTAACGCTCACAGCTTGGGATTATGCTATTGCTCAATTGTTGGATTTAGCTGGGGTAGATGTGATTTTAGTGGGTGATTCTTTGGCGATGGTAGCTTTGGGTTATGAAACTACATTGCCAATTACGCTTGAGGAAATGATTCATCATGCTAAAGCTGTTCGTCGGGGTGTAAAACAAGCTTTAGTAGTTTGCGATTTGCCGTTTTTAAGTTATCAAGAAAGTCCGCAACAAGCGATGCGATCGGCAGGAAGAATTCTGAAAGAAACGGGAGTGCAAGCAGTAAAATTAGAAGGGGGATATCCAGCGATCGCGCAAACAGTTTCCTTCTTAGTTCAAGCGGGAATTCCTGTCTTAGGTCATGTTGGTTTAACACCGCAATCGGTACATAAATTAGGATATCGAAAACAGGGGAAAAGTGCTGAGGAAGGAGAGCGAATTTTTCAAGAAGCGATCGCCTTAGAAGCAGCCGGAGCTTTTGCTATAGTATTAGAACATATTCCTAGCGAATTAGCATTAAGAATCACCGAAAAACTTTCAATTCCTACCATTGGAATTGGTGCAGGTATTCATTGTGACGGACAAGTTTTAGTCACTGCGGATATGTTAGGAATGACTCTCAAACAACCACCTTTTGCCAAAGCTTATATCAATTTACAAGAAATAATTACTCAAGCCGTGCAAAATTATAGCAATGAAGTCAAAGAGCGAAAATTTCCTTGAATAACCACCACTTTT
Source organism: Floridaenema evergladense BLCC-F167 (assembly GCF_041929205.2). NCBI lineage: Bacteria > Bacillati > Cyanobacteriota > Cyanophyceae > Aerosakkonematales > Aerosakkonemataceae > Floridanema > Floridanema evergladense. The sequence goes on along the minus strand of NZ_CM171625.1, from coordinate 4,968,664 downwards.
TTTGAACCACAGAGACACAGAGAACGCTCCAGAAAAGAGAGAGTTTATAGCTTAGATAGAATTGTCCTTTTATCTTAATGTCGCAATTCATCTCCCGTTACAACGAAGTTTAACGGGAGATGAATTGTGACCAACAACTCAAATTGAGCGTAGCGAATCGATATAATTAGTGATATACTGTTAGGTATTCCCGGATTCATCAAGTGATGTTAACAGCTTTAAAGGCAAGATTGTATCCAAATAAAGAACAGCAAATAGCCCTAGCTCAAAACTTCGGCTACTGCCGCTTTGTTTGGAACCATTACCTAAATAAAAGCAACACTCAATACCAAGAAACCGGGAAAGGATTAAGCTATTGTGACATGGCGAAAGATTTGACGCAGCTAAAGAAGCAAGAAGAATTCTTGTGGTTAAAAGATGCGTCATCTTCGGCATTGCAACAATCGCTGAAAAACCTAGAAGCAGCATTTAAAAACTTCTTTGAACAGCGAGCTAAGTTTCCGAAGTTCAAAAGTAAGCACAAAAAGCAATCTCTGAGATACCCAGCAGGTTGCTCAGTAAAAGGCAATGGCATTCAACTCCCTTACTAGACAAGATTTCCTCCATAAACTCTCTCATCAGTTAGTGGGTGATAACCAAGCTGTTGTAGTAGAAAACATGAGTGTAAAGGGACTAGCACGAACCAAATTAGCTAAATCTGTATTGGATGCTGGATTTGGTATGTTGGTTAATTTCTTAGGCTACAAACTGAAAAGAGTTGGCGGAATTCTCGTAGAAGTTGACAGATTCTTCCCCAGTACCAAGCTTTGTAGTTGCTGCAAATACAAGAATGATTCTCTCACTCTAAAAGATAGAGAATGGACTTGTCCAGTATGCAAAACTTACCACGATCGCGATGAGAATGCCGCCAAGAATATTAGGGAAGAAGGCATTAATATCCTGTCAACAAATACCGTTGGGCAAACGGAATTTCAAGCTTGTGGAGAGCAAGTAAGACTCGTTAGCAATTCTGCTAAAAAGCGTTGTTCCAAGAAACAAGAATCTCCCGGTAAGCTACGCTGTACCGGGAGAGTGTCAATGATTCCCCAGTCCCCAATCCCCAATCCCTAGTCCCCAGTCCCCCTTTCGGTTATCCACACAAAGCGCGTTACCCGACAAACCGATAAAATCATATTAAGAAAATTAACAAAAAAAGCAGGCTCAGATGATTCCCACCGTTATTGAACAGTCTGGTCGCGGTGAACGCGCCTTTGATATTTACTCCCGACTCTTGCGGGAGAGAATCATCTTCTTAGGGAAACAAATTGACTCAGACTTGGCTAACCTAATTGTTGCTCAGTTGCTTTATTTAGACTCCGACGACCCGGAAAAACCTGTCTACATCTATATAAATTCTCCGGGTGGTTCGGTAACGGCAGGTATGGGTATTTACGATACCATGAAGCAAATCCGTCCAGAAGTCTACACTATTTGTACTGGATTGGCTGCCAGTATGGGCGCATTTTTACTGAGTGCTGGGACTAAAGGAAAGCGGATGAGTTTACCTCATTCTCGGATTATGATTCACCAACCTTTGGGGGGGGCGCAAGGTCAAGCTACTGATATTGAAATTCAGGCGAAGGAAATTTTATACCACAAACGTCGCTTGAATGAGATGTTAGCAGAACACACAGGTCAGCCTTTAGAGCGTATTGAGATCGACACAGAAAGAGACTTCTTTATGTCAGCGCATGAAGCTCAAGACTACGGTTTGATTGACCAAGTAATCGATCGCACTGCTGCTGGTAGCAAACCTGTAGCTGTCTAATTAAAGAGGTACGTTGTTGCGCTTTAGCGCTAAAGCGCAACTACTTACATAAATTAAGTGGGGTTGGGTTGTGCTTCTAGGTATTCTAGAAAGTCTTCCAACTCTTCTTTTTTGAGGTCGTTACGAGTTTTTTTGCCGTAGGTACGTAACAGGTGATCGCTTCCTTGTTTTTTCGTCCAACCTAAGCGTTTAATTTGCACGTTGGTACGCGCAATTAAATCAGAGAAATCATCGGGACTAGTATCTTCGATATTGTCGGATCGATCGCCAATTTCCGGCGTAAATTCTGAGGATGATGCGATCGCGATTTCCTGCTCGTGACGACGGGAATTAATGGGTGTTACGTTACTCAAGGTAACTGGTGTTTCACTTTCATCGACAAAAGAATTGATCGGCGTTAGCTTGGGTGTTTCCACAAAGCGATTTGTTGGTCGATCGGTAAATGGAGATTTGGGATTTTCTTCTGTATTCTCTGTAACTTCCAGATGAGATTTTGCCGAACTAGTCGTTACTTTACCAGTTGAAAAAGTGTTTCTTTCCGAGAAAGATGAGTTTAAATTGGCGTGATTCGACCAAGTAGGTTCTTGAATAGCTGGTTCTAAATGAGGAGTTTCTGGTTTTTCGGCTCCAAAAACCGCAGGTTTGGAATATTCAGGAGAAACTGAGCGATCGATTGCTTCATGTCCCCATGCTAAATTAATTCCCATCAGTTCCAGCGCCCTAATTCTAGCTTGGTCTTCTGCTAATTCAATAGTGTCAGCAATTGCCATCCCGGTTGCTTTGGTAACACCATCAATTTGAACTAAAGCGCGAACGACAAATTTGCCGTTATAAATCGTTAATAATTCTGAAATCAGACTGCCTGTGGGATAACGAACCCGAAATTGTGCAAACATAGTTGTTAATATCCTGCTTTAAACATTAAGCATAGCTATTTTCTTCACGACCGCTCTAAACCTACAATAGTGAAAGGATGGTTTATCCACACGCTATCAAACCGCAACGCTTAATTGTTGAAGCACCCACCGTGCTTTACCGCTAACACGCTACTAATCGCAAACGCCTATTAGAAGCTTTCTTCAAGACTCTGCACTGAGTCTAAGGGCGATTTACCACCTAAAAAAACTCGCGTGTGACAGCGTGAAAAGCGGCTCAAAGCATGGAAATTGGGCGCACCAGCAACGTGATACAACATACAGAGTCGATACCCTTGGTGAGATCACATATAGTAAAACATCTTGGGGTCAAATTTGGGAACTAGCTTTTCTGATTCCCATGACAATGACATCATCGCACTGTCAGTATGTTCTGCATCTACCCTTCCTTTGTTCTGGCAAGGAGATGGCCTAAGTTTAGCGCAATTCTCGTAGGGCTGGAGTTTAGTGTTTAACAATTTTAGATTGAGAAATTATCTGATTTTCGATTTGACTGAGCAATTATAAATCATTCAAAATCAGCAATCTAAAATCTAAAATTGATTAAGCGTGGAGTGATAGCGAAATGAAAACACAAATAATTTGAGACGCTAAGGACTAGTCGCTACATGGAATTTTCAATCGCTTCATTACTTTCTAATTTTCCCGATGAAAAATTGGTAGCTGCCAAAGTGTTGGAGAAAAAACTGGGTTGTACTGATGAGCCTAGTTTACGGAAACTACAAATTGTCTTGGATGCCTTGGAAAAAGTTGGCGTTTTAGTCAAAGAACGAGGCAAGTATCGACGGATTTTTGAACCGGGAGTAGTGGAAGCAAAACTCCGCTGTTCTAGCAAAGGTTTTTGCTTCGCCATTCAAAACGTCGAAGGTGCAGCTGATATTTACGTGCGGGAAAGTCATTTGAGTACGGCTTGGAATGGCGATCGCGTTTTGGTAAAAATTACTAAGGAAGGCAACCGCAGGCGCAGTCCTGAAGGGGAAGTCAAACTAATTTTAGAACGTGCTAATCCTAGTGTTTTAGCTAGGATAAAACAAAGCATGGATCATACAGGAAAAGTAATTTACAAAGCTGTTCCTTTAGACGATCGCTTATTGTTTGAACTAGATTTAGTCGCCAATGGCGATGATTTAAGTGCAGCGATCGATCATCTAGTACACGCAGAAATTGTTCGCTATCCTTTAGCCTCTAATCCTCCCACTGGTAGAGTTGCTCAAGTCCTGGGTAGCGATGCTGAAGCAGCTGCTGATATTGATATTGTATGCTGCAAACATGACCTCCCCCGAAAATTTTCCGCAACCGTACTCGCCTCACTGGAAAAATATTCCAGCAAATTTAGCAAAACAATATTAAAGAGTCGTCTTGATTTACGTCATTTAATTACTTTAATCGTAGCTCCGACAGCTGGCGGTTATATTGACGAGAAAACTTTACTGGTAGAACAAGCTTTTACCTTGGAGAAAATTGAAGGTGATTTATGGAGAGTGGGGATTCACATTGTCGATATTGCTAATTATGTACCAGTTGATTCTCCCCTCGATCGAGAAACAAAAAGACGTGGCAGATCGACACATTTAGGTGATACAGTATTGCCAATGTTGCCTGAACCTTTGCTGGCTCATTGTTCCCTATTACCCGGACAAGATCATTTAGCTATTTCGGTGTTACTTTCTTTATCTAGTGATGGCGAAGTGGTGGAATTTGAGATTCAAAAATCTGTAATTCAAGTGGACTTTCAATTAACGCAATCTCAAGCACAGGATATTCTCTTACGCCATCACACAGATTTAGATTTACAGCAAAGCGATCTAGAGGAATTGTCTCCAGTTTTTGCTACTCTCGATCAACTATTTGTTTTGAGTCAAAGCATTAAAGAAAAACGGCTGGAAAGGGGTAGTTTTGAATTAAATTTGCCTTATGAAGGTAGCCAATTTAATGATGAAGGAATAGCTGAAGCTGCGATCGCTCTGCCAAATCATCCGGCGCAGTCAATGGTTAGAGAATTTATGATTTTAGTTAACCAAATGGTGGGGAGTCATTTAGTCGCTTTGGGTGTGCCAAGTCTCTACCGAGTACAACCAGCACCTGACCCGGATGATGCTGTTGAATTGCATAAATTGGCAAGTAATTTGGAAATAGATTTGCAACTAGAAAATGAAGAAGTTGTCACACCTTTTGATTTCCAAAAATACATTGAGGATTTTTCGCAATCCAAGGTAGAAAAGGTTTTAAATTCTTTGTTGCAATCAACTTTAAGACCATCTGTTTACAGCACTAATTCTAGCTCTCATTTTAGTTTGGCTTTGTCTGGTGGCTATACTCATTTTGTTTCTCCTGCTAGACGTTATGCAGATTTAGTGGTGCAAAGAATACTGATGTTAGTATTTGATGAAGGACGCGATCGCAGAAGTACTCGCGTTAAAGAAAAGGTAGATTTGCATCATAGTTCTTGTCACGGACAAGTTAATTGGAACGTTTTACCACCCAATGTCCAAGAAGAATTAGAAGAGCAATTGGCATCATTAATTGTGCCATTGAACGAACGAGAAAAAGAAGTACAAGAAGCCGAAACAGATTTAGCTGGTTTGAAAAAAGCTGAACTGATGAAAGAACGCACTGGAGAAATTTTTCAAGGTGTAATTACAGGCGTTCAATCTTACGGCTTCTTTGTAGAAATGGAAGTATCAGTGGCTAATGGCCCACCTTTTTATCCAGAAGGTTTGGTTCATGTATCATCATTAAAAGATGATTGGTATGAGTACCGCTCTCGTCAAGAAGCATTAGTGGGACGCAAAAATCGCAAGCAATATCGGTTAGGCGATCGCGTAGAAGTGCAAGTAAAAAGTGTAGACTATTACCGTCAACAAATAGATTTAGTAACTGTTGGTAGTGATACTGCTTTTGATGATGATGACCGAGATGATTATCCATTTCCCAATTTTGATGATGAGTAACTTTACAGGTCATTTGTCATTGGTTGAGTAACCAAGCTATTAATAAATAATTACTAATGACTAATAACAAATGACTAAACCTTTAATTTTGGGAATTACTGGAGCATCAGGCTTAATTTATGCAGTTCGGGCTATAAAATTTTTGCTAGAAGCTGATTATGCGATCGAACTAGTAGCCTCTAAATCTACCTACATGGTTTGGCAAGCTGAACAAAACATCCGACTCCCCGGCGAACCAACACAGCAAGAACAATTTTGGCGCGAACAAGCCGGAGTATTAACTTCAGGAAAATTACGCTGTCATCCTTGGAGCGATGTCGGCGCAAATATTGCCAGCGGTTCTTACCGCACTCAGGGAATGATCGTCATCCCCTGTAGCATGAGTACAGTAGCAAAGTTAGCAGCAGGTTTAAGTTCCGACCTTTTGGAACGAGCCGCAGATGTCCAACTTAAAGAAGGTCGTAAACTGGTATTAGTGCCCCGCGAAACTCCTTTTAGCTTAATTCACCTGCGGAACTTAACCAGTCTAGCGGAAGCAGGAGCCAGAATAGTTCCCGCTATTCCCGCTTGGTATCACAATCCCCAAACTATTGAAGATTTGGTAGATTTTGTAGTAGCCCGTGCCTTGGATCAATTAGATATCGATTGTGTTCCTTTGGAGCGCTGGCAGGGGAGCAGGGGAGCAGGGGAGTAAGGAAAAACTTTAACTCAAAACTTAAAACTTAAAACTTAAAACATGGCTGTTCGCATCGTATTACTACTAATGGCTCTCGGAGGATTGACAGTATTTGCCCTGCAAAATTCTGTATCTCTGAGGCTGGTGTTTTTGGGGATAAAAACTCAGGCGTTACCCTTGGGATTTTGGATATTAGCAGCGGTTGTAGCTGGGGTACTGACAGCTTTGATTGTGGCTTGGTTGTTACAAATTATTAATTACTGGGGAAATGCGAATTTATTGTCTCGAATTCGCCAGTTAGAGGCAGAAAAACGGACTTATCAAGGGCAAAGTCGAGAATCTACTTCTACGTATCAAAGTTATTCTTATTCAGCGGCGAGTAGCAGTTCTGCAAGTACCGCTGACGCTTCGGCAAGCGATCGCAATAATGAAGAGTGGGAAGAAGAGGATGAGGAAGATTCTGGGGTTTCTGATGATGTGAGCGATCGTAATTATGAAGCCAAACAAGAACCAACCACCAGTTATCGTTCCGGTTCAGTTTATTCTTATGGCTACAAAAATCCTAGTGATTCCGCAGTCGGCAGAACCGAATCAGTTTATGATGCAGAATATCGGGTAATTACTCCGCCTTATCGCCCTATAGATACAGAGAAAGAAGAGGATAATACCCCTAAATCTTCCCCATCTAATCAACAAAATAATGATGCTGATGAAGATTGGGGTTTTGATGATGAAGATTGGGATTTTGATGATAAAGATAAAAATCCCCGATCCTGATAATAAGCTAAAAAATCCTCCCTAGTGATAATTTGAGTTGTATATTTTGAAGTAATGATTCTGATTTTTTATTGTTAAATAGCTTATGAATAGCCCAACTGCAACCTTGCTGATTTCTTGTCCCGATCGAAAGGGATTGGTAGCTAAATTTGCTAACTTTATCTATTCCAATGGTGGTAATATTATTCATGCCGATCAGCATACAGATTTTGCAGCAGGACTATTTTTAACAAGAATTGAATGGCAATTAGAAGGATTCAATTTACCAAGGGAAATAATTGGAGCAGCTTTTAATGCGATCGCCGCTCCCCTACAATCTAACTGGCAATTACATTTCTCCGACACAGTTCCCAGAATAGCCATTTGGGTAAGTCGGCAAGACCATTGTTTATATGACTTAATTTGGCGACATAAAGCCAAAGAATTTACCGCCGAAATTCCTTTAATTATTAGTAATCACCCAGATTTACAGGAAATAGCCGCTCAATTTGGTATTGATTATCATCATATTCCCATTAATAAAGATAACAAAATAGAGCAAGAAGCAAAACAACTAGAATTATTGCAAAAATATCAAATAGATTTAGTAGTACTAGCCAAATATATGCAAATTGTCAGCCAAGATTTTATTAGTAAATTTCCCAAAATTATTAACATTCACCACTCATTTTTACCTGCATTTGTCGGCGCAAATCCATATCATCAAGCTTACGAAAGAGGCGTAAAAATTATTGGTGCTACTGGTCACTATGTCACCGCAGATTTGGATGCAGGGCCGATTATTGAACAAGATGTAGTAAAAGTTAGTCACCGAGATAATGTTAATGATTTAATTCGCAAAGGTAAAGATTTAGAAAGAACAGTTTTAGCCAGAGCAGTTCGCGCTCATCTACAAAATCGCGTATTAGTTTACGGCAATAGAACCGTAGTTTTTGAATAAAAAATACTTTTTTGGGTGCTATTTGTAGGGTGCGTTAGTGACAGCGTAACGCACCTTACGGACGATCGCTCTTATCTCAGATCTTGCACTCAAAGGAGGTAGAACCTCCCAGATCCTCGTTCCCAGGTTCAACCCGGGAACGAAAAATGGAGGCTCTGCCTCTTGGTACAAAATCTGAGTTATGCTTGTGATGTGGGTGAATTAGACACAGAAACATCCTCTTTCGGAGAGAAAAAAATCTGTTTTATCCAAGTAGTAAAAATGTGAGAAAGTAATCCTAACGGGCCAGCAAACAAACAGAGTAAAATAGAATGAGTGGTGAAAATACCTGTTTTTTGTCCTTCCCAATAAATCCACCTGCCGACAAACAAATCCATAACTAAAAAGTGCGTCCATCCAGTTGCAGCTGCTCTTTGGTCGGCAAAAAAGCGAGCAATATCTGCTAAGTGAGGATTAGCTAATGCTTGGGCAGATTCTGAGGTAATTGAACCTGTGAACAAGTACAAATACAGTCCAGCTAACATCACAAACGGAATGTAAGATTCCATGACTCGCCGAGTAATACTCCAGTTTGGTAAGAGAATCATCAGCGCCCAAAAGGGTAGAACAAACAGGTTAGAGAGATTAAACAGCTGTGTCAGCATTAAAATAGAAAAAACTAGGTTTAAAAAATCTTAATTATTCTACCTGGTATCGCTAGGGAATTGCATCTTGTAAAATAACCCAGTTGCAGGATGCCAATTATTCTAAGATAAGTAAAGCTAGTTTTCGTTGCTTGATTAACAAAGAGATTAATAACCAATAGACCCAGCTTTCTGGTGATTCTAGCGTTTTGTCACATCCCAAAGGAGACTGGCAAAGGAATGATACTGATGTCTTTAATTAATTTATTTATTTCCTTAACTTTAGGAATTGCTGCTTGTTGGACTTATACTGAAGCTCAGGCAGAACCACCAACAAATGAAATTGTTTGTGCTTGCGCTGTGGTCATTCTTCTGCTCAGTTTTGTTTGGTTTGTAGTCAGTGCGCCTTGGTTTTTAAATCTTGCCTTATTGGTAGCTTTAGTGGCTATTGGTAAGTAGGGTTGTGGTAATACCAATTCTCTATGAAGATGCGCTTAATTAACCCCACCCCGTCCACAGGGAGGGGCTATGATTAAGCGCAATTTTACGGAGAATTGGTATAAGTTCTATATATAATTAAATAAAGGTGGAATTATTCCACCTTTGTTTAAAAGGATTATTTATTTGTTAATGCTGGCTGTTTTGGTTGAGTCACTACTGAGTTAATTTGCTCAATGGTTTCGGGGTCTTCAATTCCTAAATGTTTTTCCAAAAGTGCTAAGTTGCGAATATTAGATTTATAGTAAGCATCGAATAAGTCACCTACTAAAGGTACAGTACCTACTGCTGCTTCTAATGCCACATTAAAAATCATTTCTCTCAAGATTTGTGGGGGAAGTTGAAAGCGAGCAGCTAAATAAATTAAATAAGCAGAAAAGACGGTGCTAACTAGATCTCCGGCACCTGGAATTAACCCGATAATGGGGTCTAATCCAAAGCGAAAACCAATTAAGGGAACGCGAAAAGCACTATCCATTAAGTAGGTGAATTTGCGAATGCGGTTCAGGGTAGCAATACGTTTGATAGTGTTAGTGGTGTTCATGTTTCGATTTTGGTACGATCGCTTTAATCAATCTTCTACCCCCAGCAAGAAAGAGTTTTCCATCTCTGGAGGTAGCACTGGCAAAGATAAATTAATGTTGCTACTTAGTTGCTAGAAACTGCTTCTACATCTATAGTATTAGGGTCAGAATTAAACTGTTTTTGTTTGTGATTTTTCCGCGCTTCTAGTAACATTTGCGAAACTTCTGTTACTAACAATGTGGCAACTACAGTGTCATCAATCCAGCCAACAATGGGAAATACATCAGGAGAAATGTCCAATGGGCTAACTAAATACAACAATGTACCTAGAACTATTAACCAGCGATATTTAGAATTGCGAATAGTTTGACGATACCAGTTATATATGGTTTCTACGATAGTTTTTTTCATGGCTAATTTTTACTCTCTTTGCCTTTGAGTTAACAAGATCATCTTCTCGAATTGACAAAGGATTTACGAGTCGAGATCGCCGCCCATTTGGTAGTATAAAACCTATCCCAGAAAACCGAATAATATTGAAGGGTTTACCGAATCAATCTAAGACAATTATAATGAAAAGCGAAGTTCAAAGAATGCAAGCTGTGCAGTCACCAATTATTCCCGTAGTTGGCGAGTTAATTCGCAATTCTCCGGGAACTATTTCTTTGGGGCAAGGTGTGGTTTATTATCCTCCACCACCGGAGGCAGTAGAACAAATTGCTCTATTTTTAGCCCAACCACAAAATCATAAATACCAAGCTGTGGAAGGGATTAGTCCTTTGTTAGAGGTAATTACTGCTAAATTGTCAGCAGAAAATCAAATTAAAATCGATCGAAATAACTGTATTGTGGTGACTGCGGGTAGCAATATGGGGTTTATGAATGCGATTTTGGCAATTGCTAATCCGGGGGATGAAATTATTTTACAAACGCCTTATTATTTTAATCATGAAATGGCGATCGCAATGGCTAGTTGTCGCCCCGTATTAGTCAGAACAGATGAAAATTATCAGTTGCTTCCAGATGCGATCGAATCAGCAATTACTAATAAAACAAAAGCTGTAGTCACAATTTCTCCCAATAATCCCACTGGCGCAGTTTACCCCCAAAAAACTCTACAAACAGTTAACAAAATTTGCCGAGAAAAAGGAATTTATCATATTAGCGACGAAGCTTACGAATATTTTACTTATAACGGAGTAAAGCACTTTTCTCCCGCAGCAATTCCCCAAAGTAGTGACTATACAATTTCCCTGTTTTCTCTTTCTAAAGCTTACGGTTTTGCTTCTTGGCGCATTGGTTATATGGTAATTCCTCAACATTTATTAGTGCCAATCAGAAAGATTCAAGATACTATATTAATCTGTGCGCCTGTAATTTCCCAGTATGCCGCTTTAGGTGCGCTGCAAGCAGGAGTTAATTACTGCCGAGAAAAACTAAAGGCAATTACCAAAGTACGAGAAGTTGTGCTTCAGGAATTGCAAGCTATTTCGGAATTTTGTTTAATTCCTCCTGCTGATGGGGCGTTTTATTTCCTGCTCAAAGTTCAAACTGATTTGGGTGCAATGGAATTAGTAAAACGTTTAATTCATGAATATAAAATAGCGGTAATTCCAGGGACAACTTTTGGCATAGATGATGGTTGTTATCTGCGCGTTGCTTACGGCGCATTGCAAGCAGAAACAGCATCAGTTGGTATTAGTAGATTAGTGAAAGGTTTACAAAATATTTTGACTTAAATTCAGGAGGAATTATGACTCAAGAAAAATCGTTACCCAATTGGGAACAGTTATATCAAGAACAAGCGGTTGAGTCTATGCCTTGGTTTAATGCTAATTTAGACCCGGATATAGAAAAAAGTTTAACAAAGTTAAATTTTACTACAGGAAGTGTGTTAGATATTGGTACTGGCCCGGGGACGCAAGCAATAATTTTGGCTGAAAGGGGTTTTCAAGTTACTGCTACCGATTTGTCAGAAACAGCAATTCAAAAAGCTGCTGCTAAAGGGCAAGAAAAAGGATTAAATATTAACTGGCAACAGGATGATATTCTTAATAGTAAAATTTCAGGAGAGTTTGATTTAATTATCGATCGCGGTTGTTTCCACGTATTACCTCCAGACAGCAGACCAAATTACGTTAACGTAGTGTATGATTTGCTGAAACCGCAGGGTTATTTATTATTAAAATGCTTTTGTTATCTGGAAACTAGGGAAGGTGGGCTATACAAATTCACTCCAGAGGAAATGAGGGAAATTTTTGCCAGTAAATTACAAATAATTTCTCTTGAGGAAACTGTTTATTATGGCAATTTAGATCCCCATCCCTTAGCTTTATTTATTATCATGCAAAAGCCTTGAAAGCTAATCTTAACAAGAATTTGTTAATTAGCCGACTATTAACTCTTGGAAAACTCGATCGCAGTAAAATCGCCATCCTGCATCGCTACAAACCTAAGAACAAACTAACTCACGAGACTCTTGCTTAACTTGACCAGACACAGCTGCAAATTGCAGTTTCATGAAAGCATCAAGGTCTTCTGAATCATACTTATTTTTTAGCAAACACCGCAGGCGTTCTTCTGCTGCAATACTAAGATATCCAGTTTTTAGCGCCTGTTGAACTACTTCACGAATGAGGTACATACTAATCACCCATAGGAAATTTTACACTCAAATTAAAACAAGGGGAAAGAACTGAACTACAACAAGCGATCGTAGGAAAAACACAACTTAAATCAGCGCGAAACCTACACCACTAATAAATTTGCGACCTAACTCATCTGCCGAATCAGCTAATAGATTACATATTACTTAGTTTTACTGACTTCTTTACAGAGCGTTGATGAATTTTTAATGAAGTTTTCATGAATTTAATATTAAGTCATATTTAGTGAATCCGTTACTTTACTGATGTTATTAATTACGTTAATATTTACAATTAAATTGATATAAAGCGTTAAAAGCTAACAGATGTTAATTAAACGTTAGTCTGCTTAGTAAACTTATTTACATTAAAACAAGTGCAATCAGGGGAATTTGTAGAAGCTGCTCATACTTGGAAGCTAGAGAAATTATATGTAGATCTTGCTTCAGCTAAAAATAAAGGACTAACACCTGTAGAAAAGAAGATTCTTCGCGGATTACTTTGTGGTTACAGTCCCGGAGAAATCGCAGATATTATTTATAGTAGTACTAATAGTAGTTCCGTAAGAGTTTACCTTTCCAATGGTTTGTATAAATACATTGAAGTAATGTTATATTCCCAGACTAACCAACAGGTAAAAATAAACCATTGGAGTCGGGTAACGAAACTTTTAGAAGAAGCGGGTTATAAATTAGATTCAGCTTTGCCACCGCAAGTTGCGCCAAGTTTGATTGAGAAAAATCATCAACCAGAAATTAAGCAAAATTTTGATTGGGGAGAAGCTGTTGATACGAGTATCTTTTATGGCAGAGAGAAAGAATTAGTGCAATTAGAAAATTGGATTATTAAAGAGCGTTGTCGCTTAGTTTCTTTGTTGGGGATGGGTGGAATTGGTAAAACTACTTTATCGGTAAAATTAGCACAACTAATTCAGCATGATTTTCAATTTTTGATTTGGCGATCGCTACATCACACCCCACAACTATCAGAACTTTTAGCCAATCTACTGCAATTCTTAGCCCAAGCGCAAAGCAGCGAATTCACTTTATCAGAAACTAGCCCTCAGAGAACTAGTCAATTATTAGATTTTTTCCGAAAATCCCGTTGCTTGCTAGTATTAGACAACGTTGATACTCTGTTGCAAACCCAAACTTACACAGGAGATTTTCGCCCAGAATATGAAGAATATCGAGAATTTTTTCAGCGAATTGGCGAAGTATTGCATCAAAGTTGTTTGGTGTTAACTAGTCGAGAAAAACTTAAAGAAATAGCAACTATTGAAGGAGTGAATCTGCCCGTGCGATCGCTACAATTAAAAGGATTAAATGAAATAGATTGCCAAGAAATTATTAAAGCTAAAGGAGTAACTTGTTCTGAGTATGAATGGCGCTTACTAGTTAACCGCTATTCAGGTAATCCTTTAGCATTGAAAATTGTGTTAACCACAATTTTAGAATTATTTGATGGGAAGGTTTCCCAATTCTTAAAGCACAATCTTTTAGTGTTTGGAGGAGTGCGAGAATTAATAGAAGAACAATTAAATCGAATTTCAACGAGTGAAAAGCAACTATTGTACTGGTTAGCTGTGAAACAAGATATTTTATTATTAGAAACGACAGAAGAAACGCCACCAGGAATGAGTAAAGGAGAGTTATGGGAAAACTTAGAATCCTTGGTTAGGCGATCGCTAATCTCCAAACATACTACTATCTTCAAATTGCTACCAATATTTAAAGAATATCTTAATCGAGAACTCGGTAAACAAGATAACCTCCAGACCGAGGTAGTTCCCAACCCAAATCCAGGTAAACTAAGTAGCAGCCCTAAAGTAAATGAAACTTAGAACCTCAACGAGTGAACAATATTCTCAAAAACAGAAGTCTTTACTTAATTGGCATGATGGGTGCGGGGAAAACCACTGTAGGACGCTTACTAGCAAAGGAAATGGGCTACAGCCGTTTTCTGGACACGGACAATATTATCGAATTAGTTAAGGGTCAAACCATTAACGAAATTTTTACAACCGTTGGTGAAGAAAGTTTCCGTGAATTAGAAACGCAAGTACTAGCCGAACTCTGCACTTATACCAGAACCGTAGTTTCCACAGGTGGAGGTATAGTGTTGCGACAAAAAAATTGGAGTTACCTGCAACATGGTTTGATCCTCTGGCTAGACGTGCCCGTAAAATTACTGATGTCCCGCTTGACAGAGGACAACACCCGACCTTTATTAAAAGATGCTGACATGGAGAAAAAGCTGCAAACACTTTTAGCACAAAGACAACATCTTTATAATCAAGCTGACTTACGAATTACGGTTCAACCCCAGGAAACACCCGAACAAGTAACAAAACGCATCTTAGAGACAATTCCCTCGATTTTAAAACCACCAGTCGTTCCCCCCACCTATCTTAACTGATGACAAAATAGGCTATTGGCAATTCCCTGTTCCCAAAACCGATAAAACCTGTACTTTATCAGCCTGAGAATTGCTATAAACTGCATCTAAAACCTTTTAGGATGACAAAACAAACTCATGGTTAAAGAACTCGATTACACTCAAACTAATGATGATGCGACTCGCGTCCGAGTACTCAGCGAAGCATTACCTTACATTCAACAATTTGCTGGACGCACTATAGTCATTAAGTATGGTGGCGCAGCCATGAAAGACAGTTCGCTCAAAGATAAGGTAATGCGCGATATTGTGTTTTTATCCTGTGTCGGCTTGCGTCTAGTAGTGGTACATGGTGGAGGGCCAGAAATTAATTCTTGGTTAGATAAACTAGGAATAGAACCACAGTTTAAAAATGGTCTGCGAGTTACCGACGCACCCACAATGGAAGTTGTAGAAATGGTTTTGGTGGGTAAGGTAAATAAAGAAATTGTCACTTTAATTAATCAAGCTGGTGGTTTAGCAATTGGTTTGTGCGGCAAAGATGGTAATTTGATTAAAGCACGCCCCGAAGGTCAAGAAGGAATTGGCTTTGTGGGGGAAGTTAGTGCAGTGAATATTAACATTTTAGATAGTTTGCTCAAAAGCGGATATATTCCGGTAGTTTCCAGTGTCGCTGCTGATGAAACTGGACAAGCTTATAATATTAATGCCGATACTGTAGCGGGAGAATTAGCAGCGGCTTTGGGTGCAGAAAAGTTAATCTTACTAACAGATACTGCGGGAATTTTAAGAGATTACAAAGACCCTTCGACCTTGATTCCGAAAATGGATATTCAAGAAGCAAGGGCTTTGATTTCTTCTGGTGTTGTTGGTGGGGGAATGATTCCTAAAGTCAATTGTTGCGTGCGGAGTTTGGCTCAAGGTGTCCGCGCTACTCACATTGTAGATGGTCGGGTTCCCCATGCACTACTATTAGAAATTCTCTCAGATGCGGGGATTGGTTCGATGATTGTTGCTTCTGAGTTTATTCATAGTCGCGGTAAGTAATTAGTTGCGATCGGTTAGTTTGTCAGGTGCGTCAGGCAATACAATTGTAGGCGAGTCAAAATATTTTGCAGGTTCTGGCGCACCCTACGGAATATAACTAGCAACTTGCGTTCATTAGTTGTGATTGGTTATGAGTGCAGAAACGTTAGAGATTGTTAAGGAACAATACCAAGCTGGTAAGGCTGCGTTTGAACGCGGTCAATATCGCCAGTCGGTAGAATGTTTGGAAAAGGCTAGTGCTTTGGTCGATCGCAATACCCGCTTCGGTGGGGAGGTGCAAATTTGGTTAGTTACTGCTTATGAAGCAGCTGACCAAAAAAAAGAAGCGATCGCACTCTGCAAGCAATTAGACCATCATCCTAGTTACGAAATTCGCCAACAAAGTCGTCGCTTACTCTACATTTTAGAGGCTCCCCAACTGAATCGTCGCCCGGAATGGCTGACCCAAATTCCTGACTTGGGAACAATTGCTGATAATGAAGGTAAAACTCGTTTAGGTAATGCTGCGGCTGGAAAAAAATCTTCCTCTGGTTCTCTTTCTGGTGCGGAACCTGTAGACTTAAGTCAGGTAAATACAAAAGATAATCGGTTTATTTGGGTAGCATTGATTGGCATTCTGTTAATATTAGGTAGCCTAGTTTGGTGGGGATTTTAAAGTTTTATCGTTAAAAGGAATAGGGACAAAGTGAAGGATCGAAAACTTAAAAGAAAACATCCGCTTTTCGGCATTTTACCTTTGATTTTATGTGTGGTAACTTTCCTGACTGGCTGCGTCCAGTATGATGTAGGAGTTAATTTTTCAGGCGCTCATAAAGGGAAAATAGTTCAAAGCATTAAGTTAGGAGAACGGCTGAAGGATTTCAGCAATGAAACAGTTGACGAATGGTTAAAGAGTATCGAAACTCGCGCCAAAAACTTAGAAGGAAAAGTTAAAAAAGTTTCTGATGAAGAGTTAATTGTGACAATTCCTTTTAATAATGGCAAGGATTTAGAGGAAAGGTATAACAAGTTTTTTAATCCGATCGAGCAGCAAAAACTCGCAAATGTAGCCGAACAAGAAGCGGATATACCTTTGTTTAAATCAGAGTTGAAGTTAGAGCAAGGTAATTTTTTGTTTTGGATACGCAATCATTTGATTTACGATTTGGATTTGCGATCGCTTTCCCCAACCTCGACAAATAGCAAAGTGGCGATCGATCCAGGTTCCTTAATACAATTGGAATTTAGCCTCAGCACTCCCCAAGTTGCACAAAGCATTACCAAAAGCGAAAATGACATTATTCCCAAAATTCAAGCTGAGGGAAAACAATTAACTTGGGAATTACAGCCAGGTAAATTTAACCATTTAGAAGCAGTTTTTTGGCTTCCTAGTCCTTTGGGAATAGGAGCTTTCTTAATCGGTTTGTTTGTGCTACTCGGAAGATTTGTGAAATATCAAATATTAACTGCTTCTTCTACTTACAAACCACCTCAGATCGGCGAAATTTAACTTACTTGAAAATTTGAATAATTCTTTTGCTTCTCTGCGGTTTCATTTAAAAATTAGTTATGAACCACAGATGAACACAGATAATTCGATTTGTAGAGAAGTTAAAGGAAAGGGAAAAGTTTTACCCTTTTGCCTTTAACATTCTTTAGCCGAAGCTTGTTTTCTGTCATGAATTGTTTACTTTTGACGCTCTCTATGCTTAAAAAGCATGAAAGATAACGCGAGATATGGTAATCTCAAACGGTAACTTGTGCCAGCGTAAGGAGCAGGAATGTCTGCTATCAATTCTCTAATCTCTAAAATGCTGTAAATCAATCTCCGCGTCTCCGTGTTCCCGCGTCGTCGCGTTAATCATTTGTAGCAAACTTAAGGAGAAACGATATTAGACTGTAGGATTAGCCGAACTAAAAGATGTCACAAATAGCAGTGGACGACTTAAAATACAAGATTATTTTCAAACCAGCTTTCCCGAAGTAGGGACGGTTTAATGGACATTTCTATTTACTTAGCGACTTCTGTATAGACAGTTCCTAAATCAACCCCCTTGCTTCTTTTCTGCTGGTAATATCTACTAAAAGACGCATGAAACAGTTTTTGAGGAGTTAAGAAATTGAAAAAAATTGAAGCGATTATTAGACCATTCAAACTTGATGAAGTCAAAATAGCCTTAGTTAATGCGGGAATTGTGGGGATGACAGTTTCCGAGGTACGTGGTTTTGGTCGCCAGAAAGGTCAAACTGAACGTTATCGTGGTTCTGAGTACACTGTAGAATTTCTCCAAAAACTCAAAATAGAGGTTGTAGTTGAAGACAATCAGGTTGATACGGTAGTTGATAAAATCATCACCGCTGCTAGAACTGGGGAAATTGGTGATGGTAAAATTTTCATTTCGCCTGTAGAACAAGTAGTTCGGATTCGTACAGGGGAAAAGGATCTCGAAGCAATCTAATAATTTTAGATTTTAGATTTTAGATTTTAGATTTGGGGTTACTTACCCATCTAGAATCTAAAATCTAATTTTTGTAATTTGGGTAGTAAAGTTTGAAATGCTTTTCCCCGATGACTGACAGATTTTTTTAATTCGGGAGTCATTTCTGCAAAGGTCATTTGTTGTTCGGGAAGATAGAAGATTGGATCGTAACCGAAACCATGATTACCTCGCGGAGAGTGTAATATTTGTCCTGGACAAATTCCCTCTGTTTGTAAAGCGATCGCACCGTCAGGACGCGCGATCGCAACCGCGCAAACAAACCTCGCTTCTCGATGCAATTCGTTACCTAATTCAAACAGTAATCTTTCAATTCGGTCGCGATCGGTTTGACCATACCGCGCCGAATAAATTCCCGGCGCACCTTCTAAAGCTTCCACTTCTAAACCGGAATCATCTGCGATCGCCCATTGTCCCATTACTGCTGCAACTTGAGAGGCTTTCAAACAAGCATTTTCGCTAAAAGTTTTCCCTGTTTCTTCAATTTCTAATTCATCAGGTTTGAGTTGCAATTCTAAATCTAAATCTGTTAAGTAAGCTTGCATTTCTAACAACTTACCGGGATTACTTGTCGCAACTACTAATATGTTTGTCATTGATTTTTTGTCATAGATCATTAGTCATTCAGATCTGGCAACCAGAGGAGGTAGAACCTCCCAGATCCTCATTCCCAGGTTGAACCTGGGAACGAAAAATAGGGGCTGCTACCTCTTGGTGCAAGAGACTGAGTTAAACAGATTTTGCCCAATCATTCGCCCAATTTAGCCGTTTATGTACTTCATCAAGGTTGGCAGCTTCGCAATATAAACGCAAAACTGGTTCAGTACCACTAAAGCGAATCATCAGCCAACTTCCATCAGCTAAACGGAATTTGTAGCCATCAATTGTGTTGCAATCTACTACTGATTGTCCAGCAATTTCTTTGAGAGGTTGACTTTGTAATTGTTCTAAAAGACGCGATCGCACATCCATACTAGCTAGAGGCAAATCTATGCGATCGTAAGCCGAACTAAAGTTAGTTTTCTCCTGCAAATTTCGGTACAATTCGCTTAAATCTTTACCCGATTCTACAACTGTTTCTAACACATACAAAGCTGATAACAAAGCATCTCTTTCAGGAATGTGAGTGCCATAACCAATTCCGCCAGACTCTTCTCCACCCAGTAAAACTGAAGTTTCTAACATTCGATCGGCAATATATTTGTAGCCAACAGCCGTTTCAAATAATGGTAGTTGATAATGTGCTGCTACTTTGGGAATTAAATCGGAACCGCTGACAGTTTTTACAACCTCGCCAGTCATGCCTCTTTTAGTTGCCAAATGTTCAATTAAAATTGGGATTAACACTTGAGAACTTAAAAATTCACCTTGTCCATCGACAGCAGCAACGCGATCGCTATCTCCATCAAATACTAAACCAACTGACAAACTATCAGGATTAATTGCTCTATGTTCTCTAATTACCTGGAAAAATTTACCCAAATATTTTGGCAAAGGTTCTGGCGCACCACCTTCAAATAACGGATCGCGATCGCTATTAATTTCGTTAACAGGTATACCCAAAATTTGCTCAAATCCTGTTGCAGCTGCACCGTGCATAACATCAGCAAATACTGTTAATTTACCTTCTTTTATCGCCTGACGAATTTCCTCAATATTTACCTTAGCTCGTAATCCTTCACAATAGCTAGGCCAAGGATTAAACATTTCTAATTTCCCTGGTTCTGCTACTGGCGACAATTTCTCATCTAACAAAGCTTCTATTTGCTTAGTTACTTCAGGAGAAACAGAACCTCCAAAAGCACTCTTGACTTTTAAACCTAAATAGCTGCCAGGATTATGACTGGCTGTAATCACAATAGCACCCAAAGCATTAAGTTTTTTTGCTGCCCAACTAAAAGCAGGAGTAGGAGCAAAAGTTTCTGTCAATAAAACATCAAAACCTACCGCACGAATTGCCTCTGCTGCTGTCCGAGCAAAGGTTTCTGCCATAAAACGGCGATCGTGACCGACAATCACGGTGCGACTATTAGTAAGATTACCATATTCTTTAGCTAGAACTTGAGCTGCGATCGGTGCCACCAAAGCTACACGCTCAAAGGTAAAATCTGCTGCTATTACACCTCGCCAACCATCTGTTCCAAATTTAATTGGATTAACAGTAATTGGCACAAAGGAAGAGCGATCCGTCATTAATTTTGCCTCTCTTACGATTGCGACGCTCACACTTTTTAATTTTATCTAATTGTGTATCCCAGAAGCTATAATTATACGATTTTTACCAGCAAAATTGCAAATATTTTGTAAACTTAAGTGTTTAATAATACCAGTTGCTAGTTATGTTCCTTGAGAAAAAAGCTGTTGCAACTTCCCATTGCTTATTTTAGGTTTGTCCTAAATTAACCGGAATTTCTATAGAAAATTCTGTTCCTTCTCCCAAAGTAGATTCATAAGTCAATTTACCTTGATGTTTTTCCACAATAATTTGATAACTAGTTACTAATCCCAAACCGTTACCTTTACCCACTGGTTTAGTTGTAAAAAATGGAGCGAATAAATGTTCTTTAACATCTTCAGAAATTCCGTTACCATTATCTTTTATTCTAATAATTACCGTTTGCTGAGGTGTTAATTCTGTAGCAATCCAAATTGTAGGCTCAATCGATGTGTTGTTGACTTCTTGCCATTTAGCTTCCAAAGCATCGATCGCGTTATTTAAAATATTCAAAAATACTTGATTCATCAAACTTGCATAACAATTAATTGCTGGTAAAGTTCCATAGTTTTTTTCTACTGTAATTTCCCAATCTTGTGCTTCTGGTTTTAACCTTTGTTGTAATAATACTAAAGTGCTATCAATTCCTTCATGCAAATTGACAGGTTTAATATCAGATTCATTTAACCGAGCAAAAATTCTTAATGCTAAATTAATAGTCGAAATTCGTTCTGCTCCTGTTTGCATCGAACTCAGAACTTTTTCCACATCTTTTGCTAGAAAATTCAGGTCAATCTCTTCTAGTGCGGCTTCTACAACAGGAGTTGGTTCAGGATATTCTTGTTGATAAATCTTGATTAAATTCAGTAAATCCTGTATATATTGACGTGCAAAGTCAATGTTACCAGCAATAAAACCGATAGAATTATTAACTTCATGCGCCATACCAGCAGCTAACTGACTTAAACTAAACATTTTTTCTTTTTGGATTATTTGTACTTGGGCATTTTTCAGTTCAGTTAAAGCCTGTTGTAGTTGTTCATTTTGCGATCGCATCTGATTTTGCAAATTCTTAATAATTAACTGATGTTGAATTCGCGCCAAAACCTCTTCAATTTGAAAAGGTTTAGTAATATAATCTGCACAGCCAAATTGAAAAGCTTTAACTTTATCCATTACATCATCCAAAGCACTAATAAAAATTATTGGTACTGCCCTGGTTTTTTCATCATTCTTTAATTCCTTGCAAACTTCATATCCATTCATCATCGGCATATTAATATCTAATAAAATTAAGTCAGGTAAAACAGTTCTAATTGCTGTTAAAGCCATTTTTCCACTAAGCGCTTTCCGCACGCTATAACCTTGTTCTTGCAGCAGAGTGGATAAAAAACGAATATTATCTGGGGTATCGTCCACAATCATAATATCCGCTTTCGAGGAAAGTATTAAATTACTATTCATTACACTAACCAAAAGAGAAAATAATAAAAAAGGATTTAAAACTCTGCTATTTGTTTAAAGCTAACACAACAGATCATTAGTATGTTATTTCTTTATAACTTATGAACTAAATTAAAATCAGGAAAATTACTGAGGTATTAAGGAAGATATCGGTTAGAGCATCAAATTTCGATCCAAAGGGAGCAAGGACAACAAATAGAGAAATAGTCATGGCAACTGCTGTAACATAATCTATGTAAATTAAACAACCTTCTTCCCTAACCCCGAAAATAAAAAACCCCCAAAATTTGGGGGAGGAGAAAATTTGGTCAGCTTTAGTAAGCATCTTGTAGCTCGTAAAAATCGGGAGAGACATAATCCTTACGTAAAGGCCAACCTACCCAATCTTCAGGCATTAACAACCGCTTCAAATTCGGGTGTCCTTCGTAAATAATGCCGTACATATCGAAAGCTTCCCGTTCTTGCCAATCGGCGCTTGCCCAGATCCAGTAAACTGAGGGAACTGTGGGGTTTTCTCTTGGTAGAAATACCTTTAAGCGCACTTCCTCTGGACGATCGGCATTATCGCTAAGTTTAATCAGATTGTAAAAACTGACCAACTCTTGTCCGGGACCAACATCATAACCACCTTGACACTGAAGGTAATTAAACCCGTAAGCATACAAAGCAGTCGCCAAGGGAAGCAAAAAATCTGGCTCAACTTTAATAATTTCGATGCCACGAGGGTCTGGTTCTAAAGACTCATGTTCAAAACCATTCTCAGTCAACCAGCGAGAAACTTTACCTGCTTCTACCAGCGTGGAAGTTTCTGGTGCTTGAGATTCATCAGCCACGAGAAGCCTCCTTTTCTGTTGCCTTGAGTGCTGGAGGTACAGGCATACCCATAGCTTCGGTCAATTCTTTCGGTGGGTTGTAGCGAGTATCAGATTGGAGATACTTACCGTCTAAGATTGCTGGCACAGCTTTCATTTTGTGAGTAGTGCTGTAGTAACGGTGAGTTTGATTGAGTGCTGCCCGTTCCTGCATGGAATTGTTGGCAATCTTCTTCCGCAGTTTGACGATCGCATCCATAATCGCTTCTGGACGGGGAGGACAGCCAGGGATATAAACATCCACAGGCAACAGTTTATCCACACCACGTACAGCTGTCGGAGAGTCAACGCTAAACATTCCACCCGTGATCGTACAAGCACCCATCGCGATCACATACTTAGGTTCCGGCATTTGCTCGTACAAGCGTACCAAAGCCGGAGCCATTTTCATGGTGATCGTGCCAGCAGTGATAATTAAATCGGCTTGACGAGGGGTAGCACGAGGGACTAGACCGAAGCGATCGAAGTCAAACCGAGAACCAATCATCGCCGCAAACTCAATAAAGCAGCAAGCCGTACCAAACATTAAAGGCCAAAGACTCGAAAGCCTTGCCCAATTGTAAAGGTCATCAACTGTAGTTAAAATGACATTTTCCGAAAGTTCTTGAGTAACAGCAGTACGCTCAACCGGGTTGAGAATCTTTTCTCTTAGCTGTTGCTCAAAATTAGGATCTGTAGTTGTGAGATTTGAATTCATGACCATTCCAAGGCTCCTTTGCGCCATGCGTAAACCAGAGCAACGACTAAAATTGCGATAAAGATCAGTGCTTCAATAAAGGCTAAAAGACCCAAACGATTAAAGGCAACCGCCCAAGGGTAAAGAAAAACCGTCTCCACGTCAAAAACCACGAAGACCAAGGCAAACATATAGTAGCGAATGTTGAATTGAATCCAGGCTCCGCCAATGGGTTCCATCCCCGATTCATAAGTAGTGCGACGCTCTGGCCCACGACGGCTGGGGCGTAGTAGTTTCGATGCAGTCAGAGCTAACGCTGGAACTAGGCTGCAAATGATTAGGAAGCCCAGTAAGTATTCATAGCCGCTAAGAACAAACACAATTAGTTGCTACCACTTTGGCAAAAGGACATTTGTTACTTATTTTTACAGATAATTCGCCCTTCGGGATGCTTTAGCTTGCTTATGAAAACCATAACAAGGGAGATGGGGGGATGGGGAGATGGGGAGATGGGGAGATGGGGGGATGGGGAAGTTTAACTCAAAACTCAAAACTCAAAACTCTCTAACTCCCCCCACCTCCCCACCTCCCGACTTCTTCAACTTCTGAGTCAGGAAGACATCTTATGTCATAATCTGTAACAGATATTTTAAGATTTCTGCCAGCTTTTCTAATAATCAAAGAGAGCAATGACTAACCAAGCTGTTGATCCGAATACGTTGGATCGATATGAGTGTAAAGCCTGCGGCTATATCTATGAGCCGGAAAAGGGAGACGACAAGAACGATATTGCTGCGGGAATTCCCTTTGAGCAATTGCCAGCAAATTGGCGCTGTCCTGTTTGTGGGGTGCGGCAATCTGCTTTCCAAAATATTGGGCCAAAAGGAACTGCATCGGGATTTAAGGCTAATTACGGCTATGGTTTTGGTGTTAATACTCTTACGCCGGGACAAAAAAATCTCTTGATTTTTGGTGGCTTGGCGCTGGCTTTTTTGTTTTTCCTAAGCTTGTATGGATTGCAATGATTAAATTTTGGCGGGATTTCCAGCTAAAGTTAATCGAGTCACCCAATGCCGTAGGATAAGTAATTGGCTGATTTTTAGAAGATTAAAAGTTTGGCAAAAGACTAGGCAAGACAAATTAGAGAATATTGGGCAAAAATGCGATCGCTATTGAGAAGTTTGCAAAAATTAGGAGTGCTGCTAGTAGTTGTCCTCCTTTGTGTAGCTTGTAGTAAAGTACCCTCTATCAGTGAAAATCCTTGGCAAATCCTCGCTATACCCACAGACAGTAATTTATCGGATGTGGCTTTTACAGAGGACAAAAATCATGGCTGGATAGTGGGAAGCAACACAACTTTGCTAGAAACCACTGATGGCGGCGAAACTTGGCAACCGAAAATTTTAGATTTAGGTGAGCAAAAGTACCGTTTCAGTGCCATCAGTTTTTCTGGCAAAGAAGGGTGGATTGCTGGACAACCTGCACTGTTACTACATACCACTGATGAGGGACAAACTTGGTCACAGATTACTTTGAGCGAAAAGCTTCCTGGTAATCCTAACACTGTGGTTGCCCTTGGCCCAGACTCGGCAGAAATGACCACAGATGTCGGCGCAATTTACCGGACAGCTGATGGTGGTAAAACCTGGAAAGCAATGGTAGAAGAAGCTGTTGGCGTGGTGCGAAATATTTCGCGTTCTGCTGATGGGAAGTATGTGGCGGTTTCCTCAAGGGGGAATTTTTACTCAACTTGGGAACCGGGACAAAGTGCTTGGGTACAGCATAACCGCAACAGTTCTCGCCGAGTGCAAAACATGGGTTTCACCAAGGATGGTAGATTGTGGATGTTGGCGCGTGGTGGTCAACTACAATTTAGTGAGGCTGAAAATCCAGAGGCATGGTTAGATGCTGATTATCCAGAATTCTCTACTAGCTGGGGTTTACTGGATTTGGCTTATCGCACGCCTGAAGAAATTTGGGTGGCTGGTGGTAGCGGGAATTTACTTCGCAGCTTAGACGATGGCAAAACTTGGGAAAAAGACCGTCAGGTGGAAAATGTGCCTTCTAATCTTTACCGAATCGTGTTTCTGAGTCCAGAACAGGGATTTATTATCGGTCAGAAAGGCACTGTGCTGAAATATAACCCGAATATTGTTGGCGCAGCTTAAACATTCTCAATCTTGTCTTGTGAGAGTGTTTAATATTTCGTATCATTTGTTTAAGATTCGATCTTGTTGTTGGAGGATGAAGAATGGCCGGGACTACTGGAGAGCGTCCGTTTTCGGACATTGTTACAAGTATTCGTTATTGGGTAATTCACAGCATCACGATTCCGATGTTGTTTATTGCTGGTTGGTTGTTTGTGAGCACTGGGTTAGCCTACGATGCTTTTGGCACCCCTCGTCCTGATGAGTACTATACTCAAACTCGTCAAGAATTGCCGATCATTAGCGATCGATATCAAGCAAAAGACCAAATTCAAGAGTTTTCAGGTAAGTAGTTTTTTAATCATTGGTTGCGAATTATGAATACTCAATCGAATCAACCCGTTTCTTATCCGATTTTTACTGTAAGATGGCTGGCTGTACATACGCTGGCTGTACCTACAGTTTTCTTCCTGGGCGCGATCGCCGCTATGCAGTTCATTCAACGCTAGGAGAGAGTTATGCCTTCTCGTATCCCGAATCCTAATAATCAACCCGTTGAGTTAAACCGGACTTCTCTTTATCTAGGTTTACTCTTGGTTTTCGTTCTCGGTTTATTGTTCTCCAGTTATTTCTTTAACTAACTGGTTTTCAGTGATATTCTTTGGCAAAATTTAGCAAGTTGTTGTTTTAAGAGGAGGTAATACTGTGTCTCAAAGTGGAAGAATTCCTTTGTGGATTGTTGCTACCGTAGCAGGTTTAGGCGTAATCGGTGTTGTCGGCATCTTCTTCTATGGTGCATACGCTGGTTTAGGTTCTTCTTTGTAAGAATTGTCTGAGTTTAAATTTCCCGAAAAAAACCGCTTACCTAATTTTTAGGAAAAGCGGTTTTTCAATTTATTTGGGGGACTGGGGAAGTTTTGAGTTTTGAGTTTTGAGTTAATAAGAGTTGGAGAGTTTTAAGTTTTAACCCTCTCCTGTCACTTTGGACATAGAAAAAGGCTTTCGCCTTGCGATGTCTAGATTTTAGCGATTCTCAATAATTATTGGTGTCGCAAGGCGAAAGCCTTACAAATCAATAACTCCCAAAAATTTTCTTGCGAGAGTGACATGAGAGGGTTAAGTTCTCCCCTGCGCCCCTGCACCCCTGCACCTCTGCTTTTTCGCTACAAACTATTTAGTTCATCGGAGATCTGGGGTATGTCTGGGGGAACTACGCTGCGATTAACTTGGGCTTTGTGGCTTTCTTGTTTGGTGGCAATGTCGGAGGAAATTGCTTCAAAGCGAATTTCTAAGCAACCGAAGGGAACTGTCATTTGGAAGCAGGTTTCTAGGTTTCCCCAAGCGTCGATGTAAAAATCACCTAACCAGCGGGGGCCTTCAACTAGCGATCGCGTTTGTAAATCCACTACCCAAAACTTGACACCGAGTCGGGGTTGCCGCATTGGGACTTTCACTCGCACCCGAATCTGTTGTCCTGCGGTGAGTTCTCCTGCTGGTACATCTAATTCTGGGATTGGTAAAACTTTCACTTCTGTTTCATCGCCAGAACTTTCGCCAAGGGAACTCAGACTATTTTCTGGTTTTGCTGGTAAAGGTTCTGGTTCTTCTACAACGAACTCCATTGCGGCTAATTCGGCATCTGGGCCAGTATAAATAGCGGCAGGAGGTTCACTTTTTGTTTCTACTTCTTCTATTTCTTCAAAAATTGGCTCTTTACTTAATTCGGTAGATAATTCTGCATCTGCGGCGATCGCATTTAAACGCGACCAAAAACGCTCTTCTAATTTCAGCGATTGAAAAGCTGTATCAATAGTAGCTGGTACTGTTTCCGCTACGTTTGATTCTGCATCAGCAGTAATTTGGTCAGAAATTTCCGCTGTTTCTGTCTCTGTTTCAGAAGTAATATTTTCTTCCGTTGAACTTGTTATTAATTCGGTTTCAGTTTCAGTTGTTTCAGTTAAAGTAGTTGCTAATTCTGGTGGTGGTTCGGGATTACCAAAATTACCGAAACTTGGTAATTCTACTTTTTTAATGGGATTTCTGAGCAAGTCTGGTTGATAGAGTTGGGGTGGTAAGATTTGTTTGCCACCGGGTTGAAAAATTGGGACTGTAAGATTTTGTGGTGTGGTTGCTTGGTTATATGTTGCCAAGTCTAAAGCTGCTGATTTGGATTGTGAGGATATTTCCAAGACTTCGGTTTCCTGGAAATTATCTGCGATCGCACTTAACAAATCATTCAAATCCGAGGTAATACTAAAAGACCTTGTTGCCAGAACTAAAGGAGAATCATTTGCCGTTTCTGGCGCATCATAAATATTAACTTCACCTAGTAGTAAATGAGTTTTACTCTGGGCTGGAATATGAATGCTACAAGCAAAATTAAAAGGAATTTCCTGCGTGATTAATTGCTGTTGACGTTCAGCTAAAACTTGTCCACTTTGCGGATCGCGCAGTTGAATTCGCATTTCTCCTGTTAATGCTAGTTCCTCCTCAATTTCCTGATTTGCAATTGCATTTGGCAATTCCACATATCCAGCTAAATTAATTGATTGTCCGGCACGCGCCACATAAGTTTCTTGCTTGAGAGTTAAGCGCAAAGGATAAGGATCGGGACTCGTTGATTTAATACTAGAGGCTGGGATTTTAGATTGATGAGAAATGGTTAGGTCTCCAATTCTCCCCTGTTCTCCTTCTCCCGTAGTATCCTGTGTAGCTGATTCTGGGTGAGGATTTGGTGGCAAAACCTTGATTCGGAGGGTTTGCTGCCAAGGTTCGCCCATTAAATCTTCAAACAAATCTGGCAGACAGCGAAACTCCCAAATTCCCGCAGTGAAGTCAGTAAAAGGAATCAGCACCATTAACCCTTCGGAGTTGATGCGACGCGATCGCTTTTGTAACCTGCGTTTAGGCGGGTTTTCGTAGATCGAGTGGTGAATGATGCGAATGTCTATATCGGTTTCTGTACGGTTGGAACGCACTACGAGACGATACCTGCCTTCAGGAAGTTCAACTTCCGGTGATTTCAGGGATTGCCAAGAGCGATCGTTTTCTTTTTGGATGAGAAATTCCCAGTATTCCATCGGTAGCCGGAAAGATAGCGCCAATCACACTTAATCGTAGACTAGCGAAGGTTACACGGCAAATGTTTGCTAGTATAAGGCGACTGAAGTCGCGGCTACCAGGATTTTCTCGACACAACTGATAAAAATGTTCGGCAGTTAGTTAATTGAATGGAGTTAAATTTAGTGTCACCCCATTCATCATTCTATGAGCCTCCTATTGCTTTGTATAAATAATTTTAAAGTTTTATTACCAAATGTATAGTTTTGTATCAATTATTCGACCCATAGTAATTTGTACCTCTTTAGGGGGATTCCTAAAAGCATGAAGATCGAATAAGGCTTCGATCTTTTTTGTTCTTTCCGCATTGTTGAAACTGGGTGCGACGAAGCAAAGCCAGCTTACCAGGCGGGTGTGAGGAAATTTTGCTCAATTTCTCTTTGTACAGTTAGACGAACTTGCTACCAAGCAGTTATTCCAAAATGCAAACACTCAGTAAACCCTCGGCAAAACCAACTTCAGTTAACGCCACTGATTGGACTATTGTAGAATCTCAGTTCAATCCCAAACTACACCATCAAGAAACAATTTTCACCTTGGGTAATGGTTATTTGGGAACTCGTGGCACTTTTGAAGAAGGTTATCCCAACGATCTGCCAGCTACCTTCATTCACGGTGTTTACGACAATGTAGCAGTAGCACATACAGAGTTAGTCAACTGTCCTAACTGGCTACTCTTAGTTATTTGTTTTGCGGGAGAGCGCTTTCGCCTCGACCAAGGTAAAGTGTTAGATTATGAGCGTCGCCTTGACTTAAAACAAGGATTATTACAGCGTCGCGTGTCTTGGCAAAGTCCAAAAGGGCATATCGTAAATTTGCTATTTGAACGCTTCGCCAGTTTAGCCGATCGCCACGTCTTAGCGATTCGCTGTTTAGTCACGCCAATAAATTTTTCTGGTTTGGTGGAAGTACAAGCGAGTTTGAATGGCTATGCTGATAACCAAGGCGTAATGCACTGGGATTGGTTAGATCAAGGCATCATCCACAATGATAGTGCGTGGTTGCTGATGCGGAGTCGCCACACCAATATTGAATTAGGAATGGCAACTCATCTAAGTGTGTCTTGCGAAAATACCTTGCTGCGAGGTTCAGGTTGTCAGGGTTATCCAACAGTGACTACCTGTTTTTCCGCACAACCGGGAAAAACTGTTGCTATAGAAAAGATTGTTACAGTTTTCACTTCTAGAGATTGCAAAAATCCCGCCCAAACTGCCCAAGAAAAACTAAAAGATTTTTTTTATGGTTGGGATTCTGGGAATAATTGTTATGAGATGCTGCGTCAGTTGCATATTCAAGCTTGGGAACAAGAGTGGCAAACTTGTGATATAGAAATTGAGGGCGATCGCCAAGCGCAATTAGCTGTTCGTTATAATTTGTTTCAAATTTTGGCAGCTGCACCAAGGGAGGACGATCGAGTTAGTATTCCGGCAAAAACTCTGTCAGGTTTTGCTTATCGAGGTCACGTTTTTTGGGATACGGAAATTTTTGTGGTTCCATTTTTAACTTTTACGAAACCGGAGTTAGCCAAGAAGTTATTGACTTATCGTTATCGCACTTTAGCTGGGGCGAGAAAGAAGGCAAAAGAAGCGGGTTTTGCGGGGGCAATGTATGCTTGGGAAAGTGCGGCAACTGGGGAAGAAGTGACTCCACGCTGGGTTCCGACTCCGAGTGGCGAGTTAATTCGGATTTGGTGTGGCGATCGCGAACTGCATATTAATTCAGATATAGCTTATGCAGTTTGGCAATATTGGCAAGCTACGGAAGATGATGATTGGATGTGTAATTATGGGGCGGAAATTATTTTAGATACGGCAAATTTTTGGGCGAGTTGTGTAGAGTGGAATAGCGATCGCAACTGTTACGAACTCAAAAACGTCATTGGCCCCGATGAAAATCACGAACTCGTAGATAACAGCGCTTTTACTAATAGCATGGTGCAATGGCATTTGCAAACAGCTATTTCTGTTTTATCTTGGTTGCGAGAAGAATATCCTGATTGGTCAAACGAATTACAACAAAAACTTAATATTACTGCTGTTCAGTTACAAAAATGGGCAGATTTTATAGATAAAATTTTGATTTTACATAACAAAGAAACAGGTTTAATCGAAGAATTTGAAGGTTTTTTCGATCGCGAAGATATCAACTTATCTGATTATGAACCTCGCACTCGTTCCATGCAAGCAATTTTGGGAATTGAAGGTGCAAATCAAAGGCAAGTTTTGAAACAAGCGGATGTTTTGATGTTGATGTATTTGTTGCGAGATCAATACGATCGCGAAACATTACAAAAAAATTGGGATTATTACGAACCTCGCACAGATCATAGTTACGGTTCTTCTTTAAACCCCGCAATTCACGCTATTTTAGCCTGCGATCTGAATAAATTGGAAGAAGCTTATACGCACTTTATGCGATCGGCTTTAGTAGACTTAGAAGATGTGCGAGGAAATGCTAATGAAGGCATTCATGCTGCTTCTGCGGGTGGTGTTTGGCAAGCCATAGTTTTCGGTTTTGCTGGGGTAAAATTGACTCCTAATGGTCCTGTTGCCACACCAAAATTACCCCCAGGTTGGACGAGATTAAAATTCCGTTTTCAATGGCGCGATCGCTTGTATGAATTCGACCTGAAACCAACTACAATCAAAGGTGTAATTTTTGATTTAGATGGCGTAATTACTGATACTGCTGGCTATCATTATTTAGCTTGGCAAAAGTTAGCTGATGAAGAATATTTAAGTTTTGATTTGCCAATAAATGAAGCTTTAAAAGATTTGCCAAGAAGAGAAGCGTTGTTGTTGCTGTTAGGCGATCGTCAAGTCAGCGAAGCAAAATTTCATGAAATGATGATTTGCAAAAATCGTTATTACTTGGAATTTATTCAAAACTTTTCCCCCGCAGATTTATTACCCGGAGTTAGCAATTTGTTAGATGAATTAAAAGCAAATAACATAAAAATTGCTATTACTTCATCTAGCAAAAATGCCAAAGAAGTATTGCAACGTTTGGGAATTGCTGATAAAGTGGACGCGATCGCAGATGGTTACAGCGTCATTAAACCAAAACCAGCACCCGACACTTTCTTACACGCCGCCTTTCAATTAAACTTAACACCCAGCGAATGTTTAGTAATTGAAGATGCCGAATCTGGAATAATCGCAGCTAAAGCAGGTGGAATGTCAGTAGTAGGTTTAGGTTCGATTGAACGAGTAGGAAACGCCCATTTGGTATTAGAAAACTTAGAACAAGTCAACTGGCAAAACTTAGTAGAAAAATTTTCTCATATCCAAAAATCTCAGCTTCCTTCTCTAGTTGCCTGTGATATAGAAAACCCAAAAATCTCCGTTCTGCACAAAGAAAACAGAAGCAAAAAACACTGGGTTGCTAATAATATCTTGCTACTCAGATAAAATCACCAGTTCGTTGCGAACCCTTCAGTGTTATCTCTCCCCGTCAAAACAAAAAAAGACGGGGATTTTTTGAGCAGAATTATTAAAACTTACTCCGTTCATATAAAGATTATGGAGCAGAATTTTCGGGAGGATTTTCGTAAAGAGATTCTAATTTTTGTCTAGCATCTTCAACTGCGATCGACTTCATAATCAACAAAGGTTCATCAATAAAATTACCAGAATCATCAAGAAATTCTGGATGTGGTATTGGGCGATCGCGACGACTAGATCTTCGATTTGCAGAAGACCTATTATATGGAGAAGTACTGTATTGGTAGTCAGCACTAATCCGAATCAAATTACGAATTAAATTACCCACAGCAAGAAATGCCAAACAAGTAAAAGCTAATATGTAAAGCAAGTGCAACATAGAGATCCTCCTCCTAATTAAAAGATTTTTACGGTACTTTGATTTATAGGGCAATCAACAAAATTTTTTTGAGCAGACATCTTAAATCCAACTATTTAAGAATCACTTTTCTACTCGTTCGCCTGTTCCATCCGAAATCGCATGGCAACCTTCCAACATTCGGCAACTAATTGGTGCCACTGAAACAGCGTAGATGTTTCTACACCTACTTGACTCCCAGTTGCAAGAAACATTACCTGTACCGTATTTACTTCATTTTGAGCCTGCTTCACCCGACTTAATAAGTCCGATTGCTGCTGAGACTCCAAGAAGGGTATAGTTTCTGTTTCTAGAAAAGTGCGCGATCGACCAAACCAATACTGAAAATCTTCCAGTAATGGTTGTAACAGGCTTTTCAGTAATTCCGGTTCTGGCAGGTTAGAGTTAAGCATGAAATCGAGTATTACTAATCTAACTAAATCATAACCTTAATTTCATTTACATTTCTTAATAATGTGGAAATACTTCTTCAGAAAGGGGACAGGGAATAAGAGGTGGGGAGGTAGGGGGATGGGGGGAGATGAAGAGGGGGGTGGGGGGGTAGGGGGATGGGGGGAGAATAAGGCGCTAGATCTATCCCCATCTCCCCATTCCCCCATCTCCCCATCTCCCCATCTCCCCATCTCCCCATCCCCCCATCCCCCCATCTCCCCATCTCCCCATCTCCCCATCTCCCCATCTCCCCATCTCCCCATCTCCCCATCTCCTCTGCCCCTCTGCACCGCTAAGATAGAGGCTATGGGGGAATGTAATCCCCGATCGAAACATTTGTTTATTAGTTTTAAAGATAGTTTTCTCATGGTTAATCAGCCATCCATCAATTCAGAATCACCCGATTCTCAGGAAAAGCCAGCAAAAATCCACTTACCACGTACCAGCGAATCAGAAACCTTAAAGAAAATCCGTCACACAACTTCCCATGTGATGGCGATGGCTGTGCAGAAACTATTTCCCAAAGCACAGGTGACGATCGGCCCTTGGATTGAAAATGGATTTTACTACGACTTTGATAGTCCAGAGCCATTCACCGAAAAAGACTTAAAAGCGATTAAAAAAGAGATGATTAAGATCGTCAATCGCAAACTGCCAGTAATTCGGGAAGAAGTCAGTCGGGAAGAAGCCGAACGCCGCATCAAAGCAATTAACGAACCTTACAAACTAGAAATCCTCGAAGGTTTAGAGGAACCGATTACCATTTATCATTTAGGAGAGCAATGGTGGGATCTTTGTGCAGGGCCGCACGTTGAGAACACCGCAGAACTAAACCCCAATGCCTTTGAACTGGAAACTGTTGCAGGTGCTTACTGGCGAGGCGATGCCACCAAAGCGCAATTGCAAAGGATTTATGGTACTGCTTGGGAAAATCCAGAACAACTAGAAGAATACAAGCGCCGCAAAGAAGAAGCACTGCGCCGAGATCACCGTAAATTAGGTAAAGAACTGGGATTATTTATTTTTGCCGATGACGTTGGCCCAGGATTACCTTTGTGGACTCCCAAAGGAACGGTTTTAAGAAGTACTTTGGAAGATTTTCTCAAACAAGAGCAAATCAAGCGGGGTTATTTGCCAGTTGTTACTCCACACATTGCCAGAGTTGATTTGTTTAAAACTTCAGGACATTGGCAAAAATACAAAGAAGATATGTTCCCGATGATGGCGGAGGATGAACAAGCAAAGGCAGTTGAACAAGGATTTGTTCTCAAGCCAATGAACTGTCCATTCCACATTCAAATATACAAGAGTGAGTTACGTTCCTATCGGGAATTGCCAATGCGTTTAGCAGAATTTGGCACTGTTTATCGTTACGAACAATCAGGAGAATTAGGCGGTTTAACCAGAGTTCGTGGCTTTACGGTTGATGATTCTCACTTGTTTGTCACCCCCGAACAATTAGACGGAGAATTCTTGAATGTAGTAGATTTAATTCTCTCAGTATTCAAGAGTTTACAACTAAAAAACTTCAAAGCCAGACTCAGTTTCCGCGACCCTGAATCTGATAAATATATCGGTTCCGATGACGTTTGGGAAAAATCCCAAGGTGCGATTCGTCGTGCGGTTGAAACTTTAGGAATGAATTACTTTGAAGGCATCGGAGAAGCGGCATTTTACGGGCCAAAATTAGACTTTATTTTCCAAGATGCCTTAGATAGAGAATGGCAATTAGGAACTGTCCAGGTAGATTACAATTTACCGGAAAGATTTGAATTAGAATATGTTGCCGAAGACGGTTCTCGCAAACGTCCGGTAATGATTCACAGAGCACCTTTTGGATCTTTAGAGAGGTTAATTGGGATTTTGATTGAAGAATATGCAGGTGATTTTCCCCTTTGGTTAGCACCAATTCAAATTCGTGTATTGTCAGTCAAAGATGAATTTTTGCCTTACATTCAAAACGTAGTAAAAGAATTGCAAGTTTTAGGAATTCGTGCCGAAGCTGACACCAGTGGCGAACGTTTAGGGAAACAAATTCGCAATGCCGAAACCCAAAAAATTCCCGTGATGGCGATCGTCGGAGAAAAAGAAGTAGAATCAAATTCTTTAAATATCCGCACTCGTGCTTCTGGGGAATTAGGCGCACTTCCAGTTGCCGAAGTAATAGAAAGGATGAAGCAAGCAATAGAAAATTACAGCGACTTCTAAACGTAGGGTGCGTTAACGAAGTGTAACGCACCATTTCCCTAATTTAAATGGAGAAACAAAACCATGCCTTCACCTTTTCCGGGAATGAATCCCTATCTAGAAAATCCAGAAATTTTGCCGGAAGTACACAATCGGTTAATTGTAGCAATCTCTGATTCTTTAGTTCCTCAACTGCTACCGAAATATCGAGTAGCAATTGAAAAGAGAGTTTATCAAATGAATAGTGATAACTCCCTTTTAGTCGGAATTCCTAATGTTACCGTACAAAAAATAACTAATCAGTTAAACTCTCCCACATCTAATGTTGCTGTTGCTGCACCACCCGTAACACCTTTGAAAGTAAGGATGCCGATGTTAATGGAATTTCGGGAAGCTTATTTAGAAGTGAGAGAAATAGCGACTCAAAAAGTAATTACAGTAATTGAACTACTTTCGCCTAAAAATAAACGTCCAGGAGAAGGAAGAGAAGCTTATTTAAATAAACGGCAAAAAATCTTAAGTAGTAGCACTCATTTAGTAGAAATTGACTTGTTGCGTACCGGGGAAGCAATGCCAGTTTTTGGCAATGATTTTACAGCGAATTATCGCATTTTAGTGAGTCGGGGAAATTGCCGTCCTGAAGCTGATTTGTATTTGTTTAATTTGCCAAATCCGATTCCGACTTTTCCCTTACCGTTACAAATTGGAGATACAGAACCTGTTGTAGATTTAAAAAATTTGTTGGATGGAGTGTACGATCGCGCCGCCTACAATTACATAATAGACTACACCAAACAACCATACCCCCCATTATCAGAAACCGAAACCACTTGCTTAGAAACCTACTTAACCGAAAATACCCACCAATAAACCTCTCTTTTCTTTACTCTGCGTCCTCTGCGCCTCTGTGGTTCAAAAAAAACGCTAATTCTGCTATTGTTGATAACTGCATTATATTAACCAATAAAAATGTCTACTGTCTCGATCGCCGTTCCCGCCACAACTGCTAACCTTGGCCCAGGTTTTGATTGCATTGGCGCAGCTTTATCTCTTTACAACGAATTCCAATTTACTCAACTAACTTCAACTGAAACAGCGCTAAAAATTAATGTTACTGGTGCAGAAGCAAAAAGAGTACAAACTGACGAAAGCAATCTACTTTATCAAGCATTTTTGCAGTTTTATCAGCATATTGAAAAAACTCCCCCACCTGTAGAAATTGACATTAAATTGGGCGTACCTTTGGCGAGAGGTTTAGGTAGTTCAGCAACAGCGATCGTTGGCGGTTTAGTTGGTGCTAATCTGCTAACAGGAGAACCTTTGCGTCAAGTGGAATTGATGCAGTTAGCAATTCAAATGGAAGGACACCCGGATAATGTGGTTCCAGCTTTGTTAGGAGGTTGTCGCTTGGCAGCTACGGGGTTAAATTTTGAACCGCAGAGGCACAGAGAACACAGAGAAGAATGGGAGATTTGCAATATTCCTTGGCATTGGAATGTGGTTCCAGTGGTGGCAATTCCTGATTTTGAGCTTTCGACTTTGGAGGCGAGGAAAGTTTTACCAAGCGAGTACAGTCGCGGAGATGCGATTTTTAATACGGCGCATTTGGGTTTTTTGCTACGTGGATTGGAAACTGGTAGGGGAGATTGGTTACGGGTGGCGATGCAGGATAAAATTCATCAACCTTACCGCAAGAGTTTAATTCCGGGTTACGATGCGGTTTATTCGGCAGCGCTGAGTGCTGGTGCTTATGGTGTGGTGATTAGTGGTGCGGGACCGACTCTTTTGGCATTGGTGGATAGCGAGAAAGCAGAAAGAGTCTGTCAGGCGATGCAGTCTGTTTGGCAGCAAGAAGAAATAAAGTCTGAAGTGAAAGCGCTCAAGGTGGATTTTCAGGGAGCACGAAGAACTGATGTTGAGTTTTAGACTTTTTGTATTTATCTTGATTCAGTAACTATGATTAATTTGTAGATAAACGAGAATTTTCTCTGTGCTATCTGTGGTTAATTGTTGAACTTTTTGTAGTTAGACGACATCTTTTTTGATTGTTGAATAATAATGATTCATTCTCGAAGCAAAACTATTATTATGCAAATTTTAAGGATTAAATCTACCAATTGGTAGATGTGTAATTAGCAGCAGAATTTTAGATTTTAAAAAGCGTTTTCAAAAAAATTGATTTTCACAGTAGAATATGAGTTAATTAACAAATAGGTGGTATTAGCCATACTATTGTCAAATTTCAGCTAAAATACTGAGGATGCCGGGATGAGCAGACGCACAGATTATAGCTTTCCAGATCGTGTATTGGTGGCAAGCTCGTCGGCTTCCCCTAGACCAGCATTAGCATTTACGGATGCGATCGCTCTTATTGTAGGTATTGTTATAGGTGCCGGAATCTTTGAAACTCCAGCAATAGTTGCGGCTAATGCCGGAAGTTCATCTTTCCTAATGTTGTTGTGGTTAATTGGCGGCGCAGTATCTTTTATTGGTGCTTTGTGCTGGGCGGAATTAGCCACAACTTATCCTCATGCTGGAGGCAATTACTATTACTTACGTCGAGCTTTTGGTAAGAATGTTGCTTTTCTATTTGCTTGGGCAAGAATGACGGTAGTTCAAACTGGTTCCATTACTTTGTTAGCATTTATTTTTGGTGATTATGCTACTCAGTTATGGAAATTAGGCGATTATTCGTCATCAATTTATGCTGGCATAGTCATTGTGGCTTTGACAGCTTTAAATGTAATCGGAGTTCAGCAGGGAAAATGGACGCAAAACTTGTTAACTTTGGCTAAAGTTTTGGGTTTGTTATTGGTAGTAATTTGCGGTTTGTTTCTGACTATTCGTACAGAAGAGGTAGCAACTTTGAGTCAAAAAACCTCTGGTTCTTGGGGGTTATCGATGATTTTCGTGCTGTTGACTTATGGCGGGTGGAATGAAGCAGCTTATATTTCAGCTGAATTGCGAAATGTACGGCAAAACATGGTGCGATCGCTATTAGTTAGCATTAGCATTATCACCGTAATTTATTTGTTAATTAATGTCGCCTATCTGCAAGGTTTAGGAATCGCTGGTATGGCGAATTCCCAAGCAGTAGCAGCTGAATTAATGGGACGGGCAATTGGTAAATCTGGGGCAATATTTCTCAGCTTTTTAATCGCTATTTCTTGCTTGGGGGCAATTAACGCCACGATTTTTACAGGTGCGAGAACTAACTATGCTTTAGGGCAAGATTTCTCTGTGTTTAGTTTTCTGGGCAAATGGCAAAGTAACAATAGTACTCCAGTCAATGCTTTAATTGTGCAAAGTGCGATCGCTCTCCTCCTAGTTTTGTTAGGCACAATCACACGCAAAGGCTTTCAAACTATGGTAGATTATACCGCCCCAGTCTTTTGGTTTTTCTTCCTCCTCACCACAGTTTCGCTATTTATTTTACGCTGGCGAGAACCAGAAACTCCCCGACCATTTAAAGTGCCTTTATATCCAATTACGCCCATACTTTTTTGCTTAGTTTGTGGTTATTTACTCTACTCTAGTCTGGCTTACACCGGAGTCGGAGCATTAGTAGGAGTAGCAATGGTAATAGTTGGCGCACCAATATTAATTTGGCATAATCGTCAACGAGTGTGAACGCAGTTTAGTTCATAAATTAGGAGAGAAAAATGAAGTGGCAACCAATTAAACTTTTACTGATTGGTAGTGTAAGTATTGGTAGTTTAGGATTCACCGGATGCACTCAACTGAGTCAAAAAAGTGACCAAGCAAAAGCAGAAGTTACTCAGCAAAAACCCGATGTTAATCCCCAATTAATCGCTTTGGAAAAAGATGTACCTTTTGTACCTACACCAGAAGTAGTTGTAGCAGAAATGCTCAAACAAGCAAAAGTTACTAAGCAAGATGTACTCTATGATTTGGGTAGTGGTGATGGCAGAATTGTGATTACAGCTGCTCAAAAATTCGGCGCGAGAGGTGTGGGAATAGATATCGATCCTGATTTGGTGAAAAAAAGTCAAGAAAATGCTCAAAAAGCTGGTGTATCTAACCGAGTAAAATTCTTGCAACAAGACTTGTTTAACACCGATCTCAGCGAAGCAACTGTAGTTACACTTTACTTGCTTCCTGATATAAATTTAAAACTTCGACCTAAGTTACTTTCAGAACTAAAACCTGGCACAAGAGTTGTTTCTCACAACTATGATATGGGTGATTGGAAACCCGTAAATGTGGTAAAAGTGAAAGGCCCAGCTTACGAACATACAGTCTATTCTTGGGTAGTTCCGAAAGAAATTCCCGCAAATTTGCGCCCCAGAACTGAAACTACTCCTTCAGCAGTTCCTACTACTAATTGACATACTCTCTGCACCAGAAATCCAACTTTAGTCGGGTGTCAATACTGCTCGGTTAAGCAAATTTGCTTAACCGAGCAGTATTGACTTGGACATTTATTGCTTCTGCTAGTGCTTAGATTCTCTCTCTAAGGTAGATGTAACAAAGTGTAACGATGTTTGAGAATCGTAGTTAATAAGATGAGAACAAGTAAGATTTATGAGTCCAAGTATTGAAGCTGAAACAACGAGTCAATTAGTATCTAGAGACTACGATCGCGCCGAGCAACAATTTATTCAACTGCTGGAAACAGAAGATTTAGACAAAAAACTGGCAGCAGAGTTAGTTAACGCCAGTGAATTTGAAAGCGTGTTGGAGCGAGCAATCAAAGCTGTTTACTCAGAAGCATCTGAGGATGATGTTGCACACCGCTTTTTGCAACGGATACTGTATCGGATTAATCGGTTAAAACTCTTTTGGTATGATGATTTGCGGCATTATACCAACGAACGATCGCTCTTTTTGCGAAAGGTACGCGATCGAATAGAGGAAGCTTGGCAACAATGGGAAGACGCAAAACTAGATGTGAAAGCATATCGAAGCATTGATGATATTAAGCAAGCATTGCGCGATCGCTTTGCGGCTGATATCGATCCGGCTCCCGCTGCTGATGGTTTATTTTATCGCGATCGCATCACTGAAAAAGGTTATCGTCGTTTAGTGGCGATCGCTTCCTTGGATGGATTAGTCGAAGCAAGTCAGCTTTCCCGCACGCTTGGTGGAGTTGGTAATGAAATCCATGCCGTACTAACGCGGTTGTTGATCGAAGAATATGGCGGAGGTCGCTTTCCCCGGAAACATTCTTCTCACTTTACCACCATGCTTGAGGAACTGGGAATGCAAACCGAACCAGAGGCGTATTTTGATTTAGTTCCTTGGCAACTTCTAGCAGTTATCAACTATAGCTTTCTGCTGACAGAACGCAAACGCTATTTCCTGCGCTACATTGGCGGATTGCTTTACGGCGAACTTTCCGTCCCTGCTACTTTCCGCAACTATCAAGCGGCTGGTGAGCGACTAGGATTATCAACCCAAGCCATGAGTTATTGGAGTTTGCACATTAAAGTAGACGAACTGCACGGACGTTGGATGTTGGATGATGTGGCGCTACCACTTGTAGCCCAATATCCTGCTGATGCTTGGGAGTTAGTTTTTGGTTACGATCGACAGCGGCTGTTGAGCGATCGGGCTGGTGCTGCTGTAGCCCAAGCTGTAAGAGAAGCCGAGCAATTGTAAATACGTAGGTTGTTCCGCTTCAGCACTCATTGACCTCGTGACCTCGACCTCGTTCCCAGGTTGAATCTGGGAACGAGCATCTGGGAGGTTGAACCTGGGAACGAGCATCTGGGAGGTTGAATCTGGGAACGAGCATCTGGGAGGTTGAATCTGGGAACGAGCATCTGGGAGGTTCCACCTCCAGAAGTGCAAGATCTCAGACTACAAACTAGTCATTAACTTGAGTAATTCAGTTGATAAATCACCTTTAGAAGCAGACTTTTTGCTAAACAAAACACCTGCTAAAAGGTAGATATTTTGTGAATAAAAAGCTCGATTTCCCCTGCGTAGTTCTTGAATTCTTTCTTTAACTTTTGGTTCCGAGCTATAGTAGCCAAATTGGATGGGTAAAATGGTGAAATCGGAAACAAAGTAATCATTTGCTAGTGCATAGTCAACTAACCCTTGTGGATTTGAGTAACTAGAAACTAGAACTAAGACATTTTCGTAATCTAATAACAAAAGCTTTTTAGTAACAGTAATTCCATCTATTCCTCCATGCAATAGAGGTTGATAAATTTTGTTATCTAATGCTGGAAGATAGGGCGGATTTGATACAAGATAAGTAGCATCAAGTCTAGCAGAATCAAATAAGCAACGATTGTGGATGATGTATCGATCGCCCAACCCATACTCTTTAATCTTTGACTTGGCAACTTGGCAAGCTAAACTATTTAATTCAAATCCATGTATGACACCATCAAATTCGGTTCTCAGCAATGATTTAATTACTGGAGTCCCATCTCCCGAACCAAATTCTAAAATACTTTCTGAATTAAAACAATTCTTGAGAACTAATGTTTCTAAGCAGTGTGAATAAAAATTGGATTCTTCGGGACAAAAGAATACATCTTTTAACGGCTGTGAAGAGGTTAGCATTAACTTATTACATAAACAAACTATACAAAACTTAATATATTATTAATCTTCCCAACATCTACCATTGGAATTAAAAGCATATATTCACCTTTAGTTAGATGATAAAAAATGTAATAATTGAGTTGCGATCGCCATCACAAATTTGTGTAAGAAATGGAATTTTAGCGCGATCGTTCTTGGGAATGTTTTAAACTATACCTTTTATTTCCTATTCCCAAAAACGAAAATCTGGACAAGAATTAATGTTCAAAAATGTCTTTATACTGTAATAAATCCAGTTGTACAATTACGGGTAAAGCTTGAAAACATTCTTGAGCTAATGAGTATCTTTCTTCTCTTTTTAGCATGGCGATTAGTTTGTCTTTTGCATTTAGCAAGTAACGCACGTCATTAGCGGCGTAACGTAGTTGTTCGTCAGTTAAATTAGCTGCATTTCCCCAATCGGAACTTTGGGCAGATTTGTCTAATTCTATTTGTTCTAATTCTTGGATTAAGTCTTTTAATCCGTGTTTTTGGGTGTAAGTTCTGGCTAGTTTGCTGGCTATTTTAGTACAAAAAATGGGAGTTACTTGAATTCCTAGATTATGCTGTAATTGCGTTACGTCAAATCGGGCAAAGTGAAATACTTTGGTGATGCTGGGTACTTCCATTAATTGTTTTAAGTTTGGTGCTTCTTGCTGTCCTTTGGCGATGCGAATTACGGTGATAAATCCCGGACAGAATAATTGTACTAAACATAAGCGATCGCGAAATGGCAGCAATCCCATTGTTTCCGTATCTACAGCTACGGCTTCTGCTTGCAGATATTGGGATAATAAATCGTCGGGCAAGTCGCGATCGCAAACTTGAAAGTCTTCCAATTCCATAAATTTTTAACGGCTGCGAATGAAAATCTGAGTGAAATAATATTCGCCTTTGCTATTTTGAGCAACCCCTATGCCCGTTAAATTAAAATTACTGCGAATATTCTTCAAGTGTCCGGGACTTTTTAACCAACCTTGAACTGCTTGGGTAGCCGGGTCTTTAAATCCTTGATTAAAGGCGACATTTTCCCCAGCACTACCATAAGAAAGTGATTTGGCGATCGCATTTACTCGCTGTTCAAATCCTTGGTGACTGAAGGGAACTTTTCCACTTGCCATTGCTTGACTATGCAATCTTGATTGTTGAGTAATTGCCGCATTCAAGGTCAAAGGTGGTAAATTTTGCGATTGACGATATTTATTTATTTGTTCGTGAATCGACCTCTCTATATTAGTAAGTGAATTCGGGTTTTGGGCAACAATTTCCGAATTATTTAGAGGAATTTCTGATTGCATAAAAGAGTCTACTTTGCTAATTACATCACAGCCACTCAGTCCTACAACCAGAAATAAACTTCCGAAGGCAATTTTGCTAATTTTTCTGAACATTATTATTGTGCTGATTCTGAAGAATTCAAGTATTTCGCCACAGTTTGCACGTCCTTATCACCACGTCCAGAACAGTTAATTACAATCCGGGGATTACCACTTAGCTGAGGACAGAGTTTATCTAAAAACGCGATCGCATGAGCAGTTTCTAACGCCGGAATTATTCCTTCCAAACGCGAAAGCCGCCCAAATGCTTCCAACGCTTCCTTATCTGTTACGCTGTAATACTCAGCCCGCCCGGAATCTTTTAAATAACTATGTTCTGGCCCTACTCCAGGGTAATCTAAACCAGCGCTGATTGAGTGGGGTTCAATTACTTGACCTTCCTCGTCTTGCAGCAAATAGCTCATTGCACCATGCAATACACCAACTTGTCCTTTTGTCAAGGTCGCCGCGTGTTTTCCTGTGTCCACACCTTCACCCGCTGCTTCTACCCCAATTAAACGCACACTTGTTTCTTTGACAAAATCGGCAAATAATCCCATTGCATTTGACCCACCACCGACGCAAGCGAGGAGAATATCCGGCAAAACTCCCCATTTTTCCAAAGCTTGGGCGCGAGTTTCCTTGCCAATAATCGCTTGAAAATCTCTGACTAACATCGGGTAAGGATGGGGTCCCGCTACCGAGCCTAAAATGTAATGAGTAGTTTCCACATTCGTCACCCAGTCGCGTATCGCTTCCGAAGTCGCATCTTTGAGCGTTCCCGTTCCTGCGGAGACAGGACGAACTTCCGCACCCATTAACCGCATCCGAAACACATTTAATGCTTGACGTTCCATGTCGTGAACGCCCATATAAATGATGCAGTTTAAGCCAAATCTAGCGCAAACGGTTGCTGTTGCTACACCATGTTGACCTGCGCCAGTTTCGGCAATGATTCTTTGTTTGCCCATGCGTTTTGCCAGCAACACTTGAGCTAGGGCATTATTAATTTTATGGGCTCCGGTGTGGTTCAAGTCTTCCCGTTTTAAATAAATTTGTGCGCCGCTGCCATCGGGTCGGGCATAATGGGTGGTGAGGCGATCGGCAA
Organism: Floridaenema evergladense BLCC-F167; assembly: GCF_041929205.2. Taxonomy (NCBI): domain Bacteria; kingdom Bacillati; phylum Cyanobacteriota; class Cyanophyceae; order Aerosakkonematales; family Aerosakkonemataceae; genus Floridanema; species Floridanema evergladense. The sequence continues at coordinate 4,924,407 of NZ_CM171625.1, read as the reverse complement.
AATATAAAGGTGTAGGACGACCAACATAGTCTTTTAGTAGTTGCTGAAGCTCATTCTGGAAGTCTGCGTCAGCGCAATATTTCTGAAACGCCGCTTCTAACTCGCTTAAAGCAGGCATTAATGTTTCCGGCACATATTTGCCGCCAAAACGTCCAAAACGTCCTAATGCGTCAGGTACTTGTGTCGCGTCGTTACTTTGTTGGGGATTAATAGGGGTGAGTGTCACAGTGATTGTGTTGGAATTACGCCAGAAATTTCATTATAATTTTTTTTGAACCGCGAAGACGCGAAGGACACTAAGAAAGAGGAGAAGAAGTTTCTACACTTGATTTAGGATTGCTATATAACTCAAGTTGCTAGTTACAAGTCTGGCTCTTTCTTAGCCCCCCTTAATAAGGGGGGTTGGGGGGATCAAAACCTAGTAATCACAGCCTTAGATCCCCCCTAACCCCCCTTACTAAAGGGGGGAACTCCGAAAGAATTGATAACTAGCAACTTGCGTTATATAATTAATAAAATCTCTGGCAAAAGACCAATAATATCTAAAATTCATCTGCGTTTATCTGCGTTCATCTGCGGTTAAAAATTAAAGATTGCGCTATTTGCCAGAAATCTAATTCTTCATTATCTCTCAGGTAGTATTTTTATGTCAGCTGCTAAACGTAAAAATTCCGATTCTCAACCCACTGAAAATCGCGTTGTTTATTCTGAATTTGGCAACCAAACTAATTCTGCTGCTTTTGAAAGGGCAATTCAAGAATTACCACCAAATCAACAAGATTTACGAGTGCAAGCTTCCAGTAAAGGACGTAAAGGAAAAACTGTGACAGTAATTACTGGTTTTCAAGCGAAACCGGAAACTTTGGCAGATTTACTTAAAACATTAAAAACTCAATGTGGTGCAGGGGGAACGGTTAAGGAAAATTCGATCGAAATTCAAGGCGAACACAAACAAAAACTTCTGGAAATCCTCAAAAGCATGGGTTACAAAGTCAAAATTAGTGGTGGCTAAAATTGTTCGTCATTTTTGAATTTGTCAGCGTGACTTTGCGATCGATCTAAAGTATCTTTGGATAGTTTAATGAATTCCCTAGTAGCTTGAATGTGTTCTATTGTTGCTTGAATGTGTTCTGCGGTTGCTTTAACGTGCTCTTCGGTGGCATCATTTGAATGTGCTACTGATGATTTAGCATGATTGCTGGCTACCTTTCCGTGTTGATAAGCTACTTTGGCTTTTTGCTGAATTAACTTTCCTTTTTGTTCAATAAATTTACCCTGTTCTTGCTCTTCAATGGAACTAGCGTTTTCTTGAATTGATTTTCCTTGCGCTTCCACTGCTTCGCCGTGTTGGAAACTTTGCTCAGCGTGTTTTTCAATTAAATTAGCAATATATTGCTGTTCTTCAGACATAGTTTTAGTTTGGTAAGTAATTGTTTTCGCCCCTCCGACTAAAGTCGGAGCTATACAAACAAAACCTGCGAAGGCAGGTTTAAAGTCCGCGTAGGCGGACTTAGTTTGTGTAGTCGCGATTTTAATCGCCAGAGTCTTTTCAAATATCCTCTTAATTTTTTAATCTGCCTTACTTAATCCTGCCTTTCATCTATCAATAGAATGACTCCTTCAGGTCGATTTTCTACGATTAAAGATGTACAAATTACCCGACAACGGATATTTTTTCCACGACGGTTTACCGCATCGACAACAGTTGTTTGTTCTTCACTATTTCCAGTTTGACAGGCGCGAATTAATCCCCGCAATTGCTCAACTGGTAAACCAATATCTAAGTCAAAAAAGAAACGTTCTACAGTTTCTTCAGCACGTAAACCCCATAATTCTTCGGCTCTCCCGTTCCAAAGTTGTACGCTGAGTCTATTATCTAACACTATCATGCCAACGCGCAAACTAGTCAGTATTGATTCCATAAATATGGTGACTCGGTTGAGTTCTTCGGTACGTTGGCGGAGTTCGTCGTTGGTTGTTTGTAATTCTTCGTTTGCTGATTGGAGTTCTTCGTTCATTGTCTCCAATTCTTCATTAGTACTTTGCAGTTCTTCGTTGGTTGTTTCTAACTCTTCGTTGGTACTTTGTAATTCTTCGTTGGTTGTTTCTAATTCTTCATTTGTACTTTGTAATTCTTCGTAAGCGGTTTCTAATTCTTGGGTGGAACGCTGTAATTCTCGCTCTAATTCGTTGTAGCGAGTGATGTCTTGAAAAACGATCGTTACCCCTAGTGCATCAGCAGAGTTATCTAATAAAGGAACTACTTGAATTTCTAAATATATAACGCTGTCTTCGCTGCGAATTAATTCTACTTCTGGTATGGTAACTGAACGTCGTTCGGTGTATGCTTGTTGAATGCGCGATCGCAATTCCACCGGACGATATGATAACTCTAAATCCTGTAACGGACGACCAAAATCTTGCGTACTTAAATTAAATAATACTCTAGCTTGACGATTAGCTAATACTATATTACCCTGAATATCTACTACTATTTGAGCAATTGGTAAAAATTCAAAAGCTTCGTCTTTTAATCGCATACTTCCTACTAATTGATTGCTGGCTTCGGTGTTACCAGATTCTGCCATAATTAATAATCGATCGCGTAAACTAATCCTTGGTACTCTGGAAAAAATGCGATATTTCAAGTTCCCAGGTTGGAAAAGATTAGCGTGTGTTAATAACATCTCTGCTTTGCCAACAAACAAAAACCCAGTATCATTTAAAGCAAAGTGAAACCTTGCTAAAATTCTGGCTTGAATATCTGCATTAAAGTACATCAAAGTGTTGCGACATACCAATAAATCTAAGCGGGAAATTGGCGCATCATGAACTAAGTCATGGCGACCAAAAATTACACACCGTCTTAAGTCAGTGCGAAAAACATAGTTATTTCCCGAAACTTCAAAGTATTTTTTCCGCAGTTCTTGTGGTACAGCTTCTAAAGCTTTTGCAGTGTAACTTGCTTGACGACCTTGTACTAAAGCTTCTTCATCTAAATCTGTTGCATATATTTTTACCTGATTTCTAAAAGCTTCTGCTCCTAAAGCTTCTGTGAGTAAAATAGCAATGGTATAAGCTTCTTCTCCCGATGCACAACCAGCACTCCAAACTCGAATCGGTTCGTTGTTTGGTTTAGATTCCAGAATTCGGGGAATGATTTCTGTTGCTAAAACTTCCCAAGCACTTGCATCCCGGAAAAAGTTGGTAACGTTAAGCAGTAAGGTATCGAAAAGTATATTTAGTTCTCCTGGATGTACTTGTAAATAATCTAAATAATCATTGAAACTTTCCACCCCTACTCGTTGAATGCGCTTTCGTACTAAACGCATTAAACTAGGGCGTTTATATCCTGTGAAATCAAACCCCCGATTACGTTTTAAATACTGTAATAATGCTTCAAATTCTGGGTCTTGCTCTGGTGTGGTTTTGTTCATTCGATCGCTCCTTTATATACTAAGTTAACGATCGCCTCTGCTATTTTGTCAATTGGCAAAATAAAGTCAACACATCCTGTGGCAATTGCTGCTCTAGGCATCCCAAACACTCCTGATGTTGCTTCATCCTGAGCAATTACTATTCCCCCCATTTTCTTAATTGCTTTCACTCCTTCCGCTCCATCTGTATCTGCACCTGTTAATATTATCGCGATCGACTTTTCTTGATAATTTTCTGCTACTGATTTTAATAATACATCCGCTGAGGGACGCACAAAGTTTTCTTTTTCCGTTTGAGTTAAAGAAATCTCTCTTTCAGCATTAACTAATAAATGATAATTTGGCGGCGCAATATAAACTATAGCATTCTTAATTTTCTCTCCCATTTCTGCTTCTTTAACTGTTAATAAGCTCTGAAACCCAAAAATTACTGGAAAATAGCTTTTGTAGCCACTAGCTAGATGTTTTACTATTAAAATTGGAACGGGTAAATCCTTCGGTAAATTCTTCAAAATGTTGATTATAGCATTAGTCCCATCTGAAGATGCCGCTATTACTACAATTTCAAAAAATAGCGCTTGAGGTTGATTTTCTTGATTAATTTCCTTGATTATTTTCATTTAAGGAGTTAACTGTTACTTAGTTCTAAATTTTTTGTAACCGTAATTATGGATTTAACAAATTTTACTTTTCCTCAACCAGTAACCTACAATCTTTACAATCAATTTAGGTAGTAAATGCTACAAAAAGTTAAGTAACGAGGAAAAGAAAAGATACTTACAATTAAACCATAACTATAAAATTTTCAAAAAAAAAAAAAGAATTTATACATTAAAATATTAAGTGATAAAACAAATCAATTATGTAAAATTTTTATATGAATTTTTATAAAGTTTAATGTAAATACTAAATTATTTATCTTATCCTATTTGACATAATACAGGGTAAAAATCCCGATTAATTAAAATAAAAATAAATGCTAGGACATGACATTATAGTTATTGGAGCTTCGGCAGGTGGTGTAGAAGCAGCAACTCAATTAGTTCGCAGCTTACCAGCAGATATTCCAGCAGCAATTTTTGTAGTTATTCATATTGCGGCTCACAGTAAAAGCGTTTTGCCACAAATTCTCCAACGTCGCGGTCATCTACCTGCAATTCATCCCAAAGACGGAGAGAAAATTTTACATGGAAAAGTCTATGTTGCGCCTCCAGACTTACATTTATTAATTAAACCAGGATATATTAATTTAGCTCATGGGCCGAAAGAAAACCGACACCGCCCAGCCGTCGATCCGCTATTTCGTTCGGCAGCACAAGCATATACTAATAGAGTAGTAGGGGTAATATTGTCTGGTTCCTTGGATGATGGGACAGCAGGTTTGTTGGTAGTAAAAAAACTGGGTGGAATAGCGATCGCGCAAGATCCAGAAGAAGCGCTTTATGATGGAATGCCTGGAAGTGCGATCGAAAATGTCGAAGTAGATTATGTATTATCGATCGCTGAAATTAGCAAAAAATTAGTTGATTTAGCTGGCGAATCAGTAGAAATACAAAACCACTCAGTCGATCCTGACTTAGAAATAGAAACTGATATGGCAGAGTTAGATAAGGAAGCTGTACAAAGCCAAGAACGTCCCGGAAGGGAATCTCCTTATTCTTGTCCAGAATGCGGTGGCGTTTTGTGGGAAATCAATAACGGCAACTTTATGCGGTTTCGCTGTCGCACCGGACACGCTTTTTCCCCAGACAGTTTGTTCGCCGAACAATCAGACGCATTGGAACAAGCACTTTGGGTAGCATTGCGGGCACTAAAAGAGCAATCAGGTTTATCAAGAAAACTCGCACAACGAGCTAAAGAGCAAAACCATTCGATCGTAGCCAATCGTTTTGCAGAACGAGCACAGGAAGCAGACGCAAGAGCCGATGTCATCCGTCGAGTGCTCGTAGAAGGCGAAAATCAACTCCTGAATATTGATAATTTGGAAGCAACCGCCGAAAATAATGATTTAGAAACCGATATGGGTTAATTTCTTTTTAAACTGAGTTAATTAACTTTTTTAGCGTTGGCGATCGCTACGAAAAAAAGAAATTAAAATGTTTTAATCTATGCCTTAAGATAGAAGAAACCATGTCTAAATTAATGATAGGAAAACACTACCGAGAAATTTATAAATTAATTCCAATGATTCGGAAAATTACCGCATCATTTAATTAAGATAGTTTTGTGACCAATAATCCAGCAAGTTTTTTTCAGGCATTCTACTATCTCATTTAACAAAAGATTTAAAATAGATCATGGAAGATATCTTTGATACTCAGCTGGAAGCCGCAATTCAAAAACTAGAGGAACTTTGGCAAAAAACGGAACAGCTTCCTAGCAAAAGCAACCCAGCTTGGCAGGTATTTGCCGAAGAAACAAGTTTTCAAACCGAAAAGTTATTGCTGAAGGAAAGTTTGCATGAACTTGGTAATACTTTACAAGAATTGCAGTGTACATTGGAGGAAATGCACCTGAAAAATGACCAGTTAGCTGTCAACCAAATGTTGTTGGAAGGGGAACGCCAGAGATATCAAGATTTGTTTGATTTTACCCCTCATGCTTACTTAGTAACAGATGTTGCCGCAGTAATTACGGAAGCTAATCAAGCCGCAGCAAAGTTATTGGGGGTGAGGTGCGATCGATTAATCGGCAAACCGTTAATCGTATTCTTATCAGAAGTAGAACGGCGCAACTTTCACAATAAATTAATTAAGTTACAAAGCAACAAAACAACTCAAGAATGGGAATTAGAAATTCAACCGAGAAATAAACAACCATTACCAGCCGCTTGTATTGGTGTACCCATACTAAACTCTTACAGTCACGTAATTGGATTGCGTTGGCAACTTCAAGATATTTCCCAACGCAAACAAGCCGAAGAAATGGAAAAACAGTGGCGAATGCTCGATCGAATTCTCAGCGCTTCGCCCGCTAAAATTTGCTTAATTGACGAAACTGGAAAATACCTCTATGCCAGTCCAGCCGCTGCCAAAATTTTTGGTTTAGCAGCAACAGAAATAGTTGGGAAAACAATTCAAAATTTAGGGTTTTCTCCAGAAATAGTCGAAAAGTTTGACAGACAAATAGAAACAGTTGCATCAACAAAAGTCAGCATTACAGATGAATTCACTTTGTATGGAATTAACGGAGTAGCTGATTACGAATATACGATCGCTCCGTTAGCAGATGATTCCCTAATAGAAGGTAATGCAGTTGTAGTTACTTTCAGAGACATTAGTAAACATAAGCAAATAGCCTTAGAGATTAACAAAGCACTGACTAAACAAAAACAACTTCATGTAATGAAAGCGCGGTTAATCTCCATAGTTTCCCAAGAAATTCGCACACCTTTAGCGAACATTTACGCTTCCGCCGAAATTTTGACAAACTATTCGCAAAACTGGAGTCAAGAAAAAAGAAATAAACAACTGCAAAACTTACAAAAAAGCGTTAAGTATATTAACCAGTTGTTCGATGATTTGATGCTAATCAGTGAAGCAGAAGTGGGAAAATTACAAGTTAACCCATCCATACTAAATATAGAACAATTCTGCCAAAAACTGATCGCCCAAACGCCATTTTGTGAAGAGAAAACACCCACAATTAATTTCTCTGTCAACTGCGAGTATAGTAACGTCTGCTTGGACAAAAAGTTACTGCGGTATATTTTGGTAAATCTCCTCTCTAACGCTATTAACTATTCTCCTGACAGTAGCGAAATCCAATTTGATTTAATTACTGAAGGTAAAGGATTAATTCTCCGCATCAAAGATTCCGGTATTGGTATTCCCGCAGGCGATCGATCTCATATTTTCGAGTGGTTTTATCGAGGTAGCAATGTTGGTAATGTAGAAGGAATTGGACTAGGTTTATCCGTTGTTAAACAGTGTGTGGAATTACACAAAGGCAAAATAGCAGTAGAAAGTGAAGTAGGAATTGGAACAACTGTTACTGTAACTTTGCCAATGTATTATGCACGTTAAAGTATCTGTAGGGGAAATTCATGAATTTCCCCTACAGTAGTAATTCATAAATTTCCCCTACTTTCTGTCTGTAGAAAGAGCTAAAACTCTTTTATTTAGGGACTTAAGATAGATTTACCAAATCAAAATGATTGTTAAATATATAGGTATAGATGAATGAGTCAACTACAGTGAAAACAAGCAAAACATTGGGGTGCAAGCTACTCGTTAATCATAAGAACTTTCTTAAACGTCAAGGAGCGAGAGCTATAGCAATGATTAAATCAACTCCTGTTACTACTTATCACGCAATTCCCATTTATCTTAGGCCGTTTAAAAGAAAAAGCGAAATGTGGCTGCAATGGAAATATGAAGGGATTCAATATGGTGTTAGAGTGAGCAACATGGGACAATCACTTTATAATGCCAAACAAATGATTGATGCTATGTTGGAATTAGAAGCTAAAAGTTATAGAGCTATGGGTTTTTAGACTCAGCAATTCAAAATTTAAGATTCAAAATTTAAATGCTGTAAATCAAATCAAAAGCCCGGTGTTTACCGGGCTTAAAAGTTTTTTGATGTTTCCTAGAGAAATTATTGCTATTGGGAATTTTTATAGGTAGAAGCTGCCGGGAAAGGGAATGGCTTCGATCGGATATCCTACAGCTTTCCATGCGGGTAAGCCACCTCTAATTTGCGAGACGTTTACATATCCGGCTGCACGCAGTTTGCCTGCGGCGATCGCGCTTTCCTCGTCAGTCTCACCATATATATAGATGTCGCGGTTGAGTTCTAAGCTGGCGAGGGCGCGTTCTACTAGTTGGTGCAAAGGCATGGGAACAGCACCTAAAATGTGGCTGCTATTGAACTGGTTGCGATCGCGCACGTCAATAATCGTTAAAGCTGGTTCTCCCCAGTCAAGGCGAGCTTTTAAATCATATACCAAACATTGCTCCCGTAACGGTGTCGGATTGGGAATCAAATCCAAAATTCGGCTCATAGCGTATTACATCTTCATTGACAATACTTGCAATGTAACAACATATTTCTGATATTGCAAATTTTTATAGCAAAAGTATTTACATAAGTAAGATTTCGTGCTTTTGTATCTAACTTGGCAAAAAATGAAGTGAAGAGGGCTACCAACTATTAGCGGGACAAATCTGTTCCCTTCCCTCAGATCTTGCACTCTAGGAGGTAGAACCTCCTAGATCCTCGTTCCCAGGTTCAACCTGGGAACGAGGAACCCCTCCCCTTAATCCCCTCCCCGTTTACGGCAGGAGGGTAGACAAAGCGTAGCTTTGGCGGGGGTGGGGTTCTCACTAGTTTCTTAAAACTAAATAATTACTGGTTGGCTGACTCAGAGAGGCGGCTAATTACGTTGTAGTCACCTGCACTTGGAGGAGACATCGATTCAACCACGCCTTCGGTTGGGCCACCGATCGCTTTCCAAGCTTCTAAACCGCCTTTGAGTTCGGAGACGTTGGCAAAGCCAGAGTTGCGAAGTTGACTGGCAGCTTCAGAGGTTCGATCGTCGCTGTCAGCGTAAATGTAAATATCGCGGTTGAGTGCTAAAGAAGGAGAAGGTTCAATACCTTGGGACAATTGTTCCATCGGCATGGGCATAGCTCCCATGATATGACCGTTGTTGAAACTTTCGCGATCGCGCACGTCCAAAATAGTAAATGCTGGTTCGCCCCATTCTAAACGAGATTTCAGATCGTTAGCCGAAGACTGAGCTTTCATTCCAGCGGGAGTAGGAGTAATGTTAGGCATTTTTTCTTTAGCATTTAAAATTGCTTCAGAAACTTTGTCACCAGAGTATTTAATATCATCAGACAGCTTTTCTTTAACGGTTTCTTGCGCGTCGTGCATCTTGTCTGACAAATTTTCCAGGTTATTTTCCATGTTTATTTCCTCAACTACATCTGTTAAAAATTTAGCTAAGTGTCTTGCTGAATTAATCTTTCTTCAGGGAGATCGATACAACGATCGTTCTTTAGGTAGAGCTTGCAGATTTTCGATTTTAGATTTACTTTGCTTTTGAGAGCCTACTTTTAATTAGCCAATGCTTTTATACTTAATTAATTAACAACGCTTTTAATAAAACTCTATATTGCTTTTTGTTGTAAGATAGTCTACTCACCCTGATTATCACCGATTTACTCAGCAATAGATTAATCTTATTTTCGCTTAAATTTTATTTTATGGCATCTTCCCCTATTCAAAGTTTACCTAAAGAAGTTGTAAATTTAATTGCTGCTGGCGAAGTTATTGATTCTTTAGCCGCAGTTGTACGGGAATTAGTAGAAAATTCTTTAGATGCAGGTGCAACAAGAATTGTCATATCTGTTTGGGCAGAACTTTGGCGAGTCCGAGTAGCGGATAATGGTTGTGGGATGAATTTAGATAATTTGCGTTTAGCAGCAACCGCCCATAGCACTAGTAAAATTCATGATTATGATGATTTATGGAAGATTACTACTTTAGGTTTTCGGGGAGAAGCTTTACACAGTTTGGCGCAATTATCAGAATTAGAAATTGCTAGTCGATCGCTCAACAATCCTGAAGGATGGCGCATTTTATATGATAATTCAGGAGAACCTGTAATCGAAGAAGCGATCGCTATTGCGCCCGGAACCATAGTCACTGTTTCTAATTTATTCGGTAATTGGCCTGTGCGTCGTCAAGGTTTACCAACTCCTGCTCAACAAATGCGATCGCTACAAGCAACAATTCACCAAATTGCTATCTGTCATCCCCACATTACTTGGCAAGTCGAACAAAGCGATCGACCCTGGTTTACCATTAGTCCCGGAACCACTGCACAAGACATTTTACCCCAAATTATCCGCGATTTAAAATTAGGAGACTTGCAACATTTAAAAGTAGAATTATTAGCAGAATTGGAAAAATTGACACCAGGAGAAATTAGCCAAGCTGAATATTTAGAATTAGTTTTAGGTTTACCAGATAGATGTCACCGTCGCCGTCCAGATTGGGTGAAAGTGGCAACTAATGGCAGAATTATTAAATCCTCAGAATTAGAACAAACTATTTTCACAGCTTTTGCTCGAACTTTACCACGCGATCGCTTTCCTGTCTGTTTCTTACACTTAAAAATTGCCCCCCATCAAATAGATTGGAATCGTCACCCAGCAAAAGCAGAAATTTATTTGCATAGTATTAGTCATTTACAGAAACAGATATTAAGTGCGATCGAACAAGCATTAAATCTTAACCCTAACAATATTTCTGAAACTTCTCATAACCAAAGACTCGGAAAATTACTTACTGCTGCTGAGGAAAAAGCTAGTTATAAGATCGATCGAACCATCCAACCACAAACAACAAAAAAAAGTGAAATAAACTTAATGGAACTTCGGGCAGTTGCCCAAGTCAATAACACCTACATAGTAGCAGAACATCCCGCCGGATTATGGTTAGTAGAACAACATATTGCTCACGAACGAGTATTATACGAACAAATCTGCGAACATTGGCAAATCATACCCTTAGAACCTCCAGTAATTCTCAATCAACTTTCCCCGCAACAATTGGAACAAATACAACGCATCGGGTTAGAAATAGAGATATTTGGCGAACAAATCTGGGCAATTCGTAGCGCCCCAGCATTACTTTCCCAAAGAGAAGATTGTGCAGATGCCCTAAGAGAATTAAGCTTAGGAGGAGACTTACAAACAGCACAAGTTGCCGTAGCTTGTCGCAGCGCAATTCGCAACGGTACGCCCCTAACTTTACCAGAAATGCAAACATTAATAGAACAATGGCAGCGCACCCGCAATCCCCGCACCTGTCCTCACGGTCGTCCAATTTTTCTATCATTAGAAGAATCAGCTTTAGCGAAATTTTTCCGCCGACATTGGGTAATTGGCAAAAGTCATGGTATTTAATTATTATTCATTGAGTGGTACTTATGAAAAAACACATCGGGAATTTGGTAATTTCTTTAACCTCAATCTTCTTAGCAACTTCCGTACAAGCTGCTAACCCCAATCATGTTAAACAACTATTAACAACTAACAACTGTCCCAATTGCGATTTAACCAAAATAGACTTGCGGGGCGGAAATTTTCCAGGTGCAGATTTGAGTAATGCTAACTTAGCAGGTGCTATGTTAGAAGGAGCTAATTTAAAAAATGCGAACCTCCAAGAAGCACAATTGCAAAATACAGTTCTCAGAAGTGCCTATTTAGAATCAGCTAATTTAAAAAATGCCAAAATGCGTGGAGTAATGATGCGCGATGCTAAATTGCGAGGGGCTAATTTTCGAGGTGCGAGAATGCGCGATGCCAAACTGAGAGGAACCGATTTGCGAGATACTAACTTGATGAATACATTTTTAAAAGATGCGGTACTGCGAGAAGCTGATTTAACAAATGCTAATTTAGGAGCTGCCGATTTATCAGGTGCTAAACTCAATGATGCTGACTTAGAAAATACTAAATTGGAGAGTGCTAACTTAAGTAATGCCGATTTTAGTGCAGCATATTTAGGCGACGCTACTTTAAGAAATGCTAATTTATCCAATGCTAATTTTCAAAAAACAAATTTAGTAACAGCGACTTTAGTGGGAGCTAAACTGCTGCAAACTAACATGAGTAACACTAATTTACAAGGAGCTAATTTAAGTCAAGCAGATTTAACTGGGGCTAACTTTACCAATGCAGATTTAAGCAAAACTATGATGAATATGGTTAATTTAACCGGAGCTAATTTAACCGGAGCTAAATTAATAAATGCTTATATTTATAACGGTAATTTATCTGGAGCCAATTTAAGTAATTCTGATTTAACTAGTGCAAACTTAGAAGGTGCTAATTTGAAAAATGCGAATCTTCAAAATGCTAATTTGACTTTAGCTATTTTGCGTTGGGCTAATTTTGCTCAAGCAAATTTGTTTGGGGCAGTTCTCAATGATGCCGATTTACGCGATACTAATCTCAATGATGCTAAAATGGTTTCAGAGTTGTTAGGTCACTATTAAGCTATTACAAAATAAACTTTTTTGTTACTATTGTCCACTAGTCTAAAGGATGATTCAGAAGCGATCGCAACTTCTCACCCTAGACAGTTACTCCCCAAATAAACCATCAATTACCCTGAAATTATCAGAGGTTTATTTTGAGGAAGTTAGATTATGAATGAGCAAGATAAAACACCACACTTTACTACTGATACATCCGATCGCGTCCAGTCCAATAACTACGATCCCCATATAACTCCCGCAGAAACCGCAGCGCGGCAAGAAAGAGAAGGCGATACTTTCAAAACTACGCCCAGCAAAGGACGGGAAGCAGAAGCTGGAACTAACGACCAAACAGATTCCGGTAGCATTAATACTACCAGTGGATATACCGTCGATCAAGAAGGTTTGATTAATAATTATGCGATCGAACCAGAAATGTACATCAACGAACCCGGAGATTTAAGAGAGAAAGAAGCAGAACTAACCGCAGAACGCGCTCAAGAAATCCAAAACTTAAGCGAAGACGAACAAGGCAAATTAACAATGGAAGATGACCTGCGGCATCGTGGACAAGGTATTCTCTAAAATTTTTTCCACCAAAAAACATAAAAGCGTTGCCATTACTTTCTAATGTGCAACGCTTTTTTTACTTAATGGTATGTTCGCTTGTAGAAACAAGTTACTTTTAGGTTAGCCTAAATAGTTTTAGTTAATGCTTCTCAAGCTACATCAACTACTTAATAACCATAACCACAAGAGGAGCGGTAGTGCTTATAGTAGTAGGGTTTGTAGCAAACTGTTTTGCATTTTGGATAATGGTAGTAGTAGTGTCTGTAGTGTTTCTTGTAGTAGTACACTACTTTCTTGAAGATAATCTTCTTGAACACTACCTTCTTATAAAGCTTGTAGTGGGGATAGTAACCGTAGTGATGATGCGAGCCAGCTTGAGCAGCGGTGGGGTTAGCCATAACGCTGAAAGCAACAGAAAGAGGCAGAAGTCCCAACAGAGCTAAGCTAGAGAGTCTTTTAACGTTGATGAGGCCATCAAATAAATAGGCATCATCTTCTCCGAAAACTGGCTCAACGGGAGCAATCTCCTCACAAGTGGAAGCACAATGTAAATATGCAAGCGTTTCCATGAATATCTGTCTCCTTGTTTGTAGCTAATCTCTGAAGGGCTAATTCAGAGTTCTCAGCCGTAACGAGAGCATTCTATCCTAAAACTCTTTGTTTAAACTAGATATATCTTTGTAAAATTGATTTTTCGTAATAAAAGTTTATTATCTAATCATTCATGTTAAATAAGCTTAATTAAAGACTCATAATTCTTAGCTTATTTAGATTAACTTTTCAATTACTATCTAGCAATAAAACTACTTATTAATGAAAGTCCTCCTTGACTTTACCGTACTTATGGCGATCGGTAAACCTGTTAATTAAACACTGAAAAAATCAGGAATCCCAGTCCCCAATCCCCTTAAACCAGAGTTTTCCACCACAAGTACGAGAGCCATCTAGTCTTCGTGATCTTCAAACGGGTCACTCAGTTGCTTTGCCGGAGGCCCGAAAGCTGTATAGATAGACAAAGCGGTGATAGCAATAATCACCACACCAATAGAAATGCTAAGAACTGTTGCGGGTTCCATATCAAAAATAAATTATGAGTACTATTCCTTTATAATATTACAGAACGTTACGAAAGCGCCAAATTAGCTCATAGTTTAGACGATGGGCGAAAGTTGTCGTTTTTCTTGCCACAGTATAAGTATTTTAGATTCATACTAGGTGACACATGGCACAAAGAACTTGGTTGGGAGATGTACTTAGACCTTTAAACTCGGAGTATGGTAAAGTTGCTCCCGGTTGGGGAACGACCCCAGTAATGGCAGTTTTCATGGTACTGTTCTTCGTTTTTCTGTTGATTATTCTGCAAATCTATAACTCATCGCTGATTCTAGAAAGCTTTAATGTAGATTGGAGAAGTCTTGGTAGGTAATTTTTAGGATCGAGGTGAGATAAATTTTTCAGCTTTCCCGGCTTGACCGGGTTTTTTTGTTCAAGCGGGAACAAAATCAAAGTGTTATAAATTATTTGAGGCAGTTAGAGAGGGTAAAGGTTTGAATATATTTGGGGTTGGATTGCCGGAAATGGCAGTGATTCTAGTAGTGGCGTTATTGGTTTTTGGCCCGAAAAAGTTACCAGAAATCGGTCGCAGCTTTGGTAAAGCGATTCGCGGTTTTCAAGAAGCTTCTAAGGAGTTTGAAACGGAGTTTCAACGAGAAGCTCAACAGTTAGAAGCGGCGATGAAGTCAGCAGCACCAGCTAAGTCTGAGGAAGTGAGTAAGGCTAACTCGGAAACAACGCAAAAAAGTTAAGGTATTTTACATTTATGAGTTCGGCAGCCGATTCACCTACTCTCGTGATTCCACAACTAATTGTTGGTTTAGGAAATCCGGGTACGAAGTATGAACAAACGCGGCATAACATTGGCTTTATGGCGGTGGATGCTTTGGCGCAGCGTTGGCAAATTACTTTGTCGGAAAATCGCAAGTTTCAAGGGTTGTTTGGTGAGGGTTTGGCTGTCTCAACAGGAAAAATCCGGTTACTTAAGCCACTAACTTATATGAATCTTTCTGGACAGTCGATTCGGGCTGTGACGGATTGGTACAAACTGTCTCCAGAGTCGGTGTTGGTGATTTATGATGATATGGATTTACCTTTGGGGAAGATTAGGTTGCGGTTGTCTGGTTCGGCTGGTGGTCATAATGGGATGAAATCAGCGATCGCCCACCTAAACACAGATAAATTCCCCCGCTTGCGAGTCGGTATTGGTAAACCACCAACTCCCACAGAAGACAAAGACCCGATTTCTCACGTTTTAGGACGTTTTTCTAGTAGCGAAACTGGGTTAATGTCGGAAGTTATTCAACTAGTTGCCGACGCAGTAGAACTAAGTTTGAAACAGGGAGTAGAAAAGGCAATGAATCTCTACAATAACCGTCAAATTGTAGCAGAAACTTCCCACTCTTGAGGGAGTTCCAGGGGTTCTAGGGGCAAGAAAACTCTGTACGGGCAATTCATGAATTGCCCCTACTCAAAACTTTTCCTTTTAACGCATTCTTCTTTTCCGCCGTGCTGCGACTGCTTTGCGTTTGCGTTTTTCTAAAGGTGTTTCAAAATGGCGATGATTTTTGACATCAGCCAAGATCCCGGCGCGAGAAACTTGACGCTTAAATCGACGTAGCGCGGACTCTAATCCTTCATTTTCACCTAAGAGGACTTGGGTCATTTTTTCTTCTCCCTGTATTTACGATTGGTACTACTTGGTGCGATCGGTTTGGGTTTTTGCCGAAAATTTAATTAGGTTCACCTGGAGAACTGATAAATCGGCAGGGCAAGATCTCCTGATGCAATCAATTCAGGAACCTGGTTTCGGAGAAAAGCCCGCCAAAACAGAAGCTGATACTCTGCAACAAAGAACAAAGCCTACTACCAAACTTGATTCACGACTAGTACTTTAACATGATTTCTTTAGATATGAAGGAGAGCAGAGTTTACAGCCATGCTCATCTCAATCGACTTAGAAAAGAAAGGTCTACCCCCCCAAAGTGGATGCTCAAGGCAATATTCAAATTTTCTAAACATTGAATCAGCCACATTACTGCATCGCCAATACTTGATTCATAGTGATTAAATAAAATTGAAAACCGCTTTTCTAAGTAAGGTTTAACTTTCCGGCTGATTAATACAAGTTTTAGTAGTAGACCCACTGTTTTGGTAGTGCCTAAATTAGCAATCAAATCAATAAATAGAAAATGTTGGGGTTGTTTATGATTGTTAACTACCAAAAAGTTTAATAAGTTGCTACAGGTTCTAATGATTAAAAATTCACTGACTGGTTGGGAATCATTATGGGGCAGAGTATTTTGGAGATAAGTATATAATTGCTGATTAAACTGACGCTTGCCATAGCTTGGGTCTATAGAAGATGTTAGATAAGCATAGAGGTGTTTTTTAAAGTCTTTATAAGAAGTAGTTTTGTTAGTATGAGTGATGAAACTATGAGCTAAATCATGGTAGCTATAGGCACCTTCAACTTTGCCAACATATTGTTTGACTGCAAAAAATAGTTCTCGATCGTTAAGCAAAGTCGGGTTGTTAATTGTGCGAATAATTTGTTTGGGAGGTTGTTCCGGTCGCAGGCGTGCTATTTGAATTTGTCGCACTTGATGAGTGATGTATTGCGATAATTCAATTTCATAATTTCTTTGTGCTTCGCTTCGCATTCTCCCGATCGCTTGTTGGTCTTCATAAGTGCTATCCTCACTGAGTAAACAATGCTCGTATAAGTAAGGGTAGCGATTAATTAACTGGACTAAGGGTGTGTTTCTGATTTCGATTTTTTGCGCTACTGTTTTACTGACTGCTTGGGATAACCGTTGCAGGGTGGCGTATTGTTCCGTCTTGAGGAAGTTTTTAATTAGTTCCCGCAAGCGTCTAACTGCTTTGTAGCGTAAGGAGCGATCGAGATAAGAAGGCTGAATTTCAAAGCAGCCCATCAGTTGGGGAATTGCCGATCGCTGCTGTGGATGAATTTGCCAACGGTTTATTAAAATATGGCAACATCGATTCAGTACAAATTTAAATTGTGCCTCGGCGTATTTTGAACTGACAATCTCATCCAACGCCTGCATTATTTCTGCTTCAGGATAAGTTCCACCTTCAATGAACAAAAGTTTAAAGCGTTCAATGAGGCGGTTTGGTGGCTCGACTTGTACTAATTTCAGCCAATGTTGGTATAACTTTTGTTCCGCCGGAGAGGACTGGCGTGTATACGGTTCGTAAGTAGTCACTTTTTTTCCCTTTCTTTTCTGAGGGGGCATATCTTTCGAGCAACGACAGTTTTAGTTTCCTGATTACTACTTTTTCGTAAAGTATTAATCTCTCTTAATGAAGATTTTAAAAAGCATTGTGGAAGGGGATGACCTATCAACTAGTCATTTCCTGTTTTCCGAGTGGAAATCATCCGTGCGATCGTTTCACAGTGCCAAATTTTAGCACACTCGGAGTAAAGTAGATGCTTACTGTCATTGCTCCGTAAGTTTAAGTTCCCTTGATTTCCTTCCATAATTTGTTTCGATCCTAGCCAGACTCTATAAAGAGTCCCAGTGATGTAAATCACTCTAAGTTAGGCTGATTGTTCTGTACTGTTTCATAGAGTTCTACCCAGAAATTAATTTACGAATTCTTCACATTTAAAAGGTTTCCAAGTAAAGTCCACTCTGTCAAGGGGTCATTACCCTTTGTGTTTTTTATGACCCGAAAAATATTTCATTACTTAAGATGACATAAACAAAGCACTCTTACCCAGCTTTTTAGTAAAGACATTGAGAAAAAAGCTGGATTTTATTTAAAGATTCTGTTAATTTACGGGCTATGATTCACATTTTAGAGAGGTTTGATTTTTTACCATGCCCTTCTCAATTAGTATATCTCAATTATCTGAGGTTTTAATTACTACACCAAGAGGTTTTGCTGGTTCGGAGAATAGTTACTTAATAAATGGTGTTTCTACAGATACTCGTAGTATTCAGTATGGAGATTTGTTTGTTGCTTTGCGGGGTAGTAATTTTGATGGGCATGAATTTGTACAAACGGCTGTAGATAAGGGTGCTGTGGCGGTGGTGACAGAGAAATACCTGGGTACTCAGCTGGGAAAAGGGATACCACAATTAGTTGTTAAAGATACTTTAGAAGCTTATCAGGCGATCGCTAAATGGTGGCGCAATCAGTTGACTATTCCGGTAATTGCTGTTACAGGTTCATTCGGTAAAACTACTACTAAGGAATTGATCGGGGCGGTATTGGCAACTCAGGGAAAAGTACGAAAAACTCAGGCAAATTATAATAACGAAATTGGCGTACCAAAAACTTTATTGACAGTGAGTTTAGAAGATGATTTTGCGGTGATTGAAATGGCGATGCGGGGGCGGGGGGAGATTAGTTTATTGTCAAAAATAGCACAACCTAGCATCAGTGTAATTACTAATGTAGGAACGGCGCATATCGGAAGGTTGGGTTCTGAGGAAGCGATCGCAGAAGCTAAATGTGAATTATTGGTAGAAATGCCTAAAGATAGTGTGGCGATTTTGAATGCAGATAATCATTTATTAATGGCAACGGCGGAAAGATTGTGGCAAGGAAAAACGGTAACTTACGGTTTGGAAAAGGGGGATTTGCAAGGGAAGTTAATTGATTCGCAAACTATGATGGTGGAGGGAGTAAAATTACCTTTACCTTTATTAGGTCGTCATAATGCTCAAAATTATTTAGCTGCTTTGGCGGTGGCAAAAGTTTTGGGAATTGATTTGACTCAATTTAGTCAAGGTTTGGCGGTACAATTACCGGAAGGTAGGGCGAAACGTTACGATTTACCTAATGATTTAGTGATTTTAGATGAGACTTATAATGCAGGTTTAGAATCAATGGTGGCGGCGTTGGATTTATTAGCCCAAACACCGGGAAAAAGGCATATTGCTGTTTTGGGAACGATGAAGGAATTGGGAGATCGATCGGCACAATTACATTATCAAGTTGGCGAGAAAGTCAAGCAATTAAACTTAGATCGATTGTTGATTTTGGTGGATGAACCAGAAACAGCAGAAATTGCTCATGGTGCGGTGGGTATTCCTTCTGAGTGTTTTACTAATCACCAAGCAATTGTAGATCGATTAAAGGAATTAGTGCAATCGGGCGATCGAATTTTATTTAAAGCTTCCCATTCAGTTGCTTTAGATAAAGTTGTTAATCAGTTTCGAGAAGTAATTAGGTAGTGGGTAGCTGTTCCGCATTTAAATTGGATTGTTTGGAAACAGAAGAAAATTCGTCTAATTCTCTCCCCTGCCCCCCTGCCCCCCTGCTCCCCTGCAATCTTAATAAGTGATTTAAATGCGTAACAGCTTAGTGGGTAGTGGGTAGTGGGTAATTGTTAAAATCAGCTATTCACTACCTGATGAGAAACTGCGATTCTTTTAACTCCTTTAACTATTAGTTTATGTCGGACTTTATCAATTAATCCACTTCCTTTTTTTGTTTAAGGGCAATTTAGGTTCGGTGGCGACTTTGAGTGGAAATACTTAAAATATTTTGTTGGTTCTTTTTCCGAGATTAGTTATTTAGAATTTGCCCGTTCTCTCAAGTTGGGTAATAAGCAAGGTTATCGGTTATCTTTTGGTGAACATTTTCGCTTTGGTTTGCCTTTGACTTTGGTAATTGCTTATTTTTGGATTTATTAGGTTTTTCGTGTGGGGGCGAAGCAGTTTTTAACGCAATTTACCTTCAATTTTAAGAAAATGTACATTGTTTTGCTGCTCTATTAGCATTGGCGCTTCTTCTTAAATGACCATTAGCATCATACATATTATCTTTCATACATTTACTAACTTTTTGTACCATAATTGGGGTAGTCGCTTTTTGGCAAACTGAAGCAACAGCATTGGCATTCATTCTCTCTCTAATTACAGAATTTGATTTGTACATTAAGTCGTTCATACAGTTACTAATGTAGCTACTTTCTGGAGCAGTTGTCGCATTTTGACAAGCGTTACTTGCCGCAGTTTCGCTAATTTCAGAACGGCGAAGGTTTCCGTAATACATTACACGATTCATGCAATGAATTTTGAATTCTGCATTAGTTGCAGCATTGGCGGGTGCAACCACGAAAGTGGTGATGATTAGGGAAAGTACGATCGCTAATCCCACCACTTTCTTCACTAAGCTTTTATCGCCCATGCTTCCCCTAGCCTTTTTACTCATTTCTCGATCTCTACTATTCCTACAAATCTAAATAATTTTATCACGACCTCACACAGATGATTCACTGATATCTCTAGTTAGGATGCAAGTTCTTTTTTTTAACGCAGATAAACCGCAGATGAACGCAGATGAACGCAGATGTAGATAAATTTTTTTGATTTGTTTTCTAGATTTTACATTTCTTATTCCCTTCTACTTTTACGATCGCAAAACTGGCGATTTTCCAAGGGGAAATTTCCCAAGTTTCTCCATCAGCTAACTTCTCCGGGGAGTCAATCTGTCTTTCTAATAAATCTAGCGATCGCACTATCTCCACTAAGTCACTTTGCAATTTTAATTCTGCTGTTTCCCCGTGACATTCATAACAGCGCATTACCCATTGGTTCGAGTTTCCTTCCGCCTGTTTCACCGCCATCAAAATTAAGTTTTCACTGTTTAAATCTAACAATTGACCGATCGCAGGTAAAGTTGGATTCGGATTTTCTTTTATAGAGTTTAGCACCATTACTTGTAAAGGTAAATTTAATTCGTAACCGCGCCGAACTGTTTGCGCCCTTTTCCAATTTCCCCGATGCGGATAAAGGGCATAAGTAAATTCATGTTCGCCTTTGTCTGCTTCCGGGTCAGGCCAATTTGGACTTCTTAAAAGTGTTAATCGCAGTTGATTTGGTTGGCTATCATAGCCGTATTTACAATCATTCAATAAACTCACGCCGTAGTCATTTTCTGTTAAATCTGCCCAGCGTAAAGCCGGAACTTCCCATTTTGCTGTTTCTCTTGGTTCTTGGGGTTTGGTTCTTCTTTGAATCGCACCGCAAGCTATCTCGTAAGTCGCCATTTCTGCTGTTACATTCATGGGAAATGCTGCTTTAACTAAAACTTGCCTTTCTTGCCAGTCTACTTTGGTACTGATTTTTAAAATTGGCGATCGCACTTCCAACACATAATCCTGAACAAACTCCGATTTCCCAATTTTTCTGATTACCCGCAACCTTTTTCTAATCTCTCCCTTTTCTATCCATTCAATCGATCGCAATTGGGCTGACGGTAACGGATTTTTTCCATAGTTCGGATCGATATTCCAAGCATCCCAATATTGTCCGCTGTCTTGGAAAGCTTGCAGTTGATTTCCTTCTCCTTCTCGCAACACTTCCCTCTGATTAACTTTGTCAAAAACTCTCGTCAAATTTCCCGTTTCCTCACTCACTTCTACCCGGAGAAATTCATTTTCTAAAACCCTATCTTTTGCTCCCAAAATGTCTTTTTGACTAAGCTCCTCATTTTCTGATATATATATAGTATGATTGCACATTTTATTGCTTAATGCCGAATTTTCTCCCTCAACTAACGCAATATCAAGCGTTCCAGCTTGCTGAGGACATAACCAAAAGCCACGATAACCCACAGACGGCAGATCATGTGCGACAAAAATTAGCCTTTTTTGCTCATTTTCGGTGCCAATATTTTGGCTGGGAAGGGGCGTTCCCTCCAAGTCGCAAACCTGCCACAGCGTCTCAGAACTCGGTAAAGTAACGGTGACGACTTCCGAACGCTCCCAATTGAGCGAGTTAAATACGACGATCGGTAAAGCTCCAGGTTTTGGAGGTTCGGGGAATTTGATTTGAGATGCGATCGCTCCCCAAGCATTCTCCAAAATTCCCCCGGCTATTCGCTCCACTTCCTGCCAAGATTGATTCGCCTCTACAAACACTTGGTTAATCGAAGTTCCCGGTAAAATATCGTGAAATTGATTGAACAAAGCCTGCTTCCAAGCATTTTCTAATTCCGCTTTCGGATAAACCGCCCCAGTAATTAAACTTGCCAAACTTGCCCATAACTCAGCTTCGTACAACAACCCCTCGCATCGACGGTTCGATCGCTTTTGATCCGCGTGAGTTGTGTAGCAACCTCGGTGAAATTCCAAATACAATTCATCTTGCCAAACCGGGATTGATGAGTAAGGAATTGATTGGGATTCTTGTTGTAACTGTTCGCGCAAATTCTCTAAATAACTTTCGGATTTCTGGAACTCTAACTGCGGAAAAAACGGCGACTTTTGCCATCGCTTTGCTGTTTCCAACATATCACGAGTTGGCCCTCCTCCATGATCGCCTACGCCCGGTAGCCAAAGGGCATTTTTTACCCCAGTTTTAATCTCCCAATCAACCGCATAATTTGCCATTTTAATCGGTTCAATTCCCTCGCCAATTAAAGCAGACATAAAACTAAAAACTCTTGTACCATCAGGAGATTGCCACCAAAAAGCACCATAAGGAAAGTTAGTTGTATCGTTCCAAGTCAATTTTTGCGTGACAAAATATTCAATTCCTCCAAGTTTTAAAAATTGGGGTAAAGTCGCGCAGAAACCAAAACTATCTGGTACCCAAGCGACTTTGCTCAATTGCCCAAACTTCTGTTGAAAATAAAGCTGTCCGTAAAGGATTTGCCGCACAATTGATTCCCCGGAAATCAAATTTAAATCCGGTTCAATCCACATCCCGCCCATTACTTCCCAAACCCCTGCTTCTATCTGCTTTTTAATGTCAGCAAATAAGTCAGGATGATTGATTTCTATCCAAGCGTATAAAGCTGGCGAAGTGTGACAGAAAATTAAATCGGGAAAGTCTTTTTGTAAATTTATAACTGAGGTAAAAGTTCTTTGCGCCGCTAACCAAGTTTCACTTACAGGCCATAACCATGCCATATCTAAATGAGCATGACCTAATAGGGAAATTTTAGTTTGCCGATCGGGAATTTGTGACTTTAAACTTTCTCGCAAAAATGCCAGGGAATCATCAAACTTTTCTTTGTTTGGCAGTGCCGACCAATCAATCTGGGAAATCGTATTTGCTAAAACTTTTATCTTATCTCTGGCAAAAGTTTCGCAATTTTTCAGGACGATCGCCAACTCATCAGCAATAAAACCTGGCTCTAAATTTTGGGTTTGGGTCGATTCATAAACGCAAGCAGCACGCATTAATGCTCCTCGGTCATGTCCGGGACTGACTAACCGCAAAGCTACAATAATTTCTTCACCTGGATTGACTGAATTACTCAACAAAACTCTAGTAAAGTAATCCAATAAATCTCCCGACTGCACCAAATTTTGGTTGACAAAAATTTGCACATCTTCCGCCCACCAAGTTAATGCTAATCGTAATGATAATCCTGCTAAAGGATAGCCAGCTAAACTTTCAGGAATCACCAATTTTTGCGCCAGCCACAAAACCTTTTGTCCCGCTTCCCAAATTACATAACCTTTAGAATTTAATTCAACGGTAGGCGCATTTTCCCAAAAATTAGAGTTTTCTAAATCAGATAAATTAATTTCTGTAGGCGAATACCGCCAATTAGATATAATATCTACCTGTGATAGTTGCCGTAACTTTTCTATTGCTACTAATATCTGTTCGCTTTGAGATTGAGAATCAGAAATATTGGCAAAATTAGTTTGCTGATTAACCATCTTATCTTCCATCCCAATCATCCTTTGAGTAAAATTTAACTTAAAATTTCTAGGTAAAAGCAAAAAGTTAGCGATATCAATCCCCAAAACCTGTATACTTTAGATTAAACAGGAAATAGTTCAACAGTAAACCTCTTCTTTGAAGTTTCTCATCCCGCAATTCTAGTGATCGTACTATGCCATCTTCCGCTGGTCGCTATCGTAGTAGGTTATTTAATTTTGTATCACGACAAACCCGCCGTTGGATAGATCGTGCGGAACGTGCTACTAGACAGGTAACAGTAGCAACTGTCTGGGGGGTGCAGATTCTCGTTTATCCAATTTACCTTTTATTTCAATCTGCTAGATTAGCTGGCAAGCAATTACAACATTTTTGGCAAGGCTTAACTACTCCGCAACTAAATTTACAATCTCTCCCCGCTGATACACCAATTCAAAAAGTATTGGAGACTGTTCAATCTTTCGCTTTACCTGGGAATCTCTCTGATGCTGAATTGGTAGTAAGTAATGAGAAAAGTGAGGTTTTAACGGTTGAAAATCCTAGCTTGAATGGTCAGGAAATTCAGGGAATAGCTACTTTACCAGAAAATCGGCATTTAGTATTAATCGATCGGCAAAATCAAATTTTAGATATTCTCGATCGACAACAGCAACAACAGCTGAAAAAACAGATTAGTTTAGAATTAGCTCAATATTGGCATCATCAACGTTTAGTGCAGAATGCTTTGCGTCCGACAATGTATTTACCCCCGCCGGGAAGGGGTGAAAATGCTTTACCGCCAATTCGCCTTTTTCAAAATTTGATGGCTTGGATGCAAAGGGGAAAAGTCGCTGGTGCAATTAATCTGTTTCAAGAAGAGACTTTACAATTGCATCAAGAGGTAAAAAATCGGGAGTTACAATACAGAACGCAGCAGTTAAAACAAAAAACTCAAGAGTTAAAAGAACGTCAGCAAGAGTTAAATTTTAGAACTCAAAATCAATTGGGTATAGAATCCGTAGAAGTACCCGAAGTTAATGATACATCTTTGTTGGTAAAAGTCGATCGCGCGATCGCCGTCATAGAAACAAGCAGTTTAGCTGTCGCTAACGTCCCCAATTTTTTAGCACGTCGTTCTCAAGAGTTCAATCAATTATTTAAAGCTCGGTTGCAAGATTCACTCACAGAAGAAACGAACTACTCGCCCGATCTAAAATTAAAAATAGAAGTTTTAATTAAAGCTGCCTTTGAATACTTTTTCGGTGCTAGAACAACAGAAAATACCCTCGTTAATACTAATAATCTTAATTTAGAACCGGGCGATACTGATTTTTGGTTGACAGAGGAAGACTTATTTTCCGAATCTTTACCCCTGGAAACAAAACTGGAACAATGGGAACTTCGATCGCCAACTTCCAAAGTAATTATTCAAAAGAAAACTACTGCTAATAACTTAACTGAAACAATTATCTTTAGTCCTGATTTTCCAAGTGAATCTGTTGCTTCAACTCCTGAAAGTTCCTTAACAACTACTAGAAATAACCTACAAAAACAGCAGGATTATGAATATAATAACTCAGATTGTATAGAAATTCAAGCTACTTCCACAAGTTATATTAAACATCCTTTAGAACAAGCTTTAGAGATAGTCGATCGCACCATGTTCTTCATTGAAGAAATATTCCTTTTAATTTGGCGAGAAATTCAACAATTATTTAGGTAGGTTTTTATTCAATTTGAATTGAAAAAATAGTCAGCCTACTTTCCTCGATCGCCATTTCTACGAAACTTTGTCTCATCCCAAGCATTACCAATTCCTTGAAGAATACCCCTAGCAATCAAACCGATACCTCTGCCAACTACTTGGGTTAAAATATAAATTGTACCTCTACCAACTAAAGAAACAACCGATTGCACGCGGGGGGCGATCGCATCTCTAGCTTCTAATGTTAAAGTCACCGCATAAGGTATTCCCGCAAGTTCCTGCAACTCATAATTACGAGGCGCATAAATAAAAACTTTAATGATGCCATAACCATCCAAAACTAACAGATTATAGCGACTTTCAAAAATTGCCTTTGGCTCACTTATATATTTTTCCACTCGATATTTCCAAGACAATTCATTTCTAAACTTTTCAATTTGCCTCGTCGAAACTAATCGGTAGTCATAAAAACTTTGCTTGACTTCTTCCACATCAGCTAAATGATTTAACAGAGGTTGGATAACTGCATTTGCTACTTGAATTATTGTATTTTGCAATAACAATTCGGCTCTTACCATTGCTTCTACTGTTCCCACTGCATAGGGAATACCATCAATTATTAAAGGGATATCAAAGAGCAAATGGGCTAATAACTCACCTACCTGGGGAATTTTTGACAAAATTTCTAACTCTACTACTTCCGCATCTTGCAAAATTACTTGTACAACTTCTAAATCTTGATTTCTCAGTTGTAGCGTGTAGTATTTCCCAAAAAACTCTGTCACCGACAAGCGCCACAAATCCAGCAAAATTACTAAACGTTTCTCTGGTAATTGACTAAGTTGAACTTGGGAAAACCTTAATTCATCAACAATATCTTCCAATTGGTGCAAGATAACATTAAGTAATTCCCGCCGTTTTTCTTCGCGAAAAATGTCAAGTTCCAAAGGAGAACCAGAGAGATTTTTTAACCCATATTGGATTTTGGCAAAAGCGTTTTCAAAAATTTGCGATCGCCCCACCGACAAACCGATCTCTCGCCGCACTATTGCCGAATTTGGTTCCCGCCGTTCCCGACTAGGCTGTGACGCTACCCCCTGACTTCTCATTGGCTGCGTTGCTGGGGTAGCTGGTAGTTTAGGCGCTAACAACCGATTTACTAACCGCCTTGCTGCCAATAACTCTCGTCGCCTCCCCGCCAAAATTGCCCGATCCAAAACCGACAAGCGAGAATCTTTTAACTCTTCGTTGACTTCAGCCAAAGCCGCTTCAATTTGTCGGGTTCCAGACAGGCGCATCCTCTCAAACCAACTAGTGACTAAACCCAGTTTTGAGCTAATTTTCGTCTCAGAAGCCTGGACGCTAGGTTCTTGCCCGATAGTAGGAGACAAATAACCATAACTTCCACCCCTGGCTACCAAGCGAATCGCATTGACTAACTCAGAAACATCTACTCCCTTGAAACAAAAACCTTTCACGCCCACTTGTCGGGCGGCTTCCAATAACAAAGGTTCTGGAAACGAACTGAGTAACAAAATTGGTAACTGAGGGTACAAAGTTTTTAATCGTTGACAAAGTTCTAGTCCAGATTGTCCAGGGGGTAGCGATCGACCCAACTCCAGATCTAAAATGACTAAATCAACTGAAGTGTCCCCACTCGCCAAAACTTCCCGTAAATCAGTTTCCGACTGAGCTTCTGCAACTACTTGTAAATCGGGAAACCGTTCTACAACTACGCGCAGTCCGGCCCGAAAGACTGGCTCATCATCTACCAAAATTAATTTAATTGGACGATCGGGTGATGTCGGGTCAGGATTTGCCAGTTCGCTCATAATGATAATGCTTTAATTGTCATTTTCCCAAGGCTAAAGGCTAAACTGGATAGGGCGATGGATTGAGAGAATTTAGAGACATTGCATCTCATATTGGCACTTCTCCCATTCTTCGTTTCAGAGTTCTGTCTGGATTCTGTTTGAGACTCCAGGCTTCTAACATCTTAAATGGTTCTATGGTTAGCTTTTATCTTGGAAAAAGATACCTCATCTATAAAGTTAACCATAGCCAACAGTTTCTGAGTAGGCGTAGGAGTTGGATGAGCTTTAGCATTCGTTACTGGCTGACAGAACATAATATTGAACTTTCTCAACTGCAAACTCCAGAAGCGCAAACCGCAGGTATTGCTTTTCGCATGGTGCAGGATATGGAGGTAAAAAGCCTCGCGCCTTTTGATATTAGTCCTTTAACAGAACTTCTGGAACAACCCTTAACTATTGTTTGGCAACAGATTGAGCCAATTTCTGCGTTGAGCGTTCAATTACTGCGAATTTGGAGCCGCAAACGCGCACTCAAGCGTAATGAGGGCACATGGCTGGCTTTCCAAATTGCTTATATTAACTCTTTTCAGAAAATTTTAGAGCAAGAAAATATCTTCAAAAGACCTTGGTTAGACAGAGCCAGCGTTCCCATTACCGCAGCGGGAGACAATACCAGATTATCTACTTTATCCGATCCTCAGTTACAAGCTTTAATTAAAACTCTGCGTCCGGGAAGATTGACGGATACCCAAGCGGAACAAGCACTTTCCTTAATTGGAGAGTCTTTTTTGGTACAGCAAATGAATAATTTAGCGATCGCTTGGTTTGTCAGCAATGGATTAGAAGAAACACCCGCTAAACTCCTCACTCAACGTTTAATTCACGCACTTCCCGGACATTTGCTCACAGTAATTGCCGAAAACCCTTTACCTTTGGCGCAATTACAAAGATTTGTCCGTTTAGGTAATTTATCGAATACCTTTGAAAGCAGTATTATTGCTGACAGCGAAGAATTAGAACTCCTCGCCCCAGATAATACATTTTCGGCAATTCCTCCTGTCAGTCCAGTTGTTCCCGCCCCGATCGATCTCCAGCGAGAAAACTACCGAGCCAGTCTGCTAAAAATTTTATCAGAACCTTTATTAGGAGAACTCTTTGCCCTAAAAGATATTTTTGTTAATCCTAAAGCAACACCAGTAGACGCAGAATTAGAAACTAAGTTGCACTACGCCATAGGAAGAAATAATTTTAATCCTTCCGCTCATTCTGGCGCAACTGTTGATTTAATGGATTGGGCAATGAATCAGCTGTCTAATTTAGATAGCGTTGCCATTATTGAAGGTGAAAGTGGGACGGGGAAAACAAGTTTCTGTCAAATTTGGGCGGCAAAAATTGCTCAAGAAATTTATCCTTCTTGGATGCCAATTTTAATTCGATTGCGCGATGCTACTTTAGGAAAAAATTTAGCGCAAACTTTGGATAGCGCTTTTCCTTTAGCTAAGTTTACTAATGCTGATGGTTGGCTTTCGCCACAAAATCCCCCTTGTTTATTAATTTTAGATGGCTTGGATGAGTTACCAACTTCCCCTGCTATCGAACGGCAATTTTCAGCATTTTTTGACCAAGTGCAGGATTTTCAAAAACAATTTGCGAGTGCTTCTGGACGCTCTCGCCACAAAATTTTTATTACTTGTCACTCTTCAATTCTCAGCAACTTAGCTCATAGTTTGCCTGTTTCTTTTGAACGGGTGGCAATTAGTCCTTTAGAACAAGAACAGCTGAAAGAATGGTTTAAGCGTTGGTCTAAATTGCAATCTAAATCATTAGCTCAATCTTTCTTTAGTTTCTTAAAGCAAAATGGAGTATTTCAGTTTCGCCCGGAGAGCAAAGTTTTTGCGACATTAGTACATCAACGTTTAAATTTGTTTTTAGTAGCAATTCTCTATCGCAGTAGCAGGATTGATGAAAGTTTGTTGCCAATGGGTAGGCTTTCTCAATTACGGTTTGAAATTTACGATCGCCTTTGTCGTTGGTTATTAGGTGAATCTCCCGATGGAATGTCCCCAGGAGAGCGAGTACTCCACGCTGGAGATAGTTTGTTTAGTAGTTATCGTTCTCCAGAAGCGATCGCTAATTTACTTCAAGGTCGCACGCCTGAAGAACTGCGTCAACTAATGCAAACAGGTGCTTTAACTTTGCTCCAAACTGGTCGTTCCTCTCATCCAGTAACCGGGGAATTAAAAACCAAAATTGCTGAAAATCTAGAAGGAGAAAATAATTCTAATTTCTCGAATTATTTACTACCTAATTATCGATTACCGCCCTTTTATTTTCGCTATTTTAATTCGCAATTAGCGATAAATTCAGATTCCGAATCAGAAGAAATTTCGGTGGAATTTTCCCATCCTAGATTAGGTGAATATCTTTGTGGAGAAGCGATCGCTCAACAGTTAAAATTGTTGACCCAAAAAGTTGCCGATGCTTATGGAGAAACTATTTATGCTATTAATTCACCCGTTAGCGTCGCTCAACATCTTTACAAACTATTAGGTTTCGGTATTCTCAGCACCGAAATAGAAGAATTGATTGGGGAACGTTTACGCCGAGAAGAAGCTCGTAATCCCGAAGCTTTCTCTTTTCAAGTACTTACAGAACGTCTTTATAATTTCTACCGTTCCTATAGTCGCGGTCGCTGGTTAGATGAAGGTATCGCTCACAATGCTCGCGCTTATTTTCAATCTTTAGGTAATACTTTAAATGTCCTACAAATTGATGCGGCTGTGGGTCTGAATGTATTTCTTTTATTATCTGTCTGTCAAAGAGAAGGACAAGTCCCATTTTGGCCTTGTGGAGATCCCCAAATTCCTGAAGAGTTCGATCCCGATCAATTACTCGCTTTAATTGGTAGGACTTCGGTATTATCTCCGATCGCATTTTGGGAGCGATCGCGCCATAACTTAATGTTACTTAATCTATCTGGAGCTTGCCTGCAAAAAGCCATGCTCTCCGAAACAAACTTTTGGAAAGCTAACTTTTTTGCTGCCGAATTAGTCGGCGCAGACTTATCCGAAGCTAACTTACAAGAAGCTAATTTATCTTGGGCAAATCTTACAGGTGCAAATCTCAGTGGCGCAAATCTTTCGGCAGCAAATCTCACAGGCGCAAATCTCACAGGCGCAAATTTGTTAGGTGCAAATCTGAATTTGGCAAGTTTAACTAATGCTTGCGTCTTTGATGCCAAAATGGAGCTAGAAACTCAAGATTTAGCGGAAAAAAGTGGTGCTTTGTTCTCTATTGAACAATATCGTGCCTGTCAACTAGCTTTAGCTAACTTAGATACAGGAGTGCGACGCAACATCACTACTAATGCTAATGTGAATTTTGAACCAGCACAGCCTGACTCAACTTTACTAGTAATTGACGATTCCGGCGATCGCACCATGATTCCCCAAGATATGGATTTAGAAAACGATGAAACAATGTATTTAGAATAAAAACCCATCCCCAGTTAACTTAGTTCCCGATTAATCTGAAGACTCAACCTCACGATAACCAAAAAAGTTAATCGTATAATCAATGATTTTTACGCCTGTTTGTGCTTCTACCAATTTAATAATCTCTTCTGGTAGTTCAATATGAACATCCAAAATCTGATTAGTATCTACACAATTAACATGACTGTGAGAATCGCTGATGTTACCATATAAACGACCGTCCGATCGCTCAATACACTCGATAATTCCTTGGGCAGATAAAGCTTCTAAATTTTGATAAACTGAAGTATGACCTATGTCTTTGCCCTGTTGGTTCAACCGATTGTAAATCTCACGGGCTGACAAATGCTCTTGCTCTTGCCAAAGCAATTCTAAAATAAAGCGACGCTGACGACTCAAGCGCATTCCCATTGCTTGACACTTGTCTAGAGCATCTTCTAAAGACCGAACTGGTTTTACTGTCGCTTGATTTTGCATATTTACCGATCTTACCTCATTGGGTAAATCACTCATATCTACTCTATGTCTTCTACTTTACTTATGCTAATATAACGAGCCAATTGCCAACTCTGCTTGCTTGTCTTGGCTTGGTTAGGTCGTTTCCCAACTAAAACAAACTCATTTCCACTTTAGCTTAATTGTCATCTAGATGTCCACCAAGATAGAAAAACTACTACCAAAAGGCTGACGAAAAGCTGTTTCTACTGGTTTTGCAGTGGCTAATTTTAGATAGATGTAGAAATACCAAAAATACTTAATTAACTGAGAAATTTATAATGAAAGACCATCAAACAGCAACGGATAAAGGATATATTTTACTCGTTGACGATCAACCGGACAATTTACGGCTGTTATCCACTTTGTTAAGCGAACGTGGATATGAACCTCGCGGAGTAATTAGCGGACAAATGGCAATTAAAGCCGCTAGATCCAGCCAACCAGATTTAATTTTGTTAGATATTTTGATGCCAGAAATGGATGGTTATGAAACTTGCGAAAAACTAAAAAGTGATGAAAAAACTAGAGAAATTCCGGTAATCTTTATTAGTGCTAAAGATGAAACAATAGATAAAGTTAGAGCTTTTGGTTTAGGAGCGTTAGATTACATTACTAAGCCATTTCATGTTGATGAAGTGTTGGCTAGAATTGAAAATCATTTAAGTTTACGTAAATTACAAAAACAGCTAAAAGAGCAAAATAGCTTACTACAACAAGAGATTATCATTCGTCAACAAGCAGAGCAAGCCTTGCAAAAAGCTAATCAAGAATTGGCGCAATCTAATGCTGATTTGGAACAATTTGCTTATGTTACTTCTCACGATCTGCAAGCACCTTTAGCTACTGTTACTACTTACGCACAACTTTTAGAACAACACTGCAAAAATCAACTCGACAATCAAGCTAATCAATTTATTGAATATATAATCACTGGTTGTTTAAGAATGCAAAAGTTAATTGAAGATTTATTAGAGTATGCCCAAGTCGATCGCACTCAAAAGTCTTTTCGTTCAGTAGATTTGAATAATATATTAACTATTGTTTGCAGCAATTTAGAATCAACCATCGACAAAAATCAAGCAACAATTGTTTATGATAATTTACCAACGATAGTAGCTGATAGTTCTCAATTAGTGCAACTATTTCAAAATTTGCTTGATAATGCAATTAAGTACTGTCGAGAAGAACCACCGAAAATTGAAATTAGTGTGGAATTGAGGGGAAATGAGTACTTATTTGCTGTGAAGGATAATGGAATTGGGATCGATCGCCA
This sequence comes from Floridaenema evergladense BLCC-F167, assembly GCF_041929205.2. Classification (NCBI taxonomy): domain Bacteria; kingdom Bacillati; phylum Cyanobacteriota; class Cyanophyceae; order Aerosakkonematales; family Aerosakkonemataceae; genus Floridanema; species Floridanema evergladense. Next base: position 4,891,930 of record NZ_CM171625.1, on the reverse strand, counting down.
ATCTTTTGAACGAATTTTCCAGATTTTTCAACGGTTGCACGATTCTGAAGAGTATTCTGGAACTGGGATTGGTCTAGCAATTTGTCAAAAAATTGTCGAACTTCATGGTGGTAGAATTTGGGTTGAGTCGCAGTTAGGTGCAGGAACGACTTTTTATTTTACGATTAATTCTCAGAGTTCTTGATTTTGGGGACTGGGGACTGGGGACTGGGGACTGGGGACTGGGGGTAGGTTTTAGGGAAGAAACCCCAACCCCTAACCCCCAGAGATGACAAGTTTTAGAAAGGTTATAATTGAGCATCGTAAATGGTAGATAATAAATTTTAGAGTCATATTTCTGGTGAATTATTGTTATGTCGATCGCTATTACCATCAACACCGATCAGATAAATAAATTAGACTTGTCACCCGCTAAAATGGCGATCGAAGAGATAGTGCGAACAGGCGCGATCGCTGCATCCGAACAACAACTTACCTTTCAAATTAATTACGATCGTCCAGAGGAAGACCCTAGAGAACTTTCCGAAATTGACGAAGTAAGATTGTGGTTTATTCGCTTAGATACCCTTTACCCTTGGCTACCTTTTTTATTAAACTGGAAAAATGGAGAACTAGCACGTTACACTGCTATGCTAGTTCCTCATGAATTCCATCCCCGCAGCCATGAAATTCAATTTAATCCCCAAGCTTTAGAACTTTTTATTGTCCAAAAAATCTTTGTTTTAACAGATTGGTTAAACAATCAAGGTATAGCTAGTAAATCCAAATTAAAAGCAATGGCATTAACATTTGGAATCGAAATGGATGATGCCTTTTTTGATTTAATTTCAACAAATCCGATATAAACTTTCTGTACCTAAAGTAGTAGATTCACGCATTGCCCAGTTACCAGTAGCTCGATCGCCTTCAATTTGGTAGTGTAACCCAAAAACAGTACCTTCACCCCAAGCTACAATTAATTGGTCATTCACTTGCAAACCTACACCTTTATACTCATGTCCCACCAACCAAGAAACCTGATAAATTTCCCCTAATGAAGTAACTTGAAGAACACCTTCGTAAATACTAGTATTTTTGAAAGTACCCTGAACATTATAAGTACCTGCAACTTGATTAGGCGTACCACCAACAGCCTTTTCTGTTTCCACAATTCCAGTACAATAACCAGTAGCCCATTTCCCATCTAAAGTGCCATCAGAATTGATCTGATAAAGGCTAACTCCGTATGCTGCATCGGCACTACAAGCTGCGTAAAGATTGCCATTTTCAAAAAATGCAATACCTGGATAATCACCTAAAGTAGTTAACCAAGACATACTATAAATTTCCCCCATCTGATGTATTTGGACTGTACCGAAATAGGGGGTTTCATCTGTCGTTTTTGCTGCTGTAATTGTCCAAGTACCAACAGGGCTAGTTTTATGAGGATTGGTGGCAGTGGTAGTATTCATGGAAATATTGCTTAATTAGGACTTATATTTATAACTTACCCAATTGTTCGCAGATCCATGCAACAGCAGCAGCTAAATCTGTAGCAATGTAATCCGGTTGAGTGTGGTGTTGGTAAGCGCCACTTAAGACGCTGCGACCAAAACCAGTTTGAACTAGTATTCCACAACAACCAGCGTTATGCGCCATATCCACATCGGTTGCTTTGTCGCCTACCATAAAGCTTTGACTCAGGTCTAAGTTGTGTTCCCAAGCTGCTGCTACTAACATTCCAGTGTTAGGTTTGCGCCAGGTACTCCAAAGGCTAAATTCTGGATTGGTTCCGCCTTCTGGTGGACTTAGGTAGGGACAATAATATAAAGCGTTTAAATGAGCACCTGCTTCGGCTTGCAATAGTTGGCACAATCTTTGATGTAATGCTTCTACGTGACTAACTGGATAATAATCTCTAGCAGGGCCAGATTGATTAGAAACTAAACAAGAGAAAATTTCTAAATCGTTTAAGCGACGGACTGCGTTAGCGACACCGGGAATTAAATGTAAATCGTTAACGTGGTGAATGTAACCTGCTTCGATATTTAGTACGCCATCGCGATCGATAAAAACAGCTGGTTGAGAGGAGGGGAAATTTTGGTTCATGGGGATGTGAGAAAATTTTGGCGGTTAAAAGCGCGACTACACAAACAAAGTCCGCCTACGCGGACTTCTAACCTGGGGAAAGCAGGTTTTGTCTGTATAGCGTGCGACCGAACCTTCGCTACGCGAGTTATGAGTTTTGAATTTTAAGTTTTAAGTTATTAATTAATTCAAAACTCAAAATTAAAAACTTAAAACTTTACGGAAAATCCCCGATCGCAAATTAGTTTATCCTGCCCAAACTTTTTCCAAAATAGTATTTGGTGAAATGTCGGCTATTTTGCTAGTTGGGGATTGAATGACGAGAATGCGATCGCTAGTTGGTAACACTTTTTTGGCATCAGCAGCACCAAATAGAGCGATGATGTAAGTTTGTACTGCTACTCCTAATTGCATTGCTGCACTGTCAGTACAAAGCAACAAACTCGACCCAGCAATCATGGCTGCCAGTTTACCCAAATCTTCTGGGGCACTCACCTTCAAATCTGGGAAAGATTGTAACAGTTGACCGATCGCAGCTTGGCTATTGGCATCTAAAATTAATACCACTGGCAAAGAAGGCTGACGCTGTTGAAAATCTTGAATAATTTGCCGCCAGTTTTCCAAGGGGTAAGAATTTTCACCCTGATCGACTTGAATTAAAACATAACCGCTATCAGAAATTCCCAAGCGTTTCTGTTCTGCTTCTGCCCATTGAATGTCTTGTTTTGGTACATTAATTTCTACTGGTGGACAAGCAGAAGAAATGCTTAATCCTTGTAGCAAATCGTGGTACATTACCGCCGCATATTGTTCTGATTTTTTCGGAACAGAAGTAGTGAAAAAGAGTTGACCTTGACCACGAAAGCCAATTCGTTCAGAAATACCAGTCAACCAGAGTAACAGACCTGTTAACCAAGTTTGACTTAGAGAAATGGCGATATCATATTCGCGATCGCGGATCGTACCTAAGATATTGCCCCAATCTGCCAAACTATTGCGGTCTGTAAAATCGTAGGCAAACACATCTTTTACCGACTTACAAACTCGATAGGCACCCACTGACTTAGGTTGGACGACCACATCAATTTCAGCTTTGGGGTAATTTTGTTTGAGGTCGTCAAGAGTGGGGAAAAACAGTATTTGATCGCTAATCCCGCCAGGGACAAGGGCTACTATTCGCATATTTATTTAGATAGGCTTATCCGCACCTCATTTTAGTGGAAGATAGTAAGAAGTAAAGCAAAAATCGAGAAAACCGTGCATTTATTGATTCCAGCAGCCGGAATGGGTCGTCGGATGGGGAGTAGTCGAAACAAACTCCTCTTGACGTTGTTAGGCAAACCGTTAATTTTTTGGACTCTGCAAGCTGCCGCTGCCTCGCGCTACATTAACTGGATTGGGATAATTTGCCAATTGGAGGATTTGCCGGATTTAAAGGCAATAGTCGAAGAAATGACTTTGACTAAGCCAGTGCAATTCATCCAAGGGGGAAAAACTCGCCAAGAGTCAGTTTACAACGGTTTGCAAGCGTTACCCGACAATGCTCATCATGTTTTAATTCATGATGGGGCGAGATGTTTGGCAACGCCTGATTTGTTGGACAGATGTGCGGAAGCTTTACAAAAATGTCAGGGTTTGATTGCGGCTGTGCCCGTGAAGGATACGATTAAAGTTGTCGATCGCACTGGTTTAATTAAAGATACTCCCGATCGCAGCCATCTCTGGGCTGCCCAAACACCCCAAGGTTTTGAGGTTCAACTGTTAAAACAATGCCACGAAACTGGACTGAAATCAGGTTGGGTAGTTACCGATGATGCGGCTTTATTTGAAAAGTGCCGCTTACCTGTAAGAATTGTCCAGGGAGAAGAGACGAATTTGAAGGTGACGACACCTGTAGATTTAGCGATCGCACAATACATTTTGCATCAAAGGCAAGGGACTGGGGACAAGGGACAAGGTGACAAGGGGACAAGGTGATAATTTTATTCTCCCCTGCCCCCCTGCCCCCCCCCCCCTCTCCCCTGCTCCCCTGCTCCCCTGCCCCCCTGCTCCCCTGCTCCCCTGCCCCTCTACTTCTCAAGGCTGTAACTGCCTAATCACAGCTTCAACTAGTTGTACTTTTTCTTTCCTGCCTTGGTTTAAATAAAGACTGCGGGCTTGTTTAAAAAATGTTAGCGCTTCTTTAATCTTTCTTTGTCTAGTGAAAGCCACCCCCAAATGGTAATAAGCATTGGCATTTTGTTTGTCTAAACTTATGATGCGACGATAAACAGTAATAGCTTCGGGAAGGTTCTTTTGTTGTAAGTAAATTCCGCCAACTCCAGAAAGTGCTTCTACCGATCTAGGTTGAATTGTTAACACTCGCTGATAAGCAGCTAAAGCTGGCATCAATTGATGATTGTTGCGGAAAACATTGGCTATTTCTAAATGAAGATTAGGGTCACGTTTTGCTAGTTGAGTTGCTCTTTGTAATGCAGCTAATCCTTCTCTTTGATTGCCTTGTTGCAATAACACAGAACCTAATTTCAATTGCAAATTTGGATTATTGGGGGTATAAGCAATACCTCGCCGCAAAATTTCTACGGCTTCTGGTAAACGATTTTGCTCTGTTAGAATTACTCCGATCGATCTATAAGCTTGCCAATTTCTGGGATCGAGAGCAATAACTTGTTGATAGGCTGATGTTGCTCCTGAAAAATCTTTTTTACGAAATAGTATAGTTGCTAATCCTATAAAAGCATTGACATTATTTTTGTCTAATTCAGTAGCGCGTCGGTAAGCTTCGGCTGCACCGTTATTATCTCCTAAATTCCCCAGACAAAATCCGAGTGCTGAATATAATCGTGGGTTTTTCTTATCTAATTTTATTGCTCGACGATAGTATTCGCTCGCTTCGTAAAAATTTCGCTTTTGAGCAAAAATAAAAGCTATTGCTGCATAAATTTTCGGATTTGTATCATCTAATGTGGCGGCTTGTTGGTATGTGGTTAAGGCGCGATCGATCAGTCCTGTCCGTTGGAACAATTGGGCTTCACGCAACAGCCGTTCAACTTCATTTTTTACATAATTTTGATTATCTAGAACTGGGGGGTTTTCAGTTGCTTGTCCTAATTGCGGTGTTGTTACCGCTAACCCTCCCAATAGCAAGAGACTGACTATCACATAGTTCTGCTTTTGCATAGTAGATTTTTTCTGCGATTCTGCCATTGTGAGAGTATTGACATCACCTGAAAATATTGAATCAGAAATTGAGTAATTTTGATACCCTGGAGAAGGAATCAATTTTTATTTTGGCAACTACCATAAATGCTAATTATATCATTTTTCTCTTGAGAGGTAAAGCAATGATTATTACTACAACTGATGTAATTCAAGGTGTTCAGATTGATGCTTACTTAGGGATAGTAACGGCTGAAGTAGTTTATGGCACTAATGCTTTACGTGATTTTTTTGCGGGAATTCGCGATATTGTTGGTGGGCGTACTGGCAGTTACGAGCAGATTTTTGAGAAAGGTCAGCGGGAAGCGATCGCAGAACTGCAAAGACGCGCTCAAAGTATGGGTGCTAATGGGGTGATTGGTGTAGAAGTGGATACGGGTACAATTAATGTGGATCAAAAAGGGTCTTTGCTGTTGATTACTGCGATCGGTACAGCCGTTAAACTGCGATAAATTCTACTTGCTGAAAGTTAATTTTTCTTAATTAACTTTGTTAATTATCAAGAGTTTACTAACTTGTATTTACAATTACTATTAAGTAAACTCTTGTAAATATAAACTTATCTTTCCTACTTCTTTGGATAGAGTAATCAATTCCTACCCTTGATAGATATTCTTTAGCATGGATCAGCTTAATGTGTAACTAAATTAGTTCATACTGTTTGGCTTAAAAGTCTATCACAAAGAAAAGAAGGGAGGAATAAATTATGGCTTATGGAAATCGACCACCCGATGTTGTGGAACCAGTAGTAACAAATCGAGTAATGGATTATCACGATCGCGTTAGATGGGGTCCAATCATTTCTGGTTTGTTAATAGCTTTAGCAACTCAATTAGTCTTAAGCTCTTTAGGCGCTGCTATTGGTTTAACTAGTTTAGCTAACTCAGGAGCTCCCAGATCTAACGCAGGAGATGTAGGAGTTGGCGTTGGTATTTGGTCAATCATTAGTTTATTAATTGGCTTATTTGTAGGGGGTTGGATGACAGCCCGTGCTAGCGGACCAATGAATCGCAATACAGCCCTTTTAAACGGCGCAATTCTTTGGGCAGCAACCCTAGCGATCGGTTCTTGGTTAATAGCAAATGGAGTAGCAGGTACATTTGGAATTGCTGCTTCTAACGCTGGAGAAGTAATTAATCAAGCGCGTACCACTGGTAATGTTCCTAATCAAGTTCCCGGAGTCAGCGCTCAACAAACTCGTGAAATTGCAGGTAATGCAGCTAAAGCTGGTTGGTCATTTTTATTTGGTTCTTTGTTAGGTTTACTAGCAGCAATGGGTGGAGCAGCTGTAGGCACTCGCAGTCCTCGTAATTACAATGCTAATTACAATCCCTAATAAATTTATCTAGCAAAGTTTGCCAAGTCAATCAAACCTTTTTGCCATTAAATCACCGTTTTCAGGTGATTTTTTTGTCATAACCCAACTTTTTAAAAAGTCTGGGTTCTAGGCTCACGCCATGTACGACATGATTCTTTGCTCCCAACCTTTTCCCAGCATTGATTGATACAATCAATCATTCCCAATTTCTGAATCGTAAATGCTAGGAACTGAAGTCTATTATTGATATACCAGAACAAAATATATTGAGGCTAATGATAATAAGCTGGAAGACTTATGCAATGTGTGAGAGTATCTTTCTTAGATTTAGCTCAACAAGATCGCCTGCACAGGCACAATAAAAACTAAAAGCTTGCTGCACCTCCACCGTTTATAGTCGGACCCCTCTCTCACCAGTCCCTCCAATTTCCTGCTAGACAGACACCCTTATTTGACAACCCACCCTCTTAACCTACTTGATAGACTTTCCAAACGTAACTAAACAAGTGCTTAAACTCCATGAAGCCGCCGACTGTGCTAGCCACAAGTAGTTGTCTGTTATTGCTAACAGAATTGCATAACGTTGCCATAAGTTTTGTTGTTTAGTCATAATCTCAACAGAAAAATGCCTGCGACTAAACAGAGGGCCTATGACTATCAAATAGCAATTAGTAACAAGCCTGCTTATTGGCAGGATTTCATGTGTTGAATCGGCTCGTAAGGACATTATTGCTCAGTTATTTTGCGCGCAACTTTGTGAATCACGGCATAGTAATTACAGCTTTTTTTAGTACATTGTCGAACCGTTTTGGATATGCAGTCTATGTTCGCGCTTTCCCCACTTTTCTCAAATCCTTTTTAAAAGTATCCAGCGTAGTTCCATTGGTGGGTTTTTACTAATAGGAAATAAATCGCGTCCCATTGCCCAGTTAACATACCAAGTGGTGGGAGGCCATGCTTCTGGAGGTAAGTGTTTTTGTTCGTATTCGATTACTGATTCATCGGAAATTAGCTCTAATGGTAAGTCTTCCATTGCTGCTTGTAGTTCTTTTCTGGTAATAATATAAGACCAGGAGACTTCGGACATTTCTTTAACAAAGTTATCTGGTTCATAATCATCAATTGCGAAAAAGGCGCTGAATAAAAGTAATCCACCACTTCGCAAAGTATCGCACATTTTAGCAAGGAATAAGCGGACTTGCTCGGTGTAACGAAAGTGGGATAATACTTCTGAGGCGATCGCTAATTTATAACGTGCTACTTTCATTCTTAAAAGCGGGTCTAAAATATCTCCTTGAATTACTTTTACTGGTAAATTTTGGTTATTTATTTCTGTATTTAATTTTTCGATAAATGCGGGTGTAAGTTCGATCGCATCTACTGGATAACCTAACTTCGCTAAAGGAATAGTATTGCGACCTGTTCCCGCACCAATATCTAAAATTGTTGTAGTTTTTGGCTCACCAATTTCGGCAGCAATTTTCATTACTTTAGCATCAGGATGGCTACCAAATAAAGGTTCTTGGCGAATTTGGGGCCATTGTTGATACTTATCGGCAACTGATTCTACTAAAACTTTTGTGTTAATTGTCACTCCACTTGCCAAACCTTTGGCTTCTTCCGCAGGTAAAAAGCTGACTAATAAACGTGCGTGGGGTGAGAGTTTATATCCTTCGGTTAAACCTTTAGTGATTAATTCTTTTAAATTATTGAAATTTTCTTCGTTTAAGTTTTGCCCTAATGTTTTGAGCAAATTTTGTACTAATTGTAAGTATTCATCTAACATTGCTGGAACGCAGGGTAAAGCAATTTCCCCGCGAACATTCATCAGACTTTTGACTTTTTCTAATAATGCTTGCTTTAAAATATTTGGATCTTTTATGATTAATTCGGTTTCTGTTTTTGACTCACTTACTGAAGGTGCTGGTAAAGATTCTTGCAAAGATATGTTATCGTTAGCCATGATTAATTAGAAGTTTCAAACCTAGTTTATAAGATTTCCACAGTTCCGAGTTGACCGTCAATTCGCACTAGCTGACCATCTTTCAACAGACGAGTTGCGTCTTGAATATCCATGATAGCTGGGATACCATATTCACGAGCGACGATCGCACCATGAGATAAACGTCCTCCGACTTCAGCAATTAGTCCACCTGCTCTAGCTAAAAGTGGTGCCCAACCAGAGTCAGTATAGGGCACAACGAGGATAGTTTCACGATTAATTTCCGGTACTGATTGCAAATTTCGTAATACTTTAACTCTTCCTTCTGCTTGTCCTGCACTTGCACCTATTCCTTGTAAAAGTTCTGTTGGTTGCAAGGAAGCTGTTTTGAAAATAGTGATAGCTGGTTCATTTCCATATACTACAAATGGTGTTGTTTCTAGTTGTTGATGTTGGGAGAGTTGCGATCGTCTTTTCTCGATAATTTGAGTTAATTGATTGAGTAATTCTCGGTCTTTATCGTTAATAATTTGGCGAATTTCTGCCAATTCTAAGAAAAATATATCACCTGGTTCTTTCAGTAAACCCAATGCAAGCCAGATTTTTTCTAAATCCAAGAAACTCCATCTTAATTCGGCTAAAAGTTGACTGTATACTTCTGTAACTCTGCCTTTTAAATTTAACCGATTTTGGACTAATTTTGTTTGCCAAGTTTGATGTTTGCGATATTTTGGTAAAAGTGATGACGGTGGATTAATAATAAATTGGGTAAAAATTTCTCTTACATGATCGGGTTCTTCTTTCCAAGTTGGAACCGCAATATCTGTGGCGACATCGCTTAAATAACCGTAAGCTTCTAAGATTTGTTCGAGTCTTTGTAAAATTTTTTGTCCTGCTTCATCTTTGATTAAATTCACAAATATTTGGGATGTTTCTTCTGGGATAACGCCTCTATTAATTAATACATTTTTCGCATCAATAGCGAGTGCAGTTAAACTGCGTAATGAAGCAACTTCTGGTGTTTTTTCAGCATTTAATTTGGCATCTTGTACTCGAAGAATTGCTTTTCTAAGAGCGAAACTCAGAGGAGCAAGGATACTATAATAAGTTGCTTTGCGTTGTAATGCCAGAATAAAATCTATGCGGTTTAATAAAGATTCAGGATCGGTAGAAGTTTCGGGATTTTTTAGCTTAGTTAAACCAGGAGTAAAGTGTTTGCGATCGTCCCTTGCAAAATCCGCCTCTAAAGCTCTTTCCCTTTGCCATAATTTCAGTAAACCAGGCACATTTCGCAGAGTGGAAATTAAAGGCGGTTTACTAAATTTTGCCCCTCTAGTCAGAAACTCCAAACTTTCAGGAGGTAAACCCATTCTGAGAAAAATTTGCCCCAAAAGTGAAGCGTTGAAATAAGCGCGAGAATAGTGCAGAGTAGCAGTTTCGTTAAAATCTAAACCTTTAGCTCTATTACCCAAAACTATGGTAAAAATTTCTCCCCAAACGCCACAAGTTAGGGGACGATTAATCGACCAAGTTAACGGACGAATCAATCCGGGAATCACTTCTGCGGCAATTTTTCTTGTCCAAATTGGGGATAAAGTAGTAATTGGACGAGATTGCAAAAGCCATAAGCGATCGCCATCATAACTCCATTCAATATCTTGGGGAATTCCGTGATAACGATTCTCTAATTCTCTAGCTAAAATTGCCACTTGGCGAATTAATCCTAATGGTACATCTCCCTCTCCTTGGACGGAAATCGATGATAAATCTGAGTTTTGTGCAGTTGCTAAATCGCTAATTGTCACTCGATATTGTTCTGGCGTAATTTGTCCTGAAACTACTTGAGAAGCACTACCAGGCAAAGCTTCGACGATAATATCATTACCCGATCGCGCGATCGGATCGCGACTAAAAGCCACACCGGAAAAAGCACCACGTATTTGTTTTTGAATTAACACTGCCATTGCTGCTTCCGGCAAATTTCTGTCTGAACGATATTGTATTGCACTTGGTCGATCGTAAGAGGTTTGACAACTAATAATTGCTTGTCTTAGAGTAGTGCGATCGCTAACATTTAAAATCGTCTCATATTGTCCTGCTGCTGAAGCAGTTTCCGAATCTTCACCAATAGCAGAAGACCGCACAACTAAAGGTTTTTCTAAACTAGGTTGCAGCGAATCAACTATTACTTCAGGATCGTCTCCAGGTAGCAACACCCAACCATCAGGAACCGCATAACCCCAGCGTTTTAATTGGGATAAAGTGGCGGCTTTTTGTCCAACTTTTGCTGCATTCAGTTTTTGATTTAAAGAAATCATCGATCGGTCGCCTCGAAAAAAGCGAAACATTTTTTGAGATTCCGGTTTTCCCTCAGAAGTAGGAAGGTCTAAATCATCAGGGAGTTTCTGATAGATCCAACCGATAATTATAGCTAGTGCGATCGTTGCCATAATTCGCGGTTTATCCTGGGGATATAACAAAATTACCAGCAAAGGCAGTAAAACTAAAACAGCCAGTTTCCCCGCTTTCCTTTCCCGGATAATTGTAAAGCTAATTCCCCCAATAACAAACACTAAAAAAGACACCAACCAATCATGAACCACAAAACCCCAAACAACATTAGTAGTTCCTGCACCTTTGCCAATCCAATAACGCCCTAATACTAAAGCAATTAAAGCAATTACCTCCCATTCTGATGGGTATACCTGAAAAAATTTCTGCCAAAAACCAAAAAATCCTGTTGATGTTTGCGAAAAAATCTCCGGTGCAAAAAAAGCCCGTGCTAACAAAACCGCAACAATTCCCTTAAAAGCTTCCGAAAGGACTGCTAAAACTCCAACAACAGTTCCCCCGTGATAAAAAGCTGCTTGTACCCCAATATTTCCTGTACCCAGTCTCGCCAAATTCTGTCCAGTGAGTGCGTAAGTAATCCAAGCAATTAAAGGTAGTCCCCCCAACAAGGGACAAACGACGAAAATTAATAGTACACCCCAAACTTGTGTCAGTGTCATTCCCAGAAATCCTTAAATTGCCAAAGCAGCAAGGTACAACAGTTCAAGAAAGCTAAGACATATTTAACATACTCTACTCTTGGCATTTCTGACTTTAAGCTGAAATGGTCAGTCATTTGCGGGTGGATTAGCCAAGATGTCCTTAGAGTAGCAAAACGTTACATTAACCTAAACAAAATTGTATCTTTATATACGAATTGTTGGACAAACCAGCAAGAATATATTAGGGGGCTGGGGATTGGGGACTGGGAAGGAGAAGACGCAAAGATGCTGAGACAGTTAAAAATTAACAAGCAAGTACTGAATAGATTATGAATTTTGAGCATTACGAACCAGGGGATTTTTACGATGAATTGTTTATTACCAAAAATCAACCACGCCCGGAGGTGATTCCGTTAATAGAAAGGATAAATTCTTTGCCACCAGATGAGATTTTACAACGACAAGAAGTAGCCCAACAAGCTTTGTTGAAATTGGGAGCGACATTTAATGTTTATAGCGATAATCAAGGTACGGAAAGAATTTTTCCTTTTGATGTAATTCCTCGGATTGTTTCTGCTAAGGAATGGCAAGTTTTAGAAGCGGGATTGAAGCAACGCATTTATGCGCTTAATTGCTTTATTGCTGATATTTACGACGCGCAAAAAATTGTTAATGATGGAGTGATTCCTGCTGAAGTAATTGCTACTTCCAAAGGATTTTTAAAACCTTGTTTTGGATTAAAACCACCGCAAGGAATTTGGTGTCATATTACTGGCACGGATTTGGTGAGAGATAAAGATGGACAATGGTATGTTTTAGAAGATAATTTGCGCTGTCCTTCGGGAATTTCTTATGTTTTGGAAAATCGACGGGTAATGAAATCTGCTTTTCCCAAAGTTTTCGAGAAAATGGGAATTAGACCTGTTGATGATTACCCCAGTCATTTGTTAGATACTTTGTTGAATTTAGCACCGGAAAGTTTACCAAATCCGATGGTAGTAGTGTTAACTCCGGGGACTTACAATTCCGCCTATTTTGAGCATTCTTTTTTAGCGCAACAAATGGGTGTAGAATTGGTGGAAGGAAGGGATTTAGTAGTTGTCGATGGTTATTTACAAATGCGAACTACTAAGGGTTTAAAAAGAGTTGATGTGGTGTATCGGCGCATCGATGATGATTTTATCGATCCCTTAGCTTTTCGACGAGATTCTAGTTTAGGTGTACCGGGATTAATGGAAGTTTATCGTGCGGGGAGAGTGGCGATCGCAAATGCACTAGGAACTGGAGTAGCTGATGATAAAGTCATCTACGCTTACGTACCGGAAATGATTCATTATTATCTCCACGAAGACCCCATTTTACAAAACGTTCCCACCTATCTTTGTTGGCGCGAAAAAGACCTCAGTCATGTATTAGCAAATCTAGAGACTTTAGTCGTCAAAGCTGCTAACGAATCAGGCGGTTATGGAATGTTAATCGGAACTCAATCCACTCTAGAACAAAGGCAAGAATTCGCCGAAAAAATCAAAGCAAATCCCCGAAATTACATCGCCCAACCCACAATTTGCTTATCAAGAGTTCCCACAATTGTAGACAAAGAATTTACCGGATGTCACGTAGATTTACGCCCCTACATTTTATATGGAAAAGACATCTACGTTCATCCCGGTGGTTTAACTAGAGTCGCTTTGAAAAAAGGCTCTTTAGTAGTAAATTCTTCCCAAGGTGGCGGAAGTAAAGACACTTGGGTACTCTGTTAATCCCTTTTGAGTTTTGAGTTAGGGAGAGAGTTTTGAGTGAATTAAATTCCCCCAGTCCCTAGTCCCCAGTCCCCAGTCCCCCCCAACTACCAATTACCAAACTATGTTAAGTCGCGTTGCTGATGCTATTTACTGGTTAAATCGTTATGTAGAAAGGGCAGAAAATATTGCCCGTTTCATTGATGTAAACTTAAAATTAATTTTGGATTCTCCCGCAGGTATTGCCCAACAGTGGGAACCGTTAATTACAATTACTGGAGATTTGCCAACATTTAAGGAAAAATATGGCACAGCTACCGAAGAAAGTGTAATTCAATTTTTGACATTTGATAGCGAATATCCTAATTCTATTCTTTCTTGTTTACGAGCAGCTAGAGAAAATGCTCGTTCAATTCGGGAGATTATCTCTTCAGAAATGTGGGAACAAGTCAACTCTTTTTACTTCATGGTGCAAGAAGCTTATCAACAGCAAAAAACCTTTAACCCTGAGAAGTTTTTTTCGGAAGTAAAAATGGCGAGTCATTTATTTGCTGGAGTGACTGATGCGACGATGAGCCATAATGAAGGATGGCATTTTGGTAGAATTGGCAGATTGTTAGAACGTGCAGATAAGACGGCGCGAATTTTGGATGTAAAATATTTTGTGTTACTACCTTCGGTAAGAGATGTAGGTGGTACTTTGGATGAATTGCAGTGGATAGCTTTACTAAGATCTGTGAGTGCTTATGAGATGTATCGGAAACGGGATCAACATCGAATTACGCCGTTTGGAATTGCAGATTTTTTAATTTTAGACCGAGAGTTTCCCCGATCGATCCGTTTTTGTATAATTCATGCAGAGCGATCGCTTCATGCCATCACTGGAATTGCTTCAGGTAATTGGACAAATGCTGCCGAACGTTCTTTAGGTCGCCTACGTTCTGAATTAGATTATCTCACTATTGAAGATATAATTCAAAGCGGATTACATGAATATCTCAGTCACCTATTGCAACAAATTTATGGCGTAGGCAACGATATTTTTGAAAACTTCTTTGCCCTCAAACCAATTAATGAAAGGAGTTCCGAAATTCCCAAATTCCGCACTGCGGAATTACAACAACAGTTTTAAAAATAACCAAATGCTTTACTACATTGTCCATACTACCACTTACAATTATCAGCAAGCTGTCACTTTAAGACCACACATAATTAGATTAATTCCCCGCAGTGATGCCGAGCAAAAAATACATGAATTTTCTTTAGAAACGGAGCCAAAATGCACAGGGATTTGCTACAATTCCGACTTAGAAGGCAATGTGGTATCGCAAATTTGGTTTACTGAACCCACAGAATATTTGAAAATTCAAGTTAGTTCGCAAGTTGAGACTTTCCGAGAAAATCCCTTTGATTACCTTTTAGAACCCTTCGCATTAAAGTTACCCATTGATTATTCAGCATCGCTTTTAACGCAACTTTCTCCTTACTTGCAAAGACAATATTTGGGAAATATCGACCCAATAGCAACCCAATTAGCACAAGAGATTTTAGTTGCTAGTTCCCATCAAACAACGATGTTTTTATCTAAATTGAATCAACAAATTTACGAAACTTGTCAATATGTAATTCGAGAAACAGGTGATCCTTTACCAGCAGGAATTACTTGGCAACAAAAATCTGGTTCTTGTCGAGACTTTGCGGTTTTATTTATGGAAGTTTGTCGTGCTGTTGGTTTAGCTGCAAGGTTCGTGAGTGGTTATCAGGAAGGAGACTTAGATCAAATAGAAAGAGATTTACACGCTTGGGTAGAAGTTTACTTGCCGGGAGCAGGTTGGCGAGGTTACGATCCGACACTTGGGTTGGCAGTTAGCGATCGCCACATCCCCCTAGTTTCCAGCGCCTTTCCTAGCTACACAGCACCCATTTCCGGCAGTTTTTCCCCACCCGGAACACCCTTTTCCATGACATCCAAAATCTCCATTCAATTCAACCACAATTAAGTTTGTTGCACCCACTGAATTGAGTACAACAAACTTACTTTGGCCTAAAATTTAATCTCAATTATTCCCATTTCTAGCAATTCTTCTATCATTCTTTCTTGCATAGACCGATTGAGTTCCTCTAGGCAACTTGGCCCTTTAAGAAACTCTTTAATTGTGATTTTCTTATCCCGAAACTCCATTACAAAATTCTTAATTTCTTCCATAATTTCTACCTTTTCTTCCATTCCCTCCATCAGCAATTCTATAGGATCGATTCCCATTTTAGTTGCCTGTCGGTATTCAGAAATTAATGAACCCTCTGGCGTATTTTTAGCTAATCTTAATTCCCGTTTTAGATTGTCATATTGTTTTTTTAACAAGGAATTTTGCTGAGTTAAAATTTGGAATTTCCTTGTTAAATCATCTTCCGAGAAATTAGCGATATCCTCGCCAGCTAAATGTTGTTGTTCAATCTCTAGCAGTTTAGCTAAATCTCCTTCTTGATACGCTTTATTCAGTTCTTTCATAATTTCCGTGTGACGCATTTGCGTTTCGCTATCTGTCACTTTATCAGGATGAAAGATTTCTGCTAATTTCAAAAAGGTTTGTCTGATTTTCTTAGAATCTTCTGTCTTAACAGCTACTTCAGGAGTGGAAATTTGTTCTTCTTGCCTTTCGTCACCTGCAAAAAAATCAGAAAAATTAGAAGAATCATCATTTCCTTTTTCTTTTCTGGCTGCGGCAAACAGTTCATCTAATTCAGGTATATCCTGAAATTCTGATGATTTGGGACTGATTAATCCTTGCCTTTGAAGTGTTTGATAAACTCCTTCAATATCTTGCTGACTTTGTTTGCCAAACTTCCGCTGAAAAATTTCATCGAATAGTTTATGAATTTCTCGATCGATATCGTTTAGCTTTTTCATAATCGGAACTGTTCGATGAAACATTTGCGTAGCTACCGATCGCATTTGGTCAACAAAATTATTCAATTCCGTGCGTTTTTTCTTAATCTGTTTGATCAACTTCTGATTATCTTGCTCTAAAGCATCAACCTGTAAATGGAGTTCCGATAACGCCAATGTCGCTGGTGCTGAAGCAGAGATCGAGGTTTTTTTGCTTTTGGGTGATGATTTTTTGCGTGGCATTGGGGAAGGATGCTCCCAAGTATAACTGAGTTGATTTTAGCTCTTTTGATTAATTTTTCAAGAGCGATCGGCACATTAATCCATCTCTACATTTTCTAGAGATTCTGGCAAATAATGCTCCCATTCAATACTCGGCATTTGATCGAAAGCATTTCTTAAAGACTCTTCCCACCATTGACGCATTTTCACCAAGTAAGGATCTCCTAAACGTAGCAGTAATTTCTTCTCCACTACCAAACTATCCTTTTCATACATAATCATATTAATTGGCGGGCCAACAGAAATATTTGATTTCATCGTCGAATCAATCGAAAGCAACGCACATTTCGCGCAAGCTTCCAAAGGAGTATCAAAATGTAAAGTCCGGTCTAAAATAGGTTTACCGTACTTAGTTTCTCCTATTTGTAAAAATGGCGTTTCGGCTGTAGCTTGAATAAAATTACCCTGACTATAGATATGATAAAGTTCTGTATCTTCGCCTCTAATTTGACCACCCAAAAGAAAGCTACATTTGTAATCAATATTATCTTTTTGTAGCCAATCGCGGTCTATTTCTTGAATTTGCCGAATTTTGTTGCCAATGTAGCGAGCAACTTCATACATAGTTGGCAAAGAATGAATATTTAATTCTTCCTTAGCTTTTAAATCTTTACGAATCAAAGTAATTACACCTTGAGTAATTGACAGATTACCAGAGTTACATAATAGAATTGTCCGTTCCCCAGGCTGAGAAAAATCAAAAATCTTTTGGTAAGTAGAAATGTAATCAACTCCTGCATTAGTACGGGAGTCAGCTGCCATAACTAACCCGTATTTAGTGATGATGCCAAGGCAATAAGTCATGGGAGTAAAGATAAATTCAGCAATTTAAAAGTGAGAGGAAGCGTACCGAAATTCAGCTTAGTAATTATCCGAATTTGATTCTATATTACTATTAGCTGAAACTACATCAGGCAAATTACGTTTAACCAAGTAAAGCCAAGCCAAACCAGCTAAACCGAGAGTAATTCCGACTAAGCTAACTACTTGCGCGATTCGCAACGGCCCTAACATTAGACTATCAGTTCGTAATCCCTCAATCCAAAACCTACCGATACTATAAAATATCAGATAAGTTAAAAATACAGTACCCACTTTTAACCGAGGTTTTCCTTGTAAATCTCGAAAAAACAGAAAGATTAAAATGCTAAAAACCATCAAATTCCAAACAGATTCATAGAGAAAAGTAGGGTGAAAGTAGTCAAAATTGGCGTATTGTGGTGGACGTTGTGCTGGGGGAATATATAACTTTAAAGGTAAATTGGTTGGCGCACCAAAAGCTTCAGAATTAAAAAAGTTTCCCCATCTGCCAATAGCTTGACCGAGAATTAAAGAAGGTGCGACAATATCTGCTAATTGCCAAAAGGGAACTTGGCGAATTTTAGCAAAAATTAAAGCGGCGATTAACCCTCCTAAAATTGCGCCGTGAATGGCAATTCCACCTTTCCAAATCGCCAAAATATCTGCTGGATTTTGAGCGTATTGTTGCCATTCAAACAATACATAATAAAGTCTGGCGCAGGGAATTGCTCCAATCACTAACCAAATTGCTAAATCACCGACAATTTCTGAGTTGAGGTGACGACGTTTGGCTAGGTAACTGGAAAGTGCGACTCCAATCAAAACGGCTGAAGCAATTAATAAACCGTACCAGCGTAAAGTCAATGGCCCTATTTTAATCATTATTGGCCCTGGAGAAGCAAATTCAAATGCTAAGGGCAATAGGGGAAAATTCAGTAGCCAAGAAGTGATGATCATAAGTTGGCGGAAGAAACAATTAAACTCAGAATTGACATCAGTTGTGTGATATTAACTGAGATCTAGCAGTAGGGGAGGTAGAACCTCCTTTCGTCTCGTTATCAGGTTCAACCTGGTAACGAAAAACAGAGGCTCTGCCTCTTGGTGTAAGATCTCAGTTCAACTCCGAGATTGATTTTAAATGGCTTTGGCAAAGATTGAATTATATCCGAAGTTTCATCTTTAAAAGTTTGTTGTCAGCACTTTAGTGCTATTCCCACTGAAGTGGGCACAACTAACCTAATTTTTCTATTAAACATTGAGCTATGCGGCGGGATGCACCGGGTTTACCCATGCGACGGAGACCATTGGCGGCTATTAATTGTAGACGATCGGGATCGTTAAGCAAATACTTTAAGGTTTGAGCTACAAGTTTTGGTGTTTCTACTAATAATATCGAAGGGCCGAGTAACCGATTTTGCGCTTCCGCGAAGGCATAAGTAAATTGTGGGCCTTTTCCGGGAATTGTAATTGCAGGTTTACCTAAACCGACAAATTGTTCGGTTGCTGTTCCTGCCATTGCGATCGCAAAATCAGCAGCTTGCAAGCAATCAGCAAAAGCTTTCTGAGTCAGAATTAACTGATATTTCCCTTGAGAATACACTAAAGCTGTAGAGTCGGAAATTGGCAATTTGGCAGACAAATATTGAGCAGACTTCAATCGCCAGCCTTGTCTTTCCAAAGTTTCTTGTAATGGGTCTAAACTTAAACCAGGAGCGATCGCTGCCAGAAACGACACCATGCGATCGCGAAAAGTCTCCACAATTCCCGCTACCGCTGAAATAATTATTTGCCAATTTTCGTAAGCTTCAGGAATCCGAGAACCTGGAAGCAGACAAACAGAAAGCGATCGACCCTGCAAAATACCCTTTTCCCCCGATAAATAAGCTGATTCAGGAGTTAAAGACTCTAAATCATCCATCATCGGGTTTCCCATGTCAAAAGCCGGGATCGACCATTGCTGTAAAACTTGAGCCGTTAAACTATCTCTAGGAAACACCGCCTTACAGCGAGGTTGACTCATAAACCAACGTTCCCAAGGCAAATAAACCGACCCAGACCAACCCTCCCAACGACGTTTAAAACTGTGAAAAGTCTTCAACTCTTCTCGCAAATAATATTCCGATTTCGCCGTACCCACAAACACATAAGGAGCGCCACTCAACCAAGCAAAAAACAGCGGCACAATATCACCAACAGCGATAATTGCCCCTCCTTCTTTAGCAAAAGCTTTCACCGCTCGAAATTGCTGCCACAGCAGTTCTAGTAAACCACCCCGAACATCGCCCCAAAACTGTCGCCAATCCATATAGACAAAACCACCGGATGGCATTTTTTGCGTGGGTGCAACAATCGGAATTCCCCGTTCTATGTAAGCTTGTCCTTCACCGACGATCGGCAGGGCGACAATTTTCAGGGAAGATGGAAGTTGTTGTAAATGTTGGCAGATTCGGACTGCGATCGCATCTTCCCCATGACCATTACTCAAACAAAGTAACCTCATCACCATCCCCTCAACCACCCGATTAATTTTCCCAATCAAAGCATAAGGCAGAGTTAAGATAAGTTTTGAGTTTTGAGTTTTGAGTTAGGGGAGTAAAAGTTTTGAGTTTTAAGTTGGAGAGTTAGGTACTTTTCTTGCTCCCCTGCTCCCCTGCTCCCCTGCTCCCCTGCTCCCCTGCTCCCCTGCTCCCCTGCTCCCCTGCTCCCCTGCTCCCCTGCTCCCCTACCTCAAATCTTCTTCGGCGGAATGGGAGAAGACCGATTTGAAGAAGCAGGAGGTAGAGTAGGAGGTTGTAATTGCTGCCTACCATTACGAATGATCCGCAACATTTCGCTAATATTTTGTTCGATATTAGACAGAACTTGGTCAGCATAGTCATCTGCACCATTTTGGATTGCTTCAGCTTCTGCGATCGCTTTAGCACGTATATCTTGTAATTCCTCTTGTGCCTCACGGTACATACTTTCAATTTCAGCCAAAGTCTGCTCTTGTGCTGACTGACATTCCTGCTGCACAGTTTGCCAGAGTTGCTGCGCCTCTAACTTTGCCTGTCTGACAACACTACTTTCCTCCAAAATTTGGTTAGCACGTTGTTCAGCAGCTTCCACTATCTGTTGAGCGTACTGTTCCGCCGCCAAAATAATTTCATCTTTATGACGGACAATAGTTTCCGCTTCCGCAAAAGCCGCTGGCAAATTCAGCCGCACCAAATCTAATTGTTCTAGCAACTGTTCTTCATCCACCAAAGTACGCCGAGACATGGGAATGCGGGGACTATCGAGAATAATCTCCTCTAGGCGATTGAGTTCTCGTTGAATGTCTACACCTGTTGTTCTCTGCTGATTTAACTGCTCTTCGGTGTTGGGTTCTTCACTATCGGGGTCTGTTCTGGATGTATCTTGGTGTAACATTTTTTGTATATATCAATAGCAACGTGCTTAGGGACTAGATGATCGACTGAGCCGCCAAATCTGGCTATCTCTTTTACCACGCTACTGCTTAAAAAGCCATATTCTGTCGAGGTTGCCAAAAAAACTGTCTCGATTTCTTCAAAAAGAGTTTTATTAGTGTGAGCCATTTGTAACTCCTTTTCAAAGTCAGAAAGCACCCGCAAACCTCGGATAATAACGCTGGCTCCTCGCAGTTGGGCATAATTTACAGTTAGACCATCAAAACAGTCTACTTCCACATTAGAAAGGTGGGTAATAGATTGCCGAATTAGGTCGATTCGCTCTTGCATGGTAAACAGAGGTGATTTGCTAGGATTTTGCAGCACAGCTACTATGACTCGCTCAAACAGCTTACTGCCTCTGGAAATCACATCGAGGTGACCAAGAGTAATTGGATCGAAGCTGCCAGGATAAATTGCAATCACGAACAAAGGGGTTTCAGAATTACTCACCGAGATTATAAGCTAGTCTGGGTTAATTAAGTTGTTCTGTGAGTGCATAAAATTAGTTAAGTTATCAGCCGAATGTCGAGCTATTCCAACCCCACATGGCACCTTTAGCATCGGCAAATTCTATGTAGATGCGATTAGCTGGTACACCCAGCGTTTGATTAATCTGCTGGCAAAAATCCTGACTCATGGATTTAGTTTGTGCTGGACTCATGGTGCCAATACTTTTGATTTCAATGTAGCAAACGGGGTCTGTGGTGCCAGCAAAAGTCATGGGGACATTTGGTTCAAATGCTGTCATTACATAAGATTCGGGTTTTCCCAAGTGTTTGGCTAATCCAGATGAGAGGGTTTTGAGCAAGGATTCGACTTCGGCTTTCTCTGGTGCGGTTACTGAGGTTTGTACTTTAATTAATGGCATAAGTTAAATCTCTAAGTGGGTTATTTAAGCGATCGAACAAACTAAAATCTTATATTAAAATTCCAACTCTATTACCTATTCCTTTCTTCCCAAAGGAATAGATAATAGAGTCACAGAGATTAATAAATTTTTCTAACCACCGTACTGCCAACCAGTGCTTTCCAGCAACAGGGGACTTCCCTCCCGATGTACACCTGCACCAATTACTTCACCCACATAAACGGTGTGGTCTCCTTGTGTCACGGCACCGACAACTTTACACTCTACATAGCCCAAAGCGTCGGAAATAATCGGACAACCAGTTTCTTGTCCCAGATAAAATTCTACATCTTCAAATTTGTTGCCCACTCGCCGCTGGGGTTTAAAAAATTTCTGTGCTAAGTCTGTTTGTCCAGTTTCCAAAACGCTGAGAGTAAACACACCGCTTGCTTCGATCATGGCGTGGGATTTAGAATCTTGTTTGACGCAGTTTACTACTAATGGCGGGACAAAAGAAGCTTGCATTACCCAACTAGCAGTGAAACCGTTAACGTCTTCACCTTCTTTAACGCCACAAACATAAATTCCGTGAGGAATCATCCGCAGTACTGTCTTTTTTGCCTGTTCGTCTAACAATGGTTTCACCTCAAAATTCTACAAGGCTCAGTTTATCAAGCTTTTTCATCCACAACCTCTTTCTTTATTGATAGATTTGCGTTCCCTAAATCAAAAGTAGAGACGTTTCATGAAACGTCTCTACTTCTGTAGTGCAGATTTAATCAACACAAACAATTAGCAATTTTGATAGCCTTAGTATCTTCTCATGCTAACGGGAACACAGAAACCACTGCTACAATTTGTCACTCTTAACTGATTTCGCCCTATTGGTTGAATGCGAAATGTGTCAGCATTGTAGTTAGGAACTGGTCTGTTACTTCCGGGGTAAGTTGGTCTGCTACCCCGTAAAATAAAGCCATTTCTTGTAGGTGTCAATGTCATTCTTTGTTCGGCAGCGATTAAGTTTCCATTGGGCATTCTGGCGTTTACAGTCATTCTGCCGAAGTTGCCATCCATTGAAAGTCTAGCGCGATGATTAATGCCGCTTAAACCCCATTGTAATCGCCAATTTCCATCAAGGGCAACGTTAGGATTGACGCTATAGGGGCGAATTGTTTGTTCTGCGGTTGGTTGTTGTGCGATCGCGTTTTCTTTAACAATTGTACTGCCAATTCCTAAAGCACTAACTGTCAAACCAACTAAAGCTAAAGCTGCAATGTTCTTCATAAATTACTCCGGTTTTTTAGATGTTAATTTTGGAATTCGTTTTTAAATCTTTCTAGATATTTCCGACGAATATGTTTATCTTAAGTTTCCGAAAAAAGCTTCGTCAGTACCCGATCGGGGTACTTTGTTTTTAGCTGTTGTTTGGTTGTAAAAATACTTATTGGGGGGTAGGCGATCGCAGATTAACACAGGTAGTTATTTTGCCTTTCCATCTATGATATTCTGTAATTAAATGTATTAATTGTTTGCTTATATCTACTCCAGTATGCAGCTTTATTTTATTAGACACGCCGAATCTACAAATAATTACAATCGGCGAGTGACTGGTTCAAGTAAAGGTCGATCGGACGATCCAGAATTAACTACCACAGGTAAGGAACAAGCTCAAGTTTTAGCCCAATTTCTGAGTGACAATTATTCTCCTACACCCATACCGGAAAGAGATTTTCAAAATGCTACAGGTTTTAATTTTACTCATCTATATTCCAGCTTGATGATTCGATCGGTTATTACGGGAACTTTCATTTCTCAAGCAATAAATTTACCGTTAACAGCGTGGGTTGATATCCATGAATGTAGAGGCCCTTATTTCCGGGACGATCGAACTGATGAACCTATAGCCACCGAAGGTAAAAACCGAGTGTATTTTACCACAAATTACCCAGAATTAATCCTCCCAGATTACTTAGGAGAAAAAGGTTGGTGGCATGGTCAAGTTGAAGAAACCGAACTATGGTTTATTCGGGCAAAAAGGGTTTTTCAAGAACTATTAGAAAAACATGGTAATACTAATGACAGAGTAGCCTTTGTCAGTCACGGAGGTTTTTATAACTGCTTTTTAGCGACGGTTTTAAACTTCCCTTTAGGACATTGTTTTTCCTTCATTCTTAACAACACTGCCATTAGTAGAATTGACTTTGAAAATGGCAAAATTAGGTTATGTTATTTGAATCGAGTAGATTTTTTGCCCAAACACCTAATAACTTAGATATTTTTTGGCAATATTGCCTGCTGATGTATTGGTTTGAGAAATTCTTCCCCTTCGGATGCTTTTATGTAACCGCCTGCTACTGCTTTGCTAACAATTTCTTCGAGAAAATTGGTTAAAACTTCCAAGAATTGAGACTTATTCAATTGAAAGTTTTTCTGTTCAGTTGAGTATCCGAAGTTTCTTAGGTTGCAGTTAATTGTATCTCCCATTGGGACTAACTCAAGAATTAAATAGCTTTCGGGAAAATGTATATCACCCTTTTTACCTTTAGATAGTTGTGCGATTTTATCTGGTAATTCCTCTATTATCAGAACAACATCAGGGTCTAAAAATATATCTTTTTTCGTATCTCCTACTTCTAGTGAAACTTTATGATTCCATTCAAAACAAAAAAGTCTCAAACCCATTTCTAAATCCGAAAGTTCATTAAGTGGATCGTCAGGTGCTTCTAAACCCTCCCATATCCAAGGTTCTTCTATTTTGAAATTAAAATTAATGTAATCATTCATTTGTTTTTTCTCCTATTGTTAAATTGAAAAAAAACGATTCCCATAAGAAATCGATATCACTTAAATATATCAATTTTTTAGCAATGGTGAATTGTCTGACTGCTTAAATGCTTCCTAGTCTTTCTGCGGAATATTCCCTTTCATTAAAATCTGCATTTGAGCAATAATCCTCAGAAGAATAGTTAGGCTGACATTGCTTCTCAGAGAGTTGATCTTTCAAAAGCTGATTTTCCGCGTGTAAGTCATACTCTATATAAGCTTGCCTATCCTTTATTTGGTTAATTTCTTTCTTAAGTAATGCAATCTCATTAAATAAATTATGATACACATCACTTTGAGCAGAAAGCGCGATTGCCAACCTTTCACTAAGTTGCTGATCTAAGTTAAAATTTTTAGACATGAAGACTCCTTGGCTCTAACAGCCATACTGTAGTCAAAAATAGAATTGTGAAACGGCTAAAAGCCTCCAAGCCAGCCGCTTCGCTCTTCACTCTTGGAACAGCGTCATCTGAACAAGCATTAGAATTGGTGTTCAGGTGGTGCTTATTGTTTATGAACAGGATTTTTTATTCCCTTATTCCTAATGTAGCACAACCGCTACATTATAATTAGCTTAACCTTTACAAAAACATCTTCTATATTCTATACTTTTAATAGAGAGAGCTAGTCCATTATCCTAGTGGCTCACTAATTCATCTTTTCATGCTCAGGTAAAAGTCCTAAAGAAGGAATACAACTGAGTAAAATTTATGTTGTTGACTACCAAAAGCTTACTAGGAAAGCAATAATCCCTAACAGGGATTGAAATAAGCTCATTATAATGTGAACTTACTCTCTCTAGCCCTTCTAAATAGTTTTATTTTCTAGAAGGACTTAACACTTAATCCCTATCAGGGATAACTTTTTCTTTCCTCTAAGCAACTCCATGTTTCTGAAACCAAGCTAACATTTTTTTCCAGCCATCTTCGGCTTGTTGTTTGCGATAACTTGGACGATAATCAGCAAAGAAAGCGTGAGGAGTATCGGGATAAAGCACAATTTGTGAACCGCTGTTTCCGGCTTTTAATGCTTTCTGCATTTGTTCAACTGTCTCATTAGGAATGCCATCATCACTTCCGCCGTAAAGTCCTAATACTGGTACTTTTAAATCAGCAGCGATATCAATAGGATGTTTAGGAGTTAATGGAGTAGGTTTACTTACTAAACGCCCGTACCACGCGACACCAGCTTTGACATTTTGGTTATGTGCTGAGTATAACCAAGTAATTCTGCCACCCCAACAAAAACCTGTAATTCCTAATTCTTTGGTGTTGCCTTTACTTGACTGTGCTGCCCATTTTACGGTAGCATCTAAATCAGACATTACTTGAGAGTCAGGGACTTTAGAAACAACTTTGGAAATGATTTCTTGGATGTCAGACATTTGGGAGACATCGCCTTGACGGGCAAACATTTCGGGTGCGATCGCTAAATATCCCAACTTAGCAAAACGACGACAAATATCTTGGATATGTTCGTGAACCCCAAAGATTTCTTGTATCACTAAAACAGTAGGAAAATTCTCCCCAGTTGCAGGCATAGCGCGATAAGCTGGAATTTGACCATCTGCAACCGGAATTTTCACTTCTCCCGCTATCAAACCTTTGCTATCGGTGGTGATAACTTGGGCGGAAATAGGGCGAACTGCTAAAGCAAAACCAGCAGCTAAACTAGAAACAATAATAAATTCCCGACGAGTTAATTCTTTCATTGGTAGTTCTCTCCTTTACACATTTAGCTATTACACTTCGCAAAGATAATCATAACTTATAAAAAAATAAATTTACTAGAAAAAGCTTTGCTGTGGGGTCGTGAAAGTGAAAGAAGTCTTTCACACAGCTGGTTAATTGGTAAAATGCAGGAAATTAGTAATTAACAGTAAACCAAGACGGCTGAAAATGAGCAGAGAATTTAATGTAATAATCGAGCGAGATTCCGAAGGTTATTTTGTCGCTTCTGTACCTAGTCTTCCTGGGTGTCATACCCAAGCAAAATCGCTTGATGAATTGATGGAACGTATTCGAGAAGCGATCGAACTTTGTTTAGAAGTTGAGCAAGACACAGGAGAATCACTTGAATTTGTTGGTGTTCAAAGAGTTTCAGTTGGAGTATGAGTAAACTACCAAGTTTGACCGGACGGGAAGTGATTGCCGCACTTGAAAGAGTAGGTTTTGCAGTAGCAAGGATACGTGGAAGTCACCATTATGGAGTACCGCAAATTAGACCAAGAGCTATTTTCATTGCTAATCGATTTGGCATGGAAAATCCATATCCAAAAATTCAATTATTACCCCATGAATACAAACCGATTGAATCAGCGATTTCCGATTTGCCAGAGTATACAGCTATCCCAGAACTAAATCATGAATGGACTCGCCATTCACCAGAATATATGGAGAGAATAGCAAAAGTTCCGCCTGGTGGTTCTTTGTATGAAAGTTATGTTGATGCTTTTAAGCGTCAATACCCTGGTAAACCAAGTATGACTGTGAAAGAAAATCACGGAGGTACACACATTCATCCTTACTTAAATCGGGTGATTTCAGCGCGAGAAATGGCTCGTTTGCAGACATTTCCCGATAGTTTTATTTTTAAAGGTTCAATGAAAAAAGCTATGTGGCAAATTGGTAATGCTGTACCACCGAGATTAGCTGAGTGTATAAGTTATGCGCTGATGCCTTATTTGAATGCAATAGAATCTAATTCTCAAACTAAAATTTCTGTTAATCGTTTTGAGCAGATTCCATTAATTCTAGGGTGCGTCAGACTTTGATGATTTTGATTTCCACAAGCTTTTCTTGTCTAATGCGCTCTAACTAACAATCCTCAAATTGCAATTAATGAGAAGATTTATACTTCAGATATTGCACCATTTTTAATAAGCGTTGGAAACCCGGGCTGCTATGGCTAATCCCTAGTTTTCTCTAGTTCTTGGTCTAAGTTTTCAGCAAATTTTTGGAAAACTATGACATCCTGGGATAAAATATTTCCTTCTATTTGCCTGTCCTGAACTCGCAGGATTTCACCTCGACCATCTTTAGCAGTAATTGTAAGAATTTTTCTTTTCTGCCAGAGTCGATACCTCTCTCCTTCATAAAATCGACCACCTTCTGGCGCAGGCATTCCTATTTTACTTAACGCTTTCTTAGCAGTTTGTACAACAAAATCACAGTATTCATAAAATAGAACTTGATTAGCAAAGTTCGGTACTTTAGCTTTGTTAGCCAAAAATTCAAGTAGTTCGACAAAAGTCCGTTTCGGTTTTGTATATTTGTTACAGTTTTGCCTTACTACTTGAACTATAGAGTCTGGATAAGCTTGGAATAAATCAGTGAGAAAATCATCAGCTGACTGTGCTTTGACATTCCAAGGAGCCAAATCCTCTGGTTTAAAGTCCGAAATATTATCGGTAACAATAATATCGGCTTTAGCTACTACAGCAGCGGCAAGAACATGACGATCTTTAGGATCGTTTGTCATTACTTTTTCCAGCCCAAAAGGTATTTCAACCATTGCTTCTGGAAAGGCTTCCTTAATAACAGTTCCAAATTGCCTTGCCTCCTCAAACGTCTTTATCCCTTTGCTTACAAGTTTGCCTGTTGCTTCCTCTAAGATTTTTTCAGTCCAACATGGTAAATACAGACCTGCTTCGGCGGTAGAGAGCAAAATATCTCGTAGGTACATAGGGTATAAAACACAGGCATCTAAGACAACAACATCTTTCTCCATATCTACGGATTAAATTACTCGTTGTCCTCGTAAAGTCCTGCATCTTCAGTCATTTGAACTAGTTGCTCAAGTAATTGACTGCGCTTTTTATCACGTACTTCCTTATACGTCATCAAATCTTGATAACGAATGCGGCGATGTTTTCCTACCTTGATGTATGGAATTTGCTCCTCTTCTAATAACTTGATCAGAAAAGGTCTTGAAACATTCAAAATATCAGCTGCTTGCTGTGTAGTTAGTTCACGATTGTGAGGTGCCAAAGTAATAGTTTTACCAGATGCCATTGCGTGAACAACCTGACGTAACACGCTGTAAACAGACTCAGGAATTAGAACTTCTTCTCCGTTGCTTCCTACTAATTTTGCTTGTGAATCTTCCAGGCTGAGGATTTGTTCTAGTTTTGCGATTAAGTCTGCCTCTTGTGGCTGAGTAACTGACTTTAATGGTAATTTTTGCTTCAGCATGATGTGTATAAGCGTATATGTTCTTAGAACATAACACAGATTCGTATTAAACGCAATAATCGCATCAAACGAAATACGAGAACTGTTTCTGCTCATAATTAACAGCCGATATGAGCCTTGGATTTTTGTTCTATGAATTGCTAGATATATCAGCAAGGTCTTTGATTGCTTTGGGGAGAATTTCGATCGTATACATTTAAACCTCTATCCCCAACTCTGCTTTAGCTTGTTCCCAAGGAATAGCTGTTTCTTTGTTCTCCCGTGCTAGACGAATTTCCTCAGCATCTTCCAAATCTTCCAAAATAGTTAATAGTTCTTCCCAAACTTCCAGGCTGAGTTGCACAGCAGATTTATTTCCCTCTGCATCTACTACAAATTGAACCTTCTGCAACAATTCTTTCGCTTGCATAATTTCTTCTGACTCTTTAATATAATTAATGCCATTATAATAAAAAGTCGTGAATAAGATAATTTCTTACTCACGGATAGAAGCATCTAAATTATTTATCAAATCTCAGATAACTATTTTTTACTAAGCTCAATCAGCGCCACAAGTTAGGTAATTTGCCCATACCCAACCTTCGTAACCATTGCCTCTGTCGGTAACAATATTTGCCCAATCTCCCGATCGATCAAACTTCTTCAGCAACACGACTGAACGATTAGGAATAGTACCGAAAGCTTTGGCGTTAATGTCGTTGCGATCGCGCACTTGTAAAGGCCCACCTTCGGGAGTCATTACCATCATAAATGGCTGGTTACAACGTCGCTGTGCAATCAGAAATTCATTGCCATTTTGACTAAGGTTTAAATTAGTTTGAGTAGCAGAAATAGCCTTTGTACTGCCTAAAGATAAAGATACCAAAGTAATAATTGATAGAGCTTGCCCCAAATTAACTATCTTACTCATAATCGAGAATTCAACTGTTAAATTAAACTATGATTTTACTACAACAATATCCGTACAATTCCTGAAATTCGTAAACTCTCGTAGAGACGTTGCCTGCAACGTCTCTACCAGGGTTCCTTGCACTCAAAGGAGGCAGAGCCTCCATTCTTCGTTCCCAGGTTGAACCTGGGAACGAAGAATGGAGGCTCTGCCTCTTGCTGCAAGATCTGACGTTAACAAAGCTTTATCAAATCGGGGTTTTCTCGGCTTTCGCTGGAGGCAGATAGCGATAAAATATGACAGTTGTACTGTGTAGCAGACTGTGATTGAGCGTTATACGTTGCCTGAGATGGGCAACTTGTGGACTGAAAATTATAAATTAAAGACGTGGCTTCAGGTTGAAATTGCAGTTTGCGAGGCGCAAGCTGAACTGGGATATATTCCGACTGAGGCGGTAGAGGAAATTAAGGCGAAGGCAAACTTTGACCCCAAGCGGGTGCTAGAAATTGAAGCCGAAGTCCGCCATGATATGATTGCCTTCCTGACGAATGTTAACGAATATGTGGGAGATGCGGGACGTTACATTCACTTGGGTTTAACTAGTTCCGATGTCCTCGATACTGCTTTGGCATTGCAATTGGTGGCTAGTACCAATGTGCTGTTAGAACGTTTGGAAGATTTAATCCAAGCGATTCGTTACCAAGCACAGCAACATCGTAACACGGTAATGATTGGTCGATCGCACGGAATTCATGCCGAACCGATTACTTTTGGGTTTAAACTGGCAGGATGGTTGGCAGAAGTTTTGCGCCATCGTGACAGATTGGTGAATGTGCGTCAGCGTGTTGCAGTGGGGAAAATTTCCGGTGCGGTGGGAACTTACGCTAATATTGAACCGAGAGTAGAAGCGATCGCTTGTCAAAAACTAGGTTTAGAACCAGATACCGCCTCAACTCAGGTAATTTCCAGAGATATTCACGCGGAATTTGTGCAAGCTTTAGCATTACTTGGCGCATCAATTGAACGCTTTGCCGTAGAAATTCGCAACTTGCAAAAAACCGATGTTCTCGAAGTAGAAGAATACTTCGCTAAAGGACAAAAAGGTTCTTCCGCAATGCCGCACAAACGTAACCCAATTCGTTCCGAAAGATTAACCGGAATGGCGCGAATTTTGCGGGGTAATGCGGTTGCAGCTTTGGAAAATGTGGCGCTTTGGCATGAACGGGATATTTCCCACAGTTCGGTAGAAAGAATGATTTTGCCAGATAGCTGCACTCTGACTGATTTCATGTTAGTAGAAACTACTGATTTGGTGAAACATCTGTTAGTTTATCCCGAAAACATGGCGCGAAACATGAATGTTTACGGCGGTGTTGTTTTCAGCCAAAGAGTGATGTTAACTTTGGTGGAAAAAGGGATGAGTCGGGAGGAGGCTTATGCGATCGTCCAATCTTGTGCTCACCAAGCTTGGAATAAACCAGAAGGTAATTTCCGAGAATTAATTAGCAGCGATCCTCGTGTTACTGAAAGGTTATCGAAAGAGCAAATTGAGGAGTGTTTCGATCCACAAAGGCATTTAAAGCATTTGGATCAGATTTATCAACGATTGAGTATTTAGTTGTAGGTTGGGGGAAGGAAATGGTTATTTCTTTCCCCTTGGAAAGGGTTGGTTTTAGAGCATAGTTGATTTAGAAAGCGAGATTTGCTGAATAATAGCGATCGAACACACTTCAGGTTGCAGTTTTGTAGTTGATAATCTTTAGAGATTTTTCTAAACATCAAGTGTAGTAAAAAACAGTATGATACCTACCCAAACAATTTTTTCTGGCGCAGAATCAGGTATATTTGGATTAGAGCGGGGACGCTCTAATAGAGATTTTTCCAAGGAGGAAAGTTGGGGCAAAAATAAATTTAATAATGCTTTTCCTGCATCTTTAGCTTGCTACATGGCTAGTAAAGGATTGAAGCCAGTCTATCTAACCTTAGATACAAATGCTCGAATTAGACATGAAAAGATAGATGTCTCTGCTGTTTTTGGATTAGATCCATTTGCATCAGAACTTTACTTCTCATTTGAAACGGATTTTACACCTTACAGAACAATTGTTACAGGTAAATTTCCCAGAACTGACCTAGTAACACTTAACAAAGCCACAAGAAATACTTGTTTACGCTGCTTAGAAGTAAAGCTCACAGCATTACCTGATAATTCAACCTATAGATTACCAGAAGCTCAGTACGGCTGTGAAATTGTTGTCAGACCTACTACCATTGTTTATTTAGCACTAGGGATTGCATACAAGTTTAACGATTCTCCTGGAGCATTACTTAACTATTTAGATCCTAATTCTGTTCGTAGAATATCAGCATGGTGGGATGTAGAAAATGTTATAGGTTACATTTTAGACTTGGCAAATGATATAGATCAGATCTTGATGTCAGCATTAAACTCACAAGAACCATTTGTTCTACAACCAGTTTGGAAAACTATTGGAAGAACAGCCAAACTGCACGAAGACTGTTTGGATATCTTTGTGTGGAGTGATTTTGCATTCACAAGGCTTTTCTTCAATGCAGCAAGGGAGGCTTTGAGTAGAAAACAAGAAATAGATCGATATGCAAGGTCTGTTATTTGGCTGGCAAGAATGCTTCTTGATTTTGCTCTAGAGGATAGAATTCCTCATGCAGATATTATAAAAACACTTGCCTATAATGCTCAAACTGATAAGGCGTTTGCACTAAACGGCGCTAATACCAATCAATACATGGCTTGTGCAGAACTAACAAGTCCTAGAATTAAAAAAAACGAGATTAAAAATATTGTTCTTGGCGGTGGGCAAAACTTTCTCAGCCCGGAAAGACGATTTGATGCCGCTCTTTTAAGCAACCCAGAGCTATTTAATTAGATCGGTAAACTAAGGGAAAGAAAAATGAAAATTAAGCCAAGTGAATTTAAAGTTATAGATCTTTTTTCAGGCTGCGGTGGTTTATCGCTGGGAATCCAAAATGTTGGATTTGATCTGATTGCTGGTTTTGACAACTGGGAGTTAGCCATTGATGTTTATCGTCAAAACTTTAAACATCAAGCATTCGTAGTTGATCTGGGCAATCTTCAAGGAGATTTTGACACGATCAGAAAACTTAGTCCAGATATTATAGCTGGAGGGCCACCGTGTCAAGACTTCTCTAGTGCAGGAAAAAGAGATGAAAGTCTAGGAAGAGGAGATTTAACAATCTCTTTTGCTGAGATTGTTATCGCGGTTAAACCTCAATTCTTTATCTTGGAAAATGTGGACAGATTTGTAAAAAGCACAAAGTATCCAGAAGCTAAGAAAATCTTTAAGTCTGCTAACTATGGGCTCAGTGAAAAAATTCTTGATGCTAGTCTATGTGGGGTTCCACAAAATAGAAAAAGATTTTTCTGGATTGGCGAAATTGATGGAGAAGATAGAAAAATTGAGCCTTATTTGTCAAATAATTCAGCTGCTCAACCTATAACCATTAGACAATATTTTAATCAAATAGGAAAGAGTTTAGATATTGAGCATTATTATAGACATCCGAGAAGTTATAAGAGACGTGGTGTATTCAGTATTGATGAACCTAGCCCAACAGTTAGAGGAGTGAATAGACCGATTCCAAAAATGTATAAACCTCATCCGGGAGATTCAGCCCCAATATCGTCGGCTATACGTCCTTTAACTACTCTGGAAAGAAGCTATATACAAACTTTTCCAGAAAAATTTGTTTTTGAAGGTTCTAAAACCGATATCGAACAAATGATTGGCAACGCTGTGCCTGTTAAACTGGCTGAATATGTTGCTCATTGTCTTGCCCAATATATAAAAGCAAAAGCATTTTCTGTTTGCTATTTAACTCAAGTTAATACTTATTAAGTATGGAGTATTTTGTGGTCTTTAAGGTGCATCAGATATGATAAATATTGGCTACTGAACAATAATTTTAAGAGGTAAGTTATTATGAAACTAGCTGAATCGCTTCCCGCTGTTCTACAACTTTCTGCAACAGAAAAACTCAAATTGATCCGAATTCTGGCAGAAGATTTAGAGATAGCAGAGGATATTTCGCCATTAGAACCCTTTAAAACTTATGACTTACAAACTCCATACGATTGTTTTGGGGCGGGTGCAATTCTAATGGAAGCATTCAAGCAGTCGAGTACAAATTATTAGTAATATAGTTTTTGTTCAATTTTCCGAGTTTAATTGTGTTTGAATTGCTGATACTATCTTCTCTTCCCAAGCTGGATCTTCAAATTTTATTGTAAGTTTATTAGGGCGGGAATGTCGTCGATCGATATAAGCGTAAAATGCCTCTCGATCGTCTCGATGACTCAGAATATATTGCTTTAATTCGCGATCGCTCATTGCCGCAAAATTAACTTTAGTCATGGTTCAATACTCCCATCTGGTTGAATTTCAAATTCGATATCTTCAGCTTGTCCAGCTAGAATAAACAAATTGAGCGATCGCTCATCGAGGCGCACGATATGAATAGGCTGAAACATCATGTTTGTAAGGAGATGGCAAAGTCTATATAAAGTTTTTAGCTGCGCCCCTGTTGGTTCTCTCATCGCTCTATCATCATAGCTTAAACAAATAATTGTACGCTAAAATTTTTTCATTATTATAGAGATGTTACTCACTCGATAATAGCCTAATTTTATGAGTACCCTTGACCAAGTACTAGAAACATTCAATATATTCAACTTGTCCAGCTAGAATGAGTAAATTGATCGATCGCAAATCTAAGCACAAATTATGAACAATATAGATCGTATTACTATTAACCCAAATATCTGCCTTGGACAACCCACAATTCGTGGAATGCGAATTACAGTCGGATTTGTTCTCAAGTTATTAGCCAGTAATTTGTCTGTTCAAGAAGTCTTGGAAGCTTACCCAGAATTAGAAGCAGAGGATATCCGACAAGCTCTTAATTACGCTGCTTGGGCAGTTTCCGATCGAATTGTGAGTTCTTCAGCATGAATTTAGAGAAGGTTCAGCCCTAACTTTAGATGATAATTCTGTACGTATTCGTAAGTTACCAATCCGTTGATCTAAAATGACAGAAACTAACTTATCCTCAGTATTTACGGTCAATATTCCAACTACTTTAACACTGCAACTTTCCCACGAGCAGTTTGTGGAATTGGCACTGGCTAACCGCGATTTACAACTGGAACGAACTGCTACAGGAGAGTTAATTGTTATGCCACCAAC
Organism: Floridaenema evergladense BLCC-F167; assembly: GCF_041929205.2. Taxonomy (NCBI): domain Bacteria; kingdom Bacillati; phylum Cyanobacteriota; class Cyanophyceae; order Aerosakkonematales; family Aerosakkonemataceae; genus Floridanema; species Floridanema evergladense. The sequence continues at coordinate 4,857,235 of NZ_CM171625.1, read as the reverse complement.
GGGTAGTGAAACTGGTAACAAAAACTTTGATATTTCTGGGCAAATTTGGTTGTGGAACCGTCAAAATAAACTAGGTGTAGCATTTGATTCTTCCAGTGGTTTTCATCTGCCAAATGGGGCCGATCGCTCTCCTGATGCTGCTTGGATACGTCAAGAAAGATGGGATGCACTGACAAAGGAACTGCAAGAAAGTTTTGCGCCTATTTGTCCTGATTTTGTGCTGGAATTGCGTTCTAAAAATGACTATATGGAACCTTTACGAGCCAAGATGCGGGAATATTTGGAAAATGGGGCTAGTTTGGGTTGTTTGATCGATCGCAAAAACCAAAAAGTAGAAATTTATCGCCAAAATCGGGATGTAGAAGTATTAGATCATCCGCTAAGTTTATCTGGGGAAGATGTTTTGCCTGGGTTTGTTTTGGATTTAACTCAAGTGTGGAATTGATCAATAAAATTCTGTTAATGTTCTGAATTTAATTGTCTTTGAATTGCTGATACTATTTTTTCTTCCCAGGCTGCCTGCTACTGCTACCTACAATTTAATCACCCCTTTATCAAACACTAAATGATCTGTACCAATGGCGCTAATCAAAATGCGATCGCGATACACTTCATAAGCGGCAAAACTGAGGCGACTTGCGGAATATTCCGTAAAATCCGAACTTCCAACAGGGCGGGTTCCTGCACCTCCACCAGTGATCATGTAAGTTGTACCATCGATCGATCGCGTCCGCTCATAACTGTGTTCGTGACCGTTAATATAAAGTTGCACTTTATATTTTTGAAAAAGCGGAGTAAAAGTCTTAATAAAAGGTTGATTCAACCCATAAACACCAGAAGAATAAATTTGATGATGCCCAAACACAATTTTCCAGGGCGCATCGCTCAAACTTAGTTCTTTTTCTAACCAACTTAACTGATTTTTCCAATCAGCATTAACATTAGTATCTAAAGCAAAAAATTGTACATAATCGTGGCGAAATGTATAGTAACGACTTGGCATATTAAAACCAGCATACCTAACTTGAGGATCGCCATTTTCTGTGCGAATATCGTGATTGCCTAAACAAGCACGAAACTTGACTCCTTTTTTTAATAAATATTCATAAGGTCGTTCAAAAACTGCCTTAATTTTTTCCATTTCACCGTTGTTATAAATGTTATCTCCCGCCAAAATTACTAAGTCGTAAGGATTTTTTTTGTAATAGCGAGACATAGCTTCCGCTACGGCATACTGACTTTTCGTACCCGTACCCGTATCTGCTACAGAAACGAACCTGAACGGGGGTGGTTCTTTAGGAGTAACTAATTTTGGAACTACTTTAGATAATTGGCTTTTGGATTGGGTGTCTGTACTTTCGGCTGGGGTATTTGGCAGAAATTTAGTTAAAAAGCCTAATCCCAAACCAGTTAAGCCGCCTAAAACTAGGAACTGACGACGATTGAAGTTCATAATTAATTCTTAAACTAAATAACTCGCTCAAAAGCAGAATAGCAGATGATAGATTAGGGCAGGAGAAAGCATTCTGTAAAAATCTTAGAACTAAAGCTGTCAGGCTTAACACAGTTTGTTAGGTGCGTCAGAAAAGCTAAAGCTGGGGGTTAGGGGTTAGGTGTTGGGGGTTGGGAAAGATTCTTTCCCTATCCCCTATTCCCTGACCCCTTCTTCCTTCCCTATCCCCTAACCCCCATCCCCCATCCCCTAATAAAAGCCCAGGAAGAGATTTTATGTCACAAGATCAACCAAAGCAGCCGGAAGTTAGCACTCAGGACACTATACCCGCTGCTGTTAGTTTGCCACCAGAAACGGCTATGCCTGTTCCGAGTCCGCTGACGGATACGTTACCAGCAGCTGAATTAACTGTTCCGAGTCCGCTGACGGATACCCTATCAGCAGCTGAATTAACTGTTCCGAGTCCGCTGACGGATACCTTATCAGCAGCTGAATTAACTGTTCCGAGTCCGCTGACGGATACGTTACCAGCAGCAACGACTCCTGCGCCTGCATCAACGGCAACAACTACTGCTAAGGCTGCGCCAGTGGCACAGCCGAGTTTATTCAGTAAAATTTGGGGTGTATGGAAGGCTATTTTGACGAAGGTACGCCAGATTTTACCGGAGTCGGTGCGACAAAAGTTGCCGAATGATACGGTGTTGACTGGTGCGATCGCCCTACTATTAATCCTCATACTCTGGGTAAATTCCCTACTTTCGCCCGGAAAACCAGCCCAAGTAGCTGAAGTTCCCCCCACAATTCCTAGCGCACCGTCAGAGGTGACAACACCACCAGAAGTGGCAGTAGTACCGGAAGAAACCCCAGTTCCCGAAATTCCTGTACCATCAGAAATTATCACAACCTCGGAAACTCCGGTATTCACACCTGTACCGGAAGACGAAAAAGTAGCATCAGGAATTAAAGCACCTCTGGAATTAACAGAAACTCAGCCACCTCAACCAATAGAAAATTTGCCACCACCACCACCAGTATTGACACCGGAACAAACTTTAATTGCAGCAATTCAAAACCAAGTTGCTGATATTGCGGGTGGATTTGCTGATGGTTTAATTGTGGGAATTAAAGCTGATTTTCCTAATAATTTTTTAAGCCTTCAAGTAGCTAATGATTGGTACACTTTTGATTCTGCTAAACAGGATCTATTAGCTGCGGATATGTGGCGACGTTCTCAGGAATTAAACTTTGACAAGTTGGAAATTAGCGATACTCAAGGTAGGTTGATAGCTCGTTCTCCGGTAATTGGTTCTAATATGATTATTTGGCAAAGAAAATTAGCCGGACTTAGTTAGTTTGAAGGCAGGGATTAGGGGTGTTTTTCCCTAACCCCTAATCCCTACCCCCTAACCCCTCCAAATAAGCTTTAAGTTTGGCATCTATTCCGGTAATATCAGTGCCGACAACTACTGCGAAAGCGCCAATTTTTAGGGCTTGTTGTGCCATTTTTGGGGAGGAGATTCCGCCTTCACAAATTACGGGAACTTGGAGTTTTTGCACCATTTCTGTTAATAGTTGAAAGCCTGGGGGAGTGAGGTGTTTTGTTGCTTTTGTGTAGCCGTAAAGGGTAGTACCGACAAGATCGGCACCCGCATTTTCAGCGAAAATTGCTGCTTCTAGGGTGTCTATATCTGCCATGACTAATTTACCTAATTCTTGGTGAATTCGGGTAATGATTGTTGTTAGTTGTTCTTGATGGGGACGTTCTCTCAAGGTAGCGTCAATTGCTATGATATCTGCTCCGGCTTGGGCGATCGCTTCTGCATGAGTAAATTGCGGGGTAATATACACATCATAGCCAGGGATTTGTTGTTTCCAAAGTCCAATAATTGGGGCTGAGATTTTTTGGCGTACTGCTGTGATATGTGCTGGGGTATCGATTCTGACTGCTGCTGCGCCATTGAGTTCCGCTGCTTTTGCCATTGCTGCGATTACATAAGGATCGTGCAGGGGAGATTCTACTGGCGCTTGGCAGGAAACTATTATACTCTGTTTTAAGGGTTGTAATAAGTCTTTATTCATCTATTTTATTCGTCATTAGTAGTTCAACTTTGTGTAATAAATCTTGGGGTAAAAATGGTTTGAATAAGTAATCATTCACTCCTTTCAAGATATCTTTTGATTGCAATTTATTGATTAAAGCTAAGATTTTTACATCCTGCATTTTAGGTAAATTACGAATCTGTTCTACTATTTCTTTGCCATGAAAGTCTACGATCGCAATTAAAGGTTGCAAAATCTCTATTTGCATCATCGCTGTAGAAGCTTCTAATAACCAAACTACTTGAAATCCAGCAGCAGTTAAAATTTCACAAATTAAAGTAGCTGTTTCTTCATTATTTTCAATGACAATGATTCTTCCGGCGGGAAATTTTAAGTTTACTAATTTTCTTTCTTTATTATAGGATGATGAATTAGCTCCGGTTTTCTCGCCAATAAGATATTCTTGTTTGGGCAACCACACAGTAAAAATTGAACCGACATTAACTGTGGAGTTAACTTCAATTGTACCGTCATGAAGTTCTACTAATTGTTTAGTTAAAGCTAATCCTAATCCTGTTCCTTCATATTGACGATGGTAAGAACTATCTAATTGTTGGAATTTTTGGAAAAGCAAATGTTTTTGGTGTTCGGGAATGCCTATTCCCGTGTCTTCTACTTGCAGAACTGCTCGATCGCCTTCTCGCCAAACTCGCAAGGTTACTCTACCACCTTGGGGAGTAAATTTAATGCCATTACTTAATAAATTGTAGAGAATTTGCTGCACTCTTCTATCATCGGCTAAAAAGCGATCGTTTTTCGGATCGAGTCTCACTGCTATTGCTAATTCTACTCCTCTTTGGTTAGCTTTTAGTTTCAAGTTGTTGATTGCTTGATGTGCTAACTGTGAAAGAGAAAATTCGCTGATATTTAAAACAGTTTTCCCGGATTCTAGTTGGGATAATTCTAAAATATCGTTGATTAATTCGAGGAGATGTTCTCCGTTATCATGAATGCTTTGGAGATAATCTCTTTGTTTTTGATTTAGTTGCCCAAAAGACCATCTTAATAGAGTAGCAGATAAGCCGATTACGCAGGTTAGAGGTGTGCGTAATTCATGACTCATCGTGGCTAAAAATTCACTTTTGGCGCGATTAGCTGATTGTGCCAAAAGCATGGCATCATGTAGTTCTTGGGTGCGATCGATCACCCTTTTTTCTAAGGTTTGTTTTTGTTGTTGCACTTCGGCATAAAGTTGTGCTTGGTAAATTGCGATCGCTAAATGTTCGGCAATATGGGACAAGAAATTTTTCTCTTTTTCTTGCCATTGACGTGGTTCAAAACATTGGTGAGCAATTAATAAACCCCAAAGTTGTTCTTGAATTAAAATCGGTACAACTAATTTAGCTCTCACTTGATGAGAGCGCATTAAACTCAACAAGCAGGGATGAAAAATATAGGCAGTTTCAATATCTTTGACTGCTAAAGTAAAGCCTTTGCGATATTTTTCCCGACAGTTTGGTACATAAAAAAAACAACGTTCTTCTTCCGAAAAACCTAAGACAGAAGGTATATCATCAGAATATCTAGCTTCATAAGTAATTCGTCCCCAAATTTTGCGATCGCTTACTTCCTGCTCAAAATCCTGCTCTAATTGATGGTGATTTTCTGTTCTAATTAACTGCGCTGCTTCAGGATGTAATTCTGGTTTCATCGCTAACCTATAAAAAGATAAAATATCACTATCGTCTATCTCTAAGTTTTTAACTGAAGATAAAGGTTGCTCAAACTGATATATTAATAAGCGATCGGCTTGTAAAAAATTCCTCACTTGTTGTACAGCTGTTTCCAAAATTACAGGTAATTCTAAACTTTGCCCTATATGGGCTGTTACCTGATTCAATAATCGCTCTTGTTCTACCTGTTGTTCTAAAGCTTCATGCACAGGTTGACAAACAGAAACAAAAGGATATAACGCTTGTTCAGAAATACTTTTTCTACCTTCAAGTGTAATAATTTCTAATAAGGAAAGAGTAAATTCGCTTTGAAGATTACTATCGTTGGGACGGAGAATTTGAGTTGCTTGTTGGAGAGTTGGTTCGGCAAGGGGCTGATCTTGGAGTAAACTACTTAATTGAGCGATAAATGCTGCGATCGCTTCTGGTGCAAAAGTTAATCCTATCTGGTATAGTCTATCTTCTGGATCTTCCCATTGACCCTCTTCTAAATATTGCGTTCCCACCAGTAAACCGCTAAACTGTTCTGACACCAACAAAACAAATTTTTCTTCTATTTGTTGAGGTCTAACTGTCACGGTAGATAGCACATCTTCACTCAAAAATAGTTTAACCTCTCCGACCCTTTGTGCCATTTGCCCAAAAACGGTTCGCAGTCCATTAAAAGAGGTAAGCGATAAATTCCGACGTAAAATAAAATTTTGATGACTCAGCATTTTAGCCTTTTACATAAGGAAGCAGTAGGCTTTGCTAGATCGAACCCCGAATCATGATACTTAATGATTCATTATGGATAAAATAGATCATTTTTACCACGACTGAAGCAAGTATAAGCCGTTCCCTTAACTAATGTATAACCGAAACCTAATAAAAAACCGTAATCATTGAGGTAAAATTGTGCATCGCATAGCTGCTACTCCCGGAGGATGGAATTTTCAAGAAGAAGGAGTCATTTTCATTGAACAAACCCCTGCTCCTATTGTATTCATAACAGCTGCGGATACAGATATTCAAACTTTAGCAGCGGCTGTGGGCAAACTACCAGAAGGATTTCCTGAACTGCGAGTCGTCAATCTTTTACAATTACAGCAACAACTAAGTATTGATACTTACGCCACTCAAGTATTAGCAAAAGCTCAGATTATCATCATTCGCTTACTTGGAGGACGTTCTTACTGGTCTTATGGTTTAGAAGTGGTGCGGGAAACGGTACAACAAACAAAGGCAAAACTCATTATAATGCCAGGGGACGATCGCCCAGACCCAGATTTAATTAGTCATTCTAATATTTCCTTGGTAGGGGTAAATCAGCTATGGCGCTACTTCAATGAAGGTGGTGTAAATAACTTTGTCAATGCTTTAAAATTCGTTGTCGATATTTGCTGGGAAACAAATTATAGCCCACCACCTCCGCAGGAAGTTCCGCGAGTCGGGGTTTATCTTTGGCAATCAGAAAAATCAGAACTAGCGTACAAATACTTAAATTTATTTCCTAAAGTTGGTATTTTATTTTACCGCGCTCATTATTTAGCAGGAAATACCGCCCCTATTGATGCTTTATGTAATGTTTTAGTGACAAAAAATTTAGACCCGGTGCCAGTTTTTGTGTCTTCTTTACGAGATCCCGATGTGCAAGCTGAGTTAGAGGAATATTTTCATTCAAAAGATGGTGAATCAATTCAAGTTTTACTCAATACTACTAGCTTTTCAGTTAATAATTTTGAGCGGACAATTAACAACTTGGAATTAACTGCAAATTTCTCAGATGTTCCGGTTTTACAAGTAATTTTTAGTGGGGGAACTGAGGAACAATGGGAATCGGGTTTTCAGGGACTTTCGCCTAGAGATATGGCGATGAATGTAGCATTACCAGAAGTAGATGGAAGAGTTATTAGTCGGGTAGTTTCTTTTAAAGCGGTACAGTCTAAACATCCTAGTTTAGAAACAGATATAGTTGGATATCAACCCAATTTAGACAGGATTAATTTTGTTGCTGACTTAGCAGCGAGTTGGGTAAAGTTGCGGCAAAAAACTCCGGTTGAACGCAAGATTGCTTTAATTTTAGCTAACTATCCCACCCGTGATGGAAAGTTAGCAAATGGTGTGGGATTGGATACGCCTGCTAGTTGCGTGGAAATTCTGAAAGCTTTAGAAAATGCTGGTTATGTGGTGGGAAATTTGCCGGAAACTGGAGATGATTTAATTAATAGATTAACTGCGGGAATTACGAATGATTTGGAAGGAAAGGAGTTGCGATCGCCCAACCAAGTGCTATCTTTAACAGAATACCAAGAATATTTTGCGAATCTGCCTTTATCAGTGCAACAAAGCATAATTGAAAGATGGGGAATTGCTGAGGTTAAAGATTTTGCTATTCCGGGAATTCAATTAGGTAATATTTTTGTGGGAATTCAACCGAGTCGGGGTTATGATAGTGACCCAAGTTTAAATTATCATGCGCCAGATTTAGAACCCACTCATGATTATTTGGCGTTTTATTATTGGGTGAGAAAGTATTTTGAGGCAGATGCGATCGTTCACGTCGGAAAACATGGTAATTTGGAATGGTTGCCTGGTAAAAGTATTGCCCTTTCGAGTAATTGTTATCCCGAAGTAGCGCTAGGTGCAATTCCCCATTTTTACCCTTTTATTGTTAACGATCCAGGTGAAGGTTCGCAAGCAAAACGTCGCGCCCAAGCGGTGATAATTGACCATTTAACGCCGCCAATGACGAGGGCAGAATTATATGGAAATTTGCATAAATTAGAAAATTTAATTGATGAATATTATGAGGCGCAAAATTTAGATCCTTCTCGGTTGGGGAGGATTTGCGATCGGATTTCCCAGCTAATATTAGAAGAGAATTTGCATTTAGATTTGGGGACTGGGGACTGGGGACGTTCGGCTGAGCGCTCACGTCGAAGCCTGGGGACTGGGGAATTAACATCAATAATTCCGCAAATTGACGGTTATTTATGTACATTGAAAGAGGCGCAAATTCGGGACGGTTTACATATTTTTGGGCAATGTCCTCAAGGGCGACAATTAAGAGATTTAATCGTTGCTATTGCGAGACATCCTGGTAGTAATAGAATCGGGTTAACTCGCGCCATTGCTAAAGATTGCGGTTTGGATATTGACCCTTTAACAGATGATTTGTCATTGGTTATTAGTCATTCGTCATTTGTCAATGGTAGAGAATGTCGAACTGTGGGTGATGTGGTGGAAGTTTTGGAAGAACACGCCGCTAAATTGGTAGAAAAGTTAATCGAAAATCAAGAAAAAATGACCAATAATCGAGGAGAAATTACCGAAAAAGAGTTAACTTGGATCGGTGATTATCTACTTCCTGCGTTACAAAAAACTCAACAGGAAATCACTAACTTATTGCAAGGTTTAGATGGAAAATTTGTCCCTCCCGCACCTTCAGGCGCACCTACAAGAGGTCGCCCCGAAGTATTACCAACTGGACGCAACTTTTACTCAGTTGATATTCGCGCCATTCCCACAGAAACCGCTTGGGATATTGGTAGAAAAGCGGCAGAAGTATTAATTGAAAGATACACTCAAGAAAATGGAGAATATCCGAAAACTTTGGGTTTATCTATTTGGGGAACTTCCACAATGCGAACGGGTGGCGATGATTTAGCAGAAGCTTTAGCATTATTAGGAGTGCGTCCAATTTGGGATGGTGTGGCGCGACGAGTGGTAGATTTTGAAATATTACCAATCTCGATTTTAGGTCGTCCTCGCGTTGATGTTACCTTGCGAATTTCCGGTTTTTTCCGGGATGCTTTTCCGAATTTAATTGATTTATTTGACCAAGCAGTAACCGCAGTTGCAGGATTAAATGAATCGCCGGAAGATAACCCTTTAGCGGCAAAAGTTAAGCAAGAAACGGAAGTTTGGGTAAATGCTGGGTTGAGTGAAGAACAGGCAAAAATGCGATCGCAATTTCGCATTTTCGGTTCCAAACCCGGTGCTTATGGCGCAGGTTTACAAGGTTTAATTGAATCCCAAAATTGGCAAGATGACCAAGATTTAGCTCGTGCTTATATTAACTGGAGTAGTTACGCTTATACTAGCTCTAACAAAAATTCCCCCCCTTATCAAGGGGGGTCAGGGGGGATCTCCGCACCAGAAGCTTTTGCAGAAAGATTGCGCCAAATACAAATAGTATTACATAACCAAGATAACCGAGAACATGATTTATTAGATTCCGATGATTACTATCAATTTCAAGGCGGTTTAACCGCATCAATTCGCGCCTTAACTGGCAAAAATCCCCAAACTTATTTCGGCGATAATTCCATTCCCGAAAAACCAAAAGTTAGACAATTAAAAGCGGAAATTGCCAAAGTTTATCGTTCCCGCGTAATTAACCCAAAATGGATTGCTGGGGTAATGCGTCACGGTTACAAAGGTGCATTTGAAATGTCCGCAACAGTTGATTATTTATTTGCTTACGATGCGACAGCAAACTGTGTAGAAGATTTCATGTATCAAGGAGTAGCAGAAAATTATTTATTTAACTCAGAAGTCAAAGAATTTATTCAACAAAAAAACCCTTGGGCGTTACGAGATATGGCAGAAAGATTGTTAGAAGCAAATCAGCGAGGTTTGTGGGGAAATGTCGATCGCACTACAATAGATAAACTAAGAGCAATAGTCCATGAAGCAGAAGGAAAAATAGAAGGTAATTAATGCAGATTTCAAACTCTCCTCTTCCTATCTGTGTCCTCTGCGTCTGGAGCGGTTCCTAAAAAAAATAAATTTGTTACACTGATTAAAAGTAGGATGCCTCACCCTAAAACGAGATTACCAATGTTAGCAACCTCGATACTTTTAACTAAAGAATTGCCCAGCTTGTCATATAATCCCACACGCGATCGCTTCGATGAAAGTTGGGAAGCACCCTTAGCAACATTGCTAGGATTGGGACGTGCTGCTGGTGCAGATTTTATCGAATTCTTTTTAGAACGAGTCAATTACATTAGCTGTTTAGCAGAAGATGACGGTATTACTAGCATCTCACCTAAACTTTCCACAGGCGCAGGTGTGAGAGTTTTTCGCGGACAATCTGATTGCTATGTTAGCACCAATGACCTATCATTTTCAGGACTAAAATTAGCATTAGAAAAAGCACTTTCCATTCAAGGATTAATTCTTCCCGCCCCTAATTCTTACATCCCCGAAATTAACTTAGAATTACTCCGAGACTACGCCACCAAAAATAACAAAGATACTTGGAATTCTCAATTTAGCTCAATGCAAGAAATGGGCGAATTTTTGCTTGATGCTAACGCCAAACTCAAACAAAAAGCTAATCATATTCAATCTCGTCGCGCCGTTTATTTCCGAGATTGGCAAGAAGTTTTAGTCGCTGCAAGTGATGGAACTTTTGCCCGTGATATTCGTTTAACTCAATCGGTTGGTTACAATCTTTTCTGTGCTGATGGTGCTAATCGTTCCTCAATTGGTAAGCGTTCAGGTAATACGGGAGATGCTAATTTTTTGCGGAATTGGAATTATGAATCTGACTCGGAAGAAGTAGCAGAATCAGCCGGAAAAATGCTTTATGCTGATTATGTAGAATCGGGAACTTATCCGATTATTATGGCAAATGCTTTTGGTGGCGTAATTTTTCATGAAGCTTGCGGACATTTGCTGGAAACAACTCAAATTGAACGCAAAACTACTCCTTTCATTGATAAGAAAGGCGAAAAGATTGCTCACGAAAATTTAACTGCTTGGGATGAAGGTCGATCGCAAAATGCCTTCGGAACGATCGACATGGACGACGAAGGAATGCCTACCCAAAGAACATTATTGATCGAAAATGGCACTTTGAAAAACTTCATTGCCGATCGCGCAGGTTCCATCCGAACCGGACATCCTAGAACCGGAAGCGGAAGAAGACAAAATTACACCTATGCTGCTGCTTCTCGGATGCGAAATACTTACATTGCTCCCGGAAATTATGCTCTAGAAGACTTATTCGCTTCCGTAGATAAAGGCATTTACTGTAAGAAAATGGGCGGTGGTAGTGTCGGTTCAACAGGCGAATTTAACTTCGGAGTTGATGAAGCTTACCTGATTGAAAATGGCAAAATTACCAAACCTTTAAAAGGTGCTGTTCTCATTGGTGAAGCTCAAGAAATTATGAACAAAATCTCCATGAGTTCCAGAGATTTAACACTATCTCCTGGTTTTTGCGGTTCCATCAGTGGCAGCGTTTACGTAACAGTTGGACAACCACATATCAAGGTTGATTCTATCACCGTTGGCGGACGCTAAAAGAATTTTTGATTTGTAATTTAAGATTTTAGATTAAATCTAAAATCTTAAATTTAGTAAAGTGAATTGAACAGGGAGAAAATTGTGCCAAGTACTCAAGAAATTGCCGGATACGCTCAAGAAATCGCTCATAAATTGGGAATTAAAAAATTCGATATTTGTGGTTCTACTGTTGATAAAACCAGCGTAGAAGTATATCAAGGAGAACCGAAACAAGTTAACGCTTCTAGTCGTTCTGGTGTTATGGTTCGGGTGTGGAATGACAAGCAAACTTTAGGGGTTACTAGTACCACAGATATCGATCCTTTGGGTATTGAATTAGCTTTAAAAACTGCTTACGAAGCCAGTTTTTTTGGTGCCAAAGAAAACATTCCCGACTTTAGCCCAGAAGCAACTATTCCCATTACTCATTCATCCGAGCAAAAAGCACCCCAAGCACCCGTAGATAAACTCATTGAAACTTTATTAACAGCAGAAAAAGAGTTAATTTCTGCTCATCCTGCAATTACAAGCGTGCCTGATAATGGTTTAACTCAAAGAGATTTAGATAGATTTTATGTTAACAGTGAAGGTGCAGTAAGAAACGAATCTCACACTATTTCTTCTATCTATCTCGGTACTAAAACTGAGCAAGAAGGCAAAAAACCTCGTAGTGCTGGTGCAATTAGAATTAGCCGCAGTTTGGAAAAATTAGATGTTCAAGGTTGCTTGCAAGAAGCGGCGAAAAAAACTATCAGTCACTTAGATTATCAAAAAGTCAAAACTGGTAAGTATCAAGTAGTTTTTTCGGGTGAAGCTTTCTTGAGTTTATTATATGCTTTTTCTAACATTTTTAATGCTCAAGATATCCTCGACAAACGAAGCCTTGCTACTACTGAAACTTTGGGAACAAAAATTGCTTCTCCTTTAATTTCTCTTTGCGATGATACGTTACATCCTAGCAATGTTGGAGCAACAACTTTTGATGATGAAGGTACACCAACTCGTAAAACTTCGTTAATTAGTAATGGGGTTTTAACTGGTTTAATTCACAGTGCTGGTACTGCGAAAAGGTTAAACGCGCAACCTACAGGTAATGCTAATATCGGCGCAAAAATAACAGTTAGTCCGCACTTTTTCCATGTTTTTTCGGAAATTAAACCCGATCGAGAATTAAGCATCGAAACAGCGGATAATGTAATTTACATCGATGAATTAAAGGCTTTTCATGCGGGAGTTAAAGCTGTTCAAGGTTCTTTTTCTCTGCCTTTTGACGGTTGGATAATCAAAAATGGCGAGTTAATTAGTATCGATGCGGCGACTGTCGCGGGAGACTTTCTGCAACTTTTAAATTCCATAATTTTTGTAGAAAAAGAAGCAGAATTAACTACCAGTGGAGTGTGCCCCAAAGTTTGGGTTGATGCACTTTCAATTACTGGCGAATAAATTCGGTATGTTGTTGCGCTTCAGCGCTACTATCATTGTGGTAATAGTGCTAAAGCGCAACTACGTACTTATTTCTAAATATTTACCTTGACTGTTCTATAGGAATCTTGATAAAAAATTTACTACCCTCTCCTATATTTGACTCGCACCATAGCGCTCCTTGGTGTTTTTCTACTACAATTTGGTAGCTAATTGATAAGCCTAAACCTGTGCCTTTGCCTACTGGTTTAGTGGTGAAGAAAGCATCAAATAATCGTTTTTTAGCTTTTTCGGGTATGCCTGGGCCATTATCAGTAATGCTGATAATAATAGAATTATCATCAAAAAATCCGGTGCGAATTATAATGATAGGAGAAGAATGACTTTTGCTTCTTTTATCTTCTAAAGCATCGATCGCGTTGCTGATAATATTCATAAATACTTGATTTAATTGCCCCGCAAAACATTCTACTAAAGGGATTTTTCCGTATTCTTTAATTACTTCAATTTGGGAATTCGTACCGTTAGCTTTGAGCCGATTTTGCAAGATTAATAAAGTGCTTTCAATGCCTTCGTGAATGTCAGCAGGCTTCATTTCTGTTTGTTCAATGCGCGAGAAATTCCGCAAAGTTAAGACGATTTGGCGAATGCGATCGCTACCTACTTTCATGGAACACAGAATTTTTGGCATATCCTGCATCAAAAACTCTAAGTCAATTTCTTCCTCGCAATCTTGAATTTCTGGGCTAGGATTGGGATATGTTTTTTGGTAAAGATTGATGAGTTTTAGTAAGTCTTTGCTGTAATTATTAATATAACTTAAGTTGCCATAAATAAAGTTAACCGGATTGTTAATTTCATGGGCTACACCCGCTACTAATTGTCCTAAACTAGACATTTTTTCAGTTTGAATTAGTTGGGTTTGCGCTTGTTGTAGATCGTACAACGCTTGTTGCAAAGCTGCGGCTTTCTTTTGAGCATTAGCAGCAGCTATTTGGCTTTTTTTGTAAAGTTCTGCTTGTTGAATAGCGATCGCTAACTGTGTACTAATTTGTTGCAATAATTCTACTTCCGAATCTTGCCAAACTCTCGGTTGATTACACTCTTCAACAATCAACAATCCCCAGAGTTTGTGAGGTTTTTTCTCTGTGCTTTCTTCTCCCGTTTCCTCATTTCTAATAATCGGTACAACTAAACTAGCTTGCACCTGTAACTGCTGTAAAAATACTAAATGGCGATCGCTAATATTCGCATTAGATACATCATTAATTATCTGTACTACTTCTCCTTGATACGGGTAAGAATACTTACTCAAAAAACAACTATTACGGCTCATTTCTTGCATAATACATGAGCAATTTTCCTTAGTTTCTTGCACAAGTAACTCACCTTGCGTTCCCTCTGTAAACTGATGGATTGCTACTCGATCGGTAGCTAAAAATTTATGTACTTCCTTGACAGTTGTTTGTAAAATTGTTCTTAAATCTAAAGTGCGACGAATTTGATTACTAATTACTCTTAATAAAGATTCTCGCTCCATCGTCGCCCGACTTTGAGCATATAAACAAGCTTGATGAATCGCAATAGCTAATTGATTCGCCACTGCTTCTGCTAATTCTAAATCACTTTTTGACCAATAGCGATTATAAGCGCATTGATTAAGATAAAGAATTGCGTGCAATACATTGTTCGCTTGTACGGGAACGACTAAAGAAGATTTAATCGCCGCTTTTTGGTATTCCTCATTTTTTTCCCCAATTCTCAAATCCTGAGTAATATCATTAATTACCACTGATTGTCGATGTTGAATTACCCATTGAGTAATCGGCCCTTGGGTGTCAAAATCAGTTAGCGAAGCTGCAAAAGGTTCGCGATGCACTTCGTATAAATGCTGGCGACGATATGCTATTTGATGTGCTGTTTCCCAAAAGCTTTTTGCTTGGCTATCTGCTTCTAATGATACATTCTGTTTAGCTTCCGATTTTGCGCTGCTGACTGTTTCTACTAAATGCACTAAACAACGATCGACTTCTAACGCCTCTAACAACTGCGCGATCGCAGAATTTAAAATCGTTTCCAACTCCAAACTTTGCCTAGTTTGGCTATTAATTTGATTAATTAGTTTCTCTCTTTGCGCTTGCCTCTGACTGCGATCGTAAATTTGGGATTGGCAAATCGCAATAGATAGTTGTTGAACAATTAACTGGATAAAATCAAGCTCATCTACATTCCATTTACCCAGTTCATAACCATAGCAAGCAATTAATCCGATCGCATCTTCCTGATAGGTTTCCCTTGTGGTATCCCGATAAATAGGAATTATTAACTGCTCAAAACCTGGCTTTTCTGAATAGCTTGGTTGTGTTAGCATTTGGGCGATCGTCTCGAAAGATGCCAATATTGCCTCAGTTTTATACTTTATAAAAATTAAGTCATTGCTAACTTCCAACGCAATTTGTTCTAAACTATGCCTCGCATCACTAAATATTTCTAACGAACAATCTTCCCCTAACACTAAATTTTGTTGCTCAACTAACCACTCGCAAGTTACTTTAATTTTTTTACTATCTACCAAATACCAAAAAAAACTACAACGTTCTACATTTAATAACTTGGCAATCTCTTCTAATGCTACTTCTATAGGCGCACAATTTTGTATTCCTATTTCGGAAGCGTTCCAAATCCGCGCAATTACTTTTTGCAAGATTACACTCCTCTTATAGGATTCGTTAATCTCTGTATTGACTAACTGTTTTCCGCAGTTTAATTCACTCGATAACTTATGTACTATGGATATACAATCCACCATGATTACACCTGAGAAAGAATTGTAATTTCTACTTTTAGGTACTGCATAACTTAGTGTTACTTACAAACTAACTATTATATCCTCTTAGTTTCCGTTAATTTTTATCTTCTCTCAACTTAATCCAAGTTTTAATAATGTGTAGCTACATCATACCTTGATTTAGTTTTTTATCAATTTAATTGATTTTACTGATTTTAATTTATATTAGTTTTATAAAATGAATCAAATTTTACAAAATCTCATAGTTTTTTCTTAAGCTTTTCTATTTTCAAAAAATAAAATAAAGTTTTAGAGGAAATTCCAGAATGAACTCTCAGCCAAAAATGAGGCATAATAAGTTAAAAACCTAGTGTAAGATTGTGTTGCCAAATCGTAATAAAATTAGATTATACTTGCTGGCGATAAAGTTAGGGAAAAATCGGGATTATTTTCGACATGGCTGTGACGATCGCACTTTCACCCTTCATCAAACTAAGTTGTTTTAGATTGTGCGATCGCATCTTAGCTAAATTTATTTCATTCTCCAACCCAAAAATTTACTTTAAATTCTGCAACCAAGTAGTTAAATCTGCTGGCGATGTAAAATCCAACAACGCTTCCGCTAATTCCTCCAATTGAGAAAGAGATAAAATACAAATTCTGTCTTCTGTACTAACTGGAATTTCTCCTACTCTCCGCCTAAGCAAACGCAGAGTTTGCAGAAGTGCGTGCTGTTTTTGTCCTTGTTCTAAACCCTGTTGTAAACCCTGTTGTAAACCCTGTTGTAAACCCTGTTGTAAACCCTGTTGTAAACCCTGTTGTAAACCTCGCTGTACGCCTTTTTCAATTATGTGTTTGTAAAATGAAGATTCTTCCATATTATCCTCCCGAAATAACTGACTTATCAGATTTGGTTTATACAGTAATCCTGCCATTAATGCGGTGCAAGCTAATATTTCTTTTCGCTGTGTTGGGTCTTCTATTAATTTTATCCTTTGTGATACTTCCTGTAACAATTCTATTGGTGAATTGCTGCGAGTTAAAGGTGCTAAGGGTAGTAAAGTTGGTTCTCCTAAAAATAGTTCCGACTCTTCTTCCCATAATCTCATTATTCGATAGGAATGAATTGTGTTTGCTTCTTCAAATCGGTTTATGAAAACTAAGGGTGAATTGGTCGGTTCTAGGAAAATTACTACCTGCTCTATTCTACATCTATATTTTCCATAGAGGCGCACCCAATAGTTGAGCATTCGTTCGGGAATTGGTGGATCTGAATAAGGTAATTTTTCAAATTCTAGATGCAGGATAGTGTTACCGAATTGTAGTAAAATTAATGAATCGGCTCTGATTGGTTCAGCAGGTAATTCGGTTTTAAGGATTTCGACCTTGGTGAATTTCTCATTGGGTAATAACCAGCGAACAAAGCTGGCAGGATTTTGAGAGGCGATGTACTTGCAGGTGTTGTCGTAAGCCAAGGTTTTCTATTTGACAAGGAGTAGCTTATGGTTGTTTATATTCTACTTTATTATTTGTTATCGATCGAATTAATTTTGCAAAATTGTTGTTTCGGAAATTTTACTTTTTAGTAAGTATGTTTTCATGTTTCCTCTACCTTTGACATGAATGATTCCCCGTTCTACGAAAACGTAATGATTTTTTAGTAATTCATAAGTTTCGCTGGTAACTTGAATGCTGCCTGGTATGCCGTGAGATTCCATGCGACTAGCAATATTTACTGTGTCTCCCCAGAGGTCATAAATAAACTTTTTCAAACCAATTACTCCGGCAACTACCGGGCCTGTATTAATGCCAATTCTAATTTGAAATTTTTGATTGTTTTCAGTATTAAATTTGGCTAATTCTTGCTGCATATCTAAAGCCATATTTGCGATCGCAATTGCATGATCTTGCCGAGGCGTTGGTAATCCAGAAACTACCATGTAAGCATCACCAATAGTTTTAATTTTTTCTAAATCATGTTTTTCAGCTAATTGGTCAAACAGTGAGAAAATTTTATTAAGTAATTCCACCATTTCTGTAGGGGGAATTTTTGCTGATAACTCAGTAAAACCAACGATATCAGCAAATAAAACTGAAGCTTCGCTAAAATGTTCGGCTAAGGTTCCAGTAGATTGTTTGAGACGGTGTGCGATCGATTGGGGTAAAATATTGAGTAATAAACGTTCTGATTGTTCTTGCTCAATTGCTAGTTGCTGATAAGCTAGTTCCATTTGATAACGAGTTCTAAACTCGGAACGCTGCAACCGTTCATATAAATAAACTGACAAATCGCAAACAAAACAAACCCAAAACATATACAAAAATAATAAGGAATTATTCATCCAAGTTGTAGGCATTGTAGCAGCTTTGTCTAAAACAAACTGAATCCCCACATAGTAAATAAAAACTCCCAATTGGGTTGTCAAATGCAACTGCCAATACACAGGAATTAAGGTAGCCATGCCAAAAAAAGTTAAAGGCCATCCCAAAATATCGGCTTCGATTTTACCTGCAAAAACAGTATTTATTATTATTGGAATTAAGGTGACAGACCAAGCAAAAATAAGAAAAATTACGCTAGGATAGCGCTGAAAAAATTTAGTTTTTAGTAGGATAAAACAAACTAACAAGCTTAATTCCTCGATTATATAAATTACGAGAATTAAAGCTTCAAAGTATTCCCGACTAAAGAAAAAATCTCTAATTTCTAAGGCAATAAAAGTTAACAATCCGATTAAAGCAAGTTGCAAATTTAACTGCAACCGCTTGTAGAGAAACTTTCGTCGCCATTTTTGGTAATCAGCTGCTTCCACCTGAGTCTGTGCTTGGTGTCTTAGCAGATTTTGGATTAGAGAAGCTAATCGATTTTTGTTTAGTAATTGCCACATCCTGATTGCTAAATCCAAGTTGAAGCTAAATTTAAGACCATCATAGGCTATGAATTGGGATAATTAAGTGTTTACTTTGGGTCAATTGTTGCGAAATTCAAAGGATTATGGGTGAAAATTTAGGTAATAAGGCAATTACTTGGCTTTATCTTTCTAGGGAAAGTGTGACAGTTTATAAATTGTCTACTTCGAGGTGCGATCGCCCAAACCAGCAAAAAGCAATTATTATTTCTATACAAGGTTACAATTCCTGCTATTTGCAGAAACTCTAGCTAAGAGTAAAGCCAGCTTGCTATTCAGTCAAACCAAAGAGTGACACATCGCGTTCAGAAAAAAGCAAATAAATTTTTTATTTTGAAACTAAGGATCAGCAACGAAGCGAGCAATTAACTATGCAAAAAGATATCAATTTACCAATGGCGGCTGTAATCAACGATATAGAAGCTTTAATTACAGAAATAGATG
This sequence comes from Floridaenema evergladense BLCC-F167, assembly GCF_041929205.2. Lineage (NCBI taxonomy): Bacteria > Bacillati > Cyanobacteriota > Cyanophyceae > Aerosakkonematales > Aerosakkonemataceae > Floridanema > Floridanema evergladense. The sequence goes on along the minus strand of NZ_CM171625.1, from coordinate 4,838,167 downwards.
AAAATCCTCAAATCTCCTCTTGGGTAATTAGATTAGTACTGAAAGCAATTAAAGAAAAAGCTTGGAAAATGGTGTTAGAGAATCCAGTTGATATTACTAGTCTCAATCAAACACCTGTTTTTGATGTATTGACTAATACTTCAGCAATTACTACTTCAAAAATTAGAAGTTTAAGATGAAAGTTAATCGTAATTAATCCCTTAAGAACCAGATTGATTTTTGGGTGTTTTAGGGTCAAACTGAGATTTGACTTCCTCTAAATCTAGGTCGATCTGGTTTTTTAGTTTTCCGGTTCCTAGAAATTGCGATCGCAGTTCTTCTAATTCGCGATCGACTTGACTTTTTGCTGAATTGTTTTTTGTATTAATAGGAGGTGAAGGTAAAGGATTTTTTGCCGGAGGTTGGCTGGGTGTTCCTGAAACTGGTGAGTTTAAATCTTTGAGAACTTCGGCGGCTGATTGATAACGTTTATTGATAGCAATTTCTAGCATTTTATCTAAAATTCTAGACATGGAATTGCTAATTGGATGTGGCAAAAATTGCTGCCAAATCCAGGTATCTTCTTCCAAATTATATAGGTCAAAAGGTGACATTGCTGTTAACAAATGAATACAAGTGGCACCTAAACTATAAATATCGCTGGAGAAAACGGCTTTACCACGATACTGTTCTGGTGCTACATATTGCGGGCTACCAATACTAGTTCCAGTTTTTTGTAAATTGCTATTAACATTAGCTTTAGCTGCACCAAAATCTACTAAAAACAACTTGTTATCGCTAGTTCTCCTAATAATATTATCCGGCTTAACATCACGATGAATTACTCCGTGACTATGAACAAATTCCAAGATAGGCAATAAATCATTTAACAATTGACGAATTTGTACTTCATTAAAAGTACCTTTGTGGATTAATTCTTGAGATAAAGTTTGTCCATCAATAAATTGTTGAATTAAATATTGGCGATTATCTTGAGTGAAGTAAGCTAGTAGTTCTGGAATTTGAAGATGTTTACCTAATTCATCCAATTGTACTGCTTCTTGATTGAATAATTCTGCGGCTTTTTGGGAATTATTTGTGCCTTGGGCTAAAGGAAAAAATTGTTTAATTACACAACTAGGTTTGGAAGGTTTATCTTCATCGATCGCTAAAAATGTTCTTCCGAAACCTCCTTGACCAATAGGTTTAATTGCTCGATAACGTTCTCTTAGCAAGAGTTTTGCACCGCAGGTAACACAAAAGTTTGTAGTTTCGGAGTTTTGCGGATGCGAACAATTAGGGTTTAGACAGTAACTCATAGTAATTTACCAAACAACTTGAAGTATTATATAGTTTATTAGCTGACTATGTTTGTGTCAAATGCGCGATCGCGTTCTCACACTTTTATTTTAAAATTTTCTAATCTCTTTGTCCTACTGATAAATAACGTAATCGCCATTGTCCATTAAACCGGGCAAAACTAAGACGATAATCTCTTGGTTCATAATAAACAAACTGATTTTGTACCCAACCTTTTTTATTATTTCTAAAAATCACTGGAGTCCACCCATCAAATTGGTTGACTAGTTCTCGTTCTGCTTCTGATAAATTTTGGTAAGTTTCCGAATCAAATTGGAGTAATTCTTTAGAAACTATTGCTATTATGGGTGAATTAATTTTAGCTTCTGCACGAATGTTGACGCGATCGGTAATAACTGCAACTTGAGTTTGCCAATCAGAATCATAAATTGGTTTACCGAAAGTTTTGGGACAAACCCAAATTTCGTTTTCGGTTTCTTGCTGAGTTATTCTAATAGTAACTTCCAACGAACAGCCAGCGTTAACAACTTTTTCCATTTGTTGCCAGAAAGGAGAATTTTTATCTTCTAAATCATAGTTTTCTAACCTTAATGGTTGACCTAAGTTCGATTGAGTTTGCGGAATCACAAGGGCACGAATAAAAGTTTCATCGTGACGCTTGACTGCACTTAAAAGAGATTGCCGAAATAGGGAAAAATCTATTTTGCTAGATAGAGGATTATTAACTAAGGTATTTTTATTTTGACTAGAACTACCTGATTTTTGCAAATTTAAATCTTTTGGTAAAGAGTTATTTTCCCATGATTTTGCAGAGAAAATTTGAGTTTTTAATGCAGATTGTCTATCATTTAAATAGGCAATAGTTGCTAAAGTAGAACCTGCGATCGCGCCAAGGACTATCATAATAAACATCAATATATGTGGAAATCTCATACCAGTTCCTCTGCAAATCAATTATCTGAGGGAAGATAGTTACCCTGATTGATACTATTTTATACTTTCGGTGCTTCCTGAAACAGCAAGAAACCCGTCTGGAAAAAAACGGGTTTTACATAACTCAATATAATAACCTAATGATTAGCTTTAGTAACTTGGCGCGTTACCAGCTTTCCACTTAATATTACAACCGACGCTGGGTTTTTGCTCTTGATTGACAGGTTGATTATTTAATACTGCATCCACAGCAGCACGTAAATCTTTACCTGTCACAGGAATTCCGTTACTAGGGCGACTATCATCCAATTGACCGCGATAAACTAATTGTCTATTGCGATCGAAGAGGAAAAAGTCAGGAGTACAAGCGGCAGTATATGCTTTAGCAACTTCCTGAGTTTCATCATAACAGAAAGGAAAAGTAAACCCAAGTTCTAAAGCCATTTCTTTGAGTTTTTCCGGTGCATCATTAGGGTAATTTTTGGCATCATTAGCACTGATAGCAACTATTCCCAAACTCTGATTTTTGTAATCTTTCCCTAATTGTGCCAATTCATCTTTAATATGTTTGACGAAAGGACAATGGCGACAAATAAACATCACTAATAATGCTTCCTTGTCAGCGAAGGTTGCCAGGGAAATTTTCTCATTGGATACTACATCTGGTAGTTGAAAATCGGGTGCTTTAGTATCCAATGCCAACATTGTTGAAGGTGTTAACGCCATGATTGCAACTGCCTTTAGTAGAAGTGTTTATTATTAAGATATCAGATGATCTGATTTTTTCTTGCTAAGTTGGCGTTTCATTTGCCAACCAAGGCCAAAAGCAGCAAAACTTAATAAGCTAAAAGTAAAAGTAGGTTCAGGGACAGATTTAGAATCGGGTGTTAGTAGAAAACTAGCGAATTTACCATTGAGATAACCATTGCCAACTATTTGTCCTTTATTATTAATTTTTAAGGCAGAAGTTAGTTGCCAACCTAAATTAGGATCGATAAAGTTGTTGAGATTGTATATACTATTTTCTTCCCAAATAACAGCAGACGTTAAATTGGATTTAGAACCGGAAGCACCTACTATTTGACCTAAGTTATTAATACTATTTGCCTTGCTGTAATTATCTCCAAGAGTGCCTAAATCAGTCCCGACTGGATTTTGTTCTGGGTCATTCCACAACAGCCCATGTATGATGGAAACCGAAGAATAAATATCTTGTTGGTTATAAATCATACTTCCTGAACCAACTACTTGACCTCGATCGTTAATAGATGAAGATGAAATTTGTAATGAGATAAAAGATGTATAGTTTTTAGTAAATTCTGTAGAATATAATGAAGTAAATCTACCATTGTTGTAAAAGTAAGTGTTTGTAGTACCTGCACCAGCAAAATCTTCAATTACTTGACCAGAATTGTTAAGTGCCATTCTAGGAATATACCTACTAGAACGCAAATTGGTAAATGTACCGTCAACATTCCTCAATAAACCATTAGCGCCATAACGCAACGATTGAGGAATTGGCAATCCAGCTAAAGCAATTTGTCCAGCATCATTTATATCATAGGGAATTGAATAATTGCAAAGAGTTCCACTACTTGTACAAAAGTTAACTGGAGGTGTATCTATTTTTCTAATATTGCTAGTACCATCGGAAACAAAAGCCTGTTCCCCTATTATATTATCTCCCCAATAACCAACTATTTTACCTTGATTATTAATGGCAGTCAGTTTAATAATTCCGGGATTTTCACTAATATTACGAATTAGTCGATCGATCTCTGCTTCAGGAAAAAAATTAGGATAATCGGTTTTACTAAATAGTTCATAGATTAGGTTATAAAAATCAGTTTTACTAATTAAGCTATGAAAATCTATGAGAGTTCCATTAGTCCATAAATAGTTTTGTCCCACTATTTGACCATTATCATTAATATCTGAGGGAGTGAAAGGTAATTCAGTAATGGAATAAAAGGAAGCTGCGCCAGCAGAAAGAGTGGTGGCGAAAAAGATTAACGAACTACTAGCAGTAGTTAAAGAGAGTTTTTTTAAATTTAACATGGGAGTAAAATAATATTTGTAAACAGAATTTTCCCACTGTTGAGTTACTAACTTTGTGGGAACTTAATGTGAGTTTATTTAATGGAAGATTAGCGATCGTCAACCATTTTTACACCTGTCTCAAGGTGAGTAAATAAAAAGAAAACCCATTTTCCGTATAATCAAGTAAAAACGGTAACGCAACTAAGTTTGAGATTATCAGCTAAAAAACTGGCAAAATTGAATAATTACAATGCGTACTTAACTGAGCTAATCTGGATGAGATAAGTTAAAATCTAACAGCCCAGCTTGAAACTTAGGTATGATGCCGATTTATTGCTCTAAGGGACACGAAAACGCTAATACTAATCTTTATTGTCAACAGTGTGGGGAGAAGCTGGAGCAACCTGTTGTTAAAGGTGTTTATCCGGGGTTGCTGCTGGGCGATCGCTATCGAATCGTCCGCCAACTGGGACAAGGTGGGTTTGGGCGTAGTTATTTGGCGGAAGACTCTAACCGCTTCAATGAACTTTGTGTTCTCAAGGAGTTCGCCCCCCAAGTTCAAGGTACTTACGCACTACAAAAAGCTGTAGAATTGTTTGAAAGAGAAGCAGGCACTCTCTACAAATTACAACATCCGCAAATCCCCAAGTTTCGAGAATTATTTCGGGCAAAAATTCAGGATGAAGGGCATTTGTTCTTAGTTCAAGATTATATTGAAGGGGAAACTTATCGTGCTTTATTGGATGGGAGGAAACGCCAAAAGCAGAAATTCACAGAACCAGAAGTTAAACAATTAATGTTGCAACTTTTGCCAGTTTTGGAATATATTCACAGCTTGGGTGTAATTCACCGTGATATTTCTCCTGATAACATCATTTTGAGAAATTCTGATAAATTGCCAGTATTAATTGATTTTGGGGGAGTGAAAGAAGTATCTGCAAATGCTGAATCTCAGTTTACCCAAGCATCGCCCAATGTTGCGCCTTCTTATGCTACTCGATTAGGTAAAATTGGTTATGCACCCCACGAACAAATGCAGGTTGGGTTAGTTTATCCGCACAGCGATCTATATGCTTTAGCGGCGACTGTTTTGGTGTTATTAACTGGTAAGGAACCCCAACAATTAATCGATCCGAATAATATGACTTGGGACTGGCGGAGGGAAGTAAATATTAGTCCCAGTTTTGGTATGACTTTAGATAAAATGTTAGCTCATCGTCCGAGCGATCGCTATCAAAATGCTCGGAAAGTTTTTCAAATTTTGGCAGGTAATACAAATCCGGTTATTCCTGTTACCCAAACACCAAATTATGCGACAATTCAAAATACTGTAGCAGTGGCACCAGCAGCAACTCAACCAGCAACAATTCCTGCTACTAACAGGAATCAAAGTAGTAGTTCGAGTGGTTGTTTAGGGAGAATTTTGACTACAGGTTTATTAATTGCGCTCGCCATTGGCATAGGTTTAGCAATTAGCAATAGTAACTTATTTAAAAAGAGTAGAAAACCGCCTCGTCCACCTGTAGAACAACCAACAGAAACAATACAACCTGAACCTCCGATTTCTAAACTTTCTCCTCAAGAACTAGCGAGAAAAAATGCGTTGCGCGATCGTCGTCAAGCTTTAGGTATCGATTATAATTTCTTTTTAAATTTAGTCAATGAGACATTTTGGCAAAGAAATCCAAGTCAGCGAGGAAAGATTTTAAGTGATGAACCGAAAGACGAACAATTGAGGACACAATGGGATAGAATTGCTTCTGAATGGTTGGATAAATTGGGATTTTTAAGTAGCGAATCTCGTCGCCGTTTGGGAAGTTATACGGTAAACGATCGCTTGCAATGGAAAGCAGAAGTAAATAATAAAAAACTTAGCAGTCGCGCCCTTTACGACCTTACGGACGGGGAATTTTTCTCCAGATTTCCCGAACAACAAGGGAAAAATTTTATTGATAAACCGATTGGACAAGTTTGGCAAGCAATAGCTTTTGATAAAGTTAATGCGATTAAATATGGTAATGCTTTGCAAAGAATCGTATTTCCTCAAGGGGAAATAGGCGATCGCGTTAGCGGTACACTCAAACCAGGAGAAGGAAAAGCTTACATTGCTGGACTTGCTGCTGGGCAAATTATGAACGTAAAACTGCAAGCAGAGAGCAAAGTTTTATTTTCAGTTTATCCGCCAACAAGCGAACAACCAGCATTATTAGAAGATACAACCAAACGCACTTGGTCAGGCACACTTTCCCAAGGTGGTTTTTATGAATTTGTAGTGGTTTCTAAAGCAGAAAAACCAGTTGATTATCAAATCACTTTAACAGCGGAAACTCCCCCACCACCAGAACCAACCCCAACTTCCACACCCACAGAAATACCAACTCCTATACCAACAGAAACACCGACAGCAGAACCTACACCAACAGAAACTAATTCATTGCCTCCTAGCGAAACACCAATAACTAATCCGTAAGCAAATCTTTAGGTTTTAATAACTAACTTATTGAAATTCAGCTAAGAAAAGACTTGTGAAAAACTCAGATGTTAGCGTATAATGCGCGGGGGAATAAATTCAACCAATTTAGGTGAAACGACCCAGGATAATTGAAATTTTAAGCGATCGCTCCGCTTAAAAAAGCTCCTCATACTTCACACTAGGCTGGCTAATCATTAGCCCTAATTCTTTACAGCAAAAAAACACAAAAACTAGGAGTAATTATGCGTTTTCGTTGCTCTCATTAAAGGCTTACATCAATTCCTGAAATTGAACTAACCTTAATGTAGGCATAAAGTCTACAATTTACAATTTTTTTGCAACCAATATTAATCAAAAGTGCGAGGAAAATCATGGCAACATTAACTGTTTGGAAATTTACGACTGCTGATGGCGCAGACAATGCTTTGAAAAAACTGCAAGACCTGCAAAAGCAAGAAATAATTGAAGTGTTGGATGCAGCGATCGTTTCTTGGCCCCAAGGACGCAAACGCCCCAAAACCTATCAAGCAATGGATACCGTAGGCGCAGGTTTGCTCGGTGGCGCATTTTGGGGTATGTTGTTTGGATTAATCTTTTTTGTGCCAGTGTTAGGCTTGGCAGTAGGAGCACTTGCAGGTGCGCTTTCAGGTTATTTCACTGATTATGGCATCAATGATGACTTTATCAAAAGTGTTCAAAGCAAAGTCACCGAAGGCACATCTGCCCTATTTTTGCTAACAGGTAAAGTGGTGTTAGACAAAGTAGAAGCAGCTTTTTCAGATGAAGAGAAAGGCGAACTGATTCAATCCAACTTATCAACTGAACAAGAAAATAAATTGCGTCAAGATTTTGCGGAATAGTAAGCTTCCGTAGTTAAATAGTAAGGGTATGGTATACCATACCCTTACTAATGTTTTTCAGAAACTATGGCAAAGTACAAATTACGGGTACATCATTAATCTTTTAGTCAATAATTTTCCTGAGTCCATCGCGAAAAACTTGAAAACTTTTTGACTGATTATTTTCTACATCCATATAAGGAGCAACTCTCTGAGCAAAGTCAATTTTTTGTAAACCTGTTTCATAACCATATTTTTTAAGAATTCGATCCAATTGTTCCCAAGTTCCACCTTTAATAGTATCTGGATTGCGAAAACCTGCTTTTTTGCATAGAGAAATTGGTATTTTTTCATACTCAGCGCAAATAGCTGATATATCACCAAGAAACCAAGATTCTAATTCTTCTACAGCAATTCGATGGAGAACTATGTCACCTTTTTGTTGTGTAACTACACTGCTAGCATCACACAAAATTTTTTTTAACTCTAAACAGTCATCTCGATCTTGGTCTACTACAATTACTATACGCCAGTCCTCCGTTACAAATTTAGCATAAGCATTCATACGTTCTGGTAGTTTTTTTAAGAGCCTATCTTTATTTTGAAAATTATGAATAAGGAAACTGTGATTATCTCCGATAATTTTAGGTATATAGCCAGTCTAAATGAATTGTGAAAAAGCATCGTAGTTTTTAAAGTTAGGAACATTAAAAAGTTTGAAATCAACAAAAAGCTGAAATAACCGCTTCACAATGGCAAAACTTTTACCAAACCGATAAAATCTTCTTAGTAAATTTTTTAACTGTAGCCAAATTGCTTCTACAGGATTTTCTTGGGGAGCGTAAGGCGCAAATCTATGACAAGTAACATTCCATTCTTCGGGAGTCATTTCTTGATTCTGTTGAGTTAAAAATTTTTTCATTTCCTCTCCTCTATGATAACTAGCTCCATCCCAGATCAATAAAATTTTGGCTCCCGGATTTCTTTGTTGTAGTTGAGTGACAAAATTGACAGTGTTTTCTCCATTTCCTTGGGGATAAGGGTCGAGAATAAATTCTTTCGTTAATAGATCTAAAGCTCCATAATAAGTCTGTCTTTCTTTGGGATTCAACAGTGGAATTTTCACTGGTTCTTTGATGAAGTTCCACAGATAACCACAGATATCGTCCCAGAGTAGATGGCATTCATCAATAATATACACCACCAGCTTTCTGGCCTCTATTTCGGTGCGATGTTTTTCGAGAAGTGCGGCAATTTCTTGGTTTTTTTTTTAGTTAATTCTGCATCATATCGAGGATTCACCTGTTCTCCTTTTTGCCAAGAGATTTTCGCTTCTTGAAAAATCTGATAATAGCTTTGTCGCGATTGAAAAACTACATCATATTTGTCAATTAAATAAGTTTCTAATTCGGAAATATCCCAAGCTTTTTGCTGAATTAACCACGCAATTGTTTCCGCTCTTTCTTCTGGGCTTAAATAACTTTCTGTGCCTTTATACCTGGATTTTAAAGCTTCATTACCGCCGACTTTAAAAGCATTAAACCATTTACTGATAAACCCTACTGAGACTGCTAAAATTTCTTTAATTTTCTCATAGCGATATCCCTCTAACGCCAATTTAGCTGCTAATGCTCTCTTCATTTCTGCCGATTTTGGATTACTTTTAATAAAATCTTCGAGAGTCTTTAGCTGTTTTCTAACTTCTGAATCTTCTACTGCTCTCATTTCTACTTCTCGGTTACAAGCCGTTCTTATTTTACCAGATTACCCTTTTACTTCTTTCATGACTCATTTAGACTGGCTATAATAATTTTTAAAGTTACTTCAGTTGAATATTCTTCTACTAAGAATTCAATGTGCATGATTGCTCCAATTAATATGGTAATCCTCTAAGATAAGCTGTCACGCATTTAAATCACTTATTAAGATTGCAGGGGAGCAGGGGGGCAGGGGGGCAGGGGAGAGAATTAGACGAATTTTCTTCTGTTTCCAAACAATCCAATTTAAATGCGGAACAGCTTAGCCCTCAGACCAGAGATCTCCCAACCCTGCTTGTGATTCTATAAAGTGTTTGGCATCAGGTATTTGATCGGCTCTTGTAACAGTTGCATAACCATTATTATCTCGTTGAAAAATCCACAAATTTTTAGCATCTTTAATGGTATTTACAAAGAATGGAGAATGAGTTGATACAAAAACTTGAGCGCGTTGAGAATATGCAATTAATTCTTCACTCAGGGGTTCAAGCAATCGATGATGAAGCCCATTTTCTGGTTCTTCAATACAAAGCAACTGAGGAGGATTAGGATCATTTAATAGGATCAAATATGCTAGTAACTTTAGAGTTCCATCTGAAGCAAATCGGGCTAAAAATGGTCGGCTAAATGGGGCATCTTTGAATAATAAAGCTAATCTGCCATCAATGGTTGGTTCTGATTCTACTCGTTCTAACTGGGGAACTCGATGAGTTAATTGCTTGAGTATTTTATCTAAAATTTTAGGATATTCATCTGCTAAAAATTGAACTACATTAGCAATATTGTCACCTTCACGCGAGAGATGTTCCATTGCTCCAACAGTTGCTAATTGGCGTGCTTGGTCAGGAATAAAGTAAGAGAGGAACCATCCTTCTATAAAACGCCGTAAGCTTGCTACACGAGGGTTATCGGATAATTGACCAATAGTTTTAATAGCAAGGGAACTTGGATCATCCATTCGATAGTAGATTCTGTTGTCATTAATTTCAGGATTTTCACCGCTAATTACCTCACCTTCACCATATTCAAATTTCAGAAAGTCAAATGGTTTACCATGAGGCCCTCGTTTCCAGCGGAGACTTTCTCTAGAAACAATAGGCGAACCACTTTGTAAACCAATGGCTACACTATAAGTAATCAGAGGCGATTTACTATTTTCACGATATTGAATGGCTATTTCAATTTCTTGACGGTTGCAGTCACGAGATATAACTTCGGGAAATCGTCCTCTTTTTTCTAAAGCTTTCCGAACATTAGTAGTGAGACAATCTGATAAGAAACCTATTACATCAAAAAAGGTAGTCTTACCACTTCCGTTTGAGCCAAGAAAAACGGAAAATGGTTTAATATCTTTAAGGGTAATATCTTGCAGTACTCGGTAGTTTTTGACGGAAATTTTTTCAATTCTTGCCATTAGCTTGTTAATTAGAAATAATATTAAATAAAATATTAGTAAGGGTATGGTACACCATACCCTTACTAATGGTTTTGAGATTGTGGATTTTATTTAAGCTTAATCAGGTAAATTATTAAGCTTCATCTAATGCCACAATTCCGGGCAGTTCTTTACCTTCTAGCAATTCCAAACTAGCACCACCACCAGTGGAAATGTGACTCATTTGATCGGCTACACCGACTTTTTCTACAGCAGCTACAGAGTCGCCACCGCCGATAATGGTAATAGCACCTTTTTTGGTTAAGTCTGCTAAAGTGTGAGCGATCGCTTCCGTACCCGCAGCGAACTTATCAAACTCAAACACACCCATTGGGCCATTCCAAATTACACTCTTGCAATCTGCCAGAGCATCTTGGAACAGTTTCACAGAATCAGGGCCAATATCTAAACCCATCCAACCATCAGGAATGTTTTCAATGCTAACAATTTGAGAATTAGCATCTTTATCGAATTTGTCTGCAACTACCACATCAGTTGGTAACAGTAATTCCACGCCCCTTTCTTTCGCTATTGCTTCCAAAGATTTCGCTAATTCTAGTTTATCTTCTTCTACCAAAGACTTACCCACGTTTAAACCGCGAGCTTTGAAGAAGGTGAAAATCATGCCACCGCCGATAAACAATTTGTCGCATTTTTCGAGTAACTTTTCAATTACACCGATTTTGCTAGAAACTTTAGAACCACCGATAATTGCTGCTAAAGGACGCTGCGGATTTTCGATCGCATTTTGCAGATATTCCAATTCCTTTTCAATCAAATATCCCGCAACCGAAGGCTTCAAAAATTTAGTCACACCTTCAGTAGAAGCATGGGCACGGTGAGCAGTTCCAAAAGCATCATTAACATATAAATCTGCAACAGAAGCCAACTCCTTAGCAAATTCTGGATCGTTCTTTTCCTCTTCCGGGTGGAAGCGGACATTTTCTAGCAACAAAACATCGCCATCTTGCATTTCTGCAACAGCAGAGGCAACTTCTTCGCCAATGCAATCACTAGGCTTTTTCACCTCTTTTCCCAACAATTCTGACAACCGTTTAGCAACAGGAGTAAGACGAAGTTTCTCATCAACACCCTTGGGACGGCCAAAGTGACTGCATAGTATAACCTTTGCTCCTTTACCTGTCAAATCTTGGATGGTTGGCAAAGCAGCCCGAATGCGGGTGTCATCGGTGATTTTACCATCATCTACAGGAACGTTAAAATCAGCCCTTACCAGGACTCTTTTCCCATTTAAGTCTGAGGACGTGAGATCTGCTACAGTTTTCTTGGACACCGAAGTAACCTCCTAAATGCTTTTTTTACGAAATCAGCGTGCCAACTTATGGTCGTCCGTTCTGTCTACGCAGTCCACATTTTACCGGAGTGAGGGATCGCGAGGTAAGTTAAATGTTTAAGACAGTTTTATTCCCAGTGGATCAAAGTCGGGAAGCCCGTGAAGCGGCTGATGTAGTGGTGAATATCGTACAAAAGTATGGTAGCCGTCTCGTTTTGCTGTCCGTAGTAGAACCGCCAGCTGAAGGAGAATCAGTTAATTCAGATGCGATGACTTCACCCGAAGCAGTAGCAAAATTATTGAAAACTGCCCAAAGTCTATTTGCCGATCAAGGAATTCCCGCTGATGTCATGGAACGTGAAGGCAAAGCAGCTTTTACGATCTGCGATGTTGCTGACGAAATTGAAGCAAATTTAATCGTTATGGGTAGCCGAGGGCTAGGATTAACAGAAGAGGGAAGCGCCGATAGTGTCACTTATCGCGTGATTAACCTTTCTCCCTGTCCTGTTTTGATTGTTCCTTAATCGGGGAGTGGGGACTAGGAGGAAGAGGTAGGGGGGTAGGGGGATGGGGGAATGGGGGGAGTTTGTTGCTTCAATTTCTCCCCATCTCCCCACCTCCCCATCTCCTCATCTCCTCATTTCCCCAACCCCCTACCCCCAACCACTATGACTACTCCTGCGATTCAATGGTACCCCGGACATATTGCCAAAGCTGAGAAGGCACTCAAGGAACAGCTAAAGCTGGTGGATGTGGTGCTCGAAGTTCGGGATGCGCGAATTCCTTTGGCAACTCAACACCCGCAAGTTCCGCAGTGGGTGGGAAGTAAGGCGCGAGTTTTGGTGCTTAACCGTATGGATATGATTCCTTCGCAAGTGCGCCAACTTTGGGAAAGTTGGTTTGAGTCGCAGGGGGAAACTGCGTATTTTACGGATGCCCAACATGGTAAGGGTATCCAGGCTGTGGCGCAAGCGGCGCAGGTGGCAGGGGTGGAGGTGAATCGGAGACGGCGCGATCGCGGAATGTTACCCCGTCCGGTTCGCGCTGTCGTCATCGGTTTTCCTAATGTGGGAAAATCAGCTTTAATCAATCGATTGTTGAATAAAAGAGTCGTAGAAAGCGCCCGTCGTCCCGGAGTAACTAAACAATTACGTTGGGTGAGAATTTCTCAAGAAATGGAATTATTAGATGCACCTGGGGTAATTCCCGGTAAATTAAACGATCAAGAAGCAGCGATTAAATTAGCGATTTGTGAAGATATCGGCGAAGCATCTTATGATAATCAGCGAGTCGCTGCCGAATTAGTGGAATTGTTGAACTATTTAGGAGATGTCGCCAGGAATTTTTTGCCCGGATCTCCTTTGCAATCTCGTTATGGATTAGATGCTAAAGAATATACAGGCGAAGATTATTTAGTAAATTTAGCGAAAGAACGTAATCAAGGCGACGTAGAACGGACAGCAAGGCAACTTTTAAATGACTTTCGTAAAGGTTTAATGGGTGCGATTCCTTTGGAATTACCACCTAGTTAAATAATTTTTTTAATCGCTTAAAAATAACACAAATTAGATGATTTTGCTAGATTACTCGATCAATTTTTTGGCAATAACACTTTTTGGCTATTTTTAAACATAAATTAATATTAATTGAATTATTTTAATTATTTTTAATAAAAAACTCATTTTTTAGATCTACTTAAATAGTTTAATAGAATACAAACTTGTCTTCGGCATGAAATAGTGGAGTGTAAGCGAGCATAATTATGGGTCGCATGAATGGTTTTATTGGTCGTCGTAATGTTTTAAAATGGGCGGGAATTGGAAGTACTGGTTTAGCTGCTAGTGCTGCTGGTGGATTCCTTTGGGGTGTACAGGAAATGGTGACTCCGCAGCTAGCAGAGGCACAAGAAAAACCCCAACCAGTTGCTCCTGATGCGGCGTTACAAAGAATCTTAGAAGGAAATAAAAGATTTGTTGCAGAAAAGCGGCAAAATTTGCCATCTCGATCGCGTTTGAAAGAAACTGCTACTGCACAATTTCCTTTTGCTTCAATTCTCAGCTGTGCTGATTCACGGGTTCCCGCAGAAATCGTTATAGATCAGGGACTTGGGGATTTATTTGTAGTTCGGATTGCGGGAAATGTTGCTACTGAATCTGGTATAGGTAGCTTAGAGTTTTCCACCGCAGTATTAGGAACTCAACTAATTATGGTAATCGGACATGAAAGATGTGGTGCAGTAGCAGCAGCAGTAAAAGGCGATCCGCTTCCGGGAAGAATTGGAATTTTTGTGGAAGAGATTAAACCTGCTGCGCGATCGGTACAGGGAAAACCAGGCGATCCGGTAGAAAATGCAGTTGTCGCGAACGTGAAATATCAAGTAAACAAATTGAAGGAAAATTCATCAATTTTGTCTAATTTGATTGCGGAAGGCAAATTAAAAATTGTCGGTGCTCGTTATGATTTAGATACAGGAGAATTAGCAATTGTAGCTTAATTGAAGTTAATTACAACAGTTTAATTTTATCTCCCATTTGTAAAATTTTTCCTGCTTCCGAGGCAGGAATTTTTGTATTAACACTCAACCGATAAAAGTGATTAAATCGAGATGAATTTACCCAATTTGGTAAACTTTCTCGGCGGTTTTCTGTGAAAACTTTTTGGAAATTAGGATAACTTTCACCTGTTAACGAGTCACGAGTCGGAACAATACAACGTTGACAAGGGTTAATTCCTTCAAATATCACTTCGCCAATTTGAAATTTTACAACTTCTCCTTCATTGGCAAAAAGTCGATCTTCCCAAAAGGGAGGAACGCCATTTATCTCCAGATTACTACGGAGGCGTTGGCGCATTTCGGTTACAGAAATTCCCGGAAACCAAGTGGCGACGGTTTCTAGAGTAGCGGTACTAATCACAGTTGGGCCAGAGGCAATGTTATCATCTGGAAAACCAGTAGTTGAGTTTTTTACTAATGTGACAGCAAAACCAAAATATTTACTTAACCAGGATTGAAGTTCGGAACGATCGCTCTCGATATCAAATGCGGTTTTTTCTCCGGTTCCCTGAATTTGTAAACAGATAGTTTTTTTGTTCACATCCCAAGACGATCGCAATAAATGCACTTTCGCATTACGTTTGCCATTCACAAACCGACCTTGTGCATCTACGATAGCAAACTCTCGGTCTTGCCACAAAGCACCGCTGGGTAAAACTTTTGCTTGGTTAACAGTTATAGCATCTAAGGATTTTATTGGATAAAGGAAAATACTAGCAAGATGTGACATCTAATAACTCTCTAATCCTAAGTTAACAATTGCTTGATGTTAATCATCTTTATGTTACAACCGTCACGTCTTTTCTTTACAAATCTAGCTATTGAAACTAACTATTAGGTTAGACTGGGGACATGATCTGGACAGGAAAAAATTACTTCATCCGTGAATGTGTAAATTTATATCAGGGTCGCTATTAGAAAAAAAATAAATAGTTATAAAGGATAAAGAAATGGCAGAGCTTAAGCTGTGTGTCTACTTAGAAAATCAAGAAATTATAGTACCAGTAGATCAAGATGAATTTACGATCGGGCGCTTACCAGAAAATAATTTACACCTGCCATATTTTGGGATTTCTCGATGTCATGCGCGAATTTATAAGCAAGGCAAAGGCAAATGGTTTATTCAAGATATGGGCAGTAAAAATGGTACTTCTTTAAATGATAAAATTTTGACGGATTCGACGCTTCTAGCACATAATGATTGGATTAAATTAGGAAATATTGATGCCAGAGTTATTTTAAATGATTCTACTTTACCTCGGGTGCGAAAATTCGATCAGCCTGAATTAGATGAAGGAATGACCATTGTTCGCAATGTGAATGATTTAAAAGCGCAATGGATAGAGGCGGATAATTTAGTTGATAAAGTTAAACGACAAGAAACTTCGATCGCTCGCTTAAAAGACTTAGTTGATATCGCGCAAAATTTAAATTCAGCGGAATCGATAGAAGAAATATTTCTGGCAGTCAAAAAAGTAGTATTCCGTTACATTGAAAATATGGAACGTTTAGCTTTGTTAATTGTCGATTGTGACACCGGAAATCCAAAACTATTTAATGAGGCGGTTAAAGAAGAAAATTATTCTCAACCCTTACCCAATGAAGGTGTTTGGATTAGTCGCAGTATATGTCAAACAGTATTTTCGGAAAAAATAGCAATTCAAACTTCTAATGCCCAACTCGACGAAAGGTTTGGTAATGAAATCAGTATTATCACCAAAGATATTCATAGTGTAATGGCTGTTCCTTTATGGGATGAAAGTAAAGTTGTCGGAGTTTTATATGCTGATGGACATATTCCAATTAGCGAATCAATTCAGCAAAAAGATGAAAATTTAAGTTTTTTTTCTACCTTGGCTAACTTAGTAGCTTCTAGCGTACAAAGATGGTTATTAACTCGGCAATTAAGAAATGAAGAAAAAATTCGTCATCGTTTAGAAAGATACCATTCTCCAGCAGTGGTACAACAGATGATGCAAGCGGGTAATTTATCAGATACTCGGTTAATTCCTAAAGAAAGTGAAATTAGTATTATGTTTGCTGATATCGTCGGGTTTACAGCACTTTCTGAAAAATTGACTCCAGCAAAAATTTCCGAATTACTCAATGCTTTTTTTGAGGAAATGTTGCAGGAAGTGTTTGCTGAAGGCGGAACTTTAGATAAATTTATTGGTGACTGTATTATGGCTTTTTTTGGCGCACCAGAACCGCAAGCGGATCACGCCGAAAGAGTTTTTAGAGCAGCTAAAGGAATGTTAAGTCGTTTAGCAAGAATGAACGTAAACAAAGTGTTGTCTCACCCTTTAGAATTACGTATTGCTATTAATAGCGGAAAAGCTGTTGTGGGAGATGTGGGTAGTACATTACGGGTAGATTATACAGTTTTAGGGCCAACAATTAATTTAGCTTCACGGATGGAATCAATCTGTCCTCCTGGTAAATTAATAGTTAGTGACGCGACATATAAAATGTTGCAACCTTCTCAACGTTTAGAGTTAGAAGAAATGGGCGAATATCGGTTTAAAGGTATCGAGCAACCTATACCAATTTATGTAAATATTAAAGATTTAAAGGCTACTATATACCAAGAAAATTATTAAATTTTGGGCTGACTATTGTTCGCAGGAATTAGGATGATTAGTTTCAGTAAAAGCTATGCGATCGCGTCCTTGTTGTTTAGCAGTATAAAGCGCTCGATCGGCAGCGTTAATTAAATCTTGCGGTGATAATTGAGCATCTGGAACTATACAAGCAACTCCCAAGCTAACGGTCAAACGATCGCTTACTAAAGACTGACTATGGGGAATTTCTAACTTATGAATTGCTTGGCGAATCAGTTCCGCTAAATGAGTTGCGCCTGACAAATTAGTGTGGGGAAGTATTACCGCAAATTCTTCACCACCATAGCGAGCAAATAAGTCAGCTGAACGGCGGGAAATAGCACTAATAACTGTTGCGACTTGACGCAAACAATCGTCTCCTGCTAAATGACCATAAGTGTCGTTATAAAGTTTGAAATAATCAATATCAAATAAAATTAAAGATAATGATGCTTTTTCTCTGCGAAGACGAAACCATTCTAAGTTAAGATATTCGTCAAATCGGCGACGATTAGCAATTTGAGTTAAACCATCAATAGTTGCTAATTTTTTTAATTCTTCATTCGCTGCTTGTACTTGGTGATAAAGTTCTGATTGGTAGATTGTCATTGCTAACTGAGTCGCTATTTCCCTAACTATTTCTATTTCTGATTCTTGCCAAGAGTATTGTTGAGTTTTTAGGAGGCAAAGGCTACCCCAAGTTATAGAATTAAAATGTAATGGAATTAATAACCAAGCACCAGGGAAAATTTTAGCTAAGTTACTATTAATTTCATCTTGACAAAGGCTGGCATTATTTAATTGGACAATTTTTAATTTCTTAAGTTGTGTAGTAATGGGATTATCTCGATCGAAAATTTTCTCTTCCATTAAGCTATTTATTTCAGAGTTTTGGCGATATTCAGCTACGGTTAACCAAATTTGTTGTTCGGGTAAATACTTAACAATAGCCGCTTGTTCAACTTCTAAAAATTCACCAATATCGATAACTGCTGTAGAAAAGATTGTTGATAAATCTAAGGAGTTGCGAATAATTTGAATGACTCGATTTAGTGCTTCCTCTTTCTGTGCTTGCGATTGTAGTAATTCTTCTAGCTGTTTCCGTTCCGTGATATCTTGTAAGATGCCAAATAGCTTATTTACTCGTCCTTGACTATTGAAAATTGCTTCTCCTTTAGCATGACTGTAGATAATCAAACCATCTTTACGAACAGCTTTAAGATCGATTTCAAAAGATTTTCCTTCAGACAATCCTCTGCTGATTGCTTGGAGTAATCTTTCTTGGTCTTCAGGAAAACAAAGTTGCATAATCTCTTGATAATCATACTCTCTGCGATCGTCTAAGAATCCAAAGATACGGAAAAATTCTGTCGAACCAATAATTTTTTTGCTAACATTATCTAATTCCCAACTACCTATACGAGCAACTCTTTGAGCCGCTGCAAGTTTAGCTTCGCTTTGTCGCAAAGCTTCTTCTGCTTGTTTGCGAACAGTGATATCTTCACAAACAACTACTGTATGCAAAATCGAGCCATTTTTACTTTTAACTAAAGATAGAGTCAAGCGTCCCCAAACAACTGTTTTATCCTTGCGAATATAACGTTTGTCAATTACATAACTGCTTCTTTCTTCTGCTAATAAAGATTTATATAATTCCATATCTAATGCTAAATCTTCGGGATGAGTAATTTCTGTAAAGTGCATCCCAATTAGTTCTTCTTGGGTGTAGCCAAGAAAGCGACAATCTGCTTCGTTAGCTAATATAATATAGCCATCGACATTAACTAATGCCATACCTACCGAAACATTATCAAAAATGGAGCGAAATCTTTGTTCGCTCTCCCGCAATTTTTCTTCTATTTCTTTGCGATCGCTAATATCAATTATTGATCCAACCATACGGATAGCATGACCATTCCCATCTCGCACTGCTTTACCTTGACTAATAAACCAGCCATAACTACCATCTACCTTTTTTAATCGCATCTCACACTTGTATGGCCGATCGACTTCTAAATGTTGTTGAATTTCTCGTTTTACTCTTACCAGATCTTCTTCATGGATTAATTGATAAAACAACTCTAAATTTGGCTCATAACTCCTGGGCACTAACCCAAGTAAAAAAAATAATTTATCTGACCAAAACAAAGTATCATTTTTTATATCCCAATCCCAAATACCATCATTAGTAGCGTCGATCGTTAACTGTAACAGTTCATGATCTTGGCAGAAATTCACTTCTAATTGCCGAGGTTTTTGTAGTACCATTCGCTCAGGATGCTTTGCTTTTATTTGATTAACTAGTCTATTGCAATACCAAATCAATATAAAAATAATAGCTATAGTTAATAATATTGTAGTATGACAATCAAAACTGTACTGAAATACGCTCTTTTTCTGCAAATTTTGTAACATTAATAAATCCATAAACCTATACAAATTAATTGTCCGTACAACAAATATTTTATATAAATTATAACTAAGAAAAAAGCAGAAATTCTCACAAAACCATGAAATAAGGATAAATTTTGCTTTATATTTAGAGAAAATTTAGATAAATACCATTGCCCTAAAGCAGAAAGGCTTTTATATTTAATTGAGGAAACAGTTAGCAGTCAATCGGGGTACTTTAAATCACGATGGCACTACCTGTTGCCGATCGAGGGAGTGTTTGCCAAGTCCAGTTATCAACTAGTATGCTGCTGTAGTTGTTTGCACCAAGCAGCAGACTCTTCTAAAGCGTATGTCTAAGTTTCGTTATATCGTGGTTGTGAGTGTGAGTGCCATTATCTGTGCTGGTATGCCCCGCTTAGCTAACGCGCAAAGCGGTAAAGCCAGTCTTGAGCCTAGCAGTGAAGCAATGAAAACTAACCAAACTTTACCTGCTATAGTTCAATCGAGCGATCGCTTACTTAGCGATCGAAAGCACAAAGAAGAACAAAATAAAGCCGATCATAGTCATACATTTAATCGGTCAAATCGGTTAAATCATCAAGCTAAACAAAATAGGAATTCGCTGGATTCCGCCCCCAACTTGATGACACAAAAGATACCAGTAGACCTACCGGGTAACGTTCCCATTCCGAACGATCTGATTCCCAACCCTAACCCATTACTGTTTCCCACCAGACCAGAAGAGGTAAACATAGAAGTAGTTCAACCGATAACCTTACAACAGGCGATCGAACTAGCACAACGGAACAATCGCCCCCTGCAAGTAGCCCGAATACAAGTTGAGCAAGCAGAAGCCCAGCTACGAGAAGCCAGAGCAGCCTTATATCCCACAGTAGATTTAACTGCGACTGCCCAAGGAGGACGAAGCGCTCAGAGCCGATTACAATTTGAAAGTAGTAGGCAACAGGCAGAACAGCGAGGCATCCCACTTAACGATAACGATCGCCTGCAAGGAGCAGTCACTTTAAGCGGCACAATCCAAGCTGAGTATAACCTTCTGAATGGAGGGCGGCGCAACGCCCAAATCCGAGCCGCCCAAGAAACACTCCGCAATGCCCAGTTAGCAGTAGAAACCCTCAGCGAACAAACACGCTTAGATGTGTCCAACGCTTACTACGACTTGCAACTGGCAGACGAACAAGTAAGAATTGCTGAATCTGCCGTCCGCAACGCTCAACAAAGTTTACGAGATGCCGAAGCCTTGGAACAAGCCGGACTAGGCACCAGATTCGATACCCTGCGAGCCCAAGTACAGTTAGCCAACCAAAACCAACTTTTAGTGACTAACCGCGCTCAACAGCAAGTCAACCGTCGTCAATTAGCCCAAATTTTGAGCGTACCCCAATCAACCAATATCCTAGCTGCTGACCCTGTAGAAATCGCTGGACTGTGGAATTTAACTTTAGAAGAGAGTATAGTCAGAGCATTTCAAAACCGCTCTGAACTACAACAACAGTTAGCTCAGCGGAACATTGCCGAACAGCAACGACGTATTGCCTTAGCTGCGAACAGACCGCAAGTAACTTTATTTGGCAACTACAATCTGCTAGAGCAGTTTAACGATGGGATAGGTTTAGTAGATGGTTATGCAGTGGGAGCAAGACTAAACTGGAATTTATTTGATGCTGGTGCAGCTAGAGCAAGGGCGGCGCAACAGCAAGCAGGAATTGAAATTGCGGAAACTCAATTTGCGAATCAACGCAATCAGATTCGTTTCCAGGTTGAACAAGCCTTTTACAATTTAAACGCTAATTTCCTGAACATTCAAACTGCCAGACTTGCCGTAACTCAAGCCGCAGAAGCTCTACGTTTAGCACGCTTGCGCTTCCAAGCAGGAGTGGGTACACAAACGGAAGTAATTGATGCAGAAAACAGCTTGACAGAGGCACAAGGTAACTTAGTGAGAGCCGTGATTGATTACAATCGATCGCTAGCCACACTCACTAGGTCTGTTAGTAACGTTACCTTTCCTTAGAAAGCAGAGGGGCAGGGGGGCAGGGGGGCAGGGGAGCAGGGGGGCAGGGGAGCAGGGGAGCAGGGGAGCAGAGGAGCACAAAAACTCCTTAACTTAAAACTCTCTCAACTCCCCAACTCAAAACTCAAAACTCAAAACTCTCCCAATCCCCAATCCCCAGTATTTAAAGTTTGTAATAGTTCTTAAGAAAAAGTAAAATAAGATAGTTAACGCTGATTTCATAAGGTTTGCTCTGGGCGAAGGTTAGATCAAAAAGGGGTAAGTAATGGCTAACATTAAGTTTGTTAAAGAAAATAAAGAAGTAGTGGCAGCAGATGGAGCGAATTTAAGAGAGAAAATGCTGCAAAATGGCATAGATTTGTATAAATTTACGGGTAAATTAATGAACTGCGGTGGTTACGGTCAATGTGGCACCTGCATAGTCGAAATTGCCGAAGGGACAGAAAATTTATCTCCTCGCACCGCAGTGGAAAATCAAAAATTGAAGAAAAAACCGGAAAATTATCGGCTGGCTTGTCAAACTCTGGTCAATGGGCCAGTTAGCGTGATTAGCAAACCATAAGTACTTGGCGTGATATCCTAGTTTTGTCAAATTGCTGTGAACAGAGGTTGGGATTTTATGGAAGTTAACGATCTAGGCTTTGTCGCCAGTATTCTATTCGTGTTGGTTCCTACAGTTTTTCTGTTGATTCTGTACATTCAAACCAACACTCGTGGTACTGATAAGAATATTTAATTAAAAAAAACTTGTGATGAGTAGTGGGTAGTAGGTAACTCAAGTTGCTAGTTACATAGATTGTTGGTTAGATCCCCCCTAACCCCCCTTACCAAGGGGGGAACCGGATTCAAAGTCCCCCTTGGTAAGGGGGATTTAGGGGGATCTAAACCTTCTGGGCTCATAAGTAGCAACTTACGTTAGGTAGAGAAATTCTTACTACCCACTACCTACTATTAGCCTCAATCTTAATAACTAACCGATCGTACGGGCTAACAGAACTGGACAATTGGCGTGAACTCGTACATAGTCAGATAGGGAATTGCCCAGTAAGCGGTCTAAGTCTGGGAGGGTTTTGGCGATCGTCGGACGGCGATCGGGAGAACCTAGCATCAGTAAGTCTACATTGTTCTCTTCCGCAAGACGACAGATTTCTTCCCCGGATTTACCAACACCAGTGACAGACTTATAAGCAATACCCAACTTCTTAGCTTCATCACTTCCAGTCTTTAACACTGACTCAACTCCAGCGGGAGTCTCTTGACCTTTGGCGTTAACGTGAGCCAAAATCAATTGACCGCCTTTGATGTCCCGCAGGAGGAACAAAGCCAGCTTTAAGCATTCTTTTGCGCCTTCCGAACCATCCACAGCCACCATTATTTTGTTAATTTTCTTGACGTAAATATCGTCCTTAACCAATAACATGGGACGTTTGGACAATTGGAAGACGTATTGGCTAACAGAATTCTCCAAAATTGACTCTAGGCGTTTTAAGCCACGAGAACCCATAATAATTAAATCAGCCTCGATTTCGTCAGCGACTTCGCAAACGGTGGTCTTAGGGTCGCCTTGGCGCAGCATTCCTCTGACGTGGGTTGGATCTAATTGTAAGTTTTGAATTGCAGTGGCAAGAAATTTTCCTCCTTCTTCCCACTTGGCGGTCATCTCATCGGCGACAACTTGGGGAGGTACAACGTGCAAAACGCTGACTGAAGCAGGTTTAATGGCGGGAACTTCCATCAAAGCTTTGAGCATTTCTTCAGTGTGACCTGTTCCAGAATCAGCCAGCAATATTTTTTCTATCATGTGTTTGTCTTTGATAGTAATTAAACTGAAGGGTAATGTCGTTTCAATAATTCACGATAGAACGATCGGGGACTTATCTCGCAAGTCTTTTACAAGCTGTTACAAAAAAGCTATTTATTACAGCTATCGCTTTTACCTATAATCATCAAATTTTGCATTTAGGACTTTTGTCCTGGGTGCTATCTTCCGGTGACTGAAAACCTTTCTCCAACCTTGGTTGATTTTACTGGATAAGAGTTAATGAGAATTATCTGCAAAATTGTCGATCGCCCTATCTTGGACTTTCTTCCGTCTTTTTGACTATAGTCCGTTACCGATTAAAACAAAAGGTGCCCAATAATAAGGATGAGAAAACTGAGAACCCAAATTAGCACGAGTCCCAGGTTTCAACACAAGAACTACAGTAGCACGACTTTCTTCAGAAGTACCAGTTTGGTTATTTCCCCGCAAAAAACTTAATTGGGCGTTTCTTAAAGCCTCAGCTTTAGTAATCCGAGACTCAGCAGTATTATTGGCTAGTTGATTATAGAAACTTTGCATTAATAAAGAAGTACTCGCATCATTGACTAGCCACAAAGAAGCAATAGCCGCTTTCGCCCCACCTTCCAAAAAATAAGCACTAATCCCAGAAATTTCTAAACCTTCCGCATCTGCGCCACCCAACGCAGTTTCGCAAGCCGATAATACGACTAAATGCACATCAGTTAAACCAAAGCTAACTAAATCTTTAATTTGGGGAATGGCTAACTTTTCTCCAGTTCCTAATAACAAGTAAGAATCTTCCGGTTTTCCGGCGACAAATTCCCCGTGAGTTGCTATGTGTAAAATCTTTTTTCCTGATAACCTATCTCGCAATATTTGCCAGTTAAAAGCATTATTTAAGAAAGCTAAACCGGGGTAAATACCGTTTTTATCTGCGTCATTTTCGCGGACTACCATATCTACTTCAGCGAGCACATTTGGTAAAGGATTAAAACCTGCAACTGCATTAGATAAACCGAGTCCTAAAACGGGGGTGTTAGCGGTTCCGGGGGGTAGTCTATTACTTACATCTGTCAACCCAGCTGATAAAATAGTAGAAACGGTGTAATTTTCAATTAAATATTTTTCCCCATCAAACAAAGCCGCCATTGGAATATAGCGGGTAACTCGGTCAAGGGAAAAGACCAGATTAGTAACTTTTTTATTCCCTTTAATCTCAGATTCCAAAGGTTTAATCAACCAATCATAAAGTTGTTTGCTGGTAGCTTTTAATTCCTGAATATTGGAAGTAGGGCGTTGCAGTAATTGGCGGAATTTTAACACAGTTTCCCCTAATTGCTTGCGAGAAACTGGGACTTCAACACTTTTGAGAACGCCACCTTCAGCGGCTAAAAGTAACCAAGTTTTATCTTCGACAACGAAGGGATAAATTAACACAGTCCCAGGTTGGGCGGCGATAATTTCTCTAGCTTTGCGTCCGAAGTCGTTCGGGTCGAGAACTTTTTCGTCTTGGGCGCGACGGTTAGCGATAATTTGTTTTAAAGTAGCAATGCTTTGATTATATTGAGTAGTTAAAGCTTGTAATTGGTCGTTGAGTTGGCTTAATTCGCTGCATTGAGTTTGGCGACATTCAGTAACTTTTTGTCCGAAAGCGATTAAACTGCCGTGAGTTTTGCTAATTTGTTCTTCAGTGGAGTTAAGGTCGATGCCGGAAGTTTGGTTACTCGCTTTAGCGTTACGAGTGTAGTCGCGAATTTCTTGGAGTTTTAGGAGTTCTAAAACTTGTTGCGCTTCTAAGATTCTGCCTTGTCCAAGTAAGAGATTGGCTAAATCGCGATAGGTAGATGCAACAGTTTCGGTGTAAGATTTTTGTTGTTCTTGGGGTAGTTGGCGTAAATCTTGGCGAATAGTTTCGATAACGTTGACTGATTGTTTGTAAAAAACAATAGCTAATTCTGGTTGGTTTTGTTTGTTTAATAAGTAACCAAGATTATTGAGAGTCGTCCCTTCCATCGCCTTGTCGCCCACTTCCCTGAGAATCGCTAAAGCTTGCTGATAGAATTCCAAAGCTTTCGGGTACTCTCCGAGACTGCGGTAAACTAACCCAAGATTATTGAGAGTCGTCCCTTCCATCGCCTTGTCGCCCACTTCCCTGAGAATCGCTAAAGCTTGCTGATAGAATTCCAAAGCTTTCGGGTACTCTCCGAGACTGCGGTAAACTAACCCAAGATTATTGAGAGTCGTCCCTTCCATCGCCTTGTTGCCAACTTGCCTGTGAATCGCTAAAGCTTGCTGATAGAATTCCAAAGCTTTCGGGTACTCTCCGAGACTGCGGTAAACTAACCCAAGATTATTGAGAGTCGTCCCTTCCCCCGCCTTGTCGCCAACTTCCCTGCGAATCGCTAAAGCTTGGCTAAAGAATTCCAAAGCTTTCGGGTACTGTCCGAGACTGTCGTAAACTGCCCCAAGATTATTGAGAGTCGTCCCTTCCCCCGCCTTGTTGCCAACTTCCCTGAGAATCGCTAAAGCTTGCTGATAGAATTCCAAAGCTTTCGGGTACTGTCCGAGACTGCGGTAAACTCCCCCAAGATTATTGAGAGTCGTCCCTTCCCCCGCCTTGTCGCCAACTTCCCTGTAAATTGCTAAAGATTGCTGATAGAATTCCAAAGCTTTCGGGTACTGTCCGAGATTGTCGTAAACTAACCCAAGATTATTGAGAGTCGTCCCTTCCCCCGCCTTGTCGCCAACTTGCCTGTGAATCGCTAAAGCTTGGCTAAGGAATTCCAAAGCCTTCGGGTACTGTCCGAGACTGCGGTAAACTAACCCAAGATTATTGAGAGTCGTCCCTTCCCCCGCCTTGTCGCCAACTTCCCTGTAAATTGCTAAAGATTGCTGATAGAATTCCAAAGCTTTCGGGTACTGTCCGAGATTGTCGTAAACTAACCCAAGATTATTGAGAGTCGTCCCTTCCCCCGCCTTGTCGCCAACTTCCCTGCGAATCGCTAAAGCTTGCTGATAGAATTCCAAAGCTTTCGGGTACTGTCCGAGACTGTCGTAAACTGCCCCAAGATTATTGAGAGTCGTCCCTTCCCCCGCCTTGTCGCCAACTTCCCTGAGAATCGCCAAAGCTTGCTGAAAGAAATCCAAAGCCTTCGGGTACTCTGCGAGATTGTTGTAAACATTCCCAAGATTATTGAGAGTCGCCCCTTCCCCCGCCTTGTCACCAACTTGCCTGCGAATCGCTAAAGCTTGCTGATAGAAATCCAAAGCCTTCGGGTACTGTCCGAGATTGCGGTAAACTGCCCCAAGATTATTGAGAGTCGTTCCTTCCCCTCTTTTATCTCCTACTTCTCGATAAATTACCAAAGCTTGCTCAAAATTTCCTAATGCTTCTCGGAATTGACTTTGACGATACTGCTTATACGCTTGTTCAAGTAACCTATCTGCCTCAGCTTTTCGTTGTTGATTCGTTGTCGTCTGTGCCATTGCACTTAATATAGTTGGCGTAGTTTCTCCTAATGGCAAAGTAGAAGCAACTGCAAAGATCAAACTAGCAGCGAAAACATTCAGGCGACTCATATATAACTCCGCAATTAATAGTTATCCGCTGGCTGTTCAATTACATATATCTCTCATCGCTGAGAAGGTATGCAAGTTTATTTACTGTAGCGCGTGATATGCTCAAATTTATGAGTGGCATTGAACGTGAATTAATTCTCGATACTCGTCATATTCCCAAACATTTACCCGATACGCCTCAAGTGCAAAGGTTGTTGCGGCGTGGAAGGGCTGCTCATATTTTCAATGATGAAGCCACAATGAATCGAGTTGCTCAAGCCGTAATTGAAAGAGGAAATTACACTGGAACTATCCGAGGCTATGAGCGTTATGGTCTGTTATTTGAGGAAGCCATTGGTTATAGAATCAGTCCAGATGGTTCAATCATCCCACTATTTTATGCAGAGGTGAAAATTGATGCAGAAAATCGATACTACGTCACTCCCCGCACCAGATTTAGTGAATAATAACTGGGAATTTGCCGAAGTTTGGATGGATGCAATGCTGTTTCCTCCTTATATATTGTTGTTACTTGGTGACAAAGCTGGGAATTGTTGTATATACGATCCTACTGAAGGTTACAAAATTATCTTTACTAGTTCAACTTACGAAGAAGCCCAACTTTGGTTGTTAGAAGATGAATATGAACCAATTGAAGGGCGAGTTTTTAGTGATAATTAGGCTTGGATAAAGGCTTGATTTATAATAAAAGCACTCTCCCTAAACTTGGAGGTAGCCGAGTGACAAAGATTCTGGAAGCCACCTACACTAAGGGCAATCTGATTTTAAGTGAAGCCCTCAGTCCCAACTTGGAAGGCAAAAAACTGCGAGTTTTGATTCTCGAAACTCCTGAAACAGATGAAGAATTAACCAGAGAAGAAAAGCTGACACGCTTCTTAGAACACGCAAAACAGTTTTCATTTAAGTTGCCTAAAGATTATAAATTTGTGCGAGATGAAATCTATGACATATAGAGTGTTTCTCGATACAAACTTGTGGATCTATTTCTATGCCAAAGAACCGATAGAAAAATCTCAAAAAATCGAAGAGATCATTAGTAATAACATTCAACAAATCCAAGTCAGTGTTCAAATATTGGGCGAACTTTTCCATGTGTTAACGCGAAAAAAATTAACTTCTCAATCTGATGCCGCAAGCATTGTATTAGAATTAATTAACAACTTCTCTATTTTGGAAGTAGACCATCCAAAAGTCATACAAGCTTTACAAATTAACTCAAAATATGGTTATTCATACTGGGATAGTTTAGTCATTGCTACTGCCCTGCTGAGTGATTGCGCTATCCTGTATTCAGAAGATATGCAGCACAATCAACTAATTGAAAACAAAATTCAGATTATTAATCCTTTTACAATATAAGTTACCAAATGAATCACGCTGTCGGGCAGAGTAAGTTATACGAAAGTGACTTTTGCTTGTGGGTAGAAGATACCGTCTCCAAGTTGAAAGCGCAAAACTTTGATGAACTAGATTTAGAAAATTTAATAGAGGAGATTGAAAGCTTGTCCAAAGGAGACAAAAGAGAGTTAAAAAACCGTCTGGACGTTCTCCTAAATCATTTACTAAAACGCTGCTACATTCCCACCCCGGAAAACTACCGAGGTTGGGAATTAACTATCAGAGAACAACGCAAACAATTACAAAGATTACTAGAACAATCTCCCAGTTTACAAGGTTATTTATTAGAAGTGTTTGCCGAAATTTGGCAAGTTGCTTTAGCAGATGCCCAAAAAGATTATCCTCAAATCAAATTCCCTGATGATTGTCCATTTCCCAAAGATGTAGAAGCAATTTTATCAGCAGAATTTTGGATTATTTAGTAACGCAAGTTGCTAGTTATAAATGTAGATTTTTCTTAGCCCCCCTTATCAAGGGGGGTTGGGGGGATCTAAACTTGGAAACACAGCGTTAGATCCCCCCTAGCCCCCCTTGCAGAAGGGCAGGGCTGTTTCACGCTAAATTTTTCCAGTTCTCTAACCCTACCGTAGTCAGATGTTTAGCCAATAATTCCTAGTAAAAAGGTTGAAATTATTAAAAAAGCCTGTTTTGCTTACTGGGAGAGGTTTTGAAAACCCAAAAGCGAAAATTAGACCTTAGCGTGAAACAGCCCTGCTTGCAGAAGGGGGGAACAAGAAAAAATTAATAACTAGCAACTTGCATTAGTATAAAGGCTTAATTTATACTAAAACCACTTCCTCAAAACTTGGAGGTAGCCGAGTGACAAAGATTCTGGAAGCTACCTACAGTAACAGCAATGTGATTTTAAGATATAATTAACAGAAATTTCAGTAAAAATATAGAAACGAATGAAAGCCGTTGAAGTAACAGGAATTCTGGATGAAACTGGTCAATTATTGCTCGATCGCCCTATCGAAAATTTCCCCCCTAGTCGGGTGCGAATTCTGATACTTTTTCCCGATGTTACTGAAGAAGAGGAAACCGATCCTGATGATACTCCGATCGAAGAAGTAAAAGCAAGTCTCAGGAGAGCATTGGAGGAAGCAAAAGCCGGACAACGCTTACCCATTTCGGAAATGTGGTCAGGAATAGATGTGGAATGAAACACCTTTAGTTAAAGTCGATTTAACGCCAGAGTACAAACGGAATTTGCGGGAATTGGCAAAAAAATATCGCCAAATTCGATCGGACCTTCAACCAATAATTGCCCAATTACAAGGGGGGAATTTTATTTCAGTTCTAACGAAATTCGCAGTATCTTAGCTGAGTTTGATGTTCCAGAATAACCTAAAGATTGAATAATTTTTGCTTGAATTATCATATTATAAATCTATCTCTCACAAATTTACTTCTATGTCGGCTGGACAAAAACTACGTCAATTAATTGTACGTCCCGAAATTATCGTTATCCCTGGAGTTTATGATTGTTTGGGGGCGAAAATTGTCGAACAATTAGGTTTTGAAGTTGCGGCTACCAGCGGTTTTGGGATTGCTGCTTCTACTCTTGGTTTACCAGATAGAACAAGAATTCATTCCTGTGGAAGAAGCTTAAGTTAGGTATTAATGCTATAGTAAAACAAAAGAATCACAATTTAACTAAAAACTTAACTGTGGATAATAAAATAGCAAAAAACTGGTTAGTAATTCTGGGTTTAGAACTACTTCTTTCTTTACCTTGCGGTTTTGTTTTTGGTAAACTTCTCCCCATTGGAGGAATTAGTTGGATATTCGGTGGAATTGCGGCTGGTGCTTTAACAATTTATACTTCGCGCTTCACAAAATTGGATATTCAACCACATCCACTAGCCAGAAAAATTGGACAAGCATTGGTGGGAACTGCGATCGGATTTTCTATAGCTAATAGTAATCTCGAAGCAGTTTTTACAGAATTACCCACATTCCTATTTCTAACAGTTTTTATTATGATAACTGGCGTATTTATTGGCTGGTTTTTCTCCAAAGTTAGCCGCACAAATATCTTTACAGCCATGTTAGCCACCACCCCTGGCGGTGTCGGAATTATGTCCAGTTTTGCCGCCGAATATAATAAAGATGTTTCCCTAGTTTCACTAGTTCAAGTAATCCGAGTTACCAGCGTTGTTATTGTTATACCAATATTAGCTCGGTCATTAGCTAATAATCATGGTAGTTCAGTAAGCAGTTTAATAAAAAATTTGTTTCCTAGCGATCCTTTATCATCTTTCTTACTAATTATCCTCTTAACCTGCACCTTTTTGGGAGTGAAACTAGCTAAAAAGTTGCAAATTACCACTCCTTTTTTCTTTGGTGCATTAATAGTAGGGACAAGCTTTTGCTATTTCTTAAATACAGTACCATTTCTGCATGAAATTAACTTTACTCCACCTTATATAGTTAATCTAATCGGTCAATCATTACTGGGAATTAGCATTGGTGAATCTTGGGGAAATAATCCAAAAATTGGTAAAAAAACCATACTTTATGCTGGAATTCCTGTAAGCTTAACTATAGTAGCAGGATTTATAGCAGCTGGTTTCGCTACGCTGTTAACTCCTTGGGATTGGCTAACTTGTATGCTAGTCACCGCACCTGGAGGCGCAGCAGAAATGATCTTAGTAGCTCTGTCCTTAAATCATAATGTAGAAATAGTTACAGCAGGACATTTAATGAGATTAATTGCTTTAAATGCTTCTCTACCTTTATGGTTATTGTTTTTTCGTTATCTTGATGAGCGATCGACAAAAACTCCTGAGAAATTCAGAGGATTAACCAATGATCAACAAAGTGAAAGAATTTGACACTAAAGAATGGGTAAAAGTGCGTTCTTCCTTAGATGGAAATCAAACCTTTCTCACTTGGACGGGTGCAATTTATTCTTTCGTTCCTAATGAAAAAAAGAAGCGTCTGTTTAACATTGTAGGGATGAGTGTTAGTAGATGTATCGCCAATGATGATGATACTTGGGATTTCACATCGCGAGAATTAACCTATTATTTAGACCCAGAAACAGGCGAAATTTTGCATAAATGGCAAAATCCTTGGACAGGAGAAACTGTGACTGTGGTTCATGTAGCTAATAGTCCGGTAGAAGGACATTTCAAAGGTAAATTTCCCGGACAAGTTAACGAAAAAATTACTACTTTTGTGTTTGATTTATTCCCTACTTATCCCAATTCTTTAGCAGCAGATGAGAAATTTAAAGATTACAGTCCTCAAGAAACCTATCAAGCTGCGGAATTATTTAAATTGACAGTTCCTACTAAAGACTTAGAAAATTCACAGACTGTTACTGTTTCAGAAATGTTTATTTCTTGGGATAGAATCGGCCCTTGGCTACCTTGGATGAAAATGGGAGATAGAGCAGGTAATTTAATATATAGTGCTAGTGGTTTGAAGGTGAAAGATTTTACAGAATTGCCTCAATTATTGCAAGATGAAATTAACACGCGAGTTCCTTTATATAAAAATGCGCCGAAATCTCCTTTAGACGATGATATGACTTCTTGGACGTACTTTAAGAAGCATTTTGCCGCTTATTTAGCTAAGGAAAGATTTCCGATTCCTGAAGCTGAGGAAACATAACCAGATTCTAAAGACAACCTTCGACAAATTCAACTTCTGGAAGTTTACCCGATCGGTAACGAGTAACGCGAGTTCCATCAGTTTCAAATAACAAGCGATAATTTTTATCAACATTATCTTTGGGAACAAAAGTTAAATAATGCCCATTTTGGACATATTTATGGGGAGTTACTTCAATTTGTCGCGGATATAGTGACTTAATTCTAGTTTCACTATCCCCAATTTTTGCCCCTTTTGCCGTAGTAATTCGTTGATTTTCTCGAATATCAATTCTAGCAATTCGATTATTAATTACCATGAAACTGACACCCTTTGGTTGTCTTTGGGGTTGAAAATATAAACAACCATTCTCCTCACCTCCGCTTGGTGTTTGAACTAACTTTGTTCCCGCTGCTTGTGTAGCTTGATTTACAGTCATTCCCACTCGAATTGGGCCGATTCCATTGATAAATACTTTTGATTCTTCGCTTAAATTTGCTTGTGCTTTTACCCAACTTCCCAGGCAAATAACTAGAATTAAACTCATTAAAAGTATGGAACTGTTAATTTTGTTGAACATAAACAACTTACCGTAAATTATTTCGCGATCGAAGTCCAAAAGTAACCATCTGGCGCAACAAAAGAAAAGCTTTTTTCGCCAAATTCGTTAATTTCAATTTCCGAAAATCTTTTCACATTACTTTCTTTAATTCGTTGAAAATACTCTTGAATATCACTGACTCGATAAGTGTACAAAGACATTCCTAAACATCCTGGTTGTGCTTTTTCAAAGCAACTTTCTAAATTCATCGATTCAGGAAAACGAACTATATAAAGTCTCCCTGAACGTGCAGCTTTAAAATCAGTCGTGGAAGAACGAGGATCGTCAAAAACTGTAACAATAAACTTTTCTTCCGGTTGCAAATCATAAAATTCTTTTCCCGCCTCCGAACTTTCATAAGTAGTTTCTACATCATCTCTTACCCGCAGTAAACCCAATGTTTCTTCATAAAAACGCAGAGTTTCTTTACTATCATCTTGAACAACTATTCCCAAATGAGTAATTTGACTTGCTTTGAAAGTCGAATTTTCGTTAATTTTTCCGTAGTCAGGTAAACTGTAGTTGAAACGTTGAAACAAAACTTGTCGAGTTAAAGGTTGCAACAATAGCATTTCTCTAACTCCCACAGGTGGATCGATAAAAGGGCGAATTTGTCTATCTTTGTTATAAATAATTTCCCAATAGGGAAAGGTATATTTAATCGGTAAACCTGCTTTTGCTGCCTCTTCAGTATGATTTAAAATATTCATGACATCAGCAGTTAATGTAGTAGTCCAACGGTTGCCTTTTGCCTTCATTGAACTTAATTGTAATCCTTCGTTTGTCGGGGTTTCCCAAAGCATCAGGCGGACTAAACCGTGATCTGAATCTTGGTGAAATAAGCGAAAGGAACGCAAACCAGAATTAACACCATATAAGTTGTATGCTTGTTCTGCTGATAATTCTCCAGTTTGTCCGATCGCATAACCAAATTGTCCCCAATATTGAATTAGAGGCATAGCATCCTCTACTCCAATACATACTTCATAAATTCCGGCAATTGGGGTAGATGTTTCCATAAACAGCGCCAATTTTTGCTATTGATTTGTTGTTACATATTCTACTTGCCAAAGGTTCATAAATCTATAGCAAATCTACAATAAGCGAATAATAAATGGATAGTAATAGGGACGCTGGGGATTACGATAAACTTCCATTATAGCAATAATGGGCATGACAAAACTGGCGATCGCTAATATAAACAACAGCGGAATGCCTATTAACAGAAAAATGAGTAAGGCAAATGCGATCGCATACACATAAAGATTAATGTGAAAATTCAAAGATTCCTTGGCATTCGCTTGCACAACCGGATCTTCGTTGAGTAACCAAACAGCAATTGGCAGCAATTCTCATTTTGAAATAAACAGAGTATTAACCTCCATTTTGAAATTCAAAATATAGTACAAAATAACTAGTTTTTTAGAGAGAGGCGATGCTTGCGGCGAGCGAAGCTATGGCTAAAAAACATTTGACCCAATAAATCAAGTATAAATACTCAATTTATTGGCGGGAATTGGCTAACAACGAAGGGGGAAAGTCAGGAAAATAGTTCGGTTTTGAGAAAAGAAAATTCAACGGAAATAAAAATTTATAATTATTGTCAGCTAAGGTAAAATTGGTGAGCTAGCATCCTCAACTCGCGTCAAATTATTCCAAGATGACCCAAAAAGCAGCGACCCTTGAAATTTCTGAATTAATCCAATTTCTCCGTGAAGAATTACATGACTTACCCGATGAAAGGAAGCCGGGAAATAATACCAAATATCGGGTAGAAGATGCAGTGATGGCGGCGTTTTCAGTGTTTTTTACGCAGTCACCATCTTTTTTAGACCATCAACGTTTAATGAAAAGCAATAAGGGAAAAGATAATGCTGAAAGTTTATTTTCAATTGGGAAAATTCCCGGAGATAATCAAATAAGAAACCTGTTAGATCCAGTGCCAGCAACTACTCTGTCTATGACTTTTCAAAAAGTCTATCAATGGTTAGAGTCAAAGGGAGTTTTGAACAAGTTCCTCTACTTAAATGGAGGAATTTTAGTGGCGTTAGATGGCACAGAATATTTTTCATCATCAAAAATTAATTGCCCTCATTGTAATTGTCGTAATCATCGAAATGGAACGACAACTTATTTTCATGGCTGTGTCACACCTATAGTGGTTTCTCCTAATCAAAAACAAGTAATTAATTTAGAACCAGAATTTATTAAAAAACCCGATGGATATCAAAAGCAAGATTGTGAAAATGCGGCGGTAAAAAGATGGTTAAATAAAAATAATCAAAATAAGTATGGTTATCCTGTAACCCTTTTAGGGGATGACTTATATTCTCACCAACCTATTTGTGAATTAGCTCTAAAACAAGGGTATAATTTTATTTTTGTTTGTCTGGAAAATTCACATAAAACTTTATATGAATGGCTAGAGTTTTTAGAAAGAAGTGGAGAAGTTACCACCGTTGAAAAGAAACAATGGTCTGGGCGAAAAAATCTAATTTATCGTTATCGTTATGCTTCTAGAGTTCCCTTAAAAGATGAAGACTCAAGTCTGGAAGTTAATTGGTGCGAAGTGACTGTTATTGAGGAGAAAACACAGAAAATTATCTACCAAAATAATTGGATCACTAATCATAAAATCACTGAAAATAATGTTGAAGAAATTGTCAAAGCTGGGCGCAGCAGATGGAAAGTTGAGAACGAAGGCAATAACGTTCTGAAAAATCACGGCTATAATTTAGAGCATAACTTTGGTCATGGTCAAAATCATTTGTGCGAGTTCTTATTGTCTTTGAATTTACTAGCTTTTTTATTTCATACTGTTTTGGATTTAGTTAATTACACCTATCAAAAGATTCGTGAGCTATTAGTAACTCGGACTTCTTTCTTTAATGATATTCGTACCCTATTAAAATTTATTTGGTTTCCGAGTTGGGTGGAGTTGTTCTCATTTATTCTCACCGAATATGTCCCATTAAAAAAAGTAAATTCTAGTTAAAAATGTCAATATATTGAAAGAGGAACTGAAAGTTATTTATGAAAAAAAACTAAAAAGTTGTTGAGAATTTCATCGGGATTTATCAGTTGAAATCGATTTTTTATGGACAAATTTCTGAAAATCTGTCTATCTTCAGCATCGGATGATAATTATCTGTCAAAAAACAATGCTTCGACAGAAGTTCTCTATTTAAGTAAGGGAATTTTCTCTGATTTTCTTTCAAAATGAGAATTGCTGCTGACTCTGGAATATATTTGCTTGCCTGTCTGAAAATTGCTTTACAAGTTCCCGTATCTAACTCTGCATGATTAGGTAGTGTAAGAGTTTCCTTTTCCGCAATTCCTTGGCGACGCAGTTTGATGTGACTCCCTTTTTGGCTGTGTATCTGAAAGCCAAAATTAGCGAAAATATCAACTACTTCTGCACCCGATAATATTTTGAGTTTAGGCATATTCTGGTTGTAATTCAAAAGTTAATATAATTGTCGGTTTAGCCACTAATCCAAATTCAGCCGGATCTTCATCTTCCAAATGTAGAGTAACAGCTTCAACGATATTTGTTGCCACTTCATCTAATGTATCTCCCTGTGTTACCACAGAAATTTCTAAGCACTCAGCTACATAGCCTTTCTGTTCGCCAAGACGGATAAAGGCATTTATGTTTTGTCGCAGTTTCATTGTTCTGTTGATTCAAGGTAAAGTTCAATTGTTTCTTGGATATTTGCTTATTTTAGCATTATTTACAGTATATTTATGATAATAAATTAACAATTTTTCCTATCAATGACGATTCCTTCAGAAATATTAGAACTAGTCGATCGCCTGAATCAAGAACTAAACGAAACCGAACAAGAATTAATCAGTGGACTCAACAGAGTTAGACCTTTATTGTCTATTTTTCCAAACAACAATCTGTTGATGGGCTATTTCAGTTACTTTAATAATGTGCTATTTTTTATAGATAGCTCTAGAAGACGGATACAAGCTACAATTGAAACAATTGAACCAGAAGATATAAAAGAGGAGTTAATTCAGGAAGCAGGCGAAGATTTGGGAGAACAACTAGGTCGGGTAATAGAAGCTAAAATGGGTGTCAGACGTATTATGAATACTTTGGAGGAATTACCGTGAAACAGTTACCAAACGCAAAGAGACAAGCTGAAATTCTTAAAGAGATCGAAATTGCCGAACAGAAAGCTAGAGAAATGGCAGAATTTGCCGACAAAATAGCGAAAAAGTGGGAACAACGCCTACCAAAAAACCCTGCTGCAAAACAAAAAGTCGGTGAAACGAATTAGAATTAGGTAGGTAATAAATTGGAATTTACCATGAACACAAATCCCAAAATACCGGATGCTGAGACACGCGCAAAGTCTGTGGCGCGTTTGCGGGAAGTTTGTTTGATGTTTGATGCACTAAATATGACATTAGATGAAGCTATTGCTAGTGCAGAAGCACATATTAGAAACAGTTCTCTTAACCGTCGTCGTCAAGAAAGAGGAAATAAATTAAATTAATATCAATTAAAGGGATTAACTATTTCAACTTTATCCAAAACTTTTAACCCATCTTGCATATCTTCAGAGTAAATAATTTTAGTATCTGCGTGCAAAGCACTAGCCACAATCAAACTATCCCAAAATGAAAAACTATATTGTTTTCGTAATTGAGAAGCTTTTAACAATATGGGCAAATTTATCTCTATGACACGATACTTTTTGTAAAAAGATTTGATTAAGTCTTCGATTTGCTGTTCATCCAGCAGAGATTTCTTAATCAGATTGACGCAAACTTCATTTACTATTTGCGTACTGATTACTATTACATCCTCTTGACTGGATAGCAAAGATTTTGCTTTTGCTTGTCTGCTATCTGGTGCAGAGGTTTTGATCATGGCATAAAGCCAGATGTTAGAATCTACAAAGCAAGAATATTTGGTAGCTTCACTCATAAATTTCATCCCGTTTCATTGGGGTAAATTCATTCACCTGAATGGGATGATCGAGAAGGTGTGCTATCATATCTCGATTTGGTGATTGTTCATCTTTAAGCAGAATAACTTTGATGCTTTTTTCTTGCTGAAATTGATGTTTGTATTCTTCGGGGATTTCGATAAATCCATTTTTAATATTGGCTTGGAATTCTATGGCAAACATAGCTTAAATTTTGAAAAAATATTGATAATTTTTATTATACAGCATATATAATAGATTGCTATAACATGAATTTAGGTAGATTGGTTTACCGACAAACCACCCATGAACAATCGCCGCAACTGCACAGGTAAATAATCTGACGCTGGTAACTAATAATGTTTCAGACTATGCCGATTTTCAAAACTTGAAAGTAGAGAACTGGTTTGTTGTATAATTCACGTTAAAGTATTGGGCTATGCCAATTTTGTTTATTCATTTGGGAGATTTTCGGGGAGAAATTCCCTCATAATTTCCAAAAACAAAGGGTTCTTTTGCAACACTTCTAAATCAGCGCCACTTTCAACAAGCTTTTGTTTCAAAAAGGTTGCATAATCTCTCAAAAACTCTG
The DNA here is from genome assembly GCF_041929205.2 of Floridaenema evergladense BLCC-F167. Taxonomy (NCBI): domain Bacteria; kingdom Bacillati; phylum Cyanobacteriota; class Cyanophyceae; order Aerosakkonematales; family Aerosakkonemataceae; genus Floridanema; species Floridanema evergladense. Next base: position 4,800,015 of record NZ_CM171625.1, on the reverse strand, counting down.
CATAATTTCCTCGAACTGTGATTGTATCACGATGAGCTACTCCTAATTGGGATTCACAAATGTTTAATGACTCTGTATATAATGGTTCCGCTTCGCTGTATCTGCCTTGGGAACGGTAAAGTTCGGCTAAGTTGTTGAGGTGGGTAGCTATACTGGGATGATTTTCTGGCAAACTCTGGCGATCGATTGACAAAGCTTGCAGATATAATGGTTCCGCTTCGCTGTATCTGCCTTGGGAACGGTAAAGTTCGGCTAAGTTGTTGAGGTGGGCAGCTAATTCGGGATGATTTTCTGGCAAACTCTGGCGATCGATTGACAAAGCTTGCAGATATAATGGTTCCGCTTCGCTGTATCTGCCTTGGGATTCGTAAAGTCCGGCTAAGTTGTTGAGGTGGGTAGCTAAACTGGGATGATTTTCTGGCAAACTCTGGCGATGGATTGACAAAGCTTGCAGATATAATGGTTCCGCTTCGCTGTATCTGCCTTGGGAATAGTAAAGTTGGGCTAAGTTGTTGAGGTGGGTAGCTAAACTGGGATGATTTTCTGGCAAACTCTGGCGATGGATTGACAAAGCTTGCAGATATAATGGTTCCGCTTCGCTGTATCTGCCTTGGGATTCGTAAAGTCCGGCTAAGTTGTTGAGGTGGGTAGCTAAACTGGGATGATTTTCTGGCAAACTCTGGCGATGGATTGACAAAGCTTGCAGATATAATGGTTCCGCTTCGCTGTATCTGCCTTGGGAACGGTAAAGTTGGGCTAAGTTGTTGAGGTGGGTAGCTATACTGGGATGATTTTCTGGCAAACTCTGGCGATGGATTGACAAAGCTTGCAGATATAATGGTTCCGCTTCGCTGTATCTGCCTTGGGAATAGTAAAGTTGGGCTAAGTTGTTGAGGTGGGTAGCTATACTGGGATGATTTTCTGGCAAACTCTGGCGATCGATTGACAAAGCTTGCAGATATAATGGTTCCGCTTCGCTGTATCTGCCTTGGGAACGGTAAAGTTCGGCTAAGTTGTTGAGGTGGGTAGCTATACTGGGATGATTTTCTGGCAAACTCTGGCGATCGATTGACAAAGCTTGCAGATATAATGGTTCCGCTTCGCTGTATCTGCCTTGGGATTCGTAAAGTCCGGCTAAGTTGTTGAGGTGGGTAGCTATACTGGGATGATTTTCTGGCAAACTCTGGCGATCGATTTCCAAAGCTTGCTTATATAATGGTTCGGCTTCGCTGTACCGGCCTTGGAAATAGTAAAGATTGGCTAAGTTGTTGAGGTAAATAGCTAACTGGGAATGATTTTCTGGCAAACTTTGGCTATCGATTTCCAAAGCTTGCTTATATAATGGTTCGGCTTCGCTGTAACGGCCTTGAGAAGAGTAAAGTGCGGCTAAGTTGTTGAGGTGTCTTGCTAAATGGAGATGATGTGATTGCAAACTTTGGCTATCGATTTCCAAAGCTTGCTTATATAATGGTTCGGCTTCGCTGTATCGTCCTTGGGAACAGTAAAGATTAGCTAAGTTGTTGAGGATGTCGGAGAAATCGCTATGTTTTTCACCCAATCTTCGTTTAGCCACCTCTACACATTGATGAAGCCAAACTTCTGCCTGCTGATAGAAACTTTGACCTTCATAAAACCAGCCTAAGCCTGTGAAAGGCTTAATTATATCCTCATCTTTGAGATATTGAATCAAATCGCTATCCAGATTCATCAATTCTTCCAAGTGAGGAATCCAAGGGCTGAACTTAATGATATCATCACGAGTAGTGTCATATTTAATTTGCTTTGCGACTGCCACGATTTGTGCAGCAAAATTTCGTTTCATTTCCTCTGCTTGAGTCAACTCATCCAACCGCTTTTGCAAAAATTGCCGAATCAAAGGATGTAAACGATAGGTTTCCTGACGCACTTCCTGAAGCAAATGCCAATGTTGCAAATCCCGCAGCGCCTTTTCCCATGCTTCCTGTTCATCTTCATCTTCTATCCCATCAGTTGAAAAAGGAATCGCCGCCAAAGCAAACAAACTCAAATAACAACCGACATTTTTCGCATTTTCATCCAACTGTTCCCAACTTAAATTAATCGCCTCTTCCACCCCAAACTCATACCGCATCAAAGGATTCGCCGCGATTAAAGCCGCATGTTCTAATCGCTGTTTTTCCAATCGCCGCAACAACCTAGCCAAAGACAAATTCGGCTGTAAATCGAGATAACGTCCCACCAATTCCAACGCCAAAGGCAAATATCCCAAAAACTGACAAAGACTTCTGGCAATCTTTGGTTCTTGTTTCAGTCTTTCTCTACCAACAATGGATTTTAATAACCGCATCGCCGCCAAAGGTTTCAGCACATCCAACCGTAACTGCTGCAAAGTCGAATCAAACTGAAATCGCGTCGTCAGCAACACCTTAAACCGAGATTGATTTGGCAAAAAAGGTTTAACTTGTTGTTTGTAATTAAACACATCATCAAAAATAAACAGCACATTCCCCGGCTGCCATTTTTGCCAACAATACTGCAACTTATCTGCTAATTCCCAATCATCAGGAGGAACAATATTAAATTGAATTTCCGCAAATCTGAGAATTTGCAGTCCCGCCAAAAGTCCCTGCGCGTTTACCCAACAAATCCCACCGGGATAATCTAATAAATGTTGTGTCGCATATTGAATCGCCAACTCAGTTTTCCCCACTCCCCCCATCCCATTAATCGCCGCAATTACCACTTGGCTATTTTTTTGTAAAAGTTGGTGTAATTCTGTTAGTTGTTTGTCTCTTCCGACAAAGGCGATGGAATTACTAGGAGGAATATTTTCAAAAGGGGGATTTAACTTTATCGGTTCCCTTCCCGACGATCGCTGTCAGTATTGGTTGAATGTTATATTATGACCGCTGCCACCTTGAATCACTGGCGCATTAGTACCAATTGCATTATTTTGTTCAGCTTCTCCACCATAAACATTCTGAATATTTTGACCTTTCTGATTTTCGATATTAATTTCTTGCTGAATCTCTTTCGCCAGAGTTTCTATTTCTTTAGCAAACTCCGGTTCTTCAGTCATCACCACTTGTAAATAAAGAGCAACCTTATCTAAATCTACTTTTGAACCTTTTTCAACCTCCGCCAATGCGCTTTCTGCTTTTGTACCTCGCAACTTATTCCAAATTTTCTCACGCAGGCGATCGATTTTTTCCAAAGCCTTTTCTGTAAACTTTTCTATAGTAGTTTCAAATACCTTGGCAAAAGCCAAAGATGCGATCGCGCCAGCCGTCAAGGATACAGGTTCCATCGGTTACTACTCAAAGATAGATTTTAATTTATTTTTAGCCGATCCATTTAACGTTTGACAACTCGATCGCACTCTCGCAGAATAAATTACAGAAATTATTAAGAATTAATTTGGCAGTTAATTGAAAATTGCGATCGCTAATCTCCCCATTAAAAAACTTGTGAGTTAGACGAGAAGATTGGGCGGTTGAAACCGCATCTACACAAACGAAGTCCGCCTTCGCGGACTAAATCATTTAAACTCAATCTATATAAAAAAAGGTACAGATTTTTGTGCCAATCCGTACCTATTTTTCATGTATTGTATGGGCAGTACTGGACTCGAACCAGTGACATCTTGCTTGTAAGGCAAGCGCTCTACCAACTGAGCTAACCGCCCGTGTTTCTCACGCTTATCCAATATAACAGACATTCAAAAAAATGCCAAGTGGTAGGACGCACGATCGCATAACTTTATGGATTTTACCTGTAGTGGCTGTTCTGACGTTCGGACAGACCCAAAGTGGTTCTCTCACCTTGCTAGTCTCCGGGGGTTTTTTGTTTGGCGGGCTGATGTTTGGGCCAGATTTAGATATTTACTCGCGTCAATACCAGCGTTGGGGCTTTTTGCGCTGGATATGGATTCCTTATCAAAAAAGTCTGCGCCATAGGTCATTTTTATCACATGGACCGATTATTGGGACGGCGTTGCGATCGCTCTACCTCACCCTTTGGATCGTCATCTTAGGCGGAATGGTAATCTTAATTGCTGATTTGTTGGGAGTGGAAACTACTGATTGGAAAACTAGCACTAAATTAGCCTTAACCTCTGTAACACAACATAAAGCTGAAGGAATCGCTTTACTTGTGGGATTAGAATTAGGAGCAATGAGCCATTCTTTATCTGATTGGAGTGGTTCAGCTATCAAACGCCTCAAAAGTGGTAAAGCTAGAGTACAAAAGCGATCGACTACTAAACTCCCCAACCAAACAACAGGGAAACAAACCACGAAGACACGAAGAACACGAAGTAAAAGAAGCAGTTCGTAGTACGTTGTTGCGCTTTAGCGCTGAAGCGCAACAACGTACCGATCTACTTGACAAATTGAGGCATAATTTCCGCAGCGGTGAATAAGCCGTAAATACCTCTTTGATTTAAGGCTATTCCAGCTTTTAGATAACCGAAGGCGGGACCACAAACATTGGCTGCCATGCTGGTTTCATCGCCTAAAGTGAAGGTATGGGTGGAAATTTTGCCTTCAAAGGTTCTACCAGTTATTTGAACGTTGGTGCTCAAGGGTTTTTTCGGGTTGCGGGTATCGACGACTCCGCCGACTGTGACGCGATCGCGCGGACAAATTCCCGCCAATTCCAGCATGATATCATCAGCGTGTTCCATATTTTCCAGAGCTAAAATGCCGTTTGTTTTATCTAATAATGCTTCGACTTCGGCATCGCTCATGGCTACCGCTTTCTCTACGCTGTAACCTGGGATATGGGCAATATCTTCCCGAATTGTCGCCCGATAAGCTTCCCAATTAGCAATTCCCACACCAAAGGTTATCTTTACTGAATGAATCTCTGCATAACTTTGTGCTGCTAAAGCTGCTGCTGCGGTTAATAACCCTGGAGTTGCACCACATCCAGTCATGTAAGTAATCCCTGCTGCTTGTAAACTATCTCTTAATTGCAGCATTTGTTCGACGGCACTGGTACGCTTGAGAGCATCAACTAAAACTCCACGCCAACCAGATTGAATGATTTCCTTGACTACAGAAGCCATAAAGGTATTCGGTAGATTAGGTAAGGCGAGGAAGTACCCCTCTACATCTGCTTGGCTGATTAAATCAGAAATGCTGTTGTTGCTTAAAGTACCGCCTGCTTCCAAGTAGCCGAGAGAACCTTGAGCTTGGTAGGTCGTGATGCAAGTATCGGGATTTAAGCCTCTAGCGTCGTAAGCATAACCTTTTTTATCCGCAGCTGCTACCCAAATCATTTCTTGCTTCGGCGCAAGTATTCTAGCGGCTGCTTGTCCTAACCCTCCAAAACCCAGCACTCCTACAGGAATGGGATTTGTGAGTTGTGTTAGATTCATCATTCTTAACCTGAAATTTTAAGACAACCTTTAATTATGGAATGATTTAGCTAAAGTCAGAGTTATTGAAAAAGTTTATTAATACCATCTTAGTTGTCTATGTTACAAATCTTATCATTTATATAGTGTTTTGACTGAAGTAAACACACTATATATAGTGGCTAAAACATGGATAGGAAAAAAGACTGCTGTGATGTGATGAGATATATCAATGCTTGTAAGGCTTGTAGCTATGTCCAGGGGTATCTTGACTGCTGGGGCAAGTTAAGCGAAACTGACAAATAATTGAGGGCTTAATCGCGTAAATAATAAGTTGTGTTGCGCTTTGATTCGATTTGCCACATTAGGTAAAGTGAATTAAAGACAAAATTGTTAGCATCTCGATCGAGAAGCTGCGATCGCACTGTTAAGTGCGCTTCCGCGTAGCTCTTACTTTTGAGAATCGCTAAGTTCAATGAGTATATAGGTGACAACCAAAAGCATGGAAACACTAGAGTTTATCATCTATCCCGATGGGCGAGTCAAAGAAAAAGTTACTGGCATCATAGGGAATTCCTGTGCTGAGGTTACGGCTGCAATTGAAGCTCAACTTGGACAAGTACTTAGTCAGGAGGAAACTTCTGAGTATTTTGCTCAAGTATTAGAGCAATCAAACGCAGCCACAACCCAAGCGACTTTTAGTGAATGGTAAGTTGTTTTTTCAAAAATTTTACTTTGTTTTAATCATCAGAAACTATGTCACACTTTAGCCAAATCAAAACTCAACTCCGTAACCTTGTCTCCCTGCAAACTGCTTTGACAGACTTAGGGATTGATTGGAAATCTGGCCCTTGTCCAGTGCGCGGTTATCGCGGTCAAACCATTAATGCTGAAATTGCGATCGAGCAGGAAAATGGTTACGACATTGGCTTTAGATGGAACGGCAACGAATATGAATTAGTTGCCGACTTACAGTATTGGCAGCAACCCATCACTGTAGATAGATTTTTAAATAAAATCACTCAGCGTTATGCTTTCCAAACTGTATTAAATGAAACCGCTAAACAAGGTTTCCAAGTTGCCGAACAACAAAAAAATGAAGATGGTTCAATTCGCCTAGTTGTACAACGCTGGAGGGGCTAATGTCCGACTTTTCTCCCGTATCAGGAGATAATGGCGGCGTAGCTCGATCGGGTCTAGAACCAGAGTTAGGTGGTTTTCTCAGAAACGATCCCGAACGCTCTGGTTTTGAGCCAGAACTTGGTGGTTCACTCCGGCAAAAAGGTGTTTATGTAGATGAGATTACCTGCATTGGTTGTAAGCATTGCGCTCACGTTGCGCGTAATACCTTCTATATAGAACCTGATTATGGTCGATCGCGAGTAGTTCGGCAGGATGGCGACTCGGAAGAGTTAATTCAAGAAGCAATTGATACCTGTCCTGTTGATTGTATTCACTGGGTAGACTACACAGAGTTGAAAAAACTGGAAGCAGAACGCCAATACCAGGTAATTCCCATACCTGGGTTCCCAGTAGATTCGGTAATGGCTACTGCCAGAAGCCGTCAACATAAGCGCAGGTCAAAAAAGCACTGAATTTGGTTTTCCATGCTTTCTTGGTTGCAAATTATAGAAATTAGGGCTGTTTTGAACAGCCTTTTTTGTTGAAGGAAGAAGGGAAGAAAGGCAGAAGGTTAAACTCAGATTTTACAGCAATGGAGGTAGAACCTCCCAGATCCTCGTTCCCAGGTTCAACCTGGGAACGAGAAACCGAGGCTCTGCTTCGTGGTGCAAGATCTGAGTTTGAGGAATTTGGTATAAGATATTTTTGGCAATAGTCAAAGTCTAAAATCTAAAATCTAAAATCTAAAATCGAATGAGTATTACTTTTGAAATGCGAGTTTCTGTACCAGAAGATGTTTTAATTCGGGAATTAGATGGGGAGTCGGTGATTCTAAACCTGAAGAGCGAACGTTATTTTGGTTTGGATGAGGTGGGAACTCGAATGTGGGAAGTGCTTTCTACTTCGGAGACGATCGCATCTGCATACCAAACTTTATTATCAGAATATGATGTAGTTCCCGAACAGTTAGAAAGTGATTTGTATAATTTACTTCAACAACTGATACAGCATGGGTTGATTAATGTCAGCAGTTAATAATTGGCGTAAGTTAAAAAAACTTTCTTGGTCAGAACTAATGCTGCTGATACAAGCATTTTTATTGCTGCCATTGGTAGCTTTGGGAATAAAGTGTTTTGGGTTTAGAAGCTTTTATGGGAAAATAGCTAACCTTAACCGCAGGAAATATGTTGTGCAAGCGAGGGAGGGAATTAAGGAAGCTAGGGCGATCGCAAAATTAGTAGAAATTGCTAGTAGATATGGTATATATAAACCTAATTGTTTACAAAAATCATTGCTGCTTTGCTGGTTGTTGCGACAACAAGGTATGGAAAGTGAATTGCGAATTGGTGTACGTAAAAAAGAAGAACTTTTAGAAGCTCATGCTTGGGTAGAATATCAGGGTTGTATTTTGAACGATCGCAGCGATGTTAACCAACTTTTTGCGCCTTTTGCTGAGGCAATTCTGCCAGTCGAGGTAAAAATATAATGAGCGGTATTGTCGGGATAATTAATCGAAATGGTCAACCAATTAACCCCGATCTATTGCAGAAAATGACCGATTTCATGAGCTATCGAGGGCCAGATTATCAACAGATTTGGTTAGATGGTAATGTTGGTTTTGGTCATACAATGTTGCAAACTACTAGAGAGTCTTTAGAGGAGAAACAACCTTTTAATTTAGATGGGATTTGGATTACTGCTGATGCGAGAATTGATGGGCGAGAGGAGTTAATTGAAAAGTTAAAGATTAATGCGGGAACAGATGCGGAATTAATTTTGCGTGCTTATCTTGTTTGGGGGGAAGATTGCGTTCAATATTTGTTGGGTGATTTTGCTTTTGCTATTTGGGATGAAAGAGAGCAAAAGTTATTCTGCGCCAGAGATCATTTTGGGGTGAAACCTTTTTATTATGCAGAAGTTGGGAATTGTTTTATTTTTAGTAATACGCTGAATTGTGTGAGGATTCATCCTGATGTTTCAGATGAGTTGAATGATTTGGCGATCGCAGATTTTTTACTATTTGGTTATAACCAAGAACCTACTACAACTACTTTTGCCGATATCCAACGTTTACCACCATCACATTATTTAAGTTTGTCAAGAGAAAGACTTCAAATCAAACGTTACTGGACGTTACCTACAGATGGTTTTATTAGATATAAACGTGCAGAAGATTACATAGAAAATTTTCAAGAATTAATGGAAAAAGCGGTTAGTGACCGACTGCGAACAAATCAAATTGCTGTCTCGATGAGTGGAGGAATGGACTCCACAACTATAGCGGCTACAGCTTGCGAATTTTTTCGTAAAAAAGGTGATAATTTTGATTTAAGAGCGTTCACCGTTATCTACGATCAATTGATTCCAGATCGAGAACGTTACTATTCGGGATTAGTAGCAGAAACTTTGGGAATTCCAATTCACTACTTGGCTGCTGACAGTTATACTTTGTTTGCAAAAGTAGAGCAACCATTGTTACAACGTCCCGAACCTAGCAGTTTTTCTTTGTTAGCAATTGTTGCCGATCGCTTCAAACAAATTGCTACCCATAGCCGAGTTTTGTTAGATGGTAATGGGGGCGATCCAGTTTTTGCTTCTTGGGGCGCTTATTTTTATTTTACTTATCTAATGAAAAACTGGCAATTCGATCGCCTAATTAGAGATACAGTTGAGTATGTTGTCTCTCATAAAAGATTACCCCAACCGGGAGTGCGATCGCGTTTGAAACGATTGTTAGGTATTCGTCCCCCAGTACCCGCTTATCCCAACTGGATCAACTCGGATTTTTCCGCTAAATTGGACTTGCCTGGAAGATGGGAACAGTTTTATCGGGAAAAACCGCTAATTCATCCAATTCGACCAGAGGCATATCAACAGCTTACCAGTTCAGGTTGGCCTTGTCTGTTTGAAAATTACGATTCAGGAGTAACAGGTTTGCCTGTGGAAGTACGGTATCCCTTTTTTGACCTGCGTCTGGTAAATTACTTATTGGCAATTCCACCAGTGCCTTGGTGCTTACATAAAGAACTAATGCGGGTGGCAATGAGAGGCATTTTACCGGAGTTGGTGCGTCAGCGTCCGAAAACCCCAATGTTGGGTAATCCGATAACTGCACTTTTGCAGCAAGCTAAGTCGTCAGGGATCGATCGTTTTACACCTGTACCAAACTTGGCTAAATATGTCGATCGAAATGCGATACCCCTACTTTCTGGAACAGAACAAGATATTAATGAAGTTTGCATTAATTTGCAACCATTGAATCTCAACTATTGGTTAGAACACAGTTATAAAATAGTAAAGGAACAATACTATGCACTCCCCTAACAAATTATCTAAAACACCATATCAAAGCCCCAAATTATTCGTTTATGGTGATATTCGGGAACTAACGAGAGGTCAAAGTATTCCTACTTCTATAGGTGATAATCCTTCTCAGCCTCCCACTCTTCCTAATCAAAATAAGTCAGTAGCTTAATCGTCGTAATTGCTGCAAGCTGGAGGCTAATTACATTAAAACATGACACCTGCACCATTTTTTTATTCTATTTTCGGCCTCTATCTAAATTCTAATTTAGCCATACCAGGCTTAATAGTTTTACCAAGTGTATCGAAAGTAGACGTACAGGTAAGTTTTAATGAATTTCCTCCTGCTTTACAGACAAATATTGAGTTAAAGCAAAAAATCTGGTGGGTGAGTCGTTATAAAGATGAAAACGATCGCCCTCTGGTAACAATTTGGCAACTAGAAAATGGCGATTATTGGCGGTGGGAATATGGCGATCGCACTGAGTTTATTATCGATCGAAAAGGTACTCAAATTTGGGCTAATTGGCCTAACAATTTGACCTTAGAAGATACTGTTACATATTTGCTGGGGCCAATTTTTGGCTTTGTATTGCGGTTGCGAGGCGTTGTTTGTTTACACGCTTCTGCTGTGGCAATAGAGGATAAATCGATCGCAATTCTTGGCCCAGCAGGTGCGGGAAAATCTACCACAGCGGCAGCTTTTGCTCAAGCTGGTTTTGCTATATTATCTGATGATATTGTCCCAATTTTAGAGAGGGATAATCACTTTTTAGTACAACCTGCTTATCCCCGTTTAAGATTGTGGCCTACATCGGTAAAAGCTTTGTACGGTGAAGAGGATGCTTTGCCTTGTTTGACACCAAATTGGGATAAACGGTTTCTAGATCTTACTCAACCAAAATATAAATTTCAGGAGTTACCTTTACCTTTAGGTGTTATTTATATTTTGAGCGATCGCACTACTTCCCCATCAGCCCCTTTCTTGGAAAGAATACCCAGTAACAATGGTTTAATTAGCTTAATTTCTAACACCTACGCTAACAATTTGTTAGATAAAAAAATGCGTGCTACTGAATTCGATTTGTTGAGTCGGGTATTAGCTAAAGTTCCTTTGCGAAGAGTCACACCTCATGCAGATTCAGAAAATATTTCTAAACTATGTGATGTAATTTTAGAGGATTTTCACAAATTAAGTAATAATGTATAGCATTTCTGGATATGGCAGCATGATTGCTGACAAAGGGCGCATGGATGCTTATGTTAAAGCGCTGCGTCAAACAGTAAAACCTGATTCTATAGTAGTAGATATCGGAACTGGTACGGGAATTTTTGCGTTGCTTGCCTGTCAGTTTGGGGCGAGGAAAGTTTACGCGATCGAACCTAGCGATGCTATCCAAGTAGCAAAAGAAATTGCCAGAAAAAATGGAAATGGCGATCGCATTATTTTTATTCAAGATGTTTCAAATAACGTAAAAATTCCCGAACTTGCTGATGTAATTGTTTCCGATATTCGCGGAATGTTGCCATTATTTGGGCAACATATTCCAACAATTATTGATGCCAGAAAGCGGTTGCTTACTGAGGATGGTATTCTAATTCCGCAGCGTGATATCTTGTGGGCAGCAGTAGTGGAAGTGCCGCATTTGTACGATCGCATCGTCAATGTTTGGGAACACAATATTTGTGGTTTAAATATGACAGCGGCACGACAAATTGTAGTTAATAATTGGGGTAAAGGTTGGATAGCACCAGCGCAACTTTTAACTATGCCGCAATATTGGGCGATCTTAGATTATCCTACTATAGAAAATCCTGATGTTAGAGCCGAATTAAGTTGGACTGTAGCGCGGAGTGGAACTGGTTATGGAGTAAGTATTTGGTTTGATGCAATATTGGCAGAAGGGAGCGGTTTTTCTACTGCGCCTGGGATGCCAGAACTTGTTTATGGTAATGGTTTTCTTCCTTGGTTAAAGCCTGTTTTTTTAGCAGTTGGTGATAAAATTTCGGTAAATTTGCAAGCTAATTTAGTTGGTAATGATTATATTTGGCAATGGAATACTTGCATTTTACATCAGGGTGATTTAAGTCAAGTTAAGGCGAATTTTCAGCAATCAACTTTTTTCGCAACGCCGCTTTCTCCAGTAAAATTGCGTAAGAGTAGTTCTGCTTATTTACCGAGTTTGAATGAAGATGGACAGATCGATCGCTTAATTTTAGAATTAATGAGCAACGGTATAATGTTGGGTGATATCGCCACTCAAATTCAGGAGAAATTTCCTACTTGCTTCCCTAATTGGCAAGATGCTTTAACTAGAGTGGGAAATCTGGCTCAGAAATATAGTAAATAATATTTTTACTCAGATCTTGTACCAAGAGGCGGAGCCTCTGTTTCTCGTTCCCAGGTTGAACCTGGGAACGAGTATGGGGAGGTTCTACTTCCCCTACTGCAAAATCTGAAAAGTTGTTACAACAAACCTAATATTGTAATATGAGAAATTTAACTTTTTTAGAGCAGAAATTAAAAAATGGTTTGAATCAGCTTCCTTATTTAGTAAAAGCTTTTGATTTAGTTTGGCAAGCTGCGAAAAAATGGACTGTTATTTGGGCAATTTTGCTAATTATTCAGGGTTTATTACCAGTTGCTACAGTTTATTTAACTCAGCAAATAGTTGATAGGTTGGTAGTTACTTTAAATGTGGGCATTTCTAGGGAAAAGGTGATTCCAATTTTAATTTTAGTTGTTTTAATGGGAGGAGTTTTATTATTAACTCAAATATTGGGAAGTTTCTTAACTTGGGTGCGTACAGTTCAATCAGAATTAGTTAAGGATTATATTAGTGGTTTAATTCATAAAAAGGCAATGTCAGTGGATTTTGCTTTTTATGAGTCAGCGGAATATTACGATCGCCTACATCGCGCCGGACAAGATGCGCTTTTTCGTCCAACAGCCTTGTTAGAAAATAGCGGAAGTTTAGTACAAAATAGCATTACTTTAATCGCAATGGCAGCAGTTTTAACCCAATTTGGTATTTGGATACCTGCGGCATTATTAATTAGTACTTTACCCGCTTTTTTGGTAATTTTAAATTACAGTAAACAAAATTATGATTGGTGGTTAAAAGCAACAGCTGATGAAAGACGTAGCTGGTATTACCATTGGTTACTCACAGAAAAAGAATCGGCAGCAGAATTAAGAATTTTTGAATTAGGCGATTATTTTCGATCTGCTTATCAGAGTTTGCGGCGCAAGTTACGTACAGAAAAAGTTAAGTTGGCGAAGAATGAGAGTTTGGCGAATTTGGGTGCAGGTGCGATCGCTCTTTCCATTACCGCCTTTGCCTTAACTTGGATGGTATGGCAAGTTTTACAAAAACGGGTAACTTTAGGAGATTTAGCATTATTTTACCAAGCTTTTAACCAAGGTCAAACATTGATGCGAAGTTTGCTCCAAAACTTAGGTCAAGTTTACAGTAATATGCTATTTTTAGGCAATCTTTTTGAGTTTTTAGAATTATTCCCCCAAATCATAGATCCGCAAACACCAAATTTAACACCAACAAACTTAACTCAAGGAATTAATTTTGAAAACGTTTCTTTCTGTTATCCAGGTAGCAACAAAGCCGCTTTAGAAAACTTTAATTTAACTATTCCAGCAGGCAAAATTATAGCCATTGTCGGCGCAAATGGCGCGGGTAAAAGTACCTTGCTTAAATTGCTTTGTCGCTTGTACGATCCGCAACAAGGAAAAATAACTTGGGATGGCATTGACTTACGTGATTTGCCAATTCAAAACCTACGAAGATTGATTACTGTTTTATTTCAACAACCAGTTGATTATAATACTTCTGTTGCTGAAAATATAGCTCTTGGTGACTTATTAGCTACTGCCAAATTGCCAGAAATAACTAATGCTGCTGAAGCTGCGGGAGCAACAGAAATAATTGCTCGTTTACCTGATAATTACAATACACTTTTGGGTAAATTATTTACAGGTGGCGTGGAACTTAGCGGTGGTGAATGGCAAAGAATAGCTTTAGCAAGGGCTTTTTTGCGTCAAGCTCCTTTAATTATTTTAGATGAACCAACTAGCGCAATGGATTCTTGGGCTGAAGCAGATTGGTTAGAGCGATTTTGTCACTTAGCTAAAGGGAGAACAGCTATTATAATCACTCATCGTTTTACTATTGCTAGACGTGCTGATATCATTCATGTTATGTCAGATGGTGAAATTGTAGAATCGGGGTGCCACGATGATTTATTAGCTCTTAATAGTCGTTATGCTCGATCGTGGAAAACTCAAATGCAGGTAAACTAAAAGTTAATGAACAACCTAAAAGAAAACCAATCATTAATAACCTTAATTTTACGGGGAAGATGGGATAAAACAGCGTTAAAAGTGGCGCAAGAAATAGCGAAAAATAGTGATTTAGATTGGGATAATTTATGCGAATTTGTATATATTGAAGCTTTGACTCCCTTGCTTTATCGAATTTTGCGAAACGAAGATTGGTTGCCAGAAAATGTACAAGTAGAATGGCGCAATGCCTATTATCAAAATGCTTGTCGCAATACTTTGTTGCTACGAGATTTGGGTAAGGTGTTGCAAAGATTGGCAGATGTTGGAGTAGATGTAATTGTCCTTAAAGGTGCAGCTTTAGCAGAAAAAGTATATCGTGATATTGCTGTTAGACAGATGGTAGATTTGGATTTACTAATTCACCCAGAAGATTTAGCAATTGTGAGAGAAGTTCTAGCAAATTTGGGTTATCAGCTTGCAGGTGTGGAAATGCAATCTGGGTTTAATGAAGAGTTTCGCAATGAGGAAATTCATTGTAAGCAGGGATTAGTAAATGTTAATTTAGATTTACATTGGAAATTAGTTAGTCCGGTTTATTATCAACGGACTTTTTTAACTGATTGGTTTTGGGAAACGGCAATACTAACTAAAATTAGTGATTCTCCAGCTTTTATTTTAGGTAATGAAGCACAAATTGTTTATCTATGCGCTCATTTAATGTTACATCATGGAGGAAATAGTTTACTTTGGTTGCATGATATTGCTGAGGCGATCGCTTTTTCCCCCACAGAAATAGATTGGGATTTAGTGATTACCAAAGCCCAAAATTACAAATTAGTATTATCAGTTCAACAAATTTTGCTGCGAGTAGCTGATGAATGGAAAGCGGAAATTCCGGGAAATGTGCGATCGCAATTAGCTATTTTAAAACCATCTTGGGAAGAAGTTAGAGCCTATTCTTGGCAAAATCAAACAATGGTTTTACGTTTATTTGATGATTTAGCAGGTGCAAAAGATTGGTTGACTCGTTTACATATCGCTTGGGATACACTATTTCCTAGTCGCGCCTATATGCAGCATCGTTACCAAATTTCCCATCCTTTACTTATTCCTTTTTATTACCCCTATCGTTGGTTACGAGGTTTCCGAAAAGTATCTGGGTAATTAGGATAATAGGTATCGAGAAACTAATATTAAAATTAATTTCCCAGTCCCCAATCCCCAATCCCCAATCCCCAGTTCCCTATAATTACTTCAAAGGATGATGTTCAGTTAAAATTTTTTCGACTCTTGCTTCGTCAATTCTAGCTGTTAGTTTTGTCGCTTCATGATTATCTCTAACGGTTTTAGCTAAAGTAAAAGTAGAACCAATTGAAAAAAGTAAACCCATTCCCATATAACCTTTTACCCAACCATCTACAGGTAGATAAAATATCCCGACGGAGGTGGCAGAAACGGAAAGAATAAAAGAGAGCCAAACTTGAATAATCCAAGCTGTAGTATCTTTTTGATTATGAATTGATTGTTTCATAAATATCACCTTAAGGGAGGAGGAAACTATTTGTTGATTTGCTTTATGTTACAATTTTCTATTTACTTTTTATCGCTAATGGGCAGTAAGTGACAGTTTATTAACTGGGTGCAACAAATTAATGTTTGTTAGTTGTAAATTCGGATTTTATCAGTGAGTTTGTTGCTAAAAATGGAGACACTTTCACAACTGGCACAGAAATATGTTATTTAGCAACATTATTAGTTATTTCAAATAATGTATTTTTGTAAAGAAATAGGGCTAAGGAATTAAGTAGAAAAATGCTTTAAACTATATAATATTAATCAGTATTTTGCTTGCAAATATGAATACTTACTTAGGCAACCTGGGTAGTGGACAACAGGTTTACGTTGAGAATCAGGGAACGCAAACGATCGTCACGCTTTTTAGCAGCAGTCCAGGACAACAACAAAGTCAAAGCAACAGTTTTACCACAGGTTCTTGGGTAAAACCGCCAGCTTTGTTTCGCACTGCATCTGGGGCAATTTTGCAAATTGAAACTCAATCAGGTAATCATTTTGTAAGTCTACAAACTAATGGAATGAGTACTCTAAATGAAACTCCTTCTTTGAGTAATGCAGAAAATATTCCCCTACAACAAACAGAAAAAAATCCCATATCGGCAATGCCTCCCATGCCACCGATACAAGCAATGGAACCAATGAAACCAATGGAACCGATGCGAATGGGAAATATGGAAATGCAAATGTCGCCCACAATGCAAATGCGAATGGGAAGTATGGAGTTAAAAATGCCGTCGATCGCCACAGGAACGCCAGCAAAAGGTGGTTTTTGCACTCAATGTGGTAATCCAATAACTGAACAAGATAAATTTTGTGGGCGATGCGGTCATCAACTTAGATAGGTTGGATACATTCAGGGCGATCGTTTTTCGGGCTATTCACTTTTGTACTAACAGGAAAAGCGGTCATTTCTTCTGTAGGGTAGGGTTGCAGCAACGATTGTAACAATTCAGTTTTCTTAACTTCTGGATCTAACCATTGTTCGTAATTTTTAGAATCAATAATTACTGGCATTCTGTCATGAACAGGACGCATTAATTCATTGGCTTCTGTGGTAATAATTGTACAAGATTCGATCGACTCACCCTCCCCTTTTTCCCAATGTTCCCACAAACCCGCAAAAGCAAAAGGTTCGCCATTTTCTAAGCGAAAATAAAAGGGTTGTTTTTCCCCATCTTGAGTATGCCATTCATAAAAACCATCAGCCAAAATTAAACAGCGACGCTTTTTAAAAGCAGCACGAAAAGCAGGTTTTTCGGCAACTGTTTCGCCTCTAGCATTAATTAGTTTTGCGCCCATTTTCGCATCTTTTGCCCAACTGGGAATTAAACCCCAACGCAACATTTTAAACTGACGTTCTGAACTTTCCGAATTTACTAAAACTGTTGCTATTTGTTGAGTTGGTGCGATGTTGTATCTAGGAGAAATTTCAGGAACTTCTTTAACTTGAAACTTGTCAGCTATAGCTTCTGCTACTTGGGTAAAACTGTATCTGCCACACATAAAATTTGGAGGATTGCTGATGTATAAATTATACGAATTTTTTGCTTCTGGTAACTGCTACAAACTCAGGCTTTTGTTAACTCAATTAAATATCCCTTTTCAAAGAATAGAAGTTAATATTCTGAAAGGGGAAAGTCGAACTCCTGAGTTTTTACTTAAAAATCCTAATGGGAGAACTCCAGTTTTAGAAATTGAGACTGGGAAATTTTTAGCGGAATCAAATGCCATCCTTTTTTATTTGAGCGAGGGAACAGATTTTTTGCCAACAGACTCTTTTGAAAAGGCACAAGTGCTGCAATGGTTATTTTTTGAACAGTACAGCCACGAACCTTATATTGCCACTTCTCGATTTTGGATTACTACTGGAAAAGCGGAAGAAAACCGGGAGGCACTCAACCAAAAAAGAGCCGGGGGTGTGGCTGCATTAAAAGTAATGGAACAGCATTTAACTGAGCATCAATTTTTTGTTGGCGATCGTTATACTATTGCTGATATTGCTTTGTTTGCTTATACTCATGTGGCTGATGAAGGAGGTTTTGATTTATCGAAATTTCCGGCTATTCAAGCTTGGATAAAGCGAGTACAAGCCCAGCCAAAACATATTAGCATCACACAACAAGTATAGCAAAAATTATCTTTAAACATCAGTGTCTATTTCTACTAATTTTGTTCTGGAGGATAAACCTGATTTAATAGTAATTTGAGATTTGGAAACGTTAAACTTTTCTGCTAATAGTTTAATCAACTCTTCATTTGCTTTGCCGTCAACTGGTGGTGATTTTAAATGTACAATTAAACTACCGTCGGCTTCTTCTTGAATATTTTGCTGTTTAGAATTGGGTTTAACTTTAACTTGTTTTTTCATGCTCTTTTCCTTTTCGCCAAAGTTGACGCAACCAGAACCAACCGAAGAAACAACCTATTAAATAATAAACAAGGTCTTGCCAATCAAAGTGAGTTCCTAGCGTCATTCTTCCCCAAAATGTATAACGAAATCCTTCTAAAAATGGTGGTTTCCAAAGTTGCAAAAATTCTATTATACTATTAAAAATAAAAACCCAAATGGGAATTTGTTTGATTGCTGGATAAGTAGGAAAGAAGAGAAAGAGTATTAAACACCAAAAGATTTGGTAAAGAATATCGCCAGCATAATTGTCGATCCAGGATTGAGCGGGGCCGTGATAAAATTTAGTTAAAAATCCGAGTGGTGTAACAATTAGTAGTGAAATTAGAGTTAATTTACGAATTTTGCTTTTGTTGTGACTCAATTTTTACCTCTACAAGTGAATCTAGATACACAAAAACCTATCTGAGCTAAATTATCTCTCAGATAGGTAAGTTTTTTGAGAGGCAAATTGTACTGGTGAGAAGTTTGGGTTTTATTATGATTGATTGCGATCGGTATAGCCAATGACAGCTATTTTGTGTCGATATACTAATTCACCACCATACCAACCAGAAAGACCGAGAAGCAATGCCACAATAATCGAGATAATTAATCCTGTGGGTACAATTGCGCCAGCGATTTTTCCCCAACGCAATACTAAGTTAACAATTGTTAGGGTTAAAGCTGCAACATTGAGGATCATGTGTGCCCAACCTGCGGTACGTTTGCGGACTCTTTCTATGCCCAAAAAGTCCATTAATCCGGTAGCTGCTGCTAATAAACCAGTTACTATTCCAGCAACTATTAACCAGAAAGCGCCTCTTGCCCAAAACAAATCTTTTGTCCAAAAATAGAGTAGATCGCAGACTGGTGCAGCAACCAAAAAGGCAATTGGTAAAGTAACAATTGCGGGGTGAATGGGATGTCCTGCGATCGCTACTGTACTAGTGACACCGCTATCTTGATATTCTGATTGATGGCTTTCAATTAATGGGGGAAGATTTGGAGTTTGTGTCATATTCCTCTTAAGTTGTTTGGTTCGCCTAATTTAGTTTTTTGACAGTCAAAACTTTGACTATCAGAAATTGCTTTGGCAAGACAACATATCTCAGTTGCAAATTTTCTGAGGATTATCTTTCTTAGGTTATTATACTATTATTCACAGAGAATCCTACAAATTTAATTTATATCAGTAGTAAACAAAGCGTATCTATCCCACGAAGTATATGATAGAAAAATTTATCTATCTGAGAGTAGAATTTCAAGAAAATATTAGCGTTTTTTCTGAGTTAGACCTCAAATGTAATCTGAAAAACATCAAGATTATTTAATACTAATTGAAGAGAATTTAAGGGTTTTAACTCCGTCAAAAGAGAGAGGTAATTACTGGATTCCTATTGCAGGATAAGACTAGATAACTTTGGCGATATTAAGAGAATAAACACAGAGGAGAACAACATGGTATCGACTCTTGACGACACCAAGCGCATTGCTATTGCTACCAAATTAGCAGACATGAAAGCTATCCAAAACTTAATCATCAGCAATGAGCAAATGCTGTTGAATGCTTGCGGAGATCGAGAAATCTGCGATCGAGTGCGGGAAATGCTGAATGATGACCAGAAAAACCTGGGCGTATTAGACACAGTAATCGTCCAATATGGTGTCAAAGCAGAGCCAAAACAAACGACTCAAGAAATGATTGAGAAAGCTCAAAAAATGATGCAAAGTTCTGAGTTAACTTTATTTGAAAAGTTCTCTCAACATGAACTTTTGAAACACGCTCAAGTAATGAAAGGATTGTTAGTTCATAAAGCTGCACAAGTTGTGGGTGCTGATATTGAAGCTGCAATTACTCCTTTAAATACCATCAATTTTGAAAATCGGGCACATCAAGAACAATTGAAAGGTATTTTAGAAATTTTAGGCGTGCGGGAACTGACTGGAAAAGATCCCGATCAAGGTATTTGGGCGAGAGTTCAAGATGCGATCGCTGCTTTCTCTGGAGTTGCTGGTAGCGTGCTCACCCAAAATTCTGGTATGTCTGATATGACAATTGAGCAAATTATTCGCATGGATCATGCTAAAGCTAACACCTTGTTCATGGAAATTGAAGCTGCGAACGATCCATTAAAAGCACAAGAATTCTTTGGTCAACTTTACAAAGATTTGACAGCACACGCTAAGGCGGAAGAACAAGTTGTTTATCCCGCAGTACGTCCTTATTACTCAAAGACATCAGATTTGTATCAAGAGCAAGCTGAACAAGAAAGAATGCTCAATCAAATTATGTCTATGAGTCCTGGTTCTGCTGAATTCAAAGAGCAAGTTAAGCAGTTAGCACAGATGACTCAGCATCACATTAATCAAGAAGAAAATGAAATGTTCCCCAAAATTCGGGATAATTTCAGCAACGCGCAACAGCAACAAATGGCGAGCGAGTTCAAAGCTGCTAAGAGCAAATTGCAAGACCAAATGGCTGCTATGAAATAAGCTTAACAGCTACACAACAAGCAAGTTAAATCTAGGGAGCTTAACTGTAGCCCCTAGATTTTTCTGGAGTTTTGTAATTGTTCTTTTTACTAATTTGGAAAGATTTATTTTCTTTTTAGAGTCTTTTTTATCGGTCGAGAGAAGGATGAATTAACTGTAAATTGTATGACATTCTCAAAGTATGGACTAATTCCATAATTCATGAGAAAGGAAACACGAGATGGTAAAAAGTTTAGATGATGTAAAACGTTCTGCTATTGCTATGGAATTGGCAGATATGGCAGAACTTCAAAAGTTGTTAATTGCTAATGAGCAACAGTTTATTTCCGAAATTTCTGACTCTGATGTTCGCGATCGCTTTCAAAAGATGTTGGATGACGATCGAAAGAATATGGGTGTTTTAGAAACTGTAATGGTGCAGTATGGTGTCAAGGCGGAACCTCGCGATGTCACCAAGCAAATGATTGAGCAAGTTCAACAATTAATGCAAGGTTCGGAATTAAAATTATTCCAAAAAGTAGGACAGCACGAACTATTAAAGCATAAGCAAGTAATGGCTGGGCTTTTAATTCATAAATGCTCTCAAGTTGTGGGTGCTGATGTTGCAGTTGCGATCGCACCTTTAAACACCATTAACTTTGAAAATCGCGCTCATCAAGAACAACTCAAAGGAGTAATTGAGCTTCTTGGAACTCGTGAATTAACTGGCAAAGACCCTGAACAAGGACTTTGGGGAAGAGTGCAAGATGCAGTCGCCGCTTTATCAGGTGTGTTTGGTAGTGCTGCTACCCAAAACACTGATAAACAAGACATGGATATTCGCGATTTAATCAGATTGGATCACAATAAAGTGAACACAATTTACACCGAAATGGGCGCGACTGAAGATGTTTCCAAACTGGAAGAATTATTCGGTCAAATGTACAAAGATTTGTTAGTACACGCCAAAGCGGAAGAACAAGTTGTTTATCCAAAAGTTCGCCCTTTCTACGGTGATGATAACACCCAAGAACTGTTTGATGAACAAGCAGAAATGGAGCGGATGTTGAATGAAATTAAGTCGATCGATCCTGCTAATTCTCAGTTCAAAGAAAGAATTAAGCAACTGATGGATGTAGTTGGCGATCACATTCGTCAAGAAGAAAGCACTATGTTCGCTGCGATCGGTAACAACTGTAACGAACAACAACGCGAACAGTTAGCTAGCGAATTCAAATCAGCTAAAAGCCAGATTCAAGATCAAATGGCTGCTTCCATGAAGTAATTAATTGCTCATTTAACAACTTGGCTTTCCCACCATTTCTTTGTCAGGTGGTGGGATTTTTGTTAATATTTTTCTTGGAGAAACCGCAATGAATGTTATCGAATTAATTAAATCCGACCATCGCAAAGTCGAGTCTTTGTTTTCAGAAATGGAGAAAGCTAAAGACCCCAAAAAAATGCAAAAATTGTTTGATGAAATCTATACTGAGTTAACTTTACACGCGAAGGTTGAAGAGTTAACCATCTACCCAACTATGCGGAACTACGATGAAACTCATGACATGGTAGAGGAAGCTGAAGAGGAACATACTGAAGTTAAGGAACTGCTAGAAGAACTTAAATCTATGCGTCCTAGCGATTCTGAATTCATGGCTACAATTGAGGAATTAAAAGATGCTGTTCAGCATCACGTTGAAGAAGAAGAAAGCGAAATTTTACCTTCTGTAAGTGATAGCATGGATGAACAAGAAATGAAGGAACTTGCTAAGGAGTTTCAAGAGGCTAAAAGCAAGTTAGAAAAAGAGATTTCTGCTTCTAGTTAATCAAGGGTTATTAAGTAAAAAATGGTGCGTTACGCTTTCGCTAACGCACCCTACAACTATCAACAAGTAAGAGAGAATAACTCTCAAATCTGTTTAAGCGTTGACGACTTCGCCGCCATTGGGATG
Organism: Floridaenema evergladense BLCC-F167; assembly: GCF_041929205.2. Lineage (NCBI taxonomy): Bacteria > Bacillati > Cyanobacteriota > Cyanophyceae > Aerosakkonematales > Aerosakkonemataceae > Floridanema > Floridanema evergladense. The sequence goes on along the minus strand of NZ_CM171625.1, from coordinate 4,777,564 downwards.
CAAAATTTGACCTGACATATAAGAAGAATCATCTGATGCTAAAAATACATAGCAAGGTGCAATTTCTTCTGGCTGTCCGGGACGTTGCATTGGTACTTGTTTTCCAAAGGTGGCAACTTTATCTTCTGGGAAAGTTGCGGGAATTAAAGGTGTCCAAATAGGGCCAGGTGCGACACCGTTAACGCGAATTTTCTTTTCAGTTAGGGATTGGGAGAGCGATCGCGTAAAGGCAACAATTGCTCCTTTAGTTGAAGAGTAATCCAGCAATTGTTGATTACCTTTATAAGCTGTAACTGAGGTAGTGTTAACAATTGTGCTGCCTTCTTTCAAATGTTTAAGTGCAGCTTTAGTTAAGAAAAACATTGAGAAAATATTGGTGCGGAAAGTACGTTCTAACTGTTCGGCGGTAATATCTTCTATGCTTGGTTGAGGATGTTGTTCCGCAGCATTGTTAACCAGAATATCGAGCTTTCCTAACTCATTAACTGTCTTTTCTACTGCTTCTTGGCAAAAGTTTTCGTCACCTATATCACCTGCGATCGTAATACATTTACGACCTTCTTGTTCTACTAATCTTTTTGTTTCTTTTGCATCATCATGTTCGTTTAAATAGGCGATCGCCACATCTGCATCTTCTTTAGCAAAAAAGACCGCCACTGCGCGACCAATTCCACTATCACCACCAGTAATTAAAGCTACCTTATTCCGTAACTTTCCACTACCCTGATATTGAGCATCATCTGATTTTGGTTTGGGAGTCATTTCTGACTCAATACCAGGTTGTTTTTCTTGCTTTTGAGGTGGTTGTAACTGTTGCTTTGATGGCATAATATTTTACTGGAGAATCTTCAAAAAACTGCACCCGAAATTGACAGCAACCCAATTGTAAAATTGTGCTTTTCAAACTTTGGAAATAATGGCAACTGAGATTGTTTAATAATGCGTTTACTACCTGCGATCGCTCTGAGGGAAACTTTAATTTCCTCGCCAGTAATAACTAAGTGGAGGAAGCGACAAAAACTCCACACCGCTCTTTAATCTTTGGCATTTTTACACCGTTTATACATCTGCCGTCGCTCTCCTTCGATGCACAACAATGGGACACAGCGATAAAACTCCCATCCGATGTAAAATTCTGCTTTCTCAGCTATGTTTCAGGTTAACGATTACCAGTTTTTACTTTATCAACCTATGGATAGAGAATTGGCTAATTGGTCAGAACTTAATCGTTGAAACAATCCAACTAATACCATCAATTAAATAGTATGAGCCAATTAATATTAAAGCCAAACTACCAAGGTGAGTAATTTTTTCGGAATATTTCAATAAACCGCGAGTTTGTTTAGCTAAACCTGCGAACAAACTAGCAAGAAAAATTACTGCTGTGTAACCGATCGCATAAAAAACCATTGCTAAAGTAGTTTGCAATTGTGAACCTGTCGTAGAGGAAGCAGCTAACACCGCAAACATAATTGGACTCGTGCAAGGAGAACTGACTAAAGCGAAAGTTAAACCCACACCATAAGCTCCAAAAATGGGAATTTTAAAGTTAGTTTTGGGCAGAGGTAAACGGATAATTCCTAATAGGGAAAGTGCCATTAAAATAATGATTATGCCGACAATTAGCTGAACAAAACCTCGATATTTAAGTAAAATAATTGTGGCAAAAGAAGATAATATCCCAAATAAACTGAGCATTGTTACTACACCTAAAACAAATGCTCCAGCTTTGGTAAAAGCATCCCAGCGAGAGGTAATTTCACGAGTACCAATGTAGCTGAGATTGATAGGAAGTAAAGACAGAATACAAGGAGAAATACTGGCAATTAAACCGCCAGCAAATGAGAGAGAAAATAAAACTAGGGGATTATTTGTGTTTTGTTCGGAGAACCATTGCTGATAGCGATCGCCTATTCCCAAAACAAAATTGTCGATCGCTTCTGATATACTATTTGCAATGAAATATTTACTGACTAAGATTACTAAAATTGTCGCCCCAAATAACGAGCCAAAAAAGAACCAATTAGAAAATTTAGGCTTAGTTAATTTTTCTGCAAACCATTTACTAAGAGTCATATATTAATTTCCTGAATTTTTAAAATTACTAGGGCCAGAATAACCAGAAATATTAGCAAGTTCTTTTAAAGGAATACCACCTTCATATAATTTGCCATTAATTTGCCAGGTAGGTAAAGCTCTAATATTGGTTTTGTCACAAAGTTCTGTTTGCGGGTTTTTTCCGCGAGGATCGCATTCAATGCGAATACTTTCTTTAATAATTTTGTCCGCTTCAGTGCCAAATTGTCGCTCTTGCCAATTACAAACTGTACACCAAAAAGTAGCGTACATTTTGGCATTTATTTTTTTTAAATGATTCGCTAAAGCAACTTCTGGAATCACATTAGAATTGGCAGATGGTAATAGAGATACAGATTTTTTAGTAGGAATAGATTTAGTTACTGCTAAGATTGTTGGAGTTGCAGTTGGCGATGTTTGAGCTTTTACTTTTTCAGAGTTATTAATTGAAGAACAGCTAGAAATTAGTGCTAACGAAGTGAGAATCGCTGTGGGTAGGCTAATTTTGACAAATTGCATGATTGTCATTGATTCCATAAGTTTGGCAAATTGGATGAGCAAAAGATCGAGTAGCTGTTAATTGATTAATTTTCCAGCTTACAATAGTATTCCCACAGTTCTACCTGTTTGAACCATTTTTCCTGGTTTTTTTTCATAATCAGGAAGTATTTTAAATTTACCGGACGATCGCTTTATGATCGAAAGAAGGAGAAAGTTTTTTAGCTTAAGTCATGAAACGCATAGTTCTGATTGCTGGATTTGAATCTTTCAACGCCCAATTGTACCGCAAAGCGGCGGAGTTAGCTGTAGTACGCTGTCCTGAGTTGGACATTCGGGTGTTTAGCGATCGCGCGATCGCCACCGAACCCGATAAAGTAGAAGCAGCATTACAAGGCGCAGATGTCTTTTTTGGTAGTTTACTATTTGATTATGACCAAGTTTTATGGTTACAAGAAAGAGTTAAAAACATACCCATTCGCTTAGTTTTCGAGTCAGCATTAGAATTAATGAGTTTAACTCAAATTGGCGCTTTCAAAATTGGCGACAAACCCAAAGGAATGCCCAAACCAGTTAAATTTATTTTAGACAAATTCAGCAACGGCAGAGAAGAAGATAAACTTGCAGGTTACATCAGCTTTTTGAAAGTAGGGCCAAAATTATTAAAATTTGTCCCAGTACAGAAAGTCCAAGACTTACGCAACTGGTTAATTATTTACGGATACTGGAACGCTGGCGGAACCGAAAATGTTTCCGCAATGTTCTGGACAATAGCAGAAAAATATTTAGGGTTAAAAGTTGGCGAAATCCCCCCACCAATAGAAACCCCCAACATGGGTTTATTACACCCAGATTTTCAAGGATATTTTGAATCACCTCAAAAATATCTTGACTGGTATCAACAAAAAATCAAAACCTTACCCAATCCCCAGTCCCCAGTCCCCAGTCCCCAGTCCCCAACAGTAGGAATTCTACTTTATCGCAAGCACGTTATTACCAAACAACCTTACATTCCTCAATTAATTCGTGAATTTGAAAAAGCAGGATTAACACCTTTACCAATTTTTATTAACGGCGTAGAAGGTCATGTTGCGGTTAGAGATTGGATGACTACCGCTTATGAAACCGCGCAAAGAAAGCAGGGAAAAATCGAAACTCCTTCCTTATCGGATGAAGCAGTAGAAGTCGATGCGATTGTTTCTACTATCGGGTTTCCGTTAGTTGGTGGGCCTGCTGGTTCAATGGAAGCAGGAAGACAAGTAGAGGTAGCAAAACGCATTTTAACTGCGAAGAATGTACCTTATATTGTATCAGCACCATTGTTAATTCAAGACATTCATTCTTGGACTCGTCAAGGCATTGGTGGGTTACAAAGTGTAGTTTTGTACGCGCTTCCTGAGTTGGATGGGGCGATCGATCCCGTACCCCTTGGCGGTTTAGTCGGAGAAGACATTTACCTAATTCCCGAAAGAGTAAAACGCCTCACCGGAAGATTGAAAAAATGGATTAACTTACGCCAAAAACCCCCAGCAGAACGGAAAATCGCCATTATTTTATATGGTTTCCCGCCCGGATATGGCGCAGTAGGAACCGCTGCTTTATTGAACGTTCCCAAAAGTTTAATTAACTTCCTAAACGCACTCAAAGAACAAGGTTACAAAGTCGGAGAAATTCCCGAAGATGGCGAAGAATTAATTCGCTTAGTGAAAGAAGCAGATGCAGAAAAGGTAAGTAGGGAAGAATTTAATGAGGTTAATAAAGTTCATGTCCACACTTTAGAGAAATGGTTGGGATATTTATTAACAAATCGTATCGAAAAACAATGGAAGTCGCTCACCGACACAGGAATTAAAACTTATGAAGATGAATACCAAATTGGCGGAATCCAATTAGGAAATATTTGGATTGGCGTACAACCACCTTTAGGGATTTCGGGCGATCCAATGCGGTTAATGTTTGAGAAAGATTTAACGCCACATCCGCAATATGCAGCTTTTTATAAGTGGTTGCAGAATGAGTTTGAGGGGGATGCGATCGTACATTTCGGAATGCACGGAACAGTAGAATGGTTGCCCGGATCGCCATTAGGAAATACAGGTTATTCTTGGTCAGATATTCTCTTAGGAAATCTCCCAAACTTGTATATTTATGCCGCCAACAATCCCTCCGAATCAATGTTAGCAAAACGGCGTGGTTACGGCGTACTAATTTCTCACAACGTCCCCCCTTACGGGCGTGCAGGATTGTACAAAGAATTAGTAACTTTGCGCGATTTAATTTCAGAATATCGGGAAGATCCGCAAAAGAACTATGTCCTCAAAGAAGCAATTTGTAAAAAGATTGTCGATACTGGTTTAGATGCAGATTGCCCATTAGAAGAAGCAAGAAAATTAGGAATTGACTTCACTCCTGAAAACGTCAGAATGTTTAGCGCTGATGTTTTTAATAATTACTTGGTGAAGCTTTACGAATACCTGCAAGTTTTGGAAAATCGTCTCTTTTCTTCCGGTTTGCACGTTTTAGGAGAACCACCAAACGAAGAAGAAATGGCATCTTACCTAAATGCTTATTTTGGGGAGGAGAGGACTGAAGTCCTCACAACAGACACAAATCAAATTCGTAATTTGTTGATGCAAACAACCGATGAATTAACTAATTTATTGCGGGGATTAAATGGCGAATATATTCCCCCTGCGCCCGGAGGTGATTTATTAAGAGATGGTGCGGGAGTTTTGCCAACTGGGAGAAATATTCATGCTTTAGATCCTTATAGAATGCCTTCACCTGCTGCTTACGAAAGAGGGCGAGAAATTGGTCAAAAAATCATCGCCCAAAACCTCAAAGAAAACGGACAATATCCCGAAACAATAGCGGTAATGTTGTGGGGATTAGATGCCATTAAAACTAAAGGTGAATCTCTGGGAATTCTCTTAGAATTAGTAGGTGCTGAACCAATCAAAGAAGGTACTGGGCGAATTGTTCGTTACGAATTAAAACCATTAGCAGAAGTCGGACATCCTAGAATTGATGTGTTAGCAAATCTTTCCGGTATTTTCCGCGATAGTTTTGTTAACATTATCGAACTTTTAGATGATTTGTTTCAACGTGCAGCTGATGCGGATGAACCAGAAGAGCAAAACTTTATCCGCAAACACGCTTTAGCATTGAAAAAACAAGGTGTAGAAAATGCCACTGCACGCTTATTTTCTAATCCTGCGGGTGATTATGGTTCCTTAGTAAATGACCAAGTTACTGCTTCAAATTGGGAAACAGGCGATGAATTAGCGAACACTTGGCAAGGGCGAAATGCTTTCAGTTTTGGCAGAAAAGATAAAGGAGAAGCGCGAACCGAAATCCTCAACCAATTGCTACAAACAACCGAAAGAGTTGTGCAACAAATCGATTCCGTTGAATATGGTTTAACTGACATTCAGGAATATTACGCTAACACTGGCGGATTGAAAAAAGCGGCAGAAAAACAACGAGGAAAAAAGGTTAGTGCGAGTTTTGTGGAAAGTTTTTCTAAAGATACAACTCCCCGCAATTTAGAAGATTTGCTGCGAATGGAGTATCGCACAAAATTATTAAATCCCAAATGGGCAGAAGCAATGGCAGATCAAGGTAGTGGTGGCGCTTATGAAATTTCCCAACGGATGACAGCGTTAATTGGTTGGGGTGGTACTGCTGATTTTACTGATGATTGGGTTTACGATCAAGCTGCGGAAACTTATGCTTTAGATGCAGAAATGGCAGAGAAATTACGCAAAGCAAATCCCGAAGCTTTCCGCAATATTATCGGCAGAATGTTAGAAGCAAATGGGCGTGGTTTTTGGCAACCAAGTAAAGATAAATTGCAAAAATTGCGGGAGTTGTATGAATTGACAGATGAAGAATTGGAAGGTGTTACAGTTTGATTTGGAGGAAATTGAACGATGATTAATCCATTACTAGAAAAAGAACTTATGGCTCAACTTAATAAATTGAGTGATGAACAACAACAGCAAGTGCTGGACTTTGCGCGATTTTTAGCGATGAAAAACCCGGTTGGCGTACCAGGTAAAGAGTTGCTGAAATTTGCAGGTACTATTTCCCATGAAGATGCAAAAATTATGTTAGAGGCAGCAGAGGAAAACTGGGGACAGGCAGATTTGAAAAGTTGGTGTGAATGAGTAGTAGATTCCTGTTAGATACAAATATTGTCATTGCTTTACTTCAAGGAGACGCTTCAGTTCAGCAATACTACGCGGAAGCTGAAGCTATCTTTGTTCCCAGTAATTATCCGATTTAAATTAATCAAAATTATGTCAAACACATTTACTGCAATCTTTGAAAAAGTAAACGACTGGTATATTGGCTATGTTGAAGAGTTATGCGGTGCCAATGTACAGGAAAAAACCTTGGAAGAAGCAAGAGAAAGTTTACAAGAAGCTATAGAATTAATCCTAATATCTAACCGCGAACTAGCTGAAAGAGAACTTTCTGGTAAAGATGTAATCCGCGAACAGATCAAGGTGAATATTTAGTGAAACGAAGAGAACTCATTCAATATTTAGAATTAAACGGCTGCTTGTTTCTTCATGAAGGTAAAAAACCTACCATTCATATTTGCAAAGATTTAGAAATATTTAATTATACAAACCGATCGCATCAATTACACTAAAAACACCAACCCAATTTCAATTAATGATGTATGGATGAGCAACTGATAGCTGCGATCGAAGCTAAAAACTTTCAGCGGGTTGAAGAACTGCTGGCTGCTGGAGCTAATCCTAATGCGAAAAAAGGCGATCGGACTGCTTACCAACTCGTCCCTCACGGCGCTGATAATATCAAATGTGCCCTCATTGAAGCTGGAGCGGAAGACCCCGAACTGAAACACGCCTTAGTGTGGGTAATTTTTACAGGTAGAGTAGAAACAGTTCGCGTTTTGATTGAAAAAGGGGCTGATGTCAACGTTTCTACCTATTCAGGTACACCGATTCAAGCAGCAGCACGTCAAGGATATACAGAAATTGTTGAATTACTGATTGCGGCTGGAGCCGATGTGGATGCTGGGAGTAGTATTAGTACTCCGCTACAAGACGCGATCGAACACGGACATACCGACATAGCTCTCAAGCTGATTGCAGCAGGCGCAAATCCCAATGGGGCATCTAGTTTTAACCCAGCCAAACCGATCGCAATGGCAGCTGCTCAAGGCTCTCCCGAAGTGATTCGCGCTTTGATTGCAGCAGGAGCGAATGTAAATATAAACATATCGCATATTACCTTGAATCGCTTGAAGCTCCAGAGGGAAACTGCCTCTAACTTGCAAGCCGCTTTTGGCGCTATGGAAACCGTTGGACGGATAATGGATTCTTTGGAAGGTTTGGAAGATACCGATGAAGTACCAGCCCAAATCCAAAGCGAAATGGCTCAAATTGAATCAGTATCCGCTCAAAGCCGAGTGCGTTCAACCGAACCTGAAAATGCCGTCGATACAACCCCTATAATTATTGCGGCTCGTTGCGGTCATGCAGAAGCTTTGACTATTTTATTAGAAGCTGGAGCCGATCCCCATTGCAAAGACGGTGAGGGATTGTCAGCTTATGATTGGGCAGTACGGAATGAATATCCTCAGATTTTGGCAGTTTTACGTCAATTTGGGATTGATGGAACCCGGATTAGTCTTGAGGAAAGGCTTTTAGTTGCAGCCGAGAATGGAAATGTTGCTTTGGTGCGAGATTGTTTGGGGCAAGGTGCAAATCCCAATACACGAGATGCTCGACGTAAAACCCGCGATCGCACTCCCTTAATATTAGCCTCCACAGCAGGGCATTTGACCGTTGTCCAGGCATTACTCGCCACAGGCGCAGATCCCAACCTTACCGATCGAGGTGCTGACGCACAACCCGTGCCAAAATCTTTACTCGAACACAGCGATCCAGAAACGATTCTGAGCATGGGGTTTCGTTTCGGACGCAGTGCCTTGATGTATGCCGCAGAAAGCGGACATCCTGAAATTGTACGAGTTTTGCTGCTTTCAGGTGCAAATCCCGATCGTCAAGATGCCGTAAATTATACCGCTCTAGCTTTAGCTGCCGAAAACCGACACTTAAATATTGTTCAAGCATTAGTAGCAGCAGGCGCAAACGTGAATCAGTCCGTCACCTACGGCAAAACTCCTTTGATGCTTGCCTGTGAGAAGGGCACTGTGGAAATGGTAGAGTTTTTACTCGATCGAGGTGCCCAAGTAAATGCTGTTTCTCAAGATAGGAATACTGCACTAGCTTTAGCTGCTGGAGCAAGTCATTATGTAGAAGTCGATCGAGATGTTCGCAGTTCGGGGAGTGGAATTCGGGAATACCGAGATGACGGCAGTTGCTGGGAGTGGCAGGCGTTACCGGAAGAGCGAGTAATTGAAATGGTTCAGTTACTCCTAGAAGCAGGTGCAGATCCAAATTTGCCTAATTGTGAGACTACGCCTTTAAATGAAGCGGCAAGAAAAGGACACCTGGGTTTGCTACAAATATTGTTAGGGGCTGGAGCTAGTCTGGAGGTGCGATCGCGTAACGGAAACACAGCCGTATCTGAAGCTAAACTATACGGTCAACAGCATATTCTGGCATTTTTGCGCGAATATACTGGAACCGACTTGAGCCAATTTCAGCAGCGTCAATCTCAGCGCCCCACTGACAATGATGATTTCGAGGACGAGGAAGATTTTGCAGAAAATGACGAACGATGGGGAGAAGAACTCTTGCCGCCCGACTTCTCCAATGCTGCCCAAAATCCTGAGTATCAGCAAGCAGTCAACGACTTAGCTGAAATTTGTGGCAGTACGCCCACCCTCATCAGTGAAGATCGTCCCGGTTGGTTTTCTATCCACGTCAATAGCAAACGCCGCAAAGATATTAAAACCGAAGAACTGCAACGCCAATTTTTGCAACGGGGTTGCTTTGTCTATGAATTCAAGTACTCCAGAAAGGAGCCAGAAAAGCTTTGCATTTTACCGACTACAGATAAATATGATGCGATCGCCCTACACCAAACCAACGGGTGCAATTATGGCATTGGGCCGGGATATGTTGTTCAATGGTTGAAAGACCTCGAACAGGAACAACCTTTTGTATTAACCTGTATTGCCCACGATACCCTAGCCGGAAGGTTCTTAACTCCTATTGAAAACCCAGAAGAATTAGCAGCACGGATGTATGATTTTTGCTCAGATATTGTCGAGCAAGGTTGCGGTTCAGTCGAATTTTTAGCAGAAGAATTGGCTTCCAGTCAAAAATTATTCTTCTGGTGGGATTAAAGCATCTTCGTAAGTTCAACTCAGGAGGATACTCGCATCATGGCAACCGAGATTCAAACTAATCAAAAAAGCCTCTATGAAATAGATTTTGTCAACTGGGTTGAAACCACAGTAGAACAATTGCAGAATCAAGATTATGCCAATGTAGATTGGACGAATTTAATCGAAGAAATTGCAGATATGTCAAAACGGGAGCGGAAAAGCTTAAAAAATAATCTGATAGTAGTTCTGCTCCATCTTCTCAAATGGCAATATCAACCAGAATTTCGCAGTGGTAGTTGGCGAGGAAGTATTCGAGAACATCGCAGACGCATCAACGATGATTTGCATGATTCACCAAGTTTAAAACCTTATTTGCTAGAAATATTTGCTGAGTGTTACAAAAATGCTCGTGAACAAGCAGCAGATGAAACAGGTTTACCATTAACAACTTTTCCAGAAGATTGTCCTTATACACCTGAACAATCTCTAGATTCTGATTTCTTACCAACAACCGACTAATCAAATGATTCTGTATTTGTCGTTCAAATAAGCTACACTAAAAGCAGTTTTTTCAACCGTTTCTGTGACTATGCGATCGCTCGATCAACTAACCCAAGAACTGCTATCTTTACCCAGTACATCAAGAGCATTACTAGCTGAAAAACTTGTAGAAAGCCTTGAATTCGACACAGATCCAGCAATTCAATCTGCTTGGTTAACTGAAGCAAAAAGACGGCGAGATGAAATAAAAAACAATACTGTTGAGCCAATTTCAGGAGAAGAAGCATTAGCACAAGTAAGGCGACTTCTTGAGCTATGAAATAAGTTTTCCATCCTGAAGCACTCACTGAATATTCTGGATTTTACCATAATCTTTGAACTAAGTAAGCATCAAAAACAGCATCACCGCTCAGAATAGGTATCTGTTCTACTATAGATTGTGCAATTATTAGGCGATCGAACGGATCGCGATGATGAAGAGGTAGAGATACTACCGCATCAATATGATCTAAATTAATATTTAGGATGTTGATACTATTAGCACTAATTTGCTGTTGTATGAACGTCTTAAAAGGCAGATTAAAACTCAGCTTACCTATGCTTTGTTTAATCGCCATTTCCCAAATACTAACTATGCTGAATAGCTTCTCGTTATTTTCATCTTCAATTAACGTTTTTACTGATAAACTAAGTTTAGAACTATCGGTAACAAACCAAATAAATGTATGAGTATCCAACAACAATCTCATTGCAGATAGTCCTCAAAATCTGCTATTGGTTCATCAAAATCATCGGCTATAGTTACCATTCCTTTAGCACTTCCCGCTTTAGCAGGCCAAGTTTTTTTTATTGGTGGAACAGGCACCAATTTGGCAATAGGTTCCTCATCTTTAGTAATTACAATTTCTTCCCCTTTCATTGCTGCTTCAATTAATTTCAATAAATCTTTAGATGCTTCTGAAACATTTACTTTTAGCATAAACTTACCCTTCGATAACCAATTACCAACTAATCAAATATCCGTATCTTCATACAACTCCAACAATTTTTGCTGTTGAGTTTTCCGGGAAGTCCGCCGATATTTTTTCGCCTCTAATCTCGGTTCAAATTGACTCCCACCTTTGCGTTTAGTTTTTACTTTCATAACTGCATCAGGATCGGATTGTTGATTTAAATGTTCTTGGCGGGCGATCGCACTGTCCAAAAACTCCAAATAATGCTCATATCTCTCCCAATCTCCCCGCACCGCACAGTTAGGCTCATCCCGATGTAAACAATCACTAAACTGACAGCTATCTTCAGCCAAACGCTCTCTAATTTCGGGAAAATACTGCGTTAATTCTTCTGGACTACAATCAAGATCTGGCTGATTAAAACCCGGAGTATCTGCTAAATAACCGCCCTTTGGTAACTCAAACAATTCAACGTGCCTAGTCGTATGTCTTCCCTTACTTAATTTCCCCGAAACTTCCCCGACTCGCTGTTCCAAACCAGGAATTAAATAATTAATTAAACTCGTTTTTCCTACCCCAGAAGGCCCTGCCAACACGGTAATTTTATTGTTTAATTTAGCAGTTAATTCATCTAAACCGCTGCCATCATAAACACTAATAAATATTGCTTCATAACCCCAAGCAGATAAGCGATCGCGCCAAGCTTTTTGTACTTCCAAACTCACCAAATCGCTCTTATTCAAACACAAACTCACCTCCAATTCAGTAGATTCTGCCTTCACTAAAAATCTACTCAATTGAAAAGGCTCTAAATCCGGTTCTGCTAAAGCAAAAACTAAGATAATTTGATCGGCATTCGCGATCGGAGGTCGATCGAGTTCCGTATCTCTAGGCAAAACCTGCGCGATCGCACCCCGTCCCCCCGCCCAATCAGGCTCTTCAATCTCCACGCGATCGCCCACCATCACCTGCTGACCGATTTTCTTCAGCCTCGCCCTCCGGGTACATAGTAAAGAGGTGAGGGGATGGGGAGGTAGGGGGATGGGGGGAGTTTCTAGCTCTAGATCTCTCCCCATCTCCCCATCTCCCCATTTCCCCATCCCCCCATCTCCCCATCCCCCCATCCCCCCATCTCCCCATCTCCCCATCTCCCCATCTCCCAACTTCACCCGATAAAAATTCGCCTGCACAGCTAACACAGTTCCCCACAACGGAGAAACTGCCTTATCGTCATCTGCTGCACTCACGCTCAACTCGCAGGTCGCCGGACTAAAATGGCAAAAAAATCAGTCCGGTCTTCTATTTGTTCGATGCGATAACCTTCCATTGTCAGGCTATCAGGAACCTGCTCGATCGGCTCTCCAGGATCTAGCCATACTTCCAACAGAGAACCGGGAGCCATTTGCTCCAAGCGCAATTTCGTGCGGACAAAATTAATCGGACAAGGAGTGCCTCGCAGGTCTAGCTGGGCATCCGGGGTTGATAGGGCAGAGTTACTCATTTGTGGAAAATATTTCCAAAGAATCCTTCAATACCGCCTTTACCAGTGCGTTCGCCCCTAATTTTAGCCAACTTTTCTAACAATTCCCGCTCCTCTGGAGTAATCCGATTCGGGATTTCAATATCCACAGTAATCAGATGATCGCCCCGACTCACTGGGTTGCCTAACTTTGGTACGCCACGATTTTCCAATTTTAAAACAGTATTTGGCTGCGTACCTGGGGGAATCATCAACTCCTGTGGGCCATCCACTGTATTGATTTCCAGCCGACCTCCCAAAATAGCCTGTAAGTAACTAATTTCCACTTGTGACAGGATATTGATTCCTTCCCGTTTAAACTCTGCATCTTCGTTGACGAATAAGTATACATACAAATCACCCGGAGGGCCACCGCGTTGACCGCTATCGCCCTCTGAAGCAACACGCAGACGAGTCCCATCATCCACACCAGCGGGAATGGTAATTTTCAGCTTTTTGGTAATTTGCTTTTGGCCTCGACCATCGCAGTTTTCACACTTATCTTCAATCACCTGACCGCTACCGTTACAGGTAGGACAGACAGAAACTTGAGTAAAGCTGCCAAAAGGAGTGCGTGTCACTCGCCGCACTTGACCGGAACCCGTACAGGTTGCACAAGTTCTAGGTCGAGTCCCTGGTTTAGCACCTGTACCGCTGCAAACTTCACAGGTTTCTAAGTGAGAAATGCGAATTTCCTTCTCGCCACCAAACACAGCTTCGCGAAAATCTAATTTTAAATCTAATCTCAGGTCATCGCCTCTAACCGGGCCTGTGGGTCTTCGTCCAGTGCGAGCCCCCCCGCCTACGCCGCTTTGACCTGCGAACCCGCTAAAGAAACTTTCAAAGATATCGGCAAAACCGCCCATGTCGCCAAAGTCTTGAAAGCCTTGTGCCGCTGCACCTTCTACTCCAGCTTGACCAAAGCGATCGTAACGCGCCCGCATTTCGGGTTCGGAAAGCACTTCGTAAGCTCGGTTAATTTCTTTAAAGCGGTCTTCCGCCCCAGGTTCTTTGTTCACGTCTGGGTGGTACTTACGAGCCAGACGGCGGTAGGCTCGCTTAATTTCTTCTTGGTCGGCGTTGCGAGCAACACCTAGAGTTTCATAATAATCGGTGGACATAGAGGACTGGTACAGGTTTAAGTTTTAAGTTATGAGTTTTGAGTTCTGAGTTTTAAGTTATGAATTTAACTCAAAACTCTCTTCATGATTGGCAGGATAGTTTTTAGTTTCGAGTTATGAATTTTCCGTTATGAATTTAACTCAAAACTCAGAACTCAAAACTCAAAACTACTACTAGTCTACGGCTTCGTAATCTGCACTCACCGTGCTTTCATCTTCAAAGTTGAAATCGAAGTCTTCGTCCTCACTAGCTACGGTTAGGGGATCTTCTACAGGTTCATGATCGGAGGCAGAGTAGGAGTCTACAACTTCTGTTTGACCTTGGTTGGCTTGCTGATATACTGCTGCACCAATATCAAACAGCATTTGTTGGAAATCATCTACTAATTGTTTCATCTCTTCTATAGAAATGCCTGGATCGTTGATCGCGCCTCTTAATTCTGCCGCCCTTTCTTTGGCGTAAGCTTGCATTTCGTCGCTAATGAATTGACTATTATCTTTCATGGTCGATTCATAGCTGTAGAACAAGCTATCAGCTTGATTCTTGATTTCAATTAGCTGTTTGCGTTTCCGGTCATCTTCGGCAAACATTTCCGCTTCTTGCCGCATCCGTTCCACTTCTGCCTGAGTCAAACCACCCGTATTAGTAATCCGAATGCTTTGCTCTCGACCCGTACCTTTGTCTTGCGCTGCCACTTTGAGAATGCCATTCACATCAATCTCAAAAGACACTTCAATTTGTGGCACTCCCCTTGGTGCTGGGGGAATCCCTGCGAGCAAGAATTTACCCAAACTCTTGTTATCACGAGCCATTGCCCGTTCCCCTTGCAAGACGTGAATTTCCACCGATGTTTGTCCATCGGTAGCGGTAGAAAATACTTGAGATTTACTGGTGGGAATTGTCGTATTCCGTTCAATAATTCTCGTAAATACCTCGCCTAAAGTTTCAATTCCCAAGGACAAGGGTGTGACATCCAACAGCAACAGGTCTTCTACTTCCCCACTTAACACGCCGCCTTGAATGGCTGCACCTAAAGCTACCGCTTCATCTGGATTTACCGATCGATCCGGAGTTTTGCCATTAAAAAACTTCTTCAGAGCCTCTTGAACTGCCGGAATCCGAGTCGAACCACCAACTAGAATTATCCGATCGATATCCTCTGGCTTCAAATCAGCATCTTTGAGAGCTTGGTTCATTGGTTCAATGGTGCTTTCCACTAAATGACTCACCAAATCTTCAAAGTTCGCTTTGGTCAGTGACATCTCCAAATGTTTTGGCCCACTGTCATCTGCTGTAATAAACGGCAAATTAATCGAGGTTGTCACCATACTGGAAAGTTCAATTTTTGCCTTTTCCGCTGCTTCCCGCAACCTCTGAAGCGCCATTTTATCAGCACTTAGGTCAATGTCCTCAGCTTCTCTGAAGTTCTCAATCATCCACTGCACTATGCAGTTGTCGAAGTCATCGCCACCCAAATGGTTGTTCCCAGATGTCGCTCTAACTTCAAACACCCCATCGCCTAATTGCAAAATCGAGACATCAAAAGTACCGCCACCCAAGTCAAATACCAATACTTTCTGCTCTTCGTCTTGTTTATCCAATCCATAAGACAGCGCAGCTGCTGTTGGCTCGTTAATAATTCTTAATACTTCTAACCCAGCGATCGTTCCTGCATCTTTAGTTGCCTGCCTTTGAGCATCGGTAAAATAGGCAGGCACCGTAATCACTGCTTGTTCTACGGGTTCTCCCAAGAAATTTTCGGCATCCTGCTTCAACTTTTGTAGAATCATCGCCGAAATTTCCTGGGGAGTGTAAGCTTTTCCCCGCACTTTTACATCAACCGTATCGTCTTTACCCTTAACGCAGTTATAAGGAACTTGGGAGCGCTCTAGTTCTGTATCATCCCAACGACGACCAATAAAGCGTTTAATGCTATAGATTGTATTTTCGGCATTCATTACCGCTTGTCGCTTCGCCAGTTGACCGACCAACCGCTCATCAGATTTGCCAAATCCCACTATACTAGGCGTAGTTCGCCCACCTTCGGAGTTAGGTATGACGATCGGTTGACCGCCTTCTAGAAAGGCAACACAACTATTCGTAGTGCCCAGGTCGATGCCAATAACTTTTCCCATAGATCGCGGCAGTTTCTCGAAGAGTGCTTCTGTTCAGGCTTGTTGTAACTTAGGTTTGGTAGATTGAAATTTTAAAGATTTTCAATTGAATTTACAATCTCAAATCTAAAATCACCACACCCTTAACTTTC
This sequence comes from Floridaenema evergladense BLCC-F167, assembly GCF_041929205.2. Lineage (NCBI taxonomy): Bacteria > Bacillati > Cyanobacteriota > Cyanophyceae > Aerosakkonematales > Aerosakkonemataceae > Floridanema > Floridanema evergladense. The sequence goes on along the minus strand of NZ_CM171625.1, from coordinate 4,761,353 downwards.
CGGTGATTCAGCAGGCTGGCTTTCCTCTGAGGGTATCATGTGCTCACCCTGAGCAGCAACTTTCACCACTGCATGACGCAGGACTCGTTCCCCCAAAAAATACCCCGGAATCAGTTCCTCAATCACCGTTCCTTCGGGATACTCATTTGTTGGTTCCTGAATCGCCGCCTCATGTAAATTCGGATTAAATTCTTGCCCCTTTGGACGCATCGGCGATACTCCCAAACTTTTCAGAGCCGTTACCATTTGCTTGTAAATGCTTTGATAGCTTTTGTGAATATTTTTCTCTGCGTCTGTTTGGGGTTTAATTTGAGCTTGGGCTCGCTCAAAATTATCCACCACTGGTAAGAGCGCACCAAGGGTACTACACTTTACCTGCTGATCCAACTCTTCCTTTTCTTTTTGGCTGCGCTTGCGGAAATTATCAAAATCTGCCGCAATTCGCATATACTGGCTGGTACGTTCGTCCAACTGCACTTTTAATCCAGCTACCTCCTGTTCTAGGGCAGCAATTTCTGCTTCCATTTCTTCCCATTCAGCGGCATCTGCTGCTGAAAAAGCTTCCTGATCCAGAGGAGCATCGGTAGCAGTCGCTTCCGCGTTTAGCTCTGTTTCCAGATGGGCTGAATTGTTGTTCTCTTCAGCAACGTTAGGGTCTATATTTTCCGTTTGTTCTGTCTGTTTAGATTCTTCTATCATCATCCACTTACCCAGTTAAGAGACTGCTAGCTATAGCCAACTAATTGCTCTAAAAATAGATTTTGCGCTAGCTCCCCCTTAACTTTACAAAAAAAACAGTAATAAAGCTCACTTTTTCTGGGTCATTATCGAGCTAGTGTCTAATTTCTCGAACTAGTCAATCCCTGTTAATTATTCTACTTTGCTCTTTAGGAACAAGGTAATACTTTTCCTAAAATCTATTGCCAGCCTCTACCTAGAGGGTTGGTTAAGGCTATCATCTTGGAAAGGTAGAAGAAAAATATTCTCCCTTGACTGGCTCATCTATGAGGAATCGGACTGCTAACAACCGCAAATCCCAATTAATTGGTAATTTTGTGAGTTTAGCTTAATTTCAGACTGAGAGCTTGTACTGTATCCCCAGGAAAAGGTGTAGCTTCCTGAAGCGGCTATTTTTCTCTTTAGGAGTCCCCCGATCGGAAAATTCAGTGTTCGAGATCCCAGTCTGGTGAAAATTTGGCAAAAACTTTTGGGAATACTCTATAAGGAGAACTTCTGCATCAGCTATGACTAACTCTTCATCATTTCCAAAACGCTCAACCAGCGTGATCGTCCAAAACTTTTCGCCCTTTGGCAATAAGTTGATCCAAGCGGGCTATGTTAATCCTGAGCAGATGAAGCAAGCGATGGTCGAAAGTCGCTCATCAGGAAGACCTTTAACAGAAATTTTAGAGTCGCTTACCGGAAGACAGTTACCCCCTGACTTATTACGTCAGTACAAGAAACAGCAGCTGTTTGAATTAAAAATTCTCTTCGGTGTAGAATCTCTTGACCCCGAAATTACGGATGTGCCCGTTAATCAACTAGGGGAGTTGATTGACACTTTAATTCCGATCGATATCTGTCGTCGTTATCGTTTAGTACCTTTATCTAAAAATGATACTCAGCCGCCCAGCGTGCTGATTGCGATGGTCAATCCTGACGACCTGGAAGCTTTGGATGACTTGAACCGGATTTTACGGCCTCAAGGGTTGGCATTGCAACGGATGGTGATTACGCGAGAAGACTATGAAAACCTGATTACCAAATATTTAGATGAAGAAGCAGAAAGATTAGAGAAACGAGAACGGGAAAAACAAACTGATGTTAGCGGCATTTTAGATGAGCTAAATATTGAAAGTTTGGAAGATGCACCGGAAGAGGGTGAAGACCTTAAAGAAGGTGAAGAATCATCGGCTCCAATTATTAATTTAGTGAATAGAATCCTGATTAAGGCTTTGCAGGAAGGTGCTTCGGATATTCACGTTGAGCCGCAAGAGGAAACTTTACGCGTTAGATTCCGCAAGGATGGGGTGTTGCAACAGGCATTTGACCCGTTACCGAAGCAGATTATTCCAGCGGTGACGGCTCGGTTTAAGGTAATTTCGGATTTGGATATTGCGGAACGCCGACAAGCACAGGATGGTCGGATTCGCCGGATGTTTAATGGACGGAAGATCGATTTTCGGGTGAGTACGTTACCTAGCCGCTACGGGGAAAAGGTGGTGTTGCGGATTTTGGATAACTCGGCGACTCAGCTGGGGTTGGATAAGTTAATTACTAATCCAGATAGTTTGGCGTTAGTCCGAGAGATGGCGAGTCGTCCGTTTGGGTTGATTCTGGTAACGGGGCCGACGGGTTCTGGTAAGTCAACGACTTTGTACTCGGTGTTGGCAGAACGGAACGATCCGGGGGTAAATATTAGTACGGTGGAAGACCCGATCGAATACACTTTAGGCGGGATCACTCAGGTGCAGGTAATTCGGGAAAAAGGTTTAGACTTTGCCACTACCTTACGGGCGTTCTTAAGACAAGACCCTGATGTGATCCTGGTGGGTGAGACGCGGGACAAGGAAACGGCGAAAACTGCGATCGAAGCGGCACTCACAGGTCACTTAGTATTAACTACTTTACACACCAATGATGCCGCAGGTGCGATCGCTCGTCTAGACGAAATGGGCGTAGAACCATTCATGGTGTCCGGTGCTTTAATCGGTGTACTGGCACAAAGGTTAATGCGGCGCGTTTGTGTCGATTGTCGCATTCCCTACACGCCTACACCAGAAGAACTAGCACGCTTTGGTTTAACAGCATCCGGTGATGTAGACCTGTTAATTTACAAGGCTAATACCATTCCCCCAGCCGAAAGAATCACCAACGATCGCAACATCTGCAAAACCTGTAAAGGCGTTGGCTACAAAGGTCGGGTTGGGGTTTACGAAGTATTAAAAGTCACAGAAAATCTGCAACTTTTAATTAGCCAAGGTGCACCTACCGAACGGATCAAAGAAGCGGCTGTAGAAGAAGGCATGATTACCTTGCTGGCATACAGTTTACAGTTAGTGCGGGAAGGTCGGACTACTTTGGAAGAAGTAGAGCGCGTCACCTTCACTGATTCTGGGTTAGAAGCAGAATTAAAAGCTAAACGCAAGAGCGCTCTTACCTGTCGCGTGTGTGATGCTGGATTACAACAGGAGTGGATTGAATGTCCTTACTGCCTAACACCTAGATTTAGCGAATAGCCTCATTCTAGGGAAAAGAATTGAGAGTTGAGGACTGGAACAAGACAAGGGAAATGGAAAAATTCACCGCGTTAGTGCATCTTCTTCCTAGTCCCTAGTCCCCACTCCCCAATCCCTGTTCCCAAAAAGACCTGAGATGATGACAAATAACCAAAACTATTTGGGCAAACTAAGAATACTAATCCAATAAATCTACTGCTACGGAGACAGTCTTATGCCAATGGAAATGATGATTGAAGACATAATGGAACAATTAATTGAGATGGGCGGCTCGGATATGCACATCCAAGCTGGTGCGCCTGTCTATTTCCGGGTCAGTGGTAAACTGGGGCCTATTGGTGAGGAGCCGCTGACGGCAGAAGAGTGTCAAAGGTTAATTTTCAGTATGCTCAATAACTCGCAACGGAAGGATTTGGAGCAGAACTGGGAATTAGACTGTGCTTACGGGGTGAAAGGATTAGCTCGGTTTCGGGTGAATGTTTACCGGGAACGGGGGGCTTGGGCGGCTTGTTTGCGAGCTTTGTCTTCTAAGATTCCGAATTTCGATAAATTAGGGTTGCCGGATGTGGTGCGAGAAGCCACCGAAAGACCGAGAGGGATGGTGCTGGTGACTGGGCAAACGGGGTCAGGAAAGACGACGACGATGGCGGCGATGATTGACTTGATCAATCGTACCAGAAACGAACATATTCTGACTGTGGAAGACCCGATCGAATATGTATTTCCCAACATTAAAAGCTTGGTTCACCAACGGCAAAAAGGCGAAGATACCAAGAGTTTTGCTAACGCCTTGAAAGCAGCATTACGGGAAGACCCAGATGTAATTCTAGTGGGTGAAATGCGGGACTTAGAAACGATCGGCTTGGCAATTTCCGCAGCAGAAACAGGTCACTTGGTATTTGGAACTTTGCACACCAACTCAGCCGCTCAAACTATCGATCGGATGTTAGACGTATTCCCACCAATTCAACAACCCCAAATTCGGGCAATGCTTTCTAACTCCCTAGTAGCTGTATTTAGCCAATGCTTAGTACCAAAACAAAATCCCAAACCAGGAGAATTTGGTCGGGTAATGGGTCAGGAAATTATGGTGATTACACCTGCGATTTCTAACTTAATTCGGGAGGGGAAAACTTCCCAAATTTACTCGGCGATTCAAACCGGAGGTAAATTGGGAATGCAAACGATGGAAATGTCCTTAGCCAATCATTACAAATCTGGTGCGATTTCTTACGAAGCGGCAATGGGTAAATCTTCTAAACCTGATGAATTACAAAGGTTAATCGGGCCTGCACCAGCTGGAATGAAAGTAGGAGCAGCCCACTAAGTTAAGTTAGGATAACTGTGTTAGGTAATAGGTAAGAAGTTTTGAGTTATCAGTTTTGAGTTAAAACTTTCTCTATATTCAAAACTCATAACTCACTCATAACTGTTTAAGCCAATTACCGGATAAACAAATTAAATTAAAGAAAAAGTTTGGTGTTAACTATGCCTACTTTCTTAGCTCAAGTTAGGGACTCTCAAGGAGTTGCCAAAAAAGAAAAGGTAGTTGCCGAATCTCTCAGGGATGCTCGCGCCCTTCTGAGAGAGAAAGGCATGATAATTCAAGACCTCAAAGAAGCAAAAAGCTTTAACTTGAAAGACTTTGATTTTAAAGCCGCAATGGCGAAAATCACGGTCAAGGATAAAGCAATTTTCTCTCGTCAATTTGCTGCGATGGTAAATGCTGGGGTAGCTTTGGTGAGAGCTTTGGGGGTATTAACTGAACAATGTACTAATCCAAAGTTGAAAAAAGCTTTGGTGGGAATTAGTGCGGATGTAAATGAAGGGATTGCTCTAGCAGAAGCAATGCGAAAACACCCAGATTGCTTTGATAACCTCTATGTGGCAATGGTAGAGGCAGGAGAAGTTGGTGGGGTGCTTGATGAAGTGTTAAACCGGATTGCGAAGTTACTGGAAGATGCGGCGAGATTACAAAACCAAATTAAGTCGGCGATGTCTTATCCGGTGGCGGTGGGAAGTTTGGCGATTCTAATCTTTATTGGGATGACGACATTTCTGTTACCAATTTTTGCGAAAATTTTTGAAGATTTGGGAACGGAATTGCCGCTATTTACCCAAATGATGATGGGTATTAGTGAAATTTTCCGGGGGCCATTCCTGCCAGAACCGAAAAGAAATTACTGGGTATTTGTGGTTATTGGTGTGATTGTTGGGGCGAATATTGCCTATAAGCAATATTACAAAACTCCGGTTGGTCGCTTACAAATTGACAAGTTTTTTCTGAAAGCGCCAATTTTTGGTGATTTAACGGAAAAGACTGCTGTAGCACGTTTTTGCCGTACTTTTGGGACTTTGACTCGTTCTGGGGTACCAATTTTAACTTCTTTGGAAATTGTGCGGGATACGGCGGGTAATGTGGTAATTTCTAATGCGATCGAATCGGCGCGAAAAGAAATCCAGGGCGGGGGGATGATTAGTATTGCTTTGCAGCGAGAAAAAGTATTCCCTATTCTAGCGATTCAAATGATTAGTATTGGGGAAGAAACGGGAGAAATTGACAAAATGTTGATGAAGGTTGCCGATTTCTATGAAGATGAAGTTGAGCAAGCTGTAAAAGCTCTGACAAGTGTCCTAGAACCACTGATGATGGTGGGGATTGCTTGTATTGTGGGTGCAATTCTGTTGTCAATGTATCTGCCGATGTTTGCAGTGTTCGATAAGTTAGGCTAATCGATAGAGATGCCGTTTGTTTGGGCTATCTAAAATAAGAAAAGAATTTGGCAAACCATCGCAGTTCCAGACAGGAAAATGTCGATACAACAATTTCATTACGAAGAGTTACTCGCAGAATATAGTAGTCAAATAGGGGCGATCGAGCTACTGAAGCAACATCGACCCTATTTTGAGCTAATTCCTAGTCTGCGCCGACCGCAAGAAAGTTTGATTACTATCCCTTTGCCGATCGTGCGCTTAAGTCAAAGCATCACATCAACGAAACATAGTGGTGTAGTAAAACCAGGAAGACAAGCAACTTGTTTACCCTGCGATGTAGCAATTTTAATGTGTGACCCGGAATGGAAAATTAAAACGGGTGCAGAAATTTTAGTGTTTATCCATCGTCCCGATGAAGAGTTTTCCGAACTGTTAAATCGATGGCGACAAACTCAGGTTTATTTGGATAATGGTTACGAGTGGGTGATGCCTTCCCGGTACAATCATATTTTGAGTGAAGGGGCAGATAAAGTACATCCACTGTTTGTAATTTATGCAGAAACTCCAGAGCGAATTAAATCGGGTTTAAAGGGTGCTTATTTACCGTTTGTGGTGCAAACTTTGACTGTAGTTCAGGAGGAAATTCCACCTGCTTTATCTCCTGAAACTCCAGCAACTTAGGAGTAGGGAAATTGAATTTAAATGCGGAACAGGTTACATAGCTAAATACGGGGACTTACGCTGTTGATTAGTTGGTTAAGTTGCGTAAGTCCTCAACAATTTGTACTTTTTGGAGTGGGGTATAATGGCGCAAGATTCGGTAGCGGCGTGGCAAAAGTTAATTGATGTGGTGGCGAAGTTGCGATCGCCTAATGGTGGTTGTCCTTGGGATTTAGTGCAAACTCCGCAATCTTTAATTCCTTATGTAATTGAAGAAGCTTATGAAGTTGTAGATGCGATTAGGTGTGAGGATAAAAGTGCGATCGCAGAAGAATTAGGAGATTTACTTTTACAAGTAGTTTTACAATCACAAATTGCTAGTGAATCTGGTCAATTTACCATCAAAGAAGTAGTTGAAGGAATTACTGAAAAATTAATTCGCAGACATCCTCATGTTTTTGGGAATGTGGCTGTAGAAAGTGTTGAAGAAGTGCGACAAAATTGGGAACAAATTAAAGCAGATGAAAAGGGAGAAACTCCAGATAAGCAACAATTACTCAGTACGAAACTTAGTCGTTACGCTCGAACTTTGCCACCTTTAACTGCGGGAATGAAAATTTCCCAAAAAGCAGCGGCTGTGGGTTTTGAATGGGACAAAATTGAGGATGTTTGGGAAAAGTTTAATGAAGAATTGGCAGAGTTTAGATACTCCATTCAACATGAAACTAAGGAACGGCAACAGGAAGAATTAGGCGATTTGTTATTTGTAATAATTAATTTGGCAAGGTGGTATGAATTAGACCCAGCGGCAGCTTTGCAAGGAACAAATCAACGCTTTGTCCAGAGAATTGTTAAGATGGAGGCGGCGACAGACCGCCCGCTTTCGGATTATTCTTTAGAAGAGTTGGAACAACTTTGGCAACAAGCAAAGGCTAAGTTGGCGGCGCAAAAAGAGCAAACAAGTGGCGATCGTACCGAATGATAACTTTTCTTTTCTAAAACAATTGACTAATTAGCTATGTAATCGCTAAATTTACTGTTGAATAGTAGCAGTAGATTTGCGGAGGATTAATGTTACGATTTGTATTAAAATACCTGAAATTATCTGCTGTTACTGTCAGTGTGGTGCTGGGAATCCCTACGATCGCTCAAGGCGCTTACCTAAAACTGTGGGATAATGGGCCATCAAGTAACCGAGTTGATATAGTTTTTCTGGGAGATGGGTACACAGCAGCAGATATTAATACCAGCTACAACGCTGATATTAATTCCATGCTCAATTGGATGTTTTTTAGCAATGAAAATCCCTATCCCAGATACAAAAACTTTTTCAACGTTTACCGTGTAGATACTATTTCTCAGGAAAGGGGAGCAGATGTTCCTCCCCAAGGCATTTTTCGCAATACTGAATTAGATGCAAGTTACTATTTTGACGGAGTAACGGAACGGTTACTTTATGTCAATGAAACAAAAGCTTACCAAGCTATAACAAATAACTTACCCGATCCTTCATTAGCAGAAGTTCGTTTAGTGACAGTTAATGATACTAGATATGGAGGTGGTGGGGGAAATTTTAGTGTTTATGCGGGTGGAAATAGCAACGCTACAGAAATTGCACTTCATGAATTAGGACATAGCTTTAATAAGTTAGCTGATGAATATGATTATGACGATTCAGCAATTTATACTGGCGCAGAACCCGCAGCAATTAATATTACTAAATCTCCCACAGGTGATAAGTGGTCGCAGTGGTTAGGTTACGTTCAACCGGGGATTGGAGTTATTGGTGCTTATGAGGGTGCTGGTTTTTATGAAAAAGGTTTATTTCGACCTTCTTTGAATTCAAAAATGCGGAGTTTGGGTCAACCTTTTGATGCGGTGAGTCGAGAAAAGATTATTTTAGATATTTATGATTTAGTAGACCCTTTGGACAGTTGGCTGGATAATAGTAATATTTTATTGAATCCTGAACAACTTTGGATAAAGCCGATCGATCCCAGTGTGATTAATGTTAATTGGTATGTGAATGATATTTTAATCCCTGGTGCTATAAATCAGTGGTTTGATTTGGCAAATTATGGTTTCGATCCTGGGTTTTACAAAATCACGGCTAAAGCATTCGATCCCACTGATTGGGTAAGAGTTAACCGCAATCGTTTAGAGCAAACTATCACTTGGAATGTAGAGGTTTCGGTTCGCAAACGAGTTTCTGAACCTGGAACTTTGTTAGGGTTGTTAACTATCTGTATTTTCGCTTTGGTTAGTTGTGAGAGAAAAGGCAATTTATCTTAAACTTAGTGTTAAATTGACCATATTTCGATAGTAATCAATTACTTCGCTGGCTGAACCAGTACATTTAATTTTACCTTGTTCTAACCAAATTACTCGATCGCAAAATTGCTCAACTAAATTCAATTCATGGGATACTAATAAAACTGTAGCATTAGCATCCCAGAAATTTTTTAGACGTTGTTTGCATTTCTTTTTAAATCTTTCGTCGCCGACTGCTAACACTTCATCTAAAATTAAAATATCTGGTTCGATATCAGTGGCGATCGCAAAACCCAACCTTGCTACCATCCCTGATGATAAAGCTTTTAAGGGTACTGAAACATAGTCTTCTAACTCAGCAAAAGCTAATATTGAGTTGACTTTTTGGTGCATTTGCTTTGGAGAAAATCCCAGCATTACCCCATACAAAATAATGTTGTCTAATACAGATAAATCTGGGTCAAAACCTGCTTCTAATTCAATCATCGGCGCAATTTTGCCTCGAACTTTTACCTGACCGTGAGTTGGTTTTAAAATTCCACAAATCACTTTTAACAGGGTAGATTTACCAGAACCGTTGACACCAATTATTCCTACTTTTTCGCCTGTTGCTATGCTTAAATCAACCCGGTCTAAGACTAATTTTTTGATGGGTTTATGATATTTCCCTTCCAAAACAGACAAAATTGTTTTCTTCAAGTCGTAAGAAAATTCTTCTTGGGTTCTGCGCCATAAAGACACTTGTTCTAAGCAGATTGCTTGCATTTATAATAAATCCATAAATTGCGATCGCCAATTATAAAACAATTTACATCCTACAGCTAAAATAACACAACTAGTTAATAAAGAAGTGCCCGCCAAGCTGAGGTCTGGTAATTCTCCTGATAAGGCAATCTGACGAATACTGCCAATAATCCAGGTGAGAGGGTTGAGGGCTAAAATTGGGCGAATATTTGCCGGAACAATCTCAATTGGATAAAATACCGGAGAACTAAACCAAATTAGGGAAACTACTAATTCGTAGAAATATGGTAAATCTCGAAAGAAAACAAATAAAGCACTAACAAGTAATCCCACTCCTGCACAAAAGCAAACTAAGGATAATAATGGCAGTATCAAAGCTAACACATTAATTAAACTTTGGGAAGTTACTAATGTGGCAATTACTAAAAATGGCAAGGAACCGCAGACAAACTGAAAGACATTTGCGGCAATCATTGATATGGGAAAAACATTGATTGGCAAGCGAATTTTATTTAACAATCCCCCGTTACATACCACACTAGTTAATGCTTGAGTAGTGGAAGCAGAAAAAAAGTTAATTACCACTAACCCAGCAAACACTTCTAACATATAATTGACCAGGGAATTGTCGTAATATTTTAAAAATGCCATACCAAAAATTGTGGTATAAGCTGCGGTCATTAGTAAGGGATTTAGCAATGACCAATATATGCCTAAAATTGAACCGCGATAACGGACTTTGAGATTGCGCGTTACCAATACCTGCAACAATTCCAGATAGCGGACTAGGTTAGCATCCTGAAAAATTAATGTTTTACTCACTCGCACCACTTCACCCTATCTCTGAAAGACCATTCTTGTACTAAGCTTGGACTATACGCTGCTTTCTTGAGTAATGTCCATGACTGTTTCCCAAATAGCTTCGAGTTCGCTAATTGAGATTGCCCAACATACACGCCAAGCAGCAAGAGAATTGGCGATGCTTTCTGCTGCTGCTAGGAATGATGCTATTGAAGCGATCGCCCAAGCGTTAGAATCGATGATGCCTGAGATTTTGACTGCGAATAGTGCCGATTGTCAAGCAGCTGAGGCGGAAGGAATCTCAAAATCCCTTTATGCGAGGCTAAAGTTGGATGAGACTAAGCTAAAAGGTGCGATCGCAGGGGTACGCGATGTCGGACGTTTACCCGATCCTGTAGGAAAGCTGGAAATTCATCGCCAGTTGGATCGGGGATTAATTTTAAAGCGAGTTAGCTGTCCTTTGGGCGTTTTGGGGATAATTTTTGAAGCCCGTCCTGATGCTGTGATGCAAATTTCTAGTTTGGCAATAAAATCTGGGAATGGGGTAATTCTTAAAGGTGGAAAAGAAGCAATTCGTTCTTGTGATGCTTTGGTAAAAGCGATTCGTTTCGGGTTGGCAAAAAGCGAAGTTTCGCCAAATGTGGTGCAGTTGCTGACGACTAGAGAGGAAATTTCTGCATTATTAAAGTTGGATGAATATGTAGATTTAATTATTCCTAGAGGTTCTAATAGTTTTGTGCGCTTTGTGCAGGAAAATACGCGAATTCCAGTTTTGGGGCACGCTGAGGGAATTTGTCATTTATATGTCGATCGGGCGGCGGAAATTACTAAGGCGGTAGAGATTACTATTGATGCGAAAACGCAATATCCAGCGGCTTGTAATGCGATCGAGACTTTGTTAATTCACAAATCAATTGCCCCAAGTTTTTTGCCTTTGGTAGCAGCGGTTTTAAGGGAACGGAAAGTAGAATTGCGGGGGGACGATCGCGCTAGAGAAATTGTAGAAATGTTGCCAGCAACGGAAAGTGATTGGGCGACGGAATATAGCGATTTGATTCTATCGATTAAGATAGTGGATTGTGTGGAGGATGCGATCGCTCATATTAACACTTATGGTTCTCGGCATACTGATGCGATCGTCACCGAAGATAACAACGTTGCTAAACTTTTTCTTGCCCAAGTTGACGCAGCTGGAGTTTACCATAATTGTTCGACTCGTTTCGCTGATGGTTATCGTTATGGCTTTGGCGCAGAAGTAGGAATTAGCACCCAAAAAATGCCTCCGCGAGGGCCTGTTGGTTTAGAAGGATTGGTAACATACAAATATCAATTAACTGGAGATGGTCACATTGTCGAAAGTTATAGTGGTAAGAATGCCAAACCTTTCCATCATCAAGATTTACCCCTAGAGTGAAAGAGGCAGAGGTGTACAGACGCAAGCAAGTAGGAGCAATTCATGAATTGCCTCTACAAACTCAAAACTTTCTCCAGTCCCCCAGTCTCTTTGACAATTCAATAAATTTAATGAATGAAACAATGAATTGGTTTAAAATGGCTTTGCAATTAAAAGGTTCGGTGGCAATTAAAGTACTACCTCGCGCTTTTGTTTGCAGCTTATTCGGACTAATAATTTCCTTAATTTATTATTGGAAAATTCCCTTACCTTGGCATAATTTAGGAACAATTACTACTAACGTAGTATTTAGTTTAATTTTGGGTTTACTGTTGGTCTTTCGCACTAATACAGCTTACGATCGCTTTTGGGAAGGGCGCAAAGCTTGGGGAACATTAGTTATCAATATTCGCAGTTTAGCCAGACAAATTTACACGGCTGTTGCCGCAGAGGAAGAAACAGATAAAACCGAGAAAAATTACCAATTAAAGCTATTAGTAGCTTTTGCTATTGCGACTAAATTACATTTACGAAGAGAAACAGTAACAGAAGAATTAGAACCCTGGCTAACTCCCACAGAATTAGTCAAGCTAAAACAGGTAAAAAATCCACCATTAGAAATTATCCGTTGGCTAGGAGATTACCTTCATAAACAGGGGGAAAAGGGTTGTTTAAATTCTTATCAGCTAACAGCAATGAATCAATTAATAGATAACCTAGTAGAAGGTTTGACTGGCTGCGAACGAATATTAAATACTCCGATTCCTTTAGCTTATGTGATTTATTTAAAGCGATTATTACTGATATATTGTTTCTTTTTGCCTTTTCAATTAGTAGTTAATTCCGAATGGTTAACAGCTTTTCTAGTATTTTTAATTAGTTTTGCTTTGTTTGGTATTGAAGAGATAGGTAATGAAATTCAAGAACCGTTTGGTTACGATCCAAATGACTTACCATTAGACCAAATTTGTCGAACAATTCAAAGTAATCTAGAAGATATAATAACTTTGTTTGATAGTAATAATTCAGAGAATGAACTAGAAAATTTAGTCTAGGTAATCTTTATGGACTCAATTGAAATTACTGGGATTCGCTGTTACGGTTACACTGGTTATTTACCAGAAGAACAGGTTTTAGGGCAATGGTTTGAGGTAGATGTTACTTTGTGGTTAGATTTAACTCAGGCGGGAAAAAGTGACGCTATTGCCGATACTTTGGATTATCGCACAACAATTGAAAAGGTAAAAAATTTGGTGAAAACTGCTAAGTTTGCTTTGGTGGAAAGGTTGGCAGAAGCGATCGCAGCGAGTATCCTAGAATCAGCTAAAGTGAGCCAAGTTAGAGTAAGATTAACCAAACCTGCTGCCCCAATTCCCGATTTCGGCGGTAAGATTACGATCGATATTACCAGGGTGCGAAATAATTAATTTAAGGAAGATAAAAAGATGTCTTTTCGCATATTGAGTCTGGATGGTGGAGGAATTCGTGGTGTTATTGAAGCTGTGATTTTGGCAGAAGTAGAAAAGATTGTCAAAAAGCCTTTGAATCAATATTTTGATTTAATTGCAGGTACTTCTACTGGATCAATTTTAGCAAGTGCGATCGCACTAGGTAGAAGCAGCGAACAAATTATTCAACTTTATCGCAGTAAAGGCAAAATTATTTTTCCTTACACTAGTCTTTTTTCACTACAAAGGTTAAGTTTAATTTTCAAAATATGGACTTTCTGCACCTAAATATTCCGGTCGAGGTTTAATTGAAGTGTTACAAAGTGAATTTGGTAACACTAAATTAGGAGATATTAAATCACCAAGATTACTGATTACAGCTTACGATACGCTCGATCGAGAATTCATAGTTTTTAAGAACTGGCAAACATACAAACCTTGGATTAATACACCCCTCTGGGAAGTATGCGTTTCTTCATCATCAGCACCAACTTTCTTTCCCGCACATTTACTAACAACTGAATCAAAAACATATTCATTAATTGATGGTGGTATCGGTGCAAATAACCCTTCAGCTTGTGCAGTTGCAGAAGCATTACGACTAGAAAATCCGATCAAAGATATTGCTGTTCTTTCTATTGGCACAGGAGACATGACTCAACCAATTCCTTTTACCAAAGTTCGCTCTTGGGGATTAATTCAGTGGATATGGCAAGGGCGTTTAATTGAAGTACTTATGGATGCTTCTGCTGATGTTAATGATTACATTAGTAGGGAAGTTATGAGTCCTCCAGAAATGGGAAATGAAGCCTCTTCTCGTTATTTTCGCTTGCAACCTAAAATCATAATAGATGTTATAGATGATGTCAGCGATGAAAATATAAATCGGTTAATTACAGCGACTGAAATTTATTTACAACAAAATAGAGATTTACTAGCAACCTTTTTGGAACAAATTAGCTCTTAATAAATCTAATCTATAAATATCTACAGATGTTTTCATGGAGGTTTTGTCATGTATCGACATTCACAGTGCATTAATATAGTCAGTGCTTTGTTCGTCTTCTGGCTGACTCTTCTTTCCCAAACAAAATTATCTGCACGAACAACTGGGGCTGCTCCTGAAGGTAATATTTTAAGGGATAAAGATAGAACAATTAATCAAAGTCAGTCATCGCCAACTGTGAATATTCCTTTGCCTGGGCCTGCTCCTCAAGGTAATATTTTAAGGGATGATGAAAGACAAATTAATCAAACTCAGCTGCCTTGGGTGTTAGTTTCTAATCAACCAACTCAAGCAATTTCGGTGAGTGTTACTAACAAAATTTCTAGCTTTTTGGCTAAAGAAGGCTTAACTCCAGTCTCCTGTAGCACCAATCCAGTTGTAGTAATTTCTATTAATAATAAGTATCTAGCTTGTAGCACACCTACAACTAAATTTCCGCCAGGAGCTTATAATACAAACATACCTGATTTAGAACCTTCTGATAAGTGAATTATGAAATATAACTTAGTAATTTTCGTTTCTATGCTGGCTTGTGTAGTGAGTGCTTGTGGTGCTGCTCCACAAAGTAATTTGCTCCGCGATGATGAATTATCAACTGCACCTGCTCCTCAAGGAACTGCCTTGCGAGATGATGATACAAATCAATTTCAACAGGCAGTTAATCAAGCCAAAAGTGCAACGAATCTAGCAAAGTCAGCTAAAACTGACGCTGAGTTAAAAATAGTTGTTAATCAATGGAATAAGGCGATCGAGTTAATGAAATCTGTGCCAAAAACCGATCGCAATTATAAACTTTCTCAACAAAAAATAGTAGAGTATCAGAAAAGTTTAGGAGAGGCAGAAAAGAAATTAAAAAAGTAAATTTGTAAGATTAAATTTAACAATTAATATGCGATCGCCTTTCCTAATTCTCACATTAATTTCTATCATCTTAGCTGGATTTCCTAAACTTAGTTCAGCAGTAGAAGATGTTGTATCTCCTGAACCTGTGGAAGATAGTACAATTCTGGATGATGCAGATGATTCTCAAATTAATCCAGCTAGACAAGCAGAACAACTTTTACAAATAGGCGAGCAACAATTTGCTAATCGTCAGTATCAAGAAGCAATTAATACCTTCAATAAATTGCGAGAGATTTATCAGAAAATTGGCAACAAAGAAGGTGAAGCAATAACAGTTTTTAGAATTGGTTCTTGTTACGATCGCTTAGGCGAGTTTCGTCAAGCATTAAATTACTATCAGCAAGCTTTAAATTTACGTCGAGAAATAGGCGATCGAAGTGGCGAAGGTAGCATTCTAAATAGCATTGGCGGAGTTTATTTACAACAGGGAAACTATCAGCAAGCATTGGAATTTTACCAGCGAACTCTACAAATTCGGCGCGAAATTGGAGATAAACTTGGGGAAGGACGTACTTTAAATAATATGGGTTTAATTTATGAAGCTTTGGCAGATTATCCCCGTGCTTTAGCAAATTATCAGCAAGCTTTAGTAATTTTTCAAACGCCAGAAATCAGAAATCGTCAAGGGGAAGCTGCTATATTAAATAATATCGGCTTGATTTACAATCAACTGGGGCAATCTTCGCAAGCATTAACATTTTACCAAAAAGCTTTAGCAATTCGCCAAGAAATTGACGACAAATCAGGCGTAGGCACGACTTTACATAATATTGGATATATCTACGATCAACAGCAGAAATATACTCAAGCTTTGGAATACTATCAACAAGCTTTGCAGGTAAGGAAAGAAGTAAGCGATCGCTCAGGAGAAGCCTTAACATTAAACAATATGGGTTTAGTTTATGATAATTTAGGAAAATATTCTTTAGCTTTAGCAAATCTTCAGAAAGCTTTAGGAATTTTTCAGGAAATTGGCGATCGGACTAATGAAGGTAACACCCTCGACAGCATTGGTACAATTTATAAAAATCAGCGTCAATATCAGCAATCTTTCGACTCTTACCAACAAGCATTAACAATTATCAAAGAAGTTGGTAATCGGAACTTTGAAAGAACTACACTTAGTAACATCGCCCAACTTTTGGAAATCCAAAAAAAACCTGAATTAGCAATATTTTTTTATAAACAAGCAGTTAACGTTACCGAGTCAATTCGTTCTGGATTAAGCAAATTATCATCAGAACAACAGCGTTCATACACAGCTAAAGTCGCCGATATTTATCGCTCTTTAGCCGATTTATTGTTACAACAAGATCGAGTTTTAGAAGCTCAACAAGTTTTAGACTTACTCAAAGTTCAAGAATTAGAAGATTACTTTAAAAAAATTAGAGGTAACGAGCAAAACGCACAAGGAGTAGACTTATTGCCTCAAGAACAAAAAGTACAAACTGATTACCTTGCTCTGCAAAACAAAGCTATTGAATTAGGCAAAGAACTGAGTAAACTACAAAAAATCCCGGAAGCTAACCGCACACCTGAGCAACAAAAAAGAATTGCCGATTTAATTCAAATTCAACAACAAATTCGCGCCGAATTTAATAACTTTATTAATAGCCCCGCAGTCATTGCCTTAACACAAAAACTTAATCAAACTACAAGTGGTGAAAATCTCAATTTACGAACTCTCAATAAATTACAAGCTCAACTAAAGCAGTTATCAGAAAACGCTGTTTTACTTTATCCTTTAATATTAGAAGATAGATTAGAACTAGTATTAGTAACCAGTTATTCTCCACCAATTCGCCGCACCGTTAACATAAAACGTCAAGAGTTAAATCGGTTAATTGTAGAATTTCGTTTAGCTTTACAACAAGCTAATGCTGATGCTAAAACTCCAGCAAACCAATTATATAATTTACTGATTAAACCAATAGAAAATGATTTAAATCAAGCTCAAACCCAAACAATAATTTACGCTCCAGATGGACAATTACGTTATATTCCTATAGCAGCTTTGTATGATGGTAAACAGTGGTTAATTGAGCGATTTAGTATTAATAATATTACTTCTGCAAGCTTGACTGATTTTAATAGTAGAAATATTCCTCAATTAAGAATTTTAGCCGCAGCTTTTACTCAAGGTAGTTACAATTTTACTATTGGAAGTCGTCAATTAACATTTGCTGGTTTACCTTTTGCGGGGCGAGAAGTAGAAAATTTAGCTGCCATAATTCCCAGTACTACTAAATTGATAGATAGGGATTTTACACCTCCATCTACTATTCCAAAATTAAATGAATATAACATCATTCATTTAGCAACTCATGCTGCTTTTGTGATTGGTCAGCCGCAAGATTCTTTTATACTTTTTGGTGATGGAAGTCGAGTAACATTGCGCGATGTAGAAACTTGGTCATTACCAAATGTAGAATTAGTAGTTTTGAGTGCTTGCGAAACAGGAATTGGCGGACAATTAGGAAATGGAGAAGAAATTTTAGGTTTTGGTTATCAAATGCAATTAACTGGGGCGAAGGCTACAATTGCTTCTTTATGGTCAGTTTCTGATGGAGGAACTCAAGTTTTAATGGATACTTTTTACACTGAATTACGCAAGGGAAATATCAGTAAAGCCGAAGCATTAAGACGCGCACAAATTGCTTTAATTAATAGTAAAACTTCTCTAACAACTGCACAAAGAGGGAGAATTGTTACTGCCCAGCCTACTCGTAGTAGTTTAGCAGCTACAGTTAGCGATCGCCTAAATCACCCCTATTATTGGGCAGCTTTTGTATTAATTGGTAATGGCTTGTAGTACGTAGTTGCGCTTTAGCGCCAAAGAAGAGCGCTAAAGCGCAACTACGTACTTATAGAGATTCATAAGTGAGTTCCTTGTTAGCCCAATTAGTCTCGTGCAAAAATTCCTTAAAAGTAGTCAATAATCCGGGAAATTCCTCTTCTCTTAAATACTTAACATCAGCTTGATAACCTTTATTTCGATACCACTGAATTAAATCAAACAGTTCTTTTCTAAGGAAAAGTAAGAAAATCCAAGCAGGTATTTCTTTATGAATTACCGGAATTCCTTGTACTTGGGAAAACTCTGCTGCCATTTGTTTTGGTGTTAGCAAATCGCCAGCAAGTTCAATCTTTTTGCCAATATATTTTTCGGGATGTTTCATCACATAAGCAGCCACCCGACCCAAGTCTTTTGTTGTAATTAGATGTAAGGGTTTATTTGGCTGAATAGAAAAGGGAAAACTACCTTTGAGAATTGATGGTCTTGTGTACTTTTTCCAAAATTCTTCCATGAACAGACAAGCACGCAACATGGTAGTTGGTAAACCTGTTTCTTGCAATATTTGTTCTATTTTATATTTCTGTTCAATATGACCAATTCCTGAATTTCTTTCCGCCCCACCTGCGGAATTATAAACAAAATGTTTGATGTTATTTCGTTTAGCAATTTCGGCAATTCGCTTGGCTCTTTCTATTTCTAAAGGATCGGCTTTAGACAAATCAGCGCAAGTGGCATGACAATAAACATGAGAAATTCCTGAAAAGGCAGCTTCTAGAGATTTTTCATCATCTAAATTAGCCTCGAAAAGTTCGACTCCGGCATCATTTATTTTGGCTAAAGAAGGGCGATTCAGGTCAATTTTTCGGGTGGTAGCACGCAGATTGGTGATTTCTTGTTCCAAAAATCCCTTGACTACGTTTCCACCAGTGCCACCTGTAACACCAATTAGCAATACTTTATTGATGTTAAAATTAGGAGAATTCATGATGTTTACAACGATTCTCAACACGCAGATTTTAATTATTTCTGAGTGCGATCGCATACCTCTAAAGATTTATCTTACTAAAATTTAAAAACCTCTTGACGAAACAAGCTTAAAAGTATTCCAATATAGCTAAACGCAATCCTGATAAAACTTTCTTGATGTCCTACGTTAGCATTATTATCCCCACTTTGAATGAAGCAAGCTGCTTAGGTCGAACTTTACGAAACCTCAGTTTGCTCGATCCTCCAGCTAAAGAAATAATTATAGTTGATGGTGGGAGTAAAGATGAAACAATTACTATTGCTAAAACAGCAAATGTGCAAGTTATTACTTGCGAAAAACGGGGACGTTCTCGACAAATGAATCAAGGTGCTTTGACTGCTACCGGAGATTTTCTGTGCTTTTTACACGCCGATACTTTAGTTCCTGATGACTTAGTTACGGTAATAGAACAAACATTAAATAACAAAAATATTGCCTGTGGTGGATTCATTTCTTTAATGACAGGTGCTACTACAACTCGTTGGGGAATTTCTTTACATAACTATCTCAAAACATATTATGCGCCGCTAATTTTTAAACCGCATTTGTTTGTTAAAGGGTTGCGACTTTTGTTTGGCGATCAAGTGATGTTTTGCCGTCGCACTGATTTTTTAGAAACGGGGGGTTTTGATGTTAATATTCCGATTATGGAAGAAGCAGATTTGTGTTTGAAATTATTGCAAAAAGGCAGAATTAAACAAGTAAATCGGATTGTGCAAAGTAGCGATCGCAGAGTCGCCCATTGGGGTTCTTTAAAAGCTACAGCTATCTATCTTTACATTGGCATTTTATGGGGGTTGGGTGTCTCTCCAGAATATTTGAATAAGTTTTATCAAGATATTCGCTAAACTTTTTGTCTATTGTTCATTTAAACTCCAATCATAATGTAAATAAGCGATCGGAGTTTGGGCATCGATCGGTAAATCAGTTTTTAAATGAGTGCGAATGAAATCAGGAATTGTCGGAGAAACTGCGAGGAAATCTTGGCGATACCACTTAAAAATTTTGCTACAAAACAGGATTCTATTTTGGGAATCATAGCGCACTTTTTCCTGGTTATTAATAAAACGACTTGCATCTTCTGCTAATTGCTCTTGCACTGTTTCTGGAAAATAAGCGCTATTTCGTAATAAAGGACAACCAATAGAAGCGCAAACAATGGCAAAATGAATGCGGGGATCTTGTAATTGATTTCGCAAAATTCCATGCTCTATTTTTCCTAAGCTGTAACGATTTCCAGCAAATTTATAAGCTGGGCGATTAAAAAACCACAAGAAAGCTAACCAATTAGAAATTCCCAAAAATTTAGGCAAAATTGATTTAATTGGATAACGTCCTAAAATCGTTGAAATAGTGAAAGCGTTGTAAAGATTTATCCACAATGCTAATTGTTCATTGGCATTAGAAGAGGGCGAATAATTCAAATCTTCCAAATCTTTTAACCAATTATTAAGACTTTGATGGTTTTCTTTCTTCCAACTAAGGTAATTAACACGACCAAAGTCATCTACGTATTGCCGCAAAAGTCGATCCCAAATAGTAAAGTCAATCATGATTAAAGTTAAAATAGCGATCGCTTAAATACTAAAGATAGCATAGATGTTCGATACCGCAGTCACAATTTTATTTGCTGATTTAGTCAAGTTTACTGAGCTTTCAGAAAAGGTAACTCTCACTGAACTTGTAGCATTACCCAATGAGATTTTTTCTGCGTTCGATCGCTTGACATAAAAGCACGGTTTAGAAAAGAATAAACTTATCCTTGTTGAAAAATTTTAATGGAAAAACAGCAGTACCTTTATGACAGAACAACAGCAAAAAACTTTGGAAGTTGGTAAAAAAGCATTTTCTCACTTAACTCATGGACTGAAAACCGGAGAATGGGACGAATTTTTAAATATGCTGACTGATGATTTTACCTTTTGGTTTCCAATGGGTAAATATCACGGATTAAACATTGGTAAACCGAAAGCCAAAGAATTTTTAGAATACGTTTCTGAATCTTTCGTTGGCGGACTTTCGATCACTTCTGTAGAACGAATAACTAGTAGCGATACAACAGTTGTTTTTGAGTTCTTAGACGAAGGGAAATTACTAGGAGAACCTTATAAAAATCGGGTTGCAGCTTCTTTCGATATTCGCGGAGATAAAATTTGCGGATATCGAGAATATTTCGGTAGTGATGGGAAATCGAATTAGGTTATTTTAGAATAACGAAGAAAACCAACTTAAATTGAGTAAGTTTTATGACCGTTTCTCACTCAGCAAAACCTTCTAGTAGTGATATTGCAGTGACATTGAAACGACTTATTGCTCTCCTAGAAGAGGATGAAACAGATGAGTATGGGATTTTACAACCAAGCCAATCAGCTTTTAAATTGGCGATGCGCTTGGTTGTTGAAGCTTATGAAATAATGGGTGATAGTTTTCCCAGAGCTTCGGCTTCGACGGATGAGCAAGGTAGTATTCGGTTGACATGGAGCAAATTAGAACCTGAATGTGAAGTCCGACTAATTTGCCCTACTGATGCTAATCAACAAGCGTATTTGTATCATGAACTTGGGGAAAGTTACGCTGTTGAAAAAAGTGTGACAGCATCCATTTTAGTTCAGTGGTTAGAAGGTTATTAAAATATATTTTGAGCGAATTTTTGAAGAAATAAACTTTTTATCCTGTTGAGCTTGCTAGTACCTTGAATTACTAAGATAAGGTGTTACCAGTTCTCAGCACTTATGTCAGACGAAACTATTAAAATTGTTACTTACGATACTTTCAGCCAAGAACCACAACCACCTGCTGCGGATGGCAGAAAAAGTGGGGTAGAATCAACTGCACATTGGTCTTATGGAGAAGTGCACCCGCAAGACTCGACACCGCCGAAAGATGACAAACAGGCGGGTGGGTTGAGTATTCACGATGTTAGCATCAAGAAATTAGAGAAAGAACTCGCTAATTTTATGAAGCAGGTAGATGAAATGTTTACCCGTGCTGATGCGGAAGCGCAAATGAAAACAATGGAGTTATCAGAAGTTGAGTTATCCGTCGGTATCACTGCTGAGGGTTCAGTCAGCTTAGTGGGAATGGGGGCTAAACTTGCCAATACAAGAACGGTTTTGCTGAGGTTTAAACGGAGAACACAAAGTTAAGATGGCGAAGAATTGGGCGTTATTAATTGGCATCAATAAATATGATAACCTGCAACCGCTAAATTATGCCAAGCAGGATGCACAGCTAATGCAGGAATTTCTCTGTAAAGAAGCAGGTTTTGAGAAAGTTTTTTTCTTTTCTGATGATTCGCCGGATGTTGACGGTCAATCAACTCGTCCTTCCCGTACAAACTTGTTACGTGTATTGCGGTTTGAAAAACCTATTTTGGGGAATGGGGATAACTTTTGGTTTTTCTTCAGCGGACATGGAACGCGCCACCAAGAACGGGATTACCTAATGCCTTCTGATGGAGATCCGGGAGATATTGAAAAAACTGCTATTTCGATTAATTATATTACTGAACGCCTGCGTTGTTGCGGTGCTGATAATGTTATCCTAATTTTGGATGCTTGCCGGAAATCTGGAACTCGTTCTGGGGAAAGAATTGGTAGTCAAACGGCTGAAATAGCAAGGCAAACAGGAGTTATAAGCATTTTTTCTTGTAGTCCGAATGAGTATTCTTTTGAAATTGAGGAATTACAACAAGGTGCTTTTACTTATGCGTTGCTGGAAGGTTTAGGCGTTAAAGGAAAATGCGCGACTGTGGAAAACTTGAACCATTATTTAACTAGGCGAGTGCCGGAAATTATTCGCAATCATAGAAATGAAAAAGAGCGGCAAACGCCTTATACTATTGCCGAACCTATCACTAGGTCTCACTTGATTCTGTTACGCCAATACGCAACTATAACAGATATTGCTACACTCAAAATTGATGCTTATCAAGCTGAAGTCGAAGGGAATTTGGAATTAGCAGAACGGTTATGGATTCGGGTTTTAGCTGGTGCTTCTGGTACTGATATGGATGCGATTAAAGCAATTCAAAGAATCGCATTATTGCAAAATTCACAAGTAGCTTTTGGATCTGATTTTGCCAAACAAAAAAGTATTTCTGTTAAACTTGTTTCGGCGGAAAGTATTTCTGTTAAACTTGTTTCGGCGGTGGGAGTAGATTACAGCAATTTGCAACAGTTACTTGCTGCGGGAAAGTGGCAAGAGGCTGATGAAGAAACGGGAAGGGTGATGTGTAAAGTAGCCAAACGAGAAGAAGAAGGTTGGCTGAGAGACGATGATATCAAAAATTTTCCCTGTGAGGATTTAAGCACTATTGACCGACTTTGGGTAAAATACAGCAATGGGCGCTTTGGTTTTTCTGTACAAAAGCGCATTTGGGAAAGTGTCAGGACGGGATACAAGGACTTCTACGATCGCGTTGGCTGGGATGAATATTCAAAATCTTACTCTGACCTCACTTTCTTCCTCAATGCCCGTGTAGGGTATCTCCCCTTTATAAGAAGGGTTGCTTACTATGAGGCATGGACGTTGATCTCGTCTCTTTTTTCGCATCAATACTTTAGGGGATTCTAACCTATAAGGCTTTCGGAAAATTTTTAAGAATTGCAACAGAGGGAATTTCCACGAAGCTATGAGGATTCTGGGTTTCCGATACCTGGCACCGAGGTCGGATTAGGAATTAGCCTGAACAAACTTTTCTGCCACTCCTGCAATTTCCGGGTCAGTTGCTTCCCACTCGCCCCAAGGAAAGCACATCTGTCCAGGGGAGGATTTTTTGGCTTTGCATTTAAATTTCATTCCCGCTAACAGACGACTACCCATAAGATTTTTCTTGTCTGATTTTGGCAGGGGGCGGTATTTTTTACAGAAACCCCGATATTTAGCAGCGCATTCATCCAAGGTTTTACCCAAAGACAAAAAAGCGGGATGCCATTGAGTAATTCCATCATTGCCTAATCTATCGTGAATGCCATAATTGCTTGAAATCATAGCGGGAGTTTGGGGCGAATGGAATTCGCGGCTACACAAACGAAACCCGCCTGCGCGGGTTGAAAAAATGGTACGATGCTAACAGGTATAGCAATATACCCAAAAATTCTTTAGTCCGCGTAGGCGGACTTGGTTTGTGTAGCTGCGAATTCCATTCGCCCTATATTCCTGCATTCCATTCACCAAGAACTGGCAAGGTAAAAGAAAATGAGGTCAAATTTCACCCAATTGTATTTGCATTGCGTTTGGGCAACTTGGGATAGATTACCTTTAATTACACCAGATATTCAAAAAGCTAAAATTTCTCTAGTGTAGTCTTTAAAGAAATGGTAAAAACACCTTCCACTTGGAAACCTCGCCCCATTCCTGAAAAATATAAAAAACCGCCTCTTTCTCCCAAAGAAAAAGCAAAACAGGAAGCAGAAAGCGAAGCACGTTGGCAGCGTTGTCGTCAAATATTTGAGCGAGTTCGTGATGAATTAATGGAAACTCATTACAACTGGTACATTGTTATAGATCCGAATACTGAAGAGTATTTCATTGAAGAAAATGAATTAGTTGTTATGCAAAAACTTCTGGAAAATCCTCCTCAAGAAGAATCTGTGATCCGTCGTTTGAATGAAACAGGAACCTGCGGCAGTATATGATTGAAGGCAGGTTTCATGAGGAAGGCAAGTTACTTTTTGAAATTGGTTTAGTAGCTGCTGATGGGGAAATAATAATAACTGATGCGCTACTGGATACAGGTTTCACAGGTTGGGTAGCAATAAATACCAAGATTTAGATTTTGGTTGGCTGCTTGTGAAAGCTAAAGAACGCATGAAAACTGCACAAGGGGAAACAGATTTTAAAATCTATGCAGGAGTAGTGCAAATTGATGGACAAGAGTTTACTGTTCCTGTTCTAGCAGGTGAAGGAATTCCTGAAATAATTATCGGTTTGCAATGGTTAAAAACTCGACGGTTAGTGGTAGATTTTCCAACCGGATTGCTGACATTGGGTTAAAGTTAAGAAAAATTTTAGGAAATGCGTTCACGAAGTGTGCGCGAAGCGCGTATCGCCCTCCCCCCCTCAATTAATAATGAGAAAAACTTTTAAATAGTAACAAAAAATTAAAATAACTTAACCATCCCGTAATTTTTATTCTTACAAAAGTAACAACTATCAACAAATCACCGTATCATCTAATACGTTTTTTCCCAAAGGATTATAGTTTCATGATCGCTATAGCAATTTGTTAAATTGCCCAAACTCACCTAAATTCAACATTAATAATCATGTCAGAACAAACCCCAGAACAACGCCAAGAAGAGTACTTGAACGTTATCGATCAATTGTTAAAATGCCCCAACGGACAAGAACCGGAAATATTAGATGCACACTTAAATCTAATCGATGAAAATTTCATCAACACAATGGTACAAGTGGCAGCAGGATTCGCACATCATAATAATCACGATGCAGCTAAATTTTTAATTCATGTCGCCCGTGAATTGGCGAAACAATTGGGCTTATATCCCGAACAACCAACGACTACTGTTGCTAGTGAAGCATAATTAGGAGAAGCTATGACTGGGGAAGAAGCAGCAGAAATTGCTCTAGAATTTCTCATGACAGATTGGGCAATTCCGTCTGAAGATTGGGAGTGGTTTACTGTTTTGAACTCTCGCTATATTAAAAACAGTTGGTTTGTGGTAGAAATTGGCATTGAAGGATTACCTGATAAATGGGTTCTTCAAGTTTACGAACATGGAGAATGCGACCCAAATTATACTTTTAATTCTCCAATAAAATCGGGAGCGGAAACTACTGGACTAGAAGAATATCCCCAATCAGTAGCAGATACGATCGCCAAAGAACGCAATGGCGGAATTGTAAGTGTTAACTAAACTGGCTAGTTAAAAATATTGGCTTTGATCCCCCCTACTTGTTAAGGGGGATCGGTTGAGTTAAGTGGCAGTAATTTTGTTTGCCAAAAGATCGATCGCCAACTTCCCCCAAAAACTTGCGATGAACATTTCCAAGTGCTACCTTCTTATAGCTACCTGGAAAAAGGAGTTATTTCGACTCAAATTCATCATGAAGCGATCGCTCATCACAATTCCACTCACATTCATCCTGCTAGAATCAACCATACCCTTGGCTCTAGCCGCACCACCGAGACAACCAGACAAAACCGAAGAATGCGAACTTTTAATAGTTGGGGGAGGACTTTCTGGTTCTGCTGCGGCTTACGAAGCCTTACTCGCCGGAAGAACAGTTTGTCTGACGGAAATTACTGACTGGGTAGGCGGACAAATTTCTGCTCAAGGAACTTCCGCACTCGACGAAAAAGCTACCCAACGGCGACTACTATTTTATCCTCGCGGTTATTTAGAACTTCGCAAACGCATTGAACAACATTATGGCAGACTCAACCCTGGAAAATGTTGGGTGAGTGAATCTTGTTTTTTACCAGTTGACGGACACAAAATCCTGTTTGATATCTTAAAAGATGCCGCCAAAAAAGGTAAAGGTAATCTGAAATGGTTCCCTTCAACAGTAATTAAAGAACTCGATATTAGTTCCGATGGTAAACAAATTCAAAGTGCGATCGCCATTCAACACCAACCCGCCAAAGGTGCGCCACCATTAAACACCCTGCCATTATCACGCACAATTGAAGACGCTTATCGTTACGAAAATTCGTCCCAATTTGATAAAACTATCATTCGTTTTATCCCGAAAAAAACTAACAAATCAAATCAAAAACCCCGTCCTACAGATTGGTATGTAATTGAAGCCACCGAAACCGGAGAATTAATAGGTTTAGCTGACGTTCCTTACCGTTTGGGTATCGATCCTCGTTCTTATTTAGAACCTTCATCTGCCACAGAAACAGGCGATCGATTTTGCACCCAAGGCTTCACCTACACCTTTGCAATGGAAGCAACAGAACAGCCACAACCGCAAACAATGCCCTCATTTTATCCCCAATATGAGCCTTATTACAGTTACGAATTACCCCGTTTAGCCAGCTTCAATTTAGTTTTTTCCTATCGTCGTATCCACAGCGCTAAACCAAACCAACCATTACCGGATGACTTCAAAAAATACCCCATAAATCCTGGTGATATTTCCATGCAAAACTGGACTTGGGGAAATGATTATCGTCCCGGAACTGCTCAAGATAATCTCATTTATACAAGGGAACAATTGCAAGAAACTGGACAATTAAAACCCGGTGGATGGATGGGAGGACTCCGCACAGAAACCTTACGCCGAGGTGAAGAAAACGCCCTTGGTTTTTATTATTGGTTAGCCGCAGGAACTACAGATTCCCAATTAGGTAATAACGTCAAAACACCTTATCCAAATTTGCGTTTTCTCAGAGGGTTAAACTCACCAATGGGAACCGTACATGGATTATCTAAATATCCATATATGCGCGAAGGAAGACGGATTATTGGAAGACCAAGTTACGGACAATCATCTGGTTTTACTGTTTGGGAAATTGACATTTCTCGGAATAATTTCCGTCAAGACTATTACAGTCAAAACCTTTCCCCAGAAGAGTATCGCCGTTTATGGGCAACTTTATCCGGTTTAGATGCTGCTGCGGTAATTTCTGGGGAAATATCTCCAGATCAAGTGAAACCCCGATCGCGTTCGGCGATTTTTCCTGATTCAGTGGGAATTGGATTTTATGCGATCGACTTTCACCCCTGCATGGAAAAAAGTCCCCCAGAAACACCCGGAAACAGAGAACGAGAAGGTACCAGAAAAGGACAAGGCGGAACTTTCCCTTTTCAAGTTCCTTTAAGAGCCATGATTCCCCAAAAAATTGACAATATGTTAGTAGCAGGAAAAAGCATCGCCACCAGTCACACCGCAGCAGCAGCTTATCGCGTTCATTCCTTTGAATGGTCAGTAGGTGCAGCAGCAGGAACTACCGCAAATTTTGCTTTAAAAAATGGTATTCTTCCTTATCAATTAGTCGATCGATTACCTTCACCAGAACCACAATTAGAAGCATTGCAACGTCTTTTAGAACAAAATAAAAACCCCGTTGCTTTCCCGAATACTTCTATCTTGAATCAATCTTGGGAAGAGTGGAAGTGATTGGAGACTGATACAAAATACGGGTAAAAACCTCTTGGGTCTTGCGGCATCATGAGAAAATTATGTAATTAATTTTGTCTGATTACTTATCTGTTGCTCAAGTAGACATCTCCAAAAAACAAACTGGAAGAGAAATAAGGGTGGTATAATAGGATTTTTACTCAAAGTAATATGAGTACACTAGTGGAGTATATTAGCAAAAACCCCAAAGAAACAAAAAGATTGATTGGCATTGGATATGAGCAGCTAGAGCAGCTAATTAGTCAAGCCGAAAGATTACATCAGGAAAAACTAGCTGTTCAAGAAGCCGAGAAAACAAGAATAATCAAAAAAGGCGGGGGGAGAAAACCTTCCCTACCAGTAGCAGAGCAAATATTGTTAACATTAGTATACCTACATCATTTACCAACATTTCAACTATTAGGAGTGCAATTTGGGGTAAGTGAATCCACAGCGCATAACCTATTTCATTACTGGATAAAGATTTTGGGAGAATTGTTACCAGCCAGCTTACTGGAACAAGTTAAAAAAAACGAAAATGAGTGGTCATGGGTGCAGGAGATACTGCAAGAATGGGAATTAGTAGTAGATAGCTGGGAACAAGCTAGGGAAAGACCTCAAGAGTATGAAGAGCAGAAAAAGTATTACTCAGGAAAGAAGAAAAGCCATACCCGAAAAAATCAGATAATCGTCCCCGGAAAAAAGTCGGAAATTGTGGACGTAATAGTGGGAAGACCGGGGCCAGAGAGTGATATAAACCTGTTTAGACAGAGACAGTCAGAGTTCGCCAAAAATCAAAAGTTTAAAGGCGACAAAGGCTACATATACGACTTGGCACAATAATACTACCAGTAAAATCAGCGATTAGCAGCGGATGAATATAGTGCAACTATGTTTATCTTTGATGTCTAAACTAACTCAAACTAACTCAAAGCCTGATAAATTCAAATTAAGCGGCAGCAATTTCTAAAGGGATTGAGAACTGCCAAATCCTTCCTGGTTAATGCTTTCGTAGTTTTTGGAGATGTCTATTGGAGAGAACCGAGTTTTGGTGCTGATAAGCTGTTAAGCATTTAAATAGGGATAAGAGCATTACCTTTATTTTTAAGTTTTCGCCCCCATTTAATAATTAATTCTCCTTCATTTAAAAGTTTATGCAATAAATATTCTAATTTTTCTATTGATTTAAATAATCGATGGGCAATAAATTCTTTGGCTGAATGCCAAACTAATTCAATTAAGTTATAATCAGGGCTATATTTCGGGAGGAATTCTAAATGAATATTGGGCATTTCGGCGGCAATTTTCTGGAGATATTCTGCCTTTTTGGGAAAACTAGCATTGTCCAGAATTATCACTATTTTGGCTCCTTTTTCCGCAAATTCCTTGGCTTCATTGCCAGCGGCTACCCATTCAGCAATCAATTCTTGATAAAACAGTTTTAGCACTTGATAAAAACTTTCCGAATTGCTTTTATCGAGAAATTCTACAAACCTTTTCTTGTCGGAATACCTCAGTCCTCCCATTACATTAATCCGACCCTTTCTTCGCTCTCCTCTCACCTCTTTTCGTCTACCTTTCTTACACCAATTCTTTCTTCTCATCACTCTTAAACTAAAACCGCTTTCGTCCCAAAACCATACCTGTAAACGTTCTGGATGCTCTTTTTCGATTTTTAAATATTCGGCTATTTTCTTTTTAAATGCTTTTCTTTTTTCCGGTTCTCGCTTTCCCTCCAAGCTGTACTTTGCCCAGAGGTAAACGAACTTTTTTTGCTCTAATATTCTCCTAACTTGCGAACCACTTAATTTTATTCCTGTCGTTTCTGCTAAATATGTCGCTAACCTTTGTGCCGTCCATCTGCCAAATTCGTATCCTAATTCTTTGGGTTCTTTATCTACTGTCTCTAATAATATTTCTCTATATTTATCTGTGGCTTTTTGATGATTCCCCTTCATCCTTTCATCGACTAGGCTTTCTAGATTATCTGGGTCTCCATGTACACACCAATAAGATACTTTATTTATTGAACAGCCCACAAATTCCGCTATTTTAGCTTGAGTTTTTCCATCATTTAGCAACAGTAATATCAAGATTCTTTCTCTAATATTTCCATCTTCTTCTTTCAGGGCTTTTTGTAGCTTCTCTACTTGTTCTAAGTTCAGATGATTCTTTGCTGGCATTTCCCCACCCACTTGGCTCTATTGGCTTTTCCATTTTACCCTATTTAAATGCTTAACAGCTTATCAAAAAGCGACAGCGTTAATTGTTGTCATAAAATGTTTGTCAGTATCTTAGCAAAATTTTAATAATCATTTGTGAAATTAGCAAATAGGTTGAATTTCTAGCAATTAACAGTTCAAATAACAAATTTTGCTATCTTGCTATTATCAAATCTGGTGTGATGACAAAGCGATCGTCAAACCAGTACTGTTTTATTCTTCCATTGTGGTGCTGCTCAATCCGTAAAGTAGCAGTTAGTGCCATGTTATGGTTCCATTTCTATATCAAGTGAGGGGGAAGTGACAGCAGCGGTCATCTTATGGTTCCATGCCATCTTATGCTTCCACCTCACAACCTTCCATTCAATTAATTTCCCTAGCGAGTAGGGAATATCCATGAACTTAGATATAACTGCTGAAAGTATCTATAACGTTTCCATTCAATTAATTTCCCTAGCGAGTAGGGAATTCCTTCAATCCATTGAGTGAATTCAAGGCTGCGGCTAGTTTCCATTCAATTAATTTCCCTAGCGAGTAGGGAATGGGTCGTTGATGACAAATTTGGCAGTAGCGTGCTGATAAGTGTTTCCATTCAATTAATTTCCCTAGCGAGTAGGGAAAAGACTTCCCAGCCCGGATGGAAGTTGTTGCTCCCAAAGTTTCCATTCAATTAATTTCCCTAGCGAGTAGGGAACCCAGTCGTTTCAACTCCATAAGTTCTTTGTCCTTGGGTTTCCATTCAATTAATTTCCCTAGCGAGTAGGGAAGGCAGCTTTTGAAACCCTGATTCCGCCTAATGTCCAGAGACAGTTTGCGAGGGGGTCTACAGCACTGAGTTAAATATAGCAGAAAATCAAGCATCAAAGAACCCAAAACCCTTACACAGAGAGGCGGCGAGGGGGTCAACGACAAAATAAGGGTTTTGAGGATTTACTGACCCCCTCGCAATTTGGACTTGTCCATCACCTCGGAGCGATCGCATTTTTTGGAATTAGCTTCTGCTGTTCAATTCTGATGTTGTGGTATCAGACTCAAACAGTTCCCATAAACCAACGGTGCCGACGAAAAAAGTATAAATGCCATATCGAATCGGCTGGTGTTGTTTGGTAGGTGCATAAATAGCCGCAACAACTGCCTCGATTAAATGAACTGCAATTACCAAATGTCCCAACCACAGAATTGGCATCAAACTGCTCTTGAACTGATTGGTCGTTAATCTGGCTTCCAGATTCCATAATTCCAGTGCGATCGCAGCGATCGTCACAACTGGAGATATTACTTTGAGCAGACTTCCAAGTTTTTTCTTGCCTTCGTTTAAAGTCAGGTGATTCATTGCAACAATTTCGGTAACAACATTATTATTATTCATTTGGTTTTTCAGATGGCTGCCAAAATCGAACTATCTTTAAGATGTTCAAAACTACAACAGATGTAGTTTGAGTATAATTAAAATCAGGATTCCAAAGCGGTAAAATAAGATGAGTATTACAGAGTCTATCAAATTAGTTAAATATCTGGCTAATGCTAACGGAGAAAAGACAGATGTAATTATCCCGATCGCAGTTTGGGAATCTTTGTTAGCCTCCTGGTCAAACATGGTAGAAGCTTTGGAAAATCGGGAAGATGCAACAATTTTTCAAGCGTGGTTACATCAGAAAAAAACTGGTGAACTCCAGATAATTTCTTTAGATGATTTAGAAAAAGAATTAATGGCAGATGGACTTATATCAAGTTGAAGTAACAAGTGCTGCCCGCACCAATCCACTCCAGACCTGCTTTGAATGCAGCTTGTGGAGACAAGTAAATTTTATATTGTGACAATGATCGAGATGCAGCAGTGAAAATAGCAGATTAGGTTGATGCGATCGCTCTGATGCCATTCGAGTACAACAATTTGTGATATGCTGTGTTTTAATTTTCCTCACTTGGCGCAAATTTGGCAAATACTTCTGCTTCTGTCAGATTTATGGTTTGATTAGCAAATTCATAGTAACTAGGTTTCCGATCGATAAAGATTTGCTCCTTGAACTCAAACTCAATTCCATCCTGAAACAAACCTGCTGGGACAAAATATTCACTCGTCGGCAGCAACTTGTAGAAAATATGCGTACCGCATTCACCACAAAAAGCTCTTTGCGCCCATTCTGAGGACTGATACATTTTTAGTTTTTCCACACCATCTATCTGCACGTCAGAGCCACAAGCTATACCTAAAGCTGGCCCGCCGCCCCATCGCCGACACATCCCGCAATGACAGGCATCGATGCTCTTTTTGTCTGGGGTTCGGACGGTGATTGCACCGCAAAGACACTTACCATCCATTTCTCATCTCCTCGCTATCGAGCGATCGTTAGTCTGATTTTGCCATATACACGGTACTGGTCAACGGTTGTCAAGAATTTGGCAACTCCACAAGTGGCTTAAAATCACATTTCTGTTGCCAGCTTTTCATCATTAAAAACAAATCAGTAGAGCGATAATGCTACGCATCGCTGCGCGATCGCACTCTCAACAACCCAACGAATAACCGTCAGCTAAAATTGTTGTAGCTTGGTGATGTATAGAAATGATGGAAACTGAGTTATTAGATAAAGCGATCGCACTGGCACAAACTGCCCACGCCAACCAAGTCGATAAAGCAGGCGCACCCTATATTGGTCATCCGTTAAGGGTAATGAATAGTTTAAGTACTGTTGCAGAAAAAATTGTTGGTGTTTTGCACGATAGTATAGAAGACTCAGAACTTACCTTGAAAGATTTGCAAAATGCTGGTTTTCCTGATGAAGTTATAGAAGCAATTGAGGCGATTACAAAAAAACCGCACGAAGACTATCAAGTTTATCTCAATCGAGTTATGGGTAATGCTTTAGCACTTAGGGTAAAAATCGCTGATATGCTCGATAATATGGACATTAAACGAATTGCTGAACCTACAGAAAAAGATTGGAAACGATTAAGAAAATACCAAGAAGTTCTCCCCAAATTACAAGCTGCTCTGTCTCGTTTTGAATCTGCGTAAATTTCAGTTCACCTACCCACTGTAATCAAAGCAGCAGGTAAGTGAACAGATTAAAAATAATTGGGATATAACGATCGCATTTCGCGTATCGCACCACCTGATAACTAGATTTGGACTTGGGCTTGCAGGTCTTGGAGACTTAAAGTATCCCCATTACTAAATACAAACTGTTCGACGTTGGTGAAATTCATGTTTCCAATTTGAATGTCAAACGAACTACCAACAGACAAAAGGGATTGATTGTAATCAATTCCTAACTCTGCGGTATCAAAACCTTTGCCTCCATCTACGTTTTGCGATCCGAATCCCTGAATTAGGTCATTACCTTTACCTAAATAGATCGTGCCTCCGCCGTCAAAACCACCAGTAAGGGCATCAACGATATCATTGCCGTTGCCAGTATCGATGATGCTGTAGTTGCGGATACCGCTAGTCATACCACTACCGATAATGATGTCATCACCATTGCCAGTGGTGATAGTGTCCACATCGTTACCTGTGCCATTTAGGATACCGACGGATGCAATGCTGCTGACAATAGTGCTGATGCCACTGATTATGTCGTTTCCATCGCCAGTATCTATAGTGCTTCCACTTTGGTTTACGATAGCATTGCCAAAGCCAAATTCGCCGCCAGTAGTGGCAGTAGCAGTAATTAAGTCATTTCCAGATCTGGTATTAATCACGCCTTTCTGCTGGTTGGAAATGCCGCCAGCAAGACCAGTGCCAGTGATTGTGTCATCACCATTTTCCGTATCGATCGTCCCACTCTGGTTGAAGACACCAAAAACGCCACCATCACCAGTAATTAAGTCTTCACCATTGTCAGTATTGATAATGCCACCATTATTGAAGATACCAACACTGCCAGGGCCAGTGGCAATACCAGTAATTGTGTCTTTACCATTACCAGTATTGAGCGTGCCACCCTGGTTGAAGAGGCCAACAGCACCATCGCCAGTGGCAATGCCAGTGATGCGATCCTTACCATTATCAGTATTGAGCGTGCCGATGTTGAAGATGCCCAAGAAGCCAGTGCCAGTAATTATGTCCTCGCCACCAAGAGAGTTGACCGTGACACCAGAAGCGATGATAATTTCATCACCTGAATCTACAATATCGGCTCGATTCGTCCATGTCCCAGAACCAAAAGGCCCACTCCAACCGTTTTCAGTAAGTTGAGTCGTCATAAGCTATCACTTCTCCTTAAAGCTGAGAAGCTTTTTAGATATTTTTCACTATATAAAGAAATTGTCAGGAATTGATAAAGAGCTTTGCACTAGTTCTAGGCTAAAGACTCAATCTGGGAAATCCTTGACAAACTGGATTGTGGCGATCGCCCTTTCTTGTTTCAGCCCTCTGACGGAAGCGGAATTGTTGGCTGCTGTTGTGAAATCTAAGTAATTTGGTGCTAAAGCCTTTGGCGAGAAATAGATTTGGGTGAGATCTTTATGAAAACTAGTTTGGCAGGTTTAGCTGTATTTAGTTTCCTAGCCTTAGCGTCTTCTCCCACCTTGGCACAAACCGCAAGTAATTACCGTACTTTTGCTGATTGGTGCGCCAATAAAGCTAGTCTTCCTGCTGATGCAAGGCATACGGTTGAGGTGTTGTTAAGAGAGGCTGGAACACAAGACTGTCAAGAAGCTAACCAGACGCTTTCTACTATGATTTATCTCGACCTTAGCAATAATCAAATCAGCAACTTGCAACCCTTGTCTGGTCTTACTAATCTGGATTTGCTCGAACTGAACGACAATCAAATCAGCAACTTGCAACCCTTGTCTAGTCTTACTAATCTGGCTTGGCTCCAACTGAACAACAATCAAATTAGCAACTTGCAACCCTTGTCTAGCCTGACTAAGTTTTATCTCCTCGAACTGAGAGACAATCAAATCAGCAACCTGCAACCCTTGTCTGGCCTTACTAAGTTGAATTTCCTCATCCTCGAAAGGAATCAAATCAGCAACCTACAACCTTTGTCTAGTCTTACTAATTTGACTGTACTCCACCTTAGCAATAATCAAATCAGCAACTTGCAACCCTTGTCTAGTCTTACTAATTTGACTGTACTCCACCTTAGCAATAATCAAATCAGCAACTTGCAACCCTTATCTGGCCTTACTAAGTTGACTGAACTCGACCTCTACCAAAATCAAATCAGCAACCTACAACCTTTGTCTGGTCTTACTAAGCTGACTTACCTCGTCCTGGCTGACAATCCAATGTTGACGAACAGAACTTGCCCAGTCAAACCAGAATCTATTTGTAAATTCTAATTTGTCAATGGTTTGCAGAGTTAGTAATGCGATCGCCTTCCTCTTCTAGCTAACCTTTTAGAAGCATCACTAAACACCATTAAATAAAAATGCTTGAAGAGAACAGAATTATCACCCAAATAACGGAACTGACAATGTTTGCTGCTGGCCTAATAGTTGTTGCAAACCCCTGCTTCCTGCCATCATCTAACGCTTTCACCCCATTTTTTAATTGTGATAGTTTTTCTTCACTTCCTAAAATTCACAAAACACTTCCGACAATAATTCAGCAATTGCTGTCACACCTGTTCGTAAAGCATTTGTTCCACTTAAAGTTGTGCCATCTTCATCAGTAAAATTCCCGCAATTATCCCAACCAGGAACATTCGCTAACACTAAACATTTGCCTAGTTGATACACTGCTTCTTCGATCGCATCTTGACTAAAACTAAGTTCCTCTTTAACTTTCTTACATTCCTCAGCAATTAATTCCAGTTCCACCAATTGCCGATATTGTTCTGCTGTCAAGTTACTAGGCTCCACACAGTCAGCATAATTGTTAATCTCTAACGGAAACTGCCATTTTGTTCCCGGTTTTAACACAAATTTACCAACTGCTACTGGTTTATCAAATCGCCAATCATTGACTATTGTTGACCCAGTAAATAATCCCAGTTTTCCCGCATGAATTGGATGTTTGACAATCTTAACTACTGTTCCCGGTTCAATGGAGTTGCTAGTTTCTACTGTGACAGTTTCATCAATTGTTGTAACAGAAGCAGATTCGACTTGTTCTTGAAGTGCTTTGATTTGCTGTTCTTGTAAGTTAATTAGTTGTTGGTATTGATTTA
Organism: Floridaenema evergladense BLCC-F167; assembly: GCF_041929205.2. Lineage (NCBI taxonomy): Bacteria > Bacillati > Cyanobacteriota > Cyanophyceae > Aerosakkonematales > Aerosakkonemataceae > Floridanema > Floridanema evergladense. The sequence continues at coordinate 4,724,909 of NZ_CM171625.1, read as the reverse complement.
ATTTTAATTGTAAGGTAGTTAATTCTGAAGCAATGGAAATATTATCGATTGGTGCCGAATTTTCTTTAACTTCTGCAATTTCATTTTTCAGTGCAGCAATAGTTCGGTTTTGTTGTTGGACAAGTTCAATCAGTTCATTATACTCACGAGTAGTAATCGGAATCCCACCACCACCATGTTTTGTTGTTGGTTTGTGCAAGTATGTCGCAATGGCAATAATTAATTCAGCTACAGTTGGCTGAGGATTTAATTCATCTTTGACTCGCAAACGTGCTAATAAATTGGCTTTGGCTAACACTGCATCAGTATCGGTAATGTGGTAAATCCGAAAAGCACGATCGATGTCTTCATCAGTTAACCGACGTAAAGATAAACTTTTGTCGATCGCTGAATTTAAACAACCGATCGTCTCATCAGTTAACATTAACTGATTCATCAATGAACGTTGACATTTTTTCAGTTTCCCTAATTTGCCTTCAATATCATTACGAGTGCGTTCATCATCATTTAACTGCTCGTTTAACCCAGAAATTGTGGCTAACAGATTCAGAAATTCATCGAAGGTATCTTTATCTAAAGCCCGGAGTTCGGAGGCTGGTTGCAGATAGATTTCTCCATCTCCAAAACCGCGAATTGATAACAGTTCGTCTTCTTCATTTAGTAACAATCCAATTTTGTTGAGGAAAACTACTGGACTACCTGCTGTTAATGTGGGATCGATCGCTCTTTCGTTAGTAGACGCTAATCTTTCCTTGATGAGCGAAATTGTCCATTTGGTTTGAGTCGTAAGAATCGCTTCTACTTGACTTTCACTACCAGCTAACAACAAAGCAGTGTGGCACAGAGGCAGATTCAAAATGTGCTGTTGTAAGTTAGGGAATTTCGCTATTAGTTTTGCCTGGGTTGTTAAATTACGGAAATAACGTACCAGTTCTTTCGGAAAACAGTGTTTGAGCAGTTTTTGAAATTCGGTTTTACCTAATGCTGCTTCTAATTGCTTGAGTTTGTCTCCCAGTTCTAAAGCTTGCTCCTTGAGGTGAACAAAAGTTGCGGAGTGAGAGTTTCCCAGTTGTACGACTTCTTTAGCTAACTCGACAGTATCAGTTGCGGTAGAAGCTGCGAAAGTGAAGCCGTTGAGTTTGTTGGTTGCAACAAATTTTGTGGTAGATGGCATGATGATGCTCCAATTGACTTGATTTTGAGTTAATGTGTTGGTTGATTTTTTAGTTTCTTTGGAAGTGCGCTCTTGGATTTCAGGAGCCACTTCGACTTTCTGTGCTCAGAAAAAAGCGGTTTTGTTAACCTGTTTATCAGAATAACAGAAAACTTGGTGATTTGCTATCATGTTTAGTGTGTTAACAAAAAAAACTCCGGCATAATTGAGAAAGAACAAGTTAACAAGTTGAACAGTGACTAACAAACAAAGTCAAACCAAGCCGATGGTTGGCTTAAGGATGGAGCAAGAAGACCTGGAACGCATAGACCAGATTGCGAAGGTTTCTGGTAGGACTCGCAGCGATGTCATGCTGGAGGCAATACTGAATTACTGGAATATTCGGCAGTATGAAACCGTGATGTCTGACATTCATACATTGCGAACAGAGATGGAAGCTCGACTCACTGCTTTAGAAGAAAAGTTGCAACTCAAGAGTTGATCGTTGCTCAGAGTTGAAGATATAAGATTTTGTTACAAGTCTTTAAGTGATTACTGACCTTTGCTATTAACTAAATGGCTCGGATTTTCTAGCACTTGACCTCAACTGAGATGATGAATTTCCCTGCTGTCAAAAGTAAAGTTATTTATCATCTTGAATGTAGATGCTAAGGAAAATGGTAAGTTAATAAGTGAAGCTACAAAGCTTCATCAGATAAAGATTACAGCTAAAGTCCACTATTAACTAAGGAGGAAAAAAGCTGTTTCATCTAAAATCGATTGTGTTAACTAACAACAGCACTCAACAACTAGAAAACTGATATTTCCTAAGCTGAAAAAAAGGGAGTAAGGCAACTGAATTTAAGTTTTACAGTGTCTCTCCAAGTAGCATTAATGTGAGGAAATTACTCAGTAAGTCCAGTTTGGGTGCTGTTGTTGTGAAAGTTTAATTTGGGCAAAATATTAAGCTATCACCCGATCGAAAACGCGAACGTGCAACACCTCATTACTCATCAAAGGTTCAATCTGCGATTGAGCTACTGTAATCACTGCGATCGTTTCCCCAACAGCATTAAATACCTCTAAACTATAGCCATCCTCATCATCCAGTACGGGGTGATGTTCGACAATTGTTGCTACATCTCCCTGACAGAGTTTGTATTGGGGTAAATCTTCCCGTAATGCCACTCGCGTAAACAGTTCAAATTTCATGCTTAAACCCCCTTATCGGGAAATAAAGTAATAAACTTGGTTTGTCCAGTTGCTTTCTCGATCATCCAAATTGTAACCACTGGTAAAACTACCCGATTAACACCTGTCAAAGTTCCGCGAATTTGATAATGATCGCCAAATCGTGTTTGTTCTGTGAATACTGCATCTAGTGGTAATATTTGTTCTCGCAAATCCTGTTCTAATTGTTGCCAGTTTTCTTGAGTATAACCAGCTTGTGCCAGAAACTTTGATTTGTCATCCTGTGGCAGTAGTTTGAGTAGATATTGAGTCAATTTAGCTGGTGCAATAATCGCATCAGGAGGTAATTTCATACTTTGACTCTAGCAAAAACTTGACTTACTCCGGGGATACCCGTAAACAAAAACATTTGACTAAATACATCAACTTAAACATAGTAATTAGTTTACCATTACTAACTGTAAATCAGTCTCTTTGTTACGATATAAACTAGCTTCTGCTAAAACAGTTTGCTCCTCTGGACTAAGTACTTTCGGTTGCATTTGATTCAAATTATCTAACACAGCATCAGCGATCGATGTCTCGCTAAACAAATAGTATTCAGTTAAGTTACCAATCCGATAATTAAACGGTTTATACCGATGCTTAAAATACAACTCAACATTTCCCCGATGTGACCACAATCCCAGTACACTAACTTTAATATTCTGGTAATGAGAACGTAAATCTCTCTCAATGTCAGGGATGCGTTGGGTAATTGTTGGCGTAGCCTGCGCGTAGCGCGTATCGCTTAGTTACCCCAATTTTATGCAAAATTAACCCATCCACTTCAATTCGCAGATAGTACAAATTATGTAATAAAATGCTGGCTAACTGAGCACGATATAACCGTAAATCAACTAATCTTTCTGCTAAATTTAACGATTTAATTACTTGTGCTAATTCTGCTTGACGTGAAAGTTCAGTTAATTTAGCTAACAATAATGGTTCTTGAATTTGATTAAATTCATGCAATGGTAAAGTGCCTACAGGGATTTTACCTAAAGCAGTAAACTCATAAGCGGGTGGTTGAAGGTAAACATTTTTCTGTAATACCTTGGCTTTAATTAACGGCTTTAGTTCCGGTAAATGCGGAATCCCCCAATCATAAACCCCAAAAGATTGCCAGAGTTTTTGCAATAATTGTAATGCCGTTCCTGATAATTTAATATTAAAGTTATCATACAGTGGTAAAGTAGGTAAATCCTTTTTTGTGGCTACAGGATAACAAGTTTCCTCAGCATGAGCGAAGTGGTGTTGCTTAACTTTTCCTTTTCTAGCTATTAATTTACCAGCACAATAGGGACAGAATAATTTGGTTTTGCCACTGGGTACATCAGCAATTTCAAATAAGCTATTGTCTTCATCAACTGCATATTTAAGCCTTAAGCCACGTCATCTGTTGAGTTCCTTTGTTTAGGTGAGCAAATCTTTAACTACCTTGTGTTGTTCAGTTAAGAAAGCACCCTAATTTTAGTTTAATATTTTCTTAATGTTTTTGGGAATAGGGGATTGGCTAACAATTAAAATCAAAGACAGCTTGATTTTGTTGGTAATAGATGAGCAGTAATAGTGACGAAAATAAACTGAATCAGTCTGTAGACTACAGCCGACTACAGACTATTACCAATTAAAATAAACGGTGCCCAGTAATAAGGATGAACAAAACCTTTGTTCAAAAGGCTAAGTTGTGCTTGCTGTAGAGCCGCAGTTTTTGAAACAGGTACCCAATTAGTTCCCTTGGCTAAATTACTGTAGAATTCTTGCATCAATTCGCTGGTACTGCGATCGTTTACTTGCCATAAAGAAGCGATGACAGCTTTTGCACCTCGACCGAGGAAATAATAACTAATTCCAGCAATTTCCACGCCTTCCGCATCTAGCCCACCTAATGCTGTTTCGCAAGCAGATAGAACTACTAAATGAACCTCTACTAAATCTTGTAAAGTTTCAATCTGGGGAATTGTTAACTTTTCACCAGTCCCTAGTAACAAAAAAGAATCTTTGGGGCGACCTGCGACAAATTGCCCATGAGTAGCAATATGTAAAATCTTTTTTCCTGATAAATTATCTCGCATAGTCCGAAAATCAAATTCTCGGTTTAAAAATGCCTGACCGGGATAAATTCCCTGAGAATCATCATTTCTTTTTCGGACGACTCTATTAATTTCATCCTCAACATTTGGTAAAGCATTAAAATTTAAAATTGCTTTAGATAAACCAAGTGCTAAAACCGAAATATTTTCTCTGCCAACGGGTAGACGATCGCTTACATCAGTTAAATCGGCAGACAATATAGTAGAAATTGTATAGTTTTCTATTAAATATTTTTGTCCGTCAAACAATGCACTCATGGAAATGTAGCGCGTCACGCGATCGAGGGAAAAAACTAAATTTTTTACTGGATTAGTTTTCAGTTCAGATTCTAAAGGTTTAATTAACCAATCGTAAAGTTGTTTTCCCGTAGCCTTGACTTCGGCAATATTAGAATTAGGATTTTGCAGCAGCAGCCGAAATTTTAAGACGGTTTGACCCAATTCTTGTTGTTTGACTGGAACTTCTAAGCTTTTAACAATTCCACCTGGGGCTGCCCATAATAACCAAATTTTATCTTTTAATACCAAAGGATAAATCAGTATTGTACCTGGTTGCGCTGCGATAATTTCTCTAGCTTTACGACCTAAATCTTTGGGATTGAGGATGGCTTCATCCTGAGTCTGAAGCGAGCGAATTTGTTTAACTAAACTTTCTACAGATTGATTATACTGGCGGGTTAAAGCATCACGTTTATCTAATAGCTCACTAAGTTGATTACAGCGATTTTTCTGGCATTCATCCACTTGCTGTCCAAAAGCAATTAAACTGCCATAAATTTCGATAATTTTCTCTTCCGTTGGGTTTAACTGACTACCATTCGTTTCTCCTCCGGCTCTACTATTTTCTGTGAACTGGCGTAATTCTTGAATTTTCAGAAGTTCCAAGATTTGTTGCGCTTCTAAAATTCGTCCTTGAGAAAGCAATAAATTGGCTAATGAACGATAAGTATCTGCAACAGTTTGAGTATAAGATTCTTGTTGTTCGCGTGATAATGGTTTGAGGTTTTCCCGAATTGCTTGTGTAACATTAACTGATTGTTTGTAAAACACAATAGCTAGTTCTGGTTGATTTTGTTTTTCTAGTAAGAAAGCAATGTTACTCAGAGTTACTCTTTGGGCTGGTCGATCGCCTATTTCTCGCTGAATAGCTAAGGCACGTTGATAAGTCTCTAAGGCTTTTTGATCTTGACCATTATTTTGATAAACTACGGCTATACTGTTAAAAGTGATTGCTTCTCCAGAGCGATCGCCGATATTTTGTCTAATTGCTAAAGATTTTTGCAAGTATTCCAATGCTTGAGAATAATCAGCTTGTCTATCATAAACTATGCCGATATTAGTCAGAGTATTAGCTGCCCCGGCGCGATCGCCAATTTCTTGTTTAATAGCTAAAGACTGCTGATAAAAATTTAAAGCTTGAGTATACTGACTTAAGCGATCGTAAACTAATCCAATATTATTTAAAGTAGCACTTTCTGAAGGACGCGCACCCAGTTTTTGAATAATTGTTAAAGCTTTTTTGTGGGCTGATAAAGCTTGGTTATATTGACCTAAAGTGTAGTAGATTCCGCCAATGTCATTATGCAGATTTGCAGCATCCACCAGTTTGCCAATTGTTTGATTAATTGTCAGTGCTTGCTGATAAAAATCTAAAGCTTTTTGGTACTCTCCTTGACTATCGTAAACTGTTGCCATAAAACTGAGAGTTACTGCTTCACCACTGCGATCTTTAATATCTTTACGAATAGTTAAAGCTTGTTGATAATACTCAAGTGCGCGACCATATTGACCATTGCTGTAATATACGAATCCTATATTGTTGAGAGCGCGACCAATGGTTATGCGATCGCCAGTTATTCGAGCTATTTCTAACGCTTCTTGGTAAAAATTTAAGGCTTGGTCATATTGACTTAATCTGCGATAAACAATACCAATACTCAGAAGTGTACGACCTTCACTGGTGCGATCGCCTTCTTGTTTACTGATAGCCAAAGCTTGCTGCAAAACAGCCATTGCTTTATCATATTGACCAAGATCTTTGTAGACTATACCCAAGCGTCTAAGTGTCTCTCCAGTACTTACTCGATCGCCCAGTTCTTGATGAATCAGCAAAGCTTGTTGTAAAATTTCTAATGCTTTTGAATATTGGTTTAGTTCGCCATAAATTTCCCCCATGTTACTTAGTGTTATTCCTACACCTGCTCGATCGCCTAATCCTTGGCGAATCTTCAGTACTTGTTCAAATATTTGTAAAGCCTCATAAAACTGACTTTGGTAAAGTTTTTCAACACCTAACTTAAAAAGGCTGTCTGCTTGTAATTTTGGCTCTAACAATTGAGAAAGAATCTGATTTTTGGTAATTGGTGTTTGTCCCAGAACTTTTGGTATATTATTGTGAGAAATTTCTGCTAGTTGTACAGGTAAAATTAGTGAAAAGAATAAGCCAAAGCTACTCACCAAAAATGATGATAAATCTAAATTCATTGAGGATTGCCTCTATCAAGAATTAAATTAAGCATTACGATTTATTAACGAGTACCACCACCACTTCCTGTTGAGCGGGGTACATTAGATTCTGGAGGAGTATAATGTTGATATCCTGGCGTTATTGAACCTGTATTGTTTTGTGTATTATTAGATCTTTCTTCATCAGGGATAAGTATACCAGCAGGCAGTCCAATGACATTAGTGAGATTAGTTGCTTTCAGGTTAACGCCCATCAAATTGGCATTAGTTAAATCGGCATTAGATAGATTAGCACCATTCAAATTAGCACCACTTAAATCAGCACCATTCAAATTAGCACCACTTAAGTCTGCACCACTTAAATTGGCGTTTTTCAGATCGACACCACTTAGATCGCAACCTTGACATACATTAGTATTGATTAACTGTTTCAGGTGTTCGGGATTACCTGCACTAGCTGGGAAAACTGCGAGGCACAAAGGTAATGATGTAGTAATAACAATAAATAATGGTTTCATGATTACGGTTTATCAACCATTGAGAGTTAGCATATCTATTTTTATAACAGTTTTTTTGTTAAGTTCGATCGCTTTCTCCCCAGATTCACTATGATTCAAACATCCTCAGCATTTTGGGTGTTGATATCATCTGGGGGTTCCTGGTGGTTGACAGAAGGACTCAACCTATTTGCTAATGCCCGTAACACCTCAGCCATTTGTTCAGGACTCATCAATCTAATTTGCAGCAACAGACCGTCATCAGGAGGAGTTTGTTGAATTTTGACATCCATTTGCGCCAAACGACCGATAATCATTTGGGCTAATCTGGCAGCTTCCTGATGGTGAAGTTGATCGACAACACTCATCGCTTCTTCAGCAGTGCGGTAAGGTCTGATATCTACTTTGTCCCGTTCCTGGGCCACAGCAATCAATTCTTCCAGAGTGTAAGGAGTGTGGATAGCAAGATTAGCCAAAGTCGCAATGTCAGGATTTTTCACATCAGACAATTCTAAACGACGTATAGTGGCATGGCTGACTCCGCTGATTGCCTCAAACTCACGATAACTGCGTGAACCTCTAGCAAGCTTAATAATCTGGGCAAGCTTGAGCAAACCTGATTCTGGATACAGTGGTTCCGGCATTGGGGATTAGGTGTTAGCCCGCATTTCTCACAAACAATAAAAAATCAATTTACATGACCTGATGTAAGACTTTTTTTGATACATCATCAATTGAAATTTAGGTAGGGAAATAAGTTAAGTATAATTCGTGATTTATCAAGATAAAATAGTTACTCTATTTATCTTAGTACTGAAATCGAAATGCTGTGTTCATAAAATTAAACATTACAAAACCGGGCTTAGATAAAACCAAGCCAAAGTCTCATTACTGGAGTTTAGACTATCGCACCGAAGGTGCGATGTCTAAACTCCAGTATTAAAGCGCAGTTTGATTTTTGGAATTGATCCAGAACTTTACGGAGTGTGGGGAGCGACCGGGAAAGTCTATCCAACCGAGTAATGTAAATTTGTTTGACCAATCCGCGGCGAACCCAAACCATCATTTTCTGGAAATTGGGGCGATCGGATTCTTTGCTTTCACGACCGTTCGGCTGACGGCTTCGACGGTGAGCTCAGCCGAACCGCTCACGGAAGCCTGACTCTACATCAACCAGCACTAACTCTACTCCAGTTGATTTTAGACGAGCTATCTGCTGCTCAAGTGCATGACTATTTTGACTTTGCTCAACAGTGGAAACCCTCGCATAAGCAATTATTTCCGGGATTTCAGCAATTTTCTCCTGTTTGCTCACAAGCACCAATACTTACCCAACTGCTAGATAATGTACCATCTAGCTCGCTATACCACTCCTTTTTCCAAATTGGTGCGTTATGCTTCAGAGTATCGATCGCATATTGACAAGCAGCAAAAGCCTCCGATCTATGGGGACAACCTACAGCAACCAACACGCTAATTTCCCCAATCTTTAATCGTCCAATTCGATGATAAATCACCACCCGATTTACATCTAACCAAGTATTACGAATCTGGGTTGCTATTTGAGCAAATATTTGTAAAGCCATCGGTTGATATGCTTGATATTCTAACATCACCACAGCTTTCCCATCAGTTTGATTGCGAACCATTCCACTCATAACTACGATCGCACCATTAGCCGGATCGTCCGCTAAAGTGTAAACTTCCTCTAAAGATAAAGGCGCAAAAGTAATGGCAAATCTGTCATTTGGATGACATTTAATCCGAGAATTTAATGAACTGAGAACAGTAGAATTCATAAGCACAAAAGATTACATAAACTGCCAATTTTATTTCTATATCCCTGACTTCTTCAACAAGTTGGAGATCTGAATTTAACTTTTACCTCCACCAATTAGATATAATAAAGCCATGCGAATTGCTACACCACTAGTCACTTGCTGAGAAATTAAACTAAACTCAAGATCGTCCATTAAATCAGAACTAATTTCTACTCCCCGATTTACTGGCCCTGGATGTAAGACTTTAACTTCAGACTTACATAATTTTAATCTAGCACGAGTAATCCCATATCTTTGATGATATTCTCGCAAACTAGGTAACAAATTCTGTGTCATTCTTTCCCGTTGCAAACGTAAAGTCATCACAAAATCTGCATCTTTTAATGCAGGTTCCACATCCCAATGTAAAAATAATTTCCGTTCAGGAACTACGAAATTTTCCTGATTTTCAGGCATCCAATCAGCAAATAGTTTTGGTAACAAAGTTGGTGGGCCAGCTAAGTGGACTTCTGCTCCAGCTGCTGTTAAACTCCAAATATTAGATCTGGCTACTCGTGAATGCAGAATATCGCCAACAATTGCCACTTTTTTATTTTGTAAAAGTTCAATTTTCGGTTGTTTTGCATCTAAAACAGAACAAATTGTAAACAAATCTAGTAATGCTTGTGAGGGATGTTCGTGTTGACCATCGCCAGCATTAAGTACGCTCACTTGTGATTGTAATCGATCCATTTCATCTGCGATCGCTTGCGGAACTCCAGCTTCCCGATGACGAATTACCATTATATTTGTACCCATTGCTAGGTAGGTTTTCGCCGTATCTAAAATTGTTTCCCCTTTGCTTAATGAAGAGGTTGCTGGCGCAAAACTGAGTGTATCTGCTGAAAGTCTTTTAGCTGCTAATTCAAAACTGTTACGAGTCCGGGTTGATGGTTCAAAAAACAAATTAGCTACTACCTGTCCTTGCAACGTCGGTACTTTCTTTACCCGGCGGGAGAGTACTTCTTGAAAACTAGCTGCTGTCTGCAAAACAATATCGTACTCTGCTGGTAAGAAATCAGCTAAGGAAATGATGTGATCGCGTGTCCAAATACTACCCATATAATTTAATAACCTAAATGAAAAATCCTATAAATACTTAAAAGAATTATAAATTTTTCATTATGTTAACAAAATAGTTAAACATAGAAGAATTACTGAGGTAAGCTGCACTAGAAATAGATTAAAACAAGGGATGAGTAGATTATAGGCTAAAAAAGCAAAAAATGAACCATAAGAATAAACTCAAGATTTTGCAATTTATCAAGCAAGTACTCATACCTTGTTCGATCGCGATCGATCTAACATTAGCGTCTATTTATCTAATTAGCAGTATTTTACTTGGTAAATCTCTCAGCAACTTTGATTTTGATATCCCCAGAACAATACCCGTTTTATTCGCTGCCTGTAAATTGTTTGCGATCGGGTTTTTATTAACACTAGCATCTTGTTGGCGACGACATGAACTACCCAAAAAATCTTGGTGTTTACTCTTAGCTGTAGGCACAGCATTTCTTTATGTATCGCAAGATAAAATCTGGAAATTTCACCTATTTATCCATCGCTTTTCTTGGATGCCAGAATTTAAAAGTGGGGGTATAGAATGGGTATTTTTTTATTTGCCAATTATCCTCTTAACTATTGTATTAGGTTATCGACAATTAATAGCACTTTGGCGTTCCTATCTCCACAGCACATTCTTTACTGTATTGGGAATCGGGATATTTTTACTAGGAGGAATAGGAGTGGAAGTGATTAACGCTCAAATTTTTAAACCCTATATTCCCCAAATAGCAAATAGTCTTAATACCACAACTGCGATCGTCAACTCAGTTAAAGATACCATTGAAGAATTAACAGAATTAATAGGCGAAAGCATAACTATTTTCGGTCTAACTTTATTTTTTATTACCAGATTAGCCGAAGTAGATAGCAAGACAAAGAGACAAAGAGAAGGGGAAAATTGAATTGAAAAACTACAATTTAAAATTCCCCAATCCCCAGTCCCCAGTCCCCAGTCCCTCAATGAGCTTTTAAACCAAAAACATTTAAAGATAGCGAGATTAAAGAGAGGAAAATTACAAATCCCACTGCATCTAAAGTAGTAGTTAATAATGGCCCACTCATCATCGCTGGATCGAGTTTTAAACGTTTAATTCCCATAGGTAATAAAGTACCCAAAATCACAGCGACAAACACATTAATTGCCATTACTAACCCAGCGATTATACCCACCCATCTGGAACCGGGAGTAGTCCAAATAAAGGAAAGTAAAAACAAAGTTAAACCCAAAACAGAAGCAGTTCCCAAAGCCGCTAAAATTTCCTTACGTAAGATTTTTAGCGTATCTAAAGGCGTAACTTCTCCCACACTTAATCCGCGAATAGTCACAGTGACAGCTTGAATTGCTACAGTTCCCCCAGTATTAGAAAAAATCGGCATAATTACCGCTAAAACTGGCACTTGAGAAATCACAGTTTGAAAAGGTGCGATCGCACTTGCCGCCCCAATATACAACGCCATCACCCCCAACAACCAAGGCAAACGATTCTGAATCGTCACCCAAGGCGAAGACAAAGCTTCCTCATCACCACTACTTACCCCAGCTAATCGCTGAATATCCTCAGTAGCTTCTTCCTCTAAAATGTCAATCACATCATCGATCGTGACAATACCCACCAAACGGTCTTCCCGATCGACCACAGGCAACGCAATCAAATCATAACGCTGCATCAATCGCGCCACCTCTTCTTGAGGCATTTCCGTATAAGCTTTAATCACCCGATCGCTAGCAACATCACGAATCAAAGCATCAGGAATCGAAAACAACAACTGCCGCAACGACACCACCTGCACCAACTTGCGGTTATTGTCAGTCACGTAAGCATAGTAAATCGTTTCCTTATCCTGGTCGCTTAACCGAATTTTGCTTAAAGCTTCGCCAACCGTCAAACCTTCGCGCAGACGCACATACTCAGTCGTCATCACCCGACCTGCCGTACCTTCTGGATAACCCAAAATAGTCGCAGTTGCTTGTCGTTCGGCGGGACTGAGTTGTTGTACCAACCGTTTTACCACTCCCGCTGGTAACTCATCAAATAATTCTGCTCGGTCATCAGGTCGCATTGCCTCCATAATTTGACATACATGAGTATCTTGCAGCGAACCAATCAATTCTTCCTGCACTTCCTGTGGTAAATATTCAAATACATCTATTGCCTGCGCTTTATTGAGTAGGCGAAAAGCGATCGCCCGTCGTTCCCCAGGCAAATCAGTAATATAATCGCCAACATCCACCGCTGGCAAAGAATTAAGTTCAGATTTTAGCTGATTTAAGTCAGCAATATCCTCTAGCGTAACACGCCCTTCTTGTGTCAGCATTCAACCTCCTAGTCTCCCCCGCGCCGGGAGACAAACGTCACCAGCTTAGGGGAGGATAATACTGTCAGATAATGGACTTTTGTCCATGAATTTAAAAAACTGAATTCGACACTGATATAAATAGCACAAATGAGGCAGAGTACCAGTACCTCTATGCTATCCCTTCTGTTGCCAATTCACAATCAGCCAATCGGGTGGCAAGAAGACAAGGGGACAGGGGGACAAGGGCGAGTTATGAGTTTTGAGTTATGAGTTTTAAGTTATTAATTCAAAACTTAAAACTTAAAACTCATCACTAACGAAGGGACAAGGGGACAAGGTGACAAGAGCAAATTCTACCAACTACCCACTACCCACTACCCCATAGACAGTTGTTCTGGACTATACTTTATTGCTAGAATTCAGCCACCGCATTTATTTAATACAGAGATTTACCAATGGACGTAAAAATCGTTCTTTTAGCCCTAACCGTACTCTTTATTCTGTCGAGTCTCTTTTTCGGCACGAAAAATGGATTCTATGATACAGACAATTATCACGGTAATGGAACAGCCCACTAAATAAGATTGTTTCTCTTTAAGCGAGCTCCAGATAGTTGAAGCGGTGACGCAGAGATTAATTTAGAGAGCATTTCAGAGAATCGTATCAGCCAAAAGTAAACAGGCAAAAATCAGCGATCGGATTTCTTTGATTCCCGCTTTGCCCTTTTACTTTTGGTTATCCTCGTATCTACGGTGGAAAATAACCTAATTAATTTGCGAAATGCTTAATATAAAAGGAATCCCAGTCCCGTAGGACAGGCATCCTGCCTGTCATCCCAGTCACTAAAACCAGGTTTTCCACCATAAGTATAAGAGAGCCTTACTTTAAATTAATCTTAGGTTAGCGAAAAGTATCGGAAGGCATCGTGATTGATCTAGAATGCTTGCCCTATAGTGTCAATCACGCAGGTGAAGGTATTTGTCTACTCCTGCGAATGGGGCCATATCGCATTCTTTTAGATTGTGGCATGGCTGACATATCATCCTTGCTAACTATTAACAAGAAAATACCACCAGCTGATTTAGTACTATGTAGCCACGCCCATCCCGATCATGCTAGAGGTTTGTTGGCTTTACATAAAGCTTTTCCTCAATTACCAATTTATGCCAGTGAAGTCACTACGCAATTGTTGCCGCTGAACTGGTCGGAGTTGGAACCTAAGAAAATCCCGTCATTTTGTCAAGCTTTACCTTGGCGATCGCCAATCGAATTTCACGATGGACTGTGCGCCGAACTGTTCCCCGCCGGACACTTACCAGGCGCAGCAGCAATCCGTCTTACCTATACTACCCTCCGTCGCAGCTACACGCTCCTCTACACAGGTGATTTTTTTCTCTCCAACTCCCGTTTAGTCGAAGGTTTACCCCTCGACTCTTTACGGGGAATTGAACCGGATATTCTGATTATTGAAGGCACTTACGGTACTGCCCGCCATCCCCACCGTCGTCAACAAGAAAACCAACTCGCAGAACGGATTAGTCGCGCCGTTAGCACCGGAAAATCAATCCTCATGCCAGTTCCAGCTTTAGGATTAGGTCAAGAAATCCTCATGCTGTTGCGGAGTCATCACTTATTTACAGGTCGGGACTTAGATATTTGGGTAGATGGTACTGTCGCCGCTGGATGTGATGCTTACCTGGAACTGTTACCTCATCTTCCTGCTTCCGTGCAAAACTTTTCTCGTCACCAACCTTTATTTTGGGACGAACGAGTGCGCCCCCGCGTGCGCCGCTTACAATCGGAACAAGTTACTCAGTTAGGAAAAACTAGCTGTATCGTGCTTACTGATGAAACAGTTGATTTGAGTAAATATTTTCATCCCAATGCGGAAGCTTGGGTAGTTTTATTACCGCAAAGACCAGGACGATCGGCAATAGAAGATTATCAGATTCAGACAAAAAACTCTGGTGTTCTGAGTGTGGAAAGTTACCTTTTAGCTCAACATTGTGATGGCCCAGGTACAACCCAGCTGATCCATAATTTGCGCCCGCAGCACGTGGTCTTTGTTCACGGTTCTCCCACGTATTTGGCAGATTTAACTAGCTTGGAGGAGTTACAAAACCGTTACCACTTACATTCCCCTAACGCTGGTACGCTTGTAGAATTGCCGATCGGAGAAACATTTTTACAACCCGCTGCCCCAGAAACTAACTACGAAGGCGAACTCACCGAATTAGGTACGATCGTCACCATTAATTTACCTGACACGATTACTTCAGATCCCCGCTGGCAAAATTTTGCGGATACTGGTTTAGTGGAAGCGCGTTGGCAAGGTGAAGAATTGGTATTGCGCGGGTTAACTCAACGAGAATTATTGACTCAACGAAGCGATCGCTTACCCGCTGACCTAGCTTGCTGCGGCAACTGCCGTTATATGCGCGGACAACGTTGCCGAAATCCAGCATCACCTCTGTTTGATTTTAAAGTCACACCAGATGGATACTGCCCTGTATTTGAACCCTCTTCTAAAGCAGAACGGGAAAATGGCGATAATTCTAATTAACAGGAGTTGCGATTTAACAAAATTAAGACTGGTCGTTGGTAGTAGGTAGTGGGTAATTGGATTTTCCCATTACCCACTACCCATTACCTATTAATCCAAATTAGAATCAGGAAAATGGTTGCGAATTTGCTCTGCTTCTGGACAATCATCCGAAACTAGAGGTTCGACATTACCTCTCGGTACTGAAGCTAATTTTTGACTCACGGCACCTATACTTTCTAAGCGTACCATCTCTTCCCAGGAAGAGACCTCATCATCTTCATCTGTCTCATAGCGTAAAGTTACTAAATCTCCCTCAATATCAATAATTCGGGCACGTTCGATCCAACGTTGCTGGTCCCGCAAGAACACACAGACTTCTCGACCATCGCAACAGAGTTGATATATCTTGCGGTGTAGCATATATTACTTCTCCTGAACAGGGAACTCTTCAAGTACTTAGTTTGTTAATCTACCTTTGGCGACTGACTTCGGGAAAATTGCTTTACATTTAGCCAGCCATTTCATCTAAAGCCACATCCTCAGAGGTGTCACCACATCCTGATGTTTATCTGATGCTTTAGTTAAAAAAAGTTTATCTCGAATTGAGCAACAGATAGCAGGTGGAAAAGAATTTTTTTGTTTGTCGGTAACGGTGGTAGTAATCATTTAAGGATATAAGCGTTCAACGAGATTCGATCGCGTGAGAGCAAACGCCATGATATAGATATCTTTTATTCTATCAACTCTTTTGTTTTATTACTCTAGGGAAAACTACCAAATTTGTAGTAATTACCACAGCAAACTGTACAAATAAGAAATTTTTGCTTAACAGTAGGTGTCTCAAACCCATTACTCATCAAGGCTGTTAACACTTACCCTTAATAACTGCTAATCTTTCTCTATTTATAAAATAATTTTTTCTTACTTGCTAAACTCAGCCAATCTACACCAGCTCCTAGCAAAGTACATGATTTATTTACTGCTTGCTTCACTATTTTTTGTGCTTCGAGTCTATATAACTGTGGCAATCTCAAAGCAATCTCAAGATTAAATCTTAAAATTCCCAATAAAAGCACAAATTTTTTTTATATTACAGACTATCTAATCTATCTAACGGCAATTTGCCTTGTGGGAGTTTTGCCGTTAGTCCTTGTTTACTATTAAATCTCAGTTAACAGTTGTTTGATGTATCTATGAATACACTACACTCCCCCAATTAGAAATATTGGTTAGATGCGTATCTTCTAGACTGGGCTGTACGTACTCTATGAGAGTTCGTGTCACTGCCCCGCGTGCCTCTCGCTCAATTTGACCAGAATTGACTGCATAGTACAAGGAAGAGAGGGCATCTAAGTCAGCGGATTGATAGCCTTTATAGGCCAAAACTTGACCAATCAGACCTTCGGAAGCAACACTTAAACACCCTGTTTGAAAAGCTGACTTAACTAGTGAACGAATCATAGCGACTTCCTGAGCATCCTTGATGCGTTAACCGTCAATACTAGTCTTAAACATCTGGTTTTAAAAGTAAATGATAGGCGGCGGTAGCAGGTTGTGATAATTTACCCTATAAATCTGTGATTTAGCTCACAGATGTCTTTAAATAGGTGATTTCAAACATCGATCCTCCAGTTGTTTGTACGATCTTGAAGTTTAAGACTGCAAATGAGAAATTAATCTAAGTAATAGCTTATCTGGACTATTGTTAAGATGCTGTGAAGATGTTTAGGGCTAATTAAAAAAGCTTGTAAAGATTATGAGAGGGAAAAGCGATCGATCTCTTGTAAAGTAGTGAGGTCAGCCAAATTAGATTGATGAGGGGAGTATTATGGAGTTTGCGATCGACATCCAACAGCAGCAGTATAAAACCTACATTCTCACTGACCATCATGCCCAATCCCGCGTTGAAGTCGTACCCGAACGAGGTGGAATCGTCACCCGCTGGCAGCTGCAAGACCAAGAAATTTTTTATTTAGATACCGAAAGATTTACTAATCCCAATTTAAGCGTCCGAGGCGGAATCCCCATTTTATTTCCCATCTGCGGCAACTTACCTGACGACACTTATACCATTCACGAAAAAGAGTACAAGCTCAAACAACATGGTTTTGCTCGTGAGTTACCTTGGCAAGTAATAGACCAACAAACCCAAGAATCTGCCAGCATTACCCTGCTTTTGGAAAGCAACGACCAAACAAAACAAGTTTACCCTTTTGATTTTAAAGTTACCTTCACTTATCAACTCAAAGGCAACACCTTAGAAATTCGCCAAAGTTACACTAACAACTCTAGTGAGTCCATGCCCTTTTCCACTGGACTGCATCCTTACTTTGCCGTTACTGATACTGAGAAAAATCAGCTAGAGTTTCAGATTCCCTCAACTCAGTACCAAGAAAAGCAAAATCCAACTATTCAGAACTTTTCAGGAAGCTTTGACTTTGAAAGCGATGAAATAGATGTGGCATTTCGGGATTTAACTGATGTTTCTGCCAGCGTCACCGACAAAAGCCGCAACTTACATTTGCATTTAAGTTACGATAATTCTTACTCTCGGATTGTTTTTTGGGCAGTCAAGGGCAAAGATTTCTATTGTTTGGAACCTTGGAGTGCTCCTCGCAACGCCATGAATACAGGCGAACATCTAATTATATTAGAGCCTGGAGCCTCTATAGAAACAGTAGTTGCTCTCACTGTTACCTTTAGTTGAAAACCTTACTTATTTGTGATAGAAAGCAATCCACTGATACCGGATTTCAAAAACAACAGACCGAAAACTAACGAAACGAAAATAACTATGGAACGGTTATTTTTGGTCAACCAGTTAGAAATTTGATTAAGTAAGGATTGCGATTTTTGGGGTAGGAAGATCCGAATTAAGATCGGAAGCAACAGTAAGGATTGGGCGAGTAAAATGAAGAGTAAATATACGATCGCGCTAGATGCTTGTCCCAATTGTACTGCTGCGATCGTCGCCAGCGCACTCAGGGTAAAAACCCATAACTTAGGAGCAATCAATGGCAACCCCACACCAATCCCAAATGCTTTGAGTGGAGTTGAACTGTCAATCGTAGTTAACCACTTCGGCGGAGGTTCATCCGGGTCATCCTGCCCGCACCACTTTTTATAAGCGGCGATCAATAATAATATACCGAGTATCAACAGCAATGTGGAAATCACCAGATTCTTATCGCCGCTTGCCTCAGCCGATGCAGCAGCCTCAGTCAAAATCAAACCAAAAATCAGCCCTTGTAACAGACGAGTGAGTGTCATTCCAGTGAAATATGCTACAGCCTTAAACAGTCCCTGTTTGTCGCTTTTCAGGAACAACAAACCAATAATGATTTGCAATGGCACAACAGCGCTGCCGATGATATATGGCAACAGCGAAACCAGCAAGGTTTCCATAAAATAATCTCCACCTTTGGAAGCCTCATCATTAATGATATGACTCATGGCGAACACATCAAATAAAAATTTTTTCCTTTAACCCTTGCCTTTTCCAAAAAAACTGTGCTATCGTGATAAACGTTGCGAAAATGATAAATAACAGGGGTCGCTAACTCAACGGTAGAGTACTCGGCTTTTAACCGATTAGTTCCGGGTTCGAATCCCGGGCGACCCATTTTTTAATCTCATACTGGTGTAAAAACTTGTGGGAAAGAATTAAATTATCCTCATTGTCCCCTTTCTAAGCAATCTGAGCAAAAATTCCTAGATATTATTTCAATTGATCCGCAAAATATCTTAAGATTATCCTAATGATTTAAGATTGTACAAACCCAATTAGCTGAGCAACCAGTAAATATAGGAGGACCACTTATGGCGCTTGTACCAATGAGGCTGCTGTTGGATCACGCTGCTGAGAATGGATACGGTATTCCAGCTTACAACGTTAATAATATGGAGCAGATCCAAGCGATCATGCGGGCTGCTCAAGAAACAAATAGCCCCGTGATTTTGCAGGCTTCTCGTGGCGCTCGCTCATACGCTGGAGAAAATTTTCTTCGCCATTTGATTTTAGCGGCAGTGGAAACTTATCCTGAGATTCCCATTGTCATGCACCAAGATCATGGCAATGAACCAGCGACTTGCTACTCAGCCATGAAAAATGGGTTTACTAGCGTGATGATGGACGGCTCTTTAGAAGCTGATGCCAAGAGTCCTGCCACCTACGAGTACAATGTGAATGTGACTCGTGAAGTAGTGAAAGTTGCTCATTCGATCGGTGTTAGTGTTGAAGGCGAACTGGGTTGTTTAGGTTCCCTAGAAACCGGAAAGGGTGACAAAGAAGACGGTCACGGTTTTGAAGGCACATTGTCTCACGACCAACTGTTGACCGACCCTGATGAAGCTGTTGACTTTGTAGAACAAACTCAAGTTGATGCTTTAGCAGTAGCTATTGGTACCAGTCACGGTGCTTACAAGTTTACCCGCAAACCAACTGGTGAAATCCTGGCTATCAGCAGAATTGAAGAAATTCACCGCCGCTTACCTAACACTCACTTGGTAATGCACGGTTCCTCCTCTGTGCCTCAAGATTTACTAGATTTGATTAACCAGTATGGTGGTCAAATTCCTGAAACTTACGGTGTACCTTTGGAAGAAATCCAAAAGGGCATTAAGAGTGGGGTTCGGAAAGTGAATATTGACACTGACAACCGTTTGGCAATCACTGCTGCGGTACGGGAAGCATTAGCCCAAAAACCCAGTGAATTTGACCCCCGTCACTTCCTCAAGCCTTCGATCAAGTATATGCAAAAAGTTTGTGCTGAGCGTTATGAAGCTTTCGGCACTGCTGGTAATGCAAGCAAGATTAAGCAAATGTCTTTGGATGACTATGCAGCTAAGTATACTAAGGGCGAATTAAGTGTTGTTACCAAGACTGCTGCGGCTGTCTAAGTGACGATTTTGTTAATTTAGTCCTTAATACAAAATTGGTGTGGGTAGCTTTTAGGCTACCCGTTTTTTGTTTGTAGTGACGACTTGAGTCGTGTTTTGCTGGCGCTAGGAAACGACTGAAGTCGTGACAACAGACTATTATTCTTTTACTTCGACGACTGATTCGGTGGATGTGGGATTGAGTTTGGTGTTGGTGGGGGAAGAGTAATCGTTGTTAGGTTTGATGATGGTAGAGTCGTCTTTGGTAGTGTGATTGTTGTGTTGGGCTTCATCAACTTTTCTCACTGAACGGATGGAGATTAGTGCTTCTTTGATGACTACTGCGGTGGGAACTGCTACTACTACTCCTAAGAGTCCACCGACTCTGGCTCCTGTGAGGATGGCGATGAATACCCAAAAGGGATTTAATCCGGTGACGCTGCCTAATACTCTGGGTGCAATAATATTTTCGACGATTTGTTGGACGATGAGGGCGGCGGCTAGGACTTGTAAGGCTAGTCCAATGTCTCTGAGGGCGACGAGAAAGGTGATTAGTCCGATGCCGACGGAACCACCGAAGGGTACGAGTGCCATTAAACCAATTGTGAGGCCAAACAGCAAGCCAAAGGGTACTTTCAGTAGTAGGAAGATAGAGATTAATCCTGATGCCATGCAGGTGGCGAGGATGATTTGTCCGGTGAAGTAGTTTTGAAAGCTCGATCGCAAAGTCTGCGAGAATGGTTTTTGAATGCGTGTAGGTAGCCACTGAATTAAGCTAACCCAAATATCTTTGCTGTGCAGCAGTAGGTAAAAGGTTACTACTATTGTCAATAAGACATCTAACAATCTGACTACAGTTAGTACTGTGACATTTAAGGCTAGATTGAGGATTCTTCCGGCGATGTTTTGCAGGTTGGCTTTTAGGCGATCGTTAATTTGCCCGATTAATCCATCTAAACTGATGGGTAAACCTACAATGTCAACTCTTTCGTTGATCATTACCAGTTGGCGTTGTCCTGAGTCGATCCATTCTGGTAATCTGGCGACTAACTGTTGGGCTTGGGTGTATGCTAGTGGCACCAGCGTTACTCCCACTGCTACCAAAATAAATACAGTGCATAAGAAGACAAAGATTGCTGCTTGAGCTCTGTTGACTCCCCGCTTTTCTAACCAGTCTACGGGATAGCTGAGGAGGAATGCTAACAGGGAAGCTACTAACAGAATGACAAACAGGGATTCAAAATAACCGAAGATTTCCGAAAATGCCCAAGCATTTAACACGGTAAGTGGTGCTGCTAGGGCAATTACTAGTAGGCGCGACAATGGAGTTAGGGATTCCCACCAGTCAAGTAATTTACTTTTTGATGGAGATGGTCGAGAACTAACCATGAAACTAGCTCAATTTTTCAGTGGTATTAGTGATTAGTGTAGTAGGGCAGGGAGAAGATCACACTAACCTTTTGGGGAGGTGGGGAGATGGGGAGGTGGGGAGATGGGGAGATGGGGAGAGATCTAGAACTAAAAACTCCCCCCATCCCCCTACCTCCCCATTCCCCCACTTCTTCTAGTAGGAGAGAATGCTTTAATTTAGCTGAAAACTCGGTGTTGGAGAGAGGGCATTTGACGGCGCACTTGTTCGAGGCGTTGGGGGTCGATTTCTGCTACGGCTACTCCTGGTCGATCGCCCCCGGCATCGGCTAAAATTACTCCCCAAGGATCGACAATCATGGCGTGTCCGTGAGTTTGTCTCATGGCGTAATGTCTTCCGGTTTGGGCTGGGGCGATGACGTAACAGGTGTTTTCGATCGCTCTAGCTTGCAACAATACTTGCCAATGGTCTTTACCAGTATAAGCGGTGAAGGCGGCAGGAACAAACAACACTTCGGCTCCCATTTGGGACAGGTGACGGTACAATTCCGGGAAGCGCACGTCGTAGCATACGGAAAGTCCGAGATTTCCCAGTTCTTTGGATGGATAAATTGGGGGAATGCGCGTTCCTGCCATGACGGTGCTAGATTCGCGGTAGGTGTTACCGTCGGGTAAGTCTACGTCGAATAAGTGTACTTTCTGGTAACAGGCGAGTTCTACACCGTTAGGATCGATGAGCAAAGCGGTGTTGTAAACTCTGCCGTTATCTATGGGTACGGGAAAACCGCCGCCTAAGATGGTGATTTGGAAGCGTTGCGCCATTGTTTTGAGGAATTTTTCGCTTTTTATGGCGATCGCTTCTGCTTGAGCAATTTTATCTTTTTCTTCGCCCATAAAGGAGAAGTTTTCTGGTAAACTAACTAGTTCCGCACCCCGACGCACGGCGAGGTCGATTAATTCTTCAGCCTGAATCAGATTTTTTTCTAAATCAGGTACACTGGTCATTTGAATGGCGGCGGCGAGATAAGGCTTCATAATGTCAAATTAAGTAAAAAAAGGCAAAGTTCGGCTTCTGTTTAATGTCAATCCTTAGTCATCTCTAATACAGAAGTAATGGTATTGTAACTAACAGTGCAGTCACTCTTGAGAGATACCTTGGAAGAATCAGGAAAATCTCAAATCAAAATTTTGGGATTTTACAGTACTGTGTAAGTAAAGTTTGGGAGTTGTTTTTGCCCTCTTCTATCTCCAGTTCTTTAGCTAATAAATTCGATGTTTTAGTAGTTGGGGCGGGTGCTGCTGGTCTCTATACAGCACTTTGTTTGCCAGAATCGTTACAAGTGGGCTTAATTACTAAGGATAGCTTGCCTTTATCTGCTAGTGATTGGGCGCAGGGAGGTATTGCTGCTGTTATCGATCCGAGCGATTCCCCGCAGTTGCATATTGCTGATACGATGCAAGCTGGGGCTGGTCTTTGTGAGTTGGAGGCGGTAAAGTTTTTGGTGGAGCAAGCACCCGGTTGTATTGATTCTTTGGTACAAATGGGGGTGGGTTTCGATCGCAAAGGCGATCGTTTAGCCTTGACTTTAGAAGCTGCACATTCCCGTCCTCGCGTGCTTCACGCAGCTGATACTACTGGAAGGGCGGTGGTAAGCGTTCTCACTGCTAAAGTTTTAGCACGCCCAAATATTCAAGTGTTTTCGCCAGCTTTTGTTTTGGATCTTTGGTTGTCGGATGGGCATTGTCAAGGGGTAAGTTTAATTTATCAAGGTGAGTTACTTTGGGTAAATGCTCCAGCTGTGGTGTTAGCAACTGGGGGTGGGGGACAAGTGTTTTCTCAGACTACTAATCCGGCAGTTAGTACGGGTGATGGGGTAGCATTGGCTTATCGTGCGGGTGCGATCGTCCGAGATTTGGAATTCTTTCAATTTCATCCTACAGCTTTAATGAAACCAAATGCGCCACATTTTTTAATCAGCGAAGCTGTTCGAGGTGAAGGTGCTCATTTAATTGATTCTCAAGGCTACCGTTTTGCTTTTGATTATCATCCAAAGGGCGAACTTGCGCCTAGAGATGTGGTGAGTCGATCGATTTTTCACCATTTACAACATACAGGCGAACCTAATGCTTGGCTAGATTTACGCCCGATTCCCCCAGAAAAAATTAATTACCGATTTCCAAATATTATCCAAGTTTGTCAGCATTGGGGAATTGATGTATTCTCAGAACCAATTCCAGTTTCTCCAGCTGCTCATTATTGGATGGGAGGAATTGTAGTTGATTTAATGAATCGAACTTCAATTCCCGGATTATATGCCGTCGGGGAAACTGCCAGTACGGGAGTTCACGGTGCTAACCGTTTGGCGAGTAATTCCCTGCTAGAGTGTATCGTGTTTGGCGCTCAAATGAGTAATTTGCAGATTGAGAGTAGGGAACAAGGGGACAAGGGGACAAGGGGACAAGGGGACAAGGAGAATATTCTTCTGCCTTCTGCCTTCTGCCTTCTGCCTTCTCTAGTTAAGATGATTCGTCAGGAGTTACCGCGTTTGATGTGGGGATGTGCGGGGATTTCTCGACGGGGAGATGAGTTGGAGAGTGCGATCGCTCAGGTAGAATTATGGCAAAAAGACTTTGCTGCTTTGGATTTTAGTCGGTACTTACAAAACTTACAACCACCTCAAACAGTTTCGTTAAATTCCCCGGAAATAGAAACACAAATTAAGTTATGGGGAGAAACGCGAAATCTTTTAGATATAGCACTCTTAATCCTCAAAAGTGCTGTTTTTCGCGCCGAAAGTCGTGGAGGACACTATCGGGTTGATTTTCCTGAAACTTCCCCAGAATGGCAAGTTCACACTTTAATCCAAAATAACCAATGGTGGCAGTCTTCCCCAGTCAAAAGTGATTAATCAAGTTTATCGATCGCCCTAAGTTTGACTTTTCCCTTCAGGCAAACTATAAATATACTCTGGCTGGTGCGATCGGTTATTCTAGAAGCCAGGAAATTTACCGAGTTCCAGAACCTTGATTTCCGTTCTTCGGCCCGCCATTATTTGGTGGACTGTATTTGTTATTGAGGGGTAATATCTGGTTAGACTCCGCGCTTGAGGAAAACTCTCTGATTTGGTTGTTGATAAGAGTAGCAGTGGATTTTTCAGGAATAACTAATTGTAATCCTGCCATCAGAGTTCCTAAACTTGCCAACCTTAAAAAGGTACTCATAGTGCGCCAAACCTTTTCTAGTCAATTTATACTGTATATGCTTTATCAAAGAAAATCAGTAATTTCCCGGAAATTTTGTGACCGATAAATAAAACTGATTGTTAAAGTTCGGTAAGTCTGTGGTTGACGTTACCCTACCTCTGATATGAGCATAAAATTTTTGCATAGTAAATCTACTTAAGACAGATTTTAGGAATTTTTTAAAATTATTAAGCTTTTGTGTAGAAAACTTTAAGAAAACTAAAAAAAGTTGTATTTGTTCTTTCCCTGTTCCTTAGCTGAGTACATAGCAGCATCAGCGTTTTTAATCAAAGTGTCCATATCTTCACCATTTAAAGGATAGACACTAATCCCTATGCTAGTAGAGATGTAAATTTTGTGACTTTGCAAAACAAAAGGTTGATTAATGGTTGCCAGAATTTTGTCAGCTACTCTAGCGATATCAGTTAAAGAGGGAATTCCAGGTAAAATAACCGTAAACTCGTCACCTCCTAAACGAGACACAGTATCGCTACTGCGTAAGCAACGTTTGAGTCTTTCAGCTACAGTTTGTAGGAGTAAGTCTCCGATATTATGTCCTTTGGTATCGTTAATTAATTTAAAGCCATCCAAATCTAAAAATAGTAAAGCTAGTAAGTGGTGATTTTGCCGAGCCCATTCTATAGATTGACTCAAGCGTTCGTGAAAGAGTTTCCGATTAGGTAAGCCAGTTAGGGTATCGTGGTAAGCTAAGTAGCGCAAACGGTCTTCGGAAAGTTTTAACTCTGTGTTAGAACGAGCTAATTCATCTGCGGTACGTTTGAGGTGTTCTTCTAATTGTTTGCGTTCTGTAATATCACGAATTACCCCTACTAAAAAAATGTTACCTGCGGGGTCTTTATGCAATGATCTTTTAGTAGCAATATGATGGGTAATGCCTTGAGAGTTAGTAAATTCTTCTTCATTTTCTGTGGCGTTGCCGCTTTGAAATACCAATTCATCTTGATGCCAAAAGTTATTAGCTTCATTATTAGGAAAAAAATCAAAATCTGATTTTTCTAAAAGTTCTTCTAAGGGATGATCAATAAATTTACAATAGGCTTGATTTAAGACAATCCAGCGATGTTCTTGATTTTTAACAAAAATTGGATCGGGAATGGCATCAATGAGATTTTGTAAGAATTCTTTAGAACGTTTTAATTCCTCTTTTAAGTGGGCAACTAAGGCTGTAATGATAGTAGCCGAACCTAGAAATCCTAACATTGGGGGGAGCAAAGGCAACCACCAACCTGCTAAAAAGGCCAAATAGCTAATACCAAAAAGTGTAAATATGGCTAAAATTATGAAAATTGTGGAAGTTTGGACGGAGGGCGATCGCCAAATGAAAATTGCTCCTAGCCAAGTCCAAACCAAAATCCAAAAACCTTCTAACCATTCCGGCAAAACCTGAAATAAAACAGTTTTTCCGTAGGCGGCGTTGAGAATTTGACTAATAAAACTTGCTTGCAATTCTACGCCGGAAATTGGTTTGGCACCACCAATAAAAAGACCTGTGCTGTAAGGTGTGAAGAAAAAGTCTTTGAGGGATTCAGCAGTTGAGCCAATTAAGACGATGCGATCGCGTACCCACTGAGCAGGTACCTCGCCAGATAACATTTGAGTCATAGAAACTGTGCGAAAGCTACCTGCTGGCCCCTGGAAATTAGCTAAAATTTGGTAGCCACCAGCATCAGCCATCACGTAGCCTCCGTCATTGGGTTGGAAGCGATCGAATATAGCTTTACCTAGCTGTAAATAACCGCTACGGTTAGCAGACTGCGGTTTAATATTTTCTGCTTCGAGATACTTAAAAGCTAGTTGGAGAGCAAAACTAGTTCGAGGTTTATTATTGATATGCCAATACAATAAGCTGCGACGTACCTTGCCATCAGGATCGACAACTACATTGTTGAAACCTACTCGTCTATCCTGTTTCAAAACTGGCGGTGCGGCTACTCCCGGACTATTTTTACTGCCTAGTTGCTCAATGCCTATTAAGTTAGGAGTTGTCTGTGCCACCTCTAACCATTCAGTATGACCGGGGGGAACTGGTAAATCTCTGTATATATCTAAACCAATAGCACGGGGTTGTAGAGAACTGATTTTTTTGAGCAATTCTGCCATATCCCGATCGGGAATCGGCCAACTACCGATGCGCTGAATGTCCCCCTCTTGAATACCTACAATTAATATTCTTTCATCAACTAATTGAGGTGGGCGTAACCGAAAAAACTGATCGAAAGCTTCCCATTCCCCAAATTGCAAGAGTC
Organism: Floridaenema evergladense BLCC-F167; assembly: GCF_041929205.2. NCBI lineage: Bacteria > Bacillati > Cyanobacteriota > Cyanophyceae > Aerosakkonematales > Aerosakkonemataceae > Floridanema > Floridanema evergladense. The sequence continues at coordinate 4,697,983 of NZ_CM171625.1, read as the reverse complement.
CCATCAGTCGTAGGGAAATTAAACCAGCCGCAACAATGCTGGAAGTAATCCATACCCTTCGATCTTGTATCAGCCAATGCTTGACTTGTCTCACCAGCCTTTTGGCGCTAATGCCTAACTGTTGAATCATTCCAGTTACTCGGTGTTCTAGGTTATCCCAGTGCTTATTCTTAATTAATACCCAATGGAGAAGCAAAACAGTAAATGAAGCTTTTTTGTAGCAAAGCTAAAAATAAAGGATGTTTTTAAGTAAATTTACGGTCTAGAAAAATCAACACTCTGGAGAAACTAGCAACCAGAGTGTTGATTTAAGAGAAAACTGTTTGAGATTACCGTCTTGGGAGGGAATTTTTGAAGTTGCGCGGGCCTTTGTAGTCTGTTAAATCAGCCAGTTTTTCCAAGGATTGTGCGCCTTCGTAAAGCTGCCCTTTAATTTCCCAAGTGGGATAACCTTTAATTTTGGCTGCTTGACAGAGTTCTGGTCGAGCATTTCTCCCTTTGGAGTCACACTCAACGTAATCTAGTTCGGCAGCAGCTTCTTTTCCAAATAATTCTTTTTGTTCGTGACAGTGGGGACACCAGTAAGCACCGTATTCTTTTGCTCCCGATTGTTTCAAGTGGCGTGCGAGAGCGATTTCTGCTGGGCCAGAGGTATTTTGCACTGGTTTACCAACTTGTCCAACTTGCCCAACTGTAGTGTTGTCTCCAGTGGTGGTGGGTGTTCTAGCGCTGGCATAAACGCCGAGTGTACCAATTAGGGCGATCATGCCAACTACAATACCAGTAAAAAAAAGTTGTCCAACATCTTCCCAGGTATGACCGAATAAGATAATTACAAATAGGGCGATCGAAAATAAGGTGGAGAACAAACAATAAATACACAATTTTCCGATCGCAAAGACCATTAAATACAACAGATAACCGCTAAAGAACAACATCGCGGTTCCACCTGCAAACAACGCCAACCAAGTTAACTGTTCCATTTTGGAACGTAGAGCTTTTTGTTCTTGGGGGTCAATTAATAATGGCCCTAGTGCTAAAGCTGCCATACCTCCGTAGGCGAAGAAACCGAAGACTGATAGAGGTATACCAAAAATTTTGGCATAGTCACTTCTTAGTACAGCGTTACAGTCAATGATCCCGGTAGTCGGACAAAGAGCTTCTTTGATGACTCCCCACTCTACTAAGGTGAGGTAAATGGTGTCTAAAATTCCCAACAGAGCGATCGCCGCAATTAGAATGCGCGACCAGCGATGAATCCAAGGAGTAGAACGTCGGCGAATCATAATACTTACAGCCTTGCGTATCTCATGCAATCTGGCTTTACTGTGCCAAATAATATTCCCATTGTGAACTATACAACGGCTCTCTTGTACTTGTGGTGAAAAACTCTGGTGGGGGTTGGGTGTTAGGGAGAAAGACAATTGCCAGAGGCTAAATAACGCAAGTTGCAATTATTAATTTTTTCTTGTTCCCCCCTTCTGTAAGGGGGGCTAGGGGGGATCTAACGCTGTGTTTCTAAGTTTAGATCCCCCCAACCCCCCTTGATAAGGGGGGCTAAGAAAAATCTACAGTTATAACTAGCAACTTGCGTTAAATATTAAAACTGATGGTGTTTTGAGATACTAAATGCGATCGCTCTCTAATCATGTCTGATGATAGAACCGCTAACTCAGATCTTGCACCAGGGGAGGTAGAACCTCCCAGATCCTCGTTCCCAGGTTGAACCTGGGAACGAAAAATGGAGGCTCTGCCTCTTGGTGCAAGATCTGAGCTAAGAGAAACAGAATACTAAGTTCTGGTGCTGAATCGGAAGCGCCAGGAGGAGAAGTTAAGGTAGTTGGTAGCCCTAATCAAGGCACAGATTCTCGTTAACAAAATTCGCAATCTTTGATGAGGGTGAACCGAATTCTCCGCTGAAAATATTGGGTGATATTTAGGTTTTTGTTGCTTGGTTTTTCAGGCTGAACAATTGTTATAAATTTGAGAATAGATGGCACGGGCTAAGTGGAAAGCTAGTAAAGGTGGGACTGCATTTCCAACTTGGGTAAATTGGCGAGCAGAAGAGCCACAAAAAACGAAATTATCCGGGAATGTCTGTAGTCTGGCTGATTCCCTAACTGTTAAAGTACGAGGGTGTATAGGGTGCAGATGAGACCTACCACCGCCTTTTGTCCCTCCACCGATCACAGTTTTAGAGGGTAGATTTGGATTTAAGCGATCGACTCTTCCCAGTTTATCTCGTTCTCCATAATTTAGTTTCATATATCTAATTATCGATTCTGCTTTGTGTTGTCGGATTGTATGGTTTTCTAAACCGGATACTGGTTTTTCAAAGGCTTTATAACAGGGAACAAGATTTAAGTTTGGTTCGGGAAATCCAAACAGATTAGCGGTACGATGACCAAAGACAAACAGACGATTTCGATTTTGGGGAACTCCGTAATGTGCAGCGTTTATTACTACAGGTTCAGAAATTGTATATCGATCGCTTAAAATATTGAGTGCTAAGGATAACTGATAACCATTATCTAGTTCCAGTAAACCTGTCACATTTTCTAGTAAAAAAGCCTTTGGTTTAAACTGTTGAATATACCACACAAAGTCGAAAAGAAGATTTCCATATTCCCCATGAGAAAATCCAATCCTCTTAAAATTTTCTCCTTCTTTTGAAAATCTTTGGTTAGCAGCAACGCTGAAAGGTTGGCAAGGTGAACCACCTATAAAAATTCCTTCAAATGGAGTTGATATGCCAAGGATTAATTTTAAAATGGTAGAGATTTCTTCTCTATTTCTCACATCTCCACTGTATTCACGTGGTCCGATGACAAACCAATCAGGTCGATTTAGTTTAATTGTTTGACAAAAAAGCGGGTTAATTTCGATCGACCCTAAGTGCTTAAATCCCGCATATTCAAATCCGATATCTAAACCACCTGCGCCAGAAAAAAAGCTGACTATGGGAATATCATGCTTGGCAAAATCGAAATTATCAGGTGTTAAAAATTGAGTAGAATTAGGAACAATTGCTGCCTCATTCTGATATCTCAGATCGTCATAAGTTAAGCCAAGATGTTCTAGTTCAATATGAAGGTCTAATTTTTGGGAAATGCACTGATTCAAAATGGCTAACTGTTCGTTAAGAGAAATTTTTGTAGCCAAGTTCATAACTGCGTTGTTTCCTTTTTAACGATCGAGGAAAAGCGATCGAGTCTTTGCTGACTTTTTGCTAATACTTGTGCATCTAATTTACCTAATTTTGCTGCTTTCATTAAGGCATACATAGCATCATAATACAAATCTTCATCATAGGAAAGTAGTATCAAATCCACTCCAGCATTAATGGATTTCACAGTAGCATTTTCTAAGCCATCTTTACTCCCATAAACCGCTTGCATTCCAAAATCATCGGTAATTAAAATACCGTCATGTTGCCAATTTTTGCGAATAATTTCTGTCACTACTTTACGAGAAAAAGAAGCAGCATTTTCTGGATCTACAGTCATTAATTTGGCGTGTCCGATCATTGTAAATGCTTGGGTACTTTTCATCACTCTCCAAAAAGGAACCCAATCATTATTAATTAAATCTGCTACAGTCGCATTTAATTCCGCTTCAGCAATATGAGTATCAGTGTTAACTCTACCTAAACCGGGGAAATGTTTAACTGTACATTTAACGCCATAAATTTCTAAAGTTTGACAATACCACAAAGCAACTTTAGCGACGACTTCTTTATTTTCAGAAATAGCACGGCGATTAATTTTGGAATATTTATCATTAATAACTTTTGTTCCTTTGTTTAAATCAACCACTGGAGCGAAATTTAAATTTACTCCAATTTCTACTAATTCTTTGGCTTGTTTAGTTGCATATTCAACAACTTTATCTTTTTGTTGGTCGATATCTTTGCGATCGTCAATTATTCTAGCTAAAGGAGGTAATTTAGTTAACGGTGGTGATAATTTTGATACTATGCCACCTTCTTGATCCGCAGCAATTAACAATGGAGGTAAACCTTGACTTCGGCGAATTTCTTGTAGGGTTTGAATTTCCTGTTTTACTTGCTCTTTTGTTTTGTAGCGCACATTTCTATTGGTAATAAAAACTCCTGCGACACCTTGTTTTTCCACTAGTAATTTTAGTTCTTCAAAATCTCTATAACCAATGACGAAGTGAGCCCCTAAATTGGTAACTTTCGGAGTTGCAGGAGTGACAGAGGTTTCATGAGTTAAATTATCTAAGACAGTTTTTTTGGTTAACAAGAATTTCACTTGAGAAGCTGTAGCGGTGGAAAGACTCAACCAAGCTAAGGCTAGAATTATTATACTCAGTCGTCTTCTTTTGCCGCGAAAGATTTTGTGAAAAGCCCAAATTTCTGTAAGAATTAAAAAGCTACTAATCAAGAGAATTAAACAAAATAAAAAGTTTCCCCAATCTGACCAATTAGGGGTTCTAAAATGGAAAGCTAAGAAAAAAACACTAAAAGATAAAATTAGTCTCAGTAGTCTACTATAATTATTCATAAAAACAGCACACCCCAAATCATCCTCTCACCTAACTTTTTGGATAAAATGCGCTTCCGCACCAACTCCGATCGAAGTAATCTATTCTTTAGACAGATGACAAGATATTTTAGTATAAATTGGGTAAATTATATTAATAGTACGATGAGCGATCGCGTGGCAATACATTATGGTGGATAAGATTGATACTAGTATTTCTGGGGAAAGTTGGGATAGTGAAAGTCTTAGTTGTACTTGGAGTGGAGAAATTTGTACGATCGATGGTGTAATGTACCTCGAATGTTTGGATAACACGCGCTTTCGCGTTGCCCAAAAAGTCCCTGAATGGAGAGAAGGAAAACGCAGTTGGCAAATTATCCCTAGTACTGATTCTACAGGGGAAGTGTCACAGGTGATGCTGGTTAGTTCGGAAAATTTAGCTAGTGATGGGGAAACACCTGATATTTGTCAGTTAATTGGCAGGGTGGTACAACTGGGTAAACGTAATTCTTCTGTTCAGTTTAAGATAAAGCGAGCGGAACAAAAAACTCTTAAGTTAACTTTGCTCAATTCCCACAATCTTAATCTTAAACTAAGTCAATTGCTCAAAGTGCAAGCGCAACGAGTGGGAAAATTTTTGCAAATTTTGAGTGCGGTATCTGTTGATGAAAATCAGGAAAGCATCGGAGAAAATCAAGTTACACCTGTTTCAATTTTTCCAGCAGGGGAAACTTCTAAAAAGTTGCCATCTCCTGAATTTGCGCCGCCAAATGATGCTGCTTTAGCTGCACTTTCTGAAGAAACGCAAGAGTCAGGTTGGCAACTTGCGCCAGCAATTAAGAGACGAGATGGTTGGGAGTGGGAAGCAGTTTTGCCAACAACGGGAAAACGTGCCAGAGTATTGATTCGAGGTGAAAAAATTAAGGTTTATGAATATGCACCAGAAATTAAAGAAATAGTTGATTTAGGAATTGATAACGGAATTAAAATTGACGAGCAAGAGAATTTAAATACTCGATTAATTGTCCGTCCTTTGGGTGCAGCGAAGGGAATTGGTGCTTCTTGTTTTCAAGTATTTATTGGCCCTTATGAAATAGTAATGGATTGTGGTACTCGTCCGAAAGGTTACGATCCTTTACCAGCATTAGATTATTTACAAAACCCGAATTTGCTGTTAATAACTCATGCTCATCAAGATCATATTGGTGCAGTTCCGGTGTTTCATGCAAGATTTCCAGGTGTAAAAATGATTTGCACTCCGGGAACGCGAGAAATTGCTCATGTGATGTTACAAGATTGTTTGAAAGTTCAGCAAATGAACGAAGATTCGCCGGAACTTTTTGATGAGACGGATTTAGAAAGGACTTTGTTTCGGTTAGAAACTCAATCAATTGGAGAGGATTTTGAACCTTTGCCGGGATTAAAGGTAAGATTTATTAATGCTGGTCATATTGTGGGTGCTGCTTGTATTTTTATGCAGTATGGCGATCGATCTTTGCTCTACACAGGAGATTACAACACTACTTCAAGTCGGACAACAGAAGGTTTAAAATTAGCAGATTTGCCGAAAGCAGACATATTAATTACTGAGTCAACTTACGGTGCAGATAATCATCCTAATCGGAAAGCGCAAGAAAGTGCTTTACTAGAAGCGATCGCAGAAGTTGTAAAAAATGGTGGTAATGTTTTAGTTCCAGCTTTTGCTTTAGGAAGAGCACAAGAAATTATTTTAGCAATTCGCACTTCAGCAGTATTTCATAAACTGCAAATTCCCATTTTTGTGGATGGTTTAGTGAGAGCAATTACCGATGTTTTTCGAGATAATTTAACTTTACTTCCCCAATCAGTTAAAAACTTCGCGCAACAAAAACAGGAACCTTTTTTCGATCCTAATTCTCCTTCTCCCGTCATTCCGATTACTTCACCTAAACAACGACCTTTAGCAATGGCAAAACCCAGTGTAATTATTGCTAGTTCCGGGATGTTAACAGGTGGCCCTTCAATTTATTATGCTACTAGTTTGTTAGAAAGAGAAAACTCTGCAATTTTCATTTCTGGGTACACTGACGAAGAAAGTCCTGGTCGTTTGTTGCAAAATCTCAATACTGGAGATACGGTAACATTAGACGAAAAAGAATTAAATGTGAGAGCGCAAATTCGCAAATTTAACTTGAGCGCTCATGCTGATAAAGTTGGTTTAACTCAAGTAATTCATCGGGTAAATCCCCAACATTTAATATTAATTCACGGTTCCCACGAAGCACTACATGAATTGTCGCGTGCTGGAGATTTAAAAGAGAAATATTATATCCATATTCCCTCAGTTGGAGATGAAATTGTTTATGGACAAGCACCGGGACATTTAAGTGCAAGAAGGTTGGTACAATTTGATTTACCGAATGATTTTGAGGTGAATATAGAAGCAGAAGTTGAAGGTGCATGGATTAGGATACCAGAAGAAATTGTCGAATCAGATCCGCGTTGGCAATTGTTAGCTGAAAACGGGGTTTTAAAAGCGAGATGGGAAGGTTTTCATTTAAAATTGAGTCCTTTAACGCAGAGAGATATTGTGGTGGAGGAGGCGATCGCATCTGGAGAAGACTGTTGTGCAGTATGTAACTTCTTCCGCGCTGGAAAATGCCAATCCGAAGAGAGTCCATTATTTAGTTTTTCCGTAGATCCCACTAGTAAATGTTTAGAATTTACCAGACGAGATGTAGTAGTAGAAACCAACGTAAAACCTGAAAATGAAGAGGAAATTTTCGCAGAAGAAGACGAAGAAATGGATGATTTTTACTAAGCTAACGTGGTTCAATAAAAATATCTCTCGCACAAATCAAAGGATATTATGAGTGAATCAGAAGCGATCGCAAAAACCCCATCCCCGCGAACCCTAGAAACCTTAAAAAACGACTTCCGTCAACTTGGATTACAACCAGAAATGACAATAATAGTACACAGTTCCCTTAGTTCATTAGGGTGGGTTTGCGGAGGTTCAGTAACAGTTATTCAAGCTTTAATGGATGTCATTACGCCAAATGGTACATTAGTAATGCCTACCCATTCCGGCGAATATTCCGATCCTGCTACTTGGGAAAAACCACCAGTTCCGAGTGATTGGTGGCAAATAATTCGGGAAAATATGCCAGCTTTCGATCCGCAAATAACTCCGACAAATGGTATGGGAAAAATTGTCGAAACCTTTCGGAAATTTCCCCAAGTTTTGCGAAGTTATCATCCAGAAGTTTCTTTTGCTGCTTGGGGAAAACACGCCGAAACTATTATAAAAAATCACTCTTTAGATTACTCCCTTGGCGAATCTTCTCCCTTAGCTGGCCTTTATGATTTAGATGGTTGGGTATTATTATTAGGAGTAAATTACGATAGTTGTACTTGTCTCCATCTAGCTGAATATAGAGTACCGTATAAAAAAGAAACTCTTCGTGGTACAGTGGTTTTGGAAGGCGATCGACCAGTTTGGAAAAATTACCAAGATATAGAAGTTAGTAACGAATGTTTTAATCAAATAGGTGCTGCTTTTGAACAAACTCAATCTGTCAAAATTTCAGCAGTTGGTTCAGCAGAAGCAAGATTTTTTCCAGTTAAGTTAGTGGTAGATTTTGCAGTAGATTGGTTGACTAATAACAAGTAGAGGGGAAAAATGCAAGAATCACAACGTCAAAGATCGTTGCAAGCTTTAGAAAAATTTCTCGCCACTCCCTTAGCAAGTTTACTGCAAAAAGATAATGCTACAAAAGCGGAGTCTGCAACTTTAGCTTTGTTTCATTCCGTCGCTGCTACGGTTCCCGCTTACCAAAGGTTTTTAAATACCCAAAATATTAACCCGGCAACTATTCAAAGTTTAGCTGATTTCTCGCAATTACCGCAAGTTACCAAAGAGAATTATCTAAAAGTTTACTCGTTAGACCAATTATGTAAAGATGGAAAAATAGAAAGTTGCGATTTAATTGCTGCTTCCTCTGGTTCTACTGGTAAACCGACTTTTTGGCCTAGATTTTTCAGCGATGAATTAGCAATTACTACTAGGTTTGAGCAAATTTTTCATGATAGCTTTTTTGCTGATACTCGCCGGACTTTAGCTGTAGTTTGTTTCACTTTGGGAACTTGGGTAGGCGGTTTATTTACAACTAATTGTTGTCGCTATATTGCTAGTAAAGGTTATCCAATTACTGTAATCGCACCGGGAAATAATAAAGAAGAAATTTTTCGAGTTGTGCAAGAGTTGGGAGGTGCTTTTGAACAAGTGGTTTTATTAGGATATCCGCCATTTATTAAAGATGTGGTTGATACGGGAATTGCGCGAGGCGTTGAATGGCAGAAGTTTAATATTAAAATGGTTTTTGCGGGGGAAGTTTTTAGCGAGGAATGGCGGAGTTTAGTTGGGGAAAGAGTGCGATCGACCAATTTTTGTTATGACTCTGCTGCACTTTATGGAACTGCTGATGCGGGAGTTTTGGGAAATGAAACTCCTTTGAGTATTTGCATTCGTCGTTGGTTAGCAAATCATCCCGAAGCGGCAAAAAGTTTGTTTGGAGAATCGCGTTTACCGACTTTGGTACAATACGATCCTTTGAGTCGGTTTTTTCAAGTGGAAAATGGCAATTTGTTATTTTCGGGTGATAACGGGATTCCTTTAATTAGATACAATATTTTGGATACTGGCGGGATAATTCCTTATGATGAAATGTTGAGTTTTTTGGGAGAATATGGGTTCGATCCGTTAACTGCTTTGGCGCAAGAAAGAGGAGTTAGGGAGTTACCTTTTGTTTATGTTTTTGGACGATCGAATTTTACAATTTCCTATTTCGGTGCTAACATTTACCCGGAAAATGTCACCGTTGGATTGGAACAACCTGTAATTAAAGAATGGGTGACAGGGAAGTTTGTTTTGCAGGTGAAAGAAGATACAGATCAAAATAAGTCCCTCTCAATTGTGGTAGAGTTAGCACCAGGAATCGCAGCTAGTGAAGAAAAGAAAAATGCGATCGCAAACTCCATCCTTTCCCAACTGCAACGACTCAACAGCGAGTTTGCCAACTATGTTCCCCAAGCATATCAAAATCCCCAAATCACACTTACTCTCACCGGAGATCCTGAATATTTCCCGATCGGCGTTAAGCATCGCTACACCCGAAAATGAGAGAAACACTTAAAAGTACGTTGTTGCGCTTCAGCGCTGAAGCGCAACAACGTACCTAAAAAGTTAGAGGTGCAAGGGGGGCAATATCGGGATTGTTTCCACCTAACTGATTAGTGCGTAACATCCATGCGGTTGCACCTTGTTGGAGAAAACACTCTGTAATGCTGTCACTGGCAACACGAGGCAGTACTGTTCGCCAACTAATTAAACCTCTGAATATGGTTTGTAATGGATTGTCTTCCAGAGTACTACCTAAAACAGCAGATTCTTTTAACCAATCGGCACGCGCAGTGCCAAAGGGCATCAAGTGCCATTTTAGATCTGACCCAAGTTTTTCTAGTTGCTTAAGTCTTTGTGCCTGATCTGGATGTTGTTTCATCCAGGTTTTGATATCGGGATGATTTCGGATCGATCGCGCCATTTGCACTAATGCCGCATACAAGCTTTGATTAGAATCTTGAGAGCAGTTATTCGCAGGGCCAACATAAGTTCCCCCAGTACCATCGCCAATCCGATAACGTGCTGCCATCACTTCCAACTGACGAACTAACACATCTAAAGGCGATCGCTGTTGTCCCTCCGCTACCTCATAATTCCTCGTAAACGGCTCGAATTCAATCAGTGTATCAGCGATCGGGCGGATTCCAATCCAACCAAATTGACGATCGCCCATATACCTTGACCAGTGCATAGTTCCAGAGGTTAACCCATCTGGATTTTGCGTGTAAATTTGATGATAGATAATGTCCCAGCGTAACTCATCACTCAGCGGTTCCCGGATTACTGTAGCAACGCCAAAAGCAAAATGTCCAAAGTAAACAGGGCCTTGAGCAGCGGGCTCAGTCTTTTTCCCACCAATACCACCATAAACATGAACTAGTAAGGCGCGAGATCCTTCTTGCAACTGATTTTTAGCTTGCTTTAAGGACTTAGACGAGTAACTTAAACGAGTTGAGCTAATCTTGCCTTTTTGCTGATTTAATTTTTCCCATGATTCCTTTTTCAAAAAGGTTTCTACCGCTGTTCTTCCCACAACTTCTTGAGTGGCATTCAGTTGAAATAAAGCACGGGGAGCGATCGCTTGCACCACAAAAGATCCATTCCGATCGGGTGCGCCGTAAATATACCAACCTGTTTTATTCAGCGGAGATTGTTCGATTCCTTTATTTGTAAACGGATAAGTATTGTTATCATCTTTAACTACTTGTGGCAACCAAACAATTTCCTCTACTCCATCAAACTGCTGACTAGCTTTGTTGAAATGAACGACGCGAAAATGTTCTGGAGTCGCAGATTTATCAACCGATCCTAAGAATTTTACCAAACCGTAGAAACGTCCAGTAATTTGAATGGGCTCATGAGAAATCACCAGATAAATCGGACTTCCCCCTTCCAATTTCTGCACCACTACTGGATCGGGTAATGCCACAATTAGATCGTCTTTGGGGTGAGCACCTGCCAAAGATTCTAGCGGATCGACCAGTTTCCAGTGGTTGAGGCGAGTTGGATACACACCACCCTCTTGACTCTTTTGTTCCGCAGTTGGGCTGAAATGCACGTCTTTAGTGACTTGTCGCCAGTAATCTTGAACTTTTGGATCTTCACTCCAACGCACAGTGACGACTTGACCGATCAAGTGGGCATATTCCGGGGGTGCATGATGGATTTCAAAGGGAATAGCTTGAGGTTTTCTGCCTTCGGGAGTCGGTAAAATTAAGCGACCGATCCAGTTTGCCACAGGACGATAGCGATCGCGTAAGCGTGCCGTAGGCGTATCGCTAGCAACTGTAGCCGAAATCGGGTAAAATTCAGGACGGTTGAAGGCAGCTTCCCGATAGCGATCGAGGTTACTCAAAACGCGAGGTTTATGGACTTGTGACAGTGCAGCCGTTCCTTGAAGAATGTCAGCAACCCAATCTACAGTTTGTTGTAGGGCACTGCGACCATCAGCAAGCAATAAATCTGCATCCATTACACCACCAGGAACTTGATGTCCAACTGCGCCTAGATTAATCAAACTCACTTTCCCCATCCTTTTTGTGCGATTCCAGTAAGAAAGAAATAACAGTTTCCAGCGTTTCGGAAAGAAGATTGGCCCCACCCGTTCGACCAGATCTTTATTGCCAACTAAATGATAAAAGTGTTCTAGTTTCAGAGAGTTGTTATTGCCGCTAAACACACCTGCGATCGAGATAATATCGATCGGTGCTTGCAAAGCATCTTTTAAATAAGGTGCAGTTCCCATCGAAATTTGTCCACCACCGCTAAAACCAATCAAAGTAATCGGTAAACCGCTGCCGGGAATATAACCATGATTGAGTAAGCTATTGTAAATCACTTGAGCCGTTCCCCGATTGTAGATCGGCCCATAACGACTGTCAGCAGACACCGAAACCATAAACATATTCCGCAGATTGATCGCAAAAGCCAGCAAACCGCCATCTTCGCTGGATTGTACGCGATCGGCCCAGTTCCAAAACCAAGCAAAAGGACGATTCTCTGTCAAGGATCGGTTCATCGGTGAGTAGGGCATCAAACCCCGGATGATTTGAATATTATCGGGCAATACTTTGGCTAAATCGTCCAAAAACCTTTCTACTTCCGGGAGATAGTCAAATTTTGCCTGCCCAATGCCATCAAGATAAATCACATAGCGAGAAACTGCTGTTTCTGTGAGTGCTCGTTCTTGAAGTTTACCCAAGTTTTCTTTTGTGGTGGCGATCGGATCGCCATACCACCCCGCCCACCAGCCTAACGCTTCTAGAGGAGTGAGCAAAATCGCCAACAGTAGCGCCAGCACCCCGATTCCGACTAGATTAAAGATTAAACGAACAGTTACGCTCATGGCAGCAAAAGCAGTTTGAATCAGCAGGGGTAGGAAGGGCAACAAAATTATCAACGCCCCGGTAACTAAAACCAGCTGCCAGAATTTTCTCGATCGCCCAGATGCTTGGTTGCTCATGAGTTTCTGCTATCCTGATTGCTTGTGTTACTCTGTAAGCCTGTTTCTAATAAGGTTTCTAAGCTGCGTAAGTCAGTGACTAAGTTAGTTCCAGCAGTAGTATTTGCCAGCCAAGTGCCCAAGGCTGAAATTGGTTTTCCGATCGTCCGCTGTAAGATTTGCAAAACAAACCATCCCAACAAACTACAAGCAAAAGCTTCCCACACACCAAACCCCGTCGCTACATTAAAACCTCGCACAAATGCCAGTAAAGTCCACAGGGAAAGCAAAACTTGGATCGGTACACCGAAGTAAGGCATAGCAATTAAAAAACTCAGAATTTGGGGAGCCGTAGCCAATCCCACCATGCGATAAACTATGTTGAAATCAACGGTTTGTTTAAACAAAAACCGACTAACTAGCCAAGTACTCCAGATCCAAAAACCATAGCTAAAGACAAACAAAATAGCCGATAGTAATAGGCTCAGAATAAAACGGAAAGGTTTGACTCGGTTGATGAATAGGATAATACTTTGTCCGATCGCCTGCGAAAAACCCGCTAACAACAATACATTAATTGCTATTTTGTTAGCATCGGGTAATTTTGCCATCACCTGAAATGCTTTTGGATTTAGTGCGATCGCTCCTTTAACTAATTCCCAAAAATCCGCAGATTCCATTTCCCATATCCTAAATTTTATTTAAAAAGAATATCACTTAAACAGCATTAGCTTAACTGCGATCGCCAAACCTTGTAGAGACGTTGTATACAACGTCTCTACAGTATGGGTAATTAACTCTTGAGATATTCAACATTATCTTGCTCAGCGGCTATTCTCGCTTCGATCGCCTCAAAAACAGCTACCTCCGCTTCTTCCGCAGCAGCAGCGGCAAGTAAGATTGCAGCGATCGCATATTCTTCCGCTTCTTGAGCGTGTTTTTGCAGTTTATCTTTCGCCTTTTGCGCTTTCCATTCTGCTACTTCCGCTTCAACTTCTGCTTTTTTCGCTTCAATACGTTGCGCCAGTTTTTCCTTAGCAGTTGTCACCTCCTGCTTTTTAGTTTCTAACTTGGCTTTCGCTATTTCTAGCTTTTCTTTGATCGTAGATTCTGCTTCTTTAGAAGCTGTACTCAGTTTTTCTTTGACTTGGAGTAAATGGCTTTCAATCCCATTAAGTTGGACTTTCAGATCGTCACAGAATTTTTCAATTCTTTCGCTCATGGTAATCTCCTAAGATTAAAAAAAATGTCAGTTAGAAACCTAAAAACAGAGAAATTTGAAAAGTAAACCAGGGATTCGTATCTTCTGTTACCGCTCGGCGGATTCCATCTGAGGGAAACGCGATCGAACCAACAGAAACAAAGAACAAATTTTGCGAAATTGACCAACGAGTTGTTAACATTACCTCATGTCCAATACTGCGAGACTCCAAGTTTGATAAAGCTGGATTTCCCCCCAGATTGTTCAACTGATTGGCAAACAGGTAAAAGTAATCTATAGAAAATTGTAACCTATCAGTGGGCTGTACTTTAAATTCAACTCGATGAGAAAGTAAATTGCCATTGGAGTAAACTTTAGCCAAGTTAATTCCTTGCAGCCAATCACCTAATCCACCACCACGTAAAGAATCAAATCTTTCATAAGTGGAAGTTTTCGGATTATCGCCGCTGAAAGCAGCAAATCGATAACTAATACTAGGTCGCCAAGGAGTATTTTGAAAAGTATAACCTCCCCAGATATAACCTGCATGAGCAGACATAGCAAAGTTACTATTCCATTCGTGAGCATATTCGCTTTCTACCCATAATCCTTCAATGCCGAAAGGTGATGTCCAACGCACTCGCGGATTAATTACTTGTAAACCTTCTCTAGTTTGTTGTTTACCGTCAGGAAAAGCGTAAACTGTGTTTGATTGGGGAACTGTAATATATGCTAATGCTGCTTCAAGATTGCGGTTATTATTGTACTTTAAATTAACACCTAAAAAGCGGGATTCTGTATCTGCGATCGGTAACTCATTCGGATTCAAATAAAACCCTTGAATTAAGAATTGACCTATTCGCAAATCGGCTAAAACAGCATTATCATAAACTGTCCGAGCATTGAGAAAACTAGCACCTCGTTCTAAAGCATTTGCCGAACCTAACACTTGTCCAAACAAAAAATTGCGATTTAGTTGAAAGTTTTGTCGTCCTGCTGATATATTGAATGATATAGGAGAACCTTTTTCAGTGAAGAGAAAACCCCCATAAAGTTTTTCCACTGCACCATAAAACCGAGTATCATCTCGAAAAATATCAGGCGCTAAAGTTGCTGATTGAGTGAAACTAAATGCACCGTAAACATAGAGAGGAATATTACCAATTTTAGTAATACCTGCAAAGCCTGGTTCAATATAAAATTCGGGCCAAGTAATTGTGCCTTTTGGTTGATAGTTTCCTCGGACAAAATTTTGGCTGTTACCAAACCAAGGATTTGTATCGCTGAAAACTCCGAATCCAGCATTTAAAATGAGTTTTACTAAAGTGCGATCGCTCTCATAAAGCGTCGGAAAATCTCCGAATCTACCAGTAACAAAAATACCTCTTGGTTCTTTAGCTTGTGGTGGTTTTGAGGTTTCTTCTGGTTGCAAAGTAACTAACAAAGCAACGATAACTCCACCTGGATTATCTGCTTGGTAAACTCGGTATTCTGCCGATTCAATAAAAGCTAATTGTTGGACTTGATTAGTAGCTTTTTGAGCAAATAGCGGACTAAAGCTGCTACCAGCACGAATCGCAAAAGTCTCAGTTATTTGTTGTTGTAACTGCTGATTTTTTGCGGGATCGTTTGTGGGATTTTTCAGGTGAATATAAACTCGTTCGATCGCACTTCCCTCTGCTACTCTTGGGGGAATCAGAATCCCCGCATTTGGATCGTAAGAGTTAGTTGGCGAAGATTCTGTTTGCTGAGAAACTTGATTTGTTGATTGGAGGCGATCGAATATCGAAAGCTCCTCTAGCGTAATTTTCTGTTCACCTTCTGCCGAAGTTTGCTGCTCCAAAAGATCAATTGCACGAGTAAAAATAACCTGATTATTGTTGTTAACTGTAGGTGTTACTTGTGCAAAACCTACTGAAGCAAAACCCAAAACAGACAAAGTTGAGATTGAAATAAACCCCAGAAAATAACGATACCAGAGCAAACAACGAACCATCGAAATAAACCTCACACTTTTATCCCAAATCCAAGTTAACTAACTCCTCTTCTTTCTCTTTCCTCTGCGTCCTCTGCGTCCTCTGCGGTTCATTATCAAGAAAAATTTTAACCCCAGATGAATATAGAGTTTTCTGGATTTTTACAGAAGTTTAATGCCCTAAAGTTTCGCTCGAAACTCCCGACTCGCTTCCCCCAATCCTGCATCAGATTTAGCACTAATGAAAAACACCTTAAACTGCTGATCGCGACTGAGATATTCCGTGTATGTCGCTTGTAAATATGGTCGATAAGTTGGATTATCGAGCAACGAAACTTCAAAAAATGCCAGCGTTAAAGCATTACTATAAGAATTTAAAAGAGCGGGTGGTGGTAATGTTAAATAAGTAGCGGATTCAATAAGTTGCATTAACCCGGAACCAAGAACTGAGAAATCGACATGAGCTTGTCCTTCAACAAGTGCTAAATATTTGTTGGGAGTTGTCAGCATTTTGAACGATCGCACTTGCTCAAAAACAGCTGGTGTTGCTGGATCGTGAGTTCCCGCCTCCAGCATAGTTGGAATCGTGATTTGGCTCAAACCTTTAGCACCAAAAATAGCGTAATTAACTGGATTTAAAGCATAAACTGCTTTTACTCTTGGATCTCTTAAATTGTACGGTTGACGGGGTAAATCTAATACCCGACATTGAATAAATAGCGAGAAGTCAAGATATTCCAGATTATTATTACAAGTCTGTTGCAAATGAGCAAAATCGATCGTCGCACCCGCCACTGCTAACACAGTATAACCGCCAAAAGAATGCCCCATCACTCCCACAGATTGCACATTTAAACGCCCAGAAAATTCGCTTTGATTGCGTCGTTCTAATTCATCCAAAACATAACTAATATCTAAAGGAGCATCGATAAAATCCTGACTAAAAAACACATTTCGGGATAATCCTTGGTGCATATTTTGCAGCTGAATCATATCGCTTCCCGAATGTTGAGGCACCGCGATAACATAGCCATGAGAGGCAAAAAACTCTGCCCGTTTCGCCAAATCTTCAGGTCTAGATCCAAGTCCATGAGAAATTACAATTACAGGTGCTTTTCCGCTTCTCCAACGTTGGGGTTGATACAAGTCTACATAAAACGATCGGTTACGCTTTTCATCTCTTAACTGCCAACGTTTTTGCTGCACTCCTAAATTTCCAAGTTGCCTTAAATCAGCTAAAGCTGAAAAGTTAGTTGCTACTTCTTTTTTCGCTTCCTCCTCAGAAAGTTGAGTAATAGTTTTAGTGAAATATTTCGTTGCTTCAACCACAATGCCCGCTGCTTTGGATAACTCTAAGCTAGATCGGACATCGATCCACATATCCGTCGGGTATTTGCGGAATAAATTCAACAAAGACAGACCTTTGGGATCTGAAGCTGCTAAAATAATCGCTGCACGGAGAGCATATTTGCCGTTGATATTTGGGTCTGTACGAATATAGGAACCAAACTGGTTTAAAAAGTTTTCTCCAAGGGGAGTGTAGAGAAATTGCGAGATTGGAACCAGATTTACTTTGATAGATGATTTAAGTACTTGTTGAAATCTTTGCTGTTCCTCTTTATCTGCTTTGAGAAATTTGAAGTAAAACTGTAAATCTGGACTAACAACGCCTGTTTCTGCAAAAGTTTCTAGGGAACTAACTTCCAAAGATTGAACTATCGGGCCATATTGAAAATAAATTTTTTCTGCGGCTTTGGCGGGGAGAGTGGCGATCGCACTAGCGCCAATTCCTAACAAAAGCAGCTGGATTTTTTTTAACCAATTAGATGCAGTTTGATATTTGAAAAACACGGTAAGTAATTTCCTAAAATATTAAATTCGGTTATCGATTTCTAGTAAAGAGGTTGGATGCAACATCTCTACAAAAAACTATCTTTAGTAAGCCGTCCAACCACCATCAGTGGCATAAGTACAACCCGTTAAATTAGAAGCATCTTGAGACAGGAGAAAGAGAATAATTGCCCCTTGTTCCCAAACGGTAGCCGAACGATTTTTGGAATCAGCAGCAGACAAAATGCTCTTTACTTTGAGTCCACCCATCGAGCCACCCTCTCCAGCTTTTTTGCTTGCCTGCACAAATTCACCTGCTCTCGCTACCATCGGTGTATCCGTAGCTGCCATATTGACTGAGTTGATCCGAATCCCGTAAGGTGCATAATCTAGAGCGGCATTTCGCGTTAAGCCTGTAACTCCGTGTTTACTGGCAACGTAGGCGGGATTTCCGGCTAATCCGGTTAAACCTGCGATCGAACCAATATTAACGATCGCTCCACCTTTACCCTGTGCTAACATCTGTCGCAGTTCTGAGCGCATCGACTTAAATACACCCGTTGTATTGGTAGCAATCACAGCATCCCAATATTCATCAGTAGCCAGATGAATTGAATTAGGCAATAGATTCCGTTGACCTTCAAAATTCAGCGGTTGAGCCGGATCTCCCCCATCCATCACTCCAGCCGCATTCAGCGCCAGATCGATACCACCAAAGGTTTTCACGGCTTCTGCTATCATGCGATCGCACAACGCCGTTTCCACGACATTCCCGACAATTGCGATCGCTTTATGCCCTTCCCCTTTAATCTTGCTAATTGTCTGATTTAGCTCTTTTTCCTTGCGGTCAACTCCAACCACATTAGCACCTTCACGGGCGGCTCTAATCGCTGTAGCCGATCCAATTCCCGTCGCCGCACCCGTAATTAAAATCGTTTTTCCTTGAAATCGATTGGGAATAAAATAGTCAGGATTAGTTGGTTGAATATCCATAGTTTTTACCTCACCTTTGATTGAATGTCATGATTTTATTACTCCTAATTAAGAGGTGAAAATTCGCAGCCGAATTTACCGAGTTTTGCCGTACAATTTGACAATTGCTCTTTCGTTTGAACCTGGACGAGATCTGTAAATCAAAGTGACGTAACGGATAGATCGATCGCGACCTGGGAGATCGATTACTCTTGATTGTTGATTTTTGCTAATGTATTGCCGCAAAGGAACATCGATAGTTCTTCCATTGCGTAAAGTAACGGTCATATTGAAGATTTGAATACCCGTTTCTTTAACTTCTAACTTGATGCGAGCAAACTGTTTTCCAGTTCTTACAGGAATAACATCGCGATCGGTAACTAAGCGAACACTTCGCTCTCCTAAATATTCCCATCCATTTGCTAGTGTGGGGGCGATCGATCCTAACAAAGTCAAATTAAAAGCCAGCAAACTAACAATAACAGTTCTTCGTTTCATAAAAAACCTCTAGTTGGTAATTTTCAAGTACGTTGTTGTGCTTTAGTACTAAATGTGGGGCTAAAGCCCAACAACGTACCTCTAAAAGCTCTCAGATTAACGGCTTATTCATCATCACCAGTTGGCATTTTGCTCTTATAAATCCCGCCTCCATTTACCAAGAGTTCAATCCCTGTTACCCAACTAGCGCAGGAGAAATCAAATAATTGAAAGCCTGACGCACCCTACAATATGACTTTTAAATGCGTAACAGCTTAACTTCTAACTTGATGCGAGCAAACTGTTTTCTAGTTCTTACAGGAATAACAATTCAAAGCGATTTATAATGCGATCGCTGCCGGAAGGCTGTAGTAGTCTACAGCGATGAAATCAACTCCCTGTCGCTTTAGATCTGCTTCTGATTGCGTGGTAGCCAGTGCCAAGCATGAACATCCTGCTGCTTTCGCAGCGGCAACTCCTGCTTCTGAATCTTCAGCTACAAGACAGTCTTGGGGAGCCGCACTAGCCCGTTGAGCGGCTGTCAAGAAAATTTCTGGATGGGGTTTGCCATGCTTAATATGATCTGAGGTAACTAACTCCTCAAAATAAGGAGTGAAATTGAACTTTTGGAACACGGCTTCCACATTAGCCAGCGGTGCATCCGTCGCCAAAATACATGGTATGCCCAAATTTTTTAAGGAAATCAAGTAGGTTTCAACCCCAGCAATTGGACTCAAAACCTCAGTATCAGCTGTTGCTAACCGTTCTCGATACAAAATCTGACGCTCTTCAGTTAAACGGGCAATTTCATCATGCCCTAAATCCTCACCAAAGAAGTGAGCAACGACCTCAATGGCTTTTCGTCCCTTGGCATAGCTCAGTTCTTCGTCTGAAAGATTCAACCCATGAAGACGAGTAAACTCTTTCCAAACCTGCTGATGGAGTGGAACGTTGTTGATAATCGTTCCATCCATATCAAACAAAACAGCGTCAAAGGGATACGGTTTCATATCGGAATTTCCTGTTAGTTGCAAATCACTAAACGGGTAATCACAAATCTGCCGAGTAGTCGTCATGCCCACAAAGGGGACTGAGTACCTAATAAATCAGGGGATAAGAGGAGCAAAGCAAATTCTCCCCTTATCCCTTTTTTCAGGGGTTACTTAATCAATAGGGCCACTTCCATTCGCGGATCTCAAGCTTATCGATACCCTCGGCATAGGCATAGTTAGAGTTTTCGATAATCTGATTTTTCAGCCACTCCCGCAGGTTGGCACCTGCGTTTTGGAGTTGAGGAATCCGGTCAATGATGTCGATCGCAATATTGAAGCGATCGATCTGGTTACACATGGCTAACTCCAGAGGAGTGTTGATATTGCCATGCTCTTTATAACCCCGGACATGGATACGGTGCTGGTTAGAACGACGATAGGTGAGCTTGTGAATCAACCACGGATAACCGTGGAAGTTAACAATCACAGGCTTATCTGGGGTAAACAGGCTATCGAACTCTCTAGCAGAAAGACCGTGGGGGTGTTCTTCTTCGGGCATCAGCTTGAACAAATCCACCACATTAATGAAGCGGATCTTAATTTCCGGGAAGTGTTCCCGCATGATGGCGGACGCTGCCAGAGCTTCCATCGTAGGCACATCGCCAATACCCGCCAACACGATGTCCGGTTCAGCACCGGCATCATTACTTGCCCAATCCCAAATGCCAATCCCCTTAGCACAGTGGACAACTGCCGCATCCATATCGAGATACTGCAAGTGCTTTTGCTTATCCGATACGATGACATTAACTACATTTTTCGCCTGTAAACAAGTGTTGGTTACTGAAAGCAAGCAGTTAACATCTGGAGGCAGATAAATGCGAGTGACTTCTGGACTCTTGTTTGTCATCACATCCAGAAACCCTGGATCTTGGTGAGTAAACCCATTATGGTCCTGCCGCCATACGGTTGAGGTAATCAGCAGATTTAAGGAAGGAACAGGCGCTCGCCAGGACAGTTCATTGCACTTCTCGATCCACTTGCAATGTTGGTTCACCATTGAGTCTATGACGTGGACAAAAGACTCATAGGTGGAGAAGAAAGTGTGTCGTCCAGTGAGGATATATCCCTCCATCCATCCTTCCAGGGTATGCTCACTGAGCATTTCCATCACCCGACCATTGGGGGAGAGTTCCCCCCCGTCCAGATCTTCCTCCAGGTATTCTGCCAGCCAGGTCTTCTTGCTGACCTCATAGATTGCATTAAGCTTGTTGGACGTATTTTCATCGGGGCCAAAGACGCGGAAGTTGGTCATGTTATTCCGCATCACGTCTCTGAGAAATTCTCCGAGTGGACGGGTATTTTCGACATCGGTTTGACCAGGTTTTTGTACTGCTACGCCGTATTGCTTAAAGTCAGGCATTTGTAGTGCTTTGGAAAGCAGTCCGCCATTAGCATGGGGGTTGGCACTCATGCGGCGGGTTCCCGTGGGAGTGAGTTCCCGCAATTCAGGGATCAGTTTGCCGTTTGAGTCAAACAGTTCTTCCGGCTTATAACTCTTCAGCCAGGACTCCAATCTGCTCAGGTGCGCCGGATTCGTTTTCACATCCGCCATCGGCACCTGGTGCGCCCGCCAGAACCCTTCTACCTTGTGTCCATCAATTTCCGCCGGGGCTGTCCACCCTTTGGGAGTTCGCAGCACAATCATGGGGAAGCGCTGGAATTTTGCCACCCCACTGCTGCGAGCCTCTTCCTGAATGTGACGAATTTCTTCAATGCAATGATCCATTGTGGCTGCCATTGCTTGATGCATACTGGGAAGATCGGAACCTTCGACGAAGTAGGGCTGATAACCATAGCCCAGGAATAGATGCTCTAAGTCTGAATGGCTAATCCGCGAAAGAATCGTCGGGTTGTTGATTTTATAGCCATTGAGATGAAGGATTGGCAGTACTGCCCCATCCGTAATCGGGTTGAGAAACTTGTTAGAGTGCCAGGAGGTCGCCAAAGGCCCTGTTTCTGATTCCCCATCTCCTGGTACTGCGAAACTAATCAGATCGGGATTGTCAAACACCGTTCCATAGGCATGAGAAATACAGTAGCCTAACTCGCCTCCTTCATTAATCGAACCTGGAGTTTCAGGAGTACAGTGACTACCAATTCCACCGGGGAAAGAGAATTGCTTAAAGAACTTCCGCATCCCCTCTTCGTCTTCGCTCTTATCGGGATAAACCTCCGAGTAGGTTCCCTCCAGATAACAGGGAGCGAGAACACCGGGTGCGCCATGACCTGGCCCGTTTAGATAAATCGCATTGAGGTCATACTTTTTAATAACTCGGTTGCAGTGCGCGTAAATAAAGCCCTGCCCAGCACTCGAACCCCAATGACCTAGCACACGATTTTTAATGTGTTCAGGTTTCAAGGGTTCCTTTAACAGCGGATTCTCTCTCAGATATAGCATTCCCAACATGAGATAATGAGAAGCTCGCAAAAAAGCATCCATCTTGCTAACTTCTTCGTCACTGAGAGGTGTTCCTTGGATCGTGGATCGAGCAATGCCAAAACAGCTGATGCTGGCACTTGTTTTTTCAGGCTGAGAGACCATTTCTCCTCCAATTTCATTAATAGAGATGACTCAACAACTATGATCTAGAACTTCATGTTCCAAAGTTAAGTGCAAAACAGATCCAATTTGGCTGTTGGAACTGAATTAGGTGCTGGGTAAAGAACGGAGTGATTCGGGCAAATGACTGCGATCGCCAATGATGCGAAAGAATGGTCCATGATGACCTAGCTCTACGATACTGAGAGCATTGACTGGCATATCAAAGCGATCGCGATAACGCCCCACATCAATGCCCAACAACACACACAGGAGAATCCGAATCGTGGCTTTGTGGGAGACGAGCAGGATATTCCCATCCACATAGGTTTGCTCGATTTCCTGGATTAATTTCCAAACACGTAGGGCAATATCGACAGCTTTTTCGCCTCCCGGTGGCGCATTCCAGGCGGGATCAGTGAGCCAGCGCACATACTGATCATGAAATTTATAATTGACAACCCTTGGTTGCAGTCCTTCCCACTGACCATAAGCAATCTCTTGCAGTTCAGGTTTGAGTTGCATGGTAATTCCAGTCTGGTCGCAGATCGGTTGTGCGGTTTCGATTGTACGGCGGAGAGGACTCACCAGAATGCCTGTCCAGGGAAGGTTAGCATAGACTTGAGCAAAGACTTTCGCCATCTCAATGCCTGCAGGCGTTAAACCCGGATCATTAGCAGGTGTGCCACAGTAACCACCTGTTTCAGAGTAAGCGGTTTGCCCATGTCGCAGAATGTAGAGCGTGATAGTCATTATTTCAATTGAGCAGCAATGGCTTGGCTAATAAGTTGAATCCTACATTTTGCGCTTCCAACGATTTATTCAGGCTTGAGGCGCACCCGCTTGCCACCACCAGAGACCTGCAAGGTTTGACCACTTACCCAGGAGCCAGCCGGGGATGCCAGCCAGAGAAAGGCGTTCGCAATATCTTGCGGTTTACCAGCACGTCCGGTCAGGTTGTCGGGATGAGCTAAGGCATACTGAGCCTTTTCGTCCAGCCCTGCCTCCGCATAGCCCGGAGTAATGACAGTCCCAATTAACACCGTATTGATGCGAACTTCCTTAGCAAAATAGTGGGCAAGACCCAGCATCATGTGATTGAGAGCGGCTTTTGCGGCGGAATAAGCAATGAAGTCAAAGGCTGGTAGCGTACCGACCAGAGAACCGGAGTTGGTAATGGTGGCATTTTCAGCTTCAAGCAAGTAAGGGCGGCAGGCGGCAGTCATCCGCATCCCTGACAGGGTGTTGAGCTTGTAGCTTTCAACCATGTCTTCGATGGGAACATCTAGGGGGTCGTCATAGGCTTTGCCCCAACCAACGTTATTGACCAGAGTGGAAATCCCGCCAAAGGCTTTGACGGTTTGGTCAACACAGGCTTGAATATCCTCCTCACTGGTGACGTTGCAGCCGATTCCCAACACGTCATTACCCGTTTCAGCTTGAATAGCCGCTGCTGTGGCTTGAGCCTTCTCGCCATTGAGGTCGGCAATCATCACCTTGGCTCCTGCGCCAGAAAAGGTTTTAGCAATGGCTTCCCCAATGTTTTGGGCACCGCCCGTGATGATCGCCACATGACCATCCATCCGAAAATCGTGAAATGCATCAAACGTCATAGAACCTCCTTGTATTCCAAAATCCAAAATTCAAAATTTCTAATCCAGTTCCTGCAAACCACCACCGCTAACGGTGAGCACTTGTCCACTTACCCAACTTGCAGCGGGAGAACAGAAGAACAAAGCGGCATAAGCAATATCATTTGGTTGTCCCAAACGTGCCAAAGGTGTATGCTTTAACATGGTTTTTTCAACTTCTGGTGTGAGCACAGTTGCCAAAGCATCAGTTTTAATTGCACCGGGAGCGATCGCATTTACGCGAATATTTTTTGGCCCTAAATCAAAGGCAATGTTGCGAGTTAAATGACTTTCTGCTGCTTTTGAGGAACTGTAAGAAGCCATATTAATGTTTTTGTTTTCACCTGCCATTGAGGAAATATTTAAAATTGCACCGCCTCCCGCTGCTTCCATGTGGGGGGCGCATAATTGACAAAGGTGAAAAACTGAAAAAACATTGAGTTTATATGCCCAAATAAATGTATCCATTGGCATATCAAAAGGTTTTGGGCCACCACCTCCAGCGTTGTTAACTAAAATAGTAATTTTGCCAAAGGAGTCGATCGTCTCCTGCACCAAATTTGCTAAGTTTTCATCATTAGTAACATCGCAAGCAACGGCGAGCGCTTTTCCCCCATTAGCATTAATTCTTTCTGCTACTACATCAGCTGTTTCTTTTTTCAAGTCACTAACAACAACTGCCGCCCCAGCTTGGGCAAACAATTCTGCAATTCCCCGACCTATTCCGGCTCCCCCACCTGTTACAATTGCCACCTGTCCATCAAGTTTAAATGCGTCTACTACTGACATATTTACTAATCTCCTTTAATCTAATTCAGGAATCAAAAAAAGCTGATTTTTGCAGCCAAATCTCTATTCGGGACGAAGGATTGCTTTCATTACAGCTGCATTAATAAACCAAGCTGCAACACCAGCAATCAAGCCAAGGATTATCGCTGCAATCAATGGTGTTACTAAGATTGTACCGAGAAATTTTTGCCAAAATAATGCTACTAATGCAGCCGTGCCAAAAGCGAATAGAGAATAAAACAAAACAGTTCTCAATCCAAAAAAGAAGAAAGGTCGATCGAGCAATTCTACCGGGGCTAATTGCAAGTTTTTCGCTTTCTTGCCAAAGTTAAAAAAGGCGATCGCACCCAAAATCAGGGATAGCATAAAAGCAGTCATTACACCTGATGAAAAAACTGTTTTTTCATGTGCTGAAATCGTATCTACTGTCATCGGCACAGTTGCTTGACTCTGAAACATGAACCAACCAATAATGCCGTTAATCACAGCGTTAATAACGCCGCTGACGATCGCTTCTTTTTGGATGATGTCATTCGCTTTAGCTGAATCATGAATCATACAATAGGTCTTTTGCTTTAATCACATTCACAGCATAAACAACAATAGTGTAAAACTGGTGCAAAAACTTGTTATGTTTGACTATTTTGGTAGGAACGTAACCAAAACCAAGAGAGAATTGCAGCTAAGAAAAGAACGATCGCACTCACCAACAACATCGGAATTACTAACGTCCAAATTGTTAATTCAGAGACGTTATCTCAGATCTTGCACCAGGGCTAAAAACCGGGTTTCTTGCAAATAGCTAAATCTGAAAGCCCAGATTTTTCGTAAAGAAACCCGGTTTTTCAAGTCTTGTTGAGAATGGTGCAAGATCTCAGTTATATCGTTTACCCAAATAAGTGATAAAACTTATCTTTGGATGAGGCGGGCAAGATGCCCACCCCACAAGAAAGCTGTAACTCTTATCGGGTGGGCAGAAGAACCAGCCTTAGTTTTCACTTTTTAGATATCTACCTACTGACTAAAGCTTAAGACTTTGCCAAAAAAAAGCCGCTTTCAGATCAGAAAGCATTATCTTGATAAGCGTTTGAACGCTTGACATAAGGTTGAAGGTAAATGAGTAACTTCAGCCTGATTGATAAACAAGTCTTCACAACCAAATTGTCAGACTCATTGACACAGAATTAAAAGGAGATTTTCATGGCAGCTATTAAAGTAGGAATTAACGGATTTGGTCGCATCGGAAGGTTAGTATTCCGCATCGGACTCGATCATCCAGAAGTTGAAATGGCTTGTATTAACGATCTTGTACCACCAGAAGCGATCGCCTACTTATTAAAATATGACTCCACACACGGTCGTTTCGCTGGCACAGTAGAAGCCAAAGAAGACGGCATCGTTGTCAACGGCAAGTTTATCCCCTGCGTATCCATCAAAAATCCCGAAGAATTACCTTGGGGACAAATGGGCATCGAGTACGTAGTTGAATCCACCGGACTATTTACCAGCTTTGATGGCGCATCCAAACACCTCACAGCAGGTGCCAAAAAAGTCGTCATTTCCGCCCCCACCAAAGACCCCGATAAAGTACCTACCTTTGTAGTGGGAGTCAACGATCAGAAATACGACCCCACCAAAGACAACATCGTTTCCAACGCCAGTTGCACCACCAACTGTTTAGCCCCCGTCGCCAAAGTTCTCAACGATAAATTCGGCATTACAGAAGGCTTAATGACCACAGTTCACGCTATGACAGCCACCCAGCCCACAGTTGACGGACCCAGCAAGAAAGACTTTCGCGGTGGACGTGGTGCTTCCCAAAATATCATCCCCGCTTCCACAGGTGCTGCTAAAGCTGTTACTTTAGCGATTCCAGAACTGAAAGGCAAACTCACAGGCATGGCTTTCCGCGTACCCACCCCCGACGTTTCAGCGGTTGACTTAACTTTCAAAACTGAAAAAGCCACCAGCTACAAAGAAATCTGTGAAGTTATGAAGGCAGCATCGGAAAACGAACTCAAAGGAATTTTGGGTTACACGGAAGATGATGTAGTCTCCAGCGACTTTACCACAGATCCACATTCCAGCATTTTCGATGCAGGTGCCGGAATTGAATTAAACTCAAATTTCTTCAAAGTAGTTGCTTGGTACGACAACGAATGGGGTTATTCCAGCAGAATGGTTGACCTAATCCTGGCAATGGCAGCTAAGGAAAAGGCTCTTCAGCCAGCGTAGGAGAGATGGGGAGATGGGGAGATGGGGGGATGGGGGGATGGGGGGATGGGGGGATGGGGGGATGGGGAGATGGGGAGATCTTCCCTAACCCCAATCCCCAGTCCCCAATCCCCAGTCCCCAGTCCCCAGTCCCCAATCCCCAGTCCCCAATCCCCAATCCCCATGAGAGTAGCAGTTTTTAGCACTAAACCTTACGATCCATTTTTCGTTCCCAGGTTCAACCTGGGAACGAGGATCTGGGAGGCTCTGCCTCCCCTGGTGCAAGATCTCAGTAGAGTTTTTTGCTGCTGAATTTAATGCTAATACTGCTCCTTTGGCGGCAGATTTTCCGGCTGATTGAGGCTATCAGAAAAAATTCTTACTCTACATCCAGTTATGGTTCAGTATATTAAATTACTATATAGTTTAATTTGTTCAAGTAACGATTAGTTTGGGGAAGCTCATCAATCTACATTTTCTGAACATAATATAAAGCTAATTGATTGAATTTGAATTAAAAGTGTTAGCAAAAAAGTATTTTAGAGTAGATACAGTAGAATAAATTTTTACAAATAAGTCACCTATTACGAAATAAAAATATTTTGGTGAAATCCATATTTTAAAGGTTTTACCGCAAATGATTAGCTTCAGTTTGGTTGAAAATCGCCAAGAAAAAATTAGTATAAAAATCAACTTATTTTTTAAGTGTGTACAAATATTATTATTCTGTTATAGTGTATATAAATCAGTAAAGCGAAGATACGATCGAATTCTAATATTGAGAAAATTTAAAATATTTACATCTTAATTAGTGGCATGATAACTTAATGATTACTCAAAGTCGATCGTTCATTAGTCTTATCAGCATCAGTATCAATGCTTACATTGAGAGCAACGCAAATTGCGAAAATCATTGAAAACAGAAAATCCTACGGTCATAAAATAGAAGCTGCGATCGCCAATCTCAGCTTTTATGAAAAAGTAGTAGGTGACTTGAAAAGTCATAGCGAGCAGCTTCTCGAACAGATAGTTGATAAAAGTATCCTCTGGCAATTGGAACGGCTGGCAAAAACTGATATACCAGCCATGCTCTCTGATATTGAGTCAGAAATAATAGGTCTTGATAAACTAAGAAAACGCTTTTCTCGTGACACGCTCAACATTGGTGTCGTCGGGAAAGCAAGAGAAGGCAAGAGTACTCTACTAAAAAGTATATCTGGCCTTTCATCAGAAGAGATACCCACAAGCGATCGCCAGCATTGCACCGGAGTAAAAGTAAATATTCGGCATGGAAATTCTCTAGAATATCTTTCTAGTGCAGAAACTTATGGCGAAATTTGGTTTTATACAGAAAATTCATTTCTCAATGAAGTAATTGCACTGTATTATACAGAACTTTCTTTAGGTAACTGTCCTCTCACACTAGATGAGTTTGCTAAACCAGGCTCTATTCCACCTTTACCCGATCGCTTAAAAAACATTTCTGAATATGAATCAAAATACAAAAAGCTACAAGAATATCAAAAAAATCTGAAGCACTATCGCCATTTGTTACAAGCTCCTTCACCTAGAGTAATTTGCAAATCAGATATTCGAGAATACGTAGCACAACATGATTCTTCTGGGGAGCCAATCTACAATTATGTAGCAGTGCGAGAAGCCAGAGTCACTTGTAATTTTCCGCAATCTGATGTGGGACAAATCGCTTTAGTTGATATGCCTGGTTTGGGTGATACCACTGTCGGTGACGAACAAAGACTAATTAAAGCACTCGGCGAAGAAGTTGATTTTGTCCTCTTTATACGCCTACCAAACCCAACAGGCGCATATTGGGATATCGACAATCATATCGGGTTATACGACAAAGTTCGCAATGCTTTGACGGAGTTACCCATAGAAAAATGGTCTTTTATGATTTTGAATCGAATAGTTGGTCAATCACCTGCAAATGATAACTTGAAAAACTGCGAATATCTGCAAAATACAATCCAAGATGTCAACATTAAAGTAGTAGATTGTGTGATTGCCAATTGCCAAAACACTGAGGAAGTAAATAATAAAATTCTCGATCGCATTCTTAATTATCTTGCTAATTCTATGAGCGATCTGGATCAAGAGTATGCTTCGGCTCGTCGGCGTAGTCTTAATCAACTTCAGGATAAGCTTAAAGAGTTAATTAAGAAAGCGAAAAGTGCTTTTGGACAAGCAGAGGTTCATGATGTTTGGTTCCCCGTTTTTATCAATTTATTTAATAAACTGTGGAATAACCTTTCTGTTGGCTTAGAGAGTTTATTGGATAGTCTAGCGGTAGAAAGGGATGTTCCCAATTCTCAGTTTAGCGAACTGGTGAATCATGTCGTGCAAAACTGTCAGGAGCATCCGGGAATTCCCGCGATCGAAGAAATCGAAAGATTACGTGCTAATCTTGGAGGCTATCAAGCTGCTTACAATACTTGTTTAAATAACGTGCGAACTTACATCTCCCAACAATTTCTTACCATAGACAGAGGATTGAAGCTATACGTGGGAGATATTAAATCAAAGGTAGCAAAAGTATTGGCAGAAGAAGGATGTTTAGGAAAACTAATCGGAACCGAAGCTCAGGGTGCAGAGTTAATTCAGATGATTGCTAATACTTTAGCTAAATATGAAGGTAACTCAATAGAAAGTGAGAAACTACAAAACATTAAATTAGGGTTTGAAATTCTCTCGGAATTTAATCTTTCTTATCGAGAAGTTATGCAGCACCGAATTCGGAAACAATTAGATAGGTTAATGCCTGATAAAGCTCCCCAATTGTCACAACCTTTCTCTGCTAAGCAAGTTTATAACTTTATTAAAACTCTTTATGATGAGGTTTTATATGATTGTAAACAAGCTTTGAATGAATTACTGAACGAGCCAAGTCAAGCAGCTTACGCAATTGTAGAGGAATTTGTCGATCGCGTACTGCGTGCAGAAGGCGTAAAAGATGGATGGTTAATTTTTCTTCAAACAGAGCGAACAAAAGTCTGGTCATCTGAATTTAAGACATTAACTGACAACGCTTATCTACACCAAAAATGGCTAAGTTTAGTCAAGCGTGTAGAAGAAGCAATCAAATTAGAGCCAGATTTCTAAACTACAATTCTAAAAAAATAAGGGTAATTAAAATGAATGCTCCTCAAAATCAGGACTTCTTCCAATCAGCCAAAAGACTGTTCAAAAAACCTTTAGAAGGGCCAAGAAAGATTAAAATTACTGTATTTGGCCCTAGAGGAGTGGGAAAAACCAGTCTTTTAACTGCCATGTCCGAACAGTTTGATAGAACAACCCAGAAAACTTCTTTGATTCTGCGACCAGAATTAAAAACTTCGTTAATTCTGCAAGATAAAAGATCCGATCTAAAAAGCTGTTTTGATACCCAAAATGAACTGGAAGTAGTAGGAGGAATTAAAGGTACTACAGAACCTCAAGACTTTGAGTTTAGTTTGGCTAAAACGGGTATGGATGCAACAGTAAAACTTTTTTTTATTGATTTTCCAGGTAAGGATTTAACCTCGGATATGGAATCAGTAAAAAAACTGTTAGATGAGTGCGGAATTGTACTAGTTGCTGTTGATGCGCCTGCGCTGATGGAAGAAGAAGGACGTTGGCATGATTTAATTAACAAACCTAATCTTGTAACGGATTATTTTAAAACGTCCTATCAAAATTTGAAGGAACCAAGATTGGTGATTTTTGTTCCGATTAAATGTGAAAAGTATATGCGCCAATGTCCAACAGATTTACTCAAGAGTGTGCAAAAAGGATACAGTTATTTGATTGAGTTTTTTGATAAGCCGGATTTACGTTCTCATGTAGCTGTAGTTGTTACGCCGATTCAAACATTAGGAAATGTAGAATTTTCGCGAATAGATGTCAGAAGTTACAATAACCAATACTATCCCCACTTTTATTTTCGGAAAACTAACACACCTAAGTATCAACCAATAGATTGCGAACAGCCATTGCGCTATTTATTAAGATTTCTGCTCAATATTCATTTAGAGCAGCGATTCGTACTTTGGAAATATCTCCGCAAAATGTTAGGAGATATTTTTGAGGATCATGCTTTTAGAGAAGCAGCGATCGAATTCGCAGAAAATTGTAAAACAACAGAGGGTTTTGCAATTTTACAGGACGAAGAAGGATGGTTAAACGTGAATAAATGAAGGAGATTAGAATGCAGATATATGTCCAGAGTTGCGGAGTTTATCCTAATCATGACTATACCTGGGTGCGCGATGATAACAAACAAATTAAACCTTCTTTACTTTATTCGATTGATAGACTAAGGCAAAAAAATGCTCCGTCAATTATCATATCAAGAACAGGAGGAGAGTTAATTTTACTAGTTTTTGGGTTAAGAACTAGCCAAAGATATGATTTTCAAGGTCGAGAAATCTTTAATTCTTTAGTTTGGATTGCTCAAGTTGCTGAAGAAGCATTTGTGCGGAAGCTTGCGGCTTGTGCTTTACGAAGAGAGCAAGATTTTTTGAAAATCATCGATCGATCGATTGTTGATGATGATAATGATGAACTAGGTTTTAAAGTTTTATGGACGCAAATCAAAGAACTGAGTTTTGCCAGAAAAGCAGAGGAAAAATTGCCAGATTCGACCAGGAAAATCGGCAAAAATACCCAAGAAATGAGAAAGAAACTTGCTGAAGAGTTAGACCAATGTAAATTACCAGAACAAGAAGGAGCTATAGTAGTTGTTACCGGAATTGTGGAAAGTGAAACTCTTAAAAAAGCTGGAGTTTGGCGTTCCTTATCACGTCTGGTAGAGCATGAAGCTTGGGAGGAATTTACGAAACAAAAAGAGGATTTCATCGGTAAACCTTTAGAAATCCTGCGCTTAATATATACCTATTTGGTATACTGCTTTGAAAGAATTTGCTAATTGGATTCAGGGTGCATTCTATACATTGGTGACGCTACGATAGCTTGGATAAAAAAAAGTATAAAATAATCAATATTCCAGTCTGATTCAAAGTGAAAAATCAAAATGCGATCGCTCTTCAGTAACCGATGGACTTTCGTTACAGTAGTATTGAGAATTTCATTTAAATCTAAAGATTTACGGATTCTTTCGCCCAGTAATATCTTGACATTGAGCAATTAGCAAACTTTCGGCTCGCGCATAATGTTCCTAAAACCAGCCCATCGGATGTAATTAAAGGCGCACCTGTTCTTTCATCATAATAGCTGAGCTTAGGTAAGTAAGTCAAAGGGACGATCCCAACCCATAAACTGTACCATTTCACTCAATAGTTATTGCTTCAGGTTTATAAGTGACGATCGCGATCGTACCACACCTCTTAAGGAATATTTAGTTTTAACACCACTGACAGATTCAACATAGTTTTACTTGCTTTAACTTGGAGTTAAACTAATCAAGTTACCTTGTTGATTATGAACTATGAATACAATCATCCCCGGAAGCAAAATTTACAGTTAGATTCCTTAAAAGAGGAAATTTTACTGGGATTGCAAATATGCGGAGAACTTTTAGTTCAATCTAAAGATATTATGTTAGGTGCGCTGGCCTATCAAGGTTGGTTAGAACATGGTCGCTGTTTAGTGATTGTTAATCTACCCAATGTAAAAGAAGTTTCCGGTGCCATAGAATTACCAATGGGCTTAATGCTGCATGACGATCCAGCAATTAAGTTTGTGGGAGCACAAGAATTGATCGAACAATATAATCCTCAAACTGAGGGAATATTGGTTGTCTCTCACACAAATTCTTATTACGCTATGGCTTGTGCCTGCATATTTGCTCCTAGCTTCCCCCCGCAAGTTTGTTATGAAGAAATCATCAGTAGACCTTGGGAATTTGACCTTAGTTGATTTTTTCATAAAGCGATCGAAAAAGACTCGCTCTTCTAATTCTAATTAGTAGCAAGTATAAGTAGTAGTAATGGAGTTCCTACTACTTATACATTACTGTTTTAATGATTCATCAAAAAAGCTGGTACTTCTACTAAATGAAAATAAACTAGCGCCGCAATTACTAAAGTGTAAAGCGTTGAACCACCAAGTCCAATCAATACATCGCGCTTTACATTTCGCTTTTCTCCTGCTAAAAACATATCCATTGCACCAACCTGCATCATCAAAATTCCTAGTACATTAGAGAGCCAGTAACCCACAATTGTACCCGGTAAAAACCAGTCAGCATTTAACCAACCAACCAAATAACCAAATAATAGAGAGATGGGTAAATTGAAAAATAAATCATTCCACCAAGACAGGGGAGAAAGCATATAACCAATCCCTACTAGTAATCCGCCGCGCAGTTTTCTAAACATAGTTTTTTGTTGACAATTATCTAGTTTTCTATATAAGATTTACTTGAAAAAAGTAACTAATTGCTCATAATTCATTGTAAGCTTAAATAGCGGTACTGCCAAAAAATCCTCTACCCCCCCATTTCACTAAACCATTGAATCAGTTAAGATATCAAAGCACGCTAAATCTAGCAAAGTAGGGAAACTCCGGTGTAAGTCCGGGGCTGTGCCGCAGCTGTAAGCGTATAGAATAGGCAGTCATCAGCTGTCTTTGTCTTATCGTTAGCCAGAACACCTACTTGTTAACGTTCACTTTAATTTCCTGCGTCGCACAGGAGAAAGGATAATTAATTGATGCCTACCGTAAATTTATCGACTTTGACTACCTTAACGAATTTAGAATTTCCCAGATTACCTCTACAAAGACCATTATTAATGATTGGTCATGGTACTAAAGATGAAGAGGGAAGACAGAGTTTTTTAGATTTTGCAGCTGCTTATCAAGAGTTAGATCGATCGCGCCCCGTAGTACCATGTTTTTTAGAATTAACTGGCCCGACAATTCAAGAAGGGATCGATCGCTGCATCGAGCAAGGTTACACAGAATTTTCAGTTTTACCAATTTTATTATTTGCCGCCCGTCACAACAAATTTGATATTACCAACGAGTTAGACCGCGCCAAAATTAAATATCCACAACTCAAATTTCACTACGGTCGGCACTTTGGAATTACCCCGAATATATTGGAAATATGGCGATCGCGCCTAGCTCAACTAGACAACGAAAAATATCCAAGACCCGAAACAGTTTTACTATTTGTCGGGCGAGGTTCCAGCGACCCCGACGCTAACGGCGACGTTTACAAACTAGCACGAATCCTTTGGGAAGGCAGCGGTTATTCCACAGTAGAAACCTGTTTTATCGGCATTACCCACCCCCGTTTAGAAGAAGGATTTCGTCGCGCCAGACTTTATCAACCCAAGCGAATTATCGTTTTACCTTACTTCCTCTTTACCGGACTTTTAGTAAAAAAGATTTTCGACATTACCGCCCAACAACAAGCCCAATTTCCCGAAATAGAAATGACTTGTTTGCCAGAAATGGGCATTCATCCCCAACTGTTTCAAGTAATGCGAGAACGGGAAATTGAAACCCAATTAGGCGAAGTACAAATGAACTGTGAAATGTGTAAATTTCGCCTTGCTGCTGTTAGTAAAAACGGCAATGGACATAGCCACGATCGCGGACATTCTCACCATCATCACCATCATCACCACAGTCACGACCACTCACACCCAACTGAAGATCCTTACGCCGATCTAGAAAAATATCATCAAAAAATTTGGCAAGCACCTTAACTGCTGATCAAATCCCCGACTTCTTGAAGAAGTCGGGGATCTAAATATCATATTCAGTAAAATCTAAACTTCTGACATTCAAAATGAGCAAAGAATTTCCCATTGGCGCAAAAGTCCGAGTCGTAGCATTACCACCTTACGTGAAAACAGCCGAACCGATGCCGATGCTGCGTCCACCAGATGTGATTAAGTTAGGTGAAGAAGGAATAGTGATCGATCGCCGTCCCGGAGGTTATTGGGGCGTGCGCTTCGCCAGAGGCAACTTTTTACTAGACAGTCAATACATCGAATTTGCATCAAATCCCAGTACTCAAAACCAGGATTATGGCTAAAATCAAAATCCTCCAAGGAAGTTAGGCTCTCCCGTACTCATGGTGATAAGTAAACCTAATTAATTAGCAAAGTGCTTACTCCACAAGGTTTCCCAGTCCCCAGTCCCCAGTCCCCAGTCCCCAGTCCCTAAAACCAGAGTTTTCCACCACAAGTACGGGAGAGCCGGAAGTTAGAGCAACCCTTCTTGACCCATTTTTTCAATCACTTGTAATCCGCGAGGGTCGCCAACTCGTAACAGAGAAGCTTTCGCGTCTTCTCTGACTCCCATATCAGCGTCTTCTTCCATCACTAGAATCAGAGCATCGATCGCACCAGCATAAACTACATTTGATGGTAATTCCCGACAAAGTTGCCCCAAAGACCAAGCACAGTTACTCCGCACCGCTGCAATTGGATCTTGAATCAAAGCTTCAATCAACGGAGGAATGGAAGCGACTACAGCTTCATAGCCCAACTCAGCCATTTGTGCCAAAGAACTAGCTGCCCATAAACGTACAGCCGAAATATCGGTTCGTAAAGCATCAGTCAGCGGGGCGACAGAACGGCGATCGCGACAGTTCCCCAACGCCCAAACGATACCTTTACGGACATAACCATTCCAATCTCGGTTTAACTGGTTAATCAGCGGTTCTACCGCATCACCACTAGGGTTACGTCCCAAAGCATAAGCAGCACTTACCCGCACCAACGGACAAGCATCAGTCAACAAGCGAATTAAATGGGGAATAGCCCGTCGATCTTGTAACTCACAAAAAGCTCTGGTTGCCACCATTCTTTGGTGTGTTTCCGGCGCATTCAACAGCGCCAACATTGCCTCTGG
This sequence comes from Floridaenema evergladense BLCC-F167, assembly GCF_041929205.2. NCBI lineage: Bacteria > Bacillati > Cyanobacteriota > Cyanophyceae > Aerosakkonematales > Aerosakkonemataceae > Floridanema > Floridanema evergladense. The sequence continues at coordinate 4,661,867 of NZ_CM171625.1, read as the reverse complement.
ATCGGGTTTAGCAACCTCTTCCTCGTCAAGCGGTTCTAGCCGATCCAAGGGACTTTGCAGATCGGCTTCTGGGTCAAGTAAGGTCAGGTCGTCGTCATCATACATAGCTGTAAATTACCTTATCAGACCTGATGCCATCAGTCTGTCACTCAGGTTAGCGATCGAAAAATCTATCTGTTGTTGATTGTAGAGAGGCAGAAAGAAGCAATTTGTCATTTTTCCCTACTTTTAGAGATAAACACTAAGCAACTGTAATTAATCTTAAGACTAAGTTTAAACCTGAAATCATAACGTTTTTTTCAAGTTTAGATCCTTATTTTAGTATATTGGACTACATTAAGACTAAATTAAAGAGCAACTCTTAGACATCAGGAGCAGAATGTGACAGATCACCTAGAACCATATCGACGTTTAGCACGTGCAATCAAATTCGTTCCCCCTTTGCCGAAACCTGAGTTAACAGAATCAAAGGAAAATCATTATAGCTTACCTTCATCAGTATCGCATTTTCCAGCGACAAAAGTATCATCGCCTGCCAAAGAGGAAGAAAATTTTGGCCCACCTCCCGATCCATCGGAACATATTGCAGCTTTGGTGAAAAAAGCGGTTTCTAAGCAAACAGTTTTGCCAGTTACTTATAGCATTCAGGAAAATATAGGCGATCGCATCAGTCGATTAAACCACAACACAAGAACTCAACCAAAAAAACCAATAATCATTCTGCCCAAAATTCCCGCACCCGATCCCAATTGGATTCCTCCGACTCCAGTCACTCCCCAAGAAACTGCTGAGGTTGAAGTAGCAGCAAATCATTTACCAGAAACTTCAACCAATGGCAAATTGCCAGTTGAACAAATAGCCTTAGCAGAAATAAAATTACCGGAAAACTCAATTCTTCCAGTATTAGAAACCCCACATTCAGAGGAGTTATTAGTAACACCTTTGAACAGCGAAAATTCTGCTATAGAAACTACTCCAGAATTAGTAGAAGTTTGTACATTAGCGACAACAGTTGCTTTAGTAGAAACAGAAACATCAGAAGTTGTTCAGCCGGAAATATTGAGCCAAGCAATTATTGAAGAACCTGTTATTACTGAAGTAGGGAAAATTTTCCCTGTTCAAGAAACAGTAACAGAACAGCTTAAAAATGTTGCTGACTTGCTTACAGAAGTATCCGAAAATGTGTCAACTCCTGAACCAACAACTACTAAAAAATCATCTGGTAAAGGCTGGTTAATTGCAGAAGTAGTTTGTCCTAAATGTCGTTCTAATAAAGTTAAAGAAAAGGGATACACTAACGGTCAGCAAAAATATACTTGCAAAAATTGTGGTAAACGTTGGCGTGTTGATTTAGAGCTAAGAGGGGAAAATGATTAGGTTAGGGATTGGTGATTGGTGATTTGGGTAGGGGCGATTCATGAATCGCCCCTAAATATACTTTACCATTGAAAGAGATTGGACTTGATAACCTAATTGTTGGTAGAGATTAATTGCTGGCTGATTGGATTGAAAAACTTGAAGACTGATTTGCCGATCGCCCCGACTTTTTGCCCAATCTTCGCCCAATTGCATTAAACTTTTCCCAATACCTTGGCGACGATGTTCGGGAGCAACATAAAGGAGAAAAATGTGAGCGTGGCGATCGGCATTTACCTGATCGATTCCATTACCAACCCACAAACAACCAACTTTAATTGCAGTACTATTTTCCAACTTTTCTTCTACCCACCAAACCGGAGTTTGGGCAGAAAAATACTTCTCAACTGTAACAGCTAAATGAGAGAAATTCTGTTGAGGAAACAGTTCTTGGTAAGTTTTTTGCATAAACTTGACCAAAGTAGCCCGGTCTAAACTTGAACCAGTAACAAATTGATAGTTCGCTGGTAATTTGTAGCTCATTTAGGAAGCAGAAGTTACTTCTTCAGTTGGTGCGGGTGCTGCCATATCCGCAGGTAAAAAGATGCGCGAACTCACTGCTAGTAAAGCCACTAAAAACACCAACAAAATCAAAAAAGGAGCAACATATTGACGAAAAATAGCCATAGTTAGAATTGCCTAGTTTGAGTAAAAAAATTGGTTTCAGAAAACTTTTTCAGTCTCTATATTACAGTTTACAACTAGATTTCAAAATCTTCTCTTTCATCTAATCCAGGTCTGGGCATCGGTTGAAGTCGAGGATTCCAAGGAGCGACAATAGGTAAAAGCGCTAATCCTGGTAAAGCGGCGAAAATACTGATTAGGAAAAATAAAGGCCAACCTGTTTTTGCTGCTAAAAAGCCGGAAGGAGCAACCAAAAGGTCTCGACTGACAGCCATAAAACTAGTGAGCAAAGCGTATTGAGTAGCAGAAAAACGCTGGTTACAAAGACTCATTAAAAAAGCCACAAAACCCGCTGCTGCAAGTCCTCCACAAAAGTTTTCTACATTAATACTCAACACTAAAAGCGGATAATTTTTTCCGGCTTGCGCGAGGACGAAATAACCGATATTACTTAAAGCTTGCAGTAAGCCAAATATCCACAAAGAGCGATTAATCCCAATTTTACTGAGAATTGCACCTCCGGTTAATGTTCCGACAATCGTGGCGATTAAACCCATTCCCCCACGAATTGCGCCAATTTCTTTTTGAGCAAAACCAGTTTTAATTAAAAAGGGAGTGGAAAGACTGCTGAGGAATGCGTCACCAAGACTGTAAAGGACGACGAACAGTAGAATTACAAATCCTAAAAGTAAGCCATTTCGAGAGAAAAAATCGCCAAAAGGTAAAACAACTGCTTCTCTTAAAGATTCGGGTCGATTTTCGTCTTCTGCTGGCTCTGGCGCAAAGAATGAGGCGACTACACCGATGAGCATGAGGAGGGACATGAACAGAAAAACGGAAGGCCAAGGGATGCTATCAGCGAGAATAAAAGCGATCGAACCTGTGGCTAAAAGGGCGAGACGATAACCTAAAACGAAAACGGCTGCACCTGCGCCCATTTCCAGTTTTTCTAAAACGTCGGTGCGGTAAGCGTCAGCAGCAATGTCTTGGGTAGCACCGAAAAAGGCTATTAATACAGCGTTAACGGCGAGAAGTTGTAAAGCTTGACTGGGTTTTTGGAAGTAGAGGGCAGCGATCGCTAAAATTAAAGCTACTTGAGTAATTGCCAACCAACCACGTCTCCGCCCTAAAAATGGTGGTACATAGCGATCGAGTATGGGCGACCACAAAAACTTCAGCGAATAGGGCAAATTTACCAAACCAAACAACCCGATCGCACCTAAATCAACTTTTTCTAAAGTCATCCAAGCTTGCAGATTGCTTCTCGGTAATAAAAAGGGCAACCCAGAAGAAAATCCCAATAACAAAAGAGCCGCCATTTTGCGACTCTGAAAAACTTTCAGAAAAGATGAAACTGTTTCCACAATAAACTCTAGTAAGCTCTAAACTTTGAGCCATCTTCGCACAAAAAGGGACTGGGGAGGTAGTTAGGATGATGCTCAACACTTCTTTAGTGTATATCGATAACTTGAGATATGCAGGAAATTTACCCTGTATATTCCAGGTTATTGGGATAAAATCAGGTACGATGTGAGTAAAACAAACTTAAGAAGAGGATCGTATTTTTGCGATCGCTAATTATCAATACTGTGAGGGAGAAAATTAAGTCAAATTAAAAGGCTAAAAGAAAAAATTAGTCCCCCAAAGAAAGGCATCTTAATTAGTAGAACAGGGAGGCTCCATGAGCGTTATCGATTTAAAAAATCTTTATGAAACAGATGATTATCTGTGGTTAGAATCAACTATAGAACTACTAAAGAATAAGCAATTTAAGGCTTTAGATTTAGAAAATTTAATTGAGGAATTAGAAGATTTGGGGAGTGAGAAAAAACACGCCGTAGTTAGTTTTTTGAATCAGTTGCTACGGCATTTACTACTACTGCAATATTGGACAAGCGAATTCGATAATAATACCGTTCATTGGCAGGAAGAGATTTATAATTTCCGCTCTGAATTGAATGAAAGATTGACAACTACACTTCGTAATTACCTAGAAAAAGAATTAGAACGTATCTATCAGAAAGCACTTAAAGCTGTAAAGATAAAAACTCAAAACTCTGTCGAGTTCCCCCCAGAATGCCCTTACACACTTGATGAGCTACTCGATGAAAACTGGCTACCAAGAAAAGAAATGAAATGAGCTTAAAAACTCTTAAAGATAGGGGACAAGGGGACTAGGGGAATTTTTACCTTTTGCCCCTAGAACCCCTCAGCCCCTAATAATTGCGCCAAACGCCGACCAATGTTCCTTGGAGTTGGACTTCTTGTGCTGGTGCTTCGATAGGTTGATATTTGGCGTTAGCGGGTTTGAGGATGACGCGATCGCTTTTGCGGTAAAAGCGTTTTAAAGTGGTACCATGTCCTTCCACTCTCGCCGCTACAATTGTGCCATTCTTCACTGTGTCGGGTTCAACGACGGGACACAAAATTACTAAATCACCATCAGCAATATGATCTTCGATCATGCTGTCTCCCATTACCCTTAAAGCAAAAGTTTTTGGTGGTAATGCGTTGGCAAAGTCGAATTTTTCTACTGAATCGGTGTAAGGTTCTACCATGCAACCTGCGGCGATCGCGCCTAAAATCGGTACGCTACTACTAGGTTCGGTTTCTATTTGCGATCGCAAAATTCTATAAGTCCGAGCTTTGCCATCTGTCCAGGTAATATATCCTTTTTCTCGCAAATGATCTAACCGACTTTGCACGGGTGCTGGTGATTTTAAATTCATCGCTCGCATCATTTGCCTAATTGACGGCGCATAATGATGCTGATTGATGTATTCCACTAACCAGTCGTAAAGTTCTTGTTGAGCTCCTGTGAGGGTTTCCATAGTAAAATTTCGCTAATGTGTTCTAGGTAGTTTTTGATCTGTTATGAGCGATCGATTCATCACTCAAAAATTTATCTTCTAGAACATTCGTACTATTAAAAACCCCTTTTTGTCCAGTATTTTATAAAAAAGGATATAGGTTGAATAAAAATTTGGGAGAAAAATCTCAGCATTTATCCTGAATATGTCTCAGTTTTTTTGCTTTGAATAATTCAAGAGTTAGACGACAACACTAAATATGGAGTAATGGTGCGTTACATTTCCCTAACGCACCCTACGGATGGAATTAATCTGCACCGAGTAAACTAGCTAATAAAGCTTTTTGGGCGTGCATTCGATTTTCTGCTTGATCCCAAAGTCTAGACTGTGAACCTTCCATCACTTCATCTGTAATTTCTTCGCCACGATGAGCAGGTAAACAATGTAAAACAATGGCATCTTTATCAGCCAAACTCATCAATTGTTCGTTAACTTGATAAGGTTGAAAAATGGGAATTCTATTATCAGCTTCAGCTTCTTGACCCATACTAGCCCAAACATCTGTGTACACCACATTTGCACCTTTAGTAGCAGTAATCGGATCGGTTGTAATTGTGACTTCAGTGCGATCGCCTGCTATTGCCTTAGCTTTTTCTATTATATTTGAATCTGGTTGATAATCTATTGGGGAAGCAATTCTCACATTCATTCCTACCATCGCACAACCCAACATTAGGGAATTAGCCATATTATTCCCATCACCAAGGTAAGTCAAAGTTAACCCTTTTAGCTGACCAAAACATTCTTTGGCGGTTAATAAATCTGCCAAAACTTGACAGGGATGTTCTAGGTCAGTTAAAGCATTAATTACCGGAATTTTGGCATAATCAGCAAAAGTTTGTAAATCCTTTTGTTCAAAGGTTCTGATTGCTAAAATATCCAAATACCGATCCAAAACTCTTGCAGTATCTTGTAATGGTTCACCGCGACTAACTTGGGTAACATTAGGATTAAGGTCAATTACTTGTCCCCCCAGTTGGTACATCGCCACAGTAAAACTTACCCTAGTTCTAGTGGAAGCTTTAGAAAAGAGTAATCCCAGAACTTTGTTACAGCGAATATTGACTTTTTTGGCTTTCATTTGTGTAGCGAGATCCAAAAGTTGAAGTAGTTCTTCTGAAGTTAGGTCTGCTAGGCTTAATAAATCTCTTCCTTTGAGTGTTTCCATGCTTTTTCCTAAAATTGTGGTGAAATGCGATCGTCCTGAGAATTTTCCCAAGCAATCAGCATTTTAAAAAGCTAACAGATCTTTTCCCTGAAGGATAGCTACATCTTTGGTATTTTCTGACATTTATGTATGTTGTTGTGCTTTAGCGCTATTAAAACTAGGATAAGAGCGCTGAAGCGCAACAACGTACATGAGCTTAATCTGATTTATAATAACAAATAAACATTGGCTGTTTATTGAGAGTAACAAAAAATGACTCAGCTATCTAAAAATCAAACTCCGCGTCGGGGAAGAGTATTTCCAGAACGTCAATTATCTCCAGAAGAAAAAGCACTTCGTCAGGTTGAAGGTGAAAAGTTTAATCAGCGTTGTCAGGAGATATTTGAAAGAGTTAAACCAGAATTAATTAAAGAACATTACGATTGGTTTATTGTGATTGAACCAGAAAGTGGGGATTATGTAATTGATGCAGATGAAACAATTGCTCGACAAAAGGCTAAGGATAAATTTGGACATACTTTGCGACTAATGATGAGAATAAATGAAACTGGAGCCTGTGGCAAAATATGATTTCAGGTGAATTTAATAGTAATGGAGAATTAATTTTTGAGATTGGGTTGATTGCTGCTGATGGTGATATTATTACAGTCAATGCACTTCTAGATACAGGTTTCACAGGCTGGTTAGCAATTGATACTCAAGATGCTGAAAGTTTAGGTTGGATTTTTGCAAATCAGAAAGAAACAATGAAGACTGCACGCGGCAATGCACAGTTCAATCTCTATGCTGGGTTTGTGATTTTTGATGGAGAATAATTAACAATCCCAGTATTATGTGGAAATGAACTTTCAGATATTCTTTTAGGTGTCCGTTGGCTACAAACAAAGAGACTTGTGGCTGATTTTCCAGCAGGAGTTTTGACTTTAGGATAAGTGAAAAAACGCTTCAAAAATCCGGTTTATTTAATAAACTGGGTTTTTATTGTGGTGAATTGGGGTGAGTGCGATCGCTATCTCATCTACTCAAATCAGCTTATAATATAAACCAGATATTTAGTTATTTAGCCAACATGAATAAATTACCTTCTCATCAAACTGCACGTCGAGGCAGGGTATTTCCCGATCGCCAATTATCTCCCGAAGAAAAAGCCAAACGACGCGCTGAAAGTGAGGCATTTGCTCAACGCTGTCGGGTAATTTTTGAACGAGTTAAACCAGAACTAATTAAGGATCATTATGATTGGTTTATTGTGATTGAGCCGGATAGTGGCGACTATTTTATAGACGCAGATGAAATGGTTGCGATACAAAAAATTTGTGAAAAATATCCTCATACCAAGAGTCTCATTATGCGTCTAAATGAAACAGGAACCTGTGGCAGAATATGATTTCAGGCGAATTTAATAGCAAGGGAGAGTTAACTTTTGAAATAGGTTTGATTGCTGCTGATGGTGATATTATCCAAGTCAAAGCACTCCTAGATACAGGTTTCACAGGCTGGCTAGCAATTGATAACCAAGATGCCGAAAGTTTGGGATGGATTCTTGGGAGTCAACAACGAAATATGGAGACTGCACGCGGCGAAGCACGGTTTAATTTGTATCGAGGAAATGTACTTTTTGATCGAGAAGAATTCGCAATTTTAGTTTTGGGTGGAGATGAGTTGCCAGATATTTTGTTGGGTACACATATTTTTGGGCGACTTTCCAATAACGGGAAAAACGTTTCAAATCAATGTAACCGTCATAATCTAAAAAAGGATCGATCGCCACCACCAACAACCTAACCTCTTTCTCAATTTCTCCACAAATCTCTTGAAATCTAGGACTAGGACTTTCCGCAGTCACCACAGTATTAGCATCATGTTCTTTGGCAAAAGCTAATACCTCATTTGCCACATCACCGCGACGAATCACCACAGGTAACTCTAACAAACATTCATAAATAAAAGTAATTCGTTTCAGACTAATTTGCCATTCTTTAAGTAACGCTTCATCCCAAACCCAAATAGCAGGCGCATCAGGAAATTGCAGCAAAGCGGGATTTTTCGGACTCAAACAATCACCATGTATCCAAATAATTGTAGTCATTTGTCATTTGTTATTGGTGAGCATCCACAGTAAAAAGAACTTCTGCAAAAACAGATAACATAGATATACCATCTGCGTTCATCTGCGTTTATCTGCATTCATCTGCGTACTAAAAAAGAACTCCGGCAAAAACAGATAACCTTTATATACCATCTATGTTCATTTGTGGTTTAAAAAACACTTTCAACCTCGCCGTTTTCCCTTTTGCGAACTTTGACTCCCGCTGCGATTTTCAAAAGGTGCAGCTTTAGGAAACAATCGCTTTTCCAAATCCTCATAACTTCCCTCAAAATCACATTTACCATACAAAGGACATTGACGACAATAAACCCCTTCCGTATAGCGTTCTAAATTTTCCCGATTAAAAAAGTATGGCTTATGACTAAAAGTACTAGCAACCCATTGCCAAGAAAGATTATTACTAGCGGGATCTCCATCTAATAAATGTGATAAAAACCACTTTGCGCCTACTTGCCAAAGTACCTTTCGCCAATGCACAATATAAGCTGCTAACCACATTCTGGCATGATTGTGTAAATAGCCGTGCGATCGCAAATCCTCACTAAAATTATCGATACAAACTAAACCCGTACTTCCCGAAATAATATCTTCAGGAAGATTATCACCATAATCTTTAACACTATAACCAGTTTTGTATGGTTCTCGATCCTGCCAAATTTTATCTCCCAATTGAGCATATAATCTTTGCCAATAGTCTCGCCAACCCAACTCATTAATTAATTTGGTAGCATCATCTTGATTTTCCACTTTCCCTAAAACAGTATCGCGCACTTCTGCTAAACTAATTACGCCATAGCGAATATAAGGCGAAAGCTTGGTGACAGCACCAGTTAGGAAATTGCGTGATTTAGCGTAATTTACTGGCTCAATTTTGTGGAGAAATTCCTCAGCGGCTTTCCTTCCACCCAAGGTTTCGCTAATATGTTCATCTTGTATTGCTACATCGAGAAATTGCTCTCTGAGGTAAGCAATTAATTCATCGCGGTTAGTAAATTCACGTTGCATATCTTTAGTCATTTTGCATCTATTTCGCGCTTTTTTCCACTGTTTTTAGGGTAACTTAAATTTGAGCGAAACACAAAATTTACTAAACCGTTTTTATTCGTCTTTTAGGAGTGATAATATGCGTTTCTTTCCTCAACTTCCTTTAGCAATTAATTTCAGCAAGCAGAAAAATTGGTCTTTATTCAGTGTATTTTTGTTAATTTTAACCATTGTTCCAACAAAAGCCTATCCGCAGATAGAAGCGCAAAAATTTACTGATACTGTAGTTGCTCAAGAGACTACCACAACCAATTTTACTTTAGCAAAAACTGTTTCTCGGCATTCAGGAGGAGTTAAAGGTATTGCGATTAGTCCTGATGGTGAAACTTTAGTGACTGGTAGCAGTGACAAAACTATTAAAGTTTGGAATTTGCCAACTGGTGAATTACAAAGGACTCTTTCGGGACATACAGCGCCAGTTTTAGCAGTAGCGATTAGTAAAGATGGTAGCAGGTTAGTGAGTGGAAGTAGCGATCGCACCATCAAGGTCTGGAATTTAAAAACTGGTAGATTACAAAGGACAATTTCCGGTCATTCCGGCGGAATTTATTCAGTTGCAATTAGTCCAGATGGCAAAACTTTAGTCAGCGGAAGTGGCGACGGAACAATTAGAATTTGGGATGCAAAAACTGGTAACTTACAGCGCACTTTGCGTCCTAATGCTGGGATGATTTTATCAGTGGCAATTAGTCCTGATGGGAAAACGATCGCCAGTGGTAATCAAGATTTAACCGTAAAAATTTGGGATCTTAGCAACGGAAAATTGCTAAAAAATCTCACCGGACATAGTAATTATGCAGTTTGGTCAGTTGCTTTTAATCCCGATGGTAAAAGATTAGCTAGTAGTTCCCATGACGGCGCAATTAAAATTTGGAATAGCGAAAATGGCGAATTACTAAACACTTTTCAAGACGAAAGTCCAGTTTTTTCCCTAACTTTTAGTCCCGATGGAACAAAGCTTGCAAGTGGCGATCGAGCTAGTCAAGTTAAAATTTGGGATATTAGCACTGGAAATATCCTACAAACTCTCACAGGACACACCGACAAAGTAGAATCAGTAGCCTTTAGTCCAGATGGCAAAACCCTCGTTACAGGCGGTAGTGGCGCTAAAGATACTAGCATTAGAATTTGGCGTTTACAGTAATTGCAGGGGAGCAGAGGAGCAGGGGAGAAAATAAAAATTTAGCTTTCTTCCCTTCTGCCTTCTGCCTTCTGCCTTCTGCCTTTCTAAGACTTTTTACTACCAAAAACTTGGGCTTTATAATCATCTATTATTTGCCAAAGTTCTTGGCGAGTCCCAGCATTGAGTAAGTAACGGTACACAAACCAACCTGAGTAGATAACACCAATTAACTGAAAGAAGGGTTCAAAAAAGGGAATTTCATTAAAAGTATCCAGCAAGCCTGAGATCACTTTCAGGGCAATGATACTGGCTATAATTACACCAACAACTGTTAAAGGTCGTTGATAGTCTCTAAAGAAGTTACTCACAGAATCAGGTAAGCGATCGAGTATTTCTGATATTTGTTTACCGAATTGTTGCCACTGAGTTTCAGCAACAGGTTCATCAGATATGTTAACTTCTACTGTGGGAGGAGTTGGGACTTTGACTTCGACTTTAGGAGTTTGCATTGTTGGTGGGGGTGTTGGAGGTGTTGGAGGTGTTGGAGGTGTCGGAGGTGTCTTTTCTGCTGTGACAGTGGGATTTTCCGCAGGTGTGGTAGATGGGGGAGTGACTGTCACCTCTTTTTTCTGGATCGGTTCTGGAGGAGTTGGGGTAGTTGGATTTTCAGCTTGTGATTCCATGTTGATTTTTGTGATAACGACAATTGAAACGAAAGACTTAGGAACAAGACTATCAGGATTAAGCGATCGTACTAAAGAACTTAGGCATAATTGATAAGATTATTTGATTTTGTAAAACTTATGTAACTATCTGTAGCTGTATACGCCATCTCTCGTAAGCTACATTTATTGTTTAATGTCTTGCTGTGTTTTAAATCAATAGGTATGTCTCACCGTCCCATTTATCTAGATAACCATGCGACTACGCCACTCGACGAAAGGGTGTTAGCCGCTATGCTTCCTTACTTCCGAGAAAACTTTGGCAATCCTGCGAGTATCAATCATGTCTACGGTTGGGAAGCGGAAGCCGCTGTGAAACAATCTCGACAAATTTTAGCCGAGGCGATTCACGCCACACCTGAAGAAATTATATTTACTAGCGGCGCAACCGAAGCTAACAATTTAGCCATCAAAGGTGTTGTTGAAGCTTATTTTCAAAAAGGACGACATATAATTACAGTCCAAACCGAACATAATGCTGTTCTCGATCCTTGCGAATATTTACAATCTTTGGGTTTTGAAGTCACTTTACTTCCCGTGCAAAAGGATGGATTAATCGATCTAAACTTGCTGGAAAAAACCATTCGTCAAGATACAATTTTAGTTTCTGTAATGGCGGCGAATAACGAAATAGGAGTTTTGCAGCCTTTGACAGAAATCGGGGCAATTTGTCGGGAACATGAAGTACTTTTCCACACTGATGCAGCGCAAGCAATTGGTAAAATTCCTCTGGATGTAGAGGAGATGAAAATTGATTTAATGTCTTTGACGGCGCATAAAATTTATGGGCCAAAAGGGACAGGTGCTTTATATGTCAGAAGACGCAATCCGAGAGTGAGATTAGCGCCACAAATGCACGGTGGGGGACATGAACGGGGAATGCGATCGGGAACATTATACACCCCACAAATTGTCGGTTTTGCTAAAGCAGTGGAATTGGGGATTTCCGAAATGAAATCGGAAGCCAAACGACTGACAAATTTACGTCAGCGTTTGTGGACAAAAATTTCCCAACTTCATGGCATTGTGTTAAATGGTCATCCAACCAAAAGATTACCAGGAAACTTAAATATCAGCGTGGAAAATGTCGATGGTGCTGCACTTTCCTTGGGATTACAATCAATAATCGCCATATCTTCAGGATCGGCTTGTACTTCAGTAAAAACCGCCCCTTCTCATGTTTTAACAGCGTTGGGACACTCGCCAGAGTTGGCTTTTGCGTCAGTTCGCTTTGGAATTGGTCGGTTTAATAATGAGTTAGAAATTGATTTAGCCGCCGAACATTTGTGCAATACTGTTAGACCATTGCAGACGGTTTTTCGTGCGAGTTAGCGATTGTAAAGTTGAGTGGTTTTGCGTAAGCGATCGCTCAATTCATCACTCAACAAATCGGAACTAGTAAACCGCCATCGCCAATTTCCCGCATTCACACTAGGGTCATTCATCCGGGCACGATTATCCAATCCTAAAACATCTTGTAAAGCAATTATTGCTAAATTAGCAACCGAAGCTAACGCCATCCGAATGAAAACCCAATTGATTTCTTTGATTTCTTGGTAATGGGAATAGCCCAAATATTCTGCAATATATAGCCTTTCTTTGTCACTTGCTTTTTCCCACCAACCAATTATCGTATCATTGTCGTGAGTGCCGGGATAAACCACACAATTAGGGATATAATTATGGGGTAAATAAGGATTTTTGCTATCGTCGCTAAAAGCAAACATTAAAATTCGCATTCCGGGAAAGTTAAAGCGATCGCGCAACTCCTCAACTTCCGGCGTAATAATTCCCAAATCTTCCGCTAAAACCGAGAGATTTCCTAAAGCTTGACCCAACTTTTCAAAAAAGTCTTCCCCAGGCGCTTTAATCCATTCGCCTTTCATTCCCGTAGTTTCTCCAGCCGGAATCCGCCAGAAAGCTTCAAAACCGCGAAAATGATCGATTCTGACAATATCTACATATTGCAAAGTTGCCTTAAATCTGTCAATCCACCAAGCATAATTAGTCTTTTGTAAATGTTCCCAATTGTAAACAGGATTTCCCCACAATTGCCCAGTTTCGCTAAAATAATCCGGGGGAACACCAGCCATCCAAGCAGCTTCTAAAGTTTCAGGATCGAGGGCAAAATTCTCTTGATTCGCCCAAACATCGGCGCTATTATGACAAACATAGATGGAAACATCGCCAATAATTTGAATGTTTTTCTCATTGGCATATTTACGTAACACTTTCCATTGTTCAAAAAACTTGAATTGTAAGAATTGATGATATAAAATAAAGTCTTTTAAAGCTTCCTTTTGTTCTTTAATTGCTTGCGGTTCCCTTCTAGCAATTGCTTTGTCCCAATAATTCCAAGCTTGTCCATTATGCACTTCTAAAAGAGACATAAATAGCACATAATCATCTAACCACCAAGCTTGTTCCTGACAAAACTTTTCTAATTCAGAATTTGGTCGATCTTTTAGCGTTAAACGAAAGCGATCGAACGCCGATTTCAAATACTCATACTTGTGAGGAATAACTTCGTCAAAATCTATGCGATCGTAAGCACCTTTTCCACTCGCCCCAATAGGCTTTAATTCCTCAGATTTTAGCAATCCCTCATCCACTAATTTTTCCAAACTAATCATCAATGGATTGCCAGCAAAAGCACTATAATTCATAGTATAAGGCGAGTGTTCGTATCCCGTCGGCCCTAACGGTAAAACCTGCCAAAAATTTTGACCGCTTTCCACTAAAAAATCGACAAAATTATAAGCTGCTTGCCCTAAATCGCCGATACCAAAATTGCCCGGTAAACAAGTAGGATGAAGTAAAATACCGCTAGAACGCTGCAAAGTCATAGTTCCCATAAGTTAAAAAATTCAAGGTAAATTATACCCTTAACCTATTGGATGCTACTAAATCTCAGCCGTCTTTAGCATAACTCCTAAGTATGATTTTGAATTTATTTAAGATTTAAACTCCTTCTTCTCTCTGCCTTCTCTGTGTCTCGATCGCTCTAAAAAAATCTCTTTCATAATCCTATCAAATCTCGGTTAGACCTCCTTTATCCTCTTCCACTCCTTTACTTTCCCTTTCTTCCTCTTCTCTTCGCGTCCTTCGCGTCTTCGTGGTTCAAAAAAGATTAATTGATCAATTTAAAATCAGACCTTACCACATAACCTGATTTCTTTCTTTAACCACTCGCTGATAAACAGCTTGAGTTTGCAAAGCCAAATCAGCCCAACAAAACCGCTGTTTCAAATCGTGATAAGCATTTTCTACCAAATGCTGCGCCAACTCAGGATGACGCAAAACTTCTAAAATTCCCCAAGCCAAAGAATCAGCATTATTTGTCCAAGTTACGATTCCCGTTTTACCATGTTGCACTACTTCCGGCAACCCGCCCGTATCAGAAACTACCACAGGTACTTTCGCCGCAAAACTTTCTAACGCCACAATTCCAAAAGGTTCATAAAGACTGGGAAAAACAGCACAATTAGCAATTGTTTGAAACTTGTTCAAATCTTCATCAGACATAAAACCAGTAAAACAACAACGATCCCAAATTCCCAGTTGCCAAGCTTGCTGTTTAAGATGATCGGTATTACCTCCACCAACGATCACAATTTTTACTTTTCCTTTCATTTCCCAAATTACTCTAGGTGCAGCATTTAACAGCAACCAAACGCCTTTTTCGTGAGAAATTCTCCCCACATAATAGACAATTTGTTCATCATCTTTGGCAAAGCAGCGACGAAATTCTTGACGATCGAACCCATTACCGTTTTTCTTTTCGCGACGAATCCCATTATAAATTACATCTATTTTGTCTATAGGAGTAACTAAAACTCTGCTGACTTCGTGGCGCATATATTCAGTGCAAACAATTACTCGCCAAGATTCATAAGTCAGGCGTTTTTCCTTTTCACAAATGTAGCGTTGTTGATAAGTATGAATCCCATTATAACGACCATATTCTGTGGCATGAATTGTCGTTACCAAAGGAATTTTAAAATAATGTTTCAGAGCGATCGCCGCATCTCCCACTAACCAATCATGAGCATGAATTACATCAAACAGCCCCTCTTCCAGAATCAGTTTACCACCATGAACACCCATGCTATTATTCAAATTGCCGATCCAGTGCAGAAAATCATGTCCCCAGCTTACTGGTACTCGGTGAATATGAATACCTTCCACCAATTCATACATCGGCGCTTCCCCGAACTCTGATGTAATCAAATGGATTTCATCCCCCAGTTTGACTAATTCCGGGTATAGTTCTGCTACATGGCGGGAAATTCCTCCCACAATTCGCGGCGGAAATTCCCAAGATAACACCAGAATTTTCATCAGTACCAATTCCAATAAGCTAAGAGAGTTTAAGTAAGCTACATTACAAACCAATACTATCAGTATGGTCATTGTAGCTTACTACGTTTAGTTATGTTAAGAAAAATCTTTCCTTGGTTGGCTCTAACACTTGGGTTTATTTAAGATCGGCGTGATTTCCTCTCGGAATATCTGCCATGCAGAAATAGCATCAGGATTAGACTGTACTCCTTTCTGTAATAGAATAACTCCATCTTCAAAGCCAACTATTCCGTATAACTGATTACCAAATATTTTATCAATAGTTCGCACGCTATCTTGTAAAATTTGGCAATCGGTTTTAAAGGCAACTTGGTATTTCTTTAATTGCCATAAATCTGCGATCGCATAATCTACACTTACCACCTCTCGTCGATCGTTCTGAAACTCCAAAGCTGGAAACCTAATAATTTCGCGTCTTCCAGACAAATGAGGCACTATATAAGTTGTCGCTGCTACACTCCCATCTGTTGGAATTCTATCTAATAAACTACGGATACTACCTGCGTGCTTCCACTGAATATTTATTGGTACATATACCAAAGGGCGAATAGAATCAGGAATCAGAAAAGATAAAGTGCGATTTGGGTTAGAAGTGAAAGTAAACACCAGCGAAAGACAGATACAAATTATCCAAAACCTTTGCATCGATAATTTGAGCAATTTTGGCTGTTTTTCCCACCAATTTACCAACTTACTAATTATGGTTTGAACACCTCGAAAAATTGGGTAAGAAAAGAAATTACCTAGCGAAATCAAACCACTAGCAATTAAATCTCTGACAGGCGCATCAATTAACTTTTCTCTTCCGGCTGCCCACCAAAGAATTGTACCGTAGCAAAGTCCGGGAACCACAGTCATGGCGTAACGAATATTAATTGCTAACACGGACTGTCCTTGACCCAACAGTAATTTTAGCAAAGGAAAACCTGCGATCGCCCAAGCCGATGGCGAAAAAGCTGGGACAAAAGCAAAAGGCAACCAATGTGCCAAAAAATAGGTTATGGTACGGTCTACTGGTGTAACCAATTCTACAAACAACCGCCAAGGATTTCTGACCATTCCCCAGATAATTTCTACAGTAGAAGCTTCAGTTCCCTCGGCATACTGACCAAACCTTTCCATCATAAACCTTTGGGAAATATCCGCCGAAAATAGCGGCATGATTAGGTTAGTCAACACCAGCATATAACCAAAAGCCAGAACACAAACCCCCAACCCAATTCGCGGAAACCTCCGGCTGGCAATCATGTAAAAACCAACACCAAACAAACTAACTCCGCCATCTTCCCTGACTGCTAAAATCAGTACAGCCAACAACCAAAACAGCCACCACCGACGTTTTTCCATAGCCAAAAACAAACCAAAAGTAAATAAAGGTACTTGGCAGATATCATGGAAATTAGAGAGAGTCGGCCCGATAATTGCGTTAGCGCCATAAAAACTAAAAGTAATTATTGCTGCTAGACGTGGTTGGAGATATTGTCTAGCCAAGGAGTACAAAAGTAGACCAGCAGCAGTGACCAAAGTAACCTGCAATACAGTTAAGGTTGTAGGAGCGGGAAACAATGAGTACAAGGGTATCCAGAGCAACAAAGCTGGGGTGAAATGCTGCCCTAACCTGTGATAAAACACAGACGGTACTTCGCCGTTGTGAACTACGTTCGTTGATAACTGGGAGGACAGAGAACTTTGAAAAAATCGACCGTGAATACCATTCCAAAACACCTGATTAAATATTCCTTGGTCGTAGGAAGCGTAAAACGTGAAATAACGATGTAAAGTCAAACCTAACATCAGCACGAAAAACGCGATCGCTACAGCAATCACCCCTGTTAAATAGGGATGTTTCCTCCCGTTTAGTACCATCACTCACTTAACACTCAACGCCGATGATAAGCCTCTCACATTGCTTTCAATTACTCAAGATACTAGCCACAATGCTTTTACCACCCCCGGTCTTAGATGGCATAGTGACTTTCCCGTAAAAATAAATTAGTTTTCAATAGTACCAGGCTCCCTAAGTACCCAAAACGCGGTAGCTTATAGATGTAGGAGTTATGGGTAAGCTATTCTACCTGGAACAGGTTTCGCGATCGTCAACTTCTAGAAAAGGTTTAACAATTTGTCCGCCGTGGTGAATAGAGATTGCATACCAGCAGATGCTGAAAAACTAACTCATCCCCAAACGCCTCTACAGCTATTATTATTTGTAGACCAGCGTCCGAGTTCCCATGAGCAACTACAGCGGCTTCTTGCCTATCTAGAACATCTCAAGAGTGATTACCCCTTTGAACTGGAAATAGTCGATGTAGGACAACAACCATACCTCGCCGAACACTTTAAACTAGTAGCAACACCAGCCTTAGTCAAAATTCACCCACCACCACGTCAAACACTAGCTGGAAGTAATTTACTCACCCAGTTACAAGATTGGTGGCCTCGCTGGAAAAATAGTGTGGAAGATTATCTAAAACTGCACGAATGGCCCAATCACAGTACTCAAAATACCCCTTGCTTCGCTGATTTTGCTGAACTAATTCGCCTCTCGGAAGAAATATTTCGCCTGAAGAAAGAGAAAGAAGAATTGCAACAGCAATTGCAGTTTAAAGACCGGATCGTTGCTATGTTAGCTCACGATCTTCGCAACCCGCTAACCGCTTCCTTAATTGCCTTAGAGACACTAGAAAACAATTACAATATTGAAACCGGATTCAGCCCAAAATTATCACCCGCTTTAACCATGCGTTTAATTAAACAAGCGCGGATTCAATCTCTGAATATCGAACGGTTGATAACTGATATTTTACAGGCAGCGCAGGGAAGTTCTGCCGAATTGCGAATTTTACCGAAAAAGTTAGAGTTAGGAACACTTTGCAAGGATGTAATCGATTGTTTAAGACATCGATTTGAAGCTAAATGTCAAGAATTGAAAACTGATATTCCCAACGACCTACCTTTAGTTTATGCTGACCCGGAAAGAGTACGTCAGGTGTTAGTAAATCTTTTGGATAATGCCAATAAATACACTCCTGAAGGCGGCACGATCGAAATTTCTATCTTACATCGAACTACCCAAAAAATTCAGGTCAGTGTAGGTGATAATGGGCTAGGCGTACCCGAAGAAGACCGCGAAGCTATTTTTGAAGAACACTATCGCCTGAAGCGCGATCGAGATAAAGAAGGATACGGAATTGGTTTATCTCTTTGCCAGCGTATTATTCGGGCTCACTATGGTCGAATTTGGGTAGATTCTGTGGCAAAAGGTGGTAGTTGTTTTAGTTTTACTCTTCCTGTTTATCGATAGTTGGCTGATCTTGTGCTTGTGGTGGAAAACCCTGGTTTTGGGGACTGGGGACTGAGGACTGGGATTCCTTATATATTAAGAATTTCCCGAATGAATTAGATTTATTATCAAATCTCTTTTAAAGCTTGAATAATTTGTAAATTAGCTATGGGAAATTCATAATTAGGTAATTCATCCACCGTCACCCAGCGAATTTCATCACATTCTATTGGCTGAGGTTCTCCACTTTCATGACGACAATGATAAACATTTAAAGTTACATGAAATTGGCTATAAGTGTGGTCAATAGTAATTAAATGCTCGCCAATTTCCACACCAATTGCTAACTCTTCTTGAATTTCTCTTTTAATACAATCTTGTACGGTTTCGCCCGGTTCTAATTTACCACCGGGAAACTCCCACAATCCTCCCATTAATCCCTCTGGACGACGGCGATCGATCAGAATTTTACCTTGTTCGTTCCAAATAACAGCAACACCGATAATTTTGTGAGGTAAGGGAATTTTTGACATGGGCAGAGGAGCAATAAAGTTTTGAGTTTTGAGTTTTGAGTTTTGAGTTAACTTAAAACTTAGAACTCATTAAGCAAAGATAGGAATAATTTTGATTTGAGCAATTACACAATTTTACAGATTGTCCTTATCTTACCCTTAGTTAATTCTCTAAGGTTTAACTATTCCGCCTCTGAAGAGTTAGCTTCTGTTGCTTGTAAAGACTTCTCAAAAGCCATTCTTTGTTCGGCATTCCGCAGAAAGTAACCGCTAATCATCGCTGAAGCTAATAGCCGTCCTAAATGCTCCCGATTAGTGGTAATACTAACGCCAAATTGTTCGGAAGGTAAATTTCCCAAAAGTCCCACTATATTACGTTCCATTACCTGAAATACATCTCCAGATGTAGGTTTAGAGAGTTGAGCGATCGTTTCTGGACTCAGGGACTGTACGTATTGCCACAACCAATTATTTGATTCTGATTCATCTCCAGAGAATTCGGAGAATCGATCGGATGGATGTTTCACTTTGTTATCTCCCTTTTACTTGCAGCCTCTTAAGTTCAGTTGAGATATTCTGGCAGCAGTTTATGGTTCTCGGCACTAAAATGACTACCAAAGAGTTTCTTTTTCACTACTCTAGCAGTCTATCTATAAAAATGACATCTTTTAAAATTCAAAATTGGCAAATTTAAAATGAAGAAATCCACTGAGCCAGAGCATTATTTCAGTGAATTTCCCATTTTAACTAGCGATAAATTCATCGATGTCGGCTTTACGTTTGCGGAGTTTGGTGAGTGCTTCCCGTTCAATTTGGCGGACTCTTTCCCGGCTAATATTTAAGCGATCGCCAATTTTCGCCAAAGTCAACGCTTGCCCATCTTCCAACCCAAAGCGCATTGCCAAAACCTGCTGCTGCTGCGGAGTTAACTCTGCCATCAACTTTTCCAAATCTGTATGTAGAGCCGACTGGACAGCAAAATCTTCTGGTGAAAGACCAGTATCTTCTAAAAGTTCTCCCAATTCTGTATCTTGGTTATCTCCGACGCGCAAATCCAATGATAACGGTTGACGCGCTCTTTCTAAATATTCCCGAACTTGTTTGGGAGTTAAATCTAGTTCTTTTGCCAGTTCTGCTGCTGTGGCTGCTCTACCCAACTGTTGGGAAAGTTGACGTTGAGCTTTTTTAATTTTATTGAGTTTTTCAGTAATATGAATTGGTAAGCGAATCGTGCGCCCTTTTTCTGCGATCGCACGAGTAATAGCTTGGCGAATCCACCAGTAAGCATAAGTTGAAAATCGGTAGCCTTTAGTCGGGTCAAATTTTTCCACCCCTCGCTGCATCCCGATACTGCCTTCCTGAATCAGATCCAACAAATCTACATTACGTTTTATGTATTTTTTGGCAACTGACACTACCAATCGTAAGTTAGCTTCCACCATCTTCCGCTTAGCATATTCACCCTCTCTCACAATCTGCTCTAATTCTGCCTCAGACAGACCAGATTGCTGTACCCACTCAGCAATTGTAGGTTCGTACCCTAACTGAGCAGCTAAAGATTCTTTCTCAGCTTGCAAAGCCGTTAAGCGCTGTACTTGCTTACCGTACATGATCTCTTGTTCGTGAGTCAGCAAGGGAACACGACCAATTTCACGCAGGTAGGTGCGCACAAGATCTGTTGATGTCTGACTGGTCTTCATGGCGCTTTACTTTAACTATTATTAACAATTGTAACTTTTATGAGTGAATTTGTACAGCGTCTTGTATGTATTCCTGGCACTATTTAGCACCAGCCTCATCCTTTAACAAAGGCGACGAGGATTAGATATTGAGGTTACAGCACCAACTAAGTAAAAATTGCATCTTGTAAAACAAAATCGTAATGATTTTATGGGGGACTGGGGACTGGGGACTGGGGACTGGGGACAAGGGGACAAGGGGAATTTTTTACCTTCTGCTCCTCTGCTCCTCTGCTCCGAAAGCCTCTGTTTCTGAAAATTTACCTAGAGGATCTGGCTTATAATCGCAGGTAGTGCAACAATAATCCATAAATTTTTGATGAAGAGTTGCACCATGACGATCTCAGCAGTATTAGAACGTGCTTTTGAGCAAGGTTACGCTTTAAAGGTTATCAGTGGGTTAAATAATTTCGATCGCCAACGAGTAGCAGCAATTGTTAAAGCTGCCGACATGGGAGGAGCCACCTTTGTCGATATCGCCGCCGATGCGGAATTAGTGAGACATTGCCGGGAAATTACTAGCTTACCAATTTGTGTATCGGCTGTAGAACCAGAATTGTTTGTACCCGCAGTAGAAGCGGGAGCCGATTTGATTGAAATTGGTAACTTCGATAGTTTCTACGCTCAAGGACGGCGTTTTGAGGCTCCAGAGGTAATGGAGATTACTTACAAAACGCGATCGCTCCTTCCCCATATTACCCTCTGTGTCACCGTTCCCCACATTTTAAGTTTGTCCGAACAAGTGCAATTAGCCGAAGCACTAGTCAAAGCAGGCGCAGACATCATCCAAACCGAAGGCGGTACCAGCGCCGCACCCACCCACCCAGGCACATTAGGCATGATGGAAAAAGCTGCCCCCACCCTAGCCGCAGCCTACGAAATTTCCCGTGCCGTCTCAGTACCAGTGTTATGTGCTTCCGGCATCTCCAGCGTTACCGCACCCTTAGCCATCGCCGCTGGAGCAGCTGGCGTTGGTGTTGGCTCTGCCATCAATCAATTAAACAGCGAAGTAGCAATGGTAGCCGCTGTTCGCAGCATCGTTGAAGCGCTGGCGACAGAAAGCAGAAAGCAGAAAGCTGTAAAGTTTTAACTTTTGAGTTTTGAGTCAGGAACAGAGAGGGAATTGTTGAATTAAGGAGTAAAGTTTTAAGTTAATTAACTTCTCTTTATCTCCTCTGCTCCTCTGCTCAAGCCAAAGCATCTTTTAACGCATAAACCACTTGCTCTTGTTGCTCTTGTGTTAATTCAGGGAACATAGGCAAAGATAAAACTTCGTGACAAACTTGTTCGGCTACAGGAAAACTGCCTGGTTGATAGCCTAAACTTTGGTAAACGGGCTGCAAGTGCAAGGGAATGGGGTAGTAAATCATAGAAGTAACGCCTTGCTGCTGCATTTGAGTACGTACTTGATCTCGTCGGGAGTTTGATGCAGAAGTCTTGTCTTTGCTTTCGGAGGCTAGGATGCGAATTGTGTATTGATTCCAGACACTTTTACCGCCTGGTAAACTCTGAGGTAAAACAATTCCGGGGAGTGGTGCGAGTAAGTTTTGGTAACGTGCTGCTACTTGAGAGCGTTGGCTGTTCCAAGTTTCCAAATATCCTAATTTGACTTGGAGAATAGCAGCTTGTAGGGCATCTAAACGGCTATTGATTCCGATTTCTTGGTGGTAATAGCGACTGGGAGAACCATGCTCTTTTAACATTCTCACTTTAGCGGCTATTTCGCGATCGCCAGTAGTAATTGCGCCACCGTCGCCAAAGGCTCCTAAGTTTTTGGTAGGGAAGAAACTAAAACATCCGATATGGGATATGCTACCAACTTTGCGATCGTGTAACGTACCGTCAAGCATCTCGCTCCAACTCGCACCCGTAGCTTGAGCGCAGTCTTCGATAACAGCTAGATTATGCTTTTGCGCCACTGCCATCAACCTTGCCATATCCACAGGTTGCCCAAACAAATGCACTGGTAAAATTGCTTTAGTTTTCTCAGTGATGACAGATGGAATTTGGTTAATATCTAAATTAAAAGTTTGGGCATCAATATCCACAAACACTGGTGTTGCGCCTACGGTACTGATTGCCTCTGCGGTAGCGATAAAAGTAAAAGGCGTAGTAATCACTTCATCGCCAGCACCTATTCCTAGCGCCCGCAATGCTAAGTACAGGGCATCAGTGCCAGAATTACAGGAAATAGCTTGGGAAACACCAATATAAGCTGCAAACTGTCGTTCAAAGTTTTCTACTGGATTGCCACCAATATAACGACCAGAAGCCAGTATGCTCAATACGGCTGTATTTATTTCTTCCTCAATAGTTTTGTATTGCAGGGCTAAATCAATAGGGGGGATGTTGTTCACTCGATTACCAGAATTAAAAGAGTTTTAGCGATAAAGAATACCATTACCTGGAATTGCGACAAATTAGGGATTAGAGGTTAGGGATTAGGGAAGAAGACAATTTCCCTAACACCTAACAACCTTAATCTCAAAATAATATAAGGCTAGTACGTTGCTTAAAGTCAAGAACAATTTTTGTTGACATCTCCCCCATTTGAAAAAAGGGGATTCTAAAAGGATGTTGCTACGTGGTCTGAAGACACACTTCGCAACGCCTTTTCACGATACGATCTAGAAAGTCTTTCATCTAAATCAATTCGTTGTGGCAGTGCCAAACTGCTTCTACCCACCTCGGCTAGGTATAAGCCTAACTGTGTGGCTACTTTCTTAATAATGTTCGCTGCACCATTGCAGTCAGCATTAATTAAATAACCCAACTTTGTACGATACAAGCCACGCTTAATTCTTGTACCAGATGCTTTCCACATTGCGGGTTTTTCACCGTGTTTTGGTAGAGAGTCACCATCAAGAAATGAAGCTTTGGAAGTATTAGCTTCCTCGGTAATTGTGAGTTGAATTCCGTATTCAGGACAAAGTTGTTTAAGTCTTTCGATTAACCGTCCCGTAGGAATAGCGACAAAATTCTGATTGTTGCGTTTTCCCATCTCGGGACGGTTTTTCTGTGATTCATTCCAACCAATCACTAAATTTCCAATCCGGTCATTTAGGCATTGGTTAATAATAAATCTGGCGGCTTTGTTAATTGCATCGCGCATTTGATTGTTGCGCTTGCGTTGAATTCTATCCAGATTTTTATCCCAGTAAAATTCGGATTTCCCTTGCTTGTATTTAGCCACCAAACGGCAGTAACCCTGATTCATTGATTTCAGTTTTCTGCCATCAATAATCAAACTTTTGCCACGAGTGGAAACACCCGTTAACCAATTAGTCCCACCATGATCAAAACCCCAAGCCTGAGAATAATCTAATTTGGGATTGACATTAATTGGCTGTTTACCATCGTCAATTACCCAGTCAATCCAAAACTCTCCTAAATTAGGACGAATTCTAACTTCTCTTACCCAATCGGCATCAATAAATTCTGGTAAGAGTAGCGAAACTTCTGTAATTAATTCAGGTTTTGTTTCCCTACTTACAGACGGATAAAAGCACCCATTTTTATAAATGAGTGCTTGTTTTGGAAAGGTAATTGCTGCCAATCCACCCTTTTTTCGATATCTGGGCAATGATGGTTTATCAACCTCTTCTTGATAGTAAAGGTCAACCAACTTGTTATAGCTATTGGTTGATTCAACCCAAAAAGCTTTTTCTTCTTCAGTAAACTTGGCTTTAACTGGAATAGTTTTAAACAGATTTGTCACCTCCTTTTATGTTATAAGTATATCTTAAATCGAGCCAAGAAACACGGGGATAAATCCCCGTAATCGCGTTTTACCCTCCTGTTAAAACTAGGAGGCTCTCATGTTCCCATTCTTTTCTTGGTAGTCGGTAGTTTAGTTAATTTTAAAGGTAAGATTTATTTTATTGTTCTGCCCTGGGAACGCTCCTACTTCCCTGCTTACTTGAAAATTAAAGGACATTAAAACGAGTGGATTTAATTGAACTTAATCCCATAGACTTGGTTGTATGCTTGGGGCTAATCGTTGTTGCTATTGGTTTGTCGGCTACGCAAAAATTAGGATTGGAGTGGTCGATCGCTAGAGGAACGATCCAAGCGATCGTACAACTTTTAGTGGTAGGCTACTTTCTGGCAATAGCTTTCAACTTGGATAATCCTTGGGCAGTTTTGCTCGTTGTGGCTGCAATGCTGACGATCGCTGCCACAGTTGCCCGCAACCGAGTTAATCAGAGAATATCACAAATATTACCAATTGTCTGGCTTTCTCTGTTAATCAGCACTACTTTAACTCTGGTTTACGTTAATCTTTTAGTGCTGCAACCAAAGCCTTGGTATGAACCTCAGTATTTCATCCCTTTAGCCGGAATTTTACTAGGAAATGCCATGAATGGTGCAGCTATTGCTCTAGAACGTTTGACTAGTTCCCTCAACTCTAATCGGTTAGAAATTGAAACTCATCTCAGTTTAGGTGCAACTCCCCAACAAGCTGTTGCTTTGTACCGCAAGGAAGCAATTAAAGCCGCAATGATTCCTAATTTAAACACTATGTTGGTTGTCGGTGTGGTAACTTTACCGGGAACTTTTACCGGACAACTTTTAAGTGGAGTATATCCCTTAACCGCTGCTCTTTACCAAATGCTGATTTTGTTCATTCAGTTATTTGCTACTTTAATTACCACTTTTTTAGTAACTCAAGGTATTTCCCGGCAAGTTTTTAATTCAGCAGAACAATTGAAGATTTAGTGGGAAGGTAGGGAGGTGTGGAGAGGGAAATTATAGGGACACGGCATCATTAATATTTGCAACTCTTGCGTTATCTTTTGAATGCCGTATCCCTACCCTCACCATCCCCCCATCCCCCCATCCCCCCATCCCCCCATCTCCCCATCTCCCCATCTCCCCATCTCCCCATCTCCCCATCTCCCCATCTCCCCATCTCCCCATCTCCCCATCTCCCCATCTCCCCATCTCCCCATCTCCCCATCTCCTCTGCTTTGTCAATTTGGCTTAGGGCTATACTTGCCAATTAAAGCGCGAGTGTGATCGTAAATTTCTAAGGGTAAAACGGAGTTTTCGCTAATTGCTTCTAGTGCTGATTGTAAGGTTTTTAGGTGATCGTCTACTCCGGCTAAGGTGTTAGCGTCGCCATTGATGCCAGCACTCATGGCGGTTCTTCTGATGCTATTTACGTAAGCGGGTGTGAGGTAAACTTTGATGCCTTGACGAGTGACTATGTGATCGCAAATTTTCGGGGAAACGTTGCACACTCGGTTTAAGTCAGTGTTAGCTTTTTGTAAAACTAAGGCAACTTTTAATCTGTCTTGAGCTTGATTTAAAGCGCTGCTGTAACTATCAATAAGGGGTTGAGCTTGGGTATAGTAAAAAGTAGCTTTGGGTACTTGTTGAGCGTAGGTTAAAGCGCGTCGCCAACTGGATACTGCTTGTGACCATTGATTTCTTTGTTCTTGGTTTTGGGCGAGGCTGGCGAGGGTGATGGATTGATTGTAAATGTTAACAGAAATTTGTTCTTGATCTCTTCGATCGCGCACCGTTGCCAATTTGATTTTGTAATTATCCAATAATTGCTGGGCTTCTTCATGCCCTGTGACATTTTGAGGAATTGATGCTAGAGTTGCGATCGTCTTTTGCCAAATCGATTCTATTTCTTGCCAATTTTCTAATGATTTTGCCGACATTTGTCGCAATTCTGCTGTTTGTGCCGCTTGTTTAGCCGCAGTAATTTTATTTTCGACTGTTTCTTCTAAGTTAATTTGTTGATTTATTGCTCCTGAATTATTCTGATAAGTCAGCAGTTTTTTCTGAGCAAAACTATAGACTGGGCTGGTTTTGGGAACTTGTTTGAGTAAAGCGACTGACTGATTCCAAAGTGAGTTAATATCCTGCCATTCTTGCATTGAATGGGGAGGATTTTGACTGTTTTCTGCTGCTTCCTCGGCTTTTTTCATTGCCATTAACACTGGATCGATCGCATTAGCTTGATTCTGATAACTGGGCAACAACTTCTGCGCTTCTCCATAGTAACCAGACCAAAAGGGAATACTTCCTAATAATTGAGTAGCTGTAGTTAACTTCTGCTTGGCTCTTTCTAAATCTTGAATGTTTTTGGCTTTTTTAATAGTTTGGCTTGACTCTTGACCAAGTTGTTTTGCCGTTTTAATTTGGGGACATGAGCCAATTACGCAAGGACGACTAAACGTATAAAGACTAGTTAAAAAAGCAACTATTGTTACTGTAGCAGCTGCGATCGCTAACTTTGGCGATACAGAAATTTGTCTCCTTTCTGGTTTTGGCTTTGGTTGACTTTCTGGAGCTATTGGAGCTTCATAAATCACTTCTGTTTCTGGTAATGATTGACTCGGTGGTTCTTCCAAAGATAAATCCGCCATCGAATCAGATTCGGTTTCTGATTCAGCAACTAAATGCTTTAAAGAAGTGGTTTCATTCGGCTTTTGCTCCTCCAAATTTACCTCAGAAAAGACAGCATTACTATCATTTTGTTGCGGAGTTTCTTCAGTTTCCTCAGATGCTTTACCTAACCAGCGAAATAAATCATCAAAATCGTCTTCTTCATCATCATTCAACTCTGCATTATCTAACCAAGCTGGTGATTTTTCAATAATAAAATCATGTATGGCGCGGGGTTGTTTTTGCCCTACTGCTCGCAAGTAAAGCCGAACTTTTTCTGTAAATTCCGGTTGAGCTTCCTGAATAGTTCGCTGTAGCACCCGAAATATTGGCTGGGCTTCTGGCGCTACGGACGGAGAATGTTGCGCCAGCACTAGCAGAATCTCGTTTTGCACCATACATCTGACTTGCAGAGGAGCTTCTGACGCTAATTCTGCTTTTAAGCGTTCTTGTAAAAATTTGGCTAGTTCTTGAAGTTCGCTGGGTCGGACTGCTGTTTGCATTTTACACCACCTAATTTATTTCGAGTTGTGAAGAATTTGATATCTTGGTCTTGAGATGGGCGAACTGCGACTAAATTTATGCAATTCCTAATAATAACGAGTTATCTTGGCTGACGATCCGATCTATTTAATTCGGAGTAGGCAATTAGCCCGGTGTT
This sequence comes from Floridaenema evergladense BLCC-F167, assembly GCF_041929205.2. NCBI lineage: Bacteria > Bacillati > Cyanobacteriota > Cyanophyceae > Aerosakkonematales > Aerosakkonemataceae > Floridanema > Floridanema evergladense. The sequence continues at coordinate 4,633,831 of NZ_CM171625.1, read as the reverse complement.
TTGGTTTAATCAATCTTTTAGTTTAATGCCATGTCTAAAAAATCCATTCCATTATCTCAACAAGTTGTATTAATTACCGGGGCTTCGGCTGGAATAGGGGCGGCTTTGGCTCAGGTTTTAGCCCAAAATTTCTTGGGAATACGATTGGTGTTAGCGGCTCGTAACCAAGAGAAATTAGAAAAGGTTGCCAATTACTGTAGCAAAGCTGGGGCAGAAGTGATGATAGTTCCTACAGATATGTCCCAAATTGATGACGTAGAAGCTTTGGCGCGGGCGGCTGTACTGCGTTTCAGTGGAGTGGATGTTTTAGTAAATAATGCTGGCTACGGTCAAATGGGGCCTGTTGAGTTAATTCCAGCAGCAGCGGCGAGGCGACAGTTTGAAGTGAATGTATTGGGGCCTTTGGCTTTAATTCGGGAGTTAATTCCGGTGATGCGCGATCGCAAAGGCGGCAGAATTGTTAACATCAGTTCTCTAGGAGGAAAATTGGCATTTCCCTTTGGCGGTTTGTACAGTTCCTCTAAATTCGCTCTCGAAGGTCTGAGCGACGCTCTCCGTATGGAGTTGGAGCCATTCAACATCAAGGTTAGCGTGATTGAGCCAGGGCCAGTAACTACGGAATTTTTTGATGTCGCTGGTCGAGGGGTAGTCGAAACAGTCGCAGACCCCGAAAATACTCCTTATCGTGCCGCTTTCCGCCAGTTGGAAAAGCTCCAAGAACGAACTAGTAGTCGTGCTTGGACTGCGGAACGAGTTGCCCAGATAATTGTGAGATCGCTCACAGATGCTCATCCTCGTCCCAGGTATACTGCTGCCACCGCTGGAGATTTTTTGTTGTTTATGATGACCAAAGTGTTACCTACAAAATTTGTAGACCGCTTTTGGCAAAAGTTTTACGGCATCGATCTAGTGGCAGAAGATTGGAAAAAATCAACAACTTCTCAAAAATAGATAATCGGTAATTGGTAATGGTTAGAGCAAAAAACAGAAATTTATTTTAATTTTTAATAGATTCTCTTACCAATTACCAACTACCAATTACCAACTACCAACCATCTATTACCAAATTCCCAACTAAATATGGATTTATTAGAATATCAAGCCAAAGAGCTATTTCGTCAGATTTGCATCCCAGTTTTACCTTCCCAAAAAATCGATCATCCTAGAGAAATCAAAAGTTTAGAAATTCCCTATCCCGTAGTCTTAAAATCTCAGGTGCCTACTGGTGGTAGAGGTAGGGCTGGGGGAATTAAGTTTGTGGAAAATACGATCGATGCGATCGCCGCTGCCCAAACAATTTTTCGCCTCCCAATCATGGGCGAATATCCCGAAGTTCTCCTCGCAGAAGCTAGATATAACGTGCAACAAGAAATATATTTAGCAGTAGCTTTAGACTACTCCTTGCGTCGTCCCGTTTTACTGGGTTCGCCTAAAGGAGGTATGAATTTAGATTTGGTAATGAAACATTTGGAACAGGTAGTTGTAGAAGATGAATTTTCTAGTTTTTATGCTCGAAAACTAGCAATGAAAATGGGATTACAAGGAAATCTCATTCAATCTGTTAGTACCATCATTGAAAAGATGTTTACCCTGTTTTTAGAAAAGGATTTAGACCTAGTAGAAATTAATCCATTAGGCGTTAGTCCTTCGGGAGAATTAATGGCTTTAGATGGCAAAATTACGGTTAATGATGCAGCTTTATCTCGTCATCCTGACTTGTTAGTTTTAGCAGAAAAAGTCAATTTACACGCTAACGGTAATAAAGCAAAAAGCAATGGCTTTTGGGGATTAGATGGGAATATTGGCGTAATTTGTAATGGTAGCGGTTTAGCAATGGCAACATTAGATTTGCTCTACCAAACGGGCGGAAAACCTTTTGGTTGTATTAATTTAGGTGAAAACCATTTGTCTGGCGATCGCTCTTGTCCTTTTAGCTGTTTATTGCAAAAAAGCTTAGAAATTTATTGCGCTCAAAATGGGGTTAAAGTATTACTAATCAACATCATGGATAATCTAGCTTCCTGTGAAGAAATTGCCAATGTTATTGCTAGTTATACTCAAAATGATGCTGGTGGCTATCCTCATTTTGTCGTGCGTTTAGTTGGGAGTAATTTAGAAGCAGCAAAAGCACGTTTAGCCGAAGTGGGAATTACTTTGTCGGAATATTTAGATGAAGCGGTAGCGAAGGCAGTTTCTTTGGCAAAACCAACAGGAAAAAGTCATTAATCAAATCGATCTTCCTTTGGAAAGACTAGTTTAGCAATCAAGTTATCAATGTCTACCTCTTGCCTGTTTTCTATTTAAGAATCTCATACTTTAGGATCAACCAATTGGGTGAAGTTCGTTTGAGTCTATCTGTTTTACTCTGAAGGGGAACTAGAGAAATGCTATGGGGAAATTACAACGATCCAAAAATTTTCCTAGACAACTTCTCTAAATTGTTTACCATAGACTTTGCTGGTCAATAGTCTGCTTTAAACTGTAAAATTAGATTGGCTTTATTAGAGTTTGGAAAAAATTATGCACTCACACAACATCTATGATGTAGCGATCGTAGGAGGTGGCATTTCTGGCACCGCCTTGTTATATACTTTGAGTAATTATACGAATATCGATCGCATTGCGTTAATTGAAAAAAATCCCGGAGTTGCTTTAGTCAATTCTCATAAAACCAGCAATAGCCAAACGCTACATTTTGGCGATATTGAAACTAATTATACTTTGGAAAAAGCTGGCAAAGTTAATCGGGCTGCAACTTTAGTCAAAAATTACCTGTTGCGAAATGATTCTAGCCAAGAAATTCATAGTAAATATCATAAAATGGTTTTGGCGATCGGCAAAGAAGAAACTGCCGAACTTCGCGCCAGATACCAAGAGTTTAAATCTCTGTTCCCTAAATTAAGATTGATTGACAGAGAGGAAATCGCATTACTAGAACCTAATGTGGTAAAAGGTAGACCAATTAATGAGGAAATTTTAGCTCTCTACACTGATGAAGGTTACACCATAGATTTCCAAAAATTAGCCCAATCTTTCCTGCAAAAATCAATGGGAAACGAGCAAAAAACAATTGATTTGATGTTAGGAACAAAGGTTAAAAACATCAAAAAAAGAGGCGATTTCTATCAAGTAGAAATCGATAGAGAGGCGATCGCTGCTAAAGTAGTAGTATTTACTGCGGGAGCCTATAGTTTACTATTCGCCAAAACTCTTGATTACGGCAAAGATTATGCCTTATTAAATGTAGCTGGTAGTTTTTATCTGGCACCAGGAGTTTTAAACGGTAAAGTCTACACAGTACAACTCAAAAAGATACCTTTCGCTGCTATTCATGGAGATCCAGAAGTTCACGATGCCAGTCAAACTAGATTTGGCCCAACAGCTAAGGTAACTCCTCTTTTAGAACAGCGGAAATATGCAACATTTTTCGATTATTTAAGAACTGCTGGACTTAGCATTGCTGCATTTTTGAGCTTCTTTAATATCCTTTCCGAACCAGCAATTTTAAAGTATGTCGTGATGAATTTCATTTACGATATCCCTTTAATTGGCAAGCGTTTATTCCTCAAAGAAGTACAGAAAATTGTACCCACAATCAAATTGAATGAAGTAACACTTGCCAAAGGTTATGGTGGAATTAGACCACAAATTGTCAACCTGAAAACTCACCGTTTAGAAATGGGAGAGGCCAAAATTATTGGGGAGAATATCTTGTTTAATATTACTCCTTCACCGGGCGCTTCTACTTGTTTACAAAATGCGGAATACGATACAGAAAAAATCGTTTCTTTTTTAGGTGAAGGATACAGTTTTGAAAAACAGAAATTCGAGCAAGAATTAGCCGAACAGCGAGTTTTAGCTCATATTGGTTAATGCAGTGGTAGAGACGTTTCATGAAACGTCTCTACAGCTTTTTTATAGGTATTTTTATAGGTAAATTTACCAAAAATATAAAGTTTTTCCAGATTTTTCGATCGCAATTGTTTTAATAGAGTATTTTAATTTAGCGATCGCCATCCGTAACTTTAACTGTTCTTCCTCAAGCCGCCAAGTTGTTTGATAATCACTACAATTAATTACCAGTGTATCTGAAGTAGCAAAGGCATAAATTACCCCATCATCGTCTAAGCCACTTACCGCCAAAATTCGTTGTCCCAACTTTCGAGCATGAGACACTTGTTCGAGTAATATTTCTGCGATTGGATTCATTTTTACCTCCGATTTTTATCCATCAAAAGCCTGCCTTCAAACTATTGTGAGAAGGTTAAAGAATTAAAGAATCAATCAATACCTAAGTCATCTCCAAAATCAGGTGCGATTTGAAGCTAGTTTCTCTAATTCCTTGTTTAAGACAGGCGAGAAAAACTTTTTTGTCTATATTCTGTATCGTATTTTACGATTTGCCCTAAAAATAGGTGTTGTTAAAGAAAATTTACAATTTGCCACACTTATAACTCACTCCGCAAAACCTGAAAAGGCTGATTATTACTTTCCCATTTGCGAATGTCCGAGTAGAGATGCGTCTCACGAAAGTAAGCGTCTTCGTAAGCAAGCCGCAAACTACGCTCCAGACAGTCCGGCTCAACATCACTAGCTTTGTTTGAGCCAATAGTTTTACGTAAGCCAAAGGATAAGATTTCTACCAAATCATGACCACAGCAGACTTGCCAGGGATCGTGGCTATCGTTTTTTCGGCTGATTAACCGCTGTTGCAGGTCTTCATTTTTCAAAGAGTAATCTTGGGATTTATTTTTAACTTCTTGAATTAGATTGATCGCATCAATTATTAGGCTTTTTTCATTGACAAACTTGCTGAATCCAATGCCATCAAAAGTCAAATTTAACCCATCACCTTGAGAGATCCAACGCAGATAACCTACCAACATTCCACTTTTTAATAATACTGCTCTTATGTCTTGATTAAACTGCGTAATTTTTTCTTCTGAGCCAAACTCAGCGACTACTTTGTTAAAGGCTGAGGATTTAATCAACATAGTTTCGAGGTCGTGGCTATCAGTAAGAAATAGATTAGGAATGCTATTTAGTGCTGTTTCAAGGCGATCGAAATCTGCATCAACAATAGCCAAAACTCCCAGAAAATTTGATTGCTCTAAAATTTGCAAAATGGCGATCGCACGCAGCTTACTAGATGGTTTTCCCGCAGTAATGACTAATTCACAAGCTAACTTGTCAACAAAGCGTTCATAAAAAATTTTATCAGAACCACCTTCTACCAATAAAAAAGTCCCAGAATAAGTGCTGCGTCGTAATCGAATTTGGTTAGCAACACGGTCAACTGTAAGAAATTCTCTCACGATTCTGGCCTTTTCAATTCAACCGTCAAATCCCAACGATCTTGAATAATATCTGGTGAATGAGTAGCCATTAAAATATCTAAATCTGCCAGCTTTGTAATTTCTTGCAAATCCTTTAAAAACTGAACCTGCCATCCCACATGAAGAGATAATTCCGGTTCATCAATCAATACTAGAGAGCCAGGTTTAACTTTAAATAATAGTTCGTAGAGCAGAACTAATTCATGCTGTTCACCAGATGATAAATCTGCTGGTGAAAGGGTTTTTGAATCAGTTGAAGAAGGATCATAACGTGCTGTAAAAACGAATCCCTTTTCTTTATTAAAGTTAATTTGTTTGTAGGAATAGGAGAATTTGTTATTAATAATTCTCTTTAGTAAATCGATTTTGTTTGCTATGTCGTTGAAAACGCTCAATTTCTTTTCTACATCATCAACATATACTGACAAGATATTTTTGGTATTTTCATCTATCGCTTCAGCTTGAATTTGAAAGTCTGAGTTTTCATCCTTATTCAATAAACCTACAGCTACAAGACGAGAGCGCGTTTCTTCAAGTTGATTTAATTGATCGCGAAGCTGTTCTTCTGTTAAATCTGGTGATGACTGTTGCTTTACCACCCTAACGGGAAATGTTCTATCAAGCGATTGTGATGTTGTACCGTATTCAGTGAATTTATCTCGCATGAACTTTGCCAGTTCATCAGAATAGGCAGACACAGTTGGCAACATTGAAGGTGTCCCATAATTCATTCTGGACGAACGATTAGGAACTAAGTTTAGTAAACGTTGCGATTCTATGAGACGAACATGAATGTTACTTTTTAATTGTCTTAACCACTCAGAATCTTCTCGGGACTTTACTTCAAAGGGCAATAAATTTTCAAAGCGCTCTAAAACCTCTTCTAAAGAAAGAGTTTCTCCAGTAGGAACGTACCGCCATATTTTAGGAGCTACCTGGCGAAGTCCAGGTATTGTCTCTTCCAAAATTTCAATCGGAAAGTCTATACCAAGAGATATTTTTATGTTCTCTAGTGTAAAACAGACTGTCTCTGAGTTAGGTTTGTAGAAATTAAAATTTATTATATTGTTTGATTTTTCTGCGTTTTCTAAATGATTAATATTTTTGGTTATTTCAATACTACTATCATCATCAAAATCTACTCGAAAATTACTAAAAGGAATAGCTTTCAATTCTGAATATCGGGAGTTAAACAACCCATTCAGCAACCTCAATACTGCTGTTTTTCCAAAGCCATTTGGCCCATGAATAATTGTGATCCGCTCATCGATATTCAAGGGAATTACATGATCAAAAATTCCAAATAAGCCACTGACAGAAATTTGTTTTATCCGCATAATTCTGGGATCTTATAGTCAAAAGCTTTATGACTTTGATTGTAACCGCTTCTGAGCATACTAGTAATGGGGCATTATAAAAAAAATAGTGATCGCACTCACCAACCAAGCTAAAATTGCGATCGCATAAAATAAAACAGCTAGCAGTAAGGTAGACAATGCTCACTTCTACCTTTATGTGCTGATGACTGTAGCTTGTCCCTTAATTGCTGTAGACAAAATCGCTAAAACCTTTGGTATCAGAGGCTTCAGATCCGCCAAGCGGTTAGATGATGCTTGCAAAACAATTACTGCTATGTCAAATTCTGGCAAATTTTGCTGAAATGACAGATTACGGTCAACTGTAATAAAAACATCAAATTCTACCTCTGCGAGAGTAAGAAGTTGTCCATTTTTTGTTCCCGCCCATCCCATCTGCGGAACTGTTTTTACCTCGTAGCCTATAAATTCTCTAGCAAGTTTGCGATCGATGCACTCATCTAGAAGAAGTTTCATGCTATGCCACTATAGTAACAAGTTGTTTTCCAACCTCTTCTAGTAATTCGATAACTTGCTCTCTAGTTACTGTCGGAAATCCATCAAGGAAATCATCTATTGACTCTCCTGCTTTCAAATAATCAAAGAGTGTTTGCACCGGAACTCTTGTGTTAGCAAAAACTGGAGTCCCACCCATAATTTCAGGAGACGTACTAATAACTGGTGAGTTCTTAAACATAGTCTTTTATTTTTTTAGTCTAGTATCTATCTTAAATGCAAAAAGTCGAATTTAGCGATCGCTTCATCCTTCCAATACAGTTACTGTTGGAATTAATGAAACTGTAATTACGATCGCACTTGCCAACAGAGTTAGAATTGCGATCGCCTATTTTTGCTAGAATAGCCTCCACAGATTTAATGTCAAAGGAAATAGAGACACTCACTAAAAGGAAGAATCATGGTACAGTATAATCCATTGTCATCTGAATCATTAGAAACCGAGTTTTTTCTTGAATCTGACGAAACTCCAGTGGACAACGAACTACAAAATTTAGTACCAAATTTACTGTTATCAATATTGTGTTTAATTTGGTCTAATCGACAAGATTGGTTTTTTGGTGTAGATATGGCAATTTACTATGCAAGCGATCGACCTGCAATTGTACCTGATGGTTTTCTCAGTTTAGGAGTAGAGCGGTTTTCGGGAAAAAATGGACGTTTAAGTTATATCCTAAAACGAGAAAACGAAGTAGCACCAATCTTAGTCTTAGAAGTAGTTTCAAATACTTACAGAGGCGAGTACAACCAGAAAAAAATGGATTATGCTGAATTAGGAGTTTTGTATTATGTAATTTACGATTCTGGTCGTTATCATAGTCGGCATGGTGATGCTTTTGAAGTACATAAGTTAGTAAATGGCGTTTATCAAAGATTATCAGGCGAACCAGTTTGGATGCCAGAAATTGGTTTAGGAATAGGAAGAGAAATCGGAACTTATGAAGGATGGAGGAGAGAATGGTTGTATTGGTATGATAGCGAAGGAAATCGATTTTCCCATTCCCAAGAACTTTTAGAACAAGAACGACAACTCAGGGAACAAGAACGACAACTCAGGGAAAATTTACTTGCTAAATTGAGGGAAAAAGGAATAGATCCTGATACGTTGTGATTATGCGATCGCACCTCAAATTGCAGCACCAAACTCTTTAAGGCGCAGGCAAAAAGTCTAATAACTATTAGGTTAAAAAAAGACAAAATTTAGCCATTCAATTCAGTGGAGTAACCAATTGTGGTAAAGTAAAAAGAGATAGGTTTTAACTAAACGTGCCAAAACTGAAACTAGGGGCAAACAACAATGGAACAGTTAGCAGAAAAAATTTGTGTTGCTTGTGAAGATAATTCACCTCGGATAAGCGATACAGAAATTGCTCAACTTAAACCGCAAATTCCTGATTGGGAAATTGTTGAAGAAGAAGGTGAAGCACGTCTAAAGCGAGTTTACAAATTTCACGATTTTATGACAGCTTTATCTTTCACTAATAAAGTAGGTGACAAAGCAGAAAAAGCTGGACATCACCCAGCTTTACTCACAGAATGGGGTAAAGTAACAGTTAGTTGGTGGACGCATTCGATCGGCGGACTGCACATTAATGATTTTATTATGGCAGCAAAAACTGATAAAGTTGCTGAAGAGTTCGTCACCAAATAACCACAAAATTTAGCAGAAAAAAATTGTTAATTCTGCTGTCTCAAAATAACTTATGAGTTGTGGATTTTACTTTCAAATCATAACTTATAAGTTTTCCTTCTCACACACTTCTTACTAAAAAGTAAATTTTAAAATGAGTAATCAATCAACAACAACCGCTAGTATTTATCGCACTCCTTTATTTGATGTAGCTGTAGAATCGAAAGCTAAATTTACGGAATTTTCCGGTTGGGAAATGCCTGTTCAATTCAGAGGGATAGCGCAAGAACATCAAGCAGTCAGAACTGCATCGGGAATGTTTGATATTTCTCACATGGGCAAATTTACCATGCAGGGAAAAGATTTAATTTCCCAATTACAAAATTTAGTTCCTTCTGATTTAAGCAGTTTACAACCAGGTCAAGCTCAATATACAGTTTTATTAAATTCTAAAGCTGGAATCATTGACGATATTATTTTTTATTATCAGGGTGAAGCAGCAGGAATTCAGCAGGGAGTAATGATTGTTAATGCTGCAACTACGCCAAAAGATAAAGCTTGGTTGTTAAGTAATTTAGAAAAATCAGAAATAGATTTTCAGGATATTTCTCAAGACAAAGTTTTAATTGCATTACAGGGATCGCAAGCAATTACACATTTGCAAAAATTTGTCAAAGAAGATTTAAACTCTATTAAATCTTTCGGTCATTGCTTAGGTACAATATTAGGAAAATCTGTTTTTATTGCCCGGACTGGCTACACTGGAGAAGATGGTTTTGAAGTGATGTTAGACCAAAATGCAGGTGTAGAATTGTGGCGGAATTTATTAGCAGAAGGTGTGATTCCCTGTGGATTAGGTGCTAGAGATACTTTGCGTTTAGAAGCAGCAATGGCACTTTACGGACAGGATATTAATGAAGGTACAACACCTTTAGAAGCTGGGTTGGGTTGGGTAGTACATTTAGACAGAAAGGGCGAGTTTATTGGTCGGAAGATATTGGTGGAACAAAAAGCATTGGGAGTAGATAGAAAACTAGTAGGTTTGCAAATGCAGGGGCGTAATATTGCCCGTCAAGGTTATCCGATAAGCTATGAAGGAGAAACGATCGCAGAGGTGACAAGTGGAAGTTGGTCGCCTACTTTGGAATGTGCGATCGCACTCGCTTATCTACCCACAAACTTAGCTAAAATTGGTCAAGAAGTACAAGTGGAAATTCGCGGCAAATTCTATCCAGCTAAAGTAGTGAAAAAGCCTTTCTATCGTTCTCCCAATAAGGCGTAATTATCTGCGTTTATCTGCGTTCATCGGCGGTTAAAAATAAATCTTGTCTTTTACCACAGATGAAAACAGATGTTATTTGGGATTTTTGGTTGGGTATCGAAGTCTTGGTTTTTTAGAACGCAGATGAATGCAGATGAACGCAGATGAACGCAGATGTTTTTTAGAGTTTTTGGTTGGTATCGAAATATTTGTCCTCAGTCCCCTGTTATTTACTTTGACTGATGCTGAGAAATTAATTTAGTAAACTCTTGCAAAACGCGATCGTATTCTTTACCTGCTGCATCTTTAAAATCATTATGTCCAGCAGTTTCCACAACTAAAACTCGCTTCGGTTCATTGGCAGTGGCAAACAGTTCTCTTCCGTGCCAATATGGAATAACTTTATCAGCTTTGCCATACATTACTAACACTGGAGAATGTACCTTTTTAATTTTTTGGATATTATTAAACTTGTCAAACGGAAACAGCGGGATTTGAGTTACTACTCGAAAAGTACTCACAAAAGTGTTTTCTAAAATTAACCCTCCTATAGGTTGCCGACTCGCTAAATCTACAGATGGCCCTCCACCAACAGAACGACCGTAAAGTATAATTTTTTCTGGACTTACGCCTAATTTTTGGGTGAGATAATCATAAGCTGCATCAATATCTTTGTAAGCATTTTTTTCGGTGGGATTTCCCTGACTCGTACCGTATCCTCGATAATCATAAGCAAATACCGAAAATCCCAGATTTCCCAATTCTCGCAGTATCGGTAACATTTCACCTAAATCTTCTGCATTTCCATGACTGTAGAGAATGGTAAACTTAGCTTGAGGATTAGGCAAGTAAACTGCTGAGATTTTTACACCATCTTTAGTTGTTAATTTGAGAATTTGATTGTTATCTTGGTAACTAGATGGTTGGGGTAAAAAAATCATCCGATCGCTAAAAAAGTAAGCATATAAGCCAACACAAGCATAGATAAAAACGATCGATCGCATAATTCGCAAAAAAGAAACCTCACCTATTATCAGTTTTTTCAGAAAATTTTTATTCATAATGAATAGCTAACAATAAGCCTGATAAAATTACCCTTCAGGGGAAATAACCCGATAAGATCCAAGATCCGTCAGTTCTGCCCAAAATGCAACTGCAAAATCATTAAATTCTTTAACCTGTGAGGAAATTAAATGTCCCTCGAATATCCCGATGACCTGAAATACCTCGACACCCACGAATATGTCCGTCTTGATGACGAAATTGCGACGATCGGTATTAGCGCCTTCGCCGTAGAACAATTAGGTGACATAGTATTTCTAGAATTGCCAGAAGTCGGCAACATAGTTACTAAAGGAGAATCCTTCGGAACAGTTGAATCTGTAAAAGCAGTAGAAGACCTCAAATCCCCCGTTACCGGAACAGTAGTCGAACGCAACGAAGCAATAATCGAATCACCAGAACAAATAGCCGACGACCCCTACGGCGATGGATGGTTGCTTAAAGTACGCATGAACGACCCCGACGAACTAGAAGATGCACTAACTGCTGAGGAGTATAGCGCCCAAGTTGAAGGTTAGTAGAAACTGGGGACTGAGGGAGTTTTGAGTTTTGAGTTCTGAGTTTTGAGTTAAATAATTTTCCCTTCTCTCCTTGTCCCCTTGTCCCCTTGTCCCCAATCCCAGTCCCTCGATCGCAAAACTTGTTAAAACTTAATAAAGTTAATTATGGAGAATCATTAGTGGTAACTTCTAGTCCTTCTACCAAATCTAGCCCTCTCATGAAACAAACAGACAGTTTTGCTAACAGGCATATTAGCCCTAACCCAGAAGAAATTAAACAAATGCTAGAATTCTTAGGGCTTTCTAGCTTAGATGAACTCATAGAAAAAACTGTTCCCCAAGCAATTCGCATTACTCGTCCATTACAACTACCACCCGCCCAAAGTGAATATACAGCCCTTGCCAATTTAAAAGAAATTGCCTCCAAAAATCAGATATTTCGCTCTTTCATTGGCATGGGTTATTCTGATTGCATTACCCCGCCCGTCATTCTGAGAAACATTTTAGAAAATCCCGGTTGGTACACAGCTTACACTCCCTACCAAGCAGAAATAGCCCAAGGAAGATTAGAAGCATTATTGAATTTCCAAACCATGATTATCGAATTAACAGGTTTGGAAATTGCCAACGCTTCTTTATTAGATGAAGCTACCGCAGCCGCTGAAGCCATGACCATGAGTTATGGTGTAGCTAAAAATAAAGCAAAAGCTTTCTTCGTTTCCCAAGATTGCCATCCCCAAACAATTGAAGTTGTCCAAACTCGCGCCAATCCTTTAGGAATTGAAGTTATTGTTGGCAACCATGAAAATTTCACTTTTGACCAACCAATTTTCGGCGCGTTACTGCAATATCCTGCAACCGATGGCACAATTTATGATTATCGGAAATTCATCGAACAAGCCCATAAAATTGGCACATTAGTTACAGTAGCCGCAGATATTCTAAGCTTAACTTTACTCACTCCTCCAGGCGAATTCGGTGCTGATATTGCAGTAGGAAATACGCAGCGTTTCGGCGTACCTTTAGGTTATGGTGGCCCTCACGCCGCATATTTCGCCACCAAAGAAGAGTATAAACGCCAAGTTCCAGGCAGAATTGTTGGAGTTTCCAAAGATGCTAATGGAAAACCAGCTTTACGTTTAGCATTGCAAACTCGCGAACAGCATATCCGCCGGGAAAAAGCTACCAGCAATATTTGTACTGCTCAAGTTTTACTAGCCGTAATTGCTAGTATGTATGCGGTCTATCATGGGTCAGATGGACTAAAGCGAATTGCCGAAAATATTCATCAGTTAACAACCATTTTAGCTGAAGGGTTAAAGCAGTTAGGTTACAAAGTCACAGGCGAATATTTCTTTGATACGATTCGGGTAGATTTAGGAAGTCGCAGTTTAACAGAAATTCTCCAAGCTGCGGAAGTTCAGCAAATCAACCTGCGAGTTTTTGATGACAAATTTGTGGGCATTTCCCTAGATGAAACTACGACTATCAAAGATTTTGAAGACATTTGGCAAATCTTCGCACCAGGAGAAAATTTACCTTTTAATGCGGCAGAATTTGTAGGGGTAATTCATGAATTACCCCTACAAATTCCCAACTCTTTAACTCGAAATAGCAATTACTTAACTCATCCCGTCTTTAATCAATATCATTCGGAAACTGAACTATTGCGTTATCTCCATCGTTTGCAAGCGAAAGATTTATCATTGACAACCTCAATGATTCCTTTGGGTTCTTGTACCATGAAGTTAAACGCAACGGCAGAAATGATCCCTGTAACTTGGGCAGAATTTGGCAAAATTCACCCCTTTGCACCCCTTTCCCAAACTAGGGGTTATCAAGTAATGTTCCAACAGTTAGAAGAATGGTTGGCGGAAATTACAGGTTTTGCCGGAGTTTCTTTGCAACCAAATGCAGGTTCTCAAGGTGAATATGCCGGACTTTTAGTAATTCGGAAATTTCACGAAAGTCGGGGAGAAAATCATCGCAATGTTTGTTTAATTCCCCAATCTGCACATGGAACAAACCCTGCTAGTGCGGTAATGTGTGGCTTAAAAGTTGTGCCGATCGCTTGCGACGAACAAGGTAATATTGATGTTTCCGATCTGAAAAATAAAGCGGAAAAATATAGCAAAGAATTAGCCGCTTTAATGGTGACTTATCCTTCTACTCATGGGGTTTTTGAGTCAGAAATTAAAGAGATTTGTGCAATAGTTCACTCTCACGGTGGGCAAGTTTATATGGATGGGGCTAATATGAATGCCCAAGTTGGTTTGTGTCGTCCGGGAGATTTTGGCGCTGATGTTTGCCATTTGAATTTACACAAAACTTTCTGTATTCCTCATGGTGGGGGTGGGCCGGGAATGGGTCCGATCGCAGTATCATCCCATTTAGTACCTTTTTTACCCGGTCATTCTGTGGTAAAATTAGGCGAACAAACCGGAATTGGGGCGGTTTCTGCTGCACCTTGGGGTAGTGCTAGTATCCTGCCAATTTCTTGGATGTACATCGCAATGATGGGCGGGGAAGGATTAACAGAAGCTACCAAAGTCGCAATTCTTAATGCTAATTATATGGCTCGTCGTTTACAAGATTATTACCCCGTTTTATACAAGGGAAATAATGGTTTTGTGGCGCATGAGTGTATATTGGATTTGCGATCGCTCAAAAAATCTGCTGCCATTGAAGTTGATGACATCGCTAAACGATTAATGGATTATGGTTTCCACGCCCCTACCGTTTCTTGGCCTGTTGCAGGTACAGTAATGGTAGAACCAACCGAAAGCGAATCGAAAGCAGAATTAGACCGTTTTTGTGATGCGATGATTGCCATTCGTCAGGAAATTGCCGAAATTGAAATAGGCAAAGTTGATGCGGAAAATAATGTTTTGAAAAATGCACCCCATACCGCAGAAACTTTAATTAATGATGATTGGAATCGCCCTTATTCTCGCACCCAAGCAGCTTACCCTGCACCTTGGTTAAAAGAATACAAATATTGGCCTCCAGTCAGCAGAATTGATAATGCTTTTGGCGATCGGAATTTTGTCTGTTCCTGTTTACCGATGGAAGCTTATAACGAGTAATTGGTGATAAAGGACTAGGTACTGGGTAGGGGCGTTCATGAATCGCCCCTACCCAGCATGGTAAAAAGAAACTTCCGCACCACAAGTGTTACAAAAACCTTCACCACCGTAAACGCTGCCATCCCCATCTTGCCAGTCAAATGAATTACCTTGACAAAATGGACAATTCGGTGATTCTGATGGATATTGACTGACGCATTCCCAACGACTTCTCGGACTGTCGATAATATCTTCTAATTTGTGAGGAATATTAACAGAAAGACCATAGTCATTATTGAGCAATTCTTCAACGATAAATTCAAAATCTTCTATTCTTTCAATATATGTATAAACGCAGCGCATCGCCCGATAAATTTTAGCGTCAATTGTTACTACTTGAGATTTTTGGATTCCATCTTTATGACCAATACTTTTCCAACCTACCAAGATCTTTTGTTCTTGGTAAAAATCATTAAGTAGCTTTTGCATAGATTCAAGAGAATTAGTGGCAAAAAAGCCTAACCATTTTTCTCCCCCAATTCTCATACTGTAACCAGTATTTCCTACTGCTCGATCGAGTAATTTACTAAATTCTACTATCTCTTCGTCTACTTTTTGATGCCCTAAATGAATGTTCCGGCGTTTCGCATCAGCAAAGTTGAATATTGCTACATATCCTGGTAATTTTCCTGTAATTTCAGCCTGGAATTTTTCCTTCAGTTTTAAGATCATTGTTATAAACGGCTCTCTCGTACTTATGGTAATAAGTAAACCTGATTAGTTAACGAAGTAGAGGCAATTCATGAATTGCCTCTAGTGCGACTTTAGGGGTCAGGGGTTAGGGGTTAAGGAAAAAGACTCTTCCCTATCAGCTATCCCCTACCACTCAACCCCTTCTTCCTAGTCCCGTAGGACAGGCAGGATGCCTGTCATCCCAGCCCCTAAAACCAAAGTTTTCCACCACAAGTACGGGAAAGCCACATTTCATTACCTGAAGTCTCAATCCATATAGTTGAATAATTGGTTAGGGATGAATGGGAAAAATCTGAATCTCAGAATTTCTACGTAACCCCTGAGCAGAGATTTTTAAAGTCTTTGCAAACTTAGAGCAACTGCTTGCCAATTACCACTAAAATCAAACTAGCAGTTTATCAGCATCTAGTACCAGTTTATCAGCATCTATCTTAGGAGTGATGTTCTAACGGCAGTTGCTCGAGGTTTTTCGGAGTAACGGAACAGGAAAAGCGGTGGTGGCATGATTATCGGGGCGAAAAATTGAGTTTACTTTAGCTTGATTATCTCAAAGTCAGCTTATCCTTTTTTCCTATACCTATAAGAAAATCCTTAAGATAATCTCATTTAGATTGCTAATTGACCATTCAATTATCCTTACTGTATTTATTTTCACTAGCTGATTAAGGTAGCCAAACCAATGCGAATCCTAACAGTTCATAATTACTATACTCAGCCAGGGGGCGAGGAACAAATTTGGTCTACGGAAAGTGGATTGTTAGAATCTCACGGTCATGAAGTTTTACACTACACCCAAGACAATGATGATATTCCAGGAATGAATCCATGTCTGGTTGTGAAAAATGCGGTGTGGAACAGCAATGTTTACCAGGATTTGCGATCGCTCATCCGCGACCAAAAACCCCAAATCGTTCACTTCCACAACACTTTTCCCCTAATTTCCCCCGCAGCTTATCATGCTGTTAAAGATGAAGGTATTCCCGTAGTCCAAACTTTACACAACTATCGGTTGCTTTGTCCTAACGCCCTATTTTTCCGCGATGGGAAAATATGTGAAGATTGTTTGGGCAAACCCTTTCCCCTACCTGGAATTATTCACGGTTGCTATCGCAATAGTCGTCCGGCTAGTGCAATGGTTGCCACTACAGTCAGCTTTCACTCGTTAATCGGTACTTGGACACAAGCGGTAGATGTATTCATTGCTTACAGCCGATTTGCAATGGACAAGTTTATTCAAGGCGGAATCCCTGCCGAAAAATTGGCGTTTAAAACCAATTTTCTCTATCCCGCACCGGAAATTGGCGAAGGAAAGGGCGGCTATGGGCTATTTGTCGGGCGGCTATCGGTGGAAAAAGGGCTGGGGGTAATGCTTGATGCCTGGAGACAACTAGGAGGTAAAATTCCGCTCAAAATCGTCGGTGATGGCCCAATGAGAGGATTAGTCACTGAAGCAATGAAAGAAATGCCAGAGATTGAGTGGTTGGGACGGATTCCCTTGGAACAAGTTTATGAAGTCATGGGAAACGCAGCGTTTTTTGTGTTTCCTTCCGAGTGGTATGAAACATTTGGGCGGGTGGCGATCGAATCCTTTGCTAAAGGTACACCAGTAGTTGCATCAAAAATTGGGGCAATTACAGAACTTATCGATCACCAACGCACTGGCTTACTTTTCCAACCTAGCGATCCTACCGACTTAGCAACACAAATCAAATGGCTATTGGCTAACCCGGAAGCACTCAGCCAAATGCGCCAAGAAGCCCGTGCTGAATTTGAAGCCAAATATACCGCAGCTGACAATTACAAGCGACTAATAGAAATTTATGAATCTGCGATCGACAAAAAATCTCTGGTTGCCCTTTGAATTAATTAGGTTTACTTATCACCATGAGTACAGGAGAGCCAAATTTGCTTAAGTAAATTTAAGGACTTTTAAATTATTACTGCTACAATTCTGAGTAATATCTGCTATAATGTCATTAAAATCCACATTCCGCACTTCAAAATGTATTACGTAATGATTACGCAGTTTGGGTAGCTTGGCGAACACAAAAGTGGAAAGAACTGTCAGTAGAAATATTTAGACTGCTCGCCAAGCTACCCATGATTTCAGCAATACTTGGCATACTACAAATTGAAGTGCGGAATGTGGGTTAAAAATTAATTTAAAGGGATGAATCTGCTCGCTCAATCAAAAGCGGGGTGTAAAACAACAACGTTTATCGCTATCTGCGATCGCTAATTCTTTAATAAAAAACCTTTTGCTTATTTTCTTCCCTAACCAAGTTGGGAAAAAATATTTGATTGTGGAAATAATGACAGAAAACGGGTTATTTTCAATAGTTTGCTATTGAGCAATTTTGATTTCATTTAATTAACAAACTCTTATCTACCTTAATCAATGTACATTTTTCCACTTCAAAAGATGGTTCGCCTCGAACAAGCCTTAGCTCCTTTACATGAAAAATACGATCGATTAGCCAAAATGTTAAGAGTTCCGTTTCGGGCGATCGGATTTTTCAAATTTCTTCAAGGCATTCCCGTACACCCAACCCGTGAATCACTCTACTATGCAGTAGCGCTAATGGATACAGAAGATCCTAAAATGTATCAGCGAGCCATAGAAATAATACAACAAATCTTAAGTTTACAAGACAAAGATCCCCACAGCAAAACTTATGGAATTTGGCCAAAATATCTCGAAGAAAGACCTTTTAAAATAGTTAATCCCGATCCAAACTGGCGTGAATTTTTAGCTACACAACTACTACAACTCGCACTTTATCATCGTCCTAACTTACCTGTTAAGTTAATGGTTGAAGTAGATCTTGCTATCCTCTGCGCTGCACGTAATATTCAACAGCGTAATGTCCCTCTTGATTACACCAACATTGCCATTATGGGCATTTATGTAACCTTAGTTACAGGTCAAATCTATGAAATCAATGATTTGTACAATTATGGAATAAATCGTCTTCAGGAATTCTTTCAATACATCCTCGAACAAGATAGTTTTAGTGAATACAACAGTCCAGTTTATACAGTCATTACTTTAGAACTTTTAGGTCGTCTGAGGCTATACGCCAACGAGTTTAACAATGTCATAGTAGCAGAACTAGTTGAACCACTCTATCGTTTATGTTGGAAAGAAATAGCTGTTCATTTCCATCCTCCTACTCGCCAATGGGCGGGTCCCCATAGCCGAAGTAACTCTACATTACTGCCAATCGAAGTATTAACATTAATAGAACGTTCTACCTCTGAATTAATAGATTTTGGCAGTTTGGAAAAGTATGCTGCTCTAAATGAATATCGCCTCCCCTTACCTTGTCCCGCTGATTTAGAAACACTATTTTTCTACTTAAATGAACCTCGGACTGTAACTCAAACCTTGTTGAAAAGATTACCCAATCAGGTGCTAAAAAGTTATCTTACTCCCGCTTTTACTTTGGGAAGTGTTAATTACAGTGATTTTTGGCATCAGCGGCGACCTTTATTGATCTATTGGGGAACATATCAAGAGCCAAGTTATTTAAGAGTACGCTGTTTATACAACAATATAGATTATGCAGCAGCACAATTTTTTACCGTCCAAAACGAGGGAAATATTCTCGCCGGGGTTTGTTTCGCTACCGACATTAACCCGATCAATCCTTACATTAGCCAAAAGAAGAAATATAATTTTCAATTGCCGATCGCAGATTTGCGATTGCGTTTTGAATTTGGCGGTTCTATTAATATGAAAAATCTCAAGACTCAGCTTTCATCATTAGCTACTCTGAACTCAAATGTTTGTCTGTCCTTTGGCGATTTAAATATTCAGATCCAAATTCCCTACGCACAATTTGCTCGATCGAAAGGCAAATGGCAAATTCATCAAGACTCACAATGTTTTTATCTAGATATGGTGTTATGTACTGGGAAGAACCAAGTATTTAATTTTTCTAATCTTAGCCAAAGCGCGATCGCATTTGCCCTCAAAGTATCAACTGAAAAAATTTTATCGCCGGAAGTATCCATTAATATTATTGATAATTGGCTAGAAATGGAGTGGGAAAATCTCAATCTTAAACTTTGGACTAAACCAGCCGAACAGCAGTTTTTAAACACCTCAACTTTTTCCAGCGATATACATAAATAAATGGCTCGACTCTCCAGCATTTATAGTGATAAGTAAACCTGATTAGTAGGGGAAAGCCGCCCCGGTTCATCGTCCAATTAATAGCGGTAATAAAAAATTCATTGAAACTTAATCAAGTATTTACAAAAACTTCATAAATTAGGGGAATGAAATATTATTTAATCAATCCTACAGGTTATGATTTAAAATTTTCATTACTTTACCCAGTTACTCACAACTCTTTATGGTAAAAAGCGATCAATTCCTAGTAACGGAAAAAAATATTTTCAAATTTACTTGTTATTTACTGTTACTGCTATTATCATACAAAGTAGATTATTTAGTTTGTACTCATTAATACAATTCATTTGCCAACAAATCTGGCAACGTTGCTAACTTTATCAATAGATATAATAGCTTTCGTCTATGATTAATCAAATTCAAATCCTGACTGATTAGGAACCTTTCATAAACATAAGATAAAAAGGTCAAAAAAAGCAAGAATAAATTTCTTTCTCCTAACTCGTGAGGGAACAAGCACCATCTAATTGTATAGACAGAAAATCTCTCATTTAGTAACCCCAAAAAATGACTCAACCGAAAAAAAATCAGCAGTAAAAACTACTCAATTTACATTGATACCTTTATTACTAGGAGGAACTAAAAATGGACCCGATCGGTAATGGTTTGCGCGGCGAGTACTATGATAATGCCAACCTGACGAATCTCATACTTACTCGCACAGACAGTACAGTGGACTTTAATTGGGGTACGGGTTCGCCCAGTACAGGAATTGGTTCCGATAGCTTTTCAGTTCGCTGGACGGGACAGGTAAAAGTCGCCACCTCCGGTAACTACACATTTTTTACCGAAGCAGATGATGGAGTTAAACTGTGGGTGAATGGACAACTACTGATTAACGAGTGGGATGATGCAGGAGTAGTTACTAAAAGAAGCGGTATCATCAATCTCACAGGCGATCGGATGTACGATATCAAACTGGAATACTTTGATTTTCGTGGACGGGCATCTACTCGACTGCTATGGTCGGGACCAAATCTATCCAAGCAAGTGATTTCCCAAAGCCAGTTATATTCTACTCCTGTAGGTGGTTCCCCTCCCGTTGATACCACTCCGCCGATCGCCAGTTTGACAGCCTCAGATATCTTGACAGAAGGCGGCACCACATATCAATTTAATGTCACATATTCGGACAATACAGCAATGAATGTAGCCACATTCGATGGAGGAGATATTTTAGTAACCGGACCCAATGGTTTTAGCCAGATGGCAGCTTTGGTGAGTGTGAACAACAATACCAATGGCACACCACGCACGGCGACCTACGGAATCAGTGTTCCTGGTGGTACTTGGACGATCGATGATAACGGCAGCTACAGTTTCGCCTTACAACCCAACCAAGTCAGTGATACCAGTAACAATTTTGTGCCTGCATCCACGTTGGGTAGTTTCCTGGTGAATGTGCCAGCACCACCAACCACAAATCCACCACCAAGTACCGGGAATAGTGAAAATATAGTCTTTCCTGCCGATGCAGGGGTAATCAATGTCAAAACCCAGTTTGGTGCCAAGGGAGATGGAGTCACAGATGATACAGCGGCAATTCAAGCGGCGTTGAATGCTTATCCCAATGGCGGGAGAATTATTTATTTGCCAAATGGAACTTACCTGGTTTCCAATACCTTAAGTTGGCCCGCAGGCACTCCAGGTACAGGAAATGACTACAAGAACACAATTCTGCAAGGGCAAAGTCAGCAGGGGACGATCGTCAAGCTAAGGGATAATGCCCCTGGATACACAAACACCAACACACCGAAATCAGTAATTTACACCGGACCTGGCCCAGCCCAACGGTTCCGTAACTCGATTCGGAACTTAACACTGGATACAGGAGTGGGAAATGCTGGAGCGATCGGCATTCAGTTTAACGCCAACAACCAAGGAACCCTGCGGGAAGTAACGATTCGATCGGCAGATAAGCAGGGGATCAATGGCTTGGATATGAATTTTACGGATGAAATCGGTCCGTTGTTGGTTAAGAACGTAACTGTTGATGGATTCCAATACGGCGTTCGCACTGGCTTCAACGTCAACAGCATGACCTTTGAAAACATCACGCTGCGGAACCAAAGTGTGTACGGCTTCCTCAACGCGGGTCAAGTAGTCAACATCCGGGGATTAAACAGTACAAATTCCGTGACAGGGGTTTACAACGCCGGAGGAAGGATGACTTTAATTGATTCCACCTTAACTGGTACTACTGGCGCAGCCACCAGACCAGCTATTGAAAGCGTTTTCCAAAATGATTTACTAGCTCGCAACATCACCACTTCCGGTTATCAAGCTGCTCTCCGCAACGCCAATGTGACACAGGCTGGAGCAAATATCACGGAATTTGTCGGCGGTGGCGTGACAAGTCTGTTTACTTCACCACAGCGAACTCTGAATCTGTCAATCAAGGAAACTCCTGATGTGCCTTGGGACGATCCGATCGCAACTCCTTGGGCGAATGTCACTTCTTTTGGCGCAATACCTAACGATGGGCTCGATGATACGGCGGCGATTCAACAAGCGATCGATTCAGGAAGAACAACAGTTTACTTCCCCAATGGAACTTACCACTTGGGCGGTACAGTTCTCGTCCGCAACAATGTACGCCGCGTCATCGGTACCGAGGCAGGTATAATTGTTGGCAGTGAATCCAACCAAACCTATCCTGGCTTCAGATTAGTAGAAGGCAATAGTCCAGTAGTTGTATTTGAGCGGTTTTGGGGCGGTTACTACGCAAATCCAACCTTTGAGAATGCTTCTTCTCGGACGATCGTCATTCGCCACTCTTCAAATGTATCGGGTAATATGACAGGTACCGGGGATGTGTTTCTCGAAGATGTGGTCTCCAATCCTGTTTCCAACTGGAGATTCAACAGGCAAAATATCTGGGCACGCCAGTTAAATGTGGAGAATCAGGGAACTCACATCATCAATAATGGCGGAAATCTTTGGATTTTCGGGCTAAAAACCGAGCGGGGCGGTACACTAATTGATACAAGAGCAGGTGGAAAAACTGAGTTACTCGGTGGCTTCGCCTACACCACAACTACTGCTCCCAATGGTCAACAAAACGACCCGATGTTCATTAATAATGAATCTTCGATTTCCATCAGTATGGCAGAAATTCAATTTGTAGACGATGAGGATTTTGAATACACCACCTACGTTCGGGAAACAAGGAACGGAGTGACCCGGAATCTAACTCGTAACGGTGTACCAAACTATATTAGTGGAAAACAAATTCCCCTTTACGTTGGCTACCTTGGTAACTAGAGTAGTCTATCGACTAGTATTGATAGTATTGACGATCGATTTATTTTCCCTGTCGTGTTTCTGCTCCGAGATCAATCAGTTCAGTCTCGAACTCCCAGAGGTTTTTAGATGACTAGAACATTAGAATCCGCTACCGCTAAAAAACCAAAAGGATACGTCACCAACGCGAATCTCACACTGTTTGGCATTGCTACCGCCCTATTTCCCAGGGTTCTCACAGCACTAAAAATTCCTTCTGCGATTAACTTTTTGCACTTTGCGGCAATACCATTTGCCTGTTGGTCAGTGGTAACGACATCCCGCAGCAAAGATCGCAAACAAATAGAGATTTCCAAGCAACTTTTGATTGGGATATTTCTGTTTTTGACCGTTACGATCGCCAGTTCTTTGCTTAATAATGCCGGAATAGTCAACGCTATCCTCAGCTTTTTGCTGTTGGGAGAACCTTTCATTTTGATCTTGACCATTGTTTGTATGCCCATGTCGGCGGAGGGATTTCAACGCTTCCGAAGTTATATTCTCGCATTTGCAATGATTAATATGCTCTTTGCCTATGTCCAGAAATATGTTTTTCGTATGGAAAACCTGATTGGTTTGGAAGACAATATTAAAGGAATTTTTATTGGGCAAGGGGCAGGTCATGTGATTGGTGGTTCCGTTGCCATGACCTTTGCCGTGTATTATTTTGTGAGTGCCAAGACTAAGCCACTTTGGTTTCGGATCGCGATCGTCCTTGCTTGTTTCAACCACATCGTGATCTCAGATACAAAACAAGTCTTACTTTCCTTCATTATTGGATATGTTCTTCTTTACCTGATCAATGTAAAAGACCTTGGCAAGACTTTGACCTATCTAATTCTTGGTGCTATCTTTCTAGCCATCTTCTACTGGGCTATCTACAATATTGAAGCTCTTCGCGCTTTTACAACTTGGATCAGACCCGAACTCTACGGGCCTGATGGCGAAGCAACAAGGTTGAAATTTGCCACATTTCGCATTGTTCCTACCTACTTTGAATCTCCACTCAATTGGTTACTCGGTCTTGGCCCAGGGCATACTGTAGGCCGTTTGGGCGGCTGGATGTTGGAGAGTTACTGGAATTTACTACAACCTCTGGGCGCAACCATGCACCCTGCTAGCAAAGCTGTTTGGAGAGCCGTAAGTCAAAGTTGGTTAGGCGACCAATCCAGCCTATTTTCCCCTTTGTTTGGTTGGGCTGGCATTTGGGGAGATTTGGGAATTTTAGGACTGGGAACTTACTTCTACCTGGCATTTCTGGTATGGCACTATGTCTGCGTTATCGATCTTTCTAAGTACCTGATGCTAACCGTATTTGTGTTTGGCTTGGTGTTTTCCCAATTGGAAGAACCGGGCTATACTCTTTTCGTTGCCAGTATGATCGGGTTAGGATGGCAAGAACATAAATTCGAGACCCAACAAAAATTTGAGCAACAAAATTAAACAACTTTCCCATTATCCTCCAGCTTAATAAAAACATCTTTGGATAAGCGATCGTTGTTTGACTGTTCAAATCTCTATGCGTTGAGAGGCTAACTCAGGGTAAATCAAAGTAGGCCAGCACCTTTAGAGCAACAGCCGTTACAACAATTTGTACAATTACTTGAACGGGTGTTTGTGCATTTCCGCCACCTTCACCGCCCCCTTCCCCTGCTAGAGCAGCAGATGTATAGATTGTGTTCAGTAACAAAGTAGTACAAAGAGCGATTTTTATTAATTTAGAATTAGTCATAGTCATAATTTTATGAAGTCTGACAAAACGAATGATTTTACTGCAAAGCGAAATCTTTTGGTTTTATATCATGGTAATATTTTCTCTGTAAATATACTATATTGATTTGATTTCTTAACCGTAAGTTTATAAAATAAGGTGTTTGCTTGATAATTTCTTGATAAATCGTGAGTTCCAGCTAGAGAAAACAACTAAAAACTATGTAGCGACAGGGCTTCCGAGCAGAAAGTAGTTATTCTAAGGTTAAACACGGAATCTTTGCCAATGCTAAACTAGCTTCAGAATCTTTAGTTGGTACACTGGTTGAAGAGCAAATCAATTTGCATCAAGGTTAAAATTTTGTTCCTCTGTACAACCTTTACTAAAGAGCTTACCCAGATTCTCGTCTCCATAAACAGACAAGAATTTTTGTGTGACTACTGATGAGCAACCGCGCAGAGAGTAAATCAAAATGGAGAACGAACAGCAGCTTCACAAGATAGCAATTCCAGCACCCGATCGTCGCTTTCAGAAGTTGCCCCAAGCCAATTATTCCCCCTCTGGTAAGGATTCTGACGAAGAAGGAGGATTAAACATCGGGCAAGTAGTAGATGCTCTGCGTCGGCGGGTTTTAATCATTGCTGGGATGGCTGTAGTTGTTGCCGTCGCCGCTTCAGTTAAGGCGCGTGATACTAAACCAACCTATCAAGCAAGTTTTGAAATTTTGACTAAGCCTGTCACTGTGGAAACGGAGGTGATTTCGTCTGTACCACAAACTCTTAGCAATAAAGAAGGACAGCAAGCACCAGAAAAGGGAGTAGATCCCACCAAACTGAAAGTGTTGAAGAGTCCAACAGTTTTGTCTCCGATCGCCAAAAAACTAGAGCCAGAGTATCCCGACATCAGTTACGACGAAATAGCCGTTCACCTGGTCGTCACTCCCGATCCAGCCAGTGAAATTTTGGCAGTGAGTTACCAAGACAAAGACCCGAAAAAAGTTAAAGCGATATTAGACTTGGTTGCGGAAGCTTATTTGAAATACAGCCTAGAAGAACGTCTAGCCGATGTCCGGCAGGGGATTCAGTTTGTCGATGCTCAACTGCCGCAACTACAAAAGCGAGTGCAAGCAATTCAAGATCAGCTACAAGGTTTTCGCCAGCAGTACAATTTGATCGATCCAGATTCCCAAGGAAAACAACTGACGGATCAGATCGCCAAGGTTGGGCAACAACGATTCGATATCCAAGTTAAACTCAACGAAACGCGAACCATCTACCAGAACTTAAGCCAAGAGTTAGCAAAACAAGAAGATGGTTCAGCAGCATCCTCAGTATTGAGTGGAAATGCTAACTACCAGAAATTATTAACTCAAATTTTAGATATAAAAGCGCAGGCGGCAAAAGATGGTTCCGTGTTTCAAGACATTAGTCCAAAAATTCAAGCCCTGCGAGATCAAGAAAAAAATCTGCTGCCATTGTTAAAAAGTGAAGGTCAACGAGTAGAGGCAGAATTAGCAGCAAAAATTCGCGAATTAGAAGCGCAGGATCAATTTTTGGCACAGACGGAAACGGATTTAAATCAAAGAATTAAAGGACTATCAGCAATTTCCCGGAAATATACCGATATTCAACGTGAGTTAAAAATTTCTACAGACAACCTAGACCAGTTTTTAACGAAACGGGAAGCCCTTCGCATTGACGCGGGACAACGGAAAACTCCCTGGCAAATCCTTACTCCCCCAACAGCCCCAACTCCTTCTTCGGCTGATGTCAAGCGCAGTGGTATCTTAGGGGCGGTTTTGGGACTGCTGCTTGGTGTGGGCGTGGCGCTGCTGCTGGAAAAACTCAGTGGTGCCATCCGCACTGCCGATCAAATCAAGCCGTTGGCTAAGTTGCCAATTTTAGGGGTAATTCCGTACAATAAAGCGCTCAGTGGAGAGAAGCAAGAGTTGATTTCGTTCTACACAATTACTTCTCTGTTAAATATACCTGGGTTTGTTAAGCAAATACAGCAGCGGTTGAGACTCAAGATTGGTTCTCAAGGTGTGTTGCGTGATTACACTAAATCTGCATTTGTGGAAGCTTTTCGATCGCTCCACACCAATCTCTTACTCCTGAGTCCAGATGCGCGAATTCGCACAATTATTATTAGTTCCTCCACCCCAGGAGAAGGCAAAACTACCATATCGGTTTATCTGGCACAAGCTGCCGCAGTTTTGGGTCAACGGGTATTGCTGGTAGATGCTGATTTAAGACTACCAAAGCTTCATCAACGCCTAGAGTTAGACAATTCTTTTGGTTTGAGTACCTTAATTGCTTCTGAGAATCTCGACTTTGATATGGTGGTGCAAAGTTCTTACTTGGATAGTAATCTATCTGTGCTAACTGCGGGACAGGTTCCTCCAGATTCGACCAAACTGCTATCTTCCAAAAAGATGCAAGCTTTAATGCAGAAGTTTGAAGAAACTTATGATTTGGTAATTTATGATATGCCGCCCTTTGGGTTAGCAGATGTGAAAATACTTGCTCCCAAAGTAGATGGAATCATTATGGTAGTTGGACTGAATAAAACAAAAGCTTCTACATTCACAAAGACACTGGAAGAACTCAGATCTTCGAGTATCGGTGTGTTGGGAATTGTTGCTAATGGCTCAAAGGATCAAGATTCCTCCATCAATTCTTACAATCAGTATTATGAGTCTTCTGCACCTCCGGTGTTTTCCCTAAATACACCTAATCGCAGTTTTGAGCGCAGTCTGGAACTGACTAAAAATGAACTGAAGATAGACACTTTATCGATCGGTGACATTGAAATAGCATCGAATTCTCCTAAAGAACGAAAAGCTTCTGGACGATCGCAGATTTTCTCCCTCAAAGCTGCTCAGATCAATCTAGCTCACAACTTGATTACCATCAAGAATGAGATCGGAATCGATGCTCCATCCATCAGTAACATCGAAATAGCAACATCATAAATGTAAAAAGCTGTTAGTCATTTAAGTTGCTAATTATTAGTTGCTAATTAATGCTTCTTCTGTTACGCTCAATAACAGAGTTTACGATTTGGAAATTTCAAGCAACCTAAGCTGTCACGCATTTAAATCACTTATTAAGATTGCAGGGGAGCAGGGGGGCAGGGGGGCAGGGGAGAGAATTAGACGAATTTTCTTCTGTTTCCAAACAATCCAATTTAAATGCGGAACAGCTTAAAACATCAAAAGTATAGACAAATTGTTAAATTAAAAACAATTTTTTTTCGTTCGCTCTTGTCTATATTATTTGAATGTGAATTTTGATTCATTTCTTGCGGCAATAGCAAGTTTTTGGATTAAAGAAATTTCGGAAAAATTGGATATTGATTGAGGATATAATTTTCTTGGTCATAAATAAAGTTCGTTTGATTTTTGGGATTAATTAAAATTTGCTTAGAGAAATTATGATCCAAAGTAATCGTTTTTGCCTCTACTAAGTAAGTGTATCTACGATGGAAGTACTAATTGTTATCGTATCGATTGGGATTGTTTGGATGCTCAGCCCTAAACGTTGGCGAAAGAGATTTCTACTTCCCTTCTCCGTGACGCTCCTGCTTTGTCTGGCAATTACGTCACCTTGGGGAGTGGATTTGGCAACTCAGGGATTGATGGCAAACTTGCCACAAGATACTGGGGAGCCTGTCCAAGCGATCGTAGTGTTAGGGCGTGGCGATGAGTTGCGCCAAAGAAGAATCGAAAAGGTGGAAAAACTCTGGCAACAGCAACGCGCATCCAGAATTTTTGCCAGCGGGATGCTAGATGCAGAATTTATGCTCGAACAATTTGAGAAGAACGGAATTCCCAAAACAGCCTTGACTGGGGAACGTTGTTCTCAATCGACTGAGGAAAATGCTTTGTTCACATCAGCGGTGTTGTATCCTCAGCAAGTGCAGAAAATTGTCTTGATTACCGATACTCCCCACATGATGCGATCGTTATTAGTGTTTCGGGCTTCTGGATTTGATGTCATTCCTTATCCCATACCGCTTCCCGATCACTGGTCTGCCATTGGCAAATCACAGGTGCTATTAAGAGAATACTTAGGTTTACTTAAGTACTATCTGGAAAATAAGTTTCGACAACGAACTGTGGAGGAGTTGCGAAATCCCCCAGATGATGTGACTCGCAAGCTAGTTGAGTGGAATTGTAAGTTGCCTATGGTGTATCGATAAGTCTGGAATCAAAGGATCTTAATTTCTGGAGATGTATCTTTAAACTTTTACTTTACAAAGAACCTTTGAGCTTTGAAGATTCAATAAAGATAGACGATTCTACCAGGCAACTTTTTGATGAAGTAAATGAATAAACGTAGAATTGGTACAGAACCATTTCCCGGAATTTTAGTTAAGTAGTTAGAACCTTAAGACAGTTTATTCATACAGAAGACTATGATAATTGACGCTCGATCGCTACCACCCGATGAAGTCTTGGAAACGCACGTTTGTATTGTCGGTGCTGGCCCAGTAGGAATCACCTTAGCCTTGGAGTTTGCTAACCAAAATTTTCAGGTTTGTTTGGTGGAAAGTGGTGGATTTGACTACGATCAAGAGACTCAATCTTTATTAGATGGAGTAGTCGTTGGCGACCCCTATCCCCGCTTGCATGAAGGCCGCCGTCGTCAGTTTGGTGGAGCTGCTCATTGGTGGGGCGCACCAAATAGTCACAAGGATGCGGGCTTTCGCTGTATACCCCTCGATCCGATCGATTTTGAACAACGAGATTGGATACCTTACAGCGGGTGGGCGATCGATAGAACTGACCTAGACCCCTATTACGAACGGGCGCACCGACTTTGTAAGATTGGCCCTTACACTTACGAGCCTGAAGATTGGGAAGATAAAGAAGCCAAGCGGTTGCCTTTTACGAGCGATCGCATCACCACCCGGATCAGTCAGTTTGGTTCCAAAACACCCTTTACACATGAATATCGGGAAACGATTAAGCAATCAAAAAATATCACCACCCTGCTTTATGCCAACGTAGTTGAACTGGAAACTGATGAAAGTACGCAAGCAGTAACTCGCCTCCGCATTGCTTGTTTATCTAATAAACAGATTTGGTTGAAGGCAAAAGTAGTAATCTTAGCGACCGGGGGATTGGAAAACGCTCGATTATTGCTGGCATCGAATCGGCAACAGCCAGCCGGACTGGGCAACCAAAACGATCTGGTAGGTCGCTATTTTATGGATCGGCCTATTCTCAGTGCTAAAATTGTCCCCTCTAATCGCAAACTGTTCCAACTGACTGCCCTCTACGACATTTATACCGTTAGGGGCGTACCGATTATGGGATGGGTGAAACTGACTGAGGAAGTGATGCGCCAGGAAAAATTAATGAATAACGGCGCACAAATATTTCCTAGACCGCTACCACAGCAAAAGGAAGCTACTCTAGCTTTGCGATCGCTAATCTCATCCATTCGTGATGGCAAATCGTTCCAGGATCTGTCTAAACAGTTAAGTGTAGCGCTAAAAGGAGCCGATTACATTGCTGCCGCAGGATTTTGGGCTGCGGTGAGGAAGTTACCATCCTTGCAACGTGGTGATTGGTCTTATTTGCCTTACGAGAAACATCGGTTCTCGGAATTTGAAATATTTTACCAAATGGAACAAGCTCCCGATCCTAACAATCGAGTTATGCTTAGTTCGGAGCGCGATCGCTTAGGTCAACCAAAAACCGAAGTTCATTGGCGCTTAAATCGCATTGATATTGACAATGCTAGAAGAGTTCAAGAAATTTGGGCTGAAGAATTTGCCAAAGCGGGATACGGACAGTTAGTGTTTGCCAAAGAAGGCGAACCGCTGAAATTTGAAAAACTGGCGATGCACCATCACATGGGGACAACTCGGATGCACGTCAATCCCAAACAAGGCGTAGTGGATGCAAACTGTCAGGTTCATGGTATCCCGAATCTGTTTATTGCTAGTTGCTCAGTCTTCCCAACAGCGGGCTATTCCAACCCAACTCTAACGATTCTAGCGCTGTCTATCAGAGTGGCCGATCGCGTGAAAACATTGATGAACTGAGTCATAAGTGAGTGAGTTTGTGTGGAATCGAGCGATCGATTCCACACTTATGTATTAGTGATGAAAGAGATAGCGCTTATGTGAAGGAAGTGTCAAGATTGTAAAAAGATAATCAGTAGAATCGACAATGCTTATGTCAATGTGATATTGTTTAATGGAGAGCAATAAATATTAACAGTTACTGAACAAATATTGCATTTAAATCAAGCTAAAAAGCTTGAAAGAAGTTAAGTAAAAAAGCAAATTACTGGATGGTAAAAATGGGACAGTTTAGCCATTACATTCTAACAAAATTCAACGTCAGAAATTTCCCAGATCTTAGACCTGGTTGCGACCCAGCTTGGCTAGAAAGGAGATTTAAACTATTCGACCAATATTGTTTCCCATCCGTTTCCAGTCAATCCAACCAAAACTTTCAATGGTTGGTTTTTTTTGATGTAGATACTCCTGAGCCATTCAAACAAACAATTTCCGAATACGCGAACAAGTGGAAGAACTTCGTTCCGGTCTACTTAGACTGCCCATTCCCTTATGGTCAATTTACTGATGAAGTAAGAGCAGTTGTTCGCAACTATATCCCGGCTGACTGTGAATACCTGATCACGACTTGGTTAGATAATGATGATGCTATCCATAAAGATTATGTCCAAATGATTCAGGACAATTTCAATCAACAAGAATGCGAGACAGTCAACTTCTTCTTTGGCTATCAACTCGCAGAAGGAAAGCTGTACTTCGATTTTGAACTGGCAAGTCACTTCATTAGTTTGATTGAAAAATACAATCCTGATACATTCAACACGGTGCATTGTAGACCACACAAAGAATTATATGAAGTGTGTAAATCTGCAAAGAAGGTATTCTGTAAACCAGCCTGGATCGAAGTGGTTCATGGTACCAATTACATGAATCTTTATCGGAAAGGTTTTCGAGTGCCAACAGGAAATATTTTGGAGAATTTTTCCATCAAAGCTGAGCAGCCG
Organism: Floridaenema evergladense BLCC-F167; assembly: GCF_041929205.2. Lineage (NCBI taxonomy): Bacteria > Bacillati > Cyanobacteriota > Cyanophyceae > Aerosakkonematales > Aerosakkonemataceae > Floridanema > Floridanema evergladense. The sequence continues at coordinate 4,602,122 of NZ_CM171625.1, read as the reverse complement.
AAAGATGGAGAAAAAACCATTCCATTTCTGCTGGAACAAGCAAAAATTACTATTTTCTTTCCTTATTACTTCTTGAGAAAAGTGTTCCTCAGAATCAAACATAAGCAACTCACTGAGTTAGCAATGAGTCGCTTTGCCGTGAAAAGTTACTAATTGAATTGGGATTGGGGAAGATTTTCACCAATGGCAAATGACAAACAACTAATGACAAATGGGAAAATTATGAAAATTCTGATTACTGGTGGTGCAGGTTTTATTGGGAAGTGGCTAATTGAAAAAATGCCATCAGATGCGGAAGTTGTAATTGTTGATTCTTTGGACGAACAAGTTCATCGCAGGTCAAAGGATTTTGCACCTGAGTTGTTAGCTCGTGCTAAATGTATCAAAGCAGATGTTCAAGATATCGCGGAACACAAAGAGGCGATCGAAGGAACAGATGTAGTGATTCACTTGGCAGCGCAAACTGGCACAGGTCAATCAATGTACGAAATCAGTAGATATGTACAACAGAATGCCAATGGAACAGCAAAACTGTTGGAACTGATTTCTAGCCTGGAACACAAACCGCGCCGCATCGTGTTGTCCTCCAGTCGTGCAGTTTACGGGGATGGCGCTTATACAGATGGTAAGTCGATTCTTTATTCCCAAGGGCGACGAGTAGAAGATTTGCAAAACGGGATTTGGGAAGTTTGCGGGGCTGATGGTCAGCCATTAAAATCCTTACCAATGCACGAAAGTCACCAAACTACACCGACCTCTGTATATGGTTTGACAAAATTGTGGCAAGAACAACTATTGCAAATTTATTGTGAGAGTCAGGGGATTGATTTAGTAACTTTGAGATTTCAAAATGTGTATGGGCCTAAGCAAGAATTGGGCAATCCTTACACGGGAATTATCGGTATTTTTACGAATGCGATCGTCCAAGGAAACCGCCTAGAACTTTTTGAAGATGGCAAGGTAACGCGAGATTTCGTGTTTGTCGGCGATATCGCTGATGCGGTGCTCGAATGCGCCACCTACGAAAAACCCGTGAACACCATCCTGAATGTTGGTAGCGGTGTAGCGGTAACATTGATCGAAGTTGTAGAAACGATCGCGGAAGTAATTGGCAAAAAAGCCGAGTATACTATTTCTGGTCGGTTCAGAGTCGGAGATGTACGCCATGCGATCGCAGACATGGAAAAATACAAAACCACATTGGGACACTGGACACCCACATCCTTGAAAGAGGGAATTTCTCAATACTTAAAGTGGTACTTGAATCAGGAACCACTAGAACAAGCTACTCTAGAAGCATCCCTGCGCGAAATGGAGCAAAAGGGTTTGTTGTTAGCCAAGAAATAACCCTATCAGCCCTTGGTCATTAGTTAGGGGTCATTTGCCAATAACCAATGACCAATGACCAATGACCAACGATCAACGACCAACAAATATGGACATTTTACATTTAAGTACATCTGACATCGATAACGGAGGGGCAAGGGCTGCTTATCGGCTGCACGATGGATTGCGATCGATCGGTTGCAACTCTAAAATGTTGGTACGCGCCAGATTCAGTTCCGATCCCACAGTGATACCTGAAGGATCGCCACTTACCAAGCTAAGTCCTCCCATATCGGGACTTCCGTTGCGGTTTTACCCAAAGTGCAACTCTTCAATGTTCTCCACACAGTGGTTTCCCGATGTCCTTGCTAAGAGAGTTAGTCAGTTCAATCCAGACATTGTTCATTTGCACTGGGTTTGCAACGGCTATCTCCGAATCGAAACAGTGGCTAAATTTAGTCAACCTCTGGTTTGGACTCTGCATGATATGTGGCCGTTCACTGGAGGATGTGACTATAACCGGGACTGTGAAAAATACAAAAAGTCTTGCGGTGAATGTCCGCAGTTAGAGAGTTCTCGATCGTCGGATCTCTCCCGTTGGGTGTGGAATCGGAAAGCTAAATTCTGGCAAAACGCTAATTTGACCATTGTAGCAACAACTTCATGGATGGCTGATTGTGCCCGTTCTAGCTCATTATTCAAAAACAGAAGGATCGAAGTGATTCCTTTAGGATTGGATACAGAGAAATACAAACCAATTAATCGGCAAGTTGCGCGTGAATTACTGAATCTTCCCCAAGATAAACAACTAGTTCTCTTTGGAGCTATTAATTCTACATCAGATCATAGAAAAGGATTTCAGTTTCTACTTCCGGCTTTGCAAAGACTTAGCCTCTCTGGTTGGACAGATCAGATAGAACTTGTGGTTTTTGGGGCCTCGAAACCGGAAAAACCGATCGACTTAGGGTTTAAGACTTATTACCTGGGGCGTGTTCATGATGATATTTCCCTGGCTTTGATTTATTCAGCCGCAGATGTAATGGTCGTTCCCTCAATCCAAGAAGCCTTCGGTCAAACTGCTTCCGAAGCGTTTTCCTGTGGAACTCCGGTAGTAGCTTTTGATGGGACTGGATTGAAAGATATCGTCGATCATCAAAAAAATGGCTATCTAGCAACCCCCTTTGAAGTGGAAGATTTAGCTAAAGGCATCGCTTGGATACTTGAAGACAGGGAACGTCAACAAAAGTTACGGTTTGAGGCAAGGCAAAAAAGTTTGCAAGAATTTGCTAAAGAAGTTCAAGCTCGTCGCCATCTTTCCTTATACGAAGAAATCCAGAACCCATCGGCTCGATCGCGTAGCGTGCCGTAGGCATATCGCACTAATTTCTTGCCTAACTACTCGGCAGGAATTGTGTAATGTGAGAAAATGTAAACATTTCGAGGTAGAAGAATTTAACTAACTGGTTCACGTTGCAAGCAGGAAAGAATCAATGAACTATTTGTCAAGGTTTTTATACGTTATCTCTGCGAAAAAATTTGAACTTATACTGCTACTATTTGCTTTCCTCACAGTATCACTCATGGATGCTCTGGGGATTGGATTAGTTGGGCCATTTATGGGCTTGGCAACAAATCCGACACTGATTTATAAAAATGTCTTTCTAGCCAACACCTACAGAGCTTTGGAACTAAAAAGTACCAGCCAGTTTATCGGGTTATTAGGGCTAATAATCATCATCATCTTTTACTTAAAATCTTTTTTTTATTACCAAATTCAGAGATATGTATTTCACTTTTGCTTTACGCAACAGGTGAAACTCCGTCTCAGACTGCTGCACACTTATCTATTCCTGCCCTATACATTTCATCTGAAAACTAACTCGGCTAATTTGATTCAAAATATTATTAATGAATCGCAAAATTTTAGCTATTCAGTAGCAATTCCGCTTCTAGGTTCGATATCGAATCTGTTTGTGCTAGTGGTTTTAGTTTTGTTACTGCTGAAAACAGATTTTGCAGCTACCGTAACAGTAATCGGAATTTTATTAGGGACTTATTTGCCATTCCACTTATTCAGGCACAAAATTGTTCGCTGGGGTAAGGAAGGTGTTGATGCAAATACAGAAATGTTAAGGATCGTGAATCATGCGATCGGAGGACTGAAGGAAACGCGAGTGATTGGCTGCGAGGAGTATTTTGAGAATCAGTTAAACAGTCAGGTAAATCGGTTTGCCAGAGTCGCTACGCTGTTTCACGTATTTCAAATCTTGCCCAGAATCACGATCGAAGCTCTGTTAATCACCTTTGTGGTTGGTTTGGTTTCGGTTTCGCTGTTGTTTGAGCAACGTTCGCAAGACTTGGTTTCGGTTCTGGGGATTTTTGCGATCGCTTCCATTCGCCTCTTACCCTCTGCAAGTCAATTAATGTCTAATATGGGCGTGCTGCGAAACTTCAAGCCAACCTTGGAACGACTGTACATGGACTTGAAAGAAATTGAAAAGCCAGAAGCAGTTAACTATTTGAAGATATCGCAAGGTTTTATTCCTAGCAAAGGGATGAAGTTTGAGCGTCAAAAGCCAATCAAAACTATGCCAATGTCCTTTACGGACAAAATCTTTATCGATCGCATTAATTACACTTATCCCGAATCTGCCTCAAAGTCACTGACAGATGTTTCCTTGACTCTGAAAAAAGGCGAATCGATCGCCTTAATTGGTAAGTCTGGTGCCGGAAAAACAACGCTAGTGGATGTTTTCTTAGGGTTATTAATTCCGCAGTCGGGTGATATTCAAGTGGATGGCGCATCGGTTTATAATTCTTTGCGTTCCTGGCAAAATTTGATCGGTTATATTCCCCAAACAATTTTTCTGACAGATGACACGATCGAACGAAACATTGCCTTTGGAGTACCAGACGATCAAATCGATCGAGAAAGGTTAAATAAAGCAATTCGATCGGCCCAACTAGCAGATTTAATTGCCCAATTACCCGAAGGTACACAAACAATGGTTGGCGAACATGGGGTTCGTCTTTCGGGAGGACAGCGCCAGAGAATTGGCATTGCGCGTGCTTTGTATCACGAACGGGAAATTCTAGTTTTAGATGAGGCAACTTCTGCTTTAGACAACGAGACAGAAAACTTGATTAGCAAAGCTATTCAAGATTTGAGTGGCACAAAGACAATGATCATTATCGCTCACCGATTGACAACAGTTGAACATTGCGATCGAATTTATGAAATGCAGAAAGGCCAAATCATTAAATGTGGCAGCTATCAAGAAGTTGTTTTAGCACAAAACGTTTAATTCTTTGACGGTTCTTGGCTCGATCGGATTTTAGGGTTGTAAGTGCGATCGAGCCATTTATGTTATGTACTGACATCAACTAAATGGAGACTTAAAGAAATGTCTAACAAAACTTCTCGGATTGCCCTCTACCTTGGTTTTTTTGGAGGCGGAGGAATTGAGCGGATTACAGCTAATCTGGCTCATGGTTTTGTTAAGTCAGGTATAAAAATTGATTTGTTGCATTATGACAGAGAAAGCCCTCATTTATGGCGTTTACCTTCTGAAACAAGAATCATACCTCTAAAGGCTTCCACTGTTTATCAAACTCTTCCTGGAATTGTTTCCTACTTAAGGCGGGAACCTCCCTGTGCGTTACTTTCAGCATCTCATTACATGAATGAAATATCTGTCCTAGCCAAAATTATCTCTGGTTCCCAGACAAGATTAATAGTAGCAGAACATAACCAACTTTCTAAAACAACTCGCAATGCAACTAAGCTCAAAGATCGCTTGAGTCCTCTTGCTTCACGTCTTCTCTACCCCTGGGCTGATGGTATTGTGGCTGTTTCAGATGGTGTTGCCAAAGACCTGGCTCAGACTGCTCATTTGCCTCTAGATAAAATTCAAACCATTTATAACCCAGTCATTACAAAAGAGATGTTAGCAAATGCAGCAGAGCCTGTAGATCATCCTTGGCTTACTGAAAAAAAATGTCCAGTTATCTTAGGCGTAGGCAAATTAGAAGCACAAAAAGACTTTCCCAATTTAATCCGTGCTTTTGCAAAAATCAGAGCAATGCAGGAAGCGCGGCTGATTATTTTAGGTTGGGGTCCAGACCGTCCCCAATTAGAAGCTCTAATTAAAGAATTGAATTTAGAAAATGACGTAGATTTACCGGGTTACACGCAGAATCCGTATGCGTATATGGCTAATGCTTCAGTATTCGTCTTGTCATCGGCGTGGGAAGGTTTGCCAACAGTTTTAATAGAAGCTATGGCATTGGGATCACCAGTTGTTTCGACTGATTGTGAGAGCGGTCCTTCAGAAATCTTGGCAGGCGGTAAGTATGGTCACTTAGTTCCTGTTGGTGATAGTAATGCTCTGGCAGATGCCATTTTACAAGTTTTTGCTGGTAATTCAAAGTCAGTTGATTCAAGTTGGCTCGATCAATTTACCCTAGAAACAGCAACTCAAAAATACCTGAGCATTTTAGGTGTTGACCCTAAAATTAAAATATGTAACTAGAGAAAAGTACAACTAAAAGTCGCAATAAATTATTTTCAACCGAAATGGTTTGAGGCTACTTCCATTTAACTTAGGAGATGACTAATGAAGTTAGCGATATTGTTCTGGTTTTATAAAGAAACAGAAATTTGCCAAAACCGTCTAGAACTAATTCGCAAGTACAATCCAACAATTCCTATTTATGGATTGTATGGAGGAAATGTATCAACCGCAGAAAAGTACAAAGTAGTATTGGGCGAATATCTAGATGATTTTTATGTTTTCACTGGAAACCAAGACTCACAATGGAAGTGGCTACAGGGAGATTTACTATTAACTGACTGGTATGTGAAGCGGGGTCAGCATTTAACTTGGGATACGATCGTAATTGTCCAATGGGATATGTTGGTATTTGGAGAAATTGAGAAACTGTTCTCCATGCTCAAAAAAGATGAAATTCTGCTCTCAGGACTTAGACCTATTAAAGAGGTAGAAAAAGATTGGCTGTGGGTAACTCCAAGAATTCCAGAGCATAGACAAAAATATCTAACATTTTTAGAATATGTCCAACAGACATATAATTATAGCTTCGACCCATTAGGTTGTATATTTATTGTCATAGCTTTACCAAGAGTTTTTCTTGACAAATATTCAAGTGTAGAGCAACCAGAGTTAGGATTTATTGAATATCGAATTCCGATGTACGCGCAAATCTTTGGAATTCCTTTTTGTGAAAACCATCCTTTTAATGCTTGGTGGTTAGATTGCGATCCAGTTTACAATCACAATAAGCAGCCTGTAAAAAGATTTATTAATATGCTGCGATCGAAATTCAATTCTCCTTCTCTGTCTGCATCAAGAACTAATGTTTCGTTAATATCTATATTTAGGCAATTAAATTCTAAGAGGGGCGCGAGAATTTTCCATCCCTATCAGGATTTATTTCCTTTAAAAAATGGCGGGTGGTGGGAAGCTTTTCTACGAGAGTTAAGGAAAGATTTGCAGTGGTTAACTAAAAAATTTGCTTGATAAGGCTGTTTAGTTTATAAACATAAAACTTTTTGAGGTAGGGTTCTTGGCATTACGAAACAGAGCTAAAAATTGCCACTAAATCTTTGATTTTGTGATTATTTTTTAGTTTTGCTTTCACTGCCCAAGTAAATTTATTAAGTTTACTTGCTTTGGCTTTTTATTTCTTCAAGAACACCGCAATAAGAGAAGATGCAGTGTTATACTTGAAAAATGTTAGCTGTAGAGTTTTTCAGATGAAGTTAAATATTGTTAAAAATATTTTTGATGCCAAAAATAAAATTTGGTTTCCATTATTGCTTTATGCGATCGCCATTCTCCTTGCGATAGTTCTACCAATTATACTCTGGCCTTTAAACCTATCATTTATATCAAGAACTTATGATGGCAGTGTTCCGGGTATGGTAGATACGGAGCCTTTTGAGCTATTTGGGCTATTTATTTCAATTTTATTAATTACTTTTACATCGTTACAATTAAAAATCAGTAACACATTAAACTTAAAAAGTTTTATTTTAGTCATTTTGCCACTCCTTGTCAGCCTAAATATTCTTTGGCTAATAATCGAAACATCATATCTCAAAGCTAGCGATTACCTTTGTTACGAGAATGCTGCCCGATCGATTGTCAATGGACTAAATCCTTATCTAGCCGAGCCAAGATGTTATCTGTATCCACCTTTGCCAGCACAAGTGCTTGCCTTTCTATATGAAGTAGTTAGCTCAAGTCATTTGCTACCACGAGGAGATACCTTAAAAACTTGGAATACGGTTTTCTACTTATATCAATGTGGTCAGTTTTTCGTGGTTATCCTGGCATATTATTTAACCTACCAGCTGGCTCGAAGAATGGGATTGAAAAACATTTTAGCCTCATTGATTGTATCAGGATTATTCCTGTTTAACGAGTCGCTCTTTAGAGCAATAAAATTCGCTCAGATTAATGTATGGATATTAAATACTTTCCTACTGGCACTCCTGTTCCTGCGGTCTCATCCCTTTATTAGTGGTTTAGCAGTCGCCTTGGGGGCACATATCAAGCTATATACCCTGGCTCTACTACTCCCTTGGGGTTTTATCAAGAAGTGGCGTGCTATTTTGGGAGTAATTGTCGGATTTTTGGTGATTCTACTAATTCAGACTGATTGGGGGCAAGACTGGACGTTATGGCAGGAATTTCTCATCTATTTCCAAAACCCCGAAAAACCCAATAACTATCGAAATAGTAGTATACGGAGCTTTGTTTACAATTTATTTAAGATACCTGTAACACTTATAGATAAGTCTTATTTTAATTTTGTTCCTACGATCACAGCGGTCATAAATCTTTTGATTCTTGTTTGGTTCGTTGTTAGGCTGATCGAACGTCAGAGAGACTATAGGCAGCTTAAGAAAGATAGTCTTTCTGGAAACGGACAACTACCGAATGATTTATTTATACTTTACGGTCATTCAATCGATGCGATCGCTCTTGGTTTGTTGATTTCACCCTCTGTCTGGGAGCATCACTACGTAATAGCGATTCCTATTTCTTTATGGGCAATTGTCACTGGTCAGTGGGACAGACGCAGGTTAGTTGCAGTTGGTACATTTTTAATTTTTTGCTTACCAACTTTTGATGTTTTTCCTTTAGGCCATTGTAGGATGCTGGGACTGTTGATTCTGGTTTATGCAACATCTCCCAAGTTTGTGCAGCAATACTTTCTGTTTCAGAACAGTAGAAAGGTTAGTATTAATGGGTTATTTGACTAAAGTTGCAGACTTGGTTCCTTGAGTCGGAACTGCATCACACCATAGATTACTCGGCGCTACACCTGAACAATAGTGCTGTCCATAGATTTGCTGGATCGGAGTAGTAGTCGATCGCTTCCACACGGTAGCGAATGCGCTCTTCAGTAAGTAGAATAAAATCTCTAGGATTGATCCCTTTGCCATAGCCAGTCATTTGTACTCTCCTGGTATCAAGTTCTTCAAACTCATAATTAACACTCTTGATTTGTTTAGTGAAGTTATGAGTTTTACACTTAGAAGCAGAAGGCGAGACTTGAGCAAAAAGTCTATCGAAAAAATCCAACTCTGCTACTTGGCGTTCTGAGTTACTTAACATAATCATTCTTAGAATTCCTTTAATGTATATGGTATTGGACATTGCAGAAACTAAGCTAGTAAACTTAGTAAGGCTTAACACTTTGGCATAAAGTACAACATTTCAATGCCCATACTAGAAATATACAATTAACTAAGCCAAATTTTATCCGTATATACAACTAATTTAGCCAAACTCGATCGGTCAATCATCTCTCTATTGATAGAAGTGCAAGTCGAACCATCAAAAGCTGTAATTGTTGTGTCTATAAAACTTTAGTAATAAATTATACAAACAAAAGTGAGGCAACTTAAGTGGGATTCCGTACAGGCGGATTGAGAAAAAACTTCCTTCTAGAGGGAACTTCTGCTGTCTATACTGAGTCAGTTGTACTGGAAAATACTGCTAATCTTGTTAGTACCTGCGTCAAAACTATAATTATTAAGCAATTTGAGGGAACTTGTGGGTTTCTCCGCTGTAAGTGTACTGAGATTAGTTGTTGGTGTAAATACAAGCACGCTTCAAAAGAATTTTATAAAAAAGCAAAATTTATGAATTTTGGATAAAGATATGGGTAGAGATCTAGTATTTTTACAGAGATATACAATAACATTCGTTTTAACAGCTCCTAAAGAGCTTTACAAAATGACGTAAGTAAAACTGCTACGGTTTCAATTCTCAATACGGAAAATACGAAATAAGTATATGACACAAGTAATGACACGAGTAAAAACACAAGTAAATCCTCCATCCCGACACATTATTGGCTCTCCAGTTACCGCTCTACCCTTCGATTCCCAAATGGCTGTGATCATGGAATGGGCTAAGCAGGGTTTAAGCAAAGCAGTTTGTATTGCTAACGTGCATATGCTAGTAGAAGCTTATAAAAACTCCAATTTTGCCACTGTACTGCAAAAAGCGGATATGGTAACTCCAGACGGAATGCCTTTAGTTTGGATGCTCAGATTGTTAGGAGTTCGCAAGCAAAACCGTGTAGCGGGTTTAGATGTATTGCAGGCGCTGTGCGATCGCTCCACAGAAGCGGGAGTTAAGGTATTTTTCCTGGGTTCCCAGTCAGTGATTCTTGAGAAAATGCGCGAACGCTTAAATCAAGAATTTCCTGACCTCCAGATTGCGGGAATGGAACCCTTGCCATTTCGTCCCATGACTCCAGAGGAAGACGAAGCTCTCGTAGAAATGCTTAACCAAAGTGGAGCAGGAATCGTATTTGTGTGCTTGGGTTGTCCGAAGCAGGAAAATTGGATGGCTAACCATAAAGACCGTGTAAATGCGGTAATGATTGGATTAGGTGGTGCTTTCCCAGTTTATGCTGGACTCCACAAACGGGCTCCTGGTTTTGTGCGATCGGCTGGCTTTGAATGGCTCTATCGTTTATTACAAGAACCCCGTCGGCTGTGGGGACGCTACAGCAGCACCATCCCTGTCTTTCTCTGGTTAGCTTGCAAGCAGTTGTTGACAGTGCAACGCCAGCAACTCCTCGAAGAATATAACGATGCCACAGTTTAGAATTAGAAGCTGTTTTTGTAGAGAAGAGTTGGTTAAAGTTATCTATGTAGTTAAATAAATAACTTGTGCGATCGTCACAGTTATGGGAGAGCCCAAAATAGAGTGAAGCTTAGTAAAAAGCTGACTTCTCTATTAACGGGTTCTCTCTTGTTTTTAGCTCATTTTTCATACAGTTCATCAAGGTACAAAAGGTACTTAACATGACTCTTCCTCCCGTTAATCTGGAACGTTTGCAAAATGCAAATGAGTCTGCTTCCGATCGAAACCGAAAACAAAACATAGAAGGATTCGATTTTTTGCGGGCTATCTTTTCGGTTGTAATAGTTGCACTGAAAACCAGGATTTTTGTACTAGGAGAAATATTTGTTTCTGCTACTTTTGCTTATGCTTTGATGGCTAAAGTGGCTTATCTCGCCGTTCCAGTTTTCCTCCAAATGTCCTTGTTTTTATTCTACCTCAAAAGTGAAAAATTAAGCTTCGTATACTTCCTGAAAAAGCGGCTTCCTCGACTAATCTTGCTTTATGTTTTTTGGGTGGGAACCTACGTTTTGTTTGAGATTGTTGTTAAAGGTAATTCTGCCATAGTTAAGGGCGTAACTTCTTCAACCAGAAGCATGATTGAATTTATCATCAGTGGAGGTCAATCACCTTTCTTCTTTTTATTCAGTCTAATTTTCTTGACTACTCTAGCGGCGATCGTAGTTACCGCATTTAAAAAGATTGAAAACGAATCAGTAAAGCATTGGATTAGCTACGCTTTGCTTTTTGTCTGTGCACTAGCAGTTTTCTCTTTTTCCCTGATTCCATTTACAGTTACTCAACTTGGTGGTAATTCCGAAACCGGAATTACTCATTCCATTTCTAGCATTGTTTTCTGGGATTATAATCCATTTTGTTTTTTACCCTATCTTTTTACTTCGCTGATAGTAATTCAAGATTTTAACAGTGGAAAACTGGAACAATTTTCTTCATCTTTTAAGGTCAAGCTCTGTACGATACTAGCTTTGTTCATTGGGTTCACCATTATAGAATTCCACACTCTGGAAAAACTGCTTCATTATTCCAGAATTTCTTTATTATTAGGTTCCTGGCTCCTGCTGTATCTTGCCTTGCTATCTCCTCTTAAAGCTTCTCCGATCGTTAAGTTTATTGCATCCTGTTCTTTAGGGATCTACGCATTTCACGTTCTTCTCACTGGTCTTACCTTGCCAATTATCGGTAATAATGAGTTTTTCAAAAATATCTTTGAGACAGTTCCAGGCTCAGATATAGTGCTTGAGTTTGTAGTAGTTTTAACTGGTTCTATTGCTCTAAGCTTCATCCTGAAAAAAATCAAATGGTTGAAAACTTTTGTCTAAAAAGCTAACTTGAGTTGTACTTTATGGGACGACGGAACAATGTTTCAAAGCTTTCCTCAAGAAAGCTTTGAAATTTCTAAATATTTTCCTAACAATAATTTTATACTCGCTCTCTGGCAAATGATGTAAAGTTATATACTAGAGACTAAAATTAAATTTTTGGTTGCTGTTGTTCCTTCGATCGCTCTCACGCTAATTTTTAGAAAAATTAAGGTTTTGAGAGACTTTGTTTAAATAGTTTATCTATTGTCATGAAACTAAAATCAGTAGTCAAAACACTCTTTTGGCAATATCAAAAGAATCGATTGGGCGAGCTAGGAAAAAACTCCGATGTTAATTTACTCGCAGACTTAAGAGGTAACAAAAAGAAGATTTACATTGGCGAAAGTACTACGATATGCAAGTATTCGTCGCTGGAAGTAGATCCGACGGACAATAGCGAGTCTAAAATAGTAATTGGCGATCGCACGCTAATCAGTTCTTTTGTGATTCTCCGAACCTACGGAGGCTCAATAATAATTGGAAATGGTTGTTTTGTCAATTCTTTTTCGGCTCTTTATGGTCACGGAAATTTGATAATTGGTAACAATACTTTAATAGGGCCACAGGTAACAGTTATTCCGGTAAACTATGGTTTTAAAGACCGAAATCTCCCTTTTAGAGAGCAAACGCCAACGAAGAAGGGAATTACGATCGGAGATGATGTGTGGATTGGTGCAGGAGTGACAATTGTCGATGGTTGTGTTATCGGCAATGGGTGTGTGATTGGCGCAGGAGCAGTTGTAACTAAAAGTATTGAACCCTACTCCATTGTTGCCGGAGTTCCGGCAAAGACGATCGCTATACGAGAGTAAAAAAAACCAATTTCTGAATTACTAGAATTTGGTTCTCTCGATCGGGAATTATAAGTAGTATCATTAGGCAGTCGATCGATGGATGCAAGCATAAAATTTAACTTTCAGTCAATCAGATATACCATACTCAAGTGGCTGAAACAGCACCAAATAGATAGTTTAATTGCTGTGATTCTTGCCATTGGGTTTGCTATTTCCAGCTACTTGAGCGCTCAACGAATTCCCGATGCAATTATCACGGATTTCTATGCTCAGGATGTCTGGTTTGGTAGCGACATTCCTACGGTTTTTGGGAATATTACCAGTCTTCAAAGTGACTTCGGACGCAACAATAAACATCCCTTATTTCCGCTACTAATATTTCCTCTGGTCTTTGGATTGGGAAAAATATTTCACCTAGAACCTGTTGCTGCTGCCAGACTAGTAACTGCATTGTTTGCTGGTGCTTGGATTGCCGCACTTTATGCTTTATTCCGGTTAATGCGCTGTCCGCGATTAGATGCCAGCATCTTCAGCTTGTTAGGCGGAGTTAGTTCGGCTGCGGTTTTTTGGTTTGTGGTGCCAGAATCCTTTCCTTCTGGCTCACTTTCGCTCTTGTTGCCATTACTTCTGCTGCCTTTAGCCGAAATTCAGAAAGTATCTCCAGTTTGGTATGGAATACTGAGCGGGTTTTCCGTAAGTATTACAATTACCAACTGGATGTCAGGACTTCTGGCAACATTTGTGAGCTTTCGCCCGAAAAAAGCGATTCAAATCACGCTGGTAACTTTTGTCATTGTAAATGTGCTTTGGATTCTGCAACGGATAGTCTTTACTAATACTGGCTATTCCTTTGCACCAAAGACGTTTATTGGCGAAAAGAAATTCATAACGACACCAGAATCTGACAGTGTTTTATCGGCTATTAGCTCATTTTTCTATCAAACGATCGTCATGCCTGCGATCGAATTCAAAGACTCGCCAATCAGACCAGATTGGGTGAAACTAGCTACTAACACCTTAACTCCGGGATCGGGCGGAATTTGGGGAACAGTAGCAGCAATCTGTTGGACGGGACTGCTGTTAATTGGGATTTGGGGTTTCTTCACCACCAAACAACAACCCAAATTAAGGATTGTTCTAGGACTGATTATTGTCGGACAATTGCTGATCCATAGCGTTTACGGAGCCAGAGAAACTTTTATTTATTCGCTACACTTCGCCCCATTATTGCTAATTTTGGCGGCGTTTAGTTCCCTAACTCGACTGCGGTTGGTGGCTTTGGTGCTGGCAGGTGTGCTGGTAGTTAGTGCGGGAATCAATAATCGATCGCAATACAACCAAGCCACCGCAACATTACAATACTACGGCACTCCCCAACAACAAGTAGAAGCACAAATGCGTCTCCGTCCCGGAGATCCTTGGCTTCGCAATGTGGGACATATCGTACTGGGAACTCCCGGTAGTCGCGCTCAAGACAAAGCTTACTATGAACCAGGGGGCAGCTTTAGCCCCGTAGCTGGCAGTTTCGGAGTTTCGATTTGGGTACTGGATAAAAATGGCAACCTGAAAGCCACCAGCGACAATATCCCCCTCGATAAAATTAAACAACAATTTGCTAATCTCCCCGACAAACAGATTCCGGGAATTTTTACCACAACTGAATACTATCAAACCTACTGGTCTGCCCCAAAACCGGGAACTTGGGATTTAAACTTGAAAATTCCAGCTAATTCACAAACTCAACCTGTATTGGTGATTCGCAGTGTGGGGCCAGCAGGCGGCTCCATCAAATCATTAAACTGGGATGGTCAGCGGTTGCTGATTAACAATCGTTGGTCTGTGAAACTCGATCGCGCTCCAGCTAAAGTACATTTGGGTAGCGAAACCTCACCGAATTGGATTTCTCAAGCCTCAGTTGTCAAGCAATGGGAAGATAAATGGGGTTGGGGCTATGCGCGAATCGAACTAGCTCCAGGCGACAATAGCATCGAACTGGCAAACTTTACTCCTGCGCCGATTACCCTAAACGCAACCAAAGTCTTGTCAGATCTGGTTTTGGATTTACCCGATCGCAGATTTGTAGAAACCGTTAACGCCCAAATTGCTCATCTGATGATGGGACTTGTGGGCGATCGTACCACTCCTAGCGACCCCATAAATTACCCACTGCCACGTTTCCAAGAAGGCGCTTATCAATTAGTGGCTCTGGCGCGTGCTGGAAAATTAGATGTAGCAAAGCAACTATCTGGTTATTTTGCAGAAACCGACTTTGTAGATGGGATTCAATGGAAAGCCAATGTTCCGGCTTTGGGAATCTGGGCATTGGCAGAGGTTGCCGAGCAAGTGAATCAGCCAGAGTACGATCGCTACCTGTGGCCCCACATTCAGCGTAAAGCCCAGTTGATTATGAATATGCTCACCACAAACCGACCGGGCTACCCAGTGGTGGAAAAATCAAAGGCTCCTTTTGCCGAACAACCAGACTTTCTGGAAACCGATTCGATTGCAGGCAAAATGGACAATCAACCGGATCTGATTACTATCGATCCCTCAGCAAGCATGATCAGCTATCGTGCTTTGTTGGATGCGGCGACTATTGCGGATCGAGTTGGGCAAAGTGCGATCGGGAAAACCTGGCGTTCCGAAGCTGGGAAATTACAAGCAGCTTGGGACGAATCATTTAAATTCGTCTTCGCTACTACTCCTGAAACCTACACTACCAGTTTGTGGCCCAGTGGAATTGGGGCTTCTAATCGGGAAGTGTTGACTCAAGAACTGGAACGACGCTGGAATGAATCCCACGATGCTAACGGATCTTTGCGTCAACCTGTAACTCCATTTCTCAATTTGGCAGAAACTCACCAATGGTTAGTTTTGGGTAAGAGCGATCGAGTCTGGAATAACCTGCAATGGTTTTGGCAAAATCAAACTTCTCCAGGTTTATATACTTGGTGGGGTGATAAGAATGCGATCGGTGAGCTACCCAAAAGTTTCTCCCAATGGCATCGTTATCGCGGTTGGATTAACCCTCCCAACGCTACACCCCATTACGGAAGTGCTGCCCAAATGCTGCTTTTGCAATTGGATATGTTGACTTATGTCGATCTTTCCCAGAGTCAACCAACCTTAGTTATCGGTGCCGGAATTCCTAAAACATGGCTTAAGCAACCAATCAACGTTAAGGGATTACAAATTGGCGGAAGTTTGGTTAATTGGACTTGGGATGGTAAACAAATTAACGTCGAGATGAAAGGGAAGAAAATGAACGTTCAGCTGGGATCGGCTTTCCCTGCCAATACACCAGTGAATCTAAACCCAACGCAAAAAACATCATAACTTTAAGTAATTAAATAGGCACTCCTGATATAGTAAATGTAACAGCAAATTAAAAATTAGTTTTTAATTTGCTAAAAAGCTGAACTGCTTAGTACAAGCTGCATTTATTACCAAAAATATCAGGAGACCTATTTTTAGGTATGTACGCAGCTTAATTTAAGTTTTCTAGGAAAAATTCCGATGTCTGATAAACTTAAACATAAAGAGTGACTTTTGTCCAAAAGATTACTTGGGGTGAAAATCCAAAAATTATCCAAAGTATCAAACTCTTAAGTAGGCTTCTTGTTGTTTACAAAAATAAAATGAGCGTATGAAATCTCCTTATATAGCAGCGCTTAGACCCCGCCAGTGGACAAAAAATCTCGTTGTATTCGCTGCTCCGCTATTTGCTTTTAGCGTCAATTTAGAAACGATTCTGGGTAGCTTATTAGCATTTGTGCTATTTTGTGCGGCATCCAGTAGTTTTTACTTACTGAATGACATTGTAGATGTCAAATCTGACCGGGAGCATCCAGTTAAGTGTAAACGTCCGATCGCATCAGGAGCAGTAAGTATTCCGGTAGCGATCGCAATGGCAGTGGTTTTGTTAGGGGGAGCGATAATTATTGGTTGGACGCGATCGCGCTGGTTAGGAGCAACTATTATTAGCTATGCTCTACTGCAAGTCGCCTACAATTTAAAGCTGAAGCGGACTGTGATTTTGGATGTGGTAGCGATCGCAATGGGATTTGTCTTCCGCGCTTACGCAGGTGGCGCAGCTACGGGAATTCCTCTGTCTCCCTGGTTTCTGCTTTGTACCGCTATGTTAGCGCTGTTTTTGGGTGTAGAAAAACGCAAAGCAGAGTTAAGGTTGATCAAAATTCGTGGTGGTAAAACTAGAGCAGTTCTGAGACGCTACTCTTTTGGACTACTCGATCGTATGGAGAACGTCGTCACTAACGGAGCTATTCTAACTTATGCAATTTGGAGTTCAGGGCCACAAGTTAACGGTGCTTCAACTCCTTGGATGATGGTAACATTGCCCTTTGTAATGTATGGCATTTTTCGCTATCAACTCCTGAGCGATCCTGAAGAAATTGCCCGCAGAACTGAAGGAGTAGAAGAAGGCGAAGTTGGTGGTCAAAGCGAAAGACCCGAAGAAGTTTTATTAAAAGATCGACCAATTCTATTAACTGTTCTCGGTTGGGTACTCATAAGTTTTGCCATTCTCTGGTTTAAAAGTCATGGCATCATCATCAGATAAGTTGTTGTTCTATTCACCAAGAAGTTGAGGATCGAGGTGGGAAAGTACTATTTTCCAAAAACCGAATATCGGTTGGCGACAATCAAACTTGAATTATTAGAAGCCTCTGGAATCAGAGGTGTAATCTTAGATTTGGATAATACGATTGTTTCTGAGGACGATCGCTATCTATCTCCTGGTGCAGAAGCTTGGATTCAACAAGCAAAACTAGCAGGATTCAAGTTTTATATCCTCTCCAATGGCAAGCGTCGCTACCGAGTAAGATACTGGACTTATCGATTGGATATACCAGCTATTAATCCAGCTAAGAAACCATTTCCCTTTGCCTTTTGGAAAGCGCTCAAAGTCATGAAACTAAAACCAAAACAAGTAGTTGTGATTGGTGATAGTCGTCATACAGATGTTTTAGGAGCATGGCTCGTCGGTTGTCCTAGTATCCAAGTAGCTACACTTCCCCATCCTTTTCGCTGGTGGGAAAAGCTATTCGGAAAAAGAGTACAAACACCTTATCCTTTGGAGCACGAACTGGAAGATTTTGATGCTAATTCTTATCAGACTTGAAATGGCAAAAAATCTTTACCTACAAATGTCGGATGAATGCCCCCGTTGTAGGGGTAATTCATGAATTACCCCTACAACGGGGGGTACATACGGTTTCTAAAACTAATCAGCAAGGACATTAATTATGCCAAGTAATTTTGTATTTTTTATTTTAATCCTGCTCTCAGTTGCTCTAAACAGTGGGGCGCAAACGCTATTAAAACTGGGTGCGGGACAAAATCCTCTGAATATATATTTATTTGGTGGTCTAGCTGCTTACGGAGTCAGCACGATATTTTATATTTTGGTTTTAGGCAAGTTCAATTTATCTGTAGCTTATCCAGTGGTTATTGGATTAACTGTTTTGGCAACAACAATGTCAGGGGCAATTATTTTAAGGGAACCAGTTTCTTCTGTGGGATGGATAGGTGTGGGATTAATGATTAGTGGGATTATTGCGATCGCCTTTGGCAAAATTAGCTGAGATTGTCTTTCCCATAGTTAGTCTAGAAGAACTACTATGATTAATTGATTTATTGCAAAACCCGCTTAAAACTAGATTTTTTCATCCAAACTAATTTGCCCAGAACCATAATAATACACCATTAATAATCCGCCTAAAATTGCCAAGTTTTTCATAAATTGAATTACTTGCATTCTGTCAGCAAAATTAGTGTGGAAAATCAAAGTTGCGGGGATTAAAAAGATGATTAAGAGAATGCTTCCCCAACGGGCTTTATAACCAAGTAACACTGAAAAACCGCCTAAAAGTTCAAATACGATCGCACCCACCAACAACAAACCTGTTAACTGTAACGGAATACCATTCTGCGCCATATATTTTTGTGTTCCCGCAAAACCTGTGATTTTATCGAAAGCAGATTTCAGAAAAATTGCGGCAAGAAAAGCCCTTGCTATCAGAGGAATATATTTTTGCATGGCTGTGTAGATTCAGTTTGCAGAGCGAAAGAATTAAAGTTATCATCTTCATGGATTAGAACTGTTTCTTACATCTATCTTAGGGTGGAAATTAGGCGATATGCCTACGGCAGGCTACGCCAACGCAAATTTTAAGTAATCAGTAGTTACTAGAAAAAGGAAGTATTTAAGCGGAGTTTATTTTCTTCCCGCACATTTGAAAACGGGAATAGTGGTAATTCACCAATTACCGCCAACCCCGGAAACACTTTGGTTACGAATTTTAGGCAAGGGGAGAGTGCAGGAACAAGCAATCGATCAATTAGCAGAACTTCCAGAAAATGACCCCTTGCGAATTGTGGTTTTGGAGTTATTAAGTAACCTCAAGGCTATATTAGAAGTAAACCAAAATTTAGCACCAGAGGAGGAAAATTTAATTATGCGTTTGTCACCAATTTACGAACAACGTTTAGCTGAAGCTACTCAGCGAGGTATTGACCAAGGACAGCGAATTTTTGTGGAAAATTTATTGAGGGCTAAGTTTGGGGAATTGGATGAGGAACTAACTGCAATTATTGAGCCTTTGTTGGCATTACCGCCAGCAGATTCACCTGCTTTGTTGTTGAATTTATCCCGTGCAGAATTGTTGGCTAGGTTTAATTAGGTTGTGCAGGGTGCTTCAGATATTACACTTGCTAGTTTTTACTAATTTATTAAGTCTGATGCACTCTACTTGCTTACTTTAAAATCAGATTTTCTGTTAATTTTTGAGGGAGTTTATGAATCGAATTTTTCGGAAGTATCATCGGCAAATTGCGATCGCCACTTCCCTGCCATTAATTCTAACCGTAATTACTGGGGTAGTCTATACCATTCTGTTTGAATGGTTCCAAGAAGAAGAAATATCCCGGTTTTTGATGGGAATTCACACTATGAAAATCATCCATTTAGACAAGATTTACCCAGTTTTAAACGGTTTGGGATTAATTGGCTTACTAGTAACTGGTTTGAGTATGACTGGTTTATTTAATAAACGCCGTTCTTCCGACAATCCAAACAACTAATGTTAAATCTTATTTCCCGAAAGCTATTGGAAAAAGTAGTATAGTTTAAAGAGAAGTATTTAGTTGTCGATCGCTTCTGAATCGCACTAAACACTTCTCTATTGCTAGTTTTTCTAAATAAATCATGGGAAAAGACTATGAATCGTCGTGAATTTTTAGGCTGGGTAGGTGTTGGCGCAGTGGCGAGTTCTTTACCAGTGGCGATCGCCACTTGTTTACCCGACTCTCACAATTCAGCTAACGCAGAAACTCCCCTAACAAATACATCTTCTACTATTGCTCAATCTAGCGGTTTTAAATCCGTTGGTACGGTAGCAGCACTAGACAAAGATGGGCAAATTCTCAATAAAAAATCTCCTGTTGGCCCTGTTTTAGTAATTAGAAATCCCAATGATTCTAACAGTTTAATCGCTGTTAATCCTACTTGTACACATGACGGTTGTACAGTCAAATGGAAGAAAAGCGAAAAGATGTTTGATTGTCCTTGCCATGATGCAGAATATAGCGCAGATGGTAAAGTTTTACAAGGGCCAGCTAAGAAACCTTTGGCAACTTACCAAGCGAAAATTGATGGTAGTTCTGTTGTGGTGAAAGCAACTGCTTAGTGTCGATCGGTTCTGAGATATGGCTTAATTAAATCACAGCCATATCTCTGTAACGCTTATTGTTCGATATCGAAAAATTTAGCATTAAAACTTTTAGCAATCAAAGTTGGTTATTTCCTCATACTAGAAAATTTACTTTAGACGCATAGTAATTGACCGATATTATACTTCTTACGAATTTTTATAAAATTTACCTAAGTTATGTGTTATTTTATGTGCAATTTTGCATAGAACGAGTTTATCGAAAAAAATTGTATTAAATAGTACAGTAGATCTTACTATTATTACTATGTTCCTTAGTTATATGTCTGGTGCTAATTTTACTTTGGAGCAAATACTCGATCGCATTAGGGAATTCACTCAGCGAACTCACCAGTACTTTAACTTGAGTGAGATTTTGAGTTTTACGGCGCAGGAAGTTAGGGAAGTATTGGGAAGCGATCGCGTCGTAATCTACCGTTTTCTCCCCGATGGAGATGGAGTAGTAGCAGAAGAGTCTGTCAGTCCCGAATGGCAAGGAATTATCGGACAACTAATTTATGACCCTTGCTTCAATACTGACTGGAAAGCAGAGTATCAACAAGGGCGAATCAGTATTTTAGAAGACACTGATGCTCAACCTCTGGAACAATGTTACAAAGATTTATTAACCAGTTTGCAAATTCGAGCTAATTTGGTTGTACCAATTTTAGTGACGCGCCAACGACTGCAAGAAAATGTCATCACTTCTCCTGATATTTGGGGTTTATTAATTGTTCATCAGTGCAGCAGTCCTCGCCAATGGCATTCTTTAGAAATTAAATTTGTGCAATTGATTACAACACAAGTAGGAATTGCCTTGCGACAGTTAGAAGTGCAACAGCAATTAAGACAACAGAATAAATTGCTAGAAACAGAACAAGTTGTTTTACAAGCACACCAAGTTATTGAAAAAGAACTGCACGGTCAAGAAGCGCTTTTGCGTTCCATGACTGATAGTTCGCAGTTGGGGTTTTATGTTGTGAATAATCGCAACGATGAAATTTTATATTTTAATTACCGCTTTTGCGAAATTTGGGGAATTGAATATTTAGCAGAGAAAATGCAGCGAGGCGAGGTAAAAAATAATGATATTATTCCTGATTGCGTGCGGTTAATTGCGGATGTTCCGGCATTTGCAGAAAGTTGTAAACCATTGCAAAGTGAAGAAAACCGTTGCACAATTGAAGATGAAATTCTGTTTGTAGATGGGCGGACAATTCGCCGCTTTTCTAGTCAAGTTCGAGATATTTACGATCGCTATTTTGGCAGATTATATATTTTTGAAGATATTAGTCAGCGCAAACAGTTAGAAAAATCTCTCCGCTTAACTGATTTCTCTTTTGAATCTTTATCTCTTTCAGTAACTTGGTTTGACAAAAATGGCAAAGTTTTGCGCCTTAATCAAGCTGCTTGTCGATCGCTAGGTTATTCTCGTACCGAGTTAGAATCAATGTCCGTTTATGACTTCGATCCAGATTGGTCTCAGGAGTTATGGTCAAAAGCTTGGCAAGTACTTAAAAAACGCCAAAGTATTACTTTTATTTCTCGACATCAAAGAAAAGATGGTCAGATTTTCCCAGTAGAAATTAGCGCTAATTATATCAAGTTTAATGATGAAGAATATGTTTTTGCATTTGCTGAAGATATTAGCGATCGCATCGAAGCTGAAGCAGCATTGCGAGAAAGTGAAGTGCGTTGGCAATATGCCTTAGAAGGAAACGGAGATGGAGTTTGGGATTGGAATATTCAAACAAAAGAACTTTTCTCATCAGGTCGCTGGAAAGAAATGTTAGGATTTGCTGGAGATGAAATTGGCAATAAGATAAATGATTGGGAAATTTTGGTTCATCCTGATGATATTAAACAAATTTATCAGGAACTTGAAAAGCATTTTTGCGGGGCAACAGAACAGTTTACTAACGAATACCGACTGCAATGTAAAGATGGAACTTATAAATGGATTTTAGCTCGTGGTAAAGTTATTGAGCGCACAAAAAATGGCGTTCCTTTGCGAATGATTGGGACGAATACTGATATCACTGAACGCAAACTTATGGAAGAAACTTTAAAACAACAAGCGGAAAGGGAAAGGATGATTTATGCGATCGCCCAACACATTCGTCAATCATTAGATTTAGAGCAAATTTTAAATACTACAGTTGATGAAGTCAGACAATTTTTGCAAACCGATCGAGTAATTATCTATCGTTTTAATCCCGATTGGAGTGGCGTAGTAGTTAAAGAATCAGTTGCCGAAGGTTGGCTAAAAATTCTCAATATGGAAATCACCGATACTTATTTTGTCGATAGACAAGGAAAGTTATATGAGGACAATACAATTCGAGAAATTCCAGATATTTATCATGCAGGTTTCGATCCTTGTCATATAGAATTATTGGAAAAATTGCAAGTAAGAGCCAAGTTAGTTGTACCTATTTTACAAAGTGATAATCTTTGGGGTTTGTTAGTAGCACATCATTGTAGTTCCCCGCGTCAATGGTATCCTTGGGAAAGCGAACTTCTGCAACAATTGGCGATACAAGTAGCGATCGCAATTCAACAATCAGAACTACACCAAAAATTACAAATCGCTAACAAACAGCTGGAAAATTTAGCCTTAATCGATCAATTAACTCAAGTTGCTAATCGCCGCTGTTTCGATCGTACACTTTCTGATGAATGGACTCGTTTAATTCGCGAACAACGCCCTTTATCTTTACTCCTTTGTGACATTGATTATTTTAAACAATATAATGATAACTACGGTCACACCGATGGAGATGTTTGCTTAAAACTTATTGCCCAAGCCTTGAGAAAAGGAGTGCAACGCCCGATCGATTTAGTAGCCCGTTATGGTGGCGAAGAATTTGCCATTATTTTACCCCATACTGATAGTAATGGTGCTGTAATAGTTGCCCAAAAAATTCAACAAGCTATCCAAGAATTGCATCTTCCTCATGTTGCTTCCATCGTCTCAAAATGTGTAACAATCAGTATCGGAATTGCCACAAAAATTCCCACATTGGAAACAGTCCCTTTAGATTTAATTGAAGCAGCCGATCGCGCCCTTTACCAAGCTAAATCAACCGGGCGTAATCGTTTTTTTATCGAGATTCCCGATTCATAAATTCTCATGCCCAATCCTTTCTTTCGCTTTAAAAGATTTACTGTATTTCACGATCGCTGTGCCATGAAAGTCGGCACAGATGGAGTTTTATTAGGTGCATGGGCAAACATTACAAACACCCAACAAATTCTTGATATTGGTACAGGAACAGGTTTAATAGCATTAATGTTAGCCCAACGTTCCTCCGCCCAAATTGATGCAGTAGAAATTGATTTAGATGCCTGCAATCAAGCCAGAGAGAATATTCAAAATTCTCCTTGGTCAAATCGTATTCAAGTATATCATAATTCTATCCAAAATTACACAATTAATTGCCCAAAACGCTACGATTTGTTAATTTCCAATCCCCCATTTTTTATTAATGCTTCCAAAGCTGCGATCGAAGCCAGATCCCTAGCCAGACATACTGATTTTCTAAACCAATTAGAAATATTACAAACTGCCGAAAAACTCCTTTGTGAACATGGCAGATTAGCGATAATTTATCCAACGGAACAAGCAGAAATTTTTCAAGAAAAAGCCGAAAAATTGGGATTTTATTGTCAGTGCAAACTCCATGTAAAATCAACCTTAGAAAGTCCGATCAAACGCATATTACTCGAATTTGGTAAAAGTCAATTAGAATGTCAAGAAAGTGCGATCGTAATAGAAACAGCGAGACATACTTACAGTGCCGAATTTGTGAATTTAATAAAAGACTTTTATTTAAAGTATTAAAATAAAATTTATTTAGTCGAGTCACAGAAACAATATGGGACAAAATACCAAGAAGAGGTTTAATTGGTAAAAAAGTATAACTATGCCTAAATCAGCAGATATCGGTAGCAAACGCCTAATTAGCCTTGCACCCCAGCGTTGGGTACAATGGGTAACACAAATACCCGATGTCCAAATTAGAGAAATCATCACCTCTGAATTCCAATGGATTAGTCGTGAAAGTGACGTATTAGTAAGTGCTTATACACCTGAAGACGGAGAATTTCTCGTTCTCAACGAGTTACAATTACGTTATAAAGCGCAAATGCCGCAAAGAATGAGAGCTTATGCAGCCTTAGCAGAAGAACACTATAATAAACCGACTTATCCAGTATTAATTAATATCTTACCCCCAGCAACTTCCCTCTCAATTACTAACCGCTACGAATCAGAATTTAGAGGTTTAATTGCTCGACAAGACTATCATGTAATTAACCTTTGGGAAGTAGAAGCCGAAATAGCCTTTCAACAACCCCTGACTTCACTAATTCCCTTTGTTCCCATACTCAAAGGAGGTGGTGAAGAATTAGTTGTGCGACAAGCTTTACAATTTTTGCGAAGTGACGAAAAATTAAACGATTTAGAACCTTTGTTAGCCTTTTTTGCTAGTTTTGTGTTAGAAATTCCTTTAGTTCAGCAAATAATGAGGTGGGATATGGCAGTATTACATGAATCTCCTTGGTATCAACAAATATTGCAACAAGGGATGCAACAAGGGATGCAACAAGGAATACAGCAAGGGATGCAGCAAGGAATACAGCAAGGAATACAGCAAGGGATGCAGCAAGGTTTAAAGCAGGGGCTTCTTTCTGGGATTGCTTTAGGTTTGGAACTAAAATTCGGTGCGGAGGGATTAGAATTAATGCCAGAAATTCGTCAAATTCTCGATGTGGCAAAATTAGAGGCAATTCAGTCAGCAATTAAAACTGTTAATAGTTTGGATGAATTGCGTCAAAGTTTATAGATAATTGGGAACTTTACTGAAGAAAACTGAGACAAAGATGTAAATACTTTGGGTTTTTTCAAGTTTTTGGTGCTAAACCACAACTACATACAGTGAACTAATAGTTAGAATAGTAAGGTTGAACTCTCAACACCATTACTGCCTCATTGCTTTTTAATCATGCCATTGCCTGTAGTCGCTATTATCGGTCGCCCGAATGTGGGCAAATCAACCATTGTCAACCGTTTGGCAGGGGGAAAAGATGCTATTGTTCATGATGAGCCAGGTGTAACACGCGATCGCACTTATCGCCATGCTTACTGGTGCGATCGAGAATTTACCGTTGTTGATACTGGTGGTTTAGTTTTTGACGACGACACCGAATTTTTACCTTTGATTCGCGAACAGGCAATGGCAGCATTAGCCGAAGCAAGTGCAGCTATATTTGTAGTAGATGGGCAAGCAGGGCCAACAGCAGGAGATGAAGAAATCGCAGAATGGTTACGCACGCAAAAAGTACCCATTCTTTTAACAGTTAATAAATGCGAATCCCCCGATCAAGGTTTAACTCAAGCTGCCCAATTTTGGGAATTAGGATTAGGCGAACCTTACCCTGTTTCTGGAATTCATGGTAACGGTACTGGGGAATTACTCGATCGATTAATTACTTATTTGCCACCCATTGAAGAAGTAGACGACACCGAAGAAATAAAAGTGGCGATCGTCGGTCGTCCCAATGTAGGAAAATCAAGTTTATTAAACGCTTTTGTTGGCGAAAATCGGGCTATTGTTAGCCCAATTTCGGGAACTACTAGAGATGCGATCGACACAGTTATTCAACACAACGACAAACAGTTTCGTTTAATTGATACCGCCGGAATTCGCAAAAAGAAAAACGTCGAATATGGCCCAGAATTTTTCGGCATTAACCGCGCCTTCAAAGCCATTCGTCGTGCCGATGTTGTCCTATTAGTAATAGATGCCTTAGATGGCGTTACCGAACAAGACCAAAAATTAGCCGGACGCATTGAAGAAGAAGGTCGGGCTTGTGTAGTTGTCGTCAATAAATGGGATGCAGTAGAAAAAGATTCCTACACCATTTATGATTATCAAAACGAACTACAATCGCGGTTGAATTTTATGGATTGGGCTGAGGCAATTTTTGTTAGTGCCCAAACCGGACAAAGAGTAGAAAAAATCCTCGATTTAGTAGAAGTTGCCGCCGCCGAACATAAACGTCGGGTATCCACTGCGGTAATTAATGAAGTAATCGAAGAAGCCTTAAGATGGCATAGTCCACCTGTTAGCCGTCAAGGTAAACAAGGGAAACTTTATTATGGTACACAAGTCGCCAGCGAACCACCAACGATCGTACTTTTTGTCAACGATCCCGAACGTTTTAATGATAACTATCGCCGCTATATTCAAAGTCAATTTCGCAAGCAATTAGGCTTCAAAGGTACACCATTACGGTTACTTTGGCGAGGAAAGAAATCCCGTGAAATAGAAAGCGGCAGTAAAAACCGTGCCACTCGTGTTTAAGATTGTTCATAGCTAGTGGTAAAAAGTAGTAAGTAATGATAAACAAAGAGAACTCCGGCAAAAACAGATAACTTCCATATACCATCTGCGTTTATCTGCGTTTATCTGCTTACATCTGCGTACTAAAAAAGAACTCCGGCAAAAACAGATAACCTCCATATACCATCTGTGTTTATCTGTGGACATCTGTGGTAAAAAAAATATTTGAGACTTTTGCAATGACTCAACTAACCAATGACAAAGGACAAAAATGGATTTACTAAAAACACTACCTTTAGGGCTTTACTTAGAACAACCAATTACTTGGTTACATAAACTCGATCCTAGAGTAAAACTTGCTTGGGTAATGAGTTTTTTGTTTGCGCCAATTTTAGCAAATTCTCTTTGTCGAATTGGGTTAGTGTTATTATTAATTTTACTTACCTTAACAGCCAAAATTCCTTTGCGAGTGTGGCGACAACAAATGGGTTGGTTGTTAATTTTAAGTTTTCTAGTGTTTATTTTAAGCGCGATCGCACCAGACGGACTAGCAGTAAGCTATCAACCCAGACTCCCGGAAAATGGCGTAATTCCTGTTACTCCCCCAACTCCTCAAGCAAGAAACAATCAAACTCCAAAAATTACCCAAACACCAACTCCAGAAGTAAAACCTTGGAATTTTTCCAAATATAATTATGTCCTATTCAAAAGCGGCCCATTTACCGTTACTCGCAGGTCTTTAGAGTTAGCAATTCGCGTTAGTACTTTATTATTCACCTTAATTTATAGTACAAACCTGTTCTTATTAACAACCGCACCGGAAGAAATTACTACTGGAATTGAAAATTTAATGCAACCCCTGCGAAAATTGAATTGGCCTGTGACCGAAATTGCGCTAACATTAACATTATCTTTGCGATTTATTCCTTTAGTATTAGAAGAAATTCAAAACTTGGTGCGATCGGTCTGGACAAGAGCAATTAACTGGAAAAAATTAGGCATTCGGAGAAGCATTAAAGTTTGGTTGATGGTTGCAGAAAGATTGTTACAAAACCTGCTATTACGTGCCGAACAAATCTCTAGCGCTATGAAAGTACGGGGTTTTACTACCCCCAATCAACATCAAGTCCAATGGCATCAATTGCGCTTTTTAAGAATAGATTGGTTAGCAATGGCAGCACTAACGATATTTTGGGGAATGCGCGTAATTTGGGGTAATGGATCGCTGTGAGCGATAATTTAGTAGCAAATGACACCATCAATTATTAGTCATAACTCCTTGTCAAATAGCAATCTGCTACTTTCATCAAATGACACTAATTGCTATAGAGTAATTAATGGGTAAGAGAAATTAACTACTTTGGATAGCGAGAGTAAACAGACAAGAGCTTTGTTTGGTGACAGATGTAAGCAAAAAGTTTATACTTCTTGGCAACAAAGCGGTTACTATTTCCTCCCATAGCTGCACTCATCCGTCCTACCATGTCAATTCTTATAGCTAGAACCAGTTATTAATTAACCCACTTTGAAGAATTAATGAGTAACGAGACTTACCTAAATCATCCGACATTTGGCCTACTTTACCGAGTTTGCGTATTGGAGGAACATAAAGAGTTATATACTACACTTTATGCCCAACGCTTATTTTTTTTAGTAATGACCTCTTCTTCAGGGTTGACTTGCGAACCTATTAGCCGTTCCGACTCGCGGTTGTTGGTGGAAAATCGCTTAAGAATGTTAAGGCATGCAGGTCAGACTGAAGAATACGATAAGCTGATTTTGATTCACCAGCGCACTTTTCAATGAGTTCCTCTCAACTATCTACTATTACCGATCGCATTGCCACAGTTCGCCAACAACTACCAGAAACCGTTCGCTTAATTGCTGTTAGCAAACAGGTACCAGTAGAGGCAATGCGGGAAGCATACTCAGCAGGCATCCGCGACTTTGGTGAAAGCCGTTTGCCAGAAGCCGCCCTCAAACAATCTCAGCTGCAAGATTTACCCGATATCACTTGGCACTTAATCGGGCATTTACAAACCAACAAGGCAAAAAAAGCCTTAGAACATTTTCAGTGGATTCACTCTCTAGATAGTTTAAAATTAGCTCAGACATTGGATCGTTTGGCAAAATCTATGTCAATAAATCCTCAAGTTTTGCTGCAAGTAAAACTGCTACCCGACCCCAATAAGTATGGTTGGACGGAGGAGGAACTGTTTGCAGATTTACCAGCGCTTAATGAGTGCCAAAACTTACAAATCAAAGGCTTAATGACTATTGCTCCCCTGAATTTAACTGAAGAGGAAACTTTGAAGTTGTTTCAAAATACAGGCTCCCTAGCAGCGAAAATTCAGCAGCAAAATTGGTCACATATTCAAATGCAAGACTTGTCAATGGGAATGTCGGACGATTATCATTTAGCAGTCCAAGGAGGTACAACAATGGTACGCTTAGGACGCACGCTATTTGGATCGCGGTCTTGATATCGAATGGTGCTAGGGACTAATGGGCTGTAAACTAAAGGAAAAATTTATTTCTGGAAATTCAGCATTGATTCTTCTTGTTCACCTGTAGAATTAAACCAAGCATTCGCTAATATATTTGCAGCGTCAAGACGTGATAAAAAAAATAGGGTGCTTTTCGGTTCAGTACCTTAGTTGAAATCAGCGAAGCGAATCTCAGCTAAATTTGTTGGATAGCCTTGGCTAATGCAGGGGTAATCCTAGCAGTGAAGTTGGGTGGTAGCTTCACTATAAAACTCTCGCTCTATGGAGATCGTCTTCAGAGCCGCCAGTCTTAAATTGTGAGTTGGATCGCATTTAAAGTCTGGCACCTCACTTAACTCTTGTTTCAAAGGAGTGTAAAAACCGTGAATATCTTTAGCAAACTCAGGGAATTCGTTGGTCTTAATGAACCGACGACTTACGAGTACGATGAATATGATGAGGTAGATGAAAGAGGTAATTACCAAAATACCTACCAAGAACAGAATACCCAACCAACTACAGAGGAAGACCGTCGTCAACGTCGTCGGTTACGCGATCGCATGAATGTAGTACCAGAAACCACAACCACAACCACAAATATCGGCTCAACAATGAACAACGTAATTGGAATGCCTGGAGTTACCAACGGTTTTTCAGAAGTATTGGTGATGGAACCGCGTACTTTTGAGGAAATGCCCCAAGCAATTCAAGCTTTGCGGGAACGGAAGTCAGTAGTATTAAACTTGACAATGATGGACCCCGACCAAGCGCAAAGGGCTGTAGACTTTATCGCAGGTGGTACTTATGCGATCGATGGTCATCAAGAAAGAATTGGTGAAAGCATTTTCTTGTTTACTCCTAGCTGCGTACAAGTGAGCACCCAATCAGGTGTAATTCACGAAGTACCTCAAAATCCACCAGCACGTCCGACTCGGACAACTCCTACACCTACTTGGACAAATACCACTGAGCAACGTTTCATTCAGTCTCTTTAAGTAGGTAATTGGTAGTAGGTAGTGGGTAATAGGAAGAGTTGCCTTTTTGATTCTCTGAATTGAAAAATTAAAACTTAAACCCGCTACTTACTACTTAATTTCATATAACTATTGACAAATAAGAAATGACAATTAAGTTTGGTGTGATTGGCGGCGGGGTAATGGGAGAAGCTCTCTTATCCCGCTTAATTAATCTAGGAGTTTATTCGGGATCGGATGTTTTAGTTAGCGATCCTTTAGCTTCCCGGCGCAGTTTTTTGAGCGAAAAATACGGTGTTGGGGTAACAGGTGAAAATCGAGAAGTGGCGATCGCAGCTGAGGTGTTATTTTTGGCAATTAAACCGCAGGTATTTGAGGCGGTGGCGATCGAATTATCCGAAGTTCCGGCATCTTCGTTAGTGATTTCGATTTTAGCTGGAGTGCCTTTAAGCAAGTTAGAAAAGGCGTTTCCCCAGCAACCTGTAATTCGCACAATGCCGAATACTCCAGCGACGGTAGGGGCGGGGATTAGTGCGATCGCAGCTGGTAAGTTAGTCAAACCGGAACATCTCGAACAAGCAAAACGGATCTTTCAAGCAGTGGGCGAAGTGGTGGAAGTTCCCGAAAGTATGTTGGATGCGGTGACTGGACTTTCGGGTTCAGGCCCCGGTTATGTGGCAATATTAATTGAAGCTTTGAGTGATGGTGGGGTAGCTGCGGGTTTACCGAGAGCGATCGCATCACAATTAGCATTACAAACTGTTTTGGGAACAGCGCAACTTTTGAAAGAATCAGGAATGCACCCAGCTGAATTAAAAGATCGAGTAACAAGTCCTGGTGGTACTACAATTGCGGGAATTGCCGAGTTAGAAAAAGCAGGTTTGCGATCGGCAATCATCGAAGCAGTGAAAGCAGCTTATCGCAGATCTAAAGAATTAGGCGGTTGAGAAGGGGCGCAGAGGGGCAGAGCAGAGAAAAATATATATTCAAAGGGTAAATTTATCTGTATTTCATCTGCGTTTATCTGCGACTTCGGCGAGCGCTCAGTCGAGCCGTTTATCTGCTTACCCTACGGGAAGGCTATCGCCTACATCTGCGTTCTAAAATCAATCTAAATCAAGATGCAAAAATCAAAGCTTGTTGAATGTCGTCTTCTTCTAATCCTGGGAACTCTCGGAATAGTTCTTCTCGTTCAGGATAAGTTGCCAATAACTCAATTACCCGACGAACAGTAAGACGAAGATTCCGAATGCAGGGTTGTCCGTTCATGCGATTCGGATTAGTAATAATGCGATCTAATTTCATCGTAAATAACCTGTTTACCGTTTTTGACTTTTGATGTTTAACTACCCTCTAAACTTTGCTCTGTTTCTGGTACTAACTTTTGCCCAACTTTCGGTTCGGTTCCCGCAATTATCCGTTGAATATTGCTGCGGTGTCGCCAAATTACATAAACACCTGCTGCTAGGGAAAATATTAAATATGGCAATGGTTGTTTAAACAAAATCATGAATAGAGAAACTGCGATCGCACCGGAAATCGAACTAATAGAAACAATGCGAGTAATTGCCACCACAATAGCAAAAACACCCAAAGTTGCTAAACCTACTTGCCAAGACATTGCTAACAGAATGCCCAAACTTGTAGCCACAGATTTTCCACCTTTAAACTTCAACCAAACGGGTAAACTATGCCCAATTACAGCGAATAATCCAGCTAAAGTAATTAACCAAGCTAAAGATATTTGGTTATTAGTAAAAGGATAGAGCCAATTGGCTAGAGCGATCGCCAAAACACCCTTTAACGCATCAACTAACAATACAACAATTGCAGGCCCTTTACCCAAAGTTCGCAGCACATTTGTGGCACCAATGGAACCCGAACCTTGCTCCCGAATATCAATACCTTTCAACAATTTAGCAGCTAAAAAACCTGTGGGAAAAGAACCCAACAAATAAGCCACTAACACCAACCCAACACTAATAGCTATCCCCACAACAATCACCTTTTTTGAATTAAAAACTTTTAATAGTTTAGGACTGATGCACTGAACCCTGAAACCTAGATCCCCCCTAACCCCCCTTACTAAGGGGGAAAATCTGTAAAGCCCCCTTATACCAAATCCGGTTTAAATACCCCCGCTATTCTTTAGTCCGCGTAGGCGGACTTTGTTTGTGTAGTAGCGATTTCAATCGCCCAATCATACGCCAATCGGGTAGCTGACCCGGATTTGGTATTAGTAAGGGGGTTGGGGGGATCTGAGAAGGTATCTTGAATTCCCTTACCCAGTCCCCAGTCCCCAGTCCCCAATTAATACCGATCGGAAGAATAACTAGGAAATTGCGGATCGGGTGCGAAGGCTAACCAAAGAGGAAATTGCAACAGAGAAAGACTAATTTTATCTTCTGTTTCATCAATAATAATAAACGGCAAATCTCCCTCTTTAACTATTCTTTCTGCTTTGGCTGCCAAGGCTTCAGGCGCTTCAAATAAAACCAAACCTTGCTCCGGGCCAAAATCGCCGCGAGAGATGCCCAAACAGTCTTGTAAACCGCGTCGCCATTCTCCTAAACGTTCGGGACTATTTGCCAAAATCAAAGTGCGGAGGCGATCGTCATACAGATCGGTTAAAACCGAAATGATTGACGAAGCTACCAAGATATTTTGTAAGCGAGTTCCTAGCGATCGCAACGCACCTTTTCCACCCTGCGTAAAGAACCACTGAGAAGCCCTTTCCGCATGAACTGGTTCAAAAGTGCGGCGCAATTGCCAAGGCGGGCCATAATAATCTGGACGAGTGCGATACTGATCTAATAATTGGCGAATTCTCCTTGCTTGATCCTCAAAACCTTGTTCCGCAAATTGAGGATTTCCAGAAGTATTCTTTGCAGGTTTCGCCTCTCTAACTTCCACCATTTCTGAGTCATCAGTTTGGGGAACTAAATCTAATTGTTCCGCCGCCGTTGCTAAATCTTGTAAACTTCCAACTAAATAATCTTTAAAACCTTGAACGCGAATTGCTAAATCTTGAGAAACACCCGCAAAAGTCGTTTTCATTTCTTGGCGAATGCGTTCTTGGCGACGTTC
This sequence comes from Floridaenema evergladense BLCC-F167, assembly GCF_041929205.2. Taxonomy (NCBI): domain Bacteria; kingdom Bacillati; phylum Cyanobacteriota; class Cyanophyceae; order Aerosakkonematales; family Aerosakkonemataceae; genus Floridanema; species Floridanema evergladense. Next base: position 4,568,829 of record NZ_CM171625.1, on the reverse strand, counting down.
TAATTGTTCTACTGCTAATTGTAAAGTTTGTCGTCGTTGTTCTAAATCTCGCAAACTTTCTTGAACTACTCGACTCATAGCAGTTTGCATTTCTGTAATTTGTTGCGTGTAGGAATCTTGCAAACTAGCAATTTGTTGTTTCAGCATTCTTTCTTGCTGCTGCAATTGGGCTACTCTTTGTTCCCAAATAGTTACTTCATTTTCTGATGAGGAATTATTTAAAATTACCACTTGATTCAAATCAGGGGTTTCGATTTCTAATGGTGTAGGAATTGGCTCAACAGTGGCAGTTTCCCTTGGTGGATCTGCCCAAGGATCGATATTTAATTCTGAGTCTGATTTTGGCAGGGGGGATGAGTCTGAATTCATTTAAACTAATAACAAAATAACAACTAATTCCGAGGACAGCGTTGCTCTAAACAGGTTTGTAGCATTTGAGGATCGAAAATAATCGGCAAAAAGTGAATGCTTTTAACTTCTTTAAAGTAGAACAAAATTGGTACAGGAGGCCAAAATAGCCGCCAATTTTGCCATTCCGAGTAAGGAAAGTTGCGAATCAATTTTTGACTTCGATACACTTCTAAAGCTGTTGGGGTAAATTTTAGCCGAATGGTGACAGTTTGGAACAACAGGAACAAACCGAAAACTGCAATTATCAAACTGAGCCAAGGTAGCACTATAACCAGAGGGATTGCGCCCAAAACTATAACTAAAGGTATGGTGTAGCTGGGAGCTAATTCAACAGTTTGTTGCGATCCGATCGGAGTAGCTGTAGTCACCGTCTTTCCTTCCTAACTTACAAACACAAACCACTACTATTTTAAATGGTCAGTATCTCATAAACCTTGCAAAACCGCACTGCCTGTTCGGAGGGAACTTTCCCAGTCCCTAGTCCCTAGTCCCTAGTCCCTAGTCCCCAGTCCCCATATCTCATAAATTTTGGAAAACTGCACTGCCTGTTCCTTGGAACATTAACCAACTCAAGAAGAAGTTGCTAATAAAGATCGCTAACAGGGCAGTGACTACGGCAGTTGTGGTTGATTGTCCCACGCCTTTGGCACCCCCGGAAGTAGTTAAACCCCAACTACAACCGATAATCGCAATTAAAGCACCGAAGCAAAAAGCTTTAATTTCGCCGCTACAAATATCCCAAACTGAGAGGAAACCTCGCACGGAATCTAAAAATACTGATTCTGAGATCCCATACAAACTCTTGGAGATGATTAAACCGCCAAATAAGCCAGTGAGTAAACTCATAAGGGTTAAAATTGGCAGCATTAGGCAACAGGCGATCGCACGGGGAATCACTAAATAGTCGATCGGATCGGTTTTTAACATATACAGAGCGTCTATTTGTTCTGTAACTCTCATCGTGCCAATTTCCGCTGCAAAAGCTGAACCAATCCTCCCAGCTAATACTACCGCAGTTAGAATCGGTGCGAGTTCGCGGGCTAAAGCTAAGGCTAAAACTCCCCCCACAGTGCTACCTGCACCCAAACTAATAAACTCTCGTGCTACCTGCACTGTAAACACCATCCCCACAAACGCAGCTGTGATCAGGGCAATTAACAATGATTCTGGCCCAACCGCTGCCATTTGTTCTATAGTGTTGCGCCGATGAATTTTGCCTTTGAGTAAATGGACTATGACTTGTCCACCCAGGAAAGTCGCCGCTACTAAACGCCTTCCCCATTTCTCTAGCTCGGAATTAGAAGTTGTTTCGCTCACTACCTAAAAGCTCTCTATACAAACTTAGAACTTACCCTACGATTTCTTAAGGAAGATTTAAGATTTTTAAACTTTCGCTCCGAATTTGGGTATAGCGCTTATTGTATATAGTGGCAGGGTTAATCGATCGACTTGCCCTAACCAGTTCATTTGCAGTGTTATTTCAGAGCATGAGTATTTTACCGAAGTTCTTTCGCTTGCTGCTGACGACTGCTTTCAGCTTCATTGCTCCAGTATTTCTGATTGGTGCGATTTTAGTTGGTCTGTTTGTGGTGGGTTTTGTTCCCGGTTTTGAGATCCTTTGTCAGTCTGGGATTGAAGGATTGGCGAAGTTTCTGGAAATTTTTGGTGATGGTTCTCCGATGGAAGGTGTTTTGGCGATCGGGTTTACTTTTGCTCTAGTCGGAGCAATTTTTGACACCTACGCTTCCTACAGATACCAAACGCTACGAGGAGATTAACCACTTCCAGCCGAAAAAATTCAAGACTCAGTGATTTTTAGTAGGATTAACACTAGGGAATTTTACCCGAAATTTCTTCTTCATTTCCAAGCTCTTAATCTCGCACTAATTTCCCAGCGTCCATTACCAAATCCCACTCTCCAAAACAGCTATTCCAGAGTAGTTTCCTGATTAGCTAATTCCTTAGCTGCTTCTTTAACTTCAATCAGATCCAAATGTAATTCTTGAGCAATTCTCTCCACACTCAATCCTAATTCTAATAACAGAGGAACCGTTTCTAATTTACCTTCCGTTTTAGCTTCTTGATAAAGTTTGCTTTGCCTTAAATTGTTTAATTCAAACATTTGCGTTAACTCCTGAATCCCTAATTTAGGGAATTTATAGGCTAAAATTGTTGTCATTAATTCTTCCCAGTTTGGTTGTTCTTTACTAAAAGTTAATTGCTGAATTTGATGAATTAAATACTCGGCTCTTTGTTGGGCTTTAGCTTCATCTTCTACGAGCAATTTTAACATTCCCAAACCTAATGATTGATTAGCAATTAGTCCTAATTCATCTAAGTAGAAACGTTTGATGTGGTCGCTTTCTATTAACCATTGATAAGGTCGAGGAACTACTGATTCAATCAGACGACGGGGGTAAATCGCTACAGCAAACCAATCTCTGTTAGATTTATTTTGATCTAGATAAAGGAAGATTTCCGTAAAAAATTGATAGTAAAAATCTTCATCGAATTGAGATTGTATTCCCACAAAATAAATTGGTTGACGGGTGCGTTTAGCAGGAATAAATATGCCATCAATTCTTTGATTTGTATCTTTGAATTCGATAGATTGAAACTCATAGCCGCTGGTTTCTGTTGGCGGGTGTCCAATCAGTTCAAAAAAGATACTAGGAAAATTTTGCAATATGTGATAAAATAGACTGTTTGTTTTCATGAACTTTTATTTTCGCAGAGCGCGGGTCGATCGCGCAATCTCAACTTCAACAAGTTATTTGTTCCCTTAACCAACAGTAACAGCAGTAGGTTCCAATTGAGCAACTAATTTCAAGTTATACTCAGCTTCAAAAGCATCCTTCTTATAATTTAAACTCCAAAGTTCTAAGGCGCAATCATCATCAGAGAAAGTTGGGAAAAGTTTTAAGCGAAATTCTGCTAACTCAGGACGATAGTCACACTCCAAGCGATGAATAGCACCAATTTGTCTTCTATCCAATGCTACCGCTATTCGCAGAAAAGCACTTAACTGACTCACCATTTGGCGATGTTCTTTGGTAGGTAAATTTCGATAGTTGTCATGTTTTTTCTTGGGCGTACTTTTTCGGTGATACCGAGCTAAATTAGCAATTAGTTCAATTTCAGTTTCCGTGTAACCAAGTAACTCGCTATAGCGAATTAAATAGTAAGAATGTTTGTGGTGTGCTGTATGACTAACATAATGCCCACAATTATGTAAAATAGCCGCAGCCCAAAGTAATTCTCTTTCTAATTCTCCCCAATTATGTAATTTTCCTTGAGTTCGATCGAAGATACTGAGGGCAAATTCTGCCACTTTTTTACTATGTGCTAAATCAACTCGATATTTTTGAGCAGTTTTAAACACGCTACGTTCTCTTACCGAACTTTGAAAGCGCAATCTATCTTCAATTAAACCATGAGCCAGCATCCAATCAACTATCACACCTTCCCGCAAACTGCGCTCGCAAATCGTAATATTTTCTGCGCCTAATAAAGTCATTGCTTCTTGTAAAATTAAAGCGCCCGGTAAAATAATTTCCGATCGCCGATCGGACATTCCCGGTATAGCGGCGCGTTCAGCATTATCCATTTTGCGAAGGCGATTTACAATTTCACCTAAATCTTTTAAGCTAAATTGATAGCCATTCAAAGGGTTAGGAATCATGCCAACTTTTTCCCTAGCGTGAATCATCGCCAAAGTTTCAATTGTCCCCGAAGTTCCTACTAAACGGGGAGATTCACCGGGTTTTAGATTAGCCTTTAAATCATCAACTGCTCTTTCTAACATTACTTGAATGTAAGCTTGCAGGTAATAGAATTCCGAGTTACTAATCGGATCGGTACTGATATATTCAGTGCTAAGTCTAACTGCACCAACTTTCGTGCTACTGAGCGATCGCGGTTCGTGACTATCTCCTAAAATTATTTCTGTAGAACCGCCCCCAATATCAATAATAATGTGGGGTTGGTTATTAAATTCCATTCCCGACAAAACGCCTAAATAAATTCTTCGCGCTTCTTCTTGTCCAGAAATTAGATCAACAAATAACCCAGTTTCCGCTTCCACTCGTTTGAGAAAATCTCGTCCATTTGGTGCTTCGCGGACTGCGCTAGTCGCCACAGCAATAATTTGTTCCGCGTTCAAAGTTTTGGCAAGTTCTCGACAACGATGTAAAGTCGAAATTGCCCTTTCCATTACTTCCGGTTTTAAATTGTGTGTATCGGGATCGCGATCGCCTAACCTAACCGTATCTTTTTCCCGTTCAATAATTATAAAAGCTGGTAATTCCGGGATAATTCGCACCACTACCATGTGAATCGAATTAGTCCCAATATCAATAGCCGCAAGAATACGATTTCGTTCCCCAACAGCACAAGCAGTATTTACCTGATTTTCCATAACAGGATTTCCTATAATAAATAATTGTATCTAGTTTCACAGCCTTAACACCCTCTATTCAGGAATAATATCAGTTTTTTCCGTACTTTCCCGACAAAGAAATGTCATCCATTAAACATTTAAAACCCAAAATGGGAATTTTTCCTATTTTTCTCTCAATATTGAACCAAAATAAAATTTTTAGCAAAATAAAAGCAAATAATGTAACGATATTTTTAGTAAAAGATCAGGATTGTATCGTAGTCGAACTATGCTCACTCAAGACACACAGCAAACCTTTCCCGGCGCAACCATAATTAAACTATTGAGATGGGATAAACCAGCGGGACGTTTAATCTTAATGATACCCGCACTTTGGGCAGTGTTTTTAGCAGCTAAGGGTACACCACCAGCACCACTCGTCGGCGTAATTGTTTTAGGGACTTTAGCTACAAGTGCTGCGGGTTGTGTGGTGAATGATTTGTGGGATCGAGATATCGATCCGCAAGTAGAACGAACGAAAGAACGTCCCTTAGCTTCTCGTGCTTTATCAATTCGCACTGGAATTGTTATTGCTATTATCGCCTTGTGTTGTGCAGGCGTGTTAGCACTTTATCTCAATCCTTTAAGTTTTTGGTTATGCGTCGCCGCCATTCCGGTAATTATTTTTTACCCCTCAGCTAAACGAGTGTTTCCTATCCCCCAATTAGTATTATCAATTGCTTGGGGTTTTGCCGTTTTAATTAGTTGGAGTGCAGCAGTAGGAAATTTAGAATTTGACACTTGGTTACTTTGGGGTACAACAGTATTTTGGACATTGGGATTTGATACTGTTTATGCTATGAGTGACAAAGAAGACGATCGCCGAATCGGGATTAATTCTAGTGCTTTATTTTTTGGTCAATTTGCCCCAGAAGCAGTGGGAATTTTCTTTTTTGCAACTGCCTTTTTGTTAGCTTGGTTAGGGATAGATATGCAGTTACATTTCGGGTTTTGGTTAGCTTTTGCGATCGCCATAGTTGCTTGGATTTGGCATTATTTCCAATTACGCAACCCCGATTTACCAAACCCCACTTACGGACAAATTTTTCGCCAAAATGTCTGGATTGGATTTGCTTTACTTGCCGGAATGATTTCAGGATTAATTTTTTAATCTAAATGGCGGGTGACTAAATCTAATCCATTAATAGTAAAGCCGTAACCACCATTTTCTGGTACATATAAAGTAATTCTGCTAATATTAGGAGTTTTACTCAGTACACCGATAAATGGTGCCAATTCCTCATCCGAATTGTCAGTATTACCAGGAACGCTAAATTTACCCAAACTGCCACTCCTATCAAAAGATTCAATTACTCCCGTGAAAGCACCAAAAAAAGCTCTTTGAATTTGCGTACCGACACCAAAAATCGGAGTAGCAAAATCAATTGTAATCGCACCGTCGGAAAATTCTAAAAATAATAATTTGTCTCCTGATGGGAATTTTCCCTTAATTTCACTCCCTTCATTAAGTCGCAAAAAAGTTCCGGGAGAACTTACTTTTAATTTAACCCCATTGTCAGAATAAACGACTAATGGACTGGAAATAAAATCAAACTCTTTACCAAAATTTTCCCAATTTACTCTATCTGTTGCTCTTAATTTTCTGCGGTTTGTAACTAACTTTATAGCAGGCATTTTTGCTGCTAATTGGATACAACTATTTCTCCTAATTTCTCCTGCTTCCGATACTTTTTTTATCGTATAATTCATAAACTTTGTTTGATTAAGTGAGTAGATGTAAAAGAGTACAGATCTCCAGAACTTATAGTTATAATCACAAGGTTTCCCTTTCTTTAGGGCATAGGTGATAGGGAAGAAAATTTCCCTAACCCTCAACCCCTTCTTCTTCCTAGTTCCCAGTCCCCAATCCCTTGGCTCAGATCTTGCACCAAGAGGCAAGAGGCAGAGCATCCATTTTTCGTTCCCAGGTTGAACCTGGGAAGGAGGATCTGGGAGGTTCTATCTCCAGGAGTGCAAGATCTGAGTTGAGGCAATCTGTAACTTGAATAAACCAGACAAAAGCGTAAAAAGTTACTGAGTTAATCTCTTCTCAATTAGTTGACTGGTATTTAAATTACGTAAATTTATCTGTAAACTCAAGCACTTTTCAGTAATTTTACATAAACTTCATAAAAATCTAGTCTCAGCTGTTTAATTTCCGATCGACCAAAAGAGAAAGTGACAAGGCTTTCAGCCAACTCGCCTGAAAAGTAGCTTTTTAAAGTTTAAGTAAATATACGCAGTACTTAGTTAATACTGCGAACAAATAATAATAGTAGAATTAACTAGAGCCAAAATTATGGTTTAGGTGATTCTACGGTATCTTTAGCTCTGACTTCCTGAATTTGGTTAACTTGAAACACCAGCGTAAAAGGTCTGCCCATTTCTTGGGAAAGAAATTCTTCTACCAGGCGGACTTGATTAGGAGTCACGCTCTTTTTCGATTGCACTCTCAAGAAAACTTCTGGTGGTTTGGCTGACCAGTCAACATCAGTCTGTTTCAGTTCCATCATTCTACCGAAAGTAATAGTTCGGTTTAGTAAAATCGTTTTGATCGTGTAGTGTAGTTGAGCTTGTCTGAGGAGTTGGAAAAAACTAATTCCCAGAGGAATCACCAAAACGCTTGCCAAAGCTAAAGTCCAACTCAAAGCATGATTGTACTTAGCATAACCAGCAATGATAAACACCAACATACAGGCGAGGATAATGCCCAAAAGATTGGTGAGATAAAGTAAGAGAGCGCCCCAACTATAACTCCAAAGTCCCTGAGATAAACTTAAGCCAACTACACAGATCGGAGGCATTAAAGCAACTGCGATCGCAGTTCCCGCAAAAGCATCGCTAATTTTCGGTCTCACCTTAGCAAAACCACTGATCGCCCCAGCAGTGACAGCCACTCCCAAATCCAGTAAAGTTGGTTCAGTGCGAGCCAGAACTTCCGAGCCAAAATCGGGTAAACCAATTACACGCCCGATCGTCCATGAGACTAGAGTAGAAAATAAAGTGGCGATCGCAAGTGATTTAGCCGCTTCTCGGAATAACTTAGGATCTCCTGCTAACGCCCCAAAAGCTGCTCCCCGTAACGGCATCATTAATGGTGCCACAATCATCGCCCCAATAATTACCGCTGCACTATTAGCAACTAAGCCAAAGGTAGCAATCAAACAAGCACCCACCGTCAGAATCACAAAGTTACTATCTAATTGCGAATCTTCCAGCAAGTCCTGCCGCATTTGTTCCACATTATCTAAAGATATTTTTGTCATATTAAAAAGTGAAAAAACTAGGATGAAAAAAACTATCATTGGTGTCATGGGGCCAGGTGCTAATGCCACAGACCTAGACTTAGAAAATGCTTATCAATTGGGAAAATTAATTGCCCAATCTGGGTGGGTTTTGCTCACAGGTGGAAGAAATGAAGGTGTAATGGATGCTGCCAGTAAAGGCGCAAAATCCGCCAATGGTTTAACCGTCGGTATTCTTCCTTCATCTGATAATACCACTACCTCGGAAGCTGTAGATATCGCAATTGTTACGGATTTAGGAAATGCGCGAAATAATATTAATGTACTTTCCAGCGATGTAGTCATTGCCTGCGGTATGGGCGCTGGAACCGCTTCCGAAATCGCTTTAGCTGTGAAAGTAAATAAAAAAGTAATTTTGTTAAATAATGATGATAATAGTAAACTTTTTTTTCAAAGTTTAGCTAAAAATCAAATTTTTATTGCTGAAAATCCGATCGCAGCTATTGAGTTAGTTACTCAGTTATTAACCACCTAAGATCCCCCGACTCCTTCAAGAAGTCGGGGATCTAGTTTACCAACTAGCTTGAGGGCCAGCCCAAGCTTGTTTAACTGTTTGCCCAAAAACGATCGGCTGATCTTCTTGTTTAGCTGCGACAGTTTTACCCCCCATATTAACCGCCCATAATTGGCGTTTTTCGTCGCCTAATTCCCCAGCTTGGAAAATCACATTTTGGGGATTCACTTTACTCCAACCTAGTAAAATTGCCGACCCATATTCGGCAGCATTACTAGGAATAACAGTATTACTGCGCCCAGTGTTGCGCTCCCAAACTACCGCATAGTCAGAAGCATCGGAAGCGCTGAGGCTACCTTCAAACTGACGCGCCAAAAGCCGATCGCCAGTCGGCGACCAAGAAACCGGAATTAAAATAGTAACAATTCCCGGCATATCCCCTGGTTCCTTAGCTTTATTCGGATTATTTGCCAAAGGAGAACTAGCCGTCACCACTTGCAACTCTTTAGTTTGCAAATTCTCCACAAACATCACACTACTAACATGACTTTTGTAGAGTTCCGGCTTAACTTGTAGTTGCACCCGACTATAAGCCGCATACTTACCATCCGGCGAAATCACAGAAGGAGTGCGGTAGAAGCGAATTCCCGAACCCTTAGAAGCACTCACCTGTTCGTGAGTTGACATCACCCATTCCCAAGGAACAGGATAAGGACTTCCCAAAGGATCGGCTTGTTCCTGAGATGGTTCTATAGCTGCTGGAGCAGTGCGAACTCCGGGAACAGTCTTTTGATTAGGTACTTCTTGGGTAGCAGGTTTTGCCTGTGCCACCTTTTTAGGCGAAGCCGACAAATTTCCCGCCACCAAAGCGGAAGCCACAAGTAGCACAGTTGCAACGGCTAACTGGCGAGGTTTAATTACATACTGACCGATGTCTAGTGAATTTTTAAACATTGAAGATTCTCTTGAAAATGCTTTTGGTGTAAGGAGGAACGGCAAAAGGAAAGGTTGAGCATATTTTATCTATATCTGAACAAATTGCTAGTCTTGGTCGTAAATTTATTTATAGTTTTTTAGCTATTTTTTCTGGTTGTTTCTCTCATTAAAAAAAACGAACAGTTTTCCTGATTCAGAAGTTCCCATTATGAGTTATGGTAGATCCCTACTTCTTTAAGAAACGAGTTGCGATCGAGTTTAACTTTTCTGAGAATTACACCCTGTTGCCTGTTGTCAGTTGCTAATTCGCTCTTAAAAAAGAAATTTAACTTTGCTCTTCTAGTTATAAGTAAATCTGATTAATTTGTAGAATGCTTGATTTACAAGGATTCCTCAGTATCCAAGCCCCAAAACTATGATTCTTCCCACAAATACGAGAGATACTTGGTTTTTTAGATCACTTGACAAAAAAGGTTCAATAGGAGTAAGTTTTTCTGGCTCCCGATCAACTTATTAAAATCACATGGGGCGATTTTTCTTAGTTTTTCTGTTTAGGTTTTTATTGTTGGTAGTGGGAGGTGGTTTCGCTGCCCTTTTAGGTGTGGCATTAGCTACTGTTTATCCAGCATCAACACCAAAAAAACCTTTGGTAGCTAGAATACCGGAATTAATTCCAGGGATAGTTACTGAGGATAATAGTAACAATCCTAACGTTGCCGTTCGATCGCAGACTAAGCCACAACTCACAAAGGCGCAAAGAAAGCAATTAGAAACAGAGTTACAACGTTTGGAAAAACAGTTAAAGACAACAGGCAACGACCCGAAACTAGGAGCCAGAATTAAAGCAATTCGGCAACAATTGCGAGTAAACTTGGCTAAACTCCCATCAGCTAGTGACTTAGCTTTGTCTAATCAACCGCTAATTAATCCTGATACATTGGTTGGGAAAATTCCTGCGGATGTTTTGTTTGAAGACAACCAAACTTTTCTATTAACTGAGGGAAAACCAGTTTTGGATAAGTTGGTAGATGAGTTAAAAAATTACCCAAGTGCAACTGTGGTAATTGGCGTACATACTGATAGTGTGGGTGAACCAATTAACAATCGTATGTTATCCTTTCGCCAAGCAGGAGCGATCGCCAAATATCTCTCCTCAATCTTAGATAAATCCTATACCTGGATACCTGTAGGTTATGGCGAAATTAATCCCCTAGTTAACGATGAAAATCAAACTAATCTCCAATATAATCGTCGAATACAAATTAAAGTAATCCCTGAGTAAACATAAAGGGGATTGGGGATTGGGGATTGGGGACTGGGGATTGGGGAAGTTTTGAGTTTTGAGTTTTGAGTTTTGAGTTAAATTTCCCTTGTCTCCTTGTCCCCTTGTCCCCTTGTCCCCTGTTCCCAGTCCCCAATCCCCAGTCCCTAGTCCCCAGTCCCCAATCCCTCGACTTAATGAAAATCATCTTTTTCGGCACGCCACAATTTGCAGTTCCAACTTTGGAAAAATTGTTAAATCATCCAGAATTTGAAGTTTTGGCTGTAGTTACTCAACCGGATAAACGTCGCGGTAGAGGTAATCAATTGATACCTTCTCCGGTGAAAGAATTGGCTGTAACTCATCAATTACCAGTTTGGCAACCAACTAGAATTAAAAAAGCTCAAAAAACCCTGGCTTTATTACAAGAAACAGCAGCAGATGTATTTGTGGTGGTAGCTTACGGGCAAATTCTTTCGCAGCAAATTCTAGATATGCCCAAAATTGGTTGTGTTAATGTTCACGGTTCAATTTTGCCTAAATACCGAGGTGCAGCACCAATTCAATGGTGTCTGTATCATGGGGAAAAGGTAACGGGTATTACTACCATGTTGATGGATGCGGGGATGGATACTGGTGCTATGTTGTTAAAAGCCCAGACACCGATCGCATTATTAGATAATTCTCAAGATTTAGCTAAAACTTTATCTCAAATCGGGGCAGATTTGTTAATAGAAACTCTATTAAAATTGCAGCGCCAAGAGATTGAACCGATTCCTCAAGATGATTTAATAGCTACTTATGCTTCCTTAATTCAAAAGTCCGATTATTTGATAGATTGGTCGCGGGAAGCGATCGCATTACACAACCAAATTAGAGGATTTTTTCCCGACTGTGTGGCAACTTTACGGGGAAATTCCCTAAAAATTACCGCTACTGCCCCCCTTGGCTCTCAGTATGGGGCAGATTTACCGCCTTCGTTACAAGTGTTAGCAAAAAACTGGGACAATTTATCTTCTCATGTTGGTAAACCGGGAGAAGTTGTCAGTCTTGCCAAGGGAGTAGGCCCCATCATTCAAACGGGAGAGGGACTTTTGCTACTTCGAGAAGTTCAAATGGCTGGCAAACGTCCCCAGTCAGGATGGGATTTTGTGAACGGAACTCGGTTAAAAGTGGGAGAAGTTTTAGAAAATGGTCAGTTATAGAACTTTATTGGTGGGTAGTTGGTAGTTGGTAGTTGGTAGTTGGTGAGAGGTTTTAGAAAATGGTCAATTATAAAACTTTATTGGGCAGCAGATGATTCATAATGACGACAGCTTACGCATGGTCCGTCTGGATTAACCGCACAACGGATAATTTCCGAACGGGCGTTAAACTGACAACTAGCGTCTCCCACTACCCACCGTCCTTTATACAAACTTCTGTCGGCAGTATTTGAGGCTGATTGGACATAAAGAGCGATTTTTTGGAGTTGATAGCCACCTAGCTTGTATTGATAGCGATGGCTGCGTTCTAGCACTGCGTAAGTTTTTCCTTCCAAATCAAGATAATTTCCGGGTTGAGGTGTCCAGTCGAGGTTGATTTTACCCAGAGAGCGACGTGGATAGGTCAGAATTACCTCTGTTGGTAATGTATCTGGTTCCATAACTTAATTTAAATGTGTTTTGTACTACATCTGTGATGTTATCGCATATCTTTACCGAAAAAGGACGACTAAGACAAGCGGGCAGGCATAGCTTCAAGACGATCGGGCGAAATTGTCATAATTCTTTATATTATGGGAAAAACCGACTTGGGAGTATTACTACATTGTCAAACGGGAGTACGATCGCTTTTAAACTATAGTTGATTCTACTCTCAGACCGATCGCGCAATTTCTCCCCGCTTGCTTTGCTTGATAAAGTGCTCTGTCTGCTGCTTCAATTAGCTTGGCAGGCCAACAGCGATGATTGGGAACTACGCTAGTAATTCCCACACTAATAGTTACGTATTTACTGATAGCGGAACCTGAATGGGGAAGCTTCAATCCGAGCACGTTTTTTCTGAGAGTTTCTGCTACATGATGTGCGCCATCTATGGGAGTACGAGGGAGTACGATCGCAAATTCTTCGCCTCCGTAACGTGCTACTAAATCCGCTGGTCTTTTTACTGCTTGGCGAATGGCGATCGCTACTTCTTGTAAACAAAAATCTCCAGCTTGATGTCCATAAGTATCATTATATTTTTTGAAAAAATCCACATCGCAAATAATCAAAGATAACGGTGCTTGTTCTCTTTCTAATCTGCGCCATTCCTTTGTTAAATATTCGTCAAATCGCCGCCGATTTGCCAATTGAGTTAAGCTATCTGATGATGCTAACCGAGATAATTCTTGATTCGCTGCTTGCAGTTTTTGGTAAAGTTCTGCTTGTTGAATGGCGATCGTTAATTGATTAGCCAATTCTTTCATTAAATCTACTTCTAATTCTTGCCATTTTCTCGTTGATTGGCAATGATGCACCATCAGAACACCCCATAAATTCTTACCTTGGCGAATTGGCACTTCTAAAGAAGATTTTACTTGCCATTTTTGCAGTAATATTTTATGCCAGCAAAGGCAGCTTTCATTACATAAACTATCGATTTTTCTAATTCCCTCTTGATTATAGCAACAGGAATAATTTTCCTTAAAATAACAATTTGGTATCCTATATTTCAAAATACTTCGGCAATCGTCGGCTTTTGATTCTACGGTAATCATTCCTATGTTAGATTGTTCATTTTCTCCAGCCATAGTCTGTTGAAATTGGCAAACGCTGACTCGATCGGCTTGCAAAAAATGGCGCACTTCTGTTACCGCAGTGTCAAGAACTTCATTTAAGTTTAAAGAACGGTGAATTTGTTGGGTAATTCCCGCCATTAATCTTTCTTTTTCTATTTGCAAATGCAAAGCTGCTTCAGCTTGTTTGCGTTCGCTAATATCCTGTGCTGTTCCTAAAATTTGTTGCGGTTTTCCATCAGCTGTTCTAGTAAAAATTACTTCTCGACAATGAAACCAACGCCATTCTCCCGAACTATGACGCACCTGATAATCAATTTCAATTATATCTCCGTCCTGAGCCTGAGCGAATTTGGCAAAGTGTGCTGGTAACTGCTTTAAATCTTCTAATTTAATCAATTCCGCAAAGTTATTTAAATTCATTGCTTGAATTTCTGCAATAGAATATCCCAGTAATACATTGACTTGCTCGTTAACATAAAATATTTGTTGATTAAATAAATTATAAATATATATAATATAGGGAGCAGTATCAGCGACTTTTTGAATAAAATGCTGGCTTTGTCGCAGTTCTTGTTCTACCTTTCGGCGCTCGTTAATTTCTTCTAAAGCTCGATCGCGCATATTGCGATAGTCTTGGATGCGTTGGGTTAGATCGGTGACATCTTCAATGACAAATAACGCATAAAATGGTTGTTTTTGGGGAGCGCGATCGTCAATCTCTTCACTCTCTTTCACCTGAGAATTAACCGCTGGTACAGCTGTTACCGTAGTATGCTGAATCCGCCATCTACCATCAGGTAACTGACAAGGAATAATGGATTTATGTAATTGGGAAGAAAAGAGCGTTGGCGGACCACCAGAAAAAATTTGCTGTAAGCGGAAAATATATTTTGGTTGGTGTAAATGAGGAAAGTAAACACTAATATTTTTTCCTAAAATATCATGGCGAGAAATCCCCGTCCAATTTTCTAAACAGCGGTTCCAAAACACTACGTTGAAATCTTCTCGGAGAATGCAAGCTCCTTCAGGAACGCGATCGAGAATTCCGAATTCTTTTTGAGCTAATTCTAAATCATTCATAATGCTTCACCAAAAGTTAGATCGATCGCTTTAAGTAGAGCATCCAAAGAACCAATAGTAAACATTAAAATAATGTCTCCAGAAATCTGCAATTGCTCGATCTTAAAATAGGTACGAGCTAAGAGAATTTTCGTATTCTCATCAATATCTGCAAAAATGGGAAAGTCATTTACATTACTTTCAGTATAAGCAGGTAAAGAATAATCTAAATGTTCAATTAACGCATTACTTAAAGAACCCATTATTCCATTAAGAACAATATTTCCCACTTCCAGCAAAGCTCCAATTTTCACCACATCCAAATCGGGTGTTCCCGGCGCTTCTCCTGTGAGAACTGATACCAAATGAGCCGCACTTTCTGAGGGAAAGACTAACTCAGAAGTCCCGCTAAACGAGCCAGAAAAACTTAACTGCACTGTCGCCAATAAACTATTATCAAATTGGCTTTTTAATTCTAGTTTTAACTCTTCAGGAGATAGCAATCTTACTTCTGGAATATTTAGCTGAATTGGCGAATCGAGCATATCATTTAATACGCCAGCTGCTCGACCTACACCAATATTAACTAATTCCTGTAAAGCGTCTATATGACTAACTGTTAGTTTCATAAATTTCTTCTATGGGTAGATTTTCTAATGCTTTATCGATCCAATGCCGCAGTTCGTCTGGTTTAACTAATTTGTGTATAACTGTCATTGCTCCTAATCGTAAACATTCTACTCGCGTAGTTTCTTGAATATCAGCTGTAATAACAATTGTGGGAATTTTAAATTCTTGCTGACGCATTACTTTAAGAAATTCTATTCCTCCCATTTCCGGCATTAAAATATCTACTAAAATACAATCAGGTCGTTGTTGCTGTTTCTCAAGTATTTCTAAGCCTTCGAGTCCATTTTTCGCCTCCCAGATTGTATGACCTTGTGCTTGTAAAACTCTGCGAAGCAGTTGACGGCTAAGTGCTGCATCTTCGATTATTAGTACTGTTGCCACTCCTGGTTCTCTCCCTTGACATTTTCTACTTTAAATTTTAGTTTTTCTTAGCCTAAAGAAAGTATTTCTATAGAAATTTTAAAGAAGAATCAATAATTAATTTGTATTGAGTTATTTATGTTATTGTTACAGATTATTTGAGCCAGCACAAGATAATTTGGCTCTCCTGTACTTGTGGTGGAAAACCCTGGTTTTAGGGACTGGGGACTGGGGATTAGGGACTGGGAAACCTTGTGGAGTAAGCACTTTGTTAAATAATTAGGTTTACTTATCACCATGAGTACGGGAGAGCCGATAATTTAAACAAATGTATCGCCAGAAGTGATGGAATATGGGAAAAATGTAACTAATTTTCTGATTTATTCTGCATACTTACTGATGAGTTACATAAAAAATTAACAAAGAGACAAAGCAATTAGATTAATTGTTTTGTCCCCTTGTTATGGATTTTGATGGTTAATCTTTACTTTTATGAGCCTTGGCATTACCTTATTTTGTTGGATGGTTCACTCAGGTCGGGAAACACTTCTTTTACTGCTGGGTGTACCAACTGATGATTTTGGACATTTAAGCCTTTAGCCAAAAAAGGATCGATTTGCAAAGCTTTTAAGCCTTGATTGGCGAGTTTGAGGACGTAGGGTAAGGTACTATTGTTAAGGGCTTGGGTGGCAGTCCAAGGAACGGCTCCAGGCATATTGGGTACGCCGTAATGGACGACACCTTCTTCTACGTAGGTTGGTTGGGTGTGGGAAGTGGGATGTAAGGTTTCTACACAACCGCCTTGATCGACTGCGACATCGACTATAACAGAGCCATGACGCATTTGTTTTACGAAGTCACGGGAAATTAGAATGGGGGCGCGTTTTCCTGTAACTAAAACTGCACCAATGAGTAAGTCTGCGTCGATGACATTTTCCTCGATCGTACTAGGACTACTGTAAAGGTATTCGACTCTGGAGCCAAATAAAGTCTCTAAATCAGCTAAGCGGTCTACATTTACGTCAAAAATTTGCACTCGCGCACCCATTCCAATGGCGATGCGTGCTGCTTCCGTACCGACTACACCACCGCCTAAAACCATCACTTTTCCGGGTCTAACGCCGGGAACGCCGCCTAAGAGTACGCCTCGACCTCCTTGTTGACGTTCGAGATATCTGGCTCCAAATTGTACGGCTAAACGTCCAGCGATGATGCTCATGGGTGTGAGCAGGGGAAGTTTACCGTTAGTTAATTCTACGGTTTCGTAAGCGATCGCACTAATCCCACTATCAATTAAAGCTTCGGTCAAAGTGCGATCGGCTGCTAAATGTAGATAAGTAAACAATATTTGTTCTTTTTGCAAAAATTGATACTCAGTTTTTAGTGGTTCTTTAACTTTAACTACCAATTCTCGATCCCAAGCTTCTTTAGCTGTATCCACAATCTTTGCGCCAGCTTGAATGTATTTTTCATCCTCAAAACCCGCACCAGTACCCGCTTGTGTCTCTACGAAAATTTTGTGACCTGCTTCATGCAGCACTCGCACGCTACTAGGACTTAAACCAACTCGAAACTCCTGATCTTTTGTTTCCTTGGGAACGCCTATTTCCATTTGTTACCTCTATTCTGACCCATGTTTTTAGCTTATAGCTAAGACAGAAGAAAATGGGATTCTTTTATACTTGTGACGGGGAGATGGGGGGATGGGGAGATGGGGAGATGGGGAGGTGGGGGGATGGGGAGATGGGGAGATGGGGGGATGGGGAGATGGGGAGATGGGGAGATGGGGAGATGGGGAGGTGGGGGGATGGGGGGATGGGGAAGTTTAACTCAAAACTCAAAACTCAAAACTCCTGCATCTGCATCTAGTTGAGCTAAAATTCCTACGGGTAAGGTAGCATTGGGGCCGTCGTGACCGAAGGGTAGTTCGGAAACAATGGGGATGCCAAGGTCGGAGAGACGATCGCGCAACACTTCTTCGATCGCTAAACTGGGAATATTGGGTGGCGCTTCACAACGACTGAATCTCCCTAAAGCAATGCCTTTGACTTTGGAGAAAATTCCACTCATCCGCCATTGCGTTAATTGTCGGTCAATGCGGTAGGGAAATTCAGTGACATCTTCCAACGCCAAAATTACTCCATCTAATTCCGGTTGCAATGGCGTACCTAACAAATGAGTCGCAACTGTTAAATTAGCTGGAAGTAAAACGCCGCTAACTTTACCACCACCCCAACCTACACCGGACAAAGGTTTAAGGCAACGTCCTTCTACCCAATCAAACAACCTTTCAATTGACCATTCTGGCTCATTTGCGATCGTAGTTAACATCGGTCCATGCACGCCAGAAATCCCAACTTTTCCCAAACTCCAAAGTAGCGCCGTCACGTCGGAAAAACCAATTAACCATTTGATTGGCGACTGGGAAGAAGAGATAGGGAGGTGGGGAGGTAGGGGGATGGGGGGAATTTCTAGCTCCAGATTTCTCCCCATCTCCCCATCTCCCCATCTCCCCATCTCCCCATCTCCCCATCTCCCCATCTCCCCATCTCCCCATCTCCCCATCTCCCCATCTCCCCATCTCCCCATCTCCCCATCTCCCCATCTCCCCATCTCCCCATCTCCCCATCTCCCCATCTCCCCATCTCCCCATCTCCCCATCTCCCCATCTCCCCATCTCCCCATCCCCCCATCTCCCCATCTCCCCATCTCCCCATCTCCCCAAGTCCAATCCTCCAACAACCGAGCACTCCCAAAACCGCCTCTGGCGCAGAGAATACCCTTGACATCTGGATTAAACCATGCTTCTTTTAATTGATAGCGACGATGTTGGTCTTGACCAGCTAAGTATCCCCAGCGTTCGGTGATACCGTCGCAGATTTGGACTTGGTAGCCGTGCTTTCGCCAAATTTCCACACCTTTTTCAAAGGCTGACATTTCGCGCAATGCACCACTAGGCGCGATTACTTTTAGTAAATCTCCGGGTTGCAAAGGTGCAGGAATTTGGCACAATTTAATCATTGGAAACCTTGTATTTTTCAGTGTTAATTGTTAATTGTATTTACCATTAATCGCTAACAAAGAACCAGAGCAATGAGAATTTTGCTGATTGAAGATGACGAAATGCTAACAAATGTGCTGTTAGAGTCTCTGAGTAGTCAGCACTATTTGGTAGATGCGATCGCAGATGGAGAATTAGGCTGGGAATATGCCGAAAGTACGCCTTACGATCTAATTTTAATGGATGTGGGATTGCCGAATTTAGATGGCATTAGCTTATGTAGTAAATTGCGTAATTCTGGGTGCAGCACTCCGATTTTATTGATGACTGCTAAGGATGCAAATAGCGATCGAATTCGTGGATTAGATGCAGGTGCAGACGACTACTTAATTAAACCATTAGATTTAGCCGAACTTCACGCTAGAGTTAGAGCCTTATTGCGGCGAGGAGAAGTTCACCACACCCCCATTTTACAAATAGGAAAACTCAAGTTAGATCCTACCAGTTGTCAGGTAACTTTTAAAGAAAAGCTTTTACCCTTAACCCCTAAAGAATACAATCTTTTAGAATTATTTTTAAGAAACCCTTCGCGAGTTTTCAGTCGCTCCAATATTATCGAACATTTGTGGAATTATGACGATCCACCATTAGAAGAAAGCGTTAAAGCACATATTAAAGGATTGCGCCAAAAATTGCGAAATTCAGGCGCAGGGAATTGGATTGAAAATGTTTATGGATTAGGATATCGCCTCAACCCAGAAGAGGCAAGTGATGAATATCCTCAAATCAACCCTGTCCATACAGAAATAGATCCTGCGCCATCCGTAGAAGAACAATTTAATCAAGCAATGGAGGAAATGTGGCAAAAATATCAAGGTTTAATGACGGAACGTTTAGAAGTTTTACAAACAGCAGCAACAGCTATTCAAACTGGAGAAATAGCCGATGAATTGCGCTTAAGAGCAAGCAAAGAAGCGCATAAATTAGCTGGGGTTTTAGGAATGTTTGAATGGGAAACAGGAACCCTCATTGCTAAAGAAATTGAACAAATTTTGGAGTCAGATAAATTACTTCTCGAAACTAACGTTTTGTCCTTGATTGAAGATTTAGCCAAAGGGATTAAAGACAGAGGAAAAGCAACATCTCAAGCAGAAACCTTAGATCTAAAAGTTCCTATTTCTCCAAAAGCTCCCTCAATCGATACTAGATTATTATTAATCGATCCTAACACAGACCTCGGTAAAAATTTACAAGAACTAACAGAATCAACTGGGGAAAATTGGTCACAAGTAACAACTTTAGAAGCAGCTAAAGATTGGTTGCAAAAAAAATCTCCTGACTTGGTAGTATTGAGTATTGATGAGGTAGGAAAACGTAAGAAAAGCTTGGAATTATTAACAGATTTGGCGCAACGCACGCCAGTAGTTCCTGTGATTGTTCTTGCTGCTGGAGATTGTTTGGTAGATAGAATCACAGTCGCACGTTCTGGAGGCAAAGGATTTTTAACAAAACCTGTAACAGCAAGTCAAATTTGGGATTTAGCTTCGCAAATTTTACAGCAAAGTCGCCGCCAAACAATTAATTTATTAGTAGTAGATGATGACCCAGTTTTTCTGGCAACTTTACCTCCAATGTTGTCACCTTGGGGAATGCGAATCACAGGTTTAGACGATCCTTTAAAGTTTTGGGAAGTGTTAAAAAGTGTTTCCCCAAATTTGCTAATTTTAGATGTAGAAATGCCTAATATTAGCGGAATTGAACTTTGTCAGGCGGTGCGTAACGATCCGAATTGGCAAGAGTTACCAATTTTGTTTTTAACTGCTCATAAAGATGTGAATATTATTCAACAAGTGTTTGCTGCTGGTGCAGATGATTATTTGGTGAAACCTGTGTTAGCAGTAGAATTATTAACGAGAATTACTAATCGTTTGGAACGAAATCGGTTACTGCAAACTCTTTCGACTAAAGATCCTTTAACTGGGGTTTTAAATCAGTTAAAATCTAGTCGAGATTTGGAAAGTTTGCTGCAACAAGGTGCAATAAATCAATATGCTGTTTGTTTGGCAATTTTTAAGTTTTATCAATTGCGTCAAGTTAATATTCAATATGGGCATAATGTGGGAAATCAGGTGTTACAAAGGTGGAGTCAATTGTTGCAATCTGCTTTTCGGGGTGATGAGGTTTTGGGTTATTGGGGAGATGGCGAATTTGTGGTGGGGATGCCTGGTTTAACTAAGTCGGAAGTGAGCGATCGCTTAACTGATATATTAACTAATATAAGAAAACAAGTGTTTTCTGCACCCGATGGTAGTCGTTTTCAAGTAAGTTGCAATTTCGCAATTGTAGAATATCCGACAGAGGGAATGACGCTACAATCTCTTTATCAAGTCGCTAGTAAATCTTTAGATTGATTTAAGTTTGAGTTGAACCGCAGAGTCACAAAGCGCATAGAGGAGAAAGACAGAGTAAGAAGGTTTATTTAATACTTTTGAGTTGAAAATCAACAAATAGAAATTTGCCATTTTAAAATCTAAAGTCTAAGATCTAAAATCGATTGACTTTTCAATAGGGAACCTAAATTATGGGCAGCAAAAAGTCAAAGTCGGTAAATCAACTGCAAGCAACTATTAGCAAAATGGAAGTGGCGCTAAATACGATCGCAAATGCAGTTGTTTTTTTAGGCGAAAATCACCAAATAGAATGGTATAATTCTGCATTTACTAACCTCATCGGAGCAACCTCTTCAATTATTGGGAATAATTTTTGTGAATTATTTCCTTTAAAACAAGCAGGAAAAGCACTAACATTCGATGCTTATCCCGATTTAAAAATTATCAACAGGGAATATGAAACAACTGAGTATGAATTTGTAAAAGGCGATCGCAAATTAAATTTAAAAATATCTGGTAATTTTGTAGAAGTAAGCAAGCATACTTCATCAGCAATTTTAGTAATTGAAGATGTTACTCCTCAAAACAAATCAATAAATCAAGAACAAGAACAGCAAGAATATTTATCTTTATTAAAAGCAACATTAGAATCAACTGCTGATGGAATTTTAGTAGTAAATCGTTCCCGTAATGCCCCAATTTATAATCAGAAATTTTTACAAATGTGGGGAATGCCAGAAGAATTATTATTTCCAGGTAAAGAAGATGAAAGACTGCAATTTTTAGCTCAACAAACAAAAGATCCAGAAGAATTTGTTGCCAAAATTTGGGATTTATTTCTTAATCGTCCAGAAGCAATAGTATTAGATTTAGTAGAATTTAAAGACGGTCGAATTTTTGAGCGTTATTCTCAACCACAGTGGAAAGATCGGGAAATTATTGGTAGAGTTTGGAGTTTTCGTGATATTACAGAACAGAAGAAAATAGAAGAAAGATTGAGGTTTAGTCAGTTTGCGTTAGATCAAATTTCTGATAATGTTGCTTGTTGCGATCAAGAGGGAAAAATATATTACGTTAATCAAGCTTCTTGTCGATTAGTAGGATTTTCTAGAGAAGAATTATTGGGTTTAACAGTTCACGATCTCGATCCTAATTATCCGAAAGAAGTTTGGCCCGAACATTGGCGAGAACTTAAAGAAAAAGGGACTTTGACTTTTGAAACTCTCATGCGTTCTAAGACAGGAGAGTTAATTCCTATAGAAGTCTCGGCCTATTATTTAGAATTTGATGGTAAAGAGTTGGATTTTAGCTTTTCTAAAAATATCACAGAACGTAAACAAGCAGAAGAAGCTTTGCGCCGCAGTGAATTAAGATTTCGGCGGTTGTTTGAAAACTCACAAGTAGGAATTGTGCTGACAAGAATTGAAGATGGATTAATTTTAGATGCTAATCAAAAATTTCTTGAACTAACAGGATATAGCTCTCCAGATCGGGTAATTAAAAAGAAATATACTACAGACTTTTATATTCATCAAAGCGATCGCCAAACCGCTGTCAATCAAGTATTACAAAACGGTCAAATAAACAACTACGAAGTCCAATTTCGCCGTTGCGATGGCACCACACTTTGGTTATTATGTTCTGTCCGGTTAAATGTAGAAGAAAATTGTTTAGAAGGTGTAGTAACCGATATTACCGATCGCAAACAATCAGAAGAAGCTTTGCGACGCAGCGAACTAAAATATCGTCATATTTTTGAAAATTCATTAGTAGGAATTGGACGTTCTCGCCTATCAGATGGATTATTTATTGATGCTAATCAACCCTGTGCGGAAATTATCGGTTATCAGTCAGCACAAGAATTAATTGGTAAACGGCGTGCTGGAGAATTTCATGTTAATCCCAATGACCGTACTTGGATGATATCTCAAATGGAACAAAACGGCGAACTTCGCAATTTTGAAATTCAATTATATCGACAAGATGGAGGAATTAGTTGGGGATTATTTTCGGCGCGAATCAATGCCGAAGAATCTTGTTTAGAGTTTATGATTGTGGATATTAGCGATCGCAAACGATTAGAAGAAGAAGTAAAACAATCACAACAATTTTTAAATAGTATTATTAATAACATTCCTTTAGGACTGTTTGCCAAAGATGTTAATAATGATTTTCGTTATGTGTTAATTAACAAAAATTCTGAAAAGATTTTGGGATTTTCTAAAGAACAAGGGCTTGGTTTAAACGATTATGAATTAATTCCACAAGCATCAGCAGACTTTTTCCGCCAACAGGATTTAACGGTAGTAGAACAAGGGACATTACTAGAAGTTCCCGAAATGGAAATTGCTACAGCTAATCAAGAGAAAATTTTAAGCAGAATTTTGAAATTCCCGCTGTTTGATAGTCAAAACCGAATTACACACTTATTATGTATTTCCGAAGATATTACCGATCGCAAACATAGAGAACAAGCTTTAAGATTAATTGTCGAAGGAACGGCAGCGAAAACAGGCGATGAATTCTTTAATACCTGCGTTCGTTATCTCGCTTCTGTATTAAGAGTTCGTTATTCCTTAGTAACTGAATTTGCTAACGAAACTAAAACTAAAGTGCGAACTTTAGCAATTTGGACAGAAAATAGATTAGGAGAAAACTTTGAATATAACTTGCAAGGAACTCCTTGTGAAAGTATTTTATCCGGTCGAACTTGCTACTATCCAGAAAATCTGCCAAAATTGTTTCCTAAAGATGGAGATTTAGTTACTATTAGCGCAGAAAGCTACTTAGGAATTCCTTTAACTAATTCATCCGGGGAAATTTTGGGTCATTTAGCGGTAATGGATGTTAAACCAATGACAAATGACCCTGGAAGAGAACTAATTTTACGAATTTTTGCCGCCCGTACTGGTGCAGAATTAGAACGAAAACAAGCAGAAGAAGCATTAGAAAGTCGAGCGAAAAGAGAAAGTTTAGTTAGTTGTATTTCTCGCCAGTTTATCGACCAAGAATTGAACACCGCACTTAATTTTACTTTAAAAGCGATCGCTCACTTTCTCGGAGTAGAACGTAGTTGTATCTTTGAATTATCAGAAGATCAAAAACAAATTTCCTTAATCGGTGAATGGTGCGCTCAAGGAATTCAACCATTAGCTAATTATCTCAGATTATCAAACCCTAATACTTTGCCTTGGTTTTCTAGCAATATATTTCACGGTGAATTAATTCAAGTTTCCTCAATTTCCGACCTTCCTCCCGAAGCAACAGCAGAAAGAGCCATGTTGCAAACTCAATCAATTAAATCTTTAATAGTTGCGCCTTTAATTCACTCTAGTAAAGTGATTGGATTTTTAGGCGCAGATGTAGTGAAATTCACTAAAAATTGGAGCGAAGATGATATTAGTTTGCTCAAATTAGTCGGAGAAATTACAGCTATTGGTATTGCCAGACATAAAGCCGAAGAAGCATTAAGAGTTGCTAAAGAAGCTGCGGAAGCTGCTAATACTGCTAAGAGCACTTTTTTAGCAAATATGAGTCATGAACTGCGTACCCCGTTAAATGCAATTCTAGGTTTTGCTCAATTAATGGAAAGAGATGCTGCTTTAACTGCGCGTCAAAAAGCATCTCTCGCCACCATTAACCGCAGTGGAGAACATTTACTAACCTTAATTAATGATGTGTTAGAAATGTCCAAAATTGAAGCAGGAAGAACTGTTTTACATTCTATACCTTTCGATTTACACAGATTGCTACAAACCCTGCAAGAAATGTTCCAAGCTCGCGCCGAAGCTAAGCAATTATCTTTAGAATTTGATATTGCTACAAATTTACCACAATACGTTTTCACAGATGAAGGTAAACTCCGACAAGTGCTAATTAACTTATTAAGTAATGCTGTTAAATTTACTGAAACAGGAAAAGTCTCTCTTCGCGCTTCTGCAAATCCAATAAACCAAGAATTATCAGAAAGAAATAAACACGATCAAATTACACTTTACTTTGAAGTTCAAGACACAGGTAGAGGCATTGCTCCAGAAGAAATAGATAATTTATTTCAACCTTTTGTGCAAACAACTAGTGGAGCTCAAGCTAGAGAAGGTACAGGTTTAGGGTTAACTATTAGCCGTCAGTTTACTCGGTTGATGGGAGGTGATATTTACGTTAAGAGTATTTTAGGAGTAGGTTCTACTTTCAGCTTTGACATTAAAATTGCTTTAGCTGAATCCTCCGAAGTAGCACCATTATCAACTAATAGGCGAGTGCTTAAAATAGCACCAAATCAACCTAATTATCGAATTTTAGTAGTAGACGATCGCTCCGAGAACCGAGATATAATCGCTCAACTATTAGGAAGTATTGGTTTTGAAGTTCGCACAGCTAACAATGGGCAAGAAGCGATCGCTTGTTGGGAAAACTGGCAACCTCACCTGATTTGGATGGATATGCGAATGCCGATTATGGATGGTTACGAAGCCACTCGGCAAATTAGAAATAAAGCCAATAATAGCTCAATTTTTACCAAAATTATTGCTCTAACTGCTAGTGCCTTTGAAGAACAAAGAACCACCATTATAACCGCAGGTTGCGATGATTTAGTCAGCAAACCTTTCCGGGAACAAGTAATTTTTGATAAACTCACCGAACATATCGGAGTTCGCTTCATTTACGCCGAAGAATCAGAAAATCAAAAAGCAGAAGAAACAGTCGTCAGTGGCAAAGACCTCAAACCTTCAGACTTATCCGTGATGCCATCAGAATGGTTAGCAGAACTGCACCAAGCATCCCTAGAAGTAGATGCGGAAAAAATTAACCAATTAATTACTCAAATTCCCCCATCTCATCAGTTATTAATCGAAGGATTGACTGATTTAGTGCGTCGTTTTTGCTTTGATGAAATTTATGAATTGACAGAGAATTAGGGTGCTTTCGCTGTTCAATAAAATAATAGAGATCGACCTGCAATGAATGCAACCGAAATTTTGAGCTATCTTGCTTTTTCAGACTTTGAGCAAGCGATGGAAATGACTCGTGAGTTTGATTCATTGCCCAAGCGTCCTGGAGTTTATGCAGTTCGTCACCGCATTCAAGGCGTTTTGTATATTGGCAAGACAAATAACTTAGCAACTCGTTTTAACGGTGGACATAAAGCCTTTTTGTGGGCATGGCTCGATCTTTATCCACCTACTGATGTGAGAATTACCTTTTACACACTGGATCGTTGGGGGAATCCCGCTTTATTATCGGAAGTAGAGGCGGCACTTCTAAGAGCAACAGAACCGCCCTACAATGCTCAGATCCCGATGGAGTAGATGATGATGCAAGAAACAAAGGAGTACGAGCAACTTTCACCCACAGCTGGACAAATTATTTTAGAGCAGTTACCAGAGCGGATCAGAAATGCGATCGTTGCGCGTGCTGTTGAAATTGATTATCCCGTTGAAGCGGTGATTGAAATGGCGATCGCAGGTTATCTCGATCCTCATGCAATTGGCTTTGTCGATTGCAAACCCGATCGAAAAGCTTAAAATCGTTTGTTTACTGATATCTTGCACCAAGAGGCGGAGCCTGGAGTTTCTCGTTCCCAGGTTGAACCTGGGAACGAGGTCTTGGAGGTTCTACCTCCTTGTCTAGAGCAAGATCTAAGCGTACATCATCCCTTTGAAAAATGTTATAATAGTAAAGTAAACAAAACTAAATAAAAGGCAACCACAATGGCTCGACAACTCAAGCGTTGGGAATCTCCCCGGAAAGAGGGAAGAAACGACAAAGGTAGAGGCGGTTCTGCAAGAGCGAGACAACTGAAGAAGCAACAACAGATGTTACGCAAGAAACTCAAAGAACAGTCCGAAGACCAAAAACCAAATCAAAAGCAAAAATCAAATCAGAAAAATGTTCAGGGAGGAAAAATTAATTTCCTCCCTGTTTTTTTTGCCCCAATTCTACAGGAATATCCTTATTTATCCCTTCCCAAATTTTGAGTTTGCCATCAAATGCGCCAGTTGCCAGTAAGTTGCCATCAGGACTAAAAGCGACAGTTTGTACCCAATCTGTGTCGATCGCGAGCGATCGCACCTGCTGTCCAGTTCCTAAATCCCAAATTCTTACCCCATCCCTACCCGCACTAACTACAGTCCTTCCATCTGGATGCACCGCAACCGAATTAACTATATTTTGATGACCAACAAGTGTAAAAGATCTGCGAGTTGCCAGGTTCCAAACTTTAACTGTATGGTCATAACTGCTACTCACCAAAGTATTACCATCTGGCGAAAAAGCTAAAGAAGTAATTGCTCCTTGATGTCCGGGTATAGTACCAAGAAATTGACTAGTTTGAATATTCCACAATTGAATAGTTCTATCCCTACCTCCAGTCGCCAAAATTTGCCCGTTCCGACTAATTGCCACCGCATAAACTATTGGTTGTGCTAAGGGTACGCGATTATAAAGTAACCTTTCGGTTTTTAAATCAATTAATTTGATTCCATCCAAACCGCCTGTCACCAAAGTTTGTCCATCTGGGGTAATTGCTAAAGATAAAATATTGTTAAATTCATGAGTTAACATCCGGCTTAATTTGCCATTCTTTAAACTCCAAATTTTTAGCGTGGAATCTTCGCTTCCGCTAGCAATAGTCAGGTTATCGGGAGTAATTGCTAATGCCAGAACTCGGTTACTGTGAGCATTAATTGTGCGAAGTTTATTACCTTTTATCGGGTTCCACAAGCGAATTTTGGTATCAATATCCGTTCCACCACTGGCGAGATATTTACCATCAGGACTGAAAGTTAGAGCGTAAATCGGCCCCCAATGAGCTTTAATATTATGTACAATTCTGACTCTTTGCCAAATGCTTTCCGGGTTTGACAAAGGAGGATTGGGAATTTGGGGAACAGGTGGTGAGGGCAGTTTTTGGGCAATAGTATTAATATCTGCTCGACTGATATCTGTAAAAATTGTGTAGCAGCTAAGACTAGCTAAAACTACAGATCCTATTTGCAAGAATTTAATGGCAATGTTCGGAAGTTTCATCCAAATGTGATTGAATATTAGGGCAGATTATCTCATCTACATCGTCAGATGTTGGTTCTTTCCACTCAGAAAGAAGTTCTTGTAATTCCGATCGCAAAGTCTCCAACGCTGCTATTTGTCGATCGATCGCTTCTAGTTTTGTCTGAATATGTTGCTTAACTTCGTGACAGGGTAACTCCCCCCGATCGTGAATTTCCAAAAATTCCTGAATCTCTTTTAAACTCATCCCCAAAGACTGAGCGCGTTTAATAAAGTCCAGTCGCTTGAGTACTTGAGAATCAAACAATCGATATCCAGAGGAAGCGCGTGTCACCACTGGTGATAGTAAACCAAGTTCTTCGTAATAACGAATCGTTTTTACTGGCAATCCAGTAAATGACGCTACTTCTCCAATTTTGTGGAGTTTGCCTAAAACAGTTTTCGTCATAATTTTAGGTCATTAGATTCAGCGATCGGCAAACAGACAGAAGGTAAGCCAAATTTTTGTCTTCAACCTTTTACCTATTTTCAACTACTCGATCGTTTCTGCTGCACGAGTAACTTTAAATTAACAGCTTACGAGCGTGGAGGACGTTTTTTATTCTGAACGTTTAAGTTAGGTAATTGAGATTGGGAAGGTGTGGGTGGGAGATAAATTTGGGGTGCTTCGGTGGGAATTTCTGCTGGACGACGCTGAAGTATTAACCAACGCAGGACGATCGCCAATGCTACTGTACCGATCCCGAATGTGAGCAACGATACGCGATCGCCAACTCCACCAATCACAGCATCCACCGCCCCAATAGTAATCATAAAACTAACGATCGGTTCTCTGCGGTAGGCTGACCTGAAAAACCTAACATAAGCAGCATTCATCATAAGTAATCTGTCAACTATGTAATCTACTTTTGCTTCAATCTTAGCGCTTACGCTTCCGGGTTCCTATACCCCACTTAACATGAAGTCGAGGAGTAGCAAAAATTTACCTTCCCTACACCCCTACTTCATGTTCTATGACATTGTGCTTCCTAAAGGAAGATTTTCAGGAAAACTTCAGAAAAAACTACAATTCCGTCTTTAATACAGCCCTAACCAAGACAATAATCCTTGACCTGTAACGTACTCAATCAGCAATGTCAGGACAAAACCAATCATCGCTGCTCGACCATTTAAGCGTTCCGCATATTCATTAAAACCAAATTTTGGCTCCTCTAGTTTGGGAGTTGTGGTTGGTTGCGGTTGTGTCGCTGTTGGTTCAAAGCCTTTAGCCATAATCTGTCTAACCCTCTCTTGCTCATTAACAAAACTTTACATTTACATAATAATCTAGGTTTGGCAAGCAAGATGAGGAAACAGGACTGGGGACTCGTGTATCTGGGCAGAAAATTTCCCTCAGTTTCGCTTCCCAGATGGGTAGAAAAAACTGATGGATGACTTCTACCCTCTTGCACTCCGATCGCTCTAGTTGTTAATTTGTAACTTAGCGCAAGGAATAATATCAGACAAAACTTCCTTTCCTTCACTGCCAGTATAAATTGCTAACAGAGCTTTTGGTTCGCCAATAAATAATAATTTCTCACTAGGAAAAACTATACGTTCTAACTTAGAGCTAGAATTATTTTCAATCCGAATGATTTGAATTTCCGTACTAGCATTGGTATAAAAACACAACACTTCTTCAACAGGATTTGCTAAGGATGGTTCAAAAGTTTTTATCATAGTTTTTCGCAAAAAAGGAGAAAAGAGGATTTAATTTTCTCATCGCCAAATTAACAACTTGTTTGAGAGCTTACAATCTAGCTGAGGACAGATGTCAATGTTGAACTTAACAGTAGTTAAGCTAACAATCCCGGAAAACATAAACATTCTTAATTTTAGATCATTATAACTTCAGAGCGATCGCTTTTGTTTGATTCAAGACCAATATTAAGCTTGCATTCAGTTAACTAGAATGCTAAAATCCGAGAGACTTGAGTAAGTCAGCCTAATCTAGGTCAACAAGCCTGGAGCGGAGGAACCAAATTTTGGGGCGCATTTCTGTCATTTTTTGTGAGGAGATAGGCAGAGAAGGATAACTCTCATTCCTAGCCCGTCAGCTAACTTCGTAGGCAACGAGAGGAGACTGAAGAGTTAGAAATTTTTACAGTTTTCTAAACTCATCAGTGTTCTTGGCTGGTACTGCTCAGTAATTTTGTACCCGCTCGTGACACTATGGCAATAAATTTGAATCTGTCTGCGATCGCAGTTGCAGGACAGGCAGCTTGGCGACGCGCAAAACCGATCGCCCTGCGAGATGTAGTTTTACTGCCTGCCTTGGGATTTCTCGGAATCATTATTTTGTGGTGGGTTGTGGCAATTTTTAACTATGAATTAATGCCCACGCCGTTAGAAGCACTAGTTGCTAATTCAGATTACATATTGAATCCTTTTTACCAACGTGGCCCAGGAAATTTGGGAATTGGTTGGTTATTGTTGGCAAGTTTAAGAAGAGTATTGTGGGGATTTTTATTAGGTGCAGTAGTGGCAATTCCTTTAGGATTTTTAATTGGAATGTCCAAACCTGCAATGTTAGCCCTTAATCCCATCATTCAAATTTTTAAACCAGTATCACCTTTGGCTTGGCTGCCGATCGCTTTAGCGATTTTTAATTTGGCAGATCCATCAGCAATTTTTGTGATTTTCATTACCTCTTTGTGGCCGACAATTATTAACACTGCCTTGGGAGTTTCTAGCGTTTCTAAAGATTATATTGATGTGGCAAGAGTGCTAGAAATGAGCCGTTG
Organism: Floridaenema evergladense BLCC-F167; assembly: GCF_041929205.2. NCBI lineage: Bacteria > Bacillati > Cyanobacteriota > Cyanophyceae > Aerosakkonematales > Aerosakkonemataceae > Floridanema > Floridanema evergladense. Next base: position 4,538,032 of record NZ_CM171625.1, on the reverse strand, counting down.
GCGACGGATTACTAAGATTATTTTGCCTGCAAGTTTGCCCTACATTTTTACTGGATTGCGAATCAGTTTAGGGATTGCTTGGCTGGTAATTGTAGCAGTGGAAATGCTCACAGGTGGGATGGGAATTGGCTTTTTTGTCTGGGATGAATGGAGTCGATTAAATCTAAGTTCTGTGTTTCTCGCAGTGTTAGTAATTGGTGTAACAGGACTACTTCTAGATTTCGCTTTAGGCAAAATTCAAGAATTAGTTACACACCGTCCTAGAACGGCAAATTCGTAATTGGTTATTGGCGATCGGATCTTGGAGCAAGGGAGGTAGAACCTCCAAGATCTTGGAGCAAGGGAGGTAGAACCTCCAAAATCTCGTTCCCAGGTTGAACCTGGGAACGAGATCTCGGAAAAACCGAGGCGGGAGCCTCAGTAGTAGAAATAAATTATCGGTGGAGTTGAGCTATGGGTAACACCGAAAAATCTTCATGGACTCGCAGAGATTTTCTGTTAGGAATGGGTGCGACTGCGACGGGAATGGCGCTGTCTTCTTGTGGAATTTCGGGCGATCGATCTGCGAAAGGATTAACCGAAGAAGCGTTAGCAGTTCAACCTGTAGTTGATCCTAAAAGCTTAGAAAAACCAAATATTACCGTCGGGTATGTTCCCGTAAATGATTGTGCGCCATTTGCGATCGCTTGGAAAAAAGGATTCTTTCGCAAATATGGTTTAAACGTCACTCTCAACCGCGAAGCTAGTTGGGCGACTTCTCGCGACGGGATTATTTTTGGCAGACTCGACGCTTCACCAGTGGTATCTGGTGCGGTGACTAACGCCAGAATTGGTGCAGAAGGCGCACGTCACGCCCCACTTTGCGCCGCAATGACAATTCATCGTCACGGTAACGCGATGACAATGAATCGATCGATGTGGGATTTTGGCATTCGTCCTTGGCGCGATTATAACGGGGATTTGCAAACATTTGGACGAGATTTTCGCAGGTATTTTGAAAGTCAATCTGCCGAAAATAAAGTTTGGGCAGTGGTGTTAAGTTCTGCGATTTATGAATATTTTGTTCGCTATTTATCGGCAGCTGCGGGAGTAAATCCTCTGGCAGAATTTCGGATTATTATTGTACCCCCACCGCAGATGGTGACTAATGTGAGAATTGGGGCAATGCAAGCTTACATGGTAGCGGAACCTTGGAATACTAGAGCGATTAAAGGTAACGAAGGAGTCGGTTTTAGTTTTGCTCAAGGTAAGGAAATTTGGCAAGGACATCCCGATCGCCTTTTAGGGGTAATGGAATCTTTTATTACTAATTACCCAAAGACTTATCGATCGCTGGTAAAAGCAATGATTGAAGCTTGTCAATATTGCAGTAAACCAGAAAATCGCCAGGAAGTTGCTCAATTAATTACAGACCGATCTTTTACGGGAGCGAAACCTAAAAAAGGGCCGATCGATAAATTTACTAGACCCGCAATTGTGGGCGATTATAACTACGGCGGTTTTGATGATAAACAGCGAATTGTCAACTCAGAAGATACAACAATTTTCTTCGATTTACCTGCCAATCTTGCCCGAATTTCCGGCGATCATTCCACCTTTTTATGGCAGTCAGAAAGTATTTGGTTAATGACTCAAGCTGCACGTTGGGGACAAATAAAAGAGTTTCCCAAAAACGCCGAACAATTAGCCCGTAAGGGTTGGAAAACTGACCTCTATCGGGAGATAGCAACAGAAATGGGAATTCAATGTCCCCAGGAAGATTACAAGGTTGAGCCAGCCACAGTATTTATAGACAATAAAGAATTTAACCCCAGCGATCCGGTTGGCTATCTCAATAGTTTTGAGATTCGAGCTAATAGTCTAACTAACATTTTCATGTCCTAATTAATCAAATTCAGGAGCATCCAATGGTTAGGTCTAACTCGGTTTACAGCAATGCTTACGAAGCTTCTTTATCCGATTATGGATTTTTAGAAGTTAGCAATTTAGTTAAGTCTTATCCCACTCCTGATGGCGGTGAATTTGTAGTGCTTAATGGGGTATATTTGACAGTGGGAGAAGATGAATTTATTTCTGTAATCGGACACTCAGGTTGTGGCAAATCGACCTTATTAAAAATAGTTGCGGGTTTGGAAAGAGCAACATCTGGAACAGTAAGAATGGAAGGGAGAGAAATTCGCAAACCCGGAAGCGATCGCATGATGATTTTCCAACATTATGGACTGTTACCTTGGTTAACTGTCCGGGAAAATATTCGTTTAGCAGTGGATGAAGTCCTGAAAGATGCAAAAAGGTCTGAAAAGATTAGCATCGTCAACGAACATCTCGCAATGGTAAATTTAAATGCCGCAGCAGATAAATATCCCGATGAAATTTCTGGGGGAATGAAACAGAGAGTTGGTATTGCCAGAGCTTTAGCTATTCGCCCAAAAATGTTGCTGATGGATGAACCTTTTGGAGCCCTGGACGCTCTAACTAAAAGTAAGTTACAAAAGCAGGTACTTGATATCTGGGAAAGCCACAAACAAGCGGTAATGATGATTACCCATGATGTCGATGAAGCCATTTATATGTCCGATCGCATCGTTTTGATGACTAATGGCCCTGCTGCTACAATAGGAGAGGTTTTGGAGGTACCATTTCCCCATCCACGTAATCGACAAGAAATCCGCGAAACAAAGGAATATTTTGAGTTGCGAAATCACGCCTTAAACTTTTTGGATCGTTATTTTACCCAAGACGAGTAGACATTCATTTACGAGAGGTAAAGCTGGTGAATATCAAACCAATGTTAGTCCGCTTTCAAAGCGCAGTTGGTCGGGATGATTTGGTTGAGCAAATGATATTGCTGCCAGGGAGAAAATCTTCAGTTGCACCAACCACAAAATCTAACAATTCCTTAACTTTTGTAGTTGGTTATAACGGTTCTCCCAACAGTCATACAGCTTTAGACATTACCCTGTTGATGGCTCATCAAACCAGCTTGGCGACAAACAAACAAGTCAGTGTAAAAATTGTTTATGTGATTGATAATCAAGGAAACAGTAAGCTAAAACATTTTACTAGTAATTACACAATTTCTAGTAATTCTTGGAAATTTCCTACAGCCTCAGTATTAAAATCTGTCACCCCTGAGTTAGCTAGACCAAAAATTCAAACTTTGGCGATGAGCGATCGCCAAACAACCACCAAATCTCGCCCAGTACCAACCACTTGTTCCCGCACTTCTATCTTCGAGAAAGCAGACCAAATTTTATGGCAAGCACGTTATTTAGTAGAAGAATGGGGAGATGATTTCATCGCGCATTTACGCATCGGTTCTGTAGCTGAAGAGTTAACCAAAGTTGTGGAATCTGAAGCAGCGGATTTACTATTTTTAGGTTGTCATTCAGCCAATCATTCCTTAGTGCAGAAACTTGGCGATCGATTCCCTTGTCCTGTACTAGGAATTCCCGATTCTATTCCTGAGAAATAACTCAATTTGTTTACGCTACACCTAAATAATCAACCACCTTTACAGAGGTGGTTTTTTTCTGTAATATTCAAGCAATCAAATTATCTAACTTAAGACAGAGGTAATTTATGGAAAATTGGCAAGCTCTAGTTGCTTCCGCAACATTTGTGGGTGTAATCTTCTTAATAATGACTGAGTGGATACATCTAACAATTGCTGCTTTTTTAGGTGCATTGATCCTCGTTTTATTCAATGTCATGACTTTAACTGAAGCCATTGGATATATTAGTCAAAGTCACGGCACTTTAGGTTTATTTTTTGGTGTTATGGTCTTAGTAAGAGCCTTTGAACCCACAAAGGTTTTTGATTATTTAGCTACAAGAATAGTTGTGTTAGCTAAAGGTAGAGGAAATCGATTGTTGTTAGGTATTGTTGCTATTACTACTCCCATTTGTGCCTTTTTACCAAACGCCACAACAGTAATGTTACTAGCACCTTTAGTACCGCCAATGGCAGAGGAAGTAGGAGTAGATTTTGTGCCTTTATTAATTTTAATGGTGTTCGTTGCAAATAGTGCGGGATTATTAACAATTGTTGGCGATCCAGCTACTTTTATTGTTGGTGATGCGGTAAATATTAGCTTTACAGATTATCTAACACGCTTAAGTTTGGGTGGTGTAATTGCTGTACTCACAGTTATAGCTACTTTACCATTTTTATTCCGCAAAATTTGGCAAAAAAAGTTAGATAATCTAGAACAACTACCGCATCCACAAATTAATCATCCTCGCGTTTTAGCAGTAGGAAGTTTGATTATAGCTTTTGTATTAATATTTTTCGTAATTGGGGAAACTTTACCAATTCCCCTTTCTCCTGCTACAGTTGCCCTGTTGGGTGCAGCTTTAGCTTTACTACTTTCTCACCATAGCAAGATAGATACAGTTAATAATATTTTGCGAGATGTAGATTGGAGTACGTTGATATTTTTTATGTGTATCTTTGTCTTAATCGGAGGATTGGAAAAAACGGGAGTTGTGAGCAATTTATCAGGAGTATTATCAGTAATTTTAGGCAAAAATATTGCTCTTGGTTCAATAGTTATTCTCTTTTTTGTTGGTTTAGTTTCTAGCGTTGTGCCTAACATTCCTTTAGTAGTGGCAATGGTACCATTACTTAAACAATATTTAGTTAATGTGGGTTTAGCTCCATCAGAAGTGCTGGCACAAAATTTTACTGGACAATTTCCGGCTGAAGTTTTGCCGTTATTTTATGCAATGATGTTTGGGGCAACTTTAGGGGGAAATGGTACTTTAGTTGGAGCTTCTTCTAATATTGTGGCTGCGGGAATTTCGGAATTACATGGTCGTCGTATATCTTTTAAAAGGTTTTTACATTATGGGATTCCTGTGATGTTGTTACAGTTAATTGCTGCGAGTTTGTATGTAATTATCCGATTTTTGATTTAAGTCTAAATAAGAAGTTTCTTGAATATCTTTAGGGTTAACATTTGGCGGGAAGATGAATAGTTCTTTTCCTTGTTGTTTGGCTTTGCGATGGAGATCGATCGCATCCCCTAATGGTAATAAAACTATCAACAGTGATATTACTTAGAGAGGATATTAATTATCAAAAGGGTCGAGATTTTTAGGATTTATGGATTACACCATAGACAAAATAAGCCAAAAAACTGACGACTAAATTACAAGTCGTCAGTAAAGGAGAGGAGGTTAGATTTTAATGAGCCTATAAAAACAGGACACGCCGCAAAGTTAATTTAGTATCCGATAAAGTGTAATACGTCACGCAGTACACTGTATCCGGCTAAATCCCACAGCAAATAGGCTAAAAAGCCAATCATTGCTAAACGACCATTCCACAGTTCAGCTTGGGGATTCCAGCCAAACAAGAAAGCGTTACGGTCTTTACCGTTATAAGCGGTAGCTACGGGTGGTAAATCGGTAGAAGTGCGAGTTTCCATGCTTAACAGTCCTTAACAATTGCTTACACACTCATAGTAGCGATCGCAAAATACCAAGTAGTCTGTCTTTAGATACAGAGATAAGACTATCTTAAGGTCGATCTTAAAGAGTTATTTCTTATTAAAAAGTCTATCTGTAGAAAGTGAGAAAATAGAAAGTTTATCGCCCAGTATTTTAATTTACAATTTTGTCGATCAAAGATTAGGCAATTTGTCTCTATATTTACTTCAAGTATAAAATTTCAGACCTGAGAGAGATGTTTTTGATACTGATATTCAGCGAATCTAAGCGATATGGCATTACTTTTTGCTAAAGTATAAAGCTTTTAGCTGTGTCACCTTAAATTGGGTGCATTAGCTTTCATTAGAAGAGGTAAATACTATCTATGATTGACATTTTGAATATGCAGATGGGATTAAATAATCTGGCATTTTGGTTGGCTCAAACAGGAGTACCAGTTACTCCGACAACACCATTAGTTGCACCAGAAAGAGCAGCTTTGGTATTTTCTGGGCCACAATTTTTTGCCGCTTTAATTTCTGGGGTATTAATTGCTTTTGCCATTCAATTTCTATTAACCAACTTTGGCGTAGCTTTTTTATTAGGTAGGGAATCAGATTCAGATTCCGATCGCCGTCGTAATGATGAGTCAGACAGCTTAGGCACTACAGTTAAGAAAATTAGTTTTTGGCTGGGATTAGCCACATTAATAACTGTTAGTTTAGCAGTGTTAGTGGCTACTTTCTTAGCAGTGAAATTAAGCTTAGTGACAAGTCCGGTTTTAGGCGCAATTATTGGCTTAACAATTTGGGGAGCTTATTTATTATTACTAGTTTGGGCTAGTTCTAATGCGATCGGTTCCTTAGTTGGTTCAGTAATCAATACTGCTGCTTCTGGTTTTCAATCAATTGTCGGTACTGCTGCTGCTGCTATAGGTGCAAAAGCTGCTTCTAATCAGGTAGTTTCTACCGCAGAAGCCGCTGCTGCTGCTGTTGGTAGACAAATTGGTAGTGCGATCGATCCAATCACCATAAGAGAAAATTTGGAAGATTATTTGCAAACCTTACGTCCGCCAGAATTAGATATAGCAAAACTGCGCCGGGAATTTGAAAATGCACTTAACGATCCAAGATTAGCAACTTTGGCAAGTAGCGAAGGATTAAGCAAAATTAACCGTCAAACTTTTGTGGATTTGGTGGGAAATAATACTGCACTTTCTAAGCGAGATGTTAATCGGATTGTCGATACATTAGAAGATTCTTGGAAACAAGCAGTTAATCGATTAAATCCTCAGCGTGATGTGATGGGTGAATTAATCAATTATCTGAAATCTGCTCAAACTAATGAATTGCGATCGCCAGAGTTAAACGCCAAACTTGACACATTAATTGATGAGATACGTCAACAGAAGCAAAGTACTCAACCACAAACCGAAAAAACTCCCGGATTGATGCAGCAAGCAATGCAATATGGCATGAATACTGCAATGGGAATTTTATTAGGTAGAACCGACCTTTCTGATTTGGATATCGAAGCAATTTTGAATCGATTGAAGGAAGCTAGAGATCGAGTTGCTAGTGGCGCAAGTCAAATTAGTTCTCAGGTACAAGATAAAGTTCCCGGACTTCCTCCTAGTACGCCTAATACTATTAGATTGGATGTGGAAAATTACCTGTTAAATTCCTATCCTTGGCACTTAAATCGGGAAACAATTAACCACGAATTTAGACAGGTAATTTATGACCCGGAAGCCGATCCAGGTGCAGTGCGTCGTCAATTGGAAAGATTGAGTCGATCGGACTTTTTGAATTTACTGCAACAAAGAGACGATATCACGACCGTTCGCAGAAATGAAATTGCCGATGAATTAGAAGCAATTCGTCTGGATGTGCTTAACCAAGTGCAAACAGCCGAGGGAACAGAACAAAATCAAGATATCCGTAGCAGAGTCGAAAATTATCTGCGAAATACTGGAAAAGATGAGTTAAATCCAGAAGGAATTAGGCGCGATTTTCGCACTTTAATTGACGATCCGCAAGCGGGATACGATCGATTGCGCGATCGCCTTTCTCGCTTCGATCGCGACACTTTTGTACAACTCCTCAGTCAGCGACAAGATATTAGCCAAGAGGAAGCGGAAAGAATCGTTGGCGACTTAGAAAGAACTCGCAATGGTGTACTTTCTCAAGCACAAAAAGTTCAAGAACAAGCACAAGCGCAAGCGGAAGCTTTGTGGTTGAATTTGGAATCTTATTTGCGGAATACTGGCAAGGAAGAATTGAATCCTGACTCGATCAAACGTGAGTTAACTATTCTGTTAAGTAATCCCAATGCTGCATTACCTTTAATTCGTGCTAGATTGTCACGTTTCGATCGCGATACCCTTGTAAAATTGCTCAGTCAACGTCAAGATTTGAGCGAAGAACAAGCAAATCAAATTATCGATCAAGTGCAGTCGATTTGGGGTGGTGTAACTCATGCACCGCAAATCGCAGCAGATAAAACTAAAGAACAATACGATCGCGTTACAACTGCGATCGCTGATTATCTGCGAAATACTGGCAAAGAAGAACTCAATCCTGAAGGAATTAGAAGGGATTTTTCTACCTTATTTGCTAATCCTAAAGAAGGGACGATCGCACTGCGCGAAAGATTATCTCAAGTCGATCGAGATACACTCGTAAAATTGCTCAGTCAACGGGAAGATTTGAGCGAAGAACAAGTAAATCAAGTTATCGATCAAATCCAAGATAATATTCGCAGCATTGTTAGAGCACCGCGTCGATTAGCACAAAGAACTCAAGCCAGAATTCAAGATTTCCAAGCTACTTTAGAAGACTACTTGCGGAACACTGGCAAAAATGCTTTAAATCCCGAAGGTATCAAGCGAGATTTATCTTTGATGCTGCGCGATCCGCGCACTGGAATTGATAGTTTAGGCGATCGCATTTCCCAGATCGATCGCGACACCTTAATTAGATTATTGTCGCAACGTCCCGATATTTCGGAAGCAGAAGCTACCAGAATTGTCGATCAAATTATCTCCGTTCGCGATCAATTTGTCGAACAAGTGCGAAGCATTCAACGTCGCATCCAAGATGTGATTGATGGCATTTTTGCAAAGATTCGCAACTATTTAAACTCGCTCGATCGTCCAGAACTCAACTACGATGGCATCAAGCGGGATGTGCGTAAATTGTTTGACGATCCGCAAGCTGGATTTGATGCAATTCGCGATCGACTCGGACATTTTAACCGCGATACCGCAGTCGCCATCCTCAGTTCCCGCGAAGACATCAGCGAAGCCGACGCTAACCGCATTATCGACCAAATTGAAGGCGCACGTAACACCGTCCTGCAACGCGCTGAACGCATCCAACAAGAAGCGCAACGTCGCGTTGAAGACGTGAAGCGACAAGCCGCTAAAAGCGCTGAAGAAACCCGCAAAGCCGCAAGAAATGCCGCTTGGTGGCTATTCGGTACAGCGCTTGTTTCCGCCATTTGCGCCGCTGTAGCTGGCTTTATCGCCGTTCCTTCTCTCTAACTTTACCTTGTAAGCTCCTCGACTCCTTCCATAAGCCGAGGAGTTTTTATATTTTAGTATAAATACTTAAGTAAGTACTTAAAATAACGATTTCCAGTTAATTTGAGACTAAATCCGGGAACTTTGGGAGAAAGTTTGCCATATATTTAACGAACTTACAAGAAATTAAAAATGCTGCTTTTTTTACGTCCAAATAGGCTTAAGTCACAACCTACTAGTGAGCAAGATCACACAAAATAGCTATCTAAAAATTAATAATTGTTTCATATTCAGTAAAATTTCGGGTGTATTATGGGAAGAAAACTGTATTACAGCTACGGGGAAGACATAGAGTTATTAGATAATGCAACTGAAAAAATTAGAATTGAACCAAACAACCAATAGTCAAGCTGCGGAAAACGCTAATCTAGAATATATAAATTCAGTTTGTCGGCACCAACAGATGAAAGAAGTAATTAATGATGAAACAACGGTGTCTGTTTTTCCGTATGCAAATATTTTAGATAACCAAAAACGGATGTTATTTCCTCAGTCCACTCTAGAAGAATTACAGTTATACACCTCTCAGATTGAGTGGCAAAGTTCTATAGAGGAAGCGGTGAAAATTTTTAAGGATAATTCTATACTTCCGGGAATAATTATTAATCAGGGGCATGAATTTGTCGGTATAATTTCTCGACGACTTTTTTTTGAATATATGAGTCGTCCCCATAGTTGGCAGTTATTTTCTAAACTGCCTATTAGTGCTATTTACCAATTAACTAAAAAAGAAACTATAATTTTACCTATTAATACTCAGATTGTAGAAGCGGCAAAGCTGTGTTTGCAGCGATCGCCAGAATTACTTTACGAACCTATTGCTGTGGAAGATCGACAAGGCAAATATAAAATCCTAGACGTACATCATTTAATGACAGCACAATCAGAAATTCATGAATCATTAACAGCTGCACTTATGCAAACAGAATTTAAGTACCGTTGTATTTATGAAAATGCTGTTGATGGAATTTTTCAAAGCACCCCTGACGGTAGATATATTACTGTTAATCCTGCCTTAGCAAGAATCTACGGTTATAGTTCTCCAGAGGAAATGATTAACAGCATTACTAATATTGCAAAACAAGTGTATGTAGACCCAAATTGTCGCGCTCGGTTTGTTGCTGCCGTACAAAAAAAGGGTTCGATATCGCAGTTTGAAGCGCAAGTTTATCGCCAAGATAAAAGCATTATTTGGATTTCTGAAAATGCCCGTGCAGTTTATCATCAGGATGGTAGTTTGCTTTATTATGAAGGTACAGTAGAAGATATTACAGAACGCAAACAAGCCGAAGTAGCGTTACGTGAGTCAGAAGCTAAATTAAGACAACAAGCAAAGGAATTAGCAGATGCTTTGCAATTATTGAAACAAACTCAAGCCCAATTAATTCAAACCGAAAAAATGTCAACTTTGGGGCAATTGTTAGCTGGGGTAGCTCATGAAATTAATAACCCAGTCAACTCTATTTCTAATAATTTGCCTCATCTGACTCAATATGTGCAAGGGTTGCTAGAATTATTGGCTATTTACGATCGCACTTTCAACCAAGAAACCCCAGAAATCAGCGCTAAAAAAGCCGAGATAGAATTTGAATACCTGCAAGAAGATTTACCACAAATTATGTCAGCCATGTTAGCTGGCTCGGAAAGAATTCGGGAAATTGCTTTGAGCTTACGCAATTTTTCCCGCATGGATGAAGGGAAAAAGAAATTTGCCGATATTCACAAAGGAATTGAGAGTACTCTGTTAATTTTACATCATCGGTTGAAAGCAAAGGGCGATCGACCAGAAATTCAAATCATTAGAAAATATGCCGACTTACCCCAAATTAAATGCGCCTTGGGACAACTTAGCCAAGTATTTATCAATTTATTAGGTAATTCTATTGATGCCTTAGAACAAAGAATCAATGAAAACGACCCAAATGCAGCAGCCCCAACAATTTGGATTACAACAGAAATTGTCGATGACAACTGGGTAAGAATTCGCTTTGCTGATAACGGACAAGGCATAGCCGAAGCAAATTTATGCCAATTATTTGAACCATTTTATACCACCAAACCTCTAGGCAAAGGCACTGGTTTGGGATTATCTATTAGTAAGCAAATAATCACAGAAAAGCATGGGGGCAAAATCGAATGTCACTCGAAAATAGGTGAAGGCGCAGAGTTTTTAATTGAGCTTCCCCTCAGCCAATCTGAATAATTTTGTTCTACCAATAATGGAGCATCCCAAAAGTGTAAATTGCCCTCAGATTGGAAGTCTGAAGCTATACTCAGATCTTGCAGCAAGATCTGAGTATACAAACCAAGTCCGCTTAGATAAGTAAGATACACTCCTAGAGAATAAATTAAAAAAATCTTAAAAATAAACTTTTATTTAATAAAATCAAATGTTAAAATATTGGTAGTCAACAATTAGATAATAGGCAACCAGAGGATTTGAGCCTAACCTTTATTTAGATTGAATTTAACTCTACCAGCATATCTATCATTGGTTAGTTTTTAACTGATAAAATACTATTTATATTCTTTCTAACGCTGAATCGATTAAGTTGACAAAAATTATGAACGTTGATATTTTCACTAGGCAAGTAGAAACAGTCAATAGCAGAATACATCAGCTTTTCCGAGATGCGGGCATTGGTGCATCACAATCACAAACGTTAGCTCAAGCGTTAAAAGAACTGGGGGTGATTTCCGAAGAATTACAGGTAGCTTTAGATGAGTTAATGATTCAAAATGAACAACTTGCCGCCTCACGAATGAGGATAGAAGCCGAACGGCAAAGATATGAAAATTTGTTTGACTTTACACTTGATTCTCAGCTAGTCACAGATGTTGGGGGAGTAATTCGGGAAGCTAATCGTGCTGCTTGTAACTTTTTTAATTTGCCACAAAAGTTTTTAATTGGTAAACCTTTGTTAGTTTTTGTTGTCGAATCAGACCGTTGGAAATTTCGTAGCGAACTTAATAGGTTACAAGGTCAAGACCGAGTACAAGAAATAGAAGTACGCATCCAACCACGTCATCGGGAAGAGTTTGATGCAGCTTTGCGGTTAGTACCTTTGTTTGATGGCGAAGGCAACTTAATAGAGATACGTTGGTTATTGCGAGATATTTCTCAGGAAAAGCGATCGCTTAACAACATACCAGACAGTTACTCAGATTTTACTGTTGAACACCGCTCCTTTAATTATAACAGAGGAGAAATTATTCCCCTTCCCAAAGATGTAATTTGGTTAGTTACAGAAGGATTAGTAAAACTAACCACAATCACCGAACATGGAGAAGAAGTATTGGTAGGATTTGCTGGAAGAGAAATGGTTTTTAGTTCCAGTCTCACATCATTACAAGCCTATCAAGCAACTGCTTTATCTAAGACAGTGGAAATAGTTTCTATTCCCATGTCAGATATAAATAATTATCCCCACTTATGCCAAGCTTTGTTGCCGAAAATCAGCCAAAGATTGAAACAAACAGAAACAATGTTAGCCATTTCTGGGCAAAAATTAGTTAAAGATAGATTGCATAGTCTTTTACGACTGTTACAACAACAATTTGGTGAAGCTGTATCCGAAGGAACACGGATATGTGTGCGTTTAATTCATGAAGATTTAGCCAGTGCTTGCTGCACCACCAGAGTTACTGTTACCCGCTTACTCAGTACTTTGCAGCAACAAGGAGAAATTACCTTTGACTGTCAATCCCACATCATAATTAAGAATCCTAATTTTTAGGGACAAGGGGACAAGGGCGAGTTTTGAGTTTTGAGTTATGAGTTTTAAGTTATTAATTCAAAACTTAAAACTTAAAACTCATAACTAACGAGGGGACAAGGGGACAAGGAGATAATTTATTTCTTCTCAGCGCCTCTGCTCCCTAAATGCTGGTAAAGTTAAATATATCGATGACCGTTTACCTATGAAAATTGCAGAATTAATCAATTGGTTTGAAAATTGGGCTAACCCAGCATGGCAAGAAAATTGGGATAACTGCGGTTGGCAAATTGAACCAGGAATTTTGGATGCGCCAGCGAGGGTTTTGATATGTTTAACTCCGACTTTGGCGGTGATGCAAGAAGCTATTTCGCTTCGCAATCAAGGTATTGATATTAATTTGATTTTTGCTCATCATCCGTTGATTTTCAGCCCATTAAAATCTATTCGCAGCGGAAACCCAATTTCGGAAATGGTGAGATTAGCTTTTTCTCATCAAATTGGGGTTTATACTGCTCATACTAATTTCGATCGAGTTAATGATGGCACGGCTGATGTGTTGGCGCAAATTTTAGATTTAAAAGAAGTAACTCCGATTACGCCAACTCAAGATGGATTAGGTTATGGAAGAGTGGGAAATTTATCACCAAGTTTGACTTTGCAAGAGTTACTTTCACAAGTTAAAACTCGCCTTTCGCCACCTGATTTAATCTTTTCTCCTGCGGTAGATTGGCAGCAAAATATTACTAGAGTCGCGGTTTTAGGCGGTTCCGGTGCGAGTTTTATTGCTGCTGTGGTGAAAACTGGGGCGCAAGTTTATTTAACTTCGGATTGCAAGTTTCATCAATTTCAAGAAGCACGCGATCGCAATTTAATTTTAATCGATGCTGGGCATTATGCTACAGAAAGACCAGCGTGCGATCGCTTAGTGCAAAAATTGCAAAACTTAGGTGTAGAATGGGTAAAGTTGAGTGAAAAAGATGAAGATTTCCGCTGGTTTTACGGAGTTTGAAACAACCAACTTCGCACCCTTTCGATTATAATCTCATCTAAAAATATCCAACCCCATTCTGCCTTTAACTGCGGGCGCTTGTGCGGCGTAACAATTACCATTGTATCTGCAATCAAACTCAACTGATAAAGTAGCAAAGGTAAACGCGATTCGGTTACTAAATGCAAAGCAAAACTACACACTATTAAACTGTAATGTCTGTCTGTTAAAACTCCAGTTGCAATATCTTCAAAAGTGTAAATTTCTGCCTGTTTACCTGTGCGTTGATAATAAGCATTATAAGTGTAAGGATCGATCGCATCAATATTAGTTACCCCCAAAGTTTGCAAAGCTAAAGTAACTTCACCGCTACCACAAGCTAAGTCTAAAACGCGATCGTAATTTAATTGCCATTTATTAACAGACTCTTCTATAATCCGCTTGATTATTGGTTCATGTGGGTTTCTATATTCATCACCAAACTTTTCATAAAAACCTTGGACGCTGTATGCTTCGTATTCTTTTCTAATAGCTTTTTTATTCATATCGAGGCAAAAATAGCGATTTGATAATCAACCAAAAGGTAGAGGAGTAGTTAATCGTTAATCAATATAGCCAGTCTAAATGAATTGTGAAAAAGCATCGTAGTTTTTAAAGTTAGGAACATTAAAAAGTTTGAAATCAACAAAAAGCTGAAATAACCGCTTCACAATGGCAAAACTTTTACCAAACCGATAAAATCTTCTTAGTAAATTTTTTAACTGTAGCCAAATTGCTTCTACAGGATTTTCTTGGGGAGCGTAAGGCGCAAATCTATGACAAGTAACATTCCATTCTTCGGGAGTCATTTCTTGATTCTGTTGAGTTAAAAATTTTTTCATTTCCTCTCCTCTATGATAACTAGCTCCATCCCAGATCAATAAAATTTTGGCTCCCGGATTTCTTTGTTGTAGTTGAGTGACAAAATTGACAGTGTTTTCTCCATTTCCTTGGGGATAAGGGTCGAGAATAAATTCTTTCGTTAATAGATCTAAAGCTCCATAATAAGTCTGTCTTTCTTTGGGATTCAACAGTGGAATTTTCACTGGTTCTTTGATGAAGTTCCACAGATAACCACAGATATCGTCCCAGAGTAGATGGCATTCATCAATAATATACACCACCAGCTTTCTGGCCTCTATTTCGGTGCGATGTTTTTCGAGAAGTGCGGCAATTTCTTGGTTTTTTTTTTAGTTAATTCTGCATCATATCGAGGATTCACCTGTTCTCCTTTTTGCCAAGAGATTTTCGCTTCTTGAAAAATCTGATAATAGCTTTGTCGCGATTGAAAAACTACATCATATTTGTCAATTAAATAAGTTTCTAATTCGGAAATATCCCAAGCTTTTTGCTGAATTAACCACGCAATTGTTTCCGCTCTTTCTTCTGGGCTTAAATAACTTTCTGTGCCTTTATACCTGGATTTTAAAGCTTCATTACCGCCGACTTTAAAAGCATTAAACCATTTACTGATAAACCCTACTGAGACTGCTAAAATTTCTGTAATTTTCTCATAGCGATATCCCTCTAACGCCAATTTAGCTGCTAATGCTCTCTTCATTTCTGCCGATTTTGGATTACTTTTAATAAAATCTTCGAGAGTCTTTAGCTGTTTTCTAACTTCTGAATCTTCTACTGCTCTCATTTCTACTTCTCGGTTACAAGCCGTTCTTATTTTACCAGATTACCCTTTTACTTCTTTCATGACTCATTTAGACTGGCTATATATTTATAAACTTTGTATCGCATCAAGTTATCTCAAAAAGGAAAATCATGCCCATCAAATCAACCTTAACTTACCTCAGTTTATTAACAGGAAGCATCCTCACTCTGGCTGCATCTCCCGCCCAAGCCGCAGTGTTAGAATTTAGTACCGATGGGATTAAATTCGATCGAGATACTACATCTGGATTTATCGATTTCAATGACTTTAAAGTTAGCATTTCTACTGATAAAGCAACTACTTCTATTCCTGAACCTGCTGCGATCGCTGGTTTAATGTTAGTTGGGGGAATAATGTTAACAACTCGTCTGCGTTAAATTAACCGCCCTTCTTCTTAGACTGGCAAACTAAATTCCATAAAGGATGGCTTTTTCCTTGTTGGCGAATGTGGAACACTTGTTGTTCTAAGCGCCGCCTTTCTGCTGGCGGCATTCCTACTAAAAAATTGCGACTTTGCCACAGCATTACTGCTACTGTCATACCTAGACATAAACCTAACCCCATTGCAGGTATAGGGTTGTATGCTAGACCATAGCTAACAGCAACCCAAGTAAAATGTTGTTGTAATAAAGCGATTTCGTACCGCAAAGCCCACAAGCTTAAACTACCAATTGTTAGCCAAAGAAAGCCGAGAAATAACCATCTGCCATAAACTGTAATTTTTAGTAGTCGTTCCACTTGTGTAGCAAAATTTGGATCTACTTGGGCATTTATTATTTCTAATTTATCTTCATCTTTTTTCATCATTCTATTAACTTAAGTTGCTAGTTAGAGTATATTATTGCGTTTTAGCTCTCTTATTGCCAATGTTAATAAAAGCGCTAAAGCGCAACAACTTACCTATCTAATTTAAGCTTCTTCTGAATTGGGCGTAGTACTAATTTGCTTGCCACTTGTTGCAGCAGGAATTCTTCTGCCAGTTTGTTCTCGCCACCAAGCTAATAGAGTACTCGCAATGAAAATACTGGAATAAGCACCTGTACTAAAGCCAATAATTAAGGCTAAGGCGAAGTATTTCAGACTTTCACCGCCAAATAAGAAGATGGCAAACAAGGTTAACAAAGTGGTCATTGTGGTATTAATCGATCGGGTTAAAGTCTGATCTACCCCATCATCTACAATGTCGCCTATGGGACGATTTCCATCTTTAGCAATTATTTCCCTGATTCTGTCGTAAATTACCACTGTGTCGTTAACTGAAAAGCCGATAATTGTTAGCAAAGCTACTAAGAATAAACTATCGACTTCCACACCTAAAACTAGACCTAAGATGGCAAAAATCCCACAAGTTAACCACACATCATGTACTAATGCCACTAAAGCAAATACAGCGTAGTCAAACTGAAATCGAAAACTCAAGTAAACAGTAATTCCGGCAAAAGATACTAGTAATGCAATTAAACCAGAAGCAAAAAGTTGTCTGCCAAGTGTTGGCCCAACTGTATCAATTGAGGTCTTTTTTGGGTCAAATTTACCAAGTTTTTGTTCTAGAGCAGATTGTAGTTTAGTTCGTTCATCTACATTTAAGTATTTCGTGCGGATGGAAAAGCCTGTGCGATCGCTTCCTACTAACTGAATACTACTCGAAGATGGTAAATCTTGCGCCTCAACAATTTGTCTAACTTCTGCAATATTAATTGGTTTATCGCAATTATTAGGTTGGGAACAATTCAACTCAAATTGTAACCTCGTACCGCCGACAAAATCCAAACCCGGACGCAGCGGTGCGCCAATTGTTGCCCAAGAAATTAGCATGGCAACTAGTCCGCTAATCAGGATGATAGAAGAGAACAGCCACCATTTATTCCGATTTTTATTTACATTTAATTTCATCGCACCACCTCAGTTTTCGGCATAAACAATTCTGGTTTCCGAAATTCAGGAATTGTAATTGCCAACATCATCAACGTGCGACTACAAGTAATAGCTGTAAACATACTCACCGCTACCCCAAGTGCCAGCGTTAAAGCAAAACCTTTTACTAAACCCGTGCCTAGCCAAAATAAGGCAGCACAGGCGATCCAAGTCGTGACATTACTATCTAAAATGCTGGAAAAAGCTCGATAAAACCCTGATTCTACAGAGCGATATAAACTCTTACCAGCCCTTAATTCTTCTCTGGTTCTTTCAAAAATTAGCACGTTGGCATCTACTGCCATGCCAATGCTGAGAATGAAACCAGCGATCCCTGGTAAAGTCAAAGTTACGCCTAATAAAGCAAAAGCTGCTAAGGTTAGCAAAGCATAAATTAACAATGCAATATCAGCGATCGCTCCCGGTAGTCGATAGTAAACCACCATGAAGATTAATACTAAAGTTAGACCGAAAACTCCAGCGTAAATACTACTCTGAATACTGTCTCTTCCCAAAGTTGCCCCCACTGTCCGGTTTTCTACTACTTCCACAGGGAAAGGTAAAGCACCGCCTCGTAGTTGTACAGCTAATTCATTAGCTGATTTGGCATCAAAATTGCCGTTAATTACTGCTCTACCACCAACAATTCCCGTGTTAGCATATCGAGCTTCAACTATTGGGTTACTAATCAATTCATTATCTAAGAAAATGCCGATTCCTCGTCCAGTTCCGGCAATATTTTTAGTTAGTTGAGCAAATTTTTCTGCTCCTTCATTATCAAACTCGATCGCTACATTCCATTGATTAGTTTGGTCAGTTTGTGGTGCAGCATTGGTTAAGTTTTTCCCAGTCAATCCTATAGACTCATAAATTTGTAATTCTAGAGCTTGAATTTCTGCTATTTTTTGTTTAATCTGAGCCGCATTAGCAGCGATCGCTGCTTCATCATTACTCTTTGCCAACTCAGCTTGTTTTTGTTTTAACGCACCTAACTCAATCTGTCTTACCTGTAATTGCGCTTGAACTTCCGGCTTACTCGCCTGCTGACGAAACTCTAACTGCGCCGTACCACCCAAAACCCTTTCCGCCTCTTGGGGGTCTTTCACACCTGGTAACTGCACCAACAACTGATTGTTACCCACTGTTTGTACCACAGCTTCCGAAACACCTAAAGCATTAATCCGTTTTTCTACCACATTTTGGATCGCTACTAGGTCTTGCTCGGTAATTTCTCTTTTTTGATCGGTCTGCTTAATTTGCAGCGTCAGTTGCGAACCGCCTTGCAAATCTAACCCCAAACGGATGGGAAACTGCACCAGAACTACGATCGCAGCGATAACCAGAACAACTATAACAGCTAATAATGGACGTTGTTTACCCATAACAAAACCCGCACAGATAAATGCTATGATAGCTTTCTTTGGCGGGTGTTATGTTAAAAAATCTAAACTCGTAGCGCTACCATTTTTTGCACCGCCTCGACAATTTGTTCTGGCTGGACAATAGTCAAACGCTCCAACATTCCATTGTAAGGAGTGGGAATATCTTGGGAAGAAAGCCGCAATACAGGCGCGTCTAATTCATCGAAAAAGCGATCGTTAATTGAAGCAATCAACTCTGCTGCAACACCGCCTGTTTTCATGCACTCTTCGACAATAATTACCTTATGGGTTTTCTCGATCGAAGCACCAATGGTTTCCATATCTAGAGGTTTCAGAGAAATTAAATCGATTACCTCTGGATCGAAATCTTGCTTTTCCAAAGTTTTTACAGCTTGCAGCACATGATGGCGCATCCGCGAGTAGGTCAAAATTGTCACATCTTCACCTTTTCTCACTACTTCCGCTTTATCCAAAGACAGCAAGTACTCTTTTTCTGGCAAATTCTCTTTCAAGTTGTATAACAGAACGTGCTCAAAAAATAGCACTGGATTTTCATCACGAATCGCAGATTTCAGCAACCCTTTAGCATTGTAAGGTGTGGAACAAGCGACAATTTTTAAACCCGGAACTGCTTGGAAATAAGCTTCTAACCGTTGCGAGTGTTCTGCACCTAATTGTCTACCCACACCACCGGGACCACGAATCACCATTGGAATTTTGAAATTTCCACCGGAAGTATAACGCAGCATTCCAGCATTATTAGCAATTTGGTTAAAGGCAAGCAATAGAAAACCCATATTCATGCCTTCAATTATTGGGCGCAGTCCCGTCATTGCTGCACCGACTGCTAACCCAGTAAAACTATTTTCGGCGATCGGGGTATCCAGCACCCGCAATTCGCCATATTTCAGATATAAGTCTTTGGTAACTTTGTAGGAACCGCCATAGTGACCTACATCTTCCCCCAAGACAAATACAGCTGGATCTCGCGCCATTTCTTCATCGATAGCTTCCCGGAGTGCATTAAAGAGTAGTGTTTCTGCCATTGGTGTTAAGAGAGGAGTTTGGTTTCGTCAAACTTTCATATTACCCTTTTGTAGCTGTGATTTGCGTATGCGATCGCACTTACGAACCCGTAGAACAGCATCTTGCCTGTCAATCTTTAATTTATCTTGGTAACTGAGAACAAAAAATTCCCATCTTCAAAATATGCTCGTTGAAAAAACTGTAACACTACCGCTGGAAAATGGCGATCGACTCACTCGCCCCGAATTCGAGAAACGTTACCAAGCAATGCCAGAACTCAAAAAAGCTGAATTAATCGAAGGAGTCGTCTATATGTCCTCAGCAGTGCGGGCTCGAAATCATGCTCAACCTCATGGTCAAATCATTGGTTGGTTGTTTGTCTATAGTACAGCAACGCCTGGTGTTGAATTATTTGATAACGCCACTGTTCGTCTTGATTTAGACAACGAACCACAACCAGACGCACTGTTAAGAATTGATAAAAATTTGGGCGGACAATCTCGAATTGCTGATGATGACTATATCGAAGGCGCACCAGAATTAATTGTAGAAATTGCTGCTAGTAGCGCCTCTTACGACTTACACGATAAATTAAAAGTTTATCGTCGTAACGGAGTCCAAGAATATTTAATCTGGCAAATTTATAACAAGAGATTTGATTGGTTTAGATTAAAAAATGGTGAATATTCAACTTTAGAACCCGATGCCAATGGGATAATTAAAAGTGAAATTTTCCCTGGTTTATGGTTGAGTGTTTCTGCTTTACTTCAAGGTAATTTAGCGGAAGTTTTAACCGTTTTACAATCCGGGTTAAATTCTTCAGAACACACAGATTTTATCCGCGATCAATTAGAGAATTAGCCCCAGATCAACCCGGTGAAGAACAAGATTTAAACCGGGAATTATGGCATTTTGCCAAAAAACTCCTTATCCAGATCCAAAAAAACAAACTATTCCCCAAACATACGCTAGTTTTGCCAAATGATGGTGAAGATAAGTTGTAGTAGGTAATAGGTAAGAAAATTAATTAATCCAACTACCAACTACCAACTACCAACTACCAACTACCCATATTATTCATCTTCGGCAAAGACAAAGCGATGTAATTCGCTAGGATCTGGTTCAGGACTAGATTGAGCAAATTCTACTGCATCATCTACAACCGCTTGAATTTTTTGTTCGATCGCCTTTAGTTCCTCTTCAGTAGCCAAGTTAAGCTCAGTTAAATAAGCTCCCAACTTCTTAATTGGATCGCGAGGAAACCAAAACTCTTTCTCTTCTTTA
Organism: Floridaenema evergladense BLCC-F167; assembly: GCF_041929205.2. Lineage (NCBI taxonomy): Bacteria > Bacillati > Cyanobacteriota > Cyanophyceae > Aerosakkonematales > Aerosakkonemataceae > Floridanema > Floridanema evergladense. The sequence goes on along the minus strand of NZ_CM171625.1, from coordinate 4,517,001 downwards.
GTGCGAAGTTCGTCTGGGTCAGCCAAAGAGTGACCCCGGAAACGGTAAGTTAATGCTTCAATTAAAGTTGGGCCTTCACCAGCACGAGCACGCGCCACTGCTTCCTGCGCCACTTGACGCACGGCAAGCACATCCATGCCATCAACTTCGTAGCCAGCCATACCAAAAGCAGCAGCTTTCTTGAAGATTTCTGGTTCAGAAGTGGCTCTTTCGTGAGCCATGCCGATCGCCCACTTATTATTTTCTACCACATAAAGAATCGGCAGTTTCCACAGCGCTGCCATATTCAAGCACTCATAAAACTGACCGTTGTTACAAGCACCATCGCCAAAAAAGCAAGCAGTCACTTGATCGGCATTAGCATCACCCATCGTTTCCCGACGATACTTAGATTGAAAAGCCGCACCAGTCGCCACCGGAATGCCTTCCGCCACAAACGCATAACCACCTAAAAGATTATGCTCCGAGGAAAACATGTGCATCGAACCACCCCGACCTTTAGAACAGCCAGTCGCCTTGCCAAACAACTCTGCCATTACCTCTCGCGCCGGAACACCCGCACTCAAAGCATGAACGTGATCGCGGTAGGTACTGCAAACATAATCCTCATCCTGACGTAAAGATTTAATAACGCCAGTAGACACCGCCTCCTGACCGTTGTACAAGTGGACAAAACCAAACATTTTGCCCCGATAGTACATTTCAGCGCACTTATCTTCAAAAAAGCGACCTAAAACCATGTCTTCATAGAGTCGCAAACCTTCTGACTTGTCAATTTGCGCTGTAGCCGTATCAAAGTAGGGCAAAGTTCTTTCCTGAACCATAAATATTGTTGTATCCTCGTGGCAAAACCTAAAACTAATATTTTCGCAGTATCTTTTAGCTTATACTAATCGCTGTAAACCTCCTTAACTGGTAGAATTAGCTTGACCAATTTTAGATTTGGTAGGAGCATAAACCAATCCCATCTAAAATCGGCAATCTGAAATCTAAAATCCCTGGACATAGTGCAGGGTCTTGACAGAAGAGATATCATAAACTCGATCGCCACCAAAGCTGCGAAAAGTAAATAAACTGTTTCTTAGTGGCGTGAATTTAGATAACATAAGCTAACTTATAGTTCTTTGCTGCTGGGGAAGTGGCCTGTGCGTATTCCACTAGACTATTATCGAATTCTAGGTTTGCCTATTCAGGCTTCAGCCGAACAGTTGCAACAGGCGTATCGCGATCGCACTATGCAACTACCAAGGCGGGAGTATTCGGAAGTGGCGATCGCCTCTCGGAAACAACTTATTGATGAAGCCTACGCCGTTCTTGCTAACCCTGAACAGCGACAATCTTATGACACTACGTTTGCCAAAAACTACGAACTACCAACCGAGGAACCAACTGAGTCAGTAACTACTGATTCAGAAGAAACTCCTACTATCAACATCGACCCTAACTCTCCCAGTATCGAAATTAACGACGATCGATTTCTGGGTGCTTTACTAATTTTGGCAGAATTAGGAGAATATGAACAAGTCTTAAAACTCGGACGTTCTTATCTGATAAGTAGCAATACTGACATTGAAAACGGTCGATTCGGTGAACCAAAAATTGTTCGACCAGATATAGTTTTAACAGTTGCTCAAGCTTCCTTGGAATTAGGCCGCGAGCAATGGAAGCAAAGGCGTTATGAAAATGCCGCTACTACCTTAAATGTTGGACAAGAGTTATTATTGCGAGAAGGGTTATTTCCTAACATTAGGGGGGAAATTCAAGCAGATATTTATAAACTGCGACCCTACCGAATTTTAGAATTATTGGCCTTGCCAGAAGAAAATATTGAATCTCGTAATCAAGGATTGCAGTTATTACGAGAAATGCTTCAAGAACGGGGCGGAATTGATGGCAATGGCAACGATCAATCGGGATTAAATGTAGATGAATTCCTGCGGTTCATTCAACAATTACGTGGCTATCTCAGCGTTACTGAACAACAAGCTTTATTTGAGCAAGAAGCGCGTCGTCCTTCCGCAGTCGCTACTTATTTGGCAGTTTATGCGCTGTTAGCCAGGGGATTTACGGAAAGGGAACCGGGCTTAATTCGTCGTGCCAAAATGTTACTGACCAGGCTGTTGAAGCGCCAAGATGTTTATTTGGAAATGGCTGTAGCGGCGCTATTGTTGGGACAAACGGAAGAAGCTTCTCAAGCGTTGGAGTTATCTGGGGAGTACCAATCTTTAGCTTTTATTCGGGAACATTCCCAAGGCGATCCGGATTTATTGCCTGGACTTTGTTTGTACAGCGAACATTGGTTACAGTCAGAAGTTTTTCCTCATTTCCGCGATTTGGTAAATCAACAAGTATCTTTGAAAGAATACTTTGCTGATGAACAATTACAAAGTAGTTTGGAGGCATTGCCACCAGAAACTGAAGGTGTAACTGATTGGGAAGCGATCGCAGCCGATCGCCTATCGAGAGTCGCTAGTCTCGGTACTACCACAGCCGCAGGAAGACGCGCCTTAGCTTACTCTACAAACCAAGCCGAAGCATCTAGGGAAAACGCTAATGTCAGAACTTATACCACCGCTGCCAATCTAGAAAATTCCGGCACTTACAACTTACAAACTGTACCCACTGCCGAGCGAGTAGTACAAGGAACCACAGGTGGAGACCCAAACCAAGTCGTTGAAAGAACAGTAATTCAAGGAGCCGGAACAGCTACCAGTCAAACCACAGGAGAAAGCGATCCCTCGCTTCGGGGAGTATCAGTTCCCGCGAGTAACAGACGCGCTCAACGAGCCAATCAATGGTCAAATTGGCAAGATTGGTTGTCACCTAGACGCAGGGGGAGAAGCGATCGGGAAGTGCCTTTTGTGGTTCTAGCAATCATTGGTTTATTGGGAATTGGACTCTCCATACTGTTACTGAGTTGGATTATTCAAGCGCTGACTCGCAAACCTGAACCGCAAGTACAGCAACCAGTAGAACAAGTCCAACCGACTCCTACACCTACCCCGGAAAATAGTACCGCAGTTTTAAATACGGCTGGCCCAATTACTCCAGATGTGGCTCGACAAGCGATCGTCCTCTGGTTAGATACCAAATCCAAAGCTCTTAGCCCTCAACATGAAATTGATGCACTCGGTAATATTTTAGTTGACCCAGCTTTAGCTCGCTGGCGTAAACTCGCACAATCAACTCAAAGCCAAAACAAGTATCGCAGGTACGAACACAGCGTTAAGGAAGATTCAGTCAAAGTTGTGAAATCAACAGATGACGAGGCCAGAGTAGAAGCACAAGTGAGTGAATCAGTAACAACTCTGCAAGGAGATAGAACCATTGAAAAAGAGTCTTACAACAGTCCTAACCTGCGCGTGAGATATGATTTAGTGCGTCAAGATGGTCAGTGGAAAATTAAAAGTATCACGATTAAAAAATAGTTATCAGTGATATTAGAAAAGTTGAACGATTTGCTACGCAACGCTGCGCGATCGGCACAAGTCATGAACAAACAATTTCATCTTGGCTTGTGTTCGATCGTGAATTTAATTATTTAAAAATACCCGAAGCAGCTTATGTCAGGAAAACTTGACATAGCTGAAATGGCCTAAATAGCTAATGTCATGAATTCATGACATATTGTCACGTCAGTATCCCATAATCACGTAAATGTACTCAGGATGATGGTTAAAACCCCTTGACCTTCAGCCAGAGTTTTTGCAACATATTGTAAAGAAAGCGATCCCCACGATCCCAAAAAAAATCGAAAAAATAATCTAATTTATTTAGTCCAAACAAGGAGTGTTAATTGAAAAAAATCCCTGAAAACTGAATTTTATCCAAACATAGTAAACCCAAAGAAAAGCGGATGAAAAGAAAAATTTGTGAGGTGTTAACGAGCTAAAAATGAACAAAAATAATCGCTTTAAAAGTAGCAGACTTAAAATTCGTTACAACAACTGGAGAAAGAACAGATGACGAAAGAACGTCCCCCTTTAGAAGACATGACCTTACGACAATTGCGAAAGGTTGCCAGCGAATACGGCATTTCTCGTTATAGTCGAATGCGGAAATCGCAACTATTAGCAGCAATTTTAGAAGTACAACAACACCTACAAGTAGAAGAAGTTCCCGTTCAATTTAAAATCACACAAATGGAGGCACAAGAAATAGTGGAAGCGGCAAAATATGACCTGGGTCAAGAACAGATTAGCGAAATTAATCTTTCCAAAGTAGACGATGGACTAGCCGATCTTCCCTCTGGTTACGGGGAATGCCGGATAGTTTTAATGCCACGCGATCCACAATGGGCTTATGCTTATTGGGACATTTCCAATGAAGCGAAAGAAGAATTGCGCCGCCAAGGTGGACAACAGTTAGCGCTACGACTGTACGATGTTACAGATATCAACCCGGATTACCAAAGTCCACATAGCATTCAGGAATATCCCTGTGATGAACTAGCAAGGGAGTGGTATTTGCCGATTCCAGTGAGCGATCGCGACTACGTAGTAGAAATTGGTTACAGACGCACTGACGGTTACTGGTTACTCTTAGCTCGTTCCGCTGCCATCCGCATCCCACCCATCTATCCCTCAGACTGGGTTGAAGACCAATTTATCACCGTTTCTTGGGATGAAGAACTCAAAGGCAAAACATTCTTTGAATTAATTCCCCCAGAAAAGCGCATAGCAGAAGTTGTTAGCGTTGCTACCAAAGAAATTTTTGAACTAGCAGAAGAAGCCGAAGCACAACGCATCGCAGGTTCCGTATTTGGTTCCATGCAGCAAGTACCAGGCTCCATGCAACCAGTAAGTTCCTACGCAGTTAGCTCTTACGAACAAGCAGTTAGCTCTTATGCAGTAAGTTCCTACGCCGTCAGTTCTTACTCTGTACAACTGAGTTCTTTTAGCGTAAGTTCCTACGTTCCCGCAATTAGTTCCTTTTCCGTAAGTTCTTACACCGTACCCCTCAGTTCCTACGCCGTAAGTTCTTACGCCGTGAGTTCTTACGCCGTGAGTTCTTACGCCGTGAGTTCTTACGCCGTGAGTTCCTACGCAGTAAGTTCCTACGCCGTAAGCTCTTACGCTATCAGTTCCTACGAACAAGCAATGAGTTCTTACGCTGTCAGTTCCTACGCTCTCAGTTCCTATGGAGTAAGTTCTTACGAACAAGCAATTAGTTCCTACGCTCTTAGTTCCTATGGAGTAAGTTCTTACGAACAAGCAATTAGTTCCTACGCTCTTAGTTCCTATGGAGTAAGTTCTTACGAACAAGCAATTAGTTCCTATGCTCTCAGTTCCTACGCCGTTAGTTCTTATGGAGTAGTCAGTTCCTACGAAGTAATGAGCTCATACGGAGTAGTCAGTTCTTATGAAGTAATGAGCTCATACGGAGTAGTCAGTTCCTACGCACTCAGTTCTTATGGGTTAAGTTCCTACGAACAAGGGATTAGTTCTTACGCAGTGAGTTCGTATCAGATTCCCGTAAGTTCTTACGCGATTAGTTCCTACGGGTTAAGCTCTTACGAAACAGCAATTAGCTCCTACGCTTTGAGTTCTTACGCTGTTAGTTCCTACGAAACAGCAATTAGCTCTTATGCTTTGAGTTCTTATGCTGTTAGTTCGTATCAGATTCCCGTAAGTTCTTACGCGATTAGTTCTTACGGGTTAAGCTCTTACGAAACAGCGATTAGCTCCTACGCTTTGAGTTCTTACGCTGTTAGTTCCTACGAAACAGCGATTAGCTCTTATGCTTTGAGTTCTTATGCTGTTAGTTCGTATCAGATTCCCGTAAGTTCTTACGCGATTAGTTCTTACGGGTTAAGCTCTTACGAAACAGCGATTAGCTCCTACGCTTTGAGTTCTTACGCTGTTAGTTCCTACGAAACAGCAATTAGCTCTTATGCTTTGAGTTCTTATGCTGTTAGTTCGTATCAGATTCCTGTAAGTTCTTACGCGATTAGTTCTTACGGATTAAGCTCTTACGAAACAGCAATTAGCTCTTATGCTTTGAGTTCTTATGCTGTTAGTTCGTATCAGATTCCTGTAAGTTCTTACGCGATTAGTTCTTACGGATTAAGCTCTTACGAAACAGCGATTAGCTCCTACGCTTTGAGTTCTTATGCTGTTAGTTCGTACCAAATTCCTGTAAGTTCTTACGCGATTAGTTCTTACGGATTAAGTTCTTACGAAACTGCGATTAGTTCCTACGCTTTGAGTTCTTATGCTGTTAGTTCGTACCAAATTCCTGTAAGTTCTTACACGATTAGTTCTTACGGGTTAAGCTCTTACGAAACAGCGATTAGTTCTTACGCAGTGAGTTCGTATCAGATTCCTGTAAGTTCTTACGCGGTGAGTTCTTATGCGGTGAGTTCTTATGAACAGGCTTTGAGTTCCTATATTATTCCTTCAGGGGTAGGATTGTGGGCAGCGCCTACGGTTTCTGGACTTGGTTTTTCTGCTTCTGCGCCTCCGATTCGTCCGCGCAAGTTCTGGTTGATTGCGGATGCTGAGTTGATTGTTTACGGTGCGACTGAACCGGATGCTACGGTTACTATTGGTGGTCGTCCGATTAAGTTGAATCCAGATGGGACTTTCCGCTTCCAGATGTCGTTCCAGGATGGTTTAATTGACTATCCGATTATGGCGGTGGCGGCTGATGGCGAGCAAACTAGAGCGATTCACATGAAGTTTAATCGTGAAACTCCGTCACGGAATACGAATACTAAGGAAGAAGCGATCGAAGAATGGTTAGTCTAAATGTAAATCTTTGATCTAAAAAAGCTAATCTTTCCCCGCTATGTGCTATTCAGTAGCGGGGTTTTTTTTGGCAACTTTTGTTCTATCCATTAGGTCAAAAAAGGAGTATCCTGCTTTAGGAAGCAAGTTGGGTGCAATCTAAATTTGATTCTCAGTTTTGTCGTTGATTTTCAGCTTGATAGCATGAAAGGTTATTTCAGATTGATGCCATCTCTAACCACAATTACACGCCGCCAAGTGCGTTTCTGTAGCGGGTTTTTCGCCGGAATTTTCATTACTGGCTTAATTAGTCAGCACTGGGGAATTCAACCAAGTGAGGCACAAAGCCTAGTACCTTGTCAATTATCAGCTGAAATGACGAAACAAAAAGAAAGCCTTCGACAGATGGCTTTAGCAGGAAATCAAGATGCACAAAGAAGCTACAAAGATCTGATTTCTAAACAAGCAAAACAATTAAAAGAGTGTCGGGAGCAAAATTGGCCCCGCAATCAAGCTATTTGGTTACGTTTGTACCCTTGCGATCTGCGACCCGGTTCTTTAGATTACATTATGGATCGGATTGTTAGTAAAGGTTATAACCAAGTTTATGTGGAGGTCTTTTACGACGCGCAAGTATTGTTACCTGAAGCAGATAATTCGACTCCTTGGCAATCGGTTATTCAAGTACCTGGGTCAGAAAAAGTTGATTTGTTAGCACAAGCAATCCAAAAAGGTCGGGAACGGGGACTAAAGGTTTATGCGTGGTTATTTTCGATGAATTTCGGCTATGCTTATGCTCAAAGGCCCGATCGCAGAGAAGTAATAGCGCGGAATGGTCGTAATCAAACTAGCTTAGATGTGGTGAATGAGGCTAGTATAGATACCGATTTAGCTAAGGGTGATGCTAGTAAGGCATTTATCGATCCTTATAATATCCAAGCTCGACAGGATTACAATCGGCTAATTCAGGCAATACTTAAACGTAAACCTGATGGAATGCTGTTTGATTATATTCGTTATCCCAGAGGCATGGGTCAAGCTTCCGTAGCTGCAAAAGTGCAAGATTTGTGGATTTATGGCGATGCTGCTAAACAAGTGTTGTTGCAAAGAGCAATAAACTATAAAGGTCGGGAATTAATTCGCAGGTTTTTAAGTAAGGGATTTGTTAATAGTGGTGATATTGCTCAAATCGATCAAGATTATCCCCAAGAAGCGGAACCTCTGTGGCAAGGAAGGATTCCTGATTTAAGTAAAGATATTTTACCTCCTGCTCAACGCCAGCCTTATTTACAAACCGAACTTTGGCAATTAACTGTAGCTCATGCTGCCCAAGGAGTGATAGACTTCCTTTCAGCAGCAATTGAACCAGTGCAGCGATTGGGTTTACCTTCTGGTGCGGTGTTTTTCCCTGGTGGAAATAAGGCTGTTGGTCAAGGTTATGATTCGCGGGTACAACCTTGGGACAGGTTTCCGAGTACTATTGAATGGCATCCGATGATTTATGCAGATTGTGGAACTACCAGTTGTATTGTGCAAGAGTTGCAAAGAGTAATCAACTTAGCTCCTAATAGTACTGATATTCGACCTGCGATCGCCGGAAATTGGGGTCAATCTTTTGGTAATCGTCCCTCATTAGAAGCACAAATGCAAGCAATTCGCCAAATCGCGCCCCAAATCAATACTGTAAGTCATTTCGCTTATTCTTGGCAAGAACCGGAGCGCGATCGAGAAAGAAAGTTCTGCAAAATGCAGTAGTTATTAGTTGAGAAAGTCTTTGTTAATTGATGATTAGCAAAGGCTTTTTTTAGTACGCAGATGAATGCAGATGAACGCAGATAAACGCAGATAAGAATATAGATAGATTTTAGTTAGGATGCAATTCTAATAAACTTCTCTTTTCTCTCTCCTTTCTTCCTTCACGTCCTTCGCGTCTTCGCGGTTCAAAAAATTTACTTTTTGAACTCCGCCATTAACCAAGCGCAAACTTGACTTTGATTCATCTGACGACTGCGACGCAAAGCTTCTTCTAAAACAGCAATTTCTAAACCTGTTAACACTTGAGATTGAGTAATTCTTCTACTTCCACCATCTGCAATACTAAAAGCAATAATCCTAACATTCTTCACATCAACAATCCAATATTCTTTAACCTGCAAATCCTCATAAAGCAACCGTTTATTACCCATATCATCAGCTAAAGAAGTATTCGCAACTTCAATCACTAAATCTGGCGGTGGATAAGTTTCTAAATTAATCACAGAAGTTCCCCAAGGAACAATATCAGCATTCTCGCCAACATAATAAGAAGCATCAGGTTGACATTCTTGAATACCTGTTCTCCTATAACTACAGTTAGTTAAACCTTTGATTAGAATATCTTTAATCCCGCAAAAAAGACTAATGGCAAAGATAACAATAGTGTTATCACAAGCATGATCGTGACCTAGTGGAACCATTTCAATTCTCAACTGTCCATTGTGATAGTAAAACTTAGCTTTCTCAAACTCTGGTTCGGCAATTACTTGCTGAAATTCTTCCCAATTTGCTGTTACCCAGGTGTCAGTTTGAAACTTAGTTAATAAGCTAGTCATGGCTTGATTTTCCTTAAAAATTTATCATTAATCATTTGTTGAATTAACCACAAATGACTAATGATGTTGCTAGTTTTAAACTACGAAATTTACCAATTTTCCTGGTACTACAATTACCTTTTTCGGTTCTTTTCCTTCCTCAAGGTAACGTTTCGCAGCATCAGATTCACGGGCATATTTTTCTAATTCCTGTTTATCTAAATTAGGAGGTGCTCCAATTGTGCCGCGAGTTTTGCCGTTAATTTGAATTACCAAAGTGATTTCATCAACTTCTAAAGCTGATTCATCAAGTTTGGGCCAAGTTTGTTTATGGACAGATTCTTTATTTCCAATTATCTGCCATAATTCTTCAGCAATGTGAGGGGCAAAAGGTGCTAAAAGCAAGATTAAAGTTTCGATTCCTTCGGTATAAACTGCGGAATTTTTGTCAGTTGCATCTTTGAGTGCGTTACTCAATTTCATCAACTCAGAAACCGCTGTATTTAATTGGTAATCTCCGGCAAAGTCTTTGGAAATTTCATCAATTGCGGTGTGAATGGCGCGACGTAAATCTTTTTCTGCTTTGCTTAATTCGCCTTTTTGGGTTTTGGCAGGTGTAGTTTCACTATACTCTGTCACCAAAGACCAAACGCGATTTAAAAAGCGGAATTGTCCTTCAACGTCTGCATCATCCCATTCTAAATCTTTTTCCGGTGGCGCTTTGAAAAGAATGAACATTCTGGCGGTGTCTGCACCATATTTGTTAATTACATCTTCTGGCGCTACGCCGTTATACTTGGATTTAGACATGGTTTGATAGGAGATTTCTAAAGGTTCTCCTGTTTCTGGATCTTTTGGATCGTTGGGATTAACTAAAGCGGAAGGAATGTATTTGGCGTTTCCTGATTTTTGGGGATTTGTATATGTTAATCCTTGTACCATGCCTTGTGTTAACAAACGGTTGAATGGTTCGTCGAATTTGAGGAGTTTGCGATCGCGCAACACCTTAGTAAAAAAGCGAGAATAAAGTAAGTGTAAAATTGCGTGTTCAACTCCACCTACATATTGATCGACTGCCATCCAATCATTTGTTTTTGCCGAATCAAACACCTGTTTCTCATTATTCGCATCAGTAAACCGCAAATAATACCACGATGAATCGATAAAAGTATCCATCGTATCAGTCTCTCTTTTTGCCGCAGTTCCACAACTCGGACATGGCACATTTACCCATTCTCCTAATTGTGCCAAAGGCGAAGGGCCACGACCACTAAATTCCACATTTTCGGGTAAAACTACAGGCAATTCTGCTTCGGGAACGGGTACAATTCCGCATTTTGGACAGTGAATTACAGGTATTGGCGCACCCCAATAACGTTGACGCGAAATTAACCAATCTCTCAACCGATATTGGATTCTCGCTTTGCCAAAACCTTGCTTTTCTGCAAAGTCAATAATTGCCTGTTTTCCTTCGGTGGAATTCATCCCATTAAACTCACCGGAATTAATCATAATTCCCGGTTCTGTGTATGCTTCGGGGACTGGGGACTGGGGACTGGGGACGTTCGGCTGAGCGCTCACGTCGAAGCCTGGGGACTGGGAAGAATTTTCTTTTGTTTCTGGGGGTGTGATTACTACTTTAATTGGTAAGTTTTGTTCTGTAGCAAATTTGAAATCTCGCGTATCATGGGCGGGTACACCCATTACCGCACCTGTGCCATATTCATACAATACGTAATCGGCAATCCAAATGGGAATTTCTTCACCTGTAAAAGGATTAATTGCTTTTCCGCCTGTGGGAATTCCCCGTTTTGGTTTATCTTCCGCAGTGCGTTCTAATTCGCTTTGATTGGCAACTTCTTTGATGAAGGTTTCGACTTTTTCTTTATTTTTTGATGTGGTGACTTTTGGTGTTAATGGATGTTCGGGTGCAAGTACTACATAACTAACACCATAAACTGTATCTGGACGAGTGGTAAATACACCAATTTTCTCATCCATTCCGACAATTGGAAATTCTAAATAAGCACCTACAGATTTACCAATCCAGTTAGCTTGCATTGATTTTACTCTATCAGGCCAACCTGTCAATTTATCTAAATCTTGGAGTAATTGTTCGGCGTAATCGGTAATTTTAAGAAACCATTGACGCAATTTTTTCTTTTCTACTATTGCGCCGGAACGCCAAGAACGTCCTTCGCTGTCAACTTGTTCGTTTGCTAAAACTGTTTGATCGATCGGGTCCCAGTTAACTGCGGCTTCTTTTTGATATGCTAATCCTGCTTGGAGAAATTGTAAGAATATCCACTGCGTCCATTTGTAGTAGTTGGGGGAACAGGTGGCGAGTTCGCAATCCCAATCGTAGGATAACCCCAGGCGTTTTAATTCCGATCGCATTTGGTCAATATTACTATACGTCCATTTCGCCGGATGAATGCCTTTTTTAATGGCGGCGTTCTCTGCTGGAAGTCCAAAAGCATCCCATCCCATCGGATGTAGTACGCGATAACCCTGCATTCGATGGACTCTGGCAATCACGTCAGTTATTGTGTAGTTACGGACGTGCCCCATGTGCAGGTTGCCCGATGGATAGGGAAACATGGATAATGCGTAAAATTTGGGTTGGTTTTTCTCTGTTGGCGTTTTGTCTAAACCTTGTTCATCCCAAATTTTTTGCCATTTTTCCTCTATTGCTGTCGGGTTGTATCGAGATTCCACTTTAAATTCTCCTACTATATTTGGCGGTATCGCCTCTGCCTCAATATTTTGACATATCCGCTTTATGCTACAACTGTAACGCATAGCGATCGTGATATAGATTAAATGAGTACAAAGCCATTTGAGGAAGACAGAATGAACCTTCCACTCACCAATTTGTATAATACTGACTTTTACGCTTGGACTCAAAAACAAGTCCAACTGTTGCGTCAGCGTGATATAGACAATCTGGATATTGAGAATTTAATTGAGGAAATAGAATCTTTGGGTAGACAGGAAAAAAGAGAGTTAGTAAATCGATTAAAAATTCTCCTTGGACATTTGTTAAAGTGGCAATATCAACCTAATTCTCGATCGAGAAGTTGGATTAGAACAATTCGAGAACAGCGAAATGAAATCAAAAATATAATTCGGGAAAATCCCAGCTTAAAACCTTTCCTAAATGATGCCCAAAATGCCGCTTATTCATCTGGAGTTGACCTAGCTATTGATGAAACAGGAATCGGAATAGATATTTTTCCCAAACTCTGTCCTTACTCATGGGAAGAAATAGAAAATCCGAACTTTTTCCCAGGTGAGATTACAGATTCAGACAGAGATTTACTGGCAATCTATGGAATATTACCTGAATCTTGAACAGCGAAAAATCCAAAATTCAAAATTGAATGATTCAGCAACCAGATTTAGAATTAATAAAAGTTTTTGTTTATGGAACTCTCAAACCAGGAGAGTCCAACTATCAACATTACTGTGGTGGTAAAGTAGTAGCAGCAACCAGAGCTACTGTTAAAGGTCAATTGTTTGCTTTACCTCTAGGTTATCCAGCAATGATATTAGGCGAAGGAATAGTTCAAGGTTATTTGCTGACTTTTAATACACAAAATATTCTCCAATATCTCGACCCATTGGAAGGACACGACCCCCAGCGTGCTACAGAACAAAATTTTTATAACCGTAAGCAATTAGAAGTTTACAGTCCTGAAGCAGAACCTTTAGGTCTAGCTTGGGCTTATTTTATGACCTTAAAACAAATTGAACAAATTGGCGGGGTACTAATCCCTTCCGGTTGGTGGACAGGTCATTAAATTTTCCCCAGTCGCCAGTCCCCAGTAGGGGCAATTCATGAATTGCCCCTACCCCAATCCCTTTGTCGAAATTATTTAATCGAGTGCGGGTAAGTTGCGGGAGATTGGGGAGATTTGTAGGTATTAGTTGATACTTGGGGTAGTTGGATTACGGGTTCGCTCAGAGCGATCGTCAAAGCTTCTGAATCAGGTTTAGCCGGAGAACTAGCAATTTGAGGCGACCAAGCATTTTGGTTGCCGAAAATACCTGATACAGCAGCAATTAAAGCAGCTGCAATTGCCGTTCCTCCCCAAACTAAAATTGGTTTGCGGCGACGCTTTTCTATACTAGAAAATACTCGATCTACTGTGACATCTACAGGTTGGGTGGCAGCTGGTACTGGCACACCCCGTAATCTTTGACGTAAATTAAGTAATCTTTTATATAAGCATTGAGTACTGGGGTCGGTTTCCAACCAGTTTTCTACTTGTTTGCGCTCTGTGGCACTCACCTCTCCATCCAGGTAGGCGCTAAGTAGCTCAAAGCGATCGCGCTTTTCCGTATCACGAGCGCACTGACAAGGGTCTGGCGAATCCTCAAAGGAATTCTGTTTATGGTTTTGGGATTCAAACTCAGGAGTCATATTAAATCCTTCCGTATCACGAGGGTCAGGAAACCCTTTGGCGAGTAAAGCTTAGTCTACTATGGATCATAAAACAGCCGATAGGAGCTATGAGTCCATTTTTATGAAGCCATTTTGAAGTTTTATTAACTGTCTAAATAATTTTGCAATTGGGACTGGAGCCTTTGTCTGGCTCTAGCGATGCGCGATTTCACTGTTCCTAAAGAAACTCCGGTAATTTCGGCAATTTCTTCGTAAGCCATGCCTTCTATTTCGCGCAAAACTATGGTAATGCGAAAAACGTCTGGTAAATCGGCGATCGCTCGATGCAATTGTTCATAAAACTCAGTAGTACTTAATTTTTCTACTGGGCCAGGATTATCTGCGGCAATTTCCCAATCCATCTCGCCATCATCGAGCATTCGAGGTGCATCTAATGATATGGGTTGGGTAACGCGCTTGCGTTTGCGTAACTCGTCATAAAACAAGTTTGTCGCAATCCGACTCAACCAACCTTGGAATTTTACAGGTTCATTGAGGCGCTTAATATTGCGATAAACGCGAATCCAGACTTCTTGGGCTAAATCTGCTCTGTCCTGCCAATCAGGAGCCAGATGATATAAAATCTTCTCCACATGGGGCTGATATCGACGCAGCAATTCAGCGAATGCCTCACGTTGCGGTCGATGACCAGTTTGGCAGCGCAAAACCAAATCGTAATTAGAGAGCTTTTCTATAGGCTGCACTTGCGTTTGAGGAATCATCACCTCAGCGCTAGACCAGGATACAGGAATTGATTGACTCATGGACAGATACAGATTAAAAACGTCCTATTCCGAAAGACGCTAATCTTGTTTGAGAAGTTCCTGCACTTACTGGTGATACTTGTTTAGTTTTGATCTTGTTCAGATTCTTTCTCTGATTTAGGTTCAAAGTTGGGAGCGTAAGCTTGTAGTAAAGAGCTTACCTGCTTGACGACATCAGTTTTTGAACCTTTACCGAGTAATTGTCTACTGGGGTCTATTTCTGGTTTAGCGATGTTCCGGGAAATGGCTTCCCCAACTTGTTGAGCGATAATTTCTTGTAGTTCTTCCTTTGCCCGTTTACGTTGATAGGTTGCACCTTCTTCAGTGGTGGCGTAGAGGGGTGGTAATCGGTTTAAGGCATAAGCTGCGATATCACCTACATCCAATACTCGATCGCTACTAGCTTCTATTTCGGCTACGCGAGCGATCGCTTCTGTAAGCACCAACTCTTCCATCACATTAATAAACTGTTTGCGCGGTACTGCCACCACTTCGCCAGTTAGTAACGATCCCATCAGTCGGTCTAGCGCCATGTACTCTTCAATGGAAAGCTCAGAGGCGGTGTCGCAGATTCTTGCCACTTCCGCTTCCATTGCTGGTGTTAGATAACCATCCTGTAACGCTTGCTCAACTATTTTTTCAATACTCATAAATTTCTCTATGGCTCCCCAAGGCACTGCTAGACGAGCTTATTTTTTCTCAATATTGCCTCACCCTGACCTAATCACTCAAGTGTATTTTCAATAGTTTGTTTTTTTTAACTGATTGAATAAACAATTGAGTATTTCCTGAAATTAATGCCAGGATTTTCATCTTTACTCCATTTTGGTTCTAATTCCGGGAATTAATCAAGTCTTTGTCTTAACAAATATTAGGCGATCGGTCTAAGATTGGACATTTTGCTGAGTCAAGGAAACAGGAAACAATCTCAAATATATTTCTATTCCATTGTTTGAGCCAACCAAGGTGCGGGATCGATCGATTTGCCATTGACATACAAACCCCAGTGTAAATGAGGGCCAGTTGATGCACCAGTAGAACCGATCGCGCCAATAACTTGACCTGTTTTTACCAGATCTCCTTCTTGAACGTCAATTCGGCTCAAATGTAGAAACACGCTGGTTACTCCTTGACCGTGATCGATGCCAATTGTATTCCCATGCAACCGGAAACCTTCAGCAAGTTTTCCTACCAAAGCCACTTTACCAGGTGCTGGAGCAACTACTGGCGAACCTTGAGCGCCAGCAAAATCTAACCCGCGATGGTAGTAGTCTTTAGCAAACACGCCATTGTAGTAACGCCGCACTCCATATCCAGTGCTGCGTCTTGCGCGACTCGGTGGCATAAAGGGACCGTTCCAATATTTTTCCGGGGTGACTAGTTGGCGAAAAGCAGCTACTCGGTCTAATTCATGTTGAGTAGGTTCTAGTCCTCCGCTGCGGCTGGAAGCAATGCGAATGCGTTGGACGGGGAAAGTGCGATCGCCCACATTCACCGACAGATTTTCTACCTGTCCATCTACCTGCACTTGAATTTGGCGAATTCCCGGTTTATCCAGTGGCGTAGTCGGCAAAAATGCTCGATAGGTAGTCGGAGCGATCGCAAACATCGGATAAGCCCTATCATCCATCCTCACCGTCGGTTTTGACCCTTGTTTAGATGCGTCCTGAATTACCACCGAAATGGTATCGCCCAACTTGGGATTAGCTGGCGATAGCTGTACTCTTTGGGCGATCGCAGGTGCAGCTAAAAATAAAATCGCCGCAGTCAGGATAAATAAGACAAAAGGCTTTTTGAAGGCAGAAAGCACAAGGCAGAAGGCAGAAGAGATTCCCTTAATTTTATTCATCATCATGAGTCCTACTACAGTTCCCACTGGGAGTAAGGCTACCGCTAATCATGAACAATGCCAATAGGCAAGGGGACAAGGGGACAAGGGGACAAGGGAAATTTAACTCAAAACTCAAAACTCAGAACTCAAAACTCCCTAAACTCTCTTCCCCTATTCGGACAAAAGTTTGTATTCTAAATTAATATACCTTAATACTTTTTTCAGAAAACTTGTGCAAGAAGACTTTAGGCTAATTGTTGATTTAGTATTAGTTCTCGGTGCGGCTGCGTTTGGAGGGCTGTTAGCCGCAATACTAAGACAGCCTGTGTTGTTGGGCTATTTATTAGGAGGCATGGTTGTTGGGCCAGCCGGACTAGGATTAATTAAAGAAGTAATTCAAGTAGAAACTCTGGCTCAATTTGGGGTAGCATTCCTCCTGTTCGCTTTGGGAGTCGAATTTTCATTCGCAGAACTCAGGAAAGTACAAAAAATTGCTCTTGGAGGCGGGGGACTACAAATTGTCCTGACAATTTTAGTTACGGTTATAGTTTGTGGAATTACTGGCGCTTGGGCTACTTTACCAGCCAAAGGCGTATTTTTAGGAGCAATTCTTTCCCTTTCTTCCACTGCGGTAGTCTTAAAATGTTTGATGGAAAGGAACGAAACCGAAACTCCTCACGGTCAAGTATTGTTAGGAATTTTGGTAATTCAAGACTTAGCATTGGGGTTGATGTTAGCAGTTTTGCCTGCCCTTGACCAACCAGCAGAAGTAATTGGAAAAGCTGTATTATTTGCTTTGTTAAGAATTGGCTTATTTGCAGCGGGTGCAGTTGCGGTTGGGATTTGGTTAATTCCACCTTTGCTGCGGTTTTTGGCACGCACTGAAAGCAAAGAATTATTTTTATTGGGTGTGGTGGCTTTATGTTTAGGAATTGCTTTATTTACTGAGTATTTAGGTTTGTCGATCGAAATGGGTGCATTTGTCGCTGGTTTAATGATTTCCGAAGTGGAATATGCCGATCAAACTCTGACTTATGTTGAACCAGTACGAGACATTTTTGCTACTTTGTTTTTCGCTTCGATCGGAATGTTAATCGATCCGGTTTTTCTCTGGAATAATCTAGAGTTAATTCTCGGATTGGTAGCGTTAGTATTTTTAGGAAAATTCTTAATTGTTACTCCTATAGTTAGATTATTTCGCTATTCTTGGAAAACAGCTGTTATTGCTGGATTGGGATTAGCACAAATTGGAGAATTTTCCTTTGTTTTAGCTAGTGAAGGTCAAGTTTTAGGGTTAGTTTCTCGACGGGTTTATCTGTTAATTTTAGGTACGACTGCGGTAACTTTGGTTTTAACTCCCTTTGTGATGCGTTTAGTACCTCAATTATTTGAAATTCCTTGGTTGAAAAACCTTCTCGATCCAACTGATTTACCTTTAGATGTTGCGCCGGAATTGCCTTTACAAAATCATGTGGTAATTTGTGGTTATGGCAGAGTTGGACGAAATTTAGTTCAACAAGTTCAGCAACATGGTTATCCGGTAGTTGTTATCGATCAGTCGGAAAGCAAAATTCAACAATTACGAGAAGCTGGGATTTCTTATGTTTATGGTAATGCAGCAAGTTTGCACGTTTTACAAACTGCTGGAGTAGCGCAAGCAAAGGGAATGGGAATATGTCTTCCTGATGCAATGAGTACTAGAAATGCTTTGCGTCGTGCTTTAGAATTATCGCCAGATTTAGATGTGGTAGTTCGTGCAAATAAGGATAAAGATATCGAATTACTTTATCAATTGGGGGCAAAGGAGGTGGTACAACCTGAGTTTGAGGCAAGCTTAGAATTAGTTAGTCATTTGTTAAATCGCATGGGAATGAGTTTAGCAACTATTCAACAACGATCGCAGGAAATTCGCAAACATCACTATTTGGAATTACGTCCACAACGATCGGCTTCTCAAGTCTCCCGCGAGTTAGAATTGGCAACTCAAGATATGAATAGTCGCTGGTATTCTTTACCTGCAAATTCTCCTTTGTCGGGAATGAATTTAGCCGAAGCAGATTTGCGGAATTTAGCTGGAGTAAACTTAATGGCAATTCGCCGTGCTAGTGGAGAAGAAGTTGATTATCCAGATGTTTCTACTACTATTGAGGAAGGCGATCGCTTATTAGTTGTAGGAGAAGCTGAGGAGTTAGCTGCTTTGGATGATTTGGCAAAAGGTAAGGCAGCTATTCCAGCAAAAAGAGCCCCTTCTTGTCAATGGATTTTAGTCCCAGAAAATAGTCCTTTTGCGGGTAAAACTTTGGCAGATTTGGATATTCAGCGACAGTATGGGATAAAAGCGATCGCAATTCGTCACGAAGGTAAGTTTATCCGCGATCCAGAAGACGATATCGAACTACAAGTTGGTGATAGAATTTTACTTTGTGGTGGCTATCATCCACTAAATTTACTACAAAAATCTCTCATGCCAGAAGAGAAACCACCTATCCCAATTGTTCCAATAGTTCAAGCCGCAGAAATTCAAGCTTTACGGGAATATTTACCGATGGATAATTGGCGAGAACCTTGAAATTTTAGGTTAATAAACTTGGTTCGTTGTGAAGACTTTAATCCTTCTATTTGTTAATAGTTATGAGTTATGAGTTTTGAATTATTAACTTAAAACTCATAACTCAAAACTCATAATTATTAAACGAACCTATTAGTTTCTAATCAAAAGCTTTCAGATAAGCTATTGATTGTCGCCAAACTAAAGTTTGTTGATTACTATCGTCGATAATAGCAATACAATTTTGGTCTTGCCAACGCAGGATTCCACCGAGAACTTCTCCAGTTAACAACTTTAGCTCAACTCGTTTTTGAGCTTTAATAATTGATTGAACTTGCCGTACACTAGGTAAATTAGTATCAAATGCACTAGTCATATTTAATCGATCGTTGGTAATTAATCATCATTCATCGGTCATTGTGGAAGAATTTATCCAGATGACAAAAGACGAATGACAAAGGACAAATAACAAAGGACAAAGGTAATTGTAATGGCAATTGAGTTTACTAAGTACCAGGGTTTAGGAAATGATTTCATTTTGATTGATAATCGGGCTTCGTCCCAGCCAATGTTAACACCCCAAGAGGCGATTAAGTGGTGCGATCGCCATTTCGGAATCGGTGCAGATGGGGTAATCTTTGTTTTACCGGGACAAGAAGACACAGATTATAGCATGAGGATTTTTAATTCTGATGGTTCTGAACCGGAAATGTGTGGCAATGGTATCCGCTGTTTAGCTAAGTTTATCGCTGATTTGGAAGGTCGCTCTACCGAATCGCTGCGCTATCGCATTCATACTTTAGGTGGCGTAATGTCGCCAGAATTGCGTCCTAATGGTCAAATTACAGTAGATATGGGTGTACCCCGACTGTTGGCGCAGGAAATTCCCACAACTTTGACTGCTGCTGAGGAAAAGGTAATTAATCAACCTTTGGAAGTGGCAGGAGAAACTTGGAATGTGACTTGTGTGAGTATGGGAAATCCTCACTGTATTACTTTTGTAGACGATCTGACAGCAATTCCTTTGGCAGAAATTGGCCCAAAATTCGAGCATCATTCAGTTTTTCCCCAACGCACAAATACGGAATTTATTCAAGTAGTTAACCGAAATTATTTAAAAATGTTGGTTTGGGAACGGGGTGCTGGTGCAACAATGGCTTGTGGTACTGGTGCTTGTGCGGCTTTGGTAGCGGGGGTGTTGACGGGGAATTGCGATCGGCAAGCTACAGTAGAATTACCCGGAGGCCCTTTGGAAATTCAATGGTCAGAAGTCGAACAGCGAGTTTACATGACTGGCCCAGCGACTAAGGTTTTTACAGGGACTTGGTGCTAGGAAGAAGTGGGGGGGTGGGGAGGTAGGGGGGTGGGGGGAATTTCTAGCTCCAGACATCTCCCCATCCCCCCATCTCCCCATCTCCCCATCCCCCCATCCCCCCATCTCCCCATCCCCCCATCCCCCCATCTCCCCATCTCCCCATCTCCCCATCTCCCCATCCCCCCATCTCCTATGTGCCTCTGCTCAATCAATCTCTTCGATCGTACCTAACAAATCGTTGCTATTAATTTTTTCTAGCATTTCTTCGGCTTGAGTGCGATCGCTAAAAGCCCCCACTTGCATGACTACTTTACCCTCAGAAATAGTGCGAAAAGCACTTGGAACTAAAGATAAAAGTCTTTTTTGTTCCTCCAAAGTTCGCACTTCCACCACTACACGGTAACGCACACCTAATGCTGTACTAGCTTGATTAGTTTGCCCCAAAGTTTGGCTTGGCAAACTGTTAGCATTTACCTGAGAAAATGTCGTATTAGTATTTGGTAAAACACCGGGTTGAATTCCAGCTTGAGGAAGTCCCGTCTGTTCTGGTGTTGGTACTGGAATTGGTATTACCGTTGGTGTTGGAGTACTTCTGGCAGCGACGACAGTGGTACGACGTTGTTTTGCTACCCGCCTTCTGGTAACAGCCCTTGCCCTTCTGTTACGACGTGCAGGGCGTTTTTTCACAGCTGGTGCGGGAACGGGAATTTGTATACCTGTGCCATCATTGGCAAGTGCTACTGGGGAACTGCTTCGAGTGGTGCTAACTTGAACTAAATTACCATCTAAATCAATGCGTCCAATTAATCGCCTACTAGTTAATTGATTTCCATAGACGGAAATTGTTTGTATTGCAGTGCTGGCATTAATTTCATAGCGACCATTGTTACGGATAATATTACCACCTGGGTCTTGAGCAGTTCCCAAATCTGGAACAGTTTCAGTTAAAGCAATTACACCATCTCGTGTGTTACTTTCGATCGTATTACGACGTAAAATTGGTTTGGCTTTACCTTGGATAACAATTCCGTCTGTATTTTGGGAGATGCGATTATCTGCGATTAAGGGTGTGGCATTGTGACCAATATTAATACCAAATCCAGTTCTTTCAAAGACATTTTCCCTGACTTCGGGACGAGACGAACCGTAAATAGTTATGCCATTTGCTCCATTATTAGCGAAGTAATTGTTGCGAATTAAAGGGGCACTATTACCTGCTACAGAAATTCCATCGTGAGTATTGCCAACAAAGGTACAATCTGCGATTACTGGGTTAGTAGATTCTATCCAAATTCCGTAACCTCTGCGGTTCGGGTTTGTAACTGTGACTCCAGCAATTCCTGATTTGGTAGCAGCAAGGATGGTAACATTTTGACGGGCGAAAGTTGGACTAATGAATAATCCACCACCTTTAATAATGACAGCGCGACCTTTGCTTTGGGGGTCTCCTTGAAGAGTAATGCCCGGTTTTAATTGTAGAGGAAAAGATTCGCCATTTTGGTTGCTGTAAGTTCCGGGAGCAAGGTAAATGACGGTGTTTTCTCTGGCAACTTTTAAGGCTTGGGAAATTGTTTTGAAGGGTGCGCGATCGCTACCGTCTCCAGTGGTATCATTACCTGCGATCGGGTTAACCAGCAGTTGAGTCATGGTTGACTCTGCTTGTGAAATTGGGAAACTTTCAATTACTTGCTGCTGTGGTGGCAAAGCAAACACCCCGGCATTTTCCCAACAAAGCAGGACTGTAGTAGCAAATCCTAAACTGACTTTCAGCGAGTGCTTAACATTTACTGGCTTAAAATTAGCTGCTAAATAGCCATTGAAAAACTTTATGGGAGGTTTTGCTGAATATTGACAGTGACGTGGTAAATTCACAGCTAGCTGTCCTCCTAAAATTTCAGAGAGTACTAAAGATTAAACTGCAAATCTCAGGTCTACCAGTTAAAGCAAAATTTAATCGCTTAAAGGAGTCTAATTCTTCTGGTAGAAATGAGAAAATTATGTTTTGTCTGCACCCCAACCGACTAATTTTTGACGGTAACAAGTTGAAGGCGAAGCTTCTTGTTAGGATTAATGAACTAAATGGAGTTGTGACAATGGTCGATCGCCCCAAGTTATTATTAGGTGAGTTACCTTTACAAGCGCAGCCTGCGTTATGTCGTATTTTAGATGCTAATTTAGACCGCGCTAGAGAAGGTTTAAGAATTGTTGAGGAATGGTGTCGGTTTGGTCTTAATAGTAGCGAGTTGGCAGCAGAATGCAAGCAGCTACGTCAAGAAATTGCTAAATGGCATACCCCAGAGTTACGGGCGTTTCGCAATACTTTGGGAGATGTGGGAACTGAGTTAACTCATCCCCAAGAAGAAACTCGTGGTAGTATTGGGCAACTTTTACAAGCCAATCTTTGTCGGGTACAAGAAGCACTGCGAGTTATAGAAGAGTACGGCAAGCTTTATTTAGCGGAGATGGGAAGCGCGTTTAAGCAAATGCGTTATCGGGTTTATGTTTTAGAGACGAATTTGTTAGGTTATCAACGACAACAAAAATTGTTGCAGAGTTCGTTGTATTTGGTAACTTCTGCGTCAGAACATTTGTTTGCGATCGTGGAAGCTGCCCTAGAAGGTGGGTTAACGCTGGTACAGTACCGGGATAAAACGGCGAATGATGATGTCCGGTTGGAAATTGCGGCTAGATTACGTAAACTTTGCCATCATTACGAAGCTTTGTTTATTGTGAACGATCGCGTAGATTTGGCGATCGCGGTAGATGCAGATGGGGTACATTTGGGACAGCAAGATATGCCAATTGCCACAGCCAGACAGTTACTTGGCCCACATCGGATTATTGGACGTTCTACCACAAATCCAGAGGAAATGCAGCGTGCGATCGCAGAAGGAGCAGATTATATTGGAGTAGGGCCAGTTTACGCTACTCCCACCAAAGTCGAAAAAGCTGCCACAGGTTTAGAATATGTCCGTTATGCTGCCCAAAACGCGACTATTCCTTGGTTTGCTATTGGTGGAATCGATCCGAGTAACTTAAATGATGTACTCTCAGCAGGAGCAGATAGAATTGCTGTAGTTAGAGCAATCATGCAAGCAGAACAGCCAACTTTAGTAACTCAGTACTTTATTTCTCAGTTAACTCGCGTGCAAACTCTGCGTAATTTTCGATCGCACCTAGCCCAATCTCACAACTAGAACCTTAAAATGTAGAGACTAAAGATGTAGAGACGTTGTATACAACGTCTCTACTACAAGCATTATGTAATTTATCGA
Source organism: Floridaenema evergladense BLCC-F167 (assembly GCF_041929205.2). NCBI lineage: Bacteria > Bacillati > Cyanobacteriota > Cyanophyceae > Aerosakkonematales > Aerosakkonemataceae > Floridanema > Floridanema evergladense. Next base: position 4,493,523 of record NZ_CM171625.1, on the reverse strand, counting down.
TCGCACTTAGCCCAATCTCATGTCTAATGAAATCACCCTACAGGTAAACGGCGAAAACCGTAATTGTCCTTCCCAAATGCTAATTCCCGACTTATTAACGCATTTGGGTTTTAATCCCCGTTTAGTCGCCGTAGAGTATAACGGAGAGATTCTGCATCGGCAATTTTGGACAGAAACAGAGGTGAGAGAGGGCGATAAATTGGAAGTAGTTACGATCGTTGGCGGTGGTTGACATTCTCAAGTCTAAGAGGTTGTTTGAAAGGGAGCATCCCAATTTTGCAAAAATACAAGCGATTAGAAATCGCGGCTACACAGACAAAGCCTGCCTCCGCAGGCTAAAAGTCCGCGCAGGCGGACTTGGTTTGTATAGCCCCAGACTTCCAGTCTGAGGGGCAATTTACACATTTGGGATGCTCCCGTTTGAAAAGCCTTGGCAACCAGAAGTCGCGGCTACACGAGACTTTACCCACCTACGAAAAACTTTGATTTTCTGTTAGTCCACCTGCGTGAACTTTGCGTATGTAGTAGCCAATTACATTCGCCCAAAACTTTTCATAATTTTGAATTAAACCGATAAATTTTTAACCAGGAATTATTTATGGTATTATATCTAGAAAGAATTTAAGACTGAAAACCTCAATTATCAATAGAGAGATATGATGAAACCCCGGCTTTCCTGTAAAACTAAACGTTTTATCAGCCTTTTGTTAATGGCAATAATTATATTAGCGATCGCCCCTTTAGTCAGTGCAACTGTGATAAATCAAGGTTTACCAGAACCAGTTAATCAAGGAATCATAGCATTAACACATGGGAACATACTAGTTCAAATCTCGTTTTTTGATTCCCTCAACAGCAATGTGATGAACTTCCTCAATAGCGAGGTCTTTAAACAGTTGATTCTAGGCTTACTAGAGGCAGGAGTGGCAACCCTATTGCTGGTTATTAGTTGGAATTTAATCAATAAGTTCTTCCGTTTTCTTCCGACTAAGGTGAACGAATTACAGGCAAAATATAATACTAAAACTATTCGCATTGGTAGTAAAGAGGTACTTCGCCCGGAACAAATTACTCAATTCTTAATGCGGGTAATTACCTTCAGCCGATTTGTCATTCTAGGGTCGATCGCGCTGTTTTATGTTAACGCTGTTCTTTCCTTTTTTCCCCAGACTCAACCTATAGCCTCCATAATTTTTACCTCCATATTTAACGCAATTAGCCAGGTGGTTTTGGGATTTGTCAATTACATACCCAACTTAATTTTCCTGATTATTTTGTTTTTCACAGCTTATTATTCGATCAAATTTATTCGGTTCATTTTTGGGGAAATTGAAGCAGGAAATCTAGTCATACCAGATTTTGATCCAGAATGGGCGGCTCCTTCGCAACGAATTATTCAATTTTTAACAATTGCTCTTTGTGGGGTGATTGCCTTTCCTTATCTTCCTGGGTCAAATAGTGGTGCATTCCAAGGAATTTCCATCTTCATCGGTGTACTGCTTTCAATTGGTTCTAGTACAGCAGTTGCCAATATTATTGCTGGTATTCTGTTAACCTACACCCGCGCATTTAGGATTAATGATGATATTCTAATCGGCGAACTATGGGGAACCGTGATTGAAAGAGGTTTATTTGTGACTCGACTTCTCAATTACGAGAATCAGATAGTAAGTATTCCCAATTCAACGATTTTAAGTAGTAACGTGCTTAACTACAGAACTAATCCTCAGCCTAACCCAAGAGATAACATCTATCCTGCACCGCTATGGATTGTAGAAGTTGACGTTCCTGCTAATGTTCCATCTCAGCAAGTGTACGAAATTTTGAGGAACGCCTCTCGTAAAGTACCAAATGTGGTACAGGAACCAGAGCCTCTCATCTTAAGCTCCGCTTTCAAGCATAACTGCATGACTTATCTGTTGAAATATGCTACCCATACCCCTAGCATAGTTAAAACAGGTAGTGCGGTGAGAAAACAAATTCTAGATGAGTTTCTCAGTCAAGGTATTATTCTCTATCCGACTCAATACATTATCTATGATTCTCCAAATGAACCGGATTCTCAGAAGATTAATCCTTTCGATCGGCAAGTTATTTCTCCAAAGAGGAAACCAAACTCCCAGGAATCGTAAGAACAAAATTTTGAGCAAAAACATGAATTATGATGACCGAGTTTTAAGCTTTTATGCTGATCCTGGCACTCTTTGATCGTTGGTGGTGGGTAAAGAAACAGGGGATACAGTAAGTTCCACTATTTATTGACATCTCCAAAAAACCTTGTAGAGACGTTATATATAATGTCTCTACAAGGTTTTCAGTTAATGCACCTTTAATTCTGGATATATATATTAAAGTTGTGAGAAGTTATTGACGTTGAAGCACTGCAAATCGATAAGCTTGTCCATTCTTGTAAGCGGTAAACTCTGATGGACTGGTGAACTGGACATCGAATTTATCCGTAGTTGAACTGTCTTGACTTTATGCAGCAGACGATCGAAAACGGTAAAAAAGATTCTTTGCCCCTACGGTACGGTAATCTACCCAGCAATACACCCCCAGATAGCTGCCCAGGAAAGAGAGAAAGCGATAAATTAGAAGAGTGTAAAGAAGTTGTAACAAAAAAGTGATTAATCAAAGAAGCTGTAGAAAATGACTAAAGTTGTGAATAAGAACGACTGAAGTCGTTACTACAAACGTTAAAGTATTTCTTTGAGATGAAAGCTTTTCAAGAGGCTGGGTTATATGTACAAAAAATTACTTTCAGCTATCAAACCACTTGTTAAACCTGTCATTGTTCTTGGTCTAGTGCTTACCTTAGCACTTGGTCACGCTGATGGGGCTTTAGCCGCCCGTACTGGTGGGCGCATTGGTGGTGGTTCTTTTGGTGCTCCTAGCCGCACTTATTCTCCTCCTCGCAGTTATGCACCTGGGCCTTCTGGCGGGTACTATCCTTATGGTGGAGGCGGTTTCGGTTTTCCTTTCCTAATTCCATTTTTTGGATTTGGGGGCGGTTTTGGTGGTTTATTTACCATCATCATTTTCTTAACTTTGGCTAACTTTTTAGTACAAACCTTCCGTCGTGTTAACGCTGGTGAATCTGAAGAGTTAGGATATTCCAGCAACCCGACTGTTTCTGTAGCCAAGTTACAGGTTGGTTTGTTGGCGGGTGCGCGGACTCTGCAAACTGAACTAAATCAAATTGCCGAAAAAGCTGATACTGGTTCCCCTGAAGGTCGCGCCGAAGTGGTACAAGAAGCTACATTAGCATTATTGCGTCATCCCGAATACTGGGTTTATGCAGGTGCGGAAAGTCAACAAGCACGTTTAGCTGGTGCAGAAGCTCAATTTAATCGCTTTTCTTTAGCAGAACGGAGTAAGTTTACTTCTGAAACTCTTTCTAATATGAATAATCTGCTGAAGCAAGCTACTCCAAATGCTGCTTTACCAGCTGGTGAAACTTCAGCTGCTTTAGTAGAAACGCAGCAAGAGTCAGGTGAATATATTGTAGTGACTCTGTTAGCAGCTACCTTGGGCAAAGTTGAATTACCAAAAGTGAATAGTTCAGAAGATTTGCGTCAAGCTTTGCGTCAGTTTGGTGGTATTCCTGGGGATAAATTATTAGCAATGGAAGTTCTCTGGACTCCCCAAGCAGAAGGCGATACTCTCTCTTCTGATGACATGATTGCAGAATATCCCAATTTGAAACTGATTTAATGGGTGTTTGCGAATCGCTAATTTGATCCCCCCTAACCCCCCTTACCAAGGGGGGAACTCCTTTTAAACTCCCTCTTACAAAGAAGAGAACTCTTTTCAAAGTCCGCCTTATTACCTTTCAAAGTCCCCCTTATTAAGGGGGATTTAGGGGGATCAAATCAAACAATCAAAACAGGGTTAGTTAATTCTAGCCCCGTTTTTTATTATGTTAATTACTAATTGGGAAACCAATTTTTATCAAGTAATTGGTCAAGAGAATAAGGACATTGTTCGGGCAGAGAAGTAAGTTGAGTTTTTTTATGGACAATCAATAAAGCATTTTGGTAGATTTTGGGCAATTCATCTGCTAAATAATTTTGTAAATTAGTGGTAAGTTTATCTTCTAACTGAACCCTAAAAGTAATAATCTCTGCCGCCCAGTGATTTGCGTTTATCTCTTTCTCTAATTGCCAAAATTGATACAACATTAGATGAATAATAATCTGTAATAGCAAACTTTTAACAGCATTTCTTTCGCTGCGTCCCAATGCTTCCAACTCCTCAATTAAATTGTCATAATCTAAGTTTTCCAGATCGCGATTTTTGAGTTGTTTAATTATTTCTGTTAACCAGCGATCGTACTCATTTTCATAAAGTTGTTTTAAATTTAGCGTGTTAGTTTCCATAAAAATGACTTTATCACTCTATAGACTGCGATCGTGAAAGACTGCGATCGTGAAGGTAGCATCCCAATTTTGCCAAAATACCAGGCGATTAGAAATCGCGGCTACACAGACAAAGCCTGCCTCCGCAGGCTAAAAGTCCGCGCAGGCGGACTTGGTTTGTATAGCCCCAGACTTCCAGTCTGAGGGGCAATTTACACATTTGGGGGGCTCCTGATCGTGAATTTCATCTCGTGTTAGTTGTTTGTGTCCTTTAACGCTAATTGGATTTTTGGCTAACTTATCCATAATTTTCCAATTTCGCTGCTGTTTGTTGTTAATCAAATTTATTACTTTTACTTGCTCATCATCTTGTAATTCCTGTTTGTATTCATCAGGAATTTGAATTTTTCCTTCTTTTACGATCGCTTGAAACTCCACTGCCTGCATTTACATTTCCCCTTTCTTTTAAATCAGTTACTTCATTGCTTTAACCGTTTTTCCGCACTTTGGTAACGGATAGATTCAGCGAGGAAGAAAACTACACCAGAAATTAACATTAGGATGACGCTGAGGGCGTTAATATCGGGTTTGACACCTGTACGAATGCGGCTAAAAATTTCCATTGGTAAGGTAGTTGCGCCGCTACCTGCGGTAAAACTAGCAATCAGGAAGTCATCTAAACTGAGGACGAAGGCGAGGAGACAGCCGGAGATGATTCCGGGCATGAGTTCGGGTAATAATACTTTTAAGAATGCTTGTCTGGGTGTTGCGCCTAAGTCGAGTGCTGCTTCTTCTAGGTGGGGGTTTAAGTCGGCGAGGCGGGTAGACACAACTAGTCCGACGTAGGCGAGACAGAAGACGACGTGGGCGGCGACGATAGTCCAAATGCTGAGGCGGATTTGGACGACGGCGAGGAAGACTAGGGTGGCGACTGCGATCGCAATATCTGGAATAATCAAAGGCAGGTAAGAAACCCCTCGATACAAACTCTTTCCCCGAAAGCGATACCGCGCCAAACCTACAGCCATCAGCGTTCCGATCACTGCCGCAATCCCCACCGCAGAAGCAGCTACAATCAAGCTATTCTGTAAAGCTGAGAGAATCCGCTGGTCTCGAAACAGCTGTTGATACCATTTCAGCGTAAAACCTTCCCAACTAGCACTAAAGCGAGATTCGTTAAAACTGAAAAAAGCTAGTACCAGGATGGGTAAGTACATATAAACAAACATTAGCAGCGAGAAAAGTAACTGCCAATAAAAGCGGGGTTTTTCCTGGGACTGTAGTTTAGGCATTAGCCCGTCGTCTGTTTCGTGCTTCACAACTTTCTAATTTACCGGATTGAGCGTTCTTTCTCCATTCTTAGATTTTGCACCGAAATTCGTATCCTGTGTTACGCGCAACCATAACACACCAAAAAAACCTCTTTCCTTCTCTTTCCTTCGTGTCCTTCGTGTCTTCGTGGTTCATTAAAAAGGGAATGTTCCCCTAATTCAAAAAGCAAAAATACCGGGCGATTAGAAATCGCGGCTACACAAACAAAGCCTGCCTCCGCAGGCTAGATATATTAGTCCGCGCAGGCGGACTTGGTTTATATAGCCCCAGACTTCCAGTCTGAGGGGCAATTTACACATTTGGGATGCTCCCTTTCTTTCTACCAACAAAACAGCAATATTTTACGACTATTGCTGATAAATTAGCCGCAACTCCTCTACTGTATTCGCCGTTCTCAAAGCAGTGTGAATCGCTCTTAATTGCTCTACATCTTCTAGAAGGGAAATTTCTGGTAACAAGCTTAATCCACTCTCACCAAATTTTAACTCTAACCCTAATTCAATACTCTCTAAAAGTATCTGTTTCATCTGTTGTCGGCTTTGCTGAATACCCTTTTCAATTCCGAATCTTTCAACGCTGGTGATATACGGCATACGTCTTTCTCCTTCTAATTGAATTACTTCTTGCCAAAACTCTCGATCTAATTCTTGTGGGAGGCTCATTATCCAGTCTATAAACTGGAATAGATTTATGATATCTTTCCGTTCATAACCTTGTTCGTACAACCGTCTAGTTAAAGCTAATTTCCACTCTTTACGTTGGGTTCTATTATCGCGGGTTTCCAGAGCTTTCAAGTGAGCCATTACTACGGTAGCAAAGGGGTTGCGGTTTTCTTGTAACGCCGACCATTGTTGTTGGTAGTCGAGCAATTTCACTACGGGAAATCTGAATCTGATTTCGCATCCAAATAATTCATAGCCGAATTGTTCGGGTCGCCAGTTTTTTCGCTCGTCACCTAATACGGCTAGAGAAGCTACTGACTTCTTGTAGCGATCGTATATCCGATAATTATAAGTAAACATCCTCTCGGCAAAGTCCGATTCTTCTTGACTCTGCACTTCTACATGAAGCAAAACCCAAACTTCTGAACCATTTTTAAGATAAATCTTTACCAGTTTATCAACTAATCTCCGCCCTAATTCCGCATCTCTTACTACTTGTTGTAGTTCCTTATCTAGAAATTCCGGGGGGCGCGTCCAATCGATTTCTTGATGAGCTTCCGGGAAAAAGAATAATATAAATTCCTCAAAATAGGCTTGTAAAATATCTTTCCAAGGAGTATCGAATTCGGTCTGAGGATTAATCAGTTTCATAGAGTTCGGAACTTTTAGAAGTAACTGCCTGATTTTGTGCCATAAGCCTGTCTCCAAAAACCAATCCCTAGTCCCCAGTCCCCAGTCCCCAATCCCCAGTCCCTAACGCTGAGGAGTTGTTTCACCAAATCTGATTAAAAGGGCGATCGCAATACTAACTGCCATAATTAATAACATACTCAATGCTGAACCAAATCCCCAATTTTGTGTTGCCCCTAAAAATTGGTTATAAATCAGCCGAGAAACGGTCATACTAGAAGCACCACCTAACAATTCTGGATCGACAAAATCGCCTAATCCAGTAATAAAAACTAGCAAAGAACCAGCCGCAATTCCTGGTAAACTTTGCGGTATTGTAACTTTAGAAAATGTCTGAATGGGATTTGCGCCTAAGTCGGCTGCTGCTTCTAATAATCTGCGGTCTAATTTTTCTAAAGAAGCATACAAAATTAATACCATATATGGCAATAATCCGTAACTCATACCGATAAGAACTGCGATATCGGTGTAAAGAATATCTAATGGGGGAAGACCAATATTACCCAGGATTGTATTTAAAACTCCACTGCGGCGTAAAATGGTAATCCAGGCATAAGTTCTTAACAAAGAAGAAGTCCACAAGGGTAAAACAAAGGCGACTAAAATTAAGTTACGCCATCTTTTTGGACTTAATAAAGCAATCCAATAAGCTACAGGAAATCCTAAAAGTAGACAAATTATTGTGGTTCCAAAGGCTAAATAGAGCGATCGCCAAATCACCCTCAGATATACTGGTTGAAATGCTTGAATATAGTTGGCTATTCCTGAAGGATTTACTACCTGTCCGGGTTTAATTCCCGGAACTAAACTTAATTCAAAAATTACTAGGGTTGGAAGTACTAATAACAGTAATAACCATAACCCAGAAGGGCCAAGAAGTACTAGAGGTTCCCACCAACGTTGACCAAGTTTTCCACTAGGATTTTTTGCGGGAACAGGGGGATTAGAACTAGGATTTACAGAAGGAATTTGAGTAGACACAGTTCAATTTTAGAGTTGAGATTTTTAATTTTGGATTAGCAATTTTAACTGCTTCTTAGTTGAGTCCAGTAATTATCGTAAACTTCGCTAAATTTACCCAGAGGCTCGATTCTTTCAGCTTTTGTTAACACTGATTCCAAGGGAAATAAGGTGGGATTTTTGGCGACTTTTTCTGGTAATTGTTTCATCGCAGTATTATTTGGTGTGGCAAAGTTTAGGGTTTCTGTAACTAATGCAGCTACGGAAGGTTCTAACATAAAACTAATCCAAGCATAAGCTGCATCAGGATTAGGTGCATTTTTGGGAATTACCATTGTATCTGTCCACAGGGATGTTCCACTGCGGGGAATTACATATTTTAAATCAGATTTTTCTTCCATCACTTCCATTGCGTCTGATGAATAACCCATCGCGATTAATAAGTCTCCTGCTAATATTTGTTCTTTCCAGGCATCGGTTGTAAAAGATGCGATCGCAGGTTTCAAAACCTTCAATTTCTCATAAGCTTGTTTCACTTCTTGGGGATTAGTTGAATTGTAAGAATAACCTAGACTTCGCAAGGTTGCTCCCATCACTTCTCGCACATCATCCATCAGAGTCATGCGTTTAGCTAATATTTGTTGATTTTGCCACAAATAATCCCAATCTTCTGGAGCCTTTGCGAGTTTTTTGCTATTATAAACTAACCCAGTTGTTCCCCAACTAATAGGTACGCTATGACGGTTGCCTGGATCGTATTCAGGGTTTTTAAATTGGGGCATTAAATTATTTAAACCACTCAAACGATCGCGGTCTAATTCCCTTAACAAACCCAACTCTAACATTTGTCTGACCATATAATCAGAAGGATAAATAATGCTATAGTCAGCGCCACCACCAGCCTGAATTTTAGCTAACATAGCCTCATTAGAATCAAAAACATTGGCTATAGCTTGTACACCAGTAGTTTCTGTAAATTTATTTAGTAACTCGTTATTAGTATAACCAGACCAAGTGTAAATATATAACTTATTAGGATTACCTTTATCAGTGGTGGAAGGTCTTACTTGTGCTAAAGTCCAGCCACAACTAGAAAGCACTAATCCTGAAGTTGCTGCTACTGCTGTTTTGAGAAAATTACGTCGTTTTAAAACCAGACTTTTCATTGTTAATTGGTAGATAGCGATCGTTTCTACTACTTTAACAGTAGCGCACGGATTGTTCTAAAGGTAAAGGTTCGCCTGTTTTGGCATCTGTATTTTGACAGGCGAATAACATTTCAGGAGAAAGCTTTTCAAATTCTAAGCGATCGGCAGAGGATTTGAGAATATAACCCCGGAGTTCCTTATAAGGTAAGCGAGTTAGACGATCGATTTCCCCAGTAAAGGAACGTAAAATCAGAGAACCATAAGGATGACAACCTTGGCTAATTTCCTTTTTAAACATGGCTTTGACATGACGATCGTAACCATATTTTACCTTGTCTGATTCCCGGATTAAATCGACGACAAAGCATTCCCCTTTACTGTTGAGGAAAGTAGCGACCGCTTTATCTGGACAGTGAGATTCTAACTCTTGGAAAAATTTCTCTAATCCCAGCATTTTACTCTTTATCCTGATGAATTGGACATCATTGAATCAGAGGAAGTTTACTGATGACAACAGACATTTAACTATTGACTAAAGCCAGACAATCGTTAGTATTCCAGTAAACGTAAACAGGCTGATTCGTATCCGGTATAGCGAAATTATTAGCTTGCATTACCGTCATGCGATCGCCAGAATCCAGTTCTACCAAACAATGAACGTGAGTTCCCAAATACATAACATTTTTTAACCGTCCACTAAAACAATTACCTTTTAAAGCCGGAAGCTCAAGACTTAGTTTAATTTTTTCCGGTCGGATGCTCACCACTACTGGGTCTTGAGACTGAAAAACTGAAGCAGATTCATATTTTTGGACAAAGATTTTCATTTTATTATCCGTCAAAACCTGTAAATCTGAACCTTCCGTAACGATTACTCGACCGCGAAATAAATTAGTATCACCAATAAAATCGGCAACAAAAGCAGTTTGGGGACGTTCATAAATTTCGCTTGGACTACCAATTTGTTCGATTTTACCTTCGTGCATCACGGAAATGCGATCGCTCAGACTCAAAGCCTCTTCTTGATCGTGAGTCACCATCACAAAAGTTAACCCCAAATCTCGGTGAAGATTTGATAATTCTACTTGCATTTCCTTCCGCAATTTCAAATCCAAAGCGCCCAAAGGTTCATCCAACAACAATACAGCAGGACGATTAACTAAAGCTCTAGCTAAAGCTATCCGCTGTTGTTGACCACCAGAAAGTTGAGCGGGAAAACGGTTAGCATAAGATTCCATTTTGACTAACTTCAGAGCACCTTTGACGCGATCGGCAACCGCAGCTTTGGGAAGACGCTTAATTCTTAACCCAAAAGCCACATTTTCCCACACCGTCAAATGATTAAACAGCGCATAACTTTGAAACACCGTATTTACCGGACGACGATAAGGCGGAACATGAGTCATCGACTGACTTTGAATCAACACCTCACCAGCAGAAGGCGACTCAAAACCAGCAATTAAACGTAAGGTAGTGGTTTTACCGCATCCTGAAGGCCCAAGAATACTAAAGAATTCGCCTTGGTATATATTTAGATCGACTCCGCGAACGGCAGTTTCTCCATTAAAGACCTTAAAAACCTTACGCAGTTCAACATCCAGCGCCTTGTGAGTGTACTTTGCATCTTGATTCTGGACGGCTATTTGAGACATAATGGCGACTTCCTGTAGAGATGCCCTAGTTACAACTTAAAACAGAATGAATCAGCTGATTCAAGGGGAAAATTGTTCTTGGCTTATTTTGACATTCTGCCCTAAGCTATAGCCAGATGCACAGCTGGTAAAAAACAGACATAGGTGGTATTTCTTAAAGGTACTATTTTGCTGGCTGCGATCGTACCCGATCCCAATTCCCAGCATATTGCTTCTAGGCGTTTAATCTGTCAATTTCTGCTCTATGGCCCTGATTCAGTCTTCCTCACTAGACAAGCAACAGAAAACTCGTTCTGTAGGACGCAGTTACCAATCGCTGATTGTCATGTTAATTATCTCCCTGCTTCTAGTAGGAACTCTTGGTAGTCGTCTGGCTTACCTGCAATTGGTGGAAGGAAAACGCAACCGGGAGTTAGCAGAGAAAAACCGGATTCGCTTGATGCCCAAACAACCGGAAAGAGGTAACATTTTCGATCGCAAAGGCAGAATCCTCGCCAGCAGTCGTCTAGCACGTTCAGTATATCTTTGGCCGCGAATCAATAAAGAACCCCACTGGCTCAAGACACGCCAACGTCTAGCACAGATTTTAGACATTCCCGAAACAGACATTCAAAAGCGAGTCATTGGCAGAGAAAATTCCTCGACCTTAATCAGAATAGCCAGAGATATCTCTCCCGAACAAATTACTGCCCTAGAAGAATCCAGAAATCAACTAGAAGGAGTCAGCGTCGATATTGAAGCCTTAAGAATGTACCCCAACGGCGAATTAGCGGCTCACGTACTCGGTTACACAGGCGAATTAAGCGATATCGAACTCTACAAACGTCGTCAAGAAGGATACCGCATCGGCGATATCGTCGGGCAAATGGGAGCCGAATATGCCTTTGAGCCATCATTGCGTGGCACTTGGGGCGGTCAACAAGTGGAAGTGGATGGACGGGGGCAGATAGTCCGAATTTTGGGCGAAAAGCCCTCCAAACCAGGGAAAAACGTGCAATTAACCCTAGACCTGGAATTACAAAAGGCAGCCGAAGCGGTTTTAGGGGAAAATAAAGGCTCGATCGTGGCGATCGACCCTAGAAATGGCGCAATTTTAGCAATGGTTTCTCGCCCCGCCTTCGATCCCAATATTTTCTCTTCGCGGATTAAGCCGGAAACTTGGAAAAAATTACAAGCAAAAGACCATCCTTTTGTCAATCGAGCATTACAAGCTTTTCCCCCTGCCAGTACTTTTAAAATTGTCACCACAACAGCGGGTTTGGAATCAGGTAAGTTCTCCCCGAATACAGTGTTGCAAACCTACCCAGCAATTAGGGTAGGGGGAATTTGGTTTGCTGATTGGAACCGGGCTGGATTTGGCCCATTGGGATTTGTAGGAGCAATGAAGTGGAGTAGCGACACATTCTTTTACCAAGTGGGGATGCGAGTCGGCGGGCCAACTTTGATTGAATGGACAAGAAAGTTCGGCTTTGGTAAGGAAACAGGTTGTGAGTTGAAAAAAGAAGAAGTTGCTGGTTTAGTGCCGGATAATGATTGGAAACTGAGGCGGATGAAATACGAGTGGACGGTTGGTGATACTGTGAATATGTCGATCGGTCAAGGCTTCTTACAAACCACACCGTTACAAGTAGCAGTCATGTTTGCCGTCCCCGCCAATGGTGGTTATCGCGTCCAACCTCACATTCTCAAAGATAACGAAGAAGCGAGAAGCTGGCGAGAATCTTTAAATATGAAGCCCGAAACGGTGAAAATTCTCCAGGAAGGTTTAAGAGCTACAGTAACTAACGGTACGGGGAGAGCCTTAAATGTGAAGACGATTCCTCCAGCTGCGGGTAAGAGTGGCACTTCCGAAGTCGGACATGGCAAAAAAGTCCACACTTGGTTCGGTGCTTACGCCCCAGAAGATAAGCCAGAAATTGTCGTAGTCGCATTTGGGGAACATTCTGGCGGTGGTGGTGGCAGTTTCGCTGCCCCTAAAGTTCTAAAAGTTTTAGAAGCCTATTTTAATCAAAAAGAAGCTGCCCAAGGAAAGGCAGAAAGCAAAGAAAAAGAAGAGAAAAAAGACACAAGTAAAGGCAGAAGGCAGAGGGCAGAAGGCAGAAGGACAAGGGGATAGGGGACTGGGGAAAATTTTGAGTTTTGAGTTTTGAGTTTTGAGTTTTGAGTTATCAAGTTTTTGTCCCCTTGTCCCTTATCTCCTACTTCTGACTGGAACCGAGATTTTTGGCTTTGTAAAATGTTTCTAGGCTTTGTCGATCGCCCACGAAACGCCAATGCCAAGGTTCGTAACTTACGCCTTGGGCGTTGTTTTTGGGAAAGGACATTTCAAAGCTAAAACGCGGAGCATTTGCTTGTAGCCACTTAAAAGCAGCTGTTTTTTCAAAATAGGGGTTCAAGTTGGTGGCAGGGACATTGCCATCGCCGATATCAACGGCGTAACCTGTGTGATGTTCGCTGTAACCTGGAGGGGCGCTGACGGATGCTCGTTCGGCTGCTGCTTGATTTCGCTGGGCTTTTACATCAAAAAATAGGTGTTGCTGCTCTGCTATAGACCGAAATCCAGAAATAGGTACTAAAATAATTCCTTGCGCTCTAGCTGCTGCTACCATTGCTTTAAATTTCTGGGCAGCTGGTTGACGTAGTTTAATTCGACCATCAGTTGTAATTGACTGTAATTGTGGGAGTGGTGCTTCTTGATAAGCGAAATGTCCCGATTTTCCTACAACTATATCGGGTTGTTTGGTCGGTACTTGGCTCGGTTCCACTGGGGCGGGGGTTGGCGGATTATCTTTACTTTGACTGTTATTAGCGCTAAAAATATTTAGCTTTGATAGGTCTAAGGATGAGAAGGTGGCAACCCAAAAACCAGCAAACATGGCAATTAATCCCAATCCTGTTAGTCCTGGTATTAGCCAGAATCTATGCTTCCGATGCTGGGTAACTGTGGTTGGTGTTTCCCGTAAAGCCTCTGGGATATCTTCTAATGAAGGTGTTACTCGCGATCGCTTGCTGGCGAGGTCGGGATTGTCCACGCAGGTCACTCCTACTCTCTACGAAACTCTAGTCTAAATAATTGTAAACCCCGATCGATTAATCGCTAAACTAATGTTGAATAATCCGGCAAAATCCGTTTCTCCTCCTCCTTTTCTCAAGTAGGCAGGGGATAAGCTGTCACGCATTTAAATCACTTATTAAGATTGCAGGGGAGCAGGGGAGAGAATTAGACCAATTTTCTTAAGAACAATGATTAAAACTCTAGAGGCTTGAACTAAAAGATGACAGCTACCCTAAAACAGAGTCTAAACCCACCCCTTAAGTGGGCTGGTGGAAAACGCTGGTTAGTACCTATATTGCGGGAACTCTTGGGCAACCGAACTTATAACAGGTTAGTTGAGCCTTTCGTTGGCGGTATGGCTATTGCTTTAGGTCTTCTTCCTGAAAAAGCCCTACTAAACGATATCAACCCTCATCTGATTAACTTCTATAGGTGGTTACAACGTGGCTTAAAGATCGATATTCCATTAGAGAATGATAAGGACTGCTACTACCAATACCGCGATCGATTCAACCAGTTAGTCAAGGCAGGACAAAGCAATACCAAAAGTGCCGCAGAGTTGTTCTATTTCTTGAATCGCAGCACCTACAACGGATTAGTCCGCTTTAATAGCAAAGGTGAATTTAATGTACCTTTCGGTCAGTACAAGACAATCAACTACACTACAGACTTTACTAACTACATCCCACTTCTAAAAGACTGGGTGTTCAGTTGTGGAGACTTTTCTATGTTGTCTCTTGAAGAAGGCGACTTGATATATGCTGATCCACCCTATGATGTGGAGTTCACAAGATACAGTGCTACTGATTTTAAGTGGGAAGACCAGATTAGGTTAGCAGAGTGGTTAGCTATATCTAAAGAGACTGTCATTGTATCTAATCAGGCAACAGAGAGAGTAATTAACTTGTATACTCGACTAGGATTTGAGATCAAATTGTTAGATGGCCCCAGACGGATTGCTTGTAATGGCGATCGAAAGCCAGCCAAAGAGATACTAGCTTTCAAAGGACTTTGATGCACCCACGTAATATCGAATACCCAAATGTTTGCTAAGCAGTCAGCAGAGGATATGATTGTAGAATTACGTAAATTATCCAAAACAAAAAAGCGCCTTCTCTGAGAGAAGGCGCTTTTTTGTTAAAGACTTATTATCACCAAACCTTAGCCATTGATCGCAGGAGCGCTCAAAGCCACAGGAGCAACTTCAGCAGAAGCCAAGTCGAGAGGGAAGTTGTGAGCGTTGCGCTCGTGCATTACTTCCATACCCAAGTTAGCGCGGTTCAGTACGTCTGCCCAGGTTCCAATCACACGACCTTGTGAGTCAATTACGGATTGGTTGAAGTTGAAACCGTTGAGGTTGAAGGCCATTGTACTTACACCCAACGCGGTGAACCAGATACCAATTACAGGCCATGCACCTAAGAAGAAGTGCAAGCTCCGGCTGTTGTTGAAGGATGCGTATTGGAAGATCAAACGACCGAAGTAGCCGTGTGCTGCTACGATGTTGTAGGTTTCTTCTTCTTGTCCGAACTTGTAACCGTAGTTTTGAGATTCGGTTTCGGTGGTTTCACGCACCAAGGAAGATGTCACCAAAGAACCGTGCATTGCGGAGAATAAGGAACCGCCGAATACACCAGCCACACCTAACATGTGGAAGGGGTGCATCAGGATGTTGTGCTCTGCTTGGAACACGAACATGAAGTTAAATGTTCCAGAGATTCCCAAAGGCATTCCATCAGAGAAGGAACCTTGACCCAATGGGTAGATCAAGAATACTGCGCTTGCAGCCGATACTGGTGCGCTGTACGCTACGCAGATCCAAGGACGCATCCCTAAGCGGTACGACAATTCCCACTGACGACCCATGTAGCAGAATACACCGATCAAGAAGTGGAAAATTACCAACTGGTATGGGCCACCGTTGTACAGCCATTCGTCTAAGCTGGCTGCTTCCCAAATTGGGTAGAAGTGCAGACCAATTGCGTTAGAGGAAGGTACAACTGCTCCAGTGATGATGTTGTTTCCGTAGATTAAGGAACCAGCTACGGGTTCGCGGATACCATCGATGTCTACTGGTGGTGCTGCGATGAATGCGATGATGAAGCAAGTGGTTGCGGTTAGCAAGGTGGGGATCATCAATACGCCGAACCAACCGATGTATAAGCGGTTTTCGGTGCTGGTGATCCAGTTGCAGAACCGTTCCCAGACGTTAGCGCTTTCGCGACTTTGAATGGTTGTGGTCATTGTTGGATAATTGCGATGATTTGATTTTCGAGGTTCAGGGCGGTTTCTTTACCCGCTTGAATATACATTAAGGGATTTGTTGCGGTTTGTAAAGGGGGGTAAGGAAAAATTTTTATATTTTAATAAAAGAATTTTGAAGCAGGTTCAGCTTGACGGGAAAGTGCCAATCCACGCTAGTTGGCTTTATAGATTATAAAATCTAAAATCAGTTTACCAATCACTCAATACGCTTAACGTTATCTCTTTAAAAAAATAATGTTTCAGAATCTATCGTTACGAAATAAAGCTATTGGTTTTGCGATCGCATTAGGGACACTTCCAGTGATACTAATTGGCACTGTAGCTTATTACTTTGCCAATCGTTCTATTACGCAAGACGTGATGCAATATCAAAAAGCTTATGCTGTAGAAGTTGCGGATAAACTCAGTCGTTTCATGTTTGAACGTTATGGGGACATTCAAACAGTAGCTAACTTAGCTATTATTAACGATCCAAAACTTAGTCAGATTGTTTCTCAAGCACAAAAAGAAAAAACTCTGAATAGTTACCTGAAAGCTTACGGTGTTTACGATAATATTACTATTTTTAATTTGGATGGCAGCGTAAGTGTTAAATCAAAGGGATCGGTTGTTCAAAACCCTAGAGATCGAGATTACTTTCAACAAGCACTCAACCAAAATCAGCCCTTTATTAGTAATCCAGAAATTTCTCCATCTACCAATGAATTAGTGCTTTATTTAGTTGCACCAGTTAAAGATGCTGTAACAGGAAAAATTATTGGGATAGCCCGATCGCGATTACCGTTACATCATATTCAGGAACGCATCAAAAATTTTGACGATCAAGAAAAACAAATTCATGTGATTGATGCTTTTGGTAAAATATTTATATCTCAAAACTCAAAAGATATAGGTCAGAATATATTTTCTGAATATCCAGAATTAAAGCAACTACAAGCAAAAAAAGAAGCAGATGTAGAAGTAGCTTTTTCGGAGGTTGATAAAACTGATAAAGTAATAGCTTTCGCTACTACTCCTACATTAATAGGAATGCCCAATTTGAAATGGCTAATTTTGGTTGACAACAGCACAGCAGTAGCGTTTCAGCCTCAGACAGAATTACTCGTTACCATATTAATTGGCAGTGGAATTACGGTTTTAACAGTCAGCGCGATCGCAGTTGTCCTTGCCAATCGTACCACCAAATCTATTAATTCAATAGTCAATTCTATCACTACTTCCACATCAGAAATTGCCGCAACAATTGAGCAACAAGAACGAGTTGCTACTCAACAAGCAGCTTCCGTAAATCAAACTACTGCGACAATGACTGAGTTAGGTACATCATCAAGAGTTTCCGCAGAACAAGCAGAATCAGCAGCGGAAAATGCCCGCCAAGTACTAACTTTAGCAGAATCATCCGCAGCTGGATCGCGTCAAGTTTTAGACTTAGCAGAACGGGGAACGCAGACAGTAGAACGGACTTTGTTAGGGATGTCTACTCTTAAAGAAAAAGTAGGATCGATCGCGCAACAAACCTCACAATTAACTGAACAAACAAATCAAATCGACAGCATTACTAACATAGTTAGTGACTTAGCTAGTCAAACAAATATGTTAGCTTTAAACGCTGCTGTAGAAGCCGTGCGTGCAGGCGAACATGGCAGAGGATTTGGTGTAGTTGCTACGGAAATTCGCAAATTGGCAGATCAAAGTAAACAATCAGCGCAAAAAATTAATGCTTTAATTTTAGGGATTCAATCTGCCATTGATTCTACAGTTATGGCAACTGATGAAGGGAGAAAAACCGCAGAAGAAAGCATAAAACTTTCTCAAGAAACAGCAACAGCTTTTACCGCAGTAACGCACGCCATCAATGAAATTGTCTTGAGTAAACAACAAACTTCTCTAACTGCAATTAATGATATTGTTGTTGGTTCTCAGCAAATTTCTCTGAATGCAAAACAACAAGCGATCGCCATTGAACAAGTAGTTGATGCCATGAACAATATTAATCAAGGTGCATCCCAAACTGCCAGCGGCATCAGTCAAACAAAAGTTGGCATTCAAAAACTTAACGAAGTTGCCCAAGATCTTAAAGCAATGGTTTAGTTTAGGGACTGGGGACTGGGGACTGGGGACTGGGGACAAGGGGACAAGGGGACAAGGGGACTGTTTAATCTTCCCCATCTCCCCATCCCCCCATCCCCCCATCTCCCCATCTCTTCTAACCGGGAGGCCACGCCATTTGTCTGCCTCCTAAAATGTGTAAATGGAGATGGTATACAGTTTGTCCACCGTCTGGGCCATTGTTAATTACTACTCGATAACCATTTTCTAGTCCAGCTTGTTCGGCAACTTGCTTGACAATTAACAGCAGATGACCCAAAATCTTGTGGTCTTCGGGTTCCGCATCAGCAAGCTTAACAATCGGTTGTTTGGGAATGACTAAAATATGAACAGGCGCTTGGGGATTGATATCTCTAAAAGCGAGTGCCAAGTCGTCTTCATAGACGATATCTGCGGGAATTTCCCGACGGATGATTTTGCCGAAAATCGTGTCTTGTGCAGTCATTGATAATTTTTCATTCATCAATTGTCAATGATAAGAGACGATCGACAAAGAACAACTAAATTAATCGCTAAGGAAAGAACTGTGTTAGCTAGAGTTTGGAGTGCATCACTTGTCGGCATTGACGCTGTGAAAGTGGGGGTGGAAGTGGACGTTTCGGGCGGACTTCCGGGAATTGTTGTGGTTGGTTTACCGGATGCTGCTGTGCAAGAGTCTCGCGAACGGGTAAAGGCGACGATTAAAAATGCGGGGTTTGCTTTTCCGATGCGAAGAATTGTAGTTAATTTAACTCCCGCTGATTTACGCAAGGAAGGGCCAAGTTTTGATTTAGCAATTAGTATTGGAATTTTAGCGGCATCGGAGCAAGTTAACCCGGATTTGTTGGGGGATTTCCTATTTTTAGGCGAAGTTTCTTTAGATGGTAGCTTACGTCCGGTTGCTGGTGTTTTACCGATCGCAGCTGCTGCCAAACGTTTAGGAATTGCAGGTTTAGTTGTTCCAGCTGATAATGCACAGGAAGCGGCAGTTGTGGAAGATTTGGCGGTTTATGGGTTGGAAACTTTAACCGATGTAGCTAATTTTTTGGATAATCCCAACCGTTATCAACCTGTGAAGATCGATCGCCCAAAACCGAAAGATCGATCGCACTTTTCCAGCTTAGATTTAAAAGATGTGAAAGGTCAAGCACACGCTAGACGGGCTTTAGAAATTGCCGCTGCTGGTGGGCATAATTTGATTTTTGTTGGCCCTCCGGGAAGTGGTAAAACAATGTTAGCTAGACGTTTACCTGGGATTTTACCGGAATTAAGTTTTGAAGAATCGCTCGAAGTAACTCAAATTTATTCGGTTGCTGGGTTATTAAAAAATAGAGGTAGTTTAGTTAGCGATCGACCTTTTCGGAGTCCCCATCATTCTGCTTCTGGCCCTTCTTTAGTTGGTGGTGGCAGTTTTCCCAAACCTGGAGAAATTTCTTTAGCACATCGAGGAATCTTATTCCTGGATGAACTCACTGAGTTCAAAAGAGATGTTTTGGAATTTCTTCGCCAACCTTTAGAAGATGGATATGTGACGATTTCTCGTACTAGATTATCTGTCATGTTTCCGGCACAATTTACATTAGTTGCGAGTACTAATCCCTGTCCTTGTGGTTATTTTGGGGATACGATTCAACCTTGTACTTGTTCTCCCGGAAAAAGGGAACAATATTGGGCGAAACTTTCTGGCCCTTTGATGGATCGCATCGATTTACAAGTAGCAGTTAATCGATTGAAACCGGAAGAAATTACTAATCAACCTTTAGGAGAAGATTCTACCTCAGTTCGGGCTAGGGTGCAAGCGGCTAGAGAGCGATCGCAACACCGTTTTAAAACGGAAACAAATTTGCGTTCTAATGCGGAAATGCAAAGCCGTCATTTAATGCAATGGTGCAAGTTAGATGATGCTTCCCGGAATTTATTAGAAGCGGCAATTCGCAAGTTGGGACTTTCGGCTAGGGCGAGCGATCGCATTTTAAAAGTAGCGAGAACGATCGCCGATTTAGCAGGTGATGAAGACATCAAAACTCAGCACATTGCCGAATCAATTCAGTATCGCATAATTGATAGAATGCAGTAAACATAAATAATACCAGCCTCGCCTGTAAATGGCTCTTTCAGATTATAAAATGTTCTTAACTGCATAAAAACATAACAATCAGAAAGAGCCGTAAATATTTTTTGGGAAATACTGTTGCAAGCAAAAAGATGATGAATGTCTATGTTAGTTCTCAGTGAAGCTTCCGATCGAATTCCTCCCTCTGCTAGCAGTAGAGATATTAAAGCAGTAACCGAAATAGCCAAACTTTTAGGATGTCGGGTTTATTATATACCCCAAGATTTCACTATTTGCGAAACAGCAGAAAATGCACTATTTCATATCCCAAAACAAGAGCGAGAAACGTTAGGGGTATGGATTGGCTATATTCCTACACCAGAACGTTATACAGCTATTTATAATGAAGCACTTCGGAAAAATATTCGACTTTTAAACACACCTGAAGAACACTTGACGGTGCAAGAGTTCGATCGAGCATATCCCAAAATATTAAATTTAACACCAGAAAGTATGACAATTACCGATTTAGCCCAATGTCAGGAGGTTGTTAGTAAACTGGGATTACCCTTATTTGTCAAAGGTACGGTGCAATCTAGAAAAGCTAGAGGTTGGAAAGCTTGTGTTGCCAATACATTAGCCGAATTAGAAATACTATCTCAGCAATTACTTAATTTAGAAAATAGATCTAGAGGTCGAATTATTGCGAGAAAATTAGTTAAATTGCGTCACGTTCGTTCTACACCAGAAGGTTTTCCCTTGGGACGCGAGTATCGCGTGTTTGTTTATCAACAAAAAGTGATTGGTTGCGGCTACTATTGGGAAGGTGAAGATCCTCTAAAAAAACTTTCTACTAGTGAAGAATCAAAGGTCATAGAACTAGCTTTAAATGCAGCAAAACGTCTTGAAGTTCCATATTCTGCAATAGATATTGGACAACTAGAAGATGAAAAATGGATTGTAATTGAAACAGGAGATCCGCAATTTTCAGGAGTTAGTCAAATACCTTTATTGCAGCTTTGGAATGAGATTATTAAAATAGATAAAAATGATTGCGGGATTTAAGATTAAGTGAAAAAATGTTATTTTTAAAAAAATTTACGCTAAAATATTACACAAGTTGATTTAGGTGTAAAGTAGCTTATGCCATCTGTAAAAACAAAATTTTTGACAGATGAATGGGTAGTAGCAACGTGGGATGAGTATGTCAAAGCGATCGACCATCAACAATTAGAAAATGCGAAAAGCTATTACTACAAAGGACAACTGCGAATTGAAATGACACCTCAAGGATACGATCATTCCTACGATAATTTACTGATTGGCTACTGTGTACAATTATTTGGTGGCATAACAGGTATTGCTATAAGTGCAGTTACTAACTGTACATTTAGGCGAGGTAATGAAGCAGAAGCTCAACCAGATTTAGCTTTTTACATTTGAATTTGAGTTAATAACCAAGCTACTACTTGTGAGTGTGGCATTTGGCGACTGCGACGCAAAGTTTCTTCTAATAAACTCATCTCTAATCCTGGCAATTTTTGAGATTGAGTAATTTTTCTACTTCCGCCTGTGGGAATAATTTTAAAAGCAAATATTTCTGGCTTTTGTACGTCTACTATCCAGTATTCTCCTACTTTTACTTCTTCGTAAAGTAACCGTTTTTCGCCTTTATCATCTGATAAGGTTGTGTCGGAAATTTCGATCGCAATATCTGGCGGTGGCGTAACATCGAGGTTGACAATCGCACTTCCTGTAGGTGCAAGTTCCGCTCTTTCTCCAACATAATAAGATATATCTGGCTGACACTCCAAAACCCCAGGTTTTCGATAGCTACAGTTATCTAATCCATTTAGCGGGATATTTTTAATAGCAGCAAATAAAGGAACAGCAACGGCGCTAATTGCATGATCTTTTGCATGATTTGGGCTTACTATTATGTCTTCAATCCTCATTTTTCCGTTGTAAGTACCTATGCAAAAATAATTGTATATTACAAAGATAATTGTATATAGTAAAGCTAGGAACAGTAAAGGGGAGAGGGAAATGCGATTTATTAGAGACTTGACACCAGAAACAATCAAACTGCTCCAGAGAATATATAAACAGAGCGCACATTATCAAGTGAGAGAGAGAGCGCATTGTATTCTATTAAGTTATCAAGGAAAAAGAATTGAGGAATTAACCGAAATATTTCAAGTAAGTAGAAATACGATATATAACTGGATGAACGATTGGGAAGAACACAGATTAGTAGGATTATATAATCGCCCAGGTCGGGGGAGAAAGCCAACATTTACAGAAGAACAAAAGCAACAAATAAAAGCCTGGGTAAAACAATCGCCTAAAAATTTAAAAAAAGTAATAGCAGAGATAAAAGAAGAATGGGAAATCACCGTGAGCAAGGATACAGTTAAACGAGTGATAAAAAGTCTAATCATGTGCTGGAAAAGATTTAAAAGAGGATTAGCAGGTCAGCCAGACCCCTTAGAATATGAAGAAAAGAAGCAAGAGCTTACCTTATTAAAACAACGGGAAGAAGCGGGAGAGATCGAACTAAGATATTTGGATGAAACTGGATTTTGCTTAACACCTTATGTGCCTTATGGATGGCAAGAAAAAGGCGAAATAAATTCCCTAAAAAGTAGCCGAAGTCGGCGGCTAAATGTCCTGGGGATAATGAGTCGCTCTCAAGAATTATCTGCTTATATATTTGAAGGGAGAATCACTAGTGAAGTCGTCATATCTTGTCTGGATAAATTTGCGGAAACTCTGACAAAAAAAACGTTTGTTGTTCTGGATAAAGCCTCATTTCATCGAAGTCAAAAAATTGCGGAGAAAATCAGTGAATGGCCACAGAAAAATTTAGAGATATTTTGGCTCCCATCCTACTCTCCACAACTTAACTTAATCGAAATTCTCTGGCGATTCATGAAATATGAATGGATAGAAATAGATGCTTATTCTAGCTGGCAAAATTTAGTTGATTATGTGGAAAAAGTCATTCGAGACTTTGGCAAAGAATATACAATTAATTTTGCATAAGTACTTAATAGTAGCCTTTAGCTTTTTGATAAGCTGGGTTGTCAAAGGTTTGGATAAATTCATCCCATGAGGCTATTACCCAGGTATCTGTTAGTAGTTTTGTTGACAAGTTACTCATTTTTTCTGTTTTGTATCTACTATTAAATCACGGAGGTAGTAGAAGCGATCGCCACCACAACTTTACAACTTTTCTAAGCTGCATACCGAATAATTTCTACTTCCGTTCCGTTAGCGATCGCTATTTCTGCTCGTTGTAATACTTGCTCTGTAATCTCATCACTTAAATAATATTCTCCGCAGTTATCGCAAACTTCTGCTGGCACTTTTTTAATGATGACGATCGACTCTTCTCTTTCTAGTGTTACTGTAACTAAACCTGGGTTACTTTGTCCGTGTTTACAAGTTAGACATCTGATCATTTCTTCTCCTCTTCTACTATTAAGTCACGGAGGTAGTAGAAACGATCGCTTTGCCAATCATTACCTTTTTTTCGTCCTAAATAACCTGCTAAAGGTGATGAAAGTTCTATAAGTAATTCGTGAACTGGTAAATCGTCTAGTTTAGGACTTGGCTCCTTAGCAAACATAACATTATAGTGAGCGCGAATTGCAATTGTTGGATGTTCGCTTCCTACTTCACCTAGTTGTTTGACTGTTTCAACGATATGCGATCGCAGCTTGATAACTTGCTTAACTCTATCTATATAATCGTTGACTTTATTATCTACTATACCAAATGGTTCGCTTTGTAAGCACTGCTTCAAATCTAGCAGGTTAATAGAGCCTTGGTAATTTGCTTTAAGTTCAACTAATCTTTGTAAAGTTTCAGGTCGTATTACGTTCATTTTATTTTCAATAGCTGCTTTCTTAGCTAATTCAACCAAAGGGCCAGCCGCAATAATTAGCTTAATTGATCGGTTGTATTGTTCTGAACCCAAGTTAAGAATACCAAGGTCTATAAGTTCTGTACAGACGCGCTTTGGTACATTTTCATTTTTACTCGCTTTGCATTCTCCTACTACTGAATAAGGAAATTCACAGTAAAAGTCCAAGCCTGATGACCCACCTACCTTTTCAGGATCTAGGTTTCCTCTAGGATTGGTATTAGAACAAGAGAAACCTAACTTGAGCAAAGCTTTACGCACTAGCTTTTCAAAGGAATTCCCATCACTGGAATTTCCTATTTTTGCAATAGTCTTAATCCATTCTAAATCTGGATCAGTTTGTTCTATAGGTAGATTTTTAAGGCTATTTAGAATGGTTTCAATATCTGGAACTGTTTGTTTAACATCTGGGGTAATGGTTATTTCTCCATTGATTTGCTTTCGCTCTTCTAAATGTCGCTTACGTTCGACAAAAATAGATTCGCTCAATACAGGTAAATTATGGGTAACAGTTAGAGAATTAGGTAAACCCACAAATTTACCTATCTTTTCCCCGATGGTCGAATCTAGCGACATTTTAAGTGGTTGAGCCAGCAGGTAAACTCGCAAATAAGCGAGAAAAATATTTGCTCTTTGCCCCAACATTTCCTGTAAACTTTCTGTTGTCCACACCGTTATAGGCGATAAATTTTCCAATGATTCAGTAGCATCTAAAACTTGGCATAGTTCACATCTAGCCCAAGCTTTAATAATTATCGTCTCATTTTGAGTGTCTGCTGGATAAAGAGCAAATTGCTGCCCCGGACGGAGAAACAGCCGAGGCACAGCCGCAATTGTCCGCCCCTGGATTAAAGCTTCAATTTCCGGGGCAGGTAAACACAATGCTGTTATAATCACAACCTGTTGGCTCATTTTTGGTTAGCTATAAACTCAGATCAATATCAAGGGATAAATCAGGTACGCTTTGAGGAATACTCATAGGCAAACCATCAGCAGTTAAGTTACTAGGTTCTTGACCAGAAGGATCGCTAAGAATCTCTCGAATAAGAGGATTATTAATAGCTATTCCTTTCTGATCTATGAAATCAAAAATCTCTTCGTCACTCAGTTGGTAACTTTCTTTCTTTTCATAAACAAACTGGATAGCTAAAAGAGGTTTAATGTGCTCAGCCTCTAACTTCACCCATTCACCACCTTTTTCTTTCAAAAGTATCCTTGCATATTCTTTTGCTACTTTAGCACCAGGGTTGATTTCCTTAGAGCGAACTAAGCAACCGCGTGTCAAGTCAAATTTTCTGTAGTCAATTAATTTGTTCAAAGCAGCTGTGAGAAAACCACCAGACTGTTGAACAACAGCCACTCCTATCTTTACTGTTCTTCGCTTTTGTTTTCCTGCTGGCTTTTCTTTGCCAATTATTTTGAAATCGATATATCCTTTTTTTCCAGCGCTAGATTCCACTTCTACAACATCCTCTATTTCCACTCCTTCTACAGTTTTTCCCATTAAGCTTAAAAAGCCGATCCAGAGAGCGTAAGAAATTGTCCAATCAGCCTCTAGATACTCTTCTATATTTTCCTCAACTTCTACTAATTCGGTTTTAAATGCAACTTCAACAGAAGACGACGGCTTAATAATTACGTTTGGGGTATTAAAATGGTCTCCACACCACTTCAAAACGTCTCTAACAGTAGGTTTCTGCTTTCCCAATTCCCTAAGTTTATTTGCATCGAATGGATAAAGAGATGATGGCGGTGTTTGTTGATGTTTTTCATAAAACTCTCTCAACCATTCAGAGACTACTAATACCACATCATCAGAGTTTAGAAATTTCAAATCAACAGGTTCTCGTTGAATAGGATAATTTGCTATCCTGTCAATGACTGCTTCAGCTTGGGGCAATGCCCTAACATGGTTTTGCCAAGTACTATCATAGACAGCCATCAATAAGATGCCACGTTTTATGTTGTTGGATAAGTCCTTTGCTAGACTTGCAATAACCATTGGTACAGTCAAGCCATCTTTACTCACATTTGCCTCATCTAACTCATCAAAGCAAATCACCGGAACTTTGTAATCGCTGATTATGTCTAAAATTTGGCGTGCAGTAGTTAATACTGCTAAATCTTTTTCTTCTTTTTTCGGGTTGTTTAAACCCATTGTCTTGGCTTGTTCTTCTGCTAATTCTAAGCCAGAGAGCCAATGAGTAGCATAATTGGCATAGTCTGGAGAAAGTGTCCATAAAATAGCTTTAACTAAATAAGGATTATTGATATCAGTCTTATTTTGCAGAACCAAATTAGTCAAACGCTCAACTAAATCATCTGAATATTTGTTCAGCCAAACTGGAAACATACTCATATATTGTTGAGGAGTATAAGTCCAATTTTTAGCATCATTAATTAAAGCAGTGGCAACTTCTTGCCACTGCATTATCCCTTGGCAACTTCCAAATGATCTCAGGCTAGAAACTACATTTTGGAGAAACTGATAGTTAATTTGATTCAAATCGTCATACTTATTCATACAGACAAATAATGCTGTATTATCTGTCTGTAAGCAGTGACGAATCCGACTGATAATTTGAGTTTTACCTAGTCCTTTTTCGCCTCTGATGGTGATTCCTACAGTTTGACGCTGCCTTTGATGTACTAATTTAACTGCTTCAAAAACAGCATTGGAAGCATGGGCATTAATTGAAGAAACGTCTGGAAAACTCTTGCCCCATATTTGCGGAGTTTGAACGATAGTACGTCCGGCAAATGGATTATAATTTGCAATCAGGTTGTCAATTGTAGATGTGGTAGTAGTCATAATTTTTGTAAGTTACGTAAGTTAATAGGTTGAAAAGGTAAAAAACTTCAGGGTTTCAGACGCTTGGCATAGCAACGCAGTCCACTCAATTCAGTAGTGATTGAATCTTGAATCTTGTCTGGGGCGCTATCTTCGACACTGCCTTCAAGAAGCTGAAAAATGTCATTTGCCTGCATTTCCAACATCCAGTCATTAAACTGCGATCGCGTCACCCTATCGCCAATCTCTCGCCGAATTCGATAAATTGGCACCAAGTTATCTAAGTTGTAATCCCGATTCAAATTGTCGTAGACTTCCAACGCCACTTGCATAAACTCTTCATAAGAATTGATTCGGGCAGACAAGCCGCTATGCGGCTTCTCCGCTGCTACATTTTGGGTAGATGCAACAGTGGAACTCCCCTCGTTACTTATAGTTCCCATTTCCCGAATCCACTTCAACAACGAATTTCCAGTTTTTGCCCCAATTTGGTTTGTAAACTGAAATTCTGAAGATTGAATACCAGCTGATAAAAATTCCATACCCTTAGCAGTTAAAAATACTTTCTTACCCGAAATCTGCATTAACTCTTCAACTAATAATTGATCCAAAACTTCCTGAAAATCGCCGATTTTGCCCCCTTTTGGCACAATTCGCTTAGTCAACACGCCCTTATTTACTTGCTTTTGTGCTGCACCAATGTCCCATAACGCCAGCAAAATCAAAGTTTTTGCATGAGGAGATGTCGCTTTCAATGGCATTCTATTATTCCTTTAGAAAGTTTTTTAAATTACGGATTTAACCCAATAATGTGTTTTCCAAATAATTATTATTGTCTATTCAATCCAATTCTTCAATTACTAAAATATTAAATAAAAAAAAATCAGTATTTACCGTAATTTATCCAAAGTTTGTGCAGTAATTACATTAAGCTTATTTAAGTCATATTGCATTAATTTGATGATCAACAATCACAGAATTGAGAAAAATTTATCACTCAAACCTTTCTCTAGACGATCGCAAATAACACAAAAAGCTCTAACTAACAATCCCCCCTCTGGGGAAAACTTAGCGATCAATTTCAGTGAAAATACTGAAAAACTATACTGTTGACAAATTAATAATACACTGGTATGGAAATTCGGAAATTTTGCCCGGAGATTCGGAAAGGATGCGATCGCACAATGTAGTTATATTTGTCTACACAAAGCCAGACGCTTGGTTAAGCGAAGGTTATATGAAAACCAAAACGCGAAACAAACATAAACATTCTCATCTCAAACACCTGACTGCCACTTTAGGAATATTGTTCTTGACTGCTTGCGCTTCTGGTAACAGTGAAACTCAGCCACAAGGATTGGAAGTCAAATTTTTAGTCGGAAGTGCATTAAAAGATTTTTGCACCCAAGCAGCCCAACAATTCAATCAAACTAACCCTAAACTTGACAACGGCAAAGAATTTTATTTAAGTTGTGCAGCCAAAGGAAGTGGAGATGTAGTCACCACAATGAACAACTTAGCCCAACAACTTAAAACAGGTAGCTTAAAACCCGACGCACCAGAATTTCCTACCTTAATTTCAGTCGATGGAGAAATCTATCAAGCTCAATTAATTGCCGCTATCAATAGTATTTTTTCCGGTCAAAAATACATCCCAGAAATTACCGATTCACCCCTATTAGCAACCAGTCCAATGGTATTTATTGCCCCTACAGATGTAGCCGCAGGACTGAAAAAACAACCCGACTTATACAAAGTATTAGTAACAGCAAAAAATTACCGGGAACTAGATCCAAATAGTCCCCAACTGCCAATCTATTTCGTACAAACAGCACCCACACGCTCAAATTCTGGGTTACAAACATTAGTAGCACAATTCGTTAGCGTATCTGGAAAACGACCAGAACAATTAACCATAGCAGATGTGCAGAATTATCAAACCCAAATTCAAAACATACAAAGTAAAGTCACCCGCTACGGAGTTTCCACAGACTCATTAGCAACAGACATGGTGAAAAATGGGCCATTTTGGGCTTCCGTTGGTTCAGTTTATGAATCATCTGTTATCAAAGCAAATTCTAATTTACAACCAAATCAAACTCGCTACGAAGCAATTTATCCGCAAGCTACATTTACTTCAAATATGCGGGCAATTTTGCCGACAGCACCTTGGGTAAGTGCAGATGAAAAAGCTGCTGCGGAAAAAGTAATTGAATATTTGCGATCGCCTCAAACCCAAAAAATTGCCACAGAACTTGGTTTAAGACCGGGAGTTCCCGGAGTAGAATTAGGCGCAAAATTTACCCCACAATTTGGCGTTAATCCTAATGCAAAATACGACTCTTTGCGCCCACCAAAACCGGAAGTAGTTGCAGCAATGTTAAAATCTTGGCAAGAATTTGCTAAAAAACCATCGCAAGTAGTAATAGTAGTAGATTCCTCCGGTTCAATGTCAGGTAATAAATTACCAGCAGTGCAGACAACTTTACGCAATTATATTCAAAATTTAGGGCCAAAAGAACAGATTACTTTGATTGATTTTGACTCAGAAATTCGGCAACCAGTTTCAGCTGATGGCACTCCCCAAGGACGCGATCGCGGAATACAATTTATCAGCAGTCTCCAAGCAGAAGGCGGAACATCCTTGTATGATGCTGCCTTATATGCTCGAAATTGGCTAGTCCAAAATCCCCGCAAAGATGCTATTAATGCAGTAGTCATTCTCACCGATGGCGAAGATTCCGGCTCAAAAATTAACCTGGAACAACTGCGCCAAGAACTGCAAAAAAGCGGCTTTAACACCGATCAAAGAATTGCCTTTTTCACCGTTGGTTATGGCAAAGAAGGAGAATTTAATCCCAAAGTTTTGCAAGAAATTGCTCAACTAAACAGTGGTTACTATCGTCGCGGAGATCCTGATACTATTTCCAGTTTAATGTCAGATTTACAGGTAGAATTTTAAGCAATTATGAAAGTAGCAAATCCTCTTTATTATCCCGTAGCAGTTTTAGCAGGTGGCATCGTTCTTGTAGCTGGTGTACGCTTAATTAACTTACCCAACTATATCATTTTACCAACAGCAGCAGCCGTGACAATTGCCGGAGCTACTGTTTTAAAATCGAGAGAACCAGACCCAAAAAAAATTGCTCAACAGCAGTTACAACAAGAACTGCAAATAATCCAAAATTCAGCCAAAATGTTAGCAAGTAAAGCGGAAACTTTACGCCAAGAGGCTAATCAGTTATTAACGCAGGGTTCCTTTGATTTGGAGATGCTAACGACTGTGCAATATGCGTGCGATCGAGCCATAGAACTACCAGGAAAAATCGATCGACTAAGCAAACGAATCCAAACCAACGAATCATTATTATCAATCAACGAATTGCAAGCTCAACTCCAAGAAGTTCAAGTCAAAAAACAATCAAGTTCCGGCGTAGCATTGCAACATTTAAACCAACTAGCCAAGACTTTACAACAGAACATTGAACTAGCCAAAGAAGGACAAAATACCGCTACAGCACAACTAACAAACTTACACACTTTAATTCAAAATTCTGCTGGAGTATTGCAAAAATTACAAAACAAACTGCGAACAGGTGATTTAACCAACTCTCAAGAAATTCAGGAATTAGAACTTTTAAGCACTGAACTTAACAGCTTCCAAGAAAACGTCGATCTTTTGATTTCCAACTAATATGAACACCAACAAAAAACAATTGAAAAACCGTACTATTGCTTCTCTAGGCATTATTTTAGCATCACTTGGTTTAGCTTACGCACCCATACCTGGATTAGAGCAGAAAATTGTCGTAGTTAGCGGTACGGAATTAGCCGAACCAATCCAACAACTAAAAGCCAAATTTGAACAAGAAAACCCGAACATCAAAATAGAGCTAAAATCCCAAGGTTCCCAAGATATAGTTAACAACTATATCGACAAAAAGAATGACTTTCAACCGACAATTGTTATTCCCGCTTCCGCCGAATTTATTGAAGAATTAAATCAGCGATATTCCGCACAAAATAACAGCCAGACTTTTTATGATTCTCCCCAACCAATTGCTAAAACCTTCTTAGTAGGAATTGCTTGGCCCGAAAGAGGAAAAGTTTTATTTCCCGATAATCGCTTTTCTTGGCAAAGATTAGAACAGGCGATGACAGTGGGAAACTGGCAAGGAATAGGTGGTAAAAATGAGTGGGGAAGCTTTGATTTTGTTACTACCGATCCGACGCGATCGAACAGCGGACAAGCAACCTTAAATTTGTGGTCGATCGCCAAAACAGGCGGAAATCTTAACTTAAACGATCCATCAGTAACCGCACTTTTCGGTACAATTAAACGCTCAATTTATCAACCACCTCGTTCCACAGACATTCTGTTACAAGAATTTATTGCGCGTGGCCCAAATGATGCTGACGTTGCTACAGTTTACGAAAGTATAGCCCTTTCTCGTTGGCAACAAAGCCAAAAAAATCAAAACAAAGCTTATCAAATTTACTACTTAGATCCCACAATTGAAACAGTAGCAACTGCCGCAATTGTTCGCCAAAATGTGAGTGATTCGCAAGCCAACGCAGCCAGAAAATTTATTACCTTTCTCACCCAACCAGAACAACAAAAAGTCTTTGTTCAATTCGGTTTTCGTCCTATCAACAACAGCATTAATTTACAGTCAGTTCCCAACAGTCCTTGGAATCAAAACATTCCCGGAGTCGAACTTAACCCATCTGTAAAAACAGTTCCAGCACCAAACCCCCAAACTTCAGGAGAAATACAACGTTTGTGGCAACGAGTTCAATAGACATCCCCAAAATAGAATGTAGAGACGTTGTATATCCCTCTTTTGTCACTTTCCGGGTATTCTAAATAAAAGAATGAACAAAGAAAACTCTGAAAGGTAAGTAGAGCAATGGATGTAGAATTACAAATCCTCAATCATTTAATTGCTGCCATGAATCAATTTAAATTCTTTTATTCTTCTGGATAGTTTACTTTATTTACTACTTGCTTAATTCGGAAAGTGACAGAAGAGGGATAGTGCAAAAAAGTTAATTCCCAATATACCAGCATTTAAATCGAGAAATTATCGTCTTTTCTTTGCTGGACAAGGTTTGTCATTAATAGGCTTGGAGTTTTGATTAGGAAAAATCCGATCGCTCTTAAGCTGTCACGCATTTAAATCACTTATTAAGATTGCAGGGGAGCAGGGGGGCAGGGGGGCAGGGGAGAGAATTAGACGAATTTTCTTCTGTTTCCAAACAATCCAATTTAAATGGGGAACAGCTTACCACTTTAAATTAGTACCCAGCAATACCCTTTTTTTCAGGATGATAAGCGGTAATTGCTACTTTTTGATCGGGTGTATAAATTGCTTCCACTTTTGTCCATTTGTAGTGATACCAATCTACCTTAATTCTGTCACCTTCAGCTGGCTGGCTACTAATTCGCCTGTAGCCAGCTTGCTGCATGATCTCTTCAAATTTATGGGTAGGTAAGGTTTTACTCGTAATCTTACCTATCCCGTCAATTTGATGTTTATTGAGGGTCATAGTCTCCCTGATAGGTGCTGTATATCCGGTATCCCGGTAATACTAGCGCCAAACCAGCGAAACTATGTATTGTGCCGGGATAGCTTTTTTCTGCTTTGCTACCACCGATGCGAAAATTCCACGAGCCAAACCAAGCATATATCCCTGGAACTAGAGCGTCCATGCTGTATGCGATCGCTCTTTTTTTCTCCCCTAAAATTGGTTCTGCTTCTTTAAATGAACGCTTGCGATCATTGTAATAATATGCGCTATTTAAAGCCAGCATTCTCAGTCCCTCTTTGTACATTAATAATGATATCTTAATCTTCGTAGATTTAGAGAAGTTAGTTGTCTCTCTCGATCGTTTACCTTTTCAACATAACACAGTGTCACGCACCTGCAAATAAATATTTGCAATAATTATAAAAATGGTTTTAAGTTTCTTTCGTTCGCGAGTAACTCTGATGATTAATCTCCCTAATTTTGGTAAAAATAGTTTCTGAATCCTTTGAGCTAAAGCCCTAAAATTAGTAATTGTTATTTAATTTGCCAATGAATTCTATTAAGCAATACTTTTTTTGCCTTGGGGATAAACAATTGATGCCAACAGCTTTAAAGGTGGCAGCTGTTGTTGGGACTATTTTATTTCTGATAAATCATGGCTCGGCTGTAATTAAAGGAGAAATGAATCGCGATCGCTGGATTTCTGCTGGCTTAACTTACATCATTCCTTACTGCGTCAATATTCATGGACAATATGTAAGTCGGATGCGGAAACGCTAAAGTTACAAGTAATTTTTACTAGGTTGATGTTTGTCGATGCGATCGCTTAATTTAGTATTTCTCTTCTAAATAATCCTGCCTAATTCAAGTTAATTACTCATGCAAACTACCATCCGGCATTGTAGCACCAGTTAAAATTGCATTTCGCCAACCTGCTCCATGCAAATAAGCACCCCGGAGACTGGCTCCTCTTAAGTCGGCTCCCCGCAATTGAGCTACATTTAAATTAGCTCCCCACAGGTAAGCTCTCCGCAAACTGGCATTGGATAAATCGGCTTCATTTAAATTAGCCATGTTTAGTTTTGCTCCGGTTAAATCGGCTGCATTTAAACTAGCATTGGATAAATCTGCTTTGCTTAAATTTGCTTCACACAGATCGGCTTTATAAAGTACTGCTCCTGTTAAATTTGCCGCATACAAATTTGCTCTAGCTAATAATGAAACTCGCAGTTGGCAATTGCTCAAATTAGTAGCAGATAAGTTAGTTGCTGTTAAGTTAGCACCACTTAATTTCGATTCACTAAAGTTAACTCCCTCTAATTCCATACCACTCAAATCTACACCGTTGAGTAAAGCTTGAGATAATTTAATGCCATTAAGTGATGCTCCTTGAAGCAACGCCCCACTTAATCTAGCACCTGTGAGATTAGCCCAATTTAAGTTAGCATTAGTAAGATTTGCCGAACGTAAATTAACTCCACGTAAATCTGCTCCACATAAATTTATGCCTTCTAAGTTAGCTAACCGAAAATTGACTGCGGTTAATCTAGCTCCGCTTAGTTTAGTTCCTTTAAGGATTGATTTAACTAAATATGCTCCTTGCAAGTTAGCCTTGGTTAAGTCGGCATTTGTTAGTACTGCTTCGTTAAGTTTAGCAAAGCTTAAGTTCGCTCGATGGAGGAAAGCACCTTCAAAATTTACTCCGGTTAATTGTGCCCGACTTAAGTTAGTTGCTGCTAAATATGCTCCTGAAAAGTTGGCTTTTGCTAGGTTAGCTCTTTCTAAGTTAGCACCGATGAGATTGATCCCACTAAAGTTTCTTTCTCCTTGTCTGTAACGTTCGATTAATTCATTAGCGTCCATTTCTTTGCTCCTTAGTGAAGCTGATACTATTAAGTTTAAATTTATTTATCCCAAATCTCCACAGTAAACTTACGTGAAATACATTTTTCAACTAGTTTTAATATAGTTTTTTTGCAAAATATGAATAAATTTTAACTTTAGACGCTAAAAAAGGTTACGATCGAAAAGTAAGGTCGCGATTATAACTAGCGTGAATAAGTTCACTTTTGCTGCTACGATAATTTGTGGTACTAGATTTTTGTTATTTCTTGTATTGATGAATGCTTCTGCGATCGCTCCTGTACAATTTCTCCAACGTCAAGCGGCTTCTTTATTGCTGTACCAATCTGTTTTGAATGACGCTCCAGGTGTAGCTTTCCTTAACTTACTGCAAGCTTTAAGGCATCGTGATGCTGATGGACTGAGTTACTTACAAGCTTATGGGCAATGGGTAAAGGCTTTAGCGCAGAAAAATCAAAGCTGGCAAGAACATTTATTAAGCAAAATTATCCGGGATGAAAATCCTTTTAGCCAACAAGCACAATATCACAAATTAGCAGATTTATCACCAGCTTTGGTAGCTGCTGCTAGTCAAGATTTACAAGCATTACAAAGTCTTTATGAGTGTAGCAGTGCTGATATTAGTTATTGGATTCAAGAAGCTGCTCAATTGCCTTTAGCTCCGGTTGTTTGGTATTTAGAGTCAGACCCAACAATTCCTCGATCGCCTGAAGAAATAAAGTTAATTACCACTTGGCAAGAATTAGAAGATTGGACAGAAATTTTGCCAGATTTAGCAAATTATTATCGAGAGTTTGGCACTGGAATTTTTGCTGAGTATCAAGCTTTTCGTTGGCAAGCTGGAGAATTAATTGGTGTTGCCTATCCAGATCCGATAAATTTAAAAGAGTTAGTTGGCTATGAGTTACAGCGAGAAGCGTTGATTAAAAATACTCAGTTTTTACTAGCAGGTTATCCAGCACTTCATGTGTTACTTTATGGGAGTCGCGGAACGGGCAAATCTTCTTTGGTAAAAAGTTTGTTGAATGAATATGGCGATCGCCATCTCCGCCTCATAGAAGTCGGCAAAAATGAACTGAAAGACTTACCATCAATTGTGGAAAAGTTGCGAAATTTGCCGCAAAAGTTTATCATCTTTGTTGATGACCTTTCCTTTGAAGAAGACGACGATGCTTTCAAAGCTTTAAAGGTAGTTTTGGAAGGAAATTTAACCGCTAGACCGCAAAATGTGGTGGTTTATGCTACTTCTAATAGACGGCATTTGATTCGGGAATTTTTTGCCGATCGACCTCGACCAAGTGATAATGAAGAAGTTCATGCTTGGGATACAATGCAGGAAAAACTTTCCTTTAGCGATCGCTTTGGTTTAACCTTAACTTTTGAACCCGCAGATCAGAAAACTTATTTAACAATTGTGCAGCATTTAGCTAATCAAGCTGCTATTAAATTACCGCCTGAAGAGATAGAACAACGGGCGTTACAATGGGCGACTCGCCACAATGGTCGATCGGGACGTACCGCACGCCAATTTGTAGATTTCTTAAGAGCAGAGTTGGCGATTTCAGGTTAATTTTTTTTACAAAATTAGTGAAATAATAAATGTAACAGCAATACTATAGTAAGATTTTTTAGCAGGATAACTCCAATGGGCTTATTTGATAAAATTAAAGGCAGTCGTAAGCAAAGCGAAACCAAATTAGGGCCAGCAGAAGCATTTGCTGCGATCGCACTAATTGCCGTAGCAGCAGATGGTTACATTACAGATTCAGAAGCCCAAGCAATTGCTACTACTCTCTCAAGAATGCAGCTATTTAGAAGCTATCCTAACGATGTAATGAGAAAAATGATCGATCGATTATTGAGTATTCTTCAAAGAGAAGGAGTAGAGGTTTTATTTAATGCAGCAATTGCTAGTCTTCCTCATGAATTAAGAGAAACATCCTTTGCTGTAGCAACTGATATTGTTTTGGCGGATGGAGAAGTGACAGAAGAAGAGGAAAATCTGTTAAATGACCTTTGCCAGGTATTAGAAATTGAAGAGGAAACGGCAGTTAAAATTATTGATGTTATGATGATTAAAAATAAAGGCTAAGTAATTTGACCAATTTTAGATTTTAGATTTTTCGTTCTAGGACTAATGCTAAATGAAAAATCTAAAATCTCTTGCGGAGAACTCCAAAAAGTTAACTAGAAACAACTATGAATTTCTATTGAACGTGGAGATGTAGTAGATGGTGAAGTGGTGATGGCACGACTAGAGGAGAAATTATGCAAAGCCCGTGAGATTCAAGGATAATGAAATACTTTATTGCCTAGAATCTATATTTGCAGATGTGGACAATGAATAGATGCTTAACCAGATAGCTATTCACGAGCGAAAGTTAGCGCTAATTCCTAGTCAGAATCCGCTTTAAAAAATGCTTTTTGTCTCGGTTTGGGTTGGTAGCTGAAAAAACTTCTATCTCAGGTTAGTGTTAAAAACTTGTCAATTCATGTAAATTACTTATAGTTTCAATCAGCGTGAGCCAAATTTGCTTTGAAAAACGGTTCCATCCTCAACGCGAACTACCGAAAATACCATCGTTATTTTATGGCTATCGTTACTAACACGATCGTCCTATTCTTGACATGGTTTTTGCAACCTCTACTTACACCAACGCTTTTTGCCCCTTTTTATGCCTCCATTACACTTACTTCCCTTTATGGTGGAAAAGGGCCAGGGATACTAGCTACAGTATTAGGAGGAATCACTTACATCTATTTTTTAGTTTCGCCAGTTTATTCGTTAACTTTTAATTCAGCAAAAGAGCTATTTCGGTTAATTATACTGTTGTCGGTGGCTTTGTTGTTGGTGTTTATCAGTGCAGGTTTACGAGATGCTAAGTTGCGAGTGGAAAAGAATTTGCGAAAACTGCAAGAAACTCAGCAGTTATTTGAAAGTTTTATGAATCATAGCCCGACAACGGCATATATTAAAGACGAAACTGGACGTTATATTTATGTTAATCCGACAATTGAACGCACATTCGATCGCAACTTAAAAGATTTTATCGGCAAAACTGACTTTGACTTTTTCCCAGCAGATTTAGCACAGCAATGGCGCAACAATGATTTAGCTGCTTTAGCGTCAAAACAAGGTTTAGAATTTATTGAAACTGCCTTACAACCAGATGGAGAACATATCTATACTGCATTCAAATTTCCCCTTCCCGATGGTCAAGGAAGAAAATTATTGGCAGGTATATCATTAGATATTACTGAATCTCAACGCATTAAAGACGCATTGCATGAAAGTAACGAACGCTATCGGATTTTAGCTGAAGGTTTACGGCAATTTGTGTGGATTTGTGATGATAATGGTCAGCTAGAATATTGCAACCAATATTGGTATGAGTACACAGGTTTAAATAGAGAACAAACTATTAACTCTGGTTGGACGGGGGTTGTTTATCCTGATGATGTGGAACGATTAATTGAGCAATGGGATATAGGCACAGAAACCAAGGAAAGCTACAAAATAGAATACCGAGTTCGTAAAAATGATGGACAATATCGCTGGTTTTTAGGCTCTATTGCTCCAATTTATGATTCTCGCGGTAATGTGATTAAATGGGTAGGAAGTGCGATCGATATTCACGATCGCAAACAAGCAGAAGCGGAAAGGGTAAACCTTTTAACTGCCGAACAAACAGCACGTCAAGAAGCAGAACAAGCAAGAAATCAAGCAGAAGTAGAACGTTCTCGACTACAAGAATTTTTCCGTAAAGCACCAGCGTTAATTGCTGTTACTAAAGGTTGCAATCATATTTATGAATTTGTCAATACTGCTCATCAAGAAGTTGTAGGTCGTTCGGAAGCAGAATTAATTGGAAAACCAATTAGAGAAGTGTTTCCCGAATTGCAGGGACAGGGTTTTTTTGAAGCTTTGGACGAAGTTTATCGAACGGGAATTCCTTTTGTAGGGAATGAAATGCCTGCG
The DNA here is from genome assembly GCF_041929205.2 of Floridaenema evergladense BLCC-F167. Lineage (NCBI taxonomy): Bacteria > Bacillati > Cyanobacteriota > Cyanophyceae > Aerosakkonematales > Aerosakkonemataceae > Floridanema > Floridanema evergladense. The sequence goes on along the minus strand of NZ_CM171625.1, from coordinate 4,455,167 downwards.
GTGTACGATCGCTATCATGACGGCAATTTTTTTCAAGGTTTTTTCAATTGTGTTTATCAACCTTTGTGGAATACTACTGGCGAAATTGAAGGTATATTGCTTCATGCAGTAGAAGTAACAGAACAGGTATTAGCCAGACAAAGAACTGAGGAATTACTGAAGCAATTAGAGTCAGAAAGAGGACTTTTAGAAGCAGTTTTACAACAAATGCCGGGAGGAGTAATCATTGCCGAAGCTCCTTCCGGGAAGCTAGTTTTAGGTAACAAACAAGTAGAAGAAATTTGGCGACAAGAGTTTATCCCTTCTGATAATGTGGAAGAATACCGTCAATATTCCGGCTTTCATCCTGATGGTAAATTATATCAACCAGAAGAATGGCCTTTAGCTCGTTCTTTGGCTACAGGTGAAATTATTACAGGTGAAGAGATTAAGATTTTGCGGGGTGATGGTAGTTATGGTTTTATTGAAGTAAGTTCGGCACCAATTTGCGATCGCGCTGGTAAAATTGTTGCAGGTGTGGTAACTTTCCACAATATTACCGATCGGAAACAAGCGGAAAAAGAGCGAGAACAACTTTTAGCGCGAGAGCAAGCTGCTAGAGAAGAATCAGAAGCCGCTAATCGGACGAAAGATGAGTTTTTAGCGGTACTTTCTCATGAATTGCGATCGCCTTTAAATCCGATTTTAGGCTGGGCGAAATTGTTAAGAACTCGGCAAATGGATCGAGAGAAAACTGCTCAAGCATTAGAAACAATTGAGCGCAATGCTAAACTACAGGCGCAGTTAGTCGAAGACTTATTAGATGTTTCCCGAATCTTGCGCGGAAAGCTCAGTTTAAATATCAGTCCTGTAAATTTAGCCAATGTAATTGAAGCTGCAATAGAGACAGTCCGTTTAGCAGCAGTTGCTAAATCTATTCAGATTGAAACAAATTTTCCCGATCGGATAGACTTAGTTACGGGTGATGCTAACCGACTGCAACAAGTAATTTGGAATTTGCTTTCTAATGCAGTCAAGTTTACTCCAATTGGTGGCAAAGTAGAAGTAAAATTAGAAGAAGTTAACCAGCAAGCGCAAATCCAAGTAATTGATAATGGTAAGGGAATTAAATCTGACTTTATCCCTTATGTTTTTGATTATTTTCGTCAAGCTGACAGCACGACAACTCGTAAATTTGGCGGTTTAGGTTTGGGATTAGCGATCGTCCGTCAAGTAGTAGAATTGCATGGCGGAACTGTATTTGCCGCAAGTGAAGGAGAAGGTAGAGGGGCAATTTTTACTGTTAAATTGCCCCTATTGAATAGGGTAAATAAAAGTATAGAGTTAAAAAACAATAGCGATTTAGCAATTAATACTAACAATTTACCTTTAACAGGCGTAAAAATTTTATTGGTAGATGATGAAGCAGATGTCAGACAATTAATTGGTTTTGTTTTAGAAGAATATGGTGCAACAATTACAGTAGTATCATCAGCAAAAGAAGCGTTAACAGCATTCAACGAATCGCTTCCAGATATTTTAGTTAGTGATATTGGAATGCCAGAGATGGATGGTTATATGTTAATTGAAAAATTGCGTTCTTTGCCAGCAGAAAAAGGTGGAGAAGTTCCCGCGATCGCACTCACCGCCTACGCTGGAGAAGTGAATGAACAAAAAGCATTCTCAAGCGGCTTTCAAAAACACATTGCTAAACCTGTAGAACCAGAAATATTAATGCAAGCAATTACCAGCTTGGTTAAATCTACTAATCTTAATCAAGATATCCTTTAAAAAGGTACGTTGTTGCGCTTCAGCGCTACTGGGACAAGAGCGCTGAAGCGCAACAACGTACATAGAAAATTTACTAAGTATTATTGCTTGTCAGTTATTTTTGGAATTCCTCTGGAAAAATTACTTGCTCGAATTGGTGCAAACCTGTTCCGAAGTGCTACAATAACAAAAGAGATTCAAATATCGGTTGCAGCATTTGTTTTTAGTATTAACTAGTTTCCAAGTTTTTCCATTGACAGACTTCTCTCCGAAATTTCACTCTCCCCATTCCTTAAATTTTGGAGACAATCTATGTCAATCTATGTAGGCAATCTTTCATATAACGTTACAGAAGCCGATTTAACATCTGTATTTACAGAATATGGATCGGTAAAGCGAGTTCAGCTACCCACCGATCGCGAAACAGGTCGGATACGCGGCTTCGGTTTCGTGGAAATGAGTGCCGATGCTGAAGAAGCCGCTGCCATTGAAGCACTCGATGGCGCAGAGTGGATGGGTCGTGATTTAAAGGTCAATAAAGCAAAACCTCGTGAAGAACGCGGTGGTTCATTTGGTGGTGGACGCAGAAATAACCATTCCTCCAATCGCTACTAAATGTTAAAAGCTAATAATAATTAGCTTTCAAAAATAGACCAGTATAAATTTAAAGGGTTCAGGCATTTCTGTCTGACCCTTTTTTACTGGAAACTTACAACAACTGTGCAAAAGATGTTGAATAATTTAGTTTAACCGGGAACCAACTGCACAATTAATGACCCTTTATCCAAGGATTGAACTTTACCCGCTTGAGATAGGTCTGTAACTATTCTTTCTAGCAAGTCTAAGGCGCGATCGCGATTTTGATGTTCCCGTCCACGTAAACGTATCTGAAATTTGACGGAATCACCTTTTCCCAACCATTCGATCGCTCTAGTAATACGCAATGTGTAATCTGATTCACCAATATTAGGACGCAACCTAACTTCTTTAACGGTAGTTCTTGCACTAGAATGCTGACGTTTTTTCTGCTGGTATTGATGTTTACCGAAGTTCAAAATCTTCGCCACTGGGATCTCTTTACCCTCAGAGACTATCACCAGATCGAGATCTACACTTTCAGCAAGTTTTAGGGCTTCTCTGGTGTCTGTTAAACCAAGGTTGTTATTCTCATGGTCAATCAGAAGAACCTGAGCGGATTTGATTTGCCGATTAATCAGTTGTTTTGTAGCGATAATAATTTCCTCTGAAATTTGGGTATGATTTGCCTAACGATACTAGGGTAACATTTTTTTTGCTGTTATGTATTAAAGTTATAGACAAAAATTCCTTTTAATAAATTCTAATTCTTCTTGCAATGCTGGAGTATCTATCCAGCCAACAAATCCTTTAAATTGGCAAACTTCATTTTTATCGAACACATAGATATGATGTACTTTAAAAGTATTAATAAACAATTTAACTGTACCACTATTATCTTTTAAAATTGAATAAATAGTAGCTAATTTAGCATTATCACTTGTATCTTCTGTCATTCCGCGAACTTTTTCTAAACGGTTGATAACATCATAAATTAGTTTATTGCTTTCAGTATTTTTGATACCCAAAATATGATTTACAACTAAACTAGCCGTTTTCTGAGAATTTAAATAAGATGAATGAGCATCTGATACACCTAAAGCCATTGCTAGATCGACTTGACCAACACTACGGGCAGCTTTTTCCGCTAAATTAGCATCTTCCCAGATATACTCATCTCGAAAAACAAAATTACCAGCCGAATCAATATTTAATTGGGAAGACAAAGGGTAAGAAACAATATCCGAAGCATGAACAATATTTATCCAGCTTAAACTTTTTTGTTGATACGAATTAGCAAATTCGCGAATCTTCTTTGCCGGAATATTTAACATAGTATTAACAAATAGAATCGGTGAACCCATTGTGGTAATAGTTTTTAAATATACTTGGCGGTTAACATTAGGTTCATTGCAGCTACCAATCATGGAACGAATATAAAAAGCTGGGTCTTTAGCATTAAATCTATCAGAAAATAAGATATCCCATAAAATTACACTTCCCAAAGAGTGCGCGATTATATGTAATTCGCGATCGTCCGGGTGATTTTTCAGAAAATCATACAACTGTTGAGCAATCTTTTTCCTAATTGCTAATCCTCTTTCTAAATTAAAGTAAGTAAAAACATCTCCAATAAATTCTGAAAGAAAACCTTTACGGAATTTTTGATAACGAAATATTTCTTCACTAGGAATTTGAGGAGTGTTTTTTCTTGCTAATTCGACATCTTGATAAATGCAGTTCCACATTTTATCGACATCGCTTAAAACATCTCCCCAAAAGCTAGAATAAAAATGAGGAAGTAACTGCTCTTTTTTAAGAAACTCTTGTCTGATTAATTCTTTCAAATCATCAGCATATTTCACATCTCGCGTAGCGACACCATGAATAAAAAATACTAGCATTTGTCTGTAAAATACAGTAAAACTTCAGTTTGATTATAAGCGATATTAATTTAATTAACAGATTATATTTCTTTAAATTTACAATATTTGAAACAACTTTAAAACTTGCAATTTTATTTAAACATTGCTCAATCATTACCAGAAATTACTTGATTCGCTAATAATTTTCTAATTCCTTCAGACATTGGTTTACCTGTACCACCTCGACGCACTAAAATTAATTCAGCACAAATACTAACAGCAATTTCTTCCGGCGTTAATGCGCCAATTTCTAAACCTATTGGCGCATAAATATTTTTTAGTAACTGGGGAGATATTCCCCCTTCCTGCAACTTTTGATAAACCAGTTTTACTCGTTTTTCGCTACCAATCATCCCGATATATTTACAGGGAATCGCACGATTTAAGAGAATTTGCAAAGCTTCCAAATCATAAATATATCCTCGCGTCACTAAAGCAATGTATAACTGAGAAAAAGTAGCAAAATTATTGAGAATTGAGATAATTGGCTGGTTTATAATGAGATTAGCTTGAGGAAATTTTTCCCCATTAGCAAATTCCGTTCTGTCATCTTGAATCGCGATTTCAAAACCAATCAAATGAGCAAATTTTGCTAATTGCTCTCCCACATGACCTGCACCTATAATTAGTAAAGTTGGTGGTGGGTTGATTTGTTCAATGAAGGCGTTTTCTAATTTAGGAATTGGCGAAGAGTTATCTAATAAATATGGTTGTTCGTTAGGAGTGAAAGGAGTAATTAAAGTCACGGATTGACCAGCTTTAAGTAATTGTAGGATATTTTGGGAGAGAGCGATCGCCCACTCCCCATCCCAACGTTCCAACCAAACTTGCATCCTCCCCCCACAAACACCTTGAGTTTCCCGTTGCGGCGCACCAGATAAATCAATTTCTACAAATTGTTTTTCGCCAGTTTCTAACACCTCCAGCGCTTGACGAATTACCTTAGCTTCTCCCGCACCTCCGCCAATAGTATTAATAATTGAACCATCAGCGCCGACAATCATTTTTGCGCCTACTTCTCTAGGAACCGAACCTTTAATATTAGTCACAGTAGCTAAAACTACTGCACCTTTTGTTAGTAATTGCGCTAATTGCTGATAGCATTCAATACTCATTGACAACAAATATTTGCATAAAACTAATTTTTCTTCTTATATGCTAATTCTCCAGCAATATAAGTTGCTTGAATTGTTCTATCATCACCAAGTATCATCATGGCGAATGCTTTTTCTGCAATTTCCGCTTTAGTTTTTGCAGGTGGAGTTTGGGAATTTCGTAATGCCATTAAAGGAGTTGCTTGTAAATCTAAAACGATAAAATCCGCCTCTTTTCCTACATCAAAATTACCAATTTTATCTTCTAAACACAATGCTTTAGCACCGCCCAAAGTTGCTAAAAATAAGGCTTTAAAAGATGAGAGTTTTTCTCCTTGTAACTGCATTATTTTATAAGCCTCATTTGTGGTTTGCAACATAGAAAAACTCGTTCCGCCACCAACATCTGTACCTAATCCAACTTTTACAGGATTTTCTACAGATTTAGCTTGAAAAAGTTTAAATAATCCACTACCTAAAAACAGGTTAGAAGTTGGACAGAAAGCAATAGCTGACTTGGTTTCAGATAATCTTCTAAATTCATCATCTCGCAATTGTACTCCGTGAGCAAAAATTGATTTTTCTTTAACTAACCCTGCTCGATCGTAAACATCTAAATACCCTTTACTTTCTGGGAAAAGCTGGGCAATTAATTCAACTTCTTTAACATTCTCTGATAAATGAGTATGCAAATAAACATCAGGGAATTCTTCTAACAACTTTCTTGCTATTTCCAGTTGTTCATTTGTTGACGTAGCGGCAAAACGAGGAGTAACAGCATAAAGTAACCTACCATTTTTATGCCATTTCTGAATTAGTTTTTTACTGTCTTCATAAGAACTTTCAGCAGTATCTCGCAAAAAATCTGGTGCATGACGATCCATCATTACTTTACCAGAAATCATTCTCATATTTCGCCGACTTGCTTCTTCAAAAAAAGCATCAACTGATTGAGGAAAAACGGCAGCAAAAACTAAAGCTGTAGTTGTACCATTTTTAATTAATTCATCCAAAAAGAAAGAGGCAATTTTTTGAGCATAATCTTTATCTTTAAACTTTCCTTCTACTGGAAAAGTATATTTATGCAACCATTCTAAAAGTTGTTCTCCGTAAGCAGCAATCATTTCTGTTTGAGGAAAATGAATGTGGGTATCAATAAATCCCGGCATAATTAAGCAGTCGGAATAAGTAGTTATTGGTACTCCTGTATACTTATCTTTTAGCTGTTCATATTCACCCAATTCTTTAAAATGACCATTTTGTACAATTAATAAACCATCAGGAGTATAGCGAACGCTGTTTAATTCTTCGGTGCTAAAAAAGGGATCTTCGATAAAATCAAGGAAAGCACTTCTAATCCCTTTCAGAGAAGTACTATAAGATTGTGTTTGTATGGAAGCAGTAGACATATTCTGATTTGGTTAACAATAAATTATTGGGTAGTAAATTGGATAATTTACTATATATCATTTCTGAGGTAATGTGTCTAAAGTAACAATTTTTAGTAAAACAAAGGAGTAGGATTGAAGCTTTGTAACAGCAATGTTTTTGTAGGAAGTCCCAGGTAGTTGAAATGAGCAAAAATATTGATGATTTAAGTGAGATAGAATTAAGTAGGCAGAAGGAACCATCAGAGGAAGCAGAGTTAACTGGATGGCAAGGTGCGATCGGCAAATTTTTCCAATTTAGAAGGTACCATACCAACTTTCGCACGGAAATTTTAGCAGGGCTAACCACCTTCATGACAATGGCATATATTTTAGTGGTAAATCCGTTAATTCTTTCCGATGCAATTTTTATCAGTCAACCGAAAGATTTATTCACCGAATTAGTTGTTGCCACCGCTATTTCTGCGGCAATTGGTACTTTGGTAATGGCATTATACGCTAACTATCCATTTGCGATGGCACCAGGGATGGGATTAAATGCTTTCTTTGCCTATTCCGTAGTTATCACATTAAAAATTGATTGGCGTTTAGCGTTGACAGCAGTGTTAGGTGAAGGGCTAATTTTTATTGTTTTAACTCTCACCAGCGTTCGGCGACAAATTGTTAACGCCATTCCCTTAGTGATGAAATCTGCAACTTCGGTAGGGATTGGTTTATTTATTGCTTACATTGGATTATCAGGCGATCCAAAAGTTGGCGGGGCAGGGATAATTGTAGCTAATCAAGCTACTAAAACCGGACTGGGTAACTTAAAAGAACCTGCAACTTTAATGGCAATTTTCGGTATTTTTATTGCCGCTGCTTTTCTGGCGAGGCGTGTAAAAGGTGCCTTACTTTGGGCAATTTTAGCAACGGCATTATTGGGGTGGATTTTAGGTGTTACTCCTTGGCCCGAAGGAATTGCCCAAATTCCCACATATCCTAAAGATTTAATTGGACAAGCGATCGGTGGAATCACCCAATTGAATGCCAACAATTTTCTGGATTTTCTAGCAGTTTTGCTAGTGTTTTTGTTCGTTGATGTTTTCGATACTGTTGGGACTCTTGCTGGTGTGGGACTGCGGGCAGGTTATGTTAATGAAAAAGGCGAAATGGATCGGGTAGATGAAGCTTTACTTGCCGATGCAGTTGGTACGACAGCAGGCGCAATTATGGGGACTTCTACTGTTACCACATTTGCTGAATCTGCTGCTGGTGTAGAAGTAGGAGGACGCACAGGTTTTACAGCTTTAATTGTGTCATTGTTGTTGATTGTTTCAATGATTTTTATCCCCATTTTTAAAGCAATTCCACCTTATGCTACCACACCTGCTTTAGTAATTACTGGGGTGTTAATGATGTCTGCAATTACTAGTATTCGTTGGGCAGATCCAGCAGAATCAATTCCGGCATTTTTGACAATCTTTTTGATTCCTTTAACTTATTCGATCGCCACAGGTTTAGCAGCAGGTTTTATCACTTATCCAATAGTAAAAAGCTTCCAAGGGAAAGCGCAAGAAGTGTCGATCGCCACTTGGATTTTAGCTGCTGTATTTGTGGCAAGATTCGTGTTTATGTCTACGCGATTTGGTTGATTATTGCCCCTCCCTGTGAACGGGGAGGTTAATTAAGTTCATAGAGAATTGGTATTAGCAAATTAAGTATTATCGGACAGGGGTAAAGGGGAGAGAAACTTTTATTTATCTACATTTTCCAGTCCCCAATCCCCAGTCCCCAATCCCCAATTCCTAATCCCTAAATCACAGGTTGCGGATCGGCATTCACATCTGCTAAACCAACTATATGACCGTTACCATTAGTTGAAAACAGAGTTTCATCAACTACTGGAACACCTTCATAAGCATCTTCCAAAAGTTGCTTCAAGTCGGTAATTAACGGATAACGAGGGTTAGCACCTGTACATTGATCGTCAAATGCTTGATCTGCTAAATTTTCCACCTTAGCGTAGAATTCTTGAGGACTTTCTTTGATCGCATCTTTAATCGATGTTGGGATATCTAAATGACGCTTCAAGTCTTCTACCGCAGCAATCAAACTATTAACTTTCTCTTCTTCCGTTTCTCCCGGTAATCCTAAATAACTCGAAATCCGGGCATAACGCCATTTCGCATTAGGATATTTGTATTGTGAGAAAGTAGCTTGTTTGAAAGGTGCATCGGTTGAATTGTACTTGATCACATGAGAAATCATCAAGGCATTAGCTAAACCGTGAGGAACATGGAAAGTTGCCCCTAATTGGTGTGCCATTGAGTGACAAATTCCCAGGAAGCTGTTAGCAAATGCCATCCCTGCCATTGTCGCAGCATAGTGTACTTTTTCCCGTGCTTTCGCATCGTTCGCACCATTTTTGTAAGCACTTGGCAAATACTTAAACAGTAAGCGAATTGCTTCTAAAGCTAAACTGTTGGTGTATTCCGAAGCTAACACAGAAACGAAGGCTTCTAAGGCGTGAGTTAACGCATCAATCCCACCGTAAGCTGTTAGTTTCTTGGGCATATTTAACACCAATTCTGGGTCAACAATTGCCATTGTTGGTGTTAAAGCGTAATCTGCCAAAGGATACTTGATGCTACTACGGCGATCGGTAACAACGGCAAATGGTGTTACTTCTGAACCTGTTCCCGATGTGGTAGGAACAGCAATCATAATTGCTTTATCGCCTAAAGGTGGCAACTCATAAACCCGTTTGCGGATATCCATGAACCGCATTGCCAAACCTTCAAATTCGATTTCTGGATGTTCGTACAACAACCACATGATTTTCGCAGCATCCATCGGCGAACCACCACCGATCGCTATAATCACATCAGGTTGGAAAGTATTCATTAGTGCTAAACCACGTTGCACTGTTTCCAAAGAAGGATCGGGTTCAACATCATAAAAGATGTCAAATTTCAAACCGATTTCTTCTAATGCTGCTTCCAGCGATGCTGTTACACCCAAGTCATACAATGGTTTGTCGGTAACAATAAAAGCACGACGTTTTCCAGCTAATTCGCGAATTGCTACGGGCAATGCACCATACTTAAAGTAAACTTTTGGTGGAATGCGGAACCACAACATATTTTCCCGTCGTTCTGCTACAGTTTTGATGTTTAGCAGGTGTTTTGGTTCGACGTTTTCACTAATTGAATTACCGCCCCAAGTTCCGCAACCTAATGTTAATGATGGATCGAGACGGAAGTTGTATAAATCTCCGATCGCACCTTGCGAAGATGGCGTATTAATCAAAACTCTCGCGGTTTCTACCTTATCTTCAAACCGTTTGATATGTTCGATATTAGAAGGTGCGGTGTAAAGAACTGCGGTATGTCCTCTGCCTCCAAATAATACCAATTGTTCGGCTTTGTCTACCGCATCTTCAAAGTCTGTGGCGCGATACATTGCCAAAATTGGCGATAATTTTTCAAAGGCGAAGGGTTCATCTTTCCCAATCTTTTCCACTTCACCAATGATTACTCTGGTATCTTCGGGAATATCAACTCCAGCTAATTCGCCTAATTTCTGAACAGGTTGTCCGACAATTTCTGCGTTTAACCGTCCGTTGACAATGATTAATTTGGCAAATTTTTCCCGTTCTTCTGGGTTGAGGAAATAAGCACCGCGATCGATAAATTCTGCCCTTACTTCATCATAAACATCATCTAGGACAATCACTGATTGTTCACTAGCACAAATCATCCCATTATCGAAAGTTTTACTCAGAATAATCGAGGAAACTGCCATTTTCAAATGAGCAGAAGAATCGATTAATGCTGGGGTATTTCCTGCACCAACTCCTAACGATGGGTTTCCTGAAGAGTAAGCCGCCCGTACCATTCCGGGGCCACCTGTAGCTAAAATCAGGTTAATATCAGGATGCTGCATTAACGCTTGGGAAAGTGGCACCGAAGGTTCATCAATCCAGCCGATAATATCATCAGGTGCGCCTGCTGCAACTGCTGCATCCAGAACAACTCTTGCTGCTTCGATCGTGCAATCTTTCGCCCTGGGGTGAGGAGAAAAAATAATCGCATTCCGGGTTTTCAGTGCAATTAAAGCTTTAAAAATTGCCGTAGAAGTTGGGTTAGTTGTGGGCACAATCCCTGCCAAAATTCCCACTGGTTCGGCAATTTTCTGAATCCCAAAGGCTTTGTCTTCTTCAATTACGCCGCAGGTTTTTTCCGCTTTATACTTGTTGTAGATAATTTCCGATGCAAAGTGATTTTTGATTACTTTGTCTTCTACTACACCCATTCCCGTTTCGGTTACTGTCATTTTTGCCAAGGGGATACGTGCAGCATTAGCAGCTAATGCTGCTTTCTTAAATATGCTGTCAACTTGTTCTTGAGTATAAGCTGCGTATTTTCTTTGCGCTGCTTTCACTCGTTGGATAAGTTGCTCTAGCTCTTCATTATTTGTGACTTTCATGGCTACCTCTAGGCAATGTCTCAAACTTTAATTGATTCAATCTGGAAAGTTTTGTATTGCAGAAAACTTTTGAGATTAGTAAATACTAAGAGATAATGTATTAGTATTACTGCTTTTGCTTGGTTGTGGAATGTACCTAATTGAAAGATTTCCTTAAAATTTAGCTGCTGTCGTTTGTAGTGCCTGATGCAATTTCTTTAGCTGACATCTGTATGATATGTTTCATGCTGTTTTCAGGACTTCCTCTGATTGATTCACCCAAATGGATGAAAAAAAGTAAAAATTAGCAAAGCTGTAGGCAATAAAAATTCTCTGCAAAATTGTACAGTTAGCAGTAAAATAACTGTTCTTCAGTAACTTTACAGAATGAATTAATTATTTTTTTACATTTGAATTTGCAGTTAGCAAATTTTCCTAATTTTTTAACAAACGGAACTTTTTAGTGACAATGATTGTTGCTGTTTGCTCTCTTTTTATACAATTCACAATACTAATTGTATCCTTGTCTACTCAAACCTGCTGCCCAGCTTTCTGCTAAAATTCATTCTCAAATATTACAAAAACTCTGAAATTAAATGAGCAAGATTACTGAATTGTTAAGGTGCGAGTCACAACATATAACCAATTTTTACACTCATCTGGTGTAATGCTTTTTGGCAAGCGGTTTCTTTCCTTGGTTAACACTGTTAATAAGTAATCCTTAAATATATTTAAGTAATATTTGACACTTTTACTATACGTAAGTAAGTAAATTTTGGGGGAAATTTAGCCGATCGCACCGAGTTAACATAACGTAACATCTGCCTAAAATAAGAAACAGGAGTTATCGGAAAAGTTACTATGTATTTGACCTGGTTGGACAGTAATTCTTGGTTAATAGAAATTGGTGGTCAAAAAATTTTACTTGACCCTTGGCTGGTGGGGTCGTTAGTATTTGGTAATCAGGAATGGTTGTTTAAAGGTTCGCGTCAAAGCGATCGGCAAATTCCTGAAAACATTGACTTAATTCTACTCTCTCAAGGTTTAGAAGACCACGCACACCCAGCAACTTTAAAACAACTTAACCGTAACATTCCCGTTGTCGGTTCTCCTAGTGCCGCTAAAGTAGTGCAAGAATTGGGTTATCAACAAGTAAAAACCCTAAATCATGGGGAAGTTTTCAGCTTAAATAATAATGTAGAAATTAAAGCCGTTCCAGGCTCTCTTGTTGGCCCAACTACTGTAGAGAATGGCTACTTATTAAAGGAGTTAGAAAGCGGTTTTTCTTTATATTATGAGCCTCATGGTTCCCATTCTCCAACTTTAAAAGAAGTTGCGCCAATTGATGTAGTAATTACGCCAATAATCGACCTAACTTTACCTTTAGTTGGGGCGATTATTAAAGGAACAAAAAGTGCTTTAGAAGTTGCCCAAATGGTTAAACCACAAGTGATGTTACCCACAGCAGCAGGCGGTGATATCGAATTTGATGGGTTACTGCTAAAATTCTTAAAAGCTGTGGGAACTACAGAAGAGTTTCGGGCTAAGTTGACAGAAAATAATTTGGCAACTAAGGTGTTGGAACCTCAACCTGGCGATCGCATTGAAGTACCTTTAGAACGTCGAGTTACTAATAGTTTTGCAGCTTAATTCAAGCCAGATCCCCAACTTCTTGAAGAAGTCGGGGATCTCTGTACCTCACAACGCAGATAAGAAGAAGGTTGTTGATGAATATTGCTATCATTGGTTGCGGTTATGTTGGTTATAATGTTGCCCGTCTTTGGCAAAAAGAGTTAGGTTTTTCGGTAACTACAACTACCACTAATCCTGAACGAGTTAAAGAATTAGAAGCAGTTTCTCAAAAGGTTTTTGTAGTTCGCGGAAATGACTCAGAAGGTTTAATAAAAGTCTTGGAAAATCAAGAAGTTTTATTATTGAGTGTGGGCGCAAAGGGAGCAAATACTTATGAAAAAACCTACTTACATACTGCTAAAAATTTAGTTCCACTTTTACAAGCAAATTCCAGCATTAAGCAACTTATTTATACGGGAACTTACTCGGTTTATGGCGATAAAAATGGTGAATGGGTGGATGAATCAACGCCGCTTTCACCTACTACCACAAATGGGCAAATTTTAGCGGAAACTGAACAAGTTTTATTGTCAGCATCTAGCGATCGTCTCAAGGTTTGTATTCTCAGATTAGGCGGTATTTTTGGCCCAAATAGAGAACTTCTAAAAATATTTGGTAGGGCGGCTGGTACGACTCGTCCGGGTAATGGCGAGGATACCACTAATTGGATTCATTTAGATGATATTGTGAGTGCGATCGAATTTGTGAGAAAGCATCAATTATCAGGTGTTTATAACTTAGTAAATGATGCTTATTTACCTAGTCGAGAATTGCTCGATCGCTTATTTGAAACCCACAATTTACCCAAAGTTTCTTGGGATGCTTCCCAAAAAAGTAACCGCCCTTACAATGTTAAAGTATCTAATCAAAAAATCAAACAAGCAGGTTATCAATTAATTCATCCCCAGATGAGTTTTTAAACTTTCCCAGTCCCTAATACCCTATTCCTCTGATATTGCAGCAAGGGAGGTAGAACCTCCCACATCTCGTTCCCAGGTTCAACCTGGGAACGAAAATAGAGGCTCTGCCTCTTTTAATTCAGAGGATGTTTCAAAAGGTTTTGGCGGTTAAAACCGCCACTACACAAACAAAGTCCGCCTACGCGGACTAATAACATCTCGTTCCCAGGTTGAACCTGGGAACGAAAATAGAGGCTCTGCCTCTTAGTGCTCTTATCCTCAGTATTCCCCACTAATTTGCAAAAAAACTGTCCTTTTTCTCGGCCCATCTAAATCAAAAAATAACACAGATTGCCAAGTACCTAAAGCTAATTTCCCTTCAACAATTGGCACTACTTCACTAGTACTTAAAGTCATCGACATTAAGTGAGAATGGGCGTTCATTGGTTCATCTTCTGGTACAACTCTCAGGTGTAGATCGTTATGCAAATACTTGTCTGTTTCTGGGGCTAACTTTCTTAAATATACTTTCACATCTTCCAGCAATCTTTCTTCATTTTCATTGATAGCTAAAGCTGTAGTTGTGTGTCGAGAAAAAACTAAAACTTGACCGTTTTTTATCCCTGTATCTTGCAAAAATTCATCAATTTGGGGTGTAATATTAAAAATGCTGATTCCTTCGCTAGTTTCAACTTCAATAATTTTATGGATAATCGGCATAAAAGTATTCTGTGACCATGACTACATTGTTATTATGACAGTGCTTGGTATCGGAAATGAATAATCAAAGTAAATTTGATGCTTTAAACCAGGAAATTCTTGTAAAATAAATAAGAAGCGATCGCACAACGAAAATGTTTACCCAAGACGCAGTTACTCAACTACGAGAAAAGATTCAGCGAAAGGCGATCGCCACACCTTTAACCAAACAACCAATTTCGACAGCTTATATCCAAGCAGGTAAAGGCGGAAATCCCATTTTGTTATTACATGGTTTTGATAGTTCGCTGTTGGAATTTTATCGCTTGTTCCCTTTATTAGCTGCTAAAAATGAAACTTGGGCGATCGATTTATTAGGTTTCGGATTTACAGACAGAATCGAAGGTATTAATTTCAATCCATCTACTATTAAAACGCATCTCTATTGTTGCTGGAAATCTCTCATTAATCAACCAATAATTTTGTTAGGTTGTTCGATGGGAGGCGCAGCAGCAATTGACTTTACTATTACCTATCCCCAAGCAGTAAAAAAGCTAATATTAATTGACAGCGTTGGTTATTCTGGGAGTTTCCCTTTCGGAAAATATCTCTTTCCTCCCAGCGATTACATAGCAGTAGAATATTGGCGACAACGCAAACTTCAAGCGTTAAATATAGTTAACCTGATTAATAGTAATTCTGCTGATTCATTGGCACTTAAATCTGTTACCTTACATCTACAAATGCCCAGATGGGTAGAAGCAACGATCAGTTTTACTAAAAGTTGCGGCTACAGTTGGTTAGGTGATAAAATTGCCCAGATTGACAAATCAACTCTCATCCTTTGGGGTGAATCTGATGAAACATTGGGAACAGAAGATGCTAAGAAATTTCAGCGAGATATCGCCCATAGTAAACTAATATGGATTAAAGATTGTGGTCATGCGCCGCAACTGGAAAAACCAGAAATAATCGCCGAACATATTCTCAGTTTTGCCCTAGATTCTCGTTTTTAATTATGTCTAACCAAGAGAAATTACGTCAAGAGTTAATCCGATTAGATGGACGTGGATACAAAGCTTTCCAAGATATTCAAGGAAGTTACGATTTTGCTGATTTTACTTTGATAATCGATCGCGTACAAGGCGATCCTTTTGCTAGTCCCAGTAACATTCGAGTTAAAGTTCCAATGACAGTCGCTAAATTTCCAGCGGAACTTTACCAAACTAAAAGCAGAGAAATCGCTTTACGAGATTATTTAACTCGATATTTTGATGTTTGTACTCAGAAATTTAAACAAAAAAGAGGTACAGGAAATAGTGGATTAATTTCTATTTTACCTGTCGGACAAGAAGTTTTAGAACGTAGTTCTGTAATTATAAATAAAGAATTTGTTGAAGTACGTTTTGTGGTGGGATTACCTGCTGGGGGACGGAGAATTTTAGGTTATCAAGCGATCGAAATGCTTTGCGATCAAGTTCCGCAACTTGTCAATTTAACACTTAAATATCAGCGTTTAGATGCCAATAAAATTCAACGTCATGTAGAAACTATTGAAGATGCAGATTGGCTAAGACAGGAATTAGCAAATAAAGGTTTAGTCGCTTTTGTTGCTGATGGGGCAATTTTACCTCGGCGTAGTGGAGTTGACGATCGACCTTTGGCGGAAAGTGCGATCGCTTTTCAATCCCCAGAATCTTTAAAAGTTGAATTCGATCGTCCCAATCAAGGTTTAATTACTGGCATGGGAATTCCCGCAGGTGTAACCCTAATTGTTGGCGGCGGATATCACGGCAAATCTACCTTATTAAGAGCGATAGAAGTAGGAATTTATAATCACATTCCCGATGATGGTAGAGAGTTTGTAGTTACGAATCCAGCCGCAGTAAAAATCCGTGCAGAAGATGGCAGATCCGTTGCTAACGTTGACATTTCACCGTTTATTAGTAACTTGCCGCAAGACCGTTCAACTACGAATTTTTCCACCACAAACGCCAGTGGTAGCACTTCCCAAGCGGCAAACATTATGGAAGCTTTAGAAGTCGGTAGCAAAGTATTATTAATAGATGAAGATACAGCCGCTACAAACTTCATGATTCGTGACCAAAGAATGCAAGCTTTGATTGCTAAAAATCAAGAACCAATCACCCCATTTATTGATAAAGTCCGACAATTGTACGCTGACTATAATGTATCTTCAATCTTGGTAATGGGCGGTAGCGGCGATTATTTTGAAGTAGCAGATACAGTGATTGCGATGCAGAATTTTCAGCCGCAAGATGTGACAGCAAAAGCGAAAGAAATCGCCAATCAATATGCTAACCAAAGACAAGCTGAAGGCGGGGAAAAGTTTGGTCAAATTATGCCACGAATTCCTATTCCTGAAACGATCGATCCTAGCTATCGCCAGAAACAAGTAAGATTGAAAGTCAGAGATGTTGATGAAATGGTATTTGGCGGCGAAGATATTGACTTATCAGCAGTAGAACAAATAGTGGATAAAGCACAGTCTAGGGCGATCGCAGAAGCGATGGTTTATGCAGTCCGTCAATATGCGAATAAAACTGCTACATTGCCAGAAATTCTCAATCAAATTATGGCAGATATCGAGTCGCAAGGATTGGATATTTTGACTCGTTTCCCCCAAGGAGATTTGGCATTTTTCCGCAAATTTGAGTTAGCAGCGGCGATTAATAGATTGCGATCGCTAAACTGCCAAAAATCAGACAAAGCTTTACACTCCCCAAAGTAACCAAACTTCACCCAAAAGTGTGAACCAAGCAATAGTAACTTCAGGCTTTAATAAAAGTACAGTAGATGCACCCTGATGACAACCCCTCTTTTCGAGGGGTTTTTTGTTTATTAGCTTCCCAAAACCTTAGAGATTAATTACAATAATTGCTAACAATTAAATATTTTGCGAATATTGAATTAAGCAACATAACTTACTTTTAACTAGAAATTATGATTCAGTTCTTACGTTTTGTAGGCTTGACTTCACCATTATTAGCAGTTCAAACCTTAGCTTTGATGTCAGTTCAAGTTCTCGCTGTTTCCTTTACGCCAACAGCAACAACCAGAAATTCCCAGGAAATATTAGTAGCAAATACGCGAATTTTGCAGATAATTCCTCAATTAGACGGTAATGCCTATTTAATGGGTAATGGTGGTACATTCGTCGGCTTAGTTTCTAGCGATCCAACCGCTAGTAATTCTATTTGCAATCCTTCGGGTCCATTTGGTAGCCGAGATGGTGTATTAAGTATTAGAAACCGATCGGGAAATCTAGGAAGTTTGTTCTCCCAAATAAGTGCTTACAATAGTACTGCTAACCAGCCACCCATTTTAATTTTCCAAGGCAAAAGGATGGTTTTTTTAACTAAAAATGCCAGGTTACGTAAAACACTCGATCCAGATTTACTATTGAATACTTTGTGTCCGAGAAATTCCATATAAATCAAAATAGGGTGGGATTAACCACCCTTTAATTAGTAGGATTATTCTAAAAATATGCCCTTTACTTATAATCGTACTATTCACTTTCAAGACACTGATGCAGCTGGTGTTGTTTACTTTGCCAATGTGTTAAAAATTTGCCATGAAGCTTATGAAGAATCCCTAAATGTATCTAAAATTAATCTTCAGCTATTTTTTAGAAACAACGATTTTGCGATTCCCATTGTTCATGCCAGTGTAGACTTTTTGCGTCCGATGTTTTGTGGCGATCGCATATCAATCAACCTATCCCCTAACCAATTAACCCCCCAAAAATTTGAAATTAACTATCAAATTCTCACCCCAGAAAACGAGATAATATCTAAAGCAATTACCAAACACATTTGTATCGATCCAACTACAAGAACCAGAAAAGAATTACCATCAGAAATGATTCACTGGTTACAAGTTACTTAAAACCAGGTATGTTGTTGCGCTTTAGCGCTCTTCCCAATAGCGCTAAAGCGCAACAACGTACCTTCCATTAATAGTTGACGGTTGATCTTTCCTTGTGCATTGCGTGGCAAATTTTCTACAGCAATCCACTTTTTAGGATGTTTAAATTTACTCAATTTATCTTCAATAGCTATTTTTAACTCATCAATATTAATATCAGGAATTTTAGGAACATAAATTGCTGTGACTATTTCACCCCATTGAGAATCAGGTAAACCAACTACACAAACATCCTCAACCATTTGAGTAGCAATAATTGCAGCTTCTACCTCATTAGGAAATACATTTTCTCCCCCAGTGATGATTTTATTACTGTTACGTCCAACAATTTTTAAGTTACCATTCTCATCCATATATCCCAAATCATCTAATTGAAATTCTTCTTGATTGGGAAAGAATTCTGGATAATAACCTAACGTCAAAGAATCTGCTTGAATATTAATAATACCAGTTTGATTCGTACCTAATATCTCTCCATTTTCACCTTTAATTATGACTTTTGCATGAGGAAGAATTCGACCACTGGTATTATTTCCTGCCAAAAAAGCTTCGGGTTTTAAAGTAGCAATTTGAGATGCAGTTTCAGTCATTCCATAAGTAGGCGCTAAACGAATCCCGTAATTTCTCGCTGTTTCTAAAAGTTCTAACCAAGCAGGTGCGCCGCCTAAAAGTACTGTTTTAAAGCGAGATAACCAAGTAGTTAATTCAGGTTTCTCTAGCAAGCGTTGTAATTGAGTGGGAACCAAAGATATAAAAAATTCTGCTGGTACAATGTCATACTTTTGACTGTATTCTAGTAATTTGAAATTGGAAATTACCAATTTACCATCACTAGTAAAAGAACGCATAAATTGCATTAATCCGCTTACATGATAAAGTGGTAGAATACAAAATGAGTTAACTTGTTCAAGATTAAAATATTGCTGAAATCCTCTTACTGATGCCATTAAAGTTTCCCAAGTGTGCATGGCAAAACGAATTTTTCCCGACGATCCACCAGTGGGAATCATGATTAAAGATGATGGATATTTAGGTAGAGATGGCGTAGTTTTTATTTGGGGTTTTTTATAATCAATTTCTGCCACATTTCCCCAAATTATATCCGGTTGCACTAAATTAAAAACTTGTTCCCATTCAGCTTTTACCCAATCTGGATTACATAGAAAAACATGGCAATTAGCAGCAGTTGCAGCAATGAAACTGGCGAGTAATTTTATCGGTTGTCGTTCAGCGATGACAATCTTTAAGGGTGTTTTAAAATTAGCATTTTGAGTAAGTTCTGAATATAATTGTTGAGTCAATAAAGTAAATTCACTGCTATCATAACCAATTAACCAATTATCGTTAGCACGTTTTTCTAAATAAGTTAAAGGTGATTCCATAGAGATGCTAACCATGTTTCTTCATCTTCCTTAAACCAGTGATTAATGCCAAAACCTAAAGCGCGATTCTTTGAGGGAATTTCTGTAGCTAATTTTAATGCAGCTTGTCTACCAATAGTGGTTTCAAATACGGAAGAAAAAACAATATCTAAGTTATTTTGTTGGCAAAATTCCCTGAGATGAAATGGTGAACCAGCAATGCAAGGTTTTATCACGAAAATTCCCCGCAAACCAAGTTGATAGCAAGCTTTTAATTGAGCAATTGTAGCTACTGATTCATCTAATGCTAGGGGTGTAGAGTATTTTTTGCTTAACTCTAACATCGCTTTTTCTTTTCCTAGCGCTAAGGGTTGTTCTAGGAATTCAATTTGCCAACGATCGCAAATTTCTAACCACTCGATCGCTTTTTCCCAATTTAGTCCCCCGTTAGCATCTAATCTTACTTTTGCTTCGTTAGGTAATGCTTGAATTAGCTTGTTAAAAAGGTCTATTTCTGCGGTTATTGGTAAAACGCCGATTTTCCATTTAAAAGTGCGATATCCTTCTTGCCAAAGTTTTTGCCAGGTATGTAAAGCTGCTTCACCTGTGGGTAATAACCCGCTAAATTTGAAGTTGAAAGTAGCTTTTTGGGGTTGTTTAATTGCTTCCCAAGCTGACTGTAAACCGAATTGACAAGCGGGTAATTCGTCGGGAATTGAAAAAATAGTTTCTGTGGTAATTTCCTTCCCTAGTTGGGAACAAAAATCTAACGCCTCGGCTAAACTTTCTGAACCAAACCAGGGAAGGGGTGCAATTTCTCCCCAACCAATTACGCCTGTTTCATCGATTAATTTAATGATGATTCCCTCTCTAGTTTCCCAGTTACCATGACTGGTAGAGAGCGATCGCACAAACGAGCGTTGATAGGGACGAAATTGCAATTGATAAACCATTAAACACCCGGAATTACAAACCCTAAAGCTAACAACAAACCACTCCAAAAATGAAGAGTAACTGCAATGAATTTACAGTTATTTACTTTATCTGGTTGGTCGTGGAATTCACCAACATGGCGAACTAATTTTACCGCAAATGGTAGACTAATGAAAATTAGTAAAGTCCAGGTTGGAAAAATTTGCCCAGCTACAAACATGGTAGTTAGTGCGTAAATGCTACCGCAAACCCAAGGTAATAATTGTGAGCTTTTTTTAGTACCAAGTCTGACAATTGGCGATCGCTTTCCCGCAGCTAAATCATCTGCAACTTGATGAAAATGGGAACAAAATAAAATCAAACTAGTGGTAATTCCTACAATTACCGAAGCTGCTATACTGATCGAAGAAAAGGTTTGTGTTTGGCTATAGTAAGCTGCGGCTATTGCTAAAGGGCCAAAACAAATAAAACAGATAATTTCTCCTAAACCTTGGTATCCTAAACGGAAAGGCGGCCCTTGGTAAGTGTAGCCTAAGAAACAGCAAAGAATGACTATGCCAATTACAGTAAAGTCATGTTGCAGCCAAGCGATCGCTAATATTCCCAAAATCCCCAAACCTAAAAATAGATTCCCCAGCCAAAAAATTAACGATTTATTACCTGTTAAATTTACCACAGAATGAGCTTTATTTTCATCAATGCCTGTTTCCGAATCAAAAACATCATTACTCAGATTAATCCAGGCTACAATTAAAATGGCTGATATTAAAAAAGTGGCAAATATTCCAGCATGAATTATTTTTGTCTCAGCAAAAGCTACTGCCGTACCTACCCAAATTGGAATAACGGCAACGCTATACATAGGTGGTTTAATTGCAGCGTACCACAACTTACTGTTTGTCAACTCGATCGAATTGGTAGTCATCAGACAAAATCAATTTAAGTTTCACAATTTTAATTATTTTATGATTTTAATGGAGCAATGGTAAACTCAATTTGGAGCGTTTACTATGCAAGAATCAGCGAATGTCTCCCGCCTAGCAATGCTGGGACTTGAGGCAGAGTGCTAACTTACTAGACATACGCTCATTAATTCAGTTTTGGCAACCAAACTTTAAAAAAATTTGCAAACTTTTTTATCCATGCCAATCATACAGCATCATGTAAATCTGATTCAGGATTGTCAGGAACTAAATCAGTTTCTTTCTGCTTGTAAACAAACGTTAAGTGAAAAAAGACCATCCAAAATTGTCAGTATTTCCTGGGAAGCAAAATCGATCGATCCTCTAGCCGTATTGGATAGAATTTGCCACCCTAATGAAATTCATTTTTATGGAGAAAAAGTGAATCAAGAGGAGGCGATCGCAGCTTTTGGTACAGTAGTCAAATTTAAAGTAGCAGGAACTCATCGCTTTTCGCAAGTGCAACAGTTTATTGAATCATGCCTTGCCAATACTACCGCTATTGGAGCCTTAGATTTGCCATTTTCTGGCCCCCATTTCTTCTGCAATTTTACCTTTTTTGACGAAGATAATCATAACGATTCGCCATTCCCATCAGCAATGGTATTCTTACCAAAATGGCAGATTTCCAGTCAAAAAAATCGCTGTATAATTATCAGCAATATTTTAATAGATAGAAATCTTAACCTAGAAAGAACTTGTGAAAGTATATGGGAAAAATACCAGCTAATTAAATTAACTAAAAGCTTGAATTTATCCAATTTTGCTAATTATAAGTTGACTTTGCAAACCAAAGATGTTACTGATAGAAAAAACTTCTATTCATCAGTATTATCAGCCTTAGAATTAATTCAGCAGCAGCAGATTAGCAAAGTTGTTTTAGCTCATGCGATCGATGTCAGAGCACCCAAACCTTTTAATCTGATTAATTCACTACATAACCTGCGACAAAAATATCCTGACTGCCAAGTATTTTCCCTCAGTAATGGCAAAGGTAAAAACTTCATTGGTGCTAGTCCCGAAAGACTAATTAAAATTCAAAATCTAGAATTAAAAACTGACGCTTTAGCTGGATCGGCACCCAGAGGTAAAACTCTAATAGAAGACGCTTACTTTGCCGAGAAATTACTTACAAGTAAAAAAGATAGAACCGAACATCAAATTGTCAGTGACTTCATCTTTCAACGCTTATCAAACTTAGGTTTAACACCACACAAACTGCCCATACCTAGCTTATTAAAACTATCCAACATTCAGCATTTATGGACACCGATCCAAGGTACAATTCCTATAGGAATTCATCCCTTAGAAATCCTCGCTGAACTCCATCCTACACCCGCCGTTGCTGGCGTTCCTAGAGATATTGCCCTCAAACAAATTCGCCGTTATGAAAAATTTAACCGTTCCGTTTATGCAGCACCAATAGGCTGGATAGATCACCAAGGAAACAGCGAATTTATAGTAGGAATTCGTTCGGCATTAATCGAAAGCGATCGCGCCAGACTTTGGGCAGGTGCAGGAATTGTCGCCGGGTCCGATCCCGAAAAAGAACTAGCAGAAATCCAACTAAAACTCCAAGCCCTTCTCAAAGCCCTAGTTTAAAAAATCTCCCCTCCTCCTCTGCGTTCTCTGCGTCTGAAGCGGTTTATTAACTATTTCCATGTCCCTAGACTTTCGTAACACCAACACACTCTGGGCTTCCATTATTACCGAAACCTTAAAACGTTTCGGATTAACCACAGCAATTATTTGTCCAGGTTCACGTTCTACCCCTTTAACTATCACCTTCGCCCAAGAAAAACAAATAGAAACCATTCCCGTTTTAGATGAAAGATCGGCTGCATTTTTTGCTTTAGGAATTGCCAAAAAAACCAACTTACCAGTAGCCTTAATTTGCACTTCTGGAACTGCTGGCGCTAACTTCTATCCTGCAATTATTGAAGCGAAAGAAAGCCGAGTTCCGCTATTAATTTTCACAGCCGATCGACCTCCAGAATTGCGAGATTGCCATTCAGGACAAACAATAGATCAAGTAAAAATGTATGGCAATTATCCCAACTGGCAAACCGAATTAGCCACACCTTCCTTAGAAATTAGCCTACTCCATTACTTAAGACAAACTATCGTTTATGGGTGGGAGCGATCGCTTTTCCCCACCCCTGGCCCAGTTCATTTTAACATCCCATTTCGTGACCCCCTCGCCCCCATTCCCGACCATAAAATTAATTTGCAAAATTTCCCAGAAAACTTTTTCAGTACTGTCAATAATAAACAAGCAGAATTACCAAGTTACACTTCATATTTCATCGAACATTATTTCCAAGAATGGCTAAAATCTGAACGAGTAATTATAGTATGTGGTACTGCCAGTCCCCAATTTCCGCAAGAATATTGTCAAGCAATTTCGCATCTTTCCCAAACCTTAAAAGCGCCCGTTATTGCCGAAGGACTATCGCCATTAAGAAACTATAATCAATTGAATCCTTATTTAATTTCAACTTATGATTTAATCCTGCGAAATCAACAAATCACCCAACAACTAACACCAGAAATTGCAATTCAAATTGGAGATTTACCCACCAGCAAAGAACTGCGAATTTGGCTAGAAATAACTCAACCAAAAAGATGGATAATCGATCCCAGTTATCACAACTTTGATCCATTGCATGGGAAAACAACTCATTTACGGATATCTGTTGAACAATTAGCTAATCATTGCCAATTAGAAGCAAATGTTAATAGTAAATATCTACAAATTTGGTGTGACATTGAAGCCAAAGTCAGACAACAAATTAACCAAGAAATGACAGCTACAGAAAACATATTTGAAAGCAAAATCCCTTGGTTAATTTGCCAAAATTTACCAGCAGAAACCCCAATATTTATTGCTAATAGTATGCCTGTGCGAGATGTGGAATTTTTCTGGCAACCAAACAACTCGCGCATTCAACCTTTTTTTAATCGGGGTGCAAATGGTATTGATGGCACTTTATCCACCGCTTTAGGTATTGCTCATCGACAAAAAAGTAGCGTTTTGTTAACAGGAGATTTAGCTTTATTGCATGATACAAACGGCTTTTTATTGAGGAACAAATTTATCGGTCATTTGACAATTATCTTAATTAATAATAATGGTGGAGGAATTTTTGAAATGTTACCTATTGCTAAATTTGAGCCACCTTTTGAAGAGTATTTTGCTACGCCACAAGATATAGATTTCGCTCAACTTTGTGCTACTTACAATGTGGAATATGAGTTAATTAATTCTTGGCAGCATTTACAGCAAAGATTGAATCCTTTACCAGACAAGGGAATTCGAGTTTTGGAAATCCAAACAAATCGTAAAGCTGATGCTAAATGGCGACAAGAAAACTTAGGGAAATTTGCTAAAACTATTTACAGTAGAGACGTTTCATGAAACGTCTCTACTTCTTTCTTCTCTTCTTCTGTCTTCGTGTCCTTCGTGTCTTCGTGGTTCAAATATAATCGCTTTTTTGAACTACAGAGACACAGAGGATACAGAGAGAAGAGGGAGAAAGTATACAAGAATTTATAATTTGGGTAACTTCGCTTGTTGAAAAAGTTGCTCTGGCGTAAGTTCTAAACCTTCAAAAAGCCGATCCCTCAACTGCATTTCTCCTGTATAATTCCGAGGTCTAGAATCGTCGTAAAATACAGTAATACTTCTTGCTTGATAGTCAACTAACCAAACTCTTTGTACACCTGCTTCTAGGTAAGCGATCGCATCTTCCACTAACTCCCTAAAACTTCTTTCCCCAGGCATAATATTAATAACTAACTCTGGTGCGATCGGATAATTTTCATCTTGTAAACACTCAATAGGCAGATTTTCGTAATTAATAAAAATTAAATCCGGTGTTGAGAACCAATCTTCACCTTGACGACTTAAATTTATTTCCCATTTTATCCCCACCTCTCCTAACTCACCACCGCGTTGATTCAAAATTTTGTATAAAGCACTAGTAATTCTGCAATGAAAAAGTTTCGGAAACATCTGCGTTACTGTTACTACTTGTTGATTAGACTCAACTTTGCTCTCTACAAAAGGCTCTTCATTGTTAGCCTCTATTTCCACTTTTTCCTCAGACATTTCTGTATTTTCATTTGCTAAAGTTTTCTGATTATTTAATTCTACATCTAGCTGTTCATCGTCCAACACTGCACCATTCTCTGTCGTTTCTTCAACAACTTTCACTTCCGGTAATTCGGCAACTACATCATTTTTATCAGCTTTTCCGTTACCATTAACTTGCTCATCTGCCCAAGCTGAATTACCATTTTGAATTGGTTCTTGTACTGCTACAACTGCGGGTGACTCTTCCCGGTGTTCATGAGTCGCAATTTCCTCAAGAGAATTTTCTGAATAAGTATGAGTAATTGGTGTGTGGTTTTCTGTCTCTTGCCTTATTTCTGAAGCTGAAGAATTAGGATTTTGTGCGGGATTTTTTGACTTTTTATTAAAAAGATCGATCGCCCATTGAATAAACTTTTGTCCCCCATTCAAATTAACTAACAGAAAAACTAAACCTATGCCACCAAAATATAAACCAATTACTGCTCCCGCTAACAAACTTTGCGTTAAAGGATCGGTAGAAGGAGTTAAAATTGCTCCCAAAACTACGCCACCCATCATCACATATCGCCAACCAGAAAGCATTTGTTTAGCACTTACAATCCCAATAAATCCTAAGATTATCTGAATGACTGGAACCTGAAAAGCTAAACCAGTACTTAATAAAAGCAACAACACAAATTCAAAATATCTGTCAATTGACCACAACTGCTCAACAACATCTTCCCCATAATTGATGAAGAAATTAATTGCAGCGGGAATTAATAGCTTATAAGCAAATGCTAATCCCGCTAAAAATAGAAAACTAGAACCTAAAACTACTGGCCCTAAAATTCGCCTTTCCCCGCGAGTTAACCCAGGCAAAACAAACAGAATAATTTGGTACAAAATAAACGGACTAGCTACTAACAAACCGCTATATCCGGCTACTTTCAAAGATACAAAAAAGAACTCCCCAGGAGCTAATTGCAGAAATTTAATTCCTTGTGCCGGAACTTCTAATAATTGGACGATCGGCTTGACAAATACGAAACAACCTGCCATGCCTACCGCTACGGCAATCAACGCATAAAAAATCCGTCGGCGTAACTCCTCCAAATGGTCGAACAGGGACATCTCCACTTCGTCGGGGAGTTCGTTGAGGTAGTTATCTTCGTTGCGATCGCTCCCAGCTGCAACTTTGCGGCTGGCTGTTTCCTGAAAATCTGGCTCTAAAGCAGTACTTAACTCTGGTGAAGGCATTGCAGGTTCTTTCTCGTCCAAGACTTTAACCATTTTATCTATCTTCCACAACTATAGAGCGCTTCATCCAGGGACAAGGCGGCGATCGAAAATCCAAAATCTCAAATCTCAAATCGATTGACCCTTATGAAAATTTATGTAACACTGCTCCGAAATGAGTAATTTGTCTAGTGAAGTTACTGCTTTAAACAATAAGTTGCCAAATTTTGATTTAGCACCTATTAAGTTAAAATCACACAAGTAAAAAGACAAATTAACAATAATTTAATCAAGGAGTAGCCCAATGCTCAAAATTTGTTTGTACATGAAAGACAACCCGGAACAAAAGTCGAAACAACAAATAATTGAATTTAGTAGAATTCCTAATATGGGAGAATTTATTGACCTTGGTTATAATTTGTACAGAGTTTTTTTAGTTTGTCATAGCCCTTATAATGCTGAATATCAAGCCACAGTAGCAGCAGTAAAAACTGACTGGCATAGTTGTGACACCTTAATCGATCAAAGCCAAAGATTATAAAAAATTCCCCTCTCTTCTATTTCTGGTGGAAAACCCTAAAGCGAGGTGACAGGGGTAGGGGCGATTCATGAATCGCCCCTACGATTTTCAATTAAGGATGAAATGATTTATGACCGTATTGAGTCAGCATTTGAGCTACTTGGGGATTATACAACCGCAAATAATTCCAGTAGTTTTCAAAGACGTGCTCAACATACCCTTTAGTTTCTGGAAAAGGAATATATTCCACAAATTCATCTGGGTCTGTAAGTCCCAACTGATTAATCCATTTAGACACATTTCCTGGCCCAGCATTATAACTAGCAACTGCTAGTAAAGAGTTATTGTTGTAAGTATCGTGGGTATGGTCTAAATACCAAGTACCTAACCTGATATTGTCATTGGGATTTTCCAAATTATAATCTTTGACGCTGATTTGTTGAGCTACCCATTTACCAGTAGCAGGCATAATTTGCATCAAGCCTACCGCACCAGCAACAGAACGAATATCCGTTTCAAATCGGGATTCTTGTCGCATTAAAGCAGTGACTAATAAAGGATTTAATTGATGCTTTTGCGCCCAAGTTTCTACATACCCCAAAAATGGGAAAGGATAGAGAGATTGCCAATAAATTGGTTGTTGTTTAAAAGCAGTAATTTCGGCTTCTTCTTCAGGAGTATCTCGCCACCAACTGAGGCTTTCTATTTGATGAATTCCGCGAATATTTTCCCCGACACCTAATAGTAAAATTCCGTCGGTTAATTGTTCTGCTACTTTGGGTTTAATGAAGTTGTCAAACTCAGTTTGCCAAAGCGTCCAAGCATCTTTATCTTGACCTATTTGGTACAGTTCTTGTAATGCTGGCGATCCGGTGGGTAATTTTTGTCTTTCTTGGGGGCGAATTACTTGGGGTAACTTTTGGCGCACCGTGTTAAAATTCCCGACATCTAAGCCCAACATGGTCGCCGAACGCCAAGCGTAGAAAGAGCCGGGATATTTGGCAAGGACAAATTCAAAGGCAGTTTTGGCATCTTGGGAACGTCCTAAGCGCATTGCCCATTTACCTACCCAAAAACCTGCTTCTGGGGTTAATTCATGGTCGGGATTTTGTTTAGCTATTGGTTCAGCCCATCGCCATGCTGAGAGGTAGTCACCTTTTTTGGCAATTTCTTTAGCTGCTTGCCAACGAAATTCGGTTACGGCATCAGAGTTTCCGTATTTGTTTAATGCTTCTTTTCGGGCTTGGGAAGCTTGTGCAGTGTTGCTTAATCTGTCAAGAATTTTGGCTTTTTCTAATAGGGCTTGACCTGCATAATCGGGGAATTTTTCGATCGCTCTATCCAAATAAAATATCCCATCTTCCGGCTCGCTACTTAACTGCGCCATCCGAATCAAAGCCAACCCTGTATCTTTTGCCTCTGGGAAAGTATTAATTAATCTTTGATACGCTGAAATCGCACCAGTTTTATCCCCTCCCAGTTGCCTTCCCCGACCAGAACGGTATAAATTTAACGGTGTCGTTGGCGCACTTGCATAAGCCAATCCCGCTTTTTCGTACAGTCGCTTTTCCCAATAATTAAAAGCGATTACTTCCCAATCTTTTGCTGTTAATTGCTCCCGAAATTTAGTTGTTAATTGGTCGATCGTCTGACTAACAACTTTGTCATCATGAGAATAATGTAGTAACATCCTCAGCAATGGCAATTGTTCTGGGTTTTTTTGCAACCGCTCTTGGACAATTTCCAAAGTTCGGGGATGGTTGGGAAATTTGGCGATCGCTTGCTCCCAAAGTTTCGGATCGTTCCGCCCTAAGACAAACAACGCCTCCGCTGCTACCGGATTATCAGGATATTTTTCCAGTAATTGTTTCCAAGCTTCACGAGCTTTCTTTTCATCTTTCATACTCTCATAAGCTTGCGCCCGCTTCAGAGCAATATGAGCCGCTAAAACTGGATAATCTTTTTCTAATCCTTCTAACCAATCAAGTGCTTCCTTACCCTGCTGACGCGCAATTAAATCAGTCGCCAACAAATAACGCGCCCGACTGCGATCGGACCCTTGTGCTGAGGTTAATGCGATCGACAGTGGCGATGAACTCTGAGCAATTTCTATTAGTTTAGTAACTCTTTGCTCTGGTGGTAAACTAACTACAGGTAAAATTTCTGACCTCGGTTCTACCTGATTAAATAGTCGATGCTGTAACTGACTAGTCATGGTTCCAGACTGCCAATCGCTCCATTTGCTTGTTACAACACCAACTCCTATGAGTAAAGCAGACATTCCTACACCAATAGCCATAGGAATTGGGTGGTTTCTCAGTCGCTTTCGCATCTTTAGTTCTCGCAACCCAACAATCACAGCATCTTGTTTTGATTCTACCTTCAATATCCAAAAACAAGATCGAAGTAAGTCTACCTGATAATAGTTTATTAGGGAGAGAGCAGAAATACTTCAACTCGATCGATACTGGTAAAGTTACTAAAGGTATAAGCAGAATGGAATTTCGAGCTAGCAATACTCCGCGTTTAGACTGGTCTGGAGATGGACTGGCAATAGGATTTTTTGAAGATGCGGTAGAGTTAACTGGGGATCTAGCAGATCTAGACCAAAAATTTTCCGGGGTTTTGCAGGAATTAATCGCCGAAACCGAATTTAAAGGTAAGGTTAATAGTAATGCTGCTACTCGCGTTGGTGGCAGTCCAGTTCGCAAAATCATTTTGGTGGGCTTAGGAAAGGCAGAAGAACTGGAGTTAAATACTTTAAGGTTAGCAGCAGCCAGCATTGCTCGGTTAGCCAAAAAGGAAAAATGTAAAACTCTGGGAATTAGTTTACCAGTGTGGCAAAATAACCCAACTTTAACCACTGGTGCGATCGTCGAAGGTGTAGACTTAGCCCTTTACAAAGATAATCGCTTTAAATCTGAATCTGAAGATAAAGATTTACCTCTAGAACAAGTAGACTTGCTCGGATTAGGTGGTCAAGAAGCAGCGATCGATCAAGCTAAAAAAATCACTTCTGGCGTTAACTTAGCACGGGAATTAGTCGCCGCACCAGCTAATGCTGTAACTCCCATAACATTGGCGGAAACTGCCCAAAATATAGCCAATGAATATGGTTTAATTGCCGAAATTCTGGAAAAAGAAGATTGTGAAAAGTTAGGTATGGGAGCTTTTTTGGGTGTAGCCCAAGCTTCTGATTTACCACCTAAATTTATTCATCTCACTTATAAACCAGAAGGCAATCCCCGGAAAAAATTAGCCATCATCGGTAAAGGTTTGACTTTTGATTCTGGTGGGTTAAATATTAAAGGTGCAGGCAGCGGCATCGAAATGATGAAAATCGATATGGGTGGTGCTGCGGCAACTTTGGGGGCGGCAAAAGCGATCGCCCAATTAAAACCAGATGTGGAAGTTCACTTCATCTCCGCTGCTACAGAAAATATGATTAGCGGTCGTGCTATTCACCCAGGCGATGTCCTCAAAGCTTCCAATGGCAAAACTATTGAAGTTAACAACACCGACGCAGAAGGACGTTTAACTTTGGCTGATGCCTTGGTGTTTGCCGATAAGTTGGGTGTGGATGCGATCGTTGACTTAGCCACTCTCACAGGTGCCTGTATCATTGCTTTAGGCGATGATATCGCTGGCTTATGGAGTCCCGACGATAATGTAGCTAATCAGTTACTCGCCGCTGCCCAAACAGCTGGGGAAAAAATTTGGCGAATGCCAATGGAAGAAAAATACTTCGATGGGCTAAAATCCATCATCGCAGATATGAAGAACACTGGCCCTCGTGCAGGTGGTTCCATCACTGCCGCTTTATTCCTCAAGCAGTTTGTCAAGGAAACACCTTGGGCACATTTAGACGTTGCTGGCCCCGTTTGGACAGAAAAAGAAAGCGGTTACAACAACGCTGGTGCTACTGGATACGGTGTACGTACTTTAGTAAATTGGGTGCTTAGTTAAGCTAAATCCTTCTTAATCTAGATCCCCGACTTCTGGAAGAAGTCGGGGATCTCTCTGTAGGGAACCTACGCGATCGCATTTACCAATTTTTTCCCAAAAATGTTACCTAAGATAGAGTCCTAAAGAATAACTTATTAGATGCTAATCTAAACAGTAGCGAATTTCTGGAATATCAACCTGACCGCTGCTAACCTCATAGGTAGTATTAAGGGTGTTGTTCTGATTAATAATAAAGCAGTTTGGTTTCTTCAGCGAATCATGCCTAATTTACCCTTCTACCCTCTGCCTTAACTTTTAGTGCAACCAAACCCAACATTGATTCTTCAGCTTATGAAAAACTTCCCAGATTTTTCTAACCAAGGTTATCAAGTGCAGAAAGAGTTAGGCCATAATCGTTCTTGTGGTCGAGTGACTTATTTAGCAGTTGATACAAAATCCTATCTGCCTGTAGTAATTAAACACTTTCAGTTTGCTCAATTAGGTGCTAGTTGGACAGACTATGAAACAGTGGAAAAAGAAATTCAATTATTACGCCATCTCAATCATCCGAGTATTCCCAACTATTTAGACTCGTTCCAAACTCCTTCCGGTTTTTGTTTGGTGCAAGAGTATAAACAAGCGCCATCTTTAGGACAACCCCGTTACTTTAACCCCAAGGAAGTTAAAGAAATTGCTGTAGCAATTTTGGAAGTTTTGGTATATTTGCAACAGCAAAACCCACCAATCATCCATCGTGACATTAAACCAGAGAATATTTTGGTCGATCGGCAAAATGAATTCAAAGTTTACTTAGTAGATTTTGGTTTTGCACACATTGGCAGCGGTGAAGTAGCAATCAGCAGCGCCGTTAAAGGTACGCTAGGCTTTATGCCACCCGAACAATTGTTTAATCGTCAATTAACAGAAGCTTCCGATCTCTATAGTTTAGGTGCGACGTTAATTTGTTTGTTGACACAGACAAAATCAACCCAAATTGGCAATTTAATTGACGATCATTATCACATTAATTTTAAGCATTTGGTGCCTCAACTTAACCCAGAGTTTATTGAATGGTTAGAAGAAATAGTTGCACCAAATTTGAACGATCGCTTTAACAATGCTCAAGATGCTTTGGAAGTACTTCAATCTATTGATGTAATAGTTCACGACTCTACCAAAGAATCTGGCGCAGCTGTTAAATTACACAAAAGAGCCATTCCAGTTCTAGCCTTTGGCGCTTTTTCATTACTCAGCTTCTCTATAGCCACTTATTCCAAAGTAACAGCAGAAAATAATCGCCTCAAACAGCTAAACTTCCAACTCAAAGACCAAGTGTATAATAGCAAGCAATCAATGATAGATTTGCTGCTAAAAACTCGTCAATGTCCCCAATGTAAGTTAGAAAATACCTATTTAGTAGGAGCAAATTTAGAAAAAGCAGCCTTACAAGGCGCTTACTTAGAAAGTGCTAACTTAGAAAATGCCAATTTACAAAATGCTTCATTAGCAGGTGCAAATCTCCAAGAAGCTAATTTGAAAAATGCTAATTTAGAAGCCGCAAATTTAGGTTACGCTAACCTAATATCCGCCAAAATAGAAGGCGCAGACTTACGAAAAGCGAATCTTTGGGGTGCAAAGTTAGGCGGTTACGTTAACTTTAGAAGTGCCAATTTAGAAGGTGCCAACTTAGGTTACGCTCACCTGATGGGTGTCTACTTTGGCAATGCCAACTTGAAAAACGTTAACTTTTGGGGTGCTAATTTAACAGGTGCTTTCTTAGGAGGTGCCAAGCTAGGCAATGCGAAATTAAAAGACACAAATTTGGCAGGTGCTAACTTAGCCGATGCTGACTTAGATGCTGCTTATTTAGAAGGGGCAAAATTAGCAGGTGCTAAACTATTAGGTGCTTATTTGGAAAATGCAGATTTAAGCAAAGCCGACTTAGATGGTGCAGATTTGCGCGGTGCTAATCTGAAAGGTGCTAATTTAAGTAACGCAAATCTTCGAGGTACTAATCTTCGAGGTGCTAATCTGCAAAATGCGAATTTACAAGGCGCAAATATCCGCGAAGCTAACCTAAAAGGTGCAACAATGCCTGATGGTTCGACATATAAATAAGTCACTTTTTCTGTTGAATTAACTTTTAAAAAGCATCCGAAAAGGATGCTTTTGTTTTTGATAAATTACAGAAGCTTGGGTTACAATTTTCTCATCATCAAGAGCGTTGGCGTAGCCTGCCGTAGGCATATCGCATCTCTTGCTACGTTAACATCAACTTAGTCAGTGCAAATGGCTTCTTCTGGCATATTTTTTAATTCTTCAAGTCGTTTCTGCGAGATACTCATAGTAGGTTTTTCTTTCTTGTCGAGTGGCTTTTCTGGCAGAGATAATGCGGATTGCTGAAAAAGTATAATTATTGTATAATAAACAAATTAAAACTTTCCTAAAAACTATATGGCTACTTATAACGAAGTACTCAGTCAGGCTCAAAGTTTAACACCTGAAGAACAAGAGCTTCTATTAAAAGATTTAGCAGCCCTCACTCATCAACGAGTAACAACTAAAACTCAGGATAACAGCCAACAATTGCCACAGCAAAATTTAGATAAATGGCGGGGATTTTTGCCGAAGCGTGTAGATGCTTTGGAATTCCAGCTACAACTTAGAAAAGAATGGGATGAGTAGATATTTACTTGATACTAACATTCTGATTTACTACTTCAACGCAGAACCAGAAGTCCAGCCAATTTTTGACGAAATTCAAGCAGGAAATGCAGCCGGATTGTACTGCCCGATTAGTTGGGTAGAGTTGCTTTGTTACCCTGCATTGACAGAAGAACAAGCAAATGAAATGCGAGAATTCTTGAGGAGACTTAACTGCGTTTTGCTAACAGAATCAATTTTAAATTGTGCAGCAGAAATCCGCCGCAATTATCGGGTTGGTTTAGCAGATGCCCTAATTGCAGCTTGTGCGTTCGTAGAGAGATGTACCTTGGTAACTCGTAATATTGATGATTTCAGGCGCATCGATCGACTAAGTGTATTAAACCCTTTTAATTGATTGGGTTATATCTTCATCATCAAGAGCGTTGGCGTAGCCTGCCGTAGGCATATCGCATCTTTTGCTACGTTAACATCAACTTTGTCAGTGCGATCGATCAAAAGCGCCACAGTTTTAGGCGATCGCTAAAAGTGCAACCCTCATATTTTTTAGCATCTCAGCTACAATAGGTTATAGTTATCTGCTTAGTCATTATGAATACTACAGACATTCGCGAACAAGCAAAGGAATATGTAGAGCAACTGTCAGCAGAAAAACTCCTTGTAGCTGTTGACTTTTTAGCCTATTTATTAGAACGAGACAGTAATGAAGCCACGGAAGAATTATTGCAAATTCCCGGTTTTCAAGAAACTTTTGCCAAGGCGAAAAAAGATATAGCAGCAGGTAAGGTGATACCAGTTGACCAACTCAAACGAAAATACTGATTTATATACAGTTGTCGTTAGTTCTGACGCGCAAGAGTTTTTTGAAGCAGCTTCGGCTCAATTGCAACGCAAGTTAGATAGATGCTTTGAGATGCTCAAAATTAATCCTCGCAGTCATCCAAATATTAAGGCTCTTAAAGGGGATTTAGCTGGATATTATAGATATCGAGTTGGAGATTATCGAGTAGTTTATTCAATAAATGATGAACGACAGCTGGTAATTGTCGCTATTATTGCTCATCGTAGTGAAGTTTATTAATGCGATATGGCTACTGCTGCGAGCGATCAAAACCTCCACAGTTCTAGGCGATCGCTAAAAGTACAACCCTCATATTTTCTTAGCATCTGCTCAAACCGATTTTTATACTCTGCATGACTTCTGGGAATGCTAGAAATAGGTTCACTTTTCTGAGCTAACACACTTTCTAATTAACCAACTAAGCAAACATCAACCTACCTTTTGCTTCAGGAATTTGACGACCTAATTCTTGAGCAGTTTCAATCCATTCTTGCATCACAATTTCTACATTTTGCAAAGCTTCTTGATAAGTTGCACCATCAGCAGCACAACCTGGTAATTCTGGAACTTCGGCAATAAATGCCTCATCTTCGTTACTCCAGTAAATTATAATTTCATAACGGATGTTCATCTTGATTCCCCACTTTATCCTTAAAAATTACTATACTCGTATATTGTTTTGATGATGAACTGGTTTATAATTTTTATTAGCACTCAGAAAGTCCTATAAGTTTAATATAAATTTAATGCCAATTGACTTAACAACTGATACTTTAATACCCCTTTCTATCCAAGAACGGAAAGCACTAATTTTACATCATGCTTCATTAATCGATGTAATTAACATAAGAGACGAAGATTTGCATAATGCTTACAAATTGGCAAAAGTTATTTCCTCAATAGCATCAGGATATTTTCAATATCAAATTGAACAAGATAATTTAAATGTATCTGTTTTAGAATTTGAAGTGCAATCTAGTTTAATTTACAGTAAAACTGATCAATTTGCCGAAAACTTTATTGAGTGGCTAAAAGAAGATTTTGCAAGCAAAAATGCCATCCTAGAGCATCATCCTAACCCAATTAATCTTTTTGAACTTTGTGGAGCTAAATTACTAGTTACTAGCAACTCTGTCACCAGAACACTTAGTACAAAAATGGGGCGACTTTGGGAAGAAATAGCTAATATTAGCCCTTATGTAATCATACCAGAATTTGAATTTGGAATTAAAATTACAGGTATTGATATTGTTATACTCTCAGAAGGAATAGTTAAATTTGCACAATTAAAAACTCTTAAAGGAACATTAACTGGTTCTCAAATACCTAGAGCTAAAAAAGAACTAGGTATTCATGAAAATCCTTTGTTCGTAGCAGCTTTTGATTTAGGTTCATGGACATTTCCTAGAACACCTGATATTCCTCGCATTGCTGGTAAGGAATTTTGGGATACCATTCATCTAAATTATGAGCTTGTGGAAAATCATGTGAGGAATATGCTACAGAGAATTGACAAAGCTTTTGCTGAATTGGCTGCTAGCTAAATATGATTCAACCTTTATAAAGAAAACAGCGATAACTGTTCAGCAATCTCTTTGCCTTTTGGCTTATTTCCTTGAATCAAATCGAAAAGATAGCTACCTATTTCTTTAGCTAGTAGTACTGGAACTGCATTACCAATTTGTTTGTATTTAGAGGTTACAGAACCATAAAAAATCCAATCATCGGGGAAAGTTTGGATTTTGGCACATTCGCGCACACTTAAAGGACGCAATTCTACAGGGTGACACATATCTGTTGCTTTTTGATGCGGACTCGTCGTGACTGTGGGTGAAGGTTTATCCCAAGATAATCTTCTATAAAAACCAACTTTTCCGCCTCCTGAATTGTAAGCGCCTCCCATTGCTTCTTTGATTAATTCTGCTGGTAAATCTCTCCAGTTTTGTCCTTCTTTTAAGAGTTTTAAATACTTTAATCTATTTTCTGAGTAAGCGATAAATTCTAATTCTGGATCGATTAAACTTGTTAAAGCGTCTCTTAAAGTACACCACTTAGGTAAACTTTTCCCATTTTGACAATATTTGGCTAAGGGAAAGGTAACAGATTCATTATCTCTAGAACCAATAAATATTACACGCTCTCTATTTTGAGGAACGCCGTAATCTGCTGCTTCTAAAAGATTATAAACTACGCTGTAACCAAGTTCTTTCATTTCGGTTAATACGACCTTTAAAGCAGCACCAGGCATTTCATCAGGTTCTAATGGTGGGTGATTTTTTCCCCTTTGGTTAATTGGTCTATGGCGAATAGGTGCAGACAGCAAACCTCTCACATTTTCCATTAAGAAAAATCGGGGTTGAACTTCTTTAACAATGCGAATAAAGTCCATAAATAAACTGCCGCGTGGGTCCATGACTGAACCTCTTTTTCCAGCAGTACTAAATGGCTGGCAAGGTGGGCCACCAGTCACTAAGTCTACTTCACCAGGACGCAAAGCGCGGTCTAAATTTAAAAATTTTCCTCCTTCTGTGAGTAAATCTTGACTACTGACTTTTTCTATCTCTCTGGGAACTGCGCTTTCTTGAAGATGTTGTCGATTGAGTGCGATCGTTCTTGTGGCATCCCGGTCTTTTTCAACTACACTTATTGTGTGAAATCCTGCTTGTTCTAACCCCAAGTCTAGACCAAAAGAACCCGCAAAGAGGGAAATAGAAATAGCTTTACCGTTTATCATGTTTGTGACAAATCTCTTTACTGAGATAAGAGTAGTATAGATTTACTAGATTGGTTTTAAATTTAACACAAATCTCGGTAAAACATTGTCTTATGAAAAATTAACAAGAGATTTTAGAACTTAATGCGATCGCATCTCTTGCTACGTTAACATCAACTTTGTGATTGCGATCGATCAAAAGCACCACAGTTATAGGCGATCGCTAAAAGTGCAACTCTCATATTTTTTTAGCATCTACTTAATCCTTCTGATGTTCAACATAAGAGCGCAGAACAGCATTCATCAAAGATTGATAACCCTTTCCTTGGCTTTTAAACCAATCTAAAACATCACTATCAACCCTGATAGAAATGGCTGTTTTAGTAATTGGTTCCACCAGCTTTGCCTTTGACCAAAAATTAGCATCTAACTCAGGAATATCAGATGTATCAATGGCATCTTCTGGGATATTTTTTAATTCTTCAAGTCGTTTCGGCGAGATACTCATAGTAGGTTTTTCTTTCTTGTCGAGTGGCTTTTCTGGCAGAGATAATGCGGATTGCTCCATTTCTTTCAGTATGCACTACAGTGACGATAACCACGCCCTGTATTGCACCGATACTAATTTCTCGGATTTCTCCGTAGTCGAAACGCTCATCAATAGCGGTAAAAACAATTCCGTCAAATATTTCTTGCGCTTCTTCAAAGCTAATGCCATGTTTCCTAAGATTTTGGGCGTTTTTGTCTTCATCCCATTCAAACAGCATGAATGTGTATATACAAAATGTATCTATTTATAATAGCTCATAAAATCGCATCTCTTGCTACGTTAGCATCAACTTAGTCAGTGCGATCAATCAAAAGCGCCACAGTTATAGGCGATCGCTAAAAGTACAACCCTCATATTTTTTAGCATCTGCTCAAACCGATTTTTAGACTCTGCATAGCTTCTGGGAGTGCTAGAAATAGGTTCACTTTTCTGAGCTAACACACTTCCTGATTAACTAACTAAGCAAACATCAACCTACCTTTTGCTTCAGGAATTTGACGGCCTAATTCTTGAGCAGTTTCAATCCATTCTTGCATCACAATTTCTACACTGTGCCAAGCTTTAAGATAAGGCGATAAAATCGTTATTAATTTGTTATTTAATAACGATTTTATCGCTCTGCGTTAAATCAAATGTGGCTTAAATTGTGATGAATTGTAGAGCTACCATATTGGTTAAGGTTGACCAAGTAGATTTTGAACGTGCAAAAGCAGATGCACTGCTACGCCCTTCAGTTTTGTATGTATCCCACAAGCGATCAACCAATCTAGGTCCCCATTCTTCCCACAGTTCTTCTACTGGTTTAATCCAGTTTCCGTCCTTAATAAGTACTCGAAATGCGGCAAGAACTGGCATATAAAAAATGTCCCCGATAGTTAGTGGGCTGACATAACCTGTGATCAATTTCATTGATTTTTGTGAACAGCCACTAACTTTTGCAATGACAACTTTTTTGCCCTTTGCTTCTGTTCCGTTAACCTGTTGATGCTGTTTGATAATCTGTTCTTCTAGCCACAGAATATCTTTTAGTAATGGGATAACTTTCTTGTACTTTTCATAATCCCACTCTTGAACTAAAGTACCGCGTGATTGATAAGCTTTGATAGGATGTTTATCTTGGCGGAAATCGAATAATTCGTTATTTAGTAGTGCTAAACGGCGAACTATGTCAGTTACATCATACTCAGCTTTTTCATCGAATTCCCAATCTTCATTAGGTTTAAAAATCACATTGCAATGATATTCATTAGGTAAAGCTGTCTTGATTGGCTTCCAAATGTGATCTAAATTCTTTAATGCGTAGACAGGGACTGATAAGCTAAGGTTACGAGCATGGCTTATTTTAGAAATTTCACTCTCTTCGATTCCAACTGCCACAGAAATTTGTACATAAGCTTTTGAAATCTGAGGATATGATTCTTTTGCTTTATGCTGTCCATACAAAGTGTGCATTAGAACTTTGTAAGTGTGTCCTCCATTAATTACACCATGACCAAGAAAATCACCTTCATCTTCCGTTGTAGATACTGCAAGTTCTAGCTCAACTTTAAATTCTCCCCCGTCCATTCTCTTTGGTGCTGAGATTTTATCAGCAATTAGCATAATTCCGCTGTTGAAGAGAATAAATTTTTCAGGCTCATTCTTCAGAGTTTTGAGCATTGCCTTGGCTGGCTTTGCAGTTAAACTTGCATTACGTGCATTAGGTCCGTATGGTAATCCCTGGGGAATCTCTGGTGCAGAGACAGTAAGATTCCAAATTTCTGTGCTGCCTTCAACGTAGCTACGGCAAGCATTCTTAGCTGAGAAGGCTAATTGTAGTGTCTTCATATTTTTACTTCCTTGTTTTTGTTCGACAGAACGACAGGTTCAACGGAACCTCTCTAAAGACTAGCATAAAGAAAACGAATTTGGTTGGGCTATCCTAGCAAATCGAAACATTTAGCCTGAACATACCCCTTTCCAACAGGTCAGACTTATTATCCTAAGCGAGTTTCCGACTTTTTCTACTCGCTAGTACATAAGTATGGATTTTTGGACGAAAAAGCTCAAATTGGAAGTATAACAAGGGTTTTAGATGACGAAACTTCCCGTATAAGGGGAAGTTTCGTGTAGTAGGACTTAGGCAAAGAATCTATATACCAAGTATGTGTAAGGTGTCTAATACCCACCACAACACTATACTTAGAGTCAAAACTTTGAAGGGTAGTCCTGTTTAGGCTAAATAGAGATAAGGAACGACTCTAGTGAGCCTACTTATGTGGACTATTCTACCCCTTCAATTCGATCCTCAACCTCCTGATACAACTGGCGCAACAAATCCAAATTGCTATCATTTGTTTCCCAATAACCACGACCATTCGCTTCTAACAAAGTAGTTACAACTTTGCGGAAAGAATGGGGATTTAAATTCATCAAACGCTGACGCATTTCTTCATCTTTGATGAAAGTGCTGTTAGCATCCTCATAAATCCAGTTATCGACAGCGCCAGCAGTTGCACTCCAACCCATTGTATTTACTAAACGTTTGGAGAGTTCCCGCACACCTTCGTAACCGTGAGAAAGCATACCTTCGTACCACTTGGGATTTAACAATTTGGTACGCGCATCTAAACGCACGGTTTCTGATAGTGTCCGCACCTGTGCATTGGCGGTTGTGGTATCAGCAATGTAGGATACTGGTGTCTTTCCATCACCGCGTAACTTAGCGACAACTTTTGTCGGGTCTGAATCGTAATAATGGGAAACGTCGGTTAAGCTAATCTCGGAAGAATCGAGGTTTTGGAAAGTTACTTCCGCAGTTTTTAAGGAAGATTCAAAAATCTTTCTTGACTCTTCCATCATCCCTGGATTATCAGCACTGAAGGCGAAAGATTTGCGGTTGAGGTACATTTCTTGTAACTCAGCTTCGCTGTCCCAAGTGCTGTTTTCTACTGCTAGGTTGATGTTAGAAGAATAGGAACCGGAAGCGTTAGAAAATACGCGAGTTGCAGCTTGTCGCAAGTTAATTCCCATTTCTTCTGCTTGCTGCAATGCGTGTTTGCGAACAAAGTTCATTTCCAAAGGTTCTTCTGCTTCTGCTGCCATCTTAATTGCTTGGTCTAGCAGGTTCATTTGGTTGATGAACAAATCGCGGAATACACCGGAACAATTCACTACAACATCAACTCTGGGACGACCCAATTCTTCTAACGAAATTAGTTGCAATTTATTCACTCTTCCTAATGAATCAGGAACGGGTTTTACACCCACCATCCACATAATTTGGGCGAGAGATTCGCCGTAGGTTTTGATGTTGTCAGTTCCCCAAAGTACGCAAGCGATCGTTTCGGGCCATTTGCCGATTTCTTCTCTTTGTCTTGCCAACAATCTGTCAACAACAACTTTGGCAGCTTTCACTGCTGCTGCTGTAGGAATTGATTGGGGATCTAAGGCGTGAATGTTTTTACCAGTTGGCAAAACATCGGGGTTACGAATTGGATCTCCACCGGGTCCCGGTAATACATATTCGCCTTCTAATGCTTTTAACAATCCGCCTAATTCGTTGTCAGCGCAAACTTGTTTTAAGCAGAATTCCAAGTACTCAAACAAGGGTTTAATTACTTCGGGATCGACCTTGGGATATCCTGCTTTATGTAATGCTTCGATCCAAGGTTCTTTCTTACCCATGTTGAAGAAATTCAACTTGGAAACTAGGGAAACTCTGCCATCTGCATCGGTTTGTTCTTTGACTAAAGCTGCAACAGCGGCGCGAGTGGCAAGGGTGATTTCTTGTAATAACTGAACGTCTTCTAAAACGCCTTTGTCGCTATTAACATAAATCTCGTCGATGTCGCGATCGATGCTGTTAGCAATAATTCGGGGTAAGCTGAGGATTTCTTCTTCGTTTCTGTCCAAAGCTGCGATGTTTACTAAAGTTGCGATCGCCTCTTCCGCAGTCGGCGGTTTCCCAATAACGTGCAACCCACAAGGTAACAACCGCGATTCAATTTCCATCAGTTTCCGATACACCAAACCGACGATATTATCCCGTTCTTCAGCAGACATATCCTTGGCATCTATTTCTGGCAATTCAATGTCTTTATCCAAATTCACCAAACGGCATTTATCCATGATTGTATTCACAATTGGAATACCCCGTCCGGTATCTTTTAAAGTTTGGTAAGAACCAATTAATTCGCTTAGTTCTTGCAACCCTTTATAAAGTCCGGCATTTTCCGCAGGTGGTGTCAAGTAACTGATAGTTTCGGCATAACTCCGACGCTTGGCAATTGTTGCTTCGCTGGGATTATTCGCAGCGTAATAGTAAATATTTGGAATCGAACCAATGAGATTATCTGGATAACAATCTCCCGACATTCCCATCTGTTTTCCTGGCATGAATTCCAACGATCCGTGAGTGCCAAAATGCAACACCGCATCAGCTTTCCAGATGTTTTCCAGATAGGTGTAATAAGCGGCGAAACCGTGATGGGGACTGGCAGAACGGGAGAACAACAACCGCATTGGGTCGCCTTCATAACCGAAGGTTGGTTGCACGCCAATGAAGACATTTCCGAATTCTTTGCCGTAAATTAACAGGTTTTGTCCGTCACTATTTAAATGTCCCGGTGGTGGCCCCCAATTTTCGTGCAATCTTTCGGAATAAGGTGTTAATTCTTCATATTCTGGCACCGACATCCGATAGGCGATATTTAATTCGGGAGTGCTATATTGTGCTTGGGCATCGTGGATTACTTCTTGCATCAATTGTTCGGCTGATTCGGGCAATTCTGGCAAGTCGTAACCGTTGTATTTAAGGGCTTTCATTACCTCATAAATTGAACCGAAAACATCTAAATATGCTGCGGTTCCTACGTTGCCTTTATCAGGTGGAAAGCTGAAAACGGTGATGGCAATTTTTTTATCTAATTTGGGTTGACGGCGCAATTTCGCCCATTTTAAGGCGCGTTGAGAAATTGCTTCGATCCGATCTTGTAATGCGATCGCCTTTCCAGTCGCCCCATCTCTACCCGACACAATAATCGGTTCGATCGCACCATCTAACTCAGGAATTGCTATCTGTAACGCCACCTGAATTGGATGCAAACCTAAATCGCTATCTTGCCATTCTTCGGTAGTTTGAAACACTAAAGGTAACGCCACCATATAAGGGCGATTTAACCGTTTTAGTGAGTCGATCGCTTTCGGATGATCTTGTCTTGCTGGTCCACCAACTAACGCAAAACCTGTTAAAGATACAACTGTATCTACAAGTGCTGTCGGTGTTTTCGCATTGGGATCGTAGAAATAAGCATCCACAGGTTTGGAGAAATCTAAACCTCCCGCAAACACCGGAACAACTTTTGCGCCCATCGCTTCTAATTCTTGCACCATTGCTACATAATGGGCATCATCACCTGTAACCAAGTGAGTCCTTTGTAGCACTAACCCAACGCAAGGAGCTAAGGGATCTTTCAAGTCCGCAGAAATATCTTTCCGAGTGTTATACCAGTTGAGATATTCTTTAACATCCTCAAACATTGTGGGTGCCATCGGATGCCAAATTCCCATATCGGGATAAGTTACAGGGTCTTGAAATTTCAGTTTTTGATTCCCTTTGAAAACATATTTATCTGCTAACATCAGCAGAAAGTTTTCCAAGTTTTCTGAAGAACCGCCTAACCAATATTGGAAACTAAGCATGAAATTTCTCGCATCCTGCGCCTTATCCATCGGTAAATATTTCAGGACTTTGGGCAGAGTTTGCAACAACTTCAGCATT
Organism: Floridaenema evergladense BLCC-F167; assembly: GCF_041929205.2. Lineage (NCBI taxonomy): Bacteria > Bacillati > Cyanobacteriota > Cyanophyceae > Aerosakkonematales > Aerosakkonemataceae > Floridanema > Floridanema evergladense. Next base: position 4,411,241 of record NZ_CM171625.1, on the reverse strand, counting down.
CCTTCTTGGAAACCGGAACCTGACTTTTCTTTCCGCTTCCGCATGAATTGAGCGATCGCACTTTTTGACTGTCCCAACTGTGCCATTGAAAAGCTGCCCATTTTATTTAGGCGCATCACTTGTGGCATCGAAGGAAAGACAACCGCGACATCTAAATTATCGCGATGTGGTTCCACAGCAGCGACAACTTTTTCGGCTAAATCTTCAATAAAAATCAATGAAGCGATAAAGACATTAGCATCAGCAATATCGCGTTTAAAATTCTCGTAGTTTTCTCGATCGCGCAACTCTTCGATTAAATAACCGCTAATTTCAATTGCCAAATCAGGGTTATTTTTATTAATCGAATTTACTGCCGCTGATAGTGTACTCTGATATTGCGGCTCAAGCACGACATAGACCACCTTGAGTAAAGACCGCCCCATGAGGTTGTCTGGTGTGATGCGTCGAATGGTGGACTTGACGTGGGTAAACATTCAGTTAGGCTCCTTACTTTGGGCTAGCTAGTCATCAATCATTAATCAGCTAATCCTTGGCTGTTGGGCAGCGGGCTTCCTTCGGTACGGGCGGGTTTTGTGGTTAATGGTTCTGCTGTGATGACAGACTTATCTCCTAAACCCGCCCCTACAACTTCAAGACCCCAGACTCGCTGAAATCTCCGTCCTTAGTGTCACTCTTGATTAAAGAGGCACATTAGTTCGTTTTACCAAAAAATGCTTACAAAATGCGGCTTTTGGCCCCTATCCGACACAAATTGATAAAATTTTAGAAATATTTTGTTACAAATATTGACAATCATAGAAGTATATACTTAATTTTTCTGTCTTTAGTTTTAATATTCTGATAAAATAAAAATTTCGAGTAATATCTTAATAACAAAATTTTTTTGTAACTATTGATTAATTTAAGAACCAGATTCTCCCTTTAGCACATAAAAATTAATAATGATAACTATAGCGCTTCGCGCTCGAATGAAGGGAGATTTTTTGTTGGATGCCGCGCTCCGCGCGGCATCCAACAAAAAATCTGTACCTCACGCGACTGAGAATTGCTATATCAATAATAAGTCTGCTATTATATAATAAAATTTCCAAAATTTTTTTAATTTAATTTTTTTTTGGTAATTCTAATTAGATTATTCAAAAGCAATTTGTGCTGGTTTAGACTTTACTAGTTATATAAAAAAATGCTATTTTACTAATCAAACCTTAAAAAGCAAGAGGCTCTGGTATATTTAAAGACTAACCTCTCTAGAGCTAAATTTAGAAGAGGTTACAAAAACCGGAGAGTAGCTTGAACAGTATTCCCCAAGCAATACCTAGTTAATCTTAATTTAAGTGTGAGGAAGCATGGCTTATTTTGAACACTTTGATGAAGCATTTTATCGGGCTAGTTATCAAGACGTTAGAGCAGCTCTAAATACACCCAGAAGTTTCATTTCTGGATTTGAACATTTTTCGCTTTACGGTCTAAACGAGCGCCGTACTCAGGTATCAGCCTTTTTTGATGAGGGACGCTATCTAGCGCTATATCCAGATGTAGCAAATGCTGTAAGAAATGGTACTTTTCGTTCTGGCGTAGAACATTTTGCCTTACGTGGTGCTGATGAAGGACGCTATTCCCCCATTGTCACCAATGATTCAGAACAAATTTACTTACAAAGAAACCCCGATGTAGCAGCTGCGGTAAGACAAGGGGCATTCAAGTCTGGATACGACCACTTCCTGCGAAGGGGTCAATTCGAGGGTCGCGTACCAGGATCTTTCAACGAGCAATCTTATCTGTTGCGGAACCCGGATGTAGCAAGAGTTATCGGTGTTGCCAATCCCACAACTGGTGTTGTAGAGTTTGGTTCTGGTTACGAGCATTACATTCGGTTCGGACAGTTTGAAAACCGAACTCTTTTCTTTAGCGGTACCTCCAGTAATGACGTTGTTACCAGTTTTGGTGGCAGCGAATCTAACCTGACAGGCGTTGACTATGTGGCTTTGTCGGGAAATCCAACTGATTACACTCTTAGAAGCACTGGAGTTCGTGAAATTGATACTCTAATCGGTACCTCAGCAAGGGATCGCTACGTGCTAGGTTTCGGTAGAAGCCCATCAAATCCCAATCCCAGACAGTTGTATGTTGGTGGTGGCAACGCTGACTATGCTGTGGTTCGCAACTTTGCTAGAGGATCAGATTTCATCCAACTAACAGGTTCGCTTACCGATTACAACCAACAAGTGAGTGGTAACAACCTTCTCATCTCGACCAGAAATGGCAACGATTTAGTAGCCATTGTCGAAGGGGTCACATCCCCCCTGAGCTTTGTTGGTGAAAGTACTACCTTAGGTGTTTTCGCAATAAATTAGAACATGGAACTGTAAGTAAACTCTAAGTAAAGGTTCTCTAGTTCGAGGAAGTTTAAGAGAGAGATATTTTGGCGGGAGTTCTTCAGAACTCACCGCTTACATATTTGTTTATACTTAAATAATGTTGTTGCAACCATCTGATATTTTAATTCTGTCTAATGGCCCCGGAGAATTGGCTACTTGGGTGCGTCCAGTAGTTAAATCTTTGCGGCAACTTTTGGGAAACGATCGCTCAGTATACCGCATCTCCCTAATCTTATCCCCCTGTCCCAATGCCAGCGGCAAAGAAGTGGAAATAGCCGAAAGTTACCCGGAGATCGATCGCATCCAAGGCGCAGAAAACTTCTTCTCCTTTCTCTTAACAGGTAAAACCGCTCAAAATTGGGATTGGCGAAAAAATGGCGTAGTTTTATTTTTAGGTGGCGATCAATTCTACACAGTAATTATTGGCAAACGCTTAAATTATCGCACCGTTATTTATGCCGAATGGGATGCACGTTGGCATCAATGGATTGACAGATTTGCCGCCATGACACCCAAAGTTGTTGTTAAATCTCCCCAGAAATATGCTGATAAATTCACCGTAGTTGGTGACTTAATGGCAGAAGTTCAGGAAGATGGGGAGATGGGGAGATGGGGAGATGGGGAGATGGGGAGAGAAGTAGAATTAATTGGGTTGTTGCCGGGGTCAAAACCTGCTAAATTGGCTCAGGGTGTGCCTTTGACTTTGGCGATCGCTCAACAAATTCACTCCTTAAGACCTACCACTAAATTTATAATTTTTGTCGCTCGAACTTTAGATATTCAAACCTTAGTCAAATTTGCCGACCCTCAACAAAATCCTATCATTAAAAAACTCGGTTGGGCAAGTGCTGAATTAGTCTTTTTTCCAGAATCAAAACAATATTTTCTTAAAACAGAAAGCGGTTTGGATGTAGAATTATACACCGAATTTCCCGCTTATCAATTATTATCTCAATGCCGTCTTTGTATCACCACAGTAGGAGCGAATACCGCTGAATTAGGCGCTTTAGCTGTACCAATGTTTGTCTTACTTCCTACTCAACAATTAGATGCAATGAGAAGTTGGGATGGTTTACCGGGATTATTAGCAAATTCACCAATAGTCGGTTCTATTTTTGCCAAACTAATCAACTGGTTAGTATTAAAAAATAAAAAGTTATTTGCTTGGCCTAACATTTGGGCAAAAGCCGAAATAGTTCCAGAATTAGTGGGAAAATTACAGCCGGAAAAAGTAGCTGAAATGATTTTAAACTATTTGGAACACCCAGAAAAATTGCGGGAAATGAGCGATCGCCTCCGCGCCGTCCGAGGTCGATCGGGTGCAGCCAACAAAATCGCCCAAATACTCCAAGAAGAGATAGGGAGGTAGGGGGAGAAGAGGTAGGGGGGTAGGGAGATAGGGGGGTGGGGGGAATTTCTAGCTCCAGATCTCTCCCCATCCCCCCATCTCCCCATCTCCCCATCTCCCCATCCCCCCATCCCCCCATCTCCCCATCTCTTACTTCATCCCATCTCGACGACCTAACTCATAAATTCCACAGCCAACACAAGCCAATATTCCCACACTAATAGCCCAACTGCTACCTAAAGTAAGTTCTACAAAATAGTTACAGATTCCACCAGCTAATAAAAAAGGAATAATACTAAAGATAGATGCGTAAAAAGCATTTTGTGATTCCCTAGCTTGACGAGTCTTTTCAAACTCTGCTTCGGAAGTATAGAGACTGCGTTCGGCAAAATTGAACCAACGTTTCAATTGATCCATAATCCATTCGCTGAATTGCCAAAAACCTAAATATAAAGCTAGTGACCATAAACCAGTACCAGCGATCGCAGTACTATTAATAGATAAGCTGAAGGGAAACAAGTCATTGAGCATAGTATCAACTGTCAAACTGAAAGTAAAAAGGGATTGCAAAGGGAAAATTTTAGAATACTCCAAATTGTAACGGAATTTTCCCTAAAAAGCTTTCCATTAGTCTATTTATACAGTTAATAACCACTTTCGCTGAGTCGCAGAATATTTTGTTTTTGGCAAAGGCGAGCGTAGCGGTCAAATCCCTCTTCAATCTTATTGCGGCTGTAAGAATTTTTTTGCTTATACAAATCTGTTACTTGTTCAAGATGATTTAATCTCTCTTTTTCAGCAGCAGATAAACATCCATAGTCAAATTTCCATTTCCAATCCGGGTGATTTTTTATCTTTTCAATAAAAGCCTGTGTTTCCTGAGAAGTTAACTCTAAAACAATAGAACTATATCCCTCGCCAAAGAAACTACTTGCAGACTTAATCTCTATAACTTTGGCATTTTTCGGCATATCTATTTTGGTAATCCGTTTCACTCGTTCGCTTAGATGAATCCGAATATCAAACTCATTGATTTCATCTGAAAGCGGTGTAAACAAAATCGTAACGATCGCCAAAACAAACAAAATTGCCGCACTAGGGATGAATAACAATAATACTTTCAATGGCTTCATAATTCTTCCTGAAATTAAGCCTGGTGTAGAAAACTCGATCTACCCAGGCTCATGCTATTGACAAAATTTATAAGCTTAGAGTTGATCCATTTGTCTTTTTAGTTCTTCCAAATCTTTATCAACTGCCGAACTTGAAGGACTGCTAGTAGAAGTAGTAGTAGATTGAGTAGTACCAGGCAAAGCCGCTTGATTTGGAGCCGAGCCAGTCAACTGAGCCTTCATTTGGGCTAACTCATCATCCACATCACTACCAGCTTCTAAATCAGCAAATTGCTGGTCTAAATCATTACCAACCAACTCCTGCGTTGACTGAGCACGAGCTTCGGCCATCAAAACCTTTTCTTCCATGCGCTCAAAAGCACCCATCGCGCCGCTAGTACTGTACTTACCAACAGCACTTTGCAATTGCTCTTGAGCCTTAGCAGCACTAATCCGAGCCTTGAGCATATCCTTCTTAGTTTTAGCTTCAGAAATTTTGCTCTCCAAAGCAATCAAGTTACGCTTCAGGGTATCTACAGTAGTCGTTTGCTGATCTAGAGAGGTTTTTAGAGCAGCAGCAGCTTCACTCTGAGACTTTTTCCGTACTAAAGCTTCCCTAGCCAGATTTTCATCACCTTTACTTAAAGCCAGCTGAGCTCGTTGCTGCCAGTTATTGGCTTCAGTTAAAACTTGATTATACTGTTGCTGGGTGCGTTTTTGAGTGGCGATCGCCTGAGCAACTGCTTGCCGCAACTGCACCAGGTCTTCCTGCATATCAATAATTGACTGTTCTAAAATTTTTTCCGGGTCTTCAGCCTTACTAACTACATCATTGAGATTGGCTCGGACTACTCGGCTAATGCGATCAAACAATCCCATAACTTTACTTTTCCTTTAGAAGTGTATAAGGGGCGATTAAAACAGACTCTTGGCAAGATCCTAACCTGAGCGTGAATTCAGTTGGCTATCTGCCAGATAATTCAGCCACAAAACAACTATAGTTAAGTTCAAGTGTAAGCCGCTTCTTCCAGGGAATTACAACAAATTGCGATCGTGACTGAAAATAGATTGCCTTAAATCCAGTGTAACTACTATAAACGACAAGCTTGTCTGTCCAATTTAGGAACTTCTGCTCTCTCGATCGCAGTAGTTCTCATTCTGCATCAAAATTTACCTTTTTGGCAGCGGAGGACTGACCAGTTCCAGGTAAGTGAGTTTCAGTAACACCAGCAATTCTTTGCTTCATTTGGGTTAACTGAGTATCAATATCATTTTCCTCTGCCAAAGTCGCAAACTTATTTTCTAGTTCCTGGCTTCCCATATTCTCGATTACTTCTGAGCGGGCTTCCAATTGCAGAATTTTCTCCTCCATGCGCTCAAAAGCCCGTAAAGTTCCACTAGGATTATATCTATCCAACAATTCATTCATTTTTAATGCTGCTTGGGCCGATCGCGCCCGTGCAATATAAAGATCTTTCTTCATTCTTGCCTCAGCAATCTTGCCCTCCAAAGTTCTCAAGTCTTGCTTCAGCTTAGTAATAATAGTCTCTTGAGCAGTAAGTTGCCCTTGTAAAGCTTGAGCAGTATCCCAGTAAGATTTACGTCTGACTAAAGCTTCTCTAGCTAGTTGTTCGTTTCCCTTTTCTAATGCCAATTGAGCGCGACTATACCAAGTCTCAGCATGGGATTGAGCATTGTTAACATCTCGTTCTGTGCGTTTTTTAGTGGCTATTGCTGCTGCTACCGCTTGTCTGAGTTGAATCAAATCTTCCTGCATCTCCTGAACGGTTTGTTCTAGGATTTTCTCAGGGTCTTCCGTCTGATTAATTAAATCATTCACATTGGCACGAATCACGCGCACGATGCGATCGAACAGTTCCATCACCTTTGCTCCCTTTAGCCTTTCACTTCTTATGCTACAAGCCTAGAGAGAGCAGAGGCACAAGAGACAAAGCCAATCTCACTTTAACCCAAACTGCTAACAAACTGCTCTAAAGATTCCACCACCAATGCTACATCAACTAAATCTTCCAGTTGACTGACATCAAGCCCCTGCAAACGTTGTTCTACCTCCGGCGATACTGCACCAAACCGATTTCCTAACAACCGTAACAACTGCCGCAATGCACCACGTTGTTCTGCCATCTCCGCCCGTTGACGTTCTGCTTCTGCCCGTTGGGTTTCTGCTTCCGCCCGTTGGCGTTCCGTTTCTGCCCGTTGGTACTCTGCGTCTGCCCGTTGGCGTTCTGCTTCTAATCGCTGCTGGGCAAGTTCATCTGGCAGTAAAACCAGATTGCCAGCTTGGTCGTAAAACCGCAACCATATTGCTGTTTCTCTCAGTATTTCTCCCTCCCACGTTCCCAACCACAAACCTAAACGCTGACACCATAACCAACCGCGATCGTTAGGGTTTAGAGGTTGATATTGTTGATTGGCATCTAAATGCCATCCTTGTAAAGAATTGGGATTAAAGGGGTCGTAAACGTAGTAATCTGGCGTGCGGAAAATTTGTTCGTAAATCTGATGTTTGATTCCTCTATCTACTGTGGCTGTAGAAGGTGACATTAACTCCACAATCACATCAGGATAGCGACCATTTTCTTCCCATACTACCCAACCTTGGCGATCGGTCCTCCCATCCACATTCAAAACTACAAAAAAATCTGGCCCGCGAAAATCTTGATTTTTTGCTTGAGCCGCACTGTAGTAAATAAACATATTTCCCCCCGCGAAATAATCATCGCGGTCAGCCAATGCTGTTAGCATCGACCAAATTAAAACATCCATCGCAATTCGATGCCGATTACTTTCCAAGGGTTCTCCGTCATCAAAAATTAAATCTGTTGGTGGCATGGGAGGTTCCCAAACCGGAGTTTGTGGGGATTGCTGTTGTTCTGTTGTTAAGGATTGCATGAGTTAGCCTCCTGTTGCTTGGTAACGGTTATATCGAATAGAAAAAATCGTGCTACAAATTTCTTTCCTCATCCCCCCACCTTAGTTATCTGTAGCAAACATTTGGGGAGATCAGAGTCTTGCAGCAATGGAGGTAGAACCTCCCCCTCCCCATACTCGTTCCCAGGTTGAACCTGGGAACGAGAAACTCCAGGCTCTGCTCAAGAGTGCAAGATCTCAGGTATTCGATATTACAGAGGAGTAAGGGAGAGGATGAAACGCGGAATAGTTGTTTCCATCCCTTTTCCCTTCCTTTTGCTTTCTTTATTGCCGATAGACTCTTGCCGAAATACCCTGTTTTTGCAAAGTCTGCACTTTCTTTTGGGCGGCTTTTTCATCAGGAAATGCAGATAATTGAATTGCTTTACCTTGTTTGAGTTGGCGTACTAAAGCAGTTGGCGCAACTTTGCGGGCTTGGGCTAAACTGCGATCGCCACCATAAGACATAACCACTAAAAACTTATTCTCAGCCTTCTTCGCAGCAGTAGTCTTTTTCACCGCAGTTTTATTAATAGCTGCTGCCTTTGCCTTGGGCGAACTCGCAACAGTCGGTGTTGTTTTTGGAATCGGTGGTTGTACTATCTGTGGAGGCAAAATACCCGATTGAACCGCAGGTGGAATCAAAGCAGAAGGTAAATCTAACCGAGAAGTAACCGCTGCTGGACTAGGTAACGGCGCAGGAGGATTCACCGGAACTTGAGTTTTCGTTGCTCCCGGTACTGCCTGATTAACAGCAGAACCTCTTGGATTTACCGTACTTAACGTTCTCAAATTCAAGTCCACAAACTCTTGTTGCGCTAAATTAGGCGTATTCGGAATCCCTCCAGCATTCTTGCCACCTCCAGCCGCTACCTTAGAAGCACTGTCAGATCCTTTATTGCCTGCCAAATGATTAATAGTAGCCGGATTCATTGCCACATAGCCCAAAGTTGCTGCTCCCACCAACAACAGCAGCAATGAACCAATCCCCAAAGGAGTCATTAACTTATTATTAGGGCTTGCTGTTGATTCAACAAACTCATCATCATCCAGACTTTTCAGCAGCGCTTCCGAAGATTGTAAATACTCATCTGGTAACTCTTTCCCTACCCCAGGTTTTCTTAAACTTGGACTAGGACTTGGCAATTCTAATTTGGCTTCTTCTGCCACACTTGCTTTCCCATTTAATATAGGTATAGCAGTAGTAGTTTCTCGATCGTCATTTAAAAGCGTTTCTGCCCCATCCTCTTTTACTTCTTTTATCGATGGAGTAAGTAATTCTACTTGGCTTTCCCTAGCTGGAACAGAAATTAAATTCAAACCTTTCTGACCAACAGAACTCTTACTCACAGGTTTCTGAGGCACTGGTTTGCTCGATCGCTTCCGACGATACAAAGCTATTTCTTCCTCTAGCTGCATATCTAAACAGCTAAGTACACCCTGAACCACAGGAGAGCAAGGTTGGTTGAGGGTTGTTTCTGGCAATGGCTCAACAGGTGAAAGTTGACTCATGGCTAAACTTCTTAGGTTAGTAAGGACAATTATCGAAGATAAAACTGCTAATAGCTGCTACTTCAGCTGATACAAGTTAGTCTATGACCACATACAGTATGACTTACTTGAACTCTCCTACTTTACACCTAACTCAATTAACCTTTATTACTTAAGTATGATTTATCTTAATCAGAAATTTGCTTGAATTTACAATAAACTAGGATAAGTTGCTTTTTCCCTGTCAGTAAAATTAAGTAGCAACCTAAAAGTACACCTCAGTGTTTGCCCAATTCTTTAAATACCATATTTCATGGTATTGGATAAAGTAACCCAAAAATATTCCTTCAGCACTATTTCCGTATAAATATAGTTATAAAAATAATTTTTAGAGTAAACACATTTGACTATTACATGGTAGTCACTTGCCGTTTGCCTTGATCCCAAATTGATCCCGTCTTTGTTCTTATAGAGATTAGCCCGAGTTCTCACTTACATCATGTATAAGTTTATTAACGTAAAAATGAAGAGAATCTAAAATTTAGTTTGTCTTTGGGATCGCTACAACCTAGACAGCATGAATATTTGAAGCGAAATTTGGTTCGTAAGCAATTTGCGATAACTAGATCATAAATAAAGTTCCGCAGCGATCGCTGCAAAAAAGTAGAGAAATCAGATGCTTAATCCTGGTACTTCAGCCTGTAAATCTTGCCGATTTTACACCCCAGAAGGAAGGAGGGGTGGCAATTGCCAACAACTTGGTGTTCCCGTTCGAGGTGGCTGGAAAGCCTGTTCCTTAGCTCTACCTCCATTCGCACCTTCCTGGGAAAGCTTAGAAGAAATCTTCCACTTACAAAGCGAGGTAATAGAAGTAACAGAGGTTATACCAATGGAAGCTATACAATCCTCTCCTGTAGAAAAGCCAGAACCCAGTTATATTGACATCTATAAAGCTTCACAAATTGAAACAATGTCAATTTAACTATCTATCCTATTAGCCATTAAAAAAATCAAAAGTTAATAAAAACCAATTTTTTCGTGAAACCTTAAATAAAATCGCACTACCCCTTTTATTAGGAAGTGCGATTTTTATCATTTAGAGGGAAGGAGAAGTTTCTCCAGCACTTATAGTGATAATTAGCAAAGTGCTTACTCCACAAGGTTTCCCAGTCCCCAGTCCCCAGTCCCCAGTCCCTAAAACCAGAGTTTTCCACCACCAGTACGGGAAAGCCGAAAATTTTGAGTTAAGAAAAGATTGGCAAATCAATTCAAACTCTGTAAACGAGTTTCCACCTTACCACTCTTGTACAAAATCAACAGAATTTCGGGAGTTCTTCCTCCATCAACAGGAGAAACAAAAGGTTCACCTATCAAAGGCATCTGGGTACGGTCTAAATAAATTTGCGCTACCTGTCCTCGTGGAGTTATCTGCTTAATCGTACCATCAGCATTTAGAGCTAAAGTATACTCAAGTTGATCTTGAGTCAAACTAGAAGGTGGTTGCCAGCGTTGCTGAAAAAACTGTCTTGCTTCCGCCACCTGTGGTATTTGATCGAACAAAGAATTACTATTGTTTACATTCCCAACAGAATTATTTTTGGGAGTAGTTTCAGTAGCCACAGCCGCTACAGTTGAAGCTCCAGAAGTTTCTTTCGCTGTAACTTCTGAATCATTTTTATCTACTACTTGCGTAGTTTGACTATTCTGCTGTCGTCTGAGCGTATTATCAGCAGTAGAATTTCCCAACTGATGACCTAATCCAACTAACTGAGAGTTTTCCTTGGAAGTTACTGCGGGACTTGGTTTCACCTGAGACTGGCTATTTTGCTCAGAAGTAGAAGAGAGAGGAGTTGCAGCCAGTGGCGTACTCGAAAGGTTTGACAGTAATGGCGATAGTGGGGGTGATGCTTCTCTGGGAAACATTTGTACAGAAGTTGGACTAGAAGAATTTCTAGTTTGTTGAGTATTTCTTGTTTGGGGTTTTACCTGAGTTATCGGTGTCGGATTCACAGGTGATTTTTTCGTGTTAGCTGCTGTACCGTTATTTACAGGGATATTAATCGTTCCCTGAGATGTGGTACCGGAACTTGGAGAAACGCTGGGTGTCCCAGTAGGTACGCTACCAATGCGATATGTTCCTGGTGGCAATCCTCCAGGAGGTGTTGCCAGCGAGTTATTAGTTGTTGTTTGTGATGTAGGAGTACCAGGAGTGCTGTTTGCTAATGGTGGTGTAGTGGTGGGGTTAGAAGTTTGGTTGCCTGATAGTACGGGTGGAGTTGGTAGAGTTTGGGGGGTAGTTCCAGGTGATGTAACTACTCCCGGAGTTGGCAGAGTTTGGGGAGAAGTTCCAGGTGATGTAACTACTCCCGGAGTTGGTGCAGGTAAAGGTGAAGGAACAGCACTAACTTGTGGCTGTACAGCATTAGTATTAGCTTGATTTGTATTAGTTGTGGGGTTAATAACGGAGGGAGTTGCCTCTGGAGTGCGTTTCCCTTGGTCTAGAACTCTGGCAATACCTGCGGTTAAGCCAACTGTTACTGCTACCATTGCGGCAGAGATTGCCCAGTAGGGAGGAAGTTTGTGGTTAGAGGTGCGACGGTTGTTGGGTAAGCCTTCTTGTTCAGTTTTGTATTCTTCCAGGGCTGTGGCTAAGTCGAATAATTGTAGCAAACTAAGGTTAATCACTGACACTGATTGTGGGGTAGTCAGAGAACCCAAGAATAAATCGTGGGAAAGTAAATTGCGTGGTTTCAGGTAAATGCCGCTATTTGCTTTCGAGAAATGTCCGTTAATGCTATTTGGGCTGTTGTCTTCCTCAGAGGGGTTTAGGAGTTGGGGTGTGGGGTTTTGGGAAACTTCTCCAACCCCTAAACTCTGAGTGCTACCCTCTTCGGCAGGATGGGGGTCTGTTTGGGCTGTTTCTAGTGGTTCGCTGGCGAAATCTTGCTGGCTGGAGATGTTTGTTATCTCTTTTTCCCCTGGTTCTAATTGAGCTATTGTGTTTTGAGTTTCTGGTTCGTTGGTAGTTGGTGTTTGTGCTTCGGTGGCAAATATTGAGGGCAATTCGGGGAAGTTTTCGGGTTTTTGGACTAAAAAATCTTGAATGTATACTTTTACTTGTTGATGGAGTGTTTCTAGGAGGGGTTTGTCGCCATGAATGGTGATTCGCTTTTCTTCTGGTAATCGTGGGTCATCAAAGTTGAGGGAAAAGTTGAGGTGTTTGAAGACGGAACGACCAACCCAGCGAAACAGGGGTGAACCTTGGGAGATTATTTCTAGGGTGCAGGTAGGTGGGGTGTAGCGTCGCCGAACTAAGTTTGAAGACATAAGGCAATTTTTAAGTTTTGAGTTTTGAGTTTTGAGTTAATTAGTTTGGGAGTCGAAAATTTTGGAGTTTTTGGTTTTATTGGTGTGTTTTTTCTAGGAGGGAGAACCAGAGGCGCTGATGTCCGCTGGATGTACTGTAGAAAAGTAAATCCATGATTTTTTTGAGTGCCAGTTGAGTTAAGGCATCAGGTGATAGTGTCTGGTGGTGTTTCATGCGATCGGAGTATAGCTTGCTGAAGGTGTTGATGTAGTCTCCTAGCAAACTGATGGTGTGAATTTCTCTTTGTTCCTCTGTGAGTTGTTCTAGTAGGGCTATGGCACGACGAATTAGTTCTTGGTGTTGTTTGGCTAGATGGTTGATAATTAGGACTAGCGATCGCAAATCCTCCACATTCACTCTTTCACTCTCCTCAATCTCCCCGTTTTCACTCTCAGGCTGATATCCTTGCCACAAGTTAATTCTCTCCTGCGCTGTTGGCTGCATACCTAACCCAGTTGCTGCTGCTAATATTGCCTGTTCATCAACTCCCGCCAATGCTTCTAAAGCCAGAAAAATCTCATCCAGTTGGCTTTTCATGTTGTCCAACTGCACAGGGTCTAAAGAGGATGTCAAAGTTAAATCCTCTCTTTGGCTGACTACTTTGGGCGATAATCCTTGTAATTGCATAAATATACAGTGGCAGACAACATAAAGGAATTGTAATGAAAAATTGCGGGAAGGGAATGGGGACTGGGGACTGGGGATTGGGGATTGGGGACTGGGGAAGTTTTGAGTTTGGTCTTTGGTCATTGGTCATTAGAGTTAAGGAGAGTTTTGAGTTTTCAATTCCCCTTGTCCCCTTGTCCCCAGTCCCCAGTCCCCAGTCCCCAGTCCCCAGTCCCCAGTCCCCATTCCCCCAACAAATCAGCAAATATTAGCAAAGTAGCTACTACGTTTCTCTTCTCTGGCTGGTTTCGACTAAAATCTTAAAATACTGCAAAAGCTTCTCTTAACTGCCGCAGTTTGACCCTATTTCAACACGGCTTATTTACTATGGCTATTGGCTACCTTGCCCTTGTTCTTCATGCCCACCTACCTTTTGTGCGGCACCCTGAGAGTGATTATGTCTTAGAAGAAGAGTGGCTTTATGAAGCCATTACAGAAACTTACATTCCTTTGTTACGCATATTTGAAGGATTAAAGCGAGACGGTATAGATTTTAAAATCACGATGACGCTGACACCGCCTCTGGTGTCAATGCTGTGTGACCCTCTCCTGCAAGAACGTTACGATCATCACTTAGGCAAATTACAAGAACTAATCCAAAAGGAAATTGAACATAACTTTCATCACGGTCATTTGAAGTACTTGTCGGAGTTCTACGCTAAGGATTTTCAGAATACTCGCGAGTACTGGGAACGTTACGACGGCGATTTGGTGAAGGCGTTTAAGGAATACCAAGATAGCAATAATTTAGAAATCATTACTTGTGGTGCGACTCACGGTTATTTGCCGTTAATGAATATGTACCCGCAAGCTGTTTGGGCGCAAATTAAGGTTGCTTGCGAACATTACGAGGAGAATTTTGGTCGTCCGGCTAGAGGGATTTGGTTGCCGGAATGTGCTTATTATTATGGTTTGGAGCGGATGCTGGCTGATGCTGGTTTACGCTATTTCATTATTGATGGACACGCGATGCTTTATGGTCGCCCTCGTCCGCGTTTTGGGACTTATACTCCGGTGTTTACGGAGGCGGGGATTGCGGCTTTTGGTCGGGATCATGAGTCTTCACACCAAGTTTGGTCTTCTCAGTTGGGTTATCCTGGCGATCCTGAATATCGAGAATTTTACAAGGATTTGGGTTGGGAGGCTGAATATGAATATATCAAGCCTTATATTATGCCCAATGGTCAGCGGAAGAATACTGGAATTAAGTATCATAAAATTACTGGTCGGGGCTTAGGTTTGGGTGATAAAGCTCTTTACGATCCTTATTGGGCGCGGGAAAAGGCTGCGGAACACGCGGGTAATTTTATGTACAATCGCGAGCAGCAGGTGAAGCATTTATATAATGTGATGCAGAAAAGACCGATCGTACTTTCTCCTTATGATGCCGAATTGTTCGGTCATTGGTGGTATGAAGGCCCTTGGTTTTTAGATTCTTTATTTCGTAAGTCTTGGTATGACCAAAATACTTATGAAATGACTCATTTAGCTGATTATCTGCGAAAATATCCGACTCAACAAGTGGTTCGGTTGGCTCAATCTAGTTGGGGTTATAAGGGTTTCCATGAGTATTGGTTGAATGAGACTAATGCTTGGATTTATCCTTATTTGCATAAGGCTGCTGAGAGAATGATTGAGTTGGCTAAGCGGGAACCTGCTGATGAGTTGGAATGGCGGGCTCTAAATCAGGCGGCGCGGGAGTTGTTGTTGGCGCAGTCTTCGGATTGGGCGTTTATTATGCGAACTGGGACGATGGTTCCTTATGCTGTGCGGCGGACGCGATCGCATTTGATGCGCTTTAATAAGCTTTATGATGACATCAATGCTGGGAAAATCGATAGCGGTTGGTTACAAAAGGTTGAAGGAATAGATAACATTTTCCCGAATATTAACTATCGCACTTATCGATCGATATAATTTCTGTTTTCTGGTTGCCGAATGTCTACTACTGGCTACGTCAACGCACTTTCTTGACATTTAAAGTTTAAGCAATTGGGTTTCTCTTCTATTACCAGAAACCCAATTTTTATCACCCATATCCTAAAATATGGATTAACCTTTTTACTTTTGAGGTTTTTATGAAAATTAGTTATGATTCAAAGCTGGAGGAGGTAAACTTTTTATTTTGAGTTTAAATCCGAGTAATTTAGATAAAATCCGCGAAGAAATAGCTCAAATTGCTAGTCAATATGGAGTTTTCCAATGTGTTGAATGCTCTCAGGCTATCAAATAATTTTTGATGGTTAATAACGTACAAGCTAAGCAAATTAAGCTTGATTTAGGAAGAAAAGACCTCCCTTGGTCGGTGATTTATGATTTGCGACGAGAACAGCAAATTGCTACCAATGGCTACCATGAAGGAATATCAATTACCATTGATGAACAAGAAATTGTTTTTGATAATATAGATCCTAGCGGAGTAACTCGGCAAGAGTGGCTAGAAAATTTCACATCTCCTACTATAGAACTGGGTCTGGGGAGTTTTCAAATTATAGAAGAGGTATTTTGAATAGCAATTTGACAATTTTTTGGGAAATATTGAGGTATAAAATGCACGATTTATATAACCTGATCGAGAAAATTAAAAAAGCTCCTTCAATGTACTTAGGACGACGCTCAATTATTTGCCTTCAGGCTTTTTTATCGGGTTACAGCGTGGCTAAATATGGGTTAGGAGAAGAACCAACTCAACAAGAACACGATTTTATGGAGTTTCCTGAGTGGATAAGAAAAAAATTTAATGTGCAGACTAGCCAATCTTGGGCTAATATAATTCTTTTTTACTCTGAAGATGAAAGTAAAGCACTTGATGAATTTTTTAGATTGTTAGATGAGTTTATTAATCGAAATTCTTCTGCTGATGCTTTAGGTGAAGATGGATTGGATATTGTGAGGAAAGAGGAGATTGTTAGAAGTTCGTAGAATTGCGATCGCTCTAATTTCACCAATCAAGAATTAGAATCATAACTTTTACGAATATGTTCCACAAACTCAGGATAATTATCCAAATCTTCGGGTGATTCTAAGGGTGGCATTTCAATCCAGGTAGCTTCTGCGTGTAGTTTATCTACATAAGCATAAAACGCTTCTCGATCGTCTCGGTGAGCAAGAACGTAAGCTTGTAAATCTTTCTGACTCATTGCTTTAAAGTTAGGTTTGCTCATCTTACATACCTCCATTGATCGTTGGGGTAGATCTTAATAATAGAATAGTCAGTCTTTCGATAAAAAAGACGGGCAAATTACCCGCCTTGTTAATTATTTTTCCCAATGGACTCGAAAGCAAAATTTAGAAATTCATTTCTGCGGCTTGTACTTTTTCGATTTGTTTCTTCTTCAAAACGAGGAAAGTTTGGGAAAGCATAATTGCCGCAAAGAATGCCATTAACCACTTGATGCGATTAGGATCTTGCAATACAATTTCGCCGTCATCTTGACCAAATCCGCCGACGTTGGGATTATTGGTCAAAAGTGCGCCTGCACTTACTGTTTCACCTTCAGAAACAATTAATTCTGGGCCAGCCGGAATAGTTTCGGTTACAGTGTTACCAGATTCAGTTTGAATGGCTACTTCGTAGCCACCATCTTCAATTGCGGCAATTTTAGTAATTGTGCCAGCAGCAGAAGCATTGTAAACGTTATTATTGCTCTTATCGCCAGTGGGGTAAACTTGTCCGCGTCCGCGATTTCCGCCTACGTGAACGGCGTATTTACCGAAGCGAATGTTTTTGTCAGTTTTTGGATCGGGGGAAAGGACTGGGAAAACGATCTCTTGATATTGTTCGCCTGGTAATGGCCCGATGATGACAACGTTTTCTTTGTCTTCGCTGTAGGGTTGATAGTATAACCCTTCGACTTTTTCCTTCATTTCTTCGGGAATGCGGTCTTCTGGGGCAATTTTGAAGCCTTCAGGTAACATCAACACTGCGCCGACGTTTAAACCGCCTTTAGAACCGTCAGCCAGTACTTGTTGTGCTGAGGTGTCGTAGGGGACTTTGACAACTGCTTCAAATACGGTGTCTGGGAGGACGGACTGAGGAACTTCTACTTCTGTGAATTTAGCTGCTAGGTGACAGTTGGCGCAAACGATGCGTCCTGTAGGTTCACGGGGGGTTTCGGGTGCGGTTTGTTGCGCCCAAAAGGGGTATGCAGCTGCGGATTGAGGTACGACAAAATCTGAGGTGAGGAAAAGTCCTATGGTGACGATCGCCACTAAGAACATTTTGGCAATTATTTTTTGGCTATTCACCAATATCGCCGCTAAACAAGCTTTTTTCATCTGTTACAAATAGATTTCGTGACAAGCTTTTAATCAATTCGTTGAAGGCTTCAATTAGTAAATTTTAGATTTTTGACTTGCTTAATAAATTGAAAATCCCAAATCTAAAATTTAAAATTTCTATGCCCACCAAGGTTCTTCCCCAGTGCGGAAGTCGGTTTCTGTCCAAGGTGTAAAGCTAACTTTGTCTTCTTCTACCTTAGCGTGAACCAAT
This sequence comes from Floridaenema evergladense BLCC-F167, assembly GCF_041929205.2. NCBI lineage: Bacteria > Bacillati > Cyanobacteriota > Cyanophyceae > Aerosakkonematales > Aerosakkonemataceae > Floridanema > Floridanema evergladense. The sequence continues at coordinate 4,393,453 of NZ_CM171625.1, read as the reverse complement.
GCTAAAGACAGAGGTGCAGGGCCTCTGACTACTTTACCAGTGCTGTCATACTGGGAACCATGACAGGGGCACTTAAATTTGTTTTCTGCGATATTCCAAGGAACGACGCAACCTAAGTGGGTGCAGATGGCGTTGATGCCGTAATCTGCGATTTGCTTGTCTTCTGTCACCACGATGTAGGTAGGGTCGCCTTTGAGTCCTTGGGCTAAAGATCGATCGCCTGCATTGTGAGTATTCAGGTATTCGCTGGCTGCGATCGCATTGCCTAAAGCATCTTTAGCAATTACGCCACCACCAGCACCACTTTTAGTTGGAGGAATAAAGTATTTGACAACTGGATACAGTGCCCCCAAAGCTGTTCCTGTAATAGTGCCGAAAGTTAGAAGATTCATAAACTGACGACGACCCATATCAGGTACGTCAGCAGATCCCGAAATTTGAGCCATAACCTATGTTGGAGTCTGTATCTTTTAATTAACAACCCTTTAGATCTCACCCCAAAACTTTTCAGAATTGGGATGGTGAAGTGCAATTTCCCGTAAGGGCAATCTCCCAAAAATCCTTTGAGAGACTGGTTTACAACTTTCATCTGGTATTATTACATTTTTTGATGCCCCTCTCATAATTTGTTGACATGAACATCAAAGCCCTTTAATTTTAGTAGGTCATGACTGGAGCAAGCTTACGTCAATTGTTGCTGAATAAGTGGGGACGCTCTTACGATATACAGTTAAGGCGGACTCAGGGCAAAATTTTTGTCCAAATCATGTGGAAGTATTTAGAGCAAGCGTCTTTTCCTCTAACAGAGGCAGAGTATATGGCACGTTTAGATACAGTGGTTAGCTATTTGGTAGCTTGGGGTGCTACTTTACAGGTGCAAGATTTTATTGAACAGACACGCGATCGACCCCGTTTAGGTAAAGCAGTGAGTATTCCGATCGATTTAGGTACACTTTCGTCGGAGTGGCTAATTGAAGATTTCTAATTTAAGCTATTGGTCTACTTTGGTGAGGAAGGGAACTGGGAACAAATATTTCTTTTACCTAGTCTCGGCTTGGGTTGGTAGCCCTAATTCTGATGTTCATTAGTAGCGAAATGCAAAACGATGATGCACAAAGTTGACGTGAAAGGGTCATTTGCCACGCCTGTTAAACGAAAGCAGTTGATTCCTTGGGGAAGATTGGCTGTGGGTGGAATGTTGGTGTTGTTGGGATTGGGGGCTGCTAGTATCGGGGTCAGTTTGCTTTCTTATCGATTGACACATTATATTGTGGAAACTGGTTTAATTAATGGTCGGACTACTCAGTTACGTTCTCCGATCGATGGTAATGTGAAGGCTTTTTATGCTAGACCGGGTGTAACGGTGCGATCGGGACAAGTGTTAGCCCGCATTGGTGTCGATCCTAGTCCTCAACAAGAACAAATTCGCTTAGAAATTGAACGCACCCAGGAAAACCAAAAACAACAACAAAATCAATTTCAGCAAGAACGTTTAAAAATTGCTGGGGAACTACAAACTAATCTCACTCAATTAGAATCTGCTCAACAAACTTTAGAAATACTGAGAGGTCAGTTATCTGATGTAGACTATCAGTACAATTCTTTAGGTCAAGTGAATCTAAAATTGGCTGATAAAGAAGTGGCTAAAACTGAAGCTGCGCTAGAGGTAGCCAAAGCCAAAGCGACTGCGGCTAAGTTAGATTATGAACGCTATGTCAAGTTAGTTAACGATGGTATTGTTCCCCAGCAAAGACTCGATCAATTACGTTTTGCTTGGCAATCTGCGATCGCTGAAGTCCAACAAGTACGGGCAAATTTGACTGCTGCTAGAGATTCTTTGCAAGCTTTTCAAAATGGTATAAGTATGAATCAAAATTCTACTCACCTTTTGGATCAGCGCACTAAGTTAATGCAGTTAATTCAGACTCAGACGGTGTTAGTTAATACGCTACAAACTCAAGTGGATACTGCTAGGGAACGGCTGAAGCAAGCGCAAAGTTTTCAACCTAATTCAATTCTACAGCCTGTTGGCACTGCCAAACGTTATTTAGCTCGACAAGATTATGAAGTAGCATCGCCTTTTGCGGGTGTTGTTTATCAGACCGATCGCGAAACTGGAGAACAAATCAATCGCACCGAAGCAATTTTGACTATGTTAGACTGCAATGAAATTTGGGTAGAAGCCATAATTCCTGCCAGCGAAATTAGCAGTTTGCAAGTCGAGAAACCTATCAGCGTACAAATAGCAGGTTATCCTGAAACTATTGCCGGAGAAATTGATTTGATTCAGCCTGTTAATGCTCAAGATATCACTAAACAATTACCTGCTATTCAGTCGCAAGCTGTTTCGCTTAGCATACCTGCTAATTTAGCTGGACAAGCTCTAACCAGGGTGACAGTAAGAATTCCTACTCCTTCACAATACACTCAATCCAATCAGTTTTGTGGTGTGGGACAGTTAACTCGTTTATCTTTCTCAAAAAAACCGATTAATTTGCTCAACTGGAAGTTTTAATTAAGGATAAGATTGGCTGAAATAGTTGTTGGAAAAGTGGTTTTCTTTCGATGCCTAATGCGCGATCGTAGCTGTTATAGGCTTCTTTATAACGTTTGAGACGATGCAGCGCGACTCCGCGTATCACCCAGATTTCAGAATCTTTTGGGTTTAGGAAGAGCGCCCGATCGCAACTTTCCAATGCTTCAGTATATCTTTCCAGAAAAACCAAAACTGCTCCCCGAAATGCCCTAGCTTGTTGATGTTTTGGCTCTAATGCTAAAACCAAATCAAAATAAATAAGTGCTTCCTGATAATTTCCTTTATCTAAAGACAAACATCCCTGATTGTGCAACACCTGATAAGACTCTGTTGGTTCAATACCTGATTTGTAAATTTGCTCAGATACCATTGCACTACTCCTTGGGATAAGTTCTAATGATAATTTAATGATGTTTCTATTTTCAATTTTTTAGACTTGGGTTGACATCGTGGGAAATTACAATTGGAGCGACGTTTTGTTTCCGTATATCCTCGATCGCGATCGGTGGCTGCTTTATGTAATTTTTCGGAACTAAAATTTCCATATTGACAAAATGTAGATTATGTGCTGTGGAGTTGCAAGCAAAATTTTCTGATAGGATTCCGCATCTATAGCAAATATAATACTAAAATTTGAGTCAACAATTTAGAATAATCTATGCAAGCTGAATGGCAAACAGTCAAAACCTACGAAGACATTCTCTATCACAAAATGGACGGGATAGCTAAAATTACGATTAATCGTCCTCATAAACGTAATGCTTTCCGTCCAAAAACTATTTTTGAACTTTACGATGCTTTTTGTGATGCCCGTGAAGATAGAAATATTGGCGTAATTCTTTTTACTGGTGCTGGACCACATACTGATGGGAAATATGCTTTTTGTGCGGGTGGCGATCAAAGCGTGCGGGGAACTGGGGGTTATGTTGATGATGATGGCGTGCCGCGATTGAATGTGTTGGATTTGCAACGTTTAATTCGATCGATGCCAAAGGTTGTGATTGCTTTGGTGGCGGGATATGCGATCGGAGGAGGTCACGTTTTACACATTATTTGCGATTTAACAATTGCTGCGGATAATGCAATTTTCGGTCAAACGGGGCCGAAGGTTGGTAGCTTTGATGGCGGTTTTGGTGCTAGTTATTTGGCTAGAATTGTGGGGCAGAAAAAAGCTAGAGAAATTTGGTTTTTGTGTCGGCAATATGATGCGAATCAAGCGTTAGAAATGGGGTTAGTTAATTGTGTTGTCCCGGTGGAAGAGTTGGAGGCGGAAGGGATAAAATGGGCAGAGGAGATTTTGGAAAAAAGTCCGATCGCAATTCGTTGTTTAAAAGCTGCTTTCAATGCTGACTGTGACGGACAAGCAGGTTTACAAGAACTAGCGGGAAATGCCACTCTACTTTATTATATGACCGAAGAAGGCGCAGAAGGTAAACAAGCATTTTTGGAAAAACGTAAACCAGATTTTCGCCAATATCCTTGGCTACCATAAAGCTGTAGAGACGTTGTATACAACGTCTCTACCGATCGGGAAACAAATCAAACTTGTAATGACAACGAGTAATCGTGTTAAGCTAAGGGAAGTTAGCGGTGCGAACAGAAGACTGCTTTAACTAAGCAGGAAAATACTGAACCAAAATTCATATCCAAACCTAAATTTTTCCTAATTAAAATTTCAGAGATGATATCCACATTACCCAATTCTCCTAACGTAGACTTGTCTCGAATTCGCTTAGAAATTCGACAATTACAGCCTCAGCTTGTGGCATGGCGCAGAAGTATACATGAACGTCCTGAACTGGCTTTTAAAGAAAAATTGACATCAGAATTAATTGCAAAAAAGTTAACTGAATGGGGAATTGAACACCAAACTGGGATTGCACAAACAGGTATTGTTGCCATTATTAAAGGGGAAAAATTAAGTTCGGAAACATCTGCGAAAGCGAAAGTTTTAGCGATTAGGGCGGATATGGATGCTTTGCCCATTAAAGAAGAAAATGAGGTGAGTTATCGATCGAAACATGAAGGCATAATGCACGCTTGCGGACATGATGGGCACACTGCGATCGCATTAGGAACAGCTTACTTTCTTCAGCAACATCGACAAAATTTTCCCGGAACAGTAAAAATTATTTTCCAACCCGCAGAAGAGGGTCCCGGTGGTGCAAAACCGATGATTGAAGCGGGAGTATTAAAAAATCCCGATGTTGATGCGATTATTGGTTTACATTTGTGGAACGTCCTACCAATGGGGACAGTAGGTGTGCGTACAGGCGCATTAATGGCAGCTACCGAAGCGTTTGATTGCACAATTTTTGGCAAAGGTGGACATGGGGCAATGCCTCATCAAACAGTTGATTCAATATTAGTTGCTGCCCAAATAGTTAATAACTTACAAACTATTGTCTCCCGCAATATTAACCCTATTGATTCGGCAGTAGTAACAGTAGGAAAATTCCATGCTGGTACTGCATTTAATGTGATAGCAGACAAAGCGGAAATTGGGGGAACTGTGCGGTATTTTAATCCTGCTGTAGGCGAAATGATGCCCCAAAAATTAGAACAAATTATTGCTGGAGTTTGCCAAGCTTACGGTGCAAAATATCAACTCAATTATCGAAGACAATATCCAGCAACAATCAATGATGCGGGAATTGCAGAATTAGTTAGGTCTGTAGCAGTAAATGTGGTAGAAACTCCGGCAGGAATAGTACCAGAATGTCAAACAATGGGCGCAGAAGATATGTCTTACTTCCTGCAAGAAGTTCCAGGTTGTTATTTCTTTTTAGGTTCTGCTAATCCCAGTTTAAATTTAGCTTTTCCCCATCATCACCCCCGATTTGATTTTGATGAAACTGTGTTAGGGATGGGTGTGGAAATCTTTGTGCGTTGTGTGGAAAAGTACTTTTCTGAAAATTGGTAATTGGTCATTGGTCATTGGTAAATAGCTATTTACTTCTGACCAATAACAAATGACTAATGACTAACTTGGTACTTTCATTCCTGTTTGGACTGCTGGACGTTGCTGTATTGTTTCCACCCAACGTTTAAGATTTGGATGATTATCTAAAGTTAATCCTTGAAATTCATAAACTGCTACCCAAGGATAAGTAGCAATATCGGCAATAGAGTAATCACCGCAGATAAATTCCTTGTCTGCTAATTGTTTATCTAAGACTCCATAGATACGCAAAGTTTCTTTTTCGTAACGATCGATCGCATAATCAATCTTTTCCGGTGCAAATTTTTTAAAATGGTTTAATTGTCCAAACATTGGCCCCACACCACCCATTTGAAACATTAACCATTCCAACACTTGAAAGCGATTTTTTTGGTCAGTTGGTAACAATTTTCCGGTTTTTTCTGCCAAGTAAATTAGAATTGCCCCTGATTCAAAAACTGTGATATTACTTTCTCGATCGACAATGGCAGGAATTTTACTATTGGGGTTAATTGCAATATATTCGGGCGTAAATTGTTCTCCTTTGGTAATATCAATTTTATGCACATTGTAAGGAAGACCGACTTCTTCTAACATAATAGAAGCTTTGCGACCGTTGGGAGTGGTGAAGGTGTAAAGGTCAATCATATATTTTGTGGGTAGTGGGTAGTGGGTAGTGGGTAGTTGGTCATTGGTAAATAAGTATTTACTTTTGCCAAATGACCAATGACTAATAGCTAACATCGTAGTGTAGCGAAAAAGTTGGTTAATGAAAATTAAATTTATTACAACCGTTGTTTTAGTTAGTTTAATATGTTTTGCTTGCGCTGTCGGTATTCCAGCAAACAGTAAGTTACCTGTTAAACAAGACAATTATTTAGTAGCAATACAGAGGAATTCGGCAATGAATGAAGAGGCTGCTTTTGCCGATCGCAGTTTAGCTATTCGTCAAAAAATCGCCGCCCAAAATTTAGATGAGTTGGATGCTTGGTGGCGGAGAGAAAAAATTGGCGATCCTCATAAATACTTGTTACCTGTTATTTTAGCGCGGTTGAGTTTGGGGGATAAGTACGATCGCCAACATTCATGGAACATTTTACTAAACATGGATAAAGACCAATCCGATCTTTATCATTTTCGCAGCGTTTTTGATATACCAATTTTCTTTTATTTTCGAGATCAAATGCCAGCAAATGTAACAGCATCTTATCAAAGTATGGTGGAATCAAGTCGTGTTAAACAATGGCTAGAAACTGGTACAGAAAACCATATAATGATGCAACGTTTGTCCGGTTTAGCATTAATAGATGGTAGTGGATGGACAAATAGCGATCCGGCGACTGCTGCATCTATTGAAGCTTGGTTGCGTGCAGAAATTAATAAATTTCTGACTATTGGACAAGGGGAATTTCACTCTTCTACTTATTATGGATATAGCATTGGTGGGTTATTGAATCTTTACGATTTTGCGAAAACTCCCGAATTAAAAGAATTAGCTAAAGCTGCTTTAGATTGGTATGCTGCTAATATGGCAGTGCGCTTAAGTTGGGGAACTGCGGGAGGTGCGGAAAGTCGAGGTTTCGATCGCGGAACTTGGGATCAAAAGGGATTATCAGCTGTTGCTTGGATGTGGTGGGGAGACGATGTAAAAGTTGCCGAAAGAATGGATAAAAATGTTGCATCTTTGGCGTTGCTTGCTGGGTTAAGTAGTTACCGTCCGCCAGCAGAATTTAAAGCTTTAGCTAGAAAAGAAATCCCTTTACCTTTTCAACTTTTAGCCAGTCATCCGGCATATTACAGCTATTACCAAGATAACCAATTTTGGGAAACTTTTTATATTACTAATGATTACAGTTTATCAACTTTGCTAATACCAGGAAAATCCTATCAAACCAAAGGCACAATTAATGCTCAATATGCCACTTATAAATTAGTAGTGCGTGACCCTAAAACAGAGAAAAATGCTGTCATTAGTTTAGGTGGAACTTATCACAATCAAATGGCAACTGGGCGCAGTCCGGGCGATCAATATCTGCAAAAAAATGGTACTGTAATTTATGAATTGCGATTAAATGAACAGGACAAAAATGCTGGAGTACCAAACCGATCGCATTTAGTTTTACCTGCAACTTTTGGGGAACCAAAACGATATAAATCTTGGTATATTTGGCGGATTTACGAAGTTTGGTTGTGCGTTCGTCCTTGGGGAGAAATAAGTTTACTTTCTCCTGTGTCAACAAGTCGCCGGGAAAAAGATTATCAAGCTTTGGTGGCGAAAGGCGATCGCACTGCTTGGATTACTGATATAGTTAGAGTTAGCGATTATCCAGATTGGCAAAGTTTAACTGAGGCGTTGGATCGGAGTGAGATTGGCGATCGAGAATGGGAAAATCTCGGCAAATTAACATACACAAGTTTAGCAGGAAATCGCTTAGAAATGACCTATCAACCAAATAAAGGTATTAGTCATGCTAGTATTAATGGTCAAGAACGAATATTAAAAGATTGGTCAGTTTTAGAAAGTCCTTATTTGCGCGAAGGTTTAAAAAGTGGGGTTTTAGAAATGTTTTCCCCTGGAAAAACTTGGCGTTTACGTAATACTTTAACCAGTCCTCAATGGGAGTTAATTCCAAATCAACCACAGTCTTGATCTTCATTCTTTCTTTGTGTCTATGCGCTACCTACACGCTACGCGAACAGACGATCGCTCGTTTCATGCTAAGAAAGGCACAAGCAGCAGCACTACTTCGCTGGCGCGGACATCATGTACCGTTATCTTAATTTCTTGTGTCTACCTATATTCCTGAAAGGCTAAAGGCTCAAATCGAACAGTGCGATCGCGATCGTTGCTGCTACTGTCTAACCAGTGAAGCTAATAGCGGCATTCCAATGACCTACGATTCAATTGAGAAATGAAATCGGGATGAAGTTTAAGGCAAGAGAAACGCGATCGACAGTTTTTAAAGTTTTACAACAGCAAACTTGGGAATAATTGAAATCAATTTATAATTTATGTTATCTAACTTTCTCTTGGCAAATCAAGTCAAAATTTTCAACTTTCCAAAATGGATAATGTAAACTTATCAACTAATAGATTGTCCGGTCAAGAAATCTACCAAAGAATTAGTAACAATATTCAAAAAGTAATGAAAGGGCAATCAATAGCAATTAGAAAGCTATTATCAGCTTTTGCTAGTGGCGGTCATGTGTTACTAGAAGATTATCCGGGAACAGGTAAAACTACTTTAGCCAAAGCCTTAGCATTTTCTATTGATGTAAGTTTTAAACGTATACAATTTACTCCAGATCTTTTACCTTCAGATATTTTAGGGATTTCGATTTTAGAACCTAGCGATCGCACCTTCCACTTCCACGAAGGGCCAATTTTTGCTCATATTGTTTTAGCTGACGAAATTAATCGCGCCTCACCGAGAACGCAATCAGCATTATTAGAAGCAATGGCAGAATTTCAAGTTACTATTGATGGAAACGTGCGAAAACTGAAAGAGCCATTTTTTGTCATTGCTACCCAAAATCCTGTGGAATCTCGCGGTACTTATCCATTACCCGAAGCGCAAATGGATAGATTTGCACTGCAATTTAGTTTAGGTTATATTTCGCCGGAAGATGAAGTTAACTTGCTTTCCGATCAAATTCAACAACATCCGATCGATACTCTGCAACCTTGTGTTGATTTACAAGATTTAATCAGCTTAAAACAGCAAATTAAACAAGTTAGAATTAGCGAAGAATTGAAAAGATATTTAGTAGATATTGTTAACGCTACGCGATCGACCGAAGGTGTACAATTAGGAGCAAGTCCGAGAGCTTCTCTAGCCTTAATGAAAATAGCGCAAGCCTTAGCATTATTCGACGGCTATGAATTTGTCACACCAGAACATATTCAAGAATTAGCAGTAGCAGTAATAGCACATAGATTAGTTATGGAACCGCAAGCGCGTTTTTCTGGAAGAACCGCCACCGGAGTTGTTGAAGAAATCCTCAAATCTCTACCCGTTCCCACCTAAAAAATGAACCGTTTTATCTATCGATTTTTCCGTTTCAGTTATGCGCTTGAACAATCCCGCCGACGACGATTAACAACTGGAGGATTGATAATATTATTATGCTTAATTATCTCTGCCACTCTTGGCTTAGATAGCACGCAAAACCTAACCTATCAAATATTTACTTTTCTCTTATCAATCCTGATTATATCAATAGTTTCAAGTCGGTTTTTTGCTTTCCGTTTTAGTGCAGTGCGGATATTACCTCGCTTTGCAACTGTTGGCGTAAAACTAAAATATCGCCTTGTGATTCACAATAAAACTAATAAAATTCAACATAACCTAAAACTATTAGAAAGTTTCGCCGATCCTCGTCCGACTTTTAAAGAATTTAGCGAAACCCCAGAACCAAATGAAGAAAAGCGCAATTCTTTTGATAGATACTTAGGATATTATCGCTGGCTTTGGTTAATAGCCAGAAAACGAGTAGCCACAGCGAAAGCAATAGATTTACCAGCGCTTCCACCCAACAGTAAAACCGAAGTTGTTTATGAAATAACACCTGATTACCGAGGTGTAATTCGCTTCGCTGACTTAACAGTTATTCGACCCGATCCTTTTGGTTTATTTAATGCTTGTGTCACCAATTATTTACCGCAATCTTTGTTAGTTTTACCCAAATTATACAACCTTCCCCCGATTAAACTTCCCGGTTTAAGAAGATATCAATCTGGCGGTGTAGCCTTAGCTTCATCAGTGGGAGATGCAGAGGAATTTCGGTCTTTACGAGAGTATCGTCCGGGAGATCCAATGCGAAAAATTCACTGGAAAAGTTGGGCAAAAGTTGGTAAACCAATTGTGAAAGAAGAACAGGACGAATTCTTTGTCCGACACGCTTTAATTTTAGATACTTTTCTCAATGTTAAGTATAGCGAAATTTTAGAAGAAGCTATTGCGATCGCAGCTTCCCTAGCCTGTGAAGTACAAACCCAAGAATCATTATTAGATTTAATGTTTGTTGGTCATGAAGCTTATTGTTTTACCTTTGGTAGAAGCTTGAGTCATACTGATAAAATGCTAGAAATTCTCGCATCTGTGGTAGCTTGTCAAGATAAAACTTTTGATTCGATTATCCCTGTAGTTATGGAGAGAATTTCTTTACTAAGTGGCTGTATTTGTATCTTCCTAACTTGGGATGAATCACGCCAAAAATTAGTTAATTATCTCAAAGGAATGGGTATTCATACCTTAGTATTAATTATTCAAGAAAAATCAACTCATTTAGAAAACTTAGATGTAAAATCTCTGACCGATCAACTAGCAACTTTTCATTTACTAAAGTTAGGTAAAATTCAAGAGGAATTAATGAAAATATGAAAACTCCACCACTGCTGATAGGTGCAGCTTTAATATTTTGGGGATGGCAAACAGGACTATGGATTTTTGCCATTCCAATGGCTGTAATTATTGAAGGTTCTCGACTGATTTCTTGGCGCTGGGATTTTTCTCCTGCTGATGTCCGTCGCGTAGCTAATTTATGTCTAATTATTCTGATTGTTCTATTTGTTTATCTGCTGATTCAAAACCCTACATTTTACTTTGTTTATACGCTTTTACAGTGGCTTCCGGTTGTCTTGTTCCCACTTTTAACAATGCAAACTTACTCAGTGGATGAACATATTCATGCAACCTCACTTTTTCTGTTATTCAACAGTAAAAAAACTGAAAAAAATAAGCTATTTACTATTAATATTAGTTATCCCTATCTCGCTGCTTGTATTTTATCAGCTAGTAACGCCAATAGTGGGAATATATCTTTTTATATCGGGATGTTTGTACTAATAGCGATCGCCCTTTGGTCAGTACGTTCCAAAAGATTTTCTCCCTTAGTTTGGCTTTGTTTGTTGCTAACTGCTGGAACCATAGGATTTATCGGACAAATTGGCTTACATCAACTTCATTTAAGTTTAGAAGATCGTGTAGTTATATGGTTCAGTGATGGTATTGAACAAGCGACAAATTCATCTAATAAGCAAACAAATATTGGAGATATTGGGGTATTAAAGCGATCGAACGAAATCGTCTTAAGAGTCAACCCGGAAACTCAACAAACTCGCCCTCAAGTATTAAGAGAAGCAACTTATAACAAGTACAAATCTTCTATTTGGGTAGCAGCAAAACCTAACTTTACTCTTGTAAAATCAGAGAAAAACGGCACAACTTGGAATTTAGAAAATCAACCTTCTAAAAGTTATAAAATAACCATTTCAACTAACCTTAAAGGTGGTCAAGGTTTATTAACCCTACCAGATGGAACATTTAAAATTGATGAATTAGCCGTTAATCGAATGGAGAAAAACAAGTTTGGTGCGGTCAAAGTAGCCGGAAAAATTAATGATATTAATTACCAAGCTTATTTTAACAATCAACTTTCTTTGGACAATCCACCAACAGCCGAAGATCTAGAAATACCAAATCAAGAAAAACCAGCACTTAATCAAATTATTAACCAACTGAATATTACGGGAAAATCTTCCCAAGAAATAGTCAACAGCGTAGATAGATTTTTCCTGAAAAACTTTACTTATTCTCTGCAATTAACGGGTAAAAATAACTATACAACACCTATATCAACATTCTTATTAAAAAATCGTGCTGGACATTGTGAATATTTTGCAACTGCAACTACACTTTTGTTACGTGCAGCAGGTATACCAGCGCGTTATGCTGTGGGATATTCAGTTCATGAGTTTAGTAATTTAGAAAATCAATATATTGTGCGAAGTCGCCACGCTCATGCTTGGACAATGGTATATTTAAATGGCAAATGGCAAGTATTAGATACCACGCCTGCTGATTGGACAAATATTGAAGATGCAACAGCTTCTAAGTTATCATTAATAACTGATTTATGGTCGTTATTGAGTTTTAAACTTTCCCAACTTTTGAGAAGTAGCAACGAATTAAATTATGTTTGGTGGTTAATCTTTCCTTTGGTATTTATTTTGATTTGGAGAGTTGGAGAAAAAAAAGGTGTGCGACGTTTGTCGAGAAAACAAATATCGCTAAAACCTGTTGTTAAACCGCAATTAGTTAAACATAATTCGGAATTTTATTTAATTGAAACAGCCTTAAATGAGTTAGGATTAAACCGTTATCCTTCTGAATCTTTAAAGAACTGGATTAAAAGGTTAAAAGAAGATTCACTGGGAGGGGATTTAGTTGATGATATGATACCAATTATTGAGCTTTATTATCGCGATCGCTTCGACCCCGCAGGAATTAAAGACAGCGAAAAAAACACCTTAAATTCTGCGATTAAAGCTTGGTTAGATAAACATTATCGAGTCTCAGGATAAGTTTCGGAATTATAAAGATCGATCGCTCTCACCCCTAACCAAAACCGCTAATTCAGCTTTATTGCTCCTCCCAGTATTTTTTAGATAAAAGTACATCAGCATCGCTACTAAATTGCCATTGCTCAGGAAAGTCAGTTTTCTTGTATTCCTGCTGAACTTCTGATAATGCTGCTTCCCAAACTCCAGCAAAAACTTCTATATAGTAGTTTCTTAAACTAGGAGATTGTTCAAACAAAAGCCTTAATTCTTTGCGTTGTTCTCGAATTGTTCGCTCCCAACCGTTATAATCTAATGGACTATCAACATATATCCGTTTCAAAATATGTGCCAGTAAAGTTTGTAAACGGCTTTTAAGTTCCCGCTTCTGCGATTTTCCCAAAGCTTCGATTTCCTCCAGCAGATTATCAACATCAAGATTATCAAAATCTCGTGCTTTTAATTTTGCTGCCACATCCTCGATCCATAAAGCAAAGTCTTGTTCATAGAGAGATACTTTAGTTTCAGTTTGCATCATTTATTAACCTCTCTAGTGTTTGGTGTTTGCTCCTATCTTCTCTATCATACAGATCGATCGCTCTCACCCTGAACCAAAACACCCAATTCACTTTTCTTATTATTACTACTATAAACTATTGCCTTAGATTTGGCGATCGTAATCTTTAAAGGAGCAACTGAAGTTTAAGTTTTTCACATAAAAATGAAACCAGGATGAAATTTTTCTCTGGCGTTCTATCTAAAATTTCATTGTCTGTATAGCATTGTTATTATAGCTTTCGAGCAATTTTACTTGATGGAAGCAAGGGAGAGGCGATCGCAAAATGACACACTTAGAGATAGGTTGATTGTAGCGATCGTATTCTAGCTTTACTCAACCCCAGTACATTAATCTCTGAGTATTTATCTTTTCAGAGGCAGTTAAGTATTTTTGCTCGACATTTTTTAGATATTTTTGGCTTTCCTGATTATATAATTTGAAATCTGAAATCATATAAAATATATCCACCCAGAGATAGTTGTCAACTATGAAAAAAACTACAGTCTTGTTTGCTGGCTTGGCTTTATTCCTGTCAGCCTGCACACAAACTAACTCAAACACACAAACAAGTTCAACCTCTCAACGCATTCCTATAGGAGTTGCTTTAGCCCAAACAAGTAACGTTGCCCTTTTAGGACAAGAAGGCATTCAAGGAGCCAAAATTGCCGAGAAATATTTTAACGACAAAGGCGGCGTTGATGGTACTCCAATTAAATTAATAATACAAGATACTGGCGGCGATGAAACCGGAGCAATAAATGCTTTTCAGGTTTTAATTAATCAAAACAAAGTTGTCGGAATTGTTGGCCCAACTTTATCCCAACAAGCTTTTAGTTCTGACCCTATTGCTGAACGAGCAAAAGTTCCAGTAATTGCTGCTTCCAATACTGCTAAAGGTATCCCAGAAATTGGTGATTATGTTGCTCGTGTTTCCGCGCCAGTTTCTGTTGTCGCTCCCAATTCCATTGAAGCAGCTTTGAAGCTAAACTCTAATATCAAAAAAGTGGCGGTTTTCTACGCTCAAAATGATGCGTTTAACAAATCGGAAACAGAAATTTTTCAAAAAACTTTAAAGGATAAAGGTTTAGACATTGTTACTGTACAAAAGTTCCTCACAACTGATACAGACTTTCAAGCCCAAGCAACTAACGCCATTAACTTAAAACCAGATTTAATTGTTATTTCCGGTTTAGCTGCTGACGGCGGAAATTTAGTGCGACAGTTGCGAGAATTGGGTTACAAAGGCATTATTATTGGCGGAAATGGTTTCAATACTTCTAATATTTTTTCTGTATGTAAAGCAAGTTGCAACGGTGTGTTAGTCGCCCAAGCTTACAGTCCTTTACATTCCAACGCAATTAATCAAGCTTTTCGTGCGGCTTATCTGCAACAGTATAAGAAAGAACCACCCCAATTTAGTGCCCAAGCTTTTGCGGCTGTACAAGTATTTGTAGAAGCCCTCAGAGCGGTAGACAAAAAAAGCGATATTGCGAAAATGCCCTTGGAAAAATTGCGTTCTGAGTTAAACAAAGAATTGCTAACTCGCAAGTACGATACTCCTTTGGGTGAAATTGCCTTTACACCTGTAGGTGATGTAATTCAGAAAAATTTCTACGTAGCACAATTGCAAGTTGATGCTAATGGTAACAATGGTAAATTCGCATCTGTGAAGAAATAATTATTCGTGATTGGTCTTGACAAATGACCAATCACAAATGATCGATGATTAATTAACAATATGAACTTAACTCTTTTCATTCAACAATTTCTGAACGGTTTATCCATTGGTAGCGTATATGCAATTTTTGCCTTGGGATATACTTTAATTTTTTCTATCTTAGGTATCATTAATTTTGCTCATGGGGCAATTTTTACTCTTGGTGCATATTTAACTTATGCTTTGATGGGAGAAGCTTTTGGGTTTAATGGGTTGTTAGCTAATGCTGTATTACCAATTAAATTACCATTTCCGATCGCATTAATTTTAGGTAGCATCATAGCAGGTTTAGTAGGAGTTGCCGTTGAAAGAATTGCCTTTCGTCCCTTGCGACGTAGAGGCGCAGACCCACTTTTAACTGTAGTTTCTAGCTTAGGTGTAGCTTTAGTAATCGTCAATTTAATTCAATATTTGGTAGGTGCAGAAAACTACACTTTTCCAGGGAATACTTTTGGTAATTTACCTACTTCTATTAATTTTGGTACTGAGGAAAACCCGATTCCTATTCGCACGGTACAAATAGTAATTTTTCTGGTTTCAGTATTCGTTTTAGCTATCTTGACTTACTTTATTAATTACACCAAATATGGTAAAGCAATGCGAGCTGTGGCAGAAGATCCTACTACTTCTAGTTTGTTGGGAATTAATACCGATCGCTTTATAGTTCTAACATTTTTTATTAGCAGTTTCCTAGCTGGAGTCGCCGGAAGTTTAGTCGGTTCTAGCGTCAGTATTGCTGGCCCATATTTTGGCATTGCTTTCGGTTTAAAAGGTCTAGCAGTGATTGTTTTAGGTGGTTTAGGTAGTATTCCCGGTGCAGTTTTAGGAGGTCTATTAATTGGGGTAGTAGAAGCATTTGTTCCTGGGCAATATTCCGCTTATAAAGATGCGGTAGCTTTTGGCATATTATTTATTATGCTACTAGTTAGACCCCAAGGTTTATTAGGGCGACGTTTAATTCAAAAGGTTTAATTAATAATGGCTGAATTTCTTAATACTTATGGCCCTTTAATTGTTTCGATGGTACTAGGCGCATTACTAGGACTTTCACTTTATTTACCTTTAATGACTGGGCAATTGTCTTTAGCTAGTCCGGGTTTTTATGCGTTAGGTGGATATGTCGCCGCTATTTTATCTACCCAAGTTTTCCCCAAGAACGAAGGTTTCTTTCCTCTACCTTTCTTGTTGTTGGAAATGCTAATTGCTGCCATAGTTTCTGGCATATTAGGAATTTTAGTAGGAATTCCGGCATTGCGCCTTAAGGGAATATATTTGGCATTAGCAACGATCGCTTTTGTAGAAATATTGCGGGTTTTATCGCTAAATTTAGAAATTACAGGTGGCGCAGTCGGAATTTTTGGTATCCCCCAACCTTTTGCTTCTCCCATTGAATATTTATGGGTTGCACTGCCTTTACTTTTAATTAGTATGTTTTTATTATATCGGTTAGAAATTATCCGCGTTGGTCGGGCATTTGTAGCAATTCGAGAAGATGAATTAGCTGCTGGTGCAATGGGAATAAATCCAACTACTTACAAAGTTTTAGCTTTTACTTTAGGCGCAATTTTGGCGGGAATTGCTGGTGCAGTAAGCGCTCATTTTTTGAATACTTGGAATGCTAGACAAGGAACTTTTGATGCTAGTATTATTTATCTAACTTCGGTGTTAATTGGTGGGAGTAGAACTTTTGTTGGCCCTGTGTTAGGAGGTATGGTATTTACTGCTTTACCAGAAATTTTAAGGGCTGTTGCAGAAACCCCAGGTTTACCCCTTTGGTTGGCGCAATTATTAAGAGATGGTCGCTTAATTGTTTTCGGTGTTTTAATCGTTTTAGGAACAATCTTTTTCCCCCAAGGTTTAGTAACTCCCGATTTATTAAAGAGATTTAAACGATCGTAAAAGTAGTCATTGGCTGATTATTTTTACAAATGACTGATCACCAATGACTAATGACAAACAACCTATTTTGCTTGTGGCAATTTATAGCCAGCTTTTTCCGCTGAAGCAACATCTTTAAAACAGATGGTAGCTTTCACTGTTTTGTAATCTGGATAGGTAGTAGTGTGGTAAATTTTGCCACGTTTTTTCGTATCTACACCTTTAATTGGTGCGTCACTAGGACAGTCACTTCCTTTTGGTGGAACACCTGCGGTAGTAGCAGTTGTTTCTGCTGGAGTTGTGGCTGAAGTTGCCTCTGGAGTCGCTGCTGGAGTATTTGTTGCCGCAGGTGTTTCAGTCCCAGGAGTTGTATCAGCAGCTGGTTGATTTCCTTGTCCGCAAGCTGTGAGTGCTAAGACTCCTAATAATACCAAAGATGCTGTAAGTTTTTTATGATTGAATAGAAATTTCATCTTTATTTCTCCTGATTGGAAATTTGATTCAACAAATAATACTACAGCATGATGATTACTCAAAGTCGTTAATTAGCAATATTTATAGAGTCGCAATTAGTCTAATACTGCATCATTCTTAAGGTATACTTACTAGTTATGAACCAACAAGATTTAGCGAAAGACAACTCAATTCTAGAAGCCAAAGGTTTAACTCGTCGCTTTGGTGGTTTAGTGGCGGTAAATAATGTTTCTTTTTCTGTGCAAAAACATGAGATATTTGGTTTAATCGGCCCGAATGGTGCAGGAAAAACAACTTTATTTAATTTGATTACCTGTCTGTTACCGCCTTCTAGCGGACAATTGATTTATCAAGGTGAAGAAATTTCCCAACTTCGTCCTTATCAAGTTGCTAATAAAGGTATTTCTCGCACTTTCCAAAATATTCGCTTGTTTGGTGAACTTTCGGCTTTGGAAAATGTGATGATTGGGCGACATATTCACAGTAGAAACAGTCATCCTGTATCTGCTTTATTTGCGGGAATGTTGGCTTTACCTGTGGCTAATCAGCAAGAGAAAGAAACGAAACAAAAGGCTTTAGATTTGTTGTCAATGATGGGTTTGAACGATCGCACCACCGAAAAAGCCAAAAACTTCGCTTATGGCGATCAACGTCGGTTAGAAATTGCCCGTGCTTTAGCCTTAGAACCACAAATATTACTGTTAGATGAACCTGCTGCGGGGATGAATCCTAATGAAAAACATCAACTTAGTGAATTTATTCGGGAAATTCGCGATCGCTTGAACTTAACTATCATTTTAATCGAACATCATGTACCCTTAGTTATGGGTTTATGCGACAGAATTGCTGTATTAGACTTTGGTCAATTAATTGCTTTAGGTGAACCCGCTGTCGTCAGGAATGACCCTGGTGTAATTGAAGCATATTTAGGAGATGAATAATATCAGCTACTTATTAACTTTCTACAGATGGTTGATCCTCCCTACCTTCCCAAGGGGGGAACCAGCAGACGCTATTAACATCACGAGGGAAACTCTCTTCAAAGTCCCCCTTGGTAAGGGGGATTTAGGGGGATCGAGGTTTAATATACAAACATTCAATTAACAGGTTTTAATTCATTATGCCCAGACTTTTAGAAATAAACAATCTGTCTGTTAACTATGGCGGCATTCAAGCTTTAAAAGATATAAATTTAGTAATTGATAGTGGCGAAGTCGTCACTTTAATTGGTGCGAATGGTGCAGGAAAAAGTACAACATTACGGGCAATTTCTCGGTTAGTTAATATTAAAGATGGGGAAATTATTTATGAAGGGCGCAACATTAACCGTCGCCAACCTCATGAAATAGTGCAACTTGGGATCGCCCATTCTCCTGAAGGACGGCGCATTTTAGCTAGACAAACTGTGTTAGGTAACTTAGAATTGGGTGCTTATATTCGTTCTAATCAAACAGAAATTAAAGCAGATATTAACCGACAATTTCAAATTTTTCCTCGGTTAGCAGAACGTCGCCAGCAACTAGCGGGAACTCTTAGCGGTGGAGAACAACAAATGTTAGCGATCGCACGCGCACTAATGAGCCGCCCCAAGCTACTATTATTAGATGAACCTAGCTTAGGACTCGCACCTGCTATTGTCCGAGAAATTTTTACAATTATCCAAAATCTCCGTTCCACAGGTGTCACTATCTTATTAGTTGAACAAAATGCTAACTTAGCTTTAGAAAATGCCGATCGCGGATATGTCTTAGAAGCTGGTTGTATTACCTTATCGGGAAAATCAGCGGACTTACTCAAAAATGAACAAGTAAAAAAAGCTTACTTAGGCTAAAATTTTTAGGGTAGGAATCAGAAGAGAGAAAATAGAACCAAATATTTCTAATTCCTCACTCCTGACACCTACTACAAAGAGAATATAATACAGCGAATTAACTGTCCTAAATCACAAACCTATTATTCCATTTGTCCGATCGCTTTACTAACCTCAGTAGGAGTTTCATATTCGCGATCGGGTAACTTTTCTAAAGTCGCACAAACATTTTCATCAGCACCATTTTTCTGCGCGTGCTTAACTAAATCTTGCTTACTCACAGGGTAATCAATTCCTTTCAAATCTTTTTGTATTTGCACAGGGTTTACTTTAGCCATTGTGACTCTCCTTAAGGTATTAAAGAAACTTTCAAACTTGCTTCTTCAGACTACCTCTGCGATCCCATAGACTCATCCTACTGGCGATACACCCCTACATACAATTCGTCTGTCCAAAGGAATACAAAAAGCCAGTTTTGTGTAGGGGCTAGAACACCAATTCAGTAATCCCAGAAACCGGGTTTCTTTGACTTGGGGTAACGAAATATTGACTGTGCGAGCGAAAGAAACCCGGTTTCTCATCGCCGACGACAATACTGAATCGATGTTCTAGGGACTAGGGACTAGGGACTAGGGACTAGGGACTAGGGACTGGGGACTGGGGACTGGGGACTGGGGACTGGGGACTGGGGACTGGGGACTGGGGACTGGGGACTGGGGACTGGGGACTGGGGACTGGGGACTGGGGACTGGGGACTGGGGACTGGGACAGTTTTGCGTTCTGAGTTAATGACTTTTCTTGCCCCTGGAGTCCCTGAAACCCCATACAAGGAAAATATTAAGTTTTGTAAAATTTCGAGGGGGGGTGAGGGGTTTCACCCCTCAGTGAGTTAAACTAATAGATGTAGATGCACCCTGATGATTGACGCCCCCAAGTTTCGGGCGTTTTTTATTGTCTAGATAAACGCCCAAAAAAGCACCTGTAAAAAAGAAACCTAATCAGAGTAAAAACTCAATTATTTTTACTTCTAACCAAGTCTTCCTAAATCTCAATAAACCATAGATTAGTGAATCTGGGGTGAGGTGTCATTCCCTTCACTGCTACAAAATCCTGTCGGGACGTGGGATGCAACGTCCCGACAGGATTTTGGATAAAGGATATTATGGTTGATTAACCGGACATGATATGAGTCCTATTTAGCTAAGAGAATTTGAGGTTCCCCCCTTGTCTAGCTTCCACAGGAAACTAGAAAGTAAATTAGTAAAGACATGAGCTACGATCGGCACCAATAAATTGCCTGTGGAGAGGGCGCAGAAGCCTAAAAGTAACCCTACCACAGTTGCCCAAATTGCGTAAGGCCACTGTTCCCAACCACTCAAATGTAAAATGCCAAAACAGAGGCTAGACACGACTAACGCAGAAGTATCTAAACCCAAAGCAGGTAACATTACACCACGAAATAACAACTCTTCACTCAAACCAGGCAATAATCCCAGCCAAATTAAATCAGGCCATAATAAGGGTTTTAAGACCACATTCAAGTATAAATCCGCACTTTTGCGATAAGCAGGCCACAGACGATAAACTAAAGAACTTGCGCCAGTAACTAAGCAGCCTACACCTAAGCCTAATACTGCGTCTAACGCTGTTAGCTTGATGGATAAAAGGGAAACAGAACCTAGTTGCAGCCATAGTTTAGCAAGTACCAGTAAGATTACAGCTGTTACTCCCATAGCTACTAAGAGTTGGGAGCGAGTCAAGGGTTCAATTTCCGGTTCGTTCGGTAATGGATCTTTCACACAGTTTTTTCTAAAGACTACGAATGGACGAGATGGCTGGGCACAGAGCAGATGGATTAATACCTGCTTTATGGGCGACTAAAACGCCCAGTGCCTCTAAGTATGAGTTTACTCGCAATACTTTCATGCCCAGCGGTTCTGGAGGGACTTGAATCTGGGTTTGGTTTTCTGCAACAGCAATGATTTGCACTCCCAGTTGGCTGAAACTTAGTATAGCACTCCCACCACAAGCCTTAGCTGGTATGACTAGAGCATCTACTTGGTTTGCCCAAATGTCTGTGGGGGACTGGGGAGGTCGGGGAGTTTTGAGTTTTGAGTTTTGAGTTTTGAATTCTCCTCCCCTCTGCTCCTCTGCTCCTCTGCTTACAAACTGCGGGGCGCGACTTAAGCCGACTAAGACGCAGGGTAGGAAGGTGTAGCCTAGTTCTTCGGCGGCGGAACGGGGGGAAAGTTGCGGAGCGGGGGGGTAGGAGTTGAGGGCGGGGGCGTGGGCGCAGGGTATTTGAAAGGTTCTGACTATTAAATGGCTGATAACTGCTTCGGCACCTGCGATCGGATCTATGCCTTTGCCTTGTCGGTAGTTTTCTTGGGCGGCGTTTTCGATGTCTTCGGGGAAACGGGCGACAACTGCGATCGCTTGTGCCCCAGCTTGACTAATCAATTTTTCCGCTGCTCTAAGTAAACTATCTGGGTTAGCGATCGTTCCCCATGATATCCCCGCTCCAGAAATTCGCAACTCCACACCCAAAGGTGCATCGGTAACTATATATTCGGTAAGATTTAATCCTAAAGTTGCCCTGGCAGCATCAGCGGCTTGTAGTTGTCTGAGTTGGAGTTCTGGTTCTATGGCGCGATCGAGAATTAGCCCAATTTTATTTTGATGTACTGGGCTTAGTCCCCAATTTCCAGCGGCGAATTGATCTAAAGCGTAGCCTTCGACGTAGAAAGCATTAGGCAAAGGCCAATATAACATGGCTCCGTTGAGGACGTTGGGATGGGTGATGAGGCGATCGCAACAGGAAGCGATCGCCCTCGCCACTGGTAAGGCATCCCCCGCATAGCCACCTATTGCCGCCCCAATTCCGGTAGGGACAAGCAAGACAACTGTATAAGGACGCTGAAACAAGGTTAATCTTTCGCTGGTTCGGTGGTTGTAGTGACGATCGCTTCGACACTCACTTTCTCTTCCTGAACATCTACATTAGTAATTGCCCAACGTAGAGGTTCCCCACGTTTTTCTAACTCTGCAACAATTTCTTGATGCAGTTTAGCAGGAGAAGCTTGGAGATCGATTTCGGCAGTGATAAAGTGCGTAGTCATTACTTTCTATTTCTTCTGTGGCTGTCCAAATTGTAAGTCATAAACTTCGTCTTCTTTCTCAGTCACAATCTTTAAATCCGATCGGGGATAAGCCACACAAAGTAAAACATAACCTTTCGCCTGAAGTTCAGGACTAACGCCCATCCCATCTTTTTGATCCACCTTTCCTGATAAAATTTGCGCCGCACAAGTCGTACAAACTCCAGCATTGCAAGAACTTGGCAAGTCTATTCCCGCAGCATAAGCAGCGCGAAGAATTTGTTTATCTTCCGGTACTTCCAGAGTATAAGTCTGGCCTTGGTGTTGAATTTCAACCTTGTAAGTTTTCGTCATTGGATAAATTTGACAATCTTTTTATTATTGACAGGGTAGGTTTTACCCCAAACAAGCATTTTACCTTGGTTTTGGTGACTAGGGACTGGGGATTGGGGATTGGGGATTGGCGATCGAGCAAAAACTTCATTCCTCTGCTACATATCACATTTTGGCAATGTGTTCTTGCAAGATTTCATGGACAAATCGATATTTATTACCAATTTTTTGCAAGAGAAAACGCTCGCTGGCATAGTTGTAAAACTGGGAATAGTTCCGGGGAATACATTTATTTTTGCTGAGGATTCGGCGTAAAATAACCTTTTTCATGCCCAAAATTCCGCCAAAAGTTAAAATCATCCCTAGTCGATATAAAGACTTTTGCCCAGAAGTTTGCAGCCAAGTTTTGTCTAATTTGTCGGGCGAAACTTCAGTTTCTTTAGCTGCATTCATTTTTGTAGCTAAATAAACCAACCAAGGTCTAGCATTTTCTGGTCTTGGTTCCTTTCCTTCCCGATAGTAAAGAGATTTTAGATTCCAACTTAACATTCGCCGGATATATGCGTTTAACAAATATTCCCGTCTTTCTTGTTCCGAATTTAGCCGCTTCCAAGCTTGAATTAGCAACTCTTCATAAGCCAAAATCATCATATTTAATAGTAGAGAATTTTTGGCTAATTCTATAAATTGTGGTTCATCTTTAAGTACTTCCCAAAGTTCTTTACTTCTACAAGCAACCAAATATTTTTGGATCTGCTGTTCATGTAAAGGATGTAAAAAAGTAGCGCCATGCAAGCGTAACTTTGTCCGGCATTTTTTGTAATCTTCTAACTTTGTACAAACTGCCATGTTTTTCGGGCGAGTTTCGGAACCTAGCCATTGATTAATTGCTCTAAGACATAAATCCTGTTGTCCTAAATCTAGTTCATCAAGTCCGTCAAGTAACGGTACAATTAGTTGATTGTTAACTAATAATTTAACTGAATTCTGGGAAATATGGTATTTAGATTTTATTTGAGCAATTAACCAATCTGGAATAGTTTGTTTACTGTTTTTCCACGATCCTAAGTTCAAAATAACTGGAACAGGCTGTTCAAAATTAGCTTGAGCAATTTCTACTAAATCTTGTGCTAATTCTAACAGAGAGGTAGTTTTTCCCGCACCTTGGCTACCCAAAATTAGTAATTTACCGCTACTTTGTCTAAAGACTTGAGCAATGGTAATTTGAGGTGATAACCTCACTGTTGGACGTTTGCCTATTTTGACATCTACATCCCAAAGTCGCTGTATTTGTTGCGGTTTTTCTTGTTTGAGGATGTGAATCTGAATGGCTTTGTGCAATGATTGTTCCAGCCGTGCTTGGACTTCGATGTTGACGGCTTCTAGCAACTTATTGCGATCGCGAACGCTTTGCTTAGAATGTTTCATTGCGGTAAACAGGGGATAACAGGGAACAAGTTAAGGTAAAACTTAGGGATATTTTGCCATGAGTTATCCAAAATGTTACTACCTTAGTCAAAATTAATTTACTCCGATAGATGCCTAACTGATAATGCAGATGATAAGTAAAACTTTTCTTCCTTACCCAAGCTGCCGATCAGGATAAATAGCTAATAGACTTCTCCAGAAACTAAAGAATACTTGTAGAGATTGATATATAACGTCTCTACAATATAGAACTGTGTATGCGATCGTACCCACCCAAGAACTAAATAAGTAAATAATTGTAATCCTTTAACCTGTGAGTGTGATAAATTCTACTTCATATCCCAAAGTTTTTAAATTTAACCATAGATGAAAACAGATCACATTTTTTATCGCATTTTCAAAGAGTTACCCCAAACTTTCTTTGAATTGTGGGGAGAATCACCAGAACTAGTAAACGATTACCGTTTTGATTCAGTAGAATTAAAACAAACTGCTTTTAGAATCGACGGCGTATTTTTACCCGAAAACCTCGAAAACCCGATATATTTTACCGAAGTCCAATTTCAAAAAGACCCGAAAATTTATCTGCGTTTATTTTCCGAAATATTTACCTATCTCAGAGACAATGACCCAGCTTTAAAGTGGCGTGCTATGATTATTTTCAGGAGTCGTAGCATTGAACCGACAGTCAGACAAAGAGAGTCTGTTCAACCGTTATTAGATTCTCCCCTGGTTAGGCGCATCTATTTGAATGAAATAGAAGTCAATGAAACCACTCCTTTAGGTGTGCAAATCATTCAATTAGTTGTCGCTACAAAGAAACAACTTTTACAGAGAGTAACTCGGTTAATTGCCCAAGTCAAACAACAATTTGCCGATGAACCTTATAGATTACAATTGTTAAACTTGTTGGAAGTTATTGTTTTAGCGAAGTTACCCCAAATGAGTCGTCAGGAGTTAGAAACTATGTTTGGCGTTGAGGATTTGCGAAACACCCGTTTTGCTCAAGAATTGATTGAAGAGGCGGAGCAACAAGCAAAACTTAAAATAGTTTCTCGATTATTAAGCAAAGGTTTATCTGTCGAAGAGATTGCTGAAGTTGTAGAATTAGACGTAGAACAAATACAGGAAATTTTAAACAATTTAAACTAAAGAATTAGGAGATCTAAACGGGATTTTTAATCCAAAAACCGACAACTATTTGCCGATGCACCTTATCGATTACAATTGTTAAATTTGTTGGAAGTTATTGTTTTAGCGAAGTTACCCCAAATGAGTCGTCAGGAGTTAGAAGCTATGTTTGGCGTTGAGGATTTGCGAAAAACCCGATTTGCTCAAGAATTAAAGCTGGAAGCAAAATTAGAGACAATTCCTCAGTTATTGAAAGAAGGACTGTCTGTGGAAAAAATTGCTAATATTCTCCAGCTTGATGTTGAGCAAGTGCGACAATTTATTAACAATTTGAACTAAACAATTAGCTAATTTGAATTAATCTGTAGGGTGCATCAGAGTTTTAAGGGAAGGGTTGAAATCATTATTTTCTTGTCTGACGCACCTTACACCTACACCTAACATCTTGGATTTTTTGCCACACTCGCCCGGAAATCAATTTTCAGGCTAATAGCTTAAGTAGGGGCGGGTTTTGTTGTAAGGTTATCTGTAAGAAGCAAAAAATTTTTGCTAAAACCGCCCCTACAAGTGGACTGGAAAAAATATTAGAATGATTATGTAAGAACTCCCGCTTGGGCAATTTCTCTGTCTCCGATCGCACGCACTTGAGAACTAAATAAAGAAATAATTGCAAAGTGCTTTGCGAAAATCAAATAATAATGAGGTAAGAAATCATGCTTATCTAGTGTCTTAGTTTTTTATTACTCTTCACTCATTACCAATTGATAATCTTTGAGATCCTCGGCAACTCTATCGCAGGAATCTTGGGCAAAAGGTGAACAAGAAACGCATGATTTAAGCCTTGTAGCTGCTGCACCCAATGTTATTTTATATTTTATAGGTAGATCATTTGTTCTTTGAACTAAATCTTCGGCTTGGTATTGGTATTCTCGCATCTTACTACCGCACTGTGCCAAGTCTCCGTTAGCTCTTAAAGGTTCCATTCGTCTGCCTGCTAATTCTAGCTGCTGGATATCATTAAAGATTTGTTCAAGTCTGCTATTAGGAATTACAGGAACGGTCGGGACAGCAGCTTGCGCTGTTGGGACATTTACTGGGTGTGAAAATAATAAAAATGGGGCTAAAAATACCGAAATTATGAACTTAAAAATTCCTGTAAATACACCCCAAACTAGCTTTAATGGTAATAAAACAATACCTATAAGCCAAGAAATAATACTGAAAATCCAAGAAAATAAACTTGATATCAAGTGCAAAATAGCAATTGGTATGGCAAATAAAAAATCCATAAGAAATCTCTCCTAATCAATCCTTACAAGCTGTTTTAGTTTTGAGAATTATTTTGGTTTCGAGGCACTAATAAATCTGTATTGCCAAAAACAAACACGATTTCAATGTATTACTTTATATAAGCTAACAGTATAAAATCTGTATTGTCAAAGCTTAAATATGGGATTTAGTGGGAATTTTAACTTTTTTAAGTGGGAGAATTGGAGGAAAAAGTAGGATTTAGGTTTTATGCGGGTAAAAAGTGTGATAAAGTGGGATTAGGCAAAAATAATCTCGCTTTAATGATGGACATTGAAGAAGTTTTGAAATGGACTGATGAAGAAGTATTAGCTAAAACGGGAAAGCATCTCGATTCTTTACAAAAATCTATATTAGAAGGTGTTTGGCAACACCAAAATTATGAAGAAATAGCGAAAAATAATCATCGCAGTTACGATCATGTGAAAAAAGAAGCATGGAAATTATGGAAACTTTTATCTGATGTGATTGGAGAAGATGTAAAAAAATCTAATGTTTGCTCTTTGTTAGAACAAGCTGAATTATCTAATATTAGTGTTGTTGATGTTGATAGTGTACAAATAGCAGTGAGTTATGGTAACATAAATATCTGTGATAAAAATACTCGATCGCACTCTCCCCCCCCAACACCCCACACAAAAGATCGATCGCCCATCATCAATCTAACAGAAGCACCAGAAATAACTAACTTTTACGATCGCACCACCGAACTCTCCACCCTGAAACAATGGATATTAGAAGCAAACACTCGCTTAATTACAATATATGGATTAAGTGGAATTGGGAAAAGTACGATCGCCCTGAAACTAATCGAACAAATCCAAACCGAATTCGATTATATTATTTGGCGAACCCTTAACAATCTTCCCACACTTTCCACCCTACAAACTGAACTAAAACAATTCTTTTTCCAACCCCAACAAACCCCATTACCTACAATTATTGATTATTTTCGCACCTCTCGCTGTTTAGTAATTATTGATGATGTGCAGAATATATTTAAAAGCGGTCAAATAGCTGGACAATATTTAACTGATTATGAAGATTATGGCAAATTCTTTAAACAAATAGCCACATCATTTCACTATAGTTGTTTAATCCTCCTCTGTTGGGAAAAACCCAGAGAAATTACCGCATTAGAAGCAGAAAATAGACCTGTACAAACATTACATTTGCAAGGGTTGAGAGAACAAGCAGAAGAAATATTGCGAGAAAAACGATTAACTGATGAAGAAAAATGGTCAGAATTAATTGCAAATTATCAAGGTCATCCTTGCTGGTTAAATATTATAGCCGCAACAATTAACGAACTATTTAACGGTAGCGTTTTCCATTTTTTAGCACAAAATGATGTATATTTAGGTGAGATAGAACCACTGTTAGAAACTCACTTAGAGCGTTTATCCGAATCAGAAAAAACAGTGAGTTATTGGTTAGCAAATCAAGCTGAAGCAGTAGATATTTCCCAAAAACCTGCTAATATTGAATTATCAAAATCTGAAATTTGGCAAGCTATTCAATCATTAGGGCGACGGAGTTTAGTTGAGAGAAAGGAGATGGGAGAGCGATCGTACTTTCAAATCAATTCCATACTCAAACAATACATTCAATCGCAAAAAATATCTAACTACCCACAGTAAATCCGCGTTGCGAACTAAAATAATATGACTTCCACATTGTCGAATGAATAAGTAGTTTTGTGGCGATCGGAAAAGGTGCGTTACCTTGTACTAACGCACCCTACATTTAGGTTCACCTCGCTAGTTAATTTATGTCAGTCTTTGCATTTCTAGCTTTCTTGATTTTGTCGTTGCTTTAGGTACTCGGAAACTGCATCAGCTACATTTTCTTCAGGATTATAAATTCGTGGGTTAGGGTTTTCTGTATGAAGTTTATCAAGATAAGCATGAAGGGCTTTTTCGTCTTCTCGATGTTCTAAAATGTAGGTTCGTAATTCATGCTTAGTCATTGCTTCAAAGTTGGGTTTTGTACTCATACGAATCTCCACTCTCCATTAAGATCAATTTCAATGTTAATTTCTTCCCTGGCTAGAATCACTACGTTGCCAGTACGTTGATCTAGGGTGATTAAATCTATGGAACAGTATTTGCTAGTAAGGTCACAACAAAGCTGAAAACATTTTAATGCCTGTGCTGTAGTTGGCATCTCTCCTCTCTACAATGAGACGTTAAATAATACTCAGATTGCATTTGCATCAGCTAATTTAAGTTTACCTTGTTCTTGTATTCAATATACAGAAATTAAAGCGTTATCTAGAACACTTGTAGAGACGTTGTATCCCTCTTTTGTCACTTTCCGGGTATTCTAAATAAAAGAATGAACAAAGAAAACTCTGAAAGGTAAGTAGAGCAATGGATGTAGAATTACAAATCCTCAAGCATTTGCCAAGAGATGCTCATCCAACAGTTGCGCTTATAGATGAATATTGTGCAGAGTATAAAGACCTGTTTAAGGAAGTAAGAAATTATGAGTGCTTCAAATATTTACATTTGGGAATAATGTCACCAATCAAAAGAAAATCATTACCAGAGATAGCGAAAGTTGTAAGTATAAACTCAGCCCAATCATTACATCATTTTATAGCCAATTCTGATTGGTCGGTAGATAAATTAAAACAAAGAAGATTAGAAAAACTAAAGAAAGCATTAGATGGCAAGAAGATTACAGTGCTTAATTCGGAAAGTGACAGAAGAGGGATAATAGCCATACTTGCTTGTAACATTTCTTTTAATTATTACTTAAAAATTGGTTTTGGGAACAGTTGAAAAATTAATTTATAACTTAAGTAAGAATCTCCAGAAATTTTGTAGAGACGTTATATATAACGTCTCTACATTAATCTATATAATCAACAAAACATGAAATTGTAATCCTGGTTAAAGGTTAACCGCTTTCATGGCGTATTCTGGGTAACGTTCTCCTGAAGCGACATTTTTGGGGGCGATGCGATCGATCATTTCCAACTCTTCTAAAGTTAAAGCAATTCCTTCTGCTGCTGCCACATTTTCTTCTAAATATTTGATTCTTTTTGTCCCCGGAATTGGCACAATATCTTCACCTTGAGCTAACAACCAAGCTAAAGCTAATTGGGAAGGTTGACAACCCTTTGCTTTCGCCAATTCTTCAACCTTTTTTACTAAGTCTAAATTCTTTTGAAAATTCTCTCCTTGGAAGCGAGGCGAATAGCGTCGCCAATCATCTGGTGCTAAGTCATCAATACTTTTAAATACACCAGTTAAAAAACCTCTACCTAAAGGACTATAAGCGACAAAAGCAATTCCTAACTCTCGACAAGTGGGTAAAATTTCATCTTCAGGATCGCGAGTCCAAAGAGAATATTCTGTTTGTAAAGCTGTAATTTGATGCACTGCATTTGCCCGTCGAATTGTTCCCGACGCAGCTTCCGAAAGTCCCAAAAAACGTACTTTTCCCGCTTGCACTAACTCTGCCATTGCACCTACAGTTTCTTCAATTGGCACGTTGGGATCGACTCGATGTTGATAATAAAGATCGATCGCATCGATTCCCAAACGTTGTAAACTAGCATCACAAGCTTGGCGGACATATTCCGGTGTTCCATTCACACCTAAAAAACCTCCATCAGGCGATCGAACATTGCCAAACTTAGTAGCTAAAATCACTTCATCCCGGCGATTTTTAATTGCCCTTCCCACCAATTCTTCATTTTTCCCTACACCATACATATCCGCAGTATCGAGGAAATTTACACCTAAATCTAAGGCGCGATGGATGGTAGCAATTGACTCTTGTTCGTCGCCACCTACATAAAATTCGGACATTCCCATACACCCTAATCCGATGCTGGAAACATTTAAAGAACTGTTGCCTAATTGATGGTATTTCATAGTTCTGGAAATCGCTACTTATTAGAGGCTAACAAAAAAGGATCAGGATTTATGGATTTACTTGATGAACAGGATTAATCAGCAGGATTGATGAACGGGATTAATCGAAAGGATTAATCTAGGAATCTGTAAATCCCGATCGAAAAACTATCAACTCGACCTGTGCGGTTCATAATTCAGTCTCTTGGTAAATTCGTTAAGTAATCTTGAATATTTAGCGTCTTTAGCTTTAATTACGAATCTATTTATTTAGTATGCGTACCATTTTCCAAAAATTAAACAACTAGAGCGTCATCCCTTAGCCATATCAACTAATCTTCTGCAAATTAGGAGAGATTAGCGATCGCTAAATCCAGCGTTTCCGAAAGTAGTTGGCGCTGGGTGTCTGGGATGCCTTGAAAAGCTTCTTCCCGTAATTCTTCAGCAATTGGTGGTAAGACGAACTTCAACTCTCTTCCCGCATCGGTTAGCCAAATTCGCCAAACTCGACGATCTCTGGTATCTCGCTCTCGGCGCACTAGTCCTCGCTGTTCCATGCGATCGAGTACTCCCGTCAAAGTGCCCCCCACCTGTTGCAATTTTTCACCTATGCTAGAAGTCGCTAAGCCGTCCTCTTGCCATAAACAACACAACACAACCCAGTGAAAAGGGGTTAAACCGTAAGGGTCAAGTCGCTCTTGGAATTTACGTGCTAGCAGTTGAGATAGTAGCTTGATTCGGTATCCCATACCGTGCGGTGCTAAAACCTCTTGCCACCCCCTCGATAACTTCTGTTCCACAAATGGAGTAGGCATTTAGCATCCTTAAATTACTTAGTGTGCTTAATTTAAGTATAAGATATATGTACAGGAACGTCAAGTAAGAACTGAGCTTCAGCCAAGTTGATTAATATTTGATAAGATTAAAAAAAAATGGTCTGAGTTACACAAATAACTTAAACTCGAATTAAATAATTTTCACTAAAGCAGGATAAAGATATGAAATTAGCTTCGGTCATCAGAGCAGGAATAACGATCGCGCTCACATTAGCATATTTTAGCCCAGCAGAATCAGTTAATGCTCAAGAGATTGTTAAGAAAGATAAATACGTCAGTCTCAATGACCAAAAAATTAATAATGCTGAGCCAAGAAATAAACAGAGATATGATTACGACCGGGATCGGTACGACCGGGACAGATACGATCGGTACGATCGCGATGGGCGTTCCCAGTACTATGATGAAGTTAACAGATTGTATCGCCAAGTTTTAGGACGGAATGCCGATCGTGAAGGATTAAGAACTTGGTCAAGAGAGTTACAAAGAGGTAGGTCGCTGAGTTATGTGCGCCGGGAATTAGCGTACAGTCAAGAAGCAGAAGCTAAAATTAACGAGATTTATCGGCGAGTTTTGGGAAGAAATGTCGATCGAAATGGTTTAAGAACATGGCAATCAGAATTAGCTAGAGGTAGAAGCTTGCGGGAAGTAGAGCGTTCGATCGAACGCAGTCCAGAAGCCAGAAATAGAAGATAATCAATCAGGCAAAATTAGCCATGAAAGCTAAAAGTTTTAGTGATTTCGTAATAGCTACTTCTGCTTTTTTGGTACTCAGTAATTTAGCAAAACCCGTTCAAGCACTTGACTGTGGTTGGCAAGAACTTCTTTCTCCAATATTAAGAGGTAGCCCAGAACGGCAACGTCAGGGACATTTAGGAAAACTTTCAGACATCGAACAAATTAATCAAATTTACATCGAAGTATTGGGGAGAGAAGTTGATTATCTAGGGTTAATAACTTGGACAAAAGAGTTAGATAGGTACAGGACTATTTGCGACATTCGCCGTGACATTGCTTATAGTCGAGATGCAGAAGCAGCGATTAACCAAATGTATCAAGAAGTGTTAGGTCGCGATGTAGATAAAAAAGGTCTAGAAATTTGGAAAAATGCGTTAGCTAAAGGCACGAGTTTGGCTCGAATTCGGCTATATTTGGAAAAATATCGTCAGGAAATTGAGAGAAAATCTCGCCAAAATCAATCATAATTTGCTTAAACCAAATTCTAAGCCAAGACAGACTCCGGTAAGGAAATTTAAGTCAAGATTTTCGATGCGATCGCTAACTTGATGATAATGAGGATTTCGCATAAAAGCTGTATCCGTAATCATCATCGCTCGATAACCATTATCCCAAAAAGGAGCATGATCGCTCAACCGAGTTTGCCGCAAAGCTTTGCCTTGATTTGGGACTGGCAACCATTCCGCAGGAGTACCGCTTTTGCGGATATTGCGACTCAGTTTAATTAAGTCAGGAATAGTCGTTAAATTACCAATTAAAGCAATAAAATTCCCTGTATTTGGGTAAAACTTTTCTAATCCCGCTGGATAACGTTGAGAGTTAGGCTTATGATTACAATAACCCAACATTTCCAAAGAAATCATCAAGCGCAAAGGTTGATTTTCTTGCTTTAATTTAGCTGCATATTCCTGACTACCGAGTAACCCATATTCTTCCATATCAAAAGCAACTAATCGCACGGGATATTTCAAAGGTTTAGCCGCAAATTCTTTTGCTAATTCCAACAATACAGCCACACCAGTAGCGTTATCATCTGCACCCGGACAATTTGGTACAGCATCATAATGTGCGCCGATTAAAATTGGGGGAGATTGTTTTTGATTGTTAGTTAAAGGTGGTAAATTTAAAATCAAATTTTGGTGAGTTTGCCCTCTAATAGCAAATTCGTGAGTTTCCACTTCTCCCAATTGTTGGAATTGTTCGCGGATATATTGCTGTACGTAAAAATGACCTGCTGATGAGAGGTAAGGATCGCGATCGCGCACAATTTGAGTCAGATGTCCTTCTAATCTTTCTGTTAAACTCATGGGTTACTTCTCCTGATAAATTCCCTCAGATTGGAAATCTGGGGCTACACAAACGAAGTCCGCCTGCGCGGACTTTATTGCTTATTTATAACTGATGGGATTCTAACCAATTGGTTAAATCGGTTGGTTGAGAGAAATCTAATAGTGCTTCTCCTAAATCTTCTAATTGTGCGATCGATAAAGCTTGAATTCTCGCTTGCATTTCGGGAGTAAGCAAACCAATTCGACGGGGAAGCTGACGGATAATCATTGATATTGCTTCTCGTCGTTGTCCTTGTTCTAGAATATCTTGATAAGTGACAGATTCCAGCATAATTTCCTCTCTGAATAGTTGACGAATTAAACTTTTGTCAAAGCGCAAACCTGCAAGGACATATACACAAGCTGCCAGATTTTGCCGTTTCTGGGTTTCTTCAATATTAGCTACTCGATCGGCAACTTGAGCAAGTAAACTTTGGGGTGAATCAGTTTGTGCTAGTGTCGCCAGAGGTAAAAGCGCAGGATTTGCCAAAAGTGGCGCGGGATCTGCTCCCACATTCGGATAATTCGATAACGATGTGAAGTGTTAGCAGCATTAAACTCGTTAGTAAAAGCTGCTTCTGAGGTAGTAGCTTTCAAAAAAATTACCACTTGTTCGACTTCACAACGATACTGGCGATATAGCCTCACCCAGTAATCCAACATCCGAAATGGCAAAGGCGGATCTGATGCTGGTAAAGTTTGAAATTCCAGGTGAAAGATTAAGTTTGAAGATTGCAATAAAGTGAGAAAATCAGCACGAATTGGTTCTTGGCTGAGTTCCGTTTTAAGTACATGGACGCTAGAAGTTTCTGATGGAAATAGCCAACTGATAAATTCATTTGGGTATTGTTCGGCGAGGTATTTACAAAGGTTGTCAGTGTTCAATGGTGAATTAGCTTTTGAAAAAGTTGTTTTAGGGTTTGGTAAGATATTAAAATTAGCATCTAGGGTATGCAAGCGTGGATGAAAAATATCCTAATAATAGTGATGGTAGTGAGTCTCCGCAAAAAAGATGCGAGTATTTTGGTGAGTTCATTTCTCCAGACCCTAAAAGTCCATTGAAAACTTGCGCCTATAGATGTAAGGGATACGGCGCTCTAGCTACTTTCCCTTGGCCAAAAGATAAGCCTTGTCCTCCCTCGTTCGATGGCAACTTTCCTGGACCATAAGTTTGTCAAACAAAAAGGTGGAAATAAAATGTCAGATTTAGAAAAAGGTTTAGCTGCTTTTTACTCCCTAGATTACACTACAGCATTTAGCTTATTAAAACCCTTAGCAGATGAGGGAAATGCAGAAGCGCAATGTACGATCGCAAATATGCACCATTTAGGATTGGGTGTAGAAAGAAATATTTTAGAAGCAATTAAATGGTATATGAAATCGTCGGAGTTAGGTTATGCGATCGCTTCCAACAACTTAGCAGGAATTTATCTTTCTGGTGATGAAGCCATAACAGCAAATCCAATAGAAGCAAATAAATGGTTCCAAAAAGCTCAAGAGCAAGGATTTTTAAATAGTCCTACTTCCAATGACTATTTAAAATTAACAGGTGTTGGATAATTGCGTTTTTTCACTCTTCTTCCTTCACCTGATTTCTCACCCATTCCCGAAACAACCGAATTAAACTTGTTTCTCCCATCGTTTTTCCTAATTCCAAAAACCGCATAATTTCCACTGACGTTAATAGAGGTAAACTCGGAGATCGATCGCACTCAATATACTCCCCATCTTCTAACCGCAAAATCACCAACCGTCCATTATCATAACGCCAAATTTCAGGAACACCTAAAGCTGTATAAATTCCTAATCTATTCATTGAACTACTGGTAATATCAATTTCAATTACTAAATCAGGAGGTGGGTATTCATTTAGATCGATTTGCTCTATGCCTCTAACAATTCGCTCATTTTGAATGTAGTAACATTGATCTGGTTCTAATCCCCTCGCTAAATCTTCCCTTTGGCAAGTTCTCGATCCCAAACTACGAATTTCTATATTTAATTCTTCTGTTGCTGCTTCCACAAACCTACCCATCAGCTTTTTAGAACTTTCATGTGGATCTAACGGTGTCATAATTTCTAATTTACCTCGATCGTAAGTCAAGCGAATTCCTGGTTGTTCTGCACAATCTAGCAACAAATCTTGATATGTTTGCCAGCTAATATTCTCTAGCACAACTCGGTTAGCACTTTTGTCCAAAGTAGTAGTCATCATAGCTATGTAGTTAAAAACGTAATTGCTTAACTGGAAATTATATGATTCTGATTTTAGCTGATTAAACTTAGTCATGCAATTGTTTATATCCTCCTAAAAACACCAACCAAACTACTACAACTAACCAATGAATAATTACTGGCAACCACAGAGAACCACTTTGTAAATAAACAACACTACAAACTATTCCTAAAACTGCCGCAAGTAACAAAAAAATCGGATTAAAAAATGTTTTCCGTCCGGCAGGAAAGAAAGTTACTGCATTCATTGGATGATAAATAATAAAAAGTACTAAACTCAGACTTCCCCAAAACCAGACTGTTGCTGTCGTCACATTTTCTTGGGGATGAGGAAGTAATAAAACTCGAAAAAATAGCTCTTCGGAAATAACAGAGAGCCTGCTATAATACTAAACATTACTTTCTGTGACACTCTCAATTTTTCAAGTTTCAAAAAGTTGCACCATAAACCGATCGGCAAACAAAAGAGAGTTAGTATGAGTAATAATGCCATAGCAATTAACCAAGCCTTAATTGTTGGAAAAGTGAAAAAAGCTACATTAATTCGCCAAACCAGCTTAGCAAGAAGATGTAATAAATCTAAAGAAATCATCAAGGGAATCTCCTAGAACACCAATTCAGTAATCCCAGAAACCGGGTTTCTTTGACTTGGGGTAACAAAATATTGACTGTGCGAGCGAAAGAAACCCGGTTTCTCATCGCCGACGACAATACTGAATCGATGTTCTAGTGGTAAAGTGAGAAATAAAAAGCAATTAACAGATGTAATTTAATATAAACTTAATGGAAAAACAGCCATTACCAGAAAAAGTTAGAGCGCACGTTTTCATCACTGGAACTGTTCATGGAGTCGGTTATCGCCTAGCTACTTGGGACAAAGCAAACCAATGGGGAATCGGTGGTTGGGTGGAAGAAATACCCGATGGACGAGTAGAAGCTGTGTTTGAAGGAAATAAAGAACTTGTCGAAGCAATCATTCGTTGGTGTTACCGAGGCAGTCCTGATGCAGTCGTCAAAACTGTGACTGTTGAATATGAAGAATTAGAGGGATTAAAAGATTTTATTATTAGGCGACCTAGCGAACTTAGTATTAAAAATGAACCGAAAGATATTAAAGTTAAAACTATTAATATCCTCTTATTTGTACATGGTGTAATTCCCCATAATTCTAATTTTTCCGAAACAAAACTGTATGATTTATTTTGGGAACCAGTTAAGAAGCAACATAAACTTTCTGAACGGATTGATGATATTATTTCAGTAAATTGGGGTCATTATTTGACAGATACAGAGGAAGCAAGATTAGATGAAAGGTTGAGTAAAGCAGAAGAATTTATGGCTCAACAACTAAATTTAAGAGCAAAATTACCAAGTATTACTAATAGTAGTTTACAACCTTGGTGGCGATCGCTCCTTCACCCCCTACAAAACCTAGTTTGGACACAAGGAATTGGCGCAGCTATTTACTATAGCGGAATTGAGGGAAAAATTGCCCTACAATTAGCAGCTTACTATCAAATTTTAGAATTTCTCGAAAAATATCGTCATCAAATTGAAAGAATTATATCTAAAAAAGAAACCACAATTAAAATTAGATTACACGCAATTAGTAACGGTTTAGGTACAAGTATTGTTAATGACTTCTTACATGGTTTATTTTCCCCAGAAAATGACCCCGAACAAGCTAAAGAACCAACAATTGCCAACAGTCAAATTTTGGCAGAGGAAAAGCGGGAAACAGTAGAACGCTATTTATTTTGGCGTGTTGCTGCACAGAAAAAACATTTAGAATTAGGATCGATCGTTAGTATGGCATCACAACTTCCCCTTTTATTACTAAGTTCCCAACGAGTAATCAATACCTTTGCCAATCAAGAAACTTTATCAATTGATGAAATTGGCATTCCCGAACAAACTAAAGAAATTATTTGGAAAGTTTTTTATGGTATAGATGATATATCAGCATTTCCCATTAGTCCTCTGTTTGGTAATCATCCAGCAATTGAGGATATTACTATTGAATTGAGTAATAATTACCACAATTATCTCAGTTATTGGGACAATCAAGTAATTCATACTCATGCAGCTGAACTTTTAAATAGAAGAGTTGTAAGTTAAAGAACTATGACAAAAGAATTACCAACAGACCTAATTCGCGTTCATGTGATTGTTTCTGGACTCGTTCAAGGAGTAGGATATCGCTACTCTACCTACAATCAAGCAAAGCAGTTAGGTATAAATGGTTGGGTGCGTAACTTACCCGATGGTCGTGTAGAGGCGGTTTTTGAAGGGAAAAAAGCAGAAGTTGAGCAAATAGTTAGTTGGTGTCATCAAGGAAGCCGTTCAGCTGAAGTAAAAAACGTAGCTATTGAATACGAACAACCCCAAGGTTTAACAAATTTTGAAATTAAAGGACGAGATTGGTAGAGAATAATGTAACTTATTTAACTGATTTTCTTAGTCAAATTAATAATGTATGGAATAGAGTAGTTACTTCACTAATAATTAATTTAAGTTAAGGAAAATATCCGATCGTATTTTTTTGAAACTATGTCTTCAAAAATACCAAATTATTGCTAACTCACTTCAAACTAAAAATACGTGGGTCGATCGCTATTTTGGCATGACCGTAGGGAGTCATCAATGAATAAACTAGAAGAATACTACAAAGTACTAGAACTAGAACCCGGAGCCACCTTAGAAGAAATTCAACAAGGATATAAAGACTTGGCAATGGTATGGCATCCAGACCGTTTTCCCAATCATCCACGCCTGCAACAAAAAGCTCATCGAAAATTACAAGAAATTAACGAAGCTCATCAACACTTACGTTCCCATACCTACACATCCGTTCCCCTCACTTCCCCAATCAATCCTGACCCGCAAAATTCGCCTTCCTGCTCAATTCAGAAAAACGGTAACAACTTTTACCAACAACCAAAAACTCAACCGAAAACTGAAAATAAGCATCGGGATATTGAGGAACGTTTGCAGTTCAGTAAGTTCAACCGCAAAGATATGTTTATGTGGTTAGACTAATAAATATTTTCAGAGAAATTGCGGCAAAATTAGCGATCGCTACTATCAATAAACTTAAATTATGAGTATGCTAAATAATACTGATTCGATCGCCAATAATCAATCATGAATCTGGCATCTCTACTGAGATTAAACCGCACGATTCGTGTCATTGGATTTGATGATGCACCCTTTCAGCGTCGCCGGGGAAGTCACGTAGCCATATCTGGAATTGTCTGCGCCAATACCCGTTTTGAAGGCATGGTTTGGGGAAAAGTCCGACAAGATGGCTGGAACGCTACAGACACAATTTGTAAATTACTTATAGGCAGCAAATTTTTGCCACAATTACACATTTTGCTACTCGATGGTATAGCCTTTGGTGGCTTTAACATCATAGACCTGCCATTACTTTCCCAAAGATTAGCACTTCCTTGTGTTTCCGTCATGCGCCATCTGCCAAACCTAAACGCAATGGAAAACGCTTTGCGTCGTCTTCCACAACCAGAAAAACGCTTGAAAATCTTACAACGTGCAGGTACAATTCATGCCTTTCCACCTTTTTATTTTCAAGTTTGTGGCGAAACTCCAGAAGTTACCTCTGCGGTACTGCAAAAATTAACAGACTGTGGTAACGTCCCAGAAGCACTGCGTCTTGCACATTTAATTGGTGCAGCTGTAATACAAGGTGAAAGCGGAGATCCGCTTAAAATTGCTAATATGTCAGATTTCTTAAAAGTATTTCTCACTATTGTTAAAAAATGTTAAGAAAATCTAACCTCTGAAGAATTAATAATTATTCTAGGCATCTTAGTGTTAGTTAGTTGCATAATTTTAAGGAAGCAATATCAATGAAGAAAGATCTATACTTAATCACATCATAGTAGCATTATTTTTTTGTGTTAAAAAGGAAATTTACTAACATGACCACCAACCAAATTATTACAGATGAAGAAGCTAATTTAACGAATTGTGAAAGGGAACCTATTCATATTCCTGGTTCAATTCAACCTCATGGTATTCTATTAGTATTGCAAGAGCCAGAACTGACTATTTTACAAGTTAGTGAAAACACTAGAGAAATTTTAGGAATTAAAGCGGAAACTTTGCTTGGTAACAACTTGAATGTATTATTGGGTAACTTACAGATCGATCGCCTTAAGCAATGTTTATCTAGTGAAGAAATTCAATCGGTTAATCCTATTAAATTATCTATAGAAACTAGCGGAAACCCTGTAACCTTTGATGGCATAATTCATCGCACAGATAAAAAATTAATCCTAGAATTAGAATTGACAACTTCTATAGAATATATGCCATTTTTCAGTTTTTACCATTATATTAGAACAGCCGCTTCTAGGATTCAAGAATCAGCTAACTTACAGCAACTATGCCAAAACATTGCCACAGAAGTGCGGCATCTTTCTGGCTTTGATAGAGTCATGGTATATAGATTTAGCCCTGAAGGTCATGGAGAAGTAATTGCTGAAGATAAACGAGAAGATTTAACCAGTTATTTAGGATTAAACTACCCAGCTACAGATATTCCAAAACAAGCAAGGAAACTATATTGTTTAAATTGGATTAGATTAATTGCTGATATTAACTATCAACCAATTGCTATTATACCTAATAATAATCCTGTGACTGGTCAACCCATAGATTTGAGTTTTGCTGGATTAAGAAGCGTCTCTCCCTTACATATAAAATATTTGCAAAATATGGGGGTTGGTGCTTCTATGTCCATATCTTTAATCAAAGACCAAAAACTTTGGGGACTTGTCGCTTGTCATCATTATTCACCAAAATTTATTACCTACGAAGCTCGCACAGCTTGCAAATTTTTAGGACAGGTAATGTCCGTTGAACTTTCCTCAAAAGCTGATAACGAAAACTACGATTATCAAATTAAACTAAAATCCCTGATTTCTAGATTCATTGAATATATGTCCAGGGAAAAAAACGTTGTAGATGGGTTACTTAAACACTATCCTAATCTATTAGAATTAGTCAGTGCCGAGGGAGCGGCAATTTGTTTAGAACAAGAATTTAAAGTCATTGGTAAAACTCCGTCATTAACCGATTTAAAAAACTTAGTTGAGTGGCTAAATACTAACTTTAAACAAGATGTTTTTTATACAGATTCCTTAACCAAACATTATCCAGAAGCAGAAAAATATAAGGATGTGGCTAGCGGCTTAATTGGAATTTCCCTGTCCCAAACACAAAATCATTATGTTTTATGTTTTCGACCAGAAGTTTTGCAAACAGTAAATTGGGCAGGTAATCCACACGAACCCGCAGAAGTGACTAAAATTATGGAAGATGGAACTTTACATCTCTCACCTCGCAAATCCTTTGAATTGTGGAAAGAAATCGTTAAATTTAAATCCTTACCTTGGCAATTATGCGAAATAGAAGCTATCCATGAACTGAGAAATGCCATAATTAAAATTGTTTTGCGTCAAGCAGATGAATTGGCTAAATTAAATGCAGCTTTGCAAGAATCGGAAGCTAGAGAACGAGAAAAATCGGCGCAATTAGAACAAGCACTTAAAGAACTTCAGCGTACCCAAACTCAGCTAGTGCAAAGCGAAAAAATGTCAGCTTTGGGACAAATGGTAGCTGGGATTGCTCACGAAATTAATAATCCTATTAACTTTATCTATGGCAATCTCAGTCATGCTGATGAATATACACAAGATTTGCTTGAGCTTCTTAGTTTATATCAAAGATATTTTCCTGCGCCGGGAGAGGAAATTGCGGAAAAGGCAGAACAAGTAGAATTAGAGTTTTTGGTTGAAGATTTGCCTAAACTCTTGGCTTCTATGAAATTGGGAACAGAACGGATTCGGGAAATTGTTTTAGCATTGCGGAACTTCTCTCGACTTGATGAAAGTGAAATGAAGTTTGTCGATATTCATGATGGTATAGATAGCACTTTACTAATCTTGAGCAATCGGTTAAAATCTAGTCCAAATCGGACTGGAATTGATGTAATCAAAGAATATGGTAAATTACCGAAAGTAGACTGCTATGCTGGTCAACTGAATCAGGTATTTATGAATATATTAGCTAATGCTATTGATGCTTTAGAAGAGGGAATAGAAAATCGTTTATTAGTAAATTGGGGAAAAGAAGGTTCTAAGTATTTAGCACCTACGATCGCAATTCGCACCGAAGTAATTGATAGCAATCATGTTAGCATTCGCATTAAAGATAACGGCCCAGGTATTCCTAAAGAAATGCAAAGCCGCTTGTTTGACCCATTTTTTACCACTAAAATTGTCGGCAAAGGTACAGGTATCGGGTTAGCTATTAGTTATGCAGTTGTAGTAGAAAAACACCAAGGTAAACTTACTTGCACTTCGGAAAAAGGCAAGGGAGCAGAATTTATCATTGAGATTCCAATCAAAGCAACTCAAAATATTGATTAAGGTTTGGTTTGTTCATTCTGAGTGCGATCGCAACATTCGTAAAGCTATAGAATACTGGATAGATTACAGGAGTTAGATTATGCCGAAAAGTGCGAGTTACCAAGATTTTTTAATTAAATCTATTCAAAAATCTCAAGATGCTGCTGCTTATATTGAGGCTATTTTAGAAGAAAAAGATCCCGAACCCGAACTACTCCGAAATGCTCTGAGAAATATGGTTGAGGCTAAAGCAAAAATTAATCATCTTTCTCCAACTCTTAAACAACAGCATGAGCAACTTGACAAGATGCTCACAGAAAGTGGCGGTGCAGAAATTTACACTTTTGTGGAATTCTTAGATTCTTTGGGTTTTCAAGTGGGAATTGTACCCAAAGAAAAGTAGTTATTCCCCACAACTCCGCCTGACTTCTTCCACAGTCAAACTAAGTGCTAAAGCTATTTGTTCGATATTCAACCCCATTTCTAACAACTTAGGAATGGCATCTCTACGGGCTTGTTCGGCACTTTCCGCCCTTTGTCGCTCTTGTTCGGCTCGTAAGTGTTCTAATTCCGCTCTTTCTGTACCTGTGAGCAACAAATTTCCTGAATCATCCCACCACCTTAACCAAATTTGATTTTGGTTTTGGTAGTTTCCTTCCCATAATCCTAACTCTACACCTAAAGGAGCGATCGCATAATGACCCCGCTCATTAGGTTCGAGCAATTGATAAAATCCGTCAATCAAACGATAAACTTCTAACTTACTATTAGCAATTTCATAAATGCCATAGTAAGGAATTCGGACAATGCGTTCGTATACCCAAAATTTTCCCGGTTTATTAATTTCTCCAGAATAAGATAAAGGTGTGCGATCGCGCTCTGGTGAACCATCCCCACTAGCAAATTCCAGCGCAATTAATGGTGCCATAAATTCTCGCCACAGCACGTAAGAACGCCGAATTTCACCATTTACTAAAGGTGGAACATTGGGCACGTAAAACCAATCAGGCGCTTCTGCTCCTTTTTCGGGAGGCTCAATTTCTCGCCAATAAATTCCGCAATCTTGCCCGATCGCATATTGTCCATCAGGATGAAGTCGTTGTAAAATTGGGCCTAATGAATCTGTCAGAATAATGCTCTGGGGATGTTCTTGAAAATTTTTTACAAATGTCCCATCTTCTTCCGGTAATTGAGTGTGGTCGGGAAAAGGCGGAGGTAATTCGAGATTAGTAAATATTTCAGTCATAGGTCAGTTGGGGACTGGGGACTGGGGACTGGGGACTGGGGACTGAGAATTAGTTAAGAGATTTAATTAAGTTGGTAAATCTAATTTTTCCGTAGTTGTGGCTTTCTCTGTCGCTTTTTCGATCGCCGCTTTTTCCAAAGCGGCATTTTCTAATGCTGCGGTTGTTAGGGCTTCATCTAAAGTTTTTCTAGCAGCTTCGGCTTCCGCTATTGATTCGCGAAATTGAATGTTAACTTGGGCAAAGTTTTTTAAGGCTTTTAACCCCTCTTTGATTTGTTGAATTTGGTCTACTGTCACTTCTCCAGCAAATAATAAATCAATTTGCGATCGGGCTTCTTGCGCCGCTGGACGTAACTCCTCAACTCGCTGGCGTAAGCTGGCAAATTGCGTTAAAACTTGCACTGCTTGTACTACCCCAGAATCTTCACCTGTACCTTCTTTTAGATTGGCATTTCCCTCAGCTTTAGCATCTTTAACCAAAATTAACTGGTCTGGCCCCAACCCATCTTTTAAATCTATGCTTAATTCTCCTGAATCCATTAATTCTAGTAACTGTTCTATCGCTGCTTCCCGATTTTTTTTAGTATCATTTTTACCTGGCACAGTCAAAACTATTGTTGGATCTTCAGCTAAAGTATATTGCGGCATTTTTCCTCTCCCTCTGTAGCTCTATTATGCAAAACCTCTATTTTTATTTGCTTTTATTATTATACTAAACAATGGTTAATTAAATTACTTTTATAATTTAATTAGGTTATTTAAACAATTATTACAATTCAAATTTAGCTTTGATTGTCGTATCTGTCAGCAGGAAGAGAGGAGTTTCATTCATCAGATAGAGACATTGTAACGGGTAAATCTGAGAACTTTATAACAATTGGAATAAAAATTATAAAACCTAGTGCAACTTTGATTATGCGGGGAATCAATCAAATTAAAACAGCAGCTTTGCTGGGATTACTTAGTGGGTTATTAGTTCTCGCTGGTTATTATCTGATCGGTAATGAACAGGG
This sequence comes from Floridaenema evergladense BLCC-F167, assembly GCF_041929205.2. Lineage (NCBI taxonomy): Bacteria > Bacillati > Cyanobacteriota > Cyanophyceae > Aerosakkonematales > Aerosakkonemataceae > Floridanema > Floridanema evergladense. The sequence continues at coordinate 4,349,202 of NZ_CM171625.1, read as the reverse complement.
TCTTTATTTAGGGTTAGCTTTTGCAGCATTCACTAGTTTTAGTTCTTGGTATTATTCCGATCGCGCCGCGTTAATGGCTTATCAAGCACAGCCTCTCGCCCGCGAACAAGCGCCCGAACTCTATGATTTAGTAGCTTCTTTGTCAGCCAAGGCGGAAATTCCCATGCCGAAGCTATTTTTTGTGCCAACTAAATCTCCCAACGCTTTTGCCACAGGTAGAGATCCCGAACACGCCACAATTGCAGTTACTCAAGGAATTGTCGATCTGCTTTCCCAGGAAGAGTTAGCAGGTGTAATTGCCCACGAACTAACTCATGTTCGGAATCGTGATACCTTGACTCAAGCTGTCGCTGGAACGATCGCAGGTGCCATTACTTTTTTAGGCAGAATTCTCACTTTTGGCGCTTTATATTATCCTGCTACTCGTGACGATCGGCGAGGCGGAAATCCTCTAGCAGTATTATTTCTCATCATCCTAGCCCCTTTAGCCGCTGCGATAATTCAAATGGCGATTTCCCGTACTCGTGAATACGCAGCGGATTTAGGCGCGGCACAAATTACCGGGAATCCCCAAGCACTTGCCCACGCCCTAGAAAAACTGGAAGAAATCGGCAAACAGATTCCTATGAACGGTAATCCAGCAATGTCTCCACTTCTCATTATTAACCCTCTCTCAGGAGAAGGTTTACAGTCACTTTTTCGCACTCACCCCCCTACAGCAGAACGAATTCGCCGTCTGTTAGAAATTGCTAAACAACAGCAAGAAGCAGCTACCCCAGTTCCGGCTTAAAACAGTTATGAGTTTTAAGTTTTGAGTTTTGAGTTAGAAGAGACGATCGCATTCAAAACTCAAAACTTAAACTTTAAAACTCTACTTTGTCTTTGGCAGCAAAGTAACGGTGTTTATTCACATTTTGGTCATCTGCTTCGGAATAAATTAAGCCCATGCTTTCTAGTTTTTGCAGATGTTCGCGGGTGTTTGTCCGGGAGAGTTGGGCGATCGCCATAATCTCTCTTGTCGTCAAACCAGGATGCTCAATGATAGCGTTCAGTATTTTATCGCGGGTCTTCATGATTACCAACTCAAGCAGTCGCCTCCTTTAATGACGATCGTGAGTAAAAATTGTCCAATACTTTGACATAAAAAAATCAGAGAACTTTTAGTACGAGTAAACAGTATTACAGTAAACCAAGTTTAGTCCCAACAGTTCAACATTCAATCTCCATCTACAGGGATATGTCTTCTAAATTCTCTGAGTTACAGCCTTAATCAGGATTTCCCCGTACTTCTTCCATTATCAGAATTGGGAGAAACGAAGATTGGGTAAGAAAGCCGCCCATAGCTATGGGGGTTTTCCGCAAAGATGATCACCCTACCCTAAATATACCTAACTGTTAAGCTTGTAACAGTTAGAGAAAAAATTTTGCTCAGTTGCAGGGCATGAAGCCCAGAGTTGAGTCACGTTAACTCAATTTGAGTAGCTGGCTGCTAAACATTAGGTTATGCGACAGTCCGCATCAATCAAAGGAGTATTAAGATTAATGGCAATTAAAGACCAGCCTCAACCTCCTCGTTCTCGCCAAATAGGAAACATTTTATTGCTAATTTCTGGCATATTCCTACTGGCGAACTTGTTCCTACCGAATTTGTTTAGCCCTTCAATCCCACGAGTACCTTATAGCTTGTTTATCGATCAAGTGCAAGATGGGAAAGTGGCGCGGGTTTCTGTTGGTCAAGACGAAATTCGCTATCAGCTGAAACCAGACCCCGAACAACCTGGACAAGTTTTAGTTTTACAAACGAGTCCTATCTTTGACCTAGAATTGCCAAAAAAATTGGAGGAAAAAGGGGTTGAGTTTGCTGCTGCCCCTCCGCCGAAGAATGGCTGGTTTACTAGTCTGTTAGGGTGGGTGATACCTCCGTTAATTTTTGTTGCCATTTGGCAGTTTTTCATTAGTCGCGGTGGTGGTGGGCCTCAAGGTGCGCTTTCGATCGGCAAAAGTAAAGCTAAAGTCTACGTCGAAGGCGAGTCAGCGAAAATCACTTTTGCTGATGTCGCTGGAGTTGAAGAAGCTAAAACTGAATTAGTCGAAATTGTCGATTTCCTGAAAAATCCCGGTCGTTTCCGCCAAATTGGGGCGAGAATTCCCAAAGGTGTGTTGTTAGTTGGGCCACCGGGAACGGGTAAAACTTTATTAGCTAAAGCTGTAGCTGGGGAAGCTGGTGTACCATTCTTTAGCATTTCTGGTTCTGAGTTCGTGGAACTGTTTGTCGGCGTGGGTTCGGCTAGGGTGAGAGATTTATTTGAGCAAGCGAAAAAGCAAGCTCCCTGTATCGTATTTATAGATGAGTTGGATGCGATCGGAAAATCTCGCAGCAGTGGCGGTTTCTACGGTGGTAACGATGAACGGGAACAAACTCTAAACCAGTTGCTTACCGAAATGGACGGTTTTGCCGCAGGTGATGCAACGGTAATTGTTTTGGCGGCGACTAACCGCCCAGAAAGTTTAGACCCAGCTTTGTTACGTCCGGGACGTTTCGATCGTCAAGTGTTGGTCGATCGCCCTGACTTGTCCGGTCGGCAAGAAATCCTCAACATCCACGCCCAAAAGGTAAAATTAGGGCCAGATGTGGACTTGAAAGCGATCGCTACTCGTACTCCCGGTTTTGCTGGTGCGGATTTGGCAAACTTAGTCAATGAAGCGGCTTTGTTGGCAGCGAGAAACAGACGGGACGCTGTGGCGCAACAGGATTTCAACGAAGCGATCGAACGGGTAGTCGCAGGTTTAGAAAAGAAAAGCCGTGTCCTCAACGATAAAGAGAAGAAAATCGTCGCTTATCACGAAGTTGGTCACGCTTTAGTCGGTTTTCTGATGCCCGGTAGCGGTAAGGTGGAGAAAATCTCGATCGTCCCTCGTGGTATGGCAGCTTTGGGTTACACTCTCAAATTGCCCACAGAAGACCGATTTTTAATGGATGAAGCCGAATTGCGGGGTGAAATCGCTACCCTGTTGGGTGGACGCGCCGCCGAAGAAATCGTCTTTGGCAGCATCACCACTGGCGCTTCCAATGACTTACAACGGGCGACAGACTTAGCCGAACGCATGGTCACATCCTACGGCATGAGCAAGGTTTTAGGGCCTTTGGCTTACGACAAAAATCAGCAATCGTTCCTGGGGAATGCTGATATGATGAATCCTCGGCGCATGGTTTCTGATGAAACTGCTCAGGCGATCGATCGGGAAGTCAAAGACATCGTTGAATCTGCCCATCAGCAAGCTTTGCATATTCTGAAAGAAAATCGCGACTTGCTGGAAACCATCTCCATGAAACTTTTAGATACAGAAGTGATTGAAGGTGAAAATTTACACGAATTGCTCGGTAAAGTTAAATCGGTCGATCGAGCTTTGTCCATGCCTAGCATTGATTAGGTAAAATTTAATACCTTCAACAACTGGGTTTCCTTGGAGAAACCCAGTTTTTTGTTGCCTGACCTCAGCAATGAATCAAGTAAAAATTTAAATTACTTTACATTTTTTAATATTCGTGTTACATTACTTAACATAGATAAACAATCAGAACGGAGATAAAAAAATGACTTCACGTAGTTACACAGTAGAAGAAGGCGGCAGACTAAATAACTTTGCTATTGAACCAAAAGTTTATGTTGACAGCACCCCTCGTACTGGCTTCACAGAATATGCAGAAAAATTAAATGGTCGTTTAGCAATGATTGGCTTTGTTTCCTTGTTAATCATGGAAGTAGCTACCGGACACGGTATCGTTGGTTGGTTAGCCAGTCTTTAAATTAATCCCCATGTTTGATCATTGCCATAACCATTAAAAGCTGGGTGCAGCATAAATCACCCAGCTTTTTTATTGGTTTAAGTACGTTGTTGCGCTTTAGCGATCGTATCGAAATTAAAGACAGATTTCATTCTTTGGATAGAAGTTTTGAACCATTTTTTATTAGTAATTTTAAATCTAAAAAGTTAATAAAATTTAAGTGAATTAGCAAATTGATGTAATTTAGTCAAGACAATTAAGGATGGCACACATTTTATTAGTTGATGATGAAGAAGCTTTGCGGGAAAGTCTCACTTACACCTTAGAAAAAGAAGGTTACATGGTGACGACTGCGGAAGATGGAATGAGTGCAATTAAACAGTTTCATAAACAAGTACCAGATATTATTTTATTAGACTTAATGTTGCCAGGAATTGACGGCATGGAAGTATGCTGGCGACTTAGAGCATTTTCTGATGTTCCCATAGTCATGCTCACAGCTAAAGACCAAGACATTGACAAAATTTGGGGTTTAGAAGCAGGTGCAGATGACTACATTACCAAACCATTTAGCACTCGCGAATTATTAGCCAGAATTAAAACTGTTCTCCGTCGTCGTACAGATGATAAAAAAGCAGAGGAGAATTAAATAATTCCCCCGATCTCCCAGTCTCCAGTAGGGGCAATTCATGAATTGCCCGTACCCCAATTACCAAAACTCAGGAGGTGTTAGCAAATTCGGATTAAATGGAATTCAATTCACACAAAGTTATTTACTACTTATTTAGCGCTTACTGCTTTAGGTACATCAGTTTTAGCGAGTTATATTCTGTTTTCTTTTCATGATTATTTTATGAGAACCAGGCAATCTGATTTAGATGCTTGGACTACTGCTCTTAGTGAAAGCGTAGCTGACTCATTAGAAAAAAATAATGTAGAACGGGTAGACATAATTGTGAAACGTTATGGTTCCCCAGATTCAATTACTCTAAGGATTTTCGATCCTAAAGGTCGGTTATTAACAACTTCTGCGCCAGATATTGACAAAAGAATAAATAATTGGTTGGCGGTTCCGGGAGTTAAAGAAGCTTTGCAAAATAAAGCTGTTCAAGGCAGAGCTAGAGGTGTTTTATCTAATGACGATCGCTTATATGCTGCTAAACCTATAGTTCGCAATGGTCAGTTATTAGGTATACTGCGAATGTCAATCACGATCGAGCAATTCCAGCGTCAGTTTCAAAGATTAATTTTGTCAGTTTTCTTAACCTTAATTGTCACAGTATTACTTTGTGCTGTTATTAGTGAATATTTAACTCGGAGCATGGCTAGACCAATTCAATCAATGTGTAATTTTGCGGTGCGAATGGGTGGTGGTAATTTTGGTGATAAATTAAATATTCGACAAGATGATGAGATAGGTAAATTAGCTTTTGAATTAAATCGGATGAGTGAAAGATTGGCTTCGCTGGATAGCGAAAGACGGTCTTTTTTAGCTAATGTTTCTCATGAGTTGCGAACTCCGGTAAGTAATGTTTTTGTGACTTTGGAAGCTTTAGCAAGTGGCGCAGCTGAAGAACCAAAAATTCGCGATCGCTTTATTAGCAGTGCCCAAGAAGAGGTGAAACGTTTATCTCGGTTAATTCACGATTTGCTAGATTTAGGCAGATTAGAAGCAGGTGTAACTCAATTAGAAAGGAAAGATTTTCGCTTAAATTCTTTAATCGAACGTGCTGTAAGAGCAGTAGAATTACGATTGCAATCTAATAATGTGGGAATTAAGTTAAATGTACCTAATGTGAAAGTAAATGGCGATCCAGAAAGACTGTTGCAAGCTTTTTTAAATATTTTGGATAATGCAATCAAGTATTCAGTCAGTAACTCGGAAGTTTCTATTAATGGACAGTTAGAAGCTAACACCATTGTAGTAAAAATTAGCGACCAAGGACTAGGTATTAGCGAAAGCGATATGCCACATATTTTTGAACAGTTTTATACTGCCGATCGCTCTCGTTCCGGTAATGGCACAGGTTTAGGTTTAGCGATCGCCAAACGAATTGTCGAAGCACACAATGGTACTATTACTGCTAGCAGTATTCCCGGTAAAGGAGCAACTTTTACTATTGAGTTACCGATTAATAAAGATTAGTAATTCATGTAGGGGTAATTCATGAATTACCCCTACAAATTTCTTCACTATCTACTCCAAGCTAACCAAGTGGTAAATAATTTTTTGACAAATGGTGTCAAACGAGTGCGATTATATGCGTCTGCTGCTTTGCGAATTGCTTCTGCTTGGGTGGGGTAAGGATAAATTACCGAAGCAATTTTTCCTAATCCAATGTTGTTAACCATTGCTAAAGTAATTTGACTAATCATGTCTCCAGCATGACGCGCTACAATGGTTGCACCGATGATTTTATCGCTACCTTTTTTGACGTGAATTTTCACAAATCCAGTTTCTTCGCCATCAGCAATTGCGCGATCGACTTGATTTAAACTAATAAAAAATGTGTCTACATCAATTCCTTGTTCCTTTGCTTCAGTTTCATACATTCCTACATGAGCAATTTCTGGATCTGTATAAGTACACCAAGGCATAGTCAGTGCGCTGACTTTTTTCCTGCCTAAAAACAGGGAATTTTGAATCACTATTCTCGCAGCAGCATCAGCAGCATGAGTAAATTTCCATTTCATGCAAATATCACCAGCGGCGTAAATGTTTGGATTAGTTGTTTGTAAGTTATCGTTAACAAAAACGCCTTTTTTGTCGTCATATTCAACACCAACAATTTCTAAATTTAATCCTTCTACATTTGGTTTTCTTCCTACTCCAAGCAGAATTCGATCGACTATTACCGAGTTCTCTTTACCTTGAGTTTCATAGTAAATAACTTTTTCTGCATTCTGTTGTTCTACTCGCTTAATTTGAGAATTCAGAATTAAGTTAATTCCTTCTTGAGTAAACACATTTTGAATTATCTCTGCTGCGTCTGCGTCTTCGCGATCGAGAATATGTTTATTCTTATGCAACAAAACTACTTGACAACCCAAACGTTGAAAAGTTTGCGCTAATTCACAACCAATTGGCCCACCACCAATTACTGCCAACCGTTGCGGTTTTTCAGTCAGGTTAAATACAGTTTCATTAGTGAGATAACCAGCTTCTTTTAATCCTGGTATATTCAAACTTGCGGCTCTAGCACCTGTAGCAATTACAGCTTTTTTAAACCGCAAAATTTTCCCACCAACTTCAATAGAATTGCTACTAGAAAAATGACCTTCACCTAAAAAAACATCAACCCCAAATTGATTTTTAAACCGTTGTGCAGAGTCATTATGGCTGATATCAGATCTAATTTTTCGCATCCGTTCCATAACGGCGGGAAAATCAATTTCTACACCATCAGGAACATGAATCCCGAATTTTTGGGAGTGCCAAATATCAGCAACGACGCGAGAAGAACGAATTATAGTTTTTGAAGGTACGCAACCAACATTTAAACAGTCTCCTCCCATTAAATTTTTCTCAATTAAAGCTACTTTTGCGCCTAAACCTGCGGCACCTGCGGCAACAACCAAACCTGCTGTTCCTGCACCAATGACAACTAAATTATAACGCTCTGCTGGTTGAGGATTTACCCAATCTGAGGGATGTACTTGAGAGACTAATTTTTGATTATATACATCCATTGGAGAAAGGGTTGAATTTTCGATTTGAGACATAAAATTATCCTTGTTGAACACTTTCTTGGAGAGCTTTTTTAGCGATGTTAGTAATGTAAATTGTCACGGCAACTGTGGCAATAAACCCAACGATGCGAATTATCCATTTAGCGGTTTCTGCTTGAGAATTTGTTGGTACATTTCCTGCACCAATCATGGCAATGTTACCTGCTAATGAACCAATGTAAACATACATAATTGTTCCGGGTATCATGCCAATTGAACCTAGAATATAGTCGGTTAAAGAAACTTTGGTAATTCCAAAGCCGTAGTTTAAGAGATTGAAGGGAAATATTGGCGAAAGGCGAGTTAGTAAGACTATTTTGAAACCTTCTTTGGCAACAGCATTATCAATGGCTTGAAATTTAGGATAATTGGCAATTTTTTTGGCTACCCAATCACGAGTTAAATATCTGCCAATAAGAAAGGCAAATGTTGCTCCCATTGTTGCCGCAATAAACACATAAATTGAACCCCAAAACACACCAAAGATTGCTCCTCCTCCCAAGGTGAGAAGAGAACCTGGGATAAATAGCACGGTGGCGAGATTGTATATGATGATAAATGCGATCGCTCCCCAAGGCCCCAGTTGATCGATCCAAGTTAGCGTATTGCTGAAAATCTCTTGCATATTCATTGATTCCATCAAGGCAATAATTTACGATACTGTTATTACAATAAACTAACAAAATTAAGCAATCCTTACAAAATCCTTACTTTTCTCCTTTATAGTCTTTTTATCAAGATGCTATTTAAAATTAGGTGTTTTTGTCATGATTAGTTTTTCCACTTCTACAGAAAACAAATTCAGTTCAATTGAACTCTCTTTATGTCATTATAAAAATGCTTCTAATAAATTACAAATTTTACGAATTGGGAATGTCCCTAACTGGTATTTTGAGAGAGTAGTTTTTCCCGGAGAACTTTTGTTATTTCATGCACCACTCCAAGGTGTATTGGAAGTTCATACCAGTGCTAAGGTAACTACAATGCTGGTAGACACTATCAAATGCGATCGCTTGCAGGTAATTGATTGATGATGTTTAGATTGACTTAATATTTTACCTGGCTTGACTCAGATCTTACACCAAGAGGCAGAGCCTCCATTTTTCGTCCCCAGGTTCAACCTGGGGACGAGGATCTGGGAGGTTCTACCTCCCCTGCTGCAAGATGTGAGTTGAGCGAAGCAATTCCCCAAGCCAAATAGTTGCAAAGCAGATAATTTTTGATACATTTATCAAAAATTATCTTAAATTTAACCTAAGACAGATGCAATCTTGTAATATCTATGTAACTAGATATATTTAGCGATCGGCTGACTAAACTATGGCTGAGAGTTGCCTTATAAGAATAATTTTATTTTCAGAGAATAGTTAAAGAAAATAACAAATATATACTTTTTACTTAATCCTTAAGACAGGTGAAAAAGAGCCAAAATTTTTGTTAAACAGATGATGGGTTTTAAATTAATCTTATCTTTTAGGGAGAGGTGATTAAGTTTGGCATTACAAAGTGCTGAATTTAAAGATTCTCCAAAAAAGACTTGTATAAAATCATTCCCTGAATCAACCTTAAGGGTAATTTTGCGTAAACTTTTAGTAACAGAGGTAAACAAAATGTCAGTTGAAAGCCCCCTTAATTTTTCTACTTCAAAACCGATGCTATCAACTATAACAGAAGTAAAACCAATTCAATCAATTAATTCGGAACATTATGTCAATAGACCGAATTTACCAGATGTTTCTGCTGCTTCATTATATATAATTCCCACTACATTTTTTACCTTTTGGTTGATGTATCTGATTATCTCTACAGATCTGTTAAAATTTGCCAAACATAAGATTTCCATAATGAAAAATCTGGAGCAAGTTCCTTGTAAAAACTGTCAGTATTTTACAAACAATCCTTATTTGCGCTGTGCAGTAAATCCAACTATTGCTCTGACTTCACAAGCAATTAATTGTTCAGATTATTGCCCGTTAAATAAATAGAATGACAATGCAAAATTACACTTTTGCTATTTTGTCTCAAGCGTGAAGCGAAGCTATCGCGTAAGCGAATCACGTACCTCACCAGTGAAGCTTTGATAAAATAAAAACAAATTAACTATAAGGTAGCGTTTATGGCAACCCTACTCGGCGAAACCAAATCACCCCCAGGAATGGTAATTTCTTGGGAAGCTCTACCCGAAGATTTTCAGTTAGAGGATGAGCCAGTGGATAATACAGGACAGCCACTTTTAGCAGGTGCTTTAAGGGAAAGTTTAGAACTCATTGGTTTCATTCAACCACAAATGTTAATCGCCTCCAACTTTGCGTTGTGTGCCACAATAAACGAGCAATTTATCGCCAAAGCACCAGATTGGGTATATGTGGCTTCAGTCAAAGAAATTTTACCAGAACGCAAAAGTTATACACCCAATTTAGAAGGGGAAGTACCAGCTATAATCATAGAGTTTTTATCAGACAAAGATGGTACTGAGTATTCCGTGAAACGCACTTATCCCCCTGGAAAATGGTTTTTTTACGAACAGATATTGGAAATTCCCATTTACGTTATCTTTGACCCAGATGGAGGGTTATTAGAATATTATCAACTAGAAAATCGGCGTTATGAATTGCAAAATCCAGATGAAAATGGTTGTCATTGGATTGAAGCAATGGGATTATTTTTAGGAACTTGGCAAGGAACAAAAGAAGGAAGAACAGGATATTGGTTAAGGTGGTGGGATAAAGATGGTAATTTGTTACCTTGGGCAGTAGAAAAAATTGAACAGGAACAGCAACGTGCTGAACAGGAACGTCAGGAAAAAGAAAGGCTGATTGCTTATTTGCGATCGCAGAATATCGATCCTAATAATCTGCCTAATATTTAACGAAAGTTGGTTTAGATTCCCCCTACCCTTACCAAGGGGGTAAATTTTAACACCATAGTATAAGTTTCCCTATTCTACTCATCCCAATACCTCATCCACACTCAAAATCACATCAGAAAAACTTAACGGCGAAACATTTTCACCTCTTCTAAATTGGCTAATGTCTGCATAACTATTCGCCAAAGGTTGACGATAGACTTCAATCAATTCTTCTGCTAAACTTACTATCCAAACTTCCACAATACCCGTTGCTGCATAAAGAGGAATTTTCACCTCTCTGTCATATTCAATAGTTGTATCGGATACTTCAATTATCAGTAAAACTTCCTGTGGTTGGGGATGTTTTTGGGAATAAAAATCTGCACGAGGGATCAGCAAAGCGATATCAGGTTGCGGTTCTGTTCTTTCATTTAATCTCACTGGATTTTGGACAGATAATAACGCACGACTACCCAAACTGGCTGAAAAAAGCCTATTTAACCAATTTACACAGCCAGAATGAGGGCTACCAATTGGCGACATTTTAATAATTTCTCCTGCAATCAATTCTACTCGATCGTCTTCTCCTAAAATACCAGCTTCAGCCATTCGATAATATTCATCAACTGTAAACAACCTTTTTTGCAATTGAACAGACATGATGGTTTCCTCAAATTTTATAAATGAGTTTGTTGTTCCTACTTCAGTGGGAATAGCGCTGAAGCGCAACAACGTACCTTTATTTTAAAATTAAAAACACAGATAAATTTTTATCTGTGTTTATTTGGGGTTTAAAAACCACTAAGTTAAATTAGCGATCGCACAAATTTATCCAACCGATCCATGCCTTTATTAATCGTATCTAAATCGGTAGCGTAAGATAAACGTATGCAATCATCTGCACCGAAAGCAACACCGGGAATCGCTGCAACTTGATAAGATTCTAAGAACTTATCGCAAAATTCTAAAGAAGCTAATCCCGTTTTGCTGACATCAATAAATAGATAAAAAGCACCATCGGGTTTGGGACAACTTAAACCAGGAATCGCGCTTACTCTTTCTAACATTACTTGACGACGTTTGGCGAAAGCTTGGCGCATTTCTTCCACACAATCTTGAGGATTTGTTAAAGCTGCGATCGCACCATATTGAGCAAACGTGCAAACATTAGAAGTACTATGACCTTGCACTGTACTACAAGCTTTAATTACTTCTACTGCTCCTGCTAAATATCCAATTCGCCAACCAGTCATTGAGTAAGCTTTGGCAAAACCATTACTAATAAATGTGCGTTGGAAAATTTCTGACCCAAAAGCACCAATACTAACTTGTTGAGCATCATCGTAAATGATTTTTTCGTAAATTTCATCGGAAACAACGAAAATATCTTTCTCTACCACCACCTTTGCTAATGCTTCAATTTCGGCGGGAGTGTACACAACTCCTGTAGGATTAGAAGGAGAATTCAACACAAACAATTTTGTTTTTGGTGTAACTGCGGCGCTGAGTTGTTCGGGAGTAATTTTATATTGGTTTTTAGCATCAGTTTGGACAATTACAGGTACACCACCCACCAATGTCACCATTTCGGGATAGCTTAACCAATAGGGAGCGGGAATAATTACTTCATCTCCCGGATCGATTAAAGCTAACATCAAATTGAATAGAGAATGTTTACCACCATTCGTAACAATTACATTCTCTGGTTTATAATCTAAACCATTATGTGTTTTTAGCTTATTTGCGATCGCTTCTCTTAGCTTAGGTTCCCCAGCAGCAGGGCCATATTTCGTTTTCCCAGCATCCAAAGCTTGTTTTGCAGCAGCTTTAATATGCTCTGGCGTGTCAAAATCTGGTTCCCCAGCGCTGAAACTACAAACATCAATTCCCTCAGCCTTCATAGCCTTAGCTTTGGCGGAAATAGCTAACGTAATCGAAGGCGTAACTTGACTAATTCGTGCAGCCAACTTCATGCTTAATCGTTTCCTTTGCAGCAATTTTCTAGTTTCTCAAACTATAGAACGATCGCTCTTTTGATTTGTGATCTTTTTACCTTTTTGAGTAGGGGATTGGGGATTGGGGACTGGGGACTAGGGACTGGGGATTGTGTTTGATTGTAAGGGCGGGTTTTGCTGTTGACTCTTCTGCTGTGAGTACAAATTTATCTGCTAAACCCGCCCCTACAAACTCTCGATTCTCAACTTTCTTCCCCAGTCCCCAATCCCTCACAGCCCATTACCAATTAAAATGAACGGTGCCCAGTAATAGGGATGATTTAACTTCGAGGTTTCTGTTTGTGCAACAGCTTGGGCGGTGGCAATGCCTCGTTGTTCACCGAAGGCGCTATGATTTCCGGTAATTAGGGCGATTTGTGCTTGGCGTAAGGCTTCGGCTTTGGAGAGGTTGCCTTTTTGTAAAAGGCTGTAAAATCCATTAATCAAAACTTGTGTGCCACCGTCGGAAACGGGCCAAAGTGACGCAATTGCGGCTCTCGCGCCTGTGCGTTGCATTTGGAAGCCAAAACCGAGGATTTCTTCTCCATTTCCCAATTTTCCGCCTACACCAGTTTCGCACGCACTGAGCACGATTAAGTCTACTTTGGGTAATGACCAAGATTCTACATCGCGGAGGGTGGCGCGATCGCCATTGCCAAACATAATAAACGAATCTTCCGGGTTTCCGACTACAAAAGCGGCATGAGTCGCCAAATGTACCACCGAAAAATCATTCATCATTAACACTGTATCCCGATTAAATTGCCCATTCAAAAATTTAGTAGTTCCGGGAATAGTCGCCGCCAGATTTTCTACTTCTTTACCTGCAAAAGGTAAGCCAGAAAATTGAAATTCTTGTTCGCCAACTTTAAAACTATAGCTTCCTTCGCTAAAAGCACCTGCGAAAATTTGCATTTTCCCTTGCGGTTTTGTGTTGAAGTCCGTCAAACTAGCCGCAGTAATATAATTAATTCCGAAGCGTTCGACTAACCATTGTTTACCATCATGCAAAGCGGCTAAGGGAATATAACGCAATTGTCCATCTGGGGCATAAATAATAGTTTGCGTTTTCGCCTCTGCTAAGTCATTTTCGATCGGTTTAATTAACCACTCATACAATTTATTAGCTACAGGAATGACATTGCTGTTAGGTTGTTTTAAATTCAGGTGAAACTCGGCAATTACTCGATTTAATTCTTCCCGTTTCACATTTACCGTGCGGCGAATTGGTGGCGAGTAAGGGGTAACTAAAATTAGTTCTAAGCGATCGTCCAAAATGAAAGGATAAAGAATTACTGCGCTTGTTTGTAGCCGTTGCAAGTTGTCTCTTAAACTGTTGAAATCTTTCAGGTTGAGATTTTCGCCGCCTGTGACTTGGCGCAGTTGTGTTACCAAGGCGGTGACTGTTGGACTTTTCAGAAATTGAGTAAATTCTTTAGTAATTTCCTGTTCAGCTTTTCGCAATTCTAAAATTCGCTGTTGTTGGGCAGAAGTTCTTTTATCAACGGGAATTTTTTGTAATTCAGCAAGTTCTTTACCTAGTTTAATTCCTTTGTTGACGATCGCTTCATACCCCTGTTTAACTTCTTGTTCTTGCGGTGTATTGGAAACGCCTCTAGCAGTTTGTTCGTTTCCGCGCACGTTGCGAAGATAGTTATCTAATTCTTGCAATTTTAGTAAATCTAAAACTTGTTGCGCTTCCAGAATTCGGTCTTTTTGTAAGAGGAGATCGGCTAATTTGCGATAATCTTTAGCAACAGTTTCGATGTAAGATTGTTGATGTTCTTTGGGAAGTTCCTTAATATTTTTCCGAATCGTTTCTCTGGCATTAACTGATTGTTTGAAAAAGACGATCGCTAATTCTGGCTGATTCTGTTTTTCTAGTAAATATGCGATCGTACTAAGCGTGTGTCCTTCACCTTCCTTATTACCAATTTCTTGAGCAATTACTAAACTTCTCTGTAAGTAATTTCCGGCTAATTCGTATTGTCCTTGCTCAAAGTAAAGTTTGCCGATCGCATGAAGAACTACCCCTTCTGCACGTCTCCTATTGAATTGCTGATAAATAGCTAAAGCTGGCTGCAAAAAGTCTAATGCTAATTGGTATTTTCCTTGCTTCAAGTAAACAAATCCAATACTATTATATGTTGTTGCTTCCAGAAGTTTTTGGGTATTTTGGTTCTTAACTTTTTTCAGGACTGTTAATGCTTGTTGATGGTAATTTAAAGCTGATTCATATCTGCTTAATCTGTAGTGAATATTGCCGATCGCATTTAGCGCATTCGCCTCACCAGCAATATCCCCAACCATACTACCATCTAAGTTAAGTAATGTGGGAAATCTAGCTGTTTTTAATGCTTCTTCATAGTACTTTAAAGCTAATTCATATTGTCCTAGTACCTCATAAATCCGCCCAATGTTAGACTCAATTCCTTCCCAATGCCCTAAAATCTCCTGACGAATTGGTAAAGCTTTCTGATAGTAATCTAAAGCTAATTTATATTCTCCTAAACTGCTGTAAACTCTTGCCATCCAGAGGAAAGTTCTTAACTCCGTTTCCAAATGACCAAGTTTTTGGGCAATCTCTAAAACTTGCTCCAATCTTTTTAAAGATTCTCGATATTGACCTCGATTTGCAAACTGAATACCTTGCTTATAGTAAATTCCACTCATTAAGTTAAGGCTGGTTTTTTCTCCCGATCGATCGCCCAATTCCCGATAAAGTTCTAAAGCTTGCTGATAGTGATTTAACGCTTGTTCATCTTCTTCTCTCTTCTCATAAACTTCCCCAATTTCAAAGAAACTTTTCGCCACTCCCGGTTTATCTTCTAACTTTTGATAAATCGATAAAGCTGCCTCAAAGCTTTTCAATGCTCTTTCATACTTCCCGTTTACATATTGTGTTATACCTTCTTTCAAGAGTCGATCGGCTTGCAATTTCTCTCGTGTTTGGGCAAAGAAAATTACTCCTCCTTCCGGTTTAAAAGTAGTAATTTTACCCGACTCAAAACCAATTTTTACCTCGTCAAAATTGACAGATCCACTCAGGGGAATTTTACTGAGGAGAGTCGCTTTTTCAGCAGGTTTTTCTATCTCTTGTCCAATCGCTAAAGCTTGCTGATCTTGCTCTAAAGCCGCTTGATTCTGTTCTAACTGTTCGTAAACTAATCCCATTTGAATCAGAATCACTCTTTCCCAAGGACGGTTATTTTGTTGGCGAACAATTGCCAAAGCTTTCTGATAAGATTCTAAAGCGAGTTGATATTGTGCTTTGAGGTATTGTCCTTGTCTAAAGTAACTATTTCCTGCGGCAAAGAGAGCGACTGCTTCACCTTCTAACCTATGGATTTGCACGATCGCCTTTTTTGCTTCATCTCTGCCAACTTCCGTAATTAAAATTGCCTTTTGAGCAGTGATATCTTCCTCAGTGCGATCGCTAATTTCCCGTTTCAATGCCAAAGCTTGCTGGCGATATTCCTGCGCCTTTTGAGTTTGACCTAACTTTTCATAAATTGCGCCAATACTGTTAAGAATTGCTTCTCGATCGGGCTTTTCATAAGGTATCCTTGTTTGACGAAAATATTCTTCTTGTCCAAACTGACGGATTAAATGTTCTTGAGTTGAATAGTTTCCTTTATTTTTGGGATCTTGTGCGATCGCCAAAACTTTCTGATAAACTTCTAAAGCAGCTTGATACTGCCCTAAATTTTCGTAAGCTTTCCCCATTTGAATCAACAGAATAGGTATTTGAATAAAAAAGCTACTACCGCTTTTTTCCTTGGTGGCAATTTCCAAAGCTTTCTGATAAGCTTCCAAAGCAGCTTTATGTTCTCCTAGCGCTGCATAAACTTCCCCCATACTTCTAAAAATTCTCAGTTCCTGCTGATAGTAAAGCCCCTCAGTTGTTACTCTGCGCCAACGAGTTTCTTCGCTTTCCTTGCTATCCAATTCGGCTCGAATAATTTTCCAGGCTTTCCTATAAGAATTTAATGCAGTTTGGTAGTCTCCTAATGCTTTATAAATATCCCCCATATTAGCCAGAGTATCTTCTTCTTCATTCTCTGTAAAACTTTGCCATCCAGCTATCCCCGCTACTACCTCTAGTCGTCGTCCTCGCTTCTCCATTACAGCGATTTCTTCAGGAGTAATAAAAGATTCAAAAGTAGTAATTGCAGTATTAATCGGCTCTCCTTCTCCTATTTTAATTAAACCATTGCTAATCGCATCTTCTAGTTTAATTCCTCCTTTTATATGAACATTAACATCAGTTCCATAAGCTACTCGAATACTGTAGGGAATTGGCTCTTTTGCCGCAAGTTCATCTACTTCCGTTCTAATGTTCAAACTTTGTTTGTAACTATCTAAAGCGGCTTCAAATTGTCCCAAAGTTTCGTAGATTGTTGCCATTTGATTGAGGATTACCCATTGCCAAGGGCGATTTCTTTGTTGGCGAACAATCGCTAAGGCTTGCTGATAAGATTCTAAGGCAGCTTGGTATCTTCTGCGGGATGCGTGAGCTTCGCCATTTCTGTAGTGAATTAATGCTTCTCCTTCCAGAAAAGTTATTAACGTAGGTCTTTTTTTGGGTGTATTGTAAGTAATAAGAATTGCTTTTTTTATAATATCTGTAGGCCATGCAACATGAATATTCATCCCTTGTCTAATTGCTAAAGCTTGCTCTTGATGCTCTTGGGCAATTTGCGAATAACCTAAGCTACGGTAAGTATAGCCCATATTATTAAGGACTTTTTCTTCCAGAATTCGATCGCCCAATTCTCGCGCAATTGGTAAAGCTTGTTTATAATATTCCAAAGCAATTTCCGGCTTTTCTTGCCCTTTATTTTTGTACGTGAATCCGATCGTATAAAGGATTTTCGCTTCTAAAGGTCGATCGCCAATCTCCCGCACAATCCTTAAAGCTTGCTCATAAAAATCAATCGAAATAGGTTTAGAATCTCTTTGGCGATCAAATCCCCAATCATAATCTTTACCAATATTAAATAAAACAGTTGCTTCCCCAGTTTTATCCTTAACTTCACGCATTATTGTTAAAGCTTGCTCGTAAAAATTTAGAGCTTCTTCTTTCTTATTTATTGCCGCATTAGTCCTACCAATGCCATTTAAAGTCAAAGCTTCACCTTTGCGATCGCCAATTTTTCGCATAATAACTAAACCTTGTTCGTAATATTTGAGAACTTCAGAATAAGGTTTTAATTCTTCCGGTTTCTCAATTAAATTGTAGTACCGCTTAAACTCGATATAATCTAAGTAAGTATCGCCAATTTTTATTAGGGTTGTTGCTTCGTTTTGGCGATCGCCTATTTGCCGATAAATATTTAATGCTTGCTCAAAAGACTTTAAAGCATCTGGAAATTGACCCTTTTGGTATTGTTGATTTCCTTGCTGCAAGAGGCGATCGGCTTCTGCTTTTTGGTTAATAGATGTTTGCGCCACTACAGCAGAGTTTAAGATAAATTTCCCCTGACTAATAGAAAAATGCTCAACAACTACAACAGCAGCCAAGACAGAAAGAGGTAGAATTAACTTATTTGGTGTTTTCATCGTGATTTTCTTAATAGTTGGACAAATTCTTATTGTTAATTTCAATATTTCTGAACTGACAACACCTATGCACTATTTGATAAAAACTTATCTTTAACACACATTTTATACAAAAATGTACAGATGAATTCTAAAGAAAACTGTGATAAGCTCCTGTCCTGACCATAAGGTTGGGAGAAAAGCGGTGAGAGGATTAAATCGTCTGTGGATCGGAATTATAATCGCACTGTTTGGATTAATTACCTATTGCACTAACACCGTACAAAACCCCATCACTGGGGAAAATCAGCGGGTTCAACTTTCACCACGTCAAGAAATTGCTTTAGGGTTACAGGCGCGACAACAAATGGCAGCAAAATATGGGGGTTTATATCCTAATAGCGTAGTGCAACAATATGTTAAACAAGTAGGAGAAAGAATAATTCAGCGATCGGATGCTTCCAAATCTGGCTATCCTTTTCAGTTTTATTTATTACGAGATCCCCGCACAATTAACGCTTTTGCATTACCTGGAGGACAAGTTTTTATCACCGCTGCTTTGTTAAGTCGCCTTTCTTCAGAAGCGCAACTTGCTGGTACTTTAGGGCATGAAATCGGTCATGTTGTCGCACGTCATGGCGCAGAACATTTGGCGAAACAACAGTTAGGTGCAACCTTAGTTACTGCGGTGGGAGTAGCAGCAAGTGACAGCGAACAAAGGGCTAGACAAGCGCAAGTTTTAGCTCAAGCTGTGAATCAATTAGTAAGTTTAAGATATGGTAGAGATGATGAGTTAGAAAGCGATCGCTTAGGTCTTCGTTTTATGACTCAAGCAGGTTACAATCCCCAAGGAATTGTCCAATTAATGCAAATACTTGGCTCAACTCGTCAAGGTGGTCAACCCCCGGAATTTTTAAGCACTCACCCCAATCCAGGCAACCGCGTAGAACGTCTAAAAGAACTGATTTCTCAACAATATCCTAATGGCATTCCCCCACAATTAGAATCAGGGAAAGAGAACTTTGCTAAATACGTAAAACCTCGTTTAACAAAAAACCTGTAGAGACGTTATATATAACGTCTCTACATTACGGGTAATCCTGCCGGATATGATATTAAGCGATCGTCACCTCTGCCGACAAATAAACATCCTGAATTGCATGAAACAATTTAACACCTTCTTCAAATGGGCGTTGAAAAGCTTTGCGTCCAGAAATTAAACCAGTCCCACCAGCACGTTTATTAATTACCGCAGTGCGAACAGCTTCGGCAAAATCATTTTTTCCAGAAGCACCACCAGAATTAATTAAACCTGCTCTACCACAATAACAATTCAGCACTTGATAGCGAGTTAGATCGATCGGATGATCGGTAGTTAAATCTGTGTAAACTCGTTTATCAGTTTTCCCGTAAGTCTTTGCCATTGCTTGCGAAACTGCTTGATAACCGTTATTACATTCCGGTAATTTCTGTTTAATAATATCGGCTTCAATTGTCACCCCTAAATGGTTGGCTTGTCCGGTTAAATCTGCGGCAACATGATAATCTTTATCCTGTTTAAAGGCATTATTTCGCAGATAACACCAAAGAATTGTCGCCATTCCTAATTCATGGGCACGCGCAAAAGCTTTACTTACTTCTTGAATTTGCCGAGTTGATTGTTCTGAACCAAAATAAATTGTTGCGCCAACTGCTACCGCCCCTAAATTCCAAGCTTGTTCAACGGAAGCAAACATTACTTGGTCAAATTGATTGGGAAATGTCATTAATTCGTTGTGATTTATTTTCACAATGAAGGGGATTTTATGAGCATATTTACGGGACATCATCCCCAACACGCCGAGAGTAGTAGCAACTGCATTACATCCACCTTCGATCGCTAATTTGATGATGTTTTCCGGGTCAAAATAAATTGGATTTGGTGCAAAAGAAGCGCCAGCAGAATGTTCAATTCCTTGATCTACAGGCAAGATCGAAATATAACCAGTGTTGGCTAAACGACCTGTAGAATACAATTGTTGCAGACTGCGGAGGACTTGGGGATTGCGATCGGTCCCGGCAAAAATGCGATCGACCCAATCCGGCCCAGGTAAATGTAATAAATCCTGAGAAACTTTCGCTTTATAATTAAGCAGATCTTCTGCTTCTTCTCCCAGTAAAGATTCCCAAGAACTGGGTACAGATAACGTCGCAGTCATAGCTCTTTCCTCAAGACTCCTGTCTTTGATTGTGGCTATGTTTTAGGGTAACTTATGTCTCTCTCAAGGCAGAGGATATCTATTTTTTCTTTGGATTTGGCATAGTACTTAGAAAATTATCCGTCATTTATGGTATAATCTTTCAGATAGAAAATTATTTTCCCCGTAAAAGTTCTTAACTTTGAAAGCGGAAGTTAAAGCTAGAAACTTTCATCTACAAGCAACAGCAGGGAATAAAGCACCTTATTAATTATTATTTTATGGTATAATAAATTTACTTATTAGCTTAAGTTTTTCACAGAGCATAAATATCAAGCGCTGAGAATAGTTTTGGCTCAAGCTGAAGTAAAAAAAGTCAAAAATTGACCAAAATCAAGAGGAAAGTTTGATGAAAAAACGCTTGGTTGTCTGTTGCGACGGTACTTGGAACGAACTGAGAAGCTCTTACCCAACTAATGTTGTAAAATTAGCGCAATCAGTCAAGTATGTTGCCGAAGATGGAACCCCGCAAATTGTATTTTATCAACAAGGACTAGAGCGCCAGTCCAGTAAAAGAGGTTGACAAAAAGGCAGTGATATGGTGTGGTAGAAAAATCGTCCGGCTCAACACCCATCTAGCTATGAGACCACCAATCTGGAATCCGCCCATAGAACTGTCAGTTGAAGAACAAAAAGTGGCTAAACGTATCCGAAAAGCCAAACTGTTCTTATTTCTGAGGCAAAACCGCCACATCCTATTCGATGCTGACTTCCAAGAAAAACTGGCTAATTTGTTGTATAAAGACAGCTCTTCGGGGGAAATGTCCGGTTGCACCAGCACAACTGGCATTGTGCATAATTCTACAAGCGTACACAGGAGTATCTGATGATGAAGCAATCGAAGCAATAGTGATGGATAGAAGATGGCAATTAGTACTTGACTGTCTCGATTGTGAACAAGCACCATTTGGCAAAGGAACATTAGTCAGATTTAGAGCCGGGTTAATTGCTGGTGGTGGCGATCGATCTTTAATAGAAAGAACCATTGAAATAGCTTCAAAAACCCAAGAATATAACGAGCGTTCCTTGAGAGTAGCCTTAGATTCGAGTCCCTTATGGGGAGCAGCTAGAGTGGAAGATACCTATAATTTATTAGGTCATGCCTTGCGAAAAGCCTTATTAATAATTGCCAAAAATACCAACCAAGATTTAGGAGTAGTAGCGCAAGAAGTACCAGCAGAAATTGTCACCAAATCTAGTCTAAAAGCCGCCTTAGATAAAGATTGGGATGACCCAAATGCCAGAGGAGAAGCATTAACCACAATTTTAGAAACACTTAATCAAGTAGAAACTTGGATAACCGAACAATCAGACCTAGATGAATCAACCAAAGAGTTAGTCGAAAAAAATTTGGCTACCGCTAGACTAATCGAAGCACAAGATGTAGAAATCGCAGCAGATGGCAGTCCAAAGTTACGTCAAGGGGTAGCAGTAAACCGCCAAATTTCGATTGAAGACGACCAAATGCGACAAAGAATTATCTATTATTTGTAAATCTTGGCCAGTACGCAATGGTAACTATTTCGATAAAACGGCTTTTAATCTGGACTGGTCAAATCATTTAATTCGCTGCCCTAATGGAATAAGTATCCCCTTTGTTGAAGGAAAAACTGTTCGCTTTCCCCAACAACAATGTCAGATTTGTCCCCTATATTCTCAATGTACAACTAGTCCTAAAGGTCGCAGTGTTTCGATTCATCCAGAAGAATCTTTCTTACAAGAATTACGCCAACGTCAAACAACTGCTCAAGGCCGGAAAAAATTAAGAGAGCGGGTGAGTGTGGAACATACTTTAGCTCATATTGGTCAGTGGCAAGGTAAAAAAGCTCGTTACTTAGGACAAAGGAAAAATCTCTTCGACTTGCGGCGTATGGCAGTGGTTCATAATCTCCATATTTTGGCACAACTTTTAATTCAATCTCCCCGAATGGTTGTCTAAATAAAACTTTATTTTCTCTGATTTAAATTCAATATTTAATTATAGTTATAGCCTTTTTTAATCTGAAAGAGGCTGATATTTTATCGGTTAATATTAATCCAGCCCTATATTATTTGTCTGCTCATTTGTTGAGCCGGACGATTTTTCTACCACACCATATCACTGCCTTTTTGTCAACCTCTTTTACTGGACTGGCGCTCTAGTTCTCCTAAACTCCGGGGAAAGTCTCCCGGTTGGCAACCAGGACAACAAAGGGTGCTTCGGACTCGTTATCCTATAGTTAAAAAAGCCTTTTCTCGAACTAAGAAAAAGACAAAAACTTAATTTTTTCGACTCGGAATTCCTAATTTAATCAAGTTCTTTTGACTCAGCTAACTACTGAGTGATTTCGCTTGGTATTCTCCGTTTAGACATCGCACCTTCGGTGCGATAGTCTAAACTCCAGTACCTTAGTCCTATTTTTAAGCTTCTACAGTTGTGTGTAGCTTCTTGTTTAACCAAATCTTTTCTCTAGCGTGAATATAACGCGGATCTGGATTAATTGCGATCGCTCTTTCATAAGATTCGATCGCATTTCCATAAGCTTGCATTTCTGCTAACAATAATCCCCGGTTAAACCAAGCTTGATGATAATCTGGTTTAATCGCTACTGCTTGATCGTAAGAGAATAATGCTTCTGCATAACGTTTCATCCCACAAAAAGCATTTCCTCGGTTATTCCAACCTTGGCAATAATTCGGATTAATTGCCAATGCTTTATCAAAAGCTGTTAAAGCTTCGGCATATTTTTCATTTTCACACAAGGCGCAACCTTGACCATCCCAAAATTCTGGGGTTCGATCGTTCTGCTCAAAAATGTTCATATTATTGGGATAAGTTTCAATTCTTACAGTTCCATTGTGGAAAATTTTCGCTACTTATGGAGTACGGGTGTTTCACCTACAAATGTTCGGGGATTGGGGATTGGGGACTAGGGACTGGGGACTGGGAAAGAATTAAGTTTAATATTAAATCGGCTCTCCCGTACTCATGGTGATAAGTAAACCTAATTAATTAGCAGAGTGCTTACTCCACAAGGTTTCCCAATCCCCAGTCCCCAATCCCCAGTCCCCAGTCCCCAATCCCCAATCCCCAATCCCCGCCATGACTGATGCTTTTGTTACGTTGGGAGTTGCAGATTTTCCCAAGGTAATTGATTTTTATAGTCAGTTTCTTAATCAGGAACCTCAACGTTATGTTCCCAATGTTTATGGTGAATTTCGGTTTC
Source organism: Floridaenema evergladense BLCC-F167 (assembly GCF_041929205.2). Taxonomy (NCBI): domain Bacteria; kingdom Bacillati; phylum Cyanobacteriota; class Cyanophyceae; order Aerosakkonematales; family Aerosakkonemataceae; genus Floridanema; species Floridanema evergladense. The sequence goes on along the minus strand of NZ_CM171625.1, from coordinate 4,325,860 downwards.
CTGGTGGGTTACGTTTGGGGATTTTTCAACCGAAAGTACAGCATTCTTCGGAGTTTAGTAACTCCGATCGAAGTGGAATGAGTTTGTGTTTAGAGGTGGAGGATTTGGAGAGTGCGATCGCTCATCTCGCAGCATTAGGATATCCACCACCAGGGGAAATTACCACAGCTTCTCATGGTAGAGAAATTTATGCTTATGACCCTGCTGGTAATCGCTTAATTCTTCATCAATCAGTTAGTAGCTCTGATAAATTAACTTAGCAAAGCTATAAATACTAATAATTAACAACAAAAATGCTACTACTTGGGTTAATCTGGGATAAGTCGAAGGTGTCATTGACTCCCTGACAATTACTGATACAGACGAGCAAATCACGTAACTTAAACTTAAGCCTAAATAAGCCCATCTTTCGGTAATTCCCCAAAGTCCCAGTAAAGCTATTGCTAACAGTAGCATAATTACCTCTACAAATCGGGGAGGATCGGATTGAGTAGAAAGAAATAAACTATTCCACCAAAATTGCCAAAGACGCATATAAATTCTTGATTCTCAAACTTTTATTTTCCCAAAATTTGTTAGTAGTGAGTTGTGGCTAAACAGTCAAAACTAACCACTAACAATTAATTTTACTACGAAGTTATTCAGTAACTTCTAAACCAAAAACACGATTAAAAACTTTTTCCACCTTATAACCAGAATCAATTGATTCTAGAGGATCTTTCCGCAAACGGTGACGCAAACATAAGCGAATTACTCGGCGAATGTCATCAACCGTTACTTGTGTTCTTCTCTCAAAAGCTGCTAGTGCTTTGGCGGCGCGATTAGTGACAATATCGCCACGCAAGCCATCTACATCTAATTCAGAGCAAACTTCGGAGATTTTGACACGCAAATCATAGTCAATTTCTACTAATGGTAATAACTCTTTTGCTTTGAGCAATTTTTGTTGCAAAGCTTCTTGTTCTTGGGTGTATTTTTCGGTAAATTTTGGTGGGTCTTGGTCAAATTCCGATCTTTGTTCGACAATTTGTACTCGTAAAGCAGGTTCTTTGACAGTGCGAATTTCGGCGTGCATTCCAAAGCGATCGAGCAACTGCGGACGCAACTCTCCTTCTTCCGGGTTTCCTGAACCTACTAACACAAAACGTGCTGGATGTCGAATGGAAATTCCCTCTCTTTCCACAGTGTTCCATCCCGAAGCCGCAGAGTCTAGTAAAACGTCTACTAAGTGATCGTCCAACAAGTTGACTTCATCGACGTAAAGGATACCACGATTAGCTTTTGCCAATAATCCCGGTTCAAAAGCTTTCACACCTTCAGATAGAGCTTTTTCAATGTCGATCGTACCGCACACCCGGTCTTCCGTTGCCCCTAAAGGCAAATCCACCATCGTTACTTTTTTCTTAATTACAGGAATTTCAGCTTGTTGCGCCATCCTTTCCCGTACCGCATCACTCATTAAATCGGGGTCTTCCGGGTGGCTGTTAAAAGGATCGTCGGCTACCACCTCGATCTCTGGAAGTAAGTCGGCTAAGGCGCGAATCGTGGTAGATTTACCAGTACCGCGATCGCCCATAATCATCACACCGCCAATGTAAGGATCGATTACATTCAACAGCAGTGCCAATTTCATCTCTTCTTGACCAACAATAGCCGTAAACGGGAACACTACCCGTCTCGTGGCTGGTTTAACATTATTCGTACTAGCTGTAGCAGTCAGACTCAACGCGGTTCCCTCAAAAGTGCTCGATTTGTCCTTTGTAATAACCAAATGACTAATGACTAATGACCAATCGTTTTTCATTGTGCCACAGAGTATCGCCATCAAACCTTAGCTTTTGTGGGTTTCTGGATCTAGCTTTGTTGAAGAATTATCTGGTTGTTCTTCCACTTGCGTTGATTGGTTGTTCCCTTGGAATTGTTTCCCATTGGAGTTTACAGAGGTAATATCTGTTTTTGTGGTGGGTAAAATGGCGGTTTTTTCGTGAAAATCAGCTTTTATGGGGATTTGTTGCTGGAGATTAGTACGATCGATCTTTTGCAGATCGGTCATTACAGCTAACGCTGACTGATAGCGATCGCTAAAATGATACTGCACCATCCGATCCAAAATGATCGCCAATTCATTGCTAGTCCTAGCTAAATGTCGCCAATGCAAATTCCCCGTTTCCATATCTTGCAGCAACAATAAATCGTGGGGTTGAATTCCTGTGAGTGCTTGAATACAAATCATTCCCAAGGCGTAAAGGTCGCTTGCAGGGCGGGGATGTCCGACTAATTGTTCTGGGGGCGCATAGCCTCGCGTGCCGATCGCTACCGTTTGGCTTTCCGTTTTTCCCCCTTCTGTCGGTAACATTTGCTTTACAGCACCAAAATCAATTAACACTAATTTCTCATCTGCTTTACGTCTAATAATATTTCCCGGTTTGATATCTCGGTGAATTACTTGATTTTGATGAATAAAATTTAAAATCGGCAAAATATTTTCTAGTAAATCGATTACTTTTGTTTCTTGCCAGCGGCGATCGACATACAATTCTTCACCTAGCGGGTTTCCTTCGATATATTCTTCTACTAAATAGAACTCACCTTCTTTTTCGACATAATCTATTAATGCCGGAATTCGATCGTGCTGCCCTAACACTTCTAAAATTCGAGCTTCAGTCTGAAATAAACGCCGCGCTACTTCTAAAAATTTACTATCTCTTCTAGCTGGCATTAAATGTTTAACTACACAAACAGAACTGTTAGGAGTCTGCAAATCCTTGGCTAAATATGTCTTACCAAAACCTCCTTGACCCAACACTTTAATAATTTGATAACGTTCGCTAAATCGGGGGGAAATTTCATTAATTTCTTTCGGATCGCATAATGGAACAGTCGCCGCAGTTATTTCGGTTTTATTATTATGAAAATTTTGTACAGTAGTGGCAAGATTACCTTTGTACATGGTAGATAAAAGGGCAATTGTTTCTTCTTGTTCTTTTACCCAACTGAGCATTTTTTCTCGTTCTTGGTGCATTCGATAAGCAGCAATTACCACCACTGTTCCGCCAGTAGTTACCATACTTAATGCTGCGGGAACTAAGGGCACCCATCCAGAATTCAACCAAAAACCATAGCAAACGCTACTTAAAACCCCAAAAGCGGCAATTCCCGAAATCCCCAAACCCAAAGGATGACGGAGTTTCCAAGCACCTACACCGCCAACGATCGCCCAACTCCAAATCCAAATCGCTTCTGCCCAATCGGGCCAGTACCAAGGTAAAGTATTACCATTTAAAACAGCGCTAATTATTTGACTGACAATTTGAGCGTGAACTACCACTCCAGGCATTTTATGTTGTTGGTTTTGAGTGGCACTATAAGGCGTATAAAATGCGTCGTCAATACTGGCAGCTACGGCACCAATTAATACGATGCGATCGCGTATCCACGCATCAGGAACGCGATCGTTTAAAACATCTGTCAAGGTAACTTGTTGTGCTACATTATCCGCCGAATGATATTTCAGCAAAATCTGATAACCAGCTACATCTGCACCTTGATAACCACCCGCATTAGCATCTAACTGAGGAAAAATTACAGGCTTAATCTTTCGGCGCTGTTCCCCAGTTTTAATACTGCGAAAACCTAAAGTTCCCTCGGCTGTTGCTGGAAAAGATTCAATACCTTCAAAGGCAAGATATCTACTAGCTAACTGATAACTGAAAGCCGAGAAAGTAGTGCATTTTCCCTGTTCTTTTCGTGCAAACAATAAAGCTCTGCGAATTACTCCATCTCTGTCAATAATTAAGTCGCTAAAGCCTACTTGTTTGGGAGATAATGCTTTAGGAGGTGCTACTCCGGGACTGTTTAATTCGCTTTGTTTACAAATGGCTACTAGGCGATCGCTTTTTTCTAAATATTTAACAAATTTATCGTGTCCTGGTGGTACTGGTAAATCTCGGTAAATATCCAAACCAATTACACGGGGTTGATGTTTTTCCAGTACTGTGAGTAACTGGGTCATTTTACCATCAGGAATCGGCCATTGACCAAGGTTTTGGATATCTTGTTCGGTGATAGCTACTACTAACAAACGCCGATCGTTTTTTTTTGCAGATAAGGATTTTTCGTTAGGCGATCGCGTAGAAAACCGCACAAACTGATCGTAAGTCCCTAACTCCAAAGCCTCCATTTTTAATCCCAAGGGCATTCCCGGTAACGAAAGAATCACTCCTTGGCGTAACCCAAGTATTAATGCTGTGACACCAATACTTGCCAAAATCACAGGTTTATAAGTTATTGGCGAACTGTTAGGACGTTGCCAATAAGACAATAAGGAACGCAATTTACCAGAAAATTTAGCCAGCACAGTTGTTTAGTGCAAAAAGGTGTGAAACCGAACAGATGATAGTGAAAAATTAACTACAAAAAAACCAACTAGAATTCCATCCTATCGCAGTGGAACAGATGACTGCTTGGTTGGTAGTAGGTAGTGGGTAGTGGGTAGTTGGTAGTGTGAAAGAGAACACAGTACAGTGAAGAATTTAACTACAAAAAAACCAACTAGAATTCCATCCTATCGCAGTGGAACAGGTGATTGCTTGGGTGGAGTTGGCACTGGAGTAGATAGAGGAGTAGCATTTGTTACTGGGTTTTTGACTGTGCCATTAGGCATAATAGTGGCTTTAAAAGTTGCACCCGTGAAGTCTACACCTCTAGTTCCAGTAAGTTTAGCTCTGAATAAATTCGTATCTGTAAGATTGGCGTAACTAAAATCAGCACCACTCAAGTTAGCACCAACTAGTACTGCTAGGGTAAGATTAGCACCTCTAAGAGTAGCATAGCTCAGGTTTGCACCAGCTAACATGGTATTTTTCAACTGAGCATTGCTTAAATCGGCTCCACTCAGATTTGCATTGCTGAGATCTAAATTACTCAGATTTTCTCCGCTTAAGTCACACCCGGAACATTGTTTGGTGTTTAATAGTCGTTCTACTGGATCAATTTGCTGTGCAGAAGTTCCTAATCCTAAAGTTAAGGAGGCTAACAAGGATAAAGCTAAAAAAATGTTTCTGTTCATAAGCAAAATTGAAATTAATTTAACTGATAATAGTAGTCTATTGATTTTACGGTTAATCAACCCCACCCCAAACCCCTCCCCGTCCACAGGCAGGGGCTTAGAATGCAAATCTTTACTGTTTTATTAGGTGTAAAAGGTGTAAAAGGTGACTTTTGGAGGTGCGATCGCTCAAGAAAAAATTCACAATAAATTATTTCAAATAATATCAAAAATACTTGACAAATCACATTTAAAAATGCCATTAATGTTGATCTGCTTCAGTATTTTAAAACAAAAACAATTTCGGGGCGAGTAAAATGAGTTACGCTATTTTTGATGAAGACAGTTACTTAGCAAATAATCCTGATGTTAGGTCAGCAGTTGCTCAAGGTTTTTTTGCTTCAGGACTGCAACATTTTCAACTAATTGGGTTAAGAGAAGGGCGGATTAATGTATCGCCTTTCTGGGATGAACAGAGATATTTAAATGCTAACCCTGATGTTAGATCAGCTGTAAACAGCAGAGTATTTTCGTCAGGTTTGCAACATTTTATCCTGTCTGGAGAAAACGAACAAAGACCGGGTGCAACCATAGTAGATACGATTCCGGGATTTAACGAAAACTATTACTATGTGCTGTATCCCACTGTGTCGCGAGCAGTAGCTTCTGGACAAATTAGTTCTGCACAAACTCAATACATTCGTAACGGTAGATTTGAAGGAAATACAGGTTTCTTTTCAGGAACTAGCAGTAACGATATTATTACCGGACTGGGGCCTTCAGGAAATGCCATAGTAGGTATTAGTGTAGATATTAATGCCACAGTGACAGGTAGACCAGACCCAATTCCTAGAAGTGTAGGAACTGGGGAAGTAGATGTTTTAATTGGTGGTAGCGGAGCCGATCGATTTGGCTTAGGTTTTGGCAGAAGTAGCTCTGTCTCTGCTATTCAAAGGTTTTACGTTGGTCAAGGAAATAACGATTATGCTTATATTGTTGGTTTTGAATCAGGAAAAGACCTTCTGCAATTAGCAGGTTCGCCAAATGATTACACTACGACTAGTGGTGCTTTTAGTTTTGCAGGAAATCGCACTAGTGGTGTGAGCATTTTCTATAACGGAGATTTGATTGCAGCTGTGGAAGGCGTAAGCTCTCTCCAACTGGCTGGACAAGACACTACTGCGGGGTCTTTTACTATAACTTAAATTGGGGACTGGGGATTGGGGACTGGGGATTGGGGACTGGGAGAGTTTTGAGTTTTAAGTTAGGTAGTTTTCTTGCACCCTTGCACCCCTGCACCCCTGCACCCCTGCACCCTTGCACCCCTGCACCCTTGCACCCCTGCACCCTTGCACCCCTGCACTTTTATTGCGAAGCAATTATCTTTGAATCGGTGGTGGTTGAATTTGTCCGGGATTAACAGTGGGAGGAAAATCTGGTCGAGTTGATGGGAAGGTTTGATTTGGTCTGTTTCTGGCTTCTGGACTGTTAGCAATGTCGCTACGAATGTCATTTAATGAATCGCCGGAAGCGAGACGATTTGTCCAAGTTCTTAATCCGCTAGAATCAACATCACGACCTAAGATTTCCCGGTAGATTTGATTGATTCTTGTTCTTGCTTCATCACTGTTAGCGATGCGAGAGCGAACATCTCTAATCGAGGTTCCATTTCTTAAAGCTTGAGACCAAGTTCTGTAACCTTCTGAATCAGGTTCCCGACCTAAAATGTCCCGGTAAATTTGGCGAATGTCTTCTTCGTAACCGTAGTTACCACGACTACCAAATCGATCGCGATCGTAACGGTCATTGTAACGATCTCTATATTGGTCATTGTAGTTGCGATCGCCATATCGACCTTCAAAACCAGTTCCTCTCAAATTTGCGTTATCGAAAATCGCATTACCCGTAATCGCATCGCGCAGATTTGCATTTCCTAAATCAGCACCTCTGAGGTTAGCATCTCTTAAATTAGCTCCCCTGAGATTAGCATTTCTCAAGTTAGCATTTTCTAAGTCAGCACCTTCTAAATCAGCATTTCTTAAATCCCGACCTCTGAGATCTGCACCTCTTAAATTGCAGTCACGACAACTACCAGTATTTAGCAATCTGCGGACATCGCTATAATTTTGGGCTTGTGCTGAATAAGATAATCCCAAAGTGGCAAATAACAAACTGAGTGTGAAAATTCGTAAGTTCATGTTCCCCGATCTCATAAAACAAGTGTGTACTAGAATTTATCTTTGAATTGGTGGTGGACTTTGAATTTGTGGTGGAGTCGATCGAATAGAAGGAGAGAAACTAGAACCTGAGTTCCTTCTATTGGGTGATGAAAAATCTGTTCTTGGTGAGTTATTTCTCCAAGACGAATCTCTCCGAGAAGGAGTTCTTTCAAAGGTTGAGAAGTTATTAGTTGGAAAGTTTCTGATGGATGGATTGACTGTTGTTGGTGGGGTGTAAGTTCCGGGTTGTAAATAGTTGAAAGATCGATTATTCACAGGGTAACGTCTATCGTTGTAATCTCGTCTATTGTTGTAATCTCGTCTATTGTTGTAATCTCGTCTATCGTTGTAATCTCGTCTATTGTTGTAATCTCGACGATAGCGCCTTCCGTAGTAGCGATCGCCATAAAACCTATAACCGTCATAGTAAGGACTATAGTAACGGTAGTAGCGATCGCTATAAAACCCATAACCCGAATAGTAGGGATAATAGTAATTGTAGTAGGGATTGCCAAACAAAATACCCAAAGTCAAAGACAGCGGATCGCGATCGTAATAATCCCAATAATCCGATCGAGGACCTATCCGTATGTACAACTGTTTGGCGTTGGTATTGGGCGAGCTAAAATTTGACAAATCGTTTTTGATTGGTTTAGCATCTTCTATAGTTTTCGCAGACAATGGCTGAGTTAACCCTAAACCAATCAGCAAGGTAGTAATTGCTATAGTTTTTAAGTTCATTTGGCTGTTCTCTAGTTACTGATTTACTTTTTGGTAAGAAAGTTTCGGTTGTTGACTTATATAGCTAGTCCAGCTATTCCTCAAACTAATTTCGAGCTAAAACTAGACAGTAGAGATTTAGTTGCACTCTATAAATTTAGGATGACAAATAGATCTGACTATTGTCATCTTACTTTGGTTCCCTTTTTTGCATGGTTGACCGAGAATTTCATTTTACCATTAATTAAATAAGGGCTGATGTAACTCAGCCCTTCAAGCACCCAGAAGGATTTTCCATCCATCCCATCTGTAATAACAACCTGTATTGAAACCACTGGCGCAACTTAATCGATCGCCAACTCTGTGTTTGCCACAGTTGATTAGCTTGTAATTTCTATTTGCGGCAGGTTAGGCAGCTTGTTTGTCTTCTTACTCTAACCAATTGCCGATCGCATCTGTAGATTTTACAACCTGCATTCCGGCATCTGCAAACTTTTGAAAAGCTGCATCTGCTTGTTCTGTAAAATCAATTACTCCCGGAATCACTGCTGGAGAAGTACAATCTTCCAATAGGTAGACTTTTCTGGCAAGTTTCGGGTCTTTTTCCTTAATTTCTGTCAGCAAGTCATCCACCGTCCAAGCAACGCAGTGACTTTTCGCCTGTCCTGCCACTATTACAGCATCGAATTCCAAAAGTTGCTTAATTAAGTTTACATTTTTCTGGGCGATAGGTTGACCATTAAAATCTTCTAAAACCTCAGCACGTAACACTGAGTAATTTTCTGTTAAAGGGTTGTTACCTTTAAGCTCAAAAATGCCTTGACTATATCTAGCAATATTGTGGAAAAATATCGCTTCTTCCACTGCGGAAACTAAGGCGTGACCTATTCCACCTAACATAGAATGATAGGGCCAAACTGTTAAGGGATATTTGCCTTCTGCACTCAGTTTGTTTACATAGTGAAAGGCGTGTTGTTGTAATTTTTCGTAATCGTTATTGGCGATGTTGTAAGCAACTGCTGGATTAACTTGCCAAACTCCATTTTTTAGGTCATCAAGAGTAATAATGGTTGCTGGTGTGGGGTGTTCTCCTGCTGCATTTACCCAAAAGACGGCGTGAAAAATTTGCATTGCTGTGTGGGTGTCCATTGTGGGTGCGATCGTACTAATCACACCCAAATTTCGGTAAATAAATTCGCATAATCTAATATTATCTTCAACTGCGCCTTTACCAGAACGCCCAGCTACAAATAATTCAAATTCAGGAATACAAAAAGTATTTTGGGAGTCGATAATTAACAAACAAATACGCTTTTTATCTGTAAATGCAGGCGTAATATTATGTTGTTTCGCCCAACTTCTTGCCGCTGCTGCTCTTTCTTGGTAAGGTACTCGCCAAACTTCTCCGACTTTACTAGCATCAAAGTGCGCCGGAATCGGTAATTCTTTAGTTATTTCTGTAGTCGTCATTATCCCATGCTCCTATTTATTAACATTAACTGGTTTCAGTTTATCTGATTTTAATTCTAATTCCAAGTTCGAGGGAATACAGAAAATACTATTGGATTCAGCCTTACCAAAAACATTTTCGGGATTTTCTAAATAGTTATTTGGGTTATAAATTAAAACTTTATGCCAATATAATTTATAACCATTCTCAACGAGAAAATTTATTAAGCTTTTATCATTTTTAGGTTGATAGTTAATGTAAAGAATTGGATGTAACGATTTAATTGTATTAATTGCACCTTGCAAAACAGCCAACTCCATTCCCGATACATCTATTTTAATTAAGCGACAATGGGGCAAATTTAAACTATCAAGTGTAATAGTTTGAGCAAGTTCGCTTTCCCCATTTTCGCTAATATCTAATTTACTAAAATCCTGGGGTTTGCTATAATCTAATATAGGTAAATTTATCGTCGAAAATGTATCGCTAACTGCCACATTATAACAGTAAGTATTAGTAATGCTATTAATTGCTAAATTAGCACAGAGATTTTGAAAAATCACTCTTTGCGGTTCAAAGGCTAAAACTGTTCCTTGTTCCCCAACAGCTTGAGCAAAGTAAACTGTATGAACGCCGATATTTGTCCCAACTTCTAATACTAAGTCTTGAGGTTTAATGATTTGTTGTAGAAGTTCAATTTCGCCTTCTTTATATTCACCGTAAGCTTCCAGAGATTTACCGACTTCCAAATCGTTAATGTTATAAAGTAAAACTCCGTGACGGCATTTTTTTAATTTATTAAATCCACTAGCTGGAAGTAAAATTTGTTCAGTTGATTTATTTTCCATCTCTTTATTTTTTAACTCTGAAATCATTTTTTCTAACTCTAAAGCTACTTTTTGAAATACAGGTTGCCAATCTCCTAAATTAGTTTGACGAAATAAGCGCAACGTTGGATACCAAGGGTTATTTTCCCCTTCTAACATCCATCGCCAATCAGCTACTTTCGATAACAAAACCCAGACAGTTTTGCCCATTGCGCCTGCTAAATGTGCAACTGATGTATCTACACATATTACCAAATCTAGTTGGTTGATTGTTGCCGCAGTATCAGCAAAGTCTGTAATTTTTTCGCCTATATCTTGAATCTTACTGGTTAAATTCAACGCTGTTAAATCTTGAGCTTTCGCACCTTTTTGCAAACTATAAAAAGCAATGCCTGGAATGTCCAAAAGTGGCAGGAAATTTAGTAAACTACAAGAACGATTGCGATCGTTCGTATTACCAGGATTTCCCGCCCAAACTATGCCAATTTTTAAATAAGTTTCTGGAGGTGCTTCTAAAATAATCGAAGTGGTTTTTGGAGGGAATAAATAGGGAATATTTGCGGGAATTGTTTCGGCAGTAGTTCCCATCAAATAGGGTAAACTCATGGTTGCCGCACAATAATCATATTCAACTGTTGTTCCCGAAGTTACTATTTCTTCAACTCCGGGAACGGTGCTAAATAAGCGGTACAATTCTTCGTAGCAAGCTAATGTTATATGTGCGCCTTGTTGAGCAATTAAAGGGGCATATCGGATAAAATGAATGTTATCGCCAAAACCTTGTTCGCAAAGAAGGAGAATTTTTTTAGCTTGTAAATCTCCCTGATGCCAAAGTGGTTGAAAAGAGGCAATTTTGCGATATTCTTTAGTATGCCAACGCCATTCATATTCGGCAAATCCTCTGGCAAATTCTCCTTTAATTAATAAACTGATGCCTAAATTTTTATGAGCTTCGGCAAAGTTGGGTTCTAAAGTTAAAGTATACTCTAATTGGGCGATCGCTTCATCCCATTTATCTTGATATTTCAGGGCGTTAGCATAATTATAATGTGCTTGCACGTAGTTAGGATTTAATTCTAAAGCTTTTTGGTAACAAGCGATCGCTTCTTCCGCTTTTCCCTGACTTAGCAATACATTACCTAAGTTGTTATAAGCATCAATATAATTGGGATTTAACGCTAAAGATTGCTGATAACAAGCAATCGCTTTTTCTAGATTTTTCTCTTCTTCAAAAGCGTTACCTAAATTGTTATGCGCTTCTGCATATTCGGGATTTAATCTAATTGCTTGTTCGTAACAATTAATCGCTTCTGCAAGATAACCTTCTTCTTGCAAAACCAAACCTAAGTTATTATGAACTTCGGGAAAGTTGGGTTTTAAAGAGATGGTTTTTTGGTAATTAATTTTTGCTGTTGCTAAATCACCTTTAGCTTTGCAAGCATTACCCAAATTATAGAAAGCTTCTGGGTATTTAGGATTTAGCGTAACAGCGTTTTGATAAGCTGCGATCGCATCTTCCAGCTGATTCTTCGCTAAAAAGCAATTCCCCAAATTATTATGTACTTCGGCTAAATTGGGATTTAAGTAAATAACTTTTTGGTAACAAGTAATTGCCTGTTCTAAATTCCCATTAATTGCCCAGAGATTAGCCAGATTTTTATAAGCTTCCCAATCTTGAGGGTTTAAGTCAATAGACTTTTGGTAAAAAGCGATCGCTTCAGCAAAATTATTTTCCATATTTACTTCACCTCAATTATGAACCTTGGTATTCTGTCAATAATTGTGGGATGTAATCATATCCATCTACCCCTATTTGTCGGAGAAATTGCGATCGATTCTTTTCCAGCAAACTTTGGAAAGCATCCGCACCAATTTGCCCTTTAATAATTGTGAGTAATCCTGCTACTTGTCGCCATTGCGGAGAAGAAATACGCTCTAAAAGATACATCCCTACAGCACCAAAGTAAATTGCTTTTTCTGTCTCCTGCAAACTATAATTAGCTTCAGCTAAATAAGCCAAATTTAGCCCTTGTAAGTACAAATCTCCTGAAATTCCCGCCGCTTGATAGCCAGTTTCTAAAAACGAAATAGCGGCTTGAGGTTGCGATAAAACTATATAAGCAATTCCCAAACTTGTACAACAAAAAGCTTTACTTTGTTGGATTGTATAACCAGCTAAATAGCTATCGCTCAATCTTTCTAATAAGTCTAAACCTTGCTGCAAATAATTAATTGCTCCCTCATAAACTTCGGTGTTTAATCTATCTAATTCTTGAGCTTGAAAAACTTCGCTGTAACCGAGATTTGCTAAAGCATTAGCTTCTCCCAATCGATCGCCACTTTGCCGACTTAAAATCAACGCCCTTTGACTGTAACTAATCGCTTCCGAGTAATTTTTCTGTGCAACATAGATTCGACTAATATGATTAAAATTGGCAATTTCGCAACCTCGATCTTCTGCCGAACGTGCGATTACCAAAGCTTGTTCGTGGAATGAAATTGCTCGATCGTATTGTCCGATCGCAGCTAAAGAATAACCCAACAAAGTTAAAATTCTGGCTTTTTCTTGCGTACCCTCAACCCTTCGCAAAGGTTCATCTAAATAACTAATTGCCGATCGCAAATAATCGCCACTAAAAGAAGCAAAAATCCCGCCATACAAAGGAAAGTAATTCTGTTGCGCGAAAGTTCGGAGAATTTGCAAAGTTACTTGAAAACAACCATTACTTAAAACATTTCTCGAACTAAAAGCACTGGCTAACTGCGACCAAATTAACGCAAAAGTAATAAAAGTAGAAATCGAAAGCTTTGCGCCAAATTTAGCATCATAAACCAGTTTGTCAAACCAATTAACCAAACCTCTTTGTAAACATTGTAAAATTACCGCTAATTCCACAAAAGCCGAAATTTCTACATTTTGTCGAGTAACAGCTTCGGTGACAGACTGATTTAATGCTAAACTTTGAAATAGCCTTTTAGGTAAGGGATTATCTACTAAAGATGCCCATAAACTCCAAGGGCCACTTTCCCCAGGAACACCTTCAAAACCTAATTTTCCGCGACTTTGATCGTAAATCCAGCTAACTAAATGTTCTTGTAACTTACCCCAAGATTTTAAACCTTCAGTCAAACCTAAAGCTAATTGCTGAAGTTGCTCATTTAGTTCAGAATCGGAAGCGTTTTGTGCTTCTTTTTGCAGAGAAGTTGTTAACTGCTGAATTTGGTCTAAATTTAGAGGTTGAGCTTGATTGGGATCGATCGCTTGCAACAAAGCAATTAATCGGTTGTCAGGTTCAGAATTTACAATAGCAGTGGTAGCCGTAGCGATCGCCGAAGCCACCCGATTTTCCTGCTGATACCTTTCCCATTCTCCTTGAACTGTTTGCAGAGCCCGCAAACTGCGAGTTGCTTTTGCTTGCGTCAGTTCATCCGTAGGATTGTCAATTTCCGACTGTGTGACATTAACACGATCGCTCAAACATTGCTCAAAAATTTCTCCCGTTCCCGCAGCAATACCACGCAGCAACATCTGATAAACCTGCTGTTTCGAGCGAATTTTTCCCTTCAAGGTAGTTTGGACAATCTCATCAATTAAAGCGAAATAGCGATCGCGCAGAGAAAGAGAATCAGACATAAGCTTGTGAATCGGGTTATTGCTTTAAGATAGCTCGAAAACCACAACTTCTGGAGAAGCCTAGCCCAGAAATAAGTTCATCAGATTGACGTACCACCGTCATAGTTCTGACAACTCAATCAGCCAATATAAAAGTAAGTTTCGTATTGCTCCTCACACACACACTAACAGAAAAAGCCTGGAATTCATGCCTCCAGGCTTTTTTATTGAATGTGGTAGGGATAATTCATGAATTATCCCTACGTCCCTACATCCCTTCGTCTCCCCCACGCCTCAGCAAACTACTTTGCCAAAATTTTTGTCACTTCCGCACTCATGAAAGCAATGTCAGGATCGCGTTGAATAGCACGATAATACTGCTTTTCTAACCTAGTTCCTTCTGAGCAAGGTTGAATCAAAACCCTTGCTTGTTCTAAAAGTTGATTAGCTTCATTTAAAGTCACAGGTTCCTTAGAAGCCAAAAACTCATCAATTTGGACAATAAATTGAGAAATTGGACGCAGCCAGCTAAACCATTCATCGCCAATCACCAATTGAAAAAACTCGTTGCTTGACTTAATGCGTCCGTGCAACTGTTCGTATTCTACTCGTTCCGAGTCGAGTAACGCTTTGTGAAGGCGCAACAGAGTTTTTCGTAACTCCCGGAGGTGTTGCAGTGCTGATTTTAACAAAGGATCGGTTGAAGTCATCTAGTAGCGAACTTAGTAAACTCTTTTCCCATCTTGCCATATTGTCAATCTATCGCCGGGTAAAATTTAACTACCAAATTTAGATTATTTTACTTACATAGGTTTAATTGTTTTAGTTAGCCTAATTTAACTAAATCTGGCGTTTTTACTGATTACATATTAATAAATTTTCATACAAAATAGTATTTACAAACAAAAAACTCATCTATATGGCTTCACGAAAAAAGCGTCGTTTCACTCCTGCGTGGTTAATCTTGAGTGTGGGAACTCTCCTCTCAATTGTTGCCGCCCTGATTGTAGCAAGATGGGAAAAGGATACCCACCGTGCGGAATTCAAAAACCAAGCAGATAAGTTAACTACTGCACTGGAACAAAGTATCGATAATAACTTGGGAATGCTTCGCGCTACTCGTAGCTTCTATGCTGCATCAGAAAGTGTCGATCGCCAAGAATTTACCACTTTTGTGCAAGATTTCATGGACAGATATCCAGGGATTTTAGCTTTTAGTTGGTCGCGTCGGGTATCAGCAGCAGAACGAAAAACTTACGAGCAAACTATTCGGGCTGAAGGTTATCCTAACTTTGAGATTATAGAACGGGGAGCGATCGGTCAAATACTCAGAGCCAAAGACCGCCCAGAATATTTTCCTGTAACTTACATAGAATCTCGACAAAGCCAAGCTGGGGCTTTAGGCTTCGATTTAAATTCTGAATCCTCCCGGCGTATCACGTTAGAAAAGGCCAGAGATACAGGAAAAATGGCGGCTACAGAACGAATCAAGATTTTTACTACCAAACAACTTGGCTTTTTAACATTTCAACCTATTTACAACCGGAAGACTACTCTGGATACTTTAGAATCACACCGGGAAAATTTCCAAGGAGTTACAACAGCAGTTTTTCAAATTTCTGATATTGTCAAACCTGCTTTAGCAGGAGTGCAGTTAAATAATATCGACTTTTATTTAGTAGATAATTCTGCTTCTAATAAGGAGCGTTTTTTGTCTTATTATCAGTCGAATAAAAAGCAAATAATAACTGATATTAATGCTAAATTACCAGACAAAATCAATACCCAGTTTTTTTGTGCTAACAATTTCTGTATTCGTAACCTTAATGTTGCCGATCGCCAATGGTCAATTCTGTTAATTCCCCAAGGTGAATATGTGGGCATCCAAGCTTTTTGGAGATCCTGGGTAACGCTGGTTATTGGTTTAATTTTAACTGGACTTTTTACGGCTTATTTACTGAATTCATTAATTCGCACTTATGAAGTAGAAAAATTAGTTTCTGAACGCACATTACAAGCGAAACAACTGCGAGAAACGCTGCAAGATTTACAGAAAAATATGCAAATATTGGATTTAGCTAATGATAGCATTATTATTCGTGACTTAGAAAACAGAATTAATTATTGGAATCAAGGCGCAGAAAGGCTTTATGGTTGGAAAAGGTCTGAGTGTGTTGGTCAGTATACACATATATTATTGCAAACTATTTTCCCCAAATCTCGTGAAGAAGTTTTTCGGGAATTTTTGGAAAATGGATACTGGGAAGGGGAGTTAATTCATACTAAGAAAGATGGGACGCAAATTACTGTGGAAAGTCGTTGGACTTTACAAAGAGATGAGAGAGGAAATGCGATCGCCATGTTGGAAATTAACAACGATATCACTCAACGCAAACAAGCCGAAGCAGCGATACATCAACTAGCAGTTAGAGAAGGAGAAAAAGCTAATCAATTAAAGCAAACATTAGAAGAATTACAAAAAACTCAAACCCAACTTATTCAAACAGAAAAAATGTCAAGTTTAGGTCAATTAGTCGCCGGAGTAGCCCATGAAATTAATAACCCAGTCAACTTTATTTATGGCAATTTGTCTCATGTAGATGACTATATTCAAGAACTAATTGAACTGATTAATCTTTATCAGCGTTACTATCCAAATCCGACATCAGAGATTCAAGATTACTATGAAACTAGTGAAATAGATTTTTTAATTGCTGACTTACCAAAAATCTTATCTTCTATGAGAATCGGCGCAGAACGGATCAGGCAAATTGTGTTAAGTCTCCGCAATTTTTCCCGCTTTGATGAAGCAGATATGAAAGCAGTTGATATTCACGAAGGTATAGATAACACATTATTAATTCTCCAAAATCGCTTAAAAGCTAAACCCAATCATCCTGCCATTGAAGTAATTAAAGAATATGGAAAATTGCCCCAAATTGAATGTTACGCCGGACAACTCAATCAAGTATTTATGAATATTATTACTAATGCGATCGATGCCTTAGATAGTTACAATGAAGAACGATCGCAACAAGAAATTTTGAACAATCCCAGTATTATTAAAATTTGTACCGCAGTCATTGGCGAAGGAACTAAAGAAAATGCCCAGCGAGTTTTAATCAAAATTGCTGATAATGGCCCAGGCATTAGTCCCGAAGCAAAAAAGCGGTTATTCGATCCATTTTTTACCACTAAACCTGTAGGTAAAGGTACAGGTTTGGGTTTATCTATTAGTTACCAAATTGTAGTAGAAAAGCATGGTGGATTGCTAACCTGCGAATCAGAATTGGGAAAATGTACGGAATTTATCATTGAAATTCCCATGAATCAACAGCAGCAAATTTTGGTTGAGAAATGAATATAAAATCCCTCTGCCAAAGTGATATCCTAATAACAAAAGTTTCGCAGCTTTACTGACTAAAATTGTTTTGGGAAAGCAGGGAGAACCAAAAATGTTGAAAAGCTTATGGCGACCACCATATTTACTGAGTGGCGAAGAGGACAAAGAAAAACGTGCTAGTTGGCTAGAACTATTTTACGATTTAATCTTTGTGGCTGCGATCGCCGAAGTCGCCCATTATTTACACGAACATCTCACAGTTTCCGGCTTTTTTAGCTATGTATTAATGTTTGTCCCAATTTGGTGGTCGTGGGTAGGCGCAACATTTTATGCTACCAGATTTGACACAGAAAATATTCCTCATCGACTGCTAACATTACTGCAAATGGTAGCGATCGCTATCCTAGCAGTCAACGTCCATGACGGATTAGGAAAAAACTCCGTCGCCTTTGCCCTTTCCTACGTAGCTGTTAGAAGCATTTTAATTTTTCAATATCTTTGCGCCGGACATTTTATCCCCGTAGCCAGGAGATTAACTAACTGGTACGCCAAAGGTTTTGGCATCGCCGCTGCTATCTGGTTAATATCAAGTTTTATCCCAGTTCCTTGGCGATTTCCACTTTGGATAATAGCGTTAATTATTGATTTTTCTACACCCCTAACAGCTGGAAAATTAGTCGCCCAAATTCCCCCCAATTTTTCCCATATTCCCGAACGTTTAGGATTGTTTACCATCATTGTTTTAGGTGAAGCAGTAATAGCTGTAGTTAGAGGAGTCGCCCAATTACAATGGGGTATAGCATCAGCTGCTGTCGCCTTATTAGGAATGCTAATTGCCTTTTGTTTGTGGTGGATTTATTTTGATAGTGTAGATGGTTCTCCCTTACGAGCAATGGGTACTGGTAAAATGGGAATAGCTTTACTTTGGTTATATTCTCATCTCCCTTTAGCAATTGGAATTGCAGGTACTGGAGTAGGAGTAGAACACATAATTGTTTCCGCTAAAAAAAGCACAATATTACCAGGTGAAGAGAGATGGTTTATTTGCATTTCTCTAATTATCTGCCTAGTTTCCCTAGCAATTATCCATCTGATTACCTGCACTTTAGGCACAGTTAAAAAACGGAAAATTTTAGCTGCTTACCGTCTAGGTTCTGCCGCATTTATTTTGATTATTGCGATCGCAGGATCTCAACTTTCGCCAGTAATGTTAATGATTTTATTAGGAATAGCTTGCTCAATTCAAGTTGTTTTAGATTTATTTAAAACAACTCAACAATCGATCCAGAATCAGCACAATAATATATGAATTCGCTACACAGATAGAGATCCAATTTCTTGAAGAAGTTGGGCATCTATCTTATATAGCACTTAATTGCTATAATCAAGAAAACTTGGATTTTTCTAAACAGAAACATGAAAATAAAAGCAATTATACACCCTGCTGAAGAAGGAGGGTATTGGGCAGAAGTTCCCGCTTTGCCGGGATGTATTACTGAAGGTGATACTTATGAAGAAGTTATCTTTAACTTACAAGATGCTATTCGGGGTTGGTTAGAAGTTGCTAACGAGATTCAGGTTAGTAACGACTCAGAAAAAGTAGTAGAAATTTTAGTATGAAGTCGATATCTGGGAAAAAGCTGTGTAAAATAGTCGAGCAAAGAGGATGGTTTTTAAAACGAATTACCGCCAGCCATTACATTTATCAAAACGATGAAGTAAATGAGATTTTATCTATTCCCGTTCATAGTAATAAAGATTTAAAAATAGGGACATTAAAAGCTTTGATGAAAATAGCAGGCTTAACAGAAACCGATTTATTGTAAACGAAATATTTTTGTAAATATAGCTATTTTATCGATTTAATTTTCCTTTTGTAATTGAGAAATTTCGGCATATTCTTCTTTAAATTTCTCTAAAATTCGGGAATAGAGGGGGATAATTTTTTGGTAAATGGCTACGTTTTGCTCGATCGGTTGATGATGGTAAGTTAAACTAATTTCTTGGGAAACTTGCTCTAAATTGGTAATTTTTTTCAAGGCATAAAGTCCCAAAATTGCAGCACCAAAACTAGAACTTTCATAGACTTCAGGAACGCTGACTGGTTGATTAAAAACATCGGCTAATATTTGTCTCCATAAACAAGAGTTAGCAAAACCACCAGAGGCGCGAATGCTGTTAATTTCCCCAGCAAAATCTTCTAAAGCTTGTAAAACTAAGTATAAGTTATAGACAACTCCTTCTAACATGGCACGCACTAAATGTGCTTTGGTGTGACGCAGGGAAAGTCCAAAAAAACTACCCCTAGCATTAGCATCCCAAATTGGCGATCGCTCTCCGGTTAAATAAGGATGAAATATTAATCCTTCGGCTCCCGCTGGTACGGTTTGCGCGATCGCAGTTAACATATCATAAGGGTCTTGTTTGAGCGTTTTTGCAGTTAATACTTCCGCGTCTGCTAAGCGATCGCGTATCCAGCGTAAAATAATCCCACCGTTATTAACTGCGCCACCAATTACCCAATAATTATCAGTTAAAGCATAGCAAAACAATCGCTGTTGAGGGTCGCAAGTTGGTTGATTTACCACAACTCGAATTGCGCCACTTGTACCCACAGTTACGGCAACTATTCCCGGTGCGATCGCGCCTACTCCCAAATTAGAAAGTACCCCATCAGCAGCACCAATTACTGTAGGAATATGTGACGGAATTCCCATTACTAAAGCGTATTCTTCCCGCAAAGATTGAAAAATATATGTTGTTGGTACTAATCGTGATAAATTACTTTCTGTAATGTTGGCGAGTTCCAGTGCTTCTCGATCCCAATTTAACTCTTTTAAATTCAGTAAACCTGTTGTCGAAGCAATAGAGCGATCGACCACATACTCGCCAAACAATTGATAGAAAATATACTCTTTAATCGAAATAAACTTAGCCGTATTCGCAAAAATTTCTGGGTGTTCTTCTCGCAACCAAATAATTTTAATCAAAGGCGACATCGGATGAATGGGAGTTCCCGTGCGGAGATAAATTTCCTTCCCCCCTTTCTCTTTTTGCACTATTTCCGCCCATTTAGCACTGCGATTATCTGCCCAAGTAATACTTTTAGTTAATAATTTACCTTGACTATCTACAGCAATTAAACTGTGCATCGCTGAACTAAAAGACAGGCATAAAATCTCAGCAGGATTAATTTTACTAGCTTCAACAACTTGTTGCACTGTAGTAATTACTGCGGAAAATATTGCTTCTGGTTCTTGTTCTGCTGCTTCGGGAATTGGTGTTAGTAAAGGATAATCAATAGCCGCTCTTTGCACCATTTCTCCAGTTTCGGTGAATAAAACTGATTTAGTGCTTGTCGTGCCAATATCAACAGCAATTACATGAGGCATAGAGTTTTTTTGAACCACAGAGACACAGAGGAAAGAGAAGGTGTTTTGTAATTTGTTTAAAGGGTAATTAATAATTAAATTGAGTTAATTTTAACCGATTGGCGATATCTTCTGCTTTTAAGTTATATAAAGCATCTAAAAAGTTGAGTTGCAAAGTACCGGGACCAGCAGATTTTTCGGCAGCTATTTCTCCGGCAATTCCCATGACTGCGATCGCATGAGTAGCGGCAATAGTAGCATCGGAATTAACTGCCAGAAAAGCGCCAGTTAAGGCAGTAGCAGTACAACCCATTCCGGTAACTTTTGTCATCAGTGGATGCCCATTTTTTATCTGAAAAATTCGCTCTTTACTAACAATAAAATCAACTGCTCCACTAATAACGATCGTGCATTGATAAAGGTTTGCTAAAGTTTGGGCAACTCTCACAACTGTTTGGGAATCTTGGGTGCTGTCTACTCCTTTAGTGGTGATGTTTTGATTAGAAATAGCAGCAATTTCACTAGCATTACCACGAATTACTGTTGGTGTAGCTATATTTAATAATTTCCTTGTAGTTTCTGTGCGATAGTTTGTGGCACCTGCACCCACTGGATCGAATATTATCGGTTTTTTCTGTTGTTTCGCAAATAACATTGCTGTTTCCATTGCGGCAATCCAATCATCATTTAAGGTGCCAATGTTGATGACTAAAGCTGCTGCTAAGTTCACCATTTCTTCTACTTCATTTAAGGCGTGTGCCATTACCGGAGAAGCACCTAAAGCTAATAGGGCATTAGCGGTATTATTCATCACTACGTAGTTGGTGATGTTATGAATCAGAGGAGTTGTTTCCCGGATGGAAATTAAATCTTGCCAGAGAGTGTGTACACAAGGAGTCATAATTAACTGCTGTAGTTTTATATTTACTTTGCCACAACTGGCTCCTAGTGAGAGTTCTTCCCTACTTTTTCCCGATTTACATATAAATTTACAGGTGTTCAGTTTCAGCAGCCAAGATAACAAAGGAATTTGTTTGTTTAACTGTTCAATCAAATATTTAGGACATCAGTTTAACGATCGTTGTTTAAGACAAAAATTTTAACTCTCAAATAAGGTGCATTATGAAAAAGCTTAACTGATGCACCAGACAAAATAAAAACACAAAAATATTAGACTGTTGAGGAGATAAATTATGCAATCTAAATATTCTGATTTTTCTGAAGCTTTCCCTCAATTTAATAACTCAACTAATCTACAGACTCAACAAGTTGTGGGTTTCTCTCAAGCAAATTCTTTAAATTTAGTTGAAGGAAACACAATTTCTATTCCTCCAGTAGGAATTGTCCCTCTTGTTCTATTTATCGGGGTGACTGCTTACCAACAATATCGTGCTTTTGTGTGGCGACAAAGAGTTCAACTTTTGGAAAGAATCTGGCAATTAAGTCCTGAAGATACATGGTGAAAAGGAGATTGACTATGTTTTCCGACTCTTCTGAGCAAGGTTACGTTTTAGTTTTGGGCAATATTTTTCAATACAAACCGACTCTGAAATTAGGTTCTAGCGGTTCTGAAGTAGTAGAACTACAAAAGTTATTGCTACGTTGGAAAGCACTACTAGGAAACCGTCAAGCTGAACGTCAATTTCACAATTCAAAATTACATAAAGGCAAGTTCGATCGAGCGATGAAAATGCTGGTAGAAGAGTTCCAAGAAGTGATGTTTTTACCAGTAAATGGGGTGGTAGATATCTACACTTGGCAAGCACTTTATGCTGGATCTCCGATTCATTTGCCTAAGCTGAAAAGAGGTAGTAAGGGAGAAATTGTCAAAGCGTTACAAAAAGCTTTGTTAAAAACTGGCGATTATCTTTATGATAGTCCAATTGATGGCGTTTTCACTTCTGTAACTGAGTGGGCGGTGAGACATTTTCAACGGCGAATTGGGATTACAGTTGATGGAATTGTTGGGTTTGAAACTTGGGATACTCTGAGCAAAATTTTACTAGCAGTAGCGCATCAACATCTACCTGTAGTGAGAAGCATAGATTTAAGTCAAATTTGGTATGTACTTTCCGAAAATAGTCGGGATTTAGCGTTGGAAAGAGCGATCGTGCGATCGCTTTCTTCTGAAACCAACTTAACTCGCTACTATTACAATCGAGTTGATTTAAACAATGATGGAAAATACGAAGTAATTGTTTACTTAGTCAATGCTAATGCTAGTAATACTAAGGAATATCCCATCCTAATTTTCCAACCCGAAGGCAAAGGTTATCGCTTAGTTTCACACCTTGGATATGGTGCTGCGCCGATTATTGTCACCGAACAAACGAGTTACGGATGGAAAGATATTGTCATTCATTCTAAACATCAAGGCGAATCAAATTATTGGTTTGCTCAGTTTGATGGGGAACAATATTTAGGCGGTGCTCATAGTGGACTTTCTTACGAAGTACCTTCTAATGTTAGTATTTCTGGAATGGCTTATATCGCTGATGAAATTACTCTTGATTCCGGCTTAGAATTAGAAAATTATCATGCAGATACTTGGTTGGAATAAATTGAGTTAAAGTTGGCATTGATGATTTAATTTCTGGAGTTTCCAGACTAATACAATGAACAACGAACAACCTATAAATACTGATTCCCCTAAAGATTGGAATCGGGAAACTCAGGTTTCTTGGAATACCAATGCTTCAGTTTGGGATGCCAAAATGGGGGATGATGGTAATGATTTTCATCGCTTGTTAGTTCGTCTGGCTACAGAAAAATTGCTGGAAGTCAAAGAAGGCGATCGCATTTTAGATATCGGTTGTGGAAATGGAATATTTAGCCGCAGATTAGCAAGTTTGGGCGCAAAAGTAGTAGGAATTGACTTTTCCGAACAGTTAATCGCTTGCGCTGTTGAACGAACTCAAGTGCAAGATGCGATCGCTTATCATGTCATAGATGCTACTGATGAAACAGCTTTATTAAGCTTAGGTGAAAACAGTTTTGATGCTGCTATATCTGCAATGGCGTTAATGGATATGGCAGAAATTGCGCCTTTATTCCGGGCGCTAACTAAATTACTAAAACCTCAAGGTTGCTTTGTTTTTTCTGTCATGCACCCTTGTTTTAACAACCCTCATATTAGTATGGTTGCCGAAGAAACAGAAAGCGATGGTGAAATAAAAACTGACTATTCTATCAAAGTATCAAAATATTTGCAGCCAACTATTACCTACGGATTAGCACTTCGCAATCAACCAAAACCCCATCTCTATTTTCATCGCCCAATTCATCTACTTTTGGGTGAAGCTTTTCGAGTCGGATTTGTGTTAAATGGATTAGAGGAACCTGCATTTCCAGCCAATTACCCAAATGACTATTTACTTGTTTGGGGTAGTAATTTTAGCGAAATTCCACCTGTATTGGTGGTAAGACTAAAATTATTAGCATAAAATTTGGTGTGCAGGAGTAGTTAATCAAAATGCACGATGTATACTCTCCAAAAATCCTCGATTATTTCAGAAACTAGGGCAAACCTACGGTTAGGAATTCCTTTAGCAGCAGCACAATTAGCTCAGAGTTTAACTACCTTTGTTGATACAGTAATGATGGGCTTATTAGGAAGTCAAATAATAGCTGCTGGCGGCTTAGGTTCTGTTTCTTTTACCATCTTACTACTTGTTAGTTCAGCAATTGTGGCTGCGGTTAGTCCTTTAGTAGCAGAAGCTTACGGTGCGAATCAAACCAAGATGGTAGAATGTGTAGTACGCCAAGGTTTGTGGTTAGCAATTATTTTGGGAATTCCCCTTAGTTTAATCATTTTTCATGGGAAATCACTTTTGTTATTATTTGGACAAGATGCCAGCACTTTAGAATTAACTGAAGAGTATTTGCAAGCGATCGCTTATGGCTTTTTACCAGCTATAATTTTTGCAGTACTGAGAAACTTTGTTTCTGGGGTTTCTCAACCTCGTCCAATTATGGTAATTGTCATTTGTGGTACTTTCTTAAACATCGCTGCTAACTATGTTTTGATGTTTGGTAAATTAGGATTACCAGCATTAGGATTAGCGGGAATTGGTTGGGGAAGTACGCTATCTTTTTGGAGTATGGCGATCGCTTTAATAATTTACATAAAAAGCGAAGCAACTCTGAAAAAATATCATGTATTTCACAATCTTCACCAATTTGACAGAAAAGTATTCGGTCAATTGTTGCATATAGGATTACCAATTGGTATGTTAACTGGTGTAGAAGCAGGATTATTTACTGTGACAACATTTATCATGGGAATGTTAGGAACAGTTACCTTAGCAGCACATCAAATCGCCTTACAAACAGCAGCTACAACCTTCACTGTTGCTTTAGGAATTTCCTTCGCTACTACTGTTCGTGTCGGACAAGAATTAGGGCAAAAAAATCTCAAAAATGCACGTTTGGCAGGGTATATTGGTATTAGCTTGGGGGGAATATTCATGGCATTTATGGGCATTTTATTTTGGCTAATTCCTGAAAGAATAGTTTCCCTTTATCTTGATATTAATAATCCCGCAAATACTGCCGTTGTCACCCAAGCAAAAGCACTGCTTAGAGTAGCTGCATTCTTTCAAATAGCTGATGGAATCCAAGTTACTGCTGTCGGCGCTTTGCGAGGATTAAAAGATACAAAAATACCCGTGTTAATTGGCATTTTCGCTTATTGGTGTATTGGGTTAACTAGCGGCTATTTACTAGGTTTTAAATTAGGTTTGGGAGGCGTAGGACTTTGGTGGGGTTTAGCACTTGGTTTAGCAGTAGCATCAATTGTTTTAACCTGGCGATTTAGTGCTGTAGAAGTGAAGTAAAAGATTAGTTCGTTGTAACGACTTTAGTCGTTTTCTTGTCAAATAAAAAGACTAAAGTCTTTACAACAAACTTAAGACGATCGAATCATAATTCAAAATAAACACCTCTTTACCTTTATAACGTTCACCCTTAAAATTCTGTGCTTTTTTCTGACCCTTTTTCTGATCGTCGGTTCTATTAATTGTGTAATTCCATTCTCGATCGTGCATTTCTGTCGCCCATTCATACAAATCTCTCACTTCCGGGCTATTATCATAAGTGATGAGAAACTTAAATCTATTCTTGTGTTCTTTCAGTATTTCACATAACCTATAGTGATCGGTTCGAGAAAAAGAATGAGTGTAAAATTTATCTTGATCGGCATTAAAATAAGGAGGATCGATAAACAAAAAAGCATCATCGGGTACAGTTTTTATAACTTCCTCAAAATCCCAACAAGTAATTTTCACATTTTGGAGTTTTTCCGAAGTGCGGCGAATATTTCTCGGCCAATTTTCAGGACGCATACTATACTTATCACCATATCCCCAATAGCAGTTTTGTAATTTCATTATGCCGGAATATGATGTACGATTCAGATAAAACCATCTTGCAGCTGCTTCCAATTTGTTTTGCGGGATAAACTCATTTTTATAGTAGGTGTGTCTTTCTTTTGTCGCTTCTTCTCCTGCCAAAAAATCGATTAATTCTTCAGGTCGATCGCGAATGATTAAATATGTATTTATTAGTGCTTCATCAATATCGTTAAGCCAATTGTTTTCTACTTTTGATTTAGCAAAAAATATCGAACTTCCACCAGCGAAAGGTTCTACATAGTACGAGTGAAGAGGAATATGTTTTAAGATGAGATGACGGGCATAGAATTTACCTCCCGCATAACGGAATGGGGAATTTATAGATTGATTCATATTTGGCGAATTTTGAGAAATTAAACTACAGGCATAACTTTATGGTAATTCAATTAGCAGAATCGGATGAGCAAATTCTGAATTGTTTTTCTACAATGTTTCAATTGCGTCCACATCTTCAGCGAGAAGAGTTTGTCGATCGCATCCACCAGCAAATGAATTCAGGTTACAAGTTAGCATTTATTGAAACAGAAAATCGAGTCGTAGCTGTAGCAGGATTTCGGATTTCTGAATGTTTAGCTTGGGGAAAGTTTTTGTATGTTGATGATTTGGTTGTGGATGAAGTAGTGCGATCGCAATCTTACGGAAAAAAATTGTTTCAATGGCTAATAGAATATGCAAAAAAACATGATTGCCAACATTTAGAACTTGACTCAGGAGTGCAAAGAATTGATGCTCACAGATTCTATTTTCGCCAACGGATGAGCATCACCAGTTATCATTTTTCTTGTAGGGTGCGTTAGTGATAACGTAACGCACCATTTTACTAATTAAGATAAAGTAGAAAATATTCGATCGCACTTTTGAGCAAAAAACTATGCTCACTACCATCCCAAATTACCAAATTGCCTGGGAAAAACTGCCAGATGATTACATTTTGCCAGACGATCCAGTGGACAACATTAATCAACCTGCCCTAGCAGCGGCGCTAACAGAGAGTTTGCAACTTTCTGGAAGATTACCAGACACCGCCCTTACCTGTACCAACTACGGCATTTGTGCCACCGTCAACGGCAAAATTGTCGTCAAAGCACCAGACTGGGCTTACATTCCTCACATCACCGTTTCCCGTGAGGAAATAAATCGGAGTTACACCCCCCGACTTCAAGGCGAAATTCCGGCAATAGTAATGGAATTTTTGTCAGATACCGAAGGTAGCGAATATTCAATTAAACAAACCTATCCCCCTGGTAAATTCTTCTTTTACGAACGCATTTTGCAAGTTCTTAATTATGCAATTTTCGACATTCAAACCGGAAACCTAGAATTTTATCGTCTCAACGATAAAAAACAATATGAACTGCAATCTGCCAACGAACAAAATCGTTTTTGGATACCAGAAATGCAGCTGTTTTTAGGAGTTTGGCGAGGAAGTCGAGAAAACCGCAATAACTTTTGGTTGCGTTGGTGGAATGAAGAAGGTAACTTACTCCTTTGGGGTAACGAAATCGTCGAACAAGAACGCCAACGAGTCGAACGTCTTGCAGCACAACTACGTGCAGCTGGTATTGAACCAGAATTATAACAGAGTCAACAGATACCCGACTTCTTGAAAAAGTTGGGTATTTTGCTTATTACAAAAATCGCAATTGACCATCTGTTTCCATTGCGGAAACTTCCCAAGCTTCCTCATTTTCTCCTAATAATCTTTGCGCTGCTTCCATCATTTCTGTAGCAATATCTCGCAAATCTTCTCGATTATCCAAATAAGTTTTCAGTGCTTCTAAAGGAGTCATTGTAGCACTAGAAGTTAGTTCTGGTAAACGAGGTTTTGCCAATTGACTAACTAATTCTGCTTGAATTGTGTAAGTATGAGCTTCAGTTAAAGCTTGGTGTAAAGATGCTGTATCAATTAAGTCTAATTGTTCCGATCGCAATTTGTAAATCAACCTAACTACCGCATCTTTAATTTCTTTTTTGGCGATCGCCTTGATTATAACCTCTTGCGGATCTTCAGCCTTCGATACATCTACTTCGATCGTACAAAAACACCGCACAGGTAAAGGGCAAAATTCCCACTCAGTATTCCCCTTTTCCAACTGAATCATCACATAACCTTTATCTTCCTTTTCTTCGCTAAAATCTACCCTTTCAATACTTCCAGGGTAAACTATAGGCGGGTCATTAGATTTGTTTAAATTCTGGTGTTTATGAATGTGACCTAAAGCGACATAATCAAAACAAGGACGAGTTAAAAAAGATAATGGAATCGTGAAACCTTTACCAACAGCTAATAACCTTTCCGCACCTAAACTGGCGCGATCGGCCATTAAATGCGCTAACATAATTGTCGGTAAATTAGGGTCTAAACGTCTAATTTCCCCTTCTAAAGCAGGTTCTAATTTTTTTATCAATAACTCGTTAACTTCAGCTAAACATAACCCTTCTGTTTCTGGTCGAGTTAATAAAGTCGATCGCGTAATCCAAGGTAAAGTAACAACTTGAACCGCACCATTAGCAGTTTGAATACGGTGAGTTTTAATCGCATCCCCAACAATAAACCCAGGAACTCCCAAAGTCCGATAAATTCCTAAACTTGCGCCTCCCTGTCCTTGGGAATGTTGGTCATGATTTCCTACTAACAAAACCGTTGGAATTTCCGCATCAACTAAGCGGCGAAACTGACTAGCAAACGCTTCTTTTACATAAGGTGGTGGCGTAGCATCAGGAAAAGCATCACCACCAAATAATACTAGATCGACGGGTTCGGAAATTGCGCGATCGATACACTTTTCCAAAGTACTCACAAAATCTTCTAACCGCGTATTCAAACCCGTCACCGGATTAAGTTTCCCATGAGAAAACCCGCTTCCCATGTGAATGTCAGATAAGTGCAGAACTTTAATCATTTTTAGCTTTGGGTAGAAGGTTGTCAGTAGTAAGTATTACTCAAATCTTGCACCAAGAGGCAGAGCCTCCATTTTTCGTTACCAGGTTCAACCCGGTAACGAGGATCTGGGAGGTTCTACCTCCCCTAGTGCAAGATCTGAGTATTATGCTCTTTCCCACTACCAACTACCAACTACCCATTACCAAACTAAATATGAATTCCACACTCAGTTTTACCAGTTCCACGCCAACGACCTGCGCGTTCGTCTTCTCCATCTGCAACTGGTGTAGTAATAGGTTCGTCGCCAATGCTGGGATAACCTTGGTCGTGCAAAGGATTGTAGATCATTTTATGCTCGAAAGCATAAGCCCAGCTTAGTTTGCGTGTCCAGTTAGCTAAAGGATTGACTTTGATCCGATTTTTGATATCTTTTTCAAAGATAGGCATAGTGGCGCGAGTTGGTGCTTGGTCACGACGACGACCAGTAATCCAAGCTACTGTTTCTAATTCTGCCAAACCGCGTTGTAAAGGTTCGATTTTGGTCAAATAGTGGAATTTTTGAATATCTGTATCCCAAAGTGCTTCGCCGTGAACTTTGGCGAATTCTTCACGGGTGTTAATATCGGGAATTTTATAAGTGCGGAGATCTAAGTTGTAAATTTCGGTAGCTTTTTTGACGAGTTCTAAGGTTTGGGGGAAATGGTGCAAGGTTTCCAAAAACATCACGGGTACTGGTTTTGCTGGCTTGAGTTCCCGATAGAGAATATCGGTAATTACTAAGTCGTCAACGTTAAAAGCACTAGTTTGTACAAAACCAGTGGGTAGATTCGCTACGCACCAAGCCAAAATCTCTCTCGGATGGGCGTTTTCAAAACGTTGATTTAATTCGTCTAGGTCAAGCTTGTCAACTTCGATTTGTAACCGTGTTTCTGGAGTGTGAACCATGATAACCTTTGACTTTTCCTACTGCTAATGTTCTATACTAAATAGTTTACCCCATAAATCCACATAATCCTATCGGAGATCGGAGTTTTTTAAGCTAAGGATCTTATAGGTATTAATGCTAGGGGCTTCAAGAAATGTAACACGAGCAGGTAACGAAATTTTACTATTTCTTAAAATTTTGATTTATGTTTAGCTGTGTTTATTCGGATATTGCACCAAGAGGCAGAGCCTCTATTCTTCGTTCCCAGGTTGAACCTGGGAACGAGGAACCACGAGGATCTGGGAGGTGGAACTTCCCTTGGCGCAAGATCGGAGTTTAGCTGTGGTTTCATTGCTAAAAGCAAATGCGATTAATTCTGTACAGCAAGCCTGGTTGTCACTTGTGCGAAGGTTTGCAAGAGAAACTGGAACAGGTGGACGGAATAGAGTTAGAGGTGCGGGATATTACTTCTCGCGATGATTGGTTTGCGGCGTTTCAATATGAAATTCCGGTTTTGTGTCGGGTGCGAGGTAATGACTCTCAGTTGGAGGAACAACTGCCACGTCCTTCGCCGCGTTGGTCAGTTTTCCAATTGGAGCAAATGTTACAGAAATATTTGGTTAATAATGATTCAGAATAAAGCCCAATACCCTTTGTGAGGAGCTCCTGACATGAAGCTGAGAGAAATTTTGGCAAGCGTTCCCAATATTGTGCAGTCGCCTAACCATCCGGCTTTGGATGCGGAGGTGACTGGGTTGGCGACTAATTCCCATGCTTGCAAACCGGGAGATTTGTTTATTGGAATGCCGGGAACTAGGGTTGATGGGGGAGATTTTTGGCCGAGTGCGATCGCATCTGGCGCAATAGCCGCCTTGGTTTCCCCCACAGCAGCGCAAAAAAAGGCAGCGGAAGCAGCTTGCATCATTCCCGCTACTGATATGAATCAAGCTTGCGCCCAAGTTGCCGCAGCTTTTTATGATTATCCCGCCCAAAAGTTAAAACTGGTTGGTGTGACGGGTACTAATGGCAAAACTACTACGACTCATTTAATTGAGTTTCTGTTGAGAGAAACTGAAATTCCTACGGCTTTGATGGGAACTCTTTACGTCCGTTGGCAAGGTTTTGAACAAACTGCAATTCATACCACGCCTTTTGCTGTGGAGTTGCA
This sequence comes from Floridaenema evergladense BLCC-F167, assembly GCF_041929205.2. NCBI lineage: Bacteria > Bacillati > Cyanobacteriota > Cyanophyceae > Aerosakkonematales > Aerosakkonemataceae > Floridanema > Floridanema evergladense. Next base: position 4,294,882 of record NZ_CM171625.1, on the reverse strand, counting down.
GGAACAGTTGGCTTCAGCTGTAGCCGCTGGTTCTCAAATGGCAGTGATGGAAGTTAGTTCCCATGCTTTGGCCCAAGGTCGGGTGATGAATTGTCCTTTTGAAGTAGCGGTGTTCACTAATTTGACTCAGGATCACCTCGACTTTCACAAGGATATGGAAGATTATTTTGCAGCTAAGGCGCTGTTGTTCAGTCCTGATTATCTCAAAGGTCGGGCAATTATCAATGCTGATGACCCTTACGGAAAACGGTTGATCGGACAGCTGAGTTCGGAGAAAGTTTGGAGTTACAGCACTCAAGACCAAACTGCTGATTTGTGGGCGGATAATTTGCAGTATCAACCAAATGGGGTTAAAGGTGTTTTGCATACTCCGGTTGGTGATGCCCAATTTTCTTTGCCTTTGGTTGGTCAATACAATTTATCCAATATGTTGGCTGCTGTGGGTGCGGCGTTACATTTGGGTTTGGAACTAGGGAAAATTACTGAGTTTTTACCTTCGTTTGCGGGCGTTCCGGGCAGAATGGAACGAGTACAAATTTCGCCAAATCAGGATATTAGTGTAATTGTGGATTATGCTCATACTCCTGATAGTTTGGAGAATTTGTTGAAGGCTTCTCGACCGTTTATTCCGGGAAAAATGATTTGTGTTTTTGGTTGTGGTGGCGATCGCGATCGTACCAAGCGTCCAAAAATGGGTGGAATTGCGGCACAATTAGCTGACAAAATTGTGGTGACATCCGATAATCCACGTACTGAAGATCCCGAAAAGATTTTGCAAGATATTTTAGTCGGTATTCCTACTTCAGTAAATCCCGCAGTTATTTGCGATCGCGCCTTAGCAATTCGCACTGCAATTTTAGAAGCTCAACCCGGTGATGGAGTACTAATTGCTGGTAAAGGTCATGAAGATTATCAAATTTTAGGTACGGAAAAAATTCACTTTGACGATCGCGAACAAGCACGTTCAGCTTTAGCAGAACGCTTATATCAGTAGTTTTTCGGTAAAATAAAGAATGTGGTCAAGACAGGAGAACTTATTCCCGATTATTACTGATTTTGACCACATTTTTGTCTATTATGTCTTTTTTTTCTTAATTTTTTGCTCGATCGCTATCTTTTTCTCTAATTTAATGTTAAATTTATTTAAGTTTATTAATTGCTGGAATTTATATCCAGAATCATATCATTGTTCTAAGGCAAATAATTTAATAGTTCTGTGAAGCTTTGCTGTAGTTTGTGTTAGCCTATACTTAATAGTTGTCAAGGTTTTCTGTATATTTATTGATAGCAGGCGGATTAGCTTAAAAAGAGTTAATAAGTTATTAAGAATCATAAATTATGTTTGGGATTTTGCCATAAAAAATATATAAAAGAAATAAGCTATTGATTAGCTACATATTAAATATTGCTCTCAAGGAACTAGTAATGATTACAAACAATCTAGCTGCTAACAAGCTAAGCGACCAACTGACAAATTTGATACAGAATCAATTCACTGGCAGACTAGATATCCAAGGGGTGATAACTACTTGGAGTCTTTACTTTTGTCTAGGTCGGTTAGTTTGGGCATCAGGGGGATGTCATCTAAATAGACGCTGGTACAGGCATTTAAGACAATACCTGGGCCAGGTAACTTCCGATGATATTCGGCTGCGAGAAGGAGACGTAGCTCAACATTGGGAATATTTAGTGCTAATTGTGTTGGTCAAACGGCAGAAAATTACCGGAGAGCAAGCGGTAGCAGTAATCAAAAGTGCAGTTTCAGAAGTATTATTTGATATACTTCAGCAAGAAGAGAAAGCACCCTTAGCTTTTCACATCGACCAACAACAGCCATTAGATGCTTCTCTGACTTTGATAAATCCCGAAAAAGCGCTCAGTGAAGCGCAACAGATGTGGGAAAATTGGACTAAAGCGGGGTTAGCTAATATTTCTCCTAATTTAGCTCCCGTAATTAAACAAGCTGAGGAATTAAAAGAGTTAGCTTCGCCAAAAGTTTATGAAACTTTGATCAAAGTGGTGGATGGGAAACGGACGCTGCGGGATTTGTCTGTTTTTATCAAACAAGATTTACTGACGGTAACGCGATCGCTAATTCCTTACATTCGTAAAAAAGTGGTTAGCTTAACAGAAATCCCCGATTTACCCAAGCCAAACTTAACTATGGTTGCACCCCCACCACCAACCGCTAGGGTGGAAACAGTAACAACCCCGAATTTTCCCGGACAAACTGCAATTCAACCCACATCACCGCCTAAAAGTTCACCACCAGCACCAACAACTCAACATCCATCATTAACCAGACCATTGGTAGCTTACGTTGAAGACAGCGTTCTCGATTGTCAAATCATGGAAGGATTAGTCAGTAAAGCAGGTTACGGTTTTGTAAGTATTAAAGATTCTATCCAAGCCTTACCTATTTTACTGGAACGTAAACCAGATTTAATCTTTCTCGATTTAGTGATGCCAGTAGCTAACGGTTATGAAATTTGTGCTCAAATTCGCCGGATTTCTAGCTTTAAGAATATTCCGGTAATTATTGTTACGGGAAATGATGGAATAGTCGATCGGGTACGTGCCAAACTAGTAGGTGCTTCCGACTTTTTATCTAAACCAGTAGGAGAACAAAAAGTATTAGCTGTATTGCAGAAAAATCTAAATACAGCCACATCTTTGTCGCCAAACGAAAGCCAAACTCAAACCTTTGGTTATCAGCCTTCTTAATTTAGGTTAAGTCAAATTATTACTCAGGAAAACGAGGAAATTATGGGTACAGTATTACTAGTTGAAGATAGTGCAACTGACATGGAAATCATGAGCCGTCATTTGCAAAAATTAGGCTTCTCGGTAATGATTGCTAAAAGTAGTGAAGAAGCTCAAACCCAACTACAATCACAAAAGCCTAACTTAATTATTCTCGACGTGATTCTACCAGGTCAAAGTGGTTTTGAACTATGCCGAGAGATTAAAACAGATCCAGATACAAGTCAGATTCCTGTAGTAATTTGCTCAACAAAAGATACAGATGTTGATAAACTCTGGGGCAGTATGTTGGGTGCAGATGCTTATTTACCTAAACCAGTAGAAGCTAATGAATTAGTCCGAACAATTAGACAGTTTATTAAATAGCTGGTTTTGAGACAATCAATCAAATAATAAAAAAATATGATAGATAATGCCAAACAGGTTTCCGCCTTGACTCGCGTGAATTCTCCTCCTACTATAACTAAAAATTCTCCGCCAGCAGGGGAGAAATTTTTACGTTTTCAATTAGGTGAAGAAGGCATAGCTTTGCTACCTTTAAATATCATTAAACAAGTGATGCAGGTATCAGTAGCAGAGATTTTAACAGTTCCCCAAATGCCAGCTTGCGTGTTGGGAATTTATAACTGGCGTGGGGAAATGTTGTGGATAGTAGATATCGGCAATTTTATGGGTTTTCCTACTTTAACCGTTGGGGGAATGGAAAACTTAATGACGATCGCTATTCAAGTTCAGGAGCAATATTTAGGATTAGTAGTGCAACAAATCAATGATATTGAGTTGCACGATGTAGAGCAGATAAATATGCCTTCTTTGGGTTTATTTTCTCCCGAAATATTGCCTTACTTGCAGGGGTACTTAATCGGAGATAATAAAGAAGTATTGATGGTGCTCAATGGTGAAGCGATCGCGCAAGCTCCGCTGTGGCAACTAAATCGATAAGTCAGCAAGAATTTTGCAGATTTTGTTAGTTCCGTCTGGTTTTTGGGAATTCTAAATTAGAACAAATAACTTTATTTCTAAAACGTCAATTTTTGATGTTTTTTAAGAAATGACTGCTAATAATCTGGCAGAGTAAGGAGGTAGAACCTCCCTCTCCATCGTTCCCAGGTTCAACCTGGGAACGAGAAACAGAGGCTCCGCCTCTTGGTGTTTTTATCTTAGTAATGAGTAAAAATCCAGAACTTTAGCAGTAATAAAATCATCAGGGTTATTCGATCGCTGCATCAACAGGAACAATATCTAACTTCTATTTTGAATTACACCTTCAAAATAGCACCCTCTTATTAACAACTAACAATCACCAATAACTGGAAAAATGACTACACATTATCAACCTAAATCAAACCAACAAACTAACGGTTCTCCTAACGGTAACAGAGGAAATGGTAGTTCTCCTATAAAAATTATCGCTACAGCTATAAGCAGTCTCAAATCTGATATTGAGAGAACTTCTATTTGGGATGCGCCAGAAGTTACTGATAAAATGCAGAAACTAGAAACTTTAGTTTCTACAGTCGATCAGAAATTTAAAGCCAGCTGGGAAGCAAGCGTACAAGCGAAATTTAAGCAGGAAAGAGAGAGAGTTTTAGCGATTACTGCTGCAATTCGTCAATGTGTAGACTTTGACAGTAAAGTGAAACTTGCTGTTACCGAACTTCAGAAAAATTTAGGATGCGATCGCTTAATTCTCTACCGTTTTGACAGCGAAAACTATGGCGTTGTGATGGCAGAAGCAATGGAATTAGAATTAACTCCATTGGTAGGACAGCCTTTAGAAAGTCACTTCTTTGGTGCTGAAAGATCGGCAGAATATTTTACCTCACCAATTTTGCTAATTGATGATACATCAAGCGACGAATTTACCCCGCAACAAAAGCAACAATGGAACAAATTTCAAATTAAATCTTTCCTGACTGTACCCTTAATAGTTGGACAACAAGTTTGGGGGTTACTAGTAGCATTACAGCATCGAGAAATTCGTCATTGGCAAGAAACAGAAAGCCAATTAATTTATCAAATTGGCGCAGAAATTCTCGTTCACCTACAACAATCAGAATATCGTTGGCAATTAACAGTTCAACCAGAACAAGAAAAAGTTTTAAACAACGTACTCCAGCGAATTCGCCAATCACAAAACTTAGATACTTTATTTAGAGCTACTTGTCGAGAAGTTAGACAATTATTGAATACCGATCGCGTTTCCGTATTCCAATTCATCCCCGGAAAAGACTTTAACGAAGGCAAGTTTATCGCTGAAGATTTAAGTCCAGGCACTCCTTCCGAACTAGGAAATATCTTTGCTGATTGTCGCTTTGGTTCGGACTTTGCACCTTTATATCGTCAAGGCAGAATTCAAGCAGTTTCTGATGTTTATACTTCGGGATTATCCGAATGTCACATTGAACAATTATTGAATTTCCAAATTCGCGCTAACTTAATTGTGCCATTAATGAAAGGTGAAGAACTTTGGGGATTACTTTGCATTCACCAATGTACTAAACCTCACAAATGGCAAAACTATGAAATTGAATTTGTCAAGCGAGTAGCAGCACAATTTGGTGTTGCTTTAGACCAAGCTGAATATTTAGAACAGCTGCATGAAACTAACGAAAGATTAACCGTTATTGCGGAACGGGAAAAGAATTTTACGCAAATCATCAAAAAAATTGGTAAATCCATTTCTGAGCAAATTCAACAATCGTCAGACATGGAAACAATTTTCCGCACAACTACCCAACAAATTCGGCGGTTGTTGAAAGTCGATCGCGTAGTTGTTTATCAATTTAATCCTGATTGGAGTGGCGTTTTTGTCGCCGAATCAGTAGCTAGTGGTTGGACACCTTTAATGCAGGAAATGTTAAAAGACTCCCAATTAGTACAAGAAGAAGCTAACTGCGGAGTGCTACGACTACAAACAGCAAAACCAGCGATCGCAGATTCTTATCTACAACAAAGTGAAGGCGGACGTTACCAATCAGGTCAAGGCTTTATCATTGATGATGTTTATAAAGCTGGTTTTTCCGAATGTTATATGGAAGTTTTGGAACAATTAGAAACCAAAGCTTACATGACAGTACCCATCTTTGTTGGCGAGAAACTTTGGGGTTTACTAGCAGTTTATCAAAACTCAGCACCACGTCACTGGGAAGAATCAGAACTGAATTTAATCACCCAAATTAGTAGCCAATTAGGAGTAGCATTACGCCAAGGTCAATATGTCGAAGAACTGCAAGCGAAAACCGAAAAATTAGCTTCAGCAGTGGAACGAGAAAAAACCCTAACTAAAGTTATTGACAAAATCCGTCTATCTTTGGATGTTAACAACATCTTCAAAAATTCCACTCAAGAAGTGCGCCGCTTACTCAAAGCCGAACGAGTCGCAGTTTATCAATTCCGTCCCGATTGGAGTGGAATATTTGTTGCTGAATCAGTTGCTTCTGGGTTACAAAAATGGGTTGGTCCCGATATCACTACAGTTTGGGAAGATACTTATTTACAAGAAACTCAAGGTGGAAGATATCGGCAAAATATAAAAAATGCCGTCGAAAATGTTCACTCCATTGCTAACGACATTAACAACGCTGGTTTATCTCAATGCCACGTTGAAATGTTAGAGCAAATGCAAATCAAAGCTTATATTATCGTGCCAATTTTTATTGGTGATAATCTTTGGGGTTTGTTAGCTGCTTATCAACATTCCGACATTCGTCACTGGGATGAATCAGAAGTCAACGTGGTAGCGCAAGTTGGTATCCAAATGGGTGTAGCTTTGCGCCAAGCTAAATATTTGGAACAAGTCAAACAACAATCAGAACAATTAGCGCAATCAGCGAAAAGAGAGAAGGAAGCAAAAGAACAATTACAACAACGAGCAATTCAATTACTCAGTGCAATTCAGCCAACTTTAAAAGGCGATTTAACAGTCAGACTTCCCATAACAACTGATGAAGTAGGAACCCTCGCTGATGCTTACAATAATACCTTACAAGCTCTGCGAAAAATTCTGATTCAAGTCCAAACAGCAACAGCAAAAGTTACCCAAACTTCCCAAAGTAGTGGAGTATCAATTACCGATCTTTCCCAACAAGCACAATTACAATATCAAAAATTATCAGAAGCACTAAAATTAGTGCAAGCAATGGTAAATTCTACCCAAGCTGTAGCTAAAAATGCGTCTTTAGTAGAAGTAGCGGTACAAGAAGCAAATCAAACTGTTTTGCAGGGTGATACAGCGATGAACCGCACCGTTGATGAAATTATGGCAATTCGGGAAACGGTGGCGAAAACTGGCAAGAAAATTAAACGCTTAAGTGAGTCTTCCCAAAAGATTTCTAAAGCGGTGAATTTAATTGGTAATTTGGCAACTCAAACTAACTTATTAGCACTCAACGCTGCAATTGAAGCGACAAGAGCCGGGGAGTATGGTAAAGGTTTTGCAGTGGTAGCGGATGAAGTGCGGAGTTTGGCGCGTCAGTCAGCAGCAGCAACCACAGAAATTGAGCAATTAGTACAGGAAATTCAAGAGGAAACTGGGGAAGTTGTGCAAGCAATTGAAACCGGAATTCAACAGGTAGTAGAAGGTACTAATTTAGTGAATGAAACTCGCCAAAACTTGAATAAAATTGTCGGTGCTACCGCACAAATTCAAGATTTGGTGCAAGGAATTACCCAAGCAACACAACAAGAAACACAGCAGTCGAAGTTAGTAACTGAAGCGATGACAAGTGTGGCGAAAATTGCTAACCAAACTTCGGAAAATTCTTTGCAGATTTCTTCTTCTTTCCAAGAGTTGCTGACAATGGCTGAAGATTTGCAGTCAAATGTTGGTAAATTTAAGCTCAATTAATGTGAGTTGTTTGAACTCGTGAACTCGTGTGAACTCGTTCCCAGGTTGAACCTGGGAACGAAAAACAGAGGCTCTGCCTCTTGAAAGTTGTTAGTTATATTCCGTAGGGTGCGTCAGAAGCTAAAATTTATCGTTCATCGCCTAAATTATTCTGTCTGACGCACCCTACAAACAACAAAGTAAGATCGAAATGACGAATGCAAATGATAATTGACAAATCACCGGAAAGCCATGAACAGTGATAATGAGATTCGCGAACAAGGCTATCAATATTTTCTCGCTGAAGCACCAGAGTTGTTGCAGAATATTGAGCAGGAATTGTTGGGTTTACGAGAAAATTATAGCTTGGTAAAAGTGCATAGTTTGATGCGATCGACCCACACTTTGAAAGGTGCTGCGGCGAATGTAGGTTTAGAGACAATTAAAACTATATCTCATCATTTAGAGGATGTATTTAAGGCGCTTTATAACCCGGAAGTAGAAATTGATTCTGATTTAGAAATGCTACTTTATGAAGGTTATGAATGTTTGCGCTTACCTTTAATGGCGGAAATTACGGGTAGTTATGTAGATGAATCGGAAGCTTTAGATAGAGCGGTAGCTGTTTTTACTAAACTACAAGAAAAACTTGGCGATTATTTTGGTAGAGAAGCACAAATTCCTAGTTCGGTAGAGTTGGGATTTGATATTACTAAATCTATTTTTGAGGTAGGCGTAAAACAACGCTTAGAAACTTTGGCAACGGCGTTGGATTCGGCTAATTCAGAAGAGTTAGAAGCAATTTTAAGAGAGGAAATACAAGTTTTTATTGGGTTAGGCGAGTCTTTAAATTTACCGGGTTTTGGGGCGATCGCGCAAACTACTTTAACTGCTTTAGAACTGCATCCAGAACAAGTAAAAACTATTGCTGAAGTAGCTTTAATGAACTTTAGCGAAGGGTGGTCTTTGGTAATGGAGGGCGATCGTACTTCTGGCGGAAAACCTTCCCCTGCTTTACAACAATTAGCTTACACAAATTTGGAAACTTCAGCAACAGAAGTTCTCCTAATCGATGAATCAATAGAAATTTCACCTGATAATTTAGAGATTATACCTGATGTTGAATTAACAGAAACGGAAGCAGAAGTAACTCTAGAGTCTGATATTGAGGTTGAAGAAGTATTTATTGAACCTAGTTTAGATGATGTTTTTGGTAACTTGACAGAAACAGAAGAACAGCCAATTTTTGCCAATGAAGTAGAAGAATTAGAAATAGAATCTGCGGAAGTAGCAACAGTTACTCCAGAAGAGAATTTAACTGTTGCGAAAATTGAGAAAGCTACCCCAGAACATATCACAGAAACCCATGACTTTATAGTTGAGCCAAAAACGGAAATTTCGCAATTTGTCGCGCCTCAATTAGTTGAAAAACCAGCAACAAAAGTCAAGTTTCAAACTCCTGTATCAACTCCGCAAACAGCATCTAATACCAAAAATACTTATTCATCGGTGCGGGTAGATTTAGAATTATTAGAACGCTTGAGTCACTTAGCAGGTGAAATGTTAATTGGGCAAAATAGACAAGCGAATATTAGCGAACAATTGGAAGAATCGATCGATCAACTATGGTATCGTTTGCGAAGACACCAACAAACAATTAGCGAATTACGTGATTGGTCAGATCAATTATTAATCGCCCAAGAACGTCAGCGAGTTATTCAAAATTGGGATGCTAGTTTTGATTCATTGGAGTTAGATCAACATAGCGAATTTCATGAATTATTGCAGGCGACTTTAGAAGATTTGGTGCAGCTAGAAGAAGCGATCGAATCTACAGATTACCTAGCTAAACAATCCAGTCAAATTTTAGCCAAACAACGCCGCCTATTAAATAGCACTCAAGAAGACTTACGAACGGCGCGAATGTTACCGTTAGGTGAAATATTTAGCCGTTTTCCGCGACTTTTACAACAGTTATCTTCAGCGCACAATAAGAAAGTAAAACTCACATTAATTGGTACTGAAGTATTAGTCGATCGCGCCTTAGCAGAAAAGCTTTACGACCCATTATTACATTTAGTACGTAATGCTTTCGATCATGGCATTGAAGCACCTGAAATTCGTGCTAATCAAGGTAAACCAGAAACAGGTAACATTGAAATTTGCGCCTATCACCGAGCTAATAAAACTATCATTGAAGTCAGAGATGATGGTCAAGGTTTAGATTTAGAACGCATCCGAAAACGTGCTGTAGAAATGCAAATTTTATCTGTAGAACAAGCAGATAAAACTTCTGAAACTATTTTGTTAAACTTATTATTTGAACCGGGATTTTCTACCGCTTCTCAAGTTAGCGACCTTTCGGGACGTGGAATTGGATTAAACGTAGTGCGTTCCCAAATGGATATGTTATCCGGTTCAGTAATAGTTAACTCGGAACCGCAAAAAGGAACTACATTTTTGTTACAGTTCCCCTTAAGCTTAACGATGGCAAAATTAATGATTTGCGAAGCTAAGGGTGTTGTTTATGCCTTGCTTTCTGATGCGATCGATCAGATTATTTTGCCCAAATCCGAACAGCTTCAATATAGTAACGGACAAAGAGTTCTGCATTTAAATAGTAATGCCAACACCGTAATTCCTGTTTACAACATGGCAGAATTAATGACCGGGAATTCAGCAAATCTTCGCAATAGATTAGCAGCAGTTGAGCAACATAATTCCCAATCAGAAACTTTCAAATTTTCTACAACTCCCTTGCTATTACTACGCCAAACTTCCCAAGTAGATTTATGGCAAGGAACCGAAGTTATAGCCTTAGAAATTGACCAAATTATGGGCGAACAAGAATTAGTAATTCGGTCTTTGGGAAAAGCGATCGCACCTCCTAGCTACATTTATGGTGGCAGTACTTTGGCAGATGGTCGTTTAACATTGGTAATTGACCCAATTATTTTAATTAGTCAATTACTCGACCAAGTAGCCGGAAAAACTTCAAATTCTGATTGGCAATGGGAAATTAACAGCAGTCAATTAGACCCAGAAATTTACAGTTTACCAATGCTTTCTACTCCACCGAAAAAGATTTTAGTCGTGGATGATTCTATTAGCGTGCGACAAACTTTAGCCATGACTTTACAAAGATCAGGCTATCAAGTATTACAAGCACAAAACGGTCGAGATGCCCTGCATCAACTCCAACAAAATAGCGGCATTCAATTAGTAATTTGTGATATTGAAATGCCCTCAATGAATGGTTTTGAATTTTTAAACAGTTATCGTCAAGATGCCACTTTACCTCAAGTACCTGTAATGATGTTAACCTCTCGTACCGGAGAAAAACATCGCTTATTAGCCAAAGAATTAGGTGCTATGGGTTACTTTACTAAGCCATATCGAGAAAGCGAAATGTTACAAGCGATCGCAGATTTGTTCGCTCAAAAAGTACCCACCTTAGCTTAATTGAGTAAACTTGTTCGTTGTGGGGACTTTAGCCCTACTATATGACAAAGTAACGACTAAAGTCGCTACAACAAACCTGATTACTTAACTGGACTTTCACCAGTAGGTAAAAAGATGGTAAATACCTCACCTTGTTGGGGGCGTTCCCGCACAATTAGCTTACCACCTAACGCTTGAAAAAGGCTTTTTGTCACGTTATGGCTGAGACTCAAACTACCAGTTTCCGGCTGAAAAGTGAGCAACTGACCGATCAATTTCCGTTTAGAATGATGATTGCCCGAACATTTACCTTCACCATTACTATCTGAATCCTTAGTTTGGGTTAATAGTTGTAACTTTAACTGATTTCCTGCGGGCATTACCTGTACTTGAATATGACTACCTGCTGGTAAACTGCGCGTAAAGTTATCGATTAAACTACTAAGAATTCGCTCTAACATTGTTGGATCGCTAACTACTGGTGGCATTTGCTGCGGTAATACAACATCCAAAGTTTGACTGCGCCGCAAAGCTTGTTTTTGCCAACGCGGAATACTTTCTTGGAAAACTTGTGACAATGAAGTTGTAGTTAAATAAACAGGTGCTTCTCCAGCATCGCAGGTTTCCATTTCTGCGGCTTGAAACAACAATTCCATTCTTTCTATTTGTTCAGTACATTCATGGTCGATCGCTTCCAATTTTTTAATAATATCTTGAGTTAAATCTTTTCGTTTCAGCAACAGTCTGGTGAAAGTCCGAATTGTTGCTAATGGCGTTTTTACTTCATGAGCAAATGCTTGGAGCAATTCTACTTCATGAGAATTTAGGTTTTGAATTTTAGCTTTAGAATTTACTAAAGAATCAGGATTTACATTTTTTATTTTGGCTTTTGCACTTTCATGATGTTCCTGTTCTTCGAGTTGAGGTAAATTTTTGAGTAACAGACGACTAAACTGCATGACAGTTCGGTAATCTGGCGCTATGGGTGCAAACCGATGCACCAAAGTATCTAACTGGTTGATTTGATGGGGACAAGTTAACAACATTCGCAACCGTAAAGAGTCCCAAGCTTGCTGCACCACCTCTGGATCGAAGGAAAATAAGAAAGCGGGTTTTCCTTGGCGATCGTCCCCCAAAACCATGACTAAACTAAAACTGGTAGTGAAAACCAGACAAAAGTTTTCCTCAGCTAAAGGATCGTTGGGTAAAAGAGGTAATGAATTGCTGCGATCGCTATTTTCCGTTTGGTTTTCTTTCGCAGGAGGTAGCTGAAAAGGCATCCAAGCCCAAGGTTTCCCTAATTGAGTGGAAAAAACCCAAGTAGGAAAATAGTGAGAGAGAGTCGGATCGCTAAAAATTGGCAAAGGGCCAGTTAAAATTAATCCTTGAGTTAAGGATGATGCTCCATCTTTATCGAAAGAACTTTCATCAAATACCCAAATTGAGTGCAGTAATTTTTCTAGGGCTGCGATCGCCCCAAACCACTCTCTCTCTGCTTTCAAGTGTTGCAAGGCTGTTTGACTGGTAGAGGATTGCTCAGTTTGAGTCTTCGTCCCATCATTTGGCAATACAACATCTAGCGCCGATTTTTCTGTCGTTTCGGCTAAAATTTCGCTTAAAGTTGGCAGTAACCATTTACGCACTGATAATCACCCACCAAGACTTGCAACTAACCAGCAGGATTCTTTTATCAGCCTATCAGTATAGGTTATCTATCAAGGGTGGTAAAACCGAACCCTTGGTTATGTGATTACCGTTTTTATTGATAAATTGTAGTTTAATATAAATATCTTTAGCAATTCTTCAAGCAATTTCTTAACATTTATTCGCTTCTAATCTCGATAACCACTATTACCTTTCTCTCGATAGAGAGCTAGTTACACCTAAAGACTGATCAATAAATTAGCTAAAAATAACACGATAGGAAATGGAACTAGTAAAAAACATTTTTCAAAAATGTCTGCTTATTAGTTTTTAAGAAAAGCTTGTGTTTAAGGAGGAAGAAATGGCTTTAGGTAATCACAGACGCGCTGTGGGAGTTTTTAGTAATTATAGAGCAGCGGAAATGGCTCTTCAAGACTTAAAAAATTCCGGCTTTCCTATGGACAGAGTATCCATAATTGCCAAGGATGTAGATAGAAATAATCGCATTGCAGATGCAGAAGTCAGAGATGTGAGCGATGCTCGTGGCAACAAAGCTGATGAAGGTGCAGCTACAGGGGCGATCGCAGGTGGTACTTTAGGCGGTTTAACTGGGTTATTAGTTGGTTTGGGTGCATTGGCGATTCCCGGAATTGGCCCTGTAATGTTGGCTGGTGCAACTGCTACAGCGATCGCTACTACCCTTTCAGGAACTGCGATCGGTGCTGCGGCAGGTGGTTTGTTGGGTGCATTGATTGGTTTAGGAATCCCCGAAGAACGGGCTAGAGTTTACAATGAGCGCGTATCTCGCGGTGAATATTTGGTAATTGTTGATGGTGATAGCGATGAAATTGCTCGTGCGGAAGCAATTTTGCGCCGTCACAATATTGAAGAGTGGGGAATTTATGATTCCGATCGCGACATAGATAGAGATGTCCGTCGCGAAGAAATTCACGATATCGATCGCGATCGTAATGTAGTGCGTTCTGATTACACCAATGCTAGTGATGCTGAGGTAATCATTGTCGATCGTCGCGATCCAGCAGTCGATCCTCGCGATCCAGTACTTTAATTACAACTCAACCCAGAAAAAAGTTTCTGATTAATCGACAAAACTCCTCTCACTTCAGTTAAAAACTAATGCCTGGAGTTTTGTCAGTTAATCAACTAGATTTTAAAAATTTATCCTTTTTAGGAGTAGGAAACAAATGAAAAAATTAACCCCATTTTTACTCACTGGTTTTTTAATGTTTGGTGCAGTTGCTTGTGCTGATAATGAAAAGACCACCCAAAATGCTCCAGATAGCACTAATCAAGCCCAAACTCAAACCCCTAGAGCAGAGAATGTCCAAGATGCTCAAAATGATGCTACCAGTCAAACTCGCAGAAATCAATTAAACTCTGATATTCGTGCTCGCGAACAGCGCAATAATATTACTGGTGGCGATACCGATCGGGCTGAAGCTGATATCGAAAGCGAAGTTCGCAGTAAGCTGGAAGCAAACATTACCAAAGGTCAATTAACTGTTGATTCCAAAGAAGGTGTTGTCACTGTAAGTGGAACAGTTCCCAACGAACAAGATTTAGCTAAAATTGCACCTTTGGCACAGGAAATTAAAGGTGTTAAAAGTGTAAACGTTAAAGCAGTAGTTGCTCCGGCAAAACCAAACAATAACACCCAAAGAGGTCAGTAAAACTAACCTCAGATTTCCCATATCCCCGACTTCTTGAAGAAGTCGGGGATATAAATTCGTGGGCAAGGGTTTCTGTTCGTTTATACTAATAGATGCGATCTAATTAAACTAATAACCTGAAAAGCAAAAATGCTAAATCAAACAACTTATAATCAAGCCTGTAAAAACTTCGAGCAAATTTACGATGAAGTCATCTCCACCCGCGAACCTGTAGTTGTTAGTCGAGAAGGCTACGAAAGTGTATCTGTAATTCCTACAGATGAGTTAAATAGAATGATTGAAACTATCTATTTGTTCCAGTCTCATGAGAATGCAGTGCGTCTTTTAGATGCTCTACAACGTGCTAAAAAACGGACGAATAAACCTCAAACTTTAGAAGATTTGCAGAAAAAGTTTGGACTTTTTACAAGCTCGATATCACTATAGCGATCGCTAAAATAACACAGCTTTTAATAGGTTCGTTGTGAGGACTTTAGTCCTTCTTTCAAACAAAGCAACGACTGAAGTCATTACAACAAACTTTTGAAAGCTGCTACTAATTTTTCCAGTTGATACGCTTCATGAGTTGCCATTACAGAAATGCGAATTCGACTAGTAGGAACTGTGGGCGGACGAATTGCTGGGGCAAAAATTCCGGCTTCTTTTAACTTGCTTCCTGCTGCTAACGCAGTTGCCGCATCCTTTAGTTGTAAGCACAAAATTGCTGATTCTGAAGGTAATAATTTTAAGTTAGGTAATTGTTGGGAAATTAAATCTTTGAGCGTTTCTATATTTCGCCATAATTGAGTACGAAGTTCTGGTTCTTGTTGCACAATTTTAATTGCTTCTAAGGCAGCGGCAGTGTCAGCAGGTGATAATCCAGTTGTATAAATCCAAGTTGGGGCGCGATTCCGCAAAAAGTCAATTAAAGTAGCTGAACCTGCAACATAACCGCCTAAACTTCCCAATGCTTTACTTAATGTGCCAATTTGAATTAATGGACGATCGCTACAATTAAAATATTCTACAGAACCCGCACCATTTTTACCTAAAATTCCAGTGGCGTGTGCTTCATCAACTAATACCATACAATGAAATTTTTCGGCTAAATCCAACAATTCTGGTAAAGGGCATAAATCCCCATCCATACTAAAGATGCTATCGGTAATAATTAAACAACGACGATATTTTTCTCGATGTTGATTGAGGTGATTTTCTAATTCTGTTAAGTTGCAATGAGCATAATCAATTATTGTGGCACCACTGAGAATTGCACCGTTTTTAAGACTAGAATGATTGTATCGATCGGACAAAATTAAATCTCTTTTTCCGACTATTGAGGCGATCGCACCCAAGTTAGCTAGATACCCGGAACTAAATACAAGGGCGGCTTCTGTTTGTTTCAAGGAGGCGATCGCTTTTTCTAATTCTCGATGTAGTTGTCGATGTCCACTTAGTAACCGCGAACCAGTGCTCCCAGTGCCGAATTCTTCAGTCGCAAATACAGCCGCAGCAATCAAACGACGATC
Organism: Floridaenema evergladense BLCC-F167; assembly: GCF_041929205.2. Taxonomy (NCBI): domain Bacteria; kingdom Bacillati; phylum Cyanobacteriota; class Cyanophyceae; order Aerosakkonematales; family Aerosakkonemataceae; genus Floridanema; species Floridanema evergladense. The sequence goes on along the minus strand of NZ_CM171625.1, from coordinate 4,279,007 downwards.
GCCAGCTAAACCCAAATAATCATTACTAGCAAAGTTAATTACAGTTCGTCCTTCTAGTTGAATAACAGCACCAGGAATACTAGAAATAGTTTGCTCAAAACGATACCAATCTGCACGATGAATTGTGCTAAGAGATGATTCTATCCAAGCGTAAGGATCGATCGACATTCGATTTTGAATTTTAGATTTTAGATTTCTGATTTAAGGTTAAAGCCCACAGATAAAACTGGAACCTTAAATTAAGTTTATGGTATCTTAAATTGCTGATACCAATTCTCCGTAAAATTGTGCTTAATCATAGCCCCTCCCTGTGGACGGGGAGGGGTTTGGGGTGGGGTTAATCAAGCGCATCTTCAATAAAGAATTGGTATAAGGTTAGTTTCCTGAAGAGTCAGGTGGATTTTTAATTTGCTCATTTTTGCCTTTAACTGGTGGGAGTTGTTCCACTAAACCCATTTCAAAGGCAACATCAGGCAAATCTCCTACTATGTATTTTCCCGGTTCAAACACCCGTCCCGGAGTGAAACAGTACTGCTTTAGTACCACCTCTTGACCAGCAGGAAACATTTCTCTAGACATTCTTCTTTCTAGTGGCATGGCTGATTCTCCAACAAATTCTTAGTATCATTTAATTGTGACAGCTAATATCTGAATGTAATACTAAATTTTAGATTATTGCAGAGAGAGTAAAGAAAATATGTCATTTTGTTCTGTATACGGCCCTGTAAATTCTTGGCGTTTTGGTCGATCGCTTGGCATCGATCCCATTGGTGCTATTTCCACTTGTTCTTTTGACTGCGTTTATTGCCAATTAGGAACAATTGAACGGTTAAAAAGCGATCGGCAAGTATTCATTCCCACCGAGCAAATTTTGCAAGATTTACAACCCTTTGCCCCTTGGGATGTAGACGTAATTACCCTGAGTGGTAGCGGCGAACCAACATTAGCATTAAACTTAAGAGAAATTCTCGTCAAAGTTAAAGAAATGACTGCTAAACCTTTAGTAGTATTAACTAACGGCACCTTATTAAAAGATCCCGATGTTCGTGCAGCATTAGCATTAACAGACCGCATCGCCGTAAAATTGGATGCTGTTTCGTCCGAACAATTACGCCGTGTTAATCGTCCGGTAGCTGAAATAAATTTATCGGAAATTTGGCAGGGAATCCAACAATTTAGAATTGATTATCCGGGTAAGTTAGCCATACAAACGATGATTTTGTCTGCTTGGAATCAGGAAGATCGATCGGATTATATTAATCGAATGAAAGTATTAATTCCTGATGAAATTCAACTCAACACACCATCGCGCCCTAAACCTTTGACTCATCAATTAGATGCTAGAGGTAACAACCAAGTAGCAGATTGTGCTTATCCAGTAAATAGCCTCAAATGTGTTGATGCTGATTACTTAAAAACATTTGCCGATCGCATTCAGCAGCAAACAGGCATTTCAGTTCGCTGGAAAGTTTCTGAGTAAGGCAGAGGGGCTTTCGGAGCAGGGGAGCAGAAGATCGAAATTCCCCTTGTCCTCAGTCCCCAGGGTTGTTTCATTTTCCTCCGAAAATGAAACAACCTTGGGTTTGGGGTGGAGTTAATTAAGCGCATCTTCATAGAGAATTGGTATAACTTAAACTAGCTTTTTTATACACAAAACCATGAATTCGCTAACTGCTAATTGGGTAACATATCCCAAACCTAACCCTGAAGCCAAAATCAGACTGTTCTGCTTCCATTATGCCGGGGGTGGGGCTGTGGCCTTTCGCTCTTGGTCAGATTATCTACCATCAACTGTTGAAGTTTGTCCGATCGAATTTCCCGGACGTAGTTACCGACTGCGAGAAACTCCCTTTACCCACATAGAACCTTTGCTCCAGAGTCTCACTCCCATCATTCTTCCCCACCTCAACAAACCCTTCGCTTTCTTCGGTCATAGTATGGGCGCATTAGTTAGCTTTGAACTAACCAGACTACTCCGCAAAGAGTATCATCTCAACCCATTACACTTGTTTGTTTCGGCACACCGTGCTCCACAAATTCCCGATCGCTATCCCCCAATTTACGCTCTACCCGAAGCGGAATTCATCAAAGAACTGCGTCGCTATAACGGCACACCCGAAGCCATACTCGAAAATGCAGAATTGATGGAACTATTGCTTCCTACTCTCCGAGCCGATTTTTCTGTCGTGGGAACTTACACCTACAAACCCGAATCACCTTTAGAATGTCCGATTACAGCTTTCGGTGGCTTAGAAGATTGGAAAGCTAACGCCCAAGACCTAGAACCCTGGCGAGAACAAACAAACTCTGCTTTCTCTAGGGAAATGTTTCCCGGAGATCATTTCTTCTTGCAATCAGCCCAATCTCTTTTGCTAGAACGCCTCTCACAATTACTCAATCAAACGATACTAGTGTAAAGTGAAGCCTTAATCATTTGTTAAATTTCCCAGAACCAAATATTAAGAAATTGATAGCAATCTATTAAAATTCTAGCGGTAGGGTGTGGGTGTTCACACCCAATCTCGGCTGAACAGTTATTGAAAACCCACACACTATGCTGGTATCTTTTATCCGAAATCTGAGTAAAAATAAGCTATTTAAGCCACAGGTATTAGTTCGTAAGGAAGTCTCTTTTGGGCTATTTACCGTTTTTGTAATTAGTTGTTTAATATCTATAGGCGCTGGTAATTGGTTTAATGCTAAGACCTCCGGCTCTAAGTCACTTCAGGTTGGCAATCTAGAACCAGACAATCAACAGTGGCAAGGGCCAAGGTTGAAAATGCCTACCATACAAGCTTTTCTTCCTTACCCGATCGCAAACACATCCCGTCTCAAGTTGGTCGCTGGATTAAAAAACCTGGAAACAGAGTTAGAAACCTCCTTAAAGAACTCAACCGGAGAAGTAATAGGTTTACTAAATGCTAGTCCTTGGCCGGAAATCCACGATCGAGCTAGGATGGCTAAAGTTCCCGTCCTCATGTATCACGATATCTTGCCTCGTAAAGAAGTATTTTTTGATGTCACTCCTCAACAACTAGAAGCCCATTTTCAGTTAATCAAAGCTAAAGGTGCAACTCCTGTTAGTCTCGACCAACTCATCAAACACTTACAAACAGGAATGCCCCTCCCAGAAAAACCAGTGATACTGACCTTTGATGATGGCTACGGAGGTCATTATAAATATGTTTATCCCCTACTGAAAAAATATGGCTATCCAGCAGTTTTTTCCATCTATACTGCTGGTGTAGGAAACAACACAGGTCGCAGTCATGTCAGTTGGCAAGAATTGCGGCAAATGGCAGCCGATCCATTAGTTACGATCGCCGCTCACAGCCTCACTCACCCACCCAGTTTAACCACCCTGTCAGACGGTCAGCTGCAAAAAGAGGTAATCAAATCCAAACAAATCTTACAAAATAATTTAGGGATTCCGATCAAATACTTTACCTACCCCAGCGGTAAGTATGACCCAAGAGTAGAAGCATGGGTAAAATTTGCTAAGTATCAAGCAGCACTGACGATGGATGACTCAAACGAGCAATTTGCTGGAGAGTCGAAAAACTTGTTGGGAATCGCCCGTTTCGGACAATCAAAAATCAAGACTGTACTCAAGCAAGCTTGGGGTGGTCCCCCGCTACCTCCACCTAGATTTGGTAATAGTATTGATTTTACGGCTCCCATCAGCAAACAAAAAATTACGATCGATCGAGTTTCCCTAGTTCTAATTAGCGGGGGTAAACCTACCACCATTCATGCCAACAAACGCGACACATTGCAAAATATTCTTGAGGGAACTGATGCCGTCGCCGCAGTCGATGGAGCATTTTTCTCCCTCAGATCGATGGCATCAAATGAAATGATTGGGCCGATCTTTAGTCATAACAGGCAACAATTTATCCCCAGCGGCGCAGGGGAACTGCCGAGAATAGCCGGACGACCCTTAGTTTTGATCGGTTCCCAAACAGCCAAGTTTACTCCCTTCAATCCCAATAAACACAATTCTTTGGCTGGCATTCGTACAGAAATGTCATCCGTCACCGATGCTTTTGTCGCCGCAGCATGGTTAGTGAAAAACGGCGAAGCTCAATCTGCCAAATCTTTTAATAAATTATTTGGTTTTGATGCTGCTCGCCATCGAGCATTTTGGGGTTTCAATCAAGCTGGACAGCCTATGATTGGGATATCTAAAATACCTGTTGATTCCGTAAAGTTGGGAGCTATCTTGGTGAAAGCTGGTTTTCAGGATGCCGTGATGCTCGATTCCGGCGCGAGTACTTCGTTAGTTTATCAAGGAAAATCTTTAGTAGAGTATACACCGCGTCCTGTGCCTCATGTGGTTGCTTTGCTTGACCCTGCCTCAACATTAAAAGTGAGCAAACTTGATGCACGGCAGAAATCTCCACAAAATAAACAAAATAAAAGGAGGACGTAACCCTGGTTTCGGGGACTGGGGACTGGGGACTAGGAAGAAGAAGAGGTAATTTTGCACCAAGAGGCGGAGCCTCTGTTTTCTCGTTTCCAGGTTGAACCTGGAAACGAGGATCTTGGAGGTTCTACCTCCTGTGGGGAAACTTTCTTCCCTATCAGCTATCCCTTGACAGTTTTTAGCGTTAGTAGCGATCGGGTTGATAGTTTTTTCAAGCTGATAAGCATGAAAATTGGCTATATTTTAACAAACAAAGTAAGCTTGATTAAAACATAGCCGATCGCGCAATCGATCGCCAATTCAAGGAAGTAAAATTATGTTTCTAGTAACTGGAGCCACTGGAGATTTAGGTCGCCGAATAGTGCGGTTGTTATGCGATCGTCAAAAGCCAGTACGTTCATTTGTCCGCCTCACCTCGCGTTACGGGGAATTAGAATACCGAGGTAGCGAAATATTTATCGGTGATTTACGACAAGATAAAGATATTTCTAAAGCTTGTCAGGGAGTTAAATATATCATCAGCGCTCATGGTGGAGAAGGCAATCCTTCAGAGGTTGATTATCGAGCAAATATTGAATTAATCGATCGAGCAAAAGCGATCGGAGTCCAACATTTTGTCTTTATTTCTGTGCTTGGGGCCGATCGAGGATACGAAGATGCGCCAACTTTTAAAGCTAAACGAGAAGTGGAAAAATACTTACAAGCTAGTGGCTTAAATTACACTATCTTACGTCCTTCAGGATTTGCTTCTAATGTTTTACAGTTAGCAGAAAGATTCCGAGAAACCGGGATTTATTTATTAATTGGAGACCCCAAAAATCGCGCTTCAATTGTCAGCACTGATGATTTGGCTCGCATTGCTGTAGAATCTACTAATGTAGCCGCAGCTAAAAATAAAATCTTTCCGGTTGGTGGCCCAGAAATTTTAGAACGAGGCGAAATTCCGCAAATTTTTGGCAAAATTTTTGACCAAGAACCTTTTGTCATTGGCGTGCCTTTGTTTCTGTTTGACGGGGTGCGAAGTGCGATCGGTCTAATTAACCCTTTTGTCAAAGATTCTTTAGGAACTCTGCGAGTATTACTAGGAAATGAATTCTTTTGTACCAGCGATGAAATTGCCAATTTGGAATCAACTTTTAATTTCAAGTTAGAAACATTAGAAATGTTTTTGCGCCGCTATTTGGGAATTTAAATGAAATAATAATCCCTCTAACAACCAAGCTAAATAAACGTTATATTGGCAATTTCAGCAATAAGAATCTAACACCTAAAGTCAATGAATTACCTTGCTCTAGCAACAGATTATGATGGTACGCTTGCCACAGATGGAAAGGTTGACGATCGCACTTTAGCAGCATTACAACAATGGCGAGATTCTGGACGCAAACTAATTTTAATTACAGGTCGTCAGTTGGATGATTTGTTGAACATTGCTACTTTTCTCGATTTGTTTGATTGGGTGGTAGCGGAGAACGGCGCAATGCTTTATCAACCAATTAGTAAGATTGAAAAACCATTAGGTGAACCTCCATCAGCAGAATTTATTCAACAGTTGAACGATCGCATTCAAAAAGCAACTCAAGCTAAAAATCAACAAAATTCTCAAGAATTCGCCCAGATTAAATCAGATTATCCAGTAGTCGGCGTTGGTAAAATTATCGTCGCAACTTGGGAACCTTACAGCGTAGAAGCACTTGCTTTAATTCAGGAAATGAACTTGGATTTACAAGTAATTCTAAATAAAGGTGCCGTAATGATTTTACCAAAAGGTATTGATAAAGAAACAGGTTTAATCGCCGCAGCTAATGAGTTAGGAATTTCGCTAGATGCGATCGTTGGTGTGGGAGATGCGGAAAATGATTTGGCATTTTTAAGTATTTGCGGTTATTCTGTTGCTGTTGCTAATGCCCTTCCTGCTGTAAAAGATCGAGTAGATTTGATAACTAAAAACAGTAGAGGCGCAGGTGTCACTGAGTTGATTGAATGGGGATTGGGGACTGGGGATTAGGGACTGGGTAAGTTTTGAGTTTTCCCCTTGCTTCACTTAGATCTTGCAGAGTATGGAGGTAGAACCTCCCAGATCCTCGTTCCCAGGTTCAACCTGGGAACGAAAAATGGAGGCTCTGCCTCTTGGTACTCTTATCTCACTTCACCCGATCGGGTGATTTAACCCGATACTACTTAATACTACAGTAAGTAGTATATTGAAGTATATCTGAATTACAAACCTTATGTTAACACTGACAAAGCGCTCCTACAGGGGTGAAACAGATTTGGAAGCGATCGTCAATCTCTGGGAAGCGTGCGAAGCAGTAGATCAACTGGAACAATGGACAACAGTTTCAGAACTGGAACGCGATTTTAATGACCCATCTTTCGACAAACAACGAGATTTACAACTTTGGGAAGATGAAACAGGTAAATTAATAGCTTCTGCTACATTGTGGCATCCCCTTGGGGAATTAACCGATGGTTATCTTGGGTTTCGCGTTCATCCTGACGTTCGTGGAAGAACTTTAGAAGGGGAAATTATCAATTGGGGAGAAGAACGTCTGCGGGAACTGGCAAAAGAACAAGGTGTTACCTCTGTTAAATTGCGTTGTAGCAGTCGGGACAATCGATTCGATCGCATCGCCATACTACAAGAAAATGGTTTCAGTGCCGATCGCTATTTTCTCACAATGGAACGCAGTCTAGAAGAACCACTCCCACAGCCGCAAATTCCCGCAGGTTTTACAGTTCGTTCCGTAATCCCCGAAAAAGATGCAGAAGCTTGGGTAGAAATGCACAACCAATCGTTTATCGATCACTGGAATCATCAAGATTTAGCACTAGAGGAATACAAACATTGGCGCAGCAATCCAGATTATAGACCAGAGTTGGATTTAGTAGCGATCGCACCCGACGGCACCTTTGCTTCCTACTGTTACAGTGCCATTTATCCCGAAGACAACAAACGCAGCGGTCGTCAAGAAGGTTGGGTAAATACCCTTGGAACTAGGCGCGGTTTTCGTCGCTTAGGACTTGGTAAAGCAATGTTACTTAGCGGAATGCAAAAGTTACTTGCAGCAGGAATGAACCTCGCCAAAATCGGTGTAGATTACGATAATCCCAACGGTGCGAGACAACTTTACGAATCCGTTGGTTTCCGCAAAGTCTATACCTGGGTATCGTACTACAAACAGATTTAGCTTTCTTTTCCCACCCCACCAAAAAAAGTTTGTTTTACCCCCTTGACACCTCTTGTATTATCTATGTAGTATATAAACATGGTGAGTTGAGGAAAGATATTTCTTCTTCTCACCTGCGAAATCTGCACCTTGAAAACTGAATAATTAATTAGGTAATAATTCTCAGACGAAATTGAGAAACCTTCACTTATGGATGGTCTATCATGTTGATACTTTACACCAAGTTATTTGGAAAGCCATCTACCAAATCTGACTCAAAAAACGAGCAGAAAAATTTGACTTCCAACCCCTCTGAGACAGAATTAAACACCCAACATTCTGAACATCTCAGACAAAACCAAATTAACGAAAAAAACAGACAAATTCAGCAAGATTATCATTTAGAGCGGCGTTGTTTTTGGTAAAATTTATGAGCTTTTAAACAGCCCTCCTTTATGAAAAATCTGTAATAAAATCTACAATAAGGAGGTGCTAAAATGGTACACATTCGCTTTGAAGGACGCTCCTACGATGTAACTGAGAGACAGCTAAATGTTACCCCTGGAATGAATGATAAAGCGATTAAGGAACATTTAGCACGACATTTAGATGTGGGATGCGATCGCCTACAACACTACGTAATTGACAGACGACCAAGCGGCGACTTAATTATCCGTCCAGAAGCAGTTTACGGCTAAAAATTTTGAGATTTCAAAACCGCTTAACCCAAAATTCAAATCTTGCAGCAAGGAGAGGTAGAACCTCCCAGCACTCGTTCCCAGGTTCAACCTGGGAACGAGAAACAGAGGCTCTGCCTCTTAGCGCCAGATCTGCAAAATCCAAAATCTAAAATCGTTTGTTCCGCACCCTAATCCAAAAAGCTTACACACAATTCGCCTGATTAAGCGGCAAGTTATAGGTGCAAATCCTATCGGCTCCACTGTCGGAAGTGAAAAGGAGAAAGACAAAGACAAAAGGAAGAAACACGCCTTTCTTTTGTCTATTCTTGGGGCCGTAGTTCAAATAGTAGAACTGCAAGTGACTAGCTTTTTTGACTTGTGCGGAACAATCTTATTTCTTACTAGTTGGAGGACAAACACTTCGCGCCCCAATTTAGAAAGCTTACATACTAGCTCATTGGTAGAGCAGTCGTCTCGTAAACGAACAGTAGTAGGTTCAAATCCTACGTATGAACAACAGCTTTCTTGACTTGCGTGAAGTGATTTTACTCAACATTAAATTAAGCTTGTATGATTAAAAAAATTAGCACTTCGCACCCCAACCGAAAAAGCCTACATACTAGCCAAATGGAAAAGGCGCTTGATTCGAGATCAAGATATACAGGTTCAAATCCTGTGTGTGACCCCAACAGCTTTTTCAACTTGTGCGAAGTGTTAATTTAACTAATACTCGCCAACAGTTAAAAACCTTGAACTATCACTCAGTTGATGAAATCAAAACCCTAATTGAAGCCTTCGAGAATTGTACATTACCCAGAATTGAATGGACACATCCCGCACATTTAACCGTTGGATTATGGTATCTAACTCATTATTCCGAAACAGAAGCAACGAATCGCATTCGTAACGGAATTCAAAAGTACAATTCAGCAATGGGAATCAAAACCACTAAAGATTCTGGCTATCACGAAACCCTAACAATATTTTGGATTCGCATAGTTAGCCAATTTATTACCACTCAACCCGATAAAGAAACTTTAGACTTAGCAAATAAACTAATCCAAAATTATGCAAACAAAAACTTACCCTTTGAATACTACAGCCATGATTTACTCATGTCTTGGTCAGCGAGAACAAATTGGGTAAAACCAGACTTAAAACCACTTTAATTACTTCCCATTACCAACTACTAATTACCAATTACCAAAAATAGCAGTTATCGCCGCGCCCTCACAGAGAGAGCTTACACACAGCTACCTCACAGGTAGCTCTATCCTACCACGATAGAAAGGTTCCTACATTGGATAGTAGGATGCAAGCCTGGGCCTTTAATAGCAGGCAAATTTAGCTCCCTCAACTTGCGCGGCTTATTATTAATAATTTTGCCGTGCGTGCGATATCTGCCCCTGACAATTTTGGATTTTAGATGATAAAAACCCGTTTCAAAAATGAGTCAGATCCCCCCTAACCCCCCTTAACAAGGGGGGAACCAGAGGAAGACTATTAAGATTACTCAGGAAACTAAATTAATTCAAATACCCCATTGGTAAGGGGAAAACTCCTTTCAAAGTCCCCCTTGGTAAGGGGGATTTAGGGGGATCTTCAATCTAAAATCACAAACTTTAATAAAAACTATTCAGGAGGTAGCCATGAATAATACAGAACGTGACTTGCGTTTAGAAATGTTGAACAGCTTGCTAACTACTCCTCACCGCAAGCTGGAAGAAGTAGCAGAAATTCACGAATTAATTGTGGAACTTGATCCAATTTTTTACGGACATTTAGCAGTTTGGTATCAGCGTCACGGTGATGTGCGCGACCATAAAGAAGTGTTCGTGGGTAATTTGTTAACTAGTAATTTGACAGAACACCGAGATGCTGGTTTTGTCATGTTACAACAGTTTCCGCCTTATGAAGTTTCCCGGATTATCGACTTCATGAAGCAGCATCGGGGAAAAGTTCCACGTTCTGCACGCACAGCTGTTAGTCGTTATTTGAGAGAACGGGAAAAGAGTCCGCAATTTTTCGATCGCGCAGCACTGCGGGGACGTAAGGCGATGAAGCATCTGTACGCAACATTGCACATTAAGCCTAATCAACGTGCAGATGCCGTATTGTTCAAAGATGCGCCGCCAACAGATAGCCTTGCTTTTATTTTGAAGCAACTGGCAAAATCTGCAACTCCCGCAGAACAGGCAGCTTTGATTGTAGAGCATAATATACCTTATGCAGTTGCGATCGGAGCAGTCAAACAAGTAACCCCAACAGTCCTAGTAGCGCTGATAAACTCCATGTCGCCGCAAGAGGTAATTAATAACCTCAAATCCCTCCAAGAACGAGGTGCAATGAATCACCCAGAAGTCAAAGCACTCATCGACAAAAAACTGGAAGAAGCGGCAAATGCTGACCGAATTTCTGCTTACAAAGCGCGTGTTGCTGCTGATGTTAGCAAACTCGATGCCCAAACAACTGCCAAGTTGGAAAAAGTCACCGACGAACAGGTGAAAAAGCGTGGCAAAATTGCTAAAACAACCGCATTATTAGTAGATAAATCAGGCTCAATGACAAATGCAATAGAAGTTGGTAAGCGACTTGCAGCCCTAATTTCTGGTATTTCCGAAGCTGATTTATTCGTCTATGCTTTCGACACCATGCCTTACCCAATTAAAGCAAACGGTAAGGAATTAAGTGACTGGGAACGTGCTTTTAAGCATATCAGAGCAGATGGTGGAACTAGTATCGGTTGTGCTTTGGAAACAATGCGCTTGAAAAAGCAGTCAATAGAACAAATCATCATTGTCACCGACGAAGGCGAAAATGCTGCACCTTACTTTGCTCAAACTTACCAAACATATTGCCGTGATTTAGCAGTAATGCCAAACGTGGTAATTGTGCGAGTTGGTTCTGCTTCTAATTATGTAGAAAGTCAACTCAAGCAAAAGCAAGTACCAGTAGAAACATTCACTTTTGCAGGTGATTACTACTCATTACCAAACTTAGTTCCTCTGCTGTCTCGTCCTTCTCGTTTAGAACTGTTGATGGAAATTTTAGACACACCATTACCAGTCCGAGATGATAAGTAGTTAACGCAGGGTGGCAGAAATAACCATTCAGTTGCAAAAAGTTCAATCGCTTTGTAAAAAGCTTTCTTTTTCCTGGAAATCCTCTGCCCTCTGCCTTCTACCCTCTTACAGTAGCAAGGTAAGCAATAACTATTTAGCAAAAAACATGGGGAATGCGGAATACACAGTATAGGAAGTGAAGAACTAAGGGGGTGACAAATCCTACTGTCTCTCTACTTATTTTTCTGCTCGGAAGCTAAAGGGGGTCAGCTGATGAGTGAATTATTCCTTTCTCAAGTGGAAATGTTTGCAGAACCAAAACAAGGTACTGTAGTGCAAACAATTGCACCCCATCGACGCGGTAGAGTGAAAGCAATGGGCAGCTATTGGCCTGCTGAATTTTACCAAGTAAACGAGCAAAAGCATCTACCTCCTGACGCACCAATTTTAATAGTTGGGATTCGGGATATCACTTTATTAGTAATTCCTGTTTCTTAAGCACAGCTAAATAAAAGGGATTATTGATTGAGAAAATTCCTAGTTTTTTTGTTACTAATCCCTGAATAAGTGAGGTGAGGTAAAGATGCTTCTCTATCGCCCTGTAGGTTTAAAAGAACTCGACTTAATTGCCAGAACAAACTTTAAAGCTTTCCCTCCCCGTCTTCCTGTACAACCAATTTTTTATCCGGTACTCAATTTTGAGTATGCCCAAAAAATTGCCCGTGATTGGAATACGAAAAGCAGCGGTCATGCTGGTTTTGTCACCAAGTTTGAGGTACAAGATAGCTATGTTAAAAAATTTCCTGTACAAACGGTAGGTAGTCGAATTTGCCAAGAATTGTGGGTACCAGCAGAAGAATTAATAGAGTTCAATCGTCATATTCTTGGTGAAATTCAAGTTGTAGCTGCGTATTATGGCGAGGATTTTCGAGGTGAAATTGACCCCAAAACAAATTTACCAAAGAGCCTAAAAATCCCAGCTTTATAAAAAGTAGGGTGCGTTAGGCGCAGCCGTAACGCACCTTTAACCTAGCGGGTAGAAAAAATAATCATCTTTTTAAATACTATGAAACTATCTGAAGCTTTAATTCTAAGAGCAGATTGCCAAAAAAGAGTTGAGCAATTGCGCCAAAGACTGATGAGAAGTGCTAAAGTGCAAGAGGGAGAGCAACCACCAGAAGATCCCTCAGCATTGCTGGCTGAATTAGAAACAACATTGCGCGAACTGGCTAATTTAATTCAGAGAATTAACAAAACTAACTCTCTGACAAATCTCCGAGAAGGAGTGACTATATCTGATGCTTTAGCACAAAGAGATATACTTTTGCTAAGACGCAGTGTTTACGATTCTTTAGTTAACGCAGCTGCGTTAAATCAAAACCGATATAGTCAATCTGAAATTAAGTATTTCAGTACAGTTAATATTACTGAATTGCAAGCACAAGTCGATCGCTTGTCTAGAGAATGCCGAGAGTTGGATACAACAATTCAAGCAGCGAACTGGAATACCGAATTAATGGATTAAGCAAGTTGGTAGTTAAAGCAATAGAGGCGAGTATAAAACCTTTCCACCCAATCTCATAAATTGGTTATGGCTAGGTATTAGGGGCAATACTTCCTATTACAAATTACGCCCAGTATTGTCACAAGTGTAAAGTGCATTGTTAAAGTTACAACCATGTACTGATCTATTGATTTTAGCGAGGGTGGGTTAGGGGTTAATTGCTTAATCAAAAGTTTTTGAACTTGAAAAAAGCAGGTGGTGTCATGAGTGATTTACAATCTGTATACAAACTTATCGCCTTAGAAGTGCAACAGCGAATAGCTGAATTAAATGTTACTGATTTTGATTCACCTATACCTAAAGGTGTAAGTAGAAAAGTTAAAAAGCTTTCGCGAAAAAGCGTGCATTTTTTGCGAAATAGTCGTTATTTTCACAAGCTCAGCTGCTAATAGTAAAATTTAACAAAGTATTGTAAATCAATTTCTGGTCAAATGTATTACAATATAAGACAACTGTTTCTATATGCTCAAGTAGTGGCTGTGAAGCGATGGGAGGAATATTAATAAATTTTAAAGATATGCAGATGGACAATTCTCGCTTGGTTAAAATCAGCAAATATCTCAGTAAGCATTTGCGGCATACACCGGAAGAAATAGGTATTACACTAGCAGAAGGAGGCTGGGTTTCTGTTGCAGAATTAATGGAAGCGAGTCAAAAAAATGGGTTTTTGTTCACTCGTGCTGAATTGGATGAAGTAGTTGCTAAAAATGATAAAAAGCGCTTTTCTTTTGACTCTACTGGAAAATTAATTCGAGCAAATCAAGGTCACAGTGTAGAGGTTGATTTGCTGTTGACTCCCACTTTGCCGCCAGATGTGTTATATCACGGAACAGGAGCTAATACAGTGGAACTTATTTGGCAAGATGGGGTGTGTAAAATGTCTCGACATCATGTACATTTAACTAGAAGCATTAGTGTTGCTAAAAAAGTGGGAACGAGGCATGGTAAACCTGTAGTTTTTGCTGTAGATGCAGCAGCAATGTATAAAGATGGACATGATTTTTACTGTTCGGAGAATGGAGTTTGGTTAGTCGATCGCGTACCACCTAAGTATTTACAACTGTTGCCAAATTAAATCTGCTGATTAAAACTAGTAAAAATCTCCGACAATTAGCCACCATAACATTGAAATTTAATTATGCCATTTGGATATTTCGGAAACAACGAAGAAAGTTACAGTCAAAATCATCAATCAAAAGGTTTGTTAGGTGCAGGATGGCGACCATTATCCAGACAGTTTAATTTAGAATATTTTTTGCATTTACTATGGAATGATAACAATGAATTAACTCAAAAAACGGCTGATGTAATTAGCGATCTTGCTAACGCTTTAGGACGGAATGAGTATACTTGGTGGGCTAATATTTTAAATCTATTTTCGGATAACGTAAAATATGAAGTAGATGTTTTCTGGAATTACTTGACTCCTGAACCTTCAATGCCAGATTACCGTTTCAAAGATGTTTTGACAACGGAAACTCCGATTAATCAATCAGTCAATCGGGATAGCATTCCTATTGATTATGTTTTGAATCGTCTCCAAGAAATTACTGTGAAGAAAATTCTGGAAATTTTGGGTCGTCCTGATATTATTACTCAGTATTTCATGGAGCGATATTACTATTATCCAGTGTCTCAATTTAGCAATTGGGAACGCTTGGAAACTCCGGGAACGATTTATGCTTATTGGTCGAAATACCAAGTTTGGTTGCAGATTGAAAGTTATGAAAAAGGACGACGTTGGTATAGCTTGATGGCAAAAAATTTAGCGCCATTAATTAACAAAGCAACTTACAATTTGGCGGTGATTCTTAGTGGGTATAAAAGCCGTGTAGGACAGGTTCATAGTTTGTTTCCTATTCGCAGTTTTCCGACGGATGTTCAAAGCTTTACTGATAAAGTTCAGCAAGCAGTTCTTGACCAAAATCAGTTAGCTGTTTTGGTGCATGGCGAACCGGGTACTGGGAAAACTGCATGGACTCAAGCGGTAGCTAAAGAAATTTTGATGCCTTTGGGTTTTGTAATATTTATTTTGGATCATGATGCGGTGGAAAATTTTATTCCACCTAATTATTTGGAGCGAATTTGTCTGATTATTAATGAGGCGGATAATTTGGCTCACGATCGCGGAAGTGCAGCGGCTCAAGGTAATACTAGAACTGAGCATATTTTGAGTTTACTTGATGGTACGTTGTATCAAAGTGTAATTGAAGAAGGGTGTATTCAGCCGAAACAAAAGCTGGTAGTGTTGTTGACTTGCAATACTACTGAACGTCTAGATCCGGCAATGTTAAGAAAAGGAAGGATTGATTTAATGTATGAGTTTGAACATAAGTTTGTTTAAGTTTTTTTGAACCGCATTAGGCGTAGCTTTCCCGCAGGGTAGAGCGCAAAGAGAATAAACTCAGATCTTGCATCTAGAGGACAGAGCCTCTATTTTCGTTTCCAGGTTGAACCTGGGAACGAGGATCTGGGAGGTTCCACCTCCTTTGAGTGCAAGATCTGAATAAAGAGATAAAAAGGGAAACTTAGAGTGGACATTCGTAAACTGTTGAATCAAATTGCTGCACAAGAAATGCAGTTACAGGAAACTCAATTTCTCGCACCTTGCGTGCGTGGTGGTTTGGTTCGCACTAGGGTAGCTAATATTATTTATAGTTTTGCTCCGCAACCACGAAATTTTGAGGGATGGGGAATTTTTCAGCCTGTTAATGAGAAGTTTGCTCAGGTGGTTGATGAACCAAGTTTGCCACAATTAGCAGAGTATTTAAAGTTATTAAAACCTCTGCGATCGCGTTTGGCTTATGTTTTGCGGGGTAAAACTTGGTTAGCTTATCCAATGAATGAGGGTGATGCTTTACAACGTTTTGGTTTTGCCAAACCAGTGGCGGTACATTTGGTGAGTGAGGGTGCTACTTTTGAGCCAATTATTGCACGGTTTGATGGGAGGTCTTGGTGGTTTGATGAGTACGATCGCCGTAGCGATCCTTTACTCACAGAAAACCTAAAAGAACATCTCAAAAAAGCTTCTTCTCTCGAAGAGTTGCGCTTTAAAGGTATTACGCCGGAAATGCGATCGCTTTACCAACTAACCACTAAAAAAACCCAAGAATTTACAGCCAAAACAGATGAACAACGTCTGCGAAAAGCTTTAAAAATGGGTGGCGCAGAAATGCGCGAATTTCGCGATCGTCAAGATCATTGGGTAGTTGAATGGACAACTTCTGATGGTCAACGTCACACTTCAGCAATTTCTAAAACTGACTTAACAGTTATTAGTTCGGGAATTTGTTTGAGTGGACGCGATCGAGATTTTGATTTGCAATCTCTCGTCGGTGTTATGGAAAATAGGGATTAAATATTAACCGCAGATGAATGCAGATAAGAATTGATTGGACTGCTGGTAATAAGTCTATGCACCCTACCATAAAGCTGCATCTACATCTGCGTTTATCTGCGTTTATCTGCTTTCATCTGCGTACAAAAAAACGTTTCCTGGGAGGCGTAATGAGTATCTTTTTCCACGAACAACTATACAGAACTTCAGAAGTAATGGCAAAAATTAAAGACTTTTCCATTACTATCTGTGGTGCAGGTGCGTTAGGTGCAAACGTTACTGAAAATTTGGCACGTTCCGGTTTTACTAAATTGAAAGTAATCGATCGCGATCGCATCGAAGAACGTAACCTTTCCACCCAACCATATTATCGCTCTGATGTCGGTGCCTTCAAAGCCAAAATTCTCGCTAACTCCCTTTATCGCGTTTTGGGAGTAAACATAGACGCACAAACGAAAGAATTAACCGCTACAAATGCGGCGCAATTAATTTCCCCTAACTCTTTAGTTATTGATACTTTTGATAACAGCATTGCCAGAAAAGCCGTTAAAAATTACTGCGAAAATGCTCAACTTCCTTGTTTGCACGTTGGATTAGCAGGAGACTACGCCGAGATAATTTGGAATCAAGAATATCGCGTACCTTCACCTGCAAATGATGATGTCTGCGACTACCCTTTAGCACGCAACTTAGTTACCCTTGCAGTCGCCGTTGCTTGCGAAACAATTGTTACCTTTGTAGCTACAGGTAAACAAAACAATTTCACAGTTACTTTAGCAGATTTGGTAATTCAATCCTATCATTAATCGCCACCTGCTCTAACAATAAAAAATCCTGAAGTTACTTAAAACAACAGGACTAAAAAACTAATTGGGGTAAAACAAAAGGAAATTATTTACTCATAATAATTAATCTCCATTTCCCCAAATTTAGTAACGTCGTTGTTGCCGATTGTTACTACTCCAGCCACCACCCGCAGAAGCTCCTTTGTTAGCTTCACGGGGTTTAGCTTTATTTACTTTTAAATCGCGACCCATCCACTCAGCACCGTCTAAAGCTTCGATCGCCGCTTCTTCTTCTGCGTCTGTGGACATTTCCACAAAACCAAAGCCTCGCGGACGACCTGTTTCCCGGTCTGTTGGTAAGTGGACTCGCTTAACAGTTCCATATTCTGCAAACACATTAGTTAAATCTTCTGCTTGAACCTTGTAAGAAAGGTTGCCTACATAAATGGACATGAATGATCTCCGCAGCCAGAGTAGTCTAAATTACATATCAATTGAGATTCGGAGACAAGTCTGCCTATATTATCTGTCAATACTAAAAACACAAGCCGCTACCGAATTCAATTTCGCTACCTCAGTATAACATGAAAAGAAATAATCTTTTTTAGTAAAAATTCAAGTTTTATATCAATACTTACCTTAGCTTTTAAAGTAGCATATCCACTTAAAGCCATTGCTAAATGTAATTTATCTCTGTAATAGTCATACCTTTTGTATTCCTAACTTTACATCAACAGCTAAAGCCGTACCGATCGCTTATCATCTAATTATATCCTCGATGAAATTGCCATTAAATAAATTTCTGCTAAGTTAGAACTGATATTAATTTCAACTTAGTATATGCAAAAATTTTTCTTTGCGATCGGCAGCACCACAACTATTTTTACCTTATTGCTAACAATCCGTTCTTTCGGTATTGTTGCACCTCAACTATCAACCCTGCAAGTAGCACAACAACCCAATTGTAAAGATCCGCAAACTCAAGTAGAAATCAACAACTGTGCTGGCATAGAATATCAAAATGCCGATCGCAAACTCAATCAAGCATACCAAAAATTAATCCCTAAATTATCAGCTGCCAGACGACAAAAATTAATTCTAGCTCAAAGAGCATGGATTACTTTTCGAGATGCTAATTGCGAATTTGAACGGAGTCAATTTGAAGGTGGAACAATGGCTCCTGCGGCTCAAGCAGGTTGTATGGCACAATTAACAAAAACTCGGACAAAACAGTTAGAAGAATATATAGAATCAGCTTTCTAACCCCGGACAAAGTATAATGTTGCTAGTTCGTTTTAGTCAACAAAAATAGTCTTGATATGCAACACAAATCAATTCTGGGAGTAGTAGCCAGTTGCACCGTTATCAGTAGCAGTTTTTTCATGCTAACTTGGCAACCCCAAAGGGTATTAGCTCTAACAAACGTTCCGGTAAATCAAGTTCTTTCACCAATAAAAAAAAAGGCGACAGTACCAATATTTATCCCCAGCAAGTTACCTTTTTCCGAACCAGAAAAAGTCTATTATATCAGCGAAGTAACAGATAAAGGCTACATGGTTTCATTTAATTATACGCCCAATTGTCAAGGAACACCTTGTTATATTGGTTCTATTGAAGCTGAAAGAGGGGGGGAATTTATTAAGCCAGAAACAGGAATAACTAAGGCATTTAGAAAGGTTAGGTTATCAGGCGGAACTACGGGAGTATTCCATAACGGCTGTGGTGCCTATTGTACTGCTACCTTGGAATGGAAACGTCAGGGAATTTTGTATAGAGTAACTGTTAAAAATGGCGAGGAAAAAGATTTAATTGCGATCGCAAATTCCGCGATTCTATCTGGTAGACGTTAAATTTGATATCTCCTCCTACCAATCTGAATTGCAAATGGCGTTTCCTTCAGAAAAATAAGGATCTACACGCCATTGCAATTCTTGATTAATCATTTTCAATCTATAGTTTTCAGCCTCTAAATTAGCTACTTTTGCTTCCAGTTCTTGAATCTGATTTTGGTAGATTTGTTGTAGCTGGATAAACTTGTCGAGTTCCTGCTTTGGCAACACTAATAAGTAAATCATAAAACAATTCTCCTATGCAAGGGTGAGGTTTTACATTCCCAACATAGTTTTGTTTTCCCAGCAGTAGCTCAAATGTGATTCAGACGTAAAATTTTGTTAAGATTCGCGGTAAATTCCCCCGTTTTTTGAGCCATAAATTCTTTTTCCATTTTTCCAGGCGAAAGAACGAGGTTTTCGCCATGTTTTTGATTCGCGCTTGCGACAAGCAGTAGCACCTAATTTGCACATTTCCACTACTAGTTCATTAAACTTATCCAATCTATCCTTTAACGAGGAGTTAATAGACACCGCAAATTGACAAGCAAAGATTGTCATAGTCATCCATGACATTTGAAAGTCGTCGCCAGAGAAATTATTTTTCAAATTTTTAGTTTCAATAGCGTTTAGTAAAGGATAGAATCCATCTAGCATTCCTTGATCAAAGATTTCTCTAACTTGCTTAAGTCCTTCTTCGCTTTTGGAAATAGAAATTTCTTGATAACCTTTAAAGCAATCTAAAAACCGACGATTTTCCATTTCTTTTAAAATTTCTATATATAACTCAAAAGCTGAACAAAAAGAGTATTCTTTTTGGACAATTGACTGAAAAATATGAATAAATTCTTTAGGTAATGGGATGAAATTAATATCAGCTAATTCCCAGAGAGATTGCAAATCAGAATGTACTTGTTTAACATAGGGTTCTGCGAGTTGAACAATGTCCCATAAAACTTTATATTGTTTTACCAAAAGCCAAATACCGTCATACTTTAACTGATTAATTTCTTTTCTGTCTAAAGCTTGATTAATTGGGGCATCACAATGACTTATAAATTTGGCTCTCCAGCACTCAGCGAGAATCTTATTTCCCCTTCTCTGACTTTGCCATTCCTCAATTTGGTCTGGGGTCTTAGCTTGCGGTAGCAACTGTTCGCTTGGTAAATTTTCCAGAAGCTGAGCAATTTGCTCTAAAAATTCAACGTTGTTTTGGGTCATAAGTAAAACTAGGTTACTTTACTGAATCAGAGGGTCACGCACTAAGGTAGTCTAGATCAAGTGATTTGATACGCTCCTTTGACAATATTGCTTTATGTCCCCTGTTGTTTCCAGTCCTCCGCGCATTATCCGCATTGCTTCTCGCAAAAGTCAACTTGCCCTCGTGCAAACCGAATGGGTGCAAGCAGAACTCCAGAAACACTTCCCTGACAGAACCTTTGAAGTCCACACCATGAGTACGCAAGGCGACAAAATCTTAGATGTTGCCTTAGCTAAAATTGGCGATAAAGGACTGTTTACCAAAGAATTGGAACAGGGAATGATTGAAAAGAAGACAGACTTTGCCGTTCATTCCTTGAAAGACCTGCCCACTAGATTACCAGAAGGCTTAATTTTAGGCTGCGTTACCGAAAGGGAAAACCCTGCTGATGCCTTGGTAGTGCATAAAAAATTCAAAGACAAGCAATTAGAAACCTTACCTGAAGGCGCAGTGATAGGAACGTCTTCCTTGCGAAGGTTAGCTCAGTTGCGCCATCACTTCCCGCATTTGGCATTTAAAGACATTCGCGGGAACTTGAATACTCGACTGGCGAAATTAGATGCTGGGGAGTTCGATGCTTTGATTTTAGCAGTGGCGGGTTTACAAAGGTTGGGAATGAGCGATCGCATCCACCAAGTCATCCCCCCCGAAATTTCCCTCCACGCCGTCGGACAAGGCGCATTAGGCATCGAATGCCGCAGCGATGACCCCGAAATTCTCTCCCTGATCAAAGTACTAGAACATACCCCCACCGCGCAACGCTGCTACGCCGAACGCGCCTTCCTCCGAGAACTAGAAGGAGGTTGTCAAGTACCCATTGGTGTTAACACCGTCATCGAAGGCGAACAACTGACCCTCATCGGAGTCGTTGCCAGCTTAGATGGACAAAAACTAGTCAAAGATAGCATCGCTGGAAAAGCCACCGAAGCCGAACAACTAGGTACACAACTAGCACAAAAATTGCGCGAACAGGGAGCCGCCGAAATTTTAGCCCAAATCTTTGCTGAAGTTGGACGGTAACATATTAAAGTGATGAGTTATGAGTGTTGAGTTATGAGTTATTAGCTTTAAGTTAATTCAAAACTCAAAACTTAAAACTCAAAACTTTCAAGAAGCAGTATTCTTTCTTGCTAAACTTCTGTAACGAACTATTTCAGGCAACCCCAAAAATAAAATGCGGATTCTATTTGTTGCAGCTGAAGCAGCCCCCCTAGCAAAAATAGGCGGAATGGGGGATGTCGTCGGTGCCCTGCCCAAAGTTCTCAGAAACATGGGGCATGACGTTCGGCTCTTTATGCCTTACTATGGCTTCTTGCCGGACAAGATGGACATTCCCAAAGCCCCAATCTGGAACGGCAATGCTATGGGGCAAAACTTCGCTGTCTATGAGACTATCTTCCCCAACAGCGATGTTCCCTTGTATTTATTCGGTCATCCAGCATTCTGGCCCCGACGGATTTATTTTGGAGAAGATGAAGACTGGCGGTTTACCCTGTTTGCCAATGGCGCAGCTGAGTTTGCCTGGAATTACTGGAAACCAGATATTATTCACTGCCATGACTGGCACACGGGTATGATCCCAGTGTGGATGAACGAAGACCCGAACATCAAGACAGTATTCACTATTCACAACTTGGCATATCAAGGCCCTTGGCGTTGGCGTTTAGAGCAGATTACTTGGTGTCCTTGGTATATGCAAGGTGATAACACGATGGCAGCAGCAATTCTGTTTGCTGACAAAGTGAATACTGTTTCGCCTACCTATGCTGACCAAATTAAGACTCCTGCTCACGGTGAACGTCTGGAAGGTTTGTTATCTTACGTCAGTGGCAAGTTAAGCGGTATTCTTAACGGCATTGATACTACTAGTTACGACCCAGCTACAGACAAACACATCGCGAGAAACTTCACAGTCGATAATATTGAAGAACGCCGCTTCAACAAAGTTGCTCTCCAAGAAGAAGTCGGTTTGGAAGTGAATGCTAATGCTTTTTTACTTGGTTTGGTGTCGCGGTTGGTGGAACAGAAGGGGATCGATCTGATTATTCAGATTTTAGACCGCTTCATGTCTTATACAGATTCGCAGTTTATCCTTTTGGGTTTGGGCGACCCCTACTACGAAAATCAAATGTGGCAAATTGCCTCTCGTTATCGTGGTCGGATGTCTGCTTATATCCTGCAAAGTGATTCTTTAGCGAGAAGGGTTTACGCTGGGACGGATGCTTTCTTGATGCCCAGCCGTTTTGAGCCTTGCGGAATTAGCCAAATGTTGGCAATGCGTTATGGTTCTGTGCCAGTTGTCCGGCGTACTGGTGGTTTGGTTGATACTGTTACTCACAATGAACCGATGGAGCACACAGGTACAGGTTATTGTTTCGATCGCTACGAACCTTTAGACCTTTATACTTGTTTAGTTCGGGCGTGGGAAGGTTTCCGGTACAAGAATGAATGGCGCGAACTACAACAACGTGGGATGCGGATGGATTTCAGTTGGCATAAGTCCGCTTACGAATACGATAAGTTGTACCAATCTCTGGCTAATCCTTCTACCGATCAACAACCAGAATTAGCTAATGCTTAAGGTTCAGATGCAGTTGTGCTAATTTTGTTAGTTTTTGGTTGACAATTTAAGTGCGATCGCCTTTCGTGGTGCGATCGCACTTTATTTATGTTTGCGATCATTCTTTTGGTAATGAGTGTAATCAATAATTGGTTGCTAGATCTAATCATGTTTTTACTAATTTCTCCAAGGTATTCGGTTTATCTTTGTTTTTTTAAGTACTTTTCTAAGGGTTACAATTTCCAAAAGTTCAGTAAAAATTTCCTTTGTTTCCTTGTCTCTCTGTCCAATACCTTCATTTCTCAAACGATCATTCATTCTTTCAATAATTTCATTGGCAACATCTTTTGAAGTTTTGATTTTTTTATACATTCAAACATAACATTTAGGAGTCAAGAACTGTGTTGACTCCTGACTCCTAACATTCTTGGCATCCTAATTTTTAGATACTCAGCGATCGCATCCTGAGTTGAGCAACATGAACTTTTCGTTAATTTGCTCTGCTAGAATTACCAGACAACTGCTACTGCACGCTACCCGGAGGCGGTATGGGGATATTTACAGGTTGACTGGGTTGTACTATTCTTCCAGTTCCGGGGGTTAGGGGGATGACGGCAGGTTTATTGCGATCGCCATTACCGCCCGTTGCTGCTGGGGGTGGGGGAAGATTTGCCGGAAGATTGATAGTCGGCTGTTGTTCGGTTTCTGGTAATACTAAGGGCGAAGTACTAGAATTGCTAGTTCGGGAGGGAGTTTCCACTGTACCCACTGTTTGGCGCAGATAGGACTTGGGATCTTCTGCTACCCAACCCAATTGGGAGTTATAACGCACTTCAAAATGTAAGTGGGCTGTTTCAATATCTGGGCTACCTGTACTCCCAACAGTTCCTATTTGTTGCCCTTGTCTTACTGGTTGTCCAGTCTTAACAGTAATACTACCTAAATGTGCATAGCGAGTTTGTTGTCCTTCCTGATGGTTTAAAACAACCAAATAACCATAACTTCCGCGATCGCCAGCAAACGCCACAATGCCATCCCCAGCAGCTAAAACTGGCGTACCTGGGTTGGCGAGTAAATCTAACCCACTGTGAAAAAATACTTTGCGCGTACTCGGATGCAGCAACCAACCATATCCCAAAGCTACGGGCGCAACCGTTGGCAAAGGATAGCCTTTGATCGTGCTATTTTCAATAAAACTATTGTTGCCTGCTGGCGACCAGTTTACCCCAGGCAAAAAGACAATTTTCAGGTCTTCTTGACAGCCGTTAGCTTCATATACCAACACATCTCGGACTTTATAAGCCGCTGCTACATCTCGCCAAGTTTGATTCGGGGGAACTTCTACCGCTACGCCGTTAAATGGAGGAATGATAATTTCGCTTCCCGCCCGCACTTCACCTTGTCTGATGCTGGGGTTCATTCCTATCAGGGTAGCCGGAATCAAGTTATAAAGTCTGGCAATACTGTCTATTGTTTCTCCTGGTGCAACTAGGTGTCTTTTGAGTCTGGATAAAGCTGGTTCGGGACAGTTGAGGTTGTTAGTCTCCGCTGCGATCGCTTTTCCTCCCAGAATCGGAATATTTAGCCCTAAAAGTGCGATTAGAAGGGTCAGTTGTCGTTTGTTAATTTTCATTTGCCGATCGTTCCATTTCCTTTACCATTTGTTATCTTCAGATTTTTATAGCCTTTTGTTCCCAGCTATTTTAAGGTTGACTGCCCCAGTTCAGGCAGGTCGCCAGCAGAGAACAGGCTAAGTTAGATTTCATTACTAGTTTCTGTGTGTTTGGGCATCATGAATTATGAATTTATCTTTTAAACAACTGACTCTTTATTTAACTTTACTGAGTTTAGGTGGTGGTGCAGGAATCTTAGGTAGCCGCTATCTGAAATCAGAAAATCCTATCAGACAGACTGCTTTAATGACACCCATAATTCAGCAGCCACTACCTCCTCAGCCTAGCCCATCATTAGGTAGAATCCCAATTTCACCGGGCAATGTTAATTTTATCGCTGAGGCTGCCCAAAAAGTTGGCCCAGCAGTGGTTCGCATTGATGCGGCGCGTAAAGTAGAAACTCAATTACCAGAATTGTTCCAAAACCCTCTATTTAGAGGGTTTTTTGGTACGGAAAAGCCTGTACCCTCAGATGAACGGGTAGAACGGGGTACGGGTTCGGGTGTAATTTTATCTGCGGATGGGCGTTTGGTGACTAATGCTCATGTAGTAGCGGGAGCAGATATTGTTAGAGTAACGCTAAAAGATGGTCGTTCTCTGGATGGTCGGGTGATCGGTGTGGATCAACTTACTGATGTGGCAGTAGTTAAAATTGATGCGGAGGGTTTACCGACGGTGCGGGTAGGTAGTTCGCAAAATTTGATTCCGGGAGAGTGGGCGATCGCCATTGGCAATCCCTTGGGTTTGGATAATACTGTTACTGTGGGAATCATCAGCGCTACAGGACGTTCTAGTTCTCAAGTCGGTGTCCCAGATAAGAAAGTTAATTTTATTCAAACTGATGCTGCCATTAATCCGGGAAATTCTGGTGGGCCGTTGTTAAACTCTGATGGCGAAGTCATAGGGATTAATACGGCAATTCGGGCTGGTGCTCAGGGGTTGGGTTTTGCTATCCCGATCGAAACGGCTCAAAGAGTAGCTAATCAACTGTTTGATAAAGGACGTGCAGAACATCCCTTTTTAGGCGTTCAGATGGTGACTCTCTCTCCAGAAATGAGAAACAAGATTGCTCAAGAAACGGACTTAAAAATCACTCAAGACCGGGGAGTATTGATCGTGCGAGTTCTGGAAAAATCGCCAGCAGAGAAAGCAGGTCTACGCCCAGGTGACATCATCGAAAAAATTGGCGACCAGACTGTTGAAGATGCTTCTACTGTACAGCAAATGGTGGAATCTAACGATGTTGGTATTGTCTTGGAAATGGAAGTGAACCGCAATGGTCGCAGACAAAAGCTCCAAGTAAAGACGGGAGTTTATCCTAAACGGCTGAATTAGCAACAATTTTAGATTCTGGTAGAGGGATTTTAGGTTCTTTGGTTAATTTCTGCGATCTTCGAGGTTGCGTAACTTAAAGAATCTAAAATCTCAAACCCAAAATCAATCTAAAAAAATTGATGCAGGTTCACTTCCTTACTGACAGAAGGAGTGCCATTGTTTTAAGACGCTGACCCACCTAATTTTTCATCCTTAGCTGAATCTGAGAGTGTATGCGACCCCAGAAGGCTCTCTTCTAGCTGCATCCGTTGTTCCATCTGGCGCAGAAAATAGCCAGTCATCATCGCTGAAGCTAATAGCCCAGCCAAGTTTTCCCGGTCTGTAGTAATTTCGACATTAAAGTGTTCCCCTGGTAACATCCCGACTAAACCTTGGACGTTCTGGGAAATAATCTGTTTGATTTCGGGACTAACCGATTTAGCTACACGCTCCAAAACTTCCGGCGACTGATGCTGGAGGTAAGTCAACAACTCATTAGGTTGAGTATCTTGGGCGTTGCTACTGAGATGGTTGGGGTTAAAGACCATGTGAATCCCACTTGTTTTACTATTACTAATTTAATCGATTTTGATATCTAAAGAGGGGGACTGGGAAGAAGAGGTGGGGGGGTGGGGAGGTAGGGGGATGGGGGGAATTTCTAGCTCCAGATTTCTCCCCATCTCCCCATCTCCCCATCTCCCCATTTCCCCATCTCCCCATCTCCCCATCTCCCCATCTCCCCATCTCCCCATTTCCCCATCTCCCCATCTCCCCATCTCCCCATCTCCCCATCTCCCCATCTCCCCATCTCCCTAATCCCCGACCCTTATCATTTCTGGGCTGACTGTTCGATCGCTTTGGGGAGTTCTTCGAGTTGGAAGTATTGGTAAAATTTGTCTGTGACTTGGAGCCAGTACGATCGACTATCGGCTTGGCGGCGTTTGCGGACGTATCCTAATTCTACTAGTTCCTGCACTTGTTGGTAGGCTCCTGAGCCTCGTAGATCAACTAATTCGGTTTGGGAAATTGGGCCTTTGAGGGCGATCGCAGCTAGTGTTCTTAAAGCCCCTACTCCTAGTTCTGGGGGGATTAAATTCTGCATCAAGTTATGAAAGGTCGATCGCAATTGTAAGCTGTAACCTTCTGGTGTTTCTACTACTTCTAGAGCACTGTCTCGATGTGCATAATCATTTATTAGTTCGATCAGTGCTTCTTTGACTTCGGCGCGATCGCAGCCAGCATACTCAGCGATTTCTGATAACGAAAGTGGCTGACCTTTTAAATACAAAATGGCTTCAATTTTAGTTGCTAAACGATGCGTCATCTGCTCTTTTGCTTAAGTGTTAGCATTTTCGAGAAACTTGTGTTTCTGGATATTGCATGATAGCATTTTCCCTATTGCTGACTAATGCTTAAATTAATTCTATTTTGAATTTATTTCCTTTTTGTTGAACTCGGAAACAACTACAGGATTTCAGAAACTTACTCAAGGTGCTACCTAAACCTAATTCTTTAATTACAGACCTGGGTGGTTTGCCATATATAAGCATAAATTCTTTGGATAATGTATTTGGAGAAATATCTTCTTCTGTACTTTGAGATTTCATTTTCTTAATTAGTTGCAGCAAAGCTTCTTCTAATTTTTCTTTGCTATCGATCGGTTCTTGCTTATTTCCATTAGTTGCGGCTCCATTTTGCGTTCCATTTAAAGAATCGGTAATATTGTTAGCGGTCTCGCTGGAATTTAATATAACTGCTGTTGGTGAATTATGATGATTATCTGATTTGGTGGTAATTGTTTCTGTTTCCTGTTTAACTATATTAGACCTAGCTTGGAATAATGTTGAGAGGGCAGCAATTTTAGAAATCCTTTCGTCGATCGATTCTCGCTCCGACTGAATCAAACTTTCCAATTGATTCATTAACATATCTAAAGGAGGAATTTCTGTGCTTAAGCTAATTAAGTAGTGTTTAGTTTCTCCTGTATTGCGATTTTCAACAATTAATTTTTCATCTTTACGACGTACCCAATAAACTAAAATACCATGATTTTGTAACTGATGGCAAAGGTGCATTAATAAACCATCTGAGGAACAAATAAATACTTCTTTAACCTGGGGATAGGGTTTAAAAATTGATGCGCCAAAAGCAATCATTTTGGCATCGGCGCTATTTTTGCCATTGGGAACATGAATTAATTGATAACCTCGATCGTACAAATCAGCATCTTGTTTTGCCAGGGATGTATTTCTCCAATTAGCAAAAGCAATTTTAATTAACTGGGGAGATTGCGCCAAACTCAGCAGGAAATTTTCTGCATTTAGGTCAATTTTGAGATTTTCTGCATCTAAAAGCAACACAGAAACCACAGTTTCCGAAGCAGATAAAATCTTCTGCTCAATCTCTACATCTGAAGGCAAATTAACAGAATCAATACTCTCAGTAACAGGTATATCTTCTTTGGGTGATTCCCATTCTAAATCGGTGGCAACTTCTGGGGCAGGAATTTCCGTAGTTGACAATACAAAACTAGCTGTCTCTAAAAATTGTCGTCCGCAATTTTTGCACAAATAATTTTGTCTGCCATTGCGACGACCATTTTTCCGATAAGAAGTGGATTGGCATTGGGGACAATTCATGTTTACCCTCAGAGAAACTGTCCTGACTTAGTGCATCTTTCTCACATAATATAAAAAATGATGTTTTACAAATCTTAAAATAATGGCTAGAGATTTACGGGGATTTATTAAACTACTGGAAGAACGGGGACAATTACGGCGAATTTCAGCGTTGGTTGACCCAGATTTGGAAATTGCCGAGATTGCTAACCAAATGTTACAGCGGGGCGGCCCTGCATTACTATTTGAAAATGTTAAAGGTTCTCCTTATCCTGTCGCTGTAAATTTAATGGGGACGGTAGAAAGGATTTGCTGGGCGATGAATATGCAGCATCCTTTGGAGTTGGAAGATTTGGGAAAAAAACTGGCGATGCTGCAACAACCAAAACCACCGAAAAAGATCGCACAGGCGGTGGAGTTTGGTAAGGTGTTGTTTGATGTGTTGAAGGCGAAACCAGGAAGAGATTTTTTCCCATCTTGCCAACAGGTGGTAATTCAAGGTGATGATTTAGATCTTAATCAAATTCCGATGATTCGCCCTTATTCTGGTGATGCGGGGAAGATTATCACTTTGGGTTTGGTAATTACTAAAGATTGCGAAACGGGAACACCAAATGTGGGGGTTTATCGCTTGCAATTGCAATCTCGCAACACTATGACTGTGCATTGGTTGTCTGTGCGAGGTGGGGCGAGACATTTACGCAAGGCGGCGGAGAAGGGGAGGAAACTGGAAATTGCGATCGCGCTAGGTGTAGATCCTCTAATCATTATGGCAGCTGCGACTCCAATTCCGGTAGATTTATCTGAGTGGTTATTTGCTGGATTATACGGTGGTTCTGGCGTGCAGTTGGCGAAGTGTAAAACCGTAGATTTGGAAGTTCCCGCAGATTCAGAATTTGTGTTAGAAGGGACGATTACACCAGGGGAAATGTTGCCAGATGGCCCTTTTGGGGATCACATGGGATATTATGGTGGGGTGGAAGATTCGCCTTTGATTCGGTTCCAATGTGTGACGCATCGCAAAGATCCGATTTATTTGACGACTTTTAGTGGTCGTCCCCCGAAGGAAGAAGCGATGATGGCGATCGCGCTTAATCGCATTTACACCCCAATTTTACGCCAACAAGTCTCCGAAATAGTCGATTTCTTCTTACCAATGGAAGCACTAAGTTACAAAGCAGCGATCGTTTCCATTGATAAAGCATATCCCGGACAAGCAAGACGCGCCGCTTTAGCTTTTTGGAGTGCCTTACCTCAATTTACTTACACCAAATTTGTGATTGTGGTCGATAAAAATATCAATGTGCGCGACCCCCGCCAAGTTGTGTGGGCAATTTGTTCCAAAGTAGACCCAACCAGAGATGTATTTATTTTGCCAAATACGCCTTTTGACAGTTTAGACTTTGCCAGCGAAAAAATAGGTTTAGGTGGACGTATGGGCATAGATGCAACTACCAAAATTCCCCCAGAAACCGATCACGAATGGGGGGCACCTTTAGAGTCCGATCGCGGCATAGCGGCGATGGTAGAAAGACGCTGGGCGGAATATGGTTTAGCAGATTTAGAACTAGGGGAAGTCGATCCAAATTTGTTTGGTTATGATGTGAAATAGATAGCTTTTTTTACCCAAATAATTGGGTGCTAATACCGTTTCAATTCATCACATAGTTTCGGGTGGGTAGCTAGTCACTCCCACCCGCAGGGTAGCTTCGGGAGTGTTGAAAAACTATTCCCAAGCAAAGCTATTTATCTAAATTTTACAACTTTAAATAGCTTAAATATGACACAATCTTACCCTGCCCAACAAACTCTTTATGATAAAGGCGGTATCCGTATTACTTCAACTGTATTGGAATACAAGAAGGTTCATTATCGAATCCGAGAT
Organism: Floridaenema evergladense BLCC-F167; assembly: GCF_041929205.2. Lineage (NCBI taxonomy): Bacteria > Bacillati > Cyanobacteriota > Cyanophyceae > Aerosakkonematales > Aerosakkonemataceae > Floridanema > Floridanema evergladense. Next base: position 4,248,843 of record NZ_CM171625.1, on the reverse strand, counting down.
ATTTATAAATTCCAAATAATTGAAGACAAGAAAAATGTCCAAAATTTTAATAGAGAGCAAGTATTTATAGGGATATTTTTAATAATATTATCTCTAATCACTCATAATATTTTAGGAGTAATCATAGGGATTATATTTCTCATTATTGGAAGCAATAGTAGCATTCAAGAAATAGAATATACTTTGAGAATTACTACTAATCATGCTGAAGAAATTAATATTACTCATAAAAGCAAAGATGAAATTAACAAAATCAAAAAAGCTTTGGAAACAGCAATTGCTTTATTGTCTTTTGGACAATAGGTGATAATTAGCTGATTGAGTGTTAAATGGAAGTTCCAAGCAATGCCTTGTCCATTTCCGGGCATGAAATCAGGAACAAGAATGAGTGGTTTTTTAGGAACACATATATTTTCCAAGTTACAGGAAAAAATGCCAATTGCACTTCCCTCATCCCGACTTAACCTTTTTCCTTTTCCTCAGCATCTTTGATCAACTCAGCTTTGATTTCAATAATCTCTGGTGCTTCTGGTAAAGCGGGATTTTCTGATTTTTGTTGACCGTCTGAAAGTTGTTCCTTGGCTCGATCGGCTAACTCTTGCGCCTTATCTTTTGCTTGTTCCGCAATATTTTGCGCCCCTTTTGCTAACGAATCTAAATGGCGTTTTGTCTCCTCTAAATCTGTCTTAAAGAAATCTTTAAATTGTCCTACTTTTTGATTTAAACCTTCAGAATAAAATTGTGGTTCTTGGAAAGTTGCTTCCTCCACAATTAGCCGCTTACTACCAATACTCTGAATTTTATCAATTGGTAAAATGTAAAGACCATTTAAAATTCCTCGCCACCCACTAGAAGTAAATAAATAATTAATTACAGCACCAGTTTCCGGGACAATTAAATAATCTACTAACTTGCCAACTTTACTACCTGTATCCGTCCACACTTCATGACCAATTAAAGTATATGCTTCATCAGGTTTTTCTGGATTAGCAAATTCTTCAGCGTTAATATTTACCAAAATACTATGTTCGCCTATTGATTCAATTTGCTGCCAAATTATCCGTTGTTTACTGCTACCTAAAAACCCTGCCTTACAAGTTAAACCTATTACTTTATGAGTTTGCGTATTTAACCATAAGTGGTCTACTCGTCCTAACTCTTCTGCGGTGCGGCGATCGATCGCTAACAGATTTATTAGTTGACTTTGCTTAATCACTGATTCTTGCCTATTCATAAACTACCTCCTAACCTCTTAAATAACCTTGCAGTAAAATTATAAGTAACATATACTTGAATTTTACTCTATCTTAAATAAGATTCAATCTTCTAGATTAGACTAACCTTAATTAACCAGGCGTATATTTAATAAAAATTTTATGGTTAAATTAACAACCGGAAACAAAAAGCTTCAATTCAAAAAAGTTTTTTACTATTTTCTGTTAGCCAAAATCTCATTACTTAGCTTGTTAGCTATTGGTTATTTTACACCAGTAGTTAACTGTAATGTTACCCAAGCAAAATGTGAGTTTCCCGTTTGTATTATTAACGATGGGATGCACGTAAATATTGTTCTTCCTGTGAGAAATAATCTGGTTGATTGGCAGGAATTTATTAATGTTTCTGCGATCGGGAAAGATGCTACAGCTAATTATAAATATTTGACCTTTGGTTGGGGAGATAGAGATTTTTATATTCAAACTCCCACCTTGGCAGAATTTAATCTGATTACTGCTGCTAAAGCGCTATTTTTGCCTACTCCTTCTACAATTCTGGTGCAGGGATTTGCTGATATTCCCCGAAATCCAGAACTCAAATGTGCAAAAGTTACTAAAACAGATTACTTACAATTAACTCAGTTTATCCAAAATACTTTTCAATTTAATTCGCAGAATCAACCAATTAGAATTGCCAATGGTTTCTTATCTAGTAGTGGATTTTACGCAGCGAATGGGAGTTATTCTATACTAAAAACTTGTAACAATTGGGCAGCTGAAGCATTACAACAAGCTGGTATAGATACACCCTTATGGGCTGGTCTTTCTTCAGCAGTGATGCTACATTTTGGTACAAGTTGTAAATGTAACACTACTTAGAAAAAATTATTACTCTGCAATTATTCTGGAGGAATAGTTAAGTAAGTCATTTTATCTTTTGATGATTCTGAATCTTTCCCAGTCGATCGCTTAGACTCTGATTTTTTGCTAACTTTATCAGGATCTCCCACTTCTAATTGAATTTGAATTTTTGGCCCAGAATTTCCTAATCGGACAATCATTCCATCATTAACTTTGATCTTTTTCACCGGACGATCGTTCACATAAGTTCCATTGGAACCTAAACTCACAATTTCCCATTCCGAACCATTATGCACTAGCTCAATATGTTTGCGAGACACGACCGAACTCAGAACCACCACATCATTCTCTTTGGAACGTCCAATCTTAATTACAGGTTCAAGGTCAAAAGTCCAACTTTGAACCGGGGTTGATTGGCTAGGATGTAACAGATTTAAGGTAATCACCGCTATAAAATTGGGTACATATTTATGTGAATAATTTTTACGACATTGCGCCGCTTATGTCCAGCATATCAATTAAAGAATGCTTCGGCAATTACGACAATAGTACAGTGACTTCATTCCAGTTTTACTAACTGTAAACGAAATATTTCATAATAATTTATTTTGCTTACAAGGAATTTCCATTATAACTTCTGTACCCTGCCCTAGTGTGGAAATACACTTAAATTGACCACCGTGTTTTTCTACTACAATCTGATAACTAATTGATAATCCTAACCCGGTACCTTTACCTACGGGTTTCGTGGTAAAGAAAGGGTCAAAAAGTTTACGTCTGACATCCTCACTCATGCCGGGGCCATTATCCAGAATCCGAATAGCTAACCAAGGGGACTTACCATTAGAAAGCGGGGAATTTTGTGGAGATTGATTAGCGATCGCCTTTGCCCCAAAAGGCTCAATTAGCTCGGTGCGAATGCGAATACAAGGTGCAGAACAAGAACTAGGATAACTCCTTTCCAAAGCATCGATCGCATTATTCAGCACATTCATAAACACCTGATTTAACTGTCCGGCGTAACATTCCACCAGTGGTAAATCTCCATACTCCTTAATTACCAAAATCCCTGGATGTTCTGGAGTTGCCTTCAACCGATTTTGTAGTAGAGATAAAGTACTATCTATTCCCTCATGCAAATTAACAGGCTTCATTTCCGCTCGATCCAACAAAGCGAAATTCCGCAAAGACAAAACAATTTGACGAATTCTTTCTGCTCCTATTTGCATCGAACTCAGTAACTTTAACAAATCTTCCAGCACAAAATTCAAATCAATTTCTTCAGCCCGAACTTGAATTTCTGGCACCGGAACCGGATAATACTTTTGATAAAGCTGCACTAAATCTAATAAATCTTTGGCATACTGACTAGCGTAAGGTAAATTACAGTGAATAAAACTAACCGGATTATTAATTTCGTGAGCAATTCCTGCTACTAATTGTCCCAAAGAAGACATTTTTTCCGCTTGAATTAGCGAAGCTTGTGTCGATCGCAATTGATGTAAAGTAGCCGCCAACTGAGCCGCTTGTTCTTGTAATTCTACCTCTCTGCGGCGCAAAGCTTCTTCCACCTTTTGCCGTATCGCAATATCTTGTTTAAGCAATTCATTAGCCGCTTTTAACTCAGCAGTCCGTTCCTCAACTTGCCTTTTTAAATCATCATGAGCCTTTTGCAATTCTACTTCCGCTAACGCCCGCGAAAAAATTTCCCGCTGCAATCTTTGATTAGCTTCTCTTAACTCCCTGGTGCGTTCATCCACAGCTTGTTGTAACTCTTCAATCACCCCATACATTTCCGTAGCACCGAGAACTTTCAACAAGCTAGTTTGAGAAACCAGACCCAACAATTCGCCCCGATCGCCTGTGACTACCAAACGCCGGACATGACTCTGCTGCATCTGTTGATGAGCAATCCATAATGAATCTGAAGGACTCAAACAAAACAGCGGCGAACTCATCACCTCTTGGGCTTGCATTTGGGATAAATTCAGTTCCAGAGCTTGAAACTGGACAATATCTCCCTCAGTAACAATTCCCACAGGTACTATGTAACTTTCAAATTGATTCCCACTCTCAAAAGTATTTTTCTCCTCAATTTTAGTAATTACCACACAACTGACGCGATACTCTGACATCAACTGCGCTAAATTCAACACCGAGGTAGTCATTGGTGCATGAATTACTTGAGTATTCATCACATCTCCCACAGACCACAACCTAGTCAACAAATTCGCTGGCTGCATCGAGGCGCGAATACTTTTAGGTGTCAGCAGTCCCATCAGTTGACCTTGGGAGTCTAAAACTGGAAGGTGGCGAATTCGATATTGCCGAAAAATTGACAAAGCCGTAAAAATATCCTGCGAATCTGACTCGATCAGCTTAATTACCGGACTGGACATCACATCAGCTACTTTCACTCCCTGAAAGTTCATGCCGATCGCAGTTAGCCGCACAATATCCCGTTGAGTAAATATACCGACTAATTTAGCTCCTTCCATCACCAGCGCACAACTAGCTCTTTTGAAACTCTGTAGAGAAGTCTGATCTGTATTTAGCGATCGTGACGAAGTATCTACTGGACAACTACTTCGCATCTGCGCCATCAGGTGCAGTACATCAATCACAGGAGTACCCAGTGTAACTCTCAGAGTCTGGGTGTCTATGGCACTTTTTAGAGATAGGGAGTATGGTGCTGCGCCGTTAAGCTGCATGGAAATAAAAATAATGTGATGATTACTACATCACCACATTAATTCAGCTTATTACATTTTGCATACTTCACAAAGAAAGAAATTGGTAGTCAGTAATAGACAATTGAATTCTTACTATCCATTACCTAATTACCAGTCTCGATCGTAATCATCAACTTTAACTATTGATCTACTTGGGTGCTATCTTCTTTTTGTTCTTCACCTTTGGGATAAATTAAAGTATCTCTGGATTTTTCCGACTTTGGTTCTCCTGATACTGGTTTTTGCGAAGTCGTTTTTTGTCCATCTGTCGTCCCAGAACTTCCCAAATGGATTTGAATTTGGGGTCCTGAGCGAGCTAACCGAATCATCACTCCATCTTTGATGGGTGCTTCAGTGATCCGTTTACCTTCTAAGTATGTGCCATTAGCACCCAAATTTATTACTTCCCATTTGGAATGTTGACGACGCAGTTCTACATGATAGCGGGAGACTACGGCGCTATAAAGAATTACATCGTTATCGGTGGCACGTCCTATCCGAATCAGCGATTCATCTTCAAAAGTCCAGCTTTGAATGGGAATCGACTGAAGCGGATGTAGTAGGTTTAGTGTAATCACATTGGTAGTGTCTACTTTGGGTCTAATCGACTAGGAAAGCTGAAATAAAAATGTTACAAGATCTCCCTTACCCAGGGAAATGCGATCGCCAGGACGCAATCGATGTCGATTACCCTTTGGCAAAGGCGTATGGTTAATGTAAGTTCCATTAGAGCTTCCTACATCTTCAATATAGTAGGCATCTCCCTCTACTCGAATATCTGCGTGGACTCTAGAAACTACCTCAGAATTAGGAAATCCAGAAACGTCGATATCTGGGGGAATTTGCTCATTAGGTTTTCCCAAATGAATAATTGATAAATTTTGTGGTAACTCAATATTAGTCTTAGTTTGGACGTGATTGAGCACTGCTTTTTGTTGCTGAATCCGAGTCGGAGCAAGGGTTCCTTGATTTGGTGTGGCGCTGCTACTCGTTGCCACTTCTGGGTCTGGGGTCACAGGTGGTGGTGTTGGCGTTGGCGGTACAGTTGATGCTGGACTCAAATTTTCTGGGTCGGGTATGGAACCGACGACCAAGGGATCTGGTTGCACCAGGGGATCGGGTGCTGGTAAGTCCGGTAGAGAAGCTTCAGGTGTGGAACCGATCGCCACTGTAGCTGGAGCAGATGTTTGTGATTCTGCTACTGCTTCTGATTTATTCTGGAGACTAAAGCCGCACTGTCCGCAGAAACTAGCATCTGTTTGTACTGGTGCGCCGCACTGGGGGCAACTAGTAGTCGCAGGTAAGGGCGTGTAGCAGGCTTCGCATTGTACTGCGCCGTCTGGATTTTGGTGATTGCAGTTTGGACAAACAATCATGAAGTTTTTTTTATCTAGAGGTCGTTTTCGAGGGATTTGGTGGATTTTAGCTGTTATCCAGTTGCTCTCCTAACTAAATTTTATTATGGTTCTGAGGTAACTAAATTGAGATTCTTGGCTGCTGATTCGTCTAATAGCCACCAAAGTTGTCCTTGAGGTTGAATCAGTCGAGCTGGATAGGCGATCGCGTCGGCTTCTGGAGCAAAAACCTCGGCTAGGGCTGCCTGTTTATTGGTACCCGCAACAATAAATACCACATTACGAGCGTTATTGATTAGGGGTACTGTCAACGTTAAGCGGGGTTGACCGTCTTTGTTGCCTACGGTAACTAAACGATCGCTTACTTGCAGCGCTTCTGTATGGGGAAACAAAGAGGCAGTATGCCCATCATCTCCCATTCCTAATAAAACAATATCAAATATTGGTATCTCTCCAGCTGATAGGGAAAAGAATTCTTCTAATTCGGTTTGGTGTTTTTCCGCGTCTGCTGCGGGATCTTCTGCTCCCGTAGGCATGGGGTGAATATTGCTACTGGGGATATTTACTTTGTCTAGCCAAGCTTGTCGCGTCATTCTTTGATTGCTGTCGGGGTGGTTTGCTGGGACGTAGCGTTCGTCGCCCCAGAATACATGAATTTTTTCCCAAGGCAGGTTTTGTTTGGCGATCGCTTCATACAGCGCTTTGGGTGTACTGCCCCCGGAAAGGGCAATGGTACAAATTCCCCGTTGGTCGATCGCTTCGGTAATCTTTTCTACGACTAAACTCAGCGATCGAGAAATTAATTCTTCCGTCGCAGGAAGTACTTCCACAATCTTACCCATAAGTTTCTGCCTCCTCAACTTTCTTTGTTCCCGACTAAAGCATAATCTATCGAGAATCAGAGAGTAATTTCTGTGTTAACCTTGCCTTTTAGCCTGGTCAATAGTAACCTTAAACTAAAAAAATCTCTGTTGAGCGTATTTGCGTCCATCTATTTAACTGGTACTCTAAACTGAAGATTTGCCAAAAACTATTAGGAGCAACTAGCGAACGATTGCTTATCCCAAAATGGTAGACCCGAAAGAAAACGTTGCTAAGCAAGCACGAAGCGGAAGCGTAGCAGCCATAATTCAAGTACTTAATGACAAACTGGCTGATACCGGAGTCAGAACTAGAGCCGTGCGCGAAAATGACTTGCTACAGCTACTATGTGAAGCTGAAAAGGCGGATAAATTGGAAAAATCAATGTTAGTGCCGCAAATTCAGGAAATATTGGCGAGCATTAGTCCCCGCAATATCCGTCGAGCCAAAATTAATAGTCGCATCATTCAAGAACAGCAATTAATCTGGTTAGAAGAGATTAACCGCGATCCCGAAAAGAATTTACTCTGGGTAGAAGAAATTAAATTACCCAAACGTCATTTTTGGGAACGCTGGGCAGAAAGTTTATCCGAGCAAAAAGTTAGTTTGGGTAAACAACCAACACTGAAAGCTTCTTTAACTCCTGTGGAACGTTCTCGACAACAATGGCGCAGAGGCATTATTGTCGGAGCTTTACTCAGCTTATCAGTCTCACTAATTGGCTGGGGTATTTATTACGGTATTAGTCGCCTAACTAGTGAAACCACAGCGAAAACGTCCAAATTATCATCCTCCAATTATCAAGCTAACTCTGCTAAAGCCGTTGTTCAACAAACAGATGTATCGGTTGACACAGATCCCTTTAATATAGCGGTGAAGTTAGCGGAACAAGCTGTAGCCGCAGGTCAGGTTGCCAAAACTCCGGCTCAGTGGTTAGAAATAGCTGCTAAGTGGCAAAAGGCTTCGGATTATATGGGGAATGTGCCAAAAAATGACGATCGCTACAAATTAGCGCAAAATCGTAAAGTTTTGTATCGTCAAAGTAGCGAAATCGCTTTGAAAGAGGCACAAAAAAAACGCTCTACTGAACCTTAAGTAAGAACTCTCGATGCTAAAGTACAACAATTTGTCAATCTATAGAGAAAACACGGATGCTAGTTTCATCCGCTAGACGATAATCTAGTGCCAGTTGTGTTCAGTTATATAAGTTCGATCGCATTTACTATAAGTCTGGCTAATTGAGAAAGAATATTTCCCAGAGTCAAATACTTAAAGGCAGTGATATCGGCAATTATACTGCTAATCAAACTGCATACGAGTAACATCACCTATCCTAAAGCCAAAGCCAGATGTTAAGGAAATATCTCTACTCTGGAATTTAGTTCCTAACAGCCGGACTGCATCGAAGACAGCAACGACTCCCAGCCTTGTCAGACTAAATAGCAATGGCAACATCACAAATTCATTTGTATAAACAATTGGACATCTCATCAAGGCATCAAGCTTTGCTTAATCAGTTAACGATGGCTATCCGTAGCTGTACCGAACTGGAGCAAATTCTCAAGTTAGCTGTAGATGGTTTAGTACGGAATCTACAAATTGAGCGGTGTCTGGTTTTATTATTAAAGTACGTAGATCCGCTGATCAAAAACCGTTCTCAAACTCCCATTCCTAGAGCCAAAGCCACTGTAATCTATGAATGGCCTATTTTAGCTTTGGAAGGAAATCAACCCTCGTTAAGTTCAATTAACCAATCCTTTTCGCTGTCGGAATGTAGTTTGTGTCAAATGGCTTATCAAAATACTCCCAAGCCATTAATTTTGAACGACTCCATTTTTGCTGGTGATTCTGCTGATAATGTAGCAGCAGTTTTTAATCTTGACAGTATGCCAAACTTACTGTTGATTTCTTTGGAAAGTCAGGGAACTGTGTTGGGTTTTTTGGCGTTACAACAACGTCAACCAAGGATTTGGTTAACCGAAGAGTTGGAATTGGTAGAGTTAGTGAGCGCTCAGTTGAGTATTGCGGTGCTTCAGTTTCAGACTTTGCGCCAAACTTCAGCTTTGGTGGAAGAAAGGACGGCTCAGTTAGAGTGGAGTTTGTCTGTTCAAGCGAAACTTTATGAAAAAACTCGCCAACAAATTGACCAGTTACGCCGTTTAAATACGCTCAAAGATGAGTTTCTCAGTACAATGAGCGACCAAATGCGGAACCCTTTGGCAAGTATGAGAATGGCAATTTGTATGTTACGCCAACCTGGGTTGCCTGTGGAGCGTCAGGTTAGGTATCTGGATATTTTGGAGCAACAGTGTAATTTAGAGATTAATTTGATTAATGATTTGCTGACTTTACAAGAGTTGGAGTCTCAGAAGTCTCGACTGCAACCACAAAAAGTGGATATTAAGGAGGTAATTGAAAGGTTGGAGCAGTCTTTTACTCAGAAGTGGTCGGTGAAGGGATTAAGTATGGAGGTGCATCTACCAAAGCGATCGCTAGTGTTAGATACTGATGCTGATAGCGTCAACCGCATTCTCCAAGAATTACTCACCAATGCAGGTAAGTACTCCGAACCTGACACAAAAGTTGTCTTGAGAGCTACTTACCAAGATAATCAAAAGGTACCGCAAATTATTTTGTCAATCTCAAATGTTGGTGCGAGCATCTCACCAGCGGAACAGGACTATATTTTCGAGAAGTTCCGTCGGGGTGAGGGAGTGATGCAAAAAGGAATTCAAGGTACTGGTTTAGGATTAGCTTTGGTTAAATGTTTAGTAGAGCATTTGAATGGGGTAATTAATGTTTCTAGCTCTCCGATCGATGGTAGTCAGTCATGGTTAACTTGCTTTACTCTGACTTTACCGCAAATGCAGGGCTGAACCACAGATTTTGCTTTTCCAATCTTGATTTTGTACTATTTGAAATATCTACGGTGCATAACTTAATCTGGGAATTGATGATAGGCGGTCTTGGTGATTAAAACTGGAGTTATCTCAATCTAAAGTTCGTTTGCTTTGAGTTTGTTTGTATACTCCTTATAATCTTTGGGTTCCCATCTAAAATTCCTTATCTTAAATGCTATGGCTATAACTGCTACGCCAAATCCACCAAAACTGTGCCGCTGGCAAAGACCTAAATATTCTCAACTGACTCGTCAGATCGATATTTTTAGTGCTGCCATAACTTTTATATTTTATTTGTGGTGGGATGCGACTTTTCCTAATAATTCTGTTTTACATAAAAAACGACGTGCTGAGTGGTTAAAAGAAACTTTCCTGGATTTAGGGCCAACTTTTGTAAAAATTGGACAGGCGCTATCTACTCGTGCGGATTTGTTACCTTCAGAGTATGTGAAAGCGTTATCGGAATTGCAAGATAGGGTTCCCCAAATTACGGCAGAGGAGGCTATTTGTGTAGTTGAGTCGGAATTGGGTAAGTCTATTTATGTGTTATATCGTGATTTTGAACGTTGTCCGATCGCAGCCGCGAGTTTAGGTCAAGTACATCGCGCTTGGTTACACACGGGAGAAGAGGTAGTTGTTAAAGTTCAGCGTCCGGGATTAGAAAATTTGTTTAAATTAGATTTTAAAATTCTCCGTCAATTAGTACAATTTTGCCAGCGCTATTTACCTTGGACTATCAAATATGATTTAGAAGCTATTTACAATGAGTTTTTCAATCTTTTATATCAAGAAATTGATTACGTCCAAGAGGGTAAAAACGCCGATCGATTTCGCCAAAATTTCCAAGATAATCCTGATATTTGGGTGCCGAAGGTATATTGGGAATATACCACCACTAAGGTATTAACTTTAGAATATGCTCCCGGAATTAAAATAGATGATAAGGAAACCCTAGAAACTTGTGGGTTAAATGTGAAAAAAATTAATCAAGTTGGCATTTGTTGTTATTTGAAACAATTATTAATTGATGGTTTTTTTCAAGCCGATCCCCATCCGGGAAATATGGCGGTTAGTTTGGAAGGAAGGCTGATATTTTATGATTTTGGTATGATGGCAGAGGTTAAGTCTTTGGCAAAAGAGCAAATGCTAAAGACTTTTTTTGCTGTGTTAAGGAAGGACACAATTACAGTATTAGACAGCTTGATTAATATGGGTTTAATTGAGCCTGTTGCTGATATGACTCCGGTGAAAAGGCTGATTACTTTTTTATTAGATAAGTTTACGGAAAAGCCGATCGATCTGCAAGCTTTTGGGGAAATTCGCCAAGAGTTATATGCCATGTTTGAGCAACAACCTTTCCGATTACCTGCACAAATGACTTATATTTTAAAGTCATTAACTACTTTGGATGGAGTTGCCAGAACTCTCGATCCCCAATATAGTTTAGTGGCTGCGGCTCAACCTTTTGTCAGAAGTATTACTTTATCTAGAGGACGAATTACTAGTGTTGGGGAATTAGCTAGACAAACGCGAGATTATATTAAATATAGGTTACGACAACCTAGTAAAACGGAACTGGCGCTGCAACGTTGGCAGGAAAGAATTGCTAGTGGTGAGATCCAATTTCGGAGTAAGTCTGAGGCTAGCGATCGCATTCTCAAACGCATTCATCTAGCCATTAAAACTCTGATTTACGCCTGTTTAACTGGATTTACTCTGCTCAGTGCTGCTGTGTTACTCTTGGGACAGTATCGTGCTTTGGCTCCGATCGCTTTTGCTTTATCCGGGTTATGCTCGTTATTTTTGCTACGCTCTTTAATTAACTTGACAGCTAGAGAAAAGCTAGATAAATTGGCAGAAAAATAAGCATTATTAATCTTTCCAGACCACAAAGATAAAAATTAAATTTACCCCTAAAATATAGGAAAGGCGATAAGAAAATCTTTTCCTTTCGCCTTTCATATTTCTGTATTTCTTTGGGATACCCCCAGGGGAATTCGAATCCCCGTCGCATCCGTGAAAGGGATGTGTCCTAGGCCTCTAGACGATGGGGGCGTGTCATCCACACCTTTATAATAATATCCATTATTCCCAAGGCTGTCAACCCCTTATTTCATTTTTTTATGATCTTTTTTTGCTGAGACAGAGCAAGGGGGACAAGGGGACAACAAGAAAATTTATTTCTTCTCCTCTCCCCTGCTCCCCTGCTCCCCTGCTCCCCTGCCTTTCAACTGCGTTGCCAGACTTTGATGGTTTTGTCTTGGCTGGCGCTAACGAGGGTTTTTCCGTCGGGGGTGAAGGCGACGGCATTTACGGGGAGGGTGTGACTTGTGAAGATGCTCAGGAGTTTTCCCGAAGTGAGATGCCAGAGGCGGAGGGTATTGTCTTCGCTGCCGCTGGCGATGATTTCTTCGTGGGGATGGAGGGCGATCGCATAAATCGCACCAGTATCCTCTTTAATAGTGTGAATTAGTTTCCCAGTTTTCCAGTGCCAAAATTTGATCGTGCCATCGCGACTGCTGCTAATTAAAGTTTGATTATCTGGGCAAAAAATTAATCCGGTGACAATGTGAGAATGGGCTGTTAAAGTTTGTAGTAATTTAGCAGCAGGAGATTCCGATCCGGTTTCATCTTGCAAATACCAAATTTTAATTTTCCGGTAACTACCACTGGCAAGAAAAAGTCCATCTTGACTAAAGGTAAGGGAATGAGGAACGCCATCGCCCCAAGAAATAATCCCTGATGCTTCTCGCTGGCGACGGTTCCATAAATGGATTTTGCGATCGTCTCCACCACTAGCCAAAATTTGTCCGTTGGCACTAAAACTTAAACAGCGCACTATACCGTTATGTTGTTCCAAAATATCAATTAAATCTTGAGCACCGGGATGCCAAATTTTTAAATTTGTGTCTGTGCCACCGCTAAACAAAGTCCGATCGTCGGGACTAAATACTATAGCGTTAATTTCATCTATTTCCCAACTTTTAACCCAAGGATATTCTGAAAGAGTGCTGATTAATTGTCCAGTTGTCAAATCCCAAATACGAATTTCTCCGCGACTGCCACTAGCTAAAATTTGCCCGGTTGAATTGATAGCTAAACTATTAATTCCGTTATGGTGTCCTGTCAGAGTGTAAGCAGATTTCCAACCCTCTATTTCTTGAGATAAAGAATGAGTAAAAGATAAGTTTTGCCGCTCTTCTGCAATGAAGACTAGCTCTGTATTAAGTGTATTTGCTTGTAGAAAAGATGCCAAATAACAACCTATTCCTCCAAGGTAGAGTAGATCGGTTAATTTTAGGTATGTTTTTGGCCCAGTAAAGGTAATTTGATTAGTGGGAATAAAACCTGTGAAAATAGCTGAAATTTCTCCAGTTATGGGACTGTCGGGCAAGCCCAGTAAACACATAAATAATAAAATTTGGTGATTTTTCAGGTCATCTGTGGTGACACACCAGCGAACTTTATCTTTTTTGAGGCTGGTAAAACTTTGGCGATCGCAAACATGAACCTGAATTTTTACTCTAGGTACATCAGTTAAGATATACGTAAATTTACTTTCGTTACTTAAATTTCCTTCCGCATCTAATTCTATACTGGCAATGGAGTCAATTTCCAGTTTTTTAATTTGATTTCCCAAGCAGTAGTTAAGACTCGCATCAACCAAATGTTCCCGCATTAAATATTCATAAACTTCTTGCTGCCAAAAGTCATAACTATTTGAGATTTCAGGCGGAATTTTCGCTAATCTTTCAGCTTGATGCTGGCAAAACTCTTTGATTTCAGCAAGCTGTTCTTCGCTAATAGTAACAATTTCACTATGACAACCACGAAGTTTTGTTTCCAGCAGGGAATGCGCCATAGTTTTTTGCTTTTTTAGGCGAAGAATAAAGTCATTTTGAAGAAACTGTAGCGGTGTTGTCCAGTCCATTTTTTCTACTGTAAGTTAGCAGCATCTCCTAAGCTTCTACCTGTCATAGTTTGGGAAGAAAAACTTTTAGTATTTGGTAAATTTCTGACACTAGGAGCTAAACTAATTAAATCTTCGATGTTGCGACGCATATTGGCACAAATTGTATCTAATGGTAAATCGTTGGCATCATAACCAAAAGGATTTTCAATTTCTAATCCAATTTCTTCAATTCCTAATAAGGTAAAGCTAATTATTATTACCACCAATCCTGTAAACCAACCAAAATTAGCAACCATTTGCCAGGGCAATGATAGGCAATAAATTAGTAAAAGTTGCTTTAAATGTATAGCATAAGCTAAGGGGATAGGTGTTTTCAAAATGCGTTCGCAACCTCCTAAACAATCTACTAATTCATTAATTAATGTTTGCAATGCTATTAATTGATAGGTATTTAAACAATTACGCTCGTACTGGTATTGTAAATAATCGGAAATCCAAAAAGCAACTTCTAAGGGAGGATTATTCATTCCTTTAAGTTTACGGCACTGCTCTGGGTTTACTAATCCATCTAATTGTTGATTTATGGGTTCAGAACGTAAGTGTAATTTAGTGGCGATCGCAAAAGCAACCAATAACCTTAATGCAGCGATTTTTCCATTTCTGTCCTGTGGTTCTTTTTCTTCAACAGCAACCCAAATTTGCCGAGCTAAATTACGAGTAGTATTAGTAATTACTCCCCAGATTTTGCGTCCCTCCCAAAATCTTTCATAAGCTGTATTAGTCCGAAAAACTAACAGTAAACCTAAGACAATATTGGGAATAAAACTACCCAAAAAAGGTAAAGATACAGCTAATCCGTAATAGTGCATTGCCGAAACTATTACACCTACTACACCACAAAATATGGCACGGGGTAAAACAGCCGGAAGAACGGAACCTCGCAACTGTACGGCTGATTTGTACCATTGTAATTTGTCTTTTGACATCCGATTTCGATCGACAAACTATTTTGAACTTTCTACAAATGATAATACTCTGACTCTCTGATTTTAGGGACTGGGATACGGGCGATTCATGAATCGCCCCTACGACTAGGGACTGGAATTCCTTATGGCGTAAAGGTTTACACTCCCGAATTATTTGTTTCTCATTTTTGTCACATAAACGTCACAGAATTTTCATAAAAAAATATTGCAATTTCTTGATTTAGTTGCTAAGGTGTGCTTATGCCCGGATTTGGCAGATACTCGTACTTTAGGAGATGTACTACCCATGCTCTACATTGTGAGTGATTCCAGAATTGCCTGAAGATGTTTTTCTGACGGCTCCACGTTTACTGTTTCACTAGGCGGAGGAGAGACATCTTTGTTGTTAGTTGAACTATATCTATGACTCATAATTTTGGTACTTGACTCGGTTACTTTGGGTAGTTTTTATCAACTTTAAACTTCTCTGTTTCCAACTCTAAGACAGATTTCAGATTAAATTTACGGAAAAGAGGTTCCCTGCAATGTTTTTGAGAAATGTCTTGAGTTCCTAACGTCAAATACGAGTGAATTTTGTCTCATTACTTACCGAGATCCTGTTAGTAAAATTTCTCAACTCGGTAAACAAAAGTATTGTGAGACTCCTACTCTGGAGGTTTTTATGAACATTCAAGGAAAGACAGCTCTAGTTACTGGAGCTTCTCGTGGAATTGGTCGTGCGATCGCTCTGGAATTAGCGGAAAATGGAATAAAACGCTTGTTATTAGTAGCCAGAGATCGCCAACGTTTAGCAGAAGTTGCAACAGAAATTGAGCTTTTAGGGGTAGAAGTTTTTACCCTACCTTTGGATTTGTTGCAGTTAGTAAAAGTCAATATTGTCATAGCTCAAGCTTGGCGAGATTATGGCCCAATTCATCTTTTAATTAACTGCGCTGGAGTCGCGCATCAATCACCTTTCTTAAAATCTCCTTTGCCAAATGTTCAGCAAGAAATCGCGATTAATTTGATAGGAATGTATGCCATGACGCGGATAGTTGCGCGACGGATGGCGGCGCAAAAAGAAGGAACAATTGTCAATGTTTCTAGCTTAATGGGTAAAATTGCTGCACCCACAATGGCAACTTATTCAGCTACCAAGTTTGCCATTTTAGGATTTACTCAAGCTTTGCGAGGCGAGTTAGCACCTTACAATATTCGAGTTGTAGCTTTGCTACCTTCTTTAACAGATACCGACATGGTAAAGGAATTGCAATGGTTTAAATGGGTACAGCCAACAACTACCCAAAAAGTTGCTCGATCGCTAATAGTTGGATTGCAAAAAGAACGGTCAGAAATTTTAATTGGATGGCAAAGTCATTTAGCAGTTTTGTGCCAAAAAATAGCCCCTTGGCTGTTAGATAGAGTTTTACTGATGGCTGCACCTTTACCTGAAAATAAACCGAAACGATACCGACGATTGCGAGAGGTAAGAATCTCTGGTTAATTAAGTAAATTAGCGATCGCTTTTCTTAGAGAAAGGCGATCGCGAAAATTTTAACTGGTTTTTATTATCACAAAACAAACTTTTAATTTTTTGATGCTATGTATTTAGTAGTTAACCACATTTCAAAATCTTCAGAAGCAGCAATTGTTTCTAACTTCTTCAGCCGTCTTTCAATTTCTTCTACTTGCTCTTCTTCTAAAGATTCTGACGATTCTTGCTCGGAAATCCAAACAAAGGCTGTCCCTGCTGCTGCGCTAGAAGCAAGTATAACTGGTACAGTAATATTACTTTTTGCAGGTGAAAAAATCATCCAAAAAGCAAACATTCCCGTAGCAAAAGACCAAATTCTGGTAGTAGCCGCAACTCGGATATCAGTAGTTTTCTCGTTCTTTCTTGGTTCTGATTCCTCTGGGTAATACATAAATATTGGCATTCCTAAGTCCCTTTACTAAATAAGTTGCCACATTTTGTCAAGATAATGCCTCCTACCAAGGGTTTGTGTCAAATGGATTAAGTAAATTTACATATAACTTGCGGAATATAGGTAAAAGTAAGGTTGTTAGAGGCGATCGTACTCCCTCAAATCCTACATTTCAATTCCCAACTCTCGCAAACGTTGAGCTAAAATTTCCGCTCGACGTTCCGCTGCTTCTGCTCTTTGTTGAGCTTCTGCGGCGCATTTTTCCGCTGCTTCTGCACGCTGCTTTTCCCGTTCTGCATCCGTCAAAATCAAATTTCCCTGTTCATCATACCAACGCAACCACAAACGATTAATTCCTTGATATTCACCTTGCCACAATCCTAAACCCAATTCCAAGGGAGGCATCCAAACTTTTGATTCTGTTAAATTTAACTCTTGATAACGACCAGAAACTAAACTAAATACTCTTAATGTATCAGTGTAGCGATCGAACACCACATAATAAGGAACGCGCAAAATTCGTTCATAAACTTCCCACTTAGTAGGAGGTTGATTAACACTACTACTTGTCTCTCCCAAATCTTCTTTTTCCGTACCAGGAGACAGCAATTCGACTACTACAAAAGGACTAATTCCCTCTTGCCAAATTACATAACTCAGGCGTAAATCTCCCCCATCATAAAGTCTCGGAACTCCTACAACTCCAAACCAATCTGGTCGTTTATACCAGTTTTGATGACGGACATCGTAATAGAGATTCATGTCACTTCCGCAAAACAATTGTTCGGGAAAAAACTGGCGGGGACGAAAAGTAAAACTCAAAAGCTGGGGTTGCAAATCATGAAATTCATCAGGCAAACCTGGTTCCTCTGGGTTTTCGCTGGGTAAATCATACATTGTCGGCAAAGTTTCTCTGGGAGAAAGAGGCGGGTCGTTTTGTACAACAGGATATTTGAATGGAAACATGGGAATACTCATTTGCTAACGTCTAATTTAGTTGCTTAAATATCTAATTTTTTGAGTTTAATTCTTTTGGGATCAATGATTTTTTGGCCTATAGCAAATGTGATTGCCAAGAACATTTTATCCCCCGATCCAATAACGAAAGTTACTTCACCCTTTCCAAATGTTGGATGTATTAACCAATCACCCGCTTTCCAATTTGACGAATTTTGTACTTTTTTATTATTTTTCTCTGTCTTATATATAAAATCTCTAATTAAGTCAGATTTCCACCTAGATTTTTTTCTATATTTTGTACTTGAAGTTTCAATAATTCTATCGCCTCGTGCAATGAATCCCGAACTTGTTCAGGAACTGACTTAATATTTTTGTCCATTTCATCCATTTCTTTTATACGCTGTCTAATCTGTTCATCAAACGAATTATACATAATAAAATTTCCTCTTGGCTAGTTTATATTCAAAATATTACTACAAATCATCAGGATCGACACCCAATTCTCGCAACTTCGCCGCCAATCTGTCTGCTTTTTGTTCTGCTAACTCTTTTTGTCGCCGTTCATCTTCTCCTTCTGTTAAAACCAATTGTTCATCATTAGTAAAAAACCGCAACTTTCCTTGGTAAATTCCTAAATATAGCTCTAATTGTTGACTCCACAACCAGCCTTTTTCATTAGCAATTAACTCTTGATATTGACCATCCAGCAAATGAAATCCAGCTAACTCTAAAGTTTCTGGATCGAATAGAAAATAGTCTGGTGTGCGAAAAATATCTTGATAAATCTGTTTCTTCAAACCTCGATCGATCGCTGCGGTACTTTGTGAAAGAAGCTCAACTATCAAATTCGGATATCTGCCATTTTCTCCCCAAACTACCCAACTTTTGCGGGGGCGGCGTTCAGTTCCCAACACCACAAAAAAATCTGGCCCACGAAAATCTTGTGTTTTTATTTGCTCTGGACTGTAATAAATTGTTAGATTGCCACTAACATAAAAGTCGGTACGATCGCGCCACCACCAGTTAAGGCAGTTAATCAACAAGTCCATTTGTTCTCTGTGGCGATCGCTTTCCAGGGGTGGTTCTTCACTCCATAAATCTGTAGGTGGAACGACAATCTCTTCTGCTACATTTTCCAATGAATCGATATCTTTGGCAAGAGACATAGCGATCGCACCTCCACACAAAAAATGCTTTCTCTTAGTTTAGCTTGAACTATCAACAGCTAACACTTTAACTTAATGTTTAGATGGAACATAACACAGGGAAATCCACCGGGAAGGTACTGCCCCTTCTAAGACACAGTTATCGGCTGTGCGCGTCACTATTTCCGCCTCCGGTGGGTAAAGGAAGATGGAGGAATCGAACCCCCAGGTGTTATCCTGCCCTGCTTTTCAAGAGCAGTTGCCGTCCATTCAGCGGCATCTTCCCTAAATTGGGGTGTCTGGGGGAACTCGAATCCCCTATTACTGATGCCACAAATCAGCGCCGCGACCACTTTGGCTTCAGACACAGTGGATCTGGTGGGGGTCGAACCCACAACCTCTTCTGTGCAAGAGAAGCGTTCTCCCATTGGAACTACAGACCCATTTTGCAATGTGCAAATCGCATCAGATAAAAAGCGTACAAGTTGCTAGAGCATTTGCGTTTTCTCAGTTACTAGAGGAACTCCGCCGATGAGTTATTACACACTCTTTAAAGGATGGCTACCTTCAAGCCCACCTATCGGGTTCTTCGCACTCCCCGTTCTCAAACGCCCACTGCATTTTTGAGCAGCGTTACTTTTCCTCTCGTACTAAAGTATGTAGGCTCTTAGACGTTGGGGTACGCCATTGGATGCGATGCGAAATGCTCGCCATTTCCCAGAAAAATATCAACAACTGAATTTAACACACCTCCTTTAAGTTATCAAAACACTCAACGGGAATGGTAGGACTTGAACCTACACCAATCGATTTAGAAGATCGATGCCCCATCCTTTAGGCGACATTCCCTTGATAAATTTGGTAGTCCTGGTAGGAATCGAACCTACGACCACTTGCTTGTAAGGCAAATGCTCTGCCATTGAGCTACAGGACTGAGAACAGCGAGAGTAGTAGGACTCGAACCTACAACCGTCAGGGTCGAAACCTGAAACTCTGTCCAATTGAGCTATACTCTCAGAAAGTTCTCAAGCGAGTGATGGGACTCGAACCCATGCGTTGAGTGTGGCGCACTCAGATGCTTGCCGCTACATCACACCCGCGTTTTTTCAAGCGGATAACGAGGTTCAAACTCGTGCCTGAAGCTTGGAAGGCTTAAATGCTTTCACTACACCATATCCGCATATTTAAAACCTCAATTAATCAGATTTGTTTTACCCAAAACGATGAGAAAATTCGGTAAAAATCTTTCTCTCTCCTCTAGTGTCGAGAACTGAAATTCTCGCGCAATATCAATTCGGTTGCTTTCAGGAGATTGGTAATAACCATCTTCTAAGATTTTGAGAGTGTCTTGGGCGATCGCTATTCGATCCATAATTTTTGCTTCATCATATATTCTAAAAGAGAAGTAAGAATGCTGACCACTCAGCCAGGTGGAAACCTCAAGGTTTTATGGAACCTACAACCAATACCCTGGATTTTATCGAACTTTAACCTTTAGGGTTTGAGTTTTGATTGGCTAAGGTTTAAGGTTTAAACTTTAATCTTTAAGCTTTAAACTTTAAGCTTTGACTAAAGTAGGAGATGGTTTTCTACCTGCCAATGTAGATCCATCTCAAAACCATAAATTTAGAGATTTTCAAGTAACCAGCAATTCTCTCTATTTTAATCTGGAATTTCGATCGTTGTGCGAGCATTGCTAATGGACAAAACTCGATCGCAAGTTGATTTAAACTCCTCAATAAATGTTTGTCGTCTAGCAATCTCTTCAGCCAAATTTGTCGGATCTAGCAGTTCAACACCTTCTCTTGCTAGGAAGCTATCAGCCAAAGATTGATACTTCTCGGAAGCAGCATTCTTACCCAAAACTTCCATTGCCAGTTTATCAAGTCGCTCTTTAACTTTCGCTTGCGCTAAGTCGTAATCTCGACGGGCGCGAGTAAAAGCTGATTGCATTGTGTTCAGAACTGACTCATAGTAAGCGATAAAACTTTTCATTTCGATCGCCTCTGCCACAGTCATTTCTTGACCTGCAATGGTGACGGTTGTGGAAGCATTAGAAAGTACGATCGCTCTTTTAATAGTACGTCTGCGAGAAATCAAATCGTCAACTCTTTGTAAACCTGCTCTAGCTTTTACCTGATACTCATCTCTCGATCGAAAACCTGTTGGAACTTTGCCAACTTCCAAAACTGTAATTAAAGCATTATTATCTAAACCTAATCTGGCAGAATCAATGCGTTTTTCCAACAAAGTTAACTCTGCCAAAGCATCCGTAACCGTCATCATTACCATAGTTTTCTACTCCTTAAAATTTAGAGATCGACCGTTTTTATTAAGAGGATATGGCGGTTAAAACCGCGACTATACAAACCAAGTCCGCCTACGCGGACTCGTAACCTGCGGAGGCAGGTTTTGTTTGTATAGCCCGCGACTTTAGTCGCAGGGCAAATTTTAAAACACCCTTTAACAAGCAGATGGCGAGACTCGAACTCGCAAATGCAGTTTACAAGACTGCTGTGTTGCCATTGACACCACACCTGCATAAATTGGTGGCAGGGGCAAGATTTGAACTTGCTGATGTGCAGATTATGAGACTGCCGAGCCTTACCATTGCTCCATCCCTGCAATGTCACCAAATACCCCTGACTGGAGTCGAACCAGCAACCTCTTCGTTCTAAGCGAAGCGCCTCTTTCCGGTTGGGCTACAAGGGCATAAATTAATTAAAAAACTCTTGTGGGGCAGGCATCTTGCCTGCCATATTTTGTAAGTTTAGCGATCGACCTTTACCCGTTTACCAGGGTCTTGTTTCCTCACCCAAGCGAGGAATTTCTGCATTTGGCGATCGCTTTTCAGCTTTTCTTTGCTGTTTAATTCTTGAGCCAAATACTTATTATCAAACAATACATGAATCTGGCGATGACAAGCTGAACAAATATCAATTGTTGGGCCGGGATCTAACTTCTTGCGTTTGGTGCTTTGTCGGGGAATTAAGTGATGGACGGTTAATTTATCCATCGCTCGTTCGCAGAGTTCACAGGGTAATGTTTCTTTGGGCAAAACTTTGGAATTCATCCTTGGGTTGGATTGGGAAGTGCGATCGATCTTCAAACATTTCTACTTTCTCCTTCTAAGATTATGCCAAAATTTCATGGGTGCTACAGGAGTTGAACCTGTGTCAACCTGATTAAAAGTCAGGTGCATAACCGTTCTGCCAAACACCCAAATTTGGTACTCCCGACAGGACTTGAACCTGTAAAAAACTAGGATCTCGGCCTAGTGCGTCTGCCAAATTGCGCCACGAGAGCATAAATTGGCTATTAGCCAAGTACCCCTGACTGGAGTCGAACCAGCAAAACACAAGGTTTGAGCTTGCGACGGTTTCCAATTACGTCACAGGGGCAGATCGGGGTGGCAGGATTTGAACCTACGACATTCTGCTCCCAAAGCAGACGCGCTACCAAGCTGCGCTACACCCCGTAATACTCCTGACTGGATTTGAACCAGCAACGCGCAAGGTTTAAGCTTGCTGCCTCTTCCGATTGGGCTACAGGAGCATAAAACTGGGAAGGAAGGAATCGAACCCTCAAACACTTGATCCAAAATCAAGTCGCTTTACCTGTTTGCGTACTTCCCAATAAGTGGATGCCGGAGCAGGTCTCGAACCTGCAATCTCATCGTTCAGAGCGATGCGACTTTGCCTTTCGTCCACCCGGCAATAAATAAATGGCTGCCTCAGTAGGACTTGAACCTACAACCGCGCGGTTAACAGCCGCTTGCTCTGCCATTGAGCTATGAGGCAATGCCAGTCCCCCAGGTCAGTATCGAACTGACGACCTCTTGTTCTTCAGACAAGCGCTACTACCGACTGAGCTACCGGGGGAAACGAGAGCGGAGGGATTTGAACCCCCAAATTCTTCAGGTTCGTAGGCTGAGATGTTATCCAGTTACACCACGCTCTCAAGGCGGAGAAGGAGGGATTTGAACCCTCGGCGGCTGTTACACCGCTCTTTCTTAGCAGGAAAGTGCCTTAAGCCACTCGGCCACCTCTCCATGATTGGACGCGGGAGAAGGAATCGAACCTTCGTAAACGAGCTTATGAGACTCGTGAGTGACCACTACTCTATCCCGCAATGGGCTGGGCAGGAATCGAACCTGCAATGCTTTAAGCTACTGTTTTACAGACAGCTACCCTACCAATTAGGAGAGCCAACCCAGGTTTTTTGGTAGTGCTGACGGGATTTGAACCCGCAAATCACCTGATTGAAAGTCAAGCCGCTTAAGCCATTTGCGTACAGCACTAGGGAAATTTCTACTCCGTGCAAGTTTAAAAAGCTACAGTTTTTCAACCTCCATTTTTGGCGGAGGTTGTCGGATTTGAACCAACTCTGATTTTCATCAGATGACCAGTATGTAAGCTTTCTTTGTGAGGTCACGCAGTAGAACGCAGAGACTAGGACTTGAACCTAGAACAACAGTTTTGGAGACTGTGATGTTGCCAATTACACCATCCCTGCTTATGGTAACAGCGACGGGATTTGCACCCGTATCAACCAAGTTATGAGCTTGGGGCTTTGCTGGTTAAGCTACGCTGCGATGTCCAAAGACTGAGGTGAGATTTGAACTCACGCTTAAGAGTTTTGCAGACTCTCCCCTTCGACCACTTGGGTACTCAGTCATTTGGTAGTCCCGACGAGGTTTGAACTCGCAATCTTCACCTTGAGGGGGTGACGGCTTAAACCAATTCGCCTACGGGACTATTTGAGCGAGGCTGACGGGATTTGAACCCGCGACTTCTTGTTAGACAGACAAGCACTCTTGACCACTGAGTTACAGCCTCAAAAAATTGGGCTTTCTTATTTAGTTTTCAAGGTTCGATCGCGCTTGGGGTCAGGCTTTTGTCGCTTTCCCTTTCCGCTATATTTATATACTACAAAACGTACTACAAAGTGTCAAGGGTTTGGGGAAAAATTTTTTTCTTTTTTTTGCTTGAGGGCTACAAAGCAAGAATGACAAGGAGTTCGGTGTATACTACAAAAAATACAAAATGAAATAGCCCTGAATTGGGTACTACAATTCAGGGCTGGGGATTTGCGATCGCTTTTGCTTCAATACTGCATAAGTGACTATGACTCAGACATATATATAAGGTAAAGGGTTATGCAATCGTTCCTCTGCTTCCCGCTCTGCAACAGGGCGGGGATTTTTTTGGATTTAGCGAGCGATCGGAATCTGCGTTTGAAAACGCTTCTACACAAACAAAGTCCGCCTACGCGGACTAAATCATAAAATTAAACCCAGATTTGGTATCAATTCCCTGACAAAACTCACAACAACCAGGCTGTGCTTATTGAAATAGCCCAAAAAACCGTTACAGATACAGGTAGAAGTGTTCTGAGAATTTTTAGAGATAAATTGGTTCCTACTGGATACAAGTCGTCAAAATTTTTAAATGTTGCCTTTTCCCTAATCAAAAGCTCTGATTCTATCTCTTGATAAATAGCTCTATCGTGATTTATGAAAGCTCGAAATCTCGTAGATATTAAATACCAAAGCCATATAAGGATAATACTTGCAAGACCAACTAAGGTTACTGTCCATTCCCGACCTGTAATTTCATAAATTGCTATACCTGCCAAACTTACAGGTAGAAATGCTGAACTTGCAACCCATATTAGAGAATTACTTTGGCGTAATCTTTCTGCATATTCTTGCAACATCATTTGCAAAATTTGATCCGATAACTTCGATAATCTATGTGGTTCATTCATAAGCTGAAGATACAAATATAGAGCCTTTATACTACTTTTCTTTTTCTAACTCTGGTTCTATAAAATCTTCTTCATCGGTCCAAGTTGCAATCATGGCTGCGATCGGGATTGAGATAAAAATACCCAAGACTCCGGCGACTCTTTCGCCCACAAATATGGCAAAAAATAACAATACTGGATGTAAATCCAGGGAATCTTTCATGATTTTGGGAGAGACAAAGTTATCTTGAATTTGTTGTAATACAATACAAGCTACTAAAACTTTTACTGCCATCCACAAGCCTTGGGAAGATAGGACTAATGTGGTTACTATAAGCACTCCCAAAGTTGCGCCGATTCCGGGTATTGCATCCATAATTCCGATAACTATGGACAAAATTAAGGAATATCTGGTTCCTAAGATGTTGAAGATAATTAAACTGGCAATGGTGAGAAATGCCATTAAGGTTAGTTGGGCGCGAAAGAAGCCTAAGAAACTTTTTTGGGTTTTGTAAGCGAAGCGATCGCGCACATCCAAAGGTACTAATTTTAAAACTCCCTGCCAAATTTTGCTGCCATCAAACAACATATATAAACAGATGACAGCAATAATGATAAATAATAGAAAATTGGAAAATAAAGATTGCACAAAACCTAAGCCTGTAACTAAACCTGACTGGAGAGTTTGCAAAATTCGATCGAAGTTTTCTTCTAATCTCAAATTTTTTAATGGTGGAATTGTCGGTTCGGCAGTATCAATAAAGTCTTTGATTTTTCCTACTAATCCTTGTCCCTGATTTAAAATTTCTAACCCGATAGTGACAATAAAAGTTGTAATCAGCACTAAACTAGCGAGAAAAACTATTAATACTGCTATTTTTCGGGGAATTAACCGAGATAGCCAGTTGACTGGATAATTAAGTAAAGCTGCGGCAATTGACGCTGTAGTAAATACAAAAATCAGCGTACTAAAAAAAGTAATTAATTGTATAAAAGCCCAACCACAAACAAACAGGAGCAAAAACATTAGTAAAGCACGAACTCGCGATGAATTGCTGAGTTGTTGCCAAATACTATTGTTAGGTGATTCATTCATCGTAGTAGTTTTCCTTAATTTCAGTACCTGGGCGTTGATTGACTCGATGTAGTAGCCAGAGGGCGACAATTAAGCCGATAATTTGGGCGGCGATCGCACAAATTACCGCTTGCAATCCCATCATTTGTAAAGGTGTAATTGGCACTCTCGCCAACACAGCTGTACCTTGAGTAGGTGTCAATAATGTAGACGATCCTTGAGGTAATGATAGTAACTTAGCCAACAAACCATTGACTTGGTAGAGGGCAACAATTACCGCAAAAATCATTCCCGCTAAATTTACAATTAACCCAATTGATAATGTACGAATTACTTCTGCTCTAGAGGGACGAATTTCAGGATTTGTTAATTTTTGCCCAATTCTGGTATAACGAAAACACCAATAAAGAGTGAAGATTAAAGCAATTAGCGAAGCATAACCAAAAAAGAAGGCTACGCTTCCAGAACTACCTAATTTATTAGGATTTCTGGGAAGAAACAGAAAAAATATTGCAAAACCAACGGGAATAAAACCAAAAAACAATTGTAACCAAAAACCAGCCCAGCCAATTACTCGCATTTCTTTAGCAATGCGTCCCACACTTGGAGGAGGAGAGTTTGATTGAAGTAAGTTTACCATTTTTGATTACTCTATGCCCTAGAAGTTAGGAGAGAATTCTAACTTGTTCACCTGGCAGATTCTACCATGTCGCAATGATATTTAATCAAGGGAGAATAGCGGTGCGTTATTAACGCACCCTACTAGACTACATTCCTGGTGCTTCGTACTCTAATTCTCCTTTTTCTAGCTTTTCTTCAACTAAACTTCTGTACAGTTCTATTTCTCGACTAAATTGGGCAGCGGAAGTTTTTCCGTGAGCATAAATTTCTAATTTAATTTTTTGATACTCATCAGAAGTAATTTTGCCATCTGCGATTGCTCTTTCAATGATACCTTTGAGTCTTTCTAGTTTTTGTAACTCTTCGGTAGTTGGTTCTTGAACATTAGGGCGATCGATTTCCATTTTTTCCTCCTAATTATAGTGAAAGTGGATTTTTCAAACAGCAATTTAGCGAACAAATTATCATCTGCTATTATTGACAGTGAT
The DNA here is from genome assembly GCF_041929205.2 of Floridaenema evergladense BLCC-F167. Classification (NCBI taxonomy): domain Bacteria; kingdom Bacillati; phylum Cyanobacteriota; class Cyanophyceae; order Aerosakkonematales; family Aerosakkonemataceae; genus Floridanema; species Floridanema evergladense. The sequence continues at coordinate 4,222,080 of NZ_CM171625.1, read as the reverse complement.
AGGTTTAGGAATAATTGGTAGTGGTGGTCTACCTCCAAAAGATTGTTCTAATTCTTCAGGAGTTAAAGAACGAATTAAGTCTAATTGCAGCGGTTTCCGACTAATAGATTGAGCAAAAGCTGCATTTAGAAAACCTTTATATTCTGAGCGATCGTTGAGATAAGCTTGCATAAAGACTAAGCTTAACCCTTTAATATAATCTCTGGCTAACTTAGGATCTTGCCCAGCTAATAAAAATCCTAAAGTATTTGGTTGTGGTGCTTGATCTGTGCCATCAAATCGATCGGCAGCAGCGTGTCCGCTGGGAATAATTACTGTGAGATATTTGTCGGAATTTTGCATCCAAATAAAAGGTTGAATTTGTTCTTCAACTACTGAAGCAATAATATCAGCACTTCCACCTAAAATCATAGTGGGAGCTTGAATTTTACTCATACCTTCTGGGCCAAAAACTATACTAGTTAAAGGATTAAGTGCGATCGCCGCTTTAATTCTCGGATCGCTCAAATTCTCAGTTAACGGAGGCAAATCTACCGCCAAACATTGTAAAAAATAAGAAGCATTCAGGGTGATTTGTCTATCATTACATTCTTGGGCGATGCGGGCTTGATTAAATTTTGCTCCTACCAGTGCTAAAGCAGTATAACCGCCAAAAGAATGTCCAATTACCCCAATTTGTTGCAGATTAATTTTTCCGGCTAATTCCGATCGGGATAATCGTTCTAATTCATCAAGAGTATACTTAACATCTAATGGTCGATCGACAAATTCTCTGCGATCGACACTACTTCTAGTTATTCCTAAAAGTAAAGCTTGTCTTCTAGTAGCATCGCTACCAATATGTTGAGGTAAAACAGCCACAAAACCATGAGAAGCTAAATGTTCTCCCAAATAAGAAAATGCTTTGGGATCGGAACCTAAACCATGAGAAATTACCACCACTGGCGCAGGTTGAGACAAACCTTCCGGGATGTACAATTCAACGCGAAAACTATGGGGAGAATTACTTCTTCCTGAAGATTGAATATTCCGAGTTAACTGTAAAGTACGTTGGGAAAAACGAAATCTTCCCGGTTTTTGGAAATCTCCAGGTAAGGGAATTTTAGGAGTTGCTGCTGCTTCTTTTTCTCCTACCTGAGAAACAGCATTCACGGCGGCTTTTTGATAATTAAAAAGTGTGATAAATTGATTTTGTAATTGTAATAATTGATTGGCACTTATGCGGATTTCTGATGTGGGAAACTTTCGCATAATATTAATCATCGTCATTCCTTCTGGGTCGGCAGCTGCTAAAATTAAAGCTGCTCTTAGTGCATAGAACCCATTTAATGTTCTTCCCGATCGAATAACAGTTCCTAATCTTTCTAGTACTTCTTCTCCAATTGGTGCATAAGTTAATTGGGATACTACTACCGGACTAACATCTAAACGTCTCTGCAAGAATTCCCGCAACCTAGCTAAACCATCTTCTCTGATAAACCGAGCATAAAAACTTAAATCTCGATCGACTTCGCCAGTTTTAGCAAAATTTTCTAAAGAACTTACTGGTAAAGAAAACTCTAATGGGCCATAAGATATCAGAATTGTTTCTGCACCTAGTACTGGTTTCGGTTTTACCCCTGAAAATACCATACTTAAAGTTAAAATACAACTGACATAGAAAAAGCTGAGGAATTTTTGCTTGCGTACTGATGAACTGGCGACTCGCTTCATAAACTGGGGTTCTTTATTTCTCAAGGAAGATGCTGTCATTAGCAACATAGGATAAAAGAATACAGTGGATTACAATACTATTGCACAATATGAGCAATCCAGAGCTATCAAGTTCATTCAAACTTAAGAAAAATAGCTCCTGAAATTAAGCCGGAAACAAAAATTATATTTTCCATCCTTGTTTTCGCAAAAATCCGTAACAAAATTCCCCAACAAAAAAGCTGATGTTTAGTTGGGTTACTAACTAAAATCGCTTTTTGCCTAGACCAAATCTCAAGGAGTTTTTTGAGCATCATGAGTGAGTTAATTGTACTTGGTTTTGATGACGAATATAAAGCTGAAGAAGCGCGTCTTACCCTAGCTAAAATGCAAGCAGAGCATTTAGTTGATTTAGAAGATGCCGCAGTAGTAGTTAAGAACAAAGAAGGCAAAGTTAAGTTGAAGCAAGCAGTAGACTTAACAGCTACAGGAGCAATTAGTGGTAGCTTTTGGGGGTTGTTAATTGGTACTCTTTTTCTAATGCCTATTTTGGGTGCTGCTGTGGGTGCTGCTTCCGGTGCAATTGGTGGTGCTTTATCTGATATTGGTGTGAATGACCAATTTATGAAAGAATTAGCACAATCAATGCAACCTGGCACTTCGGCGCTGTTTGTTTTAGTCAGAAAAGCCACACCCGAAAAGGTATTACCAGAACTACAGAAATATCATGCCAAAGTATTGCGAACTTCTCTGTCTAATGATGCAGAAAAGAAATTGCAAGATGCTTTGAGTGGTACTGGTACTACTCCCGCTACTGTTTCCTAAGCCAAATTAAGAAAGAGTTTCGGATTGGCAAAAATCTCAGTATAATATACAGCTAGATCCCCGACTTCTTGAAGAAGTTGGGGATCTGTTTACCCTAAAATAATTATTATTATGCCTGCGACAATTGCTTTAATTGCTCACGATGCGAAGAAAGATGATATAGTTAACTTTGCTAGAAAACACGCACCTTTGTTGGGGCGTTATAGATTAATTGCGACAGCTAATACTGGAGAACGGATTGCCTCAGAAACTGGGTTAATTGTAGAAAAATTGGCTGCTGGTAGTATGGGCGGAGATGTGCAAATTGCCGCTGAAGTAGTTACAGGGAATATTGTTGCTGTAATATTTCTAGTTGAATCTTTTTATGTCCAACCTTATGAACCGAATGTGCAGACAATTTTACAAATTTGTCAGGTACATAATGTTGCCATAGCTACTAATTTAGCAACCGCAGAGGCGATCGCATCATCCCTAGCCAAAACCTTAGTCGCCCACTTAATCTATAATCCCATATCCGGGCAAGGTAACGCCGAACAAGAGTTAAATTTAATTCGAGAATTATTAGAACCACATTTAAATTTACACATTCACTTTACCGAATTAGGAGTCGATCCGGCTACATTGGCTACAGACGCGATCGCCACCAATGCCGATATAATAATAGCCTCTGGTGGAGATGGCACAGTTTCCGCTGTTGCCGGAGCCTTAATTGGTAGTGGCATTCCATTAGGAATTATTCCCAGAGGAACCGCGAATGCTTTTGCCGTTTCTTTAGGAATTCCTAGATTATTACCAATTAGAAATGCCTGTCAAATCATCTTAGCCAACAACACTCGCACAGTAGATGCTGCTAGATGTAATGGTTTACCAATGATTTTATTAGCAGGTATAGGTTACGAAGCCGCAACCGTAGAAAGAGCAAGTCGAGAATTAAAAGATCGTTGGGGTGCAATGGCATACTTAATGGCAGGTTGGCAATTACTTGATGAATCCGGTTTGTTTGATACAGAAATTGAAACCGAAGACGGAAAAAATTACAATTTCCAAGCAACAGCAATCACAATTGCCAATGCTGCACCGCCAACTTCCGTATTAGCTCAAGGTGCAGGACAAGTAATATTTGATGATGGATTGCTAGATGTCACCATTGCCACGCCGGAAAATAAATTAGACGCAGTTTCCGCCATGTTAAGAATGTTTGGTGCAGCAATTACTAGAACTGAATTTGAACATAAAAACGTCGTTCATGGAAGGACTAGGTGGCTGAGATTATCGACAAATCCCCCGCAAAAAGTAGTAGTAGATGGAGAAATTGTTGGTACAACACCCATAGAAGTTGAGTGTATTCCTGGTGGGTTAACAGTTTTGGCTCCCAAACCTTAACGCCCAAATCGCAAGATCGGATAAAATTCTGATCTTGATCCTTTATACTGAAGCGATCGCCAATTATTCCCAACGAAGTGCAACCCTCTACAAGAGTTGTACTTCAGCCTTATTGTATTAGAGACAACGATAAATCTGATAAATTCTTAAAAATTATATATCTCAACCAAATAACTTGTATAATTCGATCCTGTTAATCAGGCTTAGTTACAAATCTAATCAAAAATAAACATGACAAAACTTCATATTACAACTACCAATAGGAAAAAAGTTAATATATCATTCCCAATGCAATTGATCGGTGCAGTCTTACTAGTTTCCTTGACAAGTACAGCTTGTAGTGGCAAGAAACAAACCACCGCCTCAGCAGAAGCTCCACCACCTGCAATTCCTGTCAAATTGCTAAAAATAGAACCTACCAAGGTGGAAGACACAACCCAATACCAAGGGCAACTGCAAGCAGTAAAAAGAGTCTCATTAGCACCCCAAACCAGCGGTCGCATTCAACAGATAAATGTTACCCAAGGACAAAGCGTGAAAACTGGGGAACAAATAATGTTATTGAGTCCCGAAAGGAGTCAAGCAGACGTGCAAGCGGCGCAGGCGCAAGTGCAAGCCCAAAAAAGCAACTTAGCCAACGCCCAAGCCCAAGTGACAGGGCAACAAAGCACCTTAGCCAACGCCCAAGCCCAAGTCAAAGCACAACAAAGCAACTTGGCAACTGCTCAAGCCAGAGTTACTTCCGCCCAAGCAGATGTAGCCCGTCAACAAGCACAAGTAGAAGCGGCGCGAGCCCAGATTAAAGCTAGAGAAGGCGAGTTGCAGTTAGCGCAGGTAAATTTCGATCGCGCCCAGTCCCTAGTCAAACAAGGCGCATTACCCAGACAAGAATTAGACCAAAGAACCGCCCAACTAAATAATGCCAGAGCCGCCGTCAGCGTTGCCCAACAACAACTAGTAGCCGCCCAAAAAGCCTTAAGCAGCGCCCAAGCCAACGTCACAGCCGCCCAATCTGGCGTTACTCAAGCCCAAGCCAGCATCAGATCTGCCGAAGCTACCGTATCGCAAGCCCAAGCCCAAATCAAAGCCGCCCAAGCTACCGTATCCCAAGCCCAAGCAGGCGTATCGCAAGCCGAAGCCAATGTCAAAGCAGCAAACACAGCCCTGGGCTACAACAAAGTCGTCGCCCCCATTAATGGTGTAGTCGGAACTATTCCAGTTAGAGTGGGAGATTTCGTCAATACTGGACAGCAAGTTACAAGTATTATTCAAAACGACGCTTTTGAACTGCAAATTCCCGTTTCTGTGCAACGCACCCCGCAACTAAAATTGGGTTTGCCAGTACAAATTATTAATCCGCAAAATAACAAACCTGCCGTTACAGGAAGCATTAGTTTTATTTCACCGCAAATCGATCAAGCTGGTCAAACAATCCTGACTAAAGCTGTATTTCCTAACGTTAAAGATTATCTCAGAGATCAGTTAACAGTGACAGCAAGAATTGTTTGGAGTGAAAGTACAGGAATTATAATTCCTACTCAATCAGTGACTAGAATTGGCAATCAACCTTTCGTATTTGTGGCAGAGGAAAGTAAAGATAAAGAAGGAAAAGCACAAAAGATCGTCAATCAAACCCCAGTGCAATTAGGGCCAGTTCAAGGCAGTAATTTTCAAGTCAAAGAAGGTTTACAAGCAGGGCAAAGTATTGCTGTGAGCAATATTCTCAGATTAAGAAATGGTGTACCAATTAGTCCCGAACCTTAAGTGCGATCGGATTTCGGAAATTAATCCCTAACAGCTAAACAGAGTTTTAACTCAAAACTCAAAACTCAAAACTCAAAACTAATTAAAAAACATGGCTGTATTCTCAATTTCAGACAACTTTATTAAACGCCCAGTACTGACTACAGTTTGTACAATTCTGATTGTACTGATCGGAACAATTTGTATTCCTTTATTACCGATCAATAACTTACCTGATATTGCGCCGATTCAAGTACAAGCCAACAGTACCTACACTGGTGCTGATGCTCAAACAGTAGCAGATACCGTAACTACCACACTGGAAAGACAAATTAACGGTACAGAAGGTTTACAATACATTACTTCTCAAAGTACCAACTCTGGCGCAAGTTCGATTCAAGCTTTCTTTGGTGTCGATACCGATCGCAACATTAACCAAGTAAACGTTCAAAATCAAGTTGCTCTCGCTCAACCTCAATTACCAGATGTAGTCAGACAAAATGGGGTAGCAGTAAGAACAGCCTCAACTAGTATTTTGTTAGTTTATGGTTTCAACGCCGAAAACAACAAATATGACGATACTTTTATCAGCAATTACTTAGATTTGTACGTTACAGATACTCTGCGAAGAGTGCCAGGTGTAGGGGATTTGACGATTTTAGGTCAACGTCAATATTCGATGAGAATTTGGCTCGATCCTAATAGAATGGCAGCTAGAGGATTAACCCCTAATGATGTAATTTCCGCTCTACAATCTCAAAATATACAAGTTGGTGCGGGGAGAATTGGTAGTCAACCTGCACCTGAAGATCAAGCATTCAGTTTCCCGGTAAGAGTGCAGGGAAGATTCCGCAATGAAGCTGAATTTTCCAACTTAGTTTTGAGAGTCGAATCAAATGGCAATTTAATCAGACTAAGAGACGTTGGTCGAGTAGAATTAGGTGCAGAAAATTATGACCTCCAAGCATTAGTAAATGGTCAACCTGGAGTAGGGATTGCGATCTATCAATTACCAGGAAGTAACGCCGTAGATGTAGCCGCAAAAATCAAAGAAACGCTGGCAGGGTTAGAAAAATCTTTTCCCCCCGGATTAAAATCTTATGTGGTTTATGACATCACCGAGTTTATTGAAACTTCTTTAAGAGAAGTATTTCAAACTCTAATTGAAGCGATTTTGTTAGTAATTTTAATCATTTTCATTTTCTTACAAGATTGGCGCACTACAGTTATTCCGGCAATAGCAATTCCTGTGTCTTTGTTAGGCACAATGGGGTTTACTTTAGCCTTTGGTTTTTCCTTAAACACCCTAACTATGTTTGCTTTAATTTTGGCAACAGGTTTGGTGGTAGATGATGGGATTGTGGTGGTAGAAGCAGTTGCGGGGAAAATGGAACAGGGAATGAGTCCTCGTCAAGCTGCTTTACAATCAATGAATGAGTTAGCTGGTGCGGTCATTTCTACTTCATTAGTATTGATCGCTGTATTTTTACCAGTGACATTTTTCCCTGGTGCAACAGGGATTATGTATAAACAATTTGCCTTAGTTATTATCTTTTCAATTCTCGTTTCTACCTTTAATGCTTTGAGTTTTTCTCCGAGTATGGCGGCGATATTGCTGCGACCTAAACAAGGAGAAGGTAGAGGGCCATTAGCTTGGTTTTTCCGGCAATTTAACCGCGTATTTGAGAAAATAATGGCGGGTTATGCCAAAGTTGTCAAACTTTTAATTAAGCTAAAAGTAGTTGTCTTTGGTGTATTTATTGGCTTGTTAGTAGGTACGGTTCTGCTGTATATGGCAGTGCCTAACGGGTTTATTCCTGAAGAAGACCAAGGGTTGTTTTTAGGGATTATTCAATCACCGGAAGGTGTGGCTTTAAATTACACCAATAGAGTAGCAAATACCGTTTACCAAGACCTTAAAGAAGTGCCGGAAGTAGAAGGGTCGTTAATTGTGAGTGGTTTTGGTTTGGATGGTAGTGGACCCAGTAGAGGCACTTTTTTCGTTAAATTAACAAATTGGGCAAAAAGAACCAAAAAAAGCCAAAGCGTGCAAGCAATTTTGGGGAAATTGAATCGGAAATTTGCTCAGAATCAACAAGCAATAATTCAGGCATTTAACTTACCTGCGGTACCAGGATTTGGTGCTACGGGTGGTTTTGAGTTTCAGTTGCAAGATCGATCGGGCGGGCAATTAAATTTCGAGCAATTCCTGAAAAGTGCTAATGAAATTATTGCTAAAGCAAACCAAAACCCGGATTTAAGTAGAGTTTTCACGCTATTCACTGCTAATACTCCGCAATTAGAAATTGATATTGACCGGGATAGATTAGCTAGTCTAAATGTCGATTTTGCTCAAGCAATGACCACGTTAGGTACTTATATCGGTGGTCGTTACGTGAATGATTTTAGTATGGGGCAACGGAATTATCGGGTGATAGTGCAAGGAGACCAACAGTTCCGTAGTAGACCGGAAGATTTAGAACAAATATATTTGCGATCGCGCACGAATCAACTAGTTCAACTCAAAGATGTAGCGACCATAAAATCGATCGTTGGGCCTTCAGTAATTTCGCAATTTAACCTATTTCGGGCTATTAAAATCCAAGGAAATCCCGCCCCAGGTAAATCTTCTGGACAAGCGATTCAAGCGATGGATCAAGTATTTCGATCGGCAGGATTTTCTAATTTAGGTTACGAATGGTCTGGTCTTACCCGTGAGGAAATTCAGTCAGGCGGTCAAACTGCTTTAATTATGGCATTGGGTCTAGTTATTGTCTTTTTAGTATTAGCAGCACAATACGAAAATTACATCGATCCTTTGATTATTTTGCTAACAGTACCGATGGCAGTATTCGGGGCAATGCTATTTATTTCCATCGATCCTAGAGATTTGGTAAACGATCTTTATTGCCAAATTGCGTTAGTAATGTTGATTGGTTTAGCGTCGAAAAACGCAATTTTGATCGTAGAATTTGCCAACCAATCACGAGAAAGTTTGGGCATGACTATTCCCCAAGCAGCGGCAAATGCGGCGAAGGAACGTTTCCGCCCAATTTTGATGACAGCTTGTTCAACTTTGGTGGGTTTTTGGCCTTTGGTTATTGCTTCTGGTGCTTCTGCTGCTAGTCGTTGGTCTTTGGGAGTGGCAGTTTTTGGCGGGTTCTTCGTAGCAACTATTATGAGTTTCTTCTTAGTACCAGTTTTGTATGTGGTAATTAAGCAAGTGGCAGAATTTGTGTTTGCTGGGAAGAAGAAACAATTAAAAGGCAGAAAAGCAGAGGAAGAAAAAAGTGAAGAAACCGAAGAAATCCCTGAGAATGCTGCTAATTCGGATGCAAATAGTCAAGGTTCTGTAGTCTTAGGTAATGGCAACTCACCAACTATGTACTATCCGCCTTCAACTACTTCGGCAAGTGATACTACAATTCAACCAGAAAATACTGAAGAAAAGCCTGTTTCTACATCTTCAGAAAGTTCAGAAGATGTGGAACCACAAACACCTAGAAAGTTCCAAGGCGACAATAATCCCCTGTAAGTAATAGGTAGTGGGTAAGGTAAAATTACCTGCTACTTAGCATCAACTAAGTAGCAGGTAATAGGGAACAGAGAACAGGCAGAGGGTAGAAGAAAAGATACTTATCCAACTGATCTGTGTAAATCCTTTTAAATAAATCGAATACCATTCATTTAATCAGGGAATTATGCAGCAGAGTAACTCACAAGAATGGGCAAAAGACAAATATAATCGATTACTGTTTGTTCAGCTATTAGCTTTACTAGTGTTTCCTTTTATTCAAGCTAACCCTATAGTAAACTTTGTGCTTACTGTACTGTTTTTCCTAGTTTTTTTAGGGACACTAATTTTAATAATTGCTGAATTAGAACAGAGTAAAAAAATATTTCGTTGGTATTTAATCCTAGCATCTATATCATTGATTTTTGAGATTATTGGTTCATTAGACTTAATGAATCAAAGCGAAAATGTAATTAATTTTATAATTAGTAACTTGATTTTCTTGTTTTTTATGGCTATATCAATAGTTTTAATTATTCGAGAAATCTTTCTGGCTCATAATGTAACTAGTGACACCATTAAAGGCGGAGTGTGCATTTATTTATTATTAGGGTTATTTTGGTACAATATTTATGAAATAATTTATCTGGTTAATTCTAATTCATTTAAAGGAATAGTCAGTTCTAATAGTCAAGCAGATCTACTTTATTTCAGTTATACAACCTTAACGACTGTCGGTTATGGTGACATTACTCCAGTGGTTAATATTGCGAGAATTTTCGCCAATTTAGAGTCAGTTGCAGGAATAATGTATCCGGCGATCTATATTTCTAGATTGGTGGGAATTTACAGTAGTCAAAAGGGAGAATCATCTGAACAACAAAGTATAAAAGCACAGGAGAGAAACAAATGAATTTTAAATTGATAGTTTTTTCCAGTTTAATAACCGCCTTAATTGGGGCAACGATCGGGTTTGCTATAGGTGGACTTTCTCGCCCTAGATTTAACAGTCAAATCTACCGAGATATCCACCGAAATTATGCTGTAGTGGGTGGCGTGACTGGATTAATTATTGGTAGTTGTCAAGAGTCAATTAGACAGATGAAAAAACAGCGAGATGAAGAAGAGAGAGAAGGCAAGGAAGCAGGAGATTAAGGGAAAATAATTGAATTATAAAAGTGTTTGGCAATACAAAAACGATCGCACCTGCCAGTCATAGATTAAAATAATCGAAAACTAACGACAAATAAATCACTTCTTCTGGTTTAATCTTTAGCGAATAGTACTAGTTAACATTAATAGAGGAAGTTGATTTTATGGTAGCGATCGCATCCATTCATGGCAGAGAAATTCTCGACTCTCGCGGCAACCCAACGGTTGAAGTTGATGTTACCCTCGAAGATGGTAGCAAAGGACGGGCAGCAGTACCTTCTGGTGCTTCTACCGGAAGTCGGGAAGCTTTGGAATTAAGAGACTCCGATCCCCAGCGTTACGGGGGCAAAGGCGTACTCAAGGCAGTAAAAAATGTCAATGAAATTATTGCCCCTGCCCTCAAAGGTGTAGATGCCAGCGATCAAGCAGGTGTTGATAAGAAAATGTTGGAAATGGATGGCACCGAGTACAAATCTAACTTGGGTGCAAACTCAATTCTAGGTGTATCGATGGCAGTGGCAAGGGCGGCAGCAATTTCGGCACAATTACCCCTTTACTGCTACTTAGGCAACTTATGCGGCAATGAAGCAATATTACTGCCTGTGCCAATGTTTAATGTTCTCAATGGTGGTGCTCATGCTGATAATAACGTAGACTTTCAAGAGTTTATGATCGGCCCTGTGGGAGCACCAAATTTCAGCGAAGCTTTGCGTATGGGGGCAGAAGTTTATCACGCTCTCAAATCAATTTTGAAGCAGAAAGGTTATAGTACTGGGGTAGGTGATGAAGGCGGTTTTGCGCCTAGTTTGAAAAGCAATGTGGAAGCAATTGAGGTAATTTTAGAAGGGATTAATAAGGTAGGATTAAAAGCTGGGGAAGATGTGGCGATCGCCCTCGATCCTGCGACTAGCGAATTGTACCGGGAAGAAGACGGCAAATACGAGTTTTATAAGTCTGATAAAAGTCGGAAAACTACCGAGGAAATGATCGATCTTTGGGAAGGTTGGGTAAATCAATATCCGATTATTTCTATTGAAGACGGTTTAGGCGAAAAAGATTGGTCAGGTTGGCAATTGTTGACCAAACGCTTGGGCAGTAGAATTCAATTGGTAGGGGATGACGCATTTGTAACTAACCCGAAAATTATTGAGCAAGCGATCGCAGATGGCGTAGGTAATTCTGTTTTAATTAAAGTGAACCAAATTGGTTCGGTTACTGAAACTTTAAACGCGATTAAAATAGCCAACAATGCCGGATATACTAACATGACCAGTCACCGTTCCGGCGAAACTCCTGATGATTTTATCGCAGATTTAGCGGTTGCTACTGGTTCAGGACAAATCAAAACTGGTGCGCCTTGTCGCGGTGAAAGACTCGCTAAATATAACCAACTACTTCGCATTGAAGAAGAGTTAGGAAGTAAAGCGGTTTATTCCGGTTGGTCGAAGTTTAAAAAATCCTAAGTGATAGGAGAGAGAGGAGAAAATTATTCTATAGCGATTCCTAGTTAAGTGAGGTACAGCAAAACCCTTGATTAATCAGCAATTTAGCTCTTAGAGCCGTACCTCATCAGATCGAGAAACGCTATAATTTCCTCCTCTTCCTTTTCATCTGCGTTCATCTGCTTTCATCTGCGTTTCAAAAACAAAGTTTGGATTTTTCCCAAGCCGACTAGCGATATACTCATCAATACTTTGATAATCTCCATTTTTGTAAGCAATCCTAGCTGCTTCGATTTCAGCGACTACAGTCGGGTCTTCTTCCAGTAAATCCTCTTCTGCTTGGGAAATTTCTTCGTCTAACATTTGCCAAAGCTTGCGTTTATCTTCGAGATTTAGTGAGGAAATAACATCTATTAAGGATTCAAACGGAATTGCTACTTGTACAGTTTTTTGTGTCATAAATCTTCACAGCAAATTTTTATTCCTGGCAAACTAGGCATAAGTTGGTTCTTTAACTTCTACATAGCGAAACTCATCACCTTGATTTAATTCATTAACTACTTTTAGGTATGATTCGATCGCATCTTTGATATTTTCCAATGCTTCTGCTTCTGTCTCACCTTGGGAACAACAACCGGGTAAATAAGGACACCAAACGACGTATCCTTCATCAGTTTTTTTCAAGTTGACCTTATATCGCATATTCTTTGTCTCTTTTTGTTCCTTATATAATTCTAGAACGTCTGTCCCAAATATTTAAACCTACCTATCGATAGGTGATCGAATTCCCTACTTGGTTGTTAGATGCTTTTAGCTACTAATTCATAAACTTATGCCACAATATTTCGGACAATTACCCGTAAATGAACAAGCTTGGTCATCTATTGGGGCGGTACAAACTGTTAAACGCGATGAACGTGGCGTTTTATGTGAGTGTGTTGGCGCAACTGTGGCGATCGCTATCCTAGCACCTAACCTTGTCCGAGTTAAAATGTCACCAACTGGCGAATTTTTACCCCGTCGTTCTTGGGCAGTTACTAAAGATGATAACGAATGGTCATCAGTTAATTTTGAAATCCGAGAAACACCTGAAAAAATCGAAATTGAAACCGCACAAATTCGAGTTTATATTCAACGCCAACCTTGTGCGATCGCTTGTTTTGATAAATATAATCGTCCCTTCGCCCAAGATACACAATTAAACATGGGTTGGCGCATGGGTAGCGTTGCAGCTTGGAAAAAAATTGAACCTAACGAAAATTTTTATGGTTTTGGAGAACGCACAGGTTTACTTAATAAATTAAGTGAAATCAAAACTAATTGGACGGTTGATGCTTTAGATTACGGCATTCTCACCGATGAAATGTATCAAGCAATTCCCTTTTTTATTTCCTTGCGCCCCCATGAACAGAAAACAGGGTTTGCTTATGGCATTTTCTTTAACACTACTTTTTGGAGTCAATTTAATATTGGTGCCCAACAACCGGGAATTTTGCAAATGGGATCTCACGCCCCAGAGTTAGATTATTACATTATTTATGGCCCGGAAATTCCCGAAATTCTTCGCACTTATACCGAACTAACTGGACGAATGCCCTTGCCGCCAAAATGGTCTTTGGGATATCATCAATGTCGCTGGAGTTATGAATCAGAAACAGTAGTTAGGGAGTTAGCAGAAGAATTTCGATCGCGCAAAATTCCCTGCGATGTCATCCATTTAGACATTGATTATATGCACGGTTATCGTGTATTTACTTGGAGTCCAAAACGTTTCCCCCAACCAGCAAAATTAATTCAATATTTAGCAAATAATGGTTTTAAAACTGTCACCATTATCGATCCGGGAGTCAAGTACGAACCAGAAGCAAATTACCGTGTTTTCGATCGAGGAATAGAACAAGATTGCTTTGTACGTAATGCTGATGGAAAATTATTTCATGGTTATGTTTGGCCCGATAAAGCAGTATTTCCTGATTTCCTAAATCCAAATGTGCAAAACTGGTGGGGAGACTTACAAAAATCTCTTACAGATATTGGGGTTGCTGGCATTTGGAATGATATGAATGAACCTGCTTTGGACGATCGACCTTTCGGAGATCCAGGTAATAAAATTTGGTTCCCTTTAGATGCACCCCAAGGGCCAAAAAATGAACGGGCAACTCACGCCGAAGTCCATAATTTATATGGATTTTCCATGTCTAAAGCTTGTTTTCAAGGGTTGAAAAAACATCGGGAAAAACGTTCTTTTGTGTTGACGCGATCGGGTTTTGCTGGCATTCAAAAATGGTCATCAGTTTGGATGGGTGATAATCAATCTTTGTGGGAACATTTAGAAATGTCCCTGCCAATGCTTTGTAACATGGGATTATCAGGAGTCGCATTTGTTGGTTGCGATATTGGCGGTTTTGCTGGCAATGCAACGGCGGAAATGTTCGCCCGTTGGATGCAAGTAGGCATACTTTACCCATTAATGCGCGGACATTCTGCGTTAAGTACAGCACAACATGAACCTTGGGTTTTTGGGGAAAGAGTAGAAAAGATTTGCCGAGAATATATCGAGTTACGCTATCAGCTAATCCCTTACATTTACACACTTTTTTGGGAAGCTGCAACCACTGGCGCACCAATTTTAAGACCGCTACTTTATCATTATCCAAATGACCAGAAAACTTATCATCTTTACGATCAAGTATTACTCGGTTCTCATATCTTAGCTGCACCAATTTATCGTCCGGGTGTGGAATGTCGATCGGTCTACTTACCCGCAGGAATTTGGTATGATTGGTGGACGGGTGAAAAGTATCAAGGTGCAACCCATATTTTAGCAGATGCACCATTAGAAAAAATGCCACTTTTTGTGCGTGCAGGAGCAATAATTCCCCTGTCTCCCGTGATGCAATATGTGGGGGAAAGGGCGATCGATCCTTTAACTTTGCGAATTTACCCAGGTGCAAATAGCGAGTTAACTTTCTATGAAGATGACGGCGAAACTTTCGCTTACGAAAATGGCATTTATGCCACGACAAATTACAAATTTTACCATCAAGAACAACAAATAATTGTAGAAATTGCCGCACGTCAAGGTGAATGGAAACCACCAAATCGAGAAGTAATTGTACAAGTTATTGGTGTTGGCAAACAACGCTTTCAAGACGATGGAACTCCCAAAAAATTAACCTTCTAGTTCGTTATTCAAGATAATCCAGTAAAGTTTGTAGTAAAGATTTTAGTCTTCTCTTTGCCAGATAGTAAAGATTAAAATCCTCACAACGAACTAGCTTTGTACCTTTCCTTCTCTCCTCTTCCTTCGCGCTTTTTGCGTCCTTTGCGGTTCAATTATGTAAAATTTAAATTTGATTGAACAAACACTTGTAGAAACAGCCGTGAAAGCAGCATTAATGACAGCAGCAGGAGTTCCAGAAGTCCTGCAAATTCAGGAACTCCCAGACCCTAAAATTGAAAAAGACACAGAAATCCTCGTCCGACTCTACGCCGCTGGAGTCAACCCCATTGACACCAAACTGCGGAAACGAGGAACCTTTTACCCAGACCAAATGCCTGCTATTTTGGGATGTGATGGTGCAGGAGTTGTTGAAGCAGTGGGTAGCGGTGTGCAAAAATTCCGGGTTGGCGATGAAGTATACTTTTGTTGTGGTGGACTAGGCACCAGACAAGGGAATTACGCCGAAAAAGTAGTTGTAGATGAAAAATTTGTGGCGTACAAACCGAAAAACCTGAGTTTTGCTGAAGCAGCAGCCGCACCTTTAGTGATTATTACAGCTTGGGAATCATTGTACGATCGCGCCCACCTAGAAGCCGGAAGAAAAGTTTTAATTCATGCAGGTGCGGGTGGAGTTGGGCACGTAGCCATCCAGCTGGCAAAATTACAAGGTGCAGAAGTTTGCACCACCGTTAGTAACCAAGAAAAAGCTGATTTTGTTCGTCAGCTAGGTGTAGATGAAATTATTTTCTACAAACAAACCGATTTTGTCCAAGCCGCATTAGATTGGACAGATGGAGAAGGAGTAGACTTAGCCTTTGATACAGTTGGTGGCGAAACCTTCTTTAAAACCGTTTCCGCAGTAAAAGTTTACGGAGATCTTGTCAGTATTTTAGAACCCGATGTGACGCAGGGGAATTTAAAAACTGCCAGATTACGGAATTTGCGAATTAGCTTAGAATTAATGCTGACACCGATGCTGCAAGGCTTAGTGGAAGATCAGCGACATCAAGCCAAAATTTTAACAGAATCAGCCCGTTTAATAGAGCAACGTCAGCTAAAAATTCATGTAAGTCAAACCTTTCCTTTAGCCGAAGCTGCTGCTGCTCATCGCTTGTTAGAATCCGGCTCAGTTACAGGTAAATTAGTACTATCGATCGATTAAGTACGTTGTTGCGCTTTAGCGCTCTTATTGCCACTCTCGGTAAGAGCGCTAAAGCGCAACAACTTACGCAGATTATTAAACTAGTTTTGCTTCCAAAGACTTGAGGAACTCGGTATTAACGCCAGATTCACGAGTCAGAGAAATTTTACCAGTGCGGGCAATTTCGCGAATTCCGAATTTTTGGAGTACTTGGACGATCGCCACCATTTTACCAGGATCGCCCACCACTTCAATAGTTAACGAATCTTCCGACACATCCACAACTCGCGCCCGGAAAATTTGCGCCAACTCAAGCACTTCCGAACGAGTACTAGCAGTAGCATTCACCTTTATCAACATCAATTCTCGCTCAACGCAAGGAATCTCAGTCACATCCTGAACTTTCAGGACATTGATTAACTTGTAAAGTTGCTTAGTTAGCTGCTCGATTACTCTGTCATCCCCCGGTACTACCATCGTAATCCGAGAAATGCCCATTTGTTCCGCAGGCCCCACAGCCAGACTTTCAATATTAAAACCCCGACGAGCAAATAAACCTGCAATCCGAGATAATACCCCAGCTTCATCTTCAACTAAAACAGAAAGTGTGTGTTTCATTATCACTAACAAATCCTTCAGTGCAGACAGCTTTTGCTGCGGACAGCACGATGCACTTCTAGTAACACCGACCTTTCTGCTGACCCAAACATTGCAAAAGCAGCTTTAGTAATAATTACTATATTACTGGCATTGTTGGGCTAAAAAATTACTTAAGCATCTTTTATTGATTCTGCCAGCTACCAACCCAAGCGAGCAGAGGAAAGAAAAATATTTATAAATCCTTCTGGCGATTCATGTTGCAAAATGACAAAAATTGTTTAATTTAGTATTGTTCATGTTAGCTGCTATTAGAGGAAAATCCAATGGGTTGGTTACAGCGACTATTTGGAATGGAAAAACCTGCTGATGCTCAGACAAACCCAGCACCGACTGAGGGTAACATTGACCCAGAGCGAGTAGGATTGAATGGTGAGTATGATGAGAGCGGTTTAGCCAAAAGAGTTGCCCTAGCTTTCGATGAAGATCCTAGCTTAGGTGATATCGAAACTCTTTGGGTAGCTCAAACTGGTGGTACTGTAGTTTTGAAAGGAAAAGTTCCCAGTCAAAACATTTTAAACAAAGCGGTGTCGATCGCTGGTGGAATTAGTGGTGCCACTTCTGTAGACACCGATCAAGTTGAGGTTGATTAAGCATTTTTCAGTTCTTTCTAGTCAAAGATGATCTAATGCCTAAGAGCGTTTAACCACTAGTTGCTGAGGTGTCGCTGGAAATTGATTAGTGGCTGTCTGCCATGAATCAATCCAGTTTAGGATAATTTGGTTAACCTGCTCTGGGCATTCATCATGGGGGCAATGTCCGGCATTTTCGATTTCAATTACCTGTAAATTGGGATTATATTTAATGAATTGCTGGGCTAATTTTTTGGGAACCATCTTGTCTTGTGCGCCCCACAATAACAACAGGGGAACATTTAAACCGGGAAGCAAGGATTTGACACTGGGGTTAAATCCCGAAGTGGTCATAGCTTTGAGGATAGCGCAAAAAGCTTGTACTGAACCTCGGTCTTGGGCTGGCCCGGTGAGAATGTCTACTAGTTCATCGGTGACAGCTTCCGGGTTAGAATATGCTAGTCCCGCCCAACTTTTGACTCGTTGGGGATGTCTGACCCAATAAAATAAAGTTTTCAGGAGTAATGGGGACAATACGAGGTTTTTGATGGTGGCGACTAGCGATCGCAATTGCTGCGGAATCATCTCCTCTTCCAAAGAAGGATCTGGTAAACTCATCATTACCACCCCAGCCACCATCTGTGGATATGTAGCGGCTGCTGTCAAAGCTACCAAAGAACCGATCGAATTACCCACTAAAACCACAGGCTGACGGATAAAAGTTTGCCAAAAATCATAAACTTGCTCCACCCAAAGCCTCACATTGTAGCGTGCCGAAGCCTTTTCCGAAGCCCCAAAACCCAACATATCCAGAGCATAAACCGGATGTACCTGACTAAACACATCCAAATTTTGCCGCCAATGTCCGATCGAAGTTCCAAAACCATGCAACAAAATTAATGGTGTAGCATTAGCCGCAGACTGAGGAGAACGAATATAAGTGTACCGAGTTTGCCAACCCCGCCAAACCCAATCTCTCTGAGAGCCAATTCGTTGCTGCCAATGCAGGGAACTTCTCACATTAACCTCTGCTTTAAAAATATTTACAAAACCTACCTTCGACTCTCATTGTAGTCTTTGTTTCGCGCAATAGCTGGCCCCAATCCCCAGTCCCCAGTCCCCAGTCCCCAGTCCCCAGTCCCCAGTCCCCAGTCCCAGCCTTCGATAGAGACAAAACAGGCAAATGGAAAATAAAATTAAGAATGAGCCGAAAAAAACTAAGCTGAGTAGAATCGAAAGACAAGCTGGTAGATAATTGTGGCGGTTTCCTGCTTTGACTTTAAAGTTCACGTTGATGTTGTCTGTAATGCCCATAACTGCCGCTTGTAGGCTCAATTGAGTTGTTAATTAACTTTATACCCAACTAAATGACAGTAATAGAAACAAAACGCACAAATAATCAACCTCAAATCAACGAACGGATTAGATTTCCCAAAATTCGAGTAATCGACACCGATGGTTCTCAACTAGGGATCATAACTCCTAGAGAAGCTATGGCGATCGCCAACGAAAAAGAACTAGACCTAGTTTTAGTCAGTGATAAAGCCGACCCCCCAGTTTGCCGCATCATGGACTATGGCAAATTCAAGTTCGAGCAAGAGAAAAAAGCGCGAGAAGCCCGGAAAAAGCAGCACACAGCTGAAGTCAAAGAAGTAAAAATGCACTACAACATTGACGACCATGACTACAAAGTGAGAATAGCTCACGCCAAGCGCTTTTTAACCGAAGGAAACAAAGTCAAAGCTACCGTAATGTTTCGGGGTCGAGAAATTCAGCACAGCAACTTAGCAGAAGAATTACTCAACCGCATGGCATCAGATTTGCAGGAACTAGGAGAAGTGCAGCAAGCGCCCAAAAAAGAAGGACGCAACATGATGTTACTGTTAGCACCGAAAAAGTAGAGACTGGGGACTGGGGACTAGGGACTGGGAGAGTTTTGCGTTTTAAGTTGGAGAGTCGGAGGAGTTTCAAGTTAGGTACTTTTCTTGCTCCCCTGCCCCTCTGTCCCTCTGCCCCTCTGCTCTCCATCTCCCTTGCCTTCCTTTGTGATACTCTCTTATTATCGTGGTGCAACGATCGGCAAAACTTGTCACACTAGACATTGCCGAGAAATTTTGCCATGAGTATCAGCAATATAATTAATTGTTGATGGTTCATTGTTCATTAATCTGGTAAAAAATGATGATGAACTGTGAATCTTTTATTACAGTGTGGCTAAAATTAGCAGGTGTGCAGTATCGATTCGGAGATTCAGATGACGCTGAAAAATCCGTTGTTTAATGGACGTGGATGGTGGCGGATATTGCTACAAGGGCTGAATCTTCGTGCTGAAGAAAGCGAACGAACCCTGTTGATGTTTGCTGTTTACACTACGACTTCAGTGGGTCTTTTGTGGTTGGAAGCGACAACGGTAGCTCTGTTCTTAGAACAGTATGGCTCGGATAAGTTGCCTTGGATTTACATAGCTAGCGCTGTCATGGGTTCAGGTTTAGGAATTCTTTCTACCTGGATGCAAAGGGTTTTACCACTGCGGCGATTTGTGGTTTTAATTGGTTTAATTTCAGCTATTCCTTTGTTACTGTTTCGGTTAGGTTTAGAGGTTGGTTCTTTAGGTTGGCTGACAATATTTGTATTACCTCTGTGGGTAGATGGTGGTTACTCTCTTAATCATTTAACTACTTCACTAACGGCTAATCAATTATTTAATATTCGCGAAATTAAACGCACCTTTCCTTTAATTAGTAGTGGGGTTTTAGTCGCAGATGTATTAAGCGGTTTTTCTTTACCTCTGTTACTGAGATTAGTAGGTTTAAATAATGTCATTCTGGTATCAGCAGGAATGTTGGTGCTGGGTGCGGGAATATTATTTTATTTGAGTCAACGTTATAAACAAGCTTTCCCTGATGCTCCATATCGAGATTTGCAGGACGAGCAATCAGAGTATACTAACCGACGGTTGAAAGGGCCATTACAAGAATACGCGATTTATTTATTTGGATTTTTTATAATTTCGCAAATCCTCCTGTTGTTAATTGATTTTCAATATTTAACGCAGTTGGAATTAAAGTTTGATGTCAAACAAATTGCGAGTTTTTTGGGTTTATTTAGTGGGATTGTAGGGATTTTTGAATTAATTACTCAATGGTTTATTTCCAGCCGAGTTATTGAACGGATGGGGGTATTTCTGACTGCTATGTTGCCTGGAGCGGTGTTGAGTACGTTGGGTTTATTGCCGCTGATAGGATTGTTACCGTTATTTATTGGTTTAATTGTTTTAAAGTTCTCTGATGAGTTGTTGCGTTACACTTTTGTTGCAAGTACATCTTCGGTTTTATTTCAACCAATCCCTGATAATTTACGAGGAAATGTTGAAACAAAGGCACGCGGTATTGCTGAACCTGTGGCAACTGGGTTAACAGGAATTGGGATTTTATCAGTAATTTGGGTGTTGAATTGGGTTAGTCACAACAGTTCCCGATTAGATAAAGTAAATCTGCTAAGTTGGTTGATTGTTTTAGGAATTGTGTTAATTTCTTTGGTTTGGTTGCTGACAGTTTGGCTGTTACGATCGCGCTACCTAGACCTACTAGTTCTCAGCGCCCAAAGAGGACAATTAAGCGGAGTCGGAGAAGTCGATTTACGCATCCTTAAACGAGCAGTAGTCGAAGCTTTAGAAGGTACAAATAGCTCGGAAGCAGATAAACGTTCCTGTATCGAATTACTAACTCAAATTGACCCGCAAAATGTGGGAGATGTATTAGCACCATTACTAAAAGTTTTACCTCCAGCTTTGCAATACCAAAGTCTGGAAAGTATGCTAATTGCTCCTAACACTAGTTATTTACCTTACGTTAAAGCTCTGATTGATGAAGAAAGAGAAGATGTTAGGGGTCAGGTGTTAGGGGGTAGGGAAGAAGAGAATTCCCCCAACCCCCAACCCCCAACCCCTAAAAATCTTCAGCCGGAAGTGTTGGCATTGGCGTTGCGCTATATCTGGTTAACTGAACCTAACCCAGATTTACGAGCATTAAAACCTTATCTTGAGCCAGAGGTTAACCCGGTAGTGCGGGGAACAGCTGCGGCTTTGTTGCTGAGATTGGGAAATACGGTGCAAAAGGCTGAGGCGACTTCGGCTTTAAGACGAATGCTGACTCACCCTGATGAAGAAGAACGGGTGATGGGGTGTCGGGCGCTGGGAGATGCGTTATATTTACAAGCGCTACGGGTGAATATTCCCGGTTTGTTACAGGATAAATCTTTGCGGGTAAGGCGGGCTTTACTTGAAGCGATCGCAGCTACCCATTTAGAAGAATACTATCCTGCCCTGCTCCGGGGATTGGAACATAAAGCCACCAGAGAAGCAGCAATTCGCGCTTTGGAAAGGTTGGAAAATGAAGCAATTCCAATGGTGCTAAGTTTAGCAACCAATATCCAAAAACCAGATTTAATCAGAAGGTACGCCTGGGATGTCTTGGGAAGAATTGGAACTAAAGAAGCGCAAAATGTGTTAGTGGCTAATTTGATGACTGCTTGGGGAAATACACGCCGCCATATTCTGCAAATTTTGCTGAAATTACCCCAAGAGGCGGGAATTGATGCTGTTCTCGATCGCTTAGGTCGCAGTGGTGTAGAAACATTAATCGGTCAAGAATTAATGTTTATAGGTCAACTTTATGCAGCGATGGTAGACCTGAAAGCAGCAAATTTGGAAATTCCAGAAATAGATTTAATTTTTAAAGCATTTCAAGGCGATCTAACAGATGCGGCTGAACGGTGTTTTCTGTTAATGAAGTTTCTTTATTCGCCAGATACTATCCAAGCAGCAGCATTTAATTTACGATCGGGTTCCATATCAGACATGGCAAGGGGGTTAGAAATATTAGACCAAACAGTTGATATCTTCAGTAAACGAGAATTACTGACCGTTTTAGAAAGACATTCAGAAGAAGAAAAATTGCGGAATCTGGCAGGTATAATAGCTTATCAGCCATTGGAAGCCCGCGATCGCATTCGGCGATTGCTATCTTTAAGGCGCTTTTTATCAGATTGGTCTTTAGCTTGTTGTTTCCATTTAGCTGCTGCGATGCGTTGGAATCTTACAGCTGAACCAACTTTAGCTTGTCTGCGTCATCCCACTGGTTTTGTGCGAGAAGCGACAATTGCTTACCTAAAAGTAGCTTCCCCCCGTTCTTTACCCGAACTACTTCCGAAGCTGAAACAAGACCCCGATCGCTTAGTAGCTGCTCAAGTGCAGCAATTAATGGCAGAGTTTCTAAATAAGTTTTGAGTTTTAAGTTCTAAGTTTTAAGTTATTAATTCAAAACTCAAAACTCAAAACTATTACCAGACCAACAACCTATTCCAGCAATAAATAATTAGTAATAATTAGCAGTCAATGTTAACCAGTGTTGAAAGACTATTATTTGTGAGAAACGTACCGATCTTTCAAGAATTGCGGGATGATTTTCTTGTGAGATTAGCTTCGGTAATGGATGAATTATCTTTTCCGGCTAAACATACGATTTTTACTCAAGGACAAGAAGGACGATCGCTCTATATCGTAGTACTTGGTCAAGTAAAAGTTCACATCGGCAACCAAGAATTAGCTAAACTTGGGCCTGGTGCTTGCTTTGGTGAAATGTCTTTATTTGATGCCGAACCTCGTTCCGCTTCCGTTTCGACTTTAGCAAACTGTGAATGTTTGATGTTAACCCAACAACAACTCTACGATGCCATTGAAGAAACACCAGGAATTGCTATTAACATTATTCGGTTACTTTCCCGTCGCATTCGAGAGTTGAATGACAAAATTAACGCTCAACCTAAAACAAGAGGAGTGGAGGATTCAACTAATGCAGTACGACAGAAATAATCAATTAATCCAAAAATATAAAAAGCTGAGGACTAAAGCTGCGTGTCACGCTTAAATCAACTTTTCGGGTACTCAACTACGATAGAGCGATCGAATGCTTGATTTCTAAGAAATCTCAGCCCCCAGTCGCCAAAACCTTTTTTAATTAATTAATTTCTCTCCCTTCTCCACCGGAATTTCTAAAACTTTAGTCACCAGGCAATTTCTCCCTTGAGCTTTAGCTGCATAAAGCGCTTCATCAGTAATATCAATTAGTTGATTGGGGGCTAAATTTACTTGCGGAATTACACAAGAAACCCCCATACTTAAAGTGACATATTCAGAAACAGAAGATTTGCCATGAACAATTTTTAAATTTTTGATGTTTTGCTGCACTAATTCCGCTATGTGAATTGCGCCTTCAAGATAGGTGTTAGGTAAAATAATGGCAAATTCTTCTCCCCCATAACGTGCTACTAAATCAGCAGGACGTTTTAAGGTATCGTTGATTGTTTGTGCTATTTGCTTTAAACAAAAATCTCCAGCTAAATGTCCGTAGGTATCATTATATAGTTTGAAATAATCAACATCGCAAAGAATCAAAGATAAGGGTGCTTTTTCTCTTTGCATTCTCCGCCATTCTAGGTTAAAGTTTTCATCAAAACAACGCCTATTGCCTACTTGAGTTAAACCATCCAAACTAGCGAGGCGATGAAGCTCTTTGTTGACTTTTTGTAGTTCGGCTTCTGCACGTTGGCGCTCTTTAATTTCTTGAGATAATAGATAATTTTGTTGTTGTAATTTTTTTTGTAATTCTCTAATAGTTAGTTGATTTTTAACTCTAGCTAATACTTCTTGAATTTCAAAAGGTTTGGTGATGTAATCTGCTCCCCCATGAGCGAATGCTTCTACTTTATCTACTACGCCATCAAGAGCACTAATAAAAATTACTGGAATATCTTGAGTTTCTTTCCAAGATTTTAATTTTTGGCATACCATGTAACCATTCATATTGGGCATATTGATATCAAGTAAAATCAAATCTGGTGGCATGATTTGACAAGCTTTGAGTGCTAATTCACCACTAATTACTTTTCTAACTTTATAGCCCTGTTCTGTGAGCATGGTAGATAACAACCGCAAGTTATCAGGTTTATCATCAACAACTAAAATATCGGCTTTGTATGGGGTTGGTTGGCTGGTATTCATTCGACAATTTTTCTTGGTAAACTCATTTTTTTGCTCTAAACAACAGTTGTTAACTAAAGCCGTTCAAGCATTGATTAAATTAGCATTTGTTTATAGGATTTGCTCCAGCAATTAAACTTTTTTTGCATCAGTGCAAATAATAGCTTGATGTATATGTTGAATCTATTCGTTAGAATTATCTACAAAGCTTTGTTGTTTGAAAGTTTGAGTAGATAAATTCACTGAAGTCAATTCTGGAATTGCTGAACATTGGTTGCTATATATATAGCTTATTCCGAAATTTTTATCTATATTTTTGCAAAAAATACATTTTTTGGTAATGGTTTGCTGATAAGTTGATTACAATCTATGGTTAGGCTGGACGATCGATCTTCCTAAAAAAGCACTAGCAGTAATGCCAATAGTACGATATTTTTTCTTTTTAAGGTAGCTTTTTTTCATCGCCTGATAACTATCGATCGCTAGTATTGACATATCCCTAATAACAACTAAAATACTTATTCAGTTAACTTTACTTGATGGCTATCCATGTAAAACTGTTATTATTAATTCAATTTGCTAAATTTATGACAAATAATTCAAGAAATCATTAGTTAAATTAAAATAAATTACGAAGTATTAAAGATTATATCAATTGCCGGAAAAACTTTAAAAATTTAATCAAAATATATAAGGATTTCGGATATAAAAAACGGTAGCTTATGGTGATAAGTAGTTAATCAAAGCTAGTAAATAAAATAAAAGTAAGATAATAGATTATCAGGGGAAAGCTAATAAACAATAAAAAGTGGGCAGCCCGCTTCTGGCTTTTGTTGCTAATGATCCGAATTTATGCTTCAATTCAACAAAATATAAATTAAGCGAGGAGCGATCGAATGTATGACTAGACAAAGTTATTGAAAATCTAGATACACTTATAAGCATCTGTGTAAATAACTTTACTTCGCCTAGTGAATTTACTGTAGCTTACCATTGTCATGAAAATCAAGTTATTCCTTTTTTGGTAAGATACTTCTTTTTATTTATACATCAAATGAAATACACCAAATGAATACTTCCATTTTAATAGTTGGAAGTGTTGAGTTTTACGGCACACTTCTAGATCGTTTGGATGGTTTAGCAACTCGTAACTTTGAAGTAATACAGTCTGAGGAGGAAGTATTGTCTTCAATTCAGGCAAAAAAACCGAATTTAGTAATTTTGCCAGCAGATCGGGCAAGCAGCTTGGAACTTTGTCGCCTACTGAAGCAAAATTCTAATTTAGGCTGGATATACTGCATTCTAGTATTAGACCAACCGATAAATGCTCTGGAAGAAATTTTGCCTGGATGGAATTGGGAGTCAGGATTGAGAGCAGCGGCGTTAGAAGCGGGGGCGGATGCTTGTTGCTGGTTGTCGCCAAAGCAAACTAACAGTAAATTAGCGGAAGCAGAGTGGAGATTACAAAATTTACTGCTCAATTCTCAGATTCAAACGGGAGTGCGGCAAGCACAAATTTACCGGAATTTGATGCAGAGTAATGATTATTTATCGGCGATCGCGCTTGCCGATCCCTTAACAGAATTGAATAATCGTCGCGCTTTAGATTGGGAATTACCACGCCAAATTGAAAATGCTCGAAATCTTTCTACACCTTTAAGTTTGCTAATTTTAGATGTGGATTACTTTAAATCTGTGAATGATATTCACGGTCATTTAGTAGGCGATCGCGTTTTACAATTACTCAGCGCTCGCTTGCGACACAATCTACGTTTTCAAGATACCCCATTTCGCTACGGTGGTGAAGAAATTGTAATTATCCTCAGCAATACCAAACTTCAAGAAGCCAAATTAGTTGCCCAACGACTTAATTCCATAATTGGCGACCAACCCTTCATGATTGACAAAAATCTACCGCTACAAATTACGGTTAGTATTGGAGTTGCCACGCTCAAAGACGATGATGACGATCAAGGAATCAGCTTAATCGATCGGGCCGATCGAAACTTACTCAAAGCTAAAAGTGATGGACGAAATCGAGTCATTGCTCAATCAGAAGAAGATTGATGTTGTTGAATAATTTGTTGACAAACAGCTACCGATTCCCGTTTTTCCATTGCTGCTACTAAAGCTTCATAAGCATCCCAATTAGATTGTAAAAGAGTCCGAGCTTGGAGAATAAAGTGACGTTCTTGCTGAGGATAATTTGATGCGGAAATATCCAATTGAGCCAGAGTAATTCTCAGTTTTTCCCGGTCTTCTGCACCACCTAACGCATTACCGTAAACTAAAATTTCCGCTGCAATTCCAGCCATCCAAATTGTGCCGTAGCGATGCAAAAGTTTAGAGGATAAAATCCCTTGTTCTAACCCAAATGCCAATTCTCGATCGGCAAATCTTACTCCTCCTTGTCCGGGATGTCCTTGCTGCAAAGCTGACCAAGCACTGAGGGAATAAGCTGCGATCGGAATTTCTAATAAAGTCGCCACTAAAAAATGCCCCGCTTCATGACGCACGATCCGGGCGCGATGCTCAGGTGAAGTACTGGCTAACAAATCTATAATTAAATTTCCACCTTGCCCTTGCCAAGTGAAAGTATCCAGGGTGGTAAAACCTAAAACGATCGCAGTGGCGATCGCCGAGACGTAAGGTGATATATGTAGCCAAGGCCCCAGCAGAACGGAAAGTGTCATCGCAAAGACTAAAATAGCGATTAAATTCAAGCTAGTTTTGCTCATCTTGGCAGATAAATTAAACTCTTAAGCACATTTATTATAAACCCATTCTTTAGCATATCAATAAATCTGAGGTTTGACTTTTAAAAATCTAAAATCGCACATCAAAAATCTAAAATTCACTGCCCCTTGACTTAGCGGGAAAGTACTGCTAAAACAGTTAGTTAATTGTTCTTCACACTCAGCAATTATGAAACTGAATCTATCTCTGGCAACCGCTTTATCCACAGCTGCAATCGGCAGCGGTATTTTATTGACTAATATTGCTCCTTCCGAAGCGGTTGGTGGTTGTGCTTTTTCCAAGTTTAAGAATACAAACACAGCAGATTCTACTAATCCATCCGGTTTAATTGTTAACAAATTAAATTTTCCTAAGTTGGCGATCGCAGGTGCAGGAATCGCAGCTGTTGCTGGCTTATTTGCTGCGGGAATGTCCTACAAATCACGTCTAGCCAAAAAAGTCGATGCTACCAGTGCTGATGCTTCTGCTGCACATCCAGAGGTTCCTGTTGATACTAATTCCGCAGATCTTCTGTTTGCACCGAAATTAGAAGATGTTACTTCTACCTTAGACAAACAAGATTTAACTCAGGTTGGTTAATTAATTTTAAATAATTAAAAACCCGGTTTCTTTAAGAAACCGGGTTTTTAGCAATTATTTACTGTTTACCTGCATCTTAGAAGTTTTTCGCAAATCTTTTAATCTCTTTCTTAAGCGTTTTAAATTTGGACTTTCTCCGCCATAACGCCAACTAATGTAGGCTTGAGAAATTTCTGCGATCGCTTCTGCACGTTCGGGAGAATAATGTTGACTGACTACATTGGCATATTCAAAAGGTGTTTGTGCTGGATGTTTACGTAAACCTTTTTCTTTTAACCATTGCAGCATTTGCTGATAGATACTTTCCATTGGTGGCAATTTTTGTAACCATAAATGATAACGCCAAATTTGCCAACCTTGCCAAGCTAACCAAGCTAAAAAAGCGAAAGCAATAGTTACAATTAATCCCAAAAATAACCCCGTCCAACCTTTAGAAAATAACCCAAAAAACCAGGCTATTGCAGTAAATAAAGCAGCTGCGATCGCGCCAAATACAGTATTTAAAAACCCCGTAACTGGTGAAGGTAGCCAACCAGCAATCCACTTCCAAAATTTCTCAATTAAACTAAAAGTTTGATTTTCTTCAACCGAAGGCGGAATTAACGGATGTCCAGGTATAGGATCGAAAGCAAACCAACCATAATTAGGGAAATATACCTCAGTTAGCAAATGAGCATCCGTATTTTTTACAATGTACAAACCTGTGAAATAATTGAAAGTTCCTGGCGCAAAACCTGCGGCTACTCTCGCCGGAATGCCAATGGAACGCAACATTATTGTATAAACTGTAGTGAAGTGATCGGCATAACCTCCAGTTATTTTTTTATTAGCTGGACTGTTCTTATAACCAAACAAAAAAGCTTCTACTAGGTCTTCATTTTCCTGTAAAAATGGAGGTAATCCTTCTAGTTTATAGTTGGGATTTTGTTTGAGATATTGAGCCAAATAAAGTGCCTTTTCGTAAACAGAAGTAATTTCTTTATTAGATTTTGATACCTTGTTTCGATTAGCTAAAATCTCTTCAGTGCGTTTTTTTACCTTTTCCTTAATTGCTTCGGGAACTTGGAGATAATATTGTTTAGTTCTTTGGGTATAATTAGTAGGAGCTTTACCTAATTCAGTACGATCGCGCATCGTAACATTGGAAATTACCGTATAAGTTAAACCTTCATTTAATCCTACAGGCGATCGCAAACTCCTTTCCGCATCTATGGCTATTTGCTGCGTAGGAAAATACAGCTGTCTCGGTTGTGCAAGCGCCGGAATAATATTTGGCATTTCTGACACCACCGTATAACTTTGAATAACTTCCTGAGTCTGACTTAAAGTAGGTAAAGTAGGTAAAATAAATTCAAAAGACCAAACCGGACGTTCAATAGTTTGAGTTTGTTTATTGCGGGAAACTTCCCAACCTTGTCCCGTATATTTATCAAAAGCCATGACTCGCCAAAAACCTTCCGCTTGCGATCGTACCCGCATCACAGTTTTCGGCTTCATTATGCCACGTAAATTTTGATTAATTATCGTATTAAATCCATAATAAAAAGTATCATCCAATTCCCCCGCACCTTTTTCTCGGTTTCTCCCAGCACCCGAACCACTACTTCCCCCAGAATTTCTTCCCCGATTATAAGCAGGGTTATTAATATTACTTGGATCGAAACTTCCGGTTAACTCAATAGGAGCACTTACGGGAAAAGTTCGCAACTGATAACCCGGAACTCGTGGGAGAAAGGCAAAAATACTCAAACCTAACCCAACAACTAATAATAACAATAAACTTAACCGTTTTACCGAAAAAGGTAAAACAACTTTCTCTTTTTTTCCTCTATTTTCTCTACTTACAAGTATAGATTTTAACCCTAATCTAGCGCGATAGTCTAGGACTAAAACAGGTAAAGCGATCGCCAAAAAACACAACAACAACGGCGCAAAAGCCATCGTCTGACTCAGAGTAGCAGCTACTCCCAATAAAATCAGACCAATGACCATTGAATAACCTAAATCCTTACGCCTTGGCAAATCAAAACTGTGCAAAACTTGCAATTGAATTAACAATTCTGCCAGAATTAATCGCGTATCATTCAAAGAATCTCGAAGATTCAACAAAAAAGAAGCTAACGCTAACAACATCCCGATCGCAATACAAAACTTGATCGGAATATTACTGTTTCTGCGTCGATACCAACTCCAAACAGCACCCGCTATACTAGCAGGAACAGCCCACAAACTAATACTAGTCTCAGCCGCCACATCCGTAGCGACAATTCCTATTACTACCAACAATTGCACCAAAATTCTTAACCAAATCGAATCCTCAACCTCTTGATTTGGTCTGGCTTGTAGCATTTGTTGAAATTGGCGGAAAAAAGGTCTATTTTGCAGTTGTTGCATCACCAAACCACCGATTTTATCTAGCTAGATTGTAGGATAAATGGCAAAAATTAACGAATTATGAGCTAACGGGTGAAACTGAACTTCTAGAGGGTAACTTTGGTTAGGCGCTAAATCAAACAATTCTACACTCAAAAAACCCGGATCGGGCCGTTCAGTTCGAGCAGAGGCTTGACCTCCCTGTAATTTTAAAATCCCGCCACAGGGAAATAAACATTGGATTCGCATTGATTTAATTACTTGTGCTTCCAACTTATATTCTACTTGCAGAGTCAGCATTCCCAACTCACACAACCATTCTCGTTCTACTAATTTGTTAGTTGGTGATAAAGCCAAAGTCAGAAAACCAAAAATTTGTTTAGCCACCAGCAGCAGTAATACCATGCGTTCATTTTCTTTCGCTGCTTCGTAAGTGAGAGGAAACTGAGATTTAGCCAGGGAAAAGTCCACTTGGGTTAAATTTTGGGAAAGACTGACAATTTTCTGGGCAAACCTCTTTAATAACTGGGAATGACTAGGAAATAATGCCTCTACAGCCCGGACTATTTTGGCTTCTTCAGCGATCGAAGACTGTAGCACAGACTGCGATCGATTAAACAATTTCAATAAAATTTCCTGGGGAATAGATACAGGTAAAGCTAATTTTTCCATTTGAGTCAGCCATAAAATTTCCCCCACTGCGGCTACAGGCGAAGCAACTTCGTCACTCTCATATTGCCAATCTTCCGTTTCCCAAGGAAACAGCGGCGGATTATTTTCTAACTCTAACTGAATTCGGCGTTTAATCAACGCTTGGAAGCGATCGCGTACCGCCGGAATATCTGCTACTTCCGTCGGTTGAGACGATGCTTCAGGAAAATCCCAATCTGTCGTGCTATCCAATCCTTCTGACTCCAGAAAGTCTAAATCATCTAACTCCCAATTTTCTATATCACAATCTTGGTCATTGGCGCTGAAAATAGAAATTTCCTTATCTTTAGCAGATAAGGTGGATCGATCGCTCAGAAGCAACCAAGCAAAAAAATGTTCAGGGAAAGTTTCAAAGTCTCTGTTCATCAGTCGATGCACCCGATCCGGACAAGAGAGAATTTAAGGTAGAAAGTTACGGATATCCCAAGCTAATTCTAAAAGCTTAAACCACTGCTTCTGAGTATGGCTAACAGTCCAACCAAGACGTTGTGCAATTTCTCGATCGGATAACTTCTGCCGCTTTAACTCTAGTAAAATTTGCTGGTTAGAATCCAGCCTTGACAAAAAAGTTTGCCATTGCTGCGGCCTTAAGCCAAGATTTCTATCCAACTCAGCTTCCAACCACTCATGTACTAACTCCCACTGATGCAACAGCGCAAACCGAATCAGATGATACTTAAAGCGTTGCTGCAAATAGTCCCTTTGACGGGGCGTTAAATTCATGATAGTCTCTATTTCTTGAGTATTACTATCGTTGAGGCGAAGTACAAAGTACTGAACGCAGTCATACTGTTTATGTGCCTCTAAATAGCCGATCAATTCATTAATTACTGACTGGCGCAGTTGATTTTGCTGATTCATTCCCTGTTCTTGAAATAACATCATTTCACCCACTTGCTGCAACAAAACTTCATCCATATTCTGAGGCGAAGATTCTACCCCGCCATTGTCAGCCACCTGTTCCATATCAATCAGTGTTTCTGGTGGTTGTTGTTGGATAAAAGCCTGTGCTCGCAAAATAATTAACTGTTGGCGATTTCTGTTAGTAATGGGAATGCGGCGTTTAGCATAACGTTCTGTAAAACTCAGGAACTCTGCCAACTCCAAAAGCGTCCTTGGTGTATAGGTAGGACTAATGGGAGCAGTTTCGCAGTTTGCTCCTTCCCGACGAAAGGCAGTTAACGCCTCTACATAAAATCCCTGCAAAAAGTCTTCGATCAAAGTCAAACGTCTTTGATATGCTGAAGATGAGCGCGAAGGAGCAATGTAGCGATAAACAATAGCGCTCAAAGTACTATGTAAGTCCAGCCTTGCCATAGTTGCTCTGAGGTGGTAGTAGTGGAGACATTGCTGTAAGCGATGACGAGCTAATTTAGCCCCCCAAACTTCCACATCGCCCAAACTTTGAATCCTTTGACTTTGTTGGCAAATTCGGGTTACTTCTGTCCCTAAACGTGCTGCTACTTCACGGCAATTTTGCTCTGAAGCACTGGTAGAACGTCTAAGTTCGTTGAATATTAGCTCAAATATAGCCTCCACGCCCGCAGATTTCTCCTTGGTTAGTTTTTTCTGAGGGTTCCGCGATCGCTAATGCCAGAGAGCAGCAAGAAAAAAGGCTTTTATCTTCAGCTTTTTAGCTGTTTTTAACTGCTCGCACGAGTAAACTATCTCCTGTGACCACCGCTGGTTAGCTAAATCGTTAGACTCGAAAGTAGACTCCCAGAGCTTTGTTTTATGGATTTAGATCGACAGATTGAACTTTTGATTGATGGCGCACCGAATGATGGGCGAACACCCCAGGCGATGCGAGCGATCGCACCAGCACTTAAGCTCCTGGCAAGTCAGTTGCAACATCCCCAGTACTACGTTCTCCAAACCTTGGATGAAGCCTGGGTACTCACAACTTTCACCAATAGCGAGCAACCTCAAGAAACAAAGCATATCCTCTATGCTTTTTCGACCCTCCAAGATATCACCACTTATACGAGTACCCTAAAAGATCCCGATGTAATGGCGATTCCGGTTCCTGTCACCCATATTTTGTTCCAAATGGTAGCTATGGACACTGTTGATAGCGCGATCTTTTTTGAAACCCCTGGTAATCTTTCGGAAGGAATCCAACTGCGTCGGGAAGATTTACAAAGTTTGGTGCAATCCTATCTAGAACAGGAATTTCCCATTCCTAAGCCTTCGCCTGGGAACATTCCACCCAATATTGCTTAAAATTTAGGATTTTAGCCCCAGGTTTTCAGCCTGTGGGCTTTTCCCAAGAATCGTGTAGGTATTGTTAGAGATGGAGTTTTATACGGGAGCATCCCAATTTTGCAAAAATACAAGCGATTAGAAATCGAGGCTACACAGACAAAGCCTGCCTCCGCAGGCTAAAAGTCCGCGCAGGCGGACTTGGTTTGTATAGCCCCAGACTTCCAGTCTGAGGGGCAATTTACACATTTGGGATGCTCCCGTTTTATACTTTCCTGGTTTACTAACAGAACATTAATTAAAAACTATGACAAAGTTAGAATTAAAAAATCACCAAGTTTGGCAAGATTTGACTGAAATATTAGAAAATATAGATACCAATAAACTGGTGACGGAACATTTAGAGTTATGCGATTATAGCGATCGCACTTTTTTTCCCAAATCCATCCAGCACCGATTCTAACATTGGCAATACTTTATTTACTTGTTCGGCGCGGATAATTAAATCCCACAAAAATTCAAATTTTTTCCAAGCACCAGCATAAATTAAATGGCGCAACTTTTGCTCCCAAGTATTTTTAGTTGAAACTGATTGGAAAATTGCATTCCAGCGATAAAAATCTCGATAAGCACGCAAATATCCAGCTTCTAATACTTCTGCTGTCATTTTGTTTGGTTGAAAAACAACGTGACGAGTGTCGTATAAATCCCAATTATCACTAGTAAGACGGTTTTCCGTCGCCATTCGTTGATATAAATCTGTGCCGGGATAGGGAGTTAAAATATGAAAAGTAGCGGTTTCAATGCCGTTGTTAATTGCCCATTCCACAGTGCGATCGAACACGGTTTCATCATCCTCATCCATCCCAAAAACAAAGCTACCATTAATCATCACTCCTAAATCGTGCAACCGCCGAATTGCTTCTGTATAATCCCGATTTAAATTGTGGTATTTGTGCTGTTGGCGCAAATTAGTTGAATTAAGAGTTTCAAAACCAATAAACAAACTCCGCAATCCACTTTCCACCGCTTTTTCTAATAAATTTGGCTGCAAAACAGCATGAACAGTTCCCGCTGCTTGCCACACTCGTCCCATACCTTTCATACCATCAAATAAACCACTGGCAAATCGCGTATCTCCGAATAAATGATCGTCCAAGAAAAAGAGATGTCTTCCCGGTAATTCAGCAATTTCTTCTAAAGCGCGATCGACTGTTTCTGTATAAAAAGACTTACCGCCTTTAAAGAAAGATTCTTTATAACAAAAATCGCAATGATGCGGACAACCCCGCGACACAACTATAGAATTTGGTACTAAATAAAGATGACGCTTAATTAAATCTCGGCGTATTTTAGGCAAATCAATTAAGCTACGTTCTCGCGAAACATAAACTTTTTCGGGCTTTCCTACTTGCCAATGTTTGAGAAATTGGGGCCAAGTATCCTCACCAGGGCCAATAAAAATAGTATCAGCATGGAGACTAGCTTCTTCAGGTAAAGCAGTGACGTGCAAACCTCCTAAAGCTACGTAAATCCCTCTTTGTCGATAATAATCTGCTAATTCGTAAGCTCGGTAAGCGGAAGTAATATAAACTTGAATTACTACTAAATCTGGCTCATCTTCTAAGTCGATCGCCTCTATATGTTCGTCTTGGATAACAATTTCATCATCTAGTTGAAAAAATGCAGCGATCGTTGCTAACCCCAAAGGCGGAAACAACGAATATTTAATCGGTCGCCAGTGAGGGCTAATAGCTTCCGTAAGAGCGGGCAAAATCATTTTTACTTTCATTTGATTGCCTTTTGAGATGCTGATATAATCAGCAAAATTTGAGTGACTTTATCCTAGCTGTTTAAGGAAGTGATGACAGCGATCTCTACATTTATTTAAAAATCCACACAACAGATTTTAAGTAAATCAAAATTTCGCTATATTTCTTAATTAATTGTTTTAGGGACTGGGGACTAGGGACTAGGGACTGGGAAGCCTTGAGGAGTAAGCATTTTATTAGCTAATCAGGTTTACTTATCACCATGAGTACGGGAGAGCCAACAAAAGTAAAAACTGCGCCCTAAAAAGAGCGCAGTTTTTCATATCTTAATCTCTTAATAAAGACGACTTAAAACATAATCTGCCATATTAATTAAAGCTTGACGCGATTCCGACGCTGGTAAATCTGCTAAAAACTCCACCGCAGTACGCGCATTTTGAGTAGCTAATTCTCTTGCTCTCTCAATACCCTTGGCTTCATTAATCAGTTGTAATGCCTGTTCTAAATCTTCTTCTTGGGAGAATTCGCGATCGATCAAAACTTCCAAAAAAGGTTTCTCTTTTAAAGCAAACAGCGTTGGCGCAGTTAAATTGCCACTTCTTAAATCGGAAAGCGACGGTTTCCCCAAAACTTCCGTAGAACCCGTAAAATCCAAAATATCATCAACAATCTGGAATGCTAGACCGAGATGACGACCGTAGTAATACAAATTCTGCGCCATTTGAGCACTCACATCGCTGAGTATTCCAGCTGCTTTGGCACTATTAGCAATCAGTGAGGCAGTTTTGTAATAGCTCTTTTGTAGGTAAGCCTCGATCGATAAACTAGCATCAAAGCAATTCAAACCTTGCTGAATTTCTCCAGTTGCCAAATCCATAATCACTTCCGACAGGAGTTTGACAACCTCCAGATTATCCAGATTAGCAAGATACCAGGAAGATTGGGCAAATAGAAAATCTCCAGCCAGTACCGCAATTCTATTACCGAATAAGCTATGTACCGTCGGTACGCCCCGACGCACCGACGATTCATCCACCACATCATCATGTACTAAACTAGCTGTGTGAATCATTTCTGTAATCTCAGCTAATCGTCGATGTCGAGAGGTAATCTCCTGTCCTAGCATGGTAGCTCGCGAAATTAACAGGACGATCGCTGGTCTCAGTCGCTTTCCTCCTGCTCCAAACAGATGTTCCGCTGCGGCAGACAAGATAGGGTGACGATTACCAACTAGCTGCTTTAAATTCTCTGACAGCAAACGCAGGTCTGCTTCAACAGGCGAAAAGAGGGAGGTAGTTGAGGTCATGGATCTGCCAGTTCCGGCTTTATTTACGAAATTTAACATATTCTCTACCTCATTTTAAGCTAACCACCCCACAGATGAAATCCCGTTTCCCATCCTCTTCACTAAATCTACCTACTACATCCCCAATCCCCCGATTATCTCGGTGGATTTTACCATTATTCTACAAACATCAATAATTAATTCATCGAAACTTAATTTGATTTCCCAAAATTGTATAAAATTTTTAAGCATTTTTCCGATCTACCTCAAAAAGCTGGGAAGCTTGTGATACGCTAGTTAGTAAGGATTTCACTAAATTTGAATAACACTCCAAGGAAACCAACAAAAGTTGGTTGCCAATGGTGATATGGAGTGACTCCTTTCACTTAAAGATAGATGTAGCTACTGACAAGTAGTTACCTTAACCGATTATTAAAATCGGCGATCGGTTTCTTAGAGTTTCTCTAAGACTTTTAAGGCCGGGTTAACCAACCTAACCTGCAATTCCTTAGTGCCGATCTAAGGTTTCCATAAGCAAACAGAAACACTAAACGGGATTAGTACCGTTGGGTGACTCATTTTGCTGACAGCTTTCCAGTGCGATACCCGTAAGTACTAGCAAGCTGAGATTTTCTATGACTATCAACTTAATCCCATTGCTTTATCTACTAGTAAATTAATTATGGTTTACCGCGATATGCCTCTCATGATTCCCTTCTTAGCCACAGGTTACTTGTTAGCGATTTATCTGCTTCTGATCGTCGCCCAACGTTCTAGAGCTTGGAGAAGACCCCAAGGTTAAGTCCAAGCCCTAAAGAGTAATTTTGAATATTAACTACTCTCTTTCGAGAGATTCTATTCTCGCTGGCTGTAAAGAGACAGCTGGCAACCATACTTGCTCCACAACAGGGGTACAACCTAGCCACTGCACCGATAATTGAGCGAAGTGATGTGGATCGCCACTCACACAGAAGCGCGTCGGCTGCGGTGGATTAGTGTTTCTTAGCCCCAGTAAATCTAATTCCTGAGCAGCTGCTCTCACCACATATACTGCTGGATCGACTGTACGTACTGTCCGAGGCAGGATAGACTTTAGCACTGGGGCTAAATGGGGATAGTGAGTGCAGCCGTAGACCAAGGTATCAATTTGTTGCTCCAGCATCGGAGCTAGATATTCCTTAGCTACTTGGTAAGTATCGTGGGAATAAATCCGGTTTTGTTCGATTAAAGGGACAAAAGCGGGACAACCTACTTGCCAAACTTGAACTGTGGAGTCAATCTCATGGATGGCGCGACGGTAGGCATTGCTGGCAGCAGTAGCGGGGGTAGCAATTACACCAATTCTTCTACCTTGTTGTACTGCTGCTCTAGCTCCGGGTAAAATCACTCCTAAAATCGGGAAATTGAATTCTGACCTTACAGTTTCCAGTGCTAAAGCCGAACTGGTATTACAAGCCATGATTACCATTTTGACTGACTGTTGCTGCATCCAGGTGAGAATTTCCCGGACAAAGTTTAAGATTTCGCTCATCTGACGATTGCCGTAAGGTAATCTAGCTGTATCTCCGAAATACAGGATAGATTCCGATGGTAATTGACGATAAAGTTCTCTGAGAACGGTAAGACCACCCACACCACTGTCAAAAATCCCGATTCTTTGAGAGGTCATTGATATCCAAGTCCTTTGTAAATTGATTGCTTTGAATTTTAGTTTTTGGATTGAATTGTAGTCAAAATTGACTTGTTGGTAGTTGGTAGTTGGTAGTTGGTAGTTGGTGTTTTCCCATTACCGATTATCCACTACTTAATTACTGTCTGTAATATTGCAGGTACTGAAGAATGCCGCGAGCTATGGCTTCTGCCATTTGATTTTGGTAGGCAGGAGTTGCCAATCTAGCAGAATCCTCGTATCCAGTGACAAAACCAGTTTCTACTAGTACAGAAGGCATGGCACTGTTGCGTAAGACATAGAATCTAGCGCGTCGCACCCCGCGATCGGGAATATTTAAACTTTGAATAATGCTACTGTGAATGAAGCGAGCTAGAGTCAGACCACTGTCGAAGTAGTAGGTTTCCAAACCATTGACATCTGGGCGATTAGGTATGGCATTAGCGTGAATGCTGACAAATATATCTGCTTTAACTCGATTAGCGATCGCAGTTCGACCCGCTAACTCCACAAAATAATCAGCATCGCGAGTCAGAACTACTTGAACACCCTGTTGTTCCAATAATCTAGCGACTTGGAGCGAGATTGGCAAGATGACATCTATTTCTTTTAATCCGCCAATTCCGATCGCACCTGGGTCTTTTCCCCCATGTCCGGGGTCAATTACTACTAAAGCCCGGGCATTTGGGCGGCGTGTAGGTAACTGTTGATAAGGATAATCTGACACCCCTTGACCTAAAGGAGGATAATTTTGGCTGGTGGGAACTTGTCCCGCTCTGGCGCTATAAAAGGGTAAAGCCAAAAGTTGGGGACTAGGCTGGCTGACTTCTCCGACTTGAATCCCAGAAGCTGGAAACAGCGCGATCGTCACTCTACCATCATCCTCACGGACGCGCAAGCGTAATATGGGCGCATCTCGATCGAGTCTCGGTTCTTGGAATCGCTCAATTAACTCTGCTGAATTCACCGTAATTCGATAAGCACCATTAGACCTATCCCAACCGCTAGTGTAGGTAAAAGGCTGATCTGCTCGAATTAGCAATTGATTGCCATTTAGTTCGATCGATTGAATGTTCGCTTTTTGACGTTCCCCTCTTTGAGCAGTAGTAGACTGTTCGCCCCCTGGTAGCAAAACAATCCCACCCAAATTGCTGACATTGGCAGTCCAATTTGGACTGTTTTCCGCTACTTTCAGCGTCAACCGGACTACAGGCGGATTATTATTGACCTGATTAAATTGAATAACACTAACACCATTACGGTTAACGGAAAATTCCCGATTTAAGAGTTGAGGCGAGAGCATCGCCCCTTCCAAGACAATATTTACGTTTTCCCTACTCCGCTCCACTTCAATCTCTGGATTACCACCATTTGTCCGCAAAAATAAACCATCAGGTGTTATTTGTAAAGCTTGAATTTGGGTAATTTTAGGCACCACAGGAGTCCTAGTAGTTACAGGTGGAGGTGGTGGTGCAGCGGCTTCTGGGGCGGGAAGAGAGAGACTAGTACCAGAACTTTGTCCTTCAGTAGCTGCATTTGGTTGTTCATCACTTCGAGTGGGTGTTGGTAGTTGGACTACCCATTGTCTAGGGGAAACTCCTCGAAATTTTATTTCTTGGGGGTCGAGAGTATACCCATTGACTAATTCAATCACCAAACGAGTTGTCTGAGAGTTTACCTGTCCAATTCTTACAGAACGGATTAGTCCTTTCCCTGGTTGATTGATAGTCCGACGCAGATTAGTGCCGGGTAAATCAATCACCAAGCGAGTGGGATTAAATAATAATTGTGCTTTGGGTTGAACGTCACCGTCTGTGGTGAAAACCAGCTGATTGCGTTGAGGATCGAAACGCCATGATTGCAGTTTACCTGCGATCGCTGGAGATGAAAGTAAAAGTAGGCTTAAAAAAGTACTGGGTAGTATCCAGTGAAATTTCACGGTTTATTTCTCCACGATTTACATAGCCCAGCAGCAGAACTTCTTCCCGCTGGTAAGGAGCGAACGATGATGCCCTGAAAAACTTTTGTTAGTACTCTCATTGAATAATGCTTATGGTTATCAGTAAACGGCCTAATTTAGATTACCGCCCAACAGCACTATATATTCTCTGTACCAACTACACCATCAGATCGGAGAGCTTACACTAATGGGTTAACCAGAATCAACTGATACCAAATCTGGGTTAGCTACCCCCCATATCTTATGGCAATTGAAATCGCTACTACACAAAAAAGTCCGGCTACGCGGTCTAAAGAATAACAGGGTTTTTTAAACTGGATTTGGTATGAGGTAGGGTTCAGGGAGAGAAGGGACAAGGGGAAGTTAATTTTCTGATGCTTTCAGACAAGAAAGGGAAAAGGTGAATTCAATTTCCTTCTTCCTTTTCCCTAACGCTATTTATTTAGTTTGCTGGTGAAATGTGGCAGAAAAAGCTGAAAGTAGAAGCTATCTTTCCTTAGCTATTTTGCCTAAAAGCCTTCTAATTGCTTACTTTATTCTTTGGATAGATTGCTCGCTTGTTCTGGTATTCCTGCTGATGAATCTTGATTAAAACACTCTTTAATCATTGCTGATTCCTGAACGAAAGGTGATTGATTTTGACTATTTAAATTTGGTGAACCTGATTCTGAAGCAGGTTCAAGTTCGTCTCGAAATACGATTCTTAACAGGGGAGGTGCGAGGAAAGTGGTAATAATTACCATCATGATGATCGCTGCTTGCAGAGGTTTAGATAAAGTACCACTTGCCGAACCAATGCCAGCAAATACTAATCCTACTTCACCTCTAGGAATCATGCCTACACCGATCGCCAACCGATTCATCTTACCTTGACCAAACACTGTAGCACCAGTGACAATCTTACCAACAATGGCTACTGCTATTAAGAAAATAGCGATAATCAAACCTTCCTGATTTGTGGGAACTGTGGGATTGAGTACGCCAATATCAGTTCTAGCACCAACACAGACAAAGAAAACAGGCACCAACATATCAGCTATTGGTATTACCTGTTTTTGTAATTCCAGAGTTTCATCACTTTCATCTAGGACTAAACCAGCCGCAAAAGCACCTAAAATTGCTTCTAAGTGAATTACTGCTCCTAAGTAAGACATCAAAAAGGCAAAAACTAAAGCAGGAATTAATAATCCACCTCTAGTTTTGAGTAGATTAGCTACTCTAATAAAGGTTTTGTTGAAGAAACTGCCTAATAAGATAGAACCAAGCAGGAAAACTGACGAACTGATTATCAGATAGATGACGTTCATTACATCCACTTCGCCAGTTTTTGCCAAACTAGCGACAACAGCCAAAACGATGATACCGAGAACGTCGTCGATAACGGCAGCACCAAGAATAATTTGACCTTCTTTGGTGTTTAAACGTCCGATTTCTGAAAGAACTTTGGAAGTAATGCCAATACTAGTAGCTGTGAGAGCCGCACCAGCAAAAATTGCGGGAATTGCTGGCACACCAAACAATAGCATTAATCCTGCTGTCCCAGCAGCAAAGGGTACGGCTACCCCGACACAAGCAACAATGGTAGCTTGATAACCGACTGCCATTAAAGATTTGATGTTTGATTCTAAGCCAATTTCAAACAGCAGGAGAATGACTCCTAGTTCTGATAACACAGAAACTACTTCGCTTTGGGCGTTGAATACTGCTTCTGCTGATTGTGAGTTTAATCCAGCAGTTGTTTGTAACAGTTGGATAATTG
Organism: Floridaenema evergladense BLCC-F167; assembly: GCF_041929205.2. Taxonomy (NCBI): domain Bacteria; kingdom Bacillati; phylum Cyanobacteriota; class Cyanophyceae; order Aerosakkonematales; family Aerosakkonemataceae; genus Floridanema; species Floridanema evergladense. The sequence continues at coordinate 4,180,630 of NZ_CM171625.1, read as the reverse complement.
CTGAATCAGAACTTTGGGCTCCGCTTTCGGGAAATACTAGTAAATGTAAGGCAGATATCCCAACGATAACACCAGCTACCAGTTCGCCTAAAACTGGCGGAAAGCCTAGTCGGTTAGACAATTCCCCGCCAAATTTACTGGCTAGGTAAACTACTACTAGACTCAGTAATACTCCTGGCAACACCAGTGCTGCACTGTCTGCATCTAGTTCGTGGGTAGCTGCCAGTATGGGTGCAGTTTGTCCCCAGGAGAGTTTCGGGAACAAAGGTGTGAAGAAATTCGACCAGGCAAATACATCAGCCATTAGTTTAACAGAGTGTCGTTTTTTCTAATGTACAAGTTTCTTTACAAATTCAAAGATTTATTTTTTGTCGATCGCCAAGGTAAATTTGTTTCTCCCCGTCATTACGTCAGCGTTAATCAACTAATTTTGACAATACCGATAATTTTAGGTGTCGGACTATTGAGCGTATTTCCTGGTAGTGTGGTTTTGGCTCAAGAGCAAAGACAAATCCCCGGACAGTTAATCAGGACTGTGACGGTGACAGGTCGGGGAATGGAGTCAATTCCTGCTACTATTGCTCAGGTAAGTTTGGGTGTGGAGGCGCAGGGGAAAACGGCTCAGGAGGTGCAACGGGAGGTGGCGCGACGATCGACAGCAGTGGTAGAGTTGTTGCGATCGCGCAACGTCGAAAAACTCCAAACCACTGGCATTCGCCTCAATCCCAACTACTCCTACCAAAATAACGTCCAGCGTTTGATCGGATACACCGCAGTTAACACAGTCAGTTTTCGCATCGATACCCAACGAATCGGTAACTTGTTGGATGAAGCGGTGAAAGCGGGAGCGACTAGAATTGATGGGATTAGTTTTGTGGCTACGGATAGTGCTATAGCTAAAGCTCAAGAACAAGCATTACAAAAAGCTACCTTAGACGCTCAAAGACAAGCTAATGCCGTTTTAGCTGCTTTAAATTTAAAACCACAGGAAGTAGTTTACATTCAAGTTAATGGCGCATCACCACCAATAGCATTTCGTGTTCGTGCTGCGGCTGCTCCTCCAGTAGGAGAAGCAATAAATGAGTTTTCTACTCCTGTAGTTGGTGGAGAACAGCAAGTCGAAGCATTTGTAACACTGCAAATTCGGTATTAGGAAAGGCAATTTTTGAGGGACAAAGGGGAAGGGAGAAAGGGGACTGGGGACTAGGGATTGGGGACTGGGGATTGGGGGGAAAGTTTTGAGTTTTGAGTTTTGAGTTAATAAATTTCAAGAAAGCGCCCAGTCCCCAGTCCCCAGTCCCCAGTCCCTAGTCCCTAGTCCCTAGATTCAAAACTCGTCGTTACTTGTGTGCCCCGTATCATTAGCCTCATTTTCTCGCTTAGAACCTAATAGCTCTAATTTATCTACTCTGATTACTGGTTTAGAGCGATTAGCCCCAGTAGCTCGATCTTGCCAGTATTCAAACTTTAAAGAGCCTGTAACTCCTATTAAGCGACCTTTGCGAACATAGTTGGCAGCAACTTCTGCCGTTTTGCCCCACATTTCTAAATTAAACCAATCTGGTTCGTCATTGTCTCGACCACGACGGTTTACAGCTAATGTACAGTTACAGACAACGCTACCCGACTCGAAATATTTAACGTCAGGATCTCCGCCCACACGACCGACTAAAGTCACAACATTGAGAGTCATATTTAGATTACCAGTACAGTTGTACTCATTAATTATTTATCTACTTTAACCAATTGAGGGTACAATTCAAATTTCAGGTTGCATCTTAAAGAAAAGAAATATTTCTATTTTGACTAGACGCAGGATAGAAAACGTAATAAAATCCTGCACGGTTAGGTTACAGTCCTACAAAAAGCATCTCTTGTTTGGGGGCAAAAAGCGCGTGGGTCTTTTTAAACGCTTATCCATATCTCGTGACATGGGTATCGACCTCGGTACCGCAAATACTTTAGTCTATGTGTCTGGTAAAGGCATAGTTCTTCAAGAACCTTCAGTGGTCGCCATTGACAAAGATACAGGCGAAGCATTGGCGGTGGGAGAAGAAGCGAAAAAAATGTTGGGGAGATGCCCTGGAAATGTGGTGGCGTTGCGTCCGCTGCGTGATGGGGTAATTGCTGACTTTGATAGTGCTGAGTTAATGCTGAAGCACTTTATCAAGCGAGTGAACGAAGGTCAAGCTTTAGTACAACCGCGAATTGTCATCGGTATTCCCAGCGGTGTAACTGGGGTAGAACGACGGGCGGTAATGGATGCGGCGCTGCAAGCGGGCGCTAGAGATGTCAGATTAATTGATGAGCCAGTAGCGGCGGCTATTGGGGCGGGGCTACCTGTGGCGGAACCTACAGGTAACATGATTATCGATATTGGTGGTGGCACTACGGAAGTGGCGGTACTGAGTTTACAAGGTACGGTGCTGAGTGAGTCAGTGCGTGTCGCTGGAGATGAACTGAATGATTCGATTATTCAGTACATGAAAAAGGTGCATAATTTGGTGATTGGGGAAAGAACGGCAGAAGAAATTAAAATTCAAATTGCTTCAGCTTATCCCACTGTTGCAGATGAAGATTCGATTATGGAAGTCAGGGGTTTGCATTTGCTTTCTGGGTTGCCGAGAACTGTAACAATTAAAGGGCCAGAAATTCGGGAAAGTATGTCTGAACCTTTGGCGGTAATTGTGGAAGCGGTGAAGCGGACTTTGGAAAGAACTCCTCCCGAATTAGCAGCTGATATTATCGACAGGGGCATTATGCTGGCAGGGGGCGGAGCTTTGCTCAGAGGACTAGATACTTTAATCAGCCATGAAACGGGAATTGTAGTTCATGTGGCTGCCGATCCTTTGAGTTGTGTGGTTTTAGGTACTGGAAGAGTGCTAGAAAATATCAAACAACTCGATCGCGTATTTAGCGCTCGCTCTCGCCATTTGTAAATAGTTTTAAGTTTTAAGTTTTGAATTTTGAGTTAATTAATAACTTAAAACTTAGAACTCATAACTCATAAATACTTTAAAGACTACTGTCTATGGATACGTTACGCCGTTGGTGGGATCGAAATTGGTTGCAAGTGGCGCTGATAGGCTTGGTAATCAGTACGGCTTGGTTTGCGAGGCAAACTCAAGGAGGAAGCTTATTTGAAGTCTATCAGTTGCTTACTCGTCCATTTCAATCCAATCCAAGCAAGCAAGAACTTTTAACTAATGCCAAAGTTGTAGAAATGGAGGCAAAGTTACAACAAGTTGAAACCGAAAATCAAAAACTGCGAGAACTTTTGGGCTATGTAGCCAAAAATAAGGAGCAGGCGATCGCTGCTCCGATTGTAGGTCGCGGTGCCGATCATTGGTGGCAACAAATTACTCTCGGTCGGGGACTTCAGGATGGAATCAAAGAAGATTTTGTCGTTACGGCTCCGGGTGGGTTGGTCGGTAGGGTCAGTAGCGTAACTGATAATACAAGCCGAGTGTTGTTGATTAGCGACCCTAGCAGTCGGGTGGGGGTGACGATCAACCGGAGTCGATTTATGGGTGTGATGCGGGGAAAATCGGGAAACAAGGCGGTAATGCAGTTTTTTGAGCGAGTTCCCGATGTCCGTCGGGGTGATGTGGTGACTACTTCCTCAGCTAGCGAACTCTTTCCTTCGGGATTACCTGTGGGACGAGTAGAGTCAGTGAATTTAAGTCAAAGTCCTGCGCCGGAGGCTGTGATTGTGCTTTCGGCTCCAACGAGTGTCTTAGAATGGGTGGCTGTTTATCCGGTGGAAAAACATAAGGGAGAAAAAACTACTGATGGGGAAACTTCTCAAGCCAATTCTAAATAGCGATCTGAGAGTCCTTCGACTGAGCGTTCGCGCCGAAGTCCTGACTGAGTGGTAAGTTGGGGAGAGAAATGAGTCAGAAAAATTCCATCAAAGACTGACAACTAAACCGCAAATGATCAAGATTTCTCGGTTGCCTTATTATGGTCGTCAATTGGTTAATTGGGCAGTGACAGTTGCTTCTGTGATTGTCTGTGCGCTAATTTTGCCGACGCGACTACCAGGTATGGAATTGTTAGGGATTGGCCCAAATTGGTTGCTGATCTGGGTGGTGGCTTGGAGTGTGAAGCGGAGTGTTTTACAAGGCGCGATCGCAGGATGTGCTTTAGGTTTAATTCAGGATGGCATGACTTCGCCTCATCCTTCCCATACGCTTTCGTTGATGTGTGTGGGCATTTTAACGGCAAGCTTGAAAAAACAAAGGTATGTCCAAGAAGATTTTATTTCTGTAGCATTAATTGTATTTTTGATGACAGTGGTAGCGGAAACGGTGCTGGCACTTCAGTTTAGTTTGGTGGGCGATCGCTCTTTAGCAGAAATTTGGACAGAACACCAACAAATAGCTTTGTCTTCAGCGATTCTCAGCAGTTTATGGGCACCAATTCTTTATTACCCATTAAATCTTTGGTGGCAGAAGATGGATTGGATAGAAGATAATGCTTAGAGGGTAGTTGTTAGTCGGTAATAGTTTTAAGTTTTAAGTTTTGAATTTTGAGTTAATTAATAACTTAAAACTCAAAACTCAAAACTCAAAACTATTACCAACTACCAACTACCAACTACCAACTACCAAATGATTGATGACAAGATGAATGATTTTGACTCCTCAATGATGCGTCGATGTCTGGAGTTAGCCCAGAAAGCGCTGGGAAAAACTGCGCCTAATCCAATGGTAGGGGCAGTAGTGGTGCAGAATGGGCAAATTGTTGGGGAAGGTTATCATCCAGGGGCGGGTCAGCCACACGCAGAGGTATTTGCTTTACGGGCGGCGGATCATTTAGCCCGGGGTGCGACGATTTATGTGAGTTTAGAACCTTGTAATCATTATGGGAAAACGCCGCCTTGTGTTGAGGCGCTGATTGCAGCGGGGGTGGCGAAGGTAGTGGTGGGGATGGTAGACCCAAATCCGCAAGCAGCGGGGGGAATTGAGAAGTTGCGATCGGCTGGAATAGAAGTAGTAGTAGGAGTAGAAGAGGAAGCTTGTCGCCAATTAAATGAAGCTTTTGTACATCGCATTTTATACAAACGTCCGTTTGGGATTTTGAAATATGCGATGACTTTGGATGGGAAAATTGCCACTAGCAGCGGACATAGTTCTTGGATTACAGATTTAGCGGCGCGAAATGTAGTACATCAATTACGGGCGGCTTGTGATGCGGTGATTGTGGGTGGGAATACGGTGCGTCATGACAACCCCCATTTAACAAGTCATCAAGTGGAGGCGCGAAATCCTTTGCGGGTGGTGATGAGTCGGAGTTTAGAGTTGCCGGAAAATGCTTATTTGTGGGAGACGGAGGAGGCAGCTACTTTAGTTTTAACTCAGGTGGGGGCGAATCCCGACCTACAAAAGTTACTGTTGAGAAAGGGAGTAAATGTAGTGGAGTTAGATTCTTTAACTCCAGATAAGGTAATGAGTTATTTATATGATTTGGGGTTTTTGTCGGTGTTGTGGGAATGCGGGGGAATTTTGGCAGCAAATGCGATCGCAGAAGGTGCTGTTCAAAAAATCATGGCTTTCATCGCCCCAAAAATTATTGGTGGAGATGGAGCTCCTTCCCCAGTGGGCAATTTAGGTTTCCAACAAATGACAGAAGCATTAACCTTGGAAAGGATTAATTGGCAAACTATTGGCCCAGATTGTCTGATGGAGGGTTATCTACCATTAAGAAGGTAGAAGGAGTGTTTATTAATTGGGGACTGGGAATTGGGATTTCTACATATCAGTTATTTGAGAAACTAATCGAGTTTACTTATTACCATAAGTACTAGACAACTTTACTAGTTATAAATAATTTCAGTTATTTCCTGATCGAGAATATCTATAACCGCAGAATGTGGAATAGACTAACAAAAGATGTTTGAATTTACGCTTTTAACTTTATTTGTCGGTAGCCTTGGTGTCCAGGCAACAGCCTTGGGTGGATGGATGCGTTGGTATCAGTCAGTGTTGGAAAAAGAGGAAGAGGAGGAAGAAGTTTTGACCCGCTATGAATCCAAGATAAACACTGAGATGGAAATTGTTGGGCAATCCAATCTCGTATCTCCCCAAGGAGTACCGCAGGGAATACCTCGTGAATTACGTTTAACAGGTTGGGAGTTTAAAATTGTCCGGGCTAATCGAGATATTTTTCGAGACCCGGCGGTTTTACAGCGTTTGTGTGAGGAGGAGGGAGAGGCTGGTTGGATCTTATTAGAAAAGCTGGATGACCGTCGGATCAGATTTAAGCGTCCGGTGGCATTACGGGATTTAATTAAACCGGAACGGCTGGCGATCGATCCTTACAGAACTCAGTATGGCCCTTCTAACAAACCATTAGTTTTTTTGGGAATTTTGGCGGCTTTAGGAGTTATTATTGTACCTGCTTACTTAGCTTTTTCTCTAGTGTCAAATACTCTGCATAATTCGGGTAGAGGTTTTGTTCAACCTGGAGGTTTTTCTAGTCCTAGACCAGCTGAACCTGTAGATTAGTTATTAGTCATTGGTCAATAGTTAAATGTTAGTTGTTATTTGTTTATTTATACAAATCCTCAATAAATATTACTAATAACCAATGACAAGTGACTAAAGAATTTGTGATAAAAATTGGCGGGTACGTTCTTCTTGGGGGCGTTGAAAAAATTCGTTGGGGGTGGCTTCTTCGACGATTAAACCTGCATCCATTAAGATGACGCGATCGGCTACTTCACGGGCAAATCCAACTTCATGAGTAACTACTACCATTGTCATTCCGCTTTGGGCGAGTGTTCGCATCACGTCGAGTACTTCTCGCACCATTTCTGGGTCTAGTGCTGATGTGGGTTCGTCGAATAACATGATTTTAGGTTGCATGGCTAGGGCGCGTGCGATCGCAACTCGTTGTTGTTGTCCTCCTGAAAGTTGGGCGGGATATTTGGAAGCTTGTTGCAATATTCCGACTCTTTCTAATAGTTGCATTGCGGTTTCTTGGGCTTGTTTTGGCGATCGTTTTCGCACCCAAATTGGTGCTAAAGTGATGTTTTGCAGGACGGTTAAGTGAGGGAATAGGTTAAATTGTTGAAATACCATTCCTACTTCCCGACGAATTGTATCAATGTTTTGGGTGTTATTATCGAGGGTAATTCCGTCAATTTCGATCTGTCCTTTTTGGTATTCTTCTAAAGCGTTGAAGGTGCGAATAAAGGTGGATTTACCGGAACCTGATGGCCCCATTAATACGACTACTTCGCCTCTGTTGACGGTGAGGTTAACGCCTTTGAGAACGTGAAATTGTCCGTAGTATTTGTGTACGTTTTGGGCGATGACGATCGGGTTTTGTTCTGGCATTTTGGTTGACCTCTGGGTAATTCAATTTTAATAGATGTGGATTTAGGTTTTCTGTGGGATGCGTGGGCTTTTTTTTAACGCAGATGAATGCAGATGAACGCGGATGAACGCAGATGGTATATTTGATTTTTACGATAGGGGTTACTTAATTCTCCTGTTCTTCTTTGCGTTCTTTGCGGTTCAATTATTTCTTATCTCTGTCCTACACCTAATTGCTTTTCTAACCTTCGACTCGCTAAGGACATTGAATAACAAAATACCCAATAGATCACCCCTACAAATAAGTAAACTTCGGCATATTTTCCGAGAAATTCCGGTTGCGCTAAGATCGATCGCGCTATCCCCGTCAATTCCAATAATGCAAAAATTGCTAACAAAGATGTATCTTTAAATAACCCAATGAATTGACCAACAATTGAGGGAATTGCTACTTTCAAAGCTTGGGGTAAAACTATTAATGAGGTAATTAAAATCGGATTTAATCCTAATGCTTTGGCTGCTTCTCTTTGTCCACGAGGAACTGCTTGTAATCCGCCTCTGACGTTTTCTGCCATGTATGCGGCGCTGAATAGGGTTAAACCTGCGATCGCTCTTACCACGCGATCTAATCTTAAATCAGTTGGTAAAAACAAAGGTAACATAACCTGCGCTATAAACAGAATACCAATTAATGGTATTCCCCGAATTAATTCAATGTAAATAATACTGAATATTCGCACTACTGGCAGGTCACTTTGTCTGCCTAAAGCTAACACAATTCCTAAAGGAAATGAAAGCGCAATACTCACAATTGCCAATAATAAAGTTAATAATAAACCTGTCCATAATTCGCTACCAACTGGTTTTAATCCCAATCCTCCACCAATTAACCATAGTACGATCGGAAAAGATAGCGTCCAAATTAATGGTAGCCAACTAATTATTTGAGGAAAAAAACGTTTAGTTAATGCTCCCCAAGTGATAATGGAGAGGGCGATAATAATGCCGACAACTGTCCAAATTCGCCAAATTAAATCGATCGGATAACGCCCAACTAAAAACAACCGTAAATTTGTAGTAACGACTGTCCATTGTGCTTGTACAAATACCCAATATAAAAAGTTTTTCCCGAAACTAAAAATTATCAAAATACTAACAATAGTTAGCAAACTATTATACCAAGTATTAAACAGGTTTTTTAATAACCAGTTTAAAGTTCTGCTTCTGATTTTTAGGGGAGGTTTGTTATCTAGTTGATTCATAAAATTTAGTTAGTTTGACTATCTTTCTTTTATTTTGATTCTGCTATTGTAAAGATTTAAGAGTAAGGAAATACTTAAACTAATTGTAAGATATGTTATGATGATAATTAGAATAACTTCTACGGCTCGTCCGGTAATGTTGTTGGTGGTGGAAGCGATCGCATAAATATCAGGAAAGCCGATCGCAATTGCCAAACTAGAATTTTTCGCTAAATTTAAATACTGACTAGTTAACGGGGGAATAATTACTCTCAAAGCTTGGGGGAAAATTACTAACTGCATTACTTGAAAAGGTTTTAATCCTAGCGATCGCGCCGCTTCCCATTGTCCTTTCGGTACTGCTTGAATACCACCCCGAATAATTTCGGCAATAAACGCAGCTGTATATAAAGTTAACCCTAAAATTAAAGTTAGAAATTCTGGATAAAGTGCAATTCTTCCCGGAAGTTGTAAACCGCGATTTGATAAAGCAAATATCCCAAATAAAGAGATGGCATTTCCTGGTTGGGGTAACTTGAGAAAAAAGGCAAAATACCAAAATAAAAGTTGCAATAATAAAGGAGTATTGCGGAGAATTTCTACATAAATCATTGCCAAGTTTCGGATTAACCAATTATCCGAAAGTCGCGCTACTCCGACAATAATTCCCACAATACTTGCCGAAACTAGACCGATCGCCATTACCCGCAATGTATTAATCAAACCAACAAATAAAGCAGCAGCGAAAGTATCAGTAGATTTATAATTAACAATTCTTTCACCTATATCAAACCCAGCTTGTAAATTCAGGAAATCAAACCCAAACTGCAACCCTAGTTGGCGGAGATTTTCGGTAAAATTTGCCCATAAAAATATCCCTACAATTACTACTAGCAGGATTAATAATATTTGTCCAAACCACCGCCAAAAACGACTATTATTCCACATAAATTAGGCTTTAGCGAAAAGGAGGTGAATAGAGTAAACCTTTTTTATTCCATAGATTATTTAAACCTCGGTCTAACTTCAAGGCTGTATTTGGCCCTAAATTACGATTATAAATTTCGCCGTAGTTACCTACAAATTTAACGATCCGTACCGTAAAATCATTAGTTAAACCTAAACCTTTACCCAGACCTCCTTCTACTCCTAAGAACCTGCGAAATATCGGATCTTTACTACTGATTAATTGCATCACATTTTTAGAATTGACACCTAATTCTTCAGCTTCAATTAAAGTGTAAACTACCCATCTAACAATGTTAGCCCAACGCGCATCGCCTTCGGCTACTGCTGGGGCTAATGGTTCTTTCGACATTACCACATTTAAGATTTCATGATCTTGGGGATTTGGTAATGCTGTGCGTCGGGAAAGTAACTGCGATCGATCTGAAGTTACCCCATCACAACGACCTTCAGCATAAGCAGTATAAGCCGTGTTTACATCTTCAAAAACTACAGGTTGATAAGGTAATCCTCGACGACGCATTTGATCGGCAAGGTTTTGTTCGTTCGTTGTCCCTGTTTGGGTACAAATTGGTTTACCTTTCAAGTCTTCAAGTTTTTTCAACCCACTATCTTTCCGCACCATCATGCCTTGTCCGTCGTAAAAAACTACGGGGGCAAATTCCATTTTTACAGAAGTATCTCTCCCCAAAGTAAAAGTAGTATTACGACTGAGAATATCTACTTCACCTGTTTGAACTGCGGTAAATCTTTCTTTGGCATTCAAGTTGCGGAATTGGACGGCGTTAGGATCGTTAAATATTGCAGCTGCGATCGCTCGACAAATATCTACATCTAACCCCGCATATCTACCATCAGCGCGAACAAAACTAAAACCTGGCAATTCTCCACTAACACCACAAATTAATTTGCCACGATTTCTGATCGTCTCTAACCTGCCTTTAACCTGTTGTGTGGTGTTCGCATCTTGTGAAACAGCAGGTTTTTTCGCTTCCCCACTACAACTGATTAGAGCCAACAATATTGGTATTGTAATTAGTATACTGCAACACCATTTAGGCATATTTTTTCTGCTTGTTTTCTCCTTTTATTTGCCTGCTAATTGACAGTGAGTGAGATAAATGTATCCTAGTTTACTATTAGTGACTTTCTTGCCAACCGGATTGACGCTCTTGAGCTAAATCACGAATCAAGGTTAATTTTGAGTGCAGATAGTCGCTCAAAATAGCTGCTTCGTTACTGCTCAAAGAACCTTGGTTTTTCAGTTGTTTCAGCAGCCATTGGACTAAACTAGCGTCATCTAGCTTCAGTAGTATATTTGATTGCGTGTCTTCAATCAAAGACCAAATTTGCCGGAGCATATACGGAGTCATGGAATTTCCTCTTAACTATTGCTTTATGTTTTAAGATAGCCAATAATTGTCTTACCAAACAGTAGGCAACACAAGTTGAAACAAGATTTACAAATCGCTTAATAAATCGAACAATTTCTTGACTAGAATTGCAACAGTACGTAGTGAGTGCTGTCTCAATCCTTAGAAACTATACTGGATGGAGAATAGGGAACTCGAATCCCTGACCTCTGCGGTGCGATCGCAGCGCTCTACCAACTGAGCTAATTCCCCATATATCTACTTTTTTGGCGATGCAAAGTCCTTTAGCGACAAGTAAACGACTTTTAATCATCAAAAACTTATTTTAACATTCTGTGACGGTTGGTTGAAATTTTTCTTGAGAAAACACTTCCTGGATGCGTTCCAATTCCAAATCCCAAAAATAATCTACAGTCCAATTAGCTTGACGCTGGATCATGTGAAAGGGAAAAGTATTTGCTACTCCTAACACCTGCATTCCCGCCCGTTTAGCAGCAGTAATCCCTGCTGGAGTATCTTCAACTGCTAAACATTCTGAAGGTTGCAAGTCCAGATTGGCAAATTCTTGGTTTAATAGTTCTACTGCCAGTAAATAGCCATCTGGTTCTGGCTTACTAACTTTTAGATCGTCGCTGGTGGACATTACAGCAAAATATTGCGCCAAGTTAGCCCGATTTAATACTATTTCAACTTCCGATCGCAATGCCCCTGTCACCAAACCAATTTTCAGATTAGCGGCTTGTAATTTCAGAATCAAGTCTTCCAAACCAGGATAAATCGGCAATTCTGCCATTTGAGCGATGTGTTGTTGGTATGCTTTAGCTTTCCGGGAAATTAGCTGATTGAGGTAACTTTCTGTAAGTACGCGACCTCGACGGGAGAAAAGGTCGCTTAAACAGGCGCGATCGCTCCTTCCCAAGCAATATTTGCGAAATTCGCCCCTTTTCGGTCGCAGATTCTCTGCAATTAAAATCTCCTCAATCAGCTGCTCATGAATTGGCTCATCATTGATGATGATGCCGTTAAAATCAAACAAAACTGCCTTAAGAGCCATTCGACTTTAGATTTTAGATTGTTTGTGGGTACGTTGTTGCGCTTTAGCGCTCTAAGAGCGCTAAAGCGCAACAACGTACTTAATCCGAGCATTAATTATATAATTAGCAACTTGCGTGAGTATTAAAAGCTGGTGCGGGAATTCCTGAGAAATCAGCCTCTACTTGCTGGTAGGAAGGCTTTGTGGCATTGATTTCTACACCTGGGATAGGTTTTATCCCTCGACTAATCTGATTCACCCACCAATGTTCGTATGTTTCCACTGCTTCAAACCCCGCTGCACCCATCCAAGCGTCAACATTTCCCGACGCATAAGCTTTAATGTAAGGTTCTTCAAAAATCTCGGTCAACCATTCGGTATGACGCAAGGTTTTCTGATTTCCATCGAGAATTAAAACTTGTCCTCCGGGAACTAGTAACCGGAAGCTTTCCCGCAAAATAGCTTGAGAAACTGCTGGGGGAGTTTCGTGAAACAGTAAAGATGCTGTCACTACGTCGAAGGAAGCATCGGGAAAACCTGTGTGTTCGGCGTTTCCATGTCGCCATTGAATACGAAGTCCGGCTTGTTTGGCTTTACGATCGCCCATAAATAACATATAAGGCGACAAGTCTAAACCGATCACTTCGGCTTCGGGAAATGCTTGTTTAAGTAAAACGGTAGTCGAACCTGTACCGCAACCTAAGTCTAAAATCCTTCTGGGTTTTCCGCATAAGCGATCGATCAACCCCTGTCTAATCCAAGTTTCATTCGGTGGTAAAACATATTGCGTCACCGGATCGTAAGAGACGGAAGCGCCAGGGTTAAGATATCCGCCTTTAACTCCGTGAAAGTTCTGGCTGCTGTAATATTCGGGATATTCTAAATTTGGCTGACGGAAGCGATCGGCTTCTGCTTCCCAATCTACGCTGTCATAAAAACTCTGTAACCCCTTTTCATCAATTAAGGGACGAATTAATGGTGCTAAAAAACGTTCCCAAATTGTTTCTTTTGCGATCGGCATAGTTTTAGTATCGGTATTTACTAAAATTGCTAGAGAATAGCTGAGATAGCTCTGTTTACAAATGTTAATAGATTGTTGGGCGATCGTGGCAGTGATTCGATACTCACCTTTCAAATAAATGTAGAGACGTTGTATACAACGTCTCTACAACTCTGACGCGCCCTACAGACTGGACAAAGCTCAACTTTTTATGTAGTATTGTAGTATGTGTAATTCAAAAGTCCAAACTCTCCCCTTTTGTTAGGATCGAGAGTAGCTTTTTGTTGTTAATAAAATAGAAATTTATGCCTTACGAAAAACTAGCAATTTCTACAGAAACACCTGTGCTTTCTTGGGCGAATCATGAACTAAGTTCTGATGAAACCAAGATGGCAAAAAACGTTGCATCCTTGCCATTTGTATTTAAGCACGTAGCATTAATGCCCGATGTTCATTTAGGAAAAGGAGCATTAGTTGGTTCAGTAATTGCGACAAAAGATGCAATTATGCCTGCGGCTGTGGGGGTCGATATTGGTTGCGGGATGATGGCAATTAAAACACCATTTACCACCGAACAATTAGAAGGCAAGCTGAAGAAAATTCGCCTCGATATTGAAGCAGCAATTCCTGTGGGATTCGAGGAAAATAAAGAAGTTGAAAAAGCTGTCAGCAATTGGCAAGGTTGGCAAGATTTTAAGGATTTACATTCAGGCGTACAACGCTTAGAAAGTAAAGCCATTAAACAATTAGGTTCTCTTGGAGGGGGTAAAAGATTGCCCCTTACTGTAGTAATACAGTAATCAAAACTCGTCCAAATCGGTGAAGGCTGAGAATGAGTAAATATTTAGATGATTTACTTGCTAATACCGAGGGAAGCGGTAAAACGCCCCGTAGAGAGCAGAGGGACTTGGGCATCCTAATTAATGAGGATGAAGGTGTGCTCCGAACTATACCGAATAGGAAGGTATAGAACCAAGCAGAAATGTCTTGGTCGATTGCAACTTCGATCGATGATATTGTGGAGTAATGGAAACCACTAATATCAGTCTCGAATTACCCGCTTATGCCTACTTGTTTGGCTTCATTCAAAGTGATGGTCATCTATACAACACTACTCGCAATCGAGGTAAGGTAAGTATAGAGGTCAGCAAGATAGATGAAGAGATATTATGGGCATTCAAGAATCTCATACCGTTTAATTCTTCCATTAGTGAGCGTGTGCGTAAAACTAACTTTAGTAGCCAACATACATCAGTTATTTGGAGGGTTTACGACAAACGATTTCGAGATTATCTTGAATCTTGGGGTTTACCGAATGGTAGTAAATCAAAGTTAATCCAACTCCCTAGTTGTAGCTTTTCTAAAGTGGATTACTTTAGAGGTTTGATAGATGGGGATGGCTCACTGGGAATGACTTCTAAAAAGTTTCCCTTCCTATCTTTGGTTACTTGTAGCTCACACATTGCTGTTGAGTATCTGGAATTAATCAAACAGATTACTGGCAAAACCAAAACCTCTAATAAAAACACTAGAGATCAAGTTTACAACATAGTTGTTTACAAGGAAGATGCTCAACTTTTAACAAGTCACTTGTACTATAACGGTTGTTTAGCTTTACGTAGAAAGCTAATTAAAGCCAGTGAAGTACTGAGTTGGAGTCGTCCTCCTGATATGAAACGGGTGAACAAGAAATTTTGGACACCTGAAGAAGATCGGTTTATTACTACCCATTCGATCGAGCATTCGATGAAAGTGCTAGGTAGAAGTCAAAGCAGTATTGAACTCAGACTGTGGAGACTAAAAAAACTTAGCAAGCAATTAGTAACAAATTGAATCACTTTATCGAAGTTTGCCTAGACACAGAAAACCAAGTTTGGTTAATGCTACATTCTGGTTCTCGTCACATTGGAAATATGTTAGCCCAGAATCATATTGATACTGGGAAAGAGTTAGCTAAACTGGCAAATATTAAGTTACCAGATCCAGATTTAGCTTACTTTGTAGCGGGAACACCGGAATTTACTGCTTACTGGCACGATTTACAATGGGCGCAAGATTATGCTCGATTTAATCGTGATGTGATGATGGCGCGAGTCAAGCGAATTGTGGAAAAACATTTAGCTGGTGGAAAGCCAACTAAACCTTTATTAGAGGTGAATTGTCATCACAATTACGCGGAAAAAGAAGTGCATTTTGGTGAGGATGTTTACGTTACTCGCAAAGGTGCAGTAAGAGCAAGAGAGGAAGATTACGGGATTATTCCTGGTTCAATGGGAGCAAAATCTTTCATAGTTAAAGGTAAAGGTAATCATGAAAGTTATTGTTCTTGCTCGCATGGTGCAGGGCGGTTGTTGTCTCGAAATAAGGCGAAAAATGTCTACAATTTAGATGATTTGATCGCTCAAACTAAGGGTGTAGAATGTCGCAAAGATCGGGGAGTTTTAGATGAAATTCCTGGGGCTTATAAGCCGATCGAACAAGTGATGGCAAATCAATCTGATTTGGTGGAAGTTGTAGCGACTTTGAAGCAAGTTCTCTGCGTGAAAGGTTAACTTTGTCTCCCCTCCCCGTTTACGGGGAGGGGATTAAGGGGTGGGTTTTTTTTCTAAAGTTTTACTCAACCAATCTTTTACTAAATAGGTGGCGAAACAATCATCTTCGTTGTAGGTGACAATCTTTTCTAAAAAAGTTCGATCGCTCCTCTTCAACCATTCATCATACCAACAAATTGCTTGGGCACCACTGGCTGAGGGATTGCGCCAATTAAAACCTAGCCAACGGGCGATCGCTTTTAATGAATAACTTTCGATCGGTAATGTTACTGCTTGGGTAACTTTTTCATGTACATCAACTAAGCGATTTAATAAAGGTTGCCATAAATGATTCGGTGTTTTATAACGTTTCGCTAATTCTTTAATCATAAATATCTCGTAATCACAAAAATGATAAATCGGTGCTTGCGGATAATCCCAAACTACATTTAAAAATTGTTGCCAAGTCGCCTCCTCTTCTGAAAAATCCTCTGCCAATAAAGGATAAAATTTTTCTGTTTGAGTTCTTTTATCTACAACTAAAAGCCCTAAAAGATAAGCAAAATCTATTTCTGGCTGAGATTCAATATCAAAATATAATTCTATATCTGACTTGGGCAAATTTATTAAATTTTGTGAAGTTAAAATTACTTGATTATTTAACTTTGCTTGAGATTGTCGCAATAATTGTTCGGTGATTTCTTTGCCAAATGCTATTTCTAAATCGGCAAAGTTAGCATTAGCTAAAGATTCCAATGTATTAATGTTTAGCTGTTGCAAATAGTTGTAGCGAATCGGAGTAACGCCCGGTAACAATGAGAGATGTTGTTGAGATTTTGCTACAGTGTAACAGGAACTATACCAATGACAAAGATTGCACTTTTGCCGGGAAATAAAAACTTCTGGAATTTCGCTTTGCTGTAAAGTTTGACTGCATTCTTGGAAAATTTTCTGCATTTGCAGTAGCCAATTTTCTAATTGTACGAAATAAGGTTTCCTTTCGCGTAAAATTAACCAAGCAGCGGGCGGTTTTACTCCTTGAACAACGGTTAAAACTTGAGCGTGAAATGCTACACCAATTTTATATTCTTGCTTGGGACGTTTTCCTAATTCAATTTGTACTGGAATATAACACCAATTTCCAAAAATCGAATTTCCTGGTTGTTTTACTAATAAATCGGGAAAACTTAGCAGGGTAATGGGTAGAGAATTTTCCTCTACCTCTGTAATTAAAATTCCTTTGTAAATTCGCTCGACACCCTGACGCATTAATGATAAAGTAGCCTTTGCGCCAGCTTGCCAATCTTTGTCGGGGTACTCTGGTTTGTGGTATGTTTGTTCCCTAAGAACAGTTTTTTGATGTGTTAAACGATCGCGTTGTAGCTTTGACTGAAAATCGTTTGGCGGGTCTTTTTCTTGCTTGTTTCCATAAAGATCGAGAAACGCCCGTCGATGACAGCGTTGGTATTGCAGCAGCAGTTCAGCAGTTAGGAGCATTATTTTAGACTATGAAAAGTTTTTTGTAGCGAATTTGCGATCGCCAACTCTAAGGTAAGTTAGGCAGCTTACTATTATGTTAAATCTAATATATCCAGATCGAACTTGTGAGGAGAAAGTGGAATTTAAGTACGCGCACACTTGGGAAGAAAAGAATTTCATTGTCAAAGCCTTTGTTTTAGATCAAATTGCTTCACCCGATAATTTTAACGTCAGCGTCAATGCAGAAGACGAAATGTTTTTGTATCTGCAAGAGGCTTTTCATGGAAATAGAAATCGGGCTTTGGTAGAATATTTCATGTCGGGAAAGGAAGTTCTCAATCGAGTTACTTCTATTATAAATTGGAAATTCCAAAGTTTTGAAAATGTTAACTCTTTCTTGGATTTTGCCTGCGGGTATGGCAGAATGACTCGCTATTTAGTCCAAGAAATGCCCCCGGAAAAAATTTGGGTATCGGATATTTATGCAGAAGCAGTGGAATTCCAAAAAGCCCAATTTGGGGTGAATGGCATTGTTTCGGTGACAGATCCAAAGGATTATCCGGTAGAGAGAAAGTACGATTGTATTTTTGTATTTTCTTTGTTCAGTCATCTACCAGAAAAAACCTTTGTTCCTTGGTTAGAAAAACTATATAGTATGTTGTCTCCTAATGGCATCTTAATGTTTACTGTTCATGATGTAATATTGATGCCACCGGAACAGGTAATGCCAGAATCAGGTATTTGTTTTGTCCCTCATAGTGAGAGTCGTTCTTTAAGTACAGAAGAGTATGGATCGACTTGGGTAACAGAATCTTTTGTGGCGGATGCGATCGCCAAAGCTTCCAATGGCAAAGCATTTTATCACCGCATTAAAAGAGGGTTATTAATTCAGGATTTGTATTTAGTGGTTAATGACTCTCAATTAGATTTTTCTACCTTAAATTTAGGAGTAAGACCAAGAGGTTTTGTTGACTTTTGTAGCTACACCAGACATGATGAACTTACCCTGAAAGGTTGGGCAGCAGATACTAGCTGGACTAATGAAGTTAAAGAAATACAAATTCTCCTGAATGGACAGTTAGTGCAAAAATGTAAACCCTGTTATCCACGACCTGATGTAGTAGAATTCCTCAAAGATGAAAGGGCTTTAATTTCTGGTTGGATTTGTTCTTTTTATCTAGATCCAGCAGCAGATATTTCTAAAGAATTGCTGATGGTTAAAATGATTTGCGGCAACAATGTAGAACGGGTGATGATGATTAGTCTCATTGAAGCTGCTTTGCAAGATTTAATGGTTTTGCCTCCAGAAACTCCTCCAGAAACTCTCCCGGAAACTTCGGAAAGTCCTTCGATTATCAGCAAATTAAAATCCCTTCTTAGACCCATCAAACACCTTATTTTAGGTAATATTTCTACAAATAACCAAGTCTAAACATCAATGAATAGCATTTTTCCAGCATTAACTTCTTTAGAACAATTTCGCCAACAATTTCCGGCTTTGGCGGGTAAAGGTTATTTCAATTATGGCGGTCAAGGGCCGATGCCACAAGTGGCACTTGATGCTATTTTTCAAGCATTTCAATATGTGCAAAATGCGGGGCCTTTTTCTGAGGAAGTTTATGCTTGGGTGGTGCAAAAATCGCAGGAAACTAGAGAAGCGATCGCCAAAGAATTAAATGTCTCTCCTGCAACTATTAGTTTAACTGAAGATGTGACTGTGGGGTGCAATATTGGGTTGTGGGGAATTGATTGGCAAAGGGGCGATCGCTTACTCCTTTCTGATTGCGAACACCCTGGAATTGTTTCGGGGATTAAGGAAATTCAGCGCAGATTTGGTATTGAAATCGATCGCTGCAATCTGTTAGAAACTGTGCAAGGTGGAGATTTGGTAGAGGCGATCGTCAAACACTTAAAACCTAACACCAAATTAGTAGTATTAAGTCACGTCGTTTGGAACACCGGACAAGTATTACCTTTAACTGAAATTGTCCAAGCTTGTCGGCAAAATTCCCCACAAACAAAAGTCTTAATTGATGCCGCCCAATCTGTGGGAATGTTACCTTTAAATTTGCCAGAAACAGGCGTTGACTTTTACGCTTTTACAGGTCATAAATGGTTATGTGGCCCTGAAGGTGTGGGCGGTTTTTATGTAAACCCAGAAACCTTAGAAAGTTTACATCCTACTTTCATTGGTTGGCGGGGAATTACTACTAGTAAAACCGGGGAACCTACAGGTTGGCAAGCTGATGGCAGACGTTTTGAAGTAGCGACTTCTGCCTATCCTTTATATTGTGGATTAACCGCAGCAATTAATACTCATCAATCTGTCGCATCTCCCCAAGAACGCTATCAGCAAATCTGTAATTTAAGTAAATATCTGTGGCAACAGTTAACTGAACTTCCAAATGTTAAATGTTTGCTGACTTCGCCACCAGAATCCGGTTTAGTTTCTTTTCAAGTTACGGGAGTTTCCCATCGGGAATTAGTGCTAAGTTTGGAAAAGCAAGGTTTTCTCATTCGTACTTTGCGTTATCCTGATTGTGTTCGCGCTTGCGTTCATTACTTTACTTTGCCTTCAGAAATTGACCTGTTGGTAAAAGAAATTGCAAAATTTAAGCGCTAGTTAAAAAAAATTATTTTTTCCCTAAGTATGAGAAAATTAATTATTTTTATGGTATCCTAAGAGAATGGAAATCCGTGCGCTCATATATACTGAATTTTAAAGTAAAAATCCTTGATGACTCCCCGACCAAGCATATACATTTCCATCACTAATCACGGTTTTGGTCATGCAGCTAGAACCGCTTCTGTTGCAGCCGAAATTCAAAGGTTAAACCCAGAAATCTTGCTAATACTGGTAACAACTGCACCTCGTTGGTTGTTAGAATCTTATATTCCGGGAGATTTTATTCATCGTCCTCGCGGATTTGATATTGGTGTGATTCAGTCGGATAGCATCAATATGGATCGAGAAGCGACTTTGCAAAAACTGAAGGAAATTCGGGAACAACAGCGATCGATAATTGCAGGCGAAGTAAGTTTTATTCAGCAAAATCGCGTGAGTTTAATGTTAGCCGACATTCCCCCATTAGCGCCAGTAATTGCGAAAACTGCGGGGATTCCTTGTTGGACGATCGGCAACTTTGGTTGGGATTTTATTTATGGTGCTTGGGGAGGAGAATTTGTCGAAATAGCGGATTGGATTCATGATTGTTTTAGTCAGTGCGATCGCCTTTTCCGCCTACCAATGCACGAACCAATGAGTGCATTTCCAATCATAGAAGATCGCGGCTTAACCGGAGGTACTCCCCGCTACAACTTAGAAGAATTACGCGACAAATTTGGAATTAAGAGTTCTCAAGAAAAAACTATTTTAATCAGCTTTGGCGGGTTAGGATTGCAACAAATTCCCTACGAAAATATTTCGCAATTTCCTGATTGGAATTTTATCATGTTCGATCGCCTTGCCCCCGATTATCCTAACATAATTAAAATTACCGAACCTAACTATCGTCCTGTAGATTTTATGCCAATCTGTGGCAGAGTAATTTCTAAACCTGGATTTAGCACTTTCTCGGAAGCATTAAGGTTAAATACTCCCATCGTTACTTTAACCAGAGAAGGTTTTGCTGAATCACCATTATTATTAGAAGGAATTCAGAAATATAGTTATCATCAAATTATTAAACCAGGGGAATTTTTCGAGAGTAACTGGGAATTTTTGCGCCAAGATTTACAACCACCTAATCAATCAGAAGAGATGATTAAAAAAGATGGTACGGAATCGATCGCTCAAACCATAGTTAACCATTTTAAAACTAATTAATTCTATTTTCACAACTACCAACTACCCACTACCCCAATAATCATGTCTCACTATCAAAAACTCTTGCAAATCCAAACCGCAGGCAAATCATTATATAAAATCACTTCAAAAGTAGAATCAGTAGTTGCTGAATCTGGCATAGAAACCGGACTTTGTACGCTGTTTTTACGTCATACTTCTGCAAGTTTAATTATTCAAGAAAACGCCGATCCAGATGTATTAACAGATTTGTCTAACTTCTTTGCTAAACTAGTTCCTGAAGACGATCGCTTGTATATTCATACTACCGAAGGGTCAGATGATATGCCAGCCCATATTCGCACAGTTTTGACTAAGACTTCTGAACAAATACCTGTTTATCGAGGTAGGTTGGCGTTAGGAACTTGGCAAGGAATTTATATTTGGGAACATCGGCAAAGAAGTCATCAAAGAGAATTATTAGTGCATATTTCTGGGGATTAAGGATTATTAAACCGCTCCAGACGCAGAGGGCACAGAGGAAGAAGAGAAGAAAGAGATTTATTATTTAGGTTGGAGTTCTTGGCGAAATTCTCGCAAGGCTTAAGTATGTATAAAATAACAATTGTCTATTTTCCCAAACTAAACTGCACTATTAGAAATCAGAATACCTTGCATACCTAACAAGATTAGGTCGGGATGTAATTAATTGACGTAGAAGAACATCTATTCCGAGTGTGAGCGCGTACAACCCAAGAGCTCCACTTGTAGTCATCCCAAGACCAACAAAGCAACCTGAATCGATCACTAAAGCTCCATCAGGACGGCATTCCAAAGGCGTAGACTCAAGTCGTTTTGATAGCCCTTCGATAGTTGAGTACCCATTGTAACCTACTGCTATAACAGGAATCGATAAAGGTGGAGGATCATCGCCCTCTATCGTTACAGCTTTCAGAGTACGCTTTAGTACTTTAACTTTTCTGGTTGTTTCTTCTATTTGATGCCATTGCTTATTTAAATCAGACTTAACTTCAATCACAAGTGCAACTGACTCAGCTAAAAGAAGTCGCTCCTCTGTTAAAGGCATGGGAAAACTTGGGGAAAAACCATACTCCACAGCAACAGCAATTCTCATTTTGAAAGAAAATCAGAGAAAATTCCCTTACTTAAATAGAGAACTTCTGTCGAAGCATTGTTTTTTGACAGATAATTATCATCCGATGCTGAAGATAGACAGATTTTCAGAAATTTGTCCATAAAAAATCGATTTCAACTGATAAATCCCGATGAAATTCTCAACAACTTTTTAGTTTTTTTTCATAAATAACTTTCAGTTCCTCTTTCAATATATTGACATTTTTAACTAGAATTTACTTTTTTTAATGGGACATATTCGGTGAGAATAAATGAGAACAACTCCACCCAACTCGGAAACCAAATAAATTTTAATAGGGTACGAATATCATTAAAGAAAGAAGTTCGAGTTACTAATAGTTCCCGAATCTTTTGATAGGTATAATTAACTAACTCTAAGACGGTATGAAATAAAAAAGCTAGTAAATTTAAAGACAATAAGAACTCGCATAAATGATTTTGACCATGACCAAAGTTATGCTCTAAATTATAACCGTGATTTTTCAGAACGTTATTGCCTTCGTTCTCAACTTTCCATCTGCTGCGCCCAGCTTTGACAATTTCTTCAACATTATTTTCAGTGATTTTATGATTAGTGATCCAATTATTTTGGTAGATAATTTTCTGTGTTTTCTCCTCAATAACAGTCACTTCGCACCAATTAACTTCCAGACTTGAATCTTCATCTTTTAAGGGAACTCTACAAGCATAACGATAACGATAAATTAGATTTTTTCGCCCAGACCATTGTTTCTTTTCAACTATGGTAACTTCTCCACTTCTTTCTAAAAACTCTAGCCATTCATATAAAGTTTTATGCGAACTTTTCAAACAAACAAAAATAAAGTTATATCCTGGTTTTAGAGCTAATTCACAAATAGGTTGGTGAGAATATAGGTCATCCCCTAAAAGGGTTACAGGATAACCATACTGATTTTGATGATTTTTATTTAACCATCTTTTTACCGCCGCATTTTCACAATCTTGCTTTTGATATCCATCTATTTTTTTTATAAATTCTGGTTCTAAATTAATTACTTGTTTTTGATTAGGAGAAACCACTATAGGTGTGACACAGCCATGAAAATAAGTTGTCGTTCCATTTCGATGATTACGACAATTACAATGAGGGCAATTAATTTTTAATGATGAAAAATATTCTGTGCCATCTAACGCCACTAAAATTCCTCCATTTAAGTAGAGGAACTTGTTCAAAACTCCCTTTGACTCTAACCATTGATAGACTTTTTGAAAAGTCATAGACAGAGTAGTTGCTGGCACTGGATCTAACAGGTTTCTTATTTGATTATCTCCGGGAATTTTCCCAATTGAAAATAAACTTTCAGCATTATCTTTTCCCTTATTGCTTTTCATTAAACGTTGATGGTCTAAAAAAGATGGTGACTGCGTAAAAAACACTGAAAACGCCGCCATCACTGCATCTTCTACCCGATATTTGGTATTATTTCCCGGCTTCCTTTCATCGGGTAAGTCATGTAATTCTTCACGGAGAAATTGGATTAATTCAGAAATTTCAAGGGTCGCTGCTTTTTGGGTCATCTTGGAATAATTTGACGCGAGTTGAGGATGCTAGCTCACCAATTTTACCTTAGCTGACAATAATTATAAATTTTTATTTCCGTTGAATTTTCTTTTCTCAAAACCGAACTATTTTCCTGACTTTCCCCCTTCGTTGTTAGCCAATTCCCGCCAATAAATTGAGTATTTATACTTGATTTATTGGGTCAAATGTTTTTTAGCCATAGCTTCGCTCGCCGCAAGCATCGCCTCTCTCTAAAAAACTAGTTATTTTGTACTATATTTTGAATTTCAAAATGGAGGTTAATACTCTGTTTATTTCAAAATGAGAATTGCTGCCACAGCAATGTCCACTTGACCAGAAAGATAGCCTTCTGCATCAGTAATTACACCGGATGTAAAGCGGCGATGTGCAGGGAATACCTTTTTAAGGAACTCGCGTAGAAAAGTTTCACGCTCGCTACCTGCAACCGCAGTTGGAAGACCGATTGATGAAGCTCGTTGAGCCATTAGTGCTTGCTGAAAAGCGGTAAGTCTTTGAAGTAGGTGGGGATTTGCTCTACTCATGATTAACCAAATAATAACTAAAAGCAGCTTAACAAATAAAGCCTTCCAGGAATTTAAAACATCATTATTAATTAATCATGATCTGGAAATACATCTTCTCCAAATTCCGAAAGCAACCACTGTAGATGCTCCGTTCCTTCTTGTATATCAAAGCTAATATCTATTTCATTGTCTTCATATAAGACATATTGGTTCTGTTTTCTACGTTCAAATTTCTCTAATGACTCCCAAGGCATTTCATTTGATGTTTCTGAATTCCAGACCTCTTCAAAGGGAGCATTAAAATATTCATGTTCATTATTATATGTTCTAACATAGACTCGCAAAATTTCTCCAGCGAAGAAGCTTCTGATATAAACTGAAGGCTTTTTTATCCAATCATAACCACGAGCGTGTCCATCACGATATTCAACAACTACATCGCTTCCACCAGGTATATGTGACCAAGGATGTGTTCTGGATACACGATTAACCCACAATACAAGATGAGCGAGATGTTCTGGCAGACCTATGTAAACTCGTTTAATTTTCTCGTCATCAACCTGGTTAGGTTTCTCATCTCTTAAAAACTCTTCCAAATAAGACTCTAATATGTTTCTTTGTTCTTGCTCCTTCGCTTCTTTTCGCTCACGAACTATTTTCCTACGCTCTTGATCTAGCTCATCTTTACGAAGTTGTCCAACCAAAGCAACTGTGACCTGATCTAGCCAATCTGGAGTAGAGTTATCGATATTGCGCCATCGATGCTCAATGTGGGCAACTAAATCATTTCGCTGTTTGTCGGGAATATCTTTTACATCTAACCAAATTCTGCTTACTTTCTCGCGTTCGTTACTATCTATCTCGTACCAGAAACTAACATTATTAGATGAACCTGTATCTAATTCTCGTGCTAGATCGGGGTAATTACACTTAACTACTGTAATGTGAAACCAAACACCACTTTTATGTCTATTAATACTTTTAAATGTCCGGCTTACGAAACCAAAGCCTCTCTTGGTGTTGTATTCCTGAACGCAACCAAATTCGATATCCACTAGCCCAACTCTCCAGAATTAACACTGGATGAAAACCCATAATTCTTAATCTAGCATTCTGAACGTCCAGAAGAAAGAAGGGTTAACTTATTGTTAAGTTTTTTAATACTACGTTTAATACCCGTGACACCAGGAAAATCCACTGTCACTACATCACCAGGATTAAACGACATTTTTAAATCTCCTCGCTTTCAGGAAAAAGGGTAGCTGCGTATTGCAAGGAAAAGGTTGTTACATCGATTTTATCTTGTTCAGTCCAAGTATCACTTCGATCGACAATAGACAGATTTTTTTGCACCAAATCGTTGAGAATAAGAGTTGCTAATTGTAGTCGCTCAGTTGGTGAAAGGTTACAAACTATTCGATCGTAAACTTCTTGAACATTGGTTGACATGGCAATTCCTCCTGCTTCTTATCCTAATGCGTAAGTTGGAAATTAGCTATTGTAAACAGGAACAAGACGGATAAAACAAGAAGAAATGCTAACTCAAAAAAGCTGGCATTTCCCCGGTTTTATACTTAACAATTTAAGCTTATTCGTCTGAAGCTAAAATCTTGGGTACTTTGAAAAAATCTCCATCTTGTTCGGGAGCATTTTTCAGAATAGCTTCCCGTTCTTCACAAGGTATTAATTCATCAACTCTGGTTATATTACTAACATCAATTGCTCTAGTTGTTGGCGGAACATTGCTAACATCCAACTCACTCAACTGTTGGAAATAATCTAACATACTGCCCATTTGAGTAGTAAACATTTCCTCTTCTTCTGGGGTTAATTCCAAACGGGCAAGTAAAGCAACTTTGCGGACTTGTTCGCGATCGATACTCATAACTTTAGTTTAATTGTTGATGGTCATCTAGACCCCCGACTTCTTGAAGAAATCGGGGATCTATTAGGATTAAAAGAATACATCGATTTGCGATCGCCCTGTCGTTTTCAGCCAGTTTTGCGCTTCAATATAATTATTGGGAGCGATGCGAATTGCTTCTCGCCAGAATTCCGCAGCTTTATCAAGCAATGCTTCCCCTTCTTCAGGCTTTCCAGCTTCCTTCAACTTTTCTCCTTGGTAATGGTAGATTACCGCAATATTATTCAAAGCGGAAGGATGACGTGGGTTTAAATCAATAGCTTGGAAATAGTATTCCAAAGCTCTTTCATGCTCGCCATTACTAGCATGAATTAACCCAATATTGTAAAGAATATAACTCTTATCGTAAGAGTCTTCTTCCAATTTCAAAGCTTCGTAGTAATTTTCCAAAGCTTCAGCGTATTCTCCTTCTGACTGCGCTGACATACCATCACGGTAGTAAACAAAAGCTTCCTTCGCTTTTTTATTAGCAGGCAGAGCTTTGAGAATTATATCTGCCATGACGGTAAAAGTTTTGTCGATGAAATTATCGTTACGTTGCGATCTAGGCATATTTATTAGGGTTGTTTAGAGAGCGGGATTGACAAGTTAAAGTAGGTTATCAATCAATTTTAAATTTTAGTAGGGCGAGTTTCACCCTACTAGCTAAAAGTAACTATTTTTTCATTAAAACTCCTGGTTCGCGTTGGATGGGGAGAACATCCAACAGATCCATTTGAACGCAGTATTTCAAATCTTCATCGCCATCCAAGCGCAATAAGCGTTTACCGTGACTGGCGTGGTGCATTAATTCTAGCAATCGGTCTTGCCACTGATCGAACAAAGAGAGTGCGCCAATTACCTCATCATTACCAGCGAGTTCATCGACTGGCAAATTTAATTGTGCCACTAAACTTTGGGCGATCGCACCAGCACAAGCCGTATCTTCCAAAGAAAAACTACCTTCCCAACCCGATCCTACCAGCCAAACGGTTTCCGGTTGCTCAGACAAGATATAATTCACCACAGCCCGACGATTCACAAAAGCGCCCGCTAAAACAGCCGCAGCATTTTGGACTCGTTCTAAAGCCCTTGTACCATTGGTAGTGCTAATAAACAAACGTCGTCCTTGAACTTGCTCAGGAGTGCAATCCAGAGGAGAATTACCCATATCAAAGCCAGTTACTTTTGCGCCTCCGCGTTCCCCGGCGCGAATCCGCTTTTCAGTGGGCCATGCTTCGCTCACATGAATCAGTTTATCTAAATCGCTGAACACTTGCACCGCTTCAGCCCCCGCAGCCAAAGCTGTCACCATTGTAGTTGTAGCTCTTAGGACATCAATTGCGATCGCACAGTCAGGAACTTCACTAGAAGGAGTGAGTTCAGGAGTATGGTAAATAAATAATTTCACAAGCCAGCTGCCATCTGAATTATAACCGTTGAAAATGCAATTATATTATGTGACGTTACAAAAAACCAACCTTATCCACCCCACCAAAATTTCACAACAACATCTGCGTTCATCTGCGTTCATCTGCATTCATCTGCGTTTAAAAAAAAGCCTTGTCCACCCAGCCCAAATCTCACAGTAACATCTGTGTTCATCTGTGGACATCTGTGGTAAAGAAAGAATTAATTCCCCATCGTACCTCTAGTAACCCCCAACTGATTTTGTAACTTCAAATCCCGCCAAAGTTGAGATCCAGAAATTTCCCCAGATAACAATTGATGGTAACGATAAATAATCTCCTTAACTTGCTGAGGAGTTTCATTCATAAACTCAACGCGAAAATTCCTTAACCCCAACTCAAGCAGACGTTGCACATATTCCGCGCCTGTTTGTGCCTTACCATTAAATACAGTATTGCGACAACCTGCATCAGCTTGTAAAATGTGTTCGGTGCCTGTGCGATCGCGCAATTTCACCTCATGCTTTTCACAAGGACGATCGCAATTAGTATAATCAGTTCCCTCCGAAAGAAAAGCACAAAAAACGCAATGTTCCATGTGAAACATTGGCATATATTGATGAATTGTCACCTCAAACCAATCAGTCGGACAACTAACAAGTAAATCTTCTAATTGAGAAATGTTCAAATCGTAAGAAGCAGTTAACCTTGTCAAACTCAAAGAGTTTTTCAAATAATTTGCCGTTAACCCATTAGCGATATTTAAAGAGAAATCACCAATGCAACGTTCCCCGCAAAAAAACTGTAATTGATCGTAGTTTCGCACCAAATAACCATCAGCTTCACTAGCGCGAACTTGCCGCAAAATCCAATTTTCTCCCGGTTTAGTTATCCTTGGAGGGGCGACGAAAATTTTGGGGGTTGGGGACTGGGGACTGGGAAATTCTTTGACTAGTTTTACTGCTTTTCGATAGTTTTTGGGGTTTTCTAGTTCGCAGTATATTGTAGAAATTCCCGATTCTAAAGCTGCTTGTAATTGTTCTAGGTTGCGAACTAAAACTATTAAGTTGGGATTGGTTAAAGTTGCGGTTTCTTTGGTGGGTAATAAGTCTGAAACTGTAGCATTGGCGTTTAATTTCCAGCGTTTTGGTTGCTGGCGTAACTCTTCTAATTGAGTGACAAATTCTCGGCGCAAACGGTTTAATTCACTCACGGGTAACATCACTTCACCATTGAGATGATTAGTCAATTTTTCCAAATAAAAAGGAGTATTGCCTAACCTTCCCAATTGTTCTTGTAAGCGTTCCGTTGTTAAAGGTTTGGTATGTGCTTCTACTAAATTGATTGCAGATTCTACTTGGACAACGTTACCTAATTCATCTGTGGCAATGACAATTAAAGCTTGATTGACTTCGCCATGAATTTCTAACTTTAACGGACGCTGAAATTGTGGGGTTTCTCCGCTAAAAGTTTGGCGTAACTGTTTATCTAATTCAGGATCGGAAGTTTTCCAAACTTTGTCGCCAACTTGAATCCGCCGCAAGTTAATATCGCGTTTACCAAAGGTTAAAATTGTCTCTTTACCCTTATTTTCTACGGCATAAATTCTCCCGCCTTCTTCCTGCTTTTCGGGATGTCCGTTATCAAAAACTACACCATCACCCGGTTTAATTGGTGCTTGCAAATTTATTGATATTTTATCTTGAGAAATGCGGGTAACTTCGCCTAAGTAAACTCCTCGCTTTTTGCCAAAACGGGCGTGAACTAATTCTTGATTGTTAATTCCGCCAAACCAACCTGTATAAAGTCCGCGAGAAAATGCCATTTCTAGGTTGTAGCGATCGCTCAAATCCCCTACATTATTTATATTAGTTTTCTGGTCTTGCTTCATATCATTTTGATCCCCCCTAACCCCCCTTAATAAGGGGGGAACCGGATGCAAATTTTCGCTACTCAAAGTCCCCCTTTGTAAGGGGGATTTAGGGGGATCTAATTCACCATTCAAAGTCCCCCTTTGTAAGGGGGATTTAGGGGGATCTAATTCACCATTCAAAGTCCCCCTTTGTAAGGGGGATTTAGGGGGATCGGATAATTCGGCAATGACTCGATCTAAAGCTTGGCGATAAACGCGAGTGACGTTGGCGACATATTCTGGCGCTTTCAATCTACCTTCGATTTTTAAACTACTTACTCCCGCTTTTACTAATTCGGGAAGTACATTTAATCCGGCTAAATCTTGAGGACTTAACAGGTATTTGCGATCGCCCAAATCAACCAAATTACCATCTGCAATTAATTCGTAAGGCATTCGACAAGCTTGGGCGCATTCTCCCCGATTTGCCGATCGTCCTCCTAATGCTTCGCTAGTCAAACATTGCCCGGAATAAGCTACACATAAAGCGCCATGTACGAAAACTTCTAAAGGCAGAGATATTCGTTTTTCTATCAGTTGTTTTTGGATTTTTTCTATTTCTTGAAGCGAACATTCACGGGCGAGTACAACTAACTGACAACCCAAGCATTTAGCAAATTCTATACCAGTGGCGCTGGTAATAGTCATTTGGGTAGAAGCATGGATGGGAAAGTCTGGTGAAAGGTGGCGAATTAAACGGCAAAGTCCGATATCTTGCACGATGACTGCATCAACTCCAGCTGCAATAATTGTGCGAAGATATTGTTCAGCTTGGGTTAATTCTTGGGGAAAAATTAGGGTGTTGAGGGTGACATAACCTTTGACTCCTCGCAGGTGCAAATATTGCATTAATTTGGGCAATTCCGCTGTGGTGATGTTTTGCGCCCGCATCCTGGCATTAAATTGTTCTAAGCCAAAATAAATTGCATCTGCGCCATTTTCAACTGCTGCTTTGGCGCATTCCCAATTACCCGCAGGTGACAGTAGTTCGGGGATTTTAATGTTGGGTGTGGTGGGTTTTGTGTGAGGTTTGCGATCGGCTTTCATTGCGATAGTGGTAATGGGTAGTTGGTAGTTGGTAATAGTTAGTAGACTAGTTGGTGAGCGAAATTTCTAACCTTGTACTGCTATTGTGTTTATTATTCGTTACAGCAGCAACCTGGACTTTAGGTGGCAACTGTACTATCATGACAGCTATGAACAGTTTTTTCGGGAATCAAAGCGGGAGCTAAATCCTGGGGGGTTTCACGAAAATCGCTAGAACCTTGACAATTTAATACTTTCAGGGTTTCAATAATTCAAATTATTGAAAGTTGCTGTCAATAAGCTCCTTTGAAATGAGGCTGTTTTTGAAGTTCACGAAAAGTGCTTTCAGAAGTCTCTTTTTATCTGGGTTTTGGGTGTCAGTCTTTCAATTAACTTAATCCCCGCAAGGGGATTGAAACCGATCGAATCATCATCGTTGCTGCCGATATATTCGCCCTTTCAATTAACTTAATCCCCGCAAGGGGATTGAAACTCTCCTCTTTTATTCCCAGTTGCTTTGATTCTCGGTAACTTTCAATTAACTTAATCCCCGCAAGGGGATTGAAACGCAGATCCCGGCATTTCCAGTATCCACCCTTGAATTCCACTTTCAATTAACTTAATCCCCGCAAGGGGATTGAAACTATTTAACCAGCGCAAAAAACCCACCTAGATAGGTCAACTTTCAATTAACTTAATCCCCGCAAGGGGATTGAAACGCCCAAGTCGTCGATATTATCGAGGGTAAAAAAAACTTTCAATTAACTTAATCCCCGCAAGGGGATTGAAACATTTCAGGGAATAATTGAGACTGAAACTCAACTAACTTTCAATTAACTTAATCCCCGCAAGGGGATTGAAACGATATTTTAATGGCATCATTGCCTCGTTACTTCCGAATGCTTTCAATTAACTTAATCCCCGCAAGGGGATTGAAACTTTTTTTGCAAACAGCAAACCCCACCAACCGAGGGGTTGCTTTCAATTAACTTAATCCCCGCAAGGGGATTGAAACATATCTAATCCACCGATCGAGATATTAATTACCCTCAATAGTCTTTCAATTAACTTAATCCCCGCAAGGGGATTGAAACATTCCTACCGGAGATACCAATGAAGCTATTAAGGAAATGCTTTCAATTAACTTAATCCCCGCAAGGGGATTGAAACTAAGCAGATTTTTTTTGGCTATTCCAATTATTAAACTTTCAATTAACTTAATCCCCGCAAGGGGATTGAAACATTTGACAAAGCGGTTATGCTTGCTGCGTAGCGATCGGCTTTCAATTAACTTAATCCCCGCAAGGGGATTGAAACTACGATCGCACTCTTCCTATCCTCGCTAATTCAATTGTTTGAACTTTCAATTAACTTAATCCCCGCAAGGGGATTGAAACTACCATCGGTTCAGGAGGTTCGGCAATCTTTAGATAAACTTTCAATTAACTTAATCCCCGCAAGGGGATTGAAACGGCACATCCGCTAAGAAAATGCTTGAAATATATGGAGACTTTCAATTAACTTAATCCCCGCAAGGGGATTGAAACGTAACTGTGGATGGGGTTCGTGCGATCGATAGACTCCCAATCAACTTTCAATTAACTTAATCCCCGCAAGGGGATTGAAACTCCAAATTCGGAACAAGTGTTTCAAATTTGGGATCTTTCAATTAACTTAATCCCCGCAAGGGGATTGAAACAAGAATTGGCTCCGTTGATTCGAGCCGATCGCACTTGGCTTTCAATTAACTTAATCCCCGCAAGGGGATTGAAACGGGACGAAATTAAGGGAAACTTGCGGGCACTCATGCAAACTTTCAATTAACTTAATCCCCGCAAGGGGATTGAAACGTTATCTCTGATATTTCAAAGGATGACAAAGTATAAAACATTGATAAGAGAATAACATTGAAATGATGTTAAAAATGAGATTGATGAATAATCCTTTCATATTAACTCATATCAACAATCATTAAGGCTTCAGTATAAAGTTCAAATATTTTTATTACTCTTACCCTCATCTAATTGCTGGACTTTTGGTTTGTCTAATTGCTGGACTTTTGGTTTGTCTAATTGTTGGACTTTTGGCTTGGGTAAAGCTGGTTGATTATTAACTTCTTGATCATTAGTTTCCTCAGTGGATGTAGATTTTTTAAATTCTTTAACTTGTTGTAGTGCTTCTGTTTTCATTTTTTTGCTGGCTTTAAAGAATTGCGGTATTTCTGCTTGCGGCAAGGTTAATAATGAATCAAAACCAAATACATTCCTTTGCGGTAAAAATTTAGCTTTAATGGAGACAAACATTGGCTTGCCTTGTTCTTCTTTATCTAATTTGGGATTAAATCGAAAGGGTCGAATTGGTGCATCTTTCCAAAATATTGGTAAATGGCTCCCTTTCATAAATTTGACTCGCTTATAAACTTCCGATTTTTTGACATACTCTAATCGTTCAGGAGTGAAATTCTTAAACACCGAAATACAGGGTACTTGACAAACTGGTATAAACTGCCACAAACCTGAGATTTTAAACTCAAAATCCTTGAGGGCTTTACAAATCCCTTCACTGGAACCGTTGTCGAAACCTACTAATTGGAAGGCAACTTGATGAGGTTTGTCTTTTTTAGGGAAATGTATTACTCGCGGATAGACGATGAGACGGAACTCATCATTGCCTGTACTTTTTACTTGTTTTTTTAGTGCTTCAAATGCTTTCAAGCCTTTTTTAGTTGGAATATATAAGAGAGAGTATTTTTGCCCTGACACTGTGACAGTAGCAATTTTATCGTCTTCTGTAAAAGTAACTTTCCCTGGCAGGATGCCTACAGCTTGAAAAAGTGGTTCTTGGGGGGAATCAGTGGTCATATAAATTTAACTTCAATTGATAGCCTTGCTATTTTCATATTAATCGTTTTTCCCGTTCAGCCAATTTGCACACTTAAACACAGCACTACAAGTACGGGAGAGCTTTTTTAGTGAATCAAAGCGACAGCCAAAACTGAAGAGATTCACAAAAAATGTCAGTTGCCCGTATGGGGACTCAAGCGTACAGATGACGATCGCAAGATGCACCCATTTGATGACGGTTTTTAACTAATAACACAAATTGGGTTAGATTGTGAAAAAATCTGCTCTTTTGTAAAAAATCTGACTTTTAGGGACTAACCGCTGGGATTTCTGGTAATTCAAGCATCCCACGATCAAGTTTATACCAAATCCGGGTTAACTATCAGATTATTCTTTTCCGGTTTCGTCATTAGGGCGATCGACAGGTTTAGATTCAGGAGATCCTTTCTGACGCAAGAAAATGGA
This sequence comes from Floridaenema evergladense BLCC-F167, assembly GCF_041929205.2. Taxonomy (NCBI): domain Bacteria; kingdom Bacillati; phylum Cyanobacteriota; class Cyanophyceae; order Aerosakkonematales; family Aerosakkonemataceae; genus Floridanema; species Floridanema evergladense. The sequence continues at coordinate 4,147,121 of NZ_CM171625.1, read as the reverse complement.
CAGAACTATCAAAGTACCGATTGATAAAAACTCGCTTTGCCAATTTTGGAAAGATTCAAACCAAAAATTAGAATTTTGACTGCCAAAAACTTTTCAAACACCCTCTAATAAAACATTTAAAAAAATGAAACAGCCCTGCCCCAGTCCCTAGAACGCCGATTCAGTATTGTAGTCGGGGATGAGAAACCGGGTTTCTTTCCCTAGCGCAGTCGATATTTTGTTACCCCAAGCCAAAGAAACCCGGTTTCTGGGATTACTGAATTGGTGTTCTAGCCCCCAAAACTTCTTTCTGCTGTCCAATGCCTGTCGGAAGATTGGTATACTTTCACATCTTGTAAATTAGCTTGAGAAATTAGTTGATTGACCTCATCAAGCGTAAAGGCAGCATGGAGAGAATCAGCGAATAATTGTTTTTGGTGAGAGTCATATTCTGTGCCGATACTTTCTACTAAATTATGCAAAGTTTCTCGATCGGCAGGTCGAATTAAATCACGAATTAGAATCGCACCTTTGGGTTTTAAAACTCGTTTAATTTCCTGTAAGAAAGGTAGAGGATCGGGTAAATGGTGAATCAAACTATTAGAAAGTACCAGATCGAAATGTGTGTTAGGGTATGGTAATTGTTTGGCATCTACCAATTCTAAAACTATCTGTTTTTGTAAACCTGCGTTTTTTATATGTTCAGTGCCGATTTTTAACATATTTTCTGCCAAGTCGATGCCCGTTACTTGCCATTGGGGACGTTGCTGGCAAAGTAATAACTGGAGTTTAGACTATCGCACCGAAGGTGCGATGTCTAAACTTGAAAATGGTAAAGAAAAACTGACTTCTCTTGTAGGGAATAGAGGAAAACAGAAAGTGGCTAAAAAATGGAGTACAAATGTATTAATTACAATTGTACTCCAGTCTGGTAGAAGCTAGTTGTACCACCAACTAAACATCTACCTTAATGATCAAAACTGACAAACTCAAAGCATTTCGTCAAGCGGCATATCAACATCTCACCAGAGCCAAAGATGCCACATTTGAATTAACGGATGCCATATTGCTGACCCGCCACGCCTACTGTTTGGCTGATTTGTCATTATCACCAGTGTTTCGACGCAATTGGTCAAGTATTTATGAAGCTTTACAGGACTGTAGACCGCAACGCAATAAGTTGATGCAACTTTACATCCAACAAATGCCTACAGATATACGTCCGATACTGGCAGGCGACCACACCAGTTGGTCACGACCAGATGCAAAAACACTCCAAGAGAGAACCATTGAGCATCAAGCAAATAACGTTTATGGAAATCGACCGATTACAATTGGTCAGGGATACAGTACCATTGCTTGGATACCAGAAAATGAAGGTAGCTGGGCGTTACCATTAAGGCATGAACGAATTACCAGTTGGGAAAGTCCCATCGATAAGGCAGTATGGCAACTCAAACAAGTTTGTAAATATTTACGCCAACGACCAATTTCACTTTGGGATAGTGAATATGGATGTGCGCCTTTTATACTCAAGAGTGCCAACATTCCGGCTGATAAATTAATCCGGCTTCGTTCTAATTTATGTTTATGGACGACACCACCACCCTATTCTGGTAAGGGTCGTCCTCGTTTACATGGTCAGAAGTTTAAGCTTAATGATTCGACGACTTGGACAGCAGCAATTGAAACTCAAGAATTAGAACATCCCCAACTAGGACAATTACGAATTAGTTTATGGCAAAATCTACATTTTCAAGCTGCTCCACATCAAGCAATGCAACTAATTCGCGTGGAACGCATCAACCAATTATACTGTTCTAAAATGCGAGCACCTTTATGGTTAATTTGGATTGGCGAAGAAATGCCGTCTTTAGATGAAATTTGGCAGTTATATTTGCGACGTTTTGGTGTTGATCATTGGTATCGTCTGGCGAAACAACGTCTTCATTGGACTTTACCGAAGCTAAGTACACCCAAGCAATGTGAACGGTGGAGCGATTTGATGCCAATGATTACTTGGGAACTTTGGCTGGCGCGTGAAATTGTTCAAGATCGGCCTTTACCTTGGCAAAAAAGATTGACTAAATTAACTCCCGGTCGTGTTGCTCAAGCTATGCCTGGAGTTTTAGCGGCGATTGGTACACCTGCTCATTCTCCCAAACTCCGGGGAAAGTCTCCCGGTTGGCAACCAGGACAACAAAGGTTGCCTCGCACTCGTTATCCTATAGTTAAAAAAAGCTTTTCTCGAACTAAGAAAAAGACAAAAACTTAATTTTTTTGACTCGGATTTCCTAATTTAATCAAGTTCTTTTGACTCAGCTAACTACTGAGCGATTCCGTTTGGGATTCTCTGTTTAGACATCGCACTTTCAGTGCGATAGTCTAAACTCCAGTAATAAGGGAATTCTAGCGGTACCAGTTCCAGCATCTAACACTTTAGCTGCGGTTGGTGCTAATGCGATCGCCCGTTGAGCAAAAGCAGCATTGACCTCCGTAAAATCCATCGCATCATAAGCAACCGCTTCTTCCCAACTGTCCATCACTTCCGGCTCTAAAACTCGCTGCATTAACCATGCTCCTAAATCTATGTTTGACCTCAACTATTTATTTTGACCTAGTTGATATTTATTTCTCAAAATTGGGGAATGATAAAATTAGGGGTGCATTTTTTGTACGGAAATCGAACCAAGTTAACTTTTACTCAGTGATCTGTGTCATTCACTCAAAAGTAAAAGATGTGCATACTGCCAGGAGAAGACTTTTTCTGAGGTTGGAAATATGGATAGCAAAGGGTATCGGATATACCAAGAAAAAAATAAGATGCGTATTCCGAATGGCGATCGAACTACGATCGCTCACCCGCTACCTGAAGATTGGCAAGGTAACGAAAAGGAATCGCTAGAAAAACAGCCCTTATCTGCTAAAGCAATTCAGTTAACTACACAAGCGTCAGAATGCCATCAAAATCAACAGTACAATGCTGCGATTAAATTCCTTCAACAAGCTCTTAGTATCTACCGAGAAATCCAAAGTCGTTCGGAAGAGGGAGTAGTTTTAGGGAAAATTGGCAACGCTTTTTACGCTTTGGGTGATTATGTCAAAGCGATTAACTATTACCTGCAATGGTTAGATGTAGTTAGAGAACTTAAGGATCTTCGTACAGAAGGATTAGCGCTCGGAAATTTAGGTAATGCTTATCGCCACTTAGAAGATCACGTCAGAGCAATTGAATACCAACAGCAGAGTTTGGCAATTGCGAAAGCGGTAGGAGACGATCGCGGAGAGGTAGCAGCGTTAAACAATTTAGGATTGGCGTTTAAAGCATTAAGCAATTACGAAAAAACTGTGGAGTACCTGCAACAAAGTTTGGTGCTGATGCAGAAATTAGAAGATCGCCAAGGAGAAGCGCAAGTTCTGCGAAATTTGGGTAATGTTTATTATGCTTTGGGGAATTATGCTCAAGCGATCGAAGCTTATCAACGAAGATTAGCGATCGCAAAAGATACCCAAGATGGTAGAGGTGAATTACAAGTACTAAGAAATTTAGCCAGTGCTTGTTATGCAGTGGGTGATTATTCTGGAGCAATAGCATATTACCAAATGCGCTTAGAAATTGCGCGAGAAATTGCAGATCGTCGAGTAGAAGAACAAACTTTAGGAAACTTAGGAGTTACTTATGAAGCTGTGGGAAATTTTGCCAAAGCAGTAGAATGCTACGAACAGCGTTTAGCTGTAGCTATTTTTCTGCAAGATAGCCGAATTGAACAGCAATCTCTAGGCAGTTTAAAAGTTGCTTGCTATGCAATGGGCGATTATGCCAGAGCATTTAAATATCAAGAAATGCGGAATACTCCCTCACAAAACTTCATTGGTAATCGCTAATGGAAGGAGTCAGATGGCAGAAGAAAAACTTTTTTTCGTTCATATTTTTGCAAATGATTATTTATTTCCGTTTGTCATAATTCCTCTTTTACAACTTTTAAACTTTTCAGTGTTGCGTCTACACAACCAGTAATTTCGCTACCAATTGCCTGCATATTTAGTAAGTATTCAAGAGCATCTGGAGTAATTACTTCTCCCGGCATCAGCACCGGAATTCCTGGCGGATAAGGACAAATTACTTCTGCACAAATTCTTGAGGATGCACAGCTTATTGGTATAGTTTCTGTCGCCGAAAAAAAAGCTTGTCGGGGCGAGATTTTTGGCGGTTGCTTGTGAAAATAAACTGGTTGACGATCGATTTGTTTAGCTAAATTAGCAGGTGAATTTTCTCCTTGATGCTCTTGAGCTAATTTTTGAAAAGATTGGACTAATTTTTCAATATCTGTTTGGGTATTTCCCAGAGAGATAATAAAAGTTACAGATTTTGCCGCCGAAAATTCAGCTAATACACCTTGTTGAGCGAGTCGATTTTCAGTGGCAAATCCTGTTAAATTTAAGTGAGAGACTATCACAGTTAATCTAGTGCGATCGAGATTTACAAAACCTGCTGAAGGATACAATTCTAAAACCGATAATTTGGGAATTCGACTAATTTCCTTTCTGGCTATTTCAGCAAGTTGTAAAGTTTGAGTCATTAACTCTTTGCCAGATAAAGCCATTTGTTGCCTTGCTGCATCTAAAGAAGATAATAACAAATAACTCGGACTTGAAGATTGAAGTAATTGTAAAGTTTGACTGATGCGATCGCGATCGATCCTATCACCTTGAACGTGCAAAATTGAAGCTTGAGTTAAGCCACTTAACACCTTATGAATTGACTGTACAGATAAATCAGCACCCTTTGATAAAGCGGCAGGAGGCAAATCTGGATGAAAAGCAAAATGGGGGCCATGAGCTTCATCAACTAACAGCGGAATGTTATATTGATGTGCTAAATTAGCAATTTTTTCTACATCTCCACAAACACCATAATAAGTTGGATAAACCATCATAACCGCTTTTGCATCAGGATGTTCTTTCAAAGCATTAGCCACACCTTCAGGCGTAATACTATGAGCAATATCTAAAATTGAGTCATATTCAGGATGCACAAAAATTGGGATTGCACCCGCAAGAATCAACCCAGAAATTGCCGATTTATGAACATTGCGAGGCAAAATAATTTTTTCCCCATCACCACAAGTCGCCAAAATTGCCGCAATAATTCCCGCAGTAGAACCATTGATTAAAAACCAAGATTCCTCCGCACCAAACGTTTTTGCCGCAAGTTCTTGCGCCTCCTTAATTACACCTTCAGGAGTCGATAAATTATCCAAATTTTCCAACTCCGTCAAATCAGCCTTAAACACCTGAGAACCAAACAAATCTCGCATCTTTTGGGAAACTCCCCGACCTTGTTTATGACCCGGAGTATAAAAAGCCGCATAATAATCATTAACATAACTTTTAATCGCATCTAATAAAGGTGTTTTTGCTTGAAAATTGCGATCGAGCATTCAACTTTTCCCCTTAAAACTAAAGTAATCATAAATCAAAAAGAAAAATTCTCCTTCTCTTTCTTCGTGTCTTCATGGTTCCCAAAAAATTTCTTTGCGTCCTTTTTTGCGTCCTTTGCGGTTCAAAAAAATCAAAATCATAAGAAATAGCCAATAAGACAGAGGAAATAAACACAAAAATTTCCTACTTTTAAGATAATCGAACCACAAAACAACCCTTATGATTAATCCAGTTCCCAACCCCATACCCCAACCAGATATACCCACTCCCGTACCCGAACCTCTCCCGAACCCCATTCCCTCACCAGAACCGCTGCCAATACCCCCACCAGAACCAACACCAACACCCCCAATAGAACCCGTACCCCAACCAGTACCCCAACCAGTACCAGAACCAATTCCGCAAACAGTACCCGGCCCAATTCCCCAAACCGTTCCTTAGAGTTTAAAATCGAATTTGCACCCAGTTTTTAACCTTGGATTAAGATGCTAAGAGCCGGAATCGTCGGATTGCCTAACGTTGGTAAATCTACTTTGTTTAACGCTTTGGTGGCAAATGCTAAAGCAGAGGCCGCCAACTTTCCTTTTTGTACAATTGAACCGAATGTCGGCGTGGTTGCTGTTCCCGACGAACGGTTAAATGTGTTAGCCAAAATATCAGATTCAGCGCAAATTATTCCTGCGAGAGTTGAATTTGTAGATATTGCGGGTTTGGTGAAAGGTGCTAGTCAAGGTGAAGGACTGGGAAATAAATTTTTATCCCATATTCGGGAAGTTGATGCGATCGTTCATGTAGTCCGATGTTTTGAAGATGATGATATTATTCATGTTGCGGGTTCTGTAGATCCAGCCAGAGATATTGAAACCATTAATTTAGAATTAGGTTTAGCCGATTTGGATCAAATTGAACGGAAGATCGATCGCACCCGTAAACTAGCACGCACCAGCAAAGAAGCGCAACTCGAACTAGAAGCATTAGAAAAAATCAACACAGTTTTAAACGCAGGAAAACCAGCCAGACAAGCTAGTTTAACCGATGAAGAAAAACAAGCAATTAAAGGTTTAGGTTTACTCACAAACAAACCAATCATTTATGCAGCAAACGTCTCCGAAGATGACTTAGCAAGCGGCAATGAATATGTTGAGAAAGTGCGAGAAATTGCCGCCCAAGAAAATGCCCAAGTCGTAATTGTTTCCGCCCAAGTAGAATCAGAATTAATTTCTTTACCAGAAGAAGATCGAGCAGAGTTTTTAGAATCTTTAGGAGTAGAAGAAGGCGGATTAAAATCTTTAATTCGTGCCACTTACGAACTTTTGGGATTAAGAACTTACTTCACAACCGGGCCAAAAGAAACTCGCGCTTGGACAATACACGCTGGAATGTCAGCACCCCAAGCAGCAGGTGTAATTCACACAGATTTTGAGCGAGGTTTCATTCGTGCAGAAACCGTTGCTTACAAAGATTTAGTAACAACTGGATCGATGAATGCTGCCAAAGAAAAAGGTTTAGTTCGCAGTGAAGGTAAAGAATACGTGGTGCAAGAAGGCGATGTAATGTTGTTTAGGTTTAATGTGTAAATAATTCCAGCCAAATCTAAGTATCACTAATATTTTCATAAGATAGATCTAGAAGGATAATCGATTTCTAGATCTACCGCAATTAATTCAAAACCATCATCATTTTTGTATTGTTCAATATCTAATCCCTTAGTCATAACTTTTTCCCAAGAAGTAGTTTTTCGGTGGTTTTCTCTAATAAAATTGATGGGGAAAGTATAAAATTCTGGTTCTTTTCTACCATCTACAGAAGGGATTCCTTTTTTATAAAAGTAACCAATATTGAGAAATACAATTATTAAATAATCAAACGCAGCAAAAGATTGTTCTTTTACAGGAAAACCGCGATCGCAGTCTGTCTGGTAACGACTTTTTACTTGAATTCTAACCTGTTTTTTAGTTTTCCGAGGATCGGGATGTATGCAAATTAAGTCATAACCTTCGTTGTTTGGAGGTGCTTTGTAAGTAAGAATATTTCTTCTCATTAAATACCCTTGAACTAAAAATTCAGCACCATGAGAAACAACTGGAAACCTCAAAAACTTTTGAGCTTTTTTTGCAGAATCATTCATGTTTAGTAGACCGCTTTCACCTTATGATATTAGGAGTTGATAGTTAGTGATTTTTCCCAACTACCAACTACCAACTACCAACTACCAACTACCAACTACCAACTACCAACTACCAACTACCAACTACCAACTACCAACTACCAACTACCAACTAAACTTAAAATGATGCAGCGTAAGTCAATTCAAACTCTCTGTAAATTGTTACACAACAAGAATTACTGGGTTTATCTACTGTTTGAAAGTCAATTTTACCAGAAACGGCTGTAATTGGTCGTCTTAAGGGTTTATTATCATATTGACTGCGTTCGCGAGTACTCCAATCCATAATAGTAGCGTCGAGATTGTTTTGAATTTCTGCGGCTAACATTAACAGTTCAAACTTATCTTTAGTTAACCCAATTATGGGAAACTTCATGACAAGGGATTGGGCAATAATTGGTCTAGCATCGTTAGGAGTAACCTGAGAATGGCAAGTACCCAATTCTAGATCGTAATGTTCAAAATGAAAAGTTTCTTTGTACTCACTAAAGTTTGTTTGGATATCTTTAATTGTTTTGTCTATCTGAGGGAATAGCCCTAAATTTGGATCGGATAGTAACTTACGAATGTTGGAAATTTCGCTCATGGTATTGTTTACCTATTTAGGATATTGTTAAGGATGATCTTTCTGCCAAGTTGCAATAGTAACTATTAGGATTACTCATCACTTGCTAGTTCTAGTTTTGTTACCAAAGCCTCTGTGAGTAACTCCTTAACTCTCTGTGCTTGATACCATCTCAATAATATGATGCTTTTTGCTCCTTTAATTAAGAGAATTTTGATTAGTTCCTGTCTGAGATTTTGTCGTAAATCCTTGGGTAAGGAATGATAAGTTTTATTAAAAATAATTTTTAGCCATACTTTATAAATCTCAAACAAAGTGGCAATGCGATCGCCCTGCAAATTCCGATTAGTTGTTTGTTCGCCATGAATGCGGAAAGTTGCCAACTCCTCATCAACAAATCCTACTTTATAATCAGCCATAATTCGCAACCACATTTCCAGATCGCATAATTGCTTAAACGCCGGATCGAACAAACCAATTTGTTGAAAAACTTCTCGACGAATTAGCACGTTCGTCGGTTCTCCAATTTTATTATATGGTGGCTTTAAAAAATTAGGGTCTTTGAGCAAACTTAGACCAGATTGAATTGGTTTTAACCCAGTCCAGCGCTGATGTAAATCTTGCATTCCCTTAATAAAATTGGCATCAATAGAGCGATCGAAAACTAAGCGACGCGGACAGAAAACTAAAGCTATCTCCTCATCCTGTTCGGCTAACTCTACCATTTTTGTAATGCAGTTTGGGGCGATCGCATCATCCTGAAATAAAAACTTCACATATTTACCTTGAGCTTGGGAAATACAAAAATTCCAATTACCAACCAACCCATATCTAGCATGAGTAAAAATCCGACAATTGGGTAAATTCGCAGCCTCTAATAACTTTAAAGACCCATCTTGTGAAGCATCATCAGAAATAATAATTTCCGTATTCGGGTAAATATTACTTTGCAGACAGCGGAGTAATGGTGTAATAAATTCACCAGCGTTATAAACAGGAATACAAATACTGACTAGTGGATAACTACACATTTACTAATCATTCGGAAGCAATTTTTCCTAGCTACTCTAAACTCAGCCTGATATAGTGACAGTTAGCATTTAAGCTGAGGTTGCAGGTAAACTTTACCACACAACTTGAAATTAACGGCATACTGGAAACAGTAGTACTTGTGCAACCTACTCCCTACCTAGATTTGGTAAAACTTGTCGAGTAATTATGAGACGCAAACCCACCTCCGTCGCCAACAGACCCTCATCATCCACCAGTAAACCCTCGTGGTTAAACTACACAACATTAGCAATTATTGGTGGCGTTTTCATTTTGGGAATAGGAATTGGCCTCGCTTTTAGTTCCACAGTAAGTTCTGATTCGGGCAGTAACGTATATTCTCGCGAATTTATCGATCGCAGCGCCCCCAACGCAGAACTTTGCGCTCAATTTGGTGCTAGTGCGATCGTCACCGATACCCGGATTTTTGTCACCCTCAACCCCTTCAGCGTATACGTAACTCAGCCAAAAATGCAGCCAGGGTGCGTCCTGCGAAGCAACAACTGGTCAATCTTAGAGCAAAGAAAACTCGTCAACGGAGAACAGGTAAGGAGTTGCAAACAGCGGATGAACACCTTCGGTTACACAGGTGCCCTAGAAAGTTCGCCCCAAATAGACTGCGTGTACCGCAACGACAACGATCAAAACCGCTTTAACCAACTACCAGGCAGTGGCGGCCCACCTCCAGCAGAACCCGGTGAATTCTAACCAAAAAGTAGAGGCAAGAAAACTTTGTAGGGGCAATTCATGAATTGCCCTTACAAAGTTTTCTTGCTCCTGCTGACAATTAGCGCAAAAAGTATAGAAAAATACAAAGTTTTGATGAACAAACTTACGTTGTAATTAAAATTTCTAACTTTACTGTAAAGATATTGTGAAGTAGACGAATTTAGCTCGAAATTCTGAATTTAGTAAAAGTATAGTGAAAACACTTAAATTCAAAACCGAACGAGTTAAGTTCCGATCGGAAATAACAAAAAATTATCAATCAAACTGTACTTCTGTACTCGATTCCCTAATAATATTCTAGGCAAAATTATGTATCTCACAGAATCTAACCATGAAGACATTACCCCCCTAAACGAGCTAATTCTTTTTAGTTCCCAAGCTGCTCACAAAATTTCTCGAAGCCCAGGTTTACGAAAACTTTATCAGACAGACATCCAGATAAATAAAACAACCGAAAAAGAATATCTCCAAGTAGTCAGTCACGCCGCCCCTTTGTCTTCCCTAAGAGAAAGAGACTTACAAGCCTTAGCAGAAGTATTTGAGCCAGAGAATGCCGCAGAAGTAGAAGCAGAACTCAACCACTACCTCAACTTAATGTGTCCCGCACCTTGCTGGGAAGAAGACCATTTCGACTTTCTGCGCGAATACCTCTAATTACTTTGATAAACATAAATAATCCAAATGAAATACCCCGTATGTTGATGCTCGATCTTCTGCTACACTTCTCATAAGCTAGGGATCAACGCAAAATAGGCGATCCCACAGTTAAGCTGTCGATCGCTAGAATATCTGTCTTAGATAAATCCCTGTTACTGTCTATGCTAGTGACTCATCCAAATCTAAAGACTAGATCCACTACTGGAGAAGCAGACCTTTCCCACTCTTCAGCATTATTGATATCATTTATACAACTATTGATAGAGCCTCATTTTTCAACCAACCTTTTATAATATCAAAATGAGTAACACTTTGTCTCACTTAGATATCGAGTTCAGGGTGTACCGCCGCTCTTAGATGAAAACCTTTTCGTGGACACAAAAGCTTAAGCAATGGCGGAGAATTGCCCTCAGCATGGCTCATTTAAAAACATTCAACCGTACATTCCGTTCGTTACAAGCTAAACCCGACCAAGAGACTGTCTCTTCGCCAAAGGCTTGCGGACGGCAATCTATTTTCAAGTTTGTGCAGAAACACCTGCGGAACTTGCTTTTAGAAACCAATCCCTGTAAAACTCAAACCCTAAACTGTCGGCGTTCTAAAACAGGGAACCGTCCCAAATTTGCGCTGATCATGGCAGTGATTTCCTTGACCAGCGCAATGGGTCATCGCTTCTACAATCAGCCAAAGTTGGATGTTGGCACTTTAGCCCCCGCTACCATTCGTGCTCCACGAGACGCAATAGTTGCAGACCCTAAAACTACAGAGGCAAAACAAAAAGCAGCCCGTCGGGGATTAATACCAGTATTAATGGTCGATCCGGCTGTTAATCATCAGATTTATCAAGAATTACAGCAAAAAATTGAGCAAATCAACCAATCTCGTCGGATTGCTGGACAATTTCCCTTTACATCTGTTTTATCTACTGCTACTCAAATCTACTTGCGAAGTTGTTCGGAATCTGAATGGCAAGAAATTTTAGCGGAATTTAACAATCATAGTGAAGAAACGGCAAATATTAAGGAATTTTCTGTTACTACCTTTCCCGCACAAGTAAACTCGCCACAAGTACAACAAGTAATTAACGAACTCAAAGCATATCAACGCATTAACTCAGAGGGATTAGCAACACTAATAACTACTATTTCCCAAGCCCGTCAGCGCTATGCCCAAGCCTTAGCCAATTTGTCTATTAAATTGATGGTTGAACAGGAAGAAAATTCGCCAAATTTAACTTTTTTAGAGTTGACAGAAGCAGATTGGCGCAAAACTCAAGATGGAATTTCCCAAGCAATAGAACGTATCCTAGCTCAAGGTGTAGCTCCAGGTTTACCCTTGGTGTTGAAACAGCAAGCTGTGAGAATTCAGGTAAAAGATTTAGTACCAGAAACTGCCCAACCTTTAGTTACTCAGCTAATAGTTAGTGTTTTAAGAGCGAATTTAATTGAAGATGCAGAACAGACAAAGCTGCAAGCTGAACAAGCTGTACAGCAAGTGAAACCAGAAATGGTGGAAGTACGGAAAAGTCAGATAATTGTAAAAGCAGGTCAAGAAATTACGCAAAGGGAATTTGTCTTGCTCGATCACTTTAAGTTAAGCCGTCGGGAAGTAAATTGGTGGGGTTTAATTGGTTGTGGGGTATTAGTTAGCGGTGGGGTGAGCATTTTTTGGTGGGTAGAAAGGCGATTTCATGCAGGTTTGCGCCAACGCGATCATGTTTTGATCTTGCTTTTGGCTTTAAGTGTTCCTTTGTTGGTCACTTTTGGTGTGAATTATAGCAGTCTGCCAGCAGTGGGTTTGTTGGTGGGAAGTTTTTATGGTTCCGCTTTGGGTATAACTACGGTTGGTTTACTGAGTGTGGGTTTGCCTATTGGCATGGAAAATATTCTTTGGGATCATCTGTTTGCTAATGCAGCTGGGGCGCTGGTGGGGAGTTTGATGGCGGGGAGGTTGCGATCGCGCGAAGAACTCGCTTTACTAGGAATTGGCATCGGTCTAACCGAAGGAATTGTCTACCTGACATTAAATTTAGTTCTCAGTGCCGCTGCTGGTTCCATCTGGTTAGCTGTACTCCCAGAAGCAGCTATTTACAGTCTCACAGGTGTTGCTTGGAGTGTCGTAGCATTAGGAATTAGCCCCTATTTAGAACAGTTATTTGATTTAGTTACCCCCGTTCGTTTGGCAGAATTAGCTAACCCAAACCGTCCACTTTTAAAACTGTTGGCAGAAGAAGCACCGGGAACTTTTCAACATACTTTATTCGTGGCAACTTTAGCAGAAGCAGCTGCTAAAGGTTTAGATTGCAATGTGGAATTAGTTCGCACTGGAACTCTTTATCACGATATCGGCAAATTACATGACCCCCAAGGTTTTATTGAAAATCAAATGGGTGGGCCAAATAAACACGACCAAATTAATGACCCTTATTTTAGTGCCGCAATTATTAAAAAGCACGTCACTGAAGGGTTAGTTATGGCACGTCGCTATCGCTTACCAAAAGCAATTCAAGCCTTCATTCCTGAACATCAAGGAACTATGCAAATTGCTTATTTTTATCATCAGGCGCAGCAGCAAGGAAAAGAACCTTTAGATGAAGCTTTTTTCCGTTATGCAGGGCCAATTCCTCAATCAAGAGAAACTGGAATTGTTATGTTGGCAGATTCTTGCGAGGCAGCTTTAAGAAGTTTGAAAGAAGCCACTTACGAAGAAGCTTTGGCAATGGTTAATAAAATTCTCAAGGCACGTTGGCAAGATAATCAATTAGTAGATTCGGGTTTAACTCGCTCAGAAATGTCCCAAATTGCTGAAATTTTTGTCCAAGTTTGGCAACAGTTTCATCATAAACGCATTGCTTATCCAAAAGCAGCTTTGAATAATGGGTAGGGGACTGGAAAAAAGTTTTGAATATGGATTATTTTTCGTTAAATCTAACCTTTAACACCGCTGCCTAAATCGCTAGGAACAATGTATCTTTGCAGGATGATAAATAATAGTAGAATTGGCGCGATCGAAATTACTGAACCAGCTGCAATTAACCGCCAATCTAAGGAAAATGTTCCGGCTAATCTTGCCACACCTAAAGGCAAAGTATAATACTCTGGTTGGTCAATTACTATTAAAGGCCAAAGGAAATCACTCCAAGAACCGATGAAGGTAAAAATTGCTAAAGTTACTAATGCCGGACGAATTGCTGGTAACATGACAAACCACCAAATTCCTAATTCGGAACAACCATCCATTCTGGCGGCTTCTTCTAATTCTTTGGGGACTCCTTGAAAGGCTTGGCGCAATAAGAAAATGCCAAATGCTGAAGCTAAACTGGGAAAAATAATTCCTAAATAGCTGTTTTTTAAACCTAATTGTACTGTTAAAATATACAAGGGAATCATCACGATTTGAAAGGGAATCATGATGGTAGAAACGATGATGGCAAAAATTATATTTCTGCCTTTAAATTCCAATCTGGCTAAAGGATAAGCAGCTAAGGCACAAAATAATAAGTTTAAAATAACGGTTAATCCAGCTACTAAGGTACTGTTAAATAAGTATTGAGCAAAAGGATTAGTTTGCCAAACTCGGATGAAGTTATCTAAGGTTGGTTGTGCGGGAAAAAATTGTGGTGGGAATTGAAAAATGTTTTCTGATGGTGATTTTAAGGCGGTGCTAACTAACCAGAATAAAGGAAAGAGCATGATGAGAGCGATCGCACTTAGCAAACTATAAATTAAAACATATTTACCCCCAGACCATTGAGAAAATTTAGATTTAAATATCTGCTGTTTATTAAACATTATTTAGCTTCTCTCCTTAATAGTTATTGATAAGTTTTAGCCCGGTTTCCGTACAAACTCCTGTTAAGGATCGATCCCATTCATCGATCGGTATCTCCACCAAATAAGTAAATTCAAAAACTATCCCAATTGTTAATTTATTTGACCATTCAGGTAGTTTTAATAAACGATCGTAATATCCCGCACCATAGCCCAATCGATATCCTCGCACATCGCAAGCCACAGAAGGAACTAAAATTAAATCAACTTCACTGGCAGCTAAAATGGGAGCATTAGCAACAGGTTCTAAAATACCAAATTTATTGGTTTCTAACCGATCTCCCGCTTGCCAAAGGTGCCAAGAAAGTGACTTACCGACGCAGCGAGGAAATCCCCAAAGATGGGAAGTATCAGCAAACAAGGGTTTTAAGTCTGGTTCTTGGCGGAAACTAAAATAAGCTAAAACGGTTTTTGCTTCCTTAAAAATGGGAGAAGATTGTAAGTGGGTGCAAATGCGATCGCTTTTTTCCTGCCATTCTGTTTTGGAAAGAGTTTGGCGGATTTTCAATAACGATCGACGTAAACTAGCTTTATCCATTTAATAAATTCGCTAAAAACGAATAATTTGATAGTTAAGATTTCTAGACATCAAGATTAACATAGGAATGTTGATGATTTTGACGCTTGACCACAAAACTAGGTTTCCGCAGTTCAGTATCCATTACTGAATGAATCATAAATTTTTAAACTTCCTTGTTCAAATGTTTAAATTTGTCTGGGAAAAAACCTAGTAGGATCGAGCCAAGAGGCTAATAGTACTCATATTTACAGAAGACAATGACGAACTCCCTAATTCCCGTAATTCTAGCAGGTGGCAAAGGCGAACGCTTTTGGCCCTTCAGCCGCAAACAACGTCCCAAACAGTTTTTAAGTTTAGATGGTAGTGGCAAAAGTCTTTTGCAAGCAACGGCTGATAGATTATTATCAGTTGCAGACGGTTGGGATAAATTGTGGGTTTGTACTTCTAAAATTTTGGCTCAAGGAGTAAAAGAACAACTTCCTCAATTGCCAGAAGAAAATTTATTGGTAGAACCAGAAGGAAAAGATACAGCCCCCGCAGTTGCTTGGACAACCTTAGAAATTGCCAAGCGTTATGGTAATGATGCAGTAGTTGGTTTTTTTCCAGCAGATCATTGGATTGCAGATGAAGAAGCTTATAACCAAATTTTAGAAGATGCGGCTAAATTAGCTACAGAAAAAGAAGCGATCGTCACTTTAGGAATTAAACCAAATCAGCCTTCTACTGGTTATGGTTACATCGAACAAGGAGAGGCGGAAGGTACTTTTGGTAAGTCGTTAGTTTATCGAGTAAATCGGTTTACTGAAAAACCCGATCGCCAGACAGCAGAAGAGTTTTTAGCTACAGGTAGATTTAGTTGGAACAGCGGAATGTTCGTCTTTCGGGCGGGAGTTGTGATTAAAGAATTGGCGATTCACGCACCAGAAATTCTCACACCTTTAAAAGAACAAGGTGTAGCTGCTTATTCTCAATTAGTAAAGAAAAGTATTGACTATGCTTTGATGGAAAAAACGAGTTTGGCTTATGTAATTCCAGCGGCTTTTGGTTGGGACGATCTGGGAGATTGGAATGCGATCGAACGTTTGTTAAAAGGCGATAAACTAAATGTAGAATTAGCCACTCATGTGGGCATGGATACCCAAGGAAGCGTACTTTATGCTGAGGGTGAAGAGGAGTTAATTGTGACTATTGGGTTAGAGGATGTGGTGGTAGTGCGCGATCGTAACGTCACTTTAATTGTCAAAAAAGACCGTACCCAAGAAATTAAGCAAGTCTTGAAAAAAATCCAAGAAGATCCCAGATTTACTCATCTTTTGTAAAATCTAAAACTCTCGACAGATGTGTAATTTCCCAGCTTTGGTTACAATTAACCAAGGCTGTTTTATTTTCGCTAACCTAGATTGAAAAGTATTTGTTACAACAGGTAAAGAGTAATAAAAAACAAGTAAGATTGTCAATTTAATTACACTTACCAACTACCAACTACCAACTACCAACTACCAATTATGTTTTTAACTCAAACTGTTTCCCGTCAAAGAGATATTGCAGAAGTTGTCTTTCGCAATGGCTGGGGTTATATGCGGGGTTTGTTGACTGGTGGTAGTGCTGAAAATCCACAGTTACCTACTCCGGCTGTTTTACGGAAAATTTTCATAGAATTAGGGCCAGTTTATGTCAAATTAGGACAATTATTAAGTACTCGTCCTGACCTTTTGCCAGCATCATATATTGAAGAATTATCGACTTTACAAAGTTCAGTTCCGCCTGTTTCTTGGGGAGATATTGAAGTAGTTTTGCGCCAAGAATTAAAACAGCCTTTAGAAGAGGTTTTTGGTTTTGTGAATCCCCAAGCGATCGCAGCGGGCTCGATCGCGCAAACCCATCGTGCTAAATTAATTGATGGCAGAGAAGTAGCTTTAAAAGTTCAGCGTCCGGGAATTGAGGCAATTATCGAACAGGATATATTTTTAATCAGAGGTTTGGCGGAGTTGGTCGATCGGACCGAGATTGGACAAGCTTACGACATCAAAAGTCTAGCCGAAGAATTTACTAAAGCATTAAGAGACGAATTAGACTTTATTTTAGAAGCAAGCTACACTAAACAGCTGCGCGAAAATATGTCTACAAGTCGCTGGTTCGATCCAGCAAAATTAGTAATTCCCGAAGTTTATTGGGATTTAACCACTCGCAAATTATTAGTCTTAGAATGGTTGGACGGAGAATCACTTTTAACCGCAAATTTTACTCAAAAAAATGGGGTTTCTCCTCAAGAGGAAAGAAGAGAAATTACCAGACTATTATTTCGGGCTTTCATTCAACAACTTTATGTTGATGGATTTTTTCACGCCGATCCTCATCCCGGCAATTTCTTCTATTTAAAAGATGGTCGAGTCGCATTATTAGACTGTGGTTTAGTTGGGCGTTTAGACCCTCGCAGTCAGCGCATTTTGACAGAAATGATATTAGCAATTGTCGATATGGACGCGCAACGTTGTACCCAATTGACTCTACAATTAGCAGATTCTGCCAAACCAGACAACTTAGCAAATTTGGAAGTTTCTTATGAACGAATGTTGAGAAAATATTACAATTTAACTTTGTCCAAAATCAGCTTTGCTCAGGTATTCTATGAAGTATTACAGATAGCCAGAGAAAATAGGATTAGATTACCCAGTAACATGGGTTTATATGCAAAAACTGTTGCTAATTTAGAAGGTTCGGCGAGAATTTTTGACCCAGAAGTGAATCTGTTAGATGAAATAAAACCATTAATGACTGATTTATTTCAGCGGCAATTATTGGGAGATAGTCCCTTACAGACTTTATTAAGAACAGCTTTAGATATTAAAAGTTTGTCCTTAGAATCTCCCCGACAAATAGAGTTACTTTTAGACAGAGTTACTTCCGAATCTTTGAAGTGGAATTTAGCCATTAAAGATTTCGATGGGTTGCGGCGAAGTTTAGATGTTTCCGCTAATCGGTTGTCTTTTAGTATTGTAGTTGGTTCGTTAATTATTGGTGCGGCGATTATTTCTTCTCAAGGGCAAACAAGTCAGTTTTCTGTTTTGAGTAATGCTTTATTTGGGGTAGCGAGTTTTTTGGGTTTGTGGTTGATTATTAGTATTTTAAGGTCGGGGAGATTGCGATCGTAGGGTTTAATTAAAATTGCTTTGGGTTTTAACAACAGTATAAGTTAAAGTGCCAAATTCAACTCGTTCAATTTGCATTCCGGGATGGATATGAGCGGGAATATTAGCGCCAGGAGGAATGGTGTAACGGACTAATTCCAAAATTCGACCTTCTGCTTCGCTGGGATAACCACTAGCTAAAACTTCACGAGTTACAGCTTGAGTGTAATTATTAACGGGTGGAGGTGTTTGTTGAGATTTGGCGATCGCAATTGTTCCAAAAAATGCCAATACAATCATTATAAATATTGAGCTTACTTTTTTCCTTTTTTTTTTGAAAATAGCTGATTAATATTAGCATATAATAAATATGTAAGAAAATTTTGCATATTATGAATTATAATCCTAATATCCACCATCGCCGTTCAATTACCATCGTATTTCAAATATCTAAATTTTACTAAATAAACACAATGACAACTAATTTACCCCTAAAGTTGCATAGCTTACCCAACAGTTTACCTATCGAAGGTGCTGTTCGCATTGAGTTAGTAGAAGGAGTACCAATTCTTCGCGCCTCTAGCATCGTACAAAATCGAATTGAAACTTTACTAGCGAAACAGAAAGATTCTTCTCTTACATCTGAAGAAGAAAAGGAATTAGATAACTATGAAGAATTAGACGATTATTTTAGTTTGGTTAACCGCACCGTTAGAAATATTTTGCTTACTCCCAAACAAGGAGAATAAAAAGCTTGTCTGCTAATCGTTACATTAGTGAAGCCACCCAAAAGCAAGTACGCCAAAGGGCTAATTATTTGTGCGAATATTGTCACGCCTCCGAACAATGGCAGTATGTTCGCTTCACTGTAGATCATGTTATCCCTTTAATTAAAGGTGGCTTAAATTCAATTGAGAATTTAGCTTTAGCTTGTTTTCATTGCAATCGCCAAAAATCCGATAAAATTGCAGCTATTGATGAAGAATTAGGAGCAGAAGTAACTTTGTTTAATCCTCGTTCTGATAGCTGGCAAGAACACTTTATTTGGTCAGCCGATGGACTTTCAATTATAGGTTTGACAGCAACAGGACGAGCTACAGTTGCAGCATTGGCATTTAATAGAGAAAGAATTATTAATATTCGTGTTGCTGATAAGGAAATTGGACGGCATCCCCCACCAGGAGATCTGATTCAGAGTTAAAAGGTAAATTTTATCTCAATCACGAAATTCTGTTAGCCGAAAATGTAATTCTTAAGTTTCTAAAACTTCTCTTCTCAACCATTTTAATACTGTATCAATGAGGTTTGGGTCATTGGGAGAAATAAGTCTTACATTTTCGCAAGGTCGATCGCTAATAATGGCAATTGTACCCCCAAATGTAGCGATATCAGATAGGAAGGATGGGTTTAGGGTGCGATCGTTCTTCGAGTTGTAGAATAGCAAAGCAACTCGTTTTTCTAGCTTTCTCAAATCTAAGTCCCAATAAATACTTAGCAGCGGCATATTGGTAGGTCTTCCTTGCGGACATTCAGGACAACCTTGGTTTACCATTTGAGAGTAGATATAAGCAGCAAGCATATCTGGGTTGCTGAACTCGTCTTTGATATCAATACAAATTAGTTTTACTGCTTTGTTGAGTTCTTCATCTTTAGCAATGACAGAATCAAGAATTGAAGGAAGTTGAGTAAAGTTGAGAAGTTGAGTAATAGAAGATTTACCAACAGGAATGTTATCAGGTGCTTCTGGATGTGTGGTAGTGGGTTCGTACCAAGCATCATAAAAATCTGGGTAACTCATTTTTTTTGCACAATATTCGAGTACGGTATAAATGCCTGAAAAACCATATAATTTTCTTAATTGTAAAACAGTTTCTCTCATTTGTTTTTCATTTTTAATAATAAACTGTTTTTCGGAAATGAGGTTCGCTTGTATACTTTGAGCGACTAACCATTGAGTGAGATAATCTTTGCTATTTTGGATTAATCTGATTAAAGTTTTAACTGTTTCCAAGTCTCCTAACGCAAGTCCTCCTAATATCCAGGCAATTGATGAATTTATATATATATTACCTCGATTAGAATCGATCGCTTTAGTCAGTGTATCAATGACAGTCTTTGGTTGAGCATCAGCAATTTTCAATAGTCTTTGTATGACTGCCCATCGATTCTCCGTTTCTAAAAGTTTAACTAGAACGTTGAGGTCATTAATCTGCTCTAAATTGCTTTGATCATTGTCTAATTTATTACCCTCAGTCTCCTTAGAGGGAATTAGATTATGTGAAACATATTCCTCCCAGCTAGTTCCCAAGCGTTCAAATTGCGGCAGCAAATATTGTAGTTCTTGATTCATAATCTCATCATAAATAGTTCGTGGAGGTGCTGTACGTTCAAGAAAGTAGTTAACTTCTTCTTCATAAAGAATTTCTTCACCATCTTCAAAAAAGAGATCTTGTATCGGAAAATTTTCATGAAATTTAGAACCTGTAAAATGACTGAGACCGTCCTGTGCTAGATAATATGATTTCAAAGAATAAAAGTTTAGATGATCTATTCCATCATTAAAATTTACTAGCGCCTCAATGAACTTTTCTTTATCATTTGTGTCAACATCTCCTCGCTGTAACCAAAGAGAAAAAACTCCATTCCACTGAGGCTCGAAAATACGATATTTCTTGCCGTCTACTGGCTTTGGATTATTATTGTTGTGATCGCAAGGTAGAAAATCATCCCAACTAGGGATATTCAACGCCGCGAAATACTCCTGAAAAGTAGGATGAAAGAAAGCATAAACAGGTTCATCAGCATCTTTTTCATCCTCAGATGGTAGACCAATTTCAATTAACCAACCCAATTTAATAGCCAAGTCACGTAAAGAAGAGTCTTGATTATGTTTAGCTAAAAATGACTCTATAGAACTTTTTCGCAGACGAAATCTAGACTCTTTACTATCGAGTGTATCTTTAGCCAATTCTCCTAACCATTGATTTAATTCCTTCTGTTTTTCTGGCAAAATTACAAATCCTTCTTTATCTCTTTTCCAGTTGTAATGGCCTTCAACTAGTCTCTGATATAATCCCACTGTTGTATCAGGTAATTTTTCTCCTCCGTTTTTCCAGGTCAAGCACAACAAAGTTAATCTTAAAGGATTTCTAATCAAGTTCTTGATTCGTTGATTAGCCAGATTTCTTTCTTCTTTTAGCTTTTTGCATGAATCAGGTTCTTTTGCAAACCACTTTTCGATAAACTCTTCCACTTGCTCATCAGTAAAATCTACGTTTCGATAAACATCAAAATTAGGTAGGTAATCTCCTTCTATACTCCAGAGATTCAAACGACAACTCAAAATTACTTTTGCTTCAGTAATCCA
The DNA here is from genome assembly GCF_041929205.2 of Floridaenema evergladense BLCC-F167. Taxonomy (NCBI): domain Bacteria; kingdom Bacillati; phylum Cyanobacteriota; class Cyanophyceae; order Aerosakkonematales; family Aerosakkonemataceae; genus Floridanema; species Floridanema evergladense. The sequence continues at coordinate 4,125,687 of NZ_CM171625.1, read as the reverse complement.
ACCTGCCCGAAGTTGCTGAGTAATCCAAGTAAGAGGCTGACCAAATTTTGCTGCCATTTCATCTGCACCATCTAGTAACAACCAAACATGACCTTGCTCAAACTCTTCAATAAGCGCATCTTTTAGTTCTTCAGTAGCAATTCGTGGATATGGTGCGGCTTCTGGACAAAGTTTTCGGATAGTTGGTAATGCCCATTTTGTTAGCCAAGTTTCAAGTAAATAATCTTGTAAAGATTGATGTTTTTCAGCATCTAAATCAGCCAAATCAATCCAAATCGGTAATTCTTTAACTTCTGATGCAATCTTTTGCAGTAGAGTCGTTTTTCCTGCGCCTGGTTCACCAATAACGGCAATCCGTTTACCATTGCTTTTGAGGCTTTTTCCCTGGAACACCTGCTCAAGGAATTCTTGATTAGAAATCGGTGTGCGCTTTTCCTGTTCTCGCGCTGACCATTTTTCTGGGTCAAGTTCTGGACAAACTCTGGGTTTTTCTTCTCGCTCAACTAATTCCAATGGAACGTACATTTCTGGCATTTCCCTAGCACCAGATCCGAGTGGATAGCTTGTTAACCGTTGCTTTTGCTGCTTCTCTAAAACCTCACGGCAAACTTGCTGCCAGGGAATATTGACAGATAAGGAGTCTTTAAAAGATTTTCTGTATTTTGCTAACAGTTGAGATAAGTCTACTTTTGTCCAGTTAATTTTCTCTTCAAGCTGAAGTAGCTCTCCAATTGCTGGATAAACTTTATCAGATAAATCTCGCCCAATTGTACCAGGAGCAAATCCTATTTTCTTCGCAGTTTCCTCACGGCTGTAATGGCACAACTTCCCCAGTAGAGAAGCTTTTATATGATCTTTGTTCAGACTTTTTGCTAAATCAGCAAAAAGTTGCTCAACCTCAAAATTACGATAAGCCTCTGGAAATAATCCCTCAAACTGGTTTCGATCTGATGTCATAGCTGTAAAAACTATTGTCAAGTATCCCTACATCAAATCATAACCTCATGGTGAAGGCTCCTTAGAGCTTTACTCACACATACTCACAGATATACTCACATTTACTCACAGCCTGTGAGGAGACTTTTACCCTTCACCTTGGATAGGCTATCAACAGAAAGCAAAAGTTAAACAGAAATTTATGAACACATATCAACTAAACCTTAATGACAATTACTCCAACTTTAACTTCCAAAGCGGTGAAGTATTCAACAAGTATCAACAAAAAATAATGGATATTTTAGAGACGATTTTAGGCGCTCGCTTTCGTTGCTATCCCGAATTACGATTAGAAAGAATTTGCCACCGTCCAGAAAATGTTTGGCTACCAAAAGAGATTTGGCAATTTTTAGTTAGTTCTGATCTAGATATTACAGTGATCGAACGAGGATCTCACGCCAGTCGCAAAGCCAAATTAGTTGTAGAATGCCAATCTCACTGGCATGATTCCTTAGAAGCACAGTTGCGCGATCGCAAAAAAGCTAAACTCCTCGCCTCTGTCAATGTTCCTTTGATTTACGTCCGAAAAATAGATTCAAGATATTATCGCTTCTACACACCCAACGAGAAACAAGAAGTTATTTATAACATAATTACTCAACAAGAATGGGCAGAATTAGAAGCTTTTTTGCTCAGTTTTTTGTAATGGGATGGTGCGTTACGTTATCACTAACGCACCCTACATTATCTACAAATCGCTGTATTCAATTCCCTCGACTTTGTAACCCCTTGGCGTAATCATCCATTCGCCATGAACCCGCGTATTTGAATTACCAATTAACACAATTGTCAACATATCGATCGAGCTTTCCAGCAACTTTTCTAAAGTAGTAATCGTAATTTCTTGGGTTTCTCGATAAGCGGAACGGACGATCGCCACTGGTGTAGCTGGATTACGATACTTTAAAAAAATCTGTTGGGCAAAAGCAATTTGTTCTGTCCGAGTTTGGGATTTCGGATTATATAAAGCTGTGACAAAATCCGCTTCTGCTGCTGCAATTAACCGCTTTTCAATTACCTCCCAAGGCGTTAATAAATCGCTCAAACTAACAGCGCAAAAATCGTGCATTAACGGCGCACCTACCAAAGAAGCCGCAGCTTGTAAAGCCGTGATTCCGGGAAACACTTGCACGCCCGGAACTTGCCCATCCCAACCATGTGCTTGCAGTTCTTCTAATACTAAACCCGCCATCCCATAAATGCCGGAATCTCCTGAAGAAATGACCGCAACAGTTAAACCTTTATCTGCTAATTCGATCGCTCTTTTTGCCCTTTCCACTTCCTGAGTAATGGGCAAAGATTCCACAATTTGACCTGGTTTTAATAAAGGGGAAATCAAGTCAATATATAAAGTATAACCAACCACAGCATCAGCTTGAGAAATTGCCATTTGTGCAGCAATAGTCATTTGTTCTAATTGACCTGGCCCCGTACCAATTAGTAAAATTTTCCCAGTGCGATCGCTATATTCCTTCTCTGATAATCCCACAGCAATTGTCACAGCCCCACGTTCTCCTTCAAGACGAAAAATTTGTTTTTTGACTAATAAACTAGCACTCGAAAATCCCTCTCCCCAATCCCCAATCGATGGCGGTCCCCAGTCCCCAACCGCACAAATCGCCGCAGCTTCCGCCACACTAGGAGTTCCCACTTCCGCCGCGACAATCGTTGAAGGATTGGGTACATTAATTTTACCTAAAACTTCCGCCGAAAAAGTTTTTAAAGGCCAATTTTTTTCCCGACAAACTTCGATTAAACCGACTTCATCAGCTTTAATATCAATTGTAGCAATTCCGGCGATCGCACCTTCCGCCAAATGATACCTTTGACAAACCTGTTTAATTGCACTTTCAATTAACTTTTTAGAACTGCCTCTTTCACAACCAATTCCTAACCATAAAACTCGCGGATGCCATTGTACTTTCGGTAAATCTGAATCAGGAGAAAACCTTCTTTGGGTGAAACTAATCCAAATTCTGGCTTTTGGTAGTTGGTAGTTGGTAGTTGGTAGTTGGTTTTCTGTATTTTCAAAATAGAAAGGATGACCTTTGGGGAGATGATTTTGCCAGAGAGTAGAACCGACTTCTTGGATTACTTGAACAGGTTCATTTCTGGCAATAGTAGCAGCGACTTTTGTCCAATCACCTGCGCCTTTATTCCAACCAAAAGGAACACCCAACAAATCAATAGCAGGTAAACCCAAACCATTAGACGCACCAGTTAAAATTGGGGTAGCATTTAGTTGAAGTGCGATCGCTCTCGTCAACCGATCGGCACCACCTTGATGACCACCACATAAACTAATTACAAATTTACCATTTTCATCAATCACAATTACTGCCGGATCGACAGATTTATCTTTCAATAAAGGTGCAATTAACCTCACAACAGCGCCTGTTGCCAAACCGAAAATAAAACCGCGATATTGCGACCAAATATTAGCAAGATGTGAGCTTAAAGAACCATGATAAACTTCAGTTCCCTTAATTTCCCTTAAAGATTCTGGAACCCAAAGGGTTGCATTTATTGCCTGACAAACAGGTAACAAAAGTTTAGCAGCAGTGGGAGTAGTTGCGATCGCCCCTATAGGTTGATTATCTATATAAAGTGACTTTATCAATTTTCATTTCCAACTAATAATTCGTCTTTTGCTTTGTTTAGACTCAAGTGAGCAATTGCTAAAATAAAGAAGCTCAATCCTACTATAGCGTAACTGGGACTAGCGGCAATTGTTTGTTTATAAATTAAACTCAAACTTATAGGAGATGTACTTGGTTTCCAAGCAGGAGTGAGTAGATTATAACCAATACTAGTGTGAATCAACAGGCAAAAAAATCCTCCACTCCACAAAGAGATCCATTGAAGAGTAAGATTATTGTTTTTTACTACTGTCAACAGTTCATTTATAAAAAATACCCCACATAATACTAATATTGATGAATTTGAGCCTTGAGAATAAGTGTATAATACACTTAAACAGGCAATCAAACTTATCTCTGATAAAGATATCTCTTTCACAAATCTAATACTTTTATTCCGTCTATAAATATAAAAACAAATTAAACAACTGGCTATAATTACAATTAAATTTGACGTTAATTTTGCCATAATTATATTATTTGTAAATAGTCTGTAGCCTATGACAACAGCATCTATTCTTCCATAGGATTTGTTAGGAGCATTATAGAAATGTTGAAAAAATAATTCATAGCCTTGTTTATATAAGTGGATAAATTCTGGGATTGAATTACCAGTCATTACTAATCCAATTCCAGTCATTATAACTGCTGTCATCCCACAAACAATGACTAATTTAAATCGCCTTTTAAATAAAAAATATAAGATAAATAAAACAGCTAATGTTGGCTTGATAGCGCTAATACCTAGTAAGATTCCAGCTAAAATACTTCTGCCTTTTTTTGCTTGAACAATTGACCAAATAACTAAAGCAGAGACAATCAAAGCAATATTACCGACAATTAAACTGTAAGTTGTTCCATAGACTAGAAAACAAATAATTGCGCCAATTACCTGCCAATTTTTCCTGGGAGAATCTATCAGATGAACGCTACCCCAGATGCTTAAAATTATTGCCAGTAGGTTGGCAATAACCCAAATCGTAGAAGCATAGTAACTGGAGAAGTAGCCCAGAGGTAAAATTAGGGGAATAATATTAGGTGGATAAACAAATGGCATTGCATTTCTGGGAGTTACTACCTGAATAAAATAGTTTACAAATGTTTCTGGCTGATAGAGATTCAAACCTTCTAGTACCATTTTACTAGCTACATAATACCAGCGAAAATCAGAGAGAAAAGCCCCTGGTTGAGTTAATTTATAAGCTTTGAGTAAAGTTTGAACTATAAACCATAATGTGATGATAATAAAGAATAATTTTAAACCGAAAGTTACGCCCGATCGCACCAAAAAGTTTATTACTTTTCGCCGCAAAGGATGATTTAAAAATCCTGAATTATTTCGCCATTCAGCGTTACCTAACTGTTCCTTAATAACAGTGGCTAGTAATAGAGCGATCGTCATTATCCAAATCACAAATAATAACAAAACTCTTAAATACAAAGGTAGATTTGACATGACATCTTGCCCTTTGATACTGCCAGTAAAATTGCAGATAATACCTGTATTGCTAACAACCAACAAATTAACTTTGTCCAAATAACAAAGGAATAGGGAGAGATATTTAAAATTCAAATTAAAAAAATTCTCTCCCTATTCTCAATTATTAATCCTTGTTTAAGGCTGATAACTGAGTGTTAACTTCAGCCACCTGAGAAGTAATTACAGCTGATTGCAACATTTTAGTTTTAGCAACCGAACCATTAGCCAAATTAAACAACGGATTTGACAAAATACCAGCCAAAGAAGTACCAATCAAAGTTACCACTAAACCCACTTGTAAAGCCCGCATTCCTGACAAATTCCAAGTAATAGCTGGATAATTTTTCACTGCATCGGACATTTCTTGAGGTTCTTTTACTACCATCATTTTCACTACCCGAATGTAGTAGTAAATTGAAACCACACTGGTAATTAAACCTAACAAAACTAACAGGTAAAGACCAGCTTGCCAACCAGCCCAAAACAGATACAATTTCCCAAAAAATCCAGCCAAAGGCGGAATTCCACCTAAAGAAAGTAGAGACAAACTCAAACCCAAAGTCAACAAAGGATCTTTTTGGTACAACCCAGAATATTCACTAATTTGGTCAGTTCCCGTCCGCAGAGAAAAGAGAATTACACAGGTAAAACCGCACAAATTCATGAACAGGTAAACCAACATATAAAATACCATGCTAGAGTAACCTGCTTCTGTGCCAGCGATTAATCCTAACATGACAAAACCAGCTTGAGCGATCGAAGAATAAGCCAACAATCTCTTCATACTAGTTTGCGTCAAAGCCACCACATTTCCTAACACCATGCTTAAAATAGCAAGGGCGGTAAAAATGAAATGCCACTGCTCGCTAACTAAGGGGAAAGCTGTTACCATTAAGCGAATTGCTAAAGCAAACCCAGCAGCTTTTGAACCAACCGAAAGGAAAGCAACTACCGGAGTCGGAGAACCTTCATAAACATCAGGTGTCCATTGGTGGAAAGGTACAGCCGAAATTTTAAACGCGATACCCGCAATAGCGAATACTAAAGCAATTACCAAAGCCAAAGATTGACCACTACCAGCAGCCAACCCAGCAGCGATCGCACTCAGCTTAGTTTCCCCACCGGACAAGCCATACAACAAAGATATACCATAGAGGAAAATTGCCGTACTAGAAGCGCCAATCAACAGATATTTTAACGCCGCTTCATTAGAACGAGGGTCGCGCTTAGTGTAACCTGTGAGTAAGTACGAGGAAATACTCAAAGTTTCCAAGCTGATGAAAATCATCACCAACTCATTTGCGCCAGAGAGAAACATTCCTCCAATAGTCGCCGTGAGTAAAATTCCCACAAACTCCCCTAAAGAAGTCCCTGATTGCTCAATGTAGCTAATCGACATTAAAATTGTCACAGCTGCGGACAAAGCGATAATGCCACGAAACACTACACTTAAGGCATCACCATTAAACCCGCCCAAAAAAGAGGTAGGGTTAGTGATATCCCATTGATAGAAAAGCGCCACAACCGAAGCGAGTAAACCTGCGACTGCTAGATAAGGAGTCCAGCGTGTAGAAGTTCGCCCCACGATTAAGTCAACCATTAACACTACAATCAGAGTGGCAATGACAATTGACTCCGGCAAAATTGTTCCAGCATTTAGCTGTGCTGCAAGTTCAGCAAAACTCATAGATCTTATAAATTTGGAGATTAGCCATACAGACCAGGACACTTAATATTATTGCGTTCTACGTCACATATTCAACAAAATTTCCTTTTTCCTGGTATTGAGATTCCACAGATAAACCCCAATCTACAGTTAGTATTGGTTAAGACTTATACCTAAAATTGCTCCCCAACGCCGAATTCAACTTTACCAATCAGCGATTTTTGGGCATAATTTCCCCTTGAATTTCTTGAATAATACTAGAGATTTCCTCTTCAGAATCAATGTGTCGAGATAGCACTTGAGCAGTTTTTTCGATGATGCGATCGCCAAACATTCTAGCTAAATCCTGTCGTAAACCCTGCCCCAAATCAAGATTTTAGATATCATAAGTAAAAGTTTCCTACTCAAGAGCGATCGCGCTAACCTAACATAACCGTATCCCACTCAAACTCAGCAATTCCAGACCAACAGCAAACAGAAAACAAAGAAAGTTAACAAACTTGCCTCACCAAAAATAAATTCCTCAAACCCTTACCGCACAAGGCTTAAATCGCACATTAAATCAAATTGTAGTGATTCATATCCTATATAAGTGTAAATAGGAGAGCCAGATAAATAAATTATGGTCAAAAGTAGTTGGTGAAGACAGACGCGAGGACAAGGAGACAAGGGGACAAGGGGATAGGGGGAAGTTCCTTAATATCGATCGACAACTCCCCCCACCTCCCCACCTCCCCACCTCCCCACCTCTGCCTTCTGCCCTCTACCTGAAAAACTCGCTTATTGAACTCTCTAGCCTAGCTGCTGTTGTGTAAGTTCTCATGTCAACCCTTGTTATAGTTGAATCACCCACCAAAGCACGCACCATTCGCAACTTCCTCCCCTCCAACTACCGGGTAGAAGCATCGATGGGTCACGTCCGCGACTTGCCCTCATCTGCTGACGAAATACCCGAAACTGTCAAAGGGGAAAAATGGGCACAGTTGGGGGTAAACGTAGATGCAGACTTTGAACCCCTATATGTGATCCCCAAAGAGAAAAAGAAAGTAGTCAAACAACTGCAAGATGCCCTGAAAGAAGCTACCGAACTAGTACTAGCGACTGACGAAGACCGCGAGGGGGAAAGCATCAGCTGGCATTTAAAGCAAATTCTCAAACCGAAAGTTCCAATTAAGCGGATGGTATTTCACGAAATTACCCAAGACGCTATCCGCAAAGCCTTAAAAAACTGTCGTGACATCGACGAACAGTTAGTCCACGCCCAAGAAACTCGGCGCATCCTAGACAGACTCGTAGGTTACACCCTCTCGCCCCTACTCTGGAAAAAAATCGCTTGGGGACTTTCAGCGGGAAGAGTTCAGTCCGTTTCGGTTCGTCTGTTGGTGAACAGAGAACGTCAACGTCGCGCCTTCCATCAAGCAACTTATTGGGATTTAAAAGCCCTTTTAGAAAAAGAAAAATCGCCTTTTGATGCCAAATTAGTAACTTTAGCTGGGACAAAAGTTGCCACTGGCAGTGATTTTGACGAAACTACTGGGCAAATCATCGTCGGACGCAATGTAGTTGTCCTGAACGAAGCGGAAGCTTTGGCTTTGCGGGAAAGACTTTTAGACAAAACTTGGACTGTTAGCAATATTGAAGAACGTCCAGTTACTCGCAAACCTGCCCCGCCCTTTACCACTTCCACATTACAACAGGAATCTAACCGCAAACTGCACCTTTCCGCCCGTGACACGATGCGGATTGCTCAAAGTTTGTACGAGCAGGGCTATATTACCTATATGCGGACAGATTCGGTGCATTTGTCGGAACAAGCGATCGCAGCTGCCCGCAACTGTGTCGAACAAATGTACGGGACTCAATACCTCAGCCCCCAACCCCGCAAATACACCACCAAAAGCAAAGGCGCACAAGAAGCCCACGAAGCCATCCGTCCCGCCGGGAGCACTTTCCGCACTCCCCAAGAAACCGGATTGAGTGGTTTAGAATTCCGACTGTACGATTTAATTTGGAAGCGTACCGTCGCCACTCAAATGGCAGACTCTCGCCAAACTTTAATTACCATAGACTTGCAAGTAGAAGATGCAGGTTTCCGTTCCACAGGTAAACGCATCGACTTTCCCGGATACTTACGTGCTTACGTGGAAGGTTCCGACGACCCAGAAGCGGCTATTGAAGACCAAGAAGTAATTCTGCCACCATTAAAAGTGGGAGATCATCCCGAATGTAAGGAACTCGAAGCCGTTGGACACGAAACTCAACCCCCCGCCCGTTACACGGAAGCATCTTTGGTGAAAACCTTAGAAAGTGAAGGTATTGGTCGTCCGAGTACTTACGCGAGTATTATCAGTACGATTATCGATCGCGGCTACGCCCAAATGAACGGCAACGCCCTCATCCCCACCTTCACCGCCTTCGCCGTCACCAGTCTCCTAGAAAAACACTTCCCCGACTTAGTAGATACCAGCTTTACCTCCCAAATGGAACAAACCCTAGACGACATCGCCACAGGTGAAGCCCAATGGCTACCCTACCTGCGGCAATTCTATCAGGGAGAAAAAGGCTTAGAAACCCAAGTCAAAGAACGGGAAAGTCAAATTGATCCCGCAGAAGCCCGTACCGTAGAACTAGAAAACCTCGCCGCTAAAGTCAGAATCGGCAAATTTGGCCCCTACATCGAAGCCGAAAATGGCGATGGTGTAGTAACCGCTTCTATTCCCAAAGACCTCACACCCGCAGACTTAGACCCAGAACAAGTAGAAACTATCCTCCGGCAAAAAACCGAAGGGCCAGAAAAACTCGGCATCGACCCAGAAACCGGAGAACCAATTTTTATTCTCATCGGTACCTACGGCCCTTATGTCCAACTCGGTGAAGTTTCCGAAGAAAACAAAAAGCCCAAACGTGCTTCTTTGCCAAAAGGTACTAACCAAGAAGACGTGACTTTAGAAATGGCTTTAGGTTTACTGGCTTTACCTCGAAATCTCGGAATTCACCCCGAAACTGGGGCAAAAATTCAAGCTGGACTAGGACGTTTTGGCCCTTACATTGTCCACGACCAAGGCAAAGAAGGAAAAGATTTTCGTTCTTTAAAAGCGACTGACAATGTATTAACTATTGATTTGCAACGGGCTTTAGAACTCTTGGCTGAACCCAAGAAAACTAGAGGTGGTGTTCGTTCTAAAACTAAAACACCTTTGCGAGAATTGGGCAATCATCCCAGCGATGATGAACCAGTAAATATCTACGAAGGGCCTTATGGTTCTTATATCAAGCATGGTAAAACTAATGCGGCAATTCCAGAAGGGGAAACTGTAGAAAGTATTACTTTGGAAAAAGCACTGGAAGCTTTAGCTGCTAAAAAATCGACCAAATCTACTACTAGGTCGAAAAAATCAACTACGTCTTCTACTAGTAGTAAAGGTACTAGTTCGGCAACTAAAACTACCGCTGCCAAAAAGACAACTAAAACCACTACTACCAAGAAAAAAACTTCTTAGGTTAAATTTAGATCCCCGACTTCTTTAAGAAGTTGGGGATCTAGGTTTAAACATCCTCTATGTTTTGCGTACTAATTTGGCAGTAATACCGATCGCACCCAATGCTACTAAACTCAAAATAGAAGTTGGTTCGGGTACTGATTTTGGCGAATTTAGACCGACTACATAAGTAATATCAGCATCGAACTTATCAGACTCATAATTTCCGAATCCTTGGGAACCTGTTTGGGGGGCAAAGTTACCTCCCACAAAACCTTGTCCGTCAGTATTACTTACTTTATCGGTTGCAATTAAATTCATGATGCGGATGGCATCAATTTCTTCATTTTCACCGAGTCCAAAATCACTTAAATCAAAACCTGTGGCAAAAACACTAGGTTCAAAACCACTGCTAAATTGATAGAGAAACTCGCTAAAAGTGTTCTGACCAACTTTGCGAACGGCTACGGCAAATGCTTCCGGTCCCCCCAAATTACCGAACGTGGCGCTACCGTTTTCGTATACTACAAAGTCTTTGCCAGTTGCGTTTGCTAAAGACTTTCCTTCTCCCCAGTTGAGTTCAATTACACCACGATTCGTGCTATTACCAAGGTCTACTGAGGTATTGGAACCAAAACCTAAAATTGAACCAACTGTTTGATTTTCTACAAAAGAAGCTGCAAAACCGGAGATGTTTTGGCTGCCTGAAACGATCGATCCACCAACAACAGAGTTAGCAGAATCCCAAGTATAACCTCCCAAGGAAAAGGTTGCGGCTTTTGCTGACCCTGCATTAATGAAAGCTGTGCCACTCAATGCCGTTAAAAACAAACCTATTTGCCAATAGTTCTTGATGGAAAATTTGCTCATCAGGAAACTCCCTCCCAACTTTAAGTGGGTGTTAATAGTAAAAAATTTTGAGGTAAATACTGTTTTCAGAGGGAGTAGGTAAATTGCACAGCTTTTCCGCTAATCACTTATCATTCAGAATGCTGCGATCGACATAAGTAGTTAATACTGTCGATTTTTAATTGATTTTTGTGACAAGACCACCCTCTGAAAGTGATATTTAGATGCACGCTCACACACGCTAGCATATAATCTACAAGCCGATTCTCGTGTTTCCACTTAGTTTTGATGAAGAGTTTTTGAAATTTTATCTGGGTGCAAATATAATATTAACTACTAGCGATCGCACTCTGCCCTGAGAAAAAGTTGTTGGATTTGGGATTGAGTGGGATAAGCTGATAATTGACTGTTGTTGGGTGTGCTATGAGCAGCGTGATAACTATCTCCGATCCTGTGTTTGAAACCGAAGTGCTGAAAGCGACACAGCCAGTATTGGTATATTTCTGGGCAGATTGGTGTGGGCCATGCCGACTGATGGCCCCATTAATTAATTCGGTAGCCCAAACTTATGGCGATCGCTTAAAAGTAGTCAAAATGGAAGTAGATCCTAACCCCATAGCAGTGAAACGCTACGAAGTGGAAGGAGTTCCAGCACTAAGGCTATTTAAAAATGGTCAGTTGATTGAATCTATTGAGGGAATCGATGGGGGAACTAAACAGAAAATCACCACTTTGCTAGACAACATCTGTCAAATTAGTAACTAGACTTCTTGTAGAAGTTAGGGAAAAGGGAAAGGATAAAAGATTTACCATCTTTTATCCTTTCCCATTGAACCCGGAACTAAGTTTTAACTAAAAATATTTTTACCAGGGGTCTAATGACATCATGAACGAAGTAAAATTTTTAGGATATGCAATTCGCTAAACGTTTAGAACCGCTACAACATAATGTTTTCGCTGATATGGACCGGGCGAAAGCGAAAGCTAAGGCATCAGGTTTGTCAGTTATCGATCTATCTTTGGGGTCTTTGGATTTACCCGCAGCTAATCATATTACTGAAGCGATCGCGCAAGCTTTAACAGATACTAGCACTCACGGTTATTTGTTATTTCACGGCACTAGAGATTTTCGCCAAGCCGCTGCTGATTGGTACACCAAAAAATTTGGGGTTTCTGTCGATCGAGAAACCGAAGTTTTACCTTTAATTGGTTCTCAAGAAGGAACTGCCCATTTACCTTTAGCAGTCCTGAATCCAGGGGATTTTGCCCTACTTTTAGACCCTGGTTATCCTTCTCATGCAGGAGGTGTTTACCTAGCTAGCGGTCAAATTTACCCGATGCCATTGCGGGCAGAAAATGGATTTTTGCCTGTTTTTGAAGAAGTACCATCAACAGTTTTAGCGCAAGCCAAAATGATGGTATTAAGTTATCCCCATAATCCGACAACTGCGATCGCACCACTATCATTCTTCCAAAAAGCAGTGGCTTTCTGTCAGCAACATAACTTGGTGTTAGTACATGATTTCCCTTACTTGGATCTAGTATTTACGGAGAACATTGCACCTTCAATTTTCCAAGCTGACCCAGAAAAAACCGTTTCGATCGAATTTTTTACCCTGTCGAAATCCTATAACATGGGTGGTTTTCGCATCGGTTTTGCGATTGGTAATGCCGCTTTAATTAAAGCTTTACGCCAAGTCAAAGCCGCAGTTGATTTTAACCAATATCGAGGGATTTTAAATGGGGCTGTCGCTGCGTTAACAGGCCCCCAAGATAACGTTAAATCAAATGTGGCGATTTTGCGCGATCGACGCGACACCTTTATCCAATCCCTACATCGCATTGGTTGGGAAGTACCAACTCCACCAGCAACTATGTATATTTGGGCAAAACTACCAGAAGCATGGGCTAGTGATTCCCTCACATTTGCTGCAAAACTCGTAGAAAATACGGGTGTTGCCGTAGCACCGGGCGCAGGTTTCGGTAAATTTGGTGAGGGTTATGTGAGATTTGCTTTAGTACATCAACCAGAAATTTTAGAAACAGCAGTAAAGAGAATTTCTAAGTTTTTGTATCCGTAAAATCACTGACAAAAAAAACTTCTTTTTTCCGAATTCTTTATGGAAACTTTAGGTGAAATGTAAATAAATTTCACCTATTGCCGTTTGGTATTTGCGTAGAATAAACTTAGGATTAAAGCAAAGTCTTCTGCAATCTCTGAGTGCATAATCAATCTATAAAAACTTAGAAATTGCATCTATATAAGAATCAAGCACTCAATCCTTAGTAGTTGGCTCGACTGTAAACACACTGTAGATTCTGGAGATCAATAAAAATGTCTAGTTTTATGAAGAAGTTTTTAATCGCTGCCTCAGCTGCTGGCATGAGTGCGATCGCCCAAACCCCTGGCTTCGCCTACAGCATCACAGGTAACAACGATGCTTGGCTTTATGACAACAACTACGGTAGTTGTGGGCCAACCAGCACCTGCCTGACTAACGACATGAGCAGATTAGATGCTATCTTGGGAGGCAACAGCAGCGCCCCAGGCGGTAACGTTGAGTTATTTGCTACCAGCGAAGGTGTGAACTTGTCCACCTATTTGACATCTAACGCCCGCACCAACATTGAAGGTACGGTTGCAGGTAGGTCTCTCACCCTCAGCAGCTTGACCGCAACAGATTGGTTTGGCCCCAGCTTGGATACACTATATGGTGCTGATAACTTCGCTAATAGATGGTTTAACGAATTTTATAATGCTGCGGGTTTGGCAGCAAGCTTGCCTTTTGGAAACAGCTTCCTCGTTCGCCAAGCAGCCTACAACGCCTTTTTAAGCGATCAGGTAAAAGGTTTCCAACGCAGCAGTGACCCCAATATCTCCTACATTACCACTAGCGGTAGCGACCTCTTGATTGGTTTAGCAGGTCACTTCGATGCCAAAGCCTACTATGCTCCTATCTTAGGAGCTTATGCCGCATTCATCAGAGATGGCTTCCAGGTCAGTGAAGTAGTCAAAGTCAACTATGGTGGTGTTGAGCAATTCCTTTACAGCTTCAACGCTACAGCATCTGGCTTAACCAACAATTCTGGCCTCTATGCTGATGGTTTATCTCATAGCGGTAACTACGAAGTTGCACTCAGAGGAGTTGTTCCTCCTGCTACATCAGTACCAGAACCTTCTGTAGTTTTCGGTTTAATTGGTTTGGGTGGTTTGTTAGCAGCTAAGCGCAAACAACAACAAGCTGGATAAGCGATTTCTTAGTCGGTTGCTGATTTTCTTCAGTACATCATAGTCTCTGAGTAATAGCTAATTGCCAATAGCCAATTAGCTATTATTTTTTGATTTTTATTTTAGGGATATTAGGGAAAGTTAGTTACTTCCTATATCTTATGGCGATCGAAATACGCGCTATACGAACGCGACTACATGGACTAAAAATGATGGAGGTATTTAAGTCGAATTTAGTATGCTTCCAAACAGACCGCCTCCCGGCTATTTCAGGGGGAGCATATTAATGTTTTACTAAATTAGCAGCAATGACATTGCTAGAGATAAACTAAATTTTTAACTATGCTAAGATTATGGCAAAATCAGGAAAAGACTTTGTTATTCACTCTAAGGGGCAAATTTTTTTATCTAGTCGTATTCTGCTGGTTGAAGACCATGATATTTCTCGACAATTACTAAGTGATTACTTGAGTTTTTTGGGGTATCAGGTGTTGGCGATCGCAGATGGTGCTGCATTCTTCTCCGCCCTGTCTACTTTTCAACCAAACCTGATTTTACTAGACTTGAAAATTCCCTTCATTGATGGTTACAGCATACTTCAGGAAATACAAGCTTTTCCGAGCGATCGACAGATCCCAATCATTGTTATTTCCGCTTATGCGTTTAAATCAGACCAACAACGTGCCTTAAATTTAGGGGCTAAAAAATACTTTGTTAAACCAATCAATCTTTCTCTGTTACGCGAAGCAATTCAAGAAATTTTGGGTGGTTTAACAGAGCAGTAATTTTTATCTATTACTATTGTTCTTGTCGTTCTTCTACCATTCTTTCAACGACTTGACAGAGATTTTGCATAGAGTCTCTCACCTGTTCCATTTTAGTTTCAATTTGCGCCACTAATAAATTTACAGCATTTAGATGATTGAGTGTTTCATCTAAGGCTTCTCTATATTCGATTCTCAGGTCTTCTAAAGACATAAATTTAACCATTATTTACTTGTGTGAATAAAAGGCGTGACTGGATTTATTTTCTAATTTAACCTGTAATTTCTCGGAATTTTTTGATTTGTTCATAAATTTAACTTTTTAATTTTAAGAGGTGTAAATTTTTCAAAAAATATCTTGGTTAGGAATAAAAGTGTTATCACTTTTAACCAAAATTAAGTAACACTACCGAAAAAAAAGCAAATCTCTATAAACAGTTTATAAATAAAGTTTCTATCATAGTAAGAGACATTGTAGATTCATGTAGAAGACCTGTAAACTGAGTTTTAACAACCAGGCTAATCTATAGAATAAATCTAAATAAAATCCGAAATAAAATGACTACTTCTGCAAAAATTCTTCCATTGGTAAAAGACCCGGAACGCTTAGAAAAATCCCTTAAGCAAATTCCCCAAGAACCGGGTGTCTATTTTATGAAGGATGAGAACGATCGCACCCTGTACATCGGTAAATCAAAAAAATTGCGATCGCGTGTCAGTTCCTACTTCCGCGATCCTCAGCGATTAAGCGATCGCATCGCCATGATGGTGCGTCAAATTATCGATATTGAATTCATCGTCACCGACACGGAAGCGGAAGCTTTAGCTTTAGAAGCAAATCTTGTCAAGCAACATCAGCCATATTTTAATGTTTTACTCAAAGATGATAAAAAATATCCCTATATTTTAATTACTTGGTCGGAAGATTATCCCAGAATTTTTATTACTCGAAATCGGCGGATTGGCAAAGAAAAAGACCGTTATTATGGGCCATTTGTTGACTCAGGATTGTTACGGACAACCTTACGATTAGCTAAACGTTTATTTCCCCTACGTCAGCGTCCCCAACCTTTATTTAAAGACCGGACTTGCTTAAACTATGATATTGGCAGATGTCCGGGAGTTTGCCAAGGTTTAATTACTCCTGAAGAGTATCGCAAAACTATTCAAAAAATTGCGATGGTGTTTCAAGGAAGGACAGAAGAATTAATTGATATTTTGACAGAAAATATGCAGAAAGCTGCGGAGGAATTAAACTTTGAAGTAGCAGCAAGGATTCGGGATCAAATTGAGGGAATTAAATCTTTAAATGCAGCGCAAAAAGTCTCCTTACCCAATGATAGTATTTCGCGAGATGCGATCGCTCTAGCCGCCGACGAACAACACGCTTGTATTCAACTATTTCAAATTCGCGCCGGGAGATTAGTGGGAAGATTGGGATTTATAGCCGAAGCGAAATCGGGTACAGCAGGAGCAATTTTACAAAGGGTATTAGAAGAACATTATCAAAATGCCGAATCAGTGGAAATTCCCACAGAAATTTTAGTTCAGCATGAGTTACCAGAAAGTGAAATTTTGGCGAATTATTTGAGCGATCGCAAAGGCAGAAAAGTCAGCATTATTGCACCCCAAAGACAAAGCAAAGCCGAACTGATCGAAATGGTAGAACGCAATGCTAAATATGAACTGGAACGGACGCGGAAAAATAGCGATCGTAACAACCAAGCTTTGCAAGATTTAGCCAACATTCTCGATTTACCAGACTTACCTCATCGCATCGAAGGATACGACATTTCCCACATTCAAGGCTCAAATGCTGTCGCCTCTCAAGTAGTATTTATTGATGGATTACCAGCCAAACAATACTATCGACATTACAAAATTAAAAACCCTACCGTCACTGCCGGACATTCTGACGACTTTGCCAGTTTAGCCGAAGTTATTCAAAGACGCTTTCGCAAATATGCAAAAACAGCAGAAACCGACATTTCATCAACCGAAAAGGCTGATTCTGATTGGCCCGATTTAATCATGATAGACGGTGGAAAAGGTCAACTTTCCGCAGTTGTCGCAACACTCCAAGAAATGAACTTATTAGAAGATTTGCGAGTAGTTAGTTTAGCCAAACAACGCGAAGAAATCTTTCTTCCCGGCGAATCTTTACCATTACAAACAGACCCCGAACAACCAGGAGTACAATTACTACGTAGATTAAGAGATGAAGCACATCGATTTGCCGTAACATTCCATCGGCAACAAAGAAGCGATAAAATGCGTCGTTCTCGTTTAGAAGAAATTCCCGGTTTAGGTTTTCAAAGACAAAAACAATTACTCGCGCATTTTCACTCGATCGATTATATCCGCGAAGCCTCCGTCAAACAATTAGCCGAAGTTCCCGGAATAGGTTGGCGTTTAGCACAACAAATCTACGACTATTTTCATCCGCTTTAGATCTGTGAGGAGATCTAGTGACTTTTTAAATTGCAAGGATCAAGCTATGCTGTTAAAAGTTACTTTGTTAGAAATATGACAATCAAACAAATAGCTTTTATTGTTTTGTTCGCTATTCTTGGCTTGGCTACTCCCGCGAATGCTTTTAATCTTCAACACTTAGAAATATTACGACAAACTAAGCAATGTCGCGGTTGTGATTTAAGTGATGCTAACCTAAGTCAATTAGACCTGAGAGATGCTGATTTGCGGAATGCCTATTTAGCTGGTGCCAATTTACAAGGAGCTAACTTAAGTGGTGCTAGATTAGTCAGAGCAGACTTAAGGGAAGTTAATTTAAGCCAAGCTATAATTGTCGGTGCTGACCTTAAGCAAGCACATTTAGCTAATGCTAACTTAAGCGGTGCTGACATGAGATTAAGTCTTCTAAACTTCGCTAATTTATTAGGTGCCGATCTCAGTTACGCTGACTTAAGTGGCACTGTTTTGATAGGTACAATTCTCCGAGATGCCAATGTTGTTGGCGTTGATTTAAGCAGAAGTTTTCTGAGAAGAACTACTATGCCAGATGGGAAAATTCGTAGTAGTGATAATTAAGTATGTTGTTGCGCTTTAGCGCTCTTATTAAGAGTACCGCTAAAGCGCAACAACGTACTTAGGCAGTCAAAGTTGCCATAGCTTTTCCGATAATTTGTACTGCTGAATCAATTTCTGAAGCAGTTACAATTAATGGGGGAACAAAGCGGACAACTTTTTGTCCTGCTGGTACTAATAATAAGCCTTCTGCCATTGCTTCTTTGACTACATCAGCAGAAGTTAATTTACTGTCTGCCCTTAATTCCATGCCATTAATTAAACCCCAACCTCTAATTTCTGTAATTTGTTTGGGATATTGAACGGCAATTTCTTTCAATCCTGCACGCAGTTGTTCGCCACGTTGTTGGACATTTTCTAAAATGTTTTCTTGTTCCAAAGTTTGACAAACAGCGAGTGCAACTGCACAAGCGAAAGGATTTCCCCCGAATGTGCTGGCGTGTTCTCCGGGTTGGAAAATGTCGCATTTGGATTTACACAACATTGCACCGATCGGAATTCCACCACCTAAACCTTTGGCACTAGTGAAAATATCCGGTTCAATTCCGAGATTTTCATATCCCCATAATTTGCCACTGCGACCCATTCCTACTTGCACTTCATCCATAATTAGAAGAATGCCAATGTCATCACAAATTTGGCGAATTTCTTGGAAATATTCTTTTTCTCCGGGACGAACTCCGCCTTCTCCTTGTAATGCTTCTAAGAGAATTGCTGCTACTCTTCTGTCTCCGGTGTCGATATCTCCGATCGCATTTTTAATCGCTGAAATATCGTTATATTCTACATAATGAAATCCAGGCACCAAGGGATCGAAATGCTTTTGATACTTTTCTTGTCCGGTAGCAGTAATTGTCGCCAAAGTCCGTCCGTGAAAACTAGCTTTCGCGGTCAAAATTACAGGTTCTTCAATTTTTAAAACCGTATGAGCATATTTCCGAGCTAATTTAATTGCGCCTTCGTTGGCTTCTGCGCCAGAATTACAGAAGAAAGCGCGATCGGCACAAGAATGCTCTACTAACCATTTTGCCAGCAAACCTTGCGGCGAATTGTAATAAAGGTTAGAAACATGATGCAAGGTTTTAATTTGCTTAGTCACAGCTTCTACCATTACCGGATGTGCGTGTCCCAAGGTACAAGTAGCAATTCCTGCGACAAAATCCAAATACTCGCGCCCTTCATTATCCCACACTCGACTACCTTCCCCTTTTTCCAACACTAAGGGAAAGCGTCCATAAGTGGACATGACAAATCGATCGAAGTTCGTGGGATCGTACTTATCCATCTGCGCTCCTGACTCTGGATTTACTTTAGACTTTTCAACAACTTCTATGCTCACTGCTCAATCCTTAAATTCAAAACTTTTTCCGATGCAATTTACTGGTTTGGTTTGTCAGCTAGGTCGATCGAGGCTACCAAACCTTTATTGCAGGATATACCAAAGATCCAAAATTTTGCATATTTGGGTATTGTAACTCTGGGTTAAATATTTATGTCGTGCTTTCTGCAACAATTTATCCTTGTTATTCCTAAAAATACAAACTCTTCCCCAGCAGCAAAATTTGCCGAATTATTTAACGGAGCAATTGGTATTCTACTGTTGTGTATGATTAAACAGCTAACAAAGAGCTTCTACTTCTGTGATTTCTAAAAATAGATCGACACAAACAACTATTGAAGTTAAGTATGAACGCCTACAAAAACAGCTAACTGGTGGAACGATCGCCATCATTGCTATATTTCTACTCGGTACGCTGTGGTACAAGTTTATTGAAGGATGGGATTGGTTAGACTCGATCTACATGACAGTAATTACCCTAGCCACAGTTGGCTATGGAGAAACTAGACCATTAGGAAGTCGCGGTCGAATATTTACTATAGTTTTAATTGGATTAGGAATCATTACGATCGGTTACATTGTAAACAGATTTACAGAAGCAATCATTCAAGGTTATTTTCAAGAAGGTAGAAAACTGAGGCAACAGGGACGCTTGATTGAATCTTTAACAGAACACTACATCTTATGTGGATATGGACGCACTGGCAAGCAAATTGCTCAGGAGTTTCAAGCTGAGGGAATTTCTTTCATAATTGTTGATTCAGATTTAGATTCTGTAGAATCAGCCAGAGAAATGGGTTATGTAACCATCCAAGGTGACGCGACATTAGATGAAACTTTGCTCAAAGTTGGTATTGAACGAGCAATTTGTTTAGTGGCAGCACTACCTTCGGATGCGGAAAATCTTTATACTGTACTTTCGGCAAAATCCCTTAATCCAGAGGTAAGAACGATCGCTCGCGCCAGCACAGAAGAAGCGGTGAAAAAGTTACAACGTGGCGGCGCAGATGCGGTAGTCTCTCCTTATATTACAGGCGGTAAACGCATGGCAGCAGCGGCTTTACGACCACAAGTAATGGATTTTGTTGATGGGATTTTGACGGGGATAGATCGATCGTTCTACATGGAAGAATTTCTTCTAGATCCCCAAGTTTGTCCTTATGTCGGTCAAACTTTAAAAGACGCACGTCTAAGAAGTCAATCCGGTGCCTTAGTAGTCGCCATTCGTCGCGCCGATGGTACCTTAATCGGAGGTCCAACAGCAGATACACTCCTCTCACCCGGAGATGCAATAATTTGCATGGGTACACCCGAACAATTACGTTCGCTTAACCAAATTCTCAGTCCCCTCAGTTCCAAGAGACTGCGTTTACCCAAACATAATTCTTAAGAGGAGCAGGGGAGCAGGGGAGCAGGGGAGCAGGGGAGCAGGGGAGCAGGGGAGCAGGGGAGCAGAGGAGATAAGCTGTTAATCATTTAAATAGGGTAAAATGGAAAAGTCAACCGAGCAAAATGAGTCAGGAAATGCCAGCAAAGAATCATCTGAGCTTAGAACAAGTAGAGAAGCTACAAAAAGCCCTAAAAGAAGAAGAAAATGGAAACATTAGAGAAAGAATTCTGATGTTACTGTTGCTAAATGATGGAAAAACTCAAGCTAAAATAGCGGAATTTCTGGGCTGTTCAATAAATAAAGTATCTTATTGGTGCGTACATGGAGATCCAGATAATCTAGAAAGCCTAGTCGATGAAAGGATGAAGGGTAATCATCAAAAAGCTACAGATAAATATAGAGAAATATTATTAGAGACAGTAGATAAAGAACCCAAAGAATTAGGATACGAATTTGGCAGATGGACGGCACAAAGGTTAGCAACATATTTAGCAGAAACGACAGGAATAAAATTAAGTGGGTCGCAAGTTAGGAGAATATTAGAGCAAAAAAAGTTCGTTTACCTCTGGGCGAAGTACAGCTTAGAGGGAAAGCGAGAGCCGGAAAAAAGAAAAGAATTTAAAAAGAAGATAACCGAATATTTAAAAATAGAAAAAGAGAATCCAGAACGTTTACAAGTATGGTTTTGGGACGAAAGCGGTTTTAGTTTAAGCGTGATAAAAAGAAAGAATTGGTGTAAAAAAGGTAGCCGAAAAGAGGTGAGAGGAGATCGAAGAAAGGGTCGGATTAATGTAATGGGAGGGCTGAGGTATTCCGACAAGAAAAGGTTTGTGGAATTTCTGGATAAAAGCAATTCAGAAAGTTTTTATCAAGTGCTAAAACTGTTTTATCAAGAATTGATTGGTGAATGGGTAGCTGCTGGCAATGAAGCCGATGAATTTGCTGAAAAAGGAGCCAAAATAGTGATAATTCTCGACAATGCTAGTTTTCATAAAAAGGCAGAATATCTCCAGAAAGTTGCCGCTGAAATGCCCAATATTCATTTAGAGTTTCTCCCGAAATATAGCCCGGATTATAACTTAATTGAATTAGTTTGGCATTCAACAAAAGAATTTATTGCTAATCGACTATTTAAATCAATCGAAGAATTAGAATATTTATTACATCAACTTTTAAATGAAGGACAGTTAATTATTAAATGGGAGCGAAAACTTAAAAATAAAGGTAATGCTCTTATCCCTGTTTAAATGCTTAACAGCTTAACTTAAAATTCAGGACTTTCTCCCTAACTCAAAACTGTCCCAGTCCCTAGTCCCCAGTCCCCAGTCCCCTTCTATAAACGACATTTACATTCTTTTGGTAGGGTCTCTATCTGTATTTGGGTAAACTCAATAAAGTCTTTCATTGACTTAAAAAAAGAGCGTTTATCAAAAAAATCCTGAATTAATATTTCTAATTCAGTTACTCCATTAATTAACTTTTCTTCTCTACATATACTGTGCCAAGGAATAAATTGTTCGCAATTAAGGTAAGGATTCCCAACTCTGGCTTGATTGCCATTAGAAATTACTAAAATTTGCACATAAGAAAAAATTGTTGGTAACTTATAGTTACAAAATTTGATTTTTCCGCAATTTCTTTTTAAGGGAGTTGCATCAGAACTAGTTTCTATTAAATCGATTATACCAATAGGCAATCCATTAATAAAAATCACTATTTCCGGTGAATAGCGAACCTTTCCCTCGAAAACTGTAAAATTTTGAATTACCAACCAATCATTTTTTTGAATATTAGAATAATCTACAAGTTTCAGTTCATTATAAAGTTTATATTTACCTAATTGGTAAGATATATTCATCCCATTTAGCAAAAAATTGCGGAAGTTATTGTTTTTTTCTTGCGGCGTATCACCAGGAATAGAATTAAGTTTTTTAATAGCTTCTTGAATTGCCATTGAGGGAACATTAGGATTAATTCTTCTGAGCGATCGAAACAGCCGATCGCTCAACAAAACCTCACCATAACTGCTCCGCTCAGACTTTGCCTTTCCCGGCACAACATCTGAATCTAGCAAAACTGTATAACCGTTTACTTCAAACCAAACTAACATCAATTACTCTCCAATAAATCGATCGCTAATAGGGAGAGGATTACTAAACATAACAATGTTTATTCTTTTAGTTTTTCAATTTTACCAACATTGAGGGAAAAACCTTACCTGGATCTATTTACCAGTAAGGCTTCTCGCATCAAGGCGGTGAAATCGTGTCATGCTAATATTTAAGCACATTGTACGAAATACTTGCGTATATCGTAATACTTTTTTTATGGTTACTTTTTTAACAGATCGGTGAATTGAGGAAAGCTAATGTTGTCAAAGTCTAGAAATTAAGAAAAAATTTGATTATAAGGAATCAGTAATGAAGCCGGAGAGTGAGCTACGTAACAATTTAAAGCAAATTCGTATCCGCTTAGGCTTGAGTCAGCAGGATTTAGCGAAAATAGCCGGAGTTTCCCGGCAAACCATCAGTGGTGTAGAATCTGGACAATATGCCCCTTCAGCGACAATAGCTTTACGGTTAGCAAAAGTGTTGGGATGTCAAGTAGAAGATTTATTTTGGTTACAAGAAGAGTGTAGTGATATAGAAGCAATTGCTACGCAAGCAGTTCCCGTAGCGCAGAAATTAAGAATGAATTTAGCGCAAGTAGGGGGAAGATTAATTGCTTATCCATTGTTAGGAGAAGAAGCATTTCGGACAGAAATGATTCCCGCAGATGGTGAAGGTTGGCGAGAAACAGAAGATAATAAAATCATTGTCAAACTTTGGGATTCTCAGGATAAGATTAAGCAGACAGTTGCGATCGCAGCCTGTACCCCAGTACTTTCCCTGTGGGCAAAAGTCGCAGAACAATGGTATCCCAATTTGCGAGTTCACTGGAGTTTTGCCAACAGCATGGAAGCACTAGAAAGATTACTCAGAGGCGAAGTTCATATCGCCGGAATGCACTTATATAATCCAGAAACTAACTCCCATAATATTAGCTTTATCAAAAACATCTCGACCAATCATAAACTAGTATTAATTAACTTAGGTTATTGGTCAGAAGGACTATTAGTGCAACCAGGAAATCCCAAAAGATTGAGAACAGTTGCAGACTTAACTAACGCGCCAATTACTATTGTCAACCGAGAACTAGGTTCTGGCAGTCGCCAATTATTAGAATACTTACTAAATCAAGCCAAAATTCCCTTTACTGCCGTCAAAGGATTTAACCAAACTGTTAATAGTCATGTTGCAGTTGCGCGAACAGTTGCCAGTGGCAAAGCTGATGCTGGAGTTAGTATTCAAGCAGTAGCAACCGCCTTTGGATTAGGATTTGTACCCCTACATAAATCACAATACGATTTAGTAATTATTAAAGATTACTTGCAAGAAAAACCCGTGCAACAATTCCTCAACATTCTCGGACACCAACGCCTTCACTCTCAGTTAATTTCCCTTGGCGGTTACGATACCTCTCAAACAGGAGAAATCATCGAAACTATTGAACCAAAAAATCTATAAAAAAAGAACACCCACAGGTTAAAACCTGGGGCTACACAAACCAAGTCCGCCTGCGCGGACTTTCTTAACCCGCGCAGGCGGGTTTTGTTTGTGTAGCCGCGAATTCTATTCGCCGGGTTTGTTGGCGCGATCGCTCTTTTTACCAATCCTTTTTTCCGCATTATAAGCTTTGATAATTAACTCAATACCTTGAGCGATCATTGATTGAATTACATCGATTGGATTTTTCCCCGATAACACATCGATATTGCCTTTAACTCCAATTATTATTGCCTGAATTATCAAGGAAACAGCAATAAGTTTTTGAACTAACTTTCCAGACCTTTTCTGTTTGTTAACCATTGTCTCAAAGCCCAAAATTAACTACTCTTTGAGAGTAGAATGGCTTAAATAGACATAAAATTAGGAGCAAATTCCAGATAAATAGAAATAAACAGAATTAAATCGGCACAATATTTTTATATTTTTTTGTATAAGTATTATGACGGCTTAATTTAATGTGCTAGAATCCGAATAAAATATTTGTAAAATGTTTACTTATATGGCAGCGCAGGAAGACTTGCAGGAGGAAAAGCGCCGATTTCTGGAGGAACTAGCTACCCAATACGAATTTTTTGGTGATACGCGAGAAACTTTTTTGAATAGGTTTGATGAGAGTAAGGCAGGACAAAACAATACTGCTCTTGCAAATTCTATTAACTGGACAGGACAACCAGAAGATAAGGCGCAGAAACTCCAAGATGAGTTGACTAATATATGTAATGTTTTAGAAAAAAATGGTTGTTTAATAGTTCGGAAATCATCTGATGAAAACAACAGAGGACGATCGCCAAAAGGTAAAAGTCCTTGGGAGCAAGCTTTTAAATGGTTATGGGAGACAAAATTTCCTGATTGTCAGAAAAAGCCCAGTATTAATAATATTGACTGGCGCGAAATCTGCAACCAAGTATTAGAAACCCAACACCTACGCCGCCAAGCAACAGCACAACAATATGAATTAAATATTTACGTTCCCTTGGGAT
Organism: Floridaenema evergladense BLCC-F167; assembly: GCF_041929205.2. Lineage (NCBI taxonomy): Bacteria > Bacillati > Cyanobacteriota > Cyanophyceae > Aerosakkonematales > Aerosakkonemataceae > Floridanema > Floridanema evergladense. Next base: position 4,100,223 of record NZ_CM171625.1, on the reverse strand, counting down.
TAATGGAACGTCCCAAAACACCAAACCCCAGAAAAAACGCCACAGGGGAAGACTCGCCACCGCAGAAAGAACCAGAACTGCAAATCGTCGAAACTTATAAAGATGATGCTTTTTTCCAGAAAGTTATTGCCGAAAATCACACCGAAAAAGGCAAGCATATTGCGATTATTGGCGAACCGGGTGCGGGGAAAACTACGCTGTTAGGAGAATTGGCAGAACGTTTGGCGAAAAATTCCCCGGATTTTCCGATTTGTATTCGCTTGGCAGATTTACGTTCTAGCACAATTGCCGATTATTTACTCAATAATTGGCTGGCAAAAGCATTGCAATTTATCGATTTTGAAGCCGAAAATGTCACGCCAGAAATCAGAAAATCATTCAAGCAACTTTTCGCAACAGGTAAAGTGTGGTTGCTGTTGGATGGGGTGGATGAAATGGCGGCGACTTCCCCTATGGAGGCGTTGGCGAGAATTCGGGAACAACTGACTGACTGGGTGGGTAAGGCGCGGGTGGTGCTAACTTGTCGTTTGAATGTTTGGGATGCGGCGATTAGCAATACCCTGACAAATTTTGATACTTATAAAACATTGGAATTTGAACCGGATGATGTGGATGAGTTTATTCGCCAGTGGTTTGAAGAGGCGAGTCAGGATGAGAAACGGCGCAATTCTGGCAATGAAACTTTTTGGCGAGAACAGGGAAAACGCTTAACAACACAGTTAAAAGAACCCGGAAAAGAGCGAATCAAAGAACTGGTACGCAATCCCCTGCGGTTGTCGATGTTGTGTCAGTCTTGGTGCGTACCCGAACAGGAATTGCCCGAAACGAAGGCGGCACTTTACGAGCAGTTTACCACTTATTTTTTTGAGTGGAAACAAGAGGAATTCTCCAAGAAACAGCCAGTATTAAACCAGAGGGATAAAAAACAGATTCAACAAGCTTTGGCAAAGTTGGCTTTAGCGGCAATGGAAAGCGTTAATCGGTTTCGGATTGAGCAAGATTTTGCTATTGAGCAGATGAAGGAGGTGTGGTTTAATTTAGCAGATGAATTGGGATGGTTGGTTTTAGTTGACAGGGATACCCGCACGAAAAAGCCTGTTTACGCTTTCTTCCATCCCACGTTTCAGGAATATTTCGCCGCTTGTGCAATTGAGGATTGGCACTTTTTCTTACTTCACCAAATTCCCCCGGTTTCTGATTGCAGTTACCGCATTTTTGAGAGGCAGTGGCGAGAGGTAATTTTGCTGTGGTTGGGGCGAGGGGAGATAGAAGGAAAGCAGAAAGAGGAATTTATTGATGCTTTGGTTTATTTTAAGGACGGATGTGGAGAATGGTGCAATTTATATGGGAAAGAATTTGATTTTTTGTCAAGAAAACACAATTTATTAAAGATAGATAAAGCTTATTATGAATATCGAGCCTATTTTTTAGCTGCTGCTGCAATTGCCGAGTTTCAGAATTATTCCCAAATAGATGAAGTAATAAGCCAAATTGTTAGGTGGGTATTTGGTTATTTCGATTCTGAAAAACAAGAGTGGGTAAAATTTTTCTATCAAGTCGTTAATGGTGCATACGAAGCTTTCCAACAGACGCAGCGCCCAAAAGCGATCGATGCTTTAGTGCAACTGCTGAGTTCTGACCAACTTGATCATTACACCCGTAGGCAAGTGGCAGTAAGCTTAGGGAACATTGGTCAAGGCAATCAAAAAGCGATCGATGCTTTAGTGCAACTGCTGAGTTCTGACCAACTTGATCATTACACCCGTTGGCAAGTGGCAGTAAGCTTAGGGAACATTGGTCAAGGCAATCAAAAAGCGATCGATGCTTTAGTGCAACTGCTGAGTTCTGACCAACTTGATCATGACACCCGTTGGCAAGTGGCAGTAAGCTTAGGGAACATTGACCCAGGCAATCAAAAAGCGATCGATGCTTTAGTGCAACTGCTGAGTTCTGACCAACTTGATCATTACACCCGTAGGCAAGTGGCAGTAAGCTTAGGGAACATTGACCCAGGCAATCAAAATGCGATCGATGCTTTAGTGCAACTGCTGAGTTCTGACCAACTTGATGATGACACCCGTTGGCAAGTGGCAAAAAGCTTAGGGAACATTGGTCAAGGCAATCAAAATGCGATCGATGCTTTAGTGCAACTGCTGAGTTCTGACCAACTTGATGATGACACCCGTTGGCAAGTGGCAGTAAGCTTAGGGAACATTGGTCAAGGCAATCAAAAAGCGATCGATGCTTTAGTGCAACTGCTGAGTTCTGACCAACTTGATGATGACACCCGTTGGCAAGTGGCAGAAAGCTTAGGGAACATTGACCCAGGCAATCAAAATGCGATCGATGCTTTAGTGCAACTGCTGAGTTCTGACCAACTTGATGATGACACCCGTTGGCAAGTGGCAGTAAGCTTAGGGAACATTGGTCAAGGCAATCAAAAAGCGATCGATGCTTTAGTGCAACTGCTGAGTTCTGACCAACTTGATGATGACACCCGTAGGCAAGTGGCAGTAAGCTTAGGGAACATTGGTCAAGGCAATCAAAAAGCGATCGATGCTTTAGTGCAACTGCTGAGTTCTGACCAACTTGATGATGACACCCGTTGGCAAGTGGCAAAAAGCTTAGGGAACATTGGTCAAGGCAATCAAAATGCGATCGATGCTTTAGTGCAACTGCTGAGTTCTGACCAACTTGATCATTACACCCGTAGGCAAGTGGCAGAAAGCTTAGGGAACATTGACCCAGGCAATCAAAATGCGATCGATGCTTTAGTGCAACTGCTGAGTTCTGACCAACTTGATGATGACACCCGTTGGCAAGTGGCAGAAAGCTTAGGGTACATTGACCCAGGCAATCAAAATGCGATCGATGCTTTAGTGCAACTGCTGAGTTCTGACCAACTTGATGATGACACCCGTAGGCAAGTGGCAGTAAGCTTGAAGAAAATCGAGACAAATAAGCAGTTTGCCGTCATCAAAACTTTAAAAGACAACTTCAACAACTCTCAGCAAATTGATCGACACTGCTACGAATTATTCTGGCACTACGCCCAAAATCTGCCCTACCCCGACTTCTATCAAGCTTGGCACCAAGACACCCTTACCAACACCGCAACAGCAAACCTCAACATAGCAAACTTACCCCAAATCCTTACCGAAGCTATTAACAATCAACCCGAATTATGCAGCAAAGTAAAGCTAATTTGCATCGACACACACCAAATCATCGACCCCGAAAACCCCGCCCCAGAAATTTACGACCAGATGCTAAATCAAAATTGTCCAGAGTGGCAGAATGGGTATCCAGAAACAATGCAAAAACTCAAACTTTATTGGAATTACCTGCGCCGAAGCCGCGAAAATCCCCTGTTTTTCATCTGCTACGATTCCACAGCACTCACAGCCACACCCACAGGATTTAGCGATACATTTCTGACAGCTTTGAGCAAATTTGATGGCGCGATTTGTGTAGTGTGGGAAACCGGGGAAATTGGGTTGCAAACATTTTCACCGACTCAACCAAATTTAATTGCAGATATTGTCGGTTGGATGAGAGAGAAAATGATGGAAAGATAGAAAAATCCTGTGTTACTATCAAACTATCCTCTTTATATGCAAAATATATGACCGAGATTACATTAGACGAAAGTAAACTCAAAGAAATACTTAAATCTGCAATTATTGAGTTAATTCAAGAACAGAAAGAAGTATTTTCCGATTTATTAGCAGAAGTGATAGAAGACTTAGCCTTAGAAAAGGCTATTAAAGAAGGCGAAAATACCGAACCAGTTAGTAGAGAAGCAATTTTCAAAATTCTGGAAGGTAAAGGATGAATGTAGAATTTAGAAAAAGTTTTGAAAAAGATTTAAGTAATCTTCGCGATGAGGCATTGTTGCAAAGAATTAAGGCGGTAATAGAAGAAGTTGAAACGGTTGATAGTTTAAGTGAGGTGAGGAATGTAAAAAAACTGAAAGCAGAAGGTAACTATTATCGGATTCGGGTTGGAGAATATAGAATTGGGATGGCAGTAAATGAAAATACAGCCATCTTCGTTAGGGTATTGAATCGAAAAGAAATCTATCGATACTTTCCCTAGCACTAAAACACAACAACTTACATCTAAACTGTTACCGCTACAGACTCAATTTTTGAAGCTGGCAAAGCAACAACTGTAAATCCCTCGCCTTCTGCATTCAATACTTCTAAAACATAACCATCTTCCTGCCCTTCCGGTCTAGGACAATAATCAACTATAATTGCAGCAGTTCCTTTGAGTAAGTTGTATTCAGGAATATCTTCTTTTAAAGTTACTTCGGAAAACATTTCAAAATTCATAAATTAAGTAATTAATTTGAGCGACTTTGCTTTGGACAAACTTCAAAAGCTAACTAAGAACCATAGAAACAAACATCAAACTCGGCAAAGAAATTCTGTCGCCCCAAAATCAAAGGAACATTATTAGCTTGTGTCCAAGCAAAAGCCAAGCGAACAGGTGTAAATTGACCGATTGTAGCTGATACAATTAAACCACGCGCCGGAAATCGAGCCAAATTACCTGTTAATAAAACTGAAATTTTCTGCTCCTCCCAAACTGCCCCTAATTGTAATCCAATTTCGTAAGGCAAAACATTAACACTAGCCCCAGTATCCAATAGCCCAGATATCTGCAAAGAAAGATTTTGATAATTTAATGTTATCGGTAAATATGGCGCAAAAACTCTTTCTCCTGAATCATTGCGCCTTTCAATAAAAGGGTATCTTTCTGCATTAAGCATCTTGATTTGCCCGATCTTCCTCTAGCATTTTTCCCAGGATATTCTCAGCTTCAAAAGCATCATAAGGCGACCAAACTTCATAAGTTTGTCCATGTTTGAGCGTAGAAATAGTTTCTTCTTTAGCCAATTCCGATGCCAAAAACTCGATAACTCGTAGCTTATCAGCGCGGGATAAATTTTGCAGCATTGGTAATAAGTCAGTTACAATCATAGAATTAATTGCTCGCTCTGTTGAGAGTAACATTATAACACTACATTTGCGGAGTGATAGTGGCTAAAGGTGGCTCAAAATGCAGCGACAAAGCTTCACTCAGATTACTCAATGCTTCTGCTTCCGTCTCGCCTTGGCTAGCAATATCAACCTCTAAACATTGAGCCACAAACCAACTACCCTCTTGCCATACGCTTGCTGTAAAAGTTCGCTTCATAACTTTATTCTTTTTGCCGTTCGGGTTTCTTGATTTTAGAATGGGTTGGTGTGCGATCGCAACCTCAACCATCATTCATTACCTATTCCATAAAGTTCAAGTAAATCTCTATCAGAATCATTAAGTAATCCTGGGTAAAAATTCTGGTTTTCTATTTGTTCCCAAGTGTAAGGAATTTCTGAGGGAAAAGTTCTGAAACCTAACCCTGTTTCGTCAATAGCTAAGTCTATTGCATCTGAGTAAGCTTCTTTTATTGCTTCATCTAACATCGATTTTAAGCTAGGGTTTTTCTTGATGATTTTTGTGACTTGTCTCCGCTGCTCTCTAATAGTCCTAATCCAACTTCTAGACCTATTTGTAAGCTGATATTCCCACTTTAATAAATGACCAATGAGGATAGTTAATCTACTTATTAATTCTTGCTGTTGCTGTTTACCCAACGACTCTATTTCCTCAATCAGATTCTCAAAATCAAGATTATTTAGGTTACGTTGACGTAATAATTCTGCTTGTTTTTGAGTCCAGGCATAAAAATCAGTTTCATATAGGTCTTTTAGTTGAAGGTTCATAGTTCCTTCCAAATTAATTCAATTTCAAAGCACTCACAGGCACTTCTTCCCATGATTCTACAGTTCGCATCCGCGCTACCCAACCTGTGGACTTCTGCTCTTCGGTCAAGTTCTCCTGAAATGATTTATGGCAATCTTTGGCTTGCTCTTCATTACAAGTAGCAATACAAGAATAGATAATACCTGATGGATCGATCTGTTCGTTTACCCAAATAGTCACGGTTTAGTTCCTATAACCTGTAAAGAGCATTTTACATCTCTTCTCTGTTTCCTGCCCAATAGCCAAAAAAAAGGAGTAATTCTGGAAAAACCGGAATTACCCCTTTTAAATCACTCTTTAAACTAACTAAGCTAAAGAAGCCATTTTGACATCGCTGTTTGCCAAGATTTCTTGTAATTCATCAGCGTCTACAGTTTCTTTTTCAATTAACAAAGCTGATAAATGATCCAGCAAGGAACGGTTACTTACTAACACATCCTTAGCTCGTTTGTAAGCTTCATCAACTAAAAGGCGAACTTCTTCATCTACCAACGCTGCTGTTTCTTCGGAGAAATCACGCTCTGACATGATATCTCTGCCTAAAAACATATTACCTTGCTGACGACCGAGAGCAACTTGTCCGACGCGATCGCTCATCCCAAAGCGCATCACCATCTGACGTGCTACCCGCGCAACTTGCTGCAAGTCACTCGAAGCACCAGTAGTCACCTCTTCTTCACCAAAGACAATTTCTTCTGCTACTCGTCCACCCAACAGCATCGCCATCCGGTTTTGCAGGTAAGAACGGCTCAATAAACCAGAATCTAGTCTATCTTCACTGGGCGTAAACCAAGTAATCCCACCCGCTTGACCGCGAGGAATAATGCTAATCTTTTGTACTGGGTCAAAGTCAGGCATTAAAGCACCAACTACTGCGTGACCAGCTTCGTGATAAGCTACTACTGCTTTGCGTTTTTCGCTCATCATCCGGTCTTTCTTTTCGGGTCCTGCTAACACGCGATCGATCGCATCATTGACTTCATCCATCGAGATTTCCGTCAAATTGCGTCTTGCTGCCAAAATTGCCGCTTCATTCAGCAAATTAGACAAATCTGCACCAGTAAACCCAGGAGTCCGACGGGCAATTCTTTCTAAGTCTACATCTTGTGCCAAAGTCTTGCCCCGAGCATGAACTTTCAGAATTTCCAAACGTCCCGCAAAGTCTGGACGGTCTACCACTACTTGACGATCGAAACGTCCCGGACGCAGTAACGCTGCATCCAATACATCAGGACGGTTAGTAGCAGCAATAATAATGATGCCAGTATTACCTTCAAAACCATCCATTTCCGTAAGTAATTGGTTTAAGGTTTGTTCCCGTTCATCATTACCACCGCCTAAACCAGCACCACGCTGACGACCGACCGCATCAATTTCATCAATAAATACGATACAAGGTGCGTTAGCTTTCGCTTGTTCAAACAAGTCGCGGACGCGGGAAGCACCCACACCGACGAACATTTCTACGAACTCAGAACCGGAAATACTGAAGAAAGGAACTCCCGCTTCACCAGCTACCGCACGAGCTAACAAAGTTTTACCAGTTCCCGGAGGGCCAACCAAGAGCACGCCTTTGGGAATTTTTGCACCAATTGCGGTAAAGCGATCGGCATTCTTCAAAAAGTCTACAACTTCATTAAGTTCTAGCTTCGCTTGGTCAATACCTGCCACATCCCCGAAAGTTACTTGAGTTTGTGGTTCCATTTGCACTCGCGCCTTCGACTTCCCAAAGTTCATCGCTTGCGAACCCGGGCCATTTTGAGCGCGTCTGAGTAAAAAGAACAGTCCCACTAAAAGTAAAATCGGGAAAAATAAACTGCTCAGTGCTCGCAACCAGAAAGCATCATCAGCTGGTGGTAAAACTGAAATGTCAACGTTGTTCTTTGTTAAAAAGTTGATTAGATCTGGATCGTTGGGGAGGTTGACTATAACTGTTTTGCCTTTCGGATCGTCTGGATCTGTCAGACGGGCGAACGATCGATCTGCACTAATACTAACTTTTGCTACTCTTTTATTTTCTACTGCCTGGATCAACTGGCTGTAGCGCCAAGTCTCTCTAGTTTGGGGTTGTTTGTCAAAAAAAGCCGTTGCTAATGCAACTACTACTAAGGCTAACAGTGCATATAGCCCTGCATTTCTCCACTGCTTATTCACTCTTGGTCAATCCTCCAAGCTTTTTTATCTTTCCAGCTTCATTGCGTACTCTTATGTTAATTTATCTTAACCTATCTGAGAAATTCGCAACATATCAGGTATGAAAAGTCCCGGTTTTTCAGTCCAAATATGAGAATTTGGTAGTGGGTAGTGGGTAGTGGGTAGTTGGGGGAGTTTTAAATTCTTCTCTCCCCTGCTCCCCTGCTCCCCACCACTCTATGAATGGGTACGACTTCGACGACACTGTTACTATAGGCGATCGCTTCCATCCCCAATACTCGATCGGGTGTCCAAGGTTCTTCCTCTACAATCTGATTCTGACTTATCAGCCGATCGATTAACTGCTCTCGCATTAACCCTGGTAAAATTCCCGCTGTTAATGGTGGTGTCCACCATCTCCCATCTTGCCATCCCCAAAGATTTCCTGTACTCGTTTCTAACCAGTTGCCAGATTCATCTATTAAGATCGCTTCCTTTGCTCCATACTTTTTCGCTTGACTCAATGCTAACCAAGCAGTTAAATAATTGCCCGTTTTATGTTCGGCTAAACTACGCCTAAATTCTGCTACTTCTGCTAACCAAGCAACTATACCCTGTTGTTGTCTTTCGACTAAATCTTCCGGCAAATATCGCCCCACTATCCACTCCCTACCATCGGGAAAAATTGTAATTCGTAATACGGGAAACTCCCGCTGCAATATCTCTGCACCTTGTCTGATACTCTCCCAATTTGGTTCTTGCCAGCCAAATGTTTGAATGCTGTTGCTTAGGCGACGCAGGTGCCCTTTCCAATTCGTTCTCCCATCCTCCAACGAATGATGATAAACTCTTAAAGTCGTGAAAACTGTCGCCCCATAAAGTAATCCCGGATCGTCTATTCCTAACTCTATTTTCCCCGACCTAATCAGCTTTCCTGCATACCACATCTTTTAATCAAATTGTTGCAAAAATTCTTAAATTTAGCAAAAAAATTTTCATTTTTCCGGCTTTTGGGATTGTTTTTTTGCCCATTTAAATTTATAATTTAAATAATGGGAATATTTGCAAAAATATTATTTTAATCAATATTCCCATTATCTAAATTATACGCCAAAAAACACCCAAACACAAGCGAATTATGCCTCTTTTATCATTCGCTAACCTATACAAAAAGCTTATAACATTTTGCATTTTTTCATTCCTTGGAACCCTCTGCCTTATTAATTAAACCAAGAGCGAACTAAATTCAAAAAGCCTTCCCAGAAGTTTGGTTTAGAAGAGTTTTGGAATTGGTGGTAAGTTTGCCAATCGGCGGCAGTTTGGCAGTTAATTTCGGATAAAGTTGGGAAGATGGGAGTGAGATTTGCGATCGCCTTAACCTTCAAATTTTGTTGCATAGCCAAAGCAAAAACATTAATTAACTCGCTAGCTTCCGCACCCACAATATGAGCGCCGAGAATTTCACCATTACTCAGAGTAATAATTTTACAAAAACCAGTAATTTCACCGCGAATTTGCGCCTTATCAACCATTTTAAAATAGCGGCGTGTCACCAAAACATCAGCATAACGGCGTTTAGCTTGAGCTTCAGTCAAACCTACCCTGGCTAATTCTGGATCGGAAAGAATTGCCCAAGGAATGCAGCGATAATCAACTTGAGAAGCAGGGAAACGGAGGATATTTTTTAAAGCTATTTGTGCCTCATAATTAGCAATATGAGGAAAACGATATCCACCCAAAACATCACCACAGGCATAAATTCGGTGATTCGTAGTTTGGAGTTTTGCGTTAACTATAATTCCATGATTGTTGCACTTGACACCCACCGCATCTAAATTTAAAGCAGTAGTATTAGGCTGGAATTCAGTAGCAATTAAAATTTCATCAGCATCGATCGCTCTATTCCCCGCTTGAATCCACTTTTTATCTTGTAACCATCTAACTTGACTTACATGATATTCCGTAAAAACTTGAATACCTTCAGCCTCTAATTGTGACTGAATTAACAGCGCCGCTTCCTCATCTTCCTTAGCTAAAATCCGAGAATTACTAACTACTAAAGAAACCTTCGTTCCCAACCGAGAAAAAGTTTGTGCTAATTCCACACCCAGCGAATCGTTACCAATCACAATTAAGCTTTTTGGTAGTTCCACATTTGTCAATTGCCAAATGCTATCAGGAGTCAGATAACCAGCACTTTCTAACCCTTCAATTTCGGGAATAATTGGACTAGAATTAATGGCAATTAAGTATTTTCGCGATCGCAAATATTGATCTTTAACCGCAAAAGCAATATCAGAAGCATGACGACAAAATTCCCCTTCCCCAAAAATCACATCCACACCCAAAGAAGCCAACACAGCAGGAGAATAATTTTCATCCAAACTAGCAACTATTCCTTTCGCCCACTTTAAACTTTCTCCGAATTCCAAACTTCTATTTAATTGTTCCTTTTCCGACCAACCAAACGTAGCAGCACTTTCTAGAATTCGTGCCACTTTTCCCATATAAGTGAGAGCTTTATTATATTTAGAACTAGACTCTGACCAAGTAGAACCGAACAATGGAGAAGCTACCAAAGCAACTCGCGCATTAGAATTAGTTGCTTTCACAGCAGCATAAATTCCAGCCGGACTACCACCAATTACCACTAAATCATAATCAAGCATAGGGACTCTTGGGACAAGGTGATAAAATCTTTATCTTCTGCCTTCTGCCTTCTACTCAGATCTTGCAGATCTTGCAGAGTAAGGAGGTAGAACCTCCGGCGATCTCGTTACCAGGTTGAACCTGGTAACGAAAAACAGAGGCTCTGCCTCAATGTGTTCTTATCTCAGTTCTACCTCATGATAGAATTTTTGCTAAACCAGCAATTAAACGTTGGTTATCAGTTGGAGAACGTATTGCTATACGAAAATAGCGATCGCCCAACTCAGGAAAACTCAAACAATCACGAATCAAAATTTGACTTTCCTGAAGTAACTTTTCTTGCAGTAAGCAACTAGACACCGCCGACTTTACCAACAAGAAATTAACGGCACTTTCGTAAGGTTTTAAACCAGGAAGATCTGCTAAACCTTGAAATAATTTAATGCCAGAAACTTGTAACCAATTCCAAGTTTGCTGTTGAAAAACTCGATCGTTAATTGCCGCTGCTGCCGCTGCCGCTGCTAAAACATTAACAGGCCAAGGATCGCGTCTAGTTTGCCAACGTTTCAATCGATCGGGATGTGCGATCGCATACCCCAATCTTAGACCAGGTAAACTGTAGAATTTAGTCAAACTTCGTAGAATCACCAAATTCGGAAACTCACGCACCAAAGGAATTAAACTTTGCTCTCGGTTCGGGGGCAAAAAATCCATAAAAGCTTCATCCACCACCACCAAAGCAAACCTTTCTAACAAAGGCTCAATAGTTTCTTTGCAAAACAATTTACCCGTCGGATTGTGCGGATTATTCAACAGCAAACCATTGTTAAGTGACGAGGAAGTTAATTTTTTCCAGTCTAAAAACTCCAGACCGATCGCCTCTCCCCCAGCACTCAGCAAAGGTAATTCCACAACACTGGCATTAAACGCCTTAAGAGCCCGCCAGTAATCACTAAAAGCAGGCGTAATCAGGAAAGTCCGCTCCAAAACAGACAAATCCCAGCCAGCCCAAGTCAGTAATTCCGCCGAACCATTACCCGGAAGAATCCAATCAGGCGGTACTTGATGCACCTCCGACAAAGATAACCTTAGCTGATGATAATCCGGGTCAGGATAAGCTGTCAGCTTTGGTAAGTGTGACTTAATCGCAGCAATGACTGACTCAGGAGGGCCTAAAGGATTGATACTGGCGGAAAAATCTAAAATAGCATCAGGGGAACAGCCTACTAGTGCAGCTGCCCAGGCAATATTCCCCCCATGCAATGGTCGATTGAACAAAGAACCTGTCCCTGTGACGATTATTGAGGCGCGACCTTTTCCTTAAACAGTTTGCCTGGAGAAAAAGCCGGAACTCTGGTTTCTGGAATTTCCATTTTATCGCCAGTTTTCGGGTTTCGACCTTCACGAGCTTTCCGTTGGCGTGGTTCAAAAGAACCAAAACCCACTAGCGTTACCTTATCACCAGAAGAAACCGCTTCTACGATCGCATCCAAGGCTGCTGTCAGGACGGCATCGGCTTGTTTCTTGGTTACATTCGCTTTTTCAGCTATTACGTCAACTAATTCACCTTTGTTCATGTTCTTGCTTGAACTCCTTAGAAATCAGCATTTGGTGACTTTTCACCCCATCCATTCCCTTTGGCATGGGGCATCTGAATGAATTTAGGTTTCCCTAAAAATTCCTATTCACTCAGCAAAGAGAGAGGGGTTCAACAAACAAAACGCTGAAATGCCCATCTACCCAATGTTTCACTGCCTTATTCTAAGGTGTACAAGCTGAATATGGAATGGTGAAACCTTTAAGATATATGGATTTCAGGAGTTTTTTAAGCAAAATCTTAGATTTTTCACCTATTTTGCCTGGGGAAATCCCAGCATCAAAAGCCCTGAAACACTTACCGAGCAAAGATTAGAAGCTATTCAACCGAAAAATGGAGAAGATTAACATCGAAAAATTAATTTTTCCAAACTTCCCCATTTTTCCGTGCGATCGCCTTTTCCCTACATAAGCTTGCAGCTTATTATTCGGCAGATTAAAATCACCTTTTCCCTACTTAAGGTTGCGGATTATTATTTGGCGGATTAAAACCCCGTTGCCGCAGCAATTGCTGTAACTCTGGGCTCGGTCGGTAACGATAACCAAACGGCGCATTACCTGAATCATCAATAATCTGAGGAGTCAGCAACACAATCACTTCATTACGCACATTGGTTCGTTGTGTCCTTCTAAAGAGCGCTCCCAGAATCGGAATATCACCCAAAAGCGGTACTTTTCTCACATCAGATCTGTCTTGATCCTGAATAATACCCGACAAAATCAGTGTTTGTGCATCTCGCAAACGAATTCTTCCACTTGACACATCCCTTCTATTAAGCAAAGCAATAGTAGTCGCGTTTTGACCTACACCAATCGTTTGACTACCAGCTAGAGAACTAATACTGGGATTAACGATTAAGGTAACAAAACCATTATCATCAATTCTTTCAACTTCTACCAATAGGTTTAAACCAGCTATTTCTTTTTGGGTAGTAACAGTGGTAGTTGGAGGACTACCCGGTTGAGTTTGAACTGTCTGAGAGGTAATTACATCTTGTCCCAGCCTAACTGTAGCCCTTTCGCCTTCTTGAATCACCAAAGTTGGGTCTGTCAAAATTTTCGCATTTTGATTGATGATTTGCGCTTGCAAAAATCCTAATAATCGAGTGGGGAACTGCAACAGCTGTGGTAAACTTTGTAACCCTGATGAAGCATTGGTTCCTGGTTGTAAGGGATTAACATTTGTCCCAAATGGGGGACGAGATAAGTTACCGAAAGGAAATTGGGAAGTTCCTGAATCTGCTGGAAAACCTGTACTACGACCAAATGGTGCATTAGGTTGAGCATCTAAAAACGGCACAGCTGGAGTATTAGTATTCGGCAAGAAGGTTTGGTCGCCAATTACTGGCGGACTAAACGTACTACCCTGAGTTTCCGTAATAGTTGGTGGTCTTAGCCGACCAAAGTTAAGGGCTGCTGCTCCCTGATCGAAAGTAAAGAAAGCTCCGCCAACCCCAAACGAGAAGCTAGAACCAGCAAAATCCGAGTTAAATAAGTTGACATCAATAATCTTGACGTTAACTGCAACTTGACGACGACGGGCATCCAGTTGGCTCAAGAAAGCAGTAGCGATTTCTACTTTCCGGGGGTCGCCTACTAAGGTAATCGAGTTTAATCGCTCGTTAGTCAGTACAGACAACCCGGAAAGAATTAACGGCCCCACACCTCTTTGCGCTCGCAGCACTTTAATATCTGGCTCTCTAATTTCTACTGTTCTGGCAGCCGCACCTTCACCAATGGTATTGATTTGTATCCGTTCAATAGGTAACTGCGTCTCCGCACCTTGAGCCGTTAAAAAGTTAGCCGCAGTTGCAGCGGGAATTTGATTCAGCCGCAGACTCCGCACAATAATGTTACTGGCAGCCTCCGGCAAATTAGTTCCCACAAAGACCGTATTCCCACTGCGATTAGCTTGCAACCCTGTAATCCGCAATACATAGTTAAATACATCTTGTAGCGGTTCATTTTCAATATCTAGAGAAATCGCGGACTCTAGAGTAGCGGCAGCGCCTTGTTGTCCTTGTTGCCCTTGTTGTTGTCCCTGCTGTCCTTGCGCCCCTGGTGGTGGAGTCAAAAATACTACGTTGCGATTAGCAGCACGGGCTAACAAAGATAACACTTCTCGCACGGGAGCATCGCGTAATAGCAATCTGGGTACCCGTTCTGCCGTTCCCAAATCAATCACGCTAGAAGCAGAATTTACTTCCGAAACCGCTATATCTCCCACCGGGGGCGCAACTGCTCTAGGTAAAAAAGGTGGGGCGGGACTTATGGGTTGTACGGCTCCTGCTGCTGGTGCTGGGCCACCTTCATAAGTAATTGTTGGATTAGGAACTAAAGGTGTTTGATTCGCTGGTGCTTGAGCGGTGATGGGATTGTTAGGAGCAGGGGCAGCATTTGGTGTTGCGGGTGCGGCTGCGGCTCTACTACCGCCCATATTGACGCTAAAGGTAATGCCTTTGCTTTGTTTAGCGGCAATTTCTCCTGTAGGAGCAGCATTTGCCCCGACAACCTGTAACCGGATACTGTTAGGTGCTAGTTGAGTTACGGTAATAGCAGTAATCCCAGGTGCGGGGTTTTGCTGACTAAATTGCTGACCTTGGGGTAAACGTAGCTGAGTATTGGTAATATCGGCTACAAAAAGATTTTGGCGATTGAAGGTAAATATTTGGGGGCGATCGCCTTCCTTCGTATCTAATATTACCTGTATACTATTACCTACTGGCTGTACTCGTACTCCTGTAACTTGAGTCGGAGCCGCCCATACAGGCTGTGTTGCTAAGAGAACTGCTGTTCCCCCAACTAACAATCCACTGAGTCCTTGATTATACTTCACCTTGCCTCCTCACACAATAACAAGTTGACTGACTCCGGCTATATTATATGGCTATTGTTGATTTACGCTTATAGCACTTCAATTGACAATAAGCAATAGAGAGAGCTACTTAGGGCTTGCTGAAAAAAGGTAGAAAGTTAAGATATGCAAGGGTTTTACTGTAATAATTGCAAGGTTATCACAATCTTTTAGCGCAAAAACCTTGCCTTTTTCAGGCAAATTGTAGGGACACAGCATCAATAATATTTACAACTCCTGCGTTATCTTTTGAATGCCGTGTCCCTACCCTCACCAACAGACTTTTTCAGCAAGCCCTACTTAGGACTTGGAGACGCACCCGGACTTGGAGATGCACCCGGACTTGGAGATGCACCTTTAGCTGCTGGCGGTTGCACTGACTTTTGTTCTTGCTCAGTCAGCGGTCTGAGCATATTTAATCTAAAGGAAGTTGTAACACTGGTTTCTTGTTTGCGAACGGGAACTATTTGACCCTGCTGTTTATCCACCACTAATTTTTGAGAAGGAGCATCTAACAAAGTCTTAAAGTTATTTATTGCTAATAGATTCTTCTGCCGTTCTAAGTCGAACAGAAAATCTCTAGTTTGGGGAAAAGTCCCTTGCATTTCCACCTCATACACCTGACGGTATATTTGATTATTTGCTTGGGTACCAAAAGCACTATCATTAACAATACCAGAAGCACCAGGGTCAGGGTCAAATCTAGTTAATTTAGCCTTAACGTCTTCTGGCTTCAAGTTGCTATTTCTAGCTTCAACGCGCTTGTTCAGATCGAGGAGCGAAGTTTTTAAGCTTTGTTCGTTACTGAATAAAGCTGCTACTGTACTTCTTTGTCTTTTGGCTTCATTTCTTTCAGTAACTGCTTTTTCCATTAATGCTGGAAAATTTTCTTGAGCTTTTAGTTCTGATTCTTTTTGAGCTAGTTCCCCTCTGAGTTTCTTATTATTGTCCATTACTGGCATAACAAAATTATAGAATATATAACCAGCTACACCTAATCCTAAAACTGCAATTAAAGCACCAATTACAGGTGGTGTTAGTTGAATACCAAAAAGACTAGTAGAACCACCATTTTCACTTGCCTGTTGTTCTGCGCCGTCCAAGGCAAAATCAGCGTTACTCATTATTTAATAACTCCTTGTTTCTTCAGGGCTTCAATGCGTGTTGTTAATCCTAAATCACCCAAACCACCAATTTGTGCTAGTAATTGAGAAGCCGTTTTATCAGTCAGACTAGTCTGAATTTTAAATTGTACAACTTTGGGTAATGGGGGAATTTGAAAATTATTACCATCCGCTGGTGGTTTACTCGAATCACGTTCTACTTTAATGGGATTTTCAATCAATTTAGCTGTAATTAAGCGGGTGTCTTTGTTGTTTAAAAAGGCCGATCGCTGTAAAGTTAACATCAAGTCATTTACATTATCAAATGACGTAGCTATCCCAGTAATTTCTAATTTGTCAGCAGGTAAAACTGGAGTAGTACTAGCATTAGTTGGACTAGGAGTAGGAGTGGGCGTACTGCTGGAAGAAGAACTTATTTGTGGGTTAGGGACATTTTGACAACCAATACTAGAAGAAGAGTTACCGCTAGCCGGAACTTGTGCAATACAAGTAATTTGAACTCCTGGCGGTACTCTTTCGCTAATATCGTTAACCATTGCTGACCAAGGTCTAATTTGCTCGAACACGCTGGCTAATGCCTGAGTTTGTTGCTTGTATAAAGCAGTTTCTTGGCGAACTTTTTGTAATTGTCCCTGTTGTTGAGCAGCTTTATCCAAATCAGCTTGAACTTGAGTAATTTTCGCTTCTAAGTTACTTTGCTCTGAGGTTTGCCACCACCAAACACCAAGTACCGCTAAGGGGAAAATTACCCCTACTGCCACACCTGCAAATAATGGTGCCTTACCGCTGACAGTAAATTTTTTCTTTTGTTTGCTCTGCTCTGATTTAGCAAACTCAGGCCGATCTTTCAGAAAATTAACATCTAAACTGTACATTTTTAAACCTCTCTAAGTCCTAAACCCAAAACCACACCTAAACCAGGTCGTTGTACGGGAGCAATTTCATCTCCCACTTCCAAAGATAGTGCTGCTACGGGGTCTACTTGAATAGTAGGCAAACTCAAGCGTGATGTGAAAAATTCATCTAGTTGACCGATACCACCACCGGGTCCAGCTAATAGTAATTGTGCCACTTCTAAGTTGTTACTTTGATTTAAATAAAAATCGATCGAGCGGCGTAATTCATCAGCTAATTCTCCCAATACCCTCAGCATCGCTGCCATTCCCGGATTAATCCCCGTCGAACCAGTGCGAACGCTATCTGGTGGTGTGGAAGGAATAGTCATACTTTTTAAGAAATCCGTATTTCTGGTAGTAGGTAAATTCATTGCCCGATTTAGCGCACTTTGAATTTGGAACATTCCGATCGCTACAGTCCGTGAAAATTGCGGCACCCCATCAACAATAATCGCAATTTCTGTACTTTCAAATTCCACATCTACTAATACCACAGCTTCTTGCGGAGAAAATTGGCGTAATTGTTCCCGAATTGTCCGAATCAAAGCAAAACTATTAATCTCCAAAACATCAAGAGTTAAACCAGCTTGTTTAAACGTCTCAATGTAAGTATTGGTTACATCTTCCCGCACTGCTGCTAACAGCACTTGCACTTTTTCAATGCCATCCTCATCCGTAAAGAAACCGAGTTTTTGATAATCTACATCAGCTTCTTCTCGCGGAAAAGGTAAATACAAACCTGCTTCATGATCTAATACCATACTGCGGAGTTCTTTATCATCTAATTCCGCTGGAACTGGTATGATTCTGACAATTGCTCCCGCTGCTCCCGGTACAGCACTGGCAACTTTTGTCACCTTAATCTTTTTTTCTGCCAATGCAGTTTGAATGATTTCCGCCATCGTTGGTGGGTCGGTAATCATTCCTTCTTGAAAGACTCCTTCTGGCACCTCTACCGAATGTAAGGTGGTTATTTTAAAACCATGTCCTTGTTTCCGCAGTTGGGCAATATTTACCCTTTCTGAGCCTAATTCAATGCCAATACCTGGTTTACGCTTGGAAAATAAATTGCTGATGAAGTTAACCACTGTTGTCGCCCGTTTTGTGTCAAGTTTTAAAAGCAACCGCAAGGAGAATAATTACCGATCGAGATAAATTTAATATACCTGCTACCCAATTTAGTCTAGGATTACCACATTTGTCTTGAAAGTGCGATCGAGATTGACATGATTCAACATCAAAATTGGAAACGTTTAAGTGTGTTTGCTTTGTTAGGATTATTGCTCAGTTGGATTGTCAGTTGTAGTACTGGCAATGTCACCAATAACCCAGCTAAATCAAGTCGTCAAGAAGTGGAATTCTGGACGATGCAGTTACAGCCGCAGTTCACAGACTACTTTAACAAGCTAATCGCTACTTTTGAGGCTGAAAACAAAAGTGTTAAGGTACGTTGGGTAGATGTCCCTTGGAATGATATGCCCAGCAAAATCTTAACAGCGGTTTCTGCCAAGACTGCCCCGGATGTAGTAAACTTAAACCCGGTTTTTGCCACTCAATTAGCCGCCCGTAATGCTTGGCTGGAATTAGATGAGAAAATTCCTCAACCTTTACGCCAGTCTTATTTACCAAATATTTGGCAAGCGAGTACCTTGAACGGTAAGAGCTTTGGCATTCCTTGGTATTTAGCAACTCAAATAACTATTTATAACAAAGATTTGTTCCAACGGGCAGGTATTAGTAAACCTCCTGTTACTTACGCCGAGTTAGCACAAGTCGCGAAACAAGTAAAGGAAAAAACGGGCAAGTACGCTTTTTTTATTACTTTCGTTCCCGAAGATTCAGCAGAAGTGTTGGAATCTTTCGTGCAAATGGGTGTAAAGTTAGTAGATGCTCAAGGAAAAGCGGCGTTTAATTCTCCTGAAGGAAAAGCAGCTTTTCAATATTGGGTAGATTTATATAAACAAGGTTTGTTGCCCAAGGAAGTTTTAACCGCAGGTCATAGAAAAGGAATTGAACTTTACCAAGCTGGAGAAACGGCAATTTTAGTCACTGGTGCGGAATTCTTCAATACCATTGCTAAGAATGCCCCGGAAATTGCTAAAGTTTCGGCTATTGCGCCCCAAATTACTGGGAAAACTGGCAAGAGAAGTGTGGCGGTAATGAATTTAGTAATTCCCCGAAATACTCCTGAAGCTGATGCTGCTTTGAAGTTTGCTTTATTTGTCACTAATGACCAAAATCAATTAGCTTTTGCTAAGGAAGCAAATGTTTTACCTTCTACTGTTAAGGCGTTAGCCAATCCCTATTTTAAATCTGTTGCTGCTGATTCTTCGACTGTCGATCGAGCGCGTGTGGTTAGTGCTAGTCAAATGAAACAAGCGGAGGTTTTAATTCCAGCAATGAAGAAGGTGAATGTTCTGCAACGGCTAATTTACGATAATTTACAAGCGGCGATGTTGGGGCAAAAGTCGATCAAACAAGCTTTAGCTGATGCCGCAACGGAATGGAATCAAAATTAGGTACGTTGTTGCGCTTTAGCGCTCTTATGAGTAGCGCTAAAGCGCAACAACGTACAAAGCATAAAGATTCGTAAAGAAGCGATCGACAACAGTTTTTTTGGTGTACATTTTAATAATGGAAATCTGTGCGCTCTTATATACTGGTTAGATTCCTATTAAACCATATTTGAAACAAATATAAGGCAAATTTGCTAAATTGACAAGAACTGGGAAAAAGAAAGAGTTTAGCAAGGGAATTTTCAGAGAGATTTTTGGCTAAGTTGGAAGAAGTAACCGAGTAGATAGAGAGAACCACATAAAACAGTTAAACCTGGATTTTGAGGAACAGCAACTTCCAAAGCAGAGGAAAGATTGGGATAGGTTTGGATTAAACTTAATAGAGGACAAAGCTGTTGAGCGAGAGTTGCTAAATATTCAGGATTAGCAGAAGAATGATCGGGAACGGGTACGAGATGTAATTGGTCATTTGGTTGAAGTAAAGCTTGAAAGACATCAGCATGATCTTTAGTAGAAAGCATCCCGATAATCCAAGTTACTGATTGAGGATTGAGACTATTAATATAGTGACGAAGAGCGATCGCAGCTGCCGGATTATGAGCACCATCGATTAATATGGGATAATTTTGCCAATTAATCCATTGGACTCTTCCAGGCCATTTAGCATTTCCCATTCCCGAAACAATTGCTTCTGAAGAAATTTCCCAACCTTGTTTTTGAAGAAATTGAAGAGCAGCGATCGCCAAAGCCGAATTAGAAAGTTGAAACTCACCCAACAAACCCAAAGGAAACTTTACTCCTTCATACTCAACCCATCTTTCTTCCTCTGTTCTCTGCGTCTCTGCGGTTTTTAATTCCTTAGCCGCCTCTGGAAAAACCGAAGGACAATTTAACTCTTGAATTTTCCTTTTTACAACTGCCATAGCGTCCGGGGGTAACTGACCGATAACAGCCGGACAATTAGGTTTTAAAATCCCCGCTTTTTCGCCAGCGATCGCTGCCAAAGTTGAACCTAAAACCTGCCAATGTTCGCGACTAATAGAAGTGATGACGGTGACTAAAGGGCGATCGCAAACATTAGTTGCATCCAACCGACCACCCAACCCCACTTCAATCACCGCAATATCCACCTTTTGTTGAGCAAAATATAACCAAGCAGCGGCGGTAATTACCTCAAACAGAGTTGGAAATTCTGTATCTAAACTAATTGCAGACTTTACTTGTACAATTAACGATTCTAACTCTTCCAAAGGAATAGGTTTTTCATTGATACAAATGCGTTCATTCCAACTTACCAAATGGGGAGAAATATAACGACCGACGCGATAACCATCGGCGGTTAACACCGAAGAAAGATAGGCGCAAACTGAACCTTTACCATTCGTTCCAGCGACATGGACGATCGGAACTTGACGGTGAGGATTGCCTAAATTAGCGAGTAGGTTTTCGCTGCGTTCTAAACCTAAATTAACGCCAAAGTGGTGGAAAGGTTCGAGAAGAGAATCGATTGACACGGTAGAGCTTTGTTAAGAGATTAAGAAAAGTTTGTGACTAAACCTAAAGATATCTAAGATTTTATGATTGATCTGTGGATATCTGTTGTAAAAAATCATAAATTTGGGACTTGTGCCAGAATTATAGTATACGATCGCACCATAGTAATTGGCAACGTTATTTGCGGTGCAGAAACTTGGATAGCCGTCGCCATTTCGGGGAAAAGAATAAAGTATAATTGATAATCTGTTTAAACAGAAGTATAGTAAAAGAATTAGATAATAAAGGATAAACATCTGGGACTGAAGACAGTTCACAGAAATTAGATTTGCCATGACCATGAACTGAAATTGTAGCAACCTAGCTGCCTGATTCCTTATATTAGGAGATGAGTTAAATGAATCTTGGATCGACATTAAGTGAAAAAGCTATTTGCCCGGAACCACTACAACCCTCATCTCCAATTTCCCAAGAGAATCAAAATCAAGAACTGGTAAAGGAATGTAGCGATTGGTTAAGCTTTCATCGAATTTGGGGAAAACTGAAAGATGAAACATTGCAGGCGATCGCCCAATGCTTTCAACTTTTGAAAATAGAACCATCAACAGCGATTTACGAAGAAAGTCAAACCCCAGTGGGAGTTTATCTTCTCAAATGGGGTTCAGTGGAGATTTACCGCCTTTCCTTGATTGGCAAATCTCATATTAAATATCGCAGTGCCGGGGAATTGTTTGGTTATGTTCCATTAATAGGCGATTCAGAAAATGGTACTTATCAAGCAAGTGCGATCGCCATCAGTAAAAGCGAGATTTTGTTTTTATCGCGCTCAGACTTTGAGCAACTACTCAGTAAATATCCCGAAATTCAAGGAACAATCAATAGCTTCTTAGCCCAAGATTTAAAAGAATTTGCCCAACGCACAACCAAAGAACAATTGCGAATTTCTGGACTGCAACCTTATTTGCATTCCATACCCCAGGAAGAAGAGATTTTGGGCAGTAGTAAAGCCACCCAAAAATTGAAGAAACAGATAGAAAATGCAGCCAAAAACTTAAAACCCGTAGTTTTCCAAGCCGCACCAGGAACCGGAAAAACCTTTTTAGCTAGTTTGATTCATGCCCATTCCGGGCTAGCAAACCACCCCTTTGCGGAAATTGATTGCGCCACATTGTCCCAAACTGAAACAGGTGAATTAAACACCGATCCGCTATTTGGAAAAACTGGGAAATGTTTAGGAGTGTTGGAACTCTTAGAACGGGGTACATTATTAATTAGTAATGTGCAAATTTTGTCGAAAGTAGATAGCGATCGCTTAATTGATTACCTAAAAACCGGACTTTTAGTTTCCAATTCTGCCGACAAAAACCTAGAAAGCCAAGCCATCCAATCTTGGGTAAGACTAATTTTAGCATCCCCCAATAAACTCAACCTCCCCGAGGTCGAAGTCAACGAAATTAAACTATTCACCCTCCAACAGCGGAAAGCAGACATTCCCGAATTTGCCGACTATTTTCTCTTAAAATTTTCCCAAGAGCAATGCCGTCCAAAATTAGAAATCGATCGGGCAGATTTGCGGCGTTTGATTAGCTACAACTATCCCGGAAACCTGACAGAATTAGCAGCAATTCTGAAGCGGGCAATTACCATGACCCCCAAAGAACAAACTACTATACCAGAACAGGTACTTTGGTCGGTACAATCAGATACTAATACCTTTAGAATTGACCTGCTGAATCAATGGCCTTGGCTACGAAAATTCCTTCTTAGTCGTTGGTATCCCGCAGCAATTTGGGTAGTGATGATGGTAATTTTTGTTCCGGTCACGATCGCAGGTTTCATCAGTCCCCAAGACCGCAGCAGTAACATCATTCTTAACTTATTTTGGGCTTGGTGGTGGCCTGTTTATTTATTTTTGTTTCCCTTTGTCGGTCGTCTTTGGTGTGCAGTTTGTCCATTTATGATTACAGGAGAATTGATTCGCCGACTCTCCCTGTGGATTTTCCCACGAAAATTGCTACCTTGGCCTACAAAATGGTTAAATCGCTGGGGTGCTTATGTATTATTTGCGGGGTTCGTGATAATTTATCTTTGGGAAAAGCTTTGGGATTTACCTCACACCGCCTATCTTTCGGCTTGGTTACTGATTGCAATTACGGCTGGGGCAGTTATTGGTAGTTTAATTTATGAGCGTCGCCTTTGGTGTCGCTATTTGTGCCCAATTGGAGGCATGAATGGGATGTTTGCTAAACTTGCAATTGTCGAGTTGCGATCGACTCAACAAGTCTGCGGTAGTCAGTGTAGCACCTTCGGTTGTTTCAAAGGTAGTCCTGCCACTCCGGTTAATTTTCCCGATGCTTTACCCACAGAAGGACAAGAAACCGAAGGCTGTCCTCTCTATTCCCATCCCGCCCAATTGCAGGATAACCGAGATTGTGTGTTGTGTATGACTTGTCTGAAAGCTTGTCCTAACCGTTCAGTGCAACTAAATTTAAGGTTTCCCACAGCAGATTTACTCGCACAGCATCAGGGATTTTGGGCAGAAGTGGCGCTATTATTGCTACTGTTAGGTGGAGCTTGTATGCACCATGCTGACAAAATTTTGAGCCTTGTTGGTTTGGGGGATTTAGCGATCGATTCTGAGCATTTACTGATTGCTTTACCTGTAGTTATTTTACTTTTAAGTATTCCAGCAATTTTAACTTATTTAACTCATGCGATCGCTAGGGTTTTTGATAGTCGTCTCCCCAATTACCTAACAGTTATTTACGCCTATCTTCCCTTTACTTTGGGAACCAACCTTACCCATTATATTCCATCAGGAATCACAGAAGCAGGGCAAATTCTCCCAGTTTTGGCTCGGACTTTGGGTTATAGCGGCAATGGTTTACCTACCCTAACCTGGAGTCCTGATGTTGCTGCCTTTCTTCAAGGTGTAATTCTGCTTTCTAGTCTGGCTTTTAGTGCTTATTTTCTCATGCGAATTACCCAAGGTTCTTGGCTGAGTAATTTACCGCATTTACTGTTATTAACTGCCATGACTATTGCCTGTTTTTGGTTAATGGTCTAGACTGAATTCCTTAATTTTAATCTTTCTTTATTGCCTAAAACATAATGCGTATTTACACCAACATTACTGAAGTCATTGGTTGTACATCTCTGGTAAAACTTCAGCGATTACCTCAACAATCTGGCTGCCTTGCAGATATTGTCCTGAAACTTGAAGGAATGAATCCAGCCAAATCAGTAAAAGATCGAATTGCCGTGAGTATGATCGTCACAGCAGAAAAAGCCGGATTAATTCAACCTGGGATCTCAACTATTGTAGAGGCGACATCTGGTAATACAGGTATTGGATTGGCAATGGTATGTGCGGCTAAAGGATATCGATTAATTCTAACTATGCCGGAAAATATGAGCCGGGAACGCCAACAAATTGTGCAAGCTTATGGTGCAGAAGTGATGCTAACTCCGGCAGTATTAGATATGGCAGGAGCGATCGCTCTAGCTAACGAATTATTAGCTTCCACCCCTAATGCCTTCTCTCCTCAACAATTCAGCAATCCCGCTAATCCCAAAATTCATTATGAAACTACCGGGCCGGAAATCTGGCGCGATACAGATGGTAAAATCGATCTATTGGTTACAGGAGTTGGTACAGGCGGTACTTTGACTGGTGCCGGACGTTATCTCAAACAGCAAAAACCCGAATTGCAAATTATCGCAGTAGAACCTGTTACCAGTGCTGTTCTGAGCAGTAAATCCCCCGGACTTCACAACCTGCAAGGAATTGGTGCTGGCTTTATCCCCGATGTTCTCCGCGTTGATTTGATTGATGAAGTAATCACTGTTACCGATGAACAGGCTTACGATTTAGGGCGAAGGTTAGCCAGAGAAGAAGGTATCATTAGCGGTATTTCAACGGGTGCGGCGCTTTATGCGGGATTGGAGGTAGGAAAGCGATCGGCAAATCAAGGCAAACTGATCGCGATCGTTCAACCTAGTGCAGGTGAACGCTATCTCAGTACTCCCTTGTGGGCTTAATCCTGATTATTTGTCATGTCAAAAGACTTAACATAATGGTAAGTAAAAGCAAGAATAGCGGAAATTATTATAAGGAGAGCGTAATTCAGATGTTAACAGCAACAGTGGAAGCAAGAGAAATTTCCCTAGAGGAATGGATGGAAAACCCTGGCGATCGGGAATGGGTGAATGGAGAATTATTGGAGAAAAACCACATGACCCTTAAACATGGTCGCATTCAAGCTAAATTAGCTAGTTATTGGAGAAATTATAAAGACTCTAGCGAACAAGGAGGAGAAATTTATACTGATGCGCCTTGTCGGACAAACAAACAAGGACGCAAACCAGATGTTGCTTATTTAACTCCTGAACTATTAGTGCAATTTGGTGAAGCTACTGTCCTACCGCAAAGTTTCCCCTTAAGTGCAGAAATCGTTTCTCCGACAGACTTAGCAGAAGATGTGATTGCTAGAGCTATAGAGTATTTGCGATCGGGAGGAGAAGAAGTTTGGTTAATATTTCCTGATAATAAATGGGTAATTGTAGTAACTCAAAATCAACAACTTATCTTTACTTCTGGTAAAACCGTGAATACCCAAATTATCCTACCAGGTTTTAGCGTTTCCGTAGATGAACTATTAGCTTAATTTCTGAAATTAATTGTTATCTGTCATTTTTGTAAAGATCGGTGAAGGCAAAATTTATTCAAAAATTTGTTAGCAGTCTAAAGATTTTTACCCATAGCATCACCCTAAATTAAACAAACCGCCCCTCAAAAAGGAGACGGTTTGTAATTTAACTTTAGTTATTCAACCAAACTTAGGCTTGTTTGCTTAAAAACGCTTGTGCTTGAGCAATGGCATATTTACCGATATTGTAAACAGCCCAACCGCCTGCAACTGCCAAAGGAGCTAATACAACAATCACGCGCCAATCCATAGTTTGTTTCCCCTCTTTTAAAGTTTTATGAAGCAGGTTTCATCTTTAATTTATATTTTGCAATTAAGTGGGCAAAATTTCCAGAGTTACAACAAATTTTTATGGTGACAGAGGGGGAGGGAAACCCAAATCTGTACCCTTGCCAGCGTGAACCAAAGCCAACTTATGATAACGTTGGGCGTGGACGATTAATTCCTCGGCTTCTTCTGGGGAAACTTCGCGGACTCGTTTACCGGGAACACCGACGACTAAAGATAATGGGGGAACATCTTTCGTTACAATAGAACCTGCACCAATTAAACTACCTGCGCCGACTCTAACTCCATCTAAAATTACTGCGCCGATACCAATTAAACAGCCCCGTTCTATGTAGGCGGAATGGACTACCGCCCGATGTCCAACGGTGACGTAATCTTCTAAAATTGTAGGTTGTCCGGGGTCGCCATGTAAAATTGCGCCATCTTGAATATTGGTAAACTCACCTATAAAGATTTTTTCCACATCGGCGCGAACTACGGCGTTGTACCAAATACTTACTCCCGATTCTACTTGTAGCCAACCCATAACTGTGGCGTTGGGGGCAATAAAAGCGGCCTTGGACAAATCGGGTGTAGGCCAATAGGATGACAAACTAAGGAATAAGGGGTTGATATTCTCCACTATCTGCGATCGTTCCTGATGAAATGCCTGTATACCTCATGTCAGCTATAATAGAGCCACTGGTACCCATTCCACCGCAAAAAATGTTATTACTCACTTCATGATCAGCCCAGGTTTGCAATATCCAATTTTCGGCCCAGAAATTCAGTGTCCCCACTGTCGTCAGATTATTCCGGCATTGACACTGACGGATACTTATTTGTGTCAGCGTCATGGGGCTTTTGAGGCTAACCCGACAAATGGGGAACTCATTCATCTGCAATCTGGTCGTCAATGGCGGCGGTGGAATAATGAGTGGTATCGTCAGCATACCCATCCCGATGGAATTAGGTTTGAAATTCACGAAGCTCTCGATCGCTTATATACTCAAGGTTATCGGGCAACTAGAGTAATCATTGCCCGTCGCTACCAAGAACTGATTAGTGGTTATTTAGAACGAAGTACACCTTGGCGCGGACAGTCGGACTCTTCCCGACCCAGACTTTACGGCTTACCTGTTGATTTTAGCCCCGACCCTCAAGAGGAACCCTGCTGGGAAGTAATTAATTTTGATTTAGAAAAAGAACCCGGTGTCCCCGTGCGTTATCCTTATTACCGATTGTTTGAGTAGTGGTATAAGGCAGAGGCGCAGAGGTGCAGAGGAGAATAAATTGTCCTTGTCTCCTTGTCTCCTTGTCCCCTTGTCCCCAGTCCCCAGTCCCCAGTCCCCAGTCCCCAACCCATGCACCATGCTTCGATTCGTACTGCTAATATACACCGAGCGATCGCATTTTACGAACAGCTAGGTTTTACAGTCTGCGAACGTTTCACCACAGGTTACACCCTCGCTTGTTGGATGGAAGGTTTAGGCGGACGCATCGAGTTAATTCAAATTCCCGAACCTCACCCAGCGCCAGATGCTTTTGGTAACGAACATTACGTCGGTTACTACCATCTATCTTTTGATTTAACCCATTCCACCCCCGACTTACCCAGTTGGTTATCATCTTTAAAAGAACGCTTTGCAGAGGTTTCCCGCCAGCAACCTGAACAACTCTCCCCCTTAAAAGTGCTTTTAGAACCCACTCAGCAAGCGATCGGTAATAAAGTTTATGAAGTAACATTTATTGCTGATACTGATGGATTACCCTTAGAATTTATTAGAGTTCTCAGTCCTTCTTAACCATCAACTGCTTAATAAGAAACATTAAAACAATCAGGAATTTTGTGGTTTAAAGGCGAAAAACTGTTCTGGCAACCCAAGAAATAAGCATAAAGTTGGTAAAATGCTGATCTGTTACCCGATAATGCGAAGAAAGTAACTTCCAGCAAATTAACAAATAGCTTGTTGCTTAATTCAACCAACAACAATATTGTTCGCCGAATAAACTATGTCTCTTTCATCATTGTGGCGTAAATATCGCCTGTTCGGATTAATTTTTAGTCTCTGTCTGGGGACAACATTAATGTTCGCCAGAGGCGCAACTTCTACCCAATCTACTATTAGTTCTGACTTGCTAACCCCAAATTTAAAACCCAACGTTGAATTAGCACTTAATAATCCGCCGCAAGCACCTAATTTAACCGAAAATGTTCGCCAAACTGTACTAGAAAATGGTTTGACCGTTTTGACAAAAGAAGTACATAGCGCACCTGTGGTAACAGTTCAAGTTTGGTATAAAGTAGGGTCGCGGAATGAAGAACCGGGTGTTAACGGTATTGCCCACCAATTAGAACATATGTTATTCAAAGGGACAATCGATCGTCCCATTCAATTTGGACATTTGTTTAGTGCTTTAGGAAGTGATTCTAACGCTTTTACAGGTTACGATCAAACAGCTTATTATGGCACTGTAGAACGGGATAAACTAACAGCATTACTAACTTTAGAAGCAGATAGAATGCAAAATGCTCGGTTAGATTCTCAAGATTTAGAACGGGAAAAGAGAGTAGTAATTTCCGAATTGCAAGGTTACGAAAATAGCCCAGAATATCGCTTGTATCGTACCGTTGCCAAAGCGACTTTTCCTAATAGTATGTATGGTCTACCTGTGGGTGGAACAAAGGCGGACGTGCAAAAGTTTACACTCGAACAAGTGCGGTATTATTACGAAACTTTTTACAGTCCAGATAATGCCATTTTAGTAATTGTGGGAGACTTTAAAACAGACCCCACTTTACAAACAGTTAAAGAGTTATTTGGCAACCTTCCCAAACGGGGAGAAGCGGATAGGAAAAAGATTTTAGAAAAGCAAACAACTCCGGTTAACAATTCCTCTCCCACTAATAAGAGTAAAGCACCTATTGTGTTAAAAGAACCGGGAAGTGCGCCTTTATTACAAATAATGTATCCTTTGCCAAAAGCAGGTAATCCTGATGAAGCTGCTTTGCAAGTAATGGATTATGTGTTAACGGGAGGGCGCAGTTCTAGATTGTATGAAGCTTTAGTAGAATCGGGAATTGCGAACAGTGTAGAAGGGGAAGTTTCTATTTTAGCGGACATAGGTTGGTATGGACTTTCTGCTAGTGCTGCACCTAATCAAAGAATCCAAAAAGTTGCCACTGTGATTCGCCAAGTAATTACGAATTTGCAAAATCAAGGAGTTACGGCGGAGGAATTAAAAAGAGCAAAGGCGCAATTTAACGCTGGGGCAATTTTAGAAAATCGAGATATTAATTCTCAAGCTTATCAATTGGGAGAGGCAATAACTACAACAGGTAATTATCGCCATACTGATACTTTGATGGCAGCAATTTCTAAAGTTACTGCGGCAGATGTGCAAAGAGTAGCGAAAAAGTATCTGGTTCCAGCTAAAAGTACGGTGGGCTATTTTCAACCTACTCAATTACGGGAAGAAGTAAAGCCTCAAACTATTAATAATCATCAAACTTCAGGAAATTATAATTCTGGTGGGCGAATAGATCCAGAGTTAGTTGCTAAGTATCTTCCCCCAATTTCTAGTAGTTCGGAAACACCAACTCAAAAAGTGTTACCGGAGTCTTTTAATTTAGATAATGGGATGCAGGTATTGTTGTTACCTGATAAAAGTACTCCCGCAGTAACTTTGAGTGGTTATATTCGTGCTGGGACGGAATTCGATCCACTGAATAAGTCAGGTTTGGCGGGGTTAACGGCAGGAAATTTGCTGAATGGAACTAAGACTAAGAATGTGTTAGGGATCGTCAAATCTTTAGAAAATATTGGTGCTAATTTAGATTTTGAGGAAGCAGCGGAAGGTGTGAGTATTGATGGCAGTAGTTTATCTAACGATCTGCCAACATTAATTAGCACTTTAGCTGATGTGGTACAAAATGCGACTTTTCCAGCAGATCAATTAGAAATTACCAGAGAAGCGGCAATTGCTGAAGTGGAACAAAGTAAAGATGACCCAGAATTTTTAGCATTTAAAACTTTGCAACAAACAGTTTATCCACCAAATCATCCATTTTATGCTTTTCCCACAACTAAGAGTTTGCGGAGTATTACTCGTGCAGAAATTATGCAGTTTTACAAACAGCATTATCGTCCTGATACGATGATTTTGGTGTTAATGGGAGATTTTGATTCAGCAAAAGCACGATCGCTAATTCAACAACAATTTGGCAAATGGAAAGCAACTGGAAACCCCCCAGAAGTAACTTTTCCCGATGTACCAATGCCAGCAAAAACTGTACAATTAAATCCAGTAGTTCCCGGTAAATCTCAATCAATTACCTTCATGGGTTATCGGGCAATTAACCGCAAAGATCCACGTTACTACACAGCAATAGTGTTTAATCACATTTTGGGTGGTGATGCTTTTGCTAGTAGATTGGGTGAGGAAATTCGCGATCGCTTAGGTTTAACTTACGGCATTTATAGCAGCTTCAACGCAGGTCAACAACCAGGTCTGTTTTTAATTAATATGCAGACTGCACCAGAAGACGCAAATAAAGCAATTACTAGCACCTTAAATTTGCTGCAAGAAGTTCACACTCAAGGGGTAACAAAGGCAGAAGTAGAGAATGCCAAAAACTCTATTTCCAGAAGCTATGCTGTAGAATTGGCAGATCCAGATAATTTGTCTGGTGCCATTTTAATGAACCGAGTTTACGGTTTAGACATCTCAGAAATTCACAATTTCCCCCAACAAATTCAAGCTGTGACTACTGAAGAAGTGAACAAAGTTGCTAAAGAATTACTGCGACCTGATAATTTAATTATTGTCACTGCTGGCCCATCTTTGGCAGCGAAAAAGTAGACTCAGATCCTCGTTCCCAGATTCAACTTGGGAACGAGGATCTGAGAATCATTTCTGTCACGCTGCACTAGTCCCCCAGTCTCCAGTCCCTAGTCTCCTAAAACAATGATGATTAAACTTTTGGGTTTCCTGCAAAAAACTCTTTGGATAGTGGTAGGGTTAGTAGTTTGTTTAGTGGTGATTTTTCCGGTTCCGGCGATCGCAGCTACAACCTCCACTAATGTAGAAATAGTAAACATCGATCTGGGTAATACTGCCAACGAATTGAAATTTGTTCCTAACGAACTTAAACTAGTTGTCGGAAACCGCTACAAATTAGTTTTAAATAATCCCAGTCCGCAAAAACATTACTTCACAGCTAAAGACTTTGCTGATAACAGTTGGACACAAAAAGTGGAAGCGGGGAAAGTAGAAATTAAAGGCGCAATTAACGAATTAGAACTTAAACCGGGCGCAACCGCAGAATGGGTATTAATCCCAGAAAAATCGGGGACTTATTCCCTGCGTTGTCCTATTCCCGGACATACGGAAGCGGGAATGACCGGGAAAATTATTATTACTGCTGAGTAAAAATTTGTACGTTGTTGCGCTTCAGCGCTAAAGCTCAACAACGTACCTGCTAAAAACTTGCAATATCAGTTAACGTAGATTAAGACAAGATAATAAACTGCCAAACACAAGCTAGGTAGTGGGTAGTGAGCAGTGGGAAAGTAAGATATATTTTTGTGTTGATATCTTTATAAATCTTAGCTTTCAGGCTATATACTTTTACCAACTGCCCAATATTGGCTACCGTCTACTTAACAGTTTAATTACCACCCTTAGCTACCTGTTAATTTATGAACATTCTCAGCAACATACTCCCCCAAACACCAGCAGCACCAAGCAACAAAAAACGTAGAGGTATTGAAATTAAGTCGCAGCGTGAGATTGAGATTATGCGACAGGCAGCGAAAATTGTGGCGACGGTACTCAAAGAGATTTCTCTGATGGTAGAACCTGGAATGACGACAGCTGACATCGATGCTTTCGCGGAAAAACGGATTCGGGAAATGGGCGCAACTCCCAGTTTTAAAGGTTACATGGGATTTCCGGCTTCAATTTGCTCTAGTGTTAATAATGAAGTAGTACATGGCATTCCTAATCCGAAAAAAGTAATTCGCGCTGGTGATGTTTTAAAAGTTGATACGGGCGCTTACTTTCAAGGTTTTCATGGTGACTCTTGCATCACTATTGGTGTGGGCAATGTGGCACCAGAAGCGGCTAAATTAATTCGAGTAGCGGAAGAAGCTTTATACAAAGGTATTGAACAAGTGAAAGCAGGTAATTATTTAATGGATCTTGCTGGTGCAATTCAAGACCATGTGGAAGCGAATGGGTTTACTATTGTGGAAGATTTTACTGGACATGGTGTAGGTCGAAATCTGCACGAAGAACCTTCTGTGTTTAATTTCCGCACTCGTGAAATGCCGAATGTGAAATTGCGGGCGGGGATGACTTTAGCGATCGAACCAATAGTAAATGCTGGTTCTCGGTTTACCCGCACTCTGTCGGATAAGTGGACGGCAGTTACTGTGGATAATGCCCTTTCTGCTCAATTTGAGCATACAGTATTGGTGACAGAAAATGGTTATGAGATTTTGACCGATCGCTCGCAAGTTTAATTTCAGTGACAAGCAAAAATTATTGAGAGGGAAGGAAATCTCCCCTCTTTTTTATGTTCATTGGATTGAAAAGTGATAACCATGAATAAGATTGATTTAGCATTTACTCCAGCTTTAGAACAAGCGCAACTAATTAAAAATGGTGAAATTTCGCCTTTAGAATTAGTGGAAGTTTATTTGGAACGTATCCAAAATTTAAATCCTCAATTAGGTAGTTATTTTACTGTTACCGCAGAGGAAGCGTTAGCTGATGCGAAAGGGAAAACTGAACAATTAGCAGTCAGTAAGGAAAATTTGCCTCCTTTTTTTGGGGTGACAATTTCGATTAAAGATTTGACTTCTGTAGTGGGTGTACGTTGTACTTATGGTACGCCAGTTTTAATGAATCAAATTGCTAGTTATGATGATGGCATTGTCAGCAAAATTAAAGCAGCTGGTTTTACTATTTTGGGCAAAACTGCTACTTCGGAATTAGGTTCTTTACCTTACACAGAACCGCTAGGTTTTCCCCCGGCGAGAAACCCTTGGAATTTAGAATATACTCCTGGTGGATCGAGTGGTGGTGCAGCGGCTTCGGTAGCAGCGGGATTAAGTTCGATCGCGCAAGGTTCCGATGGTGGTGGTTCAATTCGTGGCCCAGCTTTTTGTTGCGGTGTGGTGGGAATTAAACCTTCTAGAGGTCGGATTTCTTTTGCGCCAGTAGGCGATCGCTTGAGTGGAATTTCTGTCAATGGGCCGATCGCCCATACCGTAGCTGATGCCGCAGCATTACTCGATGTCATGTCCGGTTATATTACCGGAGATCCCTATTGGTTACAAGATCCAAATCCCTCTTTTCTCGTCGCCACAAAACAAAATCTCGGTTCTTTAAATATCGCTTTTTCTAACACCTTGCTACCCGTAGGCGAAGCCGATCCAATTTGCCAAAAATCAGTACTAGAAACAGTAAAAATTTTAGCAGAAATGGGTCATAAAGTTAACGAAATTTCTCTAGACCTCAACGATCTAATTGAACCGTTTAGATTAGTTTGGCAATCAGGCGTAGTAGCAGCAGGAATTCCATCAGCCGCCTTAGATAAAGTTAATCAATGGTTGGCAGAACATAGCTGTAACGCTGGCGAATATTTACAAGCTGTGGCGCAAATGCAAATAATTGCACGGCGCATAGTTGCCTTATTTGACAATTTTGATGTTTTAGTATTACCTGTATTTATGCACCCGACAATTCGCGTAGGTGAATGGGCAGAATTACCCCCAGAAGCAGCGTTAGCAAAAGTGATTAATTGGGTAGCACCTTGTCCGCCTTTTAATGCCAGCGGACAGCCATCTATAGCGATTCCGATGGGTTTTAATTCAGCTACAGGTTTACCTTTAGGAGTACAATTAGTAGGTCGTCCAGCCGCAGAAGCAACTTTAATTTCTTTAGCAACACAAATTGAAGCAGCTAAACCCTGGATTCAACATCGTCCAACTTTAGCAACTTAAAAAGTTGTTAATCTATGCGGCGAGATTCGATCTTTTACCAATTGTTCCAACAATCGCCAGAACTGTTGTTTGAGCTACTGGATAATCCTCCAGCCAATGCTCAAAATTACCGCTTTGATTCCGTTGCTGTTAAAGAACCCAAGTTTGAAATTGATGGGGTATTTCTACCTCCAGAATCAGAAACACCGGGAGTTGTTTATTTCTGCGAAGTTCAGTTTCAAAAGGACGAACAACTTTATGAGCGATTGTTTGGGGAATTGTTTTTATATTTTTACCGTAACCGCGATCGCTTTGATGATTGGCAAGCTGTAGTGATCTATCCATCCCGATCGATCGAGCAGAGTCAAACTCGCCCATATCAAGATTTATTGAATGGCGATCGCGTTCATCGAGTTTACCTAAATGAATTGGGCGAAATGGCTCAATTGCCGTTAGGGGTTGCGTTAATGGTATTGACAACGCTTCCAGAAACTCAAGCACCAATAGAAGCGCGAAATTTGCTCTTCCGTTCCCGACAGGAGTCACCACAAACGAGCCGTGCGATCATGGAGATGGTAACGACAATTATGGTTTATAAGTTCACAAATCTAAGTCGGCGAGAGGTGGAAGCAATGCTAGGAATCACGCTTGGGCAAACACGGGTGTACCAAGAGGCAAAAGCGGAGGGACGTGAAGAGGGAGAGCGATCGCTCATCTTGCGGCAACTACCCCGACGGGTGGGAGAAGTGCCTGAGTCAATCAGAGTACAAATTGAGGCTTTATCCCTTACCCAACTAGAATCTTTGGCAGAAGCGTTGCTGGATTTCTCTAATTTGTCTGATTTAGAGACATGGTTGGCAGAGGAGCAAGGAAGCAGGGGAGAATAATTTGAATCCAACTAAAGGTACAGTCAAATAGGCTGACAAAGCAAATGGAATTAAGTATTTCTACAAATCAAACACTTGAATACTTGGAATGCGTTTTACACTTTGAAAGTAGCTTCATGTCTGATGATATTTCATCGGAAGATTATGAGTATTTTTTTGAAGTTGCTAGGGAGCAGGGTTTAGATATTTCGGAAGCTTATGCTAGATTTGCGAAATTACAAACTCAAGTCCGAAAAATTAATGGTCTAGTTTTCTTATTTAAAGATATAGAGTCAGATCTTGAGGATACTTCTAGCCAGACTGATCTCGATCGAGAAATAGATGAAGTTAACCTTCCTATTACTGATTCAAATTTTAAAGCTTTACGAAAAGAAGAACTAGTTAAAACAGAAACACAAATCAGAAAAATTAAGCAAAAAATAGAAAAGCTTGAAGCGGAAAAAAGAAGACTGGAAGATGTTTGTCTGAGACTGCTTCCTGCGCTTTTCTATTCATTGACGCAGTTAGTTCTTGAATTTTGGGATTTTTTGACTCCCCAAATGCAATTTAGCTTGGAAGAGTTAGCTTACAAATTGTATCGAAATGAAGTAAAAGGGAAAGAACCAGATTTAAAGTCTGGTTCATATCTAGCTATCAACGCAGGAAAGCTAAACGCTTACTATGTGTACTCAAATTTTGTTGACGTTATTGTTGTAATAACTGGCAGAGAAGATCCGGAAATGCTGGGTTTGAGTATGGCAGAGAAAAAAGCGATCGAACGCTTACAATATATTGATGATGAATCAATGTGGTTTGAATTACCGCCTAGTAATCGTTCGCAGCCTATTACACCTGAAGAAATTGAGGAACACATGAAGAAACGTGGATACAGCTAAATATTTTGTAAAATTTTTTCAATTTGTTTCGACGCAAGATTTGCCTGGTTTACCTGAAGTTCTTATAGATGATTTGCCTTTTTTTCGAGATCTTCTAGAAGTAGTTTATTTCCTCTCTGTCCTTAAAACTCTTAACGCACTCGCCACATTCTAATAGTACTGTCGTCATCATCACTCAACATCACTGGTTTATCAGAATTGGAAAAAGTGTAAAGCAAACTGTTATCTTTACTGTTGAGAGTTCGTAGCAATTCACCAGTATTTAATTGCCAGAATCTCACGGTGTTATCATCACTACTACTAATTAAAGTCTGATTATCAGGACTAATTGCTAAAGACAAAACTGCCCCATTGTGACCAGTCAAATTGTATATTGGTGATGGTTGTGGCTTGCCATCTTTTCCCAGTTGCCAAATTTTAATTGTTTGGTCAGAACTGCTACTAGCTAAAGTTTTTCCATCAGGACTAATTACTAGTGCATCTACCCAATTAGAATGACCTTTAAGAGTAGCTAATAATTTACCAGTTTTAAGTTGCCAAATTTTAATGGTTTGGTCAGAACTAGCGCTGGCAAAGGTTTGACCATCAGGATTAATAGCTAAGGAAGCTACCCAATTGCAATGTGCTTTGATGCTGCGAAGCATTTTGCCATTGCTAGTTTGCCAAATTTTAATAGTATTATCAAAACTACCGCTGATTATATTTTCACCATCTGGGCTGATAGTAACTGCCATGACTGAACTAGAATGTCCGTTAAGATTTCGGAGTAATTTCCCGTCTTTTAAATTCCAAATTTTTAAGCTATTATCGTTACTGCCACTGACCAAAGTTTGCCCATCTGAACTAATTTTTAAACTTAAAACTGCGCCAAAATGACCTTTCAAAGTTCGCAGTAAATCCCCATGTTCTAAACACCAAATTTTAATCGTACTATCGTTACTACTACTGGCTAAAATCTTACCACCAGGACTAATAGCCAGCGATCGCACGGGTTCCAAATGACCTTGAAGAATACGAAGCAATTTACCACTTACTAAATGCCAAACTTTAATATCTTTAGCATTACCAGTAATTAAAGTTTGCCCGTCAGGAGTAATAATCAGAGTGCGGGCATAATCAGCGTGACTGACGCGAGTGTTTATTAGTGGAGGACGGGGAGGGGTAAACATTAATTTAAAATTATCTCCTTTTCTATAATTTAACGAAGTATTTGCTTTTTCTCAGAAAATCTTATACCTAAAAGACAAATTGTTAAGTACTTTTACTAAAACTTTAATCCATGAAGGCGCTTTTGCTCGGAAATTTCACATAGATGCAACTAATTTAGTTTGGCATGGCAACAACAGCTTATCGCTCAAAAAACGCGACTTTCTGGGAGAGAAGCAAACTATACTGTTAAAAACAGATGAAGCCGTGCGTTAGCCTTCTGCCTTCTTTCACTAGTGTGTTTCTTTGTACCCCTGTTTGACAAGGTAATCGTAAACCACAGCTGATTCTGCCTGTAAAGTATCACTTTTTGCACCCAACCTGAAGAATTCTGGGATCTGTAAGCTTGCGTTCCCAGCTACATTAACTCATATTGAACCATTTTTTACCAGGGATTTCAGCAGTTTTACGAAAATTTGCGTAAATCTTAGGGGAAGTAACAAATAATTATTATTGCTCAGTAACTATTTACATACGCTTGTTTCCTTACTTATTGAAGGTAACTTTGGTCTTTTGCGTATTTTGACCGGAGAAATTGCTGAAAATTAACTCTAATTATATCATTTCCATTTAAGGTTGCTACAGATGGCTGACATAGGGACGCGGGAACGCGGTGATATTGAGTAATTGATATAAGGCATCTGTACTAAACAAAAATTGGGCAGTTAACTTATTTGTTGGTAAAAGTTTCTGCCCATAGAGAGCTTTCTGTACAGTTTCTTAGGAATGTGTAGAAAGGTTTATGTACCAGAACAGCGATCGAACCACTCCTGATAAGTTTTTTGATTTTCCGAACTTCCCAGTACAATTTCTACTCGCACTAATTGGCAATCATGATGCTTTTGTCTATCAATAGCATCTAATAAAAGACTGACAGTTTTTGGAGAAATAAATTCTCCTTTTACAATGTTGTTAGTGCTAGTTTGGTTAGCAGCAACGTCATTGCTAGTAGTAGCAACATCTTGTGGTTGAGTTAAATCTACTTCAGCAATGATTTTAGGTTCTGGGCTAACTTGTTCAACAATCAATTTCTCGTATTGAACAGGCACTTCTACCATGCGAGTTTCAATTTCTTTACGGACAATTACTTCACCTACTTTGCGTTTTTGTTGATTGATGATTAACCTCTCTTCTAGAAGACGAATCACTTCTTCTTCTGCTACATCTGCTGTCGGTGATGGCGAGTAATCTTCCTCATTGATATAGCTCTCAGGTAAACTAGGTTCGGCAATTTCTTCACTTACTACTTGAGTTTGGGCAGATGTGAGAATTGGCTGAATTTCTGATTTATCAATACTCGTCAAAATTACTTTATTCGAGTAATCAACTTCCTGAATTTGATTACTTGTCATGGAAAATTGAGAATCTGGCTCTGTGGTAGATATCAGTAAAAGAATCTGGCGATTGTTACTTAAGTAAATGTCTTTCACTACGCCAATATACAAACCTTTGTTATCCAAAACTTGAAAGTTATTTAGCTTACTTTTCAACTTGTTTAACAAAGCTCTAACTCTTAAATTGTGTTTGGCGATTTCCTGTTTTTTTGTTGCAGCTTGGTCGTTCATCATTTCCCCCATTTTAATTGATGAAAGGCTATTTAAAAGCATAGGCAGAGCTTTATTTTGCCCCGCCTGAGTATTTTTTAAGCGCTCGTTTCAGTTAAATTTTTACAATTTGTTAGTCAAAGTTCCTTAGAGACGATCGGTATTTTCAACAATGGGATTACCATCAGTATCGATATCCAATCTTTCCCGACGAATGGTATCTTCCCGATCGACTGTATCGCGATCGACTACTTTTTTAATTGTCACTTCTTCACGTACAAAAGCTTCTTTGTAAATGTCAGGAGTTTCTTCATAAATCTCCATGCGTACTACTTCGCCTTCGCGGAAATCAGCATCGCCAGGAGCAATTGCACTACCTGCATCAACGGGTGTATTCCGTTCAATTACTACTCGCTCTTTTTCCACTGGAACTGAAACTCTAGCAGTCTCGGTTTCCACGTGCTTACCAATTGCTACTTCACCTGCTTTGCGACGAATTTTGTCAGCAATTAATCGCTCTTCATACAGTCTAAAAGTTTGGTGATCGCGATCGTTCATACCAAAGAATGTTGGTTCTCGATCGTAATTGTAATTGTTGCGATCGAAGGTACTATATCCTGTATTACCCATTGCTTCTGGAGTAGAAACTGGATAATCTGCACTTACAGGAGTATCTACCGGAGCATTGTAAGAATTGCGATAAACATTTCGCACTCTTTCTTCATAATCGTAATCTGCTACAGTGCGATCGTTAAACTCTGGTAAATCTTCCGCCTGTTTTCTAGTCATGTTCACAGCATAAACGCGATCGGAATTATAATCGATGCGGGAAAGACCTACAGGAAATAAAACTTTCTTGCCAAAAATCCAAAAGCCTAAATCAACTACTAAATAACGAAAACGTCCATCTTCATCAACTAAGACATCGCTGACTGAGCCAATTTTTTCGTCAGATTCGGTATAAACTCCAAAACCTTTAACGTCATCACCTTCAAAGGTTTGGATATAGTTAGGATCGAAGTCTTCCAATTTCATTAATGCCATATTCTTAATCTCCATTACCAACATTTATTCGATATCTATAAACATAATAAATTCACTTATTTATTTGCCTCTTCCTAGAGATGTAACTGCTTGTTTTAATATAAAATTATTGAGTGGTTACTAACAAAATTTATATAGCAGAATTGATAATATTACAGCTTCCGCTTACACCAAAATGCAAATGTAGCGGAAGCTGTGTTGGTTTGAGTAAAACAATATCCAGTAAAGTTTTACAGGAAAACTTTA
The DNA here is from genome assembly GCF_041929205.2 of Floridaenema evergladense BLCC-F167. Taxonomy (NCBI): domain Bacteria; kingdom Bacillati; phylum Cyanobacteriota; class Cyanophyceae; order Aerosakkonematales; family Aerosakkonemataceae; genus Floridanema; species Floridanema evergladense. Next base: position 4,060,378 of record NZ_CM171625.1, on the reverse strand, counting down.
TTCTGCACGACGAATTGTTTCCTCTTTCAAATTGCCTTGATTGTCGATATTCAACTCTTCACGACGCAGGGTTTCTTCTGAAGTTACGTTTTCGCGATCGACTTCTTTTCTAACAGTAACTTCTTCCCGTACAAAAGCTTCTTTGCGAATTTCTGGCACTTCTTCATAAATTTCCATGCGTGCCATTTCGCCTTCTCTAAAGGCATCTGGATTTGCACCAGTTGCAGTTCCCGCATCTACAGGAGTAGTCCGTTCCACGATCACTCTTTCTTTTTCTACCGGAACAGAAACTCTAGCAGTTTCAGTTTCCACCTGCTTACCAATAGCTACTTCGCCTGCTTTGCGGCGCGTTTTATTAGCAACTAAACGTTCTTCGTACAGTCTCAATTTTTGATGATCGTTGTCGTTAATACCATACAAACTTGGCTGTTGTTCATAGTCGTAGGTATTCATTTCATTAGCAACAACTACTGGTGAAGTAACAGCTGGTTGCGGAGTAGTTTGAGGATGATAAACTTCTCTTACTTGATCTTCGTAATCGTAATTGACTCTTTCAAGCTCATCAAAATTAGGCAATTGTTCAACTTGTTCTTTAGTTAATCCCACTGCATAAATGCGTTCTGCGTTAGCATCAATGCGAGAGCGACCAACAGGTAGTAATACTTTTTTGCCAAATACCCAAAAGCCTGTATCTACAACAAAGTACCGGAAACGACCACTTTGATCGTCAACTAAAACGTCTTTGATTGAACCGATCTTGTCGTCGCTGCCATCAGCATAAACATCCAATCCCTTGACATCTTCACCGTCAAATAATTCATCACGGTAATTAGGGTAAAAATCTTCAATTTTTGCTAAAGCCATAACTTGCTTCCTCGACTTGTCTTACAGGTAAATGTTATAAAAAAAATCTTTTGGATACCTCTTTCCAGCGAATTATTCCCTTTGTTGGTCGCTCTGTCATCGGAGATAAATAGTTAAAATCAATTTAGTCAATTAAATAAAACTTTATTTTATTTAAAAATATAAAATGTTAAGATAAATATTTTAAGTTAATGAAAGAAGTAAATCAAATTAATTTATTAAAATAAAGGCTGGTAAAAAGTGTTGCTAGGGAAACAATCAGCAAATAATAGCATACAAAAAATTGCTGAAAGTAAAAGAAAGGGAAATGTCTAGTCAAAAGTGGTTAGAAGTGTTACAGCAAGAACGAGCGATCGCAGTAATTCGCGCCCAAAATTGGCAAGAGAGTTGTTTAATGGCGAAAGCTGTAGCAGCGGGAGGAATGAAATTGATTGAGATTACTTGGAATAGCGATCGTCCAGAAAAAACTATTAGTTATTTGCGCTCAGAATTACCAGATTGTCAAATAGGCAGCGGCACTTTGTTAAATTCAGAACAACTGGAAAAAGCGATCGCCTCTGGCGCAGAATTTCTCTTTACTCCCCACGTTGATTTAACCTTAATTAAAACTGCAATAAAAGCAAATATTCCGATCATTCCCGGCGCACTTTCACCAACCGAAATTGTCAGCGCTTGGCAAGCTGGCGCTAATTGTGTAAAAGTATTTCCGATTCAAGCCGTAGGAGGATCGAGCTATATTCGTAGTTTACAAGGGCCATTAGGAAATATTCCCTTAATTCCCACTGGGGGAGTAACCTTAAAAAATGCCAAAGAATTTTTGCAAGCAGGTGCGATCGCCGTCGGACTCGCAGGAGACCTATTTCCCCAAAGTTTAATTAATAAAGCAGATTGGCAAGCAATTAGTAGAAACGCGAAAAACCTCATGCAACAAATCAATGATTGACCCCATCAATTAATTTGATTAACATGAAATCGAACCCTCGACCCGGAGAGGTAAAAATCATGAATAAAACTATCTCTTCTGTCTGTTTACGTTATTTTGGTGCCTTATTAGTCAGTGCAGTAATTAGTTGCACCGGACTACCCGCATGGTCAAATACCTCAGAGGCGAGAACCGCACAAGCCGATCGAATTGCTAACAAAATCTTAGAATTGCAAGAAACAGAGCAACGCTGGATTCAAATCGACCTTTCCAATCAAAGATTAATTGCTTGGGAAGGAACAAAACCAGTTTACGCGATCGTCATTTCCACCGGAAAAACAGAAACACCAACCCTTTTAGGAACCTTCGCCATTCAAACTAAGCACCGTGTCGCCAGAATGACAGGCCCAGGCTATGATGTCCCCGACGTACCTTACACCATGTACTTTCATAGAGGCTACGCCATTCACGGTGCTTACTGGCATAACCGTTTCGGTACACCAGTCAGTCACGGCTGCATTAACGTAGCACCAAATCATGCTGCATGGTTATTCAATTGGGCAAGCGTCGGAACACCAGTGATCGTACATGATTAGACTCCATACTCATTACCCGTCAGGTTCCCAGTTCCCCTGACCCAACTCGCTTAACCTGAAGATTACCAAACCCTTACTTGTCCCTAAACTAAGAGAAATACAATAAAGGGCGCAGTTATAATTTTTTCTCGCCCTGCTCGTTATTATTACCTGATTTTTGATTTATGAAACTAAAACGCCGCGACTTCCTATTCTTGTTGGGAGCAGGTGCTGCCACAGTAGCTCTTGGTACTTATCTTGTCAAACAAAAAAAAGGTATTTTGAGTGGAATAGGCTTTCAACCAGTAAAAGGGCCAATGCCCCTGGAAATTAACGATGTTCCAGTAGCACAACAAATAGCAGATTTTAGCAAGTACGAAATAGCAGACGACCTAGTATTACCAGAAGGTTACACCTACGATATTGTCGGTGCTTGGGGAGAAAAAATCGGTGATTCTCGGTTTGGTTATAACAATGATTATCTGTCTTTTGTACAAACAGGTAAAAATGAAGGATATTTAACAATTAATTTTGAATATATTAGCACTATACCCTGGTTTCAAACCTTCGAGAAAGTTGTAGGCAAAAAATTACCTGCTGCCGAAATTCAGGCAGAGCTAAAAAAAGTTGGAAATAACGGAATTAATGCTTTTGCTTTACCACCGGAACAGGCAGATTTAAAAGCAAAAATTCAACAAATTTCGGAAGAAGCTTTAATAGATCAAGGAATAGGCATCATTTCAATTCGCAAAAATGCTGAGGGAAAATGGGAGAGAACTAATTCCCCATCAGACCGTCGAATTACAGGAATTAGTGGTTTAAAAGACGGTAAATATTTAGATGTAAGTGGCCCGGGAGTCTTTGTTTTACGGAAAAAAACCGGGCAAGGTTACGTAGATAATTTAGGGGCAAGAATTATTGGAACTTTTGCCAATTGTGCTGGGGGAACAACTCCTTGGGGTACAGTTTTAAGTGCGGAAGAAAACTTCCAAAATCAAGTACCGGAACCAGTTTATGCTGATGGCACTTCTTTCGATCCAGGGAAAAACAATTTTGTAATTGATGACGGTGAATTGTCCGGTCAAGGAAATGTACTGGGATTAGCTGGTAACAAATATGGCTGGATTGTGGAAGTCGATCCAGCCAATCCGAAAGATTATGGAATTAAACATACTTGGTTGGGACGCTACAGACATGAAGCGGTAGGGGTGAGAGCCGAAGCGGGTAAACCACTGGCGTTTTATTCGGGGTGCGATCGTAGAGGCGGACACCTGTATAAATTTATCAGTACAGGCAAAGTCCAAGACCCGAAAAACAAAGCCAACTCCAACCTATTACGCCAAGGAATGCTCTATGCAGCCATATTCAACCCCGACGGCACAGGCAAATGGATTCCTTTAAAACCCAGTACTCCCGTAAACCCCGTGTTACCTAGCAACTTAGTTGGTAGTCTTGTCCTCCTACCCAAGCGTCCCGAAGGCGGCATCTACAAAGCCAAATCAAACGCAGAAGTTGCCAATTTTAAACAAAAATTTAAAACCTTGGGCGACCTTTACATTGGCACTCCAGAGGAAAAACAAGGCGCAATTCTGATCGATGCCCACTTCGCCGCTAATGCTGCTGGTGCCACCTGTACCGCCCGTCCCGAAGACACAGAAATTGCCCCAGATGGTTCTTTGTATATTACCTTTACCTCCGGTTCTCCCGGTGGTGACGGCGCACCAGACAAGCGCATTTTCAAAGGGCTAAAAGGCAAAACGCCTTGGGAATACGGTTGGATAATGCACTTGATTGAAGATAAAAATCAACCAGATGCTTTAACTTTTCAGTGGAAAATGTTAGCCGTAGGTGGAGAACCAATAGCAGGTGGGGCAGGTTTTTCTAACCCAGACAATCTAGTAATTGACAACAATCAAAATGTCTGGATGGTAACAGATATGTCCACTGGAAAACAGAATAATCCTAAAGGTAAAGATGGTGTTGGTTCCTTTGGCAATAATTCTATTTGGTTCATTCCGACTACAGGAGATAATGCTGGTAATGCCTATTTATTCGGAATAGGGCCAATGGAATGCGAAACTACTGGACCGTTTTTTACTCAAGACCAGCAAACATTATTTCTATCAGTGCAACATCCAGGAGAAGTTTACGGAACTAGACAAAATTCTACGGCAGAAACTCGCGAATTTACCATGCACACAACTAATGGGGAGAAATTTAACCAAACTCGGACTATTCCCATTGGTTCTAATTGGCCGGGAAAAGCTGCCAACGATCCTCCAAAACCTGCGGTAATTGCCATCCGTCGTTTAGATGGTCAACCTATTGCTTAATGGTAATTTACCTAGCATCAATATCATCAACCAACTATCCCTTACCCCCTAGAATCTATGTTAATTTCTGTGCCTACATCTGTAAATTCTACTCCTCTGAAACAGCTAACCTTTAGCCGTTATGACCTGTTAACATTACAGCCTGATATTTTGTGGAAAATCGAACGAGGAGTTGTTCGTACTCTAACCTGGAGTGAAGACGGAAAACCAATTATATTGGGATTCTGGGGTGCAGGAGATCTTGTGGGAAAACCTTTAACAAACCTGGAGCCTTATCAAATAGAATGTTTAACTAGTGTTGAGGTAAATTTATTGCCCAGTAATGTCTGGTATCAGTATATTGATGGAGCGATCGCTCACATTAGACTCAGTGAAGAATTACTCAACATCGTTCATTGTAGACCTGTTCCTACCCGCTTACTACAGCTACTAGATTGGTTGGCACGAAAATTCGGTCGGGATGTGGAACAAGGAAAACTAATTGAATTACCTTTGACCCATCAAGCTCTTTCCGAAGCAATTTGTACAACCAGAGTAACTGTCACCAGACTCCTGAAACAATTTGAAGAGGAAGAAATTTTAAAACGTCATGGTCGCTATTTGGTTTTGTGCCAACCAGTCCAGAAGTTGAAATCTTAAACTTAAAACAGATTGTTAAAGCAGTAGGATGATAATCATCTCTTGTGCTACCTTATGTAGAGGTAATATATGCCACTTAATTTAGTTATACATACTTGATGCAGTAAGAAGTAATGTATAGCTAAAATTAAGAGTAAAAATCAAGTGGAACAGTTGGCGATCGGTTGAAGTCAAACTATTGACAGTTTCCGAAAAGCAAATTTAGGTGTGAGGATAGTAAAAATGTCAAGAACTCTTTGGCAAGCTCTGAAACTGAGTCCTGCCGTACTAAGTGCCGTAATCATTGCAGCTAATGGAGCAGTAGCAGCAGAAAATTCAGCCAAGCCGCTGTTTAAAGATAATGCAGCTGTCACTGACTTACCTGTTGAAGCTTCTCTAAATCAATCAAATACAGCACTGGCTGCCTTACCATCATCTGATGTTAGCTCCGATTCCCTAAACCAGGATCGACTAGCACAGAACACGGAACTCCAAAGTGAGCCAGATGTTAGTAATACGCTACAACAAATTAACCAATATACCCAAGAACCTGCTGCTCCGATTCAAGAAACTCCAGTAACTCCGGTAAATCCGGCAAATCAAGGAACAGGTTTAGACCAAGTAACATCCGTTTCCCAACTGCGGGACGTAGACCCAACCAGCTGGGCATTTCAAGCATTGCAGTCTTTGGTAGAGCGTTACGGTTGTATTGAAGGTTATCCCGATCGCACCTACCGAGGCAACCGCGCCATGACTCGTTACGAGTTTGCCGCAGGTTTAAATGCCTGTTTAGACCGGATTCAAGAATTAATTGCTTCTCTGCCTCAAGGCGTAAGTAGAGAAGACTTAGACCGTTTGCGTCGGTTACAAGAAGAATTCGCCGCCGAACTAGCTACCCTGCGCGGTCGCGTCGATGCCTTAGAAGCTAGAGTCAAGAAAGTAGAAGCTCAACAATTTTCTACCACCACCAAACTCAGAGGTGAGGTAATCTTCGGTCTGGCTAGTGTTTTTGGCGATGAAAAGGCAATTGCTCCCAGAGTCGGGCGTACCGCTGCTAATACTACAGATTTAGAAGACAACCCCATATTTGCCTATCGGGCACGCCTCAACTTTGATGCCAGCTTCTCTGGCAGAGATTTGTTGAGAGTACGTTTGCAAGCCCGAAATATTCCATCTTTTGCTGGGACTCCTACTGCTTCACTTACAACACCAAGTACAGGAGTAACAGGAACCAACATGACTCGTCTGGGTTATGACGGTGACAGCCAAAATAACGTTCAGCTAGATGACTTGTACTATCGCTTCCCCATTGGTAAGAATGCCAGAATTTGGTTAATTGCTAATAGTGGTGAGTTTAACGACTTTGTTAACAACGTTCACCCCCTGTTTGAAAGCAGTGGGTCTGGCTCTATTTCCCGCTTTGGACGATTTAACCCGATTTACTATACAGTAAACACTTCCTCTAGTGCTGGGGCAATACTCAACTTAGACTTTGGGGCAATTGGTCTAGATTTTGGTTACTTAGCTCCTAGAGCTAACGACCCCACTAGGAAAAACGGATTGTTTGATGGTGAATTCGGTGCTTTGGCTCAGTTAGTTTTATTCCCCAAAGGCAACTTTAATATAGGCTTGACTTACGTCCGCTACTATGCACCAGGAAACAGAGTTGACGTTAGTGGTAGCACGGGAAGTGATTTTGCTCGTAGACCTTTTGGTGCAGTTGCCACAGATACAAATTCTTTTGGTGGACAAGTAAACTGGCGAATTGCTAAGAGTTTCCTGATTTCTGGTTGGGTTGGCTACCAAATGTCTGAAGCTAAGACTGGTCGTTTCCGGGGAGCTAATGCTGATATCATCAACTACGCGGTGAGTCTGGGCTTCCCAGATTTAGGTGCTAAAGGTAACTTCTTAGGATTATTGGCTGGTGTACCACCTAAAGTTACCAGCAACGATTTAGATGGCTCTTTCAGAAGTTTGTCTGGCGTGCCAAATCGGGAAGACAGAAATACTTCCTACCATTTGGAAGCATTCTATAAGATTAGAATCAGTAACAATATTGCGGTGACTCCGGGTGGGTTTGTAATTCTTAACCCAGAACACAACGATCGCAACGATACCATTTGGGTAGGAACTATTCGGACTACCTTTACTTTCTAGGGGTGGCTCCAGAAATTAAATAACCCTTGTAGAGACGTTGTATACAACGTCTCTACAATGTTTTTGGGAAATTTTATGAATGTCAATTGACTAAAAAGGAGGAATTGAGGTAAGATTAAAAATTGTGTGTTTATTTGAAAAGTTATGCACGCGCAAGAAGTGATCCGATCGATTGAAGAGTCATATTTGAAAAAGGATCTGCCGGAAATTTACGTCGGCGATACAATCAAAGTTGGCGTAGTGATTCAAGAAGGCGGCAAGGAACGGACACAGCCTTATGAAGGCGTAGTGATTGCCAAGCGTAATGGTGGAATTAATGAAACCATTACAGTCCGCAAAGTTTTCCAAAATGTGGGTGTAGAACGGGTGTTTTTACTCCATTCTCCCCGGATTTCCAGCATTAAGATTATCCGTCGCGGTGACGTGCGGCGGGCTAAGTTGTATTATCTGCGCGATCGCGTAGGTAAAGCAACTCGTCTGAAACAGAGGTTCGATCGTTCCACTAATTAAGAGATGGGGAGATGGGGAGATGGGGAGATGGGGAGATGGGGAGATGGGGAGATGGGGAGATGGGGAGATGGGCGAGAAAAACATTGGCGATCGTTAATAGTCTTTGACCGCCAACTACCCACTACCTACTACCTAAGAGAAAAACATTGGCGATTAGCGATCGCCTTTAACTACACTCCAAAACTTGAAGAAATAAATTGTCAAAAATTTCTAGCAACCCAACTCATTTTGCGCTAAACTAAGATAATGCAATGGAGAAATAGCCAAAGCAGACTCACAAATAAGCGCTCTTAGTTCAGTTGGTAGAACGCAGGTCTCCAAAACCTGATGTCGGGGGTTCGAGTCCTCCAGGGCGCGTAGTTAACCCAGATTTTTTCCGAGTGTCTGGGTTTTTTATTGTGAGTAACCCGATCTAAAACTCTCTTCCCATCTGCCATTTACCTTTGTCTCAACCATAAATTTTCCTGCCTACCACTTATGGTGATTCAGACAAACAGGATATAAAATAGTGGTTTGAGTGGTTTGTGAGGAATAGCATTCTTAAACAGGTGCCACCAAACGCAGAAATTGCGATCAGGGGAAACTTGGCATAGTTTAAGAAATCTGTAAATCGAAAGAAAAACGGGGGAATGAAGGAAAGTGGCGAAAAAAGGTGAAGCAGAAACTGAAGAAAAACCAGATGGATTTAGTGCCGTCAAGTTTTTACAAGGAACAAAAGAAGAACTAGATAAGGTAGTCTGGCCTAGTAGACAGCAGTTGATCGGCGAATCCGCTGCGGTCATTCTCATGGTAATTCTCTCGGCACTTTTGATTTATCTGGTAGACAACTTTTTTGGTTGGGCATCGGCAAGGGTTTTTGGATGAGTTTTATGGTAGATGAATCGGACGATCGCGAACTCCAAGAAGTAGCATCGGACGCAGGATTATCCGAAGAAGACTTTCACAAAGGACTTCGGTGGTATGCTGTGCAAGTAGCTTCTGGCTGTGAAAAGCGCGTCAAAACCAACCTGGAACAGCGCATCGAAACATTAGATGTGACCGATCGGATTTTTCAAATAGAAATTCCTCAGACACCTGCTGTCAAAATTCGGAAAGACGGCAGCAGACAGCACAGCGAAGAAAAAGTTTTCCCCGGCTACGTGCTAGTGCAAATGATCATGGACGATGAAAGCTGGCAGGTTGTCAAAAACACACCAAATGTGATTAACTTTGTCGGGGCAGAACAAAAACGCCGCTATGGAAGGGGTAGAGGTCACGTTAAACCACTACCACTCAGTCATGGTGAAGTCGAAAGAATCTTCAAGCAAGCACGCGAACAGGAACCTGTCGTCAAAATCGATATGGCTGTGGGAGACAGAATCATGGTTCTTTCTGGGCCTTTCAAAGATTTTGCAGGCGAGGTAATTGAAGTTAGTCCCGAACGCAGCAAGCTAAAGGCGTTACTATCCATCTTCGGGCGGGATACGCCAGTGGAATTGGAATTTAATCAGGTTCAAAAACAAAGCTAACAAAAACAAAATAGATGGCGAAAAAAGTTGTAGCAATGATTAAATTGGCCTTGAATGCAGGCAAGGCCAATCCAGCCCCACCTGTCGGCCCAGCACTGGGTCAGCATGGGGTGAACATTATGGCGTTTTGCAAAGATTATAACGCCAGAACTGCCGATCAAGCTGGAATGGTAGTTCCAGTAGAAATTTCGGTTTATGAGGATCGCAGTTTTACTTTTGTACTGAAAACTCCTCCAGCTTCGGTTTTAATTACTAAAGCCGCAGGAGTAGCTAAAGGTTCAGATCAACCTAATCGGAAGAAAGTTGGCTCGATTACTAGAGATCAACTGCGCGAAATAGCCCAAACTAAATTGCCTGACTTGAATGCTAATGACATTGATGCGGCAATGAATATTGTAGAAGGCACAGCCCGGAATATGGGTATTACAGTTACAGATTAGGTTTGGCTGCAAAAATTAGGATTAGCCAAGTGGCAAATTTTTGTTAACTATATCGGGGGAGAAGGGAGACTTCGTTAGAAACCCCAGGAGATAAGCAGGTGAAAAAAGTATCGCGCAGACTTCAAGAACTGCAAAAAAAAGTCGAAGAAAGACCTTATCAGCCGTTGGAAGCGCTGAATCTATTAAAAGAGACGGCAACGGCAAAGTTTCCAGAGTCAGCAGAAGCTCATATTCGCTTGGGTATTGACCCAAAGTATGCTGACCAACAACTACGGACAACGGTGGTGTTGCCCAGAGGAACTGGTCAAACGGTGCGGGTAGCTGTAATTGCTCGTGGGGAAAAGGTGACGGAAGCGAGTAATGCAGGTGCAGATATAGTGGGTTCGGAGGAGTTGATCGACGAAATCCAAAAGGGTAGGATGGATTTTGATAAGCTGATCGCGACTCCAGATGTGATGCCGCAGGTGGCAAAGTTGGGTAAGTTGCTTGGCCCGCGTGGTTTGATGCCTTCGCCGAAAGGTGGTACTGTAACTTTCGATTTGGGAGCTGCGATCGCAGAGTTCAAAGCTGGTAAACTAGAATTTCGGGCCGATCGTACTGGGATCGTTCATATCCTGTTTGGCAAAGCAACTTTTACCGCTCAAGATTTGCTGGTGAACTTGAAGGCTTTACAAGAGACGATCGATCGGAACCGCCCTTCAGGAGCTAAAGGTCGTTATTGGCGGACTATGTACGTATCTTCTACAATGGGACCATCCATTCAAGTAGATATTAACGCCCTACGGGATTTGAAAACAACTGAAGCAGCTTAGAGAGATTTTAGATTTTGGATTTGATTCCCGATCTAGGATTTAAAATTACTCCAACTCAACAACTGAATAGGTAAAGCCAATGACAGCAGGTGCTTTAAGGCTTAATTTCCTGCCGAGGTAAACACCTTTTAGCTTTTCTGTTTGCTACAAATTGAGTGGCAAATTGCAGAAAAATATGCTAAACGTGACCCCGGCTGAGTAGCTGGGGTCTTTAAGTTGGTGAGGATATTTAATTCAGATCTTCCAGCAGTGGAGGTAGAACCTCCAAGACCTCGTTCCCAGATTGAACCTGGGAACGAGAAACAGAGGCTCCGCCTCGTAGTGCAAGATCTCAGTTTAAACCAGGAAAGGAGGTGAAACGAGAATGGGTAGAACCAGAGAAAGCAAAGATGAGATTATTACTGAACTCAAGGAAAGTTTGAGTCAGTCTCAGTTGGCACTTGTCATCGATTACCAAGGGCTATCCGTTGCGGAAATCACTGATTTGCGGCGGCGCTTGCGTCCCAAAGGTGCTAGTTGCAAGGTGACAAAAAACACCTTGATGGGGATTGCCGTTGATGGTGATACCAGATGGCAACCGATGGAGGAATTTTTGAAGGGTTCCTCGGCGTTCCTGCTGGTGAAAGATGATTTTGGTGGCGCAATCAAAGCTTACCAAGACTTCCAAAAGGCGACCAAGAAGACAACACTTCGCGGTGGTGTACTCGATGGTCGAGCTTTGAGTGAAGCTGATGTTAAGGCGATCGCAGATTTGCCATCCAAGGAACAACTCATGGCCCAAATTGCAGGTGCTTTAAACTCCCTAGCAGCAAAAATTGCAGTGGGAATCAAAGAAGTTCCTTCTTCTGTGGCGCGTGGTTTACAAGCTTACGCCGACAAAGATAAACAAGATGCTGCTCCCAGCGAAGCGGCTTAGTGCAAGAACGCAGAAGGCAGAAGGTAGAAGGTTTTTATATTCAGCTTTTCACCTGTTTTCAACTGCTCAATCATTTCTGTGGTGCTGCACTTAGTTATCTGTGATTTGTCATTAGTTTTGAGTTAGCTATCTAAACCAATGACTAATAACAAATGACTAACAACCAATGACCAAATTTAGTTAATTTTTAGGAGTTTACAATGTCTGCTGCAACCGATGAAATTTTGGATAAATTAAAAGGCTTAACACTGTTAGAAGCTGCTGAATTAGTTAAGCAAATTGAAGAAGCTTTTGGTGTTAGTGCTGCTGCTCCCGTAGGTGGCATGATGATAGCGGCTCCTGCTGGCGGTGGTGCTGCTGCTCCTGCTGAACCAGTAGAAGAACAAACTGAATTTACTGTGACTTTGGAAGAAGTTCCAGCTGATAAGAAGATTGCAATTCTGAAGGTAGTTCGTGCTATCACTGGCTTAGGTCTGAAGGAAGCTAAAGATTTAGTAGAATCTGCTCCTAAACCTATTCAGGAAAATGTCAAGAAAGACGTAGCAGAAGACACCAAGAAGCAAATAGAAGAAGCTGGCGGTAAGGTTTCTATCAAGTAACTTTAGCTGGCATTCAAGTTTTAATTGCGATCGAGGAGCCAAAATTGGCTCCTTTTTTATCCCTAACTATTCGGCTCTCCCGTACTTGTGGTGGAAAACCCTGGTTTTGGGGACTGGGGACTGGGGACTAAGGACTGGGAAACCTTGTGGAGTAAGCACTTTGTTAATTAATTAGGTTTACTTATCACCATGAGTACGGGAGAGCCAAATTTTTCAATTGTTCCAAAACTTTGTTCAAGTCTTTACTAGTGTTGAGCATCCCTTAGTCATATTTCTGGATGATTTACAGTGGTCAGATTCAGCATCACTCAACCTATTACAACTGCTGATGAATGATTCTGGTTATTTGTTAATTATTGGAGCCTATCGGGATAACGAGGTTTCGCCTGTGCATCCGTTTATGCTGACAGTGAATAAGCTAATAAAGAACCAAGTAACTGTGAATACAATAACGTTAAAGTCTTTGAGTAAGGAAGATATTAATCAGTTAGTAGCAGATACATTGAGTTGCGATCGCAGCATTGCTCAACGCTTTACTGAATTAGTGTATCAAGTGTAAAATAATGGTAAAATTCATTATTTTCGTTAATTAGGTCTTCTTGAGAATAGCAGACCTCTTTTTTTTGACAACAATCGGTAAACCCCGCACGCAGTAAGGGGTTTACCGATTGTTGTCACCCCGTCAGTCCATTTTTTACTACAAAACCTGTAGGAAGTGGTACAGGTTTAGGATTATCAATTAGCTATTCGATTGTCGTAGAAAAACATCAAGGTAGGTTAAGCTGCATTTCCGCACCAGGCGAAGGCACAGAATTTATTATTGAGATTCCTATTTAATAAAATTTGTCATTGCTCATTTGTCTGGATTTTTTCGCTCCCCAATACTCAGTGCCTATTTCAAGTCTAATAACCCGCTTTCTTTTAATTTAGGATTAAAGCGGATTTCTTCTTGATAATGACGATTTTTAAGTGTTTCTAAAATTTCTGCTTCTACTCTTCTGGCGACTTTTTTTAAGACTTTAGATTGTGCTAATTCTTCACCCGTCACTTTTTCATAATTAGCCTTTTCTTCATCTGACATTAAAAGTTTAACGTCAATAGGATCAGTCCATTTGGTTTTATCTGTATCGTTACCAACAGGTATTGTGCCATTTTCGGCAATCCAATTATTCATAGTATTTTCGAGAAATGTCCGATTAGGTTTTTCAATTGTTTGGACTTTTAACCAATAACAATTTTGTGGTTGGCGAACAAGGTGCTGTTTTAAACTGAGATAAACATCACGGGAGTAACCAACAAATTGGAGAACTTTTGTTTGGTCAAAAATTGCGTAAACGCCTACTTTGCCTGATAATTCTGTAGGTAATTTACCATTTTCATCGAGATAGTTAATTGCGGTTAAATTGGCGAGTGATGAAGTATCAGTTGGAGTTGACATAGTTGTTTTGAGGTGAGAAAATTACAAGTTTTTCCGGTTTGATTATAACTGTTCGGGGTCAATTCCTTGTTGACGTAATTTTTCGAGCAAATCTTGGTAAATTTGTTGTTGTTGTTCTAGTTGGCCGATCGCATTTTCCGCCCGTTCGCGTTCCTGTTCCGCCCGTTCGCGTTCCTGTTCCGCCCGTTCGCGTTCCTGTTCCGCCCGTTGACGTTCCTGTTCCGCCCGTTGACGTTCCTGTTCCCCCCGTTGACGTTCCTGTTCCGCCCTTTGTCTTTCCGCTTCTCGCAATCTATCTAATTCCACAGGAGTAAGAAACTTTTGCCCATCGGGGCGATAAATTTCTAGAGTATCTTCTTTTAGTTCAAATCGAATCCCTAAAAGAGGGCTTACCCACCCATTCATCTGAGCAATTTTTTCTAACCAATCACCTGAACGTTGTAATCCAACTAATTCAATATCATCAGGATCATAAATATAATATTCTTCGACTCCATACCGTTGATAAAACAATAGTTTATCTGCCATTTTTCCGGCACGATTTCCAGGGGAAATAATTTCAAAAACAACTTGCGGAGGAATGTTGTTTTCTGTCCATTGTTTGTAAGAACCTCGATCGCCTTTTGGTCTACCAAACACTACCATTGCATCAGGCGCTTGGCGAATTTTATTATTTCCTTCAACTGGATACCAAAGCAGATCTCCAGCGACAAATACATCATCATTGTTGGCAAACAAAATTTCCAAGTTTTCTTTAATAATAACGATCCAACGAAATTGTTTGGTGTTGTCTGACATTGGTTGTCCGTCGCTGTCTGGGTAAATTATTTCCGGGGTAATTTGGGAGGGAAGTTGTTGTACCATAGCTTTTTAATCGAGAGTTTTGTTATTGCTCAAAGTTGTTCTGGGTTAATTCCTTGTTGGCGTAATTTTTCGAGCAAATCTTGGTAAATTTGTTGTTGTTGTTCCCGTAACCTTCTTTCTTGTTCGAGTTGGGCGATCGCATTTTCCGCCCGTTGACGTTCCTGTTCCGCCCGTTGCCTTTCCGCTTCTCGTAATTGATCTAATTCCACAGGAGTAAGAAACTTTTGACCATCGGGGCGATAAATTTCGAGAGTATCTTCTTTGAGTTCAAATCGAATACCTAAAATAGGACTTACCCACCCATTGATTTGCTCAATTTTTTCTAACCAATCACCTGAACGTTGTAATCCAACTAATTCAATATCATCAGGATCATAAATATAATATTCTTCGACTCCATACCGTTGATAAAACAATAGTTTATCTGCCATTTTTCCAGCGCGATTTCCAGGGGAAAGGATTTCAAAAACTACTTGGGGAGGAATGTTATTTTCTATCCATTGTTTGTAAGAACCTCGATCGCCTTTTGGTCTACCAAACACTACCATTGCATCAGGCGCTTGGCGAATTTTATTATTTCCTTCAACTGGATACCAAAGCAGATCTCCAGCGACAAATACATCATCATTGTTAGCAAACAAAATTTCCAGGTTTTCTTTAATAATAACGATCCAACGAAATTGTTTAGTGTTGTCTGACATTGGTTGTCCGTCGCTGTCTGGGTAAATTATTGCTGAAGTAGTTTCAGCGGGGAGTTGTTGTACCATAGCCGTTTAATTCGTTAGATTGGCTGGGTTTAATATATTTTATTTTAACTCGGAGTTTGTGAGTTATTATCATCCTAAAATTAATAGGTTAAGTTTAAAAGCTAAGGATAGGCAAATTTGGCGGAAAATTATTTTACAAACATTCAAAATCATCTAAAAAAGATATATGACGCAATCCCAAGCTGAACCTAAACTATACAGCTTTGATGAATTTATAAGCTAGTATCCCGAAAAGAAATGGGAATTGAGGAATATTGGATTGTTGATTATGCAGCCTTGGGAGGGAAAAAATTTATCGGCAACCCCAAGCAACCTACATTTTTTGTTTGTATTTTGGAGGAGGGAGAATATCAGATGAATCGATTTACAGAAAACACTCCGATTATTTCCCCGACTTTTCCTCAGTTCAACTTATCACCTCAGCAGATTTTTGCGATCGCCCTGTAAGAAAGCTTTTATAGTAAAATTGCTAGACCTGCCTACCAAAGATGCTATCTTATTGTGGGATACCGAAACCTAGAGAGTTAATCAAGGAGCAAAAGTAACAGACCTTAATAATTTGTGCCTGGAATTGACAACTATGAAGAGGTAGTAAGACAGGGGATAACAGGCGATCGCCTTTTCTAACTTCCCATCAAATCTCTTCTCCACCCTAAAAATACCTTACCTGTGATGCTAGACATTTATGCCCACTCACGATAAGACAGAATTAATCATTGAAGCAGGTCGCACGGAAAAACAATATTGGAAAGACTTATGGAGTTATCGGGAATTATTTTATTTCCTAGCGTGGCGAGATATTTTGGTAAGGTATAAACAGACTGCGATCGGGATTGCTTGGGCATTAATTCAACCTTTCTTAACAATGGTTGTATTTACCGTAGTATTTGGACAATTAGCCAAATTACCATCCCAAGGAGTACCTTATCCAATTTTAGTTTTTGCGGCAATGTTACCTTGGCAATTCTTTGCTAATTCCCTTTCTGGATGCAGCAATAGCTTAATTAGTAATGCCAACTTAATTTCCAAAGTTTATTTTCCGCGATTAATTGTCCCTGCTTCTGCCGTAATTGTGAGTTTTGTCGATTTTCTGATTTCTGGTATGATCTTGCTGGCATTGATGATTTGGTATAACTTTGTACCTAGTTGGCGAATTCTAACTTTACCGCTGTTTATTGCGATCGCATTTGCCGCCGCAATGGGAGGAGGATTATGGTTAGCCGCCTTAAACGTAAAATATCGTGACTTCCGCTATATAGTCCCTTTTATCGTCCAGTTTGGCTTATACATATCCCCAGTTGGTTTTAGTAGCAGTATAGTTCCTGAAAAATGGCGCTTACTCTATTCATTAAATCCGATGGTAGGTGTAATAGATGGCTTTCGTTGGGCGATTTTAAAAGGGCAAGTGCAAATTTACTGGCCTGGATTTATCCTCTCTTTTGGATTAGTTATATTATTATTTGCTAGTGGTATTTGGTACTTCCGAAAGATGGAACGTACATTTGCTGACGTAATTTAGGTAGGTAACAAAGGCGTGTCTGATACTGTAATTAGAGTAGAAAACTTAGGGAAAAAATATATTATTGGGCATCAAAAACAGCAGCCTTATAAAACTTTGCGTAGTGCGATCGCTGAAGGAGTTTATTCATTAAAAGGGAAATTATTTAAACCATTTGGTAAAAGTATTGCCAATCCACATCAAGAAGAGTTTTGGGCATTGAAAGATGTATCGTTTGAGATAAAGAGGGGCGATCGCGTTGGTATTATAGGTAGAAACGGCGCGGGAAAATCAACATTACTAAAAATATTAAGTCGCATTACAGAACCAACAACTGGGCAGATATACATTAACGGTAGAGTCGCTAGTCTTTTAGAAGTTGGTACAGGTTTTCATGGTGAATTGACCGGAAGAGAAAATATTTTTCTCAATGGTGCAATTCTGGGAATGAACAAAGTAGAAATCAGAAAAAATTTTGATGAAATTGTCGCTTTTGCCGAAGTAGAAAAGTTTTTAGATACACCTGTAAAATTTTACTCTTCTGGAATGTATGTTCGTTTAGCATTTGCAGTGGCAGCGCATTTAGAACCAGAAATTTTAATTGTCGATGAAGTTTTAGCAGTGGGAGATGCTCAATTTCAAAAAAAATGTTTAGGAAAAATGGGAGATGTTGCTAGAGAAGGACGGACTGTGTTGTTTGTAAGCCACAATATGACTACAGTAGAATCTTTATGCAGTCGGGGAATCGTTCTAGAATCTGGTAATTTGTACAAAGATAGCACCGCTTCGGAAGCAGTTAAAGTTTATCTGGAAAAATCGTATGAACTAGGCCAACAGTTAGCTTTAATTCATCGAAAAGATCGGACGGGTAATGGTCGAGTAAGAGCAGCGAGTTTTAGAATTTTAAATGAACTTAAATTAGAAGAAAAAACCTTGCAATCTGGAAAAGATTATTATTTTGAAATCGGCTATGTAAATTATATTAGAACTAAAATAAGTGATGTAGTTGTCAGCTTAGACTTTTTTGATGAAAAAGGTAATAGAGTATTGTTACTTAGAACTAACTTTACAAATCACAACTTAGAGATAAATGCAGAACAAGGTCATATACTATGTGGCGTAAAAAATTTACCATTAGCTAGCGGATTATACCGATTTTCGATATACATAACTCATGGAGATAAAGAAACATTTGATTGGATTGAAGACGCGGCATCTGCAATAGTAGATGGAGGTGACTTTTTTGGTACGGGTAGTCCGGGGATACCAACCCACTGTAAAATTTTAGTCAAGGCTGATTGGTATGCAACATAAAACAAATTTAGAACCATATCGCGATCCTGTTCCACCCGTTCCAGAGGGAGTAGAACGTCCAATTTGGTCTGTGATGATTCCTACCTACAATTGTGCGCGGTACTTAAGAGAAACGCTTACTAGTGTGTTAAGCCAAGATCTAGGCTCTGATGTGATGCAAATTGAGGTTATAGATGATTGTTCTACTGAGGACGACCTAGAACAAGTGGTAAAAGAGTTAGCAGGCGATCGCGTGGTTTTTTATCAACAACCAAAGAATGTAGGACATACAAAAAATTTTCAAACTTGTTTAGAGCGATCGCGAGGGAAATTGATTCATCTACTGCACGGTGACGATTGCGTGCGTGATGGATTTTATCGCAAAATGCAACAAGCCTTTGAGCAAAACTCAGAGATAGGTGCTTCTTTCTGTCGTTGGATCTTTATGGATGAGCGTAGCCATTGGCAATCTATCACAGCATTGGAGCAGCCTGAAAGCGGTATTCTAAGTAATTGGTTAGAGAAGCTTGCTCAAATGCAAACTATTTCTACACCTTCAATTGTAGTAAGACGCGAAGTATACGAAAGATTGGGAGGTTTTGATCATCGTCTTTCGTGGACTGAAGATTGGGAAATGTGGACAAGAATAGCTGCAAACTACTCTATGTGGTATGAAGTTGAACCGCTGGCGCTGTATCGCGTACACTCAGCATCTAACACAGGACGTTACAAACAAACTGGAGAGAACATCCAAGATGTGCGTAGAAGCATTGAAATCATAAAATCATATCTACCTGAAACAAGTGCGGACAGAGTAGTAAAAAAAACTAGGGAAAATTGGGCTTTGATTACCTTGGAGAGCGCTAGCAGGATGCTGATAGAGGGTAATATAGCAGATACTGTTATTCAAATGAGAGAAGGATTGAAATTCAGTCAATCTATGAGAGTAATTTGGTTTGGTACCAGTCTTTTGCTGAAGACAGGATTCAAATTGGTATGGCAGAGCTTACGCCGGGGAATGTCATTCAGGTTAGCAAGATGAACTACATTAATCTTGGCTGTGGTAGTCGATTTCATCTTGACTGGACTAATGTCGATTTTGTCTCCACAGGTGAGGGGGTGATTGTCCACAATCTCATTGAAGGAATCCCCTTTCCCAACTGCTCTTTTGATGTTGTTTATCACTCTCATGTATTAGAGCACTTCTCTAAAAAACAAGGTGAATTATTCTTGAGGGAGTGCTACCGTGTTTTGCGTCCTCAAGGTATTTTGAGAATCGCAGTTCCCGACCTTGAACAGATTGTTCGCATCTATCTAACGGCATTGGAAAAAGCTAGTAGTGCTTCGCCAGAATGGGCTTTTAATTATGAATGGATAGCCTTAGAAATGTATGACCAAACTGTGAGAAATAATCCAGGAGGAGAAATGGCTACTTATTTTCAGAGAAAACCACTTCCTAATCAGCAATTTGTTTTAGAACGTTGCGGGGTAGAAGCAAAAAATTTGCTGGAAGTCGAGCAAGAAATTGATTCTGTAACTAAACAAGGAAGCATACTTGAAAAGTTATTGAAGAGTGTTTACCGATTTTTCCGCTATCCAAAATATAGGAGAGAGTTATTATTGAAGGGTATTTTAGGTAAAGAATACAATCTTTTACAGATAGGAAGATTTCGCCAAAGTGGGGAAGTTCATCAGTGGATGTACGATCGCTACTCCTTAGCGGTTCTATTAAAGAAATGCGGTATGGAAAATATAGTTCAGCGTACTGCAACGCAGAGCTACATAGCAAACTGGTCTAGCTTTAACCTGGATACAGAACCAGATGGAACAATTTATAAGCCAGACTCTTTATTTATGGAAGCTATTAAACCATCTAAGTAATTAAGTTAAACGAGCCGAATAAAAATTAAATTTATGAATATAGTTCATATTAACCAGTTGGATATAGCAGG
The DNA here is from genome assembly GCF_041929205.2 of Floridaenema evergladense BLCC-F167. Classification (NCBI taxonomy): domain Bacteria; kingdom Bacillati; phylum Cyanobacteriota; class Cyanophyceae; order Aerosakkonematales; family Aerosakkonemataceae; genus Floridanema; species Floridanema evergladense. The sequence continues at coordinate 4,040,312 of NZ_CM171625.1, read as the reverse complement.
TGGAGCGGCGATCGCAGCCTATCGCCTGCATCAAGGTTTGCTCAATCAAGGTATTGACTCCCGCTTACTAGTGGAAGTGGCTAAAAGTAACAGCGAGCGGGTAGCAACTATTCCCCATCCTAAGCTATCTATAGAAAATCTAATTTATCGGATTTCCTGGAAACTCGGTCATAACTACATTCATATTCTGAGCAGTTTTGATATTCCTAAACATAAATTTTACCAAGTAGCAGATATCATTAATTTTCATAATTTGCATGGCAATTATTTTAACTATTTAGCAATTCCCTTACTAACATCCCAAAAACCAGCCGTTTTTTCGCTCCATGATATGTGGAGCTTTACAGGGCATTGTGCTTACAGCTATGACTGCGATCGCTGGAAAATTGGCTGTGGAAAATGCCCTTATTTAGAAATATATCCGGGTGTAGCCAGAGATAATACTTGCCAAGAATGGAAACTGAAAAATTGGATTTACAGTCGCTCTAACCTAACTATTGTAACTCACAGTAACTGGTTAACAGAACAAGTTAAACAGAGTATGCTCAGTCGGTTCCCTATTTATCAGATACCCAATGGCATAGACACGGAAATTTATCAGCCTCTTGACTCTGAAAAGTGTCGATATGTACTAGGTATCCCAACTAACAAAAAAGTTTTGATGTTTGCGGCAGCAAGCTTGAAAGATAATCGTAAAGGAGGAGATTTACTGCTGAAAGCACTCTCTAACTTACCCGCATCCCTTAAGGAAGAAACAGTTTTGTTAATCCTTGGTGATAGTGGCGAAGCTATCTCCGAAGCTGTGGGAATGCAAACAATCAATCTTGGTTATGTTAGTAGCGATCGTCTTAAATCTGTTGCTTATTCAGCAGCTGATTTATTTATTTTTCCGACCCGTGCTGATAATTTACCTTTGGTACTACAAGAAAGTATAGCTTGCGGTACGCCTATGGTTTCTTTTAAAATCGGTGGCGTTCCCGATCTAGTGCGCCCCAACATCACTGGTTACTTAGCCGAGCCTGAAAATGCTAAAGAGTTCTGTTACGGTATACTAGAACTCCTCGAAGATACAAATCTCCGAACTCAGATAAGCCAAAACTGTCGTCAGATTGCTGTTGAAGAATATTCCCTAGAACTACAATCCCAGCGTTATATTGAACTATATCGGCAGTTGTTAGGAAATTGAAGGGCGATCGCAACATAAGCTATATTGTATACCTGTAAATTATACTTATTCCTTCTATGCCAATTATCACTAGACCTTTAACCGTAGAAGACTTACCAGCACCACCAACTGATAAGAGCGGATGGCCTTGGACAGAACAGCCGGAAATACTATCCGAACCCATATTGAATTATGCCCAATTGCCACTTATTAGTATTATTACACCCAGCTACAACTACGGACGCTTCATAGAAGAAACCATTCGTTCTGTCCTATCACAAGGTTATCCAAATTTAGAATACATAATTATAGATGGTGGTTCTACAGATGAAACGGTTAATATCATCAAAAAATACGAAGAATATCTAACTTACTGGGTAAGTGAACCAGACAAAGGTCAGACAGATGCTATTAATAAAGGATATAAACTCTGCACAGGTGATATTTTCGTTTGGCTAAATGCAGATGATGCTTATGCTACGCCTAATTGCTTAAAAAGTGTGGCCGAGCTTTATTTGCAGGGCTATCAGTTAATTTGTGGTGAGTTCTGTCCTTTAGATTTAAATGGCAACGAAATTATTGAGTATAGAGATTTTGGTAAGTCTTATCCAGTTAGCTTTTATAAGTATTTAAAATTCTGGTCATGTCGGCACTTGCCACAGCCAGCTGTATTTGTTGCTACAGAATTTGCAGACAAAAGCTTTCCTTTAGATATTAACCTACAAGCTGTAATGGATTATCAATTATTTTTAAGAGTTCTCAGTCAAAAACCAAAGGTAATTTCGGTAAATCAGAAATGGGTGAACTTTAAATATCATGGTCAAAATAAATGTTTAGGCAATTTATCGGAAGATTTTAATGAATTATCTGAAATTAGTCATGTAGCTCTATCAGCAGCTGCCCAGCTTCCTTGGCTGTTAAGAAAAAAGTTTGCAATTGACACAGGCGACTATGAAATAATCCACTCTTTAATTCGTAGCACTAAACCACTATCATTCTCTCAGTTTTTCTTTCATTTAATGTCTAGACCTACATTAGCTCGTTGGCCGATCTTTTGGAAGACATTTGCCAAAGATTTGCTTGGCAAGAGATAAGGTTTTATCTAAATAGTTAAAATTGGTATAAAAATGACAATTCCTTTAGAGAAATTAAAGCCAGATAATTTTCTTGATGTTCCCAATACCCAATGGAATGCTCTTTATTTTCAGAGAAAATTACTTTTAGAAGCATTATTAACTATACAACCTTTAGTTAAAGGAGATCTGATAGACATTGGCTGTGGTACTCAACCATATCGTTCCTTATTTACCCAAATCACGTCGTACAAAGGTGTTGATGTCGCCAGTAGTTGTCACACCTTGCCTCCTGACACAGTGTTATATGATGGAGAGTCAATTCCTTATCCCGATAATTCCTTTGATTGGGCTATGGCTACAGAGGTATTAGAACACGCCCGTCGTCCCGAATTACTACTTTCTAGCATTTATAATATTTTGCGTCCTGGAGGTGGTTTTTTTCTAAGTGTGCCTTTCTTAGCAGGCTTACACGAAACACCTAATGATTTTCGCCGTTGGACAAATTTTGGTTTAATAAATGAGTTAGAAACAGCAGGATTTGAAAGAATTGAAGTTAGTCCTTTGGGAAATTGGCACACCACTGCTGCTCATTTCTTGGGAGCTTACGTGGCACATTGTAAAATGCCTTGGTGGACTAAATACTGGTTGCCTCGTTTAGTCTGGTTGATGAAAAATTTAATTGCCCAATCAAATTTAGAAGTACCACCAACTATGTGTATTGGTTGGTTTGCTATTGCTTATAAGCCACTGATAGCTGAGAGTGATTTGGAATAATGAATCGATCGCTAAAAATACTGATGGTACTGCATATGCCTTGGAATCGCAATTTAGGCGGTTCACGAGTGCAATTAGAATTGGCGGATGAGTTTCAGGCAATGGGACATGAAGTAGAAAAATTTGACTATTACGATGCTTTTCCAAAAACTATTTCATCTCTGTTAGGAAAAATTTATCGCTCCAGCTTTTCAGCTAAAGCAAAAGCTTTTGTACAAGCAAATGCCCATAGATTTGATATTATTGATGCTCATCAAGGTAACTTACCTTTTTCTAAAGAAGAACTGGGATTTAAGGGTTTATTGGTTGCTCGTTCTGTAGGTTTGTATGCCTTTTATGATGAATTTGCTCATCTGGAAAAGACTAAATGGCCTCCGAAAAAAAAGAGAACTCGGATTAAAAATTGGTTGCATTCTTGGCGCTCCAAAAAAGGAAATTATGAATGTTTGCGTAGTTTGCAAACCTGTGATTTAATCAATTTACCCAATCATGATGAACTCGCTTATGCGGGTGATGTTTTGGGTTTAGGTGAGAAAAGTTTTGTTTTTCCTTTTGGACTTTCCCCGCAACGACAACAGGCATTTGCTGAAGTTATACAACCTGCTGGGGTACGTTTAAATAACAAACAAGTGGTTTTTATTGGTACTTGGGGGACACGCAAGGGTTCTAGAGATTGGGCAGAAATTATTAAGAGTGTTAAAGCAAAAGTTTGTGATGTTCGTTTTTTGTTTTTAGGTTCAGGTTTTAGTGCTAAATTTGTTTTAGAAGATCTGAACTTAACAGCAAATGAAGGTATTGAAATAATACCCCAATTTACCAGTGATGAATTGCCAAATTTTTTAAGTGGTGCCACTGTAGGTGCATTTCCTAGCTATATCGAAGGTTTTGGTTTTGCTGTACTGGAAAAACTAGCTTGTGGTCTTCCTACTGTAGCTTATGACGTACCGGGGCCAAGAGAAATGCTGGGTAATTTTGAGGAAAATTTTATGGTTGTACCTGGAGATAGGGAAGGTTTTAGTAATCAAATAGTTAAGCTACTGACTTTAGAAGCAAGTAAATATTCTCGGCTTTCTCAACGCTGTGTGGAAGTGGCACAAATGTTTTGTTGGCGAAAGATTGCTCAGGATACTTTAAAGGTTTACATTGATTTTTGGGAAAGGTTGTAGTCACAACAAGGTAAAATAGTATGGGAATAAAGCAAGAATTGATTAAAGGATTTATTAAATTAAATTCTTATGTTTTAGGTGAGAAGAATACTCTTTTTGGATTAAAGTATTTGCTACATATTCTACCTATCAGATATGCTGCTCCAATTAATTGGTTAGCTTTGGCGGAAATTCCTTTAGATTCTGAAACAGAATTGTTGTACACTTACGGCTCTCCTCGTGAATTTCCTCAGACTAAAATTAAAGTTAATCCTAATTGTTTACACTCTAGATTTTTTGTGATGAGTGGGTACTATGAAGAGTTTCTCACTCAAGAAATTTTATTAGAACGAAGGAAGGGTTTGCTAGTTGACATTGGGGCGAATTTTGGTTATTACTCTGTTTTGTGGTTGCAAAAAGAGGGAACTAGAGTAATAGCTGTTGAACCAGTTACAGAATATGTTGAGTTATTGCATGAGAATTTAAAAGATTATCCGTCTAGATCTGAAGTTTTTTCCGGGTGTATTGGCGATCGCAACGGCACAGCATTATTAGATACCTTCGGCGATCCCACCATGTTAACTAAAGTAGTTACAGATGAACATCAAGCGGGGGTACGTCGATCAGAAATGTTAACCCTAAACTCCCTTTTAGAAAAATATAATGAACCCAGAATTGATGTTTTAAAAATTGATGCCGAAGGATACGATTTAAAAATCCTAGAAAGTTGTAAATCCCTCTTTGCTGCCAAAGCGATAAAAACTGTTTTTTGGGAAACAGCGAATTCTCCAGAACAACAAAAAATGATGGAATTTTTAGAAAGCTTAGGCTATACCAAAATTCTATCAGAAGGGGCAACAGGTTATGAACTAAGAGATAACAACTAAATTGCCTCTGAAGACGCAACTATTCGATCCAACGTATTGCCAACATCGTAATATTAATGGCTGTATAACAGAATACATTATAGGTTATGAAATATTTCCAAGTTAGACTTTAGCATTAGCAGAAGTGAAAATTACATCGCTTAGTTGCAACCTAACAAGAAACTGGTTATGTTAAGGTATAACCTAGAGCAGCTTGGCAAAAATAATTATATTGTTAAAAACAAGTAAAGAAGCTGTTGTACAGACCTTTTTTCCTTCTGCCTTATTCTTATGATTAAAAGAAAAACGCGACGTGCTTTTTTAACTACCAGCATAGCCTTAGCAAGTGGAATTGTCGGGAGTGCTACTTTGAAAGGAAACCTCACACCAGCGTTAACAACTAATCAAACTGGAAAGGTAAAAATGCCAGAACGGTTATTAGGAAAAACTGGTGTACAGGTTCCTATTTTAGGTTTAGGTGGTGCGGGACAAACGCCTTTATCTTGGGAAAATTCGGAAGCTTCTGCGATCGCAATTATTCAGCGGGCGTTAGAATTAGGAATTCGCTACTTTGATACCGCTGCTAGTTATGGCCCTAGTGAGGATTATTTAGGTAAAGTATTACCAACATATCGTCAGCAAATTTTCTTGGCTAGTAAAACTAGAATGTTCGATCGTGATGGCGCATGGCGAGAATTAGAACGTAGCCTGAAACGTTTACAAACAGATTACCTCGATTTATGGCAAATTCACTCGGTTGCTTTTAGCGAACAACTAGACAAAATCTTCGGTAAAAATGGTGCCTTACAAGCCTTTGAAGAAGCAAAACAACAAAAATTAGTCAGGTTTGTTGGGATTACTGGACACCATGAACCAGCGATAATTGTTGAAGGATTGCGACGATATAATTTTGACACTACCTTAATTCCAGTTAACGCCGCAGATAAACATCATCCTCGCCCATTTATTCCCGCAGTTCTGCCAATAGCGCAACAAAAAAATGTCGGAGTTATTGCGATGAAAGTTCCGGCTTATGGCAATTTATTTAAGCCTGGTGTTTTACAAGGAATGCACCAAGCTTTTGGCTATACACTTTCTCAAACTGGGGTAAATTGTGCTGTAATTGCTGCTGAAAATGTAGAACAATTGGAATCTAATATCAAAGTCGCACAAGCATTTCAAATGTTAAGCGCAACTACTATGGCAGAAATTGAACAACGAACCGCAGCGGCTTGGGAAGATAACACTTTCTTTCGGTCTTGGACTTAAGATTTTCTTAAGAAAGGCTTACTTTTCCAGTAAATTAGTAGTTTTGTTTACCAAGTTTATCATCCTTCTTGGGGAATATTTACTACAAAGGTTATTAGTGATTCAGCATACATTTAATCAACATACCCCCCCATAGGATTGAATTTTTTGTAAAAAAAAGCTTTTATCAATAAAGTTACACCTTAAAATCAGGGTGACAAAATTTGTTATTGAGTATGAGTTCATTCGTGTCATTCGATCTTTCATTTTCCAGCTGGCTACATTGGGTAATCCAACCACAATTAGCCTTACATATCCCAGATGGGTTTTTAAGTTTACCTGTTAGCCTAGTTTGTTGGGTATTGGCGATCGCTCTAATTGCCTTATGCTTAAATCGAGTCCAAGCAGAATATCAAGAAAAAGCAGTACCATTAATGGGCGTTTGCGCCGCCTTCATTTTTGCCGCCCAAATGATTAATTTTCCCATTCCCGGAGGCACTTCAGGACACTTGTTAGGAGGCACGCTTGCAGGTGTTTTATTAGGCCCTTGGGCAGGTTCTTTAGTAATGGTAGTAGTGTTTATTGTGCAAGCGGCAATCTTTCAAGATGGAGGATTGACAGTATTAGGCGCAAACATTACTAATATGGGCTTAATCGGCACTTTTGGCGGTTATTATGTGTATCGCGCAATACGATATGTGATCGGTCGAGATAGTTGGAAAGGAGTAGCCATTGGTGTTGTAGTTGCTAGTTGGTTAAGCGTATTTGTAGCCGCAATTTTAACCGCCTTTCAATTAGCATTATCTGGGACTGTACCGTTAGGAATTGCTTTAACTGCAATGGCTTCTTGGCACATTTTGATTGGCATCGGAGAAGCGTTAATTACATTAGCAGCAGTAAGTTTTATTTGGCGAACTAGACCAGATTTAATTTACCATCCACCCCGGAGATTTTCCAGTTCTCGTTCTCTAACCCATCATTAATCAATGCGCTATGACTAATAACAATTCCCAACAACGTAACCGGGCTTTAATCATTGGTGGTTTAGGAATAGCACTTTTAATTGGTGTTTTCCTTTCCCCTTTTGCTAGTTCCGATCCTGATGGCTTGGATCGCGTTTCTCAAGATTTAAAATTTGAGGATAAAGCAATTGAAGATGCCCCTGCTAGAAAATTACCTTTTTATGGAATTTTCGATGAATATGCCTTGCGAGGTGTACCGGAAGGAATAGCTACTCCGTTAGCAGGTTTAATCGGTACTTTAGCAACTTTTGGTTTGGCTTGGGGCATTGGTAAATTAGTAATTCGCCGTTCTAGTTCTGAGGAAATTAGCGATCGCAATAACCCCTAATTCCTCAGAAAATTCCCTTGCCAATGGTTAGATTTTGGATTTGGGATTTTTTGCCAAAATTAAAGCTTCAATTCGTTAAAACTCACAAATCCGAAATCTTTAATTAACGATGTTACTTCACGTTAACGCCTTTCAATTAGATATTGATAGCAAACAGTTAAGTTTTTGGCATTCTTTAGCCCCAAAAACTCGCTTACTCTGCACTATCCTTTTAGTATTTGCTACTGCTTTAACCCCCAATGGTCGCTGGTGGACTTGGTTAGTTTATGGTCTGAGTGTACTTGGTTTAGTATTACTAAGTAAGGTGACTTTGCCAGTGCTATTTAAGCGAATAGCTGTGGAGTTTGCCTTTGTTGTAGTAATTCTTTTTGGCACTTTGTTTCGCAGTGGTGGCGAAGTTGTGTGGTTTTGGGGATTTATAAAAATTACCACAGAAGGTTTGACTGTATTGGGTAGCGTCACGATTAAAGCTTTGCTATCTTTATTAATGTTAAATCTATTAACTTTAACTACTTCGGTTCCGGCTTTGTTAAATGGGTTAATTGCTTTAAAAATGCCGCCATTGTTAGTAGCAATTTTGGCTTCAATGTATCGTTATATTAGCGTGTTAATTGGAGAATTTAACGCCATGCGTCGGGCAGCTGTTTCCCGGAATTTGACGGGAAATAGTGCTTGGCAAAGGCAAGTACTTGGTAATATGATTGGGGCTTTATTTATTCGCACTTATGAAAGAGGCGATCGCGTTTATCAAGCAATGTTATCACGCGGATATCAAGGAGTACCACCTGTTTTTGATTTACCTGCTGGAGGAAAACGTGATATTGTAGCTTTAACTTTAACCCTAGTTTTGGCATTATTAGGACAAGCAATTTATATCATTTAGTCTTAGTTTTACAATTCTCCAAATGCACCACAATCCCATTTTCATTGAAAACCTCAGCTACAGTTATCCTGACGGCACGCAAGCACTGAAAAAAATTAACTTAACTATTAAAGCTAGTGAGAAAGTTGCTTTAATTGGTGCTAATGGATCGGGAAAATCTACCTTACAATTACACTTAAACGGGATTATTTTGCCCCAAGAAGGACAGGTAAAAATTGGGGAATGGATAGTGAATACGGAAAACTTACAAAAAGTACGCAATTTTGTTGGGTTGGTATTTCAAAATCCCGACAATCAATTATTTATGCCGACAGTTTGGGAAGATGTGGCTTTTGGGCCAATGAATCAAGGTTTACGCGATCGCGAATTAACCGAAAGAGTCCTCACAGCAATGGCAGCAGTCAGCATCGATCCCGAATATTATGGTAAGCGAAATACTGATAATTTATCTGGTGGGGAAAAGAAACGAATTGCGATCGCCGGAGTCTTAGCAATGAATCCCCAAGTATTAGTATTAGATGAACCTTCGGCACAATTAGATCCCCGTTCTCGCCGGGAATTAATTAATTTATTACAAGGTTTATCCATCACTCAATTAATAGCTACCCATGACTTAGATTTGGCGTTGGAAATTTGCGATCGCACCATAGTATTAAGTCAAGGCGAAGTAGTTTTTGATGGCAAAACTGAACAAGTAATGAGTAATTCGGAATTTTTAATTCAACATTCTTTAGAAGCGCCTCTCTGCTACAGTCGCCCCTATTGTCTACTTACAGATGCGCCTCACAAAGTCCCCCCAACCCTGCAAGAAGTTACTCGCCATCAACATTAATAGAACTTTCGTAAAAACCCTGTTTCTCTGCAAAATTAGGAACGGGCAACAGAAAACAAAAAATAAAACTTGGCTATACCTGATAATTTTGGCAACCGCTATGTTAAATTTTCTTAATAAATTGTAATCATAAAAAAATATTAGTTATGCTGCTGTCAATCATAAGAATTTTCAAAAATACTTGACGGCAAAATAGAAATTTTATAATCATAAGAATTATAGTAAAAATTGACACTTCTAAAAAAAATTGTATATATACTATAATTGGCTAATTTGAATTGACCACCCTAATTTAAGGAAAAACATAGTGGAAGAACCACAGAACGACCCTGTTTTATCCAATTATCCAAAAAGGCTAGATATTGCAAAAGTCTGCGTTTATGGACTTAGTTTTCTGTCGGCAGCACTATTTCTATTCATACCATTAATTAACTTATTGCACCCAAATCCTTGGAAGCGAACCATAGGTACCATACACAGTTTAGCGGCTGTATTGTTAAGTATTGTCGCAGTTTATGCTGGACATTTAGCTTTTCCTTTACTTAGGGGATCGATAAAAGTTCTGCATCAAATGCGTACCCTGGCATTTTGGACAAGCTTATTTACACTGGTAGCGATCGCATCTGGAAATTTAGCTTATATGCGATATCTTGCTGGTGCAGAATACGGTGGTTCTCGCGCTTGGTTTGAAGAACATACACCTTTAGCTCATTACATATTCATGGAATATCACATATTTAGTGTCTTGTTTACCTTGCCATTAGGCGTAGTTTGTACCTGGATTTTATTCTCTTATGGAGATGCTATTTTAGAAAAACAAAACAGTCAAATTTTAGCAGGAACTTCTATCGCTTTAATGGCAATGATGTTTTTCAGCATGGGTGGATTAATCACAGGATTAGCGCTGTCTAAGGTTCACGGATTGTAAATCGATTCCCAATTATTATAAGGAGAAAATTGCAGTTTAACCAACCCTAAAATCGGGGATTTTTTTCAACACAAAATGACTAAACAACCATTAAATCAAAGAAATGAAAAACTTAATATCCCCATATATAGCCAAATTTGGGATACTTTAAAACAATTTCCCAAAGTTTTAGCGGAGGGTTCGCCAAACCCACCGAAAGTTTCTGGCCCTGCTGCCGCTGCTTTAGTTAGTGCTGGTTTTGGTTGTTTTTTGATGATGGTATTTCATCATTTTTCAGAAACAACAAAATCCGTTGATGAAATGCTTTCTCAAATTGGTGGTTGGATGCCAGGAAGCAATAACGTTGATAAAATGTACGGTTCATTAGGCAGCTATGCTGGAAAACAAACTATCTTGTTAATAGGTTGGTTGGGTAGTTGGTTGGTTCTCCATCTAATGTGGCGCAAAAAGAACATTAAACCTAGAACGATGTTTTTCTGGATGTTTGTCTTTTTCGTAGCAGCAACGGTAATGAATTGGCATCCTTTATTTCCATACTTACCTATCATGCCAAAAAATTAATCAAAAAAGATTTAGTTAATGAGGGAATCATAAATGGAAACTCGATCCAATAATTGTCAACGATTGCACAAATATGTTTGGACATTGGTAGGCGTTTTATTGTTGTTTGGTGTTACCTTTCCCATTGCTTACTGGCGAGTCAGTCAAAATGAAAAGTTTGCTGGTACTCCATACAAGTCTTTAAGTTTAACTGCCGAAAGTGTTGCTAGTACTCCATCCCAATCTTTGAGTTTAACTAGGAAGAATTTACGCAAGCGGGGATTAAAAAATAAGGCTCTACGTCATCCACGTTTAGCTAAATTTAAGATTTTGTTCAAAAAGTAATTTTTTGTAAGTAAGCCCTAGAACACCAATTCAGTAATCCCAGAAACCGGGTTTCTTTGACTTGGGGTAACGAAATATTGACTGTGCGAGCGAAAGAAACCCGGTTTCTCATCGCCGACGACAATACTGAATCGATGTTCTAGTTTCAGTGCGTAAGTCCTCATCTAATGTAGGGGTAATTCATGAATTACCCCTACTTAACTTTATTAAGAATTTTTATCAAAATATTAAAAAATACAAACAAGCTATTGACGGAGAGTTTCAGAGCTATATCATTTGTTTATTGCAAATAAATTGCATTAATCGTAAAAAAGACACGGAAGTAATAGTAGTGTAAGGAGTAACCCAAGTAATTCCTAATTGTTGACTATTAGTTCAGGAAAACTTAAGACAATAGAACAAAATAGCCAAAAAATAACTAGTAATGGTTAACTGGTAATAAGCAATAGATAATTGAATAAAATAAATCAAATTTTTCAGTTATCAATTACTTATTATTAATTGACCAGTAGTAAATTACAGCGACGACTGATGAGAGAACTAGACCAAGAAAAAACGATCGCCATCCTCAACTCAATCATGGAATTTGAATTAGCAGGAGTGGTACGCTATACTCATTACTCTTTGATGGTAACAGGGCAAAATCGGATTCCGATCGTGCAATTTTTCAAAGCCCAAGCCACAGAATCTTTACTCCACTCCCAACAAGTAGGAGAAATTCTCACAGGCTTAGAAGGTCATCCTACCCTGAAAATTGCCCCAATTGAAGAAACCTACAAACACACAGTCAAAGACATTTTGGAGGAAAGTTTAAATCACGAAAAAAAAGCGCTAAACTTGTATAAGTCACTTCTAGAAACAGTAGAAAATGCTAGTATTTATCTAGAAGAATTTGCCCGCACTATGATTGGACAAGAAGAATTACACAACATAGAAATCAAGAAAATGTTGCGGGATTTTAGCTAATAATTAATAGGTAGTGGGTAGGAGGTGGTAAGTAGTGGGCAAAAAGCAGAAACTACTACCTGAAGTAATTACCAACTACCAATTACCAATTAACAATTAACAATTAACAAATTATGGATTTTAGTGCTGCTTTACCAACATTTGTAATTACCCTCAGAGAAGGAGTAGAAGCCGCTTTAGTAGTGGGAATTGTCTTGGCTTTGTTGAAAAAAGCCGAACAACCTAAACTTAACACTTGGGTTTATGCAGGAATTGGTTTAGGAATTATTGCCAGTGGATTAGTTGGGTTACTAATAGGTTGGATCTTCCAATTATTAAGTGCTTCTAATTCGCCTTATGGGGCTGTAATTGAGCCTTTTTTAGAAGCGGGTTTTGGGCTGGGTGCGATCGCCATGCTCAGCTGGATGTTAATCTGGATGACACAGCAAGCAAAATCCATGAAATCCCAAGTAGAAGGCGCAGTCAACGCCGCACTCCTAAAAAATACAGCTGCCGGATGGGGGATTTTCACCCTAATATTTATCGCCGTTTTGCGCGAAGGATTTGAAACCGTTCTCTTTATCATCGGCAAATTTCAACAAGGATTAATTCCCGCCATTGGCGCACTTAGCGGATTAGCAGTAGCAGCTGGAATTGGCATACTTTTATTTAAGTGGGGAATCAAAATTAATATCCGCCGCTTCTTTCAAATTATGGGAGTTTTATTACTCCTAATTGTTGCAGGTTTAGTAATTTCTGCATTGGGAGATTTGAACGAAGGAATGAGAACTCTCTCCCAAATGAATCGTCAGTCAGAAGGTTTTTGTTTCTACTACGAAAGATTTGCCAAAAACCCCTCTTGTATTTTAGGCCCAATGGTTTGGGATCTGAGTAAAATTCTCCCCCAAAGTCAATTCCCCGGTTTAATTTTAAGAACTCTTTTCGGTTACACCGATAAACTTTATCAAGTACAAGCGATCGCTTACGTACTATTCTTACTCGCGATCGGCGGACTTTACTTCCGCAGCTTGAATGGTAAAACCCCTGTACCTAAAAAGAATAGCAAAGACCCTTTAACAACAACAGAAAAATCTGCCAGTTCTTAACAGATCCCCGACTTCTTCAAGAAGTCGGGGATCTAGCTTAACAAAACATATTAAGCTCTGTCGATAACTCTTTTTGCTTCATCTTTCAAATCTTCTTTAGCGTGCATTGCCGCAGCTTCTCTTTGTTTAGCTCTACCTTCCACTTTATCTTGAGGATCACCTGTTACTTCGCTCATTGCTTCTTGAACTTTGCCCTCAACATTTTTAGCAACTGCATTCAAACGATCTTCAACGCTCATAATAACCTCCAAAAAATGATTTAATCTTTCATCAGCTATTATGAATAACTAAGGAGTAAAAAAGGATCTTTCGAGAGTGATATTTAAAACATAATCAAAAACATAACGTTAGCTAGATGCGGCACTAAACAATTTTGTGTTAATACATGAAAGCAAAATTATAGAGACGTTATATATAACGTCTCTACAAAGTTTTGGGTTAAGGATAGTAAGTCTGATTAAGTAGGTATACTCAGATCTTGCACTCCTGGAGGAGGAACCTCCCAAATCCTCGTTCCCAGGTTCAACCTGGGAACGAAGAATGGAGGCTCTGCCTATTGGTGCAAGATCTGATTATAAGTAAATCAAGTGAAAACCAAGGCAGAATATTATTATCACTTTATTTATTTGCACCTACTTAACCGGACATAATATAACAGCTTTTAGATTCCCAACTGATTGCCACGCTTGTATTGCAAGTAAGCAGCAACAAACAACCCAGCCAGAGTTACCAGCACCAAGCCCAGCACAATTCCTGAAAGTAGGGGTTCTACCACGTCAGATCTCCTTGAATGTTAACGTTTATTACTTCTATTTCATTATCCTACTAAGGACTGCGACCACAAGTATTAACTAAATGTAAAGCAAAAATTAAGCTCAACCTGGGAGGATAGGGCTGAATCACTTTCGGGAAGCGACCTCTAGCCTGTTACGGTAGCTTGCCTGAATTGTCTAGAAATCTTAAGCTATGTATATGATTAAAAACATTGCTTGTAATTCTCACTTTGCTAGGCAACCATGTGGATAAACAATTAATTAAACCAGAAGCCCTGATTGGACAACTCACCTTATGGGTTCTTGCACTAGTGCTGGCAATCTTTTTAGGGATGGTGATTTTTCATCAGTGGCAAATGTCCGATCCATATATTAAGAGTGTTATGTCCCTAACAGGCGATCCAGTTAGGGGTCATGCGATCTTTCAAATGAACTGTGCTGGATGTCATGGTTTAGAAGCAGATGGTCGAGTTGGCCCCAGCTTGCAAGGTATCTCCAAGCGTAAATCACAAATTAGTTTAATTCAGCAGGTCATCAGTGGCAAAACTCCACCAATGCCACAATTTCAACCAGGAACACAAGAAATGGCAGATCTCCTCAGTTATTTGGAAAAGCTGTAAATCTGTCAAAAATAAATGCTGTTTGTTCCTCTGGCACTATATAGTGTTTGGGGGTTAATTTTTTTATAAAATTACCAAGAGGCAGAGCCTCAGTTGTTCGTTACCAGGTTGAACCTGGTAACGAGATTAGGGAGGTTCTACCTCCCCTACTGCAAGATCCGAGTTAAATATTGATTATATAAAATCAACTCTGGGACAGATTCCCCACAGTTGAGGTTATTGTATTTTAAGGGGAGCGAATGAGAGTTAAAAGCAGCCAATGGTAAAAGTAGGCGCTAATTACTTAGGGAACGATCGTTGTCAATTTACAGTTTGGGCACCCTTGCTCAAAGAAGTAGCAGTAAAAATTGTTTCACCTAATGAACAATTGCTTCCAATGCAACAATTGGAGTATGGTTTTTGGCAAGTTACCGCAGAAGATATTGAACCGGGTAGCCGTTATGTTTATCAATTAGAAGGAACTAAAGAATTCCCCGATCCAGCTTCTTATTTTCAACCGGAAGGTGTACATAAAGCTTCGGAAGTATTCGATCATAGTACATTTAATTGGACCGATCGCGATTGGAAAGGCATTCGTTTAGAAGATTACATAATTTACGAATTACACATTGGCACTTTTACCCCAGAAGGAACTTTTGAAGCAGTTATTCCCCGACTGACTCGCTTAAAAGAGTTAGGAATTAATGCTATTGAAATCATGCCAGTATCACAGTTTCCCGGCGATCGAAACTGGGGTTATGATGGCGTGTATCCCTACGCAGTTCAGGACAGCTATGGCGGACCAGATGGATTCAAAAAACTCATTAATGCCTGTCATTTAGAAGGAATCGCGGTAATTTTAGATGTAGTTTACAATCACTTAGGCCCAGAGGGAAATTATCTACCTAATTTTGGCCCTTACTTTACGAAAAAGTATCTCGGTGATTGGGGAGATGCACCCAATTTAGACTTTGCTTATTGCGATGGGGTGCGAGAATATTTCCTCGAAAATGCCTTATATTGGTTGGATATTTTTCACGTTGATGCCCTGAGATTAGATGCAGTTCAGGGCATTTATGATTTCAGTGCCAAACACTTTTTAGAAGAGTTAGCTGAGAGAGTTCATGCACTTTCCCAACAAAAAGGTAGGAAGTTTTATCTTACAGCAGAAAGTGACTTTAATGATGTACGAATCATTCGTCCGAAAGAGGTGGGTGGATATGGACTTGATGCTCAATGGTGTGATGATTTCCATCACTCGCTGCATACGTTAATTACTGGTGAACAACAGAAGTATTATAAAGATTTTGGCAAGTGTAAAGACTTAGAAAAATCCTTGCGCGAGGGCTTTGTTTATTCGGGACAATATTCACCAGATAGAAAACGTCGTCACGGAAATTCATCTGCGGAAGAACCTGCTTATAAGTTTATTGTTTGTGCCCAAAATCACGACCAAACGGGTAATCGAATTTTGGGTGAAAGAATGACAAAACTCACTTCATTTGAAGGTTTAAAATTAACAGCAGGAACGCTGATCCTTTCGCCTTTTATTCCCTTACTGTTCATGGGTGAAGAATATGGGGAAGAAGCACCATTTTTCTATTTTATTAGTCACTCAGACCCGGATTTAATTGAAGCAGTGAGAAAATCCAAAAAAGATGAGTTTTTACAAGCTGGACATGAGAAGGATTTTCAAGATCCACAAGATCAGGGAACGTTTAACAAGTGTGTTTTAAATTGGGAACAACAATATCAAGATAAACACAAAGTTCTGTGGGATTTTTACCAAGAATTGATTTTCTTGCGGCGAATCAATGAGGCTTTGAAAGTTCTGGATAAAAAGAGGTTAGAAGTATCGAGTCGGGAAGAAGAGAAATTGTTGTTTATGCGGCGCTACAGTGATGAAAATCAGGTGTTTTATGTGATGAATTTTAGCGATCGCACTCTCACCTTCGATATTGAAACACCCAGCGGAAGTTGGCAAAAACTACTCGATTCTGCTGACACTAAATGGATGGGACTAAGTGCTACAATGCCAGATAAATTGATCCCTGGTGAATTACTCACAATTCCCGCCAAAAGTTTCGTACTATACCAAGCATAAACCCAGATTAATATGAGAATTCCTACCTCAACTTACCGCATTCAATTTCATAGCGGTTTCCCCTTTGCTTCCGCCCAAAAAATAGTCAACTATTTGGCAGAATTGGGAATTTCTGACCTCTACGCTTCGCCCATTTTCAAAGCTAGGGCTGGTAGCACTCACGGTTACGATGTAGTCGATCCAACGCAATTAAATCCAGAGTTAGGAACACCTGAAGAATTTGAGCAATTATTGAGCGATTTACAAAGTCATAATATGGGATGGTTACAAGATATTGTACCTAACCACATGGCTTATGATAGCGAAAATAAATGGCTGATGGATGTGCTAGAAAATGGCCCAGATTCAGAATATTTTGACTTTTTCGATATCGAATGGAATCACGCTTACGAAAGCTTCAGAGGTAGAATTCTCGCACCTTTACTCGGCACTTATTATGGAGAATGCCTGGAAAATGGCGATATCAAATTAAACTACGATGAAACAGGATTAAGCATTGATTATTTTGGCTTAAAATTGCCTATTAGAATCGAATCTTATACTCGTTTCTTGACGCAAAATCTCGGACAATTAGGTAGAGAATTAGGCAGAAGACATCCAGATTTTGTTAAGTTACTGGGTGTAGTTTATCTGATTAAAAACCTGCCAGCAGAATTCAAGGGAAGAGAAAGATACGACCAACTTGCCTTTGTAAAAGGGTTGTTGTGGGAACTTTACACCCAAAACGAATCTGTTAAAGAATTCTTCGACAATAACATTCAATTCTTTAATGGAGAACCGGGAAAACCGGAAACTTTTAATTTTTTAGATAGCATCCTTTCCGATCAATTTTATCGCTTATCTTTCTGGAAAGTGGGCGCAGAAGAAATCAATTATCGCAGATTTTTTACCGTCAACGAGTTGATTTCTGTAAAAGTGGAAGAAATGAAAGTATTGGGTAGGTCTCATTCTTTAATTGAGAAATTTGTCAGAGAAGGGAAATTTACTGGGTTAAGAATCGATCATATTGACGGTCTTTATAACCCAAATGATTACCTAGAAAAACTCCGAGAAAAAGTCGGAGATACCTATATCACTGCGGAAAAGATTTTAGAATTAGTTGGTGAAGATTTACCGCATCATTGGCCTATTCAAGGAACGAGCGGTTATGATTATCTTAACTATGTGAATGGTCTTTACTGCTGTTGCGATCGCGAACAAGAATTTCAAGATATTTACTCAGCTTTCACTGGATCGAATGCACCATATCACGACTTAGTAACCGAGAAAAAGCATCTAATAATCGAGAAAAATTTGTTGGGTGATGTGGATAATTTAGCCCAAAAGCTCAAACATATTTCTGGTCAAACTAGGGAAGGAAGTGACTTTACTGCTAATGGTTTAAAAAGAGTATTATCAGAGGTATTGGCATTATTTCCAGTGTATCGTACCTACACTTCTTCACCAGATGTGCGACCAGAAGATATCACTTACATCAAAGAAACAATTGAAAAAGCTAAAGGTCGTTTGCCATTGTTGGTGAAGGAACTTGGCTATTTAGAAAAGTTGCTGTTACGCCAAGATGAAAATTATTTGAATGAGGAACAAAAAGCCGATCGCCATCACTTTATCATGAAGTTTCAGCAATTAACAGGCCCCTTGATGGCAAAAGGTGTAGAAGATACACTTTTCTATAACTATAATCGCCTAATTTCTCTCAATGAAGTAGGAGGAAATCCAGGGAGTTTTGGCGTTACTCCTGAAGAATTTCATGAGTTTAATTTAAGAAGAAGTAGTCATTGGTTACATTCAATGAATGCTACTGCAACTCATGATACCAAACGAGGTGAAGATACCAGAGCAAGAATTAATGTTTTGTCGGAATTAGCATCAGAATGGGAAGAAAATGTCTGGACTTGGAGTGAGATGAATCGCGCCAAGAAAACTATTATTAAAAACAAACCTGTACCAGATACAAACGACGAATATTTCCTGTATCAAACCCTGATTGGTGCTTTTCCATTCAGTGAAAATGAGTTTACCCAATTTGTCCAAAGGGTGAAAGATTTTGTCATTAAAGCAGTAAGAGAAGCTAAAGTTCATACGGCATGGTTAAGACCTGATAGCGCTTATGAAGAAGGATATCTCAATTTTGTCGATCGGCTTTTATCAGATCCAGAATCTAATGAGTTTTTGGAAAAGCTGCGTCCTTTCCAACAAAAAATTGCTGAATATGGGATTTTCAATTCCCTCTCTCAAGTACTTTTGAAAAACACTTCTCCGGGAGTTCCAGACCTTTATCAAGGTAATGAATTGTGGGATTTAAGTTTAGTAGATCCTGATAATCGTCGTCCTGTTGAATATCAGAAGCGAATTGATTATTTGCAGCAAATCAAAAATGGCATTAATGCAGATATTCTCCAGTTAATTAAAGATTTGTTTGTTACTAAAGAAGATGGCAGAATAAAAATGTTCTTGACTTATCAATTGTTGCAAGCGAGAAAAGAACATTTGCAACTTTTCCAAGATGGTGATTATAAACCATTGATGGTGAAGGGTAAGTTTAGCGATCGCATAATAGCCTTCGCTAGAATTCATGAAAACAAAGTAGCAATTACCCTAGCAACTCGCTTATTAGCAAAAGTAATTCAACCGGGAGAACTGCCTTTAGGTAAAAATATTTGGGAAGATACCAACATTGAATTACCAGAAGGAATGCCAACTGCTTGGAAAAATGCGATTACTTTGCAGGATGTGAAGTGCAATAATACTCTTTATATCGGTGAAGCATTACAACATTTTCCCGCAGCATTGTTGATCGATTAATAAGCGATTAAAATCGCAGCTACACAAACGAAGTCCGCCTGCGCGGACTGAATTAAAATTTACTGTAGAGACGTTTCATGAAACGTCTCTACATTTTTAGCAAGCTTCTTCTAAAATAAAATCAGTCAGCGAAGGGAGACATCAAAAATGGCTGTGACTCAAAAGCTAATTGTTCCGCCTTTGGAAGGAGGCGATCGCCTTTCCCGCGATGAATTTGAACGCAGATATGCCGCATCTCCTCACATTAAAAAAGCTGAATTGATCGAAGGAGTAGTTTATATGGCAGCAGCAGTTCGTTTCAAAAGTCACGGTCAACCACATAGTAGAATTATTACATGGTTGGGTGTTTATGAAGCAGCGACTTCTGGTGTTGCTTTAAGTGACAATACAACTGTGAGATTAGATGAAAATAATGAACCTCAACCTGATGCTTTTTTGCGAATTGAAACAGGCGGAAATTCTCGTGTTACAGATGATGATTATATCGAAGGTGCGCCGGAATTAGTAGTAGAAATTGCTGCTAGTAGTGCATCTTATGATTTATATGATAAAAAGCAAGCTTATGAGCGAAATGGTGTACAAGAATATTTAGTTTGGCAAGTTTTCGAGCAAAAATTAGATTGGTTTTCTTTACAAAACGGTAACTATATATTATTGCAACCTGATGAAAATGGTGTGATAAAAAGTCAGGTGTTTCCGGGACTTTGGTTAGCAGTCAATGAATTATTATCAGGGAATATGGCAACAGTTTTAACAGTGTTACAAGAAGGATTAAACTCACCTGAATATGCGGAATTTTTCAAAAATTTATCATCACGGTAATAAATTATTAAACAGAAATCAATAGTGAAAATCCATTCTTTTTCCTTCGTATCTTGGTAGTAAAAAAAATTATTTTTCACCCCAAAACTACATCTAACAGCATCATCAATACAAAACCCAACATTAACCCGATCGTTCCCTGTTTTTCATAACCCAAACGGTGAGATTCGGGAATAATTTCATCACTAATTACAAATAACATTGCACCCGCAGCAAAAGATAGTCCCCAAGGAATTAAAGGTTTAGCTAAAGACACTACACCAGCACCAATTAAACCGCCAAAAGGTTCCACTAAACCAGTAAGTAATACAATCCATAAAGCATATAATTTTGAGTATCTTTCCGCAATTAAAGATAAAGCAACTACCATACCTTCGGGGATATTTTGTAAACCAATTCCCGCTGCTAAAGTTAATCCTTGACTGACTTCGCCGCTAGCAAAACCTACTCCTACGGCTAAACCTTCGGGGAAGTTGTGGAGTGCGATCGCCAAAATAAACAACCAAACTCGCGCTAAATTACTCGGCTGATTTCCTTCAGAACCTTTAATAAAGTGTTCGTGGGGAAAATTGCGATGAGTAAACCATAAAAAAGCGCCACCTAGTAAAATTCCGATCGCCACAATTAAAGCAGCAGTCACATTATTTCCTGTTGCAGAAGTAGCAGCTTCAATTCCCGGAATAATTAAAGAAAAAGAGGTAGCAGCTAACATTACTCCTGCCCCAAATCCTAACATTGCTCCTTGAACTTTCTCAGTAACTCGCTTAATAAAAAAAATGGGCAATGCGCCAATTGTTGTTGCTAAACCAGCACCTAAACTGCCCAAAAGTCCATATACAACTGAAGGATTGTTCAACATATAGCTAAAGTAATCAGATTGGGGACTGGGGACTGGGGACTGGGGACTGGGAAGAAGAGGTAGGGAGAGTTGAAGATGTGGCTAAATTGTTTTCTCCCCATCCCCCCATCCCCCCATCTCCCCTATCCCTATGTCTTCTGCTTTTTCTCATAAATCCTCCCTCGCCATTGAGTAGGTTTATTTAGTGAGGATAGCAGAATTCTCAAAAAAGCCAAGGGATCTGCTAGGGGGGAAAGCCAAAAAGTCCAATTAGATTTGCTGTTTGTGCGATCGTAAGATGGCGCGATCGCAAACAACAAAGCAAACCTAATTACCACCAAAAATAAATTCAACCGCAACAACAGCACCAAGGAAAAAGCAGAAACAGAGAAAAAGGGAGAAATCAACAAATAGGTGAAAACTATTAGTAAAGGTAAAGCTTGCACACTCAGCAGCAACCACAAATCACCTAATATTTGAGAAAAAGAAGCAGCATCTTTTAAATCTAAACTTCTACCCCATTCTTTCCAAGTTTGCGCCATCCCTTCATACATTCTGACTTTAATAACTTTTGCACCATCTAAAAAGCCGACTTTGTAACCTTGAGTAGCAGCATAACGGGCTAAAGTTACATCATCACAAAAAGAACTCCGGGCGCTAGTGTAACCGCCCAAAGCTGCTAAAACCGATCGCCTACACAAAAAACATTGCCCATTTGCCATTACCCTTTCCGGGCTTTGATTATTCGTTCCTGCCGGATCGAATCTGTACAATAAAGTCATTAAAAGCGCAGGTTGTAGCCACCACTCCCCAGGATATTGCAAAATAAACTGGGGAGAAAGAGACACTAAATCATAACCTTGCGCTTCCGCAGTTTTGACTAAACTTGCTACTAATCCTGGTTGCGGTTGAGTATCAGCATCAATGCCTAAAATCCACTCACTTTCCTCAGAACTGTAAAGAAAACCATTGTGTAAAGCCCAAGGTCTTCCTACCCAATCTTTGGGCAAAGGATCGTCATTAATTAAGCGAAATCTAGGGTCTTTTTGCTGAATTTCTTTGACTAAATCAGGGGTAGCATCCTGAGAGTAACTATCGACAATAATAATTTCTCTCACTTCGTAACTTTGACGACTCAACCCAGCTAAACAAGGAGAAATTCGCTTGGCTTCGTTGAGGGTGGGAACTACCACACTGACTGCGCCAATTAGATCTGGTGTAGGTGAAAGGGGGGAAAGGGGAGGTTGACGAAAAGGCCCTTTGAAAAGGCGGGAAAGCAGAATAAATGTGGCTGGTACTTGTAACAGTAACAACCCAAAACAAACAGCACCCGCCACGATCGAAAAATCTTGATTCACTTGATTCCTACTTTTACCGCTGCCACTGGTATTTCGGTTTTAATGGTAGCTGATTCTTCAGTAGCAAATAAAGCTTTGCCGTTAGATGCTAACTGATAAAGTGCCAATGTGGGAATCACGCCTACCAATACACCCAATAAAACTGGAATGCCGAAACCCGAACCCAAGCTTAACACGGCAGCGTATGCGAAATTGCTTACATAAATAACTAGGGGAAAATTTAATTGTTTTTTAGTGAATTCGCTGGGAGAATTTTGCTTTCCTGCGCCAATCTTGAAGTTCCAAAAAATTGCGGCTACGCTCATGAACAAAAAGCTGGTACCATACCACCCGGCATAATTCTGGTAAGGAGTGCCAAAGAAAGCTCCTGCTTGTTCCCAATACCAGAAAGGTACAATAGTTTGGCTCATAGCTGGTTCGAGGGCGAAATCCCAAGCGGTGAACATTAAAGCACCAAGGACGATCGCACCCAGTTGACGTATCCAACTCGGTTTTTCTGCTAACCTGATTCCAGCACGAGCGATCGCATAACAAACAATCCCCATGTAAAACCAAGAAATTGGAATCGTAAACGGCACTAAACCAGCAATTTTATACCCCAACCCATTCAGGTAATGATAATCACCAAAAGGAAATCCGGTACTAGTTCCCAACAATTCGCTGCTGACAGAAATCAACATCGCCGGAAACATGAAACTCAACCAAGGCCAAACTCCCCAGGTACGATAAGCAAAAATTGATACGGCGATCGCCCCCAGAATGATATTAATCACTCCACCCCAAGCCATACTCAAACCAAAGAAAACCTGTCCGGCATCTGGTAAACTGGCAATCAGTTCTGGACGTGGTAAAACGTACAACAACCCCGCCCAGCCAAAAAACATCGATAAAATATGTCCAGCTAGACAAAAGCGCTCGACTATAACAAGTTGCTTCATAAAGACTCCTCTAGATAGGTGACACTCGGACAGCGCTTCTTAATAGTTTACAAATGTTTACTAAAATTTACTCATAATATTTTCTCAAGTAACAGGGAAGGGTTAACAGCCTGTCACTTTCACGAGACAATAGTATGGTAGCAATCTCCCCATTCAGAGTTAAGCTTTGTTCAACTCATACCAATTCTCCGTAAAATTGCGCTTAATCATTGAACTGGGACTGTGGACGGGGAGGGGTTTGGGTTGGGGAAAATTTAAGCGCATCCTCATAGAGAATTGGTATCAGCTTCAAAAGACTCATTATATGCAGAAGGTCAGAAATTCTCCCTTGCTATCGCTATTACTGCTCTTTGTTACTTACATAATTGTAGGTTGGGTGTTGTACGAAAACACCATGAGATGGGGCTTATGTAATGGCGAGTTATTTGGATTAACATTTTCTTTTAAATGTAAATGGTGGGTAGTAATATTAACGGGAGCTTTAATTCTACTTTTAGCAGAAACTCTCGCTGCGCCCCTTTCCAACTTGAGAAAAGTTTTATCTTTAACTTTTCAATCCGATACAAGAGCTTTTATTGCATTAGTTACCTTAGCTTTTTTTACATCATTATTAATAATTTGGATTAATTTTGTTGCTTATATAGTTCTTGTGGTTGCCAGTGCGCTACGAGCTAGACTAGAGATGGCAATGATTGGATTTAGAGACTGGCAAGCTTTCTTTACTTTAGCCATAGTTTCTCTATCTGGCTTTCTCTTGGGGTGGATAGGAGCAAAACTAACTTTCTGGACTAATTATTGAATTCTAGATTAGCGATCGCAACAGACACCAGATAAATCGTCACAAAGCCAAAATTCGCCAGCCTAGAATTTACACACACTAGAAAATAAGCGTTTAACTGTCCTAAAAGCCCTACCGCTAAATAGCAGTAGGGCTATTCTATAACATAAATTTGCACCAAAAAGTAAAAATTTGCTCCCAAATCCGGCAGATGTAAAAATAACTTGACATATAGACAAGTAAGTTTTACATTTAAAGTACTGCTGCAAAGCTTTTTCAGGCTTTGCTATGTTCAGGCAAAATGCAAAACCAGATTCGTGTCCTCAGAACTGAACGTAAATGGTCGCAAGCGCAACTTGCAGAGTTTCTGGGGGTCAGCCGTCAAACGATTAACGCCCTGGAAGCAGGCAAATACGACCCAAGTCTCCCTTTAGCATTCAAGATTGCCCAACTTTTTAACACCTCAGTAGAATCCATTTTTTCGGAGGAAAGAACGATGTTTGCTCAACAACCATTTAATTTTCCGACTCCGCCAGATGCGCTAATCTTTTTCAGATTTACCCCCAGAGCAATTAAGGTGATTAAACTGGCGCAAAAAGAGTCTCGCCGTTTAGGTCATAACTTCGTTGGCACCGAACAAATCCTGATCGGATTAATTGAGGAAGGCAGCGGTATTGCGGCTCAAGTTTTGAAGTTAGCAGGAGTTAACTTGCGAGCAACTCGTACTGAAGTTGAAAAAATTATTGGTCGTGGCAATAAAATAATGTCTGTGGGAATGCCGTTCACTCCTAGAGCAAAACTGGTACTAGATTGTGCGATCGAATCAGCTGGCGAATTAGGGCATTACTACATTGATACAGAAAATTTGCTCTTGGGTTTGTTGCAAGCTTATAAGATGGATTGCCTTCTCAATCAAGGAGAAGGTGTTGCGATTAGAGTTCTGAAAATATTAAGTGTAGATCTGAACTTGCTAGAGCAACAGGTGTTACAGATGGCTCCCAGAGGAGCGGGTATGGGAATTGCGGCTCAAACGCAAACCCAAACAGACCAGGCAAAGCAAGCGATCGCCAATGCGGAATTATTCGAGACTGCGACCACAGACTTTACCTCTAGCGAGATCGGTACCCGCTTTTGTGCGCTGTTGTTTGCCTGGGTTGAACCGCGCCAATTGGGACGAGTGTTAGGTAGCCGCACTGAATTTCAGTTACCAAACGGGAAGGTGTTAACTCCTCGCCTCGCTTTTGTTGCAGCCACCCGTCTTAAGCGCACTCCTCGGATGTACCCCCAATTAGCACCAGACATGATTGTAGAGATTAAATCTGCCTTTGATGTGTTGCCTCGCTTACAAGAGAACGTCCAGGCTGCGATCGCTCTGGACGTTCAAGTGGGATTGTTAATTGACCCCGACGAACAAACAGTGACTATTTATCGTCCCAATAATGTAATCGTAACCTTGACCGATCGAGATGTATTGACCGTACCAGAGCTACTACCGGGTTGGGAACTTCCCATTTCCAGTCTGTGGTCTCCAGTATTCTAAAAAAAGGGCAAACAGACAAGGAAACAAGGGGAGTTTTTACCTTTTGTCTTCTGCCTTCCGTCTTCTGCCCTCTAACTTAATTACAGTAGACGGAAAATAAACGGATAACGGTAGGGCTGTTCAGTATTACTCAGGCAGTGAAGAATTGCGATAACTGGCATTACCAAGTTGACAATTTGTAAAATGCCTAACAGTAGGAAACCGATTAAAACCCAAGTTAAGATACCAAAGATAATTCCGTAAAGCCAAACATTTAAGTGGAAATTCAGAGCTTCTTTAGCATTATCTTTTACAACTGGGTCATCAGATACTAATAAAATAGCGATCGGGATACCAACAGAAATCCCTAAAAGGCTGAAGAAAATCGAACCATGAGACAAACCAGAAAGTAATTTACGTTTGTCTGTATCGTATGTTTTATTGTACATTTAAGTAACCCCCGATCTAGTCAGGTCTAAGCTTAATTTGAAGTTATCACATTTAACAAACAACTTGATAGAAGAAATTTCCGTACCAATTTTGTGGGATTTCAACCATCCCAGTTGTCAGGAATAAACCAAAATATTTTTGATTATCTCGCTATCCTAGTAATGGTAATTTGGTAAACTTAAAGTTTGCTCAACTCTAATTTCCGATCGCCAACCAGCATGACCACAGAACTTCAACCAGAACTCCAAACAGCTGTAGAACAGCGTCGCAACTTTGCGATTATCTCTCACCCAGACGCAGGTAAAACCACCTTAACAGAAAAACTGTTACTTTACGGAGGTGCGATTCACGAAGCAGGTGCAGTGAAAGCACGTCGCGCACAACGTAAGGCGACTTCTGACTGGATGGAGATGGAACAACAACGGGGTATTTCCATCACTTCTACGGTGTTACAGTTTGCTTATCACGATTGTCAGATTAATTTGTTGGATACACCCGGACACCAAGATTTTAGTGAAGATACCTATCGGACTTTAGCAGCAGCGGATAATGCTGTAATGTTAATTGATGCTGCTAAGGGTTTGGAACCGCAAACGCGCAAACTTTTTGAAGTTTGTCGGATGCGGAGTTTGCCTATTTTTACTTTTGTGAATAAGTTAGACCGTCCCGGAAGAGAACCTTTAGAATTGCTCGATGAAATTGAAAAGGAATTAGGGTTGCAAACTTATGCGGTAAACTGGCCTATAGGAATGGGCGATCGCTTTAAAGGCATATTCGACAGACAAAAACAACAAATTCACCTCTTTGAACGGACTGCACATGGTAGCAGAGAAGCTAAAGATACTATTGTAGATTTAGGCGACCGTAGAATAGAGGATTTATTAGAAAAAGACCTTTACTATCAACTTAAAGAAGATTTAGAAGTCCTTCAAGAATTAGGGTTAGATTTAGATTTGGAAGCAGTTCACGCAGGTCAAATGACCCCCATATTTTTTGGTAGTGCCATGACTAATTTTGGCGTAGAATTGTTTTTAAATAACTTTTTGCAATACGCTTTAAAACCCGGTTCTCGTAATAGTAGTAACGGGGAAATTCCCCCAACTTATCCAGAGTTTTCGGGATTTGTGTTTAAGCTACAAGCTAATATGGACCCGAAACACCGAGATAGAGTTGCTTTCGTCCGAGTTTGTACCGGAAAATTTGAAAAAGATATGGTCGTAAGTCATGCGCGTAGTGGGAAAACTGTACGCCTTTCTCGACCCCAAAAATTATTTGCTCAAGATCGAGAATCAATAGAAGAAGCGTACCCTGGAGATGTGATTGGTTTGAATAATCCGGGGGTGTTTGCGATCGGTGATACGATTTACACCGGACAAAAATTAGAATACGAAGGTATCCCTTGTTTTTCTCCCGAATTATTCGCTTATTTAAGAAATCCTAACCCTTCTAAATTTAAACAATTCCGCAAAGGAGTTTCCGAACTGCGGGAAGAAGGTGCAGTCCAAATTATGTACTCCGTTGATGAAGCAAAACGCGACCCAATTTTAGCCGCAGTCGGTCAATTACAATTGGAAGTTGTGCAATTCCGATTGTTAAATGAATATGGCGTAGAAACTACCCTAGATTATTTACCTTATAGTCTAGCTCGTTGGGTAGCTGGTGGTTGGGAAGCTTTAGAAAAAGCAGGACGTTTATTTAACACCATCACTGTTAAAGATAGCTGGGGAAGACCCGTACTGCTGTTTAAAAATGAGTGGAATTTACACCAAGTAATTGGCGATCATCCATCACTAAAATTAAACAATACTGCGCCCGTAGTTGCCGGACAAGAACCAGAATCTTTATAAAAAAAAAGGTGGAAAGCAGAAAGTTTTAGGTAAAAAATATCACTACTTTCTGCTAAAAGCCATTTGAATGTTTACTTTTTCTAACTAGATCTGCTTAACTGATAGCTAACGGTTAAAATCTGGGTATCTTGGGAAAAGCCGAGTAACCGAGAAAAGAAACTATGGCATCTGTTCCTGAATCTCCTTTAGAAGCTGGATTAACAGCTTTAAAACAAAAAGATTATCTATCTGCGATCGCGCATTTAGAAAGCGTCTGCCAAAATGAACTGAGTGAAACCATTCTCCTGAAAGCACAGATGGGTTTGGTGGCTGCTTATGAAGGGGTTAATGACATAGAAAAAGCCTTTAATTTAACCCAGCAGTTACGTGAAAGTACTAACTCAAAAGTACAAGAATGGGCGGTAAAAATGTTAGATTATCTAGCTAACAATTACCCCCAACAAATCAAACCAAAAAACCCATCTGTTCCGCAAAATTCCGACAGTGGTTTTGTTCCATTAGATAAATTACCGCCTCCTTCTACACAAAGAATATCTGCAAATTTACCAAATATAACTCCTAAGTCAACCCCACAAACTGTTACTGGATTTACACCGATTGAATCAAGTAAAAAATCAGAATTACCACAAACTAAAGAATCTGTAGTTCAATCAAATAAACAACAAAGTTCTCCTGTAAATCCTGCTGCTAAAACTGGTATTTTCCCTAATCAATCAGTAAATAATACCCAGCAAGAAGAAGTTAAGTTTCCTGCTTATCAACCAGAATGGAAGCAAGCGGGAAGAGCAAAAAAATGGCAGAAATTGCCAGTAAATTTAGGTTTTAGGTTTGATTTAACTCAACTTTGGGGAGTGCAGATAATTAGCGCGATCGCAATTATCATTCCCTTATTTTGGATAATCAGTAATACCGCTTCATTCCTAATCGGAAAAATTAATGATATTTTCCTAAAACTCAGGCTTTATTATTTAGATGAAAGCGATCCTTATGGCTCACTTCGCTACGTAACACCGATCGCAGTAATTATTATTATAGGGCTGATCGTAGCAACACCTTGGCTGATAGATATGCTGCTGAAATTAATTAGCGGTTTAGAACCAATACCTTTAACAAGTATTGGTGAAACAAGTCCAGAAGCATCCAGAATAGTGCAACGGGTTTGTCGAGAAAGAAAATTAGCCATACCTCAATTGTTTGTTTTACCTGATAGTGTGCCATTAGTTTTTACTTACGGAAATTCCCGAATCAATGCGCGAATTGTGGTTAGTCGAGGATTACTAGAACAATTAACAGATGAGGAAATAGCTATTATTTATGCAACTCAACTAGGACACCTTATTTACTGGGATTTCGCCTTAATGTCTTGGGGAGTTTTAATTAGTCTGTTACCTTACGTCGTTTATTATCAATTCAGTCAATCGGCTGATAATAGTGAAAATGCTATAGTGCGATTTATTGGTGGTGCGATCGCAGCGTTAGCTTACGGGTTATATTGGTGTTTTCGGTGGCCTATTTTATGGCTATCTAGAGCTAGAATTAACTTTAGCGATCGGCTAGCCTGCGAAATTACCGGAAATCCCAACGCCCTAACTCGCGCCCTACTAAAAACCTGCATTGGCATTGCTGAAAACATTCAAAAACAAAGAGAAACTAGCTATTTATTAGAAAGTTTTTCCCCATTAAACATCGTCGGAACTCAGCAAGCAATGACTATTGGTAGCCTTTACCCGCTGACTCCCTTAGAACCGATTTTAACTTGGGATTATCTCAATCATTATCGACGTTGGCTAACAATTAATAACTCCCATCTTCTCTTAGGAGAAAGATTGCGAATCTTAAATCGTTATGCTCAATATTGGAAGCTAGAAACAGAGTTAAACTTTCTCAATGAACCTGCACCCAAGGGCAAAATTTCTAAATTCTTATTACAAGGATTACCTTATTTCGGCATCTTTTTGGGTTTAGCTTTAGGCGGTACACTTTGGCTAATTGGTGGAATTAGTCATCGACTCAAACTAAAACAATTCTTACTAGATTGGATGTGGGGAGATTGGTCGCTAATTTACGGTTGTCTTTTAATCGGCATTAGTTTAGGCATTTTATTCCGACTAAATGCTTTCTTTCCCGATCGCAAAACCCCATCTCAACAAAAATCCCCCAACCTACCTCAACTACTAACCAATCCTGCCACACTCCCCATTGATACACAACAAATCACCTGGGAAGGCAAACTTTTAGGTCGCTACGGCGTTAGTAACTGGCTGTGTCAAGACCTAATTTTACAAACCACCACAGGTTTAATTAAACTACATCACTTCTCTTGGTTCGGCCCTCTAGGAAACCTCTTCTCTCCACCACCCCGTCCTAGCGAAATGGTAAATCGTCAGATCACCATTAAAGGTTGGTTCCATCGTAGCGCTACCCCTTGGCTGGATGTGAGAACTTTACGCACCCAAACAGGCGCAACCATTCATAGTAGCCACCCAACTTGGTCTTTTATTTTGGCATTAGCAGCTGCCCTCTTGGGTGCCTACATAATTTATCAAGGTGGCTAGTGCAAAAAAGTAGCAGGCAAAATTGTAAAGAAAAGTTGCGAAGTATCGCCATAAATGTTACATTTATTTACAGGAACTTCTAAACCCAAGACTTAATTCAAGCAGTCTTTTTGATTTTAATTAGATTGACATCGCTTGCAAGTCTTGGTATCAGGATTTCCTCCTCCCAACACAGCAAGCTGAACCAGCCAAGAGCACAGGCTGGTTTTTGTTTGCCACAGTTCAACACTTAGACCAGGATGCAGGTACAATTTGAAACAGTGCTTAATTAAAAGGATGAGAGTTCTGGGTAACTGCATTTCACCTGTGGGAGATCCAAATTTAGAGGGGAAATCTATCCACAGAACTGGTTACTGATCGTTGGTCGTGATACCTTAATGAATGGCGTTAACATCTTAGAAAAGCAACATCCGAGCCAAACATCTGATAATCAGATGTGTGATGTCGAATTCTATGCTGCAAAGTTGGGTGTAAAATTTTGGGCACCGAATGAGAAACCAAGCGTTTTTTGACGTGGTGAGCTGTTTAATGGTAATTGACCAGAGGGACACAGAAATAGTTTTGTGTAAGCATTTGTCAATCCAGTTTCTCCTCAACCAGCAATATAGGAGCGCTGACAAGCAAGTTTGTTTGAACCAAAGTCTGGAGGGACTTCCAATATGTCAATTCGTTTGTATGTAGGCAATTTGCCGAAAGAAGAAATCGATCGCCAAGAATTACAAGCCGTATTTGCCGAAGCTGGTAGTAACATATCTACCAAGGTCATCAAAGACCGGAAAACTGGAAAATGTCGCGGTTTTGGTTTCGTCACCGTTCAAAATGATGAACAAGCTGATGAAATCATTGGCAAATTTAACGGTTTTGTTTTTAAAGACAGTGCGTTAAAGATCGAAAAGGCACTACCTCGCACCAAAGGACAAAGTGACGAGGAAGGCGCACCCCAACAACAACCAGCAACAGTTAGTAGCATTCCCAAACCAAATATCAACAATAATAATGCTGGTGGTTCTGGTGAAGGTAAGCGTCGGAATAAGAAGTCTCGTCGTCCGTCGGGAGGCGGAAATACGCAGACTTACTCTTCCAACAATGATGCTGTCCAACCCGATCCACGTTGGGCTTCCGCGTTGGAAGAACTCAAGCAGCGTTTGGCTGCACAAACCACAAATCCTTAATTTGCTCCCGACTCCGTAAGGAGTCGGTGATTGGATCGCTCTAAGGACTTTTTGGTTCGACGATCTGGCTGTGGAAGAATTGCTCCGTATTGATTACTGGATAGATTTTTCTCTAGCCCCGGTTTCGAGTGCCCGAATTTATCAATAAAATTCTGAATAGATGAGCAGAATAAATCTGTTCATCTATTTCTTGTTAGGAGTTTTCAGTTTTTAAGTTAATCAAAACGCCAAACTTTCTTGCTTCTACTAACAACTTAAATGAATCAAAACTTAACTTATGCGATTGTTCATGAATGGTTAACACCCAAAGCTACTGGGGGTTCGGAGTTAGTGGTTAAAGAGATTTTGAAGTATATTGATGCCGATCTTTATGCTTTAATTGATTTTGAATCTACTAATCCAGAAAGTTATTTATTTGGGCGTTCTATAGGGAAGACTTTTTTACAAAATTTTCCTGGGGCGAGGAATGGAGTACAGAAATATTTGCCTTTTTTACCTTTGGCGATCGAACAATTAGACCTAAGAAATTACGATATAATTCTTTCTTCTTCCCACACCGTTGCTAAAGGAGTAATTACTACTCCCCAACAATTACATATTTGCTACTGTCATGCCACCATGCGTTTTGCTTGGGATTTAACTTTTGATTATCTAGCTAACAGTTTCATGGGGCAAGGTATTCAGGGAATGATGACACGGTATTTGCTGCATCGACTACGCCAGTGGGATGTTTTAGCGGCAAATCGAGTAGATTATTTTATTGCTAATTCGCAGCATACAGCTAGTCGAATCTGGCGTTATTATCGCCGGAAAGCAGAAGTGATTTATCCGCCTGTGGATATCGATCGCTTTTCCTACCAAACAAACAAAGAAGATTATTATTTAATAGTTTCTCGTTTAGTCAGTTACAAAAAAGTCAGCTTAATTATTCAAGCTTTCAATCAGCTAGGACTACCTTTAATCGTAATTGGCACCGGGCCAGAATTAACCAAAATGCGCCAACTAGCACAGCCTAATGTACAGGTTTTGGGTTTTCAACCAGATGAGGTAGTAGAAAAGTATATGGCTGGTGCTAAGGCTTTCCTATACGCTGCTTATGAGGATTTTGGCATTGCTCCTGTAGAAGCGCAAGCTTGCGGTACACCAGTAATTGCTTTTGGCGCAGGAGGTACTTCCGAAACGGTGCGGGATATTCGCCAACATCCTGACGATGGAACTGGAATATTGTTTGCCGAACAATCAGTCCCGGCAATAATAGAAGCAGTGAAAACCTTTCTTGCTTATGAAGGGAAGTTTAATCCTGAAGTAGCCCGATCGCAAGCCGCTAAGTTTTCCTCAGACATCTTTAAACAGCGTTATTTGGGATATGTCGATCGTTGTTATAGCAGAAAGCAGAGAAGCACAGGAGCACAGAAGAATTAAATTGTCCCCTTGTCCCCTTGTCCCTTCGTTAGTTATGAGTTTTAAGTTTTGAATTAATAACTTAAAACTCATAACTCAAAACTCATAACTCGCCCTTGTCCCCCAGTCCCCAGTCCCTTCCCCGTAAAATTTACCAAAAAACTTCATTAATCGCTGTAATACAATCTCTCAAAGGATTACAACCCTTTACGCCTGAACTACTTTTGCCCTATCCAGGTTGCAAAAGCAATTTTTTTCACTGTCACCTATTTCTCATTTCCTCGTCTTAATGTATGTTATGGCTTTATGATGTGGACTGTGTGTGGTGTGAAGTAGTGTAAGGAGTAAAATGACTGCCGAAAGCCCTTTTGTCTCCCCCAAGTTAGTTCGGGGGTTGAGGAAGCTTAGTTTCCAGCCACTCCTGCTCGAAGGCAAAAACCGAAATCTATTTGTCAAGATTTCCTATCGCGATTTTGCCAAGCGCAGCTTTGATATCGTCTTTTCTCTAGCAGTCTTGATTCTGCTTTCCCCGGTATACTTGCTTTTGGCTTTATTGATAGCCATCAGTTCTCCTGGCCCAATTTTCTATCTTCAAACTCGTATTGGCAAAAATCACCGACCTTTTAAGTGTATAAAATTTCGCACTATGGTCACTAATGCTGATGAAGTTTTGCAAGATATGTTAGCTAGACACCCAGAGCTTCGCCAAGAATATGCAGATAATTTCAAACTAAAAAATGACCCAAGAATTACTTGCATTGGTAAATTTTTACGGGTGACAAGTTTAGATGAGTTTCCTCAATTCTTGAATGTTTTAAAAGGAGAAATGAGCGTGGTCGGGCCGAGGCCGCTAGTACCTGATGAATTGTTTATGTACGGGAGATATATTGACAAGGTATTGACTATCAAACCAGGAATCACAGGAATTTGGCAAGTTTCAGGACGTAATGATATTCCTTACGATCGACGAGTCAAAATTGATGTTTACTATGTCAACAACCGCAATCTTCTGTTAGATTTATCGGTGGTTTTCAAGACGATTGGTGTAGTGCTGTTTCCTAAAAATAACGGTGCTTACTGAAAAATCGATCGAGGTTAATTTGCAGGAAAGAAAAAGGTTAAAGGTCAAAAGGGGAAAATTAGGCAATTTCTTTTTCCCCTGCGATCGATTATCAATGGAAGTAGGGGTAAAATAAGTAACCATTCCTGGTTCTTCATACGTATAAATTCTGAAGGTTGATGGTCGATCGATGAAGAATTTAATAAATTTGCAAAAATTTTGCAAATTTTACACATATACTTGTTAATTTACTCATAAAGTTTGGGTTAACTTAATCTAAGGAGTAAAAAACCATCAGATTAAAGAGCAAGGAAAATATGAACATGACTAACAGAAAACGAGCGCTACTCACAGGTATTACTGGTCAAGATGGTTCTTATTTAAGCGAATTCTTACTGGAACAGGGTTATGAAGTTCACGGGATCATTCGTCGGACTTCTACCTTTAACACCGATCGGATCGATCATATCTATGTAGATCCACACAATGAGTCAGCGCGGTTATTTCTGCACTACGGCGACTTAACTGATGGAGTAACGCTGCGCCGCATTTTAGAGGAAGTTCAACCAGTAGAAATTTTTAACTTAGGAGCACAATCCCACGTCCGCGTCAGCTTTGACTCTCCAGAGTATACAGTTGACAGCGTGGCAATGGGAACTTTGCGCCTGTTAGAAGCAATTCGGGACTACCAACATCGGACAGGTATTCAAGTCCGCTTTTATCAAGCAGGTTCTTCGGAAATGTTTGGTAAAGTTCAGGAAATTCCCCAGAAAGAAACTACTCCTTTTTATCCTAGAAGCCCTTATGCTTGCGCTAAAGTATATGGTCACTGGCAAACTATAAACTATCGTGAGTCTTACGGTTTATTTGCTTGTAATGGGATTTTGTTTAACCATGAAAGTCCGCGTCGTGGTGAAACTTTTGTGACGCGCAAAATTACACGGGCGATCGCACGCATTGTAGCTGGAAAACAAAATAAACTCTACTTAGGTAATCTCGATTCTAAACGGGACTGGGGCTACGCTAAAGATTATGTCAGAGCTATGTGGTTGATGTTGCAACAAGACCAACCAGATGATTATGTAATTGCTACGGGAGAAACTCACTCAATCAAAGAGTTTTTAGATTTAGCATTTGGCTTTGTCAATTTAGATTGGCAGAAATATGTAGAATTTGACGAACGTTATCTGCGTCCTGCGGAAGTAGATATCCTGATTGGCGATCCTACTAAAGCTAAACAAAAATTAGGTTGGGAACCTTCCGTAACTTTCCCAGAATTAGTAGAGATAATGGTAGAAGCAGATTTGCAAGCTTTAGGTTTGGAATTACCAAACGGTCATTCGCATAAAGCAACACGAGATATTGCTACCGTTCGCCAAGATGCAGTTGCGATGATTGAGTAAGCAATATTAGCCCCGACAGCAGAGGTCAACATTATGACAGAATTGGATTTGAAAGATAAACGGATTTTGGTCACTGGCGGGGCAGGCTTTTTAGGCCGCCAAGTGGTGCAAAAATTAACTGAAGCTGGTGCAGATCCGCAAAAGATTACAGTGCCAAGATCTCGTGATTACGATTTGCGATCGCTCGAAGCTTGTCAAAGAGCAGTCGATCAACAAGATATCGTCGTTCACTTAGCAGCGCACGTTGGCGGCATCGGTTTAAATCTGATTAAACCAGCCGAATTGTTTTATGACAACTTAATGATGGGCGCACAATTAATTCACGCCGCCTATCAAGCTGGAGTCCAAAAATTTGTCTGTGTTGGCACAATTTGTGCTTACCCTAAATTCACCCCCGTACCATTCAAAGAAGACGACATTTGGAATGGTTATCCTGAAGAAACTAATGCACCTTATGGCATTGCCAAAAAAGCTTTATTAGTGCAACTTCAGTCTTATCGGCAACAGTATCGATTTAACGGTATTTACTTATTACCTGTAAATTTGTACGGCCCTGAAGACAATTTCGATCCGGTAAGTTCTCACGTAATTCCAGCTTTAGTTCGCAAAGTTTACGAAGCCCAACAACGGGGAGATAAACAATTACCTGTTTGGGGTGATGGTAGTCCTAGCCGAGAATTTCTCTATTCTGAAGATGCGGCACAAGGTATTGTTATGGGAACCCAATTCTATAACGAATCTGACCCCGTAAACTTGGGAACTGGTTATGAAATTACCATTCGTGATTTAGTAGAATTAATCTGCGAATTGATGGGTTTTGAAGGCGAAATTGTCTGGCAAACCGATAAACCAAACGGTCAACCACGCCGCTGTTTAGATGTGGAACGGGCAAAGAAATCTTTTGGTTTTGAAGCGCAAACAGATTTCCGCGAAGGGTTGAAAAAGACGATCGATTGGTATCGTCAACACGCTGAATAATTAGAGATCGATTTGGGATGAGCGATCGCATTTTTTCTCAGAGTGCGATCGCTCTTTTGTACGCTCTTGCGCTTCAGCCAACAATCAAAATTTGGCAACGAGAATGAGATGCTAAAATTAGCAGCAGATGATGTTCCAGATTTAGTAAATAGACAATCAGTTTAAAAAGGCAAAACTAACCCAGAAAAATAGAAATATGAAAGCCTACGAATTTCCAGCCAAAGTCACAGATGAAGGTAAACTCGAATTACCCGACACTATTTTAAAAAACCTTACCCCTAATCAACAAGTGAGGATAATTATCTTAGTCAATGAACTTGTTGATACAGAGGAAGATGACGAAGAAAAAGAAGCGGCAGATTGGGCGCGTTTGGGAACAGCACAATTATTCGCTGGTTACAGTGACGAAGATGTGAAAAGTATAATTAAAAGGAATTTCATTGACTAACCCATATTTGATCGCCTTCAATCTTAGCTTTGAAAGTTTGAAGGGCTACACTTGCTGGACCTTGTAATACTTTTCCATCAGCAGCGAAACGACAACCATGACAAGGACAAACAAAAGCTCTTTGTTGAATCTTCCATTCCACGCCACAACTCCTATAGGTGCAGACAGGATTAACTGCTAAAAGACTCAGTGGTTTGTTTGGATCGGGAATAACTAAAACTTTATAAGCACCTAGCACAGCTAAAAGTTGACCTTGTTGATTCAGTTGATTAACTTTACCCACTGGTCTAAAATTACCAGAAGCAGCCTTAGCTAGAGACTCT
The DNA here is from genome assembly GCF_041929205.2 of Floridaenema evergladense BLCC-F167. Classification (NCBI taxonomy): domain Bacteria; kingdom Bacillati; phylum Cyanobacteriota; class Cyanophyceae; order Aerosakkonematales; family Aerosakkonemataceae; genus Floridanema; species Floridanema evergladense. The sequence goes on along the minus strand of NZ_CM171625.1, from coordinate 4,002,938 downwards.
GTATTTACGAGTAAGGCGGCAATAGAAACGGGTAAGGAACTTGCTAATAAGCCCACTCCGACCCAATTGAAAAAAGTGCGTCGATCCATATTTTACTCTAAAACTTGAATGTACAAACAGTTGAATTATTAAGCCTTAAGTATCTATGATTTGTGTTTTATGCGATCGCCGATTAATTCCAAGTATTCAACGCAGTTTCTACAATATTGGCAATTTTATTGAATGTCAAGTCAAGTAAAGGAAACGATCGCACCTTCTACACAAAAAAGTGCGATCGCAAAAGCTCATTCACCTGAATTTAAAACTCAAAAAACCAAGAATTTTAAGGATACAAACCCCTATCTGCCAAAGCTTGAGCCACACGACCTACACCCAAAGTATAAGCCGCAACTCGCAGCGGAACTTGCCGCATTTTCGACTCTTGAATAACTCGATGGTAAGCATGAACCATCAAATTTTCCATTTCCTTATTCACCCTTTCTTCATCCCAAAAAACGTAAGAAAGTCCTTGCACCCATTCCAAATAACTAACTACCACACCACCAGCATTAGCTAAAATATCTGGAAGCACAGTTACACCACGATTTTCTAAAACTCTATCTGCCACTAAAGTTACTGGGCCATTAGCAGCTTCCACCACAATTTCCGCTTGCACTTCATGGACATTATTTTCATTAATTTGATTTTCCAAAGCTGCCGGAATTAACACATCACAAGGTAACGCCAATAATTCACCATTAGTAACAGTTTTTGTCCCTGGAAAACCAACTACACTGCGATGATTTTGCAGCGAATAAGCTTTTAATGCTGGAATGTCCAAACCTTCGCGATCGAAAACTCCCCCAGTAGCATCGGAAACAGCAATTACTTTCGCACCCGCTTCATGCAGCAACAGCGCCGCCGCACCACCAACATTACCAAAACCCTGAATCACTACCTTTGCACCCGCCAAGCTTCTTCCCCGTTCCGCCATTGCTTCCCGAACAATAATCATTACACCCCGTCCGGTTGCCATTTCCCGACCCCTAGAACCACCAATGGAAATAGGTTTACCAGTGACTACCCCAGGTACAGCATGACCGACATTCATTGAGTAGGTGTCCATCATCCACGCCATCTCCCGCGCAGATGTACCAACATCAGGTGCCGGAATGTCAATAGCAGGGCCAATATCTTTAATTAACTCGCTAGTATAACGCCGAGTAATTCGCTCCAATTCTCCCACGCTGTAACGTGCAGGGTCAAGCGCAATACCACCTTTAGCGCCACCGTAAGGAATACCAACTAAAGCGCACTTCCAAGTCATCAGCATTGCTAAAGCTGAGATTTCCCGCAATGTGACATTTGGATGGTAACGAGTGCCGCCTTTATATGGCCCCAAAACATCACAATGCTGCACCCGATGTCCTGCTAACACTTCCACTCGACCATTATCTAACTTTATAGGAATGGAAACAGTGACTACTTTGCGTGGGTGACTTAACACTTCCAGTAAACCTTGATCCAAATGTAGCTCTTTCGCCGCTTGTTCTAAGTAACTGCAAGCTTGGTCAAAGGGACAGATATGAGCAGGAGATGGAGTTTCTAAAGGCCGTAATGATGAGATAACCATAAGTATTTATTCCTAATTATGTGTCGAAGCGAACCATGTATCTATCCGTAGACTAGCAAAGGATTTTGGAAAAAAAGATAAAACTGTAGTTTTTGTTACAAAATTTTAGAGTGATTGATGGTAGTTAACATGGGGGAGAAAATTCCTTGAAGAAAAGTTGTTGATTTTGGCTCTTAGCTTGGAAAATGAGACGTAGCAGTGTCAAAATCTAAACTACTGGCTGATGATGGTACTGAGCCAAGCTAAGGGTATTGTTTTCTCAATCTTGAAGAAAGCGCATTGCCCTGCTTAGTTCAAATCCACTTCAGATTGTTGTAAAAAAATAGTCAATGATTCTGTGTTTAGGTGTTACCCTGCACAACAGCAAAAGCAAAAGGCAAAGAGAATCAGAAAGCTGTTGCTTGAGGATTTCGATTTTTGCCTAATAGCTTTTGAAATTTGACTTTCTGAGGATATCTATCATCATTTATGGCCAAACGGTACGTCCGTGTTCAAACTTCCAAAGGAAAGATTCACTACGGCTTATTGCAACTAAACCGCAGTGTGATTGTTCTAGATGCACCACCTTGGTTACAAGGTCAACCAACGGAGACTGAGTTAGATCCTGACAGTTATCAGCTTTTGGCTCCTTGTGCGCCTTCAAAGGTGGTAGCTGTGGGAAAAAATTATGTGAAACACGCAGCTGAAATGGAGTCAGAAGTTCCGAAAGAACCGCTGATTTTTCTGAAGCCTTCAACTGCGGTGATTCCAACAGAGGCGGAGATTTGGTATCCGCCACAAACGGAAAGGGTGGATTATGAAGGGGAGTTAGCTTTAATTATTGGCGATCGCACCATAGATTGCACCCCCCAACAAGCACAGGCAAAAATCTGGGGTTACACAATAGCTAATGATGTGACAGCAAGGGATTTACAAAAGCGAGACAATCAATGGACAAGAGCCAAAGGATTTGATACCTTCTGTCCTTTAGGCCCTTGGATTGTGCGAGAATTGACTCCTGGCGCAAGGTTGCAAACTTTTTTGAATGATAATCCACAGCCCGTACAATCGACTTCTGTGGATGAAATGGTTTTTAGTCCCGATCGATTGGTATCTTACATTTCCCAAGTTATGACTTTATTACCTGGGGATGTAGTTTTAACTGGTACGCCAGCGGGAGTTGGGCCGTTACAAGTGGGCGATCGTATCCGTGTGGAAATTGAAGGAATTGGTTACTTAATTAACACTGTAATCCAAAGACCTTTAATCAGTTTCATCAGTGTTTCTGAAAGCAACAAAAATGACTAACGGACTTGCATATAAACAGCTTCAGAAATGGTTGGAATCTCAGCATAACGTCCCATTAAAGTTTGGACTACTGAATAGAAAAAGGCTGCCACAACTCCTAAAAAGATTGTAGTCATGAGAGTTTGCATTACAAAGGAACTATTACCTAGAACAGGAGCTAAAATGTACCCAAGAATTAAACTGCACAGAGATAGGACAATTCCAATCAGAATTGCCTGCATTGTGTTAAACCGAATAAAATGAGGTACTCTTTCGTTCCTCACCACCAAAAAATACAGTAGTAAAAACAGAATTAGCGAACCAAAACCAAAGAAAGCACCAGAAATAAGACCGTAAATAATTAATACTGGTTGAAGTGGTACCAGTACAATTCGTAAACTGGGAAACTGTTGAAAAAAAGCTACACCAAATATTAGTCCATCCATTAATGGTAAAAGATAGGGTAAGCTTGCAAAAATGCGATCGGCAACCGTAGTAGTTCCGCGCCAAGTCATCTGTCAGTTCTCCTGCGCTAAAGGTGAGTATAAGTTCAGGATAGCGCAGTAACCCACATCAACGCTGAGATTACCTGCGAGGAAGGTAGAGGTAAAGTGGTGTTCTTCCCTAACCCCCAACCCCTAACCCCCAACCCCTAACCCCCAACCCCTAACCCCCAACCCCTATTGAATATTTGCCACCCGAAACCCCATTTGACAGTCATACTGATCGGGTTGATGTTCGGAAAGTTTACGAACTGCTTGACCGCAACAAAGGCGATCGCCTCTCCAGCGAGGTTGACCGCTGCGATCGGCTAGTAAACAGCTTTGACAGACTGTTTGCGGGGCAATAACTTGGTCTTCCATCAAAATAACTATCATTTGGCAACTCCAGCGATCCCCATCTGCACTAAATTTATTTTATGTCAAGCTTTTTGCCGGAATGTGTGGAAACATACAGAGCTTAACAACTTGCAGCATAAGTTTAACTATTAAGTTGGTAGTGGGTAGTGGGTAGTTGGTAGTTGGTAGTGGGATTTCTACCTATTTATGGCGATTGAAATACGTGCTACGCACACGCTACGCGAACGCGGCTACACAAAACTTAGTCCGCTTGACAAGGACTAAAGGATAACGGGGGTATTTAAGCCGGATTTGGTATTAGATGCGTGAGAGCTTTCCCATTACCAACTACCAACTACCCATTACCAACTACCCATTACCAAAGAATTTCCTAAAGCTGCCTTAGTCCTAATCAAACGGCGTTATGATCGAGTACGCATTGAATTTATAATGGAAAATTTTCTGGGAATTGCTTCGTGACACAATCTAACTTAGAATTTTTAGCTCAATCCGATCCCTTGGTTGCAGAATTAATTCAAAAAGAACTTCAGCGTCAACGCGATCACTTAGAATTAATTGCCAGTGAAAACTTTACCTCAGCAGCAGTTTTAGCGGCGCAAGGTTCAGTTTTAACTAACAAATACGCAGAAGGTTTACCTGGAAAGCGTTACTACGGTGGCTGCGAATATATCGATAAGATTGAGCAAATTGCGATCGATCGCGCCAAACAACTCTTTGATGCGGCTCATGCTAACGTACAACCCCACTCTGGCGCTCAAGCAAATTTTGCCGTGTTCCTGTCTTTACTGCAACCAGGTGACACAATTATGGGGATGGACTTGTCTCACGGGGGACACCTGACTCATGGTTCGCCAGTCAACGTCTCAGGCAAATGGTTTAAAGTTGTTCACTATGGCGTGAGTCAGGAAACACAGCAGTTAGACTACGACCAAGTTCTCGACTTAGCAAAACAACATCGTCCGAAATTAATCATCTGCGGTTATTCTGCCTATTCGCGCATTATTAAATTTGACAAATTCCGGGAAATTGCAGATGCAGTAGGAGCTTATTTATTAGCTGATATTGCTCACATTGCTGGATTAGTCGCTACAGGACATCATCCTAACCCAATTCCTTACTGCGATGTTGTCACCACCACAACTCACAAAACCTTGCGGGGACCAAGGGGTGGTTTAATTTTGACTCGTGACCCAGAGTTGGGTAAACAGTTGGATAAAGGCGTATTTCCCGGCAATCAAGGTGGACCGTTAGAGCACGTCATTGCGGCGAAAGCAGTTGCTTTTGGGGAAGCTTTACAACCAGAATTTAAAACATATTCGGGTCAGGTAATTGAAAATGCCCGATCGATGGCTAATCAATTAATCGATCGAGGCTTTAAGATTGTTTCTGGTGGGACAGATAACCATGTCATGTTATTGGATTTACGCTCGATCGGCATGACTGGCAAACGTGCAGATCAATTAGTCAGCGGTGTAAATATTACCGCTAATAAAAATACAGTTCCGTTTGATACTGAATCACCTTTTGTTACTAGTGGTTTAAGGCTGGGTTCACCTGCAATGACGACAAGAGGAATGGGAACCGCTGAATTTACAGAAATTGCCGATATAATTGCCGATCGATTGCTAAATCCAGAAGATGAAGCAATCGCTCAGGATTGTCGCTTGCGGGTAGCATCGTTATGCGATCGCTTCCCCTTGTACCCTCACCTCTCGATTCCAGTACCAGCAATGGTTTAAGCACAGAAAACTTTTTTAATTCTGTCTTAGGGTATAATCCCTGGAACCGTGAAGCTCTGAAATGTAGTAGACTCTGCCTGACCCTTGTTTGTCGAACTCCTACTGATTTCAGATGCCTTACTTGTACCATCTGATTGCCTTTCTAGTCTCCGCTTTAGTCGTCCTCTCGACTACGCCAATTGTCCGAAAATTTGGCTTACAAAGCGGACTATTTGACATACCAGATAAACGTAAAGTTCATCAACACCCGATGGTGCGCTTAGGTGGCGTTTCCATCTTTCTTGGCAGCTTAACTGCGCTTCTAGTCGTTTGGTGGTCTGGAGGCTTTGTAGACGCAAAAGGCGCAATCCTACCTCCGAGTGAAGAATACGAAATTTGGGGAGTCACTCTTGGGGGTCTAGCTTTCTTCCTGATCGGTTTGGCAGATGACTTATTTGGTTTATCTGCTTTTACCCGACTCCTAGTGGAAGTAATTGTAGCTAGTTTAGCTTGGAAAGCTGGCGTTCAAATCGCTTTCCTCTCTATGCCCCTGATCGGTTTAGTGAATTTACCTCCCTGGATTAGTTTAATCATCACTGTGATTTGGTTGGTGGGCATGGTAAATGCCACCAATTGGATCGATGGGTTAGATGGATTAGCGGCTGGCGTTTCGGCAATTGCAGCAGTGGTAATGTTGATTGTCTGCTTATTTATGGGACAACCAGCCGCAGCCTTAATTGCCGCTGCCCTCGCAGGTGGATTAATTGGGTTTTTGCGCTATAACTTTAACCCAGCCCAAATTTTTATGGGTGATGGGGGCGCTTATTTTATTGGCTTTACTCTGGCTGGTGTGGGGGTAGTTGGCTTAGTAAAGACTACGGCTGTAACTTCTGTAGTGTTGCCTTATTTAATTTTGGCGGTGCCAATTTTGGATATGTCAGCGGTAATTGTCGATCGCTTACGTCGCGGAAAGTCTCCGTTTAAAGCCGACAAACGCCACCTACACCATCGGTTAATCGGCACAGGTTTATCTCACCGAATGACGGTGGTATTTATCTATTCTCTAACTATTTGGGCAGGTAGTCTGGCGCTGGCTTTTGCGGGGATACCTTATGGACGAATTTATGCTTTAGGTGCTACTTTGCTGCTAGGCTATTTTATCTGGAAAGTTTGGCAACAAATCACCAAAATGAAGAAGGAAGGCAACTAACTAGGGTTAAGCATGGCTGCGGAAATTATTTGTGTGGGAACTGAGTTATTACTGGGAGATATCTTAAATACCAATGCCCAGTATTTAGCGCAGCAATTGGCTGATTTGGGAATTCCTCATTACTATCAAACGGTGGTAGGAGACAATCCAGAACGGTTAAAACAAGTAATAGCTATTGCTAGTGAACGATCGCAAATCCTCATCTTCACTGGTGGCTTAGGCCCAACTCCTGACGATCTAACTACAGAAACGATCGCAGACTTTTTCGACAGTCCTCTAGAAGAAAAACCCGAAATTATCGCTGATATCACCCAAAAATACGACCGTCGGGGTCGAGAAATGACTCCCAGCAATCGCAAGCAAGCCTTGATTCCCCAAGGTGCAAATATTCTACCTAATCGTTTGGGCACCGCACCCGGAATGATTTGGCAACCCCGCCCCAATCTAACTATTTTCACCTTCCCAGGCGTACCCTTGGAAATGCGCCAAATGTGGCAAGAAACTGCCGTCCCTTTTCTCAAAAGTCAAGGTTGGGGAAAGGAAATTATTTACAGTCGTCATTTAAGATTTTGGGGAATTGCCGAATCTGCTTTGGCAGAAAAGGTTTATCATTTACTCAACCTGCCTAACCCGACCGTTGCTCCTTATGCTAGTAAGGGAGAGGTCAAGCTGCGAGTTTCGGCAAAAGCGGCATCTGCTCAAGAAGCCGATCGCTTAATTCAACCAGTAGAGGCGGAAATTTGCCAAATTGCTGGGTTAAACTATTTCGGCGCGGATGACGATTCTTTGGCTTCGGTAGTAGGCGAATTACTCCAAAAAAAAGGCGAAACTCTTTCTGTGGCTGAATCCTGCACTGGTGGAGGTTTGGGAAGTATGCTAACCTCTGTCTCTGGCAGTTCTGCTTATTTTATGGGCGGCATAATTTCCTACGATAACCAAGTGAAAATTTCCCTGTTGGATGTCAGTCCAGAGGATCTGGCGCAAGTGGGGGCGGTGAGCGATACTGTAGCTAGACAAATGGCCCAAGGTGTCCGATCGCGCCTGAACACTACTTGGGGAATCAGTATCACAGGCATCGCTGGGCCAGGTGGGGGAACCGAAACAAAACCCGTCGGTCTAGTTTATATTGGGTTAGCAGGGCCAAATGGTTTCGTGCAGAGCTTTGAACATCGCTTTAATTCCCTGCAAGACCGTGCTTTAGTTCGTCACATTAGCGCTTGTACTGCGATCGACCACCTGCGTCGGCAACTTTTGTCCACAAATTGAGAAATTATTAATAAACCTTAATCTATTTGAAATTCTTGGTTATCATGAAAGAAACAGCTTAAAACAGAATTTACCTAATTTTTTTACAGGTAAAGAGTATTTAGTATAGCTGTATACTAAAAACAATCTGATTTTGAGCAAATAAATGCAGAGTTAACATAGCGTCTTCCCTGGCATTAAGCAAGGCATAAATTATAGTATCGAAGGAGTCATCAGTTCAATGGACTTTATAGAGCAACTACTGGAAACAGTGAAAGAATGGGCGCGTAAGATCATGGATTTGGTTTTAGGGCCAGAAGCAGAACCAGAACCAGAACCGATTCCCATTCCAGTAGAAGAACCATATCGTCGTCGCTAATCCTTTATAGAAGTCAAAAGTCTAGACATTTGCAAGAGCTTAGCATATTGATACTACACGGCCCCAACCTAAATCTCCTGGGAAAACGCGAACCAGGAGTTTATGGGACTGTAACTTTAGATGAAATTAACCAGCTGTTGGAACGGGAAGCGGAAGCATTGCAGGTAAAAATTTCGCCTTTTCAGTCTAATCATGAAGGGGCGTTGGTTGATGCGATTCATGCTGCAATGGGACAGCATCAAGGATTGTTGATTAATGCTGGGGCTTATACTCATACTAGTGTGGCGATTCGGGATGCGATCGCAGCCGTAGCAATTCCCACCGTAGAAGTACACTTAAGTAATATTTACAAACGGGAAGAATTTCGCCATCATTCTTATATTGCGCCAGTATCAATTGGACAGATTAGTGGTTTTGGGGCGCAAAGTTATTGGTTAGGATTAATTGCCTTAGTGAATCATTTAAAAAAGCCAGTCTAAATGAATGGTGAAAACTGCTTCTTTTCTGGTAAAAGATAGGTATTTACCAGAGTTAGATGAGTTAGGATAAGTGCAGTGTCTTCTGGCGAGTTGCTAGTTAAATAAGATTGATGCGGTACTCTCTGTTAAGTAGGTTTCGAGGTGCTTTTTTGGGCACCGTATTTGGAGAAATTTTGGGTGCTTATGGCGATTCCTGGCAACTAGGCACAATACAACAAAGTCAGCAACCTTCTAGTACAGGACGTTTGGTTGTGCGGGGTACAGAAGGTTTGATTCGGAGTGGCAGGTTGGATTTAGCTGATTGGTGTGAATCTCCAGAATCAACTAATCAGAAAGTGTCAGAAAAACGCCAGGAAAATTTGACAAAAGAGACTAATTTTCTGGGTGTTGCTACTCCTACTTATCCGGGAATTAAAAGAACTGCTGGTGATATTAGGGCGATTATTTCGACAGTACCAGTGGCACTATTTTTTCATGAAGATGAAGTGAAGTTAAGGCAAAATTTACAACAGGTAGCGGATGTTTGGCAAGATGATTCGGTGTTGAAAGATGGTACTTTAGCGATCGGATATGCGATCGCTCAATCTTTGAAAGAAAAGCTTAATCCCGACACCTTAATTACGGAAACTATTAATTATTTAGATGTGGAAACTTCCCTAGTTCAGCAACTTAGACAAGTAGAAGTTTTATTAACTCAAGGTGCTGGATTAGAAACTACTTTAAAAACTTTAATTCCTCGCAGTGTGACTGCGCCAATTCATACTCCTGTAGCGTTAGCTTTCTATTGTTTTTTAAGTACAATTGAAGACTTACAAATTTCGGTAATGCGTGCGGCGAGATGTCCACAAGCACAGGTGACAAGTGCGATCGTAGGTGCATTATCTGGCGCATTCAACAGTATAGCAGGTGTGCCTGTGGCATGGCGTTTAGCATTAGGAAAACAACCCGTAGATAACTCGCCTTTAACTAAACTTTGGGGACTAAATTCGGAAGCTGAATTATTAAGATTGGCGGCGCGTCTTTTAGCAGCTTGGTCAGGGGTTTATAATGCAGATAAGTTCTTGATCGATCCCACACAAGTTCCCGCTATTGCTGCACCGAAAGTAATCAAACCACGATAATTTAAAGCTTTGTACTTTTAGTAGAAAACTCTGGTGCAAGGGGACTGGGGACTGGGGATTGGGGACTGGGCAGTATTGCTTAATATATCAAGTATTTTATATTTAGATTGTTTAGTGTTTTTTCAAGGAAAAGAGTTACTGTGTCAGAAGAAAGAAATCCGCAACTTCCTCCTACTACTGCTATCCAAAACTTGCTTCAGATGACACCTGGCGCTTGGTTTGAATATCCGGTAAAAGTGCAACCACATCATACTGATTATAGCGGGGTTGTTTGGCATGGTTCTTATGTTGCTTGGTTGGAAGAAGCTAGGGTAGAATGTTTGCGATCGATCGGCGTTGATTTTGCTGATTTAGTTGCATTAGGTTGCGATTTACCAGTTGTCGAACTTTCGATTCGTTATCATCGACCATTAAGATTAGGAATGACGGCAGTTGTCAAAGCAAAAATGACAGAAATCGACGGTGTAAGGTTGAATTGGGATAACCAAATTCAATCTTTAAATGGCGACGAATTGTATGTTACAGCTAGGGTAACTTTGGTAGCAATTGACAGAGAAAAAGGTAAAATTATGCGTCAATTACCTCCCGTTGTACAAAGTGCTTTTGCGAAGTTGACTGGAAAAGTTTAAATAAAGGTACGTTGTTGCGCTTTAGCGCTAAAGCGCAACAACGTACCTCCATTTATTTAGTTGGTTGCTGCCAAATTAGTTGGGGAAGTTCGATGATTTTTTGCCAAAGTTGACTAGGGCCGATGCCAAAAATTAGTTGTAATATTAAAACAAGTAGGGCAATAGTAAGGGCTGTTTGAACAGTTGCTTTGACAACTTTAATTAACCAAGTAAATACTAAGAATGTAACGATTAAGGCAGCAATTAATAGAATTACAGTTGTGGACATTTTGATTTTTCAAATACTTAGTATGAAGGTATGAATGCGAAATTTGAAATGTTCAGAATTAGACTAAATCTAATTTTAGTATATCAGTATTTTGGCTTAGGTTTTCTGCAATTTCAATCGCTTTTCTCTGTAGCTTTAAGAAGTTAAAAACTTTTGAATAATAGTAATTATCTAATTCTTGAAATTTATTCATGCTAACCTTAGTCTCTCTAGATATAAGAATTATTTTTTCCTTTAATTCTATTTTTTTTAACAGTTGAGAAAAGGAAATCTGTTTTTCACTTAACTTGTTTAACTCTTCAAGATTGTTCTGAAGAATTTTTATTTTTGTATGTGTTCGATCATCAAGTAAAATGTTCACTATTTTCATAAACTTTTGAATAGGTTTATGTGGAAGAAATATAGATTTGATTTGATCTTTTACTATATCTATTACATCTTTACCCAACATATTTACAACTTTCGGATCATTGAGTATTTCATTAAATGTTACAAATTCTTTTGCATCTAAAGCAGCAAACTGTTTAAGAGTTAAAACAGTATTACTGATATCTTTTAAAAAGTATTGACTACTCGCTAAACCTAAATATACAAATATTAGCCTCTCCCCTTTTTCAAGATATTTTGCTTTATTGAAATGAATAATTGAATTCTGTAAATAAAAACCTTGTAGTTCTTCACAGGAGTTTTCTGCTTGTTTAAGTAAATCTATTGCAGCATTCAGTTCACTATTTATTAATTTATTAATTTTTCCTGTTAGTGATTCATTAAGTTTTAAAAATTCTTTAATTTTAGAGGATATATTCATAGCATTATTAACATTTTTAGCTACTCCAAATATCAGTTCAATAGTTATAAAATCCATAATTATCTCCTTGATTGAATTTATCTACACTCATAATGCAGAACTAAAACTTCATCCTCTTTTAAGATAGCCAAGCAACAGTGGAACGTAAAGTACCTAAAACTATCAACTAATTCACCAGATAATCACTCAGAGTTTTCAGTAAGCGTTGATGTCGTTCTGATGAAATAGCTCCAATAGAACCGATAATTTGATTACGAGGCACTACAGCAAGAAAACCTAATCGAATTAAGGATTGAACTCGTAAGCCACTGTCAGTAAAATCTGGGTCAGAAGGGGAAATAATATCGTCAAAACCTGTAACCTGTTGATGTAGCTGGGTGCTAACACCACAGACTAAAAAATCTCCATAAGGCGGTAGTTCGCGCAGAAGAATGACTGGACGATTCTTGATTGTTCCGTCAGCTTGAGGAATTGGGGTGAGAACGACATCAGCTTCCTGCATAGTCGGGATTTGCTATTTTAATTGCGTCGAGTGGGTAATCGTCGTCCTCAGTGTAGGCATTGTTTAGTTGATTCCTTGACAAGCATAACCAGGCTTCCTGTTCTGCTGTTTGTTCGGGTAGGATTGTGACATCTGTGGCTTTTTTCACTTTATATCTAAGTTTGGCTAATACATCTTCTGCATTTAGCACTTCACCACGTTGCGCCTGTTCTCTTGCTATGTCAATTTTTTTCCGAGTTTCTTCAACCCAAGCTAAATAGTTTGGATTGTTGTTGGCATCAGATTGAGTAAGATCGTCAATTAATAACAGTAAGGCTGTGTTAATTGCTTCTTCAAGGGATGAATATTGCCCTTGTTTTACCAAAGCTTCAAGGATTTGGGTTTGCTCTAGGCTTAATGTAATTTGCATTTTACCTCTGATTGCTTCTGCTTAAAGTTTTTCCAAATTAGCGATCGCTCTTTCCCCATTTTACTCTGAATAAAAGCGATCGCCACTCTTACCCCATAACCTCAGTTACCTCTTGCAAAACTTGAGTGATTTCAGGTTTACTGGAAGCGATTACGTCATTTGGTAAATGCTTGTGATGGGGAAAATTGGGTAGATTTGGGAAATGAGGTGTGCTGTCATAGCGAAAAATCAGGCGATTATATTCATCCTGAAAGTGGTAGCGATAATCGAGGAATTCTAATTGGTTGTCTATAACTACAATCGCCTCATTTATTTCTAGTAGGTGTGTCTGATTGAAGCGCAATCTAATTCTCAGATTAGCCCGTGTTGGCATCAAAATTTCTTCTTCATACCGTTCGACATAAACATTGCTGCACTGTTGAATTGCTTGCTCGACTCGATCGAGATAATCAGATAAAATATTATGCAGCATAATTGAGTCTTTGCGTTAGTTCCTGATGCAAAGCTAGGTAATGACGGTAATCATTTGCCCATTCTATAAATAAAGCATCATCTGACAATAATCCCTGATTATATAGATTAAAGAATTCTTCTGAGTTCATTTTTTGCTGATTCTCGTACAAGCTTAGTCGTTTGGCAACAGCAACTAAGGCATCTAATGGTGATGTATATTGAATAGTTTGTTTACGCATTGGCTTTTTTCAATTTATCTCTAAACTAGAGAAGAAGTAAAAACCGAGTGGAATTTGCCATGACTAACCAACCCCATATTCCTGATACTGAAACAGCTAAAAGATTATTAGCTAATTTGCGCCGCAGTCGGTTAGCAATGGAAGCAGCTACCCTAGAATTAGAAAACATCACGATGCAGTTGGAAAATGATAACAGACAAAAGCGTTTAGTACGCTTGAAACAGGCGATTAAGGATGTTGAATCTGGGTCAATTTTTTGACAGTATTTTAGATATAGCGATCGCTCTTTCCCCATTTTAGTCTGGATAAAAGCGATCGCTAATTTTCAAACTTTTTCGTACTTGAGCGTGTTCAATTCATGCAGTACTCTTTTGTAACTAGCTATATCCCCTTGTTCCATAAATAGTTTTACTGACTTTTCTAAATCCTCAATACCTCCTTTTATATCCAGCATAACTGCTCGTAATAAACCTCGGTTATTGTAAGCTTTAGCATTTTCAGGATTGAGCCTAATGGCCTCACTATAATCTTTTAGAGCACCATCTTTGTCTTCAAGTTTGCGGCGGATAAAGCCTCGATTATAGTAAGCTTTGTCATTATTGGGATTAATACTAATTGCTTTGTTGTAATCATCTAAAGCTCCCTGAATGTCCCCCAAGTTGTAGCGACTTACGCCTCTACTTACATAAGATTTGTCATTATTTGGATTAATACGAAGTGCTTCATTAAATTCTTGTACTGCTCCTTCATAATCTTGAAGCTCTCCTTTTTCTTTTCCTTTTTGATGGAAATACTCACATTGATCATCATTTGAAGCTATCTGTGCAACAATTGGCTGATTTTGACTGATTAACTTACTAGCTGCCAAAACTTCTTGTCTTGCCCATCGATCTGCTGCTAAAATGTCATCTAATGAGGGGTTTTGTTGATGATCGGTCCGATGACGATCGCAAACCCACTCAATACACTTGGGAATATCTAAAAACCCAATCTTTTCATCCAAAAATAACGCCACAGCCTGTTCATTTGCCGCATTTAAAACCGCAGGCATCGAACCACCTGCACGACCTACCGCATACGCTAACTGCATACAAGGATATTTTTTATGGTCTGGTTCGCGGAAAGTTAAACTGCCAGCTTTTACCAAATCTAATCTTTCCCAATCAGTATAAATTCTCTCAGGCCAAGACATCGCATAAAGCAAAGGTAAACGCATATCAGGCCAACCTAATTGTGCTAAAACCGAAGTATCTTGTAACTCAATTAATGAGTGAATAATACTTTGGGGATGGATGACAATTTCGATATCATCGTAACCCAAACCGAACAAATAATGCGCTTCAATTACTTCTAAACCTTTGTTCATTAAGGTAGCAGAATCAATAGTGATTTTGCGACCCATTGACCAATTAGGATGTTTTAAAGCATCGGAAACTTTGGCTTCTGCTAATTTCTCTACAGGCCAATCTCGAAACGCACCACCGGAAGCTGTTAATATAATTTTCTTTAAACCGCCTTGAGGAACTCCTTGCAAACATTGGAAAATTGCCGAATGTTCTGAGTCTGCTGGCAAAAGTTTTACGCCATGTTTTTCCACCAAAGGATTTACTACAGGGCCGCCAGCAATTAAAGTTTCTTTATTAGCTAAAGCGATGTCTTTGCCTGCTTCAATGGCAGCAATTGTGGGTAACAAGCCAGCACAGCCGACAATTCCTGTAACTACTGCTTCTGCGTCGCCGTAACGTGCAACTTCAATGATTCCGGCATCCCCAGCTAATAAAATCGGTTGGGGGTCGAGGTCAGCGATCGCTGCTTTCAATTCTGGAAGTTTGTCTTCATCGCAAATTGCTACTATTTCCGGTCGAAATTGGCGAACTTGCTGCGCCAACATTTCCACATTCCGTCCAGCGGCTAACCCGACAAGGCGAAATTTGTCCGGGTGCTGGGAGACGATATCGAGTGTTTGAGTACCGATCGAACCTGTAGAACCAAGAAGTGTAATCGCTTTCACAATCTTTTAATAAACCGCAACTTCACTCCACTATAAAGGTTATTGGGGATCAGTTGAATTCAAAAACAAAACTCGTCTGTTGTGGCGACTTCAGTCGGATGGTGCGTTACGTTATCACGCTTCGCACCCTACGGTTAGCATAAAGTTGTTTGTTGGCAAGTGACCCTTGATACGAAAATCTTTAACTTATGTCAAGATTTAGTGAAATTTTTAATCTTTTCACATATCCTGACAAATATCTCTCATTTAATTTTGTCAATTTAAGAGTAAGCGATCGTACTTACTCTCACATTTGAGTCGCCAAAAAGTAGCGACTTCAGGAAGATTTTTTGCACCAAAATTTAACAAAGGCGAGGTAAATTATGTCGCAAGAATGTGCCATTAAGTCTCAAGAATGTGCCGCACGCTTTTTTAAAGCTATTCAACAAGATCATGCTTTACAAGCAAAACTCAAAGCTACGGACGATCCAGAAACTTTTGTAAATATTGCCGCAGAACGTGGTTATAACTTTACAGTTGAACAACTGCAAGCTGAAATCGAAAATTTGTCGCCTGAAGAAATAGCAGCAGTAATTAATCCTGGTATTGGCCCTCGGCGGCATTTAGTACCAAGATAAGTTGTAGCAAATCATTGCTCAGGTAACTGGCACAATTGGATTAGCATTTTCAACGGAGCATTCCGAAGATGACACGCACTCCGATTTTGCAACCAGGACAGAGTTACACTTTTCGGCAATATTTTGAGTTGCCCTTTGAACCTGATGACATTCTAGCGGAACTGGGCTTTACCCTTGACCGTGCTGAATTAGATTTAGCTCGGTATTCTGGTGAACTCGATCGCCTGGAGGAGTCACAGCGGCGCATTCGGGAAAACTTACAGTATGTCAGCCTGACGAGCGAACAGGCACGTCGGGAACTTTTAGTGGCACCGATCGTAACTGATTTGTGCCACTATACTCGTTCTCAATTGCGGATTGAGTATCCGCTGGTGGTGAATGATTGGCTCAAGGGCAATCTCGACTATTTTGTACGGGCGAACAATACGTTTTTAGTGGTGGAAGCAAAGAACGATGACTTGGCACGAGGCTTTACCCAATTGGCAGCAGAGCTCATTGCATTAGACCAGTGGACAAACTCGGAGCAATCTATCCTTTATGGATGTGTGACTACTGGCGATATTTGGAAGTTTGGGCAACTCCACCGCTGGGAAAAACTTATTGTGCAAGATATCAATCTCTATCGCGTTCCTGGTGATTTTGAGGATTTGATGCGAATTCTGGTGGCAATTTTGCAATAGGAATTTCTAACAATAGATTTCTATAATACTAGTTGCATACAATTAATTCAGTTACAGGAATTACTTATGCCAGTGATGACAAAAGAGGTACAGGAAGGTTTAAGTTTTCAGGTTGTTCACTCAATACCCGGACGCATTCGGATTCGCATTTCTCACTTACTTGATAATCCAGAATACGCTAATAAACTTAAGCAATTAATTGAAGCGTTAGATTTGGTTACTCATGTTAGGTTTAATCCAGCAGCTAATTCTTTGGTAGTGGAATACAGAATTAAAGGCGATCGCAACTCTGAAGAGATAATTAAAGAACAAATTTTTCAGGCGATTAATCCCACCAAAAATTTACAGAATCAAGTTGAGGAATCCACTCAAATTGAACAACTAACTCAAGTTGAAGAAGTGACGGAGGAAGAGTTAGCTACTAAAATTAATCCTGGTGTTGGGCCTAGACACCATTTGAAGCGAAACTAACAGAAAGTTTTAGGGATTTTTGATAATTAATTTCTCTAATGCTGTTTGCAAATCTTGAGTGAGATCGTTGACAGCTTTACGACGACTAGCTTTATAAGTATCCCAGCGAGAGGAAACTGAAAGGGGATTTTCGATCGCCATTTCCACTCTTTGTTTACCTAATTTGGGACGTTTAAAAGGATTACCTCCTTTGATGCGAGTTAACATATCCCATAATAGTAAAGTTGTTTCGGCAAACCTTTCTACAGAAGGTTTTTCGTAAACATATTTACCTGTGACAGCGACAAAACTTTCTACTAATCTCATGTGCCACATTCGCAGAGATGCTTCTTCGGCAATGCGATCGGCTAAACCTTTTTCTAGGGGCGATAAAGCTTCTAAATTTTTGATATCTTCCCGATAAATCCAATCCCATCCTGTTTGTTCTAACTTGCGACAGCGATCGATTACATTGCCTTTAGTAGGAATATTAAAACTCTCTTCTGCTACTTTTAATGCTGTGTCTAATAATGCTTCTAACCTCAGAAATAAAAGTTCGCTAGGGTTACTAACTGAATCTGGAGAAATTTCCGGGGGAGTTTTATGATAAAACTTGGTGTAAAAATCCTCCATTAATTTAAGTATATGAAATCCCAAACGATACAACCTTTTATATAAAATTGCTTCTTTTTCGCTGGTAAATTTCATTCCATCTGGTGTGGCAATTTCCAAAGTAGAACTTTGAGATAAACCGCTATCAATTTCTAATTGAGTCAGCAACTTTTCTAAAGATGCCCAAGGCGGATCGATGTAGTAATATTGAATTCCTATTGGTACGAGGAAAACTTCTTCCAAACGTTTCGCTGCTAATAAGTCTTCCACACACCAAAAACCCATTTGGGCAATTCCTGGTTCAATGGGACTAACAATTTCATTATGTCCATTTGTTGCACCTTCTGGAGATGCCATCATGGGAAATTGCCCATCAACAAATAGTTGGCGAATTGAACGTAACCCCGCCCGATCTAACTTTCCTCGATGGATGGGAGTTCCACCTAATTGAGAATAAAGCCAACCGACTGAAGAACCTGCCCAAAGAGGAATTCCTCGATCGTAAATGAAATGTGCGATCGTCGGTTTTTTTAACGATACACCTTGTTGTTTAGCTGCTTTTGGCAACAATTTGGTTAAGAGATACATTAAAGAGTATGGATCGTCAACGCTAGGGTGACGAAATGCCATTAAAAAGCGAATTTTGTTGGACTGAAATTTCTGGTATAAATCAATTAAAATATCTAAGTTTTCGGCTTTGATTTCGGCTATTGTAGTGCGCGATCGCAACCATAACGGTAACACGAATTCGCAAACTTGGAAAACCAAAGGATTGAAGTTTGGCGGAATGAATTCTAATTTTGGTTGAACTTGAATATTAGTAGTCATTGTTAGTTTTAATGTAAATTATTCCCAGTTTTGTAATTCAGTAATCCAGTTTCTTAATAAAGTTGTTAGCTGTTCGCGCCGAGTTTCAAAGTTAGCAGCTATCCAAATAAACACGATCCCAACCAATAAACCAATTAACCATTTAAAAAATGAGTAACGGAAGTTAAGAATTACTAATTGATTAAAGGCATTGATTAAAAAAGCGATCGTTCCAATATACAGAAAAGCCCGAATTCTGAGCGCTAATCCCGCAAAAATTGCTACTATACTTACGATACCAGAACCTAAGCCCGTCCATTGTTCTGTCCAGAGAGAAACTAAACAAATTGTACCAATTCCTAAACAGCGTAAGTAATGACGGTTTTCTCTTTGTTCTGGTTGCTTTAAATCAGGATCGACTTGAGCAATATATAGTAAACTTAAACCAACAGGAATAACATACCACAAAGCATTTGTCATTCGTAAATCTAAAAACCAACGCCACAATGTCCAGTTAATTAATGCTGCACTAATGTAAGTAAAACGGATTTGCCGATCGAGCCAAGCAATAATAACATAAAATCCAGCAGCAATTAGTAAACTAACTGGGTGGACAATTAAGCGAGTTTCCCAAATAATTACTAAGGGCCAAACAATTGCTGCTACTAACCAAGGTCTTTTAGGCCAACCCCAATTTTGCCAAGGTAAGATATAGAAAAAGTATGCCACAAGGCAAGCGATCGCCACTCGAAAAGGTTTCAAAGGGTCGGAAAATAACACTTCGACTGGCGTACCTTGCCAGTAAAATCTAATCGCCGCAGCTTCTAAAAGTCCCAAATAAACCCAAGTTTCTGCCAAGTTTAAGTTAGGATTGTTGCGCCCTTGTAAAATTGCATATTGAATCAAAAATAAACCTACACCTAATCCGACAAATCTACCACTTTGAACTGGATTGATAATAGCAAACATTAATAAAAAGCTACTCCAAGCCCAATGTAAATGAGCAATTATTTTTAATTCTTCTTGTGTAATTGGTAAATATCGCAACAACCAAGGTGATAACACCCGATAAGCGTACATAATACCAGTACCAAGCGCTGCCATTGCAATTAAACCATCGCCAAATCCTCCTTTATTTGATTGGAGAAGTTGATAAAGTAATAATTCATAAGCTGAAGCAGAAACACCGAATAAACCTAAATAAAGTAAAGGTTTAAATTCTTGTCTGCGTCTACCGATACCAATAGCAATTAAAGAAATTGCCATTGAACTTAAACCTGTCCAATCAGCAAAATTATCCCAACGTAAAACACCAGCTAAAATTCCATAAATTAGCGGAACAATGTGCAAACTTACAGGGAATCTTTCTGCATCAACTTTGCGTCGCCACCAATCACCTAAAAGCTGAGTTGTTAAACCTAAAGCAATATTAGCTATGCTTAAATTAATTAAGGAACGACTAGTAAAACCAATAATTTCTGCGGTTAAAAGTTCTATACTCCAAGCTAAGGCAAAGATTGCTAAATTAGTTGGTTGTTGCCAATTTCGATAAGCAATAGCGACAAAGGTCAGAATTATTGCAATTAAAACAGCAGTTGAAGGGGTGAAAAATCCTGAATAAACGCTTGCTGAATGGAAGGTTAGCAGTAATAGTTCTAAACTACAAAGAACACTTGCCCATCTATCAGTTGCTTCGGTGTAAACTCTGGCTAAATTGTTGTTTTTTCTAGTAAGAAAACTGCGAATTAGCCATAATGTGTTGATTGCGATCGCCAAAGCAATCAACCAAGCTGGTATAGACTCTCTAGGAAATCCTAAAACTCTATCCCAAAGCAATTGTCCAGCAAAAGCTAACCCAAAACCTATCGTAATTACTGCTGATACTAAATGTTGTAAATATCCCGTATTTACAACCATCAATACTGTAGCTAAACCTAAACCAAATAATCTGGTTTCGGGAAAAGGAAACAGCAAAACTTGCGCCAAAATATTAGCAGCTATACTTAATGAAGCAGCTAATTCTCGGCGCGAACTTCCGCCAAAAGTTGCCACGCCAGTCAGCGCCAAAGGTGTAATTAACCATAGCAAACTCGGTATAGGATTATTGTCATTAATATTAAGGGGAATTACATAAGTCAACGCCGCTAAACTTAAACCTAAATCCCACGAACTGCGCCGCCAATTTTGTTGGGAACTGGGGATTGGGGATTGGGGATTGGGGACTGGGGTATTGCTGATACTAAATATGAATTCTGTTACCATTAAACCTTGTAAAATTGCCATCCAGATATTTACATTTAAATTTGGCAATAGATAGTCAATGGTTGAGGTAATTGTTAGTAAGCCAGAAATGTGAGTTAGGTAAACTAACGATCTGCGGGGGCGTTTTTGCGTGACAAATGCTAAGGTTAGGGTGGATGCTAGGAGGTTTAGCGATCGCAACAAAGGATTGATGAAACTAATAATAGTCAATATCAAACCTAAAACTAAAGCTATTCCTTCCCCAAACTTTACTAAATCAGGTTTCTGTCGTTTTTCTAACCAATTAGTCACTCCGACAATAAAAACTACATAAGGAAATAACACCACGCCTAACAAAGCGAAAGAGTGACTTTCTGCATTAGCTAATTGGAGGGCTGTATTAACTAAAGTTTGTTGAATGTTGACAGGAACTAACCGCCAAAACAAGAAAATTGCCTGAAAACCGATTAGTAAAAAAGCTGCTAAATCAAACTTGCGCCAAAAGCGTTTTAACCGATTATTAAAAAACCATAAACCTATGCCACTTACTGCTAAAGCTTGTCCGGGAAATTCATATACTGAAACAAACCAACCTAAAAATATTAAACTTCCTCCCCATACTTCCCAGTTTACTTGAGAAAATGGTGGTGCAGAAGTTAAAGGATTTGGTCTTTGTTGGGATAGCCAAGCCAAAAGCCAGCCACAAATTCCGATCGCTAAACCTAATTGGGTAATTTCTACAGGAGGTCTAGTTAAGAAAATTGCCCTCACTAATAAAACCCCTACTGCATAAATTACCGCTGTAGTTACTCTTTGAATATTGGCGATCGCTAATTGATTATTTTCTCCTAATTCCTCTGTTCTTCCCCAATTCCGATAAGTATAAACAGTCGCTAAACTAGTACCAACAATTCCTAAATAAACAGCGATTATGGGATAGCCGAAAAATCTCCAACCCCAATGCAAATAACTTAAGCCTAAATAATTAATTAATCCCCAATAATTTCGATAGTAACGCTGAGGTTTTAAAATTAAAATCGTAATTCCTGTCAAAGCAACAGAAGCAATTCCTACTGTTAGCCATTCCCAAATATTTCCCCACAGACGAAAACCGTCCATTGCCCAGAAATTCACAGGAACTAAACACAAAGTTACCGCCTGTAAAGTTTGGGCTGTTAATTGTAAATTACTTTGTTTACCCGCCCAAAAACTGACTAACCAAAAAATTAAAGTATAACCCAGTAGAATTGCGTACTGTCCAAAAGAGGGAAACTTCTCCCATTGAGTAGCTGCCAACAACCCGGAGGAAACTACCACCATGAAAACACCTAGAAATAACAGCCACCTGACGCTAAGTTCCGCCATGAGTGACTGTAAAATCAGGTTAATTCGGTTTGATGGTTCCTGAGTAGTGACTTTTCTTCTGGGAGTTGCAGTTTCCCCTGCTACAGGAACAACAAAATCTGATTGATTGTGGCTTTTTTCTGAAGGAACGGTTGCTGTTGCAGTTACTTCTGGTAAACTGCAAGTCAGGTATTGTCGAGATATTTGTTTGACTTGGGCATCAGTCAGCAAACCCAAGCGTAACCAAGCATCTAAACCTGCCAACAGTTCTGGATGAGAGGAACTGGTGGTGACTTCTATTCTTACCAAGCGAGAATTTGAGGATGACATGAGATGGCTACCACAGCTAGAAACCCAATCATGACTTCATACCAAATGATATTCGCCGCCTTTCAGAAGAACACGACGTTTAGTATGCCAGTTCGATAGCTGTCTGAAATTAGGTTTTATGATAAATTAGGAGAAAATACGTATAAACTAAGCACAATAGTAATACTTTTTAAATAAAAATTGCCTATCAATGGCAATTTTTCATTATAATTACCCAGATAGGGAGTTTATCTGTTGAATACTTACCACAGATATACAGTGTAATTATCTAGCTAATTCTTCGCAAAATCTTTATAATTTTCAGCGATCGCCTAAAAGTATATAAAGTTTTGGTAAATTACTACCTTTGAGTGATTGTTAAAAATAAATTAATGTAGTAAACCTTTATCTAGACTGTTGCACCATTGATTAAAAATAGCATTACCTGTTGTGCAAAGGTGCATCTGTAGTAGTTATTGTTTTTCGCACATTTCTTGAGAATTCGGTATGCTTTCAAACCTAACTTACCCCAACCAAGACAAAGACAAAGCTTTCCAGTTTTTAGAAAAAAGCACTTCTTTTTTACGTTCTTTAGTAGCCAACTGTCGGCATGATATTGAAGAATTAACAACAGTTATGGAGCCAATTTTAAATGCTCCTAAACGTTGTGAAGTAGCGCCTTTCTATATTCAGGCTGTCAGTACGGGAAAATCCACCTTTTTGGTAACTAACCTTTCCCATGCCGAAACTGTTCAAATTGTCGATTGTGCAGAACAATGGCTAATTGGACGTAGTAAATCGGATTGTGCGATCGCTATTCCCGATCTCTCAATCTCTCGTTGTCACGCTATTTTGAGCCATGAAGCCGGAAACAACTTCTTTATTAGAGATGTGGGCAGCAGAAATGGCACAAAAGTCAATGATAAACGATTAATGAGCTTAGATAGTTGCTTGCTGCAAGACGGCGACTTAATAGAATTTGGATTAATTCAAGTAGAATTTTTTCTCACTAGCTTTATCGAAGAAAATGAAGATGTTTGGCTGAATAGTGAAAATGTCATAAATGAAGGTTTATTGGTATAAAAGCAAAACGCAGAAGGTTGCCCTAAAAGCTGTTTCTGCGTTTGCTAACCAACTTTGTATCACCAAAGTTTTCCTCATAAATTTTGTTAACTAGCTGTTGCTTGTGCTGTTTGTTCGCTGGTTTCTTCAAACTTAATTACATCTTGGCGCGGATCGACGTAGCTGACGCGAACATCTAAACGATCGCCCAACAGAACCGATCGTCTAAAGCCCATCGGCAACTCTAAACCCAAATCTTCCAACAAAATTAACCCTAACCCGTCATCTTCCCTCAACCAACGCAGCAACAAAGCTTGCCAAACTTGTCCGGGGTTACGCCGCAAATATTCCAACGCCCAATAGCGATGAGTTTGACGTTCCACCAAACTAGCTTCCTGCGTCACCATTGACACACTCATCATCACTTCCCTTAATTCATCTGCGGAAAAAGGCAAAGGATCGCCCCGCAAATGCGCTTTAATTTGGAAATGAGCTAACAAATCGCTGTAACGGCGAATGGGAGAAGTCACCTGACTGTAAGTATTCAAGCCCAAACTAGCGTGACGTGCCGGAGTAATGCTAACCTCGCTCCGAGGCATCCGACTCCGCATTGCACAAGCACGGGCAGGCCCAGCAGGAAGCACCAATAACTCTTCTTCGGAAGGCAGTTCTGGTTGTGGTTGACTGCGGAAAGGCAAAGCTAACCCATGTTCTTGACCATAACGGGCGGCTACTTCCCCAGTCAAAATCATCATTTCCGCAACCATAGTCCGAGATTGAGAGTCATCCAAAACTTGAATATGGATTTCGTCACCTTCTACCTTAATCAGTCCTTCCGGCAAATTAATCGTAATAGCCCCTTGAGACTGTCGCCAAGCTTGCCTGATTTGGGCTGATGAGGCGATCGCAGCTAACTCTGGTTCTGCTGGAACTGCCAGATCCAGCATCTCATCTACATCTTCGTAAGTCAGGCGATAAGTAGGCTTAATAATCGTCGGATGAATACTGTACTCTTGCACTGCACCCCTTTCATCCAAAATTACCCCAAAACTGAGAGCAGTACAAATTTTCCCCTGTACCAAACTCATTGGCCCGGTTGCCAACTCGGTAGGAAACATGGGAATCATTCCTGTGGGCAAATATAACGTAGTGCTACGCCGTCTTGCTTCCAGGTCTAACTCATCTCCCGGCATTACCCAACGACTGGGGTCAGCAATATGAATCCACAAACGTTCTCTACCGTCGGGAAGTTTTTCCCAACTTAAACCATCATCAATTTCCTTGGTACTCTCGTCATCAACTGTATAAACCTTAAGATGGGTGAGATCCAAGCGATCGCTATCCGGGTCTGGTGGTGGAGTATCAATACGCAGCTGAGCCACTTCTAGCACCTTATTTGAAAAGTGAACTGGAATCTGGCTGCGCCGGAGAAACAGGTTTTCATGGTAACTCCACAATCCCAATTTCACCAACAAATCAAAAGCCGCTTGCGGGTTTGTTGGTAATTCTAGAGCAGCCAAAGTTTCCTGGGCTAAAGCTCGCCCAGTAGCTTCCTCTCCTAGTATGACGTACCTTTCTAACGCATCAATCCGATTGCGATATCTAGGTTCCGAAAATGCCTCACGGACATTACTGTAAGATTCTAATAGTTTACCAGCGATTATCTGCTGTAACAGCGTCAAAAACTCTTCTGATTCGCGTTTTCGTTGTTCGGCTACTTCGATTTGGTGTTTGATTTCTCCCACCAAAGTTGCCGATCGTGGTTCGTAGCGATCGTTCTTTTGCTTAAAATAAATCTTATCTTCCGACAGGAGGTAATATGCTGCATAACACTGAGCTTGATTTTGCTCCGAAAACAGCAACATTGCCATCCCTGGAACATTTACACTTTCTCCGGTTTCTGCCAAAATTTCCCAAGCCACTTCTAAACTCGAAGGGTCGAGATAGGTTTCTACCTCTTGGCGAAACTGCGGAATTTCTTTTGGCTGGTATATTGCACCGTTAACTTCATAAGTGACTTGCCGGGGATGAATATTGTAAGATTGTCCGCGATCGTCAACTACAATCCAGTTAGTTTTGCCATCTGGACGTTCCGCAACGGCTAAACGCCGTTCTCCATGTAATCTAAATTCAACCAGCCTTCCCTTTTCCACAATTGCCAAAATCCCCAGACTGCAAATATTGGGAGTTGTGAGTTTTGAGTTTCCGCTTTTGATGGGGAAAACTCATCACTCATCACTCATCTATTTTTGGTTTAACCTTCTTGGTTAATAAATGGCAATAATGCCAGAATTCTTGCCCGCTTAATAGCAATAGTCAAATCTCTTTGCTGTTTAGCGGTCAAACCAGTAATTCGACGGGGCAGAATTTTACCACGCTCGGTGATAAACTTGCGGAGCAAATCCACATCTTTATAGTCGATGGGTTCGCTAGGCTTAATGGGAGATAGGCGACGACGATAATATGTCATGGTCAATTTTCCTTGGCAATAGATCCTTGGGTCATTGGTCGCTAGTTAAAGGTAACTATGACTAATGACTATTTGATTTCTTTGTGAACGGTATGTTTGTTACAGTGGGGGCAAAACTTTTTCAGTTCTAGCCTCGCCGTCGTATTCCGACGATTTTTTGCTGTGGTATACCGAGAAACACCGGGCGATCGCTTTTCCGGGTTAGTGCGACATTCGGTGCATTCCAATGTCACAATGATGCGAACACCTTTAGCCATAATTTTACAAACTCTAAAGTCTGGGCAGAATTAAACACAAATATCTATCATTTCATATTTCGGGTAACTTCAGCAACTCTTCGCTAGAGTTTTTCATCCCATGCTATCAGTCCAACAAGCCGAACAAATTATCATCAATTCAGTTCAACCCCTCGCTACTGAGAGGGATATAGAAATTGTAGACCTTTTGGGTGCATCCGGGCGGATTCTTGCCCAAGAAATCATTAGTCAGCTAGACTTTCCCCATTGGGATAATTCCGCGATGGATGGTTATGCCGTCCGTCATGCTGACATAGCTGGATGTAATGCCGAAAATCCAGCTATTTTAGAGATTATCGCAGAAATTCCCGCCGGAAAAACCCCGCACAAATCAATTCTCCCCGGACAAGCGGCGCGAATTTTTACAGGTGCAATGATGCCAGCTGGGGCGGATACTGTAGTCATGCAGGAAGTCACTCAGCGATCGGGCAATTCTGTCACTATTTTAGACGCTCCTGCACCGCAAGCCTTCGTTCGCCACCAAGGTTCATTTTCTCAAGCGGGAACAGCTTTACTTTCTCCGGGAATTAGCATTGGCGCAACGGAAATTGCTGTCCTCGCTTCTGCCCAATGTATCCAAATTCCAGTTTATCGCCGTCCGGTTGTGGCAATTTTCTCCACAGGCGACGAACTGGTAACGCCCGATCGACCTTTAAAGCCCGGTCAATTGGTAGACTCAAATCAATATGCTTTGGCAACTTTAGTAACGCAAACTGGCGCAATACCCAAAATGTTAGGGATTATTCCAGACGATCCAGAACTGCTAAAAAATACGATTTCTCAAGCTTTAGAATCTGCGGATATTGTCATTTCTTCGGGCGGTGTTTCTGTCGGTGATTATGATTTTGTCGATCGCATTCTCTCTTCATTAGGTGGAGAAATTCACTTTCGGGCTATTGCCGTTAAACCTGGAAAACCCTTAACTTTTGCTACTTTTAATTTTTCTAGTGAGCGATCGTCAATTCTTTATTTTGGTTTACCCGGAAATCCGGTTTCCTCATTAGTAACTTTTTGGCGATTTGTCCAACCAGCAATTAGAAAATTTTCAGGAATTTCTGATTTTTGGCAACCAATATTTGTCAAAGCAAAAACCCAACACAGTTTTAAATCAGATGGCAAAAAAGAGTCTTATTTTTGGGGACAATTACATTTAGTAAATGGCGAATATGAATTTACTTTAGCTGGTGGTAGCCAGAATTCAGGAAATTTGATTAATTTGGCACAAACTAATGGTTTAGCAATTTTACCAGTGGGAAAAACTTTAGTAAATGTAGGAGACTTAGTGCAAGTTTTACAAGTACAATAATAAAAGTACGTTGTTGCGCTTTAGCGCTCTTATCCCAAGGTAATAAGAGCGCTAAAGCGCAACAACGTACATATTAGAGTCTTTAGGAAGGAGTTTGTGATTCTGTAGATTCTGGGGTTTCTGGAGATTTTTCGGGTTCTTTGTTGGCTTGAATGAAGTCTGCGATCGCATCTCTCACCAAAGGCCCACAATCATTTCTAGTATAATAAGTGCAACCCTTTTCCAAGTATGCTTTTGCCGCCTCCAGTGCATCATTGATATATTGATTGGTAGCATCATCAATTGCTTCACTCAGTTTCTTTTCCGTAAACCTATTAATTCGCCGATCTTTGCCCACTAATTCACGAGTGTCTCTGTAAGTTTCCTTTTCCGGGTCTTTAGCTTTAGTTTTGAATCTTTCATTCAATTCAAACTCAAGCCTTAAATAACGTTTTGAAGACCAACCTCCCATAATTTGCCGACAAATTGTACTCGAAATTTCAGCATTAGGTTCCATAAATACATCAACTATTTTTTGCGCCCAATCTAAAGGTTTCCACTCTTTTGCTTCTTCATAAAGATATGGTTCACCACTGCGTCCCGTACTCACAGAAAGAACAGAAATATCTTCTAATTTCAGATTATCAAGTTTATATTCCTGCTTGATTTCTAGCGGCACATCTGGGTTTTGGCTAATCCTTAAAGCTAAACTAATTGCCGCTAAAGATGGGTTATTGGCAGAGACTCCCCCATCAATATGGGGAAAAGACCAATTGCCAAATTTTTCCGTATTGTAAGGTTTTAATAGATATGGAGGGAAGTAAGTCGGTGCGGAAGATGAGCTAACGCAAATTTCCCAAAGTGGGGTATCGTCGTACCATCGCGCCCCAATATCAGGATGACAATTAGTGAAAAAAGTAGTGTTCCGATACAGCAAATCATAAGCAAGAATTAAGATCATCGGATGTTTAATTTTGCTATCGCTAATTTTGATCTCTCCTAACTTTTTGCTTAAAGCCTTAATTAATCCTTCATGAGTATATTTAGAAGGCCAAAAGAAATCAGATATGTTTTGTAAAAACGGTGGCAATGCTCTGGGGGGGAAAATAATTATGCCCTGCTCTTTATAGAGATTGATTAACTCTTGAGTGGGTTTTCCGGTAGCAATTCCTGCGGTTAATATAGATCCAGTGGAAGTTCCGGCGATCAGGTCAAAATATTGGTGTAAGGGTTTACCTTCTTTTTCTTGAACTTGTCTTTCTACTTCTTGGAGAATACGGGCAGAAATAATTCCTCGCATTCCACCACCATCTAAGCTGAGAATTTTGAAAGTCATAGTGATACACTCCGAATAATATCTGTCAATTTTGCTGGCTGAAGTCGATTTATATCAATTCTCTCAGATTTTGCTACGCTTAAATCTCCTGGTTGCCTTATCAGTCAGATTGATTTTCTGGTGCTTGTGGAATGCCTGATTTACAAGCATTCCCAGTCCCAAAGAATGCCAGCGATCGATCACGCAGCTTCCATAGAGGGCATTTCATGTTCGACTACAAAGACATTGGCGTAAAGGTTTGCCAAAATTTGTTTACCTTCCTGGGTTAATTCCAAATATCTGAGGGCGGAATCGATATAAGGATAAACCACATTCCAGTAGAACTTAGCGTAATTATGACGGACATCTCCGGGGTGATGATAGCCGAGGTTTTTGTTTACCCCTGTTTCTTCAAATTCGTAATAAAGTGCGCCAATTTTTTTCAAATACCTGGGATCGCTTAATTGACCAATTAAATCAGCGGCGCGAACTAAGCCAGGACAGTTTATTTTATCTTGATGGTCTTCATCGTTGGGAACTGGGAAACGAGTTAATTCAATATTACGTTGGATTGTTGGGGCATCTATTAGTTTGTGATAGCCAAAACGTTCTTGAATGAACTGTTTACCTCGATCGACATGATAAGGGGCTAAACTGGCATCAGAGGCTCCAGGGTTTAATTTGACCATTTCGCCGTTGATTCCGGTGGCGTATAAGTTTTCTGCGGGTTTATCTTGGCGACAAACACCTTTAACATAGCCAATGTCATGGCATAACAAAGAAATGATGCCATGCAACCAATCTTCAGATGATATACCACCTTCCCGGATATGCTTACCCCGCATCACCTCTTGTCCTACTAATGTGACTAAGATTGTGTGTTCGACGTTGTGATAAAGGGCATCGCTGTTGGCAATATTTTCCAATGCCATGTTTCCCGCCCAAGCAATGATATCGGCGTAATCTGGTTTCCAGCCTCCGTAAGTCCGTCGATAACCATCTCGTAGTTCTTGGACGAAGCGATCGATAATCAATTGGGTAGCATCAAACATAAATCAGGTTGTTCTATTTGCGAGACACGACAGGTACTAGAGCAATTCAGGTAATGGTTGGCTGCTTTACTCTAGACTATGTAAATATCATGATTGGTTTTTCACTTGTGCTTGGTGACAGTGGACGTTGGTGGTTGTGACTTTAGTCTCAGTACTCGGAAATGGGCGATGGCGATGAGGGTTGAGTGTTGTAATTTTTCCCCAGGTTTTCAAAATTTTAGGACTTACGCACTCTTTGCCTAAAACCCAATCCTGCCCCGCCGAACCCCAGCAGGGGGGATTGCATAAGTCCTAACTTTCTGAAAATTATATGGCTGATTACGATTATCGAAAGACAAACAGATGATATATGCTTGAATTTATCAAGCCAAAGAAGTTAAAATAGGGAAATTAAATTGTCTGTGAATTTATCATTGTAAAAATTATATCAGCACGGAAGGCCAGTTGATATAAAAATTAACGGGTTAATCAATATCTCTTGTAAGAGTGCTAAACAATAATTTTGCAATCAGGAAAAGTTTTTTAGTAACGCCATTCTTAATCTCTATTTTTACCTATGAATTTGCAGAAAATTCGATCGCTCTCCAAAAAATCTAGCTTATTAACTACGCTTATTGGTGGCATCGCACTTATTGGTTGGATATTTCACATCGAATTGTTGAAAAGTGGATTTCCCGGACTACCACCGATGCGGGTAAACGCAGCTTTGGGATTTATTTTGAGTGGTATTTCTTTATGGTTTTGGCAAGAGAATAGTTATCAAAATTTTAATCGATCGCATCAGCGTAGTTCAAGCATATCAATTTCTTACATACTTGCTATTGTAGTTGCTTGTGTAGCTTTGCTGACCTTAATTCAGTTTTTCTTCAACATTAACCTGGGAATTGATGAGTTATTAATTAAAGATTTTACTCTGCGAATTAGTTACATACATCCGGGGCGAATGGCTGCAACATTAGCATTAATGTTACTCATTTTAAGTTCAGCTTTAATTTTATTAAATAAAGGTATTTACAGTTTGGCTCAGGGATTTGCCTTTGGCAGTTTCTTAACTTCACTTTTAGGACTAATCGGGTATATTTATCACGTTCCAAATTTTTACAATCTTTTTTCTGGTGGTAGCACTGCACTAAACTCAATTGTCGCTTCTGGGAGTTTATCTCTGGGCATTTTGTTTGCTCATCCCGAACAAGGCTGGTTAAAAGTTTTTACTAGTCCTTATGCAGGTGGAATTACTGCCCGTCGCTTCCTGCCATTTGTGATAGGTTTACCTTTACTGATAGGAACCTCTTTGATATTATCCTACCGCTATAACTTCATGCCGATAGAAGTTAGCATTGTATTGCGGAGCGCAATCAATATTTTAATTTTGACTGTTGTTACTTGGTGGAATGCAAAATTTTTAAATGAACTGGATTTAAAACAAAAACAAATTGAAATTGCACTACAACAATCTCTTCAAGAACTAGAAAACCGAGTGGCAGATCGTACAGCAGAGTTGATTAATATTAATCATGATTTGCAAGAGAGTTATCAATTATGGCAGTCTATAATTGAAGGGATTTCCGATTCTATATATCTCAAAGACCGCTCTGGGCGCTATTTAATGGTTAATGAGGCAATGAGGCGAAAGCTCGGTAAATCTAATGCAGAAATTTTAGGATTCAATGATTATGAATTGTTTACTCCAGAGGTAGCCCGACAGTTAAGCGAGACAGATAATCGGATTATGGAACTGGGGGAAAGTCGGGAACTGGAAGAGGAAATAGTCAAAAATAATCAGCAAAAAACTTACTTATCAACAAAAAGCCCTTGGCGCGATCGAGAAGGTAATGTCATCGGTTTAATTGGAGTAATTAAAGATATTACGGAACGCAAACGCGCTGAAGAATTGCTGCGGGAAAATGAAAGGCGACTGCAATTAGCTTTACAAGCTACCAAGTCTGGGATCTGGGATTGGGATTTGGTTTCTAATGTTGTTAAAGTCTCGGAAGAATATTGTCATCTTTTGGGGTTCGATCCGACATTACAAACTGTTACTTACGAAAAGTGGTTAAATAGCATTCATCCAGACGATCGCGCTTCAGTCACACAAGCCCTCAGACAAGCGATGGAGCAAAATCAAGATTATGAAATTGTGTATCGCGTTCTGCATCCTGATGAAGGCATTCGCTGGATAGCTTCTAGAGGTCAGAGTTTCACCGATGCAGCAGGTAATGTGGTACGGATGCTGGGCAATATTCAGGACATCACTGAAAAGCAAGCTGTACTTCATGAATGTCTGCAAGCTGAACTCGCCTTGCAAACGAGTGAAGAACAGCTGCGTTTAACGCTAGAATTTGCCCAGATTGGCAGTTGGGATTGGCAGATTCAGGATAATCGGATTACCTGGAATAGCAATCATTTTCATCTGTTCGGATTAGATCCCGAAACTACAGATGTAGATTATCAAACTTGGCGCGATCGCGTTCACCCTGAAGATATTGAGCGAGTGGAAACGGATATTAATCAAGCGATCGAAAGCCATAGAGATTATCACTCAGAATATCGGGTGATTTATCCCGACGGTAGCGTTCATTGGGTATTTGCTAAGGGACGAGCAATTTACGATCGATCTGGGCAACCTTTGCGAATGTTGGGGGTGGTATTTGATATTACCGATCGCAAACAAGCCGAACTCGCCTTACAAGCAAGCAAAGAACAATTGCGTTTGACGCTAGAATTTGCCCAAATTGGTAGCTGGGCTTGGGATATGGTCGAAAATCGATTGCACTGGAACAACAAACTATTCCAGTTGCTAGGTTTAGATCCTAACACTGCGGAAGCTAACTATCACATTTGGCGCGATCGCATTTATCCCGACGATCTAGAGCGTGTAGAAGCGGCAATTAATCGAGCAGTAGAAAGAGAAATAGACTACGATGCAGAACATCGGGTAATTCATCCTGATGGTACGGTGCTGTGGATAATTGCCAGAGGAAGAGCGATTTACGATCGATCTGGGCGACCCCTAAGAATGCTGGGTGTAGCTATTGATATTACCGATCGCAAACAAATCGAAATTTCTCTCCAACAAAGTCAAGAACACTTTCAAAGAGCGATCGTCGATTCTCCGCTGCCAATTATCTTACACGCTGAAGATGGCGCAGTATTACAAATTAATCATGCTTGGACAGAGATTTCTGGCTATTCTCCCGAAGAAATTCCTACGATCGCAGATTGGACGGAAAAAGCTTATGGTAGTCGCAAAGAGTTAGTACAAGAAGATATTAAACGTTTACATCATCTCGATCGCCGAGTTTACGATGGAGAATTTACCATCTGCACTGGGAGTGGAGAAACTCGGATTTGGGATTTTTATTCTGCTCCTTTGGGTAAATTACCGGATGGGAGAAATTTAGTAATTAGTACAGCGATCGATATTACCGATCGCAAACGCGCCGAAGCAGATTTACAGCAATACAAAGATATTTTCCAATTTAGCGAACATGGTTTAGCTGTGGGCAAAGGAACGCTAATCGAAATAGTAAATCCTGCCTTTGCTAGAATGCACGGCTATTCGGTTGAGGAAATGATTGGCAAATCAATTTTGAGTTTGTTTCCGCAGGAGTTCTGGGGAGATACGATCGCTTTTATGCAAGAGCTTAATGAAGTCGGACACATCACTCATGAGTCGTATCATCTTCGTAAAGATGGGACTATTTTTCCGGTATTTCTCGATATTACGATGGTCAAAGATCGGCAAAATAATCCACTCTATCGCATTGTAACTTTGCTTGATATTAGCGATCGCAAAAAAGCTCAAGCTGCACTGCAAAAAAGTGAAGAACGTTTGCGGTTAGCTTTGCAAGCGGCAAATCAGGGAATGTGGGATTTGAATGTCCAAACAGGAGAGGCGATCGTCAGCGCCGAATATGCTCGAATGTTGGGTTATGAATCAGAGGAAATACAGGAAACAAATGCTAAATGGCGAGAGCGTTTGCATCCTGAAGAAAGAGAAAGTGTCTATCAAGTTTATGCTGATTACATTGCTGGAAAATGCAATGATTATCGAGTGGAATGTAGACAACTAACTAAAACAGGTGAGTGGAAATGGGTTCTTTCTTCAGGTAAAATTGTGGAGTGGGATCGGTTTGGGCAACCTTTGCGAATGTTGGGGACACATACGGATATTAGCGATCGCAAACAAGCCGAATTAGCAGTCATCCAACTTAACCAAACTTTGGAACAACGAGTTAAAGAAAGGACGGCGGAACTGACAGCAGCAAACAAAGAATTAGAAGCTTTTTCTTATTCCGTTTCCCATGATTTACGCGCACCTTTACGCGGGATTGATGGGTTTAGTAAAGTACTTCTCGAACGTTATGGCGATCGATTGGATGAAAAAGGGAAACATTATCTCGAACGGATTCGTGCAGGTTCCCAACGCATGGGAGAATTAATAGAGAATCTGCTAATGCTCTCACGGGTAACTCGTGCCGAAATGAAGCGTATTCCAGTAAATTTAAGTGAGATTGTGAAAGGGATTATCAAAGAATTAAGTGAATCTCAACCAGAACATTCTGTACAATGGAACATAGCTCCCGAAATTACAGCCTTGGGTGATACAGCACTGCTGCGAATCATGTTAGAAAATCTATTGAGTAATGCTTGGAAATTTACTGCAAATTGTCCGCAACCCCAAATTGAGTTTGGTTATACCATACTTTCGGAAAATAGGCAAGCTTACTTTATCAAAGATAATGGAGTTGGTTTTGATATGACCTACGTTAATAAACTATTTATTGCTTTTCAACGCTTACATTCAAATAATGACTTTCCCGGTACAGGTGTAGGATTGGCGATCGTCCAAAGAATTATTCATCGACATGGCGGACAAGTGTGGGCAGAGGGAATTATAAATGGGGGTGCGACATTTTACTTTACTTTAGGATGAAGTAAAAATTTCCCCAATGATGAGAATATTATTTATCTCTATTCAAGGTTTATGGCAATGGTACTTCCAAACACACCAGGATTACTGTTACTAGTCGAAGATAATCCAGATGATGAAGAACTAACACTGAT
Organism: Floridaenema evergladense BLCC-F167; assembly: GCF_041929205.2. Taxonomy (NCBI): domain Bacteria; kingdom Bacillati; phylum Cyanobacteriota; class Cyanophyceae; order Aerosakkonematales; family Aerosakkonemataceae; genus Floridanema; species Floridanema evergladense. The sequence continues at coordinate 3,968,122 of NZ_CM171625.1, read as the reverse complement.
GGCATTCGAGCAAGGCGGAATCACCAATCCGGCAGTTGTGGCGCGAGATGGTGTAGAAGCGTTAGATTACTTGTTTGCTACAGGAAGTTATAGCGATCGTTCAGCAGAGGATTTGCCAGCTTTAATTCTCTTAGATTTACAGCTTCCGAGAATTAGCGGGTTAGAGGTGCTACAAAGAATTAAGCGCAATCATATAACCAGGACAATTCCAGTTGTAATTTTAACTACATCAACTGAACAAAGAGATTTAGTAGAAAGTTATCACTTGGGTTGCAACAGTTACATTCAGAAACCTGTAGATTACGAGCAGTTTCTCAATGTTATTCAACAATTAGGTATGTATTGGTTGGTTATCAATTGTCCTCCACCATTATTTGCTACTTATGAATAAAGAAATTCGGGTGCTAATAGTCGAAGACAACCCAGATGATGCAGAATTGATCTTGCTTGAACTCGAATTGAATGGTTACACTGTATTTTGGGAAAGAGTAGAGAATCGGCATGAAATGAGTGCAGCGCTCGATCGCCAAACTTGGGATATAATTTTTGCTGATTACTCATTACCTGAATTTAATGCTTTAGCTGCTCTTTCCTTAATGCAGGAAAAAAATTTAGATTTGCCATTTATTATAGTTTCAGGTTCGATCGGAGAAGAAACTGCCGTAGCAGCAATGCGAGCAGGCGCTCATGATTATTTACTCAAAAATAGTTTATCTCGACTAGTGCCAGCGGCGGAACGAGAATGGCGAGAAGCACAAGTAAGAAGGGAACGGAAACAAGCGCTGCAAGATATTCAAATACTGGCTTTTTATGATAAATTAACCGGATTACCAAATCGGACTCTTTTTCTTGAAGACCTACAAAACTGTATTAATGAGCATAAACAAAATCCCAATTTCTTTGGCATACTTTTCTTGGATATTGACCGTTATAAAAGTGTGAAATATGGGTTTGGACATATTAAAGGGAATCAATTCTTAATCAAAGTTGCTCAACGATTAGCAGATTGGATGCAACCGAGCGATCGATTAGCTCGTGTTGGTGAAGATGCCTTTTGTTTATTACTTAAAAACCTAGAAAATTTGGATGAACTTAGGGAAAAAGTAGCTCAAATTCACCAAATTCTCCGCATCCCTTTTCAAGTAGATAAATCATTAATCTATTCGTCAGTTAGCATTGGAGTTGTTGATTGTAGAATGGATTATAATCAGGCAGAAGAATTTTTGCGTGCTGCGGATACTGCTACTTATAATGCGAAAAAACAAGTCGGAAATACAATCTTTTTTAATTCTCAAATGCAGACGGAAGAGCTAGAACGACTGCGCCTAGAAGCTGATTTACAACAAGCAATTCAAGAGCAAGAGTTACATCTTAATTTTCAACCGATTATTTCTTTAACTACTAACAAAATCGTCAGTTTTGAAGCCTTAGTGAGATGGCATCATCACGAACGAGGATGGATTTCACCGGGGGAATTTATTCCTTTAGCCGAACAAACTGGATTAATTATTCCCCTTGGAGAATGGGTACTAATTGAAGTTTGTCGGCAAATGAAGTTATGGGAAAAAGAATTAGCAAATTATTGGCCTTTGAGCATTGCTGTTAACCTTTCGGGATTGCAACTTATCCAACCCAATTTAGTTACGTTCATTGAACAAATCTGTCAATATTATTGTTCTAATATAATTTATTTGAAGCTAGAAGTTACAGAAAGCGTTTTGATGAAAAATGCTGAATTAGCGATCGAAACTTTAACAAAGTTACGAAATTATGGTATCGAAATTTGTATTGATGATTTTGGCACAGGATATTCATCTTTAGCTTATTTACATCTTCTACCAATTGATACTGTCAAGATCGATCGTTCTTTTATTAATCAAATGATTGAAAATGAGAAAAATTTAGATATTGTAGAAACAATTATTAGTTTGGCTCATCGGTTAGATTTAAATGTAGTCGCTGAGGGTGTAGAAACTGAACTACAAAGAGATATTTTACGATCGCTTAACTGCGAATATGGACAAGGATACTTTTTTTCTAAACCACTACCTCCAAAAGAAATTGTTAATTGGATTCACAACATGAATTACCTTGAGGAATCAGTCTAATCTTTGTAGAAGCAATTCATGTTTGTAGGGGCAATTCATGAATTGCCCCTACAAACATTCGTTACGAAGCTTGCTTGCAGTCCTTGGTTGCCTTCGGTATCTAAGGCTTTAGAGAATATTAAAGAATAAATAATTTTGGTATAATTGTTAAAATTAGATTTTGAGAAGCTATGCAAGACTGGTGGAAAACCACTTTTCCTAAAGGTCGCCAACTCCTGAAAATTACCGATGCTAACGGATACCCTGTTTCTATTGCTTATGGTGAAAAAGGAACGGGAAAACCTTTATTTTTAATTCATGGTATTGGTGGCTGGAGTTATAATTGGCGTTACAATATAGAAACTCTGGCTAAATATTTCCGGGTAATTTGCTTTGATGCTAAAGGTTATGGATTCTCTGATAAACCTTTATATCGGGAAAGAAACGATCATCAAATTATTGAATTTAAACGAATTATTAGTGCGCTTTGCGATCGAAGTGCGATCGTACTAGCCGAATCGCTAGGAGGATTAATCAGCCTTGCAGTTGCAGAAGATTATCCCGAATTAATCTCGGAATTGATAGTAGTTAATGTTCCGATTTTTCCTGATGGTTTACCTCATTGGGGAATGTCGTTATTATCACAAATTCCTTTGGAATTGTTGCAAACATCTGATTTATGTCGAATTCCCAGTTTATTTGCACCTTTGGTAAAGGAAATTCTGGCGATCGAGAGGCGATCGGTATTATTCGATCCGACAAAGTTTACCGAAAAAGACGCTTATTGGATGAGTTATCCTTATATTCATTTTCCCGGTACTTTGACGAAAGTAGCAGAAGATATTCAAATTGCGGTAAAAGAAATTCAGCTAAACCAAAATTATCAACCAAATTTAATCACTAAAATTCAAAAAAATTTGGCTGTTATCAAATGTCCCACATTAATTTTATGGGGACAACAAGATAGCTGGTTTTCTTATAAACATGGCGAAAAGTTAGCAAAACTTTTACCAAATTCGCAATTAAAAATTATTCCGAATTGCGATCATGACGCTTCTTCCGGTTCTCCAGAGGCGGTTAACGCCGCAGTTTTGGAATTTTTAAAGAGTCGCCCTAACGACTAAAGTCGCGGGCTACACAGACAAAACCTGCCTCCGCAGGTTTCAAAATTTGCTTTTTATAAGTCCGCGTAGGCGGACTTTGTTTGTGTAGTTGCGGTTTTAACCGCCAAACTTTTTAAGTTTAGCTGATTTTCTAAACTAGAGAATAAAGAAAAGTTAGTTAAGCAGGGAATAAAAAAGGAATTGTTAGCATGAGATGAGTTTGTTAATTCTGCTTCTGTGGCAGTGTTTAAGGTTTCAAGTTGATTATTTCTTCTGAGTTTACGTCGTTGGAGAATGCTTTCTATAAGTCGCCAACGTTTTTTTTGTAAGCTTATTGTCGCTGTTTTATTTTGTCGATAACGTATGATTTCAACAGGAATTGCAACTTGTTTAATGAGTTGGTTAAAAATGTAAATGTTAGAATTTTTAGGAGAATTGGGATTTAAATTTAAACCTAAAATTAGGTTTATTTGTTTATAATGTTGCCAGACTATTTTAGCCAATGGTTCTAAGTCTTCATTGGTTAAACTTTCACCGTTCAATAAGCGATCGATCCACTGCAAAAGTCCCAAACGTTCCCGTACAGTACGTTCCTGTTCTTTAGTGTAGATATTGGGAATAAATAAACCGAGTTTCCATTTTGCTTGAAGTGCGATCGCCTTTTCATCTCTTTCCACAGCTAATCCATAACGCAAATCTTCATAACGCAAAATCGCCCCAGATAACTGAGAATAAACTTTCACTAATTCCGAGGTGATTTCTGCTTCTTTTTGGATCGCCGCCCATTCCGCAACTTGAGTTTTTTCTAAGTTTAATCTTTCCTCTGCGGTAATCAGTTCTTGAGATTCCAATTGTTCTTTTTCGTTAGCAGTTAAAATGCGAGAATTAGCTACAGATTGGTAATGTGTAGATTGAATTCGATCGCTAACTTTTTTAGTCAAATGTTTAAAAACTGGACTGGAATTAACCGTAATAATTTTGAGGTAATTTCCTTCATATTTCAATCTAGCGATTACCGCTTCTCGTAAGTTCCACATCGCCGCATTACTGTTAGCTTCTATTTGCGCCCATAGTTTTTTATGACAACACTTTTCCCAGTCGATCGGTGTATTTACAACCGCCAACATTTCCGGCGATAAACTCATTCTAATTAATCCCACTTCCAAATCCCAGCGACTTTTTAATTCTCGCAAAATCACGAACGGAGATTCAGATTTAGAGACAGTACAAAAGTTTTTTCCACACTTATTCACCCAAATATAGCGGGGTATAGGATGTCGAACTCTAGCTAAAGATTGGGCGATATCTGCATCATTAATTACCCCATAAAAAATGCCAATTACTGCATCAAACCATTGGGTTTCAATGCTTACGCCAGTGGACATACTAGGGGTAGCAATGACGATATCATAAAGGGGTAATTTCTCATTAATTTGTCTGACATATTCTCGTTGTTCGTTGAGGTTAACGGTTTCGGAGTTGATGACTAAGATGCGATCGCGACTAATCCCCGACTCCAACAAATTAACCAAAACATGAGAACTTTTCAACGAATCAGTAGCAATAAATAATCTTTTTCCACCCGTCGCCATTTCCACAGTATCAGCAACGATCGCACTATGCTCTAAAGAATTATAAATACTGCAACAATAGCCCGAATTTTGGTACTGATTTTGAATCAGAAAAACCTCATCTTCACCCCGTAAAGCTTTCACATAATCAATTACAAAATTATCCAAATCAGCATCAGCAATAATTACTCGCCCAGCAATTTTAATAATTTCCTCAAACCTAGCTAAAATTGCTGGTCTTCGCCCTTCTTTATTACAAGTACTGCTAGTAAGTAAAGCCCGAAAAACTTGGCAAACTTCATCAATTACCACCGTCGCCCCCACAAATTGAAACGGACGAATTCCTAACAAAGACTCAACACATAAACCTAAGCGCCAAGTCGGACAACCATTTTCATCAATATAATAACCATTACCTTTATCAGCATCAGTTCGCCAAGTGTAACCCAATCTTTCCGCCAGAGAACGACCTAAAAATATGCGATGAGTTAAAGATAATAACCTTTCATTTTCCGCAGTAACTTGAGCAATTAATTTGGTTTTTCCTGTCCCTTTTCCCGAACAAATCGCAATAACTCCCGTCTTTGGTAACTCTAATCCAATAGTAGATAAATCAGCAACATTAAGTTTTACATTAGCAGGAATTGTCAAGCTTGATTGTTTTTTAATTAACCAATTCCATTGTCCTAAAGACAAAGCATGATGATAAACTTGTTCAAATGCTGCTACACCTTTAGCAACAATCAAATCATCTACACCTTTTTGTCCTGAATCCCAAGTAATTACTTTAATTGAACATTTGCCTTCATTAATTAAAAGTTGGGCGGTCTTTTTAATTGCTAAATTAACGGCGTTAACTGTTTGAATTTTAGTATCGCGATCGAAACAAAAAGCAAATTCTCTCCCATCTTTGGCGAAGGGTTGTAAATCGGGAATTAAAGTAGCAGATTTACTAACTTTGTCTACTCTTCTACCGTTCCAAATTCCTGGTAAAGCGATCGCCACAAAACCAACACTTAAAAGTGCAGCAGCTTTTTTTGCGCCTTCAGTAATAATAATAGGTAGCTGAGATTGTGTAATTACCCAACGCCAAAAACCTAAAGCTTCACCTGTTTCTGTAACCTCTATATTTTCGGGAATTACTAAATTAAATCTTTCCGCAATTTTGCGCCAAATCTGCAAAGTTACAGGTAAGAAAAAAGCCCTAGTGGGAACTTTTGGCGGATGTTCATACTTAATTAACTTATTTTTTGCACCCAAACGCGGTTGATTCGGTTTGAAACATCCCCATTCCATTGCTTCCCCAGCGTTCGGGTCAACGCTATTGCACCACCAACCACCACAGGTAGCGTGTTCGTAGCGTTTGATAAATCCAAGGGAGAGTCTACCTGCACTGTTGCGCGGGAGTTCGGTTGAGTAGCAGAGGTAGTTGTAGATGCGTTCACCTTTGAGACTGGTAACGCAAAGGGAAATCAAGCCAGGGTCTACACCGCTAGCAAGCCATTCATTCCAATGATTTTGTTCGATGTAGTCAGGTTTGCACTTCATGGCGGCTACTTATAGACGTGAGTTATCGGTTCCGAAACCCAGTTTCAGAACATCTAAAAAATCCACCCAACACTAATTGTAGAGTGTTGGGGGTTGGGTTTGTATGATAACACGCTATAGCTGGAGGATGGTGCGATCGCTTGTTACATCTTTTAGGGACTGGGGATTGGGGACTGGGGACTGCGATTATACCACTTATCTGTAACATGGCGCTAAATAATTTCTTTCTTCGCGTCCTTCGCGTCCTTCGCGGTTCAAAAAAATCTTTATTCCACCACTTCCACCAAAGAAGAAAGCACAGCAATTTTAGTTGTATCAACCCCTCTAATTGTAGATACTAATTGAACACCAGCACGAGACATTTCATCAAAATCTATCAACAAATCACCCATTACTTTATCCGGTTCATCTTCACTAATTCCCAAAGGAGAACCTTTAGCAGTATTGCGACTTCTGGCAATATTTTGTAAACCCTTTAAAGCATTGCGAACCGGAGAAACACTAGCCAATACTAACACTTCCAAAGTACCAGAAGGCCCTTGTAAAAGAATCTTAAAATTATCCTCAGTTCGAGGAATAGTAATTATTTTTCCCGCACCCAGTAAAGCCGCATCTTCCGGCTTATCCCAATCACGGGGAAATAAAACTAATAATTCGCCACTAGAATCGATTAACACAACACCAATAAAAAGATTTTGATTTTCGTTATTTTGAATATTAATTTGCATCGCCGTTCCCGGCTTAAAATTAGTATTTTGTATAGAATTAATTGGTGCTTGTTGAGATTCCTGATTTCCGCGACTACTAACAACATTAGCAGTACTTCTCGAATTAACAGCTTGAATAGTAGTAGTAACTTTAAGTGTGGAAGAATCCCCAGTCACCAAAGTTTGTAAAATTCTTCCAGCCAGCAAAGATTTAAATTTAGATTTCAACCTTTGTTGAATCGCTGCTTGCGTTGATTCTTCAGGAATTCCAAAAGTATTATAAACTGGTTTTCGCCCCGAAGTAAACAAACCAATTGCCCCTACAGGAGGCGGATTAGGAATTGATAACTGTTGAAATTCACGAGAATTGTTTTCCCTAACTCGACCTAAAATATAATGTACAACATCTGTTTGATTAACCCCGACAACTTCCATCCGACTAATAGCTTTAATTTCCTTTTCCGCTAAACTTTTCTCCGCGCCCAAAGATTCATCTAACCCAATTTTTAAACTTAAATCCGTAGGAATTCCCCGCACTCTTTCCCGCAGTAAAACTCCCGGTTTGGCAGCATTGGGATTTTTAATAACTTTACCATATCCAACTAATCCAACGCGAGATATTTGTTCAATTTGTCCAATCTCCTTACCTTGATTATCAATTAAATTAAAAATAGACCCTTGCTGAAAACCTTCCAATGATTGCGAAGCAATTCCACCTAACCAAAATTCTACTTGATTACCACTTACTTTGCGAATCACTCCTTCCGCACTGCGCTTAGTTTGTTCGCTGAAATAAACTAATTTATTTCCGTAATCACTTCCCGGTTTTACTTCATATTCCGGTACTTGTAAATTGCCTGAAGTTTGAGCTATATCTTGAGTACGCAAAGCTAAATTGACAAAAGTTGTACTAATAGCTTGATTGCGATTTTGTTGCCAAAGATAACGAGTTAAAAGATAAGTAAAAGCCCCAGCATTGAAACCATCAAAACACGCATCTGTAGCAAGTTGGTTATCTTTAGCAGAAGTTAATGAGACACCTTTAGCAATACCTTTTGCTCGTAATTCTTGAAACTTATCGGGAGAAAAGTTTAACTGTGATAACAATTTTTGTTGATATTCTAATTCTGCTTTATCGACTTTTATGTTTTCAGTTTCACGCTCAAATCTTGCAGAACGCACCACCAAATTTCCCCTATCAGCACCCCCCGAAAAACAACTATCTAAAACCACAGTTAAATTTTCCGTTTGTACCGCCGACATCAACAAAAACAAAGTCTTACCCATGATATCTTTTACCACATTTTTATCAGGGGTAACAGTATCTATAGGAACCATTGTTCCATTCAAATTTTTACCATTAATCGGCGCAGGATCTACTACCCGCGAACCATGTCCAGAATAGTGAAAAACCGCCACATCTCCGGGTTTTGCTTGTTTAATTAAATGATTTTCAAAAGCAGTAATAATCCCTTGACGAGTAGCTTGAGAATCAGTAACTACTAAAATATCTTGTGGCTGAAAACCAAAGCGATGAATTAACAACTCTCGCTGCATTTCCACATCCATCAAACATCCCCGCAAAGGACGAACTCCGTCAGTATAATTATTAATTCCCACCAACAAAGCCAGCTTCCGAGGTGTACTTTGCGCCAACACCTTACCATAACGATTAGCCTGCTGAAAAAACTCAACTTGACTAATCCCCAAACTAGCCAACAAAGAACCACCAAACTGTAAAAAATGCCGCCGTTTCATAACCCCTCCTAAATTTGTACGTTGTTGCGCTTCAGCGCTACAGTCGGAATAGCGCTGAAGCGCAACAACGTACTTTTAATATGCTTCTCCGATGAAAGTGAAAGCTGCCCAATCTTTTGGATGAGGGCGAGTTTTCATTATAGTTAACATTGCCTGACGTAACGCTTGCGCCTTATTCGGATTTGTCCTCATTTGCTGATAAAATTCCTTCATTAAATCAGAGGTTGGTGCATCAGGAACCGCCCACAAAGAAACAACTATGCTGGGTGTTCCCGCAGTAATAAAAGCGCGAGATAATCCAACTACTCCATCACCTGTAAGTTTTCCTCTCCCAGTATCACAAGCACTTAAAACTACTAAGGAAGCTTTCAATTTTAAATCGAGAATTTCATCAGAAGTCAGCAAACCATCTTCTTTTTCGTCCGGTGTAAAAGCTAATGCGCCCGGTACTCCAGCCCGATATTTTCCTTGCAGTTCTCCATAATCTAAAAGTCCGTGTGTGGCGAAGTGAATAATGTTAGCTTGAGAGATTTGAGATTTAATTGTTGCTTCTTTAGCTTGAGAACCAATTAAAGGTTGAGTATTGAACAATTTACCAATTTCAATTGCTTCTTGTTGTGCTCCAGGTAAAGATGGTAATTTTTCCGGTGGTTCACCTATTTTTAAGGTTAAAGATGGCATGGTTGGATTACCGACAATTAAATTTTGGAAACTCTTTTCTCCTGCACCTCTGCTTTGCTGCATTTCTGCTTTTTTAGCATGAGTTAATTCTAAGACTTGAATTGAGGGTGCAGTGAGAATTGTATGTTTTTCGATTAAATGTTTGCCAATTTCGTCTTGTAAGGCGACGAAGGGAACTAAGAATAACTCTCTTTGGGGAACGAAGATAACATGATTATTTGCATCGGTTGGGAGTAAATCGGCTATTGGTTTGATTAGTATTTCGTGGAGTTTTTGCAGGCGTTGTTTTTCGTTAACTCCGGGTTTGAGGGCGATGATTGCAGTTGCGCGACTTCTGACACCAATAGAGTCACGAGTGTTAGTAACAAGTTCTGCGAGGGAAGTGTTTTGTTGTTGCCATAAAGGTTTGAGATCGACTTTGCGGAAGTTGACTTCACCTGTAGGTTTGATTACCCAAATGTAAAGTTCTGATTCTTTGCCTTGTACTCTTCCTTGAATTTTGAACTCATCGCCAACAATTGAGTATTGTACTAAAGTAGCATTTTGCTTTTGGGCAATTTGTTTAATTTGGGCAATTGTTGGGTTTAAAGATGCAGCCGGGATGATTTCTTTCGGATTAGCTGACAATCGTCTGGTGAGTAATTCGATGAAAGCTCTGCCTCTACCTCGTTCGGAAATTTCTAATGCTGTTGTGGTTTTATTTTGGGCAATTAGGACTTTTTGTAAAGTGCGATAGGTACGAGCTTGTTCCTCGAAAATAGATACTTTGTTAGCATCGTCATTGCCTAATTTCTCGCGCAGAGATTCCCAAACTTCAATTCCCTGGAATAAGATTTTTTCTGCTTGAGCTAAATGTCCAGAACTATAGACAGCATTTCCCAAATTATTTAAAGCTACTGCTTCACCTTTAAGATCGCCAATTGACCGCGCAATGGTTAAAGCCTGTTGGTGGTACTCAATTGCCTGATGGCTGTCTCCTAGAGAATTGTAAGCAACACCCAGATTTCCTAATACTGTTCCTTCAGCTTGACGGTTGCCAATTTTTCTTGCAATGGCTAAGTCCTGTTTGTAGTATTCAATCGCCTTGGGGTAGTCTCCCAGATGAAAGTAAGCAAGACCTAGATTTCCTAATGCTAATCCTTCACCTTCACGATCACCTATTTCTCTTGCAATAATTAAACTTTGTTGGTGGTACTCAATCGTTTTACTATATTCTCCCAAGCTATTGTAACTAAGACCTAAATCTCCTAAAGCTATTCCTTCACCTTGACGGTTGTCAATTTCCCTGGCAATGGCTAAACTTTGCCGATGATATTCAATCGCTTGGCGGTAGTCTCCCACAGAAGAGTAAGCAGCACCTAAATTGCTCAGTGCTGCTCCTTCATCTTTACGATCGCCGATTTTCCGTGCGATACTTAAGCTCTGCTGGGAGTAGTCAATTGCTTTGCGGTAGTCTCCCAGAGAACGATAAACATTACTCAAATTTCCGAGAGATTTTCCTTCAAGTTGACGGTTGCCAATCTCCTTTGCAATTTCCAAACTCTGCTGCAAGTAATCAATCGCTTTGTGGTAATCTATTAGTGAATAGTACGCAACACCTAAACTTAACAGTGCGGCTCCTTCACCTTCGCGATCGCCAATCTCTCGTGCAATCGCTAAACTCTGCTGCTGGTAATCAATTGCTTTACGGTAATCTCCTAAATTACGGTAAGCAATTCCCAAATTTGCTAGAGATCGTTTTTCACCATCACGATCGCCAATTTCCCGATAAATAGCTAATGCTTGTTGAGAAGACTGCAATGCTTCCCGAAATTGACTTTTTTGATCCTGCTGATATCCTTGCCGTAATAGCCGATCTGCTTCAACTGTTCGAGGGTTATTTCGCTGTTGCATTTTTGAAAGTATTTGTTGCGCGAACTGTTCCATTTTTGGATCTTGGAGTTCCCTAGCAATGACTAAACTCTGCTGCGAGAAATCTAGCGCTTTCTGGTAATCTCCCAAAGAATAATAAGCAAGAGCTAGACCTACGATTGCTGCTACTTCACGCTTACGATCGCGAATTTCCCGATAAATAGCTAATGCCTGTTGAAAAGACTGCAATGCTTCCCGAAATTGATTTTTTTGATGCTGCTGAGATCCTTGCTGTAAATGTCGATCTGCCTCAGCTATCCGAGGGTTATTTTGTTGTTGAACTTTTGAAATAACTTGCTGAGCGGACTGTTCCATTTTTGGATCTTGGAGTTCTCTGGCAATGGCTAAATGCTGCTGTGAGGAATCTAGCGCTTTCTGATAGTCTCCCAGGTAATAGTAAGCAATACTTAGATTTCCCAGAGCATTTCCTTCACTCCTGCGATCGCCGATTTCCCGAAAAATAGCTAAACTTTTTTGGTGGTACTCAATTGCCTTGTGGTGATCTCCCAAAGAACCGTAAGCATTACCCAAATTTCCTAGAGATCGTGCTTCACCTAAACGATCGCCAATTTCCCTTGCAACAGCTAAACTCTGCTGCTGGTACTCAATTGCTTTGCGGTAGTCTCCTAGAGAATCATAAGCAATACTAATATTTCTGAGAATATTTCCTTCACCTTGGCGATCGCCAATTTTTCTTGCAATAGCTAATGCCTGTTGCCAAGACTGTAATGCTTCTCGATATTGACTTTTTTGATAATGCTGAATCCCTTGCTGGAAGAATTGCTCTACCTCAGCTTCCTGTTCACTATTCGTCTGCGCCAAAACTTTTGGCACTGGCAAACTTGTCAACGAATAGAAACTAATAGAAGTATCTGCAACAACAGTGAGTAAAGCAATAACTGTAGCAATTCCGAGTTTTGGTAAACGCATGGTGGTTAATTAAAAAGCTCCTCAGTGGCATATATATCTAGCACCTGATAACCTATGCAGTTAAAAAGATTTTCCCAACCCAATATAATTCATCAACTCGTCTCTGTCATCCCTTACCTAATCCGTTAACCTAGCAATATATACATAACCTTTGCCAAATCCACTCTCATCTAAATCATGGTACAAACTCCCCCAAAAATCAGCTATATAATAAAGTAATTCCAACTCATTTTCTATGTGAATTACCTTAAACTTATGACCGAAATATTTACTAAATCTGATATACCTCCAGCATTTCCAGACCATACTCAACTACCAGAATCAGACGGTACATTCGTGAAGAATTTCCAAGAACATCCCCAGTGTATTATTCTCACTGAATCAATTACTCCTGTCTTGCAAAACTTACATCCAGATGGACAATATTGTATTGGTCAAGATTGCGGAATTTACTGGCGAGAAACTGAACCACCGGAAAAAGGTGCTGAAGCGCCAGATTGGTTTTATGTCCCTGGAGTACCACCAAGATTAGAAGGACAAATTCGACGTTCTTACGTATTTTGGCGCGAGTATACACCGCCAATGATTGCTATTGAATTAGCTAGTGGAAATGGCGAAGAAGAACGAGATGCAACTCCTTTATCTCGCACAGGAGAAGGTACTCGTCCCGGTAAATTTTGGGTTTATCAACAAATTATTCGCATTCCCTATTACGCCATTTATGAAGTGAATAATGGCAAATTGGAAGTCTATCATTTAACTGATTTTACTTACCGGAAAATTCCCCCAAATGAAAGAGGTCATTACCCAATTTTACCAATGGGTGTGGAATTAGGACTTTGGCAAGGAACTTTTTTAAATAACCCGGAACAACTTTGGTTACGCTGGTGGGATTTAGATGGTAATTTGTTACTTGTAGGTCAAGAAATTGCAGAATTAGAAAGACAACGTGCTGAACAAGAAAGACAACGTGCTGAACTAGCAGAAAGAAAAGCTGCAATTTTAGCCGAAAGGTTGAGGGAATTGGGTGTCGATCCAGATGTGGATCTTTAGAGAGAAAATAAATGAAGATTAGTTCGTTGTTCCCACTTCAGTGGGAAAAGCGCTGAAGCGCTTACAACAAACCTATTTTTTGCTTAAAAAATCAAATGGAAAAAATTACTAGATATCGTGGTTGTCTACTGGGTTTAGCAGTTGGTGATGCTGTAGGAACAACTTTGGAATTTAAACCACCAGGAACCTTTACACCGATTAATGATATGGTGGGAGGTGGGCCATTTGGACTAATACCGGGACAGTGGACAGATGATACTTCAATGGCGCTTTGTTTAGCGGAAAGTTTGATTGAAAAAAAGGGATTCGATCCGGTTCATCAACTGCAAAAGTATGTGCAATGGTATCGTCAAGGATATCTCAGTAGCACTGGAGAATGTTTCGATATTGGCAATACTGTTCAACAAGGACTTTGGCGGTTTGAAGATACAGGGGAACCTTTTTGTGGTTCTACAAATCCTAGAAATGCGGGAAATGGTTCGATTATGAGGTTAGCACCTGTACCGCTGTTTTATGCTGCTAATTTTGAAGAGGCGATCGCCAAATCCCAAGACAGTTCTCGCACCACTCACGGCGCTGCTACCGCTGTTGATGCTTGTCGATATTTAGCTACTTTAATTGTTGGCGCAATTAACGGAATTAGTAAAAAAAAATTGCTCGGAACTCGCTATTTTCCCATTCCTAACTATTGGGAAAATCACCCATTAGTAGCAGAAATTGACGAAATTGCTACAGGTTCTTTCAAACATCGCCAACCCCCAGAAATTAAAGGAATAGGTTACGTAGTCAAATCTTTAGAAGCGGCATTGTGGGCATTTTATCACAGTAATTCCTTTGCTGAAGGTTGTTTGTTAGCTGTCAATTTAGGCGATGATGCTGATACAACTGGCGCAGTTTATGGGCAGTTAGCTGGGGCGTTTTATGGAGAAGAAGGAATACCAAAAACTTGGCGAGAAAAGATAGCTAAATATGATTTAATTGTGTCAATGGCAGAACAAATTTTTGCTTTAAGTTAAGTTGGTAGTGATAAGTTTCAAACTTTTAGATCCCCCTAAATCCCCCTTACCAAGGGGGACTTTAAGTCCGGTTCCCCCCTTAGTAAGCTAGGGGGAATCTAATCAACAATATTTGTAACTTTTAGGATCATATATGCCAATTTATTTTTACGACATTGATGAAAAACCATTCGGCTGTTTTTCTAACTTTTCTCGTCATGGTTTTGAACTTGATGGCGAGTGGTGGAAAACTAGCGAACATTACTTTCAATCACAAAAGTTTGTCGGTACACCTTACGTAGAACAAATTCGCAAGTTACCTACCCCAAAAGCTGCTTTTGATTTTGCCCGTAGTCATCAAAGCGAAGTACGTTCTGACTGGAAAATGGTGAGAGATGATATTATGCGAAAAGCAGTGGAACGGAAATTTGAATTTAACTCGGAAATTCGCGCAATCTTACTTGCTACTGGCGATGTTTTACTGGTAGAAGATTCACCAGTTGATAGTTATTGGGGTTGTGGAAGCGATCGCCAAGGTAAAAATATGCTGGGTAAAATTCTCATGGAAGTGAGAGAAAATTTACGCAAGCGTTAGGGATATAAATAATTTACTTAATAACTATTTAACTTTATGAGCATTAATTATCTAATTGATAGTTATTCACAATAGTAAATTGAATTAGGTAACTTAAAGAAAATTATTATAAAATGCTATAACTCTTATGGTAAATCTTTAACAATAATGAATAACTTTGAGGAAAACAAGCTGCATAAAGTTTTATCAGCAATTCTCATTTTGAAAGAAAATCAGAGAAAATTCCCTTACTTAAATAGAGAACTTCTGTCGAAGCATTGTTTTTTGACAGATAATTATCATCCGATGCTGAAGATAGACAGATTTTCAGAAATTTGTCCATAAAAAATCGATTTCAACTGATAAATCCCGATGAAATTCTCAACAACTTTTTAGTTTTTTTTCATAAATAACTTTCAGTTCCTCTTTCAATATATTGACATTTTTAACTAGAATTTACTTTTTTTAATGGGACATATTCGGTGAGAATAAATGAGAACAACTCCACCCAACTCGGAAACCAAATAAATTTTAATAGGGTACGAATATCATTAAAGAAAGAAGTCCGAGTTACTAATAGCTCACGAATCTTTTGATAGGTGTAATTAACTAAATCCAAAACAGTATGAAATAAAAAAGCTAGTAAATTCAAAGACAATAAGAACTCGCACAAATGATTTTGACCATGACCAAAGTTATGCTCTAAATTATAGCCGTGATTTTTCAGAACGTTATTGCCTTCGTTCTCAACTTTCCATCTGCTGCGCCCAGCTTTGACAATTTCTTCAACATTATTTTCAGTGATTTTATGATTAGTGATCCAATTATTTTGGTAGATAATTTTCTGTGTTTTCTCCTCAATAACAGTCACTTCGCACCAATTAACTTCCAGACTTGAGTCTTCATCTTTTAAGGGAACTCTAGAAGCATAACGATAACGATAAATTAGATTTTTTCGCCCAGACCATTGTTTCTTTTCAACGGTGGTAACTTCTCCACTTCTTTCTAAAAACTCTAGCCATTCATATAAAGTTTTATGTGAATTTTCCAGACAAACAAAAATAAAATTATACCCTTGTTTTAGAGCTAATTCACAAATAGGTTGGTGAGAATATAAGTCATCCCCTAAAAGGGTTACAGGATAACCATACTTATTTTGATTATTTTTATTTAACCATCTTTTTACCGCCGCATTTTCACAATCTTGCTTTTGATATCCATCGGGTTTTTTAATAAATTCTGGTTCTAAATTAATTACTTGTTTTTGATTAGGAGAAACCACTATAGGTGTGACACAGCCATGAAAATAAGTTGTCGTTCCATTTCGATGATTACGACAATTACAATGAGGGCAATTAATTTTTGATGATGAAAAATATTCTGTGCCATCTAACGCCACTAAAATTCCTCCATTTAAGTAGAGGAACTTGTTCAAAACTCCCTTTGACTCTAACCATTGATAGACTTTTTGAAAAGTCATAGACAGAGTAGTTGCTGGCACTGGATCTAACAGGTTTCTTATTTGATTATCTCCGGGAATTTTCCCAATTGAAAATAAACTTTCAGCATTATCTTTTCCCTTATTGCTTTTCATTAAACGTTGATGGTCTAAAAAAGATGGTGACTGCGTAAAAAACACTGAAAACGCCGCCATCACTGCATCTTCTACCCGATATTTGGTATTATTTCCCGGCTTCCTTTCATCGGGTAAGTCATGTAATTCTTCACGGAGAAATTGGATTAATTCAGAAATTTCAAGGGTCGCTGCTTTTTGGGTCATCTTGGAATAATTTGACGCGAGTTGAGGATGCTAGCTCACCAATTTTACCTTAGCTGACAATAATTATAAATTTTTATTTCCGTTGAATTTTCTTTTCTCAAAACCGAACTATTTTCCTGACTTTCCCCCTTCGTTGTTAGCCAATTCCCGCCAATAAATTGAGTATTTATACTTGATTTATTGGGTCAAATGTTTTTTAGCCATAGCTTCGCTCGCCGCAAGCATCGCCTCTCTCTAAAAAACTAGTTATTTTGTACTATATTTTGAATTTCAAAATGGAGGTTAATACTCTGTTTATTTCAAAATGAGAATTGCTGAAGTTTTATGTAGAAACTAGGTAGGTATTAAATTGTAGCTGAAAAAACATCGGGTAATAAGGAGGAAAAATAAAAGTGTGGTTTTGCAATAAAATCTTTCTGCTTGTCCTGTAACTTTTGCAATCCAAGCTACAGGAATTGATACTTAGTAAGGCTTGTTACTCTTGCCTTTTGTCCACCTGTGGACTAAACTATTGCATTAATAATTTTTTGATGTACTAAACCTAAAAAGGCGATCGCAAAATTTATAGATAAGTGATAGAAATCACTGCGATCGGTTGAATAATCCCAGATGCTAGAGCCAGTGAAAAACTTATCTCCTAGCACGAAATAAAATGTAAATTGTAGATCACAAATTTTTTCCAAAAATTTCCTGAATTGAGGGTGTGAGGATTGTAGTTTGTTGCTCGATGTGGAAATGAGGAGACAATAATGCTGTGAGTAAAATTCTCAAGACTAATTCAATGTTGGCTGCTTTACCAGTTATACTCAACCTTAATAGCATCTGCCCAGCTTGAATCAGTATAAAGAACTTAAAAGCAGGCAATCTTAACCCAATTAGCAAGCGAAATTCTGCTGTCTGTCTGACAAAGAAGAAAACCAATTTTTATTCCAGTACAAAAACTTAGTTAGCCGGAATAAATCTATAACTATGGATAGATAGAGCAGATAAACTTGCACAAAAAATAGATCCTACCATTGTTAGCAACCTCATACACTAAGGAAAATAAATTCTCGATTTCCCTAAAACTTCCCGATTTATTTGAATACTTCAAGTAAAGTGCAGTTAGCAATCAGGAGCAGCATGGAAACACAGTCTATCAGAAGCTTGAAAGAGGCTATTGAAGAACGACATTTGTTACTGCCCAAATTAGAGAAATCTTCCAGATTCTAGAACATTTAGATATTTACTGTTTGTTGCCCCTTGGTTATGCAGCTGAACCATTTAAACTATATGGAGGACGCTTTAACCTTGAGCAAGTTTGTTACAGCGAAAGCTACGGTGAAATCTTCAAACTTTAGAAATTTTTAAGTTTTTTACTTCCCATTATTTGCCAATATAACCAACGAAAGAGCAAATAATAAACATCATTATCTGGTGTTTTATAATTGGCAAATAAAGCAAAAAGTAACTGTTCCCAACAAGTGTGAAAGTATGATGACAACGCCTTACAAAAATGCTGTATTGGACGATAAAGAACTACAAGCAGCTTTGAGTCAAATTAACCCAAAATTCGGTGATTTTGTGACTCGCGTAGCAGGAGAAGCTTGGGGTTTGCCATTAATCGATCAAAAAACCAAAGCTTTAATTACCGTCGCTGTTGATGTAGTAATTCAAGACCAAGTAGGGCCAGGAAGCCCTTTTGGAGCGCACGTTAATATGGCGATGAAACAAGGAGCAACACGCGCTGAAATTGAAGAATTACTGTTATTTATGTGCGTCTATGCAGGCTTCAATAAAGTAGCGGGTTGCTTTGGGGCATTGAATGAAATTTTAGGTTCGCAATCCTAAGTAAAGTTAAATTCAGTTTCTTGTAAGTGACATCAATTACGCTTATGCTGTTAGCAAAACAATCACTAGAATCAACGATTACTAAGGCTGATTATTCAGCACGCGATCGCGAAGGAAAAGTTGCCTTTTACGTGCTGTTGTGGAAAAGAAAAGGCATCAGCTTAGAACTTTTTGATGATTATTGGCGAAATGTTCACGGCCCCGTTTGTGCGAGGTTGCCGGGACAACATCAATATTGGCAATTTCACGTTGCCCAAAATGAAGGCGGTTTGTGGCCTAGTTTAGGTGGTTTGGTGCAAGCTTCTCCAGAAGATGAACAATTTCATGGAATAGCTGAGTTAACTTTTAGAAGCGAACAAGACCGTCAAACTTGGTTTACATCTGCTGCCATTTTGATGGATGACGAGCACAATATCTTTAGTAAAGCGATCGGATATAACAGCAGTCCTGGGAATTCTATTACTTATGTCGATCGCATTGATAACGGCGTTCCCAACGGCAAAGTTGAAGCCGAAAAATTCCACGTCATGGTGAGAAAAGCTGATGGCGCAAGCGTAGAAGAATTTCGCAGATACATGAAAGACACTTTTGCGCCCGCCATTGCTAAACATCCCAGAGTCGTAAAATTCCGCCTTCATTTATTTGATGAAGTCGATCTTTCTCGCCCAGATGCAGCAGGAGTAGCTCATTCTGAACCCAGAGAAAAATCTTATGATGCGGCTTTTGAAATTGCTTTTTGGAATCGTTTAGACTTGGAAATAGTTTTAAACTCTCCAGAATGTCAAGTAATAGTTAAAGACCTGCCTAAATATGTGAAAGCTGTTAGACCATTCCCCGAAAGAACAGCTTACGCATTCGTTTATAACGACGAAATGACCTTAGCAGGACAACGCAGTTCTTCAGTCGCAGAATTAATTTCTAACATCGGTGCAACCAACCAATTACAGAAGGATATCGAATCACTTATGCTCTATCAACAACTAAATTCCACCACTACAAATGGCAATGCTTCCGGTAACGGACATCAAACTTCTCAAAATGGGCAAACAGCAGTGAGAAAGCGCCAAAATTATTACAAAGACCTCTCAGCAGACTATTCTCGCCCCGGACTTGTTAGCTCTTATGTTGCCAAAAAACTGATTGAAGATGCCGAAAGATATGTGGCAATGAAAGAGCGATTTCTGCCAGAAATTGGCCCCAATTACACCTTAGAACAAATTGAAAGAGAAAACAGAGAATGGTGGCCTACTCACTGTGAAGCTTTGCGCCAAGGCAGAGGCGATATCTTAACAGGTGAATATCGCGATGACCTAGTTTATTTGTGTCAAGATGGGCCTTATTTTGGCTTGGATCAACAAAAAGAACGGGAAAAACATTGGTGGGCTTTAATTGCCCAACCGGGGGTAACAATGTGTTGGCCGATCGTGATGTTTCACGGCGAAGTTACATACTTTGAATGGAAGTGTGTAGACGACGAAACTAACGAAACTCTTGCCAAAGGAAATGTTACTTGGGTACGTCGCGGACATCGCGGAGCTTGTTACTTGAAAACCGAACAATTGACTTTCTATCGTGATGTTTACGCACCCAATGAATTGATTCAATTAATCACCACATAGGGGAGATGGGGAGATGGGGAAATGGGGAGATGGGGAGAGATCTAGAACTAAAAACTCCCCCCAGTCCCCAATCCCCAATCCCCAGTCCCCAGTCTCAACTCAAAACTAAAAACTTTTTTAATCACCGCCTAAGATGACAAATAACCAACCTTATAAAAATGCGGTTTTAGATGACAAAGAACTGCAAGATGGTTTAAAAAAAATTAATCCAAAGTTTGGTGACTTTGTTACTCGCGTAGCTGGTGAAGCTTGGGGTTTGCCGTTAATTGACCAAAAGACTAAAGCGTTAATTACGATCGCAATAGACATAGTTAATCAAAGCCATAATGGTCCCGGCAACCCCTTCCCTGCACACATAGATATGGCTCTCAAACAGGGAGCAACTCGCGAAGAAATCGAAGAATTACTATTATTTATGTGCGTTTACGCGGGATTTAATAAAGTTGCAGGTTGCTTCGGAACACTTAAGGAAATTTTTGGGAAATCCGGCGAACAGGGGACGGCAGAAATGACACCTGATTATGCAACACGCGATCGCCAAGGAACAGTCGCTTTTTACGCTCTTTTGTGGAAAAAGAAAGAGCTAAACACAGCACTTTTCAGTGATTATTGGAGGAATGTTAACGGCTCATTAGGAGCAACATTACCAGGTCAATATCAAAATTGGCAACATCATTTAGATCCGCAACCGATCGATATTTGGCCTAGTTTAAATGGGATTAAATCAACTGCTACAGAAACCGATCGCTGTGATGGGATTGCTGAAGTAACTTTTGCTAGTGAGAGCGATCGACAAACTTATTTTCAATCAGCTTATTTGCTGGAAAATGACGGACAGAATTTGTTTAGTAAAGCAGTTGGATATACTACTAGTCCGGGAAATTCGATTACTTATGTCGATCGCATCGAAAAAGGCGATTTTAATGGAGCAATAGACGCAATTAAACTCCATGTTTTAATTAAAAAAACTGATGGTGCAAGTTTGGCAGAATTTCGCCAATATATGAGCGATACCTTTGCTCCAGCTATCAGCAAAAATGCAGGAGTTTTAAAATTTAGGTTGCATTTATTTGACCCTCGTCCAAACCCTCCCAGCGATCCACATTATGAACCACCGGAAAAGCAATATCAAGCAGCTTTTGAAATTGCTTTTGCTGACCATCATGAAATGCAGCAATTTTTTACATCACCAGACTATTTAGCTGCCACTAAAGATCAGGGAAAGTATATCAAAGAAATTAACGTTCTACCAGAACGAGCTACTTACACCTTTGTTTATGAAGGGCAAATTACTCAATTAGGAAAAGGTAGTTCCAGGGTAACAGAAATGATTGCAAATGTTGGTACAAATAATTACAATTCTGATTCGCCTTTAAGCAATACTCATCAAAACGGAAAATCTAGTTTAGCGCAACACCTCCAAGGTGTACAACACTTCGGAATTACTGTAGACGATATGGAAAAAGCCATAGAGTTTTATACCGAAGTCTTGGGGGGAAAAATTGCGATCGGAGGCAACGGATTTTATGGCGAAGACCTGCATAATCTCCTCTTCCAAAAAGATGAATTAGAAGCCATTCAAAAAGGTATCGACCCCCGCAGTATTGGCGTTCCCAACATCAGAGATAATACCAAAGAATCACTAGATGTTCGGTTTATTTCTTTTGGCAATACTTGTGTAGAAGTGATTCACTTCCGCGATGCCAAACTATCACATAAAGCCCCCAATGTTTTCAGCAAAGTACCTTCTTCCGTTGGTTTTGCGAACGTCCCTCATATCTCTTTCCACGTTAAAGATGATATAGATTTAAATCAGTTCGCCCAAATGTTAGAAGACGAATGTCAAAAGCGGGGAATGACCAATGTTGTAGTTAACAAAACCATTCACGTTAACTCAGAAACCGAAAGAAGAAAAGCCGGACTTTCCTTTGCTAAAACTGAATTTCCCGGAGATTTCGACGGGTGGGCATTATTTTATTGCAAAGGGCCAAATGGCGAACAATTAGAATTTAACCAAGTCAGAAGAACCGCATTAAAAAACTTCAAACGAGCACAACAAGAATACAACCAACAAACAGACAGAAACTTTCCTTGGGCATCAGACGCTATTAGGGAGAATGGAACTATGATGACAGCAACAGCAACCAAATGGGAATGGCCTCATACTAAGAAATGGCCCAATTTTTTCGGCTCAAAAATTGATATTCTCAAGCAACTTTTCCTTGCTGGTGAAGCGATGAATGTCAACAATTTTGTAGAATTCTTTACAGAAGATTGCCTCTATCAATTCGGTAATTTCCCAGTAGTTCGCAGCAAACAAGGAATTAAAGATTCTTCCACAGGTTTCTTAGAAAAATGTGAAGGATTGCACCACCACATTAAAA
The DNA here is from genome assembly GCF_041929205.2 of Floridaenema evergladense BLCC-F167. Lineage (NCBI taxonomy): Bacteria > Bacillati > Cyanobacteriota > Cyanophyceae > Aerosakkonematales > Aerosakkonemataceae > Floridanema > Floridanema evergladense. Next base: position 3,945,591 of record NZ_CM171625.1, on the reverse strand, counting down.
ATATGTGGCAACTTTCCGAAGAATTAGTAATTATCGAAATGGAAGTTACCTACATTCGTCATGATGGCAAAGTGTTTACCTTGCCTTGTGCTGATACCGTGCGTTTTCAAGGCGACAAAATCAGCGAATTAAGGATTTTTATGGATATCATGCCCATGTTTACTACTCCATAAATCCTAAAAATTAAAGCAGTATTTGCGAGAAAAATAGTAACGACACGGAGGAATTATGACTACTACAATGTTTCCCGGAACTAGAGCAGCGATCGTCAAAAATTTGATTGGGTTGTTTGAAAGAATGGATGTAGATACAGCCCTGACTAACTTTACTGAAGACGCACATTACCGCTTTGGAAACTATCCTCCTGCTATTGGCAAAAAAGCCATTCGGGAAGCAACAATGGCAAGTCATCTTGACTATATCAAAGGTATTTCTTTTGATATTAAATCCATGTGGGAAAATGCCGATTCAGTAATCTGTGAATTGGAAATTAACTACATTCGTAATGATGGCAGCGTGCTGACACTTCCTTGCACAGATATTTTCCGCATGGAAGGCGACAAAGTGAAGGAAATGTTGGTTTATATGGACCCATCTCCTTTATTTGTTGCACCGGAAACTAAGCAAGAAACAATTTTAGATGTTGCCAAGCGCTTGATTGCAGCTGTAGAAGCAAATAACGTGGAAGAATATGTTACTTATTTCGCTCCCGATGGGGCTTACAAAATTGCCAATAATCCCCCAATAATCGGCCCTCAAGCTATCAAAGACTTCGCCATACCAATTATGGGAATGTTCAGCAAAGTTTCCCATGATGTGCATAATATGTGGCAAGTGGATGCCAACACGGTAACAGTAGAATTAGATGTTACTTACTTCCGCAAAGATGGCAAGGTCTTTAAGTTTCCTTGTTTGAATATTATTCGTTTCCAAGGCAACAAAGTTCAGGAATATCAAGCTTTCCTAGATGCTAATCCCGCTTTTTCATAAGCAAAAGCCCGGTTTCTGTAGTAGATTATCAACCAAAAAAATCAATTAAGAAACCGGGCTTTTATTCACCAGTCCTAACAGATAAAGAGAATGACTGAACAGCAGGATATACTAAGCGGAAAAAGTTCGACATCTGTAATTTTTCCGGGAGATAGGGCGAATATTGTCCAACGGTTTTTAACTACTACTAGAACCGCTGATGAATTTGCCTCTTACTTTACTGAAGACGCATCTTTTCGATTTGCTAATGCGCCAGAAGTTGTCGGACGTAAAGCGATCCATGAATCTTCAGTTGCTTTCCGCCAAAAACTGAAATCCGTCACCCACGATATTAAATCAATGTGGGAAATGGGAGATGTTGTTGTTTGTGAAATGGAAGTTACTTACACTCGACATGATGGCAAAACCTTGAAAATTCCTTGCTGTGATATTATCCGATTTGATGAGATAAATTTGATTCGATCGCTGCAAGCATTTCTAGATATTAGCCCCTTGTTTAGTTCCTAATTTCTGACAAAATTCGTCACTAATCCAGATCGATCGACATCAACAAAACTTGAGCGAAAAAACACTGCCATGACAAATTTTATAATTGCGCCACAAGACGATCCCAGTCGTCCAGCGGTCTATACATCCGGGGATTTATATACCTTACTGGCTACCTCGCCAGAAACTAACTTTGCATACAACGCCTTTGATTTCTTTGCTCCAGTTGGAGGTGGACCACGACCTCATTTTCACGGTTATGAACATGAGACGTTTTATATAGTGGATGGAGAATTTAATTTTTCATTTGGTAACGAAGTTGGCATACCCAACAGTCCAAATCAAGTTCTTTTAGATTCTTTACCCGAAGGAACTTTTATTTTCGGGCCAAGATTAAGACCTCATGGTTGGAGTAACCCCGACTCAACCGCAGCAAATTCAGGTACAAATCCAGGGGCTCGGATTCTCTCAGTAACTACTCCGGGAGGGCTAGATCTTTTCTTTCAATATGCAGGTCAGCCAGTAGTTGACAGAAATCAGCCGATTCCACCCCCGTTTCCAGGTGTTGACCCTAAACAATTAGAATTTGCTTTGTTAACAAATAGTGGTCTACCATTTCCAGGCTATACACCACCTACCAATGTTGATTATTTATTGGTGTTACCAGAAGACGCATCTGCGGAATTAACATCCAGAATACAGAACACAGTGGCAGGGGTTGATAATCTACAATTGTGGAGTTTTAACCAAAGACCGAAATATATAGGGCCTTTTGGAATTGAATACACTTCTTTAGCCAACTTTCAAGAAACGACTGGTGAATTTTCCTACTCTCAGTTTTCCTTAGCACCGCAACCGCCTAATATTTTTCCTACTCCAGTCACTAGTGAACGCTATCAAGCTTTGTTTGTGAAAGATGGGGTATTAACTATCAATATTGATGGGCAAATTCAGGTAGCACAAGCAAACACTTTTATTGGAGTAGCACCAGGTCAGTCCTATTCTATTGCTAACTTTGGCAACCAAACAGTAAAAGCTTTATCGGTCGATATACCCCCATTTTCTCAAACAATAATTGGTAGTCTTAGTGATGACTATCTAACTTTTAACGGTGGAGATAATGTATTTGGTGCTGAGGGTAATGATGTCATAGTTTCCCAAAAAGTTCTCGGTGGAAATACTATCAATGGGAATCAAGGCAACGATATGATCGTCGGCTACGAAAACGACATTCTCATGGGTGGTAAAAATGACGATATAATCATGACTGACTCAGGCAAAGGTAACAACCGTCTTTTAGGTCAATTGGGTAACGATATCCTAATAGCTGGTAGCGGCGACTTCTTAAATGGGGGAGAAGGGTCAGATTTGTTTATAGTTGCTAATGGAACAAGACCAACAGCAACTAATACTGTTGAAGACTTCCAAGTAGGTGTTGATAAGATTAGTATTAGGGGAATTCCTGAAGTCACATCAATTAATAATTTGAAATTGATGTCTACGCCAGATCTAGGAAGCACTGCTATTTATACTGCCGATCAAGATTTCTTCAGATTTGAGAACGGACAGTTAATCATTTTAAATGTGCAGCCACTAGCAATTATCCAAAACCTTTTGTTCACTAGCTTAACTGCTAATGACTTCGTTTTTTCCTAGTCCAAGCAGGAATTTTGTTTCTAGTTCTAAATTAAACCTCCAAGGAGTCATCAAATTATGACACAAAGTAAAGGTAAAATCGGCGTACTCATTGAAGAACATTTTGACCCAACTGAGTATAAAAAGTTCAATGAATACTTCCCGCAACAAGGTTATGAAGTGGAATATATCTCTCATTTGTGGGGTCAACCTTCATTGACTTTTGGTTCTAATCCCGAAAATGATCAAATTGAATTTCATGTCACTGTAACTACGGAAGTTAATGATATCGATCCGGCAGATTATAAAGGGATAATTTGCATTGGCGCTTATGCAATGGATCGATTGAGATATCAGGTGAATGTCAAGAAAGGCGAGAAAAATCAAGCGCCAGCAGTGGCATTTATCAGAAAAGCTATGGATGCGGGAAATGTGAAAGTTGGGACAATTTGCCATAGCTTGTGGTTGTTATGTGCCGATCGCGATTTGCTCACAAATCGTAAAGTGACTTGCGCCCATAACATTGTTTGTGATGTGGAAAATGCGGGGGCGGATGTGGTTTTTGACGGTGAAGTAACGGCAGATTTAGTTATTGATGACAATTTGATTACTGGGAAACATCCTGGAGTAGTCGATGAGTTCATGGCAGCTTTTGTTGCCGAAATTGAAAAAACGGAAAAAGCCCAAACCGTAGCGGTTTAAAATGCAAATTCTGCTGATTATTTAGCTTTAGCAACTTTGTTCAATTATCTTTGGAGAAGATGCCAATGGAACGCATGAATTTTACTTTTTCTGACACTATTGGTGGGTATGTTACTCACTTCGATCGCCATAATAAATGCTTCGGCATCAAAACATCCGATGGGCGAGAATATACTGCATATTTAACACCGACAGCTTGGGGAAGAATTGCTCAAAATCTAGGTGAATCTTACATCGATGCTACCCAAAGATTGGCGGAATTACTCACACCCGGACAACATATTTTTGCTTATGGCGTGTTCTATCCTCAAGGAGACGGACACAAATTTGAAGTGAAATCTTTTGTGTTTCCCGGAGAAGCACCTAATAAATATCGCCACGAAGAACCAGATTGGTGGGTAACACAAATTAAATCCCTCGCAGATTGTTATTTAAAATGGCAATTTGGTTATCCCGAAACAGAAATCGATTATCATAACTATCGCACCATGCTAAATTTAGCTGGTACAAAAAAACCTGATGATTATCTGCAAGAAACTGATACGATTTCTCGCATGGTTTATGGGTTAGCTTCTGCTTATTTACTAACCGGAGAAGACCGCTTTTTAGAAGCTGCGGAAAAAGGTACTAATTACCTGCGAGACCACATGAGGTTTTATGATACTGAAGAAGATTTAATTTACTGGTATCACGGGATTAAAGTTACAGGAAATCGGGAACAAAAATTGCTGGTTTCTGAGTTTAGCGACGACTATGATTGTATCCCAGCTTACGAACAAATTTATGCTTTAGCTGGACCAATTCAAACTTACAGAATTACTGGCGATCCTCGAATTTTAAAAGATGCGGAAATGACAGTAGATTTGTTTGACAAATTCTACTTAGATAAAGAGCAAGGCGGCTATTTTTCGCACATCGATCCGATTACTTTAGATCCTCGTGCTGAATCTTTGGGACGTAACCGAGCTCGGAAAAATTGGAACTCTGTGGGCGATCATGCTCCAGCTTATTTGATTAACTTGTGGTTGGCAACTGGCGAGCAAAAGTATGCTGATATGTTGGAGTATACTTTTGACACGATCGAGAAATATTTCCCAGATTACGAAAATAGCCCATTTGTTCAGGAAAAATTCCACGAAGATTGGAGCAAAGATCAAGAATGGGGATGGCAACAAAACCGCGCTGTTGTGGGGCATAACTTAAAAATTGCCTGGAATTTAATGCGGATGCAAAGCTTAAAAGCTAAGGACAATTATGTAGCTTTGGCAGAAAAAATTGCTCAGTTAATGCCAGATGTGGGTAGCGATAAACAACGCGGTGGTTGGTATGATGTGGTAGAACGGGTGTTAGCACCTGGAGAAGAACATTACCGTTTTGTGTGGCACGATCGCAAAGCTTGGTGGCAACAAGAACAAGCAATTTTAGCTTACTTAATTCTCAACGGTACGCTAAAAAATTCAGAATACTTACGCCATGCCCGTGAAGCTTCTGCATTCTACAATTCTCACTTTCTCGATCATGATGACGGTGGGGTATACTTCAATACTTTGGCAAATGGCCTGCCTTTCTTAATGGGTACAGAACGCTTTAAAGGCAGTCACTCCATGAGTGCTTATCACTCAACTGAACTTTGCTATTTGTCAGCTGTTTATCAGAATTTGCTGATCTTCAAATACCCAATGGACTTTTACTTTAAGCCCATGCCTGGAGCATTTAAAGATAATATCTTGCGGGTTTCGCCAGATATTTTACCTGCGGGAAGTATTAGTATCGGTCAAGTGTGGATCGATGATGAACCGTACAGCAATTTTGATGCGGAAGCTTTGACAGTGAAATTACCAGATACTCAGGAACAGGTCAAAGTGAAGGTGCAAATTACCCCTCACTAGAAAGAGAAACTTGGATTTATGATGGCAAGTTGAACTAATTTTTAATTTGCCATCTACAATCAACTGTTGACGATTCATCAAAAAACAAGATGGACATTACTATTAAAGATTCCCAAAATGTAACAGTCGTTGAATTAGTTGGCGAAATTGATGCGAGTACAGCACCCGATGTTCAGAAAGAGGTTTTACCTTTAGCGCAGTCGGGAAATAAAATTCTTCTCGATATGAGCAAAGTTCCGTACACATCTAGCGCTGGGTTACGATTCTTACTCTCTCTGAGTCGGCAGGTAACTGCTCAGAACGGTCAGCTGGTGCTGGTGGGAGTTTCTGAAGAAATTCAGGATACTATGTCGGTGACTGGATTCCTCGATTTCTTCACCTTATCTGATGACCAAGAGGAAGGATTACAAACACTTTCTGACAAACAAACACCGGATACTTCTCGCCAAGACAAAGCTAAAGGTTCCAAGGCTGAACGATCGTAGAAGGGCTAAGGAAGAAAAGTTCAATAACTGTATAGGTGGGAATACTCCAATGCAACATAGGTGCTACGGCAATGCTAGTGATTAATTCTTTCGGAGTTCCCCCCTTGAGTAAGGGGGGTTAGGGGGAATCTAACGCTTTGATTACTAAGTTTTATCCCCCCAACCCCCCTTGAGTAAGGGGAGTTAGGGGGGATCTAACGCTTTGATTACTAAGTTTTGATCCCCCCAACCCCCCTTAATAAGGGGGGCTAAGAAAGAGCAAATTGAGTTATTAGCCTTAGCACCTATGTCAAGAGTCGCAAGCACGATCGCCTCTGCTTCAGGAATAATAAAGATCTAACGAAAAAATATAACGGCTGAAGCGGTTTATGGATGCTCAGATTCAATCTATCGAAAATTTATTAGAGCAAATGGCAGCACTGCAAAAAGAAGTAGCGGAATTAAAAATTGCCAAACTCGCCCTAGAAGCCCAAAATCGGATGCAGGAAAATCTGCTGAATATGGCAGAAAGTCCCAAGCCAGAGGAAATGCTGGCAAGTATCCTCCAGCAGGCTTTTGAAATTTCCTGCAAACTAACAGGGGCGGAAAGTGGTTGTTTGGTGTTTTTAAATGCTAACGGTGCTGTACAACAGAGCATCCCCAAAGAGGAAGATTTAACTCCTGTGCAGTTGATTCTCACCAGTCCAATGTACATTGATTGGGCTAATAGTCATCACCAAGTAATCCCGATCGCAGATGTCCAACAAATCGAAGGTTTGCGATCGCTCTTTGATCATTCCTCCCTGCGCTCAATGCTCAGTATACCCATCCTCAGAAAGGGAAAATTACTCGGTGTCCTGACTTTAATGCACTCTCAGCCGGGATATTTCGGCACTGTAATTGCTGAGTTCATGCAGTCAGTAACTAGGCAAATCGCCCTGGCTACAGAGTACGCTCGCTGTTATGAGGAACTAGACAACTATTCCCATAAACTCAAACAAGAACTAGAAAGAGCTAGAGAAATTCAGCGAGATTTTCTGCCCAATCCAATGATAAGCGTTCCAGGATGGGAATTTGTGGCTTGTTTCTATCCCGCACGTCAAGTAGCTGGCGATTTCTACGATACTTTCCGGTTTCCTGATGGTTCAATTGGTTTAGTTGTCGGAGATGTTTGCGATAAAGGAGTGGGAGCAGCTTTATTTATGGGCTTGTTCCGCAGTTTATTGCGGATTTTTTCTGGTTATTATTCCTTCCAAGTACCGAGCCAAACTGATGAAGTTTTGGCAAATAGTGAAGTAGAAGTAGCGGAAGTTCCACCCAATACAGTCAAAATAATTGATGCACTGAAGGCGATCGTCCTAACTAACAATTACATAGCCCAAAATCACGAACGTTTATGTATGTTCGCCACCATCTTTTTCGGAGTACTAAATCCTACAACTGGCATACTTACTTACATTAATGGTGGGCACGTACCGCCAATTATTAAACGTGCTTCTGGTACTTTAGAACGTCTCAAACCAACAGGCCCAGCCGTTGGCACAATTTATAACATTGATTACGAAGTTAAACGAGTGCAACTAGAACCGGGAGATATTGTTCTCAGTTTCTCAGATGGTGTTCCAGATGCCCGTTCTTCAGAAAATGTTCCCTTTACAGAACAGCGATTGCTCTCACTATTAGAAGAACCTGTTCCCTCTGCTGTTTCTTTGGTGGAGCGACTCAAAACTGAGATCCGATCTCATATCGCCGAAGCCGATCCTTTTGACGATATTACAGTATTAGCTGTGCGACACAATTTACCATTAACAACAAATTAAAGGAGTAAAATTTCTGATTTGCAGCGATCGTCCATTGTTCTTTAATGTTTAACTAACCAAACTAATGCTCAACCTTTATGGACATAAGAATTGATAGTCATCCTACTCACACTTACGGAAAATTTAAACTGCGTACTGGGCGACCTTTCCCCTTTGGTGCAACGATCGTCCCTGGTGGAGTCAACTTCTCAATTTTTTCCTCCCACGCCAAATCCTGTACTTTAGTGCTATTCAAAAAGCACGCTAAAGAACCAATGGCGGAAATTCCCTTTCCTGACGAATTCAGGATTGGTAATGTTTTTTGCATGATTGTATTCGATTTAGATTACGAAAATATCGAATATGGTTATCGCATGGAAGGGCTTTTTAATCCGAAAGAAGGTCATTGGTTTGACCCCGGTAAAATTCTCATGGACCCTTATGCCAAAATCATTGGCGGTCGAGATGTTTGGGGAGTAATTCCTGATTGGGATGATATTTATCATCATCGTGCTAGAATCGCTCCCGATGATTTTGACTGGGAAAATGACCGACCTTTAGAGATTCCCCCGGAAGATTTAATTATTTACGAAATGCACGTTCGTAGTTTTACTCGCCACCCTTCGTCGCAGGTCAAACATCCGGGAACTTTTGCGGCAATTCGGGATAAAATTCCTTACTTGAAAGAGTTGGGTGTTAATGCGATCGAACTAATGCCCATCTACGAATTTGACGAGTTTGAAAATTCTCGTCCTAATCCCAATAACCCTGATGAATTACTAGTAAATTATTGGGGTTATAGTACCGTTGGTTTCTTTGCCCCAAAAGCGGGATATGCGGCAACTGGAAAATTGGGAATGCAGGTAGATGAATTAAAAGCATTAATTAAAGACCTGCATAAAAACGGAATTGAAGTAATTCTGGATGTGGTATTTAACCACACGGCAGAAGGCAATGAGTATGGCCCAACAATTTCTTTGCGAGGAATTGATAACAAAACTTACTATATGCTGACACCAGAAGGTTATTACTTCAATTTCAGTGGTTGCGGCAATACTTTAAATTGCAATAATCCGATCGTGCGGAATATTGTACTAGACTGTCTGCGCTACTGGGCAAGTGAATACCACATCGACGGATTCCGCTTTGACCTTGCTTCTATTTTAGGGCGCGATCCTTGGGGTGCTCCTTTGGCAAATCCACCCTTATTGGAAACTCTCGCTTTTGACCCCATTTTGGCAAAATGCAAACTAATTGCTGAAGCTTGGGATGCAGGCGGACTTTACCAAGTTGGTTCTTTCCCCGCTTACGGACGTTGGGCGGAGTGGAATGGCAAATATCGGGATGGGATTCGCAAGTTCCTCAAAGGCGATGCAGGGCGAGTGGGCGACATGGCACAACGCCTGCAAGGTTCGCCAGACCTTTACGCTTGGGAAGGTCGAGGCCCTGCCACTTCGATTAATTTTATTACTGCCCACGATGGTTTTACCTTAGCTGATTTGGTTTCCTACAACGGCAAGCACAATGAAGCTAACGGGGAAAACAATCGGGACGGTTCTAACGATAACGATAGTTGGAACTGTGGCGCAGAAGGTTGGACGGACAATCCAGGGATTAATGCTTTGCGTCAACGGCAAATGAAAAATGCTGTGGCGATGCTGATGGTGTCTACTGGTGTGCCGATGATTTTAATGGGCGATGAAGTAGGACGTTCTCAGAATGGGAACAATAACACTTACTGTCACGACAATGAATTAAACTGGCTGGATTGGTCGCTTTTGGAGAAAAATGCTGATTTATTCCGCTTTTTCAAATATTGCATCGCTTTCCGCAACGCCCACCCAGTATTGAGGAGTAAGTATCACTTTAGCAATCGGGATTACAAGAATAGTGGCTACGCCGATATTACTTGGCATGGAACTCAAGCTTGGAATGCTGATTGGTCTAATTCTAGTCGAGTGCTGGCTTTTATGTTGTGTGGAAAACACGCGAAGTCGGGAATGCTAGAGGATAACTATGTTTACGTGGCGATGAATATGCACTGGGACACCCATTGGTTTGAAGTTCCTGGGTTAAGAAATGGCATGAAATGGCACGTTTTTGCTAATACTGCTGTTGCTTCTCCTGGTGATATTTGTGAACCGGGTCAGGAACCGTTGTTAGAAAATCAATCGGGTTTGTTGGTGGGCGATCGATCGGTCGTTATCCTCGTCGGCAAGTAATAATTCCGACTCAATGTAAAACAGGACATTTTAGGGAAGGAAACAGGAAACAGAGAATAAATATTTCTTTTGCCTGGTTCCGGTAATAGTTGGCAGCTTAATAATTTGCCGCCAACTAAAGGCAGAATTTTAATTTTTCGCTCTGGTTTCATTACTGAACAATCAGCTAAATAACAGGAGAAAATCATGACTTTTAGTGCAATTTTGGAAATTGAAGAACCTACTGCTACAATCACATTAGAAGGTGCATTGGATGCCAGTACTGCACCAATTTTTAAGGCAGAAGTTGAGAAAGCTATTGCTACTGAAAATGTGAAAAATTTGGTTTTAGAAATGGAAAAATTGGAGTATATGGCAAGTGCTGGGTTGCGGGTACTACTTTTCGCTACCCAAAAAAAGGGCAAAGATATAGATAAAATTTATGTGGTTAATCCACAGGAAGGGGTGCTGGAAACTTTGGAAAAAACTGGAGTTATCCAAAGTTTGGAAGTGGTTGACGATTTGAAGGAAATAGAAAAAGTATAAATTACTGTTTGTTAGTGGTTGGTAATGGGAACAATAGAACTAACCACTAATTATTACACCCAAAAGTTATGCTATGGAACAATTAACTGTACCCGGAACTTTAGACTCTTTGAGTAAAATTTCTAAATATGTCTTGTCAGCTGCTTCTGCTGCTGGATTGGATAAGAAAGCATCTTATAGATTGCGTTTAGCAGTGGATGAGATTGCTACGAATGTGATTAGCTACGGTTATGAAGACGCTAAAATTCAAGGAAATTTGGATTTACAAGCTAAGATTGATGATTCTAGTTTGACAATTTTAATGGAAGATAATGCTGCTGCTTTCGATCCGACAACCAAATTTATGCTAGAAGAAGAGTCAATTAATCTACCAATGGAACAAAGAGCGATCGGAGGATTGGGAGTTTATTTGGCAATTCAAGGTGTCGATCGCTTTATGTATGAGAGAATTGGCGATCGCAATCGCAATATTTTTGTCGTCAATCGCCATTAATTATTGATAGAGATTGGGGTGCAGGGTAGTAGGAGATTTTTCTACTACCTCTTCTACAAAATAATAACTATGATGAGAAAATCATAACAATTATCATTGCCGATTCTGCGCTATTGTTCGATCGCTATCAAAAAGTACCCCAAATAAATTAGATTTACCACGATCGGGAACGGGAAATAGGTAGACTGGAATTGTATCTTGCTATAACGTCGATCGATTTGTGGAGTAACTAGTATAAAATCGCGATCGCTGGATTTTTATCATCAATAAAAAGACAAATAGAATCAGAGGCAAAAGCGAGTATGATCGTGCAAAAACAATCCATAGAACAACTACAGCAAGAACTAGAATCTTTGCGCCGGGAAGTAAATGAACTCAGGACTGCACAAGCTGCTCACCATGCTCAAAGTGAACTATTAGAAAACTTGGTAGCAATGGCGCGGTCTTCATCGGAAAAGGAAGTGCTCACAGCCACTTTAAAAAATACTATGGATCTCTCTACTCGACTCACTGGCGCACAAAGAGGTAGTTTGTTTATTTACAACAGTCATGGCGCTGTAGTTAATAGTATTTTGACTCGTGACGGTGCTACCCCAGAGGAAAGTACTAAACTAATTGGTTTAGTTTTGAAGGATGGACTAGCAGGTTGGGTAAGTCGTCATCGGAAAATAGGACTAATTTATGATACGGAAAAGGATGATCGCTGGGTAGACCTACCCAATCAACCTTATGTAGTAGGTTCAGCATTAGCTGTCCCTATCCTCCGAGGCGACAGGTTATTGGGTGTTATTACATTACTACACTCTCAAAGCGAACACTTTACCCCCGAACACGCTCATTTGATGGAAGTAACAGCCGATCAAATCGCTTTGGCTTTAGAAAATGTCCAACTCTACACCAAATTAGATACTACGAAAAAAGCACTAGAAAATGAATTAGAAAAAGGCAAACAAATTCAAAAAGACTTTTTGCCTGAAAAGCTAATTCAACCTCCTGGATGGGAAATTGCTGCTTACTTTTCTCCAGCAAGAGATGTGGCTGGTGATTTCTATGATGCGTTTGAACTTCCGGGCGGATATATAGGTTTAGTAATCGCTGATGTTTGCGACAAAGGCGTAGGTGCAGCACTATTTATGGCGTTGTTCCGCAGTTTAATTCGGATCTTTTCCGGTCAAATTCAATTACAAGAATCAGATGTAGTAAATGCTGAATTCTCAAAAAATTGTCCAATTAATCCACACCAAGCTGATTATTTAGCCGAAATTGATGCCTTAAAAGCGGTGTCGTTAACTAACAATTATATCGCTAAAATTCACTGTCAACTATGTATGTTTGCCACCATGTTTTTTGGGGTATTGAATCCTCAAACAGGTGTCCTAACATATATTAATGGCGGTCATGAATTTCCCATAATTATTGGTAAAGAGGGAATTAAAAAACGTCTATCAAAAACCGGGCCAGCCGTAGGCATGATGGAAAATGTTAAGTTTAAAGTTGAACAAGTGCAGTTAGAACAAGGTGATATTCTCTTATCCTACACAGATGGTGTGCCAGAAGCTCATAGTCTAACAGGGGAGTTTTTTAAGGAAAAAAATCTCTTAGCTTTGGTAGAACAACCAGCATCTTCTGTTGATGCTTTGCTGAAGCGGGTAGAAGAAAATTTGTGGTTACACATTGGAGAGGCACCACAATTTGATGATATTACAATGTTGGCAGTACGTTGGGTAGATTGACCTCTGTCAAGCTATACTGTAACAGAGGATTTTGGCTTTGGTTCGTAGTTGTTAAATATAAAAATCAATGTTACGGAGATTGAGTGTCATTGTCATAACTATTGCTACTCTCAACCCACAAATGAGTTGGGCAATGAATGCTGAAGAGTATCGATTGCTGGGAATAAAGTATCAGCAACAGGAGAGGTATTCAGAGGCGATCGATGTAATGCAAAAAGCCGTAAAACTACAACCTAAGAATATTAACGGGCGAGTATTACTAGGCTGGACTCAACACCTGGCTGGTCAGGAAGATGCGGCAACAAAAACTCTGGTAGAAACCTTTTGCCTCGATCCCTTTTATGTGCGAAATCTAAATGCTTTGGGTATTGTACATCTGGTTAGTGGTAGGTTATTTGAAGCGGCAGCGACTCATATTTGGGCGGTCGTCCTTAAACCCGATAACGAAATTGCTTACTACAATCTCAGTTTGACGATGGAACGTCTTAAGAAGTATCCTTGGGCAATTGGTAACGCTAAGAGAGCTAGTCAACTGGAGCCAAATAATCCTCATCCCCTAGTTGCTTTAGCGATCGCTTACTGGGGACAGGGCGATCGCACCCAAGCCAAAAAAGCATTTAGACAAGCCATTGCCCTAGACGGACGCTACAGAAACACAGAATTTCTCAATCACCTCAAAAAAGCAGGATTTAGCCCCACCCAAATCCAAACCACAAAACAGATTTTACAAAATCTAAAAAATAGGACTCTCTGAATAAATTTATGGGAAAATGCTTTTAGCACTTCATTTTATTTGGTGTAAAATCCTAGCATTCTTTCCAGTTCTGCTGCTGCGCCACTTTCTAACCAAGAAATTGCTTGTTCTTCTGGCTTAGCAGGATTAACCCAGACAATATTTCGGAGTTCTTCCACTTGTTCAGCTGCTTGATGAAAATATTTTCTGACTTTTTCATCAAGGGAAACTATAATTTTATCTGTCACCAGTGCTGCTTCAATCAAAAGTAAATCTTTAACCATTGCTTCGCGTTGGTTGTCGAATTCGGTAAAATCTTCAACTCCTTTCCATAATTCCTCATTTATTACAATATCGTTGCGATATTCCAGCTTCTTTTTTGCTACCATTGTGCGAAGCCATGTACGAGAAAAATTTGATTGATGTTTATCCCATTCTTTTCGGATATCTGGTGTCATCACAACTCGATGAGAGATATTCAAAACAGCAAGCAAAAAATCACGACAGTCTTTTGATTTACCGATCGCACTCTCTCCACCAGCAGAACGCGCAACAGAAGCATCAATTACTAGCAGCTTAGAGACTTTTTCTATCATCTTAATTATTGATCAACCGAGCCTCTGCTGCATCCAAATAACGACTTTCTAATTTCAAAGAAACATCGCTAAAATCTTCGGGCCAATCTCCAAAAGCTCCCGCTGCATCTAAATCAGTACTGCTAACTTCTGTAACCCCATCTTCTCGTCGTTTAAACCAATGAAGTTTTACCAAATCAGGCGATAATTTCCCCTCTGCAACTAAAGATTGAACTGCTAATAAAAGCAGTTCGCTGTGAGTTTCTAAAACTACTCTGACACCACGATTTGCTGCATCAGTTAATATTTCCGCCAAAGCAACTTGAGCACGGGGATGCAAGTGAATTTCTGGTTGTTCTAGGTAAACTAATTGTCCCAATTCTGCTACCAGTAAAGCAACTAAAACAGGTAAAGTTTGTGATACACCTAAACCAACATCCGCAATACTAACCATATCACTTGCTTCACTACTACGAGGTAAACGACCTACTCGCAATTCAATTTGTACATCGTTCAGCTGTTTAGCATCGACTTTCCAAGTTAATCCTAGTTTTTCTAAATTTGATTCTAATTCTTTCAGTCGATCGTCTTCTGTATTTTGCCAATGACTGATTACGCTGGCAACATAATTCTCAAAAGTACCAGGAAACTCCTGACCAACAGCTGTGGTATTGTAAGTCCGTTCGGGATTTCCTCTTAACCCAGGAACGTGGATTAAACGGCGAATTTGTTGTTGAAAATCGCTAGAAAATTTGGAAATAAAAGAAATAAATGAACCGATGCCTTGTTGAAATTCAAGGAAACCGCGCACTCTACTCACGTTCCATTCAAATGGATATTTGTTTTGGAGCCAATGTGGAATTATTGTGAGTAAATCTTCATGAGTCATTTCTGGTGAAATAGTGAAGTCAGCAACATAATATCCATCGCTGTCATCTACATGATAGGTTGATTCAATAACTTGAATACCTTGCTTTTTTTGCTTCGTAAATTTACTAATTAAGAAATTACCAAGTAAGTCAATCTTGATAGTAAAAGTTTCAGTATGATTTTTTCCAGACAATTTGGATAAAAGCTGATCTGCTGAAGTAAATTTAACATTAGGGCCATTGAGTAGCAGCGCACCTGGATCATAGCTGGCTTCCAGAGTTTGCTTTAGTAGCAGTAATGGCTGCATAATACTGGACTTGCCTGAACTATTGGCACCTGCAAGAATTGTTAGGGGACGAACTTCGATGCTGCACTCTTCGTAAAGAGACTTATAGCCATGTACTGAAATGCGATCGATTCCCCGTCCAGAAACTATAAAACCATTTTTTGAGGAATTTGATTCGCTCATAATGTTGTGTTTGTGTTTGGGCTGCTAAATACCATAATATGATTTAAACCTAATTCATTGATTGAATTTAGCTGAATGGCGATCGCAATTGATTTTGGTACTAGCAACACTGTAATTACTCGCTGGAACCCTGTCACCCAGCAACCAGAAACTTTGAATTTACCGGGAATTTCTGTCACTTTGGCACAAAATCCGCCCTTAATTCCCAGTTTGCTTTATGTTGAAGATGCTTACGCTGGTAAAGTTGTAGTTGGACAAGCGGTGCGCGATCGGGGTTTGGATGTTAAAACTGACCCTCGCTTTTTCCGCAGTTTTAAACGAGGAATAGGTGCAGATATTCAAGGTTTTCTCCCTGAATTAGATGGGCAAATTGTTACTTTTGAAAAAGTCGGACAATGGTTTCTCACTAATATTATTGAAAAGTTACAAGAAACTTTACCCGATGTCGGTCAATCTTTAATATTAACTGTTCCGGTTGATAGCTTTGAAGCTTATCGTAATTGGTTAGGTGAAGTATGTAAAACTTTGCCAGTAGAACAAGTGCGGATTCTAGATGAACCAACCGCAGCAGCTTTAGGTTATGGAATGAAGGATCAACAAATTATTTTAGTTGTTGATTTTGGTGGGGGAACGCTGGATCTTTCCTTGGTACGTTTGGATAGTACCGCTGCTAAAAAAACTGTAGGTTTTATTTTGAAATGGGGGCAAAAATCCCTAGCAGAAAATTCCGGGCAAAAGGTAAAAACTGCCCGTGTTATCGCTAAAGCTGGGCAAAATTTAGGCGGTACAGATATTGATAATTGGTTGGTTGATTACTTTGTTAAAACGCAGGGAATAGAAGCGACACCGTTAACAACTCGTTTGGCAGAAAAGTTGAAAATTCAGCTTTCTTTGCAAAGACAGGCAAGTGAGGTTTATTTTGATGATGAAACCTTTGAAAGTTACGAGTTGGAATTAGACCGCGATCGCTTTGAAACCATCCTTAAAGAACAACAATTTTTTGATAAATTGGATGATTCCATGACGCAAGTTTTGCAACAAGCAAGGCGACAAGGGATCGAAGTTACTGATATTGATGCAGTTTTGTTAGTCGGTGGAACAGTACAAATTCCCGCAGTACAAACTTGGATACAGCAATATTTTGATGTAACAAAGATTCGCTGTGAAAAACCTTTTGAAGCGATCGCGCAAGGTGCCTTACAACTCACTCAAGGTATCGAATTAAAAGACTTTCTTTATCACAGTTACGGCATTCGTTATTGGGATCGCAAACAGAATCGCCATAATTGGCATTCTCTCATTAAAGAAGGGCAACCTTATCCGATGAGCGAACCTGTAGAATTATTGTTGGGCGCTTCTGTGGAAAATCAACCCAGCATCGAATTAATTATTGGCGAATTAGGCACGCAAACTGGGGCTACTGAAGTTTACTTTGATGGCGATCGCTTAGTCACCCGAAATCTCGCCAGTGGAGAAACCCAAGTCAAACCTTTAAACGATCGCGAAGGTGCAAGAACGATCGCCCAACTAACACCACCTGGATATCCGGGAAGCGATCGAATTAAACTGTTGCTTCAAGTTGATGGCGATCGCTTTTTAAGAATTACTGTCGAAGATTTATTTACCAAACAAATCTTATTAGAAAATCAGCCAGTAGTTCAACTTAGTTAATCATATAAAATTGAATTGTAGAGACGTTTCATGAAACGTCTCTATGAGGATTTTAGGACTCCTAAGTTCCTAACGGCGAATTACCACTTTTGTTCCTGGACCCGCCCAATTAAATAATTTTCGGGCTTGACTGACTGGTAAATTAATGCAGCCATGACTAACTGGTGTACCAAAACGATTATGCCAATAAGCGCCATGAATCGCATAGCCTCCAGAATAAAACATAGTAAAAGGAACATTAGGAGCAACATATCCCGGTCCCCGCATCGTTTTATAGCGATACTTTGTTTGAATTGCGTAAGTACCGACACGAGTAGGAGTAGAACGCTTACCACTAGAAATAGGGATTGAGTAAATTCTTCTGCCATTTTGCCAAGCATATAAACGTTGACTGGATAGGTTAACTTCAATCCAACGACCTGAAACATTTCCGCTTGACTTTGATGTAGCCGAAGTAGGTACAGACCAAGCAAATAAACTAGTGATAAATAACGCTAAACTTACCCAAAAAACACTTGAACGACGTAACCAAGTTAAACGAATGATTGTTTTCATAAATTGACTTCCTCCTAAAAATTAGATTAGTACAAAAACTTAAAAAAGCAAATGAAAATTAAAAACTGAATCTTAACAAATTGCAAAGCCAAAGGATGATAATTTTTAACTTCCTTTGGCTTATTTACACTTATAGATGCAACGATAACTGCCTGCGAATAGCAAAACTAATCAATCTCGTTGGTACGCTAGAACCTTGAATTACAGGAATTCGTAAATATTTACCCAGTAATAATCGAGCAATTCCTTTAAAACGAGCTTGAATTCTTGCAATTAATAAATTCTCTTTTCCTCCCCTTTCTTCTGAAGCATAGAAAGGCAAAAATGCTAATTTTCCATATAAAACATCGGCTCGATGAGTTTTGCTCAAACCGTTTTTATAATGTTCTAAATTCGGCAAACCTCCATGTTCGCCATAATTCCGAAATGGTATGTAATTTTTTAAGGCTTTTTGTCTGAGAAATTTATCGATATCTGAATCCCAAGATGAGTAAGCATTTGTTCCGTATTTTTGGTTAATTTCTTCTGCTAATTCAATCAAATATTTTGCTGCTAATGGGGTGACAATATAGGCAACTGTAGAAACAGAAAACCCTTCAGCATAGCCTTTTTCTGAAACGCTGTAAACTTGGGAAGCGCAAGTGTATAACCAGGAAATTCCGACATCATTTTGATGAAGATCGAATGGTAAGGGAAGTTTACCAAAATCAACTACGGGAACAAAATCTGCTTCAATAACCAAAGTTGGTTTGTCTTCTTGAATTGCTTTTTCCCAAGCATTACAGTGATTCATCAAGCAGAGATAACTGCGAGAATAATTTTGATATTCTGGCTTGTGTTGTTGCCTAAGAACTTCGTATTGAAATTTTTCTTTACTTAAGATTTTTTCAAGTAATTCAGTTGGTTCTTTGTAGGCAATAATGAAGACTTTGCCGATCGAATCAACCAGCTGATTAGATTCACTTAGTTTGGTGGTAGGAGCGATCGCGTTCATACTAACCATGATAAACCTATTAAAAGTATAACCTCGAAAAATCAAAGGTCAACCCTTACTCAGCATTTAAAAATTCCAAATACCCATTACTTAACTCTTTCACCGCTAAATCATAAAATTGCTTTCCATGTTCCGGTGTCGCTAAAGCTGGGTTAGATCCCATCCTTCCATCTGGGTAATGTTTGCGAAAATCAACAGCACCATATATGGGGTGTCCCTTGCCAACTTCTTCCGCAAGTTGCCCTTGTTTAATTGCTTCTGGATAAACAAATTGAGTCACAGCTACTTCACTGGGAGTGGCATGAGAACCTTCTCGATCGCCATACAATTCCTTAGCTAATTTATAAACAGAACCACACATAAACCAGTTAGCAATTTGGCATTTTACTTGCTCATGATTTTTGATATTTAAATCTGCTAAATGAGCATAAGTTTCGGCAAAAGCGGCTTTCATTGTAGCAATATTTCCGCCATGTCCGTTAATAAAAAACAACTTAGTAAATCCGGCTTTTGCTAAACAAGTTACATAGTCTTTAATTAATAGAATCATCGTACTCGGACGCAAGCTAATTGTACCAGGAAAACCTGTATGATGTAACGCCATTCCCACATTAATAGTCGGCCCAACCATTGCCTTAATTTCTTCGCCAACACCTTTAGCGATCGCTTCGGCACAAATCGCATCCGTACCAATTAATCCTGTTGGCCCATGTTGTTCTGTAGAACCAATTGGCATTATTATGCCCGTAGAGTTTTCTAAATAAGCTTCTACTTCTATCCAAGTGCTTAAATGTAACAGCATTCCCAGTTGTCAATTGTTTTACAGATTTAATTCTAAAGAAATATTGCTGAAAGTGGCAAAAAAAGTTTAAGATTAGATGATGTATTAAAAAAAATTGATGGTACAGTCTTCCCTCATACCTACCCAAATCAGTGCCGGGTTTCATGCCTTGTCTGAGCCCTTGCGTTTGCAAATCATTGACTTACTGCAACACAGAGAATTGTGTGTCTGTGAATTATGCGAACAGCTAGAAGTCAGTCAATCTAAACTCTCATTTCACCTGAAAACCCTGAAAGAAGCGGGTTTGGTTCGTTCTCAGCAACAAGGACGCTGGATTTATTACAGCCTGAATTTGTCTAAATTTGTGGTTTTAGAGCAGTATTTGGCAGATTATCGCCGCTTTAGTTCGATCGCTCCCGCCCGCACCTGCCAGCAGTAAACCGCGATCGTCAAGTTTTGTTTAAATGTACTTGACAAATCAATTTTTTTTGAAATGATGGTTATTACCCCTTACATAATTTGACTGGGGGAGGCAAAATGAAAGTAACCGAAAAGCCCCAAGTTTTTAGATTAGGAACATTTGCTTTAATCGTCGGTGTAGCTGCGTTATTGAACTCATGTTCTCAGGTACAATCGCAGCAGAAACCAATTAAAATTGATGGTTCGAGTACGGTTTATCCGATTACGAATGCGATCGCCAAAAATTACCAAACAACCAATCCCAATGCCAAAGTAGAAACAGCTTTTTCTGGGACTACGGGAGGGTTAAGAAAATTCTGTGCCAAAGAAATAGATATTGCCGATGCTTCCCGTCCAATTAATGCCCAAGAGATGCAAACTTGCAATCAAGCTGGGGTAAGATTTATTGAATTACCCGTTGCTTTTGATGCTTTAACAATAGTAGTTAATCCGCAAAATACTTGGGCAAAAGATATCACTGTAGCCGAGTTAAAAAGAATTTGGGAACCAGCAGCAGAAGGTAAAATTACTAATTGGAATCAAGTAAGACCCGGATGGCCCGATCGACCTTTAAATTTATTTGGGCCTGGTAAAGATTCGGGGACATTTGATTATTTTACCGAAGCCGTAGTTGGCAAAGTTGATGCTAGTCGTAACGATTATACAGCTAGCGAAGATGACGAAGTAATTGCCAAAGGAGTAATCGCAGATCCTAATGCTTTAGGATATTTTGGATTAGCGTATTACGAAGATAATCCAGGTAAGTTAAAAGCAGTTCCAGTTAATAGTGGAAAAGGAGCGATCGCACCTTCTTTAAAAAATGTAGAAGCCAGTCAATATCAACCTTTAGCCCGTCCTTTATTTATTTACGTTAATGCTAAATCTGCCCAAGATAATCCGGCATTAAGAGACTTTGTAAAATTCTACATCAAGAATGCGCCAGAAACAGTAAAAGCTGTAGGTTATGTACCTTTACCAGAAGAAGGTTATCACCTGGCAGACGTGCATTTTAATCGAGCAAAAGTAGGAACAGTATTTGATGGTAAAGCCCAGCTAGATTTAACATTAGCTGAGTTATTACGCAAACAAGCGAAATTCTAGTTCCTAGAGGAACAAAGCAAGGTAAAAAGAATGGTAAAAATAGGTTTTTCCAAAGGTTTGAGGAGCAGAATTTCTTACTGTTGGCGAGAAGTATTAGTAGAAGCGATCGGCACCTTCATTCTAGTATTTGCTGGAACTGGAGCAGTAATGGTAAACCAGATTAGTAAAGGCGCAATAACTCATTTAGGAATTAGCTTTGTGTTTGGCGCAGTAGTAGCAGCATTAATTTATGGATTAGCTCATATTAGTGGCGCACATTTTAACCCAGCGGTAACTTTAGGATTTACCGCAACTGGGGTTTTTTCTAAACACAAAGTCCTGCCTTATATTCTGGCGCAATTATCAGGAGCGATCGCCGCCTCCGCAGTATTACGTTTAAGTTTTGGTAGAATTGCCAAACTCGGAGCTACTTTACCTTTAAATGGAAACTGGTCGCAATCTTTAGTCTTAGAAACCATTCTTACCTTCATATTAATGTTTGTGATTTTAGGCTCAGGATTCGATCGCCGAGCCCCCATAGGTTTTGCGGGAATAGCGATCGGATTAACCGTAGGATTAGAAGCAGCATTTATGGGGCCAATTACCGGAGCAAGTATGAATCCGGCGCGATCGTTTGGCCCCGCTTTTATTGGAGGATTTTGGCAAGACCATTGGATTTATTGGATCGCACCAATTTTAGGAGCACAATTAGCCGTAATTATCTATCGACAGATTTCCAACAACTTTCAGGACTTTTCGGATTAGATGAAATACTTAACAGGAGGATCGGGATAATGAAAAAAGTGATGTTTGTTTGTAAGAAAAACTCAGCCCGATCGCAAATGGCAGAAGGATTTGCCAAGCAACTTGGAGTTGGTTTAATTGAAGTTACCAGTTCTGGACTAGAAGCTTCTCAAGTTAGACCAGAAGCGATCGCCACAATGAAAGATGCAGGAGTAGATATTAGCCATCAAACCTCAAAAGCCTTAAGTGAATTTAAACCTGAAAATTTCGATGTCGTGATTTCCCTTTGTGGATGTGGTGTAAATCTTCCCCCCCAATGGCTAACAAGAGAAGTATTTGAAGATTGGCAATTAGACGATCCAGCCGAACAACCAGAGATTTTCCCCAGAGTGCGGGATGAGATTCGCGATCGAGTAGTTCGTCTGATTGAAACCTTACAAGTTTCCTCTGTTGCATAGGTATGTCTCTAATGGAAGAAACACAGCCAATTCTAGAAAACCTTTGGTGGGTGATTCCGGGAAAATTAGCCGGAGTACGGAAACCTCTGCCAGAGGAAATTGAGCAACTCAAAGCAGCGGGAATTGGAGCGATCGTTTCCGTAATGGATGACCCTTCAAATCTTGACTTGTACGAACAGGCAAACCTCGATTACCGCTGGCTACCCACAAAAGGCGGAAATGCTCCCACTGTAGAACAGATTCAAGCACTTCAAGCCTTCATCGAGCAGCAAAATCAATTAGGCAAAGCTGTTGCAGTGCATTGTACTAGTGGCAATCGCCGGACAGGAACAATGCTCGCAGCCTATCTGATTCTGACAGGCACTCCGTATGATGATGCAATGCAGATTATCCAAACCGCCAATCCCAATGCTGAGTTACGAGAGGCTCAACTCACCTTTTTGCAGTCGTTAGCGGGAAAAACATCAACATGACTCAATTACTGATCGTCGGTGGTAGCGATGCAGGAATCAGTGCTGCTTTACGCGCCAAAGAGCTAGACTCTACGGTTACTCCAATCATCGTCATGGCAGATGATTTTCCCAACTTCAGTATCTGTGGGTTGCCGTTCTTCCTGAGCGGTGAAGTCGCAGACTGGCGAAATTTGGCACACCGGACAAAAGAAGATATCACTCTGGCAGGAATTCAACTGCTAACTAATCACACCGCTACAGCAATTCGTCCTCAAGAAAAAGTTGTTATTGCTGTTGATATAGAAGGAAACGAAAAACTGCTGACATACGATCGCCTGCTCGTTGGGACAGGAGCCTTATCAAACCGTCCCCATATTGCAGGGATTGATTTACCGGGAGTGTATTTTCTGCGTTGGATGGCAGATAGTTTTGCTGTAGAGAAACACATCGCCCAGTTCCATCCAAAATCTGCGGTTATTGTGGGGGGTGGTTATATCGGCTTGGAAATGGCAGATGCTTTAGTGTTACGTGGATTGAATGTAACGCTAGTTGAACACAATCCAAGCGTTCTCAAAACCGTCGATCCCAGCTTAGGAGAAATGGTTCGGGCTGAACTCCAACGACATCAGGTAACGGTGGCAACAGGGGTGTCGCTCGAAACCATTCAACAACAAGGGAATCAGCTAAAAGTTTTTGGCTCCAATGGGTTTGAGGCGATCGCAGATTTAGTTTTGGTTGCTGTTGGTGCCAAACCAAATACTCATCTAGCTCAAACCGCTGGCATTGAGTTGGGGATGACAGGGGCTATTCGAGTAAATCGAAAGATGGAAACCAATCTCCCAGACATCTATGCAGCTGGTGATTGTGTAGAAACTTGGCATCGTGTTCTCAACCAAAATAGTTACCTGCCTCTTGGTACTACTGCCCATAAGCAAGGTCGGGTAGCAGGTGCAAACGCAGTGGGTGGCAATCAAGAATTTGCTGGCTCCTTGGGTACGCAGGTGGTTAAAATCTTTGACTTAGCAGTTGCCCGTACAGGACTGCGCGATCGGGAAGCATTAGCAGCAGGCTTTGACCCATTAACAGTGGAGTCAGAGGTTTGGGATCACAAGGTTTATTACCCAGGAGCGCACCAACTCCGAATTCGGGTCACGGGCGATCGCCAAACGGGAAAGCTGCTCGGTGCTCAAATTGCAGGGCATTACCAGGGTGAAGTTGCCAAAAGAGTTGATATTTATGCCACTGCCTTGTTTCATGGCATGACCGTTGAAGCGATAAACGAGATCGACCTCAGTTATACCCCTCCTTTAGGGAGTCCTTGGGATGCGGTGCAAATGAGCGCCCAAGCTTGGAGTAAAGCCTCACATAACGTGATTTCTGTTCCTGAATCTGTCCGCAGCTAAAATCCTATGACCACGTTTGACCATCCTCCGAGAATTCTGTTTCTTTATGGTTCCTTGCGCGATCGTTCTTACAGCCGTTTATTAGCCGAAGAAGCGGCTCGAATTATTCAGGAGTTTGGCGCAGAGGTAAAGTTTTTCGATCCGCGAGAACTACCGATTTACGGCAGCGTTCCTGATACTCATCCCAAAGTGCAGGAGCTACGGGCATTAAGCCAGTGGTCTGAGGGACAGGTTTGGTCTAGCCCCGAACTACACGGTCAAATTAGCGGTATCATGAAAAACCAAATTGACTGGATTCCTCTAAGTATTGGAGCAATCAGACCAACTCAAGGAAGAACTTTAGCCGTCATGCAGGTGAGTGGTGGTTCTCAATCTTTCAATGCGGTAAATACACTTCGCATTTTAGGGCGCTGGATGCGGATGTTCACGATTCCAAATCAATCTTCCGTAGCAAAAGCTTACCAAGAGTTTAATGAAGATGGAACGATGAAAGATTCTTCATATCGCGATCGCGTCGTCGATGTCATGGAAGAACTTTTTAAGTTTACTTTGCTATTGCGAGGAGAGGTGGATTATTTGTGCGATCGCTACAGTGAGCGAAAAGAAAAAGGCACTCAAGAAACAATGACTGACATTAGCAAAGCGATCGATAGAGTCAATCTTAGCCGAATCTAATCAAACTCAATCCCTAAACTGATACTCTCTTTTTTGCTTCTTCTTTAGCTAAATTTGACTAATACAAAATCCGCCTTAAATACCCCCTAATTCTTTAGTCCGCGTAGGCGGACTTTGTTTGTGTAGCAGCGATTTCAATCGCCCAATCATCTTCATTACAAAATAATGAAAAACCCTCTATAACCAATTAGTTAAAAGGTATAATAAAAAAGTAATTCAACACCTAAGCTTCACAACTATGACTAACATCAAAGTAGAAATTCTAGGTTCCGGCTGCAAAAAATGTCATCAATTAGAAGAAAACGCCAAAAAAGCCATAACTGACTTAGGAATTACCGCCGAACTTGACCATATAACCGATCAAATTGAAATAGTCAAACGGGGAGTAATGTCCACCCCAGCATTAGCAGTAAATGGCAAAGTAGTCAGCAAAGGAAAAGTAATTTCACCCGAAGAAATCAAGCCATTATTGCAAGTGTAAACTCAAATGTTCGATCCATTTTATCCCTTCGACTGGTTAGCCAGCCAAATAGTTACGAAATTATTCGGCTTATCCTTAGAAACACATTTAGGCGCAAGCCTGCATTTTTTCCTTTACGACGTTCCCAAAGTTCTCACATTGCTGCTAGTCATAAGCTTTATAGTGGGGACAGTGCAAACCTTCTTAGAACCGGAAAAAGTGCGATATTGGTTAGGAGGGAAACGCACGATTTGGGGCAATTCTTTAGCTGCTGGAATTGGCATTGTTACACCATTTTGTTCTTGTTCGGCAGTTCCTTTATTTATGGGATTTTTAGAAGCAGGAGTTCCATTAGGAGTAACATTTTCCTATTTAATTTCCGCGCCGATGGTGAACGAAGTTGCGGTAATATTACTTTGGGGATTATTTGGTTTTAAAGTCACTTTGATTTATATTGGATTTGGGGTGATTTTAGCGATCGCAGCCGGATACACAATCGGCCTACTAAAACTAGAAAACTGGGTAGAACCCTTCGTTTGGGAACTGCAAAAAACCCGACAAAACCAAGAACTAGACCAAACAGAAACCGAAAAACCCTTAACTTGGAAACAGAGAATTGCCCAAGGACAATATTCCGCCACCGAAATCTTTAAAACCGTATCGCCTTATGTAGTTGGAGGAATAGCAATTGGTGCAGCAATTCACGGTTATGCCCCAGCAGACATGATTACCAAATGGGCAGGAAATAACA
Organism: Floridaenema evergladense BLCC-F167; assembly: GCF_041929205.2. Classification (NCBI taxonomy): domain Bacteria; kingdom Bacillati; phylum Cyanobacteriota; class Cyanophyceae; order Aerosakkonematales; family Aerosakkonemataceae; genus Floridanema; species Floridanema evergladense. The sequence goes on along the minus strand of NZ_CM171625.1, from coordinate 3,919,523 downwards.
ACCCATTCGCCGTTCCCATTGCCACATTAATTGGCGTTCCCTTATATGCGAATATTGCCGGAGTTTTACCAATTACAGAAGCCTTAGTCAGCAAAGGAATGTCATTAGGAACAGTACTTTCCTTCACAATGGCAGTCACCGCCCTTTCCTTGCCAGAAATCGTAATTTTACGTAAAGTCTTACGTCCCCAATTACTAGCCGTATTCATTTCCCTAGTAACTGTAGGTATTATCAGTATTGGTTATCTTTTTAACGCCTTATTGTAACAGTAGATTTACAGATCTATTGAGAATATTTTGAACTTTGGTCTTGGAGAATTTCTCGTCGATCGGAATTCCATATTCTTTGGCAAAGAGTCACAAACTTTTGCTGCTCCTTGGTTTCAATTGCTCCTGCTTGCACAGTGCGTACTAACCGGATAGCTTCAGACGGTTCATAGCCCAAACGCACCAGACAGCAAGCTACAACTGTACCAGTACGACCTAATCCACCCCGACAATGAGTTACCACTGTCTGTCCGGCACGAACTGCATCTAACAAAACCTCTATAAACGTTGTGAAATCTGCGATCGAACAAGGAATACCTAAATCTACAATAGGGAACCAGATTGTCTTCATCCCCATTGTTTCTGCCCTTGGCAATAAATCAGTAATTTTGGCTGTTTCTAATTCAGCTTTAACTAGCAAGCAGACCAGTAAATCAGTCTGATATTCCTGCTTGAGACGATTTAGGTCAATATCAAGGTTTCGCTTCCATTGAACATTTAAACCCACCCCCTTTTTCCCCGGAGCGATCGTCAAGCCAATTCGCCCTGGTAGCTTCAAAATATCGCTATTCACAAATGCTACTTGGATGGGGCTAGTTTCAGATGTCTCAATTGCTTGGCTCATAGCACCTCAAAATCAATTGAAAATTTTGGAGCATAACTCTATCGTATAAAAAAAAATTGATATGTCAACTTTGTTGTAGCATTTATTGAACAATCTTTATTTCAAATAATATTGATTTAAGCCTTATCTTGGTAAAAAAATCCTCAACCCGAATTCAATTCGGAAATTTTCCTGTGCTTCTCCCTTGACAAGCACCGATCGCGCTATTGTTTGGATGGAACAAGTCAGCACAAACTTTCTCAATCATGTTTTCCCTTGAGATAGCTCAAAATCCATCAGGAACCGAAATCGGGCAAAAAAGACGCATCCTAGTAGTAGAAGACGAAGACCTGATTCGTGAAATGCTAGTCATGGCGTTACAGGAACAAGACTACGAAGTACTCACAGCCGCTGACGGACAAAAAGCCGTTAGTATCCTGCAAAACGCCAGCAACGACATCGGAGAATCATTCATTGACTTGGTAGTGTTAGACATCATGCTACCCCTAGTCAATGGATTAGATATTTGTCGGTTACTCCGTCGTCAAGGTAATCCAGTCCCCATTTTAATTCTCAGTGCCAAAGGCAGCGAAACCGATCGCGTACTAGGCTTAGAAGTAGGCGCAGACGACTACCTAACAAAACCCTTCAGTATGCGGGAATTTGTCGCCCGTTGTCGTGCATTACTCCGTCGTCAACGCCTCAGCGGGTTAGCACAGCCACCAATCTTGCAGTATAAAGACATTACACTCTATCCCCAAGAATGTCGTGTCTTACTGCGCGGAGAAGAAATCAACCTTGCCCCCAAAGAATTCCGCATCCTAGAATTATTTATGAGCTATCCTCGGCGCGTCTGGTCGCGAGAACAACTACTCGACCAAGTTTGGGGCCCAGATTTTGTTGGTGATAGTAAAACCGTCGATGTCCATATTCGCTGGATGCGGGAAAAATTGGAAAAAGATCCTAGTCGCCCAGAATACATTATTACCATTCGGGGTTTTGGTTATCGATTTGGATAGTTGTTATTTTTTGGGGATTCGGTTGATATGTTGATATGTGGTTAGTTGATAGTTATCATTGGTCGCTAGCCATCGATCGCTCAAATGCCTATTGTTGAAATTCTAATTGGTTTATTAATAGGATTGGCAATTTCTTTGTTCTGGCGAATGCGCTTTAATCGACGCTTAAAGCAATTATTGCTATCTCTGGAAGTATCTGATACTGACTCTGCTTTATCTATAATTTCTCGTTTGCGTCGGGGAGTGGCTTTAGTAAATCAACATCGCCAACTACTAGAAAGTGAAATCCAAACTTGGGAAACTATCCTCCAAGCAGCACCCAGCGGCTTTCTCATGGTGGATGAAGAAAATCAGCTGATTTGGTGTAACGAACAAGCAAGGCAGATGTTAAACATAGATAGGTGGGAACCTGGACAAGTGCGCTTGCTACTAGAATTAGTCCGTTCCTACGAACTCGACGTATTGATCGATCGAACTCGTCATCAACAACAACCAATCAAGCAAGAATGGGTATTTCATCCAACTTACTCGAACCCAGAAGCCATACGTCCCGATCCACAGGCTAACACGGTACTTGCTGGTGCAGCTGGTGCGATCGCAGAAACCACAGAATATCAAGAACGCCTCAAACCCAAATCCCTCACCATCCGAGCCACCAGTTTACCCTTATCCAATGGGCGAGTCGGAGTATTCTTAGAAAATCGGCAAGCCTTAGTCGAACTTTCCCAAGCCCAGGATCGCTGGGTGTCAGATTTAGCACATGAACTGAGAACGCCCCTCACCTCGATTCGCTTAGTAGCAGAAGCTTTACACGATCGTCTAGAACCACCTTTAAGCCGTTGGGTAGAACGTTTACTTCCAGAAGTTAATCGGCTGATCAACTTAGTACAAGATTGGTTAGAACTAGGTCAACTGGAAACCGACTCTAGCAATAAGCTGCGCTATCAACCCTTAGACTTGCGATCGTTAATCAACGCTGTTTGGCAAAGTTTAGAACCTTTGCATAACGCCAAAAAACTCCATTTGACTTATTTTGGCCCAGAACCCCTACAAATTGAAGGTGATGAGTCTCGCCTATACCGAGTCTTTTTAAATATTCTCGATAACAGCATTAAATATAGTCCAGAAGATGGAGAAATTAGAATTGAATTCAACATCTCTCCTCAGATAGATATTACTAAAGTTGTAGAGATTAATATTATAGATTGTGGCCCTGGCTTTCCTGAATCAGACCTACCGTTTGTTTTTGAAAGACTTTATCGAGGAGATCCTTCTCGAAAAAGACAAGCAGCTTCTTCCTTAGAACAAGAAAGCACGATAAAATCTAGTACAACGGGTAGTGGTTTAGGTTTAGCGATCGTCCGCCAAATCATCCTAGCTCACGGTGGTTCCGTCACAGCCAAAAATCATCCCCAAACCGGAGGAGCTTGGCTAAAAATAGAATTACCTTATCAAAAATCTGTAACCTATTAGAATTTACGTAATCACACCTTATTTGGTAGATAAATTAGGGTGAACTCCTCTCCTTTTAACCCCCCACCCGAACGCATCAGCTTTGAGCGCAGTCTAAGGCGCTTAGAACGTGATGTCTTACGCATGGGTGCATTAGTAGAACAATCTTTCCGTCTCTCTCATCAATCCCTATTCAACCGAGACTTAGCCGCAGCAGAATCGATCCCCTTAATTGATAAACAAATTGACCAACTCTACCGCCAAATAGAATTAGACTGTGCTGCTCTAATCACCTTACAAGCACCAGTAGCCCAAGACGTGCGCCTACTAAGTGCTTATATGCAATTAGTCCGAGATTTAGAACGAATTGGCGACTATGCTAAAGATTTAGCCGAAATTTCCATCAAACTCTTTCCTTATCCACCCCATGCCTATTTAGCAGAAATCACTGCCATGTCCCATCAAGCTCAAGCAATGTTAGCTATGAGCTTAGTAGCCTTAGCTGACTTAGACGCAGAAGCTGGAAGACAAGTCAAACAAGAAGATGATGTAGTCGATATCGCCTACGAAACCTTTTACCAACGCCTAGCCGGACAACGCGACATCAAAGGCGTAATAGAACCAATATTATTATTAGTCTTAGTTATCCGTCACCTAGAACGCATGGCAGACCACGCCACCAACATCGGTCAAAGGGTCGCTTACATTGTCACTGGACATCGCTCTTGATGGGGGACTGGGGATTGGGGACTGGGGACTGGGACAAGGGTGAGTTTTGAGTTTTGAGTTTTGAGTTTTAAGTTATTAATTCAAATTCTCCCAAAACTGGAACTTTTTAATTCAGCCTTAGAAAAGGTGCCGCTCAGTGGCATCATTATGAGAGAGACTCAATCTTTTGTAAAAAACCAGTATGGGTTTTGCTAATCTGTCAATAGCCGAAATCGCAGCGGACTATGACACTGCTGTTACAGAAGTGTTCCAAATTTGCGATCGATTAGGCATTCCTTACAAAAATCCCCAGACTCGTTTGGCTCTGGAGGATGCTAAGGCAATCATTTCCGAAATTATGGCTCAAAGCCAAGACTCAGGCACTAACCACCAGGAAGATTTATTCTCGGACAACCAGAATACAAATTCTTGAGTAGCTAATGTTAAGCCTGGGACAGCTTCTGAGCCAAAGTCACCCAGTCAAACCTAATCAATGGTAAACAGAACTGCTGCGCTCAACTGTTTAGATAATACAGTTTGCCAGAGTTCGCTGAGATTGAGTCCTAAATAAATTACAATCACGCTCGCCTTATTGTTTTGGGAGAACAATGCTAAAAAAATATTTCTGGCTTGCTGTGGCTACCCTGATTTTCACCTTTCAAATGATGGTGGGTAGTGCTTTTGCCACTGAACTCGATGTAGAAACCCGTACAGTACCTAAGAATGCACAAGGCGATACGATCGTACTAAGTCCAAAACAGGTGGAGAAAGGCAAACGCCTGTTCAATAATGTCTGCTCTCAATGTCACAATGGTGGGATTACCAAAACTGACCCGAACGTAGGTCTAGAACCAGAAGCTCTGGCTTTGGCAACCCCACCTCGTAACAATATCGAAAGCTTGGTGGATTATATGAAAAATCCTACTAGCTACGATGGAGAAATTCCGATCGCAGAAATTCACCCCAGTAAGAAGAGTAGTGACATTTTCACAGAAATGCGCGATCTTACAGATGACGATCTCGAAGCGATCGCCGGACACATTCTAATTCAACCAAAAATTGTCGGCGTTAGATGGGGCGGTGGCAAAATCTATTTCTAAACCCACTCTCCATTAGCACAAAAACCAAAATCAAAAGTCAAAAGAAAGAGAAAATATTATCACTAACTTTTTCTTTTGGCTTTCCCACTTGCAGAAAAAACTCAGGTTAAAACACCCAATTAATCGGCATTTGGTAAAGATTTTTTCCGTCTGGTAACTACAATTCCAGACTCATCCCTTTAAATCGCTGGCAAAATTTAAGATTATTCCAGCAAAAACGTCCACTTGCTTGGTATTTTAATTTAAGGAAACCAAGTTCACTGGTAATCTCAGGAGAAGATTATGAAATTTATGTCTGCAATTTGGCGGCGCTTGAGTTTAGCATTATTGACTATGGTATTAGTCGCCAGTAGCTTCCTGTTGATGACCTCCCCCGCAGCTGCGGAAACCGTCACCATCAAAATGGGCGCAGATAATGGAATGCTAAAGTTTGAGCCATCTAAAGTGACTATCAAACCAGGAGACACTGTAGAGTGGGTAAACAACAAAGTTCCTCCCCACAACGTAGTTTTCGATCCAAAGAAAAACCCTGCTAAGAGTGCAGCTTTAGCAAAATCCCTGTCTAACACTAAACTGGCTATGAACCGAGGTGACAAAATTACAGCAACATTTCCTGCTGATGCTCCTGCTGGTGAGTACACCTACTTCTGCCAACCTCACCAAGGCGCAGGTATGATTGGCAAAATTACTGTTGAATAACCACAGTAGTTTCACCCATTAACTTACATTGCCTGCTAGTAGCAAAGACGGCAAACTTTGTGCTTCTCTATGGTTCACTAAAGTAAAGCATTTGTCAGCAGCATAAAATGTTCTTGGGCAATAATTTTACAGCTTGCTGAGTCGGTTAAGCCAAGGAGAAACACATTGAAAAAATTAGTCACAGTTTTATTGCTAACTACGGCAATATTAACTTTTGCTTTTAGTCGTCCTGCACTAGCAGGAGATGCAATTGTCGGGTCTAAAATCTTTAGCGCTAATTGCTCTGCCTGCCATTTGGGTGGAAATAATGTAATTATGGCTAATAAAACCCTGAAGAAAGAAGCTTTAGAGAAGTATAATATGAATTCTCTAAAAGCTATTACTAAACAGATAAAAAAAGGCAAAAATGCCATGCCAGCTTTTGGTGGTCGTCTTTCGGATAAACAAATTGAAGATGTCGCTACTTATGTGTTACAGCAAGCTCAAAAGGGTTGGTAGAGTATTGGTCATTTAGCTTAATTTAGTTAGCAAATTTACATAGGTTTTGCTTGAAGCAGTAACCTTTTCCCTTAGTTTGGTTTTTCCTTCTAAGGGCTATTTTTTGAGTTTTGAGGATGTAATATTCCATTACTCACCCGGAGTTAGAAGACAGTACCGCAAAAGGTGGGATATCCTTCAACTAAATGCTTGTCAAGGAAAAGTAACAATGGTACCCCTTCGTGATGAAAATCCGACTGTAATCACTCCTTATGTGACTTATGGGCTGATTATTGCTAATATTCTGGCTTTTGTATATGAATTGAGTTTACCACCGCAGCAATTACAAAGCTTTTTTCATTTAGCAGCAGTAGTACCAAGAGAACTGAGTGCTAGTTTCGCTGGTGTGGCAACAAATCAACCAGTGCCAGAATGGACAACATTAATTACTTCTCAATTTCTCCATGCTGGTTTTGCTCATTTGATTGGTAATATGTTGTTTTTGTGGATTTTTGGTAATAATGTGGAAGAAGCTTTAGGTCATGTGAAGTTTCTGATTTTTTATTTAGCTTGTGGGGTATTAGCGGGGTTGGCGCAGTGGTTTTTTGCCATGCAATCGGGGATTCCTTCTTTGGGTGCGTCAGGTGCGATCGCTGGAGTTTTAGGAGCTTACATTCTCAAATATCCAAATGCTAGAATCCTCACATTTTTTGGATATTTCTTATTTTATGTTCCAGCTTTCTTCTTCTTAGGTCTTTGGTTTGTGCAACAAGCATTTTACGGTATTGCTAGTTTACAAACTCCAGCAAATGTGGGCATGGAAAGCGGAGGAATCGCTTACTGGGCACACGCTGGGGGCTTTGTGTTTGGCGCAATTTTAGCACCTATTTTAGGTTTATTTGCCAATCAATCTCGCAACCAATCTAACTTTGAACAGTTTTAGTGACGCTGTTCTATTGCAGCACCCAGTCCCCAATCCTCAAAGCAATTTTATTTGGTTGGCACTTTGACTTCTTCCGGTTCCTCTTCCTCTGTTAAATTTTGGGTTTCTGGTTCTGTCGCCATGAATTTTTGTTCTGTTAATAGAGGAGTTTTGCCGATCGCCATATCCGTACCATTAATAATGCCACCCAAGAACGTAATATCTTCCGATTCTGTTAATTGTTGTGCGGCTTCAGCGAACATACTCTCCACAGTGTAGCCCGGTCGAGCTACTAATATCATGCCATCAGTCATTGGTTCCAAGACAAAGGCATCGTTGCAAATACTCAAAGCCGGAGCATCAATAAACACCATATCAAAGCGACCGCGCACATCTTCTAATAAGCGACGGAACTCGCTAGATTCAAGAACCGATGCTGGTTGTTGGATTGGGCCAGGACTTGGTGCTAAGTATAAATTTTCTACCTCTGGCACCAACCGGATACAATCGCTCCAGTTACCGTAGTAACGAAGAGGTTCGATCGAGGCATCAGGATCGGGAGCAACTTTAACACTTCTGGCGAGAGAGGGCGATCGCAAATCTGCCTCAACAATCAAAGTCCGTTTACCTGCACGGGCGGAAGCGATCGCCAAATTATAAGCACTCACGCTCTTTCCTTCCTCATTAGTCACGCTAGTTAATAAAATTACCTTCACCGGATCTTCACTAGCACGACGCAAATTAGTCCGTAACCGTTCGTAAGGCTCCAAATAAGGTGAATGCGGCTCTAAAATAATCGGCGTTTCTCCTAAATCTGGGTCAGGAATCGCTATATAAGGCAAAATTCCCAGCACAACTATATCTCGCTGTACCATTGCAGCGCGGATATCCTCCATAGTTTGGAATACGCCACCCAAAGCACCCAAAAGAAAAATAATAGCCCCACCGACAACAATTCCCACCAAACCTCCAGCCCCAATAATGATAATCGGATTCGTGGTTTCCTTCGCTAACTTATTAACTTGCGCCTCACCCTCTGGAATCCAACTACTAACCGTCTCCGCCTCTGCCGTTTGAGCATCTGCCAAACTTGCTTGCATTTGGCTATAGACATTTTGCTTAAGTTGCAACTTCTCCTGTAACCTGGCTTGCTCTAACTGCTTGTTAGGAATCGTAGCGTATTCCCGTCTTAACCTTTGTTCTTCCTGCGCCAAAGCCTTTTGTTGCTCGCTCAAGGTTTCTCTTTGAGTTTGCAAGGCTACCAATTGATTAGCTAATGCTTGCCTAGCCGGATCGAGATTACTATCTTGGCGAATTTCATTAGCACTTTGTAGTGGTGCTGCTATACCGTTACCGCCAATCACTTCGGAAGCACGTTGTTTGAGCAATTCCTCATAAGATTGGATCTGTTTTTGAAGTTGAATAATATTTGGATGTTTTGGTCGCAAATCTTTCTTGAGAATTTCCAGCTGAGATTCTGCTTGGTAAATTTGCACTCGCAAATTAGCAATAATTGGGTCAGCACTGAGAGCAGAAGAAGCATAAGCTTGGTCTGGGTTTAATCCTAACCTCTGTTGTAAACTAGCTATTTGAGTATCAGTACCTTGGATTTGAAGTTGTAAAGCAGACTGCTGTCCTTGGCTAGCCAAAATCGATTGCACCAAACTACCATTTTTGGCAGCCAATAAAACTGAACCTTCTTGTTTAGTATATTGCTCTAAATTCCGTTCTGCTTGTCTCAGTTCTCTTTCTACCAAAGGTAAACGTTTGTTAATCTCGCTAATAATAGTCGTTAAGCGAGTCGTATTGATTTTACGGCTATATTTACTTGCCTGTTCTAGTACATTGTTAACTACAGCTTGAGCCCGTTTTTCATTTGTATCGATGTAGCTAACAGTTATTCTAGGCGGTGGTGGCGTTTCACCTCTCCCTACTGAGGGTTTAGGTATATTAATATTTAGTTTTTTTAGTAATTGTTTTACCTCTACTTTTGTTTCCTGCGCCACTGATGTAATTACATCGCTATTTTTGATCAATTTTGGGGTGGCTACTGGCTGTTGAATGTCAGATGCTGTTTTGGAAAAAACTACGGTTGGGGGATTAGTAATCAGAACTCCTTCAGCTTGGTATTCTGTTGGAGGTACTGGTTGTTTGGCAACTACAAAGGATGCCCCCGTAACTAACACAGCTGCGGCTAATCCAGTCCATTTATGTTGGTTAAAGGCGATGAGATAGCGTTTAACAATTGGTAAAGTCATAATGAATTGCTGTTTTATTTAAAGATTTTTTTGGGGTAATTTTTATTTGTTAATCTACTAATCATTATCTTTAATAATATCTCTGTATTCCAGTTCTTTTAGTTGCCACCGGAGGGGCGGAACAGATTGGTAGCATTATCGGTTAATTCTTGGAAGAAGAGGAGAAATCCTAAAATATCACGGAAAGGTTGGGTAAAGATGTTCAGGGCGAAAGTAATTCTGCCTACTAGGTTGCGACCTATGACTATGACATCGTTATTTTGGAGGGGAATATTTTGGGAAGCGTCGCCAAAGAGGGCGCGTTTGGCGTTGAGTTCTCGAACGATCGCTCTTCCTCTTTCTCGATCGAACCTAATTACAGCTACACTTTCTATATCAGTACCTTGTAAAGACACTCCAGCCGCAGTGAAGGCATCCAAAAAGGTACTCCCATTAGCAACATTAAGATTACCCACTGTTTGGTTAGGATAACTCAAAATCCGAATATTAATCGTTGGTTGGACTAAGTTGGAAGTGGCTACTAGTTGACGATTGTAATTTTGCTCGGTTCCTACTTGCAGTCTTGGTATTATTATTGCATCGCCATCTTCTAAACGCAGGTCGGGAATTGGTTCTCCTGCTACTAAGGGAGTAAACAAATCTACTCTTTGTTCAATAAAAGACCCATCTACCAAGAAACGACGAATTAGTACTTGTCGTAAGTCAGCTTGAGTGGTGCTACCTCCTGCTGTTAGTAAGGCGGTGGAAACGCGGGGTAAAGCGCCCAGACCATAAAGACCAGGGCGGACTACTTCACCAGTTACGGAGATTTGTACGGGACGTTGGCTGGCTAATCCGACTGTGACTATAGGATTAATGACGAATTGATTGTAAGCAGCACGAATTTTTTCTGTGGCTTCTTCTATGGTTAGACCTCTGACTGATAGATTGCCGACTAATGGTAGGATGATATTTCCTTCTGGCCCTACAGCTGCTTGGACGCTGAGTTCGGGAAATCTGGGGACTGCGATCGTAAGAACATCGCTAGAACCTAACCGATAAGGTCTAAACTGGGGATTGGCTCTAAAAGGTTGGGGTGTCTCCTGAAGTTCAAAGGGAACTACTGGTATGGTAATCGGTGCTTGGGGAGTCAAGGGGGTGGCTGATGGTTCTACCCTTTGGGTTTGTTGGGTTAGCAAAAATCGCCCAGACAAGGTTACACGAGATATTTGTTCCCTGTTCCCGATTATTTCTCTTCCCCAGCTTTTTTGCTCAAACCACGACAGAGAACTAGCGGTAAGCAATAAGGTACTGCTGGTATAAATTCCCAGAATCGAGATTGCTTTGAACTGTTGCGGAAAGAACGCTCCTTTCATGTTGGCGAAATTTTAACTTTTCTTTCTTTACAATGAGGTAGACATGAGTGCAGTTTGCACGGCTTGACCCAAAGATTTAGCCTGGGGTAATACTGGTTCGATGTCGCCCAAGGGTTCTATGGGAATTTGGATGCTAACTGCGACCCAAGGAACGCGCTTTCCTTGCCATTGGGCAATTTGGTCTGACCAAAACCAATTGGCTGGGTCTGGGCTTCCTCCAGAATACCAAGCGTACCATTGTAATACGGCAAAGGTTTGTTGCCGATTCCAACCGCGAAAGTATTGGGCTTTGACTGTGGTCGGTTGTGGGTGTTGGCTTGTTGGGGGTATGGTAAACTGTACGGTACGATCGCGATCGGTTTGCCAATGTTGAAACCCTTCCACATCTACCCATTGCACCTGCGGTTGGTCTTTATCATCTTTTTGTGGACGTAACAAGAGAATTGCCGTAGTTTGAGGGTCAATTTGCACTTCTTGGTACAGCCATTTTTCCCGACTGACTAATACTTCTTTGCTATTTTTGCTTTGCCATCCCGGAATTTCTAATCCTTTTTGGCGAATCTGTCTCATTTGAGAAATAGTTGTCACTGGCAGTGGTTTTTCCCAAGACCAATGTTTTTGCAAATATCCGGGAACTGCTCCTACTAAGAGTAAAATTATCAGGAATAGGAGCAAGATAATTTGGTTAAACTTAATATTTTGTTTGGTGAGTTTCATCAACATGGGTAAGAGAAAGTTTTAAGTTTTGAGTTTTGAGTTCAGGAGAAATAAAGATTTACTAGATTTCTTGATTAATCCTGAATCTCAACTGAATCAATAAATCCCAATAATTAATCCTGTTCATCATGAGAAGCAATAAATCCCGATCGAGTTTCTGGTTCATCAGAGTCAATGGGAAAATATTTTTCCATGAGGTTGATTAAAATAACTAATGTGCCTAACATACAGGCGGAGTAGATATCACCACCGCTACCTTCATGTAACCATTTGAAGGCTTGTTCGTTACCTGTACCGTGAAAATATGTTAGCAATGTGTTGCGGATGATGTTGGCAATCACGCTGATTAAGGCGGCGCTGCCTAAAAAGATAATGCTGCGAGTGAGCGATCGCCAAACTCCCGTCCAATAAAGTAACATTAAACCTACATACAAACTGGTAAATAACATTTTTAACCCAGCACAGTGCGGTGCAACTTCTACAATTTGTCCACCTACATATAAATTAATTTCTTCTACCACTACCGGAACGCCAAATTGTGTCAAAATAAAACCAGCAACCGCTGCAATAAAACTTTGCAGCGGTAAGGCATAAGGTTCAATTAAGTAAGGAATTTGGTTAGGAGTGGCTAACAGCACAAACACTAAAGGGAATGCTTGTAATTTTAATCCGGGAATACCTTTTAACCACAAACAAACTCCCGTTAAAATTATCGGCAATGATAAGTTAACAAAGTCAGTTAAACCACTCACATAAAAGATGCCGCCAATAATTAAAAACCCAACTGCTAAAGGATGGAATTTGTCTGGTAAGCGATGCCATTTTTTTCGATTTAACCAGACTATATAGGCAGCAAAAGGTATACCGATTAAGCCATGACTAAAATATTCATGAATAATGCCGATATCTTTTTTTAGCCAGCCTTCGTACCAATGCCACAATAGCGGTAAATACATTAGTGCTAGAACAGCTGATATGGCAATCAAGACTAAGTTATTCTCAATTTTATGACGAAGTGTTAGCTTTGTTTGCATAATTTATCATTGGTTGTTTGTCATTTGTCATTTGTTGTTAGTTAGTTAGGAAATTGGTAATTAAAAAGAAAAAATTCTGCTAACTACCAACTACCAACTACCAATCAATTAGCTAGCACCCAATATTTTAGCGATCGCATCCACAACTTGCTTAACCTGATTTTGACTCAAACCTGGGTACATTGGCAAGGAGAGAATTTGTTTTGCGAGTGTTTCCGCAACGGGGAAATCTCCTTCTTGATACCCTAAATATTTATAAGCGGGTTGCAGATGGCAAGGTATGGGATAATGGACACCTGTTTGAATCCCAATATCTGCTAAATTGGTTTGTAAGGTTTCTCGATTAACGGGACAGTTTTCTGTAATCCGCACAACATAAAGATGATAAATATGTCCCGTTTGACTGTGATTTTGAATTGGAATAATTCCTTTGTTTTGTAGTGGTGCGAAAAGTGAATCGTATTCTTTAGCTGCGGTGTTGCGTTGCGAATTCCATTGATTTAAATGTGGTAACTTCACATTCAGTACTGCGGCTTGTATAGTATCAAGACGACTGTTAGTACCGTATTCTGTGTGAACATATTTTTGTGGGGCTCCGTAGTTGCGTAACGATCGCAATTTTTGTGCTACTTCTGCATCGTTAGTAACAACTATTCCCCCATCTCCCACTGCGCCTAAATTTTTACTCGGATAAAAGCTAAAAGCGGCTGCTTTACCAATACTTCCAGCTATATAACCTTCTCTTTGAGCTAAATGTGCTTGAGCAGCATCTTCAAAAATTAGCAAATTATGAGCAGCAGCGAAATCTTGTAATTGTTGAGGCGAAACTACTTGACCGTAGAGGTGGACTGGTAAAATGACTTTAGTTTTAGGAGTAACAGCTTTTTCGGCAGCTGTCAAGTCAATTAAAGCGGTTTCCGGGTCACAATCGACTAAAATTGGGGTGGCTTGGGCGTGGAGTACACCAATTAAGGTGGCAATAAAAGTGTTGGCTGGTAAAATTACTTCATCACCTGGTTTGATGCCACAAGCTTGTAGTCCTAGTGCGATCGCATCGGTTCCACAAGCTACCCCAACTGCATATTGTACACCGCAGGCTGTGGCAAAGGCTGTTTCAAATTCGGCTACTGCTTTTCCTAATATAAAATCTCCTTTCTGGAGTACACTTTGAATCGCCTGTTCGATTTGACTTTGAATTGGTTGGTGTTGCAGAGTTAGATCTACGAAAGGAATTTTGACTGCGGTGTTAACCATAAATTTGCTTCAGGGCTTAACAATAGTTAGGTGTTAAAAAGCCACCTAATTTAGTTATCGACTATCTTGGTGATTTTGCCTAGTATAAAATAGTAAAGAGTTGATAAATTTGTGTATTAATTTTTAATATCTTTACGGATTTTTAGAGAATGAGTGATTTTTGGCGATCGAGCTTTGCGAATGTCGCTGCTAAATATAAATAGCAGCTGTTCAGGTTGCTAATTTATCACTACCTTTGATAAACAGCGATGAAATTTCAGTGAACAGTTGTGCCTTGTTTCGGCAAAAGTCTAGTATTTTTTCGGAGGTGATTTAGTGACTGTACGTTCGCTCATTTTTGAAGGGTAAGAGTAATTAATAGCTTACTGCGTAAGGTTTCAAGGTAATTGTGGATCGGATTAAAACCATCACCATGTAATACTTGGCAAAGGTAGAGCAGATTGACGTAGTATTACACGGTACGAAGTCAGTCAAATCGCAGAAAAGACTGTGAACCTACAGGTTTTCGGTGTAATACACGGGGGAGTGCTGATTTTATAGGGGGTAAGACGTAATTAGGTCTTAATGTGCAATGAATCTAGCTGATAGAGAGATTCTGGCATTTTCATCAGTGCCAGAATCTGTTTTTGAAGCTCGGAGAGCGGCGTGATGAAAATGGTAGAGTCAGGAAGGTGATAGAGAGTAAGGTGACAAAAAGCCCGAAGCATTCGCTCCGCAGATGGGCGATTGGTTTTTCGCTTTGGATTGCCGTCATAAAGACCAGCCAAAGATTGTTGCGTTTGCTGGAGAGCCTTCCGTACCATAAACTCCATCAAGGTAAATACGCGCAAAGCTATATTCAAAATGAACATTAAGCCAGTAATTCGGTCTTCATTTTGGAAGTAAATGGGTAGGGCTGGCAAGGAACCTCTTTTAAAACGGTGAAACCCACGTTCCAAGAGCCATTCATCCCGGTAATACATGACAGCTTGTGGTAGGGTCAGTCGAGTGGTCGGGGCGTTAGTGACATACAGTCGCCATCCGGCCAAGGTTTCTGAAAGCTTAATCGCATCATCAATCTGCTGGATATGAAGTTGAAGAGAAATACTAGTTACTTCCTCAGTCGGAGAATTTTTTGATGGTCGTCCCCGTCCTACAGGGCGAGTTTCAAAGATGATTTCTTCTGTAATCGTGGTTGAGAAAAAATCGTTGACCCGATAGCGCTTGAGAATGTTTTCTACTTTATGGCCCAGTTGCTCCCGGTCGTTACCCGGCTTCTTTTCTAATTTATCCAGAGCAGCTCTAGCCGTCAATATGCGTTGCTGTTGACCACGGATGGCAGAAGCCGCAAGGCTTTGGGAATAAACTACCAAGTAGCGTTCTAGCCAACGTACCCACTTGTGGGTTTCTTCGTTGAACCAAAACTTGCCTAACTCTACTTCAAAACCCTTTCCCACAGCAGGTTCTTCTTCGTCTTGTCGCGGTAAACGAATGGACACTGTTTCTGCTGGTGGGGAGAGTACCCACTGTTTGAGATATTGGGGGTGTTGTCCACTCATGGGTACAGGGAAGCAATAAACACCTCCATTGGCAGCAATTTGGGCGCGAGTTGCCATCGAGCCAGCTTTACAATCAGCGATGAAGACAAAATTTTTGTGTCCCATCACCTTTGCCATTTGTTCCCAGGTCGGAAAATATAATGGGTCATCAGCGCCATTACCTTCTAGGGTCGCACTGAGCAGTGGCATTCCCATCGGGTCGAG
Organism: Floridaenema evergladense BLCC-F167; assembly: GCF_041929205.2. Taxonomy (NCBI): domain Bacteria; kingdom Bacillati; phylum Cyanobacteriota; class Cyanophyceae; order Aerosakkonematales; family Aerosakkonemataceae; genus Floridanema; species Floridanema evergladense. The sequence continues at coordinate 3,903,916 of NZ_CM171625.1, read as the reverse complement.
GGTTGCCAGTAATTGACGGTATTGCAATAAGTCTGGACGCTTGTCTTTGGAGTACCCATGATGCAGTAGACTTTCTTGTGCTGATTCTCCCTGTTGATGATTCACACTAAAACTAGTTGTATCAGCTCGTGCCACTTCTGTCGGTAATTCGTAGGCCCGAATCAGATGTCGTCCTAATTTTACTTCTATTTCCCGCCTTGCCTCTGACTGCTTACCTAACTCTTCAACTACCCTTGCCAATCGGTCATCAGTAGTATCTTTTTCCTTGAGCGACCACCCCGTACTTAACTCTAAAATCTGTTGGTGTGCCTGAACCCAGGCTTCCACAGCAGACAACCGATGGTCTGACTGGGTAATTATATATGTTAATAACAATACACTCAATTGTCCGTAGCTGAGTCCTTTGTGGTTTCCATGTGGTGGAGTGAGTTTTTGGTCAATACATTTGGCTATTTCCATCTGTTTGAGCCATTCCACAATCAATGGAATATCGTCTATTCGCTCGGAACTTATTTCCACTGTTTTTCCTGTGATCTATTCAGACTCTTGTGTATCCTGGTGAGTCAGTGCCGCAATAAAATGATTCAGGGCTTTGAGTGCTGCTTTGTAGCCTGGAGCTTGCTTACCTAACTTTAATTGTACTAAAACTTGGTCACGTAAAGTTTCCAGTATTGCCACGGAGCGCGGCCTAATCGCCAGTTCCGCCACCGTAGTTTGGGCTTGATCTCTGGGCTCTAGTGTCCATGTAATACTTGGGCTAGCATTGTCTCTCATCACCTGTTCCAAGTAATCTGCTCTCGTCATACATAAGCATTCAGCAGCTATCCCCAAAGCCTTCCAGGTTTCATCAGTTACCCTTAAAGAGCGCACTTGACGGTAATCATCGTCTTTGAGTGCGAACTTGCCTTGAATGTCCCGCTTCCACATTACTCTTATCCCTTGTATTACATCGTTAAACTAACCAAGCCTTCCCCAAGTATTACACGGTATCACCACCATGCGCTCCACAATCACCTTGAAACTTTACACAGTAAGCTATTAATTCTTCTCACCCTTCAAAAATGAGCGAACGTACAGTTAGTGAGTAAACTCCAAGTTTTCGTTTTCAAAAATGATAATTTCTAACCAAAATTTAGGTTTCTTTCATTACTTCTTCAATAGCATCCTCAATTTCTGCGATCGCTACATCGGCTCGATCGGACTTAGAGTAAATCAATAGTAAGGAAACAAAATGGGGAGACACTAACTGATAAATTAATCGATAAGCTGTTAATCATTTAAATAGGGTAAAATGGAAAAGTCAACCGAGCAAAATGAGTCAGGGAATGCCAGCAAAGAATCATCTGAGTTTAGAACAAGTAGAGAAGCTACAAAAAGCCCTAAAAGATGAAGAAAATGGAAACATTAGAGAAAGAATTCTGATGTTACTGTTGCTAAATGATGGAAAAACTCAAGGTAAAATAGCGGAATTTCTGGGCTGTTCAATAAATAAAGTATCTTATTGGTGCGTACATGGAGATCCAGATAATCTGGAAAGCCTAGTGGATGAAAGGATGAAGGGGAATCATCAAAAAGCCACAGATAAATATAGAGAAATATTATTAGAGACAGTAGATAAAGAACCCAAAGAATTAGGATACGAATTTGGCAGATGGACAGCAGAAAGATTAGCAACATATTTAGCAGAAACGACAGGAATAAAATTAAGTGGGTCGCAAGTTAGGAGAATATTAGAGAAAAAAAAGTTCGTTTACCTCTGGGCGAAGTACAGCTTAGAGGGAAAGCGAGAGCCGGAAAAAAGAAAAGAATTTAAAAAGAAGATAACCGAATATTTAAAAATAGAAAAAGATAACCCAGAACGTTTACAAGTATGGTTTTGGGACGAAAGCGGTTTTAGTTTAAGCGTGATAAAAAGAAAGAATTGGTGTAAGAAAGGTAGCCGAAAAGAGGTGAGGGGAGAGCGAAGAAAGGGTCGGATTAATGTAATGGGAGGGCTGAGGTATTCCGACAAGAAAAGGTTTGTGGAGTTTCTGGATAAAAGCAATTCAGAAAGTTTTTATCAAGTGCTAAAACTGTTTTATCAAGAATTGATTGCTGAATGGGTAGCTGCTGGCAATGAAGCCGATGAATTTGCGGAAAAAGGAGCCAAAATAGTGATAATTCTAGATAATGCTAGTTTCCACAAAAAAGCTGAATATCTCCAGAAAATTGCTGCCGAAATGCCCAATATTCATTTAGAGTTTCTCCCCAAATATAGCCCGGATTATAACTTAATTGAATTAGTTTGGCATTCAGCAAAAGAATTTATTGCTAATCGACTATTTAAATCAATCGAAGAATTAGAATATTTATTGCATCAACTTTTAAATGAAGGACAGTTAATTATTAAATGGGAGCGAAAACTTAAAAATAAAGGTAATGCTCTTATCCCTGTTTAAATGCTTAACAGCTTAACATTAATTCTTTAGACCAAAAATCATCATCACTTTGCCAAGATAGAATAACCGCAATCCAAAATCAGGTAAATTTTGAGTTAGCAAAAGCATACGAGGCTTTAGGTCAATCTACAAAGAGTGAAAATGATTCTAGAATATTTGTACCGTTGTTTAATCAACTATGGAAAAAGCTTACAAATGATCTAGAGGAACTACTTAAGGAACTGAGAAAGAATCGTGATGAGGTAGATATCGATTTTAAAGCTCAGGTAGATGCAGCAATCCAAGCTTGTCGAGATGATACGGGAATACCATCTATTGAACAGATTGAGGAAAGGAACAATATTGAAGGTGGCTATCCGATTGCTTACGGAAAATATCTGAATGAAATTCGCGCCCATTTATCAGAAAAATTCTTATCTTTGGACGAAGGATTAAAACGCTCGCTAAATCGCGTAAAATCTCAAGTAGCAGAAGTATTGATTTCTCAAGTTGGTTTAGGAAATTTGACAGAAGCAAGAGGGGCAGAATTTATAAATGCGATCGCCATTCAATTACCTGAAGAGTTGATACCAGGACAAAAGAGTAAAATCAAGTTCGGCTTTAAACTTTTAGCTGAATTTGAGCTTTCTTATCGAGGATTAGTTCAGCATCGAATAAGGCAACATTTGGATGGACTTACTCCTAATGAGCCAGTTACTAAGCGACTTAGTAAATCACCTAATGCACAGCAAGTTTTGAGTTGTTTAAAAACGGCTCATGCAGAAGCAGTTTATAAATGTGGAAATGCTTTGGAAGAATTGCTTTGTGAACCAAGCCAAGCTGCTTTTGCCATTGTCGAAGAATTTCTCGATCGCATACTTCGTGCAGCAGATGTGAAAGATGAATGGCAAATTTTTCTCGATGATGTGAAAGTTGAAGTATGGTCAAAAGAATTTTTGCCACTACGCCAACTTTATCAACTGCGGCGGGAGTGGCTAAACTCAGTTGAGCAAGTAGAAAGTGCTAATCAATTAGACTGTTTACGATTTTTGAATTAACTAAGGATACTCAGATGCGCGAACTTAAAATTACTATGTTTGGCCCCAGGTATGTTGGGAAAACTAGCCTCTTGACAGCTATGTATCAGCAATTAGAGGATAAAAATCGTCATATTAGTATCCAACTTACGCCTGATTTAAATACTTCCTCAACTTTAGGCGAACGTTTGGCTGAACTGAAAAGTTTAAGCGAAGATTTTGACGCTAGTAAGGGTATAGCTTCGAGTGAAGCAGCAGCAGGGCCGAATTCACTGCGTTCTTTCATTTTTGATTTAGGAAAAAAGGGTACTAAGCCATCTTTACGGCTTCATTTTCAGGATTATCCAGGTGGCTACATTCTTACTAAGGATAAGGAAGAACAGGAATTTATTAAAAAGCTTCTGACTGAATGTGTTGCAGTCCTAATTGCTATTGATGCTCCTTCTATTATGGAGGATAAGGGTAAATGGCATCAGCATAGAAACAGGTCGTATGAAATAACTGACTGGTTCAAAAGGTATTATGTAGATATCAAGTCACCACGCCTTGTGATACTTGCACCAGTTAAGTGTGAAACTTACCTACAAGATTCAAAGTCTGCTCTTAAATTACTGCAACGAATCAAGCAAGAGTATGCTAATTTACTTGCTTTTTTTAAAGCTGATCTTCTGGTATCAAAAGTAGCAGTAGTCGTTACACCTGTTCAGACCGTAGGTAATGTTTTTTTCTCTCGTATTGAAGTGATTAATGGACAACCCCATTTTTTCTTTTCCAAGCAGGATTATGAGGCTGAATACAATCCACAGGATGCTGAACAGCCGCTTAAATACCTTTTGAGGTTTTTATTAAAAATCCATATCCAAGGACAATGGGGAATGTTCAATTTCATTCGTGATTTATTTGGGCTAGATAATGAGCTTAAGGAAGTAGCCAGGGAATTTGCCAAAGATTGTAAAACAACTGGTGGGTTTGAAGTCATCCAAGGTAAAAATTGGTTAAATATTTGAGAGGATGTGACAATGAATGCTGATATTTATGTTCAAAGTTGTGGTATTGCTCAGGAACATGACTACCACTGGCGCAAGATTATTAACAATGAAAATCAACCAAGAGAAATTCCGCTCATTTTAAAAGAAGCAATCCGAATTGAAAAAGGATCTACAGTCCGAATTACTGATAAGTATAATAGTCAAAAACCATCAGTAGTTTTGGCAAATCATAAAGGCAAATTGCTTTTGCTATTAACTGCTCTTGAAGCAATGCAACGAACAAAGATTTACGGACGGCAAGTAAGAAATTCTATAGCATTAGTAACTATTCATTCTCCTGAGAATGAACAGGCATTACGTGAGATTGTTAATTTTGCTGAACAGGACTGGGAATCAGTCAGAAGGGCTATTGACGAAGCTGTTACTACTAATAGTGAAAATGGGTTTGAAGTTAATCGGGAATTGATAGAACAAAATCTGCTAATTAACAAGCTAGAGAATTCTGGAAATAGTTCATCTATAAAGCCAAATGTATTTTCCTGGGAAATGTCTGACAAGGCAGAAGAAGGTAGTAACCAAAGTAAAAAAAAATTAATGTTTCTGGGGATGATAGCAATACTCCTGATAGTGGGGACAATAATCGCATTCCTAATAATAAAACCCCAGACGGAGGAGAAGCCCCAAAGAATCCCAATTCCACAAAGCCTGATCAGCCCCCAACCGCCGATTCCAGTAACTACCTTACAACAATAATTAGTCAAACAATCAACCAAGTAGTTACAAGAGTTAGCACAACGAAAACTCAAGGTGAAATTATTGCTATGGCAGCCCCAATTCTCTTTCAGTTGTCAGATGAGCAACGAGAACAATTGCTATGTATTGCTAAATTCCTACTCCGTCACAAAGAACCAAATTTGTCTGATAAGGAGTCAGAGCTTTTGGAAAAATACTCTGATCTGGTTCAACAAATTAAAGGATCTGGTTCAACAAATTAAAGACCTGCCTAAAATCTAGTCAACAATTTAGTAGTTTATTTATTAAAGGGGTGAGATCGATCGCCCCCACCCTCCCCCAAAACCTAAACTAACAAAGTATCCAACTTATACTGGTTAGCAAATTGCGATATGCCTACGGCAGGCTACGCCAACGCACTTCCCCAACATACCAATCATCTAATTATGCTTTTGTAACCAGTTATTTAAGCGATCGCGTGAAATATCCCCATTCCACACAAAAACTTTTGGGCAACGTCCTGAATCCTGCATTAATCTGCTATTCATTGACAACCTGAAAAAATTTCCTCTAAAATTAGATTGAATAATATTAAATTACTATAAAAACCATGACAGAACCAAATGTAAAAACCTCAACTTTTCAGCAAGCAATTGACGTTATAGAAACTTTATCCTTAGAAGATCAAGAGATTCTGATAGATATTATCCAAAAACGGATTAGAGAACAAAAAAGAAAACAACTATTGCAAGATATCGCTGAAGTTGAAGCTGAGTATGCAGAAGGAAACGTAAAATTCGGAACTGTGGATGATTTCTTAGCGGAGTTAGACAAGTGAAAAAAATAACTTGGACTCCTAAATCAATCCGCAATTTTAAGAGTTTAGTGCGTCGAAATCCGCAACTGCGACTTCTGATAGAGGAAACTTTACGAATACTAGCTTCAGATCCATTTTACCCTACTTTGCGGACTCATAAACTTCAAGGGGATTTATCTAACGTATGGTCTTGTTCCATTGACTATAGTTATCGTATTCTGTTTAAATTTGTCACAGATGCCGATGGAGAAGATGCAATTTTATTAATCAAAATTGGCGATCACGATGAAGTTTATTAGATGACTGTAAGGCTTTAATCGAAGTATCAGCATCCAAATGTAACAGAGGACTAGACATTGTAAGTTGATTCTAAAGCTACTTCAGATGCGATCGCTTCATCTATTTCTTGCCGATGTTGCCCATAAAAAGCCAGAACAATATTTACCTGTTCCTCACTCAGATCGGTAAGATAGTTATAACCTAATGTCAGGTAGAATCGTCATGGTCAAAACACCATCACAACAAGAAACAATTCCCTTTTTAGTAAATGGCGACAAGCTGAACCGCTATGAATTTGAGCGCCGCTACAACGCCACGCCTAACTTGAAAAAAGCCGAATTAATTGAAGGACTTGTTTATATGGCTGCCGCACTCCGTTTTAAAAGTCATAGTCAACCTCATGCTTGGATTCTTGTCTGGTTGGGAACTTATGCAGTCGTAACGCCTGGAGTAGAATTAGGAATTGAACCGAGTGTGCGGCTAGATGTGGATAACGAACCTCAACCAGATGCAGTTCTTTTCATCACACCAGAAGCAGGAGGTCAAGCAAAATTAAGTGAGGATGATTATATTGAAGGTGCGCCAGAATTAGTTGTGGAAATTGCTGCTAGTAGTGTTGCGATCGATCTTCATGCTAAAAAACAAGCTTATCGCCGTAATGGAGTTAAAGAATATATTGTTTGGCAAGTTCTCGATCGCAAATTGAGTTGGTTTTATTTAGAACAAGGCGAATATTTAGAATTATCACCCAATACTCAGGGAATTTTTCAAAGTCAAGTTTTTCCAGGTTTGTGGTTAGCAGTTACGGAATTGTTAACTGGGAATATGCAGCAGGTACTGACTGTTTTACAAGCAGGTTTACAATCTCCCGAACGGGCGGTATTTATTGAAAAATTAAGCAGCAAATAATCCGTTTTTTTCATTAATAATCTATCCCGATGTTCGGGAAATGTTAATATTAAAATACCTGAAGAGAGGACAAGTAGTATGGTACAACAAATACCAACTGAAACCAAACCAATAATTATTTATCCCGACAGCGATGGTCAACCAATGTCAGATAATACTAAACAATTCCGCTGGATTGTCACTATCAAAGAAAACTTAGAAATTTTGTTTACTAATAATCCAGAAGTATTTGTTGCAGGGGATTTGCTTTGGTATCCAGTTGAAGGTGACAATAAAACCCGTGTAGCACCTGATGCAATGGTAGTGTTTGGTAGACCGAAAGGAGACAGAGGTTCTTACAAACAATGGTTAGAAAATAACATCCCTCCCCAAGTTGTGTTTGAAATTTTATCTCCAAGCAACACAATCAAAGAAATGTCCAAAAAAATGCTCTTTTATCAACAGTATGGAGTTGAGGAATATTATATTTACGATCCTGATGAAGTGGAATTAACTGGATTGATACGTTCGGGAGATAGATTAGCAGAAATTGAGGCAATTAATGGTTGGGTAAGTCCGCGATTGGGGATAAAATTTGTGTTAAATTCTGATACGTTAGAGATTTTTCGTCCCGACGGACAGCGATTTTTTACTTCTGTGGAATTGGATCGATTAAGAGAACAGGAATGCCAACGGGCTGAGGAGGAACGTCAACGGGCTGAGGAAGAACGTCAACGGGCTGAGGAAGAACGTCAACGGGCCGATCGAGAATACCAAAGGGCGGAAAAATTGGCAGCTAAGTTACGTGAATTGGGAATCGATCCAGATTTAGTAGATTGAACAAATGTGGGGAAGACAAACCCAATAACTTTTGCGAAATAGGGTGGCTCTCCCGTAATCATGGTGATAAGTAAACCTAATTAATTAGTCAAGTGCTTACTCCACAAGGTTTCCCAGTCCCTAGTCCCCAGTCCCCAGTCCCTAAAACCAGAGTTTTCCACCACAAGTACGGGAGAGCCGCATCAAATACGCCACCTTAATTTTAGAGACCCCCGACTTCTTTGAGAGGTCGGGGATCTAATGAATCTATAGAATTAGCGTCCCATTCCTGGAATTAAACCAGCAGTCAAACGTTTTACTGCTTTACCAGCAATTTCGCTATAACGCTGTTGTCCGCACAAGATTTTTACCATGATTTCCGTTGCGGCTGGACGTTTGACACCAACTTTGTAACCAACTTTGGGGACGCGGTAAAATGCACCCGCTAAACGTTGCGCCCACACCATATCACTGCCCCATTCTTTGTTGACAGTTTCGGTATATTCTTCTAAGGCATTGATATCACCACCAATAGCCCGATCGATCGCTTCCGCTGCTTTCATCCCAGTAAACATTGCCGGACGAATACCTTCAGCGGTAAAAGGATCGACCACGCAAGCAGCTTCTCCAGCTAACAAGGCGTTTTGAGTATGTAATTTTTGATTTCCATCCCACAAAGCTAAGGGATGCTCAAATTGCTTAGAATTGTTCAGATCTAAACCAAAACCCTGACAGTATTTTGTCAAAATACTCTTAAAATCTGGATGTTCGTCACCTTGGAATGTACCAGTACCGATCGAATAACCATTTGATTTCGGGAAATTCCAAATATAGCCTTTTTTTGTACTCCCGAAGTCAAAGTGAATTTTTGGTTCTGCTTCTACGAGGTTACTGGTTTCCACTTCTAAAGCCCCTGCCGAACGCTTTTTCCCTTCCTTAAAGCCCAACCATTTCCTCATCGGCCCTTTTGCGCCATCGGCAGCGATCAAGTAGCGACCTTCCACTGGGCCATTAGCAGTGTTTACTTGCCAGCGATCGCCTTTAAATTCAATTCCCGTTACTTCAGTATTATCACGGAGTTCTGCGCCCTGTTTTTGTGCTTGTTGAACTAAAAAATGATCGAACACATCTCGACGAACCACCCAGATAGGCTCGGCATCTTCAATTTTTACCTCCATAGGATCTTGCATTTCCCATGTGTAGCAAAGCTTACTTATTTTTAAAGAGATTGCCGGAGTAAAATCAAAATCAAACCATTGGGCGATCGCGGGAGACACGCCACCACCACAAGGTTTGTAACGAGGTAAACTTTCCTTTTCCAAAATTAAAACCGACCTACCACGCTTTGCTAAATGATAAGCCGCCGTTCCACCTGCTGGGCCAGCACCGACAATAATGCAATCAAACATAGCGCAAAAATTAGCTCCTCAATTAGTTAGGATATAAATTCTGACCAACTTCCCAGGTCATCCTCTTCATCGGAGTTTAACAGGATTTTATTTAGTATTGCCACTGAAATTTAACTAGGTTTGTTGTTTTAGTTACTTAAACAACTGGCTGGATAATTTCTAGATTATTCGCATTTTTTCTAATTCTCCCAGAATTTACTGAACGTAAATAACACAGCTTTCTATCCTAGAGGGGTAACACCCTCTGTAATTTCAAATAGCATATAATTACTTACTTCTACTGATTACAAATTTTCTGTAAAGAGCCTAGTATGAACTATGAAGTTTCTGTAAAGTAAGGAGTTAATATTCAAGGGACTTTTATTTCTAAAAAACTTGCCTTGACTCAAAAGCAGCAGTTAAATAATTGAAAATTAAAATTTCAAAGACAGAAAACTAACTACTGAGTAAACAAACAAAATTGCTCTCATTATCCCTCTGTTCCCCTGTTCCTTTTATTTGAGGATAAAAAGATGATTTGGGAAGTTTGTATTCGCTATGCTAACGGTAAGGAAAAAGTTCTCCGTTCTTACAGAAATCGGGAAAAAGCGCTGCGTTGTGTAGATGCAATATATAACACCTGGGGCTATCCACTACACTTGGCTTATATTGTGCGTGCAGGTGATGCCCAACAGATGTTTCAGACAGCTTAACTTAAATGATTTCTAGCTCAATTGCTTTAGACTGTGGTAATATCTTTCTCCTTCTCTGCAAATAATTCTTCAATTTTGGCAATATATTTGTCAGTCCATTTTTGAACCTTATCTTGGTTATCTTTAGCTTGATCTTCAGATAATTCACCGCCTTTTTCTTGCTTACGAATCGCATCAACAGCGTCGCGCCGGATATTGCGAATCGCAACTCTGCCTTCTTCAGCGTATTTAGCAGCTAACTTGACCAATTCTTTGCGACGATCGCTAGTCAATGGTGGAATATTCAAGCGAATTAGCGAACCATCATTGCTAGGAGTTAAGCCAATATCTGACAGAGAAATTGCCTTTTCAATCAGATTTAAACTAGAGCGATCGTAAGGTTGAATATTAATCGTACTAGCATCAGGAGTACTGATATTCGCCAGAGATTTTATAGACGTTGGTGTGCCGTAATATTCCACCATCACTTTATCCAAAAGTGAAGCATTAGCGCGTCCAGTGCGGATAGTGTTGAAAGAGCGTTGAGTTGCTTCAACAGCCTTCTGCATACGTTCTTCAACTTCAGGTAACTTCATATAATCCTCCCACAATGGTACCGATTTTTTCTCCCATCACAGCCCGACGAATATTTCCTCGAACTCCCAGGTCAAATACAATAATCGGAATATTGTTTTCTTTACAAAGGGCGATCGCAGTACTATCCATCACTCGTAAATCTTGAGTCAAAACGTGAGTGTAGTTCAAACTATGATAGCGACGAGCTTGAGGATTGATATATGGATCGGAATCGTAAATCCCGTCAACTTTGGTGGCTTTAAAAATTACATCAGCATTGATTTCCGCTGCTCTTAAGGCAGCTGTAGTATCAGTAGTGAAGAAAGGATTTCCCGAACCTGCACCAAAAATTACTACTCGTCCTTTTTCCAAGTGACGAATAGCGCGTCTGCGGATGTAAGGTTCTGCGACTTCCTGCATGGCGATCGCAGTTTGCACTCGCGTTGGCACATTAATTTGTTCCAACGCATCCTGCAAAGTCATCGCATTCATCACCGTAGCAATCATGCCAATATAGTCTGCTGTAGCCCGATCCATGCCTCGCGCCGCCCCTTTCACGCCTCGAAAGATGTTGCCACCACCGACGACGATCGCCACCTGTACGCCCGTGCTGACTACTTCTGCCACTTCAGAGGCGATTTCCTGAACGACTTGGGGATCGATGCCATAGCCGAGATCGCCCATGAGGGCTTCACCGCTCAGCTTCAGTAAAATCCGCTGGTATGCTGTACCCATGAAATGACTTATGGTTGCAATTAAAAATAGTATCCAATTAAAGATAACAGTACAAGTGACATTTTGGGTCAAGTTGGTAGTGGGTAGTTGGTAATTGGTAGTTGGAATCCGATTACCTACTACCTACTACCTACTAAATTAAGTTATTTATCTAATTGTTCACAATATAGAGAGTGATTGCTTTTCCTAATAATTTCATGACTAGCTCTATTTCCATCTCAACTGTGACAACTCAAACTTGGACTTGGCGAGGTTTTCCCATCTGTTACCAAGCACAAGGCAACCAAGGGCCTGCTATAGTTTTAATACATGGATTTGGGGCTTCTTGGGCGCACTGGCGGAAAAATATTCCCGAACTGGCGCAAAATGCGCGAGTTTTTGCCATTGACTTAATTGGTTTTGGGAGTTCGGCAAAACCTGCACCGGGAAAGGAAATTAATTATACTTTTGAAACTTGGGCGCAGCAAATTGGCGATTTTTGTCGAGAAGTGGTTGGCGAACCAGCTTTTTTGGTGGGTAATTCGATCGGCTGTATAGTAGCAATGCAAGCGGCTGTAGACTTTCCCGAACTGGTGAGAGGAGTAGCTTTGCTCAACTGTTCTTTACGATTGTTGCACGATCGCAAACGCGCCACCCTACCCTGGCATCGTCGTTCCGGTGCGCCGATCGTCCAAAAAATCTTAGCATTCAGATTAATCGGGCAATTATTCTTTAGTCAAATCGCCAAACCGAAAGTAGTCAAAAAAATTCTCCTGCAAGCTTACAAACGTCCCGAAGCAGTCACAGACGAACTAGTAGATATGCTAATGGCACCAGCCTTAGATCCCGGTGCAGTCGATGTATTTTTAGCATTTACTCGCTATTCTCAAGGGCCATTACCAGAAGATTTGTTACCAATTTTGCCTTGTTCCGCAATTATTTTATGGGGAACAGATGACCCTTGGGAACCGATCGATCTCGGAAGAGAATTAGCCAAATACCCCCAAGTAGAAAAATTTATTCCCTTAGAAGGTTTAGGTCACTGTCCCCAAGACGAAGCACCAGAATTAGTCAATCCCATTCTAATTGATTGGATTTGGCAAAAAACTCAAGTTATTTAATAACGTAGTAGGTAGTAGGAATCCCATTACCAACTACCTACTACCAACTACCAACTACCAACTTATTGAGATGATTGTTGTTGTTGTACCCAATCTGTACCAATCAAAATAGTGATATCAGAGTTGAGGTAGCCAGTACTTTCTACACGCACCTCGCCAATTTCCAATGCTTGACGAATAGCTTCAGCCGCTTGATTATCTCCTTTTTGAGCGAGAATGCGGGTTTCGTTTAAAGTTTCTGTCCAAGATTCGGTAACTTGAACATTTCGATAACCTGCTTTTCGCAACTTTCTTACTAAAGCATTCACTGATTCTGAATTACCAGTGCTGTCTTTAATCGCTATTTTTACACTACTAAAGTTACTGCTAGACTTATCTTTTAGTTCCGATTCATCTGATTCATTAGCAGGAGCTAAATATTGACTAACTAATTGAGAAATTCCTCTACGGTTAGGCAACCAATAGCTTGCATCATATTCTCCTTCATTACTAAACTGTCCTGGTACTAATAACATTTGAGCATCAGAACGATTCATTTTGACACCAAAACCGACTAAAGCAACTAATTCTTCAACAGATAGATTAGTGTCAATGTGAGATTGAATAACGCGAAGAATTTCTGGTAATCTAGCTAAAGTTACGGGATTTAGAGCTTGTTCCATTAAAGCTCTCATCACCATTTGTTGCCGTTGGACTCGACCAATATCTCCGAGTTTGTCGTGGCGAAAGCGGAGGAAATTTTGGGTTTGAGCGCCGTCGAGGTGTTGTTTTCCGGCTTTAAAATCGATGTAAAGGTGTTGGGTATTGTCGGTATATTTCATGTCGAAAGGTACATGAATAGTGACTCCACCTAAAGCATCGATCAGTTTTTCTACGCCTTGAACGTTGATGCGGATATAGCGATCGATCCTAATATCTGCTAGTAAACTACTTACAGTTTTCGCACTCAGAGCAGGGCCACCATGAGTATTAGCCGCATTAATTTTAGCCACACCTAATCCTTCTATATAAGTGCGGGTATCACGAGGTATAGAAAGAATAATTAACTTTTTGGTTTGCGGATTAAACCGCAATAAAAGCATCGTATCAGATAAACCTTCAAAAGAGTTGAGTACGGGTTCGTACCCTCCCAATGCTGGGTCTGGTTTTTCTCCCAAATCTGAAGGTAAAACTTTAATCCCCAAAACCAAAATATTTACAGGTCGAGTTAACTCTGGCAACTTCAGGTTAGTTGTGGAGATATTGCCTTGAGAAAACACAGCGGCTTCTTCAGGGCTCAGACGACTCTGCATTAACGGTGTTGTCGAAAGCGATACTGCCAACAAAGCTCCTGCGGTTGCTGACAGCATTGCTACACCAGTTAAACTAAATCCTAGCCATAGCCAACGTAGCTGGCTAATTTTGGACGGGTGTGAACCAATTTTCTGCACAGTTTCTTGCTTTTGAGAGAATAAACTGGAAATTTTTTTAGTTGGCACTAGCTTCCTCACACGAAAAATTAGCTGTCTTTAAAGTTACTCACACCTGACGATAGAAATAATCATACAAGTATCTACTACCTGGGAGAGCAAAGCTCAGGGTAATAAATTTTATCAGTAGTAGTTTGAGGTTGAGTAATGATTGGTGCTACGCTCAGGCTACGCCAACGCATAATCCCGATCGTAATTTTAGTATTGATTTGGGTTGGACATTAGCTCAGATCTGGCACCATTCTCAACAAGCCTGGAAAAACCGGGTTTCTTGAGGGAAAATATATGGTTTCAGGGTTAGCTATTTGCAAGAAACCCGGTTTTTAGCCCTGGTGCCAGATCTGAGTTAGGGCAGATGTTTACGAACTACCCTTTCGGAGATGCGCGTAATGAGAGGTAAGCGCAAAGATTGGCGTTGCCACAACCGAAACATTAACCAGGTACTTACCAAAAAGTAACCAGAAGTAAATAAACTATTGGTTACTAACAGAGGCAGTTTCCAAGATTCGGAAGAATCTGCTCCGGCTGCCAATAAAATGTAACCTAAGAGCCAACCAAAAGCTAGAGTTACGGATAATCTACTAGCAGCCATTTCCTCTCTACCAGCTTGGCGACAGTACAATGTCCAGAGGGACGGAAATACGCCAAATACAGGGATTAAGTACAAAAACAACTGTAATTGCTTCAAGTCAGAATTTTCAAAAGGATTAGTTTTTCTCATATTTTTGGTGATTAGTGATTAGGGATTGGGGACTGGGAGGAAGAAGTGGGGGGAGTTGAAGAGGTAGGGGGGTGGGGAGGTAGGGGGATGGGGGAAGTTTCTAGTTCTAGATCTCTCCCCATCTCCCCATCTCCCCATCTCCCCATTTTCCTACTTAGCGGGTACAGTCCACCAAGCTAGGGCGTAGGATTGAGTAGGTTCGTTGACTTGTTTGCGGTGTTGGACGCGAATTTTGTAACGACCTGTTTTGGGTATGGGACAGAAGATGTGTTCTGTGCTGTCAGTTTCGCTGATGGAAGCACAGGTGTAAGTGTTAGTGTTGTTACTGTCTGCGGGAATTAAGTAAAGGTCGAGGTTATTTAAACCTTGGTCTTTAAAAATTTCCCCTGTATCATATTGCCCATTTTTGTTGGCATCGTTTAACTCTACTAAGCGATCCCACGCTAAAGTTAATGAAACGTAGCTTCCTTGTTGTAAGGGTTTTTCTAGTACATAATCTACTGAGGCGTTAGTATCTACTTTGTCGTAATCCCAACCTATGGGGGAGACTTTTTGGGATGGTTTCCATTGTCCGCCTTTGAATTGTTGATAGGCGCGGAAGGCGTTTAGCTGACCTGTACCCATTTGCATATCTAAGGGAATTTTGGGGTCTTTGTAAGCGTCGGATTCTAGCCAGGTTCGGTTGCCTTTGTCGGCGATCGTTTTGTTCATTCCCAATAATAAACCGTCGCCTTTGTCTTTAAGTTTGTCGGTGGAGTTGAGTAGTATGGCTTTGGTGACTTGGTGACGACGGGAGTCGAGACTCCAGTTGGGTTGTTTGGTACGGAGTTGGCGATCGCCAAACTCTTGCAACAAAGCTACTGTGGCGGTAACATGAGGTGTTGCTAAACTAGTGCCGCTAACTTTTTGGATCGTGCCTTCGATATTCAAAATGCTGATATCATGTCCGGGGGCAACTAAACCAATAGCACGCCGAGGCCCTAAGTTAATTTCCTTTCCTGCCAGACGACGCACGACAGAAGCCGAACTTTCCCCAATGTTGGCAAAGTCTACTTTAGAAAAAATGCCTTTGACGCGCTTGGTAAAGGCAACATTAATGCCATTAAAGTTATCAGTGGGAATGGGTATACCGCCTCGTCCTTGATTTCCAGCGATTAAGTAAAGTACATCATGCGTTCGAGCCGACCAATCAATACACTGAGTTAACAGGGCGTTACCATCTAAAACTGCTTGGGGGCGGGGGTCTCGTTCTAAAGATTCGCCAAAACTGAAGTTAATCGCACGCAAGTCTCCGCCATTCTGTTGCGCGAGATACTGAGAGGCGAGACATTCTTCTGGTTGTCCGCCTTTTTCCATTGGCCCGATAGCTGAGGAATACAATCTTGCGCCTGGGGCAACTCCGGGAAGTGCTTTAGCGCTACTAATCATCATTCCCGCAACGCCATAAGCGTGGGGGTCTACATCAGTGTCGGTTTTGGCTGGATTGTCGCGCCAGAAAACTCGCGTTACTTGAACTAATGTGGGGTTGCGATTTGCGGCTTTGTCTATACCGAAGAGTCCGGGACGACCGATTTCTACTTGCCCAATGGCAATTTTCCGACCAATCAAATTGTAGGGAGGATTGTGAAGCCGAATGGCATCAATACCAGATTCTCCGACTGAGGAGCCGTCTAAGGCTAGGGCTGTGGCACTGATGCAGCTAGCACTTAAACCGAAAATAATCCACGCCTTTTTTTTCATCTGTTGTCGTATTAACAAGTCTATTAATTTTAGATTTTAGATTTTAGTTTTTGGATTAGCTGTCACTCGACTGGATTGGGCTTAGAATTAGAACTTTTGAAGGAGACAGGAGTAAATCCCTATAAATAAATTTAGGAGATTGAAACCTTTTTTGACCTTCTGCCTTCTGCTTTCTGCCTTCTGCCTTTATTTGGTCACATTTTGTTAAAATGCTTACAACGCAGGACGCTCCGAGAGGATTTTTCACAGATGACCCAAACGCACAAGCCAATTGTTGTTGCTCCCTCAATCTTATCAGCGGATTTTAGCCGTCTGGGAGAGGAGATTCGCGCTGTAGATGCTGCTGGCGCTGATTGGATTCACGTTGATGTAATGGATGGTCGGTTTGTTCCGAATATTACGATCGGTCCGTTAATTGTCGAAGCGGTTCGCCCATGCACTCAAAAGCCTTTGGATGTGCATTTGATGATTGTGGAACCGGAAAAGTATGTAGAGGATTTTGCTAAGGCGGGTGCTGATATTATCTCAGTACACGCTGAACATAATGCTTCTCCGCATTTGCACCGTACTTTGGGTCAAATTAAGGAGTTAGATAAGCAAGCTGGTGTGGTTCTGAATCCTTCGACTCCTTTAGAGTTAATTGAGTATGTGCTGGATCTTTGCGATTTGGTACTGATTATGAGTGTTAACCCTGGTTTTGGTGGTCAAAGTTTTATTCCGGGTGTGATTCCCAAAATTCAGAAGTTACGTCAAATGTGTGACGAACGGGGTTTAGATCCTTGGATTGAGGTTGATGGTGGTTTGAAGGGTAATAATACTTGGCAGGTTTTGGAAGCTGGGGCGAATGCGATCGTTGCTGGTTCTGCTGTGTTTAAAGCCAAGGATTATGCTGAAGCGATTACTGGTATTCGCAATAGTAAGCGTCCGACTCCTGAATTAGCAAAGGTTTAAGTTTTAACTTAAAAAATCAATAGTTAAAAATTTTCTAGTTTTGGCTAGCTGTCGAGAAATTGCAGCTAGCATTTTTTTAGGGGAACTTTGAAATGATCGTCAAATTCTTTTAAGGAAAACCTAAGATGAAAATTACCTACGATCCTAGATATAACATTGCTTATATCAGCTTGCAAGAAAAGACGGCACAGGTAGAAACAATTCAAGTTAGCGAAGAAATGAATGTAGATATAGCACCAGATGGAACTATTTACGGTATTGAGTTACTCAACGCCAACCAGCAATTAGCAGCTGATAATCAAGGAAAGGTGATTGTTGTCAATGAAGCATTGGGCTAATCTTCTGAGATTAAAATAGCACTATGAAAGCTTACGAATTTACCCCCAAAGTTACCAATGAGGGAAAACTTAATTGTACCGAAGAGATTTTAAAACAATTGCCGCCTAACCAAGAATTAAAGGTGATTGTTTTAGTGAATGAACTAACAAAGTTAGAAGAAGATGAAGCAGCAGAAAGAGATGATTGGCATGATCTTGCGGCTGAACAATTTTTTGCTGACTATAACGAAGAAGATGCCATCTACGACGATGTTTAAATAAGGAAGATAACAGATTTAGTAGTAGACAAACAAGAAAAATGAGGATTTGTCAAATGAAACAATTTAAAATCATTGTCGAAAAACATCCTGATGGTTATGTTGCTTATCCTCTGGGGATTAAAGGTGCTGTAGTTGGTCAAGGTGACACTTATGAAGAGGCTTTAGCTGATGTAAATTCGGCTATTCGTTGTTACATAGAAATTTTTGGTAAAGAAATGCTAGAAGATGATCCACCAGCGATCGATTATTATTAAAATTAACGCAATCCTTTTTCTTTAAGCAGTTCATCTGCCCAAATTTTATCTTCTGATTTGAGAGGTGGTACTGGTTCAATAGTGTAGTCGATCGCCATATCAAATCTAGCGCGATTGTAAACTCCAATTAATAAACTTTGTAAATCTACCAATGGTTCTGTATCTCCCGATCGCAAAGGTAACAGAAATTTAGGAATCTCTTGCCGCACGCTAAAAGCATACAATTGAGCTTGGGGACGACGATTACCTCGACACACTAAAATTCGATAGTCTGAGGGTGGTATTTTAGTTAAAATTCGCATTGGTTTTCCGCGTCTAAGTAAGTCAATTTCTACCAAGTTTGTCGGACTGCTTAATACTTCTCGACGCTTATTTTCATATTCATCTCTTCCCTTTCCTGCACGTTTGTTGCTGGGAGAAATGAGTTCGATCGCTGTGACAACATACCCAGTTTCTACTTCTCTAATTTCTAAATAACCTTCTCTCTTTTCCTCTGGTAATGGTATTGTGACTGTAGTAGCTTCGGCTTGTGCAGGTAAGGTTGCAATGGATGAAGTTTGGGTTGGGGTTGCAGTTTGGGAATATACAGACACATCAGGAATGCCTATCATAACAGATTCTTCTCCGTCACTCAGATAGGTGCGTTTTTCAATAGCTACTCGATATTGAAGACTGAGATTAGGTTCTATTGCATCTGCGATCGCAGTAATCAAGCGATGATGTACTTCTGACCACAGTTGAGGATTTTCTAAATAAGGATTCATCCCTGGAAATGGAGAAGGCATTTTAGTACCTCGCTTGGAGTAATTTGTATTTCGATCTTACTGTTGGATTAACTAATAAGAGGAATTTTTGACAGGATCTAATCAAATTTAGGAATTTATACTGAAGCGATCGCGTCCCTCTTCTTTAGCTTTATATAAAGCTTTATCTGCATTACCTATTAGTATGTCTGGTTGCATTTCCAAATTGGGTATAAATGAAGAAATACCCAAACTAACTGTAACAATTTTCTTCACGTTTGATTGTGCATGGGGAATTGCCAAATCATTAATTGCTTGCTGAATCTTTTGTGCTACCTGAATCCCTCCTTGTAAACTTGTATTTGGCAAAAGTATAGCAAATTCTTCACCACCATAACGGGCAACTAAATCTGCTGGACGACGAACTATTTTTTGTAATGTTTGGGCTATTTTCAATAGACAATCGTCACCTGCAAGATGCCCATAGTAATCGTTATACAATTTGAATTTATCAACATCTAATAAAATCAGTGTCAAAGGTTGGTTTTCTCTAGCGAGGCGTTTCCATTCTGCTTGCAGTCGTTCACTAAAACCGCGTCGGTTAGCTATGTGAGTTAAACCATCCTGATTCGCCAGTTCTTGTAATTTTTGATTGGCTTCTTGGAGAGCCAATTCTATGTTTTTACGTTCCGTAATATCCCGGATAGTAATCGCAAAACCATCGCCTAATTTTACGGCTATAAAGTGATACCAACAAGAGTCTCCTGATTCATAGTAAAAGTCCCGTTCTAGAGGGTTGCCTGTTTCGACAACTTTAACTAAACTATTAAATATTTCTGGCTGTATAATTTTCAACAATTTTTTTAGCATTAATTTGCCAATCATCTCTTCACGGGTGCGTTGAAAAGCTCTGGCAATTACCGGGTTAACAACTAAACAACGAAAATCTTTAATATCTCCGGTTTCAGGATTACGAACAGCTTGCATTGCGGCAATGCCATCGAGCGAACTATTCAAAACACTAGCAAGTAAAGCTCTCGATTGATAAAGTACTTCTTCTGCTTCTTTGCGTTTAATATTTTCTTGTTCTAAAAGTCTTTGCTGACGTTGAATAGTTAACTGATTTTCCAGACGTGCTACGACTTCTTCAATTTGAAATGGTTTGGTGATGTAGTCTATCGCCCCTAAATTAAAGGCGGTTACTTTATCGAAAACGTCATCTAATGCACTGATGAAAATTACGGGAATGCTGCGTAAATTCTCATCGGCTTTGAGAATTCTACAGACTTCATAACCATCCATTTCTGGCATTTTGATATCTAAAAGTATAATATCTGGAGGCTTCACTTTGACGGTTTTTAGTGCCATCCGCCCACTGGTGACACTGCGAACAGTGAAGCCAAGTTTGAGGAGTGCTTCGCTTAGTAATTGTAGATTTTCTAACAGATCGTCTACTATCAGAATATTACCTTTATTTTGGTTTTCAGAATCAGGATTCATCGGTTATTAGGGGTGCAACTAAATTAACTATATGCTCAAATTCAAATTCACGGGTAAGTTTTGTCAGTGATTGTATTAATTTAATTTCTGTTTGGGGAATTTGTTGTACTAGTTGTAAAACTTGATTGGTATCGGCTTCAAGTGCGGCTTCATATATTTGATTAATCCATTCTTGAGGCATACAAGTTAGTTGTGTTGAGGTTAATACTGTTTCAATGAATTTTTCTGAAGTTGACAATGCGGTTTCAGCATAGATATATTTGACTCCTAAATGTTTGGCTAAAGTGTCAAAAATAGTGTATTCCATAAAGGGTTTGCGAACAAAGTCATCGCAGCCAGCGGAAAGGACGATCGCTCTTTCTTCTTCTAAAACACTAGCAGTTAAAGCAATCACCGCAGTTGCATTGCCTTTGGTGGTGGATTTAATCTGTTTTGTGGCTTCGTAACCGTCCATCACAGGCATTCTCATGTCCATGAAAATTAAGTGAGGTTCCCATTCATCCCAGATGGCGATCGCTTCTTTACCATTACTCGCTTCTTTGAGTTCAAATCCCAAAGGAGAGAGCAACTTAATTAATAATTGACGATTAATTACTTTATCATCTACTGTGAGAATTTTATAGGTTGATTGATGGGGTACAAGTCCGAGAACTTTGGGATGTTCTTCTGTAGGATTGCTAACGGTTTGTTGTGCGAGTTTTGCTTGAATATAGAATGAAAAAGTTGTACCTTTTCCTAATTCACTTTCCACTGTAATATCTCCGCCCATGAGTTGCACAAATTTGCGGCTAATTGCTAAACCTAAACCTGTTCCTTCTTGCATTTCCTTTCCGGCTTGCGCTTGGCTAAAAGCATCAAATAGTTTGGGTAATTCCCCAGGTGCAATTCCCACTCCGGTATCCCGAATTCGGAAATGGAGATGAAACACATCTGCGGTTTCTCGATCTCCCAGAAAAACATTGAGATTAACTTGACCAACCTTGGTAAATTTGATGGCATTACTAAGTAAATTAATTAACACCTGGCGGAGTTTTATTTCATCTGTGCAGATATAGCGGGGAACATTTTCTGTGCGCTGAAAACTCAAGTTTAAGCCTGCATTAGTGGCGCGTAAATGCAGCATATCTTCTAAATCATCGAGTAAGCAATGGAGATCGAAATCGTAAGGATTGAGCGTAGTTTTGCCAGCTTCAATTTTAGATAAGTCAAGGATATTATTAATTAATGTGAGTAAATATTCCCCACTATGATAGATAATTCCGGCATTTTCGGATTGGTCAATGGGAATATTTTTTGCTCTCAACATTAATTGAGAAAAACCGAGAATTGCATTTAATGGCGATCGCAATTCGTGACTCATGTTAGAAATAAAAGTACTTTTCGCTTGATTGGCTACCTCGGCTTTTTCTTTGGCAATAACTAACTCAGCCGTGCGTTCTTTTACCCGCTGTTCTAAGGTGTCAAAAGATGTTTGTAATTGACTAGCCATACTATTAAATGAACGAGCTAGACTAGCGACTTCTGCAATATTTTGAACTTCTGCGATCGCTACTGTCTCAGATTCCTGCCACTTACCAATTGCTAAAGCTTGACTGGCGCGATTTAAGCGCTGAATTGGATTACTAATCCAACGAGCAGTGAGAATCCCAATACCTGTGGCAATCAGCAGAGTAATTATGGAAAGTAAAACTGTTAATCTGGCATTGGCGTGAATTTCTGCCATCAAGTCAGAATCGGGAATTACTGTTACCAATAACCAATCTAAACCGTATCGATCGCGATAAGGTTCAATGTGAGTAAACAGAGTTTTCCTGTCAAATGGAACTTGGAAGTTAACCGCTGTTTGAATTTGGTGAAGAGCGCTATATTTCGCTTGCAATTTGTTGGCGATCGCTCTTGTCCAAGCATCCTGACTTTTGCTAATGGGTAAGCGAGTTGGATCTCCCCCTTTCGGTTTCAAAAATGGGGTTTCTAAGGTTGATGTGGCTACTATATTGCCAGCGCGATCGATGATAAATGCTTTTCCTGAAGGAGAGAATTTCAGATTATTTAAAAATACCCCAATCTCATCTAATGTAATGCCAGAGTTGAAAACACCCTGAAGTTTTTGGGTACGATCGTAAACTGGAATTACCGCGTGAATACCTAATGCTGGTAACGCTATTCGATAAACAAAAATTGGCGACCAAGATTGTTTTTTAGCTGTTTTTGCTGTAGTATACCAAATTCTTTCTCGAACATTAATTGGAGTCGTCAGAGCTAATCTCTTAGGTCTGCCTTGATTGTCAACTAAATAATATTTACGTTTGGTGACATCTGGAAGCCGGATTCCAAAAAAACATATTGTACCTACCTCAACTTTTTCTCCCGCAATCTTACTGGCTACTTTCGCTAACTTCTTGTTGGAAAGGCGGAAGTAACCTACCTGTTCTCCCTGTTCGTTAACAAATGTAGTTTCTGTTAGGAACGGAGATAAATTTATTTGTTGCCAGAGATAGTTTCTTGTTTGCTCTAAGTCCTTAAGGTTGAGAATACCTTCTTGGAAAGCTTGATTATTAATTGTTAATGGTTGCTGGTGAGTTTGTAATAAGACATCCAGATGTTCCTGTACTCGTTTTGCTGCTTGACTCATCACCTGATTTGCCAAGTTTTCTACTGCCGTTTGTCCGCTACGATAGGAAAGATAACCAACCAATCCTACTGCTGTAATAATTGGCGAAACAAAGAGGACAATTAGCACTAATCTTAGGGAGATTTGGCGAGATTTTAGGGGTTTATTGGTGCGATCGCTCATCATAAAGTATCAATGGTTCGGCTAGGTCAATCAATTGTTCAAATTTAAATTTACGAGCAATTTTTGTCAGCGATTGGATGAGAAAACTGTTACTTTCAGGAATTTTTTCTATCAGTTTTATGACTTCATTGGTGTTAGCTTCGAGTGCGGCTTCATAAAGTTGAGTAATCCATTCTTGAGACATACAAGTTAGTTGTGTGGATGTTAATACTGTTTCGGTTAACTCTTTTGCTGACGCTTGTTTGGTGTCTGCATAGATAAATTTGACTCCTAAATGTTTGGCTAAAGTGTCAAAAATAGTGTATTCCATAAAGGGTTTGCGAACAAAGTCATCGCAGCCAGCGGAAAGGACGATCGCTCTCTCTTCTTCTAAAGCACTTGCGGTAAAAGCAATTACCGCAGTTGCATTACCTTTAGTGGTGGATTTTATCTGTTTTGTGGCTTCATAACCATCCATAATTGGCATTCTCATGTCCATGAATATTAAATGAGGTTCCCATTCATTCCAAATGGCGATCGCTTCCATTCCATTACTAGCTTCTTTGAGTTCAAATCCCAAAGGAGCGAGCAGTTTAATTAATAATTGGCGATTAATTACTTTATCATCTACTATAAGAATTTTATAGGTTGATTGATTGGGTGCGAGCCCTAAAACTTTGGGTTGTTCTTCGAGCGGATTAGTAACTGCTTGTTGACTCAGTTTGGCTTGAATATAAAATTGGAAAGTTGTGCCTTTTCCTAATTCGCTTTCGACGGTAATATCTCCACCCATTAGTTGGATAAATTTGTGACTTATTGCTAAACCTAAGCCTGTTCCTTCTTGCATTTCTTTTCCAGCTTGTGCTTGAGTGAAAGCATCAAATAGTTTGGGTAGTTCCGCAGGTGCAATTCCGACTCCGGTATCCCGAATTTGGAAATGGAGATTAAACACATCTATAGCTTCCTGCTCTCCGGCAAAAACACTGAGAACAATTTCACCAACCTCGGTAAATTTGATGGCATTGCTGAGTAAATTAATTAAAACTTGCCGCAGTTTTATTTCATCTGTGCAGATATAGCGGGGAACATTTTCTGTGCGTTCAAAGCGCAACTTTAAGCCAGCATTACTAGCACGTAAATGCAGCATATCTTCTAAATCATCGAGCAAACGATGCAGGTCAAAATCTTTTGGATTGAGGGTAGTTTTCCCGGCTTCAATTTTGGAAAGGTCGAGAATATTATTAATTAGAGTTAGCAAGTATTCTCCACTGTGATAAATGATTCCGGCATTTTCGTATTGTTCAGATGGCAGATTTTTGGTGCGTAACATTAGTTGGGAAAAACCAAGAATTGCATTTAATGGCGATCGCAATTCGTGACTCATGTTAGAAATAAAAGTACTTTTCGCTTGATTCGCTACTTCGGCTTTTTCTTTGGCAATGACTAATTCAGCGGTGCGTTCTTTTACCCGCTGTTCTAATGTGTCAAAAGATGTTTGTAACTCTTTTGCCATGCGCTTAAAAGATTCTGCTAAAGTTGCCAATTCATAAATCCCATTGTGGATAAAATCGGGTGTTTGTTTACTCAGATTACCTTGAGCAAATTCTTGGACAATTTCCGTAAGCTTAACCACAGGTTTGGAAATTGATTTGGCAACTAAAATAGCTGCTAAAATTACCGCTATAATTGTGATTATACATAAAATAACTACAATATTTTTCAAAGTTTTAAGAGAATTAAAAGCTTCTTCAGTATCCATTTTGACTAGCAATCCAGCATTCAAAGATGGCAAATATCTCCAAGCAGAAATAGTTTCTTTTTGACGATAATCAGTAGTTATAGCAATGCCTTTAATCCCATAAACTGCTTGAGCGAGGGGTTCTAAATTTTGCTCGTTAATACTTACAACTCTTTGAAAAGCTGCTTTCTGATCGTGTCGAGTTGGGGAGAGAAAAACTATGTGTTTATTGACTAAAGAACCGACTATTGTTTCTCCTGTTTTACCTAAACCGTTATAATCATTTACTACTTGATTAAATTCTTGATTGTTCAGTTGTAGTATTACCACACCAATAATCAAATTACCTTTAAAAACTGGCGCAGCAATAAAAGCTGCGGGTTCCTTGGTGGTGCGATCGAAACTAAAATTAGAAATTTGCACTTGCATCAAAGTTTTGGCGCGATCGAACACTTTAGCTATTTCGTAATTTTTCTCAGTCTTGTTTTTATAGCTCAAATTTTTGCCGCGCTTCACTGAAAAAACTATATCGCCATGTTCCGACAATAAAAGAATATCAGAATAGCCAAATATATCCAGATAATTACTTAAAAATTTTCGATACTGGCGATCGATTTGGTGATATTTATCAGAGTCGATTTGTGAGTTGTGTAAAACTTTTTGATATTCTTCGATCGCATTCACAATATTAGGTATTTGGGAAATCGTAATTGCATTTTTCTGCCTTTCATTAATATAATTATTGAGACGATTAGCTTTACTATCAGCAATTGAACCTAAATTATTATTAACCTCTTTTCTTAAAGAACTGCTAGCAATATAATATGTCATAAACGTAACAAGACTGAGGGGCAATAGCGCAATTACTAAAAACCACAAGAGTAAATTATTGACAATTTTATTAGTTCTTGATTGTTGCATAATCTCAATGTTGCCAAGCATCAACTGACATTATTACTTAAATTAACTAGGATTAGCCCAATTTTTTCTCCAACCTAGATAAAGAGATTTAAGAAATGTTTCCCATTCAGTTTTAGAACGGGATATAGGATATGGCAAAGGCGGAATTGGTTTATCTGAATTCCAGACAATTTTAAATTGCCCATCTGCTTTTATTTTACCTACTCTAACAGTTTTCCAAGTATGTTGATTATTCGCATCTATATAAACAATACCTTCTGGGGCTTTAAAACTTTGCTCTTTGATATACTTGCGAATAGTGTTAACATTGTCTTCACCTCCATCTCTAACCGCTTGCGCCCATAAATAAACACCATAGTATGCTGCTTCCATTGGATCGGAAGTAACTCGATTTTTACCATATTTTTGTTTAAAATTTTTGACAAATCTTTGATTCGTTTTATCCTCAATACTTTGGAAGTAATTCCAAACTGCATAATCACCAACTACATATTGTTTAGGTAAATAACTTAATTCTTGTTCGGCAAAACTAAAAGAAATTGTGGGAATTTTATTAGGAGTAATCCCTGCTTTTCTCAATTTTTCAAAAAAAGCTATATTACTATCTCCATTGATGGTATTCAAGATCGCATCAGGTTGGGTATTTACAATTTTTTGGATCGTATTTTCCACATTTTTTCTGCCAGGTATTATATACTCTTCACCAAGAATTTTACCTTGTAAAGCAGTTACTTGATCCTTAATAATTGCATTGGCTGTGTGCGGAAAAACGGTATCAGATCCTACTAAGAAAAACCGTTTACCTAACGTATCAATAGCCCACTTAACACCAGGAATAATTTGTTGGTTTGGTGCTGCACCTGTATAAATTATGTTAGGTGATTGTTCTAACCCTTCATACTGGACAGGATAAATGAGCAAATGATTATATTTTTCAAAGATAGGTTTGACTGTTTTCCGGCTAGCAGAAGTCCAACAGCCAAATACAGTCACAACTTTTTCTTTGGTAATTAATCGTTCAGCTTGTTTAGCAAATACTTGACTATTTGATTTACCATCAACAATAATTGGCTGAATTTTTTTACCTAAAACTCCGCCTTTTTGATTAATTTCCTCAATGGCAAGTAAGCTAGCATCAACAACGGATTTTTCACTAATTGCCATTGTGCCAGTTAAGGAATGTAAAATGCCAACTTTAATAGTTTGATTATGAGCTTGAATTTGATAAGGAATCCATAATGATATTGCTATTCCTAATCCAAAAGCTATGAGGATAAGTAGTTTTTTTTTGTTCATGCTATGGAATTGTCATCAACTTAATAAGTTGGAAGATTAAACTATAAAAAACCCAGTTTCGGGGTGAAACCGGGAGCAATCTAAAAGAGAGGATGTTAGGTTGCAATCTAATCGATATAACCCATAAGATTGCCAGCATCCTGATCTTCATTGTCTGCAACGGGACGATTTCCAGATAAAAGAATGGTTTCGGAAATGTGCAGATTACTAGCCATAATAGGACGCATTCCAGAAGAGTTCATCATTTCTGCAACTTTCAAAGTGCTAACGCCAATAGGACGCATTCCAGAGGAGTTCATCATTTCTGCAACTTGAAAATCACTGATGCCAACGGGACGCATTCCAGAGGAATTGATCATTTCTGCAACTTTTAAATCGCTGGCGGCGATCGGACGAATTCCAGAGGAATTGATAGTTTCCTGGACTACTAACCCAGGTGCAGAAATTGGACGGGTGGTAATAGCAGCTGACTCTTGATTTTTTCCAGCAACCGCTAGTTTGGTTGAAGTTTCTGATTCCATATTTGGGGTTTCACCTTCTTTTGGCTCTGTCGTTGTTTTTTTCCCGTTGACTTTAGGAGTTTTTTCGCTCTCGCTGCCCTCGGTCTTGCCATTATCATTTGTTTTGGCTGTACTGGTAGCGCTCATAACCTAACTCCTCTAAATTATTAAGGGACTTTGCTTATATTGGGGGAAAATCTAAACCACAGGTTTTTACTTTTGATCTGAGTTTACTTCAAAAAATATTATAAAGCTATAAATATCTTTAATTGTGAAGTATAAATAAATTTATATATGTGAATTTATGTTAATTAAAATCCGGCGACTGAAGTCGTGGCTACACAAACAAAGTCCGCCTTCGCGGACTGCACGATCGAAGAAACAAAAAAGGCGACCTAGTTGTTGCCAGATCGTCTTGATCCCTCTTGTTCTTGCTCTCAAACGAGTACAGGTGGCGAAGAGTTTTAGGAACGGCGATCGCTCAACCACTTAGCGGCGACGATACCGAGTACGCCAACAACTAAGGGGTTGCTGAGGAATTTCATGATTCCGGGTTTTTCGGCTAAAACGTCACGGAAAATATCAGGGTGAGAGTGATAAGCGAAAGAAGCTAATTTGGCAACGTCGTCTGCATTCATGCGACTGGCGTGGTGGGTGGAAAGTGCCAATTGTTGCTCTAAATCTCGATCGCTCAATCCCCGTTCTTTCAACTTTTTGAGAAATTCTTTGGCTACATCGTCGCGTTCGTTGGGTTTAATTTGGGCGATCGCATTTCTTAATTCTGGTTCCAATTGGGTGGGAGGAATGCGATCGTGTTGCAAAGATTGACCGAATAATTGGCGACGTTCATCTACTGTAGAACGTTGAGCAAAATCATCAAAATTTTCGTATTCTCTGGAAGGATCGCTAGGTAAATCCTTCATCGATTCAACGTTACCTTGAGCCAAATCGTTCATAATTTGACGTTTGTATTCATCGCTGCTTGGCATAATTTTTTTCTCCATTTATGATTTACGATTCGTAGCGTATTTGTTGCGATTGCTGATCGTATTTACCAGTCAAAATCAATTTTTTATCTGGTGCGTAAACTAAAACTGTTAAATCCTGATTGGGAAAATTCTGGTGAAAACCTTGAAGTAAAGAACTAGCTAAAGGTCTAACTTCATTCGGTTTAACTTGAGAGGTAATTACCACACCCAATTTATTGTTGTCACGCACATAAGCATCCTTGACTAATCCTTTGCTTTGGCGGACTACCCAATTGCCAAATTGTTGACCGGAAGCTGTCGAACCTCGTTCGATTTGGTTGTAGGGAACACTACTATTTGCAGGTAGTTGAGGTCTTTGTGTAGCTACTGAACTGCCACTACAAGCAGTGGTAATGGTCAGGATTAATGCTAAAGTTAGAGCCGTGAGAATTTGACGGCTTCTTTGTAAAAATTGCAAGGTTTTTCCCTCCTTTCACAGCAGGTTTTTCAATGTTTAAAAAGGTCTAGATGTGATTTTTCCAGACCTTTTTGTTAGGTTAGGTTTTAGGCGCGATCGATTGTTTCTTTCGCTTTATCTTTCAGGTCTTCACCAGCGTGACGAGCTTGTGCTTCAGCTTGTTTTGCTTTACCTTCAGCTTTATCTTCGGGATCGCCAGTTACGTTACCCATTGCTTCTTGTGCTTTGCCTTCTAAGTTTTTGCCTGTGGCTTTTGCTCTATCTTCTAAACTCATGATAACTTCCTCTCTTTTACTGAACTTTTCACAGATTAACTATTAAGCTTCTCTGTTTTTTTTACTACATTTTTAATTTAGGAATAATTCAGCCGATAAACCTCTGACCAAGGGTATATTATTAAGTTGTTAATTCTGATACTCATGGCTTATGCTTTAAGAGGTAGATGTTATAATTTAAGTTTTTAAACCACATTAAGTAGAAGATAAAATAAAAGAGTCACTGTTAAAAAGATTTATGAGCCAATTTAGTCTGCAAGCCAAGTTTCAGCCAAAGGGTGATCAGCCACAGGCGATCGCTGATTTGAGCAAGTATATTTTAGCTGGTAATCGTTACCAAACTTTGCTAGGTGCGACAGGGACGGGAAAAACATTTACCATTGCTTCCACAATTGAAAAGGTGGGAAAACCGACCTTAGTTTTAGCACATAACAAAACTTTAGCAGCGCAATTGTGCAATGAGTTACGAGAATTTTTCCCAGAGAATGCAGTTGAGTATTTTATCAGTTACTACGATTATTATCAACCAGAAGCTTACATTCCGGTTACGGATACTTACATTGAAAAAAGTGCGGCAATTAATGATGAGATTGATATGTTGCGTCACTCAGCAACGAGGTCACTTTTTGAACGCAAAGATGTAATTGTGGTAGCTTCAATTAGCTGCATTTACGGCTTAGGAATTCCTTCAGAATATCTAAAAGCCGCAATTCCTTTTCGCGTTGGAGAGGAAATTAATCAAAGGCAAATTTTGCGAGATTTAGCATCAGTTCAATATAACCGAAACGATACGGAAATTGGCAGGGGACGTTTCCGAGTTCGCGGAGATGTGTTAGAAATTGGCCCAGCTTATGAAGATCGAATTATTCGGGTAGAATTCTTTGGTGATGAAGTTGATGCAATTCGTTATGTTGACCCGGTAACAGGGGAAATTCTGCAAAGTTTAGAAGCGATAAATGTTTATCCGGCGCGTCACTTTGTTACACCTGATGAACAATTGGAAGCTGCTTGTAATGCGATCGAAGATGAATTAAAAGCACAATTAGCCGAATTAGAAAAAGCCGGAAAATTATTAGAAGCGCAAAGATTAGATCAGCGCACTCGCTACGATTTAGAAATGTTGCGAGAAGTAGGATATTGCAACGGCGTAGAAAATTACTCGCGACATTTAGCCGGAAGATTTCCCGGAGAACCGCCAGAATGTTTAATTGATTATTTCCCGAAAGATTGGCTATTAGTAATTGATGAATCTCACGTTACTGTGCCACAAATTCGGGGAATGTATAATGGCGACCAAGCACGAAAAAAGGTGTTAATTGAACATGGTTTTCGCCTTCCCAGTGCGGCAGATAATCGACCTTTGAAAGCCGAAGAATTTTGGCAAAAAGTTAATCAATGCGTGTTTGTTTCTGCAACTCCAGGAAATTGGGAAGTTGAGATTTCCGAAAATCGAATTGTCGAACAAATAATTAGACCAACGGGAGTACTAGATCCTGAAGTTTTTGTCCGTCCAACTGAAGGGCAAATTGATGATTTGTTGGGCGAAATTAAAGACCGAGTGAAGCTGCAAGAACGGGTTTTAGTGACAACTTTAACCAAGCGAATGGCAGAAGATTTGACCGAGTATTTGCAAGAAAGAGGAATTAGAGTTCGTTACTTGCACTCAGAAATTCAATCAATTGAGCGAATTGAAATTTTACAAGATTTGCGAAAAGGTGATTATGATGTTTTGATTGGGGTGAATTTGTTGCGGGAAGGTTTGGATTTACCAGAGGTTTCTTTGGTGGCAATTTTAGATGCAGATAAAGAGGGTTTCTTAAGGGCGGAACGTTCGTTAATTCAAACAATTGGAAGGGCGGCGCGTCACATTCGGGGACAGGCGATTTTGTATGCTGATAATTTAACTGATAGCATGGCAAAAGCGATCGAAGAAACCGAAAGAAGACGCGGAATTCAAATGGCATATAACAAAATGCACAACATTACACCGCAACCAATTATCAAAAAGTCAGGAAATTCGATTTTGGCTTTTTTAGAAGTTTCCCGCAGGTTAAATTCTCAACAGTTAGAAACTGCATATCAACAGTCGGATGATTTATCTTTAGAAGAGGTTCCAGAGTTGATTACGCAGTTAGAAATGCAGATGAAAGATGCAGCGAAAAAGCTAGAGTTTGAGGAGGCGGCTAAATTGCGCGATCGCATCAAACATCTACGCGATAAACTGATTGGGCATTAAAACGTAGGGTGCGTTAGCGCTAGCGTAACGCACCGCACAGCTAGCTAAACTGTTTAAAATTAGTTAAGAAGCCTCAACCATCAGTATTTTTTGGGTGTACAATATTGTTAAAATACCCAAATCTTTAAAATATTCTTTACTGGTTTCTTGAGATTGCTCGCTACTTTTTAATGCTGATATAGCTAGTTCCCAAATCATTTCCTCAATAACTTTCCAGAGTTCTTCAGTAACCAAGTAACATCTAGAGTTTGGATGTAGGAGATTTTTAGCACCTGTACCTAATAATTTTTCAAGCTTTGGCTCGTTAGCACTAATATAGGTACTGATTTCTTCGATGGGTTCAAAAACCAAGCTATAAATAGTTTCGTCAATTTCTGATTTCTCTTTCCCCAGAAGTGCTACTAATGTTCTCAAAATATCCTCATAATTAAACTTTTCGATGGTTTTAACATCAAAGCACTTAATTCGTTGAAAGTGAAGACTTTGCCCCATATTTTTACTTCCTGGCTTGCTTAATGTATGCAACTAATTCCGGTAAGCTATTTACTTTTTCCAAAGCTTCAATCAGCCTATCTACTGAATCACAATCATAATATTGTATATCTACACCAGGACAATCTTCTTTTAGCTTTTCTAAGATTTCTTTGTTACTACTGTCAAGACGATTAACAGGAAATATATAACGAAATCCACTAGGTTGCTGACGTTTCAATAAGTTTTTAGCGTCGCTTGTCCAAATTTTCAGGCTGTTGTTATTGATCGGGCCATCCGTATTTCCGGGGGAAGATTTACACTCATAAATGTACTTTCCCTGTGTATAATGTGTGGGTTCCATTTGATTGCTCTCAATGCTATGTAAAGGTTGCTAAAATTTGGTGGTGTCTGTTCAGAAAAAATTAAGCTGCTTTTCTACGGAAATGAGCCTTAACAGTAAATGTATTACCTGATTTGCTAACTCGACTATGTTGTGAAATAGCAATAATTTCACCATTTAATAATCCTCGAATTAAGTCATCTGCTTTTGTAGACAAAGCTACAAAATCTGTGCAGCGTTCGTTATCTTTTAAATTATCTACGTAATCAACACCGGGTTTCATCCCAAACTGTTGCATTAAATCTTTCATAAGTGATTTAAAAGTTTGATCAATAACTGTCCCTTTTTGAACAGCCTTTAATTCTTTCCAATCTGGTAACATTTCCAGTGCTTGACTTAAAGCTGTTTTAATCCGCTCAATTCCAAATGTTGACATAGATAACCTCTGATTAGTATGTATTAGCTTTGCTTGGTAGTAACTTTTACAACCTTGCCTTATTCGATAATAAGTTAGTTAAACCTCAGCTGTTACTAAGCCTTGGCTGTAAGTTAAGCTAGGATTTGGCTAGGAAAAATTTTCTGAAGAACCTTTGTCATGCCATCTACTAACGAACAATTTACCGAAGCGGCTAACCACTGGGACTTGGAGACGCTATATACAGATTTAGCCTCAGCTAAGGGAAAGCGCCTGACACCCACTGAGAAACTGCACCTGCGGGGCTTGCTTTGCGGTTACAGTCCTGCTGAAATAGCTCAAATACTCCATAAAAGCATTAAGGGTGTTGAAAGCGAAGTATGTACTACTTTATATCCTTATGTAAAAAATCTTTTGGGTAAATGTAATGAAAAAGTAGAAAACTGGCGAAATATTTGCGAATGGCTGGAAGAAGCAGGTTATAAATCCAATTTGTATCTTCAACATCAAGTAAGTGATTCTTTACCTGTAAATACATGGGTAAAGATAGGCAGTATAAGTATTGAGAAAGATAAAATAATGATAATTGGCATCTGCATCCAAAACCAAGCAAACACACAATCCTCACAAACACCAAAGCAAGAGCTAAATTTTGACGATAATCATAACAACTAAATTTTTACGCCTATATTAACTGTATAAGATGAGGCTATTACTATGCAAACTCAGGTAAACATTGGAACATTGATTAGTAGTTCTCCAGAAATACATGGAGGATGCCCTATTATTACCGGAACAGGAGTCACTGTACGGCGAATTGCTGCTGATTATAAAATGGGATTGAGTGCGGAGGAAATTGTTAAAGAAATACCTCATTTAACTCTGGCGCAGGTTTATGCAGCATTAGCTTATTATCATGCTAACCAAGTAGAAATTGACTCTGATTTGGCGTTTCAACAGGCAGAAGCAGAGAGATTAGAAGCTGAATATAAGGCTTTTTAGAACAATAGAATTATGGGTTTGCGATCGCATCAAGAAGCATCTACGCGATAAACTGATTGGGCATTAGATAATTTGGGGGCGATCGCACAACCATTTGCGCGATCGATCCATTCGGCTTAAATTTTGTGGAATGGTGCGTTACTAACGCACCCTAATTTTTATTTTTGATTACTATTCTTACACCACCTTTTGGCCCTAATGTAAATCCGCGACGAATCGGTTTAACAGGAGTTTTGTCTGCCAGAGATAGCTGCCAATTTGCTAAAATTGTTGCTAGAACAATCTTCATTTCATAAGGCGCTAAGGCAATACCAATACAGCGACGAGTACCACCGCCAAAGGGTAAAAATTCATAAGGGGAAAATTGCCTTTCTAAAAAGCGTTCTGGTTTAAATTTTTCTGGTTCTGGGTATAAGTCTTCCCGGCGATGAGTTAAGTAAATACAAGGTGCGATCGATGTCCCTACTTCAAATTCCCGATCCATAATTTTGACCGGAGACTGAGCAACTCTACCAAAGGTAATAAAAAGAATCGGATAAATTCGCAGAGTTTCATTGCAAACTGCTGTTAAATATGGGAGTTTAGCAATTAGATTTGGATCGGGATTTTCTCCTAAACTATCAATTTCATGCAATAATTTATCTAACACTCCCGGTACATGATGAATTGAGTATAATGCCCAGGCTAAAGAAGTCGCTGTAGTCTCATGTCCTGCGACTAAAAGAGTTAGTAATTCATCATGTAATTCTGCATCAGTCATTGGATTTCCGGCTTCATCTTTGGCTGACATTAGCAGCGAAAGAATATCCTTTCGTGATGGATCGAAATTTGCTCGCCGTTCGTGAATTTCTGCCATTAAAAGTTCGGTAATTTGTTCTTGGCGACGGAGGAATTTACTCCAAGGACTCCACGAACCTAAATCTTTTTGTAATTGGGGAAAGAACAGCAAGGCAGAATTAACGGGAGAACTGATATTATCGAGCATTTCACATAACAGATCCCGTAATTTTTGATTGCGTTCTCCTTCATCTAAACCAAAAACTGCTTTTAAAATCACCCGCAAAGTAATTTCTTGCATGACATCTCGGACAATGAAAGTTTGTCCGCTTTGCCAATCTTTGGTGACTGCTAAGGTAATATCTTTAATTAATTCCCCATAGCTACGAATGTTTTCCCCATGAAATGGAGGCAATAATAGCTGACGTTCTCGTTTGTGGCGATCGCCATCCATTAACATTAAAGAATAATGTCCTACCAAAGGTTTAGCTAATTCGTTAGCTTTACTACTAGCAAACTGTCTATAATCAGCAGTGAAAACTTCTTTAATTGCTTGGGGGTTGGTTAAAAATACGATCGGGCGACAATTTGTACCTACCCTTAATGTGAACATTTCACCATAACGCTTGGCAGAATCATCCATTAATCCTAATGGATCGGCTATCCATTGAAATAATTGCACGATTCCCGGAGTTTTGGGGCTTTGAGGTAGTTTCATAAAGGTTTTATTTTGAGTTTTATATAGTCTGCATCGAAGCTAAGGTAAGCAAGGGAGATTTGCGATCGCTCTTAAGAGTGAAAAACTTCGGCTAGAGTTTTGAAAACTGAGAATTGTCAATAAAAAAATAAAATTGACAATTCCCGATTTACGGAGTGATTCCTGCCAAAATCCTCAATTTTCCTAGTTAACCAGACACAGCTTCCAAAGTACGCGACTTCATCTTTCGCTCACCTTTTACTACCATTTGAATGCTGCGATTTGGTGCTGACACCAAACCTCGCCGTTTAGATTGCACTTCACC
Source organism: Floridaenema evergladense BLCC-F167 (assembly GCF_041929205.2). Taxonomy (NCBI): domain Bacteria; kingdom Bacillati; phylum Cyanobacteriota; class Cyanophyceae; order Aerosakkonematales; family Aerosakkonemataceae; genus Floridanema; species Floridanema evergladense. The sequence continues at coordinate 3,868,256 of NZ_CM171625.1, read as the reverse complement.
ATTATCGATCAGTTCTAATTCTAAACGTGACAGTATTTCCACAAGTGCTATTTTCATTTCAAATTGGGCAAAGGCAAAACCAATGCAACGTCTCGCGCCACCACCAAAAGGCAAAAATTCATAAGGCGAATATTGCCTTTCCAAAAATCTTTCTGGCTTAAACTTCTCTGGTTCGGGATAAATATCCTCGCGACGGTGAGTGAGATAAATTGAACCCATCAGAACTGCACCTGGTTGAATATCGTAACCCGCTAAGGATAAAGGTACTTTCGCCCTCCTGGGAAAGGTTAATATTCCAACTGGGTAAATCCGCAAAGTTTCACAGTAAACAGCATTAAGATAAGGTAATTTGAAAATAGTAGTGTAATCTGGATTTTCACCCAAACTATCGAGTTCTTCCAACAGTTTTTCCCGCACGGTTGGTATTTTGTGAATCCAGTACAAAGCCCAGGCTAATGCTGTGGCAGTGGTTTCGTGACCTGCAAATAACAAAGTCATTAATTCATCACGCAATTCTTCATCAGTCATTGGCTGTCCTGCTTCATCTCTAGCTGCTACTAGCAAGCTGAGAACATCAGTGCGTGACGGGTCTGGATTTTCCCGACATTCCCGAATTTCTTGGTAGAGGATATCGTCTATTTCTCGCCTGATACGCAGAAATTGTTGCCAAGGATTTAGGGAACCGAAAATATTTCGCAAAGCTGGAAAATATAGCATTGCAACTGTAAGTGGAGAACTGGTTCGTTCCAGCATTTCACTGAACAGTTGCTCTAACTTTTGAGCGCGATCGCCTTCATACACACCAAACACCGCTTCGACGATCGTCCGCATCGTAATAGTTTGGGTAGAAGAACGGACGCAGAAGGGTTTGCCGATCTCCCACTGACTCATGATTTGTTTTGTGATGTTGGCGATCGTATCCCCATAATTTCGGATTCTTTCGCCATGAAAACTCGGCATCATTAGCTGGCGTTGGCGTTGGTGACTAGCACCACTGAGCATAATCAATGACTTTTTTCCCAACGAATGCTCAAAAAGACTGTTCAAGTCTCCCGGAGCTTCAAAATCTTTTGTATCCCCTGCTAATATTTGCCCCAGGGCTTGCGGGTTACTGACGATTACGATCTCCCTAGACAATTGCAAGCGGAAGATATCGCCGTAGCGTTTATAGCACTCTTCCATGAATGACATGGGAGTGAAGATCCACCGAAGCAACTGTATCAAAGCTGGGCTTTTTGGGGTCTTTGGTAGTGTCATTGTTTTAAGTTTTATTCTTGATATATGGTAAAGGCGATCAATAACTGATAATAGTTGAAAAGGGATTGAAAATGACTAAATCTCAATCTTCAATCCCCGATGCTGCTTTTTTAATTTACTAGCAACCATTAACTAGTAACAGCTTCCAAAGTCCGAGACTTAACTGTACGCTCACCCTTAACTAATAATCGAATACTACGATTTTGTGCTGTCACCAAACCCCGACGTACAGGTTTAATTTCAGTATTATCAGCTAGTTCCAAATCCAAACTTGAAAGTACTTTCGCTAATACCATTTTCATCTCAAATTGAGCAAAAGCAAAACCAATACAGCGACGTGCGCCAGCACCAAAAGGCAAAAATTCATAAGGCGAAAATAGCCGTTCTAAAAATCTTTCTGGTTTAAATTTTTCCGGTTCGGGATATAAATCCTCACGCCGATGAGTCAGATAAATCGAACCTACTAAAATTGTTCCTGGTTGCAAATCGTAACCCACTAAATTTACAGGTTCTTTCACTACTCTTGGAAAAGTCAGCATTCCCACAGGATAAATTCTCATAGTTTCGCAGTAAACTGCATTGAGATAAGGTAATTTTAAAATAGCGTTGCAGTCTGGATTCTCGCCTAAAGTATCCAATTCTGCTAATAATTTTTCCCGGACTTCTGGGAATTTATGAATCCAGTAGAATGCCCAAGCTAAGGCAGTTGCAGTAGTTTCATGACCTGCGGTTAACAAAGTCATCAATTCATCGCGTAACTCTTCATCAGTCATCGCTTCTCCTGCTTCATCTCTTGCTGCCATTAGCAAGTTGAGAATGTCTGTGCGCGATCGGTCGAAATTTGCTCTTCGTTCCCCAATTTCCTGATAAATAAGTTTGTCAATTTGTTCCCTAATCCGAAGAAATTTACCCCAAGGACTCCAAGCACCCAAATCTTTTTGTAAGAAGGGAAAATAAAATAAAGTAACGCTAAACGAAGAACTCGTTTGATCGAGTAATTCGCTTAAGAGTTTCTCCAACTGTTGAGCGCGTGGGCCATCATATAAACCAAACACCGCTTGCATAATCACTCGCAGAGTAATCGCTTGAGTCGAAGTTCGCACAGAAAAAGACTTGCCTACTTGCCACTGACTCATGATTTCTTCTGTCACCTTGGCAATTGTTTCGGCATAAGTTCGCATTCGATCGCCATGAAAAGGAGGCATCATCAACTGACGCTGCCGCTGATGTTGTGCGCCACCAAGGGTAATCACAGATTGCTTTCCCAAAAAAGCTTCAAAAATTATGTTCGTTTCACCTGGGGCGGCAAACTGTTTTCCTGTATCATTGCTCAAAATCTGCTGAAGCGCTTTGGGGTTGCTGACATACACTAAAGGGTCAAATGCCGTGCCTAGTCGCATAGTGAAAATGTCGCCGTAGCGTTTGGCGCACTCTTCCATGTACTGCATCGGGCGAAAAACCCATTGGAGTGTTTGTACGAAGGTTGGACTTTGGGGGCCTTGTAGTTGTTTCATTGTCTCTGCTGTAGATGATTTTTGCAACTTCAACTAACTTAACCTAACTAATTTTTCTATGCCTCTCATTTGACATAGTTATCTTTGCAACTTCTCAGGCTGAAATTTTGACAACCTAAAAGTTGTAAAATTTTTGTTAACTAAATCGAGTAAATTCGATCTTAATACTAATAAGGAACTCAGCATGACTGCAACCACGCCAAAAGCAACTTCAGCATTTCCCGATTTTTGTGAAGGTATTCAATATTTTGGGGAAGCGCTACCAAATTTTGAAACTTATGGTAAAACACCTGCAATTGCTGAGGGAAAAACAGCAATTTCCGATCCTAGTGATGCTAATGCAATTTATCAAACTCTTTTGTTAGCTGATGCTTTGCGTTATTTAACTTTACAAATTACCGGATCGAAAGCTTCTGGACACCCAGGCGGTTTTGCCAGTTCTGCGGAAGCTCATGCAGCATTAATTATGCTGGGCTACAAGAATATTATCACCGAAGTTGGACACCACGCCCCAGGCTTTTATAGTTCGATGTTTCTCGATCGCTCTTTGGAAGACATGGACATTTATAATGTGCAACAATTGCGCGATCGATTCCGCGAAAAACACGGTCTTTTAGGACATCTTTCGGGTTATATTCCCGGCATTCTCGCACCTGCTGGCCCTTTAGGACAAGGGCAACATTTTGCAATGGCAGCTGCACTATTGCACAGAGACAAACTTTTCCCGTTTACGATGGGTGATGGTGGCATGGGCGAACCTTACCCAATGAGCAGTATGGCACATTTCAACACTGCTTTTGGCGGAGTTACTAACTTTTTACCCGTGTTAATTTGGAATGGTTACAGTCAGGAACATCACAGCATGGTTTCCACGAAAACCAATGCGGAAATGTTGGATTATTGGCGCGGAAATGGTTTTGCAGAAGTGATTTTAATTGATGCGAAAGATTTTGACGATCGTAATCAAACAGGCGATTATATAGATAGCACTGCCTTTTCTTTTGATCAACGTCTTGCATTTACCAAAGCAGTATTAGAAGGTGTTGATAAAGCGGCAAAATCTGCTTTTAGTGGCAAATTAACTGCATTTATTATCAAACAATTAAAAGGTGCAGGAGTTCACGCACGCGGCGCAAAATCTCATAACCTTTATCCCAAAGATACTTTAGATGCACCCCACATTGTTAATGCTTTGAAAGGTCGAGCATTAACAGCGGAAACCTGGCAATTAGTCAGAACAAATTGCGAACGTGCTGGTGGTGGTCCGGCGGCGAAAACAGCTGTGACAGAATTTGAATTACCATTGCCAGAATTAGGACAATTGCCTTTAGAAGAATATCCTGTTGGCGGAGATCCGAAAGTTGCAACTACCGCAATGGGTGTTTTAGTGGGTAAGGTTGGATTGAGCGATCGAACATTTTTAGTCACCAACGCTGATGGCAACGAAGCATCAGGAATTGCCAACATTAACCAAGCATTAAAAATCATTCACCCCACCACAGATGACCTTTACAACCAATCACCAAACGGTCAAGTTTACGAACCTTTGAGTGAAGATGCTTGTGCAGGTTTGGCAGTTGGATTATCTTTAATGGGTGCCAGAACTTTATGGTGTTCTTACGAATCTTTTGCCATCAATGGTTTACCAATTTGGCAAACTGTTACTCAAGCAATGGCAGAATTACGCCGTCAAACTCCTTCCACAATTACCTTATTTACTGCTGGTGCATTAGAGCAAGGACGCAACGGTTGGACACACCAACGCCCGGAAATTGAAGCATATTTTGCGGCAATGATGCGAAATGGCAATGTGTTCCCATTATTCCCACCTGATGCTAACAGTATTCAAGCCTGTTATGAGTGGGCTTTAACCACAAAAAACAAGGGAATTGTGATTACTGCAAGTAAATCACCTTTACCAATTCGCACTACTTTTGAACAAACACGCCAAGGTTTAAAAGATGGCGCAGTCGTGTTGCATGAAGTCGATCCCCCCCAAACCCCCCTTAATCAAGGGGGGAGTAAGAAAGTTGTGTTTGCAGTTGTGGGCGATATGACATTAATGCCAGTATTTGAAGCGGCAACTTTCTTAGAAAATGAAGGTATTGGCGCGAAGATTGTTTCTATTATCAATCCCCGCCGTTTGTATCGTCCAACTGATGTTGCTTGGGATACTTGTTCGGAAGCAGATGGTGAATTTTTGAGCGATGAAAAGTTTGCCGAAATCTTTGATGGAGATGCGTTAATTGGTGTAACTGGTGGCGCTTCTGGAATGTTAGAACCTATTATGTTACGCAGTAATTCTAAACGCGATACTTTCGCTTGGAAGCGGGGAGAAACTACTGCTTCTGCTGGTGAATTAATGGCGTTTAATGGGTTGACTGCTTCGGCGTTGACTAAGAGAGCGATCGAATTAATCCACTAAGTTTTTTAACTTTTGAAAATGCCCCCGCCTGGGTTTCCGGGTGGGGGCTGATATTATGTCCGATCGATCAGCCATAATATTCTTAATCCAAAACCCTGTAGAGACGTTATATATAACGTCTCTACATTATAGGTAATTAACCGGATATGATATGACAATTAGCAGAAAAGGAGATAAAATTTAGTTGGAAATACTTTTTTAGATTCAATTGTTGAAAAGTTACCCCTATATCTGATGGCGATTGAAATCGCGTCTACACAAACAAAGTCCGCCTACGCGGACTAAAGAATAACCAGGGTATTTAACCCAGTTTGGTATTAAAGTTTATCTGAAAAAATCCATTCAGTGCGATCGCAATAAAATTCCTACTACCGATTACCAGGCTAAAAAGGGAGAAAAAAAATGAGATTTATCAGTCCCAAGGTCGATTATGCCTTTAAAAAAATCTTTGGTTCCTCACAAAGTCAAGTAATTTTAATCAGCTTTCTCAATGCGATTATTTATGAAGGCGAGAAAGTCATTCAATCCTTAACAATCGTTAACCCCTATAATCCCGGTCAAGTTCTCAGCTTAAAAGAAACTTATTTAGATGTCAAAGCCATTTTAAATGATGGCTCAGTTGTACTCATAGAAATGCAAATAGCGCGAGTGACTGCTTTCAGCAAAAGGGTGATTTATAATGTGGGGAAAGCTTATACAAATCAATTAGGAGTTGGCGAAAACTATTTTCGTCTTACCCCAGTAATTGGCGTGACGATCGTCGATTTTATCCTATTTAACCAAACTGAGGATGTAATCACTCAATTTGTGTTTCAGGAGAAGACAAAAAAATTTGCCTATCCCGATCCTGAATTGCAGCTAATATTTATAGAGTTACCGAAATTTAAGAAAGATTTATCGGAGTTAACAAGTTTAAGCGATCGGTGGATTTATTTTATTAAAGAAGCAGTAACTTTGCAGGAAATCCCAGAAAGATTAGGAGAAGTCAGCGAAATCGAGCTAGCATTAAATATTGCCAATCAAGCAAACATGACAGTAGACGAATTAGAATTAGTAGAGCGGCGAGCGATGATTCTACAAGATGAGAGAGGGCGACTGACTTATGCTATGGAAGAAAGCAGAGAACAAGGGCGCGTCACGGAAGCGATCGCTTTAGTTATGCGTTTACTGAAAAAGCGTTTTGGAGAAATTTCCGAGGTAATAACCAGTCAAATTGAAAACTTATCTGTTCAAAATGTGGAAAATTTAGCAGAAGATTTATTAGATTTTAACAGTTTTTCAGATTTGGAAAGATGGTTGCAGAGGCGTATTTAGTGCTTATGGATTGACTTTAATTTTGATATAATTGTGATTATTACTATTCAAGGTAATATTAGCTCTCAATCTGCCAGAAAACGTTAGCAACTTATTTGTTTAAAAAAGAGTTAGCAAGCCTAGAAACTTAAGGGTTATCGGTTGATTTCTAATGACTAGATGGGATGACTTGAAACTAAAATTAATAGAACGAGATGGCTCCACCTGTTCTATCTGTGGAAAGACTTTGCTCATGGACTTGCGGCTCTTGCGGATCGAGCATATAAAACCAGTTAGTCGTGGGGGAAAATCTGATTTAGACAATTTAAGAATTGTTTGTCCAGAATGCAATTTTTATGTCACAGATTTACGTGAATATGAATTTGTTGACTATTTAGTTTGCTTACTACGAATGAATAGCACTTTTTCAGAAGTTCAGCAGGAGATTTCGCTTGGTTATGGGCAAGCAGCTTATGCTAAAAGGATTGATATCTTTGCACAGGAAATTAAGAATAATAACTGGAGTGAAGTTTATATAGAGTGCAAGTCTCAAAGAGGTTTTAGTCTTAGGCGGATTGAAGATATGCTGACTCAACTTAAAACATATCACACTCTTATTGAAGGGAAAAGATTAGCACTTGCATTTCCAGGAACTTTACCTAAGAAAACCATTGAAGCTATAGAAGCTCAAGGAATAGAAGTTTGGGATATTCCATTTTTGAGCCAACGCTTTGAGAATGAAATTCCTTATGTTGAACATCCTGTTTTTCAGCCTATCCTGCTAGCTGCTCTTGCAAAAAAACAACAATCGCCAGAAGAAATACTTATTCAGAAATTAAGAAATTGCCAACCCGGTAAAGAAGATTGGTCAAAGTATCAAAAAATAATTGGCGAAATTTTAGAACGTCTTTTCTGTCCACCTTTATCTACTCCTATCTCAGAACGTTCGGATGCAGAACAAGTAAATCGGCGTGATTATATTCTTACAAATTATGCTGAATCAGGATTTTGGCATTTTTTACGAACAACCTATCAAGCTGATTACATTGTGGTTGATGCTAAGAACTACAAAAATGATGTAGGTAAGAAGGAAGCTCTTCAAATTGCAAATTATCTCAAACCTCATGGGGCTGGTCTCTTTGGCATTATATTTTGTCGTGATAGCATCGATAATGGCTGTGAATGTACTTTAAGGGAACAGTGGACAATTCATAGAAAGCTAATTATTGTTGTCTCAGACAGAGATGTTGAGCAAATGCTGCTCAATAAATCCTCCAATGGTCCACCAGAGGAAATAATTAAACAGAAAATTGAGGATTTCCGACTTTCAATGTGAGGTAATAAAGAAGATAGCTAACAAGCTTGCTGCACCAGAAAGAAGTCAGTTTGTTGGTGAAGTGTAAAGGTTGCCTGCATCCGGTGAGTGGGAATGTTAGACCGCATTAAGAGATGATTCCTGCACCATTTCCTCTATTTTAGGATTGATCGCTATCATTTTATGAATAATTTTTAGTGCATCATTTGTCATCGTTATTTTCTGTTTACTCTCCAGTTAAGTTTACGATAAAATTGTTCAAAGTGGAAACATTAGATAGTTGGCAATACACGCACACTGATGAAAATCAAAGAGGACTTTAATATGATTTCTGAAAATCTTACAAAAATTATCAGCCTAATCATTCTCCATCATAGAGAAGTTTTTCAAGAAAGCCTAACACCGATGAAACTGCAAAAGCTTTGTTATTATGTCCAAGGTATTTATCTGGCTACTCACGATGGAGAAGCACTATTTGAAGAAGATTTTGAAGCTTGGACTTATGAGCCTGTGATTCGTGCTTTGTATGATAAATTCAAGGATTATGGATGGAAAAGCATTCAAGAAGAATTTGAGTTTCCCGAACTAGAACCAGAAAAAATAGAGTTTATCAAACAAATTGTAGAAGCTTACGGACGATATGATGGCGCAGCTTTAGCTACTATGACTCATCGTGAAGATCCTTGGCTAGATGCTAGAAAAGGTTTGTCTGAAACTGAAGGTTCTAATGCCTTAATACCTAAAGATTCGATGAAGAATTTCTTTGAGAGAAAGCTGGCAGCTTATGTAGGCTAATCCCAATATGTACAAGAAAAACATGGAAAACTGGAAAAAATTATGGAAGATATTGGCGCTTGGGAGGACGATCGCACCGATGAAGAAATCATTAAAGAAATTTATGAAAGCCGTAGTTTTTCTAATCGAGGAATGCTTTAAAGGAATGGGTTGAAGAGTGCGATCGCCCTCTCCAACTGTAGAATCATTGTAGTTTACGATAAAATTGTCCAAACAGGAGGGCTTATTATGAAAGGACATCATAAATTTAACGAATTAATTAAAGATATTTCACCAGAACGACAAGCTAAAATTGAGGAAAAAATAGCACAACTCAAGCAAAAAATGCCAACTCAACAAGTACAACATAAAGAAACAGCCAAAATTGATGTGCGAAAATTATCTGGAATGTTGTATGAAGAAGGTAGAAAAGCTATTTCTTTAGAAGAAATGGAAGAAGCGATTTCTGAGTGTGCAAGAGAGTCAGCTTGAAAGGACTGGATACTATCGAACACATGAAATCTGGTAATGCAGATTTTTCCGACTACCTAATTACCCGACTCAATCAACTAGCTGGATGCCAAGAAACTGCTTCTTTTGATGCTAAATTGGGTCGTGTAGAAGGGGTCAAATTGCTATGAAATGCTTTTCAAATTGCTCTTTCCGTTTAATTGCTCGATCGATATCATTTGCGATCTTGTTTTAACCATAATATTGCTATAATAAAAATGCCTAACAAGTGAAAAATAATTCCTTCCCTATCCAAAATAAATGCCAAACCAAAAAGTGCGATCAAATTAGGAGAAAAAAAATGAGATTTATCAGTCCCAAGGTCGATTATGCCTTTAAAAAAATCTTTGGTTCCTCACAAAGTCAAGTAATTTTAATCAGCTTTCTCAATGCGATTATTTATGAAGGCGAGAAAGTCATTCAATCCTTAACAATCGTTAACCCCTATAATCCCGGTCAAGTTCTCAGCTTAAAAGAAACTTATTTAGATGTCAAAGCCATTTTAAATGATGGCTCAGTTGTACTCATAGAAATGCAAATAGCGCGAGTGACTGCTTTCAGCAAAAGGGTGATTTATAATGTGGGGAAAGCTTATACAAATCAATTAGGAGTTGGCGAAAACTATTTTCGTCTTACCCCAGTAATTGGCGTGACGATCGTCGATTTTATCCTATTTAACCAAACTGAGGATGTAATCACTCAATTTGTGTTTCAGGAGAAGACAAAAAAATTTGCCTATCCCGATCCTGAATTGCAGCTAATATTTATAGAGTTACCGAAATTTAAGAAAGATTTATCGGAGTTAACAAGTTTAAGCGATCGATGGATTTATTTTATTAAAGAAGCAGTAACTTTGCAGGAAATCCCAGAAAAATTAGGAGAAGTCAGCGAGATCGAATTAGCATTAAATATTGCCAATCAAGCGAATATGACAGTAGAAGAATTAGAATCAGTAGAGCGGCGAGCGATGATTCTACAAGATGAGAGAGGGCGACTGACTTATGCTATAGAACAAGGCAGAGAACAAGGCAGAGAACAAGGCAGAGAACAAGGGCGCATCACGGAAGCGATCGCTTTAGTTATGCGTTTACTGAAAAAGCGTTTTGGAGAAATTTCCGAGGTAATAACTAGCCAAATTGAAAATTTATCTGTGCAAAATTTGGAAAATTTAGCAGAAGATTTATTAGATTTTAATAGTTTGTCAGATTTGGAAAGATGGTTGGAAAGGCGGTATGTGGGTTAAACTAGGTAGGAGTAATTATTAATTAACTTACAAAAGAGCTCCTCAAAAAAGAGACAAATTATGACATCCCAATCAGATAACATTGACGTTCAGCACATATGGCACAAAGAACTTTAGAAGCAATGCGAGATTTGATTGAAGAATTGAGACAAGAACGTGGTGGTTAGAGGAAGCAAGAAGCCAAACTGCTTTCATTAATTACAAATTAGAAATTTATATGCCTAAATATACGTATAATATCCAGATAAGTTAATTTTTATAAGCTTCTATTTCTTTGGATAGATTAACAAACAGAGCATAATAATACCCTACGAAAGAGGAATATGCTTGATAAACTCTCTTAAGATCAATGTAAAAGCAAAGGAGAGTAATTATGTTAAAACTTCGTCCAAAGCGTCCAAAAGCAGCGCCAGAAAAAGATCCAAATCTTCGACCTTATACCGATCCAAATCCTGCGACTTACAAAGATCCTAATGTTGAGCCTTACACCGATCGTGAACCGAAAATTTTTGAAGATCCTAACGTAGAACCTTACGTCAGTTCCGATCCTAAACCCTATCAAAATCCTAATGTAGACCCCTATGTAAATTCAGAATTACAAAGCTAATTCTGCTTGCTAAATTTAGGAAAGTTTGGATTTGCTCTTTCCAGCGATCGCACTCTTCATCATCGTTAATATTAGCGATCGCTAAAACTATACAATTTTTCCGTCAACTATCAAAAGTAATAATTTTCAATTCAATCAAATTTATTTACTTCATCTATAAGTATGATTTTTAGTTTTTAACTTTGGGAAGAAACCATTTGCTTTTAAGTTAAGCTAAGGTTAACAATACACCCTTTTGAAAAACAGGAAGGGAAAATTTTGTTAATAAGCGAGGTTAAGTCATGAATATTGAATCACTAGTCGATGGAACTATTAAAAAAGCATCCCAAGTTGTAGAAGAGGTAAAAGAACAAGCTGAAGATAAAGTATTAGAACCTGGGAAAAAAGCTTTAAAGCAAGCTGAAAAAGAAGCGAATAAGGTAGAGAAAAAAGCTAAAAAAGAAACGAAAAAAGCTGAGAAAGAAGCTAAAAAAGCAGCTAAAAAAGCTAAAAAAAAACAACAAAAAGCTCTCAAACAGTTAACGCCGAGTTAGATGGTGCTGGTGAGAATTTGAAAAATCTAGGCAGCAAACCAGTGCAATTAGTTGCTTCAGTCTTAAGTGGTGCAATTAAAGATGTTAAAAAAGGCAAAATCCCTAAAAAAATCCATCTGGATGACTTTCTTAGTAATCTTAAATCCACAGTGGGGAATTTGCCTTTTAGCAAAGATGCGATCGCCATGTATTATTGCATGAAAGACTCAGAAACACCAACCTATGTTAAAGGTATAATTGCTGCTGCCTTAGCTTATTTATTCTTACCAGAAGATGCTATACCAGATTGGATAGCAGGACTTGGTTTTACTGATGATTTGGTTGTGATGACAACGGCACTTGCAGCTATCAGCGGTAATATTACGGAAGAACATCGGCAAAAAGCCGAAGAATTTTTTGAGGCTTAGTTTGGATTAGCTAAATATTTCCTAAGAAATTACCCACTTTTGGCAAAAGCGATCGTAAGCTAGAGTAGTAACTTAAAACTGCGGTGTGCAGGTGCGTAAAGTTATGAAAACAATCAAATTCGCAGCTTTTCTACTACCAGCAGTTGTGGCGATCGCCAGTTTACCAGCAACCGCCGAACAACAGCAAGTCTACCGCTATCAATGCCACAACGGTAAAACCTTTGAAGCAGAATATTCACCGGAAACAGCACAACTTAAGTTAGGTGAAAATGAAACCTTAACTCTCAAGCAAGTTCCCTCTGGTTCTGGTGTTCGTTATACTGACGATCGGACTACTCTTTTTACCAAAGGAAATGAAGCATTTATCCAAGTCGAAAATCAAGTGGTTTTTGACAGTTGTGTAGCTCAAGATACGACTAATGAAAGACGTATTCGCGCCCTTTGGTAAATGTTTTGCTCAATAAATAAAGGGTTAACTAAAATTAATAGTTAACCCCTATATTATAACCATAAGATTACATAAAATAGTATTGCCTTCTATGATTAAACACTGGCAACGAATGAAAAAAACACATACAGTGATGCAGCCTGATTTACAGGGTTTAGAAATTACTAAAGGAGAGTTAAAAGCCCTTAGTGGCATAAGTGTAAATGCAGTAATTAGACCTTTTAAATTGCGGAAAGTGTTTCAGGAAGTTTTCACTTCAATTGTGGTTTTAGTATTACTGATACTCAGTTGTTTATTACTAATTTTATGTTTTCCAACTTACCGAATAATATTAATTATCATTCATTTATTTTTTGCTATTGCTTTAGTATTTGAAGATTTCAAAAAAATATTTATAACTCGAAAAAATAAGCATTTTGTTAGTTTAATTGACGACGTAGAACGATATAATTCAGTAATTAAAAGCATCGATATTAATGACCAAATTGAAGCGGCTGGAAATCCGGGAGTAAAATTAAAAGATAGAGAACGAGTCATCCAAGCTTTGCGGTTAACGCGAGAAGATATAGTCCGTGCTTTAAAAACAGAAAAAATTATCAGAGAAAACCAAGCATTTATTAATTTAAATCCCGATCTATTTGCTAATAACTTAAAAGCTTTAACTGCATTACAGGTAGATGAGAAAGCAAGCGAATACGGCAGAATTTTAAATGAAGCATTACAGATTGGTATGAGTATTCAAGATGAAATGAAACATTTAAAGGGTGAGCAATTTAATGAGTAGAAGCAACTTTTTACAGCAGGATTTATTGGGCTTAGAAATTTCTGTCGGGGAAATCAAACATTTAACTGGAATTGACCCTGAAGATATTTTTCGACCTTCGACTTTGCGGGAATCTAGTAAGAAATGGACATTTTGGTTAAATGAAATTTCTATTGCCTTAGCGCTGACACCAATTCTTTTGGGAGTTGTTTATGTATTTATTATTTTACCTGCCAGAGGCGCATCATTAAAATGGGCAATTTTGTTGATGGTTTTATTTCCCATTGTCATCGTAGTTGGGCGGTTGATTTGGTTAAAAAAGCATAGTCCAGACTTACTAGTAAACTTGCTAGACGAAATTGATAAATATCACGCCGTTGTCAAAGCGATAGATATCAAATACCAACTGGAAACAGTCAGCGACTCCAGCAGTAGTTTAGACGAGAGAAAAAAAGTGATTGCTGCATTGCAACTGACGCGAGAAGATTTGGTGCGGGCGTTGAAGAGCGATCGCATTTTGCGCGAAAATAAACACTTACTCCCCACTAACACCGAACTTTTAACCAACAACCTAGCAGCACTACAAGCCTTACAAATCAATGCTAACGCCAACGAATATGGAAGATTACTCAACGAGTCTGTGCAAATTAGCCTTACTGTACAAGAAGAAATGAGAAAATTGCTAAATCAGCGTTAAAGTGAAAAATGTCCAGCAAACCTAAAATTATTGTCCTCGATGATGACCCCACTGGCTCGCAAACCGTCCACAGCTGTTTGTTGTTGACACGCTGGGATGTAGACACCTTGCGACTGGGGTTAACAGACGACTCGCCAATCTTCTTTGTTTTAACCAACACCAGGGCACTAACACCAGAAGCAGCGGCGCAAGTCACGCGAGAAGTTTGCCATAACCTGAAAATTGCCATAGAAGCAGAAAAGATTCAAGATTTTCTCGTCGTCAGTCGTTCCGACTCCACCTTACGGGGACATTATCCCGTAGAAACGGATGTAATTGCGGAAGAACTGGGCCCTTTTGACGCACATTTTCTCGTTCCCGCATTTTTCGAGGGTGGTCGAATCACGATCGACAGCGTACACTATTTGATAGTTAACGGCGTTCCTACTCCAGTCCATCAAACCGAATTTGCCAAAGATTCCGTTTTCGCCTATCATCACAGTTACTTGCCGATGTACGTCGAAGAAAAAACCAAAGGCAGAATTTCCGCAAATACGGTAGTCAGATTTCTTTTAAAAGACATTCCCAAGGGAAGTGTAGACAGATTAATGCAACTTTCGGGAAATCAATGTGGCGTTGTCGATGGCGAAACTCAAGCAGATTTAAACAAGTTCGCCGCTGACATTCTCACCGCAGCAAGTCAAGGGAAACGTTTTCTCTTTCGCAGTGCTGCCAGCATTTTAACAGCATTAGCGGCTTTGCCTCCGCAACCGATCGCCGCTGAAGATATGGCAGAATATGTCAGAGAAGGGAAACCAGGCGCAGTAATAGTTGGTTCCCATGTGAAGAAAACAACCGAACAATTGGAAAAACTCTTACAAGAACCCGGTATTGTAGGAATTGAAGTAGACGTTTCTCACTTATTAGATGATGATCCCCCCCTACCCCCCCTTACCAAGGGGGGAGAAACAGTTTCCCCCCTTGGTAAGGGGGGACAAAGGGGGGATCATCGTGCAGCTTTGTTAGAAAAGACATTGCAAACTGTGCGTAATGTTCACAACGAAGGGAAAACTCCCGTAGTTTACACCAGTCGTCAAGAACTCACCTTTCCCGACACCGAAACTCGGTTAAAATTTGGCGTAGAAGTTTCCAGTTTACTAATGGATATAGTGCGAGGTTTACCCAAAGATATTGGTTTTTTAATCAGTAAAGGTGGGATTACCTCAAACGATGTTTTAAGTACAGGTTTAGCTTTAACATCAGCAAGATTGTTAGGGCAAATTTTAGCAGGTTGTTCAATGGTAAGAACCCCGGAAAACCATCCCCAATTTCCCAACTTACCAGTAGTTTTGTTCCCCGGAAATGTAGGAGACGCTGATGCTTTAGCCACAGTTTATCGCCGATTATCAAAATAACCCCAAATTTCGTAGGGTGCGTTAGTGCAACGTAACGCACCCTTCCTTATAATAAATTTGATATAGGATGAAATGACCAACAGTTGTGTTAGATCGCATTTTATGAGACAATAGCTGAATTAGTAAATATTTAAAACCATTCACGTTGTCTATTACGGCTTAATTGAAATAAAAGAATAGGCTGAGCGTGGAAAACTTATGAGCAAGGCAAAGAGTTAGCAATATGGCTGTTTTATATACCTGTGGGAATACAAATCTTAACACTGTCAAGCTTGTAGCAATCGCTATCAAAACCTTAACTGAACAAAATGGAAGCCTTCCTATATCAAAAGTTGTCCTTTTTTCATCAACTGAAACGCTAAAAGATAATCTTTTTACTGAGCAAGTCAAAATATACGAACAATTTTTAGGACATATCAGAATAGAGCAAGTTCGTTTAACTAGTGATGGACTCGGTACAACTGAAGATTTTACCGCAGTCTTTAGAGAAGATGCCTATAAATATGTAGATCTTACCAATGGTCAAAAGGCTGTCACTGCTCAACTTTACCTTACTGCTAGTTTGCTAAGAATAAATAATATTTACTACATCTCTTTGCTGTTTCCACCCTCAGAAATACCTGAAAATCCAGTGTGGGGACAACACTATGAATATGTTAAATTGCCCCCTTTTACAGGAATTTCAAACCTCTCTCGATTGAGTTACTTTGATCTAATCTTTTATCTTGAAGAAATTGAGACAATATTTGTTGGAGTTAATGAAAATTCTTTTCTCTACAAAATAAGCAAGGATTTGAGAAAAAGTATATTTTCTTTTTTTCAAGGTGACAATTTTCGTAGCGCAGTGGCAGATGCAACGACCTCTAGTGAAGTATTTATCAACGAACTTCTATATTTTCTAATAAGTTACTCACCAGCACAAAAATTTGCTAATGATTTCGAGATTGATTTAGTGAGACAAAAAGATCCACTAGGAGCCATTACGTTTTTCTTTAGACAATATTCTGAGAAAAGCAGTAAGCAAAGAGGTTATATTGATAAGGATTTAGAATCAATATTAACGGTTCCCGGTCTACTAACACCCTTGAGAATGTTTAGAAATATTTCGGCTCATGCAGGGATATCACACCATAAGTTTGAGGCTAATGAAGTCAGAGTTTGTATAAATTTAGCTTTAGAAATCTTTCGATGTGCAAAAGCTAGTGAAGCATTTTGGAAAAGGCTTTTGGCACGATGATTATAGAAACATTTTTTATAGCAGTTGATGGCGATTTGGTAGGTAGAAAGATAGAGAAACTGATTATATCTAGTGAACTAGATGAGTTAGTCACCTACAGTCATTTAATCAATGAATCTGTTAACAAGATGCGTTCATTTTCTGAAAATATTGGTGGAAAGACTTACTTGCAAGGTGGCGATAATCTCTTAGTTGAAGTAGCAGATTATCAGGCTTTTGTAGAACAAATTATTTCTAGTCGAGCAGAGATGGCTGCATCATTTTCTGTAGGTATTGGTAGAAACGCTGTCGAGGCTTATTTAGCTTTAAAATTTGCTAAGTCGGCAGGGCGTGGGTTAATTATTTTAGTTGAAGTTATAGATGGGAAGTATCAATTCAAGCATATTGCCTAATCGCACTCATCTGGGTTCATTTGATTACTCTTGTCGATCGCAAACGCAACAAAGATAAAAATTCTGCCAATTCCACAAGTCCTTCTGCTTCCTGTCGTTCTGCTTGAGAGACAATGTATTGCCTTCATCTTGACGATCTAACAAAAATTGTAAGCGTGCTTGTACTGCTTGGGGAAGTTGGAAATGGGTAAGTTCGATCGGAATCTCAACGATTTCAGGCATAGCGCAGTTAGCTTAATCAAAAACTTTGCTTTAGCTTTATTTTAGGCGAAGCTGATTACGGTAAGCTAACAATTAATCATCTAAAAATAGAAAGTCAGCAGTCATGGATAACAGAGTAAAAGCTTTTGGACTGCGAGTTCGTTATTTCAGAAAACGTTTAGGAATATCACAAGATGATCTCGCAGATAAAGCTAATCTGCACCGAACATACGTTGGTGCTGTTGAAAGAGGTGAAAGAAACATTAGTTTGCTCAATATACTGCGGTTAGCTGATGCTCTTCATGTTACAGCTAAAGAACTATTTGACAAAGATATTGATAACCAGGAGCATTGAAAGTGATAGATGAAACCAGACTACTTGAACTAGCGATAACTAATCTTAGGAAAGTCCTAGAATTTAACCCATACAAAAGTTATCCAGGTATAAATAATCGGGAGGAATTTAAACAATTAATAGCACGCGATCCAGCTTTTGGTACTTTAGGATTAGATGACGAGAGATACATTATTGCTAGGGTAGACGGATTAATCAAAAAAGATAAGTTTAATCAGCGAATTCCTCAAGCTTGGATAGATTATCAAGGAATAGGTTTTGAAGTCCGTTCTTGCTATCAAATTGGTGATTCAAAAAGAATTCAAGCTGACTATGATATGTCTTTAGCATTGAAATCTTACAATATTCTACCTGTAATGTTAGTTTTTTGCAACACCTCTCTAAGAAGTCCCTTAGTTAGATTATCTAAGAGTTGGGAGCTTTACCAAGGGATGAGTAGCTTTAATTTAGTCGAATCAATCACTGGTTTCAACCTCTACAACTTCTTAGAGAATAATTCTCAGATTCTCAAAGCAGAAATAGATAATATTCTTTCTAACTTCTAATGCAAACAGCTGTCTCATAAAGCCGTTTTTTCCCTCCTCTCTTTCTAAAAGAGATGATTTTTTCGACTTCAAACCCTTCATGTCTGAAAAGTTTACCTAAGATAGATTCAGTAAATATTTCCACACCTGAAAGTCTAGAATTTCCGACGATATATGCACCCCGAAATCTAGTTGCCTTAATTTCCTTGAGCAATTTTATGTGTTTCCACATATCAATAAAGTATTTTGTAGCGTAATTACACATCAAAATACTTTTATTTTTCAGTTCTTCGTAATAGCAAAGATAGGATTTAATTTCCTCTGGAACTTCCAGCAATTCATTCTGTAAAATGGATGTAGCTCTACCCCAAGTTCCACCCACTGCCTGTAAGTCTATTTCTGTGGCTTGTCTCACATTATCTAAAACTTCCATAAAGTGCAATTGTGGTCTAGTTTGATGAACGTAACTATAACGATTTGGATAAGGAGGTGATGTAATTATAAAATCAACAGGATGATTAATTTGTTGCAGCAAATTAGTAGTTGAGTTGCCTAATTTAATTGAGCCAAGTTCAGAAAATAAGATTTCTTCGCTATTCAGATTCATTAAATCATCATGTATTATCCTTAAATTAAGACTTACCTCGTAAATAACATCAATTTCTCTTTTATGCTCATCATCAAAAGTAATTGTTGGGTGATTTCGGTGAATATTTGCACAATCTAAACAGGCTTTGTTTAACGCTAACCATACATAATTTTTAATGGGGAAGTATTCCGGTTTTAACATGACTTGACGACAGATAATCAAATCTTTGAGAGCATACTTTCTCCACCATCTAAATACATTGTGAATAATCGGAATATTTGTATTAAAGGCAGTGACAACATCTTCAAGAGATGATTCTTTGTATTGCTCGATCGCACTAGATACTTCCGTCAGGTATTTCTCAAATAAATGAAGATGACTTGTATTCCACTGCAAAGATTTACTACCAACTTGTTGCAATAATGGGTTAATTTCAATTCCGATCGTTTTTATTCCCTTTTTTTGGCACTCTATAGATGTTGTCCCTCTACCGCTAAAGGGATCGACTACAAAATGCTCTCTAGTAATTTGAAATTCCTTCATCAAAAATCTTACTAAACCTGGTGAATAACTTGGAGTCAGCCGATACCATCTATGCACAGATTCAACTTGTCCAGCTTTGAAGGTAATATCCCCAATATCTACTTCCTGATAATCAAAACCAGACTCTCGAATATTCCGATGAAAACACTTTTCATTATTGTCGATATCTAGCTCAAATAGTGATAGCTGTTGAAACATAAGTACTATTTTAAATATGCTACTTAAAAGTAGCATATTTTACTTGACAGGACAAGACTAGGACTTAGGCACAATTGTGATATTTCTTTAACCATTACAGTGGAGAGGGTGCGTTACGCTATCACTAACGCACCCTACTAACTAACTAGTCCCCAGTCCCCAGTCCCCAGTCCCCAGTCCCTAATTTTCCCATCAACTCTTGGCATAAGTCCCCCTAACCATTACTCTTTGTTGTAGGTGGATGCCAGTAAAAAATTGTGCTTGTCCACTGCCCTCACCAACATTCAGGAAAATTAAACATGACTGTCGCTCAAGTTCGCTTTCCCATTAACCTTGACGCTTACAAACGGATAACACTGGATGCTTCAAATCCTACTTTAACGGATGAACAACGGGAGGCTCTAAGAGCTAATATACAGCTTTGCCGTGATGCGATCGTCTTTTTCACAGCCACAGGTGCAGCACGCGGAGTTGGCGGACACACTGGCGGCCCTTACGATACAGTACCAGAAGTAATGATCCTGGATGCTTTATTCCGGGGTGCAGCTGATAAATTTGTCCCCATCTTTTTTGATGAAGCAGGACACCGCGTAGCTACTCAATATTTAATGGCAGTATTAAATGGCGATATGCCAGCAGAACAGCTGACTCGCTACCGGGAAGCACACGCCAAACTACCCGGACACCCAGAACTCGGACTCACCCCCGGAGTAAAATTTAGTTCCGGTAGACTAGGGCATATGTGGCCTTATGTTAACGGTGTGGCAATGGCTCATCCCGGTAAAGTAGTATTTTGTTTGGGTTCTGATGGTTCTCAGCAAGAAGGGAATGATGCCGAAGCTGCACGTTTGGCGGTAGGGCAGGGTTTGAATGTCAAACTGATTTTAGATGATAATGATGTAACGATCGCCGGACACCCTTCCAACTACCTCCCTGGTTTCAGCGTTGCCAAAACTTTAGCAGGACACGGACTAACAATTTTAGAAGGCGACGGCGAAGATATTGATGATTTATATCGTCGCATCTGTGAAGCTATCAATACTGATGGCCCTGTGGCAGTTGTCAACAAGCGTCCTATGTGTGTGGGAATTGAAGGTTTAGAAGGTTCCACTCACGGACATGATGTAATTTCCGTCAAGTTAGCCCTACAATATTTAGAATCTCGCGGTTTAACTGATGCTGTAGATTTCCTGAAAAATGTTGTTGCACCTAAAAACGATTACACCTTCATTGGTTCTAGCGACAAATTGGGTTCTAACCGCAATGTTTTCGGAGATGCAGTAGTTTCTGTTCTCAGTAAATTTACTCCAGAAGAACGCAAAGAAAAAGTAGTTTGTATTGATAGTGATTTGGAAGGTTCTTGTGGGTTGAAAAAAATCCATGATGCTTATCCAGAAATCTTCGTTGCTGCGGGAATTATGGAACGGGGAAATATCTCAGCAGCAGCGGGTTTTGGCATGGAAGAAGGCAAGCAAGGAATTATGGGAACTTTCAGCGCCTTCTTAGAAATGTGTATTTCCGAAATCACAATGGCGCGGTTAAATTATTCTAACTTGCTTTGCCATTTCTCCCATTCCGGTATTGACGATATGGCAGATAATACCTGTCACTTCGGTTTAAACAATATGTTTGCCGATAATGGGTTAGATGATGGTTACGAAACTCGGTTATATTTCCCTGCTGATGCTAACCAAATGACTGCTTGTGTGGAGTCAGTGTTTTTCGATCGAGGTTTGCGCTTTATCTTCTCCACTCGTTCCAAAGTACCAATGATTCTTGATGGTAATGGTAACGAATTATTTGGCGGAGATTACAAGTTTGTTTCGGGGAAAGATGAGGTGATCCGCGAAGGTTCTGCGGGTTATATTATCAGTTTTGGTGATACTTTGTATCGTTCTTTAGATGCGGTGGAACGGTTGAAGCAAGAAGGTATTGATGTGGGTTTAATTAATAAACCTACTTTAAATGTTGTTGATGAGGAAATGTTGGCGAAAGTTGGCAAAGCGCCTTTCGTTTTAGTGGTAGAATCTTTCAATCGTCGCACTGGTTTAGGTAGTCGTTTGGGTTCCTGGTTGCTAGAACGAGGTTTGACTCCGAAGTATGGTTATTTAGGAGTTCACCAAGAAGGTTGCGGCGGTTTGTGGGAACAGTTCCCTTACCAAGGTATCGATCCTTCGGGAATTATGGCTAAGGTGAAAGAGTTAGTCGGTTAATTTTTGGGGACTGGGTACTGGGGACTGGGGATTGGGAAAAAGTTGTTTTCTCTCCTTAGTTGTGAGTATCTTGCAAAAGTCGAGATGTTTCATTGATTAATCTGCGTTCTAAGAATTTAAGATTAGTGAGAACCCCGACTTCTTGGAAGTTGGGGTTCTATGTATTCGTGAATAAAATTTTTTTTGAACCGCGAAGGACGCGAAGGACACGAAGGAAAGAGAAAGAAGAAGCGAAAAAGATAAAAATTAGTTAATTTGTACAAAGGCATTTAATAAACCAAGAAGTTCTTCAATTGGTGTGAGGTAGCGATCGCTAAAATCGATGAAAACTTCTAAATCAGAGGTGAGAGCTAAAAACCGCCAAACTTGACCTGTAGTGACTGTGCCATAAACGGTTTTTTTGTCAAGGTTCGAGTTGCGGCGATTAACTAAATAAGCAGCATACATCGTGGCAATACATTGAGCCAAACCCTCATTAATATTTTCGTTTTTAGCTTCAATTACTGCAATAACTGGGGTTTTGATCGTTAGTTTATCTGTGTTGTTTGTCAACAGAAAATCAACGAATCCATTCAGTCCAAGACTGGGATCTGCTGTAAAATTTTTGCCGGAAAACAATGAAACTTGAGGGTTGATTGTGACGATTTCACTCAAAATGGGAGCAATTAAATATTCAGAACGGGCTTTTTCTGTATTAATGGCAGTAGCAAGCGGTACAAATCGATGTAAAGCTTGTTTTAAGAATTCTGTTGGGGCGATCGGTTCAAAATCAATCAATTTCTCAACGGAACGAGGCGTACTAATACCTAAAGAAACTAGTTGATCTAATGATGTGAAATCGCTATAAGCCATAGTGGGGTGTGGGGTGTGGGGTGTGGGGAAGAGGGAAAAACTCTGCCCAATGAGTAATGACAAATGACTAATGACCCTCTAAGTTCTACTATACTTGTTTAGTTATCCCTTGCTGCTAGAGCTTTGAGGTACATGACAGTCGATTCTTCTATTACTTCGGCATTGGAAAAGTTTCCTGAAACTCCAGAGGAAGCAGTTTCACCAACCGCAATGGAGACGATTACTCAGAGTCAATTTGGTGCTGAGTCTGTTAGTCCGTTGCAAGTTCACCTGAAAGCTGAGTCAGGAAAGCTGTTGTTAATTTTGCCAGCGCAAACAGAACCAAAGGAAGCACCTGCTGTTTGGTCAGACCTTTGGTTACAACTTAAACAGCGTTTAGGTGCTGGAGAAAGGTTTTGGGAACTAAATACTCCGGTACATTTAATTGCGGAAAGTTGGTTGTTGGATGGAAGACAGTTACAAGAGATTGCTGAGGCACTCTCAGAAAGTAGACTGGTGTTGAAAGTAGTTCAAACTAATCGCCGTCAAACTGCGGTTGCTGCTGCTGCTGCTGGTTATTCGGTGGAACAGGATTCTGCGATCGCCTATATTAATCAAAATCAGCTAACTCCAACTACACCCGGACAACCTTTTTTAGAACCGCTTTATTTGGAAACAACTTTACGTTCTGGAGTAGAAATTCGTCACCCTGGAACTGTGATTATTTTGGGAGATGTTAATCCTGGTAGTTCGATAATTGCTGATGGTGACATTATAGTTTGGGGTCGTCTGCGTGGTGTGGTTCACGCTGGCGCAAGGGGTAAGCGCGAATGCTTAATTATGGCATTGCAAATGGAACCAACTCAACTTCGGATCGCTGATTTTGTCGCCAGAGCACCGGAAAATCCCCCAGCACAATTTTCTCCAGAAGTCGCTTATGTGACTGATGAAGGAAAAGGAATTCGCATTGCAAAAGCACTAGGTTTTCAACGACCCGATCTTTCTTAAACTCATTGAAATTCCCTCGACTAACAACTACCTATTACCAATTTACTAAGTTATTATGGCGCGAATTATTGTTGTTACTTCTGGCAAAGGAGGGGTGGGAAAAACTACCTCTACTGCTAATATTGGCATGGCTTTGGCTTCTCGCGGAAATAAAATAGTGGTTTTGGATGCCGATTTTGGTTTGCGAAATTTGGATTTGTTGTTAGGTTTAGAAAACCGGATTGTTAATACGGCTTTAGATGTAATGTCGGGTGAATGTACGCTGGAAGATGCTTTAGTAAAGGATAAGCGTCAGCCAAATTTGTCGTTGCTTCCAGCGGCGCAAAATCGTACTAAAGATGCGGTAAATCCCGATCAAATGAGGCAGTTAGTTACTGAGTTGGCGCAGAAATATGACTATGTGTTGATCGACTGTCCGGCGGGAATTGAAATGGGGTTTAAAAATGCAATTATTGCGGCGAAAGAAGCGGTAATTGTGACTACACCAGAAATTTCGGCTGTCCGCGATGCTGACAGGGTAATTGGTCTTTTAGAAGCACATAGTATTAAGAGAATTCATTTAATTGTTAACCGAATTCGTCCAGCAATGGTACAGGCAAATAATATGATGTCTGTGCAAGATGTGCAGGAAATTTTGGCGATTCCCATATTAGGGATTGTCCCGGATGATGAGAAGGTAATTGTTTCGACAAATAAAGGTGAACCTTTGGTTTTGAGTGGGAAGAATTCTTTGGCGGCGATCGCTTATCACAATATTGCGCGTCGATTAGAAGGAGAAAAAGTTCCTTTTCTCACTTTAGAAACTCCTCCAGAGGGTTTATGGGAACGGTTGCATCGCTTTTTTCGCAAAAAAGAGGACTAGTCTAAATTACTAGTTTCTCTTCTCTTTCTCTCCCCAAGGGATTGAGAAGTTGGAGATAATAGATTATTAACGATCTGGGAAAATTTTTACTTTAAAAATCAAGAATATCTAATTTTATTCTCTCTTGGGTAAAGTATTATGCTCAATGAATTTTTGGACAAATTATTTTCATGGCGAAGCGATAATAATAGCCGTGATGAGGTGAAACGGCGATTAAAATTGGTTCTGGCGCACGATCGCACCGGACTTTCTCCCCAAGATTTAGAGGAAATGCGACAGGGGATTATAGAAGTAATTTCTCGCTATGTTGAACTTGAAAGCGAGGAGTTGGTATTTTCTATTGAAAATAATGAAAGGTCTTCGGCTTTAATTGCTAATTTACCAATTCGTCGGGTAAAAAAAGAAAATAAGGAAGATGAAGAACCGCCAGAAATCAAAGAAGAAATAGAAAACAAGGAAGATGAAGAATCGCCAGAAACCAAAGAAGAAATAGAAAATAAAAAAGACCAAGAAGAAATAGAAAATCAAGAAGATAAAGAAGAAAATGACAAATCACAAATGACAAATGACCAATAACTAATCAACAATAAATTATGAAACCAAAATACGCTATTATTCCTTTAGCAGGACTTGCTTCTCGATTATATCCAGCAACTAAAGTTCTTCCCAAAGCATTGTTACCAATTCCGGGAAGAGACGGAACATTGCGTCCAGTTGTAGATTGGATTGTGCGGGAAGCTTCAAATAGTAATGTGGAACAAATAATATTAGTATTGTCTCCGCGTGATGGGGAATTAATTATCCGGTATTTTACAGAACCACCAACGGAAAATTTAGAAACTGTTGCGGGAAAACGAATTTTAAATGCTTGGAATGATTTAAAGGGGTTAGGCGATCGCTTACAGTACATTTATCAACAAGAACCTGGTGGTTTTGGTGATGCAATATTGCAAGCAAAAGAAATAGTTGGTTCGGAAACTTTTGTCATCCTTTTGGGAGATCATCTTTACAAGTCCTATTCTCCTATTTCTTGCATCCAACAAGTGCTTAATGTCGGACTAGAATTTGGCAAAGGTGTACTAGGAGTTTGTCGGCGCAATGAATCAGAAATTCACCAATTAGGAGTTTTGGGAGTGCGTGCAATTCCCAACCAAGCTACGATTTATGAATTAACTGATATGCGCGAAAAACCTTCTCTCAATACAGAAACAGCTACGCTGCGGATTCCGGGAACTAAACCTCATCAATATTTTTGCATTTTAGGAATTTATTTACTTCCTGGTAAATTCATGGAGTATTTAGAGAATGCTAAAAAACAGCAATCTTCTGGAGAATTGGATCTTTCAGCAGCATTGCAAACTTGGATTAGTAAAGACGGTGGTTTGGCTTTTGAAGTTGCAGGTAACTTTTTTGATGTGGGTACGCCAGGAAATTTCCGGGATACAGTTATTGGTTTTTCAGAATTCTTTTAAAACTGCATAGGTACGATTATTCCAGATATATCTAAGATTACTAACGCAATTAGGTAGTTGTGCTGTCTTTGCTGTTCTTACTACTGGGATAGCGCTGAAGCGCAACAACATACTTATTATTTATATAGGGGGTGAGACAATTGTAAGTGTGATTAAATGTGGATTAAATGAAGCAATTATGGTAGCTGCATCAAAATACTGGAAATTGGTGAGGCTTGATGCTACAGGTAGGCGCAAAGTTGAGGAGATTGAGTCTGCTAAGGCATTTTTTCAAGCTCAATTTTCCACATTGTTAAGTCAAGCAGAAACGGACGATCGCACAATTCAAAATCGTCTGTTACACTTGCTGCATGAAAGCGATCGATCTGCGTTAGCGGAAGGTTGTTTGCGCTGTTTTATTTCTAATAAAATCGAACAAATTTGCATTCAACTAGAAGCACAATTTGGTAAAAATCATGGTTTTACACGCGACGATTTATTCTCTTTTGTCTTAGATGATGTTTCCCCTAAGCGAGTTAAACCTATCGCTGATGGAGAAAATTTTCAATACAAATCTCTGGCGACGGAAATCTTAGAAACTTTTGATTGTCACAAGGGGAGTTTTAATAGCTGGATTACTAGATTAGTCAAACATCATCGAGAATTGAATGCTTTTTTATTGCAGCATGGTGTTTACTTAGTCAGCGATTGGGCAATTTTAAATGATACTACTAATAAACAGTTACAACGCATTTTTTTAGAATTTCATCATTTAACATCTGGAGAAATTCAGCAATTTAGTTTACTCTTGGAAACTTACCATGCTGTTTATCGTCGAGATAGATTAAAGTTGCGTCAAACAGGAGGAAAAGGTGGACAATGTTTACCACCGACAAGTTCCCAAATTGCTGAGATGATCTCATATTTTCAGATTAAATCTGGTATTCAGTTACAATCTGGACAAATGATGAATCAATTCCGAAATATGGCAGATAAGTTACGAGAATATCGAATTTACATACGCGGAGGTATTGCTAAAACTGAACCTTTATATTGTGGAGAAAATTTTAATTTAGAAAGTGTTAGTCAAGAGGAGGAAGAAACTGAGTTTTTAACTGCTTACAGAAGAGCTTTTCACAGTTGTTTAGATAAGTCTTTAGAGTCAGCAATTAGCGATCGCTTAAAGCGCACTTCCCGACAAAAAAATTACAGTAGTCAGCAGTTTATTTTTGGGATTCATTTGTTTCATTGTCAACAATTATCTATGAGTAAAATCGCTGGTTTAATTGGACTAGAACAAGAGTATCAAGTTAGCCGTTTACTTAAATTAAAAGAATTTCGTGCTGATGTCCGTCAACGAATGTTAAAGTACTTGCATGATAGCGTTTTGCAACAAGCAATTGCTTACACAAATCCCGATCTTCTACCCCAATTGGAACAGAAAATTGATGTTGCTCTTGACGAACAAATTACACAATTAATTAATGAAGCAGAAGCAGAATCTACTACTCCAAATCGGCGAGAACAAAGTTTATTTACTGCTAGACTTTGCCATTATTTGAAGAAAGTTTTGCAGACATGAAGTTTTCATCTTTTCATTTAATCACCAGTTTAACTCAGGGAAAATTATGAGCTATTCACCAAACAATTCTACTGAAATTAGTTTAGATTTTACGACTTTATCTACGGAAGCGATCGAGCTTTTACCGGAACAGATTGAGTCAGCAGTAAGAATCAGTAATGCTATTCAAAATATTGACCAAAGATGGCTAATTTATCTAAATAGTTTAGCTTTATTTGGTTTTGTAGAATGGGTGAGTGAATCCGCTCCCGAACTCTCGATTAATCAAGCAAAATGTTCAATCTTAAACCCAACAATTGCTAATTTAATTCCCGGAGTTTGTAACTTAGAAGTTGGTGATTTTAAAATTTGTTTGGTTGCTCAAGGTAGTTTAGACGATCGAGAAATTCTCCTTCCCAGAGTAGCGATCGAATTACCAGAATTTATTCCCCATTTTTACGTCATTGTAGATGTTAAAGAAGAATACGAACAGGCAATAGTTAAAGGTTTTATCCGTTACGATCGGTTAATTCAACTAATTGCTGAGATAAATTTACAACCTAATTTAGATTGGACTTATAGTATACCAAGTGTCTGGATAGAAGATCGGACAGAACGATTATTATTATATTTGCGCTGTTTAGAATCTACAGCAATTAGTTTACCGAAAATATCGGGCGATCGCTTACAAAACCTAACAAGTATTCAAGCCGAAATTTCCAGTTTATTAAATGGCTTAGAATCTGCCGATATTCCCTTGTGGCAAGTGTTAACTTGGGAGCAATTAACTGCTATTCTCACCTTAGAAATCACTGGAATTGACGATCCAGAAACCGAGGAAGAATCAGCATTAATTAACTTAGATAGTTTATTGCAAATTCTTACTAGACCAGCGTTGAATGTAGGACTTTGGTTACAAGATAAAATGGACGATTTAGCTCAAAATTTATCTTGGATTTTAATGCCAACTTTTGCTAATAGTCCAACAGCTTTACGCAGCAATACAGAAGAATTTGAAGTAATTGTTGCCGATTTATCAAACTTTGGTGTAGAGATTCCTAGTCATGCTAGAGGTGCTTATCAAAAAATCAAATTAAGCGGGCAACAGTTCAATTTATACGCTGTAATTTGGCCTTTTTTATCAGAAGATAACGTTCCTGAATGGATGTTATTACTGATATTAACTGCCAATTCTAGTACTATTCTACCTACTGGTTTAAAACTCCGAGTAAGTGACTCTACAGGGGTTTTAGTTCAACGCAAAGTTAGACCAAATAGTTTTGATAGTTATCTTTATATTCAAATTGCAGGGGCGTGGGATGAAAGATTTCTAGTTACAGTTAGTTTGCCCGATCGGGAAACTGGAAAAAACTTATCTTTAACTTTACCACCATTCACTTTTCGGATGCAATAATAAAAATGTTTAAGTAGTAGGAAATAGGAAAAAATGTAAAATCCAATGATTGCCAATGCAGTTTACCAACTAAAAATTGAACGGTTCGATCGCACCTGTAGATTTGAGTTATCTTGGGGTAAGGGACAGCAACTTTTTGCTACTTTAGAATATCCTGAAACATTGACCAAACTTTATCAGGAATGGCAAAGAATTTATCTCAGTTTCTATAAAACAGGATTGCGGGGACGGGTACAGGGTAGCGGTAGCGGTGTCGTACCCAAAGTTGATTGGCACAATAAATTAATCGAAGCAGAAGCGACATTTTTGCAAGCATTTAATAGGTGGTTACGTAGTGCTGAATTATTCGAGATTCGCCAGGAAATTACGATGAGTAATTCAGGAAGTAATGCTACATCAAACATTATTATTTTACTGACTTGCTATCAACTAGAATTAGAACGTTTACCTTGGGAAGCTTGGGAAATTTTGATTAACTTGGCGCAAGAAAGACCAATACAAATTATTCGTACTCCGCCCAATATTCGAGAAGGAAACTTTTCCGCAGTTCGCTACAAACAACGGCGTAAAAATAGAATTTTAGTAATAGTCGGTGATGATACTGGGTTACATTTTCAAACAGAGTTAACAGCATTAAAATCTCTTTCTCGGTTGACAGAAATTAAGTTTGTTGGTTGGCAACTAGAACAGGAAGAATATATAATTCGGCAAAATGTTTGTCAGGCGATCGCAGATCCCCAAGGTTGGGATTTATTATGTTTTCTGGGACATAGTAATGAAGCGGAAATTACTGGAGGAAAAATTGCGATCGCACCCAATATTCATTTAACAATTAGCGAAATTTCTCCTTACTTAACCCAAGCTAAACAACGGGGTTTGCAATTTGCCATCTTTAATTCTTGTTGCGGTTTAAATATCGCTGCTTCCTTAATTAACTTGGGATTAAGTCAAGTAATAATCATGCGGGAACAAATTCATAACCAAGTAGCACAAGAATTTCTTTTGCAGTTTTTACTCAATTTAACTCAGTTCAAAAACGTTTATGAATGTATGTTTTCTGCTAGTAAATATCTTCAGCAAGAAAAACTGAAATATCCCTCTGCTTATTTAATTCCTTCTATATTTGGACATCCTAAAGCTGAATTATTTCAGTTACAACCAAACAGTATTAGCCATAAATTAAAGCAGTTTTTACCGACTCGAAATGAAGCGATCGTACTTTCTATACTAACAGCCGCTAGTTTATACATACCATTGCAAGACTACTTATTAGATCGACGCATATTTATCCAAGCTGTTTATCGCCAAATCACTCATCAAATTCCCATTCAAAAAACTCCATCACCCACATTATTAGTCCAAATTGATAATGAGTCTATACGACGAGAAAAAGATATTTCTAACCCTAAACCTATGCCAAGACACTATTTGGCAAAATTAGTAGATAAACTCGCAGAATTAGACGCAAAAGTTATTGGAATTGATTATTTATTACATCGACCTAGTGAAATAGAAATTAGAGATCAAAAATTAGCTCAATCTCTGATTAATGCTGTGCAAAAACCTCAACCAGCTTGGATTGTTTTAGTAACAAATGAAGGGATAAATGGCGAAAGATTGACACCTTTACCAGAAATAGTTAGTCCTAACTGGAGTTTACAAGGGGAAATGAATTTAATCGGTGGATATATGCAACTTGCAACACCACAGATTAACGATCCTCATGCTTTGCCTTTTTCTTATTTATTAGCCTTAGCTTATCGATCAAATTTTGAAGTTGAAAATAATACTATTCAACCTAAATTGCAAAATCAGCGAGAGTTTTTAATTCAAATTCAAGAATCTTTAAAATTAGAAAATAAAAGCTTGTTTTCCTCGAAATCCTATCTACAACCTTTTACTGAATTTTCATATATTTTTGGTCAAATGTGGTTGCATCCTGTAATAGATTATTCTATTCCTCCACAACAGGTATACGATCGCATTCCCGCTTGGAAATTACTCAACAATCAAATTAGCGCTTCCCAAAAAAGTCACCTGCAAAAACAAGTAGTAATCATTGCACCTGGAGGTTACAAAGAAGCGGGAGTTGCAGTATCTGGATTAGACTTTTTTCCTAAGCCAGCAGCCATTTGTTATTGGCGCACAGACAACGATTGTTTAAACCAACGACGAGAATTTACAGGTGCAGAAATTCATGCTTATATGGTACATCATCACCTCAACAATAGTATGATTATTCCTATTCCTGATTTATGGACGATCGCAATTGCAGGATTGTTGGGTAAATTTACCCTAATAACTTTAAATAAGCGCGATCGTCAACATAAAAACCAGAAAAACTCCCTTAGTAAAAACACTTTAACCCCAAAACAAAAGGAGTGGATAATTTTAATTATTAGTGGAGCGACTGGTTATGGAATAATTACTTTGCAAACTTATATCACAGTCGGGATTTTGTTACCTTGGTTACTTCCGTCTTTAACATTTTTAACTTATGCTCTGCCAGTATTTGTGAGGGAAAATTTTCATGATTAATCAGAAAAAATTGCTAAATACTTTGCTATTTATTAGCGGATTAATTGTAAGTTTATTTAGTATATTTGGGCAAGTTGCTAGTGCCGATTCTCTCTTATTTGGGCAAGGAAAAAAACCTTTAGGAAATCAATTAGCCCAAAGAAGACGACCTCCACGCCCGCCTATTCCTGGTGGTAGCGATTTGTATCAAGACTTAGTAAACCAAGCGAAAAAAGAGAATCCACTGACAACTCGTGGGGTGAGATTATGCCCACTTTCTCCCGGTGTAGTAGGAATAAATGATACTTTTAGCGATCGCCCCTTATTCCTTTGGAAAGGTGGAAATATTGAACGAATAGAACTACGTCGTCCCGGTGGAGAGGAAATTTTGTGGGAACAAATAGTGCCATCTGGAGAATCAAAAGTTATTTACGAAGCAACACCATTAGAAATTGGTCAAACCTACCAATGGTCTTTATTTAATTCTGCTAATGATTACGTCACTTTTATCTTCCGCATTATGGGTGAAACTGAGCGTCGTGAAGTTGCATCTCAGTTAGCAGAAATAGAAAAATTACTCAAACAACAAAACGCTACTCCCGAACAAATAGCTGTTGCTAAAGCTGAATATTTTGCCGAAAAACGCCTTTGGTCGGATGCTTTACGCGAGATTTATTCAGTAGAAAATCCCTCGCCCGCATTAACTAAAACTGCCCAAGCAATTAATAATCAATTATGCAGAAATAGTATTTAGATTAAAAAGACAGAAGCACCAAAATCTGGCTCTCCCCTACAGAATTTCCCCTTGTCCTCAATCCTCAATCCTCAATTCCATAGACCCATGATAGTAAATCTTGGCGAATATCCATAACTAATTCATACTCATCAAGTCCTCCTTGTCGATCGTAAAGTTCTGCTGCTTTTGTAAAGTCTTCAATTGCTGCTTGATAAGCTACATTATGATCGAAAGCGCAGCTGGCAAGACCGCGATGATAATAAGCGTTAGCATCAGCGGGATTAAGGTTAATTGCTTGATTGTAATCAGCGATCGCCGCTTCACAATCAGTCATTTCTGCCCGGACAATGCCCCGATTTTTGTAAGCTTTTCCATACTTAGGATTCAGCCTTAAACAATGAGTAAAATCTGCCATTGCTGATATTTGATTGCCCAATTTATATTGAATAATACCTCGATTTAGAAAAGCTAAACTATCTTGAGGATTAATTTCTATAACACTGTTGTAATCAGCGATCGCACTCTCAAAATTACCTTGTTTAGCATAAGCATTACCACGATTGTTATAAGCCGAAGAATAGCGAGAATTGAGACGCAAAGATTTATTAAAATCAGCGATCGCTTGCGTCAAATCTCCCAAATAAGAAAGCACTGCCCCTCGACTGTTATAAAATACTGCATCATTTGGATCGAGTTCAATTGCCCGATTATAATCAGCTAACGCTTCCTGATAATTACCCAATGCAGTATTAGCATTGGCTCGGTTATGATAAGCCCCAGCATTATTTGCTTGTAATTCAATGACTCGATCGTAATTGGCGATCGCATCTGGATAATTTTCTATTGCTAAATGGGCAGTACCAAGTTGATAATGAGCAGCAACATTATTCGGCTCATTCTGAATTATCTGATAATAATACTCTAGTTCAGCATTATAATCTCGCACTTCCAAGCGGACAAACCACTGACTTTTATCTGTAACCGTCCTGTTATCTTGAAAATGATTTTCTTGACTATCAGGTGTGCTGAATGAATTTGATTGGTAATACATAACCTGAATAAAACCTGTAATTTACTTAACTCCTAAATTTCCGATAAACTTTCTATACTAGAGTTTTTGAGCTTCTGAATTTTACTCAGAAACCAATATTGCCTGTTAGTACAGACAATAAAGGAGTTAAGCGAAAAGGGAAAGACATCAATCATGGGTTGCTATTGTGACCTTAAAATTAGTTCAGATAAGCGGCTCGTAACAGATCAACCTGATTATCCCACAGCCTGGTGCGATAAATCTGCCTTAACAAGACATATTTCGCGTTTTTAATCTTATTCCACGACTTACTGTATGAATACTGCAAAATTTAACGCTCTTGCTGTCAGTCCCAAGAAATTGAACCGAATTTTTGTCCCATTTTTTCCCAACGCCAGAAAACAGAAAACAGAAGCCATACCTGCGCCAATCCTCTCTAGTATCACCGCTGCTGGGCTAGGATTTTGGATAGTTTCAGCTATTTTGACCGCCCTTCCCGCTAGAAGTGCAGAACAAATCTCGGTCGTTTATGGCCCAATCCAATTTTCTCTTTCTGTCCAATCGTTGGAAGCCTTAGTTAAGGAAGGTAAAGTCTCAGAAGAATTATCTCCCTACATTGGTAATATTAGTCCCAGTGGTTTAGCTGACTTACGGGAAATTATGCAGAGGCGTTTTGAAGCTAACCCCACTGTAATTTCCCAATTTACCAAAGCCCAGTTAGGAAGAACTGTATTAAATAGATTAGGAAGAATTTTGCAGAGGGAAACCGGACAAAATGGGGCGACTTCCTTGCGAACTGCTTTTATTGCTGCGGCTGGCGACCCGGAAGGTTTAAACTTACTAAATATGTTACGCAAGTTTCCCGATCGCGTTGTCCGTGTAGACTTAACTCAAGGTTTACAAATCATCGCTCAATTAGAAAAAGTTCTCCGCGACACAGAAGCCAGCGTTAAGCTAATTCAACAAGCATCAATAACTGAAGCATCTACCAATTACAACGTCAATTTTAGTCAACTTCCAGACTTACGCCAACCCGGTTCTTTTTCTTGGCAAAAAAACACTCTTACTATCAATGATACCCAAAGAAATCGCCCTTTAATGGTCGATCTTTACCTACCGCAAACCAACACACCAGCTAATGTAATTGTGATTAGTCATGGTGCAGCTGGAAATCGCAATACATTATCACTTTTGGCGGAACATTTGGCATCTTATGGATTTGCGATCGTCGTCATGGAACACCCAGGCGACAGCCTAAAAAGATTCCAAGATTTCTTCACTGGATTAGCTGATTCTCCCCAACCCCAAGAATTAATCTATCGTCCACTAGAAATCAAATATGTATTAGATGAACTGCAACGTCGCGAACAAACAGAACCAGCACTCAAAGGGCGATTAAACTTACAACAAGTCGGCGTAATTGGTCAATCTGTCGGTGGTTATACCAGCTTAAGTTTAGCCGGAGCTCAAATTAACTTTGACCTCCTCCGCAAAGATTGCGTAGATAACCAAATTCTCAACCTATCGCTGTTAGTTCAATGTGAAATTTCCCTATTAACTCCCAGCAACTACGATTTAAGAGATGAAAGAGTCAAAGCAGTAATTGCTGTTAATCCTTTGACTAGCAGTGTTTTTGGTGAAACCGGACTTAGCCAAATAAAAATTCCCGTGATGTTTGTTGCAGGTGCTGATGACATTTTCACCCCCGCTTTCCCAGAACAAATAGTTCCTTTTACTTGGCTAACTACACCCAACAAATATTTAGTTGTAATTGAAAAAGCTAGTCACTTTTCTCTATTAGGAGGTAGCCAAGAAGATAACAGTGCTTTACCTCCATTACCTAGAGAATTAGTTGGGCCAGATCCCGCTTTAGCCCGTCCTTACCTGAATGCGTTAAGTGTTGCTTTCTTCAGAACTTATCTAAACAATCAGGTAGAATTTCAACCTTTTCTGAGTGCCAGTTATGCGAGAGCGATTAGTCGATTACCGTTTAATTTGAGCCTCGTACAAAATTTTACAGCAGCGCAACTAGCTGAAGTATTAAATACTAATTCGCCTAGTACTGGAAATCCCCAGAATAATCAGAAAAGGTAAATATTCTCGATCCCTGACTTTCAAAAGAGGTCAGGGATCTATTATGATTTTAAGAACAAATTTTTATAATTGACCAAAAAGATTAGATAGCGATGAAAGCTTCAAAGTGAAACTATGCAAATCAGAAAATTTTGGTTATTAGGTCTATCTAAGGGTAGAAATTTAAGCTATAATCAAAAATTAAAAATCAAAAATTGCATGGCAGTTCAAACTCAACGCTCTTTAAGTACGAAATTAATCGTTGCCTATAAAGGTCTGATAGTATTAATTCTGGCAACGATTAGCATTTTGTCTTTTTTTAGTTGGAAAAATTACGATCGACTAGCAATAATTGCTCAAGATTATCTGGTTGATGGAGAGTTTACATTAAGTGATTGGTTTCTCAATGCTGTGTTGAATATACCTGCTGAAGGGTTGCGGAAGATTGCGCGAGTTGCCGGGATTTATGCAATAGTTATGGGGATTGCGACGATCGGATTTTGGTATGGGAAGAAATGGGCAAATATCTTGATGCTGGTAATGGTTTCTTTACCGCTACCTACAGAAATTTTAAATTGCTGGTATCATTTTTCTGGGAAACATTTAGTGATTCTCTTGCTTAATATCATGGTGGTAATGTTATTGCTGAAGAAAGTGTTAACACCAGCAGCAGAATCAGTTTCCGAATTGTCAGAATCGATTTAAAATTTAGGAATAAAAAATTTGGGGAGATGGCAATGCAGCAATGGTTGAGGATTGGAAAAATGCGAATTATCCTGGTAATATTTAGCGCAATTCTGGCAATTTTACTACACACAGCATTGCTGACAGCAGTCACATCCAATTTGCCTTCCTCCCAATATTCCTCAACAATTAAAGCCCCATTTAATCAACCCAGTTATTATCCCATTACCGCCGAAGTACCCGCTAATTTTCGACCTATAAGTGATTGGGTAGGACGGTTAATTCTGCCCTCTAAAGAGCAATATCAATCTCGTTCCCAGGTTGAACCTGGAAACGAGTGGACAAACCAAGAAACAGATTGGGCATGGTTTCAGGTTGAAGTAGCACCCGCTAACGAGAAAAATTTAATTGGTAAAACTGTGCGGTTGGCATGGAGTAAAGAACCGTTGATACAAGCTTATGTAAATAAAGCTTCCCGCGATACTCGTTTTCCTGATTCTGTGCAAAAATCTTACGAAAATGGGGTAATTCATCCGATGCGACTGAATAATCGCGATCGCGTCGGGCCATTACAATCATTAGCAGGAGCACATTCTATAGATGATGTGACAGTAATTTTGCCTGGAAAAATTGTAGTTCAACCAGCTACAAACGAAAGTAATTCAATTGCAATTTTGCGAATTAATCGAGAACCAATTCAAGAAACTGGCAGATATTATGGATTAGTCAAATTTTTGGAATTAGTGCCACAAAAACCTCAAAATTTGCCGCAACTTTGTCCGGGAAAACCGCCTTGTCCTAGCGATTTAATGCGAGTGCAACACTATAATATTAAAACTGATAAATTCGACGGTGCAATACAAATTGTTCGCATTCCCCAACAACCACCAGATAATCAAGGAATCTTTAATATGACTACTCGCAATCTGGTTAATTCACCAGCGGGTAAAGCGGGTTGGTATATTTACGGCGCGGAGGATGAAAAGGGAGTTTTTACGGTACAAGCAATGCAACCGCGATCGCTAATTCAAGTCAAACCTCAAGAAACAATTAGCGGATTCGATCGAGGTTTAAAATTTATTAATTTCCAAAATTGGCAAGATGTAGAAAAAAAGAAGGGAACAGATGAAAGTATACTTTTAACAGGTAAAACTGACGGCACATATCAAGATTGGAAAATTGGCGATCGGACTTTAGTCATGCACATTTACGGCGGAAAAGGTGGCACATATCCTAATGCAGAAAAATTCGCTTTTGGCACATACACCGGACACTTTTCTTTTGGGGTAGCTGACGTTGTGCGCGACGCTTTTACCAACGAACCAATTTTTAATATTTACTACTTTCAAGTTTATGGTAATGGCGGAGATGGTACATTATCCGGTGTTCAAACTTGGGCAAATTACATGGGCAATTTGCGTCGAGGATTTATGGGAGTTCGCCCGATTTCTGATGTGTTAATTAAGCTGGATACATTGACAAAAGAATACGATTTTGGCGGTACAAAACTCTCCTTGTTTAATGAACTAATGGGCGAATTAAGTTTAGTTGCTGCGCGTTATCGCATTGGCGATGGTACAGGAGATTCTAGCATTACTTCTGCAACTTCTTGCGTGCAAGATTCGGCACAAGCAATATTTCTCACCTTATATCGCTTTCAAGAAAAGATTGATAAAAATCCTGAAATTGTACAATGGATGAAAGATAATCCTCATAATCCAACCACAAAAAGGTTTAAGGATTTGGTAAAATTAGCCAAAGATTTAGCAAAACAACTAACACCAATGGGTGTAGTACGTTGGGATTGGCAATGGAATGCTGATGTGTTGACTGGGGTGCTTTCTGACAAAGAATTTATTAGTATTAGTGATTTTAAACCGAGAAATTTACTCACAGGATTAATTAGTTGGCGAACTGCTCTCCCTCGACAAGCATACGATGAATTTTCCATGTTATTTTTAAATAATGGTGCTGAATTATGGTTTTTACGCACTAATCAAATTGGGGGGAAAGATCCGAATCTTGCACCATTGGAACCAACTTTATTATTAGGTGCTTGGAAACTGCCATTTACTAATATTCCGATATTTTCTTATTTGGTAACTCGCACTTTTGGCGGGGTAACAATTCCTTCAGAAATAGATTGGTTGAAAACTTTAGGTATGTTAGTGGTTTTTGGTGCGATCGCACTCCCCATCTGTTTTACCAAAAACTTCTTTTCCTGGCAACCTTTAGCAACTCCTTGGTATCAACAATTAGGCACAACAATCCGACTGCTATTTGTTCCCGCTTTAGTCCAAGAATACATATTTCGTGTGTTGTTATTACCTTATCCGAAAGATTGGTTTTCGCCTTTAATTTGGTGGAGTTGGGGATTTTTAGGGTTAGGAATTTATGTGGGATTTCATTTGATTTTGGCGAAATGGTTTGGGCGATCGACTTTTGCTAATCCCGTCTTTTTGTTGTTAATAACTCTCTTGGGTTTAGCTTGTACTATTAATTATTACTTTATCGGTTCTCTGTGGACAATTACTTTTATGCACTGGGTAACGGTGACAGTGTGGAGATTGTTTCTACAACCTAATCGGAATCATTACGTTTTCAGGGACTAGTGCTAATATCATCGTTTTAGTTGATTCTACTTTCTTCTGCTATTTTCTCATTAAACACAGGATAACTTTTAATTCCATTCTCGCCATTCTCATCTAAACTTTTATCTCGCTGTTTGAACTCATCCAACAACTTAAAAAACTTTTCAAAACCTATTTTTTCATCATGACAGGAAAGCATAATAATCTTTGCCCAAGAACTCACCGTTTTAATGCCCAACTTTTTTTGTAACCAAGGTTGAAACTCGCCATAAAAATCATCCTCTTCCTCAGTCGGTTCAACTCCCGACTCACCATGCCCATATTCATAACCCACCAAAAACATAAACAAATCACTCACCGAAGGACGACCGATATACATACCCGGTTTAGTTCTAATCTTTTCCAAAAGTTCAAAAACTCCACTCATAGCTTTTTCCCATTAATTACATATATTCACTTAGTCTAACGAATCCAACTCCTCTGTAATAAATCCGCCACGCATTACAGCTTTAGCACAAATATCGCACTCTAATTTTTCAAACTGTGACACAATTTCCCCAACTTCTTGATAAATTATTTCTGGTGATAACTCATATCATGTCCGGTTGATCGCCCATTATTGCAATACCCACCAAACAATAGTTTCAGCCATTTTTATTCAGAGTATTCGACCGGACATGATATCACTCACAATTTATTCCAGTTTTTCAAAGATTACAGAAAGATTATTTGCTGGCATAGAAACAGTTTCGCGCCAGTGCAAATTCTGCATTTTGGCAACTGCAATTACTTCTTCTAAATCTCTTACTCCCCATTCGGGATTTTGACTTTTTAACATTTCATCAAATGCAGCATTACTTGGTGCGGTATGTTGCCCATTTTGTTTAAAAGGGCCATATAAATAAAGGATGCCATTTTGGGGAAGAATGCGTCCTGCACCTGCCATTAATCCTAAACAAGCTGCCCAAGGTGCAATATGAATCATGTTAATACTAACTATGGCAGTTATTTCAGCGGTAAATTGCTTTTCTTGCTCTACAGACCAAATCCGATCGCAAACATCTAATAAAATCGGTGGATAAATGTTATCTGATGGCGAGTATTTTATCCAAGCAGAAATACTCGCAAGTGATAGATAATGAATATCTGTAGGCAACCATTTCCGTCCCGAAAGACGTGGGGCAAAAAAGACGGCGTGTTCACCAGTACCACTTGCTATTTCTAAAATTGTACCAGTGCTTGGTAAAATTCGCTGTAAAACTTCTAAAATTGGCTCACGGTTGCGCTGAGTTGCTGGGGCAAATTGTCGATCGTCGTTCATTGTTTAAAGATTCTCAAATATGGAAAAGTCTCCAACAGAGCGGTTAATTCTAATTTTGGAGGATAACCCGGATCATGCCAGTCTGATCGCTAATGCACTGGCAGAAAGTTCAACAAACTACCGCATTGTGTCGATCGCAGATGGTACAAAAGCAATGGATTTTCTCCACCATCGCGGAGAATATGCCGATGCTACCCGTCCCGACCTAATTTTACTAGATTTGCATTTACCGGGAAAAGATGGCAAGGAAATTCTAACAGAAATTAAGGCCGATTCTCAACTGCACCGCATCCCTATTGTTGTGTTAACTATTTCTCAGAATGAAGAGGATGTTTTTGGGATTTATGCACTGCAAGGCAATTGTTTTGTGATTAAATCTGATGATTTACAACAATTAACTCAAACAGTTAAGCGCATTGAAGAGTTTTGGTTACGAATTGTTACTTTGCCATTAGAGTAGATGCTCGCAAATTTAAGTTGTTTCTTGAAAAAATATTGCTAATTGCTGAGGAGAAATAAACTTTTACATTACTCGTGCAGCTAAAAATTAAACACTATATATTGAGGAAACTTCTACTTTATTTAAGAATTGCATTTAGCCGTAGAGGAATTTTCTGCGGTATGCTGCGAATAGAGATAGAAATTGGAGAGCTAGAAATTCTTAGGTAGGAGAACAGGGAATTTTGTAAATTAATTATTGTGAACTAAAGAGCAGCAAATAACCAATAAGTTTCACACATTAGGAGTAATTCTTTGTAAGATCGGCTGAAGCTAAAACAAAAAATAAATTTTCTACTCTGCTTTGTGGAGGATAATTATGGCAGCAATGAATTTAGAAACGCCAGAGATTAATTTAACTAGTTTAAAACAACCGCAAATCCATACATTGACTCAAATTCAACCGCACGGAGTCTTGTTGGTATTGCAAGAACCAGACTTAACAATTTTGCAAGTTAGTACTAATTGTTCGGCGGCATTTGGGATGCCAGCGGAACAGGTTTTGGGTAAAAGTTTGGAAGATATTTTAGATACTTTCCAACTCGAACAGTTTAAGTCAGGATTAGCGGAAGAAAACTTAGATGTAATCAACCCGACTAAGGTTTGGGTGAGAAGGAAAGGGGATGATTACTTAGTTTTTGATGCGATATTTCATCGCAGTTCCGATGGATTTTTGGTTTTAGAATTAGAACCAGCTTTAACTCAGGAAAATATCCCATTTTTAAGTTTTTATCATCTAGCGAAGGCTTCTATTGGACAGTTGGAAGCTACCTCGAATTTGCCAGATTTTTGTCAGATTATTGTCCGGGAAGTGCGAAAAGTCACGGGATGCGATCGCGTGATGCTCTACAAATTTGATGAAGACGGACATGGCGAAGTTGTAGCTGAAGAAAAAGTTCCCGAAATGGAGCCATATCTAGGCTTGCACTATCCAGAATCGGATATTCCCCAACCAGCGAGAAAAATGTTTCTCTCTAACTGGATTCGGGTAATTCCCAATTCTCAAGCAGAACCAGTAGAACTTTATCCCAGCAACAACCCAATTACAAATCAACCGATCGATCTAACTCTTTCCATTCTCCGCAGTCCTTATTCCTGTCACTTGGAATATTTACACAATATGGGAGTTGGTGCATCCCTGACAATCTCCTTAATGAAAGATCAAAAACTTTGGGGATTGATAGCTTGTCACCATCGCACGCCGAAATATATTCCTTACGAATTGCGGAAAGCTTGCGAATTTTTGGGAAGAGTAATTTTTGCCGAAATTTCCACCCGTGAAGAAGAAGCAGATTACAATTATCGGATGAAATTGGCGCAAGTACAAACAATGTTGATTGAGTATATGTCTCAATCAGATAACTTCATTTCTGGGTTAGTCAATCATCCCACAAACTTGCTAGATTTAGCTGATGCCAAAGGTGCGGCAATTTGTTTTAATGGACATTGGACAACCATCGGACGCACTCCACCGGAAACTGAGTTAAATTACTTAGTTCAATGGTTAGGAAAAACCGTAGAAGAAGAAGTTTTTTATACTGATTCTTTGCCGTTAATTTATTCTGATGCAGAACGATTCAAAGATATTGCCAGCGGGTTGTTAGCGATTCCAATTTCTAAGCGGAGTTACGTTTTATGGTTCCGTCCTGAAGTTTTGCAAACGGTAAATTGGGGGGGAGATCCTAATAACGCTTACGAAGTTAAAGAAACAGAAAATAATCTCAGGTTATGTCCGAGAAAATCTTTTGAATTGTGGAAAGAAACGGTGCGGTTGAAATCTTTGCCTTGGAAACAAGTGGAAGTGAAAGCAGCACTGGAATTACGAAAAGCGATCGTCAATATCGTACTCAGACAAGCGGAAGAATTAGCCTTACTCGCGCAAGATTTGGAACGTTCCAACGCCGAGTTAAAGAAATTTGCTTATGTCGCTTCGCACGACTTGCAAGAACCACTAAATCAAGTGGCAAATTACGTGCAATTGTTGGAAATGCGGTATAACGAAGAATTAGATCAAGATGGCAAAGAATTCATCGACTTTGCTGTTGAAGGTGTAAGCTTAATGCAAACTTTGATTGATGATGTATTAGCTTATTCCAAAGTAGATTTGAAAGGCATTGAATGGGAATTAACTGATTTAGAATTAGCATTGGATCGTGCCTTAAGTAATTTACGGGGCAGAATTGGCGAAACTAATGCTACAATTACTTTTGATTCGATGCCGACAATTGTGGCAGATGGAACTCAATTAATGCAGCTATTTCAAAACTTAATTGGCAATGCAATTAAGTTCCAAAAAATAGATGAACCGCCACAAATTCATATTGGGGTGCAACGTCAAGAAGACGAATGGTTGTTTAGAGTTAAAGATAATGGAATTGGCATCGATCCGCAATTTCGCGATCGCATCTTTGTCATTTTCCAACGTTTGCACACCCGCGATGAATATCCCGGCTCCGGCATGGGATTGGCAATTTGTAAAAAAATAGTAGAATGCCATCGAGGGCGGATCTGGGTCGAATCCGAACTAGGCAAAGGCGCAACCTTCTGCTTTACAATTCCTGTAGGAGGACGCGACTCTGCTAAAGCAACGCTTCGTGAGCGCAATCATGCCAACGGGAACAGGTTACAAAAGAATCTTTTTGATCGAAGATAATCGAGGCGATATCCGGCTAATTCAAGAAGCATTGAAAAGCACTGCTGCTCAATGTGAAGTGATTGTAGCTAGGGATGGCATGGAAGCAATGGCTTATCTCCGACAGGATGGCGAATTTGCAGGAGCAACTCTCCCCGATCTCATCCTGTTGGATCTAAATTTGCCAAAAAAAGACGGACGGGAAGTGTTAGCAGAAATTAAATCAGATCCAGCACTGAAGCACATTCCCGTCATCGTTTTATCTACTTCGCGCAATGAGGAGGATATTTCTAAAAGTTACGATTTGCACGTTAATTGTTATATCTCCAAATCGCGAAATCTCAGTGAATTATTTAAAATTGTGCGGGGGATTGAAGAATTTTGGTTGGAAACTGCAACGCTACCTTCGGAAAGAAAGTAGAAAAATCTTGCGTGAATATTTTGTTGGTTGAAGATAACCTGGCAGAAGCAAGGCTATTAAAAGAAGTATTGAAAGGAGCAATTCTTAGCAGATTTAATTTAGCCCATGTGAAGCGTTTGGGGGAAGCAATTACTACCCTTAAAACGGAAAGTTTTGATGTAGTGTTGCTGGATTTAACTTTACCAGATAGTGAAGGTTTAGCCTCGTTAGATTCATTAATTAAACACGCCCCTAGTTTGCCAATTGTCGTTTTAACTAATACTAATGATGACGAATTGGCGATCGAATCAGTGCGTCATGGGGCGCAAGATTATTTGATGAAACGGCAGATCGATCGAGAGATTTTGGTACGTTCTTTGCGGTATGCGATCGAACGCAAACAAACCGCTGAAGCCCTAAGAGAAGCCAACGAAATTCTCGAAAAGCGGGTACAAGAACGCACCGCTGCCTTAGAAATGGCTAACGAATTATTGCGCCAAGAAATTGAATGGCGACAAAAAATTCAATCCCGTTTAGAACTAGCGCAACAAGCCGGAAAAATTGCCTCTTTTGAATGGTTAATTCAAACTAATGATATTGTTTGGACGGCAGAATTAGAAGCACTTTATGGTTTACCACCGGGCAGTTTTGAGGGACAATATGAAGGTTGGATGCAAACTATCCATCCAGACGATCGCCCAAAAGTAGAACAAGAACTCTGGCAAGCCATAAAAAATGGGCAAGGATTAGATACAGAATTTCGCATTGTTTGTCCTTCAGAAGGCAGAAGGCAGAAGGCAGAAGGCAGAAGGGAAGAAGAATATTTACTATTAAATGAAACTTCTTGTCCGCTAAATTCTAGCTGTTGTAATCCCGGAGAAATTCGCTGGATAGCTGTTAAGAGTAGCTTATTTTGCGATCGAACAGGACAACCTGTGCGAATGATTGGTATCCACATGGATATTACGGAAAAGAAACAGCTAGAAGCGCAATTTTTACGTGCCCAACGTTTGGAAAGTTTGGGAACACTTGCCAGCGGTATTGCTCACGATTTAAATAATATTTTGACTCCGATTTTGGCAGTGGTGCAACTATTACCTCTGAAACTGCCTAACTTAAATGATAATACTCAACAATTACTAAAAACTTTAGAATCTAGCGCTCAAAGAGGGGCAGATTTAATTAAACAAATTTTATCTTTTGCTAGGGGAGTAGAAGGCAAACGAGTTAATTTACAAATTCATCATTTACTGTATGAAATCGAGCAAATAATTCACCAAACCTTGCCGAAATCGATCGATATTCACAGCAATATTCCCTCGAATCTTTGGACAATTTCCGGTGATACCACCCAACTGCATCAAGTGTTTATGAATCTCTGTGTTAACGCCCGCGATGCTATGCCTGAAGGTGGTAATTTGCAGATAATTGCTCAAAATTTTCTCGTGGATGAACACTACGCCAGAATGCACATAGATGCTAAAGTTGGAGCTTATATAATGGTAAGTGTTGCCGACACGGGAATGGGCATTCCACCAGAAATTATTCATCGAGTTTTTGATCCATTTTTTACTACAAAAGAAGTTGGTAAAGGTACGGGATTAGGGCTTTCGGCAGTGTTGGGAATTGTGAAAAGTCACGGCGGATTTATTGACGTGCAAAGTGAGGTAAATAAAGGCAGTTTGTTTAAGGTGTTTTTGCCTGCGATCGAATCACCTGTTAACGAAACTAATGATGATTTAGAATTATTGAATGGTCAACAAGAATTAATTTTAGTTGTTGATGATGAAGTCGCT
This sequence comes from Floridaenema evergladense BLCC-F167, assembly GCF_041929205.2. Taxonomy (NCBI): domain Bacteria; kingdom Bacillati; phylum Cyanobacteriota; class Cyanophyceae; order Aerosakkonematales; family Aerosakkonemataceae; genus Floridanema; species Floridanema evergladense. The sequence continues at coordinate 3,823,419 of NZ_CM171625.1, read as the reverse complement.
ATTACGGAAATAACCAAAACTACATTAGAAACTTATAATTATCGAGTTTTAACAGCGAGTGATGGGATTGAAGCGATCGCTCTTTATGCAGAATATAAAGACGAAATTGCTGGCGTATTAATGGATATTATGATGCCCGCAATGGATGGTACAACTATCATTGCCTTATTGCGCCGACTGAATACAAATGTATGCGTATTAGCCATGAGTGGACTAAATTCTACAGAAGTAGTCTCTCAACTGCAAAAATTAGGTTTTCAAAGCTTTTTATCTAAACCATTTACCACAAAAGAATTGCTTCAGGCATTGCATAAGGGACTGAGGACGGGGTAACAATTCATGAATTACCTCTACTGCCCACAATCCCAACTATAATCACACTTTTGTTTGTGCTTGAATCGCAGTAATTGCCACCGTGTTGACAATATCGGTGACAGTACAACCGCGACTTAAGTCATTTACAGGTTTTTTCAAACCTTGTAAAACGGGACCGATCGCTACTGCATTTGCCGATCGCTGTACAGCTTTATAAGTGTTATTTCCAGTGTTTAAATCGGGGAAAATAAATACAGTTGCGTGTCCAGCAACTTCACTTTCTGGTAATTTCGTTTTCGCTACAGAAGCATCAATAGCAGCATCATATTGAATCGGGCCTTCTATTTTTAAATCCGGGCGTTTTTCCCTAGCAATACAAGTAGCCTCTTTCACTTTATCTACATCAACTCCGTGACCAGAATCACCTGTAGAATAAGATAACATTGCTACAAAAGGTTCAATCCCAAAAGTCTGGGCGGTAGTTGCCGAACTAATTGCAATATCGGCTAATTGTTCGGGTGAAGGATTAGGATTTACAGCACAATCTCCATAGACTAAAACTTGGTCAGCTAAACACATTAAAAATACACTAGAAACGATCGAACAACCCGGAACAGTCCGAATAAATTCTAATGCCGGACGAATCGTATGGGCAGTAGTATGAACAGCACCAGAAACCATGCCATCAGCGGCTCCTTTGTACACCATCATTGTGCCAAAATAACTAAAATCGTGCATGGCATCTCTGGCAAATTCTTCAGTAATTCCCTTGTGTTTTCGTAACTCCCAATAAGTGTGAACGTAATCATCTTGCCATTCAGATTGCAAAGGATCGAGAATATTTACGGAATTTAAATTTAACCCCATAAAAGAAATTTTTTCTCTAATTTCTTGTTCATTTCCCAAGAGAGTAATATTAACAACTCGACGGCGCAAGAGAATTTCTGTTGCTCGTAAAATTCGTTCATCTGCACCTTCGGGAAACACAATATGTTGCTTTTTCACCTTAGCCCGTTCAATTAATTCATACTCAAACATCAGCGGTGTAATTCGCGTAGAACGAGTTACAGAAATACGTTTTTCAAGTTTGATTAAATCTACATGAGATTCAAACAATCCCAAGGCGGAAGCAATTTTTCTTTGGTTATCTGGGGTAATTTCTGCATGAACTAAACTAACTAATTTAGCAGTTTCGTAAGTATCAGTTTCCACGCTAAAAATAGGTGTATTAAATTTGCGGAAACCTTCTAATAATTTCTTAACTTGGGGAGCCATATCGAACCCACCAGTTAAAATCATTCCAGCAATTTTTGGATAATTTAATGAGAAGGTAGCAGCCAAACATCCTAATATTACATCAGCGCGATCGCCAGCCGTAATAATCAACCCACCTTCCCGCACATGATCGAGAAAGTTAGGTAATTGCATCGCCGCTACTTTATAACTTAAAACTTCCCGATTTAGTTGATTTTCTAACCCATGTATCAGCTTTCCATTAATTGCTTGAGCAACTTCTCTAATTGTTGGTTTACCTAAAGTTTCTTTTTCAGGTAAAACAAATACCGGGTCTTCATAAATCCAAAGATTTTCTAACTGTTGAATGACTGCTTCTAATTGAGTGGGATGTACTAAATTAACCATCGTAGCAGCAATAGTACATCCCTGTTCCATAAAAGCTTCGCGTTCGGTGCGAACTGCATTAATTACTTCCTCTGGGGTTTTACCTTGCCCATTTGCCACAATTAAAACTGGGGCAGCTAAATGATTAGCAATGCTTGTATCAAAATTATCAACAAATGCCGGATCGATTTCTGTAGAATCGACTCCTTCACAAAGGATAAAATCGCAATGTTTTTCTAAAGTTTTGTATTTTTCAATTACCTGTTTGATCAGTTCGTCATAATGCCCATCAGCAACTAAATCTCTTGCTTGTTCATGTGTCAGTCCGTACTGAGATTCATAATCAATTTCTAAATGATAACGCTGACGGATCAAGTTAATATCGTTATCTTGCTTTTGCCCAGCGTGAATAACTGGACGAAAAAAACCGAGTTTACGGATACGCTTTGATAATAATTCCATCAATCCCAGGAGAACAAGGGATTTACCGCTACCTGCTTCAATTGCTGCAATATATAAATTTTGTATCATCTGATTTTATTTAATAACTAACTTCTGAGCTTCCCTGGTTGTTAGTCCCTATTCCTTGAATTACAAATCAAGCTTTTTTCAGGAACCAGAAGGTATTGTATTAATTATCAGCATAGTTAAAGTGTTGTCAAGCCAACAATTAGGTGAATCTTAGCACTTTTTTAACCATAATTAGGAGAAAGTTAAGATTTGACACTCTCACCGTCAAGCTATCGCTGTGACGGGAGATTCTTGTTTCTTAAAGCAAAGTTAAATTTTTTAGTTTACTGCCAGCCATAAGTGCTGTATTGCCTTATATTTTTACCAAAATAACCCGCCTTCGTGACTTTGAACAGACAAAAGCGGGTTATTTTGGTAATTCAAATAGTGAGGTTATTGTTTTTTGAAATTACAAAATGCTGTAAATTAAATTGCTAACTAATGAAAGTGCCAAAGCGCCAATAACTGCACTCCAAATACCTGCACGTAAGCGAAAACCTTGGACTAATGAGGCGGCGATCGCAAAAGTAACAGCCGCAATAATAAAGGTGAAAATTCCCGAAAACAAGTTAAATGTTAGCAAATTAGGAACAAAGAAAAATAGCCCTAAAATTGGTCTAACAATAGCGGCAACTACTCCAATAATTGCTGCTGAAATGTAAGCTTTGGCTGGACTATCAATTTCTACACCAACTGGCAATTTAGTAATAATTAGCAAACTAGAAGCGCTAACTATCCAAGCAATTAACACATCGATAAAATCCATATTAAATTCCCTCCCATCTCATTTGTGGCTAATTAAATTCGCCATAATAATCAAGTTAAATTGCTCGACTCTAAATTTCCTCTACAAATTGGTATAAACATTAATCCATCTGAAGGTACAAAGAAAGTTTGGGGATTGGGGACTGGGGACTGGGGATTGGGGATTGGGGACTGGGGAAAAGGGGACAAGGGCGAGTTATGAGTTTTGAGTTATGAGTTTTAAGTTATTAATTCAAAACTTAAAACTTAAAACTCATAACTAACGAAGGGACAAGGGGAAAATTTATTTCTTCTCTGCACCTCTGCTCCTTAGCGCGATCGCGAACGTTCTGGAGTTACGCCTGGAGTAGTTGCTGGGGGAGTAGTACCGGGAACTTGTGCGCCAGGAGTGGGTAGTGCTTCGGGAGTTATCACACTAGGAGTGGGTAGTGCTCCGGGAAGTTGCGTACCGGGGGTAGGATTGGGGAGAGGTGTGGCAACTCCGGCATCAGGGGTAGCAGTGGGAAGAGTTCCGGGAGTGATGACGGTGGGAACGTTTGTGCTTGGAGTGGGAACGGGAGAAACTGCACCAGGAGTTTGCACTGAAGTTTCCGATTCGGGTAAAGTGGCTAAGGCTACGCGATCGCCTCCCACAGCCTGCATTTTGTCTAAAACTTGCACTACATCATTATAAAAAGCTGTTTTAGAAGCGTACAAAACCATTGTTCCTTCAGGATTTCTTTGATTAAATTCTCGCAATTTCTGTTCTAATTGTTCTGGAGTTACTAACTGATTTTCTACATAAATTTGATTGTAAGGATTGATGCTGACTAATAATCTAGAAGATAATTGAGGTGTCGTAGCGTTACTGACTCTCGGCAAATCAACAGTAATTGCTTGTTGTCTCGTTAACCCCACCGCTGCCAACAAAAAGAAAGTCAATATACAAAATATTACGTCAATTAACGGCAAAATTTCTATTCTGGCTTCATCAGATGAATTATCTAGATTTATTTTCATGGTTGGGAAAATTACTTACTAAAGAGTACTGAAAACATACTTTTGGTTAGTGCCGATTTTAGTTCATGGTTACAGTTTAATAAATCGGCACTCAACTTTTCATCCAGTTTAATCTTTTCTACTGTCCTCAACTATGGTGTCTGAAGGGGAAGACACATCACTTTTATTAACATCTGCGCGATCGTCTGCGTTGACCTTATCTGAAGTTATTGAAACTTCAGTTACATGAGGGACATCTGTATAATTCTCAGTGATTGTTGAAGTTTCAGTTATATGGGGAGAATCTGTATAATTCTCAGTGATTCTTGAGGTGTCATTTACATGAGGGACACCTGTATAATTCTCGGCAATTGTTGCTGTTTCTGGTGTTTCTGTGAAACTACTTTCTTTTCCCTCATAACTATTATTTTGTAACCGATTTCGCAACCGATTAAATAAACCTGTTTTACCCGGCACAGTAGACTGAAGTTCCTCTGTTGAAGTTTCTGTTTCTGACCCAGACGAATCTATTTCTGAAGGTTGAGCAATTGTTTCTGACTGAAATTGAGTTGTTGATTCTGGTTCAGCAAAATCTCCAGTTCTGGGAGGAGAAACAGTCTCTTCTTCCGGTTTAACTACTGGTTCTTGTGCTGGTTTAGTTCTCTTTTTACCCTTACGACCCGAACCAGATTGTGACCAATACTGGCGATAAAGTAACTCTAATTCGCTACCAGATCGATGAAAAATTTTCGTCTGGTTAAATAACAAAATTTGAAATAAACGATAGAAAGCTAAAGTGAAGATAGCTACTACCAATCCAGAAGCTGTACTAATTAAAGCTTCGCCAATTCCTAAAGTTACCCCACTAGTAGAAGGAGTTCCTAAATCGCTAATCCGAATCGATCGCAGCGAAACAATTAAACCCCAAACCGTACCAAACAACCCTAACAAAGGTGCTAAACCAATAATCCCTTCTAAAATTTTGTCTCCACCACGCATCGAGTTCAACTCCTCATGGGCTGAACTTTCTAACGCCAGCTTAAACACCTCTGGATCGGGTTGACCCAAGCGTAACGGTGCATACAAAAATCTGCCGATCGGCTTTTTACTAGCACGTTTAGCAATTTCCGTCGCCGTGTCCCAGTCCTGCACCGCTGCATCCAAAACTCGGTTAACTGTCTCCTTTTCCTTGCTGAGAATTCTTGCCCAGAACCACAGACGTTCCAGGATCACGGTCAATGACAGAATCGATAGACCTAGCAAAGGCCACATTGCTGGTCCACCTAATCTAAAAATTTCTACGATGTTCACAGTCTTGTGTTTCCTCCGTACTTACCTCTTGGCACAAAGTTCTGTCGCCCAGGTCGCTGGTAACAAGTCTTAGCAACTTACAATTGTAAAGAAATAAGGAGCAGCAATGACGGTTATTACCTGAATTAATTTAAAAAAATCTGATGTAATCTTTGAAAAAGGGCAACAAAAGCTAATGACGGATATCCACACCAGTCCCTTATTGAGGCTTTTGCCACAATGAAAGTAACTGGACGGGTGAATAAAAATGAAAAATTTAGTTCAATCATTTTACAACTGGTACCGCAGCACAATTCGTAATCCTAAATATCGCTGGTGGTTAGTTTTAGGAACTTTGGCTTATTTGTTTAGCCCCATTGATCTGGCACCTGATTTTTTGCCGATCGTAGGATGGATTGATGATGCGGCAATTACGGCTCTGTTAGTTTCAGAAGTATCTCAGATCTTCATCGATTATGTCAAATTGCGCCAAGGTCAACAACCGAGCGAAGTTGCTGATAACGTTGCTGAAAGTGCCAAAAGCGTTGACGATACAGTAGTGGAAGTAAAAGCTGTTTCTGTTGAGTAAATAAAAAATCAATAAGCTATAATTGACCCTTTCAAAATTAATCGAAAGGGTTTGTTTGTTTGGATAGCTGATTTAAAAATTTTGATTTCCCGATCGCCTAATCTAACAGCGAAACTTAATCTTTTAGAAACCGATCGGCAATTGACAAAACACCAGGCATTTGTTGATAATGAGAAAGAAATTTATCTCTCAATGGTAAAATTCAATCATATCAACCACAAAGGTTTTGACAAATTATGGAACTAAAAGACTTAGCTGAGTTTTTAGCAGTTTTGACAATTCTGGAACCAGATGCTAAAATCTGCAAAATAACTGCTCGGTTAGCAAGTGCAGGTACGGCAACAGCAGGAGATACAGACACCACTGTTTTAAAAGAAGTCAAGACTTGTTTACCTGAGTTAGAGGCAGAATTAAAAGGAATCGATCCCAAGAAGTTAGCATTAAAAGAAAATATTTTGGTCAGGATTTTAACCCCTGACCAGAAAATTGGCAATATGGAGTTGAAAGACTTAGCTGAGTTTTTAGCAATTTTAACAATTTTAGAGCCAGATGCTAAACTCTGCCAATTGGTTGCTCGGTTAGCAAGTGCAGGTACAGCAACAGCAGGAGATACAGACACCACAGTTTTAAAAGAAGTCAAGACTTGTTTGTCTGAGTTAGAGGCAGAATTAAAAGGAATCGATCCCAAGAAGTTAGCATTAAAAGAAAATATCTTGGTCAAAATTTTAACTCCTGACTTGAAATTGAGAAATATAGAACTGAAAGACTTAGCTGAAGTGTTCGCAATTTTGACAATTCTAGAACCAGACGCTAAAATTTGTCAGTTAACAGCTAGGTTAGCGATCGCAGGTACAGCAACAGCAGGAGAAACTGATACCACAGTTTTAAAAGAAATCAAGAGTTGTTTACCTGAGTTAGAAGCGGAATTGAAAGGAGTCAGCGAGAAAAAATTAGATTTAAAAGAAAAGGTGTTGGTAAAAATTTTGACTCCCGATCCTGAAAAGACTGCTGGTAAGAAATAAGGCTTGTGTATTATATATTTTTTGATAATCCGCTGTTATTCCTACAGCGGATTATTCCTTTATTCGCTTAAGACTACAATTATAATTACTAATTTAGTTAAAAAAACCAACTATTAAAGGCTGGTAAGCATTGCTGATTCTTAGTTTAAGATATCATAGAACAGTTTACCGATTTATCCCAGTAGTAGGGAGTTTTGTGCGGAGTATTATTTATTACATAGTATGACTGAAACAAATATTTCCCAAAATTATGGTCTAACCGGACTGACTGAGGATGAAGCGATCGCTCGCCGTGCGGCTGGACAAGGTAACAATGTTACCCTACAAACCAGCCGTTCTTATAAACAAATTCTCCAAGAAAATCTGTTCACTTTTATTAATTGGATTTTCTTCGCTATTAGTGCGATATTTTTCCTATTAGGTAGAATTGGCGATAGCATCCTGGTAGTAGTGGTAATTTTGGGCGGAATATTAATTAATATCTGCCAGGAAATTTGGGCAAAAAGAAAGTTAGATGAAATTGCATTACTCAATCGACCAAAAGCTACTGTAATTCGTGAAGGTAAAGATAAAAATATCGATCCCGGAGAGATTGTTTTGGGAGATATCCTATTAATTAGGTCTGGAGATCAAATTGTTGTAGATGGAGTGGTAGTTGGCGAAGGTCGCATGGAAGTTGACGAATCTTTGCTAACGGGTGAATCAGATATGATTCTAAAATTTGCCGGAGAATCAGTTTTTTCTGGTACTTTTTGTGTTAGTGGTAGTGCTTGCTATGAAGTACAAAAAGTGGGAGCAGATACATTAGCTTATCAATTAACTATTGGTGCAAGAGCTTTTCGCCAGGTTTTAACACCTCTCCAGAGAGAGATTAATTTAGTAATTCGAGTTTTTATGTTAATTGCTTGCTTTCTCTGGATTTTGGTTAGTATTAGTTTTGTTAGTCGTTCCTATTCTTTATCCGATTTGTTGCAAAGAGCGGCGGTAATTGCAGGTTTAGTACCAGCAGGATTATTATTAGCAATTACCTTAGCTTATGGGCTAGGTGCAGTGAAAATGGTCGGGCAAAATGTATTGATTCAGCAAGCAAATGCGGTGGAATCTTTAAGTAATGTCGATGTGCTTTGTTTGGATAAAACTGGAACTTTAACGACTAATGAAATTAGTTTAGAAAGGATTTATCCTTTAGATATGAATGAAGCGGAACTACGATCGCTTTTAGGAGATTTTGCCGCTTCTACTAAAGTGGGAAATAAAACTAGCGATGCACTTAGTTTAGCTTGTCCGGGAACTGCGCGATCGCTAACTGCTGAAGTACCCTTTTCTTCAAGTCGCAAATGGAGTGCGATCGCATTTGACGACCCATTAAACCCTGGCATTTATATTTTAGGCGCACCAGAAATTTTAACAGCAAATATAGATTTAAATCCTCAAATAACTAAATATATTACAGATGAAACTAACAAAGGTTTACGAGTTGTTTTATTTGCCCACAGTTCCGACCAAGCAACATTAAAAACCTGGCAAGCGGAAACAAACGATCGACAAGTAGAAGTAGAATTACCAGCAGATTTAGTTCCTTTAGCAATTCTGAGTTTTAGCGATCGATTACGCCCAGAAGCTTACGAAACTATCCAAGGTTTTGCTAAAGCTGGAATTGCCATTAAAATCATTTCCGGCGATCATCCCCAAACGGTAGCAGCACTAGCAAAACAAGCGGGTGTAGGGAACGATTTAGCAGTAGTTTCGGGACAAGAATTAGCACAAATGAGTGCAAGTGAATTTACCCAAACTGCTAAAAATGCCACAATTTTTGGTCGAATTACTCCCGAACAAAAAGCTAAATTAGTCGATAGTTTGCGAAAATCAGGACACTATGTAGCGATGATTGGTGATGGAGTAAATGATGTGCTTTCCTTAAAAAGAGCAAATTTAGCGATCGCAATGGAAAGCGGTAGTAAAGCTACGAGAGGCATAGCTGATATTGTCCTACTTAAAGATTCTTTTGGCGTTTTACCTTACACCTTTTTGGAAGGTCAACGGATTCGCAATGGCATTTTCGATGTTTTAAAATTGTTTTTGGTACGGGTATTTTGTGTAACTTTACTTATTTTTGCTACAGCGATCGTTACTGATAGTTTCCCCTTAGAAAACAAACAAAGTGCTTTAGTTTCCTTAATTGGTGTAGGATTACCTACAATTTGTATTCCCATTTGGGCAAAACCAGGAATTTTTCCTAGACGGAGTATGGTACAGTCAATGCTGCATTTTACTATTCCAGCTACTATCACAATTACCTTAACTGCCCTCTTTGTTTATTTATACTATTTAGTCTGGACTGTTTTAGATTTACCGCCTGGTGCAGATTTATCCCTAGTTGATTATTCGATTCCTCGCAGTGCTTTAGCAACAATTTTAATTTTATGTCAATTGTTCTTAATTCTCTTTTTGAAACCACCTACTAATGCTTGGGTGGGCGGGGAAAGATTAAGTGGTGATTGGCGATATACAATAACAGCTTTAATTTTATTGTTGGTATATATTGTAATTATCTCTGTGCCGCCATTACGGAAATTTTTTGAACTTTCGCATTTTGGACTTTTGGATTATTTGTTTATGGGTTTAGTAGCATTAGAATGGTGTTTGGTAGTCCGGTTTATGTGGCGAACTAGGTTTTTGGATAAGTTTTTAGGTGTAGATTTGTATTAAAAAGTTTTAGGTAGCTAATTAATAATGATTAATGAAGATTTAAGACCAAAAGAGCTAGATCGAGTTAAGTTGTTAGATTGGGTGATGATTATTGGTGGTGCAATCGCGATCGGCACTACAGGTATCATTGGATTAGGCATCAAAGCTTATAATAACGCCTTAGATCCCCAACGAGCAGAAGCAGTAGCTAAAACCATGATTAATTATCGCATTCCGGGTGGCTCTCAAGGGAAATTTGGCATCAAATTTGCCGGAATGAAACTTGCCATAGTTCACAGCAAAACCTCGCCGCCTGATGTAGAAATATTTGTGATGCAAACGCCTTTAAACCGCGATACTCAAAACCAAGAAGATATAGAAAGAATTAGAACTCCCTTAGAACCAACACCCATAGAATTTGAAGTTACTTCTTCCTCTATTCAAAAGTTGAAATTCTGCAATATACCAATGGATGTGACGATCGATCAAGGCGATTACACCTTAGAAAAAGACGATCAGACTTCCATTGTACCAGCAGTGCAATATAGCGCTAGTACCATTAAGAACGAGCAAAGATTAATTGTGGAAGTACAAGCATTAGGTAAAAACGCTAAACAAAAAGCTTTAGCTGTTTTTCAATCAATTAAGTGCAAGTAATTGCTTTTTCCCTAACTTACAACTCACAATCTAAAAGTTTTCTCGATCGCCATGTTAACTCAAATCTTGCACTCCTGAGCAGATCCTCGTTCCCAGGTTCAACCTGGGAACGAGGATCTGGGAGGTTCTACCTCCTTTGAGTGCAAGATCTGAGTTAAAGTAAAGTTTGTGGAGAGTAACCTAAATCTTCAATAAATTGAGTACAAAACTCTTCAATTTCTGCCGTAGTTGGGCTACCATGAGCAACTACAGCTACCTGATAATTGGCAATTACACATAAAGGAGATTTCCCAATTTCTAAAGCCCACATTGCCATTTTTACTTGAATTTCTGGCTGGTAGGGAATCCCAAATTCGTTTAATACAGCTAGAAAATCTCCTTCTTCTTCGGAATTTAAATGTCCCAAGAATTTGATTTTAATTATCCAGCCATCTAAATCATGAATCACAGTAATAAAGTTAATTCCTAACCAGGGTCGAGAATTTAAGTAGTTTATCACTCGTAGGGTTAGACTAGCATTGGCAAAATAGTAAACGTATTCCATATAACCTATTTTTCCTCGATCTTTAAATGACTTCTGAAGCTTTCCCATTTACTTGACTATTAACAATGTTTATTGAATTTTAGAAAAATTTTCTGCTAGGGCTATTAACTTTTTCTGGGCTGCAAAAAACAAACGCTTATCCCAAAGTTGAATGTATCTTTCTTCAAGTCTTCCTTTGTACCGATCGCTAAAACAGTCAGAATCTATCACTTCATTTAGAATAAATTTTAAGACTTTAAAGTGTCTGTTCAAATCTTCTTCACTAGCTTTATTGGTAATAATAATTTCTTCTATTAAATTCCAATAATCCAAATAACCGTTGAGTATCCCCAAGTCAAGATCGCGAACAAATTCCCAATAAGGAACAGCATCAGGTTCAGACAAAAATTTTACTTCATCAAAACTAACATCTTGGGCAGAATGATGCAGATTTCGACTGTTAAATTCATCTATGCACAAAGGGACAAATTCTTCATCAGACCGTAACAAGTTACTCAAATAATTGTACACCCATAATAAGTTAGCGTACTTGTCTTTTTGCTCCGCTAACAGATGGGGACGATCCTTAACGGACTTAACATATTTTCGCATTAACAGCTTGACCGTACAATAAGTGTCCTGTCCTGACATATTGGTTCTCCAGGAGATGAGTCGGAATCGGTAAAGGAAAGGGAAGTAACCCTTTTACCCAACTATACTTTTAAAGTAATATTTGTGACTATACTTAGTCTTCACCAAACTAGGTGAATTATTATCACCCAGGTAGGTGAAGGAACAAAAAAATTGACATTGAACAATAGTATCTTTATTAATTGGTGAAGTCGAATGCTTAATTTTCCAGCCTCTCGCCGATCTCTGGCAATAAATCCCGAAGTTAGACGGAGGATATTGGATAATGCGGCTGTCAGATTAACTTTCTCTCACTTTACTATTGGCAACGAAATCAATGTGGAAGCCTCGTTCGGTTCGGCAATTAATCTGGGGAATGTCGATTTGTGGTTCTTTGGCTGTAGTGGTAGCTGTTGCTTCTGGCAATTATAGCCATCGCCCTTTGTTGACTTTGTGGGATTATTTGTTTTCCCAGGAAGAACAGTCGTCGCCCAAGGAAAATACTTCTCCGACGTTATCTCTGCTACCTAATGGTAGACCGCGACTCGATCCTTTGCCTGTGGCGAAAGAGGTTTGGCAATGTGAAGTAGTGGTGGTTGGTGGTTCTTTGGGGGGAGTGGCGGCGGCTTCCCAGGCGATGAAATCTGGGGCGAGGACTTGTTTGATTGAGTTAACGCCTTGGCTTGGGGGACAGATTAGTTCGCAAGGGGTGTCGGCGATCGATGAATCGGACACCATGATCAGGTTGAGTAATTTTTCTAAAAGTTGGAATTCTTTTAAGGAGTTAATAGAACAGCAAAAGTTTAAGTTGCCTAGTTGGGTAAAGCAAAAGCAAAAACTGAGTGTTGATGATGCGAATAGTTGCTGGGTGGGAAAGTTATGTTTTTTGCCAAAGGTGGGCGAACAAGCAGCAAGGCAATTGTTGATTTCCTCTGCTAAGTCTGCGTCTGGGAGTCGTTGGGGGACAGAAATTGCTTTTAAAGGGGCACAATTCGATCGTACAGGTAAGTTGATTACGGCGATTTATGCGGTAAAACGGATTCCGCGCGATCGCAATTACGTACCTAGTGGTCGCCTTTCGGAAGATTTAAATAGTTGGTATTCTTGGTCAAGTACTGATAATTATGAGAAAGTGCCAATTCGTCTGGAAGCACCACCAGGGAAAAGATTGATGGTGATTGATGCTACAGATACAGGCGAATTAGTGGCTTGGGCGAGAATTCCCCATCGTGTAGGTTCGGAGTCGTACACTACTACAGGGGAAGTTAATGCTTCTCTTAAAGATAATCCTGATTGTACGCAAGCTTTTACTTTTACTTTTGTGTTAGCTATAAAAGACGATCGCGGAGTGAGTCGGGCGGTTTTATCTCAGTATCAACCGATATTTTCTCGGAAGGAACATCGAGATCATTTCGATTTAATTGGCTTTCCCATGTTTGAGGGACGTAGCTTTTTTAAATATCGCCGCATTTTTAGTGCTAAGGGTAATCCCAGATTTGAAGGTAATCCATCTTTTGGCGATATGACTCTAGTAAATTGGTTTCATGGTAATAACTGGAATATGATGAATCCACCTTTGTTAATGAGTGAAGCTAGGTTAATTCAAACTGGGCAATATCAAAATTGGATGGGTGGAATGTCTACGAGTACTCTGAAGCATGGCGAGGATCGGGCTTTTCTGTTTGCTGAGTGGTTAATGGAAGTACAAAGTAACGCTAATGCTAAGTTTCCTTTGGCATATTTAATAGGTAAAGATTCGCCGATGGGTACGCTTTCCGGGTTAAGTATGATGCCTTATTTTCGGGAGGGAAGGAGAATTATTGGCAGAAAAGCTTACGGACAAACTAATTTTATGGTTCGCGAACAAGATATTCGCAAAGATATGACTGGGGGGCGAGATTTTCAACCGACTGCGATCGGTGTTACTCATTATGATGTGGATATTCAAGGTTGTATGTATCGCAATTGGGTGCAACCTTGGGAGGCGCAAAGTGCTGGAACGACGGAAGATAAAGTTAAACCTGTAGTTATTCCTTTGGAAAGTTTGATTCCTCAAGGTGTTGATAATTTATTAATTGGTGGTAAAGCGATCGCGGTGACGCATATTGTTAATGGTGTAACCAGGATTCATCAGGGTGAATGGAGTATTGGCGCAGCAGCAGGCGGAACTGCGGGTTGGATTTTGCAACAGAATCAACCAAAATTAACTCCAGCTGCGATCGTTCCTAATAAATTAATGCCGAAGTTACATCAATACTTAAAAAATCAAGGGTTGCGCTTTAATTGGTATAAATCTAGATAAGAATGTTCTTCAGTGTTTTTTCGGTAGCGCTGTCACTTGATAAAAACATATAAATATTAGGAGGTAATCAATTTTTCCTTATAACCTAGTATCTTTGTGTTTTTTGATGTTACTTAGGAAGTTAATCAGGGAATAATAGGGTTGTGAGAGCGAATTCTATATTATCAATGGTTCGATCGCACAAAACTGTATTACTAATAACCTTAACTCGTTAGATAACGTTACAATCCTTTACATTAGCGCTAAAGATCGATGAACATAGCTAAAGAACCCAACATAGTTCTGCGGAAAAATAGCATGAAAGTGCTGCTGATAGAAGACGATTTAGATCATGTGGAATTAATTCGAGAAATCTTGTTAGAAACCTATCCAGAAAGCAATTTAAAGTTAACTAATGTTAATCGTTTATCAGCCGGAATAGAACTTTTAAGTGCCGCAAAGTTTGATGTAGTTTTGTTGGATTTAACGCTAGATGATAACGAGGGATTAGCAGCAGTTACTCAGATAAAAAAGTTTGGCATGAAAACTCCGATTGTAGTGATGTTAGCGAGTAATGACCAAAAATTAGGTTTGTCAGCAATTCATGCAGGCGCACAGTTTTATTTAGTAAAAAGCAGTATTGATAGTCAACTTTTACTTGATTGTTTGGAATATGCTGTGGAACGTCAGTGCATAGAAAATGAAGTTCTAACTAAAGAACGGTTAGATTTAGCGATCGCGGCTAGTAATTTAGGTTTATGGGATTGGAATATAATTACAGGAGAGATATATTTCAACTCATACTGGAAGCAAATGTTAGGGTATGAAGAAATAGAAATAGAAAATAATTATGCAGCTTTTGAAAAACTGGTACACCCAGAAGATTTACCGAGAGTATTGCAAATTTTAAACGACCATTTAGAAGGATTGAATGATTTCTATGAAGTAGAATTTCGGCTACAAAGTAAATTTGGGGAGTGGAAATGGATACTTTCACGAGGGAAACTTTTCCAGCGTGATGAAACGGGAAAACCTTTGCGAATGATGGGAACTCACCAAGATATTAGCGATCGCAAAAAAGTAGAAGAAGCTAACTTAGAACTTACTCGCAAATACCAAGAATCTCAAAAAATTGCCCATATTGGAAATTGGGAATTTGATGTACTGACAGGAAAAATAACTTGGTCAGAAGAACTATTCCGAATTTATGGACTTACAAAAAATTGTCCCCCAACTTTTGAGCAACTTGTACAACAAATTCATCCCGACGATCGAGAAGCATTTTTACAAGTAGTAGAAAAGGCATTAACTGAGGGTACTTCTTATGAAATAGATCATCGAATAATTTATCCTGACGGTCAAATCAGATATATTAACGGTAAAGGACAAGCTTTAAAAACTAACCAGAAATCACCCAAGAATAATAAGTTTAGTTATGTGTTGCGGTTATTTGGTACAGCAATAGACGTTACAGAACGTTGCCAAGCGGAAGTAGCTTTACAACAGCAATTTTTGAGACAGCGTTTATTAGCAGCAATTCTCGATCGGATTCGTCAATCTTTAAATTCGGAGGAAGTTTTACAAACCGCAGTAGAGGAAGTCCGACGCTTTTTGTTAACCGATCGCACAACTATTTACCGATTTAATCCCGATTGGAGTGGGTTGACTATTGTCGAATCAGTAGCTGAAGAATGGATGCCAATTTTAGGAATTGCGATTCAAGATAATTGCTTTATAGAAAAGTATATTCCGCTTTATCAAAAAGGGAGAATTCGGGCTATTGAAGATATTTACAACGGTGAATTACATCAATGTCATGCCGATCAATTAGCGCAATTCCAAATCAAAGCTAATATCGTCGTTCCCATATTACAAGGCGAAAATTTATGGGGATTGTTAATAGCCCATCATTGTAGCAGTCCGAGAAAATGGCAAGATTCAGAGGTTGATTGTTTAAAGCAAATAGGTTTACAACTAGGAATTGCAATTCAGCAATCAACACTTTTTGAACAAGCCCAAATTGAAATTGCCGAACGTCAAAAAGCAGAGTTAGCTTTACGAGAAAGTCAAGCAAAATTAGAGGAGAAAAACCAACAATTAGAAATTACCTTAAAAGACTTAAAACAAACTCAAATTCAATTAATTCAAAGTGAAAAAATGGTGAGTTTGGGTCAAATGGTAGCGGGAATTGCTCATGAAATTAATAATCCAATTAGTTTTATATATGGTAATCTCAATTATGCTAATCAATATGTGCAAAATATGTTTAAATTACTGCAATTATACAATCATTATTATCCTAATCCACCAAATGAAATTCAGCAGCAATTTGCAGAAAATGACTTAGAATTTATTATGGAAGACTTTCCTAAGCTATTGAATTCCATGCAATCAGGCGCGGAAAGAATCGAAAAGATAGTGAAATCATTACGCACTTTTTCTCGCTTGGATGAAGCAGATATGAAGTCTGTGGATATTCATGAAGGGATAGAAAGTACGTTGATGTTGTTACAAAGTCGCCTGAAATGTCCAGAAAAAAATTTAGAAATTCAGGTAATCAAAGATTACAGCGAATTACCATTAGTAGAATGTTATGCAGGACAGCTAAATCAGGTAATTATGAATTTGCTATATAATGCGATCGAAGCGTTAGAAGAAAAGAATCAAAAATGCAACATAGAAGAAATTGCTGCTAATCCTAGTACAATTACTATTCGTACTTATCTTTCTGATACGGGAAATGTAGCAATATCTATTGCTGATAATGGTTGTGGCATACCTAAATCGATTCGCCAAAGAGTATTTGACCCATTTTTTACTACTAAACCTGTAGGTAAAGGAACAGGTTTAGGGCTGTCAGTTTCTCATGCAATTATTGAACGTCACAGTGGTAAAATTACCTGTGAATCTGAATGGGGAAAAGGAACAAAATTTATTGTAGAAATTCCTCTAGAACAGTGTAATACTATGGTAAGAATGCCAGAACAGCAGCCGGAGAACCAGAACCATTTTTCAATCGTAAAATACCAATAACTAAAGTTGTTCCTGTGGCAGGTAACTGTTCTAAATTAGTCAAATTTTCTAAGACAATTCGCGGCTTTTCTAACATCAAACTATTTACTGTAAAAGTAGTATCTTGTCCAGAATCGACTCCATGAGTATCAATTCCCAAACCAGAAATCGATCGTTCTTTGAGTAAAAATAAAACGGCTTCTTTGCTAATTCCGGGAAAGTGCATTTGTCCTGATAAATCTGGATTTAAAAACTGATTATTGTCTAACCATTTTTCTTGCCAACCTGTATAAATTAGGACAACGCTATCAGCAGAAATTTTGCCCTGTTGTTTTTCCCAATCCCAAATATCATTAATAGTTAAGAGATAATCTGGATTAAGTTTTGCTTGGTTACTAATATCGATTACTACCGCAGATTTAACCAAAGATGAAGCTAAATATTGCTCAATTCCAATTCCTGAAGCGTGAAAACTTAGGGGCGCATTAATGTGAGTTGCGCTATGTTCGCCCAAAGAAAAACGCCGCAAATAGTAGCCATCTTTTGCTATTTCGGCAACTGTTTCTAATCCTACAGATGGATCTCCAGGCCACTGAGGAATGTTAGTATCTATAATATGACTTAGGTGAATAACTTGGGAATATTTAATAGTTTTTTGCGAGGTTGTGGAATTAGTTAATCTTTGCAAAGTTGCGGCTTTAATTCCCTCAGTTTGCCCAGAAACAGTAAAAACTAAAGCTTCTCGATAAACTCTTTGTGCGGGATGAGATTTGAGGTTAGCTGCGCCACTAGAAACAGTAATTGCAGCATGAGCACAACGTACTGCTAAGGCGATCGCCCAACTCCGCAATTTATGTTTCTCTGCTAATGCCAAATCTGCGTTTTCTTGCGCTTCTCTAATCGCTTGACGACAATGATTAAATTCCGCATATAAATTCTCGAAACTTTCCTGAATAAAAGGCAAAGATTGAGTTTTAGTCGCAGCTTCTAAAATATCAATTCCCGCCAAAGCACAACCTAAAGCTAAAAAAGTAGTTTGTTTGAGGATGCTTTTGCGATCGTTATCCTGAATCCAACCTTTTGGTTTAATAAAAACCACTTTTTCCTTTGCTAAAAACCATTGTTTCAAATTAGCTGCAACAGTATTAGTAGCTGTCATCGCCGCTAATTTCATCGGTTCATCAAAACTAATTAAACCTTGATTATCTTGCTCAGTTTCTCCTAAAGGAATCACACCAAAAACTGCTTCCCCATTAGGTAAAGTAGCAGCAACAATAAACTCAGAAAATATTTTCCAACCAGTCACCCAAGGTACTTTTCCTTCGATTAAAAAACCGTCAGTAACAGGAATTGCTGTAACTAGTGGTTCGCCATTCCGTCGCAAATGAGAAAAACCAATTCCTAACAAACACTTTCCCTGACTCATCAAAGGCAAATACTCTTGTTTTAAAGCAAAGTTTTCACTTTGAGAAATCATCGCTGCTGCACTTTGATGTTGAGTTTGCAAAAACGCCAAAGCACCAGAATATCTAGCAACTAATTCTTGGTAATCATCAAATGTGTCTTGATTGACAGCTAAACCGCCCCATTCTTGAGGAATTCTTAAGCCTAATAATCCTAATTCTGCAAGTCCGTTAAGCGCTTTTTGCAATTCTTGGAAATCATAATCGATCGCTGCGGCGTTTGGTGCGATCGAATTAATCAAGTAGAATTTAGTTTCCTCAAGCAAAGCGTATAATTGATTCATCTTCAGGATAATTAGTTACAGCTAATTTCCAGTTAATTATAACAGTCCGTTTTAAGGACTTCAGTCCTTGCCATGTCAGCTAGAAGGACTAAAGTCCCTACAACGAACCAATTTGATTACACAGTAAATGCTTCTAGATTGACATTGAGTTTTTTAGTAATTGTTTCTATCACCTGGCGTTCTTCGGGTGTAATTACTCCGTCTAACTGAGCAATTTTTTCACATTGCGCTAACAGAGGAACCGCAAAATCACTATTAATTTGCTCTAGCAAACTTTCTAATGACGGTGGAGAATTACTATTAGTGGCTATTGCATCTAAAGAAACTGGGCTAAGATTTAAAGTTTTTAATTCGGGTAAAATTTGCCTCCAAGTTTTTTCGGGATTTCCAGCTAAATAAACATGAATCAAGATTTGATCCATGACTACTTCTTGGGAAATTGCACTCTTTAAAAACTTCTCACTTTCTAACTGAGTACTTTCTAAAGTCGCTTCCATCGTGATATAGCCAGTCTAAATGAATTGTGAAAAAGCATCGTAGTTTTTAAAGTTAGGAACATTAAAAAGTTTGAAATCAACAAAAAGCTGAAATAACCGCTTCACAATGGCAAAACTTTTACCAAACCGATAAAATCTTCTTAGTAAATTTTTTAACTGTAGCCAAATTGCTTCTACAGGATTTTCTTGGGGAGCGTAAGGCGCAAATCTATGACAAGTAACATTCCATTCTTCGGGAGTCATTTCTTGATTCTGTTGAGTTAAAAATTTTTTCATTTCCTCTCCTCTATGATAACTAGCTCCATCCCAGATCAATAAAATTTTGGCTCCCGGATTTCTTTGTTGTAGTTGAGTGACAAAATTGACAGTGTTTTCTCCATTTCCTTGGGGATAAGGGTCGAGAATAAATTCTTTCGTTAATAGATCTAAAGCTCCATAATAAGTCTGTCTTTCTTTGGGATTCAACAGTGGAATTTTCACTGGTTCTTTGATGAAGTTCCACAGATAACCACAGATATCGTCCCAGAGTAGATGGCATTCATCAATAATATACACCACCAGCTTTCTGGCCTCTATTTCGGTGCGATGTTTTTCGAGAAGTGCGGCAATTTCTTGGTTTTTTTTTTAGTTAATTCTGCATCATATCGAGGATTCACCTGTTCTCCTTTTTGCCAAGAGATTTTCGCTTCTTGAAAAATCTGATAATAGCTTTGTCGCGATTGAAAAACTACATCATATTTGTCAATTAAATAAGTTTCTAATTCGGAAATATCCCAAGCTTTTTGCTGAATTAACCACGCAATTGTTTCCGCTCTTTCTTCTGGGCTTAAATAACTTTCTGTGCCTTTATACCTGGATTTTAAAGCTTCATTACCGCCGACTTTAAAAGCATTAAACCATTTACTGATAAACCCTACTGAGACTGCTAAAATTTCTGTAATTTTCTCATAGCGATATCCCTCTAACGCCAATTTAGCTGCTAATGCTCTCTTCATTTCTGCCGATTTTGGATTACTTTTAATAAAATCTTCGAGAGTCTTTAGCTGTTTTCTAACTTCTGAATCTTCTACTGCTCTCATTTCTACTTCTCGGTTACAAGCCGTTCTTATTTTACCAGATTACCCTTTTACTTCTTTCATGACTCATTTAGACTGGCTATAGTTGGAGTTAGTTTTGCTTCATAAAAACGACAAGCAGCATATCCCACCGCATAAAGCAGTGCTGCATTAGTACTCGCACCAATAGCGGCTCCAGCAAGAGGTATATTTCTCAGAAAACCTAATCCTGCTTTAATTGCATAGCTGCTGCCCAAATTTAAAGCTTGACTACCGCCAATAGACAAACCAAAAATTGTTACAACTTCTCCCTTTCTAGTTGGATCTTTTAAGTCAAAACCGTAAGCACAAGCAATCTGATAAATCATTTCTGCTTGCAATGCTGTAGTTGCGGCTAAATCAACTGCTAATAAAGCTGTGGCAAATCCTGGTAATAGACTAGTAGTAAATCCTGAGCCACCTACATAAATGGATTTTTCCAACATTATGCGATGAGCAGTATCGCTTGGCTTTTCGTTGGGATATTTCTTTTGCAGCTTTTTCACTTGAGTTTCCGCTTTAACTATATCAACTCGGTCTACAAAATTGAGCAATTGATCGATCTTTAAAGCTTTTGTTAGCTCTTGCAACATTGGGCTGCTATCCACAATATCAAGTACAAAGCCTAATCCTTGAGGTGCTTGCATTGCAGCACTTCCAACTGCTCCAGCAGTTCCAACAGCTGCACCAGTAACAGCTTGACCTGCACTAACAGCAGCACTTCCCACACTTCCAGCGGCTCCCGCTACTGCACCTCCAACTGCTCCAGCTGCACCTGCTACTGCTCCTAACCATCCTCCCCAAAACGAGGGTTTATTTTCTACGGTTAATGGACTTGCTGGCTCAACATTAACAATAGCAGCAGAAGATTCATCCTCAACAACTATTTCAGGTGTAATTAAAGTTGAATCTACCTGCTTATTTAACTCAAATTCTTCTTGCCAATCAGGGAAATCATCGCCTGTTTGTTGCCCAAAAATCTTAACTTTTTGGCAAAACTGAATGCTTAAACCAATTAATCCCTCGCGAATAACTGAAACTACAGAATCTTGTTCTGGAACTTGGGCTGATTCTACCTTTATTTGCAAATAATCATTTTTCAGATTCGCTTTTGCAGTAATGCTTTGAGAGTTCAACCACTGATTAATCAGTTTAGTCAAAGCATTTACATCACCTTGTTTTGCAAGTTCTTCAAAGTTCGGCACATTCTGCGCCGAAACTTCAAATTCCTCATTCCAAGCGGGAAATTCTTCACCCGCTTGTCGTCCAAAAACTTTAACTTTTTTAATCGATTCAGCCCCTAAGTTGCTCATCCATTTATTAATTAGTGGGACTAATACCTGTTGATTTGGTACTTGAGCAGCTTCCAGCATTATTTGTAAGCAATCATTTTTCATGCCAGCTTTCGCTGTGATACCTTTGGATTGCAGGGAACGATTCATGAAAGTTGCGATCGCTCCTGCATCTCCCTGTTTAGCAAGTTCCGTTAGATTTACTGGTGCCATAGTCTAAGAGTTGATAAACGAAGCTATCTCTAGTATTCCCAGGTACAACATAGTACTAACACACTCAGCAAATTTCCGTACTATGGCAATCCAGAAGGTTACAGTCGAGGGAATGGATGTATTTAGGGGCGATGAGTTTCTAACCAAACTGGCAAATCAGCAACAGAGTCAAAATCTAAGAGTGCTTCCGCCAAGTCTTCTAACAAAGTAACTGGTAGAGTGGAAAGCTGCGATCGAATTTCCTCATCTATTGTCCCAAACTTTCGAGTCAGAAGACGAAGAACCAAAGCGAAAGCTTCCTCCTGAAGACCTTCTTGGCGACCTTCCTGGCGACCTTCCTGGCGACCTTCTTGGCGACCTTCTTGCAAAATCTCCTGATAAATCACTGACTCGCGCATTGTTTTCTCCCGAAATAATCGACGTAAAACTGTTTGATTAAACTTTAATCCCGCTAATATTTGGATGTAGGCGGATACTTCTCGTTTCTGTTCGATCGATTCTATTCTATCCACTTGCTGTGCTACTTGTGCAAGCAATTGCTCTGGCTGGGATGTCGCCGCTAAAGATGCCAAAGGTAGCAAAGCTATATCAGCTAAAAATATATTAGGGTCTTCTTCCCAAAGCCTGATTACCCGATATTCATGGCGAGTTCTTTCTAACACAAAAGCTGTTTCAATTACCGTTCCTTCTGCGGGAGATAACAATAAAATAATCACTTGGGTAATCGGTTTTCGGTAAAGTCGATATAACCTTGTCCAATAGTCCAGCATTCGGAAAGGTAACGGTGGTTCTGATTCCAGTTTGACCTGAAATTCTAAATGTAATATCCGCTCATAAGTATTCAGAAACGTCACCGAATCTGCTCGAATTGGTTCGATGCTCAATTCGGTTTTTAATACCTGCACGCTGGGAGGTAATTCTCCTAAAATCCAAGCGGCAAAACGGTCTGGATATTTTTCCGATAGAAGCTTGCACAGGTTATCGAAAGACATTAAACTTGGGCGTGACTAGCTTTTTCAATTACAACTATATATTTATTAGGTGTAGTTAGCCAAATAAAAGATTCTATCTTAATGTAGCCAGAATATCAAAATCATATAAATTAGTAATTAAGATAGAATTAGCCATAATCGAAATTCTTATTCAAGTAGAAACATGGTTAATTCTGCCAAACCACCTCTAGAAGGAAGTGAACCCTTTGAAATTAATACACTTGAACAACTAGAGAGTACATCCCCAAAAATTATTAACTTGCCAGAAATTCTCTGGCGCTTTTTTCGACTTGCTGCGATCAATATTCTTTCTAATTTGATGGTACCTCTATCTGGATTATTGAGCGTTGCTTTTTTGGGACATTTAACAGAAATACGCCACCTTACAGGAGTTACCCTTTCGACAATTTTGTTTAACTACATTTACCGCACTTTGGGATTTTTACGCATGGGTACTACCGGAATGACAGCCCAAGCTGTGGGAAGAGATGATCAAGAAACAGTAATATTAATTGGATTACGCAACGGTTTATTAGCTTTAGGAATGGGGCTAATAATTCTACTTTTACAATATCCGGTAGAACAACTAGGATTTGCGATTTTGAGTGGTGCAAAAGAGGTGGAAAGTTCAGGAATTGACTACTACGAAAATAGAATTTGGGCAGCACCAGCTACCTTACTTAATTTTGTTTTAATTGGTTGTTTTTTGGGTCGAGAACAAAGCGGCAAAGTGTTATTAATGTCCATCATTGGCAATGGAGCAAATGTAATTTTCGATTATCTATTTATTGTCTATTTAGGTTGGGAAAGTGCTGGTGCAGGTATGGCAACGGCGATTAGTCAGTATTTAATGTTAATCACTGGAATGATTTTAGTTGCTACAGAAATTAAGTGGCAAGAAGTGCAATTTCTTTTCGGAAAAATCCTCGACACCAACGCCATGAAAGCTGCGGTAACTCTTAACGGTAACATCTTCATTCGTACCTTCGCCTTTCTTTCCGCCTTTGCTATTTTCACCAACCTAAGCGCTGTTTTTGGCACAGATACATTAGCTGAAAATGCTCTGCTTCTCCAAGTAGTTACTTTAGCCATTTATGTAATTGATGGATTAGCATTTGCGACTGAAAGTTTAGCCGGAATATTTTTTGGAAAAAAAGTTTACCAGCAACTAATAGTATTACTAAAAATAGCTTGTATTACCAGTTTATCAACAGGTATTCCTTTAGCTTTAATCTTTATTATATTTCCCAATGTTACCTTTGGATTATTAACTAATCATTTGGAAATAATTCAACTAATACATAGTTATGTTTGGTGGTTATTCCCAGTATTAGGTTTAGGTTCTATTGCTTTCATTTTAGACGGCTATTTTTTGGGTTTAACATCTGGGGCAATTCTTCGTAATGCTGCCTTAATTGCCACATTAGTTGGATTTACTCCCATAGCTTTAATTGCTTGGCATACTCAAAGTAATCATCTTTTGTGGTTAGCTTTAACTTCTTTCATGTTTGTGCGAGTCATTACGCTTTTAAGCCAAGTACCAAAAACTTTTATTAAGGATGAGAACTAAAGTCTTCATCGATCGGGGAAGGTTAATTAGATATTTCCAAAAAAACCTATGTAGAGATGTTATGTATAACGTCTCTACAAGGTTTTTTGGAGATGTCTATTGGGAAAATTCGGTGTGCGATCGAACCTCTTTTTCGAGTTAAACGTTAGAGATCTTCACATCACTTTGAGCAACATACCAAGCATTGCGATTTTGTGGACTAATTTCTGCACAAAGCACAACATAATAGTAATCGCCCTTTTCTTCCGAAGATAACAAGTAATAGGTTTGATTGTTTTCTACTTTAAACCAAGCTGTACCATTACCTTCGGGATCTTCTGCTTGCAAAACAGTTGTCTCCCTCTCATCTATCTTAAATAGTGCGCCTTCAGCGTTAGAAACCTCAACCTTTGCTTTGGCTTCCCAACGTTTTTTAAATTCATCTTGCAACTCTTGAGGAACTTTTTCTTGGATAAAAGCTAGAGCATCTTCTTGATGATTACTTACGGTTTTGTTACCTTTATAGGAACCGGGTAAATTTTCCAAATATAGCGGTGAACTATCAGCATTTGATGAATGAGCTCCCCCACGCCACATTTGATTAAATTGGGGAATGATAGTTGTATCTGCCAGATCCGTTTCAATGTGTAATTGTAACCACTTCAAAGCTTGTCTTTGCACATCCTGCTTTTGCAAATTACTGTATGTTGCAAAAGAAGTGAACGCCTCTTTTAAGAAGCTAATGGTAGTTGCGGATTGATTAGCCATGATGAATTTTCCTTAAGTATTGGACTCGTCTTTGACAATTCAACTCAGGCTAAGTACCTTTGCACCAGTGCTTCTGAGAACAAACAAATAGCACTGTAACTAATAGCAGTTTAGCGGGAGTATCCCTACATTACAAATGGTTTATTGGTGAACTAATTCGGTTGCCCGTAGTTCTATGACTTGATAATTTCTCAAAAATGAGCAAATGAAAACTTCTATAGCAAGCCTAAATCAATAATGAGGACTTCTTTTGCTTCTTTCCTTTGCGTTCTCAAACGCGATTGCTTCTTCTTGATTCCTCAAAAAAGATGTCTTTAGAAATTAAATAGGTCTGCTAAAAGAGTGAATCTAGGATTTAATTTCAAGCCTCTTTAAAGCATTGCTCATTGTTGTATCTGACCAAATCAACACTGAAGTCAGGTTTAAGTAAAGCGTTTAATTGAATTATTTTTTCCCTGACTTTAGGGGGATGTATTAATTAGCCCTACAACTTCACTATACAGTTGATTTCTCTAAGAGAACCTGAGTTTGATTAATATTAATATAACTTTACAATGTTTTGAAACATTGATATTTCCGGCTAAGTTTTATCTAAATACAAAATTCCTCAAAAGTCGCAAATTGTCTGTAACTAAATTTACAAAATACCTGGGTTTTGCGGTTTATCCTTCACTGCTAATCATTTACGAGCCACAGCAGGAGGTAATCATCGAATGGAAAGAATAGAACAGTATCGTCAATTCATTCGTAAATTGTTAACATCTCATGCTGATTCTGATAATACAAATTCAGACATAGAGATTGAATCTCAACTTGTGTTTGATACAGAAAACGACCATTACCAAGTTTTAGATGTTGGTTGGAATGGACTGAAACGAGTTTACAACTGTTTCATTCACATAGATATTAAGGATGGGAAAATCTGGATTCAGCGTAATATGACGGAGGCTGATTTAGCGCAAGAATTAGTAGAAATGGGAGTACCAAAAGAGGATATTGTTTTGGGATTACATCCACCTTATAAACGTCCTTATACGGGATATGGCGTTGCTTATAGGGCGTGCGATCGCTTTTTAAGCTGTCTCACCTTTTTTTTGTGGCATTGTTTCAAGTAACGCCCTAAGTACTTTATTAACTGACTCCGGTGTAGTGAAAACTTCGGCTACATCTTCATCTAAAACCACAACAGTTAACTTCTTTTTTCCACTACGAGAAGCAAAGCGATTAGGTTTTGCTTTCTGATAGTCAAAGTCGTATTCAGGTAAAAGTTCGTTATCAGAATTTGGTGATTCCTCAAAAGGCGTTTTGTTCATAATTTTCTCGCTCTCTTCGAGTAGCTAAACGGGCGCTGATAATACGGATAGCATTTGGGCGATCGGTGAAACAAACCAACAGCAACCGATTAATCTCAGAATGACCTATAATAATTTCTCGCTGTTCTTCTGCTGAGTGTGCCTCATCATCAAAGATAACAGCCAATGGATTATAAAACACAGTTTTAGCTTCTTCAAAGCTGACACCGTGCTTCTTTAGATTGGCAGCTGCTTTCGACTCGTCCCACTCAAACTCCATTTTTAAATAATATCCGAATCTTTCCGCCAAACTTTATTGTATCAAATAAAACTTTCAATTTCTACCTCTTCTAAATATTCCAGTCCTAATCCCTGTCTTTGTTCTTGGTAGTAGGTAGCTGCATCAACTAACTCTTGATTTGCTAATGGATGAAATACAACTGATTTCATTACAAAGACTCGCGAAGTTTTTGAAACACTTGTTCCGCAGGAATACCAGTAACTCGATCTTCATCCATTGCTCGATCGCGTAATTGAGCTTCTTGAACCCAAACATTTGCCACTTCTCGATCGATTTCATCGTTTTGACCTAAGTATGCAAGAAGTCTAGCTAACAGTAATGCTTGAGAGTCTTTTGGTAGCGCCAGAACTTCCGCTTCAAGCTGTTCGATTCTCATGGTGGTTTTAAACTCCTTAGTAACTATTCTTAATTTACCTACTCTTCTGTTTTCTATCTAATGTTTAGGCAGAGGGTATCCATTCTAGCGATAGTTTACGTTGCGATCGCACACAATCCTGTAGATAAAGATTAATCAAAGTTTGATAAGGAATACCAGTTTCTTCAGCAAGTTTCCTGAAGTAATCAACTACATCTTCTTCAAGACGAATTGATACTTGCTTTTTGAGCTTTTTAGTATATGGGTTTTTGACAGATTGGGAGAAATCGTACTCTTCTTTCATGGGGAAAAATCAAGATATTGTTTACGTTCTTGCTTAGTTGCTTTACGCGCTGAAATGATGCGGATTATTTCATCACTCTCTTGATAGAGATGAGACACGATCAGGAGGCGGAATGAACTACTTAAACCAAGTAGAATATAACGATCCTCCTGCTGCGAATGTTCAGAGTCATAAATCAAGCGTGCGTTCTCATCATAGAAAACAGATTGCGCTTCCTCGAATGAGACATCGTGCTTTTGCTGATTAGCCCTAGCTTTCTGCTCGTCCCACTCAAAACTCAACTCGCTCATACATACATTATACTTACGCTGTCAATACAAAGTATCTCATGAATCAAGCAGTATTTCTCTTGTACAGGACTAAATAAGCATAAAAAGCTTTTTGATCCTCGCGCTGAATCAATCAGGAGAGATAGATTGAGATGCTTTATTCTCCTTGGCAATTCTAATTAAAAACCTAAGTGCTTCATTCACTGACTCTGAATTGGGAAACACTTCGGCAACATCGGGGTCTAAACGAATTGTCGTTTCACCAAAACTTTTTCGTCCAGAACCTAATTTTCGGACACGCAAACTATGTAAATCGTATTCAGGACGCAATTCATCTTCAGTTTCCATAGGTATTCACTCCAGCGATAGTTTACATTGCAATTCGCTTTTAAGCAACTCCATACCCACTATAAGGACGCTTATAAGGTGGATGTAATCCTAGTACAATATCCTCCTTCGCTACTCCCATTTCCACTAATTCTTCTGCTAAATCATCTTCCGTCATATTCTGTTGAATCCAAATTTTCCCATCTCGAATATCAAAATGAATCACGCTATGATATACCCGATGTAAGCCTTTCCAACCTACTCGCAGCCATTGATAATGATCGTGAATTGTATCGAAAATCAACTCATTTTCAACTTCATTATTTTGAGGTTTTGTACTACCATACTTGGTGAAAATTGTTTGAATACAATTGCGATAATGCTCTAACTTATCCATTGCCAAATCTCCTCTAAAATTGGATAATCTACTCTTTTAGAAGCAAATGTGTGCGATCGCGCTTTGGAAAATGAGAGAGCGATCGCACACACAAATCCATTACACCTGGCTAAATCAAAGCTATGGCCTCAGTATTGCGCCAATTGCATCAATCCAATCATCATTTTCCTTATATGCTTCTCTATACGCTTGCAAAACTTTAGCAGGGTTATATCTTCTACTGCCAGATCTATTTCCAGGGCGAATTAATTGATTTATTCGCTCGTGAATTCCACCGCTACCTATCTTTCTGCTGTGTTGTTCTTTTGTCAGGAGTACAGAAGGTATATCATTTTCATTCATACCAAATATTCTGGCAAAACGTCTTTCTATTAGATGATGAGCCTGAGCATTTTGCCCTTGGAGTTCTCGCTGTAGCCAAGCTCGTTTTTGTGGATGATTTGCCAGCGAACCGTAAGGGCCAATAATACTACCCCTGTTGGAGCGATAAATACCCTTTTCTTCATCCAGCCATTGCCCTCTACTTCTTGTCGGTACTCTCCCCACCCAAGCTGGCAAGCTTCGGCGAAGTCTCCTGGCTAAGAGAGTTTCCGAGTCTGAAAGTAAGTGCGATTCTGGATGGCTTGTATCTGTGATAGTGCTAAATTTAGCAGCTTGTGTTTCTCTGTCAAATAAAAGGCAGGAAGCTGCTAAGAGTATTACTGTAGTTGAACAAAAGATAGATTTTTTCATCAGTTCCTCTCAAGAGAACTTAACTTCAACGATGATATTTCGGCGAGGCTGACCACCTGCTTCAATAATTAGCTCGACATTGCCACGTCCACCTGGGCCGGGTTGAATTAAATCATAGCGAGAAGTAACTTCTCCCAGGACTGTACGATAGTTTGCCAAACATACATTTCGGTTCCCAGTCGCATCAGGGAAACTATCCCCTTCCCAGCTACACCAATCATCAACCTGAGAAAGTACGGGTAAAATTGAATCTGCAATTTCATTAGGAGAAAGTCCATGTTTAGCTAGTGCTTGAGTGGCAACATGAATGCCTGCCATTGTAGGGCCAGTAATTTTAGCGGTGCTGATTTCACTTTGATACTTCTGAACAAAGCCAAAACCTACATTTGGCCCCCACTTATCTTGTCTTTGCTGCCCCCAAAAAATGTTAGTTTGAGCGCGTGCAAATTCGGTTTTGTTTTCTCTGAATTGACGCTCAACAAAATCCCGATCAGCTAGTTGAATTGCCAAAAGTTCTTTTTCAGAAGGGCCAAATGGCTCGGATATTGCACCTCTAATAATTCTGCCTGCAACAAACCGCACTAAGCTACCAAAAACAGCACGGGATGACAATGCCCGAAGAAAAAGGCTGAAGAAAAACGCTTCTGCTGGTTTAGGAAAAAATATACTAGAGCTAGTCGCCAGAGAAGCGCCACCCAAAATAGCTAATTGACTAAATTTACGTCTGTTGATACTCATAATTATTGCCTCCGACCTGGAGATGAAGAAATAGGCTCAAGAAGAGCTTGAACAAACGAAACTGTCCTCAAGAAAATACTGTTAGGGTCATTATTAGGAACTTCTATTGCAACACTACTTACCCTGCTAACATCCAATAACAAAAGAGATTTTTCGCCCACGGACAACGACCTAGAAGCAGCCAAATTTCCATCAAGATAAACGTTTATATCTACTGGTTTGCTACTACTTTCATTATCAGCAATACCAAAAGCTAGACGGAGAGTTTTAAATCTTGGTTGAGAGCCAGCAGGTCTAATTCTACAGGTAATTAATGAGCCCTCGTTACGCATATAAAAAATTTCGGTAAATGCCACTCTACCTATAGAGACATCCCTCTGACTGCTTCCCATACGTCCGCGCTGAACGCAATCATTTGAAAACAAAGAAGTAGTGCGTTGTTGTCCTTGCGCTACTTGCCAAGCTGACCCCGCAAAAATTAGGCATATCGTACCAAGCGCGGCAACTTTACGAATAAACTTCATTTTTCTCCTACTCTCTACTGCTTGCAACTTGTGACTTAAAATACTGGGATTTTATCCTACTAATAAAATATCAATTCCAAGTTGCTTTTAAAACAGTACATTTACTGAGTCACCTGCTTGCCATTCCATCCATCTACTGTCTAAGCAGAAGCTATCCATTCCAGGGATAGTTTATGTTGCAATTCCACACAATCTCGTAGATAAAGATTAATTCAGAGTTTGATCAGGAATACCAGTTTCTTCAGCGAGATTCCTGAAGTAATCAACTACCTCCCCTTCTGAAGTAATTTCAATCTCTTCTCTTACCTTCGTGTCCTTCGTGTCCTTCGTGTCTTCGCGGTTCAAAAAAAATCTTTATCACAAATCAATAGAATTGCTCTATAAAAAACAGAGGGTGGACTTTTGCCCACCCTCCTAAATATTAACTCGATTTAACCGTCAACAATTCTTGCGGTAAACGCTTAAACGCCAAACGTTCATTTTCCACATCAACAAAGATGGTATCACCATCACTAAATTCACCGCGCAAAATTGATTTAGCAATTTGAGTTTCTAACTCTCTTTGAATTGCTCTCTTTAACGGACGTGCCCCATAAACAGGATCGTATCCCACTTCTGCTAAGAAATCTAATGCAGAATCGGAGAGTTTGAGAGACATTTTGCGATCGCTCAACCGTCGCCCCAACCTTTGCACTTGCAGCTGTACAATTTGCCGCAATTCTTGTTTGTTCAAACCGTGAAAGATGATCAGTTCATCAATACGGTTAAGGAATTCTGGACGGAAACTATTTCGCATTGCTTCCATGACTCTTCCCCGCATTTCATCATAACGGGAATCATCACCAGCAATATCTAAAATGTACTGCGAACCGATATTACTCGTCATAATAATTACAGTATTCTTGAAGTCTACTGTATGACCTTGAGCATCAGTAACTCGTCCATCATCCAAAATTTGCAACATGACATTGAAAACATCTGGATGAGCTTTTTCAATTTCATCAAACAAGATTACTGCATAAGGACGGCGACGAATTGCTTCTGTTAATTGTCCACCTTCGTCATATCCAACATATCCTGGAGGCGCACCAATTAACCGCGAAACGGCGTGTTTCTCCATATATTCAGACATATCAATTCTCACCAAAGCTTCTTCGGTATCGAACAAATATGCTGCTAAAGCTTTCGCTAATTCGGTTTTACCAACACCTGTTGGACCGAGGAAAATAAAGCTTGCAGTAGGACGATTTGGATCTGCTAAACCTGCGCGAGAACGGAGAATTGCATCAGCAACAGCTGTTACTGCTTCATCTTGTCCGACTACTCGTTTGTGCAATTCATCTTCCAAATGTAGCAGTTTTTCCATTTCAGATTCCACTAGTTTACTGATAGGAATTCCTGTCCATTTGGAAATAATTTCCGCGATGTCTGCTTCGGTGACTTCTTCTCGCAAGAGTGATTTTCCACTCTTTTGAGTTTGTGCAAGTCTGGTTTCTGCTGCTTCTAATTTGTGTTGCAGTTCGATTAGTTTACCGTATTTCAACTCAGCAGCGCGGTTTAGATCGTAATTCCGTTCTGCTTGTTGAACTTCTAAGTTAACTTTATCGATCGCTTCCTTAATCCCCTGAATCTCAACAATAACATCTTTTTCAGACTGCCATTGAGCATTTAACGTGCTTTGTTCTTCTTTGAGATCGGCGAGTTCCTTTTCTAATCTTTCCAACCTTTCTCTAGAAGCTGCATTGCTTTCTTTTTGCAATGACAATCTTTCCATTTCTAGTTGTAAGATTTTGCGATCGACTTCATCAAGTTCTTCCGGTTTAGAAGTAATTTCCATCTTCAACCTAGCAGCAGCTTCATCTACTAAGTCGATCGCCTTATCGGGTAAAAAGCGATCGCTAATATAGCGAGTAGAAAGTGTCGCCGCAGCAACTAAAGCACTATCAGAAATCTTAACCCCGTGATGAACTTCGTAACGTTCTTTCAAACCTCGGAGAATAGAAATAGTATCTTCAACTGTTGGTTGATCGACATAAACTTGTTGGAAACGTCGTTCTAACGCCGCATCTTTTTCGATATATTTACGATATTCATCCAAAGTTGTTGCACCAATACAACGCAATTCTCCTCGCGCCAACATTGGTTTCAGCAAGTTACCTGCATCCATCGCGCCTTGAGTTGCACCAGCACCAACAACGGTGTGAATTTCGTCAATAAACAGAATAATATTACCTTGAGAATCGGTAACTTCTTTTAATACTGCTTTCAGACGTTCTTCAAATTCACCCCGATATTTAGCACCAGCAATTAATGCTCCCATATCTAAACCAATTAATTTCCGATCTTGCAAAGATTGGGGAACATCTCCGCTGACAATTCTTTGAGCTAAACCTTCCACAATTGCGGTTTTTCCTACTCCCGGTTCGCCAATTAAAACTGGGTTATTTTTAGTACGACGGGAAAGGATTTGAATTGTCCGGCGAATTTCATCATCGCGTCCAATTACTGGGTCTAGTTTACCAATTTTTGCCAGGTCTGTGAGGTCACGACCGTATTTTTCTAATGATTGATATTTTCCTTCTGGGTTTTGATCGGTCACTTTTTGACTTCCTCGGACTTGTGCGATCGTATTTCTTAGTTTAGCTTCATCGAGTTTAAATTCTTGGAATAAACCTTTGCCAAAACGATCGTCCTGTGCAAAAGCTAAGAACAAATGTTCGATCGAAATGAATTCATCTTGAAATTCTTTCCGATAATTATCTGCTCTATCTAACAAAGTATCAACACTGCGACTCCAATAAACTGAACTACCACCAGAAACTTTCGGTTGGCGACGAATGAAATCATCAGTGTAATCTCTAACTCGCTGTACGTTGATTCCAGCTTTATTCAAAATACTGGAAACTAAACCTTCCTGTTCCAGCAGCGATTTCATCAAATGTTCACTTTCAATATACTGCTGCCCAGTTGTTTTTACAATATCTGGGGTACGCGCTAACGCCTCCCAAGCTTTTTCTGTAAATTGATTAGGGTTATTTGGTTGCATTCTTCTTTATTCCCCTATTTAGCTATACTCACTTTTTCGTCTACAGGTATTGTAGGAAAGTTGACACAATTAGCAGGATCGGTGTTTACACCTTTTTTTATCGGTATTGCCGTAGAAAAATTATACCTCTGGGTCAATGCCTAATTCTCGCAATTTTGCTGCTAAACGTTCTGCTCGTTGCCATTCCCTTTCTGCGCGTTCCGCACCTGTTAACAACAATTTTCCATCTAAATCCCACCAGCGCAACCAAGGCAATTCCATATTTTGATACTGTCCTTGCCAAATACCTAACTCAACCCCTAACGGTGCAATTGGATAATGTCCCCGTTCATTTGCGCTGAGTAATTCAAAGCGATTTTCGATGAAATGATACACTTCAACACTCGCTTTTCTTACTTCATAAATCCCGTAAAACGCCGGACGAATTGTTTGTTCGTAAACCCAAAATTTACCAGTTATTGGTGTTCTATCCCGTTTTTCTGTACCATCCCCAGAAACAAATTCTAAGACAATTAAAGGTGGAATAAATTCTTGCCACATCACGTAAGAACGGCGCGTTTCACCATTCAGCATTGGTGGTACATTTGGCACATAAAACCAATCAGGTGCTTCTGCGCCTCTTTCTGGTGGCTCAGTCATTCGCCAATATATGCCACAATCTTGACCGATGCAGTATTGTCCGTCAGGATGAATTCTTTGCAAAATTGGTTCGATCGAATCAGTTAAGAGTATACTTTGAGGATGTTCTTGGAAATTTTTCACGAAAGTACCATTTGATTCCGGTAACTGTGTATGATCGGGCCAATTACTAACTATTTCTGATGTAAAAGCTGAAGTCATTTGATTTTAGATTTTGTATTTTATTAATTAAAAATTATATCAACTTATTCCGAAATTTTCCCTTGATTTCTGGTTACTTTTGGTACAGCTTTTGTTCCCCGTTCCCCGCTCCCTGTTCCCTGTTCCCTAAAACTAAAAAATTTCCTCAAAAAAACATTTAACTTCTGTTCGCAACTATCCTAGTAGGCATTACCATTATTTCAAGCCGCTTAATTCTTATCAGGTATGAGCTATTGCCTCAACCCTTTCTGTAAAAAGCCGCAAAACCGCGATGAAGCAAAGACTTGTCCCGCTTGTGGGTCAGAATTGTTTCTGAGAAAGCGCTACAGAGCCGTTCGCCCAATTGGTGAAGGGTCTTTTAGTCGGAGCTTTTTGGCTGAAGATACAGACAGGTTAAACTCTCCGTGCGTCATCAAACAGTTTTTGCCATTAGCCCAAATTCAAAACAATAACTCGGCAATGGCGAAAACTACCCAAATGTTTGAACAGGAGGCGCGACAGTTACTACAATTGGGAGAACAACATCCCCAAGTTCCCACGCTCTATGCTTATTTTGAAGAGGATAAACGCCTATATTTGGTGAATCAATATGTTGAAGGGCAAGATTTATCCCAGCTATTGCAAGAACAGGGGGCGTACAACGAACAACAAATTCGGGAATTGTTGCATGATGTTTTACCTGTGTTGCAATTTGTGCATAATCGTCAGGCAATTCATCGAGATATTAAACTGACGAATATTATTAGGAGAAAGAGCGATCGCAAACACATTCTCATCGATTTTGCCATTTCCCGACAATTAACTGATAACAAATTTACCCCGATTCGGTTTAATCTCGCTACCGAAGGATACGCACCTTTAGAACAGTTGCGCGGTGGCAGAATTTATCCCGCTAGCGACCTTTATAGTTTAGGTCTTGTCTGTATTCAACTATTAACTCAAGCTGCTCTTGATGAAATTTATAACCCTATAGAAGGCGGTTGGGTATGGCGAGATTATTTACGGCGTTTGGGTGCAGATATTAGCGATCAACTTTATCAAGTATTAGATAAATTGCTCAAAGATTCTCTCAAAAAACGCTATCAATCGGCAACCGAAGTCCTCAAAGAATTGTACACAGAAAGTTGGAGAAAAGTTGTTCCACCGCCCAATTCTGCACCATTAATTCCGATGCGTAATTGGCGATGTGCGAACAATTTAGTAGAACATTCAGATACAGTTACTTGTCTGACTTTTACCCCTAATGCACTAATGTTGATTAGTGGTAGTGCTGATAAAACGATTAAACTTTGGAAATCAGGTAATGGCAGGCTAATTTCTACAATTAACGCTCACTCTGATACAGTGGCTTGTTTAGCAATGAGTCCAGATGGCAGGATTTTAGCTTCTGGTAGTGCTGACTGCACGATCAAATTATGGCAATTGGGTAATGGTAATTTAATTCGCACTCTCACCGGACATTCTGTAACTATTTTCACCCTAGCTTTTACTCCTGATGGAGAAGTTTTGGTGAGTGGTAGTGGTGACGGAAATATTAAATTGTGGCAGGTGAGTAGTGGTAAATTACTTAATACTTTAACGGGACATTCGGACTTTGTAGAATCGATCGTCATTACCCCTGATGGAAAAACTATTGCTAGTGCAAGTTGGGATAATACCATTAAAATTTGGGATCTCAACAGTGGCAGATTACTAAATACTCTTACTGGTCATTCTGGCTCAATTTGGGCGATCGCACTCAGTCCCGATGGCGAACTTTTAGCCAGTATCAGCGGCGATAACACGATTAAACTCTGGCAGTTAAGCAACGGAAATTTACTCAACACTCTGACAAGTAGTTCCGGCTCTGTTTGGTCGATCGCCTACAGTCCCAACGGCGAAACCATAGCCTGCGATAGTGGCGATAATACCATCAAAATCTGGCAAGTCGAGCAAGGAAAACTCCTCCGCACCCTCAGCGGACATTCCGCCCAAGTTCGCACCCTCGCCTTTAGTCCCGATGGCAAAATTTTAGCCTCTGGCAGCGACGATCGCACCATTAAGTTATGGCGAAATGAGTAGTGTTGGGGACTGGGGACTGGGGACTGGGGACTGGGGACTGGGGACTGGGGACTGGGGACTGGGGACTGGGGGACAAGGGGGCAAGGGAAAGTGTTTAACTCAAAACTCTCCCAATCCTTAGTCCCTAGTCCCCTTCAAGATTTAATAATAATTTACGAAAATTCTCGATAGTTGCGGGAAAGGGTTTGTAGGAGCGATCGATCGCTACTTCCCCATCAAAATTAAACGAACTGATTTCCAGTTACTCCAGCGTAGGGTGCCTTAACGCAGTGTAACCACTATTCCCACTAATTTAGCTTTTCCGAGTTCTGCACTCCTTAAGCAGAGAAATTTTTTGCCTTTTGTACCTAAATACAAAATTTTCAAACATAAATATTGTTTTGAGCTTCTTTGAAAACTTGAAACATCTTGATAGAGATTTTTCACAAAAAAAGAACTATTAGAGCCAGAATAAGCCTGATTACATAGCTATTTGTTGTGAAAGCCTCTTTATTTTGTCGGAAACATCGTCAATAATGCAGTCAAAGAGCTTAAAAAAACGCGCCCTCAAGCAGCGGATAACATTCCCAGACTTTGACAAAGCACCATTTAAGGAGAAACGATCGTGAAACTTGCAGTTTACGGAAAAGGCGGAATCGGCAAATCAACAACAAGTTGTAACATCTCCGTTGCCCTTGCCAAACGAGGTAAAAAAGTCCTACAAATTGGTTGCGACCCCAAACACGACAGCACCTTTACCCTCACAGGCTTTTTAATTCCCACAATCATCGATACACTGCAAGCCAAAGACTACCACTACGAAGACGTTTGGCCCGAAGACGTAATTTACAAAGGTTATGGAGGCGTTGACTGTGTAGAAGCTGGTGGGCCTCCTGCTGGTGCTGGATGTGGTGGCTACGTTGTGGGTGAAACAGTTAAACTACTCAAAGAACTAAACGCCTTTGACGAATACGATGTAATTTTGTTTGACGTTCTCGGTGACGTAGTATGCGGTGGTTTTGCTGCTCCCCTCAACTATGCCGATTACTGCATGATCGTCACAGACAACGGCTTTGATGCCTTGTTTGCCGCTAATCGGATTGCTGCCTCGGTGCGCGAAAAAGCCCGGACTCATCCATTGCGCCTTGCCGGATTAATTGGCAATCGGACTTCTAAGCGAGACTTGATTGAAAAGTACGTAGAAGCAGTGCCGATGCCAGTGTTGGAAGTTTTACCTTTAATTGAAGATATTCGGGTGTCTCGCGTCAAGGGCAAGACTCTGTTTGAAATGGCAGAGAAAGACCCTTCGTTAAATTATGTGTGCGATTATTACCTAAATATTGCAGATCAGATTTTGGCTCGTCCAGAAGGAGTAGTGCCAAATGACGCTCCAGATAGGGATTTGTTCGCTCTGTTATCAGATTTTTACCTGAATCCTACAAAACCACAGATCAAGACGGAGGAAGAAGAACTAGACTTAATGATGGTTTAGAAATGTCTAGCTATCAGGATGAGGGAGAAGATCAGTGGCTTTTTTTGATGACTTCACATCGGCTTTAAAGCAAAAATGGTTGCAGTATTACCAGCTGAATCAATCTTGGCTGGCTCTACAAATGGAAGTAGAAAATGTTAAAACACCAGATGGGGGTCGGCGACCATCTTCTTACCTCATCCTGGGGGTTTTGAATGCGTTGGAGCCAAAACTGGCACAGTTGATGTTGCCGTTTTCCAAGCTCAACTCCGATCCAGATTCTTTGATTGAGGTTTTGGAGTTGAATTTTGACCCGGATGTGGCTTTAGGGAAACGTCCACCTATGAAAGGTGCTGCTACAGCGCCTTCTACTGCAAAACCTGCGACAACTGAAGAAGCTGCTGAATCGGACTTGGATGATTTGTCGGACTTCTCTGAGTCTGAAGGGTCTGATTCTTCTAATGCAGGTGTACTTGGTGTCGCGGCAGTTGGTGTAGCAGCAGCTGGTGCTGGGGTATTTGCTGTTACCGCTTTGACTGAGGAAGAGGAAGTTGGATTAGAGGATCTTGATGATTTGGGAGATGAGTCGAGTCTGGCTGTTGAGGAATCTGCGATCGATGATTTTGGCACGGATGAATCATTGGTAGACTTGAGCGATGATGAAAGCGAAGAAGGCTTTGCTGATATATCGCTAGATACCTTTGGCGATACCGCTGATACTGAAGAACTTACCGACACTTCAGATTCAGAGTTTAGCGGATTAAATGTCTGGGGTAGCGAAACTGAAGAGTTAAGTGAGGAGTCTCTGGCAGACTTTGGCGACCTCTCGCTTGATGATTTTGGCTCTGACACGGAGAAAAAGTCGGACGATGAGGAAGATGCCTTCGGTAGTTTAGATTTCGATCCTTTTGCCGATCCAAATCAAAACAGCTTAGATGATGAGTGGAAATAGTTAAACTGTGGTATTTTCCCAGTTTTGCTTCAGTTTCGCTCCTTAAAAAGGCAGAAGGCAGAAAAAAGGCAGAAGGCAGAAGGCTCCAAGGGAAAAGGTTAAAGGGGTAAATGTCCCCTTGTCTCCTTGTCCCCTTGTCACCCTATCCACACCCATTTCTACTTGACATAACTTGAAGGAAAGAGGTTATTTTATGACTTTGGCTCAACCTGAAGGGCTTAATTTTGATTGTGAAACTGGGAATTACCACACTTTTTGCCCGATTAGCTGTGTGGCTTGGTTATACCAGAAAATCGAAGATAGTTTCTTTTTGGTAATTGGAACTAAGACTTGTGGCTATTTTCTGCAAAATGCGATGGGGGTGATGATTTTTGCTGAGCCTCGTTATGCAATGGCAGAGTTGGAAGAGGGTGATATTTCGGCGCAGTTGAATGATTATGAGGAGTTGAAGCGGCTGTGCGTGCAAATTAAGCGCGATCGCAATCCCAGTGTAATTGTTTGGATCGGCACTTGCACGACCGAAATTATCAAAATGGATTTGGAAGGTTTGGCTCCGAAGTTAGAATCGGAAATTGGAATTCCGATCGTGGTTGCACGCGCTAACGGTTTGGACTACGCTTTTACTCAAGGGGAAGATACGGTTTTGGCGGCTATGGCGGCTCGTTGTCCCGATAAGGCTCCGGTTGTGGAAGCGGAGAAGAGTGAGCGAAATGCGATCGCTAAACTACTGAACTTCGGTAAAAAGAAAGAGGAAGTACAAGCCGAAGAATCAGAATATGTCGATCACCCGCCTTTAGTTTTGTTCGGTTCTTTGCCCGATCCAGTTGTTACTCAACTAACTTTAGAATTGAAGAAACAAGGAATTAAAGTTTCTGGTTGGTTGCCTGCGAAGCGGTTTACTGAATTGCCAACTTTAGAGGAAGGTTATTATGTCGCTGGTGTCAATCCTTTCTTGAGTCGCACTGCTACTACTTTAATGCGTCGTCGTAAGTGTAAACTGATTGGTGCGCCATTTCCGATCGGTCCTGATGGTTCTCGTGCTTGGATTGAAAAGATTTGTTCAGTATTTGGAATTGAGCCAAAAGGTTTGGCAGAAAGAGAACAACAAATTTGGGAAAATTTGGAAGATTATATTAAATTAATTCGCGGCAAATCTGTCTTTTTCATGGGCGATAATTTACTGGAAATTTCTTTAGCTCGTTTCCTAATTCGCTGCGGAATGACTTGTCCTGAAATTGGCATTCCTTACATGGATAAGCGTTATCAAGCAGCTGAGTTGGCAATGTTAGAAAAAACTTGTCAGGAAATGGGTGTTCCTCTACCAAGAATTGTGGAAAAGCCGGATAATTATAATCAAATTCAACGAATTTATGAGTTGAATCCAGATTTAGTAATTACTGGTATGGCTCATGCTAATCCTTTGGAAGCTAGAGGAATTAATACTAAGTGGTCAGTTGAGTTTACTTTCGCTCAAATTCACGGTTTTACCAATGCAAGAGATATTTTGGAATTAGTAACTCGTCCTTTGCGTCGGAATAATAATTTGAAAGATTTGGGTTGGGATAAGTTGGTGAAAGAAGAGGCAAAAGTTTAGGCTTTTCCTCCTAATTAACTTTGATATGAGTTTGGGGCGATCTTTTGCGATCGCTCTTTTTTTATGGAACTTGATAAGATGGCGAAAACACCGATTAACTTATATCGACAAGGTAATGCTAGTTCCCCTAGAATGGATAATGTCCGACCTAACAGAGATATTGCTGTCTACGATGTAGGAGAGGAAGTCTGGGTTAATGCTACTTTAGGCGGTGGAATTTCTACCTTTGCAACTCTAAAATCTGGCAAAAATTGGTGGAAACTGTCGCAAGGTACGGATATTCCCGCTCAGTTAGAGTTAGTCAACGATCATAATGAGCATTGGTTGTGGAAACCTCGCTATAATATGCCGTTAGAAGAGTACAAGGCAGCATTGCGGTTGATTGCTGCTTCTTTTGAAAAGGTGAGTTAATCTTCAGTTTCTAAAATTTTATGCACTTGAGTTTTAAAGATGTTCAATTTATTATTGAAGCGCTTGATTATCGGATCGAGGTTTATCGAGAAGCCCTGAAAAATCAGGAAGATTTAGATGAGGATGAGGTTTCAGATATTACTAATGATTGTGGTTTTTTAGAAGCGTTGCGAAAAGATTTGGCAAAAGCTTTGAGTCAGGGGGAGTTACCTAAAGTGGGTAATATTAAGTAGAAGTTGGAATCGCTCTTTCTTTGTTTGGCGATCGCTCTTTCTTAGTTCAAAATTAGATTATCATTCTTGGGGTTTTGGTGCGATCGCGAACTTCTTTCTTCTCTCCAGCCGTTCTAACTTTTGGCGACGCAAATCTGCTTCCAGCATCGCGTTTAATTCTTCCAGCTTTAAATTCAACATATCCAACTGGTAGATAGTTTGCTGAAAGCGTTCGTGTGTGCGT
The DNA here is from genome assembly GCF_041929205.2 of Floridaenema evergladense BLCC-F167. Lineage (NCBI taxonomy): Bacteria > Bacillati > Cyanobacteriota > Cyanophyceae > Aerosakkonematales > Aerosakkonemataceae > Floridanema > Floridanema evergladense. The sequence goes on along the minus strand of NZ_CM171625.1, from coordinate 3,782,338 downwards.
TTTAATTTTTCTGGATCTGGTACTTTTTTGGGCTGATTCATAGTAAATCCATGTCTCTTTTAGCTTCTTGAATAGTGGCATCTGAAGCTGCTATTGCTGCTTCACTATTTTCAATGGTCTGATATAGTAAATTTAGCATAGCAGCAGAGGCTCTGGGTTGGGATTCTGAAATATTGAGAAAAATAGTAGACAGACGAGTATAAGAATCTCTCAGCCGTTCTCTCACATTGAGTAAGTCATCCAGTGTCGAAATAGTTATCTCTGTCTCCCCGAACTGTTGGGCAATTATTGATTCTGTTGCTGCTGCTTCATCAATTAATTCTGCCAGTTGTCCCAGTAGATTTAAAATGGTGGCTTTTGTTTCACTTGGTAGTTTTGCCATTATTTGCAATTCAGATTATCATAATTTTACATATTAAGGTAAATTAGTTTTTATTGATACTATTTAGTGAGAAATTGAAGTGCGATCGGCCTTTTTTTATGAAAGATTCTGGCGAAGAGTAAATTATTCCTATTTTAATTATAAAAAAATGGCTCTCTCATACTTATGGCGATCGGCAAACCTGACTAATAAGAAATCCCAATCCCCAAAATACCACAAGTACAAAAGAGCCATTCTCTTAAGGTTGATTTATCGAAGTTGGTTTCGGAGTAGCAGCAGGTTCCTCCGTTGGTTGGGTAGCAGGTTCCTCGGTAGGAGTCTGTCTAGTAGCAGGTTTCTCAGTTGTACCACTAGTTCGCGCCTGTTGCTGATAGAAACCCAGCACCCTTTGCACGTAAGTCGCCGTCCCGCCACTGGTACAAGCGTTATCTTTACCAGTCATCCACCAACAAGCAGCACCACGTACAGCAGCAGTTTCATTACCAGTGGCACTATACAACCTATTTAACTCCCGTCGAGCAATACAAGCTACAGTTTCCCTAGCAGCTTTAGCATCAGACTCAAATTCAGCAGGAGTTAGTTGCCTTCCCAAACAGCGTTTAGTCCAATCAGGAATAATACCCGGTAAAACTTGCCAATCACTGTACATCCCATCATTTTCGCGGTTTGGCGGCGCAGCCTTTCGCAAAGCCTCCACCATCGCGTTTACCTGTGCATCAGAAACTTGTCTTGTTGGTCTAGTTTGTTGAGCTATTGCTAAACCACTTCCCAACCAAATACCAGCTAAGATGCTTGTAAGTAGTAGATTTTTGCCCCTATTGATTAACTTGGTATTCATAGCAGATATTTCAGTAATCACTCCAAAATTTCTCCGAGTATCCTGAAAGAAGAATTACCATTGACAGAGAAAGGTGCGTCTGTCAAAAGTATGATTTGTTGTCTTAATCCAGATTGCCATAAGCCGGAAAACCCTGATGGGACTGAGTTTTGCCAAAGTTGTGGGGTATCACTCGCGCCTCTGCGTAACCGTTACCGAATCATTCAGCTACTCGGTGCTGGAGGTTTTGGCAGAACTTTCCTCGCCGAAGACATAGATAAACTCAATGAGCGATGTGTTGTCAAGCAGTTTTTACCACAAGCGCAGGGTAGTTGGGCAACTCAAAAAGCTACCGAACTATTTCAGCAAGAAGCAAGACGACTCCAATTATTAGGAGAACATACCCAAATTCCTACGCTTTTCGCTTACTTTGAAGAAGACAAACTTTTGTATTTAGTGCAGCAATTTATCGAAGGAGATAACTTGTTGCAAGAGTTGGGTAAACAAGGCGCTTTTAGCGAACAGAAAATTCGCGAATTTTTAATTGATGTATTACCAGTATTGCAATTTATACATCAACAAAAAGTAATTCACCGCGATATTAAACCCGATAATATAATTCGTCGTCGCACTGATGGTAAGTTAGTCCTAATTGATTTTGGTATAGCCAAACAGTTAACCGCAACTACCATAAGTCAACCTGGCACTCACATCGGAACTCTCGGCTATGCCCCAGTCGAGCAAATGCAAGATGGCACAGCTTATCCAGTCAGCGATTTATATAGTTTGGGTGTGACTTGTTTTAGATTATTAACTCAAACTAGTCCCCATAATTTGTTTGTTAATAGCGGTTATGAATGGGCAAAAAATTGGCAGCGATATTTGCCTAAACCCATCAACGATAATTTAGGTTACGTGCTAGATAAACTGTTGCAAAAAGATATGCAGCAGCGTTATCAATCAGCAGATGAAGTGTGGCGAGATTTGCATACAGAGAATTTACCAACAACAATCAACCAAAATATTCCCCAACTCACTCAGCCATCAACATCATTCATAGAAAAGCCTGTTGACAAACCGATAGTTGAAAAACCGAAAATTAATCACAAACCTAAAGCTTTAATTGCTGGGTTAGGAATTGTTTTTTTGCTATTAGTAGGGGGTGGTTATTGGTATTGGCAAAAGTCTAATAATCCCCGCACTTTAGTCGGGCATTCTGACGAAGTAAATACTATAGCTGTTAGTAGCGACGGCAAAACAATTGCAAGCGGTAGTGATGATAAAAGCGTTAAGTTGTGGCAACTAAATGAAGGTAAAGAAATTCCTACCCTCAATGGTCATTCTGATTGGATTTATTCAGTTGCTATTAGTCCTGATGGGGAAAGTTTAGTTAGTGGTAGTAAGGATAACACTGTTAAGGTTTGGAATTTAAAAACTGGACAAGAATTACTTAATATAGCAGGTCATAAGAGTTCGATTAATTCTGTAGCAATTAGTCCCGATAATCAAAACATTGCTTCTGGTAGTTATGACAATACTATCAAAATTTGGAATCTAAAAACTGGAGAATTAAGCCGTACTTTTACAGGTCATTCTGCTCCTGTACTTTCTGTTGCTTTTAGCCATAATAATCGCATTCTTGTTAGCGGTAGCGTGGATAAAAATGTGAAAGTTTGGGATTGGCAAACAGGTAAGGAATTACGCAGTTTAAAAGGGCATTCAGGTGATATTAATTCTATTGCTTTGAGTCGGGATGGTCAATTAGTGGCTAGCGGTAGTGATGATAAAACTATTAAGATGTGGAATGTAAATACAGGACGTGAATTACGCACTTTTACCGGAGGACATACGGCTGATATTAATGCTATTGCTTTTAGCCCAAATGGTAAGAGTTTAGCTAGTGGAAGTGATGACAAAACTATTAAATTATGGAATGTGATGACTGGAGAGCAAGTAGCTAATTTTCAGGGACATTCCGCCCCAATTTTTGCTGTTGCTTTCACTCCTGATGGTAAGTTTTTAGTTAGCGGTAGTGGAGATAAAACTATTAAGATTTGGCAAGTACCATAAAATTTTGTAATTTTAAATAAATTTATGGAAGTACAACCAAGGGATGTTCAGCGTTATATTACAAAAGATGGAAGAATTCCTTTCGCTGAATGGCTTGATTCACTGCGCGATCGCAATATTCGAGCTAAAATTAATCAAAGGATTAAGCGTGTTAGCCTCGGTAATTTAGGAAATTATCGTTCTGTTGGAGAAGGAGTCTGTGAGCTTAAAATTGATTATGGCCCAGGCTACAGAGTATATTTTGGGCAAGTAGGTTTAACAATTATTCTTCTACTTTGTGGCGGTGATAAAAGTACTCAAGAACTGGACATTCGTAAAGCACAAGAATACTGGAGAAACTACCATGAAAGATGCGAAGACTCGATTAAGTGATAGTTGGCAAGATGCACTAATCGAATCACTTAAAAACCCTGAAGAAGCTGCTGCTTACTTGAGTGCAGCTTTAGACTCGGAAGATAGTGACTCTCAACTAATTAGGGCAGTTATGCAAGATGTTATTAATGCCAAGTTAAAAATAAATAATGTTTCGGCAGCACCTACAGAATATCCCGAAAAGCTTAATAAACTGCTTTCAGAAATAGAAGGAAAAGAAATTTACACTTTAGTATGTTTACTAAATACTTTGGGTTTTTCTGTTCAGATACAAGTTAAAGAGACTAATGTGTAAAATTTCTGGCTAACATTTCTGATATCTCATTCCTGGCAATTGGGTTACTAATCCCATTAATTCTAATTGCAATAATGCACTAGAAACAACACTCGCCGCTAAACCGCTTTGTTGTACTATTAAATCAAAGGATAAAGCTTCTGTGGTAAGAGTTTGGAAAACTTGTTTTAAGTCTGGTTCTAATTCGGGAATTGGTGGTTCCGGTTGGTTAAATAATGGCAAGGATGAAAAATCTGCTTTGTCTGCTACAGGTTTTGCTCCTAACATGGTTAAAAGTTCATCGAATTCAACGGGAATTGCATTAGCGCCTTTGTTTAATAATTTTAAGCAACCGTGAGAGTTATAGTCATCTAATCGAGCAGTTAATACATAAATATCTCGTTGCAATTCTTTAGCATAATCAGCAGTAATTAAAGCTCCAGATTTGTTGGGTGCTTCCATTATTAATACTGCTCGACTTAAACCTGCAATGATGCGATTTCGTGGGGGAAAATTGGTGCGATTTGGTTGAGTTCCGGCGATATATTCACTTAAGACTAAACCGTTCGCTAATATTTGTTCATATAAATTGCTATTTTGTGGTGGATAAACTACATCTACACCAGTTCCTAACACCGCTAAAGTCCTTCCACCTACTTCTAAACAGGCATCATGTGCTTCGGTATCAATGCCTTCTGCCATACCAGAAACTATAGTAAATCCTTGTTTGGCTAAAGCGGCACTAATTTTTCTAGTCCAACGTTTTCCATATTCAGAAAGGGAACGAGTACCGACAATACTAATAGTGGGAGTGATGCCTTGATTTTCGGAAAGTTGGGGTTTTCCTCGATAATAAAGTACTGGCGGTGGGTTAGATATTTCTAACAACAAACGGGGATATTCGGGGTCAGCTGGTGTCCAAAAGTTAGGGTTTTTTTCTAAGTGCTGTTTGAGGAATTTTTCGGGGTCAATTTTTGCCCTTTTTTCCACCACTGCTTGCACTGTTTTATTACCAAATCCCTCTACTTCTTTAAGTTGATTCGGACTGGCTTCCCAAGCGGCTGACAGCGAGATAAAATGCTGTTGCAGCCGTTTGATTAAAATTGGGCCGATTCCTGAAATTTGCGACCAAGCTAACCAAAATATCCGTTCTTCCACTAGTTAAAATAATTTACTCGCTTCTGATTTGATTATCCCATAAGATTAAAGTTTTCTCAGACTTTAGCTGTACGCTGGTTTTTCAAGTATTCAAAAACGCTTTTATCTCCGATATCTTGGGGAATTTCTTGTAGAATTTTCCTCCCAGCGAATACGACAAACAAAATTGCCCAAATTGCTAATAAAACTTGTTCGATGTCTGGGGGAATTAAGTTAAAGAGATGTCCGACTAATAACAAGGGTACTATTGGTGTCAAGATTTTAGTTTCAAAACGATTGAAACAAAAGGCTTCTTTGAAATAAATTCCTGTTAATGCGGCGAAGAGAAATCCGATTCCTAAAATTGTGAATGGATGCTCATAAATATACAATGTTAGGGGTTGTTTGCTTTGAATAGCTAACACAATGGAAGTTAAAACTCCGATTCCCCAAAAGATTTGCAATGCGCGATGTAAGGATGTCATGTAAATATGAATTGTATATAAGCTTACTCCCAATGCTAAACAGAATATTGCGTACAAAAGAGTAACTGTATTGAGGGTAATTGGATTGTCAATTTGAGTTAGAACTAACCAAGTGGCAGTGGCAAAACTCAATGCTGCTATGATTAAGCTGGCACGATAGACGATTACGCCTGTACGATCGCCCTGAGTAATCGTAAACTCCCCAAATTGTCCCTGATAAATTTTTTGTTCAGATGAATCTAGTACTTGAGTCATGGCTAAATTTCAGAAAACACCTTTAGTAATTGTATCTACAATTGATTAACTTAGTAAAACTTTTATCTTATCTCCATAATTTAGTTGTAACTTTAACTGAGCATTACCATGATTAACGGCAATTTCTACCCATCCATGACTACCAACTAAAGCGATTAAACTTCCAATGGGAATGTCGCTGTAAGTTCGTTTACCGGGGATGTTTACTTGGGCAATTTCTACAGTCCAACTATTGCCTATAACTAAATTACCTGGGATATTGGTAATTAGGTTGCCGAAGCGATCGATATACTGAATACAACCCTCTAAAATTCCCTCTTTTTCTCGGCATTCAGCCATTGGCAATTTTACCAAACTTTCAGGATCGATTACTCTTCCCAAATCCTCAAAAGAAACACCGCTAGCCAGATGTGCCCCCACTGCGGCAAAAATATCTCGACCATGAAAAGTTGTACTAGGCGAATTAGTGCGCCAGTAATTAGAATTAGTTAATTCTACTGCTGAAATAACTGGACTTTGACTAAGAATACCACTAAATAAACCATTATCAGGCCCAACTAAAAAACCGTCAGCAAACTTTATTGCTATTCCTTTCCTATTACTTCCCACCCCTGGATCTACCACAGCAATATGTACAGTATCTTGGGGAAAATAAGAAACCGCATTCATTAAACAAAATCTCGCTGCAATCAAATTTTGTGGCGGAATTTCATGAGTTAAATCAATTACTTTTAATGTGGAATTAATTCCGGCAATTACACCTTTCATCACTCCAACATAGATGTCGCTTAACCCAAAATCAGTTAAAAGAGTCACAATCCTTTGTTGATTCATTGAAGAAGGTAACAGGAAACGGGGAACAGAAAATAAAACTTGGGTTTACCTTTCTCACAGCCTGCTTTGATTGGCATCCTACAACTGGGTGAAAGTTAGCCGAAACAGAACTTACTTTATTAGGAATCAAGTCATAAATTTCTGTAAATTTAGATACCGTTTTCCAAATTTTAGTTATAATGAGGGTATACAAAGTACAGCAGTTAAGTAAAAGAAAGAGTCCAAAATGAACAGAAAACGTGAAGATCTACAAAGAGTCGCTGATGTCCACCGCGCCAACATCCAAAGAAGACTTGAACACCGTCTGGAAGTTGCTAGAGCTAATGGAGACGAAAATTTAGTGCGGATGTTGGAAGCAGAAATGCGCCAACTGTAGTCAAATTAAATAGGGTAGGTTATGCCTACCAAAGATTTCTTTTTATTAAGACCCCGTTACCTTCAGTTACAATGGGGTCTTTTGATTTTAGATTCAATTAATCAGGAACATACATTTTTACATCTTCAGGCATACTCATTCGATAATGTGCTTGCCTGTCACTATCATTATTTTCTAAATCTTTTTCTTGTAAAGTATAACCACAATCAGCACAGGAATAAGAATAGAGTGGTGGAGCATCAACGCGGCGTTTTAATAATTTTACATTAATAATTCCACCACATTTAGGGCATGGATTCATTTGGTATTCCTAAATATTTTTTAGCTTACGTCTTTATATTACTAATTTTTCAACTAATTAAGCATAGGCAACTACAAACTTAGCACTATGGCGACTCGATCGGCAAAAATTTCCAATAAAAGTCACAATTAAGAAGGTGGAAATGAGTAGAGACACAAAGTATGGTGACAACTTCCCCAACACTTGAGAATAAAACAGCAGAAATGCTTGCGGGTGGGAACGATCGCGATCGCTTCGACTGGCAAGAAGCTTGGTATCCTGTATATTATCTGGCAGACTTGTCTAAGTCGCAACCGACACCTTTTACTTTGCTAGGAAGAGATATTGTCATTTGGTGGGATAAAAACACTTCAAGTTGGAGAGTTTTTGATGATAAATGTCCCCATCGTTTGGCACGTCTTTCTGAAGGTAGAGTTGCTGAAGATGGTTTATTAGAATGTCCTTATCACGGTTGGGCTTTTGCGGGAAATGGTAATTGCGATCGCATTCCCCAGCAAGTTGCTGATGGTAAAGCCCAAACTTCTAAAAGGGCTTGTGTTGCTTCTTTACCAACAATTGAAAAACAGGGAATGTTGTTTGTTTATCCAGGAAAACCGGAAAACGCAGCATTAACCAAAGTGCCAATTGTAGACGCAATAGAAGAAAATCCTGATGAATGGATTTGTATTAATACTTTTCGAGATTTGCCTTATGATGCTTTGACACTGTTAGAAAATGTGTTGGATGCGAGTCATGTTCCTTACACTCATCATCGCACGGTGGGGAATCGGAGTTATGCTAGTCCAGTGGAATTAGAAGTTACTGAGTCTGGGAAAAATGGCTTTAAAGGTGTTTGGCAAGAGGGGCCAAGAAAGGGTACTTTAGGAAGACAAGATACTACTTTTATTGCGCCGAATTTAATGTGGCATGACTTAACTTCTAAGCAGTTTGGCAGAACTTTAACGGTGGTTTATGCTACTCCAATTCGTAAAGGTGAATGTCGTTTGTTTGCGATTTTCCCTTTTAAGTTTGCCTCGAAGTTGCCCGGTTTATTTATTAAATTGACTCCCCGTTGGTATTCTCATTTAGGACAAAATAGAGTTTTGGAGGATGACCAAATTTTCTTGCATCATCAAGAACGCTATTTAGAAGAAGTGGGAAGTGAGAATTTTACTAAGGCGTTTTATCTGCCAACAAAAGCAGATAGTTTTGTGTTTGAGTTGCGCCAATGGGTAAATCAATATAGTGTCGATCCCTTTCCTAATACTAGTTTACCTCCGGCTTTGTCTCGTGAAGAGTTGTTAGATAGGTATCACTCTCACACAACTAAATGTAATAGTTGTCGCACTGCTTTGGCGAACATTCAAAAAGTTAGGCTGGGGTTGGGTGTTGGTGTGGCATTTGCTTGGACAATTACACCCATAATCGCAGTTTTACTGAATCAAAAAGCGATTTTACCAACAGCTTTGTTAACGGGATTAAGTCTAAGTTTAGGTGCAGTTTGGTTGTATCTTGGTAAGTTGGAAAAGCGATTTTATCAAGGTGAGAATATACCTCCACGTAATATACTGAAATAGGTACGTTGTTGCGCTTCAGCGCTCTTATTAGCGCTGAAGCGCAACAACGTACTTAAGGTTAATTTGGGAAAATCTACAAAAGTGGGGAAAATGGCTGTACGTCAAAGTTTATCAACTTCGGAGATTCAACTTTCTTATTTAGAATGGAATCAAGGAAAGGAACCTGTTTTATTGTTGCATGGTTTAGCGGATCATGCTTTGGTTTGGTCAATTTTGGGTGATGATTTAGCTGATGAATTTCATGTAGTTGCGCCGGATATGCGGGGACATGGGGAGAGTAGTAAACCGGAAAAGGATTATAGTTTTGAGAGTGCGATCGCAGATTTAGAAGCATTAATGGATAAGTTAGGATGGCAAAGTGCCCATATTTTAGGACATTCTTGGACGGGTAAATTAGCCGCTATTTGGGCGAGAAAAAATCCCCAACGTTTTCGCAGTATGATTTTAGTCGATCCGATTTTTATTTGGAAATTTCCCAGAGTAGTTAAGTTAACTTTTCCATTTTTATATCAAGTTTTACCTTTTTTGAAAGGTATGGGACCATTTGCTAATTACGAACAAGCTGTCGTACAGGCAAAATTATTAAATCAATATCAAGGTTGGACTCCTTTACAACAGCAAATTTTTCAAGAAAGTCTGATACAAAAAGCTGATGGAAGTTGGGTTAGTAAGTTTACAATTGCGGCAAGGGATGGTATTTTTGATGAAGTAATGTTGGAACCTGGGTTTGTGCGTGCGATCGACATTCCCACTTTGTTCATTCAGCCAGAAAAAGGAGTAAATCGCTTCGATTGGCAATTACAACCTTACAAAAAGTATCTGAAAAATTTGCAAGTTACCCAAGTTCCGGGAAATCATTGGGCATTTTTAGTCGAACCAGAAAAGTTTAATCAAACTATTAGAACATTTTTAATAAAATTGTGTCATGATACAAAACGCACATGAAGATAACAGCTTTAAAATTATGGATGTTGATGAACTGCTGAGACGATATGCAGCAGCCGAAAGAGATTTTGCTGAAGTTGATTTAGCTGTAGTTAATTTGCGGGAAGCTAATTTGGTGAGTGCTAATCTTCACGGCGCTAACCTCAGCAATAGTGACTTGCGGGAAGCTAGATTAGGACACTCAAATCTAGTTCAAGCTAACCTCAGTCAAGCAAATTTAAGTGAAATAATTCTCTGGGGTGCAGATTTAACTGAAGCCAATCTTTCTTTAGCACAATTGCGAGAAGCAGATTTAAGTGGCGCAATATTAATTAAAGCAAATTTAGAACAGACAAATTTAGCCAAAGCTTGCTTATGTGGTTGTAATTTAAGTAGTGCAAATTTAGCTAAAGCAATCTTGTTTGAAGCCGATTTTCGCCCTACTTCACATCAACAAACTGATTTAAAAGGTGCAAATTTGAGTCAAGCCGACTTTAGTTATGCTCACTTAAATGGAGTGCAATTAAGTTATGCTAAATTGGATAATGCTAAACTTTGTCGCGCTAATTTATCAGTTTGGAAAAAGGAGCAAGTTTATCAAACAAATCTCAGTGAAGCTAGTTTGCAAGGTGCAGATTTAAGTTATGCTGATTTGACAGGAGCAAATTTACAAAAAGCTAATTTATTAGGCGCAGATTTAACCAGAACTATCTTAACTGATGCTAATTTAAGAGGCGCAATTATGCCAGATGGTTCTGTTCATGAGTGATGGTTTTTTTGTCATTAATCATGATTCAGGAGTTAGGAAATTTAAACTCTCAGAACTATTGACTACAGGGAAATAATTTTTAAAAAAAACTATTTCCCTTTGATAATTAAAGACCTAACAAGAGGTTAACTATGCTCTCCTTCCCGTATCAAGCTGTATGCCTCCTGACCATCTTGCGGCTCAAAACGAAAAACAAAATTACGCGCCCACGTTACTAATTTAGCTTCTTGTGGATCAATTTGACCGTCATCATTCAAGCAAACCGTCTGTACAATCGACCCAAACCCTGGATCTTTGCTTAGTAACTGTCCAAAAACCACAGATGCAGGAAAATTAGCTTGTTTGCACTCTACGCCTAGCTGTTTTAAGTTTTGTTGGTCTTCTTCTGTAAGCATATTCTTTTTCTCGAATCAAAGACAATTTTATTATTTCTAAGAAAAGCTAAATTAGTCAACAGTTAAAATTTAATTTGCTTTTTAGAAAATATTAAGATTCATTAAAAGCCGTATAACTAAATAGCGATGTATGCTTAAATATTAATTCACATTAATTGACAGCAACATCGAACATTGGTCAACTGTGGAGACAAGGTAAATGAGATTCTCTTTGCAAGATGTAAGTTTTGATTTCGACTTAATTAAAAAATACGACAATCCCACACCTCGATATACTAGCTATCCACCTGCAACTGAGTTAAGCAAAGATTTTACAGAGTTGGATTATCGCCAAGCAATTGAAGCTTCTAATTCGCGCCATACGCCTTTATCGCTATATTTTCATTTACCTTTTTGCCAAAGTGCTTGTTATTTCTGCGGTTGCAATGTAGTAGTTTCTAATAACAAGAGAATTGCTGATAAATATTTCGAATATTTATTTAAAGAAATCGAACTTACCTCGAATTTGATTGACTCGCAACGGAAAGTTTTACAATTACATTGGGGAGGTGGTACGCCGAATTATTTATCTTTAGAACAAGTTGAATCACTTTGGGAAAAGATCGATCGCCATTTTAACTTTGATGCTAATGCAGAGGTTTCGATCGAAATTAATCCCAGATACGTAGATAGAAATTATATTTTCTTCTTAAAGTCATTAGGATTTAACCGAATTAGTTTTGGGATTCAAGATTTTAATCCCGAAGTGCAAGAAGCAGTGAATCGGGTACAACCAGAGGAAATGCTTTTTGAAGCGATGGGATGGATTAAAGATGCGGGTTTTGAAAGCGTGAATGTTGACTTGATTTATGGTTTACCTTTCCAAACTTTGTCTAGCTTTAAGGAAACAATTAAAAAGACAGTGCAATTAGATCCTGACAGAATTGCAGTATTTAATTTTGCTTATGTTCCCTGGATGAAACCTGTACAGAAAAACATCCCGGAAGCTGCGTTACCAAAACCGCAAGAAAAGCTGGAAATTTGGCAAATGACGATTCAAGAAATCACCAATAATGGTTATGTATTTATTGGGATGGATCACTTTGCTAAACCGAATGATGAGTTGGCGATCGCACAACAACAAAAATCCTTAAAGCGCAACTTTCAAGGTTATACAACTAAACCAGAAATCGATCTTTTTGGTTTTGGTGCAACTTCAATTAGTATGTTGGAGGATACTTTGGCGCAAAACCAGAAAACTTTGAAGGAATATTACCAAGCAATTGATGCTGGTTCTTTACCAGTAAGTCACGGTTTTAAACTTAGTCAGATTGACATTTTGCGCCGCGATGTGATTATGCAAATTATGTCTAACTTTCAGTTGGAGAAATCAACAATCGAAGCGAAGTATAATATTGATTTCGATAGCTATTTTGCGTCAGAATTAGAAGCACTAAAACCTTTAGAAAAAGATGGTTTACTGGAAATATCCGCTAACCGGATTGAAGTTACATCGATGGGAAGGTTGTTGGTGCGAAATATTGCGATCGTCTTTGATACTCATACTAAACCAAGAACAGAAAACTTGCTTTCTAGAGCAATTTAATCGCAATTTGCTACAGATGCTAGATCCCCCCTAACCCCCCTTATTAAGGGGGGGACAAGACATCCGTTTTAAGTCCCCCTTATTAAGGGGGATTTAGGGGGATCGCAGATATTTGCGATCGCGCAATTTACGGGGAACAAGAATTTGGTTTAAGTCCCCCTTATTAAGGGGGATTTAGGGGGATCTCAATGCGATCGCAACACCTCCCACAATGCTAAAATATTGGGTCGAGACTTTTGCAGGAAATGAGTCATGGCTTATCTTTGGTTTAAAACATTTCACTTAATAGGAATTGTTGTTTGGTTTGCTGGGTTATTTTATATAGTGCGTCTGTTTGTTTACCATGCAGAAGCAGAGGAAAAACCGGAACCTGCAAAAACAATTCTCAAGCAACAATATGAAATCATGGAGAAACGCCTTTACAAAATTATTACTACGCCGGGAATGGTAGTAACAGCAGCAATGGCGATCGCAATTATCTTCACAGAACCCGATGTTTTAAAAAGCCCTTGGTTACATTTTAAATTGCTTTTAGTCGCCGTTTTAATTGGTTATCATTTTTATTGCGGTCGAATTATGAAACAATTAGCGGCAGGAACATCAACTTGGAAAAGCGAACAGTTTCGGATTTTAAATGAAGTTCCGACTGTGTTGTTATTGGCGATCGTTTTGTTAGCAGTTTTCAAACAAAGCTTACCAGTAAATTCAGCTATTGCTAGTCTTGTGGCGTTAACTTTGGTGATTGTGGCGATTTATAAAATTTATGCCAAGATTCGCCAACAAAATGAAAGTAAAATGGATTTAGCAACTAAGTCTGAGGTTTGAGATCTTTTTTTAACCGCAGATGAAAGCAGATAAACGCAGATGAACGCAGATGAAAAAATAATCTTTTCTTTTTCTTCCTTCGCGCTCTTCGCGGTTCAAAAAAATCTCTATTACCCAGCAGTAACTAACTGCAAATTAGAATTAGATAACTGTCCATCTTCCATGTGAACAATGCGATCGGCAATATCCAAAATCCGATTATCATGAGTCACCATTAAGATAGTACAACCTTGTTCTTTGGCGAGTTTTTGCATCAAATTCACCACATCTCGACCAGATTTACTATCTAAAGCAGCAGTCGGTTCATCAGCCAAAACAATTTTCGGATGACTGACTAAAGCCCTTGCAATTGCTACCCGTTGTTTTTGTCCCCCAGACAAATCCTCCGGGTAGTAATCCCTGTTCATCCCTTTTCGGATGACTGACTAAAGCCCTTGCAATTGCTACCCGTTGTTTTTGTCCCCCAGACAAATCCTCCGGGTAGTAATCGATCCGATTTCCTAAACCTACAAATTCCAGCATTTCGGCAGATTTCGATCGCATTTCCCCCACCGAATATTCCCGATGCAATTCCAAACCCATTTGTACATTTTGTTGTGCCGTTAAACTCTTGTGTAAATTGTGTGCTTGGAAAATATAACCAATGCGACGACGTGCTTTTACCAACTCTCCCGGAGAAGCATTACACAACTCTTGGTCTAACAATTTAAGACTACCATGACTGACAGAACGTAGTCCACCAATTAAGGTCAAAAGAGTAGTTTTTCCCGATCCAGAAGGCCCTGTTAAAATGATAACTTCTCCCGCCTGAATCTGCAAATTAATATCGAAAAGCACCTGTTTTTTCAGTTGACCTTGACCGAAGAAATGAGCGAGATCTTTAATATCAATAACTGGCGATCGTAACATTTTTTCAACTCCTAATTAAAACATATCCGCAGGATCGGCAGCTTGTAATTTCCGGGTAGCAATTACCCCAGAAATAGCACACATAATTATCGTTAAAATTAGCACTTGTAAAGCCCTAGCAATGGTCATATACATAGGTAAATTTGTCGCAACTCTGGTTAAACGATACATTCCCAAAGACACAGCTACCCCCGGAACAAATCCGAGAATTGCTAATATTATCGCTTCTTCAAATACCACACCTAAAAAGTAAGCATGACTGTATCCCATTGCTTTAAAAGTGGCGTATTCTCCGATATGATCGTTCACATCAGTCGAAAGTACTTGATAAACAATAATTACCCCTACCAAAAATCCCATTGTTACGCCTAAACTAAAGACAAAACCAATGGCAGTATTTTTAGACCAATAATCTTTTTCAAATTCGACAAATTCTTCTTTAGTTAACACTTTGACATCACCCGGCAAATAAGCTTTTAAAGATGTGGCAACTTGCTGAGGATCGTAGCCTGGTTCTAACTCAATTAAGCCAATGTTAACGCTAGAAGCTGACTTTCTGGGAAACAACATTAAAAAGTTTTGATCGCTAGTCATTAAACTGCCATCAGCAGCGAAAGAAGCGCCAATTTTATACAATCCACTAATGTTAATTTTCCGTCTTTCTAACTCAGTGTTAACCGTTTCACCTTGGGAAACTTTGGCAATTGTTCCTTGATATGTTCCTCTTGCAGCTTCATCGAATAACATCGTATCTGGCATTTTAATTAGATGTAAATTCTGCTGCAATTCGGGTAAGTCAAAAGCTGGTTTATTCGGGTTAAATCCTAATACTAAAACGTTGGTTTCTTTTTGGGTTTCTGGGTTTTTCCAATTCCCCATATTTATATAAAGCGGATCGGCTGATTTTACCCCCTCTACACTCATTGATTGATACAAACGTCGGCGGGGAAATGTAGACATATTAATCAAATTCCGCCCTTGGGGATTGACTAGTACTAAGTCTGTATCTAAATGTTGATGCAATCTGGTGTTACTGTCATACAAAGCGGTTTGAAAACCTAATTGCATCATCATTAAAACGTCGGCAAAAGCTACTCCTGAAATTGCTACCCATAAACGGCTTTTTTGTTTGGTTAATTGTAGCCAACCTAGAGGAATGCGGCGGCGAACTTGTTGGATAAAACCGATCATAGTTGAATCTCCACGTTTACTTGTAAGTTAGTTAGTCCGGCTACTTTTTTACTTGCTGCGTCATCGAGTTTAATTCGCACTTCTACGACTCGGTTATCAATGTTTGCTGAAGGGTCAGTATTAACTACGTTTTGCTTTTTGACTTGTAAGCCAATTCGTTCCACTGTTCCGGGCAATTCTTCGGTTAGGGAGTCACTTTTTACTAACACTTTTTGCCCCAGTTTAACTTTGCTAATATCGCTTTCGTAAACTTCGGCAACTGCATACATTCGATCGGTCTCTCCCAATTCAACAATGCCTTCATTACTAATTAATTCCCCGGCGTTTGTGTGAACTTTTAAGATTTGGGCATCACGGGGCGATCGCACATAAGCAGTCTCTAAATTTGCCTGCGCCCTTTTTACTGCTGCTTCCGCTTGACTCACTTCCGCTTTGGCAATTTGCACATCGACTGGGCGAACTTCGGCTATTCTTTCTAAAGTCGCTTTTGCCTCATTTATTTGTTCTTGTTTCCCCACAGTAATTCGCTGTAAATTAGCTTCTGCTTCCTTCAATTGTTGGGCTTTCGCTGAGGTAATTTTAGTTAAGTTAGCTTCGGCTTCTTTTAATTGTTCAAACTTCGATGCTTCAATCCGATTTAAATTAGCTTGCGCCTCTTTCACTCTCGCTTCAGCAGCAGCTAAAGTTAAACTTTTACTATCTTTAGCTGAAGCCGAAATTGCTCCATCTTTATATAACAATTCATAGCGTTTGTACTCGGTTTGAGCATTGCGAAGTTCCGCTTCTAACCGCGCAATTGTCGCTTTTTGCGCCGCAATTTCGCTCTCTCTTTCAGCATTAATTCTGGCAATTGTTGCTCTTTGCGCTGCAATTTCACTCTCTCTTTCAGCATTAATTCTGGCAATTGTTGCCTTTTGTGCAGCGATTTCATTCTCTCTTTCGGCATTAATTCGGGCAATTGTCGCTTTTTGCGCCTCAACTTCGCCTTTTTTTGCTCCCGCTAACACTTTCTCTAAATTAGCTTGTGTTACTTTTACTTGCTCTTGCGCTTGTAGTAAAGATGCGGCTAGGCGATCGCGACTGTCCAAAATCGCCATCTCCTGTCCCGCCTTCACCCTATCTCCCTGTTTCACCAACATTTGCTCAACCCGGCTACCCTCAGCCGACACAGGCGCAGAAACCGTCAAAACTTCCCCTTGTGGTTCCAAACGTCCCAAAGCCGTCACCGTCTTGATTTGGGGAACTACCACCACTGGCGCTTGGGAAACTTCGGACTCGGAAGACTGAAACCGCCAAATTGTGTAAGCACTAGTCCCAGCGACTAACAGAGTGGCTGCTGTAGCCATCGCCAAAGCATTTTTAGGAAGTAATTTTTCTAGAAAGCCTAATCCAGACTTGGATTTACCTGAATCTACAAGCATTTGGTACCTCTTACCTGCTTTAGAACTAAACCGTTTAGTTTTGCTACTGCTATACTAAACTGTTTAGTATAATATAGTCAAGTGTCCTGGAAAAAATTTCAGATAATAAACAAGGTGGGATGATTTAAGAATGCAAGGAACCAACACCAGTGGGGAAAGGATGAATAAAAGACTGAGTAAAGCCGTACCCATAGAAGAAGTGAACGATAAGAGAGAGCAGATACTTCAAGGAGCGATGCAAGAGTTTTTAGCGCAAGGCTTCACCGCAACAAGCATGGATCGAGTAGCAAAGACAGCGGGAGTTTCCAAAGCGACAGTTTACAGCCACTTTCAGGACAAAGAAGGGTTATTTGTCACCTTAGTAGAGAGATTAGCAAAGAAAAAGTTTCAGCTAATTATGGGAAACTTGACATTATCTGATGAACCAAAAATCCTGTTACGAAAATTAGCCAAAGCATTAATTTATCAGATGTCTAACGATCCAGAGTACATGACTTTTGTGCGATTAGTGATAGGAGAATCAGCGAGATTTCCTAGTTTAGCTAAAACTTTTGCTCAAAATATTGCCAAACCAGGATTAGAAACATTAACGCAATATTTAACCGAGCATCCAGAGTTAAAAATTCCCGATCCCGAAGCCACAGCGAGAATATTTTTAGGCTCATTAATTCACTTTACGCTATCCCAAGAAGTGCTGCATGGAAATGAGATTATGCCAATGGAGAGCGATCGCATAATCGACAGCCTAACCCACTTAATTTCCTGTTGCTCAAACTGTAAAGAGTGAAGGCTCCAAGACAGAATACTTAGACTATAAAATTTACTTATAAGAACCGTTCAGATCTCCGGCTTCTTGCATAAATCGGGGATCTAAAATAAGTTTGGTAAGTAACTTATGGAAACCAGCTGAACCATGAGATCTGCATTTATTAGTCAAATTCATTCTGCGTGGCAACTTTTTTTAGAAAACTTCGATTGGATGGCGTGGAATTTATTTTTAGCTTTGATACCGTTAGTCTTAAGTGTAATTTTATTTATTTTGCCTCGATTTTCAACTGGGCAGTATAAATTAAATTCCTTAGTTTGGGGTGTAGGATTTTTAGTTTTCATGGCTTTTTTACCGAATGCTCCCTACGTTTTAACAGATTTAATTCATTTAATTGAAAACATTAAAGAAAATGATTCAACTTGGATGATTTTTTTAGTTTTGTTTCCTCAATACTTGCTATTTACATTGATTGGTTTTACAGCTTATGTGTTGTCTGTCATTAACTTAGCCAAATTCTTAAAAAGTCAAGGTTGGCAACAACCACAGATTGTTACTGTTGAGTTGGTTATCCATGCTCTTTGTGCGATCGGGGTTTATTTAGGAAGATTTCTCCGATTTAATAGCTGGCACATCATCACTGAATTACCGGATTTAATTAATAGTTTAATCTATGATTTGATTGGTAAAAAACCAATAATAATCATGAGTTTTATGTTTATGATTTTAACAATTTTATATTGGATAATGAAACAAGTAACTTTGGGAATTATCCTGAGAATAAAGCAAGTAAATAATCAGTAATCTCTTTCTAGCCGATAACTAAGAATTAAGAGAAAATTGCAAAACAAAGGAAGTTTGCAGTTGTTCGCTTTCCAACTGGATATTACACTTGAGACGTTCTGCAAGCTTTTTCACTAATGCCAATCCTAAACCAGTTCCCCCATGTTTCCAAGGGTCATTGCTGGGAATGCGATAAAACTTTTCAAAGATCCGATCGCGCTCTTCCAACGGAATCTCCACACCAGTATTAGTAACTCGAATTTGTAGAAATAGCAATTGCCTTGGTGGAGACAAATTAGTTGCTTCATCTGGTGCTACCGTCTCAACTGCGATCGACCTTGCCGAAACAACAATCCGTTCTTCAGGTGGAGTGTATTTGCAGGCATTATTCAACAATTCAGTTAAAATCCGATTTAAATATTTTTCGTAAGTATTCAGAGGAGGCAGATCAGCAGGAATTTCAATAATTAATTGTTGCTGCTGATTGCGGACCCGTTCTTGAAATGATTCTGCAATTACCGGAATATAGATTTGTAACTGAATGGGCATCAATTCCAGAACATCATCATCAGCGTTAACTTCCAAGCGTGCCATATCTAGCAAATCATCAATTAAACTCAATTCTCGATCGCATTCGTACTCCAGAATTTGCATATAACGATGAATATTATCACCCCCATAATTTTCCAAAGCTTGCAATTGCACAGTTAACATCTGAGATGCCATTTGGATATGTGCCATTGGAGTTCGCAACTCATGGGAAACAGTATTCAAAAAATCATCTTTCATTCGATTCAAACGCTCTAATTCTACCACCTGTGCTTGAGAAGTTTGATAAAGTCGAGATTGTCGAAGGGCGATCGCGCATTGATTAGCAACTTGCTGCACCAACTTGATATCCTGTTCGCTAAAACAGTAGGATACCTGATTTACCAACCACAAATCACCCAACACATTTTCATCGTCCGAAATCGGTTGAATTAACATTGCCACCTGACCGCGTTCTGGGTTAGGATTGAGCGAACATAACTGAAAGGTTTGCCCTTGAAGTATTTGCTCGTACAACTCTGGATAGGCATTCATATCCAGCGATCTTCCCCGGTAAGAACAAGGCGATAAAGTGTATTCATAGCCGATAAACGCTACTCTGCGATCGAGATCGTAAATAGAAGCAGTACAACTACTTCCCGGAATTGCTTTTACCAACTCTTCCACAGCCGTTTGCATAATTTGCGCTTCATCCAGACTGTCACGAACTTTATCGGTAATTCGCTTCAAAGTTGCCTCAAAATCATAAGCAAGCTGAAGTTGAGCAGTTCGTTCCTTGATTTTTCGCTCTAGCGATCGATTCAAGTAACAAATTTGAGCATCTGCTTGATGGCGTTCGGTGACATCTCGTATATTAATTACGATCGCATAAGTTGCCGGATCGTTCAGGCGATTACAAGCTACACCAGAAACATATCGCCAATTACCTCTAGCAGACTGCACCCGACAAGACAGGGGAATCTCCACAGCCGGACTTCCCATACAGGTGAAAAAGTCTTGCTGAATTCGCTGCCGATCCGTAGGATGGACGTAAGAAAGGACTCTAAACCCTTCAATATCAGCCGGACGATAGCCCAACACTCGCTCCACAGAAGGACTGATATAAGTACATTTCCCGCGACGATTGAGCAGCATAATTATATCTGAACCTTGCTCCACCAATGCCCGAAACCGAGACTCGCTGGCTAAAAGAACCTTTTCCATCTCGCGACGTTCTGCGATTACCTGCGCCATGTGCTGATTCGCACTTCGCAATTGATCCATATAAGTTTCTAACTCCAGCAATAAGGCGACAAACTCATTGCTGGCAATTGATAATTCTCCTTGCAGTCGATTAATTAGCATTTGAGCACCTGTTAGAGAAGTAAACAACTTATCTCCAGTCATGGTAGAACTCCTTTGACTACGATAACAGTCGCGTCGTCGTTATCTTTTGCCAGCGATCGCAATAATTCCTGAGCGATCCGAGTCGCTGAAAGATGTCCGAACTGCGAAAAACTATCCCATTGCCAATGAGTCACTAATCCGTCGGTGTGGAGTATCAGAATGTAATGATTTCGCCAAGGATGTTCTGTAACATTTGGACTAGGCGCATTATTGCCGATAATTCCTCGACGAATTAGAAACCTAACGGGAGTGGGACTATTAATGACACGAGCTTCAATATTACCCACACTAGCAAAGGTGAGCTTGCTTTGTCCCCAGTCGAAGCGAGCGATCGCCATCACCACCCCACGAGTCGCACGACAGGCACGACCCACTCCCCGAAATAGTTCCGGGATTGGTTGATCGTAATGACGGTTAATGTAATCCTGAGCAGTACGAGCCGCCCGATGAGCATATTGCCCATGTCCCAACCCATCAATTACCGCAACTAGTGTGCTTTGTTCCCAGCGTTTGATCGTAAAAGCATCGCCATTCAAAGTCATACCGGGATAGGGACGAGAGGCAACCCCAAACTCTAAGGGGCAATCTCTAGAAAAAGTTTCCTGCCGCAACCAGCGTTTACATAAAATGTAAGTTCCCGGATTCACAGAGGTCTGGGAAGTGATGTAAAATTCATCCATCAGTCGGTTTACTGTGCCCAATCCGTGCCCCAGATTACCGACGCTAGAGAAACCATCTGCGATCGCCAGTTCAATATCAGGAATGCCACAACCGCGATCGATCGATTCAATCTGGATACCCCGACGGATGCGATCCTCAATCTGCATCAGCACCAGCGTTCCTTCTTTAGCGTGTTGTAACAGGTTAGTTGCCAGTTCGCTGACTACCAGAACGATCTCTTCGCATTGGATCGGCTCAAAACCGATCGCTTGAGCAAGTTCTTTAGCAGCCTGACGTGCCACACTACTATCGCTAGAGTGAGAAACCTGAATTCGCTGAGGTGTTGTCTTTGTCACAGATTTCTCCTATTAACTGCAAGTCCGGCACCAAGGTAAGTGAAATTAATTCCTCAACCATTTCCGAACCACAACTGTAGTTCCTTTCCCTACTTCCGATTTAATTTCCATTTCATCCATCAGTTTCTTGACCCCTGGCAACCCTAAACCCAACAATCCTTTTGTAGAAAAACCCACCTCCATCGCTTCGTCAATGTTGCTAATTCCCGGACCTCGATCGGCAAAGATCAGTTCAATTCCCACCCGACTCCGTTGGCGCAACTCTCGCCAAGTTAAAACTCCTGTTCCGGCATAAAGATAGATATTGCGCGTTAACTCGGAAGCAGCGGTGACAATTCGGGTGACATCGGTGATGCCAAAGCCTAAATCTCTCGCTCGATCGCGAACAAATTGCCGCACAATAATAATGTCACTTTCCCCGGCGATCGGTACTTGTCCAGATTGTTGCTCTATCATCATCTCTCCCCCTGTCCAACCGAGGCATCAAGCAAGTCCAAAGCTCGATCGACATTCAGGGCAGTTATAATTCCGCTAAAGGTCAATCCTAGTTGAGTTGTAGTCATGGCAACTCTAGGACGCATTCCGGCAATGACAGTCGCACCACCCATCAGGCGAATCATTTGTCCCGTTTCCGCAATGGTACGAGCAAAAAAAGAATCCAGTGTTTCGATCGCAGAAATGTCGATAATCAGTCCCTTTGCTTGATGCTGTTCCATTGCATCTAAGACTTGTTCCTGCATTTCATGCAGGGTAAAATCGTCTGGATCGGCAGGGATTGTCACCAGCAAAACATCGCGCACCTTAACAACGGATACCCCTCTTGTTGACATCCAATCGCCTCCTCAAACCCCTTTATCCTGCTGAACGATCTTCAAATTCAGCAAGTTCATTGCCACTCGTAACCCTGCTACTAAGGACGATCGGGTTAAAATATCTGAGAGATCGATTCCCAGTTGCACTACTGTTTGCGCGATCGCGGGGCTGACTCCAGTTAAAATCACTTGCGCCCCTAATAACTTCACAGCACTGATAGATTCGATCAAATGATGTGCCGTTTGCGTGTCAACTGTGGGTACTCCGGTAATATCTACCAATGCTATGTCCGATCGAGTTTCCACCACTCGATCGAGCAACACTTCAGTAAATCTTTGTGCCCGCTGACTGTCTAGCGTCCCGATCAAAGGTGCTACTACAACTCCTGCCATAATTTGCAAAATCGGCGTGGAAATCTCCAAAAGTTCCTGAGACTGACGAGTTAGCCTTTCTTGAGCTCGTTTTTTTTCCGTAACATCCTCCATCGCCAACAGGATTAATTGAGATTGATTTGCTGGACGATAGACTTTGCGAGCGTTCAGCAGTAAGGAGCGCAATCCTAAACTCTCAAACTCATGTTCCACTTCAAAATCATCAAAGGAGGAATTACTGGACAAAATATCTTCCAGCAATTGACGCAGAATCGGAATATCCCACTGACGATTGCCCAATTCGTAGATCTGTCTACCTAGAGTTTCTTCTGCGGTGACTTGAAACAACTCATAAAACGATCGTCCGGCTGAAATTACCTGGAGACTGCCATCAAGAATGACCAATGGTTCTCGCACCGTATCAATAATGTTCTGGAGGTAATCCCGTGATTCTTCCATTTCTCGTTCTGTCTGCAAGTGTATGCTTGCAGCACCTTCTAGTTCTGCAATTCGCTGGCGCAATTGAGCGATTTCTTGCAGCAATTCTGTTGATGTAGAATCGTCCGGCATAATTATTTTGTTACAAATTTATTTTTAATTATTCTAGAACTATGAACTATAATATGTTAAAACTCTATCCTTGGACAGTTTTTTTTTATAAAAAGTTATGTAATTTAAGGCAAATTTATAATTAAGAGAAAATAAAATTACCAAATGAGTTTAGGAACGAGCCAAAGCCTTCTCATTTGGAATCTATGTGCGTAAAGATACAGGCATCCTACGGTAAATAAAAGGGAAAAACTTAAAATTTAAAACGGTTCTTCAGTTGTTCCCAACTGTTGTCTAGCGGCTTCTAAAATTAAGCGTTGTTCCGCCCGGACGATCGCATTATGAGCAAATTCCACCGCATCCAAACTCACAGAAATCGAAGAAATTCCCCAATTCACTAAATTCTCAATTAACTCTGGATATTGAGCAGGTGCTTGACCACAAATAGAGCAGGGAATACCAGCTTTTTTAGCCTGATAAATTAATTGCTGAATTGCTTGCATAACAGCGGGATGACGTTCGTCAAAAGCAGTTGCCATTTCCGCTTTGTCGCGATCGACACCCAGTAAAAGTTGCGTCAAATCATTAGTACCAATAGAAATTCCCATACAACCTGCTTTCACATAATCTGGGATTAAAAACAGCACAGAAGGAACTTCTGCCATGATCCAAAGTTGAAATTGTGTAGTAGAAAACAGACCAAATTCGGTAATGCGACGACGACAAAAAGCAAACTCTTCCACAGTGCGAACAAAAGGCAGAATTAGATTAACATTACTGTAACCTGATTGCAAAACTTTTTGCAACACTTCTAATTCCAAATCAAAAAAAGTTGGGTCTTGCAGATAAGCAAAAGTACCCCGCATTCCTAGCATCGGATTAACTTCTTTATTAGATTGGGGGAAAGCATTTTGGAACTCGTGCGATCGCCAATCTAAAGAACGATAAAAAACCGGACGAGGAGCAAAAGCACTGGCAAACTGACAAACAGTTTCCGTCAATCTTGCTAATAGTTGTTCCTTTTGTCCAGAATTCAGCCACCGATGAGGATGTTGTCCTTCCAAAACTTCCAATAACATCAACTCCGAACGTAACAAACCTACACCATCAACAGGTAAATTAGCTGCACGTTCAATAGTGCTTGGTTGACTCAGATTTACCATCAATTTAGTTGCCATTAGCGATGGTAAATTCATCATTTGGAATCTTTCCCGATCCCCTAAATCCACAATAGATGCTCTGCTCCTATTTTGCTGTTTCTTTAACTTTAATCCCTGTTCCCTGTCTAAATGTATCTCGCCCCGATCGCCATCCACCAGCAAAAACATACCAGTTTCGATTAATCTCGTCGCACCAGACACACCAACAACAGCTGGGATTCCCAATTCTCTAGCAATAATTGCCGCATGGCAAGTCATTCCCCCCTGTTCCGCCACAACTCCAGCTGACTTTCGCAACAAAGGTAGCCAATCTGGACGTAGATGTTTCAAAATTAAAATTTCCCCAGATGGAAAAGTATGCCAATCTTGGGTAGGGAAATCAGTTACTACTTGGGCTTTAGCGATCGCCCTACCCCCAGCCGCCCCTAAACCTTTAAAAACTTGACTAGTAACAGGTTTAGCAGGTAAATCTCGCTCCACAAAAGCCGAATCAGCAGCTAAGAACGAATTTCTGGTTTTTTCCTCCTCTGACAGACTTCCCTGAGAAATAGAAAAACCTTCATTTCGCCGATCGTAACTTTGAATTTGCGTAAGATAAAATTTAGACTCCCTAACCTCAGACTCATTAACTACCAGCATCCAACCCATAGACAAAGCCATCCCTAATTCAGCAGTTAATTGATGTCCCAACTGCACCAAACTTTGCAAATCATTAGCTGACAAAACATACTGTTTTTGTGCTTCCTCACTTGGTAAATAAACCTGTAGAGGCGGATTAACAGCTACTTGATTCCATCTTGCCTCAACTGACGAGTGCGAACTTTCCAGCAACCGATAAGCTAAAGTCTTTACCCCCAGTTTTTGGTTGACGATCGCACTATTTTCTGGTTCGATCTCATAAAAATCCGGTAAAACTTCACCCTTCATTAAAGACATCTCCAACCCCCAAGTAGCCTGAATCTGCCATTTAGAAGACCCATTTCTGGTTGTAGGTTGAGAAAGAAAATTCCCCGTTTGTAGCCAACCACTAGCCAAACAGTTTTGTAGCGGTTGAACTAAGATTGCCATATTAATTTTTGGGAGTTGGATACCGAGACGCTGCCAATATAGTAAACTTCTAGCGCGGAATAACTCCGCCCAAGTTCGTTTTACCGCATTAGCGATCGCCTCTGGCGACAAACCACAAACATGACTTTCCCACAACCCAGAAAAATTCGCTGAAGAATCGCCCACCTGCGCTGGTAAAGCCAAAGAAGGGCGAAAAATCAAGGCATTTCCCGGTAAATTACGACAAACAGCCACCAAATCATCCAACCATTTTTCTGGCAATGCCGTAGCCACAATTTCCCGTCGAATATGTTGAGCGACTAATTGCAATTGTCGCGGATTATCTACATCCAAATGGAGAGCAGAATTGGCTAAATCAGCAAAAAATGGGTCTAACCATTCAATAGAAGCCAGAAATAGACGCAATACGGGAGCCTTAACCACAAAACCAGGAATTACCGGATAACCCCTGTGAGTTAGATGGCTTAAGTAAAACGCCTTTTCGCCTACAGCGAGGCGATCGTCAAATCGAATCCGGTCAAGCCAGAGAAAATCATCCACAGTATAGATAGAAAAATTAGCATAATAATTTATTTTCCCTTTTTCATTGTGCCGTCGTCTGCTCCTGATTTTCTGCTAATTAAGCCAAAACAAAGAGTAAAGTTGAAAGTGGAGACTTGGGGACTGTTAGGACAAGGAGGCAAGGGGACAAGGAGAAAATTTATTTCTTCTCTATTCCTGTGCCCCTCTGCCCCCCTGCTCCCCTGCTCCCCTGCTCCCCTGCTCCCCTGCTCCCCTGCTCCCCTGCCCCCCTGCTCCCCTGCTCCCCTGCCCCCCTGCTCCCCTGCCCGTTATCCTATTTTTTCGTACTACAAGGAGTTGTGCAATGCGATTTATTAGTCTTCTGATTATTTTTACCTTTTCCCTAGCCTTAGTATTATTTAGCTTAGAAAATACTCAGCCTGTAACGATTCATATAGCTCCACAAATCGAACTACAGACAAACTTATGTGTGGCGTTATTTGTGGCGATCGGTGTAGGAGCTTTGTTAGCATTGCTTTCTAGCATTTGGTTTCGCTTGCTTGTGCTACTAGAAAGCCGCAAAACTGCCCGGATGATGCGGGAAAAAGACCAGCGGATTCAAGCATTAGAAAAAGACCTGGAACAATATAAAACTGAAACTCCCAAAGAACCACTCAAGCTACCACCCGCCACCTCACCCGAAGTAGAAACCTCTGACGGAAATGTGGAAACAATGCAGACATCATCTGTAAAGTAGATTAAGAAGTATTTGGGTAAAAGCATGGCAGTTTCTCCAACTTCAGAAACCAAGCCCGTGCGTGAGATTAGCGCCATTTCCCTGTTAATTGACCTCGCAGAACGTGGGGAAATAGACCCTTGGGATGTCCAGGTAATTCAAGTAATTGATTTAGTGTTAAGTCAGTTAGCAGCTATAAGTGATAACCGTTCCGGTTCTTGTGAAGCTGACTTAACACAATCTGGACAAGCGTTTTTAGATGCCTCTTTGTTGGTGTTACTCAAAGCTAAAACACTAGAAGCACTGGAATTATCTGCCGCCGAAGTTGATGCAGAAGAAGAATCAGAAATTGTGGCATTGGATAATTGGGGTAATCCTTTATTACCAAGGAATTTAGAGCGTCAATTACGCCGACGACCGACCCCAGCCCCACCTGCTCGACGGCGGGTAACTCTACAGGAGTTAATCGATCAATTGCGGTTAGTGGCAGCAGCAATTGAGAAAAAACCGCCAAAAGTTCGTTCTCATGCCTTGCGTTCCCAGTCACGCGCTCAAGCTATGCGCGTGGCTATGGATTTGGTGAATGAAGAAAATTCAGTGGAAGTGACGGCGCAATTGGAACATTTACTCGCTACATATTGGTCAGAAGATGGGGAAGATGACAATTGGTTGAATTTAGACCGACTAGTGGAGTTATGGTGGCAAAGAAAACAGGGAGATGTAGAGGTATCTACAGAGATTGCGGCACAGCTTGCTGCTGCGGCTGATGATGGCGATCGATCTGTGGGTTTAAATGGGGAAGCAGCAGAATTGTCTGTGAATTGTCCTTCACCCCAGGAGTTGATCAATGAACGAGTAAACGTTTTCTGGGCTTTGTTGATGCTCTCGGCTCAGTCCAAGGTAGAGTTAGTTCAAGAGGAATTCTACCAAGACTTGAAAATTCGCACTTTGGTAGAGGTTAAAGAGCATGAGTCAACCTCATTGACTGAGGAATAATCCCCAAACAAGTGACAATTGATGAATGAAGCAAGACAATGAATAAATAAGTTCTGACAAGTAACCAATTTATACTGACTGTTGTTTGAGGTAAAGATATTTATGAAAGCCATGATTCTGGCAGCAGGTAAGGGTACTCGCGTTCGTCCGATTACGTATACTATCCCCAAACCTTTAATTCCGATTTTGCAAAAGCCTGTGATGGAGTTTTTAGTTGAGTTGCTGCGGCTGCATGGTTTTAACGAAATAATGGTCAATGTGAGCCATTTGGCGGATGAGATTGAAAACTATTTCCGTGATGGTCAGCGATTTGGGGTACAAATTGGCTATTCTTTTGAAGGAAGAATTGATGATGGTAAGTTAGTGGGAGAGGCGATCGGTTCAGCAGGCGGAATTAAACGCATTCAAGATTTTTACCCTTTCTTTGATGATACTTTTGTGGTATTGTGCGGCGATGCTTTGATCGATTTGGATTTGACGGAAGCGGTGAAATGGCATAGGTCGAAGGGTGCGATCGCTACAGTAGTGATGAAATCTGTACCCAAAGAAGAAGTTATCAGTTACGGTGTTGTTGTTACCGATGAAAATGGCAAAATTAAAGCTTTCCAAGAAAAGCCAAAAGTAGAAGAAGCTCTCAGCACCAATATCAACACAGGTATTTACATTTTTGAACCGGAAGTTTTGCAGTATATCCCTTCAGGTATTGAGTATGATTTGGGTAGTCAATTGTTCCCTAAATTGGTAGAAATGGATGCTCCTTTCTACGCAGTACCAATGGATTTCCAATGGGTAGATATTGGAAAAGTTCCCGACTATTGGCGGGCAATTCGAGATGTATTGTTGGGAAAAGTGAAAAATGTTTCTATTCCCGGACATCAAGTACGCCCTGGTGTTTTCACAGGCTTAAATGTGGCAGCAAATTGGGACAAAATTGATATTAAAGGGCCTGTTTATGTTGGTAGCATGAGTCGCATTGAAGATGGAGCCAAAATTGTTGGCCCAACTATGATCGGCCCTAATTGCTGGGTTTGTAAAGGTGCAACTGTAGATAACAGTATTATTTTTGAATACTCTCGTTTGGGAGAAGGGGTGCAACTAGTAGATAAGCTGGTGTTCGGTCGTTACTGTATTGATAAAACAGGTGCTTCGATCGACGTTCAAGCCGCAGCTTTAGACTGGTTGATTACTGATACTCGTCAAGAACCTCCTTCTATGAGTGCGATCGAACGACAAGCGATCGCAGAAGTTCTGGGAATCGAAACTCGGTAAGGGAGGTAGGGAGGTAGGGAGGTAGGGAGGTAGGGAGGTGGGGAGGTAGGGAGGTAGGGAGGTAGGGAGGTGGGGAGGTAGGGAGGTGGGGAGAATTTCTAGATCCAGATCTCTCCCCATCTCCCCATTCCCCCATCTCCCCATCTCCCCATCTCCCCATTCCCCCATCTCCCCATTCCCCCATCTCCCCATCTCCCCATCTCCCCATCTCTTAATCCACTAAATAAGTGTACCGACTGAGACTGCGTTCGTAATTTTGCAGTAACAGTTGAGATTCTTGCAAGGTGATGCGTTTTTCTTGCAAAGCTTGTTCAGAACGACGGCGAATTTTTTCAACTAAATCTTCTACATCGTACTGGACATAACCGAGAACTTCTTTCATCGTGTCACCCTTAACTACGTGCTCAATTTGGTAGCCTTTGGGGGTGAGTTTGATGTGAACGGCGTTAGTATCGCCGAACAAATTATGTAGAGAACCCATAATTTCTTGGTATGCGCCATTAAGGAACATTCCTAAATAGTAAGGTTCTTCTGATTTTAAGGAATGAAGTTCTAGCACTGATTTTACATCTCGGAGGTCGATAAAGCGATCGATCTTGCCATCACTATCACAAGTCAAATCTGCCAAAATTGCTCTTTCTGTCGGTTCTTCAACTAAACGATGAATCGGCAAAATTGGGAATAATTGATCGATCGCCCAACAATCAGGTGCCGATTGAAAAACTGACATATTCACATAATAGATGGAAGCCATAATTTTTTCCAAGTCTTCCAACTCATCAGGAACGTAATCTTGCTCTCTAGTCAGCTTCACAATTTTTCGACAACAAGCCCAGTACATCCTCTCCACTCTAGCTCTTTCTGCCAGTCGCAAAATGCCTAAATTAAACCGACTAATCGCTTCTTCTTTAAATTGAGTAGCATCGTGATAAGCTTCTTGGTAATTGTCGGAATTAATAGATTGATAGGTTTCCCAAAGATTCCAAATAATTGGCGGTTCTCCTTCTTGGGGTGGTTCTGGTTCATCAACGGGAACATCGCTACTACCAAGAACATCAAAAATCAAAACTGATTGATGAGAAGCGATCGCCCTACCACTTTCACTCACCAAAGTCGGAACAGAAATATTATGTTCGGCGCAAGCGTCCTTCAACTCTGCCACAATATCATAGGCATAGTTTTGCATATTGTAGTTTTTGGACGCATAGAAATTAGTTTGCGAACCGTCATAATCTACTGCCAAACCACCACCGACATCAAGATATTTCATATCTGCACCCAACCGCGCCAACTCCACATAAATTTTGCTGGCTTCTTGGATAGCATCTTTAATTACTTGAATCGCTGAAATTTGCGAACCAATATGAAAGTGTAGCAACTGCAAAGAATTTAACAAATCAGCTTCCCGAAACTTATCTACCACCTGAATAATTTCAGGAATAGTTAAGCCAAATTTAGCTCGATCGCCAGTAGAAGTTCCCCAACGACCAACACCTTGAGTACTCAATTTAGCACGCACTCCGACAATGGGTTGAATCCCCAAATTTTTGGCAGCGTTAATTACCAAATCGACTTCTTCAGTTTGTTCTAAAACAATAATCGGAGTTTGTCCTAAACGCTGGGCTAACATTGCCGTTTCGATGTATTCCCGGTCTTTGTAACCATTGCAAATAATCAAAGCACCTGGAGTATCCAACATCGCTAAAGCAATCATTAATTCCGGCTTAGAACCCGCCTCCAAGCCAAATTGATGCGGTTTGCCAAAAGTAACCAAATCTTCAATTAAGTGGCGTTGTTGGTTGCATTTTACCGGATAGACACCCTTGTAAGTGCCTGGGTAGTTGTAACGTGCGATCGCTTTCGCAAAGCAAGCGTTTAACCGTTCAATCCTATCTTCTAAAATATCCGAAAACCGAATCATTAACGGCAAAGCTAAGTTACGCTGTTTCAGAGCATTTACTAATTCAAATAAATCCAGCGAACCACCACGCTCACCTTTAGGCGAAACTGTAATATGACCAGCCGCATTAATAGAAAAATAAGGCTGACCCCAACCTTCAATTCGATATAATGCTTCGCTATCTTCGATCGTCCACTGTCTAGTTACTTCTCTAGCCACCAGTGGCATACCCTTAGTTTCTAATTGTGCTAACGCTGAAGATTGACCTTTTTCTTCGACAGTGGTATCTTCAGCCCGTGAGTAAGCCCCCATAGTTCTAGCCCCTACAACAACTACCGAATAGACAGTTTAACGTATTGGCTACCAAGTAGTTGGCTAATTTCCTCACCAAGCTTGTCGAGTTATCTCACCAATCCGAAATTAATAAAAATTTAACCTCAGAAAGTTTTACGATACTAAGCGGTAGACAATGTTTGGGAGCAAATATTTTAGTGGAACGCACATTTTTAGCAATCAAACCCGATGGCGTACAGCGAGCACTAGTAGGTGAAATCATCCGTCGCTTAGAAACCAAAGGTTTCACCTTAGTAGGTTTAAAACTGGTCAATGTCAGCCGCGAACTCGCAGAACAACACTACGGCGTACATAAGGAAAGACCATTTTTCCCCAGCTTAGTTGATTTTATTACCTCTGGCCCTGTAGTAGCAATGGTTTGGGAAGGCGAAGGGGTAATTGCTTCTGCACGTAAACTTATTGGTGCTACCAACCCACTAAATGCTGAACCTGGAACAATTCGCGGTGATTTGGGAATTAATGTTGGACGTAATTTAATTCATGGTTCCGATGCGCCAGAAACCGCAACTTACGAAATTGGTCTTTGGTTCAAGGATGAAGAATTGGTAAGTTGGCAACCCACAATTACTCCTTGGTTGCACGAATAATTTTAGTTGATTTTCACTTTTGAGCCATCGAGTTTTCGGTGGCTTTTT
The DNA here is from genome assembly GCF_041929205.2 of Floridaenema evergladense BLCC-F167. Classification (NCBI taxonomy): domain Bacteria; kingdom Bacillati; phylum Cyanobacteriota; class Cyanophyceae; order Aerosakkonematales; family Aerosakkonemataceae; genus Floridanema; species Floridanema evergladense. The sequence goes on along the minus strand of NZ_CM171625.1, from coordinate 3,750,608 downwards.
TTGTTGTTAAAATTAACAACGTGGTTTGTTGTCAGGACTTTAGTCTTGAAATTTGGCTAAATTTTTATTAATCATTAATTGGGGAGTATATTTTATGTTTCAATACGACCCTAAACTGCATTGGCCTTCGGCGGAAGATTTACCCGATTCTGATGATACTCCTGTGGATAATGAATTACAAGATTTAATTCCGGGTTTACTGAAAGCGATATTAGCTTTAATTTGGGGAAATCGTCAGGATTGGTTTTTCGGTGTTGATATGGGAATTTACTATCATCCTGAACAAAGTGCGATCGTACCTGATGGTTTTCTTAGTTTAGGTGTTGAGCGTTGTATCGATGAAGATTTACGCTTAAGTTACACCCTTTGGGAAGAAAAGCAAGTACCAATTTTCGTCTTAGAAGTTATCTCCCAAACTTACCGAGGTGAGTTAACAACTAAGAAAGATAAGTATGCTGAATTAGGAGTTTTGTACTATGCAGTTTACAATCCTCGACGGCGCAGAAAACCCCGTTTAGAAGTTTTTAAATTAATTAATGGGGTTTATGATTTGTTGCCCGGTAATCCCGTTTGGATGCCTGAAATCGGTTTAGGAATTGGTAGAGAAACGGCAGTTTATCAAGGGATAAATCGAGAATGGTTGTTTTGGTATAATCAACAAGGTGAGAGGTTTTTAACAGCAGAAGAAAGAGCTTTTGTAGCAGAAAATCGTGCAGAACAAGCAGAAAGAAGGGCGGAAATTTTGGCGGAGAGATTGCGATCGCTAGGAATAGATCCAGACACCCTAATATAAAATTAGTCTAGCCATCTTGTATAAAATCAAAAGTACCAAGAGTTAAGGAGTCAAAAATATTCCCACAACCGAACAAATGCTCAGTTGCTTTATTCTGAGCTATTGGGCAACTAAAATGTATCTACCAATTTACATAATCCGCATCGACGAACGCACTAATAATGTGTCCTTCTTAGCAGGTGAAGAAACAATGTTAACGATCAAACCCGATGGGGAATGGAGTCTCGAAACATGAAACCTAACTTTGAAGCTATGAGTCGAAAAGAGTTAAGGGAATATGTACTAGCACATCGAGATGATGATGATGCTTTCTATGCTTTGATGGACAGGATATATCAACAACCCAATAAAACATGGTTTCCCGCACCAAAATCAATTGATGATTTGAAACATTTTCCTGAGTTGTTGGAACAACATCGGCAAAGGAAACAAGAACAAGAATAAGTTATAAAGATAATCAGAAACCCGGTTTTTCAGAGAAACCGGGTTTCTATAATCTTGGCTAAACTACTTGCCACATTCAAATTTATTATTGAGGAATAGTTTCCTGTTCTTTGACTTCAGTAGTTTTATTTTCAACGACAGATTCTTCAGATTCAGTTACTTTGCGCTTAGAAAATCCCCAAATAAATAACAGCGCAATCACACTAATCATTACCCATTCTGGGGGAATTAAATCAGGGTTATATGCTCTTACTAGTAAACGTACCCCTACTATGCCAACGGTGAAATAACCTGCATCTCCTAAATGGAGAAATTCATCTAGCCAGCGAATGAATAAACCCGCCATGAATCGCAATGTGATGATGCCGATCGTAGCACCTGTTAAGACTAACCAAGTTTCTTTGGAAACTGCGATCGCAGTTGTCACGCTATCCAAAGAAAAAGCTAAATCAGTAAAAGCGATCATCGGCACGGCGTGCCAAACCGAAGGAAACCTCGGGCCGTGATGTTGATGTTCTTCATCCTCACTTGAGGTAAAATATTGAAACACTAGCCACAGTAGATAAGCACCACCCAATACTTCAAACTGCCAGTATTTTGTCACCCAGGTAGCTGTTAGAATTAAAGCCATTCTAAGTACATAAGCTATTAGCAAACCTATATTCAAAGCCTGACGTTGTAGTTTGCTATCTTCGAGTCCTTGGGAAATTGCTGCTAAGGCGATCGCATTATCCGCCGATAACACCGCCTCTAAAAATACCAAAATCACCAAAATAAAGAGCGTTTCAATCCCAGCATTAAAAGGAGAGTTAAAAATCTGATCTAGCATTAATTAGTTCTCAAACCTGACAGTTTATCATCAACAGCTAACAGTCCATAATCTCTTACAAAAGAGATCATTTTCTTATCTTATACTGATCTTAACCGAAGAAAGGAGAGAAGGCAGAGGAGCAGAGAAGCAGAGAAGCAGAGAACAAATCAATTTTCACCTTGTCACCTTGCCCCCTTGTCCCCTTGTCCCCTTGTCCCCAGATCCCGATTTATTGCGACTTGTTACAAAGTATTCCAAAAAGGGGGCAGTTTGACGGAAATTGGTGAACGAACAACCCCTAAATCAGGAGATGAGCAATATGTCTATATCTGATACCCAAGTGTTCGTAGCCCTAGTTGTAGCGTTGATTCCTGGAATTCTCGCTTTCCGTCTGGCAACAGAACTCTATAAATAAACAACCCCCGTTTAGGGAAAGGAGGTTTTTGGGAAGCTTCAGATGAGAGTGGGCATACCTTGTCTTTTCTGTTGCCTCTCAAAAACCCTGCTAAGGACGGAATGTTTCTGGGCATTTACATGGAGGAATTGGCAGCAAGGGTGTCTGAGTAATTGATTGTGGAGTTGCTTAGATAGGCTCAAATAGTGCAAACAGTCTGGTACTAGCTGCACTCAACTGCTAGGATATACCGTGCTGCTGAATTCCTACTGTACTGTCAAGATATGCCAGCTTCACTTTGTATTATGGGAATGTCATAATCGTCAGTTAGGTATGAATGGTCAGTTGCCCATTTCCTTAACGACTTAGCTGGTTTTAGTTTAGGAGAAAAGCCTTTCAGGATCATGAACGCAATTCAAACGTCAAGACCACACTTGGAACCCGTACAATCTCCGAAAGTTGTACGGCAAAGAGTGCGAAAGTTACGAACTCAGCGAACAGACGCACGTACTTTAGAGACAACTGTTAAATTAGCAGTTAATGTAATTATTTCTGGGGTAGCAGTTTCTAGCTTGGTAAATTTATTGCCTTATCACCGATCGATACAAACCAAGTTACAAGAAATTAGGTTTGAAGTTAAAGAAACTGAGCAACGGGTCGATCGCTTGCAAGCTGACTACAACCGTATCTCCGATCCGCAGCAAGCAAAAAATATTATGCGCGAACAGAGTCACTTAGTCGATCCGGCACGTCGTCAGATTGTTTTGCTGCAAAAAGATAATTTTGAGACTCAGGAGATAGATTAACTAACAACATCCGAATTAATTTCTCGGAGTTGGTGAGAGTAACAGGGTAAGGGGAGCAATCGAGCGACCCTTCCTCTTTCAGCTAAAACTGAGAGGGGCTGAGGATTTCGTCGATCCAGGTTTGTATTTGCTGTTTTTGGCGACCTTCGGGGAAGAAGGGAAGGGCACGGCGATAGTCGGCGATCGCATAGTTCCAGTCGCCGCGCAGGTGGTGAGTGCGTCCCCGTTCTTTCCAAGCTTGTCCTTGGAGTTGTCCCAATCTTAAGGCGAAGTCGAAGTTTTCTAGGGCGCGATCGTACAGTTTTAATTCTCTAAAGGTAATGCCCCGATTAATTAAGGCGCGAATGTGGAGGGGATTGAGGTCGATCGCTCGGTCATAATCTGCGATCGCTTTAGTTAATTCTTTTTTAGCAGCATAGTAGTTAGCGCGGTTATTGTAAGCAGCTGCTAAGTCAGGATTAATTTGAATTGCTTTGTTATAGTCAGTTAGGGCGGCATCTAATTCGCCGTTTTGATAGTGAATAAATCCGCGATTGTTGTAATCGTTGGCGTTGTCGGGGTGGCGATCGAGCAGACAAGTGATAATTGCGATCGCTTCCGAGTAATCGCCTTGAAGCATTTTGTGTTGAGCTAATTTCCGCAGACTAGTTTCTGGTTCTACTTGAGTGGATGCCAAACTTGGCGTGACGGAAGCGTTACCTTCTTGACTTTGACAATTAATTCGGTTAGGGTAAAAAGCCTGGTTTGCCGATGGAACATTTGAGCAGGCTTGCTGTTTAAAACAGTCTTGGTTATCTACAAAATAGCTTGTGTTCATCTGACCCCTACAATCGCTTAGGCTAAGTTTGGTTCCACACCTTACAATCTAGAAACTTGTGAGTCAAAATCTCTCTATCTCTTGTGTCACTTGTAGATGTGTCTTTAGTAATAAGACTGTCATTAGCAGTGATTAGTTCAGAGAGTAATTAAAACTGTGGTCAATCTCGCAGTTGTCCACTGAGTAAAAACTACAGATTGAACCAGCGAGATTCCTGAAGTAGTTGTAAGTGGTACAATTTCTAACTCCATTAAGCATCTTTACTAGTGTTACTGTATGTAATCGGGAAAGTATTGTTGTTGTCCGATCGCGGTAAGATCCGAAGGTTAGGATATCTTTGTTGCTGAATGTGATTACCATGACAACCGCTTTCCTGAATGCTAAAGCTCCTGATGTGTCAGCTGATGATTATGTGGTTCTAGGACTAGCGACTTGCTTTCTAAAAGCCGATGGAGAAGTACATCAAGTTTCTGTAGTGGAACCGATTCCTTCTGCGGCGCTAGAAGCCTTGATTAAGGGCATTCCTACTTCTTATCAATTCGCTGGTGCGACTACCTTGGGGAAGATTTTACCCAGTGATGTCCCGCAATTACCAGCAGATTTTCCTCCCGATGCTCAGTTTTGTGATGATTTTGCGGAACGGGCGATCGCAGCTGCGCGTACTTACAAAAGTCGTCCGGTTGCTCAATCCCATATTCCCCAAGGTACCACCCGCAATGATTTTAATTATTCTGTAGAACGGAAGCGGGTATTAAATTCTCAGCGCATTGTCCGTACTGAGGATAATGTTAAGCAGCACGAATATACACACAAAACACTTTAGCAGATTTATTGAGTTTATCCAAGATGTTGAAATTATACGGTGGAGCCTTTAGTCGGGCAGGAATTGTTAAATGGTATTTGGAAGAGTTGAACGTTCCTTTTGAGTTCGTATTACTAGATATGAAGAATGGGGAACATAAAAAACCTGAGTTTTTAACAATTAACCCAATAGGAAAAGTTCCGGCAATTGTGGATGGAGATTTTCAACTTTGGGAGTCGGGTGCTATTCTGTTGTATCTAGCAGAAAAGTATGGCGATTTGCCGAATTCCCCAGAGTATAAAGCGACGCTGGCTCAGTGGGTGTTGTTTGCTAATTCTACATTGTCTCTTGGGGTGTTCGTGGAGGCAAATCGCGATCGAGAAATGCCCCGCTTAATGACTGCATTAAACTCCATTTTGGAAAAACAACCTTACCTGTTAGGCAACGAGTTTACTATGGCAGATGTAGCAGTAGGATCGATGTTAGCCTATATTCCAATGATTTTGAAGGAAGTCGATCTCAGTCCCTATCCAGCTGTTTTAGATTATATGAAACGGGTGACAGAACGCCCCGCTTTTCAAAAAGCAATGCAGCCATAACTTAACTCAGATCTTGCACTCAAAGGAGGTAAAACCTCCCAGATCCTCGTTCCCAGGTTCAACCTGGGAACGAAAAATAGAGGCTCTGCCTCTTGGTATAGAAGCTCTGCCTCTTGGTGCAAGATCTGAGTTAAGAAGACAAACTTATCAGGGGAAAAAATCCTAAAATCCAATGTCCCACGATGAATAGTCGTGGGCTTCTCTATTGCCTAAATAAAAATTGAGAGATAATTTAGGTTTGGAGTGTTTTTCTCCGTCACAATACAAATCGCAAATTTAACAAACAAATCTTAAAAATATGCCAGAAATCAGACTTAACCTAATTACTAGAGATTGGGTAATCATTGCTACTGAGAGAGCGAAAAGACCCCATGAGTTAGTTACTCCAAAACCCGCCAAAACAGCGCTGCCATCCTATAGCCCCAGTTGTCCATTTTGTGCGGGAAATGAGGAACGTACACCTATAGAATGTGGTCGAATTAGTGATGCTAATGGTTGGAAAGTGCGCTCTGTTCCTAATAAGTTTCCTGCCTTATCAACTGAAGGTGAACCTACAATGCACCTCCAAGGAATTTATCGTTCTATGGAAGCAGTAGGAGTTCACGAAGTATTAATTGAACATCCTCGTCACGATTTAACTACTGCTTTATTACCTGTGGAAGATGTAGTTAATATTATTTTACTGTATCGTCAACGTTATCAAGAAATTAGTAAAGATCGCAGAGTTAAGGCAATTATTATATTCAAAAATCATGGAGAAAGAGCAGGTACTTCTCTAGAACATCCCCATTCACAAATTGCGGCTACTCCCGTTGTTCCATCACAAATTCGGATTCGTATTGAGGAAGCAATTCGATTTTTTGATGATACGGGAGAATGTTTGTTTTGCCGAAGTTTGCAAGAGGAATTAGTAGCAAATAAAAGAATCGTTTTAAACAGCGAACACTTTGTCGCTTTTATTCCTTATGCGGCGCTTTCTCCTTTCCATATTTGGATTTTTCCCCGTCGTCATAGTTCGTCTTTTGATGAAATTACTGATGCAGAAGTTTTTGATCTTGCCTTTACTTTAAAAACTGTGTTAGCTAAATTATATTATGGTTTAAATAATCCTGATTATAATTATTCTATTCGTTCTCTTCCTACAGATTCGTTTGCCAAAAATTACTTTCATTGGTATATTGCCATTGTGCCTCGGTTGGGAATTACTGCTGGTTTTGAATTAGGCAGTGGAATGTATATTAACCCAGCACTACCGGAAGAAAGTGCCAAGTATTTATCAGAGTTACAAATTCCTTAGAAAGTTTTAATAACAATTTTTTGGAGTTATTTAATAGATAGTATTGCTTTACTTTTAATTAACTTTTTAAAATCGCTAAATGGCACGGGACGACTAAATAAGTAACCTTGCATTTCGTCACATCCGTTTTGGCGAAGAAATTGCAGTTCGCCTTCAGTTTCCACTCCTTCTGCAATTACTTTTAAACCTAGTTGATGAGCCATGTCAATTATTGCTTTAGTAATGGCTTGTTTTTTGCTATTTCGATCGACATCGCGCACGAAGCACTGATCGATTTTTAAAATATCAAATGGTAGTTGTTGTAAATAGTTTAGCGAAGCGTATCTAGTGCCAAAATCGTCGATCGCAATTTTAATCCCCAGTAATTTTAGTACTTTTAATTTATTATATAGCCAGTCTAAATGAGTCATGAAAGAAGTAAAAGGGTAATCTGGTAAAATAAGAACGGCTTGTAACCGAGAAGTAGAAATGAGAGCAGTAGAAGATTCAGAAGTTAGAAAACAGCTAAAGACTCTCGAAGATTTTATTAAAAGTAATCCAAAATCGGCAGAAATGAAGAGAGCATTAGCAGCTAAATTGGCGTTAGAGGGATATCGCTATGAGAAAATTACAGAAATTTTAGCAGTCTCAGTAGGGTTTATCAGTAAATGGTTTAATGCTTTTAAAGTCGGCGGTAATGAAGCTTTAAAATCCAGGTATAAAGGCACAGAAAGTTATTTAAGCCCAGAAGAAAGAGCGGAAACAATTGCGTGGTTAATTCAGCAAAAAGCTTGGGATATTTCCGAATTAGAAACTTATTTAATTGACAAATATGATGTAGTTTTTCAATCGCGACAAAGCTATTATCAGATTTTTCAAGAAGCGAAAATCTCTTGGCAAAAAGGAGAACAGGTGAATCCTCGATATGATGCAGAATTAACTAAAAAAAAAACCAAGAAATTGCCGCACTTCTCGAAAAACATCGCACCGAAATAGAGGCCAGAAAGCTGGTGGTGTATATTATTGATGAATGCCATCTACTCTGGGACGATATCTGTGGTTATCTGTGGAACTTCATCAAAGAACCAGTGAAAATTCCACTGTTGAATCCCAAAGAAAGACAGACTTATTATGGAGCTTTAGATCTATTAACGAAAGAATTTATTCTCGACCCTTATCCCCAAGGAAATGGAGAAAACACTGTCAATTTTGTCACTCAACTACAACAAAGAAATCCGGGAGCCAAAATTTTATTGATCTGGGATGGAGCTAGTTATCATAGAGGAGAGGAAATGAAAAAATTTTTAACTCAACAGAATCAAGAAATGACTCCCGAAGAATGGAATGTTACTTGTCATAGATTTGCGCCTTACGCTCCCCAAGAAAATCCTGTAGAAGCAATTTGGCTACAGTTAAAAAATTTACTAAGAAGATTTTATCGGTTTGGTAAAAGTTTTGCCATTGTGAAGCGGTTATTTCAGCTTTTTGTTGATTTCAAACTTTTTAATGTTCCTAACTTTAAAAACTACGATGCTTTTTCACAATTCATTTAGACTGGCTATAATTGCTAAAGTAAGATCGGCAATTAATAAACTTTCAGTTAATTCAAATTCAAGAAATTTTGGTTCAATTCCAGCATTTAAGGTGATTCTAAGTAACTGTTGCGCTAACTCTTGTTGATTGAACTGATAGCCGGATATATTTACTGCGACGCGGATACATTCTAATCCTTCTTGATGCAGAGCTTTTGTATGTTTACAAGCTGTGTTGAAAACCCAATCACTAATTGATTTAATTAATCCTGTTTCCTCAGCTATAGGAATAAATTTACCTGGAGAAATAAATCCTTTGGCTGGCTGATACCAACGTAAAAGAGCTTCTGCACCGACAATTTTACCTGTTCGTAAATCTACTTTAGGTTGATAGTGAAGTTGCAGTTCTTGACGCTCTATAGCATGACGCAAATCTGCTTCTATCGCTAGTTCATTGTCCCAATCTATACTTAATAATTCCCGATAAAATTCCTGGCGATTTCCTCCCAAATTTTGGGCATAATTCATAGCTTTTTTGCTATTATTGATTAATTCCTCTAATTCATCACCATCTTGTTTAAAGATAGCGATGCCGATGCTGGCGGTGACAAAAATTTCTCGGTAATTAATAAAAAAAGATTCGTTGAATAATTGGAGAATTTGGTGAGCAGCATTGGTAACTTCTTGTTTATTTCTCAGTGAATTGAGGACGATCGCGAATTCCTCATTATTTAACCTAGCTAAAAGTTCGGGATTACCTAAATAAGTAGTTAATCTTTTTACTATTAAATTCCCTAAGTATTTATTGTTTTGATAACTTAATATATTGCTGATTTTTTGTAACCGATCTAACCGCAAGCAAAACACCGGAACAATATTTTCAGTACTTCTTGTTAAATTCAAATGATTAATAATTTGATTAAATTGTTTTTCTAATAATGTTAAGTTGGATACTTGATTTAATAGTTGCAATTTTTCTTGAGCTACTTGAATTTGTGCAGTGTAACGAATTGCCATTGCTTTTTCAGTTTCATATCTTTCTAAAGCAATTTCAATAGTAGTGCGGAGATCCTGCGGTTTAAAAGGTTTCACTAAGTAACCATAAGGTTTGGTATGTTTGGCTTTTTCTAAAGTATCATTATCAGCATAAGCGGTCATGTAAACTATAGGAATTTGCAATTGAGTATAAATTGTATGAGCTGCTTTTACGCCATCAATATCTCCTGGTAACATTATATCCATGAGTACTAAATCGGGATGATTGGCGATCGCTTCTTTAATAGCTTCTTCACCCGTACTAACTACATCTACTACCTCATAACCTTGTTGGTTGAGATTTCTGTATATATTTTCGGCGACAATTAGTTCGTCTTCAACTATTAAAATTTTAATGTTTGTTTTCATGGTTATTCTATTTTCTTCTAGAAATGTTAACATGATTTTTCCCTAAGTAATTAGACATTTTAAATTCTTGGTTTATACGGTAACTGCTTAAAGGTTAATTTGGCAACAGTCCCCGTCTGAAAAGAAAACTCCAAACTAGCTTTCAATTGCTTGGCGAGAATTTGCACTAATTTTAAACCTAAAGATGTAGGATTTTGCAAGTCCACAGTTGCTGGAATACCAATGCCATTATCTGCCACAATCAGATTAAATTGCTGCTCGTCAGATTGAAATAATTGGACTTTTACCTCTCCATCTCGACCGTTAGGAAAGGCGTGTTTATAAACATTTGTGATTAACTCATTGATGATTAAACCGCAGGGGATAGCTGTTTCCAAATTTAATGATAATGGTTCAGCTTCCACCATTAGTTTAATACTTTTGCTACCAATGTAAAAAGAGGTACAAAGATTACCAATTAACCCCTGAATATATTTATCCAATCTCACCTTTCCTAAATCTTCAGATTGATATAATTGTTCGTGAATTAATGCCATTGTGTAGATGCGATTTTGGCTATCATTAAAAATTTCTAAGAGTTTTGGGTCGTTAATATTATGTATTTGTAAATTTAAGAGGCTGATAATTACATGAAGGTTATTTTTGACGCGATGGTGAATCTCTTTGATTAAAATTTCTTTTTCTTCTAGCGCTAAGAGAATCTTCCGTTCTGCTTCTTTGCGCTCTGTAATATCCCGAACTATAATTAATACTTCATCTTGACCACAGGGCGAAATCCGAATTTCTTCATGACAAATTTTGTTACATTTTGGTAGTTGCTGTTCGTAAATTTGAACTTCTTTAGTAGTTAATGCTTGCTCTATATATTCTAACTGCTTTTGTAAAATATCTGGTGTCAGTAATTCGGAAATATGGTTGGCGATCGGTACATATTTTTTAGCAGAAGAGTCTTTAGGAGAAATGAAATTTAGGCAAGTTCCATCTCTTTTTACCCGCAGTAATAAATCGGGAATTCCATCAATAATTGCCCGATTTGTAGCTTCGCTTTGTGATAATGCTGCTTCTGTGATTTTCCGTTTAGTAATGTCAGTTACCATAGTTAATGCACCAATATATTTTCCTGTTTGATTATGAATTGATGAACAAGAAACAATCGCCCATAAATTTGAGCTATCTTTTCTTTTAAATTTAAAATTTTGCTGTTCTCTAATACCTTGACTAGAAAGTTTTAGTTTCTCTTGCTATTGCCTTAATATAAACCAACCTCTATCAATTTGCCTAGAGCAATTTATTTAAATTTAATAAAATTTTCATGATTCAATAATTCTAATTAAACAGTAAGCTCTAAATATACTTAGTCTTCATTGTATATATTTTAATTAAAATGTGAAAAATTTTTGAATTTTCAATAGTTTTACTATATTATTTTTTGATAAAATAAAAAAAGTAACAAATGAGGGATTGACTCAGAGATGAAGGAGGAAAAGTGTTTCTAGACTTTCCCCCTTAGCCTCGCAGCCTGACTTCTGAAAAGGCCCAACTTGAGGAATGATTAGTTAACAAAAAACAAACAAAAAGTGATTAATTAGGTTGTATATTCAGCGTTAATCTTGACATAATCGTAACTTAGGTCACAACCCCAAGCTTTGCCAGAGCCATTCCCATTACCGACGCTAACAGAAATTAACACTGTGTCATCGTGTAAAAAAGCACCCGACGCTGCTTTTTTGAGATATTGATTAGCCGCAGAACGATCGAAAGGTAAAGGCTGACCATTTTCCATTAACAAGAAATTACCCAGAGAAATTTGCAAATCTTTTTGGTCGAAATGTACACCTGCACGACCAGCCGCAGCTGCAATTCTACCCCAATTTGGGTCACGACCGAAGATCGCAGATTTGACCAAAGAGGAGCCAGCGATCGTTCTAGCAATTTGACGCGCCGCGCGATCGTCCGCTGCGCCAGAAACTACCACTTCAATCAAACAAGTAGCCCCTTCACCATCCCGCGCCATTGCCTTAGCCAAATGCTGACAAACAGCAGTTAACATTGCTTCCAACTTCTCTGCATCTGGGCTCATTTCCGTAATTGCCGGAGTGCGGGATTGACCGTTTGCCAAAGCAATTAAACTGTCATTGGTGCTAGTATCGCCATCCACTGTGATTTGGTTAAAAGTTTTGTCAGCGGCGCGAGAGAGCATTTCTTGCCACAGAGAAGGAGAAACAGCGGCATCGCAAGTAACAAAAGATAACATTGTCGCCATGTTAGGATGAATCATCCCTGCACCTTTGGCAATTCCCCCAATTCGCACCGGACGACCATCAATGGTAGTTTCCAAAGCAATACTTTTCGGCACAGTATCCGTAGTCATAATTGCCCTAGCTGCTGTATCTCCGCCAGTGTCCGACAAGGAAGCAACTAATTGAGGAATGGCAGCTTTTAAGATGTCCATTTTAATTCTTTGACCGATCACGCCAGTAGAGGCAAGTAAGATCGAATTCGCAGAAATATTTAAAGCTTCTCCGAGTACTTTAGCGCATTCTTCTGCATCAGCTTTGCCTTGTGCGCCTGTAGCAGCGTTAGCTTGTCCAGAATTGCAAAGAATCGCTCTGGCACTAGGTTTAGTTTGTAATATTTGCCGACAATAGTCCACAGGTGCAGCGCGAACAACCGAGGTAGTGAAAACTCCAGCTGCGATCGCCTCCTCATCCGACACAATCAAAGCCAAATCCGGCAATCCCGAAGCCTTCAATCCCGCCGTAATTCCCGCCGCCCGATACCCTCGCGGTGCCGTAATACTACCATCAATCACTTGCCAATCTGACATTTTTCTTCCTCCTGACAGCATTCTTGTTTGAGAGGCGATTATATCAGGGGAGATGGGGAGGTGGGGAGATGGGGAGGTGGGGAGATGGGGAGATGGGGGGATGGGGAGGTGGGGAGATGGGGAGGTGGGGAGATGGGGAGATGGGGGGATGGGGAGGTGGGGAGATGGGGAGATGGGGAGGTGGGGAGATGGGGAGATGGGGAGATGGGGAGATGGGGAGATGGGGAGATGGGGAGATGGGGAGATGGGGAGATGGGGAGATGGGGAGATGGGGAGATGGGGAGATGGGGAGATGGGGAGATGGGGAGATGGGGAGATGGGGAGATGGGGAGATGGGGAGGTGGGGAGATGGGGAGATGGGGAGATGGGGAGATGGGGAGATGGGGAGATGGGGAGATGGGGAGATGGGGAGATGGGGAGGTTTAGTTGATGATCCAGCGGTGGGAGTTGTTAATTAAATAGACTAAACCACCGAGTATTTGATTATAAGTAGCGTATAATTTTCTGCCTTTTTCTATTTCTAAATATTGGCATTTAACAGCGAACTTAATCCATACTTGGGTTTCCGCAGCTTCTGCTTCACAATCACTGAGTTTAGCAATAAAAGCAGCTTCATATCTTCGCTTTCTCCAAGCTTCTGCAAGATTAGCGCAAACAGATCGAGATGAGCGACGAATTTGATCGGTTAACGAGTATCGTTCTGCTTGGGGAAAAGTTTTAGAAAGTTCAAAAATTTGCATAGCTGCTTCAAATGCAATTTGATAAACCTCTAAATCTTCATGAGTTCTAATCATTTCTTCTCTACCTAAAATATATTCTTACCATTATTGCCCATCTCCCCATCTCCCCACCTCCCCATCCCCCCATCTCCCCATCTCCCCATCTCCCCACCTCCCCATCTCCCCACCTCCCCATCTCCCCACCTCCCCATCCCCCCATCTCCCCACCTCCCCATCCCCCCACCTCCCCATCCCCCCACCTCCCCACCTCCCCTGCTCCCTTGCCAAAAAAAAAGGGGAGCCGCTTGGATAACGACTCTCCCGATCATCAGGGTGCATCTACTTACATCAATATACCATTCAAGGGGTGAGGGGTGACACCCCTTTTTTAAGGTTTTTATGAAGTTTAGGGGTTTTTTCGTAAAGAAGTTATCAAGATTGCAACTTCTTGGTTAGGAGTTGGTTGGTAAGTTGGGGGTCGGCGCGACCAGAGGTTTCTTTCATCATTTGTCCGACGAAGAAGCCGAGTAGTTTGGTTTTGCCTTTGCGGTATTGTTCTAACTCTTTGGGATTGGCGGCGATGATTTTGTCGATTATTTGTTCTAAAACGGCAGGATCGGAAATTAATCCTTTATCTTTGACCATTTCCTGAACTGAACCGCCTTTGGTGAGCAGTTCTGGCAGGATTTCTTTGGCAATCTTGCCGCTAATGGTTTTGTCTTCGATTAAGGAGATGAGTTCAGCCAGTGTATCTGGTTTGAGGGCAATTTCCGTAATACTGAGTTTTTCGTTGTTCAGATATGCCGTAATATCACCCATTACCCAGTTTGCTGCTTGTTTGGGACTAGCACCATTAGTGACTGTGGCTTCAAAATATTCAGCGACGGCGCGATCGTCCGTCAACACCCTCGCGTCGTAAGGGGAAAGTCCTAATTCGCTTTCGTAACGGTGGCGCTTGGCGGCTGGCAATTCGGGTAATTCTTCTTTCCAGTGTTGCTTTTGTTCCGCAGGAACTTCTAAAGGTGCCAAATCGGGTTCGGGGAAGTAGCGATAGTCGCTGGAACCTTCTTTTTTCCGCATACTAATGGTTTTTTGACTCCCTTCTTCCCAAAGGCGAGTTTCTTGAACTATTTTTTCTCCGGCTTCGAGTGCGGAAATTTGCCGATCGATCTCATAATCGATCGCCCTTTGAATCGCACTAAAGGAGTTCATATTTTTAATTTCTACTTTAGTGCCAAATTCTTTTTGCCCCACTGGACGCACAGAAACGTTAACATCACAACGCAAGGAACCTTCTTGCATATTCCCGTCGCTGACTTCAAGATAACGCATGATTCTTCGTAGTTCTTGAGCATATTCCGCTGCTTCTTGTCCCGATCGCATATCTGGTTCGGAAACAATTTCTAACAAAGGAACGCCTGTGCGGTTGAAGTCAACTAAGGAATAGGTAGAACCGGAAAGGCGATCGCTACCTGCATGAACTAACTTACCTGCATCTTCTTCCATGTGCAGACGGGTAATACCAATCTTCTTCCTTGTGGCGTTACCTTCTTCATCTACTAACTCAATTTCTAGCCAACCACGTTCGCAAATTGGCAAGTCATATTGGGAAATTTGATAATTTTTTGGTAAGTCGGGATAAAAATACTGTTTGCGATCGAACTTGCTATAAGGCGCAATTTCCGCATTCAGGGCTAAACCAGCTTTTACTGCATATTCCAGCACCTTTTGATTGAGTACTGGTAACACTCCTGGCATCCCCATACAAATCGGACAAACATTTTCGTTGGGTGCTGCACCAAATTTGGTAGAGCAATTACAGAAAATTTTGGTAGCTGTACTCAGTTGACAATGGGTTTCTAAACCAATGATGGCTTCGTACTTAGTTTTAGCTGGAGCAGCTGTAGTCATGGTTGAATAAATTGCAGCTTTCTTGAGAATGGGCTTCTATTTTAACCTTTGTGTCCTGATAATGATAATCGGTTTACTGCAATTTTTCGTCCTAGATAGCATCACCAATTTTCAGAGGCAACTGAGTAACTGCTGCAAATTTATGACAAAAATTACTTAGTGCTACGTTCCAAGATATTTACCAACAATATCAGCGATATATTGTTCTGTTACGATTTCCTTCTCCATTTCTGAACTAAACTGACTGCGAATTGCCGCTAATTCTCCTGCATCCAACCAAAAACCTGCACAACTTGGACATTCATCGACTAGCACCTGTTTTTTGACACCGTAATAATGTCGCATCATCAGGATGTTTGGACACTTGGGACAATACCTTCTCAAATTATGATTAACTTCCACTTCTGGACTTTTTTGAATATTTAATAGGCTCTCTCCCTCTGTTTCTTCCAGGTTATCAACTTTTTGCAATTCAAAGCGATCGAACCAAATCCCCCCACAACCACCTTCGCAAACATCAACAGTGATATTTCCAGCTAATTTCTCACTTAATTCATTGTCACAAGCAGGACATTTCATACATTTACTCTCCCAACTAACTTTTCAATTTTATCCTTTCTGCCAGAAAGTAAAACAAGATGATTCCAGCTAAGTCAGCCATTAGACCTAGAAGGCTAGAAGTCGCTTTAGGTGAGAATCTTTGCAGTATTTCATCCAACATACAACAGAGGGCTATGATTAACGGAGCTTGGGGAAAAAGTATGCCAAATACCATGACATATCGTTTATTCAACGCTAGGTGACTAAAAAAGGCAGTTAGCCCCAATAATAGAAAGTGCATGAAGGTATCGCTAAAAGGCACCTTCGTAAGTAAAGGTGAGAGGCTTTTTAAATAAGCAGAAGTAGAAATAAAAATTAAAAATCCTAAATATAAGCTACAAGCGAAAATCCAAATTTTGTTTGATGCTTTGATCTTGGAAAAGTTCATAATTGCTGAGTTTGCTACAACATTACAAAACTACAAACGTAACTCAACTAAATCAGATTAGTTGAGTCTCATCCAAACATGAGTGGCAGTTATCTACTTCATTAGGCAGATAGTAGTTAACGCCATACTGGTAAACAACACCCTGTAGTCTTAATTTGCTCTAACTTAGCTCTTGCAGCTAATATATCAAAAGTCGTAAATATTTGGTTAACTCAAAAGTAGTCAAGGATATGGAATAGGCACCAGAGGCAGAGCCTCTATATTTCGTTCCCAGGTTGAACCTGGGAACGAGGACAAACGAGGACAAGGAGAATTTTGGCTTTCTGTCTGTTCCCCCCTTCCCTTTCTTCTCTTATGCCTTCTTATAGCCCTTCTCGTAATTGCTTACGAGCAGTTTCTAGCGCTTCTTTTAATTTTGTAGCATCTCTTCCACCTGCTTGGGCTAAATTTGGTTTGCCACCACCACCACCACCGCAAATTTTGGCAATTTGTCCGATGAATTTGCCAGCTTGTAAACCTTTTTTGTTGACTTTTGGACTAAAAGCTGCTACGAAATTCACCTTTTGGGGTTCGGGACAGGAAGCTAAAATTACTGCTGCTTCGCCTAATTTTTGCTGTAATCTTTCGGCAGCAGTTTTTAATGATTCAGCGTCTACTTCTGGGAGTTCAGCTACTAAGATTTGGTATTCGCCAACTGTTTCTGCTTGAGATAGTAATCGATCGGACTTGGTAATTGCTAACTCTGCTTTTAAGGTTTCTAATTCCTTTTGAGTTGCTTTCAGTTCGTTTTGGAGATTGGTGATTCTTTCGGGAATTTCTTCGGGTTTTGCTTTAAAGCGATCGCTCAATTCCTTCACTACTTTATCCCGCAGATTCAAGTATTCTAAAATAGCTGGCCCTGCGACTGCTTCAATGCGTCTAATTCCGGCAGCAACACCTGTTTCTGAGATAATTTTAAACACGCCAATTTCGGCAGTGTTATTCACATGAGTTCCGCCGCAAAGTTCCATCGAAACGCCAAAAT
This sequence comes from Floridaenema evergladense BLCC-F167, assembly GCF_041929205.2. Lineage (NCBI taxonomy): Bacteria > Bacillati > Cyanobacteriota > Cyanophyceae > Aerosakkonematales > Aerosakkonemataceae > Floridanema > Floridanema evergladense. The sequence continues at coordinate 3,733,461 of NZ_CM171625.1, read as the reverse complement.
CTAATACTCTTACTTCTGCACCGTATTTTTCGCCAAACATAGCAATCGCACCTTTAGCTTTTGCTTCTGCTAAGGGCAGAACTTCCACAACTCCGGCGTGTGCTTCGGCGATCCAAGTGTTAACTTGTTCTTCAATTTGTTGGATTTCTTCTGGTGTTAAAGCACGGGGACAATTGAAGTCAAAACGTAAGCGATCGAATGCTACCAAAGAACCTGCTTGCGAGATTGAATCATCGACAATTTTCTTCAATGCTGCTTGTAATAAATGAGTAGCACTGTGATTAGCTTGCACCCGACGACGACAAGATCGATCGATTTGCGCGTTGACGCTATCTCCTACTCGTAAATTACCTCTTTCGATGCGTCCAAAATGTACAAAGAAATCTGATTCTTTTTTAACATCGTGAATGCTAACGATCGATCCATAGCCGCTAATTGTGCCGCGATCGCCAATTTGTCCGCCAGATTCCGCATAAAATGGAGTGCAATCCAAAACTATTTGAATTTCCGTTCCCGCTTCTGCTTCTTCTACAGCTTCGCCATTTATCAGAATTGCTTCGATTTTGGCATTGGCTACCGCTTCGGTGTAACCTAAAAACTGGGTAGCGTGGATGTTTTGCGCTAATTTATCCAAGGAACCTTGGACGGTTAAATCAATAGTTTCGTGGGCAGATTGCGATCGCGTTGTTTGTTCCTTCATCGCCGCTTCATAACCCGCCAAATCTACCATTAATCCCTCTTCTTCGGCAATTTCTTGCGTTAGTTCCAAGGGAAAACCGTAAGTATCATAAAGGACAAAAGCATCATTTCCGGGAATTTCCGTTTTTCCAGATTTCTTAACTCGTTCAATAGTTTCTTCTAGCAATTTTTCGCCCCTTGCCAAAGTCTTTAAAAAGCGAGTTTCTTCCCTTTGTAGTTCCGCTTTAATTGTCGCCTCTCTTTGCCGCACGTTGAGATAAGCTGATTCGGAAAGCGCGATCGCAGTTTCCGCAACTTTCGGCGTAAAATCCTCCGAAATTCCAATTAATCTGCCATGACGCACTACCCGACGAATTAACCGCCGCAACACATAACCGCGCCCGATATTTGATGCTCGAATTTCGTCAGCAATCATGTGAACAACTGCCCGGACGTGATCGCCAATTACTTTTAAAGAAACCTTGGTTTTTTCATCAGCTTTAGCGTAATCAATTCCCGCAATTTCCGCTGCCGTTTTGATAATCGGAAAAATCAAATCTGTTTCGTAATTATTGGGAACTCCTTGGAGGATTTGCGCCATCCGTTCCAATCCCATTCCGGTATCAATATTCTTGTTTTGTAGAGGAGTTAAATTACCCTCAGCATCCTGGTTATATTGCATGAAAACCAGGTTATAAAATTCAATAAACCGAGAATCATCATTTAAATCAATCTCGTCATCGCCTCGTTCGGGATGAAAATCATAGTACAATTCCGAACAAGGGCCACAAGGTCCAGTCGGGCCAGAATTCCAAAAGTTATCCTCTGCACCCATGCGTTTAATTCGCTTTTCTGTTACGCCGATTTTGTCTCGCCAAATTGCCAAAGCTTCGTCATCTTCCTCGAAGACACTAACAGCAATGCGTTCTTTAGGTAAACCAAAAATTTTTGTAGAGATTTCCCACGCATAAGCGATCGCAATTTCTTTAAAATAATCCCCAAAGCTAAAATTACCCAGCATCTCAAAAAAAGTATGATGCCTTGCAGTGCGTCCGACATTTTCAATATCGTTAGTACGAATACACTTTTGTGATGTAGTAGCGCGAGGAAATTCGGGAGTTCTTTGTCCCAAAAAAATCGGTTTAAAAGGTAACATCCCAGCAATAGTTAACAAAACTGTGGGATCTTCGGGTACTAAGGAAGCGCTAGGCAAAATTTGATGTCCTTTTTGAGCAAAGAATTCGAGGAATTTTTGCCGAATTTCGCTACCGCTAAGATATGGGAGAGATACAGGCATGAGTCTAATTGATTTGGTGATAGTGGGGACTGGGGACTAGGGACTGGGGACTAGGGACTGGGAAACTTTGACTAGGATTTACCAGATTTCTTGATTAATCCTGTCCCAGAATATAAATCGAGAAATCCCGATCGAGTTTTGCGTTTTCCCGATGCTAGTCAGTCTTCATTCTCCAAACCCCCATTTTAACTATATTTTGCCTTTTGTTTCCAGCTAGGTACAGAGGCAGAGGAGCAAGAAAACTTCTGAACTCAAAACCTTCTCACTCCCCAGTCCCTAGTCCCCAATCCCCAGTCCCCAACCAGTATTAAGGCTATTTGCTAAAAACTTAAGTAGTGTAAAGACAAATCAAATTAAGTAAACAAGTTCTTACCATAAAAGTTATCTGTGCTACTTTAAAGATGGACACCAAAAGGAACAAATCAACAAGAAATAAATGGTTCGGTCGCGGTGTCTCCTGACAGGAACCAGATTGCAGTTTAAATCAAAGGCATAGCTAAAAAAGTGGCATAAAGCTCTTTGTTTAGAGCAGTACCAAACCCAGATCAGGAAAGACCAATCTATGCAAAGGCCGTGGTAATGTAGCTGCAATTATCTTAGTCCACCTTAGTTTTTTATCCTTTATCATCGTCCTAGTTTTTGACGATTAACACTTGAAAATTTTGCTCATTTTTTCCGAACGTGCCTAGTCCCATTGACTAGGCATTGTTGCGTTTGAGGGTTGGTAGGACACTCTCTTTAATTAAAGCTTTAAGTTCCTGAATTTCCATTTCTACTCCCTATCTGTTAAATTTGCTGGCTTTTTACCGAATATATTAACGCTCACATCAATTTTACCGAATAAAATTCGCCATCAGTGAACTCGATCGCACCTCTAACTTACTCAATCTTATTTAGTTATTGCAGAAAACTGCTTCTTCTCTTCTTTCTTTGTGTCCTTCGTGTCTTACGCGCTACGCGAACGTGGTTCAAAAAATCTTTTTCACGAATTATTTAGACTGGCTATAAAAAGCAAAATATACTAAATTCTTATAAATTTTTTTCTATCATTGGACATAGATACAGTTAAGAAGTATACCTGTTCTTTCGATAGAAGTTGAGAAACAAAGTATTAGTTATTCTGCTTAGTAAGGAAACGCAAGGCAATATTCTAGTAGGTTAATAATGGCAGAGGTAGTAAATTAAAATTTCCACCTAATCATCTACCAAAAGTGATAAGTAACTAAGCTTATGAAAGAAAAACCGAGGAATATTAAGTAAGGACATAATTCCTCTGAAGCATAGACAAGTAGCTTGATTAGGTCTGATCAATTCTGGATCAAATTGAACTGATTTAAAAGACACCATTTTTATAAACCAAGAATTTGCAGAGATTTAGGAAATCACAGGAACCTCTTCTATGAAATCTTTGGACTTGACTAAAGTTGTTTGGGCTAGTATTTTTGCCGTGAATTTAGTTACTCTTCCCTTAAGTTTACCTAGTTCTGCCCAAACTGGCGGTACTGGCGGTACTGGTACGAGTGGTACAGGTGCGGGAACTGGTACGAGTGGTACGGGAACGGGAACTGGTACAACTGGTGGTACTGGTACGACTGGTACAGGTGGAACTGGTTCAACTGGCGGAACTGGTTCGGGACTAGGAACTGGTACGACTGGTACGGATAGTGGAACTGGTTCGGGACTAGGAACTGGTACGACTGGTACGGATAGTGGAACTGGTTCGGGACTGGGAACGGGTACTGGTTCAACTGGTGGTACTGGTACGACTGGTACAGGTGGAACTGGTTCAACTGGCGATACTGGTTCGGGATTAGGAACTGGTACGACTGGTACGGATAGTGGAACTGGTTCAGGACTAGGAACTGGTACTGGTTCAACTGGTACAGGTAGTGGAACTGATTCAACTGGCGGAACTGGTTCGGGACTAGGAACTGGTACGACTGGTACGGATAGTGGAACTGGTTCAGGACTGGGAACTGGTACGAGTGGTACGGGAACGGGAACTGATACAACTGGCGGAACTGGTTCAGGACTGGGAACTGGTACGACTGATGGTACTGGTACGACGAGTGGTACGACTGAAGGTACTGGTACAACTGGGACAACTGGTGCGGGTGCAACATCAGATACGACTGGTTCTCAGCAAGTTAGTGCGGCGGAAAGCGATCGCAATTCCTATTCCAACTGGGGCGCACTAGGTTTGCTTGGTCTAGCTGGTTTAGCTGGTTTATTCCGCAAACCTAAAGAACCTGTAAGTTACCGCAACCCCGACCCAGCAAGTACCTCTAGGGACAGATATTAAATCTGTTTGAGATTTGTACAATCTTATTTTTTCTTAATGGATGACACACAATGAATTCAATCAAAAAGTTGGCTGGTTTTTTAGGAGTTCTGGGAATTAGTTCTTTACTTAGTCTTCCCGGATTTGCAGAAGTAAATTTCAACCAATTTGCACAAAATTCTCCTGGTCAATCTACTAGTAATCCCATCAACGATAGAGATTCTTCCAATGACTCTAATACTCCTGGTGGTGTGTCAGGTACAAATGCTGTTGACGATCCTTGCGTTAACCAAGGTACAAGAGGTGATAGGGGAAGTTCTTCTACTAGTGCTAACTCTAGAAACTCTTCGAGAAGTTCATCTTATCCCTCAGCAGACGATCAAAGTTTAACAGCCCAGAATGAGAGATGTCTTGAGCAAGAAGATAACAATTCATCTACTGATTCTAGTACCACTCCTGGGATAAGAAATACACCAGACGGTTCTATTACTAACCCTAGCAGAAGTACAGGCGGTTCTAGAACACCAATTCAGTAATCCCAGAAACCGGGTTTCTTTGACTTGGGGTAACGAAATATTGACTGTGCGAGCGAAAGAAACCCGGTTTCTCATCGCCGACGACAATACTGAATCGATGTTCTAGCACTACCCCTGGTTCCACAACTTCACCATAATCTGGGTTAAAAGCAGTTTTTATAAAGACTTTAGTCCTTGATTCTTACTGAATTGAAGGACTAAGGTCTTTAATTATTTTGAGGTTTTTCAGTTTAATGGTACAAACATGGATGTTTTTTATTATCTGCGTTCATCTGCAATTTTTAAATACAATTTAATCTGCATTGCTGCAAAAATCTTGTGGGAATTTTTGGACGATCGCCAAAGTGCAAGTGAATGTATGAAGCATGAATGTTATACAATTTCCATCCTTCTTCATTTACTAAGTTAGCAGAAAATCCTTTGACTTTAAATAAAGGTTTTTCTGGGGTTTTGGATAAGCTGGAACGATGAAATTCATGTCCCCAGATGGTTGTACCAGCAGGTATAATAGGGCTGTCTTGTAATGCTGTTGCTTGGCGATATCCTAATGTTAAATGGCTACCCATTTCTGCTTTTGTTGGTAAAATCCCTAACATTGGGTAACTGTTTCCTGAAAAATCTATTATTTCCTCACATAAGTACATTAACCCTCCGCATTCTGCATAAGTAGGAGTTCCTGTTAAAATAGCTTTTTTCACTGCTTCTTTAATCAGCAAGTTATCGCTTAATTGTTGAGCAAAAACTTCGGGGAAACCGCCCCCAAAATAAAATCCTTGTACATTTTTGGGTAAAGTTGTATCATTAAGAGGACTCCAAAATACTAATTCTGCACCTAATTTTTGCAGTAAATCTAGATTTTCTTGATAATAGAAATTAAAGGCTTTATCTTGTGCGATCGCAATTCTAACTGGGGACTGGGGACTGGGGACTGGGGACTGGGGTTTTAATTTTACTTCTGGACTTTTCAACATTGGTAAGAGTTTTTCCCAGTTAAAACAGGTTTCTCCTAAATGGGCTAATTTATCAATTACAGCATTCATTTGGGGAAGTTCGACGGTGGGGATTAAACCCAAATGTCGATCGGGAATTGCAATATCATCTTCTCGGCGCAAAACTCCTAAAATTGACAGATTCAAAGGTAACAAAGCATCTGTTAAAAGTTCTAAATGTCGATCGCTTCCTACCCGATTTAATATTAAACCAGCTATCTTAATTCTAGGATCGAAAGTGCTGTAACCTTGTGCGATCGCAGCAACAGAACCCGACAACCGACTACAATCAATTACTAATAATACAGGTAAATCCAATAATCGAGCAATATGTGCAGTACTAGCAAAAAACTTATCTTCCTCCCCAGTCCCCTTCTTCACCCCATCAAACAACCCCATCACCCCTTCAACTAAAGCAAATTCTACCCCTTGAATATGCCGGGAAAAACATTCTTTTACATAACTTTCCGAACTCAGTACCGGATCTAAATTTCGACAAGGTTTTCCAGTAACATAATGATGAAACATTGGGTCAATGTAATCAGGCCCAACCTTAAAAGATTGTACTGCCAAATTGCGATGTTTTAAAGTTGCAAGCAGGGCAAGTGTAACAGTTGTTTTACCTACCCCGCTGCGTTCTCCAGCAATTATTAAACTCATTTTTGGTAATTGGTAGTTGGTAGTTGGTAGTGGGAATTTTCCATTTTATATCTTACAAATTTGTTAGTTTCTTCCTCAACCAACTACCCACTACCCACTACCGATTCACTAACTTGAGAATTTGCGCTGCAACTGCCATACTTTCTTCGTATAACATATCCCGACTCCAGCGTTGTAACTGCTTACTCAACAAGTTTTCTGCTTGTTGATCGAACATTGGTGTTACTTGTTCAATGCGACAATTTTGTGCTCCACCGCCAGATTCCATCCGCATACAACCTGCGATTTGCGAACATAAAATTGTACAGCAATCAGCTTGGGTATTAGTTGACATTAAACGTAAACCAATTAAATCTCCTGGTATTTCTCCAGCTGCGATCGGAATTGCTGCCAATTCTACTTCAATTTGGCGTTGGTCTGCACCGACAAATTTAATCTTTGTAATGTCATATTCGCCGCCTAGACTTTCATAAGCAACTGGATGCCATTGTAACCGACTAGCAAACCAACCTAAAAACATTAAAGCTTGTGCAGGATTGCCCTTTTCATAATCAATTGTTACCAGATCGATTTCCTTGATATAAGGACGACGTTCTGGGGGATCGAATGCTTCTGCGGTTAATTCTTGCCAATTGAACAAACGCCGCCAATTTAAGTCAGCAATATTCAAACCCGACTCAATCAAATCTTGCACAACTAACAAATCTTCTTCGGTAGCATTGAAGTGAGAAGAGTCAATAATAATGCAATCGCTAGACTCAGCAATGCGCTTAAATAAATCGTGATTGGGATCGGGTGTTGCTTTCCACCAAGCAAATTTGGGCAAATCTGCGATCGCCAATTCTGGAATCATCCCACTAATCCGATCTAACGCCGTTTGTGTCCCTCTCAGCGTAATATATTCGCAGCAAATTAACGTAGTGCTAGTGCGTTTTTGTACCGGACAATAAGCAGAAACTTGCGCGTTTACACCTTCATCTTCGCCCACAGTTGGACAGAGTGCAATAATCCGACAAGGGTTAACAGAAGCGATCGCATCAGCAAAACCCGCACCAGAAGTATCTAACGCATATTGGATGCTTTTTAAGCCGTTACCCTCAGCTTTCTTCCCATCATCTTTTTTGGCAACTTCCTCTTTTAACTTTGCCAAAGTTTCTGGGTTAGACTTTCCGGTTACTTCCAATCCCAAAGCTTTCTGGGCAACTTCTAAAGCTGCTTGAGTCCGAGGCCCTTCAATGCCATCAATCGGCCCCATATAATATCCTAAAGCCGCTAAAAGTTGTTGGGTTTCTTCCGGTTCATAAATCACTAAACTAAAAGTTGCAGCCCTAGTTGCAGCTGCAAAAGAACCTTCGCCTTCGCCACCATAACTTTGCCAAATTTGACTTAGTTCGGTTTCAATATCGGCGACAGACACATCTTTCGGTGCTTGTAACGAAACTAATGGTGCAGATGAGGTAGTCATAGTTGATTAGGTAGTTGGTAATTGGTAATTGGTCATTAGTTATTAGTCATTAGTCATTGGTCATTAGTCATTAGTCATTAGTCACTGATTAGTTCTCAGAGTCATTAATTAAAACCCTTTGAATCATTTTTGAAAAAATAACAAATCACAAAAGACTAACGACCAATGAAAAATTAGGGTCTTCGCCAGCGTCTACCATCGCGGTTAATCAGCAATTCTGCTTCTGCGGGTTCCCAAGTTCCAGCTTCATATTGCGGCATTAATGAGGGATCGGTAGGTGTTTCCCATGCTGTAAGTGCGGGAGTAACTACTCGCCAAGCTTCTTCTACTTCATCGGCGCGAGTAAACAAAGTTTGATCGCCCATCATGCAGTCTAACAATAATCGATCGTAAGCGTCGCCACTGGTCTTCCCAAAGGCTGTGCCATAACCAAAGTCCATTTCCACAGTCCGAGTTCGCACCTCTAAACCAGGCATTTTCACTTCAAAACGTAAAGCAATTCCCTCGTTTGGTTGAATCCGCATAATCAGGACATTAGAATTAGCTTGTTGAGCTGCCGACTGAAATAACAAATAAGGCACTTCCCGAAAATGAATGGCTATTTCTGATACTTTTTTTGGCATCCGTTTGCCAGTTCTCAAGTAGAAAGGTACACCTTGCCAACGCCAATTATCAATCATTAATTTCATCGCCACATAAGTTGGCGTAGTGGAATTAAGATCGACTCCTGGTTCCTCACGATACCCCGGCACTTTTTGCCCTTTCATCCAACCAGCTGAATATTGCGCCCGAACTGCTGATTGAGTTAAATCATGGACATTTGCCAACCGAGTAGCTTGCAAAACTTTTACCTTTTCTGTTCGCACAGAATCAGATTCCAAAGAGTTAGGCGGTTCCATTGCCGTCAAGCAAAATACTTGCATTAAATGGTTCTGCACCATATCCCGCAACGCCCCAGAGGTTTCATAATAACCAGCACGGTCTTCTACCCCTACGGTTTCTGCTACAGTAATTTGAACGTGATCGACAAATTGACGATTCCACAAAGGTTCAAAAATCGCATTGGCAAACCGGAATACCAACAAGTTTTGTACGGTTTCTTTGCCTAAATAGTGGTCAATCCGGTAAACTTGTTGTTCTTTGCAATATTGAGTAACAACTCGGTTTAGCGCCCTAGCACTTCCCAAATCTCGACCGAAAGGTTTTTCAATTACTACGCGAGTTTTTGTCGCATCGGCAGTCATTCCTGCATTACCCAACTGTTTAATTGCTTCTCCATACAGTTTGGGCGCAACTGAGAGGTAAAATACCCGATTTCCTCTCGTACCTCTTTTACTATCCAACTCTGCTAAAAATGCTTTAAGTTTTTGATAGCTTTCTGGGTTGTCGATGTCACCGGAACAGTAGAATAAACCTTGAGCAAATTCTTCCCAAAGTTCTTCGTTACCTACACCCTCAGAAAATTCGTCTAATCCTTTCCGCATTTGTTCGCGGAAATATTCATGACTCCAGTCGCGACGTGCCACACCTACGATCGTCGTTTCTGCTGGTAGTCTTCGCTCTCGTCTTAAATGATAAATTGCCGGAATCAATTTACGTTGGGTAAGGTCGCCAGATGCACCGAAGATTACCAGAATTTGTGGTTCGGGCATCTTTTCTTGTTGTAAGCCTACACGCAGGGGATTGGGTAAAAGTGTAACCATTGCTAAGTTTTACTGCTTGTTTTTTCAGTTTTAAGTTTAAAAGCAATTATGTGTTTTGATTTCCAATCCTAAGAAAGGATTAACACTTGCTCCCAGACACATATCTTTTGACGGGAAAATTGCATATTAATACTGTTTAATAGGGATAAAGTGATTATCAACCTATTTTCTCAAGAATTTGCTGAGGATCTAGAATTAATCAGTTTATTGATTAATTGCTAGATCCTCTTTTCCTTAAGGCGATCGAAATATCAAGCCCCGTCTAACTAATACAAGAAGGCAGAAGGTTTTTAATCTTTTTCGACTCCTAGATTATTTTTGCCTTGCTGCGCTAGTCTCATATTAGACAGGTGCTAACTGTTTCACCTTTTCTTCCAAAGATTTCATCAAGGATTGGAAGGGTTGGACGAATTTTTCAATGCCTTCGGTGAGAAGTTCGTCCATAACTCGATCGATGTCGATATTGATATCTGGGTCTTTGAGATTTTCCATTAACTGATAAGCTTGGTCTACATCAGTTTCGATACGATTAGCAACATCACAATGATCGGCACAAGCTTCAATTGTGTTAGGTGGTAAGGTGTTAACGGTATCTGGGCCAATTAATTCATCAACGTACATGACATCGCTATAATTTGGGTCTTTAGTACTTGTAGAAGCCCACAATAACCGTTGAACTTTTGCACCTTTGGCGGCTAATGCTTGCCAACGATCGCTCTGGGTAATCTCCTTATACTTTTGGTAAGCAATCTTGGCATTTGCGATCGCCACTTTTCCTTTCACCGCCCGTAATTTTGCTTCTACATTGATGCTTTCCACACCCGCTTTTAACTTCTCATCAATCCGCTTGTCAATGTTAGAATCAATCCGGCTGAGAAAGAAACTAGCAACCGAAGCAATCTTACTAATATCTTTGCCCTCAGCGGCGCGTTTTTCCAACCCTTTGATGTAAGCCCAAGCAGTATTTACGTAACTGTCTACTGAGAATAATAGCGTCACATTCACATTAATTCCATCGGCAATTACTTGCTCAACTGCTGGTAATCCCGCACTAGTCCCCGGAATTTTAATCATCACGTTTTCCCGACCGATTTCTTGATAGTAACGACGGGCTTCGTTGATAGTTGCTTCGGTGTCGTGAGCAATAGTTGGTGGTACTTCAATGCTGATGTAACCATCTAACCCTTTTGATGCTTCGTAAACTGGGCGGAAGATATCGCAAGCGTGACGAATATCGTCAAAAATCAGAGATTCATAAATCTTGTATGTTTCTAAACCTGCACGAATGCCTTTTTCGATATCGGCATCGTAAATTTTATTGCCTGCGATCGCTTTTTCAAAAATCGCCGGATTAGAAGTAATCCCTTTAATCCCACGATCTTCAATCATTCGTTTGAGTTCGCCCGACTCAATTAAATCACGAGTCAAATTATCCATCCAGATACTTTGCCCGTATTGGGGAATTTCTAAGATATGATTGGTTGTCATGTTCTTGTTCTACTACTATCTACTTGTGAACTGGTTGGTGTAATTTAATCTTTTTCCGAACTGACAATTCCGCACAGCAAATCACTTTAGCGCACTGCTTCTTTCTTACCTTCCCTAACACCTTCACTAATAAAAGATTCTACTAAAGTGACATCTTCTTTACTGCCAATAATTAGCGGAACTCGCTCATGCAATTTCTGAGGTACGACATCCAAAATTTCCTGCATTCCAGTACTAGCACGACCCCCAGCTTGTTCAGCTAAATAAGCTAAAGGTGCTGCTTCATAAAGCAACCGCAATTTACCATCTGGTTTCTTTTGCGTACCGGGATATAAAAATACTCCTCCCTGGAACAGAATGCGGTGGAAATCTCCTACTAATGCCCCGCCATAACGGGCAGTATAACCTTCATGACGATGCACATAACGGATGTAATCCCGAATCGATTCTTCCCACTGCCAAAAGTTACCTTCATTCACACTATAAATCGGCCCATGTTCGGGAATTTGAATGTTTTCATTAGAGAGAATAAACTCTCCTAAACTAGGGTCAAGTGTGAAGGCATGAACACCTTTGCCGATCGAATAAACCAGCATCGTACTCGGCCCATAAAGTATATAACCTGCGGCAATTTGTTTCCGTCCATTTTGTAACAAATCCAAAGCAGAACCATCTTCATCAATGCCTTCTTGTTGGCGAATAGCAAAGATAGAACCAACATTAATATTGATGTCTATGTTGGAGGAACCATCGATCGGATCGTAGAGCAAAGTATAACGTCCAATGGGACAATTTTCGGGGATGTAATAGGGTTTTTCCATTTCCTCGGAAGCCAAGCGACAAACTAATCCGCTTTGCTTAAACACCGAGATAAAAACATCATTAGCGTAAATGTCCATCTTTTTAACGGACTCTCCCTGAACATTTACTTCCCCAGTAAATCCCAGGACATTTTCCATTAAACCTGCTCTACTCATGTGACGAGCAATTAATTTTCCCGCCAAAGCAATCCGATTCATCAAAGCACTTAAATCTTGTGCATCTGCTGAGAAACTTTGTAATTGCTGCAAAACGTGACGGGACAGAGTGGTACAATCCCGGTCTAAGGCACGTTCCTGAGCCATATACCCAGTAGCTTCTGTCATTAGTCTTCCTCCTCTCTACAAAAGCCGCTTTTTGTGTGGGGCAGTTTTGTCAGATATTGCTCCTGCGATTCATGCCCAAGCGTCTCCTACTTAATAATCTTAAAGAGGCTTTTTTCATAGAGCCTCTAACTTTAGACGAACTACAGAAATGCTATTTGCTGTTAAAGCATAAACACTTATTAATCAATATGCCGTAGGTATTATTTTCTAAAAAAAGGTCTACCCAATTGTGAGTAGATCCAGTTTTTTTAATAAGAGATCCCCCAACCCCCTTACTAAGGGGGCTTTCTGAAATTCCCCCCGCTCCCCCAACCCCTTACTAAAGGGGCTTTCTGAAATTCTCCCCGCTTCCCCAACCCCTTACTAAAGGGGCTTTCTGAAATTCCCCCCGCTTCCCCAACCCCTTACTAAAGGGGCTTTCTGAAATTCCCCCCGCTTCCCCAACCCCTTACTAAAGGGGCTTTCTGAAATTCCCCCCGCTTCCCCAACCCCTTACTAAAGGGGCTTTCTGAAATTCCCCCCTTAGTAAGGGGGGCTAGGGGGGATCGAGGTTTAGGCTGAGAGTGCGTAAGTCCTAATGTTATTATTCGATCGAAATAGATTGTGGCCCATTACTTCTACCGTTGTTACCGTCAGTGGTGCTAGAACTAGATGTGGTAACACCTGTTTGTTGATCTAACCAGCTTTTTACAGGGTCATCATTTAAGCTGAGGCGAAGAATACCAGAAACAAATCCACCCACGAAGGAAACAGGGTTTTGGATTAGTTCTTTAAAAACGGGGGTGAGTTCGTCGAGAAACATAAGTTATATACTGGCGCAGTTGTGATTCCTTTGGGATTGTAGCGCGTAAATAGGGGACTGGGGACTGGGGACTGGGGACTGGGGAAGGGATTATTGATAAATCAAGGATAAATTGCTTGTAAAATTTTTGCGGTTACTATATCTACTGCACGCTGAACGGGGAAGCTCAACTCCAAACCAAAGTCTAAATTTTCTGCTTCTATTAAGTAGACTGTTACTTGGTTGGGAAAGTCTTGTTTAAAGATTTTGCGTCCGGCTGCGATCGCATGATGCCAGCGAAAGTCATGTAAAGTATAACTAGCTTCTGGTAACTTGACGTTGCAAACGTTGAGCAACTATTACACCTACACCATCATCACTTCGATTTAAATTACCACAACCAATAATTGTTAGCATAAAATTATTTTCAAGTTAGCCATTGACAGAGCGATCGCCATTTTATATCTCTAAAATTCTGTCAATATTGTTAATTGAATTTACATTTATTTTATCGTGCGATCGCAAAGTATATTAAGAAAGTACGTTGTTGCGCTTTAGCGCTAAAGCGCAACAACGTACCTAGAATTAAGCAGTTCTAAATCTTGCTAATTCCTCCCCAGAAGAAACTCCAAAAATTTGAAACATGATAAAATTTACTAATCGCAAATCTTCGGTTAGCTAATGCGCCAGTTTTAGCCAGTGGAACGCTTGAGGATTTACAAGATCCGAATCTGTTTGGTGAAATCCTTGAAAGAGTTGAGAAAATTAAGAGGGAAAATAGAACGGCTGATGGTTAAGCGATCGCATTTTCTCGCTTTCTATTTCAAGCCTAGCTTTTTATTAAGTTAGTAATGTTCTTAATTTTCTCCATTGATCTTACGTCGAAAAACTTCTTCCATTTGTTGTTGACCTTCTTCAGTATAAGGAAAGTTATACCAAGTTGCCTCAGAATCAGGACTGCGACGATTAATCAAAGCATCAAAAGCTTCTTCATCTTCCCGATGTGCCAAGACATAAGCGATTAGCTCTTTTCTAGGCATAGTTTTAAAGTCCGGCTTCATTTAAAAACCTCCAGTTTCCATCACGAGATATAAAAATTTCCATATTTTCTTGCGCCAGGATGTAGATTGTTCCTGTTTTACTATCAAAACGAAATAGAAGGATGTTTCGATAGTAGTTAGATAACATTTGGCAGACCCTAATACAGGTAAAGCCTTGTTCAACGGTGGGTAAAATAGTCTTTCTCCAATTCTGACATAACTATTTTTGCATTGTGTTGCGCCGTCATATCCAATAATTGAGATTTTTTATTAAAAAAGCTCTACTTTTCACTATTTTTAAGTATATAAGAAAACCTCATCATTGCATTTCAGTACATATGCTGAGGGAGTTTATGTGTTTTTTTTTACAATTGTTTTATATTCCTCATTAAAAGCCATATCAAATAGAGGAATTCTAGTTAGTCAAAACCTGCAATCTGGCTAACTAAAATCAACATAGGAGTTTTACATGGTTTCACTTTATCCTGGTCAAAAAGCTAACCAACTTGCTAACGAAGCCAAAGAGCGCTATGAGCGTAAACTTGAACAATTGAAACAGGCGGAACAAGCCACAAACGTATTTGCCCAAGAGTATGGCGAACTGCAATTAAACGTAATTAGAAGTACTGTTAAACGCTTTGTTACTTTCTTGGAAAATACAGGTCGGAAAGCTTCGGAAAGTGAAAAGCGGCTATTAGAAGGAATGGACTTTTCAGTGCAGCAAATTAAAGAGTATAAAGCTGCGGCTGTAGGAGCAGAAAAGTATTTTATGGCTGGCGTAAAATCTGCGGGAGCAGCCGCCGCAGGATACGGTAGTGCGATCGGCGTTGCTACTTCGATCGGTGCAGCAAGTACAGGAACAGCTATTTCTACTTTGAGTGGAGCAGCTGCTTGGAATGCAACCTTAGCATGGTTTGGTTTTGGATCAGTTGCAGCTGGTGGCGGCGGTATGGCTCTTGGTGTTTGGGTGCTAGGTGGTATTACTGCTGCTCCGGCTTTAGCAATAGGTGGCTTTTTTGCGATGCGAGAAGGTGAAAAAGCCATGACAAAGGCGAAAGAATACGAAGTTAAAGTTAATAAAGCAGTTGCAGAAATGAGAGTTGCTAGAGATTTTTCTCTACAAGTAAGAGAGCGAATTTCTGAATTAAAGCGGGTATTTGAATCTCTTAATTCTCGTGCTATTGAAGGTCTTAATCAATTGGAATCTCAACCTTTTGATGCCAAAAGAGATGCAGAAAAATTTCAACAAGTAGCACTTTTAATGAAACTCCCAATGCACAAACAACAAAACGTCAAATTACATTTGATTTATTGACCTATGGTAGTTTCCTTTGAATTTGTCAACCCAGTTTTCTTGGCAGTGGTAATCTTAATACTTTTGTCTTTGATTGTACCTAGTTTATTTTCTCATGATACAGACGAGGAAGATTTACCTAAGCCTAAGTCTGAAGATGTCAAACAGCCGGAACGTAAAGGAGTTTTAGGATTTGTTGGGAATAGATTATGGTCTAAGTCTCCTCAAGAAAATGTAGCTCAAGCACAAAAAGTTAAAAAGAGAGTTGGTCAAGGTATTTCTTTAGCTAAAAAGCTGGGAAATGCGGTGAATAAAGAGTAGAAAAATAAGTGGCGATCGCATTTTTCGTTTTTGGGGAGAGTGCGATCGTCTTTCATTGTTAAAGTATAACTTTCTAGAGGTGTGTTATGTCTGATTTAGAAACTCTGCTTAACGAACTAGCAACACTTATCGATGAATCAAAACTTACTATTGGAAATTCATCTATAATAAAGCGAGAAATATCTCTATTAAATGATATTCAAATAAAGTTACTTGTCATTTATAATGACCTAAATAGTGACTATGAATTTGAAAAAAATAAAAATATGGCAATGGGTATGCTTAAATTTGTTGCCCCTATTGCTAGTTTTTTTATTCCTGGTGGCTTTTTAATAGACCAACTAGTAAGTGGCGCTTTAAAAGCTGTCGCATATAAGTTTGGCGAAACAGACACCCAACTAACTTTGGAAGATTTACTTGAAAAAATCCCCTACTTTGTAGGTTGGAGTGAAACTTTAAGAGAAATTGCCAAAGATTTATTAAATAATTACGATTTTTTCACAGTTTTAGACCTTGAAATAAAACATCCTATATTGACTGAACAATTCAGACAAATAAATGAAACATTAAACATTCACTTAGAATTTGGAGATGAGTCAATTTTAAAGCAACAGCTTCAGCAAATAAAGACGGCTCAAAAAGACTTAAAACAAATCCAGCTAAAAATCGACAAAATTTTACAAGATTATGAAGACAGCGAAGACATAGTTGAAAGAATAAAAGTTCTATTAATGTTCTTCGGAGACACTGTTTTTGCTATTGATTGGATTGATGATGAAGAAGCGCTAATCATTTCCTTTGGAGAACAGGGAGTACCAAAAGTATCAGAAGTAACTGTTATTGAGGAATGTTTTTCAATCAAAGAAAAAGCTAACTCTTTAGTTTTACAAGCTAATAATCTCAGAGGACAAGCCGAACAGTCAATTAGATATTTAGAAGAAGAACGTCGTCGTCTGGAAGCAGAAGAAAAACGCCGCATAGAAGAAGAACGTCGTCGCTTGGAAGCAGAAGAAAAGCGTCACCAGCAAGAAAAAGAACACCGCCACCAAGCAGAAGAACAAAGACAGAGAGAAACCACACCAATCAGAATTAAAAATGAACAACTAAAACCACCAGTTAAGCGTAGTCGCTTTCCCATAAAAGCTTTATTAGCTGCATCAACAGTCGCAGCTTTAGGTTATGCAGGTTGGACAAGTGGAATTGCAACCCCACAGATTCAGCAATTATTAAATAACTTGCACCTTTCTCAAAATACAGATGAGCAAAAACCGAACTCTCTACCACAAACATCTGCTAATTTAGAAACTGCTCAAAAGCCTAAACCTGAACAACAAACATCGGTAAACTTAGCAGTTGTACAAACACCAAATCCTGAACTACAGACATCTACAAATTTGGAAACTTCCCAAAAACCTAATTCTGAACAACAACCATCCGTAAATTTGGAAGTTGCACAAACACCAAATCATGAAGCACAGACATCTGCTAATTTGCAAACTTCCCAAAAACCAATTTCTGAACAAGAGACATCGGTAAACTTGGAAGCTATCCAAAAACCAAATCCCGAACAACAAGCAGCAGCAAATTTAGAAACGGCTCAAAAACTAGCAATGGAAGCTGCTGTGATGACTCAAAACTCACCTCATCCCCTAGAAATTTGGCAGAAATCACAAGCTAAATGGCAGGAAGCTGTTAATTTATTAGAAGCAATTCCCGAAAATTCTCCTATTTCTGTTAAAGCTAAAGAAAAACTAGCTGTTTATCGAACTAACTACACTGCTATTACTAACAGACTCATCGCTGAAGAAAAAGCATCAACTAATTTGGAAACTGCTAAAAAATTGGCGATGGAAGCTGCTGTTCTTGCACAAAATCCACCTCATCCGGCAGAAGTTTGGCAGCAAGCAAAAGCGAAATGGCAAGAAGCAATTAGTTTGTTAGAAGCTATTCCAAATAATACTTTTGTTTCGGTTCAAGCTAAAGAAAAACTAACGGTTTATCGGACTAATTATGCAGCTGTTAGTCAGAGATAAAGTGTGGTGTTATACTTGCTAGGTAAAGGTTATGCGATCGCATTTCCCTTAGCTAGACAAGTGCGATCGCTCCTCCTCTAAACTAACACTCAACAGGTTTGTGGTGATACAGTTGCGATCGCTGATTCAGGGAACAATCGAGTTATGCTGTGGAACTTGAATAATCCTTGATGGATAGTTGCTAAGAAAGTTTGAAATTTTGGTCAATCTGACTTGCGATCGCTTAAATATAAGTATGGTAAAAAAACGATCGCAATAAACAGTAAAGCTGAATGTACATCTGCGTTCATCCGCGTTCATCTGCTTTCATCTGCGTTCTAAAAAAAGCTATCGCAGTAAACAGTAAAGCTAAATGTACATCTGTGTTCATCTGTGGATATCTGTGATTAAAAAAGATTCTAATTTTAACAAAATGATAACCAATATTAACTTAAAAATAGCTGAAGAAATCCGGGTGCGTGGTACAGTCCAAGGAGTAGGATTTCGCCCAACAGTTTATCGCCTTGCTAAACTTTGTAATTTGCGAGGTGAAGTTTGTAATGATGGGGAAGGTGTACTGATTAAAATTGTGGGAACTGCGGAAGCTGTAGAAAGTTTTGTCGATCGACTTCAAGAAGAATGTCCGCCTTTAGCAAAAATTGAAGCGATCGCACGTTTCCCCCTATCTCAACCACCAAATTATACAGATTTTACCATTACTCAAAGTATTAGTAATAAAGTCAAAACCAGCATTACTCCCGATGCTGCAACTTGTCCTCAATGTAAAGCGGAAATCTTCGATCCTTTTAGCCGTTGGTATCGCTATCCTTTTACTAATTGTACACATTGCGGCCCTCGTTTAAGCATTGTTCGCGCTATTCCTTACGATCGCCGCAACACCAGCATGGCAAATTTTCAAATGTGCTCGGAATGCGCGAAAGAATATGCAGATGTCACAAATCGCCGCTTTCACGCTCAACCTGTCGCCTGTCATTTTTGTGGCCCAAAAGCTTGGTTAGAACGAGCAGATGGTAAACCCATTGTATCAGATATATTCTCCATGTTAGACGATGTGGACGCAGTTTGTACTCTATTACAACGAGGAGAAATTGTTGCGATTAAAGGTATTGGTGGGATTCATCTTGCTTGTGATGCCACGAATGAAACAGCAGTGCAAAAACTGAGAGAACGCAAGCATCGCTATCACAAACCCTTTGCTTTGATGGCAAAGAATTTAGAAATTATCGAGAAGTATTGTGTCATCAATGAGTTAGAAATGGAATTGTTAGAAAGTGCTGCTGCTCCCATTGTACTCTTACAATTAAAAGAACACAATACAGAAATTCCAAAACCTATTGCTGCTTCGGTTGCGCCTAATATTAAATCTCTCGGTTTCATGTTGCCTTACACACCGTTGCATCATCTGATTTTGCGGCGCATGGAACGTCCGATCGTACTCACCAGTGGCAATCTTTCCGATGAACCACAATGTATTAGTAATGAAGTAGCAAAAGAGAAGTTGAGTAAAATCGCTGATTATTTTTTGCTGCACGATCGAGATATTGTCAATCGGGTTGATGATTCGGTAGTCAAAGTAGTAGGAAATCGCCTGCAAATTTTACGCCGTGCGCGTGGGTACGCACCAGCACCAATCCGCTTACCATCAGGATTTGAACAAGCTTTTCCTATTTTAGCAATGGGGAGTGAATTGAAAAATACTTTTTGTTTGTTGCGGGATGGAGAGGCGATTTTATCTCAGCATTTGGGGGATTTAGAAAATGTGGCAGTGCTGACAGCTTATCGGGAAACATTGGAACTTTATTTGCATTTGTTTGAGCATAAACCAGAAGCGATCGCACTAGACCTCCATCCCGAATATCTCTCGACCAAAATAGGTAAAGAATTAGGAATAAATCCAATCTATTCTATTCAACATCATCACGCCCATATTGCAGCTTGCATGGCAGAAAATGGAATAAGTTTAGAGACTAAACCAATTTTAGGAATAGCCTTAGACGGTTTAGGTTATGGTGAAGATGGCACGCTTTGGGGTGGCGAGTTTCTCATAGCAGACTATCGCAGCTATGAGAGATTAGCAACCTTCAAACCAATTGCTATGTTAGGAGGAGAACAAGCAATTTATCAACCTTGGCGGAATACTTACGCTCACCTGATGGCTGGGTTTGATTGGGAGGAATTGGAGGTAAAATATAGAGAGTTAGAAATAGTGGAATTTTTAGACAAACAACCGCGATCGCTCTTAAACCAAATGTTAGCAAAAAAGATTAATTCTCCGTTAGCTTCTTCCGCCGGACGCTTATTTGATGCGGTAGCTGCTGCTTTGGGGATTTGTCGCGATCGTGCGAGTTATGAAGGACAAGGTGCGATTGAATTAGAAGCTTTAGTTGATGATATTGATGAGGAAACAGGATATCCTTTTGAAATCATATCTGCGCCGATTTCCTATTTAGAACCTCGAACAATGTGGAAAGCATTGTTAACAGATTTACAACAAGGAGTTTCCCAGAGAGTGATAGCGACTAGATTTCATTTGGGATTGGCAAAAGCGATCGCATCTATGGTAAATCATTTGCGGGAAACTCACTCTTTTACTCAAGTTGCTTTAACAGGAGGTGTCTTTCAAAATCAAGTGTTATTAGAACAGGTTAGTAAACATCTAAAAGTGATGGATTTAACAGTTTTAACGCATAGTTTAGTACCTGCAAATGATGGCGGATTGTCGTTGGGACAAGTGGCGATCGCAGCAGCGCGATCGATCCATAATTGATTGTAAATTACTTGAAAAAACGGAAAATATGAAAACATTTACTGCAATTATCGAACGAGATCCAAATACAAAACTCTATGTAGGTTATGTCCCTGGATTTCCCGGAGCACATTCCCAAGGAGAAAGTTTAGATGAACTACAAGAGAATCTCCGTGAAGTAATTGAGATGCTTTTAGAAGACGAGAATTTTGTCTTTGAAATGGAATAAAAGAAAATAAATTGCAAATTCCAAAAGGTAACATAAAATGTGTTTAGGAATTCCCGGTCAAATAGTCCAAATAACAGACGTAAAAAATAAACTCGCTACTGTTGATATTAGCGGCGTAAAACGTCAAGTTAACATCGCTTGCATCGTCGATGATACCCATCCCGTCGAATCTTGTTTAGGAGATTGGGTATTAGTTCACGTCGGTTTTGCCATGCAACGAATCGACCCCAAAGAAGCAGCAGAAACCCTAAAATTACTAGAGGAACTAGCAGAAATTCAAGAATCATTAGCTATAAGCAATTAGCTTTTCCTACAAAGCATAAAGTCACCTGTACATCTGCGTTCATCTGCGTTTATCTGCTTTCATCTGCGTTCTAAAAAAACTAACGCAACCAACAGTAAAGCTAAATGTAAATCTGCATTCATCTGCGGTTTAAAAACTATGAAATACATCAACGAATTTCGCGATCCACAAAAAGCGCAAACATTAATCGAACAAATTCGGCAAATAAGCAACCAAATTTCCAGCGAAAAACCGATTAAAATTATGGAAGTTTGCGGCGGACATACCCATGCAATCTTTAAATATGGACTAGAAGATTTGTTACCAAAAACGATCGAACTAGTTCACGGCCCCGGTTGTCCAGTGTGTATAATGCCAAAAGGTAGACTAGATGATGCGATCGCCTTAGCACAACAACCTAACATTATTTTCACAACTTTTGGCGATGCCATGAGAGTTCCCGGATCTAAATATAGCTTGCTGCAAGCTAAAGCGAATGGTGCAGATATTCGCATGGTTTATTCGCCTTTAGATGCGCTACAAATCGCTAAACAAAACCCCGAAAAAGAAGTGGTGTTTTTTGCGATCGGTTTTGAAACAACCGCACCTAGCACTGCTTTAACTGTACTCCAGGCAGAGTGCGATCGCGTAGAAAATTTCAGTTTATTTTGCAATCACGTATTAGTTGTGCCAGCATTAGAAGCATTATTAGCTAATCCCGACTTGCAATTACAAGGATTTGTTGGCCCAGGTCATGTTAGCACAGTAATTGGTACAGAACCTTATCAAGTTATTGCCGAAAGATATCACAAACCTGTCGTAGTTTCCGGGTTTGAACCTTTAGATATTTTGCAATCAATTTGGATGGTTGTTAAACAATTAGCGGAAAAACGTTGCGAGGTGGAAAATCAATATAGTCGCTTAGTGCATTCTCACGGTAACGCCGTTGCTTTGGATGCGATGCAACGAGTTTTTGCGGTGAGAGAGGCGTTTGAGTGGCGTGGATTGGGCGATATTCCGTTGTCTGGGTTGAAAATGCGTCCAGAATATGCGCGTTTTGATGCAGAGGCGAAGTTTTCTTTCCCCGGAAGGCAAGTTGCGGATCACAAAGCTTGTCAGTGTGGGGAGATTTTGAAGGGTGTGCTGAAACCTTGGCAGTGTAAGGTTTTTGGCACTGCTTGTACTCCTGAACATCCCCTTGGCGCTTGTATGGTTTCTTCGGAAGGGGCTTGTGCTGCTTACTATAAGTATGGACGTTTGTCAATAGGTAAGCGAGAAGAGGTGAAGGTTAATTAACCGCAGATGTTAGTGCTATCTTTTGGTGAGGAGATTTAGATTTTTTAGAACGCAGATGAATGCAGATGAACGCAGATGAACGCAGATGTTAACGCAGTCTTTTGGTGGGGAGATTTAGATTTTTTTTAAACGCAGATGAATGCAGATAAACGCAGATGAACGCAGATGTTGGCGCAATCTTTTGATCGGGGGATTTCTTCTTCTCTTCTTTCTTCGCGCTCTTCGCGTCTTCGCGTTTCAAAAAAAATCTTTTTCACAAATCATTTAAACTCTCTATATGAATATTTCTCATCTAAAAATGCCTCAACGTAAGAAAAAATTTCAGGAACGCACTATTACTTTAGCTCATGGTAGCGGTGGTAGTGCGATGCGCGATTTGATTGATGATGTTTTTGTAGGTAGTTTTGATAATCCCACTCTTTCTTTATTGGAAGATCAGGCGCGAATCGATTTAGGAAGTTTAATGTTGTTGGGCGATCGCCTAGCATTCACCACAGATTCTTACGTCGTTACTCCTCTGTTTTTCCCTGGAGGTGATATCGGAACTTTAGCGGTTAATGGTACTGTTAACGACTTATCTGTTAGCGGTGCAAAACCACTTTTTCTCAGTTGTAGCGTGATTCTCGAAGAAGGTTTAGAAATTGACATTCTCCGGCGAGTTGTTGACAGTATGAAAGCTGCTTCTTTAGCAGTTGGCGTACAAATCGTCACCGGAGATACTAAAGTTGTTCCTCGCGGTTCTGCTGATAAGTTATTTATCAATACTACTGGTATTGGTGTAATTAAAACAGGCATTTCTCCCTCTGCTAGAGAGATTCAACCAGGGGATATTGTATTAGTTAATGGTTCTCTGGGCGATCACGGTGCTGCTATTTTAGTAGCAAGGGGTGAGTTATCTTTGGAAACTGATATTAAAAGCGATTGTCAACCTTTAAATGGGTTAGTTGATGCGATCGTATCCGTTTGCCCAAATGTGCGGGCGATGCGCGATGCTACTCGTGGCGGATTAGCAACAGTATTAAATGAATTTGCCCAAAGTGCAAATGTAGGAATTCGTTTACATGAATCAGCTATTCCTGTTAAAAAAGAGGTAGCTGGAATGTGCGAATTGTTGGGTTTCGATCCGCTATATTTGGCAAATGAAGGTAAGTTAGTAGTTGTAGTTCCGCCTGATTCAGCAGATGAAGTTTTGGCGACAATGCGATCGCATCCCACAGGCAAAGATTCTCAAATCGTTGGTGAAGTTATTGCCAATCCTGCGGGAGTTGTATTGCTAAAAACTGAGTTTGGAACAGAGAGAATTGTTGATATGTTAGTAGGCGAACAATTGCCAAGGATTTGTTAAATGCACGAATTAGGAATTACCCAAAATATTGTAGCGATCGCCACTGAAAACGCCAACGGTTCCAGGGTAAAACGAGTATCTCTAGAAATCGGCAAACTATCAGCAATCTTACCTGATTCGATCCGCTTTTGTTTCGATGTTTGTTCTCAAGGAACATTGCTAGAAGGGGCAAAATTAGAAATAATTGAAATTCCTGGTTTAGCCCATTGTCGTCAATGCCAAACAGAAGTATCTTTAGAAGTGCCATTCGGTATTTGTCACGCTTGCGGTAGTAGCGATTTAGAAATTTTCCAAGGTGAAGAACTTAAAATTAAGGAATTAGAGGTAGAAGAATTATGTGTGTAACTTGCGGTTGTTCTGATGATGCCAATGTAACTGTTACCAATCCCCAAACAGGAGAACACACTCATGTTTTAGCCGACGGTACAGTTATTTCCCATTCCCATAATCACGAACATTCTCACGAACATCCTCACAACCATTCTGTTGCCAGCGAAAATGCTCAATTGCACGCAAAAATGCACGGTACAACAGTTACTTTAGAACAAAATATTTTAGCTAAAAATGACCTTTTAGCTGCCCAAAATCGTGGTTGGTTTAAAGGTCGAGATATCTTAGCACTTAACTTAGTTAGTTCTCCCGGATCGGGAAAAACAACATTGTTAGCGAGAACGATTCAAGATTTAAAAGACAAGGTTGTAATAAATGTAATTGAAGGCGATCAAGCAACTACAAATGATGCCGATCGCATTAAAGCCACAGGTTGCAATGTCATCCAAATAAACACAGGTGCAGGTTGTCACCTAGATGCCCAAATGGTAGAACAAGGATTACAACAACTCAATCCACCGCTTAACTCAATTGTGATGATTGAAAATGTCGGAAATTTAGTTTGTCCGGCTTTATTTGACTTAGGAGAAAGTGCCAAAGTTGCGATTTTGTCAGTGACAGAAGGAGAAGATAAACCAATTAAATATCCCTATATGTTTCGTGCTAGTCAGGTAATGATCATCAACAAAATTGACTTGTTACCTTATGTGCAGTTTAATGTCGATCGCTGCATAGAATACGCCCATCAAGTTAATCCTCACCTCAAAATATTTCAAGTATCTGCAACAACCGGAACAGGTTTAGATGATTGGTATCAGTGGTTAGGTTTTTAACACCTCTATCCGTAGGGTGCGTTAGTGTTAACGTAACGCACCTTCTTTATGCTCTCAAAAGAGGCAGAGCCTCTATTTTTCGTTCCCAGGTTCAACCTGGGAACGAGATCTGAGAGGTTCTACCTCCCCCGCTGCGAAATCTGCCTTCTGCCTTTTTTAAGACTCAGGTTTTTGTTCCGGCATTAAACACTTATCAGAATCACAACCTGCTGGTCCTGCTTCTGTCATTTCACCCAAATCATATTGACGCAAAGCAGTATAGAAATTATCAGTTTTCCGCCGCAATTTCACCTCCTTCATTAATTGTTCATACTGTTCTTTAGAAATTGGTTCAAAGGGCAACCGAGGGAAAGTTTGTAAATCATCAAATCTGGCTAAAAGTGCTGCCGAAATGTACCCTTCATCATCACGAATTGCTTCATAAATCCGAGTACCTAAACCTTCGATTTCATTTTCTCGAAGTTCTATAGTGGCACTTGTGTTGTGCCGAACATACCACCGTTGGACCTGCATATAAAAGTCCATTTGAGCTAATGCTGAAAACTTACTAATTTCAATTTCATCAGCACCCGGTAAATCAGCCCAAAGTACAGAAACGGGAATTTCTACCAACCATTCTGAACACCGAGGATCGAAGGGATCGTTTAACAAATTCCCATTTTCATCTTTATCAGATTGAGCCGGAATAACATTGTAGCCGTAGTCAATACAAGCAAGAGCTACAGGGTCATTTTTCCTAAAGGTAATTCGGCGAATAAATCGCTGTGCTTTTGGAGGATGCCATCCCGGAGATGCGCCAGTTAGTAATGATTTGGTTCCCGAAGGTTGAACGGTAGTGCAGCGATTTGGGCGCTTGAGATTATGACGATCGCAATAATCCCAAACCACCCGATGCACAGTTTCTCGCCAACGATTTAAGTACTCCGCTTCCTGTTCTTTAAACTTCAATCCTTGCTCAGTTTCTGGTCTTCCTTCCGTCCACCAATGCAACCAATCAACACCAAAAGCATTCACAAAAAAGTCAAACAAACCTGTAAAAGAAACCCCTACAATTGGGTCTAATTCCCGACTGTATCGATAACGAGGTTCGATAAATTTGTGATTCAAAAGTGTTGCTACAGATAAAGCACCTGCGGTGAAAGCATCCTCCTGTTCTTGGTAGTTTTTTGGGTCGATTTGATTGAGGTGAATTTCCGAAAGGTTGCAATGAAAATTCGCACCTATAATTTCACCACATGGATTTAATCCCAAGCGAGCTAATCGATGTTCTAACTCGTTAATATTAATATTAGGATAGTTTTCTTCTATCCATTCTTTAGCTTTTCCTCGATCGTAAGCCTTAAGAAAATCAACTTTTAATTCAGGTGTTTTTAGTAGATCGCAATTAGCTCTAGCAATAGTTTCTCCAGCCCATTGAATCGCACCTTCACCAGAATAATACTGTTTTCTCACAGCTTCAATTGATTCTTGTAATGTTGGTTTGGAATGGAATACTCTCGTATGATTTGCCATTCGCAAAGCATCTCTTTCTGGATCGATTCTCCAGTTTCCATTTTCATCTTGTTGCCAAAGATTCGATTTAGCATTAGCAAATAATTCATCCTCGCTAATTCCTTGGCGCATTCCAGCGGATCTTCTGACGTTACCCGCGACTACAACTACCGCAGCTTCATCAATTAATAAACAGCATTCAACTGAATTTAATTGTCGCCCTAATGCTTTATTTAAAATTGCCGCACAATGCAGATAAAGTTCAGGTAATTTAATTGGGTTAGCAACTCCACCAAACCCTTTTAATTTTTCCCCAGCAGGACGAACATTACTCAAATTTATGATTACTTTAACTTCTCCAGTAAAGCGTTTATCTGTCGATAATTCCAGTAAACTTTGATAGGATTTTACCCAACCTCTGCGGCTGTCACCAACATAAATTGTGACTTCATTGCCAACAATTGTAACTTCGGTTTCTTCCTGTCTTTGATTGATGGGAATTACGCCAAATTCACCTTGCAAAGTAACTTTTAAATAGTTGTGAATTGCTGGTAATTGATTGATATACTTAGGTTCTAGGACGGCTCCTGTGCCACAGCCCATCATGGCTAAGTCCATCAGCAGTCCAAAGGCTCGCCAGTCACAGATGTTGGTGCTGCTGCAATTGTATCCACCGGAAAAGTTTTCTGGTTGTTCGATCCATTCGGTGCCCCCTACCCACAACCATCGCCCGGAGGAAAGGGCTTTGATTTGCCGTTGCATCCGGTCTAGAATGGTGGCTTCTGCGACACTCAGTTTGCCTAGTTTGGTTAGTCCTTGGATGGTACGATCGCACACCTCATCCCAAGTTTCCCGCCCTTTCTCCGTGCGGCGACTGTAAGTTCTGTAAAATACAGGATTGGCAGCTGGCGCAGTTTCAGGAAACTGACTAGTCTGCTGTAATTTTTCAAGCTCTCGAACCATATTGTTTTTGTCATAGATCAACAGACTCACTAGTGTACACGACTTATATATAGGGCAGAAAGGTTTACAAGTGTGAGTTTTTGCGCTAGATGTGGGCTGTTATTAGAAATAATAATCTGTTGCCTTCTATCACTTGAGTTACCTTGTCCAAGCTCTGTGGAACTTGTTGAGACTCTCCAGACAAAGGCAAAAAAGAATTTAAGTTAGGAGAATAAGTAATGACTTATCTGTAATTCTCATTCCTGTACTTAAGGAAAACTCTTCAAAAATTATTAAATAGGAGTATTCGCTATGTCGAAACTAGTAAATCCCAATCAACCATATACGTTCAGCAAAATTTTTGAACTCCAAATAGATGCTGAAGATTTTGTTATTGAGTTTGGCTACACATTTGAACGAACTAGGCTCAATTTACCTCTGTATTCTGGGGAATTGGATCGTTTAGAAGAACTCCGATCGCGTATTGAAGAGATTTTGCCTTATGTAAGTCTTGGTAGTGAAGCCTCGCGGCGAGAAATTTTGATTTCGCCAGTGGTTTTGGATCTGGTTCACTATACCAAAGCTCAATTACGAATTGAATATCCTCTCAAAGTTACAGAACAACTTCAAGGTTACTTAGATTATCTTTTGAGAACCCAAACAGAGATTTTAGTAATTGAGGCAAAGCGAGAAGATTTAGACTACGGTTTTACACAACTTACAGCTGAAATGATTGCGCTCGATCGCTGGGAGAAAACCTCAGCACAATCTATTCTAATTGGTGCTGTTACAACTGGAAAAATCTGGCAGTTTGGACGGTTAAATCGAGTAACAAAACACATTCAACAAGGCTTAGATATTTATCGAGTTCCAGACGATCTAGATCCTTTGATGCGAATTCTGGTTCAAACACTCATTGCTTAGTTTTTCAAATCACTAAATCTATAGTATTTTAAAATCAGCAGCTTTCTACAGCTTCAATTCCCAGTCCCCAGTACCCAATCCCTAATCCCTGTGTCTCTTGCTCCTTGGCGATCGCATCTCACCCACGCTCTACAACGTAACCGCAGTCTGATTTACTCCCATTATGTACAATTAGCGACTGTGCGGGAAAATAATCGTCCGGCAAATCGAACTGTGGTTTTTCGCGGTTTTTTAGAGAATACTAATCAATTGAAGTTTATTACAGATTCCAGAAGTCCGAAAGTTGAGCAAATAGATTACCAACCTTGGGGCGAAATTTGTTGGTATTTTGCCAATACTCGCGAACAATTTCGGATTTCTGGAAAGTTGATTTTAGTTAAAAATAATGATGCTGATTTAGAGTTACAAAAGGCAAGAACAATAGCTTGGCAAGAACTTTCTGATGCTTCCCGCGTACAATTTACTTGGCCTGAAACTGGTAAATTGAGAGCAGAAGCAACTGCTTTTCAAGCACCGCAACCTAACCCAAATGAGCCTTTAGATAATTTCTATTTGTTGTTATTAGAACCCGATTTTGTGGATCATTTGGAGTTGCGAGGGGAACCACAAAATCGATCGCTCTACAAAATAGATAACGAAGGAAATTGGTTTAAAGAAGAAGTAAATCCATGAGCAGGAGAGACAAATTCAAACTCTATAAGGGCGGGTTTTGTTGTTAATTTTTCTGCTGTGAGTCAAGAATTTTCTGCTAAACCCGCCCCTACAACTCCAAACTCAAAAATTAATTAAATTCCTGCGCCATCTAAGAATTCTTGAATTTTTTTATCGTTGATGCGACAGAAGTATTTGAGATCGCAATCATCTACACCAATTGTTGCACCAACAGGGATAGCAACTGGCTGTTGAGATTGTTGTTTATTTTGTAATTCTTCAAATTTTTGTTCTAAAAAGTCAATGCGATCGACCAAAGCACGAATCACTTCTGCCTCTGAGTCAGGTAAACTTCCGTGTTCCAAAGGATTTACACGCACGCCAGAACGATAAATGATTCTACCAGGAATTCCCACAACCGTACAATCAGAAGGCACATCGCGCAACACTACCGACCCTGCGCCAATGCGAACATTGTTGCCTATGTGGATATTGCCCAAAACTTTGGCACCTGCGCCGACAACAACATTTTCTCCTAAAGTCGGGTGACGCTTACCGCTTTCTTTACCTGTACCCCCAAGGGTAACGCCTTGGTAAATTAGGGCATAATCTCCCACAATTGCAGTTTCTCCAATGACCACACCCATTCCGTGATCGATAAAAACACCATGACCAATTTGTGCGCCTGGGTGAATTTCAATTCCTGTAAGAAAACGAGCAATGTGAGAAATTAAGCGAGGAATTACAGGAAGACCCAGCAGAAAAAGCCAATGAGCGAAGCGGTGCAAGAATAGGGCTTGCAAACCAGGATAGCAGAATAAGACTTCCAGCCAGTTACGAGCGGCAGGATCGCGATCGAAGATAATGCGGAAGTCAGCTACTAAGGCATTTAGCACGAGTAGATACCAACATTTGGCAATAAATAGGTTCTATAGATCTTAGCGTTCAATGTCACACTTTTGAGTGTGGAGAGCAACACTCTGCTTGGTTGGATTATCACGTAAAGCGAGGGGACTGGGGACTGGGAAAGTTTTGAGTTTTGAGTTTTGAGTTTTGAGTTTTGAGTTAATGATTTTCCTCTTTCTCCCCATCTCCCCATCTCCCCATCTCCCCATCTCCCCATCTCCCCAGTCCCAATTATTCCTTAACGAGTAAAGTATAGTTACCTCTTACACCTTCGTCTTTGGAACCTACCCAAATTTCATATTCGCCAGCTTTCCAATTTTTATCTTCAATACTGCCAATACCGCAACGAATTACACCATTTGGGCCTTTAACGACTAATGTTGTAGAGGTACGACCGCTTCTGAGTTCTAACTTGAGGTGAGAGAAGTCTTTTTGCAAAGTTAATACGTGATCGGGTGTAGCGCTGTTGCTGTATCCGATGCAGAAGTTGTTGTCGCGATCGCGATTGGCGATCGAAAATAAGGAGAAAGAACCTGCGGTGGAACCTGTAGCGATCGCACTTGAGGGTTCAAATCCAGGTGATACATTAATAGCACCATAATTAGCAGTTTGGGCGACTACAGACGAAGCGCAAAGGACTGTTACCCAAGCAAGAAATCTAGCGTGTTTGAAGTGCTTCATTGGTTGCTTTAACATAGTACACCCCCCTTTTGATTTATAGAAATAACCATCTTTCATCTCTAAGCTATTTCAGAGAGCAATGGCTGCTTGCTGACGGCATGACAGTTTAATTTCTGCACGCTTTTTCTTAGCTGGGGAGAGAATTATTTAGCAGTTTAGGCCATAAAAAACCCAGTTATTTTAGATATAAACCGGGTAGTTAAAGACATTTCCAGAAATTAAAGGTGCATTACCTGAAAACCTGGTAGAGACGTTACATATAACGTCTCTACCAGGTTTTTTGGAGATGTCTAAAGACATTTAAGGGGTTTACTTATGATGGGGGCAGCTTGTATTGGTTAACGATCTTTTGGGCATATTCTGGAACATGATCGGCTAATTTTTCAGGGTAATTCCGCTTGACATACAAATAGTTACGAGTAAAGTGAGAGTCAATGGAAAATCGGGCATATTCCAAACCTTTGGGGCCAATTTTTTGTATTACTACACCCATTAATTTTGCTGCCCACATTGGGAGAGTTACGCCTTTATCGTAAGCGGGAATGCTTTGCTGGACGGCGTTGCGTCTGTCCCCAGAAGAGTTTACAGGTTGAGTTTCTATCTGGTCTTTGACTAATTCCAGCATTTCCTGACCTGTATCATTTCTAACTACAATCCACTGCCAACCAAAAGGTGCGCCCATGTATCCGACTACTAAATCTGCCAAGCTATTGACGTAATCAAAACAGGTCATGCAGGAAGGGGCAAAAACGTCTTTCAATTCTTTGGTATTTAAACCGAAGAAGGGGACTGTTTCGATCGATCCATCTTCATGTTTAAAATGTACCCGGAAGTCCTGCATAAATTCGTAATACACCACTGTTTCTGGAGATTTGCTGGTAGTGTCGAGGAATTTTTGTAATCCAGCACGAGTCACATTATCGACGCAGGGAGTACCTAAAACGTAGAGCTTTTCTAAACCTAGTTGTTTTTCGACGGCGCGTAATGCTTGAATTTGGCAACCAACGCCAATTACTAATAGCCGTTTCATGCCAGATTGTTCTATTTGTTCTAGCACAGAAAGGTTGGGGGAAAGTGTGGGTTTGTTGACTTTGGCGGCGAGGATTTCTTCTGGAGTTCGGGCGATAATTGGCATTGGTTGAAAGCGGTCTTCTTTGGTGTTTTGCACGCAGACAACGCCTTCGACCATGCCACGATCGAGCATTTCAATTGCGATCGTACTCACAATTCCCGTCCATTGTGCGCCAGGGATTGGCTGTTTTTTGCGTGCAGCCATCATATCTTGGTGAACGCCAAAATACCAATCATCCTGGTTTTCCAGGTTGCGACTGCGCCCATGAGTTTCTGCTTCTAACTCGGCTATTTGCTGATTAATAAAAGCGCAAGCTTCCTTGACATAATGAATGTAATATGTATCGCACAGCCCGCATTCGCTACAAAGTTCTTTAGCGGGGCGGCGACTGGTTGATTTGAGGGCTTTGGCTTTTTTGTGTTTGGGGGAATCTATTGCGGTCATCTAAATTTATTCTGTTATGCAAAAGATAGCTTTTATTAGAATACTTTAATTCTCATTAAATGAGATTGTCGATTAATCGCTTAAACAAAGACACAGAGATAATTGTTATATTTCCCCAAGATTGTACATCCGTCAAATCTCGATCGCCAGTAATCAAAAAATCAACATTTGCAGCTACAGCACAAGCGAGAAATTTAGCATCCTTTCTATCTGTGGTAAAATTCTATCAACAACTGCCGCAGAAACTAAAACATTAGTATCTATAACAACTCTCATTCTCCCCGCCGATATGCTTCTATTTCTGCCTCAATTTCTGCTTCTGTTAGAGGACGATCTGAGTGTAAAGCCTGAGTTTCTTTTAACAACTCTTGCATTTTTTGGGCTAAAGAAGTTTTTTGATTATTTTCAGCTAAAATAATCACTTCTACTCGCTGTCCTGATTGAAATGGAAGGTCGGATAAAATTACCTGCTTTGGGTCTTTTATGGTGATATATGTTTTGTAAGCATTCATGAAAATTTGCTCCTAGTTAATTACTTCTCTCATGGCTGCAAAATTTTGTTAAGTGCGATCTATAATTCTATCTCTTGGCAGGATCTCTCATTGACAAGTTAACATAGCTTTTATTTACTATGCTTTTAAAGTTATGAATTTTGCGATCGAGATTGAACAAGAGGAAGACGGACGCTGGCTGGCTGAAGTGATTGGGATGCCAGGTGTGCTTGCTTATGGAGAAATACGGGAAGAAGCAGTTGCTAAAGTTCAGGCTTTAGCGTTGCGAGTGTTGGCGGATAAGCTGGAACACGGAGAAGTAATGCCTGATTTGTTGAGTGTTTCTTTTGTAGCAGCATGAGTAAATGGTCTAGCACAAAAGCCAAGCGTGTCTTAGCCGCTTTATTACGTATCGGATGGGAGATTAAACGAGTGTCAGGCTCTCATATTATTTTGTCCCGTCCTGATTGGCCTGATGTAGTGTTTGCCTTTCACGATAGTGAAGAAATAGGGCCTCGTATGCTTGCTCGAATTGCTAAAGTCACAGGTTTAACTCCTGAAGATTTGTAATGATGACTTTAATTTGTATTTATTTAAGCGATCGCATTTCTCTTTTCTACAAAACTTTGCTAAGTGCGATCGTCAACTGTTGTAATTGTAACCGCATTTCATCAATCTTTTGTTCTAAACTTACTATATATTGCGCTTGCTGAACCACTTTTTGTTCTAATTGTGTCACTCGTTCTTCTATAGGAAGTTCATCTCCAGTTCCATTAAAAGCAGCAACAACATTTCTCCAGCTAGGAGAATTCAGCTTGATGTTATATGTTTTCTTTAAATACTGATAAGTTTTAGCACAGCTACCAAATCGATCTTTGAGTGTTGCTTCTGTCCAAAATTCTGCTCCATTGAGTTGGTCTTTATCCAAAATGGTAGAAGCGCTTGGTAAAAGAGGATGGCTAAATACCTCTTCAGTTTCAGCTTTAGCATAAGCATAACCTGTCTTAAGTGCTGCTTCTGCTACACGGAAGGTATTTTTTCCCAGTTCTTCCCCTAGCGTTTGCATTTGGTTAATACCATGTTGCACATCGTCTAGTTTTTGAGTAACTGCTTTCAGCGATTTTGTTAATTTGCCCATCTTGCTCTAGTCGTCTAACAGTTTACGATTGATGTTTTCGGGTGTTTCTTCTGCCCAAGATTCCTCTTGAGCAGATGCAGTTTTATTTTTAAATATCAAATCTTGTATATCAGTATTAAGTAGCCTTTTAGCTGCTGTTAATAAAAGATAAAAACGACGACCGATGGAAAGTACACCCTGCTCTTTATTAACTTCCTCATACACAGACTCAAATTCTTCTAGTAACTGATTTGTTGCGTTCATCTGTTCTTTTAAGCCACCAACTTGCTCATTGAGGCTTTCTCCCCAAACCTTTAACTCTTTCTGAACTGCAACACTATGCGCCAGAGATTTTTGTAATTTTTCTCTCTCAGCATTCACTTTTTCTAGTGCTGTTGTTGTCTGCTTTAGATTATTTTGCAGCTTCACAAGATTAGTTTTAGCCTCGCTTTGTCGTCGGACTAATTGAGCGCGACTATTAGTAAGACTGCGGTATGTAGTGCGAATCTCTTGATAAGCTTTTTCGAGTTCCTCGCGACTCAGATTTTGGATATGCAAAGGAAATTCACTAACGCTTTTGTACTCTTTATAATTAGGCATCTTACTTCCCAGTCCATGTACTATTTATTTTAGATTAAATTTTAATTAAAATTATTACGTTTCTAAGATTTAAAATAAACTGTAAAATTACGGAATTTATAAATTTATGGCTACTTCCCGACTACAGAGGTAATACCCGACAAAACTACTTGAATAATTTCTTGCCTTCTCCAAAATTTAACCATTGACTTTTTATGACTTTTAAGCTAAATAAAAGAGTAAATTTAAAACTTAACAATCCCCTTTAATTTAGTAATATGAATTCTGTAACACCCACACGCCAAGAATTAGCCCAAGCTATTGAAGAACTTCCCTCGGAAGTATTGCCTGAATTAGCAAATTTCATTGAATATTTACAGTTTAAGGTTAGTTCAACTCCTGCTTTAAAAAAAGATGAACCCGAAGAAAGTAATTTTTTAATGAGTATAGCTGGTCTAGGAGAGTCTGACGAAACAGATTTATCCGAAAGAGATGAGGAAATTTTAAAGTCAGAATTTGATCCAATTCGAGGCTTTTCTCATCAAGGAGACAAGCAGTAATGACGGCTATTGTAGATACAAGTTTTTTATTGGCAACGGTTAATAGTAAAGATAAAAATTATCGTTCGGTAATCGATGTTATTAGTAATTTAAAGGAACAATTAGTTTTACCGATGACGGTTTTACCAGAAATTAGTTATTTAATTGCTTCTCGCTTAGGACATCATAAGATGAGACAATTTTTAGCTGAATTAGTCAAAAGTAATGTAATTATTGAAGGAATTACTAAACCAGATTTAGAAAGAGTAACGCAGATTTTAAACCAATATTCTGACAGTGAATTAGATTTTGTGGATGCAACAATTATAGCTATAGCTGAAAGAATGAATGTGACAAAAATCCTTACACTAGATCGACGTGATTTCTCAATGGTTCGCCCACAACATTGTACTTATTTTGAAATACTACCTTAGAAAAAGCGATCGCACCTTTCCTCCTCTTTCTTCGTGCCCTTCGTGTCTATGCGCTACGCGCAAGCTACGCTAACGTGGTTCAAATAACTCCCTCTTTCTCTGTGTTCTCTGCGTCTCTGCGGTTCCTAAAAAAAATAATTTCCGTAATTATTCTGAAGCAATAATAAATTATCTTTGCTTAATCTAGGATTGACCAAGTAAGTTTGAGAGCAAAAACAAGTGTCGGACAACTTAACAAAAGGTGCAACGTTTATTTCTACTGGAACTTTTACAGGTGCAGCTGTTTCTACAACTTTTGGCAACATGGGATTAGTCGGAGGTTTTGGCGGAATTGGTATTGGTATGGCACCAGTTGCGGCGGCGGGAGGAGTTGTTGGTGCTGCTGCTTATGGCGCTTTTCAAGCAATAGGAGAAGGTGATGCAATTGCTTTTGGTGCAATAGGAATTGGTGCGGTTTGTGGGGTTGGTTTTTATTCTGCTGTTGGGGGAATGGGATTAAGTGTTGGCGGAACAGCATTTGGTATTGGAATGGGAACAATGGCGGCTGCGGGAGGTGTAATTGGACTTGCTTTTTATGGGATTGCTAAGTTAATTGATAAGTCTGGAAGTGGGGAAAGTGCTGCACAAGCTTTCGCCAGAATGGAAGAAAAAGTTTTGTATATGGAAGCTTATACTCAGGCGCTTTATGAATTAGAATTAATGTCATTGGAGAGCGGTTTAGCTGATTTTATTTGGAAACAAAAGTTGGCGCATCTTGAGGTTGAGGAAGAATTCCAAGCACTCAAGGCTAAACTACATTCTAAAAATCGTGCTTACTGCAATTTTTCCACAGCGAACTTACATAAACAACCTTTTAAGCCGTTTATAAGTAAAGGGAAAATAGTATCGGTG
Source organism: Floridaenema evergladense BLCC-F167 (assembly GCF_041929205.2). NCBI lineage: Bacteria > Bacillati > Cyanobacteriota > Cyanophyceae > Aerosakkonematales > Aerosakkonemataceae > Floridanema > Floridanema evergladense. The sequence goes on along the minus strand of NZ_CM171625.1, from coordinate 3,697,526 downwards.
AAAGCTCAAACTTCTCCTACTTGGGAATGTGTAAAAACTCTTAGGGGAGAGGTTGGCGCAATTAATTCGATCGCTATTAGTCCTGATGGTCAAATTATTGCTACTGCAAGCGATGACAAAACAGTTAGTCTTTGGAATTTGCAGAAAGGAAAACAGATTTTCAGCTTTTGTGGTTTTGCAAAAGAAGTTTTCTCGGTGGCAATTAGTCCTGATGGAGAAATGCTAGTTAGTGGTGATTTTGAAAATAAAGTAACTCGCTGGAATCTTCCAAAAAAACAGCTTATTGGTACTTGTTTTTATTCAAATTCTCCTTATAGTCATTTAGGTTTCGTTTACTCCGTTGATTTTAGTCCTAATGGAAATATTTTTGCTAGTGCAAGTGCTGATAAAACTATTAAAATTTGGGGTCGGTTTACTGGAGATTTAAAATATACTTTAAATGGTCATTCTGAGGCGGTTTTTTGTTTGGCTTTTAGTCCAGATGGCAAGTTTTTGATTAGTGGCAGTATTGATAAAACTATTAGGATTTGGGATTTAAGTACTAGACGAGTTATTCGGGTTTTACAAGGTCATTCTGGGTGGGTAAGTGCGATCGCCCTCTCCCCCGACAACAATACTATAATTAGCGGTAGCACCGACACAACTATTAAATTGTGGAATCTGCACACCGGAGAGTTAATTTCTACTTTAGACGGACACTCAACAGCAATTTTTTCTATCGCTATTCATCCAGATAAAGAAACTTTTGCCACTGCAAGCACCAAAGAAATCAAACTGTGGAATTTAAAAACCGGAAAACTTTTACAAACTCTTTCTGGACGCTATCCAGTAGCTTTTACTCCTGATGGAACAACTTTAATTAGTGGTAGCAAATACAAAGAAATTCAAATTTGGCAACAGTCATTTAATCAAAGCGAAACTACATCAGAAATATTACTTTCAGGCGAATGGTGGGAGGTTTTAGGAGTAGCGAAAAATGCTCAACCAAAAGAAGTTAAAATAGCTTATCATCGCCTAGCCAGAAAATATCATCCTGATATTAATAACTCTGTTACTGCGAAAGCAAATATGCAAGCGATCGCCACAGCATACCAAAATTTTAGAAGCAAATGAGTGCGATCGCTATCCACTTTTCACTCTTTTGGAGGATGCCAACCCGCAATTACCCAATAACTCCGAACTTCTAAAACATCGGGATCTTCACTTAATTTTAGTGCTGCAACTGTCGCCCGACCAGTCAGTGTTTTTCCTATAATACGAATACTATCTTCAGCCCACTGGAAATGCTCAGACCAAACTTGAGTACGCGGGTTAAAAAGATTTACTTTCTCACCACTTTCTGGGTCAACCGCAGTAATTTTATCGCTTTTATAGCGATTGCAAATTGGACAGGCTAACCATAAATTAGATTCATCATTGCTGCCACCTTTAGAGACGGGGATAATATGTTCTATCTCCAAACGTGCCATAACCAAATGCTGGGGACTCAAACAGTAACCACAGCGATTTCTAGCAGCAGTACGAACGCGACGTTCTATTTCTACAGGGATGTAAATGCGAGACATTACTATTAATTAATAGCAGGTTTCAATCCACGTTCAACAGCTACCTTAAAAGCCTGGGCTTTCCGCAATAAACCATGTCGATAGACTTTCATTAATTCATCTAGTTGTTTAAATTCTGTATCATTAAGTTGCGCTTCTCTGTTACCTGCTAAAAGCTCACTTAAAGTTTCTTGCTGCTCAGGTTCCATTTGCAGTTCGCAGAGAGCCAAAATCTGTTCATCTGGTAGGGCATCTACAGGTAATTCGCTAATAGCACGATCGATCCACTCTACCAACAGATCTTCAAGTCTCCGATGTGTAAGAGCAGCGATTTCTTTGGCTTTTTTTGCTAAGGATTCAGATAGTTCAAGTGTAACAATTTCCGCCATTTTCTTTATTTCCACATCCCGCATAACATATTTTATATCATTACTCAAGTATAAAGTAGCGATCGCCCCTCTCTTCCTCTTCCTTTGCGTCCTTTGTGGTTCAAAAAATTAACCCTCTTGCATCCCAACAAGATATCCTTAAAAAAGAACCCCATTAACTTGCCAGCATGAACTCCCAAAACGCTAGACAACTGGCATTTCTCACCCTACGAGATATTCACAAAGGCGCTTATGCAGATGTCGCCTTAGATCGCTTTCTGCGTGCATCAAACCTTAACGATATCAACCGAAAATTTGCCACCGAATTAGTTTATGGTAGCGTCAGAAGACAGCGAACTCTTGATGCAATTATTGACCAATTAGGCAAAAAGAAAGCTCATCAACAACCAACCGATCTCCGCACCATTTTACACTTAGGTTTATATCAATTAAGATATCTTACCAACGTTCCCGTTTCAGCTGCTATTAATACTACTGTTGAACTGGCAAAAGAAAATAAATTTGCTGGACTTAGTGGGGTTGTAAATGCTTTGTTGCGCCAGTACGCTTCGCGAAGCGATCCCTTCGGGAATCGCATCTCCACCCTTAACCAAGACCCATTAATTTTACCAGAAAACCCGATTGAAAGATTAGGAATTTTCTACAGTTTTCCTGATTGGATAATTCAATTATGGTTAGAACAATGGGGAGAAACAGAAACCGAACAATTGTGTGATTGGATGAATCAAACTCCGGCGATCGATCTCAGAATTAACCCTTTAAAAACTACCATTGAAGAAGTAGAAACAAGCTTAAAATCAGCAGATATTTTACTTAGAAAAATTCCCCATCTTCCCCAAGCTTTAAGATTAATTAGCAGTACTGGCGCAATTCAAAATTTACCCGGTTTTAAAGAAGGTTGGTGGACTGTACAAGATAGTAGCGCCCAAATGGTAACACATCTTTTAGATCCGCAGCCGGGAGAAGTAATAATTGATGCTTGTGCCGCACCTGGAGGAAAGACGACACATATTGTAGAATTAATGAAGGATGAAGGTAAAGTTTGGGCTTGCGATCGCACTCCCTCCCGCTTAAAAAAACTGCAAGAAAACGCGCAAAGATTGAATTTAAAATCAATTGAAATTTGCACAGGCGATAGTCGCAACTTTCCCCAATTTACCAATGTAGCCGATCGAGTTTTACTTGATGTACCTTGTTCTGGTTTAGGAACTTTGCACCGTCACGCCGATGCACGTTGGCGACAAACTCCCGAAAATATTAAAGAATTAGCAATTTTGCAAAGAGAATTGTTAGATAGTGCCTCTAAATATGTTAAAATAGGAGGGATTTTGGTTTATTCTACCTGCACTTTGCATCCTTTAGAAAACCAACAGGCGATCGAAGATTTTCTCACCACTCATGCAAATTGGCAAATTGAGTTACCTGCTGCTAATTCACCAGTATCCTCTTTCGTTGCACCAGAGGGGTGGATTAAAGTTTTACCACACCGAGAACAGATGGACGGATTTTTTATGGTACGTTTGCGATCGACACCTGTTATTTAGCCGCCAATTCTTGATAATCTAAATAAATAAAATGAAGGAAAAAACAATGGTTTCAGATTCAGATGTCAAAACTCTCTTTAAGATTCTCGTCGGTGTAGCATGGATTGATGGTCAAGTTCAACCAGAAGAACGAGAATATTTACACCGACTGGCGAAAGAAAAGGGTGTAGAGAACGATCCAGAAATTTATCCCTGGCTCTATGAATTCCGCGCAGTACCGTCGGCTGAATGTTATAAATGGATAGAAGAGTATTTAGGCGATCGCCCTTCTTCCGAGAAATGCCAAAATTTAATTGAAGCAATCAGCGCTTTGATTTACAGTGATAGCAATGTCACCACTGAAGAAGCCCAACTGATTAACACTATTCAACAATTAGATCCAGCAAATAACCCACAACAGTCAATTCAAAATAATGTTTTGGGCGCAATTCAAAAACTTTACAAAAATTGGTTGTCCAAACAAAATTAGCGATCGCATCACCCAATTTACAGATTAAGATTTCAGATTTAGCCAGGAATTCTTTCACCAATTAGCAATCTGAAATCTCCAATCTGAAAATATTAGCAGTTCTTGATTAATTAACCTTGCGGAGTACCAATACCAGGAGTTTCTTCTTTTTTCACTTCGGGAACAACTGAGGGACGTTCTTTATCTTCCCAGCCTACTGGACGCTTTGAATTATACCAAGCAATTGAGCCGATCGTCACAGCAGCAATAAATCCCACCACATAAACTAAAATAGCAGACACAGGAAAATGTGGGGCATTAGCTGCATTATTAGCTGCACTAGTTGCAGCTTCCATAAGTAGACTCATCTTCTAACAACTCCTTAAATTTTCACCTAATCTAAAGTATAAAGAATTAAACAAAATAATCATCCTCCAGAAGTTCGAGGCTAAAAGGCAGAGGTAACTTTTGGGACAAGGGGACAAGGGGACTCTTGGGAAATTATTTAACTCAGAACTCCGATCGAGATTTAAGGATTTGCAAGATTTCTTGATTAATTAAAATGAAAATCCCGAAATCTTGTAAATCTGTAAATCCCGATCGGAGTTCTTGATTAATCCTGCTCATCATGTAAATCCATAAATCCTGATCCAGTCCCTTATCTAATTTGGTGAGTATTTAGCTCAAAACTAGGTGAAGGTGCGGGTGCAGGTGCGGGTGCGGGTGCTGCCTGCTGAGTAGTTTGCCTGGAGCGAGGTCTAGAAGCTCGAGAGCCACTAGAATTGTTGTAGGTTCTACGAGAGCGTCGAGGTTGGTAGGCTGCCGTACTGTTGGACTGTTCGACATTCCTGCGTCTCCGACGTACAGGCTGTTGTGTTTCAGAACTGCTATTGTCAGATTGGTAAGAGCGACGACGGGAACGATAGCTGGTAGTAGTGGTACTACTTGAACCACTACTACCAGCCGTGCTTTGAGTATACCGACGACGACGGGGACGGTAGGTGGCTTGGCTGGAGTTAGAATCGTCATTGCTTTGAGTATACCGACGACGACGGGGACGGGGTGTATCTTCGGTTTTACTACTAGAAGAATTAGAGGCAACCGTAGTGTCCTGACGACGACGGGAACGGAAAACTGTGGGCGTACTACTGCTACTGCTGGTTGTATCTGTGCTGACTTGTCTTCGGGACTTGGACTTACTTTCTTGTTCCCTGTTGCTATCCTCTTTTGTATTGGCGATGTCCGTATCCCGAATATTCAAGATTTTTTTCGGTTTGATTGGTTGGAGAGCTACTATACCCTTGCGACCTTCCAGTTTAGGACGTTCAGGGAATTTCTCGATCGGGATATCTTGCACCGCTTTCACCATGAATTTATTCCAAGTGCGGGCTGCGGTAGCACTAGTTCCCCAAGTTGGCGAGTTATCATCGTTTCCTAGCCAAACTCCTGTGACTAACTGGGGAATGTAACCGACAAACCAAAGGTCGCGGGCTTGATCGGAAGTACCTGTTTTGCCTGCAACTTCGCGATCGAACAACTGTGCCGGACGACCTGTACCATCATTAACCACATCTTCCAGCATCCAACTCATAATCGCAGATGTTTCTTCATCCAAAGCTTTTTCCATCTGTGGCTTGGCTTCAAAAACCACTTTACCCTGTTTGTTAATTACCCGCCGAATTCCGTAAACTGGAGAGTGCATCCCTTTAGCCGCAAAAGTGCCATAAGCGGAAGTCAATTCTAAAAGATTAACTTCCGAAGCACCCAAAGCCAGGGAATAAGTAGGCTTAAGTTCTGACTTGATGCCCATTTTGTGGGCAATGTCAATTACAGGTTGAAATCCTGTATTCATTAACACTTTTACAGCCACTGTGTTAATTGATGAAGTGAGGGCATCTCGCATTGAGATCCAACCGCGATGGTCATCGTTATAGTTTTTCGGCGCGTAACCATCTACCTCAAAAGGCGCATCCAAGTAACCCCGATAGGGAGAGATGCCCCCTGCGATCGCCGTAGTATATAAAAATCCTTTAAATGTTGACCCAGGTTGGCGTTGAGCTTGGGTAACGCGATTAAATTGAGTATTGTCAAAATCTGTTCCCCCTACCATTGCTTTAACTTCACCATTGCGGGGGTCGATAGCGACTAAGGCTGCTTGTTGAAAGCCTTGTGCTTTTCCGTTTTCGCTGATTACTCGATCGACCACTTCCTCGGCTACTTTTTGCCACTGAGGATTGAGGCTAGTTTCTACGATTAGACCACCTGCTTCGATCGCATCTTGCGGCACATACTTCGGTAATTCCTGTTGCACGTAGGAAGTAAAATAAGCCGCTTCTGTGGACAGTCGTTTTGGTGCCGCTGGCTTCAGCGCTAAAGGTTCAGCCGCAGCAGCTTTTGCTTGGTCTTTAGTGATATGACCTGCATCAGCCATGCGGCTTAACACGATATTACGTCTTTCTAAAGCTAGTTTAGGATTGGCTAAAGGAGAAAAAGTTGAAGGTGCAGGTGTCACTCCCACGATCGTCGCTATCTCTGGCAAATTCAAATCATTAATCGATTTGCTGAAATAAACCCAAGCCGCATCAGCCACTCCATAAGCGCCTTCACCCAAATAAACTAAATTTAAATAGCGCTCCAGAATCTTTTCTTTCTTCATCTCTTTCTCAATCTTCTGCGCCAGCATCACTTCCTGAACCTTCCGAGAAATGCTGCGTTCTTGATTGAGAAACACAATTCTTGCCAACTGTTGCGTAATGGTACTACCACCTTCCACCACATTTCTCGCACTGATATTGGACACAATAGCCCGTCCCACACCTTGCCAATCTACTCCCCGATGTTGGTAAAAACGGCGGTCTTCCGAAGCAATAAAGGCTTGTACCAATTGTGGCGGCATTTGCTCCAAAGGCAGTTTCTCTCTGGTAGCTGGGCCGATCTGTTGCAGAATTTTGCCATCTTCTGCTTTAATCGTCAGAGTTCCATCGCGGACAAAAGTTAGAACATCATTAGGCGAAGGCAAGTTGCGCTCCAACGTCCACCAAGTAACTCCTATAGCCACTGCGCCACCACTTAATGTAACCGCTGTTCCTGTAATAATCCAGAATTTTTTTGTCCGATACACTGGATTATTGCGGTTTAACCAAGATAAATTCAGAACAGATTCAGGAATATGTAGTTTAGTCGCAATTTCTCTAGTAGTCCGCTCCAACTTACTCAGCAGATTGTTACTACCCTTTTCCCACTCTTGAGTCCCTTTTTCCTCCGCAGCTATTTCTGCTTCCGCCGCCGCCCCCCAACTCCCCAATTCTTCTAAACTGGTCATTTCATTAGGTTCGAGCGGTTCTGAGGAAGTTTCCGGGGAAATTGCAGAATCATCCTTTGTCACCTCTTGATAGGTGGTAGTTTGCTCAATTTCTGTTTCTCTGCTAAAGGTCTGTTCCGGTTCTGATTCAGAACCACTGAACTTGGTCGAAATTTCTTGCAGGTTGGGAATAAATTTGGTCACGATACTGCCTCACACACGACTTAGGCCGAATTTAAACTAATTCGTTTTATTTTCTGTTTATTTATTGAATTTGCGCCCCATACCTCTCCGTACTAGACCATCGGGAATCAGAGCGAGTCACTATATGAGTTAAAATTTTAGCTCATCTCTTCACTTTAAACACTCTTTAGGTTAATTCAGTCTTTGCTTGTGGTCAATTAGCCTACAACCAAATGATAAGCCGATTTTGTTTACTCGTAAGTTCCGATACCTAATCATCGCATGGGTTTGACGATCGGTGTCAGAATCACGATACTTTGCGATCGCGTTGACAGGAATTAGCCAAGCCGAATATTCTATATCTTGCTGCTTTTATCAAGATAATTACAGAGTAGTTTGTCTTGTCAATTTCCACATACCATATTTAAAATCAAAATCTGGTAGGCGAAAGAATACTCATAATTCAAGGAGTTCTCTGAGGATGAACGTTAAAACATTAGCCGCTATTATCGGTACTGCTTCAATGCTAGTTAGTTGTGAATTTAATTTGTGGGGGCCAAGCATTAGCGAAGTGTCAGTCTGCGAAAAGCCCAATCCTTCAGAAGGTTGCGAGAAAAATCAAAATACTTTTCAACCCACCACTCCCCGAATATTTGCTACAGCCAAATTAGATAATGCTGTAGAAGGAACAAAAGTGAAAGTACTGTGGCGCTTAACTCAAAGCCCAACAGCCAAAAATGTTCGGATCTATGAAAAAGAATTTACAACCAAATTAGATCAAAGCCAAATCACCACTGCTTTAGCTCCAGCAAAAACTTGGATACCTGGAACTTATGAAGTTTCCTTCTCATTATCAGAAGATCAATCTAAGCGGGAAACGCAAAAGTTTCAAGTTAAATAATTGAAACTCTTTAATTACTACAAAAAGGCAGAAGGCAGAAAGAAAAAAGATTTGTACAATAATCTTTTTACTTGTTTTTAACTGTATTGTTATTTCTGTCGCTCTGCGCTGGGAAAATTAAATAAATCCTTATGTATCCCAACTTTCTAAGGCTAAAAAAGCTACTTGGATTGTGGGATATTGTTATATTGAAACAGAAACTTTATTTCTCCCTTTTCCCCTAAATCGGGTGCATTCATGAAAAACATTGACCTTTTGGGATTTATTGCTGCCACTTTAACTACAATTGCTTTTGTACCGCAGTTGATAAAAACTTGGCAAACAAAGTCAGCAGGAGATGTTTCTTTCTTAATGTTACTGACCTTTTGTACGGGAGTATTTTTATGGTTACTGTACGGTATTTTCATCCAATCTTGGCCTGTTATTGCGGCTAATTTCCTCACCTTAATTTTTAACCTGCTAATTCTATCGCTTAAGATCAGATATGAGTAAGAATTATTCTGTTGAAATTGATTGCTTGTGAACTCCAATATATTTGCTGCTGAACGGTTGCTATTTACAAAAGCAACACCAAACACTGATGCTATTCCCACTATCTTTGCTTTTCCTAATGAGTATACGGTGGGAATAACTAGCCTTGGCTACCAAATTGTCTGGGCAACTTTGGCAATGCGTTCTGATTTAGAAGTCAACCGATTATTTACTGATATTCACGAACAATTACCCAGAAATCTTGAATTAGTTGGGTTTTCTGTGTCTTGGGAACTTGATTATATTAATATCCTAAATTTACTAGAATTTTTGGAAATTCCCTTGCGTTCATCTAGACGTACTGATTCACATCCGCTAATATTTGGTGGTGGCACTGTTTTAACTGCTAATCCAGAACCTTTTGCTGATTTTTTCGATGTAATCTTGTTAGGAGATGGGGAAAATCTTCTGGATAATTTTATTGATGCTTACCAAGAAGTTCGTCATGCCGATCGATCAACTAAGCTGGAAAAATTAGCCCAAGTTCCAGGGGTTTATGTTCCTAGTTTATATGAAGTTACCTATCGAGATGCTACAGGTTTAATTAAATCAATTCAACCAATTAATGATAAAATTCCTGCCAAAATTGAAAAGCAAACTTATCGGGGAAATACGTTATCTGCTTCTACTGTAGTTACAGAAAAAGCAGCTTGGGAAAATATTTATATGGTGGAAGTTGTCCGCAGTTGTCCTGAAATGTGCCGCTTTTGTTTAGCGAGTTATTTAACTTTGCCTTTTCGTACTGCGAGTTTAGAAGGTTCTTTAATTCCGGCAATTGAGAAAGGTTTAGAAGTAACTGATAGATTAGGATTGCTTGGCGCGTCGGTAACTCAGCATCCAGAGTTTGAAATTTTGTTGGATTATTTAGCAAAACCAAAGTATGATAATGTGCGGTTAAGTATTGCTTCAGTGCGAACCAATACGGTGACGGAAAAGTTGGCGGAAATATTAGCAAAAAGGGATACTCGATCGCTCACCATAGCGGTTGAAAGTGGTTCGGAAAAATTGCGGGAAATTATTAATAAAAAATTGCAAAATGACGAAATCATCCAAGCAGCTATTAATGCGAAAGCTGGTGGTTTAAAAGGAATAAAACTTTATGGCATGGTGGGTGTTCCAGGGGAAGAGGTTGCTGATTTAGATGCAACTGTATCGATGATGCGAGAAATTAAAAAAGCTGCACCTGGATTAAGATTAACTTTAGGTTGTAGCACTTTTGTTCCGAAAGCACACACACCTTTTCAATGGTTTGGGGTGAATAAACAAGCAGAAAAAAGATTGAAGTATTTAGAGAAAAATTTAAAAGCGCAAGGGATAGAATTTCGTCCAGAGAGTTATAATTGGTCGGTAATTCAAGCTTTGATTTCTAGGGGCGATCGCAGACTCTCCCATCTGTTAGAATTAACTCGTGATTATGGCGACTCCTTGGGTAGTTATCGTCGCGCTTTTAAAGAATTGCGGGGAAAATTACCCGAATTAGATTATTATGTTCATGGTAACTGGGATTTAGAGCAAGTGTTGCCTTGGAGTCACTTACAAGGGCCATTGCCAGTAGCAACATTGCAAAAACATCGTAGCATGGCGATCGCCAATTTTCCTCAAACAAAAGTTGAAACTTAATCCTTAACTTTTCAAAGAAATATTAAGAATAATAGGCAACAGCAGAATTAGAAGAGTAGTCTAGTAGTCATCTAAAAGTGTTGAATTTTACTCTTAATCTAATAAGGAGAAAATAATCTATGCCATCTATAAAATTCTTCCGACAAATCTGTATAGGTTTTAGTACATCTTTGTGCTTATTACCAATCTTAGAAATAGCTAAAATTAATCCAGTTCAAGCTAACAGCATAGAAATTGCCCAAGCAGCTTCTGTTTGCGAAAATAGCGGAGGTAGTCAGTTTGTAAGTGCAGAAACTAAAAGTTATTTAGTTTATATTTGTGGTGGTGACAATCCAAATACTTATGTTGGCATGGCAAAAAATGGAGGAAATAGTATTTCTTTACCTTTGCAAACTTATACTAGAGACAGATTTGTAGCGGTTAATGGTGATACCCGTTATACTCTGACTCGGACTGAATTAATAGTTACCCAAAAAGGGCGAGTTATTGCCAGAGAAAGGGCACAATGGAAACGATAATTCATCGTTTGTCCCTACCATTTATGAATTATCCATTGTTCTCTTGACTGATAAAATACTCTCATGCTGCACTTTAAGTACTCCTCATTGATTGATGCACCAGTGGAAGTTGTCTGGAACTTTCACGAAAGATTAGACATTTTACAAATTCTGACTCCCCCTTGGCAACCTGTGGAAATAGTTCGTCGAGAGGGGGGTTTAGATGTGGGTGCAATTACCGAATTTCGCATTTCGATCGGCACATTTCCTGTAAAATGGGTAGCAAGGCATATTGAATGCGAAAAAAATCGTTTCTTTACTGATAGACAAATCAGTGGACCGATGGAAAGTTGGGTACATCGACATTTATTTACAGAAGAAAACGGGAAAACCAGACTCACAGATCAAATAGATTACGAATTGCCAGGTGGATTAATGGCAGAATTACTTTTAGAATGGTGGGTAAAAGCGCGACTAATTGATATGTTTCGTTATCGCCATGAAGTAACGAAACGGGAATGTGAAAAGTAAGTAATTATTTAAAAGATTACAATAAAAATGCAAACAACGGCGGAATATTTTTGTGCTTACTGTGGCGAACCAAACTTAACATTTGTTGATTTGAGTGCAGGTGGACAACAGACATATACTGAAGATTGCCAAGTTTGTTGTCGCCCTAATGTGTTATATATACGAGTAGATGAAGAAACTTTGGATATAGAAATTGATACTGAGTATGAAGGTTAAAAATTTATTGCCCTCTTTTTGGAATTTAATGATACCAAAGTGTATTCACAAGCAATCAAGGATTGGGGAAAATTTAGGAGAGAGAAAGGGAAAAGGGAAATTACCCAATCTTAGAAGGCATCCTTTCTAGGTGCCATTTTCCCTTTTCTTAATCAGCTGTTAGTTATTGCTGAATTAGATTGGATACCTAAGAAAATTTTCAGTAAATTTACGGAAATGGTTTTGGGGAATTTGAATATATAGATTAGTGAGCAATAGCTCATCAATAATTTTTGCAAAATAATCACAAACTCATCCCGAAATTAAGGTAGATTTGAAATTATGCAACTTAAATTAAACAACTCTAAAGTGTTAAAATTAGCTTTGGCGAGTGCAACCACATTGTTGTTTTTAGCTCCGACTTTAGGCGTTAAAGCACTCAGTAATTCCGAGCAAAACGGAACCAAAATTAGAGACTCTTTCTTAGTAGCACAGGCAAATTGTCCGACTCGTCGTTCTACAGTCGATCGCACTTTTGAAACTCCAAATTATTACGTGACAATTTGTTCTGGAGATGCGCGGAATTCTTTAGGTTATTATGTTGGGGCGGCGAAAGATGGTAGCGGTGGAATTACCGTTCCTTTGACACGCAGAAGCGGCGATCGATACATTGCAGCTAACGGAAACACAATTTATGCCATCACTCCTTATGAATTGAGAGTAAGTCAAAATGGGAGAACAATTCTCAATGAAAGAATCTTGGCTGCTAGTGGTGATGACACTGTTGTAACTAGAGGTTGTCGGAACAGAGAAAGCACTTTTGTCACAGCAGAAACAGCAAGTTATGTAATCTCAATTTGTGGTGGCAATTTTCCCGGAACATACATTGGTGAGTCAAAAAATGGTAGTGGGAGAATTAGATTGCCTTTGCAAAGATATGAACGCGATCGCTACGTTGCTGTTAATGGCAACACCCGTTATATCCTGACTCCAAATGAACTGAGAGTTACCCAAAATGGTCAAACTATTCTCAGAGAAACTATTCGGAACTGGAATTAAAGTTTAATCAAACAACACTCTAAAATTAAAAACCCGGTTTCTTGAAGAAACCGGGTTTTTACTCAAAGTGAGAGACTGGGAAGATTACGTCTATCTTTGGTCAGTTGTGTCGATCGCCTGCTGATAAAATTTTTCTAGGGTGGTGATGCAGGTTCGATCGCTATGTTTCGTAATTATTCTGATAAAAATAAGCATCGTCAAAATAAAGATTAGCTTGATTTAGATCTTTTTTGAAATCACTTTAAACTGTAGAATCGAGAACTTTTGTCGATGATTTTTCCTGGTTTTCTAACAGGGTAGGACGCAAACAAAGATAGGCAAGAGGGCCAAACAAAGGCAGGAAAGAAACCGCCCAAAAAATAGCCAAATTACTCATACCTCGCCTTGCCATATCATCTCCCAAAAGTGCGGGGAATAACAAACAAAGCAGACAAAAATCTAAACTCATCACATGAATAAAACGGCTAGTTTGCCACTGTTGAATATAATTTTGCCAATCTCCAGCTATTAAACCAAAAGCAATTAAACCTACAGTAATCAAACTAAGCAAAATTGCTGTCCACCGAGAATCTAATACTTTCAAAAAATTATCTTTGCTGCCAGTAAATTCGGGATTTGGTTCTCGTAAAGCTAAATAAGGCAACAGAGAAAATGCACCTACACCTAAAGAAGCAGTAGCAAAAGGCCAAGCTTTTACCTTTTGTCCTCTGCCATCAAAAAAGAGTAAGCAGCTGTATATCATCGGCCAAACGCCCATAATATAAAACACTGCTATAATCAAAGGATTAATTCCGGCGAATTGACCAATGGAAAGATTTTTAATTAACTCAAAAGTGCCTGGTTGTTGGGGTGGTGCTAAGAAAGAAGCATAACCAATAAACCCTAACCAAATTAACCAAAAACTAATTTTTCTAATCACAATTCCCCTTCTTTTTTCTCTGTGCTTAGAGTAGTTCAAAAAATACTAACTTAACGCTTCTGATAAATAATCTGCTGCTGCTTCTACGACTGCGATCGCATTTTCATACAACATTCTTGTCGGGCCTAAAACACCCACACTTCCCACCGGAACTGAACCATGACAATAATTAGCAGAAATTAGCGTACAAGTACGAATTGGTTCTAATTGATTTTCCGATCCAATTCTCACTGTGACACGCTTTCCAGAATTTTCTGATTCCTTAGTTGCAAAAATTAAAGGCCAAAGTTGGTCTTGTTCTTCTTCCAACAAGTGCATTAACATTTTTACTTGTTGTAACTCCGAAAATTCTGGTTGACGCAATACTTCAGATACGCCACGAATTAAAATTTGGGTAACAGCTGGTGGTTTTGTACGCCGTTTTACTTCCGTGAGTAAATCGCGTAAAAAGTCAGCATATTGTTGAAATTGTCGGTCTAATTGTGTCCAGTCTAATGTAGCTAATTCGGAAAGAGATCGGCCTCTAATTTGCGAATTCAAAAAGTTAGAAAGAATTTGTAATTCGCGATCGATCGCCTCGGCATCTGGTTGATAATTTTCCCTTTGTGGTAACTCCATCAACACCGATTGAGTTTCATAACTATCCGTCACCACAATTAACATTACTCTTCCCGGATCGACCTGCACTAATTGTAAATATCTCACTAAATTTCTGCGTGATTGAGGTAATGTAATTAAAGTAATATAACCGCTAAGAGTGGCAAGAATTTGCGCTGCACCTTGTAACAACGCCTCAAAACTCCAATCATCCCGATTCAATTTATCTTGGAGTACTTGTTCTACCTGTCGCGCCACCGCCTCATCAGGCGTAATCAGTCGATCTACGTAAATTCTATAACCAGAATCAGAAGGAACTCTACCCGCAGAAGTATAAGGTTGATAGAGTAATCCTACCTTTTCCAAAACACCCATTGCATTACGGATAGTTGCTGGGCTAACACTGAGATTATACTCTTCTACTAAAGCTTTCGATCCTACTGGCTCCGCAGTTGCTATATAATGACGAACTGTTGCCCAAAGGATATGCTGTTGTCGGTTAGTTAAATGGATTTGCATAGTTTATTTGAGCAAAAGAGCAATTTAATTTGATTTACAAAAAAAAGCCGCGATTTAAACCATATTTTATTTAATATAACTCGGTTTTAGGTTAATTGTAGTTTTTTTTAGCTGCTAAAATTTCTCAAATAGTGCGGCAGAACTATACTGTTAAAAACAGGTAACAAAGGTTTGGATAAACCTTCTTTACTTCGCCTTCTGCCTGCTGGTAGTTTTTAATATCGAGGGACTTTGCGATCGACTGCTATTGAATAGGCATCAATCCCACCCACAATATTTTTCACATTAGTAAAACCTTGACTAATTAACCATTGGCACATTTGCGCCGATCGAACTCCATGATGACAAAGAACCAGAGTTTCTGCATCTGGATTAAGGCGGTTTTTAATATCTTCTGACCATAAGTTAAATTGACTTAAGGGGAAGTTTTGAAAACCTGCTAAATTGGCGATCGCTATTTCCTGCGGTTCTCGCACATCCACAAGTTGTAATCCCTCTGGAGAATTTGCCAAATAATTAGCTAATTCGTCTACACTAATTTGTCCCGATGATTGATGAGAAGATTGTTCTGGCATGATAGCACCTCAAATTAACTTAACACTAACTTTAAATCATATCCAACTATTTAACCAGATCCGCAGTTGATATTGTGGTAATGACAGAGGTAAACCTAAAAAGATTGGCAAGCAAAATACAAAAGCTGCCAAAATTAGAAAAATTACCGTTACACCCATGATTCTCAAGCGAAGTTGGTAACTTTGCAACCAGCGATCGACCAACCACGCCAAACCCAAAAAAGCAAATACCGCCGCACTCATATAAAGATAAATAAAAGTACAGCGTGTCACTTTTATCCAAGGTAAAAAATGTGCCGACCAATTAACTACCACATAAGTAACTAACCACATTTCCCTATTTTGAGGAAAGTAATCATAATCATTAATTGGCAAAATTCCCCGATTAAACGCAGTTTTACACCAAATCCAAACTCGTTTCACTAACAAACTAATTAACAGCAAAATCGCCAAAGTAGAGAACCACCATAAAACCGGATTTCCCATTCCATAAACAGTGTAAGTAGCCTCTTTAATTCCCGGAGGCAAAGGCGGTAAAGCAGCAGCTTTAGCACTAGTAGCTGACTTTTCAAAAAGATAAACAACTGGACGAATTACTAAAGGCCAAGTATACCAACTAGAACAATAAGGATGCACTTTTGGCCCACTTTTCATATTTTGGTGAAATCCCATCATCTGTTGATGAACTTTCACAAAATTAGTATCTTGATTAATCTCTAAATGGGGAATCCATGTCAAAGCATAAACTATAGCTGGAATTACTGCTAAAAAAAATACGATTTGTAAAAAGTTAATTTCAGTAAGATTTTGTAAAATACTGTCTTTAACAGACTTTCCTATAAATCGCTGACTAGACACTTGGGGCGAATTTTCAGCCCGATTTTTGCAGAAAAGTTGTAAAAAATTAGCCAACAACCATAAAATATAAATTCCTAACAAAAATCCTAATCCATTCCACTTAACCGCTGTCGATGCACCTAAAGCAATCCCGCTAAATAATAACCAAATTTGCCGATTTTTCCCCCGATTAGCTAAAGCTATTAACAAGAATAACTGACCTAAAAGGCCAAACATTACTAAATAAATATTAATCAGTGCATAGCGAGATTCTACTAAAAATAAACCATCCACAGTCATAAATAAACTAGCAATTAAAGTATAGCTGCGTCGGTTACTTAAGAGGTAAGCTATTCCTCCCACAACTAAGGGAAAGAAAGACCCTGTGAAAGCATTCATCCAACGATAAACCCAAGGATAAATTTCTGTACCAGATATATCTAAATCTTTGCCTAAAATGTGACTACCTAGCCACATTCCCACAGCGATCATATATTTTCCTAAAGGAGGATGAGCATCAAAAAGTGGTTGATTAGTCAAATAATTATTGGCATATTTCACATAATAAATTTCATCAAATACTAGCATATTGAATCTGCCAAGTCCCCAAAAATGTAGGGCGAATGACAAACCCATGATTGCTAAAATTCCGAAACTAAACCAAGGCAGAGATAACTGAGAATTTTGTTTAGCCAGTTTCATAAGATTTCGATTATTTTTCCGGTTTCTGACGATCGACGCACCCCATCAGCTACTTTTAAAGTGTACAAACTAACATCTGGTGTTACATATAAAGCTGTGCCTTCAGTTAAACAATCTAATACCATTTTGGTTTCTTTGGCAAATAAGCCACGACGACTACCAACATTTATAGAAGTTTTTTCTTCTCCTTGAATTAGATAACCTTCATCGCCATTAAACATTAAACAACCGTTTTCGCCGTAAACTTCAAAAGGACGACTAGCTTGGGAAAAAACTTCGCCTTTACCATATACTACTTCGGCAATTAACCCGCTGGTAAAGCGTAATTTGGCGGTGCAAAGACAGGCGGTGTAATATTCAGAATCATTTTCCCAGAAGCGACTTTCACAACTAACAGTTGCTACTTTACCGAATAAATCAATTAATCTGTGCAGTCGTGACAAAGCGCCAACGAAAGGAAAACCAAACTGAGTATGATGGTAAGTCCACTTACGTGGTGCGGGTTTTTGCGGATTAATGGTAGTATAACGGGCGTAGAATGGCGTACCGATCGCGTCTAGATTTTCCCGTAATGCTTGGTGCAATCCTCCGAGTAGTTCAATATGTTCGACGTGCAATAGTTTGTTAACATTGGCAGCTAAAGAGATTAGTTCTTCTGCTTCCCAAGGATGGAGAGAGAGGGGGTATTCTACAACTACGTGCTTGCCAGCACAAAGAGCAGCATGAGCGATCGCACCATGCTCACTATTAATAGTAGAGACTATCACTAAATCCACATCAGGACGCTGAATCAGTTGTTGCCAGCCTAACACCGCCTCTGCTTGGTAAGTTTGAGCAAAAGACTCAGTTCTTTCTGGCGTATTACCAGCCACCGCTACCAACTGGGTGCGAGGATCGGATAGCAGAGTTTCGGCTCTCAGTTTAGCAGCATAACCCGTACCGACTAAACCTACCCTCAGAGGTACTGTAACAGAATGGGCAGAAGCACTCATCTTTCAAGACTTAGGACTTAAGTTAGTACAACATGGCAATCTGGTCTAGCATACAAGGAAATTGGCAGAAAAACAGATAGTAAAACCGAAGTTGCCACTTTCTGCAATAAGTATAAGTAATCAGGATAAGATTAGCAGATTTAATTACGAATCCCATTCACTCAAAGTGCTAATTCGCTATCAAAATTCTTGACTTTTCACGTAGTATCAAGAAGGTGATGGAAATCCGAGCGCAGAACCTAGCTAGGACTGCTTAAGGAAAACTTATACTGCCGTTGAGAATACTTGAGAGGATTGATACATGGCAACTACTTACAAGGTTACTTTAGTTAACGAAGCCGAGAATATAAATCAAACCATTGAATGTGACGATGATACTTATATCCTTGACGCAGCAGAAGAAGCTGGTCTTGATTTACCCTATTCTTGTCGCGCAGGCGCTTGCTCTACTTGTGCTGGCAAAATTACCGCTGGTACAGTTGACCAATCCGACCAGTCCTTCCTAGATGACGACCAGATTGAAGCAGGCTATGTTCTCACCTGTGTAGCCTATCCCGCTTCTGACTGTACGATTATAACTCACCAAGAAGAAGAACTGTACTAAATACGGAGAATCCCAGAGGTTATATCGATTCTTTCTAAATTTGGCTACATTGTCTCTATTCAGAGCAACTGCAACATCAGCTATCTATAGCCAACTCAAAGAGAAACGATATAACCTCAAATTTATTGCTTTCTGCAATAAGTATAAGTAATCAGGATAAGATTAGCAGATTTAATTACGAATCCCATTTACTCAAAGTGCTAATTCGCTATCAAAATTCTTGAGTTTTCACGTAGTATCAAGAAGGTGAAAGAGTCCGATCGCATAACCTAGCAAATTCATCCTGCTAGGACTGCTTAAGGAAAACGTATACCGCCGTTTAGAATAGTGAGAGGATTGATATATGGCAACTTACAAGGTTACGTTAATTAACGAAGCCGAAGGTTTAAATACAACAATTGAAGTACCCGAAGATGAATATATCCTTGACATTGCGGAAGAAAAAGGACTTGACCTACCCTACTCTTGTCGTGCAGGCGCTTGCTCTACTTGTGCTGGCAAAATTATCAGTGGTACAGTTGACCAATCCGACCAGTCTTTCTTAGATGATGACCAGATTGAAGCAGGGTATGTTCTCACCTGTGTAGCTTATCCCAAATCGGATTGTACGATCGAAACCCACAAAGAAGAAGATATCTACTAAATTCAGTGAATTCCAGTAGTTAGTTATCAGCTTTCTGATGGCTAACTACTGCTGCTAAATTTATGATTTCAATAGTAGTTCCAAAATCCAAAATCTAAAATTGGATCATGGTTCCTGCCAAAAAACAATTGAGGAATTGAGTCGTTCTAATTGGGTACCAGGATAATAAAAATTGAGAATCCGCTGACTTGACCAACCAAGTCTAGCCAACTCCGAAGCACCCGTTTGACTTAAGCCAACTCCGTGACCAAAACCCGCACCAACAAAAGCATAGCCGATCAATTCTTGGTCTTGATTTTTCAGCGGGTCTAAGTAGAAAAAGCTGCTGCGCGGAGGTTTAAAAGCGCTACGCACTTCTTCTTTATGTAATTCGACAATACCTTTATCGGTGTAGACATTCATTTTCAAAATTCGCCCGCTTTGCGCCCGCTGCGTTACTTCCATTTTTTGAATGCTTTGGAAGTTGGCGAGGGGGTGTTTTTTCGATTCCAAGTATTTTTGCAATTGCTGGGCGATATCGGGTAGTCTACTTTCGTAACGCCAGCGAAATAACGAAACCTGTTCTTCGTTGAAACCTTGTTTTAAGCTAATAAATCGGCGCAAGTTTTGTTCTTTGGCTAAACTGTACCGCGATAAATCCCAAACATTTTTGGTGCTATCGAGTACTGATTGTAAATAAGGTCGATCGGGCCCGTTCCAAACATCATTAAAACCCGCTGTAATTCCACCTGTAGTAGAAGAATATAGTGCATCGACTAACTCATTATTGTAGATGAGGACTAAACCTTTAGTGGCTGCGATCGCGCGATCGGTATTCGCCGTTGCACCTTGCAAACCGAAATAAACTTGGCAATGAACATCAGCAGAAAGTTCATAACCATCAACCGCGAACCGTCGCAAATTCCGCAGCGCATAAGTTCTGGCAATAATCGCTTGCGCTTCTACTGCCGCACTCGGCGCATTCCCTCCAATTTCATAAGGTACGACACCCCGCAAATAAATTTCCAGCGGCACCTGATTTACTAAAGTGTAATTGCCGTAAGAATTAGGCTGAATTTTCAGCGCTCCATAGTACAATCGGGCCGAACGCTCAGTTTTACCTGAATTCACCCGCACTAAGTTTCTTTGGCTCGAAATCTCTACATTTTGGCGATTGTAACCCAACCCATTCACTGCCCAAAATACTTTCGGTACGCGATCGACAACTTTTGTATCTATGTAAGCAGTTCGCACGCCTTGAGCTTGAATAGTTTGCAGCAACAAACGCCGCACTACAGGGCCACTATAAATATCTCGTTTCGCCCAAACTTGCCAACGATTCGTCGGTTGGGCAATTTCTACCTGAATCCCGCGACTGCGCCAAGAATTTGCCGCATCTTCCGCTGTTTCAAAGTTGGGGTGATTGCTTAACACAACCCTTTCGTCTAAAATCGCTTGCGATAAAGGTTGCATGGCAATTTGTAATTGGATTTTGTCTGCTGTTAGGGTGGTGGGTTTCATGTTCCCCGCTAGAAAGCGCAGGGTTAAGCGATCGCCTTGAGTCGCCTCCAAGGTAATTTGATCCTGGGGATCTTCCCCAAATCGCTGTACGATCCCCACTTGTAGTTCCACATCATTATTGACTCCCCGCTGTTGGGTTAGTCCGGGTGTCGCCATCCCCACAACACAAGTTACGGTAACTACGACACGGCAACTGTTAATTAACCACGCCCAAGCTGTTGGCTTAGTGCGCTTCTGCATCTCTCCGACATTACAGGTGCGAGTTTTCATGGCTGTTTTGCGATCGCTCACTTCCGAATAGATTACCCGATACTTGCGGAAAACAAACTACTTGCAATTCAAACTCATAACGACTATGATTTATCTAAGAGAGAAAACAAACAGCAACAAATCCAATGGTAAGAGTACAGGAAATTGCCCTGAAAGACATACGTCGTCCTTTAATTAGGCAAACAGACCCAGCTAAAGTAGAAAATTTAATGAAATCAATCCAAGAGATCGGTCAACAAGAACCGATCGATATCTTGGAAGTAGAAGGAAAATACTACGGCTTCTCCGGCTGTCACCGCTACGAAGCCTGCCAAAAACTAGGTAAAGAAACCATTCTTTGCCGCATTCGTAAAGCACCCGCTTCAGTCTTAAAAATGCACCTAGCTTGAAGAGATGGGGAGATGGGGAGATGGGGAGATGGGGAGATGGGGAGATGGGGAGATGGGGAGATGGGGAGATGGGGAGATGGGGAGATGGGGAGATGGGGAGATGGGGAGATGGGGAGATGGGGAGAAATCTGGAGCTAGAAATTCCCCCCATCCCCCTACCTCTTCCCAATCCCCAGTCCCCAGTCCCCAGTCCCTAATCCATAAAAATAAAGGAGAAAATCATGCAAGTACAATCAAAATCCTTACCTTTAAATATCGGCATTGATGAAGAAGCCCGTCAAGAAATTGCGAACGGACTTTCGCGCCTGTTAGCTGACACCTACTCACTTTACTTAAAAACACATTACTTTCATTGGAACGTCACAGGCCCACTATTCCCCTCACTGCATACCATGTTTGAGATGCAGTACACCGAATTAGCTGCCGCAGTGGATATAATTGCTGAAAGAATCAGATCTTTGGGTGTGTTTGCGCCCGGTTCTTACAGCACCTTTGCTCAGTTAAGCTCAATTCCTGAAACTAAAGATGTACCTAGTGCAGAGGAAATGGTACGCTTGCTGGTAGAAGGTAATGAAGCCGTAGCTAAAACTGCTCGTTCTATTTATCCAGCTGCGGAACGGGGCGACGATCAATCTACTTTAGATATGTTGACCGATCGCCTGCGCGTCCACGAAAAAACAGCTTGGATGCTCCGTAGCATTCTCACTAATCAATAAACTCTGCATAATTGAGAGAAGCTTCAGGGGCAAAGGGGCAGAGGAGATAACTTAAAACTCATAACTTTCTTCCTAACTCAAAACTCAAAACTCAAAACTCAAAACTGTCCCATTCCCCAATGAATCAGTCTCCGCTTCTAGACTACACCGATCGACTGCAAGAACTAATGCAGTCGATCGGTGTTTCCAGTTTCAAAGCACTGAGTCAGAAAGCAGGTGTGTCAGAACGACAAATCAAACGAGTGCGGCGCGGTGAGGTGATGCAAATGCAAGTAGAGACGATTCTTAAGCTGAGTTCTACCTTGCAAATGCCGCTAAAAGACTTTTTAGCCGCTTTTTCGGCTTCGCAGTTCCTATTTACTGAGTCATCAGACAAATCAACAGCACTCGAACAGGAATACCAAAGATTACAAAAGCAACTCGCAGAACAGAAACTTACTTTGCAGCAGGAGTTTCAACAAAAAAGTCTGCAAACTTTGGAATCTTGGCTGATACAATGGCCTACAGCAGCTTATGCTGCTCAACAAAACCCCCAAGCGCCAGCGGTGAAATTGTTGCCGCTGTTACGCCCTGTGGAACAACTTTTGCGAGAAT
Organism: Floridaenema evergladense BLCC-F167; assembly: GCF_041929205.2. Taxonomy (NCBI): domain Bacteria; kingdom Bacillati; phylum Cyanobacteriota; class Cyanophyceae; order Aerosakkonematales; family Aerosakkonemataceae; genus Floridanema; species Floridanema evergladense. The sequence continues at coordinate 3,674,926 of NZ_CM171625.1, read as the reverse complement.
GGGGAGTGGAGGCGATCGCTTCCGTAGGTGCAGAACTACCATTCGATCCCCAACAGCATCAACTCATAGACGGAACAGCACAACCAGGCGATCCTGTCAAGGTAACTCATGTTGGCTACCGTCAAGGCGACAAACTTCTCTACCGCGCTAAAGTGAAGCTGATTTCTTTGACAAAGTAAAAGTTAAATAAGCACTGTTTGTGGTAAAGTCAAATGCTAGTAGTAGCAACATTAACGTTAAGCTAATACAAAAAGCGGCTAAATATTAGAAAAATTTTTAGCTGTGTTAACTCCCAAACATTCAGACAAACCTATTTTATAAGCAATATGAATTCTGATCCTCATTTTAAAATTCTACAACCCATCGGTATTTTAGACGGCGAACAAGGTACTAAATTCCGAGATGAAGTAACTGATTTGATAAAAAAGGGCACTAAAGTTGTCTTGATCGATTTTCAAGATGTGACTTTTATGGATAGTTCGGGATTAGGCTCTTTAGTAATAGCACTAAAAACAGTACGTGCTTCAAAAGCCAAGATATTTATTTGTGCGATTAACGATCAAGTTAGGATGTTATTCGATCTCACCAGTATGAATAAGGTTTTTAAAATCTTCTCCGATCGCAATGAGTTTATCAAGAATTATGATTCAATAATTTCATCAGATTCTGACTAATTCCATCAACTGTTGTGCAGTTAAATGCCGAACAGTTAGTTAGTAATTTAAAAATGAATTTCTAAGATAGATAGGTCATCATCAAACATTGGTTTGGGGTTGATCGATCGCACCGTTTGCAAGATTGACTCTAAATTAGACTGACTAGAATTGCTCGTATTAGCTAACAAATTAATAAATTCATCTAAAGACCAGAGGTTGCCATTTAGTTGATGAATTTCATAAATCCCATCGCTAAAAATATAGAGACTACTAGGAGATTCAATCTTACATATTTTATCAGTAAACATGACATCGGGAAACATTCCAATAGGCATACCAGGCGTTCTTAAAGATTGGACTTGTCTACGATTAGGGGAATTTCCTGAGATGAGAACTGCTGGTGGATGACCTGCACTGGCATAAATTAATTGTTGACTGACTTGATTGTAAACTCCGTACCAAATAGTAAAATATTTGTCATTTTGGTAGGCTAATTGGAAAGTTTGATTTAAAGCGCTTAAAACTTCACTAGGTTGATGATAATTGAGATTAGGAATGGTGCGCGATCGCAAAAGGTTTAATACAGAAATAGAAGGTAGCGTAGCTCTTAATCCATGTCCAGCTGTATCTAACAAATAAATAGCTAAAGAATCCCCATCTAGCCAAAAATAATCAAAACAATCTCCTCCCAAACGTTGAGAAGGAATAAATATAGACTGAATATTTACTGGTTTAGTTAAAGGTTCTGGTAACAGAGAACGGACATATTCGGCAGCTTCCGCCCATTCCGCTTCTAGCATTCGCTTTTGGGTTTGTAAATCGTGACTTAGTTGGTGTAGTCGTAATCCCGCCCTTACCCTAGCTTTTAATTCATTCACTTCTATTGGTTTAGAAATGAAATCATCTGCACCTGCGTCTAATCCTCTGACTCGATCCTCGATCGATCCCAAAGAAGTTAGTAAAATAAAAAACGTAGTGGAAAGTGCTTTGTCAGCTTTCACCCGCCGACAAACCTCAATTCCATCTAAACGAGGCATCATCCAATCACAAATAATTAGGGCTGGATGTAATTGCTTCGCTTGTTCTAAACCAGATTCACCATCGCTGGCTACGGTGACATCATAACCTTGTTTTTTTAGCAACCTTGTCAGGATTAACTGAACAGCAGGATCGTCATCAACTACGAGAATTTGAAACATGGACTAAGTAATGATACTATTGCCTTAATATAGAATCCTCAACCAAAGTTATCCAAAATTTGTGTCTAAGTTGGTGAGATGCAGATTTAAGATAATAGCACTAGCAGGAGTTAAACTAGTGTAAGAAGGCTACCAGGCTACCAGGCAGAAGGTAAACAAAGCTTGTACAAACTTTTTTCACCTTTATTCAACTAATGGATTATTTCTGCCTGGGTGTCCTAGAGCATTCCTTGTAATTATACATAAAATCACAAATGCAATTGGACTCTTGGCTAAGAATCAACTAAATTAGTACCTGGGAATTCTTGAAGGTAAGGGTTTGGTGAAATTGTCAACTTTAAGCAAAAGTCGCATACAACTGAAGACCGATTTAAAAGCGCTAACTGAGGTTCTGACTTGGTTCGATCGGTTATATAATTCAGGAATTCCTAGAGAAGTGTGGTTGCGCTGTCAACTTGCTTTGGCGGAAGCATTTACCAATGCAGTGCGTCATGCTCATAAAAGTAAACCTTCGGAAGTACCAATTGATATTGAAGTTACAGTTACAGAAAACTCTATAGAAATGCGAGTTTGGGATTATGGTTTTCCGTTTGATTTGAAGGAAAAACTCAAACTGATGCCGACGAATCATGAAAATGATTCTGGTGGGGGAAGGGGTTTGCGGCTATTAGAAGCAACTACAGATATTCTGAGTTATACCCGCAGTAGTGACGATCGCAATTGCTTACTAATGGTTAAACATTATGGTAATGAAGATAAGGGGTCAAGCCAATGAGAAATTACAGAATTTAATTGATTGAGTTCCCGATAAATTTCTTGCTTAAACCATTGTCCGATCGCATCAAAAGGAGTAAACACCTGTCCGGTTTGCCAATTAATATCTTGCCCTAAAGGTGTTAAGTGACTACCTTTTAAAGTTTTGGCTAAAACCAGATCGGGAAAGAGTTTTTGTAGCAATTGAGTTAAGGCTGGAGTTTGGTCGATCGTATCATCAGAAAATCTAATTAATAAATTACGTCGAATTTGGTAGCCTCTCAGGATAATATTCTTAGTTTCTAAAGGCGAAGGCGTAAATTCCACGTTAAAAGTGCTACTTAAATTGAATTGTTGGACTAGGGGAATGGCATCTTTAGCAGCATAGTTATTGAAGGAAATTAAAATGTTACCAGCCCTGTCTACGGGGAATAGGCTACCAATTAATAAGTGTAATTTGCAACCCATACTATGCCCAATCCCATAAATAGGCAGATATCCTTGGCGCAGTAATCCTCGACGGCGCAATTGTTCTAAAGTGCGATCGAAATTGAGCAGTACATCTTTAGCGATCGCCGCATGGTCTAAAGTATTGACAAAAGGTGTAGCTATTACTAGATAGCCCTGTTTGCCCAAGTATTCTAATAATAAACGATAGGTAATTTGGGGAGCAGCGGCGACAAAAGCCCCACCTAAGAAATGTACGATCGCGATCGGACGTTTGGGAATCAGCACCCAGTTACCAGAAAATTCTTGCCAGTCCATACCCAGAAAAGGTAATTAACACTTCTTTATATTAATGCTTGTTGGGTGGGATGACATTAGCGCAAACAGAGTGCGATCGGAACTTTAACCATTGTGTCCGAAGACGAAACCCATTTGGAAGACTTTGTACCTATTAACCACCAAACTTAGCTAACAGTTCCTCGCGAGATAATTGCAGCAACAATACTTTGGTAAATTCCTCTGCTGATAATTCCAACAAAGGCTGAATAATTCCCGATAATTCTTCATCCAAAACACCAAATCGCACTCGCAAAAAATTTTCTATTATGCTGCGCCGTTCTGTTCTTGCGCCTCGTTCCAAACCTTGCTGTAAACCTAGTTCTTCTCCTTCATGTACAGCTTCTTCTCGCCATTGTAAAAGTAGTGGTGACAATTCCATAACTAACTCCTGAGCTTCGCGATCGATATTTTGACTTGATTGAATGGTTGCTTTCAAATTAACTAATAATAAAAGAGCGTTTGAACGTAAAGGATGATTCGATGGAAGTGCGCCTATTTCTTTAATAGCTTGTTTTTGCACATCTCCTGTACCTAAAACCCTCAACCATAGCGTTTCCGACGTACTAGGTATCTGGTGAATTGCCACAATTCCTGTTTTGAAGTATTCTCCCAAAAAGTAAACTCCAGCAGGCCAATTACTTAGGTTTTCTTCAGCTTTAAATCCCTTTAAAATCTTAGGTGAAATAGTAGGTGAAAGAATCCACAACCAAGGTAAATTAGCTTCTTCAATATGGTTATTTTCCTGTTGGTGCTGGCGTTGTAAATTATCATGGATGTCAAATAGTTTACCTATACAACTGCGAATTTGATTGGGGTTTACAGCATTGTGGAAAGGTTCAAAGATCGATCGAGTACTTGCCAGTTGTCCCAACAATCCTAATAATTTGGCATCGTCTCTTCGTTCTGATGGGTAAGGAGTGAACCACCGATCTATTTCTCGCGCTTCCCCAAGGACATCTCGGCTAGTTTCCACTTCCCCCAGCAGGGTTAACAATTCTTTTAGGTAATCTTTAGCAAATTGCTCGTAAATAAGTCTCGTCATTTATTTTAAAAGTTAATCAGCGTTAATTTTAGTATTAACTAATTATATATGTTGTTGGGATCGATCGCTAAAAAATTCCATACCCAAACTTCAATTCAAAGAATTAGGATCGATCCCTAATTCCCGCAATTTTTGGGCCAATCTTTCCGCTTTTTGTTCCGCTTGCCAAATCCGTTCTTCAGGAGTGAGTAATTTTTGCCCCTGCTCATCATACCAATAAAGCCACTCTCTTGTTATTCCTTGATAAGTTCCCCTTTCTCTACCTATTCCTAACCCGATTTCTGATAGCCAAATTGGATTGCTCTCAGGTTGTAAAATATACTCTCCGTCCACCAATCGATACACTTCTAATGGTGCTTTGCGGCGACGTAGGGGATTATATACGACATAAAATAACACATCCAATTCCGCATAAAGTGTTTTCTTTTTCGTATATTCTCCGCGACGTTTTTGGGAAACCACTTCTAATACCATGATTGGCGGTATATGATTTTCTTCCCAAAATACGTAACTCAGGCGCAAGTTTTCATCAAAAACTCTTTCTACTCCTAAGCTAAGAAATCCATCTGGAACTACCGCAGGTGCTTCTGGGTTGTAATATATCCCCATATCAACCCCGAAAAACCAATCCATGCGGTTCGCCCAAACTAAAGCTAAGATTGCTTCTAGCAAACCAGGAATTAAATGTTGTAGTTGATTATCCACTGGTGTATCGTCAGAGTCAGGGAGTTCCTCAGAAGCGGGTAAGTAATGCAATGGGTTGTACTTTAACATGATGGAATCTGAGTGAGACGCATAATTTAATTTTAAAGTGCTTTATGGTTTAGATTTTGCTATTGTCCTAAACGAGTCTCGTCATTTACCAGAATGTTAACAACTGGAGTTTATTATTAACCCACACTTCCCAAAACATATAGAACAAATAAGTAGAGAAATTAATGCTGCTGTAAGATCCGGTGTGATGAGCCAGAATTTACAAGTTCGATCGCCCAATCTTCGGGACTATTGGCTTTAAACTCTGAAACGTGGGTTAACACACAGACTCTATACTCGTAAATTATATGAAAGTATGATATATTTTTTTGAAGGTATAATATTATCGTAATATTACTGAAAAATTATGGTATTCTAAAAAAATAGCTTAAGGGAAGCCCTTAAGTTAGCATTAACCAAATTGAGTCAATTCTGCATTGATGAAGTGGAGAGAGCTTCGATGGTCATTTAGATCTCAGTTCCTCCAGGTAGCTTCCGAAATTTTTGCTTCAAACGTAGCAAAGGAGGCTAACGCAAGGAGATCGTGTATCAAAAAATGAAACAACCTAATCAGTAATACTCCAATGCAAAATGACTCATCTTTGTCAACCCTGGATTCCCAACATCGGGAACGACACAAACGGAATCGGAAACGTTCTAAGCGACGCAGTATTTACTGCCCTATCCATGCTTGCTATCTTGATAGTGTGAGCCAAAAATATCGGCTCTTTGCCAGTCAGATTGGTGAACTTCGACAGCGTGGAATTTCTCGAAAAAATGCTTTACAGTTGATTGCTGAAAAAACAGCAGTGCAATTGCAGAATGAGTGGTTAGAAGCTTTTTGGTGTCAGCATTGCCAGGAAACCAAATGGTACTATATTCGCAAAGCAGATACTTCTTATAAGATTTCGATCGCACCTGCTGAATTATGGCAATCAGTAACAGGTGTCATCGATCCCTACGGTAATCCCTCAATTAGCGAATTTACGAAAAGACAATCTCGGATGAGAGATCCATATACAATTTGAATAAGATAAAGTTAAATCAAGACTCAGGTTCCTTCTAAGGAAAATTCGAAACCGATGAACAAATGGTATCAGCCAAAATTAGTAAATCGGGTCATCAAAAACTGAAAACTCCAAGCTTAGGAAGAAAATTTTATGTTTATTGATTTAATAAATCTACACCCTGGCACCTTAAGGGTTAATCTTTGGATATCTGAAGTTTTTAGTCATCCTATTAGAGAGTTTGATGGCTCTCTTAGAAGAGGTACATTTCCTTTATTTGTAGTTCATGGAGATATGGCAGTAGGGGTAAAAGACAGAAGCTTAAACTACAAGTTACTATCTTATTTGAGCCAGCAAGGAATAAGTTTCGGGTTGATCCATGTATATGATGAGAACTACGATCACAATATATCTAGTTACTATTTAGAGGGATGTAAAGTAATCTTTAGAAATCATTTTAGGCCGATGGGGGGAAAAACACAGCTTTTACAGAATTGTGTAAGTTCTTTTTTCTACCCATTTCAGTACGTTGGCAGACATAGAGGAATAAAATTGTTAGCTGCTACAGTTCACAACTACTGTTTCACTTACTATCATGGGTTGCGATTTATGAAAAGGCAATATTTGCCAGTTTTACCTATTGGTAAAGTATTACCCTTGCCATTGGGATATACAGATAAATTCGGAAGAGTTAAGCAACCAAATACTTGTACAGTAGTTGAGCGAAAATATAAGTGGAGTTTTTGTGGTAACACCAATAATGCCGATAGAAAAATAATGCTTAAAACTTTAAGAAGTTGTGAACCTAATTTAATTTATGAGTACCAGGGCTTTATGAGTAAAGAAAGCTTTTCAGGGGAAGATTACTGGAGAATACTTAATCAGTCTATTTTCATTCCTTGCCCGAGGGGTAATGTCAGCGCTGACACTCACCGTTTATTTGAGGCACTTGAAGCAGGTGCAATTCCTATCATCTTAAGGTCTTATCCATTTCAGCCATACGATTACTACACAAAAATATTTTCCGCGCATCCAATACCAGCTTTTTCTTCTTGGATAGAAGTAAAGCATTTTCTGGACAATTCAACTATTGAATCGGCGGAGAAGTTATCTGCAACTATTCGTCAGTGGTATGCCGATTTTAAATTAAAATTTCAACAAAAAATAAGATCAACTCTTTTAGCAATAGCTAAAAAAAATTTACTTATCAACAACATTGACGAACTTGAAAAACATAATATAAATTAAATAAGCGTAGAGCATCCCTTAAATTAAGCAACTTTATTTCTATATGGTTAATATGTTCCATAAATTTGAGATAAAAAGTTCAGGATTAGATACTGATAATATTCATCTATCTAAGACTTCAGAGTTAAGAATATAAAGAAAAATATCTAAAAAAAGCAGCTAAATAAAAAAATTACTGACCTATAAGCTGTTAATCATTTAAATAGGGTAAAATGGAAAAGTCAACCGAGCAAAATGAGTCAGGAAATGCCAGCAAAGAATCATCTGAGCTTAGAACAAGTAGAGAAGCTACAAAAAGCCCTAAAAGAAGAAGAAAATGGAAACATTAGAGAAAGAATTCTGATGTTACTGTTGCTAAATGATGGAAAAACTCAAGCTAAAATAGCGGAATTTCTGGGCTGTTCAATAAATAAAGTATCTTATTGGTGCGTACATGGAGATCCAGATAATCTAGAAAGCCTAGTCGATGAAAGGATGAAGGGTAATCATCAAAAAGCTACAGATAAATATAGAGAAATATTATTAGAGACAGTAGATAAAGAACCCAAAGAATTAGGATACGAATTTGGCAGATGGACGGCACAAAGGTTAGCAACATATTTAGCAGAAACGACAGGAATAAAATTAAGTGGGTCGCAAGTTAGGAGAATATTAGAGCAAAAAAAGTTCGTTTACCTCTGGGCGAAGTACAGCTTAGAGGGAAAGCGAGAGCCGGAAAAAAGAAAAGAATTTAAAAAGAAGATAACCGAATATTTAAAAATAGAAAAAGAGAATCCAGAACGTTTACAAGTATGGTTTTGGGACGAAAGCGGTTTTAGTTTAAGCGTGATAAAAAGAAAGAATTGGTGTAAAAAAGGTAGCCGAAAAGAGGTGAGAGGAGATCGAAGAAAGGGTCGGATTAATGTAATGGGAGGGCTGAGGTATTCCGACAAGAAAAGGTTTGTGGAATTTCTGGATAAAAGCAATTCAGAAAGTTTTTATCAAGTGCTAAAACTGTTTTATCAAGAATTGATTGGTGAATGGGTAGCTGCTGGCAATGAAGCCGATGAATTTGCTGAAAAAGGAGCCAAAATAGTGATAATTCTCGACAATGCTAGTTTTCATAAAAAGGCAGAATATCTCCAGAAAGTTGCCGCTGAAATGCCCAATATTCATTTAGAGTTTCTCCCGAAATATAGCCCGGATTATAACTTAATTGAATTAGTTTGGCATTCAACAAAAGAATTTATTGCTAATCGACTATTTAAATCAATCGAAGAATTAGAATATTTATTACATCAACTTTTAAATGAAGGACAGTTAATTATTAAATGGGAGCGAAAACTTAAAAATAAAGGTAATGCTCTTATCCCTGTTTAAATGCTTAACAGCTTATCGTATTCTCTATGAGAGATTTTGTTCTAAATCCACCAATTCTAATTATCTTAATAGGCATCTTTTTTGTTTACTTTTTATTATTATTTCGTTTGGCTAGGATACAAAAGATAGCCATCATTTTTGAAAAAGTTACTATTGTTTTATTTTTATTACTTTTAATTAAACCCACAATACCTCCTCTTATCTATCTTCAACCGGATGCGCTTGCTGGTCGCGACAAAACTTTTATATCAGCAATTGTTCAGTTAGCTGTCTATGGCTTTTTCATAGTTTTATCTAAACCATTATTTCGTGATTTTTCTCAAAGCTTATTTTATCTCTTTAAAGATAGTTATTTGGGAACTATACTAATACTTTCTTTTTTTTCTAGCCTGTTTTCAGAAACCCCTTTGGTCTGTCTTAGGTTTGCTATAATTCAATTCTTTATCAGTTTGTTTGCTGCTCAAATTGCTCGAAAAAATGACTGGGATAGACTAGAAAAATATGCCCGATCGATGTGCTGTGTTGCAGCAATTCTAAGTATTTTCACTGTTTTAGCAATACCGTCAAAAGGAATCGATATAAGCGATATTCCTCCATTTGATGTACGTTGGATAGGCATTTTCCCATTTCCAATTAAATTAGGAACTGGTATGGCTTTGAGTATTACACTCTGGCTCAATCACTACTTATCTAAAAAGAGCTTAGTTAGCATTGGCGTAATTGCTCTGTCATTTTTTCTATTGGTAAAATCTGCCTCTGCACAAGCATTCTTTACCCTCATTGTACTTTTAGGCTTTCTCTTTGTGCATAATTTTATGCAGAAGTTTAATCCAAAACAATCTTTATTGATAGGAATGCTGCTAATTTTTGTATTTATCTTTGGTTATATAGTACTGACTACAAACTTAGAAGCGATTTTTGGAGCTTTTGGTAAAGATACAACCCTGACAGGTCGAACAGAGTTTTGGCCTCAAATGCTTGATTCGATTGCCAAACGTCCAATATTAGGTTATGGAGTACAAGGATTTTGGCAATCTTGGCGAGGAGAAGAAAATCCTGCTGCACATATTAGAGCAGTTCGGGGATTTATTCCGCCGAATGGTCATAATGGTTTTCTAGATTTAGCTTTGGAAATAGGCTGTATTGGATTAGGACTATTTTTAGTTTCACTGATTCTAAATTTGGTTCGGGCATTTAATTTTTGGGGGCGATCGAAATCAGCTGAATCAGTATTTCCATTACTAATAATTGCATACGTTATCATGTCAAACGTTTCAGAAACTCAACTTTTCGTAGCAAATTACATCTGGTTCTTCTATGTTATTGTTGCAGTTCGATTAAACTTGGGAAGGGCAAAACAGTACTCATTAAGTGCTACTTTATAGCAAGCGATCGTTATAATTGCTTAACTTTTAGCAGAAACTCAATGCTTAATAGGATTATAGAAATTCAGCACAAACTAAGCCCCAATTTTCGTAAGGTCATCGCAAACATATTTTGGTTGATGGCTGATAATGTCCTACGTCTGGGCATTGGGTTGGTTGTAGGGGTTTGGGTAGCTCGCTATTTAGGCCCTCAACAATTTGGACTGCTTAACTACTCAGGTGCTTTTGTGGGATTATTCGGCGTTATTGCCCAATTAGGACTTGGCAGTATTGTAATTCGTGACCTTGTGAGAAATGTTGCCTCTGGAAATGAGATTTTAGGTACAACATTTATCCTAAAGCTGGTCGGAGGGATTATATCCTTTCTGCTGGCAATAGCTACTATTTTTTTAATACGAACTGACGATCAAGAAAGTATATGGATCACCGGGATTATTGCTCTTAGTTTAATTTTTCAGATATTTGATGTTATTGATTTTTGGTTTCAATCCCAAGTTCAATCGAAGTATGTTGTTTATGCTAAGAATGGTGCATATATTCTAGCTAATGCCATTAAAATTTTATTAATTCAGGCAAAAGCACCGTTGATCTTTTTTGCGGTTATAACTTTGGGAGAAATTGCTTTCAGCGCTCTTGGTTTAGTCATTGTTTATCGTCTTACTGGACATTTATTTAAGACCTGGAACTTTAACTTTTCCTTGGCAAGGGATTTATTAAAGGAAAGTTGGCCTAATATTCTCGCTGGTTTTTCGGTCGCAATTTATATGCGAGTTGACCAGTTGATGCTAGGTATCATGGCTGGGGATGAAGCAGTAGGGATTTATTCAGTGGGTGTAAGACTCGCAGAAATTTGGTATTTCGTACCCATTGCAATTTCAAGTTCTGTAAATCCAGCTATTATTCAAGCCAAGCAGAAAGGAGAGGAAAGTTACTATCGCCGCATTCAGAAAGCATTAAATCTTGTAGTAGTGTTGGGTTATGCTCTTAGTATCGGGACAGCATTTTTAGCAAAGCCAATAATTACATTGTTATACGGTTCAAAATTCATTGATGCAAGTACAGTATTAACCATTTATATATGGGCTGGAGTTTTTGTATCTTTAGGGCTAATTAGAGCTATCTGGGTAACAACAGAAGGTATGTTGCGCTTTGGCTCTCTAACAACCTTTATGGGTGCCGGAATGAATATTTTGCTTAATTCTTTTTTGATTCCACGTTATCAAGGAACAGGAGCAGCCATTGCCACCGTTATATCCTATGGTTTTTCTGATTATTTAATTCTTCTAATTTACCCACCGAGTCGAAAAATAGGTATTGCTATGACAAAAGCTTTGGCACTTGATTTTATAATTAGTAAATTACCTTTCTTCAGAAGAGAACACTAAATAGTTCTGTAATTAATACAAATTAGATACTGAGAGGATTTGCCATGAAAATATATACCTTTAATGCACCAGAAAAAACACCTGTAGAGTTTTTATATCCTCTAAGACCCGCAAACAGAAACCCAGAGTTTAGCCAGCTTATAGCTCAGTCAGCATGGGAGGAAGTCACAAACATCAAAGATTGTGATATCGCCATTTTTCCAAACAAAGTATTTGATCCTGGTGATTTTACATTCGACTCTTCGGTTTTTGATGCAGTTCGACTCGCCGAATCTTTTGACAAACCAATAATTATTGATGCAACCTGCGACTATGATAAACCTTTAATAATTCCTCATGCAAGTATTCTTCGATTTGGTTTATTTAAAACATTAAAGCTGGAAAACGAGTTCGAGAGACCTTACTGGACTAAACAAAAGCAGAAAGAAGAATTAGAATCTTTGCCTGTTGATACTTATTCTAGTAAACCATCCGTAGGTTTTTCTGGCACAACAAATTCAGACGGAAAATTGTTTAAAGTTGGTCGAGCATTGCCATTATTTGTAGCAAAAAAGCTTCTGGCAAAAGGTAATATTGCTCGTCCCATAGACCTCAGATTAAAAAAGGGAATGAGTCACAGGTTGCGAGCAGCAGCAATGCAATTTTTAAGCCGTGACGCGAGAATTCAGTGCAACTTTGACATCACAAATAATCTACAAGATTATTACAATTTAGCTAATCCAAACCGCAATTCTATAGAAGCGATATTTAATGAAAATATGTCCAAAAGCGACTATATCCTCTGTGTCCGAGGTGTTGGTAATTACACTGCACGTTTTTATATGACTCTCAATGCTGGGCGTATTCCTCTAATTGTTGATACTGATAAAACCTTTCCTTTTGAAGAAAAGATTCAGATGGTTAAAGTTCCCCCTGAATCTTTAAGTAACATTGCTGATTTTATGATTCAACACTTTGAATCAGTAACCACAAAAGAATTCGCAGAAATGAAACGGGAAAATCGTGAGGTTTACAACCAATTTCTTGCACCACATCGTTATATTCCTTATTTAATTCAAGCTGCTTCTTCCCAATTAAAGTAAGTTCGTAAAAGCTGGTAAAGCTTGCTGCAAAAATGAATATATGAATTAACGCTTTTCACTAATTGATGACTGTACTAATTGTACTGATCTGTAGAGCTTGTTGTAAAAATGAGTATAGGATTTAAGTGTTTTCACCGATTAATTACTGTTGATAAAGCCTTATGAAAACCGCTGTTGCATTTTTAATCTTTAAGCGTCCAGATACAACAAAAAAAGTATTTGAAGCGATTCGGCAAGCTAAACCACCAAAATTATTAGTTGTTGCTGATGGGCCTCGCCCCGATCGACCTGATGAAATGGAAAAGTGTGCTGCGACTCGCAAAATTATTGATTCAATAGATTGGCAATGCGAACTATTGACCAATTATTCAGACAGCAATTTAGGCTGTAAAAATCGCGTCTCTAGTGGACTCGATTGGGTATTTGAAAATGTTGAAGAAGCAATTATTTTAGAAGATGATTGTTTACCCCATCCTACTTTTTTCCCTTTTTGTGAAGAGCTACTTGAATATTATCGTGATGATACGAGAATTATGTCCGTTTGTGGTGATAGCTCTCGTTCAAAGTTGAAGAGAACAAATTACAGCTACTTCTTTTCTTGCACAACCCCTATTTGGGGCTGGGCAACTTGGCGAAGAGCTTGGCAATATTACGATGTAAACATGAAACTCTGGCCGCTGATCAAGGATGGTAATTGGTGCAAGGACATACTGTTTCAGCCTGAAATAATTGAAGCCTGGGAGAATAAATTTCAGAACGTTTACAGTGGTACAATTGACACTTGGGATTATCAGTGGACATTCGCCTGTTGGATTCAAAACGGTTTAAGCGCGATCGCCAATGTTAACCTGATTTCTAATTGTGGTTTCCATGCAGAAGCAACTCATACCAAAGAAATCGATCATCGACTTGCTAATCAACCTACTAAAGCAATGGAGTTCCCTTTAAAGCATCCACCATTTGTAATTCGTGATACCCAAGCAGAGTATTACCACTTTAAGCATGACAATCCAGGCTTGGCTTTTCGAGCTAAAAAGAAAGCTCAGAAAATACTAAATCAATTTATACCTAAATTTTCCTCAAGGAGTTAAAAAATTATTGGTAATTATATTGTTGTTGTGTCAAATCCTCTGGTCATCAATGCAGTTTTTATGCAACCCCCTAAGATGTCTATCAAGAAATTCGTTGTAGTTGTTTACATTTTCAGGGAATATGCAAATATTAAAAATATTGTTTGTTGTTGGTTCTAAAGCACTCCAAAACCCAATGTGTAGTAATTGGATTAATGGATTGAGTAAGGCTGGTCATCAAGTAGCTACCGTATATTGGCAATCAACTCAACCCAGTTTTCAGGAATTAACAGATTGGGGTATTACTGAGCCTACAACTGTCTTTAATTTCTATCAGGAATTACCTGAGTCTACCCGAAATAATTTAGTCAAAATCCTTGGGGGAAGACCAGATATTTTATTCGGTTGGGAAGGAGTACCAACGCTCAAGCCATTACAAGTGGTGAAATCCAGTTTTCCAGAAGCAAAAACTGTTTTTTTGATTGATACTTATCCTAATGCACCACATTTCCTGAGTGAGTTACTACACAACTTACGTTACGGTTTTGCTAGTCACTTGATTGATGCCTATGTTTTTTACTCAAAAGCAATGCGTCAGCTATTTTCTCAGCAGGTCTTCTTCGCTAAGAAAAAACTTTACCTGGCATTAATAGAGCCTTTTTTGGAATCAGCTTTTGATTTAGGAGGAACTGAACTTCCTCAAGAGCTAAAGCTTGAACGAATTGACAATCAACCATATATCGTGTTTACGGGTAATGCTGGAAGCTTATGGAGTAACAATTATAAAGATGCAAGGGATGCGGTTGGAAGTTTTTTGTCACGTTTAGCCGAGCGCGGTGTGCATATCTTTGTCAATGGCAATGCCGACCTAAAAAATATTACTAAACTTCATCATTATCCTGCTTTCTCTAATACCGATTTGTTAGCAGGAAGATTTGCTAAATACATATCTCAGTTCGACGCTCACTTGATTTTCTATAACGAATTGAACAATACTATTAAACGAAGAGTTGCATCGGGTTTATCCACTCGGTTAGCATTTGCTTTAACCTCTACTTGCCCGATCGCAATTAGTCAAACTAGCCAGTTCGTTCATGAATACTGGGGAGAAAAACCCTTTGGTTTCATGTTTAAAGATCTGGATGACCTCGTTGAGTCGTTACATGATTCACAGAAGTTGAGCTTGTTACGCTCCAACATGGAACAGGTTCATCGATCGTTTTCCTTTGAAGCGCAGAGCGATCGCATTCATCAACTGTTTAAAGAGGTTATGGCAATTCACCCGTAGCCATCGTTTCTACTTAGGGGAACTCAAACAGAGTATTCACACTTTGAGTAGGACAACCCAAACCTAACTTTCTATGCAAAAAAAAGCCCGGAAGTTACTGGATCAACTCATACTTCATTCAAGATACAAATTTTTTAGAGATTCAAAATGCCAATTCTTACTTACGATTATCAAATCTTTGGCTCTCAGAAATACGGAGGTATTTCAAGATATTTCTATGAGCTTATAAATCACTTCATCTTAGACGAAGTATTTCAAACTTATGTGGTAGCTCCATTGTACATCAATAGTTATCTTAGAAAAATTCCATCAAAGTCAATTATTGGCTACTCAGTTCCTACTATTCCAAAAACTTGGAGACTTATTGAAAAATCAAACTTACTTTTGTCAAGTATATGGTTTCTAAAACATACACCTAATATCATTCATGAAACTTTTTACCGCCCACAGAAGTTAGCACCAAGCCAAACCAAAACTATAATTACTGTTCACGACATGATTCATGAGAAGTTCAGTCACTTGTCTCGTCCTGGTGACAAAATCTCTTTTGCAAAGAAGGAGGCTGTAAATCGGGCAGATTGGATTATTTGTGTATCTGAGAATACAAAGAAAGATTTAATTGATATTTGGAATATTGATTCAAGTAAAATTTCTGTAATTTATCATGGTTCTTCTTTATTTAATTTTCATACTCAAGAGAGTAGCGAAATTAGCAGCTTGGAACCATATATTTTATATGTAGGTTCTAGGTGGAACTATAAAAATTTTGAAAATTTATTAAGAGCTTATTCTAATTCAACTACCCTAAAAAATAATTTCAACTTGGTTTGTTTTGGAGATCGACCTTTATCAAATCAAGAATTTACACTTATTGAAGAACTCAAAATTCCTCGCAGTAAAGTCGTATCTGTCACAGGTAATGATAGTAAATTAGCGAAATTTTATCAGAGAGCTTCTATTTTTGTTTATCCATCTTTTTATGAAGGCTTTGGAATACCACTTTTAGAAGCAATGTCCATGAAATGTCCCATTGCTTGTAGCAACACAAGTTGCTTCCCTGAGATTGCAGGTAATGCGGCAGAATTTTTTGATCCTTATGATTTTGAAGATATGGCAAACGCAATAGAAAAGGTTGTTTTCTCCAGCAATAGAACCAAAGAACTAATTAAATTGGGAGAAGAAAGAGTCAAAACTTTCTCTTGGTCTGCTTGTATAGAGAAAACAAAACAAGCATATCTATCACTTGCATAAAGTTATAACTGACACAAATTGCTAAAATTTACACTATAAATTTGCTTTTTAAGTTTTAAGCATTTTGTGTATTCATTATTGGGATGCTAAACGTACTGATGCCTTAAACTAAAGATGAGGAAACTGGGTGTAGCAGTATAGTTCGTAAACTTGAAGTGATTTACTTATTATATCAAACCTAAATTTTAGAGGTGCAATAATGTCTTTTAAAAAATTTAAAATATTACTTTCAGCATTTGTCTGTCATCCTGAAAAAGGCTCGGAAGAAGGAATTGGTTGGAATTGGTTGAAGGAGTTATCGAAAGAGCATGAAGTTTATGCTTTAATTTCCTGTTTCTTAGATCAGGAAGAACCTGTGAGAGCAGCAGTTGAGGAATTATCCTATCGAGAAAACATACATCTAATTTTCATTCCAATGCCTCAAGGGTCTAACAAAATCATGTCTCTTTTTCCAATACTTGAATTCTATTATTTATGTGTCGAATGGCAGAAACAGGCATTAGCAGAGGCGAAAAAACTGCTTGAGAAAGTCGATATTGACATTATTCATCATGTTACTTATGGTTCATGGACTATACCGAGTTTTTTATGGCAATTGCCCAAACCTTTTGTCCTGGGGCCTGTTACAGGTAGCCAAAAGGTTCCACTAGTTGGCTATTTATTCTTACCACCTAAAGCGATCGTTCAAGAACTGGTTAGGATTGCTTATTTTCTTTGGGTAAGGATGACATCAGTAGCATCAAGAGAAGCAGTGAAGAAAGCAAAACTTGTTTTATGTGGAAACTTAGAAACTTTAAGCGAAATTAGCTCTATAAAAAAATCAGGTAAAAGTTTGTTTTTCTTAGATGTAGGGGTTTCTTATACATCTGAACTTGCTAAAGCTAGTGAACAAACAACAGGTGGTTGTAATACTTCAACAAGTATTTCTCTGCTTTGGGCAGGCTTGATTGAACCTCGGAAGAATTTTGGACTTTTATTAGAAGCTCTCAAAATTTTACCCTCCGATATTCAATGGAAATTAACTGTTGCTGGTACTGGACCACTTCTTACTTATTGGCAAGATAAAGTTTCTCGGCTAGGCTTGCATGAAAAGATTAATTTTTTAGGGCAGATACCCTATATAGAAATGTCTAAATGTTACCAGACTTCGGATATATTTGTTTTTCCTAGTTTAAGAGAAGGTACTGGTACTGTCATTCTTGAGGCATTAGCTAATCGATTGCCAGTTATTGCTTTAAGGCTAAATGGAGCAGCAACTGTACTAGCTGATGATTGTGGTGTGTTGATAGAAGTAAGGAGTAAAAAGCAAATGATTAATGATTTTGCTGACGCAATTACTAGTCTCTCTAGAGACCGGGATTTACGCAGAAAAATTGGAGAAAAGGGCTACGAAAGAGTGCGGTCTTTCTACACTTGGGAAAAACGAGGAAAACAAATGTCTTCTCTATACCAAAAAGTTCTTGATGGTATTCTATAGTGTTACTTAATTTCTCTCCTGAAATTAAGGCAACCAAGTGGAGTTAATTCTCTAAGTATTGGGTGTTACTTTGGAAACGTTTGCATTTGGCGACTACAATTCGTAGTAAATTTGTCATCAAAGCAAATATCACATACGAACTTGAAAAAAGGATGGTTGAAAATTCCATGAAAATTTTAAACTTGACAACAGCAATTCCCAGTAAATATGGCACAGGAGCAGATATTGCCTCTCAGCATTTTATTAATGCTATGAGAACTTTGGGACATTCTGTTTCTGTGGTTGGCTATCGACGTTGGGGCGATTCTCATCCATATAGCGAGGGTACGATCGAAGTAGGCGAACGCCATATTGAAACAAAAGCAGCAGGTTATTATCCCCTACTTTGGGGTGCGATCGCTCTCCTTCAGCAACTACCTTATACATCTGCTAAGTATTATTCAAAGCAGTATATTCAAAATGTTCGATCGTTGCTATCTAGAGATCGCTATGATGTAGTCATCCTAGAACATTCATCCCAGCTTTACTGGCTGAAATCTGCACTGAAAAATCACACCCAGGTAGCTGTTTTAGCCCATAACTTAGAACATCAAATTTATGAGGAACGGTTCAAAGATTCCTCAAATCCTTTGGGAAAGAAAGTGTATCAGCGAGAGGCACAATTAGTCAAACAGATTGAGGACGATCTTGCCCTCACGAGTAAGGCAATTTGGGCTTTGAGTCCGAGTGATGCAAATTACTTTATGCAGCCAGGTAAAAAAGCTGCTGTACGAGTATTTGAATTACCAAGTAGCGCTACTGTGCCGATCGATCCAAACTATCCGAAAACATACGATATTGGCATGATTGGTAGCTGGATCTGGAAGCCTAATATGGATGGATTAAATTATTTCTTTGAAAAAGTTTACCCTCTTTTACCACCCCATCTGTCAATTCGAGTTGCTGGAAGAGGTGCAGAATGGTTAAAAGACAAATATCCCAATGTCGAGTATTTGGGGTTTGTGGAAGATGCTCAAGAATTTCTCGCCCAAGCGAAAACAATAGCAATTTCTTCGATTCGAGGTAGTGGTGTCCAGATTAAAACTCTAGAAGCGATCGGACTGGGCAAACCCGTTGTAGCAACGCCCTTTGCTCTGCGTGGAATCAAGACTTTCCCGACAACCGTGCAAGCTGCTGAAACACCAAAACTATTTGCCGAATATTTACAATCAGCGATTAATAAGTCTGTCACTTCTGACGATCTAGAATCTGTGAAAGCTTGGGTGCAAAATCGACACAGCCAATTTCTGCATAGTGTAGATACAGCATTAGAGACTCTGGTTCACTAGGATTGAAGAACTATGCAGCCAACAAACATTGCCGTACTCCTGACCTGCTACAATCGGCGCGAAAAAACCTTACAATGCTTGCAAGCTCTATACAAACAGAGTCTTCCTACCGCGATCGAATTGAAACCATACCTGGTTGATGATGCCAGCACTGATGGAACGGCAGAAGCAGTACAGCAGAAATATCCTGACGTTCATTTGATTTGCGGAACTGGAAGTCTATTCTGGAATGGGGGAATGAGATTGGCTTTTGCATCTGCAAAAGTAGAAGACCCTGATTATTACCTCTGGTTAAATGATGATACAGTACTTTACCCCCAGGCGCTGAAAACTTTGCTGGATGTTTCTGCCCAACTTGCTAATCAAGGACAGAGTAAGGCGATCGTAGTTGGCTCCACCCTCGATCCAGAAACCAATATACCTAGCTATGGTGGGTTAATGCAGACTTACTGGTGGCATCCCCTAAAGTTTCACCACATCCATCCAGACCCTAACCAACCACGTCGCTGTGATACTTTACATGGAAACTGTGTCTTGGTTCCTCGTGCCGTTGCCGCCCTGGTGGGAAACTTGAGTCCAGAATACACCCATGATTTAGGGGACTATGATTATGGACTCAGAGCACGCCGGAAAGGTTGCTCTGTATGGATGGCACCCGGTTACATAGGAACTTGCTCTGCCAATCTCCCCAGTAGTCGGATGGTAAAAGCTGAACTGGCTCAAGCTAACTGGGGTCAGGTCGATCGCCCTAAAGGATTGCCTCTAGAAGATGTCACTCTGCATTCATTTCAAGAGTGGAAAGCATTCAGCCGTGAAAATGGCGGAGCTTTCTGGTTTTTCTACTGGTTATTCCCCTACCGTAGATTGTTTTGGTTAATACTAACCAAAAATTTAACCGTGAAAATGCCTACAAATTGACATTCTCAACATCTCTGACAACTGTTATCCGGGAATTTACAGTATTATTGTAATCGAGCGATCGAGCATTGCTAAACTTAGGGATTATTAGGAACTTAATTTCCACCCCAGTTGACAATAATATTTGCTTTATATTTTGAGGCTGTTAGGGTTCTGATTCTATAGAAATATATCTCACCTATTACAGGGAGTTGATTTAACTCAAAACCAAGATGGACAGACAGCCAGACTCTTTGCCAAAACTGACCGAAACCAACGGTAAATCGCCCTATCCTCCATTACAAAATCCCAGTTCTACTGACGCTGAAGAGGAAAAGTGGGACTTAGGTTGGCTGGTAGCCGTCACCCGCCGTCGGGGACTATTGATGGCAGGAGTTGTAGTAGGAACAACCTTGTTAGCTGGAGGACTATTCTTATTTTTGACGAGGTTCACTCGCCCTCAATATGAAGGTGAGTTTCAACTACTAGTCGAACCAATTACTGCCGAAGAACAACTAGCACGTTCTTCTACCCGTGCTCAGGGAGCAGATGTTGACCTACAAAGAATTAATATTGAACAATCCAGCCTGGATTACGAGTCACAAATCCGTATCCTGAAAAGTCCCAAACTACTGGAACCTGTGGTTAGCAAGGTGCGCCAAAAGTATCCAGACATAACCTATGAAAACTTAATCAAAAGCTTAAAGATTGCCCGAATCACAAGCCTATCATCAGACAAGAAAGAACTAGGCACGAAACTAATTGAGGTTCGCTACCAGGACACTGACCCGGAGAAAGTAAAATTTATTCTCGATAAGTTGTCTCAGGCTTATTTGAATTACAGTTTGAAGGAACGACAATCGACAATTCGACGCGGCATTCAATTTATTGACAGCCAGCTTCCCCCACTGCGCCAACGAGTCGATTCCCTGCAACAACAAATTCAAACTCTGAGGCAACGATACAACATTTCCGATCCCGAACAACAGGGTAAACAGTTGATCGAAACCACTGGTCGATTGGATCAGGTGGCGGCGGACAACCAAAGTCGGCTTGCAGAAGCAGAAGCTAAACGCGATGCTCTGGCGCAACAATTACAGAATGCCAACCCTCAAACCGTTTTGGGTACTCAAGCCACTTCTTCGGACAACACTAGCTATTACCAAACCTTATTAAATCAGTACCAGCAAGTTCAGGCTCAAATTGCTTTAGAATCTTCTCGGCTCCAACCAGAACACCCAGCGATGAAGGAGCTAATGGAGAAACGGAAAAATCTGCAAAACCTTTTGAAACAGGAGGCAAGCCGGGTAATAGGAACAGCGACCGACTCTGTTAGCATCGCACAAGCCCGCAGTCAGGCTGTTAACCAAGCGCAGGCTGAGATTAATCAGAGAATTCGACAGTTGTCTACTATTACTCGTCAGTATACAGATTTGCAGCGGGAGTTGCTGCTGGCAACCGATAGTCTCAATAAGTTTGCCAGCCGCAGAGAGGCATTGCAGATTGATGCTGCTCAACAAGAAATTCCCTGGGAGTTAACCATTCCTCCAAGATTAGAAGCCGATGGATCGGGCCAACCTATGAAGGTCAACAGTGTTAGTAAGGTTCGGTTTTTGGCATTAATTTTTGTACTGGCGGTGTTGTTGGGTGTGGGTGTAGGATTTCTGGTGGAGATAACTCAGGATTTGTTGTACAGCACCGATGATGTTAAACGATCGACCAAATTGCCATTGCTGGGAGTGATTCCCCATAACAAATTCCAGTTTCCAGAGGTTTCAATTTCGGTAAAAGAAGCTTTTCGATCGATCGCCAAAAATCTACGCCTACTCAGCAAAAACCACGCTCCACTCCGTTCTCTCACTATTACCTCAGCAGAAGAGGGAGATGGCAAATCGACGATCGCTCTAAAACTGGCAATCACCGCAGCTGCAATGGGGCAAAAGGTGTTACTGGTGGATGCGGATCTTCGCCATCCCAAAATTCACGAACTACTAGACTTGCCCAAGCAGCCAGGATTTAGTAACCTGCTGCAAAGCGACCAGGATATAAAGAACTTACTCCAATTGCCTCCCAACTATACCAATCTGATGGTTTTGACTGCCGGAAATTCTTCCCTTGACCTGGCAGAGCTTTTCACCACTAATCGAGTCGAGTCTCTGTTCCAAAAACTCCACGCAATGTTCGATCTGGTGATTTTCGATACGCCGCCTCTGCTTAGACTCGCGGATAGTGGCTTAGTAGCGGCTCAATGCGATAGTTTAGCTCTGGTGGTACGCTTGGGCAAAACCAGTCGTCCGTCGATTCTGGCAACCTTGGAGGAGTTAAAATTTTCGTCTACGGCTGTACTAGGGATGATTGTCAACGATGCACCGGAAACCGCATCCTCGATCCAAAGCTATTACCATCTCACCCGCAAGTCCTGAGCGGGTTAGGATGCTAATTGAGCAGTTTCTCGATCGCAACGGAATAAGCTGCTCCGAAAAACTTATCCAAATCTAACTAAACTTGAAGATAGATAGTCCAAAAAATTTGCACAACAATGTAGAGAAACTGGGGCAAGACGCGCAAGAAAAGGGTTATCTCTGGCAGCTAGTATCACTGCATCAAGGGCTTTTTACTGTCTACTTCCAGACACAGAAATAGCGAATAAGTTATAAACAATCTAGATCCCCGACTTCTTCAAGAAGTCGGGGATCTATTATTCTGGCATATCAATCCGATCGCGATTAGCAAACTCTGAAGGTGGACGTTCCGTACTCCATGCCCACCAAACTGTACCACAACGGCAGTGATAAAACTCCTGCCATTTTTTCCGATAGTCTTCAGTGTAGACGGGCGATCGACGATTGATCCAAACTCGTTGAGCCTCCATACTGGTAGCTTCACAAGTCGGACAACAGAAATTTTGTGCGTGAGTCGCTTTTTCAGTCCATTCGGGCGGAACAGGGGCAAAAGCTTCCATGATTCATTTATCTAGGGTCTTATCGCCCATTATCAACTTTACCGGACTAGATGTGTTACTGAAAATTGTCTTGCCAAGTAAAAGAGTCAAATTCTAGTCTACAAGATTTAAACGAAAATTTCCCGAATTTAGAAAATTAGCTAAATAACAAATCTATCAATCATACCCTTTTTCCCATTTTCTAAGTAAAAAATTAAAGAGTATAATTTTTCTCCTCTTTCACCTGTCTGATGATGTACCCTCTAAGTTAGGCAATCTCTCTGATAAACTCCTGAATTCCGGTTTCGGGGAATTATCATCAGATTATTCTTAACAAAGGTGTCATCATGTCTTACCTAAACTTAATTTCTTTTTTAGGAATATTCGGATTGTGTGTGGTCGCCTGGATCTTCTCCGAATATCGGAAAATTATTCCGTGGCGAGTCATAATTGGCGGCATACTCTTGCAATTAGTTTTGGGATTTTTAGTATTTCAATTTCCCCTGACTAGAAAAGCCTTAGAAATATTTAGTAGTTTACTAGACAGCGTATTTTTAGCAGCAGATGTAGGGGCAAATTTCGTATTTGGCAAAAATATTGTTCCTATCCCAGGAAGACCAGCAGATGTGAATTTGGGCTACATTTTTGCCTTTCGCGCCTTACCTACAGTAATTTTCTTTTCAGGATTAATGGCGTTATTGTACAACTTAGGAGTTATTCAATTAATTACTAATATTTTTGCCAAAGCTTTCTACAAAACCATGAGGTTAAGTGGGGCAGAATCTCTGAGTGGTGCAGCAAATATCTTTGTAGGAATTGAAGCTGCGATCGCAGTCAAACCCTTCATTGCTAAAATGACTCGTAGTGAAATTTGTGCCATTTTATCTTGTTGTTTTGGAACGGCTGCTTCTTCAACATTAGCAATTTATGTAAATTTTCTCAGACCAGTATTTCCGAATATTTTAGGGCATTTAGTATCAGCATCAATTATGGCGATTCCCGCCTGTTTTGTTCTGTCAAAAATCTTAGTACCAGAAAGACAAGTGCCTGTGACAGCAGGGGGAATACCTGTAGAAGAAAAAGTAGAATTCGACCCGGAAGCAGCACCAACAGAAACAGTAGGCGGAGAACCAATTGAACGAGTTAGTCCGATGGATGCAGCAATTTTGGGAGCACTTGATGGCGTAAAAATGGCGGTTTCTATTGCTGCTGTATTAATTTTAATTCTGGGTTTAGTTTCTTTAGTAAATCAAATATTTGCAGGTTTGGCTACTTTGCCAGGTTTTGTCGGACAAATTTTTACGGTAGTCACTTTACCAAATATTTTGGGTTTTCTCTTTTATCCATTGACATTGTTAACTGGAGTTCCCTTTGATGAAAGTTGGACTGCTTCGGTAATTATCGGACGCAGACTTTTAGAAACAGCAATTCCACCTTATCAAGCATTAGCACAAGCAGCAGCGGAAGGGAAGGTGAGCGATCGCACCGTCCTAATAGTCAGCTACGCTCTTTCCGGTTTTGCTCATATTGCTTCGGTGGGGATTTTCGTTGGTGGTACGATCGCACTAGCACCATCCCGCAGAAAAGATATTTCCGAGTTAGGTTGGAAAGCCTTATTTGCAGGTACTTTAGCAACTTTAATGATTGCTTGTATCGCAGGTTTTTATGACACTGGTAATCGTAGTATTTTAGGCGAAAAACAAGCACCCCCTCCCACTGTCGCCCCAGTGCAAACTCCCACACCCACCACACCAACACCCCAAGCTGCACCCCCAGTCACTCCCCAACCTCAACCTACACCCCAAGGGACAACACCCACACCTACCTCAGTCACCCCCAAACCTCAACCCACACCCCAAGCAGCAACACCCACAGCCACACCTACCCCAGTTACACCCAAACCTCAACCTACTCCTACAGTTAAACCTTCTCCTTGATCGGGTGTTAATCTGTTAAGCAGGGAGCAGAGGGGACTTTTGGGACAATGGGACTGGGGACAGGGGAAAGTTTTGAGTTAGGAAGAAAGTTATGAGTTTTAATTCAGATTTTGCAGCAGGGGAGGTAGAACCTCCCAATACTCGTTCCCAGGTTGAACCTGGGAACGAGAAACAGAGGCTCCGCCTCTTGGTGCAAGATATGAGTTAAGTTATCTCCTCCGCCCCTCCGCCCCTCTGTCTTCTGCCTTCCGTTTTTCTTAAATCGACATTATGGAGCCAAAAACAGAAATTAGTCGCCTTTCGGATATTATGCCAGCCTCCGGTCGGATGATGTGTAAAATCATCAGTAAACCAGAGCAAAAAACAGTCATAGAAAGCCCTTATCCTTTACCTTGGACTGGGACAAGAGAAATTTGGATTAACTTTGATTTGTGGGGTCGTTTACCTCAACAACAACGAGATTTGTTGTTGTTAAGAACTGTTTCTTGGCTAGTAGGAATTAAATGGTTTAAACCTGATGTTTATCAAGGTATGGTAGTAGCTTCACTTTTGGGGGGAGTATTTGAACTGGTGCAGCGAGATGTAGTTGGTGTAGTAGTTGCGGGGGGATTAACTGCATTAGCAAGTACTCAAATTTGGCGGAATAATCGCAGTTACCAAAATCAACTTTCTGCCGATGAAGCTGCTATTAAAGTAGCGATTCGTCGGGGTTATTCGGAAACAGAAGCTACTCAAAGTTTAATCCGTGCGATCGATGCTGTAGCGCAAATAGAAGGGCGTTCTAACTTAGATTTTATCGAATTATTGCGCCGCCAAAATTTAAGAGCGATCGCAGGTCTTTCCCCAGTAGGTGTCCCAGAAACAATTAAAAAAGATTGAATAACATTCTTTTTAACTTTGATATGCCTCATCCGATTTACCTAAATCTAATTTCCTTTTTAGGAATTTGGGTATTTTGTATCATAGTTTGGCTGTTTTCTGAACAACGAAAAATCATTCCTTGGCGAGTCATAATTGGCGGCATATTCTTACAGTTTGTTTTGGGATTCCTTGTATTTCAATTTCCCTTGACTAGAACAGCTTTAGAAATATTTAGCAGTTTATTAGACAGCATATTTTTAGCAGCAGATGTAGGGGCAAACTTTGTATTTGGTAAAAACATTGTCCCTTTACCGGGAAAACCGCCAGATGTGAATTTAGGCTATATTTTTGCTTTTCGCGCCCTCCCATCAATCATTTTTTTCTCAGGTTTAATAGCCTTACTTTATAACCTGGGAATAATTCAAATTATCACCAACTTTTTCGCCAAAGTTTTTTACAAAACTATGAGATTAAGTGGCGCAGAATCTCTAAGTGGTGCAGCCAATATATTTGTTGGAATTGAAGCAGCAATTGCCGTTAAACCCTACATTCCCAAAATGACACGCAGCGAAATTTGTGCGATTTTGTCTTGTTGTTTTGGGACTGTCGCTTCTTCCACATTAGCAATTTATGTGAGTTTCCTTAAACCTGTATTTCCTAACATTTTAGGACACTTGGTATCAGCATCAATTATGGCGATACCTGCCTGTTTTGTCTTATCTAAAATCTTAGTACCAGAAACAGAAACTCCTCTAACAGCCGGAGGAGTACCTGTAGAAAAAAAGTCGGAAAATGAGGCAGAAAATTTACCATTAGAAACAGTAGCCGGAGAACAAATTGAACGAGTTAGTCCAATGGATGCTGCAATTTTGGGCGCACTTGATGGGGTGAAAATGGCTGTTTCTATTGCGGCAATATTAATTTTAATTTTGGGGTTAGTTTCGTTAATTAATCAATTATTAGGTACTAACACTTTACAAACTATTCTCGGAGTTCTATTTTTTCCCTTAACATTATTAACGGGAATTTCCTTAGATGAAGCTTGGATAGCTTCGGTAATTATTGGCAGGAGACTGTTAGAAACAGAAATTCCTTGTTACTTAGCTTTAGCAGAAGCAGCAGAGGCGGGAAAAATTAGCGATCGCACCGTCCTAATTCTCAGCTACGCTTTAAGTGGATTCGCTCATATCGCCTCAGTTGGCATCTTCGTCGGTGGTACAATTGCTTTAGCACCTTCGCGCCGCAAAGACATTTCCTCACTCGCTTGGAAAGCATTATTTGTTGGCACTTTAGCAACTTTAATGATTGCTTGTGTCGCCGGATTTTATGATACAGGAAATCCCAGCATTTTAGGTAAATAAACAATAGGTTTGTTGTGAGGACTTTAGTCCTTCTTCGCCTACTTGGGAAGCACTGAAGTACTCACAACCAACCTGATTATTTATCTACAACTGTCACTCGCCAACTTAATTTTAAGTTAATCCAGAAATTCCAGAAAGTGACAATTCCAATTGCAATTAAATTTGCTGCATATCTACCGTAAGGTAAATGAGCAAATCCTAACACATTAAACAACAAATTCAGCAGCAACACATTTAAAATTAGTCCTGCCAAACAAACCAAATTGAATTTTAAAAACCTTTGGAAACGCTGACGGTTGCCTCGCTGTTTTCGGGAAATATCGCCAAAAGTCCAAGCATCATTCCACAGAAAGTTGTTCACAATTGCCAACTCGGAAGCAATGATTTTACTGCGAGTTAAACCCCAACCTAAAGTAGTTGGGTCGCTCAACAAGTAAAGTACTATCATATCAACAAATACGCCACTAAAACCGACAATGGCGAAGCGCAAAAATCGACTGACAGGCCAAAGCGATAAGCGCAATCTGAGTAAATGTTGAATATATTCTATGTATTGTTTTCCGGTAACTTTACTTTCGCCATGTTGACGTTCTTGGAAAACGTAACCGACTTCAGCTATCCAACGGATTTTTCCTCTACCTAACACTTCAATGAGGATTTTATAACCCAAAGGATTCATTTCCCGACCAACAACACAGGCACGACGTACCAAAAAATAACCTGTCATCGGGTCAGAAACTCGACTTACTACTTCTGGACAAATAACTAATCCTAAAAGTTGTGCGCCACGAGATAAAAACCTTCGAGTAATACTCCATTCACTCACGCCACCGCCTTCTACGTGACGACTGGCGATCGCTAAATCTGCCCCCCCTTCAATTTCTGCCCAAAGCTGCAATAATAACTCTGGGGGATGCTGAAGGTCGCCATCTATCACCCCTAAAACCTGTCCCCTCGCCACTTGCCAGCCACGAATTACCGCCGTTGAAAGTCCCCTTTCCTCCACTCTTCGCATCACTCGCAATTGAGGATACTCCGAAATTAACTCGGCTGCCACTTCCCAAGTACCATCAGGACTATTATCATCCACCACAATTAGCTCATAAAGTCCCGGCATCACCTCATCTAAGAGATGGGACAATTGGCTGATTAACCGCTTAATATTTTTCCTCTCGTTGTAAGTTGGCACAACTAAGGAAAATAACAGCGACTCACTCCCCACATAGACAGGCGCAGGTGGTAAAGCCGGAATTACCAAAGCGCCTGATGGTGCTGACAGCAGTAAATTAAATTGGCTAATATTCATCGAGCCAGATGCTTAACTATTTAGAAGAAAGAGTGTAAACCTTAACGGTAAACTTATCCATACTCATAGTGCCAGAAAGCTGTTTTTGTTTGGTTAGTTGGAAACCTGAGTGTAAAATTTTGTCAATTTTTTGGTTTTCTTGTTCCCTTTCTGCTTCAGTTTTCAGCCTAGACCACACAGGATTGGCACTATCCAACCAAATAATTCGCGGATAAACTGAGGTTTTTGTTTCACTGAGGACTTTTTCCAAGCTAGGAGCAAGTTTAGCTGGGGGTCGAGCTAGTAACCTCACTGGCGTGGTAGGTGGAGTATAGTAAGCTAAACGGAGAACATGACCCCAAGCATTAGAATTTAATACTACTAGAGTAGGCGTTGTTGGTTCCTGTTGAATTAAGTCAGCTATTTGATGAAACATCAAACGGGGTCTGAGACTGAAATCGCTAATGCCAATGCTCAAGTACAATACTAGTAAAGTTAGTGCGATCGGCATTTGCCATTTTCCAGCTACCTTTTCCAACCAAAGAGTAATTAACAATAAGCATCCAGGCAAAATAAAAATCATTGTGCGACCATAGCCAAAACCAACGGTGAATTTGCCATTGATAATGTCTACTGCTGATGCCAGTAATATTGGTAAAATTCCTAACACTAGGGCAATAATTAAGTTGCGACGTACTCCTTGTCGCCAGAGGCTAATTGTACAGGCTGTTAGTAAGAAAATCATTATGCAACCTGTAATTGTCGGGATAGTTGGGGGTAAACTTGTTACCCAATCTCCTAATACTAATTGCGATCCTAAAGTTTGCGCCACATCCCATAAATGTTGTATACCACCTGCGCGATCGAATTGACCACCTAAATTAGGACGATTGCGGAGTTGCTGTTTAGTTCCCCAGAGAATCCAAGGAATTGTTAGCACTACGCCAGCACCTAAACGTAATCCATGCTGCCACCAATGAGACCGATCGCAAATCAGCACCAGGATAGATAATGTGATTAACCAGTAAGCAAAAAGATACTGGGTTAGTAATCCTGCTGCCACTGCACCAATTAACAAGATATTCCACAAAATCAGCTTCAGAAAATCTTTCTTGGGCGCTGTTGTTTTCTCCTGAGTCGGGAATTTAATTAACTCTAACAACGCCCAAACACTTAAAATTGTCCAGAGAACTAAACCCCCATACATCCGAATGTTGAGGGAGTGAGATAAATAATAAGGATTGGTTGCTAATAATGCCGCTAGTAACAATCCCCCGCGATGTCCTAGCAATAACCGTCCTAGTCCATAAGCGGCAAAAATGGCGATTAAACTTAAGAAAACTATTAGACCACGAGTAGCTATCTCACTGTTACCAAACAGCCCGATCCAGAAATGTAGCGAGAGAAAAGAAAGGGGGGGATGAACATCACCAAGCAAACCTTTGAAGACATTTCTAACTGTTGCGATCGCTTCTCCCAAATTGGCTGGCGCTGGTAAACTTAACAAAGCAGTGTAGTCACGCAGCGGTACTGGCGAAGCTCCAGGCCCTTTGTAGTTCACATTTTGCCCAGTAGCAACTATCAGGGATAATACTTCGTCATACCAGAATTCTCGGCTTCCCAGATAAATTAAGCGTAAGACAACACCGATGGCAATGGCTAAAAAAGCTATTAGTTCCAATGCCGGACGCATCATTAGGTTTGGTTTGGTCATAAGATAAATCTAGTTATAGGTGCTAATCACAATTGCTGGTCATTGTTTATTGTTCCCAAATCAGTATCCTGAATTGGTTGTTAAGCTTTAGGTTAAATAAAATTAACTGTGCTAAAAAAGTGCCATCCCCTAGTGATTCTGGGAATTCTGAATTAAGGACTATTTTCTATAGGTTTTTACTATGCCTGATGCCGCAAAACTTCCAGAACTCTCTATAGTTGTGCCTCTTTATAATGAGGAACTAAATATTGATTATCTATTTGAGCGGTTAGAATCCGTATTAGAACGGTTGTCAAGTACATACGAAATTGTTTGTGTGAATGACGGCAGTAAAGACAATACATTGCAATGTTTGGTAGACCATCATTATCGTAACCCTGCGATTAAAGTAGTCAATTTATCCCGCAACTTTGGCAAGGAAATTGCTCTGACTGCTGGCATTGATTATGCTGTTGGTGCAGCAGTAATTCCGATCGATGCTGATTTACAAGATCCACCAGAATTAATTGGAGAATTGGTCGATAAATGGCGATCGGGTTATGATGTGGTTTATGCGACTAGACGATCGCGCCAAGGAGAAAGTTGGTTAAAAAAGATTACTGCTCTAGCTTTTTATAGCACAATTGGTAAGATGAGTCGCGTTCCCATTCCGGCTAATACTGGCGACTTTCGTTTATTAGATCGCAAAGTAGTAGAAGCATTAAAACAATTACCAGAAAGAACGCGATTTATGAAAGGTTTGTTTGCTTGGGTAGGATTTAAGCAGACTTCTGTAATATTCGATCGTCAACCCCGATTAAAAGGCAAAACCACTTGGAATTATTGGCGACTTTGGAACTTCGCCATTGATGGCATTACTTCTTTTAGTTTATTGCCTTTAAAAATTTGGACTTATATAGGTTTCATTATTTCTTTGCTTTCCTTCCTTTACGCCTCATTCTTAGTAATTCGTACCATAATTTATGGAGTTGATTGGCCTGGATATGCTTCATTAATGGTAGCTGTACTTTTCTTAGGTGGAATACAGTTACTAACACTAGGAATAATAGGTGAATATTTAGGTCGAGTTTATGAAGAAGTAAAAAGCCGACCACTTTATTTAGTACGAGAACTATATGGGATTGAATCACAAAATGAAGTAGTTACTTCCCAAACTCATTTATTTAACCCCAAGGAGTAGTAAATTGAATTTGAAAAGCAGTATTTTTTTACTGACCCTAATCTGTCTAATAGCAACAGGTTTAGCAATTTACTTATTAGGTGGAATTAACCCAAATCAATTACAACTTTGGTTAAAACAAGCTGGGATTTGGGCACCAATAATTTATATCGTAATTTATACGATCGCCACAATTTTAGTCATGCCCTCCACAGCATTAAACCTCACAGGTGGCGCAATATTTGGCCCTTGGTTAGGTACACTTTGGACAAGCATTGGTGCAATAGTCGCAGCCATAGTAGCATTTATTTTTGCCCGCACCTCTGGCAGAGAATTTGTCGCCCGCAGACTAGCCGGAAAATGGCAAGCAATGGACGCAGAAATGCAACAAGGCGGCTTATTTTATATGTTCGCCATTCGCTTATTACCAATAATTCCTTACGGATTAGTTAACTTTGCAGCTGGCTTAACTTCAATTCGGTTTCGTGACTATCTTTTAGGGACAATTTTAGGCACAGTACCCGGAATATTACCCTTTGTACTATTAGGAAGTTCAGGATTACGAGCTATTAGAACTGGAGATATTTTGCCTTTAGTCGGTGCATTAGCATTAACCGGAATCTTAGTTGCTGGTGCAACTTGGTATCGACGGCGACGCAGCAACCCCAGAAAAGCTTTAACAGAAATTGAACGAAAATCTAGTAATCATCCAAATACTGAAGATTAAAATTATATTTTATACTAAATTTCGCTGTAGAGACCTTTCATGAAACATCTCTACAATGTTCGTAAAAGTCAATAAAATAAAGAAGTTCCGCTCTCCTGAAATATGCCGTGATTACTAAAACAGTTGATGCAATTCTCGATCGCGCCCTCGCAGGTTACGATATATCAGAAGCAGAAGGAATTTTACTTTTGCAGCAAATAGATGCAGATATTATTGATGCTATTCGCGCCACTGCTGACGAACTGCGAAAACGCCAAGTCGGAGATACAGTAACTTATGTCATTAATCGCAACATTAATTTTACTAACATCTGCGAACAGCATTGTAGTTTTTGCGCTTTTCGTCGTGACGAAGGAGAAACAGGCGCTTATTGGTTAGATTTAACCCAAATTTTAGAAAAAAGTACTGATGCAGTGCAAAGAGGTGCTACCGAAATTTGTATGCAGGGAGGACTCAACCCTAAAGCTAAACTTAATGGCACTTCTTTAGATTACTATCTCAACATAATTAAAGGCATTAAAAACGCATTTCCTGAATTACATTTACACGCTTTTTCCCCGCAAGAAATACAATTTATTGCCAGAGAAGATGGATTGACATACACTGAAGTAATTACCGCTTTAAAAGATGCGGGAGTTGGTTCAGTTCCTGGAACTGCTGCGGAAGTTTTAGATGATGAAATCCGCAAGGTAATTTGTCCTGAAAAAATTGATTCTACGACTTGGTTAGAAATTATTGGTACTGCACATAAATTAGGTTTGCCTACAACAAGTACCATGCTTTCGGGACATATTGAAGCACCCGAACAGCAAATTAAACATTTTAGTTTATTACGAAAACTGCAACAAACTGCTAGAGAAAAGGGATTTGTTGGCTTTACGGAATTTATTCTTTTGCCTTTTGTGGGACAAGAAGCACCGAAGCCGCTACGCCGCCGAGTAGGGAGAGATCAACCAGTTTTATCAGATGCACTTTTGCTGACTGCTGTTGCAAGAATTTTTCTGGGAAATTGGATTATTAATCATCAACCGAGTTGGGTAAAACTTGGTTTGGAAGGTGCGACTACTGCTTTAACTTGGGGTTGTAATGATATTGGCGGAACTTTAATGGAAGAACATATTACAACAATGGCAGGTGCTCAAGGTGGGACTTGCATGGAAGTAGAGACTTTACAAGCTGCAATTAGTTCTTTGGGTCGTAGTTACCAGCAACGAGATACAGTTTACAAACATTTATATTGTACTTAATTAACCCCACCCCAAACCCCTCTCCGTCCACAGGGAGGGGCAATCATTAAGCGCCATTTTACAGAGAATTGGTGATACACTTACCAGCAGTTTTAAGAAGATTTGATGAAGTTGTTAGTGCAGAGATGCAACTGGGAATTCTAGGAGTGTAATACTCTAGGTCGGTTGTTTTTATGTCCAAGTTATTCCAGTTTGCTTTATTAACTCTAGCGCTACAACCTTTACCTGCACTAGCCCAAATTCAAACAGAATATGGTTTTCCCATTGCGGAAACTTCTGCTAAGGATTTACCATGTCACATGGTTACTAATAGGGGAAATACTCTCGACTTGACGAGGTTGTGTAGTGGTAGTTCTAGAACGGTAACAAGGTCTGCAATTCCAGTAGCGCAGCGTGTTCCTGTTCAGAGAAAAAGGCTTGGTTATTCTGGATTTGAAGAACAATATGATAAGTTGGCTAAGACCTATCCAGAAGAAAGGGTGAGAAATATGCTTTCTTCCAGCCGTTCTTATACTGAGTCAGTATGTAAACGATTGGAGGAAGGTAAATCTCTTGAACAAATACGTACTGAGGATGTAGAAAAGTTGAATCAACAACAGTTAAGCAACTTAATGAATAATGTAGGTAAGCAGAATATAGAAATTACTTTGAAAGTAGCTCCTCAATATTATTGTCCAGAAAATTAAGTTTTGGGGAATACGCTACGAATGTAATTTAAGTTCTGGTGAAATGCGAATTCTGGTTTTTTAATTGTAAATAAAAGATTTCGATTTTTGCTGGAGGTTTATCCGATCGCGCAAAGTGTCACTTAGGCTACGGCGCGATCGCTTTTTTTCATCTAATTTGATGTAACGACTTTAGTCGGATTGACGACTGAAGTCGTTACAACAGACTATTGAGGGAAAAATTCCAAATCTAAAATTTGTTCTAAGTCATAAGAACAGTCTGCGGGAAAGTCTTCATAATTTAGAGGGGTTTCTCGAACAGCTAAAGCTAATCCGTATTGATATGGTGTTCCGCATTTAAATTGGATTGTTTGGAAACAGAAAAAAATTCGTCTAATTCTCTCCCCTGCCCCCCTGCCCCCCTGCTCCCCTGCAATCTTAATAAGTGATTTAAATGCGTGACAGCTTATGCTTGTGCGATCGCTTCCGGTAAGTAAGGTTTTAAGCTGGGACTTTCTTCCAGAAGGTTGATAATCCTGTAACGCTGTTCTCGAATTGTCGCTATCCAACTTTTAGAACGATCAGAGGATTGAAACTCCCACTTTAACAGATGTCCTAATAATATTCCTAAACGATTTCTTAACTCCTGTCTTTCTTGTCTCCCCAAAGATTCGATTTCCTCAACTAAATTAGGTATATCTAAGCAATTCCAAATACCTTCTTGGAGAAATTTTACTTGCGCCTGTGTCCAAGCGTAAAAGTCAGTTTGGTATAAATTTGGCAGTTGAGTTACTGATGATTGTTGTTGATTCATTCGATTTGGCTTGGGGATGGTAACATTATCAAGATAAGTCGATTCATTGAAGTTAAAATCCCAGGCTTTCTCAGCTGTGGGAATTTCTAGATAATGAGAAAAAACAAGATATCTTCTCTAATCCTAACTTTAGCTGTGAGCGCTGCCATCATTAATGGTGGTGGTGCTGTTTACTGGGTATTAACTCAGGAAAAATACTCTAATGAGGATTTACCTGTAGGTGCTGCTTTAATTCCCCAAGATGCTTTAATGGCGTTATCTGTCTCGACAGATGAGCGACAATGGCAACAGTTGCGCGAGTTTGGTACGCCTCAAAGTCAAGCTGGTTTTGAGCAGAGTTTGGCGAAATTGCGCGATCGCTTTCTCACCGCCAATGGTTACAATTATCAGCAACATATCCAACCTTGGTTAGGTAAACAAGTAACTTTAGCTTTTTTACCACCTCCGAAAAAAACCTCTGAGGGGAAACTTACTAAACAAATTACCCCTGCAACTCAGTCAGAAAATGCTGATTCAGAAGTGCCGGAAGTAGAAAAACAATCAGTAGTGATGGTGTTACCAATTGATAACCCAATTCAAGCAAAACAAATATTAGAACAATCACAAAGTTCAGTGAATAAAAATCAGTGGACTGAACGCGAATATCAAGGTGTGAAGATTAAAGAAACCAAAGTAAATGAGGATGAAAGTTACTCAACAGCCGTTCTTGATACAAAATTTTTAGTAATTAGTACAGATAGCAGAGGGATCGATCGAGTAATTGATACTTACAACGGCGCGGCATCTTTAGCCAACACTCCCGGTTACAAAGAAGCTTTGCAGAAAATTGCTGACAACCGAGATTTTGCTAAATTATATGTAAATATTCCCGCCGCCGCAGTAGCAGCCAAAACAACTCAACAGCAACTCTCTCCCCAAGGATTAGAACAAATTCAACAACAGCAAGGTTTGGCAGCAAATATTATTTTAGAATCCCAAGGAATTAGATTTAAAAGTATTTCTTGGTTAAAGCCAAATAGCCAACGAAGATACCAAATCAGTAATAATGCAGGAGAGATGCCGCAACTATTACCAGCTAACACTTTAATGATGGTTTCTGGGGGAAATTTAAAACAGTTTTGGCAGGAATATGTCCAAGGTGCAGAATCAAACCCTATGACTCCTTTTAAACCAAAAGAGTTAAGAAGTGCAGTCAAAAGTTTTTCTGGACTAGATTTAGATCGAGATTTAGTTTCTTGGATGGGAGGAGAATTTTCTTTATCATTAATTCCAACAAAGCAATCAAATACTCTATCGACAAATATTGAGCCAGGTATAGTGTTTATGGTGAAAAGTAGCGATCGCCAAACTGCCGAAAAAAATCTGGCACAACTCAATGCAGTAATGAGTAATAAATACAAATTTAAAACAGAAAAAAGTCAATTAGCTAATCAACCAGTAGTCAATTTAATTTCTCCAACATTAGGAGTAAAAATGTCCCAAGGTTGGTTAAATAGCAATGTCGCTTTTTTCACTTTAGGTGCGCCGATCGCAAATGAAATAGTGCCTCGACCTCAAAAAAAATTGACGGAAAACGAATTATTCCGCAGTACAATTCCGTCAGAACTTAAACCTAATAACGGTCACTTTTTCATTAATATTGAACGAATGGGAGTAGATACCACAGCTAACTTACTGAGTTTTTTATTTCGACTTTCACCCGATGCCACTACGCAAAATAACCTCAGAAATCAGCTTTCTCCTATAAAAGCAATTGGCGTTACCGCAGCAGTCAGCGACGATCGCAGTAGCCGCTTCGACATTTTCGTTAAGCTGAAAAAAGTCAAAGAAGGGGGAATTTTGCCTGTGCCTAATGTACCACCGAAGTAGGGGACTGGGAGGTGAGGAGATGGGGGGATGGGGGGATGGGGAGATGGGGAGATCGGGGGATGGGGGGATGGGGAGATGGGGAGATGGGGGGATGGGGAGAGAAATCTGTAGCGTTATTTTTTCGGCTCTCCCGTACTCATGGTGATAAGTAAACCTAATTAATTAGCAAAGTGCCTACTCCATAAGGTTTCCCAGTCCCTAATCCCCAGTCCCCATTCCCTAAAACCAGAATTTTCCACCACAAGTGTTGGAGAGCCATTTTTTCTATTCGATAGAAGGGATTAAACTAATAAAACGATCGGGGAGAACACTTTTATGAATCTGGTTTTACTCCAGAATTGGTTAGATAACACTAGCTTTGCGATTTTATTCATGACGATGCTGATTTACTGGGGTGGCGCAGCATTTCCCAATATTCCAGTATTACCAGCATTGGGAACGGCAGGGATGACGATCGCCAACCTTTGCATCGCCTCCTTACTGGGAGCACGCTGGATAGAAGCGGGATATTTTCCCTTAAGCAACCTCTACGAATCCCTATTTTTTCTGACTTGGGGAATTACTACGATTCATTTAATCGCCGAAAATATGAGTCGTAGTCGGTTGGTAGGAGTCGTCACCGCACCTGTAGCAATGGGGATAACAGCATTTGCCGCATTATCCTTACCCGCGCAAATGCAAACCGCAGAACCACTCGTACCCGCACTCAAATCAAACTGGTTAATGATGCACGTCAGTGTGATGATGTTGAGTTATTCTTGTTTGATGGTTGGGTCTTTGTTAGCGATCGCATTTTTAGTAATTACCAGAGGAAAAAACATCGAATTACGAGGCAGTTCTGTAGGTACAGGAAGCTTTCGGAACCACAATTATCAACTACGTCGTTACGGAGATTTAGTAACACAAACCACCGCTGCTACAGTCGAACAAAATGCTGTCATTCCTCAAGAAGTCGAACATAATGGCAACTCTAAAACAGCTGTTTTAGAAGTGATTAAAACGTCAGCAAAAGAAACCGTAGTCGAACCACTTTCGCCCCAACGTCTCAACTTAGCCGAAATCCTAGATAATATTAGCTATCGAGTCATTGGCTTAGGATTTCCACTATTAACAATTGGGATTATTGCTGGGGCTGTGTGGGCTAATGAAGCATGGGGTTCTTATTGGAGTTGGGACCCCAAAGAAACCTGGGCATTAATTACTTGGTTAGTATTTGCTGCTTACCTGCACGCCCGAATTACTCGTGGTTGGCAAGGGAGAAAACCAGCAATTTTAGCAGCAACAGGGTTTGTTGTAGTCTGGGTTTGTTACTTAGGAGTTAATTTGCTAGGTAAAGGTTTACATAGCTATGGCTGGTTCTTTTAACCTTCAAGTTTAAGCGATCGGCTGACAATAATTCTTAATTGTCAGCTGGTTGCTGACTTTTTGCAAACTTATGCAAAATTACCCAAAAATACACTGTAACTTAAATATTTGTGAGTTATTCTAGAAAGTTGTATATTTAATTTGCTAATTAGCTGTCATTGAGAATTGAGCGTAATTGTCTTCCTTGCGGCAAAAGCCGATCCCTCTTACTGACTAAAGCGTAAATTAAATCTAAAAAGCTGATTAGCGTTCAGCTAAGTGTAAACTCCTTATGATTACAATTCTACTGGTCGATGATAGTCCTACTGTTAGGGCTATGGTTTCAGAACTACTCAGAAGTAAAGGTATAAAAGTTATTGAAGCAGCTGACGGCATTGAAGCAATGGAAAAAATGGAGGCTCAATGTCCAGATTTAGTAATAACTGATATCGTCATGCCCAGAATGAATGGTTATGAACTTTGTCGGTGGATAAAGACACAATTTCAGGAGAAATATATACCAGTAATTATGTGTACCAGTAAAGATCAGCAATTCGATCATTACTGGGGAATTAAACAAGGTGCAGATGCTTATGTTACTAAACCTTTTGAACCTGTGGATTTGATTAGAGCTATTAAAAAGCTTTTAGTTAGGAGTTAATAAAATAATTGCTATTTAACAGGCGAGTAAATTATAATAATCAGTCAAGATAGGAGTTCATTAATTAAATGATTCCAAAGCTATTATTATGGTAAATAAATTTGAACGAATAGACTTAGAAAACGACGTTATATCTGGAATTTCCGAAGAAATTTTCGATGGTTGTTGCACTTTTACAGCTGAAGAATTACTTCAAACCCTTAAAGAAATTTTTAATCCTAGAGAAGAGGAAATCGGTTTCTTTGAAAACGGAGTAACTTGCAAAGTTCTCAAACCTGGCAAAAATTGGCAGAAAGGAAAAATTAGAATAACCCTGGAATTTTGCCCAGACGAACCTAAACAACCAACTTCGCCACTAGACGACATTCGTAAACAAATGAAAGAAACTGAAAAATAACTCCTCTTTTTCCTCTGTGTCCTCTGCGTCTCTGCGGTTCAAAAAAATATTATTCTCAAATTAAATAGGAGTGCTAAGCTGTTAATCATTTAAATAGGGTAAAATGGAAAAGTCAACCGAGCAAAATGAGTCAGGGAATGCCAGCAAAGAATCATCTGAGTTTAGAACAAGTAGAGAAGCTACAAAAAGCCCTAAAAGATGAAGAAAATGGAAACATTAGAGAAAGAATTCTGATGTTACTGTTGCTAAATGATGGAAAAACTCAAGCTAAAATAGCGGAATTTCTGGGCTGTTCAATAAATAAAGTATCTTATTGGTGCGTACATGGAGATCCAGATAATCTGGAAAGCCTAGTGGATGAAAGGATGAAGGGGAATCATCAAAAAGCCACAGATAAATATAGAGAAATATTATTAGAGACAGTAGATAAAGAACCCAAAGAATTAGGATACGAATTTGGCAGATGGACAGCAGAAAGATTAGCAACATATTTAGCAGAAACGACAGGAATAAAATTAAGTGGGTCGCAAGTTAGGAGAATATTAGAGAAAAAAAAGTTCGTTTACCTCTGGGCGAAGTACAGCTTAGAGGGAAAGCGAGAGCCGGAAAAAAGAAAAGAATTTAAAAAGAAGATAACCGAATATTTAAAAATAGAAAAAGATAACCCAGAACGTTTACAAGTATGGTTTTGGGACGAAAGCGGTTTTAGTTTAAGCGTGATAAAAAGAAAGAATTGGTGTAAGAAAGGTAGCCGAAAAGAGGTGAGGGGAGAGCGAAGAAAGGGTCGGATTAATGTAATGGGAGGGCTGAGGTATTCCGACAAGAAAAGGTTTGTGGAGTTTCTGGATAAAAGCAATTCAGAAAGTTTTTATCAAGTGCTAAAACTGTTTTATCAAGAATTGATTGCTGAATGGGTAGCTGCTGGCAATGAAGCCGATGAATTTGCGGAAAAAGGAGCCAAAATAGTGATAATTCTAGATAATGCTAGTTTCCACAAAAAAGCTGAATATCTCCAGAAAATTGCTGCCGAAATGCCCAATATTCATTTAGAGTTTCTCCCCAAATATAGCCCGGATTATAACTTAATTGAATTAGTTTGGCATTCAGCAAAAGAATTTATTGCTAATCGACTATTTAAATCAATCGAAGAATTAGAATATTTATTGCATCAACTTTTAAATGAAGGACAGTTAATTATTAAATGGGAGCGAAAACTTAAAAATAAAGGTAATGCTCTTATCCCTGTTTAAATGCTTAACAGCTTATCTATGAATAATTTCAAGGAACTTAACAGTAAAGATGTGGTAGCTCTTAATAATTTTGACGCATTTAGAGTAAATGCAATTACTCAACAAATGTTAAAAGTGGAGCAATTTCAAGAACAAGCAATAAAATATATCATAGGAAATTCGATAGATCAAAGGGTAGAAAAGTGGCAAAAAGAAGGAGTAAGATGTGAAGTATTACAACCAGGGGGAGATTGGCAACGAGGCAAAGTTAGGATGAAAATAACCCTGGAATTTTGCCCAGACGAACCTAAACAACCACCTTCGCCACTAGACGATATTCGTAAACAAATGAAAGAAACCGAAAACTAAACCTTCCTCTTCTCTCTTCCTCTTTCTTCGTGTCCTTCGCGTCTTCGCGGTTCAATTTAAATGTTTTCTTCCTCACTCTGGACACCCCTCCACGCCCAAATACATCGCACCTTGCGACAACGGGAACTTTTACCCAAAAACCAAAATATATTAATTGCAGTATCTGGGGGACAAGATTCGCTTTGTTTAAGTAAATTACTGTTAGATTTACAATCAAAATGGGGATGGCGACTAGGAATTTGTCATTGCGATCATCGGTGGCGAAGTGACTCAGAAGCTAACGCGAATCATGTAGAAAAACTTGCTCAAAATTGGCAATTACCATTTTATTTGTCAGTCACCGATCGAGAATTAAAAAGTGAAGCGGCGGCGAGAGAATGGCGATATGAAGCATTAATTAAAGTTGCCCAAACTTTTAATTATGGCTATATTGTTACAGGGCATACAGCGAGCGATCGGGCCGAAACCCTACTCTACAACTTAACTCGTGGCAGCGGTGCCGATGGCTTACAAAGTTTAACCTGGCAAAGAAATTTAACCCAAAAAATCCAATTAATTCGCCCACTTTTAGAAATTACCCGCTTAGAAACCGCCCAATTTTGCAGCCAATTTCAACTACTAATTTGGTCAGATTCCACTAACGAAGAATTAAAATATAAGCGAAATCGCATCAGATTAGAATTAATCCCCTACCTCAAACAAAACTTCAATCCCCAAGTGGAAAAAGCCTTAGCACAAACAGCGGAACTTTTGCAAGCAGAAGTAGAATTTTTAGAAAATACTGCTCAAGAAATTCTGCAAAAAGCTACTTATAACTCTCCCATTCCGCAGATAAATCGCTCAATTTTAAGCTCCACACCTTTAGCGATTCAAAGGCGAGTGATGCGACAATTCTTACAGCAAAATTTAGGATTTGCTCCTAGTTTTGAGCAAATAGAAAAAATAACAGCTTTAATTACAGCACCTAATCGTTCTTGTACCGATCCTTTTCCCGGTGGTACGATCGCCCAAGTAGAAAACGACTGGATTCGTTTGAAAAAAGCTTAGTGCAGCAAGACAGAATCCTTCAGTTTAAATTGAAGCTCTTTCCTTCTGCCCTCTGCCTTCCTAAGAAGCTGCTAATTGTTGTAACTCGCTAGGAAGCAAACTATAAATAATTTTCCGCATTTCAGCGATGCCATGAAATTGATAATCGCCAACTTCTTGGATATGATTCAGCAAACCAGCGATCGCTTCTAACTTTTGCCGCACTTCATTAACCTGATCTTGAAGCTGTTGCAAAATCTCCTCGGATAATCGCACTTTACCCCAAGATTCCGCTAAAGAAATCTTTTGAGTTTCGGTATTTTGTTCGCTAGTTTGTAACTCTTGGCGTTGATTTTCCTGTTGCTGAACTTGAGCATCTACCATTGTTTGAGCTTGCCCAATACTAGAGCGCATTTGCTCAATTTCCCGTTCCAATCTTTGTAACTCTTCCGCCTGTTGTTGACGAACCGATTCAATCTCAGATAAAACTGGCCCTAAATCGATTTTTTGCCCTTCTAATACCTCACTATCAGCTACTCCTTGACGACGGCGTAACACCTTCAAATGTTGAGAGTAAATTTCCTCCCGTTCTCGGAGAGTCCGACGTTGACCGACCATAGTTTCTTCTAACATTTGGTAACGGTCTTGTTCATCTGATAATTC
This sequence comes from Floridaenema evergladense BLCC-F167, assembly GCF_041929205.2. Taxonomy (NCBI): domain Bacteria; kingdom Bacillati; phylum Cyanobacteriota; class Cyanophyceae; order Aerosakkonematales; family Aerosakkonemataceae; genus Floridanema; species Floridanema evergladense. Next base: position 3,632,691 of record NZ_CM171625.1, on the reverse strand, counting down.
CGTTTGTAAACCTTGACGTTCTCGATCGTTAGTTTCTTGAAGCTTTTGTTGTAATTCTGCGATCGCCTGACGTACTAACTCCAACTCTTCTTCTTGATCGCTCACAAAACGCTTCGCCTTATCCAACTCCAACTTTAAATTTTGTACAACTCCTTGTAAATCTCCGATCGCCATCCGTTCTAAAGCTTCCAAATCAATTTCTTGGCTAATCTTCACCTCCGAAGACATCGCTGCCAACCGTTGCACTTGTTGGTACAATTCATCTTGCATTCGCAAGCGAACCGCCAAGCTTTGAGCATATTCTTGCTTCAAAGATAAAGAATTTTGCTGCACCTTTAAAGCTTCCCTTGCTTGATCCACTGAACTCTGAGCTTGGTAAAACTCTTGCCAACGACTTTGCAGATTGCTCGCTTGCCGATCGACTCTTTCTTGAAGTGCAGTCGCCGCTGCTCTTTGTTGCTCCAACTGTTGCCAATGCTGATCTAAAATTGCCTGCTTTTGATTGAGTGCATCAAACGCCCAACCAAGTTGTTCCCTGATTGGTTCTGGAGAAGCGATCGTCTGAGATAATCTCTCTAAAATCTCCTGAATTTGCCTTGCTTGCTGGTCATCCAGAACTGGTTGCGGTTTATACTGAGCTTCCAACTCTTTAACCCGCTCTTGTTCCCCCTTCAAATGCGCCCAAGCACCTTCTAATTCCTGACGATTGCGATCGATCTCCTCCTTTAATCGCTCCGTTTCCTCACGAAAACTAGTAATTTCTTGTCTTTGCTGCTCAAATCGCTCTACCTCCTGCTCCATCTGCGCCAACTCTTCTTGACGCGCTTGAATTTCCATCTCCCGACGATTCAACTCATGAGCTTGGTAAGTTAGCGACTCCTTCCACTGTTCAATTTCTTCTTCCTTCGTTTTATACTTTTCTTGTAATCGCGAAAAATTTTGTAGAATCCCCACCAAATCTCGCCCCGGATTAATGCGCTGCACTTGGCGATTTCCACCCAGTTCAACCAAAACTAGCGCTCCGTCGCCGTACTTGCTTCCTTCTTCAGGAGAAAGAGCAACCACTTCCTCACCAGTGATTGCACTCCAACTTTCGCTTCGCTGACAAGCCAGCAGTTTCAGATCCGTTTTATTGCCCCCGAATGGGCCAGATTTTTTTTGTAATACTTCCGCTAGATACAGCACGCCTATATTCCTCTTGATGTGTCTAGGTTCGAGCTTTGGCTAAACCTTTCCTGGATATTATTTAGTTCTACTAACCCTAGTTTAGGCAGACAACGCTCATAAAACAAATTGACTTGTCTCCAGATTTCCCCAATGTCTTCCACCGAGCCAACCCGATCGAAAGGAATCAACCTTAACCACTGGTTAATTTAACTTGAAACGGCAGATGAAAACAGCTTACCGCCTCAGCAGTGAATTTTACCTATGAAATGCCATGATTATCTGCACTTGCGATCGCTAAGAAAAATTAACAACTCTGAGTCAAGAGCAACAATTTTAAATTTTGTAAACTTGCTACTTGAACTCCATACTTTTTACTTAGAGAGTAACAGTATCAGGAGAATAGAGTTTACCGCTACGTTAAATTCTAACCTAGACTAAAAACATCTACAGTAGTAGCACCAAGTTAGATCGAGACAGTTTATTAGGAGAGCGAAATAGTTCCATGCAGGGAACGTTAAGTGAAATTGATATTCGTAGTATTCTGCAACTTATCGAATTAGGTCAACGAACAGGGTACTTAGAAGTACAAGCGTTTCGTGATGCAAAATTCCGAGTAGCAGAACAGTTTTGGATTGTATTTTTCCTCAACGGACAAATTGCTTATGCCGCAGACAACGACAGCAGTTTGTCTCGCCTACGGGATTATTTACGGCGTTATCGGTTAGATTCAGCAGTAGAGCAACTGTATGTACCAGCGATCGCCACTACCAACGCACCCGAATACGGCTACCTATGGACGTTACTCGAAACTCATGTCCTCACCCCAGCCCAAGGTAGAAGCATCATTCAAAACATGGTCAAGGAAACTTTGTTCGACCTTCTCAGCTTACACCAAGGCTCCTTCGTTTTTGAAATTGGCCCCGCCTTAGCTCCCCAACTCACCACCCTGGAAATTGCTCCTCTGGTGACACAGATTATGAAACAGGTACAAGAGTGGAAACAATTTACTCCTCATATTCAATCCCCAGAACAATGCCCGGTGATTGTAGAATCCTCACTTTTACGGCAAAAATTACCAGAAAATACCTTTAGAATTCTGGAAAGTTGGGCAGATGGACAACACTCCCTGCGGCAAATGGCACGCTATTTAAATCGCCAAATCCTCCCAGTCGCTAAAGCCATTTACCCATACATTAAGAAAGGTTGGGTGCAACTAGTTTATCCTAGTAATTCCAGCACTAATTCGGCAGCCGGAGAATTCCCTGTCGAGGCGAACCCTGGGACACACAGCGTAGTTTTCATTGATGATGGGATTGCCACCTGTAAAGCAGTGGAACAAACACTCAAACAAAATGGTTACGCTGTAGCTGTGATTAGCGACCCTTTGAAAGCACTGAGCTTGGTATTCCAAATTAAACCAGACCTAATTCTTTGTGACATTATTATGCCTGAATTAGATGGATTTGAAATTTGTGCTATGTTGCGACGTTCTACTGCTTTTCGCCAAACTCCGATCGTCATGTTAACAGGTAAAGATGGGTTTATCGATCGCGTCAAAGCCCGAATGGTAGGTGCAACAGACTACCTTACCAAACCCTTTGGTGACAGTGAATTACTGATGTTAGCGGAGAAATATATTGGTAAGAGCGACATCGATGAAGTCAAAGCCACCCAACTATTGATCGATGCGTTAGAAGAGGAAATAGGATTAAGTAATTCTTCCGACTTGAATGTAAGTCGGTCATAGTGGGGAATACTAAACTAGGGTGCTGAATACTTGACTAATATTGATATGTGTTAGCGGCAACCTTGATAGATTTTTAGTTTTATCTTCTCATCTGGTGGAATTAGCAGGTCAGGTAAAAAATTATGAGTACAGTTTTAGTAGTAGAGGATAGCGTCACCCAAAGAGAAATGATCTCCGATCTGTTACGTGGCAGCGGACTAAACGTTAAAGTTGCCACTGATGGAGAAGAAGCACTCCAGTTCATCCAAGGTGTCTGTCCCGATCTAGTAGTCTTAGATATTGTCATGCCCAAAATGAACGGTTATGAGGTTTGCCGTCGCCTCAAAGCCGATCCGAAAACCCAAAATGTACCTGTAGTAATGTGTTCTTCTAAAGGTGAAGAATTCGATCGCTATTGGGGCATGAAACAGGGTGCAGATGCCTACATTGCCAAACCGTTTCAGCCAAAAGAACTGATCGGTACGGTTAAACAACTATTACGAGGATAGGGAAAACTATTATGGTTGGTAGTCCAGACTTTTTAACCGGAAAAGGTCAAGACCAAACTTCCGAATTTCAAGAATTAGAAAGCCCAGAAGGTGAGTTACATCTGCGGTTTTATGTTACACCAACCACAGAACTAGCTTTACCCGCAATGGGTATCAAAGAAGTAATTGAGTCACCACCAGATAGAATTACACCAATCCCTAATGCTTCTCCCTTACTCTTGGGAACGCTCAATTTTCGGGGTAGAGTAATTTGGGTAGCTGATTTAGGTCAGTTTCTAGGAGAATCAACCGGATTAAATACTGACCGTTCAGAAATTCCGGTGATTGCCATAGAAGACCAAGATACTATGCTAGGCTTGGCAGTTGAACAGATTGTCGGCATGGATTGGTTAGATGTAGAAACAGGTTTTCAAATGTCAAATAATGCACCAGATAGTATGGCACCCTTTCTTCGGGGTGAATGGGTATTAGACGCTCAAGCCAATAAAACTCTGCAATTATTAGACCAAGTGGCGATTCTGCGATCGGCACGCTGGGCAGCCTAAAATTGTGGAAGCAGTGTTGAGTGCCTAATAAAAAACAGATATTCTACTCTGGTCTAGAAAGTAAAGAGTCAAGTTAATAACTCTCTTGCCCTTAACGCTCAATTCACTTTCTAAGCGCAAAATCAAGAAAGACAAATTTCGTAAATAATTATTGGGTAACAGCAAATGATTTATGAGTATAAAACCCGCTCTAAATAATTTCCAACTAATTCAAACTCAGCACTCAGTACTCATTTAGCGGGAGGAGGCAAATGCCATTTAGCACACACACGCAGAAATACCAACAAGCTCAAACAGCATATATGCAAGGTAAAGACGAGGAAGCGGCAGAAATTGTCGATCAACTCGTTTCGGAGTTCCCGGAAGAACCAAGTATCCGATTACTCCGAGGTCATATTTATTCCAACCTGGGACAGTATGACACAGCCAGAGAAGAATATGAATATGTGCTCAGACTCACAGATAATCCAGAATATATCGATTATGCTAACAGCGGGTTGGATTACCTGAATAGTAATGAAGGTTACTCAGATGCCAATGGTGCTGCTCCAGAAATGGATTATGAGGAGGACTATCAACAAGAAGGAAATGAAGATTGGAATCAGCACGATCGCGTCACCCTCGCCAATGAATTTGGGCTAGATGACTTAGGGTTAGACGATATTGAAGATATTCCTGCCATGCCTTCTGACTATCAAACTGGCAAAGGAACTGCACAATACGATGATAACCCCTTTGGCAGTAATACCTACAGCAATAGCTACGATAACGGTCATGGTACTGATGCTGGGGAAATGTTTGTCGATCCCTTTGCTGCTGGTTCCTCAGAACAAACATACTTTGACCAAGAATCAACAGATGTTTCCTCTGGATGGTTCGCCCAAGACCCAAATCAGGAAAATAATTATTACCTAGAAGAAGAATCAGAAACCAATAATTACTCATTTACTACTGATTCTGCTGCATATACCCAGGAAGCCGCTTTTGATTCCCCAGATGATGCTTTTGACCAAGAGTACAACAATGCGGAATACGACAATGCGGAGTACAACAACGATGAATACAACCCAGATTTAGCTTATCCTGAAGAAGACTCTGCTGGTTGGTCAAACTCGCAACCAACTTTTCCCGATCGACCTCCAGTTTCCACTAACCAGGGGTCTTCCCGTCCGGCTTATTCTAGAGGTGCGGTTGGTGAAGATGAAACAATTCTGTTGGGAAATGAACTAACTCCCAGTACGGAAGAAATTGATGCCTTTAATGTGGCTTTTGGGGAAGAAAACGACGATGATGCCACTTTTTCCATGCCAGTTTCTGGCTCCCGGCAGCAAGTTCAGAATGATATTCTCCAAGAATTTGACGAATTTGATGATGATTTAGCCAATCTGCCTAATTTTGACAATTTGGAAGATTCAGCTACTTTAGAACCTCATCCGCAAACGGGTTCTTTTGGTTTATCAGGGGGAATTTCGACGGGGGGAATTCGATCGGACTTAACAGATGCAGGCGATCGATCGGCCTTTGGTTATGATGATAATTTCCCCACCACAGAACCACCAATATTTGTTCCCCAATCAGGAACCGGAACTACAGAACCAACTGTTACTGTAGAACAAGGTTTGTTAGCTTTCTTTGAAAATGCTCCTCTAGCTCGCAAACGCACCTATGCAGCCATAACAGTAGGTTTTTTGTCGGCAATTTCCGTTGCTGCGGTGACTTTTGTCACTAGTACATTAAGCACCCAAAATTCCCAACTGTCTTTTCGTGCCCCAACGAGAGAAAGTCTCGCCCAAATGCAGTTTACAGGTTTGGCAATGGCGGGAGTAGCAGGAGTAGTGAGTTTTGGGACTACCATGCTGGTTGGTGGGTTGATGGTACGGCAAATTCGTCGCCAAACAGTAAATTTACACGAGCAGTTTGATTCGGTTTCTCAAGGAAATTTATCAGCCCAAGCTACAGTTTACTCGGAAGATGAACTGGGGAGATTAGCAGCAGCGTTTAACCAAATGACGCGGATTATGCTGACTCAAACCAGCGAAGCACAGCGGAAAGCGGAAGAACAAGAACAAGCAAAAGAAGATTTACAACGACAAGTAATTCGCTTGTTGGATGATGTAGAAGGAGCCGCTAGAGGTGACTTGACTGTTCAAGCTGAAGTAACGGCTGACGTGCTGGGTGCGGTAGCTGACTCCTTTAACTTGACGATTCAAAACCTGCGGGAAATCGTGGTTAAGGTAATTGAGGCGGCTAAACAAGTTAACAAGGGTGCTTCGGAAAACGAGAAATTTGCTCGTCAACTCTCAGCTGATGCTTTGCGCCAAGCGGAAGAATTGGCTGTCACCTTAAATCAGGTGCAGGGGATGACGGAGATGATTGCTAGAGTGGCGGATAGTGCGGCTGAGGCGGAAAAAGTGGGACGCAGTGCTTCGGCAATGGCTCGCAAGGGCGGCGATGCGGTAGAACGGACTGTAGGCAGTATTTTGGGGATTCGGGAAACTGTGGCGGAAACTACCCGCAAAGTGAAACGGTTGGCGGAGTCTTCCCAGGAGATTGCGAAGATTGTGGCTTTGATTGCGGCGATCGCATCCCGTACCAATTTGTTAGCATTAAACGCGAGTATTGAAGCGGCGAGGGCTGGCGAAGCGGGTCGGGGTTTTGCAATTGTGGCTGATGAAGTGCGACAATTGGCGGATCGATCGGCAAAAGCACTCAAAGAAATTGAGCAAATCGTGTTGCAAATTCAAAGCGAAACTGGCTCGGTGATGATGGCAATGGAAGAAGGTACTCAGCAGGTAATTGAGGGGACGAAAGTTGCCGAACAAGCGAAGCGGAGTTTGGATGACATTATTCAAGTGTCTAACCAAATTGACGTTTTGGTGCGATCGATCACTGCCGATACAGTTCAGCAAACTCAAGCGGCTCACAATGTAGCACAGGTAGTGCAATCAGTGGAACTTACCGCCCAAGAAACTTCCCAAGAAGCACAAAGAGTGTCAGGACAATTACAAAATCTAGTTGGTGTGGCACGGAATTTGTTAACTTCTGTAGAGCGTTTCCGGGTGGAAGCGAGCGATCGCTAAACACACAATCTCTAACCTGGCTATATTAAAAAAGTTAATGCTAGGAAAAACTGACAATTATTACTTTGGATAGTTGAGTTTTGCCAAAAATAACAACGGTGTAGGGGCGATTCCTGAATCGTCCCTACAATCAAAACTCATAACTCTTTGAGGAACAGAGCTATGCTGCCAGAACAACAACAGCGCATCCTGGGCTATTTTATTGAGGAAGCTAAAGATCACCTCAATACGATCGAGCAGGGTTTGCTGACTCTCCAAGCGACAATTAATGACCGAGAATTATTAAAGGAAGTTTATCGTGCGGCTCACTCTGTAAAAGGAGGAGCAGGGATGTTGAGCTTGCAAAGTATTCAGAAAACATCCCACCTTTTAGAAGATTGTTTTAAATTACTTGAAGAATCGCCAGTGCAAGTAGACCAAAAATTAGAGTCTCTATTCTGGCAAGTATTTGATGCGCTCAAAGAGCTATTAGAACAGCTGCAAGGGCCTTTTGGTTTAACAGAAGATGTCTCAAATAATGTGATGTCATCGGTAGAGTTAGTTTCTAGCGAACTAAGACAACATTTAGAAAAATTGGTCAGTACTTCTGCTGCTAAAGTAACAGCAACTAAGCAAAAAGACTCGCAGCAAGAGTTGCTAATTTCTGCTTTTAAGCAGGATGTGATGGAACAGTTGCGGCAAATGTTGCAGTTGTTTAAGCCACCTGCTTGGCCTAACAGTCGCACCCAACTGCAAGGTTGCTGCGATACTTTGGCGCAAATGGGCAATAGGTTTGAATTGTCTAGTTGGTGTGGTTTAATTGAAACGGCAAGAAGTGCGATCGGCAATAGCGAAAATACCTGCCAAACTTTAGCTCCAATTGTCATTAAAGAAATTAAAGCCGCTCAAGAATTAGTTTTGTCAGGAAAAGCAGCAGAAATTTGCATTGGCGAACAATTGCAAGCACTTTTGCCTGTGACACCTGCTGAAGAAGAAGATTTAGACTTTGGGGATTTATTCTTAGAAGATTCAGCAACTAGCAGTGAATCAGATATTGTGGCAGCTACTTCAGAAGAAGAAGATGCTGATTTGTTTGCTCAACCATTAGAATTTACAGAACCTGAGCTTCCCACTACATCTAATTTGGGGAGAACAGGAAGACCTGCTAGATCGATCGCAGGCCGTACCCCCCAGGCGGATTCGTCCGAAACACAAACTAATCCTAGATTTGCCGATCGACATGGCCCAGAGGTAGGAGCCGCAGAACTCAATACCTTAGCAGACCTATTTCAAGAAGCAGTAGACCTCGATGACAACTGGCAAGAAGAAGAAACTTTTGGCGATACTACAGTTGAACCAGTAAGTTTAGAAACTGTAACAGATTTAGAAACAAATAGTGAATTTGCCGATCTATTTGATGATATTTCTGCTGAAGAACAAGCAACAAATGACGACATTTTAGATTTTCTCAATGATGACTTTGAAGAGAAAACTTCTCCGGCTAACTCCGCAGATTTAACAGACTTTGATTTAGATGATACTGACGATATTTTCGGTACAGAAAAATCTAGAGAAGCTGAAGATAATCTCACTGAACTATTTGCTGACTTACCTGAAGAATCGGCAACTTGGGATGAAGTTACAGAAATAAATTCTGCAAATTTAACAGCACAAACAGGTCTTGATATTGCAAAAACAAGTAAAGATTTTGCTGCCAATTCTCAATTAGAAGAATTTGATTTAGCAAATTTATTCGATAGCGATGAAGAGCTATTAGATTTTGGTGAGGAAACTGCTCCAAGTAATGAATTAGAAGTAACTGAAGCTGGCTTAACAGATGATTTCGGATTGTTTGATGAGGCAAATGAAGAAGTTACTGAAAATCAAGAAGCAGATACCTTTGATTTTGATGTAAGTAATGATGAATTTTGGAGCGACGAAACTCCAGAAGCGATCGCCACAACAGCACAATTAGACGACAATTGGTTTGCTGAAGCAGCGAATGAAAATAACCAAGAAATACCAACAACAGCACAATTAGACGACAATTGGTTTGCTGAAGCAGCGAATGAAAACAATCAAGAAATACCAACAATAGAAGATTTATCTGATTTATCCTTTGATGCTTTCGATCCTTTTGCTGACGATACTTCAGCGAGTAACCAACAATCAAACGAACAGTTTACTTGGGATGTTAGCGAAACAACAGATAATAACGGAAGTTTAGACGATCTGTTTGCCTTGGGAACAGAAGATTTAGGAAATTTCACTTCCGAGAGCGATTTCGGTGCTGATTTGTTTGGTACAGATACCTTTACCGAAAGCACAAATTTAGCCAGTACCGCAAATGTATCCCCAGTAGATGAATTTACCACCCATATCCAAGAGTTTGATAACGAAATAGGTGCTTTTCTGACAGAAGAACCGGAGATGGAGTGGTTAACAGACAACTCTTCAGAAGCATCTTTAGAGTTGTTTGAATCAACTACACCAACAACTGAAGAAAGTTTTGATTTTGGCAGTTTTGATGAAGAATTAACCACAGATTCAGAATTGGCAACAGATAATTTCCTGGCAGATACCGCTGATGATATGGGTTTTGATTGGGGTGCTGCATTAACAGAGGAAATCCCGGAAACTTCAGAAGCTACTGATTGGCAAGATTTAGCAGAATCGCCCACAGAAGAAAGTTTTGATTTTGATGGATTAACTGCGGAAGAACCAGACAGTTTTGCTGAGTTACCCACAGAAGAAAGTTTTGATTTTGATGGGTTGACTGCGGAAGAATCGGAAGAAGTTAGCGCTTTAGATTTCGATAGTAATAGTTTGGATAGTTTCGATAATTTTGATGCGGAACTACCGGGAGAATTAGATACAGGAGATAGCGCTGGCGATTGGGATTTTACTGCTGATACTGGCGAAACAGACGAATTTGGCGGTTTAGCAGCAATGTTAAATGAGGAAGAAGCACCTGCGGTAAATCAAGGCGAAGAAGTTGCCGAATTTGCTGATTTAGAAGCAATGTTGGATAATGAAGAATTCGCAAGTGCTGCTGCGCCAGATAATAATGATGCAGCTGATGATTTAGATTTTGCTGACTTAGAAGCAATGTTGGGTGATGAATCGCCCAGTATAGCGAGTGTAGCGATTCCGGCAGCAGCGGCGACAGCAGCAGTAGCAGCGGCAGCAGTAGTTAGTCAAAAGTCGGATGATGACATTGACTTTTCTGACTTGGAAAGTCTGGTAGCGGAAATTGATAAAAAACCGGGTTCGCCTGCTGCTAATAAACCTAGACCTAGCCAGTCTAATACACCGAAGCGTTTGACTAGAGGAATTCTAGAACAAACGATGAAAGTGCCAGTTAAGCAGATGGATAATCTGAGTAATTTGGTTGGGGAATTGGTGGTAAATCGGAATACTTTAGAACAAGAACAGGAAAGGTTACGGCAATTTTTGGATAATTTGCTGACGCAGGTGCAGCAACTTAGCGATGTCGGCGCAAGAATGCAAGATTTGTATGAAAGATCTTTGCTAGAAGCTTCGCTGTTGGCTTCTCGACGACGCGATCGCTATTACAGTTCTAATTACAGGAGTTACGATCAAAGCGATTCTGATGATGATTCCTCTAATAAAGAAAATTCCCATCAAAGTGAGCATTCTGTAGATTACGATCCTTTGGAAATGGATCGATTTACTTCGTTCCACACTATTTCCCAAGAAATGATTGAGTTGATTGTTCGGGTAAGAGAATCTACAGCAGACATTGAATTTGTGACTGATGAAACTGAACAAGTTTGTCGTCAGTTCCGCCAAGTTACGACTCAATTACAAGAAGGTTTAACTAGGGCTAGAATGGTGCCATTTGGGGAAATTGAGCGAGTTTTCCCGTTAATTCGTTATGTGCGAGATAAGGCGGCGGAATTTGGTAAACAGGCAGAAATCAAGATTGAAGGGCGAGAAACGCTGATTGATAAATTGATTTTGGAGCATTTTTCCGATCCGTTAAAACATTTGGTAAATAATGCGATCGCGCATGGAATTGAAACCCCAGAAGTGCGCCAAAAAGCTGGTAAATCTCCGACGGGTAAGATTACAATTAAAGCTTTCCACCAAGGGAACCAAACGGTTATTTCTTTCTCGGATGATGGTGGGGGAATTAATGTTGATCGAGTTAAGCAGAAGGCGATCGAAAAACGCTTAATTTCTCGCGCCGATGCTGAAGGTATGACCCGCCAAGAAATTTACCAATTGATTTATCATCCTGGTTTTAGTACTAAGGATGAAGCAGATTTACTCTCTGGTAAAGGCGTGGGAATGGATGTGGTTCTTACCTCGTTAAGCGAAATTCGGGGGACAATTACCACTGATTCTAATCAAGGTAAAGGTACAACTTTCACAATTCGTTTACCGCTAACTTTGAGTATTTGTAAAGCACTTTGTTGTTTGAGTGACAAAGCGAGAATTGCCTTCCCAATGGATGGGGTGGAAGATGCTTTAGATATTCCCAAAGATCGGGTTCAAATTAATGCCGAAGGGAACCCTTGTATTCCTTGGCGCGATACAACTTTACCCTTTAAACCACTCAGCGAATTGTTGACTTATAATCGGCAATTAGGTCGGGCTGGTGTGTATGGTGGGACTAAAGAAGAAGATGTAATTTCGATCGTGGTTTTGCGGAGTCCTAACAATTTAATTGCTTTGCAAGTGGATCAAGTTTTGGGCGAACAAGAAATAGTAATTAAGCAGTTGGAAGGGCCGATTCCTAAACCATTGGGTATTGCTGGTGCTACAGTTCAAGGGGATGGTCGAATTATGCCGATCGCTGACGTATTAGAATTAGTTGATCTGTCACTCGGAGTAATTCGCAATGAAGGCGGAAAATTCTGGGATCAAGATGCAAATGCAACATCAGTACCAGACCAACCCAAGTCAGATCCTACTGTATTAATTGTCGATGATTCGATCACTGTTCGTGAATTGTTATCCATGACATTTAATAAGACTGGCTACCGAGTTGAACAAGCACGCGACGGTCAAGAAGCTTGGGATAAACTAAAATCTGGTCTGCCTTGCGATATCATTTTCTGTGATATTGAAATGCCCAGAATGGATGGTTTAGAATTACTTTCCCGCCTGCAAAAAGACCCAGAATTAAATCATTTGCCAGTGGCAATGTTAACTTCTCGCGGTGCAGATAAACACCGTCAAATGGCAGTTCAATTAGGCGCAAGTGGTTACTTTACTAAGCCTTACCTGGAAGATTCGCTGTTAGATGCAGCCTCAAGAATGTTGAAAGGTGAGAAGTTAGTTACTAGCAATGCTGGTGCTTAATTAAAGTTAAAACTGAGATCTTGCATCTTGAGGCAGAGTCTCTGTTTTTCGTTACCAGGTTGAACCTGGTAACGAGATCTGGGAGGTTCTACCTCCATAAGCTGCAAGATCTGAGTAAAAGGTGCGTTACACTGGCGTTAACGCACCCTACATATTTCATGTTATGACTGATTCAACTTGGTCTTTTAATTATCCGAAAACCACAAAAATCGACGTAGTTGATGATTATCACGGTACGAAAGTTGCCGATCCTTATCGTTGGTTAGAAGATCCTGATTCGGATGAAACTAAAGCTTGGGTAGAAGCACAAAATCAAGTTACTTTTGGCTTTCTTAAGGAAATTCCTGTTAGGGAAAAGTTGAAGGAACGGTTGACTAAACTTTGGGATTATGAAAAATATAGCATTCCTTTTAAAAAGGGCGATCGCTATTTCTACTTTAAAAATGATGGGTTACAAAATCAAAGCGTTCTCTACACTTTAACTTCGCTTGATGGCGAACCTAAAGAACTATTAGATCCGAATAAACTTTCCACAGATGGAACAGTTGCGCTTTCGGGAATTGCTATTACTGAAGATGGCAATTTAATGGCTTATGGGTTGTCTTCTTCCGGTTCAGATTGGCAAGAATGGCAAGTGCGAAATGTGGAAACAGGGGAAGATTTACCAGACAATTTAAAATGGATTAAATTTTCTGGTGCTGCTTGGACTAATGATAATCAAGGGTTTTTCTACAGTCGCTATGATGAACCAAATGAAGCAACTAAATTAGAAGATGTTAACTATTACCAAAAACTCTTTTACCATCGGTTAGGAACTCCTCAATCAGAAGATTTGTTAATTTATCATCGTCCCGACCAAAAAGAATGGGGATTTGATAGCATTGTAACAGAAGATGGCAAATATTTAATTATTAATGTTTGGCTGGGAACCGATCCAAAAAATCTGATTTTTTACAAAGATTTAACCGATCGAAATTCTCAGGTAATCGAATTAATTAGTGAGTTTGAAGCCAGCTACGGTTTTATTGAGAATGATGGCGAAAATTTCTGGTTTCGCACTGATTTAGACGCATCAAAGGGAAAAGTAATTGGGATTAATATTAACAATCCAGCTAAGGAAAATTGGCAAGAAATTATTCCCGAAGTTGAGGAAGTTTTAGAAGGTGTAACTTTACTAAATAATCACTTTGTTGCTGAATATTTAAAAGATGCCCGCATTCAAGTTAAAATTTTTGCATTAAATGGTGAATTTGTCCGAGAAGTCCAATTACCGGGAATTGGTTCTGCGGGTGGTTTCGGTGGTAAACGTTACGACACGGAAACTTTTTACAATTTTACTAGTTTCACTTTTCCCACAATTATCTATCGCTATGACATGGTGACAGGTGAAAGTACTGTTTTTCGCAAACCAAATATTGATTTTAATCCTGAAGATTACGAAACTAAACAGGTATTTTACACCAGCAAAGATGGAACTAGAATACCAATGTTTATTACTCACAAGAAAGGTTTGGAATTAAAGGGAAATTTACCAACTTATCTTTATGGTTATGGTGGTTTTAGCGTACCTTTAACACCGAGTTTTTCTGTGGGTTTATTAGTTTGGTTGGAGTTGGGCGGAGTTTATGCTATGGCTAATTTGCGAGGTGGGGGAGAATATGGCGAAGAATGGCATTTAGCGGGAACTAAATTGCAGAAGCAAAATGTGTTTGATGATTTCATTGCGGCGGCGGAATGGTTAATAGAAAATAAGTATACTTCTTCGGCAAAATTGGCGATCGCAGGTGGTAGCAACGGCGGTTTATTAGTGGGGGCTTGTATGACGCAACGCCCCGATTTATTTGCTGCTGCTTTACCCGCTGTTGGTGTAATGGATATGCTACGTTTCTACAAGTTTACTATTGGTTGGGCGTGGTGTTCTGAGTATGGTTCGCCGGAAAATCCTGATGAGTTTGAAGTACTTTATGGTTATTCTCCGTTGCACAATTTAAAAGCTGGAACTGCTTATCCTGCTACTTTAATTACTACCGCAGATCATGACGATCGCGTAGTTCCCGCCCATAGTTTTAAGTTTGCTGCTGCATTACAAGAAGCACATAATGGCGATCGACCTGTGCTAATTCGCATTGAAACAAAAGCTGGGCATGGTGCAGGAAAACCAACTGCTAAAATAATAGAAGAAATTGCCGATCGCTGGGCTTTTTTAGTGCGAACTTTGGAGATAGAATTAACCTAAAAAATGAAACAATTTATTACACTGATGACAAATATGACTACTCCAACCATTAAGCAGTCAGCAGTAATTCCTTACCGAATTCAAGATGAACAATTAGAAATTTTGTTGGTGACTTCTTCGGGAGGTAAACGTTGGGTTATTCCCAAAGGAGGGATTGAAATGTTTATGAAACCCCACTATTCCGCTGCTAAGGAAGCTTGGGAAGAAGCGGGGGTTGTGGGTGATGTTTCTGCAACTGCAATTGGTACTTACAGTTATCAGAAATCTGGCTGTAATTTCTTAGTAGATGTGTTTTTGTTGCGGGTAACAAAGGAGTTTGATAATTGGCAGGAAGCTAAAACTAGAAAGAGAGAGTGGCTAAGTTTGAAACAGGCGATTAACCGAATTGAGGAAGCAGAATTAAAACAAATCTTGAGGGAAATTCCCTCTTACATTTGAAAAATTCGCAAGTGATTTTATTGGGAAAACTCGATTTTAAACACTAGAGGTAACGGGATAATGAATGGAAAATTGGCAGTGATTTTGGGGAGTATTTTGATTTTTGGAATTCTAGAAAATCTGTTTCCCTTTTTTACTTACAAGCAAGGTTTAATTAACCGAATGGGTACTAATTTTGGTTTGGGTGTGTTAAATGCGATCGCCGCCAGTCTAACCACAATTTGGTTATCTAAATGGTTACAAGAACACAGTTCTTGGCAAGGATTATTTCACGAGATTAAACCTATTTGGTTAGTGGGTATTTTATCAATTTTAATTTTAGATTTGTATATGTATTTTTGGCATAGATTAATGCACACTCTACCCTTAGCTTGGCGTTTTCATGCTGTACATCACACCGAAGAATCAATGAATGTTTCTACAGCTTATCGGTTTCATGCTATAGAAGTAATTGCTTCTTATTTTCCCAAAATTCTCTTGATTTGGTTCTTAGGTATTGCTATTCAACCATTAGTAATTTATGAATTAGCCTTTATTTTTGTGATTGTTTTTCATCATAGCAATTGGGCTTTGAGTTATGAGTGCGATCGGTTTTTAAGCTACTTCATTGTTACCCCTAACTATCACCGAATTCATCACTCCCAAATTGTCGAAGAAACTAACTCAAATTATGCCAGTCTTTTGACTATTTGGGATAGAATTTTTCAATCTTTACAGCATAGAAATGACCCAGAAAATATTAAATTAGGTTTGACAGAAGAACCAAAACAACTAAACTTTATCAGCTTACTTAGCCTACCTTTCTAACATTAAAGCTAAGGATTACAATACATACATTGTGCAGGATCGGCTTGTTTAATGCCATCAGGAAATAGCGTTTCTTTCTGAAAACCGCATTTTTTGCATTGATAAATAGTGGCTAAAGTTAATTGAGTAGGCATATTGCACAAAGCACAAGGTAAACCGGGTTTTCTATCAGTTATACTAAACCCAGGAAAATCACAATTTGGACAAAGGCTATTAATTTTCTCTACTAAATTAAGAGTAGCTTTGGCAATATTATTCATCCTTGTAGGATTATAAAGCGCCCGCATATCCGTTTCCAAATGTACCTTACCATTTGGTGATTTTTTCAAAAACAAACTAACAGCTTCTTCCAGGTTTTCTGGAGTTGTAATTCCCTTAATTATTTGGCTACTATCTTTTGGTATTTCTTCAAACATGACAACTAAACCATGTTCGGGAAATCCAATTTTTTGGGCAAATTCAAAAGCTTCTTCTACACTTTTAACTAATTGATGACTGTGGTTAGTTTCGGTGGAAAAATCTTCACCGATAATTTCTATGTTATGCTTTTTATCTAATAACAGAACAATTTCCCGATCGCAAGATAAATATGGTACAAAAGGATGAGGGCTAAAAGTTCCTTCACTGGCAATGGCTAAAGTTTCACCTGTGATATTTAATGCTTGTTCAGCTTTTAATTTAGCTGCTTCAATTTGAGTTCCTAACCGTTTAACTTCTCTGGTAAATGTGCCAAATTTATCGCTATCAAAGTTTGAGGGAACGATCGCTTTTACTCCCAATTCTCTTTCCAAAATTGGTGAGATTACCTGTTCTTTTTTGTGCATGGTAGCTATTACGGCTGTGCGATCGGCAAACAACGATCCATTCTTCATATTTTTTGCGTATTATTTCACCTAGATTAAAATTTTATTAAATTATATCACTTAACTTAAAGTAAGCAATATGTATCCTTCAAAAGAAAGATTCATTATCTATAATTTAGTTTAAAATGTTGAATTAGTGCGATTTTAGCTGCATCCGGTTAATGTTATGTCATGGAAGAGTTTTTTGAGAGATATAGCCGATCGCTATGGACTTTCTGGAACAGAGAGAGATATTTTTATTGAACGTTTTAATGAATATAATTTCGAGAAAAATGAAACAGAAATTACTGCTGATTTGCAGAGAAATCTTAGAATAAATATAGATGAAGCTGCTTATAAAAAACAGTTACGGGGAATTTATAATAGATTTATTCAAAATCAGGAAAACCCAGAAGGTTGTCCAGATCTTGATTATAAAGGGCCAAACAAATATAAAAAATTACTAGCTTGGCTAGAAGCAAAATACGAACAGGGATCGGTTTCAGAAACTCCTCAACCTTTGCCAAAACCCAACTATCCCAACATAGCAGAACCGCTAAACTCGCCTTTTTATATTGAACGTTTGGCGATCGCAAAACCCATATATCAACAAGTATTGCAACCTGGGGGTTTAATTAGAATTAAAGCAGCTAATCAATTTGGTAAAACATCTTTGTTACTCAGAGTTTTAGGTCATGCTGCGACTAAAGGCTGTCAAACAGTACAATTAAACTTTTGGTCAGACGCAAAAACAAATGATTTTGAAACATTAGATAAATTGCTGCGTTGGCTATGTGTAAATATTAGTCGTCAATTGCATTTAAAACCAAAATTAGATGCTGATTGGAATGAAAATGTTGACAGTAAAACCTACTGTACAGTATATTTACAAAACCATGTTTTATCAGCAATTAATAGTCCTTTGGTTTTAGGTTTAGATGAAATCGATCGCGTTTTCTACCATCGCCAAATTGCCGATGATTTTCTGTCCCTACTGCGAGAATGGTATGAACAATCTCAACAACTACCTATTTGGAAAAAACTACGTTTAGTCTTGACTTACTCCACAGAATTATATATTAGTTTAGATAAGCAAAAATCTCCTTTTGCAGTAGGATTAGAAATAAAAATTACCGAATTTACAGTTAAAGAAGTGCAAACTTTAGCTGATTTACATAATCTTTGTTGGAAACCTAAAGAAGTCAAACAATTAATGACAATAGTGGGAGGACATCCTTATTTAGTACGATTAGCTTTTTACCATTTAACCCGTCAAAAAATTAATTTAGATCAGCTATTATCAGAAACAACTAGTAGAACAGGAATTTACAGCGAACATCTCAAATATTTGTTAGATTATTTAGACGATCGTCCCGAATTAAGAACCGCAATGAGAAAGGTTTTAAAGAGCGATAAAGGAGTACAATTAGACATCACCCGTGCCAATAAATTAGAAGCTTTAGGTTTAGTAAAAATCCAAGGCAGTAAAGTGATTCCTAGCTGTCAATTGTACCGCGATTATTTTCGCGATCGTCTTTAGGGTGCAAGGAAACAATCAGGATTTAATGATTTACATGATAATCAGGATTAATTAAGAAATCTGGTAAATTCTGGCAACTTTCCCAGTCCCCAGTCCCCAGTCCCCAGTCCCCAGTCCCTAATCACTAATAGCAGAACGAATTGCTTGGGCTGTTGCAGGTGCTAATAAAATGCCATTACGATAATGACCAGTTGCTAAAAGAATGTTGTTATAACCGGGTAAATTACCAATAACTGGTGCTGGTCTTCCTTCGGGGCGGGGGCGCAAACCAACCCATGATTTAATAATAGTAGCATTGGCTAAAGCTGGGCAAAGTGCGATCGCCTCCTCTCGCACCAATTCCAATCTACTAGCATCTGGTTCCACCTGATAACCATCAACCGGAAATTCTACCGTTGCACCTACCCAATAATCTCCTCCGCCCAGAGGTACAATATGCACATCATTGCCCGTAATTGCAGGTTGAAAATCGGGATTTCCTACAGGATGATCTAATCTTAAATGTAAAGCTTGACCTAGAACTGGTCTAATATCAATTTGATGTAAAAGCGATTTAGTTAATAACGTAGAACCTAAACCAGATGCTAACACCAACCAATCACATTCTAAATTCCCATTTTGCGTTTTTACCTGCCAACCCGTTGATGTTGATAAAGGTTCTATTCCCGAAACATCAACACCAAACTGAAAATTTACGCCGTTTTTTGTTGCTGCATCTACTAAAGCTAAAGTTAAAGCAGTTGGATCGATTTGTCTATCTTGAGGCGAATAAACTCCAGCAATTACTCTTTCTAAATTCAACTGCGGACAATTAGCTTTTACCTTCTCCAAATCCCAAATTTCTAAACTAAAACCTTGAGAATGACGAATTTCTGCTAACTCTTCCCAACTTGCCAAATTTTCCCCTTCCAAACATAGCAAAAGAATTCCTTGACGATTAAAAGGAATTTTTCGCCCTAAACTTTTTTCTAATTCGGGAATCAAAGTTTCATAACGTTGCATACTACTTTGGCGCAGTTGCCAAGCACTACCTTTAATTTTGTGACTAATAATGCCCATCAACACGCCCAAGGCTGCACTCGTTGCACCTTGCGCTGGTGATTTTTGTTCTAAAACAGTGACATTTAACTCAGGAAATAAACTGAGTTCGTAGGCAATTGTTGCCCCAATAATTCCGCACCCAATGATTGCAACTTTGACCATAACTTTGAAAATTGGTAATTGGTAATACTCAGATTTTGCACCAAGAGGCGGAGCCTCTATTACTCGTTCCCAGGTTGAACCGGGGAACGAGTTTTAGGAGGTTCTACCTCCCCTGCTGTCAGATCTGAAATAGTTGTTCCGACTACCCAGTACTTACTACTCAACTAAACGATCGCTTATGCTTGAGGAGTTAGTTCTAAGAACGATCGCAACTCCCGCTGAACAACACCAAAATTGCGGATAGCCTTTTGGTAATCACGACTATCAGCAGCTTCATCAATTAAGATCAACCCTTCAATTAACTCCTTGGAAGTTTCACGGGCTTTTGTCTTTTCTTGGGGTAGCAAATTGCGTTCCACAAAACTCAATTTTGACCGCAACTCACCCAAAGGCCCCCGAATAAAATTCTTGACAAAAGTCCAATCTTCATCTTGGATTAACTTAGCTAATTCCGGCAGTCGTTCCTGAATTTTTGTCAAGTCAGAAGCATACTGCTGAATTTGCTCAATTTGTGCCGGAGTGTAAGTAGGTGGCTTAGTTGCTGTAGGAGTTCCACCGCAGCTAACGAGAACAGTCGCCACAAACGCCAGAATTATTGCCAGAATAGACCGATGACTTGTCTTGAACATTTTTTTGCAAACTTACCAAAATACATCCTTAAAAATATTAGCGGCGCAGAAACCCAATTAGTACATCACTAACTTTTTCTGACCAATGTTCTTGAGGATAATGCCCCGCTTCCTCTATTGTGACTAATTCTGCATTCGGCATCTCAGCTTTTAGCTGTTCGGCACAAGAAACAGGCAACCAAGGGTCTTTCATTCCCCAAACAATTAAAGTTGGCTGTTGCCACTGCTTTAATCCAGAGGTAATTTCTGCGCCTATTTCGGTTAATTGCAGGTTTCTCACCGTTGCCAACAAACTTCGACCCGCATCGGAACTTTTCAAGAAAGGACGGCGATAGACATCTAAATCTGCGTCTGAGAGGTTATAACAACTGCCACCTTCCAAAGTTCGATCGACCAACAAAGGGTCTTGGGTCAGCATATCACCCAGAAAGGGCAATCCCAACTGTTGCAATTTCCAAGGTAACTTAGCTTCTGGGGAAACAGGAGCACCGACAATTGCCAAACGTTCTATTTTTTCAGGATGACGCAAGGCGTATTGAATGCCCACAGAACCCAAAAATCCTTGGACAACCAAAGAAAATCTTTCTAATTCTAGAGTCTCGATGAATTCAGTTAAAGCTTGAATAAAAGCATCGGGTGTGTAAGCAAAATCTCGACGGTCTGGTTTAGCCGACAAACCAAAACCGATCCAATCTGGGGCAATACTGGGATATCCCTTATCAGCTAATGCTGGCATTACCTCCGTCCAACTATAACTTTGGGACGGTATACCATGTAACAGCAATACTGGCAGTTTATCACTTCTGCCCAAGGGTTTTGCTTCCCGATAAAACCACTTCAGGGAACTTACTTCGATTGTCTCTTCGTTCGTGGTCACTCGATCGATCCTATTGCAGCTAGATGTTGTCTGAGCTTACCTGACAACGGGACAGGGGGACAAGGGGAGTTTTGAGTTTTAAGTTTTGAATTGAGAGATTTTAAGTTAAGAAGTTTTTTTGCTCCCCTTGTCCCCTTGTCCCCCCATCTGTTTAATTTCTTTGATGACAATGAAGTAGCCCTGCCTTCTCCCCTGCTCCGAGACTCATCTAAAATATGGTACGATGAGGCTTGGATTGCGCCAGAGGGACAAAGCTATGGCACGATTGATGATAGTGGGAGCAGGTGGAGTAGGTAACGTTGTGGCACACAAGGCGGCTGTGCAAGAAGAGTTTTCCGAGATTCTTCTGGCGAGTCGAACGATCGAGAAATGCGATCACATTGCCAAACGCATTGGCTCCAAGAAGTTACAAACAGCTACTTTAGATGCAGATGATATAAACAATACTATTAAACTACTTAAAGAATTTCGCCCGGATATTCTCATTAATGTGGCACTTCCTTATCAAGATTTAGTGTTAATGGATGCCTGTCTGGAAGTAGGAGTTAACTATCTCGATACAGCAAATTATGAGCCTCCTGATTTGGCGAAATTTGAGTATAGTTGGCAGTGGAAATATCACGATCGCTACAAGGAAGCTGGACTTACGGCTATTTTAGGATGTGGTTTCGATCCGGGAGTGACGGGAGTTTTTACCGCTTATGCTCTCAAGCACCACTTTGATGAAATTCACTACCTAGATATTGTTGATTGCAATGCGGGAAATCATGGGCAAGCATTTGCTACGAATTTTAACCCAGAGATAAATATACGAGAAATTACTCAAGTCGGTAGGTATTATGAAAATGGTGAATGGATAGAAGTTCCCCCACTTTCGATTCATCGTCCAATTCCTTATCCAGAAATAGGTGAAAAAGAGTCCTATCTTCTTTATCACGAAGAATTAGAATCGTTAGTTAAACATATTCCTACTCTGAAAAGAGCGCGGTTTTGGATGACGTTTTCTCAGAGTTATATTACTCATCTTCAAGTACTGGAAAATCTTGGTCTGACGCGCATCGATCCTGTGGATTATGAAGGAACTAAAATAGTCCCGTTGAAGTTCTTAAAAACTTTGCTTCCCGAACCTTCTTCTTTAGCCGCAAATTATACTGGACAAACTTCGATCGGTTGTCATATTCGGGGATTGAAGAATGGAAAAAATAGAAATTATTACATATATAATAATTGCGATCACAGCAAAGCTTATCAAGAAGTTGGCGGACAGGCAATTTCTTATACTACTGGTGTTCCCGCTGTAATCGGTGCATTAATGGTGGTTAATGGAATTTGGAAAAAACCAGGAGTGTTTAATGTGGAGCAGTGCGATCCCGATCCGTTTATGGAACTGCTTGGATCTCTTGGATTACCTTGGTATGAAATAATCGATCGACCATCACCGTTTGAGGAAAATTAAGGCTTGTGGAGACGAAAGATTCAGTTTTAGCGAGTATCCCATCACCTTGTTTTGTCTTAGAAGAAGCACGTTTGTTGCAGAATCTGGCGATTTTTGAGCGAGTGCAAAAAGAAGCACCTGTAAAAGTGCTTTTGGCACTGAAGGCGTTCTCGCTGTTTCATAGTTTTCCCTCGATCCGCAAGACTCTTCCAGGTGCCTCAGCTAGTTCGGTTTGGGAAGTGCAACTGGCAGCGGAGGAGTTTGGCGGGGAGATTCATGTCTATTCTCCCGCTTATCGGGAAGAGGATTTGCTGAAGATTCTCGGTTATGCTTCTCATGTAACATTTAATTCTATTAGTCAGTGGGAAAGATTTAGAACAGCGATCGATCGATCTCCGTTTTCGCCATCAGTAGGTTTGCGAATTAACCCCCAATATTCACCAGTGCAAACAGCGCTGTATAATCCTTGTCAACCATCAACTCGTCTTGGTGTTTCTTCAGAGCATTTTGGTAATATTTTACCGCCGGGAATAGAGGGTTTTTTGTCTCACAATTTATGTGAAAGCGATTCTTATGCGTTGGAAAAAACGCTTTTACATATAGAAGATTTGTTTGGACATTTGCTACCGCAGCTAAAGTGGTTAAATCTTGGCGGCGGACACTTAATGACTCATAAAAACTATAATGTTGCACACGCGATCGAAGTTTTGCAGTCATTTCACGATCGTTATCCTCATATTGAATTAATCTTAGAACCGGGTTCTGCAATTACTTGGGAAACTGGATTTTTACTCAGTACAGTTCAAGATTTAATTCCCACTTCTGAGGTAATTAATGTAATGTTGGATGTGTCCTTTACTGCTCATACTCCTGATTGTTTGGAAATGCCTTATAAACCTGTAATTCGCGGCGCATCGGAACCAAAACCGGGAGAAAAGGTGTATCGGATGGGTGGTTCAAGTTGTTTAGCAGGGGATTTTCTTGGTGATTACGGATTTGCTGAAGAGTTATCGGTGAGCGATCGAATCATTTTTGAGGATATGATGCACTACACGATGGTAAAAACGACAATGTTTAACGGTGTGGTTCATCCTGCGATCGGTATACTCAAGAAAAACGGCACTTTCGAGATCTGGCGACAGTTTTCTTATCAAGATTATCGATCGAGAATGGGGTAACTCAAATCTTGCACCAAGAGGCAGAGCCTCCGTTTTTCGTTCCCAGGTTCAACCTGGGAACGAGAATCTGTGAGGTTCTACCTCCCCATCTCCCCATCTCCCCATCTCCCCATCTCCCCATCTCCCCATCTCCCCTGCCTTCACTTGCGCGGTAAAACTAATTCTGGTTCTACTTTGGTGATGGCGTTTTCTAGGGGTAGGGTACGGAGAGTTTCGTCAAAGACGTTGACTTGATACACCAGAGAATTGGTAATATCTAATGCTGTTAGCCAGCCGCTTTTGCGGTGATATGCACCTGTGTCGATATCTAACCAACCTTGTCCTTGGGCGATTTTTCCGGGAGGAACGTTGGGTAAGGTAAAGGTGATGGTGTGTCCGGTGATGATTAGTTTGTCGGGAAAATAGGGTTTTGTTGTACTATGAAATTCGTCCCGAATCCAACAAAATTGATCGATCGTTTGTTCCTCTAAGGGCATTTCTGGATGTACGCCTGCATGAACTAACCAAACATCGCCTAAGTCTAAATATGCTGGTAGAGTTCGCATCCATTCTATATGTTCGGATAAAATTGAGATTCCTTCTTGGCGATAACTGGCGATCGTACTATGTCCGCCACTATATAACCAAATTTGCATGATTGCTTGTTGGTTTTCCCGGTTGGCGAAGCTGTCTAGTAATAGTTGCTCATGATTACCCAAAAGGCAATAAAATGGACTAGCTTGAACAAAATCGACTACCTGAAAACTTTGGGGGCCTCGATCGATCAAGTCTCCTAGAAAATATACCTCATCTTCTGAGCTAGGGGCGATCGCCTCTAACAAAGTCATGAGTGCATTATAGTGACCATGAACATCACCGATAACAATCCGACGATAAATACTTGTTTTCATTTAGCTTTCTATAGCAAAATCTTTAACTAAAACTTCAAATTTGCGGTTGAGGCTACCCTGACTGCACAACCAAGAATTTTGTAACTATTACAACACCCTATTACTTTAATTATGCCCCTAATGACTCCTGACTGGCTAGATACTAATTCATTCCCGTTGCCCAGAATTAATGTTTTGAAACAACCGACTCGTGATGAGTGGGTGGAACAAGCAATTAGTAATCTTAATGTAATTTTACTAGATCATTCCCATTGCGAACGGAAAGCTGCTGGAGTAGCGTTAAATTTAATGTTTCGCTATCCTTCTAATACTAAAATGGTTCGGATGCTGACTGCGATCGCCAAGGAAGAACTAGAACACTTTGAGTTAGTCAATCAATGGTTAGAAAGACGGCAAATTCCTTTGCGTCAGTTAGCTTCGCCTCCTTATGGTGCCTCTTTAAATAAGCAAATCCGTAAAGATGAACCTTGGCGCTTTTTGGATTCTTTGTTAGTTTGTGGTTTAATTGAAGCCCGGAGTCACGAAAGATTGGGTTTGTTGGCTACTCACTGTCCCGACCCTGAATTAGCTAAATTTTACCACAGTTTGATGGCTTCGGAAGCAAGACATTACGGAATTTATTGGATTTTAGCGGATACTTATTTCGATCGTTCTCAGGTAAATCAGCGGTTGGAAGAGTTAGCTATTATCGAAAGTGAAATTTTATCAACTTTGCATCCTGAACCAAGAATTCACAGCTAATGAAGGGTTATTATCAAGAGTTTTTAATTCGTGATTGGCAAGAGTGCGATCGCAATAATGCTGCCAATATTCTCCATTCTATTTTAACAGAATACGGTTTACCTTGGCTACCCACAGCAGCGGATAACGATGTAATTCAAGTTGAAGATGTTTTAAAGGAAGCTGTAAAATTGTATGAAAGTAGCGGTTATCAACCTGCTTCCGGTGTGGAAACCCCAAGGTGCGATCGAATTTATGTGAAATATTTATAATAGTAACGAGTTGGTATATCTAGCCTAAATTTCGGTTTTATTTATGGCAAATTTAACTTATTTTAGTTGGCTGAACGTTTATATTTTTCCTGCAAGCGTTCTAATTTTTGCCGACGAATTTCTGCTTCTGTAATAGCAATTAATTCATCAAGCTTTATTCCGAATAAATCGAGTTGACGTTGGCTTTCACGTAATAACTCAATATTCCGCTTTCTTGTCTGTTCATCAGGAATTCTAGATTGTTCATTCATGGCAAATTCCAACTTCTTTTAACTTCATGAATACTTGCTTGGCAAGCGTCACGAGCAGCTTGTCCCTGTTGTATACCTTGTTCTAATAAACTTAACATATCAGCAGGAGCAGTTGGTTGAATTTCCAAAATTCTCAATAACAGCGTGTTTAGGCGAGAATAGCGTGCTGTAAGTTTTTCTCTAGCACTATAAAGTTCTTCTAAATTAGGAATTTTTGCCATATAACTTGAAGTTAACGGTAAATTTATAATATTATATAATAGCCATTAAATGATAGTTATTATAGTCTAACAACATTTTGCAACATTTTTCTCTCTCTTTCTTTCCTCTGCGTCCTCTGTGTCTGAAACGGTTCATAAAAAGGAGTATTTATGTCAACAATCATTTGGGAACAAGGTAGCAACAACCCGGAAAATGCCGATAATTTTGCTATTATCAAACAATGGGTTGCTAATCTCAATGGCAAAGAAATTCTTTGGAAACAGCGATTACTTCCTCCTAATGGTGATGTGCGAGAAATTGACTGGGAAGCGCAACGTTTTGATGAAAAATTTATTATATTTAATTCTGAGATTCGCGGTATTACTTTTTATTGGCAAAAACCTGATTCACCCCAAGAACGCAACACCACACCTGCTAAATTAGAGTTAGATACCCTAAAACAACAATTGTATGTTTATCTGCAATCACAAAAAGATGTGGTGATTCGGTTAGCTTTACTGGAAAGAGTTTATCAAAAATTTCAGATGATTAATCCCCAGGTAGAAGTTAACAGATTGGGTGAAAATTATGTATTGATTATCCGGGATGAGAAACAACAAATAGAAGTGAAAGTGGCTTTGACACCCGAAAAAATTACTCAGTTAAAAGAACAAATTTAGCTTACCGACTTCTTGAAGAAGTCGGTAAGCTGAACAGCAGTTTTAAGACCTAGAATTGTTAGTAGAAGGTTTTACTGCTGGAGTCCTTCTAGTTCGATTAGTATTAGAAGGTTCTACCGTAGTAGTGCGCCTAGTGCGAGAAGTATTACCTTTATCGGGATTTGAATGTCTGAGAGACTGAGTTTGTCTGCCACTATTGTTATTAGCTGGTTGTCTAGTAGGAGCAGCTTGTCTTTTTTGGATAGTAGTTTCTCCAACTACATAAGGTGAAGAGATATCAGCTACTTCTCCGGTACTTACTAAGGCGCGATAAATTAGTGCTGCAACTTCGGCTCTGGTGGCTGCTCGTTGGGGGTTTAAAGAGCGAACAATGGGATAATTTACTACAATATTTCGTTCTGTGACTGCGGCTATTAAAGTACGATCGCCCTTGGGAATACTAGCACCATCGGTGTAGACACGCAAAGTTCTTTCCGTAGCGACAGTCGGAGCATAATTCAACCCTTTAGCTAAAGCTACCAAAACATCTAAGCGAGTAATCTTTTCTTCCGGGCGAAAATTTCCCCGACTATCAGCATCTAAAAAGCCCATTTCGTAAGCTTCTTTAATAGCTGGATATGCCCAATAATTAGCATTCACATCCTTGAGAGCAGCAACTTCCCGCTTTTTATCTTGATTAAAAGCGCCAGTAATAATGATGGCAAACTCTGCCCTAGTTAAAGATGCTGTTGGGCGATATAAACCATCGGGATAACCTTGAATCACTCCTTTTTCAGCCAATTTACTAATAAATTTTCTTGCCCAATAATTTGCAGGTACATCGGGAAAACTTGCTTGAATTTCGGCGTTATTTGGTTGAGTATTAGTGCGAGTTTGTTCGCCAGTTTGGGGAGTTGTCGGTTGAGTGGAACTTGTAGGTTGCTCGGAATTTGTCGGTTGAGTGGAACTTGGGGTTTGAGTGGAACTTGTTGCTGTTTCTGAATTCAAATTAAAAGTAGATTCATTATTACTTGCCACATTGGTAATTGGTTTTTGTGAACCGGGAACAGCAGTAATACTTGCGGGTAAATTAGTCGAAAAAACTTTAATTTCTGTACCTGTACTACCCCTAACTGCGCTGGGAAAAACTCCGGTTTCTGGTGGAATTGGTAATCCAGCAACTTGATACCAAGTTTTGTCGATTCCTTGGGTATTTCTGAGGAAAACTGCACTTTCTTGACTTGGTGTGATGCCAGTGATATTAGTGTAGAAATCGTAAGAATTTGCACCTCGATCGATCGCAGCATTTTCGTCAACATCTAAACCGTAAACAGTGCGAACGATGCGCGAAACTAAGGGACGATTGCCAAGAATAATGTTAACTGAGGATCTTTGGGGTAAAACTTCAAATTCGCTAAACCCAATCAGGCGATTCTGATAATTATACAAGCGAATGACAACGCGATCGCCCGGATTTACCCCCCCAACAAACTTCGCCCTTTGATTCACTTGATAGCGGTAATCTCCCATGTATCTTTCACTGGCAAAATTGCTATCTTTCGACATCACAGAAAGACGGGCAATCACCTCGGATAAATTAGCCGCAGGTTGCCAAATTGCGATGCTAAATTCTCCCGTACCTTTAGCAGAAGTTGGCTGACTTACTGTAGTAGTTTGCCTTGGCGTGCGGGTTTGCGTAGTTGTTTGAGTGGTTCGACGATTGTTGTTAATTGCAGTTTGCCCTTGTGTTGGCGCAGCAGTCTGACGACGTACAGTAGTAGTAGTTTGCCGTTGCGTGCGAGTTGCAGTTCCTCCAGAAGTGCGAGTACTGGTGGTAGTTTGAGTAGTTTGGCGACGGCTACTAGTGTTAGTTTGCCGTTCCGTTGGTGTAGCCGCTGACTCAGATTCTGTAGACGCAGCCTGACTATTGGCAATATTCTGAGTAGCAATGGCATCCAACTTCACCAAAGAACCAGACATATTACTGCGATAAACCCAGCGTTGAGTTGCACTTGCCACTACCACTTCCCAACCCGGAACTTTCCCTTCCGCGCAAGGAACTCCAGGGCTACTAATTCCCAAACAACCATTCGCCCAAGTTTGCTGTTTTGCTTCCACAATCTTTAAAGCAGAAGGTTCTATCCCCGTCTGTTGGGACAAATTTTGAATTACTGCATCGCTAACCGCTGGGGGAACTAGGGATTGATTAATTACCCTTACTCTTCTCCTAGTGGGTTTTTGTCCTAAAATTAATCGATCTGCTGCCGAATTTTCACTAATCCGTTGTTCTTGGTTAATTTTCTCTGCTATTTGATTCCTAACTACTGACAGCCTGCTTTCTTGTGCATTGGCGGCTGTTTGAATAACTACCAAACTGGCAGAAGCAAAAACCAATCTGCCCAGTAAAGCTAAAAAACCTCGATTCATGATTCTCCTCTGCCACACTTAGACAAAACTGGTTGAGTTTAATTCCTTAAGTAAATGTTCCTGAATATAATCACTGGAAATCCAGACATAATATCATATAAGAGATAATACTTTACGAAACTTTATACATATCCAGGTGACAACTCAGCAGTTAACGAAAGCCAACCAGTTAGAAAAACTCTTCTGGGATTGGCAAGGCTACAAAATACAATACACTGTAATGGGAAGCGGTCGTCCGCTGTTACTGTTACATGGTTTTGGTGCTTCTATTGGACATTGGCGACAAAATATTCCCGCATTAGCCGCAGGTGGTTATCGAGTTTTTGCCTTGGATTTATTGGGGTTTGGTGGTTCAGATAAACCAGCACTCAACTACAATTTGGAACTTTGGCAAGATTTAGTGAAAGATTTCCACGCTTCGCATATTCAGGAGCCTACCATTTTTGTAGGAAATTCGATCGGAGCTTTACTCAGCTTAATGGTAGTAGCAAATCATCCCGAAATTGCTGCTGGTGCTGTATTAATTAATTGTGCAGGAGGATTAAATCATCGCCCAGATGAATTAAATTTACCTTTGCGCTTCGTCATGGGAACTTTTACTAAGTTAGTAAGTTCGCCTGTTTTTGGCCCTTTCATATTCAATATGATTCGCCAAAAACATCGAATTCGCAACACTTTAAAGCAGGTTTATATCAACACTGATGCCATCACAGATGAATTAGTTGATATGCTTTACGAACCTTCCTGTGATGTGGGTGCCCAACAGGTTTTTGCTTCAATTTTGACAGCACCTCCCGGCCCAAGTCCTGTAGAATTGTTGCCAAAAGTTCAGCATCCTTTGTTAGTGCTTTGGGGCGAAAAAGACCCTTGGACACCAATCAAAGGGGCAGGAATTTATCAGAAATTAAGTGAAAATGGGCAGACTTTAAAGTTTATTCCCATTCCCAATACGGGGCATTGTCCTCATGATGAAAAGCCAGAACTTGTCAATCAATTAATGTTAGATTGGTTGGCTGAGTTGAAGTAGACAGGGGACTGGGGAAAAGAAGTGCGGGGATGGGGGGAGTTGAAGAGGTGGGGGGGTGGGGAGGTAGGGGGATGGGGGGAATTTCTAGCTCCAGATTTCTCCCCATCTCCCCATCTCCCCATCTCCCCATTGCCTCTACCCCTGGAGCCCCTCTGCCGATTATTTGACTTGTTTAACTTGCAGTAATCTGTAATAAAAGGATTTGGAGAAGTCCTTGATATTATCCCTTTGAAAGTTGAGAATTAGTTCAATTAGACAATTGACGAATTCAAAAGCAGCGATCGTAACTTCATAACTATACTCCGGGTTCCGGTCAAATTGTATCCGGCAACGAGTTAAGTCCGCTGGTAAAATGTGGTCATTCACAGACCAAGTTGCCACAAAAGGAATATTGTCACTGCCCATAATCTGACGTTCTCCTTCCAAGTAACCCCTTTGGTAAAGATTGAGTGCCCAAGGAAGGATGTTACGTTTATTAGTATGGTAGTAAGGAAGAAAAATGTTAACGATATTTGGTTGGGCTGGTTTCAGTTCTTCAAGTAATTGTGTCATGCTCCGTTTTTTGCTCGCTTACAGAGATAAATAACCTGTCGATAAGACTAATTAACAGAAAAGTACTTACCGCAATTTACATTATGTCTGACTTTACAATACTTATGTAGAAATAGAAATAGCATAAAACACTCTACTTAAATACTAAGTGAAAACTGTTCGTACTTTTATCCTCTTTTGGACAGATGAAACACAGTTTTGCTTGAGTCAATGTGGTATTGAAAACGAGTCGAGGTAAAAGTTATGGCTGTTAATAGCGATTCACAAGTCATCAGTAATCTAGAATATGATTTGCTGACTGTATTGCAAAACAAATCGGAAGCGATTAAGGCTTATGAAACATACATAAAAGATGCTGAAAACATCGGATCTCAACCTTGCGCGGAATTGTTTAAGAAGTTGCTAGAGTCAGATATGCAACAGGCGCAGGAAATTCGCCATCACCTCCAAGAAGTCATGCAGAAAGGAAAAATGTAACTTAATATACTGGACTAGTTATGTATAAATAGTCTGACTAGTCCATCGTATTTACTTAAACAAAGTAATTGACAAGTTGATGTTCTGTAGTGGGCAATATTACTGTAATTGAGAGGGAAAAATAATTACTCTCAAAAGAAGTTACAGTTGAGAGATTGACAAAATTCAAAAACTGTGAAACTATCTCTGTTTCTAGAATACAGATAGTTATCGGATTAAGCTAATTGAAAGTTTATTGCAAATTAATCTCAGTAATTAATTATTTTAGGGATTATATTTGAATAGTTAACACGAAAAATGTAGCTGATTTATAAGTTATATGGAAACGCTCTTTGAAAAGTTAGACTACATTTTTGTTACTTTAATCATGGGGACTGAGAGGCAGAAAAAGTATTATGGAATAACGACCCCTAGATGATAGATGCCTTATGAAAGCTGATGGATGGGTAAAATTTTTTTAATCCTAAACCATCAGCTTCCCCTTTTCTAGATAAATTTGGCTATTTTAAAAGGATTTGGTAGAGGAATCATCATCAGGATTAAAAATCAATAGGGTGTGTCGATCGACGCTGAGGCTATGTAAGTGAAGATAAGGTAGCAGCTATATAAAAAGCTGCTTTTTTTATTAATGTTTCTCTGCTGTTTAACTAACTAAAAGTTGAGATGGATGTCGCCATAGCTGTTCTAATTCTGTAGCAGGTATTGTTAAATAGAGAATATCTCCAACGGTTAAGGCTGTTTCTAATAAATTCCATCCATGAATTGTTTGAGTTTTAGTTTCTAGATATAAAGGAACAAAATCAGCTGTCATAGCTGCTTCTTTGACTCGTTTACCGCAAAAAGGATGGGCGGAAGTGATGGTGGTGGCGAGGGCAACCCAGAGAGTATTTCCTGTCATGCCGTTGCCTAAAATTCTGCCTCCTAAAGCGGCAGCAGCAAAGGCAGGGGCAGCTAATTCAGTAGGACTAAATACGGCTTCAAATTCAAATACTTGTTGGACTGTGGAAGCAAATTGAGGGTCTTGATTTCGCACTATTACGGGTAGTTTGGAGTTAATTCCTTTCGCACTTAAGGCAATTTCTAAGTTGGTGATATCGTTGCTGGTGACTGCTAGTAAGGCATTGGCTTTGTTGATGTTAGCTTCTTTTAAACTGGCGGATAAACTACCGTCTCCATGAATTACGGGTACACCTATGGAACGGATGGTATTTAAAAACCGATTGTTGGGGTCTTTTTCAATCACAACAACTTCATGTCCTTGGGAATGGAGTTGATTAGCTATTTGCATTCCAATGTCACCAAGTCCACAAATGATGAAGTGATTTTTGGTGGGAACTTGGGCGGCATCCCAAAATTGTTTGAGGCGAGTTCCTAAGACGAAATCGTTGAGTAGGGCGTAAAATATACCGACGATCGCAGCACCAATTAGCATCATAATTACGGTGAAAAATTTAATCGCTTCTGGGGCGTTTTCGGTGACTTTTTCGTTACCTCCAGCACCTGTAATCATGCCTGCGGAAAAGTACAAGGCATCGGTGAGAGTAATTTTTAAGTCGGTGAAAACGTATGTGGTGGTGGCAAAGAATAGGGTGATGAGGAGGATAAGGGAAACTATGGCTAATGCTTGTCCATGTTGTTGAAATCGACGGAGGTTGGTGAGGAATTTAATTAGTTTTTGAATTTTGGATTGGCGATGGTTGCGGATGCTGGGTTTGGTGCCTATAATTAGTCGATCGCCAACTTGCAAAGTTTGCCCGTAAATTACCGCAGAAACTAAGTCTATTTGACCTTTGATAGGCAAATAATAGATTAACATTCGGGAGCGATCGTCCCAAAGTTCGCTTAATTTCTTGCCTTTCCAATGGTGAAATTCGTGGATACATTCTTCATGAATGGGCCAAGTTTGATTGAAGAGGCGCAGTTGTCCAATGGCACGATTTCCTAATGCGGCAAAGGCAAAGACGGGGGCGACTAAGGCGGCGACGCTAATGGTAAAGTGATCGGGTAAGATTTTGTCTAGGCGATCGCCTAAACTAGTATTGAATAAGCGGTTAATAATCCGAATTTGCGGATTCAAAACTCTGGCTTGGGTGAGAATAGCTAAGTTTAAAGCTTCATCACTTGCAGCTAAAACTAAAGTATCTGCTTCATGTATTCCGGCTGAAATTAAAGTAGAAGCTGCTCGTAAATCTCCAACAATTATTGAGCTTTCATCAGCGATCGGTTGATGATGAACTCCGATTACAGATGATCCTTGTTGCTTTAATAAGGTGTATATTTTATAGCCAGCTGAACTCAAGCCACAGACAATAATCCGGGTTTTCATAGACTTGACCTATTAACAAAGCTTGAAAAGCTATTCTCTAATACAAGAAGGTAGAGGGCTGACAGAAGGCAGAAGGTTCGATCGGCTTTTAAGTTCAGCTTTTTACCTGTTTTTAACTGCTCATCATTATCTGCGACACTCTACTAGATAAAATCTTATTTTCCATCTATGTAGCGCTGGATTTTGTAGCTGAAAACACCATAAACTATTTTTATAACTTAAAATTAATGAAACTTAGCTAAATATTTTGCGTCTATATCATTAACTGAGTGACATACTTAGGAAGATTTATGAGCAAATTAATTCGATTTACTACTAGTTTAGGTATATTTGCGACGTTATTGATGGCAATTCCGGGATTCACACAAAGCCAATCTACGCCGCTAGTGATTCCAAGAACTTTACCGAATGAAAGTTTTATGGTAAATCGTACTTCGGGAACTTGTCCGCAAAGTATTGGTATTTGGACTGCTACGCGCCAATACGAAGGAGGTGGTGAGTTTACTGTAATTGCTAATACTTTGGCGATCGCTAGTCGCGCTAGTTTAGTGCGTTCCAATAAGAAGTCTGCGGAATTTTCTGCACGGTTAAAAAGTAATTTCGCTTCCTGTGTGGGTACAGCTACTTCTCAGGATGAAACTTTAAATCTTTATAGGTTTCGGTTGCAAAATGGAAATGTAATTTTCCGCGTGCAATTGCCTAAAGATACTCCTAGTAATCCTTCGGAAATCATGATGAAAAATGTTATTTCTGGTCAACCTGCGGTGCGCTGGGCGATCGCTGATTAATAGCAGATTATTTTTCAAATTTTTCAGTTCAAAATAATAGATCAAGAGTTAGGAAAGACTATGAAAAGCTTCACAACTTTAACTTTAAGCCTGGGTATTTTATCTGTTTTGTTGGCAGCTAATCCAGGGATTACACAAAATTCCCAAAGTTCTGCACCGAGAATTCCTAGTAATTCGCCAAATACAACTATTAATGTGACTAAGCGATCGGGAAATTGCCCTAGTAACATAAAACTTTGGACTTCGTTTCGGAGTTATGAAGGTGGAGGCGAACATACAGTTATTGCTGATACTGGTGCGATCGCTAATGCTGCTAGATTAAATAACTCTGGGGCTAAGTTTGTGGAATTCACTGCACCTCTAAAATCGGAATTTGCTTCTTGTGTGGGAGAAGCTACTTCTGTTGAAGAACCTATATATAGTTTTCGATTTAACAAGAAAAATGTGATTTTTCGGATGGATCTTTCTCCTGTTCCTGGTGAAAGGTTAACTAGAATTTCTTATAAAGGTGTAGTTTCTTCGCGTCCGGCAATTAAATGGGCGATCTCTGATTAGGGCAGCAGAGGAGACTCAGATATTGCACTAAGAGGCAGAGCCTCCTTTGTTCGTTCCCAGGTTCAACCTGGGAACGAGGATCTGGGAGGTGGAACCTCCAGGAGTGCCAGATCTGAGGAGAGGTACCTATCTTTTGCTGGAGTGACGATCGCTACTGCAACAATGGCGATCGCATGATAAGCATACCAGGAAAGCCTTTGTTGTTTAGTTAGATTACTGTCTAAATTTTTGTTAATCTAAAAAGAGAAAGTTTATTTATGTTAGTAAACAGCTAGTTAATTTAATGAGTTACTACGTTATTTACGACGGCAATTGTAATCTTTGTGTCACGTTGGTACAAGTTTTGGAAAACCTAGATCGGGGTCAGATGTTTCGCTATACTCCAATGCAGGATTTAGAAACCTTAAATCAATTTGGCATTACTTCCCAAGATTGTGAAATGGGAATGATTTTGATAGATGCTAATGCGCCGGAAAGACGCTGGCAAGGAAGTGAGGCAGCGGAAGAAATAGGACGTTTGTTACCTGCGGGAAATGGTTTTGTTGAGGTTTATCGGGCGTTACCAGGAGTGAAGTGGGTGGGCGATCGCATTTACGAACAAGTGCGCGACAACCGTTATACTATTTTTGGCAAACGTGATACTACTTACCAATCTGGATATCCGATCGGTTGTCGGGGACTGAGGGACTAGGGACTGGGGACTGGGGACTGGGGACTGGGGACTGGGGAGATGGGGAGATGGGGAGATGGGGGGATAGGGAGATTTCACCAACTACCCACTACCGACTACCAACCTCAATCTTAGTAATTAACAACTTGAGTTAAATAATTGAAAGGTTTGTCTGCCGAATCGTTTTAATTTTTCTTCCATTTCCGGGACTGGTTGATATTCACCAACGATATTCCAATCTTGTACGGTGGAAAATCGCCAAGCTAACCCTTGATGATTAAAACCTGCAATTTCCAGGCCGATCGCTCGCCGCGAACCTTCCACCGGATCTTGGTGAAACCGAATTTGTACCAGCATACTGCGGCATTGAAACCTGCGACTCCATCCAGGGAGATGAAAACCAATATCGATCGAATCAGGATCGACTAACTCCCTAGTATCAGCATCATTTTGCCAAGGTTTCAAGTCAGCCTTAGCATCGGGAAACTCAGACTTAAAAGCATTAACAACGGCAGCAATTTTACTCGCAACTTCAATACTAGTAGCTTGTTGAGCAGCATTCACTGTTGTAGTTCCCTAGAGTTAAAATATTGCTTTGATTTTGGCGAATTAGTCTAACAATTTATAAATAATTCTGCAACTTGAAGAAAGGGGATAGGGACTAGGAACTGGGATTTTGAGTTAATCAACTTCTCCTTGTCCCCTTGTCCCCTTGTCCCCTTGTCCCCAGTTCCCAATCACCTCAACGGTTGCACAGCCGATCGATAAGCTTGAGCATCTAGACCATAACCAGTGTTAGCATTTTTAGGATCGATCGATTTTTGAATAGCGGTAATGCGATCGCGAGTTGCTGGGTGAGTACTCAAAAAACTTGGAGGAGAAGGTTGATCCAAAAGCTTTTCCAAAAAAGCGATCATCGCTGACTGCGGATAACCCGCCTTCGCCAACATTTCCAAACTTCTTCGATCTGCTTCTAACTCATCGCTGCGGCTACGAGGACGGTTAAGCGCAAATTCTACACCCAAATTAACCAACCTGTTAGTATCAACACCCGCAGCAGTGGCAATACCTCTAGTAATAGCTGCTTGACGCATTTGTTTTAAAGCATGACGTTCCGTAATATGGGCAATTTCGTGACCCAGTACGCTGGCTAACTGCGCTTCATTATCCACCGCTGACAACAAACCAGTAGTTACATAAACATAACCACCCATCGTTGCAAAAGCATTGATACTATCATCCCTGACTACCTGAAAAGTATAGGGAATATCAGGACGATCGCTCACCGCTGCCAACCTTTGACCAACTTGATCCACATAGCGATTAATTCGCGCATTACGGTACAATCTAACCTGAGTACCGACCATCTGATCGTTAATCTGCTGTCCTAGTTGTACCTCTTGGCGATCGGAAATATTAGACAACTGGAAAATCTGAACACCTTGAAATAGCAACCGTTCCCAAGGTAACGCCTGCACAGAATTAGACATGGGTGAGAGCACCAAACCCAAAGCCACTAACAAAGATAGCAAAGGATAAAACCAACGACGACGAGAACGAGAACTCACTACAGACAAATGATTTAACATAACTATATCGCCCTGAGAACAGCCACTAAATCAACAAACTTGACAAAAAACACTCTTTGAATTGAAAGATGATTGCAATGGAGAAATTGCAATATACTATTAAGTTTAAAACTCACTGAAAATTACATCTATCAGCGAATTAACTAGAAAATTGCCACCCCACGTTTAAGAGAGACGCATTTTCCTAAGATTAGGTTGCCTAATTTTTAGTCTTCCCCAAAACTGAGGTTAAAAAATCTGTCGATCTCAAAGCGTGCGCGTAGCGCGATCGTGTTATAACTCCCTTTTAGTTAGTTAGCTGTTTCAAATATCTGGATAACTTCTCATGAAAATTTTAGACTCACAAGGTCGTATATTCGGTAAATTCAGCATCCTCGACATAGGTGCAGCATTAGTCATCCTATTAGTAATAGTCGGAATCTTTTTCTTCCCCGGCACATCCGGTTCCCTAGCACAAATAGGAGTCCCAACCAAACCCGTTGAAATAGATGTAGTAGTAAGAGGATTAAGTATCCGCCAACCACAAGATTTAATCAAGGATTTCCAAAGTAAAAAGAAAACCAACATCATCATCCGTAACCAACCCTACGGACAAGTAGACGTAAAATCAGTGAAAGAACTCCCCAGAAATGTAGTAGTTCCCCAACCTGACGGCACCGTTAAAGCACTCCCAGACCCCAGAAAAGATACCTTTAGCAGCGACATGATCATTACCCTAGCAGGGAAAGCCCAAATCACCAACAACGGCCCCGTTTTAGGTAACAGCAAACTAAAAGTCGGCATCCCACTAGAACTAGAAGGCTTCGACTACAACTTTAACTCCACAGTCATCGACGTGCGAATTAAGAATTAAAAGCAGAAGGCAGTCTATTTGTAGGGTGCGTTAACGCCAGTGTAACGCACCATTCCACTAGCAACGCAGAGGATCGGGGGAGCACAAAGGAAAACTCAAAACTCTCTCCAGGGCGGGTGAAAGTTGTTAATTCTTCTGCTGTGACTACAGATTCTTCTACTAAACCCGCCCCTACAACTCAAAACTCCAAACTTACCCAATCCCCAATCCCTAGTCCCCAGTCCCCAGTCCCTCTACTTCCATTGGCCCCAAATACTTAGTTAAATAAGGCGAAAAAACCTCATAAATCAGCGTCAGAGGTTGCCCATGATGCCAAAACAGGTAATGACGACCCCAAAAAGGCCCCGAAAACCCAAAAGCTGACTCTA
Source organism: Floridaenema evergladense BLCC-F167 (assembly GCF_041929205.2). Classification (NCBI taxonomy): domain Bacteria; kingdom Bacillati; phylum Cyanobacteriota; class Cyanophyceae; order Aerosakkonematales; family Aerosakkonemataceae; genus Floridanema; species Floridanema evergladense. The sequence goes on along the minus strand of NZ_CM171625.1, from coordinate 3,594,544 downwards.
ACGCCGCCGAATGTCCGTAGTAAATACCCTGAACATCTCGATATAACTCAGTTCGCAACCGTTCCAAACTCGCCCAAATAGGCAAAGAACGATTTTGCAAATACTCATCCACATGACTAGCTTCCCACCAGGAACAAGCATAAGCTAACCTTTGTCCAGAAGCAGTTCTCAGCCAAACCTGTCGCCGAACTCTTGGCCCCGGTACCACCTGCATTTGTTCAGGTGCGTTATCTGGGTGCATCCCAATAGCAGACATATCAATCAAGTCTACTTCTGTCTTTTCACCTGTAAGTAATCTTAGGTGTCTTGTCGGTGAACCATCTCCCAACAAAAACATTTGCCAGGTTGGTGCTAACTGGGAGTGAGGCAACCCATTTTCAATACAAGTTTCTCCTCCCTGCCAAAGCGGGGAAAGTGCGTGCCAAGAGGATGGCGATGTCAGATGTTCTGAGCTTTTGAAAGTAGCAGTCAAGGTTCTTTACATAACTTAACTGTTTATTATCATACCTCTCCTCAGCCGCCCCTGCGACTTTAGTCGCAGGCTATACAAACAAAACCTGCCTCCGCAGGTTCTAAAATACCTTTTTGGAAGTCCGCGTAGGCGGACTTTGTTTGTGTAGTCGCGGTTTTAACCGCCAGACTCTCCTCCAACATTCTCTAACCAAGCAGTTAAATCAGCTGGGGCAGAAAAATCTAACAATGCTTCTGCCAATTCCTCTAACTGCGGTAAGGTTAGAGTTTGAATTCGTTCTTGTTGCTGTGGTTCAACAACACCAATGCGACGGGGTAACAAACGCAGAATTAAAGAGAGGGCTTCTTGTTTTTGCCCTTCTTCCCGCCCTTCTTCCCGTCCTTCGCGGAGAATAGCTTGGTAGGTAACAGATTCTCTCATAAACTCCCTTCTAAATAAGCGACGAATCAGGTTTTCATCGAATCGTAAACCAGCGAGAACGTCTGCACAGGAGAGAATGTTTTGCCGTTCATCGACTGATTCAATCCTAGCGACTTGGGTGGCTACTTGTTGGAGTAATGTTTGGGGTGAGTCGCTGCGGGTTAGGGTGGCAAAGGGTAACAGCGCAGGGTTGGTTAAAAATGGCGCTGGTTCTTGTTCCCAAAGTCGCACGACTCGGTAACTATGTCTGGTGTTTTTGTCTGTATATTCAGATACGAAAACTAGGTCGGAAGTAGTTTCTTTGAGGTAGATTACTACTTGATCGATCGCACAATCATAAACCCGCTTCAACCTCACATAATAATCGTATTGTCGTATGTCAAATGAGATTATTAATTGAACGACTGCTTAAGTTAGTTTAATTTGTTTTAAGAATCAGCAGAGTACAAAAAGATTTTATGAATGGTGTTTATTTCTCTCTTTGTTTGGGAACTCTAATAACGGACAGAATTCTACCCTTTCACAGTTTGAGTTATGACACAACCAAATCTTCTGGAACTTGCTAAACAGGGGCATCCTAGAGCGATCGAATCTCTAATCAACCGCCAAATGCAACCCAAGGGAATCACCGCCAAAGTTGCCCTAAAAAACAACTGCTTACACATCATGTTAGAAGCCGCCCAGCCACCAGATCAAAAAGCATTAGTTCCAGTTATACGTAAAGGCATAACTAACTTAGGTGTCGCTTCTATTGAAATCCTCAAAATTTACGGAAAACAGGCGGGGGAGCAGGTTCCCGCTTGGAGTCAAGAGTTTGAATTAGTTGGACAAAAACTAGAAACACAACAAAAAGAACTGGGTCTTGATGAAAGGGCAAAACAAGGTGATATTGAAGCAATTACAAAACTGTTAAATATTGCTCTAAAAAGTGAAAATATTACAGCCAAAGGGAGCATCAAAAGTAACTGTCTACAGTTGATGTTGGAGTCAAAACAAGCCCCTAATAAGCAAGCCTCAATAAGCATTGTACGCAGAGAATTAATAAATTTGAAAGTGCTAACAATTAAAAAAGTGAATATTTATGGGAGACAAACAGGAGAAGAATTTCCTGCTTGGAATCAACAATTAGGACTAGTCGTTCAACCTAATCCAGCTATTTCATTAGCTAAAAAAGTATCAAATGAATTTGAAAATAAACTAACTGAGTCTATAGAAGAGGATGAGCCAAATATTGCCAAAACTTCATTAGTATTTGCACAAAAAGTTAAATTTTTGCATGAAAAAACACAAATTCGTGTTTTAGATTGTATAGATGCTCTCCGAGAAGCTAACGGTGATAGCAAGTTGGCGCTTTATTATATACAGCAAAATAATTATCAAGAAAATAGCGAGTCTTCTTATCAATTAACTCCACATTCCGTACTGGTTGAATCAGAATTGAGATGTCCAAAGTGTAACTCTTCACAGCTGACTAATAACAAGAAAGGTTTCGGTTTAGGTCAAGCTGCTGCTGGGGCAATTTTACTAGGCCCAATTGGTCTTCTCGGTGGTTTCATGGGAAGTAACAAAGTTGTAGTTACCTGTCTCAAATGTGGTCATTCATGGCAACCTGGACAAGGCTAATTAGTGTATTCATTGGTTAAACAAGTAAATCGTTTTTGTAATTAATAAAGAGAGGCTTTAACTATGGGATGTTTAGCATTGATAGGTCTGCTAATAATCTTAGGACTTATTATACAGTTTTGGTATATAGGAATACCGATGCTTATCATTTTTATTGCTGTTGCCATACACCACGAAACTGTAGTAATACCTGAAAAGATTAAACAACTTAAAAAAAGTAACTTAGTTTTGATTAAAGAAGGTGATAATAGCTACGCCGTACCATTGAAAATAGAAGAAATTCAAGAGGAAGTTCAAGGTAATACATCACTTAATGGAACCCCAGTTAAAATAGGTAAAAAGAAAGTTTTAGTTGCCATACCCATATTAAAAGAAAATGGAGATGTTGATATAGTAAATTCCTGGCATGATTTAGAAAAAGTGGAAATACCCTCTGCTTATTGGATAAGCACAGATAAAAAAACAAGCTGTATTAATGGAATAGCGCCTATGGTTAAAGAGAGCATATCCGTAGATAGAGAGATGCTAAATTTAGAAACGAAATATCTGGAAATAACAGAAGTTGCCACTCTCATTTCATCTTCGGATATTTACTCTTCTAAATTAGATATATATGAAAGAGCATTGGCACAAATAGAAGCTCTCCTAGTTAAAGCTAGAGAACTGAATGAGTTTTATTTACGTATGATTAAAGAAGGGTTGATCGGTAACAAGGTTGCTGAATATAACCTCGATGGCATTTCAGATAACTTGCACATATCTTTTGATTCAAAGTATCGTCAAGTTAAAGAAGAATACCAAACAATCAAGCATACAGCATACACTTATTTTGAATTGATCTCCAAAGATAAAAGAAAAGTTTAATCAATATTTAGCGATCGCACTTTCCCCAAAACCTACAAAAAAGAGCGATCGCACCACCACCCAACCAAAAAACAACTACAATAGTTACAATCTCAAATTATCCAAAAGGCAAAAATAATTATGCTTAATGGACTCAAGCAAAAGGCAATAGTAAAACCTGGTGGTTTAATAGAAATCCATTCGCCAGAACTTCCCACAGGCGCTGCTGTAGAAGTGATTATACTAATAGAATCAACTCAGAACGAACCTCAGAAACCTCTAACAAGTTTCATTGGTGCTGCAAAAGGTGGGTTTAACACACCTGAAGAAGTAGATCAATTTATTCGTCAAGAACGAGAAGCATGGGAATCTTAGATATTATTCAAGGCAACAGAATATACCTTGATGCCAATATTTGGATTTATGCTTTAGAAGGACATCCAGAATTTAGCCAAGATTTAAATCAATTATTTCACAGCATAGATCAGGGTAATTTAACGGCTGTAACCAGTGAAATTTCATTAGCTGAGGCATTAGTAAAAACATTCCAAAACCAAGATTTAGTTCAACAAAATGCCTATAAACAGTTTATAAGATCATCTCAAAATGTATCAGTTATTCCTGTGAGCCGAGAAGTTTTAATAGAAGCGGCTAAACTCCGGGCTAACTCTAATATTAAATTACCTGATGCTATCCATGCAGCAATAGCATTATTAACTCAATGTTCAACTTTTTTGACTAACGATCGACGTTTGCAACAAATTCCTATACTCTCAGTAGTTTTGCTTTCTCAAATCAGTTCACCTTAAATTAGAAAATGTGATAGGTGCTTGGCGATATACACTAACACACACATTTTGCGATCGCACTTTACACTAGTATTAATAGAAAACCCCCTGAACTGAAAATGGAAACAATTCGTCAAACTGTGGAAGTAAAGAGCGATCGCACCACCACCCAATCCAAAAACAACTAAAATAGTTACATCTCAAATCATCCCAAAGGTAAAAATTAATGAACACACAGCCAAAAGCTTCATCATTAATAAAACCCATAACTCCAGAACAAATCGATAAAGTAATTCAACTTTTTGATGAATGGATGGCTGATGAATCAGGATATGATGAAGAGACTTTGCCGGAATTACAAGTAGCGATCGATCCAGAAAGAGATTTAATTTCAGCCCGGAGACTGTTTGATGAGTAAAAACGAGGTGAAAATTAATGAATCCACAACTTATTAAACAAAACAATCTAGAAGATAATCAAACAGAAACTCATCCTAGCCTAAAACCTCCAACTCCAGAACAATTAGAAAATATTATCGAAATGTTAGATTCTTGGTGTAATGTTTCCGAACAAGAAGCACAAGAGCAGAAAGAAACATTGCAATATTTAATGAAAGCACTGGAAATAACAGAATAAATCAAAAAACTATCACCCCCTCCCCGTTTACGGGGAGGGGTTAAATATGCGGATGGCGAGACTCGAACTCGCAAGGCAAAGCCACACGCCCCTCAAACGTGCGCGTATACCAATTCCGCCACATCCGCGTAGAGAACAATGATAGCGCAAATCAATTCCGAAAATCAACTATCCGGCAAAAAATCTCCCCTGCCCTCAGTGCCAAAATGTTGCAATAGATTAAGCCGCAACAGCAGAGAACCCAAACCTGGCACAGATCAACGATAAGTAGTCCCCGACAGCATGGTACGATTAACACCCGAACACAAAAAGCTGCTTTTCCTCCAGGGCTAGGTGTAACCAGAGAGAAGCAGCTGAAGTTGCTTCGATGCTTAACTCGATCGTCACTGCCCTCGCCAAAAGCCGGAAAATGTCTTTTTCAAAGATTCTAATTGCCAACCGGGGAGAAATAGCCCTTCGCATTCTCCGCACCTGCGAAGAGATGGGAATTGCTACCGTTGCCGTTCACTCTACCATTGATTGCCATGCTTTGCACGTCCAACTCGCCGACGAAGCTGTTTGTATAGGTGAACCTCCCAGCGGCAAAAGTTATTTAAACATCCCCAACATTATCGCTGCTGCCTTAACGCGCAACGCTACGGCAATTCATCCGGGATACGGATTTTTAGCCGAAAATGCCCGATTTGCCGAAATTTGCGCCGATCATCACCTAGTATTTATTGGCCCCAGCCCCGAAGCAATCCGGGCGATGGGTGATAAATCCACCGCCAAAGCCACGATGAAACGGGTAGGAGTTCCCACCGTTCCCGGAAGTGAGGGCTTACTCACGGACGAAAAAGAAGCGATGATTATCGCCAAAAAAATTGGCTATCCGGTAATGATTAAAGCCACAGCGGGCGGTGGTGGAAGAGGAATGCGCTTAGTTAAAGATCCCGAAGACTTTTTTAAACTATTTCAAGCCGCCCAAGGGGAAGCGGAAGCCGCTTTTGGCAATCCTGGCGTTTACTTGGAAAAATTCATTGAACGCCCCCGTCACATCGAATTTCAAATCATGGCGGACTCTTACGGCAATGTGATTCACTTGGGAGAACGGGATTGTTCTATTCAACGCCGACACCAAAAACTCTTAGAAGAAGCCCCTAGCCCGGTTCTTACTCCAGAATTACGGGAAAAAATGGGTAAAGCGGCAGTTATGGCAGCTAAATCGATTAATTACGTTGGTGCGGGAACTGTGGAGTTTCTCTTGGATCAATACGGTGATTTTTACTTTATGGAAATGAACACCCGGATTCAAGTAGAACATCCGGTGACGGAAATGATTACCGGATTGGATTTAATCGCGGAACAAATCCGCGTCGCCCAAGGGGAAAGATTGCGTTTAACCCAAGAGGAAGTGGTTTTGCGGGGTCATGCGATCGAATGCCGAATCAACGCCGAAGACCCAGATCATAACTTCCGTCCCTCTCCTGGGCGCATTAGCGGTTACTTACCGCCAGGGGGTACAGGCGTGCGAATGGATTCCCACGTTTACACCGATTACGAGATTCCAGCTTATTATGATTCTCTCATCGGTAAGTTGATTGTTTGGGGGGCCGATCGCCAAAGCGCCATTCAACGCATGAAACGCGCCTTAAGAGAATGTGCCATCACCGGATTACCGACAACAATTAGTTTTCATCAAAAGATTCTGGAAAATCCCGCCTTTCTCAAAGGTGAAGTTTACACTAACTTTGTTGAGCAGATGATGATGCGATCGAATCGGTAGTGGGTAGTGGGTAGTGGGTAGTGGGTAGTAATTTTGCCCATTACCCAAAACAAAAATTCTCCAGTCCCCAGTCCCCAGTCCCCAATCCCCAGTCCCCAATCCCCAGTCCCCAATCCCCAGTCCCCAATCCCCAGTCCCCAATCCCCAGTCCCCAATCCCCAGTCCCCAATCCCCAGTCCCCAATCCCCAGTCCCCAATCCCCAGTCCCCAATCCCCAGTCCCCAACCTACCCCATCATCCGCAATAGCCCTTGCTGACCAACCAAAATTTCTCGTAGTAAACTACAAATTCCTACCCAAATAATCGGGCTAATATCTACACCTCCCAAAGGTGGCACAATCTTTCTTGTCACCACTAAAAAAGGTTCTGTGGGCCAAGCGGCTATATTCCAAGGAAAACTATTCAGGTTGATTTGCGGATACCAAGTCAGCACGATCCTGATAATAAACAGGAAAATCATTACTGCCAACAGCAAACCAAGCCCTAAGCTAACGATGTCAATACCAGTCATAATTCTTTAGGTAAATTGTCAAAATGGATACTTTTTATCAGAGTACGACAATAGGATGGTGCGTTAGTAAGACACCCTACGACTATTTTAAGTTTTGTTAAAATTTTTATCTAGTTCTTTAATTTATGCTTTGACCGGGGAGTGCGATCGAATTGCGATCGTCCTTGACAATTGGACTTTTCAAGGTTGTAGCAGCTAGGTAAAATTAAAAGACGGTATCGTTTTGTAAAACATAGAGGCGCGGATATGACTCCTTCTTTAGCTAACTTTTTGTGGAGCCTGGTTGCAGGTTTTGTAATTGTGGTTGTTCCAGTTGTTGGGGGATTAATCTTTATTAGTCAAAAAGATCGGATTCAGCGCTCTCAATAAAGCTGATTTATTTAGAAACCAGATCTTATTTTCCGGGGACGCTAAAGCCAAATTTAAGTAAAAAGCGTCCCTTCTGTTCTATAAGTTGGGCAGTAAGATCGACTAATTTTCTGAAAAGCCGTTTCCAACTGGTTCAAGCTAAAAACTAGCTTTGTCAAGCTACATTGGAGATGTTAAGCCTGACTCACTGCCGTAGAACTAACTTCGGAGAGATAAAATGCTCAATTTTGGGCAGTCATTTGCCACATTTCTCGGTATTGCACTAGCTGTAGCTGGTGTAGGACTCTATTTTCTCAGGTCACTTCGCCCGGAATTAGCCAGAGATCATGATATTTTCTTTGCTGCCATTAGCTTAGTTTGTGGGTTAATTCTCCTGTTTCAAGGATGGCGCTTAGACCCGATTTTGGCTTTTAGTCAATATCTGTTAGCGGGAACAGCTGTGTTCTTTGTTGTGGATAACTTGCGGTTACGGGGTGTCACAACAGAACAAGCTAAACGTAATACACCGATCGTAGATGAAGAACGACCCGTCAGCAGGGAATATCGAGTATATCAAGACGCTGAATTAGATGAATTAGAACTAGAACCAGACGAAGAATTACCAGTTTCTCGTCGCATCAGAGGTAGCCGTGACTCGCGGAGTTCCCGCAATAGCTATGATGAACCACGTCGCCGTTCCTCCAGTCGCAGCAGTAGTCTAGCAGAACGAGACAGCGATAGATTAAGCTCCAGTGATGCTCCCACACGCAAACGCCGTCCCCGTCCTGAATCTCGTGCCCAGACACCTGTAGATGATTGGGGTGTTAGCGATATGGAAGAAAAACCTGCTCGCAGTTCTTCTCGTCGTCCCCCTAGAAATGAATTCGATAATTCTAGAGATGAATTCGATAATTCGGAAACTATGCCAACTCGTTCTAGAAAACGTCGTCCTCCAGAAGATATTGTTGAAAGGGAAAGACGGGAAAATATACCACCTAAAGCATCAGATGATTATGTAGATTATCAACCGATCGATCCTAAAGACGATGAAACTAGTTCGGGAATTTATTAGATAATTGCTTATCCGATCGCCGAGCGGGGTATTTTGGTGAGGGAAGGAAACTCCCGAACAGGGAATAAATATTTCTCTTACCTTGTCCTAGCTTGGGTTGGTTGGAGAAGAACAACCAGCCCTCCTGGGGCTTCCAGGGGAAAGTAACTAACTGAAGTTAAAAAATTTTTTATTGTTTACTATTTATTGTTGATTGGGAAGTGGGAAATTTTGATGGTGCGGACGATCGACAGTAATAATTTTGTCTCTCCAACGACCAACTACCAATTACCAATAACCGCCCACCAACTAAAATTAGATTGTAAAAACGTTATAAAGGTAGTATCTGGCTGCATCCATTGGGGTGCAACTTTCCTAAGTAAAAAAACTGGCATTAGCCACATAACAAATACCACAACTACTATTAAATCCTCATCTCAGGATGAACACTAAACTTTTAACATTAGCTGCGTCCAGCCTGATAGCTGCCAGAACAACATTAGCTGTTTTTGGCATTAGTTCGTTAGCTGCTACTACTCCGCTGTTGTTGAATGCAACTCCCGCATCAGCACAAGTCTCTGACGAACAAACCAACGTCCGTGTATATCAAAAAGCCAGTCCTGCTGTAGTATCGATCGCTATACCCAATGGTTCTGGCAGTGGTAGTATTATCAGTCCAGATGGCTTAATTTTGACAAATGCTCATGTTGTCCAAAATGCTTCTCGGACTTTAACTGTAACTCTGGCAGATGGTAGACGGTTGCCAGCAGATGTGGTAGCTTTTGGCGATCGCGGTTTAGATTTAGCCGTTTTGAAAATTCGCGGTCAAAATAACTTACCTACTATTCCTTTAGCACGTAATCCCGTACAAGTAGGACAACGAGCCTACGCGATTGGTAATCCCTTCGGTCGCTTTCAGGGTACTTTTACAGTGGGAATTGTCAGCCGGATCGATCGGGAAAGGGGTTTAATTCAAACTGACGCAGCCATTAATCCTGGTAATTCTGGTGGGCCATTACTTAACAGTCAGGGAGAATTAATTGGTGTTAATACGGCTATTTTTACCAATAGCCAAGCGGGAGGGAATATTGGCATTGGATTTGCGATCGCGATCGATCGAATACAGCCTTTCTTAACCTCCGTTCGCCAAGGAACTGCCCCTCGCGTCGCCCAAACCGCCCCCCGCAGCAGACGCTCTACCAACCCCCCGCAAGCATTAACACTCAATGGCGAGCTAATCGCTGACAGATTAGGCCCAGGAGATAACGTCTTACCCACAGATAATAGTTTCTTTAAAGCCTACAGGTTTGAAGGTCGCGCTGGTCAACAAGTCAGAATCGACATGGTAAGTCGAGAAATCGACCCCTTTCTCATCCTGATCGCACCTAATGGTCGAACATTAGCCCAAGACTACAACTCAGGCGGTAACAGAAATGCCCGAATTGTCACAAGTTTACCAATTTCAGGTACTTATCTTTTAATTGCTAACTCCTACCAAGGAGGAGAAGTCGGGTCTTTTGAACTCAGAGCTATGGCATCGCGTACTGGTTTGAGAAATCCCAATATTCCCCAAGGACAAACTAGATCTATCATCCAATTACAAGGTACTCTTGGCCCGGGTGCGCCTAGACTTCCTTCTGATGGCAGTTGGTACAGATCCTACACTTTTGATGGTGTTGCTGGTCAACCCATCAGAATTAGTTTAGAAAGCCCAGATTTCAACACTTATTTGGCACTTCTAGGGCCAGATGGTCGCAAGGTTGCAGAAAATAATAATGTGGGCAGAAATAATCAAAATTCTGCCCTCGATCTGACTTTGCCCTTTTCCGGTACTTATCGCGTAATTGTTAACGCCAGCGAACCGGGTGTGGGTGGTAGATATCGTCTGGTGATTCGTTAGGGGACTGGGGACTGGGGACTGGGGACTGGGGACTGGGGACTGGGGACAAGGGGACAAGGGGAATTTTTACCTTCTGACCTCTGCCCTTCTGCTTTTATTTCTACCCTTTGCCTTCTGTCTTTCTTTCTACTGCTTCAATTAGCGATCGCACTTGAGCAGCGCCTTTTGATGGTTCAAAATCAAAGGGCAATTTTCTGCGTAACAAAGTTCTTAATCCCACTGGCCCTAATTCTAGTAATCCTTTTATGTCCCTAAAGTAATTACCTAAAACTAGTACCGCAAACTTACGTTCATCTACCCAACCACCCTTTTTCACCAAGTCTACTAAAACTTTTCGGTGACGGATCGATCGACTCGCTTGAGCATCCTTTCTTTCCAGAATCTCACCTTTAATTTTACCGATCTGATCCATCGGTGCCACGTCCATTGGACATACACTGTTGCAATAAAAACAACGAGTACATCCCCAGACACCTTTAGTCCCTTCGTTATATTTCTCTAACCTGGTTTCAGTTTGAGCGTCACGAGAATCTGCTAATATTCGGTAAGCTTTTGCTAAAGCATGAGGGCCGACAAAATCTGGGTTAACTTCACGGGCATTACATTCAGAATAACAAGCACCACAAAGAATGCAATTACCTGTCTGATCCAGCTGACTTCGCTCTGAAGGAGTTTGGAGAAATTCTCTTTCTGGTATCTTTCGGGCATTAGTACTTACATAAGGATCGACTGTCTCTAAATTGTTCCAGAAACTTGCCATATCCACTACTAAGTCTCTGATTACTGGCATATTACCCATCGGGGCGATCGTAATTTCTGGAATTGCTTTCACCTCCGATCGATCTACCTCTGAACTAACAACCTCTGTCATCAGTTCTTGAAGTCGTGCCACCTCATTTCCCACATTTTCTTTACAAGCTAAAGCAGAACGACCATTAATCCGCATCCCACAGCTACCACAAATGGTATTGCGGCAGTTTTTCCGAAATGCTAAACTTCCATCCTGCTCCCATTTAATCCGATTCAGACAATCGAGAATTGTATTACCAGACTCAACTTCTAAAGTGTAAGTCTGATACCATGAGCCACTGTTTTGGTCATGTCTGGCAATCTTAAAAATGACTTCCATAATCTTGAACCATTTCTTCAATATCTAAAGTAATAGTGGTAACAGACTAAATTTTCGGCTACTGTACCTGAGCAAAAATTTTTCCCTCTCTGCTGCCTTCTTAAACTACTACTGCTTCTAGTGTAAGCCTCTTAGATCTTAACTTTCGCCAAAACTCAGACTTTCTACCAACTTGGCAAAACTCCATCACTTATATTTATCTGCACTACTTGATACAAAAAAATATCGTTCTACCTCTGGGTAAAACTCCTCAAAGATAGATTTTCCCCCCTGTGATGTCCCATACATCTTACCAGGAAAGCAGACAGACAAGTAAAGCTAATGTATTAGATATCTTTGCTAAGTGTAACAGTTTAACTTTTGTCAGACTTCCGCTGGCAATTAAGCCGCACTATAGATCTGTCTGGATAAAATCCAGGTAAACATCCTTGACGATTAGCACTTACAAGGGTGACGAACCAACCGGAAATTCCAAAATCTAAATTAAGCTTTTTACTCAAGTTAGGGATTGCCAAAAATAGTTGTTAAAAATATGAGATTTAACGATATATTCTTTATAAGGCCAATTTGGGTCTTGACTCTATTAACTAAGTTAAAGATTGAATATTTCACCAAAGCGATGACTGACACAGCAACAACACCTTTAACAGGAAAGGCACTACTTCAAAAAGTAAAAGAACTTTCCAACCTACCCCGTCGTGAAACAGCGAAGCGTTGTGGATACTACACAACCACTAAAAATAACCAGACTCGTGTAAATCTCACGGATTTTTATGATGCTGTATTAGCAGCAAGAGGTATTCCTTTAAGTCCTGAAGGGCCGAAAGATGGACGGGGACGCGAACCTACTTATCGGGTAAGCGTACATAAAAATGGACAAATTGTTATTGGTGCAACCTACACCGAAGCAATGGGTTTAAAGTCTGGTGATGAATTTGAAATCAAACTAGGCTATAAGCATATTCACCTGATTCAGGTTGATGCAGATAAAGCATCATCAAATGGTAAAGCAGAATTAGATGAAGATGATGAAGATGATGAGGATGAGGATGAGGATTCCGAAGAGGAAGAATAATCTCTCAGGTCAGCTGTCAACGGTCAAAACGAGTTGATTTTCCTGTGAATTTTGCTCAGGCTGACTTTTGGCTACTGACTAATCTATCTGCTTTTTGTAGCTATGAACTTCTTTAACAAACATAGCTAGGCTAAATGCTGGTGTTTTATACTGAGGCGACCGCACCTGTTAAGATAATTGCGTTTTTCTTAGCTTGGTTGGGGTGTTGGTTGCCAATAGCTATTCCCATAGCTTACGCCCTCAAATGGTACCCTCCTAAGCCGTTGGGGGCAGCACAAAAAATTCCACTTTTGGCATCCCTTTACCTGATTGCTCCGGTGTTACTTTGGGGATTTGCCAGGGTAGAGGGTGTGTCTTTTTTTGATTACGGAATCTCTAGAGAGGTCACTTTTTTAATCTCTCTGGGGTTAGGATTAGCTATTGGCGTAATTGGCATCATAGTTGTGTTTGCGATCGAGTCCACTTTTGGGTGGATAAATTGGCATTGGCAACCCGATCGAAAGCTCTGGCAAACTCTACTGACAACCCTGCTTTTAGGATTATGGGTAAGCAGTACAGAGGAGTTAATTTTTCGTGGCTTTCTGCTCAATCAATTGCAGCAAAGTTACTCTTTATGGTTAGGGGCTGTAGTTTCTAGCCTAATTTTTGCACTGCTGCACTTGGTTTGGGAATTTAAGGAAACTTTGCCCCAACTCCCAGGTTTATTTTTAATGGGATTGGTGTTAGTTCTGGCGCGTTGGGTGGACGATGGAAATTTAAGTTTAGCGATCGGATTACACGCGGGTTGGATTTGGGGATTAACCACGATCGATTCTGCCCAATTAATTAGCTATACAGGAAAAGGTTCAGCTTGGTTTACAGGATTATCTGGAAAACCTTTAGCTGGTGCAGCGGGAATCTTTTGCTTGCTAATTACAGGGGCGCTCCTGTTCTATACCGCTAGAGAATTTTTCCCATTTCTCTAATCTCTAGCGCTGATTTTGCTTTTTGATGCTTAAAATCGTGACGGGATTGAGGGGCGAAAATCGGGTGAGAGATCCAACCGCGATCGATCGCAACAACTGCGCTTGTAACAAATTGTGTTCCCAACCTTTTTCTTCTACCCACTGCATTGTCAAAGTCAAATGTTCCAAAGTAGCTAAAGCTAAAACCAGAACTCCTTGGGGATGCAACTGAGCACCCGCAAACCGCAAAATTTCTTTTAAGTTACCTCCACTACCGCCAATAAAAATGCGGTCTGGGGGTACGAGGTGATGCAAAATTTCTGGTGCGGTGCCATGAATGGAAACTACATTATTAAGGCGAAATCGCTGACAATTCTGTTCTATTAAAGAGATGCCAGCGGCAGTTTTTTCAATGGCATAAACTGTGGAAGTGGGGAATAAGCGGGCAATTTCGATCGCTACTGAACCCGTACCTGCACCAATATCCCAAATAATTTGTCCTGGCTGTAAGGCTAATTCTCCCAGAATTAACAGCCGAATTTCCCGTTTAGTGATTAACCCCGGACGATCGCTATAACTTAAAAAACTAGAATCTGGTAAACCTAGCAGCGGTAGATTTTGGAAATTCATCTCTTCCCCAGATGAATCAGTGTGGCGCAGTAAAACTACCACATTCAAGGGGGCAAATTTTTGCGCTGGGACAGTAGCTATAGGCCAACAGCCCACTTTCTCATCCATACCCCCTAAATTTTCGCAAATCCAAAACTGATAAGCAGCAGCTAAATCAAGGGATTGGAGTAAAAGAGCGATCGCCGCTGGATTACGATCGTTGTCAGTTAGAATAGCGATTTTCTCGACTCCTTGCTGCAAAGTTTGGGTTAGCTGTTCCCAACAACGCCCATGAACGCTAATCACCCTGGCATCTTGCCAAGGAACTTTAATCCGGTTAAAAGCTAACTGAATGGCGCTTAGATGAGGATGAAAAGTTAACTGTTCTTTAGGCAATTCTGCCAACAACAACCGCCCTAAGCCAAAAAACAAAGGATCGCCTGTCACCAGTACGACAATTACATTATCCGTTTCTAGACGATCGCGAATCTCGCGCAGCGTCCCCTTTAAATCTTTCAGGACGATCCGATCGCCAGAGTAGTCAGGAAAATAATTCAAATGGCGATCGCTTCCTACCAACAAAGTCGCCTGGGCTATAACTTGCCTGACTTCTTCCCTCAGCCCAGATGCCCCATCTAAACCAATGCCTACAACATGAACTGTCATTTGTTATTTGTCATTGGTCATTTGTCATTGGTTATTTGTCCAAAACAAACAACTTTAGACTTCTCCTTCAGTTGCTAAACAAATTAAAGCGTTGAGGATAGCAGCTGCTACTGGCGAACCGCCCTTTCGCCCCTCAACGCGAATTTGAGGTACTTCCGTCGTTGCTAAGGTCATTTTTGACTCTACGACCGAAATAAACCCTACAGGTGCGCCAATTACTAAAGCAGGTAACACAGCAGCTTGCGGGATTTCTTGACAGAGTGCTAACAAGGCAGTGGGCGCATTGCCAAAGACAAAAATTGCTTGGGGAAATTCTTGCCAGCACTTTAATAAGCCCGTTTCCGTGCGAGTTTTTCCTGGTAAAGGTTTTTTAATGCCTTCCACAGCACTAATTACTGGGTTGGCAAAAGTTTCTCCCACTAATCCCACGATACCTTGTTTAACCATCCCCACATCAGTCACAATGGGTACGCGACGACGAATCGCAGCAATGCCAGCATCAATTGCCCCTGGACTAAAGCGAATTAAGTCTTTAAATTCAAAATCAGCCGTACTGTGAATTACTCGTCGGACGATCGCATATTCTTGCGAGCTAAAATTATGAGTGCCAATTTCTCGGTCAATTACCGCGAAACTCTGGGCCATAATTGGGTGGATGGTTAAACTCATAAATTTGGAGATTTCAGATGTTAGATTTTACAGGATTTCTCGTTTAAAATCTAAATCCCAAATCCCAAATCCTAAATCTAAAATTCCAAAACAGGCCAATCAGGTTCGCGGTAGTAGCGAGTCATATCATCAAATTTACGCAATTCTGCCTTTTGTACCCAGAGTTCTTGGGAATTATCCACCCATTGTAAGTTTAAATCTGAAAGAGTTTGACCGATGCGCTCGCCATCTAAATCTGGTGGAATGTCGCCAAAGTAACCTAAAGTAATGTGAGCCGTTAAACCATATTGTTGCTCAATTCCCAACCCGATCAAGTCACCATTTTGGTAAATAGCGCGACGAAACTTAACAATCCGATCGTAAGTTGACTCATCCTTTGGTACTAGAGAGACAGCGATCGCTCTTGGCATAATCATTAATCCTAGCAATTGGAATTTAATTTGCTGACCCCCGCCCACTAAAGGTTGGGTTTGCTCAAAAATTTTACCAATGCGATCGCGCAACTCCTCTTCAAATTGAGGATTTTCTTCTTTAACATGAAGAAAAGCACCAGCCCAAATTAAATCTGCCAGGGTTAAATGAAAACTAGATGGAGGTACTGGCACCATTAAACCCGACTTAAACTCTTGTAAGAGTTGCTCTTGACAAAGCTGCAAATTTGTATAGAAAGTATTATTTGCTGCATCTTCTTCACTGGGAGGAGTAATTACTGTATATCCAGGAAAAGGAACAGGTTTTCTGCCTCCTTCAACAGCAGGCACAAACTTAGGTGATTCCTGAATGTGCTGCACTTGAGATTTGTAACTTTCCGGCAGCGTCATTCTTGCCACTCGATTCAGGTAAGTTTGATAGTTATCGTCCAACCTTGATATCCTCGCCTTTTCACTTGATAGAGTTTAACTAACTTTCTTTGTTTTAACGTTAAGTCCACCTAACGAAATATTGACCTCTAATTTCTGGGATCAAGTCTTTGCCTGTACAGGCAATTCATAAATTGCCCTTACCACAAATTTACTTAATTAGGTGTTCCTTATGCCAATTTACCTCTATTGGGGAGAGGATGATTTCACACTACAAAACGCGGTTGTTAAATTGCGTAAATCTGTACTCGATCCCCACTGGGCTAGTTTCAACTATGACAAAATTTCTGCCGATCAACCAGATGCCATACTTCAAGCATTAAATCAAGCTATGACACCTCCATTTGGTATGGGACAACGTTTAGTTTGGTTGACTGATATCAATATTGGGCAACATTGTCCAGAACAGATATTAGCTGAACTAGAACGTACCCTGCCTTTTCTACCGGAAACTTCAGTACTTTTACTGACTAGCCGGAACAAACCTGACGATCGACTTAAAGCCACAAAATTACTCAAAAAATCTGCTCAAATCTGCGAATTTGCTTTAATTCCACCCTGGAAGACCGACCAAATTATACAGCGAGTTAAGCAAGCGGCACAAGAGGTAGGTGTGAAGTTAACGCCAGACGCTATGGAACTTTTAGCCCAATCTGTTGGTAATGATACAAGGTTACTAAATTCGGAATTGGAAAAATTGCAACTGTTTAGCTCGAATCAGCGACGAGTCCTAGAGGTAGAAACAGTTGCTAAACTGGTAACAGCTAACACGCAAAATAGTTTGCAGCTAGCCGGGGCAATTATTCAGGGAGATGCACCTAAAGCCTTGGTATTAGTGGCAGATTTAATTAATCGCAATGAACCAGCTTTAAGAATTGTTGCTACTTTGATTGGACAATTTCGCACTTGGTTGTGGGTAAAGCTGATGACGCAGGAGGGAGAGAGGGACGAAAAAGAGATTGCCAAAGCCGCAGAAGTTGCCAATCCCAAGCGCATCTACTTTCTCCAACAGGAAATTCGCTCTTTAAATGTGGGACAACTTTCTGCCAGCTTGCCCATACTGCTAGACTTAGAGGTTAGTCTCAAACAAGGGGCAGAGCCAATAACCACTCTGCAAACAAAAGCGATCGAACTCTGCCAACTTTACAAATAACCTCGTTTACACGAGATTATTGACTTTAATTACAATTGACTATTTTGCCAATCATCTACCCCTATGTGGAACTTCACACCCAAAAGTTACTTCAAAATACATAGATGCCATTTAGTGTGCTAGTTCTAAAAACTATCCAATCATGACTAACGTTAATTCTTCCATCTCCTTCCCTTTACTTAACCAAGTAATATCTCACTTTTTACTTGTCACTTCTCTGGCTTCGATTGGTGTACTCTGTGGACTAGCGCCAAATCTATCTTTCCGTTCTCCTCATTTAATCTTCAGTTCTTCTGCCTTTGCTCAGTCAATCAGCGATGATGAGCTAAGAAGATATGTTCGAGCAGCTTATATAATTGAGAAAAAACGTCAAGCTATAGTTCAAGGAATTGTCAGTAGAAATCTTTCGGTTCCTGATACAACTTGTGCTGCTGGTGGTAATGTTACAGCTGAATTAAAAGATTTTTGCGAGTTTTCCCGACAAACAATTGAGGCAAATCAATTAACAGTTGGTCGTTTTGAACAAATCAGAAATGCGATACAATCAGATCCCAATCTTAAACAAAAAGTCGATGCTGAATTACGCCGCTTACAATAAAGAGTTTAACCAACTTAAATTTATTAAATTGCTTCATCATCGATCGCAGATTTACGTTTAGCATGAATATTTTTCATGTGTTTTTTAACTGTATTAATAGTAATGTACAGTTTTTCGGCGATTTCTTTGTAGGAATAGTTAGCTCGATAAAGCAACCAAACTTCCGCTTCTCTGGGTGTTAAATCGTATTGATGAACGTCGCTGATCACTATCTCTCTTAAGGATTGATGTTTATCTTCAATGGTTACTAACAGACATTCTTGGGACATTTGCTCGATCGCAAACCAACGCACTCGCAACCGAAAATTGAAAGTATTATTTTGAGTAATTTCTGATTCTAAAACAAGTTTTTCACTGGGAAACAGCTTTTTACTTTCAATTAATGACTGACAAATCTGCCAAATCTCTTCAGGAATGGATTGAGATTTTTCATGAGATAATTGTTGAAAAATCTGTTTGGCAGTTTGATTGGCGTGCAGTAATTCGCCTGTCTGAGTGATTATTAGAATTCCATCCATAAATCCTTCTAAAATTCCTTGAAAAAGATTGTATGGCTCAAGTTTTTGGGATTGCTTGAGAGATTTTTCTGTTAATACTGGAGCTTCTTGTACTGCAATCATTTTTGGTGAAGTCATGAATATCACTATTACTAAATTTCTACATGACTGTGATATGTTTTCCAGATGCGTCCTAATGATTTATACGTAATGATAGTCTTTTTATAAATGAATTTTTCAAATTTCAAATCACCCTTATTCGTGAATGTACGGACTTTCTTGCTGAAGATTTTGTCATAGGGAATAATTACTGAACTAGCGATCGCAAATCAGGTTAATCTGGAAAATAATCCCATAAATTTAGAAAAAATAGTCATAATTACCGATGATGCTGACTTTGACGCAACGTATACCAGCAAACCCTGATGCTGTAGTCAGCCACACCCTTTCCCTGACAGCAGAGGAACGCACTCGCAGCAACTATCGTTTTGAGACAGAAGCAGGACAAGCGTTGTTGTTGCGACTTCCCAGAGGGATAGTGTTGCGCGATCGTGACTTATTACAATCAGAAAACGGTATCCTAGTCAGAATCATTGCCAAACCCGAACCCGTACTGACAATAACAGCCAAAAATCCCCTAGAGTTATTACGTGCCGCCTATCACTTAGGAAATCGCCACGTAGCTTTAGAAATCGCTCCCACATACTTAAGATTATCCCCAGACCCCGTTTTACAGGCAATGCTAGAACATCTGGGATTAGAAGTAACCGCAGAAATTAAGCCCTTTGAGCCAGAAATGGGAGCTTATGGGCATCATTAGAGGACTGGGGAGATGGGGGGATGGGGGGATGGGGAGATGGGGGGATGGGGGGATGGGGGGATGGGGGGATGGGGGGATGGGGAGACAAGGGGACAAGGGAAAATTATTTAACTCAGAACTCAGAACTCAGAACTCTCTCCAGTCGGCAATGAACAACTTAAGTCTGCTGCATTTATTACAAATTACTAACACAGCCTTGCCAGTGGGGGCTTATAGTTATTCGGAAGGATTAGAAAGTTTGGTGGAAACAAAGGTGATTCATGACCAAACAACGTTGAAACATTGGTTAGAGCAAGAATTGGGCTATGGGGCGATTAGGATAGAAGCAGCAATTATGCTCAGGGGTTACAGAGCTACAGAAAGCGGGGATTTAGAAACTTTAGAGTATTGGAATAATTGGGCAATAGCTGCTAGGGAAACGGCAGAGTTACGGGAACAAAGCTGGCAGATGGGTCATGCTTTGAGGCGATTATGGGAAAACTTAGAACCGCAGCTTAGTAGAGAGTTTAGCAGTTTGAGTCAAAGGACGAGTTTTGCGATCGCCTTTGGTATAATCGCCGCCCACTGGAAAATCGACCCATCAACCGCCATTTTAGGATACTTACATAGTTGGGCTACCAATTTAATCAGTGCCAGCATCAGACTAATCCCATTAGGACAAACCACAGGTCAACAACTATTGTCCAAATTACACAACCCCATCATCGAAAGCAGCAGAGAAGTTTTTACTCTAACAGATGATGACCTAAGCAGTTGTGGCTGGGGATTAGCGTTAGCAAGTATGACTCACGAAATTCAGTACAGCCGATTATTTCGCAGTTGATAGTTCATAGCAATCGATCGCTACAGTTGCATTATTCCCCATTCCCTTGACAGCAAAATTTACCAAGTCCTAACTGATATGCCTGTTGCCTATATAAAACTTTTAGCTTTTTCACCTAGAATTAGGGCAATAATGGCAGATAATGTTAATCAAGGCAAACCCCTGCCAATCCATGCTCTGTCCATTCTCATTCGCTCATTACTCACACAACTCAGTAAAATTTAGAGGAATCCGTCTGCTATTAGGTCAAAAAAGGCATTGACAATTTGGTACATTACCAGGATGAAAGATCTTTGTTGACTTGTGTTGTATCCTCAAGCTGGACTCAGCTGCGGCACAGGTAGCACCAAACCTAAGCGTGCCCACTCTTAAATTAGGCAATATTTTAGCCAATTTTGCTGAGCCACCCCGAAAACATAGGGATATTTGTGATGAATCGAAGAGAGGTAATCAAAAATCAAGCTGATGCTACATTTTGCCCAGGTACAAAAGGAAGCAACTACAGGTGAAACCAAGCTGCGGTTATTAGCCCACCAAGAATCTGAATATACCTGGGCTTTTATTGAAGAAGCTGAGGTGATTCCAATTCCAGCAGCGGAAAATGATTCGTGGAGCAATGGCTCATTAGTTTTGGTGGAACTTTCGCCCACTCGCCAGGTTTTAAGTATTAAAGATGCTACAAATTGGGTGCTAGATTTAGTCAAAAATTATTTGACCAGTGAGATCAATTTAGATTTTTTGCAGCAAGAAAAGGTAAGGGTAGAGGAAGGTTTACAAACTCTGACTCTGGAAAAATTAGACCTCAGCCGTCGTTTACTAGAAGTAGAAGCAAGGCGAGAAGAAATTCAGGAATTAGAAGCCAAGCTACAGCAACAAATGAAAGACTTGGATGGCAACTAGTACAAGAGAGCAGAAGGGAATTTTTCCCTTCTACCCTGCTGGTATTAGCGATTTTCTACTGGCACGGGTAAAGCTAGTCTAGGTGCTGTATCTTCACGGTATTCGGTTTCTGGTTCTGCGATCGACCTGTCCGAGATCAGAAGTTCCCGAATTAAGCGAGCCAATGTACGCTGAGTAAGTCCACCAATCACTTGCTGTCCCATCTGTTGAGTTTCCGGTCTCAGCAACAGTTTAGTAAAAATCGAGATCATTTCTATTGGGTCAAAACCTGGGGTTTCTTGGAGAATTACCCAAATTCTCTGAATATGTTCCAGATTCTTTGGTGTTTCCTTTATGACAGGAACTTCATTTGCTACTAGTCCCAGTTTTTGGCGGAAGGTAAAAGTTAAATTTTCCCAAGTGTTGCGCCCAAAGATGTCTAGACCATTAATTATCTCATTAACTAGTTTTTTCCGAATGAAAGCACCTCTTTCTGAGTAGAGAAAATCAACGGTTTGCTCAAGCGTCTTATTTAAGTCAAAATCTGAGGAATTGCGAGCATTACGGATCAGATTTTCCAAACGATTCCAGCGAAAACCGCCTTCTTTGAAGAGTAAATCTTGTAAAGATGCTCTTAACTCTGGGGCTGGGTCAGTAAGTAAGCGTTTGGCAACATAAGGATAGGCTTTACTTAATACCTTAAAGTTGGGATCGATGTTAATGGCAATTCCTTCTAAAGTTACTAAGGAGCGAATAATTAAGGCGTAGTAGGCAGGTACACGGAAGGGAAATTCATACATTAAAGCCGAAAGCTGGTCAGTAATGCTTTTAAAGTTCATTTCTGCAACTGTGGCAGATAAGGCATCGTTGAAAACGGCAGCGAAGGCGGGGATGATGGGTGTGAGGTCGGTGCCGGGGGCTAAAAATTCGAGTTTAATGTAGTCTTGACCTAAGCCTTCAAAGTCTCGATTTACTAAGTGTACGACGGCTTCAATTAGACCGTAGCGTTGTTGACGCTTAACTTCGCTCATCATGCCAAAGTCGAGGTAGACGAGTTTGCCGTCTGGACTGGCTAAAAGGTTGCCGGGATGGGGGTCGGCGTGGAAAAAGCCGTGTTCTAGTAGTTGTCGGAGGGAACATTGAACGCCAACATCGATCAGGTGGGAAGCGTCTATGCCTTGTCTCTGCATGGCTTCCAGGTTAGTCAGTTTGGTTCCGACGATCCATTCCATTGTAAGGACGCGACGGCGGGTGTATTCCCAGTAAATGCGAGGGATGTAAATATCTGGGATTTGCCCGTAGAGTTGTTCAAAGCGTTCGGCGTTTTTTCCTTCTTGGATGTAGTCCATTTCCTCAAAGATGCGGCTGCCAAATTCGTCGAGGATGGCTACTAGGTCACTCCGCAAATTTTTAAAGGTTTTTTGTGCCCATTTTGCTAGACTACGCATGATGTAGAGGTCGAGGGCAATTTTTTGTTGGAGGTCGGGTCTTTGGACTTTGACTGCGACTGTTTCTCCGGTTTTAAGTTTGCCTTTGTATACTTGCCCTAATGAGGCTGCGGCTAATGGTTGGGGTGAGAGTTCGGCGTAAATTTGGTGGGGAGGGGCTCCTAGTTCTTCTTCAATGAATCTGTAGGCTACTTCGTTGGGGAAGGGGGGTAGTTGGTCTTGGAGATGGGTGAGTTCTTCTAAGTATACTGGAGGTACTAAGTCGGGGCGACTGGATAGGGCTTGTCCTATTTTGATGTAGGCGGGGCCTAAGTTGGTGAGGAGTTGTTTTAGCTGGATGGCGCGTTTTTGTTGGTTTTGGTTGATTTTTCCTAAGCGGCGATCCCACCAGAGGCTGAAGGCAAAGATTGTGGAGGGCCAGACGATCGCAAGACAACGCCGCCAAACTAGGAGGAGTCGTCTGCCATAATGTTGAGCGATCGCTTCTGGATCATATCTTATGGTTTCTGCTTCGAGTTCTGGTGCAACTGTTTGGGCGCGTTTTTGCGGCGCTGGGGAAATAGTTGCTGATTCGGCGATCGCGATGGGTTTTTCCACTGTTGTTGTTTCCTTTATGGTGATGGGATGGGATGTGGTTTGGCGAACGCCTTCAGGATCGTGAGTGGGCGAAACTGGGGATGCCGTCTTAGGATTCATGAGTTTTGATTGCGGGAATAAAGAATAGGGAATAGAAACTAAATATTTTTGTTACTTTGTTAAAACATTGTAACAATTGCCAAGTTAATCAGATAGAAGGCAAAAGGCAGAACTTTTACAGGTGTTGATGAAGGGGGCAAAAAATCTCAGTTCCAGTTTTGGTGGAGTCGGATTAAACTTGACGATGGTAGCTCTTATATGGCGTTTCCTTGAGAAGCCCTGAATTATAGGCTGATTGCCTTATGTTAATAGGATTGCGAATTGAAAATTTTGCGTTGATTGACCGTCTGGAACTGGCTTTTGGGGCTGGTTTAAATGTGTTGACTGGGGAAACTGGGGCGGGAAAGTCAATTATTCTTGATGCTATTGATGCGGCGTTGGGTGGTAAGGTTACTAGTCGATCGATTCGGACTGGATCACAACGGGCTGTGGTGGAGGCGACTTTTCGCTTAAGTTCTCAAGTTGCTGAGTGGCTGAATCAGGAAGAAATTGATTTATTGGATGATTATGCTGTGGTTTGTAGCCGCGAGATGTCTACTAATCAGGAGGGTATCTTACGCAGCAGTCGATCGCGGATTAATGGTGTATTGGTAAATAGACAACAGATGGAACAGCTGCGATCGCGTTTAATAGAAATTACGGCTCAAGGTCAAACTGTTCAAATTGGACAAACGGCTATTCAAAGAGAATATTTGGATAGTTTCGGTGGGGTGAATCTAATTGAGCAACGTCAAAAGGTGAGTGCAGCTTTTCAATCCTGTTCTGGAGCACTTGCGGCTTTGGAAAATCGTCGCCAATCGGAACAAATGCGGTTGCAAAAGTTAGATTTGTTAGAGTTTCAATTGCGGGAATTGAGTGCGGCTAAACTCAACGATCCTGATGAATTGGAATCTCTAGAACAAGAACGTAGCCGATTGGCTCATGTTGTGGAATTACAAAAACAAAGTTACCAGGTTTATCAAGCTTTGTACCAAAATGATGCGGATGCTCAAGCTGCTGCTGATATTTTGGGAGAAGCTGAGGCTACTTTGATCGATATGGTAATTTATGATTCTAGCTTACAGCCAATTTTAGATATGGTGAGTGCGGCTTTGGCTCAGGTGGCGGAAGCTGGAAGACAAATTAATACTTATGGTGAGTCGTTGGAGGCCGATCCGGAAAGGTTAGAATCTGTAGAGCAACGCATTCGTCAGTTAAAGCAAATTTGCCGCAAGTATGGGCCAACTTTACCAGAGGCGATCGCTTATCAACAGGGTGTAGAAGCGGAATTACAAGAACTTAAAGGTGGGGGTCAGTCTTTAGAAACTCTGGAAAAGATTTACCAAGAAAAAAAGGTAATTCTCCAAGAATGTTGTCAAACTTTGACAGAGTTAAGGTTGACTGCGGCGAGAAAATTGGAGGAGCGTTTAATCGAGCAATTAAAGCCTTTAGCGATGGAAAAGGTGAAGTTTCAGGTGGAAATTACTCGGATTTCTCCTACGGCTAATGGCGCAGATAAAATTATCTTTCTTTTTAGTCCTAATCCGGGCGAACCTTTACATCCTTTAACAGAAACGGCTTCTGGGGGTGAGATGAGTCGGTTTCTTTTAGCTTTTAAAACTTGCTTTTCGATGGGTTTGGTAGGGACACTAATTTTTGATGAGATTGATGTGGGTGTTTCTGGTAGAGTGGCAGCAGCGATCGCGCAAAAACTCCATCAAATTTCACATTATCAACAAGTTTTATGCGTGACTCACCAACCTTTGGTGGCAGCTATGGCAGATCGACATTTTCGCGTCGATAAACAAGTAATTGATACTCCAAAAGGAGAAAAAAATGGTCAGGCTACCGATTTTCGGACTGTGGTGCGGGTGAGTTATTTAGATAGTCATTCTACTCGGAGTCAGGAATTAGCTCAATTAGCTGGGGGTGATTCGGCAACTGAGGCGATCGCTTTTGCTGAATCCTTAATAGCTGAAGCGGATCTAAAAAGAAAAGACAAAGGCAGTCGTTACAACTTATAATTCAACCAGAAGAGAGGCTGGAAAAAGTTAAACAAATCTTAATGGTTTCACCAATAATTAAGGAGGTTGACAAGATTCTTAATAAATTTAAGTTATTGAATCCAACAGGTTTAAAGATTGGCAAAAAGTAAGCATTTGACACTTTGAATTATGCCTTATTCTAACTACAATCTACCATTTGTAGAATCGACTACTAATATAATCGATGTCAAACCATACATAGAAAAACAGGGTGTAAATCCAATGCTTGAAGTTAACAAAGATCGGGATATTGAATTGTTAAAAAAGTCAACTCATCGCTCAAGAATAGGGATGTCTGAACCAACATATACCCTCGATTGCGCTCCCTATAAAGACCAATCTCAGAATCATAAAGATGAGGAATTACGAAATAGCAATAATTTGCAGATAGAAGGAAAGGTATTTGAAGAAGATAAAGAAAATATACTCCAAAAAATAGAAAATACTATTAAGGAGGATAGCACTAAGGATATGGAAGATTCCAAAAATCAGAATGGTTATAAAAACTATGGCGATCAAGTAAGTATTTGTCAATCTTTAGAGACGGGAAAAAATCAAAATGGTCATCAAAGTTTAGATACCGATCGAGACTTTATAGATAGTTGTTGGGATGAGCCGGAAAATGGAAATCCTGAAGAAGAAAGTGCGATCGCGCCAGAAAATCATATAGTGGAAATCACCGGAATTGATGGAGTAGAAATTAGAAATGAGATTAATAGGAGAGATAATCAAGTAATAGATGTTATTGCTCGCGAAATAAGTTACGAAATAATTGATGTAGTTAGTAGTGAAATTAATGATACAGCCAGTGAGGAAGTAATTAATATAGTTGATAGCGAAATCAACAATACTATTAATTCAGAAATAATGGGAAATGAATTAGCTGAAGAGGAAAGTAAGCCAATTCAGCCAGAAATTAATGCTAGAAATTCTTCGGAAAATCATCGTAATCCCGGAGGTACATTAGTTACAACTAGAGGCTCATTTTCCACATTTTTAGCTCCTTTAAATAAACAATCTTTTCAGGAAGCAGTTAAAGAAGTTCACCAAAAACTTAGTACAGTAAAAGATACCCTGACAATGGTAATTCATAGTGAGGGTATGGAAAATGTGCTGCAAGAAATGTTGAGTAGTATTACCTTAAAAACAGGAGAATTACTGGCAGCCGATCGCACGACAATATTTTTATTAGATGAAGAAAAAAACGAATTATGGTCAATCTTAGCCAAAGATGATGGCGTTGGCACTTTAGAAATTCGCATACCTGCGGATAAAGGTATTGCAGGCGAGGTAGCTACTTTCAAGAAAGTAGTCAACATCCCTTATGACTTTTTTGACGATCCTCGTTCTGGAGAATCTAAAAAAACCTATGAAAAAACAGGTTATCGGACATATACAATGTTAGCTTTACCGCTGTTAAATGAAAATGGAGATTTAGTTGCAGTTGTCCAATTACTTAATAAATTAAAATCCGCAAATAATCCAGAAGTTCCCTTAAAAGACCGCATCAATCTAGCAGGATTTACCAAAGAAGATGAAATAGTTTTTGAAGAATTTGCTCCTTCAATCCAGTTGATTTTAGAAAGTTCGCGATCGTTCTATGTAGCGACGCAAAAACAACGCGCTGCTGATGCTTTAATGAAAGCTAACCAAGCACTAAGTCAAAGTAGCTTAGACTTAGAAGAAACCCTAAAACGGGTGATGGATGAAGCGAAAAAATTGATGAATGCCGATCGTAGTACCTTATGGTTAATCGATCAAGAAAAAGAACAATTATGGACAAAAATTCTGATTGGTGGTGAATTAAAAGAAGTGCGAATTTCCAGAACAGCAGGTTTTGCAGGAATGGTAGCAGAGTCAGGCGAACCATTAATGATTCCTTTCGATCTTTATAACGATCCTCGTTCCGTAGTTTCCAAAGAAACTGATAAGAAAACAGGTTATCGTACCTGTAGTATGTTGTGTATGCCAGTATTTAATGCTGATGGCGAATTAATAGGTGTTACCCAATTAATTAACAAGAAAAAACAAGGAGACTGGCCGGAATATAATGCTAGTAATTGGCCGGAAGCACCAGAATGTTGGAAAGCGAGTTTTAATCGCACCGACCAAGAATTCATGCAAATTTTTAATATTCAAGCTGGTGTAGCATTACAAAATGCCAAGTTGTTTGATGAAGTAAAACAACAACAGCAAATGCAGCGTGACATTCTCCGCAGCTTGTCAAATGGAGTGCTTTCTACCGATAAAGCAGGTTGTGTAATTGCTGCCAATGAAAGTGCTAAAAAATTGTTAGGCTTGAGTGAAAATGAAAAAGTGGAAGGAAAACCTGCTTGGGAATTAGTGAAAATTTATGGTAATGTTGGGCTACAACAGGAAGTACTAAAACCAGAAGAGGATAATAAATTTCGTTCTTGGTTCCAAGCAGCTTTAGAAGCAGTTGAAGAGAGAAAGCGCCAACAGTATTATCCAGACCAAGTTTTACAGTCAATCAAGGACGAAAAACATAGCGTCAACCTGTCAATAAATACCATTGTAGATGTGAATGATGAGAGTAAAGTTCGTGGCGCTTTAGTGGTGATGGATGATATTAGTCATGAGAAGCGATTGAAGAGTACAATGTATCGTTACATGACTCAAGAAGTAGCGGAACAATTGTTAGCTAGAGGCGATGATTTCAAGATGGGAGGCGATCGCAAAGAAGTTTCCGTTCTCTTCTCAGATATTCGCAGTTACACCACTCTAACAGAAAGTATGCAAGCCGAAGAAGTGGTACAAATGCTGAATGAATATTTCGAGTTAATGGTAGAAGCTGTATTTCTACATAGAGGCACATTAGACAAATACATTGGTGATGCTATCATGGCAGTTTTTGGTGCTTTTGTACCCTTGGAAGATCATGCTTTAATGGCGACAAAAACCGCATTAGAAATGCGTCACCGTTTAGCCGAATTTAATACAACTCGCCGCCAGAACAATTTGCAAGAAATTAAGATTGGTATTGGCATAAATTCCGACGTAGTAATTAGCGGTAATATTGGTTCTTCGCAACGGATGGAACTGACTTCGATCGGAGATGGTGTTAACTTAGGTTCCCGTTTAGAAAGTGCCAGTAAACAATACGGTTGCGATATTATTATCAGTCAATATACCTTTGGAAAATGTGCCTCAGAAATCTATTGCCGAGAATTAGATCTGATTCGTGTCAAAGGCAAAACTCAACCAGTTTCAATTTTTGAATTAGTCTGTTTGACAGAAAATGTAAATTCAGTTCCAGACTGGAAAAAACAACAAATAGACATTTACCACAAAGGAAGAGAATATTACTTGCTGCAAGAATTTAGATTAGCACAAAATGAATTCGGCAAAATTGTTGAAGAAATGAATAGCAGAAAAATGAAAGACAAAGCATCTGAAATGTATTTAGAACGTTGTCAATATTGGTTGACACACGATGAAGAATTAGCAACCAAATGGGATGATGGGGTTTGGAGTTTAACAGAAAAATAGTCATTTAGATCCCCGATTTCTTCAAGAAGTCGGGGATCTAGCGATCTAGATGAGTTTAAATTGCCACTAGCTGGAAGTCTTTTTCTGTTAATTGCCAATTAGCTACATCACCAAGGGTTTGTAGGTAATCAATAGCTTTATTTATCACCTCTAAACCCTGGTCTAAACTTTCAATTACACTCAATTGTCCGCGCAATTCTGAAGCATTGGGAAAACCTTTAGCATACCAAGTCATGTGTTTTCTAGCTTGGCGAATTCCCCTTTCTCCTTTATATTCCCACAGTGCTTGTAAATGATCTTTAGCACATTCTAATCTTTCAATTGCCGTTGGTGGTTCCTTCAATTTTCCCGTTTTCAAAAAGTAATCAACTTCGCCAACTAAAAAAGGATAACCTAGCGTTCCTCTAGAACACATTACCCCATCTGCGCCCGTTTCTTCCAAGCAACGAACGGCAGCTTCCACAGAAAAAATATCGCCATTTCCAATCACCGGAATTGACAAAACTTCCTTAACTTTGCCTATCCATTCCCATTTTGCCGAACCAGTGTAACCTTGGGCGCGAGTCCTACCATGTACGGTAATCATTTGTGCGCCAGCATCTTCCATGCGTTTAGCAAATTCTAAAATAGTAATCTCTTTATCCGACCAACCAATGCGAGTTTTAACTGTTACGGGAACGTTCACAGCTTTCACAACTTCTCGCACAATTGCTTCGGCTACTTCTGGTTGTCTTAATAAGGAAGAACCGCCCCCATTTTTGGTAATTTTATTAACCGGACAACCCATATTAATATCTACCGTATCTGCGCCTTCTTCCACTGCTTTAATAGCTGCTTCAGCTAAAAAATCTGGGCGACAATCAAATAATTGAATACTAATTGGTCGTTCGCCTGGGTCTACTTCCATAATTTGAGGTAGTTGTTTAACATAATGTAAACCTGTGGCGTTAACCATTTCGGTGTACATCATTGAGTCTGGGGCGTAACGACGTACTAAGCGGCGAAATACTAAGTCCGTAACACCGGATAAGGGTGATTGAAGCACCCGACTTTTAACTGCAAAAGTGCCAATTTTTAAAGGTGTTGATAGTCTTGCTTGTAAATTTGGAGATAGAGAAATCATTTTAAATTCGAGGCTGTCTTGTTGTTCTATTGTAATTGTTGTACGTGCGATCGCGCAGCCATCCCATACAGATAATTATACTTTCTGATGCTGGTAATTCGCCGAATCTCTCCCGATATTTAGCCAACAATTCTTCTGCGGTCAAATAGCGATCGCATTTAATTGCTGAACTTTATGAAAACATCGACTTCCCTAACGAATCATAGCTCATCTTCATTTTGCCACAATATTTCTGTTAAAATTGCCTGCAAATCGTTACTAAATTGCCACGTTTGTGGAAACTTAGTTTCGGGATATTCTTCTTCTACTTCGGAAAGCGCTTCTTGATAAATCTCCTCAAATTCTGCTAGTAAATGATTGCGTAAGCTTGGGGCTTTTTTCAAAAGTCGATTTAAATCATTTCGCTGGGTGCGAATGGTAACTTGCCAACCGCGAAAACAATCGGGTAAAGGTACGTAACACCGTTTGAGAATGTGAGTCAAAATTGTTTTTAAACGACTTTCTACTTCATGCTTTTGTGAAATTCCCAAAGCTTCTATTTCCTCAACCAAGTTATCCCAATCTAAGTTGTGAATATCTCGCGCTTTTAATTTTGCTGCGGTGTCTTCTAACCACAGGGCAAAATCGCGATCGTACAATGATGATTGAGTAATTTCAGGTATCATCAGATTTTTCCTTACAAACTTTGTAGAGACGTTATATATAACATCTCTACAAAACATTATGGATAATCAAACGGACATTAGAAAAATCCCAGTCCCCAATCCCTAGTCCCTAGTCCCCAAAACTAGCTTTTCAACCCAGTATGCCGGAGTAAAGCTTCGGTATTTGGTTCTCTACCTCGGAAAGCTTTAAATATTTCCATTGGGTGTTTACTACCACCTAATGCGAGGACTGTTTCGCGGAAAAGTTTGCCTGTTTCGGTGATGGCAGGTTCATTTTCTAACCCTGCTTCTTCAAAGGCGGAGAAGGCATCGGCACTGAGGACTTCTGCCCATTTGTAGCTGTAATATCCAGCAGCGTAACCACCACCAAAGATGTGATTGAAGGCGCACAAAAATGCGTCTTCGGGTAAGGGAGAGATGACTGTGGTGGTTTTGGCGAGGCGGTTTCGGACATCGGTAACTTTTTCTGCGCCTCCGGGTTGATAGCGATCGTGCAATTCAATATCCAAAAGGCTAAAGTGAATTTGGCGCAATGTGGCACTACCACTCATGTAATTGCGTGCTGCCAAGAGTTTTTGGTAATAATGTTCTGGCAAAGGTTCGCCTGTTTCGTAATGCTTTGCCATATTGAATAGGGTGTTGCGATCGTAACACCAATTCTCCATAAATTGACTCGGCAATTCAACCGCATCCCATTCAATATTATTAATTCCAGCTGCTCCCGGATAATCTACTTTGGTGAGCAAATGTTGTAAACCATGACCAAATTCATGGAATAAAGTTTCCACTTCCATAAAAGTCATTAAACTAGGTTTACCATCCACAGGCGGAGTTTGATTGCAAACTAAATAAGCCACTGGCAAACGAGTAGTTTCTGTGCCAGCTTCCCTAATTTTTGCCCGCACAATACACTCATCCATCCAGGCACCACCACGTTTTTCGGCGGGGCGACTGTAGGGGTCTAAATAAAAGTAGGCTATGGGGTTTCCTGTCTCATCAGCTACTTGGAAATAACGCACATCTTCATGCCAAACCGGGGCAGTACCATCAGCAGCAGTAATAGTTACACCAAATAGCCGTTTTGCTAAAGAAAATAACCCATCTAATACTTGCGGTAATGGAAAATAAGGTCGCAATTCTTCAGCGTTGAACGCATATTTTTCTTCCCGTTGCCGTTCTGACCAAAAACTAATATCCCAGTGTTTAAAGTCGTTAGCTTCAGGGGCATTCTTAGAAGCAGCAAAAGCTTTTAATTCTGCCAAATCTTTCACAGCAGCATCGTAACTAGCTAAACGCAATTCTTCCAACAAAGCTTCTACTGCATCAACGTTGGGAGCCATTTTTTTGGCTAAACTTAACTCAGCATAATTGTTAAAGCCAAGGATGCCAGCTTGTTCTTTTCGTAATTCTAAAATGCGTTCAATTAAAGGATAATTGTTTAGTTCGCCACTGGAAGCACGACTAATAAAAGCGCGATAAAGTTGTTCTCGCAAATCGCGTCTAGTGCTATGTTGCATGAACGGAACATAGCTGGGAAAATCTAAAGTAATCCGCCAAGGGCCATTTTCTGGAGTGGCGTTTTCTTCTCCGGCAGCACGGGCAGCTTGAGCAGCTAAACTAAGTAAACTGGGAGGCAAGCCATCAATTTCTTCTTTAGTTTTGAGGGTCAAACTAAAAGCTTTGGTGGCATCTAAAACATGATTAGAAAATTTAGTTCCTAGTTCGGCTAATTCTAATTCAATGGCATTAAAACGCTCTTTTTCTTCACCTTCTAAACCTACGCCAGAAAGTTCAGCATCTTTAATTGCTGATTCTACAATTCGCTGTTGTGCTGGTTGTAATTTATCCCAATCTTCGCTTTGGCGCAAAGCTTTAAATGCTTCGTAGAGGGGTTTACTTTGGCTGAGTTTGTTCCAAAATTGGACAACTTTTGGTTGCACATTTTCGTAGGCTTGGCGCAGTTCGGGGCTATTTTTTACTCCCATTAAATGACCTACTACTCCCCAACTCCATCTTAGAGGGTCGTTCAAATGGTCTAAGGGTTCAACTAAGCCACTCCAAGTGGGCTGAACATTAGCTTCTAATTGAGCGAGTTCTGCTTCTAATTTGGTTAGCAATTCGGCAAATGCAGGTTCTACTTGTTCTGGCTTAATGGCATCGAAGGGAGGTAATCCTTTGCCAATTAAAAGTGGATTATCGGTAATGGTATTGGCAATCATAGTTTAGCTGTTACTAAAGTCTCTTTACTTTAGGTTAACGTAAATTACCATCAAGAGTAAATTTTAGGCAAGAAATTCAGAAACTATTTTTGATATGGTAGCGATGAAACTTTAAATTTACTGGGGATTGTTTCACATTCCGGTTTTTGGATATAATATGGTTAATAATAAATAGACTAAATACAAAGGAATAGCAATATTAAGTTGATTATATTCAACCCAAAAAAAGAGGAGATTGTCCAATGGATAGAGTAGAAGAATATCGGAATATTATTGAACGTATTTTAGACGCACATCATCGCATTTCTTACAGTCATGGAGAACTTGAAAGTAAATTAATTATCGATCGCGATCGCAATAATTTTCTCATCATGGTAGCAGGTTGGGACGGCAAACGTAGAGTTCATGGTTGTGTTGTTCACGTCGAAATCATTAATGATAAAATTTGGATTCAAAGAGACGGAATTGAAGATGGAATTACAAATGAACTTGTTGCCGCAGGCATTCCAAAAGATAAAATTGTTTTGGCTTTTCATGCACCTAATGTGCGACAGTATACAGGATATGCTATAGCTTAATCTCTATTCAATAGACATTTCCAGAAGTTAAAGGTGCATTACCTGAAAACCTTGTAGAGACGTTATATATAACGTCTCTACAAGGTTTTTTGGAAATTCGACTAAAGGCTAACAACTAACAATTAAAAACTAATTTTGTCAAGCCCGAAGGTATGCTTCAACTTCCCGACTGTTGCGAATTAGTACAGTCTCGACATTAGCATCAGGGCGAGGAATTACGTGATAGGAAAGTAATAACTGTTCTTCAGTGTTGACTGAGGCTACTGCCCTTACTCCTGCTTCTACAGATGTTGTTACCTCGGCTACATCTCCTCGGACAATGAGAGTGTAACGGGCGCTACTAACTTTCTCCATACCGACAAGTGTCACACGGGCGGCTTTCACCATCGCATCTGCCACTGCTAAAGCTGGAGGAAGACCCTTGACTTCAACCATACCGACCGCTGCTGGCATCGTAAGACTCCCAAAATAATTAATGGCATACTCGACACTAATTGTACTTTGAATGACCGATTAAATCAGCAAGTAAATTTCTCATAGTAATAAGAAGATTTTGTAAACTGTTACCATTGCTTAAGAAAAATATACTGAATTGAGTGATAAGTTAACGATGTCTAATCTTTATGAAGTAGATTTTTATGCTTGGACACAAGAACAAGCTGAGTTACTGCGCCACCAAGAGTGGCAAAAGTTAGATTTAGCAAATTTAATTGAGGAAGTTGAATCTTTGGGAAAACAACAACGTCAAGAACTACGAAATCGTTTGAGTATTTTGATTGGTCATTTATTAAAGTGGGAATATCAAAGGGAACGGCGTAGTCGGAGTTGGTTGGCAACAATTCGAGTTCAAAGGCGTGATATTTTAAGGTTAATGCGAGATAATCCTAGTTTGAAACCTTACTTGCTAGAAATTTTACCGGAAGCTTATGAAAATGGCAAAGATTTAGCGGTGATGGAAACTAATTTGCCTTACAAAACTTTTCCTTCTGTTTGCGGTTATGTGTGGGAGGATATTTTGAACGATCGCTTTTATCCCGGCGAACCAAGTATTGAGTTAGAGGAAGAGTTTTAGATAGCTTCTGGTAAAAATTCCCAGTCAAGTATTTCATCAATTGAATAAGGACAATCAGCAGGAAAAGTGTTTATTGGTAGTTTAGTTTCATTACTTGCTGCTTTTTTGCCTCGATGGTAAGACTCAGGTAAAACTTCGGTTAAATATGGTTGAAGGCTGGGACTATCTGTTAACAAGTCTAGGATGCGATTTCGTTGTTCGTAAATTGTATTTTGCCAAGAGCTACTTTGTAAATTAGATTGATATTGCCATTTGAGTAAGTGTTGTAATAATACCTCTAAACGGCTTTTTAATTCGCGGCGATCGGACTTTCCCAAGCTTTCAATTTCCTCCACTACTGCTTCCCAATCTACCTGAGAAAATTCTCTAGCATTAATTAACTTTGCTGTCTGTTCAGTCCAGGCGACAAAATCGGTTTTATATAAACTGGTTGTGGTTTTTGGGATGGGATTCATTGGCTAATTTTCTGGGAGAAACTCAGGGTCTAAAATTTCATCAATTAAAAATGGACAATCATTTGGAAAAGTTTCGCAAGATAATTCTGTTTCTGTTGCGGCTAAATCTTTGGCATCTGTATAACACTCATTTAAAATAGTAATTAAATGATTTTTTAAACTGGGACTGTCGGATAAAATTTTGAGGCAACGACGACGATGTTCTTTGATTGAACCTCGCCAACTTCCCGATCGCTTTTCTGGTTGATATTTCCATTTCAAAAGATGAGCTAGTAAAATCCGTAAGTTGCTTTCTAAGGAACGTCGGTCGCTTTTTCCCATTCCTTCTAATTCGGAAATCAAATGGTCAATATCTAACTTTTCTAAAGCTTTAAACTTTAAGTGTTGAATTTGTTCTGCTACCCAGGCATCATAGTCAGAATTATAGAGGTTATTGACCATTTGAAATTCTCCAAAAATTTCATTTTTTGTTAGATTTTCTGGTGAATTTAAACTTTGTAATAAGAGCGATACCATTTCACAAATTTATCAATTCCTATTTCGATCGGTGTGCTGGGTTTAAAGCCTACATCTCTAGCTAAATCATCTACGTCTGCGTAGGTTGCTAACACATCTCCTGGTTGCAAAGGTAACATATTTTTTTCGGCTTTAATCCCTAAACAATCTTCTAAAACTTCAATAAACCGAATTAATTCTACAGGTTGATTGTTGCCTATATTATAAATTTTATAAGGTGCTTTACTTGCACTAGGA
Source organism: Floridaenema evergladense BLCC-F167 (assembly GCF_041929205.2). Classification (NCBI taxonomy): domain Bacteria; kingdom Bacillati; phylum Cyanobacteriota; class Cyanophyceae; order Aerosakkonematales; family Aerosakkonemataceae; genus Floridanema; species Floridanema evergladense. The sequence goes on along the minus strand of NZ_CM171625.1, from coordinate 3,558,922 downwards.
TCTGGGTTTTCTCCTGACCATTCGGGGTTGGGTTCTGGGATTTTATCTAAAGTGCGAATTACTCCTTCTGCAATATCATCAACATAAGTAAAATCTCGCCGCATTTTTCCATAGTTAAATACATCAATTGGCTTGCCTGATAAAATCGCTTTGGTGAATGTAAATAATGCCATATCTGGACGACCCCAAGGGCCATAAACGGTAAAAAATCTTAGTCCAGTTGTGGGTAAATTAAACAAATGACTGTAAGTGTGAGCCATTAATTCATTAGCTTTTTTTGTAGCAGCATAAAGGCTCACTGGATGGTCTACATTATCGTGAGCGGAGAATGGCATTTTTGTATTTGCACCATAAACAGAACTGCTGGAAGCAAATAGTAAATGTTGGATATTTTGATGGCGACAACCTTCTAATATGTTGATAAAACCAACTAAGTTACTGTTAACATAAACATGGGGATTTTTTAAGGAGTAGCGAACTCCTGCTTGAGCAGCTAAATGCGCTACTTTATCAAATTGATGTTCGACAAAAAGGTTTTCCATACCTTCGCGATCGGCTAAATCTAACTTATAAAATGTAAAGTTAGGTCTGCCTTCTAATTGTGCTAATCTGGCATATTTAAGATTTACATCATAGTAATCATTGATGTTATCTAATCCGATGATTTCATCTCCTCTATCTAACAATTTTTGGGCAACAAAAAAACCCACAAATCCTGCTACTCCAGTAACTAAAATTTTCGCCATATATTCTCCTTATTTTCTGCCAGCACTAGCTTGATTAACGGCTTTCATTGATAAGCTAATTCGCTTCAATTTTTCATTTACTTCCATAACTTGCACTTTCACAACTTGTCCGACTTTGACTATTTCTTTAGGATCTTTGACAAAGCGATCGGCAAGTTGAGAAATATGCACTAAACCGTCTTGATGCACGCCAATATCTACAAATGCGCCAAAGTTAGCAACATTGGTGATAATTCCTTCTAATTCCATTCCAACTTTTAAGTCGGAAATTTCTTTGATTCCTTCTTTAAAGGTAGCATATTTGAATTCCGCACGGGGATCTCTTCCAGGTTTTTCTAACTCGGAAAAAATGTCGCGTAATGTGGGTAATCCAACTGTTTCAGTGACATATTTTTTTAGGTCAGTTGTTTTAAGTTTTTCGGCTATTTGGGTGATATTATTGAGAGGTACGTTGAGGTCTTTAGCGATCGCCTCTACGACTCCATAACTCTCAGGATGTACAGCAGTATTATCTAAAGGATTTTCGCTCCCACGTATTCTTAAAAAACCTGCTGCTTGTTCAAAAGCTTTTGGCCCTAATTTGGGTACTTTTAACAATTGGCGACGATTTTTGAATGCGCCATTTTCGTTCCGGTAACTAACAACATTCTTGGCGACTGTTGGTGTCATTCCAGAAACAAAAGTCAGCAATTCTTTAGATGCGGTATTCAAGTCTACACCAACATAGTTAACGCAACTTTCTACAGTTTCATCTAATTTTTTCTTGAGCAATTTTTGGTCTACATCGTGTTGATATTGTCCGACACCGATCGATTTGGGGTCGATTTTTACTAGTTCTGCTAAAGGGTCTTGTAAACGCCTTCCAATACTAATTGCTCCTCTTACGGTAACATCAAGATCGGGAAATTCTGAGATTGCGACATCGGAAGCAGAATAAATTGATGCGCCTGATTCGTTTACTATAACTTTGATTGGTTGGCGATCGCTATCTTTTAAAACTTCTGCAACAAATTCATCTGTTTCACGGGAAGCTGTACCGTTTCCGATCGCAATTAATTCAATGTTGTACTTTTGAATTAAACTTTTCAAAGTGTTAGCTGCTTGGGTGCGTTGTGCTGCACTTTGATGAGGAAAAATTGCTTGATATTCCAAAAATTTGCCTGTCTCAGAGAGGACTGCAACTTTACAACCTGTGCGAAATCCCGGATCGATCGCTAAAGTTGGTTTCATTCCCGCAGGAGAAGATAACAACAATTCCCGCAAATTACTTTCAAAAGTTTTAATTGATTCTAAATCAGCAAAACCTTTCTTCTCGGTACGAACTTCGGTAATTAAAGAAGTTTTCATTAACCGATTGAACGCATCTTTGAGCATTTCTTGGTAAAATTGTTTTACCTGGAGAATCTTAGTTTTAATGTTTTGATATTCCAGGTAAGACAGAACAACAGACTCGTCAAAAGCTAAGTTTAAATCTAAAATTCCTTCACTTTCACCCCGCAACAATGCCAACATATTGTGAGGCGCAATATTTCTTACCGGAATTTGGTAATTGCGATACATTTCAAATTTGGTGCTTCCTTCGGGATGTTCATCTTTAATTCGCGAAACAAAGACACCTTCTTCTAAAAAGTATTCGCGCAAGTAAGCACGCAATTCTGCTTTTTCTGCCACTTCTTCGGCTAAAATATCAGAAGCACCTTTGAGCGCATCTTCAGCAGTTTTTACTCCCTTTTCTTCGGAAATATATTTTGCTGCTTCTGTTTCTAAAGATGTAGGTTTGGCGTTGCGATCGTTCAAAGATTTAATAAATTCTGCTAAAGGTTCTAAACCTTTTTCTCTAGCAATTGTGGCGCGAGTTCGACGCTTAGGTTTATAAGGTAAATAAAGGTCTTCTAATTCATTTTTTTGTAAACAAGATTCGATTTTAGCTTTTAATTCATCAGTTAGTTTGCCTTGAGAAGCGATCGCATCTAAAATTGTCGTTTTTCTTGCTTCTAATTCTGTGAGGTAGGTAAAGCGATCGGAAATATTGCGAAGTTGAATCTCATCAAGTGTGCCAGTACGTTCTTTACGATAGCGTGCAATGAAGGGAATTGTCGCACCTTCGGCGAGGAGATCCAGTGCATTTTGCACTTGCGAAGGTGCGAGAGAAAGTTCTTGTGCGAGAAGTTGCGGAATGTTCAACATCGAATCTATTCAACCGTTACCAGTCAGATAACTTTAGTCATCTTCTAGAGTAACAAATGTTTGGCAACTTCTAAATTAATTAAGATTGTTTGCGATTAATCTGATGAGTTGGCAAAAGTCCACTCTAGAGTTTTTATTGGTGCAACTTGCAACGCTTGTGTTAAAGCGTTGTTGTTATCAAATACTACTTGATTTAAGTAAGTTGCTTCCACATTAACTGTAAACTTTTCCTCTTCAAAAGGCCAAGGTTTTACATACACAGTTTGATCTTGTTTTTGAATTACATCATAACGTTGACCTTCGGCATCTTTGCCAATTTCTAAAATCCGTTCACCTGCTGGTAATTGATGATTACAAAGGATGAGGGAAAGGCGATCGCACAACTGGAAAAAAGCATAAGTTTGTGTTGCTTCTTCTTTGCTAATTCCTAACTCTTCCTGCCATTGCTTTTGATTTTGTAATTGTTCATCTAAAAAACTATCTAACTCTGATAATTGTCCCCGATTTCCTTCAGTTAAAAAGCTGACGTGCATCGAAATTAACATTGCTACCCAACGTCCGCGATAGCGAGCATTGTTAGTTAATTCTCGCAGTTTTTCTATGTCTACTTTTGTAGGCACTCCTTTAATCAGCGTAAAGTCTAAAGGTGTGCCAACTTCTGTTAAGTGATTGCCTTCCCATTCCTTTTCTAAATCATCGTGATGAGAAATCGCTGCTACTGTTTCTACAATGCGTCTGGGACGATCGCTTTTGCGCCAATTTCCCGCAATTTGCGCCGCCAATAAAGCATGAGCACGATGATAAATTATTTCCCAACCTTTCTCATATTGGTTAGCAATCATAGATTTTCTTAACTCCTTAGTTTATTTAGCAAAATTGCCACTGTAAAATTGTAATTGTTGTATTTTTAGGACAACCTCTGTAGAAAGAATGATTTTTTGTTTACTAAACAACCAGGAAATTTCATATTATATAAAACTCATAACTGAGATCGCATTTTTAGTCAACCTATCCCAGGAAATAGCTATGAATCTTATCTTATTCGTTTTCGTACAACTGCTTATGCTTTTGTAAAAGTTGTAAATATTTTTCATTGGTTTTTGCCAATATCCATTTTTCTTTAAATATTGCCGCAGATTCAGCTTTTATGGGATCGACTTCATTGGGGAGGATATTTTTTCTCGCTGCTAACTGAGCTTCTTTAGTGCTTTCTTTTTGCGGATTTTTCTGATATTTCCTACCACTTTTATGATTAGCATATCGGCGCGATCGCGTGTAACCCATTTGCAGAAACTTTCGCGCCATATCTGCGCCAACAAAATCATTTTGTCCCAAAAATTCAAGAAACATTTGGTAGATTTTTTCGCTAGATTCTTTAGCAATTTCGGGAGTTTTAAAGCGCCAATAGGGAAGAATTTCAGATTTATAAGGTTCGACTAAAAGTACTCCTTGTTCGCCTTTGCCAACTCGGTAAAGTTCGGGTGAGGAGCGAAAATCGAGGTTTTTAAAATCCAAATTGTAATCAAAAGCCATTATTTTCACCTCTTTCAAAAGTTGAATTTTTCTTTATTTGAGGAGTGCGATCGCTATCATTCCCGTAGATCGCAAATCAATGATAACTAAATTTGTTAAAAATCGCCAAAAGTGCCATAATTAAATATGTTTAAAAATTGCCGATCGTCAGGTAATAAGCAAAGATGACTATTCAACCGATAATCTCCGAACATATTGAAATAACTCCTGGTGTTTGTGGCGGTAAACCACGTATTGCCGGACATCGAATTAAAGTGCAGGATATTGTTATTTGGCACGAAAGAATGGGAATGTCTCCCGACGAAATTGTGTATCATTATCCAAGTATTACTTTAGCTGATGTATATGCTGCTTTGGCTTATTATCACGATCATTTACAAGAAATTAGACAACAAATTGAAGAAGGTGAAGCCTTTGCTAGAGAGATGGAGGCTAAAACTCCGTCTTTACTTCGACAAAAATTAAGGGATCGAAATGACACAAACGATTCGATTTCACTTGGATGAAAATGTTAATGGTGCGATTGCAGATGGTTTACGAAGGCGTGAAATTGATGTAACAACTTCGCCAGAAGTAGGACTGATTGGTGCTTCTGATGAGGTACAACTAGCATTTGCCTTGTCCCAAAGTCGGGTAATTTTTACTCAGGACGATGATTTTCTGCGGCTTCATCAAGCTGGAATTGAACATTCTGGCATTACATATTGCAAGCAGAATAGTCGATCGATTGGCGATATTTTGCGGTTTTTAATTTTAATTTGGGAGTGTCTTGAACCGGAGGAAATGAGCGATCGCGTGGAATTTATTTAGGAAATGCGATCGCACTTAGATTAATTCCTAGAAGGCGATCGCTTATGTCATATATTTTTTTAGACAAAAGAAGAAATTTGGGTTGAATTGGTAAAGAGTTGACGACATTTTTCACTGAAGTAGAAAACTTCGTAATTAGGCGCAAGTTCTTGAGAAAGTTGCTGCCAAAGAATGATTCCCTGGCGTTCAAAGTTTTCAGCATCCTGTTCACTTAAAAAACCGGAGTCAGGCGGGTAATCATGGTTTAAAGTAGCATCATATACACTTGACCAAACTTCTAATTGTTTAATGGTTTCCTGACTCAAAGGCAAGTCTGATGGAGCGATCGCTCCCACTTTCTCCGAATCAACCCACCACAATGGATAGCATCCATAGTCTGCCATTAACTTAATTGTTTTTTTCATAGTTAGAATCTATCGAATTAAGTAAAAGATGTCGGATTAGCTCCCACAATAAAACCATTTTTGCTTATTGTATAACTACCCAGCTAAGGGAAAAGCAGCAGCAAGCGTCCAACCAAAAAATAAAGTACTTCCTAAAGCATAAGTCCAAGTATCATTAACTTGAGCCGCAGCAAAAGCAAGCACTCCGAAAACTAGGGGAAATATTGGTAATAACAAATAGATAAAACTGAGTGATGGGACTAGGGAAACTGCGACAATTAAACCTGTAACTAAGAGAATACTTTGGCAAAACCACCAAGCTAATCGTTTGCTTATTCCTGCATTTTGTTGCACGATTTCTGATGCTAAAAACCAAGGTAAACAAGCTAAAGAAAGTATAGGAAAAACTAACAAACGTGAGGGAATTAACCACCATTGTAACCAGACTACTTGTGCCATTGCACCAAAAGCCAGCCAAAGTAATGCAAATAGTCCGAAACCAAAGTATAAGTTTTGAATTTTAGGACGGGGGAAATTCCAAATAGTAATTAGCCAAGTTGTACCTGCCAAAAAGAACCAAATACCCAAAGCGCCGCCTACTAATAAACCGCCTAAACTTTGGAGTTCGATCGCACCCTCCAACCCAGAAAGCAAACCACTAGCCACAAAAGGCGCTACCAACAAACCTGCAAAACTTCTCAACCAAGAAACTCTCTGATTATTAGAATCAAAATTCAATTTCGGAGCAATTGCAGCTAATAAAATCAACCATCCTAATAAGTGTAAACCGTAAAAAATCATTCTGCGATCGAGATATTTACTATTACTTTGCAACCCAAAAGTTGCATTTAACCATTTAATTGCCGCTTGGTGACTCTCATCCCGAAACAAAATTGTAATATGTTCCGCATTAGGAACAATAATTAATTCTCGTCCCTTTCCTGTCGCCAAATTTTGATTTTCTCCCCCCGCTGCTTGCAATAATTTTTCTGCATTCGCCACAAAACCCGGTTCCCAACTACCCGCTTGAAGCTGAAGATTGTGCGGTGTCGCAGATGTCACGCCTTTACCCGTAGGCGAAACCGCAACCGTCGCCGCAAAACTTTGAGAATCTTTAATTGCGGCAGAAATTACTGCGCCGCTACCCATAGAATGACCCAAGGAAGCTAAACGCGACGCATCTATTTGCGGTTGTTCCAACAAAGTAGCAGTTGCAACATCAATATATTCTTGAAGCGAATCAAATTTTAGCGGTGTTGAATTAGCACCATGACCGCCAAAATCCCACAATAATACACCATATCCAGCGTGCGCTAATGTGTGCGCGTAACCCAACATTAACTGTTTTGAACCTGCGAAACCATGCGCCACCAAAACACCGGGAATTTTGTCTTGGTTTTTTGGCGCAACGTATAGCATGGGTACGTTATCGCGGGAAAAAGAACGTACTACCAGTCCATTTTGTGCAGTTGCTACACCCCACCAAGAAAAGGCGATCGATAATATAGCAATTGTTAGTAAAAATATACGTTTGCGAGTCATCTAAATTCCCCAAGTAGAGTTATTCTTATTCAAAATGAGCGATGATCGAGGGAGAGCAATGACTAGTTTTAGTCTCAGCGATGAACTACTTTTTCGCTTGGAAGAACCGGGTGCGATCGAATCTTGCTGTCTGCAAAGTGCGATCGGTAAAAAATTACCCAATGCTCTTTACGTACACATTTCGGCTATTGAAAAACTCGACCCTTTATTGCGTCTTCATTATGACCGTTTCCTCTCAATTGTAGACAGGCAAATTGACCAAGCGAACATAGTTAAATTTCACACCAACGAATCAAAAATATCTTTTCTATTTTATCCCGAATTCGACACAGATCCCCATCCCGCTTTACACGCTAGTATCCAAGTTGACTTAAACGATCGTAGTATTAACTATCGAAATTATTCTACTGCTGATAATCCGCCAATTCTCCATCGCAAAGAAACTTTTGTTACAGAAGAATATCCTAATTACGCAGAATTTGCCGAATTGACTCACCAAGAAGAAATATTAGGACTTCTTGACAAAACCAACTTTATTGGCACGCTCAAAGCTTGGCAACAATGCTTAGACGAAAAAGGTATAGAAATCCGCAATCATCGCATTTTTATCATTACAGAAAATGGCGAAGAAATAGACTTTAAAGAAAACAATTACCAACTACAAACTACCAACTACCAATTACTATTCCCCCAAATTCAACGTCACCGAGCCGCAATGGTGCGCCGAGATATTTCTCGTCCAGTGCGTTTAGCTTTAGAAGCAAATATTTTTCATCAAGATAGCACTTTTTTTGATTATGGTTGCGGTTATGGCGGAGATGTAAAACGCATTGCTGAACAAGGTTTTGTCAGCTATGGATGGGACCCATATTACTTTCCTTATAACCATATTATTGCTGCCGATATTGTCAATATTGGTTACGTAATTAATGTAATTGAATGTCAGAAAGAAAGGCGAGAAGCTTTATTAAAAGCTTGGGAATTAACCAAACAAATTTTAATTGTTTCCGCACAGGTTTTAATTGATGATGAAAGGCGGGGTCAAGTAGCATATAACGATGGATTTGTTACTCGGAGAAATACCTTTCAAAAGTATTACCAACAAGAAGAGTTAAAAGTTTATATTGACCAAGTTTTAGAAGTAGATTCGATTCCCATTGCTTTAGGAATTTATTTTGTTTTCCGCGATCCTACGCAAGCGGAAGCTTTTCGTGCTTCTCGTTGTCGATCGCGCCTCTCCACCCCCAGAGTTAAATACATCGATAAACGCTTTGAAGACTATCAAGAATTACTCCAACCTTTAATGACATTTTTCACCGAAAGAGGTCGTCTTCCCCTACCAGGAGAATTACCCCAAGAAGCGGAAATCAAAGCCGAATTTGGCAGAATTAATCGTGCTTTTCAAGTAATTTTACAAGCGACAGACCAACAGGAGTGGGAAATGATTACCGAAAAACGTTACTCAGATTTACTCCTTTATCTTGCCTTACAAAATTTTAATGAATCTCCGAAATTAAAAGATATTCCTTCAGTTATTCAAAGGGATATCAAAGCACTTTTTGGTAGTTATAGAAACGCCAAAAAATCCGCCGAAGGAATGTTGTTTAGTTTGGGAAATTTAAGCATTATAAATAAATGTTGTGAAGCTAGTAAAATTGGTAGCAAACGTGCTAATGCTCTTTACGTTCATGTTTCCGCTTTGCCAGAACTTGACTATCGTTTGAGAATTTACGAAGGTTGCGCTAGTAGAACTATTGGTCGAATGGATGGCGCAACTTTAATCAAATTCCATACCAAACAACCGAAGATTTCCTATCTATTTTATCCCTATTTTGATACCGATCCTCATCCAGCTTTACACAGGAGTATGCACATTGATTTAAGAGATTTGCACGTCAGTTATCGAGATTATGCTGATTCAATCGATCCCCCACTTTGGCATCGGAAAGAAACAGTTTTAACACCTGATTATCCAGATTATGAAAAGTTCGCCAAACTCAGCCAACAAGAAGAAAACTGGGGATTATTTGATGATTTAAATAGTATTAGAACGCTGAAAGGTTGGCAACGTTGTTTGGATGAACATTGTGCAGAAATCCGCAATTATCGATTGTATTGGCAGAAAAATGCTGACCCTTATCGGTTGAAGTTGGCGCAAGCAGCTAAAGAGTCACGTAATCGAAAAAGCAGGGGAAAGGATGAACTATAAAATCAAATTTGGTTAAAATTTTCCCTATTCAGATCTTGCACTCCTGAGCAGAGCCTCCATTTTTCGTTCCCAGGTTCAACCTGGGAACGAGGATCTGGGAGGTTCTACCTCCTTTGAGTGCAAGATCTGAGCCTACACACCAGTCTGTTGTGCTAACAGCTAATGCAAGAAGGCAGAAGAAATATTGCTTGTACAGTCCTTAGATTTAAACATGATTTTATTACTCTTCTGGATTTCATGGGGACTGGTAACTATTGAATTATACCTCAAAATACTTGACGAAGTAACAGATATAGTTACATAAGTAGTTAAAATATATTTAATTCTTAGTTTGTTTAATTAACTCTAACCAATGTTCAATTCCCTTTCTTGTCGGTTGTCCTGATGCAGTAAAAGTCCAAATTTCTTTTTTATTTTGCGGGCCATAACTAATGTGAATTGGTCGATCGACACCGTAAAAATAAAGTGAATCAAATGGCAATTTTTGTGCTAAAATCCAGTCGATAACGCGATCGCTCCCCACCCCCAAAATCAAAAAATCACAAGCAGCACCCAACCTTTGACAGTAATACTTGCCATTTTTATTAATTTCATGAGCTAAATGCTGGTCAATTTCTGGCGCAACTCTACCATTTTTTAATCCGGTTTCTGGGTCTTTCTTGGCTAAATATTTCTTCAAATCTTTAGAGCAAAAGCCGTAAGTTAGCCGAAATTTATCAATTCCAAAATAGTTAATTATTGGCTCTAAAATAAACTGTGTTAAAGCTTCTATTGCTGGTAATGTTTCTGCTAAGTTTTCGGGAAAAGGATTGATTTTATCGGTGTACTTCTGATAAGTTTGAGTACAAGTACAAAACTCTTCGAGAGTGAGGTATTTTCCTAGTTTAAGTTCTTTCATATCTTTAGAAATTAACATGAGCAATTATAAAAGACGACGGTTATTTTTTTTAACGGCAGTTTGCGCGATCGCTCTCATTATCACAAACTGTAAAAGTACGCCGAATAGCGATCGAACTATCCCCACCACTTCCACAGGAAATCAACAAGTATTAGTTTACGGTTCCGGGGGTTCTCCAGTAAACCTAGAACCGGGAAATGTTACTGATGGTAACTCGTTAATTGTACAACAACAAATTTACGATCGCCTATTAAAATTTAAACCAAGTACGGCTGATTTGCAACCGAGTTTAGCTACCTCTTGGTCAGTTTCCGCTGATGGGAAAACCTGGACTTTTAAACTGCGTCCAGGTGTAAAATTTCACGATGGCACAAATTTTGATGCGGAAGCTGTGAAATTTAATGTGGAACGATGGTGGGATGCGAAAAACCCGAATAGTTATCGCAATGCTGGCAAAAGTTATGAAATTTGGCAGCAAATATTTGGCGGATTTAAAGGCGATCCAAACTCATTATTACAAGATTTCAAAGTAGTAGATAAATCAACAATTCAATTTGTTTTAAAACAACCTTTTGCAGCTTTTCCTGCGGCGATCGGATCGGGATTTTTTGGCATAGCTAGTCCGACAGCAATTAAAAAAGCTGGCGCTAATTATGGTACTCCCAATTCTTTAGCAGTGGGAACAGGGCCATTTATATTTAAAGAATGGCGAACTGGCGATCGCGTCACCTTGGCAAACAACCCTAATTACTGGCAAAAAGGTTTTCCCAAAACTAATCAATTAGTAATTCGTTTTATCACCGATCCCGCAGCCAGATTAGCCCAACTTCGCGCCGGACAAATTGATTTTACCGTCGATCTTGCGCCAGATCAAATTAAAGAAATTCAAAGCGATCGCAATTTAGATGCTGTTCCCCGTCCCTCATTTAATGTAGGCTATCTTGCACTAAATACCAGTTACAAACCTTTGTCAGATGTGAGGGTGAGACAGGCGATCGACCTTGCCATTGACAAACAACAAATTGTTCAAGCATTTTGGGGAGACTTAGGTGAAAATTCCCCTCATTTTATCCCCTCCATATTAAGTTGGGCGCAATCAAAAAACCTGACCAAAACCCAACCTAATCCCCAAAAAGCCAAACAATTACTAACACAAGCGGGCTATCCAAACGGATTTGATTTAGAACTTTGGTATATGCCCGTTTCTCGTCCTTATTTTCCCACACCTAAACCAATTGCTGAAGCTTTTGCTGCTGATTTGAGTGCGATCGGAATTCGAGTTAAACTTAACACCAAAGATTGGGCAGCTTATATTGCCGATCGCAAAAAATCCCCTGGATTTCAAGCATTTATGTTAGGTTGGACTGCTGATTATGGCGATCCTGATAGTTTTTATTATCCGCATTTTGGCCCTGGTGGAACTGTAGATATTGGAGGTTGGAAAAACGACAAAGTTATCCAACTTTTAAACCAAGGAAGGGCGACTGGAGATAAAGCAGCAAGGGCGAAAATTTATGCCCAAATTGATGAAATTTTATCTCAAGAAGTTGTGCGTTTACCAATAGTACATTCTCAACCACTTTTAGCTAAAAGAAAAAACGTTCAAGGTTGGATTCCCAGTCCTTTAGGTACTGAAGATTTTGCTGGAATTCAAAAACAATAATTAATCAGGTACGTTGTTGCGCTTTAGCGCTAAAATGTAGCGCTGAAGCGCAACAACGTACCAAATCATGTTTAAATACATTTTAAAACGCTTACTAAGTCTCCTCCCAGTCCTCATCGGAATCACCCTTTTAGTATTCACATTGCTGCATTTAATTCCCGGCGATCCAGCAGTGGTATTATTAGGAGAAAGAGCTACACCAGAACAGGTAGAATCCTTAAGACAGCAATTAGGATTAAACCAACCATTACCAATTCAGTATTTTAACTTTTTGTTCAATGTAATTCGCTTCGACTTTGGCAAAAGTATCATCAGCGGAATTCCCATTATTGATGAAATTTCAACTCGTTGGCCTGCGACATTTGAATTATCAGTAGCAGCAATGTTAATTGCTTTAATTTTGGGAATTCCTGCGGGGATTTTTGCCGCAATTCGGAAAAATAGCTGGTTGGATAACCTGCTAATGAGTAGTTCTTTAATAGGTGTTTCTTTGCCAGTTTATTGGTTAGGATTATTGTTAATTTATTTATTTGCCGTCAACTTGCAATTGTTACCTCCTAGCGGCAGAATTAGCGTTGAAGCTGGGTTTAACTTTAAACCAATCACAGGTTTTTTTGTTCTTGATTCTCTCCTCAAATTAGATATTAAAACTTTACAAGATGTCCTATCTCATTTAATTTTACCAGCCATAACATTAGGAACTATTCCTTTAGCAATTCTCGCTAGAATTACTAGAAGTTCGATGTTAGAAGTATTATCTCAAGATTATATTCGCACGGCGAAAGCAAAGGGAGTTCCTGAATATTTGGTTATCTTAAAACACGCTTTAAAAAATGCCTTTTTGCCAATTAGTACCACTGTTGGGCTACAATTTGGGACGTTACTTGGTGGGGCAATTCTAACCGAAACAATTTTCTCATGGCCTGGAATTGGTTCGTGGATTTATGATGGAATTTTAGCGCGAGATTATCCAGTTGTTCAGGGAGGAGTAATTTTTGTATCTGTAACTTTTGTGTTAATTAACTTATTGGTGGATTTATCTTATACTTTTTTAGATCCCCGAATTCAGTATAAGTAAATAAAGTACGTTGTTGCGCTTCAGCGCTAAAATGTAGCGCTGAAGCGCAACAACGTACATATATGTTTATTTGTGGTAAAAAAAATGGGAAAATTTTGGGAACGCTTTCTGCAATCTACTTCGGGTAAAATTGGGTTGATTTTAACCATTTCGATCGTACTATTGTCCGTTTTAGCACCTATACTTCATCCTTACGATCCGGCGACAGATCGCAATTTTACCGCACGTTTAAAACCTCCTAGCGTTGAACATTGGTTTGGTACAGATGGGTTAGGAAGAGATATTTTAGTATTAGTTTGGTATGGAATGCGAACTTCTCTGACTGTCGGGTTAATTTCCGTAGGGATAGGATTAATAATTGGCTTAACTTTAGGATTAATTGCTGGTTATTTTCGAGGGAAAGTTGATACTTTCATTAGTTGGGTAACGGATATACTTTTGGCTTTTCCTTCTATTTTGTTAGCGATCGCGATCGTCACCGTCACAGGCCCAAGTTTACCCAGCGTCATGTTAGCAGTAGGAATCGTCCAAATTCCGATTTATATTCGCTTAACTCGCAGCATGGTCTTATCATTAAGAGAACAAGAATTTATTCAAGCAGTAAAAGCTTTAGGCGCATCTCCCGATCGAATTATTTTCAATCATATTTTACCCAGTACACTTTCACCTTTAATCGTCCAAGCAACACTATCAATTGGTACAGCAACCTTAGAAGCAGCGGGATTAGGATTTTTAGGATTAGGAGCACAACCACCAACACCGGAATTAGGCACAATGTTAGCCGATGCTTTCAAAGGTGGCTATTCTTTAACCTATCCTTGGACAACCATTTTCCCCGGTTTATTTATTACTATCTCTGTCTTAGCATTTAACCTTTTAGGCGACGGTTTAAGAGATAGTTTAGATCCTCGTTCTTAGGGACTGGGGACTGGGGACTGGGGACTGGGGACTGGGGATTAAGTAGTGAAAACTGGTTTTTAGGGATAATTTTATACAATAAATTGGGAATAATTATTAAAGCTAAATTTTTAGCTTCCGATCATAGTCCCCAGTCCCCAATCCCCAATCCCCAGTCCCCAATCCCCAAATATCATGGAAGAAAGAGGCTTTGAATCCCTAGAGTTTTACCAAGATAGTTTAAAGTTAGTCAAAGCTGCTTATAGATTGGCAAATAGTTTACCTGTTTATGAACGCTATAATCTCAGCGATCAATTGCGACGATGTGCTTGTAGTATTGTGTTAAATATTGCCGAGGGATATGCACGTTATCATTATTTAGACCGCTTGCGTTTTCTCTACATAGCTCGCGGTTCATTGGGAGAAACTGTTAGTGCTTTTATTGTTGCTGAAAATGTGGGATATTGCACCAAAGAACAATTAAATTGGGTGATTCAACTTAAAGAGCAAATCGAAAAAAAGCTTAACGGTTACTGTCGCTTTATCCGTTCTCAAAAACAAGGAAGGGACGAATATGGAAATAAGTATATAGATGATTAACTATCTGTCATCATGGATTAGCAAGGAATCGTTAAAAAACATCTTCCCACTCCCCAGTCCCCAGTCCCCAGTCCCTAATTAATCCAAATCAAATTGACCAACTGTAACCGCACAAAAGGCAAAAGCTAACACAATTGGAATTGGGCATTTCATCACAGCACTAGCAATTGTCGCACTAATTGTTACTAGCACAGCAGCGATCGCCCAAACTCTTTCTTGTGGACTCAAACCTTGTTTATCTTTAATTACTCTTAATTCTCCGCTAGGAATTGGTTCTGGCATTACTGCGCCAGGGGGAAAAGCCCAATAGGTATTGTTACCAGCAATTACTAAATCTGTCCAACCGTTGTCTTCACACCATTGGTTAACCCATTCATCAGCAAAATGTTTCATTTCAATTTCTCCCGGCAATAAAGTTAAGCTAAAAGCACAGCACCATTAGCGAACAAAAAATCAGAAATGTTTACTTCCTTAAATAGTGAGAAAACTGTTACAACGCTGTCTACCAGCGGTGTGTTCTGAATAGGTTAGCAAAAGCTAGGCTTATATAAAAGTAAAAGATACCAAATGTAATGAACAGATTACCGAACTTTAAGAAAAATTGAGAACTGCGATGACTCAGGTTAAGAAAAGTTACCGCTGAACAGACTAAAATTAAGACAAAATGAAATACTAATTACTTCTGCTCAGATTGAGGTGCCCCCATGACTGCCACTACTTCCAATGTCACGATCGAAACAACCAAGCCACCAAAGTTAGAAGTAATTGGTATGACCAAGCGGTTTGGTAATATGACGGCATTAGATAATGTTTCAATTACTCTCAAACCGGGAACATTCCATGCTTTACTCGGAGAGAACGGTGCAGGAAAAAGTACTTTGGTTAAGTGTATTATGGGCTTTTACACTGCTGATAGTGGGCAGGTATTAATTAATCAAAAACCCCAGAAAATCACCAGTCCTCGTGATGCCCATAAATATGGTATTGGCATGGTATATCAGCATTTCACCTCCATTCCGGCAATGACGGTAGCAGAAAATTTGGTACTTTCTTCTTTTGAAGGCTCCAATATTATTAATTGGGATGCAGAATACGATCGCCTCCTCTTATTCATGAACTCCGCACCTTTTCATCTTGACCTACATACACCAATTAGCCAATTAGCCGCCGGACAGAAACAGAAATTAGAAATACTTAAACAGCTGTATCTCAAAAGTAAGATTTTAATTTTGGATGAACCTACCTCAGTCTTAACTCCCCAAGAAGCGGATGAAATTTTAGGCTTATTGCGACAAGAAGTAATCGCCGAAAAATTAACTGTGTTGATGATTAGTCATAAATTCCGCGAAGTCACCGCTTTTGCTGATGAAGTAACAGTATTGCGTAAAGGAAAATTTGCAGGTTCCGGCAAAGTAAAAAATCTCTCAGTTTCCGATATGGCTGAGATGATGATGGGAGAAAAACGCGAATCTCAACCACTGGAAAAACAAGCAACTGTCGCCAAAGTTCCGGTATTAGAAGTTAGAAATTTACATACTAATAAAGATAATGGATTAGAAGCTATTTCGGGAGTAAATTTACTTGTTCATGCTGGCGAAATTGTCGGAATTGCAGGGGTTTCCGGGAATGGGCAAAAGGAATTAGTCGAAGTATTAGCAGGGCAACGTCCGGCAACTGAAGGAGAGATTTTAGTAAATGGGGAAAAGTACAAAGCGACTCGCGCCGAAATGTACAAATATCAAATTTACTCTTTGCCGGAAGAACCGTTAAAAAATGCTTGCGTTCCTAACATGAGTGTGGCAGAAAATTTAGCTTTACGCACGTTCGATCGCCCTCCCCAAGCTGTAGGCGGTTGGTTATTAATTAACCAAATTATTCGCCAAGTTGCCCAAGTTTTAATTAAGCAATTTTCCATTAAAACGCCATCAGCAGAAACCCCAATAGTTAACCTTTCCGGTGGCAACGTCCAGCGCACAGTTTTAGCCAGAGAACTATCATCAGAAAAAGTCAAATTATTGATTGCTGCTAATCCCTGTTTTGGCTTAGATTTTGCCGCAGTAAGTTTCATTCACGATCGAATTGTAGAAGCGAGAAATCGTGGCGTAGCTGTGTTATTAGTCAGCGAAGATTTAGACGAAATCTTAAAAATTGCCGATCGCGTCCTCGTGATCAGCGAAGGTAAATTTGGCTACGAAAGTGCGATCGTCGATGCCGATGTTGTAGAGATCGGTAAACGCATGGCAGGGCACTAGGGACTGGGGACTGGGGATTGGGGACTGGGGATTGGGGACTGGGGATTGGGGACTGGGGATTGGGGACTGGGGATTGGGGACTGGGGATTGGGGAGATGGGGGGATAATTTATTTACATCTTCTTATTCTCCCTACTGAGATTATTTTCCCTACTGAGATCTTGCACCTGCGCTTGCGAGCCCGCCCGGAAATCAATTTCCGGGCTAATAGCTCAAGTCCATTAAAATGGACTAAAAACTTTGTATTTAGTCCTCTTTAGAGGACTTTAGCTATAAGAAAAGCGAATTGATTCGCAGGCGGATTTTTGGACTTGTGCAAGATCTCAGCCCACCTCCCCAGTCCCCAGTCCCCAGTCCCCAATCCCCAATCCCTACATTAAGAAATATAAACACTGAGAACTGAAAATTACCTAAAGCTTTTGGGCAAAACTCGATCCCGTAAGTAAAGTGTTAACTAGTGCCTTAGTTGGCTATCGGCTGAGTGAACACTCAGCAGTAACTTAACACTTAGAGTTGGAAGGTACAGATTATGACTGAATCTGTGTTGCAGCAGGATCGAAGTAATTCCGCGATCGTCCCTGTAGACATTATCCGTCGTTTGGTGTGGAAAATTGCGATCGCCACCTTCCTGTTAATGGCAGTAGGAAGTGCGACAAGGGTAATGAACGCCGGATTAGCTTGCCCCGATTGGCCTTTGTGCTATGGTCAATTAGTGCCCAGTCAACAAATGAACCTGCAAGTTTTCTTAGAATGGTTTCATCGATTGGATGCGGCGTTAGTGGGGATTAGTGCGATCGTCCTAGTAGGATTATCTTGGTGGTATCGCCAACAGTTACCAAAATGGTTGCCTTGGGCATCATTATTCGCCCTTTTCTTAATAGTTTTCCAAGGCATTCTCGGCGGTTTAACTGTTACTCAACTATTACGATTCGATATCGTCACCGCACACTTGGGAACGGCTCTATTATTTTTTGTTACCCTGTTAGTAATTGGCACCTCACTATTGCCATACAAAGGCACAAATACCGCAAAAAAATTAGCTTGGATCGGCTTAATTGCTGCCTTTTTGATTTATCTCCAAAGTCTTTTAGGCGCGTTAGTAGGTTCACAATGGGCGCTACACCAATGCTTATCCGATTCTAATTTATGCAGAGTAATGAATAGTCACATTGCTGGGGTTGTTCCCGCAACTTTGGGAGTTTTAGCAGTAGTAATTATGGCGTGGCGAACGGCAGGACTGCACCCAAATTTGCGCTTTTTAGCTAACATTTCCGGCGCTTTGTTAGTCTGCCAAATTGTTTTAGGAGTGGCGACTTTCCGCTTGCGTTTGCAAGTCGAACCATTAACAGTAAGTCACCAAGCGATCGGCGCAGCTTTACTGGCAACTCTGGTAATTTTCACTGTTTTAGCATGGCGCGATCGCCAGTTAGTAGCAAATGGATAATTGGCAATTAGAAGTTGGGAAAAAGTTACTATTTATACTTTCCCAATTACCCATTACCTGTTAGTAATTAGTCATTATCAAAGGACAATAGAATTCATGCAAGAACTTATTGCAACTGGGGTTTCTCGTCAGCATCAAAACTTTAAAGAAGTAATGCAAAGTTATTACCAATTGACGAAACCTCGGATTATTCCACTACTACTTATTACCACATCAGCTAGTATGTGGATGGCATCAAATGGCAGAGTCGATCCCTTTTTGTTAATAGTAACTTTATTGGGTGGAACTCTGGCAGCAGCATCAGCCCAAACCTTAAATTGCATTTACGATCGCGACATTGATTATACAATGGAACGCACTCGCAAGCGTCCAATTCCTTCGGGAAAAGTTCAAACTCGCCACGCACTTATTTTTGCGATCGTCCTTGGGGTTTTATCCTTCAGTTTGCTAACAGTTTTCGCCAATTTATTAGCCGCTTTGTTAGCAATGTCCGGCATAGTTTTCTACATGGGAGTTTACACCCATTTACTCAAACGTCATACTACCCAAAATATCGTTATTGGTGGTGCAGCTGGCGCAATTCCCGCTTTAGTTGGATGGGCAGCGGTAACGGGTGATTTAAGTTGGTCAGCGTGGATGTTATTCGCCATAGTTTTCCTGTGGACACCCCCACATTTTTGGGCATTAGCATTAATGATTCGGGAAGATTACGCCAAAGTTGGCATTCCCATGTTACCCGTAATTGTAGGAGAAGAAGAGACAACCAGGCAAATTTGGGTTTACACTTTAATCATGGTCGGATCGACATTTCTGCTAATTTATCCTTTGGGAAATGTGGGGATAGTTTATGGTGCGATCGCAACTATTTTAGGATGGAAATTCATTCAAAAATCTTGGCAATTATTACACAATCCCAGTGATATTCCCTTAGCGCGATCGACCTTCAAATATTCCATCATCTACATGATGTTGTTGTGTTTAGGAATTGTCGTTGACACCTTACCTGAAACTCATTCCTTAACCGCAATTTTGGTAGAGAATCTGCAAACCATAATCAGCGCCATCCCAATTTCCTAACTATTTGTAGGGTGCGTTACGCTTTCGCTAACGCACCACTTTTTCTAGCAACTGAAAACCTTGTAGAGACGTTATATATTTTGGAGATGTCTAATAGTAACTGACTTAGGCAAAAAAAACGAGAATAATTACAAAACGTTCCTTAAAGCTATCTACCAAAAGAAGTAATTTAAATAATAACTTGCGACAAAAGAATCTCCATCTAGAGAACGGTTTACTCAGGTGTCAGATCAAGTACAAGTAAGATATTAAAACTCATGGAGTTGTGTTCTATGAAACTGAATTATTTTACAAAAGTAGCACGGAAAATCGCTACAGTTCTGTTTTGTGTGTGTGCGATCGCCTTCACTTGGCAAGGTGCATTTTTCAGCAACAACGCCGCTGTAGCCGCACCCCAAACAAACTTGATTGCAGTAGCAGATAATCCCAGTGAATTTGCTGAAGCACATAAGGATTTTGTCAGAGATGCAGCTGACAAAGTTAAGAAAACAGCCAACGAAAATGCTAGAAAAGTTGATGACGCAACAGACAGTGGTAATTTCGTTGAGCGCAAAGCCAAGAGAGATCGTAATCGCATCGAACGAACAGCTGACGAACACGCAGCTAAAACTGAAGAAGCGATCGACAAATCAACCAACGTTTTTGAACGCACAGTTGAAGGTATCAAGGATACTTTTAGCAAGTAGAAACCAGTAGTTAAAAAGCTCAATAAACCTATCTCAAAATTAGAGTCGCCATTCATCCTCACCTAGTTTATAGCTAAGGATGAATGGCGACATTTTATTAAACATTAACCTCTGCAACGATCGCCTCTGCTGGTAAGTCGATCGCATCATGTTGTAAATAAAGTTCAATAGCTTCACGAATATTTTCTAAAGCTTCTTGTTGGCTTTCTCCTGCGGAAGTACAACCAGGTAATTCTGGACACCAAACCGCATAATCTCCTGTTTCTGGATCTGGTTCAATGATCACACGCCATTTCATTAGTTTGGTTCCTTAGTGCGATCGCACTCTCTTAAATTCCGATAAACTAGATACTAAATATAATCAAAACACTAACAATGCTAACTAACTATATTCGTGTTGCCATGCAAAAAGCAACTTATGAATTGCTAGAAGATGAAACTTTCTACGGCGAAATTCCTGAATGTCCAGGTGTACTAGCAAATGCTGCTACATTGGAAGCTTGTCGGGAAGAATTGCAAGATGTTTTGGAAGGATGGATTATTTTAGGATTGCGTTTGGGTCATAATTTGCCAGTAATAGATGATATTGACCTGAATAACACCAAAGAGGTTGCCTAATGCCAGTATTTGGGCCAATTAGTCGCCGGGATTTAATTTATTATTTACGACAAGCAGGGTTTGATGGGCCTTACCCTGGTGGCAAACATCAGTATATGGTAAAAGAAGAGTTAAAATTGACAATTCCTAACCCGCATAAGGGAGATATTAGCAGAGGTTTAGTAGCTAAGATTTTACGTCAAGCAAACATCAGTATAGATGAATGGGAGTTACTGTAAATTGGATAGAGTGCGATCGCATCATTTTCAAACACTAACCTCTGCATAAACTTTAGGACTTTTTACTATTAAATGGTAGAAGACTTAAGTTTTGATATGAGAGTAGATATTCTTTTCCTTCTTCCATCTACTCTAATGCTCCATACTGCTCTGGGTAATTGTCCAATTGGAGCAGTCAAAGTGAATGTGAGTTCTTCATAAGGCTTCCAATGACCTTTAACACGCCATCCAACGCGCTCTCCAAAATTTTTCCAATTTTTATTATCTAGATTAGGATTCCCACCCACGCTCTGCCAAATTTGATTTGTCACACTAAATCCAAAGCGCCCGTTGCTATATTTTACCCATAATTGATCTATAGTGTGTAAGTCTACAGATGGAAAAGTTAACAGGTCTTTATCTCTGAGGTAGCGTTCTTTTTCACGACCAGCTATTTTGAGCATGACAATCCAAGTTTCCTGATCAGCTTCTTTCCATTTTCCAGTTGCCAATAAATCTCGTAATTTTGTGTAATCTATACCTACTTCTGAACTTAAGTTATCAGGTTGCGGAGCATTCCCTCTTTCTAGTTCTTTAATGCGCTGCGATACCTCTTGATATTCATTTGTTTTTCCTTGTTTTAAGTATAAATTTGCAGCTTCTTGAAAATCCTCAATAGCTTCCTGATTCTTTCCAAGCCTACAGTAAGCAATACCACGAAATTTGTAAGCTTCAGTATTATCAGGATTAATGCGAATTACCTTATTGAAACAGTCTATTGCTTCTCTGTACTTGCCTCGTTGTCCATTCTCTAGCCCTTGCTTGTAATAAATGTTGCTTTCTAGGTCTTGAAGTACTTCCTGAGCAGATTGATATCGCTCTTTCACAGAATCTTGAATCAATTTATCTAAAACTTGCTCCAATTGATTGCTGACATTATTAGTACTTGGCAAATACTTTTTCCATAACCAACTACGGTTTAGAGCATCATAGAGGTTATCATAAATGTCTGGCAAACAATTAGTTAACAACCTAATACAAGTTACACCCAAACTATATAAATCACTAGCGGGAAAAACTTGACCCCGCATTTGTTCCATCGGCGCATATCCAGGCGTACCAACCATCGTTCCAACTTTAGTTAAAACCGTTCCCGTCGCCTGTTTAGAAACACCAAAATCAATTAACATTAACTTGCCATCTTGACGACGCATAATATTTTCTGGTTTAATATCTCGGTGAATTACGCCTCGTTCATGAACAAACTGCAAAACAGGTAACAATTCATGCAATAATTGGGTAATCTTTTCCTCGCTAAAAGCTCCTTGTTGATGCAATTCTTGTAATAAATTTTGCCCTTGAATAAACTCTTGTACCAAATACAAACGTTTATTATCTTCAAAATAAGCAATCAATCTGGGAATTTGGGGATGTTCGCCTAAATCAAATAATCGTTTGGCTTCTTGTTTAAAAAGTTCTGTTGCTTTTTCTAGTGCTGCTGTTCCTTCAACTTGGGGGACAAATTGTTTAATTACACAAGCATCATTCATTTTATGAGTATCTATAGCCTCATAAGTCCTACCAAATCCCCCTTCGCCCAAAAGTTGCAACACACGAAAGCGATTTATAAATAAAGAATTGAGAGATTGCGAACCGCAACTTTGGCAAAACTTATTACTATCAGGATTGAACGGATTCGAGCAACTGGGATTAGAACAGTAAAGCATATTTAAGAATTAGCTGAGTACGCCTAAACTTATTTTTCCCAGAAACTCCTGAAAATTTGACTTAGGTACGTTGTTGCGCTTCAGCGCTAAAATCTAGCGCTGAAGCGCAACAACGTACCATCTCCCGTCCCCGCTACAATAAAATTAAACATTGTTGCGAATTATTAAATTGGGACAACTATGGCTCCCGCAGTGATTATCCAAAATCTCCAAAAAAGCTACGGCAACACCAAAGCCGTGAAGGATGTATCCTTTCAAGTAGAACCGGGAGAAATCTTTGGTCTTTTGGGGCCAAACGGTGCAGGCAAAACTACTACAATTAGATGTCTCTGTACCTTGGCGATGCCAGATGCAGGCAAAATCGAGGTTTCGGGCATTTCCGTAATTAACAACCCTAAGCTGGCGCGTCAACGTATCGGTTATGTCGCCCAAGAAGTCGCTCTCGACAAGATTCTCACGGGAAGAGAACTGCTGCAACTGCAAGCCGCTCTCTACCATTTACCGGGTAAGTTCGCCAAAGAACGGATCGACGCAATGATCGATACTTTGGGTTTGCAGGAATACGCTGATAAAAAATCTGGCACCTATTCCGGTGGTATCCGCAAGCGGTTAGACTTGGCAGCAGGGTTATTGCACAAACCGGATCTTTTGGTTTTGGACGAACCAACGGTAGGATTAGATATCGAAAGTCGGGTGGTAATGTGGGATATTCTGCGTCAGTTGCGCGATGCGGGAACTACAGTTTTACTCACTAGCCACTATTTGGAAGAGGTTGATGCTTTAGCCGATCGCGTCGCTATCATCGATAAAGGTGTGGTCATCGCTTCCGGTACTCCTTCCCAGTTGAAGGATCGCGTGGGTGGCGATCGCGTTACTCTCCGCATCCGCGAGTTTTCCCCAATGGAAGAAGCCGAAAAAGCTAAAGATATGTTGAAATCTCTGCCTTTTGTGCAAGAGGTGATTATTAATAACGCTCAGGGTAATTCCTTGAATTTGGTGGTAACTCCGCAAAATGATGCTTTAATTGTGATTCAGCAAGCTTTACAAGCGGCAGGTTTACCTACTTTTGGTATTGCTCAATCTCGCCCTAGTTTGGATGATGTTTATCTGGCGGCTACTGGTAAAACTTTGATGGATGCTGAGTTGGCGGCTGTCAGTAGTCGAGATTTGAAGGCTGAGAAAAAGCAAAGTATGAAATAAGATTTTTTTTTGAACCGCAGAGACGCAGAGGACACAGAGAGAAAAAAGAGGAAGAAAATGAGTAGTACTTTAAGTCCAAAGTCTAATGTTAGTTTTGAGTCGGGTCAGGTTTCTGAGGTAGGTTCTTCTGGGTTTTTGGGAGAGTTTGTTCAGGAAACTTTGGCTTTGACTCGTCGGTTGTTTATTCAGCTGCAAAGGCGACCTTCTACTTTGATTGCTGGGGTGATTCAACCTCTGATTTGGTTGATTTTGTTTGGGGCTTTGTTTCAAAATGCTCCCAAAGGTTTGTTTGGTAATGATACTAATTACGGTCAATTTTTGGCGGCAGGTGTGATTGTTTTTACTGCTTTTAGTGGGGCGCTAAATGCAGGTTTGCCTGTGATGTTCGATCGCGAATTTGGCTTTTTGAACCGTTTGTTAGTTGCGCCTTTGGCTAGTCGGTATTCGATCGTTCTCGCTTCCGCAATCTTTATCATTACTCTTAGTGCTGTTCAGACGATCGCCATCATTGCCACTAGCGCTTTTTTAGGTGCAGGTTTACCTGATATCCTGGATTTAAGCGTCATTGCAGCAATCATTCTTTTGTTAGTATTGGGTGTCACTGCTTTAAGTTTGGGTTTGGCTTTCGCTTTACCCGGACACATTGAATTAATTGCCGTGATTTTTGTTACTAACTTACCTTTATTGTTTGCTAGTACCGCTTTGGCTCCTCTCTCTTTTATGCCAAAATGGTTGCAGTTTATCTCCTCTCTCAATCCCCTAAGTTTTGCTATTGAACCCATTCGTTATCTTTACTTGCACAGCGATTGGAGTCTTGGTAGTGTGGTGATGCAAGCTCCTTGGGGTAATGTATCATTAGGTGGTACGCTCCTAATACTTTTACTACTTGATGTAGTAGCATTCTTGAGCATTCAGCCATTGTTACGCCGGAGATTTGCTTAAACTAATTTATTAAATAGTGAGGAGGAAAATTACAATGCAATTTCAGTCTCTCACCAAAATAGCTTTCGGTTTATTAGCAGGAACAAGTTTCTCAATTTCGCTATTGCCAGAAGCAACTTTGGCTCAAACTTTGAATACCGATCCTAGTCAAGACTTTCAAAGACAAGGAGATGCAATTAACGGTGGAACAGGTCAAACTTTCGACCCTCTTAATTTAATCCATAACAATAATTTGCGTCCTAGTCAATCGATCGAAGAATTCAATCAGGAACAAAAGCAAAATGTCGATGAAGCTGCTACTCAGTTCCGCGCTATACAACGCCAACGTTTGCAAATTCCTGACAGATTGATCGATCGCTTAAACTCCAACAGTCCCACTGAAAACACAACTACTACACAGTGAACCACAAAGATCCCCGACTTCTTGAAGAAGTCGGGGATCTCGCACTAGAAAAATTACTACAAACCTAATGCTGCTAAAATATCTTGAGCATGAGTCTCAGTTTTTACAGAAGCGTCAACATGAATGATTTTGCCATCGGGACTAATTACATAACTAACTCGCTTGGCATAACCACCACCATCAACATCGTAAGCTTGAATTAGCTCTTTATTAGTGTCAGCTAAAAGGGGAAAATTTAAATTGTATTTCTGTGTAAATGCTTGGTGCGAAGCTTCATCATCTGCGCTGACTCCTAATACAACCACATCTTTGCTTTGGTAATCTTCTTGAGCATCACGAAAACTACAAGCTTGTTTGGTACAGCCAGGAGTATCGTCTTTGGGATAAAAATATAACACCACTGTTTTACCTGCTAAGTCAGATAGCGAAACAGTATTACCATTGGTGTCTTTGGCTGTAAATGCTGGTGCATCCGTACCGACTGCTAAAGTCATGATTTCAGCTTCCTTTTGAGTAATCAATTGTTTCTCAATCTGGATTTTACATTATTTTACATTTCCCATGAGCAGGAAATTTTGTAGTCCCGGTCACTGCTTTAGACAAAAAAGACTTATGATAATAAATAAACCTTGAGTGTTCGATCCTCAATTCCTTTCTTATCAATGAACTTGGTAAAACAAACAGCAACTAATTCCCTTTCCTATTCCCAAAAAACCATCGAACGTGCAGAGCGATCGCTCCGTGTATCCCCGTTCCGAATGCTATTATTCACCATCATGCGATCGCGAAGCGTAGACTTTCAAGAAATTGCTGGTGTTAATGGCAGCAAAAATCAATTTACCAAACGCCAACTCTCAGAATTAATTACAGATAACTCTTTGTTGTGGCTGATTCAAGTCGGAGTTTTACGTCGCGAAGTCGATGGACAAGGCATTACTAATAGCTTTCGTCTCACACCTCTAGGACATGAAATCATTGGTAAATTGTCTAGTCAAGGTGTCGAAATACCTCCAGCTTCTTGGCGCGATCGAATCTATCAGTTTTTAACTAAATGGTTAAGATTGCCCCTTTAGATAACAAAAAGTTTTTAATTAAACCCTCTCCTAATTTACGGTGCCAAGAAAACTTAATTAATTTCTGAAACACTTAACTAACATATTAAAAAATTCCAGTCCCCAATCGTAGGGGCAATTCATGAATTGCCCCAATCCCCAATCCCCAGTCCCCAATCCCCAATCCCCAAAAATTATGAAAGCAATTATGGTTGTGGGTACTACCTCCCACGCAGGAAAATCACTCATCACCGCTGCACTCTGTCGCATCCTCTCCAAGCGAGGTTGGCGTTTAGCACCCTTCAAAGGTCAAAATATGGCTCTCAACGCCTACGTCACCACTAATGGGGGAGAAATCGGACACGCACAAGCAGTCCAAGCTTGGGCAGCTGGCATTACTCCCGCTGTGGAAATGAATCCCATTTTACTCAAGCCCCAAGGCGATATGACCTCACAGGTAATTATTAAAGGCAGACCTGTAGGCAGAGCCACAGCTTTAGAATATTATGAACAATATTTTCAACCAGGTTGGCAAGCAATTACTGACTCTTTACAAGCTTTAAGCGCAGAATACGATTTAGTAATTTGTGAAGGTGCGGGAAGTCCGGCAGAAATTAATTTGAAACATCGCGATTTAACTAATATGCGGGTAGCTCGTCACTTGAATGCTAATACAATTTTAGTTGTGGATATCGATCGCGGTGGAGCTTTCGCTCACATAATTGGAACATTACAATTATTAGACCCAGAAGAACGAGCTTTAATTAAAGGCATAGTTATCAACAAATTTCGCGGACAACGCAGCCTTTTACAACCAGGAATAGAATGGTTAGAAAAATATACAGGCATTCCGGTTATTGGTGTAATTCCTTGGATCGAACATGATTTTCCCGCAGAAGATTCTTTAGATTTATTTGAACGTCCTACCAAAAAAACTAAAGGTGATATTACAATTGCCGTAATTCGTCTGCCGAGAATTTCTAACTTTACTGATTTCGATCCTTTAGAAGCAGAATCTACAGTTAATCTCAGATACGTCAGTCCAAAGCAAGATTTAGGTCATCCTGATGCGGTAATTATTCCTGGTACAAAAGCCACGATCGCAGACTATACCATTCTGCAACAAACAGGAATGGCAGAAGCAATTAAAGAATATGTCGCTTCCGGTGGTACAGTGTTGGGAATTTGCGGTGGTTATCAAATGTTAGGAAAAATTATTGCCGATCCTGAAGGACTTGAAGGTAACGATTCTCAACGTTGTGAAGCTTTGGGATTATTACCTTTAACCACTTTAATTACTCCCCAAAAAGTTGTCCGTCAACGGCAAGTTACATCTAATTATCCTCAAGTCGGTTTACCGATTTCTGGTTACGAAATACATCAAGGTCGCTCTCGTCAACTGGAAAGTCAAGGTATAAAACCTTTATTTGATGACCCTTATTTGGGTATGGTTGACTCTACAGAATCGGTTTTAGGAACTTATCTACATGGGATTTTTGATAATGGCCCTTGGCGGCGTGCTTGGTTAAATTTATTGCGCCAACAACGGGGTTTGCATTCCTTACCTACCGGAATTTCTAATTACCGAGAACAAAGAGAAGCTGTGCTAGATGCGATCGCCGATGTAGTCCAAAGTAATCTTGATTTAAAACCCATTCTACCCAATTAATTAACACCAACAAATAACCAATGACCAAAATTCGTTTCCTCCCCGATAATATCACCGTAGAAGCTGAAGTAGGAGAACCCTTACTAAAAGTAGCAAACCGTGCTGGAGTAATGATTCCCACAGGTTGTTTAATGGGTTCCTGTCACGCCTGCGAAGTCGAATTAGAAGATGGTAATTGTATTCGTGCTTGCATCACCGCAGTTCCCCCAGGAAAGGAAGAATTAATAATTAACTTATTTGTCGATCCCGCTTGGTAATATCTAATTTTGCTCTGAGTTTAATCGAGTAAAAATAAAATAGTGCATAGCTATAATTAAAGAGCCGCTTTTACCGAATGGAATAGAGGTAGAACCTCCCACACCTCTTTCCCAGGTTCAACCTGTGAACGAGAAACTCCAGGCTCCGCCTCGTGGTACAAAATTTCAAATCTGGCAGCAATGGAGGTAGAACCTCCCATATCTCGTTCCCAGGTTGAACCTGGGAACGAGAAACAGAGGCTCTGCCTCGTGGTACAAAATTTAAGTGTGATACGTAGCTTTAGTCCTAAAACACTCTGTCTTAAGAGAGATTTTTAATTCAGAAAAAATAAGTTTCAATGGTAAGAAAAAGCACATATATCTTTTAAATATGTTGATATAGCTTATTAACTTTGTCGGGTTCTCAAAGATTATTTTCCTCTTAGACTGCTCTTTTATTTTATGCACGACGTTATCATCAACTTATTCGGGTCTGGATCGTTCATTCCTCATGGTCACTGTTATCTTTGGAAACCGAGTTTAGTTTGGTTGCATTTGATTTCCGATGCCATTATTGCGTTTGCTTACTATTCCATTCCCTTGACGTTATTTTATTTCGTTCGCAAGCGACAAGATTTACCTTTTCACTGGATATTTTTGTTATTTGCCGCTTTCATTATTTCCTGTGGTACAACCCATATTGCCGAAATTTGGACGCTTTGGTATCCTACCTACTGGTTATCTGGGGCGATTAAGGCGGGAACTGCTATAGTCTCAATGTATACAGCTTTAGAGCTTGTGCCTCTGGTGCCAAAAGCGTTAGCATTGCCCAGTCCTGCTCAAATGGAGCAAGCGAATCAGGCATTACAGGCACAAATCAAGGAAAGTCAGCGAATTGAAGCTGAATTAAGGCATTTTCAAAACGATTTGGAAGCAAGAGTTCAGTTACGGACGATCGAACTGCTAGAACTCAATCAGCAACTACAACAGGAGATTGAGGAACGTCACTGTGCAGAAGCAGCCCTACAAGAACAAAGGTTTTTGTTGGAAACAATTCTGAAATATACTGCTGATGCGATAATTGTCTGCGACGCTGAAGGAAAATTAACTTTTGCTAATCCCCAAGCTAGACGACTGGCACAACAAGACCCAAACGGTACTATTCTTGATTTCGATCTGCTGAACTGGGGAACGGCTTATGATACAGATGGAAATTTGATTCTTTTAGAAGATTATGCCATTTCCAAAGCCCTCAAGGGAGAGGAAAGTTATGCGATCGAGTCACGCATGGTTAGAAACGATGGCAGCTACTATGATATTTTAGTGAGCGCTGCACCCTTACTCAACAACGGACAAATTGTGGGGGCGGTAGCGAGTTTCATTAACATTAGCGATCGCAAACGTGCCGAAGAAGCTTTGCGTACTAGTGAAGAACGTCTCCGCTTGGCTTTGATGGCAGCAAATCAAGGGCTTTATGACTTGAATGTGCAAACGGGTGATGCGATCGTTTCTCCAGAATATGCTCTGATGTTAGGCTATGAACCGGAAGAGTTTCAGGAAACAAATGCTTTTTGGCGCGATCGTCTACATCCCGATGATGTAGCTTTGGTTTATCAAGTCTACCAAGATTACATTGCAGGTAAGTGCGATACATACCGAGTAGAATTCAGACAGCAAACTAAATTAAACGATTGGAAATGGATTCTTTCGGTTGGTAGGATTGTCTCTTGGGATAGTGAAGATAAACCGCTGCGGATGTTGGGAACTCATACCGATATTACCGATCGCAAACAAGCAGAAGCGGAACGGGAACAACTATTGGCGCGAGAAAAAGTAGCTAGGGAACAAGCAGAAGCCGCAAACCGAATTAAAGATGAGTTTTTAGCAGTATTGTCTCATGAATTGCGATCGCCTCTCAATCCCATTCTCGGTTGGGCAAAACTTCTGCAATCACGTAGTTTCGACGAGCAAAAGACTATGGCAGCTTTAGCAACTATTGAACGCAATGCCAAGTTACAAACTCAACTAATTGACGATTTGCTCGATGTTTCCCGTATTTTGCAAGGTAAGTTGGGGTTGTATCCCAATCCAGTTCAGCTAGTTAACATTGTGGAAGCTGCGATCGAAACTGTCAGACTCGCCGCTCAAGCAAAGGGGATTCAGATTTACACCATTTTCGCTCCTAGTGTCGGACAAGTGATAGGTGATTCTGCCCGTTTGCAACAGGTACTTTGGAACTTGCTTTCCAATGCTGTAAAATTTACGCCTTCTGGAGGAAAGGTAGAAATTGAGTTAAAACAAATCGATAATTACGCTCAAATTCAAGTCAGAGATACAGGTAAAGGCATCGATCCACAGTTTTTACCTTACGTATTTGAGTATTTCCGGCAAGAAGATGGTACCACAACGCGCCGATTTGGGGGTTTAGGATTGGGGTTGGCGATCGTCCATCATCTAGTTGAATTACATGGGGGAACCGTTCAAGCCGAAAGTCCAGGTCAAGGGTTAGGAGCTACTTTTACGATTAATTTACCATTAATGCCCGTTCCCTCTGCAACTTTACAGGATAATCCACAAAATCCCCAAATTACTTGTCTGTCTCAATTAAAAATTTTGGTTGTGGATGACGAGCCAGATATCAAAGACATTGTATCGTTCATTTTAGAGCAAGCGGGAGCATCTGTAAGAACTGCTCAAACAGCAGTGGAAGCTCTCTTGCAAATCGAGCAATCTTTACCAGATATTTTAGTCTGCGATATTGGAATGCCAGACATAGATGGTTATATGCTCATGCGCCAGATCAGAGAATTGCCACCAGAACGCGGGGGACAAATTTCCGCAATTGCTCTGACTGCTTATGCTAGAGAAGTCGATCGACAACAAGCTTTAACCGCAGGATTTCAACAGCATATCTCAAAACCCGTTGAACCTGAAGTTTTGGTGAGTGCGATCGCCTCACTCATCACAAAAAAAAGTACTTAAGGTTACAAATACTAAGGATGGCTAGGATCGAAGCTCTTGTTAACTACTCAAATTAGGAGGTGGCTCGAATAAAGTTATGGAATCAGTAGTCAGAAATGCGTCAGTTAAATCATCCATATTTAAAAATGAAATAGCCTCATTAATATTGGGAAATTCATATCTTTTTACTTCTCCTAGATTGGAATGGATCTCCATAGAAATTTTATCAACTTCTCTAGTTATAGAATTATCCAAAATATGCAAAACGCTTTCTGACAAATTATTTCTTATCGGAGCAATCATTTCTTCCCCGATTATAGTTTTCTCCTCTAAACTCAATTGTTGATATTTAAACCAAGCTTGAGAAGCTACATTTCTATCTTTTTCTCGCCAATTAAATTCAATATGGTGTTTATTTAGTAGTTCGCAAATTAATGAAAAACTAATCATAAAGACATTAATATCATAACTGCTCATCATAGCCAAAGAAGTTCTTGTCCAGTTTCCTGCTAATACAGCAATTGAACTTCTGATACTAGAATATCTTCTTCTTAAGGCGGAATGAGCATTACAAATCCAACTGCCTTTATCACGATTATGCTTAGTATAGCGAAGATATTTTGATTCAAATAAAATAATAGGCTGCATTGCTTGATTAGCAATAACAGCATCAATTTTATACTCTGTACCAAATCGATCGTACATAACTAATATTTTTCTTTGCTTTCCTTGCTTTGTTGTTCCTACTCCTTTACTAATGAAGTGATATCCTTCCTGTTCTACAATCTCTTTGAGGAAATTATTTAGGGCTTTTTCTAGCTCAGAGCCAATTGCTTCACCTAAAGCACTACCGGGGTTTTGTACCTCCTCTGGATCATTCATCACTTTTCACTCTTTAGTTAAAGTAACAATCGATTCTCTTAATTTTTCAGTATGTCGTTGAGGATTTTTTTTCCACTTCTCACCTCTTGTCCTTAAAACATCAATTTTGTAGCTGGAAAAGCCTACCGCAATTCCTAATTCTCCGATCAATTCATCTGTTGGTAAATAAACTCCATAAGGTGCAGAATCTCCTAATACAAAAATAGCTTTCTTCCCCAGTTTTAAAACTCGATAGCAATCTTGCAAGACTTCAAATATATCATTAAAATAGCCAGCTACAACCAAATCATAATTTTTTTTCCCTCCTTTAGTTAACCTAATTTTTCCTAAGTCTTCTATGGCTGAATCAAGGATATTATAGATTTTAGGTGCATAGCATTGTAGTTTTTGGGAAAGAATATATCGAGTATCACCCCTCAATGTTTGTGTGGTAGCCGAAGTCATTAGTTTTTTTCTCACTTTTTGAGTAATATCTGCCCAATTTTTTGCATAACCAAAAAAATACATTTCTAAACGAGTTCTATCTGCATAATCATAATTATTTAAATATGGAGGAGATGTAAATATGTGATCTACGCTATTATCCTCAATATATTCTTTGGTGTTTCTCGAATCTATATTAAACAAATTATGTTTAGCTAAAAAATAGCTTTCTTCAGCTTCTCTAATCACTAGTTCTATATCTTTTACCATTTTGAACGTAACAATCTGAAATTCTGAAAATACATCTTTGGTTGAAGATTTTATTTTGGTTTTATTAGGAGCAATATAAGGCCAGCCTGTCGCAGCAGTAGAAACTTCTCTCAGCAAATAAGTTAAAGATACCATCAAAAATTGTTTCATTTCCTGGCTTATATCGGAACCAAACAAGCTATCTCGAATTAACAATAACTTAAATAAATTTTCTGATTCATAACATTTTAAAACTAATTCTGGAAAGATATCTTCTAAAACAACTTTCCCATTCAATTGATTTTGAGTTTCATCAATTAGAGCAAAAAGTTTTTTAATTGCTGTCGAAACATCTGAGAGCTTAATATCCCAATTTAATTTAGTTTGTGCTATTTTAAAAACAAAAGGATGAGCATCACAGCCATAAGAACTAATGCCTAATTTCTTAGCTACAACATTAGTTGTACCCGATCCCATGAAAGGATCATATATAAATTCTAATGGCTTAATTTCATATTGTGTAATACTGGATTCAACAGCTTTATAAGAAAATCCAGCTGGATAAGTAAACCAACTATGAATAGGAGCTTTTAAGCTATCTTTAAATGTTCCCCAATCACATATATCAATAGACTCATTTTCAAGTTCCTCTCCCTCTTCAGGAAATAATGAAAGTTGTTTCATATTTTTTATTCACAAAAGTAGAGCCATATCATAATCTATTCTTTCTCTTCTAACTCTAGCATTAAACAAAGAGCGGATCTAGATTAAGGCAATACTCCTACCCCCAGCACCTCACTTAAGATTTACCATAAGCTGCTAGTGCATATTCCTTAAATCTTTCCATATCTGCTTGAATTGTTGACTCGACAACTCTACCTAAAAACAAATTATCCATTAATTTACCCAACCAACCGGGAATGCCGTAAGCTACTGTTAATTTAACAATGCTGCTACCATGTCGATCGTAAAATCTCACCGCACCTCTATTCGGTAAACCATCAACAGATTCCCATTGAATAATTTGATGGGGAATTATTTTTAAAATCCGTGATAACCAAGTAAAATTCAGGTTTCCTGTTGCCAATTTCCACCGTGATAAATCGGGATTTTCTTCTAAAACATGAACCGATTCAATCCATTTCATCCACCGGGGCATTTGTTCCAAATCTGACCACAAATTCCAGGCGAATTCGATCGGCACTGCTACTTCTACTTGTACACTATGTTCTAACCAGTCTGTCATTTTAATAATTGCTAATTGGTAATGGGTAGTTGGTAATTGGTGTTCGATCCCCCCTAACCCCCCTTAAGAAGGGGGGAACTGGATTCCAATTCATTTTTGTTAAGGAGAGAACCGAATTCAAAGTCCCCCTTATTAAGGGGGATTTAGGGGGATCAAAAACACTTAAATTCATAACTAGCAACTTGAATTATCATCTATTGTTTCTGATCTAAAATTACTTTCGCCGCCTGTCTTCCCGAAATCGTTGCACCTTCCATACTATCAATGTAATCTTGTTGGGTGTAACTACCTGCTAGGAAAAAGTTGGGAATTGGGGTTTTTTGATTTGGACGATAAAGATCCATTCCTGGTGCTTCTCGATAGAGAGATTGGGCGAGTTTCACTACACTATACCAGGTCATGTTTAATTTGCGGGAAGAGGGGAAAAGGTCATGTACTTGTTTAAGGACGTGATTTGCGATCGCTTCATTACTCTCTTTAATAAAAGGATCGCCCGGAGTCAACACTAATTGCATTAAAGAACCTTGTCCTTCTCGATAATAATCCTCTGGACTAGTTAATGCTAAATCAGCAAAACAGGAAAAATCTGCATCTGCGGTATAAAGTAAATTATCAATCCCAGAAGCGTGCTCGAACTTTTGACTAGCTGGGTTATTCTCTAATTCTGTCACCCATCCATCAAAGCGCATTTGCACTGTCGCCACAGGTACAGCTTCTAACTTATAAATATTGTCGAACTCTTGCCATTTGCGCCATTCTTGCGGTAAAAGTCTTTGAATTCCGGGAACATCGCAAGCACAAACATAAGCATCAGCAGTAATAGTTTCTTCGCTTTCTCCGTTCGCAACTACTAACCCTGTAACTTTGGTTTTTCCCGCTTCTTCTGCAAACAAAATTTCTCTGGTACGACGACGAGTATAAATTTTTCCGCCTCGTTCTTCTATATAGTTAACGATTGGTTTGTGTAGGTATTCATTAGGTGAACCTGACAACATTCTTAATACGGAAGCTTCCGTTTTTGCAGCGAAAAACTGGAAGATTGTCAGCATACAACGGGCGGAAATATTTTCTGTATCGATGAATCCTAACGCATAAGCGATCGGATTCCACATTCTTTTTAAACTACCATTCGATCCCCCGTGACTTCTAAACCAATCCGCAAAGCTAATTCTATCAAGATCACGGATCGTTTTCATCGCTCCCTCGAAGTCGATTAAACCACGAACTAGGGGACTTGTACCTAGCGCGATCGCATTTTGCACTTTATCCTGTAAAGAAAGTTGCGAAGTCGTAAAAAATGCCTTTAAACCATTAAAAGGCGCACCAGTAATAAACCGAAAATCTAACGCACCTGTCACGCCACCTCTGTTAACAAAAGTGTGGGTATGTTCTTTCAGAAGTAAATTTTCCGCTGCTCCCACTTTCCGCATTAACTCGAATAGATTATAGTAGCAACCGAAGAAGACGTGCAAACCCATCTCGATATGGTTGCCTTCCGCGTCTACCCAGCTACCAACTTTACCCCCGACAAAGGGACGAGATTCAAAAATTTCCACTTCGCATCCAGCATCGACTAGATCGATCGCTGTCGCCATTCCCGCTAATCCCGCACCAACAATTGCAACTCGCATTCAGTCTTCCCTGCTCAGTTTCTTCACATATTTTAATATCACACTGTCTTTTTTCCCACACTGGCAGGCAAGATTAGGTAACTGATTAAATCACTACACTGTTATTCTCTTTTTTCAGACTCTTTCTGTTAAACTTTCCGGGAATACTTCCGGGGAAAACATCTCTCGCAAAGCTTGAAAATATGGTATAAATAACTGCTGTTGTTCTCTTCCTAAACGACTACTTATTTCCTTACCTAACAAATTAATCATTTGTCTGACTAATTCCCAG
Organism: Floridaenema evergladense BLCC-F167; assembly: GCF_041929205.2. Lineage (NCBI taxonomy): Bacteria > Bacillati > Cyanobacteriota > Cyanophyceae > Aerosakkonematales > Aerosakkonemataceae > Floridanema > Floridanema evergladense. The sequence continues at coordinate 3,523,211 of NZ_CM171625.1, read as the reverse complement.
CGGACTTTTAAAGTGGGATAAATCATGACACATAAAGGAAATAACTCTTGTTGAATTGCCGCAACACTATTTTCGAGAACGCACACCCACAAGTATACTTGAAACATTTCTACATCGCGGATAGTGGCAGTTTTTACCACAGGATTTTTCAAACTACCTGAGTAAGTTGAATAGTTTGGATATAACTCTATAACTCTTTCACAAATATTTCTAGCAATTTCTGTACTTGCTGGTAATAGTTGTTGCACGACCATCAAACTTTGCGAGTTATAATCTTGATTAGCTGCGGCATCGTATGCACGTTGCAACGGCATATACAAATGATCGTCAATCACTTTTAAATAAGTTAATAACTCATTTTTATTTCGCATTGAAAGGTCTTCTGTTAGCATTAATCCGGTGTAATGGAACTGCATACTCACAAAACCAATTACTCTCGGATCGATCGCCGTGTGTTTCTTACGAATTGCTCCTAAATAGGGACTGATAATTCTTGATAAATACTGCGGTGACAACGTTTGAGCATATATTTCCAAAGTTTTTTCAAATATATTAAAAACCTCTTCGGAAATTTGCCAAGGATCTATTAGTTTAGGATTAATTTGATGTCTTTCTATCTCTTGACCAATCAAGTATTCAGTTTTATTCCAAGCTTGTAAGCTAATATTTCGCAGCGAGTAGCGTAGTTTTTCCGCTATTGATAAACGCTGATTTTTAGTAGATAGTTCTCTATTTTCATCTAAACTGTCTGTATGCTCTTCTAATTTCCGAACATATTTTTTAGCCCATTGTTTAGCTAGAGATTCAATTTCTCTATCTTTAGATAGATTGACACTTTGATATTCTAGTTGCGGTTTCATTGGATTCTTATAACTTCCATAACTAAAAGTAATTGACTCTAGATTATTCTACTTTCTGTTACTAAACTTTACATTAGAGAAAACACCTATATATATTAACTTATGTTAGACAAAACACCTAACAATATTTAAGATTAAATTAACTATCGAAATAGTTTTTTTTAGTAGCTTTAAATACAGTTTTTATTCGATCGCCCCAAGCTCAATACGATTAAAAATTTAGAGGTTATACTATTTAAACAGGAATAATTAAATGCTAAAAAATCAAAATATTAAAATTTAAAAGAGAAAGGAATAATCACACCTTTCTCCTTTAACCAAACGGTAACGGAAATTATTCTAACTGGAATTGAGTTATTGTTATCTTTTCTAAAGTTCCTAAACCTGCTTCTTCGTGGGATATGTATTTAGCAGAAAACAAAGCCATCATATCTGGTAATTTCGGATTTCCTCTAGAAGCACCTTTTAATCCTCTAGCAATCAATAAACCACAAGTGCCTTTAGTTTTCTTGATGCGAGAATCCCATTTTTTCAAAGCTTCTTTATGTATAGGATCGTTTTGATTAAACTCACCAAACAGGTACATTTCCCCATCTTTAGTTTGCAAAATACCTAAGTCATAAACATCGTCCTCAAAAGGGTCTTCCCCAGGATTAAAGAACATAGTTTGTAAACCACCTGCGGCTTCAATTTCTTGAATTAAAGTTAATGCTTTGGGGCGAGAAGTTTGGATTAAAATTACTGGGAAACCATCCCCTGTTTTGGACAGAGTTTCATTTATTTGATTGCTATGTAAATGAGAACGCAAATCATCCATCATTTCCCATGTAACCATGCCAATACTGACAAAAGAATCTGGCGGAATTAAATCATCACGTAATGCAGGCGAGAAAACATCATCTTCATCTTCGAGGTCATCTAAATCTTGGGAATTAGCCATTTCCCACAATTCTTCTGTTACCTCTGGTAAAGTTGCTACTTTAACAGATATTACTTGATTTGTTTCCGATACTTGGGGCAGAGTAATGCGGTAGTTACTATTAATTTTCGGGATATCATCTATGTCATCTACAGAGAGTTGACGACGATGTTGGCGCAAAAACCGATTTAAAGCTGTGAGGGCGACAAAAACTGTTAATGCTTCTTCTTCAAATAAAGAAGCTCTTAAACCTTCTAAAGGATGAATATTACCAAAATTGGGTTCGACTTCTGACAATGATAAATCTGCTAGGTCAAGGTCTTCTTCGTCGTATTCTTCAAATAAATCTTCGGTTCTTTCAAAGGTGATAAATAAACAATCTTGTTTGAGAAAAGCTTCTTCTAGTTGTTCGATCGAACTATCTTGCTGTTGTAATACGGAAGCGCGAAATTGTTTCAAAGAATCCAAAGAACGGTATAGCAAAATACCGTATTCTTTGCCTAACATTCCTAAGATCGAGATATATAAAGTTTGAATGTCCCATTTATTAATCTCGATCGCAATTATCTGATGTTCTTCTAAAATTTCCCAAGGAGCATTGTGCCAAATTTCTTCAGCTACTTCCATTAATTGTGCGGCGTACTGAGGAGGCAAAATTGGCGGTTGCGAGTTTTGATCTTCTTCAAATTCCCGAAATAGTTCATCAATTAACGGTAAATTAGGGACATATTCAATAGCAATGCCTAAATCTTGCAATATGCCTCTTAAGTAAAATTGAATTTCCCGATCGCGTACTACAATTTTTTGTGGTCTACCCGGTTTCACAGGCCCTTGCGGATACTCCATCGCCCGTAACAAAGTCCGTACAATCGCTTCCGGGCCTACTTCCGAGCTTACCACATCCATCGCCCGGACAACTCCCTGACTACCATCCACCCAGACAATACATTCTTTTTGCCCGTCATAGTCAGACTCGACATTAGCAGAAAAATGTCGGCGATCGCCCTCCCAAACGCTGGGAATTTGATTTAAATTATTTAACCGACGATAGGTAGAGCGATTAAAAGTTGTCATAGAACAAGGCAAAAGAAGAAACTATATTGTCTGAGAAATTGTCTGAGAATTTATGCTCAGGGACTTAACGTGAGAAGCAGTTGAGTTTTTGGATGAATCTATCTGCTCAAGTTACAGAAGAAAAACTCCCTTTCTCTACACACTACACCCAAAACCCCTGATTGTGTTTGGACTTTACTTTTGTTTCGGTAGGGTAGCGGACAGTTGCATAATTTTACATCTCCTACACCTCCCACTACCAATTATTACCAACCTCAATGGATATAACTAGCAACTTTAGGTTATTACTACCCTAGAAATCTTTGATGTTTAGAAAATTTATCCTAAAATCCAAGATTCATTCACCAATTCTACTAAGCCGGATAAAATGTAATGATAGGCAAATACAGTCGATGCGATCTGGCATTTTTAAGGAGTAGCACAAACCCATGTCTACAGCAACTCAATCTCAACAAAAAGGTCTACAAGTAACCGATAGCGCCCTCGCGCAACTAAAACTTCTAAGGGATAAACAAGGTAAAGACCTCTGTCTAAGGGTAGGTGTGCGCCAAGGCGGTTGCTCTGGAATGTCCTACACAATGGACTTTATTGAGCCTAGCACTATTCGGGAAGAGGATGACGTTTTCGATTATGATGGCTTCCAGTTGGTGTGCGATCGCAAAAGTTTACTTTACATCTACGGTCTGATGCTTGACTTCAGCGATTCTATGATCGGTGGCGGTTTCCAATTTACTAACCCCAATGCCAGTCAAACCTGTGGTTGTGGAAAATCTTTTGCTGTTTAATAATAGGCAACGGAGCAATTTTAGATTTTAGCTCTCTATTTTGGTCTGAAATCTAAAATTCTCCCTCAGACCCAAATTTATTCTCTAGATCAATTCAAAATCCCAAATCGGCATGACTCAATCTGTAGAATCTTTATTTGAATCGGCTATAGAACGTTACAAAGCTGGAGAGGAACCAAAAGCATTAATTCCAGTGTTTAAGGATCTTTGCGATCGCACTCCTAAAAGTAGCGCTTCTTGGACTTGTTTAGCTTGGTTATACTTACTAGAAAATCAACCAAACAACGCTTTAAAAGCTGCTAAAACCGCAGTAAAATTAAACCCCCAAGACCCCCAAGCTAGAGTAAATTTAGCTTCAGCAATGTTAGAATCTGGGCAAACTGGAGTACGTCAACATATCGAAATTGTACAACAAATAATGGTGTTAGATACAGAAATTCGCCAAGAAATTATAGATAATATCCAAGATGGTTTAACTAGAAAACCAGATTGGAAAAGTTTAATTCGCATTCAAAAATGGTTGTTGGGTAATTAATTGATTAATCATGAAAGAGAAATTGCTTAATTGGCTGAATTTGGCTTTGATGTGCAATTTATTCCTAGTTTTGCTGAGTTTTTTTTGGTTAGCGATCGCAGTAGTTGGCGAAACAACAGGCGTTCATCTAGGTTGGAAACTCTGGCAAAAACTCTGGGAACCTGTATTCACCCCAGCCATTGGTATTTTAATGGCTGGAGCAATAATTAGCGGCATTACTAGCTGGATCTCCAAAAAATTAGACTCCAAAGCCAGTTAAAGTGTTGAGTTTTGATTTTTGATTTTTGAGTTAGGGAGAGTTTTCAGTTACTAAACTTCCCCTTTTCCCCAGTCCCCAGTCCCTAGTCCCTCATCTCAAAAAAGACTCCAAAGCTGGCTTTAAATCGGGGTATTTATAAGTAAAACCGGACTCCAAAGTGCGTTTTGGTGAAACTTTTTGACCTTCCAAGACTACCATTGCCGCATCACCCATGAGCAATTCTAAAGCAAAAGCGGGGACGGGCAACCAAGAAGGTCGATGTAAAACATCTCCTAAAGTGTTACAAAACTGAGTCATTCTTACAGGATTAGGAGCAGTAGCATTATAAACTCCTTCCATTTCTTGGCGTTTTAAAGCGGCGACAATTAAGTTAACTAAATCATCGACTTCTACCCAAGAAAACCACTGTTTTCCAGTTCCAATTGTACCTCCGGCAAATAATTTGAATACTGGTAGCATTTTGGCGATCGCACCACCCATACCCAAAACTACCCCAAAGCGCAAAATAACCAATCTCAACCCCAAATCTTTTACCCTTTGCGCCTCTGCTTCCCAAGCAATACAAACTTGCGCTAAAAAGTCATCACCAGGAGGACTATTTTCCTCATAAGTAGCAGTTTCGCTAGTGCCATAATAACCAATAGCCGAAGCATTTACTAATACTGAAGGTTTTTGTTCTGCTTTCGCAATAGCCTCAACTAACTTTTGGGTGCCAATTTTTCGGCTATTAATAATTTCCTGTTTTCGTTCCGTCGTCCACCGACCTTCACCAATGGAAGCACCAGCCAAATTTACCACACCATCGCAACCAGAAATTACCTTTTGCCAATCTCCAGATTCTAAGGGATTGTAGGTGACAATTTCCAAATTTGGGAAAGCAGTTTTCGGAAAAACTCGATTAGCACGATCGACACTGCGAGTTAAGATGAGAATGCGATCGCCCGACTCTTGCAACCTTTTCACCAAATAACTGCCCACAAATCCCGTACCACCAGTAATCGCTATTTTCATTTTCACCTCCGATATTTAAATCTTGGCTTTCTCATACATAAAGTGATAAGTAAACCTGTTTAATTTGACTGTATTTCTAAAAAATCCCAGTCCCTAGTCCCCAGTACCCAGTCCCTAAAACCAAGATTTAGACTTCCGCAATCAGCTTATTTATTCTCTCCATAAGCCATGCCATTAGCCTCAGCATAACGATTCATAAACCGGATAAATCTTTCCCAGTGGTCATCGCGATCGATCTCAAACTTGCATTCTACCCGCTTTAAATCATCACCTTCCGGCCCGCCAAAAATAAACTTTACATCGCTAGGCGTAACCGTAATTTCTCCTTCCGAATCGACCAAACGCAACGAATTAGAAAACCTATTTGTAAAGCTATTAAATCTTTCCACAGCCTTCAACTGCCTAAAAGTCATCAGTACAGACTTAACACCCGTAGCACGATCGCGACGTAAACTCACATCAGCCAACTCTTCAGAAATACCTTCAAAAAACTCAATGGTCGGAACTTGTACTGTCATGAAATAAAAATAAAGAAACTTAACAATTAGTATACATGGGGACTGGGGATCGGGGACTGGGGACTGGGAGACAAGGGAACTCTTCGGACAAGGGGAAGTTGATTAACTTAAAACTTTCTCTTTAACTCAAAACTCAAAACTCAAAACTTAAAACTCTCTCCAGTTCCCCAAATCCTCTAAAGTGAAGAATGTAAATAAAATCCAATAGTCGAGAGAGTAGGCCAGTATGCACTTGAGTGAAATCACTCATCCAAATCAGTTGCACGGTCTGTCAATACACCAACTCAAGCAAATTGCTCAACAAATTCGGGAAAAGCATTTGCAAACCGTAGCGACCAGTGGAGGACACTTGGGGCCTGGTTTGGGTGTAGTGGAACTGACTCTGGGACTTTACCAAACCCTAGACTTAGATCGGGATAAAGTCATTTGGGATGTGGGACACCAAGCTTACCCGCACAAGATGGTTACAGGAAGATATAACAACTTCCACACCTTGCGCCAAAAAGATGGTGTTGCCGGATACCTCAAACGGTGCGAAAGCAAGTTCGATCATTTCGGCGCAGGTCACGCTTCCACAAGTATTTCAGCTGCCTTGGGGATGGCCTTGGCGCGAGATCTCAAAGGCGAAAACTTTAAAGTGGTGGCAATAATTGGCGATGGTGCGTTAACAGGAGGCATGGCATTAGAAGCAATCAACCATGCTGGACATTTGCCAAAAACCAATCTGTTAATCGTGCTTAATGATAACGAGATGTCGATTTCTCCCAATGTGGGGGCAATTTCTCGTTATTTGAACAAGATGCGTCTGAGCGATCCGGTACAGTTTTTTACAGATAACTTAGAAGAGCAATTTAAGCATTTGCCTTTTGTTGGTGAGTCTTTGTCTCCAGAGATCGATCGCATCAAAGAAGGAATGAAGCGTCTAGCTGTGCCGAAAGTCGGTGCAGTTTGCGAAGAGTTGGGCTTAACCTATATGGGACCAGTGGATGGTCACGACCTGGAAGAGTTGATTTCCACATTCAAGCAAGCACACAAACATTCTGGCCCCGTGCTGGTTCATGTGGCAACTGTGAAAGGTAAGGGTTACGAGATGGCTGAAAAAGACCAAGTTGGCTATCATGCTCAAAATCCCTTTAACTTGGCAACTGGTAAACCCATTCCTTCCAGTAAACCCAAACCCCCTGCTTACTCGAAAGTTTTTGCCCATACTTTAGTCAAGTTAGCCGAAAACAACCCGAAAATTGTCGGGATTACGGCAGCAATGGCAACGGGAACTGGGTTAGATAAACTGCAAGCTAAATTACCCAAACAATATATTGATGTGGGTATTGCCGAACAACACGCGGTTACTATGGCAGCTGGTTTAGCTTGTGAGGGAATGCGCCCTGTCGCGGCGATTTATTCTACTTTCTTGCAACGGGGCTACGATCAAGTAGTTCATGATGTCTGCATTCAAAAATTGCCCGTGTTCTTCTGTATGGATAGGGCGGGAATTGTGGGTGCTGATGGCCCGACTCACCAAGGAATGTATGATATTGCTTATCTGCGTTGTTTGCCGAATATCGTGCTGATGGCTCCGAAAGATGAGGCAGAATTACAGCAGATGATCGTGACGGGAATTGATTATACTGATGGGCCGATCGCCATGCGTTATCCTCGTGGTAACGGCTACGGCGTACCTTTAATGGAAGAAGGTTGGGAATCTTTGCCCATTGGTAAAGCTGAAGTGTTGCGCCAAGGCGATGATGTGTTGTTGTTGGGCTACGGTTCAATGGTTTACCCAGCAATGCAAGCAGCCGAAATCCTCAGCGAACATGGCATTGAAGCAACTGTGGTAAATGCCCGCTTTGTCAAACCTTTGGACAGAGAATTAATTTTGCCCTTGGCGAAACAAATTGGTCGAGTGGTGACTTTGGAAGAAGGTTGCGTTATGGGCGGTTTTGGTTCAGCTGTGGCAGAAGCAATGCTAGATCATAACGTTTTGGTGCCTGTGATTCGGGTTGGTGTGCCTGATATTTTGGTAGATCATGCTACACCAAATGAATCTATGGCTGAGTTGGGTTTAACTCCACCGCAAATTGCCGAAAGAGTGCGTTTGGCTTTTTTCAGTCAAAAAGCATCGGCTACTGTTAGTTAGCTAAAAAACTTTTTTGATAATCCCCGCCGCTTTATCGCCGGGGATTTTTGCATATATTTAAGTAGAGTGGGACAACTCCCTGAGTCAGTCATAAGCTGTTCCGCATTTAAATTGGATTGTTTGGAAACAGAAGAAAATTCGTCTAATTCTCTCCCCTGCCCCCCTGCCCCCCTGCCCCCCTGCTCCCCTGCAATCTTAATAAGTGATTTAAATGCGTAACAGCTTATTACAAATTAATACCTTATCTATCACTCAATTAGAATTGCTGGGGGAAGCGTTGTTGGATTTCTCTAATCTGTCTGATTTAGAGGTATGGTTGACCCAACAGGAACAATAGGTTAGCGCTATATTGTGGGATGGTGCGTTACACTGGCATTAACGCACCCTACATATAGGGGGTTTGCGTAAGTCCTAGTTAAGGGGAGTGCGAGCATCTTGCTCGTTTGTATATATCCGTAGCGAGCAAGATGCTCGCACTACAATAATCAGTAAAAACCTCTTAACTGAAACGTATTGCCCTAAATGCTAATTCCAATTAACTCGCAGTTCGATTAGCAACTGGATTTTTACTCTTAGCTACTTCAGCTTTTATCACCTGAGTAATTTTATCGGCTACTTGTTTGCTTTGCCAATAACTACCATGAGCCTTACCACCATGTATTAAAGCTAAAGTTTGTTGACTTAACTGCTGAAATATTATATCAGTTAAACCCTCATTCTTATTCAGAAAATCAAGCAAATCCAAATACTTTTTTTGTTCTTCTATTGAATCGAATAATATTGTTTCTAAAGGCCAAGCAACCGGATCGCCTGGATGAATAAAGTTAGTCCAAGGTAACTGTCTTCCTCGAATATTGTATAAATTCTTTAGCAATTCTTCAAGGATAGGTTTAAAATTGTGACTACTGCCTTCGACATTAATTAAATTAAAAAGTGCGATCGGTGAACCCATTGTATTAATACTTGCCAGCCGAATTCCTGAAGTAGGACTAGGTTGTAATCCAAACAGAAAATTACGAATAGCCATCACATCTTGATGACCTGGAACATTATCAAATGTCCAACGTTCAGCAAACAGAATGTCAAATAAAATTACCGTTCCCCAACTATGAGTAATCAGGTGCAAACGGTCTTCTTGAGGATTGTAACCTTGAATTTCTTGCAAAGCTTGTTCTTTTAAACGCTGCACTACTTGAGAACCTACTGTACGACTGAGGTAAAGCGCTGCATCCCCAGCAAATTGCAGAAGTTGATTTGTACGAAAATCTTTAAACCACAATTGATTCCAAACACTTGATTGTTTAAAACTTCTGACAAGTTCATCTTGCGCTGTTTGGTTGATATCACCCCAGTATAGGGCAATTTTTTTTAGGTTTATGGATGAGCCTACTCCTTGTTGAATTAAGCGAAACAGCTGGTCAGCATAAGTATACTGTTCCTGCTTTTCACGGGTGTTAACACCATGTACAAATAGAATATAGTCGGTTGCCATAATTCATTTTGCTTTGTAAAGAATACTGTATTAATACAGAATCATTCTTCTAAAATCCAGAATATTTACTATTTTTACTAATCGCCAGAGTAGTTTATGGTGAATAACTTCAAAAAACTTAATATAATTAGATAGAACCTCTATAACAGATTATCAAAGCTGGAGTTCGCCATGAGAAATATATCGTACTCTTTTATACTGCGGCGATTGGCTACGATTTTGTCTGTGGCAATTATTTCATTGAGTTTAATTGCAGCGATTACGGGAATTTTGCTGTCTTTTTATTACGAACCTACTGCGGGTGGGGCGTATAATTCATTGCAAAGTATCAAATCAGAAATTCCCAATGGTTGGTTAATTCAACGCCTGCATGAAATTGCGGGTAATGGATTAATTGGTGTGTCTTTGATTCAGATTGTAGTGATGTTTTTGGGTGAAAAATTTCGCCCTAGTTGGTTAACTGCTTGGATTAGCGGAATTTTATTAACTTTAACAGCGATCGCGCTCAGTTGGACGGCAATGTTACTAGACTGGACGCAGTTAGGATATTGGCGTTTTAACATTGAATTGGGAACCATCGAAGCAATTCCGGTAGTTGGTTCTTGGTTGCGGGAATTTCTCACAGGTGGAGGCGCAGTAAACACGATGACAGTGATGCGTCTTTACACTTTGCATAGTTATGTTTTGTCGATGGGTGCGATCGTTTTAGCGATCGTTCATTTAATCGGATTATTGCGGCAAGAGCAAGAAGAAAAAAAAGAATCGAACGAAATCACAAATACAGTTTATTAGCTGTGGGGTTCTCTCGTACTTTTGGTGTAAAACCCTAGTTTTGGGGACTAGGGATTAGGAACTGGGATTTTTTTTGAACTAATCAGGTTTATCGATCGCCACAAGAATGTATTTCCTTAGATGAGTCGAAAAGAATCGAGAAATTTTTGGAGATTACCAGGTTGAATTGCCATACCTACAACTATATAAAGCCGTTTTTTCACTAAAAAAACTCGACCTTTACCATTAATACCTTCACTCAAAATAAACTCAAATTCTTTACCAGGATGACCATCTAAAGAAACAGTTTTTGCGGTAACTAACTTAGCGTTAGCACCCTTAACAAAATCGCTTGGTGCATTATCTAATAATTTAGTAATTTCTGCCTTACTCAACTTTTCAATATCAGGAATATCAGAATAGTGAATTAGGAAAGCAGAGTTATCAGAAGTTAAGGAGAAAGAGTGTTCTGTAGAACCATCTTGATTAGTTTCCGTCTCTTCCTTGGGAGTTCCTGGCATTGAGACAGCAAACCTTCCTTGCTCAGAGGAAAACTCATTCCAAGATGCTTCTTGTGTTAGTAGAACTGGTTGTTGGAGTTGTACTATACTTTCTGCTCGTAAAGGGTTTAAAAACCAGAGAGGAGTAGCAAGAGTAATAATAGAGAGGGTTTTGAGTTTCATGTTCCAGCGAGCTCCAAGTGGTAAATCACCTTTTTTAGAGGATACACTGGAAGGAGTTTTCGATCCGTATTTTGTGAATTTTCTCAACCATTAGGTCAAACTATGGGTACATTTCGGTTTTTAATGGGTAAGGGAAGATATTAAGTGCTGCCATGTTAAAATTGCCAGTTATAGCGATCGCTTCTAATGATGTAATTGAGTGGTTGAATAGTAACCCCAATGTTCTTCGCTTACTCGATTTGCTTTTCTGGGGAACTAATCACCCAATTTGGGGTTTAATTATATTATTGACTATATTGGTGTTGCTCTGGAATTTATTTAAAGGTTTCAGTTATCTGGTGACAATACTCGCTAGAGAATTAGTGCAAGCACCAATGAAATTATTACGATTTTCTTGGAGAGTTAGTGCTAAATCTATACAGCAAGTCGGCAATTTAGCCATTAAACAATTGACAGGCAAAAAAAATACTGAACTTCCGGCTTTACCTCCTGCAAGTTCTCAACCAGTACAAATAGATAAACAGCAAAGATTAACGGAAATTTCTAGTAGATTAGAAGAAATTCAAAAAGAACAAAATGAGCTTTTACAAGAAGTCTCATCGTTATTAGGAGGAGAAAAAATTACTGTAGAAGTTACCCAAGATTTAAGGCAGGTTTAATTCACAACTCTTTAACATTCGGCTCCGCATTGCTGAGATTCAACCAAATGTTCCCAGTGATATGCTAAGTTTATTAGAACGAGCTATAAACCAGAGTCAATTGAGAATTCCAGCCTTTTGTTAAGCCTAGTAAAACTTATGTTGCCAAAGTTATAGATATACTAATTTTTCTGGTTGAATTAACTGAAGTTTCCTTAAATGATATGATAAATTAAACTATTTCAGTTGATGAAATATGGAAATTTTACTTTTGGAAAGACTTTCCCAAGACTGGCAAAAGAGCAAAGATTTTTTCGGTCAAAAGACGGGAAGTACAATTGATAGTATAACAGCATTTAGCGAACAAACGAAAGATTCTCTCTCGCAAACTACTGAGCAAGCGAAAGAAGTGATTATACAAGGAACAAGCAAACTTTTAAATAATTTCAGTCAAGAGACGAGTCAAGCTGTTAGTACAGTCACACAAGCAACAGAAAAAGCCAAAAATTCATTAAGTCAAGCTACGAGTCACGCTGTTACTAGCATAAATGAAACTAGTAAAAATGCAGTGGGATCGATCGCCCAAACCGCCCAAAAAGCCAAAGAAACAATTTCCCAAACTTCTGTGCAAGCTGTTGATAGTATTCAGCAAGTAACAGAACAAGCAAAAGCATCTTTAGAAGAGACAATCCAAAAAACCGAAGGTTTAAGTCATACCTTAACTGAAGGGATAGAAAAAGGGATTAATAGTTATGTTACTGATTGGATGAATCACCATGTAGTTCTAGGTTGGTTTTTCAGTCATCCGCTGTTTGCGATCGCACTTTTCCCTCTATCTATTGTATTAATTTGGGGATTTTTTCAAGCTGTAGGTGGTTTAATTGTCAAAGGTTGGATGTCGGTTTTGTTGTCTCCGATGTTGTTGGTGCGATCGCTTCTACCCAAAGGTAATCAATCAACAGCAAATGCCATCAACAATCGATTTTCATCACCAAAACTAGACAGCGAAAATCCCAAACAAAGATTCAATACAATTTTGCAAAGATTGAATGAAATTAAACAAGAACAAGATACTCTTTTACAAGAATTAGCTAAAATGTTAGAAACAACAGATTTCAATTTGAAAGTTAAGTAATTTAGTCCGCGTAGGCGGACTTTGTGCGTGTAGCCGCGATTTCAATCGCCCGGTTTCTTTCAATAAACATCTAACCTCAAACTAAATCCCAGTAATACATCTTCTCCTAACAATTCAGTTGGCAAATTTCGCACTTCTACCTCTTTTCCTAAGCGATAGATTTCTACCTGTTGCTGTTGAGGATTAATCAACCAACCCAATCTTACTCTCGCATCCAAATATTCCCGCATCTTCTCTTGTAAAATTGACAAATTATCTGTTTCTGACCTTAATTCAATTACAAAATCTGGTGCAATGGGGGGAAATTTCCGTCTTTGTTCTGGTGTTAAAGCTTCCCAACGTTCGCGCCTAATCCAAGCAGCATCAGGAGATCTGTCGCCACCATTTGGTAACTTAAAAACAGTAGAAGAACTGAAAGTGTAACCGAGTCGAGTTTGCCGATTCCAAATCAGCAAATCACCATTCAATTCTGATTCACGATTACCACTTTCTCCGCCAACTGGAGGCATAATAATTAGTTCTCCTTTTGCATTGCGTTCAAAGTTAAACTCGCGGTTATTTTGGCAAAGTTGATAGAATTGTTCATCTGTTAAATGAACTGAATTTAGGTTTAATTTTAGGGGTATTAGTACCATAAATTTGACTAAAACTACTTCCAAAGTTTGATGTTTGTGAGCAAAAAAGTTTTAAGTTTTGAATTAATAACTTAAAACTCAAAACTCAAAACTCGCCCTTGTCCCCTTGTCCCCAGCCCCCCAGTCCCCAGAAAAAAAAGGGGGACACTTCTGCCCCCAAAACCTGTAACTAGTTCTACATCCTAGCGATTAGCAGTCGCAGCAATTTTTGCTTCTTGAGCAGTTAACCGTTCATAAGTAGCACGCATCTTCAAACCTGTCAATACTTGGAATAAACCAGTTCCATTGTTAGAACCAGGATATTCCTTGTGTTGTAACAACAGATGAGTTAACTCACCGTGATACTTGGTAGAAGTTTTGCTCAAATGGTTTTCGATGTAGATTACCTGTTCCAAATTCTCGAATTGTCCATCAACTTCCAGAATTTCTGCCGCATGACCATAATAAGCATCTGGCCCATAGTGCATTCTAATTCCGGGGTAGGAACAAGTCAGCTTATTGCCACAGGGAATCCAATCAATAGTGGAACCTTCATCAAATAGGTAAGCAGGTTCAAAACCTTCTACACCAACTTTCTGAATCAAACGCACCCGGAGAATTTTATTTTCCTTATCGTCCTTAAGCAACTGAGTAGGCAATACTTGAATTACCACATCAGCAAACTCTCTTTGCGGCTCGATATAAGCACTAAAATCAGGGCGACGAGAATTAATCGCAGCTAACACATCCTCATAAGTGTGACCCCGTTCCGACATATCGCGCTGAATTTTCCAGTTAATCTTGACTTCTTCGCTAATGTCGAGGTATACACTGAAGTCGATGAGCGATCGCACCCGTTCATCATACAGAGGATGCAGCCCCTCAATCACCACAACATGATTTGGCTCAACTAACTCTGGTGGATCAATCTTGCCGGTTTCGTGATTGTAAATCGGCTTATTGATTGTTTCGCCATTCTTGAGCGCCTCGATCTGCTCGTACATCAGAGCGAAATTATTGGCTCTCGGATCTAGTGCAGTAATCCCCGTCTCCTTGCGCTGCTTTCTATCCAAAGAATGATAATCATCCAGACAGATCACAGTGACAAACTCTTTGCCAAACAAATCAGTGATCCGGCGCAAAAATGTTGACTTCCCACACCCGGAGTCCCCGGCGACACCAATTAGCACCACGCGATCCGGCTTTTTGGTCATAGCTTCCCTCTTTCGATTTAAGATTCTTTACTAACTGGGTCAAAACTTCGAGCTAAATTCACAGCTGATGAGTCATCCCGATTGACCGAAAAAGCTACTTAAAAAAAGCAGCTCTTACCAATCCAACAGGAGCAGTCTGGCATCTGCCCCCAAGGGAAAACTCAAGCCTTCAAGTAAGTATTTAATACTACTATTACTGGAATATATTACCAGAGTGGGATTACCTCTACAAGGCATAAACAAAGTGGAATCATTTAGCTCAGTATTAATGCTAAGGTTTGTTGTGCATCTTTTATAAAAAAAATGTGAAATTGATTCGCTAGTCACACTCTCTTAGAGATTTACCTTGTACGGTGGAGGAGAATCTGGAGCCGGATTTTTCTCTGCCTTTGGTTTTAGAACTGTGATCCTAGCCTTAAACTATAAATTACTGCAATTTCTTAGATCTAGTTCACACCAAAAAAAATTGGTGGTTGGAACTGTCATGTGGTGCGAAGGGCACTTTGCAGCAGCAGCAAATTTATTTTCAGTTCGGAGAGATCGAAGCAATGTACAATCCAAGCGCAGCTGGTGGTGCTGCCAATACACAATCTGGTAGCCGCGTCTTTGTTTACGAAGTGGTAGGTTTACGGCAGAACGAGGCAACTGACCAAAACAACTATCCAATTCGTCGCAGTGGCAGCGTGTTTATCACTGTGCCCTACAACCGCATGAATGAAGAAATGCGGCGGATCGCTCGCCTGGGGGGTCAAATTGTTAGCATTCGACCTTTAAGCGCTAATCACCAAGGGAATGGAACTTCCGCACCGGAGACAACCAATGGACTCCAGCAAGAGAAGAAAGAAGAAACCAAGCCAATGACTCAAGCGAAAGAAAAAGAAAAGGACGTTCCAGTTAATATTTACCGTCCCAATGCTCCTTTTATCGGCAAATGTCTGTCTAATGAAGAGTTAGTCCGCGAGGGTGGAGAAGGAACAGTTCGTCACCTGAAGTTTGACTTGACAGGAAGCGAGTTGCGCTATCTCGAAGGTCAAAGTATTGGGATTATCCCAGCGGGAACCGATAAAGACGGCAAGCCGCACAAAATTAGACTATACTCGATCGCCTCCACTCGTCACGGCGATGACCTCAACGATCAAACTGTCTCCCTCTGCGTGCGCCGACTAGAGTACAAGCACCCAGAAACCGGAGAAATGGTTTACGGCGTTTGCTCTACTTACCTCACAGGCTTGAATGTCGGTGATGATGTGAAAATTACAGGGCCAGTGGGTAAGGAAATGCTCTTACCTGATGACCCAAAAGCCAATGTTATCATGATGGCTACTGGTACAGGTATTGCTCCTTTCCGTGCTTTCCTGTGGCGGATGTTTAAGGAACAGCACGCAGATTATAAATTTGAGGGTCTAGCTTGGCTGTTCTTTGGTTGCGCTTACACTCCCAACATCCTCTACAAGGATGAGTTGGAAGAATTACAAGCCAAATTCCCAGATAACTTCCGTTTAACTTATGCCATCAGTAGGGAACAAAAGAACCCCCAAGGTGGCAAGATGTACATCCAAGACCGGATTGCTGAACACGCCGATCAACTTTGGGAGTTGGTGCAAAAATCCAACACCCACACCTACATTTGTGGTTTGAAAGGTATGGAAGGCGGTATCGATGCAGGTATGTCCGGTGCAGCTGAAAAGTTCGGTGTAGTTTGGGCAGATTACCAAAAAGGTCTGAAGAAAGAAAAGCGCTGGCACGTAGAAACCTACTAATTTTTAGTTTTTTACTCTCAGCTTTTTCCGGGTGGGCGTTGCCTACCCTTTTTTTTAACAATTTTACTCAGATTGCAGAGTATGGAGGTAGAACCTCCCAATACTCGTTCCCAGGTTGAACCTGGGAACGAGAAACTCTAGACTCCGCTCAGGATTGCCAGACCTGAGTTTATAAAGTTTTATTACGAAGTATGTCTTTAATTTTTTGGCAGGGAACTTTATTAAAGAAATGCAAGTTTTCTCTATATGCCAGTCAAAATTATTCGGGGGGCTTTCCGGGAAATTCAAAAACTTTCCCATGAAAATTTCCGCAAAGTCTGCAAAATCATTAGCCGTTTAAACTTAGATCCAATTGACCCCAATCATACTAAAAGCTTGCAGGGATATCCCCATTGGCGGCGAACTCACTTGGGAGATGTGCGGGTGATTTGGGAACGAGTCGATCGAGATAACATTTTAGTGATTAAGGCGGGGTTGCGGAGAGATATTTATGATAATTTATTTGACAATCCCAATTGCGACGATCCTTTAGCAATAGAAGAACTTCTCAAGCCTGATGGAATTGAAGTAGAAAATAGCCCTACATATCAAGTTCCATCAATAAATGTTACTGATTCTGAGTGTAAGCAAGAAGTAGATGATACTTGGTACAAATTTATTTATGGTGGTGGCTATCGATATTCGCCTTTACTAACACCTCACCAGCAAGAAGTTCTCTCTGGATTAACCCCTGATTCGACAAATACTAAAGCATGGATTGTTCAAAGTGCGCCGGGAACAGGTAAAACAGTTTGTGCTGCTTTAAAAGCTTGTGAAATGCACCGGGAATATGATTGGAATACCATGCTAATTGTACCAGAAGCACTGCGCCAAGATGTAGCACAATTCTCGGAAATTAAGCAGACATTAGAGCGAAATTCAGAGGGTTTTTGGCTGGGAACTTTTGATGATTTTTTGGCAAAGGTAGCTCCATATTTGCATTCTCATCTCGCTAAACCAGAAGAAGAAGCAGAGATTTTATGGAAGTTAGAAAATCCTTTTCTACCGAAAGCACAGTCTATTAGCGCTGAGGAAATTATATCATATTCAGATGATGTTTTATTGTATCAAGCTTTCGCTTTAAATGATAAAAATCCTCAGAGAACTGGCAGTCCAATCTATAAAGCCAACCAAGAACGTATTCAAGAGCTTGCGAACCAGATCAAACCAAATAAATGGAAACAAAATTTAGGTGATAAGCTTTGTCGCTTGGATGTTGCTTATGAGATGAAATCAAACCCACCATCACCGCCTTTTACTAATAAAAAACCTATAGTTTTGATTGTGGATGAAGCGCAAGATTTTCTGTTAGCTGAATTGCAAGCTTTGGTAGCTTTACGGGAAACTTGGGAAAGTCAAGGATATTCGACTTATCTCTGGTTTTTGGGAGATTTGAATCAAAAGATTAAACCGACAGATTTATATATTTGGGGTCATTTAGAACTGGGAGATCCAGTGAAACTTTCGTATAATTACCGAAATTCTCAACCTATTTTGAAGTTTGCTAATCAATTTTTGAATTTTGCTAAACCCTTTATCAATAGACATAGAGAAATTCCCGAACCTTCCGATCCCGAAACTGCTTTTGAGAAGGGTGAACTAGTTAGTTTGGTGGAGTTTTCTTCAAAACAGCAAGCTTTAGAGTTTTTGGAGTTGTTGAATTCTTCGGCGCAACAGGAAGAGAGAGAAAGGTATTTTTTAAGGTTATCAGCTAATCGGGTGAAGGTGCTTTGTTGCGATCGCCATTTGCCCACCTTTAATAACCTAGAAATTTTCCCTGCTGAACAAGCAAAGGGGCGAGAATTTGAAGCTTGTGTAGCTTTTGGAATCTTCAACGGTACTGGTACACCTACATTGCAAGAAAGTTTACAATGGTACACTTTACTTACTCGTCCTCGTTCTCGTTTATTAGTAGTTGCAACTACCCAAGAATTAGAGCGTGTGGGTAATGAATATTTTAAATGTTGCAAAATTATTGATGCTCAATCTGCCGCTGCTTGGATAGCAGAAATAGCCAGCGATATTGATATTAGTGAATTTCGCAATAATGCCGAAACTAAAAAGCAAGAATTACTGGCAAGTTGTGCCAAAAGTTTGCCTTTTTTTGACACTTACTTAGTTCTAGAATTGGCTGGGATTCAGAGGGAAAAAGTTTCGCAGTGGGAACAAGAAGCTATTGCTAAATTGAGAAAGAATTCGTCTAATTTGCTGAAAGAATTAGAGCAAATTCCTAGTAATAATATTTCGCTACGTTGTTTGTTGTTAAGGGCGATGCACCGTTCTTGGGAAGCAGTTGATTTAGCATTTGAATTACATGAAACCGATCGAGAAGAATATCAACGTTTACTTGCTGCTATTGCTCAAGATTTGGAAAACAAAAATCTTCTTTACGAAGCAGCAAGAGTGCGGATAAAATTAGGGCAATCTTTGCCTAATAATTATCCATTTCCTGAAATAGCAGAAAAGTCTGGCTCTTTGTTATCTCTATTATGTCAGGCTTTTATTGAGCGTCCTTTTTCCAATGTTTAATCAAAAAATGCAGAGGTGCTATTGTGAAAAACAGCGATTTGGATACTATTAATGATTTGGAAAAACTCAGGCAGAAAATTGGTGAGGGAATCACAAAAGCTGATGAAATTCTCAACCAAGCTAGAGAGGTAAAAGCAGAAGTGTCTGAGGTTTTAAATCTCAAGTCAGAGGTGGAAAATTTGCTACGAAATGCTCAAACTCAGTTGAAGCGATCGCAAAAATTGAATGGTACCCTAGAGATTAGGCTCAAAGATTTAGAACTTCTGAAAACAGAAGTCGAATCAACAATATATGAAGTGGGCGATTTTGAAAAATTATCAGCTTTAAAGACAGAGATTGAAACTGCTACAAAAGCTTTAGCTGAAGCTAATGAATCCAATTTGAAACTAGAAAAAATCGCTGAGGAAAGACAAAAATTTACCGAGGAGCAAATTAAAAAATCTGAAGAATTAGTGGCTACAATACAAACAAAATTGCTTGAACAAGTCCTGGAACGAGTGCAACTTAAAGAAGCGGAAGTTTTGCATCAATTAGAATCTCTGGGAGACACTATTCGCCAACAAGATCTCCTGAAACTAAAGCTAGAAAATATGGAAAAAGAGCAACAACGTCAAAGCAAGTTGCTGAAAAGGGGAATCTGGACAATTTTAGTAATTTTAGGAGTAATTGCAATTTTGCTTGGTTCAGTTGTTGTGAAACTAACTGCATTCATTAAATGATAAAATTTAATGTCACAATGGTTTTGGAAAGGTTTAGTCAGAATAGGTTGGAAGCGTGAGTTTTAAAATCGGGTTACTGGGACTAGGAACGGTGGGAACGGGAACGGCGGAAATTTTGCTCTCTCCAGAAGGTCGTCACCCGTTGGTGCAAGAATTGGAAATCTATCGGGTGGGAGTGCGCGACATCTCTAAACCCCGCGACGTGCAAATATCTAAGGAAATTCTGACTACTGATTTGGAAGCGATCGTCACTGACCCAGAAGTTGATATCGTGGTAGAATTGTTGGGTGGATTGGAACCTGCGCGCTCGCTCATCCTCAAAGCTATTGCTCACAGGAAGCACGTCGTTACCGCAAACAAAGCCGTAATCTCCCGTTTTGCCGAAGAAATCTACGATGCTGCAAACGAAAAAGGCGTTTATGTGATGTTAGAAGCAGCAGTCGGCGGCGGTATCCCAATTATTCAACCTTTAAAACAAACTCTAGGCGTTAACCGCATTCAAGCAATCACAGGCATTGTCAACGGTACGACTAACTACATCCTCACCCGGATGCAAAATGAAGGTGCTGATTTTGCTGATGTTCTAGCCGACGCGCAAAAGTTAGGTTATGCTGAAGCCGATCCGACCGCTGATGTCGAAGGATTTGATGCTGCTGATAAAATTGCCATTCTCGCTTCATTAGCTTTTGGCGGACGCATCAAACTTGAAGAAGTTTATCACGAAGGAATTACCAAAGTTGGTGCGGCAGATATTTCTTATGCTGAAAAGTTGGGTTTTGTAATTAAACTACTCGCCGTTGCCAAACAGATGCCTGTTGCATCCAATCAACCAGAACAGCTACAAGTCAGAGTTCATCCCACTTTAGTCCCGAAACAACATCCTTTAGCCAGTGTCAGCGGCGTTTACAATGCCATTTTCGTGGAAGGCGATCCGATCGGTCAAGTCATGTTCTACGGTAGAGGTGCAGGTGCAGGCCCAACCGCCAGCGCCGTAGTTTCCGATATTCTAAACATAGCCTCTATCCTCAAAACAGTTTCCCAACCCCCAACCCCCAACCTCCATCCTCTCTTAGCTTGCACCCATCAGCATTATTGCCAAATTGCCCCAATGGATGAGTTAGTGACTCGGTTTTACGCTCGTTTCTTGACAAATGACTCTCCTGGTGTTATAGGACATCTGGGAACTTCCTTTGGAAATCAGGGTGTGAGTTTGGAATCAGTTGTGCAAACAGGTTTTCAAGGAGAGTTAGCCGAAATTGTGGTGGTGACTCACGATGTTCGAGAAGGTAATTTCCGTCAAGCTTTGGCAGAAATTCGCTCTCTTGATGCTGTTGATAGTATTGCCAGCTTACTCCGAGTTTTGTAAAGGCTGTTTGAAGATTCCCAACTCAAACCTAGTCCCCAGTCCCCAGTCCCCAGTCCCCAATTTAAAGATTATTTGAAAAGTTCTGTCAATTACGTGACAAAAATGCAGAAACAGTATATAAATAAAATCAGATTCAATATTGAGAATTAATTTCATTTAGGTGAGAAGCTCAAATGGAGCAATCGAGTGTAAATTCTATAGATTCACAGGTAGTGGCGGTGTGTCGTTGCGATCGCTGGCAAGTCTACCACCGACTGCAAGCTTTAGATATTCCCTGCTGTTGTAACGGCAATGGTAGACTAGAAGTCGAGATAAATAGCCCATTAGCGGCAATTCAATTATGGTGCGTAGTTAAGCAATTGACAGCACCTCGCAGCGAGTTAGTAGCACAGTTGAACCGTTGCTGGGAGTTAAAATCATAATCAAAAACTGATATTTTTTTGCAATTGTCTGGTTGTTAAAGTTATCGGGTAATCAAAAAATGGGTAAAAAAAATTGTCAAATAACTGAGTTTTGCCTCACCGGACGGTTTCTAGGCTTTGTGCTGGAGGATGGTTACAAAATTAAGTTGTTGCGAGTGGAGACAACTGAGGGCGAATCTTGGATTAAACTTTCTAAAGAATCCAGGGCTGGGGTAGGACAGGTTTTGCTACCTGGAGATTCGATCGAAGTCTGGGGAGAGCGAAAACTGGATATAGAGACGGGCGCAGTGAAGCTGAAAGCTTATAAAATTAAGCTGAAGGCTAGAGAACCAATGGAAGTATTGCCCGTAGAGACACCAGCTTTACAGCCAAAGAAAAAGTCAGCTTGTATTTTAGTTTGTCAGAAGTCGGATTGCTGCAAGCGGGGGGCGATGGAAGTTAGTCAGGCGTTGGCCCAGGGGTTGCGCGATCGCAATTTGGAACAAGAAGTAATGATTCGAGGCACAGGCTGTATGAAACAATGTAAGGCTGGGCCAAATATTGTCATGCCAGATAAAACAGCTTATCGTCAAATTAAAGCTAGTGAAGTGCCGGAAATTTTAGATAAACATTTTGTTACCGAAAATCAATCTAAAGATGCGGTTCTAGAATTGCTAAGTGTGGTTTAATTTAAATCAAAGTTGCCTGTTGCTGTTGAGAGGGTAATCATAAGATGACAGAATCACGCCGCCCAGAACCTGAATCTTCCAAAAGAGAGCCTTTAGGGTTTGATGAATTTGTGGCTGTCTTGGTTGCCTTATTATCGATCGGCAGTATTTTCTTTTGGAGTTTAAGTAGAAAGCCAAATGAGAATTTAACAACGACAACGCCTGCTCAAGTTTCTCCTAGCCCAAAAAGTTCTTTGCTGACACCAAGAATGGTTGTACCTTGGTTAGCGAATCGTGCAGGCGATCGGCAAAGGAGAGAAGTTAGAGAAGGAAATAATGCCACAACTGAAAACAGGGTTGTACCTGTTACTCCCCAGAAAAATGAAAATCGGGTAGGTGTAGCGCCAGTTGCAGAACCTACGGTACCTGGGGGAGTGGCGATCGTTCCTGTACCTCTACCTCAAGCCACAGAAACGCCAGTTGCAACAGCAACTCCAGTAATTCCATTGCAACCAAAAGTTGTTCCTGTAGTTCCCGCACCAGTAGCACCAGTAACCAACGTAGTGCGATCGATTCAATTAGTAGATATTACTGATAATTATTGGGCGGCTCCTTATATTTTAGGATTGCAAAAACAAGGAGTAGTTAGTGCTTTTCCCGGTGGATATTTTCGACCCGAACAACCAGTGACTCGTGCAGAATTCGCCGCAATTATCGAAAAAGGTTTAGGGACGAAAACTACCCAGGAAACTTTAGTATATAAAGATGTGAGTAATGATTTTTGGGCGACTCCAGCGATTAAAAAAGCAACTGGAAGCCAGTTTATTGCAGGTTATCCAGACCAAACTTTCCGACCAAAATTACAAATTCCGAGAGTGCAAGCGATCGTCGCTTTAGCGAGTGGCTTGAATTTACCAGAACCCGCTAATCCAGATCAAATTTTAAAACAAAAATATAAAGATGCAGACCAAATTCCTAGCTATGCGAAGAAGAAAGTTGCAGCTGCTACCCAAGCAGGAATTGTGGTAAATCATCCGAATACAAACGTATTAAACCCAAATCAAAATGCGACTCGTGCAGAAATAGCAGCTTTGGTTTATCTAGCAAGAGTGAAGCAAGGTAAAGCAGAGAATGTTAATGGTAAGTATGTGGTGAAGCCTTAGTTGAGTTAAAGTTATTGGTTAATCGGCAAAAATCTACTAAAGACGACTAAAGAACATTTTTTAGTTTGCTTTAGTGGATTTTAGTTATAAATTATGAAATACTTTGCCTCATACTTCTAGAGAAATTTTGATGGGAAGGTCAAAAGCTTTTTTAAAGGCTGATTCAATTTCGGGTGCTTTTTCGGTAGCTAATCGAAAAATTGGCAGTGTTGATAGTTTAATTGTTGCTTTTCCATCATAAAATACGCTAAAGCAATCGAAAGCTACAAGCAAAGTTTGACAAAAGCAGAAAAACTAAAAGACTTAGAGGGACAAGAGAAAAATTTAAGATACTTAGTTAGATCTTACTGGGAATGTGGAGATTATACTAAAGCGATCGAATGTAACCAGCAGCATTTAGCAATAGTAAATCTGAATCAAGCAAAACTATACTGTAAATTAGCCGATCGCACACTCTCTCTTGAGTATTGCGATCGCGCCCTATCAATTGCCAAAAAATTAGGCATAGCACTAGCAAAAGAATGTCAAGAGTTGAAAGAAAAATTACTAAGTCAGGAGCCACTGTAATTTTGTAGTGCGATCGCCCAATCGAGAATAAAACCATGAAACCAGAATATGAGGTTATTTCTTTCTAATTTGCTCAATCTTTTCGCTAATAACTTGCCCAATTTCTTCGGTAGACATATCGGCTGGATAACGTTGGCGATCGGGATTACGACTCAAAAGTTCTCCCAAAGCTTCACTAAACATTTCATTATCATTTCTATGGGCTGAAAGAAATTCTTTTAATTGAACAACCGTCATCTCTTGAAAATTAGACATCATAGAAACTCCCATTCCCCATTAGCATAAATTACAATAGCGATCTCTTCGGATGTGCCAGCTTGAAGATAGATCGTTTTATACTTATTATCGTATCGAAATACATTAATTGGCTGAAATCCGTTGGAAAGCCATTGACATAAAATTACAGCTTTTAACGACTGAGCTTCTGTTGGCAATTTTCACTCCTTTTTTCACCATAGTTACTGATGATTTTACCTTGTTTATCTTGACCAACAGTATACTCTGCTTCTGGCTCAACAACTTGAAAAGTGCCACACAATTTCCAAGTCAGAGTTTTGGTAATATTAAAAGTAGTATCCTCAGACTCAACATAACGTTCTAGAGCCTTAAGAACAATATCTTGCAATGGGTATCCTGTACCCTCTAACTGAGAGATTAACTGCTCAGGAATTTCAATAGTAACTTTGGTCATTGCGAGACTAAATGGTTATTTACACAATTTTAAAATAGCATATATGATCTGATTAAGTGACCAAAGCCAAGATCAGATAATTATGAGCGTCATCATTTCAGATGAAATTTTACAAGCAACTCAGATGTCCGAATCCGAGTTTAAGCAAGAAATAGCCATAATACTTTTTCAAACAGGAAAACTCACTCTTGGACACGCCAGCAATTTAGCAGGAATGGATAAAACGCTATTCCAGCAGTTACTAAAAGAGCGCCAAATTCCCCTCTATTATTATGATGTTGAAGATTACGAACAAGACCTCAAAAACTTAAGAGAACTGGGGAATTCCTGTACTTGATGAGTTAATTATCACCGCAGAATTTAGAGTTGCCGATCAACTTTATTTTCGGATTTTACAAGATGTGGGCGAGTAACCAAACAAAGACAGTGGAGATATGATATCACCTCAGCCTAATTTTAAAGAAATGAGTCTTCAGGAACTAAGACGTTATGTTTTAGCACACAGAGACGATCGAGAAGCTTGGCAGGAATTTACCGATCGTGAACGACCAAATGCCATCTATTTTGATATAGATATGCCTCTAGCGGAACAGGAAAGAAAACTGCAAGAACTTCTTCAAGACATATAATGACGGGAGTGGGTAAATGAAACCGAAACAATGTCCCAATCTTTTAGAGTGCGATCGCCATGATCATAACCCCAGTACCACTAACCTTTAAGCAATTCCTTGATTTTAACGATGGTAACGAACTCAATGAATATGAGTTGGTTGCTGGGAGATTAGTGTTAATGCCAGAACCCAGCGAACTGCATGAAGAAATACTTGAATTCCTATCCTTTATGTTTGAAGTTGCTTACCGTAGGCGTAAATTGAAATACTCAGTTCGGAAGAGAAACGCACTACAAATTAATGAGACACAAAGCCGAAGACCTGATATTGCTATTATTGAACGCCCGCAATTTTTCGCCGACGCTCAACCCAGAATGGGCATCCAAACCAGACCATTTATGATTGTGGAGATTGCCTCATTTAACTGGTCAACTGACCTCATAGATAAGCAAGAAGAATATCTTGTTTTAGGAGTACCTGAATATTGGATTATCGATTATCGTGGGCAAATTCCTGCCAAGTATTGTCAGCGAGGGAAAGGAAAAAAGGCGATCGTACTGACTCTAGAAAATGGTGAGTATCAACGTTCTGAGTATCTTGAAGGAGAAATAATTCCTTG
This sequence comes from Floridaenema evergladense BLCC-F167, assembly GCF_041929205.2. Taxonomy (NCBI): domain Bacteria; kingdom Bacillati; phylum Cyanobacteriota; class Cyanophyceae; order Aerosakkonematales; family Aerosakkonemataceae; genus Floridanema; species Floridanema evergladense. The sequence goes on along the minus strand of NZ_CM171625.1, from coordinate 3,497,433 downwards.
TCAAACTTTTCCAGATTTAAAATTAACCCTTGACCAAATTTTAGCGGCTGATGCTGAGGATGTAGTTTAGGACGATTGCCGGATTTTGAAAAGTGCGATCGCTACCAGGTAATTACCGTTAAAGGGGTTATCTTGGCAAACTCTCGATCGGCTTCAGTCAGTCCAGAAAACACCAGAAATTCAATCTGGCTAATCACCGAAATCCCAATCCAATTGGCATCCTGAAGTAATTGAACAAGTTGGACATTTCCTTGTAATAGTGCGACGATCGCGTTCGTATCCAACACATAGCGATTACCACTCATCTCGTAACGCCCTTTGCGTTGCTACTGCATCTCCTTCCCAAGTTAACTGCCCTGCCAAGTCAGAAAAATTATAATTGGGGTTTTGAGTTTTGGATGCCACAACGGGATTGAGTACCAACACAACGTTCACCTGTCCTGGTGCAAGTTGCGTGGGAATATCAAGCAACAATCGTCCTGAAGCATCGACGGTTGTTGTGAGTTGAAGGACTTCCATCTGAATTTCAACCTTGGATTACTGATTGATTTTATTGTATCGATCGATTTACGGGAATTCCTTCTACCTTCTTAAAACCCACAGATAAACTTTGTCGGTGTAGGCTAGTGTTTAGAAGCAAATACCCGTTTCTATCATGTCACTGCCTAAACTTCTCGCTTTAGTAGCTGCCCTCACTGTAGTCTTGGGGCTGATGATTTGGTTAGTTAACTCCATTTATCAGCTTTATATTAATATTGCTTGGTCTGCGCCGCCTTTGTTGGCTAATGTGGTGGTTTTGTTGCTAATAGTTTTGCTGGCGTTGCTGATTACGGTTTTTATTTATTATGGGTTGATGTTTTGGCGATTCCCGAAGGGATCGCTTCGCGAATCGCAAAATCAGCCAAAGCGCCGCAAACCACAAATTAAAATTCCTGAAGCCAAGACAGAAGCAGCAGCAGAAAATCTCCGCGCCGTCAGAAAACAAGTCAAACAAATTGAAGACGAAGTTTCTCGACAAGCTTTACTCAGTCGTTCTCGTGAAATTGAAACTAATTTATCCAGAGGGAATCTACAAGTTGTTATATTTGGTACAGGTTCATCGGGCAAAACTTCATTAATAAATGCCTTAATGGGCAGAATGGTAGGCAAAGTTAGTGCGCCAATGGGAACGACAGAAGTTGGCGAAACCTACGAGTTAAAATTAAAAGGTTTAGAACGGGAAATTTTAATTACTGATACCCCTGGAATTTTAGAAGCGGGAGTTGCAGGAACAGAACGAGAACAGTTAGCAAGGCAATTAGCAACCGAGGCAGATTTGTTATTATTCGTAGTCGATAACGATCTGCTGCAATCAGAATTTATCCCCTTAAAAGCCTTGGCAGAAATTGGTAAACGCAGTATTTTAGTCCTGAACAAAATTGACCTTTTCATCGACGAAGATAAAGAGAAGATTTTGGCGCGACTTCGGGAAAGAATCAGAAATTTTATTTCTACTTCCGATGTCGTTAGCGTATCAGCAAATCCCCGAACAGTGAAATTAGAAACCGGAGAAATTATTCAACCTGAACCTGATGTTATGCCATTAATTCGCCGTTTAGCAAACATTTTACGGGCAGAAGGCGATGATTTAATGGCTGATAATATTTTATTACAATCCCAACGTTTGGGAGAGGAAGCTAGAAAATTAATTGATGCTCAACGTCGCCGTCAAGCTGAGAAAGTAATAGAACGTTTTCAATGGATAGGTGCGGGAGTAATTGCAGTCACACCTTTGCCAGTGGTAGATTTGTTGGCGACAGTGGCAGTAAATGCTCAAATGGTAGTAGAAATTGGCAAGATTTATGGCTGTGATTTGAATATGGAACGGGGGAGAGAGTTGGCGCTTTCTTTAGGCAAAACTCTCGCTAGTTTGGGTATTGTTAAAGGTGCGATCGAATTGGTTTCTAGAGCATTACAATTAAATGTTGCTACTTATTTAGTTGGAAAGGCAATTCAAGGGGTAAGTGCTGCTTATTTAACGCGCATTGCTGGAAAAAGTTTTATTGAGTATTTTCGGCATAATCAAGATTGGGGTGATGGGGGAATTTCGGAAGTTGTGCAACAGCAATTTCAGTTGAATAAGAAAGATGAATTTGTTAAAGCTTTCGTACAAGAAGCGATCGCTAAAGTTGTCCAACCATTAACACAAAATTCGCCGCCAGAAGCGGAATTAGAAGCAGAGGAAGAAGACGAAGAAGAAGCAGAAGTAGAGGAAACCAAAATCCCTCCTTATGAATATGTAGATGATTGGACTAACTCATCTCCAAAGCGGGATGATTGGTGATTAATGCAAGCTGTTAGTTTTATTCCGAAAAATGTAGAGACGTTGTATACAACGTCTCTACAATCTTAAAACTGTAGTATCTGAAGTACTTCTCTCTGCGTGTGAAGCAGTTAAAAAAATAGGATTGCTATATATGTCTGATACTGTTAGTAAATTCAACATTCCAAAACTCACTGCTTTTGATATCAAAGTAATAGCTTTTTCCCTCATGATTATCGATCATGTAGGGAGATTGTTTTTCCCCCAAGTCGCTATTTTCGTTATCTTAGGAAGGCTGAGTTTTCCCTTGTTTGCATGGTTAGCAGCACAAGGAGAGAAATATACATCTGATATTAAAAAATATCTATTTAGATTAATATGTTGGGGAATTATTACTCAACCAATTTATAGCCAAGTTTACTATTTGGTTTTTTCTGCACCTAGCGAACTTAATATTTTATTTACTCTTGCTTTAGGAGTAATAACTATTCGCTGCACGAAATTAGTTGAATCAAAATTACTCAAATTTTTGATTGTTATAGGTTTCATGATAATTGCAGAATTGTTGCGTGTTGAGGGAAGAATGTCTTCATTAATTACCATCTATTTGATGTCAATTATTGATTTAGGAAGTGCTAAATGGTGGTTATTTTTTGTTGGCTATCGTTTATTATTTATTTACATTAATCAATGGAGTTATGTAGAACTATTTGCGATCGCTTCTGTAGCAATAATAGCTTTATACAACGGCGAACAAGGCGCAAGGAGTAAATGGTTTTATCCTTTATACCCACTGCATTTAGGAATTTTACTTTTAATTAAATTGTGGTTATCAACAGATATGAATTTACCGTGAAAATCCACTATTGAAAACGGAAAAAGAAGAGGAGGAATCAGGAAAAAACATTAAAATTCCTCCTGATGAGTAGTTGTTCACAAGCGAGATGATTGGTAGCTGTTGTCAGCAGGTATTACTAACAAAGTTAATTCATGTTTAGCTGTTACCAAAACAGGTTGCTCTTTGGTAATTTTTATTTGTTCCTCACAACAGGCTTTCCACGATCTACCTTGATAGAAAACTCGACCAAAAGCACCAGGAAGAATGTCTGTTTCTGCTATTGCTTCCATTGGTTCTTCAAATGATGAAAGCTTGATTTTTTGAATAGCGACTAGCTTTTTGTTGTGGTCGTACTTAAACTGAAGACGTTCATTTTCTTGCAGACGACTGACATCTAAAACAAATAAGCGATCGCCAACGGGATAGAATAAACTATCCAAGGTTTTAAAGAATCTAAACATTATTTAATTTGGTAAATTAGCAGTTCTACTATTTAATGATTAAAATAAGCTTTTTGTGACAATTAAAAGAAAGATCCCTAACTTGTTGCAGCAGTTGGGGATCTGTGTAAGATTTGGTTAATGTAATAACAAAGCCAAAGTTTCTGGCAACTCAACTCCCTTGGAATCAAGCTTTTTGGCGTGATTAAATTTTTTTAAAGCCTCTTGTGTACGAGGGCCATAAACACCATCGATCGGGCCGGGGTCAAAACCTTCTTGTTTTAACTCTTGTTGGAGCCTTTTAGAAAGATTGTAAATTCCGTCGCTTAAATCTTGATCCCAAACTAGAGAAGTGTCAGAACCTTCATTGCTGGGACTAATAAGGAACTCCAGCAACTTAACTTCCAACTTAGCCTGCTCATTTTTGATGAAACTTTTGTCAATCAAATCTAAATGATGAGCTAAGAAATGGTCAGCTTCATTAATCAGAAAGTCCAGAAAACTATCCGATAGAGCTAATTCTAAAATTTCTGCCATGCGATCGGCTTCTGGTTCAGATAATGTCGAGCGACTTGCTAATCGACAATATTCTAACACCTTTTTAATGTGAAATTCACTTATTTTTATTTGGTGAATTTGGATTAATTTATTTAGTAAGTCCTTCATTCTTCTACGTTCCCAAGTATTGATGCCATTAGCTGTTTCTTAAAAACAGATTCTCTGCTATGCACAAAAATATAGTGAAAATTAAAGCTATAATGTGACAGGCGGCTGGGTAGAGCTTTAAAAAAGTTTACAAAGATAATTAGTACAGTATTGTCACAAGTTATCCGGATTTCTCACTATAAGGTATATAGCGGTGAGATTCCGGGAATAGCCTGCCATGCAACTAAAAAACTCCGATCGTCATCAAAGCTTTAAAGCGGAGATCCAAGCCTTGCTAAAATCCGATAACCCTGATGCTTACTCGATATTGACCTATATTCAACGCTGCCTTAATCAGTTTAATTTGAGTCAGCGTTACCATCCAAATGACATTTTTCATGATGCTTATCTTCGTGCAATTGACGGTCTTCAGGCTGGAAAAAAAATTGAAAATTGTTTAGCTTGGATTAGAGGTACAGCTCTCAATATTATTCGAGAGTATCATCGTGATGCTCAAAAATCCCACTTAGTCGAACCTAATTCTGCATGGCTAGAAACTGCTTTGCAATCTGCACAAGGTAATTTTATAACGGAAATTGAAATTCAAGAAGATTTAGAGAATGTGTTGCGGGCATTAGAGGCAATGAATCCAGAAGATTTTAAGATTATTCGTCTTAAATACGTGGAAGGAATGTCTTGGAAGCAAATCAGTAAATTGTTATTTGAGCAAGGAGAAGAGTTACAAACAGAGGAGACATTAAGGCAGCGTGCCAGTCGTGCTAAGAAAAAATTGCGAGGAAATTTTCATTTCTTTAAAGAGTGTACTTGAGCAATTCCTCAGTCATGAATTAAAAATCAGGGTGCTACTAATTGGTTTTTAGGTAAATATTTTCGCTACTAAACAACTAAAATTTGGTAAAAGAGGAGAAGTTAATTCATCATTAGCAAACAAAGTAGCGACTAAATTTAAAGCAGTTTGTTCCCGTCGATAAATCTGTATTTCTTGTTTTTGCCAATCAGCAATCCAATATTCTTGAACTCCTCTAATTGAATATAGTTTTAATTTTAATTCCCTGTCGCGTCGTTCATTTTCTTTGCCAGGGGAAAGTATTTCTATGATTAATTCTGGTGCAGCAGTCAAATGTCCGGCTTCATCTAATAAAGTAGCTAATCTTTCATTACTAGCCCAAACTACATCGGGGATGACGTTATCAGGAAATAATTCTAAGTCAGAGGTAGTCCAGCTTACTCGCTTGTGTGTAATTTGGCTCATAACCAAAGCTCGTAAAAAAGTGATATATCTATCTTAAATGCTAATTACAATTTCGGCTATCTAAAAACTTTAACTGTTGGTAAAGCATGGTAATATTGGGTAAATTTGCGCCTTTTTCTTGGGCGAAACGTAAGGGATTTCCAAACATAGTTTCTACTTCTAAAGGGCGTTTTTCATCGTAGTCAATTTTCATGCTGGTGCGGTAAGGTTTCATTTTGTTGGTGTAGTGTAGCATGGTTTCTACGAAATTTTGGGGGATTATGCGATCGCAACTTTTTGCACCATTTACAACTTCCCACATTAACTCTTCAACTAAACTGCGAGTATCAGGATTACTCATTAACTCATCAGTTCTCGCATCCAAAACTACAGAAAGTCCATTGTAAGGAATATTCCAAACTAATTTTTGCCAACGTGCTAATAGCAAATCTTCTGCTAATTCCATCTTAATTCCCGCAAGTTCAAAATCAGCAGCGATTTGCTGCATTCTATTAGTAATTCCAGCAGCTTGATAATTAGCAGCATATTCCCCAATTTTAATTTCACCATAATCTAAGTGGCGAATATGTCCTGGTGCTACTTTATTAGAACAAAGAAAACATAATCCTCCCATTACCCTTTCTGCACCGACAATTTTGGCAACTTCATCTTCTACACCGAGTCCATTTTGTAATACTAAAACCACCCCATTATCTTTCACTACATGGGGTAACATTTGCGGTAATAAATGATTTTGGGTGGTTTTTAACGCCAGAATTACTACATCACAAGCTGGCATTTTGTTAGCTTCTGGGTAAGCTTGAACCTGGGTTAAAGTGAAATCACCATTTTTTGATTCAACTACTAAACCATGCTTCTTAACATATTCATAGTCGCTGTGTAGTAAAAAATTAACATTTAAACCAGCTTTTTGCAAACAAGCACCGTAATATCCACCAAGGGCACCTGTTCCCAAGATGGCATAGCTATGTTGAAAAGAATTGTAAATAAATTGATTAGCCATTGATCCGATCTCCATTCCCTCTTAAAATTAAACCTATTCAGAAGTTTTAATATATCAAGAACTATGAGCAATCGTCCTATTATCCTTGGCATTGTTGGTGATAGCGCAGCGGGAAAAACGACTTTAACTAGAGGAATTGCCCAAGTTTTGGGCGACGAAAATGTTACAGTTATCTGTACTGATGATTATCACCGTTACGATCGCACACAACGAGCAGAATTAGGCATTACAGCCCTGCATCCAGATTGCAACTACTTAGATATTATGCAGCAGCATTTATCGCTGTTGCGAACAGGTCAGCCAATCCTGAAACCAGTTTACAGCCACAAAACAGGAACTTTTGAACCACCACAATATATTAAACCAAGTAAATTTGTGATTGTGGAAGGATTGTTGGGTTATTTTACTCGCGGTTGTCGAGATTCTTTTGATGTAAAAGTTTACTTAGCACCTCCAGAATCTTTGCGTGCCAAGTGGAAAATTAAGCGAGATACAATGAAACGAAGTTACTCGCCAGAACAAGTTTTAGCAGAATTAGAAAAACGCGAACCAGACTCGGAAAGTTTTATCCGTCCTCAGCGAAAATGGGCAGATGTGGTGGTAAGTTTTTATCCGCCAAGTGATGAGATTGAGGAGGATAATTCACACTTAAATGTACGTTTGGTACTCAGACCTACTATCCCTCATCCTGATTTTATAAAAATTCTAGAACTCAGCGATGGTGGTACTGAATCGGCTGTTCGTTTAGGATTAGATCGGGATATGGGTAAACCAGTTGATGTGCTAGAAATTGATAGTCATGCAACTGCGGAACAAGTGAGTAAATTAGAAAAGGTTTTGTGTCAGGAAATGCCTGATTTATTCCCCCATTGCAGTTTGGGAGGAAATTTAGAATTGGGCAAAATTACGGGGACAACGGATGAAATTTTGCAAAGTTATCCTCTGGCTTTGACGCAGTTATTAATTTCTTTTCATACGCTCAAAGCTACTCATGTGCATCATTTTTAAAATGGGAAAAGTTTTGGGTAATGAATCGATCGCACAGATGATCAACAATTCATTACCCAAATTTACTTACCAAATTCCTAAATTGAACATTGACATGGGTGCAGGTATCATTTCGCCACGAAAATCTAGCAGTTGCACTAAGAGTAAATAACCGATCGCTAGAATTAGAGAAATTACCCCGGTAATAATTGCCACAATTTTCCCTCTTTCCATAGTTTCCTTGCTACTAAATGATGTTATTTACTTAATATAGGTAATAATCAAACTCAGTGGTCGTCGATAGCTAAACTAATATGAATTCTGCTACAGATTCTCTAGAGGGAGCAATTACAATTGCACGGCAGCCAGTTGTGCAAACCTACGAATTAGGAAAAATTTACCGCACGGGCTTTTGGCTGAATCAGAAAATTGAATCGTTAAAAAATTGTACCCTGACGGTTTATGAAGGAGAAACCTTTGGTTTGTTGGGGCAGAATGGCGCAGGAAAAACGACTTTATTGAAGACACTGCTAGGTATTGCCCGTCCTACTTCTGGTAGGGGGTTAATACTAGGAAAACCTTTGGGCGATCGCGCTGTCAAGCAACGCATTGGTTATCTGCCCGAAAATGCCTACTATTACGACTTTTTAACAGGTTGGGAATTTTTGCAAATGATTGCCGGACTTTTTCAGATTCCTAAAGAAATTCAGCGAGTACGCATTCCCCAACTTTTAGAAATGGTAGGACTCGCCCAGTCAGCAGCGAAAAAAAAGCAACTGCGACAATATTCTAAAGGAATGTTGCAACGAATTGGCATGGCACAAGCGTTAATTAATGACCCGGAATTGGTGTTTTTAGATGAACCAATGTCGGGTTTAGATCCAATGGGACGCTACCAAATTCGAGAGATTATTTTATCTTTAAAACAGGCTGGAAAAACTATCTTTTTTAACAGTCACGTATTGTCGGATGTGGAGAAGATTTGCGATCGGATCGCCATATTAGCTCAAGGTGAAATAATTTGCCTCGGCTCTTTGGATGAACTTTTGGGAACTGCTGACACATACTACATTAAAGGCAAAGGCGGCAAGCAAGAAATCTTAAAAAAATGGCTACCAGATTTAGAATTTGTATCTGAAGGAATAGGTAGCACAGATGAAGCTTGGCAAGGTCATGTAAAAGGCGATATAAACGATTTTCTCTCTAGTTTGCGTCTCATGCAAGCCCAAATTATTACCTTAAATCTAGCACGTCCTACTTTAGAAGAGTTTTTCATGGAACAATTGCAAAAAAGAGGTATAACAGCCAGCAGTTAAAAGATGTTTGCAGAGGTTTTGGCGGTTAAAACCGCAACTATACAAACCAAGTCCGCCTTCGCGGACTTCTAATTTTGAAACCTGCGGAGGCAGGTTTTGTTTGTATAGCCGCGACTTTAGTCGTAGAGGCTTTCAATTAAATATCTGCTACTCTTGAAAGATGCAGTTTAGCTCGTTAGTTTGTATTACTTGAAACAGGAAAAGTTAACAACTAAGGAAAAATTATGGCTGACATTGTAGAAACCGCTACTCAAGCTGAATCTTTCAAAACTTTACTAACTTTAGTAGAAGCAGCAGGATTAGTAGATGTACTCAAAAATCCTGAAACCAAGACAGTTTTTGCCCCCACTGATGAGGCATTTGCTAAAATTCCCGCTACTACTGTAGCCTCTTTGATGGATGACACTGAGAAACTGAAGCGAATTCTCATGTATCACGTTGTTGCTGGAGATGTGAGATCTGACGATCTTATCCAAATAGATGAAGCGCCTACATTTGAAGGTTCAGTATTAGCTATTGATTCTTCAGATGGCGTAAAAGTGAATGATGCCAAGGTTTTAAAACAAGATATTTTGGCAGATAATGGCGTGATTCATGTAATTGATACAGTATTAATGCCAGCATTAGTAGCTGTTGAATAGGTTGCCATAATTTGTGCAAGTAAATCAAATTAAAAAGAGGTAAAACAGATGGCAAACATATTAGACACGGCTACTAAATCTGGTTTCAAAACTTTAGTAGAAGCGGTGAAAGTTACTGGTTTAACTGATACTTTACAAGGTGCTGGCCCTTTTACTATTTTTGCTCCAACCGATGAAGCTTTTGACAAATTGCCCACAGGAACTATCGATAAATTGTTGGGCGATATTCCGCAGTTAACCAAGATTCTCACATATCATATAATCGCAGGCAAAGTGATGTCAGAAGATGTGGTAAAACTAGATAAAACTGCCACATTTGAAGGTTCAGATTTGAAAATTCATAGCAATGGTAGCGTGATGGTGGGTGATGCTGCGATCGTTCAGTCAGATTTAGAAGCTGATAACGGTGTCATTCATGCGATCGATACTGTTTTAATCCCGCAATATTAGGGATTAAAAAGACTTTCTTAGCCCCCCTTACTAAGGGGGGTTGGGGGGATCAAAACCTAGTAATCAGAGCGTTAGATCCCCCATAACCCCCCTTGCAAAAGGGGGGAACAAGGAACAAGAAATAATTAATAACTAGCAACTTGAGTTACTAGAAAAACTCTACTCAATTGGGCCTAAAATAGAAGCCGATCGAGCAGGGAAATTTAAGCTTAATTGCTTAGATTTCCCTGCTTCTTCACTCCAAGAAATCTCGGCTTCACCGTATAATAATTGGTTTGGTTGAGATTGCAAAGCAGTTACTTCAAAGCTGATATTTGCGTCAGAAGTACCGACATTTACAGCAACAATTAATTCCTCATTTCCCAAAATTCTCGCAAATACATAAACTGTTCCTTCTGCACACAAAATCTGATAGGAACCTGTGCGAAGTGCGGGATATTTATGCCGTAAAGCAATGAGTTTTTGGTGATATTTGAGAACGTAAACATCCCAATGAGCTTCCATTGGAAAACCGCGCCGTGAGTCGGGGTCTAATTTTCCAGGTAAGCCAACTTCATCGCCGTAATAAATGCTGGGTGCGCCGGGAAATGTTAATAGTAAAACTGTTGCTAGTTCTACGCTGGCTTTGTCACCTTGGGCAATGGAAATTAATCTGGCTGTGTCGTGACTGGCTAATAAATTAAGTTGGGTTAGTTGAATTTCCCAAGGGTAAAGTTGCAGCAAATATTGGATTTTTTCGCCGTATTCTTTAGCGAATAAAGGTGGGTAAGGATCGTAAGAACGATCTTGTACTTGTGTGATATCTACGCGATCGCCAGCCGTAAATGCAATAGTTGGTGCCGCAAATAAGTAATTCATTACTCCATCGAATTGAGTACCATCCAACCATTCGCGGGAGTCTCCCCAAACTTCGCCAACAATGTAAGCTTCGGGATTGATGGATTTGACGCGATCGCGAAATTCTTGCCAAAAACCAGGAGTTTTTATTTCAAAAGGTACATCCAATCGCCAGCCATCAATGCCAAATTTAATCCAATATTCGGCAATTTCCATGATATATTCGCGCACTTCAGGATTATCATGATTAAATACTGGTAAAGCCCGATTTCCTGCCCAACCAACATAATTTGCCGGATACTCTCCATTGTAAGCAGAAACAGGCCAACCTTCAACTTTAAACCAATCCAACCAAGGTGAATAAGGGCCATTTTCTAACACATCATGAAAGAAGAAAAAGCCCCGACTAGAATGATTAAATACTCCATCCAAAACAACTTTAATATTCCGTTTGTGGGCGGCATCTAATAATTCTTGAAAAGCTGGATTTCCCCCCAACATTGGATCTACTTGATAGTAATCATGAGTATGGTATCGGTGATTACTGGCAGATTGAAAAATTGGGGTAAAATATACAGCATTGATGCCCAAATCCTGCAAGTAATCGAACTGTTCCATCACCCCCCACAAATCGCCGCCTTTGTATCCTTGGAGTGTTGGCATATCGTCCCAAGCTTCCCAAGAGGCGTTTGTCAAAATTCGTTTGCGGGGTTGTTTGCTACGAGCAAATCGATCTGGAAAAATCTGATAAAAAACCGCGTGTTTAACCCAATCTGGCGTATGAATCTGCATAATTAATCTGTTAGCTCTCCATTTTAAGTTACAGCTAATTTTATTTCTCTAGTTCTTACTTTTGATAGAAAACTTTTATAGTTAATCGATGTCCAAGTGATTGACTGGAGTCTGTCAGTAATGCTTGAATAAAATTAAGTGTAAAATCATACAAACAATGGTTAACGTTTTAAATCAGGGTGACGATAGCTTAGTTACGTTAGATTATAGCGATTTATTAGAAAAAATTTCCCAAACTTTAAGAGGGAAAAATGTTTTTAGATTATCGGAAAATAGCGATCGCTTATTAATCGACATCGACGAAGTAGCGAATGAAGTAGCTAATTTACCAATCCAAAATCCGCTGACATCTGCGATCGGAGTGCGCTCTGCCACCATTAATTTTACCCCACAATTTAGAGATAAATTTCCCAAATTAATCCGCAACATTAGAGATTATTTGCGGCAATCACTAGAATCTAATTTAGGGAAAAATACATCTATTAACGAATTTGTAAATAGCTTAATTACTCCTTTAGAAAGGTTTCAAGGCAATCCGAATAAAAAATTAAGCTTCACTTTTGCATTTAACAAACCAATTCCCAATTTACAGAAGCAAAAACTCAGTTTAGATCGCCAAAGTTCTGGTAGTGCTTCCTTACTGAAATTCCACAAACTTACTATTAGAGTACAGAATACCAATCAATTTGCTCAACAACTCCGCCAAGGTTTAGAAAATTATATCGAAAAAATTGCAGAAAGTGAAACTGAAAGCGAAGATTTAAACGAAATTCTTGCCGGAATGGTGAGAAGCGATCGATCGGACTTTCACCGACTTCAGAGAATAGTAGATACAGAAACTTTAGGCAAACTCAAAAAAGAAGCAAAAATCAGATATTTGGAATATCTCAGAGATAACTGTGAAACTACAGATAAGGCGGGACGAATTTACTTACAAGACTTAATTCGTCGTCTTAGACTAATAGAAACTTACATTAACGATCCCAGCAAAGCAGACGATCATTACGAAGTAAATTATGCTGATACAAAGATAAATTATCGAGAAGTTTTTTCCCGTTCCGAAGTATTAGACGCTTTACCAATCATTACCATTGTTACAGGTAATTTGGGAGAAAGTACAGACAAAAACCAAGGCGGACGTGAGTTTGTTTTTGGATTAAAAATGAAGTTTAACAATGCAGTACAAGCACTAGGCGGAGACGAGGTTTTTGAATATAATTTGAAGTTGATTAATCCAACTAGTAAAGAGCATCAAGAAGAACTGCAAAATAAACCTAATTTTGGTGCAAAAGTATTAAAAATAGCTTTTTTATACTACTTTGCTTTTGCTTCTCGCAGCAATCCCGAAGCAGAAGATTATAACCCTGATTCCGAATTAGAATACGATCCAGTAAGCGTATTCGATCGCAGAGTGTTGCCAACTCTACGCAGTTCTGATGACGGAGAAAAAAACGAACTTTTCTTGAAGCTTTTAGAAGGTTTTGAAAAATACAAAGCTAAATCAAAAATCAATAAACTTAAACAATTTTTGAAAGACATCATCGAAAGGCAAGCAATTCTACCAACGCGAAACTATCCGATTCAAATAGGTGTGAGAAATGGCATTTTAGAACGAGACATAGACAGCATTTTTAGCAAACAAAGTTTCTTTCAAGATGTAGTAGCTAATAATCCCAAAGAATGCTTGAGATATATATCGATCGATGAGTCACACATTGATGAAACAGCACTTTGCCAATTACCTGCTAACATCACCATAGAAGATATTCGCTATTTTCCCACTCAAGAAAGCCAAGAATTCAAAATGGGATATGAAATTACAAACCTTGGCACATTACCAATATTATGGGTTCCCGAAACTTGCATGGAAATTTACAAAAAAGCTTTCATGCAGCATAAATTAATATTATTTCGTTACAATAATCGACGTTTAGATGATGGCAATAAAGGATTAGATTCAACCAAAGCTTTTATTTACCGTTTCACCTTTTCATTACTGGGGTATCTTTGCTTAAACATTTTGCTTGAATCTATTCCAAATAATTCATTCATTCCGATGGTACGACTGCACGAAGGAGATACTAAAAACCCTGCACCATCAGAAAAATTTGTCGCTCACTTTGCCAAATCATTATCCCATTTATTAAGTGAAAAACACCGAGTTAGTTCCCAAGGTTTTCGGATTCATAACTTGAATGAACATAGCATAAATAATGGGCTATCTTCCCTCTATTCTGTATTACCCAAAAAATTTCGCTTTAGCGATGCTTCTAACACTCCCGATTTAAAAAAACTGGCGATAATTGTGGTTTCCAGTTTAGAAAGTGATGCAATGAAAAGCAACAAAAATCGCTTCAACAGAATATCAAATTTACAGGGCGAAGTAATTGGAATCAATCGCAGAGAAAATGGCGTTATTGACTTAGAAATTCTCAAAACTCTTTCAGACAACTATCACAATGAACGTTTATATCGAGATCCACCGATTCTTTTAGACACAGTAAACAACCTCTATGAAGATGGATATCGGCATTTTTTGTATATCGCCCAAGCACCTTATACAAGTACCTTAAACATCACCCAAACTGATGAAAATGAGGGATTATATTTCATGTCGCCAAAACTAATTGAAGAATTGAAAGGGAACCGCCAAGATATTAAGATTTACCCGATATTTTTTGATAAATACTATGTCAGAAGATCGCGTAATTTGCATTTAAATTCATTTTACATTCAAGACACAAGACAACTATATGATTTAGCAACAGATCCAAGTCAAAAAGTTGTGATGTTTTTCAATTTATTTAATGGAATAACAGTCGGGAAAAAGGAAGAACGCTTTTACAACGGTGTGATTTCCTACTCAACTTTACTGAAAGTTTATTCCGATATTTTGAACGACACCGATATTATGATGGGGTTAATTAATGATGACAGCACTCTGAAAAACGACATTTTGCAATATCTAACCCTTTTTCATTTTTCCCGATTTGAGAAAGACAGCAATGTTAGTTTAAAACTTGACCCTTACCAAAACATTATCGGTGAAGAAGCATTTAGCAAATTATCAGTTTTTAACCACATAAGAGGGGAAATAGGCTTTAATTCCTTGGCATTTTTAACCGAAGTTAAGCAAGTTTTAAATGTTTAATTGGAAAGGAAAATTTCATGATTGCAGCAAATTTAGGTCGATTGTTTGAAGTAGGGTTTAATATTGGTATTCTTGCCTATATTGAACAACATAAATTAAAGCATAATTTTGGTGAGTTGTATCAACAAGATTTGCAGCGTTTGAAATACTCAGAAATGCTCAAACGAATTCTGCATAAAAAAGATGTAATTAGTCCTGAAAGTATCCAGAATATTGAAAAATGGAGTCTATTTTTACTGCAAAAGGGTTTTCTATCAGGACTCAACTTTTTTGGCGAATACATTCAGTCAACTGATTGGAGAAAAGCACAATTAGCAGACCTGAAAATTCTGTATTATCAATGCAGTTTTTGTGAAGAAAACAGCATGAAAACTTATTCTAAAACTGAACAGCAAGAGTACCGGGAATTATTATCTCAGTTTGCAGAAATAGAAACCCAAAAGCTAGGTTACTGGATTGATAAATACAAACAGAAAGGCGAGTTTCTTAAAGCAGATACCTTGATTTTATTACAAACTAACAAGGAATTGAGAATTATTACCGTTGACTTGTCTATTTTTTCGGTCAAATCAGCCCAAGATTTGTTAAATTTAGAAGATGAAAATCTACAAAATCAGCGGCGGTTATTGCGGCGAGAACTTAGCTATTTACGTTCAAAAAGTGTGTTTTCTAAATTGCGGATTGATACGGGTAACAAGGATGATTTAGGTTTTGGCTTTTCCCCACATTTAACGAGGTATTTCACTGCTTTTAAACGGGAAGATAAGGAAAGTGCTAAGTTAATTCAAGCTGCTTCATATACTGAGAGTTTTTATCGATTTTTACAAGAAACTGGGATTTTAAAAGATGAGTTTTCTGTAGTGTTTAATGTGGTGGGGTATAGCGATCGCACAATCAGCGCCATTTCCCTCCGTCCAGAAAACATAGATTTATTAAAAACCTGTTCCCAAATTTACAAAAACGAACCAGAAGAACAAGACATTATTCAAGCACGTCAACAAGTTTTAGAATTAATTAAACTCAACGCTGTTCGCAGTTTTGCTGATGGCAGAAAATTTGTTAATCAGTTATTGGAAATATCCCCAGACACCAGCAAAATTATCACCCATACAGAAAAAATAGAGGGGTTTAGTTCTACTTTTGAACTGAGAAAACCCCACGCCGAACTAATTAAACAAACGCTTTATTCTGACAAAACTTATATATTTTTAACAGGAAATCCGGGAATTGGCAAAACTACCGCTATAGTCGATTTTTTAACCGAAAATATTAACGAAGGTTTTCTATTTTTCTACGTCAGTCCTCGCACACAAGTAAATTTAGATATTATCGAAAAATTCAAAGATGCAGAAACAGGTAAATTAGTTGACGATCGCCTATTTTGCATGAACACCAACTCCCAAATTATTAAGGATAACTTCCCTCATTGCGTCGTCAATTACTACTCTAATCAATATCAAAACTATTTTCAAGAAAACGCCGTCCACTTTCTTGATGTTACTCAGGAGATCGATCGCAAAGCATTTCCCCAACGCCTACTTAAAAGAATTGCTGAAGACGAAATTCGCGCTACTAATCAAAAAAATAAAGGAGTTTTATCCTGTCTTTGCGAAGCAATACATACCGTTATTACTCGCCAGATTTCTAATCATCTTGTCGCTACCGCTTGTATTCAATCTTTGCGAATTACCGCCAACGGTACTAACACCCTAACTCATTTTGACAATATCTTTAAAAGTGCTATTCACAAAAGAGATGGTCAAATTATTCCCGGCGAAATGAGGAAAATTTCTCAACGCATTAAACATTTATTTATCATGATTGATGAAATTACAGGTGATGATAGCGGCGTTGAATTTTTAAACAGAATTAGCATCATTTTAAATCGCTACAATTTGACAAATCCTTTATATGGTTTTAACACCAAAGTTATTGTAGCAGATGCCTCGATCGTCGATCCAAATGTAATCCAGCAACATTTATCTGAAACCTCACCAGAACCAGATAAAATATTTTTTAGACCTGCTTACGAACAGTCAGAATTACCACTTTCCCAGCTTGAATTTGAGTTTAAACGCAAGTTAGCGATCGCCATAAACGCTAACTCTTACCCAGCTAAAAGCTTAACAATCAATTATAAAGTATTTGTCGAATCAGTGAAATTTGATGAAGATACTTTTGCCGAACAAAGAGATAAATTAACCAAAGCAATCCAAGCACAAATTGTGCAAGACTTAACACAACTTTGGTCAAATTCAGGTCAAATACTAGTTTACATCCAAGATAAACGCCGCTTGCAAGAGTTAATTGAAAAAATTAAACAACAAAGAGAGTTTATTAAAAATCAAGATTATTTGGAAATCCACGCAAACCTTTCTGATAATGACCAACAAGAAATTCAGCAATACAAAAATCAGGTGAAAGTTGTATTTATGACTTCTTCCGCCAGTCGGGGTTTATCCTTTCCCAAAGCGAAACATATTTTAGTGGAAATTCCTCGATTTCGAGTAGAAAGTAACTTAATGGAAGTAATTCAAGTAATTTACCGAGGTAGAGGTTGGTATGCAGAAAACGGGGAAATTAAAACTCTGGATAATGACGATAAAGAACTGACTTTTTATTTGTGCGATCGCGCAGTCTATTACAGCGAAGACAAAGAACTTTCCCTGAAAGAAAGCATTATTAATATATTGAATATCCTCCTAATTGTCAAAACTTGTGTATTAACTAGAATTCAAGGTTATGGACAACTTGGACGGGGAAAATTCTTGATGATTCCGATCGGAGGAAAATCAATTTCCTCTGCTACTCAAAGCTTTAGCGGACAAATTTCTCATCTAATCAAAGATTTAAAAAATGAGTACAACAGACGACCCGACCATCAAATACTCAAAGAAGTTTCTACCAGTTTAGAAAACTTACTCAGTCGCGCCGAATTTATCTTAAATCCCAAAAATTCGGTTACTGGAGTTGCTGGAATCTCCACCTATTTAGAGTTACGAGAACGTTTTAACCTGAATTTTTTGCATTTGCTCAAAAATGATTTTACCAGATTACTAAAATTTGGCAACATAGAACCAGGAATTATCAATGGAAGCTTACTAATAGTACCAATTTGCGATCAAAAATTAACCGAAACTTATGAAATAAGATTGATGGATATCTTGACTCATGGGAATGATGAAATAGTCAAAAAAATGCTGACTATCAGCCATAGTTTAGTTTATCCGGGAAGACTGCGATCGGCAATCAAAAATGCTATAGAATTGTTAGACAAACTGCGAAATAATAACGGCAAAACTCAGTTTTTTCATCAACAAGATAGCCAACACTTTGACCAATATTACGCCTTACCATTATTTAGCTTTATTACTGCTGAAACAATGAGCAAATATTTTGCCAGCGAACCACAAGAAGCAGAAGACGAAAGATTTCGGGATATTTTAGCCACCTATATTCATCATCTTTACCCAACAGACAAAACTTTACCAATTGGTTACAAATATAAACATTTTCCCTTCATAGTTTTTAGCAGTTACAGCTTAGAACAAATGCGAGAAAAAATTTATACAGATAGATATTTATTAACTTCTAATGAATTAAATGTGCTGAATTTGATCTTGTCGAAAACAGAATAATAAATTATTGCGGCTGTGAATTGCCTAAAATGAAATTAACAATCCGAGCAATTCGACTTTTTTGATGTTTCTGAATATATCTGATTACTCTGGCGGCGATCGCAACTCCCACTATACCAGCGCCTAAGCTGAATAGCACCGAAAGCGTTAAATTATGTGGCGGATTTAAACCGAAAGATGGTTGGAAGTGAACCGGAATTAGGGTAAGTTTTTGGTCTGGAATTTGTTTAATTAAATAGGGTGACGCAGTTGCAGCAACTCCAGCAAATCCTATTCCGACAGCGACGACGGCTATTGTAGTTTGTAGGTTGCGATCGCTTTTCACTTGCTCAATTTCTACTATAGTTTGGATAGATGCAGTGAGTTGTTGTCCTAGTTCTTTGCGGGGACTCATGTAATTGAGCCAGTACTGGATTTGTTTGAGAAAAATGTCTCTTGTACGATCGCTAAATTTTTGCCATGAATCTAGTTGAGAACCTTCACTTAATAGTTTTTGGAGGTAGTTTTTATAAATTTGGTGATTGATTTCAATAGTAGTAAGAGAAAATTCTAATTCCCCGCAGTAATTAGAATGCTTCAAGGCTAACAATGGCAATTTGTCTAGCATTTCACTAAGCTTATCTAAGTTATTATTTTTATCTGCAACATAAAGTACAAAGTTGTCAATTTCCTTTGCTATTTCCTGAGAAACTTTCACAGCAGCTTGATAGCTAACATCGGCTTGTTGATAAACAAATTTTATTTTGTGGTAGCTACAGAGTAGTTCAACTATATCTTTATAGCAATCTACTAATTTTTTTACAGCCTTTTTATCCTCATAATTTAGCAAAACTAGAATATGACAGACTGGTTCTTGGGTGTTTGAAATTGCAGGAGTATGACAAAAATATTCAAATAGAGGAATGCCTAACAAATTGCTCTCATTAGATGCTGTGATTTTATCATTTTTATATGGGGTGTCTTTTAAGAAATTTCTCACATAACTATCTGCTAAATCTCGGTTAGCCTCGATTTTATAGGCAACTTTGACATAAATAAAGATGGTTTGACCGATCGAAGTAGTTTGACCGATCGCAGCATTAATATTTTGAATATTTTGAGGTAAAAATTGACTGGGATTAAATCGATCGATTTCGTCCGGTATCAAATCTATTTTGTCTGGTGAAGAGAAAGTTAAATCGGTAAAATAGGTATCGTGAAGTAGTCGAGTTATTAGTTCATTGTTTAGGCTAATTTGTTGAGTTAATCTGGTTTGGAGTTCTTCCCCAAAAATTTTAGCTTTCTCTTCACTAACTCGATCGAGTGGATCGTTGAAAGTACGAGCGAGGTGAAAAGTGTAAAGACTAATTGTACCATTTTTCATAGCTAATTTATTGAGAGTTTTCAGTAGATTCAGTAAAAGTAATCAAAGCTAAAGCATTAGCTATAATGTCATCTTCTTTGACCATTGTTTTTAGTTCCCGCACTTCATAAATTCCTTCACAAACTTCTAAAGCAGCATCATCAAGAGCAGCAGAATATGCTTCAACAAGAGTTTCTTGTAATTCTTCCAAATTCAGATAGAATCCATTAGATTTGAGACGTTTATTGAGTCGTCTGATGTTTCTAACTGAGTTTCTAATTGAAGTATCCCAAGAGCGAGTTGTTCGATTTTCTACCTTTTGTTTGATTAGGTGCAATAGCAGAACTACCGCAAAACTGTAAATGTTATTAATAATATCTTTTTTGCTCATTTCTGCAATTTCTTCGGCAATTACTAGAGCGCCTTTAATATCGCCTTGGAGTAAAAGCTGTTTCAGTTCTAGAATTTCTTCCATTGGTTAAAAAAGGGAAATTAGGAGGGTGATTGTTTCGGTAGATCGAGGGGTTTGTGTAGATGAATTTCGTTTTTCAATTTTTCTAGGAGTGCAGGATCGCCAGTGGGTTGATCTGGACTTTCTTTGGGTTGGGAACCACCAGGACCGAGATGTTTATCCAGGGATGTTGCGGGAGTTGATGTAGTCTCTAATTTAGTTTTATAGACTGCTTTAATCTCAGAATGAAATTCCATCCAATCGGAGATTGCTTGCCAAATTTCTGCACTATCTTCTGACAGTTGATTGACTATTTCTGCCAACTCAATCCAGTCTGTCGCTGTAAAAAGATCGGGTTGAGTTTTTATAACTTCGATAAAACAATTAACTCTTTTTTGATAAGGCATAATTTAAAATCCTTTGCCAATGGCACAAAAAGCTGACCAATAAAAAGGCGAGTTGAGTGGCTGATAATTAGCGCCAATAGGATTTTTTTCCCATTCTTTGAGAGTGGCTGCTAGTTCTTCTTTCCAAACATCTTCTAGTTGAGAGTTGGGGAGCCAATCTCGCAGTCCTTTGATTGTAACATCTCGGAGCCATTTCTGGGACTTATTGAGGGCGAGAGCGATGTTATTAGATAGTTGAAGTTCTTCGTGGAATTTTGTCATCAGTAGGGAAGTAGCGAGGGCGCTGACTGTCCATAAACTACCAATAATATTATGACTTCCTGCTAACATGAAACCACTGGGTAAACCGATGTATTCGTCACTATTATTGGTGAAGTCGGTAAAACTTGTTTCACAGGCGGACATGGTGACAAGTCGGCAATTTTTTAGGTCAAAGTGAGCGATAATATCAGCGAGGGTGAGATTGTCATCGGCTAACTGTAAGCCGGAATCTAAGGGAGAATTAGAGTTGAAGTAACCATGACAGTAGAAAAATAAACTGTTGGTTGTTTGTAGTTGGGGAATTGCATCGGTTTTTCCCGATTCATTGAGTTTTAGTAGGGCTGATTTTTTCGCTTGATTTTTTTTGATAACTACCGGAGTCTTAAATTGTTGTTTGATTGCCTCAACAACTCCATAATCTTTGTCATACAAGTCTTTAGTAGGAGTTTGAATAGCTAGTAAGCTATCGAATAATCGCTCTGGTTGTTGTTGGACTTTGTGGAGTAGTTGACAACTGGGGGTATACCGAACTCCATCATCGAAGCAGTCAATCAGATAGGGATTTGGGGGACAATTTGGGTGATTGGGGTGAAAGCGTTGCCAATTTTCCCTGCTGACAGGTAAAGCGTGGAGAGGGAAAAGGTGTAGGTAGCGGTGGGGAATCAGGATTAGTTTATCGCAGGTTTCAGGGATTGATTTGAGTATTTCATCAATGTGGAGAATTTTCGCTAAAATGCGTAAACCTTGAGCTAACTGTTCGCGCCATTTGTTGCTGTCTTCGTAATATTTAGTTAAATAGGTAACAGCCCATTTTGCCAGTCTTTGTAAATCTTGTGGTGATGATTGCCAAACTGCGATCCCCCCTGCCCCCCTTAACAAGGGGGGTTCTGAGGTTTGCTGTTCTTCATTGAGAGATGACTGTGCAAGTTCTAATTCATTATCTCCCATTTTTAAGAGTAATTCTGAGTCCTCTTGCTCCCCCCTTATTAAGGGGGGTTGGGGGGGATCTTTCGTGATGATGAAAACACAAAAGCTACTGCCCAAAATGTACCATTCTATAATTGCTGTTTTTTCATCGGTTAACTGCTTAATTTCACCAAAATTCAGGGGGGTATAGGGATATTTTGCGGCTAAATCTTGGCGTAGTTGGTTGATTAAGTCGTAATTTTTTGATTCAGCTTGTTTTAACCGTTGATTTTCTTGGGCAATTCTCAGTCTTAACTGTTGCAACTCTTGGCGCACTTGCGGGGGGATTTCTCCTTTGGGATACAAATCTTTCACCGATAACAACTCGATTAAGTTTTGCGCTTTGGAACGTTCGGCATATTCCACTGCTTCGGTGTAGCGTTCCATTTGGATGCAAACTTCTACCATACGCAGATAGAGTTTATTCCATTCTTCGGCTAATTTCTGTTTGCTTTCATCCCCAGATTGAATTTCACCTCGTAAAAATTCCACTGTCTCAATCGCTGGGGAAAATGTATCATAAGCAAGTTGCCATTGCTGGTTGCTTTGATAAAGATTACCTAAATTAAATAAAGTTTCTGTATAATTTTGCGGGAAAGCCTCACGAGTTCTGATAGTTAAAGCATTTTCATAATATTCGATCGCCCTCTCGATATTCTCTGCCCTCTCTCCCCTGATTCTGGAATAGTAGGCAAGTCCCAGATTATTTTGCGTATCTGCCCAATATTCGGGAAAAGCTTCGCGGGTGCGAATGGTGAGGGCGGCGGTGTATGATGCGATCGCACTTTCGATATTCTCTGCCCTCTCTCCCCTGATTCTGTCAAGGTAAGCATTTCCCAGATTATTTTGCGTCGTTGCCCAATCTTGAGGAAAAGCTTCGCGAGTGTAAACTTCGAGGGCGGCAGTGTAAAATTTGATCGCTTGTTCGATATTCTCTGCCCTGTCTCCCCTAATTCTGTCTGAGTAGGCAAGTCCCAGATTATTTTGCGTACCTGCCCAATATTCGGGAAAAGCATCGCGGGTGCGAACGGTGAGGGCGGCGGTGCAATATTCGATCGCTTGTTCGAGATTCTCTGCCCTCTCTCCCCTGATTCTGTATAAGTAGGCAGTTGCCAGATTATTTTGCGTCATTGCCCAATTTTTGGGAAAAGCTTCGCGGGTGTAAACGGTGAGGGCGGCGGTGTATGATGCGATCGCACGTTCCAGATTTTCTGCCCTCTCTCCCCTGATTCTGACACTGTAGGCATTTGCCAGATTATTTTGCGTACCTGCCCATTTTTCGGGAAAAGCATCGCGGGTGCGAACGGTGAGGGCGGCGGTGTAATATTCGATCGCTTGTTCGAGATTTTCTGCCCTCTCTCCCCTGGTTCTGTATAAGTAGGCAGTTGCCAGATTATGTTGCGCCATTGCCCAATCTTGGGGAAAAGCATCGCGGGTGCGAACGGTGAGGGCGGCAGCGTAATATTCGATCGCACGTTCGAGATTTTCTGCCCTCTCTCCCCTGATTCTGTCAAGGTAAGCATTTCCCAGATTATTTTGCGTACCTGCCCATTCTTCGGGAAAAGCATCGCGGGTGTAAACGGTGAGGGCGGCAGTGTAATATTCGATCGCACGTTCGAGATTTTCTGCCCTCTCTCCGATGATTCTGTATAAGTAGGCAGTTGCCAGATTATTTTGCGTTCCCGCCCAGTCTTCACTTTCCAGTTCCCAATAGCTTAAAACTATTTGATAACCAGCGATCGCAATTTCAATATTATTCGCTCTGTTACCACGCGGAAAGTCACTAATATGAATACTCAAATTTTCAATAAAGCCAACAATCCCTCTAGTTGCTTCTGGATGTTCGGCAATAAAATTCGCAGCCACTTGCTGTAAAATTTCCGCAAAACGGTCATTGAGGAGATTATTTCCTCTGTCTAGAATCGGGTAAACTACCGCCACACCGCTATTGCTTGCTTCTGCCTGCCATAATTCTCGAATAAACTCTACATACTTTCGGGGATTTTCATCTTCAGAATTATCGCCATCTTCCTCATCATTCATCCCCAATAATTCCCCTAACTGACTAGCAAGATTTCGCAAAAAATCTGCTTCATTTTGATTTCCTGACTCTACCAACTGTCCCGATACTGCCTCGCAAACTTGCACAAACCCCAAATCTACCAATTCCGAATTATCCTGTAAAATCTGCCGTTCCTCACCGTTAGGACAACTCAGCAGTTGTTGAATCAAATTGAGATAATTTTGAATACGATTTTCATCCATTAGTTGTCACCTTCAATATCCTTTTTAGGTACGTAGTTGCGCTTTAGCGCCCTCTTTGGTTGAGTTTCATGCTTCAACAAAATTACTAAACTCATCCTCACCAAATTGTCTGAATATTAGTTAAGGCTTGAATTTGCGCGTCGCGGGTGACTAACGGAAGACTCAATGATAAAGCAGTCGCGGCAATAATTCTGTCTGGCATATCAGGAACAGTTGCCCTGTCAATTTGTTGAATAGTTGCCGAGATATTGCGATCCAAAGGTGCTAGCAGAATCCCCACATTTGGATCGTCCGCAGCATTTAAAACTCGTGTCAGCACCTCTCCTGCCAAACGCCCTCGCTCAATTAAGTAAGAAATTTCTACAATTGTAATTGCGGAAAAGTAGATAAAATTTCCCTCATTAACCGCTTGTTCTAATGCTGTTAATGCTGTTGCCGACAATCTTGGCAGTTCAAAAATGTACCAAATCAGGGTATGAGTATCTGCTACGACTGAGGGCATCAAACAATCTCCCTGGGAAAATTTCCCCACATTTCTTGTCGGGCTTGGGCGATGTCTTCTTCCGTAATATCTACTTTTAAGTCAGCACACAACCCTTTGACACTCTTTAGCGGTTTTTTAGTCAGAGTTTTTTGTTGAAGAAACTCAGCAAAATCTAAAACTTCTTGCTGCTTATCTAGGGGCAATTTCCGCAATTTATCTAAAACTGCTTGTTCTAAATTCATGGTTAATTTTCCTCCGTAATTACTCTCAAACAATTTTCATATTTCTGTCGATATATTTATTAAGCTAGTAGACTTCTGGGCTCTCCCGTACTTGTGGTGGAAAACCCTGGTTTTAGGGACTGGGGACTGGGGACTAGGGACTGGGAAACCTTGTGGAGTAAGCACTTTGCTAATTAATTAGGTTGTACTTATCACCATGAGTAAGGGAAAGCCAGTCTTTTTCATAAGAAGATGCCTATACCCGATCGAACAAAATACATACGTAATACATTTTACACGATCTCTGCTGGCACAGGAGAAGCGATCGAATTGAAACCAAAAAGCGATAATGCTAGGCATCGCTACGGGAATGCACCTAATTTTTGACAGCTTTTAAGTTGTGCGATCGCCCTTAATTCGTAGTATTTTAACCTCTATGCCACAATTGAGGAAACAACAATTAACCCAACTAACGAACAAGCTCAAGCCTGTCTGAGAGTGTGTCAGATGTTATCCAACGGCTACCGGAACATAGAACTATTCCGTTTTAATCCGCAAACGGGAATTGTCTTCATTTTTGCCAGCGAAGAACTTCAAATTATCATACCACCTAACGGAATTTGGAGGTTTTTAAATGAAACCGAACTTTGAAAAAATGACTAGAAAAGAGTTGAGAGAATATGCGATCGCCCATCGTGGCGATGAAGATATTGATGAAGTTTTGAACATTTTATATAGTCGCCGCAGTCCTGATTCAGAAGCAATCTGGTTTCACCCACCAAAAACTAAAGAAGAAGAACAAGAACAGTTTGAATTATTCAAGCGCATAGTTGACGAAAAAACAAGGAAGAAAGAGGCGGAAAGTTGAGATTTTAGGAAGTGCGATCGGGCTACGCATCGCTACACGATCGCCCCTAATTTTTGGTAGGTTTTCAGTTGTGCGATCGCCCCTAATTCCTAGTAGTCTAATTTCTATGTCACAATTGAGCAAACAACCATCTACCCAACAACCAGACAAGCACTGATGTGCTTAATACTTTGCCAATCATTGTCCGACTTACACCAAGATATCCACCTATTTCGGTTTAATGTAGAAACAGGAGAAGTATATATTTTGGCAGGCGCAAATGATGAGATTGAAATTATCGTACCCCAAAATGGAGCTTGGAGGTTTTTAGATGAAACCCAACTTTGAAAATATGAGTAAAGCAGAACTAAAAGCATATATTCTCGCACATCGCAATGATAATGAAGCAATTCATGCTTTGTTTAGTCGCCGCACTCCCGACTCAGAAGCAACAATTTACCCATGTATATTTACGGAAGAAGGTTTGCCAATTGAAGAAAATATCCGCATAGCAGAAGAAGCAATTCGTCAACGAGTGGAAGCAGAAAATAATAGGAAAAAAGATAGTCATAGTTGAGAAAAAAAAGTGCAAACCTGCCTAATTTTTGGTAGGTTTTAAATTGTGCGATCGTACCTAATTTGTAGTAGTCTAAATTCCATGCCACAATTGAGGAAACAACCATCTACCCAACAACCAAACAAGCACTGATGTGCTTAATCCTTTGCCAGTCATTTTCTAACTTACAGCGAGATATCCAAATCTTTCGGTTTAACCCAGAACCAGAAAAAGGATATGTAT
Source organism: Floridaenema evergladense BLCC-F167 (assembly GCF_041929205.2). Taxonomy (NCBI): domain Bacteria; kingdom Bacillati; phylum Cyanobacteriota; class Cyanophyceae; order Aerosakkonematales; family Aerosakkonemataceae; genus Floridanema; species Floridanema evergladense. The sequence goes on along the minus strand of NZ_CM171625.1, from coordinate 3,471,077 downwards.
TTATTATGGCAGGCGAAAAACTGCAAATTCTTGTATTTGGCGATGGCAATTGGAGGTTTATAAATGAAACCGAACTTTAAAGAAATGTCCACAAAAGATCTAAGAGCATATCTTCTCGCACATCGAGACGATTTGGAAGCTTTAGATACCCTAGTTAGTCGCCGCACTCCCGACTCAGAAGCAACAATTTACCCATGTATATTTACGGAAGAAGGTTTGCCAATTGAAGAAAATATTCGCATAGCAGAAGAAGCAATTCGTCAGCGAGTCGAGGCAGAAAATAATCGGAATAAAGATAGTCATAGTTGAGGAGAAAAAAGTGCAAACCTGCCAAAAATTAGGCAGGTTTTAAGTTGTGCGATCGCCCTTTCACCCACATTATAAGTTACTGCATTTTAAGTACCTTATCACCATAAGTGCTGGAGATCCGAAGTACTTAACCGATCGCTAGAGGAAAAGCATTCGCCACATTTTCCCAAGGAATAAACTTGAAGTTACTAGTAACATTTTCTAGCTCACCCTCATCTTCAACTAACAAAAGAGGATCGTCAAAACCATCTTGAACAACTAACAAACCATAAGGATATTGCGACCCTACAGGTACGCTAACGACATCCGCACCATCGGATTCTTGAACGCTGTCAATGTTACCGGACTTGGCGATCGCAAAACTCCCCAAATAACTATTATTTCCTTGGCGATCGTAGATAGCAAAAGTATTATTTCCCTGACTAGAAGCAAGCAAATAACCCGTACCATTTTTCCCGTAATAAATAGTCAAACCTTCCACATCTGCTTCCAAAGTATTGCCATTCGGTTTCACTGGATAAATCAGTGTCCCCGTATTGCTACCCCCCACTTCAGCAGCAAACTTCCAAATCCCCACATTTTCTTGACCGACATAGAGAAAACCGAGGTCGCGGTCTGCTACCATACCTTCAACTTGAGCATCTTCTAGTTCTCCACCTGAAGGAGTCGGAAGGTTCAGAGTTCGTACCTTGGTAGCAATAATTTGACCCGAACCATTGTCGGATAATTCGATTTGTGCAACTTCCCCGGTTTCTCGCCGACTGACAAAAACGTAGGTTTTGCCGGAAATCGGACTACGATAAGTACCAAGACCGTAAGCGGTAGTTTCGCCATTGGAGCTTTGCCCAACCGGGGTAAAAATGGTATTAGTAACGGTGAGATTTTCTAAGCGTCTAGTATCGGGATTAATTCTAAAGATCGCCAGAGTGTCGTTTCTGCGATCGGACGCAACCGCCAAATCCACACTTCTACCACCCAAACTAAAACCAGTCAATAAATCCACGTTGTTATAACGCACCCTTCCCGGTAAAATACTCTGCAACAATTGACCGTTCAAGTCATAAACGTGCATACCTCCATCTTTTAAGGTCGTAATCACCAAGCTAAGAGATGAGTTGCTAGGGTGAACATAAATAGCAGGATCGTCCGCATCTCCCGGTATAGTACCAGTAGGAGGTTCGTCCAAATCAAGTATTTGCACCGTTTCTAACGCTGACTGAATCTGGGGAGTAAATGGACGTTTCTCTGCGGCTCCAAATTTAATATAGTGTTGAATACCAGTGATTTCATCTCTAGCAACCGCAGCTGCCACATCTGAGTTTTTCCCTAAGTAGTCGCTGTTATCGTACAAGGAAGTGGGATTGCGACCTTCAAGTTGACCGAATCTGACAAAATGTTGAAATCCGCTGATTGCATTGCGGTTTACCGCAGCTGCCACATCTGGATTGTTTGCTAAATAATAACTATTATTAAAAAAAGCACTGGGGTTGCGACCCTCTCTTTGTCCTAACTTAACAAAATGTTCGATTCCTGTTAGTTCGTCTCGTTCAACAAAAGTTCGTAAATCTGAATTCTTTTGTAAATAATAATTTTCATTGAATAGCAAGCTGGCGTTGCGACCTTCAAATTGACCGAATTTGATATAGTGTTCGATTCCTGTTATCTGTCGGTTAGAAACTGCGGCGGCGACATCTGCATAAGCACTTAAATAATAGAGTTCATTATACAAAGCACTAGGTTGACGACCCTCCAATTGACCAATTTGCCTGTAGTGTTCAAATCCGCTACTAAACACACCTCTAGATATTGCAGATGCAACATCTCGATTTTGGGATAGATAAAATGCTTCATCAAACAGCGAGTTGAGGTCTAGCATAAGTCAAAATTTGAATTAAGTATATATAACAAGAAAATAAATTATACTAAGTAGATTATCGGCTGATTATCAAAACATTAAGTTTTTACTTGACCTGAAAACCTTGTAGAGAAGTTAGATCTAACTTCTCTACAAGGTTTTTTGGAGATATCTTTTGATTTTAGTTAATAATTGCGATCGCCATCTCCAAAACTACCTCTTTACAACGCATTCGGATCGATTCCTCTCTCCTCTAACTTAGCTAAAAGATCCTGAAGTTGTTGTTGACTTTCTCTGGCTATTTCTTCTGGCGTTTTATATCTATTTCCATTTTCGTCATACCAATACAACCACTCCCTTGTAAAAGCTTGATAAGTTCCCCTTTCTCTACCAATTCCCAAACCAATTTCCGGCATCCAAATTATATCGCCAGATTGCAAAACATATTCACCATTAACCAAGCGGTGAACTTCTAAACGTTGACGACGGCGACGTTGGCGAGTTGGCGCATAAACAACATAATACAAAACACCCATTTGGGCATAATCAAATTTTTTCTGTTCGTATTCAGCATTGTAAGTTTTAGAAACAATTTCCCATACCAAAGAAGGAACTACACCATCTTCATCCCAAAGCACATAACATAACCTTCCCTGTTCCCCAACAAAACGTTCCACCCCCAAACTTAAAAAACCATCAGGGACGATCGCAGGTTTAGCCAAATCATAATAAATTCCCATATTAATCCCAAAAAACCAATCCTCCCGGTCTTGCCAAATCAAAGCCAAAACCGCAAACAACAAACTGGGAATTAAAACTTGCAACTCATTATCCACAGGGGTATCATCCGAACTGGGTAACTCTTCCGAAGATGGCAAGCAACCTAACGGATTGTACTTCAACATAAATACCTCAAATTAATATTTTGCCAAACAGCCTTAAATATTGCGATCGACATATCAATCACTAAAATAAAACATAAAAACCTTCTTGACTCCTACTTTTGCCCCTCTGCCCCTACCTTTCTTCACCTTCCTTCTCCAGATAGAGTTAAAAAATCTCCGAGTTCCTCCTTTACCCCCTTGCCAACTGTTCCCCACAGTCCGACACTGGACTTGGGAACGTTCGGCAGTGAGAGGTTTTTTTGTGAAAAGAGTTCTTTCCATTATTCTCGGCGGCGGCGCAGGGACTCGCCTTTACCCCTTAACCAAACTACGCGCCAAGCCAGCAGTACCCTTAGCAGGGAAATATCGTCTGATTGATATCCCCGTAAGTAACTGCATCAACTCAGAAATTTTCAAAATCTACGTCCTGACTCAATTTAACTCTGCCTCACTCAACCGTCATATTGCCCGCGCATACAACTTTGCTGGCTTTACTGAAGGATTTGTGGAAGTACTAGCTGCCCAGCAAACACCGGAAAACCCCAACTGGTTCCAAGGTACAGCTGACGCAGTTCGCCAGTATATGTGGCTATTCCATGAGTGGGACATTGATGAATATTTAATCCTTTCGGGAGATCACCTCTACCGGATGGACTATCGTTTGTTCGTGCAACGTCACCGGGAAACCAACGCCGATATCACTATCTCTGTAGTACCGATGGACGAGAAACGCGCCTCGGACTTCGGTTTAATGAAAATTAACGACGATGGTAGGGTAATTGACTTTAGCGAAAAACCCAAAGGTGAAGCCTTAAAACAAATGCAGGTTGACACCACTGTTTTGGGACTGACAGGAGAAGAAGCCCAGAAAATGCCTTACATTGCTTCTATGGGCATTTATGTCTTCAAAAAAGATGTTCTGTTCGACCTGCTGAACTCATATCCAGATAGTACAGACTTCGGTAAAGAAATCATCCCCGCCTCATCGAAGAACCATAACATTCAAGCCTACTTATTTGGTGGTTACTGGGAAGATATTGGAACTATTGAAGCCTTCTATGAAGCTAATTTAGCTTTGACAAGGCAACCCCGTCCGCCCTTTAGCTTCTACGATGAAGCTGCCCCCATTTACACTCGCGCTCGTTACTTGCCACCAACTAAATTGTTAGATTGCCAAGTTACGGAATCAATGATTGGAGAAGGCTGTATTCTTAAAGAGTGTCGGATCAACCATTCGGTTTTGGGAGTGCGAAGTCGTGTAGAGTCAGGTTGTTTAGTGGAAGATGCCCTACTGATGGGGGCAGACTTCTATCAACCTTTTAGCGAAAGGGGATCTAATTGCGAGAACCGGGAAATTCCTTTAGGCATTGGTGCAAATACTACTGTTCGGCGTGCCATCATTGACAAAAATGCCCGCATCGGTTGTGATGTCCAAATTATCAATAAAGACAATGTACAAGAAGCCGATCGCGAAAAACTCGGATTCTATATCCGTAGCGGCATCGTCGTTGTCTTGAAAAATGCCATTATTCCTGATGGCACAATCATTTAATCTTTCTCTAGATCCCCAACTTCTTCAAGAAGTCGGGGATCTGAGCATGACTAAACTAATTCTTTCGATCGGGCTTCCTGGTAGCGGTAAATCTACCCTAGCCCAAAAGCTAATTGCAGAAACTCCCGGAAGTTTGTTAATTTCTACAGACAGAATTCGGGGTCAACTGTTTGGAGATGAAGCTATCCAGGGGCCTTGGTTACTAGTTTGGCAAGAGTTAGAACGACAACTGCAACAAGCTGCCCTAGCCATTGCCCAAGGACAAGCCACCCTTGCCATTTTCGATGCTACCAATGCTGCCCGTCGCCAACGCAAAGATGCGATCGCCCTTTGTCGCGCCACAGGCTTTACCCACATCACTGGATTATGGTTAGATACCCCCATCTGGCTTTGCCTTTCCCGTAACCGTCGTCGCCAGCGGCGAGTACCCGAAGAAGTCATTTTCCGAATGTACCGTCAATTAAGGGATGCACCACCAGCTTTGGTTGATGGATTCGATCGCCTAATTCGCTACCATCTTGACGAATTTATAATTGTGGAATAACCGTACCAAACCGAACTTGCAGTCATAATCTATTTAAATGCACAATAAAAATGAGTTGATGTATACACCTATTCCTGACCTTTTTTTATTATCACTGACTCCCTGAACCACACTTAACCTTAGAGTCTAAAATTAAAAAACAGTGACTAAACAAATGATGTCTAGCACATAATAAATTAAGAGAAAATAACAACTAAATCTTTGCTTTATAGGAGACAAACTAAAATGGCTACCACTGACTTTAAAGATTATTATGCCGTCCTGGGAGTAAGTAAAACCGCTAGCGCCGACGAAATCAAAAAAGTTTACCGTCGCCTAGCACGTAAATATCACCCAGACATGAACCCCGGTGACAAACAAGCCGAAGCCCATTTCAAAGAAGTTACCGAAGCCTACGAAGTACTTTCCGACCCCGATAAACGCAAAAAATACGACCAATTCGGTCAATACTGGAAACAAGCCGATCAAGCATGGTCAGGTGCTGGTGGCGCAGGCGCACCCGGAGTTGATTTTAACGGCTTTGACTTCAGTCAGTACGGTAGTTTTGACGAATTCATTAACGAATTGCTAGGTCGCTACAGTACAGGAACTACTGGAACTGGTGCTGCTGGTAGACGTTCCACTAACCGCAACTACGGCTATCGCACCAGCCCAGGTGGACCAACTGGCTTTGGTGGTTTTAGCGGCTTTGACGGCTTTGATAATCAAACAACGTCAAATGTTAGCAGTGCTGATAGAGAAGCTAACCTCAGTCTGACATTTTCCGAAGCTTTTCATGGCGTACAAAAACGTTTAGATTTAGGGACAGAAGTAGTAGATGCGAAAATTCCCGCAGGTGCTAAAAAAGGTACTCGCATTCGTTTAAAAGGTAAAGGTTCTTTCAATTCTTTAAATCAACAACGAGGCGATTTGTACCTTAATGTAGAACTACAACCACACAATTTCTTCCAATTTGATGGCGATAATTTAGTTTGTGAAGTGCCAATTACTCCCGATGAAGCTGTTTTAGGCGCACAAATAGAAGTTCCGACTCCTGATGGTTTGGTAACTGTTAATGTTCCCGCTGGTGTACGTTCCGGTCAATCTCTGCGACTGAAGGGAAAAGGTTGGCCTAATCCTAAAGGGGGACGTAGCGATTTAATGGTGAAAATTTCTATTGTTCCGCCAAAAGAACTCAGCCAAAGTGAGCGGGAATATTATGAAAAAATTCGGGCCGATCGCACTTTCAATCCCCGCAGCAACCTCAAACAAATTAAATTGTAATTGGGTTGTCAGTTAATCATTATGATTAACTTTCATCCTTAACTTTAAGTTAATATTAACCCCAACATTACAAGCTGACAATTGCAGTTGCAGTGTTGGGGTTAAAAATTTATCCTACCAAAGTGCTATTTGCCCAAATTAAACAGCAGCAAAGTAAACTTTTGACTTGACAGGATCGGGTGTCATGGTTTTTTCGCCCGGTTGCCAACCAGCGGGACAAACTTCATCCGGGTGAGTTTGTACGTATTGAATTGCTTGGAGAGTCCGCAATGTTTCATCAACGCTGCGACCAAAAGATAGGTTGTTGATGGTGGCGTGTTGAATTACACCTTCTTTGTCAATGATGAACAGACCGCGCAAAGCTACGCCTGCTTCTGGGTCGAGGACATTGTAAGCGGCGCTGATGTCTTTTTTGATGTCAGACACTAAAGGATAAGCTAGGTTGCCCAATCCACCAGATTTACGATCGGTATTAATCCAAGCTAGGTGGGAGAATTCGCTATCTACCGAAACGCCCAGAATTTCTGTGTTGAGGGCTTTGAATTCTTCGTAGCGATCGCTAAATGCTGTAATCTCAGTTGGGCAAACAAAGGTAAAATCCAACGGATAGAAGAACAACACTACATACTTACCACGATAGTCGGACAGCTTGATGCTCTTGAATTCTTGATCTACTACAGCTGTCGCAGAAAAGTCAGGAGCAGATTGACCAACGCGCAAACATCCTTCTGATGCGTAACTTAGAGGCATGAACTTTTCTCCTTAAAAAATTATGCTTCGACTTGTGTTCTTCTTGTAGGTAATGTAGTAAAGACGGGGTTTACTTTGGGTTTTTTGGGCTAACGCAAAATTCTCGTTTCACCCACCTCGTCTCGCCCACAGGGGCAACTACTGTTTATTTACGAACTGTAACAACTATATCATACTCATAACGATTTTGAGTAAACAATGGAAAGTCTAGATCGGCGAGAGTGGTTATTGACTAATGGGCTAGGTAGTTTTGCTTGTGGTACCTTGTGTGATGCCCGCACCCGCACTTATCACGGGTGGTTAATTGCGGCATTAAACCCCCCTAGCGAACGCACGTTACTACTATCTCACGTAGAAGCAACTCTAGAAATAGGGGTAAAATCTTGGGAATTAGGCACAAATTTCTGGTCGGGTGGTAAAGTTGCGCCTTCGGGTTATCGATTGTTGCGATCGTTCACCATCGATCCGATTCCCACTTGGGTTTGGAGTGAGGAAAATTGGCAATTAACTCGACAAATAGTAATGCCTAATGGGTATCCTAAAGAAGGAGAAGAATTATTGCCCAACCAATTCGAGCAGAGAACTTGGATCGAATATGTTTATCAAGGGAAAGAAACAGCAATTTTGCGATTAAAACCATTAATTGCCGATCGCAATTTTCACCACCAACAAACGGCAATACCAGAATTAAAATTCTCGCAAAAAGTTAGCGAAAACTCCGTTTTTTTCCAAGCAATTAGTCAAGGTTGGCAAGGTACGCCTTGGCAGTTAACTTGGAGTAAAGGAAATTATCAAACATCTGGTTATTGGTATTGGAATTATTACTATCCTGAAGAGAAATTGCGAGGATTAGGCGATCGCGAAGACCTTTGGAACCCAGGCGAATTAACTGTAATTTTACAACCAGGCGATCGCCTTACCTTAGAAGCGAAATTAGGCTGGACAGAGGAGATGAGGAGATGGGGAGATGGGGAGATGGGGAGAGATCTAGATCTAGAAACTCCCCCCATCCCCCTACCTCCCCACCCCCCCACCTCTTTAACTCCCCCCATCCCCCTACCTCCCCACCCCCCCACCTCTTCTTCCCAGTCCCCAATCCCCAACCAACTACTTCGCGCCGCAGATCAATTTATTGTTTATCGTCATTCCATTTCTGGGCCAACTGTAATTGCGGGTTATCCTTGGTTTAATGATTGGGGTAGAGATACATTAATCGCCTTACCCGGTTTAGCACTTACAACAGGTCGATTTGAAATTGCTAAAGGCTTATTAGAAACTTTCGGTTCCTATTGTAAATATGGTTTAATTCCTAACACCTTTCCCGATCAAGGAAATGAACCATTTTATAATAGCATAGATGCTTCTTTGTGGTGGATTGAAACATTAGGACTTTACTTAGAAGCAACCGAAGATTGGGACTTTTTAGTTACACAATATCTCGTCTTTCGCCAAATTTATAAAGCTTTTTCTGCTGGTACTCTGTTCAATATTCATATTGATGCCACAGATGGTTTACTAACTTGGGATGCGCCTAATGTAGCTATTACTTGGATGGATGCAGTAATCGGTGGGAAACCGATTACTCCTCGTTGTGGTAAACCAGTTGAAATTAATGCTTTGTGGTACTCGGCTTTATGTTGGGCAACTAAATGGGCAGAAAAACTGGCAACTAATCCGTCTGCTAATGTTGAGAAATTGTGTACTCAGCGCGATCGCTATTTCCAACAAGCAGAACAAGTAAAAAAATCATTGCAAAAATACTGGAATCCTCACCAACAATACTTCTACGATACTATTACTCCAGATGACAAACTTGATGCAAAAATTCGACCCAACGCAGTCTTAGCTTTATCTTTATATCATTGTGGATTTCCCCCAGAACAAGCCCGTCAGGTATTACAAATAGCCAGAGATAAACTCTTAACACCCTACGGTTTACGCAGTCTCGCACCAGACGATCCAGATTATATTGGTTCCTATACTGGAGATTCAATTCATCGAGATAGTGCTTATCATCAAGGTACAGTTTGGAGTTGGTTAATTGGCTGTTTTATTAATGCTTGGCAACGGTTTTATGATACTGAATCATTACCTTTTGATTGGCAACCAATGTTAGAACATTTTCAAAATCAAGCCTGTTTAGGTTCAGTTTCAGAAATTTTTGATGGCGACCCTCCGCACACCCCGCAAGGTGCATTTGCTCAAGCTTGGTCAGTAGCAGAAATTCTCCGTTATTTTGCCAAACATAAATGATAGTAGTCTGATAAAGCTACTTTTTGAGGGCGCAGAGGAGCAGAAGAGAGAATTAGACCAGCTTTCTTCTGTTTCTAAATAAGTTTAGGAAATAATCATGACGATCGAACCACTCAACGCAAATTTTTGCGTAGCTCTGGGGTTTATCTTAACCGAACAAATTTATCAATCACTCTGGTAAATATTTACAGTTGACAAAGGAATTTCTCACGTTGGTTTTTAGTATTCCCAAGCTCAATATGAGAAACTTTCTTCTCAAGTTTTCTGCTTTTTTTATTAAATCTTGAAAATACTGATTGCATTTTTGTCTTTCCCTCTATATGATAGAGTCTTGAGTTAAACAAATACAGTATTCCGACCGACTAACCGTACTTTTGCTAGAGGGTAAAGAGAATGGGTCAGTGGCACAGCACCACAAAACAAGGGCGATCGTCGTCACATACGATAATGGCTCGTGCAGCTTCTCTGGTAGGACAGTGGTGCCAAAAGCGGCTGAACTTTCAGAGTAAAACAAGTGGACTCAAGAGTTTAGTCAGTTTATTTTTAGTAGGAGTAAGTTTAAGTTTTGCGATCGCTTCCTGTGGTGGAGATTCCAACACACCAAATGGTACAACTTCAGGAACTCAAGGCGACCTTAAAGTAACTTTAGTTTCCTATGCCGTGACTCGCGCCGCTTACGACAAAATTATCCCTCAATTCATTGCCAAATGGAAACAAGAACATAATCAAACTGTAACTTTCACCCAAAGTTATGGCGGTTCTGGTTCTCAAAGCCGTGCAGTAATTGATGGTTTAGAAGCTGATGTTGTGGCATTAGCCTTAGAACTGGATATCCAAAAGATTGAGCAAGCAGGATTAATTCAACCAGGTTGGCAAAGCGAAGCTCCTAACAATTCTATTGTTACTAGATCTGTAGCAGCCTTAGTTACTCGTGAGGGAAATCCTCAAGGAATTAAAGGTTGGGAACAACTGGCAAATTCAGGCATACAAGTAATTACCGCTAACCCGAAAACTTCCGGTGGTGCTAGGTGGAATTTCTTAGGTTTGTGGGGTTCAGTTACGCAAACCGGAGGTGATGAAGCTAAAGCTTTGGATTACACCACTAAAGTATTTAAAAATGTTCCTGTATTACCCAGAGATGCTAGGGAAGCTAGCGATGTCTTTTTCAAACAAGGTCAAGGAAATGTATTGATCAACTATGAAAATGAAGTAATTTTGGCAGCATTGAATGGTCAAAAACTTCCTTATGTCATACCTGAAGTGAATATCTCTATTGATGCTCCTGTAGCAGTAATAGATCAAAACGTTGATAAACATGGAACTAGAGAAGTTAGCGAAGCTTTTGTGAAATTCTTGTTCACACCAGAAGCGCAACGGGAATTTGCTAAAGTTGGTTTTCGATCGATCGATCCAACTGTAGAAAAAGAGTTTGTTAAGGAATACGCTCCAATTAAAAAACTGTTTACTGCCAAAGATTTTGGTGGATGGAGTGAAATTCAGAAAAACTTCTTTGCTGATGGCGCTATTTTCGACCAAATTCTGACTAAAAGCGGCAAATGATGAATAAGCTAAAAAAACCTAATCCAGACAGCGATGCTTGGTAAATTCATTTACGAGGATAATTAAATGCCAACCTCTAATCAAATCGAATCCGCATTTCAACCAATTCATCCCAAAAGAGATGCAACAGAAGCATCTAACATCGTCCCGGACGATCGACCAACCCAAACCAGGATTCGCATTAAAATTCCCCAAAAATATCATCAAGAACCAGTAATTTCTCGATTGATTTCCGATCACAAATTAACCGTAAATTTAAATCAAGCTTTACTAGGAGCAAATGCCAGCAATGACGGTTGGTTTGATTTAGATTTACAAGGTTCAAATCGGCAGATTCAAAGCGCCTTGATTTACTTAGCAGAAATGGACATCGAAATCTGGAGTAAATCCACCGATCCAGAAGAAGAAATTTGGTAATCGAAATAGCAAAATTACCAGTCAAAAATGGGATAATTCCCTTATTCGACAACCAATTTAATTACCCAAAAATACAGACAAATACAAACCGAAGGAAAATCTCATTCTATGACTGTATCTTCTCCTCCTGAGCAGCTGAATCGTGGGGCAAAAAACCAGATTCAGCGATTTAATTTCTCTTTGCCTTGGACAATTATGTTTGGGTATCTTACCCTCATGTTATTTGTGCCAATCGCAGCTTTATTTTTAAAAGCAAGTACAGTCGGCCCTGCTGAATTCTGGAGAATTGCTACTAGTCCAGTTGCCCTTTCCGCTTATGATGTAACCTTCACCACAGCATTAATTGCCTCATTAATTAATGGCGTATTTGGCGTAGTAATTGCCTGGGTTTTAGTCAGGTACGACTTTCCTTTCAAGCGTCTTGTAGATGCAATAATTGACTTACCTTTTGCCTTACCAACCTCAGTAGCAGGTTTAACATTAGCCACAGTTTACAGCGATAATGGTTGGATTGGTTCTTTACTAGCACCCTTCGGAATCAAAGTAGCATTTACTCGCCTTGGTGTCGGAGTAGCAATGTTATTTATTTCTCTACCTTTTGTAGTGCGAACATTGCAGCCAGTTTTACAAGAAATGGAAAAGGAAGTTGAAGAAGCAGCTTGGAGTTTAGGTGCTTCCCATGCTCAAACATTTTGGAAAGTCCTTTTACCACCATTAATTCCCGCAATTTTAACCGGAATTGCCTTGGGTTTTTCCCGTGCAGTAGGAGAATATGGTTCAATTGTGATTATTTCTTCAAGTATTCCGTTTAAAGATTTAATTGCTGCGGTGTTAGTTTTCCAAAGATTGGAACAGTTTGATTATGCAGGTGCAACTGTGATTGGTACAGTTTTGTTGCTCATTTCTTTAGTTATGTTGTTAGCAATTAATATTTTACAAGCATGGGGGCGGCGTTATGAATAGAAAAGAAGCTATATGGGTGAAGCCAACTTTAGTAGCTATTGCCCTTGGTTACTTAGGCTTACTAATATTAATTCCCGCAGTTAATGTCTTTTACCAAGCTTTTAAAGACGGCGTAGGCCCATTTTTAAACAACCTCACCCAACACGACTTTTTAAATGCAGTTTGGTTAACGATTTTAATTGCCGCAATTGTAGTACCAGTGAATGCAATTTTTGGATTGTGTACTGCTTGGGCGATCGCACGCAACAAAAACTTCCCCGGTCGTACCCTACTATTAAGTATCATCGACCTACCCTTTGCCATCTCACCAGTAGTCGCAGGTTTAATGATAGTCTTACTCTATGGTCGCAATGGTTGGTTTGGCCCTTGGTTAGAATCTGCTGATATTAAAATCATCTTCGCCCTTCCCGGAATGATTCTCGCCACCGCTTTTGTCACCCTACCATTCGTCGCCCGCGAAGTAATTCCCGTACTTGAAGAATTAGGTTTAGACCAAGAAGAAGCAGCTAGAACACTAGGCGCAAAAGACTGGCAAATCTTTTGGCGCGTCACCTTACCCGGTATTCGTTGGGGTTTACTTTACGGCTTGATTTTAACTAATGCCAGAGCTATGGGAGAATTTGGTGCAGTCTCAGTTGTTTCCGGTAATATTGTCGGTAAAACCCAAACCTTACCCCTATTTGTTGAAGAAGCCTACAAACAATACCAAACACCAGCTGCTTTTTCCGCCGCCGTGTTGTTAGCATTCTTAGCAGTAGTCACCCTGGTACTAAAAGAAATCCTAGAGCGTAAAACTCGGATTAAAGAAGTTGACGAATAGTCAGAGGATTTCAGATTAAACAAATTCAAATTTTCAGTAATAGGTTTAGCTTCACTCGGCAATTTGAAAAATGTAATCTGAAATCACCACCTCCGAATAGCATTTAGCATTTAGTATTTGCTCAAGCCATATTGTTTTCAATTGACCAACGTGCCAGTTCTGTGCGATTATGCAGTCCAGTTTTACCCAGCATATTCGACACATGACTTTCTACTGTTCGTTGACTGACATTTAGTTCCTCTGCTATTTCCCGATTAGCTAACCCTCGTGCTACGTGCTGTACTACCTTCAGTTCTGTTGGAGTTAACTGCACATCAAAGGGAACGGTAATTCTCTGATTGTTATCTCCATTAACCGTGCGATTGCGTAGCCGTTCGGTATGCTTAAGTGAAGACTCCACCTGCGCCACAAGTTCTTCTGGCTCAAATGGTTTGACCATGTATACATCTGCTCCTGTGTTTAAGCCTTTCACCTTATCTTGGCTTTGGCCTTTAGCAGAAAGAAACAACACCGGAATCCAATTAGTTAGAGGATTTTCTCTAACGTTCTTGACAAAGGTATATCCATCCATTTCCGGCATCATTACATCGCAGATAATTAAATCTGGAATTTCGTTTTCCAGTACTTCTAACGCTTCACGACCGTTTTCTGCCGTGATAACTTCATAACCCCGAAATTCTAGGTAATCTTTAACTAGTAAGATTAGGTTAGGGTCATCATCAATTAGCAGTAGTTTTTTTGTATCTCTCACACGAGTTTCCTTAACCATGCTTTACCACTTGCCTATACTGGCGGCAATTACGTTTGCAATTGGTTCCCCAGTATTATCTACATTGTACTGAACAAGCTGTTGAGTGGGACTTGTTAACTAAGTAACAGTCAGTATACGTTACTGGAAATCAGCGGTTTGGACAAAACCAAGGGAAACCTAGTAGTAATACTGAGTCATACTGTTTAATTGCAATGATAGTATCTGTGCTGAGCAAAAGCATCCCCTTGGCAAATAAATGCGATCGCAGTATAATTTTCAGGGTTTAAAATTTAATTGCTATTGGTAGATATACCTAAAGTAGTATCTGGTAAGGGATGAGTTACAAAAGCGTACTCCCGCACAACTTGATTGCCAATTAAATGTTCTTGAATAATCCTTTCAATCACCTCTGGGGTAGCACTGTGGTACCAAACCCCATCAGGGTAAACTACTAGAATTGGCCCAGAACAACAAACTCGTAGGCAATTTGCCTTAGTCCGAAAGAGGCAATTAGGTCGATTAGTCGTTGGTTTATCTAATTTTAATTCTTTTAAACGCTTTTTTAAGTAATTCCACGCTTGTAAACTTACTTCTTTAGAACAACACTCCGGTACAGTTTGATCGGCACAAAGAAAAATATGCCGTTGAATTTGGTTGATGCCTAAGTTTTGAACACAAATGGCTAAGGCATCATTTTCTGAAGACTCACAAACATTACAAGTTTCATCATCTGGCACAATTGCTGAGTTTTCCATATTTGTTATTTGTTGCCTTTAAATCATGCCTCACCAATTTTAGTTCGGGAACCCGTACACAAAAATTTATTGTCATTGGGGCACCCGTCGTTTTAAATTAGCACTCAGGAGGTGAGAGTGCTAATTGCGATCGCAAAGGTAATGACTGATAAAGAAGTTATACCTAATTAAGACGCACTTGCCAACTCATCTCTGCTGTAAAAAAACAGAAAAGCTCTGGAGATTGGAATAAACTATGGCTGCTGTATCATTGAGCGTTTCCACCGTTAAACCTTTAGGTGAACGAGTGTTTATCAAGGTAAGTGCTGCTGAAGAAAAGACTGCTGGTGGTCTCTATTTGCCTGACAATGCGAAAGAAAAACCCCAAGTTGGAGAAGTTGTGCAAGTAGGCCCCGGCAAGCGCAATGAAGATGGTACTCGTCAAGAGTTAGAAGTAAAAGTTGGCGACAAAGTTCTCTACTCCAAGTATGCTGGCACCGACATTAAACTCGGTACTGATGAGTACGTTTTACTCTCTGAAAAAGACATTCTTGCCATTGTTAGCTAATCGCGTCATTAGTCATTAGTCATTGGGAAAAAACCCACATCAACAACAAATGACAAATGACAAACATCCAAACTCTAAATTACACAATCACTGAAATCACTGAAACAGAAAAACTATGGCTAAGCGCATTATCTACAACGAAAACGCTCGTCGTGCCCTTGAAAAGGGAATGGATATTCTAGCAGAAGCAGTTGCGGTAACATTAGGCCCCAAAGGTCGCAACGTAGTGTTAGAAAAGAAATTTGGCGCACCCCAAATTGTTAACGACGGTGTAACAATTGCTAAAGAAATTGAACTGGAAGATCATGTTGAAAACACTGGCGTTGCTTTGATTCGTCAAGCTGCTTCCAAGACTAATGATGCTGCTGGTGACGGTACCACCACTGCGACAGTTTTAGCTCATGCAATGGTAAAAGAAGGGTTGCGGAACGTTGCTGCTGGTGCAAATGCGATCGCCCTAAAACGCGGTATTGACAAAGCTACCAACTTCTTGGTAGATAAAATTAAAGAACACGCTCGTCAAGTTGAAGAAACCAAAGCTATTGCTCAAGTTGGTACCATCTCTGCTGGTAACGATGAAGAAGTCGGCAACATGATCGCCCAAGCAATGGATAAAGTTGGTAAGGAAGGCGTGATTTCCCTGGAAGAAGGTAAGTCTATGACTACCGAGTTGGAAATCACCGAAGGGATGCGTTTTGATAAAGGTTACATCTCTCCTTACTTTGTAACTGATGCAGAACGGATGGAAGCGGTTTTAGATGAGCCTTTCATTCTGTTGACTGACAAGAAGATTGCTTTGGTACAAGACTTAGTACCAATTCTGGAGCAAGTTGCGCGTGCTGGTAGGCCATTGTTGATTATCGCTGAAGATATTGAAAAAGAAGCTTTGGCGACTTTGGTAGTTAACCGCTTGCGTGGTGTGTTGAACGTAGCTTCTGTGAAGGCTCCTGGTTTTGGCGATCGGCGCAAAGCTATGCTAGAAGATATCGCAGTCTTAACTGGTGGTCAAGTAATCACCGAAGATGCAGGTCTGAAGTTGGAAAGCACCAAGCTGGATATGCTGGGTAAAGCTCGCCGCATTACCATTACCAAGGACAATACTACGATCGTTGCAGAAGGTAACGAAAAAGCAGTTAAAACTCGCTGCGATCAAATCCGTCGTCAAATGGAAGAAACTGAATCTTCTTACGACAAGGAAAAACTGCAAGAACGTTTGGCTAAACTAGCTGGTGGCGTTGCAGTTGTGAAAGTCGGTGCAGCTACCGAAACTGAAATGAAAGACCGCAAACTGCGCTTAGAAGATGCGATTAACGCTACTAAAGCTGCTGTCGAAGAAGGTATCGTTCCCGGTGGTGGTACAACTTTAGCTCACTTGGCTCCCCAAGTTGAAGAATGGGCTAACGGCAACCTGACTGGTGAAGAGTTGACTGGCGCTTTAATTGTAGCTCGTGCTTTGACCGCTCCGCTGAAGAGAATTGCCGAAAATGCTGGTCAAAACGGCGCAGTAATCGCTGAAAGAGTTAAGGAAAAAGACTTCAACGTTGGTTTCGATGCGGCTAAGAACGAATATGTTGATATGTTTGAAGCTGGTATCGTTGACCCCGCTAAAGTAACTCGTTCTGCTCTGCAAAACGCTGCTTCTATTGCCGGAATGGTGTTAACCACCGAATGTATCGTGGTTGACAAGCCAGAACCCAAGGACAATGCTCCTGCTGGTGCTGGCGCTGGCATGGGTGGCGATTTCGATTACTAATCATATCTTGTGGGGTGGGCATCTTGCCCGCCCTTTTATATGTAATATGGCTGTCTTAAAGACAAAACCAAATTACTATTTATTCAAGCTGCTTCTATAATAGAAACAGCTTTTTATTTAGCTATTTTTTGTAATCATTGCTCCAAATATGTGAGTCTGCGCTTTCAATCTAGAAAAATTTATTTTCAGGATATCAATATTTATTGCAGTTCATACAACAATGACAATACGTAATCACTAAGCTGTTAATCATTTAAATAGGGTAAAATGGAAAAGTCAACCGAGCAAAATGAGTCAGGGAATGCCAGCAAAGAATCATCTGAGTTTAGAACAAGTAGAGAAGCTACAAAAAGCCCTAAAAGATGAAGAAAATGGAAACATTAGAGAAAGAATTCTGATGTTACTGTTGCTAAATGATGGAAAAACTCAAGGTAAAATAGCGGAATTTCTGGGCTGTTCAATAAATAAAGTATCTTATTGGTGCGTACATGGAGATCCAGATAATCTGGAAAGCCTAGTGGATGAAAGGATGAAGGGGAATCATCAAAAAGCCACAGATAAATATAGAGAAATATTATTAGAGACAGTAGATAAAGAACCCAAAGAATTAGGATACGAATTTGGCAGATGGACAGCAGAAAGATTAGCAACATATTTAGCAGAAACGACAGGAATAAAATTAAGTGGGTCGCAAGTTAGGAGAATATTAGAGAAAAAAAAGTTCGTTTACCTCTGGGCGAAGTACAGCTTAGAGGGAAAGCGAGAGCCGGAAAAAAGAAAAGAATTTAAAAAGAAGATAACCGAATATTTAAAAATAGAAAAAGATAACCCAGAACGTTTACAAGTATGGTTTTGGGACGAAAGCGGTTTTAGTTTAAGCGTGATAAAAAGAAAGAATTGGTGTAAGAAAGGTAGCCGAAAAGAGGTGAGGGGAGAGCGAAGAAAGGGTCGGATTAATGTAATGGGAGGGCTGAGGTATTCCGACAAGAAAAGGTTTGTGGAGTTTCTGGATAAAAGCAATTCAGAAAGTTTTTATCAAGTGCTAAAACTGTTTTATCAAGAATTGATTGCTGAATGGGTAGCTGCTGGCAATGAAGCCGATGAATTTGCGGAAAAAGGAGCCAAAATAGTGATAATTCTAGATAATGCTAGTTTCCACAAAAAAGCTGAATATCTCCAGAAAATTGCTGCCGAAATGCCCAATATTCATTTAGAGTTTCTCCCCAAATATAGCCCGGATTATAACTTAATTGAATTAGTTTGGCATTCAGCAAAAGAATTTATTGCTAATCGACTATTTAAATCAATCGAAGAATTAGAATATTTATTGCATCAACTTTTAAATGAAGGACAGTTAATTATTAAATGGGAGCGAAAACTTAAAAATAAAGGTAATGCTCTTATCCCTGTTTAAATGCTTAACAGCTTATCGTCCACGTACACTTCAATTCACCAGAGGTTTTGTTGAGAAAATTATAGAAATAACTTGGCTGGATCAAAAATATGAATCGTTTGTGAAGTTTAATCGCATTGGAACCTATGATGGCGACCCTCCAAATTGGCCTGAGTGGGCGCGAATGAATAAAAATCCTAGCTAACAAGAATCCTGTATAGCTCAATCATGTTCTGTTCCGCAATTACACCTTGAATTTTACTTTCTACAGCCATTTTAAGCAGTTCTGCGGAGTTGGTGTGATAGCTGGCAGATTTATCATGAGCATATACCAAGACATTTGTATCGAAGAATATCTTAATCTGACTCATACATTTTTTCTCTGTTAAGATATTCATCTTTGATTTCTAGGTCAAAGGTAGGAAAAGGATAATTTTTTTGAGGAACGACAGAAAGAGATACTTCTACCTCATCTCCATCTTGGATATTTTCTGGTAAGGGTTGTGTCAGAATAATGCTTTGTCCTTTGATATAACCTTTCATAATTTTTAGGTCTCCTGTTTTAATAAATCTTAGTTTAGCTTCTGTAGCTAATCTACCCATAATCTGACTACCCAGCCACCACTAAGGGATAATCAAATTCATCAGCTACAGGTTGCAAAAAATCTGGTTGATTTCGCTCAGATCTTGCTTCTAGTAACTTTTGGGCTACATCACGCGCAATTTCTAATGTTTCAGCAATTGTTTTTCCTTGCGCTACTAACCCTGGGAGATCTTCGGATGTTGCTAAATAAACTCCTTCTGGTAGTTTTTCAATATGCAGGTTAAGCAGTTTTTCCACTTTTAGCAATCCTTTGTTGAGTTTGATTAATTGTCTAATGGCGTAACTTTAGCATATCAATTGACGAGCAGTGCTAAAGTGAATATCAGGAGGTAAGTTAAATGTTTGCTACTATCACAGATAACCCATCGGAAATTCGGCAAATTTTTCAGCTTAGCACTTCTAGTTCTTCAAAGCTTTGGGAACTGGCGCAAAAAGCAAATGAATTGGCTTTAATGGTGGAAGAGCGTTGGGAAATGTTCTCTGATAAAGAAAGAGAATTACTCATCACTTTTGCCTACGCAATTATTGAACCACCCAAAGGAATATTAGATACTATTGGTGAGTTTGTCAGCCGTTTTCTTTTAGCTTTGGTTTTAGCCACAATTGCTATTAAAGGAGAACAAGACGCTTTTATTGCCTATTCTAGTAACTCCAAGCGCCTTATTAATGCAATTTTGGGTAAAGTTGAGCAGGAAAATCTTGCTTATCAAAAAGCATTATCTGAAGCTATTGAAGAGGCTTTTAGCAATTCAGAAAATAGGAAATCTATGACTGCGGAGGAAGCTTGTGAACGAATCAGGGGAATTTCAGATCGAGTTATCAGAGAACTTTGAAAAATCCTATCAAAAATTGATTCGCGATCGCTATCGGAAAAATCGCAACGCTGCCGCAGAGTTCAGTAAACTAATTGAGCAATTCATCAACTATTACAGGAAGTTATAGAATCTTCAACTATATCAGATGAAACTAAAAATACTGAAAGGATTAATGATAGTGATACAGAAACAGAAGAAGCCTAATTTTAATAAGATGACTCGTCAAGAATTGAGATCTTATATTTTAATTCATCGAGGAGATGATGATGCGATCGAAGTTTTAATTAACCGCAGAAATTCCCATAGGAATAATTTTTCAAATTTGCTCTAATGCTGGTGTTTGTTCTCTGTGTTTGAAGTACCAATAGAGGTTTGCAACGGCTAAATTTGAAGCTTGTTGTAAGTTGGGTTGGGTGAGGGTTTTGTGTTGGGCGATCGCACTTTGCTGACTCACATATAATTCATATTGTCGCCGTAATTCTGGCTGCATCATCAATCTCATTTGGTCTAATAATGATTGATAATGAGATTTTTGTTTTAAGCTTTCATATAGTTGGATTTCTGGTGGGATTTCTAAAGCTGTGGTTGAGTTGGTGTCGGAAATTTGGGCAATTTCTGTAGGGTTGAATTCGGCACTTTCCAGCAGTTTTAGTTCTGATTCTGGTAAGGTGCGTAGCCAATCAATATGATTTTGCCAAGATTCTAATACGGCTAAGTCGTGATCGTGAATGCGGGTGATTTCTGGGAAGAGAAAATCTAATTCTTCTTCTGTTTCGCAGCTATCAATAACTTTTCGGGTATCTTGACGGATTTTAGTTTGGAGTTGGGAAAGGCGATCGCTAACTGCTGCTGGTTCATTTTGTAATTGGTAGGATAAGACTATGGTTTGATCGATCGCCCAAGCACACTCATATCTACGCAATTGTCCAGCCGCACAAGTTTCTGATAATAATTGCGGACTATTGTAAATTGATAATGCTTCACCTAAACTTTGCCGTACATTTGCCAATTCAAGTTTTCTATCGCTTAAATCTTGAAATGACATAGCCGTTCTCATTAACTTAGTTGCTTCTAAAAACTTCCCATAAGCTTTAATAAATTCCAATCGATGTTGTTGAAACATAATATCTTGGGCAACTTCATCGATTCGTTGAATAATTTCTTTTCCTTGGTCTTTCAAGGCTTTTTTGAGATCGATAAAACCGTCTTTTACTTCCAATCGCAATTGTTTTACATCTTCTCTCAGCTTCATTGTTTGCCACAAATTAACTGCTGATAACACAACTCCAGTAGCTACGCCAACACCGATCACAGATGTAGTTGCTTGTAAAACTCCTACACTAGCTTGAAGAGATTGTATACCAGCTTTCACAATATCAATTTCTGCATAAGTCTTTTGAAATCCCCTATGAACTTGAAACATTTGCAATCCACTTAATAAGGGTGAAACAGGATTGCCATTTATTACATTACCAATAATATCTTTACCCGCTCCGTTAATGATATTAATAAATGGAGAACGGTCATCCATTACAATAGCCTGAATTGCATTACCTGCAAACCTACCTGTTAATTTATCCCTGACTGTACCAATTAATTGACCTGTAGCATTATTACGTACAACCTCATAAACACCAGCGTCTATTAGAGCTTGAATTTCAGGAGTAAAAACAAACTGTAGCATATTACCTCATTCACATTGAAAGTTACAAATTTATTGATATTTAGACAAACTAAAATCATCGTCGAGGTGCTGGGGGAAGTAAGTTTGTTAACACAGTAACTACTTCAGCTATTACTGAGAGAGGCATTTTATCGGCAAATTCTGCACCTCTAGCTTGCCAATCTAAAGATTTAATTTGATCTGCCAGAATCACTCCCGATACTGCTAATCCTTCCGGGATTGTCACTTCACCAGGATAACCCTTTGCTCTGCTAGTAATTGGACAAATTAAAGCTAATCCAACCCGACGATTATACATAATTGGTGTTAGTACCAAAGCAGGACGGCGACCCGCTTGTTCGCGCCCCGCTTGCGGCGTGAAATTTGTCCATATAATATCCCCTTGTTCAGGGATGTATAAGTCAGAACTACCAGATTTCACGTCCTACAGGTTCCCCAAAGTCAATTTCACCATGCAGATTTTCCGGCGTGACTCCTTCGAGCATTTTGTTAAGTTCTTCAGCTTTTCTAGTCAAGATAGGAAGACTGGCAAGAATGCTCCATATCGCAGTCTGTTCAATAGATTCTTCGTTCAACTCGGCTAAGTAAGCCAATTTTTCATAAATCGATTCCTCAATGTCTAAGGTCAGCTTCTTGGTGTTCATCTTTCACCTGCCTTAATTATTCCCCTGCTTTTGAGGTTAACTCACATTGTCAAGAAAAATAACCGTATTTACCCTATGTTTATTTTCGGCTGAGACAGGGAATACTAATTATGGGAAATCTATTTGATTGTAAAGTTTATGGATACTAAACTGGTTGATTCTCAGGCTGTTGACTTGTTATCTAACATTACTGGACAGAAACTCAGTCAAGAAGATGTGACACCTTCCGTAATTTTCCTCGCAGCTTTAGTAACATTACTGCTAGGTGTAATATATGCTGATAGCCAGGTGACAGAAGAGGAAAAGCAAAAGTTATATAAAACGTTGAATAAATTTATTCCTGCTGAAGGTGGTGTGTGTGCATTAACTAAATTGATGGTTAAGGGAGTGAAGGAAAATTTAGATTATACTAAGTCTACTAACTTATTAAAATTAACAAGTTCTTTTTCTAAATCCCAAAAGCTTCTGTTACTCAGCTTTGGCTATGAAATGTCAGCCGCAGATGGAACAATTGAGGCGCGAGAAAAGCGTTATTTAGAAGTAATTGCTGATTGGTTAGGTGTTAAATCTGCTCATTTGGCAGTATTAGAAGCTGGTTTTAGTCGTCAGGGAAATGTGAATGTAGCAGCATTGTCAGAAATTAAATCTTTACTTGATCCGGCTCATTTTCGTGAGTTAGATACTATTTTCGTTAAGGCGGCTAATGATATTTTAGAATCTTTATCTCCCCAATCTGAAAATCAAAAGCCTCAACAGCAGGAAGTTACTAAAACTAATAGTAGTGAAGAAAAGACTGTTTCTGCACCATCTCAAACACCGCCAAGTCAACAAAATCAAACGACTTCTTATCAAGAGTTAGCCAAGTTTAATCAGCAGAAGCGGAAATTAGATAATCTTTGTGGTCAACTATATAATGTAATTCGGGATTGTTGCGATCGCAATCTCTTACCCCCAACTCTAACCACAGAAATAGAAAAAATCTCTCAAAAACTGCAATCTCAGCGTTTTAGATTAGCAGTAGTCGGAGAATTTAGCCAAGGTAAATCCACCTTATTAAATGCTTTATTGCGAGAAGAAATTCAACCTGTGAGAGCAATTCCTTGTAGCGGTACAATTACTGTTTTGAAATATGGAACGCAAAAGCGGGTTGTTTGTCGTTATAAAGATGGACGTGAAGAAGAAATTCCATTTGAGCAATATAAAGAAAAAGCAGCTATTCCGAAAAAAGCTGCTCAAGAACATCGCAATGATGAACATTTTTGTTCTGATATTGATGAAATTATTTTTGAGCATCCCGATTTAGATTTATGTCGAAATGGTGTAGAAATCCTTGATTCTCCGGGATTAAATGAACACCCTGCTCGGACTGCAATTACTCAAAAACTTCTCCAAGATACCGACGCAGCTATTTTCCTCACAAATGCTAGTCGTCTGCTTCCAGAAAAAGAAAAAGAATTGATTCAAGATGTCAGAAATCAATTAAATGGTGGTAAGGAAAATCAACCTGCGGAAAATCTTTTTGTGTTAGTTAATTTCATGGATTTATTGGAAGAGGAAGAAGATCGTCAAGATGTGAAACATCGGCTCGAAAGTTTTGTTAAAGATAATAGTTTACTAACTGCAAATGATAGCCGCATTCACTACATTTCGGCTAAAGCTACTCTGAAGTCAATTTTGCATAAAACTGAAGATGAACACTTAAAGAATTTCCAAAAGTTTACTCAATCTGTGGAAAATTTCCTAACAGTAGACAGGGGAAATCTGAAAATTAAGCAATCTGTAGAAGCGATTCAGTTAGTGATTCAAGAAAGCTTAACCACTTTACAACAAGCTGAAGCTGCGCTAGATGGAAAAATTAACCTTTCGGAAGCTGAAAGGCGCAAAATATTAGAACAAATTGGCGAATCTAGCGGTAGAGATGTAAAAATTCGGTTGCTGGCTGATAAACTATTAGATGAAGTCAGAGAACCAGTTGATAAATCTTGGAATCAATGGGTTAATTCTTTAGAGGATAGGTTAAGGAAAAAGTCTGACAAATGGACTTCGGAAAATTCGCCTATTTGGAGTAGAGACGCATTAGCTAGAGATTTTGCTAGTCAATTTAATGATGATTTAGCAGCAGAATTAGATATTTGGATTACGCATCAACTTCAAGCAAGGATTCTCAAGGAACCATTAGAAACGCTGGATAGTGATATCGATCAACATTTAACAACAATTCTATCTGGACTTCAATCATTAAATCGACAAATTAACTCTTCATCTCGAAATTTGGCTTATTTTAATGAAAAAATCGCAACAGGTGCTACCGCAGAAGAATGGTTTTTTAGTAGTTTAGGAGTAGCTGGATTAGCTGTAGCTTTGATTCCAGTGATAGTGCTTGCTGGGCCACTTATGACCATAATAGCTAGTGTCGGTGCTGTAGTTTCTGGAGGCGCTGGTTTAGGTATGATGTTTGTTGGAGTTACAAATATTATTAAGGGCAATGTTTTTGATTTTGGTTATCAGGAATTTCTCAAATCTAAACAAAATGTCTTTGAAAAGATCGAAAAGATGATTAATTCTGTATTTGAGCAAAGGGTGACAGAAGCATCAGATACTATTGCCAAGGTTATTACATATTATGAAACCTTGTTAGAGCAACAAGAAAAAGCCCACCAACAAAACTTACAAGAACGGGAATTAGACAAAATATCGATCGCCCAAAAACGCCAAGAACTTGAGCAAGTGCAAAAGGAAATTGCAGCACTGTTAACTCAAGCTACTGCTTAAATAATGAGGGAAAAGATCGATCGCAGTTTTACAAATAGCAAAGGAAAAACTACTTAAGAAAAAAGTCAAATCTTGTAATTTCAATTGACTTACTTCAGTTTTTGCTTTGCTTTCTCTATCCGCTGTAACTTTTGCTCACGAATCTGTTTTTCTAATCCCGCAATAACTTCCTCTAGTTGTAAACCAAACTCTTCCAATTCCAAGCGAGTTTGGCGCAAAGAACTAAGGAGACGTGCGCGTGTTTCTGGATTTGGAATGCGTGGTTGATTAGTCATGGCAGGTTCCATTCAAGTTTCACCTCTTGGATACTACGCTCCCAAGCAGGAATCCTCTGTTGGGTTTGGGCAATTCCCTGTGCTAGTAACTCTAATATATCAGCAGAGGCATTGGGTTGAGCTTCTCCAATCCGAAGTTGTAGCGCTGAGAGTTGAGAAAACCTGGATGTTGCTTGTTCTGCTACACTTTTCATCTCATCTAAGAATGGGAGAGTTTCATCTGTCTCTCCAAAACTTTCAAAGATAACAAACTCTGTTGCTGTAGCTTCATCAAGAATATCTATTAATTGTCGTTTCAGGTTTAATACTGTTTCCGTTGTTTCTCTAGGTAACTTTGCCATAATTGAATTGTTAAACTTTATTAGCCATTTTCCTTTGCGCTACATCACAAGTAATTCTCTAATATGGTAATTTTAGCATATCAACGAGTGTTGCAAGCTATGAAATTTAGTGATGTATTCGAGGCAATATGATACTCACAACCCTAAAATTAAACCTAAATACAGTTGATTTAACTGATGAACAATTCTATCAACTTTGCCAAAATAACCGCGAGTTGAATTTTGAACGCAATGCAAAAGGAGAATTAATTATTATGCCACCAGTTGGCGGAGAAAGTGGTAATCGAGAAGCTGATTTAATTATTGATTTAGGAAATTGGAATCGGCAAACTCAACTCGGTTACACTTTCAGTTCTTCTACTGTTTTTAAGTTACCAAATGGTGCTGACAGATCTCCTGATGCTGCTTGGATTAGGCGCGAACGTTGGGAAGCTTTGACACCAGAACAAAGGCGGAAATTTCCCCCTATTGCACCAGATTTTGTACTTGAATTAAGGTCAGCAACAGATAATTTGTCAACGTTGCAAGAGAAAATGTTGGAATATTTGGATGCTGGAGTAAAATTGGGTTGGTTGATTAATCCCCAACAGCAACAGGTGGAAATTTATCGTTTAGGACAAGCGGTAGAAGTGCGAAATTTACCAACTGAATTGTTAGGAGAAGATGTATTACCGGGATTTAGTTTGAGTTTAAATATTTATTGAAAGTGATATTAATTCTCTATAAAATTGCTTTTAATCATTGCCCCTCCCTGTGGACGGGGAGGGGTTTGGGGTGGGGTTAATTCGCTCTATAATCAACTATACGATCGCCCTTTCTCCCACTTTCCCTCACGCCTCATCCAACTGCAACTGACCATAATAACCAGTTACAATTCGACTCCCATCTTTCAAAATGTGAATTTCAATTTGGTCACTCGCCCAAGAAATTTTATCTTTTAAAGCTGGATTAAAAACGTGAACTTTTTGATTACTAGAAGCTACCGGACAATCAGGAGAATGCACAGCCAAATGTTGCACATAAGGGCCATCAATTAGTATATCTAATTGTTCCAGCAATTCATGAGCACCAGCGGGGGCATATTCCGATCGCAATTGTTCTAAAGTAAAACCAGTAAACGACATGACATTTAACCCTTCCGCCCGCACCTGTTTTGCTACACTAGCTAAAGCCGAAGCTTGCCAAAAAGGTTCCCCACCAGAAAAAGTTACGCCAGTATTTTTTGGATTACTTAAAATTCGGTGAACCAAACTATCAATAGATACTAAATCATTAATTTCAAAAGACCAAGAAGCCGGATTAAAACAACCCGGACATTCCCGCAAACATCCCTGTACCCAAATTACCGCACGACAGCCAGGGCCATTAACTTCTGATTCATCCACATAGCCCATAATATTTACATATCCTGGGGGAATTTCCAGAAGTTCCATGTATTGGTTAGCTTTTTGTTCTTTCATCACTGCTGCTCCTTATACTCGGAAGCTTAAGAAACTTCCTCTGTGTTAAATAGTGCCATTGAATTCTCAAATTTGGGCGAGTTTGTGATGAACTGAAACAATTTCCCCACAAAGTTAAAGAAGAATTAAGTTTGAAAATAGTTTGGCGGTTAAAACCGCAACTACACAAACAAAGTCCGTCGGCGCGGACTATTTAGAAATAACCATTTTTGAAACCTGCGGAGGCACGGTTTTAACCGCAGGGCGAGTTTATGAAAAATCGATCGATCGGGTTTGCTGATAAGTTCTCACTAATTTATTTACACATAGTTGAGGATTAGCTCTAGAAGAGTTCGCCTGCAATAATGTATGTCTAATTTGATTCAACAAATCCTCCATTGAAATTGAACTAGGTAAAATACTAGTTGCTACATCACCCAAAGTAGAAGCCCAAAAATCTAAGTGGTAAGCTGCTGTCTCTCCAGCAGAATTAGTTAAACCTTGGGAAGGATTTTCACTATTACTTATCCTTTCATTTTGAGGTTTTCCACCTTGTCTAACTAACACTATTGTCGGAGGTCTTTGGGCTACTTGACGTAAATCGCTTAACGCTTTTACTAAAGTTGAATTCGCTGTACTATTACCAAAATCAATTAATAGTAAATCTACGCTGTAATGTTGCGCTTGTTGTAAAACTTCTGCCCAAGATTGACCTGTTACAACTTTTAAACCAGCCGTTTGTAAATATTGAATTAAAGCTTGCAACCATTCTGTACGTTTTTTAGAATTACCTGCTGGCGATCGATTTTCCGACGGTTCATTAGTAAAACTCTTGCCTAAATCTGGCATCGTGGAAATATCAACCACCAAAATAGTAAATTTGCAGCTAATACCCGCAGCAACTTGAATTGCTTGTAGCAAAATATTAGCTTCCGGCAAAGCTCCATTAATGCCCAAACAAGGATACACTTGTAAAGTCGTATTCTCCTCTTTATTTCCTACTTGTAACGCAGCGTGGGTAGTTGCTTCATCCATCGTCACTAACGGGAGACTAGCTAAAGCTTGGTACTCAATTAATTGCTCTAAATAACTTTGCGGTTCGACGATTTTACCCTCTAATAAAACTACTTGAGGTTGCCAAATTCTTGCTAACAATTCTGCTTGCACTAAATCATCAGCTTCTAAGACTCGATAATTATGTTGATGTAATAAGTTACTCAAATCAGAATCAGAATTAGGGGGATAATTAGGACTGCGAATTCGCGATTCTAGATTTTTATCCCCCGCATTTAGGCGGAGAATTGTCAAGCTAATATTGCTTGATTGTTGTTGGGATTTGACTGGGTGAGTGATTTTTTCTAAACTTTGTTTCAGGCTATCTTGTTGCACTGGTAAAGATAAAAAGCCATCTGCACGTTTGCTATACGCATATTCTTTTTCTCCTCGGCTAGCAGTCACAACTACGGGTATATGTTGAGTTTGGGGAGATGCTTTTAATAAAGTTAAGACATCCCAACCAGAAAGCAAAGGTAATAGGGGATTTAAGAAAATAGCATAAGGCTGTAATCTGCGGGCTTTTTCTAATGCTTCAGTTCCCGATCGCGCAATTACCACTCGATAACCTAAACTAGAAAGTTGTTGGCTTAAATCTTCAATTAATCTGGGAATTGATTCCACCACTAAAACTAAACGAGAGGAAATACTGGTAATCGATAAGTTAGCTGTAGTGTTAATTCCAGTTGCATTAAAAGAGAACTTTTCACCCTTTCCTTCCGCTTCCATTTCCCAGTGACTATTGGGAGGACTAGGAGGTAATAATAATGTAAATTCACTCCCGCTTCCAGGTTTAGATGTAAAGCTAACATCTCCACCATGTAACCTGGCTAAACGTTGGGTTAAAACTAACCCTAATCCCGTTCCTTCAAACTGGCGAGTTAGGGGATTTTCCAATTGTTGAAACTTCTGAAAAATCAAGTGTTGTTTGTCTTCGGGAATGCCAATCCCTGTATCCCAAACTGTAAAAGCAATCCAACCTTCCCAGTAACTCACTCTTAAGCCAATTTGTCCGGTTACTTCGGTAAATTTTAAGGCGTTAGATAATAGGTGAACTAACATTTGTCGCAGACGCATTTCATCGGCAACTAAGCTATCTAATCTGGATTCAATTGTTAATGTAAATTTAGTTTCTGGTTCGTTAGAATTTATGTCGTCAGGATCGCCACTTTTTCTGCTTAAATGGATTTGGCGAGATTGCTGATAAGCCCGATCGCACACCGCCTGAATATCCACTGGTGCTAACATTAACTCTAGCTGTCCCGTTTCCATCCGAGTCAGGTCTAAAATATCATTAACAATAGTCATTAAATGACGACCGCTTTGATGAATTAATCTGGTATAACGGGCTTGGCGATCGTTCAATTCTCCTAATACTTGATCCTTCAACAAACTCGACAAACCTAAAATCGCCGTTAACGGTGTTTTTAGTTCGTGACTAATACAAGCTAAAAACTCATCCTTCAACCGATTTAATTGCATTAAATCCGCATTTTTAGCCGCCAACTCCTTAGCTACTTGGTGCGACTCAGTAACATCCTGCGCCAACACTAACCACAAATCATTATGTGACAAACTTTTCTGTGCTGCTGAAGTCGTATTATCCTCTGTTTCCCCCAATATATTCCGCGAAATTAAGTTAGCTAATCGAAACTCATTTGCCTGCGAAAAATCTATTGATAAATTTGCTTCCCTCAGCGACAACTCTGTATCAGCTAACACATTACCCAAAGGTATTTTCACAAACTGCCAAACTCTTTCTGTCCCATTTTGCATCGGACAAACACAAGTGCAGCTATCAGGATTATTCCCTAACTCGCACAATTTAGGCAAAGAAACAGGTGCAGCAAATCTTTCCTGTTCGTTATCATACCAATTATTGGCTTTTTCCGGGCAATAATGAAATTCCCTTGGCAATTTTCCTTGTTCTTCCGAAGGCAAAAACTCTAATAATTCGGCAATCTCTTGTCGCAACCAATCAGCATCTTGCAAGGAATCAAAATATTGTCGCCAAGCCAAATTTTGTTTGACTGATTGCCCTTTTCCAGTTTGCAACATTAAAGGCAGAGGTAATCTTTCCAAAAGTTGCATTAGAGAATTTAATGCTGCTACTTCGTCAGGTAAATTTCGCTGATTTGTCAGTGCTACTTTAGCTAAATTAAGTGAGTCCTGATTTAATTGCAAATCTGATAAATTAGTTGCAATAAATTCTAACAAAGTTTTTATATCCAACAATCCCAAAAATTTACCAGCCAAATTAACTAAACCCAAATCTTGAGTTTTTTCTAAGCGGGAAATTTCATTTTGCAGATAGGGCCAAAATTCCCGCAAACTAAATTCAGCAGGTAAAGTAATCAACGGGGTGATGACTGATAAATCTAATTCTGATAAAGGCTGGAGTAAACTTGATTTGCTTGCTGTTCTGTGAGAACGAGAGGAAGCAGTTTTTCCTTGAGTCTCCGGTTTTGCAGTTGTTGACGAAACAGAAGAGGATTTCTTTGCTTTTCTTTCTCGCAGGTAAGGCAGTAGACTATACAGATGTAATACTCCTAAAGGAGTATCTTCTTCACTTATTACCACAATGCGATCGCACTCGTTCTGCTGGAAAATATCCAGTATCGTCCCCAAAACAGTCTTCTGGGTACAACTGGGAACCAATGCGATAAATTCTTTGACACAGGGGCTTGGCATAGCGTAAGCTTTCTCGCTGACCGGGTAAAACAGCTGAAATTGCCTCCCTCACTGAAAATTCTCTGGTTCGTTTCTCTCTTCCCGACTTAATGGCTACAGCGAGGGTAGGCACTGCCTCTAATTTAGAATCGAAGCAAAACTGTAGCAGGGGCAAAGCGAATCAGTATAGTTAAGCACGTTTTTATTGAGCCTATATCAATTATGACCCCAGCTTTAAAATTACTTATGTCTGGGCAATTACAATTAATGACAATTCAATAAATGTTAGCTTAATGTTAAAGATTGTGTTGATTTATTCACGCAAGCGCCATCCTGAATTCAGGTCGGCATTATACAACAATTTTACCTTTATAGCGCAAAACAAGAGTGCGATTGTCACTTACTATCTGTACATTACTGTATTCCGAAACTCTAGCTCGATCGCTCCAAGAATATTTGAGCGACGAACGGTATATGCTGAGTCAACATCGATTGCCAACAGAGTTTTTACAATTTGTAGAGCAGGAAAAGCAAGTCTTAGACTGCCTGATTCTGGAGGATACCCCAGATTTACTCTCATTGGTTAATCAGTTATACTCTCAGGGAACTCTCCTCCCATTGGTCGTCTTAAAATCAGATTCCCCAGCCACAGAGAATAGTTCCCTTGCCCAGAAAAGCGATGAAAACCAAGATGCTACCCCCGCGCCAAAAACCCCTGGCAAAGAGCTAACATCAAGAGAAGGGAGCTTTTTTTATTACAATGCTGCTGTCCTGGTTTACCATAGCCAACTTAACCACATAAAACATTATATTGACGAAGCGATCGCTAACTTCCTCAAGCTCTCTTCAGTAGCCCCTTGGCGGGAAACTAACTCCGACATTGATACCATCCCAGAGGAAGAAAATCTTCTGCTTCAGCAGCAACGCCGACTAGCTGAAAAACTGAAGGAACGATTAGGATACTTAGGTGTGTATTACAAGCGAAACTCCCAAAACTTTTTCCGCAACCTTCCTTCAGCAGAAAGACAAGAGTTTATCGATAACTTAAAAGCTGCATATCGGCAAATCGTTTTAGAATACTTTGTCAGCAATAGCAATCTTAATCAAAAAATAGATGAATTCGTAAATGTAGCCTTTTTTGCAGATATTTCCGTTACTTATATCGTAGAGATTCACATGGAATTAATGGATGAAATTTCTAAACAACTAAAACTGGAAGGGCGCGGTGATGAAATTCTCCTAGATTACCGCCTCACCTTAATCGATGTTATCGCTCATCTTTGTGAAATGTATCGTCGATCGTTACCAAAAGACTCTTGAAAACCAACTTGTTTAAGTTTAGTCTATACCTCGTATCATTTTAAGCAAAACTCGTCATGAATCCGCTCAAAAAAACCTACGTTCTCAAACTTTATGTGGCTGGAAATACCCCAAACTCAGTCAGAGCTTTAAAAACACTAAAGAACATTCTTGAAGAAGAATTTCAAGGTGTCTACGCCCTGAAAGTTATTGATGTATTAAAAAATCCTCAACTAGCAGAAGAAGATAAAATTTTAGCCACTCCCACCCTTGCTAAAATCCTGCCTCCACCAGTACGGAAAATTATCGGCGACTTGTCCGATCGAGAAAAAGTATTAATTGGGTTAGATTTACTTTATGAAGAACTGCGAGAAGAAGAACAACTAGAACTATAGAGTTCTCTATACCATTTTATGGTAAGCTATAATACCGCCCTTGGTTTATAGTAAAATATTTTATCTCTTACGAGCCAAACAATGAGTAAAAGTAGTCAAAATAAACAACCGAATCGAATCAAAATAGGAGTCGAAAAAATTCGTACCCTCATCGAGGGATTTGATGACATTAGTCACGGAGGTTTACCAGTCGGTAGAACCACATTAGTTAGCGGTACATCGGGAACTGGCAAAACCTTACTCGCAATTCAATTTCTTTATCATGGCATCATTAATTTCGATGAAGCAGGCGTATTTGTCACCTTTGAAGAATCCCCAACAGATATTATCAAAAATGCCTCCAGCTTTGGTTGGGATTTACAACAATTAATAGACGACGGCAAACTATTTATATTAGACGCTTCTCCCGACCCAGAAGGACAAGATGTAGTCGGCAGTTTTGACCTTTCCGCCCTAATTGAAAGACTACAATATGCCATTCGTAAATATAAAGCTAGAAGAGTTTCTATTGATTCCGTAACCGCCGTATTTCAACAATATGATGCCGCCTCTGTAGTCCGCCGAGAAATCTTTCGCCTAGTCGCCAGATTAAAGCAAGTAGGTGTTACTACAATCATGACCACAGAACGCGAACAAGAATATGGTCCAGTAGCGCGTTTTGGAGTAGAAGAATTCGTTTCCGATAACGTAGTAATTGTTCGCAACGTATTAGAAGGAGAACGCCGTCGCCGCACAATTGAAATTTTAAAATTGCGCGGTACTACTCACATGAAAGGCGAATATCCCTTCACAATTACAGGCGAAGGAATTAACATCTTCCCATTAGGAGCAATGCGCCTAACTCAACGTTCATCTAATGCCAGAGTATCTTCCGGCGTGAAAACATTAGACGAAATGTGTGGAGGCGGTTTCTTCAAAGATTCAATTATCCTCGCAACCGGAGCTACAGGTACAGGTAAAACCCTCCTAGTTAGTAAATTTTTACAAGACGCTTGTATGCGTGGCGAAAGAGCAATTCTTTTCGCTTATGAAGAATCTCGCGCCCAACTTTCCCGCAACGCCTATTCTTGGGGAATTGATTTTGAAGATTTAGAACAAAAAGGTTTATTAAAAATCATTTGTGCTTACCCAGAATCAGCCGGATTAGAAGACCATTTACAAATTATCAAATTAGAAATCGCTCAATTTAAACCTTCCAGAATTGCCATTGATTCCTTATCAGCTTTAGCTAGAGGAGTTAGTAACAACGCCTTTCGGCAATTTGTAATTGGTGTAACTGGATTTGCCAAACAAGAAGAAATAACAGGCTTTTTCACCAACACCACCGATCAATTTATGGGTTCACATTCCATTACAGATTCCCATATTTCCACCATTACAGACACCATTTTAATGCTGCAATATGTAGAAATTCGCGGCGAAATGTCCCGTGCAATTAACGTCTTTAAAATGCGCGGTTCCTGGCATGACAAAGGCATTCGAGAATATACTATCAGTGAAAAAGGCCCAGAAATTAAAGATACTTTCCGCAACTTTGAAAGAATTATTAGTGGTTCACCTTCTCGAATTAGCGTTGATGAAAAAAGCGAACTTTCTCGGATTCTCAAAGGAGTGCAAGGTAAAACAAGTACGGATACAGAAACTTAATGGGAGCCTAAAACATGAAACACAACATATACGACCTAATAGGCAAAGCTTGTATGACCCCCGAAGAAGGTCAGAAGGTGTACAATCTAATTTATCCTGAACTGATGGCAAATCGTCCTGTAGAGCTTGACTTTGCTGGCGTAGATATTTTTGCATCTCCTTTCTTCAACTTTGCTATTGGACAGTTACTTAAGGATATTTCCTCAGATACCTTAAATCGTCTGCTAAAATTTTCTCACCTTAATGCGATCGGTAAACAAGTACTCCAGCGAGTTATGGAAAATTCCCAGCAGTATTACTCAAATGAAAAGATTCGCAAAGCAATAGACGAAGTTGTTAGCGAACTGGCAAATAGTCTCTAATGGCAGTCAACTATATAGTTCAAGCTGAAGTCGTTAATATTC
This sequence comes from Floridaenema evergladense BLCC-F167, assembly GCF_041929205.2. NCBI lineage: Bacteria > Bacillati > Cyanobacteriota > Cyanophyceae > Aerosakkonematales > Aerosakkonemataceae > Floridanema > Floridanema evergladense. Next base: position 3,436,666 of record NZ_CM171625.1, on the reverse strand, counting down.
AGTCTGACCAACCAAAGAAGGATGATATTTTTTTAGTGGATACAAATGTTTGGTATTGGTTGACTTATACCAAAGCTAGTACTTCAGCAAACTACTATCAAATTACAGACTATCCCACTTATATAGCAAAAGCTCTCGCGGCTCAATCACTGCTTTTATACTGTGGTCTTTCTTTATCTGAGTTAGCCCATAATATAGAGCAAACAGAAAAACAAATCTTTTCTTCTACCTTAAAACCAAAGGAATACCGTCATAATTATCCAGCAGAAAGAGCTAATATGGTAGCTGAAATTCAAGCAGCTTGGAGTCAGGTTATATCTATAGCTGTCTCCACTGATATAACAGTTGATGAAGCTATTACAAACAATGCCTTAACTAGATTTTCCACTCAACCGCTTGATGGCTACGATTTGCTCATTTTAGAAGCAATGGATAAAGCAGGAATCGTTCAAATAATCACAGATGATGGTGATTATGTAACCGTTCCTGGTATTAGGGTTTTTACTGCGAATCGGAATGTGCTTACAGCAGCAGGAACCCAAAGTAAGCTTTTAATTCGCTAACTGAAGGTGCGATCGATAAATGGCGAAAAGAAAGATTTCCATAGAAGATAGTGATGATTGAAAGCATTATTGTTTCGCAGGTAAAATATATAATCCAGATTCAGCATTAGCGTCAGGTAAAATTTCCTTACTGCTTTTAACATTTAGACTTTCACATAAAGCGGCAAAATTCTGTAAACTGTCTAATCTTGCTGAAAGTTCGCTGAGAGTATCTAAATATTCAGCTACAGCTATTTGGCGATGTGTCCAAACTTCATCAAATTTAGAAGAACTATAGGACATTTCCAACTCTACATCAACATTGGTTTTTTTGCGGCGAATTTGTTCAGGAGATAAGGCGCGATCGCTTGAATAAATCTCGGTAATTCTTTCTACCCTTTCGGAAGTAATATATTTATTAAATCGAGAATGGGTAAACCGATAAGCCGTTGATAAATAAGAGTTTTCTTCATTGATTAATTCTGTTCCCCATTGTTGGGCGACTTGTTGAAACTTGGGTACTTCCACAGCTAGTAATTCTTTTGCTTCTTGATGTTGACCAATTTCTAGAAGCAGATTTACTTCTGTGGCTGTTGCTACCGCCCAACCTTGAATAGAAACATCACTATTAAGCATAATTTCTGCATCTAATTCTGGAGTAGATTGCATGGCTTGATTAGATAAAAATAATCGAACTCTGGAAGCAACTTTTAAAGATTCTCTCACTGATTCATTGGGAAAGCGTTTGCGATCGTCAAGTTCAGCAGTTAAAGCAGCAATTTCTTGAATTAACATTGCTTGATGCAGATGAGAAATCGCTTTAGCAAGGCTTTGTTGTTTTTGGCGGCTATCTTCTACTAATAAATAAAGATAAGCGAGTTGTCCTGAGATAGTATCTAAGCGATTTTCAACTCGATTTAACCCCGCTTCAACTCGGTTAAATCCTTCTTCCATCGACTGTTGAAGAACGCCTAAAGATTTTTGAATTTGGTGCAATTTATAGCCCATATAGGCGAAGCCAGCAATATTGACACCGAGATTTAAAACACTCGCACCCGCAGCAATTTGAGTTAATCCCATGACTGAGGATAAGGTTTGTTCAATGCCAATTAATTTATGATAAGTCATTCCATGACCGATAATATCAATTCCTCCTAAGATGGGAGAAAATGGAAGGGTCGTTATTTTATCAGTTAAACCAGGAGTTTCAGCTAGATGGCGGATAATTTGACCTGCATTTTCTGTACCCGGAGCCCAGCGAATTACGCTTCCGTATCGTTTCATTGAGCCATCTAATAAACCTTTAATAATTTCTGGACAGTTAACTAAAAGAGTGGTATCAATCAGCATTTTAATTACTCCTTTTTAACGATTATAAACTCCGATATTTTCGTATGCTTCCATTTGCAATCTAGAAGATATTTTAAGATCAACTGCTAAATCAGCTAACTTACGGAAAGCATCATATCTATCTAGTTGATTGACATTGGATCTGAATCTTTCATCAGCTTGATTTAGCTCGATATAGACTAGATAAATATCATATTCTGATTCTTTTCCTTTTGAGACTGCATAGCGATCGATATTAGCTACTCTTTGAGAGAATTCATTTTCAGATCCTAACCACAAATATTTAGTGATTTCATAAAGTGATTCCCCATCCTTAAAATCAATGCGTCCTTTTGCTGCTAGCGATTCAACAAAATCTGTTTGTGAAGCAGAAACTACTAAAACTAAAAACTGTTTATTAATTATTTGAATTGAAGAGTTTTGAACTGTAGAAGCGCCAGAAGCCAAATAATTAGAATTATCTTTTACTGAATCTTCTCTATAAGTTGTTTGTTGTCTTTTTTGTTGATTGAGTTTATAAATAAAATAACCAATTGCCGTAACACAGAAAGCAATAATTATAATAAATCTCACGTTTTCATTCCTCCCTTTTATTAGATTAAAAACTGCCAAACTATATAATTGACTTATTTTACGATTTCCTTTAAACCATCCAAGCAAATCTTTTTCTTCTTCCTGTTTTTGTTCCCATTCTTGATAAATATAATTTGTTAATTCCGTGATTTCATGCTGACGATAACCTCTTAGAATATAGTCAGCCACATCTTTGTTTATATCAAGCTCTTCGCACCAAATCCTAGTAGAGTAAGACAAATATAAATCAAGAGAATTACTACCTTGTAATTCTCTTCGTACTCGTTCAGTTACTCGGTTTAATTGTTCAGCAAACATATAAAATCTTAATCCCCAAAAACAGATTGTTTAGAGTGGGAGCATCTTGCTCCCTAAAACTATGTAACAGTCGGCTTAAGATTAATGACAATCATCTTTTAACCTTTGACAGACTTCTGTAGCTTTATCTTTTTGCTCTTCAAAATTATGCCAAAACTGCTTTTCATATTCAAAGTTTTCCTCAATTATAGTTAATTGCTGTTGCAAAGCACGTTCCGCTAGATTAGTAATTTCATCAACTGATTCTTCAAACACACTAGTTACATAATCTAATCGTTTGAGAATCCACTCAAGTAAAATATCCCACAAACTTTCTCTTCCTTTCTCAATTCCACTTGACCATTGTTTGCCCATTAAATCTGGAGAAGGGAGAAAAAGTTCAACATACTCAATATCCTCGTAAATGTCACGAGTTACAGATCGTGTTTTTGTTCTCGATTTTGTACTAGAAAAACAAGAACCATCTTGATAATACTCTGTATAGTTCTCATTTTCTGTTTTTGTACCAACAACTTCTGTTTTTTTGGAACGCTCTTGTTTAATGGTATCTGGAAGTTCAAAAAACTTCTCAGGTAAAGCTGGCAAATTTTGAGCTAAATTTTTGCGTAAATTACTGATTGCTGCTTGCTCAAGGTTAACGGACGAAAAATTTTCGTCAGATAAACAAACTTGTAATCTTTTAACTTGTTCATCAACCAGTAATTGTAAAGTTTTTTCAAATTGTTGGGCTTTCGATTGAAGAACAAACTCCGCTCTGACGGATATAGCTTGTCTTATGATGTGATATAAGAGGCGAACATAGCGTTCATCATGCTCAAGTTCTTTTTTCCCTTTATCATTATCAGCCCGTACACGCTTAATCAAGTATTCTGAATCAGTAGCAAATTTACTGAGTCTTCGACTAACATTATCGTAAGCTTTAGCAATGTCATCAGCTAATGAAGGTGATGTAACTTCTCCTAGTTTATCTTTGAGTTCAAAAGCTCCTTCGTTATTCTTAAGAGCATCACGAACTGGAGCAATTAAAACTTTAGTCAAGTCTCCTTCTACATCGTTAACAACATCAAAAATTAGGGAAAAGCCATCAAATCCTTTTTTTTCAACTGTTTCTTTAAACTTAATCAGGTCATTCGGATCATCGCTTTTCAACCATTCTATTAGTTGTTCAATTTCGCCCTTAAATTCTTGCCCAATCTTTTTTATGTTTTTCTGCAAATCTTGACGGATTCTAGCAATATTCTCTCTTTCTTGTTGAACTTGCTCTTGATTGTAAATCTTTCGCGTTTGAATCAGAATATCCAGAGATTCTGCTAAAGCATTATAGTTATCGAATACTTCGACTAACGCCGGAAGTATTACCAGTTCAGCAAAAGATTTTTGAACGCGCAGACGGAAGCGAGTCCAAAGTTCTCTACCACCACTCCATTCTAGGGCATGGCGAAGAATTTGCCGCATGATTTCATCATCAATAGGTTCATTATCTTCTACCTGATCTTCAAGATTGCGAAACCAATTTTTTAAGCTTCGGTTTTCTTTAGTATTTAACTTAATAACCCCTGCACAATCTTGGAACATATATTTCAGAAGTTCTAGCCGTACCTCCTGATTTATCAGAGATGGTTCGTTCAAAGCTCCTGAACCCCAAGCACACTGAGCATAATATAAAAGACGAGCATTAAAAGGGAGAACATCAGGAAGTTCTGGAAGTGATAATACCTCTTTAATTTCTTCTCTTAACTTATCAATTCGCACTGACAGAGGTAAATCATCTGCTCCTCGCTGATCGACTCGATTTAAAATAAAAATCATCGAATCTGTGCGACCTTGTAGGTATTCGACAACTTTCTTTAACTCTTCTAATAAGCGTTGTCTGTGCTTATCATCGACTTGCAAATAATCCAAGGCTACCAAGCTAAAAGCTTTATTAACTTGCTCTTGGATAGTTGCTAAATTAGTCCGATCTTGAACAGATTTTAGTCCAGGTAAATCAATCAATTCAATTCCTATACCTTTCGGTAAACCTAGAAAAGAGCGATCGCAACCTGGTAAAAGAGGAACATAAGCGGCTATTTGTGGAGCAACATACTCCCGTTTTTTACGTGCATCATGATAGCAGTGCATAACTGCGCGAATCCGCTGGTATAAATCCTCATCATTTAATCCCGTCCATTCACCCGTATCCCAAGCAGCATCCTCTGTTTGTTCAATAATTAATCTTTGTTCTTGAGAATGTTTGAGGGTTAGTACTCCACCACTCATTTCCCCTGCTTCAATCGGGGCAATTTTTCGACCAATGAGTGCATTAACGATCGTTAATTTTCCAGAAGATGTTGTCCCAATAGTAGCAATCCGAAAACTAGGATTCTCTAGTCGTTGGACTGCTTCTTGATAAACATTTAAAAAATCTCTTAGGCAAGATTTAATGCTTTGATCTTCAAAAACATCAGGGGATGAATTGACTAAACTAGAGACTGAGTTACCTAATTCTTGTAAAAGGTTGCGAGTGTTGTTTAACTGAGTTTCTGTATCAAGTTCCATTTGGTTTTCTCTCTAAATTACTCTCAAGTTCGATCGATCGCCACCACTTCCAATACATATATAACAGTATAAACCGCTTCATTGGTTATGATCGCACTAACTACCCAAACAGCCAAAACGCCCTAAATTCAATAGTTTCTCAAACTTCCCAATAAAAATACACAGGTCACTAACCTGTGTCCAACAATCAAATAATTAACACTAAAAAATAAAACGAGCACGGAGGGATTTGAACCCCCGACACCCAGGACCGGAACCTGGTGCTCTATCCACTGAGCTACGTGCCCACACAATATTACTCATTATAGCACTTTGCTGGCTTATCAATTCAACAATTGGATTAAGAATTGAGGTGCGGGCAAAATGATTAACAACAGTAGTGCTAAGGAAAGTAACCCGAACAAGTCTCGCTTGTTGTCTAATTCTGTTACATCATTGAGTGCTGGTTCGTCGTACACAGGCATCAAAAACAGGAATACTGCCCATAATAGAAAGTCTCTGGGAATTAGCGTCACTTGGAAAAGTATCGGTATTAAAGAGACAAATAGCAACAGCAAGCGAGCAAGTTGACCAATGGCAGCTGCTCTTTTTTGTCCGAACATGGCATGGACGATGTGACCACCGTCGAGTTGTCCCACTGGCATTAAGTTTAAGGCTGTGACGATTAAACCTATGTAACCAGCTACGGCTACTGGATGAAGATTAATGGCGGTTTTGGCGGTGAGTTCGTTACCTAGAGCTAGTTTACTTAAGGTAGCTAACAAAATTGAAAAGTTGGGAATCAAGGCATTAAATTGTAATATTCCTGTCCTTTCTGGCAGTGGTACAACGCTAGAATTAGCCAAACCCCAAAATAGCAGGGGTAATGTAACGATAAAACCTGCTAATGGGCCTGCAATTCCGATATCGAATAAAGCTTTGCGGTTGGGTACGGGACTTCGCATTTGGATAAATGCGCCAAAAGTTCCCAGGAAAAAGGGGATGGGAATGAAATAGGGCAATGTGGTGAGAATTTTGTAGCGTTTCGCCATGAGGTAATGACCCATTTCGTGAACACCCAAAATGGTCATTAGTGCTAATGAATATGGTAAGCCTTTGAGTAATAAACTGGGGTCGGATTGGAGAGCTTTGACGGTAACGCCTGCGATTTCTGTGCCAATGACTGTGGTGGTAAAGAGGGTAATTAACAACAATGTTAAGGCTAGTCCGGGGCGGTATAAGTTGGCGTTTCGACGTTTAGCTTCGGGGTGGGCTTGGGGGTTGGGAACTAGGGCAAAGAAGGGTTGGTCGTTGAAACTATTTTGAAAGATGACTAGGAAGCGATCGCCAAACCTAGCCTCAATATTACCGCGAATCGTTTGATAAGCTTCCTCAGATTTAGCTCGCAAATGTCCCCGACAAATTACCGCTTGGGGATGGTACTCTAAGTCTTGCAGGTAGTACACTGACCAAGGGAAACAATCTCGCAGTTGTGCTTCCTCTTCTTTATTGATGGGGCGTACTTTTGCAGCTTCGGCATCAGCTGGCTTCGCTGTTTCTGGTGTCTTGGAGTTATTTGTTGTCTGATTTGCTTTCGCTTGCGGTTGTATTCTTCCCTTTTGAATCAGGTAAGTGTACAAAATTAACGAAGCAAAGAACACACCAAGTAACAAAAATGCTGGCATTGGTTGATTTCTGCCATAAGCTAAAATCCAGCCAGTCCAAACGAACGGTGGTGCCATCATTACCAACCACAATAACCAAACAGGCGTTGTGGTGATGCCAGCGACGCTACGCTTCACGATAAAGTAAGTAGCTATTCCCAGTAATACGAGCAATATGAGAATCATGTTATGTCCAAACTAGCAAGGGCTGTCTTGGACACTATTTCTGCCTTTCCACCCAATCGTGATACGTTGGGAGCAACAGCCTACCTTATTGTAGAAAACCAAACCAACTTTTTGATCGATTGTCCGGCTTGGGATAAAGAAAATCAACAATTTTTGCAAGAACAGGGTGGTGTTTCTTGGTTAATCCTCACTCACCGAGGCGGTATTGGTAAGGTAAAGGAGATTCAAGCAGCTTTCGATTGTCAAGTTTTAATTCAAGAACAGGAAGCTTATCTTTTGCCTGATTTAGAGGTAACGACTTTTGAACAAGATTTTCACCTGACTCCGCAGATTCAAGTTATCTGGACACCTGGACATTCTCCTGGTTCTTCCTGTGTTTATTCGATCGCTCAAGGAGGTGTATTATTTTCTGGTCGTCACCTGTTGCCCAATCAGCAAGGTTTACCTGTGCCTTTGCGAACTTCTAAGACTTTTCATTGGCGGCGACAATTGCGGAGTGTGGCTTGGTTGCGCGATCGCTTTTCCCCAAACACGCTAAACTACCTTTGTCCCGGTGCCAACACAGGCTTTCTCCGAGGCAAACGAGTCATCGAACAAGCTTATCACCACATAGCAGCTTTGGATTTGGAGGCAATGCTGGAAACACAACCTTCGATCTAAAGGCTTTAGGGACTGGGGACTGGGGATTGGGAAACTTTGTGGATTTCAATCAAAAATTTATCTTTTAATCTTCATCATCTGATTCTTCCGGTTCGTCGATACCTAGTTGTTGCTTTGAGCTTTTTAGCTGTTGCCAAAGACTCTTAATTTGTTGGTAAGCTTCCTCAGCAGAGATTTTACCGTTAGTTTGCAGAGCGCAAATGTAACTTATTCGTTGGGCAAACTCTTGCAAATTTGCATCAAACGCCAAGTACTCTGGGTTGAATTTGCCGTAATAACGACCTCTGGGGTAAAGAAAATCTTTGGAATCTGTCATCTTTTTTTACCCAGTTTCCTCATGGTGACAACTTAGCATTTGGTTTAATTAACCCAATCTTAATCTAAAGTTAATCTTAAAAAATTAAACTAAATCGTTTTACAAGCTAAAAGTGCGGAGTAGCGATCGAGAATCTCTACTCAGCACTATAGCCAATGGATTCAATGTTTTTAGGTGAATAATTCCAAGATTGGGTTAGCTATCCAATTCACACCGACGCGCAATTGGTGATTTAAACTAGGCATTCGGTAAAGATAAATCAGACGACGTAAAGTATAAGCTAACTGACCGCTTAATTGCAAACCCATACTACTGAGAGTGGCATCTTGAGTGCCTAAAATGAGGATTTCGCCTGTATTTTGATAGCGGAAAGAGAGTAAGGGTCGATCGCTTAAAGCCGCCCAAATATTCCAAGCCACAAAATCCGATTGTTGAAAAGCTGCTTGGGCAGAAGCGGGTACTTGTTCACCTTCAACATCCCGACAATCTGCTAAATCTCCTAAAACAAAGATTTCTGGACGATCGATCGCTTGCAGAGTTGATGTAGTAGTTAACTGGCTGCGTTGGTTTTGTTGCAAGGGTAAAATTTTCACTAGATTAGACCCCCGCATTCCTGCCGTCCAAATTACTAATTCAGCGGGAATTGTATCTATTTGTCCTTTATAAAGTAAAGAAATACTATCAGGTGTAATCGAATCAACTGTAGTTTCTAAATCAATCCAAATATCCTTAGTATTTAATACTTTAAGTGCAGTTTCCCGGTTAAACTCTGGGGATGTTCGCAGGATTTTATCGGCTTGTTCGATCAGTCGAAAGCGCCCTCTGTCGCCCAAGCGATCGGCTAATTTGCAAGCTAACTCCACACCACAATAACCTGCACCGACGATCGCCACGCGAATTTTATCTTTGTCCGAAGCTTCTAAAACTCGCAATCTTTCTTCGAGACGATTAACATCTGCTAAGGAACGGAAGGGAAAAGCATAAGCAGAAGCGCCCGGTACTATATCCAAAGGAGACTCCCCACCCAAAGCCAAAACTAGCTTGTCATAAGGTATTTCTGGGCTATCCTGCAATTGAACTCGTTGCTGTTCGATATCGATTCCCGAAACAATCCCTTGACAAAAACGAATATTTGTGGTTCTGAGAATTTCACTAAAACTGGGTGCAACTTCCCAAGCTTGTAATTCTTCAGTAATCAGTTCGTAGAGTAGGGGAGTGAAGACGAAGCGATCGCTGCGATCGACCAGGACAATTTCCGGTTTTTCCTCTCCTTCCCAAGGTAGCGAATCCAAACGTAAAGCCGTGTAGAGACCACCAAAGCCTCCACCTAATATACAAATACGCGCAGGTTGTTTGCTCATGGTTGAAGTCTTAGCAGGGGGACTCCTTTCAGGATAGCAAGGTGATTGGGGACTGGGGACTGGGGACTGGGGACTGGGGACTGGGGGAGATGGGGAGATGGGGAGATGGGGGGATGGGGAGATGGGGAGATGGGGAGATGGGGAGATGGGGAGATGGGGAGATGGGGAGATGGGGAGATGGGGAGATGGGGAGATGGGGAGATGGGGAGATGGGGAGAGATCTAGAACTAGAAACTCCCCCCATCCCCCTACCTCCCCACCCCCCCACCTCTTCATCTCCCCAGTCCCTAACCCCTAACCCCTAACCCCTACCCCCTGATCCCTGACTGTAGTTGAGTTTGCAATTGTTGTTCTGGTTGAATTAGGATGCCTGGGCGTTCCTTGACTATTGTTTTTGGTGAGGTGGCGCGATCGGGCCATAATAGCCAGCGACTACCAGCGGGTAATGAGTTAAGACTTAGAGAATTGGGAGTTAACCAAACAATTGGTTGATTTGGTGGAGGGGTGTTACCAGGGGTTTCGCTAAAGTTAACTGATGCTAGTGCTTCTAAAACTACGCGATGACCTTGGACTAAACCAGTGCTGGCTGTCCAAAGTTTAGCGCTTAGTTGCGTGCGTGTGGCGTAAAAATATAAGGAAGCAGCGGCAATTACTGCTTGTTCAAAGTTTTCGGCATTCCAAGGACTGGCGCTGTCTAAACAAATAACTACTTCTTGACCGCCTGTAAATACTTCTAATTCTCGGACGCGCAACTCGCCGTAGCGGGCACTAGTGCGCCAGTGAACGAAGCGGAAGGGATCTCCCCAACGGTAGGGACGAAGCGATCGCGTTAAGTCCTGATTTGCTAGTTGGGAACGACGATCGCGACTAAAATATTGCGGACTATCTTCTTGCCCGATTTCATCTATCAAAGGGCAGATAGTTAAGGGTAAAACAGTAGGATAAACGATCGCTGTCGTGGGAAGTTGACGTTCTCGCCGACACCAGAATAAACCTAAAGGCGTAGCAGTGCGTAATTGAATCGTATGCCAGCGGTAAACTCCACGTTGTTGGGTTGGTTGGTAATAAACCCAACGATGAGTTTGTCCCGGCAAAATTGTTTCGATAACGCCAGAGATAGGTTGACCGAGAATAAAAGGTATTAAATCTTTAATTTGCAGTAAAGTTTTTGGTTGAGAACTGTGATTGTGTAATTCTATTTCTACACTCAGTTCGTCGCCAGCACTAATTGGTTGAATGGGGAGTCGTTGGACTTGAATGCCTTTGAGCGATCGGACTGGCAAAGTTGCCGCTATAACCAGTAAAGCAAAACTGATGCCACTAATTACATACAGCCATCCAGCCATAGTATTTATAGCTGCTGCTAAAAAACAGATGGAAAAACCCCCTAACACCCAACCACTATAAGCAGGTACAACCCAACGACGTTCTAACCAATCTGCAAGACGATGCGCTATTCTCATATAGATTACCTTTTAGCTCAGGAAACTTAGAGGCAATTCATGAATTGCCCGTACTTAAAACAATGATTTAGTAGAGTTAGCAATGATGGCGATCGAACATCCACCGTTAAATTGACTCAATAGAATTTTTGTATATTTGCTGCACCAAAAGCAGCTACTTCACTTATTTTTCCCGATTGTCTTCCAGATTGCTAATGATACTTCTATCTTGATTCAAGTTGCTACATTTTCGTTAATTAATTTACAAAAGGAAGATAAAATGAACAGTTCAAACAGGTCTGCAATTACCTCAATGGATAACGCTACGGAATTTATCGCCGAAATAGCGGAAAATCAAACACCTGCAATCAACTCCCCGACTCGTCTACAACAAGAAACTATTTCCCCAGAACTTCCAGTACACGAACATGAAGGCAAAGCAGAAGTAGATGAAGCAACTAGGTTGAAAACAGGTTTACAAGAAATGCCTGTTCCGCCTCGTCGAGAAAAAAAGGGTGGGGAACATGAACCAAAACCTCGCCATGCTTCGGTATTTCCTTCTATTGAACGCATGGTAAAACACGCCCACACTCAACAAGCATCGGATATTCATATTCGGGTGGGAGAAGTTCCGAGATATCGCATTCGGGGACAAATTGTACCTGTGGGAAATCACGATCGCATTACCTCAGAACTGTTTCGCCAGTACCTTAATGAAATCCTAGCGCCAGATCAAATGAAGAGATTCCAAGAGTCTAAGGAATTAGATACGGCGATTTATTATCCTGGTTTGGTACGCTGTCGGGTAAATTGCTTTGAGTCACTGCTAGGCGGCGCGATGGTGTTGCGGTTAATTCCTCTGGAAGTACCTTCTCTTGATAGTTTGGGATTACCGCCTGTATTGAAAACTTTGGTCAAACGTCCTCAAGGTTTAATTCTAGTGACAGGGCCTACAGGTTCGGGGAAATCAACGACTTTGGCGGCGATGATTCGCTATATGAACGAGACGCAGCAGAAGCATATTATCACGATCGAAGACCCGATCGAATTCGTTCACACTTCCCACAAGTCTTTAGTTAGTCAAAGGGAAGTTGGGTTACATACTTATGAGTTCCACGACGCATTAAGGGCGGCTTTACGGGAAGACCCAGATGCGATATTAATTGGGGAGATGCGCGATCGCTTAACCGTAGATACAGCCATCAAAGCAGCCCAAACAGGTCACTTAGTTTTCGGAACTCTCCACACCCGTAGCGCTTTAAATACCATCAACCGTTTGTTGGGTATTTACAACCCAGATGAACAAGGCCCCGTGCGAATTCAACTGGTAGACTCTTTAGTAGCTGTAATTGCTCAAGCTTTGCTCCAAACTACAGATGGTAGACGCACCGCAGCACACGAAATTCTGATTAACACCCCCGCAATGCAAGATTACCTAGCTAAAGGTAATGAAGAAGAAGCTTATCACTTGTTAGAAAATGGTATTGATGAAGGTATGCAAGTACTCAACCAAGCTTTGTGTGACTTGTTGCTAATGGGCAAAATCAGCGGTGATGAAGCTTTGAAAATTTCTCCCGATGTGGGCGACTTGCGCCGTCGGGTACGTAATGAAGGTGTCGATCCTGCACGCGCTGCACGCGAGTTCCAAGATCAAAATAGTGGTTATAGTCCTATTTAGGGATTGGGGATTGGGGATTGGGGACTGGGGACTGGGAAAGTTTTGAGTTGATTTTTCCCTTGTCCCTTTGTCGTTTTTTCCGAGAGTGTTGGCGTAGCTTGCCTTTTGCATTTACATTATTTCTGAAGTTAGTGTGTATATATTTGCGATCGTGCTACGCGATCGCACAAACCAGAAATTACCAGAATAAAATCTCAACATGAATGCTCTCACCGTTAACTTCAATTCGATAATTAAACTGACAGATGAGCAATTTTTCCAACTTTGTCAGGATAACCGCAATTTGAGATTTGAACGCAATGCTAATGGAGAATTAATTATCATGCCACCGACGGGAGGAGAAACGGGAAATCGAAATGGTAGATTGACGCAACAATTATTTAATTGGACAGATGTTGATGGTACTGGTATTGCTTTCGATTCTTCCACAGGGTTTAAATTACCAAATGGTGCAGACCGTTCTCCTGATGTTGCTTGGATACCTTTAGAACGTTGGGATGGTTTAACTACTGAACAAAAAAGACGATTTCTGCCTCTTTGTCCCGATTTTGTAGTTGAATTACTTTCTCCCAGTGATAGTTTAACTGCAACTCAAGAGAAAATGCGCGAGTATTTAGCAAATGGCACTCGTTTGGGTTGGTTGATTGTGCGAGATTCCCGAAGAGTAGAAATTTACCGACAAGGTAGAGATGTTGAAGTTTTAGAATCTCCAGTTAGTTTGTCAGGAGAAGATGTTTTACCGAGATTTGTTCTGAATCTTGAACCGATTTGGTAAACTGCAATATTGCCTTTTAAAAAGTGCCTAAACTAATTTTGAACTGAGAATAGCGATTTTTAACATACTGTTTCAACACTGGATTTAAACTAAAAAACCTTGTTCGATCGCATTCTTTCACATCCAATAACAAACGCATTCCCAGTGATTGCATTGCATTGAGTAATTCTGAAGTTGGTAAATCTAAGTTTTTGATGAGATGTGCTAAACAAACAGGTTCATTTTCCTTAGCCAACTGAATCATTACAGCGATTTCTTGTGGTGTTAGACGCTGAAATTGTTGGTCTAGTTGTGCTTGCAAAGATTCGCTTAAAATCAGTGTATCACATTGCAAAAACTCAGAAACTTTCCCAGCAAATAACTCTTTAATTAGGTTAGCAGTAAATTCTAACCAAAGGGGATTACCTTGATATCGATCGATCAAACTTTGCCAACAGTCTTCATCTAATAATTCTTGTTCTCTAATAATTTCCTTAGCTGCTTCTCCTAAACCTTCTAACAATAAGCAATGTATGGCATTATTTTCTTTTTTTAATTGCGTCACTTCTCTAGGTTTTTCCCAAGAATTTACTATCAAACAACTCTGATGAGTAACTTGGGTAATTAATTGAAAAAATAAGTGATAATTTTCATAACCAGTTTGATATTGTCCGGCAAGTTGTTTACTGCTAAAAAGGGTATGTATATCATCAAGGATAATTAAACAACGATGCTGGCGGAGGTAGTTGATAAGTTGGGAAAGTTGGGTTTCAATATTTTGGGGAGTTTCTGATTTTGGCGCGAAGATTTGTAGTAGGTTGGTGAGGGTTGTTTCTATGGTTGGGGAAAAGCGCAGACTGCGATAAATTATGTATTCAAAGTTGTGTTTGATTTGTTCAATTAGTTGTAGTGAAAGGGTGGTTTTGCCGATTCCACTAATGCCTAAAATGGCGATGAGGCGTGTGTTTTGTTGTAAGATCCAGGTTTCTAGGGTGGTAAGTTGGGTTGTGCGATCGAAAAAACTAAAAATTTCCGGTGCGTCGCCTAAGTCAATGTGCGGTTTTGGGGTTTGTTGGGGTTGTTGTGTGGGGGTTTGCGATCGCGCTTCATCTGCAAAAATATTAATATTATTGAATGTTGAATTGGTTTGGCAAACATTTGAACCAATAAAATTATTATTTTTTAAATTTATAAATATACCTCGAAAATTAGCCTTAGTAACTTTTTCACCTAATGCTTGTGATAGATTATTCCATAATTCATGTCCGACATTTTTAACATGACTTTCACTAAAACCATTATCTTGAGCAATTTCTGAGTAGGTTTGACCTTGAATAGTGCCTTTTAATACAGTCTTTTGTAAATGATCTAAATGTTTTCCGGTTTTGGCAAAGACTAGAGCCTCTGCCAATTGTAAGACTTCCGCAATATCCATATATTCAATAAATAGTGACTTGAAAGATATTATACCAAAATTTTAGTACTTTTCGTACTTTGACTAGATGACGAAATACAGTACTTTTCATACGGCAACCTAGCGATCTCATTCTTTAGGATAGAGTTGTTTAACTGATATAGTTCCGAAAAAAGAAAGTACAGGTGTAACTTTGCTTAAATCAGACACACTCACGGTTTTATTTTTTGGTAAAACGGGTGTTGGCAAAAGTAGCACTCTAAATTCTCTGTTTGGATTAAACTGGGCTACAGATGATGCCATTGCTTGTACTAAAGCACCTCAGTTTACTTATTTGGATCGTTCTCACTATCTAGATTTACCATACCAGCAAGTACGACTTGTTGATATGCCTGGAATTGGTGAAAGCGTGACTGATGATGAAAAGTATATGCCATTTTATGAAGAATGGATACCTCAAACCCATTCTTTAGTGTGGGTAACTCAAGCAGATACCAGAGCCTACAAACGGGATGAAATTTTTCTGACTAAGTTGATGCCGTTATTCCAACCTTCTCTTTTCTTAACTGTTGCTCTTAACAAAATAGATTGTCTAGGAGTTGATGAAGGTGAAAAAGCCTTTAATTTTGAAACAGGAGAGCCTTCTGAAGCTCAACTTAGGCAAATACCTGAGAAAGTAGATGATGTCTATGGAATTTTCAAAAGTGTTATCAATGGAAAAGTAATTTTTGAAAAAAGTCAAATTATCCCGTATACATCTATTCATCAATGGGGTTTACAAAACCTCAAAAACAAAGTTTTTCAAAGGAATTGAATATCATGCTAGGTTCTTTATTTGGTAAAAGTAGCAAAACTCCACTTCGCCTTGTCATTGGTTTAAATCAAGTTGATAAAATGGTTCCAGATGGCTGGGATCTGCGTTTAAATATGCCCACTGATAAAGCAGAAAAAGAAATTCAGCGTCGTTCCAATGACATTGTTCATAGATTGACAAAATATGCTGACATATCCCCTGCAAACATAGAATATTACTCAGCTTTAAAGCGGTATCGTTTGATACCTTTACTAACTAAAATAATCAAGAATGCCTATGCAGGATTCAAGCTGGATAACGTGCAACCTGCTGACCTTTTTGAATTAGCAGATCCAGAAGTGAAAGCATTTGCAGATGAGGAACGTAAAAGACGCGCAAAAAGCAAGGGCAAGGAAGTTACATCGAAAGACATAATGTTCGATGAAATGAAAAAGATTCTATCAGAAGATGAGCTTAATTTGGTGTTAAATAAGTTTAAACGGGAGCGCCAATTACCACCAAAAGTAGCGATTTTGGGCAAAGCAGGTGTTGGTAAAACAACAACTATTAATAGTGTATTTAATGCCCAGTGGAAGACAAGTCATACCATTGTTGGTACGACTAAGGCACAGATGAAAGAATTTGAACTGTCAACAGGTGGAACATTAAATGTTGTTGACTTACCGGGTTATGGGCGGAGTGTAGCTGAAGATCGAGAGTACGAAAAAATATATCAAGAAATGATTCCTTCTTGTGATTTGGTATTCTTAGTTTTGCAAGCAAATACCAGAGATTTGGCAGACGATGAGGAGATGATTTTAAAAATTACAGAATGGCTAAAAGATTTTCCTACACCACAAAGGTAATAAGGCTGTAACATGGCACTAACTGAAGATGATATGAGAAAGATCCAGAGGATATTCGATCAGTTAGATTATTACGATCAACAAAGGGTTTTATCCTCTCGACAAGCTTTTGAAAATTGGCTGTATAATACAGCTTACTCAATTTATTGTAAGGTGAGAGATTGGTTAAATGATCTTTGGAACTGGCTATTTAGATAGTTATTACACAGCGAGATAGAGGGAGTTTTAGAGGCAACACTAACATGGCAATGACAGCAGCAGAAAAACAGCGCGTTATGCAGATGCTCGATGAAATTGATAGAAGCCAGTTAGATAGAATTTTGGCTTCGGTAGAAGCTTTTGGAAATTGGTTATATAACCAAGCCTACTCAATTTACTGTAAAGTCAGAGACTCATTGAGGAGCTTGTGGCAATCAATTTGTAATTTTTTCAGTTAGTCTGTTGTTAATTTAGAAGGATATTTATATGGCATTAAGTGATTACGAAAAGCAGCTAATAATTGATGAACTCGATCTGTTAGAGGCGGCAACAAGAGCATTAGTCCTAGCGTCGCTTGATGCTTTTGCAGATTGGTTGGCAGGTGTACTTTATGCAATTTATCTCAAAGTCAAAGATGCACTAATCAGGTTATGGAATTGGCTGCGTTCAAAATTCTAAGATGAATTTTAATTTACTAAACTCTTTGAGCTAAAGCTGGCTGTTTCGCGATCGCACATCTCCATCTTGTCTGGAAAAAGCGATCGCACTCTAATTTTCTGCTTTTATGCGATCGCACACTCCCATCTTTTCCCAAAAGCGATCGCACTTTCCCATCTTTTCTGGAAAAAGCGATCGCATTTTTAATCTCTTTAACAGTCAACAAGTCTTCTGAACATTTGATTCACTGATTTTACCGATTTCTTTTTCACATCGATCGTAGATTACCTTAGCTTGTTCGCACTGTTCTCTAATTTGCTGCTCAAAAGTTCTCGCCATTTCCAGCAGTTCCAGCAATTCCCGTTCATCTGGTAATTTTTTCATTGCAATCTTTCCAAGCGATCAATAATTTTTTCTAACCCTATTTTAGATTCCAAAGCACGTCCTAGCAAATCTCCTAGTTCTTCGCCAGCATTTTGCACTATTTCCGCTGCTACATTTTCTGGCAACAGTAGCTCTACAATAGAATTAAGCCGCCTTTTGTAGATTTCTACAAGAAATAAGGAATTATTAAGAGAAGCAAAAAAACTAACGAGAATATCATTGTTTGGAAAAAGCTCTAACAAAGGTCTAATTAGATTCATCCCTCGTGTCGCTTCTTGCTCAATTTGCCTGAGTTCTCCATTGAGTCTGTCAATAATATCCTGAATTTCTGAAGGGATAGACATGGAAGTTCACAATGATTATTATGATTGCTCAACTTATCATTTTTTCTGCTTTTATGCGTTGGCGAAGCCTGCCGTAAGCATATCGCCTAATACACTTAACTACCAAAGAAAAAGCAACTTACCAAATCACATTTACTGGATATTGGGCAACAATTGGATCGCAACTAACTAAGGCAGCATTTGAAGATATTCCGCGATCGCGTCCCGCCAAATAATCTTGCCAAGCTGCTTCGCTTTCGGCTATTTCTTCAGCTCGAATCACTTCCGAATCGCCTTCAACTTCCACCCCCTGATTAAGTATGTTTTTTAATTCTTCTGATAACCGCAATTTCTCGGATATAGAAAGTTGTTGAACTTGATTGAGTACTTCGTTATAAGTAGACATAAATTCGCTCTTTAAACATTTAATTTTTGGTCTATTACTCACAACATATACACTTCTGGCAAGTAAACTATAAAGCCATTCTTTACATTCTTTCGCTTCACCAGTATTATTTGGCGAGGCAACTAGCCCAAGTACTCCCGTATCTAAAAAAACAATCATTCTTTGCTGTAAAGCTTATGTCCTGGCATTCGCGCACTATCGACTATTTTTTTGAAAGATTCAAAGTAGCTTTCTCTTTGCTTTGATTCCTCTTCAGTAACTTCTTCTTCTAACCAACTTTTTAGAAGTTGCATTGCTGCCTGATTCTTTTGCAGCTGTTCTGCTTCCGTTTTTCCTTTATGCTTCAAAAAAGGTGTTAAAGAGTTACCCATTATTTTAAATAGTTCCATAAAATCCAGCTATAATAACTAGAATAGCATTTATCATCTTTATTAGCTAGTGACCCAAAAGTGCGTAGGTGTAGCCTGAAAAAATTGCATATCGCACTCTCTGATCTTTTCCTTTCAAGCGATAATGCTACGCATCGCTGCGCGATCGCACTATTTATACGCATCACCACGCGGACTAATTTTAGTCAATATATATACTTTGTTTTCATCATCTATCAGAAACATTATGCGGTAGTCACCCACCCGTAGCCGCCATTCAGGACGACCTTTAAGTGGTTTTATATCTACCATTTGTCGGTCTGCCAATAATATTTTCAAAGCCCGGACAATACGTTTTGGACTTTGGACAAAAGAAAAGTTGCTTCGCGATGTTATAACGCGAAGTAATTATAATTAATAATGAAGAATTAGGTTGATTTAAGCAGCAGTCGGTGTCGAAGACGGGTTCTTTTTCATCTTTTTCCCCTTTTTGACCACAGGATATCGTTTTCTTTTCTCTTTGGAGTCACCTTGTACCCGCCCGCTCGAAAAACCACGAGGTTTGGGAGAAACTGCCGGAGTACCAATCGTGCGAATAATTCGGTAGAAGTCTCTTTGCACTAAACTAGGTGTTATAGAATGATGAGTTTTTTTGTGATAAGATTTTTCTTTTCGGGCGAGGAAGAGCTGACACCAATTCTCTGGCTGCCCATAATTGGATATAAGCCAGCTGCGTTAGTTGAACCCAATTTTCTTCATGCTCTACATCTGGGGTTTGAAAAGAATTCATCAACAAACGTTGTTTGTTAAAGCGCAAAGTATGTTCCATATCAAATCGTTGTCGGTAAGATAAATAGCAGTCCATAATAGTTAATTCATTTCGCCTAGTACCAAGCACAATTAACCACATCGGATGCCATAATTGCTGACCAAATTCATCAGTAACCCTCACCTGTAATAAAGTAAAAGGATGTTGGTGCATCGGATATTCTTTCGTTCCCCGCATCAACATTTGATGCCAAGCAGAGATGTTTAATTGCAGACAACGCCCACGACGAGTAGTGAAATTTGTCTGTACTGTTTCATCAGGTTGATGCCAAGTAGTTTCATCTTTTAAATCAAATCGTTCTCCATACCACAGTCGGTGTCCCCGACCGGAATTAGCTGTTTCACTACTGGATGGTTGACGATAGAAAACTCGATTGCTACGTACTCTCGTGATTAGCACCAAATTAGACTCTTTGGAGAGTGCATCTAGAAATTGACGTTGGGAGTAATAACTATCAGCTACCAGCACAGATAATTGTTCTTGTTCAAAGGCGGGACAATGATGGAGTGTTGTATCTATCTGCTCTACTCCCACAGCTATACTATTAGTATTAGATCTGACTCTTTGGGTGCTTAAAGGAATTGACCAAGGGATATTTTGAGTGCCTTCTGACTCTGGCAGAAATGATAATAAAGAGTACTGATGCCCGATGTTAATCGGTTTATTACCTTTAATAGTATTCGGTTGATGGATGTATGTCCGGTCTGGTAATGTAGGAGAAAATGGGCGTGGGATGGGGGTTGTGTCCAAACCAAATAAATGAAAATTTCGCTTAGTCGGTGCTTTAATTAATGGAGAAAGCGTTTTTAGTAGAGATTTTTGAAGTTGTTTTCTTTCGGCAACTGCTGTGTTGGGGCTACTCGGTACAAAAAATTGTCTAATTGCTTTATATAAAGCACTATAACCGCGACGGAAAGAAGGATGCTCACATAATTCTACTGGGGTTTGAGCCGTGATATTTCCCGTAATAGCATCCAATAAATCCATTACACTGTCACGATTAAGAGGGAAGTTAGCGTAAACATTTTGGCGAAATTGCTGAAATTGAGCGAGTTGGTCTTCACAGGATATGGTAGACATCAAAAAATGGTAAAAGAGAGTTTTTGTTAACAATAGTCGCGAAGTATTTTACCATTTAATTACACATTTGTTTTCTATCTAGTTATGAAGCACGCCAAACCAAAACTGGCTCCCAACTTAGCTAAAAGAGCAGAACGCTTAACTGCTACTATCGCGACTTTAAAAGTTAAAATTCAACAAATTTACGATGAAGGTGAGGTATCTCCCAAGGGGTGCTACGTGGCCCGTTATCAGGTACGACAACAACAGAAAATTTATTGGTACTACAAATTACAGGCGACTGAACCGATTTTTGAGCAAGCATTCATATCCCCAAAAGAAGAGTAAGTATAGACATTTGGGACGCGCTGGTAGTGAGGAGCATATTACCGCAGTAGTCCAGGTGGTTAGACGTAACCAAATTGATGAACTTGAACGGACGATTAATTCTTTAACTAATAGTTTACTTGACTTATATTATGACGGTGAAAGTGAGATTGTTCCCGATAAATTCGATTGATTAGTGTATAAATTTCTCACCCCACCTCTTGACATTAAAGCTTGTTAAACAACAATTTACTTCGCGCTCGTTAGTCGCGAAACGCTTTTCTTCTTTGTCCAAAGTCCAATTAAAAGTGATTGCACAGTTTCCAATGTTTTTCTTCAGACATGATATCAGACATTTTGCTTACAGAAGGAAGCAAGGGACTGAGGACTGGGAAGTTTTGAATTTTGAGTACATTCTTCCCTTGTCCCCTTATCTCCTTATCTGTGAGGTTTTGGTGGTGCAATCGCTATTTCCCAAATAGTTCCCTTGACAATGACTAGAACACACTCTCTAAAACTAAAGAGAGTGTGTAGCCTAGAAATTAGATTTATCCACGTTTACGGCAAACTTGCTGAATTAAATAAGACACTTGCCGGGAAGTGAGAGGTTGTCCAGGACTGTTCACACGAGCATTTCGACAATCAACAGTAATAGAGACAACGCCTGCGGTTGTTGCAATCGTAACTAAGAAAGTTTGGCCAGCTCTATTATACATTCCTAGTATTTTTGGCAACTGCCTTACTATAGCAGCTTGTGAATAAGCTGGAGAAGACGCTAAAACAGTAGTAGCTACAAGAGCCAAAGATATAGATTTCTTCATTGGTTTTTGATTCGGTTGAAAAGTTGATTTGTAGTAAACACACTTTTCCAAAGTTCTATTTTGATAAACATTAGTATTTTGAAGCAAACGAATCTCTGCCTTATACGCTGCTTAACAGACATCATTAATCACAATAATTCTGTAAGTGCGTCAAGAGCAAAGTTGCACCCTTAAAAATTATTTTAAAGAGTTTTTGACAAACTTAAGATTGACTACTCTCAGAATGAGAAATAATCTTTTGGGGCTGGTATTTTGTCAGGGAAGATGCACAGCACCCTTTATTTAGAACTATGGAAAGCTTTTACTTGAGTTAATTATACTCTTGAAATATATATAGCCAGTCTAAATGAGTCATGAAAGAAGTAAAAGGGTAATCTGGTAAAATAAGAACGGCTTGTAACCGAGAAGTAGAAATGAGAGCAGTAGAAGATTCAGAAGTTAGAAAACAGCTAAAGACTCTCGAAGATTTTATTAAAAGTAATCCAAAATCGGCAGAAATGAAGAGAGCATTAGCAGCTAAATTGGCGTTAGAGGGATATCGCTATGAGAAAATTACAGAAATTTTAGCAGTCTCAGTAGGGTTTATCAGTAAATGGTTTAATGCTTTTAAAGTCGGCGGTAATGAAGCTTTAAAATCCAGGTATAAAGGCACAGAAAGTTATTTAAGCCCAGAAGAAAGAGCGGAAACAATTGCGTGGTTAATTCAGCAAAAAGCTTGGGATATTTCCGAATTAGAAACTTATTTAATTGACAAATATGATGTAGTTTTTCAATCGCGACAAAGCTATTATCAGATTTTTCAAGAAGCGAAAATCTCTTGGCAAAAAGGAGAACAGGTGAATCCTCGATATGATGCAGAATTAACTAAAAAAAAAACCAAGAAATTGCCGCACTTCTCGAAAAACATCGCACCGAAATAGAGGCCAGAAAGCTGGTGGTGTATATTATTGATGAATGCCATCTACTCTGGGACGATATCTGTGGTTATCTGTGGAACTTCATCAAAGAACCAGTGAAAATTCCACTGTTGAATCCCAAAGAAAGACAGACTTATTATGGAGCTTTAGATCTATTAACGAAAGAATTTATTCTCGACCCTTATCCCCAAGGAAATGGAGAAAACACTGTCAATTTTGTCACTCAACTACAACAAAGAAATCCGGGAGCCAAAATTTTATTGATCTGGGATGGAGCTAGTTATCATAGAGGAGAGGAAATGAAAAAATTTTTAACTCAACAGAATCAAGAAATGACTCCCGAAGAATGGAATGTTACTTGTCATAGATTTGCGCCTTACGCTCCCCAAGAAAATCCTGTAGAAGCAATTTGGCTACAGTTAAAAAATTTACTAAGAAGATTTTATCGGTTTGGTAAAAGTTTTGCCATTGTGAAGCGGTTATTTCAGCTTTTTGTTGATTTCAAACTTTTTAATGTTCCTAACTTTAAAAACTACGATGCTTTTTCACAATTCATTTAGACTGGCTATAGTTATGTCAACCTTTTACTAAAGTCTTTTGTAGACATTAACAAAATATTTATATGCAGTAAGAATATTATTATTACTGTACTTAAAATCCTGGTAAGGTTATTATTTCCTAGAATAAGTGTTAATGCCTTTTATTTCACTCTCTAACAACATGGAGGAGCATAATTGTATTCAAGCAAAAAAGCCCGCTTAAGTAAGCGGACTTTATAAATTATTAAATCAATTTATGTTAACGATAAGGCATTATTTATCGTTTTACCAATTTCTTGCTTAACTTCCGCAAGCGAATTGATTTTGGTGTCACTTCTACCAATTCATCGGGGCCGATGTATTCCAAAGCACGTTCCAAACTCATATCTACTGGTGCTTGCAATTGAACCAATTCATCACCACTAGCGGCGCGGTGGTTGGTTAATTGCTTGGTTTTGCAAACGTTGAGTTCTAAGTCTTGGGGTCGGTTGTGTTCGCCCACAATCATGCCTTTGTAAACTTTAATGCTAGGAGTGATAAAGAAAACTCCTCGGTCTTCGGCGTTTTTCATGGCGTAGAAAGTAGCGACACCTTCTTCAAAGGAAATTAAGACTCCGTTGCGACGCAGTTCCACATCTCCGCTAAAGTTACGGTATTCTAAGAAGCTGTGGTTCATGATCCCTTCGCCGCGAGTTAGGCGCATGAATTCTCCTCGGAAACCAATTAAACCACGAGCGGGAATCACAAATTCTAGTTGAGTGCGTCCATTTGAGCCAACTTGCATATCCTGCATTTCGCCTTTGCGTTGTCCTAAGCGTTCGATGCAACCACCAACGCTTTCTTCGGGAACATCTAATACTAATGTCTCGAAGGGTTCGCAGGGTTGTCCGTTGATTTCCCGGTAAATAACTTGGGGTTGGGATACTTGGAATTCGTAACCTTCACGGCGCATGGTTTCGATTAAGATACCCAGGTGTAATTCACCGCGTCCAGAAACTAGGAATTTGTCGGGGGAGTCGGTTTCTTCGACGCGCAAGGCGACGTTGGTTTCTAATTCTCGCATTAAGCGATCGCGCAATTGCCGCGAAGTGACAAATGTTCCTTCTTGTCCGGCAAAAGGTGAATCGTTAACAGAAAATGTCATCTGTAAAGTAGGTTCATCTACTTTAATTAATGGTAAGGCTTGAGGATTATCAGGAATAGTAATTGTTTCCCCAATATTGGCATCACCAAATCCAGCAACAGCGACAATATTTCCAGCGGAAGCTTCTTCAATTTCGATGCGTTTTAGACCTTCAAACCCCAGCAATTTAGTAATTTTGGATTTGACAATATCGCCATTTTCTTTGACTAAAGCTGCTTGTTGACCTGCTTTAATTACGCCGTTGTGAATCCGACCGATGACAATCCGACCTAAATATTCGGAATAATCTAATGTGGTAACTTGCAGTTGTAATGGTTTATCGATGTCGCCTACTGGTGGTGGTACGTGGCGCAAAATTGCTTCAAATAATGGTTGCATATCTGTGCCATCGTCTTCAAGTTTGTCTTTGGCGTAACCTGATAAACCGGAGGCAAATAGATAGGGAAAATCACATTGATCGTCGTCTGCACCTAATTCTAAGAATAGGTCTAATACTTTATCAATTGCGCCGTGAGGGTCGGCTTGGGGGCGATCGATTTTGTTTACAATGACGATCGGACGCAATCCTTTTTCTAAAGCTTTTTTTAACACAAATCTGGTCTGCGGCATGGGGCCTTCGTTGGCATCGACAATCAAAAGGCAACCATCAACCATTCCCAACACCCGTTCGACTTCGCCACCAAAGTCGGCGTGTCCGGGTGTGTCCACGATGTTAACCAGAGTGTCTTTGTAGTGAACTGCGGTATTTTTGGAAAGAATGGTGATTCCGCGTTCCCGTTCAATGGCGTTGGAGTCCATCACGCAGTCAGGTACTTCTTCCCCTTCGCGGAAGATGCCTGATTGTCTGAGTAAAGCATCTACTAGGGTCGTTTTGCCGTGATCTACGTGGGCAATAATAGCTACGTTGCGAATGGGAAGAGTCATATTGATGAGCGTACAGGACTTTTTTGAGGTTTACATAGACAGTTTTGCGGTTCTCTAACAGATTTGTTTGCTAAATTACATTTCTGTAAAGATTCCTTAATAATTTTAGCTTACGGAGTGTCCTTTTGTGTCAGAGATTTGGTGGTGGGTTGGCGTTGGCGTAGCCTGACGTAGTAAA
Source organism: Floridaenema evergladense BLCC-F167 (assembly GCF_041929205.2). NCBI lineage: Bacteria > Bacillati > Cyanobacteriota > Cyanophyceae > Aerosakkonematales > Aerosakkonemataceae > Floridanema > Floridanema evergladense. Next base: position 3,411,377 of record NZ_CM171625.1, on the reverse strand, counting down.
ATGTCTGGCACTGAGTCAATCTATTAACTCGCAAAAGTATGCAAATTAAACCAGAAACAGATAGGATTATTTTGACATTTAAAGCTTGTGTAGATTATCAAAGTTCAAATGCAGGAAAATTAATTCACAACTACTGGAATGCTTCATGGCACTATTACATTACTATCTCTGATACCCATGTTTTTAACTTTGGTGGTAATGGATTTGCTGTGTTTCCAATTCCATCGAATACTAAGCAGGTAACACAAGTAAAGTTATTAAATAAAAAAGAAGTGCTTGACAGGTGTTTGATTGCTTTCCAACTCTTCAAAGACTGGCATTATGGGTTATTAGGATGGAATTGCGAACATTTTGCTAGGCTGGTAACAACCAGTGAAGCTGTTAGTTATCAGGTAAAAGAGTCTCCTTTAGCTTGGTTAAATCACAATGGTTATCATCCCTTAGCAATGAAAATAATGAATGAAGCTTATCTAAGTTACAGTTAAATTGAATTGCAAGCAAAATGTTATAATAGTTTATCGTTTCTGACAAATTAGGGCAAATTATCAAGTGTCAAATCCTTTTGAGATAGCTAAAGCGGGAGGGAAACATTCGGGATTTTATAATCAATATGTCAATAAACCAGATCTGGAAATACAAAAAGCTATTCGTTCTCTAGAAAAGCGCATTGCAGAACACCAAAGCTGGATTGAAAACCCAGAATTACATATCCCTAACTTTAGCAGTCTTGACCCTAGACAACAACGCGCACTGATCGAAAATAAATGGTTAAGTGATATTGCGCGTCAGCAAGAACAAAAATTTATTCTCGAAGGTATTCTTCAGGAGAGAAGATAATGACTCAAGAACTGCAAAACTTTATCCAAGACTACGTTACCTTATTGCAAGAAAAATACAACCAATCTTTAATTAAGGTTGAAAAATCTGAAACGGAAGCTGATGCAGCCTTTTACCAAGGAGCAAGCTTTACCTATTATGATGCCCTTGATTTGTTAAAAGCACAATTAGAGGCTTTTGGATATGAAATAGAAAATACTGAAACAATTGTACCTGAATTAGGTAAACCAAAGAAGTTACAGGAAAATATTTAGTCAAATGAATGAACCACAAGATATCAAAGATGAATCTTTGCTTGAGGAAGTTTCCTTTTCTGAAAGTTACATTTTTACACGCCAAGGGGAAACTTTTGCTAAAACAGTAACTTACTTTTTGGCATTAGTGAAGTCAGCGACAGTTGTACATCAATTAGAGGAAATTCAAACTTATACTTGGGCTAATTACGAAACAGCGATTAATCTCATAAGTTATGCACAAAGTAAGCAAATCCTCCAAGATGTGAATCAGTATTTAAGCTGTTGGAATAGAATTTAGTGTCTATAACTATGTTTTTGGGGATTTCATCAATCAATGGTTAGAAATTGGTGCAGAGATCCCCGACTTCTTGAAGAAGTCGGGGATCTAGCTGGCAGTAATTTTAATTTACTTCCTATGGGAGATTGCGCTACATCCAGAAGCAAGGAATATGAGTTGTATAAAGTGAAATCAAAAGTAGCGACAATCAGTTCAGGAGTATTGCATGATTAGTTTGATTGCGAACACCATTGCTTTTATCAGTTCCTTGGTTAAAAGAGTTCAAGTTCAGCGTTTTTTAGCTGTTGTTTTAGTAGGGTTTTTATTCCTCACAACAAACGTTGATTCTGGAGTTAATAACAAAGGTTTGGACAAGAAAATTGATGAAATAGCGCACGATCGCGATTCTGTCAGACCAAAAACTACCAGAGAATGGTATCAAGAAGGACGGGAAACTGAAAATTCTCCTGGTGAAAGACTGGAAAGAATTGGCAAAGAATCAGCAAAAGCTTTTGAAGAATTTGGTTCAGGTTACGTAGAAGGTGCTAAACAAACCGCGAATCAAGCTAAAGAAGCAGCTAAAGATGTCATTCCCTAACTACTAAATCGTCGGATTTGGAAAAAAGACAAAAGACAAATTTGTAGAGCGTGTTAAAGTAAACTTAACATTCTCTACAAAATTTTCTAGATAACATTAAATTTTAATAGTAAACTGGTATTTAACTAAAATATAGTTAAAATATCAATGTTTCTTACAGAACGATTTACAGAAGCACTGGTTTTTGCTACTGAATTACACGCTACCCAAGTTAGGAAGGGAAGTGGTGTTCCCTACATCACACATTTACTCGGTGTTACTAGTATTGCTTTGGAATATGGCGCAAATGAAGACGAAGCAATCGCGGCGCTTTTGCATGATGCCATAGAAGATCAAGGAGGTGCTAAAACTAGGGAAGAAATTCGGCGGCGTTTTGGTGATAATGTAACAGCTATTGTTGATGGTTGTACAGATTCAGAAATTACTCCGAAACCACCTTGGCGGGAAAGGAAGCAAGTTTTTATTGATAGTATTGCGACTGCTTCTCCTTCAGTTTTGTTAGTTTCGGCGGCAGATAAATTGCATAATTCGCGATCGATCTTAAAAGATTACCGAGAATTAGGCGAAGCAGTTTGGAAACATTTTAAAGGAGGCAGAGAAGGCAGTCTTTGGTATTATAAAAGTTTAGTCGCAGCATATCGCAAAGTTTATTTTTCGCCACTAATTGACGAATTGGAACGAGTTGTTACAGAATTAGATTGTTTGGTTAATGGTTAATTATTGGTTTTCTACTAAAGCGCCTCCACAACTAGAACCACAACCAGCTGTACAAGCATAGCAATAATTAGCTGTCTGCACTTGTGGAATTAAATCTAAACTTCCCGCTTCTAATAACTTTGCCACTGTCAAAGTTTCGCCATTGGGGGTTTTTGCTGGCAAGTTTTCCATTTGGTTAAAGTCACAGTCGTAAACATTACCCAAATAGTCAATAGATAACTCATCTCGGCACATCAAATGGGCGATCGTACCTGGGTTAAAATTTGACTCCAAGAAATTTAGATAAGGAGTGTATAGTTTTTGTCGTTCTAAATTTAGCTTGGTTCTGCCGATCGGTAAATTAGTAATGGTGAACAGGTTATTAAAACAAATCTCAAAATGTTCTTGTAAGAACATTTTGTAATCTCTTTCTAATAGTACCTGACTCGGAGTTAAGGAAAACTTCTCCGTACTAGGAACTTGGGGATTATACACTAAATCCAGAATTAAATGCGGCTCTCTACCATAACCCAACTTATTTAACCATTGCAGCGCTTGAATTGAAGCATCATAAACACCATTACCACGCATTTTGTCCACATTATCTTGTAAATAGCAAGGTAAGGAAGCAACAATCTTCAGTTGATTTTTAGCGCAATATTCGGGAATATCAGTAAAACCTTCGACAAAATAAATAGTGAGGTTAGACCTCACAATTACTTGTTTTCCGGTTTCTTTAGCTGCCGCTACCAAAGACTTAAAACCATAATTCATTTCCGGCGCACCGCCAGTTAAATCAACAATCTTAATTTGAGGAAACTTATAAATTAACTCAATTAACTGTTGACAAATTTCTGGAGAAAGTTCTTCAGTTCGTTTTGGCCCAGCTTCTACATGACAATGAGTGCAAGCAAGATTACAACGCTTACCTAAATCAATTTGTAAAACGCTAATTTGATTTTTAGTTAATGGCGCAGTTAATTTTTTACTAAAATTGGTGAGAGTTAATTTTTCAGAACTCGATCGAAGCATTTTTATTTCCTATGAATTATCCGAATTGAAGTCTAGATTAAGTACGTTGTTGCGCTTTAGCGCTTTAGTAGCGCTAAAGCGCAACAACGTACCTAAAAGTTTACTGTAACGAACAATTAACAACAACCGCCACCAGTATAATGCCAAGTTGAATCAGTAATTAAAATTTCCTTACCGGGTAACGAACCTAACTTTTTCGCAGTTTTATCACAAACTACTGCGGGTACACCTCGTTGTAATAAATGTCCTGCTAAGTCATCAAAAAACTCTTCCTTACCAACATAAATGGCTGCTCTACCTGTAAAAATGCAAGCGCCATCTTCAGGAATTAACACTTTAAAAGCCACCGAATCAAGACTTTCTAAAAGTAACGGTTCTGGAAGATTATAACTTTGGCAATCTAAAACTCGGTAGGGACGCTTGGCGCGAATTTCCACTTGTCCAAATCCCACATTAACTAAATGTTGAATATACTCTTCATAAGTTAAGGCACCGGACAAACACATAGCCCGCAAACGTTCATCTTGCCGCAAATGTTCGGGAATTGGACTGGTAGCAATGGGGTCGCTCATAATTAAGCGTCCGCCCGGTTTTAAAACCCGATAAGCTTCTTGGAGAGCTTTAGTTAAATCGGCTGGTTCAAAAATATTAAACAGACAATTTTGTGCTACTACATCCACAGAAGCATCGGCAATTGGAAGATTGAAAGCATCACCTGTACGAATTTCGACAAAACTAACATCAAACCAGGGATTTACTTGAGCCGCAATTTCTAAATTTCGAGTTGCTGCTTGGCGCATTGCTTCTACAGGATCATCGCCATTACTGCACCGGGACGACGACAAAAATAAGCAAATTGCAAAGCCTCTAATCCACCGCCAACACCTACATAAAGTACAGTTGGTTCACCTGCTAATTCTGTGGGATGAACTGTAGTACCACAACCATAGTTCATTTCCTGCATTTGCTTGGGAATTCTTAATCCGGGGAATTGCAGGGGACTACTTTGTACGCAACATAGACCAACTTGTGGTTGTTCTGCTACTTCGGTGTAAAATTTGGCAGTCGTTTCTAAATAGCTCATTTTTAGTCAAAACAAAAAGGACATTTATAACTGTAGAATTTAAAACTTTAATGTGGCAAATTGGTCATGAACTTGATTGTTATTATAATTGCTTTTGCTTAGAGTGAAATCATGGGGAGAAGTTGGCTAATGAGTAGATTTCGGAAAACAGCAATTTTTTTGACTAGTTTAGTTTTTCCTTGGCTGGGAGGACAGGTAAACCAAGTGGGTATCTCTGTTTCTGAAACTCTCCCTGTTGTAGCACAGAATTCGGCGCTGCATTTGATTCAGAAGGGTAGGGGGAGACTAAATATTGGCGGACGTGGCAGAGGTATTGCGGTTGCGTCGGTGATACTTAGACCAATAGGAACTGTTGATTTAGGTTTAACTTATGCCGATGGTAGTGGAACGCTACGGTTTGGCGGTCAGCTAATTTCCCAAACGGAAAATACTCTAACTATTGCGCTGACTAATTCTGGTAATGCTGATGCTTCGGGGGAGGTAACAGTTTCTTATGGCCTTTTTAGTTCTATCAGTTCGATTTCGGGTAACGGTCGTGTGGATGGTAAATCTTTAAATTTCCAATTTAGTGGGGGTTCTTAAGGAAATTATTGCTCAGAACTCAGATCCCCGGCTTCTTGAAGAAGTCGGGGATCTGGGAATTTAGGGAGCTAAAAAGCCCGATCGCAAATTGAAGATAGAGATAATTCAATACATATCCTAATAGAGTCTCAATGATATATTAACAATTCTCAAAGCAATAGCTGATTTTCATGAAGTTATGTATAGGTGATTTTTGCTGAGTAAACAGGTTGAAACCCGGGGAAAAATAATTTTTTTCCTTTAGGTAATCAAGGGGAAAAAAGTAGATAACAGGAGAAGATTCTAAAGAATTTCTGCATTTGGTGCCAAACGAGAAAGTGATGTTTATCCTGATAATTAAGGAGCGCGAAGGAAATGAATTATGATTACTGCTCTACAACAAAAAACATCACCTGAATCTAAAGATAAAGCATTAGTTCTGTGGTTTGAAGAAGTAGGAATTGCTGATATTCCCTTAGTAGGTGGAAAGAATGCCTCGCTGGGAGAAATGATTCAAGAATTGACACCGAAAGGAATAAATGTTCCCACGGGTTTTGCGACAACTGCCTATGCTTATCGGTACTTTATTAAAGGCGCTGGACTAGAAGAAAAGCTACGGCAAATTTTCTCTGATTTAGATGTTGAAGATGTTAATAATTTAAGAGAACGTGGCAAACAAGCACGGGCTTTAATCCTCGATACACCGTTCCCTCCAGATTTGCAAGCGGCGATCGCATCAGCATATCAAAAACTCTGCGATCGCTACGGTTACAATAAAGATATATGCGATCGATTTCAAGGCGCAGCCAAAGAACAGTGCGAAATCCAAAGTCAAGACGTAGACGTAGCTGTGCGTTCGTCGGCGACTGCTGAAGACCTACCAGATGCGAGTTTTGCAGGTCAACAAGAAACTTATTTGAACGTACATGGAGTTAGGTCAGTTTTAGAAGCTTGTCATCGATGTTTTGCTTCTATATTTACCGATCGGGCTATCTCTTATCGGACAATTAAAGGCTTCGATCATTTTGAAGTTGCATTGTCAGTTGGCGTACAAAAAATGGTGCGTTCTGACCTAGCTGCTTCTGGTGTTATGTTCTCCATTGACACCGAAACCGGATTCAAGAATGCCGCTTTAGTTACAGCCGCTTACGGTTTAGGTGAAAACGTAGTTCAAGGTGCCGTAAACCCAGACGAATATTTCGTTTTCAAACCAACTTTAAAAGACGGATATCGCCCAATTTTGGAAAAACGTCTCGGCACAAAAGAGATCAAAATGATCTACGATGTCGGCGGTACTAAACTGACGAAAAACGTCTCAGTAGCGCAATCAGAAAGAGTCAAATATGCTCTCAATGATGACGAAATTCTCACACTGGTCAAATGGGCTTGCATAATTGAAGACCACTATTCAGCAGTTCGCGGTACTTATACACCGATGGACATTGAATGGGCAAAAGATGGTTTAAATGGTGGACTTTATATTGTTCAAGCTCGTCCAGAAACCGTGCAATCACAAAAATCTGGTAGCATCCTGCGTAACTTCAAACTGAATGGCACAGGTAATGTATTGACTACGGGACGTGCAGTGGGAGAAATGATTGGTCAAGGTAAAGCTAATGTCATTCTCGACGTGCATAAGATTGATGAATTCCAACCCGGTCAAGTTTTAGTTACCAACAAGACAGACCCGGATTGGGAACCTATCATGAAGAAAGCTAGTGCGATCGTTACTAACCAAGGTGGACGCACTTGCCACGCAGCGATTATCGCACGGGAAATGGGTATTCCGGCGATCGTCGGTTGCGGCAATGCTACAGGTCTACTCAAAACTGGTCAAGAAGTAACAGTATCTTGTGCAGAAGGTGAAGAAGGACGGGTTTACGAAGGTTTAGTACCTTTTGAAATTCAAGAAACCCAACTCGATAACCTACCGCAAATCAAGACCAAGATTTTGATGAACGTTGGTAATCCTGAAGAAGCTTTTGGTTTATCCTCGATTCCTTGCGACGGTGTTGGTCTAGCACGCTTAGAATTCATTATCGCCAACCACATTAAATGTCACCCATTGGCATTGTTGAAGTTTGACGAATTAGAAGACAAAGCAGCGAAGTGGGAAATTCAACAATTGACCGCTCTCTACGAAAATAAAGCTGACTTCTTCGTAGACAAACTAGCTCATGGTATCGGTATGATTGCGGCAGCATTCTATCCAAAACCTGTGGTGCTGCGGATGTCCGACTTCAAGAGCAATGAATATGCTAACTTGCTCGGTGGACGAGAATTCGAGCCCAAAGAAGAAAACCCGATGATTGGTTGGCGTGGTGCTTCTCGTTACTACGATCCAAATTATCGCGAAGCCTACGGCTTGGAATGTATTGCCTTGAAACGGGTACGCGACGAAATGGGTTTAACCAACGTGATTCCGATGATTCCGTTCTGCCGCACTCCTGATGAAGGACGCAAAGTATTGGCAGAAATGGAAAAATATGGCTTGAAACGTGGCGAAAACGGCTTGCAAGTCTACGTGATGTGCGAAATTCCGAATAACGTGATCATGGCAGACGAGTTTAGCCAAGTGTTTGACGGTTTCTCGATCGGTTCAAACGACCTCACCCAGTTAACATTGGGATTAGACCGTGACTCCGCTTTAGTTGCTCACATCTTCGACGAACGCAACCCTGGCGTTAAAGAAATGGTACGGTTGGTGATTGAAAAAGCCAAGAAGAACGATCGCAAGATTGGTATTTGTGGTCAAGCACCTTCTGACTATCCAGAATTTGCCCGCTTCTTAGTAGAACAAGGAATTGATTCGATCAGCTTGAACCCCGACTCAGTAATCAAGACCCTGCTCGACATTGCCAAAATGGAAAGTGGCAGCTAATAACTAAAGCTTGGTTATAGAGACTTGCGTCTCTACAGTCTCTACTCAGATCTTGCATCAGGGGAGGTAGAACCTCCCAGATCCTCGTTCCCAGGTTCAACCTGGGAACGAAAAATGGAGGCTCTGCTCAGGAATGCAAGATCTGAGTCTACAAAGGCATGGCTCTAGCGGGTATTTCTGCTAGAGCTTTTCTTATTAAGGATATAAGACAAATTGATTGATAGTTACTCTTACAAAAGTCAATAATCTTTTCTTTTATCCTTAAATACTTAATTTTTGCCTTATGCTTGTAATTCGGTAAAAAACCTCTGCCCTAAAAAACCCGTCAAAACCCGCAAAAAGTTATGTTTAAAAAGATTCTGGTGGCAATAGATTCTTTGGAAACGAGCAATAATATTCTGGCAGCAGCTTTGTTTATGGCTAAAACCAGTAATGCAGAATTAATGCTGTTGCACGTCCTCAGTCCTTATGAAAAAGGTTATCCTAACATGAGGATTCAGATAATTAACAACTCCCAAACTTTTACCCATCAGGAAAGTATTACTAGTTATTTAAAACAGAGGGAGAAGTTTGAAGAAAAAAGCTTGGAGTTGTTGCGATCGCATTTGATGCAAGCTATCTCAATGGGGATTAAAGCTGAGATGACGCAAAATTTTGGCGACCCCAAATGGAATATTTGTGACCTAGCTCGAACTTGGGGTGCTGATTTAATAGTCATGGGACGACGAGCTAACTATGGCCTTAAAGATGCCATTCATGGCAGCGTGAGTAACTATGTGCTACATAATTCTCACTGTGCTGTACTTACCTTACAACATCAAGATTAAGTAGGGAAAAGGGAAATTATATATTAACAAAATCCGCGTTTTTTCAATCGATCAACTACCTCATGTAGTCTGGTTAAATTTTTTTGAGATAGGACTTTTCACTCTATTAGGATGGTTTGCGCCGACAAGTCGATCGCATTTTCTACAATAGATCAGAACTAGCACTTTCAAGGTGACTAACAGGAATACATCTTCAATCCTTCGCCCATACTTTAGTATTTTGTGAAGGTTACAAAATCCATCTTCCTGCCATTCACTATCTTGAAAAGGCTAGTCCTAGTTTTGAGTTAGAAAGAGTTGGGTAATTTTTGAATTTTCCCTGGCTTCTCTGCTTTCTAATAAGCACCGCTATTTTTGTTAAATAAAATGAAGACAGTTTTGAAAATCAATTTTATGTCATACATCAGACTCCAATTCTCTTGATATTGCAAATCCAAACGAATCACATCTTCAAAATTGCGAATTTGTGACCTGCCGTTTACTTGCCATTCTCCAGTCATCCCTGGTTTAACATCTAAACGCTGCCATTCAGGAACTTCATATTTTTCCACTTCATCGGGTGTAGGTGGTCTAGTTCCTACTAAACTCATTTCCCCAATTAATACATTCCAAAATTGGGGAATTTCATCTAAACTGGTTTTTCGCAAAAACCGTCCTACTTTGGTAATTCGTGGGTCATTATCGTTTTTAAATAATGGTCCAGCAATTTGGTTTTGCACTTGTGATTTCATCTGTTCAGCATTAGCGCACATAGAACGGAATTTCCACATCCGAAATTTTTTGCCCATCCAACCGCAACGAATTTGACCAAAGAAAATTGGCCCCGGACTGTCTAATTTAATAGCAATGGCGATGGGAACAAATAAAACCGCTGTAATTACTAATCCTACGATTGCTCCTAGAACATCTATCGATCGCTTAATCCAAGAATAGATCGAAGGATGTGTAGGAGGTGGTACAATCTCACTTTTACTGGTAGATTTTTCTGTTTCTGTATTGGTTGTTTGCTCCAGCGGCAAAACTTCATTCAGTCCAGTCAGAGATAAAACTGCCATTACTTGGGGACGCACATCTTTTAATAGTAATTCAATGCCTTTGTCTTTGGTGAGCTTAAAATTGCTAACTAAGGCACCTAAACCACTACTATCCATAAAAGTAGTATCGCTAAAATCGAAAATAATCTTGCCAGGTGGAGTGTCTGCTTGACAAAGTTCCTGACAGTTTTTCCTAAATTCCACCGCTTCTAATACAGTTAAGCGTGGGGGTACTTGAATCAAGGTAGGTTCTTTCAACTCAATCGCCTCAGAATACATAATTTCAACGGTTTAAGTAACTATGTTAGCTAACAGCAAAATTCAGACTTTAATGTTAGTTTGCCTAAAATTCGGGAATTTTTCCAGATCGATCGTTAAGCTTTATGAAAAATTTTTATTTCTTTTGAAAGTATCTTCACAATTGATGGTGACATAAGCCTTGAGTAGATATCTAACAGAATAGGGGGCAAGTTGATTTTACTAAAAGTTATGACAATTTGCCAAAATATAAGCGACAATATGGAACGTGCCGCCTATAGTTAGGTCAAAAGCGATGAATTTCGGAAAAATCCAGAGAATTTTGGCTCCATTTTTACTTGGCTTGTTGTTGTTAGTGTCTTCCTGTGCAACACAAGCTCCTTCGCGCTACGAGCAAGCCCAAAATGCGAGTACGGGTAGAAATGCTACTCCTGCGGTAGTGAAAGTATCTACCCAAGGCTCGCTGTTTAATAAATATTTTCCTAAATCTGGTGGTGGGTATCAAGTAGTACCAGCACAGGAGAAAAAAGGTTTTGCCGAATACAAATTAAAAAAAGATGGTAAAGATGTGGCTGTGCTTTCGGTTTCTGATACGGTGAATAACCCTTCAGCAAAGCAGAAATTTCAAGGTAGTGGAAAAACAATTGCTGGTTATCCAGCGGCTAATATTGGTAATAATGGAACGGCTGTGTTAGTTGCCGATCGCTATCAAGTAAAAGTGCAATCCCGCGATTCATCTTTTACACAAAGCGATCGAGAAGCTTGGCTACAAAAATTCAATCTGCGTGGTATTGCAGCACTGAAATAAACTGTTGGCATCAAATTAAAAACCTAGTGAAACAAGGAAGTTGTTGTGAGTAAACCTATTTACGAGTTGGTTGATGAACTCCCCAAAGGTGGGTTAACAGTATCATCGCTCCATGCCTTAGATTTTGTCATTCCCGGAGAGTGGCAAAATTTAGTCGGTTTTGATAATACGATTCGCACAGTGACAGGGGAAACAGACGAGAGTATAATTCAACAAATTGGCGATCGGGCTGTTACTTTATATAACGACAAATCCCAAGGATATCAAAACGCATTATGGTTGTACCAAACTGTTACCAGTGGCTCAAAATTATTGGGTACGGCTGCATTAGCAAATAAACTGGGTGAAAAGATTTCCTTGCTGGGTTTTTTAGATAAAATCACTCCGAAAGCCGAAAAAGCACAAACCATTGACTTAGGAGTAAAATTAGTCGTGGAATTAGTAGCTTTTTGCCAAATAAACGGAATTCCTGGTGATAGCATTGGTGACTTTTTAGCAGCTTTAGGAGATTATAGCGGCGAGTCTTTAATGCGGATGGCAGCGCTAGTTTGTTTTGATGGATTAATTCCATTGGGGCCAGATTTTATCCAAAAAGTGCTATCTGGTTTTAATAACACAAGTCCTCAAGAACTAGAACAAAATCAAAGCTTTAATAGCGTCAAAGATTTGATTCCCGGTGGTAATCCTGAAGGGCAAAAGAATTTCATTCAGGAAAGCTTTGGTTCAGTTTCCGGGTGGATGAGTAGTTTTGTCAGTTCTCGTGATTTAACACCACAAAAAGTCGCTAAAAATCTCTCAAGTTTTATTGACGTTGCTGATGATAAATTAGATTACCTTGCAGCTTTCTTGGATGTTTCAACTAACTATTATGAACATACAGGAATTCAAACTTTAGCACGGCGTTTAGTTGAAAGAGCATCGGCGGAAATTTAAGAAGAGACTCACATCTTGCAGCAGGGGAGGTAGAACCTCCCAGATCCTCGTTCCCAGGTTGAACCTGGGAACGAAAAATGGAGGCTCTGCTCAGGAGTGCAAGATGTGAGGAGAGGGAACAGGGAATAGGATAAATTTGTTTAACTGAACTGGTGCGACATCTGAGTTAATTGTCTTCTCTGTTCCTTTAGGAAATTTGAACCTTTGTCAAGATTGGGCTGTCTAAATAGAGAGTTGAATGAGATATAAATTATGCCGCAAACTAAAGCGATCGATGAATTAGTTGATAATTTACCGACGAAAAGTACAACTGTTTATTTGTTGCAAGGATTAGATTTTGTTGTGCCTGGGGAGTGGGAAAATATCGTAGGTTTTGATAATATGATTCGGGCGGTGACTGGTAAGAAGGACAAAGATAAAATTAAGAAAATACGCGATCGCGCCCTAAAAATCTACAACGAGCCATCAGAAGGTTATCAAAGAGCGATTTGGTTGTATCAGATTGCGGATACAGCGGATAGTGCGATGGGGGCGATGGCGATCGCAAATAAACTAAGTGAAAAAGTTAGCTTTTTGTCATTCCTAAATAAATTAACGCCCAAATCTGACGTAATTCAAAGCGTCGATCTCGGTTTAAAATTAGTAATTGAATTATTAGCTTTCTCTGCGATTCATCAAATCCCCGTTACCAACTTTGGTGCTTTTGCCAACGGCTTAAGTAAGTATAGCGGACAATCATTAATGCGAATGGCTGCATTAATTTCCGTTGATGCTTTAGTTCCCCTTGGCCCTGATTTTATCAGAAAAGTACATACAAACTTGACTAGTATTAACCCAGCCACTTTACAACAAAACCCAACTTTTCAAAGTATTAGTGGCATGATTCCGGGAAATAGTACAACCGAAAAGTTAGGATTTATGGAACAAAATTTTGCTGCCGTACAAGGGTGGATGAATAACTTTGTGCAATCCCATCAATTAACACCACAAAATGTAGTTAGTCACTTAAAACAATACATTGATTTTGCCGATGATAAATTAGATTACGTTGCCGCATTTTTAGACGTAGCAACCAATTATTATCAGCATACAGGAACACAAAGCGTAGCAAGGCATTTAATTGAAAAAGCCGCTAATTAACTGCCGAAAAACTTATACCAATTCTCTGAAAAATTGCGCTTAATCATAGCCCCTCCCTGTGGACGGGGAGGGGTTTGGGGAGGGGTTTTGCTTCCCCAAAAGCGATTATGGAATACGATAACATTGATTTAATCAATCATTGGGTCAGAATCGATCGTGGCTCTCTTTGGCACTATTGATTACGACGAAGACTACGACTACAAAAAACAACGTCACTAGCTTTAAAATTATAACTCTCGAATAACTCTACAAGGATTTCCCACAGCAACCACGTTTTCAGGAATATTTTTTGTGACTACACTTCCGGCACCAATAGTAGTATTATCGCCGATCGCCACACCCGGACAAATAATTGCCCCACCACCAATCCAAACATTATTACCGATTTTTATTGGTGCAGCGAGTTCTTTTCCTGTTAAACGAATTTTCGGGTCTACTGGATGATAAGCGGTGTAAATTTGCACATAAGGCGCACACAAAACATTGTCGCCAATATGCACAGTATTGCAATCTAAAATTACACAACCATAATTCATGTAAAAGTTGTCACCGACATAAATATGACAACCATAATCGCAATAGAAATGGGGAGTAACTTGGGGGTTTTTTCCGACTTTAGCGAATAGTTGGTGGAGGAGTTGCGATCGCAAATCCCCATCCTCCTCCCCCGTATTATTATACAAACGAGTAAGTTTAGCAGCATTTAAACGCAAAGCTTGTAACTCCGCATCAGCAGCAACATACAACTCACCAGCAAGCATTTTTTCTCTTTCTGTTTTCAATTGTTCCATAATTAGGCAGGGGGGCAGGGGGGCAGAGGGGCAGAGGGGCAAGAAAACTCTGTACGGGCGGGTTTTGTTGTTAAATCTTGTGCTATGAACACAAATTTATCTGCTAAACCCGCCCCTACAAACTCAAAACTTTCCCAGTCCCCAGTCCCCAGTCCCCAGTCCCTAATCCCCTTCATACCTTACTTGCCCGTAATTGTCCACAAGCGGCATCAGCTTCCAAACCTCTAGAATAACGCACGCTGACCGCAATATGTTTATTCTGTAAAACATTCATAAAAGCTTGAATTCGCTTTGCATTTGGGCGTTGATAATCTGCTTCCTGAATCGGATTATAAGGAATTAAATTCACATGACTTTGGAAACCACGCAAATGTTTAGCTAACTCTTCTGCCTGTTCTGGTAAATCATTCACCCCTGCCAACAGGATATATTCAAAGGTTACTCTTCGCCCAGTAACTTGCACATATTCTCGACACTCATCCAGCAAATTTTCCAAAGTGTAATTCTTGGCAGTAGGAATCAATTTTTCCCGCAAACTTTGGTTAGAAGCGTGCAAACTTACTGCCAAAGTAACTTGTAAATGATATTGGGCTAATTGGCGAATTTTTCCCGGAATACCAACAGTAGAAAGCGTAATATTTCGCTGTCCAATACCCACATCTTCATTCAGCGATTTGATTGCCCCGACTACATTTTCTAGATTGATTAAAGGTTCGCCCATGCCCATAAACACAATGTTGCTGACGCGCCTTTGAAAATCTTCTTGCACAGTCAAAACTTGGTCAATAATTTCATGTTTGGCGAGGTTACGTTTAAAACCACCTTTACCAGTGGCGCAAAAATCGCACGCCATCGGACAACCAACTTGGGAAGAAACGCAAACAGTCAGGCGTTTTTCTGTGGGAATACCAACTGTTTCTACAATTTGATTATCGGCTAATCGCAACAAATATTTAACTGTTTCATCTGGGGCAACAGAACGATAATGAACAGTTGACCTACCAATAGAAATATCCGCCAAATTATCACGCCATTGTTTCGGAAAAACTGTAATTTCCGCTAAACTTCTTGCGCCTTTTTCGTATATCCATTGATGCAGCTGTTTTCCTCGATAAGCTGGTTGCCCTTGCTGCTGCACCCAATCGGTTAATTCTGCCACAGAAACACCCAGGAGGGCAGGGGAGGTGGGGAGGTGGGGAGATGGGGAGGTGGGGAGATGGGGGGAATTAAATTTTTCCTTTATCCTTTCTCCTTCTTTCCCTTCTGCCTTTCTTCCGACTTCTGTTCGCTTAGTTAATTTACTTTGCACCATAATTTTTGCCAATACAACCCCAAACCTCTAGCCTAGCTAAAATCATTTGTCATTGGTCATTTGTTCAATCTTGAGGCGGAGCCTCTGTTTCTCGTTCCCAGGTTCAACCTGGGAACGAGGTGAAAGGAGGTTCTACCTTCATTGCAACCATTACCAATGATTAACGACCAACGACCAACTACCAACAACCAATGACTAATGACTAAACTGTAACTACGGTATCTGCCTGAGTGATGCCGATCGCACCAGAATAAATCAATCCTCGCTGCATATCCAGAGTTAAAATTGCCCCATCGCGGATGCAATGAGTAGCGTTTTTCACGCCAACAATTACCGGGATACCCAAACGCAAACCGATAACGGCAGCGTGACTGGTGAGACTTTCGTCTTCGGTGACAATTCCTGCGGCTTTGCGAATGGCATCGACAAATTCAGCATTGGTACGGGAGGCAACTAAAATTTCTCCGGGGTTAAAGTTAGAAACATTTTTATAGTTAGCTGCAACTCTTGCCCTACCGCTGACAGAACCAGTACCCAAAGCTGTTCCTTTGCCAAGTACTGCTGTAACTACTTCCACTTTAATCAAATCTGTAGAACCGGATACGCCTTGCAGGGTTCCCGCAGTCATTACTACTAAGTCACCTTCGGTAACTAGATGATTTTCCCTGGCTACGTTGATGGCAGCTTGGAAGGTTTGACTGGTGGAAGGTAAATCTAAAACCAACAAGGGTTTAACGCCCCAAACTAGTTGTAGTTGTCGGGCAACATCGACGTGGGGTGTAATTGCCAAAATCGGGGTTTTTGGGCGGAATTTGGAGACGTTTCTGGCTGTTGCCCCTGATTTAGTCAAACTCATGATTGCCGTAGCGTCTAGCTGTTCGGCGATATGTCCGACTGCTTGGCTGATGGCGTTGGGAATGGAAGGGCTGGTGTGGGCAATGGTGGCGACGGTTGGTTGTTGGGCTTGTTCTTGTTCGATTCTGACGGCGATGCGTGCCATTGTCGCTACGGCTTCGATGGGGTATTTACCCACAGCAGTTTCGTTGGAAAGCATCACTGCATCGGTTCCATCGAGGATAGCATTGGCTACGTCGGAGATTTCGGCGCGAGTGGGACGGGGACTACCCACCATGCTATCTAGCATTTGGGTGGCAGTGATGATCGGTATGCCTAAACGGTTGGCGAGGACGATTAATCGCTTTTGTAAGATGGGTACCTCTTCTGCGGGTAGTTCTACGCCTAAGTCGCCTCTGGCAACCATTACGCCATCACACAGGGGGAGGATGGCTTCCATTTGTTCGATCGCTTCATGCTTTTCTATTTTCGCAATTACTGGCACTTGTTTTCCAGCGCTGAAAATCAATTCTTTGATTTCTAACACATCTTGAGGGTTTCGCACGAAGCTTAATGCTACCCAGTCTACTCCTTGGTCTAACCCAAACATTAGGTCTTTGCGGTCTTTGTCGGTAAGGGCTTTGATGGAAAGGTAGACTCCGGGGAAGTTTACGCCTTTGTTGTTAGAAAGCACTCCACCGACGACGACGCAGCAAAGTAGTTCTTGGGTGGTGCGATCGACTTTTTCTACAACCATCTCTACTTTACCGTCGTCTAGGAGGATGGTAGCGCCTTCGGGTACTTCTTCCGCTAGTCGATCGTAGGTGACAGAACTAATTTCTTCGTTGCCTAACACCGGACGATTGGTTAAAGTAAAGCGATCGCCTTTTTTCACCACTACAGACCCTTGTTCAAATTGCCCTAATCTAATCTTCGGGCCTTGTAAGTCTTGCAGTATCCCCACAGGCTGATTAAGCTCAAAGGAAGTTTGCCGAATCAAGCGAATACTCCTTTGGTGGTCTTCGTGAGTACCGTGAGAAAAGTTTAGCCGTAAAGTGGTGGCACCAGCTTCGATTAAAGCACGCAAAACTTCAGGACTGCGCGTGGCAGGGCCAATAGTGGCTACTATTTTTGTTCTTCTTAGGTATTTTTCTGATGGCATTTTGACTTATCCACAAAGGTAGAAGGAGTCTGGGGACTGGGAAAGATTGACCAAGATTTACAGAATCCTGCTTATCATGTAAATCCATAAATCTCGATCGAGTTTGAGTTATGAGTTACAAGTTAAAGAAAATTCTATAATCTAACACTTCCCTACTCACAACTTTTCACTCTACCTCAATCAGCAATCAACAAGCTTTATTGTTTGAGTGACAGTATCGTATACTACGCGATGGAAGTTAACAGGAGTTATGATACTGATGTCGGAGGCAAAAAAGCCGCTGACAGTACCAAAGGAGTTGTTGCAACCTCCCGGCGATTTTAACCCTACGCTGCTGATGTTTTGTGTCGCAGTCGGAATGGTCATACTTTCCACTTGCGGGTATTGGTGCTGGGAATGGCCTGATTGGTGCTGTTTTTCGATTAATGTAATTGCTTTGCACATGGTCGGGACTGTGATTCATGATGCGTCTCACAATGCTGCCCATCGCGATCGGGTTATCAATGCTATGTTAGGGCATGGTAGCGCCCTAATGTTAGGTTTTGCTTTTCCAGTTTTTACCCGGGTACATATTCAACATCACGCCCATGTGAACGACCCGGATAATGACCCCGACCATTTTGTTTCTACTGGTGGGCCATTATGGTTAATTGCGGCAAGATTTTTCTATCACGAAGTTTACTTTTTCAAACGGCGTTTATGGCGCAAATATGAGTTGTGGGAATGGTTTTTCAGCCGATTGTTTGTCGCCACAATTGTCTATTTTGCTTGCCAACATGGATTTTTGGGCTATATTTTGAATTTCTGGTTTTCCCCTGCTTTAGTAGTAGGTTTGGCGTTAGGGTTGTTTTTTGATTATCTCCCCCATCGTCCTTTTCAGGAGCGCGATCGCTGGAAAAATGCTAGAGTCTACCCTAGCCCCATTCTTAACATCCTGATTTTAGGTCAAAACTATCACCTAATTCATCATTTGTGGCCTTCTATTCCCTGGTATAATTACCAAACTGCCTATCGTGCCACTCAGCCTCTTTTAGATGAAAAGGGCTGTTATCAAACTTTGGGATTGTTACAGGGTAAAGATTTTTGGAGTTTTGTTTACGACATCTTTTTAGGAATTCGTTTTCATGGTAAAAAGAATTCTCCCCAGCCGTTGGAAGAAGCTTAACAAAATTTCTTGAACATATCTATAAATTGATTGAAACTTAAATAACTCACCAGAAGCAAGAATCAACCTTGCTTCTTTTTTTATCACTAGGTTCGTTGTAAGCACTTTAGTGCTTTTGTTGAGGAATGCACGACTAAAGTCGTCACAACGAACTTAATTTTAATTTAATTAACCGAACAAACATTACAGTGTAGAATTTTTTCTTAATAAGTTAGACCAAGAGATCGAATATGCTCGCTGACAATCAACTGTATAATGAGACTTACTACCTAGATAACAACTTAGACCTTTCTGTAGCTTTAAGTAATGGCGTTATTAGTAGTGGTTTGGCTCACTTTAACGGCATTGGAAAATTTGAAAATCGCAGTCCTAGTGCTTTCTTTGATAGCGAATTTTATTTACAAACTTATGCTGATGTAGCTGCGGCTGTTCAGAGTCGGAGAATTACTGCTTTTGACCACTTTATTTTATCCGGTCAATTTGAAGGTCGCAATCCTAATTCGGCATTCAATACCGCACGTTATTTACAACAAAATCCAGATGTAGCATCGGTTGTGCGGAGAGGTGATATTACAGCCTTTGAACATTTTGTCGAAAATGGGATCGCAGAAGGTCGTTCTCCCGCTAATATTTTCAATCAACCAGAACCGGAGAAATGGGCTTTTTCTTTACCGAATTATACCATTCAACACCAAGGAATCAATAACCTAAATATCAATGTCGCGTATACTTTTAAAGAGGGAACTACTTATTCACAATACCCAGATTTTGTGCCGATTTATCAAAGTGTCGATCGCTTTTTAACTAACTATCCCAACGAAACCGATTTCTGGGAGATTATCAACAAAAATCTGACGCAAAAACTTTTGGATGAAAATCCAGTAATGCAATCTGTGACTGTTGATATTGATGTTTTACCAAGTATTTCCCTACCTTATCAACGTTCTAGTACAGTTACCCGTGACAGGCAAGGAAAATTAGAGGAAAAATGGGATTTCCAAATTCCTCAATATACTATTCAACACCAAGGGTTAAACACTTTAAACCTTGATGTTAGTTATACTTTTAAACCAGGAATAAGTAATAGAGAGTATCCTGATTTTGTGCCGATTTATAACCGGATCAATAACTTTTTGATTAACTATCCCAACGAAACGGATTTCTGGGAAATCCTAAATAAAAACTTAACTCAGCAAATCCTTTCGGAAAATCCCGAATTTGCTGACTTCAAAGTTAATTTAGAAGTGCTGCCAACCAACAATTTACCATATACTAGAAGCAGCACTGTTACTCGAACTCAACCGCAGTCATTAAACGTGCCGGAAACCTTTTTAGTAGGAAATACTAGAGGTAACAATGTAGTCAGATTTGATGCTAAAACAGGTAATTTTTTAGGTGAATTTATTACTGCTGGTAGTGGAGGATTATTCGCACCCGATAACATTATTGTAGGGCCTGATGGTAATAATGATGGGATTAGCGACCTTTACATTACTAGCGGTGATAAACCTGCAACTTCTACAGAACAAGGTGCTTCGGGAATTTTGCGTTTTGATGGAAGAACGGGGGCATTTATCGATCGCTTTGTCACCGACAATCCCAACACTCCCAACATAGATGAAACCGGGGGTTTATTGCGTCCTTACGGTTCCGCATTTGGCCCCGATGGTAAACTCTATGTTAGCAGTTTCTTAACTGACCAAATTTTACGTTATGACGGCACAACTGGGCAATTTATTGATGTTTTTGCTAGAGGAAATCAACAAGCTGGGGGATTAAATGGTCCGAATGGAATAATTTTTAGTCCTGATGGTTTTCTCTACGTTACTACCCAAGGAAGTGTAGCCATAAACGGTCAACCAGACTTCAGTGCTGGCTTACCTAGTCAGGTGTTGCGTTATGATATTAAAACAGGTGAATCAAGAGTATTTGCTTCTCCTGAAGCTACACCTAATGGCAATGGTTTTGTCAGTCTTTTAGGGTTAGCTTTTGGCCCTAATGATGGTTTCCTTTACGTTAGTGATTTCGCCAATGATATCCGCAAATATAACGCGCAAACAGGGCAATTGTTGAATATATTTTCAACAAATTACACGGGAACAAATGCAACTAATAACTTCACAGGTGGGTTAACTTTTGCGGAAGATGGTAATCTTTATACTGTGGGGTTTGACTATCGACAAGGTGCGAATAATATTGGAGCAATTTTAGGAGTCGATCCGGTTACTGGGGCAAAAATTCCGGCACCAAACAATCCAAATAGTAATACTTTTGTACCGCCAAATTCTAACTTGAATCGTCCAGTGGGAATTCTTTCTTATATTCCCACAACTACAGGAGATTTACGCGAAGAATGGTCGTTTAAATTCCAAAATTACCCAATTCAACATCAAGGTTTGAATAATTTGAATATTGATGTTGATTACGTCTACAAAAAGGGAATCAAAAATAATGAATACCCGGATTTTGTACCAATTTATCAGGGAGTAGATCAGTATTTGAAGAATTACCCAAATGAAAGTGATTTTTGGGAAATCTTGAATAAGAATGTGACCCAGAAAGTTTTAGCAGAAAATTCGGCAATTGATGCTATAATTATTAACTGGAACGTGCTGCCATCGGTGGCTTTGCCTTACGATCGCTCTAGTATTGTAACGCGGAATCGCCAAGGTTTACTAGAAGAGAAATGGAATTTCAAAATTCCTAATTATCCCATTGTACATCAGGGCTTAAACACCTTGAATTTAGATGTAAATTACACCTTCAAACAAGGGATAACTAATGCAGAATATCCTGATTTTGTACCGATTTACAAGCGGGTAGATCAAGTGTTGCGGAATTACCCAGATGAAAATCAATTCTGGGAAATTCTGAACCGAAATTTGACTAGCTTAGTATTAGATGAAAATCCGGTATTGGCAGATGCTACTATTCAGGTAGCTGTTTTACCAACGGAAAGATTGCCGTATAATCGGGCTAGTTTGGTAACGCGATCGCAATTCTAAATAAAAAGTAAGTTGTTGCGCTTTAGCGCTGAAGCGCAACAACTTACCTTTTTGTTAAAATTATTAATTATTGACGAAGGTAGCTGATATGTCTCAAAGCGTTACCTCCGAACCAATTTTAGAACCAATTGTAGAGGAGATTCAGTTTCCCCCTGGTGATTTGTGGAGTGATGAACCGCCGTTGGAAAGTGATTTACATCGGGATCAAATTGAGTTGCTGATTCGCCTGTTAAAGTGGTGGTGGCGCGATCGTCAGGACTTCTACGTTACTGGCAACCTAACAATTTATTATAGTCCCAATCAGCGCAAATCAGAATATTTTCGTGGCCCTGATTTTTTCGTGGTATTGGGAACGGAAAAAAAAGACCGCAGAAGTTGGGTAGTTTGGCAAGAAGATGGCAAATATCCCCATGTCATTGTCGAACTTTTATCTAATTCAACTGCTGCGGTTGATAAAGGTCTAAAAAAGCAAATTTACCAAGATAACTTTCGCACTTTAGATTACTTTTGGTTCCATCCAGACACCTTGGAATTCAAAGGTTTTCATTTAGTAGAAGGTGAATATCAGGAAATTGCACCAAACGAGCAAGGTTGGTTGTGGAGTCAGCAGTTACAATTATTCTTAGGAATTCATCAGAGAAAACTGCGATTTTTCACAGCTGAAGGTAATTTAATTCCTTTACCAGAGGAGGAAATGCAGCAAGAAGCAGATCAGGAACGCCAACGTGCGGAACAAGCGGAACAAGAATTAGAAAGGTTGAGGACATTATTACGTTCCCAAGGAGTTGAGCCAGAAAATTTGTAAGATCGTTTTCTGATTAAAAGTTATTTCTCAACAAAAAACTGCTATTTGTTTGTGTAAAGATAGCAGTTTTTTATTTTGAATCAGTCATTAATTGTTACAAACTGCTGACACCAAAAAGCGATCGCTACACTATTCTCCTCTTTGCATCAGCAGCATTTCGCTTGACTCCTTCTATCACCCTTGCTGGTTCATTCACCTACATCTTTACCGACTTGGTGCGAGTCAACGCCTCAACTAAGTGCTGCTGCTGTATATTGGTTAGGTACAGATGATTCTACAATGATGAACTCACCTACAAGCGCTCCATTTCTACAAGAAGTAGTTAATAATTACCGACGCTTACGTTCTGCTTCTAAGGGTTAGTTTAGATCGGTTTCAGTAATTGAAAAGTACGAGTTGTTTATATTCTGGAGTTTTTGTTTGTGGTTCATCGGGTTGATTTGATAGGAGGCTTTGATTTAGGATGGATTTAGCGATCGCTTCTACCATCGGCACGCAAACTGAATTACCAATTTGTTTGTAACTTTCTCCTACACTAGGATGAATTTTAAAAGTTTCGGGAAATCCCATAATTCGGTAGCATTCTGCGATCGTTAATTTTCTTACAATATCTTTTTCAGGAATGTAGATAAAAAATCTCCCGGAAGTTTCTTGAGATGGAAGTGTGGGATGAACGCCATCGATCGAATAAATCCTGTTAGGTTGTCGATGCACTCTTGATAAATGTTCTGTATTAGGTCTAACTCCGGTTTTCCAAGTACCTTTATTGCGATAACCAACAAACAAAAGTGCCGATTCTTGTAACTTTGGACTTTCAATTAAAGTATATTCTGACTTATCTAAAATTTCAAAATTCCCTGTTTCATCTAAAAAATCTCTGAGTCGAGGCGGAAATTGTCTTTTGATTAGGGAAAAGTTGAATTCTTTACCTTTGCTGGCAATAATAATAATTCTTTCTCGATGTTGGGGAACGCCGAAATTTCTGGCATTAAGAATTTGATAGGTTACATTGTAGCCTAAGTTCCGCAAACTAACTAAAATAACATTGAGGGTGTTGGTGCGATCGTGATGAATTAAATGCTTAACATTCTCCAACACAATTACTTTCGGTTGTTTAGCTTCGATAATTTTACAAATCTCAAAAAATAATGTCCCTCTCGTATCTTCAAATCCCTGCTTTTTTCCGCAAATGCTAAAAGGTTGACAAGGAAAACCTGCAATCAAAACATCAAAGTCTTCTAAAGCATTTGCCTCAATTTTGGCAACATCATCAAAAGGATTTTCGCCGAAATTATTGCGGTATACTTCTTGACAATTTTTGTCGATTTCGCTGGAAAAAACACATTGAAATCCAGCTTGTTCAAAACCTAATCTAAACCCACCAATCCCGGCAAATAAATCTATAAATTTCATCAATTTTGTTCCTGAAAGCGACTTAATAACTCTTCACGATCGGATTGCATAATCAATTGAGTTACTTCTTTAGTTGGTAGTTGAATCAAAGCTTCAATAATTTGGGATAACTCAGGATCGATTATGCCAAATTTTACTTCTAGCATACTCTCAATTGTCAGACGCTTTCCTTGCTGTATTCCTTGCTGTATTCCTTGCTGTATTCCTTGTTGTATCCCTTGTTCTTCCCCTCTTTTTAAAGCGTCTTGTTCCCATTCAATGTACAAAGGTGATAATTTCATAATTAAACTCCGTTCTTCTGAGTCTAAAGTTTCTGTGGTTTGTAAGTTGGCTTGGAAATTGGTTAGTAAGGTGAGAATATTCGATCGCAATGGATAATTTACTGGTAATTGCTGGATTTAATTTGGTGATTGAAATCTATTTAATAACTCTTCGCGATTCGATTGCATAATCAATTGAGTTACTTCTTTAGTTGGTAATTGAATCAAAGCTTCAATAATTTGGGATAACTCAGGATCGATTATGCCAAATTTTACTTCTAGCATACTCTCAATTGTCAGACGCTTTCCTTGCTGTATTCCTTGCTGTATTCCTTGCTGTATTCCTTGCTGTATTCCTTGCTGTATTCCTTGCTGTATTCCTTGTTGTATTCCTTGTTGTATTCCTTGTTGTATCCCTTGTTCTTCCCCTCTTTTTAAAGCGTCTTGTTCCCATTCAATGTACAAAGGTGATAATTTCATAATTAAACTCCGTTCTTCTGAGTCTAAAGTTTCTGTGGTTTGTAAGTTGGCTTGGAAATTGGTTAGTAAGGTGAGAATATTCGATCGCAAAGGATGGTTCACTGGTAATTGTCGTATTTCATCAATTGCTTCCTCTTGCACTTTCCCTTTCCCTAAAAGTCTTAGCCAAAGGGTAGTTTCGGTTTTCGGTAATTGATGAATTACCACAATTGCCGTCCTGAGATATTCTGGAAACAAATAAATTCCTTGTTCCCAATTCTCTGCATCCATTTTAGCACCAAAACCATTGAGAATCGAGTCACCTGACGTGGGAGAAAGAATCCATAGTCGGGGTAAACTTTCCTCTAACAACCGTTCTTTTTTTCGGGTAGCTTCTCTTTGTAACTCTCCCCGTAATGTGAATAATTTTAACAGGCAATTACAGATATCTGTGGGAGTTGCTGGATTACGAAATGGTTCAAAGATGGCAGGATTAGCCGCTAATTTGCCTAATAATCCTAACACTTCTGGATATGTATTCGGAGAAAACCAAACATCGATTTCTCGCACTTCTCCGGGTACGCGACGAGGTGCTTTTACTTCGCCAAAAGGTGCTAATAGTTCTTCTAAATAATCTTTGGCGAATTGATCGTGGACAAATCTGGTCATATTGATTTTATTTTAATTTTAGAGCATCTGGCATTGGAAGTTGACAATAGTTTTGCCTAAAATAAGAAAAACAATCACCAAAGAAACTTAAGCTTGTGACATCCACCTCACAAAACGCAAACATAGAGATCAAAACCTTTCCCATTCGTTTAGGAGAACAAGGACAGATTATTGTTCCGCAGGTGGTACAAGATCACCTCAACTTGACGGAGGGAGATATGCTGACGATGATTCAAGTAGGTGAGTTAGTATTGCTTACCCCTAGACAACCTCAAGTTCCCCAATTGGCAGACAAAATTACAGCCATTATGGAAGATGAAGGTGTAAATTTGGCTGATTTGCTGACAGGTTTACAAGCAGAACGGGAAGCTATTTGGCAAGAACAACAGAAAGATGCGTAGAGTTTTTGCCGATTCTAGTATACTAATTGCTGGAGCAGGATCGCGCACTGGCGCTAGTCGTGCTGTGCTGACAATGGCTGAAATTGGACTTTTTAAACTTGTTGTTTCTCAGCAAGTTTTGGAAGAATGCGATCGCAACCTCAACAAAAAATTACCTGCTGCTTTACCTATTTTTACCCAACTGTTAGCTGCGATCGATCCAGAAATTGTCCCAAACCCATCATTATCAGAATCAGAACGTTGGACAACTATTATTGAAGCTAAAGATACACCTATTTTGGCTGCTGCTGTATTGGCTAAAGTAGACCGAATGTTGAGTTTAAATACTAAAGACTTTACTCCTGCCACGCAGAGTAATTTAATTATTCAAACTCCCGCAGATTTTGTTAGAGAAATTCGTGCAATTGTAGAAAGAGGAATGTAAGGAGTTTTTTCGCCTTTCATTCCCATGCAAAGGATTTTAGATTTTAGATTGATAATCTGTCTAAAATCTAAAATCCAAAATTGCATTACGCACCTTCGCGCAATTTATCTAAAACTCCGCGATCTTCTAAGGTGGAAGTATCACCAGAAACTTCTTGTCCGGCGGCTAAATTTCGCAGTAAGCGACGCATAATTTTACCGGAACGAGTTTTTGGTAAGGCATCGGTAAAGCGAATTTCTCCGGGACGTGCGATCGCACCAATTTCCCCAACAACGTGCTTTTTCAATTCCTTACTCAGTTCATCAGAAGCAGTAAAACTACTTTCTAAAGTTACAAAAGCCACAATTTCTTCGCCTTTTAATTCATCGGGTTTTCCCACAACTGCTGCTTCGGCAACTGCGGGGTGAGACACCAAAGCTGACTCAATTTCCATTGTGCCTAAACGGTGTCCGGCAACGTTAATTACATCATCAACCCGACCCATTACCCAATAGTAACCGTCTTCATCTCTGCGAGCACCATCGCCAGCAAAATAGATGTAATTCCCATCTTTTGGCGGAATATGTTCCCAATAAGTTCTACGGAAGCGATCGGGATCTCCATACACAGTTCGCATCATTCCAGGCCAAGGATATTTTATCGAAAGATAACCACCTTCATTATCTGCAACGCCATTACCATCTAAGTCCAAAATATCAGCAATAATTCCGGGGAAAGGACGAGTTGCAGAACCGGGTTTTGTGGGAATTGCACCAGGTAATGCGGTAATCATAATTCCGCCTGTTTCCGTTTGCCACCAAGTATCTACAATTGGACAACGTTCGCCACCAATTATTCGGTAATACCACATCCAAGCTTCAGGATTAATTGGTTCTCCCACAGTTCCTAATAATCTTAAAGATGAGAGATTTCTGGATTTTGGATGATGTTCTCCCATCTTAATAAATGACCGAATTGCTGTTGGCGCGGTGTAAAAAATGGTGACTCCATACTTTTCAATTACATCCCAAAAACAACCGGGGTTGGAAGTACGAGGCGCACCTTCATACATGACTGTTGTGGCACCGTTGGATAGAGGGCCATAAACTATGTAACTATGTCCGGTGATCCAACCCACATCAGCAGTACACCAATAAACGTCGGTGTCTTGCAAGTCGAAGATCCATTTGGTTGTAATGTGGGTGTAAAGGTTGTAACCGCCTGTGGTGTGGACTACGCCTTTGGGTTTTCCGGTACTGCCGCTAGTGTAAAGGATGAATAGCAGATCTTCGCTATCCATTGGTTCGGCGGGACAGTTGGCGGAAACTCCCTGTTGTAGATCGTGCCACCAATGGTCGCGTCCGGGTTCCATGTGAATTTGTTGTCCGGTACGCTTGACGACTAAGACATCTGTAACGGTGGGTACGCCTTCTGCTAATGCTTTGTCTACTTGGTCTTTCAGGGGTACGATCGCATCTTTGCGCCAACCACCATCTGCGGTGACTACCAGTTTAGCTTGTCCGTCGATTAACCGATCGCGCAATGCCTCCGCACTAAACCCGCCAAATACTACGGTATGCGCTGCACCAATTCGGGCACAAGCTAACATGGCGATCGCTGCTTCCGGTATCATGGGCATATAAATGCCGACGCGATCGCCTTTTTGCACACCTAGCTGTTTGAGCACATTGGCGAATTGACAAACTTCCCGGTGTAACTGTGCATAAGTCAAAGTGCGCGAGTCTCCCGGTTCGCCTTCCCAAATTAACGCTGCTTTATTCTTGCGCCAAGTGGTTAAATGACGGTCTAAGCAGTTGTAGGAAATGTTGATTTTCCCGTTGACAAACCATTTAGCGAAAGGTGGTTGCCAGTCTAACACCTGATCCCACTTTTGAAACCAGTGTAACTCTTGTTCTGCCAAATCTGCCCAAAATTTGAGCGGATCGGCTTGGGCGCGATCGTATAATTGCTGATACTCTGCCAAACTCTTGATATGAGCATTTTGGGAAAATTCGGCTGAAGGATGAAATAAACGTTTTTCTTGTAGGATTGATTCGATCGTTGATTGAGGCATTGTTGGTGTTGTTACATTTACTCCTGAATTCTCATCTTGCCGCAGATCCGTACCAAAGTACTTTGAGTTTTTTTAAGAGGGACTTACGCAAAATCTAAGCAACCATGTTTCTGTTTAATTATTGAAGGGGAAAATGCGATGCACCTTCGCCAGCGGCGACTGCTTCGAGCGAAATTGGGAAAGCGATCGCATCAGAAATTGAAATTAGTTAATCGCCCACTTTCGCCGCAGCAACCAACCACCACCCAATAATAAAAACGCAGATGCAGAAGAAGGTTCTGGAACTGAATTTGTTGGCAAAGGAGTGGTAGGAATCGAAGTACCAGTGGGGTTCCATGCAGTTACTTGGATCTGTCCACTATACCCAACCCAAGAGTACAAACGATCCGTACCGGAATCAGTAAAAGACATATTTAGCGATATTCCACCGGAATCACCTAAACAATCGGAGTCAGAATGACAGAACAAGCTGATACTTAAAGTCGAATTGATGCTAGCCAAAACAGACGGGAGAGGAGGAAGATCGGATGGCATACTATTGGCAAGCTGTGTGTTAGAAAAAATGCTTCCTGCTGGTACCATCCCTGCCATTCCAAACCGTTGAAACCATCGATTTTCACCACTTACAACCCACATCCCTGACAAAGCTAATGAACCAGAAAAACTCCCCCCTAGTCCAGTGAGGAACAAAGTAGATATCCCAATCCCATTATCTGGACTAATTATGTTACCTGCTAAAGTTCTATCAGTTGATTGAAAGCTCAAAGTGAACGCTTGTGCAGGTGAAACCGCTACTGTTTCTAACAGTATTAACGTGGCAATGTCAAGTAATAAATGTTTTATAATTAGCATATCTTTACCTATCTTGAATGTAGGAAATTAGCTTGGGCATCAAGCTGTATAGATGAGAAAGTTTTAGCCCAATACTTTTTTAACTGAAACTTATGAACATGAACACTTAAGTTGCTCAAATTACTTAAATTTTTACAAATTTTACTTTTTGATATGGGGGTTGCTTCTGATAAAATAAAGCATTTGTAACATTAAAATTAGGAATCCTCTTTATTAAGGGAACACGAAACAAAAATTGTACATAATTATAGTATGAGTAATCGAGGAAAATTTATGGTAGCAATTCGAGAAGCCAGTCAACTATCGTTAAATGATGTTCATCGTCTTCTGAAACTGGAAGAACAGTTAGGGGGTTCATTTACCGATTTTTTCTCTCTGGAAGTTCTGACAGAGTTTGAACAGCAGGAAATTGCCAAAATTAGCAGTGATTTTCGTCGCTATATCAACGCCAAAAAACTTGCTGAGGGTTTAATTAAATTTGTCACTCTTTCCCCTTTAATGCGCTTAGCGGGTTTCTTCGATCTTCCGATTAAATTAACGATGGAAGATAGTATTGCGATCGAAGTAGAAGACGAAGATACAAAAATTACCGGACGCTTAGATATTTTAGCAGTTAATAGACCCCAAGCAGAGGTCACAGCTACACCTTTTTGGGTACTATTGGTAGAAGCAAAAAATAGCGCAGTTGATGTATATGAAGGCTTACCACAATTATTGACTTATGCTTTTAAAAGCTTACAAAATCAAGCATTTGTCTGGGGATTGGTAAGCAATGGGAGGCGTTATCTTTTTGTGAATATCAGGCAAGGTACACCCCCAATTTATCAGATAATGCCAGAACTCAACATAGTTGAGCCTGAAAGTGCAAGCAAGCTATTACAAGTTTTGAAAGCTATTAGCAAACAAGAGTATTTTCAATTGCAATCTGCATGATAATTAGGTAATAAATAAACTGTGTACGTAGTTGCGCTTCAGCGCTAAAGCTCAACTACGTACCTGTTTCTTGTTCTTCAGTTTCTAAAACAACATCCTCATACAAAAGTTCGATCGCACAGCGAAAATCAATGCTATTCAAAAAAATCTCTTCTCCTTCTATATAAGGATAAAGTTCCCAGATTCCTCGATCGTTTAATCTAAAAACTTCCACAGTTATCTGTTCTGCACTGATTAAAACGTATTCTCTGAGAGTGGAAATGCGGCGATAATGTTGGAATTTTTTACCTCGATCGAAACTCTCCGTACTCGGAGAAAGAACTTCCACAATTATCGAAGGATGATAGATAACTTTCTTGGCGTTTCTGTCTCTTTCGTCGCAAGTTACCATTACATCAGGATAGTGAAAAGGGCCATTTTCCGATACACCCAGTTTGGCTTCAAAGACGAAGGGACGGCAAGAACCTCCTCGCAAATGATTTTTCAACTGATAAAATAAGTTAGCAGCAATAGTAGCATGGGCAAGTGTTCCCCCAGTCATGGCATACACTTCGCCGTTGATATATTCGTATTTAATTGGTTGTTGTTCTTCCCAATCTAAATATTCTTGGGGATTCATGTATTTAGGTTGAGAATTAGCTACCATAGTCAACCTCCTGGTTGGTTTAATTGATAAATCAGATTTTTCTACCGTCAATTATACAACTTGATTAATCATAATTACCTTTTTGCGTGTACGTAATCAACAAAATAAAACCTTGGTTCTAACCAAAATTTCAGCCAACTATAAATTCCTAAACTTAACAAAACTAGCACTATCAAAGGCAATCCAATTTTAATTCTAACTGCATCCGGCAATACAGCTAC
Source organism: Floridaenema evergladense BLCC-F167 (assembly GCF_041929205.2). Lineage (NCBI taxonomy): Bacteria > Bacillati > Cyanobacteriota > Cyanophyceae > Aerosakkonematales > Aerosakkonemataceae > Floridanema > Floridanema evergladense. The sequence goes on along the minus strand of NZ_CM171625.1, from coordinate 3,380,770 downwards.
TATCGGAACGCTAACTGCCACATATCCTAACAACAAACTTTGCAAAAGTTTCACCTTTGAAAGTGTTGTGCGACAACTTTGACAATGTTGTGTATGCTGTTTATAACGGTCTAACATAAATTGACGATCGTCCGAAATTTCCGGTGTTTCTTTGCCAGCAATTCCTACTTCACTCCAAGGTAATTTTCCCCCAGTATATTTGTCATACCATTTACGAAACTCGATTACTAAGCGATCGGCACTTGTTGGCATTTTATAAGCAGTTTGCCAGTTCTCTTTTTGTTTGGTAAAACACTCTTGCTGTTGGAGTAAAATCATATCTCCATCTAATAGAGGATTGCGGTTTTCAATATGATCCCACCAACGCGGCGTTAATCTAAATATAGTTTTGCCAAAATTACGAGGAAACTGACCAACTATTCTCGATTTACCAGGAGTTGTAGGTATACAATAAAAAACTAAACCAAATTGCTTTTTTTCATCAATTTTAGTTGTATATTCTAATCTACAAGGCGGTTCAAAGATAATTGAACTGATACCAGTTGTAGCAGTAATTAAGTTAGGAGTAGATTCTTGAATTTTCATCGGAATTGGTCTAGCTTTTTCTCGATTTCCCTGTACTCCGTGATGGGCAAAAGGAACGTGACTAGGGTCGCAAACATTCTCAACTAATGTCTGCCAATCATACTCTAAATCGCGGACAAAAGAAGACCAAACAAATCCTTTACTTGCATCTACTTGGGGCGATAAGGGTAATGGAACTGATGCAGATATTGCAGCTGAATTAACATCAAGCCATACCCATAATAAATCTTGTTCTTGACGACTTGGTAGGGTTACTGCACAGAGAAATTTGGATTTTTGGGTTACTAATTCGGGGTTTTCTGCTTGGGGAATGTGGGTACAAATTCCCTCGCCATCAAATTGCCAACCGTGATAACTGCACATTAAATTACCCGTTTTTTCGTCTACTTTTCCTTCACTTAATGGGGCTAGACGATGGGGACATTGGTCTAAAAATACCCGAAAAGTTTCAGATAATTTAGGCTGCCAAATTACTAAACGCAATCCTAAAACCGTTACTGGTGTTGGTTGATTTGGATCGAGGTCTTCGATCGGTGAAAGCGGATACCATTGTTGAAAAAAGTTAAACTCTGATGTCATTTTGCAGCTAATTTTAAAAGGGATTCATTTTTTAGTATAACTTGATTATTCAGCTTTTTTATGCCAATCACCATCTGCGCCTTTTTCGTATTGATGTTTCACTGCACTCCAAGCAACTTTAAAAGCGGTTTCTTCTTCGTCATATTCTTCGGTTGCACTATTAAATGCGGCTAAAAAAATTTCTTGGGCGTGCTTGGGTAAGTGATTTCTTACAGAGTCTGGTAAATCGGCAATTTGTTGGTATGGCATAAGTTTAGACTGAGAAAAGTTAATCTCAGATTGCCATGAAAGTAGGGGAAATACATGATTCTCAAGAATGATTTTTGCAGACAAACTAATTTGTTTATTAAGAAAAATCTGGAAAAAGGACTATCTATGGGTAAATATATTAAAGTAGTTTAGAAATTAGGCAGCTTGGTGATTAAGTTGAGAGATAGATTGATTATGTCATGGACACCTTTGTGCGATCGCATCGATCGTCTACCCCTAATTCTCGCTGGCCCAATTTTGCGGCGTACAGAACCAAATGCCGTAACTGTTTGGGTAGCTTTAAAAGCACCTTGCAATGTAACTTTGAAAGTCTACTCTACAGTTCGTGGTAATGGTGAAATTATCGATCGATTATTGTTGCTTGGTAAACATTATACAATACCATTAGGTCAATTTCTTCATGTAGTTGCTGTTACCGCTAAACCTCTTATAGCAGAAGAAAGTCAACTCCAACCGGGAGAAATCTATGCTTATGATTTAGAATTTGGTAATAATAACTTAGTTGAAGCTGTAAATTTTGAAAGTGGTTTTCCCGAAGTAATCATTAGTTATTTTTCCCATCAATTACCTACTTTTGCCATGCCACCTGATGACTTAAATTATTTACGAATTGTGCATGGTTCTTGTCGAAAACCTCATGGTGGAGGACGGGATGCTTTAACAATATTGGATGATTTAATTTATCAGTCTGCTAATCAACCTTTAAATCGTCCCCAACAACTATTTTTAACAGGCGATCAAATCTACGGCGATGATGTTGCAGACCCCTTACTTTGGGCGGTGACAGATGCAGGTAATACTTTGTTGGGTTGGGAAGAAAAATTACCTTTACAACATCTAGAAAATGACGAAATTGAGTATATAAAAATTAGTGATTTATTACCAGGAAAACGTAGTGATATTGCTAGAGACTATGGCGGTTTTACTGCTATGTTTGTGAATAAACCAAAAAAGGCAAAGAGTCATCTTTTTGGTTTGGGCGAATATTTTGCTATGTATTTGTTTGCTTGGTCGCCTATTGTTTGGCCTAATCGTTTTCCGACGGGCGAAAGAGTGAGAAAAGACCGGAAAAATGCTAAACTTTGGGATGAAGAAGCGGCAGTTGTTTTAGAATTTGCTAATGATATTTGGAAAGTAAGACGATCGCTTGCCAACATCTCTACTTACATGATTTGTGACGATCACGATGTCACGGATGATTGGTTTTTAAATCGGGAATGGTGCGATCGAGTTTTAAGCAAACCCCTGGGAAAGCGTGCAGTGCAAAATGCCATGTTAGCTTATGCGATATTTCAAGCTTGGGGAAATACTCCCGAACAATTTCGATCGGAACAACCAGGAGAGAAATTATTAATAGCAGCAAAAGATTGGTCAATGTCAGGAGGAAAAAACAATATTGCCTGGGAAAATGTCGCTAAATATTTAGGAATCCCTGTCGATACTTCGCTAAATTCTCGTTACCAAGAAGATGAAAATACCCTGATTTTAAATCGGCAATATTCTGATGAAACCCAGAGTTTAATTTGGTACTATAGTATCAGAAGTTTTAAACATGAAGTTATTGTACTCGATACACGCACTTGGCGCGGTTATATCAAGGGTGAAAATAAAACAACTGAACCGCCAATGCTGTTAAGTCCAACTGCATTTAAACAGCAAATTCAACAACCACTTAAAGAAACTAATAATTCCCAAATAGAAGCTACTTTTGTGGTGATTCCCACCAATTTAGTTAGTTTGTCATTTGTGGATAGTTTTCAAAATTGGGATTGGGAACGCCATCAAGTTGATAATATGGATCGGATTTTTAACAGCGATGTGGGCGATTCTTGGAATTTTAATAAAGTGGGTTTCGGTAATTTACTTACTTATTTGCTTGAACAGCGCGATCGCGTCATAATTTTAACAGGCGATATTCATTATTCTGGCGCAGTCATCCTCAATTATTGTGCGCGTAGTCTCGATAAAACTTTTCCTAAAATTTTAGCACAATTAACTGCAAGTGCCTTTAAAAATGAAGAGTTTACTACTAAATTAGTGCATACAAAAGTCTCATCTTTAGCACTCCAACAACCGGAAGTTTGGGCTGGTTGGAATCAACAACCAAAACTATTTGAAGTCCAAAGAATTCAAGAACTAATCCAAGTTTTCCAGTTAGAAAATTCATCAGAAATTCCCTTATTGCGCGAAATTAAGTCAGGTAGTTGGCAAAATCATGATGTTTCTTGGGCGATCGCAGTTGACAACCCCAAATCTCTCCCAGATTGGTGGTATCGCACCGAATGGATCGAACGACAAAAATCCCAGCCAGCTGCTTGGGAAAAAGCCAAAAATTCTGCTTCAGATTCTCAGAAGAAAAGCTCGAATTTAGCATCTTGGTTATGGCAACGCTGGCTTCAAGAAGGAAAAGAAGTTGTAGGATTGGCGAATATTGGTTTAGTTTCCTTCAATTGGTCAACTGAAAATGACGATGCTAAAGCAGTAATTCAAGATATTTATTGGCGATCGAGTTGGGACAATCAGAGCATAGTTTATAGTAGATATTTTGTGTCCCTAAAATTAAAAACCTTGCCTTTACCAGTCCATGTAATTCCCCTGCACAGATCCCCCACTTCTTGAAGCAGTCGGGGATCTGAGATTGCTTTTAGAATATTTGGCTGATACGATAAGAGGCCGTAGAATATAATTCCTGTATTAATTTTCAGTTTAGTGTTATTAACTTTGATCGCGATCGCTCTTTGATTTTAGAGAAAGCGATCGCATTCTTTCATAGTTGTTACTAGGGGGAGGGAATTACCTGAATTAACCCAGTCTGGAAAGCATTATCGTAAGTAATAATAGCCAAGTTTTCTAGTTCTGCCTGAGCCATCAGCATCCGATCGAAGGGATCTCGATGCGAAATAGGCAAGCTTCCTGCTCTCAATGCGTGAGAATTAGTGATGGTTAGCTCGTTAAACTTCGCTTTCTGTAATATGTACTGATAATTATCAACCAAAGGGTTAGCTTCAGGTAGTTTGCCGATCCGGTATTTGGTAGTAATTTCCCAAGCAGAGGCACTGCTAACTAAAATGCTATGGTTGGGGTTGCCAATGATGTCTCGGCACTCTTGATTAAGTTTCGGGTCATTAAAAAGCCACCAGAGCAGAATATGAGTGTCAAGCAGGTAGCTCATTCCCATTGCTGAAGTTCCTCTTCTGGTAGAGGTTCAAAAAATGCCTCTCCCAGTTGTCCTATCAGTAGTCCAGGGGTACGAGGTTGGGTGTCTTCTTGATTTAAGCCTAAACGGAAGTCGTGAATTAAATCATAAATTTCTGTAAGCTTCTCTTCTGGTATATCTTTTAGTTCTTGGATGATTTTCTGGATTAACATAAATCCTCTAGGGTTGAATTATTCATGCAGTAAATTCTTTACTGGCTTAATCCTATCGCACTAGGAGAGCAATAGTCTAAACTCCAGTAATTAACTCAAAAGTACAAACTTTTTCTTTCTTTCCTTCTGCTATCTTGCAAAATCTACTTTAGGTATGAGGTAAGAAGGATAAATAATAGCAATTATGGATTTATAAGAGTTCTAATCTGGAAATTTTATTCAGTTTTTTATAAATTGAAGGGATAATTATGATTTCTTCTCCGACTAAAGCTCAACTTAAACGGATCTTAATTGTTGATGATATACAGGACAACATATCTCTATTAGAAGCGATTTTAGTAGAAGAGGGATATGTAGTTGATACTGCTAATAATGGTAAAGTAGCCTTAGAGAAGATACAATCTATACCACCAGATTTAATTTTACTGGATGCAATGATGCCCGGAATGGATGGTTATGAATTAACTCGCAAAATTCGAGAACAAAAAGATTTGCCTTTTATTCCGATCGTACTAATCACTGCTTATGAGAATATGAATGCAGCCCAAGCTTTAGATTTAGGGGCTAATGACTTTGTGCGTAAGCCGATCGAGTATGATGAATTAATGGCAAGAGTCAGAGCTTCTTTGAGGCTGAAAGCAACGTAGAAAGTTAGAGTTGATGAATGCAATCTAAAATTGTATTTGGAAATGCCCAAAAAGATGGAACAGAGCATCGGGGTTGGTTTATCGGTTATTTTATGCCAGATAATGACCCTCGTTTTACCTCTGAGGTAGAAGTGAAATGGACTGTTCATCAAGCAGGAGAAGGTAGGCGCGAATGGGCGATAAATGCAGAAGCGACTACAGTTTCGATTTTGATTGCCGGAAGATTTCGCGTACAATTTCCAGACTCAGAAATTGTTTTATCTAATCAGGGAGATTATGTGTTTTGGTGTCCCGGTGTAGCGCATACTTGGGTAGCAGAATCTGATTCTACTATTCTAACAGTGAGATGGCCTTCAAAATCGGGGGATAGTGTGGGAATGAGTAAGGGTTAATCAACTTGAGGAACTAAAATTTTTCCGGTATGACCTGCTTGATTATAACTTTCTAGGGTGGATTGTGCGATCGCTTTTCCCCTCCCTTCTTCCACCAAAGCAACACAAGCACCCCCAAAACCTGCACCTGTCAAACGTGCGCCAAAAACACCAGGAGTTTCCTGCAAAATTGTCACTAAAGTATCCAAAGCTGGGACAGAAACTTCGTAATCATCGCGTAAACTAGCATGGGAAGCATTCATTAATTCGCCAAAACGTTGGGGAGAAATTCCTTGAATTGCTTCTAAAACTCGGTTATTTTCAGTAATAACATGACGGGCGCGACGACGTAAAGGTTCTGGTAAAGATTCTACTATTTCCGGGTCGCCAATATCTCTTAATGCTTTGACTCCCAAAATTCGCGCCGCTTCTTCACATTCTGCGCGTCGTTTGTTGTAACCGCTTCCTGCTAAAGTACGAGGTACACCACTATCGATGATGACAATTTCTGCGTTTTTAGGGAAGGGGAGAATTTGCCGATCGAGCGTTCTAGTATCTAAGAATAGCATGGAATGGCGATCGGCTAAACTCGAAGCCATTTGATCCATAATTCCGCATTGTACCCCAGCATAATTAATTTCTGCTTGTTGGGCAATTTGGGCAATTTGCACGTCATTAATAGGTAAATTCAAAAGCGATTTTAACCCGCGCAAAGTGCTAACTTCTAAAGCAGCACTACTAGACAAACCCGAACCCATTGGAACGGAAGATGTAACATATAAATTTAGTGGTGGAACTGAAAATCTGGCTTTTTCTAACAAATCAATGCAGCCAAAAACATAACTAGCAAAACCTTGTGAGGGAGGATCATTTTTGGCAATACTAACTTTTTCGTCAAGTTCTGCTGAATAAAAATGGTGTTGTTCATCATGACTAAAACCAAACTGCACAGTTGTTTTTTGGGGAATTGCAGTAGGGAGAACAAAACCATCATTATAATCAGTATGTTCGCCCAACAAATTCACTCTTCCAGGGGCGCTGGCTTCTATTTCAGGAGATTGATTGAAAATATCTTGAAAGGTTTTCATGATTAATATATCTCTAAACTAACAGAATTTGCCTGGGCGATTAAAATCGCGGCTACACAAACGAAGTCCGCCTTCGCGGACTAAGTAAGATTCAATTTTTCTTGAAACCTGCGAAGGCAGGTTTTGTCTGTGTAGCTGCGAATTCCATTCGCCCAGGCATTCTCAAATCTCCAAAGGAACAGCACGCAACCTTCCTTCTACTTCAATACTAGGCCAATTCGGATCAAAAGTCAGATTTTCCAACTTTCCATCCTCAAGAATCACAAAAGTATCTTCAATTTTAGCTCCCGGTAAACTGGGATTCCAAGCCATAGCCATATTTGCTTCTAAAGTATCAGTAGTAGTTGGATTTGCTACAACTTCTCGCGCCAAATAACCTGTAGTTCCCCCTTGATGATGTTCGCGAATCGCATTAGGAAACCCGTGCTTTTCATAAGCATTTGCTAAAACATCATAAACCGCAATTAAAGATGTTCTAGGTTGACAAGAATTCAACACTTGGGCTTCAATTTCTCTAACATGACGATGCAAATTTGCGTCTTCATCTTTCAACCCACCAACAACCACAAATCGGGTAAGATTAGCAAATAAACCATAACCCCTAGCGCAAAAAACCAACATCGCTTGTCGCCCAATCTTTTCCCCAGTTGGTGTAGCATGACGATAAAGCGGTAAACGCCTTTCGCCAGCAACCAAAGTTAAAGCAGGATGTAAACCTTTCGCCCATAAAACCTCTGCACCCGCCCCCGCAAGTTGGTATTCTGTCCAATTAGAATTAGCAGCTTTTAACACTTCCGTCATCGCCTCACTCGCCTTACGCCCGACTTGACGATAACGTTCTAATTCATTGGGCATCATCACTCGTTTATGCAGTTGTAAAGATGCAGGTAATCGCTTTTCTACGTGGGGAATTGGTCGATCGCTCAACACCTTCCCCCCATTAGTAACTTCCTTTATAAAATTTTCCCACTGAGAATCATCTGCCCAAGGATAGATAAAAAACTGAAAATTGGCGGGAATTTCTTCATCTTTGAAGCGCTGGGCTTCTATTTCATTTGTTAATATCCAGGCATTTTCTTGAGTTACTAAAACTTCCGCAACTCCGGTTTCTGCTGTTAATAAAACTGTGGGGGAAGCGCCAGCAGTCGCCCAGGAAAACCAGTCTGTTCCTTTGAGGCGAATTCCTTGGGCTTCTGTTTCGGTTAAAGCGTTGCGGATTAAATTTAGTTTTTGGGCAACTTCTTCACTGTGTTGATTCATGGTATTTTTAGTACGCAGATGAAAGCAGATAAACGCAGATGAACGCAGATGTAGATGAAGGTTAATTAGCTGATATTGGAATTATTTTAAAACCGCTCCAGACGCAGAGAGCGCAGAGAAAGAGAGCACAGAGAAAAAATTCCTCAGTTTCATCCTCAATAAATTGTAAACTCCTCTCTTCTCTCTGCGTCCTCTGCGTCTGTGCGGTTCAAAAAAATATTTCTAACTTCTCACACTTGTACAGGGGTTTCTAAGTTTACAATTACTGCTTGTAATTCTTTTGCTTTCTCTTCAGGAAGCGCATCGTTAGCAAACATTCCTGCTGCTAATTCGGTTCCTGCGAGATATTTTAAACGGTCTTTTGTGCGGTAAGGTGGGTAAAATTGGGCGTGTAAATGGGCTTCGGGATGGGGTTTTCCGTCCGTTGGTGCTTGATACCACGCCATTAAATAAGGGAAGGAACGATTCCACAAACCATCATATTTTAATGTGACGGTTTTTAAGGCTCTGGCTAAGGATTTTATTTGTGGTTCGGAAAGGTCGATAAAAGTAGCTACTGGTTCAATTGTTGCCAGCCAAACTTCGTAAGGGTAACGCGCACAAACGGGCACGAAAGCTACAGCATTTTCATCTAAATAAATAATGCGTTGGTTGTCTTCTATCTCTTTTTGAATTAAATCTTGTAGCAATCCTTTTTGATGTTCTTGGTAAAATGCTTGCTGTCTTGACAACATTTTCGCCGGAACTGGGGGAATGAAAGGATAAGCGTAAATTTGTCCGTGCGGATGTTCTAAAGTTACCCCCATTTCTACGCCTTTATTTTCAAAGGGTAAGACATATTGAATGTGGGGATGTTCGCCTATTTTGCGCGTGCGATCGCCCCACACCTGCAACAATAATTCTAAATGTGACAATTCTAATTCACCTAACGAGGCGTTCGGGTCTTGGGTAAATACCACTACCTCGCACGCCCCATTCGCTGGCAAAGTTTCCACAATGTTGACTGGTGGGTTATTTGCTGCCACAGTCATCGAGGGAAAGCGGTTATCAAATACCGCTATGTCGTAACGTCCTTGGGGAAGTTCAGTGGGAAAATTCGGGTCTTTCGTGGGGGCTAACGGGTTATACTCTGGGGGCGGCATGAATGTGCGCCCCTGTCGATGACTCGCGTAAGCCACCCACTCGCCTCGCAATGGATGCCAGCGCAAGTGGGGGTTTGCGGCTATTGGTTCATTGCTGGGACTAGGCGGGATGATTCCCTCCGCAATGGGGTATCTGCTGTAGAGTGTCAGCTGGCGACCATCCGGTTTCTGAGCTTCCTGGGAATACAACATTATGGTTTTTTGCCCACGCAGCTTTTACTTTAGTGAGCATAGCGTCTTCTTCCTCTTCGATTCCCCTACCTAGAGTCGCAGATGCGATTTGTTCGATCGGGAATTTCGGAGTACGGTCAGCATACAACAAACCGTTCGCTTCTTGGAAGGTGTCGGTTAATTGGGTATAACAGAAACCGCTGAACATTTCTGTTTTGTTCACTACATCCAATAATGCTGTATATCTGATTTGCAGTTCCGAGAGATCCTGAGAACGGACATATCCCCAAGCTTTCCGATCGTCCCTTCCCGCATAAGCAATTCCGCCAAATTCGGTTAGCATGATCGGTTGTCCTTGGTGCGGATAACCATCAAGGGTGAGAACTCTACCTCCGGGACGTTGGCGATCGAGCAATTCTGCTAACTTAACTTCAGGGCCGTAACGGTTAGCTAACCTTGTCGGTCTATTATCATAATCGTGAATCGCCAAAATATCCGTAGCCGTACTTTCCCATCCGTCATTACCCACAACCGGACGAGTCGGATCTAAGGTTTTGGTTAGGTGGTACAGTGTTTGCACTAAATGAAGATGTGCGTCTGTCGCCGTTAAGTCGGGAACTCCCCAAGATTCGTTGAACGGTACCCAAACCACAATACAAGGATGGGAAGCATCTCGTAGAATCACTTCCGTCCATTCTTTGGTGAGGCGTTCCACTGCTTTCGGGGTAAAGCGATAGGCAGAAGGCATTTCTTCCCAAACCATTAACCCTAGCACGTCCGCCCAATACAAGAAGCGGGGGTCTTCAATTTTTTGGTGTTTGCGAACGCCATTGAAACCCATTGCTTTGATTAGTTCTACATCTCGCCGCAATGCTTCATCGGATGGGGCGGTCATTAAGCTGTCGGGCCAGTATCCTTGGTCTAGAACTAGGCGCAGATAGTAGGGTCTTCCGTTGAGCATAAAGCGATCGCGTTGTGTCCCCACTGTCCGCATTGCTGTATAAGATTTAACTTGATCCAGCAATTCGCCATCAGACCATAATTCCACTTCCGCGTTAATTAAGGTCGGTTTTTCAGGACTCCACAGCAATTCGTTCCGGTAGTCATCGATACCCGGATCGGAAAGGGCGATCCGGCGATGAATTTCCCCGTTAATGACTTCGTAAGTATCGTTAGCTAACAAAGTACAACCAACGGACAATCTCACCTTGATTTCAATACCATTGCGCTTTTCACCTGCAACGAACGCTTCAAAACCAATTTCCCAACGTTCAAAATGCGGTGTCCAACGAATTTTTTCAATGTAGGTAGAAGGAACAACTTCTGCCCAAACCGTCTGCCAAATCCCACTAGTACGCGGATACCAGATACTATGAGGTTCTAACTGCCAATCTTGCTTTCCGCGAGGTTTAGCTAAATCTTGCGGGTCATCTTCTGCCCAAACCGTAATCCGTTGCGGCCCATGATGATTTAATACCGGGGTAATATCAATACTAAATGGGGTATGTCCGCCTTCGCGATCGACCATCAACTGACCATTCACCCACACGCGAGCACGATAATCTACCGCCCCGAAGTGCAACAACACCCTGCTGGATTTTAAATATTCGATTTTAGATTTTAGATTAACGGATTGGCAATCTTCAGTTAACTGCGGCAGGTCAAATTCTCTCTCATACCAACAGTTCGGGTGAAAACCAGTATCGCCAATGCCGCTTTTTTTCGATTCTGGCGCAAAGGGAACTTGAATGGTTTTACCCCACTCGGAAATATCACTCGGTTGAGTGAATTTTCCATCGTCGTCAAAAGTAAATTTCCACGAACCGTTCAGACAAATCCAATGAGAGCGTTGCAGTTGAGGTCGCGGATACGTTCGTTCATTCTGATAGAAACTAAAGGTCGCGCCGGGATTGCTTGACCCGTTGTAACAGTTTTCTAACCACTTACCCAAAGAGTACATATTAGTCTTCTTCCCAAGGACAGATCTCTATATCTAGATTACCCATAAGTAGGAAACTATTAACTCTTTAAGGGTTTTTTATCAAAAAATTTTCCCGATCGGACTGAGCTAGAACTTGCCACAACTTCCGCTTTTATTATTTGCTCAGAACGGCTGTTTTAGCTGTCTGAATTAAATCTTCCATTGAGGAATTAAAGTCTGGTAAAACCTCAAAAGCTCGATCTAACCCCGTCAGTTCTAACAGCATCTTAACTTGATGGCTACTCGATTTTAGCAATAATTTACAATTAGCAGCCTTAGCACTTCTAAAAATGGAAATTAAAGCCATTAACCCGGAATTACTAATAAAAGTGACGTTGTGTAATTCCAGGTAGAAAATCTTGACACCTGCCGCAATTAAGCTCTCGATTTCTTGACTGAATTGAATGGCATAATGACTATCTAAAATTTCGGGAGATTGAATGGTTTTAACGAAAATACTCATGATTTTAACCTTCTTTTGTAAATAAAAATGTTTGGGAAGGGGATTGGGGACTGGGTACTGGGTACTGGGAAGAAGAGGTAGGGAGGTAGGGAGAGTTGAAGAGGTAGTTAAATATTTTCCCCATCCCCTTGTCCCCTTGTCCCCTTGTCCCCAGTCCCCAGTCCCCAGTCCCTAATCACCTCAAAATCTGACATTCGCGGAAGTAGCGATCGATCGCATTTTCCCAAGGCGGCAGCAACACACCCCTTTCACTCCCCAAAACGCTGTAAGATGGACGGCGTGCGAGTAGACTGAGCGCTTGCATCGAACAAGCTTCAATTCTGCTAACATCCAAACCCCTTTGTTTGGCGGCAAATTTCGCCAAATCTGCCCAAGAAATTTGACCAGGGTTGGCTAAATGCCACAAACCACACTCACCATCAATTAATAAATCCAAGCTGGCATTTACTAAGTCTGGGACGTAAGTCGGTGAAACCAGACTATCGGCAGCTGCTAAGAACGGTTGTCCTGATGCCAGAGTGCGAAGGGCAATGGTGACAAAATTGTATTCATCCCAAGGGCCGAAAAAGGCACTGGTACGCACCACTAACGATGTCGGATGAGCTTTCAGAACTCGTGCTTCTGCCTCAGCTTTGCTACGTCCATAGACACTTAGGGGAGAGACAATATCGCTTTCTACATAAGGAACAGCATGAGTTCCGTTAAAGACGAGATCGGATGAAAAAGTTAACAGTTCTATTCCCCTCATGGCGCAAGCATCGGCTAAAATTGCCGGACCGATCGCATTGACTCGCAAACAAGCATCAGGTTCCCGTTCCGCATCATCTACCCGCACATACCCCGCAGCATTAATCACCGCCCAAGGTTTTAAGTCTGTTAAAGTGCGATCGACCAACATCGGATCGGTAATATCCATCTTTTGCCGACACAGCAGATGATAAGAAATTCCCCGCATCTCGCAAATTCGCGCAAATGCTTGCCCTAACGTGCCTCTTGCGCCAACAATCACCAGGAAACGGGGAGTAGAAGAGGTGGGGAGATGGGGGGGTAGGGGGATGGGGGGAGAGGAAGAAGTGGGGGGATGGGGGGGTAGGGGGATGGGGGGAGTTTCTAGCGCTAGATCTCTCCCCATCTCCCCATCTCCCCATCTCCCCATCTCCCCATCTCCCCACCTCCGTACAGAAACGGGCGAATAAATCAACCTCTGGGGACGATGCCACCATCCGGGAACATCTAAAACGGGATGATCGTAAGTTCGTTTAGTTGCTAAGTCGCGCAGCATTCGGGCTAAGGCGGTGGGGCGGGGTTTGGGAGAACGTAAATCAAATACGCCTGACTCGTAGCAACCTTCACTCTTTGTTACTAAACTGTTCCAATCATAAGAACCTAAAAGCGACCAAGCGGTAATTGCCCGGATATCTACGCCTTCTTTACGCACGCTATTAGCGGCATCCCAAACTTCTTTTAACCAGCGCAACTGTTCTTCACGGGTGCAACCATGATGTACTTCGGTAACGGCAATGGGCAGTTGGTAACGTTCCCAGGTTTCTTTGATTAATGTACTTGGCCCTGCGATGCCTTCGGCACAAACTCGCACTGCTTCCACATCGGCGTATTGGTGTTTTCCGTTGCCACCGTGAGTCCAATGAGGATAATGTTCTAGACGTTCGTCTAAAAAGCGATCGCTAGTCAAGTAATGGTTCATCCCAATCATGTCCGGTGGACAGGGATTTGCTAAAAACCACTCTAGTTCAGCAATGCTTACTCCACTCCAACACAAATAACCCCACAAAGGATGTTTGCGATTAACTTTTCCGCACAGTAAATCCAAACTCAACCAACGGCGTTCATTTTCAAATTCTGCTTGATACGCCATAAATGGTGTGCTGAAAATTTTGCACAAATCCTCGGTTTGCAATAGTTTTGCAGTTGGGTTAACCTGACGAATCGCTTGCATTGACAAAACAATGGCGCGACATTGATTTAACAATGCACAGATAAAGGTGGCGTTGTCCCGTCCGTGTGGATACCAATGCCCGTACAAACCGCTAAAACGGGCAGTAGTTAAGGGTTCGTTGACTGGTGTAAATAGCTCTACCCAAGGGTAACGCTCTTGCACAGCTTGGGCAAATTGGGCGAGTTCCGGCGCAAAGTTGCGATCGATCAAGCTAGTATGACTTGGGCCGCTACCGTGATGCACTAAACCAACTATCGGACGAATATCTAATTCTTGCAAGTATTCTAAGCGTCGGTCTGCCCAAGACCAATCAGCATTTTGTAAACCATTGGGGGCAATTAATTCCCAAAGTATCGGGTAACGGATGGTGCGGATGCCAAGTTCTGCAAATAAGTTTAGGTCGTCTAAGCGTATTCCGTGACCGTTGCGTTCTAGTTGGTTGAAAAAGCGATCGCCAACTCGGTTCACAGTGCACTCCACACCCGCCCACATTTCCATTTTTAAACTTTGAATTTCTGAAGAATTATTCAGCAATAATTCCCGACTTAATGCCGCCGTTACCATTAAATACACCTCGATCGATTGTGGATTTTAGATTTAGATTTTCGATTTTTTGATGAATTAAGCGATCGGAAAATCGGCAATCTAAAATTATTGTCTATCCCATGCTTAAGGTGAATAACCAAACCCAGTCGTAGAGGCGATTCATGAATTGCCCCTACTGTAGGGGTAATTCATGAATCGCCCTTACCTCAATTCCCAATTAATTTTTACTGTTACCATCTGTAGTGACGGATTGAATAGGAGAAGGTTCCACAATCATTTCCTTAGCAGATTCATTTTGAATGTAATTGTTTCTGCGATCTATTGGTTGTAAAACCAGCGGTTTTTCTTCTTCTTTGGTGCGAATTTCTTTGAAAATTGTTAGCGCTTGAGCTACACATTGATCCATGTTGTAATACTTGTAAGTTGCCAACCTTCCTACAAAATATACTTCGGGAATAGCATCAGCTAATTCTTTATATTTCTTGTAAAGTTCGGCATTTTCTGGACGGGGTACAGGGTAGTAAGGATCTCCTTCAGCTTGGGGGAATTCGTAGACAATGCTAGTTTTAGAATGTTCCTGTCCAGTCAGGTATTTAAATTCAGTGCAACGGGTGTATAAATGTTCGTTGGGATAGTTAACTACGGGCGCTGGTTGATGCACTGGTTTGTTATGAGTTTCATGTTTGAATTCTAGCGAACGATAAGGTAATTTACCGTAACGATAATCGAAGAAAGCATCAATTGGCCCGGTATAAATCATCTGACGATAGGGGATAACATTTTGGATTTCCCGATAATCAGTATTGAGCATTATTTTAATGTTCGGATGCGATAACATTTTATCGAACATCACTGTAAAACCATGCAATGGCATTGCTTGGTAAGTGTCGGTAAAATAGCGATCGTCCCGATTAGTCCGAGTTGGCACCCTTGCCGTAACTGATTTATCTAATTCTGATGGGTCCATATCCCATTGTTTCCGAGTGTAATTACGGAAGAATTTCTCATAAAGTTCTCTTCCTACTTTACTGACAACTACATCTTCGCTAGTGCGGATATAGTCTTTTTTCTCGGCAACTTTGGCAAAGAATTCTTCTAGTTCAAATGAGGTAAGATTCAATCCGTAAAGTTTGTTAATCGTATCCAAATTGATGGGAATTGGTACTAATTGACCATCAACACTAGCACGTACTCGGTGTTCGTAAGACCGCCATTCAGTAAACTGGGAAAGATACTCAAAAACTTCACGAGAATTAGTATGAAAAATATGTGGGCCATATTTATGTACTAATACTCCAGCTTCATTGTAGTGGTCGTAAGCATTACCAGCAATATGGTTACGCTTATCAACAATTAACACCTTTTTTCCTAACTGACTCGCTAGCCTTTCAGCCAGCACGCTGCCAGCAAATCCTGCACCTACGATTAAATAATCAAACATTTCCAAATACCTCTTTTTCGGTTACAAAATCGTGCAGGAAGTTTCTATTCCTAATGAGTTAGTAAGGAACAAAATGCTACTTCACGACAGAGAATGAAGAACTTGGCTACTAAGTAATTAGCAATGAGATTGGGCATTAACAAGTTACTTAGGTTTTCCACTTAAGGAAATTTGCCAAGAAGTTTAAACACTAGAAATATGTGATTCATAGGATTTATTTTTGACTGGAATTGATTGATAAATGTTAGTTGGTTGCTTTTTGTTAGAGAAAGTCGATCGCTCATTTAACTTTCCTTTTATTAGCTGCATCATTCTTTGCCAAGTGTTATCCCAAGAATTGTTAGCCAGAAAAGTATCGACTCTTTCTAACCAAGCAGATAAAAAGTGAAAATTTTGATTCATTAATGCTTCAGCTGCGGCAACAAAGTCTGTCGCATTGTCGGCAATTTTTACTAAATCATTCTCACCATAAGGACGAACAACATCGCGAATGGAAGTAGAAATAACTGGTTTACCTGCGGCGAGATATTCAGGGGTTTTAGTAGGACTAATAAACCGAGTTGATTCGTTACGTGCAAAAGGCAACATAGCTATATCCCACCCAGCAATATATTTCGGTAATTCTTGATAGGATTTACCGCCCAAGTAATGAATATTTTCGTAGCTTGGTAATGTTGCTGGCTCTATTTTAACTACTGGGCCGATCATGATGAAATGCCAATCAGGTTTTGCTTGGGCAATTTCGCCTAATAGTTCAATATCCATGCGTTCATCTATTACCCCAAAAAATCCCAAACGGGGATGAACAATATTGATTTGATCGGCTGGTTCTGTCGTTAAATTTCTGGCTTTGCCAAAGTGAACTTTATCAATGCTGCTGGGAAAAGCGTAGATGTGGGGATGGCGATCGCGTTTAGCTTCGTAAAGGCTTTGTCCCCCTGTAAATACTAAATCTGCACGGCTAAATAGTTCAATCTCTAGAGATTTTAAAGTAGGACTTGCTCCCTTAAATGCTGATAGTTCATCCATACAATCATAGACAACTAAAAGCGGTTTTAAATGGCGAGTAAAACTTAACGCCATTGGCGTGTAATACCAAAGAATATAATCTTCAATCTGCTTTTCAGTAAACAAATCATCGAGCATTTTTGCCAAGGTAATAGTAATCTCTGTTTCACTCATTCCTTCCTTAAGATGCGGTACTACAACTACAACTCCACAGTCACTAGTACTTAGATCTAACCAAGGAGAAGTATCAGCACTAAAAATAGGTTCTTCAATAAAAAATACTGTTCTTTCTCTAGCGCAGCGACTTAAAAGATGTTGCGGTCTTTGATAAACAAAATTCCATCGTAAATGTGAAAGACAAATTAAAGTAAAATTTTCTGGTAGCGATTTTTGGGAATCCTTTGTAAGTGACTTGGATAACGATGTTTTTGTTGAAAATGTTGACCTTGATGTAGTGTTTTCTGAAGAAAATTTTATATCCCGTGTTTCTATATCGCTTACGTGAACATCGGTGAAATTTTCATCTTTAGACATAATAAACCTCTAGTTTTAAAATTTTTTCTTACTTTTAATAACTTCAACTATTAATAAAAGTAAGAAATGAACATTTACTAACGAAAAAAATGTAATTTAGCAGGAATCAGCGAAATTCACGTCTCTTTAACCTCCTTAGTTAGTTGTAATTAAGGTGTTTATGGAGAACGCAGAAAAAATTTGCTATGCCAGTAAATTTAAAGGGTATTTTCTTAGCTTGCTTCTTCCATAAGGCTGAATTTTCTATTCTACCAAAACATATTTTTGCTACTTACTGCTTCCACTAGACTGGCTGATTTTGTTATTGTTACTAAAAAGAAAAAACATTTGATAATTATGGTCAGAATCTATAACCCTAACTTCTTAAATCAGTCGGAGTTTTGAGTAGGAGTTTTTCTGTTGAGAGTATTCCATTTCAGTTACTCAACTACAGATACAAAAACAGAATTAACTAATGCTTAACTTGCTAAAAATACAAGTATATTCAATACTTTACTGCTTGTTTTACAATGGCATTAATAGTTTTTGTCTACACTTATATCTTAAGAATTGAGTAATTAACAAGCATCAGCCAAAATGATGGTCTTTTGGCTAACTCTGCGGTAATAAAAGTCCTAGAGTAATAATTACTTAGAGATATAATTAATTACTTAATACAAAAAAATATACTAGGATACATAGTTAATCTTGAAATACCATGATTTGACCTGAATAACAAGCTACCCAAACTTCTCTGTTCTTGGGATCGTAAGTAATTCCAATTGGGTTAGCACCGACTCCGACTGTTTGTAAAACTTTCATGTCTTGGGTACGAACTTTACTCACAGTATTATTGTTGTAGTTGACTACATAAAGTATTTGACCATCATCTGATAAAACCATGCTGCGTGGTGCTGCACCTGTGTAAACTCTGGAGACTACTACAGGTTTTGTTAAGTCAATTTTGGCAATTTTTCCTTCACTATTTAAAGAGGCGTAGAGATATCTTCCCGTTTTATCAAGGTTTAAATGACGTGGCGATCGCCCAATATTTCGCAACCAATTAACCCAGTATTCTTGTAAGTCTACTTGAGCAATATCAGAAGAACCCATCACAGCAATATAAGCTCTTTGAGAGCGGCGATCGACAACGATTCCTCTCGGATAAGCGCCAATTTTCACTCGTTTAATCTCCTGATTTTTTTGGGTATCAATAATGCTTAAATCCCAACTACACCAGTTACTTACTAATACTAAACGGTTGTCAGGAGAAGTGGCGACGAACTTAGGAACGGAACCAACTTGAATTACTTTTTCAATTTGCAAAGTTTCGGTATTGATGCGATACAAGAAACTATTATCTGTTCCTTGGGAGGGAGAACAGCGATCGCTTCCCGGATTATTAAACCCTGCACCATACATTTGGTAATTAGAAACCCAAGCATATTTGCCATTGTGGGAAAAACTAACTTCTACAGGTGCGCCGTTGTAATCGCCTGGAAAATTAGCGTAACCAAACTTCGCTAAATTTACGCGATCGGGAATAGTTTTTACTAATTTATGCTCTCGGTTATACACAGTAATCGTGTGACTGTACATCATATTTTGAGCAAAAAACAACCCATTTCCTGAATGCACAATTGATTTCGGACTAATTTTACCAGTAATTGTTTTTTTCAAAGACATTGGTGCAGTGCGACGCTTAGTTGGTGGTGTGGCAGGTTTTTTCATTACTTTGACAACTGGTTTGGGTTTAGTTGTGACTTTTGCTGTAGGTTGTGCTTGAGGAGTGAGTTTTTGAGTTGGGATGATTTGTCTATTTTCCAGTTGATTTTTCAGGAAGAAACTGCCCAAAATTAATAAAATCCCGATCGCTCCACCGAGTAGCCACAGCAAGGGAATTTTAAATTTTCGTTCTTGGGGAATTACAACTGTTTCCCGTATTATTTGAGATTGAGCAGCATATAATTCAAATTCCTGAATCCAATTAGGTGGGACTTTGTGAATTTGTTGCCCAATTACTCGTACAGATTTAAAAGCTTTACATCTTAGTCTATTCATCCCATCTTTGACAAAACCAACCCAGAAATTTTGCTCTAGTGATTGGTGAGATAGTAATGTTATTTGCAGACAACTACCTTCAGAATTGACTATTGCTGTGATTCTTGCTGTGGATAACGCTTGATTAATCAGGATAGCAATGGCTTGGGTATCGCCTTGTTGTGCTTGAATTAAAATGTCTTGCAGACTTACTGCTTGCGGGTTCACGATTCATTTCCTCACACCAACTTTAAAATAACTATCCCTTAATTAGGCATTTTCCACAATTCCAAACTCCTAAGTAGAGACTCTACAAGGTTTTGGATTGAGGATACGATCTGACTCCGGTAACTGCTGAGTAAATTCTCTTTTGTCTAAAGACCAAATGTAAGCAAAAATACAAATAATTACCAATTGCCAGCTTCAACTATAACTAATGATACCTATTGGTTTAGCTAAAGTAATTTTGATTTAGCGATAAGAAAGCTTAATTAAATTAATGCAGAATTTTTCAGGAAAACTAGTTGGCTAGGTTGAATTAATAGATAGAAGCAAAGCACTGGGGCAGAGAACAGCAAACAAACGCTACTTTCTAACCAGTTGGCAAATAAAACGATGTGATTATTTGA
This sequence comes from Floridaenema evergladense BLCC-F167, assembly GCF_041929205.2. Taxonomy (NCBI): domain Bacteria; kingdom Bacillati; phylum Cyanobacteriota; class Cyanophyceae; order Aerosakkonematales; family Aerosakkonemataceae; genus Floridanema; species Floridanema evergladense. Next base: position 3,360,710 of record NZ_CM171625.1, on the reverse strand, counting down.
TTGACTGCTTTGTTTGAATTGCCAAGTCGATCGCCCCTTATAACCAAAACTATACCGAAAGACTTAATAGCAATAAGGTGGGTAATTCCCACCTTATTGTTTTATGTAGTCCAAAAATCCTTGTACATCTTTTACGAATAGAATCAAATAGTTTGCTGGCAGCTTTTACATTAGTTTTTCCAATAAATTCACATATTTCATTTAAGTCTTTAACTGCTAGTTCAGAAAAAGTGTAGCTACCCATATTTAGCCTTTTTCCATTTGCTCTAGCTTTTCTCGTAATTGTTGAAAAACTAATTCCCCATCAACAACTTTTCCTTGACGAATTTGTTCTGTTCCTTCGGCAATCTTTTCTCTTAGCTCTAGCAGTTGTTTTTCCTTATAATCATGTTCCTCCAAAAGCTGAAATGCTAGTGCTAATAACTCATCAATACTTTGATACTTACCTTGCTTTAATTTTTCGACGATAAACTTTTCTTGCTCTGGCTTTAAAGAAATTTGCATTTTTCCTCCTTTTGGCGGTATTTCTTGTCAAAGAATCCGTTAAGTAAAGTTAACCGCATAACTTTTAGTTGAGTTAGGAATTGGTGGTAAGTTGCGGCTAACGATCGCAGGTGAAATAATATGTTCCAATTTACTATCCTGATATCCCACAAACCAAATATAAACCTTTTCGCCAACGGTAATATCTCGATCGTCGGTTTGATGTAATTGCGGATTGTAGGGAACTTGTGCTAAAGGTGAGCCGATCGCTTCATATCCCCAATGAGCTAAAATTTTATCCAAAGATTTGAACAAAGGTAAAATATTTTTTGCAGGTAAATCTGGGTGTTCTCGAACAACTTTACAAACCGTAGGATAATTAGTTAACAGAGTTTCTAATTGATAAAAAGTATTATATTGAAAATCTTCCCTTAATTTTTGCGATTGTTGCTGCAATTTTTGGCGGAGTCGCGCACATTCTTGCCGCAACTGAGCAATTTCTTTCTCTTCATCTGTATTAATCACATAAGCGTACTTGATAGGATGCACCTGTTTCTGAGTCGCTGCAACCTTCTTTGGCAGATGAGAGTAAACTAAGTTGAAAATAACTAAAACGCTGACTAACCAAAGAACGCACCCAAACCAAAATAAATTAGGATCTTGGCTCATTTCCCATTACTCCAGCCTTGATTTAACTGCTTTAGATGATTGTATTCCTAGAAGGGTGCAACAGAAATCCTTTTTAGTTTAAATTTAGTGAAGTCAGATGCTGTTCCTGGTTAACTATATTTTCCGCACAGTTGTTTGTATAATTAAAAACCGAATAATTTTAGCTATTCACCAAATACCATGCCAAACAACCGCTTCATTTTGTACCACAAGCATCCTACAAGTGCGAAACTCCTGTTTTTACGCCTCAATAATACGGTTTGCCAATTTGATGGCTTACCTTCAGAATCGCAAGTTGTCGAAAGTTCGCTAGAAGGTGTAGTGGCTACAGGTTTGGATGAGGCGATCGCACATATTGAACAAAAATTAACTTTATCCGCTGGTACTCTGAAAATTGAACCAGAATTTTGGGCAAAAGTAGATTCAGTAGCAGACACTATTAATGTTTATTTAGTAGAGTTTACAACCACCGATCCCCCCGGTGAAAAAATGGAAGAATTGGAAGGAAAATTTATTGCGCTTGCAGAAGGTCGGAGGTTAGGCCCTATAGAATTAGAACTATTGCGATTAGTTTATTCCTTTTTGATGGATGGATAAAAAGTTGGAGGGTAAGTAAAAAAATTGCTACCCTCCCCAAAAACTCCAAGTTTAAGTATAAAAAATAACGAACAAATCTCTGTGTTTTTAGATTAGGGATAAAAGCAAATTAATAATTTATTTTGTATTTAATAGACAGACAAACTCAACGCTGTTATATTGTTAGCGAATTGCTCAGTAGAAATTTCATCGAAGGAGACACGACAATGCGATCGATGATTCTTTTTGCCACTTCATCACTCATGGTTGTTATGGCATTCGCTCCCGTTTCTGCCCAAGTTGCAGAACGCGATCTTGCCGAGCTTTGCTCGAAATCTCCTATGAATTCTCGTTGTACTGACTACTCTACGGAGGTGGCATTAGAAAAACGTCCCGGCGAAGCTGGAGGCTGTATAGTAACCATCAATGGCGTAGATACTGATACTGTATGCAAACTATCGATCGTTGGACAAACGATCGTAGCCTACTACGAATTTGGCGACAAAGTTTCAACATTAGATAATGAAAAAGCAACTAAGGAAATTCAAATCTCGCCCAGCAATATCAAAGCAATTCGTTATCGAGAAACGACAAAAGATAACTCAACTGCACGAGCAGTTAATACATTCGTTTTTGGGCTACCAGGTCTACTTATGACCCGCGATAAAAAAGTCTCGGAAATTGAGATTGAGTACAATTCTGACTCAGAAACAGCATCTCAAACAACTCCACAGAAAACTGAACCTGAAACATTGCCAGCATCCTCATCAGAACAGAAGAAAAATAGAATACGGATTGTAGTAAAGCGGAAAACTGGAGAGAATTTGCTCTCCCAGATTCAGGAGTTGACAGGACTAAAAGCAGAAGCTTTGCTAGGACCCCGCTAAGTATCAAAGGTGTGAATGAACTATCCATACTTACCCTACGGGTAAGTGTGGGCTTCCTGCCCAACAGAAAGCAAAGAAACCTTAATGTGAAATGGTATAAGGCAATTAGTGATTGCCTTATACCTCTAATCTTTAAAATGAAGTTAATCACTAGGGTTAATCGCAATGGTTGCCATCATTAAAAATACCCTTACCTTCGAGGAATTTCTGAACTGGGATGATCGATCGGGCAGATCGTTCGAGCTAATTAACGGAGTTGCCATGCCTCTGAGCGAACCCACTGCCAAACATGAAGATGTCGTTGATGGGCTATGTCGCCTCCTGATTGACCATTGCCAATCCTTAAATCTTCCCTACATTCCCCGACAGAGTAAACAAGTCAGATTGAACACTGCTGCTTTAGAAAATGAATCAAGTCGCAAAGCCGATATTGTGGTATTTGCCAAAAAAGAATGGGAAAGAATGCGCCAAAGTTCTGCCGCTGCTGCGGCATACATTCCACCGCCCTTAGTGATTGAAGTCGTGAGTACCAATTGGCGGGATGATTACCGGATCAAATTGAATGAGTACGAGAACTTAGGAGTATTGGAGTATTGGATTGTTGATTATGCCGGGTTGGGAGGAGTTCAGTATATTGGCTCTCCCAAACAGCCGACTGTAACGGTTAATCGCCTCATTAATGGTGAATACCAGGCACAGTGTTATCAAGGAGAAGCCAGCATTATTTCTCCAACGTTTCCTCAATTAAAATTAACAACCGTTCAAATAGTTGCTATGACAGAAGCATAGCCATAAAGCGATGGGATGCGATCGATAAACCTAACAATTTTCCTTAAAGATTAGACTTCACAGGTATTGGTTTGGGTTTCCGGCAAAGAGTGCGTAAGTCCTATAAAATTCAAAGACACTTTCCCAGATTTCAACTAGGAAAGTGTCTTTGCTAACTTTAGAAATGACCAAAACATTAACTTGTGGCGACTTAGATACAATCAGGCGCTACCAGTAAAGGCAACTTCTGGAAATTTACCTTGCGCTTCTGACATCGGACGGCGCTTGCCTTCTTCTTGCCAATAGTTAATTACTTCTGTAGCCTTATTAAGAAGTTCAACTCGGTCTGTTTCCGAAATCCAGTGCTTGGATTCTAGCTCTTTTTTTAACTCTTCCCAAGCATCATTGCGAGGCCAAAAAAAGTATTTCGTCAAAGGACTTGTACCTTTGCCCACCACCTGATCGACTGCGATCGCTACATCCTTGTCTAACCAAAGAACTTTTAAAATAAACTTCGACAAACCCACCTCCGGGTTCAACCCAGACTTTTCGCAACTTTACAACCTTTCTATAGTAACCTAATTATTTAGCCTTTGTTCCTTAAATTTTGAGGTAATTCAAATTGATAGCATCTAACCTAAACAAGAGTGTAAGTCGGACTTTGGCGATCGTAGTTTTCGACATTGATGGGGTCGTGCGCGATGTCGGCGGCTCCTATCGCCGCGCCCTTGCCGATACAGTAGAACAATATACAAGCGGCGCTTATCGCCCTTCCCAACTAGACATCGATGCCCTAAAATCCGAAGGCGTATGGAACAATGATTGGGAAGCCTCCCAAGAATTAGTTTATCGGTACTTTGAAAAACAGGGCAAAAATCGCACAGAAATAGCCTTAGATTACAATACCCTAGTCGCCTTCTTTCAATCTCGTTATCGTGGCCCTAACCCCGAAAATTGGACAGGTTACATTTGCACAGAACCGTTACTTTTAGCACCAAACTATTTAGAAAGTTTGACAACAGCGGGAATACCTTGGGGTTTTTTCAGTGGTGCAACCAGAGGTTCCGCAGAATATGTTTTATGTAAACGTTTAGGTTTAAAAACTCCCGTTTTAATCGCAATGGAAGACGCACCAGGTAAACCAGATCCTACCGGACTTTTCGCAACTGTGCAATTACTAGAACAGCAATTTTCCACCTCTGAAACCACACCAATTATTTATGTAGGAGACACCGTTGCTGATATGTATACCGTAGAAAAAGCTAAGTTGTTACAACCGAATCGTTTATGGATCGGCGTAGGAATTTTACCACCTCATGTTTTACAAGAAACTACTCAACAACTTGAAGCTTATACAGCGAATTTAAAACAAGCTGGTGCTAAGATAATTCTGCCAAATGTCCAAGAGTTAACTGCTGGAAAAATTCAGGAATTAATTGCAGGGGAAAAATAGTTTAGAAACTGAGAAATTAAGTGAGAAATTAGTAGGTTTTTAAACCTATATTATATCTCAATAGGATGCGTCATATTAAATTAACGCATTCTATTGTAATTAGCATTAAGTAAGCGTTGAATGTTGTAACCAAATATATTTAATGAATCCTTATGAAGCAATCGCTACTTCACTATCTTCCTTATCTGTCAAATTTGACCCCTAAATCAACACCTAGAACTGCTTCAATTTTACGGACAATTTCTTCTGTTGCAGGTGCTCTCAAGTCTTCAGCTTCTAATTGGTACCAATAAGCGCGACTAATACCAGCCTCACGACAAATCTGGGTGAGCGATCGTTCATCTTTCTCCCTCACCTGCTTGATTCGCTTTCCAAGTTCTGGAAAGTCTTGTATCACTTCCACCACACGCTTAACTTGCACTGCTATGGACTCAAATTTATAAATTTAGATCATTATTCTACTGTATATTGTCTACAGATAATTGACAAATGTCTGTAGACAGTAGACAATTTAATTATGAAGTGTTCCTGATTTCATCTGATTAATGGACAGGCAAGATGCCTGTCCTACAAGATAAAATTATTCCAATTTCAAAAATTTATCTAATGCTGCTACTAGAGAAGAGGGCCAACGACGGATGGTTTTCACCCATTCAATATCTTTGTAACGATCGTCCAATCCCACCACAGCAACCCAGTTACTTTCTGCTTCTCCATGTTGTCCTTGTTCCCATAGCGCAGCTGTTAAAGCAGCACGCATATCGGGAAATTGGGGATATTTCCGAATCAAGCTTCTCATGGTGCGAATTGCCACTTCTTTCTGCCCAGTTTCATACAATGCTAGGGCATAATTGGCACGAGCAAAGGCAAATTCGGGAGCGATTTGAAAGGCTTTTTGGTAATCTGCGATCGCACTATCCCATTCCCCTAATCCTGCTTCGGCATTCCCTCGGTTATTATAACCCATTGCATCATTTGGAGCAATTTCTAGTAACTTATTGTAATCTGCGATCGCTTCTTCAAATTTCCCCAATCCTTCTAAAGCTAAACCTCGGTTAAGATAAGGATCGGGTGCATCTGGGGCGAGTTCCATTGATTTATTGTAATCTGCGATCGCATCTTCCAGCTTATTTTGCGCCGCCTTACTATTTCCCAAATTAGACCACAAAGCTGGATTTTCCGGGAACATTTCTACTAACTCGTTCCAATAAGTTTCTGCTGCTACAAAGTCGCCTTTTTGTGTTGCATCAACAGCTTTTTGTCCAATCTCATTAGCCTTTTTTAATTTTTCTTCATCAATACTAGGAGAAGGCGCAGTTTCCGGTGTTTCAACTTTCGGTATTTCGGTTTCATTAATGCTAGGAGTTGTTGTCTCCGTTTGCGCCATCACTGGCGGAGTATTAAACCCAGCAAAAAACAAAATTATTACAGTTAGGAGAGTTAAAATTAAGCGAATCATCTCTATATTTTGGTAGTTAGTGGTTGGCTAATTTCGCAGTCTTAAAAAGATTTTTTTTGAACCACGTTCGCGTAGCGGTGCGTAGCACTTAGACACGAAGAACACGAAGAAAGAGGAGAAGAAGTTTTATTTTTTGAAACCGCAGAGGGAAGAGAGAGGAGAAGTTCATCAGTAAAATTCCAATCTAAAATCTAAAATCTAAAATCTAAAATTTCCCAGTCCCTAGTCCCTAGTCCCCAGTCCCCAGTCCCAAAAATTAATCATAACCTAAATGTTTCCAAGCGGCAGGTGTTACTGTTCTCCCTCGATGTGTTCTCTGCATTAAACCTATTTGCATTAAGTAAGGTTCGTAGACTTCTTCTATAGTTTGGGAGTCTTCTCCTGTTGCAGATGCGATCGTTTCTAATCCGACTGGCCCTCCGTTAAAATTTTCAATCATACTCTTTAATATTAGGCGGTCTGTCCAATCTAATCCCAATGGGTCTACATTAAATAATGTTAATGCGTCAGTGGCAATTTGTTGGGTGATTTCGCCAGAAGCTTTTACTTGACTGTAATCCCTAACTCTTTTTAACAAACGATTGGCAATTCTGGGTGTACCGCGAGCACGCCTCGCTATTTCTGCTGCACCTTCGTCAGTGATGGGAGTTTTCAAGATTTCGGCGGTTCGCAGTACAATTTGACTTAGTTCTTCGGGTTCGTAAAAGCGTAATCTGTGAATGATACCAAAGCGATCGCGCAAAGGTGAAGTCAAAGAACCAATCCTGGTTGTCGCTCCTACTAATGTAAAGGGTAACAAACTGAAACTGCGGGTTTTGGCAGATTGACCTTTTCCGATCGTAATATCCACCCGAAAATCTTCCATCGCCGGATAAAGTAACTCTTCCGCCATCCGCGACAACCGATGAATTTCGTCAATAAACAGAATATCTCCCTGTTTCATGCTCATTAATAACCCCACAATATCACGAGGTCGTTCTAAAGCGGGCGCAGTCGTAATTTTGCAACTTACCTCCATTTCTGCCGCTAAAATTAACGACATGGTGGTTTTCCCTAAACCCGGAGGGCCATAAAGTAAGAGATGATCTAAAGGTTCACCTCGGTTTTTTGCAGCTTGAATGGCGATCGTCAGGACTTCCTTCAACTCCTTTTGTCCGATATAATCAGCAAGTCGCGGAGGTCTAAGACTTTCTTCCTGCTTTTCCTGTTCGTCAACAGCAGCGGTAGGTTGCAATAAGTTCTCCTCTGGCGCTTTCCGAGTCTGGCGCTTGCGGGTTGACTCTTGCCGTTGTTTGGGTTTACGCTCTGGTTCGGTAGGTTGTTGCTGGGAAGAAACGATCGCCATAGTTCAAAATATGGGTAGATTTTCCGCTAGTCTCTTAATAATTCATCACTTCGAGGACATGAGACATTGCTATGTTAGCTAAACGAATCTTACCTTGCTTAGATGTCAAAGCTGGGCGAGTCGTTAAAGGTATCAATTTTGTAGATCTTAAGGATGCAGGCGATCCGGTAGAACTGGCACAGGTTTATAATGACGCTGGCGCAGATGAATTGGTGTTTCTTGATATTACTGCCACTCACGAAGACCGCGAAATTATCATCGATGTGGTATACCGCACCGCAGAACAGGTGTTCATCCCTTTGACTGTCGGCGGTGGGATTCAATCCTTAGAAATGATTAAACAATTGTTAAGAGCAGGAGCAGACAAGGTTAGCATTAATTCAGCAGCGGTAAGAGATCCTGATTTTATTGATAAGGCAAGCGATCGCTTCGGAAATCAGTGTATCGTAGTAGCAATTGATGCCAGACGCAGGAGCGATCGTACTAACCCAGGTTGGGATGTTTACGTGCGTGGCGGCAGAGAAAATACTGGTATAGATGCGCTCTGGTGGGCAAAAGAAGCCGAAAAACGCGGCGCAGGAGAATTACTAATTACCAGCATGGATGCAGACGGAACCCAAGCAGGGTACGACTTAGAGCTTACCAGAACAATCGCCGACTCCGTAGAAATCCCCGTTATTGCCTCCGGGGGTGCTGGTAACTGCGAACACATCCATGAAGCTTTAACCAAAGGCAGAGCAGAAGCCGCACTCTTAGCATCTTTGTTACATTACGGTCAACTCAGCGTTGCAGAAATTAAAAATTACTTAACAGATCGTCAAGTGCCAATTCGAGGGTAAAAATCCTCGGAAAGGTATATCTTAAGGAAGATTCCGGTTTTTGACTGGCAATCTACGACTTGTGTTGAGTATATTAAAATAGACGAAGTGTTACGATTCGTAAAAATATGTTGGTTGCTATTCTAATTTTTGATGTGGCTCTGGTAGCTTGGTCACTGCATCTGATGCAGGAAGCGTTCGATCAGCAAGAGTTCTCCTTAATGTTGGCAGGTACTTTAGTCGCCCTGTCAGCAGCAGCAATGTTGGTGGTATATTTCCTGATGAACAGTTACATGGGCTACTTATCAGAAATGGCTCAACGTCCTTGTCTAGTCTACTAAAAAATTTGTCGCTAAACCCTTGACAAGGAAATCCAAATTAAGGCATTATAGAAAAGCGTCAAACGGGGCTATAGCTCAGTTGGTAGAGTGCTTCAATGGCATTGAAGATGTCAGCGGTTCGAGTCCGCTTAGCTCCATAAGTTGTCGAATAACACATTATTTGTCGTCGTTAACAGATTGATGTCGTCATTAACAAATTAATGTCGCTATTAACAGATTAATGTCGCTCAACTGTTTTCTGCAACCGTTAACAAATTAATGTCTTCCAGTGCTTTTTAGATCAGATCTTACCTAAAACTTAAAGCCATTGAAGCACTCCTTTCAACCCTCCACTTAATATTTTATCCAGAATCTCCTATCCTAATAAATATTTTGGACAAACAGATAACGTTAATTATGCCGTGTCCCTACTCCTAATTATGGGTAATCGACCGGACATGATATCAAAATGCCTTTCAACCCACCCATAGCCGGGAAGGTTATTGAAAGTCTTCCCGATTGTCAATTGCGAAAGTGGTTTTCCTTTCAACCCACCTATAGCCGGGAAGGTTATTGAAAGTCCGCCCGTCTAGAACCTTGTCTGGATAGGCTTTGAGACAGAAATTCGTGAATCTCTTTCAAAGCCTGTTGAATCTTGCCTAAAATTAAGGTATTCACTACCCACTTCAGGCATCAAATCCATACTGGATCTGCATTCGTGAAACCCCTGGACTTTTCGCCTCCACTTAGGTTCACGAAAAAAAGGTTAGGAGGGTTCCCCCGATGAAGGGGGTGATTACAGTAGCCACCACTGCGATAAACCGCACCCTAAACAGGGCTGAGGCTTCGGACTATGTACCTCGTCCTTGTGCCTGACTCAATATCGCTGGGAGCGCACCTTTCCTGTGTATCATATAAATAGGTATAGGCACACAGTACTTATCCCATCTATAGTGATTGGACTTTGGACAAAGAAGAAAAGCGTTTCGCGACTAACGAGAGCGAAGTAAATTGTTGTTTAACAAGCTTTAATGTCAAGAGGTGGGGTGAGAAATTTATACACTAATCAATCGAGTTTATCGGGAACAATCTCACTTTCACCGTCATAATATAAGTCAAGTAAACTATTAGTTAAAGAATTAATTGTCCGTTCAAGTTCATCAATTTGGTTACGTCTAACCACCTGGACTACTGCGGTAATATGCTCCTCACTACCAGCGCGTCCCAAATGTCTATACTTACTCTTCTTTTGGGGATATGAATGCTTGCTCAAAAATCGGTTCAGTCGCCTGTAATTTGTAGTACCAATAAATTTTCTGTTGTTGTCGTACCTGATAACGGGCCACGTAGCACCCCTTGGGAGATACCTCACCTTCATCGTAAATTTGTTGAATTTTAACTTTTAAAGTCGCGATAGTAGCAGTTAAGCGTTCTGCTCTTTTAGCTAAGTTGGGAGCCAGTTTTGGTTTGGCGTGCTTCATAACTAGATAGAAAACAAATGTGTAATTAAATGGTAAAATACTTCGCCACTATTTAAAACGAAAACTCTCTTTTACCATTTTTTGATGTCTACCATATCCTGTGAAGACCAACTCGCTCAATTTCAGCAATTTCGCCAAAATTGGCATCAAATGTTAATGCGCGGAACCAGAGAATATCCGATGCACCAACATCCTTTTACTTTATTACAGGTGCAAGTTACTGATGAATTTGGACAGCAATTATGGTATCCGATGTGGTTAATTGTACTCGGCCAACGGCGAAATGAATTAACTATTATGGACTGCTATCTCTCTTACCGACAACGATTTGATATGGAGCATACTTTGCGTTTTAGCAAACAACGTTTGTTGATGAATTCTTTTCAAACCCCAGATGTAGAACATGAAGAAAATTGGGTTCAACTAACGCAGTTGGCTTATATCCAATTATGGGCAGCTAGAAATTTGGTGTCAGCCCTTCCTCGCCCGAAAAGAAAAATCTTATCACAAAAAAAAGATGAAAAAGAATCCATCTCCTACACAGACTGCTGCTTAAATCAGCCCTATTCTTCATTATTAATTATAATTACTTCGCGTTTTAATCTCGCGAAGCAGTTTTTCTTTGTCCAAAGTCCAATTCAGAAATATATTCGTGATTATCATCTAAAATATATCCATCTTTGATTACTTTAGCTGTAATCAATTTAATTCCTTCTTTGGTTTTAAGAGGTGTTTTACCTCGGTAATCAATTACCTCTTCGGTGACTTCTTCAATCGTTTTCTTTTCTAATAATGATATAGCCATTTTAATTTTTTTGAAGACGAGACTTTTGTAAATTTTCTAGATGAAATGCGATCGCCTCGCGGAAATGTCATATTTATTCGCCTTCTTCTTGTTCCAAAATTGTCTCAATATCCCGTACAGCGTGAAGAATTCGCACAATTTCAATATACTCCTCAAAGGTTAAATAAAAAATTAAATAGTTTTCAAATCCCTTAACTGACCATTTCCGCAAACCTTCCAAACGGGGATTATTTACTGGATATAGGCGACCCATACCAGACATTTGAGCTAATCTAGCTAATGTCTGACGTACTGCGTCAAAAAACCGCAAAGCTGCATCAGAGTTATTTTGGGCAATGTAAGCAAAGATTTTATCTATATCCTGACTTGCCTTTGGTGTGATGAAAATCCTCTTCGTCATTCCTGTGTATCCTGTATTCCTTGAACTAATTGAGAGCGTTTTGTCTCCCACCACTCATCTGTTAGTTCGATCGATTCACCACTATCCAATCCTTCTAATAATAGGGACTCGACTCGCGCAATCTTTGCTTGTTCTTGACTAATTAAATGCAGGATATAGTCATTAACTGTACCATAGTTTCCTTTTGCCACTTGTTGCTCAATAAAAGCTTGGATTGATTCAGGCAGCGAAATATTTAGCGTGTTCATAACTCATTTACCAATTCAATATTTTTTTACTAACTCTTTTCACAAAAACAACAGCATAACGCTACTTTTCATCTATAAAACTCATCAACTCCCGCACTTCCAACCCCATAATATGCTCTAACTTCAGCAACCTCTCCATAGTAACTTCTGGCGAATCATAATTTTATGCTTCCACATATTCGCAAATAGAGACAGGTTCGGGAATAGAAAAACCATCCTCTTGTAAACCTTCGAGATGAAATGCGATCGCCTCTTTAATTAAATTCCTTACCTCTGCTAAACTTTCAGCTACAGCTACACATCCAGGTAAATCGGGAACATAAGCGCCGTAACTAGTTTCACCTTTTTCAATTACAACCGCATAACGCATTACTCTTCCTCCTCTTCCAGTTGAGCTTGCCGCAAAACATTTTTTAGCGTACCAATGGCATATCAACGCCTAAATTACCTGACACTGTGACCGTTCCAGTTTTTTCTGGGTGTTTAAATTGACGATGACTGCCCTTTGTTCTGGCTAAATACCAACCATCATCTTCTAACATTTTAATAACTTCTCTAACTTTCATTTTTCATCTATAAAACTCATCAACTCCCTCACTTCCAACCCCATGATATGCTCTAACTTCAGCAACCTTTCCATCGTCACCTGTGGCAACTCATAAAAGGCTTCATCCTGTTCTATCTGACGATAGCGACTCGCTGAAAGGTCGTATTTATTGGTTTTTACCTGTGCCTTTGTCACCCAAAACTGACGATTTAATTGATTGATTTCCGCCTGCAAAGGAGCCATTTGTTCATGCAGTTGATTCAACCGATTTTGATCCGTTTCCAAAGCGAGGCGAGTTAATTCATCATCGGCGGGTGCAATGGCATTTTCAAACGTCAAACGATTCACCTCTTTCAACAGCTTCAACCGTTCCGCCTTCAAGGGTGCAATCTCTGCCTTCAATTCTGCCAAACGCTGCTCTCTTTTAGCAGTAAACTCCTGATTAAACCGATTTTTCCAACAGTTCAAAATATCCGGGATATCATTTTCTGCCACAGGTTGCCGCTTATCATCCAGCGAAAACCCATCATGCTCCATATCATAAAACCAAATCCGGTCAGTCGTTCCCCCACGAGTGAACAACAACACCGCCGTCGAAACCCCGGCATAAGGTTTAAACACCCCGGAAGGCATCGACACCACCCCATCGAGGCGATTATCTTCGATGATCTTTTTGCGAATTTCCTGGTGTTGCTTACTCGAACCAAACAGCACCCCATCCGGTACAATGACGGCACAGCGTCCCCCCATATCCAACACCCGCAAAATTAAGTGCAAAAATAGCAATTCCGTCTTCTTGCACTTGGTTGGCAAAGTGGGGTTAATATCCGACTCATCCATCTTGCCCTTAAACGGGGGATTCATCAGCACCACATCCAAACTTTTCTCATCTTGAAACGCCTTAGAAAGCGTATCCATATAGAAAAATCGGGTGCTTAATGCCGTGTAGCATCAGGTTCATCGAACCAATCCGCAACATCGTCATCCCGGCATCATTATCGTAAGCAGTAAACGCCTCCTTTTGTAAAAATTCCCGTTCTTCATCACCCAGTAAATCGCCAATTAACTGCGGTTTTCCCCGTTCATCCGGTTCGCTATGCTGCTGTAAAATGTACTCAAAAGCATTCACCAAAAACCCGCAAGTACCCGCCGCTAAATCCCCAATTCTATCTTGAGGTTTGGGGTCAACCATCTGCACCATCATCTTAATAATATGGCGAGGGGTGCGAAACTGTCCGTTACGTCCAGCAGTGTTTAATTTACTTAGCAAATACTCATACAAATCTCCCTGAACATCCTGATTTTGTTCCGAGATTTTCAGTGCATCAATCAGGTTACAAACTTCGATAAGCGTCCCCGCTTTGCTGATTTTAAACTCAGCATTCTGCATATATCGCTCAAAAGAACTCCCCTCAGTTCCCGCAGTTCGCAACCAAGGAAAAACTCGATCTCGAACGTGCTTAAGTGCCTCGTCTGCTTTAAAATTAATCCAATGCGACCAGCGCAATTCTGGTTTAATTTGCGGTTCAAATTCTTTTTTACGCAGCTTTGCCTGTTTCTCTCGTTTATTCTCTGCATCATCCAGACGTTTGAGAAATAGGAGATAGGAGAATTGTTCAATAGAATCCATCGGGTTAGACAGTCCCGAAGACCATAATCTATCCCAAATTGTATCAACTTTCGATTTTAGTTCCGGGTCAGTGAGCATTAGCAGTTTTAATTAGAAGTAGATTGAGCTAATTTAAGTTTACAAAGTGTGAAACACTTAACTATTAAATCAACAGCAGTTTTTTGGGATCTTATAAAATATTCTTTTCCAATACCAAGAAAATCATTATTATCGGGGGTTCCACCCAAGTCCAATACTTTTTCTTTGTAGATAAGCTGTTAAGCATTTAAACAGGGATAAGAGCATTACCTTTATTTTTAAGTTTTCGCTCCCATTTAATAATTAACTGTCCTTCATTTAAAAGTTGATGCAATAAATATTCTAATTCTTCGATTGATTTAAATAGTCGATTAGCAATAAATTCTTTTGCTGAATGCCAAACTAATTCAATTAAGTTATAATCCGGGCTATATTTGGGGAGAAACTCTAAATGAATATTGGGCATTTCGGCAGCAATTTTCTGGAGATATTCAGCTTTTTTGTGGAAACTAGCATTATCTAGAATTATCACTATTTTGGCTCCTTTTTCCGCAAATTCATCGGCTTCATTGCCAGCAGCTACCCATTCAGCAATCAATTCTTGATAAAACAGTTTTAGCACTTGATAAAAACTTTCTGAATTGCTTTTATCCAGAAACTCCACAAACCTTTTCTTGTCGGAATACCTCAGCCCTCCCATTACATTAATCCGACCCTTTCTTCGCTCTCCCCTCACCTCTTTTCGGCTACCTTTCTTACACCAATTCTTTCTTTTTATCACGCTTAAACTAAAACCGCTTTCGTCCCAAAACCATACTTGTAAACGTTCTGGGTTATCTTTTTCTATTTTTAAATATTCGGTTATCTTCTTTTTAAATTCTTTTCTTTTTTCCGGCTCTCGCTTTCCCTCTAAGCTGTACTTCGCCCAGAGGTAAACGAACTTTTTTTTCTCTAATATTCTCCTAACTTGCGACCCACTTAATTTTATTCCTGTCGTTTCTGCTAAATATGTTGCTAATCTTTCTGCTGTCCATCTGCCAAATTCGTATCCTAATTCTTTGGGTTCTTTATCTACTGTCTCTAATAATATTTCTCTATATTTATCTGTGGCTTTTTGATGATTCCCCTTCATCCTTTCATCCACTAGGCTTTCCAGATTATCTGGATCTCCATGTACGCACCAATAAGATACTTTATTTATTGAACAGCCCAGAAATTCCGCTATTTTACCTTGAGTTTTTCCATCATTTAGCAACAGTAACATCAGAATTCTTTCTCTAATGTTTCCATTTTCTTCATCTTTTAGGGCTTTTTGTAGCTTCTCTACTTGTTCTAAACTCAGATGATTCTTTGCTGGCATTCCCTGACTCATTTTGCTCGGTTGACTTTTCCATTTTACCCTATTTAAATGATTAACAGCTTATCGTTCTTTACCCAATTGTTATGTATTCCTGCATCTCTTCTAGCTTTCATTTCTCCATATTCTACTATAAGTGAATCTAATGCTAACTTACTCTTTTGTTGCTTACTTGGTTCTTTATTGTATATTTTTTGTTCATTCAATAACGTTTCTAATGTTGTTTCCTCGTCCAAAGTTGTCTTAATGAAATTCAAATAGTTCCTTGGCTTTTCATACATTTTCTTTCTGATTTTATTATTAATTTTTTCCTCAATTAAAACTAAAGCATTCTCTTGTTTAAGAATTTGAGCTACATCAAAGTGAGCGCTTTGTAGTTTTTCAGGATATGCAAGCAATATTAACTTCAATAGCTGGCTAAAGTAGTCTTCCAGTTCTGCTATCAAAGCAATGAATAATTGACTCCTTATATATCCGTTCATTCTTTTACATTGAGGAAAACTTTCGATAGCATCATTAGAATCATCTAAATGTTCAAATTCTTCTGGGATTAAGTTATTTCCTTGTACCGCAATCCGCTCCATTGGTAAACTTTGGTAAAAGTCCGGTTTATACTCATTTATAACTTTGGAAGGATCAAAACTATTGATAGAGCTTTCTATAAAGCTGATACAATATACTAATGAGTTAACGCTTGCAAGTTTCTTATCAGTTAATTCTTCGATAGCCTCAAATAAAGCTTGTTTTCTTGCTTCTAATACTTCTGTAATTGTATCCATGATTTTATCCTCTCAAAAGTTATCTTTAAGCTAGAGATGCAATTTCATTTCACCTGTTTCTAACAGTTCTTTAATTGATAGTATATGAACGTAAGGCTTTTCATTGCCCCAATTATTGTTCCAGCATATAATCATTTCGCAGGACTTATTTGGATCTCGATGGTGTTTATGTTCTAAATATTCCCGGCTTTCATATTCTAATTCAACTGATAGTGGGTATCCTCCTATCTCCTTACCATTTTTATCACACCTGACACACTCAATTTCCATATCAGGAAACGGTTTCTGGATAGTTATAATTCTATAAAAATACATTGTCTCACGTTTTAAAGTGAATTTGAATTCTTTGTTGGCTATCAAATAAAAAATCGTACAAAAAAAACCTAAAAAATCATGCTCTTGCGTTGGTTCATAAGGGTGAAGTAAAGGTGGAAATTTATTAGTTTTAATTAGGTTCCCTTGCTTTTTATTTTTTAATTTTCCTTTGTCTAATTTTTCTCTAACTTGAGGAGCTATAAGTTCGTTCACTATATATGCTTCAATCTGTTCTGGGGTTTGGAATTTTGATGAGTAGTGACTGCGAAGATTATTAATTATCGTGATATGATTAACTTGATAATAATCTGTTAGGTTTAAGTTTTGCTTTTTGATATATTCATTATTTTCAACTAAAATTAAAGCTCTTAAAAAAAGTTCTCTTTCTTCTTTAGGCATCTTAATCAATTCATAGAGATGACCAAGTAGTATGCTTTTTACTGCTTTAATCACCTCTAAAGAAAAAATATTATAAATTTCATAATACTTTTTCGCTACGTCTTCCGAGTAAGGAATTTTTTCAGCAATAGATTTAAAAAATTTATTTCTAGATTTTTGTTTGGACAAGTTATATAGCTTGGATATTTGCTCTCCTATTTTCCAGGCTAAAACTGTACGTTCTCCTTTATGAAGCTCATTAATTGCATCAATTGTTTTTTCAAATTCTTTATCAGGTTCCATAACTAGAATAGCCCTAAATATAATCCTAAGCCACCAATTGCTCGGTAAACTCAATCAACTCATCCACCTGTTCCTCACTAAACCATCGTTCCACAGCATCCTCACCAAATCGATCCAATGGTTCTTCATACAAATCTGCTACCTCCAAACGCCGCTTTTTCAAAAACACATTTTCCACCGCCCTTAAAAACCGAATTTGATTTGCATTAAACTGACGTTGAGCAATAAATTCCTCAAAATTCCGCCTGACGATTTCTTGATAATCTGGTAAACCTTCAATCTCCAATAACTCTCGCAAAAACGCCAATAAACTCTCAACTTTCAAATTAAACGCTTTGCGAATATTCGACTCGGATAACTGGACATTTCCCCCACCCAATTCTTGCCGCAAAGTTCGTTCTAACGCCACCAGTTGCAAGTCTGTCACCGCTTCCCCGTTGCGAATAGCGGCGATAGTGGGATGAGTTTCCACAATTTCTGACACTTTCCCCTCAACGCGCTGACGGTATTCCTCAATATAAACCTGTTCTCCCCCTTCTCCCAAAGTAATATAACCGCTAACGGCAATGCGATCGCGCAAGTCAATCTCGACAAACGAACTAGGACGCGATCGCCGATTCCTCATCTGACTCGCCAAATCTGCGATAATGCGGTTTAACTGTTCCGGTGTCGCCGTTCTTAGCTTAGAGGACAAACAGAGATCCATCGAACCTCGACACTGGGAATCTTGATAGACGAAATCTGGTAGATAACTTACATCATCTGCGATCGATTGCACCGTCCCTGCATTGACATCACCTGTAACAATTTCCAGCTTCAACCGTTCCACCTTATTCGTAAACGTCGCCGCCGCCACATCTACCCCCGCCACAAACCGGAGTAACGGCGCAACCTGAGTGCGGAGAAAATCTATTTTAACCTTAGTCAGATATCGCCAGAAACTATCTTGCCAAGCTTCCTCAACTTGAGAATAAACCTGCTGAACGCTAAAAGTATCTAAGGGAATCTGTCCAATCTGTTGCCGCAAATCTCGAATTACCTGCTGAGAGTCTATTGATTCTTGATTATTTAGGTAAAACTCCAGCAACTTCAAGCGAGTGTTAAAAATCTTTACCGTAACAGGCAAGTTTTGGGCAACCGTTTCCTCACTGGGGTCTTTATCAAACTGATTTTCCCAGAAATCGATGATTAAAAACTCATTTTTCCGCCCGTTGGGGAGGCGATGAGAATACCGACAAGCGTCATTATTGCGAGTTCCCCTACCAATCATCTGTTGCATTTTAATAATCGAATGGACGGGTTTCATAAACACCAAATTAACGACTTCTGGCACATCTATCCCGGTATCAAGCAAATCGACCGAAATGGCAATCCGAGGCATTTCCTCCTTCTTAAAACGGTCAATTAAATCATCAGTACGTTCCATTTTCGAGGTAATTACCTGCACCATATCGGGATATTGAGGATACATTTGCTCAAACACTTCTGCCAACCGCATGGCATGGGGTTGAGTCACAGCAAATACAATAGTTTTACCAGGATAAGCTGTTCCGCATTTAAATTGGATTGTTTGGAAACAGAAGAAAATTCGTCTAATTCTCTCCCCTGCCCCCCTGCCCCCCTGCTCCCCTGCAATCTTAATAAGTGATTTAAATGCGTAACAGCTTACTGCCCCGATTCATCTTTGTGGCAAACATCCATGATTTCCGCCCACTGTCGCCGCAATGTATCACGATTGCTAACAGAACGTTCTAATTCAGTCCCCTCGTAATCAATATCATCAGGATCTAAACCTTGTTGAATTAATGTATTGCGATCTTCTTCCGAAAGATTTGCCCCACGAATCCCTTCTCTTTGAAAATGAGTTTGTGCCTGATAAAGACTGTAATCAACAAGATAACCTTCAGCAACAGCATCACGATAGGGGTAATTAAAACTAGGGATATTATCGAAGCCGTGAAAAACCTGGAAGGTATTGCGATCGATAAAATCTGCTGGTGTCGCTGTCAGTCCAATAATTCGCCCATCGAAATATTCCACCACTTCCCGAAACTGGTTATAAATCGATCGATGACACTCATCAAAAATCACTAAATCAAAAAAGCCAGGAGTAAACTTTTTGTGACACTTAATTAGTGTTTGCAGCATTCCCACATACAGCCGCTTACTGTAATCAATATTGTAAGTACGAATGCGATCGCGTGGCTCACTGGGCAAATAAACCTTAAAATTCTCATCTAATGCCTGCTTTACCAAAGCATCTCTATCTGCCACAAATAGCACCGTCCGCGCTTGATTTGCTCTCAGAAACAATTCAATCAACGCCATAATGGTGCGCGTTTTTCCTGTTCCCGTTGCCATCACTATCAGCGCCCGTCGATGTCCATTGTCAAACCGTTCGCTGACTCGTTGAATCCCTTCTTGTTGGTAGGTACGATTTGCGATCGCTAAATTAACACTTAACTCTTTTAGTGGAACTTTATTCTGGCGGATGTAGAGTAAATTTTGTAAGTCTCGCAGGGAAAAGAAACCCGCTACCTGGCGCTTATTTTCAATCCCGACATCCCAGAAAAACGTCATATCCCCATTACTCATAAAAGCAAAAGGGCGAAAATTCTGGTGTTTCTCCTGAAGGGGCGACAACTAAAGCGCAAAGGTAGATTTGATAAGCTTTTCGGCTCTTCGACCTCGTTGATAATATGGCAATTTATGTGGGCTTAAAGACATTAATTGAGCAGTTTGTTGGGCAAAGAATGTTAAAGATTCAGTCCATTCATAGCCGTGAATACCAATATAAAAGTTGCTATGGCGACGGTGTTTCCTGCCTGGTTCTCTCACTCTACCTACATATTTAGCTACACCTTTATTGGTGATTTTTTCCCCAGACATAATGGCGCTACTGTAAGCCAAAGTAATCAAGATAATTAGAGAAATTAAGCGATTTCCAGTCACACCTGTTGATTCAAGATTATAACCGCCACTTTTATAATCACGAAACATTTCTTCAATACCAAAGCGTTTTTGATAAGCTGATAAAGCTTGCTTTAAATCTGGAAAATTAGTCAAGATAAACCAAGCTTCCTCAACTGACCATCCCCGGTATTTACGTTTCCATTTTCCCGCAATATTAGCTGGGTTAAATCCTTTATTTTTAGTGACTTTAACTCCTTTTAAATAAATAGAAACTCCCGGAGCTACACCCAATTCTTGTAGTTGAACCCAATTATCTGGAGTCAATTCAACATATTCATTTTTTCGTAAGCGCAGACAAAAGTACGTTTGTGATTGGCTTTGTAACCATTGGCCTAAGTCTACACCGCAAAATTCTCTATCACCTAAAACTACTTTTGTGTAATTCTCTAATAAGGGCAAGACTTTAGACAGTGTTGCTATCTGTTTTTCTACATTTGAATTCCCTAATTTTGGTAGAGCTTCAAAATATATAGGTATGGCTCTTTTCTGATAAATTAGACTCACTACTATTAAATTAACAACTCCCCATTGTGTCCGATCAATAGCCAGATATAATACTGACTTTGATGGAAAATTATTATTTAGCCAATAACTAAACAACGGCCACCAAATCCTTTCTATTGTTAGGTGCGGTAACGAGAGGAATCTTTGTAATTTTTTCCGACGGCTCTCAAATAGAATTTTTTGCGGAAATAGACTTGCTAATTCTTCTAACCTCACCCATCTTTGTTTTTGTAAAATTACAACTAAGATCAACAAAATTAAAAATTCGGCTTTTTTTAGTTGGGTTTTTAAGTGTTGGGTGTAAAATTCAGGTAATAAGTTCATTTTTTTCATTAGTTAGGTCTTGTTGAGAATAACAGACCTATCTTTTTTTGACAACTCTCTGTCAAACCCGCACGCAGTAAGGGTTTGACAGAGAGTTGTCACCCCTTCAGGTTTGCTGACCTAATTTTTAGCGTGTGGGCGATTTCTTACAACGGCACGCTGCGCGATCGCTCTACCTTTCTAGTTTTCCCTACAACAGGTCGTAAATATCATCTAGCCCCTTTGAAGCCACAATCTAGGAGAGAAGCGCGATGCAATCTTTCAGTTCTGTCAAACGAGTTTCTGACGTTTCGCCATTGTTGTAAACGGTAAAAAACAATGTTGACATTCCCCTTGTACCCAGTTTGCTGGTACAGGAAAAGGAGTCTCGCAGTTAGTGCATATCGCTAATAAGCGGAGGTTATGACGATCGCATCCCAATCTATCCTTAAACTGCCACTCAATCCGATGCCAAGGAAACTCGCTATAACAGGCAGCACACAATAAAATCGGTCTGTGTTTAATCCCCACGCCCTTTGGTGGCAGCATTTCGGCAAGTCTCGCAACATCAATCCCAACCACATTAGCCAACGCTTCCAACTCTTGCTGCGTCGGAAACGGATTAAGAAGCAACTTTTCCCATCTGGAGATCACTGCGCCTAATCCCGTCAGCTTACCCAGTCCAGTGGTAGTTAAATAATTAGCCCGACGAAAGCGCCCTAAAAAATGGCTTAAACTTTCACCTTCTAGTGGTTCGATTTCAATCAATCGCGGTTGCTTATCCACTGTTTCCATTACTCAAACCACTCCAAAACTTCATCTAAGGTTTGTTTGTTGATATGATTTAAACCTTTCCTCAAAGAAAGAAGACCAGCTTTTCTAACTACGCGATCAAGCAAACCAATCTTACCTCCAGTTTTTTGATACAAAGGCATTAGAGTTTCTTTTTTAGTCAAGTTAGAAGGGACTGGTAGATTGACAATTTGTTCTTCCCAGATTTCGACTACCTGGGGAAATTGGTTTTCTGACAATACCTTTAAGTGGTAACATTCTATAAAGCGATCGTGAATATACTCTTCTCTTTTAATCAAACTATCTAAGCTATCAGTCCCCACTAAAACAATCGAAATTTTGTACAAATCATAAATCCGGGCAATCTCACTAAAAGTTTTCAATGTGAGGAAGTTAGCCTCATCAATAATAATTATTTCAACTTTCGCTTCCTTAATCAGCCTTAATGCCCGTCGTCGAAGTTGACTAAGATTCCCGGAAGTTTCATCGTACCCAAGTAACTCAAGAATTAAAGTTAATAACTCTCCTGCGGAACAATCTCCCGGCGCTTGCATATACAAAACCGGAACTAAATCGCGCCGTCCGGGTCTTTTTTTTGGCTTATTCAGCAGTCTATAGACATCGCAAGTCACCGACTTACCAGTTCTCGGAGGTGCAATAATTCGACCGCATTGCTTAGTTAAACGAAGGGTATCTAACCACTGATGTATTTTTTGGAAATGATCGAGTTCAATAACTTTGGCAGCAATTAATCTCTCAATTTCTGATTTTATTTCCTTGGGAATTGGTTCTTCTCCCCATAAACTCTGCACCCATCTTTGTAACTCATCCGTCATTAAATTTATCCCTCTTCTTATGATGAAAAATTTGCGATCGCACGAGAAAGCCAATTTCCTAGTAACAAAACCTCACTTGGTTTTGAAACCTAATCATCGTAATCTCTTCTAAGCTGTTCGTAATCAAAAACTCTAGGTTTTTTAGGTGGTACTGGAGTCTTTTCTGATAAAGGTTCAGCTAGCTCTGAATTAACGGTTTTCGGTGCTTCATAAACTGGATGTACTTGAGCTTGTTCTGTTTTCTTCCGCTCTTGAACGCTTTTTTTCTTTTGCTTAATGAAAGAGTCGCGATCGCGCACCTCTGCCAAAATAGATTTATTACTAATTTCCTTCCCTGCCTTACGCAGTTTACGACTAGCAGCTTTATTATCTTCAAAAGAAAGTTGCTCCGTCTCTAAATCCATTGCATGAGCAGCAGCAAGAAACTCCTCTTTTCCCGTTGTCCCCAAGACATATACCCAAACAGTTGTAATGTCTCTAGGATCAAATCTGAGAATGACGCTTTCGCCAGCGTAAGCCGCTAAACTATCACCTCGATACATGAGATTTTCAAAACTTAAATACCCACCTTTGTAGATAGTGCGGCGAGTTTTTTTCATCAAACAAATATCTAATTCCCTTTCCTCAACTAAACTTGGTAGAGCAGGCAATCCTGCTTCCCACCGTTCAAAGCGAGTCTGGTCTTTAGTTCTAGCATCAAGACGTTGATTGTAATTATCAACAATATATCGCACCAGTAATAGATGTAATTCCCGGAGTGTAATACAAGCTTCCGATTCTGCTTTCTCAGAACGTTGTTGAATATTTGAACCTAAATAACCGTACAATCCTGCGAGAAAATCAGTATTAATTGTTCCAAATCCGCGTTTTTCTATGCCGCCTTCAGGAGGGCGATCGCGTAAATGCAAATCAATTCCCAGTTGCACAGCAATCTGCTTCAAATGTTCTGAGCGGAATTCCTTTCCCCCATCTGTAAAAATATTTTCGGGTACGCCATAAGTTCCCCACTCAAAATGGAGTTTGAATTGAGCATCGTACTTCTTCGGTAAAATTGCATGGCGCAATGCTAAAGCAACTACTTGAGAACTTGGTGCATCAAAGCCTAAATGAATTCCCATAATGCAAATGATTATAAACTCTTTTTCTAAAAAAGCGACATTAATTTGTTAAGTTAAATTAAAATTCGATTTCGGTAAGTAGTAGGGGCGAGTTTAGCTATAGTAAGTCAATTTTTACCATTAATACTTAATATCAAAACCCGCCCTGATTTACTATGGAAGATTAGCGATCGTAATCTTCCACCAACTGCCAAATTAATAGAAAAATTTGCCAAAATGTAGTGGTAAGTAAACCTGATAAAGTCGGAGAATGCTTGATTTATCAGGAATCTTAGTCACCAGTGCCCAAAACCAGAGTTTTCCACCAGGAGTACGAGAAAGCCTGTTTTTTCATTAATCTACACTGTTTTTCACCACCACTTCCACCTTTTCCGTCGTCCATTTCTTACTAGCAGAAGTTACAACCTTCATATTCCTTTGGGGCGAATTTTCATCCACAACAGCTGCCAATAATTCCTCCAAGGCATTAGTCGGTTTTTGATTACCAAAACCTTTTCGAGATTGGTCTAATGCTGGCAATTCTAACAATTGAAAATTGGTTCCATCCAAAGTAGCAAATACTTTAATTATATCTACCCCTTCCTCATAATTTTCTGGCAGTGAGAGTTCTATTTCAGCTTCTCTGTATTGTCCAGGTTCTACAACTTCGTATGGCGCAAATTCGGGATACAATTTTTGAATACTCAAATCTGGCTGAAGGATCAATGCGGTAATATTTACAGTTAGATTAGATTGGTTAGAAATTCGCAGTACAACCGAGTCGTCTATTTCCAATACTGGAACATTATCCCCAGTATTCACAACTACAAGTTGCCGTTTGACAGATTTCAGTAATTCAACTTTGATTTTACCATTTAAGGGAGCAAAAGCGTCCTCATTATCCAAATCTAAAATACTCTGATATCTAGCAACATGGACTAATCGATTAATTAGTCTTTTCGGTGCTTCAGGTTCATTGATTTTGATAGGGGAACGAACATTTTTGATTGTTTTTTTTTGAACATCTAAAATCAGATATTCCCCTTCACAATTAAGAGAAATAAAATAATCAAGGTTTTCATCTTTTTCTGTTTCCGAACAGAATTCTATCCAGCGATGACCTTCAACTTCTTCTTTTTTAGTTTGGAGGATAGCCGGAAGTAATGCTAGATTTATACCAGAAAATTGCGGTAACGAATCAGGGATAAGGACGCGAACTTTGCGAATTTGTTTCACCCCTGGCGATGAATATACAGCAGGTGAACCTATTTCAATCATTCCTTCTGCTAATTTATTATTGATAGTTCTGAAACCAAATAGTTGTGTTACTTCTGCCCAACAGTCCGATGCTCCCAATTCTACTACTTTAACCGTTGCAATGCGGCTTTCACTGTCTTTAAAATCCCTGGTGCCGAATTTAAAAATCTCGAATTCTGCCCCTTTTTTGATACCGCTAGCTTCACCCATTTGCAGTTGAACTCGGTTTTTGGTAATATCTACTTTCATTACCGGAGCATTACGGTTAACAACGATCGATCGACCGCCAAAGAAAGTGCGTTCTGTCTCTCCTATCAACATTGGCGTTTGTCGTTGGTTAAAGCGATCGTAAACTAAATTAGAGATATGATTATATAGGTCTTCTACAGAAAGTCTTGTGCCAAATTCTCGCAAAGCTTTTAGTAAAAAATAAGTTAAAGCGCCGTTGCGTTCGGTTCCTTCAAAAACATCTTCATAAGCGAATTCATTATCCCGACAAGCTGCTATTAAGGTATAACCTTGGGGTGTTGGTAACAAACCATTGACGACGGTCATGTTACGGCTATTTCCAGTGGAAGTTTGCCAATTTTGAGCTAATTCGTGAAGCGGTGCAACTAAACTATCAGTTGGTCGGGGAGTGTTGTCAATAAAACCTTCGCCGCGAATTCTGGAATCTCCGCTCATTTCTCTGGTTGCGCCACCGGAATGACAGCTGTCGAGTACGAGGGTGATAACTAATTCTTTTTTCACCATTTCTGCGAGGAGTTTGGCAAATTCTATGTCGCGCAAATAGCGGGAATTTGGTTGACCGATATCTGTGGGAACTAAGGCTTCATCTAAAGCACCAAAACCTTTGATATTCTCAAAAATTGTTTTCGCCCGTCCGCCGTGACCGGAGTAGTGAATATATACTTGATCTTTCGATTGTGCTTTGGCGGTTAGTTCTTTGAATTTGGCAACGATATTCTCATAAGTGGGTAAGAGTTCTGGGGGTTCTTTGGGTTGATTGGGATTGTCGGAAGCTGTAGCGGTGAGTTTTATAATTTGGTCGGGGGTGAGGTTGAAGGTATTTTTTAAATAGGTTTCGACGTGGTTAATATCTTGGACGCATCCCCGCAGGTTTTTGTAATGTCCATCGGGTAACTCATGGGGGAAATAGAAATCGATACCGATGAGGAGGGCGTAGAAGTTGGGGGTTTGGTTTGTCATGGTTGATGGTGGATAAGGGGTTTGGGAAAGGTTTGATTGTTATATAGGAGTAAACAGGGGGTTTTTATGCAGTTTTCCCTCTAAAAATATCAAAGCTTCTTGCATAAATCTCTGTTAATTTCCTGGGCTTCTTCATCATTAGGATTAGGTATGAGGTAATTGTCTATGTAATTGCAACCTTCTTTGACTAAATAATCAAAATCTAACCGCCACAGTCTCACTGTGTTGTCACCACTGGTAGTAGCCAGCAGCTTGCCATTGGGGCTGAAACTGACACCATAAACCCAGTTTGTATGTCCGGTGAGGGTTTTAATTTCTTTGCCAGTGGAGGTATCCCACAGTTTCACGGTGTTGTCAGCACTGCCAGTAGCCAGCAGCTTGCCATCGGGGCTGAAACTGACGGCCCTAACCCAGTTTGTATGTCCGGTGAGAGTTTTAATTTCTTTGCCAGTGGAGGTATCCCACAGTTTCACGGTGTTGTTAGCACTGCCAGTAGCCAGTAGCTTGCCATCGGGGCTGAAACTGACACCCCAAACTGTGTCTATATGTCCGGTGAGGGTTTTAATTTCTTTGCCAGTGGAGGTATCCCACAGTTTGGCGGTTTTGTCAGCACTGCCAGTGGCCAGCAACTTCCCATTGGGACTGAAACTGACTCCATAAACCCAGTTTGTATGTCCGGTGAGGGTTTTAATTTCTTTGCCAGTGGAGGTATCCCACAGTTTGGCGGTTTTGTCAGCACTGCCAGTGGCCAGCAACTTCCCATTGGGACTGAAACTGACTCCATAAACCCAGTTTGTATGTCTGGTGAGGGTTTTAATTTGCTGGCCAGTGGAGGTATCCCATAGTTTGACGGTTTTGTCAGCACTGCCAGTAGCCAGCAACTTCCCATTGGGACTGAAACTGACTCCATAAACCCAGTTTGTATGTCCGGTGAGGGTTTTAATTTCCTTTCCAGTGGAGGTATCCCACAGTTTCACGGTTTTGTCAGCACTAACTAGGCGCATTGATTACTGTAAGCGCCGGGCGAATTTTAGTTGCGATTACTAGCTCTTGTCCGTACAAACATATCTTTGCTGCTGCTTACAGATGCTTAAAAATGCTCCCAAATACCGCTTAATCTAAAGTCAAGGTGCATTTTCTAAGTCTCTAATTAATGATGCTTTGGCTTGGTTTTATCTAAGCCCGGTTTTGTAATGTTTAATTTTATATGTAAATTGATTTTTTATTGTTTGTGAGAAATGCGGGTAAAGTGTTACTTTGCTAAAAAAGGACAATTAAAATGTTAAATCTCCCACATGAAGCCGAATAGTGTTAAAATGGCTGAAAGCGTTATTTTGCAAGGGTTACAAGCTTGTAAACTTGGACGACATTAATTAGTTAAGACGACAAATAATTTGTTAACCGACAGTTGTTGTCGAATAACACATTATTTGTCGTCGTTAACAGATTGATGTTATTAAAATCGATCATGTAAATGTAAATAAACTATGCCAAAACGTTCAGTCAAAGCCGATGTGAGGCAATTATCATTATTTCTGGGAATAGGCACACCTAAAGAAATATTCAGAAACCTTCGTAATTATTTAGCTGGGCAGTTTGTTGGCGCAACTCGTGATGAAACTCTTTTAGATGAGCTTCTGAAATGTTTATTCTGCAAGCTTTACATCGAGTTAGGGCTTGCTTGTGCGCCTCAAGCTGAGATGAATTCCGTAGATTATGTAAACACAATTCGGGCTGTTTTTACCCAAGTTCGCGAAGATTTTCCCGATATTTATGACTCAAATTCGGAAATTATTTTAGATACGGAAGCAATTTATAGAGTTGTTAGCGATTGTTCTTTTTCGTTGATTGATGGAACAAGTGATGCGATCGCTGATGCCTTTGAAGTTTTTGTCGGAAGTGAATCACGAAGTCGTTCCGGTCAATTTTTTACCCCTCGTTCTGTTACTGATTTACTAGTAAAAGCAGTCGCTCCAAAACCAGGAGAATCAATCATCGATCCTGCTTGTGGTGCTGGAGGTTTTTTGACTTCAGTCGCTCGTTACTGGTATCAACAAGGAATGTCTACATCAGAAATTTCTCACTTTGCTACTGAGAATTTTTGGGGAATTGATAAAGACGAATATTTAGTTAATCTGGCAAAACTTCACATCTCCCTATTAACAGGCGGACATCCAAATATTTTATGTGGAGACAGTCTGGCATTACAAAACGGTCTTTCTCTAATTCGGAACAAAGCAGAAAGTGAAGGTTTTGATGTGGTTTTAGCTAATCCACCTTTTGGGGTTCGCATTGTTGCCGCTAAACCTGAAGTATTAGAAGAATTTCAATTAGCTCGGAAATGGAAATTCTATTCCCAACTGGACAAATGGTGTCCGACAACAGAAGTTAGAAGCCAAGTACCTCCACAGGTTTTGTTTGTGGAAAGATGTCTGTCTTTGTTGAAAGAAGGGGGAAGAATGGGTATAGTTCTTCCTGAAAGCATTTTGTCTAATAAGTCTTACAGATACGTGGTTGAGTATATTTTAGAAAAGAGTAATATTCAAGCTGTAATTGGGATGCCTGAAGCATTATTTAAAACTTCAGGTAAAGGAGGTACACATACAAAAACTTGTCTTTTAGTTGCTGAAAAAAAGGGTAAAGATTCACAGCAAAATAATTTGATTTTTATGGCTGAGGCTAAGTGGTGTGGTCAAGATTCTCGCGCCAGAACTATTCCTAATAATGATTTACCTAAAATTGCGGAAAATCTGAAACTTTTGCAAGAAAATCAACCTTTTACTAAATCTCCTCTGGGTTTTTTGGTCGATGCTGATTCAGTTCAATCAAATGTATTATGTCCGAGATATTACGATCCCCAAGTTAATGAAAATTTAGCATCTTTAGAAAACACTCATACCTTATTGACCTTTGGGCAACTTGTGAAAGATGGAATTTTAAAGGTGTCTACAGGTGATGAACTGGGTAAACTTTCTTATGGTACTGGCGATATTCCATTTATCAGAACTTCTGACATTAGTAACTGGGAGTTAAAGGCAGATCCTAAGCATGGAGTTGACCGAAAAATATTTGAATCTTTTAAAAGAAAGCAAGATGTTCAAGTGAATGATATTTTGATGGTTAAAGATGGTAGTTATTTGATTGGGACTTGTGCGATCGTCACTGAGTACGATCGAGAAATAATTTATCAAAGTCATTTATATAAAATTCGGACAATGGCGAATAATTTAGGTTTAAATCCATTTCTATTGTTAGCTATTCTGAGTTCGCCAGTTGTGCAACGTCAAATAAAGTCTAAGCAATTCACACAAGACATTATTGATAGTCTTGGGGAAAGAATTAATGAACTTATTCTACCAATTCCTAAATCTGAGGAATTGTGTCATGAAATTACAGAAATGGTGAAGAAAGTTATTAGCGATCGTGTAGAAGCAAGAGAACTTGCCAAAAAAGCTAGGTTAGCTGTTGCAGGTTTGTAATTATACCAAGCCTTCATTCTCATAGTTTTGAGCAATTCGCTTTAGTAAATTTCGGACTTCTTCCAAGCTCATACTGCCTTGAATCCTGTGTTCTTGAGTGAGTCCAGCACGCTCTCGTGCTTCACGCAGTAAATTCAGAAAGCATTTGTAATCTTCTGAAAAGAGAGATTTTTTCATCCCCCCTCCTGTTTCTCTAGAAGAAGGGTATAGTCGATTTTAGAATAGTCCAAAATCGACTATTTGACTATCTTGATTTTGTGCGAAGATGCGATCGCTACAAACAAACATTGTCAAGGTTGGAAACGCAAACAATTGAGCGATCGCACCCTCATAAATCCTCTAAGTTAGCTTCTATTAAATTTTGCCGTTGTTTAACATTTTTGATCGCTTTCCCTACCACCCGATCTAAACTATTATTACTTAGCTGTCACACACTGTTATATGGTAATTCTTCATCAACTTGCCGATTTTACACATAGCAATTTCGCTGTCAGTGATTCATCTATTAGTTATTGGTATCAAGGATATTGTTCTCAAACTGGGGATTTATTGAAGTTACCTCGCACGCCGTTAGCGGAAGCGATCGCCAAAAGTTTAATGCAACAATTGAAGACAGACGATCGCTTTTCTCGTGAAGGCAAAATGTATGGCATATTAATCGTAGAATTATCCAATAACAAACTAGGAGTTTTAAAAGCTTTTTCGGGACTTCTTAATGGTTGTAGTCTGGTAGAAGGTTGGGTTCCACCTATTCCGGGAAGGGAGGAATTATTATTAGAAGAAAGTTGCACTTTAGAGCAATTGTCAGAAATTAAAAATGAATTAATTAGGCTGAAGCAACTCCCGGAAAGACAAGAGTATGAAAGGTTGTTTGGTGAATTTGAGGGGAAGTTGGGGGAAATGTGCGATCGTCACCAACAAACTAAACAACAACGCCAAGAAAAACGCCAACTTCTCTGCCAAACTCTCACCGGAGAAGCACTAAACCAAGCTCTAGAAGAACTCAATAATCAAAGTCGTTTAGAAGGAATTGAAAAACGACAATTCAAACACCAAAGAGATGCTGTTTTACAACCAATTAAACAGTTAATTACTCAAGCTGATGCCCAAATTCGGGAATTAAAAAAGCAGCGTCAAGAACTATCTCGTCAATTACAAACACAAATGCACGCTGTTTACTCCTTAACTAATTTTTCGGGAAAATCTCTCACTTTACAACAATTAATACCGGGAGGTTTACCCACTGGAACGGGTGATTGTTGCGCCCCAAAACTTTTACATTATGCTGCAACACATAATCTAAAACCTTTGGCAATGGCTGAGTTTTGGTGGGGGAAAAGTTCTGTGAATGGGGATAAAATTGCTGGGGAATTTTATGGTGCTTGTTTAGAACGCTGTCAGCCATTAATGGGTTTTTTGCTATCGGGAATGACTCCCGGAAAAGCAAGGGAAAATTTAGAGATTCTTTACGAAGATGAATGGTTAATTGTTGTAAATAAACCTGCGGGATTACTTTCTGTACCAGGACGTTACAGCTATAACCAAGATAGTGTAATTAGTCGGTTGCGTCAACTGTTACTAGATGGAATGATGCTGACTGCTGTGCATCGTTTAGATCGAGAAACTTCGGGAGTTTTGTTGTTAGCACGTTACCGAGAAAGTTATCGCCTTTTGAGTCAACAGTTTGAGCAAAGACAAGTTCGGAAAGTTTATGAAGCTGTGCTTTCTGGTGTTTTGTTAATTGACAAAGGTGCGATCGAGTTACCGCTTTGGGGAGATCCAGAAAATCGCCCGTTTCAGACAGTTAATTGGCAATATGGTAAAGCGAGTGTAACTCATTTTCAGGTGATTTCTAGGGAAGGGAATTACACTCGCATCGAGTTTTTTCCGGTGACAGGACGTACTCATCAAATTAGGGTTCATGCTGCTGATTCTCAGGGGTTAGGAATGGCGATTTTAGGCGATCGACTTTATGGCTGTAATGCTAATGTAAATCGTTTACATTTACACGCCAAAGAAATTTGTTTTCAGCATCCCCATTTAAGAAAGAGTTTATCTATTCAAACAAAAACTCCTTTTTGAAATATTATTTATGAACTAACTTCCATAGAATTTGGAAGTTCTTTGAAGGTAATTAGTAGCGCTACTAAGATCATCGCACTGACTAACGCAGTAATCCAAATTACAGGATTAGCAAAATTACGCACAGCAATTGCTACATAAGCCCAAACATACACTAATATAAAAGCAATATCTCCTCTTTGGATAGCAACAATAGCAGCAATAACTGTACCGATAATCAGCATAATTGCAGTCCATCCAGTATCATTAATCCCCCATCTGTCCCAATCTGAAATGTAAAGCGATGAAGCAATATTTACAATTGTTGCTACAGAAATCCAAGCTAGATAAATACTAAAGGGAATTTGGGCAAACCATCTTCTTTCGCGTGATACTTGAAATCTGCTACTTCTTAATAGCAAATAAATTCTAATTAATGGCAAGAGAATAATTAACATTGCCACTACGGAAAGCCAAAACAACTGCAAAGTAAACAAATATACCCAAAAAATTTGCGCTAAACTGGCAAGAATTACTAAAGCATTAACTTGTTGGATGGTAGATCTCCAACGCTGGGAAGGACGAAATTGATAAAAACTGTAAGCGATTAATCCTAAGTAAATTAATCCCCAAATGGCAAAGGCATAATTGGCAGGAATTATGAGTACACCTTGTAAAATTGTGTTGGCAATTTCCCCAATATTTTTGCCTTCTGGAGGGAAGAAGTTTGATAGGATGTTAACAATCAAGGTGGCAAAGATGGCGATTAGAGTGGCGATCGCTAATCCCAACCCCGAATTAGTTTCTTGTCTCGATGCGTTCATAAGTTTGATTTACTAATTAGACTAGGAATATTTTAGTTTAGCAAATTGGCGATCGTCCCATTATCTGGCAAACAACCGCTTAATTTTCTGGTACGATTAGCTAAGTATTAATTATGATAAGCCCAATGTCACAATAGAACAGGTAAAGTATATTTGTAAGCAGGAATATGAAATTACAGCTACGCTCAATCTTAATTGTTCCTTTTGTATTGCAAATCTTTGCCGCAGTGGGATTAACGGGATGGCTTTCCTTACGCAACGGACAAAGGGCAGTGAATGATTTGGCAACCCAGCTACGGGGTGAATTAGCCAAACGTATTCAACAAACTATGAATACTTATTTAGAAACTCCCCATCTAGTGACAAAGATTAATGCCGATGCGCTACGTCTTGGGGTATTGAATGTTAATGATTTTCCTAGTTTAGAACGTTACTTTTTTTCCCAAATACAGCAGTTTAATAAAGTTAGTAATGTTGCCTTGGCGACGGAACAGGGAGAATATGTTGGAGTGACAAGACAGGCAAATAATTCTTTTATTTTAGAAGTATCCGATCGCAGAACAGGTTACAACTACAACACTTGGAGAGTAGATAAACAAGGTAAACGTTTAAAACAATTAGAACGAGTGCCAAATTATGACCCTCGACAACGTGATTGGTATAAAACAGGCGCTAAAGCAAGAAAACCAATTTGGACGGACATATACACATATATTGAAAACCAACAATTAGCAATCACAGCCGATCGTCCCCTTTATAATTCCCAAGGAAAGTTAGTGGGAATTATGACAGCAGATCTTATTTTGTCGCAGATAAGTGATTTTTTAAGAAGTTTGCAGATTGGCGAAACTGGACAAGCTTTTATTATGGAACGTTCAGGTTTATTGGTGGGAACTTCCAGCAATGAAAAGCCGTTTCGCAAGCATCAGGGGAAAGTCGAACGTTTAAAGGCATGGGAAAGTCGCGATCCTTTAACCAAAGGAACTGCTCAATATTTACTAAAAAACTTTGCAGACTTGAAACAAATTCAAGGGATACAACAATTGGATTTTAAAATGGGGAGCGATCGTCTATTTTTAGAAGTCCTACCCTACAAAGATAAATTTGGTTTAGATTGGCTAATCGTAATTGTTGTGCCAGAAAAAGACTTCATGGCTCACATTAACGCCAATACCCGCATCACAATCTTACTTTGTTTCGCTGCTTTGGTTATTGCTACTATGCTAGGAATTTACACCTCACGTTGGATTTCTAAACCAATTTTATGTCTCGTCCAATCCGCAGAAGCAATGTCCAAAGGAGATTTAGATCAACAAGTTTCAGGGGGAAAAATTGCGGAACTTAACACTCTTGCTAGTGCCTTTAATCAAATGGCAATTCAACTAAATGAATTGTTTCATACCCTAGAGCAGCGAGTACAAGAACGCACAGAAGCTTTGCGTATTAGTCAAGAACGTTTGCAATTAGTCAATAAAAGTGTCAATGATGGTATTTGGGATTGGGATATTTCCACCAATCAAGTTTATTTAGCTCCTCAGTGGAAAATGATGTTAGGCTACTCAGACAGCGAAATTCCTAACGAATTTTACAGTTGGGAAAATTTAGTTCATCCCGATGATTTACCAGAGGCAAAAAGCGCAATTCAAGACCATCTAGAGGGTAGAACAGAAAACTTTCATATTGAATTTCGGATGCGTCATAAACAGGGTCATTATCTGTGGATTTTGTCCCGTGCCAAAGTAGTAGTGCGAGATAATAGCACAGGTAAACCGATACGTATGGTAGGGTCACATACGGATATTAGCGATCGCAAACAAACCGATCTAGAATTGCAAAAAGCCAAAGAAGCCGCAGATAAAGCCAATCAAGCCAAAAGCGAATTTTTAGCCAATATGAGCCACGAATTACGCACACCTTTAAACAGTATTCTTGGCTATGCTCAAATCATGCAAAGATCTGATAATCTGAATCAACATTACAAAGGAATTAAAGTAATTGAACAAGCAGGAAATCATTTACTGACTTTAATTAACGATATTCTTGATTTGGCGAAAATCGAAGCTCGAAAAATGGAATTACTTCCCAAAAATTTGCATTTTCATTCTTTTTTATTTGGGGTAGTTGAAATCGCTAAAATTAGGGCGGATAACAAAAATATTGTTTTCCATTTTGTGGAAGTAGAAAACTTGCCAAATGGGGTAATTGCTGATGAAAAACGACTGCGGCAAGTCTTACTTAACTTATTAGGAAATGCGATTAAATTTACTGATAGCGGTAGCGTTACTTTTAAAGTGGAAGTTTTAAAGCAACAAGCAAATACTAGTAAAATCCGCTTTACTATTCAAGATACAGGCATCGGTATGAGTCCTGAACAATTAGCTAAAATCTTTTTGCCATTTGAACAAGTTGGTTCTCAATATCGACGCGCCGAAGGAACAGGATTAGGGCTAACTATCTGTAGTCAAATTGTTGCCATGATGGGCAGTAAAATTCAAGTCAGCAGTCAATTAGGAGTGGGAAGTATTTTCTGGTTTGACGTAGATTTACCTTTGTCTAATGAATGGATAAATACTGCTGCTTCATCGGAAAAAGGTAAGATTATTAATTACGAAGGTGAACGGAAGAAAATTTTAATTGTTGATGATAAAGAAGTGAATCGAATGGTGATAGTAGAATTTTTAAAGCCTTTGGGATTTTTGATAGCAGAAGCGGAAAATGGACGAGAGGGGTTAACAAAACTCGCAGAATTTGCAGCAGATTTAATTATCACCGATATTGCCATGCCGGAAATGAATGGTTATGAATTTGTGCGAGAAATCCGTCAATTATATCCGCAAAAATTACCAGTGATAGCATCGAGTGCCAGTGTATCGCAGTCAGATCAAAGTTTAGCGATCGCCTCTGGATGCAATGACTTTTTGGAAAAGCCTATTGACCTAGAAAAATTACTCATTTTTTTGCAAAAATATCTGAATTTGCAGTGGATTTATGAAAATAAAGAAACCGAAACTCAACCGGAACAACAAGAGATTATTTTCCCGACTTCAGAGGAGTTGAAAACTCTTTATAAAGCAATTAAAATTGGGGATATTACGGCAGTGGAAGAGGAAGCAAAACGATTGGCACAAATGAATTCACAGTATCAAGATTTTCGCGCTCGCATCCTGAGTTTAGCCGCCGAGTTTGATGAGTCTGGTATTATCAAATTAATCGAGTTTAGGAGATAGCTTATTTTTTGAATGAATTAAGAAAAGGAGCAACAATAAGTTTGAAATTTGAGTTTCGCTGTTGTTTAATAATTAAACTATAAATAAGGTTACAAAGGTGACTCCATTGCAGCAACCAGAAATTCAGGATAATTCTTCAATGCTACCACTCCAGCGAGTGCTAGGAAGGCTCAGCAATTATCGTTGGACTGCATTAGCAGCATTACTTAGTTCGTTACTTTTAACAGGTGCTTATGCGGTAACTCCGCAACTATTTCGCTGGGCGATCGATGAGGGCATTACCAAAACCAACCTGAAAGTTATATTTTACAGTGCGGCATGGATGGTTGTGGCAGCGATCGCGCGCGGTTTGTTTAATTTCGGGCAAAGTTTTTGGGCAGAAATGGCATCTCAGGGAGTTGTTTACGATTTGCGAAATCAGATTTTTAGTAAAATTCAAAACCTGAGTTTTAGCTATCACGATCGAGCGCAAACTTCTCAATTATTAACTCGTGTTACCAGCGATATTGAACAAATTCGCAGTTTTTTAAGTACCAGCTTAATGCAGGTAATTAGTGGTTTAGTCACCTTAGTTACTATTGCTATAATCTTGTTATTAATGAATTGGGAATTAGCATTAATTACTTTAACAGTTATCCCCATGTCAGGATGGCTGATGGTGCGATTTCTATTAATAAATAGCAAATTGTTCGGACAAATACAACAACAATTGGGAAATCTTAACACCGTATTGCAAGAAAATTTATTCGGTGTGCGAGTGGTGAAAGCATTTGTTAGGGAATCAGCAGAAACTCAGCGTTATACAACGCTCAACAATGTTTTGCTGAAAACCAATATGAAAACTATTTTCGCCATTCGTAATACTTTCCCATTCATCTTTTTGTTGAGTAATTTAGTTTCAGTAGTGGTGATTGGTTACGGCGGGATAGCAGTAATTAAAGATAGATTTTCTATTGGCGAATTAGTGGCATTTAACTCTTATTTACTGTTAATTTTGCAACCAGTTTTGTTAATTGGTTTTGCGGCTCCAGCGATCGCCGGAGCAGCTGCATCTGCTCAAAGAGTTTATGAAGTAGTAGATGCAAAAATTGAAATTCGCGACCGCCCCAACGCCATACCATTTGAAACTTGTGGTGGCAGAATTACCTTTGAAAATGTTTCTTTCCGCTACCCTGGAGCGACTACAGAAGCTTTAAAAGGTATTTCTTTTGAAACCAAACCTAAAGAATTAATCGCTATTTTAGGCATGACTGGTTCGGGGAAAAGTACAATTATTAACTTAATTCCTCGATTTTATGATGTAACTTCCGGTGCAATTCGCATTGATGGGCGAGATGTGCGAGATTTTAGTTTAGTCAGTTTGCGATCGCACATTGGTATTGTCTTTCAAGAAACCACATTATTTTCTGGTACGATTCGGGAAAATATTACTTATGCTAATCCTCATGCCACAATGGAACAAGTAATTGAGGTGGCGAAAACTGCTCAAATTCACGATTTTATTGTGAGTTTACCTGATGATTATGAGACAATTGTTGGCGAAAGAGGTGTAGGTTTATCGGGTGGACAAAAGCAGAGAATTGCGATCGCTCGTACCTTACTAACAAATTACAGCATTCTGATTTTAGATGACAGCACTTCGGCGGTTGACGCAAAAACTGCGGCGCAAATTCAAGAAGAACTCGATTATTTAATGCGGAAAAAAACCTGTACAGCTTTTGTCATTGCTCAAAGAATTAGTACCGTGAAAAATGCCGATCGCATTTTATTAATGGATAAAGGAAGATTAGTAGCACAGGGAACTCATGAAGAATTAATGAGAACTAGTCCGTTATATGGAGCAATTTTAGAATCTCAGGTGAAGCTACCAATAAAAACATAAATTCTTTCAAAGAAAGTCTTTTTAGGCATATCATAGAAAAGTGCGAAATCAAGAATGTTAAAATCTGGACATCTACATTGAAAGTTTGAGGCTTCTATTTACATGGAAACGACCGAATTATCAGCAGAAGGAAAAGTGTTAATTCCCCAATCTTTACGGGAAGCCCATCAATGGAAATCAGGACAAGAACTGATTGCAATTAAAATTGGAGATGGAATTTTACTCAAACCTAAAAAGCCATTTCCAGAAACATCATTGCATGATGTTGCAGGCTGTTTAAAGTATCAAGGATTACCTAAAAGTTTGGAAGATATGGAAAATGCCGTAGCTCAAGGAATAGAGGAGTTATGGCATGATCGCAGTTGATACTAATGTTGTGATTAGGCTGTTAACTCAGGATGATGAATCACAGTTCAATAAAAGTGTAGAACTTTTCAATTCTCAGGATATCTTTATTCCTGATACCGTAATTTTGGAAATTGAATGGGTACTACGTTTTGCTTACAAATTTAAACCATCTGAAATTTGTACAGCTTTGAGAAACTTGTTTAGTTTGCCAAATGTTTATGTGACAGATGCAAATTTGATTGTACAAGTTTTAAAATGGCATGAAAATGGTTTAGATTTTGCTGATGCTTTTCATTTAGCTCATACTCAGAATTACCCTGAATTCTACACATTTGATGAGAACTTTGTGAAAAAAGCAGTAGGATTGACGCAGTGTGTTGTTAAAAACTTATGAGGAATTAGGATGAGAAGTCCCAGTCCAATTGTTGCATCCGAGCAAAAAGCAACTGAGCAATCAAAAACGTTAAAGCGTTTTTTGCAGTACTTCCGACCCTACAGTAGAGATATTACCATTGCACTAATTTTTGTATCGATCGGTGCGTCAACACAATCAATTGGCCCTTTCTTAATTGGTTGGTCAATCGATAATTTAATTGCCAAAGGAAATGTACGCGGATTGTTCTTAACATTAGGAATATTGGTATTTATTTACATTTTAGGTATCGCTGCAATTCGAGAGCAAATTATCAGAGTAGGCTGGACTATGCAACGACTACTCGCGCAATTGAGACAAGATATTTTCCTGAAAATTCAGAGTTTACCAGTGAGTTTTTTCGATCGCAGCGAAGCAGGCGATTTAATGAGTCGTTTGCTCAATGATGTCAACACAGTTAATCAGGCATTTGGGGCAACAGTTGCTCAAATGTTGGGCAACTTATTGAGCTTACTTGGCATTATTATTGCCATGTTTGCTATTAACTGGAGACTGGCATTGTTGAGTAATTTAGTTGTACCTTTAATGATTTTCACTACAGGGTTTTTCTCCCGTTGGGCAAGAAGCAAATTTCGCACCACCAGAGAAACAATTGGCGAACTTTCTACTAAATTAGAAGAAGGAATTACCAGTGTTCGAGAAGCTCAAGCTTTCAATCGCATTAACCTAAATATTAAGGAATTTGCCGAATTAAATGCAGCTAATCGTGATGCCAATATTCAAGCAGTAGCAATTACCTCTGCCTTTTTACCTTCAATTGATTTTCTAAACACTTTAGCCACTGCCGCAGTGTTAGCTTATGGTGGTTATTTAGCGTTAACTGGTGCTGCTACTGTGGGAGTTGTAACTGCTTTTTTAATCTACGTGCAGCAGTTTTTTCGCCCCATTCAAATACTCAGTCAATTTTACACTCAAGCTCAATCTGCAATGGCAGGATTGGAGCGAATTTTCTTTTTGTTAGACGAACCAGCACAACTTCAAGATGCCCTTAATGCTGGGGAAATGCCAGCAATTAAAGGTGATGTTAAATTTACAGATGTCACTTTTGGTTATACCCCTAATCAACTAGTCCTTAAAGGAGTCAATTTACAGGCTAAACCGGGAGAAACGATCGCTCTAGTTGGGCCAACAGGAGCCGGAAAAACCACAATTATTAACTTAATTTTGCGGTTTTATGATGTTACTGATGGAGCCGTAAAAATTGATGATATTGATGTCAGAAGCGTGACTCAGGCGAGTTTACGCCGTCAAATGGGGATTGTTTTACAAGATAATATTTTGTTTAGCGGTACTGTGGCAGAAAATATCGCTTTTGGTTGTCCGAATGCCACGCAAGCTGACATTGAAGCTGCTGCACAATTAGCCAACGTGCATGAATTTATTACCTCATTATCTCAGGGATATATGACACAATTGGGCGAAAGAGGTGCGCCTTTAAGTCAGGGACAAAGACAGTTAGTTAGTATTGCTCGTGCGGTATTAATTAATCCGCGAATTCTGATTTTAGATGAAGCTACTAGTAGTATTGATACTAGAACCGAAGCGCTGGTGCAAGATGCGATCGCACGCCTACTAAAAGGACGTACCAGCTTTGTCATTGCTCACCGTTTGAGTACCGTAACTAACGCAGATCAAGTATTAGTAATTCAACAAGGAGAAATTGTCGAACGGGGAACTCACCAAGAACTCATAGCGCAACAGGGAGTTTACGCTAATCTCTATGCTTTGCAATTGGGGGCAAATTCTAATCGATAGCTCTTGCTTTTTTAGGGGGGTTATCTACTATAATCTAGTTAACTTTACAAAACTAAACATCATGATTAGTACTGTAGTTGCTCCCGATCAGGTAATCCAACAACTAAATTGGCGTTACGCTACCAAAAAATTCGATCCGAACAAAAAAATTCCTGCTGAAATTTGGAAAACCCTGGAACAAAGCTTAGTACTAGCACCTTCCTCTTTTGGGTTACAACCTTGGAAGTTTTTCGTAGTAAATAATCCCGAACTTCGCCAACAATTAGTCGAACATTCTTGGGGGCAAACACAGGTTGTTGATGCTTCTCATTTGGTAGTATTGGCAATTAAAAAAGATATAATTGCTGCTGATGTAGACCATTACATAGAACGCATGGCTGAAGTCCGTCAAGTGCCTGTAGATTCTTTGCAAGGGTTCAGCAATGTAGTTAAAAATTTCCTGAATAATCCTCCTGTTGGTCTTAATGAATGGTCTGCTAGACAAGTTTACATTGCGTTAGGTCAATTAATGACTTCTGCGGCAATCTTGGAAATTGATACTTGTCCGATGGAAGGATTTAATCCTGCTAAATACGATGAATTGTTAGGATTAAACGAGCAGGGATATTCAGCAGTTGTAGTTTGTCCGTTGGGTTATCGTGCAGCAGATGATAAATATGCTGTCATGCCAAAAGTGCGTTTTCCTACTGAAGAAGTAGTGCAGTATATTTAAGCAAAAAATATTGTAGAGACGTTTCATGAAACGTCTCTACGATTTTCAATTATTCTAGTCAGAACTTTGTTCGGGAATGAATTTTAATGATACTCCATTCATGCAGTAACGCAGACCTGTAGGCTTTGGGCCATCATTAAATACGTGACCTAAATGCCCACCGCAGCGGCGACAATGAACTTCAGTTCTGGTCATGAAAAGTGAGCGATCGGTAGATGTTTCGATCGCACCATCGATCGGAGCAAAAAAGCTAGGCCAACCAGTACCACTGTTGAATTTAGTATCGGAAGTAAACAGGGGTAACTCACAACCAGCACAGACAAAAGTACCTTTCTCATAAACTTTATCTAATGGACTGGTGCCTGCTCTTTCCGTGCCATGTTTCCGCAACACAT
Source organism: Floridaenema evergladense BLCC-F167 (assembly GCF_041929205.2). Classification (NCBI taxonomy): domain Bacteria; kingdom Bacillati; phylum Cyanobacteriota; class Cyanophyceae; order Aerosakkonematales; family Aerosakkonemataceae; genus Floridanema; species Floridanema evergladense. The sequence goes on along the minus strand of NZ_CM171625.1, from coordinate 3,319,584 downwards.
TAAACTGTTCGGGCGTTAAGATTTCCCGCCATTCTTGTTCGGTTTTAGTAACTTCAAATTCTTGGTTGGATGTGGTCATGGTATTTAGGGCAAAGTTAGTAAATTAAGCACTTGGCTTATGTTTCTATCTTCACTTTACCTTAAATTTAATAAAATTTCAGGAGCTAATTTTACCCTCAGACTGATTCAATTGGGGAATTTGAGAGGAGAAATTTTTGAGATCTGTTAGGGAAAAAACTTGGCTACTATTTAAGAGTTGAGATTGACTTTTATTCAAACTCTGACGGCGCAGTGCCAAGGTACAAACTTTGCACATTGTAGGAAAACTCAGTAAATTTCAATCCTTTCTGACTATGTAGTAGTCGTTTTGCAAGTCATGTTCTAATTGTTTGATTTCTACAAGAGTAAATCCCGCATCAGCTAACATTTGCAAAGCTTTTTGTTGACCCCAAACTGTGCCTAATCCCATGCCACCCTCTGCCAAAGAAACTGTCATGCAGTGCATACAGGAAATAGTGTAAAGAAATGGGGCAATTGGATGCTCTAAGTTATCGTTTACTTCGGTTGCTGCGTGGATATCTTGCATCAAATAAACGCCATCAGGACGCAAGGCTTTTTGGATGTTACGCAAAACTAGATCGGGTCTTGCTTGGTCGTGAATTGCGTCAAATGTGGTAATTAAATGATAGCGATCGCTTTCGTCAAAAGTAGCAGCATCTTTAATTTCAAAGCGAACATTAGTCAAATTTTGTTGTTGAGCTTCGGCGGTAGCAATGGCGATCGCTTCTGCCGAAAAATCATATCCCCAAAATCGACTATTAGGGAATCTCTGCGCCAATTTATTCATCGCTCGACCGCTACCACAACCAACATCTAACACATTAATTCCCTTTTCCAAATCTTCCACTAACCCAGGAATTAACGGCAAAATATAATCTTCTAAAGCAGCTACCACCGTTTGTCCGCTTTCTTCCGCCATGACTTCATGAAAGCGTTTATATTCCGAATAGGGTACACCACCACCTTTGGAAAAACAATCTACAATTTTGTCCTCTACTGCTCCTAATACAGAAATAAATTGGGTAATCGGAGCCATATTATTTCCGCCTGCCGATCTAGTTAGAAATGCTGAGTGTTCTGGAGGCAAAAAATAAGTCTGATTAACAGGATTGTAATCAATTAATTTTCCTGTCACCATTGCGCCTAACCATTCGCGCACATACCTTTCATTTAATCCTGCCGCATCAGCAATTTCTTGACTAGTAGCAGGTCTTAATTCTGCTAAAGTATCAAACAATTTGGTACGATGACCGATCGAAATCATCAGCGCCAGTGCGCTATCATTGAGGACATTAAGTATGCGATCGGTAAATATTTCTGCTTTCGTTTCGTCAAAAGTTTGTGTTGCCATAATTATTTAGTCCTGTTTCCCGCAACATTGACAAATGGAATTAAGCGATCGATAATCGCTAGGAAGAGAAGTAATTAATGGTGATTTTTGACTATTGTTATTACTTCGCTCTGGAGATTCCTAAAGGTTAGGTAACAGTCGGGAAGAAGTAGGGAAGATGTAAAGTTAAAAATAGCGATCGTATTGGATAAACACTGAGTTAATTAAGTAACAATTATCACTTAAATATTTTTTTACCCCCTCTACATTTTAGGCATAAATTTTAGATAATCAATTTAATACTGATGGAATTACAAATTAATACATAGCTATGGCATTAGAAGATAACACAACTGAGAATTCACTGTTAATTCACCGACCCCATACAGTAGTGGTCTTAGCGATGAGTGCTGATGGAAAAATTTCCGATGTAGCTCGGTCTCCAGCGGGTTTTGGTTCGCCCGCAGACCAAAAGCATTTGATGGAGCAGGTGGCTCAAGCAGATGGTCTTTTGTGGGGTGCAAGGACTCTCCGCGTCGATGGAAATGCTGAATCGGATGTCAATTCTACCGAACTTGGACAACAGCAAAATCAGAAAAAATCTTCCTCCCCAGTGCAAATTATTTGCACTAGATCTGGTGAAATCGATCCAAAACTAAAGTTCTTTCAACAGCCGGAAAAACGCTGGCTGCTTACTACTAGTCAAGGTGCGAAAAACTGGCAAAATCGCTCAGAATTTGAGCGCATTCTAGTAGCAGAAACAGAAACCGGAGCGATCGATCTAGTCAAAGGTTTAGAAGAGTTAGCCAGCCTGAATATAAAATCCCTAGTCGTATTGGGTGGAGGCGAATTGATTGCATCTTTGTTAAAAGTAGACTTAATTGATGAGTTTTGGTTAACTGTTTGTCCTTTTATTTTTGGCGGTGCAAAGGCACCTACTCCGGTAGATGGTGAAGGATTTTCTTTGCAAACATCTCCCCGTTTAGAGTTATTGAGTGTGGAAAGAGTTGCCGAAGAAATTTTTATTCACTACCGTGTAAAACGCTAATAGCAATTGGATGTCAAATCAAGAAAAACAACAGCCAACTATTCACACAGAACGATTAGTTTTGCGCCCTTTTCAGCTAACTGATGCACCAGAAGTACAAAGGTTAGCAGGCGATCGCGTGATCGCATCTTTTACCCTATCAATTCCCCATCCTTATGAAGATGGGATGGCTGAAGATTGGATTAAAACCCATCCAAAAAATTTGGCAGAGGGGAAAGAAGTTGTTTTTGCGATCGCATTTCCTGAAACTAATATGTTATGCGGCACAATTGGTTTAGCAATAAATCGAGAGCATAATCGTGCTGAATTAGGTTATTGGATTGGTAAACCTTTTTGGGGAAATGGTTATTGCACAGAAGCAGCTTTAGCTGTAGTAAAATACGGCTTTGAATCTTTGGGATTACATCGCATTCATTCTGCCCATTTTTCTAGTAATCCGGCTTCTGGTAGAGTGATGCAAAAAATTGGAATGCGTTACGAAGGTTGTCTGCGTCAACATATTTTGAAATGGGGAAATTTTGAATATCTTGTAAAATATGGGATTCTTAAAAATGAGTGGAAAAACTTTTGGATTATTTAGAAGCGAAATATCCCACACCATCTTTGATGCCGCAAGAAGCTCAAGCATTAGCTAAAGTTCGCATGGTAGAAATGATTACTGTCAATGAAATTCAACCCGCAACTCCAAGCCGCACTTCCCCGAATCAAAAAGATTTTAGCAACTCGCTAATTGAAAAGTCTGTTGTAACGACTTTAGTCGTTTCTTTAATTAAACAGAATCACTAAAGTCATCACAACGGACTTAGGAATTTAATTGTATTTTAAGGCCAACCTTGATAATCTTCTAAATCTTCTCCACCAACACCGATCGCTGTGTTAAAGATAGTGGCATCAGTAATGTTCAAATCATTCATAGAAGCGCCAAAAACATTCGCGTCATTAATGGTAGCTTGGGCAAAGTTTACACCATCAAGATTAGTTTGGCGCATATCGGCATTGGTAAGAAAAGCCTGAGTCAAGTTAGCGCCCATTAAATTAGCGCCAGATAAGTCGGCTCCTTCTAAATTAGCACCTTTGAGATTAGCACCTTTAAGATTAGCTTCTCTTAAATCAGCACCAATTAAATAAGCGTTACTCAAATCTGCTCCTGACAAATCGCAACCGGAACACTCCCTAGTTGACAGTAATTGTTGGACATGAAGCGGATTAAAAGCCAGCACAGGGCCAGTCAAAAATAGGGGTGCGAGTAGGTTTAAAGTCGCTAAATGAAAGAGTCTCATCATCTTCCCCCTTAATCCAAAATAGGGTTTACTAAATTTCCTCACTCTTCTATTCTGTCACTAAATCGATTTGTGGTGTTGATCTTTCTCACAAATTTAATGTGACAGCAGAAGGACTGTACCATTGATCTATTACACTAGGTTTGTGTGTGTTAGATCGCTATTAATTTTAGATTTTAGATTTGATTCCAAACATCTATCTGGTTGCTTAGACTAGTAAAAGGATATTAACGTCGAGAGGCAGATGGTAGGATAGTTTTTTCCATTTTGAATCGTTCAAATTGTGTATTTTTGCGATCGACTATTTCCATTTCAATCACCCAGAAACCCATTTTTAAGAAGAAATGTTTCGAGATGTGACTAGCTTCGGTGTGTAGACGTTCTACATTTTGAGCGATCGCATAATCTTCTAATTGCTGATAAATCTTTGTGGCATAACCTTTTCGGGCAACACGAGTAGCTGTATAAATAAAAGCAATATGATTTAATGGATTTAATTGCCCAAAAGCTACCAATTCTTCTTCATCAAGTCCCACTATGGTTAAACCTTGACCCAGCAAATGGCGAAATTCTTCTAAGTCTTCGGGGTATGATGACCACACTTCGATTTGTTTGGCATTATAAGCTGTTGCACCGATGCCAATTACAGCATCTCGATAGATTTTTACTAAGCTTTCTGCATCTGATGGCTGATATTCTCGAATTAACATTGTAGTTACCTAGTTTGTTGTCAGCACTTCATAAACTTCTATAATGATTTTAATTATGTAATTTAGTGAGGGATGAGAATTGAGCGACAAAACTTTAGTAGAAGAAGCATGGATAGCGTTGGAAAAGTCAATTATTTATTATCAAGGACGACCAATTGGTACGATCGCAGCTTGCGATCCAGATATTGCTGCATTAAATTACGACCAATGTTTTATTCGTGATTTTATTTCTTCCGCATTGCTTTTTTTAATTAAAGGCAGAGGTGATATTGTACGTAATTTCTTAGAAGAAACTTTGAAATTACAGCCGAAAACAACGCAGTTAGATTCCTCAAAACCTAGTCGGGGTTTAATGCCAGCTAGTTTTAAAATTGTTGTAGCTAATGGGAAAGAATATTTAAAACCTGATTTTGGCGAACACGCGATCGGTCGAGTTGCACCCGCTGATGCTTGTTTGTGGTGGATTATTTTATTACGGGCTTATGTAATTGCTACTGATGATGTTTCTTTAGCTAAAAGAGAGGATTTTCAAGAGGGAATTCGCTTAATTTTGCAAATTTGTTTAGTGACTCGATTTGATATGTATCCTATGGTATTAGTTCCTGATGGCGCTAGTATGATCGATCGGCGCATGGGATTATACGGGCATCCTTTAGATATCCAATCATTATTTTATGCTGCACTTCGCGCCAGTTTGGAACTTCTAATTCCTCATGAAGAGAATCAGACAATTATTAAAGCAATCCATTCTCGTTTACCTGCTTTACTAAAGCAATTGCGAGAAAATTATTGGTTAGATATCGATAGATTGAATGTAATTTATCGCTATCAAGTTGAAGAATACGGAGAACAAGCCCTCAATCAATTTAATATTTATTCTGACTCAATTCCCTTTTATAAATTAGCCAAATGGTTGCCGGAAGCAGGGGGTTATTTAGCTGGAAATTTAGGCCCTTCGCAATTGGACAGTCGGTTCTTTGCTTTGGGCAATTTAATGGCAATTATTGTTTCTTTAACTGATGAAGAACAATCACAGAAAATTTTGAATTTGATTGAAATACGCTGGACTGATTTAATAGGTAATATGCCGATGAAAATATGTTATCCAGCTTTGGAGGATATAGAGTGGAGAATTGTTACTGGTGCCGATCCAAAAAATCGTCCTTGGTCATATCATAATGGTGGAAGTTGGCCTGTTTTACTTTGGATGTTAACAGCAGCAGCGAAAAAAATGGATCGAGGTGAATTAGCGCATCACGCGATCGCGATCGCGGAACGCCGCCTCTTGAAAGATCATTGGCCTGAATATTACGATGGTCAAGATGGTAGATTAATTGGTAAAGAAGCGAGGAAATTCCAAACTTGGACGATCGCAGGTTATTTACTAGCTAAGGAGTTGATTGCTAATCCCGATCACCTAAAATTAGTAACTTTTCCCTTTGAAAATGTATCAATCTAACAAGTTTACTGCTGTTTTAACTTATGAAAAATCTATCTTGGTTACAATTATCTACAGCGATCGCTTTTGTTAGTGCGATCGCTACACCTCAACCTAGCTTGGCACAAAATGTTACTTTTTTCTGCGGCACTAGCAATGGTTCTCCTGCTACTATTGCCCGGACTTCCACAGGAGAAGTACCGCTAATTATCTGGGATATTACTAACTCAGGTCAAGGAAGTAGTCCACAACAACGCTGCGAAGAAGTTGCCAGAAATTTTCAAAATTCTCGCTCTCAAGGCAACCTTAATTACATTACTACAGAGCGAAGAGATGGGCAATTAGTTGTCTGTTTTGCACCCCAAGAAAATGCACCTTGCAGTGGTGTATTATTTCCTTTAAATCCTACCGAGACGAATCCCAGAAACGCCTTACAAAGAATTTTTCGGATTCGGGTTGTTTCTAGTAAGCCAATTAATGAAACAGGCGATCGCGTTTACATTAGTTTAGATAAGTTTCTCAGCGGCGGATATCCCAGTTCAACTCCTAACAATAGACAAAATTCTCGCCCCCAATCTACTCCTAATTCTACTCCTACTCCCAAATGACGGTCAAAAATAATGAAACTTTATTATCAATTATCAGCAGCATTAGTTGGGGCAGCAATTGTAATTTCGCAGCCATTAATCGTAGTTTCGCAAAGTTCAGTAGACGAACAAGCGATCGCTAACATGGCGAAAGAAATTACAGTAGTAATTAACGGACAAAATCCCGGTTCCGGCGTAATTATTGCCAAACAAGGTAATACTTATTATGTACTCACTGCCAAGCACGTTATCGCCACTCAAGATGAATATGAAATTGTCACTTCTGATGCTGTTAAACACCCTTTAAATTACAGCAAAGTGCAAAAACTTTCTGGTGTTGACTTAGCTTTGGTGCAATTTACTAGTGATAAAAATTACCAAGTTGCTCAATTGGGAAATTCTACAAATATCACAGAAGGCGCAACAGTTTATATATCAGGTTGGCCTCATCCTGGGCCTGCAATGACCGCCAGAATTTATCAGATGACTAAAGGTAATGTTTCCGGTCGTCCGTTGGCAACTTTAGAAGATGGCTATGAATTGGTTTACACTAATGTTACTCGTTCTGGCATGAGTGGCGGCCCTGTTTTAGATACCCAAGGGCGCGTGGTTGGTATTCACGGTAGGGCGGAAGGAGAGGAGATTTTTAATCCTGACACTGGGCGAACAATTGATGTGAAATCAGGATTTAATTTAGCAATTTCAATTAACACATTCTTAAAAAGTGCTGCTCAAAATAAAATTAACCTAACTTATTTAGGAGATAATTTTACTTTAGTAAATACTTTGCTTGATACTAAAAAAGTTTTAGCAGTTGCTATTAGTTCAGATGGACAAACGATCGCCAGTGGTTTAGCAGATGGCAACATCAAATTATGGAACAAAAACACTGGTAAAGAATTGGGTACTTTCACAGGACATTCCGGTAGTATTCACTCCTTAGCTATTAGCGATGATGGTCAAATACTTGCTAGTGGTAGTCGGGATAAAACCATTAAAATTTGGAATATTCAAACCGGAAAACTGCTGCATACTTTAACAGAAACTTCCGGTTTAATTGTATCAGTTGCGATTAGTCCCGATGGACAAATGATTGCTAGTGGTAGCGTGGAAGATAAAGTGATTAGAGTTTGGAATTTGCGATCGGGGAAATTATTACACAGTTTAACCGGACATTCTTATCCAATTTGGTCGATCGCTTTTACTCCAGACAGTCAAACTCTTGTTAGCAGCGGTGTAGATCGAACTATTAAAATTTGGGACGTAAGCAAAGGTCAATTACTGCGTACTCTCACCGGACATTTAAACATTATTAGATCTGTCGCTGTTAGTCCTTACGGAACAGTTATTGCTAGTGGAACTTATAGTAATAAAGACGTTACTGGAGGAGTAAGTAGTACTGAAGATGACTCTACTATTAGAATTTGGAATCGCAATACTGGGGAATTATTACGGACTTTAAAAGGACATTCGGGAACTGTTTCTGCTTTGGCGATCGATCCCTTTGGACATATTCTTGCTAGTGGCAGTTATGATGGTACTATCAAAATTTGGAGCTTGCATACTGGACAATTATTACATACTTTAGAGGTTCGGAATCGCCAAGGATCTCCTGTGGAAGTGTTATCGATCGCTTTTGGCGGAGATGGGCAAACTTTGATTAGTGGTGGTACAGATGGAACAGTAAAAATTTGGCAATTAGCTAAACCTTAAAGAATATTTCGATATTACATCGTTGTTTTATTGGATTAAAATTTGGCGATCGCCCGGAGGTTAAATTTATCATTAAACTGCTTGCAAAAGTCTAAAATCTTGTTTTTTTACCACAAATATCCACAGATGAACACAGATGAACACAGATGAATACTAGAGATTTTCTATATTTTGCAAGAGTTATAATGCAGATAAAAAAAGACTGGAAAAAACTTTTTTTATCTGTAATTCTTTTGGTTGTACTACCTTTAACAACAAATCATTTAGTACAAGCGCAACAAACCGAAGTAAATCGATTATTTCAACAAGCGATCGAACAATATCAAACAGGTCAATTTTCAACCGCTTTACAAACTTACCAACAGGTTTTGCAATTGCAAACAAAATTGAATAATCAGGCGGGTATCGCTGACACTCTTGATAACATAGGTGAAGTTTATACAAGTTTAAGTGAATATAATCAAGCTTTAGATGTTTTACAACAAGCTTTATTAATTCGGAAAGAAATTAATGATAAAACTGGGATTGGCGAAACTTTAAATAATCTTGGTTTAGTTTATCGCTTGTTAGGTGAATATCCCAAAGCTTTAGAATTACATCAACAAAGTTTAGGCATTGCCAAACAAATTAGAAAACCTGCAATTGAAGGAGAAGCATTACACAATATTGCTGCTGTTTATGCGGCGCAAGGTGACTACAATCAAGCTTTAGAATTATATCAGCAGGCTTTAACTATTCGGCAACAAATTGGAGATAAACGAGACGAAGGACGTACTCTTAATAATATTGGCGCTGTATATTTTAGTTTAGGGGAATATCAGAAAGCAATTAATTACTATGAACAAGCTTTAGCGATTCGTAGAACGATTAAAGATCGTGCAGGTATTGGGCGAATCGTGAGTAATTTAGCTTTAGTTTATCGTCAGTTAGGTGAGAATGAAAAAGCTTTAGAATTTTATCAACAAGCTTTGCCAATTTTGCGGGAAATAGGTGATAAAGCTAGTGTTGGTAGTACCTTAAATGGGATGGGAATTATTTATGAAAATCAGGGAAATTATGAACAAGCTTTAGCAACTTATCAACAATCTTTAAAAATTGCTCAAGAAATTGGCGATCGCCCCCAAATAGGCAATACTTTAGATAACATTGGCGGAATCTTATATAGTCAGGGAAAGTATCCTCAAGCCTTGAAATCCTATCAGGAAGCCTTAACAATCAGACAGCAAATTGGTGATAGATCGGGTTTAGGAAATTCCTTAAATAATCTGGGTGGAGTGTACTTTAACTTGGGACAATATCCCGAAGCATTAAGGTTTTTGCAACAAGCTTTAACTATACGTCAGCAAATTGGGGATAAAGCGGGGGAAGGAAAGAATTTAGATGCGATCGGCAATATTTACGAACAACAAAAACAGTATAATCAAGCCTTAGAATATTATCGTCAAGCCTTAGCCATTTCTCAACAAATCCGCGACAAAGCAGCCGAAGCTAACACATTAGAAAATATAGGTAGTATCTACGCAGACTTAGGAAAATATTCCCAAGCAGAAAAACTTTTATCACAATCATTATCTCTGCATCAAACTATTGGTAACAAGGCTGGAGAAGGGCGAAATTTAAACAGTATCGCCAACGTTAAATTCAAATTAAAACAATATCCTCAATCTTTAGATAACTTACAAAAAGCATTAATTATTTTCCAAGAAGTAGGCGAAAAAAGCAGCGAAAGTATTACTTTAAGCAATATTGGCTATGTATTAGAACAACAAAATCAACCGACGTTAGCAATTGTTTTTTACAAACAAGCGGTTAATATTATAGAAGCAATTCGCAAAGATTTAAAAATATTATCAATTGAACAACAACAAGCATTTACCAACACAATTACTGACACCTATCGCAACTTAGCCAACTTATTGCTTAAACAAGATAGAATTCTCGAAGCACAACAGATTTTAGACTTACTCAAAGTGCAAGAATTAAATGATTATTTGCGAAACGTGCGCGGAAATGAACAAACAGCCAAAGGTGTTGATTTATTATCTCAAGAACAACAGATTACAGAAAAGTATAACCAAGCGGTAAAGCTGGGTAAAGAACTTATCCAATTACGCAACATTCCAGATAATCAAAGAACGCCACAACAACAACAAAGAATAGCTGAATTAGAGAAAATTCAACAACAAATTCGCGCCAATTTTAACGAGTTCATTCGTTCCCCAGAAATAGTTAACCTATCCCAAGAACTTAGTCGCACATCTAAAAGTCAAAATCTAGATTTACCAAATTTGAATCGATTACAACGTTCCTTACAACAATTACCCCAATCAACAGCAATTCTTTATCCGCTTATTTTAGACGATCGCATAGAATTAGTATTAGTTACAGCTTATTCTCCCCCAATTCGGCGTTCAATTCCTGTTAAACGTACACAATTAAATCAAGCACTTTTCGAGTTTCGCGGCGCATTACAAAACCCGGAAGTAGATCCTAAAATCTTAGCCAAACAGTTTTATGATTGGTTAATTAAACCAATAGAAACCCAACTTATTCAAGCCGAAACAAAAACCATTCTTTACGCCCCCGATGGACAGTTACGTTATATTCCTTTAGCCGCCCTTTTCGACGGAAAACAATGGTTAGTTCAGCGCTATCAAATTAGCAATATCACCGCCGCAAGTTTGAGTAACTTTAATGTTAAACCTAAACCTAATCCACGAGTTTTAGCAGCAGCTTTTAGCCAAGGAAACTATACAGTAAAGGCGGGAAATCGACAATTAGCTTTTTCAGGATTACCCTTTGCTGCACGGGAAGTAAAAAATTTAGCCGAAACCGTTCCTAATACTACTCAATTATTAGATAATAACTTTAGTCCCGCAACAGTAATTCCTCGTTTAAATGAATATAACATCGTCCATTTAGCGACTCACGCCGCCTTTTTAACAGGTTCGCCAGAAGACTCATTTATCTTATTTGGAAATGGTGAATTTGTGACTCTCAGAGATGTGGAAACTTGGTCACTTTCTAATGTAGATTTAGTAGTGTTGAGTGCTTGTGAAACTGCTGTGGGTGGAAAATTAGGAAATGGCGAAGAAATTTTAGGTTTTGGCTATCAAATGCAAATAGCAGGTGCTTTAGCTTCTATCTCCTCATTGTGGGCTGTTTCCGATGGCGGAACCCAAGCTTTAATGGACACATTTTATCATACATTAAAAACAGGAAATATTAGCAAAGCAGAGGCTTTAAGACGATCGCAAATTGCCCTAATTACTGGTACCTATCAACCATCAGTAAAACAACAATTACCGATCCAACCAGCCACCCCCAGCAACTTTGCCTCACAAAATATGGAACGCTTAAAACACCCTTATTATTGGGCAGCTTTTATTCTAATTGGCAACAATTAAAAAGGTCTGTTATAACGAGTTTAATCACTATCTTGTTAATATTCAGCATCAGTTACCATGCACATTGAAACATTAGCAATTCACGCCGGACATCAGATAGACTCAGCTACAGGCGCAGTAGTCACACCAATTTATCTTTCTACTACATTTGAGCGATCGTCAGATGGAACTTATCCCCAAGGTTATGATTATATTCGTAGCAATAATCCCAATCGAGAAGCTTTAGAAAAATGTGTTTCTCAGTTAGAAAATGGAGCAGTTGCAGCGGCTTTTGCTTCCGGTTCTGCGGCGACAATGAGCGTATTTCAAGCCCTTTCTCCGGGCGATCATGTCATCGCACCAAATGATATTTATTCTGGTACATATTTGCTGTTAAAAGATATCTTAGCACCTTGGGGATTAGCAGTAACTTTTACCGATTTAACTAATCCTAATTTAGTTGCCGAAGCAATTCAACCAAACACCAAATTAATTTGGATTGAAACTCCTTCCAATCCTTTACTAAAAATTACCGATATTCGCCAAATTGCTGAAATTGCTCATCAAACAAATGCTTTATGTGTTTGTGATAATACTTGGGCTTCTCCTATGGGGCAAACTCCTTTAAATTTGGGTGCAGATTTGGTGGTTCATGCTACTACTAAATATCTTGGTGGACATAGTGATGTTTTGGGAGGTGTAGTTATTAGTAAAACGGAAAATGAATTTTTTCAGAAAATTAGAAAAATTCAAAAAGTTGGCGGTGCGGTAGCTGCGCCCTTTGATTGTTGGTTAGTTATGCGGGGAATTCAAACTTTACCTTATCGAATGCGTGCCCATTCTGAAAATGCTCTCAAAGTGGCAGAATTTTTAACTAATCATCCCCAAGTAGAACAAGTTTATTATCCTGGTTTAAAACATCATTTAGGACATGAAATCGCCCTTAAGCAAATGCAACTTTTTGGGGGAATGATTTCTTGTCAAGTGAAAGGGGGAAAGGAAAAAGCTTTTGCTGTCGCTGCTAAGGTGAAAATTTTTACTAGGGCTACTAGTTTGGGCGGTGTGGAAAGTTTAATTGAACATCGCGCCTCGATCGAAGGAAAAGGCACAAAAACACCGGAAAATTTATTACGCTTATCTATCGGTTTAGAACATCCCGATGATTTAATTAACGATCTTGCTCAAGCTATGGAATGATTTTTAAACATGAGTAAAAAATATACATTCTGTCATAGACTTTTGATTAAGATTCATTTTTTCAATTGAAAGCTGAACATAGAAGAGGTTAGAATAATAGCAAGGGGGGTGCTTGATACCAAAAACAATTATTGGCGCTCTAGGCGCTTTTTGCGACCTTAACCTCCGAAAAAAATGAACTACCTGGATCGATCGCTCTGTTTAGCAATTGCCCTGTCCAGTTTATGGACTCTTCACCCCAACGTCACCACTGCACAGATTATCCCAGATACCACGCTACCGAATAATAGCACTGCCATCCCCAACGGCAACAGCATCCGCATTGAAGGCGGTACAACTTCTGGGGGCAATTTATTTCACAGTTTCCAAGAATTTTCTCTTCCCACTGGAGGGGAAGCATTTTTTAATAACGCTCTCACTATCCAAAATATTTTCAGTCGCGTGACTGGTGGCAAAATCTCGAATATTGATGGATTAATAAGAGCTAATGGCAGAGCTAACTTATTTTTTATTAATCCTAATGGGATTATTTTTGGCCCAAATGCTCAATTAAATATTGGTGGTTCATTCATTGGTAGTACAGCAAATAGCATTAAGTTTAATGATGGGAGTATTTTTAGCGCTACTAATCCAAATCCAACGCCTTTACTAACAGTGAATGTGCCGATCGGTTTACAATTCGGGCCAAATTTACCTGGAAAAATTGAAGTACAAGGCTCTAATTTAGCTGTACAAACTGGGCAAACTTTGGCACTCGTAGGCGGAGATTTAACCATTTCTGGTAGCACTAATCCCCTAGCAACTGGTCTTACTGCTGGCGGAATTCCTATTGTATTATTTCAAGGCAATTTGGTACCCACTACACCAGGGGGAAGAATTGAATTAGGCAGCGTAATTCAAGGTGATGTTAGCCTCAAACCTAGCGATAAAGGTTTTGTTTTTAATTATTTAAGCGCCCAAAACTTTGGCGATATTCAACTTTTAGGTAATGCGAAAGTTGATACTAGTGGGACGGGAGGAGGTGAAATGCAAATCCAAGCGAGAAATTTACGCCTCAGCGAAAATTCCCGTCTCTCTTCTTTTACTTTGGGTGATTTGCCGGGAGGCGTTATAGCGGTAAATACTTCCGAATCAGTAGAAATTGTTGGCACTGGCAACTATGAACAAAATGTCCTCAAATTTGTTACAGGAACTATTACTAATAGTGACTTAATTAACGGCTTTTTTAGTTTAAGTTTTGGGTCAGGAAAAACTGGAGATATCATCATTAATACTCGGGATTTTACGGCTCGCAATGGAGCTTATGTTTCTGCTTCTACATTTGGAGGTGAGGGTGGAAATATTATCATCAATGCCTCAGATTTATTACAATTAAATTCGGCTTTTATTGCTACAGGAACAGGTATAAATGCGGTAGGAAATGCAGGGGAAATAACGATAAACACGCGAAGATTGTTAGCACGAGATAATGGTCTGATTTCAACTTCTAGTTTTGGCGTGGGAAAAGGGGGAAATTTAACTGTAAATGCGGCTGATTCGATCGAAATAAGTAGTGGTAATCCTATTCCTCTTTCCCCGACTGCTAGGGCTTTTGGTGGCATTTTTACTAGCGGTTTAGCTGTGGGAGATGCAGGAGAATTGCGGATTAATACAAGACAATTAACTCTTCGCAGCGGTGCAGCATTAGCAGCTAGTTCCTATGGTCAAGGACAGGGAGGAAATATTACAATTAAAGTAGCGGAATTTTTAAAATTGGAAGGTAGTTCTCTTGATGGTCAACTGTTAACTGCAATTACTTCTGTAACAGAACCGGGTTCTATAGGTAGAGGAGGAAATTTAACTATAGAAACTAATCAATTAATTTTACGAGATGGGGGAAGAGTTAGTATTCGATCGCGCGGAACGGGAAATGCTGGTAACTTAATTATCGAAGCTAACTCGATTTTAATGAATAATGATGCGGGTTTAGAGGGAACTTCCGCATCGGGAGAAGGTGGCAATTTCACCGTGCGATCGCGCATCATACAAATGCGTAACAATAGTTTTATTTCCGCAACTGCGGGCACAGAAGGCGGAGCCGGAAATGGGGGTAATATTAATATCAATACCGATACTTTAGTTGCTTTAAACAATAGCGATATCACTGCTAATTCTGTTGCTAGTCAAGGCGGCAAAGTTACTATTAATGCTCAAGGTATTTTTGGCTTTCAATATCGTTTAGAACTTACTCCCAATAGCGATATTACTGCTACTGGAGGTACACCAGCTTTAAGCGGTACTGTCCAAGTAAATACGCCAGATGTCGGGACTACAAATGCGTTAGTTCAATTACCAGAAAACTTTACCGACATTAGCGATGGAATTGTTGCTGGTTGTTCAGCTTCTCAAGGTAACAGCTTTGTCATCACCGGAAGAGGCGGTTTACCCGAAGATCCCAATCAAACTCTCAGAGGTAGTACAGTTTGGCGTGATTTACGTGCTTTTGGCGAACCAGGGCGCAGAGAGACAGAGGTGCAGAGGGATGGAGATACAGAGAAACACAGTAGAATTCAAAATCCCAGTTCCCAGTTTCCGGTTGAGGCAACTGGTTGGGTGAAAAATGCTGATGGTCAAGTGCAGTTGGTAACTCAATCTCCACCGCAAAATAGTTGGTACAGACCTTTACAATGCCCTGGTTTTTGAAGTAATGATTAGAATTCGATCGCTCTTAAAATCTGTTCATAAAAATGTTTGTTTAGGGCTGTTAACTCTGTTTTTAGTGACAGTAATTTTTCCTGCTTTAGCCAAATCTGATGGGAAATTATCTTTAACAAACCGGGAAATTATTGCTATTAATCAGCAAAATAATTCTAAGACAATTTTGTTAGAACAAGGGCGAATGCTGTTTGTCAATGGCAGATTTGCAGAAGCGGTGACATTTTGGCAACAGGCGATCGAAGAGTTGCAAGGAGAGAGCGATCCCACTCAACTTGCTTTAACTTTAAATTACCTCGCTAATGCTTATCAAGAATTAGGACAATGGCAACAAGCTAAAGATGCTATTACTCAAAGTTTAACTCTTTTAAAAGTTCAATCTACACCAAATATTTTGGCTCAAGTTTTAAATACTCAAGGCAATATCCTCTTCGCGATCGGACAAACAGAAGCAGCTTTAAGTAGTTGGCAACAAGCAGAAAAAGCTTACTCCCAAGCTGGCGATGAAACCGGAGTTATCGGTAGTAAAATTAATCAAGCTCAAGCTTTACAAAATTTAGGACTTTACCGCAGAGCTAAACTCAATTTACAAGAATTAAATACTAAATTACAGAGTTTACCAGATACCGTTTTAAAAGCAATGGGATTGCGTAGCTTAGGTGTAGCTTTGCAAGTTGTGGGAGATTTAACCAAATCTCAAGAAGTATTAAACCAAAGTTTAGTAATTTCTCAAAAGTTAAATTACGATTCGGAAACTAGCGTAACTTTATTGAATTTGGCAAATACACTCAGAGCATTACAGAAACCTCAAGAAGCTTTAGGGAATTATCAAAAAGCAGCTGAAACAGCAACTAATCCTTTAGTAAAAGTGGCAGCAAACCTCAATGAATTGAGCCTTTTAGTAGAAACTAAAAACCTCGAATTAGCTAAAAAATTAGTGCCACAAATAGAATTTCAAATTGAAAAGATTCCGCCAAATCGAGAAAGTATTTACGCTCAAGTGAATTTTGCCCATAGTTTAATAAAAATTGAGCATAATCCCCAAGTAATTGCTCAAATATTAGCAACAGCTATTAAGAACTCGCAGCAACTTCGAGATTTAAGAGCAGAATCTTTTGCTCGTGGAGAATTAGGAAAACTCTATCAAAAAAACCAACAATGGCAAGAAGCACAAAATTTAACTAAGCAAGCTTTAACTATTGCTCAACAGTTAAATGCCTCTGATATTGTGGCTCGGTTACAATCCCAAATGGGTGAAATTTTGTACCAAAAAGGTGATATTGGGAGTGCAATTTCTGCTTATACCGAATCTGTTAATACTCTAAAATCTTTGCGGACTGATTTAGTTACTATTAATCCCGATATACAATTCTCTTTTCAAGAAAGTGTTGAACCTGTCTATCGGCAATTAGTTAGTTTATTGTTGAAAAACGATCCCGATCAAAACCATCTGAAACAAGCTCGTGAGGTAATTGAATCTTTACAAATCGCCGAGTTAGATAACTTTTTCCGCGAAGCTTGTTTAGATGCTAAACCGCAGCAAATCGATCGCTTAGATCCGCAAGCAGTAGTAATTTATCCAATTATTTTACCAGACCGTTTGGAGGTAATTGTCTCCCAACCAGGAAAAGCTTTACGGCAATACACAACTAATTTGCCCCAAACTGAAGTAGAAAAAATATTGGGGCAGTTGTTAGAATCTCTCAATCCTTTCTTTTCGAGTGAAGACAGATTGCGCTTTTCTCAACAAGTTTATGATTGGTTAATTCGACCTATGGAAACCGAATTAGCCACCAATCGAGTAAAAACTTTAGTTTTTGTCCAAGATGGATTATTACGTAATTTACCAATGTCAGCCCTTTATGATGGCAAAAGTTATTTATTAGAAAAATACAATATTGCTGTAGCTCCGGGTTTATCTTTAGTTGCACCTCGATCGCTAACTCAAAAGAAAATCAAAGTTTTAACAGGTGGAATTACTGAATCTCGCCAAGGCTTTTCGGCACTTCCCGGAGTAGAAATTGAAGTAAATAAAATTGCTCAAGAAGTTCCGAGTAAAGTTTTTTTAAACCAAAAATTTACTGAGGCAAATTTACAATCAGAAATCGCTGGAACGGCTTTTCCTATTGTTCATTTAGCTACTCACGGTCAGTTTAGCTCTAATCCAGAAGAGACTTTTATTCTCACTTGGGATGAGAAAGTTAAGGTGAAAGAATTTGAAAATTTATTGCGCTTTCGGGAACAAGGTAATGCTACTCCGATCGAACTATTGGTCTTAAGTGCTTGTCAAACTGCTGCTGGCGATAAACGGGCAGCTTTGGGTTTAGCAGGTGTGGCAGTGCGATCGGGTGCGCGTAGCACTTTGGCAACTCTTTGGTCGGTAAGAGATGAATCTACTGCTGAATTAATGACTGAATTTTACCAGTTGTTATCTCAGGGAATTAATAAATCTGAAGCACTACAAAAAGCACAGTTAAAGCTACTGAATGAATCTCAGTATAGCCACCCTTTTTACTGGGCTCCTTTCATTATCGTGGGTAACTGGTTGTAAAATTGAAGAAATTTTAAATAATTGGTAAAGTTGCTGAAAAAAACTTTACATTGAAGGTAAAAATGCGGTTTGATAGAATTAGGCAATCATCTACTACAAGTAAATTTAATGTTGGAGTGATTATGAACAAAAAACTTTCGGTTCTATTTGCGATCGCCCTGGCTCTAGAAACAGTAATTCCTAGCCTTTTATTCAGCGTCAAGGCAGAGACAAGCTCAAAAAATCAATCTCAAGCCGTACAGAGTAGTGTAAAGCCACAGGTAAGTTTCGATCCTCCGGGAAGCGGTAAACCAGATGACTCAGCTGGTGGCGCATCTCGTGGTGGTGGATGTCCGCAAGAGGTAATATCTACGGGTGGGTGCGTAATTCCACTGATACCTAGTAATAGAGAAGGATTAACAACAACAGGTCATCCTACTTTCTTTATTTATCTGCCGCAAAACTCGGCACAAGAAGTATTTTTTAGCCTGGTAGATGAGAATAACAAGAATATTTACCAGACAAAAATTCCGCTGACTGGTAAATCAGGAATTATTCAGTTTACGCTTCCAGAAAATGCGCCAGCTTTAGAAATTGGCAAGAATTATCAATGGGCTTTTGTGGCGATCAGACAACAAGGACTTAGACCAGATAGCCCCGGTATTCAAGGGAGAATTCGGCGCATTGAAACTGACTCAATATTAATGACTCAGCTACAAAATATCACACCCTTAGAGCGTGCAGCTTTGTATGGTAAAAAGGGGATATGGTACGAAACTTTAGCGAGTTTAGCTGAAGCAAGAAAGTTGCAACCAACAGATGCTGATTTGGTCAGTCAGTGGGAACAATTGTTAAAATCTGTAGGGCTAGAAGCGATCGCCTCCCAGCCATTATTAAACTAGCCTGCATCTATTTTAGAACGTTGAAAACTTAATTTGGTTAAAACTCAAAAAAGCAACTTTAACAATGGGGCAGTTTTAATTACTGCCCCTATTGTTGTAGTATAGGCAGTACGGTTCCTGATTTAACAATTTTTATCAACCAATTAATTAACAATGCTGACAAAGCTCTCGATGTTGCGAAACAAAAAGTACGCAATCAGATTATTGTCGCTATAATAATCCAAGACAAAAAATATTAACTTAAGGTTACTCAATTCGAGATTTAGTCAGTCCATTGGGGGTACTTCATTAAAATTTTGTTAAAAGTGACGATCGCATTCACGTTTTAATACCAAGAATCCATGAGATTAAAACTTAACAAAATTATTTACCAATGGCGCAGTGTATTATTTATTGCCCCCAGTGTTGCTGGATTGGTAGTTGTTGCGAATTATTTAGGTTTATTCCAACTCTTGGAATGGACGACTTTAGATCAATTTTTTCGCTTGCGTCCCCAAGAATCTGTAGATTCTCGGATTGTGATTGTTACTGTTAATGAATCAGATATTAAGTATACTAATCAATGGCCGATTTCCGACGCAGTTTTAACTAAATTAATTAATAAATTAAAAGCCCAACAGCCAAAAGCTATTGGTTTAGATATTTATCGGGATTTACCAATACCGCCAGGTAACTCTGAATTAGTTAAATTATTTGCATCTACACCTAACTTAATTGGGGTAGAAAAAGTAGTGGGAAATCCTGTTGCACCCCCACCAACTCTAAGCAAATTAGGACAAGTAGGAATTGCAGATTTAGTATTAGATGCTGATGGAAAAGTGCGACGAGGTTTACTATCTATAAGAACTGCTGAAGGGAAAACAAAATTAAGTTTAGGAACTAGCTTGGCTTTAATGTATCTGGAAAATCTCGGCGTGAAACTTCAATCGATCGATCCGAAACAGAAAATTTTAGGATTAGGTAAAGCTAGGTTTGTGCCTTTTACGGGAAATGAAGGTGCGTATATTAGGACTAACTCTGGTGGGTATCAAATTATATTGAATTATCGAGGCAATTTAGAAAACTTTCAAACTATATCATTGCGTGATGTTTTGGAAGATCGGATTCCGACAAATAGTATGCGCGATCGCATTGTTTTAATCGGTGTTATTGGTTCTAGTTTCAATGATTTATTCTTTACTCCTTACAGTAGTAATCCCTTCGGTAGCCCCAAAAGAACACCAGGAGTAGTAATTCATGCTAACTTAGCCAGCCAAATTTTAAGTGGGGCATTAGATGGCAGACCTTTTATTAAATATTGGTCAGAACCAATAGAAATTTTATGGATTTTTGTTTGGTCTTTTATAGGTGCTATAGTAAGTAATAAGTTTCTTATTGCTGAAGGATTTAATAATAGGTTTGCCCTAAAATGGATAATTTTTAGTATGCTAATTTTGGGGGCCGGGGGTAGTTTAATTGGAGTGAGTTATTTAGCTTTTTTAGCTAGTTGGTGGCTACCTGTAATTTCCCCATTAGCAGCGTTAATTACTTCAGCAATTGCGATCGCTGGATACCAAGCTCTAGAATTACAACGACAAAAAACTGACTTAGAAATTTTATTAGAAACCACTACCGCACATTACGATACAGTTACCGCTGAACTAGAACATAAAGCTGAAGAAACAGTAAGGGAAAGTGAAAGAAAATTAGCTCAATTTTTAGAAGCAGTACCCATTGGAGTTGCAGTTATTGATGCCAATGGTAAAGTTTATTATGTAAACAATGCTGCACAACAACTGCTTGGTAAGGAAATTATCCCTCATAGTACAATTGAGGATTTTACAGCAGTTTACCAACTGTACATTGCGGGAACCAGTCAATTATACCCTTATGTAAATTTACCAATTACCCGCGCTTTACAAGGTGAATCTTACACAGTAGATGATTTAGAGATTCATTTACAAGATAAGATTATTCCCCTAGAAAGTTGGGCAACTCCTATTTATGATAATTCTGGAAAAATTACTTATGCACTGCTAGTTATCCGGGATATAACCGAACGCAAAAAAGCCGAAGCGGAACGCTTAAAATTAACCGAACAGTTACTTGCACTTAACCTATCTTACTCACGGTTTGTCCCCCATCAATTTCTTCAGTTGTTAAACAAAGAAAGTATTACTGATGTTCAATTAGGCGACCAAGTACAAAAAGAAATGTCAGTATTATTTTCTGATATTCGGGATTTTACCGCTTTATCGGAGAGAATGACTCCGGCTGATAATTTCAAGTTTATTAATGCTTATCTCAGTCGCATGGAACCTGCAATTATTGAAAATCAAGGGTTTATTGATAAATACATTGGTGATGCAATTATGGCACTATTTAGCGGTGAAGCAGATAATGCCGTTAAAGCTGGAATTGCCATGCTAAACGCCCTTCATGAATTTAATGAAGAACGCCAAAGAATTGATTGTTCACCTATTCAAATTGGGATTGGAATTAATACAGGTACAATGATGCTAGGTACTGTGGGCGGGCGATCGCGCATAGAAAGTACAGTAGTTAGTGATGCTGTTAACTTAGCATCTCGACTTGAAGGTTTAACCAAAAATTATGGCATACCTTTATTGATTTCTCACTATACTTTTTTAGCTTTAAATGATGCCAATGATTATCATATCCGACTGATTGATAAAGTAAAAATTAAAGGTAAATCAGAATTGGTGACAGTTTATGAAATATTTGATGCCGATCCTCTCGAAATTAAACAAGCTAAACAATCAACTAAAACTGGATTTGAACAAGCAGTTTTACTTTACAATTTAGGCAGATTTGAACAAGCCGCAGAAACGTTTACTAAATGTCTTTCTGTTAATCCTCAAGATAAAATTGCTCAAATTTATTGGCAACGCTGTCAGAAAGAAAGGCAAGATGGCAAGATGGAAAATATAAATTTGCCAAGCTTCAATATCCCAGATAATAACTCGAATGAGCCAATCTAAATTTGCGATCGTAAACTTGGAGATCGCTAACTCCCGATCGCTCTCCTCCCTTCTCCTAAAAAATATGGCTCTCCTCTAAGCTCTGTGATAAATATTTCTAATCAGAAAAGCTACCTAAAAGGCAAGCACGAAAACTTTCAAAATTTGTAAAACCGTAACCTTGACGCTCCCATTAGTTTAGCTTTGAGGAGGGGGCGCAAGTTTGTATTTTCGAGTTTGGGTAATGTTAATCAGGTTAATTTTTACAAAATTTAATATGGCGATGATCTTGATTCATCAGCTATATTCGTATCAATAGATTTTTATTGATTCACCATTCATCTTATGACAGGATTTGAACCTTTTGCGGAACAAGCTATTAGTGGCATAGCAGTTCCGATTTTCCAAGCAATTTTGGCAGTAGGCGGAAAGACTTTAGAAGAAGTTAGCCAAATCATAGAGGAAAAAATTTTCACAGCATCAAAGCAATATGCCCAGAATTATAAAAAACGTCACGGAATTTTAAAAGTCTTGGGAATGCGTGAATTTGTAGAGTTGGAATCTGTCTATACATCTGTACAGTTTTTAGGTGAGGCGGATATTGGTAGTTTTGAATCTATTGAAACATTAGAAGAAGCATATCGCAAAGCTAAAAGCCGAAGATTTGGAAATAAAGAATGTCCCAAACAAGAGGGAATTAAAGTCGCTAATGATAAACAATATCTTATGGTACTTGGTGATCCAGGTGCAGGAAAGTCTACATTTTTGCGAAAGATGGGATTAGAAGCACTGAAGGGTAAAAAAGGAGAATTTAAACATGACTGCATTCCTGTTTTTATTGAATTGAAATTATTTAATTCTGAGAATATCAACATTGAGCAAGTTATTATCGAAGAATTTCGGATATGTGGTTTTCCAGATCCAGATAAATTTACAGTTAAGGCATTAGAAGAAGGCAAATTATTGATTTTATTAGATGGACTTGATGAAATACCAACAAATAACTTGAATCAGGCAATTACCGAAATTCAAAATTTAGTTGATCGCTACGATAAAAACCGCTTTATTGCCTCCTGTCGCACAGCCGCTTACCGTAGCGGTTTTCGCCGCTTTAGCGATGTTGCAATGGCTGATTTTGATGATACTCAAATTCAGCAATTCATTCTAAATTGGTTTCAATCAGATTTTGACAAACAAGCAAAAACCGGAGAAAAGTGTTGGGAGTTGCTACAAAAACCAGAGAATCAAGCAGCGAAAGAGTTAGCGCATACACCTTTATTATTGACGTTTCTTTGTTTAGTTTATGACCGTTCGCAAAACTTTCCTGATAATCGCAGTGTTCTTTACCGCAAAGCACTGCGAATTTTGCTAGAAGAATGGGCATCAGAAAAACGGATTCTGCAAGATGAAATTTACCAAGGGCTGCATACAGAATTAGAAGAAATACTACTATCCGAAATTGCTTATACAGGTTTTGAAGCAGATAGGTTGTTCTTTCCTCAGCGAGACATAGTGCAGCAAATCAAAACCTTTTTAGCTGGTAATTTGAATGCACCTCAGCATTTAAATGGTGAGAAAGTTTTGAATGCCATTGCTATTCAACAAGGAATTTTGGTAGAACGAGCAGAGGATGTTTTTTCCTTCTCCCATTTAACGCTACAAGAATATTTAACTGCTCAGTATATTGATGACCATCGATTGATTAATCAACTGGTTAGTCAACACCTAAAATATGAACGCTGGAAAGAAGTATTTTTGCTCGTGGCTGGGTTAATGCGTGGTGGTGCAGATGAGTTGCTGTTGTTAATGGAAAAGGAAGCACAAAATTACATTGTTAGTCCGAAGTTGAAAGATTTATTGAGTTGGGCAGAACAGGCAACAAATGGTTCACAAGGAGATTTAAAGCCTGTGGCTAAACGTGCGATCGCTTATGCCTACGCCTACGCCTATGCCTACGCCTATGCCTACGCCTATGCTAATATCAACGCCTACCGCATCGCCTACGTTAACACCATTGCCATTGCCAACGTCATCGCCAACGCCAATACTAATGCCATTGCCAACGCTATCGCTAACGCCAATGCCATTGCCAATGCCAACGCTAACACTAAAGCCAAAGGCAACGTCATCGGTAACGCCTACGCTATCACTAACGCTATTAATCAAGCTATTGTCTTTGCCGAAAAATTAGAAGGAATAGAAATTTTTAGTGCTGTAAATTTTACTAAATTAATTGCTAGGTTGAAAGCCCTAAAAATGCAAATTCCTAATGATAATGAACCATCTAAAGTACGTGAAACATTTGTTAAACGCATTCAAGATATCTGGTTAAATGCTCTAAATCTTAGTCCTGAAGTGATAAATTTATCTGAAGAAGAAGCAAAGGCGGTCGAAAATTACTTCTATGCGAATAAGCTGATTTTACAATGCAAACAAGCAGCAGTGCGAGTCTCACCAAAAACCTGGGAAGGAATTGAAGAAAGAATGTTGTTACCGCCAAACAACTAAAATACTAAAATTCCACCTCAACACCAAAAAGCAAAACCAACGTGAAAACAGACTCCATATTCTACCGCTTATTCAAAACCTTCCCCCGCATCTTTTTTGAATTAATAGGACAACCAAACATCGATATCAACACCTATCAATTCGTCTCAGTTGAAATCAAACAAACCGCCTTCCGAATAGATGGCGTATTTATCCCCGTTCCCAACACCAACGCAGAAACAGTATATTTCACTGAAGTCCAATTCCAACCAGATACAACATTTTACCGCCGCTTATTCTCCGAAATCTTCCTTTATCTCCGCCAAAACGAAACCGTAAATCTTTGGCGTGCGGTAGTAGTTTATCCCACTCGCAGAATAGAAACAGCAGACACAATACCATATCAAAGTTTGCTTTCCACTCCCCAAGTACAACGCATCTATTTAGATGAATTAGGAGAAGCAGCAAACAACACTTTCGGATTGAGAATTGTACAATTAATAATTGAAAGGGAGGAAACAGCAGTTACCAGCGCCAGAGAATTAAATTAATCTCTCAAGCGCGAGAACAAATTACAGATGCCACAACCAAGCGAGAAATTCTAGAATTAATAGAAACAATCTTAGTTTACAAATTCACTCAATTAAGCAGGGAGGAAATCCGCCAAATGTTTAACTTCACCGAAACCGAATTTAAACAAACAAGAATCTATCAAAGCATCCAAGAAGAGGGTGAAATGAAAGCCAAATTTGCAGCAGTACCCCGTTTACTAGCATTGGGTTTAACTGTAGAACAAATAGCCCAAGCACTTGAATTGACAGTGGAACAAGTGCAGCAAGTAACTGAGAATCAATCTAACTGATATTCGTCAGATTTGTTAAACAAGTTTAATCAATTAGGCAGGGAGGAAATTCGCTAAATGTTTAACTTCACCGAAACCGAGTTCAAACAAACCAGGGTTTATCAAAGTATTAAGAAAGAAATTAAGGAAGAAATTGAACAAGAGGTTGAACTAGTAACTAAGTTAGAAACAGTTCCGCGTTTACTAGCTTTGGGTTTAACTGTGGAACAAATCGCCCAAGCACTTGAATTAACTGTGGAACAAGTACAGCAAGCAACTGAGAATCAAACTAACTAATGTTACTCAGTAATTGTTCACTCGCCAGCTTTTCTCCCATTGGAAATAGCAGCGTTATCGTTATATTTTTCTTGGTCATAATAGTAAAGCGTGCGGATAGGATAGGGAATATTAATTCCTGCTTTATCGCACGCTTCTTTTAAGGCAATTATTACTTTGGTTCTAGTGCGGCGAACGTGGATTTTTTGGGGTAAAGTCCAATAACGTACTACAAAATCAATGGAACTTTCCCCAAATCCCATTCCATCAACTTCTGGTTTTGGTTCAGCTAAAACGCCCTCGATTTCTAATACAGCTTGTAGCAAAACATCTACAGCTAACAGTAAATCAGTATTGTAATCTACGCCTATTCCTAAATCTGTCCGACGCTGACGTTGGGCGGTTAATACTTGTACTGGGTTAGTAAATAAAATAGCATTTGGGATTACGACTATTTCCCCTTGATAGGTGACAATTTGTGTAGAACGAATTGCTATATCTTCTACTGTTCCTTCATAATTTTGGACAATTATTTGATCGCCAATGCGAAAAGGTTCTTGCAATAATAGCAATATTCCTGCTAAAAAGTTTTTGAATATATCTTGAAAAGCAAAACCAAATGCAACCGAACTTAACCCTAATAAACCAATTAAATCTCCTAAGCGTAAATCAGGGAAAGCAATGACGCAAGCAACCAGAATACCAATTGCCCAAACTGTAACATAGCTGGTTTGGATGAGGAGCGATCGCAACGATAAATTCTTAATCGCCCGTCTACCAATTCTCCTGACAATATTCCGTACTAAATTAGCAACATAGCAAGTTAAAAACAAGATAACAATTGCCGCTATCATTGCGGGCAGTGCTTCAACACTATAACCAATTAACTTCAATAGGCTTGCTTTTACTTGTTGATAAAAGGCATTCATAGAAACACGAACAAACACATCTGATCTGGATATATTTTAACCATGAGGTTGTTATCTAGTCATACCTCTCTAGGTACTTTTTAGTTAAAATTTAAATACAGTTGCATTGCCGAAAAAAGCAATGTAAAACCAGAAAAGACTATTTTTTCTCTCCTATCTCAGTGTCTCCTACTTCAGAAAGATGACAACAATTACTAAACCCTCAACTCATAAAGCTTGGGCAAATTGTATTTCCCAACCAGCAAAAGAATTTCCCCTCACTACCTTGCCAATTATTGCTGGAAAAATTCCCGAAAGTTTGCGTGGTACACTCTATCGTAATGGCCCTGCTAGATTAGAACGTGGTGGCAAAAAAGTTGGGCATTGGTTTGATGGCGATGGGGCAATTCTGGCTGTAAAATTCAGCGATAATGGTGCTACAGGGACTTATCGCTATGTGCAAACTACGGGATATTTAGAAGAATCAAAAGCAGGTCAATACCTCTATGGTAATTATGGCATGACTGCGCCTGGGATGTTTTGGAATCAATGGATTAGATCAGTCAAAAATGCTGCTAATACTTCAGTTTTAGCGCTACCAGATAAACTTTTAGCACTTTGGGAAGGCGGAAACCCTCATGCTTTGGATTTAGAAACTTTGCAAACTCAAGGATTAGATGATTTATCGGGATTAAGTAATAATTTACCTTATTCTGCCCATCCAAAATGTGATGCTAAAACCGGAGAGATTTTCAATTTTGGTATGACTCCGGGAAAGAATTCAACCCTGAATATTTATCGGAGTGATTCTACTGGTAAAATCTTACAAAAGTCTAGTTACACTGTAATTGGACTGCCTTTAATTCATGATTTTGTCATGGCAGGACAATATTTAATATTTTTTGTTTCCCCGGTAAGAGTAAAGTTGTTACCAGTGCTTTTTGGGTTGCAAAGTTACAGCGATGCAATGGAATGGAAACCACAGTTAGGAACGGAGATTTTAGTTTTCGATCGCACCACCCTATCCTTAGTCAGTAAAAGCGAAACTGAACCTTGGTATCAATGGCATTTTAGCAACGGTTATGTAGATAATAACGGAGAAATTGCGATCGATTTCTTTCGTTATAATGATTTTCAAACTAATCAACGTTTGAAAAATTTCCCAACAGGAGAACATTCAATTCCTGCTAAATCAACTTTATGGCAAGTGCGTCTCGATCCCGAAACTGCTAAGGTAAAATCTAGTGAAGAATTGCTCGATCGAGATGGTGAATTTCCCATTGTACCCCAAGAGAATGTCGGGCAATTTTCCCGCTACACTTTCATGTCTTTGCATGGCAAGAATTCAGATACTACTAGGGAGATATATAGTACGATCGCACGTTTTGACCATCAAACAAACAACCTCCAAGAAGCAAACTTAGGCGAAAATCACTATCCCACAGAACCAATTTATGCCCCAGATTCCCTAAATCCTAATCAAGCTTGGGTGTTAACAGTTGTCTATGATGGTAACAAGAATCAAAGCGAAGTTTGGGTATTCGATAGCGAAAGATTGGACGATGAACCTGTGTGTAAATTAGGATTACCTAGTGTTATACCGATGGGATTTCATGGTACTTGGAAAGCAGGGTAATGGGGACTGGGGACTGGTGATTGGGGACTGGGAGGGTAATGGGGACTGGGGACTGGTGATTGGGGACTGGGGAAGATTAAAAAACCAAATTACTCGAATGTCAGACAAATTTTCCCAAAGTGCGCCCCACTTGCCAAATATTCTAAAGCTTCCCTGGCTTCTGTAAAGTGGAAAGTGCGATCGACAATTGGTTTAATTTGATGTAATTCGATCGCCCGATTCATCTGGTCAAACATCTCACGGGAACCAACATAAACTTTTTCCACCATTGTTCTAATGAAATGTATTCGCCTGTTATTTCATTTTGTTATACCAATTCTCTGTAAAATTGCACTTAATCATTGCCCCTCCTTGTGAACGGGGAGGGGTTTGGGGTGGGATTATTTAGAAGTTACGGTAAAATTGCTTGCCAAGTAGCAGCACCGACAATTCCATCAGGTTTTAGTCCGTAGTTTTCTTGTGCAGCTATCACCGCAGCTTGGGTATCTTTACCAAAAAAGCCATTTACAGAACCTTGAAAAAATCCGATCGCTTGCAATCGTTTTTGTAACCAAAATACTTCGGGTTTTCGCATCCCAATTTTTAAGGTTGGTAAATTCACCGTTGGTATTTCAGAATTTTCGGTGTTGTTACTATCAGTTGGAGATGCTTTTGGGGTGGATTGTTTCTCTGAAAATGTTATGCTCATTTCGGAATTAGAGCTATGAGCTACTTTTCCCTGTGCGATCGCAACTGAATTAGAATAACACATCAACAGGGAAACCGGAACTAAAAACATGGAAATTTTAGCCAATTCTGACATTTGCAATTTTCACTCCTCAATGCTGATAAAAGCTATTTTTGAGATTAATTTTCCCAACTAGATTCTATCAGTCCTGCTACCGCAGATTCCGGGCCAACTAGAGAAATGTAAGGCTCAATAAAATACCGATTTGCCACTTCCTGAATTTCTTCAGTAGTCACAACTGAGACTGTTTTGGGAAAAGTGCGATCGAATCCTACACCCAAACCTAAAGTTTCATACCAACCAAAAACTTGAGCAATTTGAGCATTAGTTTGTTTACCCAAAGCATATTGACCTAAAAGTTTATTTTTCGCCGCTTGCAGTTCATCAGCTTTAAGTGAAACTTTGCACAAACGTTCTATTTCTGTCCTTAAACTATATAAAGCTACTTCCGTATTTTCCGGCGCAGTTCCCATATAAACCGCAAATTGAGAAGCATCTAACCGAGTCGGATAAAAAGCGGAAACTTCGTAAGCTAAACCCCGTTTTTCGCGCAATTCCACAAACAAACGGCTGGAAAGACCATTTCCCAAATAAGTATTAATTAACTTTAAAGCTGCATAATCAGCACTATTTACAGATGGAGTTAAATAACCCAACATCACAATAGATTGCTTCGTGGGAATTGGTGTAATTCTATGGTGAGGAAAAGCCAGAATTTCTGGTAATTCCAAACTAGGAATCGCTGGATCTGGAATTTTCCAATCACCAAATACTTTTTCTATTTGATTGACTATTTCTTCAAGAATAATTCGACCAACAACGCAAATTATGGTATTATCGGGACGAAAGTAAGTATGATGAAATCTATCTAATTCACCTCGACCCAAATTAGCGACAGTTTCTACTGTTCCTAAAGTTGACAAAGCATAAGGATGAGCTTGATACATTGCTTGTCGCAGTTGTTCAAAAGCTACAGTAAAAGGTTGTTCTTGTTGCGATTTAATGGCTTGCAAAGTCATGCGCCGTTCTAATTCTACTTCAGCTTCAGGGAAAGTAGGCGATCGCAACAACTCCCCTGCCAACTCCAACATTTCGGGAAAATCAGCCGAAACAGTCTTCATGCTGAGTAAAAAATAATCCGTAGTTGTATCTGCGCCTAAACTCGCACCCAAAGATTCCACCCGTTCGGCAATTTCAGCAGCAGAAAATTGCTCAGTTCCTTTAGTAATTACCGATGATAATAAATGAGACAAACCTGCTTGATATCTAGGTTCGCAACGACTACCAGCTTTTATAAAAATGCGTGTTGCAATAATATCTGCTGCTGGATTTTCTAACGCCAGTACGACAATACCATTATTAGTTACTATTCGCTGCAATGTTCGCTCTGGTAACGACGAATTGCTGACATTTGGATTAAAAGAATCTTCCATTCTAACTTCAGGATTCATTAGCTAATTATAATAATGTGGTAATGGAGCAATTTCAGAAGCAGCTTTCCCAGGAAAACGTAGGGAAAAAGATTTATCGACTAATGAGATATCTTCTATCTTACATTTCCGCTTCCCCGTAAGGTTTTAACTCTGTTACTACATAATGGTGAGGCGACAAAAATTCCGTTGCTATTTGTTGCACGTCTTCCACAGTTATGCCTTGAATTTGGTGCGGATAGGTTACTGCTACTTCTGCTTGTGCGATCGTATTATAGTAACCATACAAACCAGCTAACTGACCGGGCGACTCCGTAGAAAAAGCAAAATCATTACACAACAACCGTTTACACCTTGCCAATTCTATCTCTGAAATTGGTTCTGTTTGTAAATCCAACAAATATTTACTGATGAACGCTTCCACCTTTTCTATATTTTCCGCTTCCAAATGAGCAGTAATAGTAAACAAACTCGAATCCTGCTGTAGCGAAAAATTACTACACACCCCATGCACTAACTGTTCTTCTTCCCGTAACTTATTTACCAAACGAGAACAGCGTCCTTCTGCCAGCAGCACCGAAATTAAATCCAATCCATAAGCAGTGCGAACTTGGTCTACTCCTGGGCCTGTCCACGCCATCAACAAGCGAGACTCTTCTATTCTGTCTAAAAACAGTTCTTGGCGACGAACTTCTTTAATCGGTGACAGAATCTTTGTTGAGAGTGGTGGACAACTAGACCTTGCCTTAAAACCACTAAACGAGTTATTCACCAACTCTAAAGCCATTCCTTGCGGCACACCACCCACAATTACCACCGTCATATTTTCCGGTTGATAATGGCAAGCATGAAAACAGCGCATTGCCTCTGGCGAATGCTGTAATAATAGCTCTTCTGTACCTAAAACCGATCGACCGTAAGGATGGTTTTGGTAAACACTTTCCATCATTACTTGGAAAGCCAACCAATCAGGATTATCCTGAGATTGATGAATTTCCTCTAAAACTACATCTCTTTCTCTAAAAAATTCCTCATCAGGAATAGCCGCATTGAGTAACAATTCTGCCAGATAAGGCAGAGTATCTTCCAAATAAGAAACAGCCGTAGTGATGTAGAAATGAGCATAATCGTGACTAGTAGCAGCATTGGTAGCGCCGCCCCAGTATTCTACCACTTGGTCGAACATTCCCGGAGGAACTCGTTCGGTGCCTTTAAAAATCATGTGTTCCAGAAAGTGCGCCATTCCAGACCATTGTTCCGGCTCTCTAGTCGCACCCGCTCGCACCCAAACATCTACGACAGCTACAGGTGTAGCCGGAATGTACTGATGAATCACCGTCAGCCCATTATTTAGCCTGAATACATCAGCTGTGAAGTCTGACACTTTCGGCAATTGAGAAGTCGCGCTTAATCTCAAATCCGGTATACCATTCGTTTTCACTTAATGGTAACTCTTTCTGAAGGAGTAGAAGGCACTAATTTGTACAAATTTCCTGACAATTTTTGGAACAAGGTGACAAGGAGAAGTTCATTAACTCAAAACTTTCTTCCTAACTCAAAACTTAAAACTTCACCCAGTCCCCAAAAAACAAATTACCCCTGCCTACTGACAGAGGTAATTGATTCTTATGGGTTTCCGCAACGCCGTCTTGCCTCAGTTTTTGACCTGGACTAAATCCAGGTGGGTGTCTTTGGCTCTAGCTTAAAAGTTTCCGAGTAACAAAGCTCGGTCTACTGCCGCTAAGCTCTCAAAACTCCCTTATCGAAAAAGCATAGATCACAAAACATTATTGGCAGTCACCAACGCCGCAGAGTAACCTGTCTCTTATTCTATACTCTATTTTCAAAATCGGTAGTGGGGTACTGGGGACTGAGTGAAGTTTTAAGTTTTGAGTTCTGAGTTTTGAGTTAGGAAGAAAGTTTTGAGTTAAATAATTTCCCAATAGTCCCCTTGTCCCTTCGTTAGTGATGAGTTTTAAGTTTTAAGTTTTGAATTAATAACTTAAAACTCATAACTCAAAACTCATAACTCGCCTTTGTCCCCTAGTCCCCAGTCCCCAGTCCCCAGTCCCCAGTCCCTAACTGCTGTACCAGATGGATTCTACTTGTTGGGCGAGTTGTTGGAGTTTTTGGGTGTTGAGGATCGATCGCTCGCTACGATCTAAAAGTATGGTAACGTGACCGAGTTTGCGACCGGGGCGAGATTCGGTTTTTCCATACCACAGAACGTGACAGTTGGGGATTTGGGCGAGTTTTTGGCGTTTTTCTTGGTAGTCGCTGTGGGAATGTTCGTATCCCAAAAGGTTGATCATTACTGCTGCGTCGCATTTTAAGGCGGGATTGCCTAAAGGTAAACCGCTGACGCTTCTTAGGTGCATTTCAAATTGGGAGGTGTAGCTGGCATCGATGGTGAAGTGCCCGGAGTTATGTGTTCGGGGGGCGATTTCGTTGACTAAGACTTTGCCGTTGGGGGTGAGGAAGAGTTCGATGCCGAATAGACCGATGACTTGTAAGCTGTTTAGGAGGGTGCGTGCGATCGCTTCCACCTGCAATTGTACTGCCTCATCAACATCCGCTGGCACTAACACCCGCCGACAAACTTGGTCTTCTTGTTGCGTTTCTACAACTGGGTAAGTAACAATTTCTCCATCAACAGAACGTGCTGCAATTACAGCTAATTCTTGACTAAAAGGAACAAACTCTTCCAATAAAACCGGAGTTTCCCCCATTTTCTCCAAAGTCGCATCTAAAGACTTTCGCTCTTTTAAAATAAAAGTTCCCTGACCATCATACCCATGTCGTCGCGCCTTCAAAACCACCGGAAATTGTTGTAAAAAATCCTCTCCGAATCCCCAATCCCCAGTCCCCAGTCCCCAGTCCCCCTCAACTGCCACAAATTTCGGAACTGGCAATCCAATATCTTTGAGATAGCAACGTTGATGGTATTTGTCGAGTAAAGGTGCTAAAACTTCTAACCTGGGACGAAAGCAAATACCTTGTGATTGTAGAGGCATCAAAGCTTCTAAGTTGATAAACTCATTCTCGAAGGTGATTACATCACATTTTTTTGCCAATAATGCGGTAGCAGCAGCATCGTCTATTGGTGCCAAAATGGTTTCTGATGCTATTGCGGCAGCTGGGTCTGTAGCTTGGGGAGTTTGCACTATTAGTTCAATATCTAATGCTTTGGCTGCATCTCCCATCATCCAAGCTAACTGCCCTCCACCAATTACGCCAACCCGTTTTATCCTGTTCATTGGTAATATTTTTCTCGATCGCCTTGCGTGTGCGTAGCACGTATCGCCAACCATCGGTCTTTGGTAATTCCATCACCCAACACCTAATCACTATTATGAAACAATTTTGGCTATTTATAGTTAGTAATATTTACCGCTTCATTGTTAAAATAATTTTTTGGTTAACTGGTAGAGGTGCGGGAAAATTCGCCACTATTTTACCGAAAAGTCAAACTTATTTAGTGAAAAATTATTGCGGTCTTTATAATTTTTATGTCGATACTACTTATCCGATCGAATCTTCCATTTGGCTTTGTGGTATTTATGACATGGTAACAACTAAGTTTTTACGTAAAGTTGTCCGTCCTAATGATGTTTTTTTAGATGTTGGTGCTAATTGTGGCGCTTTAACTTTAGTTGCTGCAAGTTTAATTACTAATGGCAAAATTTATGCTTTTGAACCGGGTGCAGCAATTCGTTCTCGCTTACAAGCAAATATAGATGCCAATTCACAATTAAAGGATAGAGTTAAAGTTGTACCTTTAGGATTAGGATTAACTAAAAGTGAACTTTTTTATCATGAAGACCAAAATTATAGAGGTAATGGTTCGCTGCATATTAGTTATGGTGTTCCAGTAGAAATCATCTCTTTAGACGAATGGGTATCGCAGGAAAATATTAATCAAATCGATGTCATTAAAATTGATGTCGAAGGGATGGAATATGAGGTGCTTTTGGGTGGTAAGGTAACTTTAGAAAGGTTTCACCCGCTAATTTATTTTGAAACAATTGAGTTATTTTATCGGGAAACTCAGCATAAAATTCCAGATATTTACGAATTTCTCGTTAATTTGGGGTATATGATTGTTAGACCGACATCACCTCACTTAGAAGTAAATTTTTCTGGTCTTTATCCGGCAAATTCTGTTGCAGTTCCGGCAAGTAAATTAGACCGTTTACAAATTAAATCAGCCAGTGTCAACGACAACCTAAAGACTCACGGGTAGATACACCAGTTTGAGAATTTACACCTGTTGCTATTTGGCAAAGTTCTCTAATTTGTCCGCCATCTAAAAGTGCATCTGTGAAGTCTGCGCCAGCGATATTTGTATTTTGAAAATTGGAACGTAACAGAATTGATTCAACTAATACAGCATCGCTTAAATCAGCATCGGTAAGATTAGCTTGATCGAGCATTGCATTAGTTAAGTCGGCAGCGTGTAAATTTGCTTTAGTCATCACGGACGCACTCATCACTGCGCCACGTAAGTCAGCATTAGCAAAGTTTGTTTGGATGAGATTGGCGTTAGAAAATTCTGCTGTTGGTAATGTTTGCCTGGAAAAGTCTCGCCCGGAAAGTTGAGCATTACTAAATGATAAGGGAGGGGCGTATTTTGTTGCTGCTTGTGCTGGTAAAGCAGACAAATAGAGAGTTAACGCCAGTAGAAATGTTACCAAGTGCCGCAAAATCATAAAAAAATACTTCCATTAACGAGGTTTTCTTTCTCATTTATAAAATATAGCATTTTAGCTCATCTTTAATTGCGAGTTATTTTATTTTACCAGTTGAAATACCGATTCATCTATCAAATTGCTGAAACTAAATATATTTCTTTCTTAAGTAACATTAATTGGTAATAAAGATCTCTAACTTCGGCGTTACGATCTGCTTTTTAGACTTACTTAAACTGGAAGCATAGCAAAAGCAAATGTCTGAAAATAAGTCAGCAAGGAGCATTTAAATCATGGCTAATAAACTGTTGAAATCTAATCTTGTTTCCATTGGTGTAATATCTGCAATTTCTGCGGCGGGTCTTTTGTTTGGTGGATTAGAAGCCAAGGCACAATCTACTGATTCCAATCAAATGAATCAGTCACAAACTCAGCCATATCAAAATGATTCTACACCCGCTGGATCTAATTCTCCATCTACGATTCAACCATCACAAAATAGCTCTCCTTCGACAAATACTTTACCCGCTACACCTTCAACAAATACTTTACCCGCTACACCTTCGACAAATAGTACCCCTTCTCTGGGTCAATATTCTCCAAATCAAGCTCCTATCTTGAGAGTAGGTAGCCAAGGTCAAGCTGTAAGAGATGTACAGGCTTTGTTGAATCAACAAGGTTTGTATAGAAATGCACCTGATGGTATTTATGGGCCGCAAACTAGGGCTGCTGTGAGACAATTCCAACAATCACAAAACTTGGCTGTAGATGGTATTGTTGGGCCACAAACTTGGGGCGCAATGCTTAACAGTGGTAACGCTGGCAATCTTGGTGGCAGTGGTCAGTCTCAGTAATTTCAGTAAGAGATTTGGTAACTGATTTTTAAGTGTTGTGAATAGGTTGGAAGTTGGCGAAACGCTGACTTCTGACTTTTTATTTTTTGTTGATTATATTAATTAAAAATTTCGTATACTCAAGTATGGAGTGTTTTACTTGCTTTAGTGTTTATTATGATTTCCTTGAGCGCATTTGATGAAGTTATTGGTCGTCATAATAAAGCTTTAGAATGTAGGCCAGATGACTATCGCTCATGGTATAGGCGAGGTAATAAGTTGCGGATTATGGGCAAATATTATGATGCAGTTGCCAGCTATGAAAGGGCTATAGAGCGGCAACCGAGAGATTATCGAGCATGGTATCAGCGGGGAAATGCTTTGGATGATTTGGGTCGTTATGAAGAGGCGATCGCATCTTATAATGAAGCGTTGAATTTATATGCTAAAGATTATTGGGTTTGGTATTGGCGGGGTCATTCTCTAATAAAAATCGAGCGTTTTGCAGAGGCGGTTGATTCTTTTGACCAAGCTTTAGAATTGAAATCAAATGATTATTGGGCTTGTTATAATCGCGGTCATGCTTTGCGAAGGTTAGAGAGGTTTGAAGAGGCGATCGCATCTTATGATCGAGCAATGAAAATCAGGGAAAATGATTATTGGTGTTGGTATTGGCGGGGCGATTGTTTGCGAAATTTGGGGCGGGATAAAGAGGCGATCGCATCTTACAATAAAGCTTTGAAAACTAAACCGCAAGATTTTTGGTGTTGGTTGCGTCGGGGAGATGTGTTGCGTTGTTTGGGAAGGTATCAAAGTGCGATCGCATCTTACAATAAAGCGTTGGAAATGCAACCAAAAGATGCTAGTGCGTTGTACTATAAAGCTTGTTGTTGTGCCAA
The DNA here is from genome assembly GCF_041929205.2 of Floridaenema evergladense BLCC-F167. Classification (NCBI taxonomy): domain Bacteria; kingdom Bacillati; phylum Cyanobacteriota; class Cyanophyceae; order Aerosakkonematales; family Aerosakkonemataceae; genus Floridanema; species Floridanema evergladense. The sequence goes on along the minus strand of NZ_CM171625.1, from coordinate 3,283,024 downwards.
ACTAAGAGAGGTTGAGTTAGCAGTGGAAAGTTTGGGAAGGGCGATCGACCTTTACCCCAAAAAATATCTAAAGTTAGCTCAAACTGATACTTATTTTGACTCGATTCGCGGTTATCAAGAATTTGAAGCTTTGCTTCAATAAAACTTAGAAAATTCAACATTTGGAGTTAATTTCAGATGCCGATTATTCGCGTACCAAAATCCTGGGAAATTCCTGAAAATGAAGTAACGCCAGAAACCGCTTTTTATAATCGGCGACGCTTTCTCAAAACTCTTGTAGGTACTGGGTTAGGCGCAAGTATTTTACCGATCGTTGGTTGTCAAGAGTCTTCATCATCAGAAAATGTTGAGTTGAATAAAACTTTGGATAAACCCAAGTTAATGGGAGTGAAGTTAAATCCGGCTTTTGCTCAGGTCGATCGACCAATTACTAATGAAAAATTAGCCGGACAGTACAACAATTTCTATGAGTTTGGCAGCACTAAATCTATTTGGCAAGCCGCCCAAGCTATACCTACAGATACTTGGAAAGTTGAAGTAACAGGATTAGTTAAAAATCCCCGCACTTATGACTTGGATGATTTACAGAAAAAGTTTAATTTACAAGAAAGAATTTACCGTTTCCGCTGTGTAGAAGCTTGGTCAATGGTAATTCCTTGGATTGGTTTCCCTATGCGGGAAATTATTGCCGCAGTTGAACCAACTTCCCAAGCAAAATTTGTCCGGTTTACTTCTTATTACGATCCAAAAGTTACTTACGGCCCGCTTTTAAGTTTTGTGAAAAAACTACCTTGGCCTTATCAAGAAGGTTTGCGAATTGAAGAAATGGCGAATGATTTGGCATTTTTTGCTGTAGGAATTTACGGTCATTTATTGCCCGATCAACATGGTGCGCCAATTCGGGCGGTGTTGCCTTGGAAGTACGGTTTTAAGGGTGCAAAATCGATCGTCAAAGTTGAATTTTTGGAGAAGCAACCTGCTACTTATTGGAATACTTTAGTACCAGATGAATATGATTTTGAGGCGAATGTAAATCCGACCAAACCCCATCCTCGTTGGTCACAAGCAACGGAGAAATTTGTGGGGAAAGGGCCGGGTTTTTCTTGGGAAAGAAAGGAAACTCTTCCTTATAATGGTTATGGGGAATATGTGGCGAGTTTGTATGTTTGATGTTTTTGTAATGTGATTTTATCCCCCTATGCCCTTAAAAGGGGGACTTTGAAAACAGTTCCCCCTTTTTAAGCTGTTCCGCATTTAAATCAGATTGTTTGGAAGCAAATAAATACAATTAAGATGTCTGTCCTACGATTATTGATTTACTTTTGCCCAAATTTCTAGCAAAAAAGCATAGTTAGTTATTTAAATTACTAAATTAGAGAATAGGTTGCATTGTTTTTAATCTGGCAGTAATATAAAATGGTTCATCGATCGGAGAGCGATCGCTTTTGCCTTCTTGCTAAATTTCTGATATTTACTAAGTAATATTTGGCATGAAAGTAGCTTTCTTATCTTGAGTCTATGAACAATTTTTCAATATTACACTTTTAGTGAGACATAATTTCATGGCAATAGAAAACGTTGGACATTCAGCTATTGAACAGAATCTGGAACAGTTTCTTTTAGTGCTTTCAGTTTCCTTAAGCGTTGCTACAATATCACGAGTTTTTAGCTGGTTTCGGCAAATTCCTTACACGCTTTTGCTAGTTATTGTCGGTTTATGTTTAGCCTTTGTCGATGTGCGCTTGGTCAATCTTTCTCCGGGATTAATTTTAGAAATTTTCTTGCCACCTTTATTATTTGAAGCTGCTTGGAATTTAAAGTGGAAAGATTTGCTAAAATATTTTGTTCCGGTTGTGCTTTATGCCATTATTGGTGTAATAATTTCGGTGGTTGGTATTGGTTTAGCACTCAATCAATTTGCCGCCATTCCTTTAGCAACGGCTTTATTAGCTGGGGCAACTTTAGCCGCAACCGATCCGGTTTCTGTGATTGCTTTGTTTAAGGAATTAGGTGCAGGAAAGAAATTAAAAACCATCATGGAAGGAGAGAGTTTATTTAATGATGGTGTAGCAGTTGTTGCCTTTAGTTTATTAGTAGGAATTCCTTTGGGAATTGAACAATTTGATTTGCCTGTAAGTGTGGCGCGATTTTTTGTTTTTGTCGGTGTAGGGGTGGGAGTTGGCAGTTTAATTGGTTTTGGAATTTCTTACTTAACGCAACGGTTTGATTTACCACTAGTCGAACAATCTTTGACTTTAGTTTCTGCTTATGGAACTTATATAATTACCGAGAAATTGGGAGGTTCTGGGGTAATTGCTGTAGTGACTGTTGCCTTAATTTTGGGAAATTTTGGTTCGCGAATTGGTATGAATCCCCGCACTAGATTGCTAGTAACTGAATTCTGGGATTTTTTAGCTTTTTTTGTCAATTCAATTGTGTTTTTGTTGATTGGCGATCAAGTTCGTTATGATAGCTTGATAGATAATTTCTGGTTGATAATGTTGGCGATCGCAGCAGTATTATTAACTCGATTGGTATCTATTTTTCTTTTAGGATTTATCAGCAATTTAATTACTAAAGTTGATGTCAGTTGGCAAGAACAATTGGTACTTTGGTGGGGAGGTTTAAGAGGATCGGTTTCTATTGCCTTGGCTTTGAGTTTGCCAGTTGCTTTAGCTGGTCGGGAAGAAATTACTGATATTGTGTTTGGTGTGGTTTTATTTACCCTATTGGTGCAGGGTTTAACTATTCAATTTGTTTTGGAAAAATTGGGGTTAATTGGCGATCGCCAATTGCAGCAAGAATACTCGGAAATGGTGGCACGTCGCATTGCTTTAACTAGAGTAAAAAACTATCTTTCTGAAGAAAAAGATTTCCGTCAAATCGATCCAGAATTTTATGGTTTACAAGCAAAATTAGTGGAGGGTGAATTAGAATCTTTGTCTGAAGAAACTTACCAAATGATAGTCAACCACCCGCAATTAAGAGATTACGTTAATGAACAAATGCGCGACAAACTGCTAGATATTGAAGCGGATACTTATGCAGAATTGATTCGCACTGGTTTGTTGGATGAAAGACTTTCGCCAATGTTACAAGAAGTCCTGGGTAGAGAAGAGGATGTTTAATAGCGATCGCTAAAAATTTTCCTAAAAATGTAGAGACATTTCAAGAAATGTCTCTACATTAAATAAGCAAAATAGCGAGCTACAATACATACTAGTGAATTAAGTCGGGACTTCTATGGCTGAACCGATTATTGAGTTAAAAAAAATTTCTAAAACTTTTGGTGACAATAAGGTTTTGGACAAAGTAGACCTGGCAATTAAACAAGGTGAAGCTTTAGGTATTATTGGCCCTTCTGGTACGGGAAAATCAACAATTTTGCGAATAATTGCTGGATTACTTGCACCAGATTCGGGGGAAATTTATATTCGGGGAAGGAAGCGAGAAGGGTTAATTGAAGATGGAGAAAATCCACTAGGAATTGGTTTAGTTTTTCAGCAAGCAGCTTTATTTGATTCTTTGACAGTAGAAGAAAACGTGGGTTTTTTACTGTATCAACATAGTAATTTATCACGGCAAAAAATCCGGGAACTTGTGGAAGAGAAATTGGAGATGGTAGGATTGCCAGGAATAGGCGATCGCTATCCCGCAGAATTATCCGGGGGAATGCGAAAACGAGTCAGTTTTGCACGGGCGATTATGGCAAATCCCGAAAACATAAAGGATAATCCCGAAGTTTTGTTGTACGATGAACCTACAGCAGGTTTAGATCCGATCGCCTCTACCGTCATTGAAAATTTAATTCGAGATTTAAAAGCAAAAACAGGAGGTTGTGGCACTTACGCGATCGTCACTCACCAAGATAGTACTATTCGCCGCACTAGCGACCGGATTGTGTTTCTTTATCACGGTAAAGTGCAATGGGATGGTAAAGTTAATGAGATTGATACAGTGGAAAATGAAATGGTACGGCAGTTTTTTAGCGGTAGTGTAGCAGGACCAATTCAAGTAATTGGTTGAGGAAAACTTTGCAAGGAAGTGGAAGAGGAAATATGCGATCGCATAGTATGAGAGAAGGTTCGGTTGGCTTATTATTATTGTCAGGAATAGGGCTGTTCATTTGGTTAATTTTGTGGTTGCAAGGTATCTATTTTGGCAGACGTAGCTATCAATTTACCGTCACTTTTAAGAATGCCGGAGGAATGCAAATAGGAACACCTGTGCGCTATCGTGGTGCTACAGTTGGTAGGGTTCTGACAGTTGACCCAAAAGTTAATTATGTAGATGTATTAGTAGAAATTACCAAACCAGATTTAATCATACCTCGTGATGCAAAAATTCAAGCGCAACAATCAGGTTTAATAGGAGAAAATAGCATTGATATTATTCCCAATATAAATCTAACTGCTAATGTAAAAAATACTGAACCATTTGAGCAAAACTGTAATGAAAGGCAGCTAATTGTTTGTAACAATGCTCGTTTAGAAGGACAAACTGGTGCTAGTATTGACCAATTCATTAATGCTGCTGTTAGATTTGCCGATCTTTATGCAGATCCGCAATTTTATAATAATATTAATTTAGCTATTACTAATACATCAAGAGCAGCTGAAGGAGTGGCTAGTTTAACTCGTGATTTATCGGGGTTATCCCAATCAGTTAAACAGGATTTGGGGAATATTTCCAACGCAACTCTCGCGATTGGTCGCACCGTCGATAAATTTGGTACAACAGCAGATAAACTGAGTGTAACAGCCGATCGATTTAACACAACCGCTGGGCAAATAGGTCGAACTGCTGAACAAGTTTCTAATCAATTTGGCGTGACTGCAAATAGGATTGGTCGAACTGCCGATCAAGTCACTTTGACTACTAATCAATTAGGTTCTTCCTTTAACCAAACTGCTGGAAAGGTGAATAGAACTTTAGACGAATTTCGGTCTACAACTGGTCAAGTTAATAGTTTAGTGAGTAATTTAAATGGTTTAATTACTAATAACCAAGGGGCGCTAATTGGTACTTTGAATAATTTGAAAGAAACTAGCGATGATTTGCGGGTTGCTGTGCGGAAATTGAGTCCTGCGATCGATCGCGTTGCCCAAGGAAAAATCATCGAAAACTTAGAAACCCTTTCTGCTAATGCAGCACAAGCATCAACAAACTTACGCAACGTTTCCAATGCTTTAAGTAACCCGATCGTTCTTTTATCCCTACAACAAACCTTAGATTCAGCTAGAGTAACCTTTCAAAATGCCCAAAAAATTACCTCTGATTTAGATGAATTATTAGGCGATCCCAAATTACGCCAAAATCTCCGTAATTTAATTAATGGATTAAGCGGTTTAGTTTCTTCTACCGAACAATTACAACAACAGGTAGAAGTAGCCCAATTTTTACAACCCATGAAAGCAGCAACAAATTTATCAATACCTAATAGTATCGGTCACTCCATTACTGATAATTTACCCACAGAAAACAAGCCGAATATTGCCACACCGGAAACAACAGTTAGCAGAAAAGATAGCAAATCATACATCCAAAAATCATCCCATAATGCTAATTAACTGATCCTTTGTAACGACTTCAGTCTGATTATTATAGTGCGAGCATCTTGCTCGCTTATATATATCCCTAGAATACCGATTCAGTAATAGCTTAGTTAAGTAGAAATGCTATCGTAATAAATTGCTAAAATATCTGATAAAATATCAAATATAACAAGAGAGAAAAATTGGTTTATGCGGAATCGAAAAAAAAACAGAAAAGGCACAAGAATAAAGCACCAATTAAGTTTAGTGGCCCTCGCCTCATTAATTGTTATGGCAGCTACAGTCAGTTGGGCTTTAGAACCAGTTAATAACAATACTCCTGTATCAGTTAATATTGAGTTCCAACCGCCTGGTAGCGAAGTTCCTCGTCGCGCATTGGGGGGAGGTTCTCGCGGCAATATCAACTTTATGCCTAGCGATGATAAAGCTCCTGCTAATTCAAAGGGAGGGGGTTCTCGCGGTAATATCAACTTTATGCCTAGCGATGATAAAGCTCCGACAACTGCAAGGGGAGGAGGTGCTCGCGGCGATATTAGTTTTATCCCTAATGATGATAAAGTTCCCACCAGCGCCAAAGGGGGAGGTTCTCGTGAAGGAGTAGGTTTTGTACCTTCAGGAGATACACCACCTGAAAATACGAAAGGGGGTGGTTCTCGGAACGATTCAAACTTGCTCCAACCAGCAGCTTTATTGCCAACTACTAATATAGGTTGGACTGTATCGGAACGTCCCACATTCTTTGTTTACATTCCTCCCACGTCTGAATCGGAAGTTTTCTTTAGCTTGTACAGCGAAGATCGTCAGCAACACTATCAAACAACTTTTCAATTAAAGAAAACAGGTGGTATTGTTGCTATAAAATTACCAGCAGAAGCACCAGCTTTGTCAATGAATAAACCCTATCAATGGTCGGTGATTTTGTTAAAACCAGGGGAAATTTTACGTCCAGATGCTTACAGTATTTCAGGATGGGTGAAGTGGGTTTCTGCTCCGGTAACACCAGAAAGTTTGAAGGGAAGAAATGCTGGGGAATCCCAAAGAGCGATCGCACTAGCAGCCTGGTATGCTAAATCAGGAATTTGGTACGATACGCTCAATGTTTTAAGTGCTGCTCGTATGGCTCAACCAAAAAATTTCTCTCTAGAGAAAGAGTGGGCTGATTTATTAAAGCAAGTAGGATTAGAACATCTAGCTCAAGAAACTTTGACAGAACAGCTGTAATTAATGAAGCTTCAAATTAGAAATTCGATCCAGGGATGGCGAGAAGTTTTGGTCATTGCTGTGAGTGTGGCTGGAATAATTTTAATCGGCAGCACTACAGGAGCTTTTCAACTGTTTGAATGGGTAACAATTGACCAATTTTTTTGGTTACGTCCAGCCGAACCATCCGAGCCTCGCATTGTAATTGTTACTGTAGGAGAATCTGATATAAAAGCGGTAGGGCGATGGCCGATGTCCGATCGGCAACTAACCCAAGTACTGAAAAATATCAAAGCACAAAAACCAGCAGTAATAGGCTTAGATTTATATCGCGATCTGCCAGTAGAACCGGGACATCAAGAATTAATTGATTTGTATAAATCTACGCCCAATCTGATCGGATTAGAAAAAGTTTTGCCAGAAGCGATCGCCCCACCGCCAGTTTTAGCCAAACGAAATCAAGTAGGAGCCGCCGATATACTAATCGATAGCGATGGCAAAGTGCGGCGAGGTTTATTGTCAGTCCGTTCTGCTTCAGGTCAAGCAAAACAAGGATTAGGAGTAAGGGTGGCACTAGATTACCTGAAACGAAAAGGTATAGAACTAAAACTGCTCGATGAAAAACAGAAAAAATTTGGTTTAGGTCAAGGTGTTTTTCTGCCATTGCAAGGAGATGAAGGAGGTTATGTTGCCAAAGATAGCGGAGGATATCAAATTTTACTTAATTATCGAGGGCAGCTAAATCACTTTCTAAATATATCAATGGAAGAGGTATTAAATAATCAGATTCCAGCGAATTTAATGCGCGATCGGATCGTATTAATTGGCGCTACAGCTGCTAGCCTTAACGATATTGTCCAAACACCTCACAGCAACGCTTTATTTGGTAAAACCGACTTTACTCCAGGTGTAGTTATTCATGCTAACTTGAGCAGTCAAATTATTAGCACCGCCTTAGAAGGACGCACCAACTTACAACCTGCGAATAAAATCCTGAATCAACTATGGATTGTGCTCTGTTCTGTAATTAGCGCTGCTGGGACTTGGAGCATTTTGCATAGGAAATTTTTCGGGAGTAACAGCTTTTTTCTCAGTACAATTTTTACTATCACTGTTGCCGGAATATTAGTTTGGGGAATCAGCTACATAGCCTTTTTACAAGGTTGGGTAGTCCCGGTTTTTTCTCCCTTTTTAGTCATTACTATCTCAGCAATTTTAACCAACAATTACTACAACCAATGGCAGTTAAAAAAAACCAACCAACAGTTAGCTAAAGCCAACGAAGAATTAGCTCAATATTCCCAAAACTTAGAATTAAAAGTTAAAGAAAGAACTGAAGAATTAAAATTGGCTAAAGAGGCAGCGGACGCAGCCAATCAAGCCAAAAGTGAATTTCTCGCTTCTATGAGTCACGAATTAAGAACTCCTTTAAATGGAATTTTAGGTTATACCCAAATTTTAGAACGTTCTAAAACTTTAAGTAGAGAAGACCGCAAAGGTCTTAACGTAATCTATGAAAGTGGTTCCCATTTGTTAAATCTGATTAACGATTTATTAGACTTAGCTAAAATTGAAGCCAGAAGGTTAGAGATTTATGTTCACGACTTATATTTACCAAACTTACTAGTAGGTGTAGCCGAAATTTGTCGGATTAAAGCTGAAGCCAAAGATTTAATTTTTAATTGTGAATTTTCACCAGATTTACCGCAGCAAGTCCGTACTGATGAAAAGCGACTGCGGCAAGTGTTAATAAATTTATTAAGCAATGCTATAAAATTTACAGATACAGGTTCAGTTACCTTTAAAGTAATGGTAGTAGACGATCGCTTGGCAGAGATGGGAGAAAAACCAACTACTAAAATTCACTTTGAAGTAGAAGATACTGGGGTAGGAATTTTGCCAGAGCAAATAGATAAAATATTTTTGCCCTTTGAGCAAGTAGGAGAAAACCAACGGAAAGCAGAAGGAACGGGTTTAGGATTAGCGATTAGTCAAAAGATTTTACAAATGATGGGTTCAACCTTACAAGTTTCTTCGGAGTTGGGTGTAGGAAGTAAATTTTATTTTGCTCTAAATTTGGAAGTAGGGGGAGGAGAAATAACAGTAGTTAAGCTTATTAAGCCGGAAGCGATCGCTGGTTTTACAGGGAAAGAGTCGGTAAAATTATTAGTAGTAGACGATCGCACCGAAAGCCGTAGTTTAATCGTTGATTTACTTAAACCTTACGGTTTTGAATTGATTGAAGCTAGTGATGGAGTTGAGGGATTAAAGCAAGCTGCGATCGCCAAACCCGATTTAATCCTCACTGATTTAGTCATGCCAAAAATGGATGGTTTTGAAATGATTCGCCAGATCAGAAACACCCCAGAATTGCAGAAAATTCCCATTATCGCCATGTCTGCTAACACCTTTGGTATCAACAAACAACAAACACCTCTTGTCAGTAGTGACGAATTTCTGAGTAAACCAATACAAATACCAGACCTTTTAGAAAAATTGAGAGTTCGTTTAGGGATAGAATGGGTGATCGATCGCCATATCACAGAATCCAAAACTCAAACTAAACCAACCCAAAAAATTGTCTTACCTTCCGATCGGGAATTAGAAACTTTGCACCACGCCGCCCGCATCGGTGATATTGAAAAAATAGAACAAGAAGCCGAGCGACTCCAAAAACTTAACTCTCAATATACTCCCTTCTGTCAGCACATCCTAGAGCTAGCACAAGAATTTGATGATGCAGGAATTTTGCAATGGATCGAGCAGCACACCAAATCGAAAGCTTATTGATTTATTCTTAATCTATCATTAACCTAAAATTGTTAGATTTTAGATATTATTTAATAAATATATACTCTAAACCAAGGAATTAAGTAGTAAAATCACTTAGATTTAATTATTCAATTGAAGTAAATTTTTCAGTAAAAGTCCTTGAAAAAGGTTAAAAAAATGCACGAGCCATCCTTAATCTTGATTGTTGATGATAATCCAAATAATATTAAAGTAATATTTAATTTCCTCAAACAATCAGGATTTAAGGTTTTAGTGGCAAACAACGGTCAAGATGCACTAAAAAAACTAGAACAAGTTTCGCCGGACTTAATTCTTTTAGATGTAATGATGCCAATAATTAACGGCTTTGAAGTTTGTCGCCGCTTGAAATTAAATCCAGCCACCCAAGATATTCCCATAATTTTTATGACGGCTCTTTCCGAAGTAACAGATAAAGTTAAAGGACTAACTTTAGGAGCAGTAGATTACATCACCAAACCTATTGAACAAGAAGAACTTCTCAGTCGCGTTCGGTTACATTTAAAATTACGCTCTTTAACTCTTACCCTGCAAATAAAAAATTCCCACCTCACCCAAGAAATAGCAGCACGTCAAGCAGCTGAAGCTAAATTACAACAACTAAATCAGGAATTAGAACAACGAGTCGCACAACGCACTCAAGAACTAGAAAAAGCCTTAAAAGAGTTGCAAATACGGGAAGAAAAACTCAGTTATGAAGCCTCTCACGATATGCTAACAGGTCTATTCAACCGCTCTTGGTTAGTAGAATATCTAACTAGAATTATTAAAGTGAATCAATTGAATCCCCAAAATGATTGCACGGTGTTTTTTTTAGACTTGGATGGCTTCAAAAACATTAATGACTCTTTTGGACATTTAATCGGAGATGAAGTACTTAAATGCGTAACTAATCGATTGCAAACTCACTTAGGAAGTCAGGCAAAAATCGCTCGATTAGGAGGAGATGAGTTTTTTATTAGTCTAGAAAAACCTGGGAAAATGACAGAAATAACAGAGCTTGCTCAATCACTCCTGAAATTTCTGCAAAATCCATTGAAAATTAATAACTATAGAATTTCTCTGAGTGGTAGTATTGGCATCATTCCGTCAATAGTAGGTTATGAAAAGCCAAGTAATATTCTCAGAGATGTAGATATAGCAATGTATCAAGCCAAACAAGCAGGGAAAGGTTGCTATACTATATTAACTTCACAAATGCAGTTTCAAGCTTTAGAACGGATGCAAATTGAAGTTGAACTGCAAGAAGCTTTAGAGAGAGAAGAATTTTGTCTTTATTATCAACCAATTTTCTCATTAAAAACCGAGGAATTAGTTGGTTTTGAAGCTTTAGTTCGTTGGCAACATCCAAAAAAAGGCTTTCTCCAACCATCTGCTTTTATTACAGTAGCAGAAGAAACGGGGCTAATTGAAGCGATCGATTTTCAGTCATTGAAAATAGCTTGTCAGCAAATAGAAGAATGGAAAAACACAGTAAAAGTTAATTTTCCTTTGGTTGTAAATGTTAATTTCTCGGCTCGACAATTTCATAAGCAAGAGGTAGTGGAACAAATTAAAGAAATTTACTGTCAAGCTAAATTAGACCCAGGAGTTATTAAAATAGAAATTACAGAAACAGCTTTTTTGGAGGCGATTAGTACTGCCAAACATATTTTAGAACAAATTCACAGTGATGGCATTCAAATTTGTGTTGACGATTTTGGAACTGGCTATTCTTCCTTAAGTCGATTGCATACATTTCCGGCTGAAACTCTCAAAATCGATCGCTCTTTCATAAATCTTTTAGATGACAAGGTAGAAGGCATAACAATTGTATCAACAATAATTTCTTTAGCTCACAATTTAGGTATGGATGTAGTAGCAGAAGGGATAGAGACAAAAAAACAGTTAGAAAAACTGAAAGAATTAGGATGTGAATTTGGTCAAGGTTTTCTCTTTTCTCAACCCTTACCTAGTAAAGAAGCTACTGAACTTTTAGCTAAGTATGTTCCCATAAGAATCTAAAACTATGATGACTCTTGAACCACATAAATTATTGATCGTTGATGATAACCCTACTAACATAAAAGTGCTTTTTGATTTTTTAAAAAATTATGGATTTAAGGTTTTAATTGCCAAAAATGGGGAAAATGCTCTTACTAAGTTAGAAGAAATTACTCCCGATTTAATTTTACTAGATATAATGATGCCAGGAATCAATGGCTTTGAAACTTGCGAACGAATTAAAGAAAATCCTAGTAACAGAGATGTCCCAATCATCTTTATGACAGCCTTAGCGGATACAGAAAATAAAGTTAAGGGTCTTTCTTTAGGTGCAGTAGATTACATTACTAAACCTTTCCAACAAGAAGAGGTTTTAGCCCGGATTAATTTACATCTTAAACTGCGTAGCTTAACCAAAGAATTAGCTGAGAAAAATCAGCAATTAAGTCAAATGAATGAGTTGTTAGAACATAAAGTTGAAGAAAGAACTTTAGAACTTAAAAAAGCTCAATCCCAACTAATTATAAGTGAAAAAATGTCTTCTTTGGGGCAATTAGTAGCGGGAATTGCTCACGAAATTAATAATCCAGTTGGGTTTATTTCGGGAAATTTGCAACATATTCGGCAATACACAGAAGACCTAATGAATTTAATTAATCTTTATCAAACAAATTATCCCAATCCAGTTCCAGAAATTGCAGAAGAAATTACCAATATTGAACTTGATTACTTGGTAGAAGATTTGCCTCAACTAATTGATTCTATGCAATCAGGAACCAAACGCATTGCTGATATTAGCCAGTCAATGCGGATCTTTTCTCGTGCAGATTCAAATAACAAAATTCGGTTCAATATTCATGAAGGAATTGATAGCACTTTGTTAATTCTTAAATACCGATTAAAGGCTAATGATAAACGTCCAGCAATTGAAGTAGTGAAAAATTATGGTAATCTACCTGAAATAGAGTGCTACCCCAGTCAATTAAATCAGGTTTTTATGAATTTAATTGTGAATGGGATCGAAGCTTTAGAAGAATTAAGTACTAAAGAAAATTTGGCAGAAAATAAAGTACGTAATCGTACAATCAATATTAACACTGAACACATTCAAAATGAGCAAATTGTAAAAATTATCATTCGAGATAATGGAATTGGTATTGAACCAGCAGTGCAAAAGAAGATTTTTGAATACTTATTTACTACTAAAGCTGTGGGTAAAGGAACGGGATTAGGGTTGTCAATTTCGCGTCAAATTGTTGAAGATAATCATCAGGGATCTTTGACCTTTAATTCTGTGTTTGGAGAAGGAACTGAATTTATCATTACATTACCGCTTTTGTCTTCTTAGAACTCTATTAAAATTTAAAAAATTACGATCGCTCTTCCCCGGCAAAGAGTGATTTTTATTTATTTTACTTACCTATTAAAAAACCACTAAATAATCTACGGTTTCACTACAACAGTGATAATATAACTGTGTCAAAGGCTATTTGAAAGCATTCTGTCAGCGGGAATATGAAGTTACATCTACGCTCAATATTAATTGCTCCTTTTGTATTACAAATCTTTGCAGCAGTAGGATTAACGGGATGGCTTTCCTTACGCAATGGACAAAAGGCAGTAGAAAATCTTGCCACTCAATTGCAGAGGGAAATAGGCGATCGCATCGAACAACACCTAAATAATTATTTAGAAAAACCCTATATTGTCAATCAAAACATTTTGAATGTAATAAATCTAGAATATGTCAATCCAAGAGAACCTCGAAGTATGGAAAGATACTTTTTGCAGCAAATGCAACTGTTTCACAAAGTAAGTTTGGTTCAAATAGGTAACGAGGAGAAAGAATATTATGGAATCGAACGTCGTAATAAGGGAACTTTTGTCGTATGGATTAGCGATCGCGCCACTGGTTACAATCTAAACATTTATGCTACTGACAAGCAAGGCAACCTGACGCAAAAGTTACTATATACCAAACCAAACTACGATCCCCGTAGCCGTCCTTGGTATAGCCCTTCTGCTACTAAAGGAAGATCGGTGTGGAGCGATATTTATGCTTATGCTAACAATTCTCAGCTTGCCATAACTCTGGGAGTTCCAGTTTACACTCAAGGCAGCAAGCTTGTTGGGGTTGTTGCTACAGATCTGATTCTATTAGATATTAATAAATTTCTTAGTCAGTTGAAAATTGGCACTTCAGGACAAATTTTTATTGTAGAACGTTCCGGGTTATTAGTTGCCAGTTCCACAAACGAAACTCCTTTTTTCTTGACAGGTAAAGACAAAAAATTCCAACGCTTACCAGCTGCTAATAGTCAAAATCAGTTAACACGAGTTACAGCGAAATTTTTACAGCAACACTTTGGTAATTTCACCAAAATTGGCAAGGCAGAACAAATTATATTTAAGATACATAGTGAACGACAATTTTTAAAAGTATTTCCTTATAAAGATAAGTTTGGTTTAGATTGGCTGATTGTAATTGTGGTGCCAGAAAAAGATTTTATGGCAGAAATCAACGCCAATACAAGGGTCACAATTTGGTTGTGTATAGCTGCATTAGGCATTGCTATAGTGTTAGGAATTTACACTTCCCGTTGGATTAGTCAACCAATTTTACGCCTCGCTCAATCCGCAGAAGCGATGTCTAAAGGGGATTTAAGTCAACAAGTAGCAGGAGGTGCGATCGCTGAAGTCAAAACTCTTGCCAGTGCCTTTAATCGCATGGCAATTCAATTAAAAGAGTTATTTTCAACTTTAGAGCAACGAGTACAAGAACGCACAGAAGCTTTGCGTGTCAGTCAAGAACGATTGCAGTTAGTTAATGAAAGCGTCAATGATGGAATTTGGGATTGGAATATCTGCACCAATCAAGTCTATTTTGCTCCTCAGTGGAAAAAAATATTAGGCTACTCAGACAGCGAAATTCCTCATCAACTTTTCAGTTGGGAAAATTTAGTCCATCCCGACGATTTACCAGAGGCGAAAAGGTCTGTGCAAGCTCACCTGGAGGGAAGAATAGAAACCTTTCACATCGAATTTCGGATGCGTCATAAACAGGGTCATTATCTTTGGATTTTGTCCCGTGCGAAAGTAGTAGAGCGAGATAATGAAGGTAAACCAATTCGTATGGTGGGATCGCATACGGATATTAGCGATCGCAAACAAACCGATCTAGAATTGCAAAAAGCCAAAGAAACCGCAGAAGTTGCCAACCAAGCTAAAAGCGAATTCTTAGCCAACATGAGCCACGAATTACGCACACCTTTAAACGGCATTCTCGGTTACGCACAAATTATGCAACGCTCTGATGACCTTAATCAACACCGCCAAGGAATTAAAGTAATTGAACAAGCAGGAAATCATTTACTAACTTTAATCAACGATATCCTTGATTTGGCAAAAATTGAAGCCAGAAAAATGGAATTACTCCCCAAAGATTTATATTTTCCTTCCTTTCTAGTTGGGGTAGCAGAAATCGCCAGAGTCAGGGCAGACAACAAAGGTATTCTTTTCAATTTTATTGAACCAGAAAATTTGCCTAATGGGATAATTGCTGATGAAAAACGGTTGCGGCAAGTCTTACTGAACTTGTTAGGAAATGCGATTAAATTTACCGACAAAGGCAGCGTCACCTTTCAAGTAGAAGTCTTAGCCATCCACAATAATACCAACCAAATTCGGTTTACTATTCAAGATACTGGAATCGGCATGACAACTGAACAATTGGAAAAAATATTCTTACCATTTGAACAAGTTGGCTCGAAATTCCGGCGTGCAGAAGGAACGGGATTAGGACTAGCTATTTGCCGTCAAATCGTCACCATGATGGGGAGCGAAATTCAAGTAATGAGTAACGTCGGATATGGTAGCACTTTCTGGTTTGAAATAAATTTGCCTTTGTCAAATGAATGGGTAAATGCTGCGGCTGTATCAGACAAAGGGAAGATAATTGGTTATCAGGGAGAACCGAAGAAAATTTTGATTGTAGATGATAAAGAAGTGAATCGAATAGTGATAGCTGAAGTGTTAAAACCTTTAGGGTTTTTAATAACAGAAGCGGAAAATGGACGAGAAGGGTTAGCAAAAATGGCAGAATTATCTGCCGATTTAATTATCAGTGATATTGCGATGCCAGAAATGGACGGCTATGAGTTTGTCAAAGAAATTCGGCAATTGTACTCGCCAGAATTACCAGTGTTAGCAGCGAGTGCTAGTGTCTCGCACTCAGATCAAAATTTAGCAATTACTGCGGGATATAATGACTTTTTAGAAAAGCCTTTAGACTTGGA
Organism: Floridaenema evergladense BLCC-F167; assembly: GCF_041929205.2. NCBI lineage: Bacteria > Bacillati > Cyanobacteriota > Cyanophyceae > Aerosakkonematales > Aerosakkonemataceae > Floridanema > Floridanema evergladense. The sequence continues at coordinate 3,267,180 of NZ_CM171625.1, read as the reverse complement.
AAAGTTACTGGTATTTGTGCAAAAATATTTGAACTTGCAATGGATTTATGAAGCAAAGAAATTCGAGGCTCAACCGTTACAATCACCGGAAGAAGAACAGATGATTTTCCCGACTCTTGAAGAGTTAACCACGCTCTATCAAGCAGTGAGAATAGGTGACATTATGGTGGTGGAAGAGGAAGCAAAACGACTGGCAAAAATCAATTTTCAATACCAGGCATTTTGCGATCGCATCCTCACCTTAGCTGCTGAATTTGATGAACCTGAGATTCGGAAGTTGATAGAATTAATAATCCCTCCGTCTTAGCTCCAATTTTTAATATCAAAGTTGTACAATCACTACAAAAGATTTCTCTAGAAAATTGCAAACTATTTCATTAAACATAAAATTTACATCAATTAGGGAAATTAAAACTGATTAATAATATGAAATTCAGCAAGGAAGATGAGAAATGAAAATAAAACTTTTACCTTATATTGCTTCGCTTGCCGCTTTTATTGTCGTAATCGGCGGAGTTGCCATTTTCGATCGAGCAGAGAGCGAACGATTTCGCCAAGAAGAACGAGCCAGAGTTTTAGCACAAACAAGTACTGTACGAGCCAAATTAGAAGGTTTTCTCAATGCGCGTCTTTTGCTGACGCGAGGTTTAGTCGCACTTATATCTACTAACCCTAATCTGGAAACCGAAAAATTTAACCAAATAGCCCGTATTCTTCTCATCCAAGAAACAGGAATCGATCGCATTTCTGCGGTGGAAGGCACCATTATTCGTTACACCTACCCCGATATGCAACGCGATCGGATTATGGGCGCAGATTTAAGCAAAATTCCCGGACAAATCGAAGTTATTGAACGGATGAAGCAGACCGGAGAAACCCAAATTGCCGGACCAGTAGAATTGGTGGAAGGGGGATCGGCTTTAATTAATTTTACCCCTGTATTTCTAGTAGATTCCTCAGAAAAAGGCAAATTTTGGGGTTCAGTAACCTTGTTGATTCGCGATCGCGTCCTGTTTGAGCAAGTAGGACTAACAGACCCTCATGCTCCCTTAAAGTACGCTCTCCGGGGTCGGGATGGTTTAGGATCGCAAGGAGAAGTCTTTTTCGGCGATCGCACTCTATTTGAGAAAAATCCCATTATTCTCAATATTTCCCTCCCTAGCGGTTCCTGGCAACTAGCCGCCCTGCCCAAGGAGGGTTGGCAAAACTCATCAACTAGTGCTTGGTGGTGGCGTTTGGGAGGCTTGATTGCCTCCCTTTCTTTTGCTACCGGAGTTTTTATTTTAGTCAGAGAACCCACACGCTTGCGGGTAGCGATCGCGCAAACGCGAAGTGCCAATGCTCTACTTAAAGCAGAGATTTTGGAACGAGAACGCATCGCACAAGCACTTCGAGAATCAGAAAGCCATCTTAAATTAGCCAAAGAAGCCGCAGAAGTTGCCAACCAAGCCAAAAGTGAATTCTTAGCCAACATGAGCCACGAATTACGCACACCTTTAAACGGCATTCTCGGTTACGCACAAATTATGCAACGTGCTGCTGACCTTAATCAATACCGCCAAGGGATTCAAGTAATTGAACAAGCAGGCTCTCATTTACTAACTTTAATTAACGATATCTTAGATTTGGCAAAAATTGAAGCCAGAAAAATGGAATTACTCCCCAAAGATTTGCATTTTCCTTCCTTTCTAGTTGGGGTAGCAGAAATTGCCAGAGTCAGGGCAGACAACAAAGGTATTCTTTTCAATTTTATTGAACCAGAAAATTTGCCTAATGGGATAATTGCTGATGAAAAACGGTTGCGGCAAGTCTTACTGAACTTGTTAGGAAATGCGATTAAATTTACCGACAAAGGCAGCGTCACCTTTCAAGTAGAAGTGTTAGCCATCCACAATAATACCAGCCAAATTCGGTTTACCATCCAAGATACTGGAATCGGCATGACAACCGAACAATTGGAAAAAATATTTTTGCCTTTTGAACAAGTTGGCTCGAAATTCCGGCGTGCAGAAGGAACGGGATTAGGACTAGCTATTTGCCGTCAAATCGTCACCATGATGGGGAGCGAAATTCAAGTAATGAGTAACGTCGGATATGGTAGCACTTTCTGGTTTGAAATAAATTTGCCTTTGTCAAATGAATGGGTAAATGCTGCGGCTGTATCAGACAAAGGGAAGATAATTGGTTATCAGGGAGAACCGAAGAAAATTTTGATTGTAGATGATAAAGAAGTGAATCGAATAGTGATAGCTGAAGTGTTAAAACCTTTAGGGTTTTTAATAACAGAAGCAGAAAATGGACGAGAAGGGTTAGCAAAAATGAGGGAATTATCTGCCGATTTAATTATCAGTGATATTGCGATGCCAGAAATGGACGGTTATGAGTTTGTCAAAGAAATTCGGCAATTGTACTCGCGAGAATTACCAGTGTTAGCAGCGAGTGCTAGTGTCTCGCACTCAGATCAAAGTTTAGCAATTACTGCGGGATATAATGACTTTTTAGAAAAGCCTTTAGACTTGGAGAAGTTATTGGTATTTGTGCAAAAATATTTGAACTTGCAATGGATTTATGAAGCAAAGAAATTCGAGTTTCAATCAGAACAACAACCAGAAAAAAACATAATTTCCCCGACTTTCGAGGAGTTAATTACACTCTACAAAGCAGTGAAAATAGGTGACATTATGGTGGTGGAAGAGGAAGCAAAACGACTGGCAAAAATCAATTCTCAATATCAGGCATTTTGCGATCGCATCCTCACCCTAGCCTCCGAATTTGACGAGCGGGGTATTGTGGAATTGGTTGAGCGCTGCAAATGAAGAAGCGATCGCTAATCTTAACCTTGCTACTACATACTTTAAGAAGAGAATGTTTTTATGAGTCTCTTATGAAAAAATTTCATTTATTCAACCAAATTCCACTCCGTTTATTACTAATTGTTCCTTTTTTAATCCAAGTTACCGGAGCAGTGGGTCTTGTAGGGTGGGTTTCCTTTCAGAATAGCCATAAAGTTGTAGAAGAGTTTGTCAAGCAGCTTACCCTTGAAGCAGGCTCAAAAGTTGAACAACATTTAAAGTCATTTCTCGAAAAGTCTCATGAAATAAATCGCAATCATCTGCGCCTAATCAAATCGAATTTTTTAAATTTAAACAATTTAACTCCTTGGGAATATTATTTGTGGCAAACCGTTCAACAAATGCCAGAACTAGCATTTACCAACGTTTCTAACAACGCCGGGGCACAACGTACTGGCGAACGGTTGGGAGATGGGAGTTTAACAATTAATAGAATTATTCCCGAAGAAAACTTTGTTTTCCGCGTTTATAACACGGATAGTCGCGGGAATATTACCACCATCGCCAAAGAATTAAAAAATCGCGATCCACGCCAAAGACCCTGGCGCAAAGCGGCGATCGCTGCTGGTCGGACAATTTGGAGCGAAACTCATGTCTCTTTTACCGAACCTGTGCTATTAATTTCAGCAGTGCAACCAATTGATGTCAATGATGATGGTATTTTTGAAGGAGTGTTAGCCACAAGCCTCAAACTTAATTATTTAGGAGCGTTTTTAAGCAAAATACAAGTTGGTAAAAAAGGTCAAGTACTGATTGTCGATCGTCAAGGAAATATTATTGCCAGTTCCACCAAAGAAACTCCTTTCGATCCTAAACACCAAACACTTTTACCTGCTACAAAAAGTAAAAACCTAATGATTCGCCAAATAGCGACAGAATTACAAAATCAATTTGGCTCTTTGGCAAAAATTAATCAAACAACTATAACGCAGGTATCGATCGATAACGAACACTATTTTATCAATGTCATTCCCTACCGAGACAATTATGGATTGGATTGGTCGATTATCATCTATGTTCCTGAATCTGACTTCACTGCTGAAATTGAAGCTAGCACCCGTCAAACCTTCTTTTTGTGTCTTCTTTCCCTGGTAGTTGCTACAGCACTTGGCATTTACACTTCCCGTTGGATTAATCAACCAATTTTACACCTCGCTCAATCTACAGAAGCTATGTCTAAAGGGGATTTAAACCAACAAGTTGCCGGAGGAAAAATTGCCGAACTTAATGTTCTTGCTAGTGCCTTCAATCGCATGGCAAAACAACTGAAAACTGCCTTCAACAATCTCGAACAAAAAGTTCAAGAACGTACTAATCAACTCACTGAAGCTAAAGAAGCCGCAGAAGTTGCCAACCAAGCCAAAAGTGAATTCTTAGCCAACATGAGCCACGAATTACGCACACCTTTAAACGGCATTCTCGGTTACGCACAAATTATGCAACGTGCTGCTGACCTTAATCAATACCGCCAAGGGATTCAAGTAATTGAACAAGCAGGTTCTCATTTATTGACTTTAATTAACGATATCCTTGATTTGGCAAAAATTGAAGCCAGAAAAATGGAATTACTCCCCAAAGATTTGCATTTTCCTTCCTTTCTAGTTGGGGTAGCAGAAATTGCCAGAGTCAGGGCAGACAACAAAGGTATTCTTTTCAATTTTATTGAACCAGAAAATTTGCCTAATGGGATAATTGCTGATGAAAAACGGTTGCGGCAAGTCTTACTGAACTTGTTAGGAAATGCGATTAAATTTACCGACAAAGGCAGCGTCACCTTTCAAGTAGAAGTGTTAGCCATCCACAATAATACCAGCCAAATTCGGTTTACCATCCAAGATACTGGAATCGGCATGACAACCGAACAATTGGAAAAAATATTTTTGCCTTTTGAACAAGTTGGCTCGAAATTCCGGCGTGCAGAAGGAACGGGATTAGGACTAGCTATTTGCCGTCAAATCGTCACCATGATGGGGAGCGAAATTCAAGTAATGAGTAACGTCGGATATGGTAGCACTTTCTGGTTTGAAATAAATTTGCCTTTGTCAAATGAATGGGTAAATGCTGCGGCTGTATCAGACAAAGGGAAGATAATTGGTTATCAGGGAGAACCGAAGAAAATTTTGATTGTAGATGATAAAGAAGTGAATCGAATAGTGATAGCTGAAGTGTTAAAACCTTTAGGGTTTTTAATAACAGAAGCGGAAAATGGACGAGAAGGGTTAGCAAAAATGGCGGAATTATCTGCCGATTTAATTATCAGTGATATTGCGATGCCAGAAATGGACGGTTATGAGTTTGTCAAAGAAATTCGGCAATTGTACTCGCGAGAATTACCAGTGTTAGCAGCGAGTGCTAGTGTCTCGCACTCAGATCAAAGTTTAGCAATTACTGCGGGATATAATGACTTTTTAGAAAAGCCTTTAGACTTGGAAAAGTTACTGGTATTTGTGCAAAAGTATTTGAACTTACAATGGATTTATGAAGAAAATAAAACTAAATTTCAACCGGAACAATCACCGGAAGAAGAACAGATGATTTTCCCAACTTCTGAGGAGTTAATCACGCTATATCAAGCAGTGAAAATAGGTGATATTATGGTGGTGGAAGAGGAAGCAAAACGACTGGCAAAAATCAATTCTCAATATCAGGCATTTTGCGATCGCGTCCTCACCCTAGCCTCTGAATTTGATGAAAATGGCATCATCAAATTGGTAGAACATAAAATATAAAAAACTAGAAATTTATGATCGATCAATCTACTCAATTAAATCTACTTAATGCTAATACATCTCGCTGGTATCGTTCCCTGAATTTTAGATTAATGCTGGGAATTGGAATGTTAACTTGCGGCTTAATGGGCAGTTTAATGATAGTAACAAATACTTTCGGTAAGCAGATGATTTTAGCAGAATCATCTCGATTTATAGAGCAAACTGGAGAAACAACCATCGCTAAGTTAAGCGCTCGATCGCGAGAAATTGCTGCTTTAACAAATACGATCGCCGAAATTTCGCTAAATTTGCCCAAAAGTGAAGCAAATTTTCAAAAAGTTTTACCCAAATTATTTAATTTTAATCGAGATTTAAGCGTTGCTGGTGGAGGAATTTGGCCTGAACCTTATAAATTTTCTTCTCAAATTGAGCGACGCAGTTTTTTCTGGGGTAGAGAACTTGATGGCAAACTCAAATATTATGATAATTACAATAATCCCACAGGTGGATATCATCAAGAAGAATGGTATTTAGTTGCTCGCTATTTAAAACCCGGACGTTGTTTTTGGAGTCGTGCTTATATCGATCCTTACTCACGACAACCGATGGTAACTTGCACTGTAGCTATGCGAGAGAAAAATCAATTATGGGGTGCTGCTACTATTGACTTAAAATTAGAGGGTTTGCAAGAATTACTTAACATAATTCAAAAAAAAACAGGTGGTTATATTTTTATAGTCGATCGCCACAATCGGTTTATTACCATACCACACCTGTTACCCAAAAAAGTACATTTACATTTAAATCAATATCACTTACTAGATGCTCGTGAACTAAGTAGAATTCAGCCAGAATTTACCGAAATTTATCGCGCTTTAGAAGCAATAAATCAACAATTTGTCAGCAATGTAAACCAAACTGATAAAAAGTATCAACGAATTCTGCAAACTTTGCGCCAAGCAAAAAACAATATTCCCATTGAAGAGAGCAAATTAATTACTGCTACTATTATCAACCCTTTGGACGATCGTAACAATCATTTACTCAGTAGTTTTGTAGTAAAAAAAGATTGGCTGTTAGGAGAATCTAGCACAGTTTACATTTTCTATATTCCTAACTCCAATTGGAAATTAACGATCGTTAAACCAATCTCCGAAGCTACAGCACCATACACTAAAATAATCTATCAATTCATGCAAATTATGTTAACAATTCTCTTGTTAGCATTTGCGATCAGTGCGTTCGTCATTCGCTGTACCATAGTAAGACCGATCGATCATCTCAGTAATGCCAGCCAACTAATTGCTAATGGCGATCTCAATCAAAAAGTTAACATTAAAGGCATTAAAGAATTAGAAATTTTAGCTAATTCTTTTAATCGCATGGCAAACCAACTCAAAACCGCCTTCAACAATCTCGAACAAAAAGTTGCCGAACGTACCGCCCAACTAGCTGAAGCTAAAGAAGCCGCAGAAGTTGCCAACCAAGCCAAAAGCGAATTCTTAGCCAACATGAGCCACGAATTACGCACACCTTTGAACGGCATTCTTGGTTACGCACAAATTATGCAACGTGCTGCTGACCTCAATCAACACCGCAAAGGAATTCAAGTAATTGAACAAGCAGGAAATCATTTATTGACCTTAATTAACGACATTCTTGATTTGGCAAAAATCGAAGCCAGAAAAATGGAATTACTCCCCAAAGATTTACATTTTCCTTCCTTTCTGATTGGGGTAGCAGAAATTGCTAGAGTCAGAGCCGAAAACAAAAATATTATTTTCAATTTTGTAGAGCCAGAAAACTTACCAACCGGAGTAGTTGTCGATGAAAAAAGGTTGCGGCAAGTCTTATTGAACTTGTTAGGAAATGCGATTAAATTTACCGACAAAGGCAGCGTCACCTTTAAAGTAGAAGTCTTAGCCATCCACAATAATACCAGCCAAATTCGGTTTACTATTCAAGATACAGGAATTGGCATGACTACCGAACAATTAGAAAAAATATTCTTACCATTTGAACAAGTTGGCTCAAGATTTCGGCGTGCAGAAGGAACGGGATTAGGACTAACTATTTGCCGTCAAATCGTCACCATGATGGGAAGTGAAATTCAAGTAATTAGTAACGTCGGATATGGCAGTACTTTCTGGTTTGAAGTCAATTTGCCTTTGTCTAATGAATGGGTAAATGCTGCGGCTGTTTCAGACAAAGGTAAGATAATTGGCTACCAGGGAGAACCGAAGAAAATTTTAATAGTTGATGATAAAGAAGTGAATCGAATAGTGATAGCTGAAGTGTTAAAACCTTTAGGGTTCTTGATAACGGAAGCCGAAAATGGACGGGAAGGGTTAGCAAAAATGACAGAGGTTTCGGCGGATTTAATTATCAGCGATATTGCGATGCCAGAAATGAACGGTTATGAGTTTGTCAAAGAATTGCGTCAATTGTACTCGCTAGAATTACCGACCGTAGCAGCCAGTGCCAGTGTCTCAGAATCCGATCAAAGTTTAGCAATTACTGCGGGATACAATGACTTTTTAGAAAAGCCTTTAGACTTGGAAAAGTTACTGGTATTTGTGCAAAAGTATTTGAACTTGCAATGGATTTATGAAGCAAAGAAAATGGAGGTTCAACCGGAACAACAACCGGAAGAACAAATAATTTCTCCAACTTTTGAGGAGTTAACCACACTCTACCAAGCAGTGAGAATAGGTGACATTATGGTTGTGGAAGAGGAAGCAAAAAGATTGGCACAAATGAATCCTTTGTATCAAGAATTTTGCGATCGCATCCTCACCCTAGCCGCTGATTTTGATGACGGTGGTATTATCAAATTGATCGAACACAGAAAATAAAAAATGAACATGAAATATTTTAATTTTACATCAATTAAGCGAGAACTATCTCCCAATTCCCGCTCTTTTTCTTTACGCTTAGTCCTCATTGTTCCTTTTCTAATAGAAATTTTTGCAACAGTAGGATTAATTGGTTATCTTTCCTTTCGTAATGGGCAAAAAGCAGTTAATGATTTAGCAAGTCAATTACGTAATGAAGTAACAAATCGGATTCAAGATCACCTCGAAACGTTTATTACCACACCTCAATTAATTAATCAGATTAATATCGATGCAGCTAAACTCAAGCAAATTAATTTTCAAGATTTAAATTCTTTAGAGCATCATTTCTGGCAACAATCTCGGCGTTTTGATACTGCAACGATTATTGCTTATGCTAATCAAGAAGGTCAATATGTGTGGTCAGGAAAGCAATTTTCTTTAACTGGGGAAAGTGATATCGTAGTTGGTCAAGTAGAAAATCCAGTTAAAGGAAACTATACTTACAATGTAGATATTCAAGGAAATCGTAAAAACATAATTTCTCTAACTCCAAACTTTGATGCGCGGAGTCGTCCTTGGTATAAGAAAGCTGTGCAAGTAAATAAATCCGCTTGGAGTAACATTTTTGTTTGGCAGTTACCACCCCACGATGTAGTTCTCCCTGCTGTGCAACCAGTATTAGATGATAGTAATCAATTAATAGGTGTGTTGCGAGTAGATGTGAGTTTATTAAGAATTAGCAAATTCCTTCAGCAATTGAAAGTTAGTCGTTCAGGAAAAACTTTTATAATTGAGCGCAGTGGAGAGTTAGTTGCTACTTCAATAGCCGAGAAACCATTCTTATTTGATAAAAATCAAAAGCCCGTTAGACTAAAAGCCACTAATAGTAAAGACCCTCTAATTCGAGCTACATCCGAGTATTTAGTCACTTCTGTTCCCTATTTTCAACAAATATCAACTACCCAAAGTTTAGATTTTAAATTTAACGGAGAACGTCAATTTTTACAAATCACTCCTTTCCAAGATGCCAGAGGTTTAGATTGGTTAATTGTAGTAGTGGTTCCAGAAAGTGATTTTACGCAGCAGATTAAAACTAATAACTACGTTACGATTATATTGTGTTTTTTAGCTTTACTAATAGCCATAGTTATTGGAATTTTAACGTCTAATTGGATTGTTTTACCAATTCAGAGGTTAAGTCAAGCCAGTAAAGCGATCGCAGATGGCAAATTAGAACAAAATATCCCCTCTTTTGCTATTAAAGAATTAGGTATATTAGCTACAGCTTTCAATTACATGAGTAAGCAATTAAAAGAATCTTACAAATCTTTAGAACAAAAAGTCACCGAACGCACCGCCCAACTCGCCGAAGCTAAAGAAACCGCAGAAGTTGCTAACCAAGCTAAAAGCGAATTCTTAGCCAACATGAGCCACGAATTACGCACACCTTTAAACGGCATTCTCGGTTATGCACAAATTATGCAACGTGCTGATGACCTTAACGAACATCGCAAAGGAATTCAGGTAATTGAACAAGCAGGTTCTCATTTACTAACTTTAATTAACGATATCTTAGATTTGGCAAAAATTGAAGCCAGAAAAATGGAATTACTCCCCAAAGATTTGCATTTTCCTTCCTTTCTAGTTGGGGTAGCAGAAATTGCTAGAGTCAGGGCAGACAACAAAGGTATTCTTTTCAATTTTATTGAACCAGAAAATTTGCCTAATGGGATAATTGCTGATGAAAAACGGTTGCGGCAAGTCTTACTGAACTTGTTAGGAAATGCGATTAAATTTACCGACAAAGGCAGCGTCACCTTTCAAGTAGAAGTGTTAGCCATCCACAATAATACCAGCCAAATTCGGTTTACCATCCAAGATACTGGAATCGGCATGACAACCGAACAATTGGAAAAAATATTTTTGCCATTTGAACAAGTTGGCTCAAAATTCCGGCGTGCAGAAGGAACGGGATTAGGACTAGCTATTTGCCGTCAAATCGTCACCATGATGGGGAGCGAAATTCAAGTAATGAGTAACGTCGGATATGGTAGCACTTTCTGGTTTGAAATAAATTTGCCTTTGTCAAATGAATGGGTAAATGCTGCGGCTTTATCAGACAAAGGGAAGATAATCGGTTATCAGGGAGAACCGAAGAAAATTTTGATTGTAGATGATAAAGAAGTGAATCGAATAGTGATAGCTGAAGTGTTAAAACCTTTAGGGTTTTTAATAACAGAAGCGGAAAATGGACGAGAAGGGTTAGCAAAAATGGCAGAATTATCTGCCGATTTAATTATCAGTGATATTGCGATGCCAGAAATGGACGGTTATGAATTTGTCAAAGAAATTCGGCAATTGTACTCGCCAGAATTACCAGTGTTAGCAGCCAGTGCCAGTGTCTCACACTCAGATCAAAGTTTAGCAATTACTGCGGGATATAATGACTTTTTAGAAAAGCCTTTAGACTTGGAAAAGTTACTGGTATTTGTGCAAAAGTATTTGAACTTACAATGGATTTATGAAGAAAATAAAACTAAATTTCAACCGGAACAATCACCGGAAGAAGAACAGATGATTTTCCCAACTTCTGAGGAGTTAATCACGCTATATCAAGCAGTGAAAATAGGTGATATTATGGTGGTGGAAGAGGAAGCAAAACGACTGGCAAAAATCAATTCTCAATATCAGGCATTTTGCGATCGCGTCCTCACCCTAGCCTCTGATTTTGACGAATCTGGGATTCTAAAGTTAATAAAATCAGCTGTTTCTATTGATTAAGTTAATTGTCCAAATATCAAGACAACTTTCCTGTTATGTCAAAATTAAAAACATCCATGCACACAAATAAACCGAGTAAAATTCAGTGGGTAATGTCTTTTACTAGTCTACTATTATTTCTGGATTCAGTAAGCATAGTACAAGCCCAAATTGTTCCTGATACCACATTGCCTAATCGATCGATCGTTATCCAGCAAGGAAATACTTTTAACATTGAAGGAGGAACCACATTAAATAACAATCTTTTCCACAGTTTTCGAGAATTTTCTGTTCCTACTGCTACAGAAGCTTTTTTTAATAATAATAGCAATATTCAAAATATTTTCACTCGCGTAACTGGTCAAAATATTTCCAATATTGATGGGTTAATTAGAGCCAATGGAAATGCTAACCTATTTTTAATCAATCCCAACGGGATTATATTCGGAGCCAATGCCAAACTAAATATTGGCGGTTCATTTTTGGGAACTACTGCTCAGAGCATGATCTTTCAAAACGGACAAGAATTTAGTGCTACCAATCCGAATACTCCCCCATTGCTCACAGTTAATGTTCCTGTAGGACTACAATTTGGAGCAAATCCAGGCAATATTCAAGTAGCAGGAAATGGATACGATATTCAAGTTAGAATTACCAGTTTTACCCCTATAAGTGGTGCAGGACAAAGTAAGCAAGGACTGCGAGTACAACCAGCAAGAACCTTAGCTTTATTAGGGGGAAATTTAATTATAAATGGTGGTATATTGACGGCACCAGGAGGTAGAATTGAATTGGGATCGGTTAGCAATTCTCTAGTTAATATTGAACCAGATGTTAATGGTTGGCAGTTTAATTATCAAGCAGTACAAAACTGGAATGACATTCAAATGTCTAGTCACGCTTTAGCAGATGCTAGTGGTGTGGGAAGCAGTACAGTACAAGTGCAAGCCAGAAATTTGGTATTAAGAGATGGTTCGTTAATTTTAATTCAAAACCAAGGCTCTCAACCAACTGGAATTATTCATATTAATGCTGTAGAATCAATAAAACTCAGCGGGATAAGCCAAAATGCTAACTTTGGTGGTGGGTTACGTACAGAAACAGTTACTGTTGGAGAAAGTGCTGATATTTCCATTGCAACAAAAAGGTTGTTAATTGAACAAGGAGCAGCTATTTTGTCTCGCACTTTCAGTCAAGGTAGAAGTGCTAATATTACGATCGATGCTACATTATCAACAGATATAACTGAACCTTCCTCAGCTAATTTGAATTTAGGTAGCGCCATTAGTAATAATTCTTTAAATTCAGGATTTATCGGAAATACAACGCTCAATACAGGAAATTTAAGGCTTGTAAATTCAGGAGCGATAATCTCTAGCGTTCTTGGTAGTGGTGGAGGCGGAACGATTAAAGTTAATGCTACTGGATCTATAGAAATAATTGGTGTAACACCTAATATCGGCAGTTTTCCTAGTGCTATTTCTAGTAGTTCTTTTAATATTGGAAATGCGGGTGCGGTGGAGATCGCTACTCCTAAATTAGTAGCCAGGAATGGCGGAGTTATAGCCAGTTCTGGTTTGAGTAGTGGGAATGCGGGAAACATTACGATCGATGCTTCTGTGATAGATTTTCGTGGGAGAAGTCGGGATTTTAATAGTGGAGCCAGTTCATCTGTTGCCATCCCTAGTCCACAGGTACAACAAGCTTTTAGACTGACAAATCAACCTACTGGCAACGCTGGACAAGTGACAATAAATGCTTCTGTAGTGAGAATTTCCGATCGCGCTGAAGTTACAGTTCTTAATCAAGGTACAGGAGATGGTGGTCAACTTTCAATTAATGCCAACCAATTTTTTCTCAACTCTGGTGGATTAATTGCTGCTTCTACAAACATAGGAAATGGCGGTAATATTGACCTGAAAATTAATGATTCTCTGCAACTGCGATCGGGAAATCAAATTTCTGCTCAAGCAGGTGAAATTGGTAACGGTGGTAATCTCACAATTCATGCCAATACAATTACCATTTTAGAAAATAGCAGTGTTAATGCTAATGCTGTTGCCGGAAAAGGTGGCAATATTCAAATCGTTACACAAGGTTTATTTCTTGCTCCTAAAAGCAGCATTACTGCTTCTTCGCAATTCGGAGTTTCTGGTACTGTTTCTGTTAACTCTCCTGATGTCCAACCCAGTGCGGAATTAATCGAATTACCAAATCAATTACCAGACCCTTCTGCACAAATTATTGTCGGTTGCGCTAGACCGGGGGAAAATACTTTTACCGTCACCGGACGTGGTGGTTTACCTGAATCTCCTTCCATGCCATTTAGCAGCGAGGAAATCTGGCAAGATATGACTGATTATAGCAGTCAACTTTCTTGGCAGAATTCTACTACTAATTCACCCATAGAGGCAAAGGAAAAGGAACCGGAATTGATCGAGGCTACAGGTTGGCAGGTAAATGAACAAGGGGAAGTGGTTTTAGTAGCTACTAACTCGAATTCTCTTCCGATATTCGATCGCCTATCCCGTTGTCAAAAACTTTAAACATAATTATTGTCAATAAGTCAATAGTAAGGCTTAAGATAACCTTAATCTTATAGTTATTTGTCTCGTGATACTATTCCATTGAATAGAAAAATTACCATTGCGTAATAAGACAAGCAGCACAAAAAAATGTTTAAATAACTATTACTTATGTACAGATTTTTAACCAAAACTGTTTCCCAGTTGAGCAAAAATTGCAAAAAGCTTTTATGGCGGTCTTATTTATACATTGCGGTAGGGTTTTTCACAGTATTGTTATTATTAGTTCTACCTATTTTCGCTGGTTCTCCTTACAATATGGTAGTAATGGAACAAGCGTCAGCATCCGAACGATCGCCAGAAATAGGAATAAAATTGTATGAAGAGGGACGTTACCAAGAGGCGATCGAACTCTGGCAACAACAACTGCGGAATTTGACAGCACAAGGGCTGATTTTACCCCAAGCTGTAGTGTTAAATTATTTATCTTCCGCTTATCAAGATTTGGCAGAATGGCAGCTTGCTAATACAAGTATCGAGCGCAGCATTAAATTATTAGAAACTCAAAATAATCAAGAGCGAAGTAGGTTGTCTGCACTGGCACAAGCTTTAAATACCAAAGGAAGATTGCAACTGAAATTGGGGAATACAGAGTTAGCTTTATTAACTTGGAGAACATCTCAATCTTTATATCAAAAAGCAGAAAATCAAAGGGGTGTATTAGGAAGTCAAATTAATCAAGTGCAAGCATTACGGATTATGGGACAGTACCGCAATGCTTACTATTTGGTTAGAGAAATAGCCTCACAACTTCAGGAATTAAAAGATGTAAAATTCAAAGCATCTGGATTGCGAAGTTTAGGAAATGTATTGCAATTAATAGGTGATTCCGAACAAGCGATCGCAGTTTTACAACAAAGTTTCACGCTCAAAGATCCAGAAATCACCAATAACGATCGCGCTGCTACCTTACTAAATTTAGGTAACATAGCCAGAAACTTACAAGCAACCAAAGAAGCGCTGAATTTGTATCAAAAAGCCATAGAACTTGCCAGCGAGCCCTTGTTAAAAACTAAAGCACAACTAAATCAATTAAGCTTAATTGTAGAAGAAAAAAGCTCCCAAATACCCCTTAGCTTAATTCCCCAAATCAAAGCGCAAATTGCTAATCTTTCACCCAGTCGCGCCTCTGTTTACCTTCGAGTCAATTTGGCGGAAAGTTTAACTCAATTAGCAATTCAAAATCCTGGTAATTCCTCAATTCCTAATTGGCAAGAAATTGCTGATGATTTAGCTACAGCAATCAAAATTTCTCGCTCGCTTTCCGACGAACTAGCCCAAGCTTACGCACTCAATCAACTGAGTCAAATTTACGAATACCAAAAACAGAATCAAGAAGCTAAACGCCTTGCCCAACAAGCTTTGCAAATAGCCCAAAATCAAAATGGCACGGGAAGTAATCCAGGCTTTACAATTAGCAGAATTAGATAATTTCTTCAAAGATACTTGCTTAAATGTTAGCCCAGTACGAATTGACAATGTAGACCCGACAGCGGCGATAATTTATCCGATTTTTTTGAGCGATCGCTTAGAAGTAATAGTATCTATTCCTCAACAACCCCTACAACATTATGCTACTCGATTACCTAAAACAGAAATCGATCGCACTTTACAAAAACTCTACTCCTCATTCAATTTAGAATATTCCGACAAAGAACGCCTCCGCTATTCCCAAGAAGTGTATAATTGGCTAATTAAACCAATCAAAGCACAGTTAGACAGTAACGGAATCAAAACTTTAGTCTTTGTTTTAGATGGATTTTTACGAAATATACCGCTCGCAGCACTCCATGATGGTAAACAATATTTAATCGAACAGTATGCAGTTGCTCTTAGTTCGGGATTACATCTTCTCAGTCCGCAAACTTTACCAAAAGGAAACATTAACTTACTAACAGCTGGATTAACCGAAGGACTTCAAGGTTTTGCTCCTTTACCAGCTGTAGCTTACGAAATGAAAGAAATCGCTGATGAAATTAATTCACATCCAACAATTTTACTGAATAATAAATTTACTCGTTTACATTTTAAAACTTATGTAAAAAAAGAAGATTTTAATGTGATTCACCTAGCTACTCACGGTCAATTTAGTTCTAATCCCGAAGAAACTTTTCTCCTGACATGGGATGGCAGAATTAATGTTAAGGAATTAGATGAACTCTTGCAAGTGCGGAATCGAAATTTGCCCAATCCACTGCAACTTTTAGTTTTAAGTGCTTGTCAAACAGCCCAAGGCGATCGCCGTGCTGCATTAGGTTTAGCTGGGATGGCTTTGCGATCGGGTGCCCGCAGTACCCTAGCTACCTTGTGGTCTGTACGTGACGAATCAACCGCTCAATTAATGATCGATTTTTATCGTCAACTCACTAAAGATAGTGTTACAAAAGCCGAAGCATTACGTCAAGCTCAGTTAACTTTACTGAGTAATTCCGAATACAAACATCCTTTTTTCTGGGCTCCTTTTGTTTTAATTGGTAATTGGTTGTAGTCGGTACTACTACAGATAATCTCGCTCAACTTAGGCAGAAGAGGGGTTGGGTGTTAAAAGTGACAGCGAGGATATTTTCGGGATCGATTTTATGCTTAAGGATGAGGTTGGCAATGCGATAAGTCAAAGCTCTAGTTTTACCGGAACCTGCACCAGCAACAACCAACAGAGAACCGCAGTGATGTTCCACTGCGCGACGTTGACTAGGGTTAAGATGGCTGAGAAAATCAGAAATTGTCGTCATAATTGCTAAGAGTGCTATGCTGCTAAAACCGCAGAATATGCTTTTTCATAGTACGTCATTCTCAATGGGTTTGCTCAAGAAAACAGAAATTTTACTGAAACTAAAACTGTGGAGAAAATGCGATCGCCATTTTTTTAGATAAATCCTCTGTAATTTCCGCATGAAAAACCTCAGCAATTTCCGTATTTTTCAGGAATCTAAATAGTGAGAGTTAGTCATAAAATAAACAAGAAAAGCGAAATAGAATCCTATTATGAAACCTGCTATTCTACCCATATTAACCGCAATATCCCTGGCGTGCATCGCCTGTCAATCCAACCCACTGACACAGCAATCTTCTACCGCTACAACACCCGTTTCTCAAACCTCTGTTAGCACTTCTGCGCCCACTGCTAAAACTTCTTTGCCACCAACGCAAACTTATGATTTGCAAGTAAACGATAACCAAGTTGTAGCAAGATTAACTCAAATTGCCTTTACCGATGACAGCATTGTTGTCAGTATGGCATTTACTAATGTTAGTCAGGAACCAATACAGTTAAATTCTAAAGATGATTTTGTTCTCAGAGATGATACATATAAAAGTACTTACCCTTTAGCAATTCCACCAGATAATCCCAAGATTCAAATCCAACCTGGAACTACCCTTAAAGGACAATTTGTTTTCATTGGTAGAGTTTCACCCAAAGCAACTAACTTAAGTATTGCCACGAATTCTAATCAATATTTTGGCTTGAAAAATTTTCCTCTCGTAAGCTTTAGTAATATATTAATTCAAAGATAACAGAAAAATGATTAAGCTAATTAGACAGCTAAATTTGCTGTTTGCCTTATTTGTTGTAGTGGGTTTTTCCTATTTGGACTTTCGCCGGAATAATACATATTCCAAAGTTACCACATTAGAAATAGTACCTGTTGCCGCTTCCAAATTAGAAGTTGTATCTGCGACTTCCACAAGTGTAGAAACAGCAAATCAAACTACTTCTACTACTCAATTACAAACAGAAAATCAAACTGTTACTACAACAAAATTAGAAGTTGAATCTTCTAGTTCTAATTTAGAAGCAACAACTTCTCCAACTCCCACAACTAAAGTAGAAGTTGAAACACCACCACCGACAAAAATTACAGCGGCGACAGTGGAAAAGACTATGACTGAGTTAAAAGCCGAAAAAACCAAATTAGGAATTAAAATTAACCTTCCCGAACATATCTTATTTGACTTTGACAAATATCATGTTCGCGCCACAGCAAAACCCACCTTAACCAAACTAAATCAACTTTTGACTTACTACGGCAAATCAGAAATTTTAATTAACGGACATACTGATGATAAAGGCGATGACGCTTACAACGAAAAACTTTCTCGACTTAGATCCGCAGCAGTAAAGTATTATTTTATTAATGTGTTTAAAGTACCAGCAAAGCGACTACAAACTAAAGGATTGGGGGAAAGTCAACCAATAGCACCTAATAATAAAACTGATGGTTCAGATAATCCAGAAGGTAGACAGAAAAATCGTCGCGTAGAAGTAATTATCAAAACTTAACGTTTCCAAATTTTTCCAATCTAAATTGCTATTAATATTCCTACTAAGAACCAAATAGTAACAATTTATTCAGCTAATTGAACCAGGCGTTTTAATATCCGCAGCACGGAATATAAATCATTGCCACGATTGCGAATTGCTAAAAGATTTGACGTTGCATAACGCACCGGATTTCCCGGAATTAATTTAATAAAGATAAAAGTGCTACCTGTGGTTATCATGCCAAATTTAGGTCGTTCTGAATTAGGATTAGCTAACATATAAGCTAGGATTTGAGCTAATCCAGCTTCAATAGAAAAAGTGACTCTTTTGGATTCAATAATCATCAGCCAAATTTGGTCTTTTAGAACTAAGGTATCAAAATTACCTTTAACAATTACTCCTTCATACTCTGCGGTAATTTCGATGCTGGTTTCTGCTTTAATATAAAAAGGAGCTAAATAAAATTCTCCGATGAATAGAATCGGAGAGACGATAGTGATGTTAATCGGTTTTTCGAGAAACGGGGGTTTTTTAATCAGGTTAAAATAACCCGCTTTCACTTGATCTAAGAGTTGTTTTTGTAAATCCGTAATTTCTGGTAAATCCTCTAGCCATTCCCGAAAAAAGTCTTCATCTTCAACTAATTCAAGATTGAAGAGTCTTTCTAATTCTTCTAGACTAATATCTTTAGCTGAGATAGTTTGTACCATAATAAGTTTGTAAATAGCATTATTAATCTAAATGCTTGTAGAGACGTTATATATAACGTCTCTACAATATGGGTAATCAAGCGGACTATTATCCCTTTTGTGGTTTAACTTACGGGAACAGAAAGTTCTTGCTTGAGTGCTTGTTGCAACAAAGGTGCTTTATCGGTTTTTTCCCAAGGTAAGTCTAAATCTGTGCGTCCTAAATGTCCATAAGCGGCGACATCTTGATAGAAACGACCGTTTCTTTCTGCGGGTAAATTGCGTAAATTAAAAGCGGCGATGATTCCGGCTGGACGTAATTCAAAATTTTCTTTGACTAAACTTAGTAAAGTTTCATCGTCTACCTTGCCAGTTCCGAAAGTATCGATCATCATACTTACAGGACGAGCTACACCGATCGCATAACTAAGCTGCACCTCGCACTTCTCCGCCAAACCAGCAGCCACAATATTTTTCGCCACATAACGGCAAGCATAAGCAGCGCTACGGTCTACTTTTGTGGGGTCTTTACCGGAAAACGCACCGCCACCATGACGGGAATAACCGCCATAAGTATCAACAATAATTTTCCGACCAGTCAACCCAGAATCACCTTGCGGGCCACCAATCACAAATTTACCTGTAGGATTGACTAAAAAGCGAGTTTCTGCATCCGGTTTCACATCGATGTCAGCAAAAACTGGAATCACCACTTTTTCCCAGAGGTCTTCTTTGATTTTGGCTTGGACTGCGCTTTCGTCAGTAATATCGCCAATGGTAGGAGTATGCTGAGTGGAAATCAGGATGGTGTCAATACCTACGGGTTTTCCGTCTTCGTAAGCTACTGTAACTTGAGTTTTGCCATCTGGACGCAGGTAAGTCAACTCTCCAGTTTTGCGGACTGCGGCTAATCTGCGAGCAATCCGGTGCGCTAAACTAATCGGCAAGGGCATTAACTCAGGGGTTTCGTTGCAAGCAAAACCGAACATTAAACCCTGATCTCCCGCACCAATGGCATCAAAAGCATCAGAGTCATTTTGTTGGCGAGTTTCTTGGGCGGTGTTTACCCCTTGGGCGATGTCAGGGGATTGTTCGTCTAAAGCCACTAAAACGGTGCAACTATGGGCTGCAAAGCCGTTATCGGAGTCAGTGTAACCAATTTCGGCGATTTTCTTGCGGACGACATCGACGTAATTAACGTGCGCTTTGGTGGTAATTTCTCCGGTGATTAGCACTAAGCCTGTGTTAACTACCACTTCTGCGGCTACACGGCTATAAGGGTCTTCTGCGAGTAGCGTGTCTAAAATAGAATCAGAAATTTGATCGCAAATTTTATCAGGATGACCTTCGGTGACAGATTCGGAGGTGAATAGGTAGCGACGAGTCAAAGGTAGCTCCTCCTTAAGAATGTGGGCTAGTAATTACTGAACTATCTGGGCTGAATTCAACCACTGTAAACAGTCATCATAACAATATTTCTCCCTTAAGCAGACACAAGTTTTACTTAAATTTTGTAATTGGTAGAGTCATCAAGGTTTTATTGGTGAAACGATCGCACCAGCACAGGCTACACCAAGGCGATACTATGAGAAATTAGGAAGTAATTGCCATCAGGAAATTTTAGAGTCAGAAGTTGAAGTAATTTGTAGATATATTTAAGACTAAGAGAGAAGTGTGTGATGAACGAAATTATTCTGGAATGGCAAGAAGCAGGTCAAATTAGAAAAGAGGTGATTGGCGATCGACAAGTTAGTAAAAATCCTGGTACGATGCGATTAGGTCGCGACCCTCTTAAATGTGACATTGTATTAACTCATCCTACTGTTTCCGGGCTGCACGTAGAGATATTTTTTAACCAAAATTGCAATTGTTTTCAGGTACGAAACTTGCGCCAAAGTAATCCTCCAGTAGTGGATGGCAAAATTTTAATTCAAGGTGAGGCGGCTTTAAGCCAAGATAGTATTATTTGTTTAGGTCAAACAGAAATTAAAGTTGTGGCGGTGACTTTGGCTGGGAGTAGCGTTCCTCCTACTGTTTTGATGCCGCCTCAGCCAGGTAATTCGGTGAATCAAGTTTATGGTTTAAAATGTCCGAAGTGCGATCGCATTTCTCCTTTTGAACAGTTAGACTTAGGTTGTCCTTGGTGCGGTACTTCTTTAGCAGCCGCTTCCAGTGTATTAATTACTCCTAACAATAACTAATTTATCGGCAATTATGAATCCTCAATCTCTAAAAATTCGGCTAAGTTGGCAAGACCCTGTTACCGGAGAACTGCGAGAACCTTTGTTAAATCTTCCCGTTGCTTTAGGAAGAGAATTTGCCCAAATGCCTGCCGAAATTAGAGGTTTGCGTGTCTCTCGCATTGTGTTAAATACTCCGGGAATTTCTCGCTTTCATGCTTTAATCGATCTGGAAGCAAGCGGTTTAGTTGTTATTGACCAAAATACGGTTAATGGGATTTTTGTTAACGGTCAACGTCAGATGCGATCGTTATTAGTTAATGGTGATATTTTACAAATTGCTGATTATCAAATTACTGTTTCTTTTACTGCTATTCCAGCACCAGTAGTTTCTTCAGTTCCGCCCACAATTAATTTTAA
The DNA here is from genome assembly GCF_041929205.2 of Floridaenema evergladense BLCC-F167. Taxonomy (NCBI): domain Bacteria; kingdom Bacillati; phylum Cyanobacteriota; class Cyanophyceae; order Aerosakkonematales; family Aerosakkonemataceae; genus Floridanema; species Floridanema evergladense. Next base: position 3,245,882 of record NZ_CM171625.1, on the reverse strand, counting down.
CCCAGATACAGATTTACCTGAGTCATTAATTATTCCCCCTGCTGTTTCTTCAGGACAAACTTTTCCGCCAAATTTCTTTCAATCACCCCAAGTAAATGTGCAAGATTTATATGCTACTGGTAATGCAGTTGATGAAGTTGATTATACAGCAGTTGGGGCAGGTTTGGGAAGCTTTGTCTGGGTAGATTTATTGCGAATTTGTGGAGTAAAAACTAATCAAATTATGGCTTTAGGTTTGGAGGGAAAACCTTATGCTCGCTATCAGCGTTTGTGCCTGAATTCCCAAATTCCTCCTCATGAAAGATTGCGTTCTAATTCTGATTCTTGTCCTGATAATATTTGGGGTTGGCCCAGTTATGCTTTAAGGGAAGTTTGGCACGATCTAACTAAGGGAAAATTGAGCGATGCTTTGGGTTATTTATGGCAGGTTTTTGCGGAACCAAGTTTTGCTCAAACTTACACGCCTCGATCGCAAAATGTGTTTGATTCTATCGATCGCGAAACCCAAAGAATTGGTTGGGATAAAATATTTTGTAATGGCAGTGTTAGGGCAATTCGCAAAACAACTGATGGGCGTTATGCGATCGCATATTCGCGCCGTCGTTCCAGCACAGCGCCCCCAGATCGCGCTTTTTTAGTCACCCAATTTGTCCATTTAGCTACAGGTTATCCTGCTATTCAATTTTTACCAGATTTGCAAGCTTACCGTCAACAAACTAGGGATTTTAAATCAGTAGTTAATGCTTATGAAGACCATCATCATGTTTACAAACACCTAGAAAATCAAGGTGGTACAGTTTTAATTCGCGGTCGAGGAATAGTTGCTTCGCGCATTGTGCAAAGGATTTATGAAGCGAGAGAACATAATAAATTGATTTCGATTTTGCATTTAATGCGATCGCCAAAACCCCAAGGTAACAAATTTGGTTTAGCTCAACGTCAAGTAGAAAATCATTACGAATTTCAACCTTTTAACTGGCCGAAAGCTTGTTGGGGTGGCGACTTAAGACAAATATTAGAAAAAGCCGATCCTGCGACCAGAAAAGAGTTATTGAAACAGTGGGGAGGGACTACGACTGCCGATCGTAAAGATTGGAAACGTATAGTTAATCAAGGATTAAAAGAAGGTTGGTATCAAATCACCTTTGGCGAAGTAGAAAAAGTAGAAAAAGATATCCATAATAAAACTGTTACTTATATTAAAGAGCAAAGTTTAAAAGGACAGATCCGCCTAGAGGCAGATTTTATTATTGACGCTACAGGATTAGATGCTCAAGTCATAGCCAGTCCTTTATTAGATGACCTAGTAAAACAGTATAATTTGCCATTACTTGACAATGGCAGGTTAGCTGTCACCAATGACTTTGAAATAGTAGAAATGCGAAATCAACGAGGTAGAATATATGCCAGTGGTGCGATAACTTTAGGTAATTCTTATGCCGCAGTTGATAGCTTTTTGGGTTTACAATATACCGCCCTTTGCGCTGTGGATAGTTTAGCCGCAATTAAAGCCCCAAAATTACATAAACTAAATGCGATTACTTCTTTAATTCAATGGTTAAAATGGGTTGCTAATCAGTCTCCTTAATCTGGGATTTTTAACCACAGATAAACACGGATGTAGACGTAACCTTTCAGGGGAGGTAGAACCTCCCAAATCCTCGTTCCCAGGTTGAACCTGGGAACGAAAAATGGAGGCTCTGCCTCTTGGAGCAAGATCTGAGTTAAGAAAAATCTAAAATTTAAAATCTCATGACTCCTACACTTTTTGGTAGATGGCAAACTCGTTTATTATTACTGGCAACAGTCGGCGTATTAGTAACTTTACCTTTTGCATTGGGAATTACTAGTCCACACTCCAGTTCTGTTTATTTTTCGGTATTGGGATATATTGCCATTTTCGGTCTTTTTTGGGATATCCTTTATAATTATTGGCAAAAATTTCGCTGGGATCGAGATTGGCCTGGAATATTTCAATTATTGGCTGGGATTTGGGAAGCAATTTTCTTAATAATAGTTATTAAATTGTTGCAATTGCCTTTACCTGGAATTCAAAACTTAGATGTAAACTTGTTTATTCGCCATTATAGTTTAGTTTGGCTAGGTGTTTATTTAGCATCTCAAAGTATGATGCGAATTATATTTCCTCGCTGGCGGTTTCGTGGCGGTCAGTGGTTGTAAAGTCTTACGAAGATAGGTTAGGAGATTTGCCAGAAGCTAATTCAAATAGATTTGATATGATACAAACGGCTCAGAAAATTTGTTGTACACTTTTTTAGTCCAATATCTGAAGTTAAACTAGGTCAAGTTTAACTGTCTTTGAGGAAATTATGCAGACAGTAGTTTTAGTTTTAATTCAAGTCCTAATTGTCATCGGACTTTCCCGACTTGTAGGTTTAGGATTTCGCTTGCTTAAGCAACCTTTGGTGATTGGAGAAATCGTCGCCGGAATCATGCTTGGGCCATCTTTATTAGGATTAGTTGCACCTGGAATCGCTGCAACTTTATTCCCAGTTGAAACTATTCCTTTCTTGAATGTTCTCTCTCAGGTAGGATTAATATTTTTCATGTTTTTAATTGGCTTAGAATTAGATCCTAAATATGTTAAAGGTAATTTAGATATTGCTATTTTAACTTCTAATGTCAGTATTTTAGTGCCTTTTTCTTTAGCTAGTTTATTATCTCTTTGGCTTTATCCGCTACTTTCTAATTCCAGTGTTTCTTTCAGTGCTTTTGCCCTATTTTTAGGGGCAGCAATGTCGATTACAGCCTTTCCGGTTTTGGCACGAATTATTACAGAAAATAATTTACAAGGTACGAGGTTAGGAACTTTAGCTTTGACTTGTGCGGCAGTTGATGATGTGACAGCTTGGTGTTTGTTGGCTTTGGCGATCGCAGTCACTCGCAGCAACAGTATGATAGAAGCTGTACCAACAATTATTGAAGCTTTAATTTACATTGCATTGATGGTAACATTGGGGCGATCGTTCCTCCAAAGACTTGCTACTCATTACGATCGCAAAAATCGCCTCAGTCAAATTGAATTAGCCGGAATTTATATGGCTGTGGTAGCTTCCGCTTTAATCACAGAATTAATCGGCATTCACCTGATTTTTGGCGCATTTTTGTTAGGCGCAATCATGCCGAAACACCCAGCTATGACTAGAGAAATAGCAGAAAAAACTGAAGATTTCGTTTTAATATTCTTATTGCCAATTTTCTTTGCTTATAGCGGATTACGTACAGAAATAGGCTTACTAAATCGAGCCGAATTATGGTTACTTTGTGCCGCAGTCGTCGCTGTTGCCATTGTGGGTAAATACGCTGGAACTTACGTAGCTGCAAGAGTTTCTGGTATTAATAAACGCGAAGCTTCGGCACTTGGTTGGTTAATGAATACTCGCGGTTTAACTGAATTAATCGTCCTCAATATTGGCTTAAGTTTAGGAGTAATTTCTCCTTTGTTATTCACCATGTTAGTAATCATGGCATTGGTGACTACATTCATGACTTCGCCGTTACTGGAATGGACTTATCCAAAACGATTAATTCAACTCGATGTTTTAGAGTCAATTGATGAACAACCAGAAGGAATTGTAGAATCTAAACCTCCTGCCAATTCTAGTTTATCAACGCAAAACTATCGAATTTTAGTACCTGTAGCTAATCCCCGAACTCAAAAAGGTTTACTACAATTGGCAGTGGCAATTGCTGGGATGAGATTAGAATCAACTGTGGTACATCCCCTCAGTTTAATTGAATTAGAAGAGGATTATTTATTCCAAAGTACTCCCTTAGAAGCTAATAGATTGATTCAAGAACGTCGGCAACGTTTAGAAGAATTAATTCAGAGTTTAGAACCTCCAGCAATTCGGCAACTGGTGCATCCAATTATTAGAATTTCGCAAGATGTAGCTAAAGAAACAGCAGAAATTGCTTTACTCGATCGCACTGATTTAATATTAGTAGGTTGGCATCGTCCAGCTTTTAGTACTAACCGTTTGGGAGGCAGAGTTGGTCAAATTCTTACTATTGCACCCGCAGATGTAGCAGTATTTGTCGATCGAGGCAAAGAAAGGTTAGAAAATTTATTAGTGCCATACTCTACTAATATTCACGATGATTTAGCTTTGGAAATTGCTTTAAGGTTACTTTTTAATCGTGATACTTGTTGTTTAACTGTCTTACAAGTGGCGGAAAATGAACTAAGTCAAAATGAATTAAGTCATGAATTTCGCAGCGTATTAGAACGTTTACCAAAGAGCATACGCGATCGCATTGACATTATTTTTGTAGACGCGATCGAACCTATCGAAGCAGTAGTAACAGCATCCGAAACTGTCGATCTCACTATTGCTGGTACTAGTCGCGCTTGGGGAATTGAACGTCAAACTTTAGGGCGCTATACTGATTTATTAGCTACAGAATGTCGTTCTTCTCTGTTAATTACTCGTCGGTATAATCAAGTAACTTCTCACCTTTCTTCCCTATTAGAACCGGAAACAATTTACGATCGATGATTCTAAATTTTTGCGGCAAATCAATTTGATTTAAAATTGGAGCAAAATGAGTTATTTAAGTGTGAAATCTTTGGCTTTTTATGGGTTGGCGATCGGTTTAGTTGTACTATTGTTTAAAGGTGTCACAACTTATGGTACAACTATAAAAGCACCTCCTGCAATTGATGGAAGTTATCGCATTACCACGCAAAATTTACCAGGATGTCTAAATGCAGAAAAATTGTTATTAATTATTCAACAGTCTGGAGTTTACTTAAATGGTTCTTTAGTCTCTATGAAGACAGAAGAAGAGTTAGCCAGATCGATAGAAGAAAAACCTTCGCTTACAGGTAAGTGGAACAATCAAAATAAAACTCAACCTTTGAGTTTAATAGGGTCATTAAATAAAATTAAAGAATGTCAGAATCAATCAATTTCAATTCGTGGAGTAGTAAATGGTAAAACTCTTAAAGGTCAAATTAAGCTGGAGACAATTCCCCAAATAGTTGGCTTTACAGCTGTAAAAGAAAACTCAGAAAAATCTCAAAAACAGTTAGGACATTAGATGATAAAATTACAATGATTACAGGTAAAACTAAACTATTAGGCGTAATAGGCGATCCGATCGAGCATTCCCTTTCCCCAGTCATGCACAATGCAGCGATCGCAGAATTACAATTAGACTACGTTTATCTACCTTTTCCCATAAAATCAGAAAATTTATCCGCAGCAATATCCGGTTTTACCGCAATTGGTTTAACAGGTTTTAATGTGACAATTCCCCACAAACAAACTATCATTCATCTATTAACAGAAGTATCACCAATTGCCAAAGAAATAGGCGCAGTTAACACAGTTTGGCGTACAGAAATAGGATGGAATGGCACAAATACAGATGTAGAAGGTTTTCTCGCACCTTTGAAAAATTACAAGCAAAATTGGCATCAAACTACAGCATTAATTTTAGGTTATGGCGGCGCAGCGAGAGCAGTAGTAGCAGGTTGTGTTCAATTAAATTGTGGCAAAATTCAAGTTTTAGGTAGAGATTCGCAAAAGTTAAAAGCTTTTCAAGATAGTTGGCATTCACAACTAGGAGTTAATTTAAGCGTTCATTCTTGGCAAGAATTACCAGATTTAATTGCAGAATCAAACTTACTGATAAATACAACTCCAGTAGGAATGTATCCTCGCGTTGATGAATCTCCTGTAAGTGCAGAATTGATGGCAAAATTGCCGGAAAAAGCGATCGCCTACGACCTAATTTACACGCCCAATCCTACCAAATTTTTGCAACTAGCTAAACAACAGGGTGCAGATGCGATCGACGGTTTAGAAATGCTAATTCAACAAGGCGCAGCAGCTTTACAAATTTGGCTAAAACAACAAGCACCAGTAGAAGTAATGCGCCAATCTTTACGCCAATATTTACAGCGCCCCTGCGACTGAAGTCGCGGGCTATACAAACAAAACCTGCCGACGCAGGTTAAAAGTCCGCGCAGGCGGACTTCGTTTGTGTAGACGCGGTTTTAACCGCCAAAACCTTTTCCAAAAACCTCTAAGAAAGCCAACGCCAATTATAACGATTCCAATCATAAATTCCTTGAATTTCGTATTCAGTACCGTTATCAAAACGGATGATACAACTACTAAAATCATCCTGCCTTTCTGCAACACTAATTACTGTGCAAGGAACCCACATTTGACTACAAGGGCCATCTTCTTGTATCCATTCCCACAAACCATTTGATACTTCAATGCGATCGCCAGCTTTCAATTTAATCTCATCTTCAAAACGCTCAAAATACTCGGCTAAATGTGCAGGTTCCACCGTGTTTAACCATTGTAAACCGTATCGATCGCGAATAAATTGCACCGATCCAGAATTAGTATTATTCAACCAATCATTTAATAACTGCATCTTCCAAGGTTGATTTAAACTTTCCTGTTCTCTCACGAACTCTAACAAAGCTAAACGTTCCTCAGCACTCAATTCATCCAGAGGATTTCCCTCTGAATTTACCATTTCCCCCGAAGTACTAGAAAGCCTCTGGGCTACTTGCAGCAAAATCTGTTTCTGCACTTCAGTTAATGGACAGTTAGCAGCATTACACTGGTCAAACGCAGCTTTTAAAGCAGCTTCGATCTCAGCCTTGGACATAGCACACTATTGAAAAATAAGACTAAATACCACACAATTCTTAAAGCATCGGAATATTGAGTGGTTGTTTTCCTGTGACAGCACAGAGCAAGGGTGATTTTTTAATTATTACAAAACTTTTCCAGAATTTAACTTAACTCGTTTGTTTACAATTCGGGATATGCTGAGGTTTAGGTAGTTCGCGGTATATTTTATGAGGTTTCCAGCCTTAAAACTTTTTCTAGTCTCTTGCTTGATGGTAATTTTGAGTTGGGCAATTACTCCACCCGCAGAAGCCCTAGTTCAAATTAAGCTAACCGACATCTCATACAAAGATTGTCCTCCAGAAATAGCAGCAGGAGCCGTTACTAGTGGTACAACAATGGCTGCTAACTGCTTTCTGATCACTGGCAAAGCCAATAACACTTCTGGTAAATATGTCTATAATGCCGATGTGTTTGGACGAATCTACGATGCTAAGGGTAATTCTGTAATGGAAAATCGCAACCGAGTTGGGCTAATTGAGGAAGTACCGCCCGGAGTTAGCAACTTTGAATTTAGAATTTCCGTAGCAGCTAATCAACCCACACCTTTACAGCTAGAAAAGTTCAAAGCGTCTGGTTTTACGGGCAAGGTGCGGCGTTAAACCTGCATGGCGATTAATAGAGAGTTCAAGAGCGTGGTTTTGTTAATTAACACGCTCTGACCAAGAGTTTAGTACAAAAATTGCGATCGCAGACCAGTCAGTAAACCAGCTGCTAACTGCAATACTAAAATCGCGATCGTCGGAGAAATAAAATCAATCCCTCCGATCGGCGGAATAAATGAACGGAAGAAATTGATGTAAGGATCGGTAAGTTGGCTGAGAATAGAAAGTGGTGGATCGTACCAGTTGAGATTCGGAAACCAACTCAACAGGAACCGAATAATCAACAGCACCATGTAAATATTGAGAAAGGTGGCAAGTGTAGTTAGCAGGAGAGCAACAGGACTCATAATTATTGTGGTTTTTCGCTAAATTTACCAGATTATCTACGTTTCAATTTAATTTAACCGATCTTGGCTGATTCCGCATCGGTTAAATAAATAGTTCTTACACAGATATCTATACTTTGGATCTTAAAGCCAAGAAACAGATTCAGGGATTGTCTGGCAGGATCGATCGCGATGGCGAATCAGTGCCAGTACGTTCCCCCTTTTCAGAAGTAACATTTCCATTCACATTGCCCAAAGAAAGCCGAACTTCATCAATTGTCTGATTCAATTGAGCAATTTTATCCTCTAAGCTACGCCTAGCCATTTCAATCCGAGGCTCAGAGGCAGATTCCATTTGACGCTTTTTACTTTTCTCAGCTTTCGCTTCTGATTGATTAGCATTTAGTGTTGGTGTTTCTGTTTCTGATGCTTGGTTACTGATTCGAGAAGCTAACAAAGCTCCCAGTACACCACCAACTACACCACCAACTACAGATCCTGCTAGAAACCCGACTGCAAAACCATCTCGCTGACTCATATCGATCTTAGATTTTAGATTTTCGATGTTAGATTTTAGATTTTCGATCGCGCACAAATTACAACTGTCTTCAGCTTACCTGTTGCTCATGATAAATGCCTACCAAGGGGACTGAGGAAGTTTTGAGTTTTGAGTTTTGAGTTAAGGAAAAAGTTGTAAGTTAAATAATTTCCCCATCTCCCCATCTCCCCATCTCCCCATCTCCCCATCTCCCCATCTCCCCATCTCCCCATCTCCCCATCTCCCCATCTCCCCATCTCCCCATCTCCCCATCTCCCCATCTCCCCATCTCCCCATCTCCCCATCTCCCCATCTCCCCATCCCCCCCTACACTCACTCAGTCCCAAAGGTGCGATCGCCTGCGTCCCCTAAACCAGGCACAATAAAACCATGTTCGTTCACTACTTCGTCTATGGTGGCAGTGTAAATATTCAATGCCGGATAAGCCACGCTGAGTTTTTGTAAGGCTGGAGGAGCCGCTACTACAGAAATAATTCTAATTAACTCAGGCTGGGCACCACGAGCCGTTAATTCTCCCATTGCTGTCATAATTGAACCCCCTGTAGCTAACATGGGTTCGCTGATTAGTATCCTAGTTTGTTCTTTAAACTGGGTTGGCAATTTATTCAAATAACAACTCGGTTCTAAAGTTTTCTCATCTCGTACTAAACCAAGGTGATAAACCGAAGCTAACGGTAACACGCTTTGCGCCCCTTCCAACAGTGCTAAACCTGCCCGTAAAATTGGCACCACCACTACGGGAACTTCTGGGTTAACGAAGGTAGCAGGACATTCAGCTAAAGGTGTTTGCACTGTGGTTTCCATTGTCGGCAACCATTCTCGCGCCGCTTCGTAAGTTAGCCATCGTCCTAATTCTGTCATGGCGCTGCGAAATAAAGGTGTTGGGGTTGTCTCGCTCCGGGCAACACCTAGCCAATGTTTAATTAATGGATGGGGCGGTACATAAACTCGTAACTGGAAAGTCATAATAATTTTGCATTTATTACCTTAGTTTTGGGGAGGAAACCTCCCTACCTGGACAGAAGCTGATTCTCAACCCTGAACAATCATAAGCTGTTTTCGCTACTTTACTAAATCTGTTGGCGATCGAGATTACATCAATTAATTGCAAATAATTTTCAATAGTATTGACATTAGTTTGCAATAAGTTTATATTAGCGTTTAAGTGTTCTCCTCTCTCGTGTTCTCCTCTTTGAGGTACGGCAGACGGGCTCAGTCAGCAGTAGCAGATAGAGTCCGTATTTTTTTTGGTAGCAATAACGTTAGACTCTAATACGTTAATCAATAGGTTTCTGGATTACTAACCCCATGCCTTCGGTGAAAAAATCCCTAAATTTGGCTGCAAATGGTAACTTAATGGAATTGGATGCGATCGTAATTGGTTCTGGTATTGGCGGGTTGGTGACAGCAACTCAGCTAGCGGCTAAGGGCGCTAAAGTACTAGTACTAGAGCGCTACCTGATTCCTGGTGGTAGCGCTGGCTACTTTGAAAGAGAAGGTTACAGATTTGATGTTGGTGCATCGATGATCTTTGGCTTTGGTGACAAAGGCACCACCAATCTCCTAACTCGCGCTTTGCAAGCAGTAAACGTCAACTTGGAAACAATTCCCGATCCCGTGCAGATTCATTACCACTTACCAGAGGATTTAAATATTAGAGTACACCGCGATTATGAGAAATTTTTGCAAGAACTAATAGAACATTTTCCGCAAGAACGGCACGGTATTCGTCAGTTTTATGACGAGTGTTGGCAGGTTTTTAATTGTTTGAATGCAATGGATTTGCTATCGCTAGAAGAACCCAGGTATTTGACGCGAGTGTTTTTCCAGCATCCAATGGCTTGTTTAGGGTTGGTGAAGTACTTACCCTTGAATGCTGGTGATATTGCCCGCAAGTACATTACAGACCCGACTTTGCTAAAGTTTATTGATATTGAGTGCTATTGTTGGTCGGTTGTCCCGGCAGACATGACACCGATGATTAATGCTGGGATGGTGTTTTCCGATCGCCATTATGGAGGTATTAACTATCCCAAAGGCGGAGTTGGTCAAATTGCCTTAAAACTGGTGGAAGGTTTGGAAAAAGCTGGTGGTGAAATTAAGTACAAAGCCAGAGTAACCAAGATTATCAGGGAAGATGGCAATGCTGTAGGTGTGAAATTAGCTACAGGGGAAGAATTTCGGGCAAAACGGATTATTTCTAACGCGACTCGCTGGGATACTTTTGAGCAATTATTACCTGTGGAGGAAATGCCCCAAACTGAGAAAAAATGGCAACAACGATATCAAAAATCTCCGAGTTTTTTAAGTTTACACTTGGGCGTAGAAGCAGATGTTTTACCTTTTGGTACGGAATGCCATCATATTGTTTTGGAAGATTGGCAAAAAATGGAATTACCAGAAGGCACAATTTTTGTTTCTATTCCCACATTACTCGACCCCAGTTTAGCACCGGAAGGTTATCACATTCTGCACGTTTTCACGCCGAGTTGGTTTGAAGATTGGCAGGGAATTTCTGAGAATGAATATGAAGAGAAAAAGGAAGAAGCAGCTGGCAGAATAATTGAACGTTTAGAAAAGATTTTTCCTGGTTTAGACGCTGGTTTAGATTATATGGAAGTAGGAACTCCCCGCAGTCATCGCCGCTTTTTGGGTCGAGATGATGGTACTTATGGCCCGATTCCCCGACGCAAGTTAGCGGGATTATTAGGAATGCCTTTTAATCGCACTGCTATTCCTGGTTTGTATTGTGTAGGAGATAGTACTTTTCCCGGTCAAGGTTTAAATGCGGTGGCTTTTTCCGGTTTCGCCTGTGCTCATCGCGTGGCTGTAGATTTGGGACTGTAAGAAAGTTTTAAGTTTTGAGTTATGAGTTTTGAATTAGATTTAAGAGTCATAACACAGAGGGACAAGGGAAAGTTTTTTAACCTAAAACTGTATTCTTAACTTAAAACTCAAAACTTAAAACTCAAAACTCCCTTCTACCTTGCGGGAAAGATGCTTCCAAATAAGGGTAAATAAGCTCTTAGGGATTGTTTGTGTCTGGCTCTTACATCTGTGTCTAGGGAGCGTTCTAAGGCTTGAGCATTTGCGGTTCCTTGGGGTGTTTTTTCGGACATGATGACTAAGGCTTGGGCTAAACGAATGGCAGCTTCATTTTTGTCGCCTTTGGCAATAGCTTCGTCGGCTAATTTAATCGCTACGCTTTCGTCTGTTACTCCTGAAGGACGGCGTATAATACCGCTGGCTATTGCTTGTTCATATTTTTGTCTGTAGGGGGTGCAAGTTTGGGGGGGGCAGCGTCTTGTTTGTTTGGTGAAGTGTTTGCTATTGGTTTGTGCGGTGGTTGTTTGGGGGAAAGTGGTGCAAGTTGCGATCGCAGCCAGGATAACTGTTATTTTGATGAGAATTGTTAGCATACTCTTTTCTATTCTGTTAAATTTCCAGCAGCAGTTTCTCCTAAAATACAACGAATTAAGCTTTTAATTAAACGCTCTTTTTCCATTGGCATTGTATGTTTTCCTTGTAATACTTCTTGAGATAGGATAAATCCGACAATTGTTCCTATAAAAATGCGGGTTGTTGCTTCTGGATCGGAGATGTTTAGTTCAGGATGAGACTGGAAGTAAGCACTCAAATTGCGATAACCATATTGCACAACGGTATTACTATAAAGTTCGGCTAATTCGGGAAATCTTCCTGATTCTGCAATTACTAATCTAATCAAAGCAATATACTCTGGATCTTCCATTCGCTGTAGTATAGTGTTTGCCAGTCTAATTAACACCGTCACAGGTTCCCCTTGAAACAATTCTGATTCTGTTTGGTATTCTGCTCGCAAGCGCCGAATTGTAACTCGATCTATTAATGCTCTAAACAGTCCTTCTTTGTCTTGAAAGTGACTGTAAATTGTTTGCTTGGATACACCCGCTTCAGCTGCTACTCGATCCATGCTAGTTGCAGCGTATCCATGATGTAAAAAAATTCTCATGGCTCCTTGTAAAATTTGCTCCCGCTTGTTATTTATTGCTAAGGTTGCTCTTTTTTCATTCATTGATTTTCTCAGTCTAAAGTTATAGTTAGTAGATTTTTTGTAAATTTTTGTAAGTTTTTTTTGCTCGAGCATACTGCAAGGTATACTATAACAAATATGTAATCATACTAGACAGTCTAGTTTAGAAAAGATTAGTTTAGTTAGTAAGCGGTAGCAATTGAAGATTCTGCTTGATAAAACCTGATAATTTTTGCGATTCCCCAGAGCTAAAACCAGGGAGTATAAACTATGACGCAAATAAGTTCACACTCGAAAAAATTTGTTCCAGATGCTCCAGAAAAAACTAAATCAGAGCATAAATTTAAACCTGGTTTATTACGAATTCCTCTAGCTTTGTTAATAGTTGGTGGGTTGAGTTTTTTCGCATGGAATTATTTTGCTCGTCCCGAGAAAGAAGCTTTAGAATTGAGTGGTAGAATTGAGGGGTATCCGACAGATATTGGTGCAAAGGTAGGCGGAAGAATTAGTTTAGTGACGGTGAGAGAAGGCGATCGCGTAAATCAAGGCGATATAATTGTGAGATTGGACGATGCAGAGATTCAAGCACAATTAAGAGGAGCAGCGGCAAGAATTACGGCAGCGGAACAACAAAAACAACAAGCATTATCACAAATTGAGGTAATAAATAGTCAAATTCAAGAAGCACAATTAAATATGCAGCAGGCGATGGGAGATGCGAAAGGAAAAATCTTTCAAGCAGAATCAAATTTAGCTGCTGCACAGGCGCAAACCAGTCAAGCGGAAGCGATAGTTAATCAAGCACAAGCGGAAGTTATTCGAGCGCAAACGCAGGTGGATCAAGCGAAATCGCAGTTAAAATTAGCGAGGGTGAATCGCGATCGCTACGCACAACTTTACAAAGAAGGTGCATTTTCCAAACAAGTATTAGATCAAGCACAAACTACCTTTGAAACTGCTCAAGCAACTTATGAAAATGCTTTAGCGGGGTTAGAAACTAACAAGGCAACTTTAGCAAGTAGAATAGCGGGTGTTGATGCGGCGAAAAGACAAGTAAATGCTGCTCAAGGTGCGTTATTGCAAGCACAAACTACGAGTATTAATCCTGAAATTCGCAATGCTCAAGTCAATGCTTTACGTAGACAATTAAATGTTGCCAAAGCGCAGTTAGCGGCGGCGGAAGCAGAAGTAAAAAATGCTCAAGCAGCACAACAGCAAATTCAAGCACAATTGTCTTATTTAAATGTAGTTAGTCCGATTACTGGAGTAGTAATTACTCGCAGCGTTGAACCGGGAGAAGTGGTAGCAACTGGTAAAACTTTATTAACCGTTCTTAACCCAAATTCTGTTTATTTACGAGGGTTCATTCCTGAAGGTAAAATTGGCGAAGTTCGGGTGGGACAAAACGCTAAAGTTTTCTTAGATTCGGCACCAAATCAACCTTTAAGTGCTAGTGTTGCTGCGATCGACACTCAAGCATCTTTCACCCCAGAAAATATCTATTTTAAAGACGATCGAGTTAAACAAGTTTTTGGTGTCAAACTTGCTCTTGACAACCCCCAAGGTTTTGCCAAACCAGGAATGCCTGCGGATGCAGAAATCCTCCCAGAACAAAAATCCTCTGCCAATACTACTCAGTAAAATCTCTTTCTTCTCTTTCTTCGTGTCCTTCGTGTCTTCGTGGTTCCCAAAAAAATAATTTTTAAACCACGAAGACACGAAGAAAACGAAGAGAAAGACTAAAAAGGTAATAGTAATAATGTAAATGAAGTTGGGAAAATGAGTCAGTCTATTATCGAAAATGCTGATTTTAGGATGCAACAACCCTCGAATAATTTAGTTATTGAGGTGGCAGAACTTTATAAAAGATATGGTAAGTTAACAGCAGTTCGGGGGGTTAATTTTGCGGTTCGACGGGGGGAAATTTTTGGTTTAATTGGGCCAGATGGTGCGGGAAAAACGACGACTTTTCATATTTTGGCGGGAGTGATGGAAGCATCGGCGGGGGATGTTTGGGTTTTGGGTAAAATTCCTCGCAATGCTAGGTTGGGAATTGGTTATTTAACACAACAATTTTCGCTTTATTTGGATTTGAGTATTGATGAAAATCTCCGCTATAGTGCGGGTTTAAGAGACGTTACAAATGAGTTATTTATGCAGCGTCGTGCTAAGTATTTGGGGTTAATGGGATTGGAGAAATTTGGCGATCGCCTAGCTGGACAACTTTCGGGAGGAATGAAGCAGAAATTGGCGCTTTGTTGTGCATTAGTTTCGCAACCGGAAATTCTACTTTTGGATGAACCAACAACAGGTGTCGATCCGGTTTCCCGAAGAGAATTTTGGGATATTTTGGCGACTTTAGCTAATGAGGGAACTACTATTGTTGTGGCGACTCCTTATTTAGATGAAGCGGAAAGATGTAACAGAATTGCTTTAATGTATGATGGGGAAATTCATCAAGTTGGGACGTTAAAAGAGTTAAGGGAAAGTTTGGGTTTAGAACGTTTAGAAGTTCGCACGAATGATTTACAAACTGCGGAGAAAGTTTTGTTAAAGGCGATCGCCAATTCCCAAAACATCGCTGATGTGCAAACTTTTGGCGACAGATTAGATGTTTTAGTGAAAAATGCTGCCAAGGGTAAATCGCAAGTTGAGGAAATTTTCCATCATTATGATTTAGCAATTAATTCTCTTGAAAGTGCAGAAGCGACGTTAGAAAATGTTTTTGTAACTCGCTTGCGTCAAGAAGGTTCAGATCCTCCTTTTGTGACTTTTCCTAAATCAAAAGCTTCTCGTTCTCAGTCCGATATTGCGATCGGTGCTTACAATTTACAAAAGATTTTCGGAAATTTTGCAGCAGTTAAAGGCGTAACGTTAGAAATTAAATATGGGGAGATTTATGGATTATTAGGCGCAAATGGTGCGGGGAAAACGACGACAATTAAAATGCTTTGCGGGTTGTTGGAAGCTAGTAATGGAGAAATTTATTTAGGCGGACAAACTAGCAATTTACGTAGTAAGGAATTGCGCCGACGTATTGGTTATATGAGTCAGAAATTTACGCTTTATGATGACTTATCCATCTTGCAAAATTTGCAATTTTATTGCGGCGTTTATGGCGTACCAAGGCGATCGCGTCAAGAGAAAATCGACTGGGTTTTAGAAACCTGTGGTTTAGCGGGACAAGAAAATTTGATTACCGGACAATTACCCGGAGGATGGAAGCAAAGAGTTGCTTTTGGCGCTTCGGTAATGCACGAACCAGATATATTATTTTTGGATGAACCTACTTCTGGTGTCGATCCTTTAGCAAGGCGACAATTTTGGCGATTTATTAATGAATTTGCGCGTCAAGGAACGGCAATTTTAGTTACAACTCACTATTTGGAAGAAGCAGAACAATGTAATCGCATGGGTTTTATGGTAGCAGGTGAAGTTGTAACGCAAGGTTCACCAAGCGAAATTAAAGCAGAACAACCGGGAGAATTAATTGAGTTAGTTACTAACAACACTCAAGCTGCTTCTGACTTACTAAAAACTGAATTGGAATCTTGGCGAGTTTCGATTTTTGGCGATCGCTTACACATCGTTCTCGATCGTCCAAAAACCGAACTTCCCGAAATTCGTTCATTTTTACAAAATGCGGAAATAAACGTGCAATCTTTACGCAAAATTCCCTTTTCTTTAGAAGATGCTTTTATTGGAACAGTGCAACGCGCACAACAAAAAGTTTAGTTATCGGCGTGATTGAAAATGAAAAGAATCATCTCCCAATGTATTAAAGAATTAGCACAGTTTCGGCGCGATCGCTTAACTCTTGCCTTAGCGATTTTACTACCAATAGCTACACTATTTATTTACGGTTATGCGATTCGTTTAGAAACTAGAGATATTCCCATAGTTATTCAAGATTTTAGCATGACTCCCTTAAGTCGCAGTTATATAGAACAGCTATTTGCGACTAACAAATTTGCACCTACACCTGGGATAGGGAACGGTAATGCTGCTGGTGCGATCGATCGCGGAATTGCCAAAGCAGCAATTATTATTCCCCCTGACTTTGACAGAGAAATAAAAGCTAATAAACCTAGTACAATTCAAGTTTTAATTGATGGTACAGATGCCAATAATGCCAGAGTAATTCAAAATAGTATTAAAGCAACAACTCAAGCATTTGTTAGAAGTTCTCAGTTGCAACCAAGTAATAATAACAATAATATTGTAACTCGAACTCGTCTTTGGTTCAATCCCGGAAGGAAAGAATCACTGTATATTGTACCGGGAGTTTTTGGGGTAATTTTGTGGATTTTTCCTTCTTTGTTAGCTGCGATCGCAATGGTAAGAGAAAAAGAAAGAGGCACAATTTTACAAGTTTATGCTTCCAGTTTAACTGCTGCTGAACTATTACTTGGTAAACTATTAGCTTACTTTTTAGTAGGTGTTGCTGAAGCTATATTTGTCATTATTTTAGGTGCGATATTATTTCAAATTCATTTAGCTGTAGAACCAACACCTTTAATAGTTGGAACTTTGGTTTTTTTAATGACTAGCGTCATGTTTGGGTTAATGATTGGTACGAGAGCAAGCAATCAAAACGCCGCCGTTCAAGGAGTAGCTTTTGCTGGTTTTACCACAGCATTATTACTTTCGGGTTTTATCTATCCCTTAACTAATATTCCCTTTCCTTTATCGTTAATTTCTAACGTTATCCCGGCAAGATATTACATTGAATTAAGTCGAGATGCTTTTGTTAGAGGTTCTGGTTGGTTAGGTGTTTGGTATGTACCAATAGTTTTGTTTTTAATCTTTCTCTTCTTCTTTAATGTTGCTAGACGGAACTTAAGCAAAATGCAATTACCAGATTAATTAATCAAGGGGTAAGAAACTATGAAGTTTATAAATTGGTTGTTAGAAACTCCCTTAATTGCTTTGATTATCAAAGAGATTAACCAAATTTTACGCAATAAACAGTTAATGTTTTTGCTCCTATTCCCGCCAACAGTACAATTGTTAGTTTTCGGTTTCTCTCTTAACCCAGATGTGCAACATTTAAAACTAGGAATTATTGATTATGCTAACACTTATGAAAGTCGAGAATTAATTGCCTCTTTTACCGAAAATGACCTTTTTGAACCGAAGATTTATACTTACAGTCAATCAGAATTAAGTCAAGAAGTAAGAACTGGAAGAATTACTGCTGGGTTAGTCATTCCGCCTGACTTTGATCGCAATTTATCCCAAAACAAACCCGCAGAAATTCAAGTTTTGATTGATGGTGTTGACGCAAACACCGCCGGAATTGCCAATGGATATATTAACCAAATTGTCAATCAATATAGTCGCAGTTTAAACGAAAATCGATCGCCGCCATTAGTGCAAGCGCAAAGCGTTTTTCTCTATAATCCTGGGTTACTAAGTACTTGGTTTATTGTCCCTGGAGTCATGGGATTAGTGTTAAATTTAACTAGCACTTTGGTTTCCGCAACCACAGTAGTTAAAGAAAAAGATTCCGGGACTTTAGAACAATTATTAATGACTCCCGCCGATGCTTGGGAAATTTTATTAGCCAAAATTGTGCCGCTTTTTGTTCTGTTAATGGGAGATGTTTTACTAGCTTTAAGTATTGCTAAATTTATGTTTAAAGTACCAGTTAGAGGTAATGTAATTCTCTTTTTTGCCTTTGCGGGACTTTACGTATTTGTGGGAATTGGTATTGGGATCATGTTGGCAACTTTAGCAAAGAGTCAGCAACAAGTAATTTTGATTTCTTTCTTTATTAATTTACCAGTAATTCAGCTTTCAGGAGCGATCGCACCCATTGAAAGTATGCCAACAATCTTTCAAGACCTTTCTTGGTTTAATCCTTTACGCCATTTTGTCACCATTACCAGAGGTTTATTACTCAAAGGCGTAGGAATAGAAGTACTTTGGCCTAACGTATTAATGTTAGCAATTTTCGCCGTAGTTCTGCTCACAATTAGTATTAATCGGTTTCGTTCTCAGTTAAGTTAAAATAACTAAAGTAGCAAAGGTACGTAGTAAAATATTTTTTAGTTAGAAACTTTATAGGCAAATAATGTGTGCAGTGACCCAGAAAAAAGGAGTCAATCTAGCAATTACCCAACCAACGAAACAATAGCAGGTGAAACACCTAGTACCAAGCTAGGGAAAGAAATTCACGCTGAACGAGCAGCGCAAAGACGGGCTTCGGGTCAGTACGATTTAGTAAATGAAGCCATACCCGATAAAGCAGGAAATCCTATTTTTGTTCCCAAGGAAATTGATATGAAGACCGGAAAACCAAAACCCGATACTCCGCTTCAAAAAGCAGTTCCAGATGCAGTAAATTTTACGCAAGCACTTATCATTGATGATAAGCCATTGGGACGACCAATAATGAAAGATCGCCAGGAAATTATTCGTTTTATTAACGCATATAAAGAAAGAGAAGGTGTGTTGCCTCAAACCATTGAAATTCATCGCTATGATGAAAATGGACAGACGGCTAGGATTGAATCTTATCAACCAGAATACTTTTTACCCAAAACCACTAGTGGAGGTACAGAAAATGTCGATGGAACATAAAGCATTTGTGTTCGATTATGATGCTTTTACAAGCGAATTTAGCAGTACCTTAGAAACTGCTTTAATAACCAATAATACAGAGAAACTAGTCAGCTTTATAGAGCAGAACATTGATTTCTTAAAAGATCCTTACGAAGGTGAACCACTAGATAATAATTGGCAAAGTATGTTGGAAATAGATGATCCTCAACAATGCGGCGACTTTGCAATTACAAAATTTTACGATCCTCAAAATGACGTAGGTCTTGGCTATAGCTGGGAAAAAATCCAAAACATTCTTAAAGAGGAATTTGGTATACCTTGGATTATTTTTGGCGATAGTTTTGTAGCAAATAAAAATTATTTCGATCCAGGAAAAATGGGATCGTACTTTCAATCACCTACTCTAGTCAAACAAAATTTAAGCTTGATAAAAGATTTACTTGAACAGAAACCACAGTATTTTTCTGTTCTAGAAGGGGTAATTAAAATGCTTCAGAACGCTTTAGCACAAAATCTAGGACTTTACGTAGCATTCTAAATTAATGTTGAAGCTAAAACATTTCCTGCCCTCTGGTACCTATAACAATCCTCGATAACGAATAAAAACTAACACAGCTGCCCAAGAACCTAATGCCACTTTTATTGCAACCAAAATATTGAGAATGGGGATAATACCACCGCTGAAAAGATCGCCTAATTCTCCGTGTGGTAATTCTATTCCGATCAAAGTAATCGCTGCTAGGACAACGAACACCAGAACCGAAATTTTCTCTAAAATAGCAGCTTTCCAACGTTGGTAAATCGCTTGCATCCACTCTGGAGATGAGGTGATCGCCACCAGTCCGATCGCAGTTCCTAAAGCCACCCCAGCCGCAAATCCACCACCCGGACTCAAGTGCCCTCTAATTGCCAATTCAATTCCCACTAACGCCGAAATTGTAGCTCCCAAACGTGCCAAAATAATCGAGGGTTCATCTGTAAATTGATAAACCTGACTTTGGGTTTTTTCATTCGCCATTAGATAATAACAACCCATGATCGCGATCGTAAAAACTACCACTTCAAAGATCGTGTCATAGAGGCGATTCATTAAAATAATTCCCGTAACGGCATTAGGTATGCCAGTATCTTTGACGATCGCTTCCACGATCGGCAATGATGAAACCAGATTAGGATTAGGTACAGCTAAAACTTTGAGAAACAGTGCTATTCCCGCTACAATATAGACCCAATTCATCAATGCTTCTCCCCTGAATCTGGTATGTTTACATAAGTCAAGCTAGTTTCTTCTGAGGACAGTTCACTTTCCATAATCTCGTAGATGCGTTTAACCCTAATTGCAGTCTGATATGGTTGTTTTTCTGCTTCCGCATCGTCCGATTCCGATCGCACAAATGGAACACAAGTTGCATGAATTTCCCTTTCCTTTAAAGCCTGTTGTAAGTCTTCTGTATCTTTAAAAGGAACGAGTTCCAGACGCATATAACGTTTATTAAAAATTCTGCGTAACTCTTTTCTAAGTCGTTCAAAATTCAGGTTTTCCTCTGACTCGATCGCCATATCTTTGAGCACACCCAGACGCATTACCAAGGACGATCGCACTGCCACCGCATACAAAGTAATCGCCAGCATTGTACCCACCAATGCTTCCGTCAAAGCCACATCTGCTGCGCCCAAAATCGCATATAGCATTGCCGCTATTGCTCCCAGGATGCCACGAATCACCAGCGCATGATACGGATTAGCCTCACATACCACCATGCCAGCAGCCAAGGGAAGCAAGGGGACGAGTGCATAAATATAATTATCATTCATGGCTTCCCTCGCTACCGGAACTGTATGCCAACACATAACCGAGCACTGTATTCCAAATTGCTAAACAAATGAGTGCCAGGAGTAGCAAAGGCCATTCGTTTGGTCTGACTAATATTAACCCGACGACGATCGCCATCGATCCCAAAGTATCAGCAACCGAAAGACTATGTAGCTTAAATAATACCGATCGCTTCCTCAGTAGATGAGAAGTTCCCCAAAACCAAAAGACGAGTCCTAAACCAATCAAAATGTAACTTAATAAGTCGATCATAAATGAATAATTTACACCTCATTTAATCGTTTGAGAATCTGAGCCAACAACATGAATCCCGCATTTCCCACACTTAAAATGATCACTCCAGCGACACCAACCATCCAATCATCGCGGATAACAGAGACGACCAAAATGATAATTGATGTCTTACTCGCCACACTGGTAAGTGATAACATCTTTTGCCAAATATTATCATCTTTCAATGCTTGGTAAATGGGTATGAGCAGGGCTAAAATCATTGCCAATAGCACCACATTCATTGGTTTTTCCTCCTCCGTACCCAGTGAACTTCGTACCAGCCATCTTCGTGATATTTCATAACAATAGTCTTTGGCGTAAAAGTGATTAAGAAGATATCTATAAATATCAATGTTGGAGTCCGTTGCGGTTTGACTCGCTCCATTGTGATATCTTCTTCGTTATGTGGACGAAGCATGATTTGAAATGCTTCCATGTATGCTTGGGGAATCGCCACCAGAATTTCACGGAATACCCGCAGCCAGTCTTTCAATACTACTGGAGTTTTCTGAAGACCGGGCAATAGAAATGCCACAATGATGCCAATTATGATATTTTGCCAACTAAAATTAGCGGTGAGCAAAAACCAAATTGACAATCGCAATATCAGATTTAAATACCCAACCATGCAAACCCCTTCCAGAACAAAAAGACTAAAATCAAAGTCATTACACCAATCAGATGATCGAACTTTTCAAGGGTACGAGGCAGCTTGATTACTAAATGTTTGAAAATCAAAAGGTACGCCAACCATCCAATGCCGATCGTTGCCAGGGGTTTGATGATATTTTCCCAGGTATAAGCTTCGTAATAGGCAACATTGGCGATAAACAGCCCACCGATTAACGTGATTACTGCCACCCAGAAACCTGGCTTTGTATTATTTTCTGTTCCCCCTCGCGGCAAAAAGATGAATTTGGCAAATGAGATTGCTGTACCCAAGGCGGCAACGTTCATGACGATCGCTTGCCAAGGCAAAAAATTCTTCGATGTCAACACCTTTGCCCCAAAGCCAGACAACAAGGGAAATCCAGAGATTGAGAAACTAGCTATCACTAAGGCAATCCAAATCGGCGTACTAATCGGCTGATGTTGCAGTTCCTTAAAGTTGCGACTTGGTAAGTTACCCGCAATTAAAAACAGTGCCGATTTAACCAATCCATGTGTCAGCGCATAAAAGCCCCCAACAATCGGGGCGGCGAGGATAAAGCCTAACTGGGAAACGGTGTGAAACGCCAACATTCGCTTAGTGTCTTTTTCAAAGACGGCATAGAACACTCCTAAAAGTGCCGTCCCCACGCCGAAAACTCTGACGATCGTCTCAACCTCTGGCACCATCAGCGCACAACGCACCAGTGGATAAACCCCAGCTTTTACCACAACTCCCGACATCAGCGCCGACACAGGCGTTTCCGATTCTGAGTGAGTCAAAGGCAACCATAATCCCGATACAAAAATTCCCCCTTTTGTCAAGAGTCCCAGAAAAATCAAGGCTAGGGCTTCGGGGGGTGCATCGCGCAAACCTGCAAAACTAAAGGAATTATGGGCTTGATAGACTAATACTGCGCCGATCAGATAAAAAAGTAATGCGACGTTGCTGACGCAGAGATAGCGCAAGCCCACCCAGATCGATCGATCCGTCCGAGGATAAACTATTAAGAGAAACGCGGCAATTCCTAATACTTCTAACGCCACGTATAAAGTTACAAAATCCGCACAGATAAAAGCGGAATTAATGCTGCCATGTAAAATAATGGCTTGGGTATAAAAAAAAGTCGTCTTTCCGCTGTTCCAACAATAGAAGATTACTGCTGCCGTTACCAGCGCATTTGTCAATATGAAGAAAGCACTTAATTGGTCGGCATATAATCTAACACCGAAATTATCGAGTAATAGAAGTGAGACAGGAGATTTTTCCGTGAATAGGAGTGAGGCAAATCCAGCCGAAGCTAAGGCGACTCCTAGTGCTAAAAAGCGATCGAGTAATGGGAATAGATAGATGAAGAACCCGACAAAAAATGGGAGTGTAACCCATGCGATCGTAATAGTATTCATGGTGTATTATTTTTCTCGATCTCGTTGCTTTCCAACGTTGGATTATTCCGCGCCAGTTTCATGGCACCAACCAGCATTAATGCTTGAATCGAAAAGCCGATCACGATCGCTGTTAATATGACTGCTTGAGGGACTGGATCGGCGTAAGCACCTTTTTTAACGGTACCCAAAATTGGTGTGAACAAACCCTCTCGTGACGCGATTACCACATAATAGGCGATCGCCCCGGTACTCATAACATCCATAGAGATGATCTTCATCATCAGGTTTTTTTTCAGGATAATGCCGAAAAATCCGCAAAATATCGTTGCTAATACGCACGCTTCTATCACGAGAATTGGTTGGTTGGTAAAGGAGCGATCGCAACTATCTTATCAAAGCTACACTTACAGAACACAAAAAACTCAGAGCCAGACCATAACGATTTCAAACTATAACCATTGCAAATCTCAATCATTAACGTCCCATATTTTTCTTCATTTGGTCTAACTCTTCTTGCGCTTCCCAGCGGTTAAATTCCGCTTCTAAAGAATCCATCCCACCAGTAGGTTTAAAAGTACTCCCTTGACTCCAACCCACATTTTGCGCCCCCGCTTTTGCACTAGCCCTCGCCGCTTCTGCTTGCGCCGCTTTTGCCCGCACTTCCTGTCTTCGCACCTGAATTTGTTGATACAATTCCTGAGTTTTCGTAATCCGTTCTTTCACCCCTTTCATGTGTCCCCAAAGCTGATTTCCTTGGCGCAACAAAGCCGCTTCGTGTTCCTGTGCAGGTTTGACTAAATCCATTCTATTTGCCGCTTTCGCCTTCTCAATGCGAATATGCCAGCGTTGCACTTCTTGTGCAGCGTTCAAAATTTGTTCTTCGACCTTTTTTTCTTGCAAATTCAAATCAGCAATTAACCGCTTCGTATCTTCTTCTTGTTCCCGTAATTGTTCTTCTAAAGCTTGCAATTCCAAATGTGGATTATTGCGAAGGTATTCTTCTAAGCGACTTTCTAAAAAACGACTTAAATCTTCAAATAAACCCACTGCCTAAACTCCTTTTTATAAATTATAAGTTTTGAATTTTAAATTTTGAATTTAAAACTCAAAACTCAAAACTCAAAACTTCTAAAACTGTTGTCCGACAAAGATCGATCGAACTTCGCCATTTTTGCGGATCACAGCTTCCGAATTTTCGTTATTAATTTCTACCAAAGTCCAACCACTTGAACCAATGCTTTCCCCAACATAAATCCGTCGGGAAACACCACCTACTTCAAAGATAGCCGCTGACCTGTCTCCCAGAACTAAAACTCCGCGCAAACTATATTGATTACCAGGAGTAGAAGCGGTAGCCTGGGGAGACCGATTTCTAAAAGTAGGTTGTTCTGTAGCTGAAGGAGGAACTGCTACCACTCTCGGAGATTCTGATGCTGCTTGGGTTGGAGAAGGAGTTGGTTTTGTAGCAGCAGTTGTTGGTTTTACAGCAGCAGTTGTTGGTTTTGTAGCAGTAGTTGTTGGTTTTACAGTGGATGAAGCTGTTTGAGTTGTTAAAGCAGCATTAAGTTTGGGAACAGTAGGCGCTTTTTCCACAGGACGAACAGCTTGTCTAGCTTCAGGTTTAGGACTTGCTGCTGGTTTTGGGGAAACTTGCGCTGTCGCAGTTGCTTTTGGTGTGGGAGAAGCAGAAGCTGCTGGACTTGGGGTAGCAGCTTGGGGGGGAGGCGTGGCTGCCGGAGAAGCTGGATTTGTATAAACTATTCTAGGTTGGGGATAAACTGGGATGTAAACTCGTTCTAAAACATTAGGACGACTTGGATTTTGAGGTAAATTACCTGGAGACAACACGGGTAATTGTGTTTGAGTTGGTGGAGGTGCAGGTGGAATTACAGGAACTTGCTGGCGATTTTCTGCTTTTTCATCGATACTTTCTAGCGATCGCTGCATATAATCTACAAAAGCTAAATCCCTTTGTGTTGCTTGTGTCGCTTTCGTAGTCGAAACTGAATTATTCCCCAATAACGAATTCAATCTACCTTGACCTAAAACCCACAATAGCAAAGTAATTCCCAAGGAAGTACAAGCCGCAATCAATAACCATTTTTCCAGGGATTTTCCAGACTGCTGACGCTTTGGAGTTGTTTCTGGTTTAGTAGTTGGTTCTACTTCTGTTACTTTGGAACGAGTGGTAATTTCGGCTGGAATGGTTACAGATGGAACAGCCATTTTTTGGAAAGAAATGTATTCTGCGGGCTCAGGTGGTACGATCGGTGTTTCGCTACCAGATTCAAGTACTCTTTCCACATCTGCGAAAATATCATCCATCAAACGATTGGCGTTCGCATCCATCGACCAAGGTTGGTCTGATTTTCCTTCTAAAGACTTAACCGCAATCTGGTTAGTACTAACTTCCTGTGGCATAAATGGCTCATTCACTCCTTGCTGATTTTAACGATAGCGTTTAAAGGTGGGGATGACGCGAAGTGCGAAGCTAAAGTTTCTATACAAAATATTGCTACAACCCTAACAATTATAAGCTTCTAATCAGCTATAGCTTACAGCAGATTTTTCTGTGTTGGTAGTTGGTGATGGGAAAGTTCACCATTCCTGCTTCTAATACCAAGTCAAATTGGTAAAAACCATCACCTACACTTTCACACTTTATCACTGCCATAAAAAGAACATTGCGCTTGTGCGTCTATTCCTTTCCCCGATGGTTGGTACAGAAACACTCTTTCTACTTGAAACCATTCTCCATCCTTAAATACACAATCTCCCACTCTCGGAATAATGCGATAAGCTTTCACCCACTCTTTATCTTCAATAGGTGCGCTTCCAGTGTTGGGATGTTCAAAAGATGCGTAATAGACGAATTGAATTAAGTATGTCTCCATAAAATAATGCTGGATAAAACCCCAGACATTATACGCAACTGGTGAAATTCTTGCCGGAAAATTTCTATCAATTAGTACGTTGTTGCGCTTTAGCGCTCTTATTACCAAATAAAATAAGAGCGCTGAAGCGCAACAACGTACCTAATTTTGATCTTAATGAGGTTTATTCGACACCCGCTGTACTCAACTGACGGGAACGAAGTTCTAAATACACTAACAAAGCGTTAATATCTGCTGGGTTAACTCCGCCAATTCTAGCAGCTTGTCCGATGGTTAACGGTTTGACTTTTGCCAGTTTTTCGCGAGATTCTTTGGAAAGAGTTTCGATTACAGAGTAATCTAAATCTGGGGGAAGTTTGCGGTGTTCGTGTTTGGCGATTTGGTCGATTTGATGTTGTTGACGTTGCAAGTATCCTGAATATTTCAGGTCAATTTCTACGCCTTCTCTTTCTGCTTGGTTTAAGTCGGGGTTTGCCAATCCGTATTTGTTTAAATCAAGATAATGAAATCCGGGACGACGCAATAAGTCTGCTAAGGTAATGGAACCTTTGATTGCTTGCTGGGTGTCATTTACGATCGCTTTTCCCACTTCATCATTTTCTTTAATCCGCTGACTGTACAATCGCTCTTTTTCCGCTGTAATATTCCCTTGTTTCCAATTAAACAATTCCCAACGACGGTCATCAATTAACCCAATTTCTCTTCCTAATGGTGTGAGTCTTTGGTCAGCGTTGTCCGATCGCAATATTAACCGATATTCCGATCGACTTGTCAACATCCGATAAGGTTCGCGCAAATCTTTTGTACACAAATCATCCACCAAAGTCCCAATGTAACTTTGTTCGCGAGGGAAAACAATCATCTCTTGATTTCTCACAAATCTCGCCGCATTCACACCCGCAACAAAACCCTGCGCTGCTGCTTCTTCATAACCCGTTGTTCCATTAATTTGTCCCGCACAAAACAACCCTTGAATTTTCTTGGTCATCAAAGTTGGGTAACACTGAGTTGCGGGTAAATAATCATATTCCACCGCATAAGCAGGACGCAACATTTCGCAGTTTTCCAAACCGGGAAGACTCCGCAACATTAATAATTGTAGATCTTCTGGCAACCCAGTAGAAAATCCTTGAATATACAATTCTGGAATATCTCGACCTTCTGGTTCGATAAAAATCTGATGACTTTCCTTATCAGCAAATCGGACAATCTTATCTTCAATACTAGGGCAATATCTCGGCCCTTTAGCATCAACCCAACCACCATAAACGGGAGACAAATGTAAATTTTCCCGAATTAAACGATGAGTTTCTGCGGTTGTCCTTGTCATATAACAAGGCATTTGTTCTCTTTCTACCCAAACTTCCGGGTCAAAACTAAACCAGCGAACTTCTGCATCTCCCGGTTGTGGTTCCATTTTAGTATAATCGACCGATCGCTTATCAACTCTTGCCGGAGTTCCTGTCTTTAACCTTCCCGTTTCAAAACCTAACCGATTCAAAGTTTCTGTCAATCCAACTGCGGCAAATTCTCCCGCACGTCCGGCGGACATTGACTTATTTCCCACCCAAATTTTCCCACCCAAAAATGTGCCAGTGGTGAGAATTACTGCTTTACATCCAAACGCTACACCGAAGTAAGTTTCAACACCAATTATTTCTTCGTTTTTCCCCAAAACTAAATCTGTCACCATGCCTTCGCGGACTGTCAAATTGGGTTGATTTTCGACAATTCGCTTCATTACCGCTGCATATTCTCGCTTATCTGTTTGAGCACGTAAAGCCCAAACTGCTGGCCCTCTAGAAGAGTTTAGCACTCGTTTTTGCAGGTAAGTGCGATCGGTCATTTTGCCGATTTCGCCCCCAAGTGCATCGATTTCATGTGTTAATTGAGACTTCGCTGGCCCACCCACTGCGGGGTTACAAGGTTGCCAAGCGATTTTATCAAGATTAAGAGTTAAAAGTAAGGTACTACAACCGAGTCGTGCGGTAGCAAGTGCAGCTTCACAACCGGAGTGTCCTGCACCAACAACAACAATATCAAATTCTTTTTGGAATTGTACAGACATAGGGGGTTAAGCGTGCGATCGGAGTCAAGGTTTGAGTAGCAAGGACTCATTGGTTTATTGTAGCGGTTAGTTTAGCAGCCTGTGTTAACTAAGCAAATGCACTATTGACAAACAAAGTTTTATTGTGTCAATATTAACTATGCCTGTACATACTAAAAAATAACAAAATCTCATTGTAATAAAGAAGAGGTATCATAAATGGTCTTTAATTGCTTTCGTGATGCTAAGATTAAAGGGAAAAAAGATAAGTGTGAATGGGAAGAAGGTAATCTTCGGGATTTTGTAGCCCAGTTTAATCAGACATTCGGAAGTAAATATCTTTTGGTGGAATGTTTAGATAAGGACACTACCCAGAAGCAACCAGAAGTTTTGCTTCAATGGGAAGGTCATCAAAATATGGTCATTGAGCGTAAAACAATTGTATACCCTCCCAATTATTACGATTTACATCAGCGATGGCATAAATTCTTTGATGAATTTAAAAAATTTTACGATGAGAGATTAAAATCGGTACTTCCTGAAGACGTTTGGCAACTTGAACTTAAAGTAGAAAATTTGCCTAATAAAGATGAGGAAATTGAGGAAGTAGCAAAAAAAGTAGTAGATATTATTTTAGAAAAATGGAACAAAGGTCAGTACCTTGGTAAAATTAGATCACTTGTACCAATGCCTTGGTGTTTTCAGAGTTTACCAGTAATTGAAAGGGATGAAAATACCCCTAATTCAGGTATTTTTATATGCGAATGGCGAACACCCATATTGGATCTTGAAGATGAGAATATCGATCCATTTTCTAAAGCTGCAAAATATGTAGAAAATGAAATCAGTAGGCTAATCAAAAAAGCTGAACCAAAATTTATAAATTATGCTGATTGTCTACGTATTTTGATTTTAGAACCTTGTGGTGATATTGATTTAATACCTGATCCTTGGGCTATCGCAGAAAGTATTCATAAGGCTCCTAAACCAGCTAATATAGACCAAATATGGATTGCCGAAGGGGGATACAACGATGATTCAGATTTGCAAATAGAGTATATAAGAGCCTGCTGAATTAATAAAGTACAGATAATGATGCGATCGCTTCATCTGCAAGGATAATTACAGAGGAGCGATCGCACTTTTAAAATACGAATTCCTTGCTAAACTCAGAGTATTAAGATAAAGCAAAACATTATTGTGAAACTGCCAAATAGCGATCGCGCAGTTATTGAACCAGCCAAGCTTACCCAGTATTTACTAAACCTTGAACATCGACGAGGCAGTGCTAAGGCGCGTTTGTTGCTAAGATTTGGTTATAGCCCAGAAAATTGGCAACAATTAGAAGCAGATATCCGCCAATATCATCTGGATGCAGATGTAGAATTAACAAAACAGAATCCTTACGGAATTCGGTATGAAATTAGTGCAATCTTACAAACACCTACAGGGGAATCACTTCTTTTAAGAACAGTTTGGCAAGTAGATATAGGTACAGATTTTCCTCGATTAATTACAATGATTCCAGATTAGAACAAAGGGAGGTAATATGGATTTCCAACTCTATACAGATGTTGTACTTGTGCGCGATGTAGTGGAAGAACACCTTCGTCTAGGAGATGTGGGTACAGTAGTTGAACGTCATGATGTTTTCGGACTAGAAACAGGTTACAGTGTGGAATTTTTTGATATGTTAGGTTCTACAATTGCTGTGGTAACTTTGCCAGGGAGTATGCTACGCGCACCTACTCATGGAGATATACCTTCTGTGCGATCGGAAGCAGTTACTATTTAATTTAGAAATTTATTTTGGCTACCAATTCTGCTGCATACGCTAGTGCTGCGTCTATTTGTTCTTTTGTTAGTTCATATTCTTGCATTACTTCCTCAAAATTCATTCCCCCAGCTAAAGAACCGATGACAATAGATACAGGTACTCGCGTTCCCGTAATTACAACCGCACCATGATGGATATCAGGGTTTATAGTTATGTAGGGTGCAATTTCCATTAATTTATTTGCTAATTTGACTTAACTTCATTATATAAGGAAGAAGCTATGGGCTTCCAAATATACAAATAATAATTAGAGGAGAGCGATCGCACTAGATAATCCCATCTGTTAAAATTGATTATCTAACGAGGTGTAAGTATGACAAAAGTAGATGCAAACCAAGCCCAAAATCGATTAACAGAGATTATTAATAGTGTAGGCGATCGCGGCGACAGAGTTGTAATCGAACAAGAAGGTAAAGCAGTAGCAGCGATTATTAGCTATGAGGATTTAAAGCGATTAGAAGCTTTAGAAGATGTCAGAGATGCGGAAATGATGCGGCGTACTTTGGCGGAACATCAAGAATTTGTTACGCTGGAAGAAGTTATAGCCAATTACAATAAATTGCACGGCACAGACTTTACCATAGAAAGCATTCTCAATGACAGTAATGATGAAGTTTATCAAAATTTGTAGGTGTTAAAAATGTACCAAGTTACCCTATTTTTAGCAGAGGAAACTTTGTCAGCACTCCAACTGACACCCGAACAAATGCGCGATGAGATGCGTTTGGCAGCGGCGGTTAAGTTTTATGAGTTAGGTAGACTTTCCTCTGGTGCAGCAGCAGTTATGGCAGGAATACCAAAACCAGTATTTTTAAGTAAGTTAGCAGAATATGGAGTAGATACTTTTCGGCTAAATGAAGCAGAATTGATAGAGGATTTAGAGCGTGCCTAATCTGATTAGTAACACATCGCCAATACAATACCTTTATCAAACAGAATTGCTTGATTTACTGCCAATGTTGTACGGTGAAATTCTATCACCTGTAGCAGATATTCTTGGTGCTGGAGAACAAGAAGCGATCGCTTTAGCAGTAGAAATTCCTGATTCTTTAGTTATTTTGGATGATGGACTTGCCAGACGCTATGCTAAGACTTTGGGAGTGCAGTTAACGGGAACTCTCGGTGTTATTTTGAAGGGTAAACAATCGGGATATTTGAGTGAGATAATGCCAGTTCTCGATCGACTTGATTCTCTCGGCTTTCGGCTAGATTCATCTACTCGTGCTTCTGTGCTGAGACTTGCTGGAGAATAGAGATAGCTTCACAAAACAAAATTATAGAAAA
This sequence comes from Floridaenema evergladense BLCC-F167, assembly GCF_041929205.2. NCBI lineage: Bacteria > Bacillati > Cyanobacteriota > Cyanophyceae > Aerosakkonematales > Aerosakkonemataceae > Floridanema > Floridanema evergladense. The sequence continues at coordinate 3,214,927 of NZ_CM171625.1, read as the reverse complement.
GCGATCGCATTAGGGTGGATAAGCGTAATGATGATGAAGTTTATCAGAATTTGTAGGTATTAAATATGAAATATCTGTTGGCTATTTTATTAGCGTTCAGTTTGGTAATTATAAACGCAGAAATCGGCAGATCGGAGTTTAAACAACCCGCAGATATTTCGAGAATGTTTCCCCCAGAATTAACTAAATCCATTACCTTGTCAGGAAGTTTATCTGCCTATCAATTTAACACTGCTAGAGAACCTACAGTTGCCATCTATTCAAAAAAAGTGGAGTTGAATATGGTTTACAATGGCATCGATGATGAAACCTGGCCTTATACAAGAATTTTAGCTACACTTTTAAACAATGTTTGCCAAATCAAAGATGCCAGCTTTTCGAGAAATTTAATTGAGCAAACTTATCGTTCTCGATCGCTCACTCCTCCTGTAAATTTGGGTGGTAATGCGGGAACTAGTGTTTTACAGAGGAAAAGTGTGACTCGGAATGGTTGCTTGGTGACAGTTGAAGTTAAAGGCGCTCGGTGGCATACAATTACAACTACGATCGCCCCAGCTAGATAGTACAAATAACTGCGTTGTTTGAAAAAGAGCGATCGCACCTTATCATCCTAATTAGAAACGTTATAACCATCAGTGAGGGTTTTCATAAAAGCAACAATCGCATCTTCTTCAGCGTCAGTTAAACGCAGATCTCCTAGTTCGTCTTTATTCACATTTTCCTTCACTTCTGGAGCAGGCCAACAATTTTTTGCTAGCGCTTCTGCCTCAGTCATTCTACTTGGACAAGTTGGTATAGTGTCCCTGGTATTGTAAAAATGAACGACGGATTTTAACGATTTGAAATAGCCATTGTGGGTGTAAGCTTTTTTAAATTCACTTGAGGGGCGCATATCTACATTACGCAGAGTTGGTACTTTTTGTTTACCCATGTTGGCATTAGCATAAAACTTATACCAACGATTTGTGGCGAGAAATTCACCTAATCCTTTGTCAACCCAATTTTTGCCATCGGGGTTGATTTTACTAGGCATAGTATACCAGGGATTTTCCGGGTTGGGTGGTGTTCCCAAATTGTCGTAGGTGAAGTCGGTAAACAGGGGGCGTTCTCCATGTAAACCTGGTTTAGAGATATGACATTCGGCACATTTGCCTTTATCATTAAACAGTTCTAATCCTTTGGTTTCTTGGGGTGTAAGTTGTACTTTACCTGCTAAGTAGTAATCATATTTAGAAGTAAAGGCGCTGACTTCGGGGGATGCTTCGTAAGCTGCTATGGATTGAGCGATCGCATCGTAAGCTTTCTCAACTTTACTTCTCTCTTCTGAAGATAAAACCACTTCTTTATCCCCAGCTTTTGAGTCCATTTTAGACCAGGAAATATTGCAAATCTCCTTCCCCCAAATATCTGTTAAGGAAACGGGATATTTGTTTTCACAAACTCGATGCACAATATAAGCACTATCCACAAGTCCTTGTTCCACATTCTGCATAAAAGGCCCTTGAGCTTGATCGGCAGCCGGATTTCCTAGTTTTTCGCCTGTTGCCCGCCCATCATAAAAGTTGCCACCTACAAATAATGGCTGTTCCTCGTCAATTATAAAATGAAGAATCGGGCTAAAAGTGGCATAAGCGACAGTGGGTGGCTTACGGTTGCCAAATAAAGTTTTGACTGAACCTTCGTAAACCGATCCTTTGACATTGATTAATTCATCATCTCCCGTCCAGCCTATCTGGGGGACATGACAAGTTGCACAGGATTGATTTTTGTTGAGGGAAAGGGTCTTATCAAAAAAGATCGATTTTCCCAATTTTTGTTCGTTACTCAGCGGCATAGAACTCGATGCAGGTATGGGAGTGAAGACACCTCCCATCACGCAGAAAAAATGATTACTGTGCATATTAACAAGATAAATTTGCACATTTTTTGGTTCAACATTCTGTTTTTCTCCTACACAATGGATTGAAAAACAACCGATTGATTGTTTTTTTGGTTATGATTACCTTATTCGGGTGTAAAATGGTAAAAATAAAAGCTTCACAGATCGGGGGTTTATCTGGAAAACGGAAATATAGACAACAAATATTTCCCAATATCCCCTTGACATTCTTACTCCAATCCTCTATTTAGTTTTTCGCTCCATACATGACTCTATAACTTTAATTTTTGTAAATTGTCTATTTTTATTAGAAAAATACAATTCTTGATTTTGTGGTTACAATTCTTTGATTTAATTTACTAATTTAAGCGAGCATTATCAAGAGATTATTTAACAGTTTAGTCCTACAGAAACTTATCTTGATAGAGCAATTCATTTCCTGTTACATCCATCAGGATTAACGGCGAGAGTGTGAATAGGATTCTCTGATTATTGTGGTGCGAGCATCTTGCTGGCTTATATATCCCTAGCGAGCAAGATGCTGGCACTACCCTTAACTGAACCGTATTAACATATAATCTAATCGCCTTCTGTAGGAATCACTCCTGCGATCGGGCTTTGATCAACTTAAGTTAACTCATACAAAGAATATCAGTGAAATATTTTTTTCTTTCTGATGGTTGGACTTATGGGCGCGTGTGGTCGTCCGACGGACTGTGGAACGATGCAACTTGGCGGCGCAAACCCCACATTCAACGCTTAAACCTTTATTTTTTGGAGCAAAACGAACAATTGTGGCTGTATCGGGTTGAAGATGCCATTTTAACCGTAGAAGTAAAACCTATAGCCCCAGAACAAATTGAACGGGCAGCTGGTGCGATCGGTCAAGTAGTACTCAAACGACTAATTAGTGGCGACCAAGTGCTAGAACGGCTGAGTGCCGCCGAAACAGTTTGTCAAGTAAAAAATATTCAATCCGTCGTATTGTAACTTAAACTTAAAACTGTAACTTGGGGAGTGCAGCTGATGGTGAGATCGAGTGCTGTCAACAATACAGCGCTTAAATCTTCTTGCAATAGGCGCAATCAAAAGTTACACTTCTTTAAATACTCTCATTTTGTTAAACTCATTGTTAAACTGCCCAAGGTATCTTAATTAAAGGCAACTTTAGGAAGATTTCCTGGACAGCCGCAGCAAACAAAACCTTAACAAACTGCACAAAAGTTCGTCGATCCGACATCACTCATCATCGAGGAGGAGCGTAGTCAATGGGACTACCCTGGTACCGAGTACATACAGTCGTCCTGAATGACCCAGGCAGATTAATATCTGTACACCTGATGCACACTGCCCTCGTGGCAGGTTGGGCTGGTTCGATGGCCCTGTACGAATTAGCGATTTACGACCCCAGCGACCCCGTTCTCAATCCTATGTGGCGGCAGGGTATGTTCGTCATGCCCTTCATGGCACGCTTAGGTGTAACGGACTCTTGGGGCGGTTGGAGCATCATCCCTGACAAAGTAAATATTAATCCAGGTATCTGGAGCTTTGAAGGTGTTGCTGCCGCTCACATCATTCTGTCTGGTTTGCTGTTCCTAGCTGCCGTATGGCACTGGGTTTACTGGGATTTGGAACTATTCAGAGATCCCCGTACTGGCGAACCAGCACTGGACTTGCCAAAAATGTTTGGCATTCACTTGTTCTTATCTGGTTTACTTTGCTTTGGTTTCGGTGCTTTCCACCTCACAGGTCTGTTTGGCCCTGGAATGTGGGTTTCCGATCCTTATGGCTTAACCGGGCACATTCAACCCGTAGCCCCTGAATGGGGACCAGCCGGATTTAACCCCTTCAACCCTGGTGGCGTTGTGGCACACCACATTGCCGCAGGTATTGTGGGGATTATTGCTGGTTTGTTCCACTTGTCAGTGCGACCACCGGAAAGACTCTACAAAGCTTTGCGGATGGGGAACATTGAAACCGTGCTTTCTAGTAGTATTGCAGCGGTGTTCTTTGCTGCCTTTGTGGTCGCTGGTACTATGTGGTACGGCAGTGCGACTACTCCGATCGAACTATTCGGCCCCACCCGTTATCAGTGGGATAAAGGTTACTTCCAACAAGAAATCCAACGCCGCGTACAAGCAAGCGTAGCCAATGGTGCAACTTTGGCTCAAGCTTACGAACAAATCCCGGAAAAACTGGCTTTCTACGATTATGTAGGTAACAGCCCCGCTAAAGGTGGTTTGTTCCGCGTTGGCCCAATGAACAACGGAGATGGTCTAGCTCAAGGTTGGTTAGGTCATCCAGTATTCAAAGATGCAGAAGGTCGGGAATTAACCGTTCGTCGCTTGCCTAACTTCTTTGAAAACTTCCCTGTAGTTCTGACTGACAAGGATGGCATCGTTCGTGCTGACATTCCTTTCCGTCGTGCTGAATCTAGATACAGCTTCGAGCAAGTTGGCGTGAGTGTTAGCTTCTTCGGTGGCGCACTCGATGGCAAAACTTTCACCGATGCTGGTGATGTGAAGCAATATGCGCGGAAAGCTCAATTGGGCGAACCTTTTGAGTTCGATCGCGAAACCTTAAACTCTGACGGTGTGTTCCGTACCAGCACTCGCGGTTGGTTCACCTTCGGACACGCAGTATTTGCCCTACTATTCTTCTTCGGTCACATTTGGCACGGTTCTCGTACCATCTACCGTGACGTATTTGCGGGGATCGATCCCGACCTGTCTGAAGAACAAGTAGAATGGGGCTTCTATCAGAAAGTGGGTGACAAAACTACCCGCCGCGATCAACCGATCTAATCTCTGGTTTGAAGACTTTTTGCTGAAGGTCTAGCGACTAACTAATTTAATTTATTTTGTTAGGGCGTTAGACCTTTGTGTGAAAGTAATTGGTAAAATCTTAATTGGCAGGATAGTCAGGATTTTTGATATGGAAAGTATTGCTTACGTTCTGATCTTAGCCCTTACATTGGGTGTGCTGTTCTTTGCGATCGCTTTTCGGGAACCTCCCCGCATCGAGAAGAAATAACCCGCTTGTTTCATAACGGTTACAATTTAAAACTGGCAACAGCTGTTACCATTGGTAACAGCTGTATTTGCTGTTTTTACTAAAAAGTTAGGTTTTGTGTCAAAATCTCGATAGAAGGGCGATCGGCTCGGCTCAGGATTTAGCTTGCATTTTTCCCTCTCTGACCAAGATATCGAAGATGCAGCTTAAACCACGATTAGCTTACCAAGCTTATTTAAGTATAAAAGGATTTTACAAAATGCGCTGTCCTTTCTGTAATAACCCAGATAACCGTGTGCTGGAGTCACGTTCAGCAGAAGGCGGACAAAGTATTCGCCGTCGTCGAGAATGTCTCAGGTGTAAGCGTCGCTTTACCACTTACGAACAAATTGAATTTGTCCCGGTGACAGTGATTAAGCGAGATGGCAGACGAGAAGGTTTCGATCGCTCTAAACTCTTAAGAGGAATCGTCAGAGCTTGCGAAAAAACTGGCATACCCCAAATGCGTTTAGAAGAAATTACAGATGAGGTAGAAGCAGAACTGCAACAAAGGGAAGTCCGCGAAGTTACCAGCAATGAAATAGGAGAATTAGTATTGCAAAAACTCCGCTATTTAAGTGAAGTAGCTTACGTCCGCTTTGCCTCAGTCTATCGTCAGTTTCGTGGGATTGCTGATTTTATTCATACCTTAAATCAACTCCGCAATGACAATAGCACAACACATAGAGAAGGAAGATCCCCAACTAATACTTCCATCGGGGATTCTAGCTTAGAAACAGAGGAAACTGAAAAAACTGTAACTTTGAGCGCCCATTCTTAAAATTTAGTAAATTCTTATCCAGCCAATATTCTGTACTGCTGCATACCTCAGCCAGAGAAACTATTGTGCCATGTTTGCCATGTTTAGGCGTAAAACCAAGAAGATCGGAAAAACTAGTTTCAGAGGTGCTAGTTAAGATAGAATGATATGTCTGGACTCTAAATCCACTTAGCTGGAACTGCTAAAATATGAGATTTGGAGGGTTGAAGGTGTAAACGGCACATTAAAAACGTGCGTATACATCGACAGGAGGCGTAATTTTCCAAAAACTAACAAGGACAAGGTTCGATTCGCATGGTCAATCAGAAAACTACAACTGCCGATATTGGTTTTACTCTCGACGATTTTGCTGCTCTACTCGACAAATACGATTATCACTTCAATCCTGGTGATATTGTAGCTGGTACTGTATTTAGTATAGAGCCGAGGGGCGCTCTGATTGACATTGGTGCTAAAACAGCAGCTTACATTCCCATTCAGGAAATGTCGATTAACCGGGTAGATACTCCTGAAGAAGTGCTGCAATCTAACGAAACTCGGGAATTCTTCATTCTCACTGATGAAAATGAAGACGGACAGTTAACTCTTTCGATTCGTCGCATTGAGTATATGCGTGCTTGGGAACGGGTGCGCCAGTTGCAAGCTGAAGATGCAACCGTTCGTTCTCAGGTTTTTGCTACTAATCGTGGTGGAGCATTAGTCAGAATTGAAGGTTTACGTGGTTTTATTCCAGGTTCTCATATTAGTACCCGGAAGCCTAAAGAAGATTTGGTAGGGGAAGAATTACCACTAAAATTTTTAGAAGTAGATGAAGATAGAAATCGTTTAGTTCTGAGCCATAGACGCGCATTAGTTGAGCGCAAGATGAACCGTTTAGAAGTAGGTGAAGTGGTAATTGGTTCGGTACGTGGGATCAAGCCTTATGGTGCGTTCATCGATATTGGTGGTGTGAGTGGGTTGCTACACATTTCGGAAATTTCCCACGAGCATATCGATACACCGCATAGCGTGTTCAATGTCAATGATGAAATTAAGGTGATGATCATTGATTTGGATGCGGAAAGAGGAAGAATTTCGCTTTCTACTAAGCAATTGGAACCCGAACCTGGGGATATGATTCGGAATCGCGATCGCGTTTACGAAATGGCGGAAGAAATGGCGGCGAAGTATCGCGAACAGCAACGAGCCAAGTTGCTGGGTGAAGTTCCACCAGCAGTAGAAACAGTGGTAACTGAGGAAGCGGTTGTTCCGGCTGAGGAAGCGGTTGTTCCGGCTGAGGAAGCGCCTGTTCCGGTTGAGGAAGCGGTTGAGGAAGCGCCTGTTTCGGTGGCTCCGGTAGCTCCATCGGCTCCAGCGGCTCCAGCGGCTCCGGTAGCTCCGGTAGCTCCGGTGGCTCCGGCTGAGATGGCTGAAGCTGAGGAAGCAGAAGTGGAAGCGTTAAGTGTTGGAGAGGAAGTGGCTCCGGTTGTTGAGGAAGAAGAGGAGAAACCTGTTCCGGTTGGGGTTGGTGCTGCGGCGACAACTGAACCGGAAGCAGTTAATGAACAGGACTTTTCTTCAGCTGAAGAGGAATAATTGATTTAAAAAACTAACCAAAAACTGAGAGGGAAAAACCCTCTTTTTTTTGTTTTTATTATGATTTTGGGGGGGAATATTGTGGTGACTATTCGCTGTGGAGAAGTGATTTTTCCTGAGATTCAGGGAATTATCTTTGATAAAGACGGGACTTTAGAAAATTCTGCGGAGTTTTTGCGAAATTTAGCCCAAAAACGATCGCGCTTGTTAGACGCGCAAATTCCTGGAATTGGCGATCCTTTGTTGATGGCGTTTGGTGTTGATGGGAATAAAATCGATCGAACTGGTTTAATGGCGGTGGGGAGTCGGCGGGAAAATGAAATTGCAGCGGCGGCTTATGTGGCGGAAACTGGTAGGGGATGGATGGAAGCTTTGGCGATCGCTCGTCAGGCTTTTTCAGAAGCCGATCGATACTTTCAAAATGCTGCACCTTCACCTTTGTTTGAGGGAAGTTCAGAAGTTTTACAATTACTTTCCCAAGCTGGGTTAAAGTTAGGAATTCTTTCGGCTGATACTACCCTAAAAGTGCAAGCATTTGTCCAAAGATATCGACTAACTGATTATATTCAATTAGCGATGGGAGTTGATGACGGCCCCAGTAAACCAGACCCGATTTTATTTTGGCAGGCTTGTGAAAAATTAGGAATAGAACCTAGTGCGGCTTTGATGGTAGGTGATGCTGTTAGCGATATAGAAATGGCGCGTCAAGCTGGTGCGGCTGGTTGTATTGGTATTTGTTGGGGAAATTCTTCAGCTGCTGATTTGGCGATCGCAGATGTCACAATTGGACAACTAAATGAAATTGAAGCGATCGGTTACTAATAGGTTTTTGTCTAGTTCCTCCACTTCTCCAAAAAGTCGGGGAGCTAGATTCTCTTTCTTTAAGTTAGCTGATTTGCCGTTATGGTTTGAAGTGATTTAGGATAATTTTTTGATAACTGGTTGATAAACAAAATTCGCTAATCATAACGGAGAAGAGGTTTTTTCCTGCGTCAATTCTCGTCAATCTATCTCTTAAGATAGTGAAACAACTAAAGAATATTTGGCTTATTTTCCGTCTTGAGATGGAGTAAAAACTATTTTAAACAAGGATAATATTTGCGTAACAGTTAGACAAGCTAAAGGAAATTTCATTTGTCAGGCAAAAGTCTGAAGATTCTTATTAGATAAGCATTCTGCTCGCTAAAACCTGCAATTTATCTCCAACTTAGCTTGAACTACATAATTAAATTTGCTGTTAAATACCAGGAGAAAAAATGCGAATTGCTCAAATAGCACCTTTATGGGAAACAGTTCCACCTCCTGCTTATGGGGGTATTGAATTAGTAGTAGGACTACTTTGTAATGAACTAGTCAAAAGAGGTCATGAAGTTACTTTGTTTGCTTCTGGAGACTCAGTTAGTTTAGCTAAATTAGAATCAGTTCATCCTCGTGCTTTACGCTTAGATGAAGCGGTCAAAGAGTATAACATTTATGAGATGTTAAATCTCAGTCGTGTTTATGAAAAAGCTTCAGAATTTGATGTGATTCACTCCCACATGGGTTGTTCAGCTTTACCTTTTGCTCAGTTAGTAAAAACGCCAACAATTCACACATTACATGGAATTTTTACCCCTGATAATGAGAAATTGTTTGCTCATGCTAAACAGCAACCTTATGTGAGTATTTCTGATGCTCAAAGGGAGGCTCGGTTGAATCTAAATTGTGTGGCAACAGTTTATAATGGCATTGATGTTAGCACTTATAACTTTTACGAAAAACCTCAAGATTCGCCTTATTTAGCATTTTTGGGGCGAGTTTCTCCTGAAAAAGGAACGCATTTAGCGATCGAAATTGCCAAACGTTCTGGTTGGCAATTAAAGATTGCGGGTAAAGTGGATGTGGTCGATCGCCAATACTTTGAGCAAGAAGTCAAACCTCACATTGATGGCGAACAAATTCAGTTTCTTGGTGAAGCTAATCACGCTCAAAAAAGTAAATTAATGGGTAATGCAGCAATTACACTATTCCCAATTACTTGGCGAGAACCTTTCGGATTAGTCATGATTGAATCAATGGTAACAGGAACACCTGTAATTGCCATGAATATGGGTTCAACTCCCGAAATTATTGCTCATGGTAAGACAGGTTTTCTCTGTAATAGTGTAGAGGAATGCGTAGCAGCAATTGAGCCAGCTATCAAACTCGATCGCCGCACTTGTCGTCAGCACGTCATTGACAATTTTAGCGTCCAGAAAATGACTTCAGGTTACGAAGCAGTTTATCAAAAGATTTTGGCAGAAAAGTTTGCCCTAAATGGTAATTCTCGATCGACAAGCTCAACAAAAAGAATCCAATTGATATAAAATTCAACATTACATAACCACCTAATCTTTAGGTGGATTTTTTAATTCCACAAAGCATTACCATAACAAATTATCGCCAGGATTAATTTACTTGAAAATTGCAGGAGAAAAGGATATGTCACAGATGAATAGACAACCGATCGCTATAATTTCCGATCGCGCCGACCCAGCAGCAGAAGTGGTAAACCAAGATGTTGGGGGACAAAATGTTTATGTGCGAAATGTGGGAGAAACATTGGCAAAATTGGGTTGGCAAGTTGATATGTTTACTCGCAAAGTTCATCCCGACGATGCCAAAATTGTCCAACATTCACCTCATTGTCGCACGATTCGCTTGTCAGCAGGGCCAGAAGAATTTATCCCAAAAAATGATTTGTTTGCGTATATGCCGCAATTTTTAGAAGCTTTTCTCAAATTTCAAAGTAAAGAAGGGACAAATTATCCTTTAGTGCATACAAACTACTGGCTTTCTGGTTGGGTTGGCTTACAATTGCAAGAATTACGCAATATTCAACTGGTGCATACTTATCACTCTTTAGGAATTGTCAAATATCAAGCAGCTGGTTATCAACCGCCAATTGGTGAAACTAGATTAGCAATAGAAAAGCAAATTTTGGAACAAGCAAACTGTGTAGTTGCTACTAGTCCTCAAGAACAAGAAGCGTTGCGAAAGTTAGTTTCGGAAACTGGAGAAATTAGGGTGATTTCTGGCGGTACAGATATTAGTAACTTTCGCTTATTATCAAAGACAGAAGCTAGATTAAAGTTAGGATTTAACCCAACTGAACGTATAGTTTTGTATGTCGGCAGATTCGATCCTAGTAAAGGGCTAGAAACATTGTTGCAGGCTGGTGCAAATTGTCAAGCAAGAAGTCAAGGAAACTTTCGGTTAGTAATTGCCGGGGGAGAAGATCCTGACTTGGAAGGCGATCGGGAAGAAGAAAGAATTAGAATTTTAGCTCAAGAACTAGAATTGACGGAAAATATCCTATTTACAGGTCGCTTAGCTCATGATATTTTACCTTTCTACTACGCAGCAGCCGACGTTTGTGTAGTGCCTAGCTACTATGAACCCTTTGGTTTAGTGGCGATCGAAGCTATGGCTTGCGGTACGCCTGTAGTAGCTTCCAATGTTGGTGGTTTGAAGTTTACTGTCATTCCTGAAGAAACAGGTTTGTTAGTGCCACCTCATGATATTGCTGGTTTTGCTGCGGCGATCGATCGAGTTTTAACCGACGATGTTTGGGCAAGAAAAATGCGGAAGCAAGCTTCACTGCGAGTCAGACAAAACTTTAGTTGGGCGTGGGTAGCCGGACAGTTGAGCGATCTTTATCGTTGCTTATTAGCTAAGTCGATCATGAACGAACAACTGTGGCATTTACATCTACCAAAGTCAACTAATGCCTCTCATGTAGAAGTTTCTGCAACAGAATCAGCAAAATTAGGTAAAGTTTCTTAAAAGCATTAAACTTTAAGAGATCGAGAGTCGGGAAGAGACAGGAGAAATGTCTGCTCTCGACTCCATTACGATTGACTAATCAAGAGTTGATCGATCGCCTTTTTCGGATTATGCCTGTTTTGTGGAATTAATCGATCGCTTTATTCCAGTTTTGTCTATTTTGTGATATTTTGTGATATATCTAACAACTCACTGACTCAGTTAATGAGACTCTTGTGGTAGATATCCAACTCTAGACAGAGGTAAATACTGTGTTAGATGTGCTACAAGAGAATTTGATACATAACATCAGCCAATTAACGTTATTTAGAGTAGCCAATGCCAGCCTCAGCGCCTTCTTCACTGCAAAAAGTGTTTGATTACACCATGCTTGATGCAGAAACCAGTTTGTTTATTCAACAACAAACTGGAGAAATTCGAGCGCTCATGAAGCGCACTGCACAAGACATCATCGAGATCGGACAAAAGTTGATTTTGGTTAAAGAGAAACTTGCTCACGGCAGGTTCTTAGATTGGATAGCAGCAGAATTTGAATGGAGCTATCCCACTGCGGCAAGATTCATGCAGGTAGCTAATTCGTTTAAAAAAACTTATCAAATTGACAAATTTGCTGCTTCTGCCTTATATGTCCTAGCAGCACCTTCAACGCCAGCGAGTGCGCGTTCGGAAGCGATCGCTCGTGCGGAAGCCGGGGAGCCAATAACTTATACGATCGCCAAAGAAATCAGGCAAAAACATAGTTCGCCCGGTAATAAATCTAAAACAGAATCGGCTCAACCAGTTCAAACAGTCCAACCAGTTCAACCATTAAAGCCAGTTCCGGTTCTGTTACCCGCAAATGAATCACGCCCTAAAGTAGAAATTGTAGCTACTCGTCCAGCCAAAGAAGCAATTTCGATTCCAAAGAAAGAAAAAGAAGTCGAATTGTCAGGAATTAAAGGAGTAATACCCATTTCTGCAACAACAACAACAATATCAACTCAGCCTATTGTTCATCAACCATCCCCATCTCCATCTGCTGTCAAACGCGAAGCAACCGGAATTTGGTGGCAGTTAGGTAGGAGACATTTACTCTATTGTGGCGATCCTAACTCCTTAGAATTTACTCAAAAAGTTCCTCGTAATACCGGACTATTATTAGGATTTCCTTCTGGGAAAGATTGGCATTCTACAATTCCAGCCGATAATCGGATTATTGTCACGAAAAACCTACCCCAATCAAAAGATCTTCGGCTCTTTGAAGACACCCTAGAGTCAATAATTCTGCTTTACACAGAATTGGGAGAAACAGTAGTTGTTTGTTACTTACCCTATCCAGAAATTCTCTCAATCATTAATCGTTTAGATCGGCTGGCAATTTTTGCTGAACCTGACCCTAAACAAGTCAATGAAATTATTTCCGATTGGAAAGCTGGAGGATTGAAGGCAGAAAAAATTGATTTATAAAAATTTTCCTCAAGGGTGCATTCGCTAACTTAGTACCGCAATGCGTCAATCAACTAAGCAATCAAAATCCTGACTAATACAAGGATACTCCCGTTAACCTGTCGGTATAACGGGAAAGTAATTTTCAGGGTAAAGCATCTTCTTCTCTAAGGCATAGTTCAGTTATTTTTAAAATAATATCCAACCGAAAATTCTCTACTAATTTTGTGAGAATATTTGCCAAATTAATGTAAGTTTCTGGGATTTCTTCAAGCAATTCTATAACTAATTGATCGTCAACTGCGGCAGCGGCTTGATGTAAATTAGCAATCCATTCTAGAGACATTACCTGTAAATCTTCTGATGTCAATAAGGGAGCCTGACAATGCTCTGGAACTGGCTGCGAATTTTCTGCATAAATGTAACGTACACCCAAATACTTAGCGATTTTTTCTAATAAAATTTCTGAGCGAAAAGGTTTAGGTATAAAGTCATCACATCCCGCTTTTAAAATAGCTGGTTGTTGTTCTTCAAAAACACTAGCAGTAAGAGCAATAATGACTGTGTTTTTTCCTTGAGCATGAGCTTTGATCTGTCGAGTAGCTTTATAGCCATCCATGATAGGCATTCGCATATCCATCAGTATCAAATGGGGTTGCCAACTTTCCCAAATTGTAACGGCTTCTTGACCATTTTCTGCTTCTCGCACCTCGAATCCTAAAGGTGCTAATAATTTTACTAGTAATTGCCGATTCTCTTTGATATCTTCAACGACTAAGATCCGATAAGTTGGTTGATTTGGTTCTAAACATATAACTTCTTGAGTATTTAAACTAATATTTTTTTCGGTATTAGATACTAACTTGGCGGAGATATTAAAGGTAAAAATAGAACCGATACCTAATTGGCTTTCTACAACAATTTCTCCGCCCATTAGTTTAGCAAATTGTTGACCGATCGCTAAACCTAAACCAGTTCCTTGACCAGTTTGGCGACCTGTTTGGGTTTGAGAAAATGGTTGAAATAAGGTGGTAATTTCATCGGGAGCGATTCCTGGGCCAGTATCTTGAACTGTAAAAATTATCTGCACATATTCTGTTGCTGGGGTTGCTAATGGTGCTAAACAAACTGTTAAGGTTACATAACCAGTGTGAGTAAATTTAATAGCGTTGCCTAATAAATTCAGCAAGATTTGGCGCAATTTGCTTTCATCTGCTTGGATATTTTGGGGGACTTCGGGAGCAATTATAAAGTTCAGTTCTAAGCCTTTGTGTTCAGCTTTTAACTGGAACATATCTTTGAGCAGTTCCAACATTTGATATAAATCAAAACAAGCTTCATTTAAGGAAATTTGTCCTGATTCAATTTTAGCCATTGACAAAATATCATTGATTAAGTTGAGTAAATGTTCGCCGCTACGGTTGATAATTTCTAGGTTTTTTCTGTGTTCTGAGGAAATAGATTTATGCCCGACCATAATTTGACTAAATCCTAAAATTGCATTTAAGGGTGTACGCAGTTCATGACTCATTTTGGCAAGAAATTGACTCTTAGCATAGTTGGCAGCGTCAGCGGCTTCTTTGGCTTTCATCAGTTCTAAAGATTGGCTTTGAGTTTGGGAAAGTAGTTCGGCTTGTTGTAAAGCAACTGCTAATTGATCGCCTATTTGAAGTACTACATTAATTTCTGATTCTTGCCATTGTCTGGGATGGGAATTTTGATAAGTTGCTAGTAATCCCCAGAATCGATCGCCACAAAAAATTGGGACTATTAAGAAAGCTTTGGCTGCAAATTGTTTGATAACTTGAAAGGGACAATTAGTAAGTTTGGATTGCTCAATGTTTGCTACAACTAGATAATTAGCGGTGCGTTTTTCTAGATTACTTTGACTTAATTTTTTGATGATACATTCTTCTTGATTTAAGATACAATCTGTTAGTTGAGGATTGATATGTTGTGCTTCTAAGAAGGAAATCCAGCCATCTGCTACTGATTCAGCAACAAATTCTCCTTTCCAATCATTATGAAAGCGATAAATGGTGACGCGATCGCAATCTAAAAGTTGCCGTAATTCAGTGGTTGTAGCGTTAAAAATTTCCGGCAATTCTAAGGTTTGGCGAATTTTTTGAATTACTTGGGTGAGTGTTTGTTCTCGTTTGGCGCTTTCTTGTAAAGCTTTTTCGGCTCGTTTACGTTCGGTAACTTCAAGCACAACCGATCCGACGTTGAGAGAATGTCCATCTTCTCCTGGTATGGGAAATAAAGAGAATATCCAATCACGTAAAACCCCAGGTTGACTGGGTAATTCTCCCCTAATTTCTAAGTTAAGGGTTGGCTTATCTTTGGTTAAAACTTGCTGATATAAAGGAATTAAAGTAGAGGAGATTTCCGGTAAGATTTGATTGAAGGGTTTACCGATATGTTCTGATGCAGGTAAGCCATTAATTTCTGCTAATTGTTGGTTGATTTTTACATATCGTAATTCTTCATCTACGATCGATAATCCTACTGGCGCTGAGGAGAAAAAGGCATTGAGTAAAGCTTCTCTTAAGGCGAGTTTTTTCTCTAAAGCTTTGCGATCGCTAATATCTCTTCCTTCAGAAATTAATAAAGTTACTTGTCCTTGTTGATTACAAATTGGATGTAGGGAAAAATCAATGGTGGTTATCTGATTATTTGTACCAATCACATTTACTTCGTAACGCATCAAAGCTCCTGCTGCTGCTGCTGCGATCGCCAATTTTAACTCTGACTGAGTTTCAGGAGAAATTGTCCAACATTTAGTTTCCCATAATGGTTTACCTATTACTTTTTCTCTAGTGCTTCCCACAAAATCTAGGGCTGTTTGATTAATCTCTAAAATTGTTCCATCGGGTTGCAACAAACTGATAAATTGAATTGCTTGATTGAATATGACACGAAATTTTTCTTCACTTTCCCGCAAAGCTATTTCTGCTTGCTTTGTTTCTAGCAAGCGGTCTTGAATACTTTGGCGAGTGGTTACACCTATAAGATTACCTGTTTTTCCCAATATAGGTAGGTATTTAATTTGATGTTGACGCAGTAAAGCATTGAGGGCGAACAAGTTTTCTAATGCGCTTTCATTGATGGTGATTAGCTTTTTATTAATTACAGATGCTAGAGATAATTGATTTAATGGATTGCCGGAAGCGATCGATTGTATAACTTCCCGTTCGGTAAATAAGCCAACTACAGGACTATCTGGTTCAGCATTAGCTAATACTACTAAATAATTAGCAGAATTTTGGCTGATTAAGGCGATCGCTACATCTACAGTCGTCTCTGCTGTAGCAGTCAAGGGATGGTAATTTATTAGTGAGTTATTTTCCTGATTAGGCATAACAAGAATATAGGGTAAAGTTGATTGTTTGCTTTTAAATTTTGGATTTTAAGTTTCAGATTTGAGATCTTCTGGCAATATTGACCCACGATTTGAGGCTAATTTATCAGCCCAGCGAGTCGTTTCTGGGAGACGATATTTGGTAGTACAACGCAAAACATAATCAATAGCTGTAGGTAAACTAATGCGATGTCCGCTGGAAACATAAACAGGATTTACTCCTGTGCGTGTCCGCAAAACCGCACCTATTGTCTCGTTACGATGCACCAAAGGTTGCCAAGCTCCCTTTTGCTCTGATAGTTCAGCGTGCTTGCCAACTAATAAAGATTTTGCCACTCCGATCGCCGGAATGTCCGTAAGTAAGCCTAAGTGACAAGCAATACCAAATCTCCGGGGATGTGCGATTCCCTGACCATCGCATAAGATCAAATCGGGTGCAACACTGAGTTTTTCCAGTGCTTCTATTACTGCGGGAACTTCTCTAAAGGAGAGAAATCCGGGAACATAAGGAAAAGTCGTAGGACGGTAGGCGATCGCATACTCTTGCAACCGCAAGTCAGGAAAACTTAAAACTGCTACTGCGGCTCGCGTCATGCTTCCAGATTCCGTAAATCCTACATCGACCCCTGCAACATACTGTACAGTAGTCAATCGATCCGAAGTAATCACCTCTGAGGCTAACTGCTGCTGTATAATAATTGCTTCTTCCGCTGTCAAAGGCCAATCATGACGTTGATTTATCTTCATCTTTAGATACCTTTTATTTATAAGTGTAACTAGGTAAACATGACTAAAACCAAAGAGCAATACATCCCAAATCCTAAATTCCAAATGTAGAATCCTCTGGATAATTATCGCTCTTAAAATAAAGCTCAATATATTGTAATTCTCTAAAGTTTCTGACTTTAAGAAGCACCCAAGAGAAGCACTATATTCCGCAAATTTACCAATTAAACTAAACTATAAGCTATGTTAGGAAAACTTTTAGGGGCAAGATATCAAATAATGGAAGTTCTTGGTGCTGGAGGATTCGGCGAAACCTATATAGCTGAAGATCGGCAGCGTCCAGGTCATCCGAAATGTGTGGTGAAACGTTTTCGTCCTACCAATCAGAATACCAGTTTTTTAACTGTAGCTAGACGACTTTTTTATACAGAAGCAGAAACCTTAGAAAAGTTGGGGCGACATGACCAAATTCCCCGATTATTGGCTTACTTTGAAGAAGAAAAAGAATTCTATTTAGTCCAAGAGTTTATCGAAGGGCGTTCCCTAAGTGATGAGTTAAGAACGAATCAAAAACAATCCGAAGCTTATGTAATAAATTTGCTAGAAGATGTTTTAGGAATTCTTAGTTACGTGCATAATCAAGGTGTAATTCACCGCGATATTAAGCCGAGTAATTTAATTCGTCGTAAGTCTGATGGTAAGTTAGTTTTAATTGATTTCGGGGCGGTGAAATCGATCGAAACTCAAATGGCAGATGAACCAAAAGATCGGATGGAATTAACGGTGGGAATTGGTACTCAAGGTTATATGCCTTGCGAACAATTGGCGGGAAAACCCAAGTTTAATAGTGATATTTATGCTTTGGGAATGATTGCAGTTAAAGCTTTAACAGGACTTCAGCCTTTACAATTACCAAGTAGTCCGCAAACTAATGAACTTATTTGGCAAAATCACGCCCAAGTCAGCCCAAATTTAGCAGCTATTATCGATAGAATGATCCGTTATCACTGGAGCGATCGCTATCAGTCAGTTTTCCAAGTTTTAGAAGCTTTGGGACAAATTTCTAGCCCCGTACCTCATACAGAATTACCTTCTGAAGTTAAACAAACTCAAAGAAAAGCAAAGCGATTATTGGTTTTTAGTATAGGAGTAGCAGCAGTTATTACCTTAGTTATCTTAGCCGGAAAAGTTTTAATTCCCTTATTTAGCAATCGCCATGCTACTAACTCTTTATTTAAGACAAATAATCCATCGGATGCTGCTGGCGATCGAATTAGTTTCGGCACTAAAAGTTTAACTCCTTGGCAAATTAACTCTTATAAGCAAGAAGGAATAGATTTGATTAAGTCTGGATCTTATCAGCAAGCTATTTCAGCTTTTAAAAGAGCTAGAGAAGTTAATCGTAGCGATCCTGAAACTTTGATTTATTTGAATAATGCTCGAATTGGTAATGCTAAAACTTACAGTATTGCGGTAATTTTCCCATTAGTTAATAGTCCTCAGAGTGCTTTGGAAATGCTCCGAGGTGTAGCCCAAGTACAGGAAGAAATTAATGCTGGTGGTGGAATTAATGGAATTCCGCTGAAAGTGGGTATTGCTAATGATGATAATCAACCAAAAATTGCTCAATCTGTAGCCCAAGAATTGGTAAAAAATCCCGAAATTTTAGGTGTAGTCGGGCATGGAATTAGCGATACAACTTTAGCAGCTGCTTCAGTTTACCAAGAAACAGAATTAGTGGCAATTTCTCCGATTAGTTCGGCGGTGCAATTGTCGGGATTTGGAGGTTATATTTTCCGCACTATGCCGAGCGATCGCTTCACTGCTAGAGCTTTAAGTAATTATATGTTAACTCGGTTAAATAAACAAAAGGTAGTAGTATTTTATAATTCGGCTAGCCTGTATAGTAAATCTTTAAAAGATGAATTTAAAAATGCTTTATTCTATGCGGAAAAAGGTAAAATTTTAACAGAAGTTGATTTAGCTAAACCTGATTTTAATCCTAGAGCCAGCGTTGAACAAGCAATCAAAAAAGGTGCAGAAGCGATCATGTTAGTACCTAGTAGTGATGTAGCCGATCGCGCTTTACAAGTTGTAAATATCAACCGTCGCCGCTTAAATTTGTTAGCTGGGGAAGCTTTTTACAGCGATAAAACTTTACAAATTGGGGCGGAAGATGCCGAGGGAATGGTGTTAGCAATTCCGGGCAATATTACGGGAGAAAAGGGGAAATTATTTCAAAATAAAGGCTTAGAAATTTGGGGCGGAAATGTCAATTGGCGCACGGCGCTTGCTTATGATGCTACCCAAGCTTTAATTGCTGCGATCGGTAAAAATCCTACCCGTCAAGGCGTACAGCGATCGCTTTCTGCGCCAGATTTTACCATTTCTGGAGCTACGGGAGATGTGAGTTTTCGTTCTACAGGCGATCGGGAAGCCCCAGTACAGCTAGTAATAATTACTCCTAAAACTCCCGGAAAATCAGACAATGGTTATCAATTTACTCCATTAAAGTAACCACTCAAAAAATTAACAAATAAGTTAATATTAAAATTTGTGTGGTTATATGATTTATGAATAAATATTTTCTTAAGAATAAATATTTGTCAGCAAGTCAAAATAACATTTTTGGCGTTTTTTCTTTGATTGGTTTTATTAAATTAAACAAAGAATATTTACGAAGCGTGACAAAAGTAAATTTTTGCAAAATTGTCTGCATTTATACCGATAGACAGATGAATAAAAAAATCTTAAGATTGGATTAAGTTTAATAAAATTCCGGTACTCAATATAAATAAATGGCTTTTGATGCAGAAATAGGAACAGTAAATAGTTGCTTGTTAATAAATTGTCCTAGTAGCACACAGAAAAGCTCAAGCTCTTCTGAAGAAATCTTGCGAATCTACCAAAGGGCAATGGGAGCAGCAAGCAATGGAATAGTAATTGTTGATGCAAATCAGCCTAATTTACCAATTGTTTACTGTAATCCTGCTTTTGCAAAAATCACAGGTTATACTGCTGATGAAGTATTAGGAAAAAACTGCCGATTTTTACAAGGAAAAGACACCGATCCAGGTGCGATCGAGCAAATTCGCCAAGCTATCCGTCAAGGGCAAGAATGCTGCGTAATCTTAAAAAATTATCGTAAAGATAGCGTAGCATTTTGGAATGAATTAACTATTTCGCCCGTACAAGATTCTCACGGAAAAATCACTCATTTTATCGGTATTCAAAATGATATTACCAAACGCAAAGAAGCGGAAGATTCACTACAAAAAGCTTACGAAGAATTAGAAAAAAGAGTAGACAAACGTACAGCAACTTTAAAAAAAATCAATAAAAAGCTGCGAGTAGAAATAGTTGAGCGACAAAAAGTTGAAGCCGCATTACGGGAAAGCGAAGCGAGATTTCGAGCAATATTTGAAAGAGCAGCTATTGGTATTGCTTTAATTAATATGGAAGGGCAAACTGTTGTGAGCAATCCCGCCTTACAAAAAATGCTTGGTTATAGCAATGAAGAACTTCGCCAAATGAAGTTCACTGATTTTACATATCCCGATGATATTAATAAAAACCTGCAACTTTATCATAAAATGATTGCTGGGGAAATCGATCATTATCAAATGGAGAAGCGTTACTATCACAAAGATGGACAAATTGTTTGGGCAAATTTGATAGTTTCCTTAGTGCGAGATGCTCATGGGAAACCACTATTTTCTGTGAGTATGGTGAAGAATATTAGCGATCGCAAACAAGCAGAAACAGAACTAAAACTGTCCCAAGAAAGACTAAACTTTTTACTTTCCTCTAATCCCGTTGTTATTTATAGTTGCAAAGCTTTTGGCGACTACGGCGCGACATTTATGAGCGAAAATGTTCGCTCTTTATTTGGTTATGAACCAGAAGAATTTGTTAGCGACTCCGGTTTTTGGGCAAATCATATTCACCCAGAAGATACTCCTCGTGTATTTGCTAATTTAGTTCATTTATTTGAGCATGATTATCACAACCATGAATATCGTTTTCTGCATAAAAACGGCAAATATGTCTGGGTGTACGATCAGACAAAATTAATTCGAGATAATCAAGGAAATCCTTTAGAAATTTTGGGTTATTGGGCAGATATTAGCGATCGTAAAGAAACAGAAGATAAACTCAAAATATCGTTAAAAGAAAAAGAAGTATTACTCAAAGAAATCCACCACCGAGTTAAAAACAACTTGCAGGTAATTTCTAGCTTATTGAAACTGCAATCAGGATATATTAACGATCCCCAAACCTTAGCATTATTTAGCGACAGTCAAAACCGTGTCAAAGCTATGGCTTTAATCCATGAAAAATTATATCAATCTGCGGATTTAGCTAAAATTTCCCTAGCAGAATACATTCATCAATTAGCAGATAACTTAATTAACTCTTATGCTTTAAAAGCCAATAATATTAAACTAAACATTTCTGTAGATAATTTATTTTTAGACGTTGATACAGCAATTCCTTGTGGTTTAATAGTTAACGAACTACTTTCCAACTCCCTAAAATATGCCTTTCCTGATGGTCGATCGGGAAAAATTGAAATAAATTTTAAGTTACTAGAGGAACAGAAATTATACTTAAAAATTAGCGATAATGGAATTGGTTTACCAGCAGATTTTCAACTGGAAGAAGCAGAATCATTAGGTTTACAGTTAGTTTATAACTTAACTGAACAGCTTGGCGGTAATCTCACCATAGATTCTGGCAATGGGACATCTTTTAAAATCATCTTTCGACCTAGCATTTCTTCGCTATATTAGCAGTAACAACTAAAAACTCAGGTCAATAACTAATGAAATCTTCTAACAGTTCTTACATCTTGGCAGTTATCGCAATATTACTTTTAATCGGGGCAATTTTTTTCAAACCTTTTGTAATTATCAATGCTGGCGAACGGGGCGTTATCATGAACTTCGGGCAAGTCCAAGAACGGGTATTAACTGAAGGAATACACCCTATTATCCCAGTAGTTAACACTGTAAAAACTCTCAGCGTTCGCGTCCAAAAACATCAAATTCCCGGTCAAGCTTCCTCCAAAGATTTGCAAGATGTATTTACAGATGTGGCGCTGAACTGGCATATCGATCCAAACAAATCTAATCTTGTATTTCAGCAAATTGGTGATGAAAATGAAGTGGTGCAACGAATTATTAACCCAGCAGTTGAAGAAATTTTAAAAGCAGTAATGGCGCTTTATACAGCAGAACAAATTATTACTAAACGCGGAGAAGTTAAAGCGGGAATTGACGAACAATTGAAATCAAGATTAGCTCAATATAATGTGGCGGTTGATGATATTTCTTTGGTAAATATTCGCTTTTCTCAAAGGTTTAGCGAAGCAGTGGAAGCAAAACAAATTGCCGAACAAGAAGCCAAAAGAGCGGAGTTTTTAGCCCTAAAAGCTACCCAAGAAGCACAAGCAGAAATTAACCGTGCTAAAGGACAAGCAGAAGCGCAAAGATTACTTCGAGAAAATTTAACAGCGGAGATTTTGCAAAAAAGAGCGATCGACAAATGGGACGGACACTTCCCCACTGTTTTAGGTGGCAATGGTGCGCTACCATTTATTAATATTGCCCCCAATGAATTACCACCCACAGTTCAAAAATGAATGCACCAAATCACGCCCTAACTAATCTTTTTCTGTCTTTAAATAGGCTTCATATTAATTACTGCTAATCCCAAACCTAGCCAACAATTCTTTACGGGATAATTGAAGTATCAAGCGCGAATACTCTTCTGGAGGTAACTGTAGTAAAGGTTCAATCACCTTTGACAGTTCCTCATCCACAGAATCAAATCGCAGTCTCAGCAAGTTTCCTACAACTAAGCGACGTTCCTGTAAACTTCCTTCTCTTATTCCTTCCTGTATTCCTTCGCGCATTCCTTCTCGTAAAGTAATTTCTCGCCATTCCAAATAAGCTGGTGTTAAATTCATGATTAATTCCCTCTCATCTTCAGTTAAATTTTCTTTCCTTTCCACATTGATTCGCCAGGTAGAAATCAATTCTAAAATGTTTCTGCGTAATGGATTTTCGGGAGAAAGTGCAGTAATCTCATTAATAGCTTGCTGCTGGGTTGTTCCTTTTCCTAGAATTCTCAGCCAAAGTGTTTCAGAATTAACAGATAGTTGATTTATTGCTACTACTGCTGTCTTCAGAGATTCGGCTAGAAAGTAAACACCAACAGGCCAATTGTTTGAATCTAGTTTAGCACCAAAGCTATCGACTAGGGCTGTAGAAGCAGAAGTTGCTAAAATCCACAAGGTTGGTAATTCATTTTCAGCAATTTCCTCATCTTCACGCCTAGCTCGGCGCTGTAACTCGCTGTGAAGGGAAAATAGTTTGAGGATACAATTGCGAATCTCTGTTTTGCTAGGTTGATTGCGAAATGGTTCGAGCAAGCAGGGAGTTGCTACCATTTTACCCAACAATCCTAATACATTACGATCGCTTGTAGGATTAGGTACAAAGGAAATATCCACTAGTCGAACTTCTCCGGCAATTTCCCGACTAATTTCCACATTACCTATAGTTGATAGGAGTTCTTCTAAATATTGTTTGGCAAATTGATCGTGTGGTTGTCGAGTCATTAGATTTTAAATTTTGGGAACGAGTTAAACTGGAAATGCGATCGCAAAAGGTGACTTAGATGTTTGTCGCAACTTCTCAATTAGGATTGGTTACAAGTGGAGCTTTGCTCTCAAATGTAACATGGGAAACTCTCTTAAAGCTGGATGCAGATTTAACAGGAACAGGCGCACGTTTAACTTATTTAGATGGGTGTTTAGAAATTATGTCTCCCTTATCTGATGATCATGAAGAACCTAAAAAAACTTTAGGTCAACTTTTAGAGATTTATCTGCGGATGAAAAACATTCGTTTTTATGCACGAGGGAGTACAACGATCGGAAAAAAGGAGTTAGGCGCAAGAAAAGAACCAGATGAATCTTATTGTTTAGGTACGCGCAAAGCAGTCCCAGATTTAGCAATTGAAGTAATAGTAACTAGTGGGGGAATTGACGTTTTAGAAATTTATCGTCGCGTGGGAGTTCGGGAAGTTTGGTTTTGGCAAGATGGCGTAATTTCGGTTTATTGTTTGCGGGAAAAGGGATATGAATTAGTGAGTAATAGTGAAGTTTTGCCGGAGTTGGATTTGCGATCGCTAGAGTTCTATTCCCGCATGGCAGATCAATATGATGCGGTGAATGCTTTTATGAATTTTCTAACCGCAGATGAACGCAGATGAACGCAGATTTAGAGGGAGATTTGGGAGGAGATGCGATCGCATTTCCCAAAAAACTACAAAACACCATTGAAAAGTCATAATAATTAGAATATCTTAAATCTACGCTTCCCTTTCCTCCGAAGAAATTGAAGAATTAAATAGTCTAAGAGAAAGACTGCTCGTAATCATCGTGACTACCAATCCAAAACCAGGTGACTGTATTCTTACTCAAGATTCCAACAGCGCGATAATTACGCGATATTCTTACAGACCAGATATCTTCTTCATCGTTAATACATTTAAAATGTAAGGATGGATGAAAAGGATTTTCTGACCACAAGCGATAAGCTTTTCTGGCTCTTTGTTTAATCTCGGTATCGAGAGAAGCGTAAGCAGTCCAAAAAGAAGGAAGAGTTGCAGAATTCATAGCTGTTCGTAATCTAATAAATTGGCTTTTCCTTCTGCAATTTCCTGTTTGGCGCGTCGTGCTGCTTTAATTAGTTGCTGTTGCGTTTTCTGAAAAGATTTATCCCATTTAATTTCATCTTCCAAATCGGCAATATATTCTCGTAAATGTTCTGCAACTTGCTCTTGCAAAGCTTCCGGTAAAGACTCCATCATGGCTATTACAGTAGTAATTGCTGGGGATGACATAGTATAATCCTCCAATTCTCTTACGAAAATTATCACCTCTATTTTCCCAGGTAGAACGTGGGAACGAGCAGAACCCGGTTTCTGTGCTATACAATCAGAATATCTCAAAATTTATCCGTCCCTTTACTCGAATGACAGAATCAACCCAGAAACGCCAAGTTCGTCGAGGTCGCATTTTTCCCGAATACCAAAGTACTCCAGAAATTCGCGCTAAACGCATTGCCCAAAGGGAAGAATTAGGTAAGCAATGTCGCCAAATTTTTGAGCAAATTCGCCCACAATTAATGTCAACTCATTACAATTGGTTCATCGCTATTGATGCAGAAACGGGGAACTATTTGCTGGATGCAAAATTTGATGGTTTAATGCAAAAAGTAAAAGCTAATTATCCGTCTAATGGTAAAGTGAGGTTAACCACTTTTCGCCTGAATGAAGATGGTTATTGTGGGTTAATATGATTTTGGGTAGGTTTGAGGAACAGGGCTAACTGATTTTTGAGATTGAATTAGTCACAGCTAACGGAGAAGAAATTGCTGTTGATGGGTTACTGGATACGGGATTTACAACAGGTTTTTTGGCTGTTCATGCGGATGATATCGAAGCTTTAGGTTGGGTTATTTTAGCTTCTGAAATTGAAATGCAAACAGCAAGAGGAACTGAATATTTTGATATTTATGAAGGTCGGGTAATTGTGGATGGCAGAGAATTTATTGTCCCCGTTCATGTGGGTTCAGAGTTACCGGAAATTCTCTTAGGTCGTCAATGGTTAAGTTTAATGAAGCTGGTTATTGATGAAAGAAACGGTATTTTGACTTTGGAATATGTGGGAGAGTAATTTTGCGATCGCATCCCCCATTAATTTATATCATGTCCGGTCGAATAACCCGAATAAAAATGGCTGAAACTATTGTTTTGAGGGCATCGCAATGATGGGCGATCAACCGGACATGATATTACCTGTTTGCGATCGCACTTTGAAAAAGAAAGCTACACGGATGAGATCCCCCTAAATCCCCCAAAACACAAGGGGGGCTAAGAAAGAGCCAGACTTGTAACCAGCAACTTGAGTTAATACATAGACGACTTAGATAGAAACTAAACTAGCTGTTCAGCAATTAGATTATCGTATATACTTTCCCAAAGTTTTAGGTGTTCCTTAAAGTCAAGCATTACCGCAGTTTTCTGTCCATGTTCATCAATTAAAAACTGAAAAGTGTTAGCATGACTCTGGCTTTCTTCTAAAGCATTTAACCAAAGGTGATGATGCTTTTGGATGTCAAGAAGTACACCAGTTTTTCTACCTTTACTGTCAATTAAAAATTGGATACCTGTTAAGGTATCTAGGTTATTATTTTGATATTTTTGGAAATATTTTCCTCTCACACCTTGGCTGAAATCATATTCATCCAGCATTTCTGAATCATCTGTTATTTCAGAATAGTTTTGATTACTCAATTCCTTCTTCATATACTTTCCTTTCCCGGTTGGTTGCAATCCGAGCACTAATTATACGAACATTATCACCTCTATCTGTGTAAACAACAACTAATAGCCGTTGTCTATCAGAGTAACCCAAAATTAAAAATCGCTCTTCTTCTATAGAATTTAATGCGTCATTTCTGGTGATAGAAAAGGGGTCGCTAAATATGGTAGCAGCTTCTACAAAGGAAATTCCATGCTTGTTTAAGTTTGTTTTTGCTTTTTCTCTATCCCACTCAAACTTTAGTGACATTCAGGATTTTTTAATCGGAGTTGCCTTCATTTTACAAATCTATATTAGTTTATCGTTGAGGACAAAGGCGATCGCTTTTTTAACCACAGATGAACACAGATGGTATATGTAGGTTATCTGTTTTTGCCTGAGTTCTTTTTTTAGTACGCAGATGAATGCAGATAAACGCAGATGAACGCAGATTTAGAGGGAGATTTGGGAGGGGATGCGATCGCAAAGTCACCCCAAAACGTAAGAATAGAGGATACGGGATTTTTATCCCTATTTTTGCCGATAATTAGGAGTCCACAATTGTGGTTGCACAAAATAATAACACTTACGAACCTAAAACCCAAGAGATTGCTAAACAACTTTTAGCAGCAACTAAGGAAAATCGATCGTTTTTTGCCCATGTGTTCGACCAAATGCGCTGGGATGATAAACTGCTGGCATGGGCGATGAGTAACCCCGGTTTGCGCGTGCAGCTGTTTCGCTTCATTGACTGTCTTCCGGCACTGCGTAGCAAGTCTGAAGTTGCTCGTCATTTACAAGAATACCTTAGTGATGAGTCGGTGGAACTTCCCAGCGCACTGAAGGGAATGTTAAATTTTGCTTCTGCTGATTCTATGCCGGGACAGGTGGCGGCGACAACTGTTTCGACGGCGGTGGAAGCTTTGGCGCATAAGTACATTGCTGGGGAAAATGTTCAGCAGGTAATTAAGACGATCGAACGTCTCAGAAAGGATAAAATGGCTTTTACCATCGACCTTCTTGGTGAGGCGGTAATTGCTGAGTCGGAAGCACAGCTTTATCTGAAAAAGTATTTGGAATTGATGCAGCAGTTGACGGAAGCTTCTCAGAATTGGAAAACTATTCCTCAAATTGATGAAGCTGACGGACAAGCAATTCCGAAAGTACAAGTTTCGGTGAAGTTAACTGCATTTTACTCCCAGTTTGATCCTTTGGATGATAAGGGAAGTGAGGAGAAAGTTAGCGATCGCATTCGTATTTTACTCCGTCGTGCTCAAGAGTTGGGAGCGGCTGTTCATTTTGATATGGAACAGTATGCTTACAAAGATTTAACACTCGCCATTTTAAAACGAGTTTTGTTAGAAGAAGAGTTTCGTTCGCGTACCGATATTGGTGTTACCATTCAAGGTTACTTGCGCGATAGTGAAAAAGACCTGAAAGATTTAATCGAATGGGCTAAACTCAGAGGATATCCGGTAACTGTTCGTTTGGTAAAAGGCGCATATTGGGATCAAGAAACCATCAAAGCTGCTCAAAGAGATTGGCAACAACCTGTTTATAATGATAAAGCGGCGACTGATGCTAATTATGAGAAACTTACTCAACTGCTGTTGGAAAACTATCAATATATATATACAGCAATTGGTAGTCATAACGTCAGAACTCAATCGCGTGCAATGGCAATTGCCGAAACTCTCAATGTTCCCAAGCGTTGCTTTGAAATGCAAGTTCTGTACGGAATGGGAGATAAGTTAGCTAAAGCTTTAGCTGATAAAGGTTATCGCGTTAGAGTATATTGTCCTTATGGGGAATTACTTCCGGGAATGGCGTATTTGATTCGCCGTTTGTTGGAAAATACTGCTAACAGTTCATTCCTCAGACAAAACTTAGAAGACCGTCCAATTGAAGAACTCTTAGCTGCGCCTTCTGCTAATAATACTGTATCAGATTTGGCGGCAAAACGCGCATTTCCCAATGTGGCAGATACGGATTATGCTGACAAGGAAAAGCGGGAGAAAGCACAAGAAGCATTCCGCATTGTTAGAGGACAATTGGGTAAAACTTATTTACCTTTAGTTAATGGGAAGTACGAAAATACTTCCGAAACTTTTGATTCGGTTAACCCTTCCAATCCCAAAGAAGTTGTTGGTAAAATCGGTTTATTATCAGTTGAACAAGCAGAACAAGCACTGAAAGCTGCAAAAGCAGCATTTCCGCAATGGCGCAAAAAATCTGCCAAAGAACGCGCCGACATTCTGCGGAAAGCAGCTGATTTAATGGAACAACGTCGCGCCGAACTTTGTGCTTGGATTGTATTAGAAGTTGGCAAACCTTTACAAGAAGCAGATGGAGAAGTTTCCGAAGCGATCGATTTTTGTCGTTACAATGCCAACGAAATCGAACGTTTAGATCAAGGATACAACTACGACCTCGCTGGCGAAACTAACCGTTACATTTATCAACCTTTGGGAATTGCATTGGTAATTTCTCCTTGGAATTTCCCCTTTGCAATTGCAACGGGAATGACTGTAGCAGCGTTAGTTGCGGGAAATTGCACGCTTTTGAAACCTGCGGAAGTTTCTTCCGTAATTGCTGCTAAACTAGCAGAAATCCTCGTCGATGCGGGAATGCCTCCCGGAGTTTTCCAATTCGTACCCGGAAGAGGTTCAATTGTTGGCGAGTACATGGTGAAGCATCCCGATGTGAATATGATAGCTTTCACAGGTTCGCAAGAAGTCGGATGTCGCATTTACGCCAATGCTGCCATTTTACAACCCGGTCAGAAACATCTCAAACGGGTAATTGCGGAAATGGGTGGCAAGAATGCCATCATTGTCGATGAAAGTGCGGATTTAGATCAAGCCGTTGCCGGAGTTGTGCATTCCGCTTTCGGATACAGCGGGCAAAAATGTTCCGCTTGTTCGCGGGTAATTGCCGTCGATTCGGTGTACGATACCTTTGTCGATCGCTTAGTAGAAGTTACCCGCAGTTTAAACGTCGGTAATGCTGAAGATCCTAGTACAAAAGTCGGCCCTGTAGTTGATTCTAAGGCACGCGATCGCATTCGGGAATACATCGCCAAAGGCAAAGAAGAAAGTAAACTAGTTTTAGAAATGCCTTCTTCAGAAGCGGGTTATTTCATCGGCCCCGTAATCTTCAGCGAAGTCTCCCCAACTGCTACAATTGCCCAAGAGGAAATTTTCGGCCCTGTACTCGCCTGCATTCGCGCCAAAGATTTCCAGGAAGCTTTGCAAATTGCCAATGGTACGAACTTTGCCTTAACTGGCGGTTTGTACTCGCGCACACCTTCGCACATCGAACAAGCAACCGCAGAGTTTGAGGTGGGTAATCTTTATATTAACCGAGGAATTACAGGTGCGATCGTCTCTCGTCAGCCTTTCGGAGGATTTAAACTTTCTGGTGTCGGATCTAAAGCCGGAGGGCCCGATTATCTGCTACAATTCCTTGAACCCCGCGTGGTGACGGAAAATATCCAACGTCAAGGTTTCGCACCAATCGAAGGGGCAGAATAATCTAAGTTTCCCTTGCTAGTCTATCAACTCCGTAGGGGTGGGCAATGCTCACCCTGTTTTTTTGCTCTTTCTTCCCTTCGCGTTCTTTGCGTCCTTTGCGGTTTAATAAAAAATAACTTGACTTGTACCAAAAATCTTTTAATTAGAACGCAGATGAATGCAGATGAACGCAGATGTAGTAGATAAATTGTCGATTTTCGCCAGAACTTTTTGGTGATATGGTGCGTTATTTAAGGATTTCTAATGCTTGCAAAATTCGTGTTTTTGTTTCGGAATACGGTTCGTTATTATAAGCCATTTCAAGTTCATACTGTGCTTGTAAATTACAGTTTTTAATTCCGTGAATTAACCCATAAATATGATGATGTCTTGCCCAAGTATTATTCACAGAAGCAGCTATGCGTAATGCCCCAAATGCAAAATCATCAGAACCTACAATACCATGACAAATCGCACTACGACAACAAGAATTATATTTATCTTGTTCAGAGCGAACTGTGGCAATAATATCAGATATAGACCTAAAAATCAGCGTGGTATGTCGCTTGGCAATTAACCAATTGATTACTTCTTTAATCACATCAGAGGGAATAGGCAAGCCAACATGGGTTACAATTAACAAATGTAAAATAGTAGCGGCTTGGTCTGAAAAGTTTAATGCTAACTCAGAAAAATTCTCCGGTATCCCAAACTCTCGGCGCAAATTAGGTTCTAAGATAAATTCTTCTAGCAATAAGCCTTGAAAAGACGTATTAGCAATATTTGACTGTAAATTAATACCTGACTGCATAGTAATATTGATTAAGCCGCTCCTACGGTATAACACGCTTATTGATAATTTTATCCGATACATCACAAATTTGCTCACTATGCTTATAAAGAGTGACGTTTGTGGGGTGAAGTGCGATCGCGTTTATTAAATTTCCCCTGCTAGTCTATTAACTCCGCAGGGGTGGACAACACTTACTTACTCTGTTTTTTTTGCTCGTTCAATTTGCTCAAGCTTTTCCTTAAAAATAGCTTCCATTTCTCCTTCAGGATCGGTAAGATCAATAGGGCAAGGATAAAATGGAGCATTAGGATCGCGACGATTCATTAACTCTTGCAATGCTGCATGAAAGGCTTCTTCATCATTTCTATGTTCTGAAATATGCTGCTTTAGTTCAGCGTTTGTCATTTCTTTTAGGTTTGCTGTCATAGAACAAAGTCCCAATTTCCATCCTCTTTTATTATCAGCGCAATTTCATCCCTTATCCCAGCCTGGATGTAGATTGTTTTTAACTTTTGGTCATAACGAAAAACTTGAATTGGTTGATACAGATTAGAAAGTAACTGACAAACAAATATTGCCGTGTAGCACTGGCTTTGTGTCGGCAAGTTGTAGCTCCTAAATATAATATATGACAA
Organism: Floridaenema evergladense BLCC-F167; assembly: GCF_041929205.2. Taxonomy (NCBI): domain Bacteria; kingdom Bacillati; phylum Cyanobacteriota; class Cyanophyceae; order Aerosakkonematales; family Aerosakkonemataceae; genus Floridanema; species Floridanema evergladense. The sequence goes on along the minus strand of NZ_CM171625.1, from coordinate 3,184,009 downwards.
ATTTAGCTTATCAAAATTTCAAAACCTCTACTTGATGAGTTTCTATTGTAAGTGGCATACCACGTTCTGCACAGACTTGAAGACAAGCAGCGATCGCATTTTTGAATATGTTTTTAACCCATTTCTCGATCACTATTACTCTCAATATATCGACGCAAAATTGAATTAATCAAAGTTTTGTAATCCACATCTTGAGACTCAAACCATGCCATGATGTCGGGATCGAGTTTTACTAAGTCACGCGCTTGATCTGCTGGAAGTTGCAACGTCGCCTTAGCAAAAAATTCCTCGGTTAATGGCGGAATGTCAGAGTAATCAATCTCTTCATCCGTCATCGCATCTAGTGCATCCCAGTTAGTACGAGAGGTATTGCTCAAATCTTTTGCGCTCATATCGGTTAGCCCTTCGTGCTGAAATAATTCGGATTACATTACCTTGTCGTTCTGTCCAAACAACAACGGCTACACCATTTCTCAAAAATCCAATTCCAATCCACCGATCTTCGCCGTAATCAATCCGATCGTCAACCTCGATTAACATAGGACTTTCAAACATTTCTGGGACATCTGCAAAGTCTATATTGATGTTTGCGAATGTTTTGCAAATTTTTCGCTTCGTCCCACTCGAACTGCATGAAGGTCTAATAAATGCTAATCTGGCTACTGCTTATTATCGCGCATTGCTGTAATCGCGTTGGTTAACTCATGATTAATTCTAAGCCTGCGATCGAGGAAAAAAAAGACAAGAAGTTCCAAGGGTTAATTGCTCTGGCAGTTATCTGGCTGTTGGGTGCTCTGTGCGATCGCCTTTGGTTCGCTCTCGACCATTCTACCCCAGCCTGGGATCAGGCAGAATATCTCACAGGTACTCTAAACTATGGGCAAGCTTTACGCAATCCTCAGATCTTTTCTGGGGAATGGTGGGTTAATTTTTGGCACATTTCGTCCAAAATACCACCTTTGGTTTATATTTTAGCAGGGTTTGTCCAAAATGTCTTCGGTACGGGGTTCGATCGGGCAACTATTATTAATCTATTTTTTAGCGCTATCCTGTTATTTTCGGTTTATGGTTTGGGGGTTTATCTATTTAGTATAGAAGTGGGTTTGTTGGCGGCTGTTATCTGTCAGCTTTTGCCTGGTTTGTATCGGTTTCGCTTGGATTTTTTGTTGGATTATCCTCTAACGGCTGTTGTTACTTTTAGTTTTTTCTGTTTGACGGTTTGGAGTTTTTTGGGAACCACGAAGACACGAAGAACACGAAGGAAAGAATGGTTTTGGGCAATTATTTTTGGGCTTTCTTTAGGAGGAAGCCTGATGGTGAAGCAAACTGCTTTGTTCTTTTTGGTGACTCCGATTTTATGGGTTTTTGTGGGAACGATTAAGGCGAAAAAATGGGAAAGGTTAGCACAGCTTTTTACTGCTTTTTTAGTATCGATTTTGGTGTTTGGTTTTTGGTATCGGATTAATTGGTTATTGATTTTTACTTCGGGGAAAAGGGCGACTGTGGATTCTGCGATCGCAGAAGGCGACCCCCCTCTCAATACCCTAGCTGCTTGGACTTTTTATTGGCAAGATTTACCTTATGTGGTTTCTTGGGTTTTATTATTAGTGCCAATTGTCGGTTTATTGATTTATAAAGTAAAAAATCCGCAAGCTAAGGTTTTAAATCCGAATTTGTCATGGTTGGCGGTTTTTTGGATTGGTTCTTATCTGCTTTGTTCTTTGAATATCAATAAAGATACTCGTTATATTTTGCCCTATTTACCAGTTTTGGCTGTCTTTTTAGCTTATTGTTTAACTCTCTGGAAAGGTCGCTTTGCTCAATCGATTCGTTGGGGTACAATTGGTTTAGCATTTCTCTTAATGTTGTTCAATCTTTACCCTTTGGGTGGTGCTTGGTTAACTCAATTTTTGAGTCCTCGATTTCAACATTATATTTACACTGGTGCGGAATTACCCCAGCAAGAAGTTATCGCAGAAATTATCCAAACTGAACCTTATTTACGCTCAAATTTAGGGGTTTTACCTTCCACTCCCAAGCTGAATCAACATAATTTTAATTACTTCGGTGCTTTGCAAAATTTCCAAGTTTACGGTCGGCAAGTGGGAACTCGGAAAAAGTTTGTTCCCCAAGATGCGAGGAGTCTTTCTTGGTTTGTGACTAAAACAGGCGATCAAGGTTCTGTTCCCTCGGAAGCGCAAAGTCAAATAACCCAAATTGTCGAACAGGGAAATGATTTTAAATTACAGAAAAGTTGGAAGTTACCCGATGAAAGTAATTTGAATCTTTACCGCAGTAAACAACCACCTGTCATAGTTCAACCTTTGGCGAAACCTTTGGGAAAAGTTACTTTAAATAAAGTTATTGTCCCGGAAAAAGTTGCACCGGGAAATCCTGTTCCGGTAATCTATGATTGGTCTGGTTCTTGGGAACAATTGCAGTCAGGAGTTGTGTTACTAACTTGGTATAATACTGCTAATCCTAAGCAATCTCGCTGGTTACACGATCGCGCTTTGGCTATGGGAAATTTATATCCATCAAATCTGCCAAATAATAATTCAGGATTTCGCGTTGTGGAAAAAATGGCAATGCTTCCCCCCGCAGAATTAACACCGGGAACTTACACTTTGTCCGCAACTTATGTAAATCGCAAAACTGGTGAAAGTTACCCAATTCAAACACCAAAGGTTACTGTAACAATTGACCCTAATGCTAACAAAATTCCTGCGCCAGAATTGGATTTAATTACTCAATTACGCAGTTTAGCAATTTCTTTACCCGAAGGGCTAAAAGCACTTACTCCGGTATTCGATGAAATTGGTAGAATTAATCAATATGACCCAACTCAAGATTATTTGCAACAAGCAGAAACAGCTTTGAAATTTCGCTTAAAACAAGAACCAAGCAATTGGGAATTAGCTTATAATTTGGCATTAGCAGAAGTTTTGCAAAGAGATGTTAATGGCGCGATCGCAGCCCTACAAAAAGTCACTCAGCTAGACTCCCAAAACCCCTACGCCTACGCCTATCTCGCCTTCGTACACCTATACAACTGGAACCCAAAAGCCGCCCAAATCGCCCTCCAGCCAGCCTTAACAATCAATCCTAACTCGCCAGAATTACAAGCCCTTAGCGGTGTCGCTTCCGCAATGCAAGGTAATCTTATAAAAGCTTGGCGACAACTTCAGCCAATTCTTAACAAGGGTTCACAATAAACTCTTAATTTCTGAGGTACGTTGTTGCGCTTCAGCGCTAATTGTAGCGCTGAAGCGCAACAACGTACTTTTTTTGGTATAACGTAGGGAGGATTAACAATTCTAGAGACAGAGGTAAATTGAGAGAAACTACAATTCTATGGGCATAAATTATGAATAATAGCGAACAACTCAGAATAGTTTCTTTACTTCCCAGTGCGACAGAAATTGTGGCTTGTTTGGGTTTAACTGATGCTTTGGTGGGACGATCGCACGAATGCGACTACCCCCCCGAAGTCCAAAACTTACCTATTTGCACCCAAGCAAAAATTAATTCGGAAAAACCTAGCGCCGCTATTCATCAAGATGTTACCGAATTAGTGCGATCGGCATTGAGCATTTATGAAGTCAAACTTGATGCTTTAGAACAATTACAACCAACTCATATTTTGACACAAGACCAATGCGATGTTTGCGCGGTTAGCGTTGCAGAAGTTGAAAAAGCTGTAGCTAAACTTACCAACTCTCAACCCCAAATTATTTCCTTAAAACCGCAACATTTAGCAGATGTTTGGACGGATATTCAAAACGTAGGTAAAGCCCTTAACCTATCTCCAGAATCAGTAATTGAAAACTTAAAAGCGCGAGTCAAAATTTGCGAACAAAAAACTCAATCTCTAACTTCAGAAGACCGCCCCAAAGTGCTTTGTATTGAATGGACAGACCCTTTAATGGTTGCGGCTAATTGGATTCCTGAAATGGTAAAAATTGCTGGAGGAGAACCGCTGTTTAGCGTGTTCGGTCAACCTTCACCCCAATTAACTTGGGAATCAATAATTAACGCCAATCCAGACATTATTATTTTTATGCCTTGCGGTTTCAATTTAGACCGCACTCATCAAGAAGCTATGCCTCTAACTCAAAGACCGGAATGGCAAAATTTACGTGCTGTTCAAAGCGGAAGAGTTTACATTACAGATGGTAATGCTTATTTTAATCGTCCGGGGCCAAGATTAGCCGAATCAGTAGAAATTTTAGCAGATATTCTGCATCCAGAAATTTTTCAATATGGCTACAAAGATCGTGCTTGGAAACCTTTATAAACTCCTTTTCTGAGACTTTTTCTCGAAAGTTTGTTTGATTAAATTAACCCTAAGCGATCGCACAGCAAAGCCACCAAAACCGCAAAAATGGTAATCTGTAGCGCTACAAGGGGATGTTGTCCCTGACTGACTGCAAAAGAGGTAACAATACCAGCACCTAAACCAGCAGTAACCACAGCACTTACCAAATCTCTATTCGATCTGTTGTACATAAATTCATCCCAGGAATTAGCTCTATTTACTGTTTTCCACACTACCATCCTAGTCTGAATTGGTTAAGCGGTTGTCTAAATATTGCAACCAAGTTTAAAATTTTGCTACTTTTCTTAACACATCAATTGAGTTTTTATTGATTAGCCGCTTGTGTTTGTTCTCCATCTTCTACCCGCCTAATATTTCGCACTTTTACCCAACCTTCATTACTACCATCTTCCGATCGAATTTTTACCCAACGTTTGTCATCGCTTTCAGACAAAACTATCACCTCTTCGTTATAAGCTACACCACCAATTCTTTCCGAATCAGAACTCGGATTATCCCGCACACTCAAACCAGTTGACCAAATTACCCGTCCTCTGTATGCGCCAGGTTCTAATGGTTTTTCCTTAGCTTCATTAGTTGGGGTTGGGGTTGGGGTTGGAGTATTGGTATTAGTACTAACCTCCGTAGCTTTAGGAGTATTCGCCACTGCTACTGATGGCTGAGGTTTAGCTACTGGTTTCACCTTATTAAAATTTCTTTCATTGGCAAATATGGGTTTTTCTGGAGGTGCAGTTAATTTAGTAATAAAATACAGCGCACCCGCAACACCAGCACCCGCTAATAAACCAATAGCAATGACAAAACCAATCAAAAATTTAACTATTCCAGAAAAGCTCATACTTAAATCACCCATTCTCACGCCAATTCGATCAATGCAAGTATATATCGAGTTTAGGTACGTAGTTGCGCTTTAGCGCCCTTCTAACAACTGGGATAATAGCGCTGAAGCGCAACAACATACTATGATATTATCGGAATTGGTTTTTGATCCGATCGCTCAAACTGCTATGTTTAGAAGCTAAACGCGCCTTACCCGCAGCCGCCCAATCTTGTAAAAACTCGATTTGTTCTTGAGCAGTTCTGGCTAAAGGTACAATTTGACTAGCCGCTTCTAAAACATCATCAGTGTTAAAATCTCGATTTTGACTAAAGCCAATGTGCATCGCTTCTGTCAAAGCTTGCTCAATTTCTGCACCCGAAAAATCAGGTGTTTCGTAAGCTAAACGATCGAGATCGTAACTATTCAAATTATGGGGACGTAGCCGAGTTAAATGTACCCCAAAAATTGCCCTCCTTTCTTCTTGCGTCGGTAAACCGACAAAAAAGATTTCATCAAACCTCCCTTTTCGTAACATTTCCGCTGGTAAAGTTTGAATATTATTTGCTGTCGCTACCACAAAAACCGGGCTAGTTTTCTCAGCTAACCAAGTAATAAATGTACCAAAAACCCGGTTACTCGTACCCGCATCACCTTTGCCATCCATCCCGGAAAAAGCTTTATCAATTTCATCGATCCATAAGACGCAAGGTGCTAAAGCTTCGGCTAATTGAATCATTTGTCTGGTGCGAGATTCTGATTCTCCCACTAAACCCCCAAACAATCTACCTACATCTAATCTTAGTAAAGGTAAATGCCAATGGTGTGCGATCGCTTTTGCCATTAAAGATTTACCCGTTCCCTGAATTCCTACTAACAATAAACCTCTCGGATGGGGTAAACCATATTGTCTCGCCCGTTCCGAAAAAGCACCACCCCGACGCAATAACCATTCTTTTAAATTATCCAATCCTCCCACATCAGAAATATTTTCTGTGGTTGGATAGAACTCTAAAATTTGTGTTTGGCGAATCGTTTGGCGCTTTTCTTCTAATACTAAATCTACATCTTCCGGGCGTAATTCGCCATGTGTTGCGATCGCTCTCGCCAACACCCGCCTAATTCTTTCTAAAGAAAGTCCTTGACACGATCGCACAACTTGATCTAAAATTCGACCTTCCAAAGATTGTCCCGTAGCCGCCAATAAACGTTCCACTTCCACCTTAATTTCCGGCGCAGTTGGTAACTGAAACTCCAAAACAGTTAGCACTTCGCTCAACTCTTCAGGAATAGCCAATCTAGGCGACAAAATTACCACATTTTTCGGTTGTGACTTTAACAAACGAGCCAAATTTTTCAACTTTCGCGCCACACCCACATCTTCTAAAAAGCGGTGAAAATCCCGTAAAATAAAAATAGCTGCCGCAGAATTGGGCAGCTTTTCCACAAATTCTAAAGCTTGTAAAGGATTGCGTTTTCCGAATCCTGCATCATTGGGATTACCCTGATAACCATCAACAAAATCCCAAATATAAACCCCACGATTACCCTGATTTTTGGCGATGTTAGCGATCGTACTTTCCACTCGCTCTTCTTCGCAAGTCGGAATATAAATCAACGGGTAGCGGGCACGCAATAGCAGTTCAAACTCATCACTAAAACTCATATTTTTTGCTGATTTGGTAAAAGGTAATAGTCAATTGTTAGATTTTTAAATTTAGCTTTTACAATTAAGTGCCTTGTCCATCACAAATCCCAGTCCCCAGTCCCCAGTCCCCAAAACCGTTATTTCCCATTATTAAGTCTTTCCTTCAAAGATTCAAGACTTGCCCAACGGCTATCGATCGCTCCCCCTCCAGAACTGTTACTATTTTCTAATTGAATGCCTTGGCAATTTCGATCGCACAATTGTCTTTGAGGAATCGCCAAACACATTTGTTGATACAACCAATCATCAGGATAAAAATAACCATTTGGCGGCAAACTTTCCACCAAATCCTCTAAAGCCGTTTCCCTTTCTAAAGCACCATCATCAAGTTGATTCGCCGCTTCATCTAACCAAATCATCTCCGAAGTTTTCACCACCAACCGATGATTGTATTGTTGCAAACAGCGATGACAAGTCAAAGTAACAATTGCTTCTGCTTGACCAGAAACATCCAGATAATTTCCTTTGTGAACCACCTTTATTTTGCCCCTGACTGGCGTTAAAGTTTCCAAATCAGGCAGAAACTCATCTACTTCAATTACTTCAGATTGCTGGGGTGCTTTCGTCAGACGGGGAATATAAATTGCTTCCATAGTCTGTTACCTATTTTTTTCCATCCTAGTACAAGAAGGCTGCAAGGGAGGTAGGGAGGTGGGGAGGTGGGGAGGTAGGGAGGTGGGGAGGTAGGGAGGTAAGGGGGAGTTTTAGATATAGTTAAAAAATTTCCCCCCATCTCCCCATCTCCCCATCTCCCCATCTCCCCATCTCCCCATCTCCCCACCTCCCTTGTCACCGACTTAGCGCCGTCGCACCACCAAACGACGGTCTGGTTCTTTACCCCGACTATAGCTTTCTACATCGGCGAACTCTTTTAAAAACGTATGAATTTGTCGTCTTTCTGCCGCAGAAAGAGACTTCATTTCAAACTCTTGACCATTGGTGCGTACTTGCTGAATGGCGTACTCAGCCAAAGCCAAAAGTTCTGCTTGTCGGCGAACGCGGTAGCCATCTAACTCAACAGTGTAAGCAGCTTGTTCATCATGCTCTTTACCCATATTGAGAATGGCATTAACTAAGTATTGAATGGCATCTAAAGTATGACCTTCTTCACCAATCAATGCTTGAATTTGCGTCTGTGACAGGTGGGTTTCATCGATCGTCAACCAGTAGCTAGCTGGCTCTTCCGGTTCCTCTGGATCTGCTATTTCGATTTGTGCTTCAGCCTTTTCAGCTTTAACCATAGCTGGAACTTTCATCAGTTTTAGCAGTTCTTCCAGCCATTTTTGACCACGTTGTATGCGAGTATCCGTCATGAAAACTAACCCGAGGCTTTTTTCTTAGAACGACCTGGTTCAAATGGGAGTGCCTCTCTTCCCTTACCTTCCTTAGTAGCCGCTTCTTTTTCTTGAGCTTCCACTAATTTTTGGAGATTTTCTGGCAATGGTTCCCTGGACAAAATAAATGTCTGAGCAGTTTGAAAAATATTAGCTATCACCATGTACATCAATACACCAGCAGGCAAGGGGAAGAATAAAAACATTCCCGAAAAAATCACTGGCGTAATCTTATTTACCGTATCCTGTTGAGGATTGGAAGTAGCACCTGGCTGTTGTCCTGAGAGTAGCTGGTTGATATATAAACTAATCCCAAAAAACAGCACCATCCCCACAATATCCCAGTGAATAGCTCCATCTTGATCGAACGCGCCAACTCTTCCCAGAGCGTCGATAAATAGAAATCCTTTATCAGATGCTAAACCTGGAATAGTTCCCTGAATAGTGACATCACCTGGTTGTAAGGCTTCTATATTCCCATTGGCATCTATTTTTATCCGCTCCTCGCCTTTGGTAATCTTCCAAGTTGGAGTCAGTTTTGTTTCTGGATGTTCTGCTACTAAAGCCTCTAAAGGTTTACCTGCTGGAGTTTGAAATTCTAATTGACTTTTCTCACCCACTGCTAGTTTATTGCCACCAGGTAATAAGGCAATTACTGGAGCATGAGCACTCTCAGCAAAATAGATATTTTGAGGTGCTGTAGCAAAAGATTGTCTTTGAACTTGCTCGATTTGTTCCTTGGGTAGAACTTGAACATTCACGGTGTAGTTTACATCCGAGAATGGTGAACCACGCAAGGTAGCAAACAAGGCAAATAACACAGGCATTTGTACTACTACAGGTAAGCAACCTGCCAATGGGTTGCCAAACTCTTTGTAGAGTTTGCCCATTTCTTCCTGTTGCTTCGCTGGGTCTTCTTTATATCGTTCCTGAATTTCCTTAACCCGCTTTTGCATTAGCGGTTGGGTGATTCGCGTCTGGCGCATACTGCGAATTGATTTAGCGCTCAGGGGATAGAGTGCGAAACGAATCACTAGAGTTAGCGCTACGATAGCCAACCCATAGCTGGGTACGATCCCGTAGAAGAAATCCAGGATCGGCAGCATCACGTTGTTGGAAAGAAAACTTACACCAAAATCCATGCTTATGAAGTCTACCTAAAAGCGCTGTATTGTCTTTATCTAATCTATCTTGTGCAGCAGCATTATCAGTGGATAGTGCTGAAAGTATGAGTCGTAGCAGAGAACGATTTAACTACCTGGTAGTTTTTACTGTGTTAATTTTGGCTTTTTCGGTAATGTAATCGTAAATTTCGCGGAATTTAGGAATTGCTCTAAGTTCTAGGCGGCTACCGTCTTTGAGTACTACTACCATGTCTCCCCATAGACCTATGCCACGCGGAACTTTTTTCACATCGACTATTTCTGAGTAAATGATGTCGGTGCGGTCTTGACCGCGAAAGCCGCCTGTGACGGAGATCCGCCGATCGGTAATTCGATAACGTAGCCACAGGGCACGCGCGATCGCACCTACGGTTAACGGCAAGCCAATCACCGTCAGTCCGATGAGAATGTTGATAATTAAATCTCCAATATGAGGGCCGCCCTCATAGTAAACTTCTTCACGAATGCCCATTGAATACCTCAGCTTCTACCAACAACTGCTCTAATTCTTGCAGAAATTGATGATAATCGCACTGCGTAGCTTCAGGTTTTACCACTATTACTAGTAACCAACCAGGAGCAACTTTGGGTAATAGTTGCCGAAAGGCTGCTTTTAGCTGCCTCTTAATCCGGTTTCGCACTACGGCTCGCTTGCTGACTTTTTGGCTGATGGAAATGCCCAGGAGGGAGGGAAGTTTGGACTGCGCGATCGCTACATCACTCCCCTGAACGGCAGTAGCAACTGGAGTTGGCAATCTAGAATTAGACTGCTTCCCTGATTCCAGTTTGGCTGACTGCCGCAAGGCTCTTAGAGTGAGATGGGGCGTACTGCAACGCATCCCCTTACGGAATAAGGCAGAGAAGTCCTGCCGATTTTTCAGGCGATGTGCTTTTGGCAAAGCCACAGCTGTTAAATTGCTAGACGATAGCGACCCTTTTTCCGACGGGCTTTCAACACTAATTTTCCATTTTTGGTTCGCATCCGGGCGCGAAAACCAGATGTTCTCTTTCTCTTGCGGCTAGTGCCGTGTAACGTGCGCTGGGTCATTACGGGTTCTCCAAGCTGGCGAGTTTTAAATCAATTCAAAAAGTCACAATCTCTAATTTTATACCAATCTCCGATACTTAATCAATACTCACCAACCAAGTCCCGATATAACGCAGCAACGGTACATCTCCCGGAGTCATGATGCTGCAATTGAAGTAAAACATTCCCCCAGAAGAAGGGTTTTTGACATTTGAGAGAATCAATTCTACTTGGTTTCCGGCTGGTACTGGTTCTCTAGGAAAAATCTGAATAGTCCGATTTTCCTTATCCCATGTTACTTCATCCAGCTTTACAGCTTTGCCTTTGACTCTCACCTGAACGTCTTTAGTATCAAACGTGCCTCTGTAATAGTCAGGATAAGAAATGGAAAACTGCGAAACAGCCAAATTCATCTTTTTAGCTGGAATTTTGAGGCGATAGCGATCCCAAGTGTTAATTCTCCCACCAAAGTCTAAGCGAAACGGTAGTTGAGTGTCGCGTGGTGGCCCACCAAATAGGGTGAATCCAGGGAGACTATCTGCCCAGACAATGCTAGAAGTTCCAGTGAGTAAGCAACTGGTGATTGCTAAGGCTGAAAGGATACGTTGAAAGGAAAGTTGCAAAGACATAGCGGTGTTTCTGTTATCACTCCAGAGTAAATGTTTGTTACCAAACTTAACTTACACTCAATTTAAGATATCAAAGATGTTTTACAAGTGTTAGCGGTTCCCAAAAAGCAATTTCGATTATAGGCGATCGAGGCAGAAAGTTGGGTCAGGAGGAGAAAAATATTCCCAAAAATCTTAGTTAACTCTTGTCTGGATAAATAACAGTTTTGAGAATTCGGTAATTAAAGTAACATTATTTGCTAAAAATTATATTTATAAATGTGTCTAATTGTATATAAATTTTGTCTAAATATTAAGAAAGTGGAGATAAATAGGCGAATCAAGTAAAAAATAGGTAATTTCTCATTAGCCAGATAATGAATGTATAAAATAAGTTAAAGAGAATGCCCTAAATATTGGGGATCAATTTAGGATGAAAAAGTAGAAGAGTTGACAGTGCGGATGGGATTAAATTGCGGCAGCGCTATCAACAAACTGAATCATGAGAATGCTCAAATAACCAAGTTGGAACGAAAAACTAGCCACTAACTAAATTTGTAGTTTGGCTACATAGAATTACTGAAACTAGCCAGGAGGTTCAATGAAATTAGCAGTTGCCAAAGAAATTGAAATGGGTGAAAATCGTGTAGCCCTAATACCTGACACTGTGGCTCGGTTGGTTAAACAAGGAATAGAAGTGTGGGTAGAAGCTGGTGCTGGTGAGCGGGCGTTTTTTGCGGATGAAGCATATACAGCAGCGGGAGCAAAAATTATTTCCGATCCTTATACTTTATGGGGCGAAGCTGACATTTTGGTAAAAGTTAGCCCACCACAAGAACGGGAAGGTCGGCATGAAGCTGATATGCTGCGAGAAGGTGCGGTTTTAGTCGGTTTTACTAATCCTTTGGGAAATCCTGCTTTAGCGCAAAGATTAGCGCAACGTCACATCACTACTTTGAGCATGGAATTAATTCCCCGCACTACCAGGGCGCAAAGCATGGATGCGCTTTCTTCCCAAGCTTCTGTAGCGGGATACCAAGCGGCGTTGATTGCAGCTGCGGCAGCACCGAAGTTTTTCCCCATGTTAACAACTGCGGCGGGAACGATCGCACCTGCCAAAGTATTCATTATCGGTGCGGGAGTTGCGGGTTTGCAAGCGATCGCAACCGCCCGGAGACTGGGTGCAGTGGTGGAAGCTTTCGACATTCGCCCTGCGGTAAAAGAAGAAGTGCAAAGTTTGGGTGCCAAATTCGTAGAAGTAAAATTAGACGAAGAAACAGTAGCTGAAGGCGGTTACGCGAAAGAAATTTCTGAGGTTGCTAAACAAAAAACTCAGGAAACGATCGCCGAGCACGTCAAAATGTCTGATGTAGTAATTACCACTGCCCAAGTTCCTGGGAAGAAAGCACCACTACTAGTTACTGAAGAAATGGTAGCGCAAATGAAGCCCGGTTCAGTAATAGTTGATATGGCTGCCGAACAAGGGGGAAATTGTGCCTGCACTCAACCCGGTAAAGATGTTCGCTACAACGGTGTGACAATTATTGGCTCAATTAATTTGCCTTCTTCTACCCCAATTCACTCTTCGCAAATGTATGCGAAAAATATTCTCACTCTCCTGCAATACATGATTAATAAAGAGGGAGAATTAATGCTCAACTTTGAGGATGATATTGTGAAGAATACTTGCGTGACTCACGCTGGAGAAATTCGCAATCAAAAAGTTCAAGAAGCATTGGATCAATTGCGGGTAAATGCTTAATAAAGGGGACTGGGGATTAGGGACTGGGGACTGGGAATTTTGACAATTACCCAATCCCTAATTACCAGTCACTAATCAGCAATTTTTAGGAGTTTTAAATCGATGACAGAAGCATTATTAGCGGCTTTGTTTGTGTTCGTTCTTGCCTCTTTTACTGGTTTTGAGGTGATTAATAAAGTGCCGCCAACTTTACACACGCCTTTGATGTCTGGTTCAAATGCAATTTCGGGTATTGCTGTACTAGGTGCGATCGTAGTTTCTGGCGAACGTAATACTAGTTTGACAGTAATTTTGGGTTTAATTGCAGTAATTTTGGCAACGGTTAACGTTGTGGGCGGTTTCTTGGTGACAGACAGAATGCTGCAAATGTTTAAGAAGAAGGAAGCTAAGGCGTAGTTCGGAGTTTTTGATTGGTGGGAAGGATCTTTTTTTGAACCACGTTCGCGTAGCGGTGCGTAGCACTTAGACACGAAGGACACGAAGGAAGAGAAGAAGAAAGAAAAGTTTTCACTGAAACTAAGAAGAAAGAAGGAATATGACTGACTTTTTGCCGACTGGAATTCAGCTGACTTATTTAGTAGCAGCATCTCTGTTTATTTTGGGTTTGAAAAAGTTGGGATCTCCAGCAACCGCCCGTGCAGGTAATGTTTGGGCAGCAGTGGGGATGTTTTTGGCTATTGTGGCGACTTTGCTCGATCGCCAAGTCCTCAACTATGAAATGATTTTAATTGCGATCGCCATTGGTAGCGTCATCGGTGCCGTTGTTGCCTATAAAGTGGCAATGACGGAAATGCCTCAGATGGTGGGTTTATTGAACGGTTTAGGCGGTGCAGCTTCCGCACTCGTCGCCCTTGGGGAATTTTGGCGACTTTTGGGCACTGGCGAACATATCCCTTTGGATTCTAATATTTCCATGCTGCTAGATGTGTTAATTGGCGGTGTCACTTTCACGGGCAGTTTTATCGCCTTTGCTAAACTGCAAGGGATTATGAGTGGTTCTCCCATCACTTTTCCCTTGCAACAGCCGTTTAATGCTTTACTTTTAATCGGTTATGTGGTTGGTAGCGCCTTTTTGATTGTAAATCCAGGGAATTTACCCATCTTTTTAGGAATTGTAGTAATTTCCTTGATTTTAGGGGTAATGTTCGTCATCCCCATTGGTGGTGGCGATATGCCAGTGGTAATTTCGCTGTTGAACTCCTTTTCTGGTTTAGCTGCTGCTGCCGCTGGTTTCGTGGTGATGAACAATATGTTAATCATCGCTGGTGCTTTGGTGGGCGCTTCCGGTTTAATTCTCACCGAAATTATGTGTAAAGCGATGAACCGTTCGCTGGCAAACGTGCTGTTTAGTGCTTTCGGTACTGGTGGCAGTTCCGGTACAGTTGCAGCAAGTGGCGCGAAAGATCAAACTGTTCGCAGCATCGGTGCGGAAGAAGGCGCGATGATGTTGGGTTATGCGCGTTCTGTAGTCATTGTTCCTGGTTATGGAATGGCGGTGGCGCAAGCACAACACGCAGTTCGGGAATTGGCAGATCAATTAGATAGATTGGGTGTGGAAGTAAAATATGCCATTCACCCAGTTGCGGGAAGAATGCCGGGGCACATGAATGTGTTGTTAGCAGAGGCGAATGTGCCTTATCCTCAGCTGTACGATATGGATGATATTAATCCTCAGTTTGAACAAACTGATGTAGCTTTGGTAATTGGGGCGAATGATGTGGTGAACCCAGCGGCGCGTCATGATAGTGCCAGTCCTATTTATGGTATGCCGATTTTAGATGTCGATCGCGCCAAACATACGATCGTCATTAAACGCGGTATGAGTACTGGTTTCGCTGGCGTGGAAAATGAGTTGTTTTATAAAGATAAAACAATGATGCTTTTTGGAAGCGCTAAAGATATGGTGGCAAAATTGGTTTCTGAGGTGAAACAGCTTTAACTCAGATCTTGCACTCCTGAGCAGAGCCTCCATTTTTCGTTCCCAGGTTCAACCTGGGAACGAGGATTTGGGAGGTTTACAAAGGAATTTCAATTACAAATTCTGTACCAACTCCCGGTTCGGAAAAACAAGTTAATCTACCACCATGTTTTTCTACAACTATTTGATAGCTAATTGATAAACCAAGTCCGGTGCCTTTTTCTGCGGTTAATAATCAACAATTAGGGCATTAATCTGCCAGTAGGATAGGTTGCTGGTTCTTCATCAGGAGTGGATGCAGCTACAGTTGAAGGAACTTTTTCTGGTGAATCAGTTTTCACTTCGTTGTAATCAGTAATTAGTTTTTCCATCATTTCATTGCGCCGATCGTACAATCGTTTTAAAGGTCGAGGTTGGCATTGATTAATTATGTAAGCAGTGATGAGGGGAAGCGCGATCGTACTATCGGTATAACAAACAATTGTGTCAGGTAATTCTTCAGGATCAACCTTTCCCCAACTCACAGCTTCAGCCGGAGTTGCGCCAGATAAACCGCCTGTATCTGGACGTGCATCAGTAATTTGGACAAAGAAATCATGACCTCTTTCTTCTAATCCTAAAACCTCATGTAATTGGGGTTGAGTTTGTAATAGGAAATTCTTCGGACTACCACCGCCAATAATTACCGCAGCGCTTTTACCTTCAGTTTGTGAATTACCAAATTCACGGGCACAATAGGCGATCGCAGCCGTCTCATTCACATCTATTGCCGGATCGAGTACCAACTGAGAACCTTCCAAAGCCATCGCTGCCACATTCATCCCAATTGAACTATCTCCCGGCGAAGAAGTATAGATGGGAACACCACATTCATAAGCAGTAGCTAACAAGCAAGAATCTTTCACACCCACTTGCTTTTCCACTTCCCACACATACTTACCCAAAAGATAGTGAAATTCCGCAGTTCCCATCCGCTTTTGAAAAGGTTCAGCTTGCAAAACTTTCCGCACAAAAGCATCAGTTTCCAACAAAACATCGTAGCCAAAAGTAATATCGTAGATGCGAATAGTTCCTTCCTCGCGCAACTTCACATCATCTAAAAATGGGCTACTAGAGTATAAATCAAAACCCAAACCAAAGTGAATATCGTGATAAAGATTCGCCCCAGTACTAATCATCCAATCAATAAAACCATTGCGAATCAAAGGTGACAAAGCTGCCACTCCCATTCCCGCAGGAGTCATTGCACCAGAAAGACTAACTGCCACCGTTACATCCTCGCGCAATACTTCCCGACTCAATAATTGACAAATTTCCCGCAACCGAGCCGAGTTATAAGCAGTAAAGTAATTATTGATCAAATCGACTACACTAACATCCTTTGGAATTGGCGCAGGTGTAATTTTCCGACCACGTTTTTTCGACATTTTGACACTCCTAAACAATAAATACTCAATACGCCAATATCAATGCTACCTATATTTGCTCAACTTCCCTCATAACCTAAAGATAAACAAACTCTTCTCTTTTTCTTTCCTTTGCGTCCTTTGCGGTTCAATAAAAAACCTCTCGCACCAAACAAATAATACTGCTATACAATTTGAAAGGTTCTCCGATCGACAAAGCTAATGGAACTAGACAACTCACCAGACTTAACAGCAGAACGCTTAAACGAAGAAGCAACCTCATCAGCCTTAAGTGAAGAACAATACAAGCGCAAAATGGAGAGGCGCAAAGAAGTTCAAGAACAACGCCTCGGTCAACGTAACCTAGAAAAAGGATTAATCATCGTTCATACTGGCAATGGTAAAGGAAAAACCACCGCTGCTTTAGGTATGGTACTCCGATCGCTCGGTCATGGTTATCGAGTGGCGATCGTACAATTTATTAAAGGCGCTTGGGAACCCGCAGAAAAAAAGGTCTTGAGTCACTGGCCCGATCTGCTAGAATTTCATGCAATGGGCGAAGGCTTTACCTGGGAAACTCAAGACCGCCAAAGAGATATTCAAAAAGCCGAACAAGCATGGGAAAAAGCCCTAACTTTTATCCGTAACCCAGAATTTAAATTAATCTTACTCGATGAAATAAACGTAGCTCTAAAATTAGGCTA
The DNA here is from genome assembly GCF_041929205.2 of Floridaenema evergladense BLCC-F167. NCBI lineage: Bacteria > Bacillati > Cyanobacteriota > Cyanophyceae > Aerosakkonematales > Aerosakkonemataceae > Floridanema > Floridanema evergladense. The sequence goes on along the minus strand of NZ_CM171625.1, from coordinate 3,167,223 downwards.
TTTAAAAGTAGAAAACATTCTCGCTGGATTAACAGAAAAACTGGAAAATTCTCACATTATTCTCACTGGTAGAGGCGCACCCCAAGCATTAATCGACCAAGCAGATCTAGTCACTGAAATGACACTAATTAAGCATCCATTTCGGGAACAAGGAGTCAAAGCTCAACCAGGAATTGAATTTTAAACTAACCGAAATTCAGCAGTTTTATCTGCCCCAAACTCGTTCCTGATAATCAGCTTTACACATCCCTAAAATCCGCTTGTCATTTTCGCTCACATTAGCAATTGGGCGATAATCTTGCAGTGTTACAGAATAGGGAACAGAAACTTGGTCAATACCTTGATAGTTACCTACAGCAGCTACTCGATCGGTAGGTTGTTTTTCTGGAGGAGTCGAGTCAGCAGTTTCCATCATCGGATCGACCATCGTTACATTTAAGCGTTGCGCCTGAACCGTACCATGAAAACAGTTAAACTCCGAGCGAGGGTAATAAACTGCACCAATCACCCGTCCGTTACGTACCTCAAAGACTACGTACTCTTTTCCCATCACTTCTGGCTTCGCAGACTGACCATAAAGATATACGCCATTTTTTAGATTAGCTGAAGCAGCAGTACTATTTCTACTTTGGGCTACTTGCGTTCTGGCTGTCGTTGGTGTATCCTTTCTTGACATGGCGTTAACTTCACCAGTGCTAAAACCTGTCATCAGCATTAAGGCAGCCAAAGAGATTTCTATGCCTTTGAATTTTTTACCTAATTGTAAAGATGTATGAATAGTATGTTTAATCATGGTTATTGCCCCTGATGAACTTAATTTACTTCTGAATTCGCCAATACGGGACTAATACAGCACCTATTACAGGTAGCTCTTGGAGATTCAATCTGCCTAAATCTTGTATTTCCAATTTAAGGGAAAATACAAGTTTTACACTTCACTCTACTGGTTGATTGCGCTTATCCCAGCGGAGGGTATTTCCTCACAACTATCTAAAATAGCGGCGTGGCATCTCCAATATAGGGATTCACTGAGGTTGTAAACGATTTCCGATATTCTTTACAAAACTTTATAAAAGTATTCAGAAAGATCCGATCGCAATCAATCAGTTTCATAATTTGCTTACTCCTGAGAGTTGTTCTGGTTTTCTTTCCGACTCACATTTTTAATAATGCCGCGATCGCTAGGACAATCTAGTGAGGAAAATCTGTACTTTTCGTGATATTACTCAGCTTTTTCTGTGATGCAAAACCGCAAAACCAGTGACTCAACTCAATCTAATTTGAGGTCTCGATCGGCACGATCGTTGACTTGGATCGCTTATGAACTTAGGTCTTGCAGCTTGTGAGGTAGAACCTCCCAATACTCGTTCCCAGGTTCAACCTGGGAACGAGAAACAGAGGCTCTGCCTCTTGATCCAAGATCTGAGATGTAAAGTTGTTAGCCACAATAATTAAAGGACAAGTAGCAATACACTACCTGTCCTTTAATTCTGAAACTAACCTAACTAAGGCTTTTGCTTAACTTGCCAGATATTCGCGAACGTTAGCACGGTGACGGCGTAGGTGATCTAAAGCTTGGCGTTCTAGTTGACGGACTCTTTCGCGGCTGAGATTGAGTTGTTCGCCTACTTTAGCCAAAGAGAGAGCATTTCCATCAGCTAAACCAAAACGTAAGCTCAAGACTTGCCGTTGTTGGGGTGTTAGTTCTGCCAAAAGATCTTCGAGGTCTTGACGCAAAGACTCTTGGGTGATGAAGTTTTCTGGAGATGGACCATCATCTTCCAAAAGATCGGAAAGTTCGGTATCTTGGTTATCGCCAACGCGCACATCTAAAGAAATTGGCTGACGCGCAATAGTTAAGTATTCACGGATCTGACTGGTGTCGAGTTCCAGAGATGCAGCAATTTCTGCGGGAGTAGCGCTGCGACCAAGTTGTTGGGAAAGTTCCCGTTGCACTTTCTTGATCTTATTCAGTTTTTCGGTAATGTGAATGGGAAGACGAATGGCGCGTCCTTGTTGGGCGATCGCTCTCGTAATCGCTTGTCTGATCCACCAGTAAGCGTAGGTGGAAAACTTATAACCGCGCATCGGGTCAAACTTTTCCACACCTCTTTCTAAACCTAGAGTACCTTCTTGGATTAAATCCAAAAATTCTAAGTTTCGCTTTTGGTACTTTTTGGCGATCGCTACTACCAAGCGCAAGTTAGCTTCAATCATCTTTTGCTTGGCTCGCTGTCCCCGCCGAATCGCATCAGAAACCTCTGCTTCACTCATTTGGACATGATCTGCCCATTCCTTACGAGTGGGTTCCCGTTTTAAACTGGTTGCTAAGGCTTCCTTCGCTTCCAGCAGGGTCATCATTTGTTGTACTTGCTTACCATAAACGATTTCTTGTTCGCGGGTGAGCAAAGGTACACGACCAATTTCACGCAGATAGGTACGAACCATATCGGCAGTGAATTTGGGGTTGGCATTAGTTTTTTCGTTCTTTACAGTGGGCATGGGTGCTTAATGAACTCTCTTAGACAAACAATGAACTGGTGGCTGGGATGGAGCGGAAGCGATATCAGGAAACTTACTCAACAAAAGCTTAGTCTGATAGGTAAAAAAACTTCATCTTGCCATAGATGTAAGGGTTATTATCTTTTTTCTCAATACCAGAGAATTGGAATCAGGCTATCTGGGATAAGAAAATTTTTAATTTTTAGCTTTTCCCAGGTATTTCCTCCCATCATTTGGCAAATAAAGAGGTAAGCTGTTTATTAGGGGTTTACTAGATGCCTCAACTCCTGATTTTGGGGAGCAGGTAAAGATAGTAAATTGGCTGGAACAAGAAATACATCATGATACCTGCTCCTGTAGACTCTTGGTTATAAATTTTTTCAACTTGAACTCGTTATAGAACTGCCCTAGCCTTGCTTTGTAGTAAGTTTAGACAGCGATCGGGGACTTTTGGTTCATCCTTACGTTTAATATTCCCCAATTCTCCGCAAAAGTTTCGTTGTAAAAATAATCATTGCTTTATGCCTCTTCTATTTTTTTAGGCATTCTCTCTACTGCTCTATATATAAGGATGCCTCATTAACCTTGCCCTGAAAAGCTTTTGGCTTGTGCAATAACCGTACTTTCTTAGGTGAGAAACACGATCATAGCAAATACTGTAGGTTTTGTGTAGGGGTTTCTGGGAATTGGGGAGATGGGGAGATCGGACAAATGATAACTCAAAACTCTCCCTAACTCAAAACTCAAAACTTATTCTAAAAGCCTAAGTCTGCTTTAGCGGCTTCAGCTGCGGCAAAAACTGCTTCGTCTGGCTCTTCTTCCCAGATGGTGTCGCCGATTTCTTGATAGAACTTTTCATCATAAGGACGAGTTCGCACGACTACTGGCATGGGGACGGCGTGACCTAAAATTAAAGCTTGTTGCTTGGAATCTAGTTTAGCTAAGACCGATCGCAAACTGCCAGCCCCAGAAACTCCTGTAAAAATTGCATCGATATCTTTTTCATCGTTGAGCAAGGCAGTGATGCGAGTACCAATTTGGGACATGACTTCATTATCAATTCCCGAAGGTCGCTGATCCACTATTAATAGTGTAACAAAATATTTCCGCATTTCACGGGCGATAATACCGAAAATTGTACTGCCAACGATCGCCGGATCGAGGAAACGATGAGCTTCTTCAATAGTAATTACTAATTGTTGGGGTCGGTCAATAGGATTTTTAGTTTGCAGAAACATTTCTGCTTTACGGACATACTCTCTATGAATCCTTCTGGTGATCATATTTGTCACCAACATATAAGAAAGCATATCTGACTGGGAACCAAATTCTATAACTACATTCTTACCTGCTTCTAAACATTGCAAAATTCCATTAACATAATTTTTAGGACAAGTATTTCGCATATATTTTAGGTTTTCCAAACGCATTAATTTGCGCTGTAAAGCCATAATCGAACCTTTATGTCCTTTCTTTTCTTCGCAAAAACCTTGAATATCTTCATTAGTCATATTTAATAAGGTAATAATCCAAGATTTTCCGAATTCATTATGCAAAATTGTTGCATTATCTAACGCAGCATCAGAAAGACCTAGATCGCTTGCTACTAATTTAATATCTTCTATTTCGATTTGGTCGTAAGCTAAATATAACTCTTGAGCATCCCGAACTCCGCGTCTTTTGGTTGATTGTGGATCGAGAGTAAACATTTGTACTTGTCCGGGAAATAGTTGGCGCAAACCTTTAACTGTGCTGAAAGATTTTCCTTCCCGCACTGCTTCCCAACCATATTCCGAGTGCATATCAAAAATTAAATTAACTGCGGCTTGTCTGCGAATAATCCCGGATAATAACAATCTAGTTAAAAAAGATTTACCAGTTCCCGACTTTCCAAAAACGCCGTTACTGCGTTCGACAAATCTTTCTAAATCTAGACAAACTGGTACATCCATATCTAATGGTTGACCGATCGCAAAATTACACCTTTGTGGGTCATCTTCCCAGCCAAAAACGGTGCGAAAATCTCTTTCTTCTGCGTCGTAAACTTGGCTAAAGTGACTGGGAATTGTTTTGACTGGTCGTAATTCTATTTCTTCACTATTAGTATTGGCTTGAAAGGAAGCTAAATTTTTCGCTGCTTCTGGTAAAGCTTTACGGGATTTACCGTTGAGGGGGAAAAAAGCTGGAGGATCGGGAATTGGTGTAAACATTAACATGGGAGTGAGTTCGATCGTCCCATAAGTACTACTCCCAGCCAGAATTTCTCTTAATAAATCATCGCCAAAATCAGGAGGATTAGCCGCAATTCTTTGGCTAGAAGTGCCTAATGCCACATCGGTTAGCATACAAAAAAAACGCGATCGTACACCTTGCACCACCAAAAATTTCCCCACCCGCATATCCTCTACCGAAACATCTGGGTGCAGACGTACTTCTAAACCTTCACTCAGAGAACCTTGAATAACTGAACCTAACGGTTTGCCTAAAGTCATTGCTAATAATTATTAGTCAATTGTCATTGGTCATTGGCAAAATTTTACTTTTGTTTCATGGTATTTGACAATTAAATTTATGTTCTAATTCGCAATTACAGATAAGCAACTAATAATTTTCAACAAAATATATGTATGTTGTTGCGCTTCAGCGCTATAGTTTAGCGCTAAAGCGCAACAACGTACCTATTAATCTATCTGAATTGATGTCGGGCCGGAAGTGGGAGAACTAGTAGCAGTCAAAGGCTTTCGATAGTCAGCGTAAAGTTTATCTCGCCAGCTAAAGAATGCGTCAAAAGCTATGCTATCTGCAATTCCAGGGACTCCTTTTCCTCTGAGATTAGGGGGAATATCTAAATAAGGGCCATCAGGGAATTTGACATACATACTCAAACCCGCTACGGCAAAGTCAGCTAAAGTTGGTTGGTCTCCAACTAAATAAGGTCTATTCAAAACTAGTGTTGACAAGGATTCTAAAACTTGTTTCAGGTCATCCAAAGCTGATTGAATCACATCTGGACTCAAACCCATGCCAAAACCCAAAGCATTTAACAAGTCGCTGGGTACTGCTCCTACCAGCTGTTTGAGAAAGTCTGGCGTTGTGGTGGGCAAAAGTGCAGTGCGGAAATTTTGACTTTGACTGAAACCGCTAAATAATGCCTTACGACTTTTCTGCCCAATAGACTCATCGGCTAATTCTTCAAGCAGGAAACAAAGCGCACTTTGTTGGGGGTCAGTGGGAATAATTGGTCTTTCTGGGTACTTGCGCTCTAGGTATTTGGCGATCGCAGTTGAGTCAGCTATGATTTCACTACCATCTTTGAGTACAGGTACTTTTCGCTGACCAGACATTCTGTAGAGGTCGATTTGACCAATTCCCGGTGTAACCTCGATTTTTTTATAGGTTAAACCTTTGTAGTCTAGAATTAGTCGAACTTTCTCGCAGTAATGCGACATTTCAAATTGGTAAAGCTCCAGCATTTCGCCTTTCCTTGAGCATTTTTTGTAACTCTGAAAGTTTATCCGATCGCGCCGCTAGATTCATCTGACTTCAGCAAAAGGGTAATGGGATTCCTGCTACCTATTGGTTCTATTAAAAGAAAAATTAATCAAAACTATGGTGTAAGCTAAGTATTGCTTATACCGAATTCTTTACAAAATGTTATAAATTAATATGTAGCTTTACAATTTCTTTACAAAACGACGCAAACGCTGGAGCGACATTATGAAAGCAGTAAACAGCCGGAATCGGAGCGAAAAGTTAAGAGGTATTGTTGCAGTAGCGGGAGTTAGCGCCTTAATTTCTCTGCCAGTATTAGTCCAAGCTCAATCTGGAACACACTCTGGTGCGATGTCCACAACCTCACAACCCACTGTTGCGCCAGCATCGGCAGGCACAAGTGTTGCACAAAACCAGACCATTGTGGCAGTTGCTTCCGGTAACAACAATTTTTCTACCTTAACAGCGGCTTTAAAAGCTGCTGGACTAATAGAAACTCTATCTGAAAAAGGGCCATTCACAGTTTTTGCTCCTACAAATGCTGCATTTGACGCATTAGGTAAAGACAAAGTACAAGCTTTGTTGAAGCCAGAAAACAAAAGCAAACTGGTCAAAGTTTTGACTTATCATGTAGTTCCTGGTCAAGTTCTGTCTACTCAAATAAAGCCTGGAGCAGCCAAAACTGTAGAAGGCGGTACAGTTAATTTGGCGGTGAAAGATGGCAAAGTGAAAGTCAATAATGCTCAAGTAACCCAAGCCGATCTCAAGGCTAGTAATGGTGTAATTCACGTAATTGATACAGTACTTTTACCTCCTGACTTGAAATTGTAATTTCGGTTTTTTAGTGTAGAAAGTTCTGAAGATTTACCCTGTTCTCAGTGTGTTGAGGCAGGGTTTTTTTATTGATACCAATTCTGTATGAAGATGCGCTTTTGGCAAGGTTTCTATGTTGTTAGAGAAAGCTTTGGAAGGTGGTTATCAAATTGGTTACACCAATGATATCGAAAAGGGCATGAGTGGAGGTAAGTTTGCAGGAAAAAATTAATAGTTTGAGTTGGGCGATTCCGGTAGCGAAGGTGTTGGAGAGGGGGCGACTTAAGTCGCAGCTATACAAACTAAGTCCGCCTGCGCGGACTGATTAAAAAGGTATGTAGTTGCGCTTTAGCGCTAAAGCGCAACTACTGGTCTGTGCGATCGCTCTTTGCAAAAAAAATATGCGTTCAATTTTCTTAAATGCGATCGCTCTTTTTGGGAAATATGCGAGCGGTTTTCCCCAGCGCGATCGCACCTAATTTGTAGTATTTTAATCTCTGTGTCACAATTGAGGAAAAAAATATTAACCCAACGAATGAACAAGCTCAAGCCTGTCTACGAGTCTGTGAATGGTTATCTAACGGCTATAGAAATATTCAACTATTCCGTTTCGATTATCAGACAGGAGATGTTTATATTTTGGCAGGCGACGAATTACAAATAATTGTACCTTCCAGTGGATTTTGGTATTTTCTATGAAACCGAACTTTGAAGCAATGACTAACGCCGAATTGAAAGCTTATGCACTTGCAAATCGCGGCGGTGATGACGATCTTGAAGCTTTGCGCGTGCTGTTTAGTCGCCGTAAACCAGACTCAGAAACGATCGTATTTCATCCCCCAAAAACCAAAGAAGAAGAACAAGAGCAATTTGAGTTATTTAAGCGAATAATTGATGAAAAAACCAGAAAGAAAGATTCTGATAGTTGAGGATATGGGGAGGGCGAATGTGCTAACGCACACGCTTCGCTAACGCGCTAAAATATTCGCAAAACCAGATTTACCATAATTCTTACCATGCTTAGTGCTACTGTCACAGAAAGCGGACAAATTACTCTTCCTCAAGAAATTCGCGATCGCTTAAAACTAGTGAGCGGCAGTAAAATCAGTTTCATTATTGATGAAGACGGGCAAGTTAAACTCTTTCCCTTGAATGTTCCTGTGGAAGAACTATCAGGAATTCTACATCGATCGGGAATGAAGAAAACAAGCATCGAAGAAATGGATATGGCTATTTATGAGGGCGCGAATGATTGGACTTGATACAAATATCCTCGTTCGCTATCTCACCCAAGATGATGAACAACAGTGGCAGCAAGCAGTTACACTTATTCAACAAAACCAACCCTGCTTTATTGCCAATATTGTTTTGTGCGAATTAGTTTGGGTTCTCAGAGGTGGAAATTACGGGTTTAGTAAAGATGAAATTATCCATATCCTAGAAGCAATGTTACACAGTGCAGCTTTTGAATTTGAAAGCCGTTCTATTGTTGACCAAGCCCTACAAATTTATAAACAGGTTAGAGCCGATTTTTCTGATTATTTAATCGGAGTAATTGCCCGCCAAGCAGGTTGTACAGAAACCGTTAGTTTTGATAGCAAACTAAAGGAAGAAAAAGGGTTCCGTTGCTTAGAGTAGCGATCGCTCTTTGCAAAAGTATGAGCTAGGTTTTCCCAAGCGTAGCATCAATTAAGCAAGTCTTCATCTGAATCAAGTTGGATTCCTGGTAAGAATTCAGTGTTTTCTATTTCTTCCCAAGCGTAAGAATTACTAGAGGGAAATGTTTTAAATGGCATTTCTGTTTCTCTAACAGCTAAAGCTAATGCAGATTGGTAAGCTTGAGCGATCGCTTCTGATAGATAAGGTTTTAAACTAGGATTTTCTTCTAGAAGTTTGAGAAGTTTGTAACGTTGTTCTCGAATTGTTGCCACCCAACTCCTAGACCTTTTGTTAGGTTGATATTCCCATTTTAATAAATGTCCAAGTAGAATTCCCAAACGATTCACTAATTCTCGTTTTTCCTGTTTACCCAAAGAATCTATTTCCTCAATCAAATTCTCAATATCAAGATTGTTTAGGTCACGCTTACGCAACAAATCTACTTGTCTTTGTGTCCAAGCATAAAAGTCAGTTTCGTATAAGTTGACTATTGAAAGGTTCATATTTTCTTCCTTAGCCTTAGATAGTTTTATTCAGGTTTAATTTTTCCCTAACTTTAGATTCATACGGTACTAAAGAATCTAAACCAAGTAACTTTCTAATTTCTGGTAGATATACACTTACCAAAATGCCCGCTACTGCAAGTGTTACTGTTATTACAATATTTATTGTGTTAAATTTATGATTACGAAATCAGTTCTTCATTTGCATCCTACCTTATTCACTTAATTCCGGGTTAACTATACTTGATACTGATTTTGCCATAAAATTTCTATTAAAGACAGAAGAAAAACTTAAACTTTCTCGGTGTAATATGAAACTTAGCCTTTGCGCGATCGCTAAAAATGAATCAACCTCCCTACCAAATTGTCTCAAAAGCGTCCAAAATGTAGTAGATGAAATCATAGTTTTAGATACTGGTTCTACCGATAAAACACCGGAAATTGCTCAAGAATTTGGCGCAAAAGTTTATCATTTTCAATGGTGTAATGACTTTTCGGTGGCGCGGAATGAAGCTTTAAAATATGTGCAAGGTGACTGGGTTTTAGTTTTGGATGCAGATGAAGTTTTAAAACTAGAAATTGTGGCACATTTAAAACAGCTAATTCAACAACCTAACCTTTTAGTTGTGAATTTGGTAAGATTAGAAATCGGCGCAAAACAAGCACCTTATTCTTTAGTTTCTCGGTTATTCCGCAAACATCCAGAGGTTTATTTTTCTCGTCCTTATCATGCAATGATTGATGATAGTGTAAGTTTGCTTTTGCAGAAGGAACCGCAATGGCAAATTGCTAATTTATCAGATGTGGCTATTTTACATTATGGCTATGAACCTGGAGCGATCGCATCGCGCAACAAATTTCAAACCGCAAAAATCACAATGGAGGGTTATTTAAAGCAGCATCCCAACGATCCTTATGTTTGCAACAAATTGGGAGCATTATATACAGAAATTGGTGAAAATTACGCAGGAATAGAACTTTTACAACGTGGGTTAACTGCTAATTCAATAGATGCAGGTGTACTTTACGAATTACATTATCACTTGGGTATTGCTTACGAGTCTTTGGAACAGTTAAATTTAGCTCAATTGCATTATCAAACTGCTACTAAGATATCGATTTTACCAGAATTAAAATTAGGCGCTTGGGTTAATTTAGGGAATGTTCTTAAAGCAACTAATCAACTAAAAGAAGCGCAAAAAGCTTACGAAACTGCGATCGCAATTGACCCAAATTTTGATGTAGGTTATTATAATTTGGGGATGTTATTAAAGCAAATCGGAAGATTTTCAGATGCGATCGATCTTTATCAGTACGCAATTAAGCTAAATCCCAATTATGCCGATGCTTACCAAAATTTAGGAGTTGTTTTCCTAAAAATTGGTAAGGTTTCGGAGAGTTTAGTAGCTTTTAAAAGAGCGATCGAACTTCACCAAAATAACAACCCCAATGAAGCAGCAAGACTACGCCAAGGATTACAAGAAATGGGATTTAGGGATTTATGAATTTTGCGTTATGAGTTTTAAGTTTTATATTAATTCAACACTCAAAACTTAAAACTCGAAACTTTCTTTCACTCCTTTACAACCTCGTTTCGAGACATTTGATCTTCGGGTTTTTGAGTTGGTGTTAACTCGGCAGGTAGAGAATCAACTACTCCCCATTGATTAACTAAATTGTTCAAAAGTGACTCTTGTTGAGTGCGGAAACCTGTTAAATTTGTTCCGCCATTCATAATTGCAAACCACACAATTCCCTTATCTTTTGTAGGTAAAGCACCCGCTAAAGCACTCACATTATTCAAACTACCTGATTTCACCACTGACATCCGAGGAATTTGGCGTTCATCCAAAATACTTTTATCCTGTCCTACTACTGTTAGCACATCTCCAACAGTCATGTTTAATGGTTTTAAATAGCGATCGATCGCCAAAAACAAAGCTACTGCTGCACGAGGAGAAATTTTGTTTAACTCACTCAAACCCGAACCATTAATTAATTGAATTTCGGTTTGAGAAACATCAGCAATAGTAGCAGCTTTTTTCGCCACTTGTTTAGCACCGCCAACAGAATCAGCAATCATTTCTGCCATTTTATTATTACTATACCGATTCATTTTTTTCAACAAATCGGCAAGAGTTGGCGAATAGTGACGCACCAAAGGTTTAGTATTACTCGGTGCTTTCGGAACTACTTTCACTGCACCATCAATTATTATTTGTGGTCGAGGAGTACCAGGAGGCAAAGTTTGATATTGAGTTAACGCTTCGGGTGTCCAAATTCGGGAATTAATCCCAACTTTTAACAAATTTCCCGATTTTAAAGGACTATTTTCATAATTCATGTAAAACTTGCCACTAATCAGCAAGTTTCCCTTAACTCGCTTGATGCCTAACTGATTTAAAAAATTACCTAAAGCAAATGCTTCTTCCCAAATAAAGAACGGGTCTTGGTTTCCTTGAATGATTAAGTCACCCTCTAAGATACCATTCTTAACCGGGCCATTTTTGCTGATTGTAGTTACAAAACAATGATTTGGGCCAAAGGTAGAAAGCGCTACCAAACTTGTGGCTACCTTAGTAATTGAAGCAGCGGGTAAAGGTACTGTACCTTGATGATTTGCTAACAATTTATCACCTGATTGTACCCATACTCCTTGGCTTTTTTTGGTAAAACCTTTAGCTGCTAAACCACTGAGATATTGATTGATTTTCAGTTGTTCTACGGGATTGGGATTAATAGCAGCTAGAGTTAATTTGGCAACTGAAATAGCTGGTTGAGCAGCATTTGTCGTGGCATCTTTTAAGGAGTTAACTTGCGGCACAGAAGTATTAGATTCAGCTGGAGAAGAGATATTAGAGGAACATCCAGCAACCGCAGTCAGCAGAGTTATAGCTAGGGTAGCAGTCAAACGTCGGGTTTCTAGCATTTATTGTCTCAACAGGAAATCTGCTAAGCATATCATTAAACTTTTTTGGCTGTAGGTCAAGTTTATAGAGATTAAATTAATTTAAAGTTAAAAATTTCCCAATTTAGTTCTATTTAAGATTCCAAAGTTCCCCTAAATTAAATTCTTTTTAAACTAAATTTAATGGAATATTTTAGAGAAAAGAGAAAAAAGTAGTACAAAATATGGAATATTGTTAGTCCCTAGATCTTCACGATCGATGATTACTAATAAATCAGAAGCTAAATTTAAACACTGTAATTTACAACTGTGTTACAATGCAGATTTTGTAATCATTTCTAGTCTCGATCTGAAAGTATCTCTTTCGACTGTCGCAAAGTACTAGTTAGGAGTACTACAATTTTCTAGCGGTATAGTATGTTAATTCTCTAGAGGGGCAGATGAATACCGAAAATACACAACAGCGCAGCAGTGGTGAACAGTTGCCAAATATCACAGTACTGCCTGTAGAAAAAAAAGACGATCGCGAACCTATCTTAGAAAATTACCAAGAAGAAGATATTTCTACCCTCGATACTTCTGCCTCTAAACCCAGCAAAAAATTTCTGCGAATCTTAGCAATTCTGTTCATGCTGTTGTTAGTTGGTGGTGGTGGATGGTTTGCTTACAATCGATTTTTCCAACCTAGCGGGCAACAACAAGCAGGCCCAGGTGGGCCGGGTGGCCCAGGCGGTCCAGGTGGGCCAATGGCAACGCCAGTGAGGATGGGAGAAGTGCAACCGAAAACGATCGAGGAAAGTTCGGAATATGTGGCGCGATTGGAATCTCGGCAGTCTGTAAGACCAAAACCGCAAGTTTCCGGTCAGATTACTAATATATTTGTTAAGCCAGGGGATCGCGTCCAAACAGGCGCACCGATCATCCAAATTAACCCTGCCGAACAAGCCGCATCTTTGCAAAGTCAAATAGCGGCAGTAGAATCAGCGCGATCGGAATTGAAATTAGCACAGGCAGATGTTGCCAATGCTAAACAAACCCTGGCATCTAGACAAGCAGAAAGAGAGTCTAACCTCTCGAATCTGGCATTTCAACAGGGAGAATTTCGCCGATTTTCGCAACTGCAAGGTCAAGGTGCAGTGACTAGACAAGCACTGGATCAAAGACGACTAGATTTGCAAAAAGCCCAAGCTGATTTAGCGCAAGTTGAAGCTGACATTCGCGCTCAACAAGCAGTCATTGCCAGAGCCGAAGCTAATATTACTAAACAAAACAGAATAATTCAACAACAAGCAGCGGTCGCGACCGAACAACGAGTCAGGCTAAATTATTACAGCATTAATGCTCCTTTTGCGGGTGTAATTGGAGATATTCCGGTCAAAGTCGGTGATTACGTGAGTCCTTCAACTGAACTTTATACGATCGCAGACAACAACATCCTACTAACCCAAATCAACGTCCCCGTAGAACTAGCCCCCAGACTCCGCATGGGAATGCCAGTACAAATCATCGACAATCAAGGTAAACCCATACAAACCGGACAAATATCCTTCATCGCACCCAATATTAACCCCCAAACCCAATCAATCCTGGTTAAAGCCAGCTTCGACAACTCCAATGGCTTGCTGCGAACCGATCAATATGTAGAAACGAGAATTATTTGGGACACTCGTCCCGGAGTAGTTGTACCAGTTACCGCAATTTCCCGGTTAGGGGGACAAAACTTCGTGTTTGTGGTGGAAAAAGCACCTACACCTGACAAACCAGAAAATACGATCGCTCGTCAAGTACCTGTCGAACTAGGCAAAATCACTGGTAATCAACAGGAAATCCTTAAAGGTTTACAACCAGGACAACAAATAGTCGTTGCCGGAATTTTGCAACTGCAAGACGGTGCTGCAATTGTGCCTGAAACCCAAGCACCGGGAGCAGGTAAACCTGGGGAACAAGCTAATCAACAACCATCAAACTAGTCATTAGTCATTAGTCATTAGTGAGTGTAATTGATAAGTAACTAAAAAATTACTTTTACCCAATGGCAAATGACCAATGCCAAATGACCAATGACAAAAACCTGATTAAACTTCATGATTTTTTCTATATCCGATTTCTTCATCAGGCGACCAGTATTTGCCACAGTTTGCTCCATCATTATTACGATGGTTGGAGCAGCTTGTATTTTCCTCTTACCCGTCGCTCAATATCCCGAAATTACCCCGCCTCAAGTAACAGTTACTTCTAATTACATTGGTGCTAATGCCTCAGTTGTTGAGTCTACTGTCACTAATATTTTGGAAAGAGAACTCAACGGTATTGAAGGAGTGAAATACATTAAATCTACTAGTGCTAATGATGGTACTAGTAGTGTTTCTTTGACCTTTGAATTAGAAAGAGACCAAGACATTGCAGCGGTAGATGTTCAAAACCGGGTTTCTTCTGTTTTATCCAGATTACCAGGGCCAGTACAACAAACGGGAGTCAGGGTAAATAAAGAAACTAGTGGCTTTTTATTAGCGATCGGACTCTATGCCGAAAATAATCGATATAGCGACCTATATCTGAGTAACTATGCCGATCTTTACATTACCGACGCTTTAAAAAGAATTAAAGGTGTCGCTAATGTCCAAATATTTGGGGAACGCACTTATGCGATGCGTTTGTGGTTAGATCCTAATCGTTTAGCGAGTCGGAATTTAACTCCCCAAGATGTAGTAACTGCCTTACAAAGACAAAACTTGCAAGTCGGTGCTGGACAAATTGGACAACAACCTGCACCACCAGATCAACAATATCAACTCGCTGTCCAAGCGATGGGAAGATTTCAAGATGCCGATGAATTTGCTGAATTGGTAATTCAAACTGGTGAGGATGGCAGTTTAATTAAATTAAAAGATGTCGGTAGAGCCGAATTAGGTGCAGAAAATTACAGTTCCATTTTGCGATTTGACGGACGCAGAGGAGTTGGTTTAGGAATTAGTCAATTAACAGGTAGTAATGCTTTAACGGTGGCACGCGCTGTCAAAAAAACTATGGCAGAATTAGCGCCAAGTTTTCCTCCGGGGATTAAGTATCAAGTTGCTTACGATACCACTTTATTTATTGAAGCTGGAGCCGAGGAAGTTGTAATTTCCTTGCTCATGGCGGTGGGGTTGGTAATCTTAATTATCTTTCTGTTTCTACAGAATTGGCGATCGACTTTAATTCCCACTATTGCGATTCCTGTAGCTTTAATTGGTACTTTTATCTTCGTCAAATTACTGGGATTTAATATTAATACCCTGACTTTGTTTGGGTTGACTTTAGCATCAGGGTTGGTGGTGGATGATGCGATCGTCATTGTCGAAGATGTCACTCGCAGAATTCAAGATGAGGGAGAAAATCCCGTAGAAGCAGCGATTCATTCTATGAATGAATTACTGGGAGCGGTTATTGCCACTTCATTAGTACTAATTGTGCTATTTGTACCAGTGGCATTTTTCCCTGGTACTACCGGACAGTTATACAAACAATTCGCATTGACGATCGCTTTTTCCATCACAATTTCTACCTTCAACGCGATTACTCTTACGCCAACTCTTTCAGCTTTGTTACTGAGAAGGTCCTCAACAACAAATAACTGGTTTTTCAGGCCAATAAACTGGGTTATTGATGAAGTCAGACAACTCTATGCTTGGATTTTAGGGTTTGTCACCAAACTGCGGTATCTCGTCCTCATCTTATTTGTTGCCGCTTTAGCTGGTACTTATTGGCTGTTTACAATCGTACCGGGAGGATTTTTACCCCAAGAAGACCAAGGATACTTTATCACTATTGTTCAAGGCCCAGAAGGAACTTCTTTAAACTACACTGAAAAAGTGTTAGAAAAAGCTGAAAGTATTCTCAGAAAACAACCAGATGTCATGAATGTGTTTGCTGTTGGAGGCTTCAGTTTTAGTGGCTCAACTCCCAACAACGGCTTGATTTTTACAACCTTAAAACCTTGGGAAGAACGGAAAAGACCTGACCAATCAGCACAAGCAATTATTGGTAGTCTTTTCCCTCAATTACTTGGCATTAAAGAAGCAACAGTTATCCCATTTGCACCACCTGCAATTCAAGGTTTAGGTAACTTTGGCGGGTTTGAATTTCAACTCCAAGACAGAAACAATCTTGGGTTTAGAGTTATGGAGCAAGTTTTGGGTCAATTCTTAGGTAGAGCCAGCACTTATCCTGGTACTCCTAATAACCCAGCACCGCCAACATTAGTTGGTTTGCGACCAAATTTTAATGGGAATACACCGCAGTTAACTGTAGAAGTCGATCGCAATCAAGCCAACGCTCTCCAAGTTTCTTTAGAAGACATCTTCAGCACTTTGCAAATTTTCTTAGGCTCGCAATATGTAAATGACTTCAATCAATTTAACCGCAGTTATCGAGTTTATGTCCAAGCTGATACCCAGTTTCGTTCTAATCCAGAAGACATCAATAAATTGTACGTGCGATCGGCAACTAACCAAATGGTTCCGCTGAGTAATTTAGTCAAAGTTTCGGAAACAACAGCACCATCAGTTATCTCGCATTACAACTTATTACGCTCTGTAGAAATTAACGGTTCGGGAGCACCAGGAGTCAGTTCTGGACAAGCAATTGCTGCAATGCAAAACATAGCCAAAGAAGTCTTACCTAGAGGTTTTGGTTATGAATGGTCTGGGTTAACTTTAGAGGAAATTCAGGCAGGAGGACAAGCAATTTTCATCTTTGCCTTTGGATTTATTTTGGTATTTTTGGTACTGGCAGCACAGTACGAAAATTATGTTGACCCATTCATTATCATGTTGAGCGTTCCCTTAGCAATTTTAGGGGCGCTGATAGCAGTGTTACTCAGAGGATTTGCCAACGATGTTTACACTCAAATTGGTTTAGTAATGTTGATTGGGATGGCAAGTAAAAACTCGATTCTAATTGTCGAATTTGCCAACCAATTAAGAGAAAGGGGTTTATCAACTGTCAAGGCTGCTATTGAAGCTTCTCAACAACGGTTACGCCCAATTCTAATGACAGCTTTTTCCACGATTATTGGTACTTTACCATTGGCGATCGCTACAGGCGCAGGTGCAGCTGCACGTCAGTCTTTGGGTACTGCTGTAATTGGGGGAATGTGTATCGCTACAGTTTTGAGTTTGTTAATAGTACCTGTGTTGTTTATTGTGGTTAAAAGTATCGAAGATGCCTTCCGCAAACGGACTCACAAACCAACTGAAACCACAGTTAAAAAGCCAACTCAAAAACCAAAAGCTCAGACTCTAATCTATTACCGTCATGGGGGAAATTTAGACGGGCATAATGGATCTAATGGTAATGGTAATGGTTCTGAACCCCATGATGGCTCTCAAGCAACTCAACAGTCTCCGAAAAGCGATCGGCATAATTCGCCATCAAACTAACCTGCTCTGAAAAACCTATCCAAACCTAACTAAACTTGTTAATTTGATGTGGTGTTTTCTTCCTGCTTCAACCAAGGGTGTCGGCACCAACTTGTCCACAGGCGTTAAGTTCAGGTCGAGCCGACCTTACTTTTTCAGGTGGGGCATTTTCCAGGTTAATTGAGGCATTTAAGTCTCTGTCTATTACGCTGTCACATTTCTGGCAATTAAACACTCTATCTGAGAGTTTCATTTCCTGAATGTGACCACAGCAAGAACAGGTCTTGGATGAAGGAAACCATCGGTCAACTAGCTCAACTTTGGTTCCATAGTGGTTTTGTTTATAAACCAATTGACGACGCACTTCATAGAAGCAATTATCACTAACCGCCGTAGCAAGTTTGCGGTTCGCCATCATCCCTGAGACGTTCAAATCCTCAATCCGAATGCAGTAAGCGCTACGACTCAAATCCGTTGTCATTTTATGAACCGTGTCGCGACGAATATTGCCAATCCTGGCATGATGCCTTGCTAATTCAACATAATAATACTTGGCGTTTTTGGATGCCTTAACTCCTAATTTCTTGCTACCCAAAACCTTGTTACGATTGCACCATTGCAGTTTACTGAGCTTGGTTTTCGCCTTTTTAATAGAAACTGGCATGGCGTAACAAGTTCCATTACTAACGGTTGCCAAAGTTTTCACCCCTAAGTCAACTCCAACTCGTTCAATTGGGTGATAAATAGGAGGAACTTTCTGGGCATCCAGAGTAAAGGAAACAAACCATTTATCCGCAGTCCGAGTAACAGTAAAGGTTTGCGAACTGCAAATAAAACCTATCTTTTCCTTAAGTCTAAACTCTTTTAATCCAGGGAGTTGAATTCTTTTATCTGCTTTGATGACTACTCGGTTAGTAAAAGGGATTGGTGGTTTACCTTTTTCTGGATAAATACCAGACGTTTTGTAAACTGTAAACGAATCACCTTTCTTTTTGGTTTTCTTCTTAGGGAAACCACTTAATCCTTGTCGCCATCTCTTAAATGCCTTTTTCAGATCGATAAAAGCTGATTGATACACAGTAGACGGGTATTGCTTCGTCCACGCATATTCAGGCATCTTCATAATTACTTGGGTGAAGACTTGCTTGATAATATCAATCATGAAGGAGTCCCTGAGATTAACACCCTCAAAACTCCAACTGGCGACTAACATCTCTAGCCCAAAGTTGTAGACAAATCTCCGAAAGCCAGCAATGCCACGCATTAAAGAGGTTTCTTTATTATTTAGCTGCAACTCTCTTTTGATTGCGTACATTGCCAAACCTATTTATACTTATTTAATTAGTCAAGTATATCTTCAATCAGAGCAAGGATCAACCCCAATACTGCTCGGTTAAGGGTAGGGGCGAAGCTCGGGGAACAATTTATGACTCAAACTCTAGATTTTTTGTCCTAATGCTTTGCCCCTACAGACAACAAATTTGCTTAACCGAGCAGTATTGCTTTACATCCCTCTTAATGAGGAAATTTTTATAAATTTCCGAAAAAGTTTCCTGATTTAACAACAATCTAAGAGAAGATTATTAATTTGACTAGATTTGCCTAACCTTTTGTTAAACCTGACAGAGTAATACGTCACATTATTTATTAATTGACTTATTGAATAGAGAATAACTGTAAATTAAAATTTTGATAGCCTACTTCTTAACTTGGAGTGGGAAGAAGTTTTGTAGAAAGCTGGATTGGGAAATTATGGAAAACCTTATTTACATACATCAGGCAAGTTCACAAACAGAAGATTCAGAGGAGAACTTTAGTACTAATTTAGAATATCTCAAACTCTTCCAGAGTGTAAATTGGAAAAAAGTCAGCACAAAAACCTGTATTCATTTGTTTAGCTTGGCGATCGCTCTGAGTACCATCGGTATTGCTACTCAAGCAATGGCTCAAATGACTCAAGGTAGCAGAGGCCCAGAAGTCGCACAACTCCAAGAAAAATTACAAAAATTAGGTTACTTCGATCGTCGTCCCACCGGACACTTTGGCCCATTAACCAAAAAAGCTGTAATTCGCTTTCAGCAAGACCAAGGCATAACAGCAAATGGGATTGTTGAAACCACTACTATCACTGCTTTAGAACAGAAACTTCAAGAAAACACAGCAGTAACTCCAAACAGTCCCGAAGTAGCTCAAAGCACTCCAGAAGTAGCACCAACCACCCCGACACCAGAAACCAGAAAAACCCCAGAAATAGCGATCGATCCCAGTAAAGAACCAATCTTACGCAGAGGTGCGATCGATCCAGAAGTCAAAACCTTACAACAACTTTTAATTAATGCAGGTGCTTACAATGGGGAGGTCAATGGCAAGTTCGACATCACCACTTCCATAGCAGTTAAACAATTTCAACGCACTAACGGTCTAACAGTTGATGGCATTGTCGGCTTTAACACTTGGACAGCTTTAGCTAAAAATAATACCCCTCAAGCTCAAGCACCAGACCCCACCTTTAATAATTCTCCTTTTACTAATGGTTCCCTAACTAATAACTCAGACAAACCAGAAAGTAATAACAGAACCATTATTCAAGCCACTTTACAGCAAGGCGATCGCGGTCAGGATGTCAAAGCCCTACAAGAACGCCTCCAAGCGTTAGGCTATTACAGAGGCAATACCACAGGCAACTTTGGCCCCTTAACCAAAGAAGCTGTAATTCGGTTTCAAAAACAAGCCGGACTCACACCTAACGGAATTGTCGATAGCAGCACCAAAACCGCTTTAATAACTTCACCCAGTATCCGTAACACTTCTGTCTCACAGATTCAAGCCAGACTCAAAGAAAGAGGATTTTATCAGGGGCCAGTCAATGGAATTTTTAGCGAAGAAACGAAAACTGCACTCAAAGCAGCCCAAAAAGCTTACGGAGTCAGTGAGAGCGATCTTCTTACTCAACCATAGTGCGACACCACAGAATGCAGCAGCCTCCAAGGGAATAAAGCTTCTCTATTCAGCTTTTATGCTGTCCTGCACTAGTTTTTGGCTCTCAGACTAAAATATCTGAGAGCCTGAGCGATCGCGCAGCGTTGCGTAGCAGTATCGCGCCAGCGTGTGCGTATAGCCCTGTCGGGCATTCAAGAAAAGCACGTATCGCCATACCGTTGAAGTAACTTTTTCTAAATCGGTAGCAAAGCCCGTTGGCAAGAAGGACAAATTGCATGAATTGTAAGTTGACAGTCAAGTAATTGATACCCTTCCTTTTCTGCGGTTTTGGTTCCTATTTTCAAAATTGCATCATTTTTAAATTCCACAGTCTTATTACAACGCACGCAAATTAGGTGGTCGTGATGGTGGGGATAGGGCTGATTTAGTTCATAATGTTTATGTCCTTCGCCCAACTCCAACTCACGCAAGATACCCATTCTCGCCATTAATTTCAGACTGCGGTAAATCGTAGATAAGCTAATTGGTTCCCCTTGGCTTTCGAGTCGCTGATAAAGATCCTCAGCACTCAAATGATCCCCCTTGGGCAATTCTTGGAACAGGTGCAAAATTGTTTCCCTTTGGGGTGTTAAACGCCAACCTCTTTCATTTAGCTCAGCTTTCAGTGAGGATGCTGTATAGACTGGCATAATCTCATTCTCAAGAAAGGTACAGTTATTGAAAATGATAACTAATTAGCGATTTATTTTCAAGAAACTTAGATTATTGAGAATTTATCTTAATTAAGGACTCTGGTTCTCTCGTACTTGTGGTAATAAGTAAACCTGATTGGTTCTGGGAATGCACAATTTGGAAGGAATCCAAGTCGTAGGGGCAATTCATGAATTGCCCCTACGACTTGGATTCCTCAGCTGATGGAGTGTGGGAGCGCAAACAAGACCAATTACTTGGTAGCACAGAAGGCCATCCTTGGCGTAAAGCTTCTGGACAAACTGTGTGAATAGTCAGTTGACAGTCCAACAAATGCAGTCCCGCTTTTTCCGTTTGTTTCAAGCCCACTTTTAAAATCGAATTATCTTTAAATTCGATCGTCTTGTTGCACTGAATACAGACTAGATGATGATGGTGATTGGGATAGGGCTGATTAATTTCGTAATGCTTGTGACCTTCTGCTAGTTCTAATTCTCGCAGAATGCCCATTCTTGCCATTAACTTCAGAGTCCGATAAACCGTAGATAAGCTGATTTTCTCGCCTTGACCTTGGAGTACAGAATAAAGTTCTTCCGCACTCAAATGCTTCCCTTCGGGAAGGTCTTGAAAGACTTGCAAAATAGTTTGTCTTTGGGGAGTTAAACGCCAACCTTTTTCATTCAGTTCAGCTTTAAACGAGCCTGCTGTGTAGGTAGTCATATTGACGTTCTCAGAAAGCCTTCTATTCAGGAAGGATACACAATATCGCTACTTATTTTCAAGAACTTTTACTTATTGAAAATAACTTTCTAAAAGGATCTAATAAAACTAAGATTATTGAGAAAAATTTTGATTAGATAAACATAAGCAAAAACTCAAACCATTGCTAGGAAAGGTTTCTGGCGTGAGGAATAATTTTCAACCTGATATTAAAAAAATTATTATTATTGATAATCTGCTCTAAAACCAAGAGTTCACTTGCCAAAAAAATATGACCGAGAACAGCAATCTCGGTCAACGGAGACAAACACAATGAACTAACTGAAAAATTTAACCAAAAGACTCCAGATAATCACGGACACGATTACGGCGTTTCGGTTGGCGTAATTTTTGTAAAGCTTTCGCTTCAATTTGTCGAACTCGTTCGCGAGATAGGTCTAAGGCGCGACCAATTTCTGCTAAAGAGTAGGAGCGACCATCTTCTAAACCAAAGCGCATGAGAATGACATCTCTTTCTCTGGTGGTTAAGTCAGCTAAAAGCTGTTGTAAGTCACGGTAGAGAGCTTCCCGCATTAAAGTATCTTCGGGAGAAACTTCTTCGGTGGGTAGCAAGTCGCCTAGTTCGGTATCTTTTTCTTTCCCGACTTTAGTTTCAAAGGAAACAGAGCGAGGAACGCGGAAGAGAACTTCTCGGACTTGCAAAGGTGTCATTTCCAGTTCCTTTGCTAAATCTTCTAAGGTAGCGGTGCGACCTTTTTCTTGGGAGATTTTGCGCTGGGCTTTTTTAATTTTGTTGAGTTTTTCGGTAATGTGGACTGGGAGACGAATGGTGCGGCTTTGAGTAGCGATCGCGCGGGTGATGCCTTGCCGAATCCACCAGTAAGCATAAGTGCTGAAGCGATAACCTTTGGTGGGATCGAACTTCTCAACTGCTCGTTCCAATCCCAAAGTACCTTCTTGGATCAAATCCAACAATTCCAAACCCCGATTTTGGTATTTTTTGGCGACAGACACGACTAAGCGCAAGTTTGCCTTAATCATGTGATCTTTCGCTCTAATCCCCTCAGTTTGAATTTGTTCTAGTTCTTCAATAGTTAAATTGACTATTTCTGCCCAACGGCGTTTTCCGCTAGCTAAAATTGGCTTGATATCTGCTACTGCGATTCCTGCTGTATTAGCCCATCTTTCAAATGAGGGACGATGACCTAGATTAGCTGCTAGGCGATCGTGAATTTCAATCAACTCTACATATTGCCGGAGTACCCCATCTTCCTCTTGGGCAGCTTGATCTCGTAATTCCAGCAACCGCATATAGCGCTGGACTTGTTGGGCTTCGGAAACTTCTTCATCTCGCCCTAACAAACGTACTCGACCTATATCTTGCAGATATAAGCGAACTAAGTCGTTGGTACGACGGTTAGGAGTTTTCGCTAAGTTGGCAGTTTCTTCTTCCTCCATCTCTAGATCAACTAGATCCCTAACTGTTGGTTCCATTTCATCTAATTGAAAGCTAGGGGCTTCTGATTGACTATTGTAGGTGGCATCAGTGGTATGAAAGGTTGCTGGCATAGTGATTGCCTCAACTGCTCCAGATGACAAAGGGGCTGTTAAAATTCGGCTATTAGTTACTACTTTGGGCATCTTTCCAGAGAAAATAAATTTATGGTAGGTACCCTACTCGTAGACTTCCAGTGATGCACTCTTCTGGCTAGATGACTACCGTCTTTAGTAGCACTAAATTTAGCTTTCCCAAAATAGACGCAATAGATAACAATCTTGCTCCAGATTCTAGGAAAATTCTTAGACGGTTGAGAGGCTGTTATCCTGTATCGTTAGCTAGTATAAAGCGATATCACTTTGGTCTTTGGTGACTTCTATCAAAGAACAAGTTAATCTACATCACTAGGTAGATGAGTTCCCGATCGCTTTTTGATTATTGATAATAAGTTTATTGAAGATATATTACGGAAAGCTCTAAAACATAATTAACTATGATAAACAAAGGAACTCAAGAGATAGTTATAAGGATAGATCTGTTTCTGGTTTGACATCTCGCAGCATGAGCGAGTTTACGGCTGCTTGTGGGGTGACTTCTCCTTTGAGTAAGCGATCGACTTGGGCGGAGATAGGTATATAAATTCCTTGTTCATTGGCTAACTGAACTAGGACTTGGGAGGTGTTTACTCCTTCGGCTGTTCCTTCTAGGTGGGTTAAAATTTCTGTGAGGTTTTTCCCGATCGCTAATCCATAACCAACTTGATAGTTCCGACTTAAAGGGCTGTTGCAGGTGGCGAGGAGGTCGCCTAATCCTGACAAACCATAGAATGTATCAGTTTTTGCTCCCCAGTGATTGCCGATACGGATAATTTCTGCGAGTCCGCGAGTCACGAGTGCTGCTTTGGCGTTAGTTCCCAATTGTAAACCGTCACAAGTACCAGCTGCGATCGCCATCACATTTTTTAACGTACCACCCAACTCCACACCCAAAGGGTCATCATTAGTGTAAACCCGAAACCGAGTGGAATTAAACAGTATTTGTACCAGTTTAGCCGCTGTCAAGTCTTTACTGCCAACTACTGTAGCTGCGGGTAGTCCCGCTTGAATTTCTTTAGATAAATTTGGCCCAGCCAGAACTACTACCGAATTTGCCGGAAACGCCGCCTGCCAAATTTGCGAAGGAGTACAGGTAGTCGAGGGATCTAAACCTTTGGTAGCAGTCACAAAAATTACTTCCTTCCTCTGTAAAAACCGTAATTGTTCTACTACAGGTCTAACACCCTTCATGGAAACAGCAGAAACTATGATGTCTGCATCTGCTGAGACATCCGCAAGAGTTGCCGAACTTTGGCGCGACCATAAACGCACTTGATGACCATTCGCTTTAGCCAAAGAAGCCAAAGTCGTACCCCAAGCACCAGCACCAATAACTGTAATTTTAGTTTCCATCTAAGTTTTGAGTTTTCATTGGGGACTGGGGATTGGGGACGTTCGGCTGAGCGCTCACGTCGAAGCCTGGGGATTGGGGATTGGGAGAGTTTTTAGCTCCATTTTTTGAGTTTTGAGTTAATAAAATTCTCCTTGTCCCAAGAGTCCCAAGAGTCCCTCTACCGAGGGTATCTTTCCATTAAAGCTCTAACTTGTTCTGCGTGGTAAGAACTCCGAGTTAAGGGAGAGGAGACAACTTGTAAAAATCCGATGCTTTCGCCAAATTTTTGCCAAGCGGCGAACTGTTCGGGGGTGACAAAACCTGCAACTTGGAGGTGTTTTTGACTGGGTTGTAGGTATTGACCTATGGTGAGGATATCGCAATCTACTGCGCGTAAGTCTTGCATAACTTGGCGAACTTCCTCGTCAGTTTCTCCCAGTCCTACCATGATGCCGGATTTAGTGTAAACTTTGGGGGCTAGTTGGCGCGTTAGCGAAGCTCTTCCGAAGGAAGCTCGCTTCAGTAACTCCAGAGTCCTTTGATATTCCCCTTGGGGACGTACCCGACGATATAAACGGGGTACTGTTTCTGTATTGTGATTCAAAACTTCTGGCGCAGCTTGTAAAATTTGAGCAAGTGCTTCCCAATTTCCACACAAATCAGGAATTAATACTTCAATTGTGGTACCTGGAGAAGTGGCGCGGATTTCCGAAATACAACGAACAAACTGAGATGCGCCACCATCAGGTAAATCATCTCGGTTAACCGAAGTAATCACAACATGATTTAACTTTAGCCGTCGCACCGCCTCTGCCAATCTTTTTGGTTCTGTAGGGTCGAGAGGTTTCGGCTTTTTCTCAAAATCAATGTCACAGTAAGGACAAGCTCTCGTACAGGCTGGCCCCATAATTAAGAATGTTGCCGTACCATTGTGGAAACATTCGCCAATATTCGGACAAGATGCTTCTTCACAAACAGTATTGAGGGATAAATCCCGCAAAATCTCCTTAACGCTGCCAACACGCTCCCACTGTGGCGCTTTTACTCGCAACCATTCTGGCTTGACTACCACAATTGCCTCTTACTGTCGATCGCTTTAATCAGAATTCATCATAGCAGAAGGGAGATAGGGAGATGGGGAGATGGGGGGATGGGGAGATGGGGGAAAATAATTTAACTATCTAAATTCTTTTATATTACTCCCCCTACCTCCCAGGGCTAATTCATGGTCAACAGAGAAATTGATTTGTGTAGGAGAGATAATGCAAACAAAGGAAAAATCATCGCTTCTCTTTCTCCCCTTGTCTCCTTGTCCCCTTGTCCCCAGTCCCCAGTCCCCTAACTGTGATATGATAAAAAAGCCGATTTGTTAATTTCGGGATGTAGCGCAGCTTGGTAGCGCACCTCGTTCGGGACGAGGGGGCCGCAGGTTCAAATCCTGTCATCCCGATTGTTGTTGTCGATTGCCACTTTATTTGTCCGCGTTGACAAATTCGTGTCCGCATTGACAAATTAATGACCGCTTTGCCAGATTAAAGTCCTTAAAAAAAGTGTGCTGACAATATGTAACGAAGGTGTTAAACACTTTTCCAAACTTCAAACTAAAGGCTAAGAGGTTACTCTAATTGTATCTCTTCTTCGTTAGTTTCATAACTGACTGGAAATGGCACAGTGGCGGATTTTCTTAAAAGTTTGTTTTGCCATGACTTTGCTTCTGTTTCATTTTCAGGGGCATTTTCAGTAGCGATCGCTAATATCTCTAACCACTTAGCATTAGTTAAATCCCGTCCTTTGGGAATTCTGGCAGACAACTGTTCTATTAAGCGTTGAATTTGAATTTCTGTTTCCCGGCTTTGACACGGCGGCGATGACTGTAATGCAGTTGCACCAGAAGCAGCCAGAGTTTACTCATCCGGCTTCACGAGAGCGGTTTATGTTGTCGTGGGATCAGCAAGAGCGATCGCTCCAACTGGTAGAGTTTGATTTGGAGAAGGCGATCGCTTCTTTAAAATCTGGTCAGCCTGTGATTCCGTTGTGGTTAGATCGAATACATCAGCAGGTTGCTAGTAGGCTGGGTAGGTAAGTGCGATCGCATTTATCGGAAATATTTTGTATTTAAGTTTAAGTATCTTTATTATGGGTAAGTTGACTCTGCCACAACTGGAACGACATCTGTTTGCTGCTGCTGATATCCTGCGGGGCAAGATGGATGCGTCGGAGTTCAAAGAGTATATTTTTGGGATGCTATTCCTCAAACGTGCTTCCGATGTGTTTGAGCAACGTTATGAGCAGATTATTCAAGAAAATCTGAATAAGAAGGGACGCACGCCGGAAGAGGCGAAAATGAGGGCGGAAGATCCCATTAGTTACCAAGAGGCTTTTTTTGTCCCGGAAAAAGCGCGATGGGCTTATCTTCGGGATGAACTACATGAAAAAGTAGCTAATGGATTGAATAAAGCTTTAGGAGATTTGGAAGATAAAAACCAAGCTTTATCGGGAGTATTAAGCCACATTAATTTTAATCGTCAGGTGGGAAAAAGTCGGATTCCCGATCAGAAACTAGGCGAATTAATTCGACATTTTAATAAGTATCGGTTGCGAAATGAAGATTTTGTTTTTCCCGATTTGTTCGGCTGTGGTGACAAAGCAGGAATTGGCAGAAAATGATTATAACTGCAATATTCGCCGCTATGCGGATAACGCGCCACCGCCAGAACCGCAGGATGTGAAGGCTCATTTATTGGGGGGAATTCCTAAAGTTGAAATAGAGGCAAAGCGTCCATTGTTAGAGGCGCATGGATTCGCTCCAACTAGGATTTTAGTGGAGCATTGTTAATGGATTATTTAAATTTTATTGCCTCAATTACGGAAAGAGGGCAGATTAAAAATTTTATTGAATCTGATGCTGGCGTTCAACAACAAGAAGGCAAACTTTATAGTGTTTTTGCAGCTTGGTGGCAACTTCATTCACCAAGTTTGGGCGAGTTGCCAAAAACTAAGAAAGTGATGGAGTTACGGGGGGAGTTTTTACGCTCTTTTGTTGATAGTTTGGAACCTGTAGGATTGCTCGATCGCTTCAAAGTTGCGGGGGTAGTGGCGAGTTGGTGGGATGAGGTGAAGTATGAACTCAGAACCTTATCAGAATCGGATTTTGGCGGATTAGTTGATAGTTGGGTGGATACGATTCGGGATGCTTTGGAAGAGGATGAAGAAGAGCAGAAAAATCAGACGAAATTCGACCCACTTAATCATAAGTTGGTGGTGCGGTTGATGCCGGATTATTTGCAGGAAATTGCCGATGCTGAGGCGAGAATTGCGGAGTTAGAGCAGCAAAAAGAAGCCTTTGAACGGGGGGAAGATGCAGAAGTTGATGAGGCAGAAGCCAGTGAAGATGATGCAGAAGCGGTTAATTTTGTCAAGGAATTGGAGACAAGATTAAAGACGCTGAAAGCGACGATTAAGGAACCGAAAAAGGAACTAAAAACTTTGAAAAAATCGTCTTTGTTGTATATGGATAAAATTGCCGAGATTGAGCAATCTTTGGGGTTGGCTGAAGCGGAAATTGCCGAAATTGAGGAACAATTGAAACCTTATAATGAGATGAAAAAGCAGTTAGCGGCAGCGAAGGGAAAACTGCGGACACTAAAGAAGGAATTGGTGAAACGTTTGGAGGCTAAACGGGCGACTTTGACGGATGAAGATTGTCAGAGGTTGGTGTTAGCGACTTTCGAGGATGGGTTAACGGCTGAATTAGAGCGATATGTCACGGCGCACCGTCAGCAGGTGATTGCGACGGTAGAGAATTGGTGGGATAAGTATCGGGTGACTTTGCAGGATATTGAAACGGAACGGGATGCAGCGGCGAAGCATTTGAGTGAGTTTTTGAGTGGGTTGGGGTATGCTTAAACTAATGCCGTCACCAAAACATAGTTGAAAATTTAGTGAATGTAAATTATGGAAAACTTAATTATTCTCAATGATGTGGCGTTACCATTTCAGCTTTTGGAAGCAACTGAGAAGGTTGTAAAAGCAGGAAAAGCTAAGAGTAGAAATGAACTGATTGCTAGGGCTTTGCGTAAAGAATTGGCAGCAATAAAACGTGCTGAAATTGATGCAGAGTTAGCAGAAATGGCTAACGATCCTGAATATCAGACGGAAGTATTACAAATGGAAGCTGAATTTGCTAATGCTAGTTGGGAAGCATGGCAAATAGGAGAGTCTGAATATGAAAAGGGGTGATGTTTATGATGCTCGTTTAGAACCGACAGAAGGTTCGGAACAGGGAGGAATTCGCCCAGTGATTATCGTCAGTCGCGATGTTATTAATACTAACAGTCCGGTAGTGTTGGCTGTTCCCTGTACTAGCTATACACAGCTAAAACGAGTTTTTTCAACTCAGGTCTTAATTCAAGCACCTGATGGCGGATTAACTAGAGATTCAATTGCAATGGCAGATCAAATAAGGGTACTGTCAAAATCTCGCTTATTGCGATTTCGGGGAAGTCTTTCAGAGGCAGCGATCGCACAACTAAATAAAGCTTTATTAATTGCGATCGATTTACCTGGACAGTTTGATGATGACATTGAGATTTAGCAGCATCGCTTAAGTTTGTTAGTGGGTTGGGGTATGCGTGAGACTTTGGTTAAAACTGAGGAGTTTAAGGATTCACCAGTTGGGAGAATTCCGCATGACTGGAATTATTTAACCATCAATGATTGTCTACAAAATGGTTTGATTGTCGATGTACAGGATGGTAATCATGGAGAAGCTCATCCTAAAAATGATGACTTCGTAAGTGAAGGAATTCCCTTTGTTATGGCAAAGGATTTAGTAAATGGACAAATTAATATAGCAGATTGCCATAAGATTACTTGGGAGAAATATCAATCATTAAGAGTAGGATTTGCACGTCCTGGCGATGTTCTAGTAAGCCACAAAGGAACCATTGGTTTAACAGCTATTGTTCCTAATTGGCTTCAACATCTTATGCTAACTCCTCAAGTTACATATTATCGAATACCTGAAGGCGAGAAGTTATCAGAAAAGTTTCTATTTTGGTTTTTCCAATCGCCTCTATTTCAGCATAGGCTTGAAGTACTCTCTGCTCAATCAACGCGCTCATATATTGGTATTACTTTACAAAAGACTTTATCAATATTAGTACCGCCTTTTGACGAACAAAAAAGAATTGCTGAGATCTTAGACACGATCGACTCAACGATCGCACAAACCACCACCCTAATCGCCAAGCTCAAGCAGATGCAAGCTGGACTCCTGCACGACTTACTCACACGGGGGTTAGATGAGAATGGGGAATTGAGGGATGCGACACAACACCCCGAACAATTCAAAGACTCACCACTGGGACGAATTCCTAAAGATTGGGAAGTAAAAGATTTAAAGAGTATTACTTCCAAAGTTATTGACGGTACGCATTTTACACCGAATTACTTGGAAGAAGGCGTTCCTTTTTTGCGTGTTACCGACATACAATCTATTAAAATTGATTTTGATAATGTCAAGAAAATTTCTTCCCAAGAACACCGTACTATAAATACAAGATGTAACCCTGAATTGGGAGATATACTTTATTCTAAAAATGGTACTATCGGGGTCACAAAAGTTATCGACTGGGAGCAAAAGTTCAGTATATTTGTTAGTTTGTGTTTAATCAAGCCGATCGCAACTTTAGTAAATTGTTGGTATTTAGTTGAAATGTTGCAATCTCCTGTAGTTATAGAGCAAATTAGAATTCGCTCTAAACAAATGACTGTTGTCAACTTACATCTCGAAGAAATTAGAGAATTTTTAATTCCTTTGCCACCAATTGATGAGCAGAAGCGAATTATTAAAGCTTTAAGAATTTACAACAATCGTCTTTATGCAGAAGAAGCCTACCGCGATAAGCTTAAGCTCCAAAAACAAGGACTAATGCACGACCTATTAACCGGAAAAATGCGAGTCAATCAAATCAAAAACTAACCCAAACCAAAGAGGTAAATTATGGCAACACTCACCATTGAAAACCTACCCGAAGACTTAATGGCA
Organism: Floridaenema evergladense BLCC-F167; assembly: GCF_041929205.2. Classification (NCBI taxonomy): domain Bacteria; kingdom Bacillati; phylum Cyanobacteriota; class Cyanophyceae; order Aerosakkonematales; family Aerosakkonemataceae; genus Floridanema; species Floridanema evergladense. The sequence goes on along the minus strand of NZ_CM171625.1, from coordinate 3,136,622 downwards.
CAACTGCAACAACTTGCCAGCCAAAACAATCAAACCATCAACGAACAAATCATCAACCTATTAAAACAAGCAGTACAAAAACCCCAACCTCCCCTAAAATTTCTCATCTCTCCCGAAACAGATCCCACCTGGGAAGAACGCCGCCAAGCAGTCCCTAAACTGCAAGCAGAAATCGACCAAAGACTAGAAAAACGTCGTGCTGCAAATCTTGAATGGCTTGATAGTAACGCTTTACTCAGAGAGGATCGAGATAGATGACAACGCCCTTACGATGCGTTATTGATGCGAGTGTGGGAATTAAGCGATTTGTACCCGATCCTTTAACCCCAAAAGTTTATCAACTGTTCGCCCACCTCGCTATTCCTCAAACAGAATTCTTCATTCCAGATCTGTTTTATATTGAAATCGCAAATATCTTTTGGAAATATGTTCGCGCCGGACTTTACGCTGCTGCGGATGTTCCCCCAGACTTAGCTACCCTGAAAACTTTCCCTCTGCAACTTGTTTCTATGGCTGAACTAATGGAAGAAGCCGTTAATATTGCCATAGCTTACGGAATTTCCGCTTATGATGCTTCTTATGTTGCGCTTTCTCACCGAGTCAGCGCCCCTTTACTCACATTAGATCAAAAATTAGTCAATACTCTCGCCACCGCACCTTATAACGTGCAGTTATTTACCAACTTTTCCGTTCCACCCTTGCCTTAAGCAATGTACAAAGAAACCCCCGAATATATCCACTCTGAAAAACCGACTATTGACCAACTCACACTAAAAAGCATGGGTTGGCAACACATCGAAGGGGATTGGAACGACCCCAAAATCACAGAACGAGAAAGCTTTAAACAAATCCTGATAATTAACCGCCTCAAAGCCGCAATCAAACGCATCAACCTAGACGAAAACGGCAACGAATGGCTTGACGAAACCCAAGTAAACGCCGCAGCCAGTCAATTAGAACGCCTCGCTTCCCAGAAACTAATGGAAGCCAACCAAGCCGCTACAGAATTATTAGTAAAAGGCACAGTTGTAGAAGGGCAAAATGGCAAAGATGTCACCATTCAATTTATCGATTTTGACCCCGCACATCTTCACCTTAACGATTTTTTAGTTATCAATCAATATCGAGTAGACCCCCCTTGGGCAGAAGGCGACAGAGGTTTTATCGTCCCCGACATCGTGCTATTTGTTAATGGTATTCCCCTGGTAGTTATCGAGTGTAAAAGCCCCAACTTGGATAACCCGATCACCGAAGCAATAGGCGACCTGTTAAAATATTCCAACCAACGAGATGCTAGCCAACCCGAAGGCGCAGAAAAGCTATTTTATTACAACCAATTAATGATAGCTGCATCCAGGGCACGAGCAGCAGCAGGATCGATCGGCGCAAACTACGAACATTATGTCGAGTGGAAAGATGTGAGATCCCCCCAACCCCCCTTATCAAGGCAGGGCTGTTTCACGCTAATTTTTTCCAGTTCTCTAACCCTTCCGTAGTGAGGTGTTTAGCGGATAATTTCTAGTAAAAATGCTGAAATTATTCAAAAAGCCTGTTTTGCCCATTGGGAGAGAGTTTGAAAACAAAACGAGCCAAAATTAAACCTTAGCGTGAAACAGCCCTGCCTATAAGGGAGATATTTTCTCCTAAAACGAGGTTTCGTCGAAGTTGTATGCTCCAATCATGTCACAGTTGGCGCTCAATGAAAATGAATTTGTCCAGTACAGGTGATTTCATTTAGCTCCTTATTGCCATTCTGCGTGATCGAGATGATTCAGATTAGCTCTGCTAACAAGGCATCTCGGCATAACGAGCTTCCAAGTTTCCAGGCGAATCTTCTGCAATTGCTCAATCCTAATTTGCGAAATCTGTACAAACTTGGAGAAATTGTTATAAGCTAAGGCAACCAGAATGTGTTTCTGGTGAGATGGCAGATTAGGATTGAACTAGCTTAAAGTCGTTTACGTTAATGACTGATGTTAGCTGCCCTTTCTAACCCGAAGTTAGTTTATGATGCCCTCACGTCTGGCTTTTGTTTTGCTCTCCTGTACTTCTTGCTTTAGCCTTGTTTCTGGCGCTACGGTAGCGTCAGCAGCACCCCGATTTCCTTTAGAAACTATCCAAGTTCAAAATAATACGCCGAAGCCTGGAGGAGACTCGGCTCCTATTGAGTTATTGCAGAATCTTGGGGAAACGAAGTCTACTCCTACTCCTAAACCCAAAACAAATTCTGGGAAAAAATCATCGTCGAAGTGGCCTTTGTTTTGGATGGGTTCTGGGGTATTTTTAGTGATTATTGCGGGAGGCTTGCTTTATATTCTCAAACATTGGGAAGTTCCGCCTGAAGAAGCTTCCGAGACAGAAAGTTCTGAGATTGAAGCTGAGGAAAGTGAGCAGGAGACTATAGCAGAAATAGGGGAAAATCAGCAAATTCCTGTTTATGAGCCTGGGAATTCTGCGATCGAGGTTCTGGAAATAAAACCAACGGAAGCAGATAAAAATGGTCACGCTAACCATATATTAACTGCCGGGGAAGATGAACCTAAATCGGAGCCTAAATTGGAATCTACAACAGAATCTAAATCGGTGGCGACAGATAGTGATTTAGAGGTACAAGAAACTACTCGTCTGCCTAAAATTAATATTGTTGATGAGTTAATTAAAGATTTACAAAGTCCAGACCCTACGAAGCGACGTAAGGCAATTTGGGAGTTGGCGCAAAGGGGAGATTCTAGGGCAATTCAACCATTAGTTAATTCTTTAATTGATGCTGATTCTAAACAGCGTTGTTTAATTTTAGAAGCTATTTCTCAAATTGGGCATCGGACGCTAAAACCTTTGCAGCGTGCTTTGGTGATTTCGTTACAAGATGAAAATGCAGAAGTGCGGAAGAATGCGATTCGGGATGTGACGAGAATTTATGAATTAATGACGCAAGTTAGTCAATTGTTACGTCATGCTATTGACGATCCTGATGCTGAAGTGCAAGAAACGGCTCGCTGGGCTATGACTCAAATGAATCGAATGCGAGGGGTTTCTAGTGTGGATAATTTTCCGTCTTTTACTAATCAGGGAAATTGGGACAAACCACCAAATTAATTAGTTATTTTATATCTAAAAAATGAGCGAAAAAAGTTAGTCATTCCAGCCGAGTGCTTCGCTAATTTGTTCAGCTAATTTTAAGGGACGGAAAGGTTTAGCAAAAATAGCAGCTACTGGCATATTAGCAAAAATTTCTTGATGACCATTCTGGGCTTTAGCTGTGACTAAAATAACGGGAATTGGTTGAGTTGCTGGATTAGCTTTTAACTGTTGTAATGTAGTTCTGCCATCCATATCTGGCATCATCATATCTAATAGAATAACATCTGGTTTTTGGTCTGCGGCAATTTCTAAAGCTTCTTTTCCCGAACTTGCAGTTACGACACTCCAACCTGCACCCATTTCTAATCCCATTTGAGCGATCGCACGCACATCTTCTTCATCGTCAACTATGAGGATATTTTTGCTCATTAAATTGTCCTCTACTAATAGGGTGTTCATACTTTTGATAGTTGTTGGCATTGGATTATTTGCTAATCTAAATCTAAATCGGGAAGAACTAGGGTAAATTTAAATTTATTTTTGACTAAATTACCTCGTAAAAGATTATTTTATATTTAAATTATCCACTCGCGTAGCGGTTTTTAAAGGAGTCGTGTCTGGATTGCTAAATGCTAAAACTCTGTTATACTTACTATCTAGTGAAAACTACGGAAACTAATAAGGGATTTTACTGAACGCTCTGTATTAAGTTACTAGATAATAGGTTATATGCCTCAATAATGAATTAGCGATCGAAATCAGTTAAACTAACAAAAAGGATATTACTATGCCAGCATCTGAATTTGGTTACTATTTTCTAACTCCAGGCGATGATTTTTTGCAAATGACTCCTGGGTTACTTGCAGGTTTACCGATCGGATTAGTTGCTTTGGAAGGGAATGATTTTGTCATCGGTTCAACCGACGCAGAAATTGTTAACGGTAATCAAGGTGATGATACTATTCAAGGCGGAGGAGGCAATGATTTAGTATTAGGAGGAAAAGGTAGAGATCGAGTTTTCGGTGGTATTGGTAACGACCAAGTAAATGGTAATTTAGGTGAAGATTTAGTGTTTGGAGGTGCTGGAGATGATGTGGTTCGAGGTGGTAAAGATGCAGATTTAGTAAGTGGAGAAGATGGCAATGATGTGGTAGTTGGAGATTTGGGTACAGATGTGTTAGTAGGTGGACAAGGTGCTGATTTATTTGCTTTACGAACTGATATTGTTTTAACCGATCCTAACAATTTGGATATTATTTTAGACTTTGATAATTCTAGTGACATTATAGGTGTGACGGGTGGATTTACAGAAGCAAATTTCACTCTTAGACCTCTGGATATTTCTTTAAGCTTAATAACCACTATTCCGGGTATTGCTAATATTCCTGAGATAACTCCAACGACAATTAGACAGAGTTTAATTGATTTAACTGGTGTAGATATTGACCCAAATAGAGATGGTATTGTTAAGGGTACCTCTATTGAATTTAATAATGGTACGATTCTCGCTTATGCGGTGAATGTATTACCATCTGATATTGCGGGAAAAATTATTCCGATCGGTGATATTTAAGTTTTTTCACAGGGTAATAAAATGTGAAATGTACTACCTTCACCTAAAACACTTTCTGCCCAAATTTTGCCTTCGTGTTGTTCGACGATATGGCGACAAATAGCTAGTCCTAATCCTGTTCCACCTTTTTTGCGAGAGTCGGAGGCATCTACTTGTTGAAAACGTTCAAAAATTAGATGTAATTTATCAGCAGGGATGCCTCTACCTTGGTCTTTAACTGTAAATAAAATGAAGTCAAATTGAGGATTTTCTGTTTTTTTCAGTTCGGTATTAATCCAAACATTGCTACCAGATTCAGAAAATTTAATGGCATTGCTGAGTAGGTTGGTGAAGGTTTGTAATAAGCGATCGGGATCTGCCCACATTTCTACTTCTAAAGTTTGTGCGATTAATTTGATTTGCGCTCGATCGGCTAATGCTTGCATTGATTCTACTGCTTGATTGAGGATTTTCGCCGCACTACATTTAATTTTTTGCATGGCAATTTTGCCCGATTTCATCCTTTCTAAATCGAGGATGTCATTAATTAACCGAATCAATCTTTCAGTATTAGTAATCGCAATTCTTAAAACATTTTGTCCTTGGGCTGTTAGAGTTCCTAATTTCCCGGCGCAGAGAATGTCTAAGGAACCCATTAAAGAAGTTAAGGGCGTGCGGAGTTCGTGACTGACTAAAGAGATAAACTCATTTTCCAATCGTTTCCGTTCGGTGATATCATTGACTATATTTAAAGTGCAGGGAATTCCGCTTAAATCGATTAATTCTACTGATAATAATACAGATCTAATTTCTCCATTTTTGGTGCGAAATTCGCATTCTTGATTTTGCAAAGATCCGGTTTCTGATAATTGTTGTAAAGCTTGTTCGTAAATTTCTTGAGGAATCCCTAAATTTAATTCAGCAGAGGTATGTCCAATTACTTCTTTTTGGCAATAACCACTCATTCTTAAAAAGCTGGGATTGATATCAATAAATTTACCTTCTTCTAATGTAGCGATCGCGATCGGGTTAGGGCTAGAACGAAATGCTTTACTAAATTTTTCTTCGGCTTTTTCTCGCTCTCTAATTTCCTGTTCTAATAGCGAATTTTGAGTTTTTAGTTCTTTTTGTAACTTACAAATTGTTAGGTGAGTTTCAATTCTGGCTAAAACTTCTTCTACTTGAAAAGGTTTAGTAATGTAATCTACTCCACCAACCGCAAAGGCTTTGACTTTATCTAAAACATCTCCTAAAGCACTAATAAAAATTACTGGTATTTCACGAGTGCGATCGTCTTTTTTTAACTGTTCGCACACTTCATAACCGTTCATTTGCGGCATATTTACATCCAACAAAATTAAGTCGGGTGGCGCAGCTTGTGCCCCTCTTAATCCTGTAGAACCTTTAGTCACGCTGCGAACTTTGTAACCTTGTTCTGTCAGCATGGCAGACAAAAGATTTAAGTTTTCTGGCGTATCATCAATTACCAAAATATCAGCTTTCATAGACTTAAAGGCAGAGTGGCTTCAGGGGCGAAGGGACGTTCAATAAGTTATTTACTTCTTAACTCAAAACTTTATCAGGATTTCCAAGATTAAAACATTTCAGGATTTTCTGTAGTCTTAAAAATCTGTAAATCCCGATCAAAAATCTTGAAATCCTTTCATCCTTAAATCCTGATATAAAGTTGCTGCGGCTGTTTTGACAGGTGTTAGTAATTCTATCGGTAAATGCAAATGATTAAGCGATCGATCCTCTTCTCTAGATTCCAGATTTGGGCCATGATAATCGCTGCCACCAGTTACCAATAAACCATATTCAGCACATAATTCTAACAGCATCTTTTGCTCTCTGGAATTTTGGTTCGGATGATAAACTTCCACTCCCATTAAACCTGCCTCAACTAATTCTTTGAGGACTTCAGAAATTACGCCACCACGAAATAAACAGGGGTGTGCCCATACGGGTACAGCGCCACATTCCCGCAATAAAGAAACGCCTTCTTGGATGGAAAATTTCTCGTAATGTACGTAAGCAGGTTTGTCATCTCCTAACCAGCGATCGAATGCTTCCTGAGATGATTTTACTATTCCCGCTCTCACTAGTGCCGCTGCAATATGTGGTCTTCCGGGTGCCATTTCTGCACCCAGTTCTGGCATTTCAATGTGATAACCCAGTGCAGCTAAACTCGCTACCATTTGAGCAGCACGGCGTTTTCTTCCTGCTAAACGTTCTTGTAATGCGGGACGGATTAAATCTGGGTTAGGATAAAAACCCAAAATATGTAAAGAGCGATCGTTGTGTACGGTACTCAGTTCGATACCTGGAACTATTTCTATTTCGTAGTTAATCGCTGTAGCAATTGCTTCATCCCAACCAGAAACGGTATCGTGATCGGTAATTGCCAGCACTTTTACACCAGTTTGGGCAGCTTTTTTTACGAGTTCAGCTGGTGTAAGAGTGCCGTCGGAATAAGTTGTGTGACAATGAAGTTCTAGCATTCTTCTATCTTATAAAAAATTATAAAAATAACGCTGAAAATCCTTGAGTTTAAACCCCGGAGTGTAAATAATAACTCACTTTAGCGTTGGTGAATGTTATTCTATTTGGCAAGTGTGAGGAAAAACTCAATGCCTAAGTCAAACCAGTCTTTTATACAACCATTATTCCTGTTTTTAGGTACTGCCTCTGCCAACCTATTGTTTACAACTGCAAGCTGGAGTCAAGATTTGTCTTGGACAGATTTGTTGGTAGAAGCAAGTTATTTCGATGGGTTAGTTCATCCCCGATTAGAAAAATTCTCGACTACTGCTGTCGATTTGTTGCCTAATAGTCCCGAATCACAAACTGGAGAAACTGCACAGGATACTCCCGGTAATAATGCTCAACCTGGAACTACGGAGCGCAGATTTAATGTACCTCTTTTTCCAGGAGATAGAGCTTTCAGTTTCGGTTTTGGTTCAGTTATCGGAGAACCAACAGCGTTAAAAGGGCCAACTCGTCAAACAGTTGTAGCTGCTGAATCAACCGTTTTACCAAGTATTTCGATCGCAGGATACGTACAGCAAAAAATTGGCGACAATCAAAGGTTGCTACTCGAAGCAGTTGGTGGTTTTCAATTAATTGGTGCTGACATCAGTTACAGTATTGCACCGGGAACTTTACCGGGGATTTTTTCTATTAATTTTTTTAGTCAACAATCGCGAGTTCCGGCGTTTGAAGAGGGAGAACGGGAGGTAGAATTACGGGGGGGAGATGAACCTTGGGTCGATCGCTTGGGTGGAGGTATCGAGTATTTCCAAAGTATATTCCCTCAACTGAAAATTGCGGCAGGATTCAATTATCAACGAGTAGCAATTCGAGATGGAGCTTTTACTTCTGATGTCTTCTCGCGAGATGAATTAGGTAACAAGTTATCTTTTAGTAATGATGGAATTGATGTTTTAGTAACTTTGAACTTTGCTGGTTTGTATGATAACACTGATGTGCCTAGTTATCCTACTAAGGGTACTCGAATCAAATTTGGCTTCGATCAATCTTTCCCTGTGGGAGATTCCAATATTAATTATACCAGATTTGCTGGTAATTTCTCGCAATTTTTCCCCGTGAGGTTGTTGAATTTTAAACAAGGCCCGCAAACTTTCATTTTAAATTTCCAAACAGGTACTATGTTAGGTGATGTTCCACCTTATGAAGCTTTTATTTTAGGTGGTTCATCTTCAGTACGCGGTTACAGTAAAGGCGAAGTTACTACTAGTCGCAGTTTCGTTCAAGCTACAGCTGAATACCGCTTCCCAATCTTTTCTTTTAGCGCTTTTCGTCAACCTTTTGATGTGTCGGGAAGTCTGTTTGTAGACTACGGTTCTGATTTGGGTACTGCTGATGATGTCACGGGTAAACCTGCGGTAGTCCGAGATAAACCTGGGGATGGTTTGGGTTACGGTTTTGGTTTACACGCTCGCAGTCCTTTTGGTTTGATCCGGTTTGAGTTCGGTTGGAACGATCGCGGTGGTAATGAAGTGTTTGTAGTCATTGGCGATCGCTTCTAATTTTCACATTAATTCTCTATAAAAACCTCGGTTTCTTATTGTAAAAAATTTGACAGAAACCGAGGTGCCAAATATTTTTTTATCTTAATCAGGAATTATTATCAAGTTTAAAATCGATGCTGAAACCTTTAGTTACTATGTAAATTTTTGTAATCTTTGGCGGAAATGTTCTTTATGAACAAAACATAAAAGATAGTTAGCTTACTTTTTATATGTAAAAGCATTGAAATAGTTCATAATGCTCAAAACCTGAAGTTATTAATAGTTGTTAAACATTTATTAAATAGCTTGTGATGAACAAACATAAAATTTTAGTTCGATATCTTTATAGGAAATAACTAAATAAAACTTCAGGTGAGATCAGTCGATAAAAAGTTGATATTGTCGGTGTCTTGCTGAGAAGAAATGTGATTGGCTTATGGCATACAAAATCCCTGGTTCTTGTGTGAAATGTGATAGTTGTCGAACTCACTGCCCAACTGATGCAATTAAAGTGGTGAGTGACGATTATTGGATTGACCCTAGTCTTTGCAATAATTGTGAAGGATACTATCCAGAAGCCCAATGTCTAACTTATTGCCCAATTGACTGTCCTTTACCGTCAGAACCGAAGAAGGGCAGGTACAAAGCGGAAACTAGACCGATAACTAACCCGGACTTATTTGCTAATGGAAGAAATAATCCCTTTGCTTCTTCGATTTTAATTTGGGAACTCTGTAATTTATTAGCGCAAAGGCAATCTTTACCTTGGAAAGTAGAAGCTTCGGGAGAGCCATGTTACGAGCGATCGATCAATGGAGGCAGAGGAGGAATATCATTAAAAATTACCGAAGGCTTTTCTGATGAAGCAACAATATTAACGGGGAAAGAAGCAGTTAAAGCGATCGAATCCCTAGACATTCGCGCCGCTTGTATGCACCTAATATATGCCGCTCATGCCACCGCCTTAGAAAAACCCTGGCAGCAAGAATTTCTGATTAATGACAGACAAATAGAAGAATACTTAGGTTTGGATAAACGCAAAGACTTAAGTAAAGCTTTCAAACTCGCATTAATCAGAGAAATTGCCATTCAACCTTGCTTAATTACCGCTTCCATAGATTGGCCTAAACAAGGAAAAATCAATGGGTTTTCTGTTAACGGAACTCGATTATGGCACTTACTAGAAATTCAGCATCACTTCCAAGAAGATGAATTAGGATGCAAATATCTAGTAGGATTAACCTTCAAAATTCGGGCGGGAATTTGGGCACAATATTTCCTCAACAAACAAGGTTGTAAAGAACGCACCGCTTTTTATCAATACGGCATTTTGCCCAAATCTCTGTTAACCAACGTTATGAGTATTTGGCAGCAACATGAAGGTGCGGCAAGAATGATGTTATGGCTGTTGTTTAAAGCCAAAATGGGCAAAGAACAACGAATCACTGTACCCACATTAATGCGGATTGCCTATGGAGAAGAAAAAGTCGCTTTAGCAACCCAAATGCGGGAAGAAAGAAAGAGGTTATTGAAAACATTTGAAAGCGACTTAGAATGTCTGAATCATTATGGAATTAAACCCGTATTCGATCCGGTAACTTATCCCCCAGAGATTCAACCACTTTGGGCGAAATTATCAGACCTTCCTGATGATGCCGATGATGCTTTAGACTTTTGGATTAATGATGGAGGAAGCGATTCTCGGATTACTGATATTGGCCCTCGTGGTAAATGGAATTCCTTGATGAATGCGCGAATTTTGTGGTTTGAATTGCCTGTAGGTTGGGAACAAAAAAACAGCGAGGATGACAAGAAAAAGCGTACCAACCGAATTAAAAGAACCAAACAAAATGAGCAAGTAGTTTTGTCTGCCGAACAAATTTTAGCAGCCAGAAAACGTCAAGGTATGTCTCAAAGAGATTTGGCAAAAATGACTGGAAAAAGCCAAAGTTGGATCAGAGATTTAGAAAAAGGACGCTTATCTGCTAAGTTGGAAGATCAAGCTTTGTTACGCAAGGTTTTGGGTTTAGCTTAAAGGCAGAGGGCAAGGGGAGCAGGGGAGCAGGGGAGCAGGGAGCAGGGAGCAGGGGAGCAGGGGAGCAGGGGAGCAGGGGAGCAAAAAAACTTCTTAACTTAAAACTCTCTCAATTCAAAACTTAAAACTCAAAACTCTCCTAGTCCCCAGTCCCCAGTCCCCTTGTCCCCAGTCCCCAGTCCCCAGTCCCCTTGAGTCTCAAGAAAGTTTCTCATGATATGACAGAGGAATTCCAGCCAAGTAGTTGGGAGATTTGTACTGGTAGGTGGACTGGATCGAAGGGTTTGGCGATCGCACCGACAAAATTCATATCTCGTAAATTTTGCGGGGTATACCAACTTGCTTTATAGGTAATCAACAAAATTGGGATTGATTGGGTTAAAGGATTTTCTTTTAGTTTTTGAACAAATATTATGCTGGCTCTTTTTGCTCGATCGTTATCCATGATAACGGCATCAAGTTTTCGAGTTGACAATAATGCTAATCCTTCTTCAAAAGAAGCAGCGGCTATTACATTCCAACCGCCAATTTCACTCAAACAAGTGTGAAGCACTGCGCGGACGCTTGCTTCATAATCAATGAGCAAAATAGATTTAGCATTATTCATAATGCAAAAAGATTTAACAGCTAACGATGACTCAGGATCGCTACAAATTCACAGATGCTAGGATTTCAAAACGTCTTTCAAAATTCTTTGGATGGTTAAATAATGTTCTAGGTCGGTTTGCACTTCATCTAGTAAATGTTTGGCAACTCCCACCATCACTTGAGCAGAAACATAATCGCTCTCGTGTATTTTATTAATGGCTTGATTGAGAATATTAATAGTATTCTGAACTGCTAAGGCTTGAGATGAATCACTTCTAATTTCTGTCATTGGAATGATTTCCGTACTAGACTTCTACTGTAAAATTAATAGACTCCATACTTTTCAAATTAGGGTAAAAAAGTAAGAAAGTTATAAGACTTCTTGGTAAAATATTTACCAATTGAGAAGTTCTGCTACCTGATTCCATATAGTCAGCGGGTTGAAAGGTTTGATAATCACCCCGGCGACACCCATTTCAGCGAAGCGACGACGATCGCTAGGTAAAACTTTTGCTGTGAGCAGTACTACTGGTATATTTCTAGTTACTGGATTAGCTTGCAACTGCTCAAACACTGATAATCCGTCGAGATCGGGCATTGATACGTCTAAAAGAATGGCATCCCACTTGCCAGTTGTTACTTTTTGTAAACCTTCTTGGCCCGATCCTGCTGTTTCCACCTGCCACCCGGCAAATTCTTTTAAAGCAACTTGAACTACATCCCGAATGTCTTGTTCATCATCAATCACCAGGAGATGTCTACTCATAGTTCGGTGTTATTGATTGGTAACGTAAAATAAAATGCACTACCCTGACCTAATGTACTTTCAGCCCAAATTTTGCCTCCGTGCTGTTGTACGATGCTTTTGCAAATAGCCAAACCTAAACCAGTACCTCCTTTTTGCCGCGAGTCAGAAATATCAACTTGTTGAAATCTGCCAAAAATTGTTTCCAGCTTATCAGCAGGGATGCCTCGGCCTTGGTCTTTAACTTGAAATAAGATATGGGGTGAGCGATCGCCATTCTGATTTTCCTCTGTTTGCGGTTTGCCTGGTCTGAGTTCGGCACTTAACCAAATAGTACTATGAGGCGGAGAAAATTTAATCGCATTGCTAAGTAAGTTAGTTAAGGCTTGAATAATTGCATCAGTTGAAGCTAAAATTTCTGCGGCTAGGGGTGTAACTTTGATGTTAATTTGTACTTGCTGAGCGATCGCTTGTACGGATTCTACTGCCTGTTGCATTAGGTCTTCAACCTGACAGTTTTCCGTCACTAATTGAACTTTCCCAGACTGCAATCTTTCCAAATCTAGGATATCATTAACCAACTGCACTAAGCGTTCGCTATTTTTTACTGCTAATTTAAGCATATATTTAGCTTTTTCCGGGCGATCGTCTAAAACTCCTGTTTCCAGAATTCCTAGAGAACCACGAATTGCTGTTAGGGGAGTTCGCAATTCATGACTGACGATCGAAATAAATTCATCTTTAATTTTATCAATTTTTCGCCGTTCGCTAATATCTTGAATTTGAGATACAAAGTAAAGAGAATTTCCCTGTCGATCCTTGACTATGGAAACACTCAAAACGCACCAAACAAAATGCCCAGATTTATGGATGTAACGTTTTTCCATTTGGAAAGTCCGACGTTCTCCTGCTAATACCTGACGCACATATTCCAAATCTGCTTCTAAGTCATCTGGGTGAGTAATATTTTGGAAAAAACTGCCTAAAATTTCGACTTCGCTGTATCCTGTAATTTCACAAATGGCACGATTTACTTGTAAAAATCTGCCATCTAAAGCAACTAATGCCATGCCAATAGCGGCATCATCAAAGGCGCGACGGAACCTTTCTTCACTTTCTCGTAAGGCGGCTTCCATGCGTTTGCGATCGCTCACATCACGTACAATTAGTAAAACATCATCCACGCCACAGGGAACAATTCGCGCTTCTTCATAATTAATTTCTCCTGCTATTTCCAATGTATATTCTTGAATTTGTATTTGTCCAGTTGTTAATGTATTTTGAATTAGAGCGAACCTTTCTTGAGCAATTTCTGGAGGTAGCAAGTCAAAAACCTTGGCTCCTGGTTGAACTTTTAAAGCATTAAATAATTTAACTTCTTCAGAGTTTCGTATATCCAAGTATGTACCATCTCGACTCATGCGAATTAATAGATCTGGAATTGACTGCACTAAGGCTCGATTTGTTTGTTCGCTTTCTTGCAAAGCTGCTTCAACTTTTTTGCGATCGGTAATATCTAAAGAAACAGCTGTCACAATCCAACAATTCAAATTTTCATCCCATCGTGAAGTATTAGTTTGAGAAATCCAAAGTAATCTGCCATTTTTATGATAAAACCGATACTCGTAAGTGCCAGTTTGCTGGTTAAAAATGTCAGTATATACTTGAGATTCGATCGCTTCCCAATCTCCCGGAAAAATCTGCAACACCCAAATATTTTTATCTGCTTGTAATTCACTGGAAGTATAACCGGAAATCAATTCACAACCAGCAGAAATATAGTTAATTTGCCAATTTTTATCAGTTGTTACACGAAAGCTGCTAATTGCGGCGATCGCACTATTAAGCACGTCATTAAGTTGAGTTTTAGAAGCTTGTAATGCTAGTTCTAGTTGTTTGCGATCGGTAATATCTTTGGCTATAGTCAAAACTCGTTGTTGACCTTCTAATTCTACAAGTTCGATCGATAATAAAGAAATTCCCGATTTACCGAATTTAGTGCGGTAATGAAATTCAAATCCCTCTATTCGCCCATATTTTTGTAACTGTTCCAAGAGAATTAAATTCTGTTGTAAATCAGCACTAATATTTAATTCTTCTGGGGTTTTGCCAATCACTTCTTCCCGGCTATACTGACTAAATTGCAGAAAACTATCATTAACTTCGATATATTTTCCGCCATCTCCTAATTCATTAATCGAAATCGGATCTGGACTAGTGCGAAATACTTTGGTAAATCTTGCTTCTGATTCTTGCAATGCTGTTTTAATCTGCTCAAAAGACTGTTGCAGCTGTTGAGCAGTGCGGTTGAAAGATTCCGTCAGTACGGAAATTTCCTGAATTAGGCTGTCCTCTAGCTTAAAATTTTGCCAATTTCCTGCTGCTAATTCTTGACTACTTTGACTTAGTTTTCTGATTGGTTTAATGATATAATAAGCACTAATAATTCCCAAAATAATTGTACCTAAAAAAGTCAATCCACACAGCCAAATTGTGCGCCAAACATTTTCGTTAATCTGACTCATAAAATCAGAATGGGGCACAACTACCACAATCAGCCAATCCAGACCATATTGATCGCGGTAGGGAGTCACTTGGACAAAGTGTTGTTGATTATTGGCTACTAAATTCAATTGTTTAATATTTTTTAAGTTGGCAAAGCTACCAAATCGCTTGATTAATTGTTGGTTAATTTCTCTAGTTTTGGTATTTTGACTATTTAGGGCTGATAATCTTTTTGGTTTTCCTTTTGCTGACTTGACATAGAGTTTTTCTAAAGTAGAAGTAGCGATTAAATTTCCCGATCGCTCAAGAATAAAAACCTGCCCTGATGGAGAAAAATCTTCTTTGTTCAGGAAATTACTGATATCTGACAACAAATATAAAGCATTAAAAACTCCTTGAAATTTCCCTGCGTCATCATAAATAGGAGTCACTGCCTGTAATTGTAAAAACGGTAAAATTCGATTAAGAAAAACCGATGACCAAATTTGCTTTCTGGCAGCTTTCGCTTGACGATACCAAGGCAACTGACGAAAATCTATATCAACTGCCGAATAGATTTGTTTTTTTGGCTTACCTTGTAAATCGTCAACAGTATAATACAGGCGCTGAGTCGGATTGCGTTTGTTGATTCTCAGTAGGTAATTTTTACCCAGAATTAAATTCTTGCCAGTTACTTTGTTAGCAAAATCACGTTCTTCTTGTGTTAAAAAACGTAAATAAGCAATAGATTCTCCCTGCTCGCTCCAAAAACTAACGTATGGAAGTAAGGGATTAAAATTCATTTGTTGCCAGAAATTTTGTCGCAGTTGCTCAAAGTTGTTGATTTTGAGATTTCCTTGCTTTACTGCTAGAAAGTTAGTTTTTACTATATGTTGAGGAGTTTGTAAATATCTGTCGAGGCGATCGCTAACTCGTTCCGATACCTGCGCCAACAACCGTTTTGCTAAATCTTCAACTGCCTCTTGTCCACTTCGATAAGAAAAATAACCAACTAATCCCACTGCTCCCACAGTTTGCAATACAAAAGGTACAATCAGCACCCAATGTAACGGAACTTTTATAACAGAGTTTTGAGCTTTAATTTGCCTTTTCATTTCTTCTATGCCTTTGCCCTTCTGCCTCCTTTACTCCTCTGCCTCCAGAAACTACAAAGGATATAAACAATAAGTATTTCTTCCTCTTTTTTTGGCAGTATATAATGCTTCATCTGCGATCGCAATCAGGGAATCAGGGCTTTGATCTGGTGGAGGAATTTTCCCTGTAATTCCCATACTAATAGTCACATAATTTGTAAGCTTCGAGCCTTCATGGAGAATTTGTAATATAGCGATTTTTTGTTGAATTCGTTGAGCAACACGCAAGGCACCGTCGAGGCTAGTTTTAGGTAGAATAACGGCAAATTCTTCTCCTCCATAACGAGCAGCTAAATCACTGGAATTGATCGATTCTTGAATTGCGGTAGCTATTTGTTTTAAACAGATATCACCTGCTGGATGTCCGTATAAATCGTTGTAAGATTTGAAATGGTCTACATCGCAAAAAATTAAGCATAAATTTTCCTGTTCTTGGCTTAATTGTTGCCATTGTTGTTGCAGATATTCTTCAAAAGCTCGACGATTAGGAATTTGAGTTAAAGGGTCGATTCTGGCTTGTTGTCGCCAGATTACTGCTTGTTGTTGATGTAAATAATTTAGCTGTTGGCGCAAACGCGATCGCTCAATACGGCTAATTACTCTTGTCACTAATTCTGGCCCTATAATCGGTTTACTAATCATATCATCGGCTCCAGCGGCAAACACTCTTTGAGTTGATTCCCGATCGGTATGAGCAGTTACTATTAAAATTGGTAAATCTCCATATTTTGGATCTTGACGTACCACTTGACAAAGTTCGATGCCGCTAAAAGTTGGCAGTTCTAAATCCAATAACAACAAATCTGGCTGAGTACTTTTGAGTACATCCCAAAATTGATGGGGGTCATCCAAACAAGTAACTTGCACTCCCCAAGGTTGCAACAGATTGGTAAAAATTTGCAGCATTGTTGGATCGTCATCTACTGCCATTACTTTGGCTTCTTTTTCTTGAGTTGGCATTAGTAATTGAGAAATTGCTTCAAATACTTGTGTAGGAGTAACTGGTTGTACCAGGTATCGTTCGCTACCTAAACGAGCAACTTGTATCCGACTATCTAAGTTATCCTGTTCGCCTAAAGTAATCAAAGGAATAGAGGGAAATTCTTGCTTTAATTCCCATAACAGGGAAAGTTGTTCTGGATTTGGTGACGGGGTGTTAAGTAGTAGTACGATCGCGATCGGTGTAGCTTCACCTATTTGCTCAAATACTTTTGATTTATCTGATACTAACTGAATTTGCCATCCCCAAACTGAAATTTCTGCAATTAAATTTTCCACCAACTCGGTTTTTTCACCAATCAGTAATACCTGTGGAGCTAAATTTGGTGGTATATCTTCTAACAGTTGAGGTGGATTACTTAATTCCTGTTTTAATTTCATTAACAGTTGGGAAAACTCAGAAACTTCTTGCTCCTCTAACGTTTTTCTGATTAACAGTTGTTCGATCGCACTTGCTATTTGCGATCCTCTCGGATACCCAAACGTTCCTAAACTTCCCGCCAATCTATGCGCTTCTTCCTTAGCTTTTTTCTGCTGTTCTAGATTAACACTTTTCCCTCCTTCAGTAACTACCTCCGCCAACACTTTCAGTCGCTCTTCCAAAGTAGAATGAAAATGTTCAAAAATTCGATTAATTGCTACCGACTCAGTTGTTACTTGATTAATTTGGTTTTTGTCTCTTTTGTCAGCCTTGCCTTTCTTTACTTTTTCTTCTTGAGAAGGTTGGGCTTTGACACGATACCCTAATCCATATACTGTTTCTATAAATTCCTCTTTCATTCCTGCTGCCTTCAATTGACGACGTAAATCTTTAATCAAATTAGTGACAGCGTGTTCCGATGGACAATTATCTATTTTCCATAAATGATCGATAATTGCATTGCGGCTAAATATCCTTTGCGGATGGCGCAAAAACAATTCTAAAAGGCTGTATTCTTTAGATCTCAAGTTAACAATTTGCTCCTCATACTTCACCTGCGCTAAAGCCGGATCTAAACCCAAATTTCCGTAAGTTAAAACAGTTGATTCACACTTCACGCTTCCACGCCGTAATAAGGCTCGGATACGTGCTAATAATTGGTTTGGCTCGAAAGGTTTAGCGACATAATCATCGGCTCCAGCATCCAAACCTATTACAATATCATTATCTGAATCTTTCGCTGTTAAAATTAAAATTGGGGTGCTAGATCCAGAGGAACGTAATTGGCGACAGAGACTAATCCCATCTAGTTTGGGAATTTGCACGTCAAGAATTATCAAGTCATAATTATATATATTTGCTAATTCCAGCCCCATTTGACCATCCGTTGCTAGTTCCACTATGTAGCGATGAGACTTCAGTGTTGCTGAGATTAGTTCGCCTGTAACCGAATCGTCCTCCACTAAGAGAATTTTCATACTAAACAGGAGATTATTTTTAAGACATGAACCAAAACAGAGAATTATCTATTTTATATATTTATACTACGAATTTATAAGAAAATTATATTATTGGATGGCGTATATTGTTTTCTTATGATTTCTTTATTTTTAGGTTCTATAGTATAAAAATAATCAGCAATAATTAGACTGCCTTTCAGTAAATTTGCTTATTTAACCGAGAAATACCATTTGAGAATTTATGAAAGTAGACAGCAGTATCTCTTCACTAGCGATCGATCCTTTAATAGACAACTCCCAGGTTGAACTCTGCCAAACAACATGGCAGATATCCAAGCGCATCAACTCTAATATGCAATCAGATAAGCCGCTCATCAGTAACAGCAAAACAGTGGAAATTCGGGGAATAGTCGCTGAGTATCATTTATATTTGCAAGAACACCCCTTAACTAAACGGGAACTAGAAATTTTGCAGTTAATAGTTGAAGGAAACACTAATTGCGAAATAGCTAACAAACTGTACCTGACAATAGGAACAGTCAAAACTCATTTGCGAAATATTTTCAATAAATTAAATGTAGACGATCGCACCCAAGCCGCAGTAATAGCTCTCCGTGCTGGTCTAGTAGATTAAGATAGATTCTTAACAATCTTATTATAATTCTCTTATTTTCCTACTAGTATAATAAATACCAAAAAAGGGTTGTAGTAAAAATACTGAACCAAGGAGAGATATACTAATGACCTTGATAAAACGGTGTGTTGCTGAGTTGCTCGGTACATTTTGGTTGGTGTTGGGTGGTTGTGGTAGTGCGGTATTAGCCGCCAGTTTCACCGCATCGGGTGCCAAAATAGGTGATAATACTTTGTTTCCTTTGGGACTTGGTTTTGTTGGTGTTGCCTTAGCCTTTGGACTAACTGTGTTGACAATGGCTTACGCGATCGGTCATATTTCTGGCTGTCACCTCAATCCCGCAGTATCCTTTGGATTATGGGCAGGTAAGCGTTTTCCTGGTTCCGAACTTTTACCATATATTGCCTCTCAAGTGATTGGCGCAACGATCGCTGCTGGACTACTTTATTTAATTGCTACTGGGAAAGAAGGCTTCGTCCTTTCGGGTTCCAATCCCTTGGCTACCAATGGTTTTGCAGAACACTCACCTGGAGGATATAGTCTGTTAGCTGCTTTCATCACCGAAGTAGTAATGACCTTCATGTTTTTGATAATAATCCTTGGTGCTACCGATCACCGCGCCCCTGCTGGTTTTGCTCCGATCGCCATTGGTTTAGGGCTGACTTTAATCCACTTAATTAGTATTCCAGTTACCAATACTTCCGTCAACCCCGCTCGGAGTACTGGTGTAGCAATATTTGCTGGCTCAGAATTATTAGCTCAAACTTGGTTATTCTGGGTAGCACCAATTTTAGGCGCAGTATTAGCCGGATTTTTCTATAACCAATTCTTTAGTGAGCCTACGATCGTAAGGCAACGCATAAAAGAAACCGTTTAAGAATAGGAACAGAGAACAGGATAAATTTTAGGACTTACGCACTCAGATCCCCCAACCCCCTTAAAAAGGGGGCTTCAGAGTTTCCCCCCTTTTTTAAGGGGGGCAAGGGGGGATCTAGGTTTCCAGCTTCAGTGCGTAAGTCCTAAATTTTTCAATTGTCCCCTCTGCTTCTTAACAAATGAGTGGACTTTGAACGATAAATTGAGTGAGATTGTTAGCGCTTTTTGCGATGATATTTCCGCCCATTTGTTCGATCAACTTTTTTACTAGTGCCAACCCTAAACCAGTGCCGCCATGTTTCCAGGGATCGTTTTGGGGGACGCGATAAAATTTATCAAAGATCCGGGGAAGTTCTGCTGGGGGAATTTCAACTCCTGTGTTGGTAACAATAATGCTTAGCCAAGAGGATTTATTAGTTAAAGAAATACTAGCTTCTTGTTGCGTTGTTTCTTCTTGAAAGGTGTTAAGTTCGATCGCAATATTACCACCTGCGGGAGTATATTTACAAGCGTTATTCAGTAGTTCTGTCACTACTCGACTGAGACTAAATGAATCGCAATTCACTGTTGGCAAGTTGGCAGGGAGATTAACTTGAAAAGTTTGTTGATGGTTTTGAGTACGAATTTCAAATGGCTCAATTACATGGAGAATCCAATCCTTGAGAGTTATTTTTGAGAGTTGTTGATAATAAGTTCCGGCTTCGAGATGTTGTAAATTTAATAAGTCTTCTAGTAAATGAAGTTCTCGATCGCATTCCTCCTGCAAAATTTTCACATACTTGAGAATTTGGGGTTTTGGGTTTATTAATTGAGAATTTACATCTATTAAATCATCTTCTTGATTAAACAAAGTTGCTAATAGTTGAATCACCATTTTCATATTAGCAATGGGAGAACGCAGTTCGTGAGAAATGGTATTGAGAAAATCATTCTTAAGTTGATTAAGCCGTTTTAGTTCTTGGACTTGAGCTTGTGCTGCTTCATAAAGACGAGCTTGGCGGAGAGCGATCGCGCATTGATTTGCCACCTGTTCTACCAAATTCACCTCCACTTCCCCAAAACTAGAAGCAGCATTTCTGTACAACCATAAATCACCTAAAATACCTATATCCTCCACCTGATTATCAAAAATTGGACAGGCAAGAATTGCTGCTTGCTTCCCAGTTGTATATGATTCAATTTGACAGAAAGCAAAGCAATATCTCAAATTTAACTGCTGATAAACTTCAGGAAAATTTACGGCATAAAATGATTGTTCTTGAGTTAGATTCAACCCTGGCTGTACCCATTGATATTGCATCATCGAATTCAAGCGATCGGGATGATAAAGAATTGCATCACAACAATTTACCTCTAAAGCCGATCCTAATGCTTCCACAACCATTTGCAAAATTTGATGTTGATCCAAACAATCCCGTATTCTATCAGAAATTTGCTTTAAGGTAGCAGCAAAATTTAAAGATTGTTGTAATTGTAATGTGCGAACTTGTACTTCTCGCTCTAAATTAGTATTTAGTTGGCGAACCTCTGCTTCTACCAGTTGACGCTCATAAACTTCTCGTTCCAATTTTTGATTTTGTTCAATTAGAAGTTGCTGTTGTTGTTGAATTAATAATTGATTTTTAATTCTGGCTAATACTTCCATTTCTTGAAAAGGTTTACTAATATAATCTTGTGCGCCGATTTCAAATCCCCGAACTTTATTACTTACATCATGCAAACCACTAATAAAAATTACCGGAATCTGTTGAGTAAATTCTGAGGATTTCAAATTTTGGCAAACTTCATAACCATTCATTTCTGGCATATTAATATCGAGCAAAATTAGATCGGGTCGATTGCGATATACACCTTGTAACGCCAATTTACCACTAAGGGATTTACGAACAACATAACCTTGTAACTCCAGCATTTTGGCTAACAACCGCAAATTGTCCGGGTTATCATCTACGATTAAAATATTGGTTTTAGATGGAGGTTTAAGCATACTAGAATTTATGTTGAACTATTGAATACTGGAAAGTGCGAAGAAGATGCGCTTCCAGACAAGATAATTTGGCTCTCCAGCACTCATGATGATAAGTAAACCTAATTAATTAGCTGAGGGCTTACTCCACAAGGTTTCCCAGTCCCTAATCCCCAGTCCCCAGTCCCTAAAACCAGGGTTTTCCACCACAAGTACGGAAGAACCGAATTAACTAGTTAGAAGCAGAAAGAGTTGAGAGTGATTCAATAATTTGTTCAAACTGGTAGTTATCTACCAATTTGGTTAGGTAAATGGCAAGTTTAGAGAGATCTGGCGGAATTTGATCAATGAGTTTTCTAATGGCAACATCGTCTCCACACACGGCAGAATTTTCCATTTCAGTGAACCATTCTTTTTTTAATAAATATAATAGTTTAGGATCGTATTCAGTAAACTGATTTACTAAGGAAACAGAGGAATCTGGTTGCTGCTTTACTGTAAGTTTAGGTTCGGCATAGATGTATTCTACACCTAAATATTCTTTCATAGTGATAAATAAAGTCTTTTCTTGAAATGGTTTACTGATATAATAGTTACAGCCTGCGTTTAGAGCAAGTAAGCGATCGCCTTCCGAAGCTTGAGCGCTCAGGGCAATAATAATGGTAGTTGGTTCGGTTTCCATCGCCCGAATTTGCCTGGTTGCTTCACATCCATCTAATATCGGCATCCGAATATCCATAAAAATTAAATCAGGTTGCCATTCTTGCCAAAGTTGTATGGCTTCTTGTCCGTTGCCAGCTTCTCGGACTACAAAACCCGATCGCAGGAGTAGTTTAACTAACAACAAGCGATTTTCTTTTCGATCGTCAACTACTAAAATTCGTGGCTGAGGTCGATCGGAAACTATGCCGATAATTGGGCGATCGTTCTGCTCTGGCTCAATATTAATTGCATTAGTTATAGTTACGGGAAGCGTAAAAGTAAATGTACTTCCTTGTCCCAAAGTACTACGTACAGAAATTTCTCCTCCTATTAATTCCAGTAACTTGCGGCTAATCGTCAAACCTAAACCAGTGCCATTAACAGACTCTTTCCCCGCTTGCGCCTGAACAAAAGCATCAAAAATTGTTTCTAGTTCTTCAGTTGCAATCCCTACTCCCGTGTCTTTCACTTGAAACTGAAGGCGAGTAGAGGAAGATGGGATTATGGTAGTAGTTTCTGTGACTTGCAAAATTACACTACCTTGATTGGTAAATTTAATGGCATTACTGAGGAGGTTGAGCAGAATTTGACGTAGTTTTTGAGCATCGGTAATGATAAATTGCGGTACTTTAGGGGAAATATCAAAAATTAATTGCAATTTTTTAGAACTGGCTCGTTCAGATAACATACTCTTGAGAGAGTGGAGTAGAGCAATTAAATCAAAAGCGGTTTCTTCGAGAGTGTAATGCCCGGTTTCTATTTTTGAAAGGTCTAAGATATCGTTAATTAAGCTGAGTAAATGATCGCCACTGCGCCGAATTGTTTCTAAGTCTTCTCTTTGATTAGGAGTTAATAATCGATCGCGTTCCATTACTTGAGTAAAGCCGAGAATTATATTTAATGGAGTGCGTAATTCATGACTCATGTTGGCTAAGAAAATGCTTTTAGCTAAGTTGGCGGCTTCTGCTTCTTCCTTTGCTTGTCGTAGTTCGATTTCGCTGCGTTTGCGATCGGTAATATCGCGCAGAAATGTAGTAAAAATCATCTCACCGTTAATATTCAGCTTAGAAATTGAAGCTTCCGCAGGAAATTCTGTCCCATCTTTGCGCCGTCCAAAAATTTCTCCTCGTTCAGCCATTTGCCTAGTTTCTCCTGAAGTGCGACTATAATTTTGCACGTAGTTTTCATGAGATTTAGCAAAGCGTTCTGGCAATAATAAGCTTAAAGGTTTTCCTAAAATTTCTTGGCTTTTATAGCCAAAAATTCTCTCTGCTCCTTGATTAAACAAGGTAATGATATAATTTTCATCAATTGAGATAATAGCATCACTGGCAATGTCTAAAATTCCGGCAAATCGAGATTGAGAAATTGCTAAGGCTGTTTCTATTTCTTTTCTTTGATTGATTTCCCATTTTAATTGTCGATTTGTTTGCTTAAATTTACGAATTCGGTGATAACTTAGTTGTACTAAATACACTACTATTGCCAATAACCAAGCAGAAATTAATCCAGCTACAAGTACGACATTTGGCAATAAGGATTTTGTCTCTGCTAATAATGCTAAATTTGGGTAAACTTCTATTTGCCAATTAACTCCGTAAGCTTGAAATACAGATGTTTGTTTTAAGTTTGATAGAGATGATGAACCTTGGCTGTAAATTAGTTGGTTGCGATCGTAAATTTGAATTTTGTAACCTTTAGATATGGGTAAAATTCCCTCAAATAGAACGGGAAATTGAAAAACTCCTAAAATAAAACCGTCGAAGCGATCGCCAACAAACAAAGGAACACTTACTAAAAAACCTTTGCCTCCTTGAACTAAGGAAATAGTTCCCGTAACAATTGGTTGACGCAGTTCTTGAGCGATTTTTAATGTGATTTGGCGACGAGGTTCTTGACTAAGATCTAAATTTTGTGCTGCTTCATTTCCCGCTAATGGTACTATCCAACTCACATGATATGAAGGATCGATATATTCGATCGCTCGATATCCATAAAAATCATTTATGTAAGTATCTGCATCTTTTTCCCAAAGTTCTCTGGGTGTTCCATTGCTATTTTCCCATCGTTTTGCCATGCGCTGAAGGGCGCGAATTCGATTAGTCAGTTCATGGCTCAGATTTATTTCAATTGTGGTTGCTTCGCTACGAGTCAAGGCTGCAATATTTAGTTGTTCTTGTACCGAAAGCTGATACCATAGAAATAAAACAGCAATAGACGCTACCACACCCAGTAATATTGGCAAACTTTTTCTCATCAGTGTATGGGTAATAGGTGGAATACAAGATAACCAGATTTTATTCATAAGGCATCTACCAATTAAAATATGTCAAATTCATGGTTATTTCTCCTGTCTTTCAACAATTTGCAATATTAAATTTTTGATATTGAAATTAGGGTTACTGATTTCTCGATAATAATCGATTTCGCTCTATGCGACTTAGTATTCTGGTTACTAATTCTGGCCCTAATACTGGCTTAGTAATAAAATCATCGGCTCCAGCTGCGAAAGCTTGTTGCAGAGACTCAGCATCCGTATGGGCGGTAACAACCAAAATTGGCAAATCTCCCCATTGAGAATCCTGTCGAATCACTTGACACAATTCTAACCCACTAACTAAGGGCATTTCTAGGTCTAAAACTACTAAATTTGGCATAGTGGCAATTAAAACTTCCCAAAAATTTTGCGGTTCACTTAAAGTAAATACTTCTAAACCCCAAGGTTGCAATAATGCTTTTAAGTTAGTTAATACAGTTGGATCGTCATCGACTATTAATACTTTAGCTTCTGTATTTGCAGTTTGCAAACCCCGACAAATTGCCCGAAAAATTTGCTCAGTTGTGGCAGGTTTGTGTAAAAATTGCCTTGCGCCTAAACGAGAAACTGTTAAGCGATCGCTTAAACTGTTTCTATCAGTAAATACAATTACTGGAATTCGTGGCGATTTTTCATTCAATTCTCGCAATAATGTTAACCCCTCTGCTTCGCTATCAGAAAAACTCAAATCTAGAAGCACTAAATCAGGTGGTGTGAAAGTAATTTGCGATCGCGCTGTTGACAAATCCCTTGCCACTTTAATTTCAATTCCCCAAGCATCAGCTTCTATTAATAACTGTTCCATAAGTAAGACATCATTATCGATCGCTAAAACTCGCTGGTTTTTCTGCTGAGGCTCAGTTGTTACAACTAGAGGAATAGGCGCTTTACTTAATTCCTCCCGCAAAGCTGTTACTAATTCCGAAAACCGATAAATTTCCTCAGTAGTTAAACGATTCCGCTTAGATAAAAGATGTTCTATTGTTCTTGCCACTTTCGAGCCTTCGGGATAACCAAATGAACCCAAAGAACCCGCTAATTTATGCGCTTCATACTTAGCTTTTTGGTATAAATCATCATCTATATTTCCCGCCAAAAAAGCAGTTTTCGCCGCAGCTAATACAGAAATTTGTTCTTGCAATAAATCTCGAAACTGTTCAATTACCTGATTAATAGCAGCCATCCCCTTGATTTTAGGCTTTGTCTCTCCTACCTGACTAACAACAGTGTTTTTCGGGTAAGGTTTCAGTCGATAACCCATACCATGAATAGTTTCGATAATTTCTTCAATTAAACCTCCCGCTTTCAGTTTTTTTCGCACCTCTTTAATATGAGTATTAATCGCTCGTTCCGTAGGTGCATTTTCAAATCCCCACAAACGATCTAAAATAGCACTGCGGTTGAAAATGCGATCGGGATTTTGCAAAAACAACTCCAACAATTTATATTCCGTCGCTGTCAAAGGAATAACTTGCTCGCCAAAAGTTACCCTTCCAGAATGTAAATCTAAACAAAGATCTCCCCAAGATAACTGAGAAGATGCGTTAAAATCATAACCAACAATTGCTCCACTTCGTCTCAATAACGCCCGAATTCTTGCCAGCAATGCTTCCGGCGCATAAGGTTTAATTACATATTCATCTGCCCCTGCATCCAACCCAGCTACAATGTCAGCATCAGAGCCTTTGACTGTTAGTAAAAGAATTGGCTTACTGTAACCTTGACTTCGCAACTCCCGACATAAGCTAATTCCATCAAGTTTGGGAATCTGCAAATCTAACACAATTAAGTCATACTCCCCGGTTTTAGCTAAGTTTAGTCCGGTTTGCCCATCAGTCGCCAGATCGGTGATGTACTGATTCGCCGCTAACATCTTTTCTAGCGCCGTACTCACTAATGTATCGTCTTCTACTAAAAGTATTTTCATTAGGCTAACTTTTTCTGTACTACAAAGTATAGATTAATTTCGGTAAGTTATTAAGTTAAAATTGTGTCAGTTTTCTAAACCCAAAGTAAAATAAAAACTCGTGCCTAAATTCAACTCAGATTCAACCCAAATTTGTCCCTGATGATTTTCCACAATCTTCTTACAAGTTGCCAATCCAATACCATTTCCGGGAAATTTCCCGACTGAATGAACTCGGTGAAACGCTTCAAAGATGCGCTCAAAATTTGCTGAAGCTATCCCAATTCCATTATCATCAATTCTAAAACACCACTTTTTTTCCTGCTTGGTAGCTGAAATCTTTATTTCCGGTGAAACTTCAGGATTAGTAAATTTAATTGCATTACTAATCAGATTTTGGAACAGTTGAATCAATTGAGTCTCATTTCCTATTACTTTTGGTAAAGAACCATAAAATATATTTGCTTTTTTTTCTAAAATTGCAGTCTGTAAGTTTTCTATGACTTGCTCTATAATCAGATTACAATCAATTAATTCAAATGTTTGATTTGGTTTACCTATCTGAGCATAAGCCAATAAATCTTGGATTAAGAGTTGCATTCGTTCGCCGGAATCAAGTATCCGATTTAGATAATCTATCACTGTGCGATCGAGAGAATTTTGGTATTTTATAGCAATTATTTTGGCAAAACCTGTAATCCCTTGCAAAGGTTGTTGTAAATCGTGAGAAACAATACTAGCAAATTGCTCTAATTCCCGGTTAGAGCGAGCTAATTCTTGATTCTGCTCTATGAGTTGTTTCTGTAGTCTTTGAATCTGAAGTTGGCTTTCAATTCTGGCTAAAACTTCCGCTTCCTGAAATGGTTTTGTCACATAGTCAATACCACCCGATGCAAATGCTCTAACTTTGTCCATCACATCATCAAGAGTACTAATAAAAATTACCGGAATATCGCAAGTTTTGGAGTCTGCTTTCAAGTGTTGGCAAACTTCATAACCCTCCATGTCTGGCATTTTAATATCTAGTAAAATTAAGTCAGGTATAGCTGCTTGTGCTGATGCGATCGCTGTTCGACCATTCAAAGCTTTTCGCACCTTAAATCCTTTCTTATTCAACATAACAGACAAAAGGCGCAGATTATCTGGTGTATCGTCAACTATAAGAATTTCTCCATTAGATTTAGCATTCTTTGAATATTCGCTCATAATTTCATCTGTTGAATGAGACTAAAATTTCCTTAAATTGCAAATTATCAACCGTTAAAGCATCAGTTAAAAGCATCTATTTTCCGAGAATTTGTTCAACAAGCAAAATATTCACCTTAGAAAGGTCAGTTTTATATAGGTTCATCTATTTTCCAAGGGAATGGAGAACAGGGTAAAGTTTTGAGTTAAGAGATATTCTTGCCCCTCTGCTTCTCTGTCTTTTTATCCTTTGTTTGAATGAAATTTAGCAGATTATCAAATTGGAAATTAATCACCCAATTATTTAATATATCAGTTAATTCAGGATGAGCCGCAGGAATTTCCTCAATCAGTTGATACAGTTCCTCATCCGAACCTGTCATTGCGGCTATTTTCACTTTTTCAATCCACTGCTTTGGCATTTCTTCAAGAGATTTAGAAGCAAAAGTAGGGTCAAAGGATTTGGATGATGTTGCCGCATTTATTTTAATTTCTGTTTCTTGGGCATAGATATACTGCACTCCCAAATGCTGAGTCATTTTTTGGAGAATAATGTTTTGTCGGAAAGGTTTGCTCACAAAGTCATCACAACCTGTTGCCAAAACCTTTACCCGGTCTTCTTTAAAGGCGCTAGCAGTGAGAGCAATTATTTTGGTTGGTTGTGGAGGGAATGTTGTTACTAATGTCTTCTCTATAGCTCTAATTTGTCTGGTTGCTTCATACCCATCCATCACAGGCATTCGCATATCCATCCAAATTAAATCAGGGTGCCAGGTTTGCCAGAGAAATAGCGCTTCTTGACCGTTGATTGCTTCTTGGACTTCAAACTGTAGCGATCGCAACAAAGTCATCAACAACTGACGATTTTCTCGATTATCTTCTACCACCAAAATCCGGTAATGGGTTTGTCCGGGAACCAACCCAATCACTTTCTGACTAAATACTTGAGAGTCTTGATTAGCACTTGTTGCCAACTCTACTTGCACCTCAAACTGAACGAGAGTACCTTTACCGGGCACACTATCCACTCTGATATCGCCCCCCATTAACTGCACAAATTTGCGGCTAATGGGTAAACCCAAACCTGTCCCTTCCTGAGTATTCGGCGTATTTTGTTTCTGCACAAACGGCTCAAATAATAATTCCACTTCTTCCGGTTCAATACCAATCCCGGTATCTTCAACTTCAAAATAAAGTGTAGAGTGAGATTGGGGAATTGGATCTTTCTCCCTACCCTTCACGCGCAAAATTACCCCTCCTTGACTGGTAAATTTAATCGCATTGCCTAGCAGGTTGATTAAAACTTGCCTCAGTTTCCCTTCATCAGTTTTTACATACTTAGGCACATTAGGATCGCAATCAAAAATGAGTTGTAATCTTTTTGACTCTGCCTTTAGCCGGAGCATTTTTTCCAAGCTATTTAGTAGGTCATGTAAATTAAAATCAGTGGTATTTAAAGAAGTTCTACCCGCTTCAATTTTGGACATTTCTAGGACATCATTAATCAAATTCAGTAAATGTTGACCGCTGCGATTAATGATCTCTAAATATTCACTTGCAGAATTTTCTAAAGAACAATCCTGCATAATCACTTGGGTAAAACCCAGGATTGCATTGAGGGGTGTTCGCAGTTCGTGACTCATGTTTGCGAGAAATTCACTTTTTGTCTTGTTGGCAATTTCTGCGGCTTCTTTGGCTTTAGCCAGGGCGTTTTCTGCTCGCTGACGTTCTTTTTCGATGCGTTTGCGATCGCTAATATCGCGCACAATTAGCAATACTTCATTTGCCCCAACTACAGAAATTCGCACTTCCTCACACAAGACTTTGCCATTAACTTCAAATTCCTGCTCAAACACTTGTAATTCTTTGGTTAACAAAGCTTTTTTAATAAAATTTAGATGCCGTTCTGCTAATTCCAATGGCAAAACTTGAGACAAATGTTTACCTATAATATAAAGTACCAAATACTGCATCAAAGCCTGGTGGAACAACATAATCCAGATAGTAACCATCTCCATTCACCCGAATTAATAAATCAGGAATCGCTTCTAACAATGCTCGATTATGCGCTTCGCTATTTCGCAAAGCTTCCTCAATTTCTTTGCGGTTGGTGATGTCCCTTGCCACGATAATTACTGAATCTTCCGATAGAGGAGAAATCCGCGTAGATAACCACATATTGCGCCCTCGAATCGGTAGACTATATTCTAGGTCGATCGTCTCCTTATTGGATAAACTGGCACGTATTCCTTCGAGTAAAAGATCGGCAACAGCAAGTGGTAATGTGTCGTGTAATGTTTTGCCAATCATTTCATCCGCTGATTTATACAAATTAGGACTAGGTGAGGCAATTTTCAAACATTTTCCATTTACATCTCTAACAATGACAAGATCGGTCATTGCTGCAAATAAAATATGTAATTCTGCTTCTGTCTGACGGGCACTGATAAATTTTCCTATGCTTTGAGCCATTAGCTCAATGATTTCTTTCTCATGGTTTTCAAAACCATCAAGTCTTGGCAGAGTAGAAAAGAAACAAAGAGTACCGTAGAGTTCTCCGTTAACAAAAATAGGTGTACCAATATAAGATTCTATTTTTAAGTTTTCATAGAGAGGATGGCATCGCATTTCCTCCATTTTACCAACATGAGAAAAAGTTATTGTTGTGCCGCTCTCTACTACCTTGTCACAGTAAGCATCTGATAAATTAATTGTCAAATTGGGAACTAAGCTTTTAATTTCTGATTTAACTGCTAAAAAGCTGTAGCTATCATTTTGCACTCGACCTACTGCACCTGCTGTAAAATTAAGTACTTCACATCCGGTTTGGATATAATCAGCAAATAGTGCTTCTATATTATCAAAATTAGTTACATTCAAACGGTGCAACTGTTTCAAACTATTACTGAAAGCTATCAACGCCTGGGATTGTTTGAATAACTGAAATTCTTCTGCTTTCTGTGCTGTAATATCGCGATATTGCCACAGGTGTCCTTGGTAATCTTGGTCGCAGAAAATCGGAATATAATCTCGTTCAAAGATGCGATCGTCTGCTAAGAAAATATATTCACCTACTACTACTTGTTTTTGCTGTAAAATTTGTTCAACTCGTTGTACAAATCGATCGGGTTCCTTAAACAATATCTTATTTTGTTCTGCTGCTTGGGAACAGTCAGCACCAATGAGCATCTGCGGTGGAACGGCAATGTTAAATTGGTCGCAGAATGTTTGGTTAATTAAAACAATCCGCCGATTTTCATCTTCTAGTAAAATCCCAGCTTGCAGATTTTCAATCAGTGTAGCTAGTCGGGGGGTGGTTTTGCGTAATTCTTTCTCTATGCGTTTGCGATCGCTAATTTCCTGTTCTAACAGATAATTTTGCCGGATTAGTTGTTCCTTTTGCTGAAATATTTCTTTTTGCAACTTGGCAATCTTTAACTGGTACTCAATGCGAACAAGTATTTCCTTTACTGAATATGGTTTATTAATAAAGTCTGCCCCTCCCACAGAAAAAGCGCAAACCTTATCGGGTACTTCTGACAAAGCACTAATAAAAATCACTGGAATGTTACAAGTCTGCTCGTTAGACTTAAGTTTTTGGCAAACTTCATACCCGTTCATTGTTGGCATCATGATATCCAACAAAATTAGATCGGGTATGAGTGTAAATGTTTTCTCTAATGCTTCTGAACCATTGGTTGCTAAATATACTTCATAACCTGCCTTGGATAAGAGCTTGGCTAATAACTCCAAGCTCTCTATATTATCATCGACAACCAGAATTTGACTTTTTGATTCTACCGATTCCATACTCGTTATTTAGAAAAATTCCCAAGTTTACCATAACTTTAATTTTACTTATTTGAGTAGGTGACAATTGTAGGGCATGGGTAGAAAACTTGACTTTGCTAGGGCGATCGATTATTCAACCCAGAACAGGTGGTTAGCTCGCACAGTTTACATAGTTGTAGAAGTTAATACTACAAAAGATAAATAGATATTAAATGAGAATCGCTAAAATCTAGCAGCGCAAGGCAACAGCCTTTTTCTCTGCCCAAAGTGAGATAAGAGGGATAAAGGCATCCTGGAAATGGAAGGAGAAACAAACCCAAACAGAGAGTTTGGAGCAACAGGCAAAAAATCTGTACGCAGTCGGCAAATATTCGGAAGCGGCACAGTTGTTTGAGCAAGCACTCAAGGGTTCTGCACAGAAGTTACTATGATTTTTATTAATTTTATCAGGTTATTGGATTTTCTAGAAATATGTGCAGGCTCTTTTCTCTGACTTATCAATTAATATTTTGTTCGGTCTGTAGGGACAGGGCTACAGAGAAATAAGGCAGGAGTTGCAAATATTAATGATGCCGTGTCCCTAATGCCTTTGACGGGGAGGGGTGCAGGAATTATGGACAATTAAACGGACTTTTAATTTATTCAAAGGGAAGTTCAACCAAGGCAAGCCAGAAATGTTCAATTGACTTAACTACTTCAATAAAACTTTCTAACTCAGTGGGTTTGACTAGGTAGCAATTGACGCGGAGTTGATAGCTTTTCAAAATATCAACTTCATCCGAGGAAGTGGTGAGAACGACAACGGGGATAGTCATTAACTTCTCATCGGCTTTGATTTCAGCTAGTAGCTCTCGACCATTTTTCTTCGGCAAATTTAAGTCTAGCAAGATGATGTCAGGATGGGGAGCGTTTGCATACTTTCCTCTTTTATAAAGAAAATCAGTTGCTTCCACTCCATCACGAACGATATACAATTCGTTCAAAAACTTACTTTCGCTTAATGTTTCCTGAATCAGAACTGCGTCACTTTTAGAATCTTCAATTAGTAAAATTGTGAGTAATTTAGGCTGGATTGTCATCTTCAGTCCTCTTAAGAAATTGGTATAGTGAAGAAGAAGGTGGCTCCTGCTCCTAGTTGAGACTCAACCCAAATTCGTCCTTCGTGTCTTTCAATTATTTTCCTACAAATTGCCAATCCTAAACCTGTGCCAGAGTATTCGTCAATGGTATGCAGACGTTGAAAGATGCCGAAAATTCGATCGGCATATTGAGGTTCGATACCAATGCCATTATCTTGGATGGAAAACAGCCATTCTTGAACTGAAGTTGTTAGGGGTGGAGAGCAATTTTGCACCGAAGCACTACTTGCTTCTAAGGTAATTATTTTGGCTGAGAAGTGAATTCGGGGAGCTATTTCACTTCGGTATTTTAAGGAATTGCCGAGCAAATTTCGCAGCAGATTTGCCATTTGGTTAGGGTCAGCTGTAATGGTGGGTAAAGTATCTGCGGTGATGATAGCTTCATTTTCAGCGATCGCCACCTGTAAATCTTTCTTCACTCGCTCCCATAAAGCATTAAAATCAACAGGTTGCAGTTGCAATTCATAACGACCTACTCTAGAGTAAGCCAGCAAGTCTTTGATTAGTTGCTGCATCCGGGTGGCACCATCGACAATAAACTCAATGTAAGTATCAGCTTTAGCATCAATTTGTCCTCGATACCGCTTTGCCAGCATTTGGGTAAAACTGGTAATTGCCCTTAAAGGTTCTTGCAAGTCATGAGAGGCGATATATGCAAACTGTTCTAACTCTTGATTGGAACGTTGTAAATCTTCGGCTAATTTGCGAGCAGATTCTTCTGCCTGTTTTAGGGCAGTAATGTCTCGTCCGATCGTCATAACTGAAACGATCGCATTATTGGCATCTCGTTCTGGAACCACTTTAACTTGAAAACTCCTGGGTTCATTCAAGGTTGTTATAGTAAATTCATCAATCCGCATTTCTCCCGTAACAAACACGCTTTCTAGGGAAGCTTCCCAGAATTGAGTCAGTTCGTTAGCATAGCTTAATTCAGATGGTTTTTTTCCCAAGTAAAACTCAAAGGGAAAGTTAGCGAGTTGGATTCTGGCTGGATTGACATAGAGGTAACGGTATTGGCGATCGTGCCGAGTAATTATATCAGGTGTATTTTCCACCAACGTCCTAAACTCTCGCTCGCGTTGTTGCAGCATTTCTAATGCTGCTTGCAGTTCCCTGGTACGTTCTTGTACTTGACGTTCTAACTCATCCCGCGATGTCCGCAGGATTTGTTCGGCTCGTTTGCGATCGGTAATGTCCAGAAATGCTCCTACACTACCTCTCGGCTGTCCGTATTTATCAAATAATGGAGCAGCATATTCCAACAGCGTTACGGTTTTACCATTCTGCCAAACAACCTCGACTTCTAAATCTCGGACTGCAACACCATGTTTGGCTGCGTATTGCAAGGGTAATTCTTCGGCTGCCATTTCCCGCTCGTTTTGATAAACTTTGAAGTTCGGGCGTTCTGCTTCGGGCGCACTCAGAGAAGCATTGATTGTCGGTGGGATACCCAATAACTCAGCAAAGGCTGGATTAACTCGAATGTGGCGACATTCTGGATCTTCTGCAATGCCAATACCGATCGGAATCACGTCCAACAAAGTTTGCAATTCGGTTACTTTCTGCTGGAGTTCCTGATTCAATTGCAGAATTGATAACTGTGCCTGTTTGTTCTGAGTGATATCTTCAGCGAAGATAATAATTCCACCAATTTCATCGCTGGCTTTGTACCAAGGGCGAACCTCCCAGCGCGTCCATTGCTGCGTGCCATCTGCCCTCTCAAACAAATCTTCATCACATTTCTCGATCGCTCCTGCCAAACAGCGTTGATGGATCTGTCGCCATCGTTCTGGAATTTCAGGAAACACTTCGTATTGCCATCGACCAATCAGCAACTCTACAGAGTCGTGATAGTAATCATCTGCCCACCTTTGACTTGCCATTAAATAACGCATTTCCTTGTCAAACATGGCAATACCCGCTGGGGCATATTGAGCAAATAAGTGGAGGAGAGATTCGCTTTGTTGCAATGTTTGTTCGGCTTGTTTGCGTTGCGTTATATCTTCGGAAAATACAATAATTCCACCAATTTCATGATTTGCTTTGTACCAAGGACGAACCTCCCAACGTATCCATTGCTGCGTCCCATCTGCCCTGATAAATAAATCTTCATTACAGGTTTCCGTTGCCCCAGCCAAACAGCGTTGATGAATCTGTCGCCACCGTTCCGGGATTTCAGGAAAAATCTCGTAGTGCGATCGACCAATAATTAATTCAGACGAACCAATATTATAGTCATCTGCCCATCTTTGACTTGCCATTAAATAACGCATTTCCCTGTCAAACATGGCAATACCAGCAGGGACATACTTGGCAAATAAGCGGAGTAAACCTTCCCTTTCTTGCAGTGTTGCTTCTGTGCATTTGCGATCGGTAATCTCTTCACAAACTGTACTGATGCCAATAATGCGATCGCCATCCTTCAAAGGTAAAAAACTCTCTAACCAAATTCTTTTTACCCCCGGTTGTGCTGGAGTTTCTCCGGTAATTTCCACTTTTAGGAGTGGTTCTCCTGTTTCTAAAATAGGTCGCAATAATTGTTCGGCAGTATCAGCTAGTTCAGGTAGTAACTCGCGGACTGTGCGACCGATATGTGCTTCAACCGGAAGTCCATTAATTTCTGCCAATTGCTGATTAATACGAACAAAACGAAGTTCTGTGTCCAAAACGTTCAACCCAATGGGAGCAGACTGGTAAATAGTTTCAATCTCAGCCAATTGGCGTTGAATCTGGCTTTTTTGGTTCCGTAACTCTATTTCTGCCCGTTTGCGATCGGAAATATCCCTTGCCGCTGAGACTCGCACTGTTCGCCCCTGATAACGAGCTTGCTTACCAACTACCTCCAAGTGAATAAGCGTACCATCTTTTCTGATCCCAGTGAGTTCGTATGGCTGTTCGTATTGGCTTTCCATCTTACTCAGCAATATTTCTAGAGATTCTGGTGTAAGAAAGTCAACGGCTGATTTACCGATTACTTCTTCTAAAGAATAGCCAAATATCTCAGCAAATCCTGGGTTGGCATCAATAATTTTCCCTTTTTCTTGAATGATAATCCCTTCAAATGCGGCTTCTACTAGGGCGTGAAATCGCATCTCACTTTCTTTTAGTGCCTGTTCTGCTTTTTGACGTTCGGCAATTTCCCGCTGAAGAGACTGATTGAGAGTAGTTAACTCTTCGATCGAATTTTCCACAATCTTATTCAAGAAATTTATCTGTTTTGAAAGTAAGGCGTTCTCGATATTTACCATGATGCTACTTCTATCAGGATTTCTAGAATTATAGGATTTCAGGATTTTCGATCGGGATTTCAGGATGAAATGCTTAAATCCTGGTCAAAACTCAAAATTCATGACTTTCTTATGAGCAGTTCTGCAATTGCAGAAACTAAGGCATCTGGTTCGATCGGTTTAGCTAAATGCTGTTGATATCCAGAGTTCAGGGCAGTTTGGCGATTTATTTCTCCTGCATAAGCGGTAAGTGCGATCGCAGGTAGTACTTCAGCTGATGCAAGAAGACGAACCTGTTGCAATAAGCGATACCCATCCATATCAGGTAAACCAATATCACTGACTAGAACATCAAAGGAAGTTTGGGACAGGACATTCAGCGCTGCATTAGCTGAGGTAACAGCAATTAGTTTGGCACCTGCTTCTTTTAATATCCAAGCCATCAGTTCTCGCGAATCAAGCTCATCTTCAACTAGAAGTATTTTTGTGCCTTGTAAATTTGCGGTCTGATTGCTATCTAATAAATCGGGTTTTACAGGTTGAGGTTCTGAGAGTAACGGTAGTCGTACAGTAAATGTAGCACCTTGTCCTTCCCCTGGACTTTGGGCAGTAATGGTTCCTCCATGAGCTTCTACGAGTTGTCGCACTAATGCCAGTCCCAGTCCTAAACCGCCAAATTCTCTGGTTGTGGAACTATCCTGTTGCCGAAATCGATCGAACACGAAGGGCAGAAAATCCGATCTAATTCCTTTACCAGTGTCCCTAACGGTAATTTGTGCTTCCCGATCGATTCGCTGTAGTTGCACCATAATCTTGCCACTGTTAGGAGTAAATTTAACAGCATTGGAAAGTAAATTCCAGACGAGTTGTTGCAGTCGAACGATGTCACCCCTGACATAGCCTACTTCCGGGTCAAGCTCTATTTCAATCTCAATATTTTTCGCTTCGGCTGCCAGTCTCACTGTTTCGATCGCGCCTTGAACAGGTTCGCTCAACAAAACTGTTGCTAGATTCAGCTTGAGTTGTCCTCGAATCATCTGCGACACATCCAGTAAGTCTTCCACTAGTTGTGCTTGGCGTTGTGCGTTACGTTCGATCGTTTCTAAGGCTGTTTGAGTCTGATCGCCCGAAAATGGACGAGTTCGCAGCAACTTAGTCCATCCCAAAATTGGGTTAAGGGGTGTTCTCAGTTCGTGGGACAGCGTTGCCAAAAATTCATCTTTCATTCGGTTAGCTGTCTGAGCTTCAGCAAAGGCGATTTCTGTTTGTCGTAGTTGGGTGATATCACGAGCGATCGTCAAAACAGTTTCGATCGAACCATCTGCTCTAAACTCTGGCACCACATAAGTTTGGTAGGTTTTCCACTCATCCTGATACCTAACGCGAAATTCATCAATTTCTAACTGTCCATTGACAAATACTCTCTCCAAAGCATTCTCTAGAAACTGAGCCATTTCTTGAGGATATCCCAATTCTGAAGGAGTTTTACCTGAGTAACTTGTGGAAATTCCCAGTTGGTTGGTACTAGCAGGATTGGTGTAGAGACAGCGAAATTGGCGATCGTACCGAGCAATGATATCAGGTGTATTTTCCACTAACGTTCTAAACTCTCGTTCCCGTTGTTGTAGAATTTCGTTAGTGGCAACTAATTGCTGCGTCTTATCTCGAAGCTTTTTGACAATTTGGGCTCGCTCGATCGCATATTCAACCGTTTTTACCAATAATTCAGGCGATAGCTGTCCTTTAACCAAATAATCCTGCGCCCCCTGAGCAACTGCTCGCCGAGCCAGGTTTTTATCTGGCAATCCTGTTAAAACCACAATGGGAATGTGTGGAACTGCTGTCTGAAGTTGAACAACTGTGTCTATTCCCTGAGAGTCAGGTAGGGATAAATCCAAGAGAATTACATCAAAAGCAGTTCGCTGTAGCTGTTCCAAGGCAAGTTTCAGTCTTTTGCAATGAGAAATTTGCCAAGATTGACCATCGCTATCCTGTAGCAACTCCATCAACAGGACAATATCAGCTGGGTTATCTTCCACGAGTATAACAGCAATCTCTTTACGAGCCATTAATTCCCTCGATTAGTTGCAGCCTTTAGCATTAAGATTATAGTAGCAACAAATTGCGAGTATTCAGCCTGTGAAATTAGACAAGTGTAATCTTAAAATAAAGTCGTAATGCAGTTAAAAAGGCGTTGGATAAATTTATCTTGGGGAATTTGCGATCGGATTGGGAATCAAAATTATCTTGGGGAAAGTGCGATCGTGCTTCTAACCCTTAGCCAATTGTTGCACAAAATCTTGATGTTCTTGACTTGCCAAACCCTGTTGCAAAACCTCTAAAACTTTCGCTAAATTTCCCACTAATAACGCTGCTTTATCTAACCACAATCCAGGGAAAACTTGCGAATAAATAATCCCATTGCTATCAGATTCCAGTTTAATATATTCTCCGGCATTTAATCTAAACCAATCAAATTCACTATCATCAACTCGCCAGACTAAATATTCTTGTACCCCATTACGACGATAAACCTTGAGTTTTTGGTTAAAATCAATTGACACAGTGCTGGCAGCAATTTCTACGATTAATTCTGGCGCACCTTCGACATAGCCATCCTGACTAATAGTAGATTGTCCACCGACTTCAATTCTCAGTAGTGCATCAGGTTGAGGTTCGTTATCTAAATCGAGACGTACTGTAGTATTATCCCCCAATTCAATTCCTGGTGTACCCGACCAATAATATCCTAACCACGTCATGATTCGAGCGTGAGGGTTTCCATGATTGGTGATTCGCAAAGGCGATGCCATATAAACTACTCCTTCAATTAATTCTGCTTTTTTCCGATCGGGCATAGCAGAATAGCGACGCTCAAATTCAACACGGGTTAGTTGATCTCCGTTTTCTAAGGGAGGAATAGTTAATTTAGGAGAAATTGTTGCTGATATCATGTTTGATTTTTCTCCCGAAGTTAGGCAATAATCATACTTTATAAATGATAGCAAATCTAACTTCAGCTTTCTGCTACGAAATTCATCCAATCTTGATCGGATTGGGAATCAAAGTTATCTTGGGGAATGTGCGATCTGTTGCATCGGATATTCTGGCGATCGCCATCTATTCCTTAGCCAATTGTTGCACAAAATCTTGATGTTCTTGACTTGCCAAACCTTGTTGTAATACTTCTAAAACTTTCGCTAAATTTCCCGCTAATAAAGCCGCTTTATCTAACCACAATCCAGGGAAAACTTGCGAATAAATTATCCCATTACTATCAGATTCCAGTTTAATATATTCTCCGGCATTTAATCTAAACCAATCAAATTCATTATCTAAAACTCGCCAAACTAAATATTCTTGTACTTGATTACGACGATAAACCTTGAGCTTTTGATTTACATCAATGGAAACACTGCTAGCAGCAATTTCTGCGATTAGTTCTGGCGCACCTTCGACATAATCATCTTCGCTAATTGTTGATTGTCCACCTATCTTAATTCTTAATAGTGCATCTGGTTGGGGTTCATTATCAGGATCAAGACGGACAGTGGTATTATCAGCAGACATTAATCCTGGTGTTGCGGCTTTATAAACTCCCAGCCAAGTCATAATATCAGAATGGGGTTCTCCATGACCTTGCACTCGCAAAGGCGATGCCATATAAACTACTCCTTCAATTAATTCTGCTTTTTTCCGATCGGGCATAGCAGAATAGCGACGCTCAAATTCAACACGGGTTAGTTGATCTCCGTTTTCTAAGGGAGGAATAGTTAATTTAGGAGAAATTGTTGCTGATATCATGTTTGATTTTTCTCCTGAAGTTAGGCAATAATCATACTTTATAAATGATAGCACCAGGGGGAGTCAGGTTAAATTTGGTAACAATTCATTGTCAGCAGTTGGGAAAGAACCAGTTTTTCTGGCAGTCCAAGTGTTAGAATTAGGGTAACTCTTTCAGTGTCGTCGCCTGCAAAAGGAACTAAAAATGACGATCGCAGACTATCAAGAATGGATTAAAGAAACGGTCAACCAATTACGCGAACGGAATTTTGATCGGGTTGATTGGGATAGTTTAATTGAAGAGTTAGAAAGTATGGGGAAAAGTGATAGACGGGCGATGTTGAGTCTTTTAACCCGTTTATTAGAACATCTGCTTAAATTATCCTATTGGCAAGATGAAAAAGAGCGCTCTGGGAAACACTGGGCTGCTGAAATTGTCAATTTTCGGGCTCAAATTCAACATCGTTTAGAAGATAGTCCTAGTTTAAAGCCGGAACTGGAAGCGATGTATGCCAAAGCTTATCCTGTAGCGGTTAAGTCTGTTTCTCAGTTGTTTTCACTACCGAAAGATGCTCATATTTCTCTAGAACAAGCATTGGATGAGGATTGGTTTTTTGTTGATGAATCTAAAGAATCTTGAATAGATATCTCCAAAAAAGATTGTAGAGGTAGAGACGTTGTATACAACGTCTCTACAATGGTTCGGTGGTAACGCACCTTACAAATAGTGCGATCGCATTCTGATAAAAATAATCTTGGGGAAAATGCGATCGCTTAAGATAAAAGATAGATGAAAGCAGCCCTGATTAATTGCACTAGCAGAGAGTGTCGATCGTGCCTTCACCCTTTCTCGGAATGAATCCTTATTTAGAGCATCCCTCACTTTGGGCAGGAATTCATCATCGATTGATTAGTGCGATCGCAAATTACCTGGCTCCGAAGATTCGCCCAAAATATATTGTGGCGATCGAAGAGCGGGTATATGAAGCTAATGGGGATACCGCTTTGTTGGTAGGTGTGCCAGATGTCTCGCTACAAAATTCGCTTTCTTTAGCGCGATCGAATGAATCCAATCTAGCAGTTGCTCCCTCAACCGAGCCAGTCGAAGTGATCCTGCCTTTACCAGAGATTCTTACCGAAGCATACTTAGAAATTCGGGCTGTAGAAACAGAAGAAGTAGTCACCATTATTGAAGTACTTTCTCCCAAAAATAAACAACTAGGCATTGGACGGCTACAATACGAAACCAAAAGGCTGAAAATTTTAGCTAGTGCGACTCATTTGGTGGAAATTGATTTGCTACGTCAGGGAAACCCGATGTCAATGATCGGACAACCTCAAAGTCATTATCGAATTATGGTCAGTCATAGCGAAATTCGTCCCAAAGCTTCTCTATATGGATTTAATTTGCCAGATTCGATTCCTCAATTTCCTGTACCCTTGAAAGCTGGTGAACCTGAACCAGCGATCGACTTAAAGCTATTACTAGATGAAATTTATGACCAGGGAAGTTATGACTTAAGGATTGATTACCGCCGCCCCCCCATTCCTGCTTTATCAGAACCGGATTTGGCTTGGGTAAACGAGAGATTGCAACAGCAAGGATTGAGGTAAGTTGCCATAAAAGCCAGAAGATTTAAGTCATCGGCAAGGGAGAGCCTCAAAGTTATCTTGGGGAATGTGCGATCGCCATCTACTCCTGAGCTAATTGTTGCACAAAATCTTGATGTTCTTGACTTGCCAAACCTTGTTGCAAAACCTCTAAAACTTTCGCTAAATTTCCGGCTAATAACGCTGCTTTATCTAACCACAAACCAGGGAAAACTTGTGAATAAATTATGTGATTACTATCAGGTTCAAGTTTAATGTATTCTCCGGCATTTAATCTAAACCAATCAAATTCACTATCTAAAACTCGCCAAATTAAATATTCTTGGACTTGATTGCGACGATAAACTTTCAATTTTTGGTTAAAATCAATTGACACAGTGCTGGCAGCAATTTCTACGATTAATTCTGGCGCACCTTCGACATAATCATCTTCACTAATCGTTGATTGTCCCCCCTGTTCAATTCTCAGTAAACCATCAGGTTGCGGTTCATTATCCGCATCAAGACGCACTGTAGAATTGTCCCCAAATTCTACACCTGGAGTAGCAGCTTCATAAGTACCCAGCCATGTCATCATGTAACCATGAGGTTTCCCATGACTTTTAAATCTTAAGGCTGATGCCATGTAGACAACTCCTTCAATTAATTCCGCTTTTTTTATATGTGGCATTGCATTATAACGGCGTTCAAATTCTACACGGGTTAGTTGATCTCCGTTCTCTAAAGGAGGAATCGTTAAGTTAGGAGAAATTACTGCTGACATGATTTTTGTTTTTCTCCCGCAGTTAGGCAATATTCATACTTTTAAATAATAGCAAAGATAACTTTAGTTTTCTGCCATTCGTATAAATATTGTTCACACCAGTTGGATTGAGCAAAGTATTGCCACTGATTCCATCACCTTGCCAAACTTGAGTATTGATATTAGTTCCTGATGATTGTTCTACTAACACCCTCA
Source organism: Floridaenema evergladense BLCC-F167 (assembly GCF_041929205.2). Classification (NCBI taxonomy): domain Bacteria; kingdom Bacillati; phylum Cyanobacteriota; class Cyanophyceae; order Aerosakkonematales; family Aerosakkonemataceae; genus Floridanema; species Floridanema evergladense. The sequence goes on along the minus strand of NZ_CM171625.1, from coordinate 3,094,477 downwards.
AGTTAGCGGATTCTTTTTTCGTTATCCACCTAATCTTCAAACTTATTCACCGATTTCTCGTCGCAAGATGGCTTACACCTGGCGCTATTTGCGTTCTTAAAAGATGGGTGGACAATAACTGACGAGTTTTTCCGGCTGGCGATCGGATTCCTTACAGTCATGGGGAAATTGAAAGTAAATTGATTATCGATCGCGATCGCAACAATTTTGTCTTGATGGTATCAGGTTGGGACGGTAAGCTGTTAAGCATTTAAATAGTGATAAGAGCATTACCTTTATTTTTAAGTTTTCGCCCCCATTTAATAATTAATTCTCCTTCATTTAAAAGTTTATGCAATAAATATTCTAATTCTTCTATTGATTTAAATAATCGATGGGCAATAAATTCTTTGGCTGAATGCCAAACTAATTCAATTAAGTTATAATCCGGGCTATATTTCGGGAGGAATTCTAAATGAATATTGGGCATTTCGGCGGCAATTTTCTGGAGATATTCTGCCTTTTTGGGAAAACTAGCATTGTCCAGAATTATCACTATTTTGGCTCCTTTTTCCGCAAATTCCTTGGCTTCATTGCCAGCGGCTACCCATTCAGCAATCAATTCTTGATAAAACAGTTTTAGCACTTGATAAAAACTTTCCGAATTGCTTTTATCGAGAAATTCTACAAACCTTTTCTTGTCGGAATACCTCAGTCCTCCCATTACATTAATCCGACCCTTTCTTCGCTCTCCTCTCACCTCTTTTCGTCTACCTTTCTTACACCAATTCTTTCTTCTCATCACTCTTAAACTAAAACCGCTTTCGTCCCAAAACCATACCTGTAAACGTTCTGGATGCTCTTTTTCGATTTTTAAATATTCGGCTATTTTCTTTTTAAATGCTTTTCTTTTTTCCGGTTCTCGCTTTCCCTCCAAGCTGTACTTTGCCCAGAGGTAAACGAACTTTTTTTGCTCTAATATTCTCCTAACTTGCGAACCACTTAATTTTATTCCTGTCGTTTCTGCTAAATATGTCGCTAACCTTTGTGCCGTCCATCTGCCAAATTCGTATCCTAATTCTTTGGGTTCTTTATCTACTGTCTCTAATAATATTTCTCTATATTTATCTGTGGCTTTTTGATGATTCCCCTTCATCCTTTCATCGACTAGGCTTTCTAGATTATCTGGGTCTCCATGTACACACCAATAAGATACTTTATTTATTGAACAGCCCACAAATTCCGCTATTTTAGCTTGAGTTTTTCCATCATTTAGCAACAGTAATATCAAGATTCTTTCTCTAATATTTCCATCTTCTTCTTCTTTCAGGGCTTTTTGTAGCTTCTCTACTTGTTCTAAGTTCAGATGATTCTTTGCTGGCATTTCCCCACCCACTTGGCTCTATTGGCTTTTCCATTTTACCCTATTTAAATGCTTAACAGCTTATCCAATCTTCCCCTTGTTTGCGAATTTGACCTTGGACAAATACTTCTTTTTCTGGATTTATTTGTCAAGGATCGATCGCACCCACCTGCAAATTAATATTTGGTGATACACCTTTAATTGGATAGCGCCGCCAAAGGGTTTTTGCTTCCCCTGTGGGAGTTTGCACAGATTCACTTTTGTCTTTTTCGTATTGTCCCCATCCTGCTGTAACTTTAATTGCTTTGGCATTTCCCTCAACACAAAATGTCATTCCCAATGCCGAAGGAAACATTTTATCAGCAAGAGGAATATTATTTTCTGTTGTTCCTTCTTCTAAAGTACCGCTACCAGAAACCGCTAATTCATCCATTTGTTCTGGCGTTTCTTCTCGTTCTTCCGGGGTAATTTGACGTTGTGTAGGTGCAACTAATCCGACTAAATAGCGATCGCTAACTCGCATTTCATCTATTTCTTCATATTCTCCCCCCGCAGGCCCAAGTAAATCATCTAGTACTGCTTGTTCTAATTCTGCCCGAATTTGATAATAGCTTTGTGGAGGTAGGATAGAAGGTTGAGGAGGTTCTAGATTGGGTGTTATAGACTGGGATTCTTCTACATTGTCGTGACTAATGACAGGAACAAATTGCATTTCTAAAAGTTTTCCCTGTCCTTCTGTTTCCTGAGTTTCAGAAGGAACGAATTGAGTTTCAAAAAGATTGCCTTGTTTGGCACTTATAGGATTACTTTGAGAAGGTTTTTGACGGTTAAGTTTTTTAGTTTTTTTCTGTTGGTTATTAAAAAAGCGGATAATTTCCGCAGCGATCGTATCGGACATAGTGCTGGTTTCTAAATCTAGCACTTCCGCATCGTTTACTAAATTTAATCCTTCTAGTAAGATGGCGAGATGTCGTTCTGGTGCAGAAACTACGCTACTCCAATCTAATTGAGCAGTCTTATTTTTTAACTGTTGGTTAATAGCAGCAAGATCTAAATCACCAGGGAGTACAGCAGGAAGTAGAATAATATTCATATATAGCAATGTTTCGTAATATTTGAATAATTTAGCAATAGTCTTTTAGTATAATACCACATTTAAATATGTAGGGTGCGTTAGGCATAGCCGTAACGCACCATCTTTCAGTAAATGTGATAGTTTTAAATTGCACCTCTAGATCGAATCGTCTATTGTGGCTAAAGATCGTTTTCATCAAGTTGTTAAAACTGCTCTTACTAAGGATGGGTGGAATGTTACTCATGATCCACTTAAAATAAAAGTAGGTGGTGTAGACATGGAAATTGACTTGGGGGCAGAACGATTACTGGCAGCAGAGCGAGGAAATGAGAAAATTGCGGTAGAAGTCAAAAGTTTTTTGGCTAGTGCATCGGCAATTTCCGAGTTTCATACAGCACTGGGGCAATTTATTAACTATCGGGCTGCATTACGTCGTGAAGAACCCGATCGCATTCTCTATCTAGCCATACCCGATCTAGTTTATAATAGCTTCTTTCAACTTGATTTTCCAGCATCAATGCTGCAAGAAAATTCCGTAAAAATAATTATTTACGATATTGAATTGGAGCAAATTTTACAATGGAAGGACTAACAGATAAATTAACCAGCTATCAGCAAATTGTCCAGCAATTATTGATGGATTATGCAGAAGTTAAGCCAGCTTATGGTGATATTGAAGTTGAAACTATCTTTGATACACAGCGAAACCACTATCAAATTGTGCATCTGGGTTGGCAACATAAACGCTGGGTGCATGATTGTATAATACATCTTGATATTCGCAATGAGAAAATCTGGATTTTTTACAATTCAACAGAACATGATATTGCAGCGGATTTAGTTAATTTAGGTGTACCAAAACAAGATATTGTATTAGGTTTTTATCCTCCTTTCATGCGGGAAATGAGTGATTATGGAGTGGGCTAAAAGCAGCAGGATGAAAGAGACGACGCTCGATCGACCATTAAATTAATTTATTAAAGTGAAAGTTGGTTTGTGGGTTAATTCAAAGGGCATTTTTATTTGATAAGTAATAGTTGAATGGTGCTGATAGTATTCCTAATATTTTATCAATTTCTTTAATAAAATAATCATTTAAGTCGATAAAGACCGTTTGGTTTTCTAGTTTAAGAAATTTCCAAACCATTCCTGTTGTTACTGCTCCATAAATCGTGTTAATTGAAGTTTCTTTTTGTTGGTTAAAACGTTGAGCAGCAACCATTTCAGCAATACATTGTCCCAATCCACTTTTAATATTTTCGTTTTTTGCTTCTACTAGGGTAATAACTGGGGCAGAAATTTCGTATATTTCTTGAGAAGCGGTGAGAATATAATCACAGTAACCGCTGAGTCCAAGGGTTGAATCTACATTAAATTCTGTACCGCTAAAAAAGCCAACTTGGAAGTTAAAATGTCGTCGTACTTCTAGTAAAACCGGGGCAATAATTAACTCAGAACGGGCTTTTTCAGTGTTGATAGCATTGGCGAGAGGAACAAGTTCATTAGACATCTCCAAAAATTACGAAAGCATTAGCCAGGAAGGATTTGGCAGTTCCCAAGCCATGAAGAAATTGCTGCCGCTTAATTTGAATTTATCAGGCTTTGAGTTAGTTTGAGTTAGTTTAGACCTCAAAGATAAAGATAGTTGCACTACTATTCATCCGCTGCTAATCGCTGATTTTATTGGTAGTATTATTGTGCCAAGTCGTAAACGAACTAAGCCACACACTGTCAAAATTACTTGTTCATAATGTGACGGCCTCAACCGAAATCTTTCCTGTGCAATTCGGAAGATTTTGATTAATCTAATTGCGTGTTCTACGACAATACGTTGGCTGGATAATTTTTTATTTTCTTGTTTTTGTTCTGGGGTTAATTCTTGTTTCTTCTTTCTTTTATGTGGAGTTTTTATTTGTTTTTCGCCTACGTAACCTTTGTCGCCTTTAAACTTTTGATTTTCGGCGAATTGTGACTGTCTCTGTCTAAAGAGGTTTATATCACTATCTGGCCCTGGTTTTCCCACTATTACATCTACAATTTCCGACTTTTTTCCTGGTACAATTATCTGATTTTTTCGGGTATGGCTTTTCTTCTTTCCTGAGTAATACTTTTTCTGCTCTTCATACTCTTGAGGTCTTTCTCTGACTTGTTCCCAGCTATCTACTACTAATTCCCATTCTTGCAGTATCTCCTGCACCCAAATGTTGGTAAATGATGTAGGTAAACTAAGGTTAACAATATTTGCTCTGCTACTGGTAGGGAAGGTTTTCTGCCCCCGCCTTTTTTGATTATTCTTGTTTTTTCGGCTATCTTTAATTGTTTCGCAGTCTTTGTTCTCGCAAGAGTGTATCTGCCCAAACTGCGTCCTCTTCCTTCAAGGGTGGGACTGGCTCTTGGCTATAATCTATGGCTAAGTTGTATCTTGCACGTTCATATACGCCACTTAACAAAGCTTGCAAATCCACGAGAGGTTCCGTATCCTCTGACTGCAACGGTAAGGGAAAGGAGGGAATCGCTTCTCGCACACTAAAATTATATAATTGGGCTAGAGGACGGCGATCGCCTCGACTAACCAAAATTCGATAATCTAAGAGAGGTACTTCGCCTAAAAATAGCATCGGCTTCCCCCCTCGCAGCAAATCAATTTCTACTAAGTGGGTGGTACTCGCTAACACTTGTTTTCGCTTCCGTTCGTAAGCTTTTCTCCCCTCACCTGCACGTTTATTCTTAGGAGATAGAATTTCTACTGCTGTCACGACATAACTGGTGGCGACTTCTCGGATTTCTAAATAACTTTCCTTGACATTTTCAGGTACAGGCATTCTCACTGTTACCACTTCAGAGGTAGAAGCAAAAGTTACTGTTGATGAGGTTGGTTTAGTTACCTTATTTTGAGAAAATACAGCAACATCAGGAATTCCTACTAAAACGGAATCTGACTCATCGCTTAAATAAGTGCGCTGCTCAATAGCCACCCGATACTGAGGAGGAATTAGGGGTGCTAAGGAGTCGGCTAGATTCACAATTAATCGATTATGTACTTCTGACCAAAATATAGGATTTTCTAAATAAGGATTCATACCTGGAAATGGAGAAGACATAAAATACTCCTAAATAAAGGATGTGAATTAACGCACCAACTTTTGAGGAATGAGGTAAGTTACTGCTAAGGGGAATAAACGGGGAGTTGGGTCTTTAAACCTAGCTCGAATCACCGCAGTTTCCTGTTCAATCTCTCCTGGTATTTGCTCAAGTCTCAACCTCAAACTATTGACATTTCGCTCAAACTGTGATTTCTCTTCTGTATTAAATAACTCCAATTGTTTAAATTCCGGTTCTGCCAATTCTCTTTCAATACTACGCTGCAATTCAGTTAAAATAGCCGTAATATCCGCTACTTCTTTATCAGCACGGTTTTGTAAATCTTTCTGCAAACTAGCAGTTCTCTCACTCATTCGCACCTGCAAACTCTTCAGTAATTCATCTTTGTAACTAGGCCAAAGTTTTACCGCTTTTTCGATTATATCTTCTGGTGGCACTTTCGGTAAAATTGAACTTAACGCCCAGCAATTCTCATTTTGAAAGAAAATCAGAGAAAATTCCCTTACTTAAATAGAGAACTTCTGTCGAAGCATTGTTTTTTGACAGATAATTATCATCCGATGCTGAAGATAGACAGATTTTCAGAAATTTGTCCATAAAAAATCGATTTCAACTGATAAATCCCGATGAAATTCTCAACAACTTTTTAGTTTTTTTTCATAAATAACTTTCAGTTCCTCTTTCAATATATTGACATTTTTAACTAGAATTTACTTTTTTTAATGGGACATATTCGGTGAGAATAAATGAGAACAACTCCACCCAACTCGGAAACCAAATAAATTTTAATAGGGTACGAATATCATTAAAGAAAGAAGTCCGAGTTACTAATAGCTCACGAATCTTTTGATAGGTGTAATTAACTAAATCCAAAACAGTATGAAATAAAAAAGCTAGTAAATTCAAAGACAATAAGAACTCGCACAAATGATTTTGACCATGACCAAAGTTATGCTCTAAATTATAGCCGTGATTTTTCAGAACGTTATTGCCTTCGTTCTCAACTTTCCATCTGCTGCGCCCAGCTTTGACAATTTCTTCAACATTATTTTCAGTGATTTTATGATTAGTGATCCAATTATTTTGGTAGATAATTTTCTGTGTTTTCTCCTCAATAACAGTCACTTCGCACCAATTAACTTCCAGACTTGAGTCTTCATCTTTTAAGGGAACTCTAGAAGCATAACGATAACGATAAATTAGATTTTTTCGCCCAGACCATTGTTTCTTTTCAACGGTGGTAACTTCTCCACTTCTTTCTAAAAACTCTAGCCATTCATATAAAGTTTTATGTGAATTTTCCAGACAAACAAAAATAAAATTATACCCTTGTTTTAGAGCTAATTCACAAATAGGTTGGTGAGAATATAAGTCATCCCCTAAAAGGGTTACAGGATAACCATACTTATTTTGATTATTTTTATTTAACCATCTTTTTACCGCCGCATTTTCACAATCTTGCTTTTGATATCCATCGGGTTTTTTAATAAATTCTGGTTCTAAATTAATTACTTGTTTTTGATTAGGAGAAACCACTATAGGTGTGACACAGCCATGAAAATAAGTTGTCGTTCCATTTCGATGATTACGACAATTACAATGAGGGCAATTAATTTTTGATGATGAAAAATATTCTGTGCCATCTAACGCCACTAAAATTCCTCCATTTAAGTAGAGGAACTTGTTCAAAACTCCCTTTGACTCTAACCATTGATAGACTTTTTGAAAAGTCATAGACAGAGTAGTTGCTGGCACTGGATCTAACAGGTTTCTTATTTGATTATCTCCGGGAATTTTCCCAATTGAAAATAAACTTTCAGCATTATCTTTTCCCTTATTGCTTTTCATTAAACGTTGATGGTCTAAAAAAGATGGTGACTGCGTAAAAAACACTGAAAACGCCGCCATCACTGCATCTTCTACCCGATATTTGGTATTATTTCCCGGCTTCCTTTCATCGGGTAAGTCATGTAATTCTTCACGGAGAAATTGGATTAATTCAGAAATTTCAAGGGTCGCTGCTTTTTGGGTCATCTTGGAATAATTTGACGCGAGTTGAGGATGCTAGCTCACCAATTTTACCTTAGCTGACAATAATTATAAATTTTTATTTCCGTTGAATTTTCTTTTCTCAAAACCGAACTATTTTCCTGACTTTCCCCCTTCGTTGTTAGCCAATTCCCGCCAATAAATTGAGTATTTATACTTGATTTATTGGGTCAAATGTTTTTTAGCCATAGCTTCGCTCGCCGCAAGCATCGCCTCTCTCTAAAAAACTAGTTATTTTGTACTATATTTTGAATTTCAAAATGGAGGTTAATACTCTGTTTATTTCAAAATGAGAATTGCTGCTTAACGCCGCTTGCAATTGCATCACTTTCAATCGAGTAAATCTCCCATCTTTCAACACTCCACCCGCTGTAATTACTTCTTCATGTAACCGCTGTTGGTCGCTTCCTAAAATCACCAATCTACCATAAGCAACGACAGCAGGTGTTTCTAATCCAGAACTAGCAGAAACTAACCTCGCCGTAACTCGATTTAAACCTTTTCTTCCCTCCTCAGACCATACTTCTGCACGCAACAAACGCAAACACATTTGTACTAAGCGATGGTTTAAATGCGCCAAGACGATATCATCTCTACCTTGACATAATTCTGGGTCAAATGCGATCGCACGAATCTCTTTTGTATGGGGATTGCTTCAATATTATCTGGAGTTAACCGCAAATTTTGCCGAGTTTCGTTTAACTGTTCCCGCAGTTTATCAATTTGTTCTCTTACCTTTCGCTCAAATTTCAACATTCGCCGCACAGGTTCCGATTCTCGTTCTGCTTTGCTAGTATCTAAATTTGTGCGATATCCTAACATCGCCTCTTCTACCTGTTGGGCAATCACTGGGCCAACTTTACCCAAATCTTCTCTAATATTATTAACTTTTAATGCCGCACGCATTAAAAATTCGGCTCTCCCCTACTTGAAGTGATAAAAAAACCTAATAAATGATTCCTAAAGATTGTGGTATTTGGACTTTAGCTTTATCAGAGGTACAAAAACTAACTTATTAACCTCAGATCGTTGAGATCCCCACTAATCAAGCTAAAACCCAAACTGATTAGCAAAATTTATCACCGTAAGTACGGGAGAGCCAGGGTTTGATCAAGCCAATATTGCCGCTAAATGGAAACGAAACTATCGCGGCATTTCCGCGGAAGAAGCTTGGTTTATCTTGACGAATTTCGCAGATTTGAAACTAGCTTTATCGGCTTACCAAAGACGATTTGGAATCGAAGAAATGTGAGCGAGATTATAAAAGCGGTGGCTACAATTTAGAATCAACAGGTATCTCTGGTGACCGCTTAATTGCCTTAATTATATTGATTACTTTAGCTTACACCACTTCGATTATGTCAGGAGAAAAAATCAAAAATAAGGGAGTAGTTAAATACGTCGGTCGCGTTAAAGAAAAACGTCGGACTCAGCGCCGTCATAGCAGCTTTTATATTGGTATACACGGCTATGCTTGGGTGGAATCTTTGGCTTTCTTGAATGAACAAACTACTCAATTAATGTCATTAAGTCCGTATAAACGACCTTTTTATCAGCGAGGTCGAAGAGCCGAAATCCTTATCCGTTCTACCTTTTAGCCATAGTTGTCACCCCTTCAGGGAAAAAAGGAAAAAATTTTTTTATTGACAGTTTCAGGAATAGAAGCAAGTTTTATTTATTGCATAGCTCAGAATTCTCCAGAACTATAAAACGGTAATAACATCTCAGTAAGATTGCCTTATGCTAGTGAATTTGATACCAACTGGAAAAAGATTTAATACTTAATTTACCGATCTTCCCTGCTTAATTATGTACGTAGCAGCTAAAAAATAAAGTGTATGTTCTTAAATAGGGTTTAATCTAAAGACAGGAAAAATTAGTATGAGTAGTACTTCCAAGTACTGGTTACTGATCCGGCTAGATGTAACAGGAAATAGCAAGATTGAAAAAATAGCTGCTGCTAAAGCATTTTTCGCATCTATGTTTCCCGATGTAATTACAACTGAAAATTTAATAGATGCTCACATCCAACGCCAGTTAGTAGTAAATCAAGCTAGTGAAGTTTCTACTAACAACATAACAGTACATCCTGCTGAGTTATGCTTGCGTTGCTTTATTTCCAGCGTTATTGAGCAAGTTTGTATTCAATTAGAAATCAATTTTGGCAACAATTATGGTTTTACTCGCCGTGATTTATTTCCTTTAGTTCTTAATGATGTAATTGAACGTTCAACTAAGCAGCAACAAAGTTTTTATACTTCGGTAGCTTGCGAGATTTTACAAAGTTACAATCCAGAACGAGGAAACTTATCTACTTGGACAAGCAAACTTGTTAAACAGCATCGGGAACTAAAAGTTTTCTTAATAGAGCATGGCATATACTTAGTTACTGATTGGGCTATTCTTAATGATACAAATTCGGAGCAATTACAGCGAATTTTTCAAGAGTTTCATCATCTTACTCAATCGGAAATTAGGTTGGCTGCTATTTTATTAGAAAGTTACCATCGGATTTATCGGGGTTCTTCCGTACTTACTGTGCTAAATTATTAGGGAAGTGCGAAAAGAGCTAGGATATGAAGAATAGATTATTGACTAAGTTACTAAATTTACCAGGAGTTATAGTAGAAGAGAGTCAAGAAACAGAAGATACATTAATTTTATTTGTCAAAGCAGAGAATAAAACGGCAGATTGTCCTAGATGTGGTCAAACAAGTCGTCGGTTGCATCAAAATCAAAGGTATTTAGTAAAAGATTTACCAATAGGTAATAGAGAGGTAATTCTTAGTGTAAATCGCCGCCGATTACGTTTAGAACATTGCCAAAAACCTTTTAGCGAAAGTTTAGATTTTGTACCAAGAAAGAAAAGTTTTACACATAGATATGCAGAAAGTATCACGCAACAGGTGGTACATAGTGATATTAAGAATGTGGCTAATAACAATGGATTAACTGCGGAAGAAGTAGAGTCAATGGTGATTTATTTTACTAAATCTATGCTGCCTATTGACATGAGCAATTTACGTTTTTTAGGAATAGATGAAATTAGTTTGGTTAAAGGCCAAGGCAAGTTTATTGTAGTTTTAGTAGACTTAGCAACCCATAAATTGATCGGGTTAGTGCCAGCACGTAAACAGACAGAGATAGAAAGAGTTATGCGACAGTGGGGAGAAAAAGTTTTGGCACAAATAGAAGAAGTAAGTATAGATATGACCGGAAACTATAAATCTTTAATTCACAAAATTTGCCCCAATGCAGAAGTAACAGTAGACAGATTTCATGTCGTAAAAATGGTTCATGAAGAATTAAATCAAGCCAGAATTGACCAAAAGAAGACCGCAGAAGAATTAAATATTAAAGCCAGAGCTAAGTTATTTAGTAGCTTAAAAGGTAGTAAATATACATTATTAAAAGCTGAAAATAAATTGTCTCCCAAGCAAAAAGAGAAATTAGAACAAGTCAAAGGAGCTTCGCCTTTAGTTGAAATAATGCACTCATTAAAGGAAGAATTACATCAAATATTTGAAGAAAGTGAAAATTTAGGAGAAGGAACATTAAAATTACTTGATTGGTTAGCCATAGCTCAAAATTACTATCGAAAAAGCGTCCCCACGATCAAGCGGTGGTTCGCCGAAATAGTGGGATATTTTGAAAATCGCACAACCAACGGAATAGTGGAAGAGATTAATAATAAGTTGAAATTGCTCAAGCGTTGTGGATTTGGCTTTAGGAATTTCCGTAATTTTGAATTAAGAGCTTTATTGTTTTGGCACTTCCCTAACAATTTAGCACAGTAAGTACGGAAGAACCGAATTTATGAATTCCTTAGATTTAGCATTAAAAACTATCATTGAACACCGCCTCTCCACTTTGGAAAAGCAAAGTAATTCTCTGGTAAATCAGTATACTACTGCACTGCATCTTTATCATTGTCAAGGACAAACTATGGTAGAAATTGCTCAAAGAATAGGATTAAAAGCTCAATACCAAGTGACACGGTTACTGAAGCTCAAACAACTACGAACTGAGGTAAGACAATTAATGTTAAAAAAATTACTAGCTTCCATTTTAAACAAAGCTTTATCTTATACTAACCTTAATGAAGCTAAGAATTTAGAAGAAAAAATTGAACAAATACTCTCTCAACAAATTGAAGATATAATGCAGGAAGCAGAAGCAGAAAGTACAGTTACTAAAAAACGTCCATTGCCAAGTTTGTTGGCTCGAAGAATATGTTATATGTTAAGGCAAAGACGATAGAAAGTAGTTCTTTAAAACATAAAGAACTAAATTTGCATAAGTCTTCTATAGCGGTTCTCGAATAGATGAGGTATATTAATAGAAAAATATTTTCTGGGAAGACAATGAAAGCTTATTCAGTGGATTTAAGGCAAAAAATCATCGATAGTTACCACACAAAGCCAATCTCACAACGGCAACTGGCAGAGCAATTTTCTGTAGCTTTGAGTTTCGTACAAAAATTGCTCAAACAATATCGTCAAACCGGAAACATTAGCCCTAAACCATATAGAGGTGGCGCTCAACTAAAATTGTCCCCAGAACAGCTAGCAATACTAGCGGAGTTAATCGAAAACAATAATGATGCGACACTCGAAGAACTCTGTAGAATGCTCAAAGAAAAAACTGGAGTAGAAGTGAGCCGAGCCACAATGGGAAGAATGACCCAAAGGTTGAACATCACAGTCAAAAAAAAACGCTCTATCCCCCAGAAAAAGAAACGGAAAGAGTACAACTTAAAAGAGTAGAGTTCTGGGAAAAAGTCCGCCATGTCAAAGTGGAAGACCTGATATTTATTGATGAATCTGGGGTGAATCTGGCGATGGTCAGGTTGTACGCTCGGTGATTACGTGGTCGGAGAGCCAGAGGAATTAGACCGCATAAACGGGGCAAAAATGTTTCGATAATTGGTGCTATATCAGTCAAAGAAGTGGTAGCATCAGTAAATTTAATCGGCCCGATAGATGGAATTACATTTGAGGCATTTATTCACAGGAAATTAGTGCCAAAACTGTGGAAAGGTGCTTGTGTATTAATGGATAACTACAGCATTCATCTGGGCAAAGAAGTCGAAAAAGCCATTGAATCAGTGGGAGCGAAACTGATCTATTTACCACCTTATTCTCCTGATTTTTCCCCCATAGAGAACTTCTGGTCTAAAGTGAAAACTGTCCTTCGCTCTCTCGGTGCCAGAACTTATCAAGCATTAGATTTAGCAATTGCCACTGCTTTTAGTCTCGTTGATGAAACTGATTTTTTTAACTGGTTTACCCATTGCTGTTACTGTACCTCATCTACTTGAGAAACGCTATAATGGCCCCAAACGGATATACTTACCAATATTTTCTAAATTATCTTTGCCTTGTTCTTGTAATCGACCGATCGCATCGTAACTATATAATCCATCTTTCAAAGTAGTGCGGGTACTAATTGACCAAGTAAGAACTTCTCCTAATTTTAACTCACGAGCAACTGCATAAGCAAGGGATGTTTTTCCTGTTCCCGGTTTTCCAGTTACTAACAAAGGTCGCCGTAAATATAAAGCTGCATTTACTAGATCGATCGCTTCTTTTCGCGCCTGAAAAGTTGCTCCCCGATCCTGTTTTTGGTCAAATTTTCGCCAACTTGGAGGAGCAGGTAAACTGTCAATATCGTCGTGAGGTTCTTTAGTTCCTTGAAAAATTTTCCAGTCATTCATAAGATAGAATTTTATGGCATTAATAACGGTGTAACATCAGGCGGTAAGCGGTGCGGATCTTCCCAAAGTAATGCTAAGTGTGTGCCAATATGAGGTTCACCGCTAGATATAAACGCTTCTGTGCGACAGCTTTGGACTGAATTTGGTAGTTCGGCAATTTTGCAATTAAGTACTTGATTTAAAGCATTTTGACAATCAATTTCCAAATTCTGTCTCAACCATACCGCAACAGGTGCTGCCGATTGCAAAATTGCATTAAATACATTACCTTGAGCAGATAGATTGGGTACAGCACTCATCTGACATCCCAAAATATTTTCGCTATTTTTGTCTGTCAATCTTACATAAAGCTCTCTCCAGTGACAATCTCCAGATATAAACAATTCGGTACAAGGTGAGCAACTTAATTTGTTAAGTTGAAGCCACTTTTTCTCCCATTCTTTACGTTTCCGAAGATAGGGTAAAGAAAGACGTTCTTCGGAACGAACAACCACTCTGTATTCTACTCCGATCGGCAATTCTAGCGATTCTTTAATTAGCCATTGATCTACTTCATGGTTAAACAGGTTGTGAGGTAAAAAGAATTCAATTATTAAATCGCTTTGAGCGCAACGATTTTCCCCACATTCTCTGAGTAATGTTGGCAAAACTTCATCGGAAATTTGACCTAATGTAAAAGTTAAATTTTCTAACTTTGGCAGTAAAAGCGGCTCTTTTTCCCAATTTATACCCGGTTGTCCAGATCTTTGAGTCGCAAACCAAGCTCGGACGAAGTAACGATTTATTTCTTGAGGCGCTGTTTTCAGCCAAATCATCAAGTAAAAATTTTTAGACTCTGGCTGAGGGTTAACTCGATCTAAAAGTTTTTGAATGTTAAGAACTTTAGAATTAAGCCAAGCTTCCAGGTTTTGCTGCATTGATGAGGGAATATCTGAATCTACTATCAACCGAGCCACAAATTGAAAGATAGACTCATAGCCAATTTCACCAGGCGGTATGTCCTGTAAATCTATCAAAATCTCCGATAATTCAGTAACAGCAGGACGAATCCATCCAGGCGGAAGACAAGCATGATAAGCAGCAATCAGTTTTTCGGGTGGGCAAGTAAGCCATCCAACCAATCGGTTTTGGGACTGGCACCGATGAAGATAAACAGCGATCGCGCAGGTAAAGTTTCAACTTCTCCGGTCTTAGCATGAGAAATTACAATGGTTTCCAGATGTTCCTCGCCCTTTACTTCCACTACACTGCAACAGGTGCAAACTTGAATGTTTTGGGTTGCCGCAATCTGGTCAATCAAATATTGGGACATACTAGTAGCCAGCGATTCTCCACGCACCAGCATGATTACTTTGCTGGCATATTTTGAGAAGTACATCGCTGCTTGTCCAGCGGAGTTTGCCCCACCCACTAGGTAAACGTCCTCATTGGTACAGGCGATCGCCTCGGTCATAGCAGCACCATAATATACACCTGCCCCAGTCAATTTATCGGCTCCTGGCACATTGAGCCAACGATAGGAAACGCCCGTTGCCACCAGGAGAGCATGACAGCTAATCTCGCTATTGTCTGCAAGTTGCAAAATCCGGTAGGAGTCTTGCAGTCGCACGCCTTTAACTTCTTGAGGCGTGAGAATCTCCACCCCAAATCGTCGTGCCTGAGTAACGGCTCGTCTTGCCAAATCGCTACCACTCAAGCCTACAGGAAATCCCAGATAATTCTCAATCCGGGAACTGGAGCCTGCCTGTCCGCCTGGTGCTTCTCGCTCAATCAAAACAGTACTCAATCCTTCAGATGCGCCATAGACCGCTGCTGCCAATCCCGCAGGCCCACCACCGACGATCGCTAAATCGTAAAAAGGGCGTTGTGCTTGGGTTTTCAGTCCGAGCTTCTCTGCGATCGCTAAATTAGAAGGTTGTATTAGTCGAGAACCATCAGGAAATAATACCAAAGGCAGATGTTGTCTACCTTCAGCTTCGGCGTATTCTACCAATTTAGCTGCCTCTGGCTCTAGCTCAATATCCAACCACTGATAGGGAATTTGGTTTCGTGCCAAAAAGTCCTTCACCTGATGGGAAAAAGGCGACCAACGATTACCCACAACGCGAATACCTTCAAAAGGTGGACGGAATGCTGCTATCCAGTCATCCAGCAAATCATCCAAAATTGGGTAAAGCCGCTCTTCGGGTGGGTCCCAAGGCTTAAGCAAATAGTAATCCAGGCGGGCGCTATTAATCGATTGAATAGCTGCATCCGTGTCTGCATAGGCTGTTAGCAGAACTCGTTTCGCAACCGGAAAAACGTCTTTTGCCTGTTCAATGAACTCTACACCTCCCATTTGCGGCATTCGTTGATCGACCAAAAATAGAGCAACGGTTTCATTTCGCAATTTGAGTTGCTGAACTACCTCAAGTGCCGCAATGCCAGATTCTGCTCGCACAATGCGAAAGCGATCGCCATATTGATGTCGCAAGTCCCGTGACACCGCTTGTAGAACCTCTGGATCGTCATCGACGGTTAGAACTACGGGTTTTGCCATAATTACCTCAACATAACGATTAAGCTGTTAAGCATTTAAACAGGGATAAGAGCATTACCTTTATTTTTAAGTTTTCGCTCCCATTTAATAATTAACTGTCCTTCATTTAAAAGTTGATGTAATAAATATTCTAATTCTTCGATTGATTTAAATAGTCGATTAGCAATAAATTCTTTTGTTGAATGCCAAACTAATTCAATTAAGTTATAATCCGGGCTATATTTCGGGAGAAACTCTAAATGAATATTGGGCATTTCAGCGGCAACTTTCTGGAGATATTCTGCCTTTTTATGAAAACTAGCATTGTCGAGAATTATCACTATTTTGGCTCCTTTTTCAGCAAATTCATCGGCTTCATTGCCAGCAGCTACCCATTCACCAATCAATTCTTGATAAAACAGTTTTAGCACTTGATAAAAACTTTCTGAATTGCTTTTATCCAGAAATTCCACAAACCTTTTCTTGTCGGAATACCTCAGCCCTCCCATTACATTAATCCGACCCTTTCTTCGATCTCCTCTCACCTCTTTTCGGCTACCTTTTTTACACCAATTCTTTCTTTTTATCACGCTTAAACTAAAACCGCTTTCGTCCCAAAACCATACTTGTAAACGTTCTGGATTCTCTTTTTCTATTTTTAAATATTCGGTTATCTTCTTTTTAAATTCTTTTCTTTTTTCCGGCTCTCGCTTTCCCTCTAAGCTGTACTTCGCCCAGAGGTAAACGAACTTTTTTTGCTCTAATATTCTCCTAACTTGCGACCCACTTAATTTTATTCCTGTCGTTTCTGCTAAATATGTTGCTAACCTTTGTGCCGTCCATCTGCCAAATTCGTATCCTAATTCTTTGGGTTCTTTATCTACTGTCTCTAATAATATTTCTCTATATTTATCTGTAGCTTTTTGATGATTACCCTTCATCCTTTCATCGACTAGGCTTTCTAGATTATCTGGATCTCCATGTACGCACCAATAAGATACTTTATTTATTGAACAGCCCAGAAATTCCGCTATTTTAGCTTGAGTTTTTCCATCATTTAGCAACAGTAACATCAGAATTCTTTCTCTAATGTTTCCATTTTCTTCTTCTTTTAGGGCTTTTTGTAGCTTCTCTACTTGTTCTAAGCTCAGATGATTCTTTGCTGGCATTTCCTGACTCATTTTGCTCGGTTGACTTTTCCATTTTACCCTATTTAAATGATTAACAGCTTAGTTCCACTGCTAGGTTTCGCATCATCATTTTCAAACCACCCTTACTGGCACAATAAGCAGTGAAGTGAGGAAAGGGTAATTCTTCGTGAACCGAACTAATATTAATTACTTTACCGGGACGGTTTGTTGTCTTAAGATGCTTAACAAAGGCTTGTGTTGTAAAGAAAACCCCTTTTAAGTTGAGGTCTAATACTTTGTCGTAATTCGTTTCTGAAACATCTAGAAAGTCTTCATTTTTCTCTACTCCAGCATTGTTTACTAAGATGTCTAATTTGCCAAATTGCTCAATACTTTCCTGTACTAATTTCTATGCTTCACTAACGCTGGACAAATCCGCTTGAATGGTAGCCCCTAGCTTTGGACATTGTGCCAAGTGACAGTTTCCACCTGCTGCCTGTACTTTTTGTAGGGTTTCTTCAGCACCTTCAGGGTGAGACCGATAGTTGATTACTACACTTGCTCCCTCTTGAGCTAAACGAATAGCGATCGCTTGTCCGATGCCCTGACTACTACCTGTCACTAAGGCAATTTTGTTTTCGAGTTTCATAACTTGAATATTAGTGTTTAAACTATCGACCAGTAGATGTTCTCAAAGTGAAGCATTCTCTGACAATTCCGGTCAAATCTGCCTTTGAGCAGACGTACTTTTAGTTTTTCCACGTTCATTGTTATTGATTTAACGAATCTGTCCCATCAGCAACTCGATAAAGGCGATCGCCAATTTTTTCTACTAAGTAACCTTTATCACGAGGAATAGCTGGCCCTTGTGCTGCTGGTGGTAATGGAGAACGGTTAATATTTTGACTAAATAGCGGTGAGCTAATTCCCATAATTATTAACATCACCAGTAAAGTAAAGAAAATAAATCTGGGAAATGCCAACAATTTCAACCTCACAACTAAACTCCTAAAGTGAACTGTAATTATTTATTACTAAACTAAAGCATTAGTGCATTACTGCAATTGAGAAATGCGGGTAAAACATGAGCAATCCTTTTCTCAAAATGCTGTACCGATTTTAAAAATAACTGCACGCTATCGTAACCGCCAGTGCAAATAAACCATTTACAAAAACTGATTTTTGATTGTTTGCCTAACTCAATCAAATTATTCTTTTCAATCCAATTCGTGACTAATGGATAAACCTGAGCAGGTAAATTCACAATCACGCTATTCTCAAATGCCCATTCAAAAATTTTATCAGCCTCGAAAAACTTCTTTTCGTCCTCACTAAAAAGCGCCGAGCGACAGACACTTTCATAAATCCGAGACACATCCGGGTTAGACCTATCCGCATCTACAGCCAAAAAAGGATATTTCTTATCTAGGAAATACTGAATCAAAACCCTAGCAAATAAACTCTTCCCCACACCTCCCTTTTCCCCATCAATTAAATGAATCTTTGTTGCGTGTTTATCAACACTTTCAAATCCATTTAGACTCAAATGACTGGGAGCTTTTATCGTTGCTGTCATTGATGATTCTCCTGTTTCTTCAGCTGCTTTGTTCACTGAATCTGCCACTTTGGTTTTCCTAGCACTAATCGCCATTTCGCTATCCCATAATTGAGAATCCGAACATACTTATTACTTATTACCCCTACTCACGCGCTGCTGCAAGAAAAGGTTAACTTCCATCAACTCGGTTTGGTAGTTATCGACGAACAACGATGATTGCGAGTTAACAGAATCAATCCACGAGATAGCGCAATTGCCGCAATTCTTGCATCCATCTTTGCTAGTTGAATCCGTTGTGAATTTAATTGCTCAAATGTTGTAGCTGCACCCGCATCAAATGGTAGTATGGGTAACACTTTAAAGTTATTAACCAGCCGCGCCATCATCTCATATCCTTTCACTACATCATTGAGGCTGTGATCGCGATTAATATAAGCGTGACAGCCAAGCATTTGTTCGTGAAAGGTGACAATTGACACGGCAAAATCTGATAGTGGGTACTGAGCCATGCGTGTCGAAAGGTTGCTATAATCCCTCCCAGTTTGACGTTGAAGAATACTCAGATGGTCTGTGTCCAATAAATATTTCATAGCTCGTCTTGCGCTTCTAGTACAGACTCATCTCCTTGGCGAATCGCTCGTCCTAATGCTAGTACTTCCTCAAAAGCTGGTTCATCTTTGAAAGACCCTGTAATTTGTTGTAGCCAATTTGTCGGTTGAGTATTTGCCACTTGTTTCTGCAATTCGGTAATTGCTGCTTCTACTGCTGCTATTCGTTCTTCTAAAGAGGTGTTGGTTGCCATTGGAGTTTCTCCTAATGAAAGGTAATTTGTGCGGCGTTGAAATCTATCGCAAGTCAAACAATAATACCATGTTAACCTGATATTAAACTTCAAAAAATGTAGCTTTAGCAATTGAATCTATTATGAGCAATATCACGATTCAAAACTTTGATGATGACCTGAAAAATCGCCTACAAAAGCGAGCCGAATATTATGGGCGTTCTCTCGAAGAAGAAGCTAAAGAAATCCTCCGCGCTTTTGGCTCTCCTCTAAGCTCTGTGATAAATATTTCTAATCAGAAAAGCTACCTAAAAGGCGGGCACGAAAGCTCTCAAAATTTGTAAAACCATAAGCCAATACGGTTCAGTTAAGGCTAAAAGTGGTGTAAATTAAGCATTGTCCCAAGAATGGAAATGAGTGCGTGGTGCATCTCAAAGATTTCTCATGGGTGTCTCCAGAGATACAAAGTAGTGACGTACTCAAAGCAATCGAGACAGCGATTCCAGCTTTGGCCATCGAAGAGGCGATCGCTAATACCAAAACCGAAGAGGAACGTAGGCGATCGTTACCAGCACAATTAGTGGTGAGCCTGGTAATAGCAATGAGTTTTTGGTCGCCCCAGTAGTCGTCCAGGTACACAAGCAGCGTTTCCCTTGCGTTAGATTAGTCATATTGGTAGAAGCAGGAACGCACTTAATATTTGATGCAATAAGAGTGTCCATATCGCATCGGAGAACGAGTGCGGGCATTGGTCAGTTAGGGTATTAATGTTTCAAGCTGCAACCACTGCTGGGGTTCCACCATTACGCCTGGGTTTTACAGGCACATTACGAGTCATCCGTCGTGCCATTCCTAAGTTTCAACGCTTACAACCAGAAGAATTCCCTTTTTTTTCGATTGGCTCACCCTAGAGATTTTAGATACGTTATTACCCGAAGGAGTTTCACGTAATAACCCCTGAGTTGTGAAAAAACCTGTATCAAAGTTTCGTTCTAAAAAGCCAAAACACAGAGGTACTGGACAACGAGTTAAATTTCCTAAATTTCATATCACTATTCACTCTTTCAGCCTTAACTGAACCGTATTGGGATATACAACCAATCTTCTCCCCATTGTCCAGGCGAAACCCAGGCATCATTTGTGAAGGTGATGGCTACAATAATGCCAAAATTAGCGGGATTAAAAAAATGTTTATGGCGAAATTGCAGCAAAAATTTACTTAAAATAGCTAAAGATGCTGCTAAAATCATAGTCTCGTAATGCTCAGAACGTAAAAGTAAACAAAGGCTTAAAGCTGTAATAGCCGCACTGCGGAGGGAAGTGAACTTTTCGGGATTACTGATAGTTGCTTTGATGCGGGTTTCTTGAGAGATTGCCAGTTCTGCTAACCATTGGGTAATTAGACAAGTAAGAATTACGACTAAGATCGTGGCAGGTCTTAGTGTCCAGTCTCGGTTGCTAATGCCTAAAATTAAGAAAAGAGATAGAAACAAAATTTGATAGTCTCGGATATCTTTTAGTAGCATTGGCTGTTCAGGTAAAAATTGCTTTTTCTCAATTTAGATAAACCCAGCAGAGAATAATTGCTCTGCAACAAAATTGTTACAATAAGGATCTAATTCAGGAATACCAAAGATAAAATTAGCATCACCATAAAGAATTTCTCCCCTGCCAGAATAGATTGCCATGCTTTTTGATGCGATCGCACAATCTCTATATTCCCAAAACCAAATGTTTCCCAAATGTCTGCAAACGTATGGGATTACGACCTTCCACGGCATTAAAGTTTGGCAAACACAATATTTATGCAACTGCTGAATAATTTTTTTTAACATCTAAGTGAGTACTCTGTTGCAAATTTTTCAGAATTTCAAACCCACCAGAGCCAAATAAGTGCAATACTTCCTGTACCCTGGTCATCGAAATATAAAGTTCTCGGAGTGCATTACATCAATTCTCTTTCTGTGGTTGAAGATTCCGTGCTGTCAAACCAAACTTGCCTTCGACTAACTCAAATTTCACAGGGGTACCAGCCTTAACAGTACGGTAGCCTTCACCAGGAATGGCAGTGAAGTTGAAGAACACATCAGCTCCTCCATTATTCTGGGCTATCATGCCACTACCTGCTTTGAGGTCAAACCAGCGCACGACACCTTGAGCGATGGGTAATCCGTTTGCCCCTAAAGCGGGCGCACCATTCAACCACTCCTGTTGCGGAATGCGAATTTGCTTTACTGCGGGTGTATCGTATGCCTGGTAACGGTAATCGGAGCGAGTTTCCATGATGGCTCGCAAGTCGTGCCGCAGTTCCTCAACGGTAGGGCGACCCACAAAAAACCATCCGTTGTAAATTTTGTAAATCGTCAAGTCCGATCGCAGTACAAAGGTATAGGGTTGAGCGCGATAGGCATACTCGCCTTCGGTTTCATCGAGAATATGAATTTGTTGGCTCAATTCCCGTTTTTCATCACAGAGAAACGTCCACTGTGCTCCCAAGCCTGCCCTAAATGCGGCTTGCACCAGGGGCGGATCGACTCCAATCGTCACCAATTTACTATAATTAACCGCTAATTCGTTCTGAAATTGCACCAGTTGGAGAAGTTGCTGGCGATCGCGCGGACAGAAGAACCCACGATAAAAAACTACAATTAACGGATATCCATCGGTGAAGCCCAGATACCGATCCATCAAACTGGGTTGAGTGAAGCTGGATAGTTTGACTACCTGATTCTCATGATTGGGTAGTTCCGCATCTGGAAAGCGATCGCCAACTTGCAAGCTGGTGGTCATAGTTAAAATCCTCACGGTTGAGTTCTCACATATTTGGGCAAGATGGCATCTCATTACCAACTAACAATCGTGCCAGACTGGGCAGTGCTTCGCCATAAGTGGGATGAATGTGAACTGATTGCTCCAATAGCTGCCAGGTTGCCCCAGCCTCCATTAACGACAGGAAGACATGGACTAGTTCAGCCGTTTCGTAGCCCACTAGCGTGGCACCAAGAATTTTGTCGGTATCGTTGTCGATTACCATGCGGTAAAACCCAAGGTCTTGTCCCCACTCAATTGCACGAGCTATATGTGCCATCGGTAGCGTAACGCATCGGGCATTAATCCCTTTTTTCTGTGCGCTTTCAATAGTCATTCCCACTCGCCCAACCTGCGGTTCGGTGTAAACGGCGTATCCCAAAACGCGATCGCTACGAGTGCGATTCTCTCCACAGAGGATGGCTTTCAAACGGCGATAGTCTTCCCAGGAGACGTGGGTAAATGCTGGTTGGTCGGCAACATCCCCGATCGCATACACCCCTTCACAGGTAGTGCGGAACTGCTGGTCAATTTTAATGAATCCTTTCTCGTCTAATTCTACTCCTGTTGCGGCGACATTTAACGCTTGAGTGTTTGGTTTACGTCCAACTACAATCAACAGTGCTTCGCCCTGGAGTTCCTGTCCGTTGTCCAAATTCAGGGTGAATATACCATCAGCGTGCATGACTTTTTCTGTATTGACATGAAAGTGGAGATGAATCCCATCTCGCTGCAACGCTTGTACGAGCACCTCACTGACATCGGGTTCTTCGTGATTCAGGACGCGATCGCCTCGCACAATCAAGTGTGTGTCACTGCCCAAACGTGCTAATCCTTGCCCCAGTTCTAGCCCAATATAACCCGCCCCAATCACTAACAGACGAGGTGGTAACTCCTTTAGGTCAAAGAAATTACGGTTAGTCAGGTAAGGGGTGTCTGCTAACCCAGGAATATTGGGAATCAGTGAAGACGTACCCGTGTTAATCACTACCAACGGAGCTTGAACCGTCCGCTCGCCCCCGGTTACAGTTCGTTCTCCAGTAAACGAGGCTTCGGCACAAACGACAGTAACTCCTGCATCGTGAAGTCCTTTTTGAACTCCTTGATTGAAGGAATTCCGGATGCTTCGGACTCGCTTCATTACCTCTGGAAAATCCACCTGCACATCCGCATGAATGCCTAACGCCTTCGCCTGACGAGCACGACCTGCTGCATGAGCCGCTGCTAGAAAAGCTTTGGAAGGTGTACAACCATAGTTGACGCAACTCCCACCCAGCGCATCTCGCTCAAAGACAACCACTCTACGTCCTTCTTTGGCAAAATCTTTGGCAAGGGGAACGCCACCCTGACCGCTGCCGATAATAATTACATCTGCTGTTTCCATACTCTTCTCCCCTTGCTAATATACTGCTTGTGCGATCGCTGCCATAGCTTACCCACCGTAAGAGATAGAGTCACACAAGCAATAGTCAAAAATGCACTAGAACCCGAATGGGAAACCATCTTTGAGCCTAATTCCTATGGTTTCCGAGGTGGTAGAAGCTGTCACGACGCAATCGGGCAGTGTTTCAACAAGTTAGTTTACAGTCCGAGAGGTTGTAATCATAAATGGGTTTTAGACGCTGATATTTCAGGTTTCTTTGATAATATTGCCCATGAATCCATTCTAAGTAGTATAGGTTCAATGCCATCTGGTGAACTCATCAAAGAATGGTTAAAAGCGGGGTATATCGACAAGGGAATATATAACCCTAGCGAGACAGGTACTCCACAGGGTGGCGTTATAAGTCCACTACTAGCAAATATAGGACTGCATGGGTTAGAAATATTCATCAACTCCATTAACCCAAAGCTAGGCGTTATCCGATACGCAGATGACTTCGTTGTCACATCCAAAGACAAGGAATCTCTAGAAAAAGTGCTTACCCTGATAAAGCAATGGTTATTACAAAGAGGATTGGAAATCAGCCAAGAGAAGACAAGGATTGTTCACATTAATGACGGATTCAACTTCTTAGGTTTTAATCTACGCCATTACAACGGCAAATTATTGATTAAACCACAAAAAGAAAAAGTTCTAGCCTTCTGTAAAAAGATAGGCAAGATGCTCTCAGAAATGAAAGCACGAACTCAAGAAGATGTCATTACAACCCTCAATCCCCTTCTCAGAGGCTTTGCGAATTACTACAAAGGTGTAGTTAGTAAACAAACCTTTTCATACATAAATTATCGTGTATGGCAATACCTTTGGCGTTGGGCTAAAAGACGACATCCCAACAAATCAAAAGGATGGGTGAAAGCTAAATACTTTCATCGATTAAAAGGGAGAGATTGGACTTTTATGTGTAAAGGGACTGGTAGAGAAGGAAAAGAGGCAACTCACATCCTTTATGACATCAGTAGCACACCCATAATAAGACATATCAAAGTCAAAGGAAATTCAAGTCCTGACGACCCCTCACTCGGAGAATACTGGGAACAACGACAGAATAAACAGGGTAAAAACTACTGGGCAAAAGGCTCGAAATACGAACGAGTAGCCAAAGAACAAAATTGGAAATGCCCTATCTGTGGGGACTCACTACTCAATGGTGAACAAATCGAAACCCACCACATAGTTCCAGTTAGGAATGGGGGAACAGATGACCCTGATAACCTCATTCACCTACACAAAGCGTGTCATAAACAGGAACACTCCAAATCCAAGTTTACTGGCTTGAAATAAGGCTTGAGCCGTGTGATTGGTAACAGTCACGCACGGTTCTTAGGGGAGGGAAGAGGGGCGACTCTCAACCCTTACCCGCTTGGCTAAAGGCGGTTCAGACGACACTGACAACCTACAGCACTTGCACGTAGCGTGCCACAAACAGGTACACTCAAAATCCAAGTTGAAAGGCTTGAAGTAAGGCTTGAGCCGGATGATGGGAAACTGTCAAGTCCGGTTCTTAGGGGAGGTACGGGCAGTATGCCCAATCCTTACCCGACAGGGTGATACTACTATTAATTTGCGAATAAATTCTTCACACTATCCGCATCATAAGTTAACATAGAATCACAGAAATTACCAGATTAGAAAATAGAAGAATGAGTAGCGAATGCAATTTAGGTTGGGAAGGCGATCGCTTTCTAATATTACATGGAAAAAACTTGCACATGGCTCAATCACGCTACCTAACTAAGTATAAAGTAATAATTCCTTTAGTAATTGTGGGAATTCTCCGGTTTGAGGATTCAATTTAAAGACACAGTTTTGGTCAGGTTTGGATAGCCGCTCCAGGTACTGCATTGCCGCCTCCAGAGAAAATTCAACTTTATTTCTCAAACGAAATTAACAGTTTACGTAGCAACTGAGCCAGTGTTTCGCGCTCCGCTTGCTCTAAACCACCCAAGAGATGGTGCATATTGGCAACATGGGCTTCAATAGCTTTTTCAATCACAGTAAACCCTTTAGGAGTCAACTGAATCAGCGTTCCTCACCGATCGCCTGGATCGGGGATGCGTTGCACCAGACCCGCCTGCTCTAAGCGATCGATGCGGTGGGTCATGGTACCCGATGAAATCATCAAGGTATTGAACAACATGGTTGGTGAAAGTTGGTAAGGCTGACTAGAACGCCGCAAGGTCGCCAGTACATCAAATTCTCCCCCTTGCAGGTCAAAGTCTGAAAATACCGCTTGTAGCGCTCGTTCCAGGTGTTTGGTTAAGCGTCCCATTCTGCCAATGATGCCCATAGGTGACACATCCAGATCGGGGCGTTCTGTTTGCCATTGAGCCAAAATTGTATCGACTGGATCGGTATTCATAAAACTGCGACTCACTTGACTAAAAATTAGCTTTTTCAGGAATTAAAAATAGAACGCAGTCCATGCCAACAAGCTGCACGCACCAACAAAATCTCCGAACAGATTGAACAAGCAACTTAAAATCTTGACATCAATTATCTTAACATCAAGTTAATTACTAGAATCTTAGTATCAAGTATCTTGATGTAGAGATAAAAGCATGAAGACAGCACCCGCCCGCCTGTCCGATATTCTACTAACGGCTCTGGCACCCATAGCTTGGGGTACAACTTATATCGTGGCAACTGAACTGTTGCCCCCTGGTCATCCACTCCTGGTTGCCAGCCTGCGCTCCTTGCCCGTTGGTTTGTTGCTGCTTTTGTGGTTAAAACAACTGCCAGAGGGCATCTGGTGGTGGCGAATTTTGCTCTTAGGCAGCCTGAATATTGGTATTTTTCAAGCATTGTTATTTGTGGCAGCCTATCGACTTCCAGGAGGCGTTGCTGCAACCGCAGGAGCGCTCCAGCCCCTACTGGTCGTCCTGTTTTCCTGGGGCATACTGCACGAAAAACCCTCCCAGCTATCGATTGGTGCGACGATCGCAGGCTTTGTTGGGGTCGGCTTATTGGTACTGAGTCCGGCGGCAAGTCTTGATGGAATCGGCGTTCTGGCGGCGATTGCTGGAGCCGCAATCATGGGACTGGGTACAGTATTGGTCAAACGCTGGAAACGTCCTGTGTCGCTACTGGTCTTTACTGCATGGCAATTAGTCATTGGCGGAATGTTGCTACTGCCGCTGGCGCTCACCCTAGAAGAACCGATTACACAGCTCTCAACAATGAATCTGCTCGGTTTTGTCTACCTGGGTTTAATTGGTACTGGGCTTGCCTATTCCCTCTGGTTTCGCGGCATCGATAAGCTTAAACCAGTGGCAGTTTCATACCTGGGGTTGTTGAGTCCCGTCGTTGCAACCCTGATGGGATTTGTTGTACTCCACCAAACCTTTACTCCCCTGCAATGGATTGGCATTGCGCTCGTGTTGGTCAGTGTTTTACTCGGACAGCGCACAACTCAATTACGCCACAAATTCAGTAGACCGAAAAGTTAAGTACCTATGCAAAAATAATTGTATATTACAAAGATAATTGTATATAGTAAAGCTAGGAACAGTAAAGGGAAGAGGGAAATGCGATTTATTAGAGACTTGACACCAGAAACAATCAAACTGCTCCAGAGAATATATAAACAGAGCGCACATTATCAAGTGAGAGAGAGAGCGCATTGTATTCTATTAAGTTATCAAGGAAAAAGAATTGAGGAATTAACCGAAATATTTCAAGTAAGTAGAAATACGATATATAACTGGATGAACGATTGGGAAGAACACAGATTAGTAGGATTATATAATCGCCCAGGTCGGGGGAGAAAGCCAACATTTACAGAAGAACAAAAGCAACAAATAAAAGCCTGGGTAAAACAATCGCCTAAAAATTTAAAAAAAGTAATAGCAGAGATAAAAGAAGAATGGGAAATCACCGTGAGCAAGGATACAGTTAAACGAGTGATAAAAAGTCTAATCATGTGCTGGAAAAGATTTAAAAGAGGATTAGCAGGTCAGCCAGACCCCTTAGAATATGAAGAAAAGAAGCAAGAGCTTACCTTATTAAAACAACGGGAAGAAGCGGGAGAGATCGAACTAAGATATTTGGATGAAACTGGATTTTGCTTAACACCTTATGTGCCTTATGGATGGCAAGAAAAAGGCGAAATAAATTCCCTAAAAAGTAGCCGAAGTCGGCGGCTAAATGTCCTGGGGATAATGAGTCGCTCTCAAGAATTATCTGCTTATATATTTGAAGGGAGAATCACTAGTGAAGTCGTCATATCTTGTCTGGATAAATTTGCGGAAACTCTGACAAAAAAAACGTTTGTTGTTCTGGATAAAGCCTCATTTCATCGAAGTCAAAAAATTGCGGAGAAAATCAGTGAATGGCCACAGAAAAATTTAGAGATATTTTGGCTCTCATCCTACTCTCCACAACTTAACTTAATCGAAATTCTCTGGCGATTCATGAAATATGAATGGATAGAAATAGATGCTTATTCTAGCTGGCAAAATTTAGTTGATTATGTGGAAAAAGTCATTCGAGACTTTGGCAAAGAATATACAATTAATTTTGCATAAGTACTTAGTAGGTGGTTCACTTCCTGCTTCATCGACTTTAGGAACTTCCCCCGCTAAAGCCTGCTTCTGCTGTTTCTTCAATTCCAGCGCTTCTGCCTTCAATGCCTTACCAGGTTTGAAGGGGTAAATAAGCGCGAGCGTGTTATGAGGGGCAAAGTAGTACAAAATCTTAGCTTATAATGTTGAAGTAACATAAACGAAAACCCTATTCTTTCGTGACGACGCTGTAATAACTTTGGTTAATTGAACGCGAATTGGACAAAAAAAGATCTAATCAACCGATAGCTGAAAAGCACATAAATCAAGACTTCGGGATTACTTTGCCCTTCATAACACACTCGCGCTTATTTACCCCTCCATGCACGTTTTCTGGTGAGTCAAAATTTTATTTCTTAATTATTATTTAATTTCTGGTTAATCTTTAACAGGTAATATTTATCAAATACTCCCTATATTAA
Organism: Floridaenema evergladense BLCC-F167; assembly: GCF_041929205.2. Classification (NCBI taxonomy): domain Bacteria; kingdom Bacillati; phylum Cyanobacteriota; class Cyanophyceae; order Aerosakkonematales; family Aerosakkonemataceae; genus Floridanema; species Floridanema evergladense. Next base: position 3,065,973 of record NZ_CM171625.1, on the reverse strand, counting down.
TTGTAAAAATGAATAAGATGGAGAATTTTCTGATAAATACGGCTAAAGCTAAGTTACGTCAAAGTTTAGTTATTTATATTACAGCAAACTTGCTATTATTTTTTAGTTGGGCTAAATTAGCACAATCTCAAATTGTTCCCGATAGTACCCTGCCCAATTCTTCTAATGTACTCAACCAAGGCAATAGATTTACTATTGAAGGGGGAACGGCTGTAGGTAATAATTTATTTCACAGCTTTCAACAATTTAATATTGAAAATGGACTGGCAGCTTATTTCAAAAATCCTCAAGGGATACTGAATATTTTTAGTAGAGTAACAGGTAAAAACTCGTCAAATATTAATGGTGTTTTGGGCGTGTTAGGTAATGCTAACTTATTTTTTCTTAATCCCAACGGAATTATTTTTGGCCCCAATGCTAGATTAGATATTAAAGGTGCTTTTGTGGCTAGTACGGTCGATCGCTTTTTGTTCAACAACAATCAAAGTTTCAGCGCCACTAATCCCCAAGCACCACCACTGTTAACTATTAATGTGCCAATTGGTTTACAACAAGGTATGGCTCAAAGTGCAATCCAAATTCAAGGAGCCAACTTAAACTTACCCAATACTTTATCATTAGTCGGCACAGATATCAACCTGCAAAACGCACAAATTCAAGCCAATGAAATCAACATTAATAGTAATAATTTAAACTTAACAGGCAGTCAACTACAAAGTGTTAGTGGGGCAATTAGAATTAATACAAATCAAGCCACAACTTTGGGACAACAAAGCTTAATTAGCAACGAATTAAATCCAATTTTTATCAATACAGCTTCGCTGAATTTACAAGCAGGTTCGCGGATTCAAACAGTTACTCAGACAAGTGTTGCATCGGGAAATATTGAAATTAATGCTACTGGAAACATCGAGGTTTCTGGGTTTACTGCTGATGGATTATTTAGTGGAATCTTGACATATTCAGCAACAAAGAATAGTGGAGAAAGCGGGAAAATTACAATTAACAACCCTAGTGGAAGTTTAAATTTAGCCGATCGCGGATTTATCGCCACAGTCACAAACAGTAACAGCAATAGCGGAGAAATTCAAGTCAACGCCGCTAATTTACAATTCCGATCGGGCGGACAAATTCTCACCTTAACCACAGGCGCAGGAAAAGCCGGAGATATTACAGTTGCAGTGCGAGAAACCGCCAATTTAAACGGCATTAGTACAGATTTTGTCACTAATCCATTTACCGGAATTACTACTTATCAAATTAGTGCAGATAACTTTACCAACACCGCAAATCCAAATGTAGAATCAGCCGAAACAATTCCTTATATATCAGTGTCGAGAACGCCAACGCAAATTGTTTTAGGGGCGACAGTTTTCGGAGCAGCAATAGCAGCGTATGATTACTATGAATTTGCTACAAATCAACCAGATACGCAAGTAATTTTCGATATTGATGGCGGTCGAAAAACTGATTTTCGTTTCGATCCAGGTAACATTGATACACAGATTTTTTTGTTCGATCGCACTACCGGAGCCGCGATCGCAAATAACGACGACTCTCCCACTACCAACGGTGCGGGTGGTAGCACATCTCGCCAAGATTCTTATATTTCTACCACCTTAAAAGAACCTGGAACTTACATTTTGGGAGTAGGGGCTTTTCGCACCACTTTAGGAGATGACGCACCCTTAGAAGGAAAACCTGCACAACTAGGAGATAGTTACACTTTAAATATTTCTGTAGCGAATCCGGGAAATCCTTCCGCAATCAATTCAACTAACAACTTTAATCCTAGCAACTTTAATCCCAATCAACAAGTAAATAGCGGCATTTTTAGCTTGTCTCAAAGTGCAGGAAATACAGGTAATTTGTACTTAAATACTCATAGTTTAAACCTGAGTAACGGCGCTCGAATTGCCACCAATATTTATGGGTCTGGCAATATTGGCAATATGAATATTGTGGCATCGCAAATTGATTTAGTTGGTGTTTCTACAAATGGTCGCTTCAGTAGTGGTATATTTTCCCAAGTACGACCGGGAGCTTCTGGAAATGGGGGATTGTTGACGATCGAAACTGACTCTTTGGGCGTGCGCGATCGGGCAGAAATTAATGCTAACACCTTCGGTTCTAAACCAGAAAGCACTGGCAGTAACTTACTGATCGATGCTTCCCAAAACATTGAATTAGTCAATACTAGTCCGGGAGGAATCATTGCTCGAATTAACGATCGGGGTAATGGCGGTCAGTTAACTCTCAATACCCGTCGCTTACTAATCCAAGAAGCTACCATTTCTAACGATACCCAAAGTAGCGGTCGGACAGGAGAAATTACCATCAACGCTTCCGAACGAGTAGAATTACGAGGAGCAAGCAGTCGCAACACCAATATCCCAACAGCGGGAATTTTTTCTCTTTCCCGCCTTATGGGTGATTCAGGCGATATCACCGTGAATACGGGTGAATTATTAATGCGGTCGGGAGTAGGCGTTCGGATCGCCAACGCCAATACTGGAACCGGAAAAGGTGGAAACATTACAATAAATGCCAGAAATCAGATTGAAATTGCAGGTGGCGACAGCTTTGAGGGTAATGGTTTATTTGCCAATTCCAGTAGTGGGCTTGGCGATGCAGGTAATATTAGAATTACCACCAATAAGTTAATCCTTCGAGATGGTGGACTACTCACAGCCAATAACTTTCAAATCGGTAGTTCTGTTTCCACCCAAGCAGGTAGAGGAAATTCTCAAGCGGGAAATGTGGACATTCAAGCAAACTCGGTGTTGCTCGATCGCAACGCACAAATCGCAGTAGCCGCAATTTCCGGGGAACGGGGCAATTTAACCATCAACGCACAAACAGTTCGGTTACAGAATCGCAGTCAGATTACAGTAGAAGCCCAAGGAACCGCTAGTGGTGGTAACATTAACATCAACAGCAATATCTTAGCCGCTTTGCAAAACAGCATCATCACCGCCAATGCCTTGCAAGGACAAGGCGGTAACATTCAAATTACTACCCAAGGAATCTTTCTCTCCCCCAACAGTCAAATTACCGCTTCCTCTCAATTAGGCGTTTCCGGCATCGTCTCGATTAACTCTCCTGAAGTACAACCGAGTACCACATTAGTCGAATTAACCAGTCAACTACCAGACCTGGCGGGGAAGATTATTGTCGGTTGTGCCAGACCGGGGGAAAATACTTTTACCGTCACCGGACGTGGTGGTTTACCTGAATCTCCTTCCATGCCGTTTCGGAGTGAAGAAATTTGGCAAGACCTGACCGATTATAGCGCCGGACTGTCGCCCAGAGAATCAGAACCCCAAAAACCAGCCCCCTGGAGTCGAGAAGAACGAAAACCACAGATTATCGTAGAAGCGACAAATTGGCGCAAAAATTCCCAAGGTCAAATAGAACTGTTCAGCAACACTCGTGAAGGCGAGAATAATTATACGCAAAACTTACCTTCTTCTTGCGTGATTCAGAACAATTGATTACCTAAAACCCACATTCCGCACTTCAAAATGTAGCATCAGATAATACGGAGAAATCTTTTGCTTGCTGGAGAGTGGTTGCAGTGAAAATCTGCCGGATATAGAGAGAATCAGAGTGAAAGTAGAACAAATAAAAATGAGCCAGTAGGACTAGACAATGAAGAGTCAAGTCCGGGAAAAAATGATTAATTTGTCAAATTGTTCAGAGCATAAAATCAGGGACTTAAGCAGTGGAAATTAGATAATAGCGTTGACATGATTCAGGAAAGAAATGAAGGATATTAATCAATTCTTCAGTTAAATTATTGACTTGTTTTATGGATGAGAAAGTTAAGAGATGGATACCTTGAAATAGCTGAAAAATCCAGCGTAAAGTTGGATTCTTAACTGGCTTACCCAGCTGATTCTTCACAGTTGATTTCCTGAATTGAAGCTGGTTACGTAAATATCGTTGAGCCAAGGAATAAACTAATAAAGCTAACCCCATTAACATCGCCATTGCTGGAATTCGACGCGGGGATTTGAGAAATACACTATCAGCAAAAAAAAGTGGATCTTTGAGAAAGCGGAAGCCTCTTTCGTCTGATTGTTGAGCTTTGTAATTAGAGAAGATTTCTGCCGATGAAAGTAATTGAATAAATATAAAGGCTTGGTCACAAACCCTAAATTATTCAGCAAAATAGCTTTGACAACTTTCCCGGCACTTACTTTTTCTCTCACATCACAATCCAGAATTTCATTGATTTTCTGTTCGATTCCGATTTCATCAATTATTCCGGCTACTATTCCTAAGTGATCTAAATTTTTACTCAACAACTCTTGCATCTTTCCTCACTTTTTTGGCGCTTGATGATTTCTCTAATAATTTTCCTACTTTTTGTTAAAGGAGGTAGTTGAGTATTTCTACTTGATTTTCTCGCAGCTTCTTGTATTATTACTATGCTTCATTTTGAAGTGCGGAATGTGGGATATACGATCGAAATACTTTGTTCAACTGCTCATGAAGGCGAGGTATTGACGGAATGTTCGGCTACTTGTATCAATTACAAAGATTTTGAAAGTAAACTAATTCGGCGTTCGTTTACCTGCCAATTTCATCCCGAATTATTATCAGATTTGCGAGTAGTGGGTTTTCGACAACCTCCCGCTTACGGCGAACTGAAAAAAGATGATGGTGCGCGATTATTTGCCCGATTGTTATACGAAGGGATGCAGGAATAAGCTGGAAACAGCAGTGAAGTTTATATGATTAATTCCGTCCTCAACTGTTAATCAAGCAAATCTTCATCAGAATCGAGGTGAATTCCGGGTAAAAAGTCAGAGTTTTCTATTGCTTCCCAGGTATAGTGAACGAGAGAAGGAAATTCTCGAAGTTTCATGCCTGTTTCTTTAGCCGCTAAAGTTATCGCACGTTTGTAAGCTTTTTCAATTGCTTCTGACAGATAAGGTTTTAAACTAGGACTTCTTTCTAAAAGGTCTTCAATCTCTTCGCGTTGTTCACGAATTGTAAATACCCAGCTTCTAGATCTATGGGTAGGTTGAAATTCCCACTTTAGTAAGTGGGCAATCAAAATTTTTAAATGACTTACTAATTCTCGTTTATCTTGTTTACCCAAAGATTCTATTTCCTCAATCAAATTTTCAAGATCAAGATTATTTAGGTCACGTTGACGCAATAAGTCAGCTTGTTTTTGTGTCCAAGCGTAAAAGTCGGTTTCATATAGATCGGTGAGTGGAAGGTTCATCATGTCTTCCTCGGATGGCTTTATACATATTTAATCTTACTGCTGTTACCAAGGGGTAACTATTTAGTTATGATTTAATAAAATTGTCAATACTGATTAGCGTTTATTTATGAAATCCGATCGATATTTAATTACCACGTTAACTGGAGAAGCACAGCAGCCAGTCAGAATATATTATCAGGTGTTCAACCAGAAAACTGTGATAGGAGCTTTCCAAAAGCTGAAATGTGTATATTTTGAATCTCAACTAAATCGGTGGCGATGGGAGTACGAACATGAAGCCAAAAAACTAAGATTTGAAATTTCATATAATCAACTTTCTAAAGAACATCGCCCGATCGTAATGGGAGATTTTTTCTTTAGAGATAACGAAATGTTGTTAGATGTTCGTTCTTTTGAGCGGGCAGTAAAAGCTATTGACTTTTTCGATAAAAGAATTAATAGACGAGCAGCTAAAGTCACTAAGATTAGAATAGTTAATAGATTATTTGATGGAAACGATCCATCAAATAAAGAGTTATTACAACCTCCTTACGACTATTTTTTCGATCGAGATGATATATTAATTCCCGACCCAAATGAAACGGCTAAGTTGATGGCTGAAATTAGCAGTCAACACTCTGACTTGGAAGGTAGATTAGCTGCGTTGCAGGCTTGCTGGTCAGAAAAAGCGAAACAACCGCTACCAGAGATAGAAGAAATTCCGCTCTACATTTATGAGGAAGGAATAGGTCGCTTAAAGGCGGTATTAACTTTTAGAAATATCGAGGCACTTCAGCATTGGCAGGGTAATAAGAATGCCAATCAATTTGATTTGATGGAAAGTGTTATAGATTCTTTTCTGAAAGATAACTACGAAATTTAATATAAACTGTTGGCTTTAGAAAAATAGTATCCTCAAGTCAATACTTGTTAACCTATACTCATGAAAAACCCAGCATTCTTTCGTGTTTGTGTAGTTGTAATCGTGGCTTTATTGTTGTTACTCCCAACTCCTGCTAAAGCGCAAACTCTAGGATATTGCAGTTGGGGGGAACCCGCCATCTCGCCGTGCTTGAGAGATACTGATGGCACTGACGGTCTTTATTGCCATAGTGGTTACGCCTGCGATCCAACAGCCGGAAATGATGGTCGAGGGAGATGTTGTGCGCGTAATGCGCTTTCTCCTACGTGCGACTCGGCAAACCCTTGTCCAACAGGCTATACCTGTGTGGAAGGTTCTTGCCAACTGTTAAGCAGTTTGAAATGTTCCAACGGCAGCGTGCCAACTGGTTCCTGCGTTAATAACCAATGTCCACAGTGGACGAGTTCTGGTGAAGTCATTGATTTTGATGGTAAGTTCCAATTTTCCTGCTACTGCCATAGTTATTTCCTTTGATAGTGTTTGCTATGTGTTCGTATGCCTGCGAGAGAGATGTCACATCTGGATCTAGATTATTCGCTGGTTTGCCATCACACCAGAGGGCAAAGTTGCGTGGTTGATTACAGGTGAAAGCAATCTGTGTACCGAAGGGCAACATATCAGCCGCAATGCGCTTATTTAGGAACGACTCGTCATCACAAAAATGAGTCTTCGCTGACTTCAAGAGATGCTCAAGAGTCGCTAAGCGGCTTTGGAAGAGGATTCGGATTAAATCTATATTCTGACTTGGCATTTTCTGAGTCCTCAAGACTTACTCTATGAATCCAAAGGTAAGTTGATTTGTAGACTGTTTGCAGAATTGTGGGTTAGCGGGTGAACACCTAAAGCCGGGGATGAGAACACCACTGCCTTATGCTCGTGTTCCCCTATTGCATACTTTACCATGTCATTCTGTATGTTATGTAACAAATTGTTTAATTAGCAGCAATTATGCAATTAGCTCTGATATTGTATAAGAGTAGACAGAACGCGGGAGGGAGTTGTGAGTCAAAGAGTTACCATAGCAGTTCCAGAGTCACTGTTTGCCCGACTTCAACCCGTCAAGCAACGCTTCAATATTTCCGCCCTTTGCCAGGAGGCATTAGAGATGGCTATTACAATCGAAGAACTCAAAACCCAAGTTGCCGAAGACGAAAATTTAGTCCAACGCCTTCAGTCAGAAAAGAAAGTACTCCTCAACAAAGTTCGTCAAGAAGGATTTGAATTAGGAATTCGTTCCAGTGCTAAGTTATCCTACAAAGATTTCCGCCATTTTGAACGAGTTCAGTCTCTCGCAACTGCCCTCGATGAAGATGTGCTCGACTATCTATTTTCTTACCTGGATTTGAAAGACTGTCCCCAACAAGCACGTCAATTGGATGCGGACTTCGCTTACTTACTAGAAGTAGATCCCCCTTGCCGGATTACTTTTGCACAGGGATGGATGGATGGAGTGTTATCTGTTTGGCAAACGATTAAAACTCAAGTAGAAAACCCACAATAGCCACATTTGCTGAACTTAGGCTTTGTCTATAAGCTTCGACTATTCGCGATCGATCCCAAATAATGTGACAAAGCCAAAAGCTTATCCAGGGTTAGGTTTTGATTATTTCTGCAATTATCTAATGGCGGTAGCCATATAAAAAACGCCATTGACTCGAAAGCACAACTCGATACCAGAAAGCTGGAGGATGGAGCGGAGTTCCCATAACTTAGTTGCATCTTCAAGAGTTTGACAACAAACGATTAAACTCCCCAGATGGAAGCGGAGGGACAGAGAGTGTGCGGCTATTCCAGACTGTTGAATCCAAGACAAGAGAGAGTAGTCGGCAGCAGTTAAGTCAAACATAAATTGGTTCCGGGTCAGGGGATAAGGGGAGACTACAGTTATTAACTCATTAAATTTGTTACAAAACATACAGTTTTGTAACTTTATGCAAATATAAGCATAAAAAGATGAAGTTATCTAAACTGAACGCTGCTTGTACTATCGAGAAGACAAATATTTGAATGCAAGAAAAGCTCCGCAACCAGAGCCAATCCAACCAAATATCACCATAAAAACCAGCGTGACAATGCTTCTACCTAGACCTGCACCGATCGCACCTGACTCTGGTGGTCCAGTTTGGCGATCCTCCCACTGTATCTGTAGTGTGTAGAATACGGCACCTGCGATCGCAAATAGCAAACCACCCATTATTGAGCCTGCCAATATCCAAAGTAAACTCCAAACCAAGCCAAACTTACTCAACGCGATCGACAAAATAATCAAAGTTGGACTAATAAACAGAATGAGAGCTAGGATAAAGCCAATCATGATGACCGATCGCCAAGGTTAACAGCTGAACTTCAGCATAACGAGTTAGAAACAATTACAGACAGTCATGCGATCCAGTGGCTATGGTGGAACACAGTGGACTGGTGCAACAGATGGATCGAGATCAACCCAAAAGTAATGCGCGAGCTTTATCAGAAGAGTCCGTTCCACTGATTTTGCAGGATTTTGGGCAGTATCGAGAAAACTGGGTTGAGGAACCGCTTTACTTTGCATCAACTCATCAATAGTTAAAGAAATTTGGGATTTTGAGGAAGTTAGCAGTGTTTTTAGTTACACTCGAACAGTAGGAGTGCTCAAGGTAACACTCAATGGATGAAAATCGTATTCAAAATTATCTCAATCTGATTCAACAACTGCTAAATTGTCCTAGTGGGGAAGAACCAGAGATTTTACAGGCAAACTCGGATTTGTTGGATTTGGAGTTTTTGCAAGTTTGCGAGGCAGTAGCGGCACAGTTGGCGGAGGCGGGAAACGAAAATGAAGCTAATTTTTTGCGAAATCTTGCTAGTCAGCTGGGGGAATTTTTGGGTTTTACATCCGATGCGGGTAATGAGGTGGAGAATAACTCGCTAAATGATTATTTAACATTTTTACAATTGCTGGTACAGACAGAAGTTGAGAATTTTGGCGGAGATTCGCGGCACATTTATGGAGTATTGCAAGCAAATTTAGATAAGCTGAATCTTAATTTTATTCCAGTTCTGCAACAAACAATGACTGGATTCTTGGGGGGAATAGATAACCCAGAAGAAGCGGAAGGATATGCTGCTTTAATTGAAAATATCGGTATTAAAATTAGTGAGTTTCCTAGAGGCAGAAGGGCTGATAATTTAGAAATTGCCATCGCTGCCTACGAAATTGTACTTTCCGTTCGTACTGTTGAAAATAACCCAGAAAAATGGGCGCAAACGCAAAATAATCTGGCAAATGCTTACTCTGACAGAATCAGGGGAGACAGGGGAGAAAATCTGGAGAGTGCGATCGCATTTTACACCAATGCCCTCACAGTCTACACCCGTGAAGCTTTTCCCCAAGATTGGGCAATGACGCAAAATAATCTGGCAATTGCTTACCGTAACAGAATCAGGGGAGACAGGGGAGAAAATCTGGAGAGTGCGATCGCATTTTACACCAATGCCCTCACAGTCTACACCCCTGAAGCTTTTCCCCAACAATGGGCAACGACGCAAAATAATCTGGCAATTGCTTACTTATACAGAATCAGGGGAGACAGGGGAGAAAATCTGGAGAGTGCGATCGCATTTTACACCAATGCCCTCACAGTCTACACCCGTGAAGCTTTTCCCCAAGATTGGGCAATGACGCAAAATAATCTGGCAAATGCTTACTCTGACAGAATCAGGGGAGACAGGGGAGAAAATCTGGAGAGTGCGATCGCATTTTACACCAATGCCCTCACAGTCTACACCCGTGAAGCTTTTCCCCAAGATTGGGCAATGACGCAAAATAATCTGGCAAATGCTTACTCTGACAGAATCAGGGGAGACAGGGGAGAAAATCTGGAGAGTGCGATCGCATTTTACACCAAAGCCCTCACAGTCTACACCCGTGAAGCTTTTCCCCAACAATGGGCAACGACGCAAAATAATCTGGCAATTGCTTACCGTAACAGAATCAGGGGAGACAGGGGAGAAAATCTGGAGAGTGCGATCGCATTTTACACCAATGCCCTCACAGTCTACACCCGTGAAGCTTTTCCCCAACAATGGGCAACGACGCAAAATAATCTGGCAATTGCTTACTTATACAGAATCAGGGGAGACAGGGGAGAAAATCTGGAGAGTGCGATCGCATTTTACACCAATGCCCTCACTGTCCGCACCCGTGAAGCTTTTCCCCAAGATTGGGCAATGACGCAAAATAATCTGGCAAATGCTTACTGTGACAGAATCAGGGGAGACAGGGGAGAAAATCTGGAGAGTGCGATCGCATTTTACACCAATGCCCTCACAGTCTACACCCCTGAAGCTTTTCCCCAAGATTGGGCAACGACGCAAAATAATCTGGCAACTGCTTACTCTGACAGAATCAGGGGAGACAGGGGAGAAAATCTGGAGAGTGCGATCGCATTTTACACCAATGCCCTCACAGTCCGCACCCGTGAAGCTTTTCCCCAACAATGGGCAACGACGCAAAATAATCTGGCAAATGCTTACTTATACAGAATCAGGGGAGACAGGGGAGAAAATCTGGAGAGTGCGATCGCATTTTACACCAATGCCCTCACAGTCTACACCCGTGAAGCTTTTCCCCAAGATTGGGCAATGACGCAAAATAATCTGGCAAATGCTTACTCTGACAGAATCAGGGGAGACAGGGGAGAAAATCTGGAGAGTGCGATCGCATTTTACACCAATGCCCTCACAGTCCTCACCCGTGAAGCTTTTCCCCAAGATTGGGCAACGACGCAAAATAATCTGGCAAATGCTTACTCTGACAGAATCAGGGGAGACAGGGGAGAAAATCTGGAGAGTGCGATCGCATTTTACACCAATGCCCTCACTGTCCGCACCCGTGAAGCTTTTCCCCAAGATTGGGCAATGACGCAAAATAATCTGGCAAATGCTTACTTATACAGAATCAGGGGAGACAGGGGAGAAAATCTGGAGAGTGCGATCGCATTTTACACCAATGCCCTCACTGTCTACACCCGTGAAGCTTTTCCCCAAGATTGGGCAATGACGCAAAATAATCTGGCAACTGCTTACTCTGACAGAATCAGGGGAGAGAGAACTGATAATATTAAGCAAGCAATTAAGTGTTATCGAGAAGCCTTAGAAATTCGGACACCTTCAGCTTATCCCCTTGACTGTCTGCAAACAGGACGCAACCTTGGCGACCTCGCATTTGAACTCCAAGACTGGGAAAACGCCATTTACGGATATGAAAACGCCATATCTGCCGTCGAACAAAGTCGGGAGTGGGCGACATCCCAACGCAGCAAACGAGAAATCCTCGAAAACGCCCTGAACATTTACGAAAACATGGTGCAAAGCTGCATCAATGCCCAACACTACGAAACCGCCCTCCTCACCATCGAACGCAGCAAATCTCGCACCCTAATCGAACTCCTCGACAACACCAACCTTTACCCCAAAAACGCCACCCCCGACCAAAAACAACGCCTCCACCAACTCCGTCGCCAAATCTTCCGAGTTCAACAAGAACTCGACAACAACGAATCCCCAACAGAAACCGAAACAGACACCAACAGCAAAACTCAGGGACGAAATATTTCCCCCACAGCATCTTCCCCATCACCCATTTCTAACCTAGAAACCCAACTAAAAACCCTACAACAGCAACTCTCAGAACTAGTAACAGAAATCAACGACCCCGACTTCACCCTCACCCAAAAAGTCAAACCCGAACTACCCGACTTTACCCAACTACTCGACCACCAAACCGCCCTCATCCAGTGGTACCTTCCCCCATTTTCCGAATCAGGGTTTTATACCTTTATAGTAACCACCTCAGCAGAAGATCCCCCTAAATCCCCCTTCACAAGGGGGACTTTGAACGATCTTGTCCCCCCCTTAACAAAAGATGAAAATCCTGTCCCCCCCTTATTAAGGGGGGTTAGGGGGGATCAAATCCAAATTCCACCAGCAGAAGATCCCCCTAAATCCCCCTTCACAAGGGGGACTTTGAACGATCCTGTCCCCCCCTTAACAAAAGATGAAAATCCTGTCCCCCCCTTATTAAGGGGGGTTAGGGGGGATCAAATCCAAATTCCACCAGCAGAAGATCCCCCTAAATCCCCCTTCACAAGGGGGACTTTGAACGATCCTGTCCCCCCCTTAACAAAAGATGAAAATCCTGTCCCCCCCTTATTAAGGGGGGTTAGGGGGGATCAAATCCAAATCCAACCCCTTTACTTTCCCCCCGAAAACCGCCAACAACTCGACATCGCCATCGCCAACTACCTCAGCGACTACCGCCAAAAAACCTGGGGCGACACCCTCAGCAGTCGCCTCACCACCCTCGCCACCTCACTCCACCTCAACGAAATCCTCGACCAAATCCCCGAAACAATCGAAAAACTAATCCTCATCCCCCACTGCGACTTACACCTCTTACCACTTCACGCCTTAGAAGGCAAAAGACAGAAAGCAGACAACACAGAAAAAACCGGATATCTCATCGATTTATTTACCAACGGCATACAATACGCCCCCAGTTGCCAATTTTTGCAACGCCTCCACCAACGCCAACGCCAAACACCCCCAAAAACACCCCTGTTCGCCATCCAAAACCCCACCAAAGACCTACGTTACACAGAAATCGAAGTCGAAACAATTTCCCGCAAGTTCAACCCCGACACCCACATCCTCAAAAATGAAAAAGCAACCAAAAACGCCTTCAACTCCCCAGAAAACTTAGCCCAACTAAGTACAGCTTACTACGCCCACTTCTCCTGTCACGGCAGTTTCAACTCCAACAATCCTCTCAACTCTGCCCTATTTTTGGCAAATCCCACCGCCACCCCAGAAATTGCAGAAGATAAAGACAATAAAGATAGATATATTATCCTCCGAAGCGATCGTCGCCTTGATACCCTCACCCAAGGATTAACCCTCAAAGAAATCTTCACCAATCTCAACCTACCAACTTGTCGCCTCGTCACCCTTTCCGCCTGCGAAACTGGATTAGTCGGTAGAGTTCTCACCGACGAATATCTCGGATTACCCAGCGGTTTTCTCTATGCTGGCGCAATAAACGTCGTCAGCAGTTTATGGTCAGTCAGCGATTTTTCCACCGCCTTTTTAATGATTCGTTTCTATCAAGAATTAGAGAACATCTCCAACATTCCCCTAGCTTTGCAAGCTGCCCAAAAATGGCTAAAAAGCGTTTCCCGCCCAGACTTTTTAACTTGGTTGCAAAAGGAAGTTAAAATAAATGAAACCCAACTCATTCAAATAGAAATGATCCTACTTTGCGACTTTCCCAAAACTCAACCCTTTGTCGAACCTCAATATTGGGCTGCTTTTTGCCCGATTGGTTTATAACCAAGACAAAGAGACAAAGTAAACATCTGCGTTTATCTGCGTTCATCTGCATTCATCTGCGTTAAAAAAAGAATAGCGCTGAAGCGCAACAACCTACCTTGAGAAAAAGTTAAAGTTATGGAACCATTATTTAATTCACAGCAAAAGATTCTCGACTTCCGCACCTTGCTGGAACTAGAACAAGCTAAGGAAAGCAGCGATTTATTTAATCCTACAATTTGGCAAGACCTAAATCAACTCGCTGAAGATTTAAATTCCGTTGATACACCTGATAAAATTGCCTTGACAATTCTCCGATGGTGTAGCAAATATCCCCAAATCAATCAAATATTAAACCAAACTAATTGGGCTAAAGTTCGCTGTGATATGGATGATGAAAGTGAGACAGACGATGAAACAAATACAGACAACCCGCCTATAGATATTTTGGAAAATAAATACGAAATCCAAAGGATAATTAAGGATAATCAACCTAATAACCCAGAAAACAATTCGCCATCTTAACCACAATGTCCGATCAAGCTGATCTAGTTTATTACGCCGTAAATGTTAATTTATTCGCTTTCACTCTGCAATCTGGCACAGATTTAGATTCGCAAACTCCCATTAACGAACCCCCGCAAACCTTCAAAGACAAATATGAAAGCTTGCTAAAAAATCATTATAATCAAATATTTGATTTCGATCGTAATCCATTCCCGGAATTTCGGCAAAAGTTCCCCGAATCAAATAAGTATGAATTACTAAATGTTAAGAAATCAGGCAAACAATTTTTCAGCTTGTCCAGTCAAGAGAAAAACCTCAATCCTAACAAACCTAAACCTTTATACCGTCTTTTGCTATACCCCCAAAAGATTAGCGATAGCTACGCTTTGTTAATTAATATTTTTCGTCCTGAAGATCCCAGTTTTGATAATGTCAACTTAACAGAAATACCTTCATTTAACCCAAATCAATGCCTAAGTTTAGCCGATGAAAAACATTTTCTCGGTCAAACTTTCCTGATTACTGCTTATTTAAATATCCCTAAACCTGATAAACCCGAAAAATTAATCCCTCACGCTGAAAAGCTGCTAAATAAGTTACTTGATGACAAATATCCTGATTTTTATGAAGCTGAGAAGTTTTTAGATGGTTACATTTTAGAGTTTAGCAGATCCAGAACTTCTCAAACTCGCGTTCTCGTGCTGTTCTATTTTACTAATACCACTTCAGAACAACTGCGAAAAATCTATTTTGATTTACCAGAACTGTTTTTATATTATCATAAAATCACTCATGTTTTCCAAATGAGTCGTCAACATTACCACCAACTTGATAAATTAGTCCAAAACCAAATTACTAGTAAGTCGCAATTACCAGATTCACTTGATTTAGAGCTTTTAAAAACCAATTTAAAAGAACTCTTGAAAACTGCGCCGCAATATACTTTCCAATTTCGCACGCTAGAAAATGCGGGAAATACGATTAATATTCACAGTGGAAATTATCAGCGAACTTTGAAACGCTTGCAAGAGGAAGTAAATGATAATCTGGAGTTCTTTAATCGATTTGTAGAACGAGAAAGCCAAACCTTTGCATTGCAAATTCAAGCGGATTTAAATTATTCAAAGCCTGGTGCTCAATTGTTAGACCAAGCTATTGCTAGTATAAGGGGTTTGGTGGAGATTGAGCAGGCAGAGCGCGATCGCAACCTACAAAAGACCATCCAAGCAGTAGGCTTTAGCATAGGCGCAGCAGGAATTGTAGCAACTAGTGTCCCCTATTGGATCAAGCAAAATCCAGGAGAAATACTTATTAATAAACCTTTTACTTCTCATTCTCTAAACACTTTTACCTTAGTACTCCTCCTCAGCTTCTTTACAGGGTTAGCTACGTGGGTAATTATTTCTGTGATGATCAATGGTAAAAACTGGATTGCCGGAGTAAAACATTGGTTTTCATCCAAAATTGGCAATAAGAAAAACCAAGCCAGCCTACCCAGTTCTGCAAATCAACCAGTGCAAATCACCTCTGGACAAAAAGAACCAGAGCAAAAATCTATTTCACAAAATAACTAATTTCCACTAGTAAAAATCAGCCCAAATTAGAATCTTTTTTAACATCTAAAATGTGCCAATTTTTGTGACACTTTTTGAGCAAAACATCCCTATACTATGTTGACAATATAGATAATTTAGTTACTAAAGAAGCCATTGCTACCTTATTACCCACATTCCGCACCCAAAACTGTCACACGGAGTCCCAAAGCCAGAAGAAGTAAGTTGGCACTAATACTCTGAGTAAAAATGCTTAAAGATTTCTGTCATTTAGTCCCGTAGAGTGAGATGGCGATGGTTCCATCGCCGATGGAAAAATTTACTATTTTTAGCCTCCCTTTCTGGGGTTAAAAATAATTAACCAGCATGGTAAAAATAAAGCAGTTTTCTTTTTCAAAGAAGCAGATGAATAATCCATTAGAGATAGAGACGACCATAGAAGACCTCGACCATCTAGGGCTAGTAGCCGGGTTAATTGATGAAATAGGAATAGTAGAGAAAATCAACGAAATAGTGGGAGAACAACCAGGAGAAATAGTCAGTCCAGGTCAAGTAGTAAAGGCGATGTTGCTCAATGGACTGGGATTAGTATCAGCACCATTATATTTATTTTCTAAGTTTTTTTCAGGAAAAGCAACTGAACATTTAATCGGCGAAGGAGTAAGACCAGAACATCTTAATGATTACCGATTAGGAAGAGTTTTAGATAAATTATACGTCGCTGGAACCAGTCTAATTTTCGCCATAATTGCCTTAGCTGCTGCCAAAAAGTTTCAGGTAAACCTGGAAACAGGACATTTAGATTCCTCTTCATTTCATCTGCATGGAGAATATAAATTATTATCGCCAGTATGCCATGTTTCTTCAGCAGAAATAGACCCAGATAACTCTGACAAATCAAATACCAATCAGGAAACCACACCTGTACCAATAAAAATTACTTACGGCTACTCGCGTGACCATCGTCCTGACTTAAAACAATTTATGGTAGACCTAATTTGTAGTGGGGATGGCGATGTCCCATTATTTTTCCGAGTCGGGGACGGTAATGAATCAGATTCAGCTGTATTTGCTCAAATTATGCAAGAGTTTAAACAGCAATTCAATCTGGATACTTTAATGGTAGCTGATAGTGCATTATATACCGCACCTAATTTAGAAATGCTGACCAATATTAAATGGTTAAGCCGAGTACCAAAAAGCTTGAAACAAGCGCAGCAGTTAGTATCTCAACTAAAACTAACAGATTTTACTCCGAGTTGTTTGGTGGGTTATACTTGGTCAGAACATCACAGTAATTATGGCGGAGTAGCGCAAAGATGGTTAGTGGTAGAAAGCGATTCTCGTCGGGAATCTGACCAAAGGAAGTTAACCAAAAATATAGTCAAAAATAAACAAGAATCTGAGCGAAAGTTGCGAGATTTATCAACTATTCTATTTGCTTGTGAAGCTGATGCAATATCGGCAGCTAAACGGTTAGATAAACAATTAAAATATTACAGCTTAACCGTCATTAAAGTTGTTCCATTTACTACCAAAGTCAGAACTAATTCTAGTGATGATACTAACAGTCTAACCCCGAAATTTAAAGTCACAGCACAACTAGAACTAAATAGTAGTGTAGTCCACCAAGAAACTCTAGCTTGCGGCAGATTTATTCTGGCGACTAATGTCATGGATGTTAGTCAGCTAAGTCCTGACGAAATGATTATTAAATATAAGGAACAACAGTCTGCAGAAAGGGGTTTTGGTTTTCTGAAAGACCCATTGTTTTTTACTGACAGTGTATTTCTCAAATCTCCTGAACGGATTGAGGCTTTAGCTTTGGTCATGGGATTATGTTTGTTGGTCTATACTTTGGGGCAAAGATTACTTCGACAAAGCTTGAAACAGACTAATTCTACTGTAAATAATCAGTTAGGTAAGCCGACAAATCGCCCGACTTTACGATGGATTTTTCAATGCTTTCAATCTATTCATTGTTGCTCTCAGAGAGGTCTTAAATACATCTCTAATTTAACTGACGAGCGACTTCATATTTTGAGTTTTTTCCCTCAACCATGTCGTTCTTATTACTTATTAATTTAACTAGGATTCTACTCGTGATTAATTAATTGACTAATTTACCTCCAATTCATTGATGAGCCACAGCTTTTGTTTAGGATATTGGCGGTGATATTCTGCTGCATTCATTGCTGAATTTATGCTCAACAATTACTCCTTTTTCGGCTCATTCTTGATGTTATTACTCCCTGATTCCATTTTTTCGGTTATTAGCTTGACTTTCATTGTGTTTCCACAAAGCCATTCCTCCCTTCATCCCCCTTGTGACAGTTGAGGGTGCGGAATGTGGGTTATTAGCTGCTACCGATCGCTTGCAGGATTATGCGATCGCAGACTTTTGGACACCAGAAGATTGCGACCAATTTTAAACATCTGTAACAGCTAAAAAATACTATTTATTACTTCTTTTTTTTAGAAATAATTATTGACAATTTTCGTTTATAGCTTATATAGTAGGAAACTCAATATAAACCTACGTCTAACTAATTTTCTTTGTTTTTCATTTATGCCCAATTCACAATACAGCTATGCGTCTCTATCACCTTTATCTTCATCAGCGTTCAATGACATCAAGTTAGCTTCACCATTTATCTGGACTTGGGGCAAATTTGCCACTAGTTCTTACTATTTATCAGATCGGACTTACGCTTTGACTTATCGACAAATGGCAGTGAAAGTTAAGCTGCAAAAAGAAACTGCGGAAAACTTTATTAAACACGCAGGTCTAACTACAATAAAGGTGCAAATTAACCAACACTTTGCGGGAATTGTTTGCCCTTTAACTGCCGTTGCTGCTTACTGGAAATATGTGGATTTAGCAGGCATAGGAAACACAAATATAGCCCGTGCTGGATGGATGGCGATCTTGTTTTCCTTCTGGGAAAATTCTTTGATAAACAACCGATTGCCGCATAATCATTCATCCTACATCTATTCACGAGGATATCCTAACCAAGCTTCTAAATCTGCTAACTCAGAAAATTCAAATAAATCTTCTGCTAAATCCTCTAACTGTTGGGTTGACAAACCTTCAATTCGGTTCACAATTATTTCAGGTAATTCCCCAAAAACATATCTCAATAGACGCAATACAATAGAAAGTGCTTCTTCCTTTTTACCTTCTTGTTTTCCTTCTTGTAAAATTCTTTGATAAACAACCGATTGACGCATAATATCCTCCCGAAAAAATTGACTGATTATATCATTATTCAACCGCAAACCAGCTAAAATACTTGTACAGGTAGCAATACCTTGTTGCTGTTCGCTATCTTCGATTCTATCAACCCTTTGAGCAACCTGTTCCAGCAAACTTTCCGGGTCATCACTCCTCGCCAATACCGCCAAAGGTAACAAACCAGGATTATCTAAAAATATAGCCGGGTCTTGTTCCCATAAACGAATTACCCCATAGCGGTGAGTTGTAGTTCTATCTTGATACTCTGTGGTAAAAACAATCTCGTTAGAAGTCTGCTGCAAAAAGATAACGAACTGTTCTATATCTCGACGATATTTTCGTTTCAATCTCACCGAATAATCTAACATTCGGAAAGGAATAGGCGGTTGAGAATAAGCATCAGTTTCAAATTCTAAATGTAAAATTCGGTTAGCTACTCGCAAAAAGCTAACTGAATCCGCACGAATTGGTTCTACATCCAGTTCAGTTTTTAATACTCTGATTCTAGTCGCTTCTATTCCTAAAAGCCAGCGAATAAAATCACCCGGAAACCTTTCTGCTAAATATTTACAAGCGTTATCGTAACTCATTTTATTTTTCTTTGTAGTACACTTATACTATAATGATTATTGTTGAGTAAAATATGACTCAATTACAGATGTCTAACCCTAACTTGCATTCCCTACTTCTCCAGTGGACAACTCTTGAACCTCAACGTTGTCGCCAACAAGATGATACACACTTTCAGATACAGTATTTGGGTTATTGGCTAACCATTACTGACCAACCTGTTAGTCACGGAAATATTATTGCAGCTGTACTGGCTGGTTGCCAAGAAAATCAAATTTACTGCACAATTGACTACACCCCACGCTATGAAAATATAGCAGCTACCATAGAAGTTGGTTGTATTCCCAAGATGTTTCGCTACCGAGACGGCGATGAGGTAATCTCATCCATTCCCACGCTATTGCTAATGGAATATTTATCAAGATTAGAAAGAAGGAATGATAATACAAACGAATGAATAAGTTTCACAAAGCACTTCATCAACTCGACCATTTCATTGGTCAAAAAATGCAGGAGTATCATACTCCAGGTCTAGCTATTGCAATTACAGATCGAGAACAATTGTTGCATATTTGCACTTACGGTAAAGCCGACATTACCGCCGATATTCCTGTCACCACCGAAACTTTATTTCCTATTGCCTCAATTAGTAAATCTTTCACTAGCATTGCCTTACTTCAACTTTACCAAGCTGGACAATTAGACTTACACGCACCCGTCACTCAATACCTACCTTGGTTTGGAGTAAAATCTATCTACAAACCGATTACTATTCATCATTTACTTTCCCATACTGCGGGTATTATTACTGGTAGAGACTTTACGCCTAATTCTCATTATGAAGTTGTCGCTTTAGCACAAAGTTCAGCTACTTCACCACCGGGAGAATATTTTCATTATTCTAATGTTGGTTATAAAGCTCTTGGTTGTGTTTTAGAACATTTAATCAGTCAAAGTTACGCAGAGATTTTGCGCCAACGTATTCTTCAACCTTTAGGTATGATTAATACCGAACCTGCGATTACCAATGCTATAAGAAACCGATTAGCTGTTGGTTATCAACGCTTTTATGATGACCGTCCTTACTCGCAAAATTACCCTCTTGTACCAGCACCTTGGTTGGAATATGGTGCTGCTGATGGTAGTATTGCTTCTACACCTTTGGATATGGCAATTTACCTGCGCTTTTTATTAAATAAAGGACGTACATCGTCAAGGCAAATTATTTCGGAAAATAGTTTTAATTTGATGGTTCAGCCAGTAATTAAAGTTAATCAAACTGAAGAAGTTTTTTATGGATATGGTTTAGCGATCGAGAAATCTAATAACCACAATTACATCCTTCATCATGGGGGAACGATCGGTCATCTTTCCAATATTACATTTGATTTGGATAATGGACTGGGAGTTGTTGTCTTGTGCAACAGACCAGGGAATCCTGGGGAAATATCTAGAGTAGCACTCCAGTTGATTACAGCTGAACTTTCAGGTCAAGAATTACCTTCATTACCTGCAATTAATCATCCGACAGTCATTGAGAATGCTAATGATTATGCAGGTACTTACTTGGGAGATAACAAACAACTTACTTTTATTGTCCAAAATCAACATTTAATTTTAGAATACCAGGATACGCAAATTATTTTAGAACGGCGTTATGGGGATAGTTTTTATGTTAATCATACCGAATTTGCGCTTTTTCTTTTAACTTTTAAGCGGTCGGATAATCAAGTAGTAGAAGTGTTTTATGGAGAGCAATGGTATGCGATCGCTCGCTACACCCAAACCAAAACATTTGACTATCCTCCTCAATGGTTAGCTTATACAGGACATTACCGTTCTCATAATCCCTGGTACTCCAATTTTTGGATTATTTTACGTCAAGATAAGTTGTGGATAATCTACCCAGTTTGGGGAGATGGAGAAGTATTAGTACCGCAAGGAAATGGTGTTTTCCGAATTGGAGAAGATGAGCGGTCGCCAGAAAGAATCAAATTTGATAGTATGATTAGCGATCGCGCATTACGTGCTACTATTTCCGGTTGTGATTACTATCGGACTTTTTCTTCTAATAGCTGATTTTTGGCAACTTGATTTGGCAACTGAAGTTGTTGATTCCAAGTTGATTCTGAAGGGAAAACTCTAGAAGAATTAGGCAACAATTTTACCATTTCATAACCCATTTGCTTTTCCTTGACTGCAACTCTCCCAGGATTGGCAAGAAACCCAATTAAAATTAGTGACTGTCTTTGTATACTTTGGGAATCAACAGCATACTTGATAAACTCACAACGGCACCGATGATTAACGTGAGTGTATATCCGATCGCATCAGCCACCATTCCACCCAGAACTGTAGTAGCAACCACACCCACAAACGCGACTGAAATTTGAGTTGTATAATCAGTACCTGCGGTAGTAGGATTGCTGCGATCCATCATCGCGGTGAGAAGGGCGGTGTATGCCATACTTTGTAACCCACTCACGAGAATGCACACCGCGTAGAGGATCGACGGACTCGCAACACCAGCAGCAGGTAAGATGTACAACAGCGCAGCAACGTTGGCAATAACGCCAAAGGTAATGAGCGAACGCTTACGCCCCCACTGTCCGATCAGCACTCCTGCCATCAACGCAGCGATAATTCTAGAAACGTAGCTGACTACACCCAGTAACCAACCAATGTCAGATAAAGACAAGCCGCGATCGACTAACAGGGGACGAATTAACGTACCCGAAACATTTTCGCTAATCATATACAGCAGCACCACCAGTAGCCATAACCCCATCTTTGGACGAGAGAAGAAGCGAATAAACGGCTGAAGGTAGGATTTGAGAGTGGTAGATTTGGCGACTGAAATTAGATGTTCTTGATGAAACAGGATGGGGACTAAACACAGCAGCAAGGCGATCGCCATTGTCAGCAGCGTAGTCCGAAATCCGGCTTTCTCTAGTAAAATCAAAGCTGCACCACCACCAATAATAGCTCCCAAAAAATTGCCACTCGCTTGAATCGCGTTGCCAATCCCACGCTCTTGAGGTAGAAGTAAGTTAACCGCTAAAGCATCCGTAGCAATATCCTGGCTGGAAGAAAATAAGAAAGCTAAAAACATACAGACAAGTAATCCGGTAATATTTGTCTGCACATCCAGAAAAGCTGTCACCAGCAGCGTAACGATCGACAAACTTTGAAAACCAATAATCCAACCCCGATAATGTCCTAACCCAGGCAGGCGGTAGCGATCGACCAGCGGCGACCAGAGAAACTTCAAGGCAGACGGAACGATCAGGAAACCCAAAAAGCCGATCGCGCCGAGTGACATATTCTGTTGTCGCATCAACACCGGAACAGTCTGGATAAAAAACGTGGTTGGAATGTACTGGGAGATATAAAGGCTGGCAAGCAGAATTAATTTCGTTTTCATAAAAATAGCCAGTTTTCCTAGAAATTTGCCCGAACTTGAAAACCATAAGTAACTGGTTCACCAAATCCTGCTGTTACATTGGGCGGTGGGAATTGGAATCCAGAAGTAATGTAGCGAGTATCGAATAAATTGTTAGCAAAGACATAAATACCATAATTGCGCCATTCATAACCTAGACGCAAATTGACGATCGCGAAAGGGTCTTGCTTCACCTGATTAGCATCATCAAAATACGTTGTGCCATAGCCCCGCAACTCGGCACGGGCAAAAATACCGATGGGACTGCGATACTGCAACGCTAAGTTGTAAGTAATATCTGGTGCAAAGGGAACGCGATTATCGCTGAAGTCGCTTCCTAGCAGGGGATTTTTGTACCTTGTGAATTGGCTATTTACGTAACCAAATCCAGCAGTAATATCCAATCCTTTTATCACTTTTGCGCCCAGTTCAAATTCCAGCCCAGTTGCACTCACATCAGCACTGGCAATATTTCTAAAGAAGCCAAATTCATCAACCAGCAACACTTGATAGCCGTTGACATCATTGTGAAACACAGACAAGTTTGCGATTAAGCGATCGCCAAACCAGGAAGATTTCACCCCAACTTCGTAAGTCCAAGTCTTTTCTTCCTGATAGCGCCGGATGTCTTCCGTATCGGCGCGATAGTTGAAACCACTCGGTCGGTAGCCTTTGGCGATCGTGGCATACGCCATTACATTCCGGCTAAAGCGGTATTGCAGCCCAAACCGAGGGATGACTTCACTGCTACTATCTTCTGTTTGAATTCTTGGATTTAAGACTGTCACGCTGTCTGCCGCTGCAAAAATGCGACGGCGATCCAGGTCATAATTAGATGTCTCATAGCGCAACCCAACAAATAAAGTCAGGGGTTCGATCGGCTTGTAGTCAATCTGTCCAAACACCGCATAAGTATTGCGATCCTGTTCGGCAATTACTCGATTCTGTCCGGCAGAAGGCAAGCCAAACCGGGCAGCGCCAAGAGCGGTATATTCAAAGGCATCATTGTCAACATTAAACCCTCTTCGCTCGTAATATCCACCGATTAACCACTTGAAGCGTTCGCATAGCGTGCGCGTAGCGCAATCGGCATTTGCAGGTGACTGAAATCGAATTTCTTGCGTCCATACTGTCGAGTTGAAGTCAATGACTGAGCGGGCAAGATCGAGCGGTGGAGCGAAACTATCACCCGCCAAAACTTCTTGATTGCTAAAGCGCCGTGCGGTAATCGAGGTAGCCCGAAAGCCAGTGCCATTGTAGCCAACTCTCAATGCTTGAGTATTGCTGTTGAGTCGAACGAATCCATCAACCGCTTTAAAGGTTTCAAAGGGATCGTCAGCATCCTGTCGGGTAAATACAGGATCGCCGTCGTTAGTGTTATTGACATAAGTGTTGAAGGAAACACTCCATTCCCGTGAGGGAGTCCACAACAGTTGTGCCCGTCCCAAGATTTGTTCGCGTTCGCCCACTGTGCGATCGAGGGTTTCATTTGAGAATACACCATCCCGTGCTTGATAGGCTCCGGCTAATCGAAATGCCAGTCGATCGCGAATAATCGCATTACTGTAAGAGAGTTGTGCTTCCCGGAAGTTATAGTTACCATAACCTCCTGCGATGCGAAGTTCTGGAAAATTGGTTGGCCCACGAGAAACAATGTTGACAACCCCAGCAGGGCTACTTCTGCCATACAAGGTACTCTGGGGGCCTCGCAGCACCTCAACTCGCTCCAAGTCCAGCAATCCCAAGTTTAAGAAAGCACCGAAATCAAAAGGGACATCATCAATGTAGAAGCCAGCACTATCTTGACTAACTAAAAAGTTAAAGTTGTTCAGACCACGAATGCTGTAGTAACTAAAGTCAGAGCCTCCAGCATTGGTTGGGAAAAAGCTGAAGTTGGGCGTGTTGTTAGCAATTTCTTGAAGCGAATTAATTTGGGCATCTTCCAAGGTTTGTTGAGGAATTACCGTTAGGCTAATGGGTACTTCTTGAGCAGGTTCAGGTCGTTTCTGTGCTGTTACAACGATTTCTATTTCTTCAGGCTGTGTCAGACTCAAAATCAACCCTTGTTGGCCCGAAACCACTTTACCCACTGGTGTTCCCTTGCTTCCAGTGACTATGACTCGCACGCTGTTAGGTGTAGCATTAGTCACATCGATTGAGGTAATGCCCTCAACAGGGTTTTCCTGACGAAATTCCTTGCCTTCTGGCAACTGCAACTGAGCGTTGGGAATGTCAACAATTAAGTTGTTTCCTTCTTTGGAGGTAGAACCTTGAAGTGCTTTACCTCCTACAGTTTCTAGGATGACATCAATGCCATTAGCTGTTGAATTGAGTCGCACACCCGTTATTTGAATTGGGGATGGGGAATCGAGAACGGGAGTTGAAGACTGAGACAGCCACTCTTTAATAGTGGTGGCTGGGCGATATGCTTCCGGCACGCTGTCGCGATCGATTTCGTTGGGTCGGGGAATTTGAGTTATGAAAGATTGAGAGTTAGAAGTATTGGGCTGCTTTAGTCTCTCTTGGCTCTCTTGTAACACATCAGCCTTGGCGGGGAAAGCTACAAAAACTGATACGGCAAAACTCAACCTCATCCAATGGTATAATTTGTGTTTGTTCACTCAAATTCCTCACACCCTTAATCGCAGACTGTATCCAGTACGCAGTCCTTGAAAATACTTACGTGAAGATACGTTAATTAACTGTTCGCGTCAAGCGACAAACTGTCAAACTTTTACAGCCTTCTTAAGTAGACATCGACATCAATTTAGATAAGAAATAAACGTTTTTACTGAGATCTTGCACCTGTCGAGCAAAGGTCGTGATTGTCCAAGGATACTGACGAAAGCCAAATCCTAATACTTGATTGACTAGCCAAACAGTCATTACTGTAGCTAAGGCGCGACGACGGGGAAGAGTCGATCCGGCGATCGCACCAAATCCCACCAAGGGAACGGTACAAGTATAGACAACATTACTTGCGGTTGCTAAAGCTAAGAGGAGGAAAAACCAAAATTGACTTTTTGCGATCGCTTTACATCCCCGAAACCAATCTTGAGTTAGATTTGGTTTTAATGTCAGATTCGATTCAATGTAACTCATACTATTGTCTCCTGTGAATTAATCAAAATTGCCAACTTTAACATTCCACCTTGACTGGTGGATAAAGATGATCTTTAATCGGTTGACCTTGTACCAAATGTTCTCGGACAATCCGATGGGCAAGATCGGGATTAACGCGGGTATACCAGGTGCGATCGCGTAGCGCGTGCGGCGACAGCTTTAAATAATAAAATTCTGCTGCCATTCAAATAAATTGCTATCAATAAGTCGATCGCTCCAATCATCGCAACTTCCTTGCCAAAGATCATTTGGAAATATCATGAATTTCCTCCTACATAATTCTTGTTGCTTCTCCCATAGAAAAATTACTCGGCTGTTTAGGAATACTGACAAATCCTATAGCCGTACAACTGATTGACAAAGCAAATCAGTAGCGCACTCAAAACTACTTGCTGGCGTTTTATTGTTCTGCAACTGCGGCAAACTGACTAGCAAAAATACCAGGCGATTAGAAATCGCAGCTACACAAACAAAGCCTGCCTAGATCTATTAGTCCGCGCAGGCGGACTTTGTTTGTATAGCCCCAGACTTCCAGTCTGAGGGGCAATTTGCTCGACAAGAAATAATATATTTTGGAGCGAAAAAAGCTTGTGTTAGACACGATTTCTATATCTATTTTGTGTTAACCTGCTGCCTTAACTCTTTCTCTCACTGCGTTGGTGATTAGTCAAAATGTAATGATAAAAGAAGTGCCATTAGTAAAATCAATCTCAAGTTTTCCACCCAGTTGTTCGGTGAGATTAACGACTAACTGCAATCCTAGTGATTGAATCTGTTCAATATCAAAATCAGGAGGTAATCCCACCCCATCGTCGCTGATTTTTAAATAAAGAGTGTTGTTATCCTGTTGCAAAAATGTAATACATATTTGCCCTTTTTGTCTACCAATAAATGCGTATTTGAGCGAGTTAGTCACGAGTTCATTAATGATTAAACCGCAAGGTATTGCGGTATCAATATCTAGCTTTAAATCATCTATTGTGATTCTTAAATCTATAAAATTGCCGGAAATATTGTAAGAACTGAATAAATTTTTGGTTAAATTAGAAATGTAATCGTCAGCATTGATTCTAGCTAAATCCAGAGAGTGATACAACTTTTCGTGGAGCAGTGCCATTGACCTTACGCGGTTGTAGCTTTCTGCGAATAAAGCGATAACTTCTTCATCTTTAATATAACTAGATTGCAGCTTGAGTAAGCTAGAAATTATTTGCAAATTGTTCTTAACTCGGTGATGGATTTCTTTGAGTAGTACTTCTTTCTCTTTCAGGGATGTCAAGAGTGCTTTTTCTGCCAGCTTCCGTTCGTTGATGTCGATAATTACCCCGGTCATGCGAATGGGAATTCCTGCTCGATCGCAAATCACATTACCCATACAAGCTATCCAATGAATAGTACCATCAGGCCAAATAATTCGAGTTTCAGAATTGTGAGGAATTTTGTTTAAAAGAGTCTGTTGGATACTTTGTCCGACAGCAGGACGATCTTCTGGATGGATACAGTTAATAAAAGCTTCTTGAGTGCCAGGAAAAGAACCAGGAGCCAAGCCAAAAATAGATTCAGTTCTGGGAGACCACTTAACCTGATTGGTTTGAAGATTCCAGTCCCAAGTTCCCATTAATGCTGCTTCTAAAGCAATAGTCAACTGGGTTTCTGTGTGGCAACGTTTGACTATTTCTTCTGCCAATCTTTCTACAGTTTGCTGTAATTCTTGGGTGCGCTCTTGAACTTTAATTTCTAATTCTTCATTGAGTTTTTGTAGTTTGACTTCAACTTGTTTTTGCTGGGTAATGTCGATGCAGGAGCCTATATAACCGAGAAGCTCACCGTTAGGAGTCAGGCGAGGTACACCTTTTTCTAAAATCCAACGATATTCTCCATCTCTACGGCGCAGACGATATTCTAAGGAAAACTGTTTTCTGGCTTTAATGGTATTGATGCGGCGATCGAGATATTGTTCCAGGTCAGCGGGTAGGATACTTTCTGTCCAACTTCCCTGAAGTTCTTGCGTTAGGGAGCGTCCAGTGAATTTCAGCCAAGTTTTGTTAAAAAACGTGGACTCTCCTTCAGCATCGGCTAACCAAATCAACACAGGGGCGCTGTCTGCCATCAAGCGAAATCTGGCTTCACTCTCACGCAGAAAAGTTTCCGCCTGGATGCGGTCTGCCAGTTCATGTTGTACCTGTTGATAAAGTTGTGCTTGCTGGATGGCGATCGCTACTTGGTCTGCCACTTGTTTGAGCAGTTCGGTTTCCGCAATCGACCATTGTCGGGAATCGGCGCAGTGATGGACAATCAGCAAGCCCCAAAGATGATCGTTCTGGATGATGGGAACGACTAAGTTAGCTCGGACATCAAAATGTCTTAAAAAATCGGCATGGCAGGATTGAATGCTACCATCGTCAATATCTGCGATCGCTCGGACTCGTCCCTGACGATAGGGTTCGATATAACTGGGAAAACAGGAATCGAAAATCAACTGTCCCTGAACACTTTGCCAACCATCACCTACAGATTCTTCTACCACCACACCCGAACCATCCGGCTCGACTTGAAATACGATTACCCGGTCGGTTTGCAGGAGATGCCGTACCTCCGCAACAGTGGTTGTGAGAATCTCATCCAAATTTAGAGATTGGCGAATTCGTTGGGTGACGATTCGGACAAGCCGTTCTCGCTCCGCTTGTTGGTGCAAGTTCCACTCAGCAGTTTTCCGCTCGGTAATGTCTTCTACAATACCAGTAACCCGGTAAACTTCGCCTTGGTCATCTTTCAGGGGAAAACTACCAGTACTCACCCAGCGGATTTCGCCATCTGGTCTGATAATGCGATATTCGCAGTAGTGAGGTTGCCCGGATTTCTGGGAGTCAAGCGCAGTTATCGCCCGCTTGCGGTCTTCTGGATGAACTGGATTGAAAAAAGCTCTGTTTTTACCTGCTACTGGGGAACTGTAACCCCAAATTTCTTTAAAGGTAGGACTGGCGTAAAGTAATTTGTCCTGTTGGGGGTCTCTGACGAAAAAACCTTGTTGAATATTTTCGGTTAACTGTTGGAATAATTCATTACTTTCCCTGAGTGCGAAATCCGCTTTTTGACGTTCTTGGAGTTCCGTTTGTGCTTGTTGGTAAAGTTCGGCTTGATGAATGGCGATCGCGCAATGGTCAGCAATACTCTTGACAAATTCCACTTCCTCTGCTGTCCAATCTCGTTCCTTTCGGCATTCACTTAAGTTAATTCCGCCAATAAAGTGTTGCTGGTAAATCAGTGGTACAATCATCAGCGCACGGATATTGCAGTTTTCTACAGCTTTGAGAATTTCCCTTGGTTCACTTGCCTCGATGCGAGGTAAAACCAGAGGTTCGCCACTCATCAACTGTGTTTGGTAATAACAATAAAAATCACACTGCAAACCAATTAAACAGTTTCCTTCAGAGGTAGACTCAGAAACATAGCGAATTTCCAACTGATTATCAGCATCTGGTCGAAAAATCAGGCAACGACTCACATTTAGTGCAGAATGTAGCTGATTAGCTGCAATTTGCAAAATTTCATCCAGAACCAGCGTTTCTCGCATCGCATGGACAATTTGATTCAGCAAAGCTGCTTGTATCTCTTGTCTCTCAACAGCAGCTTTGACTTCTTGAAGTTGAGAAGTGCTATGTTGCAACTGCTGTTCCAGTTCCGCAATACGCTGACGCAGCAGTTCAATTTCCTTGATTTTGAACTGGCAAACCGATTGGAAAGCCAGTTTTAGTCGTTTATACATTGGCAAGGATTCCAGCAAACATCACCATTCGATTTTTGGAAGTGGGATTTGAGAAAAGCTTTTCTCAAATCCCACTTCCGTTTATTAGCTGAGGGTGTCAAACCGGACGCTGTTCTACTAAAACTTGATAAGCGTAATTAAAATCATCACTTGTAATCCGAATAGCACTCGGGTCTGTCATCCCTTCACGACGATAGCGACGCACCGCTTCTAGAGCCGCCTGATTACATAGTAACGCCAAATCAGCACCATTCCACCCTGCTGTCGCTTCGGCCCAAGCCACCAAATCGACATCATCTAAAGGACGGTCTTGATTGTGTACTTGTAAAATTGCTAACCGACTGTTCTGGTCTGGTAAATCCACCTTTAACTGTAAATCCAATCTTCCCGCCCGCATTAAAGCTGGGTCTAAAGTATCGGGACGATTAGTAGCACCAATTACTAAGATAGTTGCCCCAACCTGCAATCCATCCAGTTCTGTAAGTAATTGTCCCACAACCCGATCGCTCACCCCAGAATCACCACTATAACGCCCCCGGGCTGGCGCTAAAGTATCGATTTCATCAATAAACACCACACAAGGCGCAGCTTGTCGGGCTTTAGTAAACAATTCTCGCACTGCTTGTTCGCTAGCACCCACCCACTTACTCAGTAATTCTGGCCCATTGACACAGATAAAATTCGCTCGCGCGTTCGTTGCAACTGCCTTCGCCAGTAAAGTTTTCCCAGTTCCCGGAGGTCCCCAGAGTAAAATCCCTTTCGGTGCTTGCGCTTTCGTTTGGGAATACAATTCGGGATGCAGCAGCGCCCCTTCTACTGATTCTTGTAAAGTTTGTTTGATATTTTCCAGTCCGCCAATGTCATCCCAAACAATATTAGGAGACTCAACTTCCACAGAACGCAGCACAGCAGGTTTAACTTCTTTAAGTGCTCTATCAAAGTCCGACTGGCAAACCGTCATCTGATCTGGAATGATCGACTCTATAGAAGGAACTTGACGGCGCAAAGCACTATAAGCTGCTTTTTGACAAACTGCTTTTAAATCAGACCCAACAAATCCGACCGCACTATCAGCAACTACTTCTAAGGATACGGACTCATCCAACGGCATGGAACGAGTGAGAATTTGCAAGATTTCCAAACGTCCATTGCGGTCAGGAACGCGAAATTGCACTTCGCGATCGAATCTTCCCGGACGACGCAACGCTGGGTCAAGATGATCTGGGCGATTAGTCGCCGCCAACACAATCACACCCTTAGTTTGAGCAAACCCATCCATTAAACTCAACAATTGGGCAACCAGTCGTTTCTCCACTTCCCCTTCCACCTTACTGCGGTCTGGGGCGAGACTATCAATTTCATCAATAAACACAATACACGGAGCATTTTTCGCCGCCTTCTCAAAGATTCCACGTAACCTTTGTTCCGCTTCTCCGTAATACTTACTAATGACTTCTGGCCCAACTAAGGCAATGTAATTAACTCCCAACTCTTCCGCCAGAGCACGGGCGGTCAGGGTTTTGCCAGTCCCCGGTGGGCCAACCAAAAGCACGCCCCTGGTTGGTTCCAATCCCAATTTAGCTAACA
Source organism: Floridaenema evergladense BLCC-F167 (assembly GCF_041929205.2). Lineage (NCBI taxonomy): Bacteria > Bacillati > Cyanobacteriota > Cyanophyceae > Aerosakkonematales > Aerosakkonemataceae > Floridanema > Floridanema evergladense. Next base: position 3,034,700 of record NZ_CM171625.1, on the reverse strand, counting down.
AATCAGGGCGTTTTAAAGGAATCGCAATCAGTTCTTTCAGTTCTTTGAGAACTTCACCTAACCCACCAATATCTTTCAAAGAAGCATCCTCCGGCGGACTCACTGAGTCTGACTCTCCACCAACATCGCCTGTACCGGAATCCGATGGTGGTTGGGTACGAATTCGACTTGTCCCAATATCGCTACCTGGATTCCCAGGACGGGGAATTCCACCAGGACGGGGAATCCCTCCTGAACGGGGAATATTACTCAACGGACGAGTATTAAACTGCATCTCCGTCTTAATTTCTCCCTTGTCAATTTTTTCTTCTAAGACTTTGGCTAATTCTACTAATTGTTCAAAGCCTTTGAATAAATCGCTCATAAAATTCCTCCTGATATTTACTCCACTGACTTGACTAACCTAAAATAGGAGATTGGCTGCTCCTTTAATTCGGTCTATTGGGGGAACAGACCGAGGTAAATTGGGTAAGCGAACAATAGTTTGTTCGGCAAACAATTGCGGATGAATTTCCACATCTGGGCTATAGCGGTTATGCACTACATAACGCTGTGAAATTCCCATTTTTTGTAAGGAAGCTGTGAGTCGCACTTGTTCAGCAATAATTGCTGTTTGCGCTTGCACAACCCCAATAAATTCTGTGTGTTGGGGGTCTTTTAATTTCTTCTGCGCTTGCATTACTTGCTGTCTTAAATTTCGCAACCGCCCCATTAAATCTACGCGACCTAACACATTTTGATATTTCATCCACAATTTGAAGATCCAAGCTAACCAATCTCCCAAGGCAGTTGGCATTTCTAAAAAGCGGAGTAGATGACCTGTTGGGGCAGTATCTAAAATAATTAAGTCTTGCTGTTTTTGATCTAACAAATCCATCACTGTTACCAAGGATAACATTTCATCAATACCGGGTAAAGCTTGGGCAACAATTTGTCGCCAAGCTTCTGGACTGTAAGCAAGTTTTATTGACCCTGATTCAGTTCGTTCACCACTAATCATTTCGGCTAATTCCCACAAATAATCATTGCGAAATTGTTCTAAAACGATGTCGGCATTCACTTCTTGACCGCTTAAGTTATGAGTTAATTGAGTTGGTTCGTGGTGCAATTTTTCGCCAAAGGCATCTCCTAAAGAATGGGCAGGGTCTATGGAAATCATCCGAATATTTTTCTCAGGATAGCGATTCGCTAATGCCCAACCGATAGCGGCGGCAACGGTGGTTTTTCCGACTCCACCTTTACCACCAATTAAAATTAATTGTCGTCCTTCGGCAATAAAATCATTAAAACTGGGGGGGATTTTTTGGGGCCATTCTATCGACGGCAGTGCGGCTAATTCTACGCGATCGATCTTCTGAATTTGATTGATAATATTATCTAAAGCTGTCCCTCCCAAAGGTTCTACTGCTTGTTGGGGAACCGTAAAAATCGGCTTGTGTCCCGCCAGTTTGAGAAATTTATCCAGTAAAATCTGTTGTTCGCTGTAGCGGTCTGAATCTAAATTGAATTCAGGTAAAATTCGGTTAATTAACAATCCACCACAAGGAATTTCTAAGGTTTGCAAACTGTCGATAAATCTAGCGGTTTCTAGGAGACTCATTGGTTCGGCGATCGCCACTACCAAACAAGTAGTACAATTCTTATCTTGGAGCAATTTCTTTCCTTCGGTTAACTCAGATTTCATCTGAATTAAAAAATTATCCACTTCATCTGCATTGTAACTTCCCTTAAAAGTTTGGGTAATCACCCGATGTTTTTCTTGGAACAATTCCAGAGATTTTAAAATCACATCTAAAAAATCTTTAATGCCCAATAAGTTTAGAGTATGACCGGAAGGAGCCATATCAACCACTACTCTATCCACCACTCTTTCTGTTAGCAAGCGTTGGATTTCTAACAAACCCATTAGTTCGTCTAACCCCGGCCATTCTAAATCCCAAACAGGTGTTAAATCTTCTCCTTCAACAAAACTACCCCGTTCAACTAACAATTCTAAAAACTTCCCATATTTAGCCTTAAAATCTAACAGTAATTTTCCCGCATTTAAGGCTCTAACACTCAAATTTGGTAAATCATCTAAAGGTAAAGCTTTATCTTCAACCTTCACTTGCAACACATCTCCCAAAGAATGAGCGGGGTCAGTGGATATCAATAATATTTGCTCATTGGGAAATAATTTAGCCCAACGTCTGGCAAACCCACAGGAAAGAGTAGTTTTTCCCACTCCACCTTTACCGCTGAACATCGCTAAGTGCAGCGAGTCGTATTGGTTTATTTGGTGATTTAAAAAGCTCTGAGTTGTCATAATTAATTGGTTAGATAAAGTGATAAGGAGGTAAAGCTTCACCTAGTTGTAATTCCCAACGGGGACAAGCTCTCTGCCAATTGCGAAACTGGGTTTTTAGTAAGTTTTCTTCAGTTTGATTGACTAAAAGAAAAATCCGTGCATCTTCACCCTGAGCGGGGAAAATAATTGCTGATTTATGGATATCGGTAATTAGATGAACGACATTCTCCCATTCTGCTGTTTGCAAGATGTAAAAATCTTGCTGGTTTTGGTAACGCTGTTTCTTGGCTAAAAAATACTGTTTTCCCCCGACTTCAGAAGGGATAGCTGGTTCCTCTAACTTTCGAGGTGTAAATTTTAAAATATATTCAGCTTTACCCTTTAGTTCGTGAATCTTTTCTAAATATTCATTTTGGTGAGCTTCTAAATGAAGCAGCAATTTTTCTTGAGAAACAAAAGATGTCCCGAAGCGTAAGGGTAAAATAGTTGTTTGACGGAAGATCTCACAAATAACGCGATCGTGGGATAAAACCGCTGAAATTAATTGTTGATCATCGTTTTGTAGCGATGACAAAGATACTTCCGCTTCCACTAAAGCTGAAATGTTACCACCATTAATTAGGAATACCTCACCCGCGATGCCTATGGGAATTTCTAGAGCAGCGGTAGGGGTTTTCAAAAAAGCATAACTATAGAAATTATACAGTTCCATCATCAGTAATCCGTATAAAATTGGAGGATTTATGTCAATTATCTTGGCAGCTAAGAATTAGTAGTTATAATATTATAAACCATCTCTAAAACAGTTATGTCAAATATTCGAGTTCGCGGAAATATTCGTCCTAAAATTAGCACCATGCCCCGCAATAATTCGCAGGCATCTAAACAGCTTGAGCTTTATAAGTTAGTGACAGAACAACAGCGTATCCAGCAAGAGTTAATCTTTATGGAACAGCGAGTTCAACAGTTGAAACAAAGGCTAATTGTCTTAGATAGCCAAAGAAACAGTACTGAAAAAGCGATTCAAGATTTACGTAATGTTGTGACTAATTCTCCGAAAAATCCCGGCAGTTCTGAACCTGTTGTCGAGGTAAGTAAATTTCAAACTTACTACTTGGAATACTAAATATGGAAGAAACCCGCTGTGGCGGGTTTCTTAATCCTAGCGGGAATAACAAAGTAGAGAACCAAGAGCTAAAGTTTTACTGATCTTCTAATTGTGCTGCCTCCTCTTCTAGAGTTTGAATCAAGCGTAATAATTCTTCTTCTTGAATTTCAAATTCCTCTTCGGAAATTTCACCAAGATCGAAAGCCAGTTGTAAAGCTAATAGCTGTTTGTGCAAATTTTCGGTAGCATCATATTCTGTATTAGCACGTTCTTGAATTTGCTGTCCTATCCATACTAGACCAGTAATCGGCCCCGTAATTGGAAATAGTAAAAGTTTCAGAGACATAACTCTGACTCCTGTTAAACAAGTTGCGCGAATGTATAAGGAGCGGTAAGATTGTTGTAGCGAATTCGCAAGCGATCGGCAAATTTTTGGTCAATAGCTTCGACGCGATCGCTAAATTCAGCTTCCCCATTCCAAGGAATCAAATAAGCCGCATTATAAATCATTCCTTCAGTCATTGGGTCATTTTCTACCACTTCCAAAGCCAAAGAATTTAACTCATCTCGGAAAGCTTGAATTACCTCTTGTTTGCGAACCGACAAACCATTTTCAATCATTTGACCAATATCAATCACCTCCTCCATACTCAAATTTTTACCTGACATTGCATCACGCTTTTGTTTCAATTCTTGATTTACAGAAAGTAGTGCTTGCAATTCGGAGTTCCCATCCCAAAAAATTTTCACACTAACTTCGCGCCTTCCAGCTAACTTAGCGAACAAATTTTTGAGCTTATCTTGATAGGGTTTAGTTAGTTGTTCTGTCACCGTTTCCCAAGTCTTAACTACCATGCCAAACCGCAAAGGTAAAAGCGTGCGGAACCCTTCATTCATTACTTCTTCTAAAACTTTTTCATGGCAAATTAAATTGCGTCGCGAAGCTAAATATTTTTCCTGTTTAGCTACCGAATACAAAAAGCTAAACCCCTCAATAAGTGCGCTATGTACTGGTTGTTTATCCATTCCTTCTAACGCTACTTCTGCGGGAAGAACTTCAGGAAAAATGCCGTATAAGTAAAGACCAAAATCCATAGTTTTTCAAAAAAATTAATCAGGCTTTGATGTTAAAACTAACCGTAGCTGTGCGTGGATTAAATTCAGTTTCGCCAACCCTAAATCCACATCACCTTCTACCACGATTCCAGTATTTAAAAGTCGGTCTAAGAGTTCCAAAATCGAGGGATTAGTACCACTTTTTCCAGGATAGTAACTTCCTGGTGGCGGTAAAAGCGTCCCGAATTCTCCAAGATTGACATTCAAATCAGCAGGATTAACTTCAAAAATTTCACACAAATGGAGAACTTGTGCTTCCAATTGTTGTAAACTTTCCGCCGCTCGATTCAAATCTGATTCGCTGAGAATTCCTGCTTCCATCCGTCGAATTACTTGTGCTTCTAGCAGTTGGCGTACTAGTTCGACAACAGTTAACAGTAAAGGAGCTAAACCCGCTTTACTGTCAACTTTGTCAGCAGCGGAGAAAACTTGGGGAGAATTTTCACAAGGCGTGCAAGTTAATACCATGATCGCAGTTATTTAATTAGCTTTTGGCGACGAGGTTCAATAGCTGAAAGTCGCACATGAGGAGCGCATACCAGAAACTTACTATTGTGCAAGTTGGGAATTTCCTGACTGCTCGGAATGTCCTTCATTGTTTTGATGGTAATCATTTAATTCTCTTGCTCCTAATTCAAGTTGATTGTTAGTTGAAGATTTCAGCGCTTGGAGTTCGGTTTCCAAATTTTGCAATCGAGCCAGAAGTTGTTGATTTTCTGCTAGTAAAGCTTGCGATTTACTGCTGAGATAGGGGTCATTCTCCCACCAATTTATGCCCATCTCCTTCGCTTTATCAACTGAAGAAATCAACAAACGAATTCGGATATGTAGCAGTTCAGTACTAGCAACAGATACTGAAATATCGCCAGCAATCACAATTCCCTTATCTAAAACTCGTTCGAGAATATCCGCTAAAGTAGAACCTTGAGTGGATGTAGTAATAGCTCGATTAGAGTTGGTTTGAGGGCGTGTCGGTAGAATAGAGGAAGTCACGATTCGTTTAACTCAAAAAGGGTGAAAAAACTGTCTTGCTCATTCAGCAATTTCTTTTGAACCAGAGAATTTAGGGCAACTTTTGTCTCGCTCAAGCTCAGATTTAAAGCTTGGTGAATTTCATTAAAGTCAGCTTTTTGTTTCTCTTGCAAATACTTGTGAATTTGTTGTTCGTGGTCAAGTAAATTTTCCAGAGAAACAGGTTCCTCTACTACAGAAATTGGTGGTTCAGCCAAAAATTTTAACGTTTCTGCCTCGATTTGGTGAAGCAGTTCCCAGAAAATACTGCTTGATTCGCTCAAGGATAAATTAGTGCGCGAGAATAGCACATCAGCACAAATATCGCGGAAATCAGCGTTGGATGGTTTAGCGACTATTTCGTGTTCTCCACAAACTTTGCCAATCATCAAACAAGAGCGTAAACCGGAAGTTTTTTCCGCGCCAGTTTGGAGACGAAATGTTTTTACTAGACGCACAATTAATAAAGCATCTTCGCGGCTAATTCCCGTTTTCTGCACCAGAATTTCGGTTTGGGTCAACTCATCCGGTTCGGGCATATTAATAGTTACTAATCTATCCATTAAGGCATCCTGAGTTGAGTGGACACCGCAATATTCTTCGGGATTAGAGGTGAAAATCGCTCGGAATTGGGGATGAACTTGGAGATAATCTGGTTGATTACTACTGGGTGGCAAAGTGAGAATTTTTTCCTCTAATGCTGAAAGTAAAACGTTGTTTACTTCCGGTCGAGAACGGTTAAATTCGTCATAAACTAAGGTGAATCCTTCCCGACAAGCCATCGTCAATCGAGAATCAACCCAGTTTTGTTTCAGTTCGTCCTCAACTTTGAGAACATTATGGATATAATTATCAAGTAGTTTTTTGTGCGTATAGCCAGATTGACTGCCAATTAAGTCTGAACTTGTAAAGTCGTCATCTCCGAAAATGAGCATGATTGGTCGGGCTAGGCAGTTGGCTAGGTGCATCGCCAGGGTGGTTTTACCCGTTCCAGCAGGTCCGCGCAGATGAACGGAGAAACCGGATTGCAGGTAACGCAGCGCACGGGTAGTTACTTGCTGGATGGATGGTGTAGCTACAAATTGACCGGGACGGACGCGCAGAACTGCTCTTCTGTTATTGGTTTCGGCAACAGTCATATTTTAGGTGGTGTTGATTAGATAGTTTTTTCGTAGTAAAGTTTACGGATTGTAAAGTTTACGTGCTATGATCTAGAGAAAGTTACTTAGTAACTGGCTCTACAGTTTTTGGTAAGGTTGAGATGGCGGTGAGACTAATCGCCTCTGCCTGCTGAGGGCAAAGAAGTGTTTCGCCCTTGGAAGCAGGAAGCCCTATCCGTGAGGTCGGGAACTCTGTTGCCAGACTGTGTTTTAGGTACTCAGTAGCAGCAGAGAAGGTCACAATAAAAAACCTAAAACTCATTTGTTGTTTTTGTTTATTAACCCCCAGTCTAAGGAGCAAAAGTTGCTAGCAGACTGGGGGAATTTATTTTTTAGCTCAAGACTGAGCCGTAGTTGGCTGTTTTGATAAAGTCTTGGGCTATTTTGCGGAAGGGCTAGAGCTAGGAGTTCCAAAAATACTAATGAACAGTTCCCGACGGAATTGACGTAGGCGTTGGCTTTGTTCCTGAGCTTTAGTTATCCGTTGTTGTTCGGTTGCTGTTAAAAATTCGCGATTTTCTTGTTCTAAATTCTGGTGAAATTTAAACAGTTCTTCCGCTTGTTTTTTGGCTTGCTCTGTCCGTTGTTGTTCGGTTGCTGCTAAAAATTCGCGATTTTCTTGTTGTAAATTCTGGTGAAATTTAAACAGTTCTTCCGCTTGCTTTTTAGCTTGCTTTTGTCTTTCTACTGTGATTTCCGACAGAAAGATTTGCGTTTCTTTAAATAGTTGAGATACTTCCTCAGCTATCGATCGATGCTCCTGCCGGAATTTTTCCATTAAGGCCGTCATGAGGTTCTCCTCAATAACATTAAGTATCCGTCATTAAACCACTCTTGCTCGGACAAATTTGGCGAGCAAAAGTAGTAAAATTAAACTTCTGCTTTCCTTGTTCCTCGTTCGTATAACGCGGCATTGACGAATTTCGGAAAGCTTGAAAAAGCAGAAGTTTATTCAGCATTTAAGTGTCCTAAATTCCCAATCCGTAGATTGTAGAACTATTTATGCTATTACGCAGGCATTGCAGCTGATTGAGTTAAACCAACAGCTTCAGCATACTTCAAATAAGTTTCCACAGAAGCAATCACCACACGGGCTTCGATCGCTAACAATTCGATACCAACCAACGAAACGCGAGCCCATGCGTCAATCACAATACCTTTGTCTAAAATGCGATCGATAACTTCAGCCAAGCTAGAAGAAGAATTTGTTTTTTCAACTGCCATTGTTTTGTACCTTTACTCATTTGTTGTTTTTGTTGTTATCGGTGCGAGGCGTGTGCCTTGGCTTCCGACAATATGAATGTATCAATTTTATTTTGGCTTGTAAAGGGGTAAAACCTATTTTTTTTGATAACAAATGTAAACTAAATCAATTTAACACTTATATTCTTGCTTTAAGAAAATTTATCTAAGTCGTACTATTACCGAACGAAAATGTTCAGGGTATGTGTGTATTTATAAACACACACATACCACTAATTGACTTAAGATAAGAAATATGCTTCTTGCGACAAAGCAAGCTTTTTGAGCGGATAATCAAACTTACTCTAAATGATTTATGAACAACGCGCTTACCTATTCAAATTAGGATATTTTCTTTTTAATCATTAGCAAATGCCTTAGATATCAAAACAAATAGGTTTCCTTTTCTCAAGGAAACCTATTTGGGAAAAAACCATCTGTTTCTTACTTAGTCAATGAAATGCTGGAGTTTTTCTCTCTTGTCTCGTTTTTTATCCTCTCTGACTTAGACTGGTGATTGACTTTCGGTGATTTCTTTCTAGCAATATTGGCAGCTGAGAACAACGCATAGTAACTTTGCAAGGATTGATAAGTCACACCGTATTGTTTAGCCAGGTAATTCGCTAGTTCTCCCAATGTGCAATAGTTATTCGTCTGCAACCAAGTTAGTGTTTCTTTCCTTTGTTCGCTTGTTAAATAACCAGATGAACCTTGATAACCTAACTTGATACCCTCTAGACCTTGAGCTTCAAATTTTTGCTTCCAAGTACTGATACTTGACTTCTTCATCCCCAGTAAATTGCTAATTTTAGCGTATGGTTCGCCTTCTAAAGCCATTTTGACGGCTAAAGCTCTTTTGAGCTCCCTTACCTCTGGATTGCTTTGAATAAAATTGGTTAATGTTATTATTCTTGCTAATTTTTGTTGTTCTAGTAACAAATCATTCATGGATATAGTCCCTGAGTACACTTAGCGGAGAAAAAAGCGATCTGTTTAGATTTCAAAAAGAATGGCTATATTGTTATTTAGTTATGTCAAGACAAAATTTCCCAAACAGTTGATTTACAAGGCTTTTGCCTGGGGACACCAACCATTATTGAGAGTAGGGAAATTTTTGACAGCGTTAACTAAAGCTTTTTGTCTGCAAAATAAAAAAGCTTTCCACAGGCGATCGCCCGTTATGGATCTAGGAAAAAAGAAACGTTTCTTTACATTGAAATATTATGAGCAACTTAAAGTTGCTGGTTATCAAAGTTTGATTCCAAGGGAAAGCTTTAAATCAGGTTTGTTGGATTTGAGAGTCGCTGGTTACTCAACTGTACTTCCTAGCGGCTTTGCACAAAAGCTTTAGAATCAACCTTCTATAACCCGATGTTCAAATTCAGCCCGGGTTTTTTCGACGATCTTCAACGCCAACTCATGGATATCGCTATAATCCTGCTTGAGCCAAGATAAGAGGCGAGAGAGTTGGGCATTTCGCAAATCCAAGTCTGTTTGAAAAATAGCAGAAGCCGCAAGCGCTGGTGCGTATTTATCGGGACAACCTTGCTCGATCATTTTAGCCGTTAAAGCAGTTAGCGCTTCCTTCCGAACCGGATCTGATGTGGTTTCTGAATACATAGCTTTTTGAAAGAAAAAAACTATCCCCATCTTATTTCAGAACCTTTGTTATCTGGTATTAGGGATTTCACCCAAATTCTTCCAAACAGATATAAGTAATTAGAACGCCAGTCCATTCAAAGGGGTTGACAAAAAGTACAAAGTCTGGTATGCAAATTCAGCTTGATTGACTATTGATTTTCAGAAATATCCCAGGAGAGTACCCTAAAATCCTTGGAATCAAGATGCCACCAACTGTCCCGGCGATAGTTGGTAGCCATTAAAGGTGGATTAATTGCGAATTAGCAGATAAAGAAAGAATGGTGCGCCGATCGCAGCTGTAATCACACCACAGGGAAGTTCGATCGGTGCAAAGAGAATTCTACTCACCAGATCGGCAAGAGTCACTAACAATCCTCCCAAAAGAGCGGTTACAGGCAGCAAATTTTGATGATTAGTTCCAATTATTTGCCGTCCTGCGTGAGGTGCAATTAGTCCGACAAAGGCGATCGTACCTGCGGTAGCAACAGCCGATCCAGCAAGAGCAACTGCAACTAAAACGAGTAATCCTCGCTGCCATTCCACTCGACTACCTAAACCTTTTGCTACTTCATCGCCTAAATTTAACAGATTAATTTGACGGGATAGGGAAAGTGCGATCGGAACACCAACTATAATCCAAGGAAGCAAGGAAAAAAACTGTTCCCAAGTTGCTCCATACAAACTTCCGGCTAACCAAACTAATGCTTGAGTGACATCATAAATAGAGCCAAAGGTAATCATTAAACTGGTAAAGGCACTGGCGATCGCAGACAAACCAATACCCAACAAAATTAGTAATGTGGGAGAGGTTCCCCCATTCCATGCCAAACCATAAATTAACATGGCAATGAATGATGCACCGACGAAGGAAGCGATCGGTAATGTGTAAACAGGTGCTGATGGAAATAACACAATTACCGCAACAGCTACCAAACTCGCTCCGGCATTAATTCCGATAATACTTGGATCGGCTAAAACATTGCGCGTTAAACCTTGAAAAATTGCCCCGGATAAGGCAAGTGCTACTCCCACCATAAAGGCAATTAATGTTCTCGGTAATCGCAGAGTGTAAATCACAAAAGCGCGATCGGGATTACCTGTATCAATACCCAACAAAGTTTTGATAATGTCGATCGTTGCGATCGGATATTCTCCTTGGTACAGATTCAAAACAATCGCAACCAAAGAAAACATTACCAAAATTAGTAATAGCAAAGGTAAACGTCGATCGACCCAAAATGAAATTATTGGGGAGCGAACTAGCAAGGGATCTTTCATCGTTTCACCTTGGATTTTGCCAGATAAACAAACACAGGCGCACCAACGAGTGCTGTCATCACACCTACTGGAAGTTCTTGCGGTTTAAGTAATGTTCGCGCTGCAATATCCGACACTAATAACAGAATTGCTCCTAACAATGCCGAGTAAGGTAAAATCCAGCGATAATCAGTTTTGATGAAGAAGCGCACTATATGGGGTACTACTAAGCCAATAAAACCGATAGGTCCGGCGATCGCTACAGAACTACCTGCTAATAATACTACACTAATTGCAGTTAATATTTTAATCCAAACTGTTTGTTGACCTAAACCTTTGGCGACATCTTCTCCTAAACTTAGAATTGTGATTTGTTTACCTAGCAGAAATGCTAACAACAACCCGATCGCCATAAACGGCAAAACTTGAAGAAATAAATTAATATCTCTTCCAGCAAGAGATCCTGCTAACCAAAATCGAACTTCTTCTAAAGTGCGTTGACTCACAATTAAAATTCCAGTGGTAATGGAAGAAATAAATGCTGTCATTGCGGCACCTGCCACTGTCAGGTTTAATGGTGAGCATCCTCCACGCGCTAATGTTCCCAATCCATATACTGATAATGCTGCGATCGCTGCACCCAAAAATGCCACTGTTGCATATAAAGTTAGCGATGAACTGCCAAAGATAAATAACACGATTACAACCGCTAAAGCACCTCCCGCTTCAATTCCTAAAATGCCTGTTTCAGCTAAAGGATTACGAGTTAAACCTTGCATTAATGCTCCTGATACTGCTAGTGCTGATCCTACGGAAATTGCTATTAGCGATCGCGGTAATCGCATAGTTTGAATTATCAGACGATCGAAGGAATTGTCATCTTTAATAAAGGATTCGAGAATAGTTGGCAGCGGAATATCTTTGGCACCCAAAGTAATACTGTAGACTAAACAAATCAGCAAGGCGATCGCGCTCAAAATTAAGCCAAACCAGCGCGATCCTCTCAGAGATTTCCGGGAAATCGATGGAATTGAAGTCATCATCCAAAATTACCCAGCGGTTAAAACCGCGACTACATAAACTAAGTTGGAGCTTAATGAGAATTAATCCCAACTATTATACAATAATGAGAATTTTCTTATTTGGCAATTAACAAAACCAGTTTAGTTACCGATCGCACCATCAATTCAGTGGACTCCGCGATCGAACTGGTGAGTCCTGCCAATAAAGACCGCCCAACCCATCGCAATGCTTTTATTTCCAAGTGCCAAACTTACTTGCAACAAAACATTGGACTGTTGATTGTCGATGTTGTTACAACGCTGTCTGCCAATCTCCATAACGAACTGATGCAACGGCTAGAGTTACAAACAGAACCATTTGAATCAGACTTGTATGCCGTCGCCTATCGAGTGGCCCAAACTGATGGAGCATCCCATCTCAGCATTTGGCAAGAACCGTTGGCTGTTGGCGAACCCCTCCCAGTGGTTCCTCTGTTCTTAAAAACTGGGATTTTCTTGCCCCTCGATCTAAAACAAATTTATAGTTACACTTGCTCCAGACAACGGATTCCTAATTCTGTTTAGGAAATGCCTGACTGCACTCGCCAGAGATTGGCATACAAACCATTGATCGCCAGCAACTCTTCATGGGTTCCTGCTTCCACAAATGCCCCTTTGTCCATGACATAAATACAATCTGCATTACGAATGGTGGAAAGACGATGGGCGATCGCGATCGTTGTCCGATTTTGAGTAATCTTAGCTAAGGATTTCTGAATCGCTGCCTCAGTCTCGTTATCCACCGCAGACGTTGCCTCATCTAGAATCAAAATTGGTGGGTCTTTGAGGATAGCACGGGCGATCGCCAGTCGTTGTCGCTGTCCACCAGAAAGCTTTTGTCCTCGCTCTCCAATAATGGTGTCATAGCCTTGCGGGAGTTCTTGGATAAACTCGTGAGCTTCAGCTAATTTTGCCGCCTGAATAATTTCCTCAACAGTGGCGTTAAAGCTGCCATAGGCAATGTTTTCCGCCACAGTACCATGAAATAAAAACACATCCTGACTTACCCAACCGATACATTGTCGTAAATCCAATAACTTTAAATCTCGAATGTCTATATCATCAACCAAGACTCGTCCACGTTGTACTTCATAAAAGCGCAATAAGAGTTTAACGAGTGTACTTTTGCCTGAACCTGTTGCACCTACAATGCCAACCGTTGCTTTAGCTGGGATATATAAGGAAAGGTTTTTGAGAATTGGATTACGATTGTTGTAAGCAAACGTTATGTTTTCAAATTGCACTTCACCTCGAATTGTGGTAAGTGGAAGTCGATGATGACCTGAAGGCATCGCAGCAGGTGTGTCTAACAATCCCATCACCCGACGAACAGAAGCCATCGCTCGTTGATATTCGTCCATGATTTCGCTCAGTTCTGTGAAAGGCCACAGCAAATCCTGAACGATGAATACCATGAAACCATAGGTTCCCACGCTTAGCTGTCCCTGGAGTACTTCTCGACCACCCAAATACAGTGTCAGCACAAACCCCAACAGGATAAAGAATCGCAGCAATGGCTGGAAAGCAACACTGAGGGCGATCGCCCGCCCATTACTGCGACGATACGCCTCACTTTCTTGATACACGCGATCGCTTTCGTAGGCTTCAGCGGTAAAACTTTTAATCGTGGCAATACCAGAGAGATTATTGGAGAGGCGATCGCTAATCAATCCTGCCTGGTCACGCACTGTGTCATACCGGGGAGCCAACCGCAACTGAAATAGAAACGTTCCCCACAGAATGAATGGAATTGGCATCATGGCAAACCAGGCAATACCCGGAACCAGCAACACAAAGCTAATCCCAACCGCGAATACTCGTGTGAAGAAGCTAATCAGATCTTGAGCACCAAAGTTGAGGAACCGCTCAAGTTGGTTGATGTCATCGTTGAGGATGGATAGCAGGGTTCCTGTGCTACGGTCTTCAAAGTAGGTAAGTTCCAATCCTTGTAGGTGATTGTAGGTATCAACCCGCAGTTCATGTTGCAGGGTTTGTGCCAGGTTACGCCAGAGTTTGTCTGCTCCATACTGGCTGAGGGATTCTAGTCCCCAAGTGGCGATCGTCAGAATGGACAGCACCAACAATTGAGTCAACGGATCTTGAATGCCGAGTCGAGCAATCAACGAGGCTTCTTGCTCAACCACTACATCCACTGCAACCCCAATCAAATACGGGGGAGCCAGGTCAAATAGGGTGCGAAAGGTGGAGCAGATTATTGCTCCCAAAATTTGTACCTGATAGGGCTTACCGTAGCGGAGTAGACGCACCAGGGGAGTTTGAGTCATAGTTCGTTTACGATCCAGACTATGACTATAAGCAACAACGGCAGCAAGCATGAAGGTTGTTGTTGATACTTCTGTTTGGTCGTTGGCTCTGCGGCGAAATCGAACCCCGGAGGAGACACCCAAAATTCTGAGGCTGCGTGAGTTGATTGCCGATCACAGAGTTGCTCTGTTGGGAGTGATTCGGCAAGAAGTGCTCTCAGGAATTCGGGCGGTTGAACAATTTGTTCGTTTGAGAGAGTATTTACGAGCATTTCCTAACCTTGAATTGACGATCGAAGATTATGAATTGGCTGCTGAATTTTACAACACTTGCCGTCGCAATGGGATTCAGGGAAGCAACACAGACTTTTACCCACAAGAGATTTGCAGATGTTGGGTTACCCTACGGGAAGCAAGCTACGTTGCCTCAACTCAACCTACAGCAAGAGCGATCGTACTAAACCTCCCCCCTTCCTTGACAATTAAAAACTCTGTATAGCTTCTGACAGATACTTAGAAATGTCATCTAGTAACCTGTTCATCCCCAAGGGACCGTATACATACCATATAGATGGATCGACGACATAAGCGCGATTGTTTTGAACGGCTTTGAGTAAAGATATAAGAGGGTTTTGGAAAAGAGAAGAAGCCGATTTTTCGCTAATAATAAACAGAATATCAGCGTCAAACTGGCTTATGCTTTCAATGCTGAAGGATGCCCACTCATTTCGTTCGGTGAAGATTGGCTTTAAGGACACACCAATATCACTCAAAATCTGAAAATAGTTTGCATTTTTATTTTCAATCCAAATATTAGAAGAACCATCAGTAGAAGTATGGATGACAGAGATTTCTTTTCCCTGCAACCGTTTGCCCACGCTCTCTCGTAATACATCCACTCGATTCTGGTACTGGGCGAGAATATCTTCTGCTGTCTCCTCCTGTGCAACGACTTGAGCGATCGATCGCAGGTTCTCTTTGAAGGAAGTGTTTATCGTTTCAAATTCTCTGAGTACAGTTGGTGCGATCGCAGATAGTTGCTGATAGTTTTGCTCATCGTGAACGTCAAGTGACAAGATTAAATCAGGTTTAAGCGCCAAGATTTTTTCAAGAGAAGCACTCCCTGTAAACCCAACACGCTCAATTCCTTCAATCTCGTCCGGTAACAAGCCGCTGAGACCGTAGGGCGCATAGTCATGAATTGCTGTACCGACAGGTTTGATACCAAGCGCTAGTAACGGATCGAGTGTCCAGGGAACATCCAGAGAAATAATGCGTTGGGAATTAACCGGAATACAGACTTCACCCAGCGCATGTTGCACTACTCGACAATCTGCTGAAGTATTCTTTGTTGGTGTGATTGAGCGTTGGCAAGCAGTGAGGACTACAAGGAAGGAACAAACCATAAACAGGAATAGCTTGACCAAACGAGATGGTGGAGGTTTCATTGTTGTTTTTTTGTGATCTACATAAACAACGACTGGGAGAGCAATTTAGCAAATCAACTTCGTAACCAAGATGTGTGTATATATTTAGTCTTCTCAAGGAAATGGGGCTATGCAATTAAAACTCCCAACTGATAGAGCCTGTAATTGTAAAGGGTTTCGCTCTTTGAACAAGTGTTCTGTCGTAAGAAAAATCAGCATAGTCCATATCAAATAAGTTTCGGACATTGATTGCTGCCTTAAAACCACCTCTGCGGTAGTAAAGCACTGCATCCGTCCGCAAGTAATCCTTCAGTTGAAAGGTGTTTGCCAAATTGCCTTGCCGTTCGCCGACATAAAACAGACCTAAACCAAATCCTAACCCTTTCAAGTCGCCCGTTTGAATCTCATAGGTAGTCCAGAGGCTGACTTGATTCTCTGGTACGTTTGGCAGGCGATTGCCGACAGGCGTGACATTATCTCCCGTGACTTTGGCATCTGTATAGGTGTAGGAACCAATTACCTTCCAACCGGGCAAGATCTCACCAGCAGCATCCAATTCTATTCCTTGACTCCGCTGTTCCCCAGTCTGAACAGAAAACAAGGGGTTATTTGGATCGGGTGTAGTCACATTGGTTTTAGTCAGATGATAGGCAGCTAGGGTGGTTGAAAGTTTTCCGTCCAGGAAATCTGTTTTAATCCCGACTTCATACTGCGTTCCTCTGCTCGGTTCAAACGCCCTCCCGTCCGGGTTGAATCCAATAGTCTGTCTGAAAGAACGACTGTAGCTGGCATAGAGAGCAACCGTTTTGCTAGGCTGATACACTAAGCCAATGCGAGGGCTAAAAGCGCCGTCTTTTTGGGACGACTGATCAATGCCATCTTCTCTGACTTCATTTTCGTAGGACACCCAGTCATAGCGACCCCCAATCAGGAGTTTCAGGTTATTGCTCAAGGCGATTTGATCCTGGAAGTAGACCCCATACGATTGATTCGTGATCAGGTAGTCAAAACCAATAGACGGAGCAAATTCGGGTCTTGGAACATCGTAATTTGGGTTGAGGATATCGAGATCGGGCAGAGCAGTAGTACCGATAGGGAATACAGCATCCTCGACATAGCGGTTGAAATCAAAGCCGACTAAAAGTTGGTGCGAAATTGATCCAGTGTTAAATTTTCCCAGCGCGTCGATTTGTCCAAAATAGTTGTTTTGTGTATAATCACCCTCAAATGTAAAAAAGTTTGTAAAAAAGCGATCGTCCACAATTGCGAGAGGAGTAGCTTCGTTGCGGATATTATTACGATGAAGCGTGATTGCAACATTATTACGAAGCTGCCAATTGTCGTTGAATTCGTGCTTCAGTGTGTAGCCAATTTTTTGAGTGGTAACATCGAGCAACTGTAAATCAGGATAGCTTGCGTAGAAACTTCTGGGGGTTAAGCTACCATCACTAAGCACCGCTGCAAAACTTCTTGCTGGGTCACTAAAGAAGTGAATGTATTCGTAGTACAGATTCAGGGTTGTGCGATCGCCAAAGTTCAATGTAATGGAGGGTGCGATCGTGGTCAATTCACTGTTGACAAACTCTTGAAAATAGTTCGTGCTTTGATAACTGGCAATGAAGCGATAAAGCAGGGTTTTATCAGCCGTTAAGGGACCAGATAAATCAATACTGGGCTGATAAAAGCTGTAATTTCCTGCTTCAAATGCGAACTTGTAATAGGGTTCACTCAAAGGTTGCCGCGTAATAGTGTTGACAATTCCACCGAGTTCTACGGCTCCAAACAGCACCGAGGCGGGTCCTTTCAGAACTTCCACTTGTTCAATGGTTCCAACTGGTTCCAAGACGTTGAAAGTTGCGCCTTGTGGAAAGCCATTGCGGAAACTTCCTTCCACAAAAAAACCCCTGATGATTCTGCCGCCACCCGTCGCACCAAAGTAGTCTCCACCGTTCGCAACGCCACTGACCGTTTCCACTGCCTCATTGAGATTTCTCACATTCCGGTCTTCAATTACCTGTCGCGGTACCACCTGAATTGACTGGGGAACATCTCGCAATGGCGTATCCGTCCGCGTTGCTGTACTCGCATTCGGCACCCGATAGGTTCTCCGCCCTTCCCTAGTCACTACAATTTCTTGATCCAGTTCAATCCCTTCCGGGTTGAGGCTGTAGGCAAAGGCTCCCGTTCTCAGAGTCACTTTTTGTTGGGGTACAGCATTCCTTCCGGTGACAATCACCCGAATACTGTTTACATTCTGCTGCACCACCTGCACGGTGGCAATCTCCTCTGTTGGATTGTCCGCTGTGAAGGGTTGTCCCTCTGGCAACGCCAGCACCGCATTGGGGATGTCAGCAATCAGGCTGTTGCCCTCAGTGCGAAACTTCGTTGCATCGATCTGTAAGGGTTTGCTCTCGGCGGTTTCCAGCACAACATCAAGTCCAGTGTCGGTGCGTTTCAATTTTACTTCAGTAACTTGCACCGTTGCCGCTTCAATTTGGGCAATCCACTCTTTCACAGAAGTCGCCGCTGTCGGCAAATCCCTTACAGTGCCCACCTGCGGTTGTACAGCAGCACTTCCTGGCACAGTCTTCTCTGTTACCTGCGGTTCTGCTGCCACCGCGATCGCCGACCATCCACCCACCAGCAACAAACTTAGCACCAAACTGCTCCGGTAATTCAACTTGCTCATCTGCCTCACACAAGATACTTGAGAATAAGTATCAAGAAATTAACAACATCACTCAGGCAAGACAAGCAAAAAGAACGTTAGCCGAAATTATTTTTGAACCCTAGACGACATCCTACCCCTGCCAAAACCGCTGCTGATACTGCTTCGGATTCTGCCCAAACTTACGCCGAAACGCCGCCGCAAAATAGCTGCGATTTTTCAGACCGACTGCCATCATTACCTCTGACACTTGCATTGCTCCCCGCTCCAGCATCTCCCTTGCCTGCTCCATGCGGTAATCTAACAAATAATCAAACACCGTCATCCCAAACTCCTGCTTAAACCCCCGCTTTAGCGTACTTTCGTTCAACTGCGATCGCCGCGCCAATTCTTCCAGACTCAGCGGCTCATGCAGATGTTGCAACACCAATTCCCGCGCATAATACACCCGCTCCCTGGTTCCCAGCGATAAACTTGGCTCTGACGATCGCTCCAGCATCGCCTGCTCCATCTGAACCACAATCCCCAATACTTCCAATGCCTTCCCTTCCAGAAACAAGCGTTTCGGCAACCCCTGAAACGGGCAACGCATAATCTCCCACAGCAGCCGCTCCAGTTCTGGTGTCACCTTACTCACTCGTGCATAGCGCAATTCGTTTTCTGAACGCAGCCAATTTGCCAATTTTTGAGGTAGTTCCCCCGCACCGTTGGCAAACATCGATCGCAACACGGTTTTATCTAACCACAACGACACCTCCAATGCTCGCTGCTCCGCCGCATAGTATCGATGATTTGAATGCACCCCACTCCCCCGGATACAAAACTCGCGCTCGCCCACCTTGGTCAGCCCATCGTCATGGTGTCCCTGGATGTGGAAATGGAACTCGACCCCATCATGAACCTCTTCCGTCACCCTGGTTGAACTCTCATACAAAAGCGGTGCATCCAGTATCAACAGTTCCAATCCAGATCGCAGTTGAATTGAGCGATTAATCCCTCGCCCCTCTTCCCTGGAATAGCACTTCACCACATCCAACGGATCATCCGGGTCACACTGCACCGTCATACCGACTTGCGCTTGAAGCTCATGCCAATCGTGCTGTGGGTAGGAAATCATAATGCAAATTATTGCTAGTTATTCTCATTTAAGCATAGCGTACCATCCTTTCCCGATCGACACCAAATTTTCTGTAACAAATTTCTCCCTGAAACGGGTACGGGAATATGATTACTGTTATACCCACGTTATGGACGCGATCGCCGACTTAGCGGAATACACAAAGGAGTTCCGGTTACTGGATCGCTGATTATTTTACTTTCTAAACCAAACACTTCTTTAATGGTTGTTTCAGTAATTACTACTTCGGGAATACCTTGAGTATAAACTTCTCCATTTCGGATTACTACTAAATAATCTGCATAGCGGCAAGCTTGATTTAAATCATGTAATACCATAACAATAGTACGTCCTCTAGTTTGGTTTAGTTCACAAAGTAAATCTAATAACTCGACTTGATGAGCCAGATCGAGAAAAGTTGTTGGTTCATCTAATAGTAAAATATCCGTATTCTGAGCTAAAGCCATTGCAATCCAAGCTCGTTGTCGTTGTCCTCCAGAAAGGGTATTTAATGCACGATCGGCAAATTCTAACATCCCCGTAGTTAACAAAGCTTGTTCTGTTATCTGTTCATCTTCAGAAGA
The DNA here is from genome assembly GCF_041929205.2 of Floridaenema evergladense BLCC-F167. Classification (NCBI taxonomy): domain Bacteria; kingdom Bacillati; phylum Cyanobacteriota; class Cyanophyceae; order Aerosakkonematales; family Aerosakkonemataceae; genus Floridanema; species Floridanema evergladense. The sequence goes on along the minus strand of NZ_CM171625.1, from coordinate 3,014,757 downwards.
CCATTGTTGCAGCCAAGTTTGATGAGGATAGCGTCCTTGCGCGACTAATTCTCGGACAGTTAAACCTTCTGGAGGAATGGGATTTTGGGGGAGAATTCCTAAGTTTTTGGCAATCTTTTTTGTGGGTAATTTGGCGATCGAAACACTATTTAAATAAACTGTTCCGATTTTTGGTTTTAGTAATCTTGCCAACCCTTTCAACAAAGTAGATTTACCACATCCATTTGGGCCGATAAGTACTGTAACTTTTCCCGATGGAATTGCTAAATCTAATTCATTAACGATCGAGTTTCCTTGATATGCCAGGGTTAATTTTCTTGCCGTTAATATAGGAAGTGAAGTTTCTTTCATATTCTAATTCTGAAACTTACCCTCCTGCCAATTACCTTGTAACTTTGTCCCGTCAGCATAAATATAAACCCCTGTTCCGTGTTTATCTCCGTTACGAAATTCGCCATCATAACTATCACCATTGGCGTATTTACAGACAGCTTTACCATTTAAATTCCCGGCACTAAATTGTCCTTCACATCGATCGCCATTAGCAAACACATAAATTCCCCTACCATGAAACTTCCCTTGCTGAAAATCGCCTTCATAACGGTTATTATTAGCAAAGGTGAAAACTCCCTTGCCATTAAATTGACCTTCTTTAAATTCCCCTTTGTAAGTACCTTCTTTGGCGATCGCAAAAGTTCCTTGTCCTTCCGGTTTACCATTGCGAAAACTTCCTTCATAACGATTCCCATTGGGATATTCTCTTACTCCTGTACCATTGAACTGTCCATTAGTAAATTCCCCTTTGTAACTACCACCATCGGCAAAAGTATAAACTCCTTTACCACTTGGTTGGTTATTACTTAATTCACCTTCGTAACGGTTGCCATTGGCATAAATACAGCTGCCAGTACCGCTAATTTGACCATTAGCAACATTTCCCGAACATTTGTTTCCATTTGGAAAAATGTAAGTTCCTTTACCATCAGGAACACCATCTTTAAATTGTCCTTCGTAACGACCACCATTGGCTGTAATATAAACTCCGTTACCATTCGGTTTGCCATTACTAAATTCGCCTTCATAGCGATCGCCATCTGGATATTCCCAAACTCCTTTTCCATTAATTTGATCGTCTTTAAATTCTCCGGTATAACGGCTTTTATCTGCGAAAGTATAAACTCCTTTACCTTCTTTTTTCCCGTTGACGAAAGTACCCTCGTAGCGATCGCCATTTCCATACTGACAAACACTTTTCCCATTCAATTGACCGTTAGTAATTTCTCCCTCACAACGACCGCCATCAGGCAAATTAATCACCGCTGCTTGACCAACTAAAGGAGAAGCAATTACAGTACAAGCAATGAGAAATCCCATTCCAAATTTTGACATTAATTTCACCCTAAAAATTAGTTTTCCCTATTTAAGTTTTCTTGACGTTGGCGTTCTCTTTCTCGTCGCAAACGCTCATTTTCTTCTCGACGTTGACGAGCTTGGCGCTCAAATTCAGAACCACTTGTAGCAAAATTAATTGCGAAACTTACAGTTTTACTTCCTTCATTTGAAGGCGCAAATCGCATTTTTTGCACGGCTTCCATAGCTGCTCGATCTAATTGGCTATTCCCACTAGATTCAACTAGTTGCGGATTCATTGTGCTACCATCTGCTTGCACCACAAACAAAACTACTGGTCTACCTTCCACAAACTCTAAATCTGATGGATATTCAGGTTCGCACCCACTAACGCAACGCAATGTTCCACCTCTTGCACCTCTTCTCGTTGCAGTTCGATCGCCCCTTTGATTTTCTTGATTTTCTCCTTGTTGTCTGGTATTCCTTTTCGCAGGTGGTTGATTTACTGCTACTCCTGTGGAAGTTCCCGGTGTTGTCGGAGAAATTTGAGTATTATTCATGCTAGAAGGAGAACTATTATTATTAGTAAAACTGTCTTTAAAACTTCGGTTACTATTAGCTGTTTGCAGCGGTTGACTTCTAGTTACTGGTTGATTCGGGATTTGGCGATTTGCGGTTACTTGTCCGGGAACTCCGGGAGTAGTATTTGAAAGATCGTTGCTGGGACTAATAGTTGTGGGTGAATTATTGCTATTAGCAAAACTATCTCTAAATCTTCGATTTCCGCTGCTACTTGATTGCAAAGGCTGACTGGTAATAGGCACGTTGTTAACTTGCGATCGGGGAATTGTTCCTGGTAATGTGGGATTGGTCAGCGTTTCATTGTCAGCGGGATTAGTTTCAGTAGCAGAGTTATTTGTGGCGGCAATGCGATCGCGAAATGTCCGATTCTCTGTTACAGATGATTGTAGCGGTTGACTAGTGACAGGCGAATTATTAACTGGTTGTTGATTTGGAGTTAATCCTCTTGGTAAAGTTGGTGTTTCTTCAGTTCTTGTGTCAGTTTCCACAGGCGGCGATTCGGTAAATTGATTCCGAAAATTCCTCGCACTAGCTAAAGGACTTTGCAAAGCTTGGGGAGTTTGCGGTTGTTCTGGTTCTGGTTTTGACAAATCTTCTGTTCGGGCAATTTTAGGCGGTGGTAATGTTTCAGCGCTTCTGTCGGGTGTTGGTGCGCTGGGAGTTTCGTTCGGTTCATTCACTGGCTGTGGTTTTGCAGGTAATTCCGGTATTGGGGGTTTCGCTATTTCAACTTTTGTCAGTGGTGGAGTAATTATTTTTGGTTCGGGAGTCGGTTCTGGTTTTGGTTCGGGAGTCGGTTCCGGTTTTGGTTCGGGGGTAATTTTGGCAATCGGTTTTTCCGGCGTTGGTGTAACAACTGGTTGCGGAGTTGGTTTTGGTGTTTCTGGTTCCGGCTTTTTAACTTCCGGTTCTGGTGCATCCAACACAACTATTTCTATTGGATCGTCTAACAATGATGGCTCTTTTGACCACAATAGGGCAATCCCGAAAGCTAGTACCAGATGCAATACTGCCGAACCTACAAAGCTGTACGCCAGAATGCTTTTAAATACTGCTTTCTCTTTCTCTCGTTGTTCTAAACAAAAGCTGGAAATACTCATCCCCTAAACTTTTCCCCAAAATGCACAAATGATGACAAGTGGGTAATCTGTGCGATCGCTCTTAGCAATGCACTTTTGTCTCCCACAGTTGCAAATTATTATCACCTAATTGGATAACTTAGAACGATTGTCTCTAAATGTCAATACCAATTTTTCTGGAGAGTGGATTTAGTCTTTTATTGCTCTAATCATTGATTGAGAAGGGTTATAGTTAGCAGATTGAAAAGGGTTGCAGCTAACGAACTCAACATTTTAAATACCGAATTTGAGACTACTTATTTTGCATTAAAATTTAACTATTGCAAATATTTAGTTATTATTCAGTAATTTTATTGCAAATATTTTTAGATTATCCAGTACAATACTTCAGAGCAACAGTTAAACAAACAAGTATGAGAGCAGTTGAGTATTTCTTGGCTGGCGGAATAGTCGCTTGGCCTTTGTTAGGATTTTCCATAGTTGCGATCGCGCTAGTTACAGAGCGTACCTGGTTTTGGCTCAAGGTGCATCGTCGCCAGAATCGAATAGTGCGAGAGGCGTTGAAATTGTATCCATTAAAACCAAGTACAGCAATCAAATTACTTAAGGAAAATGGTGATTTACCGATCGCCCGAATTTTCCTAGAAGCTTTAGAGTTAGATAATCCTAAACCTGAAGAATTTCGCCTAGCTTTAGAAACTGCTGCACAGGCAGAAATTCCAACCTTAAAGCGATTTAATAATGCTTTTGAAACCATTGTTGCCTTAGCTCCTTTACTAGGTTTATTAGGAACTGTTTTAGGCTTAATGACCGCTTTTTCTTCCTTAAGACTCGGTGATGTTGCGGGAACTCAAAGTACTGGTGTAACTGGTGGAATTAGTGAAGCATTAATTTCCACAGTTATGGGATTAGTAGTAGCAATTGTAACCTTAATATTTGCTAACACATTTCGCAGTTTTTACTTACGACAATTGGCAATGATTCAAGAATATGGTGGTCAATTGGAATTGTTATATCGTCGGCATTACGAACAAGGAAAAGAATATTATGCGTCTACCTGATGAATCAGAAAGAAGTGTGGGAATTAATATTACGCCGATGATTGACGTAATCTTCTCAATCTTAGCTTACTTTATTATTTCCTCTTTATCTTTAACTCGCTCGGAAGGTTTGCCTGTAAATTTACCCCAAGCTTCTACAGCAAAAGTGCAAAAGACAGAGCAAATTAATATTTCGATTTTATCGGATGGTGCGATCGCGCTGAATCGTCAACCAATCGAATTAGAAAAGTTAGAAGCTGAAGTAAAAACTAAAATTGCTCCTAACACTGAATCTTATGTAATTTTAAATGCAGATAAAGCAGTTAATCATGGTCGTGTAGTAGAAGTAATGGATCGATTACGTCGGGTAAAAGGAGTTAAATTAGCGATCGCCGCTCAAAAATAATTGATTATTTTAACTTGGCGATCGCCATTTCTAAACTCGATTTGAATCAGTAGGGTGCGTCAGAAGTTCAACTTTGATAGTGTCGATCAGCGATCGAGCATTTTGCAATGCAACTAACGCACTCGAACAAGTTGTTTCCAAGTTCCAAGCTGGACAATGCAAGTTGAGTTGACGAGCGAGTAAAGAAGCATTACCAAATCCGATCGATTCCGAAAAAAGTGAGGTGACGATCGCCAGTTCCACTTCTTCAGGAGCGAGATTTGCACAAGCGATCGCTTCTTTAGCTGCCTGAAACTCCAATGTCAGCGCCGATTCATCTTGACTAACAACTCGTCGTTCCACATTTCCGCGAAATGGATCGTTTAAATATGGTGCTACCTCTTGCGACCAAATCTCAAGTCCATCTTGGTTGGAAATGGGTTGAGAAGTTACAGGCAACCGAACTCGCTTTAACTTTTGTGCATCAGCTAACTTTGGGAACTTGTCGTACCAGTAATCATTAGTACGAATTAGTTTCGGAAAGCTTACAGCAACAGAACGAATACCAATGGAGTGTCTCGACACTACACAACTCCTAAACTTCGGTAAGTTTCACCTGGAATGCACATAACTCTACTTTTGGGCGGCATCTCAGGTAGTAATTCCGTTTGATTTATGCCTACGGTTGCTAAATAAGAATCTTTAGCAACTAATTGACTTAATAATCTTAAGTAGTTGACAGCGGATTAGCAAGTGTTTCATGAACATTTATTCTTATTTACAAATATTTTTCAATAAGTATTGGTTATCAATTGATTTATATTGTCCTTAAGGTCGGGTTTGATATCATCTCCGGCAAACCCTGTAGAGACGTTATACATAACGTCTCTACAGGGTTTGCGATCGAAATCTTATTGGTTGCTCAACCAGACTATGCAATTAACCTCCACGCTTACTGAGATCCTTGTCTTGCCTTGAGAGTAGTGCGATCGCCTTAAATTCAGAAAATTCCTTAAAAACTTATTGCAAATAAATTCTAATTAGCCTATTGTAATTTTGGATAAACAGATTATTGCAGTCTAATAGGCTAACAATAAAGTTTTTCATTAAGGAGTACCGACATCACAGCGATAGTTGGATTGAGATATCTATGGATAGTTCAAAACCGATCGATACCCTCAAAGCAATACTGATTGATTTAGGTATTCCCAAAGAATCGCTTCACCAGGGCGTATTACTACAGGAGGATTTACAACTTGATTCGACTGAGATTGTAGAAATTGCTTTGGGACTGAAGCGCAGGCTAGGTGTGAGTGTTAAGCTTGAAGGTCGGCAAGATATGACGCTAGATCAAGTTTGCCAAAAAGTCGAAGCAGCGATATCCGTTCGTTCTGAACACGCGCTTTCTATTTGGTTGGCACAAAGCGAACTAAGTTCATTTTGTTTGCCAGAAACAGTGCGAGTTTTTAACTTTATGGAGGTGAAAAAATATCGGTGTGTGCAACATCTTTCTTCAATATATGCGGGTGGTATTGGTTGGGTCGATAGTAACGGAGAATCAGATTTAGCGATCGCAATTCGCTCTGTTTACCAATACGATAATGAAATTTATCTTAATGCTGGGGCAGGTATTGTTGCCGAGTCAGTACCAAGAAATGAGTACATTGAATCGGTCAATAAAATGAAGACGATGCTAACTAATTTGGTTTTGGAATTTTGAGAAAAATGAGATGTTTGGATGAGTATCATCAGTCATGGAATTGACATTGTAGATGTCAGAAATATCGCAGCACTTGTAAAACAAAAGGAAGAAGGTTTTGAAAAGCAATATCTTACGGTTGCCGAACGCAATGTTTCTGGATTTAACACTAACCGATGGCAATATTTCGCCAGTCGTCTTGCTGCTAAAAAAGCAGTTCTGAAAGTACTTGGTAGAGAGTATCAACAGTCTGATTTATGGCTGGAGATTGAGATTCAAAAGCGATCGACAGGTGAACCATTTGTAGTGTTGTATGCGACTGCTTTGGAAATAGCAACAAAATTTGGCATTAATAAATGGTTGTTAAGTATTAGCCATACTCCATTTTATGCTGCTGGTTGTGCGATCGCATTCTCCACAACAAATAAAAGTCAACAGCACACTCATTTACCGCAATAAAGTTGACATCACAAACAAACTTAAATTTTAGGCATAAGGGAGTGAACACTAGATTGAGACTACAACAATTAGTTCCTAGTTTTTTATTAACTAGCACAATTTCTATATTGGTAGCAGTTCCAGCTTTTGCACAAGTAATAGAAGTAACAGGCGTGCGTGTAATTAGCACACAAAATGGAGTTGATGTAATTTTAGAAACCGATTCACAAACAATTCCCCAAGTGTCTACAACTAGTTCGGAAAAAACTTTAGTAACTGATATTTTCAATACCCAACTGCGTTTACCTAATAATGAAGAATTCCGTCAAGAAAAACCAGCAGAAGGAATTGAATCAGTTACAGTAACACAGTTATCTCCGAATACTATTCGAGTCACGGTAACAGGAACTCAACAAATACCAAAAGTTCAAATTAATCCTAGTTCATTAGGAATAGTCCTCAGTCTTAACACCCCAAAAACTACACCTAAACCAGATGAAGAAATCGAAATTTTGGTTAGAAGAGAGATACAAAATGAATATGTAGTTCCCAATACGACTACCGGGATGCTGACGGATATACCACTACGGGATATCCCCCAATCAATTCAAGTTATTCCTCAACGAGTTATTCAAGACCAACAAGCTATAAGCATTGAGGAAGTGGTAGGAAATGTCAGTGCAGTCACTTTTTTGGGTGAAACAGATGGCAGAGGTCCTCGCTTTTCCATTCGAGGATTTGATGATGCTCCCATCCTGCGCGATGGATTTCTATTTCGGTCTGGGTCGGGTGGTTTATTAGAAGTACAAAATTTGTCACGAGTTGAGGTACTTAAAGGGCCTTCTTCTATTTTATCTGGCGATATCGAACCTGGAGGAATAATTAATGTAGTCAGAAAACGACCGCTATCAGAACCATTTTATAATCTGCAATTTCAAGTTGGAAATCGCAACTTTGTTCGCCCTTCCTTAGATATTTCGGGGCCTTTGACCGCAGATCGTAGCCTTCTCTATCGCTTGAATGCTTTGTATTTAAATGAAGGTAGTTTCCGAGATTTTGATAGTAGTTATAATCGTTTTTCTATTGCTCCAGTTTTAACTTGGAAGATTGGCGATCGCACTGAGATCAACTTTATTTTTGAATATATAAAGGATGATAATCCAGCTGATTTTGGCACGGTGGCTTTTGGTAACAGTATTGCTAACATTCCGCGAGGGCGGGTTACGAACGATCCTAGTGATGTTATTCAAAATACCTTCTCAGATTTGGGTTATGATTTAGAACATCGCTTTAGCGATAACTGGAAATTGCGAAATGCGTTTCGCTTTACTCATTCATCATTTAATTATGGACGTAATAAAAATGATGTGATTGTGCTTCCGGCTTTCTTAGATGAAGAAACGGGAATTTTAACTCGATTTTTTGCCGATCAGTTTGGTGATACCCAAAACTATAATTTGCTCACAAATATCCAAGGAAATTTCTCCACTGGTTCAATTCGGCACACAGTTATATTTGGATTTGATTTAGGCAGAGTTAACACTTATTTTGAGACAACTGTTGATTTCAATAACCCGTCACCTCTGAATATTTTTAATCCAGTTTATGGAACTATTCCGAAACCGAATGCAAATACTCTTTCTCCATTTGACGATCAAAGAACGCAGCAAGATCGTTTAGGAATTTATGTGCAAGATCAAGTTAAATTACTAGACAATTTAATTGTTTTAGCAGGTATCCGTTATGATACTGTGAAACAAACTATAACTAGTAATATTTCTGAGTCGCGGGAAACTCAATATAATGATGCTTTTACTCCTCGTATTGGTATTGTCTATCAACCTATTGAAGCTATCTCTCTTTATGGCAGTTATTCTCGATCGTTTGCTCCTAACTCAGTAAGTACTGTTGAAGGAGATCTCCTTAACCCCGAAGAGGGAGAAGGATTTGAAGTTGGAATTAAAGCTCAGTTAATGGAGAATCGTTTATTTGCAACTTTAGCTTACTTCGATATTACCAAGCAAAATGTTGCTGTCCCCGATCCAAATGAAGATTTACCAGGGTTTTTCATTGCTACAGGAAAAGAACGAAGTCGAGGAGTAGAATTCGATTTAACTGGAAGAATTTTACCAGGTTGGAACATCATTGCTTCCTATGCGTTTGTTAATGCCAAAGTAACAGCAGACACCGATTCAGAAATTGTGGGTAATCGACTAGTAGGTATTCCTCAACATAGTGCAAGTTTATGGACAACCTACGAAATTCAAACTGGTAGTTTACAAGGTTTAGGGTTTGGTATGGGATTTAATTTTGTTGGGGAACGGGAAGGAGATATAACCAATACTTTTCAGGCGGATAGTTTTTTCTTGATGAATGCAGCTATCTTTTATCGACGCAATAATTGGCGAGCACAAATCAATTTCAATAATTTATTTAATGCCAATTATATTGAGGCGATCGGCAGAAGTAGCCGAGTCAGAGAAATTACTCCGGGTGAACCTTTCACTGTCCGAGCTTTAGTTTCAGTAGAATTTTGATCTTTCTCGATCGCAAATGGAGGGAAATGAGGACTAAGCAATCAGTAAAATTTGTTGCCTATATTTGGCTTTTGGTGTTAGTGATATTAACAGCACTTGTAATCGTTACTATTCAGGGAATAAGAAATAATTTCTCTGCTAATGGCGATCGCTCTCTGTCACCCGTTAGCTCGGCAAATTGTCGAACTATTAAGCATGAAATGGGAGAAACTAAAGTTTGTGGGCAACCTAAAAAAATTGTAGTATTCGGTTCACCCATTCTAGAATCATTACTAACTTTAGATATTCAACCATCTGGATTTGCTGATTATTTCATGTTTCATAAAGGAAATTTTGATAAACCCAGTCAACAAATCCCGTATTTAGGCAATCGAATTACTACTCAGCCAGCAAATTTAGGTTTGCTTTCCTCACCCTCTATTGAAGCTATTCTCAAAGGTCAACCAGATTTAATTTTAGGTACTCAATACAATGCCAGCCAGTACAAAATATTATCTAAAATTGCTCCAACCCTACTACTTGATTGGAATAATGCAGAAAAAAACCTGAAGACGATCGCTGAAGCTATCGGAAGTTCCAAAAAAGCAGAACCACTTTTAGCAGAAACAAAACAGCAAATTAAAACTGCTCGTGATTCCTTTGCGCCTATAGTTGCTAAATCCCCGAAAATGCTGTTACTCCATTCAGGAAAATTACAGGATATTTACTTGGGTGATGATGCTTTTGGTCTTTGCAGTTCCCTGATTAAAAAATTAGGGTTTCAGTTAATTTTGCCCCCTGAATTAAATAAAAATTATCCTGTTTCTGTTTCAATTGAAACTTTATCTCAATTCAATGATGCAGATTCGATTATTTTATTAGGCAGCAATTTTAGCAAGCTTGACAACGAAAATAGCTTTAAAGAACACCAATTGTTAAATCTAAAACAGGCATGGGAAAAAAATGCGATCGCTCAATCTCTCAAAGCCAGTAAAAATGGAAGAGTTTACTTCATTCCATACTATATGTGTGCGGGCTTACCCGGTTCCATCGGTACAAAACTTTATCTCAGAGAACTGAAAAAGCAGTTGCTATCAGCAAGTTAAGCTTTGTTGCTTAGGTAAATTTCATTAAGTCCAATTAATTACTACTAATTTATTGTGCGTACTTTCTTAATTATCTGGAGCGGTCAATTCGTATCTGCTATTGGCAGTGCCATGACTCAGTTTGCACTAACCATTTGGGTTTGGCAAATTACTGAGCAAGCAACAGCGATCGCCTTATTCAGTTTCTTTTTTCATTTCCCACAATTCTTTGTAGCCCTATTTAGTGGAATTCTTGTAGACAAATTTAACCGAAAACATTTAATGATTTTGGGTGATACCTGTGTAGCTTTATGCACCATTACAATTGCACTACTTTATTCAACTAACAACTTACTTATCTGGCATCTCTACGGTTTAGCTGCTATTTATGGTTGCTTCGGACATATCCAAAATCTTGCTTATTCTACTTCAATTACTTTAATGGTGCCAAAACAGCATTACACTCGTGCTAGCAGTATGAACACTTTGGTACTTCAAGCACCAGCAATTATTGCTCCAGCCCTAGCAGGTATCCTCTATTCTGTTAATGGTTTATTCCTAATTATCGCCGTTGATGTAACTACGTTTCTGATTGCTATTGGGGCGTTATTATTAGTTGAAATTCCTCAATCTTCTCCAGATAAAACAGATACAAATAACTCTGAAAATGAGACAATTTGGCAGAAGATAGCAATGGGGTTTCGCTATATTTTTTTCACACCAAGTTTACGAGCAATGACTATTGCTTTTTCCTTATTTTGGCTTTTTCATCAAATAGGAGAAGTTTTATATGAACCGATGATTCTTGCCCGTACAGATGGTAATGCTCAAGTTTTAGGTGTTGTCGTTACTGCTGCTGGAATAGGTGGTGCGATCGGAGCATTAATCTTAAGTATTTGGGGCGGTTTTAAGCGTCGCATTCACGGAATGTTAATTGGATTTATTGGTAGTGGTTTAGGTAAAATTGGATTAGGTTTAGGTCAAAAACAATTAACTTGGATAATCGCTCAGTTGTACTCTTATGCAAATGTACCTTTGTTATTAAGTTCTAGTAATGCGATCTGGTATGCCAAAGTATCACCAGCTATTCAGGGACGAGTTTTTGCTGCGGATCATGCGATCGGAATGATAATTGGAACAATAGCTAGCTTAATTTCTGGACCCTTAGCTGACAGAGTTTTTGAACCAGCAATGAAATCAAGAGGAATTTTGGCATCCATTTTTGGTTCAGTTTTTGGGCTCTCCCGTACTCATGGTGATAAGTAAACCTAATTAATTAACAAAGTGCTTACTCCACAAGGTTTCCCAGTCCCTAGTCCCCAGTCCCCAGTCCCCAAAACCAGGGTTTTCCACCACAAGTACGGGAGAGCCGATTTTATCGGTTTGGTAAAAGTTTTGCCATTGTGAAGCGGTTATTTCAGCTTTTTGTTGATTTCAAACTTTTTAATGTTCCTAATTTTAAAAAATATGATGCTTTTTCACAATTTATTTAGACTGGCTATATCTTTTAACCTAACTGTGCCATCTAAAACTAAACTTAAGTATAGCTGCGAAAAAACAAATATGTTTATAATGTTTATTAACTATGCCCAAAAAAGCTGAAACTTTTAAGCAAAATACTTTAATAAAAAGGAGACTTCCATGAAAAAACGGGAAGATATTGTTCAAAAGTTCTCAACTTTCCTCAGCTTTGGCGATTATAATAGTAGGGGAAAATCCTTCTGGCAAGCAGATCCGCAATTAGAACGCCAAATAAAACGCTTAAGTCAGTCAGATCCAGAAGCTAAAGAAGAATTTTGGGCCAAATATTTCCTAAAAACGCTCAGAGAGTTATCTCAGACAGAAAGTAGTAAAGCAGCAAGTATTTCGTCACTCCGATTTTCTGTTGCTTCTCTCCCCCTTCCTTCTCTGTGTGAAACAATCACGAGTCCCCAAAGTTTAAAAATCCCTCCTTTAATAACAGCAAGACATTTATCAGCTTATTTACAAGAAGCTTGCCTTTGGGCAGCCCAAAAAAGCCATCTTAAATATCAATTTCTCCGTTACAAATATCCTATGGAAGAATATTTTCAGATAGCTTCTTCATTTGCTAACCTACCAGACAAGCTCCTGAAAAGTTTTAATCTCGATCACCCGCGTTCCAATATTGAAGGCTATGCTAAAATAGCAATATTTCGTTTTATAAGAGATAAAATTTACCAACATGATGTAGAAGCAAAAAGCAGAAAATTTAGCGATTATGGTTTATTAAAAGATTTGAATGCTAAAGCCCACATTCCGCACTTCAAAATGTAGTACGGTAACAATACAAGAAGCCGAGAGAAAATTAAGTAGAAATACTCAACTACCTCCTTTAACAAAAAGTAGGAAAATTATTAGAGAAATGGCTCTCCTCTAAGCTCTGTGATAAATATTTCTAATCAGAAAAGCTACCTAAAAGGCGGGCACGAAAGCTCTCAAAATTTGTAAAACCATAACCCTGACGCATAATTAGTTTAGCTTTATTGTTGATTCCTTCCATTACACCGCTGGTTGTGCGGCTGATAAAGTAATTACATATTCCATCTTTATGAGTACTAATTGTGCGAGCAACTTTACTATAAAATACCTGGGCTTGGGCTAACCATTTCTTCATTCTAATTACACCAGTTTTGACGGTGGTACTAGTTTGGTAAATTTCGCGAAGTTCTTCTTTCATAGAGTAAGCTATCCTCAAGCAAGGTGATTGCTCCCAAATCTCTTGTAGCTTTTGGTTTTCCTCTGGACTTAAATCCTCCGAATTTTTTAGCAAAAGAAATCGGCTACCTTGAACTTTGATTCCCACTATTTGTCGCAACTTATTTAACCGTTGATTAACTAACTTCATTACATGAAATCTGTCAATAACTACAGCCGCATTCGGAAAAACTTCTGCAATGACTTTTGGGAAACCTCCCCACATATCTACACTGACTTCTTCTACTTGCTCTCTCACCTCTAACGGCTGCTGCTTCAAGGCTTCTATAATCTCTTCCTGTTTATGGCTATCAATAACTTCTAATAAATTTCCCGTCTCGGCATTGGCAACCATTGTGATAAAATCTCTATAACCTTTTCTTTGACTGATTTCATCCATTGTCAGCCTTCTTACTTGTCCCCAGTCTTTTTTTTTCGCTACTAATCCGCCGGGGTACTCGTAAGTATACTGGTTTACCGAAGCTGGACAAATCTCTGACTAAGATCTGAGTTGTTTGATGTAATTCTGCTGTGTAATAATTGCAGTGAGGGCAGTGAGTTCCGCGATTTAATAGCTTTAAGTGAAGGCAAACGTAACCTTCTACTTCTTGATAACCTTCGACCGTAGTTTCAGCTAAATCCAGTAAATTATCTAGTAAAGAGGTCATCTTTTTCCAGAGCTTTTGAATAGTTTAATATTTAATGTACCAGTTGTGGTACTTTTACAGATCATTTTTCTACAGAAACTCTGGCAAACCCTCCCTTAAAGAGGGTTTGCCAGAGTTTCTGTCTGACATGAAGAGTTGTTGATAAGTTAGGTTTATCACAGAGTTTAGGGGAGAGCCATAGTGATATGAAATTTAGGAGAATCAACTCGTTGTCCAGTACCTCTGTGTTTTGGCTTTTTAGAACGAAACTTTGATACAGGTTTTTTCACAACTCTGGGGTTATTACGTGAAACTCGTTCGGGTAATAAAGTATCTAAAATCTCTAGGGTGAGCCAATCGAAAAAAAAGGGAATTCTTCTGGTTGTAAGCGTTGAAACTTAGGAATGGCACGACGGATGACTCGTAATGTGCCTGTAAAACCCAGGCGTAATGGTGGAACCCCAGCAGTGGTTGCAGCTTGAAACATTAATACCCTGACAGCCAAAGCTGGAATCGCTGTCTCGATTGCTTTGAGTACGTCACTACTTTGTATCTCTGGAGACACCCATGAGAAATCTTTGAGATGCACCACGCGCTCATTTCCATTCTTGGGACAATGCTTAATTTACACCACTTTTAGCCTTAACTGAACCGTATTGTTTTATAGGTAGGGGCGGGTTTAGCCAACAGGTGAGAATTCCCAGCCTAAAAACTCAAAAATCAAAACCTGCCCTTTACCATTTTGTTAATTTCTAAATCTGTTTACCAATTCCTCACGAGACAATTGCACCAACAAAGGAGTAAATTCTTCGGGCGGAAAAGTCAAGATAGAGTCAATTAAAGCCGATAACTCGGCATCTAATTCTCCAAATCTCAACCTTAATAAATTTTCCACTATTAAACGCTCTCCTTGTTGGATACCTTGTTGGATACCTTGTTGTTCAACTTGTGCTAGCTTTTCTTGCAGCAAAGGTTGTAAGCTGTTAATCATTTAAATAGGGTAAAATGGAAAAGTCAACCGAGCAAAATGAGTCAGGAAATGCCAGCAAAGAATCATCTGAGCTTAGAACAAGTAGAGAAGCTACAAAAAGCCCTAAAAGAAGAAGAAAATGGAAACATTAGAGAAAGAATTCTGATGTTACTGTTGCTAAATGATGGAAAAACTCAAGCTAAAATAGCGGAATTTCTGGGCTGTTCAATAAATAAAGTATCTTATTGGTGCGTACATGGAGATCCAGATAATCTAGAAAGCCTAGTCGATGAAAGGATGAAGGGTAATCATCAAAAAGCTACAGATAAATATAGAGAAATATTATTAGAGACAGTAGATAAAGAACCCAAAGAATTAGGATACGAATTTGGCAGATGGACGGCACAAAGGTTAGCAACATATTTAGCAGAAACGACAGGAATAAAATTAAGTGGGTCGCAAGTTAGGAGAATATTAGAGCAAAAAAAGTTCGTTTACCTCTGGGCGAAGTACAGCTTAGAGGGAAAGCGAGAGCCGGAAAAAAGAAAAGAATTTAAAAAGAAGATAACCGAATATTTAAAAATAGAAAAAGAGAATCCAGAACGTTTACAAGTATGGTTTTGGGACGAAAGCGGTTTTAGTTTAAGCGTGATAAAAAGAAAGAATTGGTGTAAAAAAGGTAGCCGAAAAGAGGTGAGAGGAGATCGAAGAAAGGGTCGGATTAATGTAATGGGAGGGCTGAGGTATTCCGACAAGAAAAGGTTTGTGGAATTTCTGGATAAAAGCAATTCAGAAAGTTTTTATCAAGTGCTAAAACTGTTTTATCAAGAATTGATTGGTGAATGGGTAGCTGCTGGCAATGAAGCCGATGAATTTGCTGAAAAAGGAGCCAAAATAGTGATAATTCTCGACAATGCTAGTTTTCATAAAAAGGCAGAATATCTCCAGAAAGTTGCCGCTGAAATGCCCAATATTCATTTAGAGTTTCTCCCGAAATATAGCCCGGATTATAACTTAATTGAATTAGTTTGGCATTCAACAAAAGAATTTATTGCTAATCGACTATTTAAATCAATCGAAGAATTAGAATATTTATTACATCAACTTTTAAATGAAGGACAGTTAATTATTAAATGGGAGCGAAAACTTAAAAATAAAGGTAATGCTCTTATCCCTGTTTAAATGCTTAACAGCTTAATCTCATCACTAACTCCCGATCGTCTGATTCTAAATTTTGATTGGTGTTTAAGTTTTCTCGTAATTGATAGAACAATTCCAAAATTTTGGATCGCCATACATTGTCGGGTGGCAGTGCCTCCAATTCATCAATTGCTTGTGCTTGTACTTTCTTCCTTCCGAATATTCTTAGCCAAAGTGTTTCTGGGGTTTTGGGTAATTGATGAATTACGACAATGGCTGTTTTCAAATAATAGGGAAGGAAATAAACTCCCGCGCCCCAATCGTCCTTTAGTATAGCGCAGAATCCTTCTAAGATGGAGGCTGAGGCAGTTGGGGTGAGAATCCATAAGAAGGGTAAACTGATGGGTTCATCGGGTGCATTTTTGCGCTTTGCTTGTCGTTGAATGCTTTCTCGGACTTCTAGCGCTTTCAGCAGGCAAGTACAAATTTCATCTGGGTCAACGGGATTGCGAAAGGGTTCAAAGATGGCGGTTGTTTCTCCCAATTTTCCTAATAAGCCTAAATCTTGTGATAGGATTTCGGGGGAAGCATTGGGAATGAATATGACATCGATTTCTCTGGTTTCCGATGTGACTTTTCGATCGGACTTGACTTGTCCGTAGGGTGTTAGTAGTTCTTCTAGGCAATCTTTGGCGAATTGATCGTGATCGAGCTAATGCACAGCTTTATGTTAATCCAGTGGGTTGCTGGGTATAATAACTAAAACCGCAAGTAGATGTTGCCAGTATGAGATATTGCCTAAATCCCGATTGTCCCCAGCCGCAAAATTTGAGCGCAACTGAAAACTGTCAAGCTTGTGGTTCTTCGCTGACTTTGCAAGAGCGGTTTGATATTCTGGTTCAGCTGGGACGGGGTGGGTATGGTGCAGCATTTTTAGCCATCGATCGATCTCAGCTAAACGTTGGCAGCCTGGATACTTTGATTCTGCCAGTAAAAACCGAGTGTAAGTGTTGAGGTCACACTTGGCTGTGGATGGCTTGGTAGTTACTCTGATTGCCCATACCCTCACTCAAAGACCGGGTAAATTATCCCTCTTTCCAGTCCCCTACGGACTAGCAATCGCCTCTATTTTTGGTTTTTTTCTACTGCATTTATTGTCTCATTTGTCAATGTGTAAGTTCTGACAATTTAGATAAAATACCTTTCAAAATGTGTGGCAACAATTTTGGCCCCGGCAAAAAGATGATTCCTAACTGCTGCATCAGTCCAAGTACATCACCTTGCCCCCAATGCTCAACAATTTTCCCGTTCTCGACTCTATCAATGTGCATGATTGACAAGTTGATTTGCTTGCCTGTTGGCGGAATGCCTTGAAATTCTCCTAAGTGCATTGCTGTAAATGTTCCGTATGTCACAACTTTGTCGCCGGAAATAATGACTTGATCAAAAGTGTGTTGTCCTTGGCTAAAGGCTAAATAAAACGACATTCCAAACTGCTTGAATTCTTCCCTATTTAGTGGCTTTGGAATACCTGCTAAATGAGCGATAAAATCGGGAGCCAAAAGCTCTAAAGCTTGCTCGATTTTGCGATCGTCAAAGGCTTTGTAGAACTGGAGAACTAGGGCTTTGTTTTGTTCAATCAGCATAAGGAATTTCGTTTTGAACCAAATTGTACACTTTCCTATTGTGAGAAAGTTGGGACTGTTGGAAGTTGTTTTTCGATCGCATCACAAGCCACAGCAACCCCATTTTCTGCTTGAATAATTCGCCCGATTTCTGTTGCTTTAGCTTCATAATTGGGATTTTCTAACAATTCACCTAACTTTTTGGCTACTCTCGGCGCTGAATACTGCTTACGGGAAATAGTGCTGGAAGTTCCCAAGCGTTCAACTCTTGCCGCATTGTCGGGTTGGTCGTGGCTGTAGGGCATTATAAGCGTTGGACGACCCGCCCGTAAAGCTTGTGCGGTTGTGCCAATGCCGCCTTGATGAACGATCGCACAAGCACGCGGAAAAATTTGCGAATATGGAGTATAACCTACGGCGATCATTTCTTCCGAAAGATTTTTTGGAGGTGCATTTTTACCAATCAATAAAACTGCACGACGATTTAACAATTTTGCAGCTTGAATACTTTCTTGAAAAAAGTTACCAGGTGCCATAACTGCGGCTGAACCAAGGGTAAAAACGATCGGTGGTTCTCCTACTTCTAAAAATTGCTTAAGTTCTGGTGTAAGTTCCGCTTTTTCGTCGCTACCATCGTAAAAAGTAAAACCTGTAATCACCGTATTTTTTGCCCAATCAGGTTGAGGTTTGGCAAATGCTGAGGAGAACATTGCCAACACAAGAAAAGGAGAATATTTATCCTCAATAAAGGGATTGCCAACAAGGGGAGGCAAACCGAGTTCTTTTCGTAGTTGATGAATCGGTTCCGCCCAAGATTTAGTCATTATTTTTGATAATTGAATCACGCCTCGGTTGGCGATCAAACCAAGTCCACGCAGTTTAGCTAAAAATGGAAACACAGGGATTACTGATGGGTCGTAAACTGATAGAAATGCGGCAGGTTGTAGAACAGTATTCGCCCAACGAATCCCTAATTTTTCGGCAACAAATCGCGCCGCAACAACTCCTTCACCCATAATAATAAAATCTGCATCTTTGGCACAGTTCATTAAATCCGTGTAAGTTTCCCGTAAATTCGCACAAACCCAATTGCGGATAATATATTCGGTACTTGTTTTCAAATCCATCATTCGCGCCATTTCTTCAGGATCGTTCAAAGCAGTATTATCAGGGCGCATTCGATGAAACTCAAACCCCAAAGCTTCAATTTTGCTTTGATATTCTTTGTGAGTGGCAAACACTACATCATGACCGCGTTTTTTTAATTCTTGTGCGATCGCAATTTTCGGATGCAAATCGCCAAAAGAACCGATCGTAGTTAAAACAATTCGACTCACTATTTTACCTCATCAATAACTTCTCTTTTCTTCCTCTGCGTTCTCTGCGTCTGGAGCAGTTGAAAAAAATATTACTCGATTTCTGAGAACAAAATTTTGTAAGGCGCATATCTATCTTTCCGATAAGAACCAACCCAAATGCTATAAGTTCCAGGCAACCATTGACCAGCAATACCCGCATTTTTTCCTTGATAATCATCATTGCACCAAGTCCCACCAGGGCCACTAATTATTAATGTTGTATCGGCGGGACTAATAACTTGAACTCGCAAATAATTTAAAGGCGAAGTTATTAGTAATGTGTGATTAGGATTGCGATCAACAAAACCCGTACAAGGCCCAATTTCTGTATCTCTCCGACCAGCAATTTCCCTAGCAAATTCCATTCCCCCACTAATCCCCCGCACAATTTGTGGGTCTGGGCGAAACTGCGGGTTAATAGTAACGCCTTGGAAAATAGGAATATTGGGATTAGGAGTTAATTGCCCTAGAGTTTTTGCAGTTAAGAGTAAGTTACAAGATAAAAGAATTAATAAACTTATAAACGAGTTAAGAGTACTGAAACGAGAATTATTTAGAACTTGCAAAATCGGCTTGGACATGATGATTTGTGCAGGGAGAGTAAATAATATTTATTATTTTATCATGGTTGGTTGGGCGATCGCACATTAAATTAATCTTAAGTGGCAGGCTGGGAAAACTCAATGCTATAATTTTGGTTGAGCTATAAACAAAGACTTATGAATGTTAAATTAGTTGATTCTTTAGTGCAGTTAATCGAGTCTCTGGATGTAGAAGAGTATGCTTTATTACAAGATAAATTACAAAATAGAATGATTCAAAAAACAGCAGGAGTCTGTGGGGGTCATGCTTGCATACGTCATACGAGAATACCTGTCTGGACAGTGATTTCTTTACAACAGCAAGGAGCAGATTATCAAGAAATTTTGCGAAATTTTCCCATGTTAACTTTATCTGATTTGAGCGCAGTACAGGCTTATTATGAAAAGAATAAATTAGAAATTGATCGAGTTATTGCTTCCCACCAAGATGATGCTGATATAGAAACCAATGATGAGATTTTACTCAAATGAAAATTTTCCTTTAGAGATGGTGAAGGCTTTACGCAACTTCGGTTATGATGTGCTAACTTCTTATGAGTCTGGACGAGCTAATCAAGGGATTTCAGATGATGAAGTTTGGGTAATTTTGAAGGTACAGAAATCTCGACTCCCAAAGACTTTTTAGATAAATTAATTTTGACCCGATGTAGAGACGTTTCATGAAACGCCTCTACAGCAGGTCTTATTGTGCCTGAGATAATGCTTCTTGTAAGCGGGATTTATCCAGTTCTTTTTGATGTAAAATTACCCAAGATTCGGTTAAATCAGGGCCATGAACATCGCCAGTTAAAGCGGCTCTTAAACTCCGCATTACTACACCTTTTTTTAGGTTTTGTTCTTTTGTTACCTGTTTAATAATTCCTTGGGCTAATTCTGCGGTTAATTCCTGATTATTCAGGGCATTTTGAATTGCTTCTAAGGCAGTTTTAGCGCCTTCTTGTTGTAGTTGTGCTTTGCCTTCTTCGGTGAATTCTACTTGAGATACGAAGAAATAGCGGCTCATTTCTACTGGATCGGGAACGGCAGTAATGTCAGGAATGTTAGTTAACATTTCATTTAACCAAGCTCGATCGCTAACTGGTAAACGAATCAAACTAGGGCCAATTAAAGCGGCGATTTTTTCTAGCCAAGGGCGATCGCTAACTGGATCAAAATTAAACCCTGCTTCTTGCCAGTAAGGAATTAGTAAATTTGTTAATTCACTGACAGGCAATTTATGTAAGTATTGACTATTAATCCAGTTCAATTTATCCCAGTCAAATTTGGCTCCCGCTTTGTTAACTCGATCGAAACTAAATTCGGTTGCAGCTTGTTCTAAAGTGAAGATTTCTTTAGTAGAATCTGGCGGCGACCAACCCAACAAAGTCATGTAATTTGCTAAAGCTTCGGGGGTAAATCCTAACTTTTTAAAGTCAAAAATTGAGGTTACACCTTTGCGTTTAGAAAGCTTTTGTCCTTGCTTATTCAAAATCAAAGGTGTGTGAGAAAATTCAGGAATGGCTGCACCCAAAGCTTCATAAAGAAGAATTTGTTTCGCAGTATTGGCAATGTGATCTTCGCCCCGGATGACATGAGTAATTTTCATGTCAATGTCATCTACAACTACAGCCAAATTGTACAAAGGTTGACCGAAATCTTCAGTTTGAGAACGACGGGCAATCACCATATCACCGCCTAAATCGCTGCCTTTCCAGGTGATTTTGCCCCTGACCATATCATCCCAAGAAATTTCGCGATTATCATCAATTTTGAAGCGAATTACTGGTCTTCTTCCCTCAGCTTCAAAAGCAGCTTGTTGTTCCGGTGTTAAATTTCGATGGCGGTTATCATAGCGGGGGGCTTCTTTTCTTGCTGCTTGCGCCGCCCGCATTTGTTCGAGTTCTTCTTCAGTACAATAACACCGATAAGCCAAGCCTTTATCTAATAAATTTTGGATTACTTGGCGATACAAATCCAATCTTTTTGTTTGAAAAAATGGCCCTTCATCCCAATTTAATCCTAGCCATTTTAGACCTTCAAGGATATTTTCTGTGTATTCTGGGCGCGATCGTTCTAAGTCTGTATCTTCAATTCGCAAAATAAATGTTCCACTTTGATGACGGGCAAACAGCCAGTTAAATACAGCTGTTCTTGCCGTACCGATGTGTAAATTTCCTGTGGGACTTGGGGCGATTCTAACTCTTACTGTCACAATAGATTCTCCGACATGGCATGATCGCTGCTTTCAGGTCTTAATTTCAATTTTTAGACCTATTTTTTCTGTTAATAGCGTTATTGGCGATCGATAAATTTGCGATCGGGCAATTGAGTCTTTTCTTACTCTTTTGCCTCTTCCTCTGGTAAGGTAACGCTTTTTAATTGTAACCGCAAATGTGTATTTGGTGAGTGGCGATCGATATTTTTTTTGAACCACGTTAGCGCAGCGATTCCATAAAATCTTTTATAATAAACTTGGCTTAGCCCTTCTTTGACTGTGCCGATCGCTAACGGTAAATTAGTTTTGGGAACTTGGCAACAAATTTTTCACATTGATTGTGATAATAAAGCGCGTCAAAAAAAGGTTATGATTACTATTTATGGTGAGTAAGTTGTGTTAAACAATGAATTTAGCAGATAGATATCAACAAATAAAAAGCAGATTGGATGGGTTGACTGATTTTCCTGAAGAGGAGTTGGCTAAATCGCGATCGCTTTTTCACTTAGATCGAGTTCCACTAATTCCTAAACATTTTGTTGTCTGGACTTGTTTGGTAGGGTTGCCTTTACCGGAATCTTTGACTAATAAGTTCCAACAAATTGTCCAAAGTGTAGCTGAAATATTACCAGCGAAAACCAGATTTTACAAAGTAATTCCGGCAAATTATCATTGGGAAGTTTTTATTATTAAACGACCTAATGAATCGGTAGATATTGACCAACTTAATGAAGCCGCAATCCTGTTTCGCCAAATATTCAGTCAACATCCACCTTTGACTATTAAATATCAAGGTTTTTTGGTAACAACTGAGGGGACAATCATAGTTAAAGGTTTCGGTAATTTTGACCATTTGCGTCAGGAATTAAAAGAAAAGATTCCCTTTGCTTCTAGCCAACAATCCCCGTTAGGTCATGTTTCCCTTGGTCGCATACTTGACCCAATTGGAAAAGACAATTTTACCAGATTAAAACAGCTAGTTGATAGCAGCCAGAATCAGTTTTTTGGAGAGTTAAAGGTCAGTGAAGCAAAGTATGTGCATGAAACACAATGGTACATGGAAGAAAGAGAAATTATTGCCACACTGCCTTTTTTGAAAAGTAGTTTGTTATAGTCAATCTTTGGGCATATTGTAATATTTTTCTTTTTCGCCTTACGATCGCGAAGACAAATGCCACAATTAAAGCAATTATTACAAAGCTAGAAAAAAGAACCTAGCGTTCCCGCTAATATTACAAAAGTAACATTTAGCTTTGCTTGGGTAGTTGTAAACCCCGCCAAAGGCATGATCACTTCTGAAGGGATAGGAGGGAATAAGTTCTCTAAAAACATTAAGAAAACTATTCCCCAATATCCTAAATAGTTAATGCTACCTACAATGCAATCGAGCATTGATTAAGTGATGAAGAGTTAATTATGATTCGTTTGCTTTGTCTAAACGTTCTGGGTTTTCCACACCGATCAATTTGTTCCAAAGTGGATAGGCAACTTCTGTTTTGGGAACGTAATAATTATCAGTTCCAGCCTCCATATTAGCCATAGCTGTAAACTCTTCCCATTGTGGATCGTTAAGGTCAATATACTTCGCACCTTGTTGCAAACGAGTACCAGGTTCTAACACAATAATTTGTTTTAATTCTTCACTGGAAAAGTCTGGCATTCGGCTATGCAATGCTTTAATTTCAAAAGCATTTAAAGCTGAGGTTACTGGTGGGTGTTGTCCAGCCATTCCGTGATTTTGACCCGCCTCTCGGTTGGGATGTAAATCTTTATCCCACTCATCTGCTTTGGCATCATTTGGTGTGCCAACTTTTTGTTGTTGTGCCATTTTTATTTCTCCCTATTTCTAGAGTTTTTATCCCTGTTCGCCTTCGATCGCATTCTCTTCAGGACGTTCCAGTGCAGGCGGAAAATCTACATATTCCTCGGCTCTATGCACTTCACTATTAAGAACTTCTTCCCGTAAAATATCATCGGGATCTACTGAATCATCAGCAGCAGAAACAAACACATCATTTGCATTTGTGTTGGGTTTATTACTAGTGCTTTTGTGACTTGCATGACCACTGGGCATGATTTTTACCTCTAGTAGTGATAAGTGAATATATTACTCACATACTCACAGTAAAGACAAAAGTTTTGCGATTAAACTATCTTAGGGTGTAGGGAATAGGAAATTTTTACTTTTAATGGACTAATGAAGCCCGCTGATGTTGTAAAAACCATTCATATAATGTGTCAAGGGGAAGAAGCTTTGTCTCAACAAGTAAGTTACATTACTAACACCTTACTCTGTCCATTTACTAAACGGATATTTAATTAAGTTGGCGTTAAAGTATCTCGGATCGTGGGAAACTTCCATTCCTACCCATTCAGGTAATTCTATCACTTGATTTTCTGCTGTCAGTTCTACTTCAGCAATAATTAATCCGGCATTCTCTCCAAAAAATTCGTCTACTTCCCAAGTTAATTCCCCATGTTTAATTAGATATCGGTTTTTTTCAATTAATGGCTTTTCACACATTGTTTCTAACATGGTTTGAGCGTCGCTTAGGGGAATTGAGTACTCAAATTCTGCTCTGGAATTACCAACACTTAAACCTTTAATCGTTAAATAACCTCGATCGCCTACCACACGCACCCGAACCACAGCTTCTTTCTTAGTACAGATGTATCCTTGGCGGTAGATGATGCCAGTAGCAAGCGATCGCCATTTGTCGCCATTTACGAGGAACTTGCGCTCAATTTCAATACCCATGATAGCTAAATTTAATCAAACCTTAGTGGAACTCAGTTTCACTCAATTGTAATTGGTTATCTGTGTCAAAGATTAAACCTCTAGCTGGATATTTTCTAAATCCAAAAGTTATGAGGATTTGACAATTCAAGCTAATACTGTATACTGAATAACTAATGTTCCAGCAAATGTAACATATTAACTTAGCAAAATCATGCTAGAATATGACAATAAAGTAAACTGCTATACATTTCTACAGACTTAACTACTTGTATCTTTTTTTACTGGAGAATTGATAGTAGGCTCTATCTGCTAGTTAATCTTTACCAAACATTATGAGAAAGGAGACAAACTTGACAAGGTTATAGAAACGCACTGGCTGAAAGAAAGATAGCATTCTCTTTAACAATGGGTAAACTCATATTCTGTAAATCTACCTAAAGCAGAATACCAGAGTTGCCAAAATTACCTCCTTAAGGGAATGTGTATTAGCCAAAACTTTACTATTTTTTAGAGGGTTAGTGTTCTTTACATTGTTGACTTTTTATGAGCGCACATATTTCACAACGTTACCGAAAATCATTACAACCTTACGTCGATCCAGAAATCCTTGAAGGAGTAGATTACTTACCTGAAATACCCGAAACCACAGTAAAAGCTCCCGGCGGTACTGCACAGCAAAATCGGCAAGGAACAAACTTCTTGATTTTATTATTAACAGGGTTGTGTTTGATTGGACTTATCTACAATCAGGCATCTAATTTTGCACAAAAGTTGCCTTTGTTTCCGATTATGACTCATGCAGTTAGCGAGTAAAATTATTGAGTAAAAGTGAATTTTGGTATAGATAAATTTCTGATGTAATTAAGTTTTTAATCCATCAAGTAAAGACGATCGCAGCTTGTAAATAAAGCGCTTGATTTTGCAGTATTTTTGCTTCAGCAGGAGTCAAACCCCAGTGTTGCTGCTTATTAACGGCTTCTTCTTTCACCACCTAAATGTCTGATTAATCTTTGTAATGCTGATTTTTTAGAACGCCGTCGATCTACCCTGACATTCTGTTCTGATTGAGCAGCTGCATTTATATCTTCTTGACGGGGAATTCCTTGTTGAATGCGATCGTCCCTAGTCAGAGAAACCGCGCTTTCATCAGGCGTAATTTGCGAACCATACCTTCTAGCATAAACCTGGGTAAATTCTGCACCAAAAAACAATATTTGCGCCGCATAATAAACCCAAGCTAGGATAATAATGAGTGAACCAGCTGCACCATAAGTAGAACCAAAGCTACCATTTCCCAAATACCAACCGAGTAAAAATCTGCCAATACTGAATAGTAGAGAAGTAATCAAAGCTCCGATCCAAACATCTTCCCAAGCAATTTTTGCATTAGGAAGAAATTTAAAAATCATAGCAAATAAAAAAGTAGTTATACCAAAAGCAACGAGAAAATTAACTACTTGCCAAAGTACATCAAAGCCTGGTATTAAGTAACTGAAATAAGCGCTAACTGCTGATAAAGTAGCACTCAGAATCAGAGATACTAGCAATAGAAAGCCTATTCCTAACACCATTGTAAAAGATAAAAAGTTGCGCCGCACAAAACCTTTAACTGGACGATCGGGTTTTGGTTGAACTTCCCAAATCGTATTTAGCGAATCTTGGAGTTGAGCAAATACACCAAGCGCACCAAATAATAAAGCACCAATACTAATAAGAGAAGCAACTGTTCCGGTTGCTGGTTGATTGGCGTTTTGAATTGCTGTTTCTATTACTTCTGCACCACTTCTACCAACTAAACCTTGTATTTGGGCAACAATTTCGCCTCTAGCGGCTTCTTCTCCAAATACTACTCCTGCGATCGCAATTACAATTACCAACAAAGGTGCAATAGAAAAAATCGTATAATAAGCTAAAGCTGCTGCCAAACGCGAAGCTTTATCTTCATTCCATTCATCAAAAGTTTGTTTCAGTAATTGCCAAATCGTTCCTAAATTTAGCGGCTTTACTTTAGACCTAGAACGTGATTGTCGATTAACAATTTGTGGCATTTTAAATAATATTTTATAACTTAACTACATAACTTCATATTTACTGATTACAAGGAAAAACTACATCTATCTAACGAGCTAAATTTTATATTCTTAATTCCTAAACCATTCAGCTTCTATCTTTAGGCTGAGTGACAATATGTAAGAATATAGAGTTTACTAAAGTTAGAGCTAAAAATGGGAATATGCAACTTACAGAAAAAGTGGCGCTAATTACAGGCGCAGGATCAGGAATTGGCAAAGCTGCCGCCCATTTGTTGGCAAGAGAAGGTGCTAAAATTGCGGCATTGGGTGTAACTGAAGAAGAAGTAGCCGAAACGGTTAGCAAGATTCACAGCAATGGTGGGGAAGCAATTATTTTAATTGCTGATATTTCCCAACCCGAACCAATGCAAAAGGCAATTCAACAAATTGTCGATAAATGGGGCAGAATTGATATTGTTTTTGCTAATGCGGGAATTAATGGAGTTTGGGCACCAATTGAAGAATTGCAACCGGAAGAGTGGGACAAAACTTTAGATGTAAATTTGAAAGGAACTTTTTTAACAGTTAAATATGCCGTGCCTTATTTAAAAAGACAAGGCGGTTCGGTAATTGTTACTTCTTCTGTGAACGGTACAAGAATTTTTAGTAATACTGGTGCAACGGCTTATTCTTGTTCCAAAGCGGCGCAAGTTGCCTTTACTAAAATGATTGCTTTGGAGTTAGCAGAACATCGAGTGCGGGTGAATGTAATTTGTCCGGGAGCAATTGAAACTAACATTAATGAAAGCACCCAAAAACGTCATTTAGAACAGATAAAAGAACCTGTGGAATTTCCCGAAGGAGAGATTCCTTTAACTGATGGCGCACCTGGAAAATCAGAACAAGTAGCGCAGTTAGTATTATTTTTAGCTAGTGATGCTTCTAGCCATATTAGCGGCACAGAAATTTGGATTGATGGAGCGCAATCTTTGTTACAAGGATAATGAATTTACTCGGTTAATTAAGCAATTACTGTTTCTTCTCCTTTTAACTGTTTGAGCAAATCTAATGTTTGCTGATAAGCAGTAATATTTTCTTGAAATAGGAAGTTGTTTGCTGCTTTTTGTAAGTCGAGTAATGCTTGTTGTTCGTTTCCTAATTGATAGTAAGCAATGCCTCGGTTAGCGTAAGCTTCGGCATAATTTGGGTTAAGTTTTAAGGCTAGGGTTAGGTCTTCAATAGCTGCGGTATAATTTGAAAGGCGTTGATTGGCGCAAGCGCGATTAAAGTAAGTTCGATAGTCTTGTTGATTTAAGTAAATTGATTGGCTAAAATCTACGATCGCTCCCAGATTATCATTTAACATTAAGCGAGTTGTACCTCGATCATTATAAACTGTGGCTAATTGAAAAGTGTCCTGTATAGGCATTAAACTTAAAGTTTGATTGTAATCGCTAAGTGCTTCTTGATAATGTTGTAAATCACTTTTTGCTAAAGCTCGATTGTAATAAGCCCGAAAATCGATCGGTTTTAATTTAAGTACTTGGTTATAATCTGCGATCGCACTTGCATAATTTCCTTGTCTATAATAAGCTAAACCCCGATTCAAAAAAGATTCTGTATTTTGTGAATTTAACTCAACTGCTTGGCTACAATCTGCGATCGCACTTTCATATTCTTCTAATTGCAAATAAGCCAAACAGCGATTACTGAAAGCCGCAGCAGAGTCAGCTTTTAAATCAATTACCGCAGTAAAATCTTTAACTGCTTCCTGGTAATTTTGCCTTTGTAGTTGTTGTACGCCTACTCGAAAAAATTCATCTGCGCTCATCTCCATATTTATGAGAGTGAGCGCAGCAGCAGCAGCAGGGAAAATCAACAATGCTAAAGTAATGCTCAAGCTGACCAAAATTTCCCTAAAATATTTCATAATTAAGATCTCCTTGGCATTCCTATTAGCAAAGTTTTAAATCTGAATTCTATAAAAAATTTAAATTTATTTCGCCCAGTCTTTTTCTGCTTGTGCTAATACATAAGCAGCAACATCTTCGATTTGTGTATCGGTGAGTCTACCTTTAAAAGCAGGCATAGCAGCTTTACCCTTTGTTACCTGAGCGATTATCGCGTCAGCTGTATTCATTTTGTATTTTTCCAAATCGCTCTTTTTTAAAGTCTTGGCAGCGTTAACAACATTTTTTCCTCCCAAGTGACAAGCATTACAATTGCCAGTAAAAACTTTGGCACCGTTAGTTAAATCAGCGGCAAAAGCGGGATGAGCGAATGTAAAAGTGAATACCAAGCTCAAAATTGCGATAATTGAAAGAATTTTTTTCACGAGTTCTCCTCTTTGAGATCCGATGCGTTCAGGCAGATATACCTGGATCATTGTGAGCAAAGCCGCTTCCTTTGTCAAAAGACAGGCTGTAAAACTTCCCGGAGAACACTTATAATCAACAAATCTGGATTTTACGACCTTAGTCTAAACTCCCAGATTTATCTGTGGTATCAATCCAAAATCGAAAATCAAAAATTTAAAATCCGATGACACCTTTACCAAATTATCGTCCTAAACAGTTATCTCTTGGCCCTTTAGAAAGGGAAATTTTACAGATTATTTGGGAATTAGGAGAGGTTACTGTTAAGGATGTTCACGATCGCATTTTAGCCGATCCAGACCGCGAGTTAGCTTATGCGTCAGTAACGACAGTGTTAAAACGTTTAACCGAAAAAGGTTGGTTAACTTGTGATAAAAGAAGCAGAATATTTTTATGGCGACCTTTAGTTTCCCAATCTCAAGCACAAGCGATCGAAGCTTACGAAAAATTACAAGGGTTTTTAGCAGTAGGTAATCCAGATATTGTAGCAGCTTTTGCTGATAGTTTAGATACTGCTAGTGTAGAACAATTAAAAGCGATCGCTCAAAGAATTCAAGCCGCACGTCGCGTCAGGGAGGAACAATAATGCACTTAATTATGATTTTGATAGTGTTAGCTTTTGCTTGGTTGCTGCGAACAATTGACTTACCAAAAACCGGAAATTGGACAACTCGCACCTACCAAACTTTACTATTATTTTTGTTTCCTCCCTTACTCTTGCTAACTACCTCATTCGCCCTTATTTGTATGGGTTCATCAGGACAAATGATGGGGTTACAAGTTGGCTGGTTGGGTTATTTGTTAGCGTTAAGTTTTTTGGGTTTTTCAGGGGTAAAATTTTGGCAATTAATTGGCGAAGGTTTGCATACAGTAAGTGAGATTCGCAGCTATCCCGTACAAAAACTTAAAGGTAAAAATTGTCGGATTTTTGCTAGTGAAATTCCTTACAGTGCTTTAATCGGTTTTTGGCAACCGGAATTAGTAGTAAGTCAAGGTTTATTAAACAGTTTGACACCCGATCGATTAGATGCGGTAATTGCCCATGAAGAGGCACATTATTATTATCGGGATACTTTTTGGTTTTTTTGGTTGGGGTGGTTGCGATCGATAACCTTTTGGCTACCAAACACCGAAAAGCTATGGCAAGAATTGCTAATCTTGCGCGAACTCCGGGCGGATAATTGGGCAGCAAAAATTGTCGATCCTTTAACCTTAGCTGAATCTTTATTACTAGTAGTCAGTCAGCCTGTTATGTCCCTGAATTTCGCCGTAGAATTCAGCGCCGTAGCACCTTTAAACCGTTTAAATGAGCGAATCGAAGCATTGTTAACCACAGATAAAATCAAATATAAAATTAATTGGTGGTCTTGGATTTGGTTAGTTTTTGTGTTGCTACCTTTAGCAGTAATTCCTTTGCATAATTGATGGATTGGGGACTAGTGATTGGGGATTGGGGATTGGGGATTGGGGACTGGGGACTGGGGATTGGGGACTGGGTAATAACTCAAAATCAGGATTGGGATTTATGGATTTACATGATAATCAGGATTAATCAAGAAATCTGGTAAATCTGTAAATCCTGGTTAAATTTTCCCAATCCCCAATCCCCAGTCCCCAGTCCCCAGCCCCAACATTAGCCATTTTGTACCATCCAAAGCAGAAAGCCCAAAATTTGCTCAACTGGTGGTAGCGGATAATCGTTTAGGTCGATCGCAACTGTTTGCCCTTCTAGTTTGAGAAACCGCCAAACTGTACCGCTTGTCACAGTTCCGTAGATCGTTGAAATTGGCTGCTGTTTCTGTTGATTAAAGCGTTGCGCTGCTACCATCTCAGCTAAACATTGTCCCAATGCTGGTTTCAAGTCTTCTTTTTTTGCTTCCACCAAAACAACTACTGGGGCTTTAATAAACAACTGTTCAGGAGAACGACTAATCAAAAAATCGACATAACCTGTTAAATCAATCTCTGGTTGTACGGAGAATTCTTCACCGGAAAAGACGCTAATTTGTCCTTTAAGCTGACGTTTTACTTCTAACAAAACTGGATTAATAATACCTTCAGAACGAGCTTTTTTTGTGCTAACTGCGATCGCCCAAGGCAGGGTTTCTTTCAAGGTATCTTTGAGTAAAGAACTGGGATTGATTGGGGAAATTTCCGGCAAAAAGCGATCGCCTTCAACAATAGTAAGTTGAAAATCCTCTACAGCTTTACTCAAAGTAAATTTACTATAAGGCATAAAGATTTCCCCAATCCGGTTTTCAATTTGCTCAATCCGCGACGTAGCGCCACCCTTCCGGCTCATATTCGCGTTGAATGCGAATCACCCAATTACCTTGGGGAATAGCTATTTTTTGATGTTCTTCATGAGTTAGTAATGCTGTGGGTGACAATACTTTTAAATACAGAGTTCCATTCCGTTCATATAATTCTGCTTCCCCTTCGCTAATGCGGTGTTTGTGTCCGGTGACTTCTCCTTCTGCTAGTGCCAGGTGAGGCAGTTGTTCACCTTCAATAGATTGAGTAGGAATTAAAATTACGTCGCCTTGTCTGATTGGTTGCATAACAAATTTCCTCTCTATAAATATCTCTAAACTACATTTATTTTTCGTTCAATTCCAACTGTTGATGTATTGCTACTATACTACATTGGCAGTATCGAATGTAGGATCGCTATCCCCCAAAACACCACAACCTAACAACCATTCAAGTCTCGACAGCAAAAGCTTCCGGGTCAACTATCAAAAAATTAATATACAATCAGAAAATTGAGCAAATATGTATACACTCTATGACTTCTAAATCTTCATATTCAGCCAGAAACTTTCTCATCAAGCTACAAACCCTGCCACCAGAACAACAACAGCAAGTAGCTGATTTTGTGGAATTTCTCGCCCAAAAGTATAGCTATACTCCTCAACAAAAATCAGGTCGTGTGCTGGGCTTACACAAGGATATGGGTTGGATGAGCGAGGACTTCGATGCTCCCTTAGCGGACGAATTTTGGCTTGGGGAACTATGAATCTGCTCTTAGACACGCACTTTTTATTTGGCTGTCGCTCACTCCAGAACGGCTTTCAGAACGAGTTACAGATTTGTTGATGGATGAAACGAACCTCTGGTTTTTGAGTCTTGTCAGTGTCTGGGAAATGCAAAACATTTCACTAAACTTTACAAAAAAAAAAATTCACTTCTTAATTAATCTAAAAACCAGAACCCTTTATGATGCTATAGCAAGAACAAAGTACCCCTCTTGAGCATGATACAGTGACATTACCCCTTCCAGCGACTTTGGTAAGCAATACAAACGATCGCCTCTGATAGTTCGTCGCCAAACTACCCACAAATTAACGTAACACATTTATACTTCAAATGTAGTATAAATGTGGAATCGATCGCCCCTCCAAAAAACCACAACCTAACAACCTTTCAAGTCTCGATCGCAAAAGCTTCCGGGTCAATATCCCACTTTACCCAGCGAATCGCATCTCTGGCAGATGTGAGAGTAGGTGGTACGCGCAAAACGTGAATATTTCCCGTACTCGGACAAGTCATTTTTAACAAATGGATTGGTTCGATGTCGATGTTTGCATCTATTTTAAGTAGGGTGTATTCGCGGTAATTATCGATCGCACTTGCCCCCAACTCTTGAAAAATGCGATAACACCCAACATTGTGGATTTGGTTTGAGGAATTTCCGCCGAAACTTAAGAGAGCTATACTTTAGGGATGTTAAGCCATTTCACTTAGAGGTACTCAGTAGTGCAAAATCCCTCTGCACTGTACAACTTGGATTTTTATGGATGGACTCAAGAACAGGTAAAGCTGCTCAAAGAGGAAAAATGGAGTTGCTTAGACATTCCCAATTTGATTGAGGAGATTGATTCTTTGGGTAGGCGAGAAAGACAAGAGTTAGAGAACCGTTTGGGAGTTCTACTGGGGCATTTATTAAAATGGGAATTTCAACCGGAACACAGATCAAAAAGTTGGGTAGCAACAATTAAAGAACAACGTCGCCGAATTTTGAGACTTCTGAAAGAAAACCCTAGCTTACAACCTTTCCTACCGGAAGCTTTAGAAAATGCTTACAAAGATGGTTTGGATTTAGCTGTTAGAGAGACTTTTCTCGATTACGAACATTTCCCTGAAGAATCTCCTTACCTTTTCGAGCAAGTGCTAGATAATGAATTTTTCCCAGAAAGATGATCGCCCCCCAAAACACCACAAACTAACAACCTTTCAAGTCTCCACAGCAAAAGCTTCCGGGTCAATATCCCAGTTTACCCAACGAATCGCATCTCTGGCAGAAGTGAGATTAGGTGGTACGCGCAAGACGTGAATGTGTCCCGTACTCGGACAAGTCATTTTTAGCAAATGGATCGGTTCGATGTCGATATTTGCATCTATCTTTAGTAGGGTGTATTCGCGGTAATGATCGATCGCACTCGCCCCCAACTCTTGCATAATGCGATAACACCCAATTTGTTGAATCAAAACTCGCCGCACTTCCGCATTCTCTTCTGTCAGTAACCATTCAGCTTTCCACTGATTCAAATCTGTCCAATAACGTCGCGGAAGTTCAATTTCAAAACAGTAAACACTCAAATTCTGATTGGGATGATTGGCTAAAGCAGACAAATCTTGAATCGGATTGTCGTCCAGATTGAGTTCTTTCAAAGAATGCAGTTCTTCAATTTCTGCTGGTAAATTATTTAATTTATTGTTGAATAAATAGAGTTCTTTTAAAGAATGCAATTGTCCAATATCTGGTGGCAAATTTGTTAGTTGATTGTAACTTAGATCGAGTTCCGCCAAAGAATATAGTTGTCCTATTTCTACAGGCAAACTTGTCAATTGATTGCAACTTAGATTGAGTACTACCAAAGAATTTAGTTGTCCTATTTCTGCTGGTAAACTTGTCAATTGATTGTAACTTAGATTGAGTACTACCAAAGAATTTAGTTGTCCTATTTCTGCTGGTAAACTTGTCAGTTGGTTTTGGCTCAGATCGATCCATATCAAAGAATGAAGTTGTCCTATTTGGGCTGGCAAACTTGTCAGTTGCTTGAAACTCAGATGGAGTTCTGTTGCTTTCTGTCGCACTTCTTCAAAGTCTAACATCGTTTCTTCCTTTGCCTTTCCGCCAGAAATCAATTACTTGTATTCTGGATAACAAGATTTTGGATAAGTATCGTAATATTATTTTCATATAATTTTGGGTCAAAGTATCCTATATTAAATTTCGTGATTGCTCCGAATTGGAATTA
The DNA here is from genome assembly GCF_041929205.2 of Floridaenema evergladense BLCC-F167. Taxonomy (NCBI): domain Bacteria; kingdom Bacillati; phylum Cyanobacteriota; class Cyanophyceae; order Aerosakkonematales; family Aerosakkonemataceae; genus Floridanema; species Floridanema evergladense. Next base: position 2,980,941 of record NZ_CM171625.1, on the reverse strand, counting down.
GTAATGCTGTTAACCAAATCTCTTTGTAGAAACGTTGTATATAACGTCTCTAAGGGTTTCTGAGGAAATCTGGTTGCAGAGTTGATGGCAAAACTTTGTGAACTCCATTCCTAGAAACTCTAGATAATGGTTTTTTACTGGTTTAAATTGCTCGAAGATTTTGTAGCTGGTTGAATTGATTTTGTGAAATCCTAAAGAGTTCAAATCATCACCTAGCTGGGATTTTTGTCTATTACAGAGATTCGATTTATTTTACAGCTTAATTGTCAAAAAAGGAAGGATTAGTATGAAACCATTGATTCATCGCACCAAAATTGTAGCAACGATCGGACCAGCCAGCGATTCTCCTGAAATGCTGCGAAAAATGATGCTGGCAGGAATGAATGTAGCACGGCTTAACTTCTCTCATGGCAGTTACGAAGAACACGCCGCCCGAATCAAGCGCCTACGTTCTGTTTCTGCGGAACTGGACTTGCCATTGATGTTGCTGCAAGATTTACAGGGGCCAAAAATCCGGGTGGGAAACTTACCAAGCGAAGGGATAATGCTTCATGAAGGCGCGAGTCTGACTTTGGTGCCAAGTGCCGACTACACTGAACAACCAGATACAGTTGATATTGACTATCCTTATGTCGCAGAGGAAGCAACACCGGGAACTCTCGTTCTCCTCGATGATGGCTTGCTGGAACTGGAAGTGGAAAAGGTGGAAGGAACTGCCGTTCAATGTAAAGTGGTGACAGGTGGTATCTTGAAAAGCCACAAGGGAGTTAACTTTCCCACCTTAAATCTGCGCCTACCTTCGATGACGGAAAAAGACGAAGAAGACCTCAATTTTGGCATCGAACAAGGTGTTGACATTATTTCCCTGAGTTTTGTCCGCAAACCTGAAGATATTCAAGCTTTAAAAGACTTGCTGAAACAGAAAGGGGCTGATATTCCCGTGTTGGCGAAGTTGGAGAAGCCCCAAGCGATCGCCAATCTGGAAGCGATCGTCGATCTGTGCGATGCGATCATGGTAGCACGAGGCGACCTGGGCGTAGAAATGAACCCGGAAAAAGTACCCCTAATTCAAAAGCAGATCGTTCAAATGTGCAACCAAAAAGGGATTCCCGTAATCACGGCAACTCAAATGTTGGATAGCATGATTCACAATCCCCGTCCGACTCGCGCCGAAGCTAGCGACGTTGCCAATGCAATTATCGACGGTACAGATGCGGTAATGCTGTCTGCTGAATCCGCAGTGGGCGACTATCCGGTAGAATCCGTCACCATGTTGGCACGCATCGCCACTGAAATCGAGCGAACCGTTAAGTTCGTCAACTATCCTCCCAATCAGATTACTGATGCTTATGCGCTGAGTGAAGCGTTGAACGAGATCGATCGCATCCTCGATTTACAGTGCATCGTAGCCCTAACAGAAACAGGCTTCGCTGCCAAACTCGCATCGAAAGAACGACCGAGAGCCCCGATCGTCGCCTACACTCCTAATGAGAGAATTTATCAACGTTTAAGTTTGAACTGGGGAGTAAGACCAATCTTACTCAACTCCTCATTTAGCGACAATCCAATTGAAGTGGTAAATCAAGTAGAAGCTGATTTAATTCAACGCAACTTTGCCGTTGCTGGAGACAAAGTATTAATTTTGGGTGGCATTCCCTTTGGCAAATCAGGTAGTACCAATTTCCTCAATATTCACACGATCGGCTCTAACAATTAGATAAAAGTAGAGACGTTGTATACAACGTCTCTACTTTTATTTGAACTTAGAAAAGCCAAAACTCAAAACTTACCTAATCTCCTACTTGTGCCGAATATGATCGTAAATTCCGATATATTGAGCGCCGGGATGATTCCAAGAGTAGTCATATTCCATGCCTTGAATCATCAATTGGCGGAATATTTCTGGAGATTTATACCACAAGTCAATGGCTCGATCGATCGCCGATTCAATAGCCCCATTATCTGTCTGATAAAACACAAAACCATTGCGTTCTTCTTGGGGTTTATTTTCATCATAATCCCAATCAAAAACTGTGTTTACCAAACCGCCAACACCTCGGACGATCGGCACAGTCCCATATTTTAACCCGATCATTTGCGTCAGTCCGCAGGGTTCGTAATTACTTGGCACGATAATCATATCTGCACCAGCATAAATTAAATGGGATAATTCCTCATTAAAACCCAGTTCTATGTGACAATCAGGATTACTATTGAGGTGATTTTTTTCATGCCAAAACCAAGAATTAATTCCCGGTTCTGTTGCTGCTCCCAGTAACACAAATTGCGCTTTTTTATGTAAAGCGTAATAAATCGCATGATGGACTAAATGCACGCCTTTTTGCTCGTCTAATCTGCCGATGTAGCAAATAATTGGTTTGTCACAATGTTTGAGCCAAAGTCGTTCTCGGAGAGCTTTTTTATTCAGGGTTTTGCCTTGCAAATCCTCGCTACTGTAATGATCCGAGAGGTAGCGATCGACCACCGGATTCCACACCTCATAATCAATCCCATTCAACACCCCACCAAACTTATGTTGATGAACGTGCAAAATATTACCTAACCCGCAACCAACCGCAGTAAATCTTGCTTCCCAAGCATGGTGCGGCGAAACTGTATTCACAAAATTTGAATAAACAATTCCCCCTTTCATAAAATTGATCGCCGTTGAATGGGTATCATCCATCAAACGATCTTTACTAAAATAATAAGGCTCATTATTTAATCCCGTTGCCCAAAGAACATTAGCACCTGCTACTCCTTGATGTTTAAAATTGTGAATTGTGTAGCAGACTCGCTGATTTGGCATCCCATGATATTTGTAAATTTCAAATAGCATGACTGGAACCAAACCAGTTTGCCAATCGTGACAATGAATTACATCGGGGCGTTTATTAGTGATTAAGAGAAATTCTAAAGCTGCCTTGCTAAAAAAGGCAAAGCGCAAATGATCGTCTAAACAACCGTAATAGCAACCCCGATTAAAGAAATTATCCTCAGAAAGAGGTTCGATAAAAAAGCATAACCGCCCATGCACCCAACCACAATAAACATGACAGCGAATTGCGCCGTCAAACCAAGGCACCATTAAATCGCGGTAGGCATCATGGAGTCCCCAAATATGGTCATACCGCATACAATCGTACTTTGGCAGAATTAATTCTACCCCATGCCCCCGAATCTCTAGCTCTCTACTGAGTCCATAAACTACATCGCCTAAGCCCCCTGCCTTAATCACAGGAGCGCATTCAGAGGCAATTTGTACAATGTACATCGTTAATCCTCACAGACTACAATCCCCGTCCTTAGAAAAGGATAATCTGTTTTGAGTACAGGTAAGTTTTGAGTTTTGAGTTTTGAGTTTTGAGTTTTGAGTTAAGGAGAGAGTTTTGAGTTTTAAGTTATGAGTTAATCAACTTCCCCTTGTCTCCCCATCCCCCCATCTCCCCATCTCCCCATCTCCCCATCTCCCCATCTCCCCATCCCCCCATCTCCTCTACAGCTTATTCGCTAGTGTTGGCATGATTTTCCACTAATAAAAGTTGAGTTCGATCGCGCTTTATCTGACAATCTAATTCTTCATTTTCATATTCATTCCCCGAAGTTTTCATTATTTTTTTTTGCTCTATTTCAGTTTCCGGGATGCTACTGTTTAGGGGTAGATCGATCGTAAAAGTTGCGCCTTTCCCTTCGCCTTCGCTTTCGGCTCTAATAGTTCCCCCATGTAATTCTACTAAGTGACGAGCGATCGCTAATCCTAAACCTAATCCCCCGTAAGGTCGGTTAATGCTGCTATTTCCTTGTCGGAAACTATCGAAAACATGAGGTAAAAAATCTGGACTTATACCAATACCTTGGTCAATTACTTGTAACTGAGCGTACTGACTGCTTATAGGTGTTTCTGTTGTTTCTATTAATTTCAATCTAACTTCTATTTCTCCTGATTCGGGAGTGAACTTTATGGCATTAGAAAGCAAATTTGCCAAAATTTGTCTTAACCGTTCTGAATCTCCAGAAACTCTAAGTGCGGTGGGATATAAATTAGTTTTAATTTCCACAGATTTTTCCTCAGCTTGGAGGCGCATTGTTTCCACAGTTACTTCAATCAAATTTTGTAAATTAACTGTTTGAATACTTAACCTTAAGTTGCCTTGAATAATTTGAGAAACATCAAGAATATCATTTACTAATCGAGCTTGCGATCGGGCATTACGTTCAATTGTTTCTAAAGCTTTTATTCTCGTTTTTTCATCAAATTTTTTCGTAACTAACAACCGCGACCAACCTAAAATTGAGTTTAATGGAGTGCGAAGTTCATGAGAAAGAATTGCTAAAAATTCGTCTTTCATCCGGTTAGCTTCTTCCGCTTGCTGTCTAGCAGCGTGTTCGCGGATAAATTGTTCCCGTACTGCTTCAGTTTGTTTGCGTTCTGTAATGTCTTCAATCGTGCCCACATGACCTAACAAGTTGCCACTATCGGAAAGCATTGGTGCAGTGCGAATATGTACCCAACGCAGAGATTTATCGGGTTGATAAATGCGAAATTCCCCAGAATAAGGTTGTCCTTGGTGAATAGAATTAGGCCATTCAATTAATAATAAATCTCGGTCTTCTGGTAAGGTTATATTCGCGAATTCTCCGTACCAACTTTCGGCAGTAATAAACCCACAAATTGCTTGAAATCGAGGGTTGCTATAAGTACATCTGCCAAAGGTATCAGTAAGAAATATGCCTACTGGAGAACAAGCACTCAAGGTACGAAATCTCTCTTCGCTTTGTTTAAGTTCGGCATTCATTGCTGCTAGTTGTGCTGCTTGATGTTGGACTTCCAGATTTTTTTTGAATAGGTCAACAAATACGGATACTTTAGAACTTAATATAACGGGATCGATCGGTTTTAATAAATAATCTACCGCACCTAAAGAATAACCTTTAAACATTAAGTTATCGTTAGTACTAAAAGCTGTCAGAAAAATAATTGGTGTGTTGCGTGACCTTTCCCTCTGGCGAATCAAAGTAGCAGTTTCAAAACCATCCATTCGCGGCATTTGTACATCTAATAAAATAACTGCAAAATCTTGATTCAGCAAACATCGTAAAGCTTCTTCTCCCGAACTTGCTTTGACTAAATTTTGTCCTAATCCATCTAATATTGCTTCTAAAGCAATTAGATTTTCCGAGTGATCGTCTACTAACAGGACATTTACTTTGGGGTCAGATTCCATATACTTATTTCAACTTGGTACAGATGGCATAAATTTTCACTGAGAAAGATGAAATTTGAGCGATCGATTTTCGATTCAAATTAAAACCTGAAATTTGATCTGGGAATTCAAAAAAGGAACTATTTCAGCTAAAGGTAAAATTTGCGGTTTTTTTACTGCTTTAATTGCTGCTTCTGGCATAACTGGACATTCAGCTGTATCTGGTTTTTGGACAATTGCTGTTCCTCCGTAAGCTTGAATTTTGGCTAATCCTTTAGCACCATCATTGTTAGCTCCTGTTAGAATTATACCAATAACTTGCTCCTCATAAGCATCAGCAGCCGACTCAAATAATACATCAATTGATGGTCTGGCATAAGTGACGGGTGCATCTTTAGAAAGAGCAAAATACCCTGGTTCTATTAACAAATGATAGTCGGCGGGTGCTAAGAAAACTATTCCGGGAATAATTGGTTGTTTGTCTTCTGCTTCTCTCACTGGTAATACACTTGTTTCTTGCAAATAGTTAACTAATTCTCCATTAGAAGATCGATGACGGTGTTGAGCGATCGCCACTGCCACAGGTAAATTTTTCGGTAATGCTGATAAAATTACTTGTAAAGCATTAAACCCGCCCAAAGATGTACCTATAACTACTATTTTAAAATCCATTAAGCGATCCTCCGATAAATTTTTTCCTGGCTATCCAACTCTTCATAATAGTTTTCGTAAGCGGTTGTTTTCAGTGTTTCATGTTTCCCCAATCCTAAAATGCCAAAATGACGTAAGCTTTCGTATAGTAACTTATGTACTCGTTCTTGGAGCGTGCGATCGAAGTAAATTAAAACATTACGGCAGAGAATTACATTGAATTCATTAAAAGAAGCATCCGTCACTAAATTATGAGGAGAAAAGACAATGTTTTCTCTCAGGAAAGAACGAATAATTGCGCTATTATAAGCGGCTGTATAATACTCGGAAAACTCACTTTTACCACCTGCCTGAAGATAGAGTTGAGTGTATTCTTTCATCAAATCCAGCGGAATAATCCCCGCTTTCGCTTGACGCAGCACAGCTTCATTCATGTCTGTAGCATAGATGCGACAACGATGATATAAACCTTCTTCAAACATCAGTATTGCTAGAGAATAAACCTCCTCACCCGTAGAACAACCAGCGTGCCAAATCCGAATAAAAGGATAAGTTCGTAGTAAAGGAATTGCTTTATCTCTAAAGGCAATATAAAAACTCGGATCGCGGAACATTGAGGTTACATTTACCGACAAACCTAACAGAAACCGTTCCATACAAGCAGGATCGTGTAACACCTTTTCTTGTAATCCTGAGACGGTGTTGAGGTTTTCGGAGTGAATTATGTTCCAGATTCGACGTTTTAAGGATGCCATAGCGTAGTTACGAAAATCAAAACCATAGTACAGATAAATGCCTTCGAGTAGTAATTTAATTTCGATTTCTTCCAATTCATTCCGGTGTCTAGGGGACATAAAACTGGGACAAGCGATAAAGTATGAAATTTTCTATCTACTTTTCATACTTTATCTTCATTTCCCTTAGTTTCTATCGATATAACCACACCCGCAATAATGAGATTAATTGGTCATTATCGACAGGTTTGGTAATGTAATCGGAAGCACCTGCTTCGATACATTTTTCGCGATCGCCTTTCATTGCTTTAGCAGTTAAAGCAATCATTGGCAGATTTTGGAATTGTGCATTTTGCCTGATTGCTTGCATAGTTTCATAACCATCCATTTCCGGCATCATAATATCCATAAGCACTAAATCAATGTCTGGGTGATTTTGTAAAACAGAAATGCCATCTCTGCCGTTTTCAGCATAAAGTACCTGCATTTTATGACTTTCCAACATACTGGTGAGGGCGAAAATATTCCGCACATCATCATCAACAATTAAAACTTTTTTCCCTGCTAAAATTGGTTCGTTTTGTTGTAATTGTTCCAACATTAAACGTTTGGGTGTAGGCAAATTAGCTTGAACTCGATGCAGGAATAAAGTTGTTTCATCTAACAACCGTTCTGGCGATCGCACTCCCTTCACAATAATTGTGTCAGAAATGCGGCGCAATTCGGTTTCTTCTTGGGTTGAAAGTTCTTTTCCGGTATAAACAATGATGGGTAAATAACCTAAACTTGGTTCTAGTTTGATTTGTTCAATTAGTTCTAAACCAGTCATATCTGGCAATCCCAAATCTAGCACCAAACAATCAAAATGTCCTGATTTAAGTGTAGCTAAAGCTTCTGCACCCGTAGCAACACCAGTGCTAACAACATCAGTGTTACCGATTAATTCGATAATGCTTTGGCGTTGCACTTCGTCATCTTCTACGATTAGTAAATTTTTGACTGGACGTTCTACAAATTCCTTAATTTTGGCAAAAGCATTACCTAATGCTTCGCTACTAATTGGTTTTTGTAAATAAGCGATCGCACCTTGTTGTAAACTCCTCTGTTTCCCTTCTTCCACTGACATAATGTGAACCGGAATATGGCGAGTATTGGGGTCATGTTTTAAGCGATCGAGCACTGTCCAACCATCCATAATTGGCAGACGAATATCGAGGATAATTGCTGTTGGTTTGAATTCCCTCGCCATCGCTAAACCTTGATCGCCTCTGGTTGCTACTAATACTTTAAAACCTTGTTCTTTGACCATATCTCGTAAAATTTTGGCAAATTTCAGGTCATCTTCAACTATTAGCAGAGTGCGATCGCCAGGTTGGATGTCGTCGCGATCGTCCTCAATTTCTCGCACCTGCATATTTACAACTGGAGGTCCAGAAGCACTCACTTTTTCCCCAGTTCCATTATTTTTGGGAGTCCGAGAAAGTAAAGGAGTAGTTTCTTCCTTATTCTTTCGATCTTCGCTATCTCGTCGATTTTTTACTCCCTCTTGAGATAGGTATGTTTGTGGCAGATAAAGTGTAAAAGTACTACCCTTGCCAACTTCACTGATCAGCTTGATTTCGCCACCCAATAACCGGGCAATTTCTCGACTAATAGATAATCCTAAACCCGTTCCACCATACTTCCGACTGGTAGTACCATCTGCTTGTTGAAACGCTTCAAAAATGATTTGTTGTTTTTCTGGCGGAATGCCAATTCCGGTGTCAATTACAGCAAAAGCAATTACCATGTTGGCATGGTTAAGATTTGACTGTTCGGGACTCCAACCTTCTGTTGCTATTCTTACATTTAAGATAACTTGACCTCTTTCCGTAAACTTAAAGGCGTTAGCTAAGAGGTTTTTCAATATTTGTTGAAGTCGCTTAGAATCGGTGTAAATTGCTCTCGGTAATCCTGAGTCAAATTGCAGGGCAAAGTCGAGTTTTTTATCTTGCGCTACTTGGCGGAAATTCCTTTCAACGTGACTTTGTAAATCGATGAATAAAGTTTGGTCTACTTCAACGGACATTGTGCCAGACTCAATTTTGGCTAAGTCGAGAATATCGTTAATCAATCCCAATAAATCATTACCAGCAGAATAAATTGTCCGGGCATATTCCACTTGTTTTTCCGAAAGATTGCGATCGCTGTTGTCTGTTAACAGTCGGGCTAAAATTAACAAACTGTTTAACGGTGTCCGTAATTCGTGAGACATATTTGCCAAAAATTCGGACTTGTAACGAGAAGTTAAAGCTAATTGTTCGGCTTTTTCTTCTAAGGAAATTCTCGCTTGTTCGATTTCCCGGTTTTTTCGTTCCACTTCCCGTTTTTGGACTGCTAACAATTCGGCTTTTTCTTCTAATTCTTCATTAGTTTGTTGCAGTTGTTCTTGCTGGCGCTTGAGTAATTCTTCGGAAGCTTGGAGAGTTTTCGCTTGTTGTTCGAGACGTTGGTTAGTTTCGGTGAGTTCTTTCTGCTGACTGCGTAGTTCTTCCGCCAAAGATTGCGATTGTTTGAGTAATTCTTCTGTCCGCATACTGGCGGCGATCGTATTCAGTACAATAGCAATACTTTCCGTCAGTTGATCGAAGAAAGTTAAGTGTATTTCGCTAAAGCGGCGGAAAGATGCGAGTTCAATTACCGCTGTAACTTGTCCCTCAAACAACACTGGTAAAACTACGGCATTTAACGGAGGTGATTCACCCAAACCGGAACTTATCTTAATATAATCTCCGGGAACTTCCGTGATTAAAATTCGTTCTTTTTCTAGGGCACATTGTCCAACTAAACCTTCGCCTAAATGGAAACGGTTTGCTAAATGTTTGCGTTCCCGATAAGCGTAAGTGCTGAGTAATTTTAAGAATGCTGGGTGATTTTCGCCATTTTCCATCAAGTAAAATACGCCATGTTGGGCGGAAACTAACGGCGCGAGTTCCGATAAAATCAGCTTAGAAACTGTTTCCAAATCTCGCTGACCTTGCAACATTCTGGTAAATTTGGCGAGATTAGTTTTCAACCAATCTTGTTCGGTATTCTTTTGAGTAGTTTCGCGCAAGTTGGCGATCATTTGGTTGATGTTATCTTTCAAAGCGGCGACTTCACCTTGGGCGGCGACAGCAATAGAACGAGTCAAGTCACCTTTTGTTACTGCTGTGGCAACTTCTGCGATCGCTCTCACCTGCGTAGTAAGATTAGCTGCAAGTTCGTTCACATTATCCGTTAACGCCCGCCAAGTTCCCGAAGCGCCAGGTACTTTCGCTTGTCCTCCCAGTTTTCCTTCAATTCCCACTTCTCGCGCAACTGTGGTAACTTGATCCGCAAAAGTCGCCAACGTATCGATCATTTCGTTGATCGTATCTGCCAGAGTTTCAATTTCTCCCTTCGCCTCCAGCATTAACTTGCGTTTCAAGTCGCCATTCGCCACCGCCGTCACGACTTTGGCGATACCCCGAACTTGGGCGGTTAAATTTCCCGCCATCGAATTCACACTATCCGTTAAGTCTTTCCAAGTTCCCGCAACTCCTTTCACATCCGCTTGTCCGCCCAAAATTCCGTCCGTTCCCACTTCCCTCGCTACCCGCGTTACTTCCGAAGCGAACGAGTTAAGTTGATCTACCATCACGTTGATCGTGTTTTTCAGATCGAGAATTTCCCCTTTCACATCAACGGTAATTTTCTTCGACAAGTCGCCATTCGCCACCGCCTTAGTAACTTCGGCAATATTTCGGACTTGCGCGGTTAAATTTCCCGCCATCGAGTTTACATTGTCCGTCAGGTCTTTCCAAATTCCCGCCACCCCTCGCACATAAGCTTGAACTCCCAGTTTTCCTTCGCTTCCCACCTCTCTGGCGACTCTTGTTACTTCCGACGCAAAGGCAGAAAGTTGATCCACCATCGTATTAATAGTGTTTTTCAACTCTAAAATTTCGCCTTTCACATCTACAGTAATTTTCTTCGACAAGTCGCCATTCGCCACCGCCGTCGTTACTTCCGCAATGTTTCGCACTTGGGCGGTAAGACTACTTGCCATGAAGTTTACGCTATCCGTTAAATCTTTCCAAGTTCCCGCAACTCCGCGAACTTCTGCTTGTACTCCCAGTTTTCCTTCCGTTCCCACTTCCCTCGCAACTCTCGTTACTTCCGAAGCGAAGGAGTTAAGTTGATCCACCATTGTATTGACGGTGTTTTTCAACTCTAAAATTTCGCCTTTCACATCAACGGTAATTTTCTTGGATAAGTCGCCGTTCGCTACCGCCGTTGTCACAGCTGCGATGTTCCGAACTTGGGCGGTTAAACTTCCCGCCATAAAGTTTACGCTATCGGTTAAGTCTTTCCAAGATCCAGCAACGCCGCGAACATCTGCTTGAACGCCGAGTTTCCCTTCGCTTCCCACTTCCCTGGCAACTTTGGTGACTTCGGAAACAAATCCCGAAAGTTGATCGACCATTGTATTAACGGTGTTTTTCAACTCCAGAATTTCGCCTTTAACTGCTACAGTAATTTTCTTAGAAAGGTCGCCTTTTGCGATCGCAGTTGCCACCTCAGCAATGTTCCGAACTTGCGCGGTTAAATTTCCCGCCATCGAGTTCACGTTATCCGTTAAGTCTTTCCAAGTTCCCGCAACTCCCTTAACTTCCGCTTGAACTCCCAGTTTTCCTTCCGTTCCTACTTCTCTGGCAACTCTGGTAACTTCCGATGCAAAGGAACTTAACTGATCCACCATTGTATTTATGGTGTTTTTCAGTTCGAGAATTTCACCTTTAACATCTACAGTAATTTTCTTAGATAAGTCGCCACCTGCGATCGCAGTCGCCACCTCAGCAATGTTCCTCACTTGCGCGGTTAAATTATCCGCCATCGAGTTCACATTATCCGTTAAGTCTTTCCAAGTTCCCGCAACTCCCTTAACTTCCGCTTGAACTCCCAGTTTTCCTTCCGTTCCCACTTCCCTCGCAACTCTGGTAACTTCACTTGCAAAGGAATTAAGTTGATCCACCATTACATTAATAGTGTTCTTCAACTCCAAAATTTCGCCTTTCACATCAACGGTAATTTTCTTCGACAAGTCGCCATTCGCTACCGCCGTCGTCACTTCCGCAATGTTCCGAACTTGGGCGGTTAAACTTCCCGCCATAAAGTTCACGCTGTCTGTTAAATCTTTCCAAGTTCCCGCAACTCCCGGAACTTGCGCTTGTCCGCCCAGTTTCCCTTCTGCGCCAACTTCCCTCGCAACTCTGGTAACTTCACTTGCAAAGGAGTTAAGCTGATCCACCATTATATTAATAGTGCTCTTTAACTCGAAAATTTCCCCTTTAACATCAACTGTAATTTTCTTAGAAAGGTCGCCGTTTGCTACCGCCGTTGTTACTTCTGCAATGTTCCGAACTTGGGCGGTTAAATTTCCCGCCATCGAGTTGACGCTATCCGTCAAATCTTTCCAAGTTCCCGCAACTCCCTTAACTTCCGCTTGAACTCCCAGTTTTCCTTCCGTTCCCACTTCCCTGGCAACTCTGGTAACTTCACTCGCAAAGGAGTTAAGTTGATCCACCATTACGTTAATCGTATTTTTTAGTTCTAAAATTTCGCCTTTAACATTTACTGTAATTTTCTTAGAAAGGTCGCCGTTTGCTACTGCCGTTGTCACTTCCGCAATGTTGCGAACTTGGGCGGTTAAATTTCCCGCCATCGAGTTTACCGAGTCAGTTAAATCTTTCCAAGTTCCCGCAACTCCCCGAACTTCCGCTTGAACTCCGAGTTTTCCTTCCGTTCCCACATCCTTGGCAACTCTGGTAACTTCACCCGCAAAGGAGTTAAGCTGGTCTACCATTGTGTTAACGATTTGGGCAGTTTGGAGAAATTCTCCGCGCAAAGGTCGATTTTCGATTTCTGTAGGAATTGTTTGCGATAAGTCGCCGTTTGCAACTGCCCGAATTACTCTAGCAGTTTCAGCTGTCGGTTGTACTAAATCAGTGATTAAAGTATTGAGTGATTCGATCGAACTTTGCCAAGCACCTTTAACACTTCCCCCCAAAGAAGCACGTTCGTAAATTTTCCCATCTTTGCCGACGACATTGCTAATGCGATCGAGTTCCGCCGCCATGCGTTCGTTCATCTCAATAATATCATTGAGAGTGTCGGCAATTTTCCCCGCCATGCCTGTTTGATCGATCGGCATTCGCGCCCCAAAATTCCCCTTTTTGACTTCGGTTAAAGTTCTTAAAAGCTGTTTGAGGTCAAGTTCATCGCTATCTATATTTGCTTGTGTTGTTGTCATAGTTTTTTCTTTAATCTGCGCTTTTATTCATGGTTATTCCTTTAGACTTCCGCCTTCTTGCCGTAGCGAAATAACCAAAGTTACGTCTGGCACAATTATCCAGCCCAATCCGGGATCAATGCTCTCTATCGCAGGGTAGATGTAGGATCAATTCTTGAATTTTTGTTACTAAAGGTGGCAATTGTAACCAAAAATGTAAATAGATCGCGGTAAGTAAATGCTCAAATTTTTCCTTTGATTGGTACATTCTGGATAAGTGTCTTTGCTGTTTCTAAAACCTGTGTAACTGTTGTACCTTCCAAACAGAGATAACCTACGGAACAGGTGGCGCGATCGCAAGGATGGCATGATACTTTGTGTAATAAAAACTTGTGAATATCCGTATTTAAAGAACCCCAAACTTGGGGATCTGTCCCACCAAATATAGTAATTGTCGGGGTAGAAAGGGCATAAGCAATATGTGCTGGGCCTGAATCATTAGTAATTAAAATTGCCGATCGCGCCAAAATAGCACCTAATTCTGGCAGCGAAGTTTTCCCCGCTAAATTCAAGGTTTCCTGACCAATATTTACCGCAATTAACTCAGCAATTTCTCTTTCTTCTTCACCACCTAATAATATAATTGTGCCGCCGAATTCCTTTTGTAATGCCTTTCCCACCGCAATAAACTTATCTGCTGACCATCTTTTAGTAGCTTCCCTCGCCCCTGGATGCAGTCCAATTAAAGGTTTTGTAGCTGTGATAGTCAGCATATCTGCTGCGTCTAAATCTTCTATCCAAAGAGGGAATTCAGTTGTTTCGCCCTGTGATTCAATACCTAAAAATCTAACCAAAGATAGAACTTTTTGTACCTCGTTTTGTGTTGCAGAGATCGGCAAAGCAGCATCTAATTTTCCTGCCAAATCTCCAGGTCTAACAAACCCAGCAGTTGTTTTTGCACCTAACATTAAAGTAAATGGATTAGAATAAACTCCAGAACCGTGCATTTGGATGGCTAAATCGAATTGTTCTGCTTGCATTTCCTGGAAAAATGCCACCACTTTTCGAGGGTCAAAAAACTGTTCTGCCATCCCTAAAAAGCCGGGGAAAGGAATGAAGCGATCGATCTGTGGCGATCGTTCAACTAATTCCCCCAAAAAAGGCATAGCAATTAAACTAATCTCAGCCAAAGGAAAAGCATTTCTAATAGCCCGAAAAGCCGGAGTAGCACAAACAAAATCACCAATTCGAGAAGCCCGAACTATAGCAATTTTGCACGGAGTTTCCGGTAAACGAAATAGTAGCCCAGGTAAAAAAGGATCGAACATTGCAATTTTAAATGTTAGGTTGTCTAGATCCCCGACTTCTTCAAGAAGTCGGGGATCTGAAGATAATTTTCCCCCTCTTTAGGTTGATGAAAAATGTAACTACAATCACAAAAATGGGAAGAGAAAATAACCAAAAGATTTAAATTAAAGCGGGGGAAAAAATGGCTATCAGCGCTAAAACTCGTGCTTTCGGAGTATTTTCTAACCGAGAAGCAGCAGAAATAGGACTTACTGAATTAAAAAAATCCGGCTTTCCAATGGAGAAAGTTTCTATAATTGCTAAAGATTTAGAAAAAGGCGATCGCGTAGGTGGTGCAAAAACCACCCATAGCGTAGGCGAACAAAACGTAAATTCTCCTACAGCCGTTGTTTCCGACCTTGCTACAGGTAGCACTTGGGGAACATTATTAGTAGGACTTAGCGGTTTAGCATTGCCCGGTATTGGCCCCGTTTTAGCAGCAGGAAGCTTGGGAGTAGCCTTGCTGACTTGGGAGGCGTGGCAATGGGAACAGTCGTCAGTAATAATTTAATATCATCTCTAATAGATTTAGGCATTCCCGAAGAACAGGCGAGAGTGTATAGCGATCGACTTCTAGCAGGCAATTATTTTGTAATAGTTGATGGTTCAGAAGCAGAGATCGATCGCGCTCAAAGCATCCTGAGTAAGCAGGATATTGAATATTGGGGAATTTATCCTCCTTCTAATGGTTGATTGTAGCTAAATCATTAGATTTCCTAAAGAAATTAGTTAGGTTATGGTGAGTCTGTGAACCAAGAATCCTCGCACTTATAGGGCGAGGAGTGTCAAAGGTGTGCAGGGCAGCGATCGCTGCCCATTAAACCAAAAACCCAAACCGTTCGGCAGAAGCTCACGGCTGAAGCCTCGATACTTTTACAGTTTAGTTTGCCCCTGGTAACAGCTACACAGAACACTACTTTGTTCGGTGGCGCTGGAATGCCAACATTACAGAAGCATTCGGATTATCAATACAGAACTCCGCAATTTTGCTGGTTGCTTCGGTCAAGTTTGCTACATTAATTACTGTTTCGTTGTTTCTTCCACTCATATAACCATGCAGAAACATCACCATTGCATCCCGGTCTTCTCCATCCATTTTTAGGAGCGATCGACAGTCCACTTTTGTTAGATCAACCGTTGTATCCCTATTGCTATTCCTGGGAGTTGTTTGACTGGATGCGGCACTAATTGAAAGTTCACCCACCATCGTAATTGTTAACACAAAGGCACACAGGATTTTCTTCATGATTTATCGATATCCTCCTTAACACCATACAACCGTGCAAATTCGTTAAAAGCAAGCAGCGTTGGGCAGTTATCACAAATGAACCTTAGCGTATAATTCCCCGACGGCACTCGTTATATGCAATTTGAAATAAGCTATTGAAATCTGTCGCTTTTTGCGGTGTGTTATTGATCGCGCCCAAGGTGGCACCCACAGCCGCACCTGTTCCGGCACCGCGCCAGCCACCTGCGATCCCTCCAACCGTCGAACCCACTGCTGCTCCCTGTCCGGCCTTTTGTGCAGTGCTGGTCGCGCCCAGGGTGGCACCTACAGCCGCACCTGTTCCGGCACCACGCCAGCCACCTGTGATCCCACCAACTAACGCCCCCGCTGCTGCTCCCTGTGCCGCCCCCTGTACAGGCCCGCCCCTGGCGTTTCGTTCTGCGAAGTCTCTTGCATAAGCTTGACAGAATACGGAGGAATAGCCAGAACCATCTGATTGGGCTTGAGCCAAGACTCTCCTTCCAGAGACGGCAAGCAAATCCAGTAGGACAACACCGAGCAGGGGGAACCAGAATCTCATGCTTCTGTTCATGGTTCTATTCACTGTCCTCCAAACACAGCAATTTTCCTAATTATTTTACACCATTGAAGAGAAATTTCTTCACAAACGAGAAATAACCAATGATTAACCCTGAGCGATCAACTTCGATTCTCGCCCTCAGAGAAAAGTCAATTTAGTAAGACTTCTATTAGCAAAAACCTCAGTTCTTAGGCTGAGGCTGATATTGAGAAGATTTTTTATGTTAGGGGCTATTCACTTTAATTGATATTTTTCTTAGCTAACTGCAAAAGCTGTCAAAATCAACGAGCTAACGAGCAGAACCGAAAGAACACCTTGGAATAGATAACTTTGCTGTTGGTCAACTGATGGATATTCAGCAAAGTATTATAAGCTGTTTCGCATTTAAATTAGATTGTTTGGAAACAGAAAAAAATTCGTCTAATTCTCTCCCCTGCCCCCCTGCCCCCCTGCTCCCCTGCAATCTTAATAAGTGATTTAAATGTGTGACAGCTTACGGGGGGTTCAACAGCGTAGTTATTTAAAATGCCTTCTTCATTAGTGGTGTACATTTGTGGTATCCAGAAGGGACGGGATGCCAGTACGAACTACGCAGCAGAGAAATTGTCGAGATGCCTATGTAATTAATAAGTTGCGGATGGTAAAAATTATTACTTACGCACAGTTCGGTACAAGCTGTTGCAGCTGGAGGCGAGGGTTTCGGCATCTAGGCTACCCTCTTGCTTTAACAACTGTATGATCGTCCGCCTTGTCCAAGTATCAGAGTACTCAAGGCCACGAATCTGGTATCCATGTTAATTCTTTATTTTCTGATCCTAACTGCTATGCAATATTCCCGTATAATACGATCGAAGTCAATTTCCCTAGTCTAAATTTGAACTTAAGATATGCAATCTACAATTTCTATCGATCAAAACTCACCGAATAATTCTACATTAAGTTCTACAGGATTTTGGCAAAATGTTAGAGCGATATTAGCACCTTACTGGTATCCAACACAGCCAGGAGGAAGAGCATTTTCAGCCGTAATGCGTTCCTGGGCAATGCTTGTTCTCCTAATAGTATTAATCGCCCTGCTTGTGGGTATAAATGCTTTTAATTCCTTCGTTTATCGCTATTTAATAGATGTCATTATTAAAGATAAAGATGTCAATAAATTTATTGATACGTTATGGCTTTTCGTTGCTGTTCTAGTCGGTATAACTTTATTAGTAGGATTTTCTAAATTTGTTAGAAAACAAATCGCTCTTGATTGGTATCAATGGTTAAATAATCATATTTTAGAAAAATATTTGAGCAATCGTGCTTATTATAAAATCAACTTTAAATCCGATGTTGATAACCCAGATCAAAGGATATCCCAAGAACTCTCACCCCTGACAAAGAATGCTCTTAGCTTTTCAGCTGTTTTCCTAGAAAAAGTGCTGGAAATGTCCGTTTTTCTAGTAATTCTTTGGTCGCTTTCCCGATGGGTGGCAGTTATAGTGGTTATTTATACTGTAGTAGGCAATTTAATTGCTCTTTACTTGACTCAAGAATTGAATAAGATTAATAAAGATCAAATTGGATTTGAAGCAGACTATACTTACAGCCTAACTCATATTCGTAATCATGCAGAGTCAATAGCTTTTTTTCAGGGAGAAGACAAAGAATTAAATATAGTAATGCGAAGATTTAAGAATATTTTTCAAACTACCCAACGCAAAATTAATTGGGAGAGAAATCAGGATTTTTTCAACAGAGGATATCAAGCAGTTCTCCAAATCTTTCCCCTGATCATATTCGGGTCATTACACCTAAAAGGTGAAATTGATTTTGGCGAAATTAGTCAGGCTAGTATAGCTTGCAATTTTTTTTCAGGTGCTGTGGCAGAATTAATTGCCGAATTTGGTACTTCAGGAAGACTTAATAGTTATATCGATCGTTTAGCTGAGTTTACAAATGCGTTGGACGCAGTGATTAAACAGCCAGAGAATGTCAGTACTATTAAAACAATCGAAGATAACCGTTTGGCTTTTGAAAATGTCACCCTAGAAACGCCTGACTACGAACAGGTGATCGTGGAAAAGTTATCACTCACGGTACAGCCAGGAGAAGGTTTATTAATTGTTGGGCCTAGTGGACGAGGGAAAAGTTCTTTATTGCGTGCGATCGCAGGTCTGTGGAATGCTGGAACAGGTCGTTTAGTTCGACCTCCTTTAGAAGATATGTTATTTTTACCGCAACGTCCTTATATTATTTTGGGCAGTTTGCGCGATCAGTTACTTTATCCTCACACTACTCGTGAAATGAGCGATCGAGAACTCGAAGCAGTTTTAGAAGAAGTTAATTTGCAAAATTTACTGCCACGAATCCAAGGTTTTGATAAAGAAGTTCCTTGGGAAAATATCTTATCTTTGGGAGAACAACAACGCCTTGCTTTTGCACGATTGGTAGTGAGTCGTCCCCGTTTCACCATATTAGATGAAGCCACTAGTGCTTTAGATTTAAAAAATGAAGGAAATTTATATGAACAATTACAACAAAGTCAGGCAACTTTTATCAGTGTAGGACATCGAGAAAGCCTGTTTAATTATCATAGCTGGGTATTGGAATTAACTGACAATTCTAAATGGCGACTCGTCTCCATGTCTGATTATCAGCGGCAAAAAGCGATCGTCATTCCTCCCCCAGAAAATTCTCAAAACACCATAAATAATCCTCCTGAAATTTCCACTCAAAATATGGCAAAAAAATCTGAAGAAATTAGCTCAGATAATCCTCCTGAAATTCCAGCCCAAAACATTGTTGAAATCTCAGTCATTAGCCCAGCAAATTCTCCTCAAATTTCCTCTCAAAATATCGGCGAAATCTCAGCAGAAGTTAGCTCAAATGCAGGCTTGTCCCATAAGGAAATGCAGCAATTAACAGATTATCAAATCAGTAGTATTAGAAGTATGGCAAGTCAACGTAAAACTGTGACAACTAAAGATGGCGTAGTCTACTACTACAACAAAGATCCCAAAGTGTTGAAATGGTTAAGACTGTAGAATTCAGGCTAAAAAATTGTTTAAATTCTCAAGGTGCATCCCATGAAAAATATAAATCTATTACAAAATCAATGTGGATTCTCGATCGTTCATAAAGCAGAGCAAAGAGTGACTGTTGAATGTGATCTAGATCACCAAAAAAAATTTATAACCATTTATTAACAATAATACAATTTTTTTTTAGTTTTGTTGTATTGACTAATTCACTAAACTGATCGACAATCTAATTTAGAAAACTATGTTGCGCGAAAAAATATTAATTTCCCCAAATTATAGTTAAGATTGGGGACACAAATTAGTGCATTTTTCGGTTACTTCTTAAACTTCTGGAAAAACTAAAGAAAAGTGAGAAGCTCATGCAGTTAAATAATAATAAGTATTCTGCTAATACAAATCAAAGAAAAATCAATCATCAGGAAACAGCCTTAGCTATTCAAGCAAGTGAGATGGTAGAAGATTGTATAGTACTAGAGTGGCAGACAGAAAAAAGCCCACAAGACTTAGTGGCTTACGTAGTTCCAACAGGTTTATTTACAACTGAATCACTATTAAATCACCTAAAAACAATCCTGCCAAAGGAAGAGGTACCAAAAGCGATCGTCCCCATCTCAACGTTACCATTAACCCCATCAGGAGAGATCGATCGAAACATACTCAATCAACTAGAAATAACAGACAATGAATTAGAAGAAAGATGGAGAGAAAAAATCCAGACTATACCAGAAGTTGAGCAAGTAGCAGTAGTAAGACAAGCCCAAATCAAACCCCAAGAAACACTGCAACTATCAGACATACTTCCTACCTGGAAAAATATTACAACTCAAGAAACCCCAACCCGAATTGACCAGACAACTAAATCTAGCAACAGCCAACCATCAATCAGTCATGGAGGACAACTCAAGCGAGAAAAGAACGCCTCAGCAACACTATCACAAGCTCTAGAAAAAACCGCCGCTCAATGGCCCGAAAAACAGCTAATTTATATTAATGTCGATGGTTCAGAGACGATTCAAACATATAAAAATTTATTATTAGATGCCCAAAAAATCTTAGCAGGATTAAGAAAATTAGGAGTTAAACCCCAAGATAAAATAATATTTCAAATTGATAGAAGTCAAGACTTTATTCCCGCCTTTTGGGGCTGCATACTAGGTGGATTTATTCCGGTACCGATTTCTATAGCCCCCACCTACGAACAAGTGAACAACGCCGTCAGTAAATTACACAATGGGTGGAAAATGTTACAGCACCCCCTAATTCTGACCAGTACCAAATTAGCTCCCAGTATTCAAGGATTGCCAAAATTATTAAATGAAAACAACTTTTCCATTGAAACCATAGATAATTTACGCCAGAACGAACCAGATAATCAAATTCATCAAAGTCAGCCAGAAGATTTGGCACTGCTATTACTAACATCAGGTAGCACAGGCACTCCAAAAGCAGTCATGCTAAATCATCGCAATCTGTTAAGCATGACTGCTGGCACAGCCCAAAACAACCTTGCGAGTCAAGATATCTTCTTTAACTGGATGCCACTAGAGCACGTGGGTGCAATAGTGCTTCTGGGATTGATGGCAGTTGATATCGGTTGTCAGCAAATCCATGTATCCACACAATATATTCTGCAAAATCCCCTGCGATGGTTGGAGTTGATTCAACGCTATAAAGCCTCGATTTCCTGGTCTCCAAACTTTGCTTTTTCGCTGATTAATGAGCGAGCAAGTGAGATTAACCAACGGTCTTATGATTTATCTTCTTTGAGATTTTTAGTAAATGGTGGTGAGCAAATAGTTCCCAAAGCAGCACGCAATTTTCTCAAACTGCTCCAGCCTCATGGTCTGCCAGCTAATGCTATTCGTCCAGCTTTTGGGATGTCAGAAACTAGCTCAGTAATAACATGGTCTGATAGTTTTTCCTTAGAAAATTCATCAGATGAAATGTCATTTGTAGAACTAGGGCAACCAATTCCGGGAGCCTCAATCAGGATTGTCGATGAAAATAATCAAATAGTTGGCGAAGGAGTAATTGGGAAATTTCAAGTCAAAGGGCCTTCAGTAACTTCAGGGTACTATCAAAATCCGCAAAAAAATCAAGAAGCATTTACCTCAGACGGATGGTTTAATACTGGAGATCTCGGCTATATAAAATCAGGAAGAATTATTTTAACAGGCAGAGATAAAGACGACATTATTATTAATGGAATTAACTATTATAGCCATGAAATCGAATCGGTGGTTGAAGAAATCGAAGGTGTAGAAGTTTCCTATACAGCCGCTTGTGCCGTGCAAATTTCTGGAAATAATGCCGATCAATTAGCCATCTTTTTTAATTCTCAAGACTCCGATCGAACCAAACTAAAAAACTTATTAAAGAAGATTCGGGGTGCAGTAGTCAAAAATGTGGGAGTAAATCCAAATTATATTATTCCGGTTAGCAAAGAAGCAATTCCCAAGACAGATATAGGCAAGATTCAGCGATCGCAATTAGCCAAACGCTTTGCCGCAGGTGAATTTGATAGTATAATTCAACAACTAGGAATTAACTTAGAAAATCCTCACCTACTACCAAATTGGTTTTATCGTCGGACTTGGCGATCGAAACAACCAACAAACCTCATACCCGCCATCAAACCAGGCAACATTCTCATCTTTTTAGACCAGTTGGGATTAGGAGAATGTTTAGCTAAACAATTAGAAAAAATAGGTCATACTTATGTAGGAATAGAAGCCGGAATAGACTGGGAACAAATCGATTCTAACCATTATAAAATCGACCCAAACAATCCCGAACACTATCAGGAATTACTATCTGAATTAACTGCCCAAAACCGGGAAATCAATCAAATTTTCCATCTTTGGACTTATGACAATTGTTTGGAAGAAATTACCAGCTTAGAATCATTAGAAAAAGCTCAAAGTTCCGGGGTTTACAGTCTACTTCACTTGATAAAAGCCTTAGCTAAAACCCAAAAAAATCACCAAAATATTCAGTTATTAGTAGCTTCAAGTCATAGTCAATTCATCTCACCGGATGATCAAATTGCCTATCAAAAAACGCCTGTAATTGGCTTAATCAAAGCCATTGAACCAGAAATTCCCAATTTAAGGACTCGCCAGATAGATTTAACAATAGATGAACCGATCGTAAACGCCGATCGCCTGCTCCAAGAAATCCAGGTATTATCCAAAGAAACGGAAGTAGCATATCGCCAAGGAAAAAGATGGGTTCCCCGCTTAGAAACAGTGGAATTCTCCTCAGAAAATCACCAAGAAATTACCTTTAAACCAGGAGGAATGTATTTAATTAGCGGCGGTTTAGGAGGCGTGGGAGGAGAAATTGCTAAAAATTTACTCAAACAGTATAAAGCCAAACTTTTATTAATTGGTAGAACCCCCATTACAGAGGCAACATCACCAAAAATTGCTACCTATCAAGAACTAACGCAACTGGGAGGAGAAATTAGTTATGAAGCAGTTGATGTCTGTGATTTACCTCGGTTGCAAGAAATAATTCAAGAAGCCAAAAGTCGTTGGAATTGTCAACTAGATGGTATACTCCATTTAGCTGGGAGTTATCAAGAGCGATCGCTGCTGGAAGAAACCCCCCAAACTTGGTCAACAGCCTTAAAAGCCAAAGTTAGCGGAACTTGGGTACTTAATCAACTAATCAAAGACAACCCGGAAGCAATATTCATCAACTTCGCTTCTGTAATTAGCTTCTTAGGCGGTGCAACGGTAGGCGCGTATGTGGCAGCCAATCAATTTTTAGAGAGTTTTACACATTATCAGCGAACTAAGTGTGGAGTAAAAAGCTATTGTTTTAGTTGGAGTCTTTGGGACGGCATTGGGATTAGCCAAGACTATCAACGAGGAAAGTTAGCGCAAACTAAAGGCTACTGCGCCATAAGTACACAACAAGCATGGTACTCCTTGCTCATTGGGTTACGCCATAATCAGACCATTATGTTAATCGGATTAGATGGGAGTAACCGACATATTCGTAAATATGTAGAATCCACTTATTCATTAGAGAAACTAACAGGCTATTTTACGGCAAAAAGTAAAATTTCCCTAGAGATTACCTCTGATTGGGTAATCAACGATCGCTTGGGTAGACCCACAACTTGTAGCTTGGTACAATTACCGCAAATGCCGTTAACTAAAACTGGCATAATTGACCGAGAAAAACTGATTAAAGGTGATTTAAATCAACAGACAAACCAAGCTACATTACCCGTAACCGAAATAGAAACTCAAATCGCCAAAATTTGGCAAGAAATTTTAAAATTACCAGAAATCAGCATTCATGAAAACTTCTTTGAGCTAGGCGGATACTCAATACTTTTGGTGCAAGTTCAAAGTAAGTTACAGGAATTATTCTCGATTCCACTGTCGATAGTGGATCTGTTTAACTACCCTAGTATCAGCACTTTAGCCAAATACTGTAGAGACGTTATATATAACGTTTCTACATCAAATCAACAAACCGAATCATCATCAGTAAAACAAGGTCAAAAACGCGCTCAATTTCGCAATTCTCGCCACAGTGTTGGTAATTCAGATATTGCCGTAATTGGAATGTCCTGTCGTTTTCCCGGTGCGAACAACGTTAATGAATTTTGGCAAAATTTAGTCAATGGTGTAGAATCGATTTCCTTTTTCAGCGATGAAGAAGTAATTGCTGCTGGGATAGATCCAAAAGTAGTGAAAAACCCCAACTACGTCAAAGCCAAACCAATATTATCAGACATAGAAACCTTTGATGCTGACTTTTTTGGTTATAGTAGCAGAGAAGCCGAATTAATGGACCCGCAACAACGTCTTTTGCTGGAATGTGCCTGGGAAAGTTTAGAAGATGCGGGGTATAATCCTTTTAAATATGATGGCGCGATCGGCATTTATGCAGGTGCCCTCATGAACACCTACTTACTAAATAATATTTATCCCAACCGCCACAATCTCGATATTAATGATAACTTGCAAGTCACCACAGTAGACTCAATGGGTGGTTTGCAAATGATGGTAGGCAATGATAAAGATTACCTCACCACCAGAATTTCTTACAAACTCAACCTTACAGGCCCAAGTGTAAATGTGCAAACTGCTTGCTCAACATCTTTAGTAACAGTTCATATAGCGTGCGCCAGCTTACTGAGTGGCGAAAGTGACATGGCTTTAGCAGGTGGAGTGTCAGTTGATGTACCACAAAAAGTTGGTCATTTGTATCAAGAGGGAATGATAGTTACACCAGACGGGCATTGTCGGGCGTTTGATGCCCGTGCTCAGGGGACTATTTTTGGTAGTGGTGCGGGAATGGTGCTCTTGAAACGATTGGATGATGCACTAGCAGATGGCGATCGCATCTATGCAGTTATCAAAAGTTCCGCTATTAATAACGATGGGGCATCAAAAGTTAGCTACATGGCTCCCAATAGCGATGGGCAAACATCTGTGGTGACACAAGCAATTTCAATAGCCCAAATTGACCCCGAAACTATAGGATACATCGAAGCACACGGAACCGGAACCCCACTGGGAGATCCCATTGAAATTGCAGGATTAACTCAAGCATTTCGTGCCAGCACCCAAGCAAAAAACTTTTGTGGTATAGGTTCAGTTAAAACCAACATCGGTCATTTGAAAAACGCCGCTGGCATCGCCGGATTTATCAAAACCGTTCTCTCACTCTACCATAAACAAATTCCCCCCAGCCTACATTTTGAACAACCAAATCCGCAGTTAGATTTACCCAACACACCTTTTTACGTCAACACTACTTTAAAAGATTGGCAAACTTCCGATCGTCCGCGACGTGCAGGGGTAAACTCTTTAGGAATTGGGGGAACAAATGCTCACGTAATTTTAGAAGAAGCACCAGAAACCGCACCAGTAAAAAGTCAAGTTGAGCATCCAGTTCACTTACTCGCTCTCTCCGCAAAAAATGACCAAGCATTAACCGAATTACAACAACGTTATCGAGAATATCTCATATCAAATCCTGAAGTTTCTTTAGCAGATATTTGCTACACAGCGAATACAGGACGGGAACATTTTGATCGCCGTTTAGCATTTATTGCCGAGTCTAAAAAACAATTAATCGAGCAACTAACTGATGTAAAAACTCCAAATCAGCCCCAGAACAAAGCCGCAAAAATAGCATTTTTGTTCACCGGACAAGGCTCACAATACATAAATATGGGTCGTCAACTTTACGACACCCAACCGATTTTCCGCCAAACCTTAGAACAATGCAATGAAATTCTGCTTCCTTATCTTGAAAAGTCATTGTTAGACATAATTTATGCCCCGGAGAATGAAGCAGAAACTTTAAATCAAACCGCTTATACACAACCTGCTTTATTTGCGATCGAATACGCCCTATATCAATTGTGGAAATCATGGGGTATTGTACCAAACATAGTCATGGGGCATAGCGTTGGTGAATATGTAGCAGCTTGTGTAGCCGGAGTATTTAGCTTAGAAGAAGCATTAAAACTGATTGCCCATCGCGGAAAATTAATGCAACAATTGCCTTCAGGTGGTGAGATGGTTTCAGTGATGGCATCTGTTGAAAAAGTTAAATCAATAATTGCAGATTATGGCGATCGCTACTCGATCGCCGCCATCAACAGCCCACACAGCATCGTCATTTCAGGAAACAGCAAAGACATCAAAGCTATCGTCGAAGCACTGACAAAAGAAGGAATAAAAACCAAACAACTACAAGTTTCTCACGCCTTTCACTCCCCATTAATGAAACCAATGTTGGCAGAATTTGAGCTTCTTGCTAACAGTATCACCTACAATCAACCCCTGATTCCGATAATTTCCAACATCACCGGAAACCTAGCAGAAGAAAATATCGCCACAGCACAATATTGGGTAAATCATATTATTCAACCAGTGCAGTTTGCCAAGAGTATCACCACATTACAGGAATTAAAATATGAAATATTTGTCGAAATCGGGCCGAAACCAATATTATTAGGAATGGGGCGAGAGTGTTTACCAGAAAATACAGGTTTGTGGTTGGCTTCAGTGCGATCTTCTACTCCAGAATGGCAACAAATACTCAGCAGTTTAGCCGCATTATATGAAGCAGGAGCCACAATAGATTGGTCAGGATTTTATCGGGACTATCCTGGAAACAAAGTAACTTTACCCAACTATCCCTTCCAAAGAGAACGTTATTGGATTGAAAGTGTAGCAACTCCCTATCAAATAGATGAATTTGGTTTACTAGAAAATCAAAAATGGTGCTACGAATTAGTATGGCAAGAGCAAGAAAGAACAGAACAAAACTCGCGCAAACAAACCAAAACCAAACCAGAAAACTGGCTAATTTTTGCTGACAATCAAGGAATTAGTCAACAATTAAGTAAATTATCTCATTCGGCAGCCAAAACTTGTATCTTAGTTTTCCCAGGAGCAGAATATAAACAAATATCAAAACAAGAATTCACCATCAATCCAAGTAATTCCCAAGACTATAAACGGCTACTACAGGAAAACCAAATTCCCATTAAAGGAATCGTTTATCTCTGGAGCTCAAATGCGATTGAACCCAAAAACATAACTTTAACAGAATTAGAAATAGCCTCACAAATTGGATGTGGAGGAGTTTTATATTTAGTTCAATCAATAGCTAATCAGGGATTTTCCCATCCTCCACAATTATGGCTAGTAACCAAAGGAGCGCAACCAGTAAATCCAGGAGAAAAACTAGCTGGAGTAGCCCAATCAACTATCTGGGGATTAGGAAGAGTAATTAGCAACGAGCATCCAGAACTTAACTGTAGATTGATAGATTTAGACATAGAAGAAAATTACAATGTACAGAACCTCTTTGGAGAAATTTATTCCCAGCAGTCAACCAGTAGTGAAAATCAGATCGCTTTTCGCAGTGGAAAACGGTATGTAAACCGAATAGCACAGCAGCAGAAAATTGTCAAACGATCGCTACCTGTAAAAGCCGATCGCACCTACCTGATTACAGGCGGATTGGGAGGAGTAGGATTATTAGTAGCGCAATGGCTGGTAGAGCAGGGAGCAAAAAACCTAGTATTAGTAGGGCGTAGCCTACCCAAGGAAACAGCAAAAGCCACCATCAACCAACTCGAAGCCTTGGGAGCACAGGTGGTAGCGCTGCAAGCAGATATATCAATAGAAGCGGAAGTCGCCTCATTGCTGAATCAAATTAATACCACCATGCCACCGCTAAAAGGTATTATTCATGCGGCTGGTGTATTTGACGATCGACTGCTATTAGACCACCAATGGGAACTATTTGCTAAAGTATTTGCACCCAAGGTCAGCGGCGCTTGGAATTTGCATCGCCTTACCCAAGACTTAGATTTGGACTTCTTCGTGTTGTTTTCTTCGGTTGCAACCATACTTGGTTATGCGGGTACAGCAAATTATGCAGCGGCTAATGCCTTTCTCGATACTCTGGCTCATTATCGCAGGTCATTAAATTTACCAGGGTTGAGTATTAACTGGGGCCCTTGGTCACAAGTAGGGATGGTAGCACAATTGAATAGTCGAGAAGTAGAGCGAATGCAAACAATGGGTATTAATCCAATAGCTCCCAAACAAGCATTGGCAACACTCCAACAATTATTAAACCAATCTTCTGCTCAAGTGACAGTCTTAGCTATGGATTGGTCAAAATATATTAGCCGCTTAACTAATGTATCGCCATTTTTCGCTAATTTTATAGATAATTATGCGAAAAAAGTGCCACAATCTGAGTTTAGCGCCCAATTAGAAGCAACTAATGTTGGTCAGCGCTACCAATTAGTAATCGATCGCGTAACCGAGCAAGTAAGTCAAGTATTGGGTCGAAAACTATCAACACCAGAACTCGAACAAGGATTTTTTGACTTAGGGATGGATTCACTGACGGCTGTAGAATTACGCAACCGTCTGCAAAAGTCCTTTGCTTGCTCTTTACCCGCTACTTTGAGTTTTGATTATCCATGCGTCAAAGTGTTGGCTGATTATATCGCCAAAGATGTCCTTTCCATTGAAACCGCCCTTGATGAAGGGGTTGGGGGTTGGGGGTTGGGGGTTGGGGAAACTTCCTCCCTAACACCTAACCCCTATCCCCTAACCCCTTCAGCAGGGTTTAATGCGATCGAAAAGAGCCAAAAAGAACCGCTGGCTATTGTCGGTATGGCTTGCCGATTTCCCGGAGGTGCTAACTCTCCAGAAGCTTTCTGGGAATTATTATGTAATGGCGTAGATGCGATTTCCGAAGTTCCTCCAAATCGCTGGGATATCAACGCTTACTATGACCCAGATCCAGACGCTCCGGGAAAAATGTATGCTCGCTATGGCGGGTTTGTCAATCAAATAGAGGAATTTGATGCTCAGTTTTTCGGCATTTCACCCAGAGAAGCTCTCTCGCTCGATCCGCAACAACGTCTACTATTGGAAGTAAGTTGGGAGGCTCTGGAAAATGCTGCGATCGAACCCAAGACCCTAGTTGGTAGTCAAACTGGTGTGTTCGTTGGTATGACTACTAATGATTATTTACATCGGTTGTTTAACAGAAGAACAACCCAGATAGATGCTTACGAAGGTACAGGTAATATTCATTGTGTCGCCGCTGGGCGGTTGTCTTATATTCTCGGTTTAACCGGGCCTAGCATGGCAGTGGATACAGCTTGTTCTTCTTCGTTGGTTACAGTTCATTTGGCTCTAGCCAGTCTCCGCAACCATGAATGTAATCTAGCTCTAGTTGGCGGAGTTAACCTGCTACTTGCACCAGAATTTAGCATTAACTTATCAAAAGCCCGAATGCTTGCACCTGATGGTCATTGCAAAGCATTTGATGCTTCCGCTGATGGCTATGTCCGTGCTGAGGGGTGTGGGATGATTGTAATCAAACGGCTCTCAGATGCGATTAAAGACAAAGACCGGATTTTGGCTACCATTCGAGGTAGTGCGGTTAACCAAGATGGTCGCAGCAGTGGTCTGACTGTTCCTAATGGGCCATCACAACAAAAGGTAATTCGTCAAGCTTTGGAAAATAGCGGCGTAGAACCGCATCAAATCAGCTATATTGAGGCTCATGGTACGGGTACTTCTTTGGGAGATCCTATAGAAGTGCGATCGCTGGCTCAGGTATTTGGTAATTATCGTTCTAAAGACCAACCCCTAACTATTGCTTCGGTGAAGACTAATATTGGACACTTAGAATCGGCTGCGGGAATAGCTGGGTTGATCAAGGTAGTGTTGCAATTGCAGCACCAAGAAATCGCGCCACATTTGCACTTTCAAAAACCCAATCCCCATATTGATTGGGAAAATTTGCCTGTGATGGTGCCTCAAAATAAAATGTCTTGGGCTACTACAGAAAATTCCCGATTAGCAGGAGTTAGTTCTTTTGGTATTAGCGGTACTAATGCTCATATAGTGTTGGAGTCAGCCCCAAAACTTGAACCTCTCACCCCATCAGTTGAACGTTCCTTACATCTTTTTACCCTATCGGCAAAGACAGCATCAGCTTTAGAGGAGTTAGTTTCTCGCTATCAAAATTACATTCAAACTAACTCAGATTTGCTACTAGCAGATATTTGCTACACAGCCAACACAGGTAGGGAACATTTTCCATATCGTCTAGCGTTGATTGCTGAGTCAAAAGAACAATTAATCGAGCAATTAAGAGATTTAAAACCTGGAGATAACCTGCCCAAAAAACCATCGAAAATAGCCTTTTTATTCACCGGACAAGGTTCGCAATACATCAATATGGGTCGTCAACTTTACGACACCCAACCGATTTTCCGCCAAACCTTAGAACAATGCAATGAAATTCTGCTGACCTATCTAGAAAAGTCATTATTAGACATAATTTATGCCCCGGAAAATGAAGCGGAAAGGTTAAATCAAACCGCTTATACTCAACCTGCATTATTTGCGATCGAATATGCCCTATATCAACTATGGAAATCTTGGGGTATTGCACCAAACATAGTCATGGGACACAGCGTTGGTGAATATGTAGCAGCTTGTGTAGCCGGAGTATTTAGCTTAGAAGAAGGATTAAAACTGATTGCTCATCGCGGAAAATTAATGCAACAATTGCCTTCAGGTGGTGAGATGGTTTCAGTGATGGCATCAGTTGAAAAAGTTAAATCAATAATTGCAGATTATGGCGATAAAGTAGCGATCGCAGCCATCAACAGCCCGCAAAGCACGGTGATATCAGGAGCAAGCTCTGCGATCGAAGCCATAGTTGAGCAATTTACAAAAGCAGGAATCAAAACCAAACAATTACAAGTTTCTCACGCCTTCCATTCCCCATTAATGAAACCAATGCTCAAAGAATTTGAGCAAATAGCTAATAGTATTACTTACAATCAACCCCAAATTCCGATAATTTCCAACGTCACCGGACAACTAGCTTCAATAAACATCGCCACAGCACAATATTGGGTAAATCATATTATTCAACCAGTGCAGTTTGCCAAGAGTATGGAAACATTGGATGAGTTGGAATATGAAATATTTGTCGAAATTGGGCCAAAACCAATATTATTAGGAATGGGGCGAGAGTGTTTACCAGAAAACACAGGTTTGTGGTTGGCTTCAGTGCGATCGCAAACCCCCGAATGGCAACAGTTACTAACAAGTTTAGCCTCATTATATGAAGCAGGAATCACAATAGATTGGTCAGGATTTCACCGAGACTACCCCGGAAAGAAAGTTATCTTACCCAACTATCCCTTTCAAAGAGAACGTTATTGGATTGAAAATACAGCAACTCAATATCAGCAAGCTGAATTTGGCTCACCAGAAAATAGCCAAACTCCTATTACCAACTTTTTAGCTAAAGGAAATACAGAAGAATTAATCGAGATATTGCAAAAAGCCGGAAAATTCTCAGCCGAACAGATGAAATTATTACCGGAAATATTAACAGCTTTAGTCAAAGAACATCAGCAACATCTAGTACCACAAGAAAATCAAGAATGGTGCTACGAATTAGTATGGCAACAGCAAGAAAAAATACAAGAAATCGCGCCCAAAGACAGCCAAAATTCACTGGAAAATTGGCTAATATTTGCAGACGATCGAGGCATTGCTCAGGAATTAACTAAGTTATGGAGTTCGCTTTTCAAAACCTGTATCCTAGTTTTCCCAGGAACAGAATATAAACAAATATCAGAACAAGAAATTACCATCAACCCAAGTAATTTTCAAGACTATAAACGGCTACTACAGGAAAACCAAATTCCCATTAACGGAATAGTTTATCTCTGGAGCTTAAATGCAATTGAACCCAAAAACCTAACTCTAAGAGAATTAGAAATAGCCTCACAAATCGGATGTGAAGGAGTTTTATATTTGGTTCAATCAATAGCTAATCAAGGATTTTCTCATCCCCCAAACTTATGGCTAGTAACCAAAGGAGTACAAGCAATAGGTGAAACATCTAAGATAACTGGAGTAGCTCAATCAACCTTATGGGGATTAGGAAGAGTAATTAACAATGAGCATCCAGAACTTAATTGTAGATTAGTGGATTTAGACCCAGAAGACGATCGCAATGTAGAAAACCTCTTCAGAGAAATTGGTTTTCAACCGTCAACAAGTAATGAAAATCAGATTGCTTTTCGCAATGGAAAACGGTATGTGAACCGAATCATAAAACAGGAGAAAATTGTCAAACAATCTCTAAATATTAAAGCCGATGCTACCTACTTAATCACAGGAGGAATGGGAGGAATTGGTTTATTAGTTGCACAATGGCTAGTAGAGCAGGGAGCCAAACATTTGGTATTAATAGGACGTAGCCATCCCAAGGAAACAACAAGAGCTACTATCAACCAACTTGAAGAGATGGGAACTCAGGTGATGGTGATTCAAGCAGATATATCAATAGAAGCGGAAGTCGCCGCTTTAATCAGTCAAATTAACAGCACCATGCCACCGCTAAAGGGTATTATTCATGCGGCTGGTGTGGTAGATAACCGACGGATATTAGAGCAACAATGGCAACTATTTGCTAAAGTGTTTGCACCCAAGGTCAGCGGAACCTGGAATTTGCATCGCCTTACCCAAGACTTAGCTTTAGATTTCTTCGTGTTGTTCTCTTCAATATCATGTATTTTGGGTTCTGCGGGGACGGCAAATTATGCAGCGGCTAATGCTTTTCTGGATGCAATGGCTCATTATCGCTCCTCATTAAATTTACCAGGGTTAAGTATTAACTGGGGAGCTTGGTCAGAGGTAGGAATGATAGAAAAAGTCGATCGTCGGGAGGTAGAGCGACTGCAAACAATGGGTATTAGTTTGATTGCTCCCCAACAAGGATTAGTTGTGTTAAAGCAATTATTGACTCAAACTTCTAGACAGGTGACAGTCTTACCTATAAAATGGTCAGAATTTATTAAGCAATCAACTAACTTATCGCCATTCTATGCTAATTTCAACTTAGCTAAACCGATTCAAAAATCCGAATTTCTGGCTCAATTAGAAGCAACTAAAATCGATCGACGTTACCAATTAGTAATCGATCGCATAACCAAGGAAGTAGGTCAAGTGTTGGGTCGGAAACTATCAACACTAGAACTCGAACAAGGGTTTTTTGAGTTAGGGATGGATTCGTTGATGGCTGTAGAGTTACGCAACCGTTTGCAAAAATCTTTAGCTTGTTCTTTACCCGCTACCTTGAGTTTTGATTATCCATGCGTCAAAGTATTGGCTGATTATTTAGCTAAAGACATCCTTTCTATTGAACTAGCAAGCGATACTGCTTACGCAACGCTGCGCGATCGCACTAACCAAGATCCTAGCCAACCAAGTTCTGATTTATTAACCGATCTTGATGAACTATCGGAAAGTGAAATCGAACAGTTGCTTGCAGAAGAATTAGCCCTTATTGATGAAGGTAAGAAGTAATGAATACCAACACAGACCGTCAAACTTTAATGAAGAAGGCACTCCTAGAACTCAAGGAGATGAAGTCTCAGCTTGAGGCGATGGAAAAGTCCAAAAAAGAACCGCTGGCTATTGTCGGTATGGGTTGCAGATTTCCGGGAGGTGCTAATTCTCCAGAAGCTTTCTGGGAACTCTTAAGCAATGGTGTAGATGCTATTAGCGAAATTCCCCCAAATCGCTGGGATATTGAGGCTTTCTACGACCCGGACCCAAATGCTCCGGGAAAAATGTATGCTCGCTATGGCGGGTTTATCGATCGATTAGAGGAGTTTGATGCTCAGTTTTTTGGCATTTCACCCAGAGAAGCTCTTACCCTCGATCCGCAACAACGTCTGCTGTTGGAGGTAAGTTGGGAAGCTCTGGAAAATGCGGCGATTAAACCGGATACTTTGGTTGGTAGTCAAACTAGTGTGTTTGTTGGGGTAACTGGTAATGATTATTTACATCGGTTGTTGAAGAGAGAAATAGCAGAGATTGATGCTTACCAGGGTACAGGTAATACAAGTAATGCGGCGGCTGGAAGGTTGTCTTATTTTCTTGGTTTAACGGGGCCTAGTTTGGCGGTGGATACGGCTTGTTCTTCTTCGTTGGTTGCAGTTCATTTAGCTCTAGCCAGTCTCCGCAACCATGAGTGTAATTTAGCTCTGGTTGGCGGCGTTAATCTACAGGCTTTGCCAGAGGTTAATGTTATTCTATCGAAAGCCCGAATGCTTGCACCTGATGGTCGTTGTAAGACTTTTGATGCTTCGGCTGATGGCTATGTCCGTGCTGAAGGGTGCGGGGTGGTTGTCCTCAAGCGGCTATCAGATGCGATTAAAGACAAAGACCGGATTTTGGCTACCCTTCGTGGTAGTGCGGTTAACCAAGATGGTCGCAGCAGCGGTCTAACTGCTCCTAATGGCCTAGCACAACAAAGGGTGATTCGCCAAGCTCTGGAAAATAGCGGCGTAGAACCGAATCAAATCAGCTATATTGAGGTTCATGGTACGGGTACGGCTTTGGGCGATCCGATAGAGGTGGGAGCTTTAGCGGCAGTATTTGGTCATCATCGCTCTAAAGACCAACCTCTAATTATTGGTTCGGTGAAGACCAATATTGGACACTCAGAAGCGGCAGCGGGAATGTCTGGGTTGATGAAGGTAGTGTTGCAAATGCAGCACCAAGAAATTGTGCCACATTTGCACTATAAACAACCCAGTCCCCATATTGACTGGGAAAATTTGCCGATTATGGTGCCAATATCTAAAACCAACTGGCAAACAATAGAAAATTCTCGCCTAGCAGGTGTTAGTTCTTTCAGCGTTAGCGGTACTAATGCTCATATAGTGTTGGAGGAGGCTCCAAAACTTGAGTCTGTCACTTCATCAGTTGAACGTTCCACACATCTGCTTACTCTATCAGCAAAAACCGATCAAGCTTTGCGAGACTTAGCCGAGAAGTATGCCAGCTATCTGCAATTGCATCCTGAAGTTAGTATTGCAGACATTAGCTACACGGCGAACTGCGGTCGATCGCACTTTTCCCATCGTCTCGCTGTAGTAACTCCATCATCTAACCACTTAAGAGAGCAACTCATCAATTTTGCCAGTGGTAAAGAAACATCTGGACTAACATCCAGACAACTTCCTACCCAACAAAAGCCAACCAACATCGCCTTTTTATTTGCAGGTCAAGGTTCACAATATGTAGGTATGGGTCGCCAACTTTATCAAACTCAGCCTACTTTCCGTAAAGTATTCGATCGCTGTGACGAAATCCTGCAACCTTATTTAAAAAAATCTCTGGTTGAAATACTTTATCCCTCTTCAACGGAAGAAGGGGATAGGGTTTTGAGTGTTGGGGGTAGGGAAGAAAAGAATTCCCCACACCCCACACCCCAACCCCTAACCCCTGTTTTAGATGAAACTGCATATACCCAACCCGCTTTATTTGCTATAGAGTATGCCCTATATGAATTGTGGCGTTCCTGGGGAATCGAACCCACAGCAGTAATTGGTCATAGTGTAGGGGAGTATGTTGCTGCTACGGTTGCTGGAGCTTTGAGCCTGGAAGATGGACTAAGGTTGATTGCTCAACGGGGACAACTGATGCAGTCTTTGCCTGAAAATGGCGCAATGGCGGCTGTTTTTGCGCCGGAAAGTCAGGTGAGAGAAGCGATTGGAGGTTTTGATGCTGGAGAGATTGCGATCGCAGGCATCAACAGTCCCAACAATACCGTAATTTCTGGAAAACACGAAATAATCCAGAAAGTTACAGCCCACCTGCAAGCACAACTCATAGAAGTCCGTAACCTCAAAGTCTCCCATGCCTTTCATTCTCCCCTCATAGAGCCAATCCTAGACTCTTTAGAGCAAGCAGCCAGTCAAATCTCCTACCAACCTCTGAAAATTGGTTTGATTTCCAACCTCACAGGGCAGATGTTACAACCAGGAGAAACACTAAATGCCCGCTACTGGCGAAATCATGCTCGAGAACCCGTACAGTTTATGGCGGGAGTCAACACACTTTTAGAGGAAGGCTTAAATATCTTTTTGGAAATGGGTGCCAAACCAACTTTATCCCGATTGGGGCGGCAATGCCAGCCAGAAACTAGTGCTATTTGGCTCTCTTCCCTGACAGGGCAACAAGAAGATTGGTCATCATTGCTCAATGTTCTATCTACCTTATATTTGCAGGGAGTTGAGATTAACTGGCGCGGATTTGACCAAGACTACTCGCGCAGTTTATTGTCCCTGCCTACATACCCCTTCCAACGCCAAAGCTATTGGATTGAACTCGTAAATACTACTACAAATGGGAAAGATATGGTTGTAAATGGTAATCTTGCAAAGACACAAACGGATGTTGTGACTGGGGATGACAGGCAAGATGCCTGTCCTACCCGTAGCGAAGAAATTATCGGCACTTTGCAAACTTTAGTTGCTAATTTATTGCAAGTCTCCCCAACAGATGTGAACATTCATGCTCCTTTTCTAGAAATGGGTGCTGACTCTATCATGATGGTTGAGGCTGTACAAAAAATTGAAAGAACTTATGGGATAAAAATTGCCCTTCGTCAGTTATTTGAAGAATTGGCTACTCTAGAAGCTTTAGCAATTTATTTAGACGAACGTCTCCCCGCTTCAGGTGTTAGGGGTCAGGGGTTAGGGGTTAGGGAAGAAGAAAATTTCCCCAACCCCCAACCCCCAACCCCCAACCCCTATCATTCCCCAACCCCCAACCCCCAACCCCTAACCCCTTGTTCCACCCCAACCTCCCCTCAACCCATTCTTCAAACCCTAACCCCTAACCCCCAACCCCCAACCCCTACTTTTGCTCAACGCCAAAGTTTTCCACAACAGCCACAGCCAGTAGAAGCAACGGCGTTACAAAGTATCATGGCGCAGCAACTCCAGTATCAATTCCAATTAATGTCTAGACAGTTGGAGGTATTGCAAAACAATGTGGGGACTTTGCCTGCAACGTCTTTACAGTCGCCAGAAGTTGTGGTAGGGAATGGAATGTCTGGGATGCCTAACCCATATACCTCAGATCTTGCATCAGGAGGCAGAGCCTCTATTCTTCGTTCCCAGGTTCAACCTGGGAACGAGGACGCTGGAGGTTCTACTTCTAAGAGTGGAAGATCTGAGTATACCCCTCCACAGCCTGTGCCTGCTCCTCAACAACCAAAGTGTCAGACGGCTTCTTTGAGTAAGCAAGTGCCACCAGCACCAGTTTCTACACCTTGGGGGCCGAAAAAACCTCCGACTAGTGGGCTGACTCAACAGCAGCAGCAACACTTAGACGCTTTAATAGCACGTTTTACCCAGCGCACTAAAACCTCAAAAAAACTGGTGGAAACTGCTCGTCCGGTGTTAGCTGATAGTAGGGCTTCTGTGGGTTTTCGCTTGTCGATTAAGGAAATGCTTTATCCGATCGTTGCCGATCGCTCTCAAGGCTCTAGAATTTGGGACGTAGATGGCAACGAATACATTGACATGACTATGGGCCAAGGGGTAACTCTATTCGGACACAAACCCCCATTCATTATGGAAGCCCTAGAAGCACAGCTGAAAAAAGGCATTCATCTCAATCCTCGCTACGAACTAGTTGGCGAAGTCGCTCAACTATTCACTGAGCTTACAGGCACCGAACGCGCTTGTTTCTGTAACTCTGGGACAGAAGCAGTGATGGCAGCAATCAGAATCGCCCGGGCTGCTACTGGTCGCTCTAAGATTGCTTTGTTTGAAGGTTCTTATCATGGACATAGTGATGGAACTTTAGTCAGACGGCAACTGATTGATAACCAATGGGAGTTTTTCCCTCTAGCTTCTGGCGTACCAGAGGGTGTGGTGGCAGATGTCGTAGTTCTTGAGTATGGCAGTGAGCAAGCTTTAGAATATCTGCAAAGCCACGCTCATGAACTGGCGGCGGTACTTGTGGAGGCTGTACAAAGCAATCAACCTACTTTGCTACCCAAGGAATTTTTGCGCTCCTTACGGCAAATTACCGATCGAACAGGAACGGCATTAATATTTGATGAAATGATTACAGGGTTTCGATCGCACCCTGGAGGAGCACAAGCTTTATTTGGCGTTCAAGCTGACATTGCGACTTATGGCAAAGTAGTTGCAGGAGGTCTACCGATAGGTGTGGTTGCAGGTAAAGCCAAGTATCTAGATTGTATTGACGGAGGAATGTGGAACTATGGAGATAATTCCTATCCGCAAACAGAAAGAACCTTCTTCGGCGGCACTTTTTGTCAGCATCCCCTGGCAATGGTAGCAGCAAAGGCTGTACTCCAACATTTCAAAGAACAAGGCCCAAGTCTTCAACAACAATTAAACGATCGCACCACCAAATTAGTCACTACCCTGAATACCTATTTTCAAGAAAATGAAGTTCCGATCAAAATTGAGCATTTTAGCTCTTTCTTCCGCTTTGCCTTAACTGGAAATTTAGATCTGCTTTTCTATCACATGGTAGAAAAAGGGATTTATGTTTGGGAATGGCGCAAACATTTTCTGTCAACGGCGCATACCGATGAGGATCTTTCTCGATTTGTCGAAGTAATCAAGGATAGCGTTGCCCAACTGCGTCAAGGAGGCTTTATACCCGCAAAAAAGCAACCTGTGTCCTCTGAACCTACTAGTGACAGAGGACACAACAGGGCAACTTTAGGGGTTAGGGGTCAGGGGTTAGGGGATAGGGAGAAATTAGGTGATAGGGGTCAGGTGATAGGGGTTAGGGAAGAAGGAAATTTCCCTAACACCCAACCCCTACCCCCCAACCCCCATAAGGCTCAAAAATCCCTAGAATTTAGCTTGTACTATTTCGGTAGTTACGAAGCAGAATTTAGGACAAATAAGTATAATTTGTTGTTTGAAGGGGCTAAGTTTGGCGATCGACACGGATTTACAGCAATTTGGATTCCCGAACGTCACTTTCATGAATTTGGTGGATTTTCGCCAAATCCTTCCGTAATTGCAGCTGCCCTAGCCAGAGAAACTCAAACCATTCAAATACGTTCCGGTAGCGTCGTTTTACCCCTGCATCACCCAATTCGGGTAGCCGAAGAATGGGCAGTGGTTGATAATCTTTCTCAAGGCAGAGTTGGTATTGCTTTCGCCTCCGGTTGGCATCCCAATGATTTTGTCTTTGCTCCCCAATCTTTTGGCAAACATCGGGAACTAATGTACCAAGAAATTGCCACTGTCCAGAAACTTTGGCAAGGCGAATCTGTTGAGGTGCTTGATGGGACTGGAAAACAGATTAGGGTCAAGACTTACCCACAGCCGATGCAGCCTAAGTTACCGATTTGGATTACCATTGTCAAGAATCCAAATAACTACATCAAAGCTGGTGAAATTGGTGCAGGCATTTTAACTAA
This sequence comes from Floridaenema evergladense BLCC-F167, assembly GCF_041929205.2. Classification (NCBI taxonomy): domain Bacteria; kingdom Bacillati; phylum Cyanobacteriota; class Cyanophyceae; order Aerosakkonematales; family Aerosakkonemataceae; genus Floridanema; species Floridanema evergladense. The sequence goes on along the minus strand of NZ_CM171625.1, from coordinate 2,942,055 downwards.
TTTTTTGGGGCAATCTATTGAAGATTTAGCCCACAATATAGCTCTTTACCGGGAATCTTTGACTAAGCATGGTTACAAAGCAGAAGCGGGAAAGGTGACTGTATTACTGCATACCTTCGTTGGTGCTGATTTGGAGCAAGTTCGATCGCAAGCAAAAGAACCCTTCTTAAATTACCTGAAAACCTCTATGGGGCTTTTGCAGAATATGTTTCAAAGCCAAGGTATGCCAGCTGATTTCGATCGACTCACGGAGGAAGATAGGGACTTTCTTTTATCCACGACTTATAAACGTTATGTACAGACAGGTACGTTGATTGGTACTCCTGATTCTTGTCGCCAAGTAATTGAGGATTTGCGATCGATCGGAGTAGACGAAATCGCCTGTTTTATCGACTTCGGTGTAGATGAGAAATTAGTACTAGAAAACTTACCCCACCTCAACACCCTCAAAGAGATCTGTCAACAAGGAAATGGGGAGATGGGGAGATGGGGAGATGGGGAGATGGGGGGAATCCCAAATCTACATCAACAACTCTCCCCACCCCCCTACCTCCCCACCCCCCTACCTCTTCTGATTCCCCTAACTGAAGCCCAAAAGCAACTCTGGACATTAGCCCAGATGGGTGAAGATAGCTCAGTTGCCTATAATGAACATTCAACGGTGCTATTGCGAGGTGCTTTGAACCTAAAGGCAATGAGCAAAGCAATACAGAAAGTAGTCGATCGTCACGAGGCTTTACGAACAAAAATCAGTCCAGAAGGGGATGTGCAAGAAATTCTACCTTCAGTCGAAATCGATTGTCCTGTATTAGACTTCAGTGATGGAGATATTGCACGCGATGAGCAAGTAGCCGCATTCTTTCGCGAGGAAAGCCAAAAACTCTTCGACCTCGAAAAGGGTCCGCTAGTACGTCTGTATATCCTGAAGTTAGAACCAGAACTCCATATATTAGTTTTGAGCGCCCATCACATCGTAGTTGATGGCTGGTCATTAGGAGTTATTTTCCGAGAGTTAATGCAGCTGTATTCAGATGAGTGTCAAGGGGTAGTTTGCGATTACGATCGCCCTACACAATTTCGAGAATTTATCAACTGGCAAAATCAGCTGATGCAGACGCAGGAGATGAAAGCTCATGAATCATACTGGTTGGATAAACTAAGCTTACCTCCTGTATTAGAATTACCCACCGATCGCATTCGTCCACCGATTAAAACCTATAATGGCGATCGAGAAACCATTAAGTTTGATACTGAAGTAACTAAAAGCCTCAAACTGTTCGGTCGCCAACAGGGTTGCACTCTGTTAATGACTCTGCTATCAGTGTATGCAACGTTATTTCATCGACTAACGGGACAAGACGACATCATCATAGGGGTTCCTACTTCTGGTCGATCGATGAATGGCAGTGAAGGAATAGTTGGCTACTGCACCCATATCTTACCAATTCGGAGTCAGTTGTCAGGTAATCCTACATTTGCAGAATATATCAAACAAATGCGGGGTACTTTATTGCAGGCTTACGAACACCAAGATTACCCCTTTGCTCAATTATTAAATAAACTGAATCTACCCAGAGACAACAGTCGCCTACTGAATCTACCCAGAGACAACAGTCGCCTTCCCTTAGTTAGTGTCAGCTTTAATTTAGAGCCACACATTACAGCACCAGAGGTTTTTGGTTTGGAGGTTAGTTTATATCCTCAAGCCATTAACTTTAAAGACCGGGATCTGCATTTAAATGTGACAGAGATAGCGGGTGAGCTATTGATTGAATGCGATTACAATACCGACTTATTTAATGCAGACACCATTGAAGGTTGGCTAAGTCATTTCCAAACTTTGCTCCAAGCAGTTGTCAGCGATCCAAAACAAAATTTGAGAGAATTACCTCTACTTAATAGTGACCAATTGCATCAGTTGTTAGTCGAGTGGAACGATACTCAAACCAATTATCCAGTTGATAAATGTCTGCATCAGTTGTTTGAGGAGCAGGTAGAGAAAACACCGGATGCAGTAGCAGTAGTGTTTGAAAATCAACAATTAACTTATTCACAATTGAATAATCGCGCCAATCAATTAGCACATTATTTACGCTCTTTAGGTGTGGGTGCAGATGTGCTAGTGGGAATTTGTGTAGAACGCTCAATAGAAATGGTAGTGGGAATACTTGGTATTCTCAAAGCAGGTGGGGCTTATGTTCCCCTCGACCCAAATTATCCTAGTGAGCGTTTAAGCTTCATGTTAGAAGATGCTCAACTATCAGTCTTATTAACTCAAGAAAAACTAGTTCACCTACTACCTGCTGACAACATTGGTGTAATTTGTTTAGACACAGATTGGAATAAGATTAATCAACAACCAGAACAAAACCCCACTACTAACATCAGGGCTGATAACCTAGCTTATGTAATGTACACAAGTGGTTCTACAGGTCAACCCAAAGGTGTGAGCATTATCCATCACGGTGTAGTTCGATTAGTCAAACAAACCGACTACGCGAACTTTTCTGACAAAGAAGTATTTTTACAATTTGCTCCAATTTCCTTTGACGCGGCAACTTTTGAAATTTGGGGTAGCTTACTCAACGGTGGAAAACTGGTAATATTTCCAGCGAAAAAAGCATCTTTAGAGGAATTAGGACAAGTTATTGAGCAATATCAAATTACCACCCTTTGGCTAACGGCTGGTCTATTTCATCTGATGGTAGATGAAAAGATTGATGCCTTGAAACCCTTGCATCAACTGTTAGCAGGTGGTGATATTTTATCTGTGTCCCATGTCCAGAAATTTCTCCAAACTGTGGAGAATTGCCAACTAATTAACGGTTACGGGCCTACCGAAAATACTACTTTTACTTGCTGTTATCAAATTCCTAAATCACTCAGTCCAGCTTTTTCTGTTCCGATCGGTCGTCCCATAGCCAACACCCTAATCTACATCCTTGACCAATATCTACAACCTGTCCCAGTAGGAGTCCCAGGGGAATTACACATCGGCGGTGCTGGATTAGCACGAGGCTACCTGAATCGACCAGAATTAACTAATGAGAAATTCATCCCCCATCCCTTCAGCCATGAACCAAATGCCCGACTCTACAAAACCGGGGATTTAGCTCGTTATTTACCTGATGGCAACATCGAATACCTGGGAAGGATAGACAATCAAGTGAAAATCCGAGGTTTTCGCATCGAATTGGGCGAAATCGAAGCTATCCTTAGTCAACATCCTCAAGTCCAAACTGCGGTGGCGCTCGTCCGCGAAGACACACCCGGAGATAAACGCCTAGTAGCATACATCGTAGCGCCAGCCCAAGCAACACCTGCAACCAACGAACTACGGCAATACTTGAAAGCCAAACTCCCAGAATACATGGTGCCCAGTGTCTTCGTAATTCTCGAAGTATTACCACTCACACCAAACGGGAAAATTGACCGACGGGCTTTACCTAAACCAGAATCTCGCTCAGGAATCGAAGTCAACCTAGTAGCCCCCCGCACCTCAGAAGAAGAAACACTCACACAGATTTGGACACAAGTCCTGGGGGTAGAGGAAATCGGCATCTACGATAACTTCTTTGAACTAGGTGGCGATTCGATCCTTGGCATTCAAATTATTAGCAAAGCAAGGCAAAAGGGATTACAACTGAGTGTCAAACAACTATTTACCAATCAGACAATTGCTGAATTAGCCGCAGTTGCAAGTACCAGCAAAGTAACTCAAATCGAACAAGGATTAGTCACAGGAAAAGTAGAATTAACGCCGATTCAACAATGGTTTTTTGAGCAAAACTTGGAAGAACCGCACCACTTTAATCAAGCATTTTTGCTCACAACACCGTCTAACTTCCAACCCGAACTTTTAGAATCAATCTGGCAACAATTGCTGATACATCACGATGGGTTGCGCTTACGCTTTACCCAATCGGAATCAGGTTGGCAACAGATTAATGCCAGTCCAACTGATAAGATAGCCATCTCCTATTTTGACTTATCCAATCTTCCAGAAAGCGAGATTACTGTAACCATTGAAAGCACTGCTAACTCCTTACAAGCGAGTTTAAATCTGGCAGAAAATCTCGTCCAAGTCGCCTATTTCAAAGGGGGAGAAAACAAAGAAGGAAGATTACTAATAGTAATTCACCATTTAGTAGTCGATGGTGTATCTTGGCGGATATTGTTAGAAGACTTGCAGACAGCTTACCAACAACTAAGTCAGGGTCAACCAATTCAATTACCACCGAAAACCACCTCTTTTCAAAATTGGGCGCAACAGTTAACCAACTATGCTCAATCGGAGGTTTTAAAATCGGAATTATCTTATTGGTTGCGCGAATCTTATACCTCTGTTTCTCCTATTCCTGTAGACTATAACCAAGGAGAAAACACAATTGTTTCGGCTCAGAACATATCTGTATCGTTAAATGAAACTGAAACTCGATCGCTCTTACAAGATGTCCCGAAAGCTTACTCTACCCAGATTAATGATGTCTTATTGACAGCTTTAGTCTTGGTTATGAGTAAATGGACTAACTCAAACTCTGTGTTATTCAACTTAGAAGGACATGGAAGGGAAGATATTATTGAAGGTGTAGATTTATCCCGAACGGTGGGTTGGTTTACGACTATTTTCCCGGTTTGCGTGCAACTTGAAAACACCAATAAACCGAATTTAGGAGAGGTTTTAAAATCAGTCAAGGAACAATTACGCACAGTTCCCAACAAAGGAATTGGCTATGGACTATTGCGTTATTTATCTGACGATCGAGACATCCAAAGCCAAATCAAGAACCTAAAAGAAGCCGAAATTTGCTTCAATTATTTGGGTCAATTTAGTCAGTTGTTCAATCAATCTTTTCTGCTACAATTGGCAAAGGAATCGAGTGGAAACAGCCAAGGTTTACAAAGTAAGCGCTCTAATTTGCTCGAAATCAATGCTATTATTACCAACGACCAGCTGCAAATAAATTGGACATACAGTAGCAATATTCATAACTCAAGCACGATCGAGAAAATTGCCCAAGAATTTGTCTCCACTTTACAAGAGTTAATCGCTCATTGTTTATCACCGGAAAACGCTGGTTTTACTCCTAGTGATTTCCCCTTAGTACAACTTAGCCAACTAGAACTAGATCAAATTTTAGAAAATCTATGAAACCAGAAACTAACAAAACTAACAAGCAAAATATTGAGGACATTTATCCCTTATCACCAATGCAACAGGGGATGCTCTTTGAAAGTTTGTATGCGCCTAACTCTGGTGTATATATTGAGCATCTGAGTTGCATTTTAACCGGAAACCTAGATGTGTCAGCGTTTAAACAAGCTTGGCAGCAAGTAGTAGCAAGACATTCGGTTTTCCGTACAGCTTTCTTATGGGAGCGTGTCAGCCAGCCGACACAAGTAGTATATCGACAAGTGAATGTGGCAATCGAAACTTATGATTGGCGAGAGTTATCTGCTAATGAGCAGCAACAGCAATTAGAAACATTTCTTGATTCAGAACGCCAGCAAGGTTTCTCCTTTTCCCAAGCGCCATTAATGCGTTTATATCTGATTCAAAAGTCGGAAAATACTTACCAATTTGTTTGGAGCTTTCATCATATATTGCTTGATGGTTGGTCTTTATCCTTGGTGTTTAAAGATTTATTGAACTTTTACCAAGCAATCTCTCAAGGAAAAACTTTAAATTATCAACCTGCACTCAACTACCGAAATTATATTGCTTGGATACAAAAACAAAATCAAAAGTTGGCTGAAGATTATTGGCGAGAAAGACTTCAAGGTTTTAGTGCTTCGACTCCTTTAATGGTGGATAAACCTTTATCCAGTCGGGAAAATGGATCGCCTAGTTATAAAGAACAAGAAATCCGCTTAAGTCGTGAAGCAACAGCTTATGCTAATAATTTTGTCCGAGAACATCAATTAACACTTTCTAATTTAGCGCAGGCAACTTGGGCTTTGTTGCTGTCTCGTTATTCTCAAGAAAATGATGTGGTATTTGGTGCGACTGTTTCAGGTCGTCCGCCTGCGATCGCAGGAGTCGAGTCAATGGTAGGGTTATTTATTAATACCTTACCCGTCCGCGTTCAAATCTCAGACAAAACCGAACTTTTGCATCTGTTGAAAGATTTACAGGTACAACTTGTAGAATCAGAACAATTTTCCTATAGTTCCTTAGTGGAAATTCAGGGATTTAGTAATGTACCTAGAGGTACTTCTTTGTTCGACAGTATTGTGATCTTCGAGAATTATTTGGTAGATAGTACTGTCCTCGAAGACAAAGGTGATTTTTCACTTAAGAATGTTCAGGTTATTGAAAAAACTAATTATCCGCTAACACTTTTTGTTGAGCCTGGGGAACAATTGTTAGTCAGGTTGAGTTACAATGCAAATCGTTTTGATGATAGTGCAATCAGCCGAATGTTGGGTCATTTTGTGACTTTGTTTGAGGCTATTGTCGCTAATCCTCAAATGCCAATTTCCCAACTGCCAATGTTAACCGCAGTTGAACAACAACAACTTTTAATAGAATGGAATAATACAGAAACTAATTATCCGATCGATAAATCTGTCCATCAATTGTTTGAAGAACAAGTAGAAAAAACACCAGATGCAATAGCGGTGGTGTTTGAAAATCAACAATTGACTTACCAGGAATTGAATAGTCGATCGAATCAACTAGCACATTATTTGCGCTCATTAGGTGTAGGTGCAGATGTGCTAGTCGGGATTTGTGTAGAACGTTCTCTCTTAATGCTCGTGGGACTTTTGGGAATTCTTAAAGCAGGTGGAGCTTATGTTCCCCTTGACCCAGAATATCCCACAGAACGTATAGCTTTTATGTTATCTAATTCCCAAGTGTCAGTACTTTTGACACAGGAAAAATTGATAACTCAACTACCTAAAATTGACCTTCATTTGATCAGTTTAGATGCAGATTGGGAAATCATCGCCCAACAAAATCAAAATAATATTGTTACTCAAGTTTGTCTAGAAAACTTAGCTTATGTAATCTATACATCTGGATCGACAGGACAGCCCAAAGGCGTTCAAATTTCACATTTTAGTCTGACAAACTTTCTCTACTCGATGAAACAGGAGGTAGGCATTACTGCCAAAGACATTCTTCCAGCAGTTACTACCATCTGTTTTGACATTGCCGGATTAGAATTTTACTTACCATTAATTGTCGGTGCCCAAGTTGTTTTGCTCCCCCGCGAACAAAGTGCTGATGGCACAAAATTATCCGAGAAGTTGCTGCAATCTAGTGCGACAATTATGCAAGCAACGCCAGCGACTTGGCGATTACTTTTAGGAAGTGGATGGCAAGGCAATCAACAGTTAAAAATTCTTTGTGGTGGTGAAGCGTTAACTCATGAGTTAGCTGTGGCACTTTTGCAGAGAAGTCAGTGTTTGTGGAATGTTTATGGCCCAACAGAAACTACTATTTGGTCAACGATTTCCAGAGTGGAAGCGGTTGGCAAAGTTGCTGGTGTTCAAGATAGTTTAGAATCTATTGGTCGTCCGATCGCTAATACTCAAATCTACATTCTCGATCGATCTCTCCAGCCAACACCCATTGGAGTCCCTGGAGAATTACATATAGGCGGTGCTGGATTAGCCAAAGGCTACCTTAACAGACCAGAATTAACTAATGAAAAATTCATCGCCAATCCTTTTGAAAATTCAAAATTATTATATAAAACCGGAGATTTAGCACGGTATTTACCGAATGGAAATATCGAATACTTGGGACGGATTGACAATCAAGTAAAAATTCGGGGTTTCCGCATTGAATTGGGTGAAATCGAAGCAATTTTAAGTCAATATCCTCAAGTCCAAACCGCTGTCGTGATAGCGCGAGAGGATATACCAGGAGATAAACGCCTAGTTGCTTACATCACAACCGAAATCGAAGCAACACCCACAAGCAACGAACTGCGGCAATATCTGAAATCTAAGCTTCCAGAATACATGGTGCCGAGTGCTTTCGTGATTCTCGAAGCCCTCCCCTTAACACCAAACGGCAAAATCGATCGTCGCGCCCTACCCGCACCAGATTTCCACACTCAACAACAAAACAAATATCAAGCCCCCCGCACCCCAGTAGAAGAAATCCTGGCACAAGCTTGGAAACAAATCCTCAAACTAAACCAAGTTGGCATTCACGACAACTTCTTTGAACTAGGAGGACATTCACTCCTTGCCACTCAATTGATATCCCGAATTCGCAGCAACTTGCAAGTAGAACTACCTTTGCGGAGTCTCTTTGGCGCACCCACTATAGCCGAATTAGCCCCAGCAATTCAACAGTTACAGCAACAAGATTTACAGCTTAGTGCGCCACCAATTGTTAAACAAAACAACAATAACGATTTACCACTGTCTTATGCCCAAACGCGGTTATGGTTTATCGACCAATTTGAAAGCAATAGTGGTTTATACAACATACCTTTTGCAATACATTTAGAAGGAAATCTCGAAGTAGTCACTTTAGAACAAAGTTTACAAGAAATTGTGATGCGCCATGAAGCATTACGCACCAATTTCCTGACAGTTGATGGACAACCAAATCAAATTATTCAGGGTCAAACAAACTGGAGATTATCTGTTGTTGACTTTAAACATTTATCTCCAAATCAACAAGAAATTGTCGCATTAGAATTACTGCAACAACAAGCAATTGAACCGTTTGATTTAGCAAATGGTAGCTTATTCAGGGCAACATTAGTCAAGCTGTCTGACACCGAACATATTTTGCTGTTATGTATGCACCATATTGTGTCTGATGGTTGGTCGATCGGTGTATTGCTTGCAGAACTGGCAGCACTGTACAATGCTTACGCTCAAAGTTTGCCCTCACCTTTAAGCCCGCTACCAATTCAGTACGCTGACTTTGCCTTATGGCAGCGACAATGGTTACAGGGTGAAGTGTTGCAAACCCAATTAAGTTACTGGCAAAATCAACTGGCTGATGCACCAGCTTTATTATCACTCCCGACCGATCGCCCCAGACCAGCAGTGCAAACCTTCGTCGGCGGACATCAAAAATTTGCCTTGTCTGCCCAACTCACCGAGAAATTGAACCAACTAAGTCAAGAACAAGGGGTAACTTTGTTTATGACGCTGTTGGCAGCATTTAATACCTTACTCTACCGCTACAGCGGACAAACAGATATTGTGGTAGGTACACCTATTGCCAACCGCAATCACCAAGAAATTGAAGGGTTAATTGGCTTTTTTGTCAATACTTTAGTAATCAGGACAGATCTATCTAATAATCAGAGTTTCACCAAATTACTCGATCGAGTGCGAGAGGTGTCTTTAGGAGCATACACCCATCAGGATTTGCCATTTGAGATGCTGGTGGAAGCATTGCAGCCAGAACGGAATCTTAGCTATTCACCTCTGTTTCAGGTGATGTTTGCGCTTCAGAATGCACCTGTATCTTTGGTAGATTTGGATGGATTAAAGCTAACTCCGGTAGAAGTAGAAAATGCGATCGCCAAATTTGATTTAGGTTTGGGAATGGAAAGTACACCGACTGGACTAGTAGGCTGGTGGGAGTACAACACCGACTTGTTTGATAGTAGTACAATTCTTCGGATGACAGGTCATTTTGTCACACTGCTAGAAGCAATTGTCGCCAATCCCCAAACACAAATCTCTCAATTACCAATCTTAACTGCCACTGAACAACAGCAATTAATTGAATGGAATCAAACTCAAACAGATTATCCAGTTGATAAATGTCTACATCAATTATTTGAACAACAAGTAGAAAAGACACCCGATGCAGTAGCAGTAATATTTGAAGACCAACAATTGACTTATTCACAATTGAACGATCGCGCCAATCAACTAGCCCATTATTTACGCACTTTGGGTGTGGATGCAGATGTACCCGTTGGGATTTGTGTAGAACGTTCCCTAGAAATGGTAATCGGATTATTAGGGATTCTCAAAGCCGGAGGAGCATATCTTCCTCTTGACCCAGAATATCCCCAAGAACGTCTACAATTCATGCTCGCAGATGCTCAAGTTTCAACACTTCTGACCCAACAACGACTCTTGAAGAGCCTAAGCCCAACCAAAGCCAACCTTGTCTGTTTGGATACTGACTGGCAAGTTATTAGTCAGTGCGATCGAGATAATCCGATTCTGAATGTGCAACCAGAAAACTTGGCTTATGTAATTTATACATCGGGTTCTACTGGTCAACCGAAGGGAGTAATGCTTTGTCACAATAACATTTGCAACCACATGAACTGGATGCAAGCCACATTCCCCTTGACAGAAAAAGACAAAGTGTTGCAAAAAACGCCTTTTGGCTTTGATGCTTCCGTATGGGAATTCTACGCTCCATTATTGGTGGGCGGACAGTTAATCATAGCTCAACCTGGAGGTCATACTGACCCAGCTTACCTGTTAAAATTAATTGCCCAAGAGCAGGTAAATAGGGTGCAATTTGTACCATCTTTGCTGCAAATGGTTTTAGAGCAGGGAGGAATCGAAACTTGTCAATCCCTCAAAGATATATTTTGTGGCGGTGAAGTCTTGCCAGCGGCTTTGCAAGAAAGTTTGTTGAGTAAGCTAGAAGTGAATTTGCACAATCTCTATGGCCCTACAGAAGCTTGTATCGATTCAACTTTCTGGACTTGCCAACCGCAGATTTACAAACAATGTATTATCGGTCGCCCCATTTCTAACACCCAGGTATACATACTCGACCAATATCTGCAACCACTACCCATTGGAGTTCCAGGAGAATTACACATTGGAGGTGCCGGATTAGGCAGAGGCTACCTGAATCGACCAGAATTAACTAATGAGAAGTTTATTGTCAATCCCTTTGACAATTCAAAATTATATAAAACCGGGGACTTAGCCCGCTACTTACCCGACGGCAACATCGAATACTTAGGACGCATCGACCACCAAGTAAAAATTCGCGGCTTCCGCATCGAGTTAGGGGAAATCGAAGCAGTATTAAGCCAACATCCCCAAATCCAAACCAGTGTTGTCATCGCCCTTGTTGACAACAGTAGAGAAAAACGCCTAGTTGCTTATCTAGTTTCCGATTCCGAAGTCTCACCCACCACCAACGAACTACGAGAATACTTAAAAGCGAAATTGCCAGAATACATGATACCGAGTGCCTTTGTATTCTTAGAAACCTTACCACTCACACCCAACGGAAAAATAGACAGAAAAGCCCTACCAGCACCTGATTTAAATAACGCACCCACAGAGAACTATGTAGCACCAAGAACCCCAATAGAAGAAATCCTTTGTCATCTGTTTTCCCAAGTTCTCAAACTAAATCAAATCGGAATTAACGATAACTTCTTTGAAATCGGGGGACACTCACTACTAGCGACCCAACTAATATCCCGAATTCGCACACACTTACAAATAGAACTACCACTAAGGACACTGTTTAGCGCACCCACAGTTGCCGAACTAGCTTCATTAATTCAAGCCATAAAACAACAAAACCTCCAACTGAATTTCCCCCCAATTGTTAAGCGAGAAAACCAGAATGAATTACCACTATCTTATGCTCAAACGCGATTGTGGTTTATCGACCAACTTCAACCCAATAGTGCCTTATACAACATACCTTCGGCATTGCGAATAGCCGGAAGATTGCCAATAGCCACCTTAGAAAAAAGCTTAAGAGAAATAATTCAGCGACATGAAGTATTAAGGACTAATTTCATCACGATTGACGGGGAAGCAAATCAAATCATTCACCCCGAAAACAACGGGTTTTTATCATTAATTGACTTGCAGCATTTAGGAACAAAAGAACAAGAAATAACAGTCCAAGAATTAATCCAAGAACAAACAATTAAACCCTTTGACTTAGCCAAAGATTCCTTAATCAGAATCACATTAATCAACAAGAGTGAAACCGAACATATTCTGATTATCTGTATGCACCATATCATCAGTGATGGCTGGTCAATAGGTGTATTTGTTCAAGAACTGGCAGCACTTTACAATGCTGATATTCAAAATCAACCATCACCATTAACACCGCTACCGATTCAGTACGCTGACTTTGCAATTTGGCAGCGAGAATGGTTGTCAGGGGAAGTTCTGGAAACTCAATTAAGTTATTGGAAACAACAATTAGCTGATACTCCAGCTTTATTATCGCTACCTACAGACCGTCCCAGACCAGCAATACAAACTTATACAGGTGCTCATCAAAAATTTTCCCTCTCATCAGACCTGACTGAGAAATTAACACAACTAAGTCAAGAACAAGGAGTAACTTTGTTTATGACTTTGTTGGCAGGATTTAATACTTTACTTTACCGTTATACGGGACAATCAGATATTGTGGTTGGTTCACCTATTGCTAACCGCAACCACAGCGAAATAGAAGGGTTAATAGGCTTTTTTGTCAATACATTGGTATTGAGAACTGATTTAGCAGAAAATCCCAGTTTTACCGAATTAATTCATCGGGTAAAAGAGGTATCATTGGCGGCATACGCCCATCAAGATTTGCCGTTTGAAATGTTAGTAGAAGCTGTTGCACCATCACGAGATTTGAGTTATAGTCCGTTGTTTCAAGTGATGTTTGTGCTTCAGAATGCGCCGCTATCAGAATTAGAGTTATCTGGGCTAACTCTGAGTCCTCAAGAATTGGAAATGCCGATCGCCAAATTTGATTTAACTCTCTCAATGGAAAGTACTCCAGATGGACTGATGGGCTGGTGGGAGTACAACACCGACTTGTTTGATGGCAGTACTATTGAGCGGATGACGGGTCATTTTCTCACCTTGCTTGAAGCAATTGTCGCCCATCCCGAAACACCAATTTCCCAAATACCAATGTTAACCACAGTTGAACAACATCAACTGTTAACTGAGTGGAACTATACTCAAACAGATTATCCGGCTGATAAATGTCTGCATCAGTTGTTTGAAGAACAAGTAGAAAAAACACCAGATGCAGTAGCAGTAGTATTTGATTTTCAACAACTGACTTACTCTGAATTGAACGATCGATCGAATCAGTTAGCACATTATTTACACTCATTAGGTGTGGGTGCAGATGTGCTAGTGGGAATTTGTGTGGAACGTTCCCTGGAGATGATCGTGGGAATACTTGGTATTCTCAAAGCAGGTGGGGCTTATGTTCCGCTCGATCCAGAATATCCTAGTGAGCGTTTAGGCTTCATGTTAGAAGATGCTCAACTATCAGTCTTATTAACTCAAGAAAAACTAGTTCACCTACTACCTGCTGACAACATTGGTGTAATTTGTTTAGACACAGATTGGAATAACATTAATCAACAACCAGAACAAAACCCCACTACTAACATCAGGGCTGATAACCTAGCTTATGTAATGTACACAAGTGGTTCTACAGGTCAACCCAAAGGTGTGAGCATTATCCATCACGGTGTAGTTCGATTAGTCAAACAAACCGACTACGCGAACTTTTCTGACAAAGAAGTATTTTTACAATTTGCTCCAATTTCCTTTGACGCAGCAACTTTTGAAATTTGGGGCAGCTTACTCAACGGTGGAAAACTGGTAATATTTCCAGGGAAAAAAGCATCTTTAGAGGAATTAGGACAAGTTATTGAGCAATATCAAATTACCACCCTTTGGCTAACGGCTGGTCTATTTCATCTGATGGTAGATGAAAAGATTGATGCCTTGAAACCCTTGCATCAACTGTTAGCAGGTGGTGATATTTTATCTGTGTCCCATGTCCAGAAATTTCTCCAAACTGTGGAGAATTGCCAACTAATTAACGGTTACGGGCCTACCGAAAATACTACTTTTACTTGCTGTTATCAAATTCCTAAATCACTCAGTCCAGCTTTTTCTGTTCCGATCGGTCGTCCCATAGCTAACACCCAAGTTTACATCCTCGACACCCATTTACAACCAGTACCAGTAGGAGTACCAGGAGAATTACACATCGGAGGAGCAGGACTAGCCAGAGGCTACCTGAATCGACCAGAATTAACTAATGAAAAATTCATCCTCCATCCCTTTAGCAATGAACCAAATGCCCGACTCTACAAAACTGGAGACTTAGCTCGCTATTTACCTGATGGCAATATCGAATACTTGGGACGAATTGACAATCAAGTGAAGATTCGCGGTTTTCGCATCGAATTGGGGGAAATTGAAGCAGTTTTAAGTCAACATCCTCAAGCTCAAGGTGCAGTTGTGATGGCGCGAGAGGATATTCCGGGAGATAAACGTTTAGTTGCTTACATTACAACCGAAACTGAGGCGACACCGACGAGCGATGAATTGCGGCAATATTTGAAAGGGAAACTGCCAGAATACATGGTGCCGAGTGCAATAGTATTTTTGGAAACTTTCCCTCTGACACCAAATGGTAAAGTCGATCGTCGCGCTTTACCCTGTCCCGACTTCCAGAGTAGCCAAACAGACAAATACGCCGCCCCCCGCACCCCAATTGAAGAAATTCTTACTTACCTGTGGGGACAAATTCTCAAACTAAATCAAGTTGGGATTCATGACAACTTCTTTGAACTAGGGGGACATTCCTTACTCGCTACGCAACTGATTTCCCGCATTCGTAGCCACTTCCAAGTAGAACTGCCACTAAGGAGTCTGTTTGGCGCACCCACAGTGGCAGAATTAGCACCAATAATTGGGCAGTTACAGCAACAAAATTTACAGCTTAGTGTGTCACCAATTGTCAAGCGAGACAATGATAACGATTTACCTCTGTCTTATGCCCAAACGCGGTTGTGGTTTATTGACCAGTTTCAACCCAGTAGTTCCTTATACAATATCCCAGCCGCATTACGGTTGGTCGGAAGCTTAGACGTAGCCGCCTTAGAACAAAGCTTCCGAGAAATTGTCCAGCGTCATGAGGCATTACGCACCAATTTCCTTACAGTTGATGGGCAACCTACACAAATCATTCACTCCCAAACGAGTTGGACTTTATCAATAGTAGATCGGAGAGATTTATCAACTACACAACCAGCACAATTATTACAACAACAAGCCCTTGCACCATTTGACCTGGCAAATGATTGCTTACTCAGAACTACATTAGTTGTGTTGTCAGAAACAGAGCATATCTTGTTGATATGTATGCACCACATAGTTTCTGATGGTTGGTCGATCGGTGTATTTGTTGAAGAACTAACGGCACTGTACAATGCTTATGCTCAAGGTCAGCCATCACCATTAAGTCCACTACCAATTCAATACACTGATTTTGCTATCTGGCAAAGAAATTGGTTGCAAGGGGAAGTGTTGCAAAGCCAATTAAGCTACTGGCAAAATCAATTGGCTGATGCACCAGCAATATTATCACTGCCCACAGACCGACCTAGACCAGCAGTGCAAACTTATCAAGGCGCTCATCAAGAATTTGGCCTGTCTGCGGAATTAACCCAAAAATTGACAATCTTGAGTCAAGAACAAGGGGTAACTTTGTTTATGACGCTGTTGGCAGCGTTTAATACTTTACTCTACCGCTACAGCGGACAAACCGATATTGTGGTAGGTTCGCCCATTGCCAACCGCAACCAAAGTGAAATTGAAGGGTTAATTGGCTTTTTTGTCAACACTTTAGTTCTTAGGACAGATTTATCAGCCAATCCCAGTTTTGCTCAACTGCTCGATCGAGTGCGAGAGGTGTCGTTAGGGGCTTACGCTCATCAAGATTTGCCCTTTGAAATGTTAGTAGAAGCTGTTGCACCATCACGAGATTTGAGTTATAGTCCGTTGTTTCAAGTGATGTTTGTGCTTCAGAATGCACCAATATCCCAATTAGAGTTATCTGGGCTAACTCTGAGTCCTCAAGAATTGGAAATGCCGATCGCCAAATTTGATTTAACTCTCTCAATGGAAAGTACTCCAGATGGACTGATGGGCTGGTGGGAGTACAACACCGACTTGTTTGATGGCAGTACTATTGAGCGGATGACGGGTCATTTTCTCACCTTGCTTGAAGCAATTGTCGCCCATCCCGAAACACCAATTTCCCAAATACCAATGTTAACCACAGTTGAACAACATCAACTGTTAACTGAGTGGAACAATACTCAAACTGATTATCCGGCTGATAAATGTCTGCATCAGTTGTTTGAAGAACAGGTAGAAAAAACACCAGATGCAGTAGCAGTAGTGTTTGAGAATCAACAATTGACATATCGGGAATTGAACCAGAGAGCGAATCAGTTAGCACATTATTTGCGCTCATTAGGTGTGGGTGCAGATGTGCTAGTGGGGATTTGTGTGGAACGTTCCCTGGAGATGATCGTGGGAATACTTGGTATTCTCAAAGCAGGTGGGGCTTATGTCCCCCTCGACCCAACCTATCCCCAAGACCGCTTAAGCTTTATGCTTAATGATACTGGGGTAAAAGTTCTTTTGACCCAAGAGAACTTAGTAAATTCTCTTCCCAAACATGAAGCCCTTATCGTCTGCTTGGATAGCGATTGGCAAACCATGAACCAAGCAAGTCAAGAGAATCTCCACAGTAGAGTCAGTGCAGAAAACCTAGCTTATGTGATTTATACCTCTGGTTCTACAGGAACTCCCAAGGGAGTCGTAGTTACTCATCAGGCGGTGAATCGGCTAGTCAAAAATACCAATTATATCCAGATAACAGCTGATGACCGAATTGCTCAAGCATCGAATATTGCTTTTGATGCTGCAACCTTTGAAATTTGGGGAGCATTGCTCAACGGAGCCAAGTTAGTCATTATTACTAAATCAGTCTTGCTGTCTCCGCCAGAATTAGCAATTAGTCTGAGAGAAAATCAGATCGGTATCTTATTTTTAACCACAGCCCTGTTCAATCAGTTAGCCAGAGAAGTACCACAAGCATTTAGCGGGTTACGATGCCTACTATTTGGAGGAGAAGCGGTAGATCCGTTCTGGGTACGAGAGGTGCTGGACAAAGGTACACCTCAACAACTGCTTCATGTCTATGGGCCAACGGAAAATACTACCTTTTCCTCATGGTACTTGGTAGAAGATTTACCCCTAAGTGCAACAACTGTAGCAATTGGTCGTCCCATAGCCAACACCCTAATCTACATCCTTGACCAATATCTACAACCTGTCCCAGTAGGTGTACCAGGAGAATTACACATCGGAGGAGCAGGACTAGCCAGAGGCTACCTGAATCGACCAGAATTAACTAATGAAAAATTCATCCTCCATCCCTTTAGCAATGAACCAAATGCCCGACTCTACAAAACTGGAGACTTAGCTCGTTACTTGCCTGATGGTAATATCGAATACTTGGGACGGATTGACAATCAAGTGAAAATTCGCGGTTTCCGCATTGAATTGGGCGAAATCGAAGCTATCCTTGGTCAACATCCTCAAGTCCAAGGCGCAGTTGCGATCGTCCGCGAAGACACACCCGGAGATAAACGCTTAGTAGCATACATCGTAGCGCCAGCCCAAGCCATACCTGCAACCAACGAACTAAGGCAATATCTGAAAGCCAAACTCCCAGAATACATGGTGCCGAGTGCTTTTGTAATTTTAGAAGCGCTACCACTTACACCAAACGGGAAAATTGACCGACGGGCTTTACCCAAACCAGAATCTCGCACAGGAATCGAAGTCAACCTAGTTGCGCCTCGCACCCCAACAGAAGAAACACTGGCAACTATTTGGCAACAAGTCTTGGGAGTAGAACAAATCGGCATCCACGACAACTTCTTTCAACTCGGTGGCGATTCGATTTTGAGTATTCAAATCATCACCAGAGCAAGGCAAGCAGGATTAGAACTAAGTGTCAAACAACTATTTACCAATCAAACGATCGCCGAATTAGCCACAGTCGCAAGTGTTACTAAAGCCATTGAAATTTCTCAAGGATTAGTCACAGGTCAAGTAGAATTAACACCAATTCAACAGTGGTTTTTGCAGCAAAACTGGATTGAACCACACCACTTTAATCAATCATTTTTACTCACAACACCATCCAATTTCCAGCCGGAATTATTAAAACCAATCTGGCAGCAATTACTGCTCCATCATGATGCGTTGCGCTTACGTTTTACCCAAACAGAATCAGGTTGGGAACAGATTCACGCTACGCCAAATGATAACATTGCCATATCCTGTTTGGATTTATCAAGTCTCCCAGAAAATGAAATTGCCCTTACCATTGAAAACACTGCCAACTCCTTACAAGCGAGTTTAAATTTAGCAGAAAATCTCGTTCGAGTTGCCTATTTCAAAGGGGGAGAAAACAAAGAAGGAAGATTACTAATAGTAATTCACCATTTAGTAGTCGATGGAGTTTCTTGGCGAATTTTATTAGAAGACTTGCAGACAGCTTACCAGCAATTAAGTCAAGGTCAACCGATTCAACTACCACCAAAAACTACTTCCTTCCAAGATTGGGCAAAACATTTGCAAGAATACGCTCGATACGCCTACGGCACGCTGACGCGAACGGAAGTTTTAAAATCCGAATTATCTTATTGGTTGTCCGATTACACCTCTGTTTCCCGCATTCCTGTAGACTATCCCGGAGGAGAAAACACAGTTGCTTCAGCTAACTATATCTCTGTGTCGTTAAATGAAACCGAAACTCGCTCGCTCTTACAAGATGTCCCCAAAGCATATAAAACGCAAATTAATGATGTCTTATTGACAGCTTTAGTCTTGGTTTTAAGCAAATGGACAAATTCCCAAACGGTGTTATTCAACTTAGAAGGTCATGGACGGGAAGATATTATTGAGGGGGTAGATTTATCCCGAACTGTGGGTTGGTTTACTACAATTTTCCCAGTGGCGATCTTCCTGGAAACAACAGATAATCTGGGAGAAGCTTTAAAATCAGTAAAAGAACAATTACGGGCGATTCCTAATAAAGGAATTGGCTACGGACTCTTGCGTTATTTATCTGGCGATCGAGATATCCAAAACCAGCTTCAAACTAAAGAAACAGCAGAAATTAGCTTTAATTATCTAGGTCAATTTAGCCAAGTTATCAATCAAACTTCGCTGCTTCAATTGGCAAATGAGTCGAGTGGAAATAGCCAAAGTTTACAAGGTCAACGCTCTAATTTACTCGATATTAACGCCATAATTACTAACGAACAGTTGCACATAGATTGGATATACAGCACTCATGTTCATCAGCCAAGTACGATTGAGCAGATTGCCCAAGAATTTATTGCTTTGCTTAGAGAGCTAATTAGTCATTGTTTATCACCAGAAAATGGTGGTTATACTCCCAGTGATTTCCCGTTAGCCAAACTGAGTCAAATAGAGATCGATCGCGTTTTAGCAAATTCAGCGATCGCAGCAGAACAAAAGACAACTAATTGGCAAAATATTGAGGATATTTACCCCTTATCCCCAATGCAACAGGGGATGTTATTTGAAAGTTTGTATGCTCCCGAATCAGGAGTATATTTTGAGCAAATTACTTTCTCGATTACCGGAAATTTAAATGTGTCAGCGTTTGAGCAAGCTTGGCAACAAATAGTAGCCCAGCATTCAATTTTCCGCACCGCCTTTGTCTGGGAGTCTTTAGAGCAACCAGTGCAAGTTGTCTTTCGACAAGTTAATGTTAATATCACCAATTATGATTGGCGCAATTTATCTGCGGTGGAGCAGCAACAGCAATTAGAGATATTTCTTGAATCAGATCGCCAGCTCGGTTTCTCATTTTCGCCAGCGCCATTAATGCGTTTATATCTAATTCAAACCCAGGAGAATACTTACCAATTTGTTTGGAGTTTTCATCATATATTGCTAGATGGTTGGTCTTTACCTTTGGTATTGAAAGACCTCTGGGATTTCTATGAAGTTATTTTGACGGACAAATCTTTCGATCGTCAACCCTCACTCAACTACCGACAGTATATTGCTTGGCTACAACAACAAGATGTGGCTCAATCTGAAGCTTTTTGGCGAGAAAAACTTGCCAGTTTTAGTGCGCCAACTCCTTTGATGGTTGATAAACCTTTATCGCATCGGGAAAATGGCTTGGCTAGTTATGGGGAACAACATATTGAGTTAAGTTTATCAGCAACAACAAAGGCTAATTCTTTTGTCCGAGAACATCAATTAACCCTTTCTAATTTGGTACAAGCGACTTGGGCTTTGTTGCTGTATCGCTATTCTCAAGAGTCTGATGTAGTGTTTGGTGCGACTGTTTCTGGTCGTCCGCCTGTTATTAATGGAGTTGAGTCGATGGTAGGGTTATTTATTAATACTTTACCGATGCGGGTTCGATTCAATGAAAATACTAAACTTTTGGGACTGTTAAAGGATTTACAAGTGCAGCTTGTAGAATCGGAACAATTTTCTTATAGTTCCTTGATGGAGATTCAGGGATTTAGTAATGTACCTAGAGGTACTTATCTGTTCGATAGCATTGTGGTGTTTGAGAATTATCCAATTGATAGCGATCTTTTAGAAGACAATAGTAACTTTTCGTTCTCTAATTTCCGAGCGATCGAACATACGAATTATCCTTTAACGATTCTAGTAGGTCCTAGCGAACAATTGTTTCTGAAGGTGAGCTATGATACGAACCGTTTTGATAATGACACAATCAGCCGAATGTTGGGTCATTTTGTCACTCTGCTAGAAGCAATTGTCGCCAATCCCGAAACGCCAATTTCCCATTTGCCGATGTTAACCGCAGCGGAACAGCAGCAGATATTAACCGAATGGAACAATACTCAAACTGATTTTCCGATCGATCAATCTCTGCATCAGTTGTTTGAAGAACAGGTAGAGAAAACACCAAATGCCATAGCAATAGTGTTGGAAAATCAACAACTAACTTATCGGGAATTGAACGATCGCGCCAATCAATTAGCAAATTATTTGCGCTCATTAGGTGTAGGTGCAGATACACCTGTAGGGATTTGTGTAGAACGTTCTTTAGAAATGGTAATCGGACTACTGGGGATTCTCAAAGCAGGTGGCGCTTACGTTCCACTCGATCCAGAATATCCAACAGATCGTTTACGCTTTATGCTCGCTGACTCATCTGTAGAAGTGCTGCTGACACAACAGAAATTACTGAACTCTCTACCCGAACATAACTCCCAAATCTTTTGTCTCGATACCGACTGGCAAGCAATTTCTCAGTTCAGTCAGGAAAATCTACCCTTGAACGTGCAACCAGAAAACTTGGCTTATATCATTTATACCTCTGGTTCCACAGGTCAACCCAAAGGTGCGATGAATACTCACAAGGGAATTTGCAATCGTCTGTTGTGGATGCAAGAAGCTTACCAATTGACAACAGATGATGTGGTGTTGCAGAAAACACCCTTTAGCTTTGATGTCTCGGTGTGGGAATTCTTCTGGACTCTGCTTAATGGTAGTCGTTTAGTGGTCGCTAAACCAGGGGGACATCGTGATTCTGAGTATTTGGTGAATCTGATCTCTCAACAGCAAGTGACTACCTTGCATTTTGTCCCTTCAATGCTACAAGTATTTTTGGAGAGTCCAAACTTGGCATTATGTGAGAGTTTGCGGCGCGTGATTTGTAGTGGGGAAGCGTTGAATGTGGACTTGCAAACCAAATTCTTTGCTCGTTTGGGATGTGAGTTACACAACCTGTATGGGCCGACAGAGGCAGCGATCGATGTGACATACTGGGAATGTGTGGAGCAAACGCAACTGGACACAGTGCCGATCGGAAAACCAATTGCCAATACCCAAATTTACATTCTCGATCAATATCTGCAACCAGTACCAGTAGGAGTCCCAGGAGAATTGCACATTGGCGGTGTAGGATTAGCAAGAGGCTACCTGAACCGTGCAGAATTAACCACAGAAAAGTTCATCACCAATCCCTTCGGGGATAGGGGTCAGGTGTTAGGGTGTAGGGAAGAAGAATTTCCCCAACCCCCAAGACTTTACAAAACGGGAGACTTAGCCCGTTACTTGCCAGATGGCAACATTGAATATTTAGGAAGAATTGACAATCAAGTAAAAATTCGGGGTTTCCGCATTGAATTGGGCGAAATTGAAGCAGTTTTAAGCCAATATCCTGAAGTCCAAGCCGCTGTTGTGATAGCGCGTGAGGATAATCCCGGAGATAAACGCCTAGTTGCTTACCTTACCACTGAAACTGGGGCGACACTAACAATTGATGAACTGCGACAATACTTGAAAGCAAAGTTACCAGAATACATGGTACCGAATGCTTTTGTGATTCTCGAAACCTTGCCCTTAACACCAAATGGTAAAGTCGATCGTCGTTCTCTACCCACGCCAGACTTACAGACTGAACAAAAAGATAAATATCAAGCACCCCGTACCCCAATAGAAGAAATTCTCGCTCAAGAGTGGGCACAAATCCTCAAATTAAATACTGTTGGCATTTATGATAACTTCTTTGAATTAGGGGGACATTCATTACTTGCCACTCAACTGATTTCTCGCATTCGTAGTCACTTGCAAGTAGAACTGCCTTTGCGAAGTCTGTTTGGCGCACCCACAGTTGCAGAGTTAGCACCAATTATTCAACAGTTACAACAACAAAATTTACAACTGATTGCGCCACCAATTGTTAAACGAGACAACGATAACGATTTACCTCTGTCCTTTGCCCAGAAAAGGTTATGGTTTATCGACCAATTTGAACCCAATAGCGCTTTATACAACATCCCAGCGGCTTTGCGTTTGTCGGGAACTCTTTCCGTAACTGCTTTAGAACAAAGCTTCAAAGAAATTGTGCAGCGTCACGAAGCATTACGCACCAATTTTATTACCGTTGATGGGCAACCGAGTCAAATCATTCACACCCTGTCGAATTGGACTTTATCGATCGTTGATGGGAAACATTTATCAGAAAGCGAATCGGAAATTGCTGCACAACAATTAGTACAACAACAAGCGATTCAACCATTTAATTTAGCAAGTGACTCATTACTCAGAGCTACATTAGTCACGCTGTCAGAAACCGAACATATCTTGCTGATATGTATGCACCATATTGTGTCTGATGGTTGGTCGATCGGTCTATTTGTGGCAGAACTAACGGCACTATACAATGCTTATGCTCAAGGTCTGCCATCACCATTAAGCCCACTGCCAATTCAATACACTGATTTTGCCATCTGGCAAAGAAATTGGTTGCAAGGTGAAGTTCTGCAAACCCAATTAAGTTACTGGCTTGCATCACTGGCTGATGCACCAGCTTTATTATCACTCCCGACCGATCGACCCAGAAAAGCAAAACAAACTTATCAAGGCGCACATCAACAATTTGCCCTGTCAGAGGAACTAACCCAAAAATTAACACTCCTGAGTCAAGAGGAGGGAGTAACTCTGTTTATGACATTGTTGGCAGCGTTTAATACCTTACTCTACCGCTACAGTGGACAAACAGATATTGTGGTAGGTTCACCCATTGCCAACCGGAACCAGAGTGAAATCGAAGGGTTAATTGGCTTTTTTGTCAATACTTTAGTGTTGCGGACAGATTTATCAGCCAATCCCAGTTTTGCTCAACTGCTCAATCAAGTGCGGGAGGTGTCGTTAGGAGCATACACTCATCAGGATTTACCATTTGAGATGTTGGTAGAGGCTTTGCAACCAGAACGCAATCTTAGCTATACACCTCTGTTCCAGGTGATGTTTGTCCTCCAGAATGCGCCGTTGTCTTCCGTCGAGTTAGATGGATTAAGGCTAACTCCAGTAGAACTAGAAAATGCGATCGCTAAATTCGATTTAACGCTATCAATGGAAAACACTTCTACTGGACTAGTGGGATGGTGGGAATACAATACAGATTTGTTTGATGGTAGTACCATCGAGCGCATGACAGGTCATTTTCAGACTTTACTTGAAGCGATTGTTGAAAATCCCCAAAAACAAATCTCTCAATTACCAATCTTAACCACAGCCGAACAACAGCAGTTATTGGTGGAATGGAATAATACTCAAACTGATTATCCAGTTGATAAATGTCTGCATCAATTATTTGAAGAACAGGTAGAAAAGACACCTGATGCGGTAGCAATAGTCTTTGAAAATCAACAATTAACTTATTCACAATTGAATAATCGCGCCAATCAATTAGCACATTATTTACGTTCATTAGGTGTGGGTGCAGATGTGCTAGTGGGGATTTGTCTAGAACGCTCAATAGAAATGGTAGTCGGATTATTGGGTATTCTCAAAGCGGGTGGAGCTTATGTACCCCTTGACAGCGAGTATCCTACTGAACGATTGCGCTTTATGTTAGAAGACTCTCAAGTAGGAGTGCTACTGACAAATGAGCGAACCAGAGAAAGGACGCTTGAGTATCAAGGAAACTTATTCTGTTTGGATAGTGACTGGCAATTAATTCAACAGTGGAGTCAGGATAATCCCATAGCCCAAGTACAAGCAACTAATTTGGCATATGTAATCTATACATCTGGCTCTACAGGTCAGCCGAAAGGAGTACTAGTTACTCATCAGTCGCTGCTCAATCTAGTGTTCTGGCATCAAAGTGCTTTTAAAATCACGTCATTAGATAAAGCCACGCAATTAGCAGGAACCGCATTTGATGCTGCTGTCTGGGAACTGTGGCCTTACCTGACGAAGGGAGCTAGTATTTACTTGGTGAAAGCGGAGACTCTGCACAACCCGATCGATTTGCGAGACTGGCTGATTAGCCAAAAAATTAGTATCAGTTTTCTGCCCACACCGTTGGCAGAGAAGTTATTGAGTCTGGAATGGCCTGAAAGTGTAGATTTGCGAACCATGTTAATTGGTGGGGATCAACTGCACAATTATCCGTCACGGTTGGTGCCGTTTTCAGTGGTGAATAATTATGGGCCAACAGAAAATACGGTAGTGACAACTTCTGGGGTGGTAGTAACCAATGGGGAAAACAATGCTGCATCACCTCCTATTGGTCGTCCCATAGCCAACACCCTAATCTACATCCTTGACCAATATCTACAACCTGTCCCAGTAGGTGTACCAGGAGAATTACACATCGGCGGTGCTGGATTAACACGAGGCTACCTGAACCGACCAGAATTAACTAATGAGAAGTTCATTGCCAATCCCTTGAGCAATGACCCAAATTCTCGCCTCTATAAAACTGGGGATTTAGCTCGTTATTTACCTGATGGCAACATCGAATACCTGGGAAGGATAGACAATCAAGTGAAAATCCGAGGTTTTCGCATCGAATTGGGCGAAATCGAAGCTATCCTTAGTCAACATCCTCAAGTCCAAACTGCGGTGGCGCTCGTCCGGGAAGACACACCCGGAGATAAACGCCTAGTAGCATACATCGTAGCGCCAGCCCAAGCAACACCTGCAACCAACGAACTACGGCAATACTTGAAAGCCAAACTCCCAGAATACATGGTGCCCAGTGTCTTCGTAATTCTCGAAGTATTACCACTCACACCAAACGGGAAAATTGACCGACGGGCTTTACCTAAACCAGAATCTCGCTCAGGAATCGAAGTCAACCTAGTAGCCCCCCGCACCTCAGAAGAAGAAACACTTTTGCAAATTTGGAAACAAGTCCTGGGAGTAGAGGAAATCGGCATTCACGATAACTTCTTTGAACTCGGAGGCGATTCCATCTTAAGCATTCAAATCATCACTAAAGCAAGGCAAGCGGGATTAGACTTTAGTGTCAAACAACTATTTACCAATCAGACAATTGCCGAATTAGCCGCAGTCGCAAGTGTTACTAAAGCCATTGAAATTTCTCAAGGATTAGTCACAGGTCAAGTAGAATTAACACCAATTCAACAGTGGTTTTTGGAGCAAAACTGGGTTGAACCGCACCACTTTAATCAATCATTTTTACTCACAACACCATCCAATTTCCAGCCGGAATTATTAAAACCAATCTGGCAGCAATTACTGCTCCATCATGATGCGTTGCGCTTACGTTTTACCCAAACAGAATCAGGTTGCGAACAGATTCACGCTACGCCAAATGATAACATTGCCATATCCTGTTTCGACTTATCAAGTCTCCCAGAAAGCGAGATTGCCGCTACCATTGAAAACACTGCCAACTCCTTACAAGCGAGTTTAAATTTGGCAGAAAATCTCGTCCAAGTCGCCTATTTCAAAGGGGGAGAAGATCGACCGGGAAGATTACTAATAGTAATTCACCATTTAGTAGTCGATGGAGTTTCTTGGCGGATATTGTTAGAAGACTTGCAGACAGCTTACCAACAACTAAGTCAGGGTCAACCAATTCAATTACCACCGAAAACCACCTCTTTTCAAAATTGGGCGCAACAGTTAACCAACTATGCTCAATCGGAGGTTTTAAAATCGGAATTATCTTATTGGTTGCGCGAATCTTATACCTCTGTTTCTCCTATTCCAGTAGACTATCCCCAAGGAGAAAACACAATTGCTTCAGCTCAGAACATATCTGTATCGTTAAATGAAGTTGAAACTCGCTCACTCTTACAAGATGTTCCGAAAGCTTACTCTACCCAGATTAATGATGTCTTATTAACAGCTTTAGTTCTAGTTTTAAGTCGCTGGACTAACTCAAATTCTGTGTTATTCAACTTAGAAGGACATGGAAGGGAAGATATTATTGAGGAAGTAGATTTATCCCGAACAGTTGGTTGGTTTACCAGCATTTTCCCAGTAGTAGTGGAACTGGAAGAAAGTGAGAATCTAGGTAGGGTTTTAAAATCAGTCAAAGAACAATTACGCAAGATTCCCAACAAAGGAATTGGCTATGGAATCTTGCGTTATTTATCTAGTCGAGACATCCAAAGCCAAATTAAAAACCTAAAAGAAGCAGAAATTAGCTTCAATTATTTAGGTCAATTTAGTCAGTTGTTTGATCGATCTTCTCTGC
Organism: Floridaenema evergladense BLCC-F167; assembly: GCF_041929205.2. Taxonomy (NCBI): domain Bacteria; kingdom Bacillati; phylum Cyanobacteriota; class Cyanophyceae; order Aerosakkonematales; family Aerosakkonemataceae; genus Floridanema; species Floridanema evergladense. Next base: position 2,915,237 of record NZ_CM171625.1, on the reverse strand, counting down.
TGCAATTAGCGAATGAATCGAGTGGAAACTACTCGAGTTGGCAAAATGTACGTTCTCATCTGCTGGATATAAACGCCATTATTACAGAAGAACGGCTACATATAGATTGGATATACAGTAGCAATGTGCATAACTCTAGTACAGTTGAACAGATTGCCCAAGAATTTATTGCTTTGCTTAGAGAGCTAATTAGTCATTGTTTATCACCAGAAAATGGTGGTTATACTCCCAGTGATTTCCCGTTAGCCAAACTAAGTCAAATAGAACTCGATCGCGTTTTAGCAACTTGGGCAAAAGAAGCAGGACAACAGACAACTAATTGGCAAAATATTGAGGATATTTATCCCTTATCGCCAATGCAACAGGGAATGTTATTTGAAAGTTTCTATGCTCCCGAAACCGGAGTATATTTTCAGCAGATAACTTTCTCGATTACCGGAAATTTAAATGTGTCGGCGTTTGAGCAAGCTTGGCAACAAATAGTAGCCCAGCATTCAATTTTCCGTACAGCTTTCCTTTGGGAATCTTTACACCAACCTCTGCAAGTTGTCTGGCGACAAGTTAATATTAATGTCGCCACTTATGATTGGCGCAATTTATCTGCCAATGAGCAACAACAGCAATTAGAGATATTTCTTGAATCAGATCGCCAGCTCGGTTTCTCATTTTTGCCAGCGCCATTAATGCGTTTATATCTAATTCAAACCCAGGAGAATACTTACCAATTTGTTTGGAGTTTTCATCATATATTGCTGGATGGTTGGTCTTTACCTTTGGTGTTGAAAGACCTCTGGGATTTCTATGAAGTTATTCTGACGGGCAAATCTTTAGAGCGTCAACCCTCACTCAACTACCGACAGTATATTGCTTGGCTACAACAACAAGATGTGGCTCAATCTGAAGCTTTTTGGCGAGAAAAACTTGCCAGCTTTAGTGCGCCAACTCCTTTGATGATTGATAAACCTTTATCGCATCGGGAAAATGGCTTGGCTAGTTATGGGGAACAACATATTGAGTTAAGTTTATCAGCAACAACAAAGGCTAATTCTTTTGTCCGAGAACATCAATTAACCCTTTCTAATTTGGTGCAAGCGACTTGGGCTTTGTTGCTATCTCGCTATTCTCAAGAGTCTGATGTAGTGTTTGGTGCGAGTGTTTCTGGTCGTCCGCCTGTTATTAATGGAGTTGAGTCGATGGTAGGGTTATTTATTAATACTTTACCGATGCGTGTTCGATTCAATGAAAATACTAAACTTTTGGGACTGTTAAAGGATTTACAGGCGCAACTGGTGGAATCGGAACAATTTGCTTACAGTTCTTTGGTGGAGATTCAAGGATTTAGTGATGTACCTAGAGGTACTTCTCTGTTCGATACCATTGTGGTGTTTGAGAATTATCCAATTGATAGCGATCTTTTAGAAGACAATAGTAACTTTTCCTTCTCTAATTTCCGGGCGATCGAACAAACAAATTATCCTTTAACAGTTGTAGTAGGTCTAGGGGAACAATTGTTTCTGAAGGCGAGCTATGATAAGAACCGTTTTGATGATGGCTCAATCAGCCGGATGTTGGGTCATTTTGTCAATCTGCTACAAGCCATTGTCGCCAATCCCGAAACGACACCAATTTCCCATTTGCCGATGTTAACTCCATCGGAACAACAGCAGTTATTAGTGGAGTGGAATGATACTCAAACTGATTACTCAGTTGATCAATCTCTGCATCAGTTGTTTGAAGAACAGGTAGAGAAAACACCAAATGCCATAGCAATAGTGTTGGAAAATCAACAACTGACTTATCGGGAATTGAACGATCGATCCAACCAACTAGCCCATTATTTGCGCTCTTTCGGCGTAGGTGCAGATGTCTTAGTGGGGATTTGTGTCGAACGTTCCTTGGAAATGATTGTGGGAATACTTGGAATTCTCAAGGCGGGTGGCGCTTATGTTCCCCTCGACCCAGATTATCCGACAGAACGTTTACGCTTTATGTTGTCAGACTCTCAAGTGTCGGTGTTGCTGACTCAACAGAAATTCGTAAAGACATTGTATACAACGTCTTTACCTCAACATCAAGCGCAAATAGTTTGTTTGGATCGGGACTGGGAAACCATTGCAGAGCATAGCAACGCCAACCCGGAAAAGACTGCAACATCTGATAACCTGGCTTATATCATCTACACCTCTGGTTCTACAGGTCAACCCAAAGGCGTTTTAGTTAACCACTCGAATGTAGTGCGTTTGTTTGCTGCAACTAACGATCGCTATCATTTCAATGAGCAAGATGTCTGGACATTATTCCACTCTTACGCCTTCGACTTTTCTGTGTGGGAAATTTGGGGAGCATTGCTTTATGGTGGAAAACTAGTAGTTGTGCCTTATTTAGTGACACGCGAACCCGAATCCTTCTATAAGTTATTAGTAGAAGAGAAAGTCACAGTTCTCAATCAAACACCTTCGGCATTTCGCCAGTTAATTCAAGCCGAAGAGTCCCTAGCTACTGTGGGAGATCTGAAGTTACGCTTGGTAATATTCGGTGGAGAAGCCTTAGAACCGAAGAGTTTGCAACCTTGGTTTGAGCGTCATGGCGATCGACAACCCCAATTAGTGAATATGTATGGGATTACAGAAACTACTGTTCACGTCACCTATCGTCCATTAACTATCGCTGATGTCAATGGTACAGCAAGTGTAATTGGTCGTCCGATTCCCGACTTGCAGGTGTATGTGTTAGACCAACATTTACAGCCAGTACCAATAGGAGTTCCCGGTGAGATGTATGTTGGTGGTGCGGGAGTAACACGCGGCTATTTGAATCGACCCGATTTAACGAGCGAAAAGTTTATCGCCAATCCCTTTGACAACTCAAAAAACGAAGCGGTAGAGACGTTGTATACAACGTCTCTACCGCCCCTACTCTATAAAACCGGAGACTTAGCTCGTTATTTACCATCTGGCGAGTTAGAGTACTTGGGACGGATTGACAATCAAGTCAAAATTCGCGGTTTCCGTATTGAATTGGGCGAAATTGAGAGTTTACTGGTGAAACATCCGACTGTGTGGGAAAGCGTGGTAGTGGTGCGAGAGGAAACGCCTGGGGATAAACGTTTGGTGGCTTACGTAGTGCCCAAAGGTGAAGCATCGATTCAATCGGAGGAACTACGTCAATTCGTCGCCAACCAATTACCAGCTTACATGGTGCCGAATACTTTTGTAGTTTTGGAATCTTTACCCCTAACATCTAATGGCAAAGTAGACCGTCGGGCTTTACCCACGCCAAATGTAAAGAGCGAACCATCAGACAAGTATGTAGCACCTCGCACGCCTGTTGAAGAAATGCTGGCTCAAATTTGGATAGAACTCCTGAAAGTAGAGCGAGTAGGCATTCATGATAACTTCTTTGAATTAGGGGGACATTCTTTATTAGCAACTCAATTGGTTTTATGTATTCGCGATCGCTTTAAGGTCGAACTTCCTTTGCGCGACTTGTTTAATGCTGCGACATTAGCTGAATTAGCGCAAACAATAGCCAATTTACCCCAACAAAACTCAGATCAAACGACCCCACGCATTTTACCAAGGAAAAGACAATGATGACTGAAGAATTACCCCTATCTTATGCTCAACAACGTTTATGGTTTTTAGACCAATTTGAGCCGAACAGTGCTTTATACAATATCCCAGCAGCATTACGTCTGGAGGGAAAACTCGATCGCGTGGCGCTGGAAAAAAGCTTGACTGAAATTATTCAGCGTCACGAGGTTTTACGCACAAATTTCGCTGTTGTTGATGGACAACCAACCCAAATTATCCATACAGAAACAACCTGGAATGTCTCAATTGAGGATTTAACGCATTTATCCACACAAGAACAAGAGATAATTTCACGACAATTATTGCAACAACAAGGGTTGCAACCTTTTGACCTCACAAGTGAGTCATTAATCAGAGCAACGTTACTAGTGCTGTCCGAAACAGAACATATTTTGTTGGTTTGTATGCACCACATTGTTTCTGATGGCTGGTCAATGGGTGTGTTTGTTCAGGAACTATCGGCACTATACAATGCTTACACTCAAGGTGAGCGATCGCCTTTGAACCCACTACCAATTCAATATGCCGATTTTGCTATCTGGCAGCGAGAATGGTTGCAAGGGGAAGTATTACAACGCCAATTGAATTACTGGCAAGAAAAACTAAAAGACGCACCTGCTTTATTAGAATTACCTACAGACCGTCCCAGACCACCAGTACAAACTTTCGTTGGCGGAAATCAACAGTTTGCACTTTCTCCTGAATTGTCACGAAAATTGACCCAACTTAGTCAGGAGACAGGAGCGACTTTGTTCATGATGCTTTTGGCGGCTTTTAATACTTTACTGTACCGCTATACAGGACAGTTGGATATTTTGGTGGGGACAGCCATTGCTAATCGCAATCATAGTGAAATTCAAAGCTTGATTGGTTTTTTTGTCAATACATTAGTGATGCGGACTGATTTATCAGGTAATCCCAGCTTTAGGGAGTTACTGAGTCGGGTTCGAGAAACGGCAATGGAGGCGTATACTTATCAGGATTTGCCGTTTGAGATGTTGGTGGAGGCATTGCAACCGGAACGTAATCTCAGCTATTCACCACTGTTCCAAGTGATGTTTGCGCTCCAGAATGCTCCCATGTCTAAGTTAGAACTGGGTGGATTAACGCTGAGTCCCATAGAGCTAGAAAATCCGATCGCTAAATTTGATTTGAGTTTGGCAATGGCTAGCACATCTGAAGGACTGGTGGGAATATGGGAGTACAATTCTGATTTGTTTGATGGCTGTACGATCGAACGAATGACAAATCACCTTCTCTCTTTACTCGAAGGTATTGTCGCCAATCCCCAAATCCCAATTTCTCAACTACCAATTTTAACGGCAGCAGAACAAGGTCAGTTAATTGAATGGAATAATACTCAAGTTGATTATCCGGTTGATAAGTGTCTGCATCAGTTATTTGAACAACAAGTGGAGAAGACACCCGATGCAGTAGCTGTAGTGTTTGAAAATCAACAACTAACATATCGGGAATTGAATGAAAAAGCGAATCAGTTAGCACATTATTTACGCTCTTTAGGTGTAGGCGCAGATGTGCTTATCGGAATTTGTGTGCGACGTTCTTTAGAAATGGTGGTGGGAATACTTGGTATTCTCAAAGCGGGTGGTGCATACTTACCCCTCGATCCAGATTATCCTAAAGAACGTTTAAGCTTTATACTTGAAGATTCTCAGGTATCAGTGCTGCTTACCCAATCTTTCCTATCCGACAAATTAAGCAACATTAATTTAGAACCATCTCCACAAATTATTTGCTTAGACCAAGCAACTTTTAGTTCAGAATTAAAAGATAATCCCAGTCCCCTAAGTACTCCGGCTGATTTAGCTTACGTAATTTACACTTCTGGTTCCACTGGTACGCCTAAAGGTGTGACGATCGAGCATCGTGCTATTGTCAATCTTTCTTTAAGTTGGGCAAAAACTTTTCAAGTACACAGTGAGAACCGTTTGCTTCAGTTTGGCTCGTTTAGTTTTGATTTATCTGTAGGAGAAATAGCCACAAGTTTAATCAGTGGTGCTAGTTTATATCTGACTGATAAAGAAACTTTGTTACCTAGTCAAATGTTGGTTGACTTCTTAGCCGAAAACCAAATTACCCACTGCTTTTTATCTCCTTCGGCTTTGTCTGTTTTACCGCAAGCAACCTTACCCCATTTGCAATGTTTAACTGTTGGTGGTGAAGCTTGTCCGGCTCATTTAGCTAACTTTTGGGGGGTAGGAAGGCAGTTTTATAATTGCTATGGGCCTACAGAATCTACGGTAACAGCTGCGATCGCACCAATTCAACCCAACAACAAAAAACCCCCCATCGGTAAACCCTTATCCAATCTTCGCATCTATATTTTAGATGCCCACAATCAACTATTACCTGTAGGAATCCCCGGAGAATTGTGCATTGCTGGGGTAGGTTTAGCTAGGGGTTATTTGAATCGTCCCGACTTAACGGGTGAAAAGTTTATCGAAGTAGAATTGTACGGTAAAGTTGAGCGAATTTACAAAACAGGAGACTTAGCTCGCTATTTACCCGATGGCAACCTTGAATACTTGGGACGCATAGACAATCAAGTAAAAATTCGCGGTTTCCGAATTGAATTAGGCGAAGTTGAAGCAGCTTTGTCCCAACTACCTGAAGTCCAAACAGCGGTTGTTGTTGCACGGGAAGACTTCGGCGTGAGCGCTCAGTCGAACGATGAACCAAACAAAAAACGTTTGGTAGCTTACGTTGTACCACAACAGAAAAATTTTGAATCATCAAACAAACTAGAAGATTCATTAACAGATAAAGCAGAACTATTGCCATCTGTAGCTGAATTTTATGTTTATGATGATTTACTTTATTATGCGATGACTAATGACCATCGACGCAATCATAGTTATCAGGTGGCGATCGATCGATTGGTCAAAGATAAAATAGTTGTGGAAATCGGCACAGGTAAAGATGCTATCTTAGCGAGATTTTGTGTTGCAGGAGGTGCCAAGAAAATTTATGCAATTGAACTAAATGAAGAAACCTGCCACAAAGCCAGAACTTGTATTGAAAAGTTAGGTTTAGCAGATAAAATTATAGTGATTCATGGAGATGCAACTGTAGTTAATCTCCCTGAACTTGCTGATGTTTGCGTTTCAGAAATTGTGGGATCGATCGGTGGCTCTGAAGGTGCTACAGTAATTATTAATAATTCCAGAAGATTACTCAAGCCTGATGGTTTGATGATTCCTGAAAGAAGCGTTACTAAAATGGCAGCTGTCACGCTTCCAGATGAAATATTACATAATCCTCAGTTTGCTGAAATTGGGGCACATTACGCCAAAGAAATCTTTAAACAAGTTGGATATCCCTTTGATTTAAGGGTATGTATTAAGAATTTTCCCAAGTCAAATCTTCTATCCACAGTGGATATTTTAGAAGATTTGAACTTCAATGAATATGTTAGCCCGGACTTCACCCATGAAATTAAATTGAAAATCCAAAAAAATGGGCGAATGGATGGCTTTTTAGTCTGGTTGAATCTGCATACAATTGCTGGAGAAGAAATAGATATTTTAGAACACGAACATTGCTGGCTTCCGATTTATTTCCCAGCATTTGAGCCAGCAATTGAAGTAGAACAAGGTGATATCATTCAAGCAAATTGTTCTCGGACACTTTGCGACAATAATCTCAATCCAGATTATGCGATTAAGGGTAGTTTGCTGAAAAAGAATGGGGAAAAGATTGATTTTGAATATGTTTCCTATCACTATAAAAATAATTTCCGGCAAACACCTTTCTATCAACGATTATTTGCTAATTATGAACAGGGGGAAAATAACAATCAACTCGATAATCTAGTGCCATCGCTGAGATCTAATCTCAAGAAACTCCTGCCTGATTTCATGATTCCCTCTAGCTTTGTGGTATTAGAGAATCTGCCCTTAACACCAAATGGCAAAGTAGATTATCGCGCTTTACCTATCCCGGAATCTCGATCGGGAATAGAAGCAAATTTAGTCGCACCCGTCACCGCAGTTGAAGAAATTCTGGCAACTATTTGGCAAGAAGTTTTGAAGGTAGATCCGATCGGCATTCATGATAACTTCTTTGAACTAGGTGGCGATTCTATCCTCAGCATTCAAATCGTCACTAAAGCAAGGCAAGCTGGACTACAACTCACTGTTAACCAATTATTTGCCCATCAAACTATTGCCGAATTAGCTGCTGTTGCTGGGACTACAAAAGTAATTCAAATTGCCCAAGAATTAGTTACTGGTAAAGTACACCTAACGCCAATTCAACAGCGATTTTTTGAGCTAAAATGGGTAGAACCACACCACTTTAATCAATCATTTCTATTCACAACACCATCCCACTTTCAGCCGGAATTATTATCACCAATCTGGGGGCATTTACTTAAACATCACGATGCTTTGCGTTTACGCTTTACTCAATCAGAATCCGGTTGGGAACAGATTCACGCTACTCCAAATGAAAAGATTGCTTACTCCTATTTCGATTTATCAAGTCTCCCAGAAAGTGAAATTTCAGCGACTATTGAAAACACCGCCAACAGTTTACAAGCAAGTTTGAATTTGGCATCTAATCTGGTGCAAATTGCCTATTTTAAATTAGGAGAAAATCAACTAGGAAGATTACTAATAGTAATTCATCATTTGGTAGTAGATGGAGTATCTTGGCGGATCTTGTTAGAAGATTTACTAACAGCTTATCAACAACTAAGTCAGAATCAAGCAATTCAGTTACCGCCAAAAACCACCTCTTTCCAAGATTGGGCACAACATCTTAAAGAATATGCTCGATACGCCTACGGCACGCTGACGCGAACGGAAATTCTCAAATCAGAATTAGCTTATTGGCTATCCAAATCTGACTCAAATGTTTCATCCCTACCAGTAGATTATCCTGCTGGAGAGAACACAGTTGCCTCGGCTAGCAATATCAGTGTCAGCTTAAATGAAGCGGAAACTCAAGCTTTGTTACAAGAAGTACCAAAAGCTTATAAAACCCAAATTAATGATGTCTTATTAACAGCTTTAGTGCTGGTTTTAAGTCGCTGGACTAATTCAAATTCAGTGCTGTTCAACTTAGAAGGACACGGACGGGAAGATATTATTGAGGGAGTAGATTTATCCCGGACTGTTGGTTGGTTTACCACCCTTTTTCCGGTACTGGTGGAACTGGAAGAAATTGATAATTTAGGGACAATTTTAAAATCAGTCAAAGAACAATTACGCAAGATTCCTCATAAAGGAATTGGCTACGGCTTATTGCGTTATCTTTGTGATGACCCGGAAATTACCAGCCAAGTTCAGAAAATAAAAGAAGCAGAAATTAACTTCAATTATTTAGGTCAGTTTGGTCAAGCACTGAATCAATCTTCTTTGTTTCAATTGGCAACTGAGTCAACTGGAAACAGCCTGAGTTTACAAGGTCAACGATCGGGTTTACTCGATGTTAACGCTGCGATCGCAGAAGAACAGCTACATATACATTGGATATACAGCAGCAATGTGTATTCTTCGAGTACGATCGAGAAAATTGCCCAAGAATTTGTAGTTACTTTACGAGAATTAATCGCTCATTGTTTATCACCAGAAAATGGTGGCTACACTCCCAGTGATTTCCCCTTAATCAAACTCACACAACCAGAATTAGATCGGGTATTAGCCAGTCTTCCATTAACTAATTGGCAAAATATTGAGGATATTTATCCCTTATCACCAATGCAACAGGGGATGCTATTTGAAAGTTTGTATGCTCCTGATTCTGGTGTATATGTGGAACAGATGACTTCCACTTTAACCGGAAACTTAAATGTGTCGGCATTTGAGCAAGCTTGGCAACAACTAGTAGCGCATCATTCAATTTTCCGCACAGCATTTGTTTGGGAATCTTTAGAACAACCAGTGCAAGTGTTGTATCGACAAATAGAAGTGAAAGTCGAAAGATTAGATTGGCGGGAATTATCTGCACAAGAGCAGCAACAGCAATTACAATTGTTTCTTGATTCAAAACGGCAACAGGGTTTCGATTTTGGCATAGCACCATTGCTGCGTCTCTATCTGATTCAATGTTCAGAGAATACTTATGAATTTGTCTGGAGTTTTCATCATATATTAATGGATGGCTGGTCTTTACCATTAGTATTTCAAGACCTATTGAATTGTTATCAAGCAATTATCCAGGGTCAAAGAATCGAAGCTCAACCCGCACTGAACTACCGTCATTATATTGCTTGGCTACAACAACAAGAACAACAGCTAGCAGAAGAATTTTGGCGCAAAAAATTGCAAGGTTTTAGTGCTCCTACACCTTTGATGGTAGATAAACCGATAACAAACCGGGAAAAAGGCTCACGCAGTTACAAGGAAAAACAAATTGGGTTAAGTGTTTCAACAACAGAAAAGGCAGTATCTTTTGTCCGAGAAAATCAATTGACACTCAATAATTTGGTGCAGACAACTTGGGCTTTGTTGCTATCTCGCTATTCTCAAGAAACGGATGTGGTGTTTGGTGCAACTGTTTCTGGTCGTCCAGCGGCGTTAGCTGGGGTAGAGTCGATGGTAGGATTGTTTATCAACACTTTACCGATGCGTGTTCAGTTCTCCGAGTCAAAGGAATTGCTGGGTTTGTTAAAGGATTTGCAAGTTCAATTGGTGGAGTCGGAGCAGTTTTCCTATAGTTCATTGGTGGAAATTCAGGGATGGAGTGATGTTAAGAGAGGGACGGCTTTGTTTGAGAGTATTCTGGTGTTCGAGAATTATCCGGTGGATAGTGAGAGCCTAGAAGAAAATTATAGTTTTTCGTTTTCTAATTTCCGAACGATCGAACAAACAAATTATCCTTTGACAATTTTAGTCGGACCCGGAGAACAGTTATTGCTGAAGGTGTACTACGATGGCGATCGGTTTGATGATAGTGCAATCAGCCGGATGTTGGGTCATTTTGTCACCCTGCTAGAAGCCATTGTCGCCAATCCCCAAACGCCAATTGCTCAACTACCAATGTTAACTCCGGCTGAACAACATCAACTATTAACCGAATGGAACAATACTCAAGTAGACTATCCGCTTAATCAATGTCTGCATCAATTATTTGAACAACAGGTAGAGAAAACACCCGATGCAGTAGCAGTAGTATTTGAGAATCAACAACTAACTTACTCCCAATTGAATGCCAAAGCCAATCAGTTAGCAAATTATTTGCGTTCATTAGGTGTGAGTGCAGATGTGCCCGTAGGCTTATGTGTGGAACGTTCGATCGAAATGCTTGTGGGAGTGTTGGGAATTCTCAAAGCTGGTGGCGCTTATGTTCCCCTAGATCCAGAGTATCCAGTTGAGCGTTTAAGCTTGATGTTGTCAGACTCACAAGTTCCTGTGTTGCTGACACAACAAAAATTTGTAGAGACGTTGTATACAACGTCTCTACCTACACATCCCACACACTTAACTCGCTTGGATACTGACTGGGCAATGATTCAAGAGTGCAGTCGGGATAATCTGATTTGTGATGTTCAACCGGAAAACTTAGCTTATGTAATTTATACCTCTGGTTCCACAGGAAAACCCAAAGGCATCGCCATGAATCACCTACCTTTGGTGAATCTGATGCTTTGGCAAGTGCAAAATTCGACAATGGCTCAAGGAGGAAAAACCCTACAATTTGCGCCAATTAGCTTTGATGTCTCATGTCAAGAAATGTTCTCTACTTGGTGTAGTGGTGGGACATTATTGTTGATTAGCGAGCAATTGCGTCGAGAGCCAAAAGCTTTATTGGATTTACTCTCTGAACAAGCAGTAGAAAGACTGTTTCTACCTTTTGTTGGCTTACAACAGTTAGCTGAGGTAGCTATGGAAAGCCAATCAACTGTGTGTCTGAGGGAAATTATTACCGCAGGGGAACAGTTACAGATGACACCAGCAATTACTGATTGGTTGAATCAGCTAAGTAACTGCACTTTGTACAATCACTATGGGCCTTCGGAAAGTCATGTAGTTACCAGTTTTACCGTAAATCAGACAGGAGAAAGTTGGTCGTTACTGCCCCCGATCGGTCGCCCCATAGCCAACACTCAAATTTACATTCTCGATCGATATCGTAAGCCAGTACCGATCGGAGTCCCAGGAGAATTGCACATTGGCGGTGTTTCCCTAGCCAGAGGCTACCTAAACCGACCAGAATTAACCAGTGAAAAATTCATCACCAATCCCTTCGGGGATAGGGGTCAGGTGTTAGGGTGTAGGGAAGAAGAATTTCCCCAACCCCTAACACCTACCCCCCAACCCCCAAGACTTTACAAAACCGGAGACTTAGCCCGTTACTTACCGGATGGGAACATCGAATACCTGGGAAGGATCGACAATCAAGTGAAAATCCGAGGTTTCCGCATTGAATTGGGCGAAATTGAGGTAATTTTGGGGCAACATCCCCAAGTCCAAGCGGCTGCGGCGATCGTTCGCGAAGACACACCCGGAGATAAACGCCTAGTTGCATACATCACATCGCAACCGTCAGCAACACCGACAAGCAGTGAACTGCGGCAATACCTGAAAGCGAAGTTACCAGATTATATGGTGCCGAGTGCTTATGTATTATTGGAGACTTTGCCTTTAACTCCCAGTGGCAAAGTCGATCGTCGTGCCTTACCCGAACCTTCCGATCGCAGTAGTTCGGATACAATTGTTTTACCCCGGAACCCCGTAGAACTGAAACTCGCACAAATCTGGTCAACAACTCTCAAACTTGACCTTGTGGGGGTAAAAGATAACTTTTTTGACCTTGGTGGTCATTCCCTGTTAATTCCTTATTTAATGGCGCAAATTAAGCAGGCGTTTAATAACGATATCCCTTTAGCTACTCTCTTGCAAAATCCGACGATCGAACAGTTAGCAACTGTAGTGCAAAAAGATGCCGATACTAGGAGTGATTCTCCTTTGCTGGCAATTCAGCCAATGGGTGAGCATCTACCTTTGTTCTGTGTTCCCGGATCGGGGGGCTATTCGTTATACTTGTATAACTTGGCTCGTTGTCTCCCAAAAGACCAACCTTTCTACACTTTCCAAAAAAATTATTACCAGCAGGAAATATCACCTGTTACCCATATTGAGGAGGTAGCTGCTAACTACATTCAAGCAATGCAGACAGTACAACCCCAAGGCCCATATTTTTTAGCTGGGCATTCTTTTGGTGGTAAAGTAGCTTATGAAATGGCACAGCAGTTGCTCGATCGGGGAGAAGAAGTTGCTCTGTTGGCTATTCTTGATACAACACCACCAGGCTTTGGCAAAACTTCAGATGATTGGGATGATACTCAATGGTTGATTGATTTAGTTGGTGCAATGAAAGCTACTTTTGCATCTGATTTGGAATTGGATGTCGAGAAGCTTATATCTTTGGCTCCAGACGCACAAATTCAATATGTTCTGGAGTACGTGAAAAAGTTTGATATCCTACCTCCTGATGCTGATTCCACTTATTTGTTGCATCTGTTGCAATCTTTCATGGCTGACCATAAAGCTAAGTATTCCCCACAACAACAGGTTTATCCTGTCCGTATTACTCTGTTTCGCTCTAGTGAGATTAAAGTCGAAGAAAATGAGTTTTTCCGTGAGGTTTTTCAGGATTCCACCTTTGGTTGGAGTGCTATTTCTGGAACACCTGTGGATGTTCATTTTGTCCCTGGCAATCATACGACGATGTTGCATTTCCCTCATGTTCAGGTGTTAGCCCAAAAGTTAAATACTTGCATCCAGCAAGCAAAATTAACAACTAACAACGGGCAATTCGCCTGATCTGACTTTTGAAGATTCTGCCCTTTTTGGGCGGATTATGTACCGAGTGTTGAAGTTTGGAAAAAAAAGATTTTAAGGAACTCAAATGAACACAAAAGTAATAGAAACTTATCCGCTTTCTTATGGTCAACAAGCCTTATGGTTGCTCTACCAAATAGCTCCAGAGAGTGTCGCCTATAATATATTTATCACCGCCAAAATTAATTCACCTTTAAATATTTCTGCCTTCATCACTGTATGGAATAAGATTGTTGAACGCCATCCTATTCTCCGAACTACATATACTAGTCATGAAGGTAAACCACTCCAGCAAATTAATGAAGCACAGGAATTGAGTATTGAGTTAATAGATGCTTCCCACTGGAGTGAAGATTATTTAAAGGAGAGGATATTTGCGGAAACCGATCGCCCATTTAACCTAGAAACAGATTCCGTTTTGCGGATTAATTTGTTTACTTGTTCTGAAAAAGCTCATGTTCTGTTGTTAACAATGCACCACATTGCGGGTGATATGTGGTCTTTTGATATACTGCTGAAGGAATTTCAGGCTTTGTATACTGCCCAAATCGAATCAGCAAATCAAGAAAAAGCAGAGAGTGTTGAAGGCTCTTTAATCCAGAATAAATCATATATAGATTTTGTTCGATGGCAGTCAGAAATGCTATCGGATGAGAGGGAAGAAAAACATTGGCAATACTGGGAAAAACAATTAGCTGGCGAATTGCCAATTTTGAATTTGCTCCCAGACAAACCCCGCCCACCCAGACAGACTTATCAAGGAGAAACGCTTCTTTTTAGGTTAGAAGAGCAGTTAATTGAAAAACTCAATAATTTGGCTCAAACTTCTGGTAAAACCCTTTATCAAATTCTGCTAACCGCATTTTACGTGCTGCTTTATCGCTACACTAACCAAGAAGAAATCCTCATAGGAAGCCCAATGAGAGGGCATAGAAGTGGAGATTTTAAAGCAATTATTGGCTACTTCGTTAATCTGGTTCCCTTACGAATTTTTCTGGAAAAAAACGTTAAATTCACAGAACTCCTGGCTCAAGTTAGTAACACTGTAAAAGAGGCTCAAAAACATCAAGATTATCCATTTTCTCGCTTGACAGAAAAACTTGCTCCAGAGCGAGATCCCAGTCGCCCTCCTTTGTGTCAAGTGATTTTTACCTGGCAATCGCATCGGTGGTGTCAACCAATAGAGAATTCATTACATAGTCGAGAACAAGTGCTTCAGATGGAGCCATTTTTACTCGGACATCAACGCGGTGCAGATTTCGATCTGAATTTAGCGGTGATGGAAGCTCAGGGAGTTTTGCAACTATGTTGGCAATATAATACTGACTTGTTTGAGGCTAGTACAATTACGCGGATTGCAGGGCATTTTGTCACCTTGCTTGAAGGAATTGTCGCCCATCCAGAAGCGCTGATTTTCCAACTACCAATCTTAACTGCAACTGAACAACAGCAGTTAATTGAATGGAACAATACTCAAATAGATTATCCGGTTAATCAATGTCTGCATCAGTTATTTGAACAACAGGTAGAGAAAACACCCGATGCAGTAGCAGTAGTATTTGAGAATCAACAACTAACTTACTCCCAATTGAATGCCAAAGCCAATCAATTAGCACATTATTTGCGTTCATTAGGTGTGGGTGCAGATATACCCGTAGGCTTATGTGTGGAACGTTCGCTCGAAATGCTTGTGGGAGTGTTGGGAATTCTCAAAGCAGGTGGTGCTTATGTTCCCCTAGATCCAGAGTATCCAGTTGAGCGTTTAAGCTTGATGTTGTCAGACTCACAAGTTCCTGTGTTGCTGACACAACAAAAATTCGTAGAGACGTTGTATACAACGTCTCTACCTACACATCCAGCACACTTAGTTTGCTTGGATACTAACTGGGTAGTGATTCAAGAGTGCAGTGGGGATAATCTGATTTGTGATGTCCAACCGGAGAACTTAGCATACATAATTTATACCTCTGGTTCCACAGGAAAACCCAAAGGCATCGCCATGAATCACCTACCTTTGGTGAATCTGATGCTTTGGCAAGTGCAAAATTCGACAATGGCTCAAGGAGGAAAAACCCTACAATTTGCGCCAATTAGCTTTGATGTCTCATGTCAAGAAATGTTCTCTACTTGGTGTAGTGGTGGGACATTATTGTTGATTAGCGAGCAATTGCGTCGAGAACCAAAAGCTTTATTAGATTTACTCTCGCAACAAGCAGTAGAAAGACTGTTTCTACCTTTTGTCGGCTTACAACAGTTAGCTGAGGTAGCTATGGAAAGCCAATCAACTGTGTGTCTGACGGAAATCATCACAGCTGGGGAACAGTTACAGATGACTCCGGCAATTACCCAGTGGTTGAATCAGCTAAGTAACTGCACTTTGTACAATCATTATGGGCCTTCGGAAAGTCATGTAGTTACCAGTTTTACCGTAAATCAGACAGGAGAAAGTTGGTCGTTACTGCCACCGATCGGTCGTCCCATAGCCAACACTCAAATTTACATTCTCGATCGATCTCGTAAGCCAACACCAATCGGAGTCCCTGGAGAATTGCACATAGGCGGTGTTTCCCTAGCCAGAGGCTACCTAAACCGACCAGAATTAACCAGTGAAAAATTCATCACCAATCCCTTCGGGGATAGGGGTCAGGTGTTAGGGTGTAGGGAAGAAGAATTTCCCCAACCCCTAACACCTACCCCCCAACCCCCAAGACTTTACAAAACCGGAGACTTAGCCCGTTACTTACCGGATGGGAACATCGAATACTTGGGACGGATTGACAATCAAGTGAAAATCCGAGGTTTCCGCATTGAATTGGGTGAAATCGAAGCAATTTTGGGGCAGCATCCTCAAGTCCAAGCGGTTGTAGCGATCGTCCGGGAAGACACACCCGGAGATAAACGCCTAGTTGCATACATCACATCGCAACCGTCAGCGACACCGACAAGCAACGAACTGCGGCAATACCTGAAAGAGAAATTACCAGATTATATGGTGCCGAGTGCTTTTGTGTTATTGGAGACTTTGCCTTTAACTCCGAGTGGTAAAGTCGATCGTCGTGCCTTACCCGCACCTTCCGATCGCACTAGTTCGGACACCATTGTTTTACCCCGGAACCCCGTAGAAGTGATGCTCTCACAAATCTGGTCAACAATTCTCAAACTTAACCTGGTGGGGGTAAAAGATAACTTTTTTGACCTTGGTGGTCATTCTCTGTTAGCTCCTTACTTAATGGCTCAACTTAAGGAACACTTTGGTAAGGATATCCCTTTAACTACTCTGTTTGAAAATCCTACGATCGAACAGTTAGCAATTGTGCTGCAAAAAGGTGTGGATACTTTCAGTAATTCTCCTTTGGTAGCTATTCAGTCGATGGGTGAGCATCCACCTTTGTTTTGTGTTCCCGGCGCGGGTGGCTATCCGTTCTATTTGTATAACTTAGCCCGTTGTCTCCCAAAAGACCAACCTCTCTACAGTTTCCAAGCAAATTATGACAAGCAGAAGTTGGTATCCATGACTTCTGTTGAGGAGAAAGCCACTCGCTACATTCAGGCAATGCAGACAGTACAACCCCAAGGGCCATATTTTTTGGCTGGACATTCTTTTGGTGGTAAAATAGCTTATGAAATGGCACTACAGTTGCTCGATCGCGGAGAAGAAGTTGCTCTGCTGGCTATTCTTGATACTACAGCACCAGCGGCAATACCAAGGTCTTACCTGGAACTGCTAGATAAGTTGGATGTTGCTTCATGGATGATAAGTTTTGATTACTCCATGAAAGCTGTCTATGGTAAAGAGTTAAATTTGGATGCTGAACAACTTCGATCTTTGGCTCCAGAGGCACAAGTTCAATATGTTTTAGATTCCTTGAAAATGGCCGATCTTTTACCTCCTGATGCTGAACCAAGTTATTTGTCCGAGGTGTTAGAAATTTACCGGGCTGAAAGTATGACTGTTTATGTCCCAGAACTGTTTTATCCAGTCCCCATTAGTTTATTTCGTTCTAGTGACGTTTTTGCGGTGGATGAGTCTGAGATTTCCGATCCGGAACTTCTTGAATATTCAAAATTTTTTAGAGAGAAAGCTTTGGGTTGGGATGCCTTTTCTAGCCGACCAGTGGATGTCCACTGTGTTCCAGGCAACCATGTTACGATCCTGCGTTTGCCTCATGTTCAGGTTTTAGCAGAACGGTTGAATGCTTGCATCCAGCAAGTACATCTGACAATCAAGAATCGGGAATTAACCTTGTTTGGCTAAGAAAATTCCGCCCCCAAAGGGCGGATTATTCATATTACCAAAAAAACTAGAATTTTTATATAATTTTTTAGCCCACATTCCGCACGTCAATTTAGGTGATACTCGAACACATAGATAATTGACTGGAACTACAGCAACACAGGTTGCTTGGGCTCTCGATGCGATCGCTCAGGTGTTTGTACACTTGGATCTGTTACTGGTAACAATAAACCGGGCGGCAACATTACGCTCAATCACCTTGCTTGAGGATAGCTTACTGTTGTACTCAAGGCTCTAATTCAATTTCAGGAAACTTTTTTTCATCAAGTTTGTCACTTTTGTTTGTTAAACAATTAAGGGCAAATCAGTAAAAATTGCTATGTTGGCTCAATATTCAGTGAAGGGAAACTTAAATTATGGCAACATTGACGGTATGGAAATTTAGTACAGCTGACGGTGCAGATAAGGCTCTGAGCAAGCTAGAAGACTTGCAAAAACAGCAACTTATCCAGGTTATTGATGCGGCGATCGTTTCTTGGCCCCAAGGTCGCAAACGTCCGAAAACTTATCAAGCGATGAATACAGCAGGAGCAGGAGCATTAGGTGGTGCATTCTGGGGAATGCTGTTTGGACTGATCTTCTTTTTACCCTTCCTGGGAATGGCAATGGGAGCCGCGATCGGTGCAATTTCCGGTCATTTTACCGATTATGGAATTGATGACAGCTTTATCAACGATGTGAAAAGCAAAGTAACTGAAGGAACTTCCGCCTTGTTTTTGCTGACTGGTCAAGTGACAGTCGATAAAGTAGAAGCTGCTTTCGCCCCAGAAGAACGAGGCGAATTAATTCAATCTAACCTGAGCGATGAACAGGAAGCCAAGCTACGTGCAGATTTTGGCGTAGAAGCGTAATTTTAACAGGCTGGCTGCGGTTCTCTATCATGAGTATGAAAGAGCCGTAAGCCTAGCATTGTATTATCGGAAGATGGTTGGAAAAGGAAGCTAAATCATGCAATACCCCTTTGAGCGTTTGAGATTCCATTTTGTTGAATATACAGTGAGACAAGTTTGGCAGGATGGTAATGTCGCTACGACAGTAATGGATAGTCTGCAACAGGAACTCAACCGCAGCTTAACCAATGAAGAAGCGCTGAATCTCAAAGATCGCATTCAGTTACTCTGTTCTGAAACCGATAAGCTGCTTCGGAGTCGCATTCCCCACGACTTTCCATCTCGGCAAAAAGCTATTGAGCTATGGGGTTATCAACGAATCCAGCCGCTCCATCCCGATATTTATATCCACCACGAACAACCAACTCAATCCGATTTTGATAATCAGTTTGCTCTTCCTTCGTCAGAGGTTTGGGGATGGAATGTTGTGTATACATTCACAGGCGCATATTACGGCATTCAAACAGATGCAAGCGATTGGGCGGCAACTTCTTCGGCAGATTTAGGTTCTCTGGATTTTGTTCTGCAATCTGCACAGATACTCAAGACTTTTCCCAACTGTGAGTTGTTGGGAGATTTAACACCAGATAACATTGATTTATTTACGCTAGAAGCAGACGAATGCCGCAAAATTAATCAAACGCTGCAACAACAACAAGATGCTGTGACAGAGGCACTTAGCCAACTGATCCAAGGTGACGATCGCCTAACCCATGCAGCAACATTGATTAACATTTGGCAAACTCCCCTGCAAGCTGCCCAGAATCAAGGCATCGCTCAATTTAAGTATGGTAAACCAATCTATTCCATTGAATATACTGAGGTTGAAACTTGAGTTTGATTACTTCATAAATCTTTGATTTATCGAAATCTCAGTTCTCAGCCCTCCATTCTCAAAATCAGGGTTTTCTGCTCCCTGTCTCTTATTTCTTGAAACATTAAAGTTATGACTTCTGCAATCACGAGTCCACAACGCGATCGCGGGCGGTGGATGGTTTTATTTGCCTGTATTATTGCTGTGCTGATGGTGGCGATCGATTCAGGTATTCTGAATATGATTATCCCAGCAATTCAAAAAGACTTAAATGCACCCCAAGCAACGATCGGTTTAATGTCAAGCATTTCAACTTTAATGCTGGCAGCATTCATTTTGGGCGGAGGTACATTAGGAGATATTTACGGGCGACGTAGGTTAATTCTAATTGGTACAGGAGGCATTGTTGCAGCCGCAATTTTATCAATGTTGGCATCTAGCGCTGGTGCTTTGATTGGAATTCGGGCAATGGATGGGGTTTGTCAAGCATTGGTAAATCCTTTGGCGTTAGCGATTATTACTGTTACTTTTGATAAAGAAGAACGTCCGAAAGCGATCGGAATTTACGGCGCAACATTAGGCATAATGGGAGGTTTATCATCCCTATTAATTCAATATTTTAATCAGGCTTTTGGTTGGCGATCGGTCTTTACTTTAGTGATTGCACTCGGATTTCTGACTATTTTCCTCATGTTGCGGTTTGTCTCGGAAAGTAAAGCCGCTGGAAGTCACAAACTAGATTGGCAAGGAATTTTACTTTGTGCGATCGGATTATTCACCCTAATTTATGGCATTAGTCAGGCAAGTGGCGCTGGTGGTTTTTTCAGTGCGGGAGTGCTGATTCCAGTATTGATCGGACTGATAATTTTAGGCATTTTCATCTGGTGGGAAGTGCGTGTAGAATCGCCTGCACTGGAATTATCCCTATTTCAAAAACCTGCTTTTTCACTGGGAACTTTACTAATTTTATTGTTTTCCTTTGCTCAAACCGGAGTCTTTTTTCATCTTTCCAATTACTTCCAAGTTTTACTGAAAAAATCTCCCGTTGAATCAGCATTAATGTTGCTGCCTTTAACATTAGCGCTGTTTGTTTTTAACATCATTTCTGGTACTTTAGTTAATCGCTTTCAAATTCGCACTTTGATTGTTACAGGAACAGCAATGTTTGCTTTGGCAATGTTTCTGTTTTCGCGGTTGATTAGTCCTGATTTAACACTTTGGACATTGCTAATACCGATGTTGTTGTTAGGTGCAGGGATGGCGATCGCAAATATTCCGCGAATGAATGCCTTGTTAAGTTCTGCACCTCCAAATTTAGCAGGTGTGGCTTCAGCAACTAATAACGCATTCATGCAATTAGGAAATGCGATGGGAATAGCAGTAACAGTTGCTTTGGTGACAACTTTCGGGCGTAATTATTATTTTGACGAACTCACTAAAGCGGGATTGAACGAAGAGCGAATTCGGAAAGTAAACGAATTATTGCAGAAGGTTTTAAGTAGCGATTTACCTTCAATTTCTGCTCAATTTGCCATTCCTCAAGAGCAGTTGAAAGGTTTAGTTGGTAATTATCAGGCTGCTTTTACAGTTGGGGTAACGCAGATGATGTTGATGAGTGCGATCGCCCTTTTCTTAGCAGCAATTCTGTCCTGGTTTTGGTTACGTCATTATCAAAATACTCAAAAAACTTCCCTTTAAAATAAACTTCTCCCGCTGCTAGTTGGGTGACAGGTATTGAACTAAGGGTTGATGGTGGTGGTTCTTACAAGAGTAAAATGCCAAAAGGTGACGATGAATAATGCGTTGCAAGTTTGAGGTACGTTGTTGGGCTTTAGCCCCAGATTTAGCGCTAAAGCGCAACAACGTACTCTAGTACTTTTTTGAATGTGCCAGTTGCGTAAGTCCTGCTATTACTAATTACCAACTACCAACTAGAGGTTTTTTATGAAACAAAGAACGATTATTGTTAGTTTGCTGGCTTTTAATCTGACGTTGTTAGGATCGATCGCACCAGCATTAGCAGATAGGTGGGAATTTTTGGGAGAGCGAAGTGTTCGTTTAGTTACCGATCGCGACGTAATTCCAGTAAACTCTGGAAGACAGTATGCTTTCCTCAAATTAAGAGTCAAAGAAACGGGGATTGAAATTCTCAGTATGAGCGTCACTTTACGCAATGGCGTAACTCTTAATCCCCCTTTGCGACAATATATTGGCAAAGGCAAAGAATCAAGAGCGATCGATCTCCCAGGACAGGATCGTGCCATCCGTTATGTCACCCTAATTTATCGATCTCGTCCAGGTTCAACCGAAAGAGCAATTGTCCAACTTTACGGCAAAACTAGATAAATTCGCTAATCGAGCTTAGGCTTACAATCGACAAAAGATAAAGCTTAAAGTGCGTAAGTCATAAAATCCTCCAAAGATGGCGTTACCTGTCCGGGAATTTTTGCCTGTTCATCCCAACGCCGAAGTTGAACCGCATCTTCTGCAAATGGTAAGCTAATAAAAGCTGCCGCTTCCTCTGGGGAATAAATACCACCTTGCAAGATTAAACTCTGTTGCGAAGCAGGTGATAAACTGGCGAAATAGGACGGCTCAACAGCACAAAGGTAGCGTTTAGCTTGAACATGGAGGCGAATAGGTTCGGTAACTGCCTCTGAATACAAAGGACGTAACCAAGGAATTACGCGATATTCATGGCGATCGTCAAGTCCAGTTTGCAACCCATCTTCTCCTAAAGAGTGTACCAAATGCCCAAAATCATGAAGCAAGCAGGCTATCACTAGTTCATTACTTGCTCCACAATCTCTTGCCAAAGTAGCACATTGTAAAGCGTGTTCTAGTTGACTGACCGCTTCTCCACCATACTGTCGATCGCCACGCGATCGCAGAATCTCCACTATCTTGGTTTTAACCTTCATCTCTATGCTCTTCAAATTAGTCTATAAATAAGTAACGCAGTAATTGTTGTATTAAGGTAATTATGGCATAATTTGAAGTGATTCTAAAGTTAGATCTTGAGTTACTAAGTAATAGAATACTTGCTGCACTAAAAAAGGATGACCAGCTACAAGTTGCATTAATTTATCCAATTCGGTATTGGATAAATTTAGCCCATAATTTTGGGCTAGGTTAAATAATTGATTGGCTGTAAATTCTTTTAACTCGATCGCCAATCCTACATTCAAAATTGATTTATTAATATCTAAAAGCACAGAATCTTCTGAAGAATGGATAACAATCGATCGCAACTTTTTCCATTGTGGATTCCCGCTGCTTTCATACCAAGACCTGAGTAATGGAAAGAAATCATCACCTATTTGCGGGTGACGAGAGATCTCATCTACTTGATCTAATGCCAAAACCAAAACCCCATTGATTTCTGGTAATATGCAGTTTTCAAAATAGCTTGTGCAGTTTTCTTGGCTGTTGAATGTATTATTCCAGTATTGATCGACCTGATACGGTAGCTGAAGTTTACGGGTAAGTGCGGCACAAAACCAGCGCAAAAAGCGATCGCTATTTGTAAAAATAGTCTTTTCAGTTTTCTGCAAATTTAATGCTACTGTCTGCACATTAGCATCCTGTTGTTTTGCATGAGCCAGAATGCGGATCATCAAAGAGGTTTTGCCCATCTGACTGGGTGCATGAATCCGCACCAGTGTACCCGATCGCATTACCGCTTCATAGCACTGAACCTCAACCGGAGGACGTTCCACGTAGAGCGCAGAGTCCAATGGTAACACCCCAACAGGAGGCTCCAAGGATTTTAGATGAATAGTTCTAGAGGCTGCAAGGCTAAAAGATTTGAGATTTTTCCCCTCTTCCTGAATCGTCTCTGCTTGCTTGTTTCCTTGTTTGGCAATTTTCTCCTGTTCTCTCTCATTTCTCTGCACACTTTGCCCTACGCAATCTGCCCGTTGTGCCAAAACTGCCATCAAGTTGGTTTTGCTAACTTTCTCACCCAAGCTAGAGGAGAGGATTTGCCACAACTTAGGCCCGACATCATGCTTGATATATTCAGGAGCATAGCTATATTCTTGTGCAATCTGGTCGTATTTCTGCCCCTGCAAAGCTCCTCGCAAAACAGCCACTTCAATATTTTTTAAATGTCTGGCTGTTTGAGCAAATACGGCTGTATCAGCAATCTTGAGCGCGATTTCAAAAGGAATTAAACTCTTTGCATTCATTTTCTCGATCGGCTGTACGCTTTGTAATACCATCACATTTACACTCTCAATTTTCTACTTTGCAATCTTCAGGAAGGATTTATCTTATCCCCATTTGATTCTCAGTTTGTCCCATTAAAATTCCGCTGGAAAGATCAATGTGGATCAGTTAGCCATTGGTAAAATTGGTCTTGACAAAATCGTTTTTATGTAATACTAACTAAAGCTTACGGGTGTCTTCCTTTGAGCCAGTAAGTAACCATTTCTCCCTTTCCCTTAATTGTAAGTTTACCTCGTTTTTCAAATAAGTATTTGTCTTTCAAACATTGATAAGTTGCTTCTGTTACCTGAATACAACCGGGTAAACTATGAGATTCCATCCGGCTGGCGGTATTGACGGCATCTCCCCACAAATCGTAGATAAATTTTTTACTACCAATTACCCCAGCAATAACAGGCCCAGTATTAATGCCAATTCGCAAGCTGAGGGGTTCCATGCCTTCAACTTGAAAGTCCAGTTTGGCGATCGCGTCGAGCATATCTAAAGCCATTTGAGCGATCGCTTCGGCATGATCGGGGCGCGGAATTGGTAAACCTCCAGCTACCATATAATTATCGCCAATCGTTTTGATTTTTTCTAATCCATGCCGATCGCTCAAATCATCAAAAGTAGAGAAAATTTGATTTAATAAAGCGACTAACTCATTGGGAGAAATTAGGGTTGAAAGAGTTGTAAATCCAACAATATCAGCAAACAAAACACTCACTTCGGCAAAGCCATCACAAATACTACGGCGACCTTGTTTTAATTCTTGGGCGATCGGTTCTGGTAAAATATTTAACAGTAATTTTTCGGCTTTGTCTCGTTCCGTTTGCGCTTCTGCTTCCGCCTGTTTGCGGCGACTCATTTCTTCATAATTTCGCAAAAATGACTCATTAAAAGCAGCGATCACTTCTCCCAATTCATCCTGACGATTTACCGCCATTAAATAAGATTTCGGGTTAATTCGATCTTGTTGTAGAGCGATCGATGCTTCCATCAAACTATCTCGGAGTTTTAAAATCGGCACAATTACCACAGATTGCACTACACTCATTGTTACAAAGGTAATAAACGCAGAAATTAGTAACACAATTCCCACAACTCTAGCCACATAGACATAAAGTTCTTGTTGAATTGAGAGTGCATCGTGACGAATAATCAAAAGATAATCATTTCCCATTTCTTTTGGGAACCAAACAGCATCATAACGCTGCTCAAATTTAAACCATCTTTGTTGCATTTGTTGTTGGCTAACCATTTCCCAGGATAAACTGGGTTGTTCGCCAAACTTGCCTAACTCTTTACCATCTGAAGCTCGATATAACACACCTCCCAACAAATCCTTTAACATCGGTTTATTTTGAAGTGCTTGGATACGAGTTAGTAACTCTTCTGAAGAGGCATTTGGGTAAGTCCGCACAATCCACTCAATTTTTGCTGAAGTCACCTCTTTGAGTTGATTTTCTAGTTCCTGACTCTTTTGGTTTACTGAAGGAATAAAAACTACTCCCTCAATGACTATAAAACTGGCAAAGACAGAGAGAGCTATTCGCCGTGAGAGTCGAGTTTTGTAAGAATCAAAGAGATGAGTTTTCAAGGAAAGTGACTGTGAATGAGTGATGTTGTTTACTTTATCGGTGGATCGGGCTTGTTTGCCTACGATCGCGCTGAATAAAGTGTAAATATTTGTTTGGATCATAATACTTATAACAGAGTTGAGCAAGCATTGAGCTAATATCTGATTGTAGGTTACACCCAGTAGCAATTAGCTAATCTAAAAGTTGTATACACCCTGTTAGAAAATTTGAATAGTTATTTCTGTCACACTGCACTTGGTTAATTGTATGTAATTCGGATTTTTTCCCAGTAAAAAGCGAGCGCTCAAATTATTGAGCCAGAGCGATCGCTTCCACTCTCATCAAAAGCGATTTATTACCTGGCAGCGACTAATTTAAAGTGTCAACTGCCTCTCCATGATAGTAGGTAGTACCACGATAGGAGAGCTTTTGATTTGCTACTGGTGCGATCGCTGGAGAACCTACGGAACAATATTTATTACCTCGATAAGAAAGTTCGATATTGTGTCGGGGTGATGAAATCGTAGGGAAATATTTAGCACCCCGATAGCAAAGCTGGGTATTATTTTGTAACAATGAAGATGTATCAGAATAGTTAGCACCGCGATTTACGAGTTGCATAGTCGTTGCTCCAAAAGTATTTATTGATGATGTCTTATTTATAGAATGAGCTAATCTTGAGGTCGATACAGAAAAGTTAAGGAGTTGAGAATAGGTGACAGTTTTCGAGTTAAGTTTCGGATAGGGTAAGTTCAGATTTTGAAGGTATGGGTTGATTTGCAAGTTGTGTGACGATTCTGGCTACCAACCTAAGCCGGGACATTTGGTGGCATCGTGATTTCAAGGATTTAAAGGAACTCGCCTGAGATTTTTCTAAAAATCAATAGTCAATAAAGCGTATTACAATACTACTTAAGCCAGAAATAATAATTCCTATTTATTAAGATTTGCTTGGGGAGATTGCTACTAAGCTGTCACGCATTTAAATCACTTATTAAGATTGCAGGGGAGCAGGGGGGCAGGGGGGCAGGGGAGAGAATTAGACGAATTTTCTTCTGTTTCCAAACAATCCAATTTAAATGCGGAACAGCTTACAGCAGTCATACTCTTACCCAAATTTGCCTCTTACCCTAAAGAAAAAATAATTAAATACTCCTCTAGCTAGAGAGATAAATACTTTGTGATATGTGAAATAAATACAAAAGAAGGTAAAATAAAATGCGCCAATTAATAGTACAAGTCCCGCGTGGTTGCGGCAAAAATGTCCTTAATATTGCTAAAGATTGTAAAGGAACAAACCTGGCTCAATTGGAAGCAAATAGCGGCGATCAACTCATTGATGTAGTTATCGTTCATGTCTCTAATCAGAGAGTGGAGGAACTGCTAGGCAAGTTAGAAGAAATAGATAACTTGCACGTTACTATGTTTCCTCATGGTGTAATTGCTCTTAAACCCCCAGCTTCCGAAACACCGGAACAAGTAACAAATGTACAGGAACGTAGCCCAATTGAAGTGTTCATTGGTGGGTTGCAGAGTATTGGTTCTTGGCGTGGCTTTTTAGGATATGCAGCGACAGCGGGTGTTGTGGTTTGGATTGGTTTATATACAAGTACAACTTATTTGTTAGTTGCGGCGATGCTAATTGCACCCTTTGCTGGGCCTGCAATGAATGTGGCGATCGCTACTGCTAAAGGTGACAAAAAATTGCTCAAGCGGTCTTTACTGCGCTACTTTGTCGCTTTGTTAGTAACTATTTTAGTAGCTGCGGCACTCAGCCTAATTTTTCAACAAGAAATTCCGACCAGTTTAATGGTACAAAATAGCCAAATATCAGCAGTAGCAGTATTACTACCTCTAGCAGCAGGAGTAGCGGGTGCTCTCAACCTAATGCAATCAGAAAGAAGTAGTTTAGTATCTGGTGCTGCTACTGGGATGTTAGTTGCAGCTTCCCTCGCCCCACCAGCGGGATTAGTAGGCATGGCAGGTGCTATAGGTAGATGGGATATGAGTATTAATGGGATTTTTCTATTACTTCTGCAACTTGTCGGCATTAATTTGTCAGCTGCAATTATTTTCCGCATCTATGGTTTATCTGCTCAAGGAGTGCGCTATCAACGTGGTAAGAAATGGTTATTTCCATCTTCTGTCGCAATCACAATAGTAGGACTGATAGGTTTATTAACTTGGCAGTTATGGAGTTCTCCAGAACTTCAGCGTTCTACTCGTTCTCAACGTGCAACTGCTCAAATCCAAAAAGCTGTTAATGAAAGTAATTTAGCAGAATTAATTGAAGCCAATGTTCGCTTTACTCGCCCTAGTATTCAAAGGCAAAATACACTACTCGGCGTGGTTTATGTGCAACGCAAATCAGGTGTGACTGTATCCGATCGAGAAATCCGCCAACGTCTTACTAATGCTATTCAAAATCGGTTACTTCAACAAGGATTTAACATTACACCACTAATTGATGTCAGCGTACTTGAATCACCAAAACGTAGTTAATGCACTGCTACTCCAAAGCATAAACTTTTGCACATTGAATAACTGAACTTATGGTAGATTTTTAACTTGCGCTTTTACTTATAACATCAAGTAATAATTGATGAGTTAGGAAGTGCAATGAATATAAAAATATCGGCAGTTTGGCAACAGTTGCAGAGCATGATGAATGATTTCTTAGCTCTGTTACCTAATCTGGCGATCGCAGTAATCGTCTTTTTCATCTTTTTCTTTATTGGTAGAGCAGTTAAAAGAATAGTTAGAAGATTAACACGCAACCGTCGCCAAGCACGGAATTTAGGATTAGTGCTAGGAAGATTAGCTCAGGGAGCTATAGTTTTGGTGGGGCTATTTGTGGCTCTATCAATTGTGATTCCTTCGATAAAAGCTAATGATTTGGTGCAATTATTAGGAATTAGTGGGGTAGCGATCGGTTTTGCTTTTCGGGATATTTTGCAAAACTTTCTAGCAGGAATTTTGATTTTGTTAACCGAACCATTTCAAATCAATGACCAAATTGTATTTAAGGATTTTGAGGGAACTGTTGAACATATTGAAACCAGAGCGACAACAATTAGAACTTATGATGGACGACGCATAGTAATTCCAAATTCCGAACTTTTTACTAATTCAGTAACAGTTAATACTGCTTTTGAAAACCGGAGGTTACAATACGATATTGGCATTGGTTATGGTGATGATATTGAACGAGCTAGGCAATTAATTCTAGAAGCAATGTACGAAATTCCAGAAGTTTTAAGAGAACCTGCACCGGATGCAATTGTAGTAGATTTAGCTGAAAGTACTGTGAATATTCGTGCTCGTTGGTGGATTCAACCTCCGCGAAGATCTGATGCTTTAGATTTGCAAGATAAAGTTTTAACTGAGATTAAAAATAAGCTGACTGCTAATGGTGTCGATCTACCATTTCCCACCCAACAAATTCTATTTCATGACCAAACAGAGGAGACAGATGGCGATCGCATCCGTCAACGAGAAGGTTGGCCTGTTGGCAAAAAGGAAGCTCCAAAACCTCGCAGTATAGGCGGTTCTTTGCGAAAATTAGTTGAATTACAAGCAAAAAAAGATAGCAATGGTTAATCTTCATTTAATAATAAATCATGAAAAATGTTAAGCTAGCAAAAATGTGGGATTCGCTCCATTCTAGCTACTGGTTTTTACCGTCAGTAATGGTTTTAGGGGGAATTATTTTAGCTTTTACTACCCTCACCCTTGACCAGACAGATAAGGTAAAGATGGAGCGATGGAGTTGGATTTATACAGGTGGGCCAGAGGGGGCGCGATCGCTACTTTCGGCGATCGCAGGTTCGATGGTAAGTGTGGCAGCTACAGCATTTTCTATTACGATTGTGGCGCTACAATTAGCATCTGCTAACTTTGGCCCACGACTGCTCCGAAATTTTATGCAGGATACGGGAAATCAGATCGTTTTAGGGACATTTATTGGTACATTTATTTACTGTTTGCTGATTCTGCGAACAGTAAGAGGAGAAGATTACGAGTTATTTGTACCAGAATTTTCAGTCACAGTGGGAATTTTATTAGCGATCGCCAGCATTGCTGTCCTAATTTTCTTCATTCATCATGCTTCAACTATTATTCAAGCATCTCATGTAATTAAGAGCGTGAGCGTGGATTTGCATAGAGCGATCGAGAATTTATACCCTGAGAAAATTGGACATGGTAAAGACAAACAGGAAAGAGCAGTTGCCGAAATTCCTGAAAATTTTGCTGCCGCAGCTTACTCAATTCCAGCTTCTCAAACAGGTTATTTACAAGTTATTGATGATGAACAATTAATGAAAATAGCTTGTAAGTATGATTTGTTGTTACGCCTGGAATTTCGACCGGGAAAATTTATTATTAAAGGTAAAACATTAGTAATGAGTTACCCCGCTCAAAGGGTAAATAAAAAAGTTATCAAAGAAATAGGTAAAGTATTTATTTTAGGTAAAGAACGCACAGAACAACAAGATATTGGATTTCCGATCGAGCAATTAGTAGAAATTGCCATGCGTGCCCTTTCTCCAGGGATTAATGACCCTTTTACTGCCATTCGTTGTATTGAACACATCACCGATGGACTATGCCATCTTTCCCAAAGGAAATTTCCCTCACCTTACCGTTATGACAAAGAAAAGAATTTGCGATTAATTACCGAAACTGTAAGTTTTACTGAATTAATTGATAACGCTTTTAATCAAATTAGAATTTATGGAAAATCAGATTTAGCTGTCAATTTGAAGTTATTGGAATCAATAGCTATCATTGCCAGTTACACGGAAAATCCTAAATACAAATCTCATCTATATAAGCAGGCAGAAATGGTTTTTCGAGGTAGTCAGTCAGGGTTATTTGAGGAGCAAGACCGTTTAAATGTGCAAGAGGAGTATCAAAGAGTTATTCAAGCGATCGAAAGAAAATTAGGAGAAAATTATGCTTAGTGTAAATTGGCGAAGTTAAGCTGTTAAGCATTTAAATAGTGATAAGAGCATTACCTTTATTTTATGGTACAAGAATGTTCAATTACGGTCAGTGGGAAAGCAAAGAAGCATTTGAGGCAATTCTCAAGTAACCAGGTTTTAATCCAGAAAAACCTTATTGGGAGGGATTCAATACTGCTCGGTTAAGGGTACGGGAGAGCCGATATTTCTTAATGATTTAGCACAGTAAATAGGGAAGAATCATCACTTTCAAGAACGACTATACGATCGCACCTAGCATTTGCAAGGTAGCGATCGTCGCTGGAGTTAAACCTTTAACCCCCGTCAGCTTCATACCTTCGTAAAGACGTTTAGCAATTAAGATGCGATCGCATTCTCCCGTATCAGTATTCCAAATCCGCACAGTTTGATCTTGGGAACCACTGGCGATCGCTTTTCCATCAGGACTAAAGGCAACTGAAGAAACCAGATGGGAATGTCCTGTGTAAACATCGATACACTGACCTGTTTTAACATCCCAGCGGCGCACTGTTCGATCGTGGGAAGCACTAGCAAGGGTTTGTCCATTGGGACTAAAAGCAACAAAAAACACCCAATTGGTATGTCCGGTAAAGGTTTTGAGGCACACTTCTGTTGTCCAGTCCCATAATTTGACAGTGCGATCGGTACTAGAACTAGCCAGAAGCTTTCCATCAGGACTGAATGCAACTGAATAAACACGATTTGTATGTCCATCAAGTACCGTGATGCAATCGCCTGAGTGATAATCCCATAATCGAATTGTTTGATCGGCACTAGCAGTCGCTATCATTTGTCCATCAGGACTAAAAGCAATTCCGAAAATTTTATCACTGTGTCCGGTCAGGGTTTTTAAACATTGACCAGTTTGCCAATTCCACACTTTCAAAGTACAATCAGCACTGCCGCTAACAACAGCAAAATTTTCCGGGTGAAAGGCAACAGCAAATACCCAATCAGCATGACCTTGGAGAATTTGGAAACATTGACCAGTATTGACCTTCCATAGCCTCACAACACAATCAGTACTAGCACTGGCTAAAATTTGCCCGTCTGCATTAAAGGCAAGTCCATAGATAAAGTCGGTATGTCCAGACAAACTGCGGATACAATCACCTGTCTGCCAATCCCACAACTTTACGGTTTTGTCATTACTGCCACTAGCCAAGATCCCCCCTGCGCCCCCCTGCTTAGTAAGGGGGGATTGGGGGATCGGACTAAAACTC
The DNA here is from genome assembly GCF_041929205.2 of Floridaenema evergladense BLCC-F167. Taxonomy (NCBI): domain Bacteria; kingdom Bacillati; phylum Cyanobacteriota; class Cyanophyceae; order Aerosakkonematales; family Aerosakkonemataceae; genus Floridanema; species Floridanema evergladense. The sequence continues at coordinate 2,883,840 of NZ_CM171625.1, read as the reverse complement.
ACAGGAAGTGCCCAATCGGTGTTGCCATACCAAGATTTTAAACAATGTCCACTTTGGTAATCCCACAATCGCACGGTTTGATCTAAGCTGACACAGGCAATAGTTTGCTCGTCTGAGCTAAAGGCAACGCAACAAACTTCATTGGTTTGTCCGTACAATGTTTTGACACAGTTATCGCTATAGCAATCCCAGAATTTGACTGTGCGATCGCCACTGCCGCTGACAATTAAATCACCTGTGGGACTGAATGCAATTGAATAGACACTACCTTGATGTCCGGTGTAAGTTCTGAGACATTCTCCTGTCTGATAATCCCAAAGCTTGATGGTGCGATCGCTACTAGAACTCGCCAAAACTTCCCCATCAGGACTAAAAGCCACAGAACGCACCCACCCAGTATGCCCTTTTAGAAGTTTTGAGTTTTGAGTTTTGAGTTCTAAATTATCATCTTTTCCCCTATGTTCCCCATCTCCCACTTCCCACAATCTAATGGTATGATCTGCTGCACCACTAGCCAGGATTTTACCGTCTGGGCTGAAGGCGACAGAACGTACCCAGTCTGTGTGTCCGGTCAGTGTTTGCAAACAATGACCATTGCAGATATCCCAAAGTTTGATTGTGCGATCGCCACTCGCACTTGCCAAGCGTTGTCCATCCGGGCTATAAGCAACGGCAAAAACCTCATGTTGATGTCCAATAAATGTTTTAATGCAAACACCATCTTGCACATTCCACAGCTTTACAGTACAGTCCGCGCCACAACTGGCAAGGGTTTTCCCATCTGGACTAAACACCACGAAGCGCACCCAGTTATTATGACCCTGACAAATAACTAGCAATTTGCCTGATTTAACTTCCCAAATCCTAACATTACAATCAGTGTCGCAGGTGGCTAATAACTGACTATCAGAACTGAACGCAACCCATAAAATATTTCCCAAGGTTTCTGTGAAAATACAGCGAGATAAATCTGAGTTAGTAAAGTCAACATTGTGTAAAGTAACGCCTTGCAAATAAGCTTGCCAAACAGTTAATCCAGAACAATCAAAACCTGTCAAATCTACACCAGTCTGATGCAGCAAATTAATTGCATTTCCGGCTGCATATCCAGTTTCTTTTGGAGGTTTTCCTCGCAAATTGCTCAAAATTTCACTAAGGCAAATTGAGATATTTTCGGAACTTCCTAAAGTTGTAGTTAATTCATCAATAATTGGTTGCAAGATTAAGTTAGCTTGGGTTTCTCGGATGTAATCTTTAGCAGTGGCTTTCAGGAGTGCATGATTGATGAAAATTTTATTAGTTGCATAGCTTTCTTCTAAGCTGCTGATTTCTGCACAAACTTGCTCAATTAAATGAGTTGTTACATATTCCATAACAACTGGTTGCTGAGTAAAACTAGCGTTGCTTTTTTCGATAATTGAACGCCGTTGTAATGAATTCAAAGATTCCAGAAATTCACGAGGGGGAATAGTTGTAACGAAATCAGCTTGTAATTCCGGTAAAGTGACAGATTCTCGATCGATCGCCAACCAATACATAATTGCGCGTTCTAAGTCAGTTAATCTTTGGAATTGTTGTGCCAACAAGTCACGAATATCATCAAACAAAAACGCACTTTGTTGAGTTGTATCTAAAAAGTAAGAAATATTATTATCAAAATAATCGTGAATAGAAGAGGCAACAATTTTGAGCGCCAGTGGATTTCCCGCATAACGCGAAATCAAAGTTTCCCATTCTGTATCTGTTGCCGTAAATGTTCCTTTAACGTTGAATAATTCCCGCCCCACGCCTTTAGGTAAACCGCTTAATTGCAGCGAGCGCACTGGTAAACTTTCCCCTTCAAATTTAGCTAATCCCTGCGGTTTTTCACGAGATGTTAAAATTAAACAACTCTGATGTGATGTTTCGGCAATCGAACGCAAAAGTTGCCCGTAACCTTCATATCCAGTCCGATAACGCCCCGTGCGATCGCCTGCTTGTAAAATCGATTCAGCATTATCTAAAATCAGCAAACAGCGTGAAGTTCGTAAATAATGGAGTAATCTGGTAATTCTTCCTTCTAAATTCGATGGTAAATTAATTTCTTGTTCCTGGGAAAGAAACTGAATAATTTCTGTCAAAATCTCTTCCACAGTGGGAGCATTACGGAGCGATCGCCAAATTACATAATCAATGTTAGATTTTGAATACTCCTCTACTTCCCTACTTTCGGCGATTTCTCTCGCCAACTTCACCGATAACGCCGTTTTCCCAATCCCACCCATTCCCAACAACGTCACCAAACGGCAATTTTCCTCAATCACCCACTGCCTAACCGTATTCAACTCTACCTCACGACCATAAAACACCGAAACATCAGGCGCATCACCCCAATCCTGAAGCCTTCCATTGACTGATTTTCCTTCTTCCCCTGTGTCTCTGTACTCCTCTTCCCCCCTGCTCCCCTGCTCCTCTGCAACTTCCTCCCAGTTCAACTCAAGTACTTGACAATACGCTTTGAACGCCTCTGCATTGATGGGATATTTCCCAGCTAAGAAGCGTTTCCAAGTTCCCTCGGAAATGCCTATTGCAAGAACTCCATCCTCTGCCCAAGAAGCGCCTAAAAATGCGCTGGCTGTCTCAATCCAACGGAAATCACTAACAGCCCACCCTTTCTCGCTTCTAGCTTTTTTAATGTATGCAAGACCTTGTTGTGAAGCTTTGAGTGTTACCACAATCTTTTTCCACCAACTGTGTCTAATTGTTACGGAAGATAGAGTTTAGATTTTTTTTATGTTTAAACTAATTTGCCAGATTTTCTGTTGATGTGCAATACCATATTTAAGGTTTAATAAACAAGATCGATTTCATTCAAGTTAAACTGATCCACAACTGATCTTGATGTCAGTGATAATATTAACCAGTATTTTAGCTGATGACCCTTAAACATAGAAGATGAAAAGCCAATGATGAAGTTATATCACACTGAATTGTCAGGAAACTGTCACAAAGTTAGGTTAATGCTGTCATTGCTACAAATAGAGCATGAACGAGTATTAATTGATTTGGCAAGTGGTGAACATAAATCTGCTAACTTTCTGGAGATCAATCCTCTTGGACAGGTTCCGGTTTTAATGGATGGAGATACTTTAATTCGAGATTCCCAAGCTATTCTGGTTTATCTAACGCGCAAATACGAACGGGAAGATTGGCTACCATTAGAAGCCGAGTCAATGGCAAAAGTTATGCAGTGGTTGTCATTTGCAGCTAATGAAATTAATACCAGCTTATTTATTGCCCGACTTCATTTTCGCTTTGGCATGGATTTTGATTGGGAAACGGCGCAACAAAAGGGTAAACAAGTGCTGCAAATAATAGATACTCATCTACAAGATCGAAATTGGTTGGAGTGCAATTCTGCTACCATTGCAGATATCGCTTGTTATCCTTATGTAGGACTGGCTCCCGAAGGTAAAGTTGCTTTGGAGCCTTACCCAAATATACTTGCTTGGATCGATCACATTAAACAATTGCCTGGTTACGAAACTATGCCTGGACTTTAGAATAAAGAGGAAAATTTTGTGTTTTGAGTTACGGAAATCTCAGTTATTTTTAATCTTTTGTTTGTAATGTAGTAAGTAGCAAATAATTAATAATGTAATGATGCCTTTTCATTCTGGAGAAATTGCTGTTCAAACTCGTGCAGGTGTGCGAGAAGAGGCTGAACGGATTGGACAAGTGATTTGTAATAAAGTTAAGCCTGCTGCTTTGAGTTTTCTTAGTACTCAGCAAATGGCGATCGCCAGTACGATCGCAGCAAATAATACTATTTGGGCATCTTTGCTAACAGGATCGCCCGGATTTATTCAAGTATTAAATGACCAAATAATACAAATTCAACACACTTCTAATTATATAGATATTTTCCACAAAAATTTGGAGAAAAATTCTGCTATTGGCTTATTAGTTATAGACTTATCCAACCGGAAGCGATTAAGATTGAATGGGAACGTAAAGATGCACCTATCAGAGATGTTCCAAGTGGAAATTCAGCAATCATTTTTCAACTGTCCTAAATATATTCAAACTCGCTATTTAGAAACTAGTGCGATCGCAGAATTACCACCACCAGAAATTCACCAAAGAAATGCTTTAAATTCAGCAGATGAAAGTTGGATTAATCAAGCAGATACCTTTTTTATTGCCACTGCTAATTATACACAAGGGGCTGATGCTTCTCATCGAGGAGGCTATCCAGGTTTTGTGCAAGTAATTAATTCTAAAACTTTACTTTTTCCAGATTATGCAGGTAATAATATGTTCCAAACTCTGGGAAATTTAGCCCAAAATTCGCAAGCTGGTTTGCTGTTTATTGATTTCGACCAAGGGCATACATTACAATTAACTGGACAAGCAGTAATTTTGTGGGATACAGAACTGCTTTCGACTTTTCCCGGCGCACAAAGGCTGATCGAATTTACCATTTCTCAGTTAATCGAAACGCGAAATGCCACACCTTTACGCTGGGAATTTGGAGAATACTCTCCAGTAAATCCAACTTCGGAACAGCCAACTTCAAAATCAATATAGTTATCATCCGTAGGAGGCTCCGCAGCGGCAAAGCGCGATCGTCTCTCGTTCAGCATGAAATTGATTGCCCTCAGCATCGGTCAGCAAAACAGAACCAGCCACCAGGAAAGGACCGTTATCGAGCGTCGTGATTTTTGTGGCTTCAGTCATCGTGTTCTCTTTTCGTCAAAGAGAAATAAAGGCTTGCATTACTTACTATAAGTAACTAATATAAAAAGTGAAACCTTAATTACTGAAGGCGATTCTAGTAACTCAAGTTGCTAGTTACCCGGAGCGATCGCACGACGCGGGTAACAGAGATATAGCAACGGACATAAGGTTACTTTCCCGGGTCGTGCGATCGCTTCCCTGAGATGAGGCAGCACTATCTCTCATATTTGGATTTTTTGAGCATTTTTCACAGAGCGGGTCGGCTATAGAATAAAATCCCCTCAAATGAGAAATTGTGAGAGGAAATGATTAACGAAATTATTGCTATTTATGCTATCACTGATGACGTACAAGGAAGCGATCAATCACCAAGATGATAGAAGGCGACTAATGAGTGATGCGGAAGTCTTAACTACTGCATTGGTAGCCGCTTTATTTTTTCATGGTAATCAAGCTCATGCTAGAGTGTATCTGCAAGAAAGTGGTTTAATTCCCGCAATGTTAGATAAGTCGAGATTTTGCCGGAGATTACACGCTTTATCGGAATTAATGTACGACCTATTCCATCAAATTGGTATGCTTCTCAAAGCAACAAATTCTGATGTAGAATATCTGTTAGACTCCTTCCCCGTAGCGGCTAATGATGTGCGTGGGTTAAATGCTCTCCCCCTGAATCTGCCACCATTAAGTGAAATTTATGCCGATTCAGCCTACACTGATTATCAGGCAGAAGATGCTCTCTTATTGATTGACGAAATTGGTTTAAAAGCGTTAAGAAAAAAGAATTCGCATCGAGCAGCTCCTCCTTGGATAAGCTTTTACAAACAAGCTACTCGACATCGAATTGAGACGGTTTTTAGTGAGATTACCCGTCTTTTTCCTAAATCTATCCATGCCGTTACTTTTTCTGGATTTTTAATAAAAATAACCTGTTTTATTTTGGCTATAACTTTTAAAAAAGCCTTTATATAAAACCTGCCACACTTACAAATTCCACACTTTTCTACCTAATAAGCTGGTGGGAGCTTTCCCTGATAAGTAACTTAGGTAGGCTTGGTTGCTGCGCTTCTTTTTGTCTTTTTCTCGAAATGCGATCGCACTTTGGGTAACTAGCAACTTGAGTTAATAGCCATCGCAATCCCAATCATCATCTGTTTCCTTTCCCGCAGCTAAGTAATAAAGCAGCTAAACCAATAAAATCAAACATTCTTATTTGTTGAATTAATAACTTTAAGTGATTAATTATTCAATTGAATATTAAGAACTAAATTGCTGCTTACCTAATTTACAGAGGCTTTTGGGCGATTCTGTATAGGCAGATACTACGATCTATAGCTTTTTGGTAATACTTCCGATAAAATACGGTAAGTCGAGCGAATTAACGGAGTTAATTTAATAAGCTGAAGAGAGTTGCAAATGAACCGAGTCTTAGTGCAAGATAATCGATCGCAAAAATTAGGTAAAGTTCTCGGCGACTGTAGTTTCGGAGGTTATATTTTGAGTAGGGGAGTTATATGAGTTATTTACTACTAACACCACTGAGTTTTATAGTAGGTATCTTGGTGGGATTGACAGGGATTGGCGGCGCATCGTTGATTACACCAATGTTGATTTTCTTGTTTCAAGTGCCACCTGCGATCGCAGTTAGTTCTGATGTCGTAGCTGCCACTTTAATGAAAGTAATTGGTAGCGTTAAACATTGGCAACAAAAAACTTTAGACTGTGAAATAGTCAAATGGTTAGCTTTGGGAAGTGTACCAGGTTCACTTTCTGGAATCGGACTTTTATATTTACTCAGACAAATTGAAGATTTAAATTTAGATACTATTTTACTTCGCTTAATTGGCACTATGATGGTGTTAGTTACTTGTTCCGCAATAACACAATCATTATTAAAACTTTTTTTGCCCCAAGTCAATTTACCTTCTCCACCCAAATTTGATTTAACAACTAATTCTGGTCGGTTATTAACAATGGGAATAGGAGCATTTTTAGGTTGTTTAGTTGGCTTGACTAGTGTAGCTTCTGGTTCAATGTTTGCGCTAGCATTAATCACCTTTTTCCGCCTTGATTCCCAAAAATTGGTCGGTACAGATATTTCCCAAGCTTCCATTCTGTTAGTGTTTACATCAATGGGACACTTAGGTTTAGGAACAGTTGATTGGGGTTTAGTTTTGCCAATTTGGTTAGGTACAGTACCAGGGGTTTTGGTTGGTGCGAAACTCTGCAAACTCACACCCCAACCAGCACTACGTTTGATTATTTATAGCATTTTAACAATGGTTAGCTGGAAAATGATTAATCAAGCTTAATTGAATGTAGATCTCAAAATTTCAAAAGTTCCTCTTTCGTACATGATAAATAAACCCAACCCAATTAATACGAAAGGTACGATCGGCTTACCATAGCGACTTAACAAATAAGCAATATTAGGATGCAGAGTTAATGAGTAAGCAATTCCACACCAAACGCCTACCATGATAAAAAATACTCCCAAAATTACTAGTAAATCATTAAGATTTTGACCAGCAAATAAGGGAATATAAATACTAATATTGTCACCTCCATTAGCAATTGTGATTGCAGCTACTTGATAAGTCTTTGGATTGAAAATACTAAGAATAAAAGCTATGAGTGAGTTACTGGGTAAGTTTTGTTGAAAGTCGTTACTCACAGTTTGTACTTGTGCAGTGTCTTTGTTGCGATCGATTAATTGCTTAATTCCGATCGCTATAGGTAGTAATCCCAATAAACCAATCCATTCCTGCTTTACTACCAAACCACCGAAATATCCTGGTAAACTAGCAGCAACTAAAACCGCAAAACCAAGATATTGACCGATAATGATGTTTCGCCGCCGAAAATTTTCGCCCAGTTGTGAGAATAATAGTAACAGAATAATGATATCATCAATATTTGTTGCTGCAAAAGCGATGATTCCTTCAGTAATAGCTGTTCCTATACTAGTCATGTTGATTTATGAAAGAAGTTCCTTTTAATATTAATATTAATCTGGCAGTAAATAAGGAATTGTAGCAATGAGTGGGTTAGTAACAGCGATTACTACAGGTGTAACAGCCTTCTGTGCTACTAATATAGATGACTTTGCTATTCTGTTGTTATTGTTTTCTCAGAAAAACCCCTCTTTTCGCTACCAGCAGATTCTTTTTGGTCAATACATTGGCTTTACAATATTAGTAATTGCTAGTTTACCTGGCTTTTTAGGCGGGTTAGTTGTTCCCCAGGATGCGATCGGGTTATTAGGTTTCATTCCTATTATTCTTGGTCTCGATCGACTATTAAATAAAAAAAATGAATTTTCAAAAGTAGAATTATCAACAGAATTAAATGTGAATTCTATTCTAAGTAGCTTGATCTCTCCTCAAACTTATACTGTAGCAGCACTTACAGTGGCTAACGGAGCAGATAATATTAGTGTCTATGTGCCTTTATTTGCTCACAGTTCTTTCACAAACCTGTTAGTAATTTTCAGCATATTTTATTGTTTAGTAGGAGTTTGGTGCTATACAGCCCAAAAGCTAACAGATAATTTAACTATTGGTAATTTACTAAATTCGTATAGTAGTAATTTTGTAGCTTTCTCCCTGATGGGAATAGGTATTTTTATTGTTTTAGATAGTCAAGCATTGAATTTTACCAAGCTGTTTTTTAGTTGTCTTTGCCTGGTAGTTTTAATTAGAAAAGAGCCGGAAAATGATGAGTTACTTGGTTAATTGAAATAGAGAACGCAGACGTAGACCGATCGCAGTTCCCACCAAAGCACAAAAAATCCATACCCAACCATGCAAACTTGTGGAAGCAATACCACCAAAGAAAGCACTAACATTGCAACCATAGCCAAGAAATGCACCATAGCCCATGATTAAACCACCAATTAAGGTAAGTGCGATCGCCCCAACTGAAGGCGAAAATTTGGGAACTAATTTCCCTGCTAAAGCTGCTGCTAAAACTGCTCCCAACACAATACCAATATTCATCACAGAACTAACATCTGCCAACAAACTTTGACTAAGCGCTTGTTTTCCTGCGCCACTATTCCAGAAAGGACTTGAGGTAGAATTCCAGCCTAACCAAGTAGCAATTTGTGCTGCCCAAAGTGCGAAGCCCCAAGTAATTCGCCAGGGTTGTCCAGAGATAATTAATGTTAACCAATTCAGTACAGCCAGCGCAACTGCACCTGTGAACAATGACCAAGGGCCATAAATAAATGAAGATTTTCGGTGGTTTAAATTTAAGAAATTGAATTGCAATTTATCCGAATTTATAACCTTTTTACGACTCCACCATTGCAGTATTTTTACAAGCAGTAAAAAAGTTATTAATTGTAATAAAACTGCTGGTATCCAGCCAATTGTTTGACCAAGAGAAATTGGAGATGATGCGGGAAGAGTTGACCAAAGTTGCCGAGTTAAACTTGCCCCAAATGCCCCAATGCAAAAAGTAATTAGTGTTAGTAGCATGGCTAAACTACCACCGCCAATGGTGTAGAGCGTACCACAACCACAGGCTCCTCCTAATTGCATTCCAATCCCAAATAATAGAGCGCCGATCGCTCCTTGTACACCTACTGGAGCTAATGCACCTCTAACTTCTTGCCCAAAAATGGAACCACTTCCTAAAATTGGCGCAAATAAAATAGTGGCGATCGCTAACATGACTAATTGAGCATACATTCCCTGCACATCATGATTAACTAACAACTTGCGGTATGCAGAAGTAAACCCAAAACTAGAATGATACAAAGTCACTCCTAAAAGTCCACCAATCAAAAACAATACACTTTGTCGCCAACCATAATTACTTAAAGCGATCGCTCCCATACATAATAAAAATAACGCGATTAACACAATTAACTTTTGTGGTCGCGTCGTCATAGAAATGATACTGCCGTTAGAAGAATTCGTAGTACTACTCATAAGTTACTAGACATCTCAGTTAATTATTCAGCAAACAAGGGAATCAGAAAAGTTTTTCATCCCAAACTCTCCTAATCCCCAGTCCCTAGTCCCCTGTCACCCTTTTTTATCCTGATTTCCAGAAGAAGTTTTTGGCGGAGGATCGGAAGAAGTGGTGCAACTAATTAAGTGTTCGTCATTTTTGGATGTGAGTGCGATCGTTGTTAGCACACCCAAACTCAACAACAGAGTAATTCCCCAAACTACTTTAAATTTCATCATCAATTTTCTTTGCAATTACTGCGTTTGTGCTACTTTTTCCGGGCCCGTTGCTACAGGTAAATTTGTTGTACTGTACTCTGTCCAAGAACCTTCATAAATCCGAACTTTGGGATAACCTAACAAATGCTTCAGGACAATATATTGCAAAGTTGCTTCCCTTCCTGTACTGCAAGTTACAATTATATCATCAGAAGGCTTAATTCCTCTTTCTGCTAACAGTTTGCGAATCTCATCCAATGGCTTTAATTTATGTGGGTTCTTTAAAGCTTCTTGGGCATTTTCTGCTTCTGTAAATGTAGGCCAAGGAATGTTACGAGCGCCAGGAATATGACCATTACGCACCCAAATATCTTTCTCTCCTCGGAATAAATCGCCCGGTCTTGGATCAATAAACACCACTCCAGGTTTACCAATTAACTCCTTAACTTGTGCTAAACTCACCCGAATTGATGGATTATCTCGTACAGTAAATTGACCAGTAGAATAGCGAGGAAATTCTTTTGTCACTGACTGACTAGAACTTTTATAACCTGCATATCCACCATCTAAAACTGCAATATCCTTAACACCGGAACGTTCTAGCAAATATGCCACCATCGTTGCACCTAGAATATCCCGACCGTCAGAATATACCAGCACTTTGCTATTATTAGATATCCCAGATTTTGAGAATATACTGCCTAATTTATTCTCATCCCAATATTGCACAGGTAGAAACCCATTCGGCCCACGAAAGGCATTGTCAGCAATGTTTACTGCATTGGGAAGATGTCCAGCAATATAATCTAGAGGCAAATTTCTTACATCTAAAACTCGCAAGTTTGGATCTTTGGCATTAGCTGTTACCCATTGTGGTGAAACGAATTGAATAGATGAAGGAGAACTGGCTACCAGAGGTGAAAATGACCACAAAGGTATAGTAACTAAGCTAGCTACTAATGCCACAAAAAGTCCAAAAATCCTTGGCTTTTTCAGCCTGGATTGTAGCAATTTCAAGTTCATCAGGCTACTCCTAGCTGTTTGCTCAGTTGTTAGCTTAATTTATTTAAACTACGGCAATTTGGTAGGATTACCGAGCTATATAATTATTAGCATTTCATGGTTAGCAAGAAAATGCAAGGAACTTTTGGAAAAAAATCATGGCTTCTTAATAAATTTTTCCAATAATATAGATAGAAAACTTTCCTAGCATTGAGTAGAACTGCTGTAATTCTGTAATTTTGATTGAGTTACAGATTTTGTATAAAAAGAACTTGTTTGGTGATGGTGAGTGTGACATACTGCTAGTCTAAGACATAAAGGCACGTAAATCGATTGAATTACAGTATTTTATGTTTGGCATTGGCTATGTTCTAGTTGTTTGGTAGTTGTCTGCACGTCTGCCAAGTCTATACAAACATCAGAAAAAAAGGAGGATTTCGCTGATGCAAGTTCTTTGGTTTATCCCTACACATGGGGATGGTCGTTATTTAGCAACATCTATTGGCGGACGGGCAGTTAACTTTCCTTACTTGCGTCAAATTGCTCAAGCTGTTGATAATTTAGGTTACACTGGGGCTCTGTTACCCACAGGTCGTTCTTGTGAGGATGCTTGGGTTTTGGCATCTAGCTTAGTAACGCACACCTCAAAAATGCGTTTTTTGGTGGCAATACGTCCGGGGTTGATGTCGCCTGGAGTGGCGGCGAGAATGGCAGCAACGTTCGATCGCATTTCCAACGGACGGTTATTAATTAATGTTGTAACAGGCGGCGATCCTGTAGAATCAGCGGGAGATGGTTTGCATTTAAGCCATGACGATCGTTACAAATTAACTGATGAATTTTTAACAGTTTGGCGGCAAATTGTAGCTGGGGAAGAAACAAATTTTCAAGGCGATTATTTAGATATTCAACGCGGTAAAATCTTGTTCCCGCCAGTACAAAAACCTTATCCGCCCTTATGGTTTGGCGGTTCTTCTCCCATTGCCCAAGAAATTGCTGCCAAGCACGTTGATGTTTATTTAACTTGGGGCGAACCGCCTGCACAAGTAGCAGAAAAAATTGCTGCTGTTAAGAGATTGGCAGAGGCGGAAGAAAGAACATTAAAATTTGGCATCCGTTTGCACATCATTGTACGAGAAACAGAAAGTGAAGCTTGGTCAGCAGCTAATCAGTTGATTAAATATGTGGATGACGATGCGATCGCTACTGCCCAAAAAGCTTTTTCCCGTATGGATTCCGAAGGACAAAAACGCATGGCACAACTACATAATAGTAGTCGTGAAGCATTAGAAATTAGTCCAAATCTTTGGGCTGGTGTTGGTTTAGTCAGAGGTGGGGCGGGAACTGCTTTAATTGGCGATCCAGATACAGTTGCGGCGCGAATGTTGGAATATAGAAATTTAGGAATTGATACTTTTATTTTTTCTGGATATCCTCATTTAGAAGAAGCTTACCGAGTCGCAGAATTATTATTTCCGCGTTTGCCGTTAGAAAACTTACCTAATGCTGAACAAGAACTAATTTTAAGTCCGTTTGGGGAAATTGTTGCTAACGAGAAATTTCCCAAGCAGCAGTTAAAAGAAAAAACGACAGCTACAGTTGATTAACTTTTTGGAGATTTTAAAATGTTACACCAACAAATAGACCAAAAACTAACCGAAAAAGAAGCTTGGGCATTGCGAAGACAATTAGGAATTCCCAACAACAAACGTTTGTGGGTATTAGCTTGTATGGATGAGCGTTTATCTGTAGAAAAAGCGTTAGGAATTGCAGAAGGCGATGCTCATATTTTCCGTAATGCTGGGGGATTAGTGACTGATGATGCGATTCGTTCCGCAATGTTAACTACTCAGTTTTTTGGTACAAAAGAAATCATTATAATTAACCATACCGAATGCGGCATGATGACGGCTTCTGGAGATTTATTAAGTGAGATTCTGCTCAAAAGAGGGATTAATATAGATGAAGTTTCGATCGATCCAGCTTTACCGCAATTAAAATTACCGAAAGGGGTATTTTCCAAATGGATCAAAACTTTTACTGATGTGGATGAAGTTTGCTTAAAACAGGTAGAATTATTGCAAAGTTCGCCGCTAATTCCTCAAGATGTTGTAGTTACTGGTTACATTTGGGAAGTAGAAACAGGAAGTTTGCGCCGCCCTTATCAACGTTTAAGCCAAAAGGTAAACACTGCGGAAGATATGGCTGCTAAAACTAGTTCTAATTCGCATCATCATGCACCCCAGGCAGTTTGAAGTTTTAAATCGAGAAATCTTTTTTTAGGAGTTGTGGAAATGGCGAATATTTTAGCGATCGCAGGTAGTCCCTCTCACCCATCAAGAACTTACAGTTTGGTAGAATACACTACTAATTTGTTACAGCAACAAGGTTACAATATCGATATTATTTCTGTACGGGACTTTCCCGCCGAAGATTTAGTGTTTGGACGCTATGATAGTCCGAATTTAGAGCAACCAAAAGCGCTTTTAGAGAAAGCTAGTGGAGTAATTATTGCTACTCCAATTTACAAAGCATCTTACACTGGTTTACTCAAATCTTTTCTGGATTTGTTGCCTCAGAAAGCGTTGCTAGATAAAATTGTTTTCCCTATTGCTACTGGTGGAACGATCGCTCATTTGCTGGCGATCGACTATGCCTTAAAACCAGTATTAACCGAGTTAGGCGCACGGCACATTTTAGGTGGCGTTTATGCTGTGGATAAACAAATTCAACGGCAACAAGATGGAAGTATTCAGCTTGACGAAGAAATTGAACAAAGGCTACAACATTCATTAAATGATTTCGTTAAAGCTGTCGGTTTACCAAAACAATTGGTAAAGAATTAGCTCTGGTTGAGCTTACCCTTTTCTAGTCGAACACCTCCTAGTAGCAGATTTTTTGTTCTCCTCTCAATCTGCTACTTTTTCTTATTCAAATCAGGATGATAAATAAACCATGTTTGAACATCTAGAGCGAGAATTAATGGAAGGGGAACCTTGGGCAAGTGGATTAGTTAATTCACCTATCTGGAACATTGAAACTGAAAAACTAGAAAGTTCCCAAAAAAAGAATTTTGAATTAATCGCTAGACAGTCTGTTAACTCCGCTCAAAACCTTGGGTATGCCAAATTTTGGTTGCCTGTGCTTAAGCTCTTTTCCTAAAATTTATGAAACTCTATTACGTTACACTTAATAACACCGATGAAGTTCTGCAAATTGTGCAAGTTTTACTAGAAGAAAAATTAGCAGTTTGCGTTAATTGGTTTGCGATTACCTGCGCCTACCGTTGGGAAGGTAAAATTGTTCAAGAACCGGAAATAGTTTTAATAATTAAAACTCGATCGGTTTATCGAGAAAGAATTGAAGAGGTCATTCGGCAACATATCTCTTACACCAATTTTATCGTTGAACTCACTCCTACTAGCGTGAACCAAGAATTTTTGGATTGGTTAAACAAGGAAATACCAAACAATTCTTTGGTAGAATCGATAGATTAGAGAAGTTAAATTTAAAAAACGCGAGAGTTTAGTGACAAAATTAGTGGGAGAAAAGGCAGATAGTCCCAGGATTTCATTAATTTTATTAGGGGCTATTGCCTTCATGGTAGTCGCTGATATGCGAGTAATCGATCCCTTGCTACGGGTGATTGCCAATGAGTTTCGTACAAGTGTAGGTTACACGGCAGCAATTATTTCAGCCTACACTATTCCTTATGGTTTATTTCAATTAGTATATGGGCCTTTAGGCGATCGCATCGGTAAGCTAAAAGTGATGACTTTTGCGATCGCAATTTTTGCAATTGGAACAGTAGCTTGTGCCTTTGCACCAAGTTTACCAATCTTAATTTTCCTGCGATTTCTGACCGGAGTATTTGCTGCTGGAATTATACCGCTTTCTTTAGCTTATATTGGCGACAATTTCCCCTATACCGAACGTCAAACTGCTATTGGACATTATTTGAGTGCGCTGATGCTTGGTCAAATTCTTAGTAGCAGTTTGGGCGGAATCTTTGGTGAATTTCTCAGTTGGCGCGATATATTTTTGCTGTTTGGAGTAGCGTCAATGGGGATAGCATTTATCTTTTGGCAAGGAACAAAGGAGTATCAAATTCAGCCAGATAATAAAGAAGTAAAAAACGGTTTTGCATTTTTGAAACCTTATTGGCAGCTGATTAATCAACCATCTGCCCGATTGGTAATTACTACAGTATTTATTGAAGGTTTCTTTCTCTACGGTAGCTTTGGTTATATGGGAGCATTTATTCGCGATCGCTACCATCTACCATACATAGTAATTGGTGTGCTACTAAGCGGTTTTGGAATTGGTGGACTATTGTATAGTGCTTCTGTTAAATTGCTGGTGCGCCGTTTGGGGGAATCAGGTTTAGTTTTAGTTGGTGGATCGCTGATATTTATCTGTTACTTATCCGTCAGTTTGTTTAAAACTTGGTTGGTATTTATTCCCGGAACTATACTAAGTGGATTAGGATTTTATATGTTCCATAGCACCTTACAAACTAGAGCAACAGAAATGTCGCCAGAATCACGAGGAACAGCTGTTTCCTTATTTGCATTTAATCTATTTCTCGGTCAGGGAATTGGTGCTGCTGCGATCGGTCGAATTGTGGATAATTTCGGTTATATTCCTGCTTTTATCTTCTCTGGTATTGCCATAGTATTGTTAGCAATTTGGTTTGTAAATAAATCACGCCAGTTTCAGGATACATATTAGACATCTCCAGAGGTCTTGGCGGTTAAAACCGCAACTATACAAACAAAGTCCGCCTGCGCGGACTAATAACCTGCGTAGGCAGGTTTTGTCTGTGTAGCCGCGACTTTAGTCGCAGAGGCGACTTGCATTTTGCCTGGATTCATGTGATATTTTTATTGCAAGTTCCGGTACACCTACCAATTTACCGTAGTTTGCAAGAGACATAGAATATTTTCCGATCGCAAAATCTAGAGGAGTTATGTTGTCTAACCTACAAAAACCACGA
This sequence comes from Floridaenema evergladense BLCC-F167, assembly GCF_041929205.2. NCBI lineage: Bacteria > Bacillati > Cyanobacteriota > Cyanophyceae > Aerosakkonematales > Aerosakkonemataceae > Floridanema > Floridanema evergladense. The sequence continues at coordinate 2,867,946 of NZ_CM171625.1, read as the reverse complement.
TGGTTGGGCATTGTGAGTAATTTGTTCTCAGTTTGGCAAAGTCCGTCTGTTTGTAACTTTGTATTGATGTTCTTCCTGGGATTCGCAGTGAGTTTAGCTATTTCGGCTTGTTCCTCTAACGCGAACGTCAACACAGCCAGTTCTCCAGCCGCTAGTCCCAATCCTGCCACTCCCACCACTAATGCTAGTGCTGAAGTTCGCATTGGCTACCAAAAAGCCGCAACAGTGCTGAATGCCTTAAAAGGAAAGGGTGAATTAGAAAAAGCTTTGGCAGCTTCTGGCGCAACTGTGAAATGGACAGAATTTCCCGCAGGGCCACCGATGTTGGAAGCAATGAACGCTGGAAGCATTGATTTTGGCTACACTGGGGAAGCGCCACCTGTATTTGCCCAAGCCGCAGGTACTCCTTTAGTTTATGTTGCTTACGAACCTTTGGGGCCGAAAGCAGAAGCGATCGTTGTTCACAAAGATTCACCAATTAAAAGTGTCGCCGATCTTAAAGGTAAAAAAGTTGCTTTTGCTAAGGGTTCTAACACTAATTATCTAGTAGTAAAAGCCTTAGAAAAAGCCGGATTAAAATATACTGATATTAAGCCAGCTTTTCTCACACCTGCTGATGCCCGTGCTGCTTTTGAAGGAAAGAATGTGGATGCCTGGGCAATTTGGGACCCTTACTTAGCAGTAGCAGAAAAAGCTATAGGCGCACGTATTTTAACAGATGCAACTGGCTTGGCACCAAATCGGGGTTATTATCTAGCATCCAAATCTTTTGTAGAAACTCGTCCTCAACAGTTAAAAATTGTTTTAGATGAAGTAACTAAAACCAGCGACTGGGCGAAGAGTAATCCATCAGAAGTAGCAAAATTTTTAGGGACTGAATTAGGCATCGATCCAGCTATTTTGGAAGTATCAGAAAAACGCAAAGAGTATGGTGTCTTGCCAATTACGGATGAAGTTATCGCTGGACAGCAACAAGTAGCTGACGCATTCCAAAAAATCAATCTGATCCCGAAACAAATAAACGTTAAAGAAATTGTTTGGAAAGACAACAAGTAATTGAAATGGAAACCAACATCAACACCCAATGGCTAAAAACTGATGTGTTAGTCATTGGGGGTGGGACAGCAGGAACAATGGCTGGGATTAAGGCAAAACAAGCTAATCCTAATGCCGAAGTGTTGATTTTAGAAAAGGCGAATATTCGTCGTAGTGGTGCGATCGCAATGGGAATGGATGGCGTAAATACAGCTGTAATTCCCGGTCATTCCACACCTGAACAATATGTCCGAGAAGTTACTCTGGCTAATGACGGCATTCTCAACCAAAAAGCGGTCTACCAAACAGGCAAATTTGGCTATGAAGTAATTCAAGAATTGGAAAGTTGGGGCGTAAAATTCCAGAAAGATACTGAAGGTAATTACGATTTAAAACAAGTGCATCGGATAGGTAAATATGTTTTACCAATGCCAGAAGGCAAAGACTTAAAACCAATCTTAGCCCGACAAGTTAAACGCCACAAAGTTAAAGTGACTAACCGCGTCATGGCAACCCGTATTTTAGTAGCAGAAAATCGGGCTATTGGTGCCGTAGGATTTGATGTCAGAAACGGAGATTTTATCGTTATTCAAGCCAAAGCAGTTATCCTTTGTACAGGTGCTTGTGGACGTTTAGGACTTCCGCTTTCCGGCTATCTTTATGGCACCTATGAAAATCCCACAAATGCCGGAGATGGCTACTCAATGGCGTATCATGCAGGGGCAGAACTTAGTAATATTGAATGCTTTCAAGTTAACCCGTTAATTAAAGATTATAACGGCCCTGCTTGTGCTTATGTTGCTGGGCCTTTTGGCGCTTATACAGCTAATGCTGAGGGAAACCGCTTCATTAATTGCGATTACTGGAGTGGTCAAATGATGCTGGAAATTTGGAAAGAATTACATTCTGGCAAAGGGCCAATTCATTTAAAAATGACCCACTTAGATGAGGATACGATCGCCGAAATTGAATCGATTCTTTGGACAAATGAACGACCGAGTAGAGGTAGATTTCATGAAGGTAGAGGTGAAGATTACCGCACTCACGGAGTAGAAATGCACATTTCCGAAATAGGATTATGTAGCGGTCATAGTGCGTCCGGTGTTTGGGTTAATGAAAAAGCAGAAACAACTGTACCTGGATTGTATGCTGCGGGAGACATGGCAAGCGTTCCTCATAATTATATGATCGGGGCATTTGTGTTTGGTAGAATTGCCGGAATCAACGCTATTGACTATATGCAAAATTTAGATTATCTTGAACCTAATGGAGATTTTTTAGAAGCTGAAAAAAAGCGAATTTATGCTCCTTTAACTCGCCCTAATGGAATTCCTCATACCCAAGTTGAATATAAACTGCGGCGGTTCGTTAATGATTATTTGCAGCCGCCAAAAGTGGGGAATAAAATGGAGATTGGTTTAAGCCATTTTCTGCGTTATCATGAAACTTTAGATTTGATGGGCGCACGCGATCCTCATGAACTAATGCGTTGTCAGGAAGTTCATTTTATTAGGGATTGTGCGGAAATGGCAGCAAGGGCTTCTTTGTATCGTCGGGAAACTCGCTGGGGTCTTTATCATTACCGTCTTGATTATCCTGAAAAAAACGATGATGAATGGTTTTGTCACGTTAATTTAAAAAAGGATGAATCAGGAGAAATGAAACTATTTAAGCGCCCAATTGAGCCTTATATTGTGGATATTGATTTGCAAAAAGAAGTTTACAATGTATCAGTGAGGTAGTTATGGCTTTAATTAATCAAAGAGTTGATGCCCCAGTAATTGTGGATGAATCAAAATGTTTAGAAAAATGCACTGTTTGCATTGAAGCTTGTCCTTTGGATGTGTTAGCCAAAAATCCCGAAACTGGTAAAGCTTATATGAAATATGACGAATGTTGGTTTTGTTTACCCTGTGAAAAAGAATGCCCAACTAAGGCAATAACAGTGCAAATTCCCTTTTTGTTACGTTAGAGGAAGTAGAATGTCTGTAGATACGGATAATGAGTTAGAAGGGTGGTTGGAAATGCTGCGATCGCCTAACTTACACGATCGCATAATAGCCGTGAAAAATTTACAATATTTGGCTGATGAAGCAGCAATTCCTAGCCTAATCATAGCGACAAAAGATGTAGATTTTACAGTACAGAAATTAGCGATAATTGCTCTCAAGGAAATTGGTAACTCGGTAGCTGTTCCCGCTTTATTAGAAACCTTGGTTTCATCGGATGTAGAAATTCGTCTTGAAGCTTTAGCAGCTTTAAGCGAGTTAGTTTCAGCAGAACATTTACTAATTTTACTTGATGCGATTAAGCGGGATAACATCAACATTCGATTGAGCGTATTGATTTTATTAAGAAAAATCCACGATGCCCAATCTTTGCCCTATATCATACCCTTCTTTCAAGCAAAAAACCCTGAGTTAAGGGAAGCTGCTGTTACTACGTTACGCTATCTCAACCAAGTAAAACAATGTCCGCCTGCGTTAGCTTTAATCAATGATTCAGCGGAAATTGTCCGCCGAGAAGCTGCTTTAACTTTAGGGTATTTAAAACATGAAGAAGCGATCGATTTATTATGCGAATCTTTGACTAAAGATACTGATTGGCAAGTGCGGCGAAATGCAGCTAAATCTTTAGGAATTCATTGTAATATAACTGCTATTCCTGCTTTAGAAATTGCTTTAAAAGATGAACATTGGCAGGTAAGGAAAGAAGCAGCTAAAGCTATTCAGCAAATCCCAGACGATCGCGTTTTACCTGAGTTAATTAAAGCTTTGTCTGATGAGTATTCTGATGTTCGTAAAGAGAGTGCGATCGCTCTTGGTAATTTAGGTAATTCTCAAGCTTTAAATGCACTTCAGCAAACTTTAGATGATCTTGATAAAGATGTTTCTATTTACTCACAACGAGCAATTCAAAAAATTCAACAAGCTGGGAATAGGTTAAATATATGACTCATTTGTTTACCCCACTAAACCAAAGAGGAGTGACTTTTCGTAACCGTATTGCTATGTCGCCAATGTGCCAATATTCCAGTGTTGATGGCTATGCTAATGATTGGCATTTGATACATTTAACTAGTCGTGCTGTTGGTGGTGCGGGATTAATTTTTACCGAAGCAGCTGCAATCGAACCGAGAGGACGTATTAGCCCCCAAGATTTAGGAATTTGGACTGATAAACATATTGAAGGGTTGGAAAAAATTGTCTCAGGAATTGAAAATTTTGGCGCAATAGCAGGTATTCAACTAGCTCATGCAGGTAGAAAAGCCAGTACTGCAACTCCTTGGGAAGGGGGAAAAGTTCTTGATGAAAATGAGGGTGGTTGGCGTTCAGTTGTCTCAGCTTCTGCGATCGCATTTAGCGAGAAATACCACATTCCCAAAGCATTAGATATTGCAGAAATTGGACAAATAATTGATGCTTTTGTGCAAGCTGCTAGACGTTCAGTAGAAGCAGGTTTTAAGGTGATTGAAATTCACGCAGCGCATGGTTATTTATTGCACGAATTTCTCTCACCTCTCTCTAACCATCGTCAAGATGAATATGGCGGAAGTTGGGAAAATCGGACTCGTTTAGTGCGAGAAATAGCCCAAAAATTGCGGGAAATTTTACCTGACAGTTATCCACTTTGGGTGAGGATTTCTGCTACTGATTGGTTAGAAAATGGCTGGGATGTGGAACAAAGTGTGGCTCTGGCAGATAAGCTTAAATATTTGGGTGTAGATTTAATTGACTGTTCATCAGGAGGCATTTTACCAACGGTAAAACCTCCTACAAATCCAGGGTATCAAGTTCCTTTTGCCGATCAAATTCGCCGCGAAGCCAATATCGCAACTGGAGCAGTAGGATTAATTACAGAACCAGAACAGGCCGACCAAATTATTCGTCAAGGTCAAGCGGATATAGTATTATTAGGTCGGGAACTTTTGCGCGATCCCTATTGGCCCCATCGAGCCGCTAAACTGTTAGGAAAAGATAAAGTTTGGCCTGTACAATATAGCCGAGCTTGGATTTGAGTAAATTCTTTGTCAGCTATTTATCAGCGAGTATGGATAGTCATTAGGATACTTATTCTAAGTGTAAAACTGAACTGTCCTTACTTTTAATAAATTTCACTAATACATTATAAAATAAGTAATGAATCAAATATAAAGCTAATTTTTTAGAAAAATTTTATATTTAAATTTAACTAATAGGTATAAACTTTTAAATGTGTAAAAAGCAACAAACTCAGTTTCTGGAATAGATATAATTTTTGCATAATAAAATTTTGGCAAAAGTTCAAAATTTAGCTTTTAACCCAGAGATGAACACAGATACACGCAGATGTATTTGTTGATTCTATGTAGGGATCTTATTAACGATTAGGAGCGTAGTTATGAACAGTTTGGAATCTACATCAAAGGAGACACGAAGCAGTTTCACAGCTAAACAGCTTGATTCTAATCTTTCTTTAGAAAGTAATTTTCACCCAATTAAAACAAACCCGATCGCTATTTTAAAAGCAGATTGGCAAGCCATTTTCCAACGCGATCCAGCCGCCCGTAACTGGCTTGAAGTACTTTTGTGTTCGCCGGGATTGCAGGCTTTATGCACTCATCGGATTGCCCATTGGTTACATAGTTTAGGCATTCCAATTTTGCCTCGTTTCTTGTCTCAGTTAAATCGATTTTTTACCGGGATTGAAATTCATCCAGGTGCCAAAATTGGTAAAGGTGTAGTGATCGATCACGGTATGGGAGTTGTGATTGGTGAAACAGCAATTGTGGGCGACTATGCCTTAATTTATCAGGGAGTTACTATCGGAGGAACGGGAAAAGAAAAGGGTAAACGCCATCCGACATTAGGTAATAATGTAATGGTGGGTGCAGGAGCAAAGTTATTAGGTAATATTCAAATTGGCGATCATGTTCGGGTTGGTGCAGGTTCAGTGGTGTTAAGGGATGTTCCTAGTAATTGTACAGTAGTAGGAATTCCGGGACGAATTATTCACAATTCGCGGGAAAAAGAAGGGCCTCAGTTGAATCAAAGTTTACCTGATTTAGAAGCAGAAGTAATTCGGAATTTATTTGAGCGAATCAAGGTGTTAGAGCAACAAGTTGAGAATTTACAAAGTCAATCATCTGTTAACTTTGAAGATGCTCGGAAGTATCAAAAGCCGAAAGCAAATACATCTGCAAAAGACGATCGCATAATTACCGAATTTCTCGATGGTGCAGGGATTTAAGAAGTAGTTAAATTCAGTAGAGGCAAATGGAGTCTGGATCATGCTGATTTCTGATGCTCCCACCACGATCGCAACCATCAAGGCAAAATCTATGCCGTTTCTCGTCGCGGGTTAACTCCCTTACCCCCAGGGCTGTTTCACGCTAATTTTTTCCAGTTCTCTAACCCTTCCGTAGTGAGGTGTTTAGCGGATAATTTCTAGTAAAAATGCTGAAATTATTCAAAAAGCCTGTTTTGCCCATTGGGAGAGAGTTTGAAAACAAAACGAGCCAAAATTAAACCTTAGCGTGAAACAGCCCTGCTTAACAAGGGGGGCTAAGAAAGAACCCCCCCTTGTAACTAGCAACTTGAGTTAAGTAGTAGGATGGTGCGTTACACTGGCGTTTTTCTTAAATGCCGCAGGCTATACGCACCCTACGCATAGAAGCTTTGCGTAAGTCCTGAAGAGAACTGTTAATGTAGTGGAAAACCCAGATTATTGAGTGCCTCGCGCAAGCGATCGCGTCCCGACAAAGACTCACGAGTAGCCACCCGCTTGGATGAGTGTTCCGACCAATCACCAGGGACATTCATCTTTTGTTCAATGTAGAACGCTTTCATCACTTCGTTGTAACGAGCGATCGCCTCCTCCTGAGATGCCAGCTGATAAATTTCCCGATGCAGCACAGCTTGTTGGGGTAAACGCGGCTTAATCGCAGCCGCCTTGTCTAAATCGGGATAGCCAATACACATTCCAAAAACGGCAAAGACATGAGGTGGCAAATTCAATACCTCTGCCACTTCCTCTGGACGGTTGCGTAATGCACCGATATACACAGTTCCTAAACCAAGAGACTCAGCAGCTACAGCCGCATTTTGTGCCGCTAACGCTGCATCAATGGCTGCCATAACAAACATCTCCAAGTAATCCAATCCCTCGTGAGGCAATCCTTGTGATTCGGCAACATAAGTCAAGCGAGCCAAATCTGCTAACCAAACTAGGAATAGGGGACATTGCCGGATGTGTGCTTGGCTTCCTGCTAGTTGTGATAATTTTTCCTTGCGCTCAACGTCTTCAACTGCAACTACACTCCAAGTCTGGAGATTAGACGAAGTAGCAGCGGATTGAGCAGCTGCCACTAAGATTTCTAGAGTTCCTGGTGGCAATGGATCGGGCAAATAAGCGCGAATCGATCGGTGAGAAAGCAGTGTGGTTAAAGAATCGTTCCAATCTATATCAAAATCAAATTCTTTCTGACCGTAGCGCGAGTACAGCAATTCAGTAGGATTAGTCATAGTAGTGATTTGGTTCGTCTATTTAGTTTAGCAAGCAGTAGCTAATTCTTTAGTCGTTGCTTGTGAGTGCTTGACAGATTCAATAAAATCATTGAGAGAATTTTTTAACTTTTGGTGAATTTCTTTATCCAAATGTATACTGCCATCTAAACATCGTCTAACTTGTTTATCTACAACATAAATACCATCTAAAATAAGTCTTTCATCTAATTCTGTTAAAATTGGTTCTAAGGCATGATCGATCGCTAATAAATGAGCGATCGTTCCTCCTGTAACCAAAGGTAGTATATATTTCCCCAATAAAGCGTTTTGTGGTAATAAATCAAGAAAAGGTTTGAGTAAGCCCGTGTAGGAAGATTTATAGATTTGGGTAGCGATAATAATGCCACTTGCTTGTTCAATTAATTCTTTTGATTGTTCAAAAATATCATTATTAGAGCGTCCAAAAATTAAGTCTTCAGCCGGAAAATGGCGAACTGAAATAACATCTGTGTGGAAACCTCTAGAGTTTAATAAACTGCTGGCATATTCTACTAGAATGTTACTTCTAGAAAGATGTGATGGACTACCAGCGATCGCTACAATGTTGCTCATGTATCAATCTCCTGATTTATACCGTTTTATAGTGGGGGAGCGATTTATTACAAGTAAGTCAAAATCATTAAATCAGGCTTTTTGATAGCTGGGATGCCATTGCAACCAGTAACTTTCCAAACCTCTGGCTAAAACATCAGCTAACTTGCCGAACAAAGCATACATTAAAATGCTTAAAACTACCACATCTGTTTGCATAAATTCCCTAGCATTCATCGCCATGTAACCAATGCCGGAATCAGCTGCGATCGTTTCAGCTACAATTAAAGTTAGCCACATAATCCCCAAAGAAAAACGCACCCCAACTAAAATCGAAGACATTGCACCCGGAAGAATAATTTTCCAAAACAAACCCCAAGCATTTAAACCATAAACTCTTCCCATTTCAATCAATCCAGGATCGACATTGCGAATCCCATGAAAAGTATTCAAATAAATGGGAAACATCACACCCAAAGAAACCAGAAACAATCTAGCTTCGTCACCAATTCCAAACCACAAAATTACTAAGGGAATTAGAGCTAAATTGGGGATATTGCGAAGCATTTGAATAGAAGTATCTAGCATCTTTTCTGCGAGAGGAGAGATACCATTAATTAACCCTAAAAGAAACCCAATACTTCCCCCAAGCAGAAACCCTGTAATTGCCCTTTTCGCACTAATACCAATATTAGTAAAAAGTTCCCCTGACATGGCTAAACGAAAAGCAGCATTTACTACGTCTAAAGGAGCAGGTAAAATTCGTGTAGGAATCCAACCAATAGAAGAAAAAAGTTGCCAAAATAGAATGATAAAAAAAGGTACTAACCAAGGAATTACTGATTGAATATGACGATTTTCAACCAATGCTTGAAGTAGACTATTTTTGAATTTTAGCTTCTTCATGAAACTTACTCTCCTGATTTATGATATTGATAGGTAACAGAGTACGGATTAGCGCAAAAAGGCAGTAGGTAAAAAGGTTTTTATGTTCAGCTTTTTACCTGTTGACAATTGCTCAATTATTGCTGCTGTGCTACAGCTAAAACCTCTTTGGGAGTAAATCCAGCATATTCTTGAGGTGACAAAAAGCCTTCTCTAACATTCACTGTTTTGGGGATTAATCCCAAGCTATACCACTTATCTGCCACTTCTTGTTGCTTGCTGATTACTTCTTCTGTAATTGGTTGTAATCCCCACTGATATTTTTTGTGCATTTCTACTAGGATAGGTACATCCAATTGAGTCACTGAAGCAAGCTGCTCTGCCATTTCTTGAGGGTGATCTTTAGACCAAATTTCGGCTTTTTGCAGTTCTTCAAGAAATACTTTAATAGCTTCTTGGTTTCCTTGGTAAAACTGACGACTGGTAGAGTAAAAGTTTCTGGTATCTCTTAATTCGCCGCCATCAAATAGAATCCGACCAATATTTTTTTGTACTGCTCTAGTAACGAAGGGTTCCCAGATAAACCAAGCATCTACTTTTCCTTGGCTAAATGCTACATTTGCGTCTGGTGGAGGCAAGAAAACTGATTCTACATCAGTCAATTTTAGCCCTTCTTTTTCCACCGCTTTAACTAATAAATAGTGTCCAATAGATGCTTTTTGAAAAGCTATTTTTTTGCCTTTTAAATCAGTAACGCTTTTAGCAGTAGAGTTGACCGGAACTAACAGAGAAACTGTTTTACCATTTTTAGATGTAGTAGCTAAATAAACTAAAGGTGCTCCTGCTGCCTGGATAAAAACAGGAGGTGATTCTGCTGTAGATGCGATGTCCAAATTACCTGTATTTAAAGCTTCTAATTGTTGAGGCCCAGCAGCAAATTCTAACCACTCTACTTTGTAACCCAAGGGTGCTAACTTTGCTGACAAAGTTCCTTGCTTCTCTAGAATTGCTAAAGCAGTAAGTTGTTTTGAACGAACAACACGAAATACTTTAGTAGTAGGAGTAGGAATAGCAGTAGAAGTAGAAGAAACAGGTGAGTTTGTTTGTGACTGAGTTTGGTTCTTTTGAGTGCCGCAACTCAGTAAAGTTATTGATACTACTAAGCTGTAACCAAGAACGAACAATGAAGCGCGACGAGTTATCGGTTTTCGCTGCCAGGATGTCAATTTTTGTTGCCAATTTTGCATAGATAAAGTTAATTAACCTCAAAAATTTTCTGTTGGGTATTAGTAAATAAGGTGGGTAAATCCCACCTTACAAGAACCGAGGAGAGAAACTGAATCAGGTAAGCTGAATCAGTTAGGGAAACTTGTTTAGGAGTATTGAGTAACTGTTGGTAATTCTCTATTAAGTACCCAATTTCCGATGTCTTTTAATTTGTAATCTACTGGATCGTGAAGGGTGAAGGTGCGTAAATCTCGCCAGTAGCGATCGAACCCATATTTAGTAGCAGTAGAACGAGTTCCCATTAGTTCAAAAATGCGATTAGTAACATTCAATCCCACTTTTGTGGCAAATGCTTTAGCGGCGAAAACTGCGATCGCTACTTCTCCCCTTTCTTGTAGAGTCAAGTTAACATCTTTGTCCCAAGCTGCTTGCACTTTTACAGATGCTTGATCTGCTAATGCGATCGCTGCTTTTAGTTCCGTCCATAATTCACCATAATGATGCAAAATGTAAGGATCTTGAGTTGCACTACTTACACCAGAAGTAATCCAAGGTTTACTATTATTCTGGGTGTAATTTTTAGCAGCTTTAAATGCACCTTTGGCAATGCCCAAATAAACATAAACTTTCGTTAATTGAGCAATAATGCCAAGAAAAGTAGCAAAAGCATTATCAGAAGGATTATCTATCCCCAAAACTTCGTTTCTTTTTACCAAAACATTATGAAAAGTAAAAGTATCGCTATCAGTTCGCCGTTGCCCAAAATTGTTCCAATCTTGCTGAGAAACTAACCCTTCTCTATCTTTGGGAATGACAAAAATTAACGGTACTTCTACACCATCTTGTAAAGCCGAAAATACTCGCAAATCTGCAACTGCTATGCCTGTACCAAAACTTTTTACTCCATTAACTCGAAAGTCTTCCCCATCACGAGTAATTTTTAGTCTGGTATCTCTGGTGTTAATCGCATTTGCCCAAAATAAATTATGAGCAGCGGTTTCTCGATAGTATCTTTCTTTTTGTTCGGAAGTTCCCGAAACATGAGCCAAAGCAACTAAATTTAAATGGTTGCCATACAATTGACCGATCGAACCATCAGCTTGGGAAAGTTGGAAGACAATTTTTAAAGCTTCTACCCAATTTCCGCCAATTCCACCGTATTCTTGAGGTACGACTAAAGGCAACAAACCACTTTTACGCAGTCGATTAATTTCATAATCAGGAAGTCCCGCTTGTGAATCCCGTGCTACTGCATTTTCTTGCAATTCTTGAGATAAGGAAGCAGCAACTTGAAACCAATCTTTTGTATCCTTGATTTCTAACAGTTGTACCAATGGATTTTCCTCCTACTTTTTTCATAAATGAAGGATTAGGAAAAGATAAAGGACAAAGTTTCCCGTCTTACTTTTATCCTTTATCCGTAAAGCTGCAAACATTAGCCCTTTTTGTTATAGCCAGTTGACAGATATTCCTCCGGTTTTAAGCTGAAATTTTATCTAATTGGTGCGATATTACATTCTCACCACTCATCACTCGCTGTAAAATTTTATCTACAGTATGTGCAAAGATAGCATTTCCTCTCACTCTAGGACGTGGTAAAGAAATCGGCAGATCCATTGCAATTTGTCCATCTTCAATCAAGATTACTCGGTCTGCTAAAACTACAGCTTCTTCTACATCATGAGTGATTAATAACGCTGTAAATTGCTTCTCTTGCCACAAATTTTCCAACAATTGTTGCATCTCAATTCGAGTTAGTGCATCTAAAGCTCCTAATGGTTCATCGAGAAGTAATAAACGTGGTTCACTTACTAGTGCTCTAGCTAAAGCTACTCTTTGGCGTTGTCCCCCAGAAAGTACCGCAGGCCATTCTTTAGCACGTTCTTCTAATCCCACTGCACGGAGTAATTGCCAAGCATTTCTTCGTTCATAAATTGAAGAGCCAGTTAATCCTAGTTCTACATTTGTTAACACCTTTTGCCAAGGTAGCAACCGCGCATCTTGAAACATCATCCGCACTGTTGGATCTATGTGATGGGATGCTTCATCATCCAAAATTACTTCACCGGAACTAGGAGAATCTAGTCCGGCAATTAGACGTAACATTGTGCTTTTTCCACAACCACTACGTCCCACAATTGCGACAAATTCTCCCGGCATTACTTCTAAATTGATACCTCGTAATACTACTTCTTTTCCGAAAGATTTGTTCAGTCTTTTAAGTTTCAAATGAATGCCTTGAAATTCCGATTTCATTTTAGAATCCTCCCATAATAAATCCTGCACGAATTAAGCCAATTTCAAAGATACTGATTAACTGAGAATCAGCTGTGAATAGCTCTCGTGTTGGTCTATAAAGCTAAAAGCTTAATAACCTTTTTCATTCAATGCCGTATAGTTCGGTGGTTTAGCCTTGGAACCAGCATTGCAAACTACGGTAACTCGGTAGATAAACAGTAGTTTATTTGATAAAAGCTAGTTTGTCACATTTATTTTGAAAATGCAAGTGTATTTTATACAAAATTTAAAGCTGTGGTTGCTGGAAAATTATCCGTACAAATCCTACTTATTAAGTAAAGTTTTCAGGGCAAAGATTACTGATTTAGTAATAATTAATCACACGTACATTTTTGCGCTGTCTTTGCTCTTATCCCAGTGGCGAAGGCAGCGCAACAACGTACCTAGCGTTTTACTGTACTGGCGGATTGGTTAAATAATAAATCCCGCGATTGTTCGGGACCGATCGCCTGACTTTTAAAGGCTTCTGCTTTTTCGTAAGCGCGAATAGTTGCCGGACGTGCTTTAATTGCTTCAAACCAGCGTTGTAGGTTGGGAAAATCTGCCAATTTTTGATTTTGCTTTTCGTAAGGCACAATCCAAGGATAAATCGCAATATCAGCGATCGAATATTCACCCGCTACAAATTCCCGATCACTCAATCGCTTATCCAAAACTGCATACAAACGCCCAGTTTCATTCACATAGCGATTGATTGCATAAGGAATCTTTTCCGGCGCGTATTGGGTGAAATGATGATTCTGACCTGCCATCGGCCCAAGTCCGCCCATTTGCCAGAAAAGCCATTGCAAAACCTCGACGCGATCGCGAATATCAGCCGGAATTAACTTTCCAGTTTTTTCTGCTAAATAAAGTAGAATTGCCCCAGATTCAAACACTGAAATCGGTTCGCCACCATCAGCAGGTTCGCGATCGATAATTGCCGGAATCCGATTATTAGGGGAAATCTTCAAAAACTCTGGTTTAAATTGATCCCCTGCACCAATATTTATGGGAAATAAAGTGTAAGGCAATCCAACTTCTTCTAAAAAGATGGTAATTTTGTGTCCGTTCGGTGTCGTCCAATAGTAAAGTTCGATCATGGATTTGTGACTCCTAAAATGATAAAAACAACAGTTATCTAAAACTCGGTTTTGGGGACTGGGGACTAGGGACTAGGGACTGGGGTTATTTATTAATCAGGCTCTCCCATACTCATGATGATAAATAACCCTAATTAACGCCAGTTTCTAATGGTTAATCCTTTCTTGTCCACAGTCCCCAGTCCCTAGTCCCTAGTCCCCCATTACCTTAAAATTTTTCAACCCAAGGGCGCAATTCTACTTCATAAGTCCAAGCACTGCGAGGTTGCCGCAAGATATTGAGATAGGTTTGAGCGATCGCATCTGGATCGAGAAAACTATCCGGTTTGTCTGGTGGCTCTAAGCGTGTAGCAGAGCGAATTACCCCATCAATTACGAAATGTGCGACGTGAATATTTTGGGGAGCCAATTCACGGGCGATACTTTGAGCTAAACCCCGCAAGGCAAATTTACCCATCGCAAACGGCGCAGAGCGAGGATAACCTTTGACACTAGCGGAAGCACCTGTAAAGAAAATTGCCCCAGAGCCTAACTTTAACATTCGTTTGGCTGCTGCCTGTGCTACCAAAAACCCACCATAAGCCGTAATTTCTAATGATTTAGCGACTTCGATCGCGTCAAGCTCAATTAGCGCCCCCGGAATTCGTAAACTTGGATTATAAACCACGACTGTTGGTACACCTAACTTTTGTTCAACTTGATTAAATAATTCGTTCACTTCATCAGGCTTGCTGGCATCACAGGTAAAGCTTGCGGCTCCAATTTCCCCAGACAAGGCGCTGAGTTTATCAACTTGCCTGGCTGCCAGAGCAATAGTCATGCCCTCTGCCGCAAACAAGCGGGCTATAGATGCACTAAGTCCGCTACCAGCGCCAATAATCAATGCTGTGGTTACTTGGTCGTTCAATTTCTCTGGTTTTAATTCACACTATTTAATCAAAATAGCTTGTCTTTCAGAAAAAAGTATGAAATACTTTAAAAGTATTTTACAGTAACTTGACCGACAATTAGTAGTTTTTAATCTGGCTAGTTGAGATAGGCGCTAGTCAGATTACTTAATCCTTCATGATTCAAGTCAGTTCGTTTTTGAATTGGGCTGTCATTTAAGTTGAGCTAATTCGCATCAAAGCTACCCTAAACAGCCGGAGATTCCCCAAATTAACAAAGGAAGAAATTCATGAGTACCATACAACTTTATTTCGCCAAAGGTTCAACTTTCTCCCAAAGAACTCGCGTGGTTCTCTTAGAAAAAGGAATTGACTTTACTGCTACCGAAGTTGACTTACAAAATAAACCGGATTGGTTTATTCAAATTTCCCGCTATGGCAAAGTTCCAGCGATTAAACATGGAGATGTTGAGTTATTTGAATCGAGTATTATTAATGAATATCTCGAAGAAGTTTTTCCCGAACCAGCATTATTACCAAGCGATCCAGCTGCTAAAGCGATCGCTCGCATTTGGATCGACTACGCTAATACTCGCTTAGTCCCGGCATTCAACAAACTCTTACGTGGTAAGGATTCTACTGAACGGGAACAAGGAAGGAGGGAATTTTTAGAAGCTTTATTGTATGTTGAGCAAGAGGGAATTAGTAAGTTATCCGGTAATGGGCCGTACTGGTTAGGAGAGAATTTCAGTTTAGTTGATATTAGTTTTTATCCTTGGTTTGAACGGTTGCCTGTGTTGGAACACTTCCGCAATTTTACCCTGCCAACAGAAACGCCTCGGTTGCAGGAATGGTGGAGTGTTTTGCGCGATCGCGAATCCATTAAAGCCGTAGAAAATCCTGCTAGTTACTACATTGAACGATTCACTAAGATTTTAGGTGAACCTGTTGCTGTTGCTACTCAAAAATAGGATCAGGATTTAAGGATTTACATGATGAACAGGATTAACTCAGATCTTGCACCTAGAGGCAGAGCCTCTATTCTTCGTTCCCAGGTTGAACCTGGGAACGAGGATCTGGGAGGTTCCACCTCCCTTGGTGGAAGATCTGAGTTAATCAAGAAGTCTGTAAATCTGTAAATCCTGATTAATCTTTTCTCTAATTCAAAACTCAAAACTTATTCTATGAGTCTACCCAATCAAGTTATCGATCGCCCGGTTATTGAGGATTTACCTTACGTTGAGGCGGTTCTCAATTACTTAATTCCTATGGCAGAAAAGCCAGTCAATTATACTTTCGATCCGCCGCCTGGTATTCCGCGCCAGAGTGGGAGTTTTCAAGGTTACAAATTGCCGATTCGTGATGGTAGATCGATCGCACCCAACCTATCATTAGATCGAGAAGGTTTTGCATTAGTTTCACATCAGAGCAAAGTTCGTGACTTTTACGACGAAAACGAAATCTACAATGTCTACTACCCGGAAGCTGAAAAGCTGCTTTTAGAAGTAACGGGTGCAGCTAAAGTTGTGGTTTTCGATCATAACGTTCGTAATATTTACAAAGCGCAGAAGGGAGAGAACGGAGCAAAAGAACCAGTGAAGCGCGTACATAACGACTTTACTGCCTCTTCCGGCTATTCTCGTGCGCGTGCGGTGCTAATGGCGTTAAGCGAGGCAGATCCAGAAGCATTATTAAAAAATCGGTTTAGCGTGGTTAACGTTTGGCGACCGATCGCACAACCAGTTCAAGAATCACCATTAGCGGTGTGCGATGCTCAAAGCATTGCTCCCACAGATTTAGTAGCTGGGGATTTAGTATATCGCGATCGCGTTGGTGAAACTTACGCAGTTACTTACAACCAAGCGCACAGATGGTTTTACTTTCCGCATCAGCGATCGCACGAAGCATTACTTATCAAATGCTTTGACTCTGCACAAGATGGTAAAGCTAGATTTGCCGCCCACACTGCCTTTGACGATCCCACCAGCCCACCAGATGCACCGCCACGTCAAAGCATCGAACTGCGAACATTAGTCTTTTATTCTGCTGAAAAACTATGAGATTAAAAAGACGAGAAGTATTGCTAGGGCTGACAAGCTTAGGTGTTACCTTGATTTCAGCCAGCTGTAATAACAACTCATCCAATCAAACTGCACAAACCAACCAACCTGCAAATCAAACAGCTGCTTCTCCTGTAGTTAGCAGCGGTTCCACAGCAAATGGATCTAAAGTACGCATCGGTTATCAACGATTTTCCGAACTTGATTTGATTCGCACTCGCGGTGAACTGGAAAAGCGTTTGAAGGAAAGAGGGTTTGCAGTTGATTGGGTGTTTTTCCAATCAGGCCCACCGATGTTAGAAGCGATGAATGCAGGTAGTTTAGATTGGGGAGGTGTAGGAGACACGCCACCTATTTTCGCTCAAGCAGCAGGTGCTCAATTTTACTACGTTGGCATGACTCCACGAGGGCCAAAAACACAAGATATTGTAGTTTTGAAAGATTCACCGATTCAAAAACCTGCTGACTTAAAAGGCAAAAAAGTTGCACTTCAGAAAGGATCTAGTGCTCATTACTTGTTGATTTCAACACTGCAAGAAAACAATATTCCTGCTGATTCTGTTGAGGTTGTCTCCCTTTCCCCGTCGGATGCTCGTGCTGCCTTTGAACAGGGTAAGATAGATGCTTGGTCGATTTGGGACCCTTTCTTAGCAGTAGTTGAAAATACAGGGAAAATCCGAAACCTTAATGTTGGGAAGGATCGTCGGGCTTTTTTCCTGGCTTCTCAAAAATTTGCTAAAGAAAACCCGGATTTAGTCAAAATAATTCTTGAAGAAGCCAAAAATAACGAGGAGTGGGGGCAGAAAAATACTAGAGAAATTGCTCAACAGTTTTCCCAACAATTAAATATTGATGCTTCCATTTTAGAAATTGTCAATGAGCGGAGGAAGTGGGGACTTTCACCGATCGATAATTCTGTTTTAACTGCTCAACAACAAGTCGCAGATACGTTTTATCAACTTAAGATTATTCCCAGGCAAATTCAAGTTAAAGATGTGGCTTTGCCTTCCGATACTTACGCCAAGCTCTATCCCTCCTAAAGTTAAACATTGTGACTCACAATCTGTCAAAACCTGATGTACTAAAGGATTGGCAGATTGTTAAATAAAATATGCCTTTTGGTAGATAAGCTTAAATACATTTGTGATGATTATTATGTAATACGGTAACTCGCCCGACAAACCGTATATTAATCATAATTAACTTGAGGATTGCTTGAACAGCTTATCCAGTAGGGAATTTTTTGGAAAATTATCCCCTGGATAACAGCAATTTCAAAGCTACAATTTTTTGTTGAAATAAAAGTATAGGATATGCAAAAATTTTTATTTTTTTCTACTAGCAAAACGCTAAAATCTCCCTTAAACAAAAGCCACTTTTTTCTAGGATTTTTGATGGTTATTACTTGGGGTATAACCTCTTGCAGTAGGGAGCAGCAAAAACAAAATCAAGTAAGTATTGATGGTGGTGCGGTGGGTTACGCCATTCACCAAGCAATCGCTGCTTGCTCAGGCAGTAATGCTAACACGGCTCCTAAGCCGGATGTAAATTTAAACCTCGTTTCTTACTCAGTTACTCAAGCTGCTTACGAACAAATTGTTCCCAAGTTTGTCGAAAAGTGGAAAAAGGAACAGAATCAAAACGTCACCATTAATCAAAGTTTTGGAGGTTCTGGTTCTCAAGCTCGTGCTGTAATTGATGCCAAAGCACAGAAATTTACTACTAAAGTCTATAAAAATGTCCCCCTACTAGCATCAAATGCGCGTGAGGCTAGCGAACTATTTTTCAATCAAGGCAAGGGAGATGTGTTACTCAATTACGAAGACGAAGTAATTTTAGCCCAACAGAATGGAAATAAGTTGCCTTATATAGTTCCTGATGTTAATATTTCTATTGACAATCCAATTGCCGTTGTAGATAAAAATGTCGATCGACACGGCACTAGAAAAGTTGCAGAAGCATTTGTCGATTTTCTTTACTCAACAGAAGCCCAACAAGAATTTGCTAAGTTAGGATATCGTCCCGTTAACCCTAGCGTTGTAGCAGAAGTATCTCAGAATTATCCTCAAATAAAAACTCTCTTTACCGTTCAAGATCTGGGGGGTTGGGATATTGTTCAAAACAGGTTTTTTGCTGAGGGAGCAATTTTTGACAAAATTCAGGTTGCTAGCAAATTCTAATAACACTGGGCGGTTGAAACCGCGTCTATACAAACAAAGTCCGCCTGCGCGGACTCACAACCTGCGTAGGCAGGTTTTGTCTGTATAGCCTGCGACTTTAGTCGTAGGGGCAACAATAATTACGAAAAATACAACAAAACCTATTTCATGGGATGTAATTATGAGTTTAGAGTTGGGATTGACTGGGAAAACTGCGATCGTCACAGGTGGTAGTGCAGGTATTGGTTTTGCCACTGCCAAAGCATTGTATAAAGAAGGTGTGAGTGTGGCGATCGCTGCTCGTGATGTTAATAAGTTAGAGAAAGCTGCAAATGAAATTCGAGAACTACCGAATCAAGGAAACAAAGTATTAGCAATTTCTGCTGATATTACACAAGCAGAAGACATTGAAAATCTTGTTTCCAAAACATTAAAAACCTTCGGTCAAATTGATATTTTGATCAACAATGCTGGCTCGGCTCGTGCTGGCTCATTTTTGGAATTAGGAGATGATGCTTTTCTTGATGCTTGGAACTTAAAATTATTGGGTTACATTCGTTTGGTAAGGGCAATTGTACCCGATCAAATTAATCGCAGAGATGGACGAATTGTTAATATTATAGGTGGAGCCGGACGTACTCCTCGCCCTAATTTTCTTCCAGGTGGTACTGCTAACGCTGCATTGCTAAATTTTACTAGGGGTATTTCTTCAGAACTGGCGCAACATAACATTAGAATTAACGCAATTTCACCCGGATTAACAGCAACAGAAAGAGCCGAACGCCTCGCAGAACAAAGGGCACAATCGCAGGGAGTCAGCGTTGAACAAATAAAAGCTGAATCCCTCAAAGCGATTCCGTTAGGTAGACTTGTGCAACCAGAAGCGATCGCAAATCTAGCACTATTTCTAGTCTCTGATTTAGCTTCTTCAATTACAGGAGCCGAATTTCTAGTAGATGGAGGTCAAACTCCCGGAGTTTGAAATATTAAACCCTAGATTTAGATCCCCGACTTCTTAAAGAAGTCGGGGATCTGATAAATTAAAATTGCATAACTTAGGAGTCTAAATCATGGCAAAACTGAGACTAGCAGATGGAACGATTTACACCGATTTGCTAACTATTAGCAATGAACTATCACCGCTCAACATTCAACTAAACTATTGGTCAGTGGGAGAAGATCCACAACTTCATCATTTACTAGAAAAAGAGAGCTTAAATGATGAGGAAAAAGAGCAAGTACTCAAAGCGTTAGATGGTTATTTCAAGCAACTGCAACAAACAGCGAATTATCAATCCCGCGATCTAATTGTGCTACATCCCGAAACTCCTAATCTAGATGCACTGTTGGCAAAATTCGATCGCATTCACACCCACGCCGATGATGAAGTGCGTTACATCATCGATGGAGAAGGAATTTTTGGCTTTGTCCGTCCTGATGGTAGCCAAGTTGAATTAACAGTACAAGCCGAAGAATATATTAACGTACCAGCGGGTACTGAACATTGGTTTTACCTGACTCCAAAACGCCGAATTAAAGCAATTCGTTATTTCATTGGTACAGAAGGCTGGGTTCCCCAGTATACTGGAACAGAAATCAATGTTCGTCCGGTGCTTGTCTAATGGGTCGAATTGTTTTTTGTGATTTCGATGGCACAATTACAGCTGTCGAAACTTTTGTGGCAATGTTCAAAGAATTTGCCCCAGATATTTCTGCGGAGTTACTACCACAAATGTACGATCGAAAAGTAACTTTAAGGCAGGGTGTCCGGCAAATTCTTGAATCAATTCCTAGTAGTCGATATCCAGATATTTTGGAGTTTACCCGATCGCAACCCATCCGTCCTGGTTTTGTTGAATTACTCGATTTTCTAGACCAAAATCAAGTTCCTTTAATAGTTGTTTCTGGGGGATTACGAGGTATGGTAGAAGTGGTTTTGAATCAGTTAGTGCAGCGAGTTCATGCCATTCACGCCATAGATGTTGATACCAGCAGTGAGTATTTACAAATTTATTCCCCTTACGAAGATGGCACAGAAATGGTTGCTAAAGTAAAGGTAATTGAGGATTATGATGCGAGGGAAGCGATCGCTATTGGTGATTCTCTCACAGATTTAAATATGGCACTTTATGCGCCAATTGTGTTTGCACGCGATCGTCTCGCCGAATATTTGGATCAACATCAAACTCCTTATATTCGCTGGAATGACTTCTTTGAGGTGCGCGATCGTTTAGCTCAATTGTGGGAGAGTAATTAAATTGTCATGTCTGCTTTTGATTCACGTTTAGAGTTAATTGCCGCTGCTGAATATTTTTATAAACAAGGTTGGATGGTTGGAACAGCTGGGAATCTCTCAGCACGTTTACCAGATGGCAGTTTTTGGATTACAGCTAGTGGCAAATCAAAAGGCAATTTAAACTTGACAGATTTTGTCAAAATTACTCCTGATGGTGCTGTAGAATTTCCATCAAACGATCTAAAACCTTCAGCCGAAACAGCAATTCATCAGACTATTTACAAGCTATTTCCAGAAGCACAAGCCTGTTATCATGTCCACTCAATCGAAGCAAATTTAGTTTCTCGATTTGTTGAAGGAGATACTTTACTCCTACCCCCTTTGGAAATGCTAAAAGGTTTCAATATTTGGCAAGAAAATCTGAACATTACATTATCTATTTTCCCTAACCATTTGGATGTTAGTAAAATTGCTATAGAAATAGAGGATCGTTTTCAAATAGTCCCCCCAC
This sequence comes from Floridaenema evergladense BLCC-F167, assembly GCF_041929205.2. Classification (NCBI taxonomy): domain Bacteria; kingdom Bacillati; phylum Cyanobacteriota; class Cyanophyceae; order Aerosakkonematales; family Aerosakkonemataceae; genus Floridanema; species Floridanema evergladense. The sequence continues at coordinate 2,846,490 of NZ_CM171625.1, read as the reverse complement.
AAATTCCAGCTTTACTAATTCGAGATCATGGAGTAACAGTTTGGGCAGATTCAACAGAAAAAGCCCGTAACTTTATTGAGTTAATAGAGTATATTTTTCGTTACATAGTAGCTGCTAGTCAAACAGGAGTAAAAATCAATCCTTATGTCTAAACAAATTCATGTTGTAGCTCGTTTGATTGCCTTTCCTAACAAAGTAGAAGAAGCAAAAGCTTTGTTATTAGGATTAGTTGAACCGACTCGCAAAGAAGTTGGATGTCTGCAATATGACTTGCTACAAAATCAGGAAGACCCCACAGATTTTACCTTTGTGGAAAAGTGGGAATCTCCAGAAACTTTGGATGCACATCTAGCTTCGGAACATATTCAAAGTGCGATCGCCAAACTTCCCGAATTGATTGCATCAGGCCCAGACATTCGCCGCTACACCTTATTAGATTCTTGAACACTAAAGTGTTCACAACAAACGTTCGTTGTGAACACTTTAGTGTTCCACTATTTAAGGTGCTGGACTAGGATATTTAACATTAATAGCATCAATTTCTGCTAGAATATCCTTGTCTAGAACCACATCTAAACTAGACAAATTCTCGTGCAACTGCTCTATAGTTGTAGCCCCAATAATTGTACTAGTAACAAACCAGCGACTTCGCACAAATGCTAAAGCAAGTTGGGCAGGCGAGAGATTATATTTATGGGCAATTTCTACATAAGCTGCCACTGCTTCATTGACGTTAGGTTTATGATAACGTTGCCCAAAACCCTGATATAAAGTAATGCGAGTATTTTCTGGTTTTCCATTCACATACTTACCTGATAAGTAACCAAATGCTAAAGGACTATACGCTAATAACCCAATATTTTCTCGATAGCAAGCTTCTGCCAATGCCGAATCAAAGGTGCGGTTAATTAAACTGTAAGCATTTTGAATTGAAACAACTTTTGGTAATCCTAATTGTTTAGCAACACGACTAAACTCGCTAACACCCCAAGGAGTTTCATTACTTAATCCCAGATAACGGATTTTACCAGCTTGAATTAAATCAGCAAATACTGATAATTGTTCAGCAATAGGAACAGTATCTCTTTCCTGTTGTGGGTCAAATATTGTTTGCCCGAACAGAGGAACATAGCGATCGGGCCAATGAATCTGGTACAAATCTATATAATCAGTTTGTAATCGCTTTAAACTATTATCAACTGCTCGTTGAACATTCTCTCTATTAATCTCTTGTGCCCCATCTCTCACCCATTTAACCGCTCGACCTGGCCCAGCTATTTTAGTAGCAATAATCAATTGATCTCGCTGTTGTTTTTTTAACCATTCACCAATGTAAGCTTCAGTAGTTCCATAACTTTCAGCACGCGGAGGCACAGGATACATTTCTGCTGTATCAATAAAATTAACGCCATAAGCAACTGCGTAATCTAACTGTTTATGTGCCTCTTCAATGGTATTTTGATGCCCAAAGGTCATAGTACCAAGGCAGATTTCAGAAACTTTAAGGTCACTTTCACCAAGTTTTTTGTATTGCATAGATTTGATTCTCTCCCAAATTAACCAGACAAAATTTAACTTAAGGAAACATTGTAGAGACGTTGTATACAACGTCTCTACAATATGTCTAATTCCTAATTTTGATTGTAGGTGGAAGAGTCACCTTTGATAGCTTCGCTGTGTTTGCCATTGATGCTAACTGGAAGATCGCCTGCGATCGTTACCCGCTGCATACGACGCGGTTGATCGCTGTAATCATAAATCGCATAATGTTGGGTGGCACGGTTATCCCAAAATGCTACATCGCCAACTTTCCAACACCAGCGAACTGTATTTTCAGGGCGAGTAACGTAAGATTGCAACAGCCGAATAATATCATCTGATTCAGTTGTTGATAAGCCTTGAATCTGACGTACAAAACCACCAATAAATAGCCCTTTTTCTCCTGACTCAGGATGAACGCGCACCACAGGATGCAGGGTTTCATATACAGTTGAAGTGAAAACTTTTCGGTAAGCTTTAGTTTCCTCAGAAAGTTTCACCGCTGCTTCTGCATAGTCGTAAGCGTTGCTATGCACAGCCCAAAGTTGATCTGCTAAATTCTTGAGAACGGGCGGTAAGTCTTGGTACGCTGTAACGCTGTTTGCCCAAATGGTATCACCACCTGCGGGGGGAATGTCGATCGCACGCAACACAGAACCCAGCGGAGGGCGATCGACAAAGGTAACATCAGTATGCCAGTTATTCGCACGGGCGGCAGTTCGACCATAATCCAAATCTAAAACTTCTGGATGTCCCGCAAGTGATGGTACTGTGGGATGCGCTGTGGTAAGTTCCCCAAAACGACGTGCAAAAGCGACTTGTCCTTCAGCATCAAGTTTTTGATTGCGGAAGAAAATCACTTTGTATTTAATTAAAGCTTGGCGAATTTCGCCGATCGTGTCGTCGCTAAGGTTTGCACTCAAATCAACACCAAGAATTTTTGCGCCAATGCGTCCAGAAATCGGGTGAATTTCTAAATTTTGAGAAATTTGAGCGTCTTTGTTTTCAGTCAGGATTGGACTCATAATTTTTCTCCAGTTGCAAGTCAAAAGTGGCGATCGATTGTAATGAAAAGGCAGAGATCGTCCGAGAAATCTTGATAGCTGATAGGAGACATCTGGATTCGATGTCTAGCAAATAGTTAGATACTCTAACTAAATTGACTTAAAATTATTATCCGGTATATCTATCGATTTAGTCAAGATTAAAAATCAGTTCCAGATCCCCGATTTCTTCAAGAAGTCGGGGATCTTGAGTCAATCACCTTGAATAGAATCCAAGTGCCACATTTTAGGCCAAATCAAAGCTACTGCCACAACTACAAGTACTGTGCCAATACCTCCACTAACAACAGAGAAAATTGGCCCAAAAAAGGCAGCAACTAATCCAGATTCAAAACCACCCAATTCATTAGACATACTGATAAAAACACTATTCACAGCCGACACTCTACCTCGTAAATCATTGGGAGTGCGAATCTGTACCAAAGTATGCCGAATTACCACACTGATGCTATCAAGAGCACCAGTCAAAAATAACATGAATAATGATAGCCACAACCAACGAGAAAGACCGAAGATAATAGTTGCTATGCCAAAACCGACAACTGATAAAAGTAATGCTTTTCCCGTCTGGCGAAAGGGAGGTAAATAAGCCAAAATTACTGTCATCATTAAAGCCCCGATCGCAGGGGCTGCTTGTAACCAACCTAATTCTGCTGGTCCTGCGTGTAAAATATCTTTGGCATAAATTGGCAACAAAGCAATTGCTCCGCCAAACAAGACAGCGAATAAATCTAGGGTAATTGCTGCTAAAATTAATTGATTATTCCAAATAAATTTAGCTCCAGCAGCTAAAGCTTTAATGGAGAAAGGCTGTTTGGATAATATCTTTTTTTGTTTAGGAATTAAGGCAACAGCAACTAAAGATAAAAAAGCTAAAACTCCTGCCAATATATAAACATCTGTAGCTCTTCCAAGAACTGCAATGATAATTCCTCCTAAAGATGGGCCTGCCACTGAAGCAAATTGAAAAGTACTACTATTCCAAGTAGCAGCATTTGTGAAAGCATTTTTGGGAATTAATTGCCAAAGAAAAGCATCACTAGCTGGTTTATTAAATGCTCTAGCAATTCCAATTAATAACAAGCAGCTGTAGATGAGAAAAATTGAACCTTTAGTGATGGAGAGAATGGCTAAACCGAAGGAACAGAAGGAGAGCAGCCAAATTGTAAAAAGCATGGTAAATTTGCGATCGAATCGATCGGCTAAATCTCCAGCAATTAAAGTTAAAGCCATGATGGGGATAACTTGCACCAAGCCAACCCCACCTAAAACCAGCGCTGAACCAGTGCGATCGTAAAGTTCCCAACCCACAGCCACACTTTGCATTTGATAACCCAAATACAGCAATAACCGACCGATCGTAAATAGTCGATAATTGCGAAATCTCAGAGCAGCAAAAGGATCATGCCGTTGAGTACTTAAACTATTTTCAGTTACTTGTTTTTTTGTTGTCCACCACATTTTTCAAATCCAGTTACTTCACTCTTCAGGAAGCTCTAAAGAGTTCTCTTCTAACACATCTTTGAGCAGAGTTAATCCTTCTTCAATTAGAAGAATTTGCTGTTCTGTTAAACTATTAAGTAATTCAGAAATGCGATCGCGAGTTTGCGATCGACATTCCTCCAAATGAACCTTTCCCGCTTCCGTCAGATTAAGAACTACTCGTCGTCGTTCCTTTGGATCGTCACGGCGATACACGAAATCGCGTTGCACCAACCGTTCTGTATTCGCTGAAGCAGTCGCACGGGTAACTCCCAAATGTTCTGCCAAATCAGAAAGAGATGCGCCAGGATTGCGATCCAGAAATGCCAGCGTCCGAAATTGCGGCACAGACATAGTTGTAGAATTGCGAGAACGGATATCTGCGCGGATAAACCGCATTGCTAACGGGATTGTTTCCATAACTCTAGCGGCACACTTTTCTGACGTGATTTTTCGATTATGTTGCTTTTTCCCCATTAGATTGTTAACTCCACTAATCGCTGATGTTAAGTAAATGCAGAGCAGCAATTTTACTTCAAAAAGAGTTACTGCCTTACTTCTACTCTTACTTAATGGGCGACCAGTTTTTCGGGGAGATGGGGATTAGGGACTGGGGATTGGGTACTGGGTACTGGGAAGAAACTTTGACCATTTACCAGAATTGTTAATTAATCCCTAGTCCCTAGTCCCCAGTCTCTAATCCCTAAGTTGCTACTCTTGGGTAAAGCCTCCCGCAAATATAAGTAAAAACTGCCACGACTACTAGCAAAATCAGACAGTCTGTACCAAATCCATAAATGCTGCGACCATTCTCTAGCATTGTTGCCCGCAAAGCATCCACCATATAAGTTAAAGGATTTAGGTGCGCGATCGATCGCAACCATATCGGCATCAAAGCAACTGGATAAATCGCATTACTAGCAAAAAATAAAGGCATGGTCAACAATTGTCCAATACCCGTAAAGCGTTCTCGTGATTTTACCAAACAGCCAATAATTAAAGAAAAAGTGCAGAAACAAGCTGCCCCTAAAAACACAACTAATACAACCCCTAAAAAATTCAGGGGATTATGATTGAGATGTACGCCAATGAGCATTGACAATAAGTAAATAATAATCACTTGGCAAAAACTTCGCACCCCAGCAGCTAAAGCTTTACCAAGCACCATTGCCGCACGGGGAGTCGGACTAGCGAGAAATTTATGCACTGTACCTAAATCTCGTTCCCAAATAATCGACATTCCCCCACTAAAAATCGCTACAAACAAAACACTTTGTGCCAAAATTCCCGCTGCCATAAAATCTAAATAAGGCAAGCCATTACTAGGAATTGCGCGAATTTTGGAAAAAACTTGTCCGAAAATTACTAACCAAAGTACGGGTTGAACAGCACGCACAAATAAGTCGCTAGGATCGTGAAGCAATTTACGTATTTCTAATTCTGTGAGGACGATCGTTTTTCTAATTAATTCCGCTGTTGCAGTTAGCCAGTTATTGGTACGCTCATGTTTTGGTTTAACCCAACCGTTTAGCAGTACGCCTGATTCTTGAGGTTTCACGATAATTCGCTCCCGATGCTAATAAATCCCCGGTATAGTGAATGAAAACATCATCCAAAGTTGCATCTTCTTTGGCTAATGATGCCTTCAATTCTGTGGGTGTACCTGTGACAATAATTTGACTGGCGTGCATGATTGCAATTCGATCGCACAAAACATCCGCTTCTTCCATAAAATGAGTAGTTAAAAAGACAGTTGTGCCAAAGTTCGATCGCAATCTTTCCACTAATTCCCAAACATTACTCCGGGCTAAAGGATCAAGTCCAACAGTTGGTTCATCTAAAAACAATACTAATGGTTGATGCAGAATCGCTTGAGCAATTTCTAACTTACGAATCATCCCTCCAGAATATTGCTGAACTAATCTATGAGCCGCATCTTGCAAACCCATAAAATTCAGCAATTCCTGAATGTGATTTTCTCGTTTCTTTCGGGGAATATCGTATAACTTGGCAAAAATTAGCAGATTTTCATAACCTGTTAAACTGCCATCGGCAGAAAGTGATTGGGGAACATAGCCGATCGCCCTTCTCACCCTAGCAGCTTGACGAACGATATCCAACCCCGCAATAGTTGCACCTCCAGCACTAGGAGGCAATAGGGTTGTTAGCATTTTGATCGCTGTACTTTTACCCGCCCCATTCGGCCCTAGTAAACCAAAAACTTCTCCTGCTTGCACAGTCAAGTTTAAGTCATTTACTGCGCTCGCTTTCCCGAAGCGTCGCGTTAGGGCGTATGTTTCTAAGATGACAGAGGAGTTAGTGATTGGAGGTTGCGATCGTCCTACACTTTCAGTAAGTCTGGTCACGAATTAATTGACCTCACTCGATAGTTAGATTATCTAACTATTAGTCTTACATATTTCATGTTTAGCAGCAAGTAGGGTATGTGAAAATCAAGGCGGGCAGGATGCCCGCCCCATCCAAAGATAACTATTATCACTTTATTTATTTGCACCTACTTATTAGAACTAAGCAGGTCGTTGCTTTTGAAATTCCAGATGCTCGTTATGGTCATCTTTTTCTGGTAAAAATCCACCTGCTTGCATTTGCCATAGCCTATAGTAAGCGCCTCTTTGTGCTAACAGTTTAGCGTGGGTGCCATCTTCAACAATAGAGCCTTGATCGAATACTAAAATCCGATCGAGATGCGAAATTGTAGATAATCTATGCGCTACCACAATCACAGTCTTTCCATCCATTACTAAATCCAAGGTATCTTGGATTGCTTTTTCGGTAATAGAATCAAGACTGGAAGTAGCTTCATCCAAAATTAAAATTGGTGCATCTTTAAGGATAACTCTGGCGATCGCAATCCGCTGCCTCTGTCCCCCAGAAAGTTTAACTCCCCGTTCGCCCACTAGAGAATCATATCCCTCCTTTGTCCGCATAATGAACTCGTGAGCATGAGCTTTCCGCGATGCCTCATATACTTCTTCATCAGTTGCATCTAATCGACCATAACGAATATTTTCTAATAACGTCCTATGGAACAGTGAAGGATCTTGGGGAATCAAACTAATCTGAGCGTGTAGTGCATCCTGAGTCATATCACCAATATCTACCCCATCAATTAAAATTTGTCCTGATTGGGGATCGAACAATCGTAAAATCAGATTCACAAACGTAGATTTTCCCGAACCAGAAAAACCCACCAATCCAACTCGTTCTCCTGGTTGAATGGTGACACAGAGATTGTTGAAGACATTCTTTCCAGAGTAGTAACTGAAATCTACCTGACGGAACTCAATTTTACCTTGAGTGATGGAAGGTGCGATCGCATTTTCGCGATCGATCAATTCGTGGGGTTGAACGATCGTACCAACTCCATTACTCACATTCCCAATATGTTCAAAAAATTCCAAAAATCGTTTACTTAAATTTCGAGCTTCACTAATAATCAACAGCGATAGACTAGTTGCTACTACAAAGTCAGCAGCATTAATCTTTCCCTGACTCCAAAGGAAAAGGGAATAAAAAAGAGTACCAATTTTCAGAATAGCTGATGCGATAAACTGAAACCAGCGAATTCGCTCCGAGTACCAATTAGACTTTCTTACCTGTTTAAGTTCATAATTTAATCGCTCATTCAAATAGTGCCGTTCAAAGCCCAAACGAGCGAATAGTTTAGTACTAACAAGATTCGTCACAGAATCAACAATAATACCAGTTGTATCACTTCTAGCAGCTGCGGCTCTCCTTGCATGAATTCGAGAGCGGGTTGCCAACCAAAAAGAAATACTAATAAACAAAACTGCCCAAGTTCCGACGAATGCAGCCAGAGGTGGATAGGCACGATATAGTAACATTGTAGAGACAATGTAGACGATAATTACAGGCATAAACTCAGTAATCAACATTGACATTGTTTGAGTCACACCAAGCGAAGTTTCACTAATTCGATGTGCCAATGCCCCTGCAAAACTACTGCTTAAATAACGGTGAGAATGCTGCTGCAAGTAAGCATACAAAGCTCTAACAATATATTGCCGATGGATAGGATGTCGAAGAGTTTGCAACAGTCCGCCCACACGCCCAAAAACTACTTCACCGACGCTCAAAGCTGCAAACAGCATCAAGGGTTGTTTTACAGTATCAAAAATTAGTTTGCTATCACCTGTCGATCGCGTCACGCTGCGAATAATTTCACCGATCGCATAAGGTAACATAATCCCACAAGTGGCGTGCAATATCTCCAGAAAAATCATTGCTATATACCACCAACGAAAATGATTCACAAAATAAAAAATGAACCAAAAAGCCGTTGTGGGTAAAGCAGGTGCGTCAGCAGCCCTCTGGAAAGGTTGAGATAGAAGAGATTTTTTGATGAAAAAACGGCGTTTATCGCGTCGCATCACTTCAGCTTCTCCGTATCATTGTCAGAATATAGGTAATTTAATAAGATTGCTTATGATTGTCGTAACTACTCAATATGAAATGGTAGAACAATGACCGATCAAGACCTTTTAAATCGAATCACTGCTAATCCCACAGTCATGGTTGGAAAGCCAGTCATTAAAGGAACTCGCCTTACCGTCGAGTACATTCTGAATCTTCTTGCTCATGGCGCAACAGTAACAGAAATTTTAGAAGAATACGAAAACTTGGTTGAAGAAGACATTAGAGCTTGCCTTTTATTTGCCGCTCAATCGCTGGGAAGTGCAAGTTTTATGCCACTAGTAGTGGAGACAACTTAATGCGTTTTTTAGTTGATGAAAACACAGGTGTTGTTGTAGCACGTTGGCTACGCAGTCAAAACCATGAAGTATTTTCTGTTTATGAACAAGCAAGAGGAATTAATGATGACGAAATTCTTCAAAAAGCATTTGACGAGAACTGGATTTTGCTCACCAGTGACAAAGACTTCGGTGAGAAAATTTATCGAGAACAGCGATCGCATCGAGGTATTATTTTGCTTCGCCTTCAGAATGAACGTTCTAGTAACAAGATTGATACTCTTCAACGTTTACTAGCCGATTATTCTGAACAACTACCTAATAACTTTGTTGTGGTAACTGAACAACAAGTTAGATTTGCCAGGATGCAATTATAATTTTGAAAAATGCTGAATAATAGAGGGAACTTCATTCAGTTTATCAATAATTGCATCGGCTTCCTTTGCCTCCCAGCATTTCTTCGATAAATTGTCGGATCATTTATTTCTAACGCACAGCATCCCCCTTACGATATTCAGCAGTAATATCATCTAGTTTTTGTTTCAAACTATCATCGAGTTTAACTTCGATCGCTTTCAAACTTTCCACCAATTGTTCTGGACGACTAGCACCAATAATTGGAGCAGTAATAATCGGATTTGCCAGCACCCAGGCGATCGCAAGAGTAGTTAGCGACAAGCCAGCAACATCAGCGACGGTGCGTAACTCTTCTACTGTATTGAATTCCCGATCACGCCAGTAACGTTTTTGATACACTTGGGCAGCAGTACCCAGAGTAAATCGGGTGCCATCGCTAGGGGCATCAGCACGATTATGTTTTCCGGTTAAAAGACCGCCTGCCAAAGGATTATAAGGAATCACTCCCAATCCTTCCTCTTTCGCTAGAGGTAGAAGTTCCCGCTCAATTTCGCGGAATAGCAGATTATACCGAGGTTGGATTGAGACAAAGCGGGTTAAATTCCGAACATCAGCACGTCCCAAGGCTCGACTAAGACGATATGCCAGAAAGTTTGATACGCCGATGTAACGTACTTTACCAGCTTTGACGATCGCATCCAAAGCCTCCAATGTCTCATCCAAAGGAGTTGAAGCATCATCGGAGTGCAACTGGTACAAATCTACGTAATCAGTTTGCAGTCTTCGCAGGGAAGCATCGATCGCATCCAGAATATGTTTGCGCGAAGCACCCTGATCCCAAGGCGAAGGGCCTACTTTACCAACACACTTAGTTGCCAGAATAAACTGTTCCCGTTTACTTTTCAACCAGCGCCCAATAATTTCTTCAGTCCGTCCCGCTGTTGCCAGTCCACCCCCCAAAGGATAAACATCGGCAGTATCGAGAAAGTTGATTCCGGCATCAGCGGCACTGTCAAGGATTTGTTTGGATGTTTCTTCATCAGACTGGAAACCAAAGGTCATTGTACCAAGAACTAGACGGGAAACCGTCAATCCAGTTTGACCGAGTTTTGTAGTAGGTAATGTCATAAATTAGCGATCGAACAAGCCATAAAGGAAATAGTTTTCGGTGGCATGAACATAACCGTACCACCCTAAGTTTTGCAAGGATTCTTCTAACTCATTTGGTTCATAGAAGATCTTCACAATGCGGTAAGTTTGCCCATCATTCAACTTCCGTTGGGCATACCCTTGCTTATTCAACGTTGCATGATCTTTAGCTGTAGAATCTTGGGTAAACAGACTATCTACAAAAAAGATTCGCCCATCAGGTTTTAATGCTCCTTTAATCATCTGCCAGAAAGATGCAAATTTTTCTTTTGGAATGTGAGAGAGCCAAAAACCAAAGAAAATATAGTCAAACTGTTGGTTAGGAGTCCAGTTGAATATGTCAGCAACAATGTACTCAACAGAGTTAGAATTGACACGCTGCTTATTCAACGCGATCGCTTCTGGCGAAGAATCTACCGCAGTCACGCGATTTGCTAAAGGAACTAAATGCTGCGTCCATAAACCTGTTCCACAAGCGAGATCTAAGACATCTCCTGAAGGTTTAGACGCTCGAAGTGCAGCTTCTACTTCAAAAACTTCCGAAAACCACTGCCGTCGATGTTGCTCGCCGCGATCGTAACGTCCTTCCCGGAAAAACCATTCGTCGTATTCCGAAGCTCGTTCCCGATAATATTGAATTTGCTCTTGCAAAATGTCAACTGTCATCGAATCAAGAGGATCGTGGATAAAGTATTTAGACTCTATCAGTTTCCAGTCGATCGGAGGATGTATCATAGAATTTTGTTGTCATGTAAACTATCAAACAGCAATACACCTGACGGCACGCTACGCCAACGCACGATCGCGACGGTTAAGAGAAACGAACCATCGTTGCAACTGAGGGTCGCCATAAACCTCATCGGCAATAAAATGATCCTCTTCCGGTAGAACTGTAAAATTCACATTTATTCCCAAACCTCGTAAGGTCGCGACAAACTGTTCTGCATCTTCAACGGGCAAGTTCTTGTCCTGTCCACCTTGAAACATCTCAATGGGAATGTCTTTGAGTGCTGCAAGTTCAGGTTCGGTTAAACTCTTAGGAACTCGACCAGATACAGCAACTAAACCTACAAAGCGATCGGGATAGGATGCCGCAAGATGCCATACTCCCGCTGAACCTAAACTAAATCCAGAGATGATCACCCTTGATGGATCGATCGCGTGCGAGGCGATCAACTCATCCAGCAATGCAATCACATCTAATGCCCGTTCAACCCAAGTTTGTGCTTCGGGAATCTGAGGTGCTACAAAAAAGTATGGTACAGAATCAGACTCATTGACAAAACGCGGTAAACCCCATTTCAGCAGGGTATTGAGATCGGTTCCGCGATCGCGTGCGCCGTGCAAAAAAAGCACTAATGGTGCAGCATCACTGGTATTAGTAGGCGCAAACAGATAAGGCAATAAACCATTAGGGGCATTGTAAGAGCGATGTTCAACAGACATAGTTGTTACTCCTAACGAAGGTTATTACATGAAGTACAGGAGGGGCTTAAGCCCCTTGCCTGTATCGTTAATGATTAGGAAACCAAGCTCATTCCAGGAACATAGGTATTTGATATCGATATCTCTGTTGGTTAAACTGTTGCCAGCGGCTTATCAACAGATTGGGATTCGACCTTAGCGAGTTTAGATTCGATCGCAGTACCCTTAAAGAAATTCGGGTTAGCTTCGGTGTAAAGTTTGTAGGGATTCTCGAAGACGTAAGCTTTAAAGTCAGCTTCGGAAATGACTCCTTCTTCCACCAGTTCCCAGCTTTCCGCTAGAGGTTGAGTGATATCGGGTACATCCCAGTGACCAACATCTGAAGAGTAAATCGCGTTAATTTTGACTCCCAATGGATTAGCTTTATTGTTGAATGCAGCTGCGATCGTGCGATCGTCCGACTCAGATCCAAAGAAGAAGTTGTTCACCCAGCGATCGCGTATATCTTCAATAGTTTCAATTCCAGCAGCCGCAAAATCTTCTAATTCGCTACCCACAGGTTGACGGCTATAACGAGTGAAGGAAGCACCCAGAACAGTTTCAACCAACTCCTCTTTATTCAGAGAGTATCCTTTAGTAATGTCGCCACCGAAGCGTTCAAACAACTCGTACAACTCATTAGCATTTGTCAGTTCTGGGTTGTAGTTTTGCAGTGCTTTGAGGTTGCGCTTGGAGAAGCGATCGACCAAATGAATGTATACATGAGCACCCCAATCTGCACCACCTTCCAACATAGCAACGCGCAACTGTGGGAAGCGTCGGGTTACACCACCAAAGAACAAGGCTTTAGCAAATGCTTGCGAGCCATCAGCAAAGTGACCGATGTGATTATTCATGTAGTTACTGATGGAAGAACGTCCCGTCCAGCCTTGACTACCATAGTGAGTGGTAATGGGTACACCTAATTCCACAACTTTTGCCCAGAATGGATCGTAATTATATTCGCTATCCAATCCGAAAAAGTCAATGTAGTAGGCATACTTGGCGATTTCTGGATATTGGTCGGCTGGGTATTTATCTGCGATCGCCTTAATCGGTCGCTTCACCCCACCAGGAATATTAATCACCTTCAATCCCAGGGTTTTTACTGCAAACTCTAATTCCTCGATCGCTTCTTCAGGTGTACTCATGGTAATGCCTGCAACGGGGGTGAGGCGATCGCTATACTTGCGATAAATATCAGCATGATAGTGATTGATTGCCCGTTGTAATGCCTGACGATTCTCTGGTTTTGCTCCCGATGCTGCTAAAGCATTGTTGGGAAACAACACCGAATAGTCCGATCCTTGCTCTGCCTGCCGTTCATAAAGCAATTCCGGTAAAGTGTAGGTAGCCAGATCCAGCGTATTGCGGGTAACTCTAGCCCACCAAGGTGCTCGCAAAGTGCGATAATACTGCCGCTCCTCTGGCGTTTGTTGATACCAGTCCTTTCCATCAACCTTAGAATTTAAACGGTAATTTTCCGCTTTACGTAACTCGTCCACCAGTTGTGCGCCACCATAAGTAGCAATGTAATCCTCAAAAGCCGGAGTAAAATCATTGGTATGCACATCGGTATCAATCACCGGATAATCCAGCTTGGCCCGGATTGCAGCAGAACGAGAAATATGCAAACGGCTAAATTCAACCATGATAATTTCCTCAAAAAAGTAGAAGTGTTTACAAAATAGGGACTGGGGACTGGGGACTGGGGACTGGGTATTATTTCCTTCCTCCTCTGCCCCTCTGCCCCCCTGCTCCTTACGCCACAACCAATCGCTCTTCCCGACCTTTGGCAGCGAGACGATTGGCGGGACGACGCAAACCCAGATTTTCCCGCAGAGTTCTGCCCTCATATTCGGTACGGAATAGCCCACGTTTCTGCAAAATGGGAATCACCAAATTGACAAAATCATCTAATCCTGTCGGCAGGATTGGTGGCATGATGTTAAATCCATCTGCTGCATCATTGTTAAACCATTCTTCTAATTGGTCAGCGATGCTTTCGGGTGTTCCCAGAATGGTACGATGACCGCGTGCAGTGGAGAGGGAGAGATACAACTGGCGTAGTGTAAGATTGCCACGAGTTGCCAAATCTTTAACCAGTTTCAGCCGACTCTTGTTAGTATTGGTGTCGCTAGGCAGTTCGGGAGCCGAATCGTCGAGGGAATATTTAGATAAATCGACACCTTTGTAATAGTTCTTTAAGATGCCCCAGGCAACTTCGGGATGGATCAAAGATTGCAGAAACTCGTATTTTTCCTGTGCTTCGGCTTCTGTGCGACCGATAATTGGAAATGCTCCGGGCATGATTTTTAGGTCGTCGGGCGATCGACCATACTTTGCTAACCTACCTTTAAGATCGGCATAAAATTCCTGAGCATCTTCCAGGGTTTGATTAGCAGTAAAAATCACCTCAGCCGTTCTTGCAGCTAAATCCCGTCCCGCTTCCGAAGCTCCCGCTTGCACAATCACTGGATAACCTTGGATTGGACGACCAACATTTAATGGCCCTTTAACCGAGAAATATTTGCCTTTGTGGTTGAGAATGTGCAGCTTTTCTCGATCGAAGTAGACCCCCGATTCCCTGTCACGGATAAAGGCATCATCTTCCCAACTATCCCACAATCCTTTCACCACTTCTACAAACTCTTCGGCTCGTTCATACCTCTGGCTATGATCGGGATGATGCTCAAGTCCGAAGTTCTGTGCAGCATTCTCGTTGCCAGTGGTGACAACATTCCACGCCGCTCGACCTTTACTTAAGTGATCCAAGGAAGCAAACTTTCGCGCCAAGGTATAAGGGTCTTCGTATGTAGTCGAAGCAGTGGCAACAAAACCAATATTTTGCGTCACAGCAGACAAGGCAGAAAACAGGGTAACTGGCTCAAAGTGGACGATTTTACCATTGCGGCTTTGTGTTTCTGGCGTACCTCCCCAAACACTGGGACTATCTGCCAGAAAAACAGCATCAAATAATCCACGTTCCGCAGTTTGAGTAATCTCCTTATAATGCTCGAAATTTAGTCCTGCATCAATCTGTGCATCAGGGTGCCGCCAAGCAGAAACATGATGTCCTGTGGCTTGAATGAATGCACCTAAACGAAACTTGCGTGTTGTAGTCATGTTTTATCTTTTCTAATGTGCGTTCCGCCAAGACGCTATGCGTCAATGGCTTTTCATGCAACATCAATGATGATTCGACCGTTACGACAGCATTTGCTAATTCGTAACTTCTGAGCAAACATCTGTTGCTCTTGTAGACACGGAAATTAGGGACTTACAAGACACATTGATACTATACACTAACTGTTAGATTTTCTAACATTAAGTTTTACAAACTATATGACATCTGAATTCTTGCTTTCTCATAGTAAATGTGTCAGACTCTTGTTTAATTATAGTACTGTAAATCTACCGATATATCGTAGATTATATCCTTACTGTCCAGAAAAAGATTCAGAGCTTGGTATTGATGTACTTGCCCCATAAAGAATCCCAGTCCCGTAGGACAGGCATCTTGCCTGTCATCCGTAGCGCCCAATACCCGAAACCAGGGAGAAAGGTTTTTCATTTGACAATAACTTTATTCCTGTGTCTAATCATCTTTGCTACGCTGCTGAATTTTTCAGGTTTAGCATGGGCAGCAAACTCCTGTCCGCCTGAAATGGTAATGATTCCGGGGGGTAGTTTTCAGATTGGCTCTGATGACCCTAGATTTGAGGAAGAGCGATCGGCTACAGATGTTAGTGTCGATCGCTTTTGCATCGATCGAACGGAAGTCACCAACGCTCAGTTTGCCGAGTTTGTTGCTGCTACTGGGTATCTCACTATTGCAGAACGTCTCCTTTCCGAAGAACAATTTCCCGATTTACCAGAGGAGAAGCGATCGCCAGGTTCTTTAGTCTTTCAAATGGCAAAACCTGGTGTAAAATCTGTTCCAGTCCTGAGTTGGTGGCATTGGACTGTTGGGGCAAACTGGAAACATCCGTTTGGGCTGGATAGTTCGATCGCAGGGAAAGACAACTACCCCGTTGTCCACATTGCTTACGAAGACGCGGTTGCCTACGCGAAATGGGCTGGAAAATCAATTCCCACCGAAGCGCAGTGGGAATATGCAGCACGGGGAGGCTTAGATGGCGCAACTTACGCTTGGGGCGATCGATATTCAGCGACAAAAGCGAATACCTGGCAAGGCATTTTCCCTTTTTTCAATACCAAAGAAGATGGTCATATAGGCATTGCTCCCGTTGGTTCTTTTGAACCGAACGGCTACGGACTTTACGACATAACAGGGAATGTGTGGGAATGGACTTCCGATTGGTATCACGTCGGACACAAATCCCATCAAAGCAATCCCACAGGCCCTACACAAGCAGAAAGTTTTGACCCCAAAAAACCTGAAGAATCGGCTCTGCGCGTGATTAAGGGCGGTTCTTACCTTTGTGCGCCTAATTATTGCAGTCGCTTTCGTCCAGCAGCACGGGAGTCAGAAGCTCCTGATACTGGGACAACCCATATCGGGTTTCGCTTAGTAAAGAATTTGACGTGAGGAGAATGAATTATGTTACGAGTTGGTTTCATGGGATGGCAACGAAAGGACATGATACAGATGTTTGTCCGATTCGTGGCGATGATTTTTTTCAGCATTATTAGCCTTTTTCCTCTGCCTGCAATGGCTGCAACTTCTAAGATTCTGCCTGTTCCAGATCCAGATTTTCAGGGGAAAATAGGACTTACTTATAAGGAATCTGAACCGGATTTTCCTAAATCGATCGCAGCACCAGCAAAAGCTCCCAACGTACTACTAATTCTGCTTGATGATGTAGGTTTTGGGCAAACCAGCACCTTTGGTGGGCCGATCGACACTCCCAATCTGACCAAATTAGCAGGACGGGGATTACGCTACAACCAGTTTCATGTTACAGCCCTTTGTTCTCCCACCAGAGCGGCATTGCTAACCGGACGCAATCACCATTCCGTAAATACAGGTGTAGTTGAGGAGTTAGCGACAGGTTTTCCGGGCTATACCACCATTCTGCCCAAGAGTGCAGCGACGGTGGCAGAAGTGCTGCGGCAAAATGGCTATAGTACAGCAGCTTTTGGGAAATGGCACAACACGCCAGATTATGAAACTAGTGCTGCTGGGCCGTTCGATCGCTGGCCCACCCATCTTGGTTTTGATTATTTCTACGGCTTTTTAGGCGGTGATACAAACCAATGGAGTCCAGCATTGGTGGAGAATACTAAGCGGATTCAAAAACCAACTGACAATCCCGATTATCATTTAACCCCAGATTTGGCAGATCATGCGATTTCTTGGATTCGGACTCAACAATCGATCGCACCTGATAAACCTTTCTTTGCTTACTTTGCCACAGGAGCAACTCACGCACCCCACCATGCGCCGAAAGCTTGGATTGACAAGTATAAGGGGAAATTCGATCAAGGATGGGATAAACTGCGCGAGGAAACCTTTGCCCGTCAGAAACAACTGGGCGTGATTCCTGCTAGTGCTCAACTTACACCACGTCCCAAAGAATTACCAGCTTGGGATTCTTTATCAAAAGAGGATCAAAGACTTTTTGCTCATCAAGCTGAAGTATTTGCGGGATTTACCGCCCATACTGATGCCGAAATCGGACGGGTAATTGATGCGATCGATCGACTCGGAGAACTGGACAATACGCTGGTTATCTATATTGTCGGCGATAATGGTGCCAGTGCTGAGGGTGGTTTAACGGGTACTGTGAATGAATTAAAAGTATTCAATGGTGTACCTGAAGATCGGCAACTACTGCTTGCTTCTCTTGATGAACTGGGTAGCCCAAAAACCTTTAACCATTTTCATGCTGCTTGGGCATGGGCTGTAAATACACCTTTCCAATGGACTAAGCAGATTGCATCTCACTTTGGCGGTACTCGCGATCCGCTGGTGATTGCTTGGGGCGATCGTATTCAGGATCGGGGCGGACTTCGCACTCAATTCCATCATGTTATTGATATCGCACCAACGATTCTAGAAGCAACAGGGATTACACCGCCTACCATTGTGAATGGTGTGGAGCAACAACCGATCGAAGGCACCAGCCTAGCTTACACTTTTGATAATCCAGATGCCCCATCGCAGCACACAACTCAGTATTTTGAGATGTTTGGTAATCGGGCGATTTACGATAAAGGTTGGATTGCCGCAGCTAGACATGGGCGCTTACCTTGGGAAAGAGTTTCTAAAACTAGTTTTGACCAAGACACCTGGGAACTTTACGACATTACCAAAGATTTCAGCGAAGCAAACAACCTGGCAGAGGAAAATCCCACCAAATTAAAGGAACTGCAATCCCTCTTTTTAGCTGAAGCGCGTGAGCATAAAGTTTTGCCTTTGGACGATCGCCTCTTAAACCGCTTTGATGTCAGCATTCGCCCCAGTTTAGCAGCAGGTCGGACTCATTTTACCTACTATCCCGGTGCAACTGGGATTCCCGAAGGTAGTGCGCCAGACTTGAAAAACAAATCCTTTACCATTACCGCAGCGGTTGATATTCCCAAAGATAACGACGATGCAGAGGGAGTTTTAGTTGCTCAGGGTGGACGTTTTGCCGGATGGAGTTTCTTCCTTGACGATGGTAAACCGATTTTTGCTTATAATTTTTTGGGGAGCGATCGGACCTTAATCAAATCTAAGGAAGAAGTTCCCGTTGGACCATCCAATATCAGATTTGAGTTTGAGTCTGATGGCGGAACTCCTGGTGCTGGAGGCATAGGTAAATTATTCATCAACGACAAACCCGTAGGTGAAGGACACATCGCCAAAACTGTCCCCTACCGTTTGGGTTTAGACGAAACCTTTGACGTTGGTCAAGATTTGGGTACACCTGTTGTTGAAGCTTATCAACCACCATTTGCGTTTACAGGCAACTTGCAAAAAGTCACATTGGATTTAAAAGCGATTGAAATCGCAGCTACACAAACAAAGTCCGCCTACGCGGACTAGAGAATCAAGGGGTATTTAAGCCGGATTTGGGATAAGCCCTAAGAACAAAAGATTTCTTGCAAAAAGAGACAATCTCTAAGTTTTATCTGTGTTTATCTGTAGATATCTATGGTTAAAAACTTAGACTTCATACTTTTGCAAGAAGTATAAAAAACATTAAAGGAGAGAATCATATCAAATCCGGCTTAGTTACCAGCTACTTATATTTTCTCTCTCTTTTCTCTGCGTTCTCTGCGCCTCTGCGGTTCATTATTCCAAATAATTTTTCGGCTTAAACCGATCGCCAACTAATGAATGAAATCCTGACATTTATCGACTTTCGCCTCATCAACAAACTAGCATTTCTGACCTTAATTCTTTCAATGCTGCTGGATACGGGATTGAGTCTAACTATTCAACAACTTTGGCAACCTTTTCGTAATATTCGATTGATTCTCCAATCATTGCTAGCAAACTTTATTTTGGTGCCATTGTTTGTGTATTTGCTGCTGCAAATTATTCCTGTAAGCGAACCTTTCCGAATTGGGTTTACAATTATGGCAGTGGCTGGTGGCCCTCCAGTATTACCCAAACTTGCTCAGTTGGTAAATGGCAATTTAGCTTATGCTGCTGGACTGATGATGCTGATGATATGTGTTACTGCATTTTATATGCCGTTTGCTTTATCGATCGCTCTACAAAATATCCAAGTAAATCCCTGGCAGATTTTGAAACCTTTAGTCACATTGATGTTAATTCCTTTAGCGATCGGATTACTGATTCGAGCAAAAAATGAAGCGATCGCAGCTACCCTACAACCCTGGATGCGGCAAATTTCGAGTGCTGGCTTAATTTTAGGATTGAGTACCTCGCTGATAATTCAGTTTAGCAGTCTGATTGAAATGGTCAAAACAGGGACAATTTTCATAATAATTGGATTTATTCTAGTTTCTTTCGGATTTGGCTATATTCTGGGTGGCCCAGAGAAAGACACTCGACGTACCTTAGCAGTTGGTACTGCCCAACGTAACATTGCCGCAGCGCTTTTAGTTGCAGGTACTAACTTTGACGATCCAGCTGTGGTGAGTGTTATCATAGTTACGAGTTTGTCACTGTTTGTTTTGATTCGCTTGATTGCTAAACAAGCTTTTGCTCTAGCAGAAGTTGATCAAGTAGAAGTTTAATTTCTGAAAGCTATGAATAATAAGTAATATCAAGTCCGGTTAATCAACCATAGTATCCTTAATCCAAAACGCTGTAGAGACGTTGCATACAACGTCTCTAGTAAACTGACCGATCGCAAAGTCAAAAAAGGGCAGAATTACTATATTGAATTTCTGTCCATAACTTTGCTATGATTTGGGCAGAAAAACAACGCTATCTTGAGCGGAAAAGCGGTGTATTTATGAGTCAGATCAAAAAGGTTGATGAGACGATCGCTGCTGGTGGACAACCAACATGAGAAGATTTGCAGCAACTTGCCGCACAGGGCTTCAAATCAGTTGTTAATCTCCGTTTTCCAGATGAAACGGGATTTTTGAATGATGAGCAGCAACAAGCTGAAGCTGTTGGTCTTAAGTATGCCCATATTCCACTAAAATCAACCCAAGCAGATGAGGAACGAACCGCAAAGGTACTCTCAGAACTAGAAGCGTTACCCACCCCTGTTTATTTCCATTGTGGATTAGGCGGACGAGCTAATGCCTTAGCATTGATTGCCTTTGCAACGCGAAACAAGCTGAACCGTGAAGAGGTTTTAGCAAAAGCTCAGGAATTGGCTATTAATATAGAACAACCAAGCCTCAAACAGTTTTTGGAAAGTCTTGCCTAACTAAGCCATAATTTTTGTAAAATTGGTAACTATGACCCAAACCCTACCCAAGTTAGCAACCTTTGAACAATTTATCGAATGGTATCCTGCAAATGGATTGCAATACGAACTACATAAAGGAGTAATTGTAGAAATGCCACCCCCAACTGGTGAACACGAAAATGTTGTGGGATTTTTAGCAGCACAAATAACCTTTCAATTCTTACAAATGGGGCTTCCGTTTCGCATTCCCAAAACTGCTTTTGTCAAAATTACAAGCAATAATTCAACCTATTCTCCTGACATTTTGTTATTAAATCATGACAATCTGGTTAATGAACCTTTGTGGAGCAAACAATCAACTGTTATTCAACCCGCATCTGTTCCATTAGCTGTTGAAGTGGTTAGCAGCAATTGGCGAGACGACTACTACGACAAGTTCAGAGATTACGAGGAAATGGGGATTCCTGAGTATTGGATTGTGGATTATGCTGCGTTAGGTGGCAAAAGATTTACTGGTAATCCTAAACAACCAACTATTACAATTTGCGAATTAGTTGATGGAGATTATCAAATAACTGTGTTTAGGGGAAATAATTTTATTAAATCGCCTTTATTCCCCCAACTCAGTTTGACAGCAAAACAAATTTTTGATTCCGCTTTGTAAGTTTTGGTGATGATACCAACTATTATGAAAGGTTATCTCGCTCAAACAAGCTGTAAAGAATTGAAGGACGGACACCAATATATTTAACAACTAGAATACTAAGCCAAACATTCCAGACTATCATTGTAAAACTAGTGGCGATCGCAGCCCCAACAATTCCCAAAATCGGAATCAGGATGGCATTTAAAACGACATTGAGCAAGGCACTACAAAAAATTACTCGAAATGATTGGTTTTGATGCCCTGTCATAATCATTAAATAACCAACAGAGCCACATAAGGCATTTACGAGTTGTCCTAAAACTAACACTTTGAGTGACCAATCAGCAGCAATAAAACCTGAACCAAAGAGGCTTAAAATTGGTTGAGTGAAAGTTATTAAACAAAGAGCGATCGCGATCGTCGGATAGAAAATCCAAATCGTCACGCGGGAAACAACTTTTTGTAATCCCGCTATATCTCCTTGTGTATATAGCGTTGTAAACATCGGCGCAGCTACCATATTAACAATTTGCAAGACGAAACTCGTCCACAAAGAAGTTTTAACCGCTGCGTTGTAAATACCTGCTGATTCGGGTCCGATTAATGATCCAATCATTACTGTATCAGTCTGACTTAAAATACCTGATGATGCCTGTTGAATTAATAAAACTAGAGCAATCCCTAACCATTCACGATAATCATAAATAGGTTTATCTGGTACAAACTCCTGCTTTGATTTCTGCCACAAAAGCCCTAATTGAAATCCTACAATTATAAGAAACATGAAAGTTGCAATTTCAATCATCGGAAGACTTGTAAGATCCTCATGCCTTTGCAATAGTAAAAATCCACTCCCCAAAACTAGAATAGGAAAAATAATTTGGGAGGGTACAAACGCTAAGGGGATATCTTCCATTGCTCTAGCTGTTTCTTCCTGTAAACTTTGTAAGGCTTGAAGTAAAACAAGTCCCATCCCAAATAGAAGCGGTGTGGCATAGATAAAGTGATGAAAATGATTGATAATGATAATGCTTGTAATGGCGATCGCAACCAGTCCCAAGCTTGCCAATACTGTTACTAACCAACTCCCCCGCATTACTCCATGTAATCTTTGCCAATCTTGTTTGACTCGATACTCTGGAATCAACCGCAAGACTGTATGCGGTAAACCTAAACCAGCGGGAATTGCTAACAGTAATGAACAAGACATCACAAATTCATAGATGCCATATTCAGTTCTACCCATCCACTTGGCGAGGAAAATTTGAAGCAAGTAGGTTAGACTTAGACCGATTATCTTAATGATTAGAGCGATCGTAGTTTCTTTAGCTAATAGGTCGAGTTGAATAGTTTTTTGATTCTGAGAAAGGGCGAGATTAGTCATAAAACTACCTTTAAAATTAGCATCCGTACATAACGAGGCGGAGCCTCTATTTCTCGTTCCCAGGTTCAACCTGGGAACGAGGTGTTGGGAGGTTCAACCTCCTGACTCTGCAAGATCTGAATAAAGGGATAATTCATGAATTATCCCTATGCCACATAAATTTAATCAGCGATTACGAGTGCAATAGTTAAACCGTCATAACCCTTGCTGCCAACTGTTTGAATAGTTGTTGCTTTAACTCTGGTTTCTACTGCTAGTAGCCTATTAAATTTACGCACTCCTTGAATATTTTCATCGCTGCTATCCGCATCAATAACTGCTCCTTTACGGATGACATTATCGACAATAATTACACTGCCACGTCGAGTCAGTTTGAGCGCCCATTTGAAATAGTCGGGAATATTTACTTTATCAGCATCAATGAAGACGAAATCGAAGGGGGCTTGTCTTTCGTTAGCAAGTTGTGGCAAGGTGTCTAAGGCTGCACCGATGCGAATCTCCACAATCTTGGTTAGTCCGGCCCGATCGATATTTTGACGAGCAACTTCAGCGTGTTTTGGATTAGCTTCTAGGGTGATTAATTTACCGCCGGGAGGAAGCGCCCGTGCCAACCAAATTGTACTGTAGCCAGCCAATGTTCCTAGTTCTAAAATCCTTCGTGCGCCTTGAATTTGAGCCAGAATATGTAACAGTTTGCCTTGGTTGGGAGCAACATTAATTTTGGGTAAGTTGGCATCGATCGTCGATTGAATCGTAGCATCTAGCGCCGAATCAGAGGGTATCAATAAATCGGTGATATAGTTATCAACCGCAGTCCATTGAGTTTGAGTCATGTTAGTAATCCTTAATTAAATTGAACAACTTCGTAATGTTCTACTGTTGGAAAGGGTTCATAAAAGTGATGCAGGAGGGTTCGCCATTGCTCATATTTCTCAGATTGCCTAAATCCAACGATATGATCTTCTAACCTTTGCCAACGCACCAGCAAAATATAACGATTTGAGGTTTCGATACAGCGTTGAAGTTCGTGAGAAATATAACCCGGTATCGAAGCAATGATAGGTGAAGCAGTTTTGAACGTAGTTTCAAACTCTTGAGCCAAACCAGGCTTAATTTCTAAAATTGCTACTTCTAGTATCATTGTGTTTCGCCTATTCGCCAGAAAGCCGAAATGGATGAACGAACGATCGCATCTAGGTAAGCAGAAGGTCTACGCCAATAGGCTCCCAGAAAACCATCTAACCTCGATTAACTTTGATAAGGGCGCGGTAGTTGGCGCAGTTTATAAGCAGGATCTAATTCACTGTTGTTTTTTCTGCCATATCCCCAGCCCAAGATGCGACGGTATTCGCCCATGATGCCGCTTTCGATTAAATCATCCTCATCAACTGCAATGTTGGTATTTGATTGGGGCGCAACATAGAGCGCATCCGCAGGACAATAAGCCTCGCACATAAAACAAGTTTGACAGTCTTCCTGTCGAGCGATCGCGGGCGGTTGATTGGGAACAGTATCAAAAACATTGGTGGGACAAACATGGACACACACATTGCAATTGATACAAAGTTTATGACTCACAAGCTCAATCATGATACTGCTCCTGCTACAGTTTTGATACAGAGGGTGTGGTTTGAGCGATCGGTGCTGGTGGAGTTGCAATTGAATCCTTAATCCAATCCCGTCTCACCCAAAGCCGATCTAAACCGCCTGTTGCCTGGTAATAACGCTGATTTGGATCGGTTTGGGGGTAGTCCACGCGGATATGTTCGCTGCGCGTTTCCTGGCGATGTAAAGCACTAAAATATGCCCATCGCGCTACCGCTGTCAGAGCAGCCGCTCGACGAGAATGTTCTACATCCCGAACTGTATCCTGTTTCGGATTTCCTTGCACCTGCTCCCAAAGTCTTTCTAATTTGGCGAGAGAATCCAAAAGTTTTTGTTCGGAGCGGAAGTAATTTTTTTCTAATGGGAATACTTCGGCTTGTACGGCTTGGACGATCGCATCACTATCAAACGCTTCTGTGGTACGAAACTTGGATCTCAGTCCCGCTTGACCCGCAGGATGCACCACTCGTTCATGAGCATGAGCGCCGAGAATCTTAGCAAAGGCAGCTGCGCCTTCTCCCGCCCATTGTCCCGTCGAGATTGCCCAGGCTGCATTTGGCCCACCACCACCAGAAGCCAAACCTGCAATCAACTCGCGGGATGCTGCATCCCCAGCTGCGTAAAGTCCAGGGACTTTTGTAGCGCAACTATCATTAATAATCCGAATTCCGCCTGTACCCCGAACTGTACCTTCAAAAACTAACGTTACAGGCACTCGCTCCTTGTAAGGATCGATACCCGCTTTTTTGTAAGGTAGAAAAGCGATAAAGTGAGACTTTTCAATTACTGCCTTTACTTCAGGCGTGGCTCGATCCAAACGAGCATAAACAGGCCCTTTGAGCAACGCATTGGGAAGGAACGAGGGATCGCGACGACCATTGATATAACCACCCAAATCGTTACCTGCTTCATCAGTGTAACTAGCCCAGCCAAAGGGAACTCCCCGCGTGACTGTAGCATTAAAAGCAGTCGAAATCGCATAGTGATTAGAAGCTTCCATACAGGAGAGTTCGCCCCCAGCTTCCACTGCCATCAGCATTCCATCGCCCGTATTGGTATTGCAACCGAGTGCTTTACTTAAGAATGCACAGCCGCCATTCGCCATGACAACCGCACCAGCACGAACAGTATAAGCTCGATGCTGTTGCCTTTGAACACCTCTTGCGCCTGCCACTGAGCCATCATTAGCTAATAAAAGCTCTAGAACTGGGCTTTGGTCAAGGATTTGTACGCCCAGACGCAGGAGATTTTTCCGCAGTATCCGCATATATTCGGGGCCATAATAACTCTGGCGTATAGATTCGCCATTCTCTTTGGGAAAACGATAGCCCCACTCTTCTACCAATGGTAAACTGAGCCAAGTTTTTTCAAGGACTCGCTCGATCCAACGTAAGTTAGCTAGGTTTTTCGCTATGCGATAGCGTTCCCACAAAACTTTTTCCCAATCTTCTGGAGAAGGAGCCATAATACCATTGCCACTGGCTGCGGCTGCACCGCTTGTACCCAGGAAACCTTTATCGGCAATTATTACTTTCACTCCTTGCGCTGCTGCTGCATACGCTGCCCATGCTGCGGCAGGCCCTCCTCCAATTACTAGAACATCGGTAGTTAATAACAGTTCTTCTTTGCTATTAATAAACACTTTTTTTTCCTTTGATATGGATTAGAGATTTTTTTTGAACCGCGTTCGCGTAGCGTGCGCGTAGCGCGTAAGACGCGATAGCGCAGCGAAACGCGATAGCGTTTTAGGACACGAAGGAAGAAAAAGGAAGAGTTTAACTAATAACGCAAGTTGCAGTTATTAATTTTTTCTTGTTCCCCCCTTCTGCAAGGGGGGCTAGGGGGGATCTAACGCTGTGTTTCCAAGTTTAGATCCCCCCAACCCCCCTTGATAAGGGGGGCTAAGAAAAATCTACAGTTATAACTAGCAACTTGCGTTAATAGTTAATTACTCCTTTTTTTTGCTTGGAGCCTTCTGATTTCGGATTAGGATGGCGAAACTAATAGACCAGCTTTTTCGGGAGTTCCTGTAAATACAAAGAACTGCTCATCGATCGGTTCTGAAAGAGTTTGACCTTCAAAGCGATGTCTGCCAACGCCCATATTTCCTGTTGCTGTGAGTTGAAAATCTATTTCGGTAAATTGATTTTCTTGGAATATCTGACGCACTCTTTCTGAGTAGTTGACTCCATCGCGATGCCCCCTTGTCCAAAGGACAAAACCACCTTTTTTGGTGAAATAATGGAGATTACGAATTAGTTGTTGGAGTACTTCTTCGTCTGGCAAATTCCCGAATACGCCACAGGTAATCACTATATCTGCTGGAACTGCACCTGCGAAGGAAGAGGTAAGGGTGGCATCACCATTGATAAATTCGATTTGTTCTGTTAGTCCTAGTTGCGCGATCGCTTCTCTACCACGTTCTACCAGTTGCGGATTAAGTTCTACCAACCTCGCCCTTACATCTTTAGCGCGGGGATGGGTTGCCAATACGCCCAATAAATCGCGCCCATCGCCCGAACAAGCACTCACAACTTGAATCGTTCCCTCACTTGCTGCATCTAAACTGTCAGAAATATATTTCTGCACGATTTCCAATCGCTGCTGTAAAACGTCTTCTGTCTGGTAAAGCTCGTGCCATTCAAACCAATCTTTAGCCATAAAATCAACTCCAATCTACAAATAAGTCAATGCTTAACCACAATCTTTCATCTTGAGTCATTATAATCTTGACTAAATCGGTAGGTTTATCGGACAATAATCCTATTGATTAGATACTCTAACAGTTTGTTTCTCATCAAACAACCTGTTTTGGCAAAAATAAATAACTTCTTTGGTTTTGGTAGAGGAGGCAGCCGATGAGTAACCAACAGAAACAACTTAGACTTGGTGCTTTTCTAATGAGTTCTGGACATCACTTAGCTTCTTGGCGATATCCAGAGGCAAGGGCAGATGGAGGACTAAGTTTTGACCATTTTCGTCAGATTGCCCAAACCGCAGAACGAGGGAAATTTGACATGATCTTTTTTGCCGATGGCGTTGCCGTGCGAGACAGGGATCAAGGAACAGAAGTATTAAGCCGCACTGGACATATAGTTCACTTTGAGCCATTGACATTGTTATCTGCCTTGGCTGTGGTGACAGAGCATATTGGTTTAGCAGCGACAGTATCAACAACCTACAACGAACCTTTTCACCTCGCCCGTAAGTTTGCTTCCCTCGATTATTTAAGTGGTGGACGAGCAGCCTGGAACCTTGTCACCTCTGCCACCACTGCCGAAGCCCGCAACTTCAATCTAGACAAACACCCCGATCATGCGCCGCGCTACGAACGTGCCCTTGAGTTTGTCGAAGTGGTGACTAAGTTATGGGATAGTTGGGAAGATGATGCCTTTTTGCGGGATCAGGAATCTGGCATTTACTTCGATCGAGATAAGTTGCACGTTCCTGACCATAAAGGGAAACATTTTTCGGTCAAAGGGCCGTTGAATGTTGCTC
Source organism: Floridaenema evergladense BLCC-F167 (assembly GCF_041929205.2). NCBI lineage: Bacteria > Bacillati > Cyanobacteriota > Cyanophyceae > Aerosakkonematales > Aerosakkonemataceae > Floridanema > Floridanema evergladense. The sequence continues at coordinate 2,818,783 of NZ_CM171625.1, read as the reverse complement.
GTCCAATTCAGGGCTATCCGGTACTCGTTCAGGCGGGATCGTCGGAAGATGGCAAAAACCTAGCAGCACAAACCGCAGAAGTAATTTTTACTGCACAACAGACGTTAGCGGATGCTCAGGCGTTTTATGCTGATGTCAAAGGGCGATTGGCGAAGTATGGTCGCCATCCCGATCAACTTAAAATTATGCCAGGAATCTTCCCGGTGATTGGCAGTACGGAGCAGGAAGCCAAGGAAAAATTCTCTGCTATTCAGCAGTTGATTCATCCCCAGGTTGGTTTAAGTCTGCTGACGGGAATGTTGGGCGAAATTGATCTGTCAAAATATCCCTTGGATGGGCCTCTGCCAGAAATCCCGCACACGGAATTACATCAAAGTCGTCAACAACTGTTGGTGGAACTTGCTCAAAGAGAGAATTTAACCATTCGACAACTGTATGAGGCGATCGCAGGTGCTAGAGGACATTGGCAGGTAGTCGGCACTCCAGAACAGATTGCTGACAAAATGGAAGAATGGTTCCGCAATGGGGCAGCAGATGGATTTAATGTGATGCCGCCTTATTTACCAGGAGGTTTGACTGAGTTTGTGGATCATGTAATTCCAGAACTGCAACGACGGGGACTGTTCCGCACCGAATACGAAGGTCGCACATTGCGCGAGAATTTAGGTCTGTCTCGTCCAGTGAATCAGTTTACTAAGGAGACAACATCACCTAAATTGGTGGGAGCTTTTGCATGAGTTTGCTCAGATCCCCGACTTCTTGAAGAAGTCGGGGATCTAGATTAAATAAATTTAAATTGGATTGGGATCATGAGTGGCAAGTTAGATGGAAAAGTGGCAATTGTTACCGGGGCTTCGGCAGGTATTGGCGAGGCAACTGCGATCGCACTAGCAGCAGAAGGAGCAAAGGTGGCGTTGGTGGCACGCCGGGGCGATCGCTTAGAAGCATTGGCGCAAAAGATTACCGCAGCAGGGGGTGAGGCGTTGGCGATCGTTGCTGACATTACCGATGATGCTCAAATTCAGACTTTAGTAGACAAAACCAAAACTCATTGGGGACAAATTGATATTCTCGTTAATAATGCCGGGATTGCTTTAATCGGAGAAATTGCTACTTCCGATCCTGCTGATTGGCGACGGATGATAGACCTAAATCTGGTTGCTTTAATGAATGTCACTCATGCGGTGTTACCGATTCTACAAGCACAGGGGTCAGGACATATTGTAAATATTTCCTCTGTTGCAGGTCGCACGATTCGGGTGGGCATCGGTGGCTACAATGTGACTAAGTGGGGCGTGAATGCCTTTTCTGAAGCATTGCGACAAGAAGTATCATCGCAGAATATTCGGGTGACGATTATTGAGCCGGGAATGGTCAATACTGAAATTAATGACAATATTACCGATTCGATCGCCAAACAACGCAGTGAGGAACGCCGCAAATCTATTACTCCTCTGGAAAGTGAAGATGTTGCGGCTGCGATCGTCTATGCTCTCACCCAACCTCCTCGTGTTAATGTGAATGAAATCCTGATTCGCCCAACTACACAAACTTGGTAGACAATGAGCAACTTGATTGAATACGAAGATACTAGCGATGAAGTTCGGGCAGTTTACGACGATATCCGCGCCACTCGCCAAACTGAATATATCAACAATTTTTGGAAAGCTCTCGCTCAACATCCACCTACGCTACGTCGCACTTGGGAAACACTCAAAGAAGTGATGACTAGCCCTGGTGAACTCGATCCCTGACGCGAGAACTGATTTACATTGCTGTCAGCGTTACGAATGGTTGCGAGTATTGTATCGCCTCTCACACAGCAGCGGCACGAGCAAAAGGTATGAACGATGAAAATATTTTATGAAAAAGTTGGCTTTAGCCGTGATCGCAAAGTCGGATTTGTTGCTACACCCACAGCCAATATTTATTAATTTATAGCGCCTTTGGTTACTGAACGCTCTTGATACTTTCGACAGATTGATCGATCTAAAAAAATGTTAGATAATCTAATAATTAGTGAAACTAAAATACCACTCCTATGCAGCATTGGTATGGGCAACTAGGTGAGCAAATGAGCAACAGTATTTATCAACGCTTACCTGCTTTCAAATGGCGTAACTTTCGCCTCTTCTTCAGCGGACAACTGCTGTCCATGTCAGGCACATTTATGACTCAGCAGTTGACTATTCCTTGGATGATTTATGACTTAACAAAGTCTGCTTGGTTACTCGGTTTAGTTGGATTTTTACAATTTCTGCCAACTTTATTGTTAATTCCGTTTTCCGGTGTGTTAGCCGATCGCTGGAGTCGGCGTGACTTATTGATGTTGGTGCAAATTTTGGGGATCAGTGTCTCTGCAACCCTAACTGCACTTACGTTTCTAGACATGATCAGCTTTGAGTCACTGTTGATCCTGAGTATTTTAAACGGGATGTTGAAAGGGCTGGATATGCCCATCCGTCATACGATTGTGACGGAAACGGTAGACGATCGCAATGATTGGGGTAATGCGATCGCCCTTAACTCAGTCATGCTAAGTTCGTCTTTAGTGTTAGGGCCTGCAATTGGTGGTATTTTAATTGCTACTCTTGGTGTCAAATACTGTTTCCTTTACGATACGCTGAGTTATGTTGCTGCGATCGTGACCGTGAAAGCAATGCAAATGCCACCCAAGTTTCCACCAGTCACGCCTCAGAATGATACTTGGCAGAAATTGCGTGAAGGCTTTCTATATGTGAGTAGTATGCAACCAATTCGAGTCATTCTGTTAATGTTGGCATTACATGGCTTAGTTGGCATCTCCTACATTGCTGTATTACCGATCTTTGCCGCAGAAATTTTACATGGGAATGCTACCACAATGGCAGCACTAGGGATGGCTGGGCCGATCGGTTCCTTATGCGCTTGTTCCTACCTGAGTACGCGACGCAGCATTTTGGGATTGGAACAGTTGATTAGGGTAGCACAGGTTGCGATCGGGGTAAGTTTAATCTCATTTGCTCTGTCTAGACAACTCTGGCTATCCCTGTTGACATTAGTAATGGTTGGAGGTTTTGGAATTCTCCAAATTACCAGTAGTAATACAATTATTCAAACTCTCGTACCTGACGACAAGCGTGGTCGCGTTATGAGTTTCTATGCACTAGCAATGGTAGGAATGATGCCCTTTGGGAATTTACTAGCTGGCAGTTTAGCACAGGTGATGGGTGCTCCCAAGGCGCTAATGGTCTGCGGTAGCGTTTGTATCCTGGGAGCGATCTGGTATTCTTCCCATCTGTCGCAAGTGAGTAGTTGGATCAAGAAAGAAGTTGATTCTCCGATCGCAAATACTTGATCAGTAGAAGAAAGTTGTAGGGGTAATTCATGAATTACCCCTACAACGGTGTGGTGAGAGTGTCAACAAGAGAGTATTATTAACTTTGGCTGATGCTATTGGGTGTCAATGCTGCATATTGAGCAGAAGTTAGTGCTGCATCACTAATGTTAATAGCCTTGGGGAGAAGTTTGTTTTGGAAGAAAATATCAGCGACTCGTTGCTGTTCTCTGAGCAAAGCTGGACTAATAGCTCTGCGTCCAAAAGTGCGACGGCTGATAATTCTTGTCATGAGATCTTCGTCAATCTTCTGGGCAGGTGCAAGTAATTTTACTGCTTGTGTGCGATTACTACCAGCCCATCTTTCAATCTTGTCTATCTCCTCAACTACGATTCTCAGCAAAGCTAAATTTTCTACAGCAAAGGGCTTATATGCAACATAGTATCCCCCTGGAGAATTGATTCCTCTTGCATCCCGAATCACTCGAATTTTCCCAGCTTTTTCTGCCATAGCGTAATAGGGATCTCCTGTAACCCAGACCGGAATATTACCTTGTAAAAAAGGCCCAGTGGCTTCCACATTTGGCAGACTCTTGACGCTGACATCTGAAATTTTCAAACCCACTTCTTCTAAAGCTCTGATGATGAAATAGTGGGAAGCAGATGCTCTTTGAAAAACTACTGATTGCCCTTTGATATCTCGCAGACTTTTAATTGGCGAATTGGGGGGAACTGCAATTACACTGCTTTTGCCAGTATCTGGAGTTGTTCTTGACCCTACAACATAAACGATCGGGCTACCTGCTGCTTGAGCAAAAATCGGTGGTGTTTCGCCAACTGATCCAAGGTCGATCCGTCCCACATTCATTGCTTCCATCAGTTGCGGCCCTTGGGCAAATTGGAGCCATTCTACTTTCACTCCTAAAGGTTGCAGTCTTTTTTCCAAAACACCAGAAACTTTCACTAAGTCTCCAGATACTTGATATCCCATTCGCAAGACTTTTGCCTTAAAAGCTTGATTGTTTTGAGCAAAACTACGCGATGTTAAGGCAGCAGAAAAACCGATCGCTCCTGGAAGCAGAAGTTGATTGAAATGACGACGCGAGAACCTAAATCCTGAACTCATCGTTAATAAGCCTCTCTAGATAAAAACTATTTTGCAACGGCATCTTTTAATTTAAATACTGTAATCTAATCAAGATACCGTAGATTATAGATAAAATTTTTTCATTGATATCTAAAAAAAGCAAGTAGTTTTGATTTTTTCTTGCCTTTAAACTCAGAAAAATATGTAAATAAGAGGCTTATTCGCTACAGTTTATTTAATAGTAAGTATTGTAGAGACATTACATATAACATCTCTACAATATAAGTAATCAAGAGGATATGATCTGATGTGAGTAAGTAAAAATGCGGCAAAATGTTAATAAAGTGATGTCAACACTTTATCAACAGCAGCCCGAAATGCTGTAGCGGCTCCCGCACTCATATCACGGGGCGCACAGATACGATTTCGCAAATACGCGAGGGTAATTGCTCCTACAGCGGCGACTGTTGGATCGGCATTATCTTTGCCACCAATTCGTCCCCAAGGTAAAACTATTTTATCGCCGTTGATGAGGTATTCTGCTAATAATCTTAGGTGAAGATCGATCGCTTCTTTAACAGGTGTAATATCGCCGTTTACTGCTAATCCTTGGACTCCAGAATTTTTGAGGATATCTGCGATCGCAGCTTCCCGATTATCGCTCAACCTTTCAGCTGCTTCTGCCCGATATTCAATTGCCTGACTATCTGCTAGATTTAAAGATGACAAATTTTCAACTGGTTGGGAACCGAATCTGCGACGCAAGAGTAGATTATTAGTAATGCTGTCCGAGCGAACTCGATGATAAGCAGGACGCTGATTGATAGCTTCAAACCAAGCATTAAGACGAGGAAAACGAGGATTTCCCTTGATGTGATAGCCTCGATAGACAGGTAAATTAGCCGCCAATCTGTCTAAATGGGCGCTATACATAATATCTACCAAGCTAAATGTTGAGACGAAAAATGAGCCGGGATATTTCCCTAAAGTTTGTTCCAATTGATCTAGTTTTGCTTCAAAAGCTGCTTGTAAATTTGCCAATTCGTTAGCATCAGAAATTGGTTCTCTGAGGAATTTGTAAGCGATATCTCTAAATCCGCTGGTTTCTGCATCCTCAATCCACTGTCTAGCAATAGCATTTTCTTCTGGGTTTTCGGGTAGTAATGGATGCTCCTTAAATCGCTCTTCCAAAGCTAAGAGAATATCTTTAGATTCGTAAACTAAATTCCCTTCAATTTTCACTGCTGGAACCAGAGTTGTTGGCACTAAATCTGTATACCATTTAGGTTTATTACTTAGGTCGATAAACTCTGTTTCAAAGGGAATTTCTTTCTCTTCTAAGGCAAACCAAACTCTCTCACAAAAAGGACACCAAGAGTTAGTATCCCGGTAAATTAATACTGGCGCTGCGGTATCTGGGAGAAGCTTATGCAAACTGCTGGGAATCGGAGCGGTAGAAGGCGATTGTCCTGGTCTACGTACTCTTCGGGCTGAGGTATTTTTCCGGGCAGTTTCTAATAGTTCATCCCAAGTAGATAATTTGTGTTGAATGCTCATTTTTCACCTAAATTGGAAAATATTTACAACATTAAATTACCATAAAACCTTATTTTTGGCTGATGGTTGGTGGAGTAATTGCAGCATATTGCTCAAGGGTGAGCATCGCTTCTTGAACATTAATAGCTTTGGGAAGCACGCCATTTTTATAGAAGTAATCGGCAACTTTTTGTTGTTGTTCAATTAATTCTCGGCTAATAGCTCTTCTGCCAAAGGTGCGGCGATCGATCACCCTTTGCATCACATCTAAATCCAATTTCTGTTCGGGTGCAATCAGTTTAGCTGTTTCTTGACGATTTGCTTGTGCCCATTGTTCTATTTTGTCTATTTCCTCAATTACTATTCGGACTAATTCGGGGTTTTCTTGAGCAAATTGTCTGCGTCCAATATAATAACCACCTGGGGAATCAATCCCTCTCGCATCCCGAAGTATCCGCACTCTGCCCAATTTTTCTGCTAGAGCAAGGTGAGGATCTGATGTTACCCAAACAGGAATGTTTCCTTCTATAAATGCACCACGCGATTCCACAGTGGGCATACTTAAAACTTGAATATCGCTGTATTGCAAACCCACTTCTTCTAAAGCTCTGAGGATGAAATAGTGGGAAGCAGAGGCTTTTTGAAACACAACTTTTTGCCCTTTAATTTCTGCCACTGTTTTGATAGGAGATTCGGGCGGCACAGCAATTACACTTCCTCTACCAGTCTCAGGAGTGGTTTTTTGTCCAACTAAATAAACTATTTGAGCACCCGCAGCTTGAGCGAATATTGGCGGAGTTTCCCCAACAGAACCTATGTCAATTTTGCCAACATTCATGGCTTCCATAAGTTGTGGCCCTTGAGCAAATTGTGCCCATTCCACTTTAATACCCAAAGGTTCTAATCGCTTTTCCAATACGCCTGTAACTCTAACTAAATCTCCTGCTTGTTGATAGCCCATTTGAAGGACTTTAGTTTTAATTCCAGTGGTATTTGTGCTAAGTGCATTAGTGTTAGTAACTGAGCTTGTCGGAGCAGGGGAAGTAGTTGCACTTTTGTTTGATGTGCCACAACTGCCTAATATTAAGGTGGTCGATAAACTGGCTATGCCAGGTAATACAACTTTTACGAAATGACGACGGGGAATTTTAAATTTTGAAATCATTGTTTGCTGATTTTTTTTGTTTTAGGTGAAGTGGGTACAATTTTTTAACCACAGAGACGCAGAGGACACAGAGAGAAGAAATGGAGGAATTTACCTATCTGTGGTTAAGAATTTTGCAGTTTTAGTAGATGGTTATTAGAGATTTCCAGAAATTAAATGTGCGTTACTTGGAATTCTTGTTTGTAGAGACGTTGTATACAACGTCTCTACAATCTTTTTTAGAGATGTCTATTGTTTCCATGCAATTAGAGCGTTAACTAAAAGTTCTTCGGTAAATTTGCCGGATGGTTCGATTTTTAGTAGGGATTCTCGTAAATCTACTTCAAAATTTTTTCGGTTTTCACCAAAAAATGATGGGAGAGCAAAGGCGGTTGAGTATATATATCCCAGGTATGAATCGATCGTCCAAGATTGCTCAAATTTTATTTCGTAGTTGGCGTGGCGTGGAAATTTTGATTTTGCTAAAACTTCATCGTGGGAAACTTCTAAGGGTTTCCATAGTCCTTGTCCAGCTTTTCCTGTACGCCGCTGTTCGCCTAGCCAACGTTTTACTACTGCGATCGCAGTTTGTTTCCAAGGATGTTCGCTATGCCAAGGATCATCACTGGTTTTAATAATTGCAATTCCTCCGTCATCCGATAGCAAGGAATAAAGTTTTTCTAATACTAATTCTCGCTGCATCCAATGAAAAGAACGTCCTAACGTTGCCAAGCGAAATTGACCCCAATCTGGAGAAATAGATTCTGCGCGATCTTGAAGCCAGATAATATTATTTGCTCCCAGATTTGTTGCTTGTTCTTCAGCTTCTTTAAGCATTTCTGCATCTGGATCGACTGCAATTACTTCGGCAAAGCGATCGCAAAAAGGAATAGCAATCAATCCTGCGCCACAGCCTAAATCTAGCAATCTTCCTGTACCGTCAAGGTTAAAGATATCTGCTAGTAAATCAAATAACGCTTTTGGGTACTTCGATCGGTAACGCGCATAATACCAAGCAGCACCTTGAAATAAAGTTGGATCGTAGTTAGGAATCGTACTAACCATTAAAAAAACTCCAAAACTTGACTTTTATTATTGAGGAAAGATGGGAAAAAGAAATTTGTTTCTATTCCCCATCTTTAACAGGAGCGATAGCGGTCAACACTAAATATTTTCTACGTCTTTCTCAACAGTTGTACTCCCAGGTTTGTTTGAACCAACCAAAGATTAATTAGGGAAAAAATGCCTACCTATTGCACTAACAGCGTTGTTCTCAGTTCAGTCCCAAGAGTTTTCCGTGTCTACTTTAAAGGATCTAGACAATTGAACAATTTTAGGACTTACACAAAGCCTCTATTTGTAGGGTGCGTTAGTGCTAACGTAACGCACCATGCCCCTATATTGAACGTCAGTGCGTAAGTCCTAAATTTTTTGTGTTTTTAGGCAGGCATCAGAATAGTACTGTTTATCGAGCGACTTACCGTAGTTTTCATTTAGGATTATGGCATAGCCTTCCAGAAAATACAAGGTAATTTGCCAATAAAATCTATGAATTTCGTATAGTTAGATACACTAACTAACCAATTCGTTTATTGGTTAGGGTTACAGCTATAGCTACTATTTCTAAAAGATAATTATAATGATATTCCTTAAGAAAAGTAACTACACATAAGCTTATATGTAGTTACCTTTTAATTAATAAATATATGGATAAGTTGTTTATTTGAAAAATTCAATAAACAAATCTGGGGCTTGTTTTTTAACAAAGCCTGATACTTACTCAGCTACCACTACGCTGTTAGGACTTAAGGGAGAAGTAAAAACATAATAGATAACTCCGGTTGCTAAAATAGTAATAGCAATACTGAAAATTGTCACCCAGCGATCGGCAGGTTCGTAGGTATCTTCATCAATATCTCGGCGCACGAGAAAATAGTGAATTGTTGTTAGTAATACTGTAACCAAACCTACTAAAGAGAAGGTTAAACCCAACTTCCAACCATCACCAGGCTGTCTGGAAAGTGGGGGATGGAAAACCCGCAAACGGACGATTACAACACCAAAACCAATCATGGCGATCGCAGTTCGCATCCATGCTAAATAGGTACGTTCGTTAGCCAAATGATCTCGAACGCGATTAGGATTTTGTGATTTCGGTTTTTCTCCATTTTGGCTAACTTTAGGCATTAATTTGATTGGCATAAACCTTTCTATTTTCATTAATAAACAATAAAAACTTTCTTACTTATATTAAATGTACAATTTTTAGTCAAAATGTACTATATATTCATCCAAATTTAAAATACTTTAATTCAATAGAGTTTATGGAGTTAATAAAAACTAACCATAAATAATAACACACTTGATTGTAAAAAACAACGCCCATAGTAAAGATAAATTAATAAATAGAATTTATTAATTCGAATAATTAAAATATTTGCTTTTATCAATAAAAACCTCTAAAGTAGAGAGTATAACTTCAGTGAGCTAGCCACAGAGGTCGGCTGATTGAGCAAAAATTGATTTTAACTAAATCAGAATATGTATGTTCATAAAAAAACAACTCATTAGCTGATATGCAAAAAGCTGTTACTGAGAATCAAAAAGAAAGTTCTATCAAAGTCTCTAGTAAGGAAACAAAGTTACGCAATCCCGGACGAGTACGAGAACATTTAGCAAACGAGCGCACCTACCTATCATGGATGCGAAGTGCGATTTCCTTGATTGGATTTGGTCTAATAACTGTTAGATTGCAACTTTTTCAATCTCCGGTTTACGGTTCGGAAATGACTTGGAAGTTAGGCTTAATTCTTTCATTTGTCGGTTTAATCACAGTTTTACTTTCTACATTTCATTTCTTCGCTGTCCGGCATGATATTGATGCTGATTTTTACCAACCAGGAGGTCGTTGGGTAATTCTTTCTAGTTTAGCGGTGATTTTTTTGGGAACTGGAGTAGTGTATTACGTTTTTACAGCTTCTTTTTGATGATGTGCCGTTGAGCGATCGACCTCAAATAGTGAAGAGATGTAACGAGACAGTCCGAGTACAGTTTACCTATCGGAAAATAGTAGTATAGATGATGCGAATTTCGCAGAGTCTTAATAATTGCTTTATCTTTTACGACCGATGGCTAAACTCTTGCTGGAAAACAACACCATTTACCACGACTTAAGCGATATTGAGCGTGAAATTACTCCTCTGGATATTCAACTGAGACACTTTGACCCTGGATCGGCACTTCTGTTTCCTGACTTACCGAACCAAGATATGTTAGCTGATACCCAAAAGCGAGAAATTTTAGAGCTTCATAACAGCTTATTTGAGTTCCTGAAACAGGAAGGAGGTTTTCTTTGGAATGATTTGCTGGTTTTACATCCAGGTTCGCCCAATTTGCATACACTAGTTACTACTTACAGCCGTTACCATACTCACAACGCTCCAGAAGCTTACTATGTATTAGCAGGAGAGGCGATTTTTGGTTTGATCAAACCTGATGGTAGTCAGCTACAACTTTTAATTGAAGCGCAGGATTATTTACACATTCCTACTGAAGTTGAACATTGGTTTAGTCCCTCTGCAACTTTGCATTTTAAAGCAGTGCGCTACTTTGCTAATGTTGAAGGTTGGATACCACAATATACAGGTACAAAATTGAGCGACTTGTAAATGATCAAAATAGGAGAAATGCAAGCGCCCAATAATTTTTAGTTTGAGTGCTTGCTTATTATTTTGCCAACCAGATTCTGCTAATTAAATTACATAGTAGGCATCATTTCCATTGTTTTGCAGCATTCAGCGCACTTGCGGCAAGCCATTGCACAAGCCATCATCATTTCATCATCAGGCATCATTTCGCAAGTCATCGCACAGCGATCGCACATTTCCGCGCAAAGCATACAAGTGCGTGCCATGAATTCGGAACCACCCATCATCATGTTCATACACATCATGCACATTTCGGCGCAGTCACGCATCATCGCCATCATTGTCATGTCCATATACTCACCACCTTTAGCCATGCAGTAAGTCATGGTTTCCATGCAAGTTTTTTGACAGTCCATTAAAGCTTGCATACAGGTTTGCATTTCGGTGGTCATAGATTTGGTCATCATCATCATCATGGTAATTTCCTCTATTTGCTTTTCTGGACAGTTTTAAATTTTGCTTTGAATTGCTTATTAGACGTTTTAGTGCAAATATTTGGCTGAGTCAATGGGTTTTTAAGGCTTTGTAGATTTTATTTCAGTAAGTTTATAGGCTAAGTAATTTATTCCTTAATCTACTTGTTTAAGAACACCGTTTATTACAGACTTATTGCGTAGTAAAGCTTTTAAATCTCTACTTCATTGGTAGGATTTCTAACAAGCAAGGAGTCTAATAGTTCAGTTTGGAACTATACAGTTATTTTTGCTACATTTTTTGTGTCAAGCTTTCTTGATAAATAGTTTTTGTTTACTATTTTAGTAAAGTATAAATTTATTAAAGGTTGGTAATAAATAAAATTTTCATTAAATTGTAATAAGGTTGATAGGTAATTGATTTTTGTTAAATGACTTGAGTTAATCAGCTGTTGATTATGTAAAATACCTGCTTTAAACAATTAACAGCTTCTTCATTATTAATGTTGGACTATGGCAAAATTATAGATAATTAAAATCTTACTTTAGACAGATATTTATATAAAAAACATTTTTAAATTTACAAGTTGGCTTGTTATTCTCCAGTAATATTATCGAATAAGTATAGATTTAATTAAATTAAAACATTCAATCACCGCTAAAGTTATCGGGTTTGTTAACTTACAAATATTAGGTTATAACAGGTTTTTGCTCTCAAATAATAAGATCAAGTGTTAATATTTAAAAACGAGGGAACTGAAAAAGCCAACTTTTAGGTAAGTTGTCGAAACTTGATTTCGCAACAGATGATTAACCTCTGGTGTATTTACACTGGCTGGTGTGAATCATGCTGTTCGGAAGTATACAAGCTGGGTCTGGGGAATCAATCAACCAGTACCAAGTTTGTGGTGGTGACGATCGCTTATTTAAAAGCTGGCAAAGGGTAGTTGATTTACAAAGAACATGAAAAACATTCGGAATTGGGTTAAACCGTTATTTATTGTCGTTTCTGGATGCTGTTTATTACCTCTTTCTCCAGCGACAATGGCTTTAGCTGAATCACCACTTTTAGTTGCTACAACAACAACTTTTAATTCAATTGGTGTTAAGCAAGCTATCTATTATTTCACCCTGCAAGTACCAACTAATTCTAGGGAACCTGTACGGGGAGTTACCTTTACTCAAAGACAAGGTTTAGAACAAATTGGCTTTGATGAGAAAGGTAGTTATGCTTTCGTGGGAACACCAGATCGTAAAGGAGAAAGTTTAGCGATCGCGCTTGCCACTAACGATCGCCAAAACCAAACAACCACGGTCACATTTAACCAGCCATTAGCGCCTGGTCAAACAGTTACAATTGCTTTGCGACCTTTCCGCAATCCCATTTACGAAGGCGTTTACTTGTTTGAGTTAGCAGCGCTTACCTCTTCGCCGTCAACTCAAAGTCAAAGTATTGGTATTGGTCGCTTACAATTCTACCAAGATTGATTGGGCTATCTCACTTATAAAACATTTTCAGTTTTAGCTAAAGTGCGATCGCCAATCATCTCCAATTAGCCTATTTTATCTACACCTTTTTTTAAGGTGTATTTTTTATGCTAAATTTGATTATTGCATGACTAATTTAGTAAAACAAGTATTAATTAAACAATTTCAGTAAATATTTTTATTTTAATTCTTTGCTTGCTTATTTGATTTAATCGTGGCATATTTAGAGTTAATTTTGTTAACTCCTGTTTGTTTACCGATTAAGCGTATTTTTAACCTAAAACCAAGCTTAAAGCTATTTATTTAAGCTTGGTTTTAGAGTTTCATTTAACTCATAATAAAGAAGTTACAAATGTAGAGATGTCTGCTGTAAAGTCTCTACATTTGTAGCAGAAGTGAGTTGAGAGGATATAATTAAGTTTAATAACCAGCCTTTTTATTTACCACATTGCGTAAAGGTTTTCGGCTCGAATACCGATTAAAATTATCCAAAAATAGAGCCAAAGAACGCTCGACTACCTTGGGAGAATTGCCGGAACAATGGGGAGTAACAAAAACATTAGGTAATGACCAAAAAGGGCTTTCTGGTGGTAAAGGTTCGGTGTAAAAAGTGTCTAAAGCTGCTCCTGCGATCGCACCTTCGCTAAGAGCTTTATACAAAGCTAATTCATCTACTACAGCACCTCTAGCAATGTTAATTAAATAAGCATTAGGACGCATTAAACTTAACGCCGTTGCATCAATCATTCCTTTAGTTTCTGGGGTAAGGGGTGCAGCGATGACAACATAATCTGCTTTGGGTAAAAGCGATCGCCATTCTTGTGCATCAACTACCAAATCAAAATTAGGCATTGCTTGTGGGTGACGACGACTGCCAAAAATTTGCATCCCAAAAGCTTTAGCACGAAGCGCAATTTCTTGACCAATTCCACCTGCACCAATAATTAGCAAAGTTGCATCTTTTAACTCTTTAATAGGCCAGCCTTTTTTCCAGAGCTTTTCAGCTTGGCAAGCGTATAATGAGGGCAACTGTTTAGCATGAGACAGCATATAAGTAATGACAAATTCTGCAATTGGAATTGCATGAACTCCTGCACCATTAGTTAGAATAATATCTCTTTCCAAAAAAGTCGGTGTCAGGATGTGATTAACACCTGCACTTGGCGTATGTTGCCAACGTAATTTGGGTGCATCTGCTAAAACTTTATGCAGAGTTTCCTTCTTCAAATAAAACCAATTAAAATAAACTTCTGCATCTTTAGCATCACCATCAATATTACCCTCACTATCAACAGGAAGAACAGTTAAATTTGAGGGTAAATGCAACTGAACATCAGCAACAACTTCTTTTGGTAAAATTACTTTCAAAGACCTCAACCCCCGAAATTTTTTCTAAACAGTAAGCTTGCTCTTAAAGCAGATAAACTCAAATCTTGCACCTGTGGAGGTGGAACCTCCGAAAGTCTCGTAGTCTCGTTAGTCTCGTTCCCAGGTTGAACCTGGGAACGAAGAACAGAGGCTCTGCCTCTTTGGTGCAAGATCTCAGTAAACGCAGATGTATACGAATTTCATTTAAGTTGTGAGAAAGATTAGCGTTGAAATCAGAGGGACTTCAACAAAACAAAAGTTTCGTCTTGTTTTGCTCGGTTGATTCTGCCATTTCCCCAACCAATGTTTTTCCGATAACTACCTAAAAGTTCTGTTTCTGCGAGAATTTTTTCATCTACCTCCTTTAATGGTTCTACTTCTGGCGCAACATAAAGCGCATCTACCGGACAGTATAATTCACACATGAAACAGGTTTGACAATCGCTTTGTCTGGCAATTTTTGGTGCAGCATTTGCCACGCTATCAAATACATTAGTGGGGCAAACATTAACGCAAAGGTTGCATTTAATACACCGAGATTCGCTGACTAATTCAATCACACTCCGACTCCAACTTTAGCTTTTTTAACTACAGGTTCAGGTTTTACCCAAACTCGATCTAAACCACCACTAACTAAATAATGTTGTTGGTTGGGATCTAACTCTGGATAATCTAAATGTTTGTGCATTCCGCGAGTTTCTTGACGAGCGATCGCACTGTTATACATCCACCTAGCTGTTGCTACCATCGCCGCTGCTTCTCGCGCTTTGACAATATTTTCATCAGCACTTTGACTGTTACGAATCTCCTGCCAAAGATGATTTAATCTATCTAAAGATGCACTCAAACCTTCGTTTGTGCGGAAGTAATTTCGATCGTAAGGGAAAACTTCTGCTTGAGTTGCTTGGATGATTTCGTCAGTATTAAAAGTGCGATCGCTTCCCGCATTAAATACCGCTTCACCTACTGCTTCTAATTGTCGATTATTGACTCCATTTCCCAACCGCAAAGCATACTCAGCAGCAGATTCTCCTGCCCAAAAACCTGAAGAAATTGCCCATGCTGCATTGTGACTCCCGCCACCTGTAAAACCGCCGCAAATTAATTCTCGCGTCGCCGCATCTCCAGCAGCATAAAGTCCGGGAACGGAAGAGGCGCAAGTTTCATCAACAATTCTAATTCCACCTGTACCACGCACGGTTCCTTCTAAACGCAAAGTGACTGGGAAGCGTTGGGTAAAGGGATCGATGCCTGCGCGATCGAATGGTAAAAAGAAGTTAGGTTGAGCTAAACGCATCGATGCCCGCATTTCTGGGGTTGCTTGGTCTAAAATGGCGTAAACTGGTTGAGATAATAAAGTTTTAGCAATTACCGATCGCCCATGTTGAGAACCTGCGCCAGGAATCGGAGTACCATCTTCATAAGTAAAAGTTGCCCATTTGTAAAACAAAGTTTTGGTAACTGAAGAGAAAGCCGGAGAAATTCCATAAGCGTTAGAAAATTCCATTCCTGACATTTGGGCCCCTGCTTCTGCTGCCATTAAATAACCATCTCCGGTTAAAACATTGCATCCCAAAGCTTTACTCAAGAATGCACAACCACCAGTGGCGATGATTACAGAAGGCGATCGTACTATCCATTTATTCCCGGACTGACGATTAACTCCAATTGCCCCTCCAATTGCTTCATTTTCATCAACTAATAATTGCAAAGCTGGGCTATGATCTAAAATTTTTACTCCTACCTTTTTCACTTGTTTTCGCATCAGGCGCATATATTCTGGCCCTTGCAAAGACCGCCGATAAGGTTTATTTTCATCATCATTAGGAAAAGGATAACCCCATTGAGCTAATAGATTCACATTCGCATAAGTGAGATCTAAAACTCTTGCCATCCAATCACGATTAGCTAAAAATCCCCCTAAAGCTTCCCGACTCGCCATCGCCTTTTCCCTAGCTTCAGCGTCTGGCGGTACATACCAAACACCGTTCCCAGATGCCGCTGCACATCCAGTAGTGCCGCAGTAACCTTTATCTACCAAAACAACTTTTGCGCCAGAATTTGCTGCACTCCAAGCTGCCCAAGTTCCAGCAGGCCCACCACCTATTACTAATACATCTGCTTCTAAGTTTGGGTCAAAATCTGTTAGCGAAGATTTCACCAAGCGATTCTTAATCATTTAATCCCTCACAGCAATATCTTTAGGAAAATTCCTACTCAAAAACTGTCTTTTTTGATTGCTCAGTCCGGCAACTTGCCATGAAGACGCAACCACGACTTTCGCCGCATTTTAGTTCATGAGAGTAGATTATACATTAAAATACGGCATATCGGTCAAGTTACCGTAGTTAACAATAAAAAAGAGTTTGACACAGCTGTACTGAAAAATCAAGAAGCGAAGATTAAGAAAAATTTCAATTGTTAAATCAGATCTAAATTTAGTTGAGCGGACTTGCTTTTTAGAAAAATCTGTGTGATTATTCCATTTAACAACTAATAACTACACTAATCCTATCAATTAACTGTAGTATTGGTTTAGACAAAAATACCCAGAAATTCTAAGTTAAGTAGATTTATCTAACTTAGAAGTTCTAGGTTGTTAAACTTTGCATTACTCAGTAACGATGGTAATTAATCTCTGTAATTTTTGTTGCATCTTATACATTTGTCCTTGAGTTGCGATCGCATACAGTTCTTCAATAAACAGGAAAACTTATGCAGAAAGTTGATAACACTTGTTTAGCTTGATAGCTTTACTTTTTCGCTACTGTCAACTTTTAGTAGACCGAAAAGTTTCTCAAATTTTAATAACAAAGAAAGATTGCGTGTGAGTTGAGATTTAAAATGAACGGAACATTTGGAAGATTATTGTTAGCTACTTCAGTCTTTTGGGTAAGTTTTTTCTCAGCAGCTTTGGCTCAAACTGCGATAGAAGAAGTACCCACAGTAACACCGGAAATTAGCAAAGAAAATTTAACTCAAACTTCTAATTTGACATCAGTTGAACCCGAAATAAACAACTCGATGTCTCAAGTAACATCTGTATCAGAACTTTCAGATGTTCAACCGACTGACTGGGCTTTTCAAGCTCTACAATCCCTAGTCGAACGTTATGGTTGTATTGAAGGTTATCCCGATCGTACTTATCGGGGTAATCGCGCTATGACCCGTTATGAATTTGCGGCAGGATTAAATGCTTGCTTGAATCGAATTTCGGAATTAATTGCAGCCTCTACAGCTGATTTAGTTAGGAAAGAAGACTTATTTAATCTGCAAAAACTCCAAGAACAATTTGCTAACGAACTTGCCCAACTAAGAGGAAGGATAGATAGTTTAGAAAATCGGGTTACTCAAATAGAAGCTAATCAATTCTCTACTACTACCAAGTTAGTCGGTGACTCAATTTGGTTAATCGGTGATACCTTTGGCAATCGGGCTAATAACACTCGTGCTCGTGACACTAAAGATGAGACAAATGTCTTTTTTGCTCAACGTACTAGACTTGATTTTCAAACTAGCTTTAGCGGAAAAGATTTACTTTCTACCCGCTTACAAATCAACAACATTCCTAACTTAGCTGCCACTACGGGAACTAACATGACTCGGATTGGCCCGGACTCACCTAATAATGATACTCAAGTGAGACTCGATCGCTTAATGTATCGTTTTGCTGTAGGCAAAGCAGTAATTTTCATAGGTCCCAAAGGACTTTCTTTAGATATCCTTGCGCCAACTATTAATCCCTTATTTGATACTGCTATTAGCGCTGGTGTTTCTGCGTTTGGATTACGTAATCCCACAGTTTATCGTGCTTTTGATGGTGCTGGTGCAGGAATCACTTATCCACTAAGCTCACAATTTCGAGTTAACTTAGGTTACATAGCAGACGCAGGACAAGCTTCCAACCCTGCTGATTCTAGAGGGCTTTTTAACGGTTCCTTTGCTGCCATAGGACAATTAACTTTTTCTCCTAGTAGACAACTTGATTTAGGGCTAACTTACACTCGGAAATATTTTACTACTGGCAGTGTCGGCGTTACATCAGGCACAGGTAGCTTTTTT
Organism: Floridaenema evergladense BLCC-F167; assembly: GCF_041929205.2. Classification (NCBI taxonomy): domain Bacteria; kingdom Bacillati; phylum Cyanobacteriota; class Cyanophyceae; order Aerosakkonematales; family Aerosakkonemataceae; genus Floridanema; species Floridanema evergladense. The sequence continues at coordinate 2,800,662 of NZ_CM171625.1, read as the reverse complement.
GCCAATCGCCCTTTTGGACAAAATCCGACTACTTCTGATAACTTTGGTTTTCAATTTACCTGGAGACTTACCCCCAAATTTAATTTAGGTGGTTGGTTCGGTTATACACTTGCTCATCAAGTTAAAGGAGAAGAAAATGAAGCAACCATTCTCAATGGTGCAATTAACTTTGGTTTCCCAGATTTATTTGCCAAAGGTAACTTAGGAGGCATAATCGTTGGTGTACCACCGAAAGTTACTAGTAATAATTTTCTCATTAGAGGAAGACGAGCAGAAGATTCTGATACTTCTTTACACATAGAGGCTTTTTATCGCTATCGCATAAACAATAATATTAGTGTCACCCCTATTGTTTATGTAATTACTAAGCCCGATCATAATGACGCTAACGAACCGATATGGATTGGGGTTTTACGTACCAGTTTTACTTTCTAGTTTTATGTTTCCTCCTGTTACAGTGTAGGTTAAGGGATGAGTCTGACAAGTTGGCAGACTATCCAACCTGCCTACCCTATACTTTAACCGTATAATCTTGGTTCTTTCACTCGTAAAACTTAGTATATTGATAATATTCAGTATTCTGTCATAGCGTTGGCGTAGCCTGCCGTAGGCGTATCGCATTCCACCACTTTAATTGTGCACAATAGCTTTCAGTGACGCTATTTCTTGGGTAATTGCTTCTCGAAACATTCTTTCTTGACTTAATGCCTCAACTAATTGCTGAGTGTGTTGGTTTAAGCGGTCTAATTCTTGTTGTAGTTGCTGCCATTTTCTAGAGGTTGGCTGGTTAGTTAGTGGAGGTTGCGTGACAGGCTGTTCCAGATTACCTCCACTAACTCGTTCTGGGGCTGCTGTAGCAGCGGCGATTTGCTTTTCTTCTTTTAGTGCCAGCACTTCCAATTGTTTAATTCGTCTGGTTAAGACTTGGATTTGATTGCGGCGTGCGATCGCTCCTACAGCACACTTATATTTTGGACTCTTCGCAGTTCCCAAATAGTATTTCATCCTTTGCCACGCCCTGTTTACCAGAACTGTTCGATTTGGGCGCAGCTTCCATCAGACGGTAGTAAGTGTAATGCTTTCCATTCGCTTTGGGAACCACAAAACTCGATATCCAAGTGTTAGCTGCGGCTACTTCCCCTTCGGCTTCAATTTGTTCGATTTGCTGATAAAGGGTGGCAATGCGGGCGGCGATATCCATTGGGTTTAGTTAGTGGAGGTTGTTTAATTAACTCTATTATATCACCTCCACTAACTTTTGCCCAGGAGCAGGCGCGATTGTTCTAAAATTTAATCTGATTCTACCCGCTTGATATCTCCAAGATGGACAATCTCTATACTTTCAAATTTAACCAAAGCGAAACTTTCAGTGCCCTTTGTCAAGGATTAATTGACCCAGTGGAATACTATGAGGCTAGAATTGAGCTTTTTTCCTTGTCGTTAATGGCAGATTATGACCAACTGGTATGTTTACCTGGATTGACTAAAATCGACAAACATTGGTATCAAATAGAAACTGCCAGAAAAGTTCTCAGACAATTGGGCGGACGTGCTTTACTGGCTGATGAAGTAGGACTGGGGAAAACTATTGAAGCGGGACTCATCTGTTGCGAATATCTTGCCAGAGGTATGATTCAATCTTTATTAGTTCTGACTCCGGCTTCTCTCGTCTCTCAATGGCAATCGGAATTACTAGAAAAATTTAACATCGATACTGTCACTACTGATGATACCGGACGACAATTTCCCCCGGAAGAATTTTGGACTTCACACGATCGCATTATTGCTTCCCTTCACACCGCTAAATCTGCCAAACATTATTCGCACGTTACCCAAAGGAATTGGGATTTAGTAATTGTTGATGAAGCACATCACTTAAAGAATCGTACCACTCTTAATTGGAAACTTGTTAATGCTCTAAATAAAAGATTTATTTTAATGCTTACCGCTACCCCAGTACAGAATTCCTTAGTAGAATTATTTAATCTTCTCACCCTTCTGAAGCCGGGATTATTAAAAACTGAAGCTGCTTTTAAGAAAGAATATGTTAATTCCAAGAATGGACGAGTTCCGAAAAACCCGGAAAAACTGCGCCAGTTAATGCGAGAAGTTATGGTACGTAATACTCGCTCTTTGGTAGATGTTAAATTACCGAAACGGTTTGCTACTACTATTACTGTTACTCCTTCTTCTGGGGAAGAGAAACTTTATCAAGATTTAACTCAGTTTTTGCGTTCTTCTGGCGAGAAGCTAGATAGATTATCTACTACTAATTTGTTAATGAGGGCGGGCTCTTCTAGTCGCGCTTTAGCTGAATCATTGAAGAATTTATCCCAAAGATTGCCGGATGAAGAATTAAAAACTTTTACCCGACGTGCGGCGCAAATTAAACAAGTAGAGAAGGCGAAACGGTTGGTGGAATTGTTAAAGCAATCTCAGAGTAAAACTATTGTTTTTACTACTTTTAGGGCTACTAGTAGTTATTTAGCCGAAACTTTCCAAGAAGCTGGGATTTCTTTTGCAGAATTTTTAGGAAGTATGTCTTTAAAGGAAAAAGATGCGGCAATTGACGCTTTTAGAGATAATGTTCCGGTTTTGTTGGCATCGGAAACTGGTGGGGAGGGACGTAATATTCAGTTTGCTTCGGCAATTGTTAATTATGATTTACCTTGGAATCCGATGAAAATAGAACAGCGGATTGGTCGAATTCACCGAATTGGACAAACTCAAGATGTGTTTATTTTCAACTTTTGTCAGCAGGGGAGTATTGAGGAATATATTTTACGCATTCTCCATGATAAAATTAATATGTTTGAGTTGGTAGTGGGAGAAATAGAAACTATTCTAGGGAATGTGGATGAAGAGTTTGATTTTAGTGAGGTGATAGTTGATATTTGGTTAAAGAATCAATCATCATCTACGCTCAATACAGCTTTTGAACAGTTGGCTGACGATTTAATTAAAGCTAAAGATAAATATCGAGAAACTAGTGAGTTAGAAACCCAAATTTTTGGGGAAGACTTTGAGGCTTAATGTGTAACTTAGTGAGTTAATAATCTACGATGAGTTCAGATCCAATTTTACAAACTTTAGCTAAACTGGTGGAACTATATGATGGAGTGACGGAAGTTAGTGATTCCCAAACTTTGCGTGTATTGCTTACAGAAAATATTGCTAAGGCTTTGTCTGTAGATTCGGAAGTTACTTTTAGTACTAAAGTTGATGTTCCTAATAGTTATTTTGTCAGCTACCATTCGGAATTACTGAATAAGTTGGCTTCGCTGTTAGCTTATAGGGGAAGCGTTACTGCTTTGGGAGTTAAGTATGATGGCTATTTGAAAACTACTGGCTTTGAGAAAATGGTGACTTCTAAAATAGTGCCACAAAATGGTTTAATTCGCTATAAAGATGCTAGTCCATCTATGACTCGTTATCTCTGGTGTCATGTTGCTTATACGGCTAATGCTGATGAGAAAAGAATTGGCATGGTTGATTTTATGATTAATGAGTTAACTGGGGTAACGCCTGTGGAAATTGGTGATGCTTTATTGTGGACTAGCGATCGCATTCCGGTTGATAATGATGATATTAAGCTGGTAATGTCGGCAGATGAGTTATCTAGTTTAATTGAAAGTACGGCGGCTAAGTTGGTAAAAAACGATCTTAATAATTGGTATAACAAGTTAAGTAGAGCTTTGAAGCGTGATGAAGAAAGGTTGGATAGTTATTATGAATCAATTAGTCAGGAGATTCAACGCAAAATTGTTGCTAAGGGTTTAGAAGATGAGGATAAGGAGAAGGAATTAGCTCGAATTGACGCTACTAATAGAGAACTATTCAGGAAAAAAGCTGATGTGCGCGAACGTTACGCATTACAAGTAGAGGCTTATTTACATAGTGTGATGATTATTCATTTACCTACTGTGCATATTAAATGTGAGTTAACTAGAAAAAAGGCGAAACGAGTTGTTACTTTGGTATGGAATCCTTTTTCTAAGAATATTGAACCTTTACGTTGTGAGGTAACGGGTACGCCTGTTTATAGTTTTTATTTAGACGATCTCCATGCCAAAATTATTTCCCCCACCGTTTGGGGAACTTTTTGAATGGTAGCGATCGATCCACGTTCTCATCCAAGCTGAAGGGGTGACAACTATGGCTAAAAAGTAGACCGAATAAGCATCTCGGCTCTTCGACCTCGCTGATTCCGACGTTTTTCCTGAACGCGACCGACATATTTAACTACTCCCTTATTTTTGATTTTTTCTCCTGACATAATCGAACTAGTGTAGGCTAGAGTAATCAATATAATTAAGGAAATTAAGCGGTCGCCAGAGACACCTGTTGACTCTAAATTGTAGCCACCACTTTTATAATCTCGAAACATTTCCTCGATTCCAAATCGTCTTTGATAAGCCGATAAAGCTTGTTTTAAATCTACAAGATTGGTCAAAATAAACCAAGCTTCTTCTGTGGAAATGCCGCCGTAACTGCGTTTCCATTTAGCGGCAATATTGGCTTGATCAAAACCTTTAGTTTTAGTTAATTTAACTCCCTCTAAGTAAATTGAAATCCCTGGAGTCACACCTAATTCTTGTAATTGACACCAAATTTCTGGAGCAATTTCAACGTATTCATTTCGTTTTAGGCGTAAGCAAAAATAAGTCTGGGCTTGGCTTTTCAACCATTTGGCTAAATCCACAGAACAAAATTCCCGATCTCCTAAAACCACTTTTTTATAATTACTTAATAATGGCAGGACTTGAGAAAGTACTTCTATCTGCTTGTCAGCATTTGTATTGCCTAAATTCGGCAGAACTTCAAAATAGATGGGAATAGCTCTTTTGTCATAAATTAAACTCACAACTATCAAATTAATTAAGCCCCATTGTGTGCGGTCAATCGCAATGTACAATACTTCGTTTGGCGCAAAATTATTGGTTAACCAATAGGTCAATAAAGGCCACCAAATTCTTTCAATTGTTAGGTGTGGTAACGAGAGAAATCTTTGTAACTTCTTCCGGCGACTTTCAAAGAGAATTTTTTGAGGAAATTGACTAGCCAATTCTTCCAATTTTACTCTTCGATGCTGTTGCAACATCACAACTAATATCAATAAAATTAAAAACTCTGCTTTTTTTAGTTGAGTTTTTAGGTGTTGGGTGTAAAATAATGGTAATAAATTCATTATTTTCGTTAATTAGGTCTTCTTGAGAATATTCTACCTCTTTTTTTTGACAACAATCGGTAAACCCCGCACGCAGTAAGGGGTTTACCGATTGTTGTCACCCCGTCAGGAGGAATGTCTAGAGCGAACACCGACAAGGTTTCCTCGCTTACCCATTGAACGAATGAATAAAAATATAGATAAACGCTTAGATAATATAGAAGAAAGGCTCAAACTTCTCGAAACATCTCTTGAGGCACGTATTCAAAAGGAAGTTCAACAACAAATAGCTATCTCTAATCAAGAATTTATGCAAAAAGATAAAATTAATGAAGTTTCATAAATTAAGTTTTTCAGCTTCTTCACGCCAAACACTTTTTTCTTGCTTTTATTGTGCAAAAGCTGATTTTATTTATTATTAGCCCCATTATTTTTGGATAAAACTTGCCTTTATCAAATAAAAATTATCAGGAAAAATTGATGAATTATATTAATGTATTTGAGATATTTTCTGTTGAATTTTTTAATAAAAAGTTAAAAAAATTAAGCAATAATTTCATTTAACATACATAGTAATAATAACTATAAATAAAATTAAATTTAGTGAAACAATGAAAATATTTTAATTTTTATTTAATCAAATAATAAAATAATATTTAAATTCTAATTTATCAAATTATCGATTATAAACATTATTTGTTATCTTGATGAAAACTAATAATCGTCTGTAAAACTTTAAGTATAAAATAAAACTAAACATTTTTAAAGCTTAAGTATAAGAGCGTGATTAATTTAGGGAAAAAACTAGGGAAGTAATTGAGAGAGGATATGAGCGTGTTTTTCAAATTGGGTGGTGTATTCTTTTAAGGGGAATAATTTTTGCCTCCTTAAGAGATGGAAGAAAGCAAAAATGACTACCTGTAATAGCCAACAGGTAATCATTTTTACTCCAATAGACTCAAACCCTCTACGTGATTGACCTAGTAAAATTCCGACTTTCTAGCCAATCAAATCATCAACCAAAAGCAGTTTGTAAAAACTTATACTCACAATTTCTAGTTAAATACAAGAATGCGGCAGAAAACTTGTTTAGCCTTGGCTAAATTAGTGGAAATAGCTAACTTTGATTTCGATGTAAAAAGGTTTAGCGGAAATTATTCGCCCACGAAAGTAAGCAAGCGAGAGCTACCAAGTGATGAAGCGATCGCACTTTGGAGAGGTAAAATTACTCATCCACAATGGCAATGGTGTTTTGGGATGTTGGCAACTTACGGACTCAGACCCCATGAAGTGTTTCACTTGGATTTAGAACAGTTTCCCAAACAAGGGGGAGTGTTGCGAGTGATGGAGGGTAAGACTGGGGAAAGAAGAGTGTGGCCTTTGCATCCCGAATGGGTGGAGTATTGGCAGTTGATGGATGTGAAAGTGCCAGGGTGTACAGGGAGGAATAATAAGGAATTAGGGCAAAGAGTATCACAATATTTTCGCCGCCAGGGAATAGAGTTTCGCCCTTACGATTTGCGTCATGCTTGGGCAATCAGAAGTATGGAGTATGGACTGGAGGTGTCGTTAGCAGCGAAGCAAATGGGGCATTCTGTAGCGATACATATCCAGACGTATCATGCTTGGTTGGATGAACATCATCAGCAGCAGGCTTTTGAAAGGTTATTGAATAATCCAAAGCGACCTGTTGCTCCTGTTCATTAGCTATAGATAATCTAGACGCATATCTAGATTCTTAGCCCTGAGAACACCTAGTCAGAGACTTTACATTTCTTTACAGACAGTCAGTTGTATGGATATGATTGATACAGTTTTGACTCGATCGCAAATTACCCTAATAACCTTCCATGACCATCACCCAATTAAGCTTTCCAGAATTAGAAACAAGGGCAAACTATGAAATCGATAGGGTTAATGGGCCAACCAATGCTCAAGCTGATTTGCGTTTATTTGGGAAGAGTGAATCCGATGTGCGAGTGACATTATACCGGGATCATCATGCTTTTGGACTTTGGACAAAGAAGAAAAGCGTTTCGCGACTAACGAGAGCGAAGTAAATTGTTGTTTAACAAGCTTTAATGTCAAGAGGTGGGGTGAGAAATTTATACACTAATCAATCGAGTTTATCGGGAACAATCTCACTTTCACCGTCATAATATAAGTCAAGTAAACTATTAGTTAAAGAATTAATTGTCCGTTCAAGTTCATCAATTTGGTTACGTCTAACCACCTGGACTACTGCGGTAATATGCTCCTCACTACCAGCGCGTCCCAAATGTCTATACTTACTCTTCTTTTGGGGATATGAATGCTTGCTCAAAAATCGGTTCAGTCGCCTGTAATTTGTAGTACCAATTAAGCGTTCTGCTCTTTTAGCTAAGTTGGGAGCCAGTTTTGGTTTGGCGTGCTTCATAACTAGATAGAAAACAAATGTGTAATTAAATGGTAAAATACTTCGCGACTATTTAAAACGAAAACTCTCTTTTACCATTTTTTGATGTCTACCATATCCTGTGAAGACCAACTCGCTCAATTTCAGCAATTTCGCCAAAATTGGCATCAAATGTTAATGCGCGGAACCAGAGAATATCCGATGCACGAACATCCTTTTACTTTATTACAGGTGCAAGTTACTGATGAATTTGGACAGCAATTATGGCATCCGATGTGGTTAATTGTACTCGGCCAACGGCGAAATGAATTAACTATTATGGACTGCTATCTCTCTTACCGACAACGATTTGATATGGAGCATACTTTGCGTTTTAGCAAACAACGTTTGTTGATGAATTCTTTTCAAACCCCAGATGTAGAACATGAAGAAAATTGGGTTCAACTAACGCAGTTGGCTTATATCCAATTATGGGCAGCTAGAAATTTGGTGTCAGCCCTTCCTCGCCCGAAAAGAAAAATCTTATCACAAAAAAAAGATGAAAAAGAATCCATCTCCTACACAGACTGCTGCTTAAATCAGCCCTATTCTTCATTATTAATTATAATTACTTCGCGTTTTAATCTCGCGAAGCAGTTTTTCTTTGTCCAAAGTCCAATTAATACTCGAATTGGCATTTATTCTCATTTTTACTCAATTCCGGCACGTTGGGTGTTTGAATTACCGGAGATGCTAGTGGAAAAAGTGCCAACTTAGAGCATTAATTGTAGCTGATTTTCTGCGATAATCATTTCTCCTTACCACCACAAGAATCAGTACAACTAAAACCTACTGATTCTTTCCGTCTTTGAAAAATTTAGTTAATTATGAAATATATGATAGACCTAACTTACAGTAATTCTGTCCCAATTTTAACTCGTCACAGTCATCAAATTAATATTTGGATTGTTGGCATAGGAGGAACAGGAGGATGGCTAATTCCTAACCTAGCTCGATTAAGCAAAGTTATGGAAACAAGTAGCAACAAGAAGGTTACTTGTACTTTGGTAGACCCGGATATTATTGAGGCGAAGAACATTCCCAGACAGAACTTTATTGATAGTGAAATTGGCAGTAATAAAGCATTAGTTCTAGCCACTAGATACAACCTAGCATTAGGCAGCAATTTAACTGCCATTCCCAAACTTTTTCATCAAGATTTATTAGATAATTGGTGGACAGGTTTAACGATAATTATTGGCTGTGTGGATAATGCAGCAGCCCGTTACCAAATCAGTCAATGTCTGGAGTTGAATCAAAATAAAGAACCGGATATTTGGTATTTGGATTGTGGGAATCATGCCAATTCAAATTCGGGACAAGTGTTACTTGGTTCTACCAATCAATTTCAACTAAAAAATGCTTTCGACAACCCAGAAAAACCCAGTTTTTGTATTAACTTACCTTCCCCTACTTTGCAGCATCCTGAATTACTAAAACCGCTACCTGAAGAACTCAGTAGTACCATGCTTTCTTGTGCAGAAATCGCATTGCGTAACCAACAAGCATTATTTGTAAATCAACAAGTATAGCGTTTCTCGATCTGATGAGGTACGGCTCTAAGAGCTAAATTGCTGATTAATCAAGGGTTTTGCTGTACCTCACTTAACTAGGAATCGCTATAGCTGTCATAGCCACAGAGTACGTAAAATCTCTTCTATTAACAGGAGGATTGAGACGGTTTGCTACTTACTTTAATAGTGATATTGGTTCAATGCGATCGCGCTACATTTGTTCCCAAAATATAACACAATACAGAACCTAACACAACATGAGCCAACTTTTCCACCTCGACATTGCTATAGGGAATCCAGATCAATTACTCAAACTTCTAGAGTCAGAAAATCCAGCCTTAGAAGTAAGAGAGGTAATAGCAGTTTTTGGAGCCTCTCTTAGGCAACCAGAATTACCTGAATTGCATCAATTTAAATTAGGAGATATTGTAACCCAAGGGCAATGTTATGGAGTAGTAACTGCATTAAGTGAAACAGACCGACCCATAACGATTACTTGGGATGGAAATAGCGATTCTCAACCTGATGTATTTGCTTACACGCTGGACGAAATTCGATTTTTTGGAATTGCAATTATTCCTCAATTAGTCCCACTGAAAACAATTGTAGAACTACCAGCAAATATAACTATTCAACTAGCGAATACTAAATTTGTCAAGTTTCATCAACCGAATACTTTCTTAGTTGAAGAAGTTAGCGAACATCATTTGGTTATCCGCTCTCTTGAAGAGCGATATCGGTTGACTAAAGAACTGTTTCCGGGAAAATTATTTGCTTGTATAGTAGATATTCCCATCTCGGTTCAACTACCTAGCAATTTATCTTTAATCGTTCTAAAAACTAAAGTTAAATTGCATTTAGAAATGGCTAAGACTGTTAACGAAAATTTGTCATGCTTAACGACAATGAAGAAACAACATTTATTTGAGGGGTTGGTTTCGCAATTAGCAGGTGAACATTATGATATTGAGGAATTAAACGAAGTTTGGTCAGCAGTATGGGCGGAACAGATTGCCAGTTTTGCTAAGGAACAAGGCTTGTACAACTTTAAACTAGGTGAGCGAGTTTTCAGACAACGAGAAGGATTAGAAATCTGGGGAACTATTGTGGGGTTAAACGTTGAACTAACCCGACCTTTTCAAATTGAATGGGAGCAGGGAGAAGTGCAGAATTATAGCTTAATTGAATTAAAATGTTTAGGGATTACTCCCCTCAAACCTGTCATCAAATTATCGCCGAATGTTGCTTACCAAATTAGTGAAGACGGTTGTTACTTTAAAGCTTGGATTGGCTTATATCTTATAACATAATGAATATAAAACGGGGACTAATTTTAGGTAAATTTGCACCTTTCCACCAAGGGCATCAACTGTTAATGGAAACAGCATTATCAGAAATGGATGAAGTAATTACAGTTATTTACGATTGCCCAGAAATAACTAATGTTCCTCTGAATATACGTGCCGACTGGATCAAGAAAATATACCCTAACATCCAAGTAATAAAAGCATGGGATGGCCCTACGGAAGTAGGAGATACACCAGAAATTAAGCAAAAGCACGAAGATTACATTATTAATCATCTAAAAATACAAGGAATCACACACTTTTATTCCAGTGAATTTTATGGAGAACACATGAGTTTAGCTCTAGAAGCAGTTAATCGTCTGGTAGATTATCATCGCAGTAAAGTTCCCATTTCCGGTACAAAAATCAGGAATAATCTGTTTAAAAATCTGTTTAAATTTCGTCAATATTTACATCCTTGGGTATATCGTGACTTGATTACCAATATAGTTTTCCTCGGAGCACCTTCTACAGGGAAAACTACAATTACTGCACAATTAGCAGAAGAATATAACACAGTTTGGATGCCCGAATATGGAAGAGAGTATTGGGAAAAGCATCAAATCAATCGGCGATTATCTTTAGTACAATTAGAGGAAATTGCTGAAGGACATCTAGAGCGCGAAGAAGCATTATTAGAGAAAGCTAATCAATACTTATTTACAGATACTAATGCTATTACTACTTATCTATTTTCTTTATCCTATCACAATCAAGTTGCACCAAGATTAGTTGAGTTAGCCCAACAAGCAGCATCTCGCTATGATTTAGTATTTGTTTGCGACTCGGATATTCCTTATGATGATACTTGGGATCGTTCAGGAGAAGAAAATAGAAAAATATTTCAAAAACAGATTATTAATGAACTCATTATTCGTAAAATTCCCTTTTTCTTACTGCAAGGCGAACTGGAAACCCGAGTAAAATATGTAAAAAGTATTTTAACTAAATATTGTAAGTATGAAAATTTACTACAGTTGTTTGCTATGAATAAGTAATTAGGGCTTGCTTAATAAGTTTGCGATCGCTTTTGGCGGAATTAAAGAGAGGATCAAGCAGTTAGATAAATAAGTTGATATAGACTAAAAAACTTACACAGATAATTTTTGATAATCGGTGAAGCGAAAAAAGGAGCGGTTTGGGAATACTTTGAGCTTTACTGTATACAACTTCTCTAGGGTTTTTTATCAAGAGCGACCGCCAATCCACCGCTTCTCTGATAAAATGAGAATGAGTCTTATTCTAAGAATACTCTGGCCGGAAACCAACAACACACCACTGAGTCGCGGAAGGAATAAGCTGTTCCGCATTTAAATTGGATTGTTTGGAAACAGAAGAAAATTCGTCTAATTCTCTCCCCTGCCCCCCTGCCCCCCTGCTCCCCTGCAATCTTAATAAGTGATTTAAATGCGTAACAGCTTAATTTTCTCTCGGCTCCTCTTTTTTCTGCTATTTTTTTGCTGGACTACCATGAACACCCTAGAACTGCCAACTAATATAGACATTGCGATCATCGGTGGTGGGCCTCATGCGCTTACCTTAGCGACTCATCTGTTGCAAAAGCGAAAAACTATGAGAGGTCGGTTTTGGGTGTTCGATCCGAGTGGAACTTGGATGAGTCGATGGAATGAGCAATTTTCAGCTTTAGAAATTCCCCATTTGCGATCGCCTGCGGTGCATCATCCCGATCCTAACCCTCATGGGTTACGAGGTTTTGCAGAAAACCGTTCCCCAGAATTATTTCCCCCTTACGATTTGCCGGGAACTCAATTATTTAGGGATTTCTGTGAAAATGTAGTTCAGCGTTGGCAGTTGCAAAACCAGATAATTTCAGCCAAAGTAATGCGCTTAGAACCGCCAAAACCAAGTATAAATCGGCGGTTTCACCTGCATTTAGAAAACGGAAAAGTAATTACAGCGCGTCGTGTCGTCAGTGCGATGGGTAATCATGTTTCGCAACTGCCAGAATGGGTAAAGCAAATTCCACCAAACTATCCCCCAGAACGTTTGTGCCATTCCAGTCAAGTTAAATTACCTGGTTTAAACTTGGCAGGAGAACGAATTTTAATTATTGGTGGTGGCTTGACTAGCGGACATTTGGCGGTTGGCGCGATCGCTGGTCATGCTAAAGTGAGTTTGATGTCGCGCCGTTGCCTGTACGAAAAGCTTTTTGATGCTGACCCTGGTTGGCTTGGCCCAAAATATCTTAAAGGTTTTTTTGCCGAAAAAAGCTGGGAACAGCGTTGGTATTTGATTCAACAAGCAAGGAATGGTGGTTCCCTAACTCCGGCAATTATGACTTATTTACGGCGAGTTAGCCACGAGGGAAAGTTAACCTTTCACGAACAATGTCAGGTAACAGCGGCGCAATGGCAAGGGGAAAATTGGCAGGTACATTGCGATGATGGCACAACTCAGGAGTTCGATCGCATTTGGCTAGCAACGGGAAACACCCTCAACGTCACAACAAATCCTTTACTGGCAGAGGTTTTAGAACATTATCCAGTTCCGATAGTTAAAGGTTTACCTGTATTAAATTCTTGCTTGAGTTGGCAAGGGTGCGAACTCTTCCTTATGGGTGGGCTCGCAGCGTTGCAAGTTGGACCAACGGCGCGTAACCTTTCCGGTGCGAGAATGGCGTGTGATCGTATTGTTCCCGCTTTGACAAAAGCTAGTGTTTCACTTAATTTGCCAGCTTAAAATTAATATTAAACAGGAGAAATTTTGCACCAAGCAGAGCGCAATTGAGCAACAGTTTTAGGGGGATTTTGCCAACTAAACATGGTTATGAAAATCACCAAAATGTTAGCTCAAAAATAACTAACCCGCATTTTCACCATTTTTTGCCTAAAGCAGCTTCGGTGACGCTATTTCTTAGGTGATTGCTTCTTGAAACGCTCTTTCTTGATTTAACGCCTCAAACTCACAATAACTATTATTAACTTATTTTCTTGCGTTATTCCTGATAATCACAGTAAAATGAGAATGAGTATCATTTTAATTTAAGTAATTATTCAAGTCTATGTCTGTAAAACTTTTTGATGCTGGGTTCTATGCCGGAGGTAATCCAGATCTAATTGCGGCTGGATTAACTACTGAAAAACAGTTATTTAACCATTTTCAAGAATTTGGTTTAAATGAGGGAAGGGGTTTTTCTCCTTTAGTAGATCTCAAGTTTTATCAAAGCAATAACCCAGATTTAGCTAACTTCAACAACCAGCAATTATGGGAACACTTACAACTCAACGGTTTTTTTGAAAATCGCAACTGTTCCCCTGCTTTTAAATTTGATCCTCAACTTAATTGCTTTGTTTCTGTTGATGCTAATAACTCCGTAATTGATTGGAACAACATAGTATTAAATGCCATCAAGACAGACAGAACTCCACCGCCTTTAGCGGCACGCAATATGGCAATGGTTTATACTGCTATTTATGATGCTGTAAATGCTATTGCCCAAACTTACACTCCCTACCAGATCACTGTACCCACTCCTAATTTTGCTTCTCCTGATGCCGCAGCTGCCGCAGCTGCACACCGCATTTTAGTTAATTTGTACCCAAAGGATTCTTAATCGTAAGGCTTGGTTAGAAAAACATGATTTTAACTTAGCTGATTATCGAGAAATCTTAGCTGAGAAAGCTTGGGAAGAATGGCTAGTGGAAAAAGGGATAAATTATTTTGGTGTTCCCTGGAATTTTTCTCTAGCTTTGGTTCAAGAATTACAAATTACTGGTCAAGCAGCAGAAATCCTCAAAAATTATTATGGAAATACTTAATAAAGGTTACATTAACGGAACTCATCGTTTAATTTCCCCAGAGCAAACTTTAGCAAATATTAGCCATCATTTACCAGCAATGGGTATTACTCGCTGTGCTAATGTTACCGGATTAGATCGAATTGGGATTCCGGTATATTGTTCGATTAAACCAAGGAGTAGGATGGTGCAAATTCACAATGGAAAAGGATTATTTACGATCGCAGCTAAGGTTTCTGCATTGATGGAAGCGATCGAAGTTTTCCACTACGAAAACCCTAGTAATGAATTAAAACGGACTTGTTTAAAAAGAATCCAAGATAACGGAGAAACGGTTATTCATCCCCATAGTTTACCCTTATGTTTTTCCAATAATTATTTTAGTGATAATTTTATAATTGATTGGGCGAAAGGAGAAAATTTGTTAACTGAAGAAGAAGTTTGGATACCTGGGAGTGCTGCTTATATAGCCAGTCTAAATGAATTGTGAAAAAGCATCGTAGTTTTTAAAGTTAGGAACATTAAAAAGTTTGAAATCAACAAAAAGCTGAAATAACCGCTTCACAATGGCAAAACTTTTACCAAACCGATAAAATCTTCTTAGTAAATTTTTTAACTGTAGCCAAATTGCTTCTACAGGATTTTCTTGGGGAGCGTAAGGCGCAAATCTATGACAAGTAACATTCCATTCTTCGGGAGTCATTTCTTGATTCTGTTGAGTTAAAAATTTTTTCATTTCCTCTCCTCTATGATAACTAGCTCCATCCCAGATCAATAAAATTTTGGCTCCCGGATTTCTTTGTTGTAGTTGAGTGACAAAATTGACAGTGTTTTCTCCATTTCCTTGGGGATAAGGGTCGAGAATAAATTCTTTCGTTAATAGATCTAAAGCTCCATAATAAGTCTGTCTTTCTTTGGGATTCAACAGTGGAATTTTCACTGGTTCTTTGATGAAGTTCCACAGATAACCACAGATATCGTCCCAGAGTAGATGGCATTCATCAATAATATACACCACCAGCTTTCTGGCCTCTATTTCGGTGCGATGTTTTTCGAGAAGTGCGGCAATTTCTTGGTTTTTTTTTTAGTTAATTCTGCATCATATCGAGGATTCACCTGTTCTCCTTTTTGCCAAGAGATTTTCGCTTCTTGAAAAATCTGATAATAGCTTTGTCGCGATTGAAAAACTACATCATATTTGTCAATTAAATAAGTTTCTAATTCGAAAATATCCCAAGCTTTTTGCTGAATTAACCACGCAATTGTTTCCGCTCTTTCTTCTGGGCTTAAATAACTTTCTGTGCCTTTATACCTGGATTTTAAAGCTTCATTACCGCCGACTTTAAAAGCATTAAACCATTTACTGATAAACCCTACTGAGACTGCTAAAATTTCTGTAATTTTCTCATAGCGATATCCCTCTAACGCCAATTTAGCTGCTAATGCTCTCTTCATTTCTGCCGATTTTGGATTACTTTTAATAAAATCTTCGAGAGTCTTTAGCTGTTTTCTAACTTCTGAATCTTCTACTGCTCTCATTTCTACTTCTCGGTTACAAGCCGTTCTTATTTTACCAGATTACCCTTTTACTTCTTTCATGACTCATTTAGACTGGCTATATATGTTCGCCATCATTATAAGCTGTTAAGCATTTAAACAGGGATAAGAGCATTACCTTTATTTTTAAGTTTTCGCTCCCATTTAATAATTAACTGTCCTTCATTTAAAAGTTGATGTAATAAATATTCTAATTCTTCGATTGATTTAAATAGTCGATTAGCAATAAATTCTTTTGTTGAATGCCAAACTAATTCAATTAAGTTATAATCCGGGCTATATTTCGGGAGAAACTCTAAATGAATATTGGGCATTTCAGCGGCAACTTTCTGGAGATATTCTGCCTTTTTATGAAAACTAGCATTGTCGAGAATTATCACTATTTTGGCTCCTTTTTCAGCAAATTCATCGGCTTCATTGCCAGCAGCTACCCATTCACCAATCAATTCTTGATAAAACAGTTTTAGCACTTGATAAAAACTTTCTGAATTGCTTTTATCCAGAAATTCCACAAACCTTTTCTTGTCGGAATACCTCAGCCCTCCCATTACATTAATCCGACCCTTTCTTCGATCTCCTCTCACCTCTTTTCGGCTACCTTTTTTACACCAATTCTTTCTTTTTATCACGCTTAAACTAAAACCGCTTTCGTCCCAAAACCATACTTGTAAACGTTCTGGATTCTCTTTTTCTATTTTTAAATATTCGGTTATCTTCTTTTTAAATTCTTTTCTTTTTTCCGGCTCTCGCTTTCCCTCTAAGCTGTACTTCGCCCAGAGGTAAACGAACTTTTTTTGCTCTAATATTCTCCTAACTTGCGACCCACTTAATTTTATTCCTGTCGTTTCTGCTAAATATGTTGCTAACCTTTGTGCCGTCCATCTGCCAAATTCGTATCCTAATTCTTTGGGTTCTTTATCTACTGTCTCTAATAATATTTCTCTATATTTATCTGTAGCTTTTTGATGATTACCCTTCATCCTTTCATCGACTAGGCTTTCTAGATTATCTGGATCTCCATGTACGCACCAATAAGATACTTTATTTATTGAACAGCCCAGAAATTCCGCTATTTTAGCTTGAGTTTTTCCATCATTTAGCAACAGTAACATCAGAATTCTTTCTCTAATGTTTCCATTTTCTTCTTCTTTTAGGGCTTTTTGTAGCTTCTCTACTTGTTCTAAGCTCAGATGATTCTTTGCTGGCATTTCCTGACTCATTTTGCTCGGTTGACTTTTCCATTTTACCCTATTTAAATGATTAACAGCTTACTATTTCCGGTTGTGATTACTATCGGACTTTTTCTTCTAATAGCTGATTTTTGGCAACTTGATTTGGCAACTGAAGTTGTTGATTCCAAGTTGATTCTGAAGGGAAAACTCTAGAAGAATTAGGTGGCGATGGCGTAGTTGGAGCAAATTGGTTTCGAACACTCAAAATCCACCTCTCATGGTTTTTTGCTTTTGTAACAGATGAGTCGCTAAGGTAAGTGCATGAAACTTAGATAAAATAAGACTTATTCTCATTTGAATGGGAAAGTGGTTGATTGGCGATCGATCTTGATAAAAACCCCAGAGAAGTTGCATACAGTAGAGTTCAAAGTATTGACATTAATTATTAATTAAGACGCTTTGACCGAATCCGGCTTAAATACCCCCGTTATTCTTTAGTCCGCGTAGGCGGACTTTGTTTGTGTTTTGCGATTTCAATCGCTTAACTTAACAAAACTTAACCTCTTTTTATTGAGAAAGATTCTAAACTAAGTTTCAGAGATTGTTGAGAAAGATATTCAACAAGATCGATGTTTATCAACTCCTGAACGCTATGCAGACTTACGAAAATCCAACTGTAAAATATGACTGGTGGGCGGGTAATGCCCGATTCGCCAACCTCAGCGGCTTATTTATTGCGGCTCACGTTGCCCAAGCTGCTTTGATTACCTTCTGGGCGGGAGCATTTACACTGTTTGAAATTTCTTGGTTTGACCCAACTCGTGCGATGGGCGAACAAGGGCTGATTCTCTTACCTCACTTAGCTACCCTTGGCTTAGGTGTTGGTGATGGTGGAAAAGTTGTTGATACTTATCCCTTCTTTGTCGTCGGTGCAGTTCACCTAATTTCTTCAGCCGTACTCGGTGCAGGAGCATTGTTCCACACTCTCAGAGCACCAGAAGACTTGAAAACAGCCTCCGGTCAAGCCAAAAAATTCCATTTTGATTGGAACGATCCCAAACAATTAGGCATAATTTTGGGGCATCATCTCTTATTTTTGGGAGTAGGAGCCTTATTGCTAGTTGCTAAAGCAATGTACTGGGGCGGACTTTATGATGCGGCGAGTCAAACTGTTCGCATCGTCACTCAACCGACACTCGATCCATTTGTAATCTACGGTTATCAAACTCACTTTGCTAGCGTTGATAACTTAGAAGACTTAGTTGGCGGGCATATTTATGTCGGTGTAATGTTGATTGCTGGAGGGATTTGGCATATCTTAGTTCCACCGTTGAAATGGGCAAAGAAAGTGTTAATCTTTTCCGGTGAAGCGATTCTTTCTTACTCGTTAGGTGGGATTGCTTTGGCTGGTTTTGTAGCGGCTTATTTCTGTGCTGTAAATACCCTAGCTTATCCAGTGGAATTTTATGGCCCAACCTTGACAGTAAAAATGGGAATTACGCCATACTTTGCCGATACAGTAAACTTACCATTGGGCGCTCATACCTCGCGTGCATGGTTAGCAAATGCTCACTTTTTCCTCGCTTTCTTCTTCTTACAGGGGCATTTGTGGCACGCACTTAGAGCAATGGGATTTGATTTCAAGCGAGTTGAAAAAGCTTTGAATTCTGTAGAAGTTTAGCTTCTTTTGGAAATCAATAGATGAGTTATTTGTTGACTCATCTACTCCTTATACCAACTCCGGGTTAGTTACCCCGATATCTTCTCCCTCTTTCCTCTGTGTCCTCTGCGTCCTCTGCGGTTCATTATAAAGGGAGTTTTTCACCCGGACTTAGTATTAGCCGATCCTCCTCACACTTTTTTAATTATGAACTGTCCTTGCTGTTCTGGAAAACTATTGCGCCATATCGATCGAAAAGGTTTGTACTGGTATTGCCCTTCTTGTCGTCAAACAATGCCAGCTTCAAAAGATGTCAATCAGCTATTGTTGCAACAAGAGCATTCTGCAAAACCAAATCCTCAAAGTAGGTTATACATTCATCAGCAGCCAATGGAAAATGCTGCATAGTTTCTAGCCCTGCGGAAATGACAGAAACATTGAATTAAACTAGGAAAGAAAATGGCAAAAGTTGGTTTATTTTACGGAACTCAAACCGGAAATACAGAAATGATCGCTGAATTAATTCAAAAAGAATTGGGTGGCGATGGCGTAGTTGATTTACATGATATTTCTAGTAGTGAAACTGGTGATTTTGATGATTACGAGTGCATCATCATCGGTTGTCCCACCTGGAATGTGGGCGAACTTCAAGCTGATTGGGAAGGCTTCTATGAGGAGTTAGAAAACATAGATTTTAATGGGAAGAAAGTCGCTTATTTTGGTGCTGGCGATCAAATTGGTTATGCTGATAACTTTCAGGATGCGATCGGGATTTTAGAGGAAAAAATTGCCTCCCTTGGTGGGAAAACGGTTGGCTATTGGTCTACAGATGGATATGATTTTAACGAGTCGAAAGCAGTCAAAAATGGTAAGTTTGTGGGATTAGCGATCGATGAAGATAATCAATCAGATTTGACAGATAGCCGAGTTAAAACTTGGGTATCTCAACTAAAGCGGGAGTTTGGCCTATAGATTAAAACCCGGGTTTTTTGCCAAAAATCTGCTAAGAAACCCGGTTTTCTTACTTGGTAAATTCAGAAAAATTGTCAACAAAAAGGAAATTTCTTATGTCTTCATTACCGAATGCTTTATGGTTAAATGTTAGTCCAGCATTACAACAATTCGATCGCCCTTTGTTAATTCATTTATCTCACCATGTTGCGATCGCTCAATGGGAATATTGCCAAACTCCCGATGAACCAATGTCTTTAGAAGTGGCAATAGATTTGCTAGATGATTATTTAAAGAATCAAAATAGACCAGTAGATTTGATTGGACATAGTACCAGCGGGTTATTAGGATTACTTTATGCACATAAACATCCAGAAAAAGTGCGATCGCTCACACTTCTTTCCGTCGGTCCCTATCCTGCTGTTGATTGGCAAGCTCATTATTACGCACAATTGCAAAAGCTTCCTTGTTCCCGTGAAGTTCTGTTAAATCAGATGGTAATTAACTTATTTGGACATCAATCTCCGGGAATTGTTAGAGAAATTCTGGAAATATTAGAACAGGATCTCCTTACTTCTTTATCTCCTCATAATTTGTTTAGAAGAGTCGGTTTTTCACCCAGCGAAGTATCAGTTCCAATGTTAGTTTGCGGCAGTGCAGATGATATTATTATTGACCCTTATTCATGGGAGGGATGGCAAACTTGGTTAAAGACAGGCGATCGAATTTGGCAATGTCCCAAAGGGCGTTATTTCTTTCACTATTTCCATCCGCAAAAAGTCTGCGAACAAATAGTTGACTTTTGGGATTTACCGTCTTTATCTCAAGATAGAACTGCCAGTTTTGCCAATCTCAAAGTTAGTTTGTAAACTTGGAATTGAGGTAGTGATGATTGATTCAACTCCGACATCAATAGTTTGTTTTCCAGTAATTCCCTTTTTTCCGATTTTGATTTGGCTAGTATTAGTTGGTTTTTTCTTAGCAATTAGTTTAGCGGTACATGATGGAATTATCAGATTAAAACGACTGCATCAAGTTCCCTGTACTCGTTGTGCTTTTTTTACTGGAGATTATCGCTTGAAATGTACAGTACATCCCTGTAAAGCTTTATCTGAAGAAGCAATTAATTGTTTAGATTATGAACCCGCAGTGCCAAAACCTATTTGTTTGCTTCAGAAAAATTCGGGCAAAAAATGTATGTCTCCATCACGTAATTGCTAAATTCTGAGGAATTAACTATGACTGCAACTCTCCCAGGAATACCCTTATCGAATTCTACTATTGGCTCTAGTCGTTTATCTCATCTTCGGATTGTGTACCCACAACAGGTATTCAAAAGAAAAAACTTATTGCTTCTAAAATCAGATAATTTCTGGAAAATTGAAGCAGGGGTTGTACGTTCCTTAACTTGGGATACAGAGGGCAGAATAATGACATTGGGTTTTTGGGGAAAAGGGGACATTGTGGGAACTCCCCTCTCTCGTATAAAACCTTATCAAATGGAATGTTTGAGTGAAGTAAAGGTGACTGAAATTTCGCCAGAAAGCAGTTATTTAGAAAAGGCATTGTTAGTTCATATTTGGAAAAATGAAGAATTTCTCAGTATTATTAATCAATTTTTGGTTGCCGATCGCTTATTCACTTTGTTGGAATGGTTAGCCAGTCAATTCGGACAGTCAACATCTGAAGGTATTTTACTTAATTTGTATCTAACACATCAAGACTTTGCTGATACAATTGCGGCTACCCGTGTAACTGTCACCCGCTTAATGAAACAATTTGAACAAGAAGGAAAAATCAAACGTGAGGGTAGGTTGCTCAAGATTTTTAGTAACTATGCAAAAGATTGATAAGTCATATCATGTACGGTTAATCAACCATCGTATCCTTAATCCATAATGTAGAGACGTTATATATAACGTCTCTACATTATGGGTAATTAACTTGACATGATATCATCGTAGAACACGATGAATTTCAGTTTGGTGTCTGCCATCAGAATGCAAATGGAACAAGCGAAAACCAGGTTGCTTTTCTAAGGGTGTAGCTTGCGGTAAATCTAACTGCACGCAAGTCGAAGGACTGCCGTAGAAATCAATATTACCTCGTTTTTGGTGAAAAGCCGCGTGAATATGACCGAAAACTACGGCTTTTACTTGGGGTGCGCGATCGATCGAGGCAAGTAATTCATTACCATTTTTAACTTTTATCTGATCTAACCAATCAATCCCAAAAGGCAAAGGATGATGGTGCAAAGCTATCAAAGTAGGAAGTTCAACTTCGAGACTTTCTGCTAGAAATTGCAACGACTGGGGAGAGATTTCACCTTCGCCAAAACGGGAATTAGCTAAAGTTGAATCCAATAAAATTAATTGCCAACCACCTATAATTACAGCTTTTGGTGCATGAAAAAGAGGATGAACGAGAACTTCTCTCATTACCGACAAGCAATCGTGATTGCCAGAAAGCCAATAGGTAGGAATTTGCAGCGGACTAATCAAATCAATTAACTGTTGATAGGCAAAGGGAGAACCTCTATCAGCAAGATCTCCCGTCAGCAGAAGATAATCGGGATTGATTTTTGCCACCTGCTGCATTACCGCTTTCAAACTGTGCCAAGGACGAGATCCCCGCAGTTTGGCATCGGGATGACAGCAAAGGTGGGTATCAGTTAATTGAGCGATCGTAATAGACATCAACATCAATTTAGATAAGAAATCAAAGTTGTAGTTTTAGGGTGCGTCAGAACTTCCAACCTTCATGTTTTCGGTTAAATTTTAGGTCTGACACACCTTACTAATTGAGAGATCGACGTTTTTAATGGCGCTGAGATAGACGCAAGTTATCCCAAACCAGTAAGCTATGAATTGTAGTTAGGGAAATTCCCCAAATTGCATTACCTTGGAAAATACCCCATAAAATCGGCAAGGTAAAACTGTCACATCCTCCTAACACGAAACAAGCTAACCAAATTGTTAATTGGTAAACTGCAAAACCAGCAATCAGCGCGATTCCTAACCAGCTACAGTATGTAGTTAAGGCGTTTTGAGTTAGCTTGAGTTTGAGAGAGGCGAGTAAAGTAACTAAAATTGCTCCCAAGGCTAACACTAATCCCCAAGCAAAGGTAGTGATTGTCCAGGGATACTGACGAAAGCCAAATCCTAATACTTGATTGACTAGCCAAACAGTCATTACTGTAGCTAAGGCGCGACGACGGGGAAGAGTCGATCCGGCGATCGCACCAAATCCCACCAAGGGAACGGTACAAGTATAGATAACATTACTTGTCGTTGCTAAAGCTAAGAGGAGGAAAAACCAAAATTGACTTTTTGCGATCGCTTTACATCCCCGAAACCAATCTTGAGTTAGATTTGGTTTTAATGTCAGATTCGATTCAATGTAACTCATACTATTGTCTCCTTTGAATTAATCAAAATTGCCAACTTCAACATTCCACCTTGACTGGTGGATAAAGATGATCTTTAATCGGTTGACCTTGTACCAAATGTTCTCGGACAATTCGATCGGCAAGATCGGGATTAACGCGGGTATACCAGGTACCATCGCCCGAATAAAACACTACTGGCCCCATTTTGCAAACCTCCAAACAGCCAGAAGTCATCACATATACATCTATTCCGGCTGCTTTTACCGCCTCTTGCAATGCCTCAACGATCGGTTGCCAGTTGCGTGAAGGGTAACAGCGACTGGAACGACAAACTGCCAAATAGGGGCGCTTGAGAGGGTTGTTTTCGTAAGGGATAGGGCGATTACCCAAAACGTAAATCTCGCGTAATTCTTGATAAAGACTTAATTTTGAAAGTTGCGGTTTAGCTTCTGGTAACAACTCTTCATCTTCGCCCACAAAAGGATTAGGCAGAAACAGATTCATCATCTTTTCCCCAGCACCATTCCAGAACTGAATGCCCCAACTCCGCGCTTCTCCCCGTTCATTCAACCGACGATACAAAGATGCACGATTAACTAAGCGTTGCTGTCTCAGTTCTGGTGGCGTTTTTTCCAAAGGTCCACCTAAATGTTCTTCCAAACAAAGGTGCAAATGCCATGCTTCAGTAACTACTGTCAAATAGCCATCGTAGAGAACGCAAATTTTCGGAGGTTGAGTAAATTCTAGTTCTAGTACACTACCTTCTACGACGTGACCGATCTGGGTTTCCTGCCAACGTTCCTGAAACAGAGTATATAACAGAGGGCCAGTTACATCGATCGTGCAAGGAAAGTCTTCATATTCAATCTGTCCGCCCGTTGGCAGCTGTTCAGTTATGCAACGGTTAAGGGGTGTAACTAGGCGAGAAAATTCACTCATCTCAATTCGATCTCCTAAAATGTGGCACTGATACCCAGGCGAAAGCTACGTCCGACAGCGGGATAACCGGGATATAGTTCGTATTGCCGATCGAATAAATTATCTAAGTTACCGTTCAACATTACAGTCCTTCCCAGGGGGATACGAAATTTCAAATCGAGTGTGGTGTATCCAGGTAAAGATTCGGTATTCGTGTTGTTAACAAAGTAACTGCTGAGGTAGCGCAGAATAATACCTGCATAAATGCCTTTGGGTGTTTCGTAGGCAAGTCCAAAATTCAGGCTATCGGCATCTCGAAAACTGAGTGAGTTACCTTCGATATCGGAGTTGCGATCGCTCACAATTTTCGGTTCGTTAAGGGTATAGTTAGCAAAAGCGAAAAAATTCCGAGCCAGTCGCACGTTAAGATCCGCTTCTAAACCCAAAGTTCTCACTTTTCCGATATTTTCGTAAGTGCTGGGAGAGCCAAACTTAAAATTAATTAGCTCGGAAATTGTATTATGAAAAAATGTCAGCCGCAACAGCCCAATTTTACCCAATTGTTGATCGATACCAATATCAAAACTATCTCCCCGTTCTGGGTTTAAATCTGGATTACCTACTACATTAAAAGCAGCTAACCCTTCTAGGTTGGAAATTAGCGGGGCGCGAAAACTTCTAGCATAGTTGGCTCTAATGGTGGTAGTTTTTCCGACAATAAATCTTGCCCCAACACTGGGAGAAGTAAAAGAACCATTTACTAAACTATTAAAATCCTGTCTGAGTCCTAAATTAACGCTAAAACTGGGAGTAAAATTCACCTCGTAAAGGGCGAATAGTGCGCCTTGATTGATATCGCCATCGTAGTTTACATCACTTATGTTTGTACCATAACTAAAGGTGGTATTGCGCGATCGCGTATTCCGATAATCTGCCCCATAAGTCAAGCGTTGATTTTTCGCCAGTTGCCAGTTATGCTGCACTTGCAGTCCAACTGCTCTCCGATTTACTTCATCTTTTGTCCCGAAATTGTTTGGGTCGGGATTGTTGTAGTTATAGTTAAGAAAATCGCTGTAAACACGAGTAGTTAAAAGTGAATCGTTACTATTACCTAACTTAGATTGCCAAGTTAAATCTAAGAATACTTCATCAGTATATTGTCTGGCTTTAGGAGTTAAGGTATTAAATGCGCCGATAGTATCTGGAATTGGAACTCCTCCTGCGACTCCAAAATCTTTGGTGAGGTAAAGGGCGCTGAAGGTGAGAGTATTGCGATCGTTTAATTGTCCTTCCAGCTTTAAATTAGCATTATTGTACAAAACATCGGCATTTTCACGGCGATCTTTGAGGTTAATGCGTTCGATCTCAAAACGAAAATCATTGTTCGCATCAATGCGTGTATAACCCAGCGTCCAGCCAATTCTACCACTACGTCCTCTGGTTTGAATTGCCTGTTCATTTAACCCAAAACTACCTACTGCTGCTCGCAAAGTTACTTCCGGTCGGTCCGATGGAGCGCGAGTGATAATATTAATTACACCACCAATAGCATCCGAACCATAAAGTGTAGATCCACCCCCAGGTAAAAATTCAATCCGTTCAATATTATCAGTTGCTAATGTAGATAAATCAAATCCACCAGAAAATCCCACATCATTAATCGGACGACCATCTAGTAAAATTAAAACTTGTGCGGAATTAGAACCCCGAACAAACTGACTACTTAGTGCTCCTAATTGTCCCCCCGCTGTGCCATCAATTAAAATTCCTGGTAAGTATCTTAAAGCTTCCTGAACTGTTCTTGCTCCTTGGGCTTCGATCTGTTCTCGGTTAATTACATAAACTGGGCGAGTAGAATCTTTAACTGTAGCTTCCCGTCGCAATGGTGCAAAGACAGGCTGATTTAAAATCCTTTCTATAATCAGAATTTCGATTTCTTCATCAACATTGGTATCGTTTGGGGGTGTTTGTGCGATTCCCGGAGGGATGGTTTCTCGAATCGTTACACTAAATAAATTAATACAAATTAGTATCAGAATGCTTCTGATTGAACTCGACCAAAATATCTCCGCTTTTGCGGATGTAAACAAATTCTTCCTATTCATTAATCCTCACAAACTACTGAAATTTTACAAACAGATTGATGGCAAATTTATTCCTTTTTAAGTTTGAATTTTGACTGCCAAGATTTATAAATTGCGATCGGCATAAACAAAGCTCCGGCTGTCGAACCTACCACAAATCGGAAGATAAAATTTAACCTGCGGTTTAAAGTCATCGGTTCATTTGTGCTTTCTATTGTTGGAGCGAGATTTAGTGGAGATTTACCCGCAGTTGGTTTAGTTCCAGCAATTGCGATCGCATAAGGATTGTTGTTATCTTCGTACCAATCAGGTGCAACATAAACCAAGCGAATATTAGTGAAACCTGCGGCTTTGTACCAACTGAAATAAGCATCTTTACTAGGAAACAACATCCAGGTATCGGAAAGCCAACGTGCGATCGGATTTTTCCGTGCTAATGGGCCAATAATCAGAGCAATTCCCCCTGGTTTTACCACTCGATAAGCTTCACAAATAGCACGTTGCGGATCGGGCCAATATTCGATACTACCTGCGGAAATATAGCGATCGAAACAATCAGTTTCAAATGGTAAATTCTCCACATCACCGAGAATTTTTTCGCAGTCATTCAAGATAGATTTACCTTTTGCTTTCTGCAACTGATGCGGACTTTGGTCGAGCATTTTCACATTTTTTGCCTCAACTTTTTCCACAATTCCCGAAGTCGTGAATCCCGTACCTGCACCTGCATCGAGAACTTGTAAATCAAAAGAATTGAGTTGCGCTAATTCGAGCGCTTTTTCGCGCATTGGAACAGTCCAGAAAAAAGGATTAATCACATTGTCATAACCCATAGAAACGAAGCGGTAAAACCAGAAAGCTTCCTTTTTGTGTTGAATTAATCTTGCCATTGTTTCTGCTTTTTCAAAAGGGTGGATTGCGGTGGGAATTCTTCCCATTCTTTGCAAATATAGGCGTAACATTCGGGTGGTTTAATTGGTAAATTTTTTAGGTAAAAGAAACTTACCTGGCTGCCAGATTCTAGGAGAAAAACTACATCGGCAACAGGATTGTAATTATCCACTGCTTCCAAAATGTGAGCGTTCATAAAATGGTGTTGGAGAATCACCGTGTCTGGCGCAGCTAACCAGGCATTCAAGAAAGCTGCCAGACGACTTCGGGCAACAAAATAAGTTTTGAAACTTTCTCCAGCAACTCCCACAGATGAAGAATTAGTGCTACAAATAATCGCACCTCTTTCCCCACCTAAATAATTGCTCCAAGCGTTGTAACCCAAAGTTAACAAATTCGTAGCAATAAAATTCTGCTGCCATTCAAATAAATTTAATCCATCATTCATTTATTCATTTCTCCTGTTGGTGATAAAACAAAGCTGAAATTCTGACCAATGTTTAAGCACCTGAGCATGACATTCAGATGGAGAAATAGCTAAACCTTGCAGCAAATCAAGATCGATTTGACCGTTACCTTCCAAAAGAAAGGGAATCTCATCGTTGGGATAATAAGTTGTAAGTATCTCCAGAAAATAAAGAATAGTTTTGCTGTCTAGTTGAGATTTTTGCAAGTAATTTATCACTTGAGATTCAGGAATAAATTTTAACTCGCAACCCATCATTTCTATTTGCCATCTTTCCCAACTATTGACGGGTTTGTTAACTTTACAAACTACCAATCCTCGCCCGAAATTGATGTAACCATCCCAGGCAGTATAACCGATCGCTAACAGATTGCGATCGATAAATCGAGTACTCCAATCGTCGCAACTTCCTTGCCAAAGGTCATTTAGAAATGTCATTAATTTCCTCCCGCATAATTCTTGTTGCTTCTACCATATTTTTCAGTGCTGGAATCACTTCTTCCCATCGACGAGTTTTCAAACCACAATCAGGATTCACCCAGATTTGTGACAAAGGTAAATTAGCAATCCCGGCTTTTAATTGCCTGACAATTTGCTCAGTTGTAGGTACAACCGGACTGTGAACATCGTAAGTTCCGTTACCGATTTGGTGAGAATAACCACCCTCGGTAACTTCTCGTAAAGTTTGATTATTACTGCGACTGTTTTCAATCGAAATTACATCCGCATCTAGGCGTTCGATCTCCTGAATAATATCCCCGAATTCGCAGTAGCACATGTGGGTGTGAATTTGAGTTTGAGGTTGAGCAATAGCTGTTGCCAAGCGAAAGGAATCTATTGCCCAAGAAAGATATTCATTCCACCGTTCGGTTTTGAGGGGTAAACCTTCTCGTAAAGCAGGTTCATCGACTTGAATTATCTGAGCACCTGCTGTTTCTAAATCTGCCACTTCTTCTCGCAATGCTAAGGCAATTTGAAAGGCTTGATCCTGTCGAGAAATATCCGTGCGCGGATAAGACCAGTTGATAATTGTGACTGGAGCAGTTAACATTCCTTTGACAGGTTTTTGAGTTAAAGATTGGGCGATTTTAAATTCCCGTACTGTCATCGGCGCAGTTCGTTCCACATCTCCATAAATAATTGGTGGACGCACGTAGCGACTGCCATAACTTTGTACCCAACCATTTTCTGTAAACGCAAAACCAGATAATTGTTGACCGAAATATTCCACCATATCGGTACGTTCAAATTCTCCATGTACTAGCACGTCTAAGCCAATTTCTTCTTGAATTTGAATGCAACGAGCAATTTCGGCATCAATAGCTGCTTGATAATCTGCTAATGTAATTTCTCCTTTTTTGTATTTGACGCGCAGTTTTCGCACTTCGGAGGTTTGGGGAAATGAACCGATCGTTGTTGTCGGTAAAGGAGGTAAGGGAATTTGTTGGGATAATCGCAAGGAGTAGGAAAGCGATCGCTCAAAATCACTCAATTCCAAATTCCTTAATTTCTCTTGAACTGTTAGATTTGCAGGACTAAACTGCTCAAATATCTCCCAAGTTTTCTGGATATTTTCTTGTTCAGTTTTTGTATTTTCACCTGCCACTGTTTTTGCCAAAAATGCGACTTCTGCCAATTTTTGTTCGGCAAAACTCAACACATTCCTCAATGCTTCAGGTAAATGCTTTTCTTTGGTTGCATCGTAAGGAACAAATTGCAGAGAGGCAGAAGGTTGTAAACTAATGTTGGAAGTAAACTTTTGAATTTCATCAAGGATGTAGAAAAGAGTTTCTGGGCGAATTTTCCAGATATTACGAGCATCTACAATGCCGATACCCAACCTTTTATCGGCAGGAAATCCGTATTGTTTTAGTAACTCTAAATTGCGTCCGCGAGTGAAGTCTAAACTAATAGAGGTGACAGGTAATTGCATCACCCAAGCATAGGTTTCTCTCAAGTCATCAAAGTAAGTAACGAGATGCAGTGGTAATCCGACTTGTGCCAGAGAAGGATAAATTGACTGATACAATTCTTTCCAATTAGCAGCATCACCTAACACCAATACGGGTTCGTGGATCTGTACTTCCGTAATTCCTAAATTCTTGAGTTGAGTCAAGAGAATCAGATATCGTTCAAGCAGGTAAGAAGCTGCTTGTTCGGGAGAAATTTCTAAGTTGCTTAATCGCAATAAAGAAATTGGCCCTAATATAATTGGAATAGCGCGATCGCCCAAAAATTCTTGCGCTAAATGTGCTGTTTCCAAAAAGTCGCTAAAATCCGCAGGTTCAAATTTGGTCGGGATTTCTGGGACTAGATAGTGATAGTTGGTATCAAACCATTTGGTCATTTCCAGTGCCGGAATACCCTCTTTTCCTCTTGCCATTGCAAAGTATCGATCTAAACCAGATAAATGACGAAATCTTTCGGGAATTAAACCTAAACGAACTACCCAATCTAAAACACTATCGTACAGCGTGCCATCGCCTATACCGATGCGATCGATTCCCGCTTTTAGTTGAGTTTTCCAATTGAAAATTTCAACTTCTCGCACGGTTTGCAGTAGTGTTTCTTCGTCTAATTTATTACTCCAAAAAGCTTCGAGTGCTTTTTTTACTTCCCGGCTTTTACCAATACGAGGATAGCCGATCGTTGTCGTTGGAACGGTCATAATTATTCCTTAAGTCGCTTAAATCTAGAAAGAAGTTATTTTTACTTCTTGGAATATGTGAAACCCTTAAAAAAGGGTTTATTAAAAACAGGTGAATTGTGGTTTTATCCTGATTACCTTTTTACCTGTTTGTTTCGCCAGTAGTTCAGGACTAAAAAGTTGTGCAGTATGAATAAGGCGAACGCCCAAACAGCATCTCGCACAAAAATACGCACAAAGACAGCGAAAGTTAAGCCGTGCATTCCCATCCACTGATTCAAGAGGAGAATGCTACGGGCAATTAAAATTGCCCCCCTTCGACTTAGTGTTGTACCTGCAATGACGGCAAAACTGACTAGGGGCGCATGGGGATAAATGATGCTGCTACTGCTGGCAAACGCAATTAAGCCAAACTGCCAAAACCAACTCCTGGCAATTGCTTGGCAACCAATGATGTATTTGGAATCGAAAAAAGCTTATGTTAGACACGATCTGTACCTCGCAGATGGTTAAGTTAAATAATGTAATTATCGGCGGGCATCCTGACTCAGAGAGGTTAGTCTTCTCTTCACAGTTGCGGGACAGTGCCGGATTTACACCGAACTTTCCCCGTTTCCTCCAACGGCTGCTCCCCGTTGGAACCGACTGTCATAAAACAATAATATATTAGAAAACTTTTTGCAAGCTTCTGAACAAAAAATTAACTAAAAGTAATTAGTTCATCTCAAGTTTTAGTTACATTAACATTTCCCCTGTATTTCAAATAGGGGAAATGTCAAAAAAGCACAATTACCAACTTCAGCTAATTAACTGGCTATTAACACTTGTTCAATTCTCTCTAATGCCCAATCTAAATCTGAACGCGAAATTACCAACGGTGGCGCAAATCGAATAATATTTTCGCGGGTTTCTTTGGCGAGAATTCCTTCTTTCATCAGTGCTTTGCAGAATCTTCTGGCACCGCCTGCTTCCGGTTTTAATTCAACACCAATTAACAATCCTCGTCCTCTTACTTCTTCAATGTGGGGACTGGGAATTGCTTGTAATTTAGCAATAAAATAATTACCCAATTCTGCTGCTCTTTCTGGCAATTGTTCGTCTACAATTACATCGAGTGCGGCAATGGCGATCGCAGCTGCTAAAGGATTTCCTCCAAAGGTACTTCCATGATCTCCGGGATTAAATACATCCATCACTTCCGATGTACTCAAAAACGCGGATATCGGATAAAAACCACCGGATAAAGCTTTTCCAATTGTAATTCCATCAGGTTTTACTCCTTCATGTTCAAAGGCAAACATTTTGCCCGTGCGTCCCAAACCTGTTTGAATTTCATCAAATACTAACAGCACGTTATTTTGGCGACAAATACGTTCGGCTTGTTTTAAATAGCCATCTGGCGGAATCATAATTCCCCCTTCTCCTTGAATTGGTTCTAGGAAAAAAGCCGCCGTATTTGGTGTAATAGCTGCTTCTAAAGCTGCCACATCTCCGTAGGGAACGACTTTAAAACCGGGAGTGAAAGGTGCAAAACCATGTTGATATTGTTCTTCGGTTGAAAAGCTGACAATACTAATAGTTCGTCCGGCAAAGTTATTGCTACATACGATAATTTCTGCTTGACTTTTAGCTACGCCTTTGATCGTATATGCCCACTTGCGAATCGCTTTAATTGCTGTTTCTACGGCTTCGGCACCAGAATTCATTGGCAATACTTTCGGTAAGCCGGAAATTTGGCAAAGTTTTTCATAAAATTTGCCTAATTGGTCATTGCGAAAAGCGCGAGAAGTCAGGGTGACTTTTTTGGCTTGTTCTACCATTGCTTGAAAAATTCTAGGATGACAATGCCCTTGATTTAATGCTGAATAAGCACTCAAACAATCGAGATATTTGTTACCTTCAATATCCCACACCCAAGCCCCTTGACCTTTAGTAATTACTACATCTAAGGGATGGTAATTATCGGCACCGTAAGTATTTTCTAAATCAATGTAGCTTTGAGTATCTGAAATTGTTAAATTCGATGAAAGGTCAGCAGAAACTAGCATTTGTAAACTTGTCCTCTATGGGTAATAGGTAATGGGTAATAATTCCCATTTTTATAGCAGTGGATACTTCCAAATTATTTGGGAAATTCAATTTATCCGATATTAAGGCTCGCACAAAATACAACCAAGAGAATCTCTCTTCTCTAAAGCGATCTATTCCACAAAATTAAAAACTTTTGTGCTACCTGTAGGTTAATTCAGATGAGTGAAACCTGTCGCCCACTCAACTTGGGCGAGGAGTCTTACTTGTTTTGGTATCACTGCTGTTAACGGTTGTAGCATTTGCCCCGATCGGGTGCGAAGACCTAAAATTTACATATCTTTGACTGAAATTAGCACGATCGCAAAACCCAGTCAAGTTCTATTTCATTGATTCTATCCCCTCCAAGGGGATTGCAATTAAATCCTAATCTGCTATGTTTAAAAAGCGGACTTGTGCGAGGTGTAAAAAAAGCAAAATTGGTGAGTCCATCCGTAATTTTTGCGAAACTTTGGGATCTCCAAATTCGCTTAGGTAAGCGACGAGAAACCAGTCCTGCTATTTCTTGGTACGACCACTGCGAAGCGCCTAGTAAGTGAAGAATAGCTTAATCTATCGAAGCGTCAATGTGTGTTTCGTAGTTAGTTTTTTGTACTTTAATTAAATGCAGGAGAAAGTGATGAATCGGGAAGATTTATTGCAAGAAGTTGTGCAACCAATTGATATTAAAGCCTTTGATGTTGTAGGCTTGGTAGAGTCTATGAGTCAGATGGCATTTCAAGCACGAAACTTGGGAAGGGCGGCGAAAATTTACGATGAAATGCTGCAAGATTCAGATTGTGCAATTATTTTATGTTTGGCAGGTTCTTTGTTTAGCGCCGGACTGAAAAATGTGGTGTATGACCTGATTACTCATAATATGGTGGATGCGATCGTTTCCACTGGTGCTAATATTGTGGATCAGGATTTCTTTGAAGCGTTAGGTTTTCGTCACTATGTCGGCGATCCTTTAGCAGATGATGAAATGTTGCGCCAAGAAAGGATCGATCGCATTTACGACACCTACATTGATGAAGATCAACTGCGGGTGTGCGATATGACGATCGCGGAAATTGCTAATTCTTTAGAAAAGCGCCCCTATTCTTCGCGGGAATTTATTCAAGAAATGGGTGCATATCTGGAAAAACAAAAAACAGATACACAGTCAGTTGTATTAGCTGCTTATCAACATCAAGTACCCATTTTTGTCCCGGCTTTTAGTGATTGTTCGGCTGGTTTTGGTTTAGTACATCACCAGTGGAATTCGCCAGAGTCTTATCTTACCATTGATTCGGTGGGCGATTTCCGCGAATTAACCCAGTGCAAACTTGCGGCGAAATACACTGGATTGGTAATGATTGGTGGTGGCGTACCGAAAAACTTTGCCCAAGATACGGTTGTGGCGGCGGAAATGTTGGGATTTGATGTGACAATGCACAAATACACAATTCAAATTACTGTCGCAGACGAACGGGATGGTGCATTATCCGGTTCTACTTTGCGAGAAGCACATTCTTGGGGAAAAGTCAATAAAAACGTCGAACAAATGGTATTTTCCGAAGCTACGCTGGCGTTGCCTTTGATTGCTGGTTATGCTTATGGCAAGGGGAACTGGCGCGATCGATCCGTGCGTCGTTTGGCACAGTTATTTGACAAAACTCAGCTAGTATCTGCAAGATAGCGTCACAAAAAAGAATCCCCGACAGTTCAATCCTGCGGGGATTCTTTTTTGATAAATTTACCGCTTTAGATGGAGGTGAAAATACAAGCTCCTAAAATAAAAGTAACGACCGATCCGATCGTGATATTAGTGAAAAGCTTTCCCACCTCTGGATTATCTCCCAATGCTGCATCATTTTTTCCTAGAGTAAAGAACAATGACCAAGCTTGATTAGCTGTGATGGGTGCAAATTTGTTGAAATCAGCGTTGAAAACAGCAGAGGCATAAGAATAGTTAGCTTTCATGTTCGGTCTCCTAAAATCTAATTTGCGAAAATCAATGTGGGCTACCAACCTAAGCCGGGACAGTTGGTGGGATCTTGATTCCAAGGACTTAAAGGTACAAAGAAGGAACTTGAGAAAAATCAATAGTCAATAAAGTGTAGTACAATACTACTTAAGCCAGAAATAATAATCCCTAGCTGACTTAGAATAAATCAGAATTTAATTGTCAAAATTCAGTTAATTTTCACTAAAAAGAATAAGATTTTCGAGGTAAAGGTAAGTCACCCATTTGTGCAATTACCCACTCAAATAAATCGGGAAATTCCTGAGAAAATAATCGTTGTGCAGCAGTAGTTCCATCAGTTCTTTTCAAATCAAAATTATGAATGACCGTTAACACTGGTAACTGCTGTTGAGAAATACCTCGCCCACAATGATGCAGACGGGATAAATAACCATTACGCCCCTCAATCGCAGAAGAACTCCGCTGAAATTTAGCCGACATAAGAGTAGCCCAATCACGCCAATGTGCCCATTCATCTCGGTCGAGCTTACTGGTTAAGGGATGTAGTAGTAAGCGGCTTAAAGCTTCTATTGATGTTGACTCATAAATCTGGCACAAAGTTGGGTTTTTAGTTTGAGCAATGACGGAGCGCCAATAAAAATGGGGGAGAAAGTATTTTAATAACCAATCAGACATTTCCACATCTATTTCTTCTAAAAGTAAACTCTCTTCTACAGATTGCCACCATAAATTAATTCCCGCAGCCATCGCCGCAATTTGGTCGCTAAAAGCTTTTATTGCTTTGTCTAGTTTCGCTATTTGGTAAGTATGACCCACAGCAGCTAACTGAGGAAGTAGTTGATAAAGAGCAGTGGCAACATCAACAGTAGATTGAAATCCACTACCATCGATAGCGAAAGGATGAACAGTGCAAGTAATTTGATGTAAAATATGATGATAAGCCTGTTGTCCAGTCAAGAAAAAATTGTATTCCTCTTGCAGAACTGCAATTTGTTGTGACAATCGTTCCGGAATTGGTTGGCGCTTTTGAGTGGAATTCAAAACTTGACTGTGTAGAGTACGTAACTGCTTTTTCAGATGGTTTAATCGACTACCAAAACAAGAACCGACTACTTTAGAAATCCCACGCATTGCATGAAACAAGTCAGGAATAGAAGCACAGTCGAACCCTTGTACCGCTAACTGGATTAAAGCTTTAGCTCGGTCACTAACGAGAGATTTAACTACCACCATTCCACCCAGATTTTGCAGTGCCTTTTCCGCTTTTTGGCTCCAAGTCAAGTATTGCCTATCGTGACTAAAATCTTCTAAAATAATGTAGCCTGAAACCAAATCCATTAACACCAATACCACTTCAGGAAAAAAGGTTTCATCCGCACCCGCTCGGATTTCCAATGTGGTAGGATTGTTTTTTAACTGTTGTTGTATTTTATCAGAGTAATTGAGAATTTGTTCTCGCATTTGTGCTTCAATGCGGCGCAAGCTGGTTGGAGAAACTCCGATTACGTTCTGCAAACGTAACAGATGAAAAAACCGCGAAATTACTTCACAGCCTACACCTTGTTGAATGCCAAAGATATAGACAGTCGCAAAAACTAATAACCGTAACCATTGATATCCCGCTGGTGTTTCCCACAGGTGGGACTCTGGATGTAGGTTACGTCGTTTCATTGCTTGTTGATGGCGATGAACGCTACTTTTAGAAATTTGCGTCAGATCTGCTAAACTACGAATAGATTTTAAGCCATTGATTAGACCAGCTTTGAAGAGTTCAAACCCCCGCACACGCACATTCATGCTATTTGCCAAATCCTCAGTAAGCTGTTAAGCATTTAAATAGGGTAAAATGGAAAAGCCAATAGAGCCAAGTGGGTGGGGAAATGCCAGCAAAGAATCATCTGAACTTAGAACAAGTAGAGAAGCTACAAAAAGCCCTGAAAGAAGAAGAAGATGGAAATATTAGAGAAAGAATCTTGATATTACTGTTGCTAAATGATGGAAAAACTCAAGCTAAAATAGCGGAATTTGTGGGCTGTTCAATAAATAAAGTATCTTATTGGTGTGTACATGGAGACCCAGATAATCTAGAAAGTCTAGTCGATGAAAGGATGAAGGGGAATCATCAAAAAGCCACAGATAAATATATTCATTTAGAATTCCTCCCGAAATATAGCCCTGATTATAGCGTAACAATTCAACGCCGTGACAGTCGTGTTTCTACCAAAGTTGGTCATGCTACAAGGGAAAAGTTGGGCTTGGATGTGCAAGCTCAAATTAACAAACGTAATGGCAATGGTAATGGCAAAAAGTTTGATTGGCAAGAGTGGAATAATACGGTATTCCCCAAATTATTCGGTCGTCCTGATGCTCTCAAATACGATACTGAAGTGGTAGCTATGGCAATGGGTAAGCTGTACGATAGCATTTCGGAAAATACGGAAATGGCGATTGCTGACTTAGTTGAATTTAACGTTCAATCACTCAAGCGTCGTAATGAAATTGCCAAGGAATCTGAAGTTGAGGATGACGACTTTGATGATGATGAAGACGAAATTGATGATGTTCTCGATGAATTGGATGACGAGGAGGATGATGAGGACGAAGAGGACGAAGGTAGCGAAGATGAAGACGATGACGATGATTTTGAATTAGACGAAGATGAAGAATTTTCCGAGGATGAGGACGAGTAACCGCTAATTATTTACCACATTTTTTCTAGCCCTGTTGTTAGTATACAGGGCTATTTTTTCAATAATCTTGTAAACTGTTAGATAGTAGCACAGAGAATTGTATGAAAATCAAAGGCATCAAAAGGGGAAAGACCATTGAACTAACAGAGGAAATCAATATTCCTGATGGTGACGAATTAAATATTGAGCTGAAAGTGATTCGGCCAATGAGTAATGAAGAAAGGTTAGAAAAAATGAAGGAATTACTGGATAATTGGGAAGCCAGAGCGGATTTTGTCAACACCATGAAAACTTTAGAAGCAGAAAAAAAAATTGAAAGCGAACGGTGAGGAAAAGTGTATTTGTTAGATACCAATATTTGTATTGCACTCATTGACAAGCATCCTCAAGCGATCGCTAAATTTTATCCCAGGTTTAGTCAATGTGGCCTCTCTACAATTGTGATAGCAGAACTGTATCAGGGTGCTTACTGTTCTCAAAAAATTGCAGAAAACCTTAGAGATACTCGCAATTTCATTAATTTGATTCCCACTATTGTCCAATTTGATGAAGATGCAGCACTCGAATTTGGTATAATTCAGGGTGAGTTAAAAAGAATCGGCAGACCTACTCAAAAGTTAGATGGAATAATTGCTGCTGTAGCACGCTCGCGTGGAGACATACTTGTAACTCATAATATCAAGGATTTCATCAATATTCCCGGTTTGCAATTAGAAGATTGGTTAGAGGAAACGCAGGAAGAAACCGAAGAAAATTCCAGGTATTAAGGGAGGAAAGACCTAACTTTTCTATAGCCCCAATACAACAGTTTCAATAAGATATTTTGAGAAATCCCTTTGCCTTTGAACTCAAGTACAGTTTGTACTAAGGTTGTTGGTTCTCTATGAGTGAAATAGTTTTAGCTATCTTACCTGCTTGGATTTTTCAACTACTCTGCAACATTTTTTCAACTTGTCTGCTACTTTTTCATCTATTCCGCATCTTTTTTCACTTTGTCTGCGAACCCACAACAGAACATTCAAAAGAATGTCTAGTTTTATGTATAGACAAATTTGAATTATCTATATAATAGAATAGACTGAAACGAACAAATATTAGCTGATATGAACCATTATCATCCAATTTTTTGTACTAAATATGCTAAGTACGCCCGTACTAGTCCCGGTCAAATTATGGAATAAAACTGCTTTGCTCTCTGAGGGGTTGATTTCCGCAACTCCATTGGTGCAGGTAGAAACCAATGAAGAGTTAATCGAATTATGGTTGGCGAACAAAAAATCGCGTCATACTCGTCGCGCCTACCAGCAAGATATCGATTATTTTTTAGGGTTTATTGAAAATAAACCGCTGCCTCTGGTTACGGGTAATGATTTAATTGCTTACAAGCAAGCTTTAGAGCGATCGCTCAATCAGAAAAAAGCAGGGGAAACTATTTCACCGAATACGGTAGCGAGGCGGTTGTTGGGAGTACGCAGTTTGTTTAGCTTTGCTTGCGATAAGGCGAGGTTGTTGCCGTTTAGTAGTTATAAGAGTATTAGTGCTGTCGCTAAAAAGTTTCAATTGAAGTACGTTTTAAGCGACTATATAGTGGGAATTGAATTGCCCGTAAAAGCAGCTTTTAAGGAAGAGTTAGATTTGTTATTTACGGATAGTGTAGAGGAAGGGGTTGGGTGTTGGGGGGTAGGGGATAGGGTTGGATTTTCTTCCCTATCCCCTACCCCCTGACCCCTAACCCCTGTAGATAATTCGTCAGATGCTATTTGTGAGAATTTGATTTATCCAGTGTTGAATGAAGGATGGGGTCAATGTTTGGCAGAGATGGAGCGATCGCTCATGACTGACGAAAAGTATTACGGACAATGGGTATAATATAAAATTAAAATTTCTCGAACTGTGGGTTGCTTTGAGACTGGTAAAGGCCCACAGGTTACGGGTTGTCCAGATTTTAAATACACTACTCCCCCATAATGCCTGACATCTGATTTTTTCGATATAGCAGCGTGGATTGCAATCGGAACATTTGGTAAAACCATAATTACATAAGAGTAATTTTCGCTTGATTCTAAAGAATAGGAATTGAGTTCTGTGGTTGTATTAGCAAATAATAAATTTTCCATATAGTACCCCTGTTGCATTGTATTAAGGTACCTGATTTTATTAATAGCTTCAACTTCTTTAGCTCGGTTGGCAAATCGCCAAAAAGTAGGAACAGCAATAACTACTAGAATTTCTATAATCACCAAGACAACCAGCAATTCATACAAGGTTAAACCTTGATTTTCATTAGCCCACTTTAAGCGATGCCAAAACTTATTTTGGCTGATTTTCATAGTTACCTCCAAAAATGAAATAGGTGAGTGATAAATTATTAACTTCTTCAGCTAATTTAATAGCGTCAGGGTATTCAGCAACTATAACCTTCAAAATTCTCAGCGCAGTTTTTACTAATTTTTGCTGTTCGCTTGACTTATAATTTTGTCCGATTTCTTTTAAAATATTAACTTGTTCTAATGCTTCTGCTTTATCTTCTAATAATAAACTTGTTTCTGCCTCTAAAGCTGCTTGAATATTGGCTAATAAATCCTCTACTTCCAATTGATTATTTTTAATAAATTCCCGCCATTTCAGCGGAATTTCTGCTTGATTTTGGCAAATGACAGGCAACCAACTCGCACAGCTAAATCTGTCTTCCATACCTTGTAAAATTTCCCTTGCTTGTCGCACAGAGACATATAAAGATTTGCTTTGAGAAAAAGCTTGGAGAAAGTTTTTCAAAAATTCTTGTGCTATTTTATCGGGTACTGGTTCTCGCCAAATGATAATTTGGGGAATATGCAAATCATCTAATTGTTGAGCTAATCCTAACCCATCGCAAGAATTAAAAATTGCCAAATGCAACCCACGTTCGATCGCACTCATTAAAGCATTTTTCAGTTCAGAAATACTTAATTTATCTGTTTGGTTAATATGAATAAATCCCATCGTTCCATCTGCTATACTGTTACTATGTCCAGAAAAACAAAGGATATCCCAACCTTGTTCATCCCAAAGATATTTATTTAGTTTTTCACGGGTAGGTTCTACTAAAAAAACGGTTTCTGCATCGGGTAATTTTTCGAGGATTTGGCGATCGCTAACAACATCAATCCCTTCACTATCACCCAAAATCGCTAAAATCCTCACCTTAGTTCTGGGTGTAGTTGATTTATTCACTCTGTCGCCAGCAGCAGCACTTAAAGCAATTTCCGCTTGGCGATAAACCGTAAAAAAATCCCATAAATGCCAAGGGAGACGTAATAATTGTAGATTTTGAGATTGCAAAATTACTCTAATTTCATCTTTTGGGTTTAATCTTTCCCTTAATTTATCAGAGATTAAGCGAAATTCCTGAGAGTTTAACCAACCGTTAATTTGTTCTTCTAACAACTTCGCTAATTCTCCCAATTCCCTAATAGAAACATTAGTAATTTGCTCTTTTTTCCCTTTAATTCTACTTGCGGTAATCTGCGGGTTGCGGATTTGTTGTATTTGGCGGTAAAGTTGCGGAATTTCTGGTTGAGGTGGCAATTTTCCCGTTAAAACTATCGGTAAAGAATGTCCATCTGACCAAATTTGCACCATAACTACTGGAAAACCTGTAGCAAAATCTCCTTCGCTAAAGGTAATCCCGGATTTCTCACAAACGCTGAGAAAAAGGGGGTAAAAACCTGCTAAAATGTATAGATAGCAAGGATTTCAGCAGTTATAAAGTATGACCCAACAAGCTTCGCGCTCACTCCCAAAACAGTTCAAATTTGAGCAACCAAAATCGCCCCCAGTTGTAGTTAATTTCCAGGGTGGACAGGTAACATCGGATGCCGGATTAAGTTTAATTGCTGAAATAGACAGAAAACTACAAATAACATCACAGTTTGCACAGTGTTTCCAAGATTACCGAAAACCAAATCGAATTGACCATACAGTAGAAAGCTTAATTACACAAAGGATATACGGTCTGGTCATGGGGTATGAAGACTTAAATGATCACGAGGAATTACGTCATGAGCCAATGTTTGCTATAGCATTAGGAAAAAGAATTGGTAGAGAAAATGAGCCAGTGATTTTAGCCGGAAAAAGTACATTAAACCGTCTCGAACATTGTCCTGATGATCTAGAACAAGGAGCAGACAATCGTTATCATAAAATTGGGCATTCTCCATCAGAAATTGAAAGTCTATTTGTGAAGATATTTCTAGAATCTTACTCCAAAGAACCACGACAAATTATTTTAGATTTGGATGTAACTGATGATTTAGTACATGGTAATCAGGAGCAAGTTTTCTTCAATACTTATTACGCAGGATACTGCTATACTCCACTATATATTTTTTGTGGAAAACACTTATTGGCAGCCAAGCTACGACCTTCAAATGTAGATCCAGCAGCCGGGGCTTTAGAAGAATTACAGAGAATTATTAAACAAATTCGTGAGAAATGGAGTAATGTCCAGATTTTAGTCCGAGGAGATAGTGCCTATTCCAGAGACGATATCATGACATGGTGTGAATCGCAGACTGGTTCGTTTTGTGGTTACTTCACTAACTACCAATAAAGTACCTCCTGCTCAAGTCTACACGCAAAAATATTGTAAGCGAGGCGAGATGGAAAATCGCTTTAAGGAGCAACAACTTGAACTTTTTAGTGATAGAACCAGCACCCATACATTCGCTGGAAATCAATTAAGATTATGGTTTTCTTCTCTGGCTTACGTTTTGATGAACGCATTGCGTCAACAATGTTTAGCGAAGACGGAACTACAAAACGCTCAAGTCGGAACTATTCGTACTAAATTACTAAAACTAGGCGCATTGATTACTGTAAGCGCCGGGCGAATTTTAGTTGCGATTACTAGCTCTTGTCCGTACAAACATATCTTTGCTGCTGCTTACAGATGCTTAAAAATGCTCCCAAATACCGCTTAATCTAAAGTCAAGGTGCATTTTCTAAGTCTCTAATTAATGAGACTTTGGCTTGGTTTTATCTAAGCCCGGTTTTGTAATGTTTAATTTTATGAACACAGCATTTCGATTTCAGTACTAAGATAAATAGAGTAACTATTTTATCTTGATAAATCCTGAATTATACTTAACTTATTTCCCTACCTAAATTTCAATTGATGATGTATCAAAAAAAAGTCTTACATCAGGTCATGTAAATTGATTTTTTATTGTTTGTGAGAAATGCGGGTAGAGCACCCTACTAATTGGTATTCAAATTACATCGCCTTTTGCGTATCATAAAAAAAGTTCTCCCAATCTTGTTTCTAGGAGCCTCCCTATCACCAAAGATTCAGGCGCTACCCCCCAACCGGAAGACCAACCAGAACTTTTTGGTGCTGGTGGTGGATGGTCAGTTATTGATGAAGTTGTTGATCCAAGAGTTGTACGACAAGTAAGTAACTTATCTTGTGGCCCTGCGAGTGCTGAAATGCTACTAATAGATCGGGGATTTACTAATATCAATCAAAGCCTAATTGAAAATTTAACTGGTGCGCCTACTTCGGCTCAAGCAATTGCAAATGCACTGAATCAACTGACTCCACTTAGTTCTAAAAAATGGCAAGGGGGTTTTATTAAT
Source organism: Floridaenema evergladense BLCC-F167 (assembly GCF_041929205.2). NCBI lineage: Bacteria > Bacillati > Cyanobacteriota > Cyanophyceae > Aerosakkonematales > Aerosakkonemataceae > Floridanema > Floridanema evergladense. Next base: position 2,758,367 of record NZ_CM171625.1, on the reverse strand, counting down.
ACACCAACAACTTTGGCAGCTTTTAACCTGTTATTAAATACCAAAAGATCATGGATGGCTCAAATGAAGGAATTTGGCAATAGAATAGCCCACATGGTAGTAGTTGATGGTGTTGATGACAACGGACTAGTGCTAATTCGTGATTTGTGGGAAGGAACAAGCTATAAAATGGAAGTTGAGGAATTTTTAAAGTTTTGGAATCAGATTGCAGTTTTTTGAGAAAAACCATGAATGTAAAATTACTTTCTATAGAATCCGCCGAGGAATGGGGGAAATTTAATCTTTCTGTGCAGCTTGGTACAGAAGAAAATCAGTTTACAATGATGGTTGAATCTGACACCATTGCTGGGGAAAGTTTTGAGGTGATTAAAGGTGATGAAGAGTTCGATCGCATTTTTAAGTTTAATCAAGAAATAGCAGTTAAGTTATATAAGTTACTGGCAAAATTTAAGGATGGAGAACCTTTGGAATTGCCTGTCGATCTGGGTAATTTTTCCCGTAAAGAAGTTGCACAAGTAATTAATCTGGCGATTGAAATCGCGTCTACACAAACAAAGTCCGCCTACGCGGACTAAAGAATAATGGAGGTATTTAACTTGGATTTGATATAACTAGATTTTTCGGTTTTGGCAGTAAGTTTTTACGCAAAATCTCGGATATTTTAACAAAATTTAACTTTTTGTCAGATGGTAAAAAAAATTTTCTAATTTGCATAAAAGTACTTAGGTTATTCCGAAAGAGAGAATAAGAGGTCAGGGAAACTACAGGACGATCGCTTTTCGGGAGGATGTGCGAGCGCTCCTGAGAATACCTATCCCACTAAGCCCTTCCTTTCATAGTTTAAAGGAGTGATTCCTCATGAAAAAATTTTTGATGCTGACAACGCTAGGACTAGCCCTCTCTATCTTTGCCCAAAAAGTTGAAGCTGCTGCCGATGGTTTGTCACTATTTGTTGTTCATGATAAACCTAAGAATGGAAATGGTGGCAGTGCTAAAATGCGTTTCGATTTGATGGGAGATACAGCTTCCATAAAAGTGGTAGACGACGCTGATAGTGATCAAGTGCAGACGCTTTCTGGAGGTACTGTCTTTACATCAAATCATGCTTGGAGTCCCTGCTGTACAGATGGTTTAGCTATTGGTTCCCTCGAAAATGCTTGGGAAATGCTTGTAAAATTTACTGCTGCTCCTACAGGCTTAAACAGTTGGCAAGCCTATTCGTCATCAACATTATCCACGATTCCATTAGCAATGCAAGTCGGAAAAAGAGTTCGATTAGACATTGTTCCTCCGTCTCCAGATCCTACTTCTGTTCCTGAACCTAGCTCTGCATTAAGTTTATTAACAATTAGCATTTTCGGTGCTACTTCCCTGCTGAAACGCAAACAGCAACAGAAAGTTTTGAATTCTGTTGTAACTGATTAATTAGAGAGGACTACAAATTTCTCCCCAAATTCTTCACATCCAAAATTTTCCCTTTTTCGGAGAAACCAGTTTTATGATTTCTACTCAAACCTTTATCAAAGCAACAACTTTGGGATTTGCTGCTATTGCTGTCAGCACTACCGCTTATGCAGCACCAACCCTTATTGATTTGAGAACATGGACAAAGGAAGGCCCACCTGCAAACGGAAATTGGGTTGTATCTCCTGATGGAACCTCAGTTTTTCAAACTATCAACGGCTACCCCACATTCTTTGTCAGTCCAGATAATTTCATTAACACGACCATCAACGGTAAATTTAAGGTTGAAGAAAAGGCGGATGACGATTTCATTGGATTTGTGTTCGGCTATCAGTCACCGATTGCCGCAAATGGTGATAAAGCTAATGAATTCAACTTTATTTTGTTTGATTGGAACCAAGGTATAAACGGTCAATGTCCAATAGGATTTAGTTTAGCCAAAGTTAATGGAACTATTACTGACTATACTAACTTCTGCAAGCACAAAGAAAGCAACAACTTTGATCTGATAAAGACTGACTTCGGCAAAGGCAAAGGTTGGAAAGACTATACTGAATATGATTTTAGTTTGCTCTATCAAACAGATCGTATCAAGATTGATATTGATGGAGAAACTATCTTTGATGTCAGCGGGAAATTTCAACCGGGTCGCTTCGGCTTTTACAATATGTCACAGTCAAAAGTTCGCTATTCAGGGTTTACCCAAGAAGAAACTTCTCCCTCCAAATCTGTTCCCGAACCTACTTCTGCATTAGGTTTATTAGCATTCGGTACTTTCGGTGCAGCTTCCCTGCTGAAACACAAACAGCAACAGAAAGTTTTGAATTCAGTTGTAAGTGATTGATGAAAGTGCGATCGCCTACTTGGAACTAATCAAAATGCGATCGGATTGGGGGATTTATCGAAGTGCGATCGCATTTGGTAATCAATCAGGGTTATCTTCCCCCAAATCATCCTCTAAAATTGCTTCGATATCTCTTGCGCCATGAATAACTCGCAAAATTTCCACTCCCGAATCGCTAGAGAGGTAAAAAACAAGATATTTTCTAAATCCTTTGATAGCTTGCTGCCGAACTCCAGTTAAATTAGGATGAGAAAATTGACATAATTTTCCCATTCCAGGCATTTTACCCAGTTGTTTGAAAGTTTCTTCCGCTGCTGCTAAGAAGCGATCGGAGACATCCAAACTATCTTCAGCAATATAAGTTGCTAATTCTATCAAATCACGGATAACTTGCGGTCGTTTATTAACTTCGCTCATTACCTCTAGCTCATCTCTTGACGTTTCGTAATTCTCTGACGCACTGTTTGACGAATTTCTGACCAATCGCGATCGCTCATCGGTGTTGCAGTTCCCGAATCTAAACCTTCTAATAACATGGCTTCTAAACGTTCATTCGCTTTCCGTTTTTGGTCTTGGCGAATTAACTCCCGAAAATACTCGCTCACTGTACTGTAGCCACCGTTTGCTACCTGTTCTTCTACATAAGTTCGCATTGCATCAGGCAGAGAAATGTTTATGCTTTTCACATTCGTTACTCGCTTTACTTCTCTTTTATATTATGGCAAGATTTGCCATTTTCTGCCAAATTCAGTTGTCAGCGATATGCCTACGACAAGAATAGCGATCGCGCCAGCGATGCGGAGCATTATTGAGTTTGGGAATTAATGGAAATGCGCTCGGTTTAGGAATTAATTGAAATGCGAATACTACTTCAAATAAATTCTATGCGATCGCCTCATTTAGTTACTGGCAAATAAGTAATTACATCTTGATACTCATCATCAAGTGCGGTTTCTGCAATGATAATTAATTCATCGATCATTCGACCCATACTCAAATTAGAATTCAAAATAAAAATTCCTGGTACATGGCGACCTTGCGCGATGTGGTCAGCTAAGTGTATGGGCATAGAAGCGCGGTTATTGGTAACTAGCACAAGATTCTGTTCCTCACACCAACAGAGAATCTCTGGATCTAAGGTTGACTTGGAAGGCATACCTGGATCACCTACAGCAAATACAACTAAACTGGAATTACGCTTAAGTAGTTGTATTTGATAAGCAAGATCCACATTTTCATCTAGTAGATAGCTGAGAGTCATTAGCCGATTTTTGAAATTTCTGATTGTTCTTGAGAATCCAGTTTACGCTCTGCCAGTTTTTGTCGCAATCGAATGATTGCCGGATGAGGATTTAACTCTTGCGCCTTCCGTTGTTGATGAGCGAAATCCATCCAATCAGCCAGGTATTTGCTAACAGCTTCCTGGTTGTGTAAATAATAAAGAATCGTTGCGTAAACTTGTTCCAATGTTATAGTGCGGTAACTCTGAGCAATTTCTTCTGGTAGCCGCTTGCGATGAATAAAATCATAGAGAACTGTTTCAATTCCTACCCTCGTTCCCTTAATGCGAATATCGTTAGGGGCTAAAAAATTGAAGTAGTCTTCAAGTTGCATAATTCAAACCTCAACTGGAATTTCGATTATACCAAAACCTGCCGTTGTTTTTCATCCGTTTTGCTGAATCGCGCCATAATAATATGTAGAATTTCGCCCACTGGGAACTCATCAAAATCTAATTATCCTAGTCATGCTTGACGCGATCGCAAATCCTCCATTACAACTATTACCATTCATGTTTTTCCACCTATGAATCATCCAAATAAATCAGTCTCACTTTATCGTAATGCAATGGAAATGCTGGTAATTGAAGAAATAGAACAGCAACTACAAAACCTTCCCCAGCATCTCACTGAATCTATTAACAATAACGAGGCTATAGCTTACGCTCTCAATCGTTTACCACCTTTGTATGCCACTTCTTTAGAAGGATATTTTTGGCAACAAAAACAAGCCAGAGAAACATTAAAAGATTTAATTTCTAAAGCTGCTAGCTGGGGAATAAAGGCGGCTCAAAGAAAAAAGTAATTTCGCTCCTATCGAGATACAACACAAGAATTAATTGCACTGTTAAATCAACAGCAAAACCCAAATACTAAAGAAAGAATTGTGGCTTTATACCTTTGCAAAATTGGTAAAGTCAACACTCTCACAAATTTAGCTGCAACCATCGGGAAAAATCCAAAAACTTTGCGTCGTTGGTTACAAACTTACCGATTTCAAGGATTAAACTCTCTCTTACAACTTAACTAAACTTAAGCTTAAATCCATCCAACTTGAGGTAAATAATCTAATGCCTACATTATCATTATCTCTCAGGAATCCTCACCCTTCTACTAAATCTATCTCTAAACGTTTGATAGATATTATCGGTAGTTTAGTCGGATTACTAATTTTAGCTTTAATTTTTTTCCCGATCGCCATAGCCATCAAATTAGATAGTCCTGGCCCAATTTTCTACAGTCAAAGACGTTATGGACTCTATGGTAAATCTTTCCGAATTTACAAATTTCGGACTATGGTGCAAAACGCCGATGCACTCAAAGCGTTAATCAACAATGAAGCTAAAGGATTAATATTCAAAAACGAAAATGACCCCCGAATTACCAGAGTTGGGCGCTTCCTACGTCGCACTAGTTTAGACGAGTTTCCCCAATTTTGGAATGTTCTCACAGGAGAAATGAGTTTAGTAGGAACTCGTCCTCCCACAACAGATGAAGTAATTCACTATAGTAAACATCACTGGCAGAGATTGAATGTAAAACCAGGATTAACAGGTGAATGGCAAGTTAACGGTCGGTCAAAAATCAAAGATTTTGAAGCTATTGTTGCTCTTGATTTGCGTTACCAAAAATTATGGAACCCTTGGTATGATTTAGTTATTATTGTTCAAACATTTTTTCTAATTCTTAGACAAACAGGTGCTTGTTAAGGACTTGAAAACATGAAACACTTGTTTGTTAAATTCGAGATAGAGATGTTTCCAGAACCTGTAATAGGAACAGTGGAAAAGAAAATAACTTCTAATCAACCAGGAAGGGTTAAGTTTTTAGGGACTTATTGGCCTGCTAAACTCCATGAAGCTAATAGACAAATAACTCTAATTCCTGAACAAACTATTCATATTATTGGGATTCAAGGAATTACATTGTTGGTAAGTCCTGTTAACAATGAATTGTTTTAGACCTTTGATACGGTTTATTTATATGTACTTTCTGCTGGGTAGTTTATTAGATGGTTCGGCTGGCTTGGCTTGGTGCTTATTACAGGCTTTTAAAACTTAAATTATCCTTGATTAATGTATTTGTTAGATACCAATCATTTCAGAATATTCCTTATCCTATAGGTACTAATAAATTGTTATCTTCCGTAATTATACTGGTGAATTCCTCAAAGCCTTGGTCTACTATGAAGTTGTATGAAAAACCAGTTAGATTTATCTAAAATATAGTTAATTAAAACCATGCTCCCAACTTAAAGCATAGTTTTATAATTTAAGGCTACTTTAAGAATTAACGCAAGTATGGAAAATTGGAGAAAAATCAACGTCAAAGTAAAAAAAGGATATGGTATTGCATCAGGTAAAACTAAAGACCCACGTTTTCCTAATGGTACGATTGAAATGCAAAAGCCTTTTTTTAGGGAACTTGGTCTGGATTTAAGTCAATATTTTACTGGGACAATCAACATTTCTATTGCTCCATATAACTACGAAATTAAACAACCAAAATATACATTCAAAAATCTAAAATGGGCAGCAGCAGAACCAGCAGAAGATTTCTCATTTTGTGATTGTCAAATTCTACTAAATACTGGTAAATCACAGTCTGGTTTAATCTATTATCCTCATCCTGAAACTAAACCCGAACATTTTCAAACCCCCGACACTCTGGAAATCATTACATCTTTTATTAATGGATTAAAATATGGAGACGAACTGATTATTGCTGTAGATCCGCAACAAATTAATATCAATTAGTCTACAGTTGTTTATGAATGCTGCACAGATGAATGATAATTAACTTAAGTTAAAAATTAACTCTATGAACAATGAAAAGCTATCTTTATCCGCGATTGAATTTAGATATTAGTTTTGTTGACCTCGCCTTTGGCTTATTTCCTTGGCTTAGTAAATCATCTGTACAAAGCCCATCTATTCTCCAAGATTTTAGCCAAAATCACAAACAAGTTTTGGTAACACTTTCGGTTCGTACAGCTTTCGATTTATGGTTACAAGCACTAAATTTCCCCAAAGGAACAGAAGTTTTGATGAGTGCTATTAATATTCGAGATATGCAAGAAATTGTAAAAAATCATGGGTTAATTCCGGTTCCTGTTGATATTAATTTGGATACTTTAGCACCTGATATTGAGTTATTAGGAAGTTTGATTTCGCAAAAAAGCCGTGTTTTCGTAGTGGCTCATTTATTTGGTTCAATTATTGATTTAGAACCAATAGTTAACATTTGCCAAAAACATCAGATTCTTTTAGTGGAAGACTGTGCTCAAGCCTTTTGTGGTACTAATTATTATGGTGCATCTTCAGCAGATGTGAGTTTGTTTAGTTTTGGGCCAATTAAGTCTTCTACTGCCTTGGGAGGTGCTATTGTTTGTATTAAAGATTCAACGATAGCTGAAAAGATGGTTACTTTGGCAGCAGAATATTCCTGTCGTAGCGAATTGTGGTTTGGCAAACGAATATGGAAGTATTTGGGGTTGAAAACATTATCAATTCCCCAAGTTTATGTACATCTAATATCGCTTATGAAATTGTTAGGTTTTGATATTGATATTACCATTAATTCTTTAACTAGAGGGTTTGCTTCAGGAGATTTATTTACTAAAATTAGATATCGTCCTCCTCAAATGATGCTTCAATTGTTATGGCGACGGTTGAACAATCTGGATAATAGTCGCTTCCAAAAGCGAGAGGATAAAGCTCGTTTATTAATTTCTCAGTTAGATCCTGAGATTGTTTATCCTGGTAGTAAAACAGCTTTTCATTCATTTTGGGTGTTCCCCATTTTAGTAAATAAACCTGACTCTTTAATGACTAAACTTAGAGCCGAAGGTTTTGATGCTACGCGAGGTAATACTAGTTTAACTCATTTTTCAAATTTACCAGAAACTGAATTATTAAAGGTGAAGAATCTGTTTACAGCCAAGCAGTTGTCTGAGCAAATTTTGTATTTACCTGTATATGCAAATATGCGAGATACAAATATTATTAGATTGGCTGGGTTAATTAATCAATTTTCGGGAAAAATATCTGATAAAAGTCGTAAAAATCCTCCCTCAGTTAATGGCATTTGTTAGTTGTTCAATTTAGGCTGTAATCAACAATCGATGGTGAGCAGTAAATTGGTTTAATCTTTATGATTTTTCTTGATTATATAGTTTAACTTTAGTGAAATGCAGTACGACGGTCTTGCCAAACAATAGCATTGTGTAAAGGTTGTCCGGTAGTTTTATCCCATAATAAACAAGTTTCTCGCTGTACTGTAAGTCCAATTGCTTGGATTTCCGTAGCTTTAATTTTGGCTTGTTGAATGGCTTTTTGCATTACTGTGCAGGTGGCTTGCCAGATTTCTAATGGGTCATGTTCTAACCATCCTGGTTGTGGGTAATAAAGAAACAGTAATTAATTCCTTTTTAGGTTATGCCAGTCGTTGGTATCAACAAACAGAACACAGTGAATTTGATTGGATAGGGATAATTATTTCCGCACAACCACCAAAACAAAAACGTGGTGGCGTAATCTATCCAGTTGAGGGAAACCGTTGGGTAGTCACATTATCCGGTATTGCTCTTGATTATCCACCAACTGATGAAGCGGGGTTTTTAGAATTTGCTCGTAGTCTTCAGAGTCCAATAATCTATGAAACCATCAGAAATGCTCAACCTTTGTCGGAAATTTATGGTTTTCGAGCTACAGAAAATCGGCTACGTCACTATGAGAAATTGTCTAAATATCCAGATGGATTGCTAGCAGTAGGAGATGCAGTTTGTGCTTTTAATCCTGTTTATGGTCAGGGGATGACAGTAGCTGCTATTGGTGCATTAACTTTAGATGAATGTTTGAGTCGCAAACATAGCCGTAACTATCACCTGAGCCGACATTACTATAAGCAACTGGCGCAACATTTACAAATACCTTATGTATAATCAGAAATATAAAGCATGATAGGTGGCTGAAAATTTCTTATTTTAGGCTATTGTTTGACCCAAAGCTTCAATAGCTTGCAGATAATCAAAGGGTAAACCGCAATTTTTACCTCCTTTAATGATATATTCCAAATATTGATAGCTAGGCAATTGTGCTTCGACAATATGTTTCGGGCAGGCTATATAAACCTGAGCATTTATCATCCGATTATCTTCTGTATAGACGGCACATTTTTGACGTTTATAATGTAACGGATGCCCTTCATATATATCTAGAGAAAATAGGTCATCTGCTTCCAGTTCTACAATAATGCCCCAAACTTTACGGGTAGAATGAGGCATGACATTAGCTGCAACTCCTCCTCTATGCAATCGCTTGTTAAAACGTAATTCGTAGCCGGGTAAGAACGCTCGTTGATATTTGCCGTTCCAATTTTTGACTCGCGAGCGTAGGCGAGTCCAATCAAGATTGGAACCATACATAAAAACTGGGTTCAAATCGGTTAACATTAACTGAGTAACTCCTGATAATAATGGTTGACAACTTTTGGGAGAAATGTCATTTGTTGCAGTCGGTGATTATCTATCTTGAAAGCACTGGTAATCTGGATGCGACTTAAAAAATCCAAATCGTGTGAAATCACTAATAAAGCACCTTGATAATCGTTGATTGCATCTATCATCTGTTCGACAGTGGCAATATCTAAATTGTTTGTTGGTTCATCTAGAATTAACCAGTCAATTTCAGAAACGCTAATCATGGCTAATGCTAATCGTGCCAACTCTCCACCACTGAGTACAGATGCTAACTGGTCAACCGTTTGGTTAAAGAATAGAAAATGCCCAAGTTGTTGACGCACTAATTGATAGCTCAGGGCTGGATTTACAGCTTGCATATTTTCAACTAATGTGAGATTACGCTCGACAAATTCATAATTTTGGTCAAGATACACAGCTTTCAGATTGGATGAGAGGAGAACTTCCCCATGATTCAAAATCGCTCTTAAAGAACGATTTAAAATTGCTTTAATCAAGCTTGATTTTCCCGAACCATTAGCACCTGAAATCGCTACTCGCTCCCCTGCTCTCAAATGAAAATCGATATTTTCGATTAGTAGTTGTTGGTTAACCCAGAGATTAGCATTCTGGATTTCTACCAAATAACGATTTTTGTGGCTCCTTTGGGACAATTGAATATGAGCAACTTTGGTAGTTTTCACTTTAGTTTGTTCTACCTTTTGAGTGGCATTAGCGATCGCTATTTCATGCTTCTGCTTCAGTTTACCAGCACTAACTTCTGCTTTCCGTTTATATGCTCCTGCAACAATTCTGGGCATACTATCTGCATGAAGACGACCGTTGCGTTGAGATTGGGCGGCGCGTTGCTGCTCTTGCATTGCGGATGCTTTTGCTTGCTTAAGTTCTTTTCTGGCAACTTCGTGTGTTCGCCACTTTGCCTCTAACGCCGTCTGCTTCTGTTCTCGATATGCGGAAAAATTTCCACCATAAACATCAAGTCCATTAGGGGTAAGTTCCCAGACAGTATCAACAACTTGATCCAAGAACATCGGTTTGTGGGACACAATCACAAACGCTCCCGCAAACTGTTGCAACAATTGTCGCAATTCTTCTAATGCCAAATAATCTAAATGGTTAGTAGGTTCATCTAATAACAGAACATTAGGATTCTGTGCAAAGGCGCTGGCTAGTAATAGCCTCGTTAGTTCACCACCGCTAAGGTAATTTATGGGAACTGATAAATCCAGCGTGGTATGGAATTGAGTTTCTAGTAAGTTAGTAATCGTCCACCATTCTTCTGAAATTGCATTCAAAAACCCCAGCACCGTTTGGTGCATAATTTGCTCAACAATGGTGCTGACTTGCGGTAAATAGTAAATCGAACCATAGCACTTAACAGAACCCGCAGTTGGGCGAATCTGTCGGGCGAAAATTTGCAACAGCGTTGACTTACCGACTCCATTTGCACCGACAAGAGCAATGCGCTCCCCAGCAAATACACTTGCTTGCACGTTGCGAAACAGTGTGCGAACCGATGGTAGTTCGTAGGTCAATCCTTCAGCCAACAAATAAGGTTGCTGCGGCATTATGACTACCTCCAGAGTATAAAATTGATTAAATTTGCGGAAATGTCTTCTTCTGCCAGAGAAAGAAACTGGCAACAGCTAATTAAATTTCGACTGGTTGATCTACCACATTGTCAGGCTCATTGCACTGGGAGCGTCAAGTTTTACATACTACACTATACACTACATTATGAAATTTGGCAATTCCAGAGAAGTCAAGATTTTAATCTACTTGACAATTGATAGAAGATACTACAAATCTCTCCGGGTTGCCCAAAATATTAACAACTAGAAACAACATTGACAGTTACAGTTGTAAGAGATAAACTGGAAACATGATAACTCTGCAACAGCTGGCTCAAGGCAATTACAGTTGGTCGTTAGACGAATTAGTTCAAATCGTCAACGTCTTGCTACCGCAATACTTGCCAGAAGAGCGCTCCCATACCAGAGTTCGAGAGGAAATCACTCCACGTTTAGTGCGGCATTACACCACATTAGGAATGTTGGATGAACCTCTCAAAGAAGGTCGCTATGCGGTTTACACCTACCGCCATTTGTTACAGATATTAGTGGTGCGGCGATTATTGGCCGAGGGTTATGGAGCAAGTGCGATCGATAACTTCGCCAAAAGCAAGGATAACACGGAACTAGAGGCATTATTGCAAGGAGGCGTTCAACTAACTCTGACTACAGCTAATCCAGCTTTAGCGTTTTTGGAACAGATTCAAAACCGTCAATCTCTTCCGAAAATAACGCCGATACCTACTTCTAGCACATCAGCGATAGTTAAACCTTCTGCTTCATCGCGATGGGCGAGGTTGGAAGTCATACCCGGTTTAGAAATTCATCTGCGTGAGGATTTTGTTTATCCTAGCAGTCCTCAAGAACAGCAAAATTTGCTGCAACAAATTCGACAAATATTAATAGCTTTTGTAACAAAAGGGCGCTCATCTAAATGAAATAAAAGAGGTAAAATATGGAAATCAAACTTATTCCTTTGCGAACAGCAGTTTGTTCGGAACGCGCCACAACTTTAGATATTTTAGTTAGAATTACGCCGCCAGAATTGGAAAAACAAATTGAGCGACCAGTGCTAAATTTAGGTTTAGTAATAGACCGTTCTGGTTCTATCTCCACTTTGGACTAGTGGGACTAAACCCAAATTTGAGAACTTCGTTACAGTCCTTGTGGTAGGTTCGGATTTTATCGCAGAGATTCTGTAAATCTTCCTCCGTGAGTGTTGCGCCGCTTAAAAACACATCAATATATTCTGGGACTCCCAGCCGTTCAAGTAGGTAACGTTCTTGCTCCCGTGTGGGTAAGTCTGGGGCATAAGGGATATACCCCCAGCTTGCTTGTTTGTAGATAGTACGTTCGGAACGCTCGATCGAAAGGGCATATCTCCCCCCTTGGGAATCGGGGTTTTCTTCAATCCCGTATTGTAAATCTTCATAGCGGGTCAACCGATGCCCGTGTTTTTCCACAGCTTCTACTACTTCGGGTGTGATTTCAAATTGATTTAAAACCATTGCCGCCGCAATTGGATTCCGTTTTTTGAACAGACAATAACTAGCTATTTGTTCGGAACCTCCCAACAGTGGAGAGAAATCTTCCGTAACGTTACAGAACATCATCACATCAGTTTTCTTCTGCCTGAGAATCTGTTCCTGGGTATGAGTTTCCGATCGCTTAATCTCTTCCCTTTCTTTAGCATCCAAAGGTTTAGCCGCCGCAATTTCACAGAATCCGTCCCACTCAATCTCTTTTCTCAGTTCTTTTAAAGAAGTTTTGGTATCGGGATCTGTCTTGATTTCTTTAGTGGTGATTGTGTTTCCTTCATACTTCATTCGGGCAATAAAGTTATCTCTTAATGCCCACATTGAATAATTATGATCGGCTGATATCTTGCAGAAAGTTTTGATATGTGGGTCGTTATCCCGATCGTACTGGTAATCCACAAAGGGCAGTAAATCCGGGCGTAAACTAGGACGGATTAAAGCTAAAAACCGATCGCATCTCCCGCATTCGGATCTGCATTTCCCTCCTTTTTGTCCAATCTGCTTCAGCATCTCATTGGACTGCTCTGAAATTACTGAGTTTTTTAATATTGGAAAAAAGGCATCAGTTGTTATTTCCTTCACCAAATAAATGCCGTAAAATTCGCTGGTTTTCAGTTTGGATACCTCTAATAATGGCTCTGTCTGCTTCGGCATTTTGAGCGAATTGCACCATCAAAGCCGTCAACTGATTGACGTTGGCTTGGGTTACTTCTTGGTTTTCCGTTAGTTGGTCAACTCTTTCTGTCAGTTGGTTAACCCTTAGCGTTAGTCGGTTAACTTCTGTTGTCAGTTGGTCAACACTACCAGTCAGGGATTCCATCTGTTGAGTTAGGACTAGGACTTCATCAAGAATTATGTTTGTCCGGTGAGAAAATTCTCTGTCCATGCCGTCAACGCGAGACTGTATCTCGTTTAATCGTTCTTCAATAGAATTTCCGTTTGAGTTGGTCATATAGTTTAAATTTTCCCTTCTACTTTTGCTTCTGCGATTGCCTTTTTGACTAAAACAGCAATCATCTGGGAAACAGACCTGCTATCGGCTTCTGCAAGTTTTTCCAGTTCCCCATATAAATCATGGTCGATGTATGCCGTAACTCTTCTCAGGTTTGTCTTACCCAAATTCTGAACATTTAATGACTGCATTTTGATATTACTATCCTGCTACTCTGCATTTCTAGGCTATCACAGCTTGTTGACAGTTTGGTAAGACACTGTATATATTATTGGACGTAGAGCAAAACTCTACTGCAATCAAAAAGCCAGTGGTACAGCTTGTAACTTCCCCACTGGCTTACCTCCGAAAAACCCAAGAGGCAACTTCATTATGAGCTAAATCGCGCACTGGTGGGCATTCCACCATTTTTAAAAAGCCAATCAGAACATTTTCGGGACACTTTCTAGATACCTTCTGCCGACAGCGGCAACTGTTCTAAAAGTGTCCGGTAAGTGTTCTCTCAAATGTTCGGTCAGTGTTTATCAAAGTTCTAGAAAGCTTATGGAGACTACATTAACGCCCACAGTTTATCTGCCTACTCAGCAACTACTGAAGGAGTTTAAGGTTTCACTTTCGACGTTACGCAGGTCAACTCAGCTACTCCGCGAAACCTTGCCAGCATCAATTTTTGATAAAGGGTACTGCGAAGAAGGGTACTCGCTGAAGTCGTACCAAGTTCTTAAAGTATTTTTCGCACTGCGTAAACAATCGATGCCCCCACAGCGTTGTGCTGAGTATTTGTTGATCGAATTTTCCAAAAAATCAGGAGTGTAAATCATGGTTAGCCAATCCAAACTTAATCAGATCCCCCTGGAACTAAAACGACATGGGATAGAACCCACTCAACAGCACGTTGACGCAGTTGCCGCTATTCTCCAATCTGATGGCAGAGCGAGTGTCAGCAGTGCCGTTCGACGTTATGCCCAGTCCCAAAACCAAAACCAACAGACTGGGGAAACTGCAACCAAAACCACTGCCAATACCTCACGCCAAGACGATCTACAAAACCTGTCAACCAATATTGGCGATCGGATAGCAGAAGGCGTTATCTCCCAAGCCGTCAATCATGCAATGAAGAGAATTTTGTCAGGGGACTGGACGCTAAACAGCCAAGCCAAAGAAAGCTTAGAAAATGCCAAACAGACTTTAGATGTGGAGTTTTCTACTATCTCGGAAAATTTTTTATCGTTGCCTTCAAATGGCTTATCAAATGGCAACTTACTACCAAGCTCAGAAGAAATCTTCGATGCCGAAGTAGCACCCGAACCTATCACCCAATCTTAATCATTACTGTGGTATTACTGCTCTGTTTCACTGTAGATATGTCTAGCAAAAATCGCAGTTATTTACTAAGAGTAGTATCGCCATACATCCAGCTAATTAGAAAGTAAGTTAACCATAACGTTATGGTTATAAGCTAACACTAACAGGAGGTGATTCTTATCAATCCATTAACAGCTTTAAGTGCCGGGATGCTAGGTGGTGGCGTGCTTCTGGGTTACATGATTGGCAGTGCTGCGGTTAATTTCCAGCAAGTGAATGAGATTAATCGCCTCAATTCAGAGGTAAAAAACCGAGAAGAACTTATCGAGCAAGAACGCAGTAATGTCCAGAATCATAAGCAATTTATCCGCACCAAAGACACCTTAGCTAGACGGTTTTGTGACCAATACTTTAAGAGTGAGAAGAAATGATGGAGCAACAATTACTTGAGCAGTTAGCACAAGATAACCAACAGCTAACCGCCAAATGTGCAGAGCTTGAAAAACAATTAGCTAATCATAAATCTGAAGGATGGTTGATTTTTTTTGTCGAATTAGCCTTGCTATTTGGATTAGGATTATTTATCGGTAATTGGCAAGGAAAATGGCAAGGATACGATGAAGGCTACGCTAAAGCGGCTAACAATTGGAAGCGAGAATATTGTGAATTGAAGCATCCTAAAAGCGTAGAAGATTTTAGAAATTGCATGAATTACTAAAGAGGTGAAAAATGGCGCAAAAACTTACCAAATTTCAATACGAATATCAGGCAGAGGAAATAAGCCAAGAAATTAGAGGCTTAAAAATTGAGCAACTGCTACTCGACAAAACCATAGAGGAAAACAAACTGGAAGCTAAGAGATGGGATGTAGAAACATCAAAAGAGGGTATTAGAAAAGCCAAATTAGGCTATGAACAGGCAGTGGTAACTAATGACATCTCAGAAGAGAAGTTAATCCAATCTAAAGACTTGCTGAACTTTGAAAGAGGCATGACTGGTGTTAACAGAGAGCAGTTGCTTATCGCTGGTAAGTCAGCAATTCTGGCATTACAAGAGGCTCAAGTTCAGTTTGAGGAAAATACTAAATTGTTTGAACTGCGTTATCAAGTTTCCGGTTCAGTAGAATTCCAACCAATAGGAGGTGCTTCTAATGTGTGATACTTGCGCCATACCAGTTCAGATGCCAGCAGAATTAATTAGTGCTACCCAACAGCAAGCCATAGCCAATGCCACTGAACGCTTAAACAGAATGCGACAAGAAAATAAAACCTATAAGGCTATGACTGCTACCGAACAAGAGCATACCAAACAGGCTGAAAACTTGCGTAATTATGAACAAGCTAAGACGCAATCAGACACCGAAAAATTCCAAACTAAACAACAATTAGATAAAGAGAAAAACCAACAACTAAACATTAAACTGGATGCCGAAAAGCAGAGGACACAAACCGAAGCAGAAAAATTAAAAACTCAAGTAGCACTAGACTCTGAGAAACTTTCACAGCTTAATGAGACTTTGGTTTTTGAGCAAGCTAAAACTCAGGCATTAACCGAGAAACTAAAAGCACTTGCTGGCACTGATCAACAGAAAGCACTGCAAGCTTCCCAAACATTTGAATTTGAGAAGTTAAATACCGAGTACCAGTCCCAAAAATGCTTGAAACAGGCTGAAGAGTGGGAACTAGATCTCAAGGAACTGGACACTAGAATTTGTGAACAAAAGAAACTATTCGCTTTAAAACATGGATGTTAACAGAGTAGCGATCGAATCAATAGCAGCGTGTTTTCTGGTGGGTACTTTCTCCCAGTTAGCACGTCTTTTCTACCACACTTCACAAGTAAATTATCTGGCTTACTACTTCCTGAGATTATTTGCTTGTGCTGCCATCATTGCCGCTATTTACTATCTCAAACGAGGTAGAGATATCGGGGAGTTTACCTTAGTAATCTTTGCTGCACTTATCGGACTATGGATGCAAAGTTAAAGATTTTGTCCTACGGAAATTTAGCAAGCTTCGGCTTATTTTTGTTTGGGAATTCAATAAATAATACACCTCTGACAGTGTTTTCTTTAGTCACTGGACTACCCAACAGTTGTTACTTATTGGCTAAAGTCCCAACCAAGGAACAAAAGCAACTAAAGCAACAGCAGTTACTCTTAGATCTGCAACAGCAGTTGGGAAAATTACAGGATGAGAAAAACTGGACTGATGAACTGAATAACTCTCAACTGCAACGGGCATTGGCTGAAAAGTTGGAACTGGAGCAGGAACTAACTGCACAAATCAACCAACTTAAAGCCAATCATGAATCAGAACTAGCAAGGATTGAAGATGATTTTAAGCAGCTGATTGGGAAACACGATCGGGAACTGGTTAAGACCAAAACCGAATATTCGGCAATGATTTCGGAACTGCAATCGGAGAAGGAACAAGCGATCGCCCAATTACAGCAGACCTACTCGAAAGCAGTGGAGCAGTTGACCCAACAGCTTGAGGACTGCGTAAACCAAGCCGAAGCAATCAAAGCAGAATCAGATGCTAGGTTAGCCGAAGCTAACGCCAAACTTACCGCCGCCAACCAGAAAGAGACTGAACTGGTAAAACTCGGTGAAAACATCCAATCAGCTAGGAAAAATTTAGAACTGGAAGAAAAGCGGATCAGACTGGATATCAGAGATGAACGCGGATCTATCCAAAAACAACTCAATGATTCTATTCTTGAACTCAAGGCATTAACCGCAATTAATCAACGTCAGCAACAGCAGATAGTGGAACTCAAACAACAGAATGAGCAGTTGTTTCAGGAACTCTATGGCGAAAAAACTGCTGACGCTTTAGTAGCACAAATACAGGCATTGTTGGCAGAGGAAAATTTACCAACTGAACTGCTAAACCGCACTGAAAAAAACGGGATAGACACCATTTACCTTAAGGCATTAAGCAGTAATTGGAGCCAATCAGTTCTTAATAAAGTTGCCGAAGTGTTACCGGGATTAATGCCAGTGAATAAGCCAGAAATAGAGGCTAAGAATGGCAGAATTGAAGTCAGGTTTGATAATCGTTCATGGTTGGACAAGATTAAAGATGTTTCGGAAGATTGGCTAGAAAAGCTTTATTTCCTGTGTGCCAAGGATGGTAAGAATTTAGCCTTATTAGGTGCTAGAGGTAAGGGTAAAACGCAATTGGCTATCAACTACATCGGATTAATAGCCAAACATGAGGTTAACTTTGATGTAGTTTATATTCAACCAAAACCAGATGAATTTGCAGATTTTGAAGTAGCAGGAAAAGTCTATACCCCTGACTATGTAGGTTTTGAATCTGTTACTGGCTCAGTTTCAGGTATCAGAATTCCATCATCTTATGAAGGCATTTTGAGGTTACGAGATGAATATAATCAACGCAACTTAGCCAAACAGCAAGCTTATGCCGATCGGAAACAGATGCCAGAGTTTCCCAAAGTTTTCTACTTCATCGATGAACTTCAAACCTTAATTAGTAAAGAGAAAGAATACATCTATCCTGACACAATCAAAGCCGAAAACTTACGGAACGGACAAACATTTTGCGGCAAAGTTATCCGGGATGCAATATCACTTGGTAGGTCACTCGGCATTATTGTATTAGTGCTTGGACAGTTGGCTAATCCTTCAGTCTATGGATGGTTACGTCAAGATTTAGTCCAGTTTGTCACCATCATTATGAGTGCTAACATTGCCGAATTCGCTGCTAACTATGCCCCTACTAAAGAAGAGAAAAACCGCATCGATAAAGAGTTAGAAGTGTGGAGGAAACGTGCATCAATTGACCCATCAAAGGATTATTATTGCTATGTCAGACCAATGGATCAGAGTGGATACCTTGCATTAATGCCAATGCCCGGAAAATATTTAGGAAGCGAGGAAAAGTAGCATGATTAACCAGCAATACTTACGTTTTTGGATGAACTTTTGGTGCAATTCTTTAGATCCTAGATGCTGGAATTATGCTACATCTATGATGGGCAAAGGTATCGGCATTAATTACGACTAAGCTGTTAATCATTTAAATAGGGTAAAATGGAAAAGTCAACCGAGCAAAATGAGTCAGGGAATGCCAGCAAAGAATCATCTGAGTTTAGAACAAGTAGAGAAGCTACAAAAAGCCCTAAAAGATGAAGAAAATGGAAACATTAGAGAAAGAATTCTGATGTTACTGTTGCTAAATGATGGAAAAACTCAAGGTAAAATAGCGGAATTTCTGGGCTGTTCAATAAATAAAGTATCTTATTGGTGCGTACATGGAGATCCAGATAATCTGGAAAGCCTAGTGGATGAAAGGATGAAGGGGAATCATCAAAAAGCCACAGATAAATATAGAGAAATATTATTAGAGACAGTAGATAAAGAACCCAAAGAATTAGGATACGAATTTGGCAGATGGACAGCAGAAAGATTAGCAACATATTTAGCAGAAACGACAGGAATAAAATTAAGTGGGTCGCAAGTTAGGAGAATATTAGAGAAAAAAAAGTTCGTTTACCTCTGGGCGAAGTACAGCTTAGAGGGAAAGCGAGAGCCGGAAAAAAGAAAAGAATTTAAAAAGAAGATAACCGAATATTTAAAAATAGAAAAAGATAACCCAGAACGTTTACAAGTATGGTTTTGGGACGAAAGCGGTTTTAGTTTAAGCGTGATAAAAAGAAAGAATTGGTGTAAGAAAGGTAGCCGAAAAGAGGTGAGGGGAGAGCGAAGAAAGGGTCGGATTAATGTAATGGGAGGGCTGAGGTATTCCGACAAGAAAAGGTTTGTGGAGTTTCTGGATAAAAGCAATTCAGAAAGTTTTTATCAAGTGCTAAAACTGTTTTATCAAGAATTGATTGCTGAATGGGTAGCTGCTGGCAATGAAGCCGATGAATTTGCGGAAAAAGGAGCCAAAATAGTGATAATTCTAGATAATGCTAGTTTCCACAAAAAAGCTGAATATCTCCAGAAAATTGCTGCCGAAATGCCCAATATTCATTTAGAGTTTCTCCCCAAATATAGCCCGGATTATAACTTAATTGAATTAGTTTGGCATTCAGCAAAAGAATTTATTGCTAATCGACTATTTAAATCAATCGAAGAATTAGAATATTTATTGCATCAACTTTTAAATGAAGGACAGTTAATTATTAAATGGGAGCGAAAACTTAAAAATAAAGGTAATGCTCTTATCCCTGTTTAAATGCTTAACAGCTTAATATATGGTATTTATGTAATAAACTTTATCTTATTTATGGCTATCATAATTTGGTCTATTTCTGCATTACTTCTTTTTTGGGAATTTATTATTTTTATATTTAGGATTATTTCTAAAGTACCTAGTTCAAGCAGTAATTATAAGCGACCAAATAATTACAATTACAGTCAACCAGTTGAAACAACTAACTTTTGGAAGGAATTAGGGAAAATTAAAATAACAGTAAAACCAAATTCTGATACTGTTCATGTTAAAGGACATTATCGTAAAGATGGTACTTATGTAAAAGAACACTATCGAAAAAAAAGTAAATGATTAATTTGGCGATCGCCTTGTCTAGCGATCGCCCTTTGATTACTTATCAATCCCATCTGGTATAAGTTCAGCAAGGTTGATTACCTTTCTAATATCTACACCACGCTTGCGATTAAAGTATTGTTTTAGAGTGCCGTCTTCATTGAAAAACTCAGGATATTTCTGATGATGAGAGTCGATCTCATCTCGATATTTCTGCATAGCTGATTGGACAACACTACCCCTTGAGCCAGTCAGTTCTGAGAGTAAACTTTGAGTAATAATCCATCGCTGCTTAGGCTCGGTTGCCACTTCGGAATTGTAGATTTTGATGGCATTAATCGCTCTTCTAACCGTCTAATTTTCCCAGTGATGGTATTAGCGTAAGTTTTGATAGCCCTCTGCATAAATTCAGCCAAATCTAAGCCAGAATGTGCGAGTGCCAGTTTCAAAATCTCTGATGTGTCCTCATCGAGTTCCAAACCATCAATTACAGCTGATTCCAAAAATTCAGTAGTTAATACAATAGGCTTCTTTGAAATTTCCTTTTTTTCTGACGGTGGCGTTGATGGTTCGCCAAACTTCGGTAAACCTTGCCAGTATTCCTTTCTGGCATCATCACCTGTGACACTCCAGCGTTCTGTATTCTCGGTTAAATACCACAATGCCAAATGCTCAAAGCGTTTGACTCTACCTTTGCTGCTATCAGTGTAATAGTATCCCTCTGGCTTGGCTTCTGTTGCTGGTACTGTGGGGAATTTGGCTCTAATCTCTTTGCGAATAGTGTCTAAGGGTCGTCTAGGGTTTACTCTAGCTTCAGTAATTTGGTTGACTGTATTAATTACCAGTTTCTTAATTTTGGCTTCATCAGTAATGCCGTCAAGCTTTTGAGCTAATTTCTGACCCAATTTCGACCAGTCATGTAATGGTTTAGTAGCCATATCGGTAATTTATTGGTATATCTATAGATTAATCGGTTTGTATAAACAAAATCAATACCACTATTCTATAGATAAGTAGGTTTAATAAAAATAAAGTTAATGTATTCAAGGAATTTATCATCAGCCATAAACTATAGACGTTTAACCTATTCCTTGGTTACTTTAGAGTCAGGTTACTGGCAAACAAGGAATTAAGGGAATGAGTAGACAGCTAAAGCATCCTGATGAATTGACCAATGAGTTTATCGAGTGGCGAGTATCTGAACTGCTCCCCAAATTTGAAGCCCTAGCGCCATATAACCGCACTCAAAGAGAGAAAGGTGTTAAGAATGAAGGGTTAACAGGTTGGAAAGATTTAGCCACTAAGGAAGCGGCGCTATTGAAAGCCAATTATCCAGACGATAGAGCAGAAGATGAGAAGGAATATGGCGCTTGCTTACGTCAAATCACAGCACTAAAAAAAGAGCTAAAGAAAGCCGCTAAAACAGAACTGCTAGACAAGGCTAATTACAACCCAGTTTGCACAATAATCACTCACTTTGGTAATGCCCTAAGCTTCTTATTTACTGTACGTTCGCTCATTTTTGAAGGGTAAGAGGAATTAATAGCTTACTGTGTAAGGTTTCAAGGTGATTGTGGATCTGATGGTGGTGATACCATGTAATACTTGGCAAAGGTAGATCAGATTGACGTAGTATTACACGGTACGAAGGAAGTCAAATCTTGCCGTGTAATACTTGGAAGCTCGGACAGCGGCGTGATGAAAATGGTAGAGTCAGGAAGGTGATAGAGAGTAAGCTGACAAAAAGCCTGAAGCATTCGCGACTCTGATGGGCGATTGGTTTTTCGCTTTGGATTGCCGTCATAAAGACCAGCCAAAGATTGTTGCGTTTGCTGGAGAGCCTTCCGTACCACAAACTCCATCAAGGTAAATACGCGCAAAGCTATATTCAAAATGAACATTAAGCCAGTAATTCGGTCTTCATTTTGGAAGTAAATGGGTAGGGCTGGCAAGGAACCTCTTTTAAAACGGTGAAACCCACGTTCCAAGAGCCATTCATCCCGGTAATACATGACAGCTTGTGGTAGGGTCAGTCGAGTGGTCGGGGCGTTAGTGACATACAGTCGCCATCCGGCCAAGGTTTCTGAAAGCTTAATCGCATCATCAATCTGCTGGATATGAAGTTGAAGAGAAATACTAGTTACTTCCTCAGTGGGAGAATTTTTTGATGGTCGTCCTCGTCCCACAGGGCGAGTTTCAAAGATGATTTCTTCTGTAATCGTGGTTGAGAAGAAATCGTTGACCCGATAGCGCTTGAGAATGTTTTCTACTTTATGGCCCAGTTGCTCCCGGTCGTTACCAGGCTTCTTTTCTAATTTATCCAGAGCAGCTCTAGCCGTCAATATGCGTTGCTGTTGACCACGGATGGCAGAAGCCGCAAGGCTTTGGGAATAAACTACCAAGTAGCGTTCTAGCCAACGTACCCACTTGTGGGTTTCTTCGTTGAACCAAAACTTGCCTAACTCCTGTACGTTCGCTCATTTTTGAAGGGTAAGAGGAATTAATAGCTTACTGTGTAAGGTTTCAAGGTGATTGTGGATCTGATGGTGGTGATACCGTGTAATACTTGGGGAAGGCTTGGTTAGTTTAACGATGTAATACAAGGGATAAGAGTAATGTGGAAGCGGGACATTCAAGGCAAGTTCGCACTCAAAGACGATGATTATCGTCAAGTGCGCTCTTTAAGGGTAACTGATGAAACCTGGAAGGCTTTGGGGATAGCTGCTGAATGCTTTGGGATGACGAGAGCAGATTACTTGGAACAGGTGATGAGAGACAATGCTAGCCCCAGGCTACAAAGCAGCACTCAAAGCCCTGAATCATTTTATTGCGGCACTGACTCACCAGGATACACAAGAGTCTGAATAGATCACAGGAAAAACAGTGGAAATAAGTTCCGAGCGAATAGACGATATTCCATTGATTGTGGAATGGCTCAAACAGATGGAAATAGCCAAATGTATTGACCAAAAACTCACTCCACCACATGGAAACCACAAAGGACTCAGCTACGGACAATTGAGTGTATTGTTATTAACATATATAATTACCCAGTCAGACCATCGGTTGTCTGCTGTGGAAGCCTGGGTTCAGGCACACCAACAGATTTTAGAGTTAAGTACGGGGTGGTCGCTCAAGGAAAAAGATACTACTGATGACCGATTGGCAAGGGTAGTTGAAGAGTTAGGTAAGCAGTCAGAGGCAAGGCGGGAAATAGAAGTAAAATTAGGACGACATCTGATTCGGGCCTACGAATTACCGACAGAAGTGGCACGAGCTGATACAACTAGTTTTAGTGTGAATCATCAACAGGGAGAATCAGCACAAGAAAGTCTACTGCATCATGGGTACTCCAAAGACAAGCGTCCAGACTTATTGCAATACCGTCAATTACTGGCAACCCTCGACCCGATGGGAATGCCACTGCTCAGTGCGACCCTAGAAGGTAATGGCGCTGATGACCCATTATATTTTCCGACCTGGGAACAAATGGCAAAGGTGATGGGACACAAAAATTTTGTCTTCATCGCTGATTGTAAAGCTGGCTCGATGGCAACTCGCGCCCAAATTGCTGCCAATGGAGGTGTTTATTGCTTCCCTGTACCCATGAGTGGACAACACCCCCAATATCTCAAACAGTGGGTACTCTCCCCACCAGCAGAAACAGTGTCCATTCGTTTACCGCGACAAGACGAAGAAGAACCTGCTGTGGGAAAGGGTTTTGAAGTAGAGTTAGGCAAGTTTTGGTTCAACGAAGAAACCCACAAGTGGGTACGTTGGCTAGAACGCTACTTGGTAGTTTATTCCCAAAGCCTTGCGGCTTCTGCCATCCGTGGTCAACAGCAACGCATATTGACGGCTAGAGCTGCTCTGGATAAATTAGAAAAGAAGCCTGGTAACGACCGGGAGCAACTGGGCCATAAAGTAGAAAACATTCTCAAGCGCTATCGGGTCAACGATTTCTTCTCAACCACGATTACAGAAGAAATCATCTTTGAAACTCGCCCTGTGGGACGAGGACGACCATCAAAAAATTCTCCCACTGAGGAAGTAACTAGTATTTCTCTTCAACTTCATATCCAGCAGATTGATGATGCGATTAAGCTTTCAGAAACCTTGGCCGGATGGCGACTGTATGTCACTAACGCCCCGACCACTCGACTGACCCTACCACAAGCTGTCATGTATTACCGGGATGAATGGCTCTTGGAACGTGGGTTTCACCGTTTTAAAAGAGGTTCCTTGCCAGCCCTACCCATTTACTTCCAAAATGAAGACCGAATTACTGGCTTAATGTTCATTTTGAATATAGCTTTGCGCGTATTTACCTTGATGGAGTTTGTGGTACGGAAGGCTCTCCAGCAAACGCAACAATCTTTGGCTGGTCTTTATGACGGCAATCCAAAGCGAAAAACCAATCGCCCATCAGAGTCGCGAATGCTTCAGGCTTTTTGTCAGCTTACTCTCTATCACCTTCCTGACTCTACCATTTTCATCACGCCGCTGTCCGAGCTTCCAAGTATTACACGGCAAGATTTGACTTCCTTCGTACCGTGTAATACTACGTCAATCTGATCTACCTTTGCCAAGTATTACATGGTATCACCACCATCAGATCCACAATCACCTTGAAACCTTACACAGTAAGCTATTAATTCCTCTTACCCTTCAAAAATGAGCGAACGTACAGCTGTTATTTGTAGAGTGCGGGGACTACAACAGGGACAACTAGCCTTGCGTCCCCAACCCAACGGTAGACCCTTTGCGGGGTTGAATAATGGCAATATCGTCCAAGCCTTTACAGGTACGATCGACGAAAATAATGTCATTTGGGATGAAGTTAAAGTGATTAAAGGGCCTAACTCCCAACTTACAGGACGGGTCGGTTACGTTAATAGTAGATACTTATCTTGTAAGTGGTACGACGAACAGGGGAATTTTATCAGAGAAGACCCTTAGAGAGTTTTTCTAATAAGCCAGTTTCGGCAGAGTATATTTTTATTCTGTTGAAGCTGGCTTTTACAAGGATACTTTCAAACTTTTTTTATTTATTTTTAGTAATAGGCGGGTTTCTGCCATTTACGGGTTGATTAGAAACAGAATCAGTAGATTTAATCACAATAGTAATACCAACTCCTAAGATAAACCCTAATATTCCTGCAAAGATCGCTACGCCAATTACAGATGCAACACATACAAGTAGACTTGGAGCTAGTATTGGTGGTTTTTCACTAAATTTTTCCGATGTTCTTAACAGCCGATAAAGATGATTGAATTTAGCTACTTCTAAATCCGAATAACTATCTTTATTCACCAGTCCAGTTACGGTACACCAATCTTGCCAAGTTGTTGTTTTTTGAATGCCATACTCACTCATTAACTTACTTTTACTTGTGGTTTTCTCGGTTTCATTCAATATTTCATTCGCTGAAGTTTCCATATTTTAGCAATACACCCAAAAAGTATAAATTTGAAATATTCTCAGTAGTTATAGGCAGTTTAACTAACCACTGACTCGGTAAATAATTTCGCCTGTTCCAAGACTAACTCCGTTGCTAAAGCTTGCATATCAGGGGGATAACCATATTGACGTAACAGCCGTTTCACCATTACTTTCATTCTGGCTCTGACATTTTCTTTCAGATTCCAATCAATTGACGCATTTTGGCGGATTCTCTGGACTAAGACGATCGCCAATTCCCGCAACTGCTCCACTCCCATAAGTTCCCTTGCACTTTCATTCTGAGCTAGTGCATCATAAAAAGCCACCTCGTAAGGTTCTAAATTTAATTCCTCCCCTCGGTGGTCAGCCGCTCTAATTTCCTTAGCAATATTAATCAATTCATCAATAATTTCTCCAGCACCAATCACTCGATTTTGATACTTCCGCAAAGTTCCTTCTAACATCTCTGTTAACTTACGACTTTGGACAAGATTAGTTTTTCTCCGCGTTCTAATCTCATCATTCAACAGTTTTTTCAAAAGCTCAACAGCCAAATTCTTATGCTCTAACCCTTTAACTTCTGCCATAAAACTATCAGATAATACCGAAATAAGCTGTTAAGCATTTAAACAGGGATAAGAGCATTACCTTTATTTTTAAGTTTTCGCTCCCATTTAATAATTAACTGTCCTTCATTTAAAAGTTGATGCAATAAATATTCTAATTCTTCGATTGATTTAAATAGTCGATTAGCAATAAATTCTTTTGCTGAATGCCAAACTAATTCAATTAAGTTATAATCCGGGCTATATTTGGGGAGAAACTCTAAATGAATATTGGGCATTTCGGCAGCAATTTTCTGGAGATATTCAGCTTTTTTGTGGAAACTAGCATTATCTAGAATTATCACTATTTTGGCTCCTTTTTCCGCAAATTCATCGGCTTCATTGCCAGCAGCTACCCATTCAGCAATCAATTCTTGATAAAACAGTTTTAGCACTTGATAAAAACTTTCTGAATTGCTTTTATCCAGAAACTCCACAAACCTTTTCTTGTCGGAATACCTCAGCCCTCCCATTACATTAATCCGACCCTTTCTTCGCTCTCCCCTCACCTCTTTTCGGCTACCTTTCTTACACCAATTCTTTCTTTTTATCACGCTTAAACTAAAACCGCTTTCGTCCCAAAACCATACTTGTAAACGTTCTGGGTTATCTTTTTCTATTTTTAAATATTCGGTTATCTTCTTTTTAAATTCTTTTCTTTTTTCCGGCTCTCGCTTTCCCTCTAAGCTGTACTTCGCCCAGAGGTAAACGAACTTTTTTTTCTCTAATATTCTCCTAACTTGCGACCCACTTAATTTTATTCCTGTCGTTTCTGCTAAATATGTTGCTAATCTTTCTGCTGTCCATCTGCCAAATTCGTATCCTAATTCTTTGGGTTCTTTATCTACTGTCTCTAATAATATTTCTCTATATTTATCTGTGGCTTTTTGATGATTCCCCTTCATCCTTTCATCCACTAGGCTTTCCAGATTATCTGGATCTCCATGTACGCACCAATAAGATACTTTATTTATTGAACAGCCCAGAAATTCCGCTATTTTACCTTGAGTTTTTCCATCATTTAGCAACAGTAACATCAGAATTCTTTCTCTAATGTTTCCATTTTCTTCATCTTTTAGGGCTTTTTGTAGCTTCTCTACTTGTTCTAAACTCAGATGATTCTTTGCTGGCATTCCCTGACTCATTTTGCTCGGTTGACTTTTCCATTTTACCCTATTTAAATGATTAACAGCTTATCCGGTTTCTTAATTCCCGCCGCATCAAAGATATCAATAACCTGTTCCGACACTAAAGCCTGGTCAACAACTTGACGAATTGCCGTTCTAATCTCATCTCTACTCACACCAGAAGCAGACGAATCAAACTTTTTTAATCGAGCTTGCACAGCTTGAAAAAATGAAACTTTTTCCGTGTTTATTTTCGCTTCTGGTGAAGAAGCACATAAAGCAAAAGCTTTAGCTAAAGCAGTTACTTCTCGGTTAAAGCGGTCTTTGCCATTTTCTAATCCCGAAATATAATCTTCAGCTTGCAAAATAATTCGCAGTTTTGCCGCAGTATCAGCCGTAAAATAAACCTGATAAGGACAACCTGACATTAACTGTTCTACCACTTCTAACTTAGTCAACATTAAATTAATCGCTTCCTCTTGGTCTAAAGTGGGTTTTCCTTTTCCGCCACTTTCGGCATAAAAAGCCAGTGATTCTTTCAAGTCAGCAGCTATTCCTAAATAATCAACAATTAAGCCCCCTGGTTTATCTAAATAAACTCGGTTTACCCTGGCTATTGCTTGCATTAAATTATGCCCTCTCATTGGTTTATCCACATAGAGAGTATGCAGACAAGGGGCATCAAAACCCGTTAACCACATATCTCTAACTATCACCAATTCCAAGCTGTCTTGCGGGTCTTTAAAACGGTTAGCGAGTATCCGCCGTTCTCCTTTGCTGGTGTGGTGTTTCGCCATTTCCGGGCCATCTTTGGCTGAAGCTGTCATTACTACTTTAATTTTGCCTTTGTCCAAGTCTTCATGATGCCAGTCTGGACGCAGTTTAATAATTTCGTTGTACAATTTAACTGCAACTTCCCGGCTGATACTAACAATTAAAGCTTTACCGACAAATATTTTTTGTCGGGTTTCAAAGTGTTGGACAATATCAAAAGCAATGTTTTTAACGCGGTCTGTTGCGCCAACAACTGCCTCTAACTTTGTCCGTTGACTTTTTTCTTGTTCGACAATTTCATCTTCTTCTAACCCTTCTAAATCTTCCTCTAACTCAGTTAAAAGTTTTCTGCCTTCTGCATCTAAATCAACTTTAACTAAGCGACTTTCATAATAAATTGGCACTGTCGCACCATCAGCAACGGCTTGGGCAATGTCGTAAATATCAATGTATTTCCCAAACACAGCCGGGGTGTTTTTATCGGTTTGTTCAACGGGTGTACCTGTAAAGCCAATAAAAGTGGCATTTGGTAAAGCATCTCGAATATATTTAGCGAAACCATAGCTGGTTCTTTTACCAATAATCTTTCCTTGTTTATCGGTGATATCAAATTCTTTGGCTTTAAACCCATATTGACTGCGGTGGGCTTCATCTGCCAGCACAATAATATTATTTCGGGGGGAAAGTTCCGGGTACAAAGTTTCGCCCTCAGCCGGAGAGAATTTTTGCACTGTGGTAAAAATCACTCCTCCTGAGTCCACATTCAAAAGTTCCCGCAGTTGTTGACGGTTTTCTGCTTGTTGGGGGTTTTGTCTGAGGAGTTGCCGACAAGCGGAAAAAGTATCAAATAGTTGGTCGTCTAAGTCGTTGCGGTCAGTTAAAACTACGATAGTTGGGTTATCGAGTTTTAAGACCAGTTTTCCCGTTAAAAATACCATTGAAAGTGATTTTCCGCTGCCTTGGGTATGCCAAACTACACCGCCTTTTTTATCGCTTTCTCTGGCTGTTAATACACTATCAACGGCTTTATTCACAGCATAGTATTGATGGTAAGCAGCAATTTTTTTATCGGTTTTAATCGTGATAACTTTAGTTTTTGCGTTTTCCTGTGCGGTCTTTTCAAATACGGTAAAGTAGCGAATTAAATTAAGCAGAGTTGGCGGGTTTAGCTGTTCTTTGATTAAGGTTTCGATTTCCACATCTGGCTTTTGATTTGGTTGATTATTTTTCCAAGCCAGAAACCGAGAAAAGTCAGATGAGAGTGACCCTGTACGGGCGGCGTGTCCATCGGAAATAATTAGTAGGGCATTGTAGGTAAACAGGCTGGGAATTTCTGCTTTATAAGTTTGTAATTGCTTATAGGCAGTTTCAATGGTTGCTTGTTCATCAGCCGGGTTTTTTAGTTCAATGACAACAAGAGGGAGTCCGTTAATAAATAGAATAATATCGGGTCTACGGTCATGGTTATTTTCAATAATAGTAAATTGATTAACGGCTAAATATTCGTTATTTTCTGGGTGTTCAAAGTCAATTAACCAAACCTTACCGCCTCTAGTTTCTCCATTGTTTTGGTATTCAATATCTATGCCTTCAGTAAGGTATTGATGGAAAATTTCATTGTTGTTTAGTAAGTCGGCGGTGTTAATCGTGATAATTTGCCGAAATGCTTCTTCTCTGGCTTCTATTGGGAGAGTAGGATTAAGGGTATTAATCGCATTAATCAGGCGATTTTTTAGAATAACATCATCATATTTTTCTCGTTCTGGTTGTTCGCCATCTGGGGCTAAAATACAACCGTATCGGTAATCATAACCGATGTTTTCTAAATATTCTAGGGCAAGTTCTTCTATTTTAGATTCTGTGATTTTAGTCATTGTTTATTTTTAATCAAACTCCTGAATTAACAAAGTTGTAGTTTTTCTCAGTAGGTTGCATCATTGTTTTCTTGTGCTTTGATTTTTTCCTAAAGGCTATCAACAGTTTCTCCGGCAAACAATTTGTCTTTAAGTTGGGAATAGTCCCCACTTCCTAAGTTACAAATTGTCCAAAAACGGCTGATTTTAGAAGGGTCTAAATTTTCGATTAAAATATTAAAGACTTCTTCTATAATTTGTTGGTCGTTATTCAGATTAATTTTCATTGTCTAATTTCTCGACTCATTAATTTAGGTAATAAGGTGTCACGGGTTTTAGTTAGGGTTTGGATTTGATTTTCGTTTAATTCCTTTTTGTATAAAACCCTTTTAGACTGCTACGGCTTCAGGTTCTAAGCGATAGTGATAAAGAACCATTAACTGATGTTCGCTTAGGGTTTCTATGGCATAAGCTTTACCTGTATCATCGCTAAATTCAACTTCAAAAACCCCTGGTTCGTATTCCTCAACAATTGTGCCGACTTGTCCTCGATAGAGTCCTAATTGGGGTAAGTTTTCTAATAAAGCAACAACATCTAAGAGTTTCATTTTCGGTTCTCCTTAAAGAATGTAACAAGTCACTAAGCGGGGGAATTGTTCGTCATTTCTAATTATCCAAACGCTGTGGATAATAGCGGTTTTGTTTTCCCGTGTTAGCGGAAAATCAATAATATATTTTTGTCCATAAGCGTTAATTTTATCTGGGATAGCATCATAGGTTCTGACTGCCAATAAAAGCGCGTTTTTAAGTTCGTCTAGGTTGTCAAGCGTTAGGTTTAAAGCAGATTCAAAAACACGGGCTTTATGTTTTCCATCCGAATGATTAGGGTTGAGAGAATAACCTGCTAGTTTCTGTTCATCAATAATTGCATTTTCAGGGTTGGGTAGTTTCATTTTCCCTCCTCAATTATACTCTCTGCTTCCTTAACCCTAATTTCTCCACTCATTAATTTAGGTAATAAGGTGTCACGGGTTTTAGTTAGAGTTTGGATTTGATTTTCGTTAAATTCTTTTTTATATAAAACCTTATTAAAACAATGTGAAAATTTTTCCATCAATTCGCGTTGCGGAATCAATACTTCACATTGATATAGTTCTGTTTGTTTAATGCCTTGAACAGTTGAACCAGTAGCTCTGCGGTTAATTAAGGATTGTCCTAATGAATTACCTAACCAATAATTCAAATAAGCAGATAAAACAACTTTTTGATTTGCTCTTAAAGCAAAAACTCTCTGAGCAGGATAATAATTTGTATTTTTACTAATATAATATAATTCACCTAATGGTGCTTCAGATGTCATTATAATATCTCCCGATTGGAGCTTTTCGCTTGCGGCAAACAAATCGATAGAAATATAATTAAAATTCTCTCGATTCACAAGATTTCCACCTTTTATAAATTTGGCGCTAAGTGCAGGGATTCCACTTGCAAAAAATTTAGGAGTTTTTCCTCTATTATCTATTAAATGCTGGAGACATTCTTTTAAAGTAATTACACGCCAACCTTCGGGAATATCGCCTAACTCAGAAGCAACCATCGCACCACCGGATGATTTATAAGGTTTGCCGTCATCGTTGGGAAATTCAAAGTCAATAAACCAATGCTTAAACAGTGTTTGTGCGATTTTTTCTAGGGTTTCGTTTTGGCGGCGGAGGTTGTCTATTTTGCGATCGAGACAGGACAGAACATCAGCTATTTGTTTTTGTTCTTCATAATCAGGAACTTTAATTGGGAATGGATGTATATAATTTCTATTCAAAGATGGAACAGCACTTCCAGAATTTAATTTTTGGAAATTTAAAGTCTTTAAGAAGTAATAAACAAATTTAGGAAAACTATTATGAAACTCTTTTACATATAATGTTGTATTATGTGCCCAAAACTTTGAATTTATAAAGAAGGGATTGCCTATATTTCCACTTCTTCCAATAGTTATCCCATTTTCTTCTGTCGTATATTCATTGTGATAGCCAATAATACCATTAGAGCCAACAATGGGATATTTACCCCCTTTAAACTCAGTTTGAGGTAAATCATGTCCTCTTTGAAACGTAACAATTTCCCCTAAAGTTGCCTCTTTCCACTCACTCATAACTCAAACCTCACCTTCACTGATATCAAACCAATTTTCTATTCTCAACCCATCAAAATCCTGAAAATCAGAGACATTATTAGTAACTAAAACCAAATCATTAGTAAACGCAATAGCAGCAATTTGACCATCACTAAAAGCAGTAACTTTCCCCACCTTAGATAACCTAGCCCTTTCCTGCGCGTGATATTCTGCCGCCTTCAAATCATAATCAAATAAAGGTAACTGCCCAATAATCACATTCCTAATATAATCCTCTAAATCCCGCCGTTTCTTCGACTCAGGAAGCCGTAAACAACCAAACAACAACTCATGAATCACTAAAGTAGCAGTAGCAATTTCCCCCTTACATAACCTTAACTTTTCCATCACATTTTGATTCGGCTGCGGACGTTTAGCCTCAGATAAAACATTCGTATCCAATAAATACTTAACCGTCATAAATCAACCTCTCTCCCAGGTGATTTATCCCGTAAATTCTCAAAAGTATCATCATCAATCCCTTCTAAATCTACCCTTTCTCTAAAATCCTGCAAAGCCGACCAAAAATCATTAACCCCTCTAATTTCCACCAAAACCTCTTGATTATCGGGAAAATCCACCTCTTCCAATAACTCAATAATATTCCCTCTTTTAATCCCCTTAACAAACATCACCAAAACCCCCTTTTCCCTAAAAAACAATTGACTAAAATTACCAAGTCACTTATAACTCAAAACCCACCTTAGCCAACTGTAACCTAATTTCCTTATCTAAAATCTCAGCTTCCCGCATTTGTTGGGATAACTCAGCCGTCAAAAACTCCATTTTCTCTTCAAAACTTATCTCCTCCTCCACCTCATCAGGAATCCCCACATAACGCCCTGGAGTCAAAACAAACTTATGCTTTTCAATCTCCTCTAAAGTTGCAGACTTACAAAACCCTTTAATATCCCGATAACTCCCATTTTTCCGCTTCCATTCGTGGTAAGTGTGAGCAATTTTATTAATATCAGCATCCCTCAAAGTCCGGTTTCTCCGGTTAATCATTTCTCCCTGTTCGGAAGCATCAATAAATAACACCTCCCCTTGACGAACCCGATTCTTATTCCCATTCTTATAACGACTCAAAAACCATAAACAAGCCGGAATTCCCGTATTATAAAATAACTGAGTCGGTAACATCACAATACAATCAACCAAATCCTCTTGCACCAACTTCTGCCTAATTTCCCCCTCACCCCCTGTATTAGAAGAAAGCGAACCATTCGACAACACAAACCCAGCACTTCCAGTCGGGGCTAAATGATAAATAAAATGCTGTACCCAAGCAAAATTAGCATTACCCGTTGGCGGAGTTCCATACTTCCACCGTCCATCACTGCGTAACAGTTCCCCTCCCCAATCACTATCATTAAACGGAGGATTAGCTAATATAAAATCCGCCTTCAAATCCGGGTGGGCATCATTCAAAAAAGACCCTTCACTATTCCATTTAATATTCGATGAATCAATCCCCCTGATTGCCAAATTCATCTTACATAACTTAAATGTGGTTTCGTTGCTTTCCTGTCCATAAATAGAAATATCATCTAACCGCCCTTGATGATTAGCCACAAACTTTTCACTTTGAACAAACATTCCCCCAGAACCACAACAAGGGTCAAAAACCCGCCCATTGTAGGGTTCTAACATCTCCACTAACAATTTAACAATACATTCCGGCGTGTAAAACTGTCCGCCTTTCCGTCCTTCCTCCAAAGCAAATTGTCCTAAAAAATATTCATAAACCCGCCCTAAAACATCCGCTTGCTGTAACTTTTTCGCATTCTGTTCTAAATCTAATTCTAATTGTTCAGCCGCCCCTTTTTTCTCACTAACTAACTTAAAACTGCCAATTAAATCAATTAATCCCCCCAAAGAAGCCTTATCTAAATTTTGTTTAGCGTAAACCTTCGATAAAACCCCTTTGAGAATCGGGTTTTCTTGTTCAATAGCAATCATCCAGCAATTCTCATTTTGAAATAAACAGAGTATTAACCTCCATTTTGAAAATCAAAATATAGTACAAAATAACTAGTTTTTTAGGGAGAGGCGATGCTGGCGGCGAGCGAAGCTATCGCTAAAAAACATTTGACCCAATAAATTAAGTATAAATACTCAATTTATTGGCGGGAATTGGCTAACAACGAAGGGGGGAAATAAAAATTTATAATTATGGTCAGCTAAGGTTTGGACTTTGGACAAAGAAGAAAAGCGTTTCGCGACTAACGAGCGCGAAGTAAATTGTTGTTTAACAAGCTTTAATGTCAAGAGGTGGGGTGAGAAATTTATACACTAATCAATCGAATTTATCGGGAACAATCTCACTTTCACCGTCATAATATAAGTCAAGTAAACTATTAGTTAAAGAATTAATCGTCCGTTCAAGTTCATCAATTTGGTTACGTCTAACCACCTGGACTACTGCGGTAATATGCTCCTCACTACCAGCGCGTCCCAAATGTCTATACTTACTCTTCTTTTGGGGATATGAATGCTTGCTCAAAAATCGGTTCAGTCGCCTGTAATTTGTAGTACCAATAAATTTTCTGTTGTTGTCGTACCTGATAACGGGCCACGTAGCACCCCTTGGGAGATACCTCACCTTCATCGTAAATTTGTTGAATTTTAACTTTTAAAGTCGCGATAGTAGCAGTTAAGCGTTCTGCTCTTTTAGCTAAGTTGGGAGCCAGTTTTGGTTTGGCGTGCTTCATAACTAGATAGAAAACAAATGTGTAATTAAATGGTAAAATACTTCGCGACTATTGTTAACAAAAACTCTCTTTTACCATTTTTTGATGTCTACCATATCCTGTGAAGACCAACTCGCTCAATTTCAGCAATTTCGCCAAAATGTTTACGCTAACTTCCCTCTTAATCGTGACAGTGTAATGGATTTATTGGATGCTATTACGGGAAATATCACGGCTCAAACCCCAGTAGAATTATGTGAGCATCCTTCTTTCCGTCGCGGTTATAGTGCTTTATATAAAGCAATTAGACAATTTTTTGTACCGAGTAGCCCCAACACAGCAGTTGCCGAAAGAAAACAACTTCAAAAATCTCTACTAAAAACGCTTTCTCCATTAATTAAAGCACCGACTAAGCGAAATTTTCATTTATTTGGTTTGGACACAACCCCCATCCCACGCCCATTTTCTCCTACATTACCAGACCGGACATACATCCATCAACCGAATACTATTAAAGGTAATAAACCGATTAACATCGGGCATCAGTACTCTTTATTATCATTTCTGCCAGAGTCAGAAGGCACTCAAAATATCCCTTGGTCAATTCCTTTAAGCACCCAAAGAGTCAGATCTAATACTAATAGTATAGCTGTGGGAGTAGAGCAGATAGATACAACACTCCATCATTGTCCCGCCTTTGAACAAGAACAATTATCTGTGCTGGTAGCTGATAGTTATTACTCCCAACGTCAATTTCTAGATGCACTCTCCAAAGAGTCTAATTTGGTGCTAATCACGAGAGTACGTAGCAATCGAGTTTTCTATCGTCAACCATCCAGTAGTGAAACAGCTAATTCCGGTCGGGGACACCGACTGTGGTATGGAGAACGATTTGATTTAAAAGATGAAACTACTTGGCATCAACCTGATGAAACAGTACAGACAAATTTCACTACTCGTCGTGGGCGTTGTCTGCAATTAAACATCTCTGCTTGGCATCAAATGTTGATGCGGGGAACGAAAGAATATCCGATGCACCAACATCCTTTTACTTTATTACAGGTGAGGGTTACTGATGAATTTGGTCAGCAATTATGGCATCCGATGTGGTTAATTGTGCTTGGTACTAGGCGAAATGAATTAACTATTATGGACTGCTATTTATCTTACCGACAACGATTTGATATGGAACATACTTTGCGCTTTAACAAACAACGTTTGTTGATGAATTCTTTTCAAACCCCAGATGTAGAGCATGAAGAAAATTGGGTTCAACTAACGCAGCTGGCTTATATCCAATTATGGGCAGCCAGAGAATTGGTGTCAGCTCTTCCTCGCCCGAAAAGAAAAATCTTATCACAAAAAAACTCATCATTCTATAACACCTAGTTTAGTGCAAAGAGACTTCTACCGAATTATTCGCACGATTGGTACTCCGGCAGTTTCTCCCAAACCTCGTGGTTTTTCGAGCGGGCGGGTACAAGGTGACTCCAAAGAGAAAAGAAAACGATATCCTGTGGTCAAAAAGGGGAAAAAGATGAAAAAGAACCCGTCTTCGACACCGACTGCTGCTTAAATCAACCTAATTCTTCATTATTAATTATAATTACTTCGCGTTATAACATCGCGAAGCAACTTTTCTTTTGTCCAAAGTCCAATTTACTACAATCTCATTTAACAAATTTAGAATTACTGAAAATTCGCACATTACACGACCCAAAAGACAACTTTCACATTATTATTGGAATGACCGCATCAGGGGAATGGGTGGGAATTTCAGCAAATATTCCTACCGATAATGAAGACTGTGGGCAAATGGGAATATATAACTCTGAACAAATTAAAGAGAGTGAATATCAATCAGAAAACGAAGCTACAGCCAATTTGGTTGATAGATTACAGCAAGTTTTACAAGACTTAGATTTTTTTGAACCAGAAATTTTTGGTTTCTATACAGATAAGGGTTGGACAGTGCGAGTAGGTGCAACTAGAGCAAGTATGATTCATAGTTTATTAGAAGCCATTGGTTTTGCCAGAACTTTTCCTGTATGTAAATTATTTCATGAAGAGGAATATTATGGTGAAGAAGAACTGTCAGATGCTCAAGTTTATTTAGTTTTAGATGAATTTTTGGAGGCAAATATTAGTAATTTGCGTACTTATATGTTTGGGATGACAGTTTCTTATGTTTTTTATATTGTTGGTCAAACTTCCTCTGGTGACTGGGCTGGTGTCACTTCTTTTGCAGCTTGGGCTTAGTTATAAATAATATTTGCTTTGATGCTTCAGATAGATGGCGATCGTCCTATTGATGAGAGCGATTTTGAGGTAAAGTATGTGTTGCCAATTGATGGCGATCGTCCAGTCGTTGCTGATGATGTTGACATCCGCGACACGATCGAAGTAGATGGTACTCGTCCCATTGCGGCTAGTTCATTGGAGACTAACAAAACTCTCTTAATTGATGGGCAGCGCCCTATTACTCCTAGCAATTTGAACGTGAAAGAAGTTGTCTATGAGGATGGCAGACGACCACCCCTAAGTTTAAGGTGACATTAATTAAAAAATCCGCAGAAACCCGGAGAGTAAATTTACTATTTAAAGATTCTTTAAAAAAACCGATAAAATTTAATTCTCTTGATTAAAGTTTTCGGAAGTTGTGGTAAACAATTGTCATAAACTAGGGAAAATCTGATAAAATATTTTGGTTGAACAACCGAGAATATTTGGTTTATGCTGAACCGAAAAAAAACTAGAAAAGGCACCAGAATCAAGCGCCAATTAAGTTTAGTGGCCCTCGCCTCATTATCATTAATTGTTATGGTAAATACAGTTAGTTGGGCTGGAGAAGCAGTTAATAATTTTGTAACAGTTAATATTGAGTTTCAACCGCCTGGTAGCGAAGTTCCTCGTCGCGCATTGGGGGGAGGTTCTCGCGGCAATATTAACTTTATGCCGAACGATGATAAAGCTCCGACAACTGCTAAAGGGGGAGGTTCTCGCGGCAATATCAGTTTTCTACCTAATGATGATAAAGCTCCGACAACTGCAAGGGGAGGAGGTTCTCGCGGCGATATTAGTTTTATCCCCAATGATGATAAAGTTCCTACCAGCGCCAGGGGGGGAGGTTCTCGTGAAGGAGTAGGTTTTATGCCTTCAGGAGATACACCGCCTGAAAATACGAAAGGGGGAGGTTCCCGGAACGATTCAAACTTGCTTCAACCAGCAGCTTTATTGCCAACTACTAATATAGGTTGGACTGGATCGGAACGTCCTACCTTCTTTGTTTACATTCCTCCCACATCTGAATCGGAAGTTTTCTTTAGCTTGTACAGCGAAGATCGTCAGCAACACTATCAAACAACTTTTCAATTAAAGAAAACAGGTGGTATTGTTGCTATAAAATTACCAGCAGAAGCACCAGCTTTGTCAATGAATAAACCCTACCAATGGTCGGTGATTTTGCTAAAACCAGGGGAAATTTTACGTCCAGATGCTTACAGTATTTCAGGATGGGTAAAGCGGGTTTCTGCTCCAGTAATACCGGAAACTTTGAAGGGAAGAAATGCTGGGGAGTCCCAAAGAGCGATCGCACTAGCAGCTTTGTATGCCAAGTCAGGAATTTGGTATGATACGCTCAATATTTTGAGTGAAGCTCGCTTGGATCAACCAGAAAATATCTCCCTGAAGAAAGAGTGGGCTGATTTATTACAGCAAGTAGGATTAGAACATTTGGCTCAAGAATCTTTAACAGAACAGTTGTAGTTAATGAAGCTTCAAATAAAAAATTGGATGCAGGGGTGGCGAGAGGTTCTGGTCATCGCTGTTAGTGTCGCTGGCACAATTATGATTGGCAGCAATACGGGAGCTTTTCAACTGTTTGAATGGGTAACGCTTGACCAATTTTGGGGGTTACGTCCAGCCGACCCATCCGAGGATCGGATTGTAATTGTCACTGTGGGAGAATCTGATATAAAAGCGGTAGGGCGATGGCCGATGTCCGATCGGCAATTAACCCAAGTACTGAAAAATATCAAAGCACAAAAACCAGCAGTAATAGGCTTAGACTTATATCGCGACTTACCAGTAGAACCGGGACATCAAGAACTAATTGAGTTGTACAAATCTACGCCCAATCTGATTGGATTAGAAAAAGTTTTGCCAGAAGCGATCGCCCCACCGCCAATTTTAGCCAAACGAAATCAAGTAGGAGCCGCCGATATACTAATCGATAGCGATGGCAAAGTGCGGCGAGGTTTATTGTCAGTCCGTTCTGCTTCAGGTCAAGCAAAACAAGGATTAGGAGTAAGGGTGGCACTAGATTACCTGAAACGAAAAGGTATAGAACTAAAACTGCTCGATGAAAAACAGAAAAAATTTGGTTTAGGTCAAGGTGTTTTTCTGCCATTGCAAGGAGATGAAGGAGGTTATGTTGCCAAAGATAGCGGAGGATATCAAATTTTACTTAATTATCGAGGGCAGCTAAATCACTTTCTAAATATATCAATGGAGCAGGTATTAAATAATCAGATTCCAGCGAATTTAATGCGCGATCGGATCGTATTAATTGGCGCTACAGCTGCTAGCCTTAACGATATTGTCCAAACACCTCACAGCAACGCTTTATTTGGTAAAACCGACTTTACTCCAGGTGTGGTTATTCATGCTAACCTGAGCAGTCAAATTATTAGCACCGCCTTAGAAGGACGCACCAACTTACAACCGGGGAACAGAACCTTTAATCAATTATGGATTTTACTCTGTTCTGTAATTAGTGCCACTGGGACTTGGAGCATTTTGCACCGGAAATTTTTCGGGAGTAACAGCTTTTTTCTCAGTACAATTTTTAGTGTCACTGTTGCCGGAACGTCAGTTTTGGGAATCAGCTATGTAGCCTTTTTACAAGGTTGGGTAATCCCCGTTTTTTCTCCCGTTTTAGCCATTACTATCTCAGCAATTTTAACCAATAATTACTACAACCAATGGCAGTTAAAAAAAACCAACCAACAGTTAGCTAAAGCCAATCAAGAATTAGCTCAATATTCCCAAAATTTAGAATTAAAAGTTAAAGAAAGAACTGAAGAATTAAAATTGGCTAAAGAGGCATCGGACGCAGCCAATCAAGCCAAAAGTGAATTTCTCGCTTCTATGAGTCACGAATTAAGAACTCCTTTAAATGGAATTTTAGGCTATACCCAAATTTTAGAACGTTCTAAAACTTTAAGTCGAGAAGACCGCAAAGGTATTAGCGTAATCTATGAAAGCGGTTCCCATTTGTTAAATCTGATTAACGATTTATTAGACCTAGCAAAAATCGAAGCCAGAAAGTTAGAGATTTATAGCCACGACTTATATTTACCAAACTTACTAGTAGGTGTAACCGAAATTTGTCGGATTAAAGCTGAAGCCAAGGACTTAATTTTTCACTGTGAATTTTCCCCAGATTTACCGCAGCAAGTCCGTACTGATGAAAAGCGACTGCGACAAGTGTTAATCAATTTATTAAGCAATGCTATAAAATTTACAGATACAGGTTCAGTTACTTTTAAAGTAATGGTAGTAGACGATCGTTTGGTAGAAATGGGAGAGAAACCAACTACTAAAATTCACTTTGAGGTAGAAGATACTGGGGTAGGAATTTTACCAGAACAAATAGATAAGATATGTTTGCCCTTTGAGCAAGTAGGAGAAAATCAACGGAAAGCAGAAGGAACGGGTTTAGGATTAGCGATTAGTCAAAAGATTTTACAAATGATGGGTTCGACATTACAAGTTTCTTCGGAATTGGGTGTAGGAAGTAAATTCTATTTTGACTTAAATTTAGAACTAGGGGGAGGAGAAATAACAGCAGTTAAGCTTCTTAAGCCGGAAGCGATCGCTGGTTTTACCGGGAAAGAATCGGTAAAATTATTAGTAGTAGACGATCGCACCGAAAGCCGTAGTTTAATCGTTGATTTACTTAAACCTTATGGTTTTGAATTGATTGAAGCTAGTGATGGAGTTGAGGGATTAAAACAAGCTGCGATCGCCAAACCCGATCTAATTTTAACTGATTTAGTCATGCCAAAAATGGATGGGTTTGAAATGATTCGCCAGATCAGAAACACGCCAGAATTGCAGCAAATTCCGATTATCGCCATGTCTGCTAACACCTTTTGTCTAAACAAACAACAAACACCTCTTGTCAGTAATGACGAATTTTTGACTAAACCAATACAAATACCAGACCTTTTAGAAAAATTAAGAGTTCGTTTAGGGATAGAATGGGTGATCGATCGCCATATCACAGAACCGAAAACTCAAACTAAATCAACTAAAAAAATTATTGTACCTACCGAGCAAGAATTAGAAACTTTGCACCACTCCGCCCGTATCGGTGATATTGAAAAAATAGAACAGGAAGCCGAGCGACTCCAAAAGCTTAACTCTCAATATACTCCATTTTGCCAGCGCATCCTAGAACTAGTACAAGAATTTGATGATGCAGGAATTTTGCAATGGATTGAGCAGCACAGTAAATCGAAAGCTTATTGATTTGTTCTTAATCAGGGTTGTCAATTTCGCGTCAGATTGTTGAAAATAATCATCCGATAATATTGACTTAAAAATCAATGATTCTCTCCTTGTCGAAATTTTAAGTAAAAAATTGTCAATCGGTCAATACTTAGGCTTAAGATAAGCTTAATCTTATGCTTATTTATCTCATGATATTATGTGATTAAATAGAAAATTATCATTGTTAAGAAGACGAACAGAACCCAAAAATGTTTAAATAACTATTACTTATGTACAAAATTTTAACCAAAACTCTTTTTCAGTCGCTCAAAAACTGCAAAAGGCTTTTATGGCGGTCTTATTTATACATTGCGGTAGGGTTTTTCACAGTATTGTTATTATTAGTTTTACCTATTTTCGCTGGTTCTCCTTACACTACGGTAGTAATGGAACAAGCGTCAGCATCCGAACGATCGCCAGAACTAGGAATAAAATTGTATGAAGAGGGACGTTACCAAGAGGCGATCGAACTCTGGCAACAACAACTGCGGAATTTGACAGCACAAGGGCTGATTTTACCCCAAGCTGTAGTGTTAAATTATTTATCTTCCGCTTATCAAGATTTGGGAGAATGGCAACTTGCTAGTACAAGTATCGAGCGCAGCATTAAATTATTAGAAACTCAAAATAATCAAGAGCGAAGTAGGTTGTCTGCACTGGCACAAGCTTTAAATACCAAAGGAAGATTGCAACTGAAATTGGGGAATACAGAGTTAGCTTTATTAACTTGGAGAACCTCTCAATCTTTATATCAAAAAGCAGAAAATCAAAGGGGTGTATTGGGAAGTCAAATTAATCAAGTGCAAGCATTACGGATTATGGGACAGTACCGCAATGCTTACTATTTGCTTAGAGAAATAATCTCACAACTTCAGGAATTAAAAGATGTAAAATTCAAAGCATCTGGATTGCGAAGTTTAGGAAATGTATTGCAATTAATAGGTGATTCCGAACAAGCGATCGCAGTTTTACAACAAAGTTTCACGCTCAAAGATCCAGAAATCACCAATAACGATCGCGCTGCTACCTTACTAAATTTAGGTAACATAGCCAGAAACTTACAAGCAACCAAAGAATCGCTGAATTTGTATCAAAAAGCCATAGAACTTGCCAGCGATTCTTTGTTAAAAACTAAAGCACAACTAAATCAATTAAGCTTAATTGTAGAAGAAAAAAGCTCCCAAATACCCCTTAGCTTAATTCCCCAAATCAAAGCGCAAATTGCTAATCTTTCACCCAGTCGCTCCTCTGTTTACCTTCGAGTCAATTTGGCGGAAAGTTTAACTCTATTAGCAATTCAAAATCCTGGTAATTCCTCAATTCCTAATTGGCAAGAAATCGCTGATGATTTAGCTACAGCAATCAAAATTTCTCGCTCGCTTTCCGACGAACTAGCCCAAGCTTACGCACTCAATCAACTGAGTCAAATTTACGAATACCAAAAACAGAATCAAGAAGCTAAACGCCTTGCCCAACAAGCTTTGCAAATAGCCCAAAATAAAAGTGCTAATCAATTAATCATCAGTAGTGCTAGGAAAATCGGTCGAATTTACCGTCAAGAAAATAAACGCGCCGAAGCACTTGTTGCTTATCAAGAAGCCTTTAATGCTATTCAAACTTTACGAAATGATATAATTACAGCTAATAGAGAAATTCAACTTGATTTTAGCGAAAGTATCGAACCGATTAATCGGGAATTTGTTGATTTGTTACTGCAAGAAAATTCTACCCAAGAGCAAATCAAAATGGCACGGGAAGTAATCCAGGCTTTACAATTAGCAGAATTAGATAATTTCTTCAAAGATACTTGCTTAAATGTTAGCCCAGTACGAATTGACAATGTAGACCCGACAGCGGCGATAATTTATCCGATTTTTTTGAGCGATCGCTTAGAAGTAATAGTATCTATTCCTCAACAACCCCTGCAACATTATACTACTCGATTACCTAAAACAGAAATCGATCGCACTTTACAAAAACTCTACTCCTCATTCAATTTAGAATATTCCGACAAAGAACGCCTCCGCTATTCCCAAGAAGTGTATAATTGGCTAATTAAACCAATCAAAGCACAGTTAGACAGTAACGGAATCAAAACTTTAGTTTTTGTTTTAGATGGATTTTTACGAAATATACCGCTCGCAGCACTCCATGATGGTAAACAATATTTAATCGAACAGTATGCAGTTGCTCTTAGTTCGGGATTACATCTTCTCAGTCCGCAAACTTTACCAAAAGGAAACATTAACTTACTAACAGCTGGATTAACCGAAGGACTTCAAGGTTTTGCTCCTTTACCAGCTGTAGCTTACGAAATGAAAGAAATCGCTGATGAAATTAATTCACATCCAACAATTTTACTGAATAATAAATTTACTCGTTTACATTTTAAAACTTATGTAAAAAAAGAAGATTTTAATGTGATTCACCTAGCTACTCACGGTCAATTTAGTTCTAATCCCGAAGAAACTTTTCTCCTGACATGGGATGGCAGAATTAATGTTAAGGAATTAGATGAACTCTTGCAAGTGCGGAATCGAAATTTGCCCAATCCACTGCAACTTTTAGTTTTAAGTGCTTGTCAAACAGCCCAAGGCGATCGCCGTGCTGCATTAGGTTTAGCTGGGATGGCTTTGCGATCGGGTGCCCGCAGTACCCTAGCTACCTTGTGGTCTGTACGTGACGAATCAACCGCTCAATTAATGATCGATTTTTATCGTCAACTCACTAAAGATAGTGTTACAAAAGCCGAAGCATTACGTCAAGCTCAGTTAACTTTACTGAGTAATTCCGAATACAAACATCCTTTTTTCTGGGCTCCTTTTGT
Organism: Floridaenema evergladense BLCC-F167; assembly: GCF_041929205.2. Classification (NCBI taxonomy): domain Bacteria; kingdom Bacillati; phylum Cyanobacteriota; class Cyanophyceae; order Aerosakkonematales; family Aerosakkonemataceae; genus Floridanema; species Floridanema evergladense. Next base: position 2,714,365 of record NZ_CM171625.1, on the reverse strand, counting down.
TTTAATTGGTAATTGGTTGTAGTCGGTACTACTACAGATAATCTCGCTCAAGTTTTAGGTAATCAATTGTTCTGAATCACGCAAGAAGAAGGTAAGTTTTGCCTGTAATTATTCTCGCCTTCAGGTGTGTTGCTCAACAGTTCTATTTGACCTTGGGCATTTTTGCGCCAATTGGTTGCTTCTACTAGGGTCTGTGGTTTTCGTTCTTCTCGACTCCTGAGTGCTGGCTTTTGGGGTTCTGATTCTCTGGGCGACAACTGGGCGCTATAATCGGTCAGGTCTTGCCAAATTTCTTCACTCCGAAACGGCATGGAAGGAGATTCAGGTAAACCACCACGTCCGGTGACGGTAAAAGTATTTTCCCCCGGTCTGGCACAACCGACAATAATCTTCCCCGTCGGGTCTGGTAGTTGACTGGCTAATTCGACTATTGTGGTGTTCGGTTGTACTTCAGGAGAGTTAATCGAGACGATGCCGGAAACGCCTAATTGAGAGGAAGCGGTAATGCTGCTATCGGCAGAGTTAAATAAACCTTGGGTTGGGTGGAGATTTGACTGGCATTACGCAGTTGCAGGAAGTTGGTGCTGAGGTTGATGTTGCCGCCTTCGCCAGATGCGGTGGCGGCGGTGATGCCACCTTTGCTGTCAAGGAGGACGATGGAGTTGGCGTTGATGTTCAGGTTGCCTGCGGTGCCCGTGCCTTCGTTGGCGGCGCTGACTCTGGCACCGTCGGCGAGGTGAGGCGGGGGGTGTTGATGGTGACGCTGCCGGAGTTGCCGGAGGGAGCGTCTGGGAGTCCTAAAAGTTGCCGAACAGGTTCACTTTCAATAATGGCTGCTGATTCTATTCGAGAGGGAAGTCCACCTCCAACCGCTCTGCCAGTTACTTCAACAGAATCAGTTGCATTGATCGTAAGACTTCCAGCATTCCCACTTGCCAAACCAGATGGACTAATTACCCCTCCATCCCGAACAACTAATCTGGATGTATTTATGATTAAACTACCACCGTTTCCCTGATTAAGTGACGCAGCGCCTATAGCACTAGACTGAAAGATACCTGGAATAGAACCAATCACTTCAACAGCATTATTTGAATTTATAGCAATATTTCCTCCGTTACCAATGCCGAAAGCTGGAGATGAAAACTGTCCTCCGTTTAACACTCTCAACTGCTCCGCCGATAAATTAATATCTCCCGCACGTCCAGAACCAAAACTGAAACCCGCATTTCTCACAAACAATAAAAAATCAATTTACATGACCTGATGTAAGACTTTTTTTGATACATCATCAATTGAAATTTAGGTAGGGAAATAAGTTAAGTATAATTCGTGATTTATCAAGATAAAATAATTACTCTATTTATCTTAGTACTGAAATCGAAATGCTGTGTTCATAAAATTAAACATTACAAAACCGGGCTTAGATAAAACCAAGCCAAAGTCTCATTAATTAGAGACTTAGAAAATGCACCTTGACTTTAGATTAAGCGGTATTTGGGAGCATTTTTAAGCATCTGTAAGCAGCAGCAAAGATATGTTTGTACGGACAAGAGCTAGTAATCGCAACTAAAATTCGCCCGGCGCTTACAGTAATCAATGCGCCTAGTTTTAGTAATTTAGTACGAATAGTTCCGACTTGAGCGTTTTGTAGTTCCGTCTTCGCTAAACATTGTTGACGCAATGCGTTCATCAAAACGTAAGCCAGAGAAGAAAACCATAATCTTAATTGATTTCCAGCGAATGTATGGGTGCTGGTTCTATCACTAAAAAGTTCAAGTTGTTGCTCCTTAAAGCGATTTTCCATCTCGCCTCGCTTACAATATTTTTGCGTGTAGACTTGAGCAGGAGGTACTTTATTGGTAGTTAGTGAAGTAACCACAAAACGAACCAGTCTGCGATTCACACCATGTCATGATATCGTCTCTGGAATAGGCACTATCTCCTCGGACTAAAATCTGGACATTACTCCATTTCTCACGAATTTGTTTAATAATTCTCTGTAATTCTTCTAAAGCCCCGGCTGCTGGATCTACATTTGAAGGTCGTAGCTTGGCTGCCAATAAGTGTTTTCCACAAAAAATATATAGTGGAGTATAGCAGTATCCTGCGTAATAAGTATTGAAGAAAACTTGCTCCTGATTACCATTTCCTAATGCTATAGCAAACATTGGATCATGACGTAATTCTTCGTGATCATTTAAGTCTTCATACCCCATGACCAGTCCGTATATCCTTTGTGTAATTAAGCTTTCTATTAGTAAATTTTTTAACTGTAGCCAAATTGCTTCTACAGGATTTTCTTGGGGAGCGTAAGGCGCAAATCTATGACAAGTAACTTTCCATTCTTCAGGAGTTATTCCTTGATTCTGCTGAGTTAAAAATTTTTTCATTTCCTCTCCTCTATGGTAACTAGCTCCATCCCAAATCAATAAAATTTTGGCTCCGGGATTTCTTAGTTGTAATTGAGTGACAAAATTAACAGTGTTTTCTCCATTTCCTTGGGGATAAGGGTTGAGAATAAATTCTTTCGTTAATAAATCTAAAGCTCCATAATAAGTCTGTCTTTCTTTGGGATTTAACAGGGGAATTTTCACTGGTTCTTGGATGAAATTCCACAGATAACCACAAATATCGTCCCACAGCAGATGACATTCATCAATAATATACACCACCAGCTTTCTGGTCTCTATTTCGGTGCGATGTTTTTCCAGAAGGTCGGCAATTTCTTGGTTTTTTTTTAGTTAGTTCTGCATCATATCGAGGATTCACCTGTTCTCCTTTTTGCCAAGAGATTTTCGCTTCTTGGAAAATCTGATAATAGCTTTGTCGCGATTGAAAAACTACATCATATTTGTCAATTAAATAAGTTTCTAATTCGGAAATATCCCAAGCTTTTTGCTGAATTAACCACGCAATTGTTTCGGCTCTCTCTTCTCGACTTAAATAACTTTCTGTGCCTTTGTACTGGGATTTTAAAGCTTCTTTACCGCCGACTTTAAAAGCATTAAACCATTTACTGATAAACCCTACTGAGACTGCTAAAATTTCTTTAATTTTCTCATACCTATATCCCTCTAACGCCAATTTAGCTGCTAATGCTCTCTTCATTTCTGCCGATTTAGGATTACTTTTAATAAAATCTTCGAGAGTCTTTAGCTGTTTTCTAACTTCTGAATCTTCTACTGTCGTCATTTCTACTTCTCGGTTACAAGCCGTTCTTATTTTACCAGATTACCCTTTTACTTCTTTCATGACTCATTTAGACTGGCTATAATGCGATCGTAGCTTGAAAGTATTCCCGCACTTGACGCTGTAAAGTTATGGTTAATCTATCCGTATATTTAGAAAATCGATTAACTTGACTAGATCGTTCTAAATTTTGTAGCACAATTCCCACAGTACAAGAGAGTCCCATCCCCAGGCATAAAGTTAACCAAATCGGAAAATAAGGCGATAATTTTCGTTTCATAACAATTTTTTCTTGATAGTAATCTTGCCAAATATAAATTTTCTTAATCCAATTTTGACAAAATCAGGTTAAATTTAAATTAAAAAAGGTAGTTTTTTATCTTCATTTTTTGGCGATTCAGGCAACTTTGGTAATTCGCTGAACACTACATCAATAGCAGTTTTAATTTGGGCAAAACCAAAAGACTTTATCCAATACCTGCTATTGATGCAACTTGCGTTGTGGGAAGGAAGTTTAAATTTTGAGCTATGATAGCTAGAAAAAGCCCAAATATTAGGGACTAACTTTTTATTTATGACCAGCGAACCACAACCTAGCGAACAGAAGCCCAAATTATTTCAAGCTATTGGGATTTTACCAGGGAACGTCAGGTTGGACTCCCAAAACAACAGAGCATTTGTCAAGATACAAGGGAAGGAGTACCCCTTGAAATACGCGCCTCACAAGAAAGGGATGAGAGCTTGGGATGCACTCAAACTGGAAGTAGGAGAAAACGAAACCAAAGAATTAAGGCTAACGGTATATCCCCAAGCGTTGCATTTTCCAGGGCGAGACAAAACACACATATTAGGATTCTCACTTGTAGGGTTTGCACCTATAAATGGTGAGGATAATTCATCTGATAAGGATGTGTTTGCTGCACAAGATTTCGAGTTTAAACTTTGTGGATTGTGGCAATTTATTCCAGTGTGTAAAACACCGTGCATTTCAATTTTTCGGAACTTTAATGAGGAGACTAAAGCCAGAATTAAACCGCTAGACTCGGCACGAAAACTGCGATTCATGAAAGCTCAACATCTTCCATTAATTTGGAAAGATGCTCTTGTCCCACCATTCCGATTTAATCCAAAGCTTGAGAAGGAAGAGCAGGGTAAGCGTTATTTTGTGGAAATAAAAGCACGGTTCATTCCAGGTAGGGATATATTTGGATTTGAATCCTTGAATGGAATACCTACTTCTGAGATACCGCCACACTTCAAACCTGGTAAGGCATTGAAGGCAGAAGTGCTGGAATTGAAGAAACAGCAGAAGCGGGCTAAAGCCCAGGAAGCGAGTAACGTCAATGAAGCCGGAAGTGAGCCACCTACTATCATTGATAAGCCCAAGCCTGCGCTCAAAAAGAAGGTTGTAGTGCAACCTCCAACTTAAGGAACTGGTGCGAGCGATCGCACTTTTAGCTTTTGTGCGATCGCGTTGCGTTGCGTCGATCTAGCTGATACTTGAATTGAACAATAATTTTCTAATTTTGGGTTTCTACTAAACTTTTCTGCACTAGTCCTTCGAGTAGAGAATTTTTAGTTTCCCGTGCAATTACCAAAGACTGCTGGTAGTAGTCATTTGCTTTAGTATAGTCTCGTAAAGAATTGTAAGCATTACCGAGATACCACAGCGCAAATCCCTCACTTAGGCGGTCTTCAATCTCCCTAGTAAGTACCAAATACTGCTGGTGATACTCGATCGCTTTCGGATAGTTTCCCAATAATCCTGAAATATTGACTGGAAAAGTCTGCCAAATAATTAGGAGTAAAGTAGTAGATGCAATCCCGAAAAATTGTTTTAATCGCATAGCCTTAAGAGTCCAACCGCCGAATACTAAGATAGATTTCTGCTTGTCTATATATCTCATATTTAGGAACTTATGCAAGAATACAAGCAGTAGTCTATCAAGCAGTAAAAGCATTCGGCTGGGCGAGCCAAGCTTCTAATTTCTCAAGGTTAAGATAAAGTTGTTGCCTTTGCTAGAGACTCTAGCAATTTCCCAGTTTCTGTATTGACCCAAACGGTTAGCTAGTGATTGTTTAACTGTATTTGCCACCTTAGCTTTGATTCTTGGATCGTTCAATTCGTTAGTTACTTTTGCTTCAATACGTTGTGTTAATTCGCCTTTAATCTTACTTTCAATTCGAGAACACACCCCCCGGAAAGCTCGACATAGCTTGTTGGGAATCCGTAAATCAGTTCTCAAGTCTACTTTGGGATTTCTATATGAAATAGACTCGCCACCACACAAACACGAAAGAATGCTGGGATTTTCATGGGTACAGATAAATATTTATAAGTGGAGATTAGCAGAGATGATAGGCAAATACAATTCAATAATTAGAGACGAACTATGGCAATAGCTAGTCTATAAAAAATTTATCTTTGAATGACTAAAGAAATGAAAATACTGATAAATAAAAATTAATTAGACCTAATAACTCGCTCCTCTTTTTCTCGAAAAACCTTTTGAGTTAACTTAGAAAACTGTTTTTTTGGAGAAACAGGATTTCTGAAGGGGAAATGCGATCGCCAGCAATGATACAATGCTAATAAAAGGAGCGATAAAAATATGAAACAACTAACTAGAATCACAATGAATCCCGAAGTAATGGGCGGAAAACCTTGTATCAGAGGTTTACGAGTAACTGTCGGAACAATTGTTGGTTTAGTAGCATCAGGACACTCCCCAACCACAATATTGCAGGCATATCCCTATCTGGAAGAAGCAGATATTTATGAAGCACTTGCTTATGCAGCGTGGCGAGTTGAAGAAGTAGAAGTACCTCTAACTTCAGTATGAAAATACTAATTGACATGAACCTTTCACCGGACTGGATTCAAGTCTTTGCAAAACACGGAATAGAGTCAGTTCATTGGTCAAATATCGGCGATCCAAGAGCAACCGATCGCGTCATCATGAACTGGGCAAGCACCAATGGTTATGTTGTCTTCACCAACGATCTAGATTTTGGCATCCTGTTAGCAGCTACTCAAGCAGAAGCACCCAGCGTGATTCAAGTTCGGACTCAAGATCTTCTACCTGCCAGCATAGAAAATATAGTAATAGAAGCATTACGTCAGTTTGAATCAGAACTTGAATCTGGTGCTTTGATTACCATCAACCTTACCCGTTCCAGGGTGAGAATTCTTCCCATAACTCCACCTGCAAAAGGATAAATTTAGTCATTTTACTTCATCTATCCACCACAATGCTTTGAATAGGTCGAAAGAGAAAATTTAATTGAAATTCAGCAAAACGTTACTAAAAAATAGGGGTTAAATTTTCGTTTTTTCCCTGTCTAATCCCTAATAATTTTGTGTTGATATCGCTCTATACACGGTTGGATCTGGAAACTGGGCGCTCGCACGAGTACACCCATTATCCTGTAAGGCTTCTGCTGTTATCGATCGCACAATTTGGGCTCTCCTCTAAAGTGTGTGATAAACATAACTTATCAACAACTCTTCATGTCAGACAGAAACTCTGGCAAACCCTCTTTAATGGAGGGTTTGCCAGAGTTTCTGTAGAAAAATGATCTGTAGAAGTACCGCAACTGGTACATTAAATATTAAACTACTCAAAAGCTCTGGAAAAAGATGACTTCTTTACTAGATAATTTACTTGATTTAGCTGAAACTACGGTCGAAGGTTATCAAGAAGTAGAAGGTTACGTTTGCCTTCATCTGAAACTGTTAAATCGCGGAACCTACTGCCCTCATTGCAATTATTACACAGCAGAATTACATCAAACAACTCAGATACTAGTCAGAGATTTGTCCAGCTTCGGTAAACCAGTATACTTACGAGTACCCCGGCGGAGATTTTATTGTCCTAAATGTCAAAGATATAGTACAGAAAAGATAGAATTTTTGGCCGAAAGAAGGAACTATACTAAGAGATATGAACAACATATTTACGAAAGAGTTCTTAGTTCAAATGTTGCCGAAATTAGCCGGATAGAGTACTTAAGTTGTGCAGAAGTAGAAGGAATATTCCGGCGGATTAGTAGCGAAAAAAAAAAGACTGGGGACAAGTAAAAAAGCTGACAATGGATGAAATCAGTCAACGAAAAGGGTATAGAGATTTTATCACAATGGTTGCCAATGCCGAGACGGGAAATTTGTTAGAAGTTATCGATAGTCATAAACAAGAAGAAATTATAGAAGCCTTGAAGCAGCAGCCATTAGAGGTGAGGGAGCAAGTAGAAGAAGTCAGCGTAGATATGTGGGGAGGCTTTCCAAAAGTCATTGCAGAAGTTTTCCCTAATGCTGCTGTAGTTATTGATAGATTTCATGTGATGAAGTTAGTTAATCAACGGTTAAATAAGTTGCGACAAATAGTAGGAATCAAAGCTCAAGGTAGCCGATTCCTTTTGCTGAAAAATTCGGAGGACTTAACTGAAGAGGAAAATCAAAAGCTACAGCAGATTTTGTCTCAATCACCTTGCTTGAAGATGGCTTACTGTATTAAAGAAGAACTCCGAGAAATTTACCAAACTACTACCACCGTCAAAACTGGTGTAATTAGGATGAAGAAATGGTTAGCCCAAGCTCGGGTATTTTATAGTAAAGTTGCCCGCACAATTAGCACTCATTTACAAGGAATATGTAATTACTTTATCAGTCGCACCACTAGCGGCGTAATGGAAGGAATCAACAATAAAGCTAAACTAATTATGCGTCAAGGTTATGGTTTTACAAATTTTGAAAGCTTTCGTGCCCGCCTTTTAGGTAGCTTTTCTGATTAGAAATATTTATCACAGAGCTTAGAGGAGAGCCGAAGAATTACAGAGAATTATTAAACAAATTCGTGAGAAATGGAGTAATGTCCAGATTTTAGTCCGAGGAGATAGTGCCTATTCCAGAGACGATATCATGACATGGTGTGAATCACAGACTGGCATTGACTATGTTTTTGGATTGGCGCAAAATAGTCGTTTGATTCAGATGACTAGCACAACACAAAATAGAGCAAAGCTTGAATTTGAGCAGAAATTATCAACAGTAGTTTCATTTTTGGAAACTGTATTTAAGCCAGATGAACAAGTTCCTTCCCTGGCTTCTGACTTGATTAATAACTCAATTTGGTATAAATCTTTAGACTACAAAACTCGGGAATCTTGGAGTCGAAATCGTCGTGTTGTTTCTAAAGTTGAGTATGGCGCGAAAGGGACTAATATTCGTTTTGTTGTTACTTCACTAACTACCAATAAAGTAGCTCCTGCTCAACTATACACGCAAAAATACTGTAAGCGAGGCGAGATGGAAAATCGCTTTAAGGAGCAACAACTTGAACTTTTTAGTGATAGAACCAGCACCCATACATTCGCTGGAAATCAATTAAGATTATGGTTTTCTTCTCTGGCTTACGTTTTGATGAACGCATTGCGTCAACAATGTTTAGCGAAGACGGAACTACAAAACGCTCAAGTCGGAACTATTCGTACTAAATTACTAAAACTAGAGCGCCAGTCCAGTAAAAGAGGTTGACAAAAAGGCAGTGATATGGTGTGGTAGAAAAATCGTCCGGCTCAACAAATGAGCAGACAAATAATATAGGGCTGGATTAATATTAACCGATAAAATATCAGCCTCTTTCAGATTAAAAAAGGCTATAACTATAATTAAATATTGAATTTAAATCAGAGAAAATAAAGTTTTATTTAGACAACCATTCGGGGAGATTGAATTAAAAGTTGTGCCAAAATATGGAGATTATGAACCACTGCCATACGCCGCAAGTCGAAGAGATTTTTCCTTTGTCCTAAGTAACGAGCTTTTTTACCTTGCCACTGACCAATATGAGCTAAAGTATGTTCCACACTCACCCGCTCTCTTAATTTTTTCCGGCCTTGAGCAGTTGTTTGACGTTGGCGTAATTCTTGTAAGAAAGATTCTTCTGGATGAATCGAAACACTGCGACCTTTAGGACTAGTTGTACATTGAGAATACAGGGGACAAATCTGACATTGTTGTTGGGGAAAGCGAACAGTTTTTCCTTCAACAAAGGGGATACTTATTCCATTAGGGCAGCGAATTAAATGATTTGACCAGTCCAGATTAAAAGCCGTTTTATCGAAATAGTTACCATTGCGTACTGGCCAAGATTTACAAATAATAGATAATTCTTTGTCGCATTTGGTCGTCTTCAATCGAAATTTGGCGGTTTACTGCTACCCCTTGACGTAACTTTGGACTGCCATCTGCTGCGATTTCTACATCTTGTGCTTCGATTAGTCTAGCGGTAGCCAAATTTTTTTCGACTAACTCTTTGGTTGATTCATCTAGGTCTGATTGTTCGGTTATCCAAGTTTCTACTTGATTAAGTGTTTCTAAAATTGTGGTTAATGCTTCTCCTCTGGCATTTGGGTCATCCCAATCTTTATCTAAGGCGGCTTTTAGACTAGATTTGGTGACAATTTCTGCTGGTACTTCTTGCGCTACTACTCCTAAATCTTGGTTGGTATTTTTGGCAATTATTAATAAGGCTTTTCGCAAGGCATGACCTAATAAATTATAGGTATCTTCCACTCTAGCTGCTCCCCATAAGGGACTCGAATCTAAGGCTACTCTCAAGGAACGCTCGTTATATTCTTGGGTTTTTGAAGCTATTTCAATGGTTCTTTCTATTAAAGATTGATCGCCACCACCAGCAATTAACCCGGCTCTAAATCTGACTAATGTTCCTTTGCCAAATGGTGCTTGTTCACAATCGAGACAGTCAAGTACTAATTGCCATCTTCTATCCATCACTATTGCTTCGATTGCTTCATCATCAGATACTCCTGTGTACGCTTGTAGAATTATGCACAATGCCAGTTGTGCTGGTGCAACCGGACATTTCCCCCGAAGAGCTGTCTTTATACAACAAATTAGCCAGTTTTTCTTGGAAGTCAGCATCGAATAGGATGTGGCGGTTTTGCCTCAGAAATAAGAACAGTTTGGCTTTTCGGATACGTTTAGCCACTTTTTGTTCTTCAACTGACAGTTCTATGGGCGGATTCCAGATTGGTGGTCTCATAGCTAGATGGGTGTTGAGCCGGACGATTTTTCTACCACACCATATCACTGCCTTTTTGTCAACCTCTTTTACTGGACTGGCGCTCTAGGGACTGGGAAACCTTGTGGAGTAAGCACTTTGTTAATTAATTAGGTTTACTTATCACCATGAGTACGGGAGAGCCATTTAGACATTAAGTCTCAGTTCTCAACGGTGCGAGTAAGGCATCTACCCACGCTAAATCGTCTGCTGTTAGCATGGGTTTTGGAGGAAGTTCACGATAATCAATCGACAAATTGTAAAACGCTTCATCGTAGATGTCGCGCAGAGCAGCAGCCAGATCCATCGGCACATCTACATCTGGAGGTCGCAGCGGCACAGGAATAATCGGCAAGGGATCTGGCAGTGAAATCGGCCATACTTCCACTTCTTGTGCTCCAGCACGGGTGAGTGTTACTAAATACGGCACCGCTGGCAAGCGCGGGTGAGCAAACGGACGAGTCCCACGCCGCAGCAAATCAATCTCAATCAGATGCACATTTGCGTTGTAAAGTCGCTGCCGCTTTTGGCGGTAAGGCGTAATTCCCGGCTCTCGCTTGTTCACTGGTGACAGGATTTCAATACTCGTCACGAGGGTATTACTGGCGGTATCGCGAATCTCAACATTGGTGATCCGCACTTCAATGGGCGGCATCAGGGGTAGGGTGAGGGGAGCCGGAGTGATCAGAAGATTACCATTTTCTATGGGCAGAGTTGAACGGATTGAGGCTCGAAGGGCCGATTTCTGACGCAGCACTTCCACATCAGGGTAAAGAATCCCAATTTCACTTTCGGGAGCCGTGTCTTGCACCAAATAGACCTCCAACCGCACCGTGTAGCCCGGTTGAATTTTCGGAGCAAGCTGCTGCCGAATCTTGCTGGCTAACGCATTATGGACATCGACCCATAGATACCCTTCTAAATAGGGGTCCATTCCAGGAAAGGGGGAGGGCATAACAAGACTCCCAAACAGACAGTATGAGGGCATTATAGTCTTTAACTCCAAATCAAAATCTCAAACTTGTCTGAGCCTCGTCATATTCCAGATAATTCTGAGGACGACGGCTACGCATCCAGGAGGCAAAGGCAGACATTAAGGGGTTTGTGCCACTTCCTATCAAAATAGAAGTTCTAAAGACCGAAGCCATCATATAGAATGTTCTTAACGTTAAGAACACAATCTTCTGCCAATGTTCTTAACGTTAAGAACAAAGCAGATATGTCCTATATTTCTTGCTCACAAAGCACTGTAGAACTTCGGTTGATTTTTTTGAAGAGTGAGAGCCTCAGAGGTGGCACGTCGTTGTTCTAAGTTTAATCTGTTGTATTGGAACAAACAACCTTAAAAAGTCATTCCCCGGTGAAAAACACATGAAATTAACTCCAGCAGTCCGTCAGGCTCGGATCGCGATCGCCTCAAATGCCGGTGGTAGCGGCAAAACAACAATGACAATTCACCTCGCTTATGGACTTGGGGTGAAAGGATACACCGTAACCATTGTTGAACTCGACCACAATGGTTCCCTATGTACATTAGCAGGACTAAATCCAGCCGCCCCTGAACACTCCGTAGCGGTGATTTTCAAAAAAACCTTTAAGGGTAATTACCCATTGGTACCAGTATGGTCTGATCATCTCTCGACTGTGACTGCTATTCAGGGAGGTAAACCGTTGGAGGAGAGTATTAACGACATCTACAGCTCTGCCAGAAAATATCAGATCCTTCAAGATGCGCTTGAAGACTTTCCTCTAACTAGTGATGTGATTCTGTTCGATACTCCTGCATCCTTAGAACCAATGGGGCCAGTAGCTCTTGCAGCCTGCACCCATGTTCTCGCCCCAATCAAACCGGAGTATAAAGATACTGGATCGTTCGCAGACTTGCTGGACTGGTACTACGAAAAAGTCAGGGAGCTTCGGCTCAAACCCCAACCAAAGCTAATGGGATTCGCTCCTTCACGAGTTGCTGTAGACAAAGCAGTTCATCGGAACATTTTAGGAATTCCAAAAAAAGCAGCAATTCTCATTTTGAAAGAAAATCAGATAAAATTCTCTTATTTAAATAGAGAACTTGTATGGAAGCATTGTTTTTTGACAGATAATTATCATCCGACGCTAGAGATAGACAGGTTTTCAGAAATCTGTCCATGAAAAATCGATTTCAACTGATAAATCCAGATGAAAATCTCAACAACTTTTTAGTTTTTTTCGCCCAGACCATTGTTTCTTTTCAACGGTGGTAACTTCTCCACTTCTTTCTAAAAACTCTAGCCATTCATATAAAGTTTTATGCGAACTTTTCAAGCAAACAAAAATAAAGTTATATCCTGGTTTTAGTGCTAATTCACAAATAGGTTGGTGAGAATATAGGTCATCCCCTAAAAGGGTTACAGGATAACCATACTGATTTTGATGATTTTTATTTAACCATCTTTTTACCGCCGCATTTTCACAATCTTGCTTTTGATATCCATCTATTTTTTTTATAAATTCTTTTTAATGATGAGAAATATTCTGTGCCATCTAACGCCACTAAAATTTCTCCATCTAAGTAGAGAAACTTGTGCAAAACTCCCTTTGACTCTAACCATTGATAGACTTTTTTAAAAGTCATAGACAGAGTAGTGGCAGGCACCGGATCTAACAGATTTCTTATTTGATTATCTCCGGGAATTTTGGCAATCAAGAATAAACTTTCAGCATTATCTTTTCCCTTATTGCTTTTCATTAAACGTTGATGGTCTAAAAAAGACGGTGACTGCGTAAAAAAGACGGAAAACGCAGCCATCACTGCATCTTCTACCTGATATTTGGTATTATTTCCGGGTTTCCTTTCATCGGGTAAGTCATGTAATCCTTGACGTAAAAATTGGATTAATTCAGAAATTTCTAGGGTGGCTGCTTTTTGAGTCATTTGGGAATAATTTGATGCGAGTTGAGGATTTTTAACTCACCAATTTTACCTTAACTGACAATAATTATAAATTTTTATTTCGCTGGAATTCTCTTTTCTCAAAACCGAATTATTTTCTGGCTACCAACTATCGCCGGGACAGTTGGTGACATCTTGATTCCAAGGATTTCCGGGTACTCTCCTCAGATATTTGTGAAAATTAATAGTCAATCAAGCGTAGTACAATACTACTTAAACCAGAAATAATAATTCCTAAATTTACTATATGAGATTTTAGTTGGCGTTGTAATAACGCGAACTAAATCAATATTTATAATGAATAGCAGCCCGTGCCATCTTACCTCAAGCTACAGACAGTACTAAACACAGTAAATATCAACAGGAAAAATTAGTTCGCGCAATATTAACGCGAATACATTCCTATTAAATTTTAGCTTCGGCTTTTTTGTACTACATTCTTATTGCGAATAGACTCAAACTTTGGCTACTTTTTTATCACTTCATCCCGAAAGTTCAAGATGCCGCCTACTATTCCGGCGATAGTTGGTAGCCTTTAAACTGTACGTTCGCTCATTTTTGAAGGGTAAGAGGAATTAATAGCTTACTGTGTAAGGTTTCAAGGTGATTGTGGATCTGATGGTGGTGATACCATGTAATACTTGGCAAAGGTAGATCAGATTGACGTAGTATTACACGGTACGAAGGAAGTCAAATCTTGCCGTGTAATACTTGGAAGCTCGGACAGCGGCGTGATGAAAATGGTAGAGTCAGGAAGGTGATAGAGAGTAAGCTGACAAAAAGCCTGAAGCATTCGCGACTCTGATGGGCGATTGGTTTTTCGCTTTGGATTGCCGTCATAAAGACCAGCCAAAGATTGTTGCGTTTGCTGGAGAGCCTTCCGTACCACAAACTCCATCAAGGTAAATACGCGCAAAGCTATATTCAAAATGAACATTAAGCCAGTAATTCGGTCTTCATTTTGGAAGTAAATGGGTAGGGCTGGCAAGGAACCTCTTTTAAAACGGTGAAACCCACGTTCCAAGAGCCATTCATCCCGGTAATACATGACAGCTTGTGGTAGGGTCAGTCGAGTGGTCGGGGCGTTAGTGACATACAGTCGCCATCCGGCCAAGGTTTCTGAAAGCTTAATCGCATCATCAATCTGCTGGATATGAAGTTGAAGAGAAATACTAGTTACTTCCTCAGTGGGAGAATTTTTTGATGGTCGTCCTCGTCCCACAGGGCGAGTTTCAAAGATGATTTCTTCTGTAATCGTGGTTGAGAAGAAATCGTTGACCCGATAGCGCTTGAGAATGTTTTCTACTTTATGGCCCAGTTGCTCCCGGTCGTTACCAGGCTTCTTTTCTAATTTATCCAGAGCAGCTCTAGCCGTCAATATGCGTTGCTGTTGACCACGGATGGCAGAAGCCGCAAGGCTTTGGGAATAAACTACCAAGTAGCGTTCTAGCCAACGTACCCACTTGTGGGTTTCTTCGTTGAACCAAAACTTGCCTAACTCTACTTCAAAACCCTTTCCCACAGCAGGTTCTTCTTCGTCTTGTCGCGGTAAACGAATGGACACTGTTTCTGCTGGTGGGGAGAGTACCCACTGTTTGAGATATTGGGGGTGTTGTCCACTCATGGGTACAGGGAAGCAATAAACACCTCCATTGGCGGCAATTTGGGCGCGAGTTGCCATCGAGCCAGCTTTACAATCAGCGATGAAGACAAAATTTTTGTGTCCCATCACCTTTGCCATTTGTTCCCAGGTCGGAAAATATAATGGGTCATCAGCGCCATTACCTTCTAGGGTAGCACTGAGCAGTGGCATTCCCATCGGGTCGAGGGTTGCCAGTAATTGACGGTATTGCAATAAGTCTGGACGCTTGTCTTTGGAGTACCCATGATGCAGTAGACTTTCTTGTGCTGATTCTCCCTGTTGATGATTCACACTAAAACTAGTTGTATCAGCTCGTGCCACTTCTGTCGGTAATTCGTAGGCCCGAATCAGATGTCGTCCTAATTTTACTTCGATTTCCCGCCTAGCCTCTGACTGCTTACCTAACTCTTCAACTACCCTTGCCAATCGGTCATCAGTAGTATCTTTTTCCTTGAGCGACCACCCCGTACTTAACTCTAAAATCTGTTGGTGTGCCTGAACCCAGGCTTCCACAGCAGATAACCGATGGTCTGACTGGGTAATTATATATGTTAATAACAATACACTCAATTGTCCGTAGCTGAGTCCTTTGTGGTTTCCATGTGGTGGAGTGAGTTTTTGGTCAATACATTTGGCTATTTCCATCTGTTTGAGCCATTCCACAATCAATGGAATATCGTCTATTCGCTCGGAACTTATTTCCACTGTTTTTCCTGTGATCTATTCAGACTCTTGTGTATCCTGGTGAGTCAGTGCCGCAATAAAATGATTCAGGGCTTTGAGTGCTGCTTTGTAGCCTGGGGCTAGCATTGTCTCTCATCACCTGTTCCAAGTAATCTGCTCTCGTCATCCCAAAGCATTCAGCAGCTATCCCCAAAGCCTTCCAGGTTTCATCAGTTACCCTTAAAGAGCGCACTTGACGATAATCATCGTCTTTGAGTGCGAACTTGCCTTGAATGTCCCGCTTCCACATTACTCTTATCCCTTGTATTACATCGTTAAACTAACCAAGCCTTCCCCAAGTATTACACGGTATCACCACCATCAGATCCACAATCACCTTGAAACCTTACACAGTAAGCTATTAATTCCTCTTACCCTTCAAAAATGAGCGAACGTACAGTTTCGACGCAGTTGAGCATCAAGCAAATAACGTTTATGGAAATCGACCGATTACAATTGGTCAGGGGTACAGTACCATTGCTTGGATACCAGAGGCCGAAGGTAGTTGGGCATTACCATTAAGACATGAACGAATTACCAGGCAGGGATTGTCCCATTGATAAAGCAGTATGGCAACTCAAACAAGTTTGTAAATATTTACCACAACGACCGATTTCACTATGGGATAGTGAATATGGATGCGCTCCCTTTATACTGAAGAGTGCCAATATTCCGGCTGATAAATTAATTCGACTTCGTTCTAATTTATGTTTATGGACTGCACCACCAGCTTATTCTGGTAAGGGCCGACCTCGTTTACATGGAAGCAAGTTTAAGCTCAATGATTCGACGACTTGGACAGCAGCAATTGAAACTCAAGAATTAGAACATCCTCAATTAGGACAATTAAGAATTAGTTTATGGAGTAACCTGCATTTTCAAACTGCTCCACATCAACCAATGCAGCTGATTCGCGTCGAGCGGATTGACCAATTGTACTCTTCTAAAATGCGAGCACCTTTATGGTTGATTTGGATTGGCCAAGAAATGCCGCCCTTGGATGAAATTTGGCAGTTATATTTGCGACGTTTTGGTGTTGACCATTGGTATCGTCTGGCAAAACAACGTCTTCATTGGACTTTACCAAAGTTAAGTACACCCAAACAATGTGAACGATGGAGCGATTTGATGCCAATTATTACTTGGGAACTTTGGTTAGCGCGTGAAATAGTCCAAGATCGACCTTTACCTTGGCAAAAACGGTTGACCAAATTAACTCCTGGTCGTGTTGCTCAGATTGGTACACCTACTAGTTCTCCTAAACTCCGGGGAAAGTCTCCCGGTTGGGAAACAGGACAACAAAGGGTGCTTCGGACTCGTTATCCTATAGTTAAAAAAGCCTTTTCTCGAACTAAGAAAAAGACAAAAACTTAATTTTTTCGACTCGGAATTCCTAATTTAATCAAGTTCTTTTGACTCAGCTAACTACTGAGTGATTTCGCTTGGTATTCTCCGTTTAGACATCGCACCTTCGGTGCGATAGTCTAAACTCCAGTGACTACACTACCTAAATATTGTCTGGCTACATAATCGGTCTTTTTACCTTTTTTCCTGTCTCCGGTTTCATCTATTACCACTGTAATCTTCTTGCCATCTAATGCTTTCTTTAGTTTTTTTAATCTTCTTTGTTTTAATTTATCTACCGACCAATCAGAATTGGCTATAAAATGATGTAATGATTGGGCCGAGTTTATACTTACAACTTTCGCTATCTCTGGTAATGATTTTCTTTTGATTGGTGACATTATTACCAAATGTAAATATTTGAAGCACTCATAATTTCTTACTTCCTTAAACAGGTCTTTATCCCGCATTTCTCACAAACAATAAAAAATCAATTTACATGACCTGATGTAAGACTTTTTTTTGATACATCATCAATTGAAATTTAGGTAGGGAAATAAGTTAAGTATAATTCAGGATTTATCAAGATAAAATAGTTACTCTATTTATCTTAGTACTGAAATCGAAATGCTGTGTTCATAAAATTAAACATTACAAAACCGGGCTTAGATAAAACCAAGCCAAAGTCTCATTAATTAGAGACTTAGAAAATGCACCTTGACTTTAGATTAAGCGGTATTTGGGAGCATTTTTAAGCATCTGTAAGCAGCAGCAAAGATATGTTTGTACGGACAAGAGCTAGTAATCGCAACTAAAATTCGCCCGGCGCTTACAGTAATCAATGCGCCTAGTTTTAGTAATTTAGTACGAATAGTTCCGACTTGAGCGTTTTGTAGTTCCGTCTTCGCTAAACATTGTTGACGCAATGCGTTCATCAAAACGTAAGCCAGAGAAGAAAACCATAATCTTAATTGATTTCCAGCGAATGTATGGGTGCTGGTTCTATCACTAAAAAGTTCAAGTTGTTGCTCCTTAAAGCGATTTTCCATCTCGCCTCGCTTACAATATTTTTGCGTGTAGACTTGAGCAGGAGGTACTTTATTGGTAGTTAGTGAAGTAACCACAAAACGAACCAGTCTGCGATTCACACCATGTCATGATATCGTCTCTGGAATAGGCACTATCTCCTCGGACTAAAATCTGGACATTACTCCATTTCTCACGAATTTGTTTAATAATTCTCTGTAATTCTTCTAAAGCCCCGGCTGCTGGATCTACATTTGAAGGTCGTAGCTTGGCTGCCAATAAGTGTTTTCCACAAAAAATATATAGTGGAGTATAGCAGTATCCTGCGTAATAAGTATTGAAGAAAACTTGCTCCTGATTACCATGTACTAAATCATCAGTTACATCCAAATCTAAAATAATTTGTCGTGGTTCTTTGGAGTAAGATTCTAGAAATATCTTCACAAATAGACTTTCAATTTCTGATGGAGAATGCCCAATTTTATGATAACGATTGTCTGCTCCTTGTTCTAGATCATCAGGACAATGTTCGAGACGGTTTAATGTACTTTTTCCGGCTAAAATCACTGGCTCATTTTCTCTACCAATTCTTTTTCCTAATGCTATAGCAAACATTGGCTCATGACGTAATTCCTCGTGATCATTTAAGTCTTCATACCCCATGACCAGACCGTATATCCTTTGTGTAATTAAGCTTTCTACTGTATGGTCAATTCGATTTGGTTTTCGGTAATCTTGGAAACACTGTGCAAACTGTGATGTTATTTGTAGTTTTCTGTCTATTTCAGCAATTAAACTTAATCCGGCATCCGATGTTACCTGTCCACCCTGGAAATTAACTACAACTGGGGGCGATTTTGGTTGCTCAAATTTGAACTGTTTTGGGAGTGAGCGCGAAGCTTGTTGGGTCATACTTTATAACTGCTGAAATCCTTGCTATCTATACATTTTAGCAGGTTTTTACCCCCTTTTTCTCAGCGTTTGTGAGAAATCCGGGATAAAGTTACAGAAACTTACAGGAAGTTCAGAAAAAAGTATAAAGATTTGATAGAAAGCCACTCTTTATGATATAAAGAAAAATATTAAATTTATGAAATAAATCTATGAACAACTACCTTCTTGTAATTAGGATTTTTAGTAGCAATACATTACTTTATCTGATAACTTCAATCCCAACAATGGCACAAGTTATTCCAGATGCTACTTTGCCGAATAATTCTTTAGTTATCCAACAGGGTAATACCAGCATAATTGAAGGAGGAACGAGGGCGGGTGGCAATTTATTCCATAGTTTTGGTGAGTTTTCTGTGCCTACTGGTGGGGAAGTATTTTTTAACAATGCTGTGGATGTGCAAAACATTTTGAGTCGGGTTACTGGGGGTACAATTTCTAATATTGATGGGTTGATTCGGGCTAATGGTGCTGCGAATTTATTTTTGCTTAATCCGAATGGCATTATTTTTAGCCCAAATGCTAATTTAAAAATTGGTGGTTCGTTTATAGCTTCTACGGCAAGTGGTTTGAGGTTTGCAGACGGAAGTTTTTGGAGTGCGAAAAACCCGCAATCTTCACCTTTATTAACTGTTAGCGTACCAATAGGTTTACAATTTGGAACTAATGCCGGAAGTATTATTAATCGCTCGCAAACGCCAGCAAATGATGGTTTGATTTTTCCTGGTTTGTCAGTACAACCGGGCAAAACTTTAGCGTTAGTGGGAAATGGGATAACGCTGGAAGATGGAGGTTTAACGGTACGAAATGGGCGCGTTGAGTTGGGTAGCGTTGGTGACTCAAGTTTGGTTGGGTTAAATGCGATTGATCCAGGTTTTGCTTTAAGTTATGAAAATGTGCAAAATTTCCAAGATATTCAATTATTATCGCAAAGCTTAAATTCTTCAGTATTTGGCGAAAATGTCCAGCTACAAGGTAGACAAATCATACTTAAAAATAGTCCTGATTCTCTCGATTATTCACAGATTCGCTATCAAAAAAATTTAACTTTAAATGCTTCAGAATCAATAGAAATTAGCGGCAAAAGTATTGTCAGTTCTGCTACTGTTGATGAGCAAGCTGTGGGAAGTTTGTCGATCGCAACCGGAAGTTTAACTATTCGTGATGAAGCAACTGTATCTGATAATTTGGGCGGAACTATAACGATTACAACCAAAGAATTAACAGTGAGAGATGGAGGAAAAATTCTTACTTCTACCTTGAATAATGCAAATGCAGGGAATTTAATTATCAAAGCATCTGACTTTGTAAAAGTGAGTAGAGGGGGCGGGATTTTCGCTTTAACTGAACGTGATTCTACAGGGAATGGCGGCAATTTAACAATTGATACTCGGCGTTTGGAAGGAACTGCGATCGCCACCCAAAGCTACGGACAAGGTTTCGCCGGAAAATTGACTATCAATACTGTAGAACCTTTGCCAGAGGTAATAGAAAGAGGAATTATTCCCGATCGCACTCTTCCCATCAACTCCACAGTAAAAGCAGGTTTCAACACTACCTTAATTGAGGGAGGAACACAAGTAGGAAATAATCTATTTCACAGTTTTGAACAGTTTTCCTTATCCACAGATAACACCGCTTATTTTAACAATAATTTAGATGCTCAAAATATTTTCACTAGAGTAACAGGTAATTCAATTTCTAATATTGATGGTACGATTCAAACCAATGGAACCGCTAATTTATTTTTACTCAATCCCAATGGAATTATTTTTGGGAAAAATGCCTCGCTGAACATTGGCGGTTCATTTTTGGCAACTACAGCAACCAACTTTTTATTTGCTGATGGTAAAGAGTTTAGTGCAACTGCTACTCAAACCACACCTTCGCTATCAATTAGCATCCCAACAGGCTTACAATTTAGTAACAATACGGGGGAAATTATCTATCAATCTACAGGGGAAACAGTTAATCAATTAACTGGTATTCGTAACAATAATTTCCGAGTGCAAATCGAGAAAAGTTTAGCATTAATCGGCGGTAACATTACATTAGATGGCGCTAATTTAAAAGCTACAAATGCTCGCATTGAATTGGGAGGAGTAGCAGAAGCAGCAACAGTTGGATTAAATCTTGATAGCAACAGTATCCGCTTAACTTTTCCTAATGTAGCCTTAGCAAATGTATTTCTGAATCAAGCAGAGGTTAGAGTTGATAACAATTTGAATAGCCAAGAAAGTGGCACTATTCGAGTTACGGGTAAGCAAATTGGGCTTGTTGGTTCTGCGATCGAATTTTCTACAGATAAACCAGGAGATTTTATTATTATTAATGCCTCAAAATCTGTAAATATTGTCGATAAATCTAGGATCGCAGTTATCCTTGGTGGTAGCTCAGATGGTAAAACGGGAGATTTAATTATTAACGCTTTAGAGTCAGTGCAATTAAAAGAAAGCACTATAGGTGACAATCGTAATAGTGGAGGAAACATTCGTATCCAAACAGGAAAGCTGACTCTTATAGGAGGGAATGAACCTACTGCTATATCAACTTTGAATATAGATCGGCAAGGGGGAAATATCCAAATTGATGCTTCAAAATCTGTGGAATTAATTGGTTCAACTAAAATCTCTTCTCAAACGATCGCTAATAATTCTTCAACATCTCCCACTGAAGCACAAGGCGGAAATATCACTATTAACACTGGAAAATTGTTAATTCAAGCATTAGACAAATTTGCAATAATCACAACAACAACTTCTTCTACTGGCGATCCTTCGGTTGCTGGTAAAGCGGGTAATTTAACAATCAATGCTTCACAAGAAGTAGTATTAGAAGGTCAAGCTAAATTATTAACTTCTACTAGCACCAAAGGATCTGCTGGAGATCTAACAATCCAAACTAGAAATTTGCTAGTCAAAAATGGAGGACAAATAATAGCTGAAACTAAGAGCGATGGTGCTGGAGGAAATTTAACTATAAAAGCAAATTCTATAGAAATTAGGGGAAAATCAATTGAAAATTTAACTCCAAGTGAATTGGGTGCAGCTAGCGGATTTAGGTTGCCTAATAACTCAAAAATTATTAGGAAAGGAACTGCTGGAAACATCAATATTGAAACTGAGCGATTGATTGTGAGGGATGGAAGTAGAATCACTGTAAGTAGTTTTAGTCAGGGAAAAGCAGGTTCAATTAATGTTAAAGCTAACTCGATTTTGTTAGATAATCAAGCAAACTTAAAAGCTGATACTTCAGGAGGTGGAGGGGAGATTAATTTGAATGCAACAACCTTAATTTTGCGCCGAGGTAGCAGCATTACTACTAATGCTACCGGAGTTGAAATTCCTGGCGGTAATATTAGTATTAATTCTGGTGTATTAATTGGTTTAGAAAATAGCGATATTACTGCTAATGCCGAGGATGCAAAAGGAGGTAAAATTCAAATTGAAACTCAAAGTATTTTTGGTGCAGAACCTCGTACTAGAGAGCAATTAGAAAGGTTTTTGGGTTCGGATACCGTTTTAGATCCTAGCCGACTTTCTTCGAGCGATATCACTGCTTTTTCCCAACGTCAAGGGCCAAATTTACAGGGGACGATCGCAATTAATACCCCTGATATCGATCCTAATTCTGGATTAATTGAATTACCCGAAACTTTCATCGATCCAAGCAGTTTAATAGACCAACGTTGTTCTCCTCAACTAGAACAAAGTACATTTATAATTATAGGTCGAGGTGGATTACCAACTCCACCAAATGAAGCCATTAATGCTGATAGTATTTGGGAAGATTGGCGGATAACATCTAATAGTCAAACAACAACAAAATTAAATTCATCTAATAAAATTACCCCAGAAAATATCAACCAAAAACTAGAAACAATTGTCGAAGCACAAGCATGGTACAAAGATGTTAAAGGCAATATAGTTTTGACGGCACAAACTACTTCTGTAACCCCTCAAAGCAGTTGGTTAAATTCTCCCAATTGTCCAGCACCAAATACAAATTACTCTTCTAAGTTACCATAGGAGAAACGAAATATGAAACGGTTTTTACGATTCTTCATTCCGGTAATTTTCGGATTAATTTTGAGCTTTGCTATTCATAATGTTTTTCCTGCCAAAGCTCAAATGCCTGTGGCTAACAATTCAACTTTAACCCTGGTACAAACTGGCAAAAATCATTATGATTCAGGGCAATTTTCGCAAGCAATACTCAACTTACAAGAAGCTGCCCAAATTTATGAACGGAATGGGGATAAAATCAAACAAGCACAAACTTTAAGCTGGCTGGCTTTAAGTTATCAAAAATTAGGAGATTGGCAAGCTGCCACTAATGCGATCGAGAAAAGTCTTGCATTATTAAACTCAACAAGCGACAAAAACGAACAAGTTCTCGCTCAAGTTTTGAACGCTAAAGGACGTTTACTATTAGCTACAGGAAAAGCTGAAAATGCTTTAGAAACTTGGCAGAAATCGACGATTTTATATGCCAAAGTTGGTGATGAAATTGGGGTACTCGGTAGCCAAATTAATCAAACGGAAGCGATGCAAGCTTTGGGATTACATAGACACGCAGAAAAACTGTTTGCGGAAATTGAAAAAACGCTAAAAGCACAACCCGATTCTTTTCTGAAAGCGACTGGTTTACGTAATTTGGGAAAGGTGCTGCGATTAGGGGGATCTCTTGATGAATCTGAGAGAATTTTGGGTTTAAGTTTGGCGATCGCCCAAAACCTACCTAACTCCACTCAAGCCCAAAGCGAAACCTTACTAAGTTTAGCAAATACTGAAAGAACTTTAGCCAAAAGAGCCGAAAATTTAAAAAATATTGAAACTGCTCGAAAATATGTTCAAGCTGCGTTAGAGAAGTATGAAAAAGTTGGTGCGATCGCAACTTTACCTCTCACCCAAATCCAAGCAAAACTCAATCAACTAAGTTTACTCATAGAAACCAATCAAACCTCAAATCTTCAACCATTATTATCTCAAATTCTCTCCCAAATTAACAGCTTACCTCCTAGCCGAGAATCAATTTATGCTGCTGTTAACTTAGCAGAAAATTGGTTAAAACTAAAAAATGAATCTGCAACTTTAGTCAACTCTCCATCTATTGAAACAATCTTAGAAACAGCCGCTCAAAAGTCCGAAAAACTGGCAGACAAAAAAGCTCAATCCTACGTTTTGGGAACCTGGGGTAAACTATCCGAAAAACAGCAAAATTGGGCAAAAGCCAAAAACTTTACCCAAACAGCATTACTACTCGCCCAACAGATTAGCGCCCCAGATATTGCTTATCAATGGCAATGGCAACTAGGGCGCTTATTTCAAAGTAGCTTTAACCAAAATGCTCCCAGTAAAGAAGCTATTTCTTACTATACAGAAGCCTTTAACACCTTAAACAACTTACGCAGCGATTTAGTTTCTCTTAATCCCGAAATTCAGTTTTCTTTTCGCGAAAATATCGAGCCAGTTTATCGAGAATTAGCTAATTTACTTTTACTTTCTCCCAATCCAAGTATTGATAATCTAATTAAATCTCGGAATGTAATGGAAGCGCTTCAATTAGCCGAAATTAACAACTTCTTTCGAGATGCCTGTGCCACAGCAGAACCAGTAAATATTGATGAATTAGATCGGCAAGCAGCAATTATTTATCCAATTATTCTCAAAGAACGGTTAGAAATTATTGTTAAATTGCCCGGAAGAGATAACTTAAGGCACTACAGCACAAATATATCTGAAGTTCAAATAGATAATGCAGTAGAACAACTGCTCACTTCTCTAACTAAACGCAGTACCAGCTTGAGTAAAATTAAAAAAGATTCCCAACAAATTTATGATTGGTTAGTTAAACCATTGGTAACTGACTTAGAAAATACAGCTAATCAAAAATCAATCAAAACTTTAGTATTTGTCTTAGATGGCTCATTAAGAAATATTCCCCCAGCTGTTCTTTATGATGGTAAACAGTATTTAATAGAAAAATATGCTGTAGCCGTTACTCCTGGGTTACAATTAATTAATCCCAGACCTTTATCTAGAACAAATCTCAAAGCAATTATTGCAGGAGCTTCCAATGCGCCTAGTTTTCAGGCAGAAGGGCTGAGTCCGATAGATAATGTAAGTATAGAATTAGCCACAATCAGAGAACAAATCAGCCAAAGTGAGAAGTTAGAAAATCAAAATTTTCAGCAAGAAAAGATAGAAAGCGTAATTAATTCTGCTCCCTTTAACTTAGTACATATCGCCACTCACGGCAAATTTAGTTCCAATCCAGAAGATACTTTTCTGTTAGATTGGAACAAACGAATTAAAGTCAAAGATTTCGATAATTTATTGCGAATTAAAAAGTCAAATGAGCCAAATTCTCTTGATTTACTTATCCTCAGTGCTTGTGAAACAGCCGCAGGCGATAAACGAGCAGCTTTAGGATTAGCAGGAATTGCGATTAGAGCCGGAGCAAGCAGTACTTTAGCAACATTATGGCAAATTAACGATGCTTCCACAGCTGAATTTATGGCTCTGTTTTACCAACAATTAAATAACCCACAAATTAGCAAAGCGGAAGCTTTACGAAATACCCAAATTGCTTTTTTAACCAAGTACTCCGATACAGATTACGATCGCCCTTATCATTGGGCAGCTTTTACTCTTGTCGGAAATTGGTTGTAACATTGCCAGCGATCGGTTCTTTTGCCAAACTTTGTAACCCGACATTGCGATCGCTCAATAGCTCAATCCAAATCTGCTGAATTTCAGCATTTTGTGAGTTATCTAATCGCAGTTGAGCTAGTTCAGTTAAAGCATCATACCAAATACTATTTTGGGCATAAGCCGCAGTTTTTTCTAAGGAATTTTTTGCCGAATTCAACGCATTTTCCAGATTGCTAGAAGGCGAAACTCGTCGCACTACTCCAGTCACAGAAGCCGGAGCAATTCTAGCTGTTCTTTGTGAATTAGGACAATTAATTTCAAAATACCAACGGTAAGTTTTTCCAACTTCCAGAACTTTAACTGTTGGTGGAAGAGTGACGCTAACAATTCCTGGGGTAGCTGTTAAATTAAAGCGAGTTCGATAAACATCTTCATCCCCATCCTGCAAGGAAAACTCCCCGCTAGGTGCTTCTTCTGAAGTATAGGGTACATAAACCCAAAAAGTAGGACGTTCTTTAGTAGTTAACTCCAAATTGTTAGCACCTACTAAAGCAGTTAGAGGAGGGCTTTCCTTTTTGTACAAACAGTTACCACGACTACCAGTTCCTTGGTTGGTTCGTGGAGTTCCCCTGTTCGGTGGGTCTGGATTTGCCAAAATAAAACGAATTTTTATCTGGTCAGCGTTGTTTTTACTTACTTGCTCTATTTGGGCAAGTGATGGAGGTAAACTAATTGCTGTACTTATTAGTACACAGCTAATCAAAAATGCTTGTTTCAATTTGCTATACATAAGTTGGTTTTAAAGTAGCGATATATACTAATAAAATACTTCTCTAAAGTAACTTATTCTTGGAGGGGCGACAACTATGCCCGCATTTCTCACAAACAATAAAAAATCGGCTCTCCCGTACTTATGGGGATAAGTAAATCTTATTTAAATAAACAAGCTAACAGCTTTTCCGAAAATAATCCGGGCAGAATTTAACCAGCTTTTGAGTCGCTTAAATCCAATTTTTACGGTTGAACTAGTTTCATAAATGTCGCGGAGTTCCTCCTTTAGTTGATCTGCTATTCCTAAGCAAGCTGAATCTTTGAGTAGACTAGCTAATTCAAGTTTTTCGGACTCAATTAAATCTGCTTCATTCTTCAAACATTTAACAGCGATTTTTTCAGCCTTTTAATTCTAAATTTAACCGAATCTTATTAAGTGCTTTATTCACTAGTTTCATGACATGAAATCGATCGATTTTCCTTTACCCTTTTCTCGGCTAAACTCATCGAGGCTTAAGCGTGACGGAGTTCCCCAGTCTTTTTTTTTTGACGAGCGATTCGTTTAAAGATATTTTCCACTTGGTTAGGACTTAATTGTTCATTTTCGCTGACTTGTTCAATAGTTAATTCTTTCACTCTTTCATAAATATAATTTTCATAACGAATCGTGTAATTTCGTCCCATTTCTTTAAATGATAACCGTTCTGTTGGTGCTTTTTTACAGTGAACACAATGAAATTGTCGGCGGGGGACTTCTAAGTAAACTCCTTGACCACAAATGGCTAAATCTCGGACTAAATTTGGACGATTTTGATGCAGATTATCAGTATAGTGTCCGCAGAATGGGCAGTTAATTCCTGAGTTTAACAACTCTAATTTTAGGATAAAGAATCCTTCTTTTTGATAAGCGGTGAAAACCGTAACGTTCGGTAAGTTTAATAAGGTATCTAGATGAAAGTCCATCGTTCTTTCCGGGTAAAATGTAGTTATAACTACATTTTACCCCATAATGTCGCAAGACCCATCCCAAACCCCTAGATATGATTCGAGACTACATTGACTAAGCCGCATTTTTGTTTAAGCCCTGCTAATAAAGTGGTAAAAAGATGGTGAAAATCAACCTGAATAATTATTTAGATTTCGGTTGATTCGGAATCTTTTCTAATTCCTGAAGCATCGCGCTAACCAATAAATGCAGTTCTTTAGTTGACATATCTTTTCTAAATTTCTTACCCGTAACTTTTTCTGCAAAAGCGGAAGCAGTTATTTTCGACCATCCCAACTTTTCCATAATCGCTGATGATTGTTCTTCTAAAGAACTCCGGGAAAGTTGACTATTTTCTGAGCGTGATTTGGGTTCAGTTTCCGGGCTGATTCGCTCTGCTATATCTTCTAGATCTTGAGTGAAAAATTCGCTGGCTCCAGTAGCAATTAAAACGGCTGCAACTAGACTTCTTTTCTGCGCCATCTTGCAGATAGTATTTACTGCATCATAGATGCGAGGATTAGGCTTACCATCCTTAGTGTAAGTGAATCTGTAAAGCAATAGTCTGAATTTCTTGGCTAATGCGATTTTTTTCTTCTAGACCACAGGCTTTAACATAATCTTTGTAGCGCCCAGCAATTTGGTGCGACAGAGAGGGGAAATAAGTGTATAAATAGCTATTATTTTTGTAGCCAAGTCGTCGGACAACTTCTAGTAGAGACGGCGGTGGAAATTCTTCTAATGCTGCTTCTAAAACAGGTTGAATTCTTTGCTGACGCTCCAGTTTTCGATAAGCAGCATGATTGAGTTGAATTTGAGAGCAGAGGTTGGAAAAATGATGTTGTAGAACTAAAGGACGATAGTTAAGACGGCGTGCAACATCCTGTAAGGATGGCGGTGGGTACTCCTGAAGTACCTGTTGAAGGACTAACTGAATAACTTGTAATTTTTCTAAATCTAATCTTCTTAAATGTTTTCTGGTTTGAGAAGCTGGAGAGGGTAAAATTATGGCTTGATTCAAGCCATCATCAACTAAGACTTCTTCAGTTAAAAAATTCAGCAAGGAAATTTGTAAGCGCTCCGTAAATTGTAGTAACTTATCAAGTTGTGGTAGAGTTGCGTCCTGATACCAACAACTCAATGTTGTCACATTAATTCCCACAAAGCGAGACAAAGCAGTGACATTACCTCCATAAACTTGATGGATATAACGAGAGAATATCTGCTGAAGTCTATAGCCTTCTCTGGGTAATTTATGACTAGATGCTAACCTAATTAATTCGCCAATATTATGGAGTATATAACTTAAGTGATTGTCAAATGTTTCGGCTTCTCTTAAACCCGGAACAGCTTTTTTGCTAGGGCGTTTTCCTAGCCAATGACCACATTTATTACAATATCCAGGTCGCGAGTTTCTACAAAGAACTAGCTGCTGCTGATGACAATAAGGACACTTGGAGAGTAGACGATGATGGTGAGAGGGACATTCCTCAATAATTTTAATTGACCACAGCAGCGGTTCATAGATAGTTTGGTCAGTATTTAGCCACTCTTGATAACAAATAGGACACCAAGCACGAATGGGACGCAGCAAGCCTCTTTTAGAAACAATTTCTGCTAACGGTAGTAAGGTAAGAAAATGCAAATCCTTCCGTGAGGTAAGAGCTTCTAAAGCCATTACTAGATGTGTCGCCGTCAACCCCATGCCATTAATTGCAGTTCTATCTCTGTCAGTCCCACATACTTTACTAATACTCTCAAATTGAGCGAATGATAAATCTTTTTCTCTCCTAATTAGCGGAGCAATTTCAGCGAGAATCAATTGGGAGACATTAACACAATGCTCTTGCGCGAGTCGAATTAAGTAACTCGTTAAGCTTTCTGTATATGGAGTGCCAACTCCAATCGGTTCTAAATGATAAAAACGACTTCTAGGAGGAATTGCAGGTTTTTGCACATCCCAAGATGGATAGAGAGTAAGTTGGAATTGTTCCATATTACTTAACTCCTACAAGGGTGTCGTTTGGGTTTGGGTTGACCCACTTGTTTGGGTCTTTTTCTGTTTAAATTATTGCCCGAATGGAATGAGGGAAATAGCTGCGAATTCAGGTTACTTTGTCCAGGTGTTACTGACAACCCAAGTTCAGCGCGTAGTTGTTCAACTTCGGCTTCAATTTGAGCATGATTGTACTCACCCTCCAAAATTTTCTTAAGTATATTTCGGCATTGAGCAACTCCTAAAGCTCGTCGCTCTAAATGTTTTTTTCCCACAGTAGCAGCGCCTTCTGCTATCGCATCTGCCAGGGCATTTCTCAACCAATTCTTGAGAATACCCACACAGCCCAAACTCCGCTCATAACAATAGTCCCAATTTGATAATAAATCTGGCGCTTCTGGCAATGGTAGATGTAGTTGAAAACCCCAAACTATGCTTTGGAATATTTCTCTGTCCTCTTTAATGTCGGCACGATATCGAGGAAAATGTACATAAACACTACGTCGGCTCAACTGGTCGCCGACATCGTGCAGAGTGAGTAATTCGTAAGTCCCAACTAACCCATGAACTACCTCAGTACGGTTAGCTAATGACTTAATTGCTTCTGGTAAATCTGTGAGTTTGCGTCCACTGGCTAGCATCAGTAGGTGGTGTGCTTCATCAATAAAAAAGATTTTCGGTTTTCGGTGTTTTAAAGCTTGTTCTAATGCCCAAGCTAAATCAGTTTCAATCACTTTAGATTCAATGATGACTTGACCATTCTCATTTCGATAGATTCCTCTTGTACCATAGTCTATTTTCTGGTCAATCAAGGGTTCATTAAGCGCAAATAAACAGCGTTTGATATGGTCTTTAGAGTTAAACAGCCCTGACTTTTGGATGACGGCTTCAACACTAGCCACTGGTAAGCGCCCTGGGTCAGTTTTTAGTTCTTCTAATGTTGACTCAATCAACCATTTTTCCATCAACAATCGCAAAGTTGTTTTCCCAACTCCGGTCGGCCCATAAATAAAAATTACCCGCGATTCTCCCGACTGATTAACTAGCAGCTTGAGTAAATTAACGGCTTCTGACAAACGGGGATGTGCCATTGTGTAGTTGTCAAAGTAAGCTAATCTTTCTTCTGGAGATTGGGTTAGTAGAGATGGGGGAAATTGTTGGGGATAAGACATGATTAATAAGAGTCAAAAAGTTGCAATTCCTGGGGATTAATCGAGAGACTGTTGGCGCTTGGTTGGAAGGGTGAAGAACTCTCTTGAGTTGTCGGGCAGTTTGCTTCTGATTCTGGCAATTGGCTATCAATTTGAGTTGTCACAATTCCATCATCAATTACTCGAAAAACTTCCGTCATCTGAGCATCTATTAGCCGTTGTGATAGTAGAACTTCCTCCGCCTCTGCACTGGTTAAAAATTCAGCCAACTTTTTGGCTCTAACTAAGAATTGCTTTTGATGATTTTGCTGTCGTTTTTGTAACTCGGCGGTGGCTAACCAAATCTCTTTTTCTGAGCGCCCTTTCAGGATGGAATAATATTCGCTAATACATTTAACCCATTGACCTCGGATATAGGCATAGGCAGTACCCGCATCAAATGGGTCGTATCTGATATTGACATAAGTGTGATGAATTTCTGGGTCTTTAAAGGTATTAGACCAGTAGCGAATACCGCGAATTTGTATTCCTTGGCTGGGATGAACTTTGACTTGCCCTTTGGGTGTACTTGGTAAGGTTAATAGTTTCCAGTTTTCGTCATTACAAATTTGCCGATGGGAACGATTGCCGTATTCTGCTAACCCCGTTGTAAAAGCTGACCGAGGAGAAACTCCCAAAGCTGGATGTGCGGTGGTGTCGTACTCTGAGTAAGCCCATTCGCATAAGTATAGATACAAACTACCTAAAGTCCACACTGCCAAATTTTTCGGATTGTTCGATTTGGTGACTAACCTAACGTTTTTTGTGATTTGGGTATTCCCTGTCAGATTGTAGAGGAACTGGGTATTGGCAGTGCCAAATAATCGTTCGCCGACTCCACTAAATCGTGATGCGGTTGGGGGTCGATGTTTGAGTGTGCATTCAAACCAAGCTAATAGGCTTTCAAAGTAAGTACTGTGAAACTCTTTGCCGTTGTCAGTGATGATAATTTGCGGTAGGCGAGAATGCCGCATGACGCAAATTCGCAGTACCATCATGCAACTGCGATAGGAAGGCGGGTCAAAAGTCATATAGACCGCTAGGATTCTCCGGCTATAGGCATCGACGAGAAAGGTAGCCCAAGGTCTGCCCAGTACCAGTCCGGTTTTTGAACACCGAACTTCTATATCTAGCTGGGTATGGTCGATATGACCAATCTCGAAGGGACGGTCTCCATGTCGGGGTGTGGTCAGTTCTAACTCCCAGTAAAAAGGTTGCTGTGGGTAAGCAGCCCTTTTTCCTTGTCGTTTCAGGGTTTGAGTGTAGCCTGAATGCCGTTTGATTTCTTGAATGAATGTCTTGTAGCTAGGAATTTGGTTCTCTGGAATTCCGGCTATTGAGCAGGCGTGGACGAAAGCTCCATAAACTTCAGATTTTCTTTTTTGTTTATGGGTTTCGTAATCTTGGCTAATAAACTTGGTCATCAGTTCTAAAATCTGTTGGGGCAGTTTGCGGTGACGGTTGCCCTTGGCATGAGAGGCACTTAGCAGCCCGATGTAGCCATAGCCGTACTTTTGCTGCGCGATGCGATATTTAGCCCGCCAAGAGCGCAAGGTGCGTTCTGGTATAGATGTCTTTTCTGTTGATTGACCGGAAAAATGGGCTTGGAGTATTCGATAGCGCTGATTGGCTTGTTCTAAATCAGCAGGACTGGCTTTTTTGAGTACATCTTTCCATTCGGTACCCGAAGTGCTTGACTGAGTAGGGTTTAAAGCTGTGATTTTTCCTAACTGAACCAGGCGGTTAAACTCTGCGTGTCGTAATTCGACTAACTTTCCTGACTGATGACGCAAAGTAATTTCTGTTTCCCCGCTTTGAATAATCGTGTAGTTTCTGCCATCCCAGGAAATTGGTGTAGAGGGTGCTATATCTACAAAGGGTAGACTGATAGTAAGTACCTATGCAAAAATAATTGTATATTACAAAGATAATTGTATATAGTAAAGCTAGGAACAGTAAAGGGGAGAGGGAAATGCGATTTATTAGAGACTTGACACCAGAAACAATCAAACTGCTCCAGAGAATATATAAACAGAGCGCACATTATCAAGTGAGAGAGAGAGCGCATTGTATTCTATTAAGTTATCAAGGAAAAAGAATTGAGGAATTAACCGAAATATTTCAAGTAAGTAGAAATACGATATATAACTGGATGAACGATTGGGAAGAACACAGATTAGTAGGATTATATAATCGCCCAGGTCGGGGGAGAAAGCCAACATTTACAGAAGAACAAAAGCAACAAATAAAAGCCTGGGTAAAACAATCGCCTAAAAATTTAAAAAAAGTAATAGCAGAGATAAAAGAAGAATGGGAAATCACCGTGAGCAAGGATACAGTTAAACGAGTGATAAAAAGTCTAATCATGTGCTGGAAAAGATTTAAAAGAGGATTAGCAGGTCAGCCAGACCCCTTAGAATATGAAGAAAAGAAGCAAGAGCTTACCTTATTAAAACAACGGGAAGAAGCGGGAGAGATCGAACTAAGATATTTGGATGAAACTGGATTTTGCTTAACACCTTATGTGCCTTATGGATGGCAAGAAAAAGGCGAAATAAATTCCCTAAAAAGTAGCCGAAGTCGGCGGCTAAATGTCCTGGGGATAATGAGTCGCTCTCAAGAATTATCTGCTTATATATTTGAAGGGAGAATCACTAGTGAAGTCGTCATATCTTGTCTGGATAAATTTGCGGAAACTCTGACAAAAAAAACGTTTGTTGTTCTGGATAAAGCCTCATTTCATCGAAGTCAAAAAATTGCGGAGAAAATCAGTGAATGGCCACAGAAAAATTTAGAGATATTTTGGCTCTCATCCTACTCTCCACAACTTAACTTAATCGAAATTCTCTGGCGATTCATGAAATATGAATGGATAGAAATAGATGCTTATTCTAGCTGGCAAAATTTAGTTGATTATGTGGAAAAAGTCATTCGAGACTTTGGCAAAGAATATACAATTAATTTTGCATAAGTACTTACCATGAAATTTGTCAGCCGTTCTAGCGATTTTCTCACCTCTTGGCAACGTCCATAAATTTCCCAGTATTGCCAACCACTGTTGGGTAGATCCCAATTAGCCAGCATTTGGATAATGATGCGGTTCTCTTGGGTCATTTTTTATTTAACTAACAGCGATCGAACATCAGAGAAGCGATCGCTTATTTGACGATCCTTTTGCTGCTCTCTTAGCCGCAGATGAAATTCCGGTTTTATTAGAAAGATGGCAAAAAGTAGGCGATGATTTAACTAAAATCAAAGCCAAACGCACTAGGTTTATTGCTATACGTACTCGCTTTTATGATGACTTTTTGATGTCGGCGCAATTGTTAGCGTCACAGGTGGTAATTTTGGGTGCAGGTATGGATGCTAGACCATTTCGCTTTCCTTGGTGTATTGGAACTTGCGTTTATGAGGTCGATCGCCCGGAAGTTTTAGATTATAAAAATTCTATTCTCCAAGATGTACCTGCTAAATGTATTCGCTTTGTTATCAAAGCTGATTTAACAGATAAGCTGTTAAGCATTTAAACAGGGATAAGAGCATTACCTTTATTTTTAAGTTTTCGCTCCCATTTAATAATTAACTGTCCTTCATTTAAAAGTTGATGTAATAAATATTCTAATTCTTCGATTGATTTAAATAGTCGATTAGCAATAAATTCTTTTGTTGAATGCCAAACTAATTCAATTAAGTTATAATCCGGGCTATATTTCGGGAGAAACTCTAAATGAATATTGGGCATTTCAGCGGCAACTTTCTGGAGATATTCTGCCTTTTTATGAAAACTAGCATTGTCGAGAATTATCACTATTTTGGCTCCTTTTTCAGCAAATTCATCGGCTTCATTGCCAGCAGCTACCCATTCACCAATCAATTCTTGATAAAACAGTTTTAGCACTTGATAAAAACTTTCTGAATTGCTTTTATCCAGAAATTCCACAAACCTTTTCTTGTCGGAATACCTCAGCCCTCCCATTACATTAATCCGACCCTTTCTTCGATCTCCTCTCACCTCTTTTCGGCTACCTTTTTTACACCAATTCTTTCTTTTTATCACGCTTAAACTAAAACCGCTTTCGTCCCAAAACCATACTTGTAAACGTTCTGGATTCTCTTTTTCTATTTTTAAATATTCGGTTATCTTCTTTTTAAATTCTTTTCTTTTTTCCGGCTCTCGCTTTCCCTCTAAGCTGTACTTCGCCCAGAGGTAAACGAACTTTTTTTGCTCTAATATTCTCCTAACTTGCGACCCACTTAATTTTATTCCTGTCGTTTCTGCTAAATATGTTGCTAACCTTTGTGCCGTCCATCTGCCAAATTCGTATCCTAATTCTTTGGGTTCTTTATCTACTGTCTCTAATAATATTTCTCTATATTTATCTGTAGCTTTTTGATGATTACCCTTCATCCTTTCATCGACTAGGCTTTCTAGATTATCTGGATCTCCATGTACGCACCAATAAGATACTTTATTTATTGAACAGCCCAGAAATTCCGCTATTTTAGCTTGAGTTTTTCCATCATTTAGCAACAGTAACATCAGAATTCTTTCTCTAATGTTTCCATTTTCTTCTTCTTTTAGGGCTTTTTGTAGCTTCTCTACTTGTTCTAAGCTCAGATGATTCTTTGCTGGCATTTCCTGACTCATTTTGCTCGGTTGACTTTTCCATTTTACCCTATTTAAATGATTAACAGCTTAATTGGGTTGATAGTTTATTAAGTCAGGGGTTTTCTGTTAGTCATCCTTCAATTTGGTTACTTGAAGGAGTGTTAATGTATTTGCCCCAAATCGCTGTTTTAAAATTGCTGCAAACAATTTCTCAGCTTAGTGTTGATGGTAGTTTTTTGGGTGCTGATTTTGTTAGTGTGAAGTCGGTTGAAGTTGGGGAAAAGGCTAGAGAAAGCGATCGCGGAAGAGTGTTACGACATTGGCAGTTTGGGTGCGATCGACCGGAAGATTTATTGCACAATTATGGTTGGGATGCTACTGTCGTTCAACCAGGGGAAGATGGTGCTAATTTTGGGCGTTATAGTGAGTGTTCACCATCACGGGTTATTCCTGGTACAAGACAGGTTTTTTTAGTCACAGCTAAGAAAAATTCTTCTGTTATATTCAGGCAATAAATTTAGCTAAAAAACTTGGTTAATATTATTGATAAGGGCGACAAAATCAGGATAATCCTTATGTTTAAAGCATCTAGTCTGCCAAAAAGAGTTTAGATGCCTAGATTTCGCATCCATAATAATCCTTAAATGAGGATAGTTCATTAAAAAATAAAATTATGGATTCTGAAAAAATTATCCAAATTCGGGAGCAGTTGGGTATATCGCTTTACAAAAATATAGCTATTGCTGAGTTTGAAATTAGCGGTGATACTGGGGAACTAATAGCTATTAGTGGTAGATCAACTCGCCCTGGAACAGTTGGTTTACCTCAACAGCCTTTATTTGTCACTTATGAAGTACCACCTGGACATTCACGGGCTTATGATAGTGAATATAAGCTACTGGAAGAATTGGCATTCCGATATGCTCAAACTCCAGAAATCGAAGGAAAAATTAACCTGTTTACGGAAAGATCGCCCTGTGATTCCTGTACTAATGTTATAGAACAGTTCCGTAGACGGTTTCCCAACATTGTCCTGACAGTAAACTATGCAGGCGAGGCTTAAAGGAGTTAGTGGTTATGTACCTAGATCGGGTCAAAAAACAACTGATAGAACTAAAACTGGCATCGCCAGATGAACTACTGGGATGTACACAGGATGAAGTGGTTGAACTTGAGGAAAAATTAGGGATTTTGCTGCCAAAAGCTTATCAGGAATTCCTGTTATTGATGGGACATGGTGCGGGTAGATTTCTGCGAGGTTCGGATTGCTTTTTTAAAGATTTGTTGGTTTTAAAACGTTGGGCGATCGAGCTTTTAGAAGAAAATAATTTTCCTGAATCTTTGCCAGAGGATGCTTTTGTCTTCTTAATGCACCAAGGGTATCAATTCAGCTTTTTTAGAGTTTCCCAAGGAGACGATCCGCCAACTTATTCTTATTGTGAAGGGACAGATGAAACAGCTTTTATTAAAAGTCATGATAAATATAGTGATTTTCTGATGACAGAGGTGGAAATTCACGCGAAATATTTGTATTCAGAGATTACTCTATAAGGGACAATCCGTTGTGTCTAAATACTCTTGAAAATAGCTATAAACAAATCCTTGAATTTCTCTATCATCTGGATATTTACATAGGGCAAGTAGCCCGGTTAAGTGAAGACTTACCGCAAGGTAACTAACCATTAAACGATCGCACCTGTCTCAACAGCCTGTTGTGGCGCAGAATACCAGCATGACCCATTGCACCATTCGATTTCACCAAAAAAACTAGCAAATTTTCTGTGTAATTCATTACTATTATTCAGCTACTTATTGACAGTAAATTTTTTAACAAGAGCAGCAGTTTCTTCTGGTTTTCCCTCTGAGGAAAACACTAAAACGCTCTTAATTTTCGGGTTATTCATCAGTTCTTTTAACCGATACAACTGCTCGTCTGAAATAGCTACTCCTTCATACTTCTCGGCATAAACTAGCTCTTGGTTGAAATTAGCATCGTTATAAGTTTGAATGAAAACTCGATCGACATTCCAATTTGACCAATCAGCTGCAAAATAACGTTTACCCCAATAAGGATTATGATGACACAGATCGAAACTAACATTTGGATTAGCTTTTTTCATGTCATCTCTCATTTGCTTTACGAAATTTGTTAAATGGGTGGTGCGATCGACTTTCCCTGGTAAATCAGCATGATATCCTAAGTAATCATCCCATTGAACTGCATCAATTGTAGGATACTTTTGGACAAATTCTACTAAAATACTTTTGAAAAGCTGAGCTACTTCTGGAACTTCCACATCTAGTACATAGTGTTCGATTTCTGGATAGGTTTTATCAACCCCTGGTACAATCCATCTTTTAGCAATTGCTTCATCAAAAATGGGGCTATTTTTGTCAATTTTAATTCCCTTTTCAAAATAAGCATGGACTTGCATTCCCTGCTTGTGCGCCTCATCAATCAACCATTCTAACCATTGCTCTTTAAATTGGTTAGGACAACTTTTGTATCCAAATGTTTGTTACATTACATCGCTTTTATACATTGTACAACCGTTTCCCCATACTCCATGAATAATTGTATTAATTCCTTGGGAGCGATAATAACGAACTCGTTCGCGAATCGTTTTTTCATCAGCATTATTATCCCTCTTTTGTCACTTTCCGGGTATTCTAAATAAAAGAATGAACAAAGAAAACCCTGAAAGGTAAGTAGAGCAATGGATGTAGAATTACAAATCCTCAAGCATTTGCCAAGAGATGCTCATCCAACGGTTGCACTCATAGATGAATATTGTGCAGAGTATAAAGACCTGTTTAAGGAAGTAAGAAATTATGAGTGCTTCAAATATTTACATTTGGGAATAATGTTACCAATCAAAAGAAAATCATTACCAGAGATAGCGAAAGTTGTAAGTATAAACTCGGCCCAATCATTACATCATTTTATAGCCAATTCTGATTGGTCGGTAGATAAATTAAAACAAAGAAGATTAAAAAAACTAAAGAAAGCATTAGATGGCAAGAAGATTACAGTGGTAATAGATGAAACCGGAGACAGGAAAAAAGGTAAAAAGACCGATTATGTAGCCAGACAATATTTAGGTAGTGTAGTCAAAGTTGATAATGGAATAGTTTCAGTCAATGCCTATGGAGTTTACTCTAATATAACCTTTCCCTTAATGGTAAAAGTATTCAAACCAAAAGGAACATTAAAAGAAGGAGATAAATATCAAACCAAAATAGAATTAGCGTCAGAAATTATTACAGAATTAATTGAAGAAGGCTTTCAGATTGAACTGGTACTGGCAGATAGTTTATATGGTGAAAGTAGCCAATTTCTGAGAAAACTGGGTGAATATAACTTAGCTTATGTAGTAGCAATTAGAAGTAATCACGGAGTCTGGCTTCCTTCAGGGCAGAGGGTTAGAGCGAATAAATGGTGTAAATTCGAGAGAACTTTTAGCAACCAAAAGACAGAAATTAGATACATTAGGGAAATAATTTATGGTAAAAAGAGAGCCGTAACTTACTGGGAAATAACTACCGATCCAGAAACTATGCCAGAGAATTCTACTTCCTTCGTAATGACAAATCTTCAAGGGAACCTGAAGCATATTTTAGGTGATTTGTATGGATTAAGAACTTGGGTAGAATATGGTTTTCGCCAATGTAAGCAGGAACTCGGCTGGACAGATTATCGGTTCACCAATTTTCAACATATTGAGAGGTGGTGGGAAATTATTTTTTGTGTTTACACAATGATTAGTTTAAACTCTCCAGCCTTCTTCAGCTTAAATAAATCTCATCAAACTGAGGCTGATCAGCCAGAAACTAGTAAGGTTGATTTTTCTGATCATCAACAATGGAATCATGAATGTGGATGGAAGAATGTTTTAAATAATCTGCGTCTTATTGTCCAACCACTATTACTATTTTGGTCGATTTATCCCTGGCTCGATATTTTTCCTAATTCACATTTATTACTGGGATTCAATCATTTAATTGCTGCCATGAATCAATTTAAATCCTTTTATTCTTCTGGATAGTTTAGTTTATTTACTACTTGCTTAATTCGGAAAGTGACAAAAGAGGGATATAAGCAGTTTGACAAACTTGCAGCAGGATCTACAGTCCGAAATTTAAATACTGAGCTTGTTAGAAGTGTAAAGGTCATTCTTCCTCCACTTCCTGAACAAAAGCGGATTGTGGCGATTTTGGATGAGGCGTTTGAGGGGATTGATAGAGCGATCGCAAACACCGAAAAAAACCTCGCCAACTCCCGCGAACTATTTGAAAGCTATCTAAATGCCATCTTCACCCAGAAAGGCGATGAGTGGGAAAAGAAAACACTTCAGGAAATTTCAATCAAATTTACTAGAGGTAAATCAAAGCATAGACCTAGAGGTGACAAGAAACTATATGGGGGAAAATACCCCTTAATACAGACTGGTGACATCAGCAATGCCAAGCATCGAATTACTAGTTATTCTCAAACCTATAATGAATTAGGACTAGCACAGAGTGCAATTTGGCCTCAAGGAACAGTATGTATTGCAATTGTTGGTGCTAACGTTGCTGAGACAGCTATTCTCGATTTTGATGCCTGCTTTCCAGATAGCGTTATTGGCATTGTCGTCAATAATGAAGTTGCAGATAGTGATTATGTAGAACTCATTCTCCGCCTTTCCCGACGATGCCCTCGTCCGCATCGACCCGGAAGCGATCAGAAAACGCGATCGAGTACCCAAAAATGGCAGTATCTTTTTTACCATCTTTCAAACCTTCATGACTGGAAGGGATGAACAAGGTAATCCCACCCCGAAATTTAGCGACTATCCCTCCGACTTCTTCGACTTCATCATCATTGATGAATGTCACCGAGGCGGAGCCAGTGACGAAAGCAAATGGCGGAGTATTTTAGAATACTTCTCCCCAGCCGTACAACTCGGACTCACTGCTACACCTAAACGAGAAAACAACGCCGATACCTACGCCTATTTTGGCGAACCAGTCTATAAATACGCCCTCAAAGACGGCATCAACGATGGGTTTCTCACTCCCTTTAAAGTTAAGCAAATCGAAACAAACCTAGATGAATATATTTACAGCCCCGAAGATGAACTGCTCGAAGGTGTAGTACAGGAAGGCAGAATTTATACAGAAACGGACTTTAACCGCATTATTGAAATTAGCGATCGCGAACGCTATCGGGTACAACTGTTCATGGAAGAAATCGACCAGAATCAAAAAACCCTGGTATTCTGCGCCAACCAAGATCACGCCCTAGCCGTGCGAGATTTAATCAACCAAACGAAGATTAGCAGTAACCCTAATTACTGTGTCCGCGTCACCGCCAATGATGGAAAACTGGGAGAACAGCACCTCAAAACCTTTCAAGACAACGAGAAAAAAATCCCCACCATACTCACCACCTCCCAAAAACTCTCCACTGGCGTTGATGCCCGAAACGTTCGGAACATCGTCCTGATGCGCCCCATCAACTCAATGATTGAATTTAAGCAGATTATCGGTAGAGGTACTCGCTTATTTGATGGCAAAGACTACTTCACCATTTATGATTTCGTCAAAGCTTACGAACACTTCAACGATCCAGAATGGGACGGCGAACCCCAAGAACCTGTAATCGTCAAAACTCGCAGAGAACCAAAGGAATCATTTACAGCCAACAACAACACAGATAAAGCTAAAGATAAAAACGAAACTACACAAGTTACCCGCCCCCAAACCATCAAAATCAAACTTGCTGATGGTAAAGAACGCACCCTCCAGAACCGAATGTCTACCAGCTTTTGGAGTCCAGACGGTAAACCCATGAGCGCCGCAGAATTTGTCGAACGTCTCTTTGGTGACATACCCGAACTATTCAAAAATGAAGAGGAATTAAGAAAGATTTGGAGTCGTCCCGAAACCCGTAAAGGTTTATTAGAAGGACTAGCAGAGAAAGGCTACGGCGACGAACAACTAACAGACATTACCCGCCTAATTGATGCTGAAAAAAGCGATTTATATGACGTTCTAGCTTATATCGCCTACGCCTCACCACCCATCAGCCGCCGAGAGCGAGTTCTCGCCCACAAGTCCTTAATATTCTCCCGCTATACGGGCAAACAGCAAGAATTTCTCGACTTCGTACTAGAACAATATATCAAAGCCGGAGTGGGAGAACTCGATCGCACTAAATTACCCCAACTTTTAGAGTTGAAATATCATACCGTTCGTGACGCAGTGGAAGAACTAGGAACCGTTGCGAACATCAGTGAAGTATTTCTTGACTTCCAACAGTATTTGTATTCACGCAACAGAGCAGCTTAATTTAAAGACTATTCCCCCGATCGATCGCCCTTACCCTTTTTAGTCGGTGTGGGAGTGTCGTTTTCTTCTATCCAATCTTCCACAAGTTCAACTAAAACCTCATTCATAGTTACACCCTTGAGAGCGCACAAAGATTTAAACTTTGCCCTCAAAGAATCTGTAAGAAACATTTTGTAAGTAACTAGCTTTTCCTCTGACACAGTATCCCATTCTCGTTTACCCCCAATTATCCTACTACAGTGGAAACTAGTCATTAAAGGCTAAGGGTGGTTTACATTATTTACATTGTTTGCATTATAAGTGTGGTTAGTGTTACGGTAGCTCTCATAAAAGTCAAAAGCCAGCAGGAAGCCTGGAAACTTAGCTGCTGGCTTTGGCTCCCGAAAAAGGAGACTCTAACCATGTTAAAACCAGTGAGTCACAAAGCTGATATCCCATACCGCTATCAGCAAGCACTGGATGATTTTGGCATTAGCGAACTGCTAAACAAACTGAACAACCACTGCGACGCTGACTTTAACAGCGCTTGGGTACATCTGGAAGCAGCAGAAGCCGAAACTCTAGCCGCCTTGCTGATTGGACAACTAACCAAAAATCTAACTGGCAAAGTGATAACTGACTATCTCAACCTTCTGAGAAACAACAACCAAGCAGTTACCTCCGACTTACCAGCCGTTGAACTACACAGCCTACAAGCAATCACTCTCCCAGAAAACTTCCCGCAAAACAGCAAAACACCCCTTTTCTGGATTGGCGATCGCATACGTTGGAAAATCATTAACAATAAAGAACAAACCGATTTTGGAATAGTCATTGGCAAGTTTTACGCCTACGCTCGACATCGAGCCTCTTGGGAGTGGAAATACCTGATTTGGCTAGACCCCAACTCACCCAGTTCTTGTGTTACTGACACCGCCTGGGAATTTGACCTAGAACCCTTTGGGGAGGGAACAGTATGACTTTTCCTCCCTCCCGTCCTCGTCCTCTAAGCGACAGAGAACGGCAGTTAATTCATCTGTATGTTAACTGTCAGTTGGGCATGACCCATCGGCAATTTAACGCCAAGTGGGATGTCAACTACGAACAGATAGCAGAGATTTGCGATCGCTCTGTGAGTACAGTCAACCGCTGGTTTAGCAGAGGGAGAAACTATCTCCCACCTGAGAAAACAGATAAACGCCATCTGGCTCTAGTAGACTTCCTGCTGGAACACTACGAAGAAATTCCCTCTGAACTGATGAATCAACTTTGTCCGGGGAATAGTGCATGAATAGCAGGTGCGATCGCACCTGCTATTCATGCACAATTGCACCAAAAAAGCAATAGCACCGTGAAAGGGATTTAACAGCCATCTTGCCATTAAGGTGGCTGTTGTAATTAGAAATTCCGCTTAGGGAAGCATCAT
This sequence comes from Floridaenema evergladense BLCC-F167, assembly GCF_041929205.2. Taxonomy (NCBI): domain Bacteria; kingdom Bacillati; phylum Cyanobacteriota; class Cyanophyceae; order Aerosakkonematales; family Aerosakkonemataceae; genus Floridanema; species Floridanema evergladense. The sequence goes on along the minus strand of NZ_CM171625.1, from coordinate 2,671,528 downwards.
TCATGATAGAAGACGCAGAATTTAAACGTGAACTTGAACTAGCTTGTCAAATCTTAACCAGTCGCTCAATAGATAACTTATATCAAGTAAGACTTGTTGGTTGTGATTTAAGCCGAACTCACCTAGTAAAAGTTAACTGGCAAAACTATAACTTAACTGGTGTGCGACTCCGGGAAGCCAATTTAATTGATGCTAATTTGACTGGTGCTATCTTGAAAGACGCTGATTTAAAAGATGCTGACTTGCAAAGAGCATTACTAATTTCTGCTGACTTAAGTAATGCAGATTTAAGAAATATAAATTTATCTTCTGGTGATTTAACTAGGGCTAATTTAAGCAATGCGAACTGTCAAGATGCAATACTCGAAGAAGCTAAATTAACCGAAGCAAATCTGAGTGGTGCTAACTTGAGAAAGGCATCATTTTGGGAGTCGCAACTTGAAAAAGCCAACCTGAGTGAAGCCACTCTAATTGATTGCTGCTTATTCTGTGCCAATTTATCAGGAGCTAACTTAAACGAGGCTAATCTTTATCGGGCGGACTTAAAAGGTGCTAACTTACAAGGAGCAAGTTTAGAAAAGGCGAATTTAACAGCGGCGAATCTGGAAGGAGCAGATTTAAGTAAATGTAATCTTCAGAACGCTAATTTAGCCGAATGTCAAATTAGGGGAGCGAAATTCACCGCAGCCAATTTATCAGGGACAATACTGGATAATCAAGCACTGAATCATTGCTTTTGGTATTATGGGAACCAGTATTTTTACAATTGGAAAGGAATGCGCTTTCGTTCTGGCGTTGAAGCGAAAATAGCCCAAGTTTTAGAATCAAAAGGATTGCTGTATTATCCTAACTCTTTAGCCAGATTAGGAAGTTACAAAAGAAGCTGTGAGACAGATTTTTTAGTTTGTGTTCCTACTAATTTAGGATTTCGCTGGGCAATTTTAGAAGTTGATGGCTATTGGCATTTACCGGAGAAACGGGCTAAGGAACATGAAAGAGAGAGAATGTTTGAACATTTAGGAGTGAGGGTTTACAGGTTTGATGCCAAATTGTGCGACAACAATCCAGAGGCGGTAGTTAATGAGTTTATTGAGTTAATCAGTAAGTAATTGATGTTTTAGAGAATTATCACCAAAGAAAATGGGGCTAAACCATCAGCAAGCCCCAAGAAATTAATGAGTTTTAAGTTGAGTTATTTTTCCTGATTGATGGCTTCAGCAAATTTTTCTAGTCGTTCATTCACCTTTTCTTGTTGTTCGCTAGCTTCCCGTGCTAATTGGAAGAAACTAGTGCCGGAAATTAATCCACTGGCTGTTGCGATCGCACCCTCAGAAGCATTATGTGTAAACAGCAATCCCACACCAATTAAGCTGACAACTGCACTAGCTCCTGACATGATTAAAGCCAAGCGAAAACTTTGTTGGGTGAGCTTGAAACTTTCATGGGATTGGTGTAATATTTCCTGAATTATCTGCTGATTTAACATCGATTCATTATTTTCAATAGAACAATCGAAGTAATTTTTTGGTTGAATCTGAACCATATTTAACAACTTCCAGAAGCGTAGAGTTTGGTTACTCTCTTATCACTGTTTTTCCCAAAAATTATGTCAACAAAAAACCTACTTTTCTGGTATAAAAAATCTCTTACCCCCTCCTCGTAAACGGGGAGGGGGCAGGGGGTGGGGTTTAGCTTTGAGCCTACTGAATCTACCGTAGTCCTTGGCAGACGAAAGCTGCCCAGAACACCGGATGATTAAACGGCTTCTTTTCTCGACAAAGCGCTTTCAGCCGCGAGGTGGTATCCTCAATCCGGGTGGCAGACTTCGCCCAGAGGTTGTGTTCGTTTTCGCAATCTTTGTATTCTTGAGTATCGGGTTGGTGTTGGTTCATCTTGGCTTCGGCTTCTTGGCGCAAGGCTTCCGACTGCTCGTATTTTTCATCTAGCAGGTCGATTAGTTCTTGTTTGTAACGGTTGGTTAATTCAGCCCCAGTCATTTGCTGCAACTCCTGTTGCGCCTTTTGCAAGGCAGCGGGACGGTTGAGAATGTGGCGGTATTCGTGGTAAAGGATGGAGAAGATGGCAGTGGCTAAGTCATCGACTGACCACAGGGTACTGACGACACTCCTCGCGCCAGCGCACAGGAAACCTGTCCCCAAGGTGAGAATATCGTCTGTTAAGTCGGGTGTTAAGCCCAAACCCGTTTCGCAGCAGGAGAGGAAGACATCAGAGAGTTGGGGCAGTCGCCATGCGGGAGTCAGCAATTGACCAAGGGTAATGGCTCCATCTGCTAGGACTAGCATCGACTCCAAGGGGTTATCCAGACGGGATTGGGCGTGGTGACTGGAAAGGATGACTTGGACTTGTTCTGCCAGTTTCCGGTAGTTTTCCACCTTGGCGTAGTTGCGTCCCCGTAGGCGTTGGGCTGGGGGGATGTTGTAAAGTTGGGCAACTTGTTCGCCTTCAAAGTTGGCACAGGGTAAATCTTCGGTGGCATCTTCTACAGTGCCGTATTGCAGTTGCGTCACGGGGGGACGCTGCTGGCAGAACTCTAGCACCTGGCAACTGGGGACATAACGCAGGTGGAATAAGTCACCCAGGAAACCGTTATCTGTGGGGAGGGCAGCAAAGGGAATTTGATGCAGGAACAGGTGGGGAACGAGTATCAGTTCTCGAACGCCAGGGAGATGGGTTTGCAGTAGTTCGTTGAATTGCAGCCGTTGGGAGAGTTCGCCCAAAATGGTGGGGATACGGTTACTCCAGGTAGCGCGGCGTTGGATGCGTTCTGTATCGTCTCTGGTTTGGTTAATTGCCAGGTAGGGTTTTAGCCACTCTTCAATTAACCAATTTTGAAGTTTTTCTATGCCTTGACCTGGGCAAGTGTGACAGGTGATTTGGTCTGTTCGTAGAACGAAAATATAGGTGTTTTCGCTAGTGGAGAAGAAACTCAGCAAGGCAGTTGTAGGTTGGTCTATCAGGCGTTGCATCGCTGCCAAATTGGGGGCGCTGACTTGGAGTAAGCCAGCAGAAACGGGGTCAAGGCGGCTGAGTTGCTGCCGTACTTGCTGTTTTTGGGTTTCTAATTTCTGAATCAGTTCGTTTTCTGCTTCCCAGGAGGTTCTATTGCGGGTGGTGGCAGTTCCGGCTAAGGGACGATTTTCGCTGCTTTCGTGACCGAAGCGGATTTGATTTATTCGATGTTGCAAGTGTTCATAATTCTGGAGGTAGATTTGCACCTCTGAGGGAATGTTGCCATCTTGGTAGAGGTCGTTACTTGCCATCAAGTCAACCAGACGTTTGGAACGAGAGCGTTCTACTGTTTCCAAGGCTTTATCCAGTTGCCCGTTGTTGATGCAAGCTTGTACCATTTTTTCGTAGATATCGCTGGCTTGGGATTGAATTTCTTGGCGACGGGTTTCATCGGCTGCCCAACTGCGGCTTTGTTCCACTGCTGCGATGGCAACGCCGTAACCTTCAATCGCAAGTGACCAGCGCCCTTCTTTAAAGGCGAGATTTCCTAAGCTGCGCCCGGTTTGCAAACAATCTTGAGGGAATGCGGTGGGAGTACGTATCTGCAAAGCCAGTTGGTAAGCAGCGATCGCTTGTTCGAGATTCTCTGCCCGGTCGCCTTGAATCCGATCGCTGTAGGCAGTTGCCAGATTGTTCTGCGTCATCGCCCAATCCACCGGGAATGCCTCACGGGTATATACTTGCAAGGCGAGTTGGAAAGCAGCGATCGCTTGTTCGAGATTCTCTGCCCGGTCGCCTTGAATCCGCTCGCTGTAGGCATTTGCCAGATTGTTCTGCGTAGCTGCCCAATCCACCGGGAATGCCTCACGGGTTCTTACTTGCAAGGCGAGTTGGTAAGCAGCAATAGCCATTTCTAAATTCAGCGCCCGATTTCCCAGAGGAAACTGTGCAATTAAGTTGCCAAATTCAAAAAATATCGCTGCAACAAACAGACTTTGTTCCTCATCTCCTTGCAGAAACATGGCAAACCCAACAGGTAAAGCTTGCAACAACTGGGTGTTCAGCTTCTCCTGATGCGCTGCTAGAAATGGGTAAACTTGCGCCGCCTCACCGCTAGTTTCTGCAATACACTGCAATACCTCTGCCAGAAACCAGAGTGTCTCTTGTGACGGCATTTCCCCTGCTACTGATTCCTCAGTTAACCCGACTGCCTCAGCCAATTGACCCGCCAGATTTTGCAACCACTCAGCAGCGTTGGTGTTACCCTGTTCGCTCAGATCTTCTGCTACTCTCTGCATTGTCAATAGCAGTCCCAGATCGACTAAATCTGCGTGCGCCTGCAAAATCTCTGCTTCCTCCTCATCGGAACATTGCCAGAGCAATCCAATCAGCTTGAGATATTCTTGAAGCCGTTGTTCGTCCATCTGTTTTACCCTTCTACCCCATTCCAAACTGCTGCCAATCGCTCTAACAACCGTTCTGCCACACCCTGAAGCTGAATCCGGTCAGCCGCAACAGCTCCTTCGCGCACGGCTACCCCCTCCAGTCCTCGACCCGATAACACCTTTTCCCCCTTCACCCGCCATTTGCTAGGCAGTTCGCAGCGATAAATTCGCTCTAACTGGGCGATTACCATCAGTCGCTCTTCTGGGTTCTCCCACATTTCTCGGAATTGTTGCGCCTCTGCTGAATCTTGATTCAACTCTTGTTGAGCCAATTCCAACCGATAGAGGTAGTCGATCAATTCATCCATTGACTGCAATTGAGTCACTAAAATTTCTTCTAACGGGTCTTCCGGGTCAAACGGCGGGACAAACCCTAACAGCGTCGCCTCCCGCAACTCCTCATCCAAATGCACCAAAACATAACCAATCCGGTTGTGCCAAATTTCCGGCGGTATAGGACAAGGTTCCTCCAAATCATCCACCGGACGACATTCAATCCGCCCAAATCCGGCAATCATCAAATCCGCCACATCGCCACAAGTACGAGTCGCCTGATTCCAACTATCGCTAGTGGTTAAATCCGTCTCATAGTTCTGCCACTGCAAATAATCCCGCACCGCCAACACTGCTAAGGTATTGCGGCGAACTTGCTCTGCCTTTTCTGGTAAAGACTGCTCCTCTGCAAATGCCTGTGCTTGCTGCCGTGCTGCTGTAGTAATCGGTACGCGAATCGATAAATCTTCTTGGTCTTGCGTGTTGTTCAGCATAATCTTATTCCCTTGTTATAGGTATCCTTCTGACCACACAAATTCTTTCAACCGGGGACGACATTGTTTTTCGTAAAAACCACTCAGCGTTGAAATAGACAAACCCCATTTCGCCGCCAAATCTCTCCATTTCGTTTCCGGTGGCAACCGCCGCAAAATCAATACTTGGCAGTTCACCTCTGGATGTCCATGAATATGAGTACGCTGCAATTCCCCAGTTTCATCAGCTACCACCCAAGCTTCTATTTCCTCTACTAGCGATGGCGCTTCTGACTTTGCAGGCACAGTATCTAAAGGATCGAGTAATTCCCCAGTTTCTTTTGATACTTGAGAATTTGCTCGCCTGACTCGTTCCTCGTTCTCCTGCTGTTGCCAGTCTTGTAATCGTCGTCTTAAATAGGCATTCAACCAGGTAATTACACTTCCCTCTTCTGGGTTATAAGGATTACGTGAAGTCGTCGCTTCACAAAGGTTTCGGGAAAAATACAACCAAGTTTCCTGCAATGCGTCCTCATAGTAAGAGGTATTTTCTCGCCAGAGTTTGCCAGATTGTTGAATCAGCCGCACAATGCGGTTTAACCCTTTGCGCCGTTGGGGACTTTGAGCCGGATACTGACAAACCTCCTGCACTAGTTCCCGCAGTGTTTGATGAAAATTGGCATCTGTGGTAGGCTTCGTCATCGGTTGCTCCTGTAAAAGGGGTGGCATCGGTTCCATAAATTTTTTCTCCTTACCCCTCCCTGTTTAATCAGGAACATTGCAACCGCATAAAAGTACCTTGTAATTGCCACAGCATTCCTCCAATGAACTCAACTAATCTATAAACAGCCCATTGGCAGGTTTTTATGTGAAGTTATGTAAAATTTTTAGATAGAAGGCTATCTGACCCTCAATCCCTACTTAACAGGACTTTTGATATTTCGCCATCTCCGCAAAAGTCATCGAACAGCGATGACAACAACCATCTTCCCACTGTGCAGGCATTTTAAAAGGCGCTTCACAGTTGGGACACTTAGATAAAAGTTTTAACTGATGGCTTACGCACTTCCAAACCGACTTAAACTGCCATTCAATCCGATGGTAGGGATTTTCTCCACAACAAGCCCCACACAACCGAATCGGATCGCACTTCATCCCCACACCTTTAGGTGGTAACATTTGAGCCAACCTTTCTGCACTGACTCCCACCACCTTTGCCAACGCTTCCAAATCCTTTTGACTCGGAGGGGGATTCAAGTGAAACCGTTCCCACCTCGCCACTACCGCCCCAACTCCTGCCAGTTGCCCCAAACTACTTGGTGTAAGGTGATTTGGTCGTCGGAAGCGTCCCAAGAAATGACTCAGGCTTTCCCCTGGCAAAGGTTCAAGCTCAAATAACCAAGGTTGAATCTCTACCTCTGCCACTACTTGTACTCCTTCGCCAATTCTTGAAGAATCGCCTTTTCTACTTTCTTAAAACCTGCTGAAAGCGATCGAATTGCCGCCTCCTCCAAAATTTCATCCAGCCGCCCAATGTAACCCTCGGTTGCGGAAATCAAAATCTTTAACATCTCCTTACTAGTCAAATTGGAAGCAACTGGCAACTTTAATACCTTTTGCTCCCAAATTTCCACTGTCTTTTTGAACTCTTCCCCTGATAGCTTGCCAAAGCGATAACAGGCTCGAAAACGGTTATAAACCTGCTCATCCCGCTTCACCACTGCATCCAGGCGATCTGTCCCAACCAAGACTACAGCGATCTCTAACTTGTCATAAATATCTCGGACATCAGCAAAAGTTTCTGGCTTCAGGCGATCGGCTTATGACACAACGAGAGTAAGCATCGATCACCGTTGTTAGCCAGGGACGACCTAAAAGATGACCATATTGATCTACCAGCAATACATCTGCACGGGTATGGTCGCATTGCCAAACTTGGTTGCTATATTCAACTGTCAGATCTTCTCCTTCACGAGTTTTAACTGAAAGCGTGGTTCCCCGCCATCCGGGAGAGCGAATACTCTTAGCCTTTTCCTTCTTTTCAATCATGGGTGTCAATACTCGCAGCACAGTTCTGTAATGAGGTGGCTTGTCATCCCCGATTTCATAGGCTTTAGCCTGTACTCTGACAGCAACTTGCTTGGGAGTCATTCGTTTGCTGCCCTTATTGCCTGCCTGATAGGTTTTAATAATGAAGTTCTGCCAAAAATCGCTGATGCGGTGTTGTCCTTTGTCTGCCCTGTCGATTTTGACTATACCAGCTAACCCTTCCTGCTCCCATTTCTTCACCAACCTTTGGACAGTTCGGACATTAACTCCTAATTTTTGAGCAGCTTCTCGAAGTTTGTGTCCATAAGTAATGCGATCGCAAGGTTCCAAAAGACTTTGGATCACCTCTACTTTGAGTTGAGCCTCTTGATCCAGTTCGGTTGCGATCGCTATTGTTTCAGGAGAAACCTTGCTCTCTTGTGGCAGAGAGTCTGAAGATTCTGTAAGTTCTGGATGAGGATGGTTTTGCATACCCTGATTCCATCAACCTTTATGAATACATTGTGTGCTTCTAGTTTTACAAAGATTTTATGAGTGATCTTTGTTATTGTAGAACATTTGTACTACAAAAAAAGAATATACCACAAAAATTGAGGTAAAATGACAATGAATTTGTCACTCCATTGCTGCAAGTGGCATTACAGAAATTGACACTTAATTTGTCACTAATTCAGAAAATGACATCTAATTTGTCACCTAAAATCTGTAAATAGGCGATCGCGCCTAAGCAGTTTTAACGGCTGAAACCCTTGATTTTACTGAAAAACGGCTCGACGACATTAATGTGTCACGACGACAAATAATTTGGCACTGTACAGTACGCCTGCAAAAAATATTCATCTTTGGTTTTCCAAGCTATTGTAGTTATTTTGGCAAGCTTAAATAAGCTTTGGCAAAACGTTGACCTATAATTTGATAACTTTCTGTAGTAAAGTGAACGTAGTCTTTCAAAGCTAAGTCATCTGTTGTAATCATTGCCGAATATGGCAATTTAACTTGACGCTGCTGTTGTTGAACAACTGCCCAATTTACAAATCTTTGTGGTTCTGTGTTACTTCCAATTTGTGCATAAACTACAGGTAAGTTGGGTGAGTTCAAATCGCCGCGCCAATTGTCGATTAGAAGAGTAAATTTATTCGCCCATTGATTGGCTGAAAATACTCTTTTGGGTTCTTCCTTGGGGTCTACTGCATCAATTTCACCTTGAAAAAAAAGAATACCAGCAACATTTCCCATTAGTGAAGCTGCACGTACTCGTTTTAAACAAGACCCATAAAGCGTATTTTCATCTAAGTTTCCTTTTCTTTGCCATTCGTCAATTAAAGAACCACCCTTAGCACAAGGTATTAGTCCTATCACCATATCAGGACGTTGCTTTAAAACAGCGGTAGCAAACGATAAGGCGGGGCTATAACCTGTGGGTTTGTCTTCGGATATTCTGTCAATTTGATTTGTTGGATCGTCAATGGGTTCTTTCGCTAGTTTCCAGCGATAATCGTTACCAAAGACGTAAATTTTGGGGTTAGTGTTTGCTAGTTTTGTTTGCGGTGGAAGATCGCCCATTCCAGCCATATTTGACTGTCCAGCAAGTATAAATAACTGTAATTTTCCTTGATACTTTTGCGGAATACTAGTTTGATTAGTCTGGGTTGTTTCTGATGAAGAATCTGTCTGAAAATTACCCTGAAGTATGTTTTTGAAACCGTAGCGTTTTTCTAAAAAAGCTCCCATTGCTACACCAATGGGTAAGATAAGAACCGTAGTTACGATAATAGGTAAGATATTTACTTTCTTAAGTTTCATTACGTTTGGTGTTCCTAAATTATGAGATGAGAGCAAAAATGCTCTTGGGTTATAGATCGGTGGTTCAAACGAATTGTTTAAAAATTTTGATTCTTTTAAACAATACGGTAAGTGCGATCGAAGCGATCGAGACTACAAAGAAATTAGTTAATATAAACAAAACTGGAACTGCTTGTAGCAGATTACCCATTACAGGAATGCTACCTAAAGGTAGAGGTTTCTGAAAGATAAAGAAAACGTGGAAACCATAAATTCCCAAAGAGCAAGAGGAGAGAAAGGCAATAATTGCCGGAACTTGCGGTTTTAATACTATACCTAAATATAGGAGTAACCAAGAGCCAAAAACGAGAGATAGCCTTAAGTAATGATCTAAAGGTGCTTGGTCTACTTGAATTAAAAGACCATTACTTGTTAATACCCATTCTATAGTGAAAAAGAATAATGTTAACCCAAGTAAGCCGTATAATTTTAGTCTCAAAAATGTAGTTACTTGAGCTAATTTTCCTTCTTTGTATTCCTGTGCAGTGATAATTGAGGTAAATACATAAGGTAAGAAATTAACTGGAGTATAGTCCCATCCAGTGAGGTTACTGATAAAGTTTAAGAAGGGTGATTGAATTCCTGTGTATTTAATGATTGGTTGGATGGTGGAAAAACTAAATACTAAAATGCTGGAGACAATAAGTAACCAGTAACTGAGGTTGATTTTTGTTGCTGGCTTTTCTATTTTACTAAATAACAAGATTAAAATTTCAGCAAGTACTGTGACAAAAATCAAAGAAAAGAAGAAGAAATAAGGTGTGCTGTTGCCACTCATTATGAACTCTGCAAAAGTTTTGATTGATGAGGTGGCTTTTCTGATTACTTCAAATCCTCCAAAAAATAAGACATCGTATAAAGTTATTGCGCCAACCCAAAAAACGTAAAGATATATCAGCCGAGGAAGACGTTTTTGAATAAAGTATTTAAATCCAGTTTTCTCGCTTTTATTGTAAAAAAGAAACAGGGAAACTTGTAAAAATACTGGAACTGCAAGAGCACCTACCATTCCATTCAAGACATAATCGCTGAGCCATCTAGTGAAATTATTCGGCAACAGGATTTTTGGTATATTGTAAATCTTCGTTTTGTATGCGACTATGGCGAGGGAAAAGATGGCGCGGAGAAAGTCAAACGCTTCAAATTTTTGCTCCTTCTTTGCCAGGGTTGTGGGTTCGCTCTTTGGATAAGAGTCACCTGAATTTGCCGAAATCTCCATCGCAATTAGCTCCTAGTCCGAGGTAAAATAGAAGAAAATGAAATAGACAAATAAACTTTTTTATTATACTAAATATAAAACTTTTTTACTAGATTGGGGTGCTAATCTATTAGTTTTTGGATGGAGATAGGGAGATGGGGAAAAGCGATCGCGCAAATTTCACCAGAGGTCAATGTTTGCTCGGAACGATAGTCACCATTATCTGGATCGCGAAATACTTTAAGTTGTTGATTTTTTAAGTTTACTACCCAATATTCTTGAATTAATGCAGCAGCGTAGGTTTTACGTTTAACTTCCAAATCTTTAGCGAGAGTTGTCTGAGAAAATTCGATTAACCAGAAGATGTTTTCTGGGTAAGGATGGCGGGTGCGGTAGAGGGTGCGAAGGGGTTGAACGATCGCTAAATCCGGTTGTGGTTCTGAACCTGTTTCGGGGATAGTAATCGGTTTTGCATCCCGCACAATAGCCAGATCTCGCAATAGTTCTTTCAAATAGTCAGCAGTATCAGTACTTTGTTGAGCGTGTTCTGGCCCTTCCGGTGGCATTTCGATAATTTCTCCATTCAATAATTCTACATGACGACTTACTAATAATCCAACTTCAATCATGCGGTGATAATCGTCTAATGTCCATTTAGCGGTAGTGACTGTCATGGCGCGAATTCCTAAATTAAATTCCAACTATCTGACAAAATTTGTTCGGTGGTGAGGTTGAGAACTACAAAAAAATAAATAGGCATCGGCTTTATTTACTGTAACACTGTTGTTTTTTATTGCACAAGATGAACCATCCAAAATTATCTTCTCTCATGAAGCGATCGTTCACCATTTAATCACTTAAAAAACTTTTAAGTCTGCAAATTTTCAGAATCACTATAGAATCCAAACATCTGTCGGAAGTAAGAAAACTTTTAAAACCTATTCCAAACTAATTGCCATACAATGAGAAATAGGGAAAAACGTGAAGATTTTGATTTATGAAATTGAAACGTCTGGGTCATGTCGCCATTTGTGTTCAAGATATTAATCGTGCAGCTGAGTTTTACCAAAACTTGGGTATGGAGTTAGTCTGGAAAGATGCAGACTGGGCTTACCTGAAAGCTGGGGATGATGGTTTGGCGCTGTTGAGTCCAGGTTACGATCAAGCAGGAGCGCATTTTGGGTTTGTGTTCAGCGAACGTCAGGAAATGGAAACTGCTTACGAACAACTCCAGGCGCAAAACATCCACTTAACCAAGATTCACGAACATCGGGATGGTACAGCTTCTTTTTACGGTCGCGATCCTGATGGTAACTGGTTTGAGTATCTGTATGAGCCAGTACCAGTCGCTACCCCTAGTTAAGGCAGGGGGTGCAGGGGTGCACAAGGCAAAAATTCTCAAGAGTCCCCTTGTCTCCTTGTCCCCTTGTCCCCTTGTCTCCTTGTCTCCTTGTCTCCTTGTCTCCTTGTCCCCTTGTCTCAAGAGTCCCCCGTTCTCTGCTTCCTCTCTTTCCTTCTGTTATCCTACTTTTGAGAGGGATAATAGCCAGTCAGGTTAAGCAGATTGACAGAGGTTTGACTACCTCGATCGACCTTAGTTTGTAACAAGAACTTTACAAGCTCTCAGGCAATAGGATTCAATATGGTTATCTTGACTGGCAATTACTTGGCTCCACTAAGACCTTTTTATGAACGAGATGAAGAAGTTTTAAAGGAAATGTTTGCTGATTTGGATGCAGAACAACAGGAGCATATAGAGAATTATCCTTTAATCTCAGAAAATTTCATCTGGGAATTTTGGGAAGAATTTTGTTTAGACTGTTAAATGGTTGCTCTGTAGTTGATTCATGCAATCTATATCGAAACTCCGAAACTGTCAAATTAATTTACACTATTGAAATTAGATTTTTAAGCCTTGATTCAAAACGAAACTCTAGAACTACTCGAATGGCCTCGCTTGTGCCATCATTTATCTACCTTCGCTGCTACTAAGTTAGGAGCGATCGCAGCACGTCACTTACAAATCCCTCAAACTCAAGAAGAAAGTTTAACACTTTTAGCCCAAACTAAGGAAGTTTACCAATTAGAAACTCGCTTTGTTTCCGGGTTAAGTTTTGATGGAATTACTGATATTGGTGATGCTTTAAAAAGAGCGGAATTGCAAGGGATTTTGTCAGGGGAAGAGTTGTTGAATATTGCCACAACTCTTGCTGGAACTAGACAACTGCGCCGAGTGATTGATAACCAAGAAGATTTGCCTGTTTTGACAGAATTAGTCGCTGATTTACGTACTTATCCAGAGTTAGAACAGGAAATTCATCGCTGTATTGACGATCGCGGTGATGTTGCCGATCGCGCCAGTCAAAAACTCGCTGGAATTCGCCATCAAATGCGTCAACAGCGAGATAGAATTTATCAGATTTTACAACTCATTATTCAACGCCAATCTAATGCGGTTCAAGAACAAGTAATTACTCAACGAGGCGATCGGTTTGTGATTCCGGTAAAAGCAACTAGTAAAGATGCAATTCCGGGAATTGTTCATGATACTTCCATGAGTGGCGCGACTCTTTATGTGGAACCAAATGCGATCGTATCTCTGGGAAATCAACTACGGCAATTAATGCGTCAAGAACAAAACGAAGCAGAAGCAATTCGCCGAGTTTTAACTCAACAAGTCGCAGAAGTTAAACCAGATTTAGAGCGATTATTGGCGATCGTCACAACTTTAGATTTGGCAACTGCTAGAGCGAGATATAGTTTATGGTTAGAAGCAAATCCCCCGCGATTTATTGAACCGCAAAAAGAAACTATTACTCTGCGACAATTGCGCCATCCGTTGTTAGTTTGGCAACAAAAACATGAACAAGGATTGGCAGTAATTCCCGTTGATTTATTAATTCAACCTCACATCAAAGTTGTCACAATTACGGGGCCAAATACTGGGGGTAAAACTGTTACTTTAAAAACCTTGGGTTTAGCAGCTTTAATGGCAAAAGTCGGGTTATTTATCCCTGCACGCGAACCCGTAGAAATTTCCTGGTTCGACCAAATTTTAGCCGATATTGGTGATGAACAATCGCTGCAACAAAGCCTTTCTACTTTCTCCGGGCACATTCGCCGCATTAGTCGGATTTTAGCAGCAATTTCAGGGGAGCCAAGAGGACAAGGGGACAAGGGGACAAGGGGACAAGGAGAACAAACAGAAGTCTCTGCGTCTTCTTCCTCCCAGTCCCCAGTCCCCAGTCCCCAGTCCCTTGTATTACTTGATGAGGTGGGTGCAGGAACAGATCCAGCTGAGGGGAGTGCTTTGGCGATCGCACTTTTACAACATCTCGCCAACACCACTTTATTAACAATGGCGACGACTCACTTTGGCGAATTAAAAGCACTTAAATATGAGGATGAAAGGTTTGAAAATGCCTCAGTAGAATTTAATGATGTTACCCTCTCGCCAACCTATCGATTATTGTGGGGAATTCCGGGACGTTCTAATGCTTTAACAATTGCGCGACGGTTAGGATTAGATGCCGAAATTGTGGAACAAGCACAAAATTATGTTGGTGGTGCATCGGAAGATGTGAACCAAGTAATTGCAGGTTTGGAAGCGCAAAGAAAACGGCAAGAAACTAAAGCGGAAGAAGCAGCGGAACTGTTAAAACAAGCGGAGAAATTACATCAAGAAGTAGCGAGAAAAGCGGCTAATTTACAAGAAAGAGAGCAGCAATTAAAGTTACAACAAGAGCAAGCTGTACAAGCTGCGATCGCGCAAGCAAAAGGCGAAATTGCTCAAGTAATTCGCCGTTTACAACAGGGAAATGCGACTGGACAAGATGCTCAAGCTGCGACAGAAGCAATTAATCAAATTAAAGAGAAATATTTACCACCACCGCCAAAACCAAAACCGGGATTTAAACCGGAAGTTGGCGATCGCATTCGCATTCCCAAACTGAATCAAACAGTGGAAGTTTTAACTGCTGCTGATGAAAACGGTGACTTGAGCGTGCGATTTGGCATCATGAAAATGACCGTTTCTTTAGCAGATGTTGAATCTTTAAGTGGGGAAAAAGCTGAACTTCCAGTCAAACAAAAACCCGCTGAAAAAGAAACACCTCGCACTTCGCCAAACAAAGGCGGAACTCAAGCGCCACCACCCGCACCCGCCATTCGCACCTCGCAAAACACCGTTGATATTCGCGGTTATCGAGTCGCAGATGCGGAAAGCGAGTTAGAACGGGGAATTCGTGCGGCGACTAATGCTGGTGTGTTGTGGATCGTGCATGGTAAAGGTACGGGAAAACTGCGCCAAGGTGTGCATGAATTTTTGCAAGAACACCCGCAAGTTGAGCGTTTCGAGTTAGCTGATTCTAAAGAAGGTGGTGCGGGAGTGACGATCGCCTACCTGCGCTAAATCTATGCGGAATTTAGATCCCCGACTTCTTGAAGAAGTCGGGGATCTGAGCAACGGAAAAAGTAAAATAAAGTGATAAGTAAAAATATGAACTGTTTTCAGAATCAGAACGGTTTATAGATAACTTAACGATGTATCGCAGGTTAAGAATTAATTAATTCAATGAATTTTGAGGAAGTTCTTGAAACTATAGAAAAGGTATTACTATCCCGAAAGCTCACTCCGATCGAGCGATTTATTTTGCATCAGTCATGGTTAGGTAAAGCTTATACTCAAATGGCAGAAGAATCCTCTTATTGTAGTGCTTATATAAAAAGCATTGGCTCAAAATTATGGCAAGATATTTCACAAGCACTAGGGGAGAAAGTAACCAAAAAAAATTTGCATTTAATTTGGAATGATTATCACAAAAAGCAGCAAAAGTTAAGAGGAAGCTAGGACAAATTTTATTAGATTAGTCTTTCCTCGCAATAACATAATAACGCCAAGGTGCAGGATAATCTTCTACCGTTAAAGAAGAATCTTTAGGATTAAGAAATTCCTGTAAACTATCGATATTTGCCCAAGGAGTGCGACGCTGTTCTTCAACTGACAAAGGTGCAGCAAAAAAACAGTTAATCTGGGTAAAACCTGCACGCGCCAACCAATTTTCTAAACAAGATTGAGTCGGTAAAAACCAAATCCCTCGCGCCTGTGCGTAACGCTTCCGAGGAGTTAAGGAAACTGGTAATTCTCCGGGTATTCCTTGACAGTCTATGATAATTTCTCCCTTTGGTGCTAGGGCTTGTTTCATTTTGCTTAAAAGTCCGATCGGATCGGGATGATGATATAAAATTCCTAGACAAAAGATTGTATCAAAAAAGTTAGGATAAAAATCAATATGTTCCACACCAAGTAACTCAAATATCAGATTTTCTTGCCGGACAAGATTTTGCATTAATTGAAAGCTCCAAAAGTGTTTAACCACAGGTTCAAACCCAATTACACAATCAGGTTTTTGTTCTGTCATGCGAAACATAAAATAACCATTGTGGCAACCAATATCCGCGACTTTACGATTTTCTAAAGATTGGATATGAGGTAAAATTCGCGCCCATTTCCAATCAGAACGCCATTCGGCATCAATGGTAATGCCAAACAGTTCAAAAGGGCCTTTTTTCCAAGGACAAAAAGTTTTTAATGTTTGCAAAAAACGCTGTTGTTGTTCTGGGGAAAGTTCATCTTTTCGCCCAATTTTCACAACTGAATTAGAAAAGTCAAACCAATTACTTTTGATATCTTGAATAGCTGCAACTGCTTCTTGATATTGACGATTTTGCGGTGTGAATAATTTAGCTTGTCGTTCCTGACGTAGGGTTAAAATTGCCTCTTGTTCTAGGTGAGTGGAATAGCGATCGCAATAATCAGGCGCAAGATAACCAATAAACTCATCAAACATCAAAAAATACCTATTTTAGTGCTACTAACGAAAGAAAATTATGCAATTTAATCAAAGAATCAACCTGCTGAAAACCACTATCTTTTAACATTTGCAATTGCTCAGTTTCCGTCAAAGGTACTAAAACATTTTCCAGTGCTTCCTTTTTGCGTTCAATTTCTGTTTGAGCATAGCCATTATAGGCTTTAAAAGCTTCGTAATGTCGGGTAATTGTTTCTTGGAATAGCGGATAAGGTGATTTCACCTTTTCACTCAAAAATAACAAACCACCAGGAACTAAACCTTGATAAATAGACTTCAGCAACTTTTGCCGCACCTGTAAAGGCAAGAACTGTAAAGTATAGTTAATTATCACTACGCTGCTATTTTCAAAAGAGCAGTTTTCCGCACTATCACAAATTAATTGAACTTGATGTATTTGCTGAATTGGGAGTAACTTTTCTCTAGCTTTTTCTAACATTGGTTGCGAATTATCAATCCCAACTAATGTAGCTGGTTGCTGTAAAAAACGCCCGATTAATTCTAAAAATGTTCCGGTAGAACAGCCAATATCAATAATTTTAGTTCCTGTTTGGTAGTAAGCTTTAGCCCAATGAGCAGCACAGGCTAAAACTTCTCGGTACAGAGGAACTGAACGAGAGATCATGTTATCAAAAACATTGACCACATCTTCGTTAAAAACAAAAGGTTTAGGCCAAGGTTCTTTTTGAAACAGTTCATCTTTTTCAGGGCTAAGATAAAGTTCGGTAGGATAAATTTCTGAGTCTTTCATACTATTGGTTCTAAGGGAAAAGCTAAGCATAACCAAAGATATAAAGGTACGCCAAATCCAGGGGCAATTATGGCTAAAATTACTGTGGTAATTCTTACTGCTAAAAGTGGGAAATTGGTTTTTTGCGCGATCGCTGTTAACGCTGGCTCAAAAAACAGTAGCGCCCCAATCAAAGAAAGGAAAAAAATTTTACCCACTACTTTAGTCTCCTTAACTGGAACTCATGTTAGGATAAATCATCTTATTCATTCTCCTTCTGAGCAATAGCTAAAAAATCATTAAAAAAAATGGCAAAAGCATCTCTATTAAAGCAACTAAAAACATCTTTCACTGCCTCGATTGGCGATATTGTTTTTGGCATGGAAGATGGCACAGTTTCAATCTTTGGTTTAGTTGCAGGTGTTGCTATCAGTGCAGCGACTAGTAAGCAGGTGCTATTGGCAGGGGCAGCAGGAGCGATCGCAGCGGCGGTTTCCATGATGGCAGGAGTATTCTTAGACTTGCAATCAGAACGGGATCAGGCGATCGTTGAAGCAAAACAACGTCAGGCAAAAATTCAAGCCAATCCAAACCAGGTAATTGCAGAACTGATGGGACGATTACAGCAAACTGGCTTAAGTCACGCAACGCTGAATGCCATTCAAGCAGATTTGCAAGCAACCCCACCCACCCTCCTGACCTTAGAATCCGCCTTGAAGGTGTCAACCTCAGCCCAGCAACAAAAACCTCTAGCTCATGCTTTATGGATGTTTATTTCCGATCTATTTGCTGGACTGACTCCCGTGTTAGCCTTTGCCTTTTTACCCTTGGCAGAAGCACGGTTGGTTTCCCTGGTGATGACTTCATTGCTGTTGATCGCGCTGGGATATGGTCGTGCTCGGATAGGTCAACGTGCTGTGCTACCAACGGTTTTGCAAACTGTGGGCATTGCTGGACTGGCTGCGATCGCAGGTATTCTGATTGGACAACTGATTGATATGCACGTTTGATAGCTTAATATCTAAGAAATTCTTGAATCGAGCCAGCTAAATTTTTTAACAGCTGATTATCAGTACTGGGAATAGGAGTTAAATAGAATATTTCTCCTGAAAATAACTTTAAGGTTAATCTGTAAAACTGAATTCCAAATAATTTAAAGGGTTCAATCTCAACTAAAGAAATTTTAGTAATGGGAAAATAGCTATGTTGATTTCCTAGCCATCCTTTTTGTTTAAAAGTAACCCGATTGTCCGACTTATCAAACAAGCAAATCTTTTCCGGGCTGCCAAACATCATAAAATTAGCACAAATGATGCAAAAGAATCCAAACCAATCAACACGAGGTAGAGAAGAGATAAAAATTAGCAGTCCAACTGTTGCGGTAAAACTGCTCAAAACCCAAATGCCAATGGGACGTTCCTGTAGAGTTAGTAAGGTAAAAGTTCGCTGAATTACTCGCATATTTCAAGTATGTCTAGAATTGCAGTGAAGGAAAATGAATCTAGATCCCCGACTTCTTTAAGAAGTCGGGGATCTGATACTAATATCGACTCACTTCTTCCAGAGATTTGCCAGTTGTTTCAACTTGAAACATAGAGGTAATTATTGCTGCTAATACGCAAAATATAGCCAACAAAAACAGCAAGATGGAAATTCCTATTGATTTTTGTAAAATTGGTAAAGCGAAAGTGCCTAATACGGCTCCAGCTTTAGCGAAAGCGGCAGCAAAACCAGCACCACTGGCGCGAATTGAAGTGGGAAAAACTTCTCCTGATAATAGAAAAGTTGTGGAATTTGGCCCAGCATTCATGGTTAAATTAAAGATGAGAAAACCGAGAAAGACGATCGCCATATCCAAAAAACTATTTGAGTCGATGAAATTAGAAGCTGCTAACACCAAAAGCCCCACAGCCATGCCACAAAAGCCAATAATTTGTAAGCGAATCCGTCCGACTTTTTCAATGAAAAATACTGCAATCAAAAACCCAGCAATTAAAAACAGATCGACAAAAGCAGAACCTCTAGCAGAAGCGATTTCTCGTTCAATAAAACTGGTAGCATTTTCAAAAGCTAAAACCCCAATAATTGTCGGGGTAAAAATGCCAATTCCATAAGTAGCAATATCTTGTAAAAACCAAGGAACTGAAGCCAAAATTGTGCTGCGAAGGAATTGAGGAGAAAACAAGGAACTGTAAGAAAAACTTGATTCTTTTGTTGGTGGATCGGTTTCTTTTGTAATTGCGATCGGTTCATTTAACAAAGTAGTTGCAGCCTCAGAAGCTTCTTTATATTCACCCCTAGCAATGTAATAACGGGGACTTTCTAACAAGAAACTAAACCGTAAAATGGCAACAATAATTGCTAACAATAACCCAATTCCTAACATCCACCGCCACGAATATTGAATTATTGGTAATATTGAATCTGGATAAATAATTTGAAACGAATGAATTGTAATTAATCCAGTTACAGCACCCAAAAGTGCGCCAACTGCTTGAAAAGTAAAAGCACCAATTACCATTCTTCCTCGCAGGCGAGAAGGCACGTTTTCAGTAATGTAAGAAACACTAATTGGATAATCTGCACCGATACCAATGCCCACCAAAAAACGAAATATAATTAATGAAGTGGCATTCCAAGCAAAAGCTGTTCCAGCAGTAGCAATGATAAAAATGGCAATATCAATAATTAACATTAAATGTCTGCCAATTTTATCAGTAATCGGGCCTAAAGTTAAAGCTCCTACTAGCGATCCGGCGATCGCAGCTACCGCCACAGCACCAACTTGCGTCGAACTTAAATTAAAGTCTTGACGCAGAAATGGTAAGGCGATACCAATAATAAAAAAATCGAAACCATCCAATGCAATTAATCCCGCAGATAGCACCCAAAGTAACCACATCACGCGAGTTACTGGTGCAGCATCCAGCCTTTGTTCAAAGGATAAAGGTTGGGTAGTTAAAGTTGTAGTCATTTCGTTACTTTCTTAATTCCTGAGTTTTACTACTAAAGAATGAGTTTTCATCTTACAAGGTTTTTGCCAACAAATTTCAATACCCAGCGATAGAAATTCCGGCAAACCCCGCCCATCTCTACAATTTGTAGCAAATATTGAAGTACGTTGTTGCGCTTCACCGCTAAACTCTTGCGCTGAAGCGCAACAACATACCTTAATAACCAATTAAAATCAAGATAACTCCGTTTTAGTTCCAAAGAATACCATGTGGAAACCCGAACTTCTAGCCCCAGCCAAAAATTTAGAACGCCTCAAAGTTGCCATTGCTTATGGCGCAGATGCGATATATTTAGGCGGGCAAAAATATGGCTTGCGGGCGCGTGCAGATAATTTTACCGACTATGAATTAGAGCAAGCTGTAGTATTTGCTCATCAACATAATGCAAAAATTTATGTTACTCTAAACGCTTTTCTTCACGATTCTGATTTTGTCGGATTAGCCGAATATTGTCAATTTTTAGAGTCTATTGGTGTTGATGCTGTTATTGTTTCCGATCTTGGTGTAATTCGAGCGATTCGTAACAGTTCAAATTTGAATATTCACTTATCGACGCAAGCTTCTTGTCTCAATTCTTATGCTGGGCTGTTGTGGAAACAAATGGGAGTGAAGCGGTTAATTGTGGGGCGGGAATTGTCGATCGCAGAAGCAGGCAAAATTCGAGAAAAATCCGGCATTGAAGTAGAAATGTTTACTCACGGTGCCATGTGTATGGCTTACTCTGGACATTGCACTATTTCTAATTTTACCGCAGGTCGAGATTCTAATCGCGGTGGTTGTATTCAATCTTGTCGATTACCTTATCATTTAGAAACTGAAGATAAGAAATCGGATGATTTAGTAAGTTTCATGTCTTCGAGAGATTTGTGGGGAATCTACCAAATCGGAGAGTTTTTTCAACATCAAATTTGCTCTTTAAAAATTGAAGGAAGGATGAAATCTTCCTTTTATGTTGGCTTGACTTGTAAGGTTTATCGGCAGTTAATTGATGCTTATGCAGCCGGAACCTTGAATGCAGAAATGTTAGAATTAGCGGCGCAAGAACTCCAAACTGTACCTAATCGAGACTATTTTTCTGGTTCTTTAGAAACGCCAGCAAGTAGAGATTCTGTGTTCGGACAATTGTCTGGGATAAATACAGGAACTTACGAATATTTAGGTTTAGTTGTTGATACTAATTCTGAAGAAATTGTATTGCAACTTGTGGAACCTTTAGCGTTAGGAGAAAAGATTGAGATTATCCCATTTCAAGGTGAGGTGATTCGGGGGAGAGTCGATCGCCTTTTCTCCATTACAGGTGAAAGCGTAAGATTTATGCGCCAAGATAGTATTGTAAGAATTCCCAAATTTCCAGCAGAAAATATTGCCAAATACAATGTAGTTAGATTCAAATCAGCAGTTAAAGAAGTCGCAAATGCAATTTAACACTTTTGTTTCATCAATTCCCGATTTAGAACGGTGCGTTAATGCTCCTAATTTACAGGAAGTATTATTAGAACCGATATTATTAGCACGTCAGGGAAAACTTACAGAAAATCAGGTAGAAACTTTAGCTGGCGAAGCTTTAAAACGAGGATTGCGCCCGGTTTTAGTTTGGGATATTCTGATGCCAGAAAGGGTAATGAATGATGTTTGTGAAAGGTTAAAAAGTTGGAATTTGAATCAATTTGCAGCAATTCGAGTTTGCGATCCGGGTGTTGCTTATTGGTTGAAAATTAACTTTCCAAAAATGCCGTTACAGTTAATTGTAGAAACGGGAAATCATAACTTTGAATCTTTGCTTGGGTGGTGCGAGTTTTTTGGGGAAAGTTTGGAGAGGTTGATATTATCGATCGAACTCCCCGAAGAAAAACTCATTGAATATTGCCAAAAACTTCCTGTAGCTTGCGAATTACTAGGTGTTGGACAAATTTTACTATTTTACTCGCCGCGATCGCTACTAGCTGAACCTTTAGCAGAGGAGGAAGATTTAAATTCAACGCTTTATTTAGAAGCTATTGCTGCTTTTGAAGATGCACCAAATCGGCATTTTCCCACATTAGAAACTATACATGGAACCTTCATGTTTTTGGACAAAGACCAGTTTATTTTGGATAAATTGAACGGTTTGGAATCAGCAGGATTACATACAGTAAGATTAGACTTAAGACATTTAGAAAAAAATGGCGATGTCGCAGTTGATATCGATAATATTTGCCGTCAAATTCTCAAAAATCCCGCAAGTTTACGATTAAATTGGTTTAAAGAAACTCGCGCCCCATTCTTTAAAGCAAATCGCACTACTGCGCTTTTCCCTAAAATGAAATCGAAAGTAGCAGATTATCGAAATCAAAACTGTTTAGCGGAAGTCTTAACCGGAGAAAGTGGCAAATATGTAGTTTTTCAAACATTCCGTTCTTTCGATGTTTCCCAAATTAAAAGCATGATTATGCCCACAGGTGAAGAGATTAAAATACCACCTGAAACTATCTTTCGTAACATCAACGGCGAACAATTATCAAGTTTTACCTCTGACCAAATTCTAGTGACCAATTGGATTAAAAAAGCAGTACCAGGAACTTTACTTTTGAGTAAAGGATAGGAGGTGAAAATATCTTATTCTACAAAATCCTCTGGCGACATATTGAACTATATATTCGTTCGTGTTAGTTGTACCAGTCGTCATTTTTCCAGTCCTCTTTGTCGTATTCTGCATGGGTGAGGACATGGCGGATAAAAACTTTTTGATATTTGTAATCTACAAATGCAATAAGTCTATAGTTATTACCGCCGATGTTAAAAACTGTGAGATTACCGACTTGATCGGCTGAAGGTATTGTTTGGCGCAATTCATCAAAACTTTGCCATTGTCCCTTTTTTATGCGTTTGTTCCATAAACGGAGACTAGCTTCTGCATTAGGGTGTTTTTTTTGAATCAGGACTTACACAGACATTAGTAAAAACACTATATTTTGTAGGTCAAATTCATGAATTTTCACTACATACATCATTGCTGTGTAAGCCTTATAAAAATTCTAGCGAGAATTTGCTACCATTCGCATTCCTGCGGGTGCTGCTAAAGTTAAGCCCCGACGCACTGGGCGCACTGGGCGTTTATTAACAGAAGAAACTTGAAAACGTGAGAGAATTGTTGCTAAAACTAACTTCATTTCATACTGAGCAAAAGCCATACCAATACAACGTCGATTTCCGCCACCAAAGGGCAAATATTCATAAGGTGAAAACTGCTTTTCTAAAAAGCGTTCTGGTTTAAATTCTTTCGGTTGTGGGTAAACTTCTTCTCGGTGATGCGCTAAATAAATGCTGGGAATAACTACTATTCCAGGTTTTAATTTATAACCCATTATTTCGATCGGCACTTTTACCTGACGGGGAAAAGCATTCAAAGCAATGGGATAAATTCGCAATGTTTCTTGACAGACTGCTGTTAAATAAGGCAATCTAGCAATAATACTTGGATCTGGGTTTTCTCCTAAAGTTACTAATTCACTTAGTAGTTTTTCTCGGACTTTGGGTAAGCGATCGATCCAATACAAAGCCCAAGTTAATGCTGAAGCAGTAGTTTCATGTCCAGCAATTAATAAAGTCATTAATTCATCGCGTAATTCTACATCAGTCATTGGTTGACTATTTTCATCACGCGCTGACATCATTAAACTGAGGATATCTTGGCGATTTGAGTTTACTTCGGCTCGACGTTCCCTGATTAAAGGATAAATTAATTCATCAATTTGTTTGACTTGACGCAACATATAACCCCAAGGACTCCAAGCACCCAAATCTTTTTGAAGAAACCCAAAAAATAAGGCAAAAGATAATAAGGGAGAACCGAGAAATTCTAACAATGAACTAATTTTTTGCCGCAGTTGTTGTAAATTTTCTCCTTCATCTAAACCAAATACGACTCGTAAGATTACTCGCAGAGAAATTTCTTGCATTGAATGACGAATATTAAAAGATTTGCCCGGTTGCCATTGATTGATTACCTGTTGAGTAATTTCCTCAATAGTTTGACCGTAATTTCGCATTCTTTCGCCATGAAACGGAGGAGTTAAAAGTTGACGTTCGCGCTGATGACGTTCTCCATCCAAAGTCAGCAGGGAATTTGCACCTAAAAGAAATTCTAAACCATTCCCCCTGCCAACGTTAAAATGCTGGGAATCAGCCGTAAAAATTGCTTGCAGTGCTTCGGGTTGGCTAAAGTAAACAATGGGAGTATTTCTTCCGCCAACGGTGAAGGAATCGCCATAAATTTTGGCAAAGTCTTCCACATAATCTACTGGGCGAGTAACAAACTTGATCAGGCGGAGAAATACGGGCATTTTTGGCCCATCGGGAAGAGTGCGATCGACTGTCATAAATATATTTTGCTAAATTCCCTTCTAGTTTATTTTGCCAATTCCTACTCAACAAATGCCACCATGCAAAAACAAAAAAATCTTCCAACTACCGACTACCTACTACCTACTACCAATTACTGATGAGTAAAAACTATTAACTAAATATGCAAAAATTAAGAAAAAAGTTGAAGAAAGCAGTATATTCTGGAAAGTGAGCGTCGGAAGCAACCAGTGCCTAAAATCATTGCAATTCTAAACGGTAAGGGAGGCGTAGGAAAAACCACTACAGCTATTAATTTAGCTGCAACCCTCTCGGAAAAATCACAAGTTCTTTTAGTTGATGCAGATATTCAAGGTTCTGCCAGTTGGTGGTACGAACGAGGTAAGGATTCATGGGGATTTGACTTAACCAAAGAAACAAATCCTGAACTTTTGCATCGGTTACGCAAAACAGAAGGCTATGATTTAGTAGTGGTAGATACACCTCCGGCGCTGCACTCGGAAGCATTAGCAGCCGTTGTAGCGATCGCAGATTATCTAGTTTTGCCCACACCTCCAGCACCGATGGATTTAGCCGTACTGATTGAAACAATCAGAGAAGCGGTAACACCGAGAGGTATTGCCCATCGAGTACTCTTAACAAAAGTTGATTCCCGGAGTTTGGGCGAAGCACTAGAGGCGCAAAACACGCTTTTAGAACTAGGAATCCCCGCTTGTCATGCTTTTGTTCGGGCATATAAAGCTCATGAAAAAGCTGCATTAGATGGCGTACCCATTACACATTGGCGCGGCAAAAATGCGCGGGAGGCTGAAGCTGACTACCGCAGAGTTGCTAACGAATTACAGCGAGATTGGAGATAACAATCATGGCTAAAAAAGACAATTCTATTCCTGACTTAATCCGTCAAGAAGCACAAAAAGGTACAAATTCTGAAGATAAAACTGTTAATAATAATGAAAACGAAATCATCGATGTGCCCGCAGTAGAAGCGATCGAAGTCGAAGTCACTCCAGTAGTGGATGAAGTTATCGTAATTGACAAAACTTCTGAGAAACGCACTACTAATACTAAAGCCGAATTAGAAACAACTGTAACTCAATTGCAAGCAGCTTTAGACACAGCTAAAGAAAATGAAGTAACTTGGCAAAAAGAAGTTGAGGAATTGCGATCGCATTTGATCAAATCCCAGCAAAATGAAGCGAAGTTAGAAAAAGAAATGACGGATTTGCGATCGGAATTAGACAGCCAGAAAAAGTTACTGAAACAGCAGGAACAAAAGTTAGAAAAAACTAACCAAATGAAAAAAGAGTTAGACGAAGCGAAGCAAACTTCCCTGCAATTAGCAAATGCTAACTCGGCAATTGAAGAAGAGGTAAAACAGTTAAGAAAACAACTGGAAGACTTACAACCCAAACCCGCACCATTACCAACAAAACCCGCACCATTACCAGTTAAACAAATAAGAAAAGAAGGGAAACACTTACATTTCCCCTCCCAAAAAACTGATAATTCAGATGATTTCGCCTCTAATACTTGGTTGCTAGACTAGAACTTATAGCAGTTGGCAAGCAAGTGAAATTAACCTAAGTTTTACCTCTTACCTTCTGCCTTCTGCCTTCAAAAACTCAACGTTTTTGTAATTTGGTTTCCAATAATTTGGCGATCGAATCTTTTTCCAGCAATCCCACTAACACACCATCAGGTTGAACTACAGGCAGTTCAGTAGCATTAGTCTGTTCGATCAATTTTGCCACATCAAGCAATGATTGATTAGGACTTACTACCTTAGTTTGATCTACAGGTTTTGTCAGTGTTCTTACTGGTGTGGAAGGCCAAAGATCGGTGGAAACAGTTCTCATGTCATCAATAGCCATTTCTCCTACTAACCGACCTTGTTCATCGATGACTAAAAACTTACGCCAAACCTCTTTACCAATCACATAATCATTAGCTAACTTTCGCAAAGAAATAGACTCTAAAACAATTGGACTGTTAGGATTTACTGCTTCCTCAGCTTTCAAATTAGTGAGTTGATTTTGCACTCTAGCATATTGAGTAGCACGCCCAGCATTTTGTAACAAGAACCAACCAATTAAAGCGTACCACCAACCACCAGTAAAGCCTCTTCCCAATAATCCTAAAACAATTGCTAGTCCAAAACTAATTCCTAGAAAACCAAAAATTTGACCGACTCTACCAGCAAAAATCACACCTTTAAAAGGATTGCCAGTGATTTTCCAAACCAGTGCTTTTAGAACATTTCCACCATCTAAAGGTAAGCCAGGAATTAAGTTAAATACACCCAATGCAAGGTTAGTATAAGCTAACAAGGGTAATATTACTGCTAAAGACCCAGAAATGCCAGCGTTCAAACTCAGAAAAGTGAACAATCCAAACAGCAGAAAACTAACTAATGGGCCTGCGATCGCCACCCAAAAAGCACCTGCTGGAGTTTTAGATTCTTCTGCTAAATTAGCCAAACCACCAAACAAAAACAAAGTAATTGATTTGACTTCTATTCCCTGACGAATAGCAGCGAAACTATGTCCTAGTTCATGCGCCAAGACAGAGGCAAATAGCAATAAAGCTACGATCGATCCCAGTACTATACCCAGTTGGCTGCTATAGCTTAACGTCACCAATCCCAAAATGAAAAACCAAGTGGGATGGACGAAAAAGGGAATGCCAAATAAATTACCAATACGAATAGAACCGTTCATTTGGTTGCCTCTGATTTTAGCTTCTAGAAGATAATTTTACCTTCTGTTATCTTTAATTGTGACAAAATGTAACTATTGTTTTCATTTTTCTATTATCGTATTTTCCGTCTTTTGCGGTTCGGTTTTGCCGATCGCAAACAGATCGCCCAACAATTTCGGCATAATATAAGAGTAACTTGTAAACTCCTGCCCTTTCTCTGCGTCCTCTGCGTCTGTGTGGTTTAAAAAAAGCATGATTCAGAGTCACGAAACCTAACCTAGAAAATAAACAAATTTAAGTTTAAATAAAAAACCCATGACACCCGCATCTCAAAACAACCAAGTCACTCGCTATTACAAACAAGAAGACATCCAGCAAATTCTCCAAATCGCTATTTCTCGACAAAGTAACAATGAAGAATTTTCCCGCGAACAACTCAGAGAAATAGCTGAAGAATTAGATATAGATCCGCAAGCATTAGAATTAGCGGAAACAGAATGGTTATCTAAACAAGGAGAAGAAAGAAAGCGCCAAGAGTTTAACTTATATCGTCGAAGTAAATTTAAAAGACACTTTGGTAGATATGCAATTACAAATTCATTTTTAATGTTGTTCAACTTTGTCGCAGTTGGACATTTAACTTGGTCGCTTTATCTTGTGTTACTCTGGGGTTTAGGTTTAGGACTGAATGCCTGGAATACCTTTCAATCCGATGGAGAAGAATACGAAAGGGCGTTTCAGCAGTGGTATCGTCGCTACCAATTTAAAGAAACAGTGAACGGCTTTTTCCAGAAGTTAATCAAAGCAGTTAATTAGTCATTATTTATTAACAGATGACTAATTAAACACAATAAATGGTGATATCTTCTCCACATCGATCGGCTAAGTAAGATAAAGCCCGAAAGCGTAAACTCATCAATTGATCGTAGAGAGGATTAATTTTACAAAGTGGGGGAATATGTAATATTGTTTTCCCAAAAACTTTAATATCTCTAGCAAAGGGACATTGTGAGGGAATTAAACGGCAAATTAACTGGGCAAATTGACGATCGCGCACATCAACATCATCCAAACATTGGCGCACTGGATGTAAAATGTAATCTACAATACTGGGGGATTTGTGATAGTTGCTAGTAATAACAGTCATAATCTCGCCTACATAATTCATATTTCTATCTTCATCCTTACAACCAGTTTTTCCGGTGACTTAACAAAGTAATTGCTGGTGATATATCAGGAGAAAATTTGCGATCGTACTTCTACCTCTAGAGTGACTTGCGACAGCTTCACCAGTGATTTACCTCACATTAGTTAAAATTAATTACAGATTGTAATTACTAATAACAATTAAATTAACTAGAATTACATATTGTTATTACAGATACACTTTATTTGGTGATTTGATTACAATAGAAAACTAAACAGTGTTCATCGCAGCCTCATCACTACCAACGGAGGTGGAATTATGTCAGAAGTTACGTATGAAGTTCCAGTTCTTCACAATATTCAAGAACTCGAAGAAGCGATCGAGCAATACAAATCCAAAGACTTAAACGTTAACGAACTCCTTTGCCAGTGGCAAGCGATCCGTGACGCAGCTTTGAATTTAGCTTCATCCAACAAAGACACGGAGAAAGTTCCAGGTCAAGATAGTTACTAATTCTAGTAAAGTTAATACAGGTATTGCAAAATTATAAATCTGGTATAATCAAATTCGGTTTTACCAGATTTTTTAGCCAGAAAAAAACACTAACAGAAATCCGCCCAGATACAACAGTAATAACAGAAAACTCTCAAAGCCAATGTTGCCAATGCCATATTTTTTACGCCGCAACAAGCCCAAGAGTAGTGATTTATTTCTAAAGATAAAAAGATTAAGCTAAGGAATTTAAAATAATACGGTAAAATTGACGTATGATGTTTTCATCGTACATGAAATAGGTTAAGTTACAATGAGAGCCAATCCAGGGGGAGAAATCGCTCCATCAGAGGTTTTTGGGCGGGATAAGCTGATTCAACGTTTATGGCGAATTTTGGAGCGACAAAGCTTAGTGCTCAGTGCAGAGCGGCGGATGGGCAAAACTAGCATTCTTAAGAAGATGAGAGCGGAGGCTCCAGCGGACAAGCTACCTGTGTACCGTGACCTGGAAAAAGTTCGATCGCCCTTAGAATTTGCTCAGACTATTTTTGATGATGTAGAAAACTATTTAAGCGGTTCGCAACGAACAGCCCAAAAAGCAAGGCAATGGCTGAAAAATTTAACGGGTTTTGAGATAGGTGGTCTGGTAAAATTCCCCGATAATGTTGCCGATCAGTGGAAAGCCCTGCTAACAAAAACTATAGAAGATCTTGTAGAGAATCAACAAGATCGCAAGGTAATTTTCCTTTGGGATGAAATGCCCTTGATGCTTGACAATATCAAAAAGAAAGAGGGCGAAAATGCAGCAATGGAAGTGTTAGATACATTGCGATCGTTGCGTCAAACTCACTCAGAATTGCGAATGGTGTACACTGGCTCAATAGGTTTGCACAATGTCCTCACAGCACTTAAACGAGCGGGATATATTAACCGCCCAACAAATGATATGAAAACTGTAGATGTGCCACCTTTATCAGCTGATGACGCTGATGAATTAGCGAGGCGGTTGCTGGAGGGAGAAGGAATTCAGACAGAAGAACCACAATTAACATCCCAGGCGATCGCCAATTCTGTAGATGGTATTCCCTACTTTATTCATCATATTGTTGACCATTTGGTAGCGGAAGATCTGGAAGCAAATCCCGCCATTGTCGATGAAATTGTTAACAGTTACCTGATCGATCCGCAAGATCCTTGGGATTTGCGTTACTACCGTGAACGAATTAATAATTACTACACCGATGAAGAAAAACAGCTAGTACTAACTTTGTTGGATATTCTGGCGGTTACTGATCAACCTTTACCATTTGACGAACTATTTAATCGACTTGAGTCTCAGTTAGTTAATGCAGACCGTGAAAAGACAAGAGATGTATTAACTTTAATTCAGCAAGACCACTATATTTATTTGCAACCTAATGGCTATTACTTTCGTTTTTCAGTAATTCAACGCTGGTGGAAAAAACAAAGGTGCTAAGAAGTATGAAAACCCCATACCTTTCCCGCTTTACTCCTAGTTTGATGATGCCGGAAACATTAGAAGAAATATTTGTTCAACGGCAAAATTTAGCACAGCAAATTATTGAATTAATCCGAGAAAGTGCTACGACATCATCAAAACATTACACGCTACTGATCGGACCAAGAGGAATTGGTAAAACACATCTAATTTCATTAATTTATCACCGCATCTGCCAGAAAGAAGATTTACGAGAGCGCTTGCTGATTGCTTGGGTGAACGAAGAGGAATGGGGTATATCATCATTTCTGGATTTGGTGGTGCGGATTTTAAAGGCGATCGAAAAAGAGTATCACGATAGCGAACTTACTAAACGAATAGAATCACTTTACCAACTAACAGTTGATAATGCCGAACGTGCAGCAGGTGAATTGCTAAAAGAAACTATTGGAAATCGCACACTACTGTTATTAATTGAGAATCTAGACGAGGTATTTGCTGGTTTAGATGATCAGGGACAAAAACAACTACGAGCATATTTACAAGAAAACTCTTTCTGCACAATTGTAGCTACGGCTCAAAGTTTATTTAATGGAGTAAAACTTCAAAGTTCTCCCTTTTATGGTTTCTTCCGCATCCGTCATTTGAAGGATTTGACGCTTGATGAAGCGGTGGAGTTGTTGGCAAAGGTAGCGAAAGTACAAGGCGATCGGGAATTAGAATCTTTCATCCGAACGCCAACGGGACGCGATCGCATTCAAGCTGTACATTACCTAGCTGGTGGAAATCCTCGAATCTACATTATTTTCTCTGCATTTCTCAACCGCAAATCTCTTGATGAACTGGTGGAAGCGTTCATGGCAATGCTGGATGATTTAACGCCTTATTATCAGGATCGAATGAAGTGTCTCTCACCTCAGCAGCGAAAAATTGTGGATTTATTGTGCGATCGTCGCCAAGCTGTTACCGTTAAAGAAATTGCTCAACGTTGTTTTATTACTCATCAAACAGCATCAAGTCAACTCAAAAAGCTGTTAGAAATGGGTTATGTTCGTTCAGAATCAATTGGACGAGAATCTTATTATGAACTTCGAGAAGTACTGATGCGATTTTGTCTTGAAGTAAAGAAACAGCGTGGTGAACCAATAAGTTTGATTGTGGACTTATTACGGAGTTGGTATACAAGGACAGAATTGCAAGAGCGATTAGAATTACTCCCACCAGATGCTACTCTAGAGCGAAAATATGTGCTTCATGTCCTAAATAGTATTGAAAAAGAAAGTGAAGATCCTCGTGTGGTAGCATACTTAGAAGAATATAATATTTACATTAACGAAAAAAATTATGCTTTTGCTTTACAAGTAACAGAGAAACTGTTAAAGATTTGTAACCATCCAAAAATTTGGTATTTACAAGCATTATGCTTATTTACTACTACACACCATGAAGAAGCATTAGCGTCTTTTGATAAATACATTAAGTTTGATTCTGATGATGCCTTAGCTTGGTACTTCCGAAGTGCAACACTATTTATGCTTGACCGTTTTGACGAAGCTTTAACATCAAGTGAAATAGCAATTAAGTTAAACCCAAATGATGATACATTTTGGTTGATTCAAGGGATAATAAATTTGAAACTTCAATATTTTGAGCAAGCATTGTCTTCATTAGAGAAGGCGATAAAATTAAACCCAAATCGAGCAGAAAATTGGTGGGCTATAGGTGTCTTATTATCTTACATGAAGGGCTATAAAGAGGCGGTATCGCTCTTTGAAAAATCTATTGAATTTAACCCAGATTATGGGCCTGCTTGGACAACGCGAGGGTTCATTTTAGGTTATCTTCGCTTTTATCAAGAAGCATTAGTATCCTTTGACAAAGCGATCGAACTCGGTGAGCAATCTTCAACTGTTTTCTTCAATCGGGCTGAATATTTGCTAGCACTAAACAGATGGGATGAAGGGATCGCAGCTTTAGACGATGCACTAAATCGTTTCGTCGATGCAGAGGAGCCAGATACAGGAGACGAAAAGGCTATTATCCGAAATTTGTTTAACAGCACCAACGATGCAACTATATGGCGATCGCGCATCAAAACCCTAATTGAACTTTACAACAAACACCAAGTTCTCTCAGCATTAGGTAAAGGACTTGTTGAAAGCATCCCCGCAATAATGTCAGAAATGGTAAGCGACAAAGCAGCACAAACATGGCTGGAAGTTTGGCAGGAAATTGTGGGTGATGCCAAAGAATTTGAAATTCCCTTGCGGTTGCTCAAAACTGCTGTTGAATATAAGGTAAAAAAAGGCGATCGCCGTGTTTTACTAGAACTTCCCATTGAAGAACGTAAGTTGTTGACAGAAGAGCTAAAAATAGAGGAAGCATACAAAAAGTAAATCGGTTTTATTTCAAGATTTCCCCCTTTTGTAGCTAATCTAAATGAATTGTGAAAACTGCTTCTTCTTCTCTTCTTCCTTCGTGTCCTTCGTGTCTTCGTGGTAAAAAAATATTTTTCACGGATCATTTAGAATAGCTATATCAACCCGAAAAAAACACTAGTAAAAATCCGCCCAGATACAACAGTAATAACAGAAAACTCTCAAAGCCAATGTTGCCAATGCCATGTTTTTCGCGCCGCAACAAGCCCAAGAGTAGAATCGCAGTCATTAAAATAGTTAAAGCTAAAAGAAATACTTGGTGTTCTGTTAAAGCTTGGTAAATGGAACCTTTGCGATAAACGAGATCGCACAAAGCTAAAACTAATACATCAAAGCTATTACCGCCGAGAACGCCGCTTACTGCTAAAGTAAATGCCCTGCGTTGTACAGCTGCGATCGTAGTTACTAATTCTGGCAATGATGTACAAATTGCAGTGAACAAACTACCCACAGCATTTTCGGAAAGATTTGTGGAATCAGCAATAGTAACACCAGCTTGTTCGACAACATACCCAGCAACAGCTAAAACGGCAGCAAGTAATATGAAATACATCCATAATTTAATTATTGATGAACTATCTTTCTCTTCGATCGATATTTCATTATTTTCTGTATCGTGTGTTTTCCACATCGGAGAACTGTAGGCAACTGATACTAAACGCAAGCCAAAAATATAAGTAATAACTAATCCAAAAGATGCTGGATGAATGCCCCAAAAATTAATCAGCGGATAAGCAGTTGCTAGTAAAGGAATGCTGAGTAAAACTATTAGCAAAGTTCCTTGAGTTAAAGTGGCAGCAGAAGCCGCAGCGTATTCTAAATTTGCTTCTAAATAAGTGAGATCGGCTATTCCTAAAAAGGCTGTTTGTACCGCAATATCACCAAGGGCGTTACTCAAAGCTAATACCGGGTAGTTGCCTAAAGCGGCGGTGATTGAAGTAACAATTCCCGGCAAAGAGGTACTAAATCCTAAGAATAAAGCACCCATTAATGCTTGTCCAAGTTTGGTTTTTTGGGCTAGGCGATCGGCAATTCCAGCTATGAGAGTACCACTGACGACAATTACCGCAGCTGAGACAATAAATAAAACGATACTAATTTCTAGTGATAAGTTAGTCAATTTTAATACTGGTTTTTAGCAGGTTTCTTTTCTATTTTAGAGAACATTTATCTGTTTTGGTGTTTAAGAACTATTTCTAATCCGTTTCCTTCGCTTCCACATAATTAAACTGACAGCTAAAACGGTAAATATGAGAATACTTAAAGGTAGCGCTAATTTAGTTGATGAATTAGTTGCTGATTTGGGAGTTGATTTTAGTTGAGAAGAGGCTAGTTGTACTAGTAATTTATGGGCAGCGGTTGAAGGATGAATACCATCCCAAAATAAGTATTCATTGGGGCGATCGCACACAACTCCCTCCCGTAAGCAAGGTTGAGTTACGTTATTAAATCCGTATTTTCCAGGGGCAGTATAAACTTGATTAAATAAAGCATTGACATCAATATAGCGAATATTAATATTTGCAAATTTCTGACGTAAACTTTCCAGAGATGCAGTTAATCTTGAGTTATGACTCTGAGTTAAACTCTTGAGAGACTTAGCGCGTTCAGTTGTGTGTGTAGCTGGAAGTTTACCTAAATCTGGCAGATTAACAACAATAATGTTTTTCGCCCCCATTTCTAGCAAACGCTTAACTGCTGTAGCTAAATTATTAATAGGTACAGTAGTATCAGTTGCGCCGCCAAGGTAATCATTAGCACCAGCCCAAATAACATAAAGTGCTTTAGGATTAGCAGCAGAATTTTTAGTTTTAAATCTTTGAATTTGGGCTAAAACTCCGGGAGGCAACTGTTGCGAATCACCTGTTTTAGCACCTCCATAAGCAAAATTATTATCTAAATTTGATGTTAATTTTAACTTAGATGCGAGATATTCTACCCAAACAGGGCCATTAGAATAACGTCCTTTAAAATAAGGCGGACTTGGGGGACTATTACCGTTAGTAGCTTTGTAAACATTACCTATATCGGAAAGACTATCACCAAAGACATAAATTTGGGGAGAATTTTGTGCTGAAAGTGGGTTGAAAGATCCCAAAATTATTACTACGCCGATCGTAAATCCAGCAATTGCCAGCCACCATTTTTTGATTGACATTTCTTAGTATTGCTATCCTCAGAATTTTTTTGTTGCTTTGCTCTTCTATTTTAGTGAAAATTAGAGTTACATCATATCCGGTAAATTTCTCCTACTAAAGAACTCCTACGCGTCAACGAGGAGGTATGCTATGGGATTATGGGTACTTGATCTCAGTCATTTTCTCAGGTTTATGGACGATTAATTGGGATTACTTGAGCTAATACTTGATATTTTTTTAATTCCCTGACTAATCGTAAAGCTTGATGTTTATATAAAGGAAGTTTTAAAGTTTGCGGTAAATGATTCATTAAATCTCTAGCGGTGCTGAGTTCGCAGCGAGAAATCCTGGCGATCGCATTTGCACCCTCAAATATTCCCTGATTATTAAATACCTTCTCTACCCTAATTTGCCAATTTTTTAATTGCAAGTTTAATCTACCTTTTTCAATGCGTTGCAACCCATCAATTGTCGCTAAAACTATTAAGCGATCGCCCACTGCTAAAATTGTATCATCCAATGGCATTAAAACTGGTGATTTATTGATTTGTTGATACCAAATTGGCACTACTCCATAACCATAAGCTATTTCAGCTAATAGTAAACCATTTAATGTGTCGTTAGCTTCTATGTTATATTCTGTAACTAAAATAGTTTGATTATTCATCCGAAATAAGCTGATAATATTTTCGCCAAAAGCTGCTCCAGCAAAAGCTTCCGCAATTAACGCACTGGCACAAAGTACGCTCGCATTTGGCAATAAATGTGATAAACTGTCAGTTAATCTTTGCTCTAACGCTCGAATTACTAAATTAATATCGGGATTTACAGCCCGTGCCATTAAGCCAATTTCTAAGTTTAATATCTCATCATCTGTGGTTACTATGACACTTTTTGCTGTGGCTAAATTGGCTTTAGCGATCGCCTCTTTCGGCTCGCTAAAAATCAATGGCAAATTAGGTAAAATTGTTAGATCGCTATCCGAATTAAAACTAACTCCCACCGTAGGTTGTTTAAATTCTGCTAATAAAGCAGCCGTTTTTTGTCCCATTCTTCCCATTCCCATTACTACTATATGATTTTGTTTGGGAATAGGCGGACGACGCTTCAATAACTCAAATCTAGATGCTAATATTCGCTCTGTTAAAAATCCATAAAGTATGCCAACAAAGGCGGTTCCTGTTAATGTCGTCAATAAACTAACTATGCGTAACCAAAAAGGCACAGATACGTTGAAATCAAAGCCACCAAATAAGTCTCCAAAACCTCCTAAAAGCAAAATTGCTGCAATCATCAAAGAGTCAGCTATGCTAATATTAGAATAGGTCATTTTGTATAAAATTGTTACTAAAAATAACAAAAAAAGTATCGTAATCCCACAAAAAAAAGCTATTTTTTTTAGTTTATTCGCATCCAAAGAATACCAAAAATCAATAAGTTTTTGTTTGATTGTCAACAAACTAAAATAG
Organism: Floridaenema evergladense BLCC-F167; assembly: GCF_041929205.2. Taxonomy (NCBI): domain Bacteria; kingdom Bacillati; phylum Cyanobacteriota; class Cyanophyceae; order Aerosakkonematales; family Aerosakkonemataceae; genus Floridanema; species Floridanema evergladense. The sequence continues at coordinate 2,635,480 of NZ_CM171625.1, read as the reverse complement.
CGCAATAATTGCCAAAAGCGTTTTTGTTTTTGTTTAATATCTTGAGTTTTTTGATAAAAATCAATCGTTGGAGTAGTAGTTTCTATATAAATTAAAGTATCTTCTAATTCAACTTTAGTATCAGGTTCCCATTCATAAAAAGATTGAAAGGTTTTGCTCGATCGAGCAGCATGAGGAATATAACTTAGAATTAAACGTTTGCGACTATTTAACTCATATAAATAATGCTGGTAACACCAACGAAACTTAGCATCATTATTGCTACTAGGTTTAATTTTTTGTTGTACTACTTTTAACCATTGTCCTTCCAAATTAAAGAAACCTAAAGCTTCTGTACCAAGAGCAGCGATCGCAAACGCAGATGCAGGTAACTGCGTTGGTGCAAAAGAAACAAAATTTCCCAAATACTCAGTCAACATTTGGTTGAGATTTTCTTTCGTCGATCGCACCACCAAACGAGCTTTCGGGTTAATTTCTCTAACTATTAACGCAGTTTCAATATTAACTCGTTCATCGTGAGTAACTAAAATTACTCCTCGACATTGCTCAATTTTCGCTAATTGCAAAACCTCTGGTTGACGACAATCACCAATAATCAATTTACTTAATAAACTTGGTAAATTTGAGATTTCCCAATTCTTTTTCTCTTCTTCGTCAATAGCAATAACATTCACACCGAAATTTTTTAGAGCAACTACACAATGCTGCCCTAAACTACCTAATCCACAAACTAAAAAAACACTCGATGTTGTTGATAAGTTAGTCAAGGCTGTCACTTTTACAAATGCTTATCTCAAGTATTTAACTAATTTTAACAACCTATTGTATGAATAGGCTCTTTATTTCAGCAGATTTTTGAAAAATGTTTCTTAGCATACAAACGAGAGCCTCCTACGAGTAAAAATTGCCAACCATAAACAAAATTTTTACTGACAATAGTAAATCATCAATCTTCGCGATCGGCAAACCGAGCAAGTTTCACGAATGCAAAATTGTTAATTCCTGGAATCAATCAGGGAACAATAAGATGAAGTAAAAATGATTGATAAATCTGCCTAGAAAAAAGAGGCTGGGTAATGGACTCTCAAATGATTAATGCGAATGAATCAACCAGAGCTAAATTAGACCGATTCTTTGAAATTTCGGTAGATTTGCTCTGTATAGCAGGTTTTGACGGCTATTTTAAGAGCGTAAATCCGGCTTGGGAGAGAACGCTAGGTTTTACTCAAGCAGAACTGATGGCAAAACCTTTTATCGAATTTGTACATCCAGAAGATCGAGCAGCGACACTCGCAGAAGCGGCGAAATTAACCACAGGCGCAGAAACCATTAGTTTTGAGAATCGTTATCTCTGTAAAGATGGTTCTTACAAGTGGTTATCTTGGAATACCAATCCCTCTCCAGAAGAGGAATTATTATATGCTGTTGCTCATGACATTACTAAACGGAAGCAAACTGAAACATCTCTCACCTGTTTGGCGCAAATTTTAGAAACTACAACTGATTTTGTTGGTACTTACAACATTCGCCAAAAACAGGGAGTTTACCTCAACCAAGCAGCACGTCAAATGTTAGGAGTAGATATGGATGAGGATATTACTAATGGAAATTTAGCGGAAGTTCATCCAGAATGGGCTAACAAAATAGTTATGGAAATAGGAATTCCTACTGCACTGCGCGAAGGTGTTTGGAGTGGAGAAATTGCTTTTTTAAATCGTAATGGTGAAGAAATTCCTGTTTCTCAGGTAATATTAGCACACCCATCAGCAGATGGTTCTCCAGAATTGATTTCGACGATCGCCCGTAATATTAGCGAACAGCAAGCTGTGCTACGCGAACGCCAAAAAATGGCAGCCGCACTCAAACAAGCCAACGAAACTTTAGAAATTCGCGTTCAAGAACGCACTGCTCAATTAAATCAATTAGTTTCGCAATTAGAAACTGAAATCAAACAGCGTCAACAAGCAGAAGAAACTTTATATAATAGTGAATCTCGACTTAATAGTATTTTGAATTCCCTGCATGATGTAGTTTGGTCAGTCTCTCCGCAAACTTTACAAACATTGTATATTAATCCCGCTGCCGAAAAAGTATATAAACGTTCATCTCAAGAATTCTTTGACAATCCTAACTTATGGTTAGAAGTAATTCATCCCGACGATCGAGAAATTGCTATTAACAGTAACCTGCAAGTTTTAGCAGAAGGAAAAAGCGAAGTTGAATACCGCATTATGCAACCAAATGGCGCAGTGCGTTGGATACACGCTCGTGCTTGGTTAATTTACGATGAAACAGGTACAGTTATTCGCATAGATGGTTTATCCACAGATATTACCGAACGCAAGCAAGCCGAAGCAGCTTTACGAGAAAGTGAGTCTCGTCTCAACAGTATTTTCACTTCTTTAAAAGATGCAGTTTGGTCAATTTCCGCCACTACATTTCAGATTTTATATCTGAATCCAGCCACAGAAAAACTTTATGGCAGGTCTTGCCAAGAATTTTATAAAAACTCTAAATTGTGGATAGAAACAGTTCATCCAGAAGACCGCGAATTTGTTTTTAGCCATCATCAACAACTTTTAGAGACAGGCAATAAAGAAATTGAATATCGGATTATTCGACCTGATGGCGAAGTGCGGTGGATTCTCGATCGCGCCTGTTTAATTCATGACGAAAATGGCAAATTAATGCGGGTTGATGGAGTAGCTTCTGATATCACTGAACGTAAGCAATCCGAAGAAAGATTGCATCAAGCTACCGCCGAATTAAAAGCAATTTTTGAAGCTTTACCTGATATGTATTTCCGCCTCAATGTCGATGGAACCATATTAGATTGCATGACTGGACAACCAGAAAAATTGTATATGCCTCCATCAGAATTTATCGGCAAAACAATGCTAGAAGTTTTTCCCCCAGCTTTAGCAAATAAATTCCAAAAAGTTATAGATGAAGTAGCGCAAACTAAATCTTTAGCTGCTTGCGAATATTCCTTACCAATGCCTGACGGCGAAGGTTTTTATGAATGCCGATATTTACCTTTATTAGAGGATCAAGTGATTGCAGTAGTCCGAGATATTACCCAGCGCAAACAAGCTGAACAATCACAAGCCAGGTTAACTGCCATCTTAGAAGCTACACCTGATTTTGTTGGTATTGCTACTGCTAAAGGGCAAAATCTTTATATAAATAAAGCGGGTCGGCAAATGGTAGGAATAGGAGAAAATGAAGAAATTACTAACACTGACATCCCGAATTATCACCCAGAATCAGTAGCACAATTTATATTTAATGAAGCATTACCAATTGCCATTGAAAAAGGTGTGTGGAGTGGCGAAACTATATTACTGCATCGTAATGGTAGCTTAATTCCTGTTTCTCAAGTCATAATGAGTCATAAGTCTGAAGATGGGGAAGTGGAATATTTTTCTACAATTATGCGGGATATTAGAGATCGCAAAAAATCCGAAGAATTGTTAGCCAAACAAGAGCGAACATTAAGAGCAATTTTGGATAATACACCGATTTGGATTTGGATGACCGATCCGCAAGGAAAAATGCAGTTTATTAATAAAACTTTCTGCGAAAATGTCGGTGTTCCAGAGTCAAGATTTTTGGCAGCTAACCACTATTCAGAAATTTTAGGATTGAAAGAATCTGCCAATTGTATGGCTTCAGACGTAGCTACTTGGGCGCAAGAAACCCCATATCAAACCGAAGAAATTTTACCATTTGTTGATGGAAAATTGCATCATTTAGAAATTACTAAAGCGATAATTAAAGATGCTGATGGTAAAGGAATCGGGTTAATTGGTTTAGCAGTTGATGCTACAGAAAGAAAACGGCAAGCAGAAGAACTTTTGCGATCGGAAGCTAGATACAAAAAATTAGCTCAAAGAGAAGCGTTACTAAACCGTTTAGCGAGCGACATTCGTAGATCTTTGGATGTTAATACAGTTTTGAAAACAATCGTGCAAGAAATTCAAAGTTTATTACAAGTTGAACAATGTAACTTTGCTTGGTATTGTCATCAAACAAATCCACCTGCTTGGAATGTGGTAGCAGAAGCACAAATATCGACTATACCTAGTCAAATTGGTAAGCGTCCAATTCAAGCTAATTCCTTAATTAATCAATTGTTAAATCGGCAGATAATTTGCGTTTCAGATATGCGAAATGCTACTAATTCAGAATGTCGAGAACTACATCGAGACTGGGGTTTTACTGCATTATTAGCATTACCAATTAAAATGCCTTCTGGAGAAATGGGATTACTTAGTTGCGCTCAATATAAAGATGCGAGATCTTGGAGCGAAGATGAAGTAGAATTGTTGCAAGCAGTTAGCGATCAATTAGCGATCGCTCTTTCCCAAGCAGAACTCTACACCCAAGCGCAAAATTCCGCCAAAGAAGCACAACAAAAAGCGCAAGAATTAGAGTTAACTTTGCGTCAATTACAACAAACTCAAGCCCAACTAATTCAAACCGAAAAAATGTCATCTTTAGGGCAGTTAGTAGCAGGTGTCGCCCACGAAATTAATAACCCTGTTAACTTTATTTACGGTAACTTAACCCACGCCGAACAGTACACTTCCGAATTGCTTAACCTAGTTGAACTTTACCAAAAACATTACACTAAACCGCCCGAAGAAATTGCTGAAGAAATTGAAGAAATTGATTTAGATTTCCTCATGAGTGACTTACCTAAATTGTTAGGTTCAATGAAAATGGGAGCCGAACGTATCCGGCAAATTGTCTTAAGTTTACGCAATTTCTCTCGTTTAGATGAAGCAGAAATGAAAGATGTAGACATTCATGAAGGAATCGATAATACATTATTAATTCTGCAAAATCGGATCAAATCGAAAAGCGATCGCCCCGGAATAGAAATTATTAAAGAATATGGGGAATTACCTTTAGTACAATGTTACGCCGGACAGCTAAATCAAGTCTTTATGAACATCATTAACAATGCTGTTGATGCCTTAGAAATGAAACATTGGGAAAAAGAGAAACTACTCTTACCCACCATCAAGATTAACACCAAACTTTCTGACAATAAAAATTATGCGATCGTCTCCATTAGCGACAATGGCCCAGGTATGAACGAACAAGTGAAATCTCACCTGTTTGACCCATTTTTTACTACTAAAGCCGTTGGCAAAGGCACAGGTTTAGGATTATCTATTAGCTACCAAATCGTAGTAGAAAAACATCAAGGAACCCTCAAATGCGAATCTCAAATCGATCGAGGAGCAACCTTTATCATTCAAATCCCCATTCATCAAATTAACTAAGCCTGCTATAATGACTTCAGTCGTTTCTTGCCAGTGTATAACTCACGATAGAGGCTTTTTATTAGTAATTACCACTTTAGATGCAGGATACTGATTGAACACTCTTATAAGCTGAGAAAGACAGCAATTTTAGACGAATAACTGCCTTTTTTAGCCACTTCAAACAGAGGAATAAGCTCATGTTTTTTCACAAAAAAGAAACTATTCAACCAGTTAATATCAACGAACCTAATCCTCGTTTTGCTCAACTACTTTTAGAGCAATTTGGTGGAGCAACCGGAGAATTAACCGCCGCTTTACAATATTGGGTTCAATCTTTTCATTGTGAAAATCCGGGAATTCGCGATATGTTACAAGATATCGCCATTGAAGAATTTAGTCACCTAGAAATGGTCGGCAAACTAATTGAAGCACACACAAAAAACACCGATCAAACAGAAGCTTATAAAAGCACTTTGTTTGCGCTACGCGGTGTGGGTCCCCACTTTTTAGATAGCCAAGGAGTATCTTGGACTGCGGCTTATATTAACGAAGGTGGCGATGTTGTGCGCGACTTACGAGCAGACATTGCCGCAGAAGCTGGTGCTCGTCAAACCTACGAAGAATTGATTAAATTAGCACCCGACCAAGGTACAAAACAAACTTTGGTACACTTGCTAACTCGCGAAATTTCTCACACTAAAATGTTTATGGAGGCTTTGCAATCTTTAGGTAAGCTAACTGTTCCTTTCTTTGGTAATATTGAACCCGATCCAACTGTCGATATTTACTACAACTTATCTCAAAATGGTAAGGATGAGCGTGGGCCTTGGAATTCTGAGCCTAACTTCCGATACATTGCTAACCCATTGTCAGAAAAGCAATCCTAACCCCAGATAATTAAAGATAGGAAATCTTTAACAATGAAAAGGGAGAAGTTTGGCAAGAATTTATTGCTATGCTTCTCCCTTTTCAGGCAAGTTCTCAATTCCGGTTTTTTTAGGCAAAAAATATGTATAATGCAAAGAATATTCGATCGCCAAACCTAGACCAAAATGCAGAAAACTTAAATTAGAAACAGTTTATACAGAAAAACCAGAAACTCCAAGATATTTATAAAAAAAGATATCTGAGCCAACGCTTCCATTTAGGATTTTGCCCTTGCTATCTGCTTACTTACTCGTCACTCACGGAAGTCGTGACCCTCGTCCCCAAGCTGGGGTAGAGCAATTAGCTCAATTGCTTTGCCAAAAACTACGAGTGGAAATGCTCGCCAAAACTCAAGAACTTACTAATACTGAAATATTAACAAACTCGTCAGTTAATGTAGTAACAGTTAGAGAACCATTGGTGGGTACAGCTTGTTTAGAATTAGCACCTTTGCCACTGCACGAACAAATTCAACAGTTTGGCAAATATGCTTTAGCAGCTGGTTTCAAGCGTATTCAAATATTACCATTATTTCTGCTACCGGGAGTTCATGTTATGGAAGATATCCCCGCAGAAGTAACAAAAGCAAGGGAGAATTTTGGTTCAGACTTAACAATTGAAGTGCGACCTTACTTGGGATTTAATCCTCAAATTAGTCAGTTATTAACTTCTAATTTACAGGGTTTTAATGCTGATGCGTGGATTTTGTTATCTCATGGAAGTCGCCGTCAAGGTGCTAATTATCCAGTAGAAGCATTAGCAAAAAAATTAGGAGCATTACCAGCTTATTGGTCTTTAGAACCTAGCTGGGAATCTCAGGCAAAAAGTTTACTGATTAAAGGAAAAAGACGCATTGGCATTTTGCCTTATTTCCTATTTTCTGGGGGAATTACTGATGCGATCGCCCAATCAGTCAAACAAATTAAACAAGAGTATCCTGCCGTAAAATTTCATTTGGCAAAACCCTTGGGGGCAAATTCTGAATTAGCTGAATTAATCTGGGATTTAACAAAAGAATGAATCAAAACATATTGGAAATTACCGAAGAGAAACAGAGGAAAAGATATTTGGGTAAAGTATATTTAGTAGGTGCAGGACCGGGAGACCCTGGTTTAATGACACTGAAAGGAAAAGCACTTTTAGAATGTGCTGATGTGGTAATTTATGATGCACTGGTGAGTCCCCCAATTTTGGCAATAATCAACCCGCAAGCTGAAAAAATTGATGCCGGAAAAAGAATGGGGAGACATTCATTATTACAAGAACAAACAACTAAATTATTAATCGAAAAAGCCCAAACTCACGCCATAGTTGTGCGCCTCAAAGGTGGCGATCCTTTTGTGTTTGGTCGTGGCGGCGAAGAAATGGAAGATTTAATTAATGCTGGAGTTTCAGTAGAAGTAATTCCTGGGATAACATCAGGAATTGCCGCACCAGCTTATGCCGGAATTCCACTGACTCATCGCAATTATAGTTCTTCAGTTACCTTTGTAACTGGTCATGAAAGCGTAGGAAAATACCGTCCTGAAATCAATTGGTCTGCGATCGCTCAAGGTTCAGAAACAATTGTAATTTACATGGGAGTGCATAATTTAGCCCAAATTGTGCCAAAATTACTAACAGCTGGATTAGCATCAAATACACCCGTCGCTTTAATTCGTTGGGGTACAAGACCAGACCAAGAAGAACTAATTGGTACCTTAGAAACAATTGTTGCACAAGTGGAAAAAACTCAATTTAGCGCTCCAGCGATCGCTATAATTGGTTCCGTCGTAAATTTACATAGTATACTGTCAGTAGTTCGCCCATCTATATAATTAAACAATGGCTGTTAGTGGAATTACCTCAACCCAAGTAATTCAAACTATCTTGGCTCCAGCAGTTATGATCTCCTCCAGTGCCCTATTTTTTTTAGGATTAAGTTCCCGATATGTGGCACTTTTAACCAGAATTAGATTACTCAATGATGAAAAAAGACATCACAATCGTCAACTGATGGAACAAGGGAAATTGGCAGAGTTCGATCGCAATCGCTTATCTCACATCAACACCCAGCTAAACGCTTTATTACGTGCCACTTGGTATGTGCGAAACGCCATATTGTGTCATATTTTAGCGGTATTCTGTTTTGTGTTAACCTCATTTGCGATCGCCATCAATTTCCCGATTTCTCATCGCCTGATTCAAGGCATACCCATTTATTTGTTTCTCAGCGGAATGTTTTTAGTTTTATGCGGTGTTACCTGTATGGGTTTAGATATTTTAATTTCTTCCAAAGTAATCTTAGTAGAAGTTAAAGATGAAGGTTAGCAAAAAAACGCACTTAGTTGCAAAACTTAAACTTGACAATCCTAAAGGAGCAAAAATCTTGAAACTTAACTCAAGAATTTATGTTAATCTGTTTAAATAGAGAAAATTTAGTGGTGCAACTATCAGCCATAGCCCAAGAATTTCCAAAAAAATTCTTTTCTCTTCAGGGTGTTGGCGCAATCAAAAAAAGGTTATATTATTATATGATTGGACGATATTTCTGTGCAGCCCTTGTCAATCTATTACCCACATCTATTCCTATTTGTCTACAGCCTGAGAGAAGTACAGGAAGACATCAAAGCAACACCCCAGCAAACATCCTGGGAAAGATTGCGCGATCGACTTAATCTTGACCAAGAAGCAGATTACGACATAGAAAGAAACTATCCTTTTACGGTAGAAGACCTAAACGGCGTAACAGGTTTTTATCGCCGCTATACTTTGGGAGATACAGAAAGCTTATTAGTCTATTGTGCTACTAAAGATAAAGAAAATCCTCAAAATTATGATTGCTTTTATGAGTTTCAGAAAAAACTAGAAGCTAACGGCACTATAGGCAAAACATGGCTGATTTTAGGGTATTTAAACTCTGCTACAGATTTAGACAAAGAAAAAGCCGCTAAACAAGCATACCAATCATTTAGAAAAAATGCCTCAGAACCACAACTCCGACCCGGAAGCCACTTTTTAGGAAGTACAGTTTTTGAGATTTGGGAATCACCAGAAAATTGGACAAATGCACTAGAACATGAAAGCATACTGATTTGTATTTGTCCTCACCAAAAAACCGTAGAAAGGATTGGAACTTTTCACTATGAATTAATGTTGCTGTTCTATTATCGCCATAAAATATGTAAAAACTATCGCATTAGTATAAACATTAAAAAGATGCTGATTCAGGAGGGAATTTTTCCCGAAAATAACCAAATAGATGAAGCCGTTGTTAACTTCCCAAACATCAGCGGTCTAGAACAAAAATTCGATTACTTCAATTACGAACTTCGCAAAAACTTGCAAATTTTAGCTAAATATATAATGGCACTGGAAGATTTAAAAGTGCAATTGCAAAATTTGCAGCAAAACTTAGAAAATTACCAAAAGCGGTTAGCAATTATTAAGCATAAGGCTACTGAAGAAAACGGAATTACAAAACTCAAATTTTTCGATGAATTTGGAGAATTTACTGCTACTAATTATATTTTGGAAACAGAAAAATATTATACACTGTTACTACCACAGTTAGCATTAAGAGAGAAATACATTCATAGCATTTGTACTTTTATCGAACTATTTAAAGCTGAACAAGACCGCCAAATAGCTAATCAAAATACCAAGTTTCAAGATACAGTAATTTTTCTCGGTACTACGATCGGCACCTCTAGCTTTATAGCTATTGCTTCCGCACCTCTAATACTAAACAAAATTACTACCTCAAACTTAAGTCAAACTCCTAACAATATCTCGTTAACCTACTTTACTTTCTTAATCTTATATTTAGCGATCGGTCTAACTTCCGGCTACATTACCCGTCAATGGTGGCGTTCTTACCGTCATCCTTCTAGGGAAACAGGAGAGTAGGACGATCAGGGGTGCAGGGGTGCAGGGGAGAATTTAAAACTGAAAACTCTCCAACTCAAAACTCAAAACTCAAAACTATCTCAGTCCCCTTTCTCTACAATAAAAAAGGCGAATTCAAAGAAAAGCTATTTCTCACTCTCACATCGAACTAAAAGTTTTAGAAACTAGCGATCTTCTCAAAGAAACTCAAACCGATCGCCTAGATGCTTGGTTAGCTAATCAAGTACCAGACCTTTCTCGATCGCGCATTCAAAAACTAATTCAACAGGCAAAAGTTCAAATTAATGGCGAAGTTTGTACAAGCAAAAATCACACCCTCAAAACAGGCGATCGCATCCAAATTACTATCCCCGAAGCTACCACTTCTCAATTAAAACCAGAAACAATTCCCCTAGATATTCTTTACGAAGATGACCATTTACTCATCATTAACAAACCCGCTGGTTTAGTCGTTCACCCCGCCGCTGGACATGAAGATGGAACTCTCGTTAACGCTTTGTTAGCTCATTGTCCCTTAGCGGAAATAGGCGGTGTCCAGCGTCCGGGAATAGTTCACCGCTTGGACAAAGATACCACTGGCGCGATCGCGATCGCCAAAACTGATCAAGCTTACCAACACCTGCAAGCACAACTTAAAACAAAAACTGCCCGTCGAGAATATTTAGGCATGGTTTATGGTGCTACCAAAACCGAAAGCGGCACCGTTGACCAAGCGATCGGTCGCCATCCCGTCGATCGCAAAAAAATGGCAGTTGTCCCAGAAGCAAAAGGCGGTCGTCCCTCAGTCACTCACTGGCAGGTCAAGGAACGCCTGGGAAATTACACATTAATGCACTTCCAGCTAGAAACAGGTCGCACCCACCAAATTCGCGTTCACTGCGCCTACATCGGTCATCCCATTGTTGGTGATCCTGTTTACAGTTCTGGGCGGGATGTGGGTGTTAATCTACCCGGACAAGCTTTACACGCTTGGCGACTCTCCCTTCAACATCCGGTCACAGGAGAGTTAATTCAAGTGACTGCCCCACCCCCCCATTCCTTTGTCACCCTTTTGGAAATTTTGCGGCGGCGTTGCGGTCTACCGCCCAGGCCATTTGAATTTTAAATTAGTCGCTTCTATCTATCCAAAGAGGGATGATTTAGGCGAAATTTTTTCTCCTTCTCCCTCACCCAGCCCCAAAACTTAGTTACCCCCTGGCAACTGGACAAAAATTTTGCCTTGATTTTACATATCTATGTAAACTTTTCTTCACATAAATACATAAATTAAACGCAGGTTTTTTAAATAAGTCAACTCTATGATCCTTATATGGTAAAACTTATAAGCAAATCTTAAGAAAATATAAAAATTAACCACAGCACAGAAAAACACCACCTTTTGTTAAGCAATGTAAAAAAGATGGGTAAAATAAGGCGGGATAACCCAATCAATGAAGGAATTGCAGCGTTTCTCTATACTTAGCTAAGGTATTTAATAATTCGTAATAAATAAATCACAATAGGCAGTGTATAAAAATAACCTGTAGGGACTAGAAGACAAGCAAAAGTTACACAAAACACTCGTTAAGAAAGTTTTCTTGTTTCTCATAAAAATATGAAACTTTCTCAGATTTATGCCTTATGCTTGTACAAAGATGAAGAACACATCATCAAACAACGAGTCATAAGTGAGTAAGTCAAAACAGTGTTTTGTAGCTTGCGACTTGACCCGACTGGTCTAAGTCAACTTGAAAAAGTGAGCTTAACCAGTGATTCCTAAGATTTACCAACAGACTGCACTCAACAACAATACAAGTAGGAGATTGAGTAATGTTAGACGCATTCGCCAAGGTTGTTTCTCAGGCTGATAAGAAAGGCGAATTCCTGAGTACCGCAGAATTAGATGCTTTAAGCGCCGTAGTTAAAGAAGGCAGCAAGCGCTTGGATACAGTAAACCGCATTACCAGCAATGCTTCCACCATTGTTGCCAACGCTGCTCGCGCTTTATTTGAAGAGCAACCTCAGCTGATCGCTCCTGGCGGAAACGCCTACACCAACCGTCGCATGGCTGCTTGCTTGCGCGACATGGAAATCATCTTACGCTATGTTACATACGCAACTCTCGCAGGTGATGCCAGCGTATTAGATGATCGCTGCTTGAACGGTCTACGCGAAACCTACCAAGCTCTCGGTACTCCTGGTAGTTCCGTAGCAGTTGGCGTACAAAAAATGAAAGAAGCCGCTATTGCGATCGCTAACGATCCCAACGGTATCACCAAAGGTGATTGCAGCGCTTTAATGTCTGAAGTAGCAAGCTACTTCGATCGCGCTGCTGCTGCTGTTGCATAAGCAACAAGTGGAAACACTATTATTTTTTCAGAACTTTCAATAGAAAACATCTGCATTTGGAGATACCAAACACATGAAGACCCCTATTACCGAAGCGATCGCCGCTGCTGATACCCAAGGCCGTTTCCTGAGCAACACCGAATTACAAGCTGTTAACGGTCGTTTTGAACGTGCAACTGCCAGCATGGAAGCTGCTCGCACTCTGACCAACAAAGCACAACAACTGATCGATGGTGCAGCTAATGCGGTGTACCAAAAATTCCCCTACACCACTCAAATGCAAGGCCCCAACTACGCTTCCGATGCCAGAGGCAAAGGCAAGTGCGCTCGTGACATCGGCTACTACCTCCGCATGGTAACCTACTGCTTGGTTGCTGGTGGTACAGGCCCAATGGACGAATACTTGATTGCTGGTTTGGCTGAAATCAACAGCAAATTTGAGTTGTCCCCCAGCTGGTACGTTGAAGCTCTGAAGTATATCAAAGCTAATCATGGTCTGTCTGGTCAAGCTGCTAACGAAGCTAATACCTACATCGACTACGCGATCAACGCTTTAAGCTAATTGATACGCCTAACGGCACGCTACGCGAACGCATAGCCCGGAAAGGTATGCAGTTGCTGGCTGCGAAACTAGCAGGTGCGTACTTCTCCGGGCATTGTTGTATCTAAGTCAAGTGCTCTGTTTGTTGTGTTGGGAGAATATTATTGTGGCGATAACAGCAGCAGCATCTCGGTTGGGAACCTCAGCATTTAGCGACAGCGCTAAAGTCGAACTGCGTCCCAATTCCAGCAAAGAAGATGTTCAAAACGTAATTCGAGCCATCTACCGTCAGGTACTTGGTAATGACTATTTAATGGCTTCTGAACGGCTGATTAGTGCGGAATCTTTGCTCGCAGATGGCAACATCTCCGTTAGAGAGTTTGTTCGCATCCTGGCAAAATCAGAGCTATACAAAACCAAATTTTTCTACAACAACTTTCAAACCCGGGTCATCGAACTCAACTATAAACATCTGTTGGGACGTGCCCCTTATGACGAATCGGAAGTAGTTTTCCACCTCGATTTGTGGAATAACGAAGGTTACGAAGCAGAAATCGATTCATACATCGATTCTCCCGAATATATTGCCAACTTTGGCGATAATATCGTCCCCTTCTATCGCGGGTTTGAAACCCAAACAGGTCAAAAACAAGTCGGTTTTAACCGGATGTTTAAGTTGTACCGGGGTTATGCAAACAGCGATCGCGCCCAAGCTCAAGGGAAGAACTCTCGCCTCGCTCGTGATTTGGCAATGAACTTACCCACAACCATTGTCCAACCATCCACTAGCGATCGCAGTTGGTCATACTACAGCGCTTCCAGCGACACTGCACCCCGTAACTGTTTGGGTGGATCTTATGGCGAAAGCGGTCGCGTTTATCGCATCGAAGTCGCAGGGATTCGCCAACCAGGATACCCAGGAGTCCGGCGTAGCAACGTCGCCTACTTGGTACCCTACGAAAACTTGTCCAACAAAATGCAACAAGTTCATCGGGTTGGCGGCAAAATCATTAGCGTTACCCAAGCTTGATAATAGTTATGAGTAAAAGGTTAAGAGTTTTAGTGATTAATTCAAAAACTCAAAACTCAAAACTCAAAACTCAAAACTTAACGGAATTGGAGGTATTAACAAATGCTCGGTCAAACCGCTATCGGTAGCGCTGCTAATACACCCTCTGGTAGCCGCGTGTTTCGTTACGAAGTCATTGGGTTACGTCAAAACGACGAAACTGACAAAAACAACTACTCTATTCGTCGTAGCGGTAGTGTGTTTGTCACCGTACCCTATAGCCGTATGAATGAAGAAATGCGGCGCATCACTCGCTTAGGTGGCAAAATCGTCGGCATTCATCCAATGGGTGCTGAAGCAGCTGCCAAGGAACCCGCTAAAACTGGAGAAGGAACAGGGGAAAGTTGATTTTCAGCTATGCAGGAATCCGATCCTGAAAGAACAGGCGAAGCGGGAGAATCTCCCTCGCTTACAGTTGAGCAAGCGATCGCCAACCTGAACCACGAAGACACTAGTCTGCGTTACTATGCAGCGTGGTGGTTGGGTAAATTTCAGGTGAGAGAACCAGCGGCAATCGAAGCTCTGATTTCAGCTTTAGAAGATGAAGCCGATCGCACAGAGTTAGGTGGTTATCCCCTAAGACGCAATGCTGCAAGAGCATTAGGAAAACTGGGAGATGTTAGAGCAGTACCAGGCTTAATTAAATGTTTGGATTGTTCTGATTTCTACGTGCGCGAAGCAGCTGCACAGTCGCTGGGTGATTTGGGCGATCCAAGTTGTATACCAGTGCTGGAGCAGCTGCTATCTGGTGGTTTGGCTGCTGCCGTACTAGTACCGGGACGACCCCACCTCGCACAGCCTTACGAAGCAGTCATGGAAGCATTGGGTACGTTGGGAGCTAAAACTGCTATCCCTTTGATTCAACCCTTCCTCGAACACCCAGTCCCACGAGTTCAATATTCTGCTACCAGAGCAATGTATCAATTAACCCAAGAAGCGATTTATGGGGAACGTTTGGTACAAGCTTTGTCAGGAAATGATATTCAACTGCGTCGAGTCGCACTCTCGGACTTAGGTGCTATTGGTTATCTTCCCGCAGCAGAAGCGATCGCCTCTTCCGCCACCGAAAACAGCTTCAAATTAATTGCCCTCAAAGGCATTCTCGAACACCAACTTAACCCAGAAACACCCCAAGCGCTCAATGACGCAGCCATCAGAGTTATGACTTTGATGGATTCGCTGTTATAGTCTGTTATTTGTCCTTTGTCATCCGTCATTTGTCCTTTGTCATCTGGGAAAAGTGATTTTAGGGAATTACTTTACACTCATCTAAATGACTTAATAACTAATGACCTATGACTAGTAAGTTAATGACAGATCATCAGCAACTCATTCAAGCTATAGAACAGGCAGATTCATCAGAATCCCTGATCGCCGCAGTCCGCACTCTAGCAGATGTCCGTTCCGAAGCAGGAATTCCCAAACTCATCGCTGTTTTAGGTTATAACAACCCCGGAGCAGCACTCGCAGCCGTCACCGGACTGATTCAAATGGGAGCAACAGCAGTACCTCGATTATTGGAACTGCTTGATGGGTATAACTATGGTGCTAGAGCTTACGCGATTCGCGCTTTAGCTGCGATCGCTGACCCCCGCGCCCTAGAAGTTCTACTCAACGCTGCCAAAAGCGACTTCGCCCCCAGCGTCCGTCGTGCCGCCAGCAAAGGATTGGGAAATTTGCACTGGCATCAACTCGAACCTAGTCAAATCCGAATCGCCCAAGAAACAGCTTTTCAAACATTAGTGGAAATCTGTCAAGACCCAGATTGGTCGATTCGTTATGCAGCAGTTGTCGGATTGCAAACAATGGCTAATCAAACCCATTTTCTCGACCAAATTTTGGCACATTTTCAGCAAATGAGCCAAACAGAAACCGACTTAGCTGTTCGTGCTAGAGTGCAATTAGCAATCAATTCATAATTTTGTCATTCGTCATTTGTCTTTTGTTATTTGTTAGCTTTTCAATCAGTAATAACCAATTACCAATGACTAATGACTAGTGACTAATCAACTAGCAAAAGAGAACTAGTTAAAATGTCAATACCACTTCTAGAAATTACTCCTACCACGCAAAATCAGCGGGTACCCGGTTACGAAGTTCCTGACGAAGATGATTCCCCAATTTATCGTCTGGCAAATGCTATTTCTGATGCAGACATTGATGCCATAATTTGGGCAGGTTATCGGCAAATCTTCAGCGAACATCTGATTTTAGAAAGTCATCGTCAACCATCCTTAGAATCTCTCCTGCGGAATCGACTGATTTCTGTGAAAGAGTTGATTCGCGGATTAGGAAAATCAGAAGTTTACCGAGAATTGGTAGCTGATACTAACTCGAATTATCGGTTAGTTGATATCTGTTTTAAACGCTTCTTAGGACGGGCAACTTACAATAAAGATGAGCAAATCGCTTGGTCAATTGTGATTGCTACCAAGGGATTACATGGCTTTATTGATGCGATTGTTGATAGCGAAGAATATGTGCAGAACTTCGGTGATGACATCGTACCCTATCAACGTCGTCGCTTTAACGAAAGACCTTTTAACTTAGTTAATCCTCGTTACAGCGACTATTGGCGGACTCAGGAAATTGTCAGATCGGGTAGTTCCTACTACGAAGTAAAATTTTACGGTCAAGGAACGCCAGAAAAACGCTCGGTGCGCTCTGCTATTCCTAGCATATTTTTGGAAATGGCACAGGGTATAATTAGACCACAAATCGACTTTCAACGCGATCGCGATCGGGCAATTAACACAACCAGCAAAGTCCAACTTTCCGACTTGACTCGCCAAGGTACCACCGTAAAACCATCAGTGAGTCGCACGGAAGTTTCCCTTCCTTATAGCTATATTCCTGCCGATCCTAAAGTCTAGTAATGTTAGATTTTAGGATTTAAATTTTAGATTTCATGCAAATCTAAAACTGTCCAATAGCACACCAACCAAACACAAAAAAAGGCGCATGGCAATACCTTTGCTCACTTACAAACCCTCCTCGCAAAATCAGCGAGTAGCGGGTTATGAAGTACCTAACGAAGATACTCCTTATATCTATCGTCTGGAAGATTGTGTTGATGAAACTGACATCCAAGAATTAATTTGGGCAGCTTATCGACAAATCTTCAGCGAACATGAAATCCTCAAAAGATTCCGTCAACCCGCTTTAGAATCCCAATTAAAAAATCGATCGATTACTGTCCGGGATTTTGTGCGTGGTTTAGCAAAAACTGAGGCATTTTACACCTTAGTAGTGGAAACAAACTCCAACTATCGGGTTGTAGAAGTCTGTCTCAAACGCCTCCTGGGACGCGATTCCTACAATAAGGATGAAGAAATTGCCTGGTCAATTACCATTGCCACCAAAGGCATTGGCGGATTTGTGGACGCACTTATTGATAGCGAAGAGTATCAAACCAGCTTTGGTGATTTCACAGTACCTTATCAACGTCGTCGCTATAAAGACCGTCCCTTTAACTTAGTAACACCTCGCTACGCTGACTACTGGCGAGATAAAGAAGAGGCAGCACGTTACAAATGGGGCGATATCAACAACTTTTTGGATATGGCGCGATCGCTCGCAATCACACCAGTTACCCAAAATACCAACGTCGCCACTGCTAACATCCAAATTCCCAACACAACCAGGGATAATAAGCCAGATACTCGCGTATCGATTAACCCAGTGGCAAGTTTCCCTGCACGTAAATAGGCAATCCCATTCACAGCCAATCTTACTAAATAGGAGATTATCGCATGGCTCTGCCGTTGCTCGCATACAAACCATCATCCCAAAACCAGCGTGTTAAAAGTTTTGGAGTTGCAGACCTCAACGAAGATACACCTTACATCTATCGTCTAGAAGATGCCGCTTCTCCTGCTGAAATCAGAGAATTAATTTGGGCTGCTTATCGCCAAGTTTTCAGCGAACACGAAATCCTCAAATTCAACCGCCAAATTACCGTAGAAACTCGTTTCGCCAACCGTTCAATTACAGTACGTGACTTGATTCGGGAATTGGCAAAATCTGAAGCATTCTACCGTTTAGTGGTTTCCGTTAACAACAACTATCGGTTAGTAGAAATCTGTCTCAAACGCTTTTTAGGTCGCGCACCTTACAACAAAGACGAAGAAATCGCTTGGTCAATTGTAATTGCCACCAAAGGTTTTAATGGCTTTGTTGATGCTTTATTGGACAGCGATGAATACACCAACGCTTTTGGTGATTTCACCGTACCTTACCAACGCAAGCGGATGGAAGGTCGTCCTTTCAACTTGGTAACTCCTCGCTACGGCGAAGACTTCCAAGAAAAAGCAGGTACAGTTACCACCGACTGGCGCTTTACCTTGGAAAAATACTACACTGCTAAGTACCAACAACGCAGTTTGCCAGAAGGCGATCCTCGCAACTACAGCAATATGGCAGCAACAATTAATGCCAAGGGCAATTACGCTCAAAACATTCGTGCTTCCAACATCGATTACCTGAACAAAGTACCAAGACGCTAATCAAGATTTTTATCCGCATTTTGTGGGTTAAATCTCAGATCTAAAATCCAAAAACCTTTAACTGGGTCTGACCTTTGGGGGATGGCTAACTAATATTGGATTAGTTGTTATCATCTCAGCGGTTTAGACCCAGTTGTTGCATGAAACGGGGATTGGGATGACAGGCAGGATGCCTGTCTTACGGGACTGGGAAAATCCTAATGTAGGGGCGATTCATGAATCGCCCCTACATTAGGGTGTGTACTGAGATTGCTTACTTACGGCTCTCCCGTACTCATGGTGATAAGTAAACCTAATTAATTAGCGAAGTAGGACAGGCATCCTGCCTGTTATCCCAGACCAGTACGGGAGAACCTTACTTACCATCAGTAGAACTTTGCTGTCCATTAGGAGGCGCAACTACTACACCTTTATCAGTAGCACGTTGTTCGCGTTTTTTCCGTTCGGCTTTGACGGCATCTTCCATAATTACTAATGCCTGAGCCATTTTATCTAAATTGCTGCGGTAAAGTTCCAGATCTTTTTGGATTTTGTCTTCTGGTAAATGCAACCCAGAGCTAATTTTTTTGAGTGCTTCAGTCAGTTGCTTGGGATCTTTTGCTAATTCGGGATCTGCTTGTTCAACTGAGCTAAACAAACCAATAGCAAATAAGCGACTGTATTTGAATTTTGGGTTGTTAGCGATCGCTTGCAGAGTTCCTTGTAAATCCCCTGTATTAGCAAAAGACTCTTGAGTTAAGCTATCAATCACCTCTTTTACTGAACGCTGGGCCACAAACGCCTTTACTCGTTCAGCATCCTGCTTATAAGTTTGGGGATCACTTCCTACCGCTTGACAAAGTGCAGCAAATATGGGTTCTTTGTCCGCTTCTGGGCGATAACCTTGCATAAAGCGATCGAAGGTTGTCACTACTCCCAAAGCATAAATAGGGTCATATTTAAAGTCATTATTGACCGAAAGCAAGTGCATTTCCACCATTAACTCTTCTACCACTCGTCGATAAATCGTGTTAATCGGACGAGTGTGGAGGGAGTAGAAAGTTCGCTTAGTATCTGAGACAGTGCGGACGTTGTTCACGGAAAACAATTAAGGAGGAATTAAATTTATTGTCTCCTTTAAGGGTAACTTTGCCAAGCGGATTTTGCGAAGACAGATGCGTTAAAATCTAAGACTGTGACCTTTCCTTGGTCTATAGATGAGATTTTCCGATCGATTAATTGCTTTAGCTAGTTACATGGCGGGTGAGTTTGACAATCAGGTACAAGCGATCGCCGATCCAGCTTGGTACGTTCACCTGCGACTTTGGCAACGACCTGTACCTTTGTTTACTGAAGATAGCATCACCTTATTTGCCGAACAAGCCAATATTGTTAATTTAGAGCAAGCTTATCGACCGCGAATCATTCGCTTGCGGGAACGAACAGAGCTTAACGCCTCGATTCAAGTGCAGTACTATATGCTAAAAGACCCTGGAACGATACAGGGTGCGGGACGCGATCGAAAAAAACTAGAAACCTTAACACCAGACCTAATAGAATTCTTGCCCGGTTGTACCCTTAACGTTACGCAAAATTCTTTAGCCACCCAAGGTTATCACTTTCAAGCATCTTTACCACCAGATGCCCGTTGCTGCTTCACTTACCGTAATGAAACCTACCAAGTTTCTCTAGGATTTGAGGCAACCCCGGAAGCATTTCTCAGTTATGACAAAGGTATTGACCCCCAGACAGGAAAAGCGATTTGGGGAGCATTGCTTGGCCCTTTTCGCTTCACCAAACGCCAGGATTTTTCTGCTGAAATAGCCCTTTAGGGTGCAGAGGAGATGGGGAGATGGGGGGATGGGGAAAAATTCTCTCCCTATCTCCCCGCCTCTGCCCCTTTGCCCCTCTGCCTACTAACTAGCAATGGTGCGGGGTACACCCTCTAAAGCTTCTTCCTCGGTTTCAAAAATTTCAAATACCGAGTCCATCATCGTCACTTCAAAAACCAATCTAGCTTCTGGATGCACGTTACAAATACGGAAGCTCCCCTTAACTTTATCTGCATCTCGCATTCCAGCCACCAAAGATGTGAGGCCAGAACTATCGATAAAATTGACTGAACCCAAATTCACGACCACATGACGGCTAAGTTTAGAAATACATTCTTGCAACTTCAAGCGAAATTGCCATGCAGTTGTAATGTCCAATCGACCTGCTGGTGTCAAGACGATGACAGTAGTGCCGTCTTGGGTCGTATGGGTTTTTTGATCGATCTGAATCACTGACCCTCCCCTTGAAATTGTAAGAGTTTGGAGTTTTTGCACACAGCCTCAATCTTATAAACCGTCAAGCAATCCCAGGTAAGTGGGTGCCAATTATGGAATTTAGAAGATCGACAGTTGTACATTTTTGTGGTTTTAGGAAATAGCATTTTTTGTTTCTATTACTATTCTTCCCAGGCTGAGGCAAAAATGAATAACCTCTTGAATTTTGGGTTGTTCATCTCAGTAGTTTAACTCAGACCTCTGCTTTAGGAAGCCTTCCAGTTAGCCCAATCTTGAGGTTTCAAGAAGATTTCATATAATTCAGCTTCTGGGCTGTTAGGTTCTGGCTGATAGGCATATTCCCAGCGTACCAGAGGTGGTAAAGACATCAAGATAGACTCGGTGCGTCCGTTGGTTTGCAGACCAAAAATGGTGCCGCGATCGTAAACCAGATTAAACTCTACGTAGCGTCCCCGACGATAGAGTTGGAAGTTACGTTGGCGATCGCCATACTCCATATTACGGCGACGCTCCACAATCGGAACATAAGCTGGTAAAAATGTCTGACCGCACTCTTGGATAAAAGCAAACAACTCTTCCCAAGTGCGAGTCAACGAACCAACTTTCGCACTGTGAAGTGCTGCTGGCCCATTAGTATTATTTGCCCGATACAATTCCCCTTGAGCATCTTGGTAATCAAAAAAGATGCCACCCACACCCCTTGTTTCTTGACGGTGTTTCAAGTAAAAATACTCATCACACCAATATTTAAACGTCGGATAGTACTCTGGATGGTGAGCATCACAAGCTTGTTTAAAAGTCTTGTGGAAATGAGCCGCATCCTCAGCAAAAGGATAGTAAGGTGTTAAATCAGCACCACCACCAAACCACCAAACTGGCCCAGCTTCAAAATAACGATAATTCAAATGTACCGTCGGGATATAGGGATTGCGGGGATGCAATACCATTGAAGTTCCAGTCGCATAAAAACCATGCCCAGCTGCTTCCGGGCGCTGTGCCAAAATTGAGGGCGGTAAATGTTCGCCCCAAACTTCCGAAAAGTTAACCCCGCCTTGCTCAAAAACTGCACCTTCGCGCATGACGCGAGAACGACCTCCACCGCCTTCTGGACGTTCCCAGGAATCTTCTTGGAATTTGCCTACACCGTCTAATGCTGCCAAACCTTGACAAATTTCATCTTGAATTTGACGCATAAACTGACTAACTCTAGCTTTGGAATCAGCTGGAGGTACAGAATGAGAGGAGGTTGCTTCGGAAGTTGAAAAAGCCGTCATATAAACACTTAAATCCCAATGTTATGCAAACGAATAGCCCATAGAGAAAGATTAGAGCGTTTTTAGATTAACTCGAATCGGGTCTTTACGGATAAAATACAAGGTTAACTTTAATTGAGAGCAGAAGATAAAAATTCTCATTTGAAGCCAAGAGTAGGAAACAGAATCAATTCTCTAATCGTCCCCTTGTCCCCTTGTCCCCTCAAAAATTTATGATGGGGGGATGTTATCCAATACACAATTAGCATACAATCTAGGCTGTCTTGGAGGCTGGCTAGGGGAGGATTGCCATGATTCCCAATTTTTTCTCCAAATCTGTCCGTAAACGAGTCCGAAAGAAATACCGAGTTTCTCTTGCCAGGACGTATAAAGCGTTGAGTTCTGCGTCGGTGGATGTTCTTTGGCAGAAAATGACGGATTTAGCTGATGTTTCTTGGCATCCTTTGTTAGCGAGTACGAATGTTCCTAAAGGATTGGTGGCTAAACCTGGTTTAATTTACCAGGCGATTACGCGATCGATCTTACCGATTCCCATTCAGATTTTTGTCGAACAAGTCAGACCCGGAGAATTATTGAGCGTCCGCATCATCACTCTACCAGGGCTGGAGGAACGAGTAACATACAAAGTTGAATCTACGGTTTGTGGCACTCAGATATCTTATTCGATCACCTTACAGGGCTGGTTGTCGCCATTAATTTGGTCTTTAATTCGATCGAACGCAGCAAGAGTTGCAGCAAAATTAGCTGATGCAGCGGAGGAAAAGCCGTTATTGAGATAAGGCGAGATTCAAAATACACTCCGAATCAAACCGCCATCAACTCTCAGACTGGCACCATTAATGGCAGAAGCTAAGGGACTAGAAACAAATGCCACCAAATCAGCGATTTCTGAAGTCCGAATCAAACGCTCAATTAAGGAAGTGGGACGATTTTCGCTCATAAAGCGTTTTTCGGCTATTTCATAATCAACATCGGGAAAAACATCTCGAATCAGTTCCACAACTCCAGAGGTTTTTGTTGAACCTGGAAGAACCGAATTAACTGTTACATTTGTTCCTTTTGTTAGTTCGGCAAGACTGCGAGAAATGGAAAGCTGCATAGTTTTAGTTGCGCTATAATGAACCATTTCCATAGCAGGATTAATGGCAGATTCGCTGGAAATAAAGACTATTCGCCCATAGTTACGAGCTAACATTTTTGGCAAATAATGCCGACTCAAGCGCACACCACTGAGAATGTTTACTTCAAATATTTGTAACCATTGTTCATCAGCGATCTCAAAGAAATCTACTGCTTCATAAATACCTAAATTATTGACAAGGATATCAACATCTGGATATTCTGCGATCGTATGAAGGCAGCCTTGGGCAACACCGTTATCTGCTACCAAGGGCAGGAGTTTTGCTTGGGGATACTCAGAAGAAATTTTTTCAATTGCACTGTTGACACTGTTTGATGTTCTCCCATTAATAATTACGTTAGCTCCTTCACGGACTAAGGTGCGAGCAATTTCTAAACCTATGCCACCCGCAGAAGCAGTCACAAGAACAGTTTGATTTTGCAGTTGTAGATCCATTTTTATTCCCCATTGAGATTAGTTTATTGGAAACTGAAAAATTGCTCCCCTGCTCCGAGAGTTCCGGGGGACTCTCTACTGTCTCAATAAATAATTTAGATGCGTGACAGTTTAGACTCAGACCACCATTAGTTAAGATTTTATAAGAATTAACCTCAAATCACCCCTAAAAACAAGGGGAGAACACTAATGTCAGACATTCTCGAAGTCAGCACAATTTTAGAAGTATTGCGACCAGTCCAAGACCCGGAACTTCGCAAAAGTTTAGTGGAATTAAATATGATTCGCAACGTCAAGGTTGATGCTGGCAATGTCAGTTTTACTCTTGTGTTGACGACTCCTGCTTGCCCTTTGCGCGAGTTTATTGTGGAAGATTGCCAAAAGGCAGTGAAAAAATTACCTGGCGTGACAGATGTAAAAGTTGATGTGACAGCAGAAACACCTCAGCAAAAATCTCTCCCAGACCGTACAGGAATCGCTGGGGTTAAAAATATTTTAGCCGTTTCCAGTGGTAAAGGTGGCGTAGGCAAAAGCACCGTCGCCGTAAATGTCGCGGTCGCTTTGGCGCAAGCTGGTGCGAAAGTGGGGATGATAGATGCCGATATTTATGGCCCAAATGTTCCCACAATGCTAGGGCTTTCCGAGGCAAGGGTAGTGGTACGGCAAACTCCTCAAGGGGAAATTTTGGAACCAGCTTTTAATCATGGCGTAAAAATGGTTTCAATGGGCTTTTTAATTGATAAAGACCAACCTGTGATTTGGCGTGGCCCAATGCTCAATGGTATTATCCGACAGTTTCTTTACCAAGTGGAATGGGGCGAACTGGATTATTTAATTGTGGATATGCCTCCGGGAACTGGGGATGCTCAATTAACTTTAGTGCAAGCTGTACCAATGGCGGGGGCTGTGATTGTGACTACGCCGCAAAATGTAGCTTTGTTGGACTCCCGCAAAGGGTTAAAGATGTTCCAGCAGATGGGAGTGCCAGTTTTGGGCATTGTGGAAAACATGAGTTATTTTATTCCGCCCGATTTGCCCGATACGCCTAACGGCACGCTACGCGATCGCCAGTATGACATTTTTGGCTCAGGTGGTGGTGAAAAAACCGCAGCGGAATTAGGTGTCAGCTTACTCGGTTGTATACCTTTGGAAATAGCCTTGCGTGAAAGTGGCGATCGAGGTATACCTATTGTGGCTGCCGACCCAGATTCTGCCTCTGCTAAAGCCTTAACCCAGATTGCCCAACAAATAGCCGCCAAAGTTTCCATTGCTGCCTTAGCTTAGGGGAGATGGGGGGATGGGGAGATGGGGGGATGGGGAGATGGGGAGATGGGGAGATGGGGAGTGTAGAAGAAATCAATTTTCTCCTTGTCTCCTTGTCCCCTTGTCCCCCAGCAGTCTCCAAGGAAAACCAAAACTTTATAGCATTTCCGTTTAAAATTTAGAACTTGAAATCTAAAATTGCTCTTTTCCCTGGAGTATAAATCTAAAAAATCATGATGTTAAAGTCAATCAAAACATTTCGTTGGAAGTCCCTGATCTCACCTTGGCAACAAGCCGATATTTGGGTATTTCTAATACCTCTGGGACTTTCCATTTTAGGCGGCATCATGATCCGTAGTACAGAACTAAATCAAATTAAGCCCGAATGGTGGAAGCCTTGGATTTTTCCTTGCAGTATTTTAGCAACTGTGCTGGTGGCATTAGTTGTAATTGCACTATACGTTGCTCATGAATATTGGCAACAATGGTTGATTGGTGGTCTAGCTTTTGGTTTGATTTTCCTGAAAGCCTTTTTAGAGGCTCCCAAATGGGCGGAACACATTCTCATTGCTGTTGTCGGTTTATGCTTAATGCTGTTATGCGCTCGCTGGCGTTATGAAAACTTGATTAAATGGCATTGGGTGATCTTCGCCATTAGCAATGTGTCTCTAGTACTTGTAATGATTGCTGGTACAAGTGCTAAAGGTGCTCAACGCTGGATTGCTATTGGTTCCTTCAACGTTCAGCCTTCAGAATTTGCTAAGTTATCTCTAATCATTACCCTAGCAGTACTCTTAAGTGCGAAAAATTCTGCGACTATGGGTTCTTTAGCGCGGTCTTTGGCAATTACAGCTATTCCTTGGGCTTTAGTCTTTTTACAACCAGATTTAGGAACTTCTTTGGTTTTTGGGGCAATTACTCTGGGAATGCTCTACTGGGCTAATGTGAATCCAGGTTGGTTGCTGTTGCTCAGTTCTCCTCTGGTTTCGGCAATTTTGTTTAATGTTTTCTTACCGGGATGGTGCGCTTGGTCGGCATTAATGGCAGTGGTAGGCTGGAAAACTCTACCTTGGCCTGTCAGGGGTGCTGTGGGTGCTGTAGCAATTAATTTAATCGGTGGTGAAGCTGGGCATATTTTCTGGGGTTTATTGAAGGATTATCAAAAAAATCGCATTATTACCTTTTTGAACCCGGAACACGATCCTTTAGGTTCGGGATATCACTTGATTCAATCTCGGATTGCTATTGGTTCTGGTGAACTTTGGGGCAGGGGTTTATATCATGGAACTCAAACTCAGGGAAATTTTGTTCCTGAGCAACATACGGATTTTATTTTCTCAGTAGTTGGTGAGGAATTGGGTTTTGTGGGTTGTATTGTGGTTTTGCTGATTTTTTGGTTCTTCTGTCTGCGTTTGGTGATGATTGCTGAGAGTTCTAAGAGTAATTTTGGTTCTCTGTTAGTGATTGGTGTGTTGGCAATGATTGTGTTTCAGGTGATTGTCAATATTGGTATGACTATTGGTATGGCACCTGTGACGGGGATTCCTTTGCCTTGGGTGAGTTATGGGCGATCGGCTATGTTAACTAATTTTATTTCGATCGGACTGGTACAATCGATAGCAAATTATCGACAGCGACTTAAGTTTTAGGGGATTGGGGACGGGACAAGGGGACAATTTATTTCTTCTGTGCTCCTCCACTCCCCTGCTCTCCGTCTCCACTGCCTTTGACGGATTGATAGTAAGCTAATAATGAAGCAATTACTGAGGAGATAATCATGTTTTTGCCCGGATCGGCTGTGCGTGTGAAGAATGTCAATGATACTTATTATGGTTTTCAAGGATTAGTGCAACGAGTTACTGATGGTAAGGCAGCTGTTTTGTTTGAAGGTGGTAATTGGGATAAGTTAATCACTTTCCGCCTTTCTGAATTGGAATTGGTAGATACAACTGCTGGTAAGAAAAAGGGCAAGTAAGTAATTGGTAGTGGGTGGTGGGTAGTGGGTAGTGGGTAGTGGGATTACTATTATTTACTATCTACTACCAGCCTTAATCTTATAACTAGTAATTTGATTTAATAAATAATTAAATTGCCTATTACCAACTACCAATTACCAACTACCAACTAACTAAATTTATGCGTCTTCCTTTACCACAATTTTCTGGTGTAACTCGCCACCCAAATCATTTTGCTGAGGTGATAGAAACTGCTACTTCGGAGTTTTTGGCTCAATGTTTGGAACCAGAAACTTTGAGTTTTCCGGCGATGCCGCCTTTTGGGAGTTGGGTTCGATCGCTCGATGAAGAGTCAGGTAATCTGATTTATGCTGTGGTTTATCATGCTACTACTTCTCCGATCGATTCTGTACATCGCGCCCGTGCTTTGGGAATGTCTTTGGCTGAGTTAAGGGAAGAACAACCGCAAATTTTTGCGATGTTAAAAACGGAGTTTCGCGCTGCGATTGTGGGTTACAAAACTTCTGAAAAACCACAAAGTTTTTATCAACATATTCCTCCCCGTCCTCCCCAAATTCACCAAGCTGTTTATTTTTGCGAATCAGAAGAAATAATTGTATTTAGTGAAGAGTTTGATTTTTTACGAATGCTTTTACAAGTACCGCAAGCGCCTGTAGATGCTCTTTGTGCGGCGGCAATTCGGGAAATTTATCAGTTAAGAAAGGGCGATCGCACTTGGTTGGTTAAGGCTGGACGTTATTTAAGTACGCTACTTAGAGATGATTACGATCGCTTAAGAGTTATTTTAAGTCAAATCCATTTGTAGTAAAGTATCTGGCTCGATCGGGATAACTGTAACTTTAACAACAATTGAATTTGAGATAAAAATCTAATTGATAATTGTTGCTTCACCTAAAGACGTAAATCTAAATCTATCCAGAGACTAATAGACTAACTATTTATTATGTGGTTAAATTATCTTGGCAAGTACCTGATTAACCTGCTAATAAGTTGAATGAATAATCCTGAAGTTGAAAAGTCAAAGCCCTCGTTGAATTAGCCAGGGCAATCATTAATCATCTTAAAATTAGCCAAAAAGTATTTTATTTAACCTGCTACATTATGGAATCAATTTTGCACGTATTTGAGCAGCCAATAGTGCCATTTGCGATTTTGTTGGCTGTAATTCTCACTGTACCTCCCTTATTTGAAAAATTGCGATTGCCGGGATTAGTTGGTTTATTAGCAGCAGGTGTGCTCCTTGGCCCAAATGCTTTAAAAATACTGGAAACTAAACAACCAACGATGGAATTACTCTCAGACATTGGGTTAGTTTACCTGATGTTTGTTGCAGGTTTAGAAGTTGATATGGAACAGTTCCGCAAAACTAAATATCGTTCCGCAGGTTTTGGCACTTTTACTTTTATAGTGCCGCTAATTTTTGGAACAACTGTGGGACGGGTTTTTGGTTTTGACTGGAATGCGTCAATTTTAATTGGTTCTTTGTTTGCTTCTCATACACTTTTGGCTTATCCAATTGTTAGCCGTCTTGGGGTAGTGGGAAATGAAGCGGTTACAGTGACAATTGGGGCGACAATTTTTACTGATATTGGTGCTTTATTAGTATTAGCTGTTTGTATTGCTATTCATAAAGGAGAGTTTTCTTTAACTAGTTTATTCACTTTGTTGGGGATGTTAATTGTTTATTCTGCGATCGTCCTTTTTGGTTTTGATTGGGCAGGTAGGCAATTTTTCCGGCGTACAGGTGACGATCAAGGTAATCAATTTTTATTTGTGTTGTTAGCAGTATTTCTGGCTGCTTTGGGTGCGGAATTAATAGGAGTAGAAAAAATTGTTGGGGCTTTCTTGGCAGGTTTGGCAGTGAATGATGCGATCGGAGATGGGCCAGTCAAAGAAAAGGTAATATTTGTTGGTAGTGTCCTATTTATTCCCATTTTCTTTGTGGATATGGGATTACTAATTGATATTCCTGGTTTTCTGAAAAGTTTATCATCAATTTGGTTGACATTGGCAATTGTTGTTGGGTTAATTACGAGTAAATTTTTAGCTGCTTTGTTCGCTAAATTATCGTACCGCTACAACAACCAAGAATTATTAACTATGTGGTCATTATCTATGCCTCAAGTTGCGGCAACTTTAGCCGCAACATTGGTGGGTTTTCGGGCAGGAATACTGAATGAAGGAGTATTAAATAGTGTGCTAGTATTAATGTTAGTAACCGCTACTTTGGGGCCATTAATTACTAGTAAAGTTGCTCCGGGTTTGCGTTTAAAAGAAACTCAGGTTGCACCTGCTCAACCGAAAACGGAAACAGAAACAGACCGAAAAGATAGCTCTCTTTTTACCGTAGTAGTGTCAGTAAGGAATCCACAAACGGAAAGGTTTCTGATTGAAATGGCGGCAATATTGGCAAAGCATGAAAATGGAAGAATTATGCCATTAGCTATTCCGCAAGCTCACGCGCACTTGGATGCTTCTGAGTTAGATGATGCTGTAAGACGAAATCAAATGTTACTCGATCGAGCTATGGAAATTAGTCGAGACTTGGGTGTAGACGCGGAAGCAATATTACGCATTGATGATGCTGTTGCTCAAGGAATTAGTCGTGCTAGTCGGGAAAAGAATGCTAATTTAATTGTCATGGGTTGGAGTAATCGTACTAGTTTTCGAGCACGTTTATTTGGCAATGTAATTGATGGGGTTTTATGGGCTTCTCATTGTCCGGTGGCAATTACTCGGTTGCTTGATTCACCTAATAAATTACAGAGAATTTTAGTGCCGATGGAAAATTTTACTAATCAAGCTGTTAGGTTGATAAGATTTACCAAGATTTTAGCAGATGCGAATCAAGCGCAAGTAACTTTGTTAAATGTTTGCGATCGCCGCACCTCTAATAATAAAATTGCTTGGACAACTTCCCAGATGAATCTGTTAGCTGAAAAATGGATGTCTGGAACTAATACTGATGTTAAGGTCGTTGCTAATGACGATATCGTAAAAGGAGTACTGATTGCCTCTCAACATTCGGATTTAGTGGTTTTGCGATCGGAACGGCAACGCACTGCTGGAGGATTGGCAATGAGTAATATTACCACCGAAATAGTACAACAGCTTAATTGCTCATTCGTGTTGTTGGGAGAACCACAAAAAAATTATCAGGAAGTTGTTTCTTACTAAGTTAACCAACAAGTTATCAGAAACAAAAAACGGATAATGTCAAATTTAACTAAGTTGACAGCAATTTTGGGGATTTTTGTATTTAATGCTACATTAATTGTGCCAAAATTTAAGCAGGCAAATCAATAAATTTAGCAATATGAGCTTTAGATAAGGAGGAGCGAATTTAGGTGCTTAAATTTCGTTGGATTCTTCCATAATTTCAATTATTACCCAACCGATATAAGAGAGGGCTATTACTAGTACAACAGAAACTAGATAGCTCAGTGCGAATGTTTGCAGTGCGGAAGCGAAGGAAATGTATGGTGCCATAATTGGCCTCCTGAACATTATGCTATTTCTAATATTCCCTCAATTTCCATCTTTTTATCTACTGATTTCTAGTGATTTATACTCTATTTTTGGTTGAGTTGGCTTAAATTTTGTGATAATTGTATTAAGTAGAACAAATTGATGGGGAAAGCACCAGTGCGATCGCTAACGGCAATTAACTAATAAGGAATTGCGATGTTCTAAATTATGCAATTAGAGGAGAAAATTGCCTTAATCCTCTCCCCTGCTACCTCAATAAGTAATTCAGATGGGTGATAGCTTAATGAGTACGGCGAGAGGGATTTTGTAACAATTTCCCGTCTCCGTCTATACTAAAATCTTGTCCGGGAATTAAACCCTTAGCAATTAACTGTTTATAGTTAGTTATGGCTATTATTCTCTGAATTTCCCTTTTAATCTCAGTCGGAATTAAATTTTCTGCACACCAGAAAAACAAATCCATATCACACCATAACAAACGTTCCATACTCACTAACACTACGCCAGCTACCTCTTCTTGAGATAGTTGTGCTTTTAAACTCTCAATCAAGTCAGAAATAATCTCTCGGCGGCGAGTCATCATCGCCATAGTCAACTTAGAAATTTCTTCGTCTAACTGGAAATAATTCATGTTAACAACACCTTGGAGTTATTGAGCGTAAGCTTGTTTGTTGAAAATTTGCCGTTCTGCTAAGTATACCCAAAGGCGGATACAAATATATCCCTAGTGGGATGGCAAAATATAAATTTTTCTACAATTTTGACAACTAGTTGATAAAATCTTTATCAAGATGAGGTAGTCTGGTAACTGTGTGAGGTAATCTATAAGAAGTCGCGGTCTACTGACTTTACAGGAGATTGCTAGATTTTGTTAGGGAAATAGAACATCTGTACAGACTCTAGGATGGTCCGATCGTAATAAAATAGACTCAAGACTTTCTCAATCTCAATAGTTGAGTGTGGTAGCAATAATGAAAGCTTTATCCTTGCTTGATGAAGTCGTAAAAAACTTAGAAGCGCATGAAAATTCTTTACGTATTAGAAAACTCCTTTATGCAATTTGTAAAAGTAAGTGGGAAAATGATGTTAATAAGTTAAATAGCATAAAATTAAAAGAACTAATTCAAGAATTGCAAATAGCCAATCCAACTTTAGATTATTTGAATTTTTCCTTAGATAAAATTGTCAAAACTTTGAATAAACCAATGGAATATGCTTTAGTAGCTGATGCCATTGTAGAACAGATGACGAGGCTTTATCCAGAGCAAGAGGAAGCCACGCAACAAATAGTTGTGCCACAATCATTGGAATACAAACCTAATTTGGGATGGGATGAAACGCCAATAACTTACGATCCTTTCGAGTTGCGAGTGGAGATTATGAAATATACTAATCCACTGCGGGTGAAAATATTGGCATATTCGATCGCTTATCATACCTTCGACTTTAGTTCCCAAGATTGGTTAAGCTTAAAAAGCAAAGAATTAGACGATTTAATGCACAAATTATTTGACAGATGCAAAACTTTAAAAGACTTGGAATATCGCTTGCAAACAGTAGCGAAAACTTTAGAACCAACAGATGAATATACACAAGCAGCAGGGGCAGTTTATCAAGCAATGAAACGCCACTATGCTAACCGGGAATCAGATCAATATCAACCAGAAAATTTTGTCATGAATTTTGATGGCGAAATTACAGGTGCAAAGAATGAAGAAGATGATGGCGAAGAAACTTGTCAAATTCGCCAATCTTAAAACCTGAAAAAATTTAGATTCACAATTACACCAACCAATATGAATCCTAATGAACTGTTAAAACGTTATGCCGCAGGTGAAACAAATTTTGTGGGAATTAATTTGCGTGGTGTCAATCTTTTTAATGCAGATTTGATTGGCATAACTCTCACGGGTGCAGATTTAAATGGGGCAAACTTAATCTTTTCTTACCTCAGTCGGGCGCATTTACGCAAAGCAAATTTGATTCGAGCAAAACTGGATGGTGCAAACTTAAATCAGGCAAATTTAACTGCTGCTAATTTACACAATGCTGATTTACATGGTGCTAGTTTAAAAGGTGCTGATTTACGCAGTGCAGATATTACCTTAGCCAATCTTTTAGATGCTAATTTAATGGATGCAGATTTGCGGGGAACTAACTTAAGTGGTGCTAATCTCACAGGTGCTTGCTTGCGGGGAGCAAATTTCCGAGAAGAAAAGAGAATTTACACGGCGAATTTACTCGGCGCAAATTTACACAAAGCTGATTTACGAGGTGCGAATTTAACGGGAGCAAATTTAGCGAAAGTAGATTTGAGTGGCGCTAATTTAACGGAAACAACTTTACGGGATGCAGATTTAAGTGGCGCTAATTTAGCTGGGGCAAAATTAGGTAATTCTTATCTCAGCGATGCCAATTTGAATGGGGCAAATTTAGCTGGTGCTTATCTGCGAAATACCAAATTAGAACGGGCAAATTTAGCTGATGCAGATTTGACAAATGCAGACTTACAAGGTTCTTTGCTGACAGATGCGAAGATGAGTAAGGCGAAAATGAGTAGGGCAAATTTGAGTCGGGCGAGATTAATTAAAGTTGATTTAAGTCGGGTAGATTTCCGGGAAGCGAACTTATCTGAAGCGGAATTAATTGAAGCTTATTTGGCAAGGGCTGACTTTTCTGGTGCGAATTTGCGAAAGGCGAATTTTACTAGAGCAGAATTGAGTAGTGCTAATTTAATGGGTGCAGATTTAGAAGGTGCTACTATGCCTGATGGTTCAATTCATGAATAAAGGAATTTTTTAATTGAAATTTGTTTTGTTTCTCAAGCTGATGAAGTTGCTACTTTGTCAGCTTTGATGCTTATTATATAACTGAAGAACGAGTTTATACTTATACAACTGGGGAATAATTAGTCGCCTTAAAGCCATCATGAAACACAATAACTCCCTGGGGAATTTTTTGGGTAAAGGGCAAAATCAGGAAAAACTCTTGGGGAATTCCTTCATGAATCAACTCTGGATAATTCTTGAAACCAAAACGCTTGTAATAATTCGGATCTCCTACAAGGGCACAACCTTGGGCTCCCATATCTTTTAACAAAGACAAACCTTCATTGATCAGCGTTTTCCCAATCCCCTGCTTTTGATAATCTGGCAATACTGAAATTGGGCCGAGTCCATACCAACCTGCGGTACCATCTGATATTGTTACTGGTGAAAAAGCAATATGTCCTACGACTTTTCGATCGATCTCCGCAACCAGAGAGATAGTCAGCACACCAGCAGCACGCAAGGCGTGTATGATAAATTGATCCGTATGGTTGCTAATCGGATGATTTTTAAAAGCGGCTATTGTAACTTCTGTAATTACTTCAATATCTGTATCTCTTTCGTTTCTGATAATCACTTTAACCTCCATAAATCATTATATTATCCATCAAGTTGCTAATTTGAATAAACTGGAAAATTGCGAAGTCTTTTTTTTAACGCAGATGAAAGCAGATGAACGCAGATAAACGCAGATGATTTTTGATGATAGTTTGGTAACACAGAAGTCTGGGAGAGCGTTACACTAGGTTATTGGTGGACAAGCTGGGAATTATGACTATTTTTTCTTTGCGATCGCTAAAAAAAGACTTCGGCATTAAGGAAATTCTCAAAGATGCCAGTTTTAGTTTAGATGAGGGTGATAAAGTTGGGCTAATTGGCACTAATGGTTCGGGAAAATCTACTTTATTGAAAATGATCGCAGGTTTAGAACCAATTGACGGGGGCGAAATTTGGGTTAACTCTGGATCGAAAATTGTCTACCTACCTCAACAACCAAATTTAGATGAAAATCACACGGTTTTAGAGCAGATTTTTGCTGATAGTGGCGAAAAAATGGCGTTAGTGCGGGAATATGAAGAAATTTCCGAGAAATTAGCTCATGGACAGGGAGATCATGATAAATTAATGTCGCGTTTGTCTAGTGTTTCGCAACGCATGGAAGAGGTGGGTGCGTGGGAATTGGAAACGAATGCGAAAGTGATTTTAAGTAAGTTGGGAATTGAAGATTTTAATGCCAAAATTGGTGATTTGTCTGGCGGTTATCGGAAAAGAATTGCTTTAGCAACGGCGCTTTTATCTGAACCTGATGTATTATTAATGGATGAACCGACGAACCATTTAGATGCGCTTTCGGTGGAGTGGTTACAGAGTTATTTGAATCGATTTCGTGGTGCTTTGTTGTTGATTACGCACGATCGCTATTTTTTGGATAAAGTTACTAATCGAATTATTGAGATCGATCGCGCCGACCTTTACACTTATTCTGGTAACTACGCTTATTATTTAGAGAAAAAGGCGGAATCTGAGGAATCAGCTATTAGTAGTCAACGCAAACACGCCGGAGTTTTGCGCCGAGAATTAGAATGGTTGAAAAGAGGGCCAAAAGCACGCAGTACTAAGCAAAAAGCGCGGATCGATCGCGTTCGAGAAATGCAAGCGCAAGAGTTCAAACAAGTGCAAGGAAAAGTGGAAATTTCTACTGTTGGACGACGCATTGGCAAGAAAGTAATTGAACTAAAAGAAGTTTGCAAAGCTTATGGCGATCGCACTTTAATTAAGGATTTTACCTATAGTTTTAATCCCGAAGATCGCATCGGTATTATTGGTAGCAACGGTGCGGGAAAATCCACGTTAATGAATATTATTACCGGAAAAGTGCAGCCGGATTCGGGAACTGTGGAAATTGGTTCGACGATTCATATTGGTTATTTCGATCAACACTCGGATGATGTAAATATAAACGAAAATCAACGAGTAATTGATTACTTGAAAAATATAGCCGAACTGGTAGAAACTTCCGACGGAAGTGTAATAACTGCTTCGCAAATGTTAGAAAGATTTCTGTTTCCGCCAAATCAACAATATGCGCCAATTAGTAAACTTTCTGGTGGGGAAAGACGGAGATTGTTTTTACTTAAAGTGTTGATGAGTGCGCCAAATGTATTGATTTTAGATGAACCAACAAACGATCTAGATGTGCAAACTTTAGGAGTTTTGGAAGAGTATTTGGAAGATTTTAATGGTTGTGTAATTGTGGTGTCGCACGATCGCTATTTTCTCGATCGCACTGTTGATGTAATTTTTGCTTTTGAGGATGGAGGAATTTTACGTCAATATCCCGGAAATTATTCGGTTTATTTAGATTATAAAGCTGCCGCAGAAACCGAAGAAAAAGAAACCAAAAAATCTAAAGAAGTTTCCGCATCTAACAATCAAAAACCTAAAACCGAAACTCCCAAATCCGATCGACCCCGCAAACTTTCTTTTAAAGAGAAGCGGGAATACGAAGAATTAGAAAACAAAATTCCTGAAATGGAAGCGGAAAAAGAAGCAGTTGAGAAAATTCTCTACAATAATCCTCCCAGTGATTTTAGTGAATTACAAAAATTAACTGATAAATTGGCAGAGTTGACGGAAGCGATCGATTCTGCGACTGAAAGATGGTTAGAATTAGCAGAAAGAGCGAGTTAATTGTTGGTATAAGGCTTTTTTTGAACCGCGTTCGCGTAGCGTGTGCGTAGCACGTAAGACACGAAGAACACGAAGAAAAAAGAAGAAAGAAGCAGAAGAAAATCAACTCAGATCTTGCACTAAGAGGCAGAGCCTCCATTTTTCGTTCCCAGGTTGAACCTGGGAACGAGGATCTGGGAGGTTCTACCTCCTTTGAGTGCAAGATCTGAGCTCAAATATGTAACAGTCCTAAATGAATCATGAAATAACTCTTCTCCTTCTCTTCGTTTCCTTCGTGTCTTACGTGCTACGCGAACGTGGTTCAAAAAAATCTTATTAATTAACGTTGAACAGTATTAGAAGTTGACCTTTTCAAAACAATTCTTTCCCCATAATTCAGCAACCTTTCCAAACTAGCTAAACGATTATTCCAAGTTTGTACCTGATAAGTATTCTTCATCGAATGTAATCGCATCCAACCACTAAATTGAAAGCGAAAAAGTGTTAAAGCTTTCTTCGCTGTATCAAAATTACTAGCATTTGGTTTTTCTGCTAAACGATTGAATACTTTTACAAGTTCCGCACTTTGGGTGTCATATTGCGATCGATCGGTTGGCGACATCAACAGTTGATTTGAACTTAACAAAAAGTTCCATTCCTGTTGAAGAATTGTCAATCGATTTGCTGCTGCTGCAAAAGGTTTTCGTAATGGAAAGGGTTCTTTACTATCCCGTCTTCTTGTCCCTTGGGTACGATTAAAAATACTCTGTAAACCATTACTAAAATGCTCCATTGCAAACAAAGCATAACCACCATTTGGGGAATCTCTGATGAATTGAATTTGATCGATCGCACTCAATTCTGGTAAATTCACAAGTAAAATTCCCGGTAAAACTAAAGTTGCACCTAAACTATCATTCGTTAACCAAGGTTGCGTCAATTCTTGAAAACGATTAGTATCTTGAGCATAAGCCATTAGTAACACTAAATCTACATCACTTCGCCTCGCCCAAACTTCCCAATTTTGTTGCAACATTTCAATTCTTTGGGTTTCTGGATAACCAAAAACCGCAACCGATAAAATTAAATTAGACCGTTTTTTTCGCACCAATTGAGCAACTTCCGCCACAAAAGAATTAACTTGTTCGGTGCGAAACTCAGTCCATTTTTGCCAAAGAGGACTATTAGGAGAAATAGCGATCGGATCGACACCAGTTAATTGTTGAAATTGCTGTCGCGCCGCACTTCCATAACCATAAATTAAACCCCTTTTCGGGTCTTGAAAGGGGTAACGAATGTAATCTAATTGCAATCCGTCTACTTTGTAACGACTAACAATTTCCTCAAATAAACTGAGTAAATAACGCCTTGCTTCGGGATTTGCATGATCTAAAAATGGCTTAGTTTGTTCCAGAGGAATAATGTTACCTCGATTATCGTAATTTGCCCAATCTGGATGGGCTGTTAATACTGGGCCAAGATAGTCTTGCGGTTGATTTAGAATCGTATTATGGCGTTGATTTCCGATCGCAAAAGTCCACACCCAAGCGTGCAACTCCATTCCCCGTTCATGAGCTAATTTTACCGCTGCCTCTAACGGGTCCCAACCTTTAGTTAAAGGGTTTTGTTCCGGCGCGACTTTACTAGGATAAATCGGATAACCAGCATTAACAGTTTCAAAGAAAACTGTATTAATTCCTGCTTGTGCTAAACGATCGAAAATCTTAGCCAAACCCTGTTCCGAACCAGCTTGTACAATAGTACCTCGGTCTAACCAAATTGCCCGAATTTCCGAATTTTCCACCAAGCGATCGAGCGGGTACAAATTCCACAAATCTTGCCGAGTTTTTAACCATTGACTCCGCGCATTAGCGTAATCTCTATTAGCAATTAATTGGGGCAAAGATTGCAAAACTTCTCGCGCTTGTTGTAGCGTATTTGCTGCTGATAATTGATTAGTATTGAAACTAGTAGTAGCGACTGTAACAGCATTTGCAGAAGTTTCTTTCCTAGCTTCTTCCTCTGCTTCTCTACCCCGCTGTCTCTCTGCAATTCGCACTGAATTATTAGCTACATTTGCAGTTAATAAAGCACTTTCCACCCTACCAATTAAATTTTCTAAGTCTTGACGCATGGCGATCGCCTCCTGCGGCGTAATCACCTCCCCCCCAGGCACAACCCGAATACTTGCCGTAGCTACCCTTTCCGTAGGGTCGGGCGCTGGGGATTGGGGACTGGGGATTGGGGACTGGGGACTGGGGACTGGGGACTGGGGACTGGGGACTGGGAATTGGGGACGAATTACTGGAGACACAGCAGACACCTCCTGTCCTCCGCCTCTCCGCCCCTCTGCCCTTCTGCTCCTTCGCCCCTCTGCCCCTCTGCTCCTTCGCTCCTCTGCTCCTCTGCCCCCCTGCCCCTCTGCTGGAACTCTCTGCTCCCCAGTTCCCACACTCTGCATCACAGGGGCAACGGCAACAGGCACAGCATCAGGGGCAACGCAATTTCCGACAGCGGACACAGATACCGTAGTTGCAGATTTAACTCCGTAGCGATCGAGGGCTGATTTCAGCCAAGCTAAATCTGTTTGAACATTTGCCACCGCATCCACACCCCAACGCCAACCGAGAAAAGTCGTTTGGTTAGTATTCACCACCGCTGGAGGACTATCCTTAACCGACCAAGTAGCAGCAGTTTGACTACTAATTGCTGTGGGAATCACTACTCCTCCGTGAACCGTACCCCGCAGCGAAGATTCCCCTTCTTTTTGCTGATTACCTGTTTTGTTAGGTTTCAACGTTGAAGGTTCCGAGAGAGGAAAAGCCCAATAAGCGCCCAAAACACCCCGCAACATTTGGCGCACTTCTGGCGCAGAAAGATTACCTGCTGGCCCACTAACAATTAAGCGACCGCCTTTTTTAATCCATTCGGTAAGTGCGATCGCCTGTTGCGGTGTTAAACTTTCCACATTCGGCAAAAATAACACCTTCGTACCCGTCAAATCAGCCGCTTTCTGTACGCTTTGCAAATCCACCACACAATAAGCCACACCACTCTGATTCAACCGATTAGTAATACCCATCCATTGCGTCACATTATCCCCACTACGCACCACACCCAAAGTAACCCCTTCCGCCAAAGCAGCAGAAGAGAAAAGGCAAAAGGCAGAAGGCACCAGGCAGAAGGCAACAGTTTTCCTCACACTTTTCCTCACACTTAACTCCTCACACTAAATCAGAATTTACAGTTGATTCTGCTTTTTACCAACCGACTGGGGAAATGATTTTATAATCTTAATTAAACGTTTTTCCTGTTTACCCAAGGATTCTATTTCCTCAATCAAATTCTCAATATCAAGATTATTTAGGTCACGCTGACGTAATAACTGGACTTGTTTTTGTGTCCAAGCGTAAAAATCAGTTTCGTATAAGTCAACGAGTGGAAGGTTCATAATTTCTTCCTCAGATACTTTTATCCCCATTTAATCTTACCACTGTTTATCTTCTTAGCGTACTTTGCGTTCTTTGCGGTTCATTAACCCACAATTTCATTAACAGGAAACCTATCCATTAATTGCAGGGCGCGACTAGCATTTCGCTTCAGAGAATCAGGCAGATTTGGCACGTATGGTATTTGGGAGAGAAAATCAAGAGTTCTCCGTAACATTCGCACCACATCTCCTTCATCCAAACTGGTATTTTCGCATAAATGCACCCAGTCTACTCCCAAAGCCCATTGTTCCACTAACCCAATTAATTCATCTTCCAACCACACAGGCAAGGCTACATTATGCCGCCTTTGTACTTGGAAAAGTTGCCTTCTAATTCCCCGTAATTGACTCAAAGCTTCCTGAACTTCTTCAGATGTAACATACTTACTTTCAGAATCCGGGCGGGGTGTTTCTGTCACTAAAGCCGCTGCCGCTGCTGCTAAATGATGGGGGCCTAATTCATCCAATTCTCCCGACATTAACGCCAATCCTAACCATAATTCATTATCTCCTCGAATCGCTGCTGCTGCTTGTCCTAAAGCAGTAGGAGTTAATTCATCCAAACAACCAAAGCTCTGTAAAATCAGAATTAATTCTAAAAATTCTTCCCAATGACGTTGAGATTCTTGATCCAGTTTTTCTTGCAATAACTTAATCTCAGTTTGCAAAGTAATTAAACGCCGATAACGTTTAATTAATGTCCCTGGATTACCCCATTGGTGAATCGGATGATTTTCTAATTGCGCTTCCACTGCCTTAACTCGTTCGTGTTGTGCCGCTACTTCTGGGGCTTCTTGCGCTGGTGGTGGTAACGGAATTAAATTAGCAATATCAACAGTTTCTTCTGTACCCGATCGCACACTACCAAATTTTATCTGCATTTCTGCTGGTGGCCCTGACAAATTATCTACCCTAGATAAGCGAGGTAATTCAGCATGAAAACCAACTACATCATGAACGCTTACCACATACCAACGGTTATCTTTGCCCAAACAAATTAAATACGGAGTTTGTCCGGGGCCAGGTTTTTTACTAACTAAGACTGCCGGAATAGGTGTAGAAACTGGAACATTTTTACCTTTCAAATTGAGAATAGTTCCCGCCACAGCAAAAGGTAAAGAGGCAGCAATATCACCAGATAAAATATCCGCAGATTGTTGTTGCAGAGTTTTTAATAATTGTCTCTCTGCTTTCAATCTTTGTTGTAATTTTTCATAATTTCCTATTAAATCAGGATTTACTTGCTGCATTAGATTTTGCAGTTGATCGACTTCTTTTTGCAACTTTTGTACCGCTTTCCGATTAGGTTCTAAGTGCAATGTAGCTAAATACTGTCCAAAACTGCGTTCTATTAATTCTTTTGCTTCTTCTAAAGTGTGAGTTTGCAGCAAGTTTAAAACCATGCCATAACTAGGGGTAAATTGACTTACCAAAGGGTCGGCTTTTGATGTTGCTAAATAAGCTGCTTCTTTTGACCCTTCAAATGGCGTTTGTAATGTCACCACGTAGCCTTTTTTATCCATTCCCCGCCTACCCGCCCTACCTGCCATTTGCAGAAATTCCGAGGCGGTGAGTAATCGATGTCCTCTGTCGGTACGTTTGGAAAGCGTCGAAATTACTGTGGTTCTAGCTGGCATATTAATTCCAGCTGCTAAAGTTTCGGTGGCAAATACAACTTTAATTAAACCTTCTTGAAATAGTTCTTCGACAAATGCTTTCCAAGTCGGTAAAATTCCCGCATGGTGAGCAGCAATTCCCCGATACAGCGGTTCAACTTGTCCGACTCTTGCTGCTTCGGGATAACGGGCTAAAAATTCTTCAATTCTAGTTTTTAATAGTTGTTTTTCTGTTTCGTTAACTAATGCCAATTCGCTAACTTCAGCTACTGCTTGGTCACAACCCCGACGACTAAAGATAAAGTAAATTGCAGGTAGCATTTCCCTCTGTTGTAATTGATTCAAAATAAAGGGTATGCTGGGGGTTTCTGGACGTTTGCCGCTATTCTGTTGTCCGCCTTTAGGTTTGAGGCGAGGATTGAGTTTGTTATTTTCTGGACTTAGTAAAGGAAATACGCCTTTGGGATTGCCGAAGTAAAATTCTAAGGGTATGGGGCGAAAGTCAGAATAAATTAAGTCTGTTGGCCCATGAACGTAACTTATCCAGTCGGTGAGTTGTTGGGAGTTGGCGACGGTGGCGGAAAGTGCTACGAGTTGAATTTCTTTGGGGCAATAGATAATTGATTCTTCCCAAACTGTACCGCGTTGGCGATCGTTCATGTAATGACATTCATCCAACACTACTGCTTCTACACCAACTAAAGATGTTCCAACTTCTCCGATCGGAGTACCGTAAAGCATATTACGGAAAATCTCCGTTGTCATCACTAAAATTGGTGCATCTCGGTTAATTGAAGTATCACCCGTCAGCAAACCGACATTTTGGCTGCCAAATTGTTGTCCAAAGTCACGCCATTTTTGATTGGACAAAGCTTTTAATGGAGTGGTATAAAACACTCGACCGTTACCGTTGAGGGCGCGATGAATGGCATATTCCCCAATTAATGTTTTTCCCGAACCTGTGGGGGCACACACCACAACGGAACGACCTGCATTTAGAGATGCGATCGCATCTAACTGGAATTTATCCAGCTTAAATGGGAAAATAGCTTCTAAGTTGAGCGCTGCCGAAGTAGGGGAAGAAGTCACACACTAAAATCCAAAATTTTATATTGTAAACTAAGTTTACTAATCTCCGAGCTTATCAAAATGGTCTTTCTGACCGATCCTACCTGATTTTTACTTTAATCTCAAATAGCCTAACCAGGTATCTTAATCAACAAGTAAGATACCTGGTCGTTCTCATAATTGCTTTGGGTAATTAATTTTGCAATCGGAATATTAGCTTACACTCGAAACCGAGAAGGCAACGAAAATCAAACCACTGACCAGCACTAACGCTAACAAGCCCATAATAATGTAGTTACGCTGTTCTGCTTTGGTAGGAGGGCTGGCTTGGTAAACTTTGGGTTCAGCTGCAAAATTGTTTAAACGTCCGCCATCTTCGGTTGTGTAAGGCATAGAATTAATCCTTTATTAAACTTATTGTTTATTGTAACAATACTTTGCAAATATGTTCTCTTCGATCGCAATATTTTTTTAATATTTCCTAGATAAGTATTGGATATTGAGGTAGGGGTGATTCATAAATCACCCCTACAACTGGGAAAGAGGAAAATTTTGACCAGGATGTACGAATTTACCAGATTTCTAAATTAATCCCGATTATCATGTAAATCCATAAATCCCGATCGACTCTTGAATTAATAGACCTCCCCTCGTTTCCTCCTCTCCTTTTCCCTTGTTACCCGACACTAGCTAATAGTACCCGTCAGCGGAGAACTGGCACTAGCGTAAGTTTTTACGGGAATGCGCCCAGCTAAGTAAGCTAATCTCCCAGCTGTGGTGGCTAAATTCATCGCTTTTGCCATTGCTGCGGAGTTTTGCGCTTGGGCTATAGCAGTATTAATTAACAGAGCATCTGCGCCCATTTCCATTGCAGAGGCAGCTTCACTGGGCGTACCAATTCCTGCATCTACAACTACAGGAATTTTGGCATTGTCAATAATTATCTGAATATTGGCAGCATTTTTGATCCCCTGACCGGAACCAATGGGAGAACCCAAAGGCATAACGGTAGCGCAACCAGCTTCTTCCAAGTGTTTGGCTAACAATGGATCGGCATTAATATAAGGTAGAACGGCAAAGCCTTCCTTAACTAACTTCTCTGCTGCTTGCAAAGTTCCAATCGGATCGGGTAAAAGATATTTAGAATCGGGAATAACTTCCAATTTCACAAAGTTATTGTTTTCTTGTCCCAAAAGTTTTGCCATTTCTCGCCCTAACCGGGCTACCCGAATCGCATCTTCAGCGGTTTGACAGCCTGCGGTGTTGGGTAACATCCAAATTTTAGACCAATCTAAGGCTTCTGCTAATCCTTCATGTCCGGGCGCGTTAGTTTGCACTCGTCTGACGGCGACGGTAACAATTTCGCAACCGCTGGCGATGACACTTTGCTGCATTTCGGGGATGCTACGATATTTACCTGTTCCCGTCATTAGGCGAGATTGGAAGGTTTTTCCGGCGATGGTGAGGGGTTGATCTGCGATCGCTTCAATGGAATCAATGGTAGATTTATCTAAAATTTGCATTGCTAAATACAGAATTACTAAAAATATTGTGCAAACAACTTGACTTAGATCTTGTACCAAGAGGCAGAGCCTCCATTTTTCGTTGCCAGGTTGAACCTGGGAACGAGGCTACGAGGCTGGAGGTTCTACCTCCTTTGAGTGCAAGATTTGAGTTGAACCAACTGGCATTAAATTAGCATTCTATATGTTAATTCAATTTGACAGTTTTACTTGATTTTTTCTGAACATCATTTGAATTTAATTTACATTTTTCCACTTTTTCCTAACTTATGTAAAGTTAATTTTCGGTAAACCGAGTATAGTGAAAATGACCTAAAAGCGAATTAGCGCTTTGTTTTTCCAGCAAATCAGCAATTAACAAAGCAGTAATAGGAGCCAAAAGAATGCCATTCCGATAATGCCCCGTTGCTAAAGTCAAATTTTCGTAAGCGCTAGTTCCTAAAATTGGTAATTCATCAGGTGTTGCTGGACGAAAACCCCACCAAAATTCTAAAATCGGCAAGTTTTTTAATGGGGGATAAAGTCGAGTTGCTCCGCTGAGTAATTGTTGAATACCTGCGGCAGTATTCTCAGGTGTAAACCCAACATTTTCGCTAGTTGCACCAATAACTATTCTGCCATCTTTTCGCGGAACAATGTAAGTTTCATCGCCGAATAAAACCTGGTTTAACGGTTGAGGTGAAGAACAAACACGCAGCGACAACATTTGTCCTTTTTTGGGGTAAACTGGAATCGGCAATAACTCCTGCGACCAAGCACCAGTAGCTAAAACATAGCGTTCAGCTTGCCAATCACCCACCGCAGTTTTTACATATTTAATTCGCCCATTTTCCCGGACAAACTCCGTAACAGCGACCCCTTCTAAAACCTCAATTCCTAACTGTTGAGCCGCCATCCACAAAACATGAGCTAAAGCACGATTATCCACTTGTCCATCATCAGGATACCACCAACCACCCACAATTTCAGAACTCAAACCAGGTTGATGTTGCTGAATTTCTTCCTGATTTAACCAAAATTTATCAGTTAGTAATTGCTCCCCTGCATGATAAACTGGAGCCAAAATTCCACAAGACCAATAACCAGTTTCAAACCCGGTAATTTCTTCTAATTTTCTAATCCAGTCAGGATAGATCGATCGACTTTGCAGACACAAA
This sequence comes from Floridaenema evergladense BLCC-F167, assembly GCF_041929205.2. Lineage (NCBI taxonomy): Bacteria > Bacillati > Cyanobacteriota > Cyanophyceae > Aerosakkonematales > Aerosakkonemataceae > Floridanema > Floridanema evergladense. The sequence continues at coordinate 2,590,749 of NZ_CM171625.1, read as the reverse complement.
TCTAACATTGGACTAGGAGGAATCTTTTCTGCTTGAGGAGCTAACATTCCCGCCGCAGCGTGAGTCGCTGCTTCAGGAAAATTTCTAGATAAAACAGTTACTTTCACACTTCGCAATTTTAATTCAATAGCCAAAGAAAGACCAATAATTCCACCACCAACAATTAGAACATCACTTACTCTATTCATACTCACCAATAAAATTTTCCAAACCTATAGTCAGAAGGCAGAAGGCAGAGGGACACAGGGGCAAGAAAACTACTAACTTAAAACTCAAAACTCAAAACTCTCCCAGTCCCCTTGTCCCCCAGTCCCCCAGTCCCCAATCCCCAAAAATTACGCTTGCGGAGTCCAAACAGTTTGATTTCCCTGTCCCCACATACCGTCGAACTTAGTGACTTGGACATCTCCTAAAACCTTAGTTTGGCAAGCCAACCGCAAGTTTTTACTGGGAGAATGGGGAGGAAGACCCAGGCGGGCTTTTTCTCGCCAACTTGCTTCCGACACTTCCCCTTCTACCTTAACGGCGCAAGTGCCACAAGTGCCGATACCACGACAGTTCATCAGGGCAGCTTGTCCATTGTACAGAGGAATGCCATTTTCCAGTAAAACTTTCCGTAAATTAGCACCCGAAGCACATTCAAATGTCTTCCCTTGAGCAGTTACTTTTGGCATAGTTATTACTCTGAACACTTTATGAATATTTTTGCACTTCTTTACATTACAGGGCTTACCATTTTCTACAGATACAGATGTAGGCTAAGTCTTAGGGAAGAATTTACCCCTCATAGAAACTTCTTGCTCTGATTTTGAGAAAAGGGCAAAGCTAAAGGGGTAAAACTGAAATCTTGCACCAAGAGGCGGAGCCTGGAGTTTCTCGTTCCCAGGTTGAACCTGGGAACGAGGTTTTGGAGGTTCTACCTCCCCTGCTGCAAGATTTGAGTAAAAGTGCTGAAAAATCCTTTTCCCTTTACCTTTTGTCCATATCAAAACCCATTCTCATTCGACTCTTTTCCATGACCCCTAATACTTCAAATCAGATTTGGATTTACGATACTACTCTGCGAGATGGTGCCCAACGCGAAGGACTTTGTTTGTCCTTAGAAGATAAACTGCGAATAGCTCATCAGCTAGATGAGTTGGGAGTTCCGTTTATCGAAGGAGGATGGCCCGGTGCTAATCCCAAGGACGTGCAATTTTTCTGGAAACTACAGGAACAACCCCTCAGACAAGCGGAAGTGGTGGCTTTTTGTTCGACACGCCGACCGGGAACTACGGCGGCAGAAGATTCCCTTCTACAAGCGATTTTGGCGGCAGGGACTCGCTGGGTGACAATTTTTGGTAAATCGTGGGATTTGCACGTTACAGAGAGCCTGAAGACTAGTTTGGCAGAAAATTTGGCGATGATTCGAGATACGATCGAATATCTCCGCAGCCAAGGACGGCGAGTCATCTACGATGCCGAACACTGGTTTGATGGCTATAAGCATAATCGAGACTACGCTTTACAAACTTTGAAAACGGCTGTGGTTGCTGGTGCGGAATGGTTGGTTTTCTGTGACACCAATGGCGGTACGCTTCCATCTGAAATTAGCACCATTATCGGGGAAGTGGTGGAAGCTTTACCGGAACTCAAAGGCGATTTTCCCCGAATGGGCATTCACACTCACAATGATTCCGATACCGCAGTCGCTAATGCTTTGGCTGGGGTGTTGGCTGGCGTGAGAATGGTACAAGGGACGATGAATGGTTACGGGGAACGTTGTGGTAATGCGAATCTTTGTTCGGTAATTCCGAATTTACAGTTGAAGTTGGGTTATGACTGTATTCCAGCAGAAAATTTAGAGCGACTGACTCAAGTTAGCCGTCTTGTTAGCGAACTGGCGAATCTAGCACCTGACGAACACGCACCTTTTGTCGGTTTGTCAGCTTTTGCACACAAAGGCGGAATTCATGTGAGTGCGGTGGAACGCAATCCGATAACTTACGAACATATTCAACCGGAAGCAGTGGGAAATCGACGGCGGATTGTAATTTCTGACCAGGCAGGGTTAAGTAATGTGTTAGCTAAAGCCCGGACGTTTGGGATTGAGTTGGACAAGCAAAATCCGGCTTGTCGGCAAATTTTGGAACGGCTGAAAGTTCTGGAAAATCAAGGGTATCAGTTTGAGGCGGCTGAGGCTAGTTTTGAGTTGCTGATGCGGGAGGCTTTGGGACAAAGGCAGAAGTTTTACGAACTTAAAGGTTTCCAAGTTCATTGTGATATTGTTCCCTGCGATACTGATGCGAATTGCGTGCCTTATGCTTTGGCGACTATTAAGGTTTCGGTGAATGGTAAGGATATTTTGGAGGCTGCGGAAGGTAATGGGCCTGTGGGGGCGTTAGATGCAGCTTTACGAAAAGCTTTAACCAATTTTTATCCAGTAATTGCTGATTTTGAGTTAACGGATTATAAGGTGAGAATTCTGGATGGAAATACGGGAACTGCGGCAAAAACTCGGGTGTTAGTTGAGTCTAGTAATGGTTTGCAGCGCTGGACGACGGTAGGAGTTTCGACCAATATTTTAGAGGCTTCTTATCAAGCGGTGGTGGAAGGTTTGGAGTATGGTTTGATGCTGCATTCTTCGGCTAAGGCGGCTTTGACTCCTTCTTAGTTGAAGCAGTGGTGAGGAGATGGGGAGGAAATAATTGGTTCTCCAGTACTTATGGTGATAAGGAAACCTTGTGGAGTAGGGGCAATTCATGAATTGCCCTTACTCCACAAGGTTTCCCTTTGTTTAGGGAATAGGTAATAGAGAAGAAAGTTTCCCTAACCTCTTAGATAAGAAGTTCTAATCATTGAAACTTAGGGGTGATGCAAAGACACTAAATATAGAGGAATAATCGCTAGTTAATCGGTTAAGGTACTCTACGAATAGAGGCTTTGCTTCAGTTTGGCAATAGCAGATAAATTCTAGGTATAATGGACTGGTAGCACTTAGTTGTGCTAAACTTCTGTTTTAGAAGAACGCTTCCCGATTGCACAAGACTTAACGCACAGGTATAGCAAAAAAAGGGTAAGTGGTTCTTGTTCAGAATCTTTCTTAAAATAAATCAATTTTAATGGAGTGTATGACTCAGCAAGTTATTCACCCAATGGTGAAGTTGCAACGTCAAGTAGGATCTCTCATAGCATCTAACTTGATTAAGCCTACTGACAGTATTTGGAAAATTGCCCTACTTTATGGTGATGAATGGGCTTTTTGGAAAAAAGAGTTGCTCGATTTTGGCTTTACAATGCAAGATCCGGTTCAGGATTTGCTGGAAGTGGAAGCCTGGGATGATGAGTAATTTCGTTGCTCTGGAAGTTGGCTGCAAATAGTTGACGCGGCAAGGCGGCGACGCGACGATCGATTGGCAGCCAAAAGAGCAATTACATTAGTTGTTCAGTTGAACAGCCAAAATTTTTTAGATAGCATCTGTAAGGGCGATCGCTAACTGCCCAGCAGATTGATATCTTTCTTTGACTTGCGGTTGGGTGGCTTTTTCAATCACCTGCCGCAATCGGGGAGTAATCGTCGGCACATTTTCTAGGGCAAAATAATAGATTCGACCCTGCTGTTGATAGTACTTGCGGGGGCTTTCCCCAGTGAGCAGAAAAATTAGAGTAGCGCCCACAGCGTAAATGTCAGATTGGGTGACAGGTTGACCTCGGTCTTGTTCTGGGGCGCTGAAACCTTCTGCACCGATGCGCGTACCCAAGGGTGTACCAATTTCCTTAACTGCGCCGAAGTCGAGGACTACTATTTTTTTGTCTGGCGATCGCACCATCAAATTAGCTGGTTTAATGTCACGATGAATCAATGGTGGGTCTTGTTCGTGGATGTAATCTAACACTTGACAGGTTTGCACCATCCATTCGATCGCTTGACTTGGTAAAACTGGCCCAGTATTGTAAACTCGCCTTTCCAAATCTTGACCTTGAATGTATTCCATCGCCAAATACTTTTTCCCCGCTTCCACAAAAAAGTCATAAAATTGGGGAATTCCGGGGTGATGCAAGTTCTTTAACGTCCTGGCTTCCCTTTCAAACAATTCTTGAGCTTTGGCAATCTCTGCCATATCTGCATTCATTTCTTTGAGTACCAACAAAGCACCACCCACTGCCTTTTTTCCAGGGATTTGCGGTACCCAAGCTAAATAAGTCGTACCCATCCCCCCCTGTCCCAAAGTCTTTAACACCTGGTATTGGCGAATCTGACGTTCGACACGCAATGGCTGACCGCAGTGGATACAAAATAAATTATTTGGCGGATTTCCCCCATGAGAGCAGATGTTTTTTGGGGGGGATGGAACTGCTTTCGGGGGAATGACAACCAAAGATTGAGCGGTGGTAGTTTGAATGGTGAACTTTAATTTTGGCCCACCTTGAGCTAACTGAATTATGGAACCGTTTCTCAGCCAAGCTTGGGAGACTAAAATTCCATCTAAAAAAGTGCCGTTAGTACCCAAATTAATGAGCCGCCAAGCAGTAGAAATTAAACTGTTGCCAATTTTGGATGCAGAAATTTCCACCAGCCGTAATTCTAGATGGTGACGGGAAACTCGGCTATCAGTCAACACGATATTGTTCTCTGGAGAGCGACCGATGCGAATGATTAACTCTTTTTCAAATCGCCACTTTTCCAGAAGAGCCGAATTTTTTGGATGTAAGAGGGTCAGTGTGACCACACCTGGAGTTGTCATTACTCATTAAGCTCGGTGAATAGCAAACCCTCAACAATTGCCATTAACTATTGCCTACTTTAGCTTGCTCTAAATCCGGTCGGACTTTCGCTCGAATTAAGATCGCTGTAATGTTGTCATGCCCATTGTACTGGTTAGCCAGTTCAATTAAATTATTGACACTTTCTTCTAAGTTGCTCCGGGAACTCAGGTATGGTTGGAGGTGAGTTTGCCAATGGTTTTCAATCAATTCATTATCAGATAAACCATCGGAGCATAACAGAATTAGAGTATCTTCATTTAACTCAAAGAATTCAATATCGGGATCGACGAAATATTCATTGCGTGGCCCTAATGCTTGAGTAAGTTGATAAGCGTCAGGACGAGAATAAGCTATTTCCGGTTCTACTCCCCGTTTAATTTCCCGTTGTCCGACTTCGTGATCTACGGTAACTTGTTCGATGCCTTGTCTGCGACTGAGGCGATACAAGCGGGAGTCTCCCACATGGGCAACGGCGACTTGAGTTTCTTGAATTAAAACCATGACTAAGGTTGTACCCATGCGCCCGCTACCGGAACGGGCATCTTGTTGATTGATATCGTAGATGGCTTCATTGGCTTTTAGGACACCTTGGCGAATGCAGTCTTCGTCTGGTAGTTCTTCGTCCCAGTGTTCTTGAAAGTACTCGCTCAGGGTTTTCACGGCTAAAGCACTAGCAACTTCGCCTCCTGCGTGTCCTCCCATGCCATCGCAGAGGATGTACAAGCCGCGAGCTTCCATGTTGCGCCCCAGCGGGTTTTCCACTTTGGTAAGTTTAGTTTGGACTCCAAAGTAGTCTTCGTTATGCCGTCTTTGCCGACCTACGTCGGTACGACCTGCATCTTCTAAACTTAGCAGCTGCATGGGTAAAACCACAGTGGGCATATCATCGTTACTCTCGTTGGGTGGGGAGTAGGGATTCTTGTATTCTTTTATTTGGGGAGTGGTTGTTAAGGGTGAGGAAATAGTTTGATGATCGATCGATGGGTTTGCTCCTGGTGCTTCTGGGATAGATGAATCTGATTCATTTTGCAGTTCATCGGCAATTTCTTGGAGACGAAACCGTAATTCTTCAATTGTCGAAATAACTTCTAGCTTCAGGTCGTTAATTAATGCTCCGATCCGAGGTAACAAAGTGCGATCGGCATGAATATATAAACCTTCCCAAATCTGACCTAAAGTTGACAATCTCAGATTGCTATCTGTTGGCTCTTTATATAACCGCACAATTCCGAGAAATTGGTCTTCATCTACTCGTAAATTGTTTAATTCTAATAAACTTTGCCGACAATGCCAGGGTTCTGTCGCCATCCACAGGGATGACATTTCGTGCAATATTTGTAGGGAATGAATTTCGGGAATTTGCTGGTCTTTCCACAACTCTACTAAAGTAGGCCAATGCGATCGATCTTCAATCAGCAGGATTTCTCGATCGTCCTCTATCCAAGCTTCGTGGATAGAAGGTACGATCGGCTCAAATTCTTCTTTCAGTTCCAGATAAACTTTCGCAATTTCCGGCACAGTTTTCCAAATATCGACCTCACTCTTACCGTCGGTTTCCTCCCCAGTTTCTAGTCCCTGATTTTCCTGATTAATGAGAATTTCTATAGTTGAAGCTTGCAAAGGTTGACAATCTAACACTCGCACCTTAACTTCTTCTGTAATTTCTGACGGTAGTGGTTCTAAAAGTAAGTACCGTCGTTGCTGGTCTAAATATACCTCTAGAGAGAATTCAGATATTGGTTTTGCTGAGTTATTGTCTGGCGAGTCTGCCAATTCATCTTCCCAGCTTACTTGAATTTCTATGTTAACTGCTTCAGGTTCAGTAACTATATCGGGCTGTTCTAACCCAAGTTTTTCTGCTGAGGAAACTGCGATCGGTTCAAGATTAACTGTTTTGCCTGGTTCCTTAGCTTGCGAAACTTCAGACCGAGCAACGCTACGAGGTGAGATGATTGCTTGCCAAACTGTTCCCGTAAATGTACCACATTTGGGACACTCTTTGGCGCTGTAACTAACTTGTGCGCCACATTCGGGACAAGCTTTGTGGGTGAGGGAAGTACCACATTGCTGGCAAAATTTATTAGCGATCGGGTTTTCAAATTGACATTGTGGACAGATCAGCATTTGAGAATTTCCTCAATTTCGAGGATGGATAGAAAAAGCTAACAGTAAGGGTTAATTTACTTTGTTTAGACGTAATAGGGGTTGTAGTTCTTCTAGAGTTAAGTCTCGCCACTCTCCTGATGTTAAACCGTCCAAACGAAGATGAGCAATTGCCACTCTTACTAATCTTAAGGTAGGATATCCTACTGCTGCTGTCATTCTTCGCACTTGTCGATTTCTACCTTCTGTGAGTGTCATCTCTAACCAAGCGGTAGGTACGTTTTTGCGAAACCGAATTGGCGGATCGCGGGGTGGTAGTATGGGTTCGTCGGGCAAAAGTTTTACCAATGCTGGTCTAGTTTGGTAGTCTTGGACTTTGACTCCTTGACGGAGTTGGTTGAGCGCAATTGGTTCTGGGATTTTTTCTACTTGTACCCAATAGGTGCGTGGGTGTTTGTAGCGGCGATCGCTCAAAAAATGTTGTAATTTACCATCATTTGTCAGTAATAATAGTCCTTCGCTGTCTTGGTCTAAACGTCCTACCGGATATATTTCGGGAATGGAAATATAGTCTTTCAGGGTTTGCCTAATTTTGTGGGCATCTTGGTTTTCGTCTGTAAACTGGCACAAGACGTTGTACGGTTTGTAAAAAAGTATATATTTGTGTACCACGTTCTACAAGTAGCTGGGTCTGCTTTATTATTTACTCATAAGAACACTCCCGTCAGGTTGAAATTTGACGGTTAGAGTGTCAATGAGAATTATTATTAATTTTAAAAGCAATTCTCCCATTTAAAATTGTCATTAACTGGCTTTTTCCAGTTCGGCGAATACCGTTTTTTCCAAGGGACAAACACAAGCATCTTCTTTTAGCCAATTTTGTCCAACCCGATATAAGGCTCTCATTACTGGTTGAATTTCTCTACCTTTTTCTGTCAGCGAGTATTCTACGCGAGGGGGAATTTCTGGATAAACTTGGCGTTCTACTAAACCATAAGCTTCTAATTCGCGCAGTCGAATTGTTAATGTTTTACTGCTAATTCCTGGTAAGGCATCTAAAAACTGATGGGTGCGGCGATCGCCTATGAACAGTTCTCGCAATATTAAGATAGACCACTTATTGCCAATCAAGTCTAGGGTAAACTGAATTGGGCATTTGTTTTCCAAGCAATCTTTAGTATCTAACATGATCTGCCTGTAAATTCTCTTTATCGGTTTCTATTTCTCGATTCTATTCTAAAAAATTTTATAGTTTTCCTTTGATTTTTTTGCAAAACTTTACTATTCAACTTTTTATTTCGCAACTTTATCTGTCATACAACCAGGGTTCATTTATCAGGTAATTCCTCCAATTCACAGTGTAAAATAGGACTATCTGAAAGGGCTGACTGAGAGCTTAATTATTTATAAAATCTTCTGGGATCGCCGCAAATGAGTATAAAATTTAAGTATTTTGTCTTTTTTCATCCGAGTTAAGCGGTTGCTATATTAGTAACTAAAAACTTGTATTACTTATTGAATTTCTGTTGCCAACCATTGCCATTCAACAATTATAGAAAGCGGAATTTTTAGAGTGATATTCTGATTGCTTACTAGAGGAATAGTGAGTTTTAAAAATTTATTTTTAGCTAGTTGAGTAATGACATCGGTAACGTTATACTGACCGACATTAGGGGCAGGAGATACTGTAGCAAACAAATCTGTTGCTATGAATAATCTACTAGTGTTAGTGGCAATTTCTAAGGATCGAGGATGGGCAATTTCCACTATACCGGGAAATCCTACTAATCGGAGAATAAATTGTGGAGATCGATCGGGGGGAAACTGTTTAAAAAGTACGACTTGCCAAGCGTAACCTGTAGCATCTTGGAGTGAATGTTGGGATTGGTATCGCATTACTCCGGGTGCAGCTTGGTATTGGCGCAGAAGTGCGATCGCCGGAGGACAAATTACGTTAACAGGAATACAGAAAAACAGCAATATCAACCCACATAATAATATAAATCGAGCCAGTAACTTTTCCATAGTAAAGGGTGTGAATTAAGCGATCGCTTGTTTTAAACTCTGACAAAATTCGCCAATAGCTGTTAATCCCGTTGCTGGTGTACCATCTGCCAAACGCTTGACAAAAGCGCTTCCCACAATAGCCGCATCTGCACCCCAATCTTTAACTTGTTTGGCTTGTTCCGGTGCAGAAATCCCAAAACCGACACCTATAGGTTTATCAGTAGTTTGGCGCATTTGTTGGAGTAAATTTTCCACTCGCGATTCTAATCCCGATCGCATTCCGGTAACGCCTGTTACGCTTACTAAATAAATAAAACCTTGGGACTTTTGCGCGATCGCTTTAATCCTTTCTGGAGAACTAGTTGGTGCTACTAATAAAATTACCTCTATGCCCAATTTACTAGCAGGTGTCAGTAAACTTTCGGCTTCTTCCAAAGGTAAATCGGGAACAACTAAACCTTTTACTCCCACTTGAGAAATTTGTTGTAAAAAGTTTTCAATACCTCGGTGAATAATCGGATTGTAATAGGTAAATAGGACAATTGGTGCGGTTAATTCCGGGATGACATTGGTTAACATTGTGAGTACGTCATCTAACTTTGTTCCCTTTTGTAAAGCTCTAGTTGCTGCTGCTTGAATTACTGGCCCATCGGCTAGAGGATCGGAATAGGGTACACCTAATTCGATAATATCAGCACCGTTGCGATCGAGAACCTTTAACGCTTCCGCAGTGGTTTGTAAATCCGGATCGCCAGCTGTAATAAATGGAATTAAAGCGCATTGGGATTGAGAGCGTAAAGACTGGAAGCGATCGGATATAGATGTCATTTTTTCCAAACTAATAAATCACAAATTCAATTAATAGCAGTTTACTGACTTTCCCTTACTTATGGTGGAAAACTCTGGTTTTAGGGACTGGGGACTGGGGTAGGGGCAATTCATGAATTGCCCCTACCCTTAACCGAGTAGTATTGGAACCACTATTTTTTTCCTTCTTCAATTTCTGCCTGAAGCTTTTCTAGTTCTTCAGGAGTCATTTCTTCAAGGCGCTTTTGCAAAACCGCCTCCTCATAATCTTTCAATTGCTGATTGTAAGTCATCTGCTTGGTGCCAGCCCGAAACAAATAAGTCAACAACCAACCAATTAACCCAAAAACCAGCAAACTCTGACTCCAAATCCCTGCTTGCTGACTATCTAAACCTACAAGTTGCAGCAGTAGGTAAGCCAATCCGCCAACCAGGAAAATTCCCAAGCCTACATAAATAATGTCAATCCGACGCATTTAGGGTTGACCGATTAGAAATTTTATGCTTCGATTTGTCGCCGCTTAGGTCGGAAATTCAAAAACGGCGCGAGTACCAACAATCCGGGGAAAAAGAAGAATACCAGAAAGTACATAAAACCGCGCTCAAAAGAGCCACAAGTATACCAGCGTTTTTGCATATAGAAAAACAGTAGTAAAGGAACTACCACCAAATAAGCTCCACCCAAAATCAAATACAAAAGTGCAATCAACATAGTCTTTCTTATCTACAGCAGCAACGACACTAAGCGCAGTAGTACTCGATCATTTTACAGGACGATCGACAATAAAAAAAGCAGGGGGGATGGGGAAAATAATTTAACTAATTACTTATTTAACTGGGCTTACCTCCTCAGTCCCCAGTCCCCAGTCCCCAGTCCCCCCCAACCCAAAAAATTTTTTCTAAATGTTTGTGCAAATTCCGATTTCTGCGGTAAGATAGATATCCAACCGAAAAAGGCTGGAAATTCAGGCTGAGTTCGGGGGTGTGGCGGAATGGTAGACGCTACGGACTTAGAAAACTGAGCCTTGGAGGAGAAATCCTGCAAGTGACGGCTCTCAAATTCAGGGAAACCTAAGTCTGGTGACAGATAGGGCAATCCTGAGCCAAGCTAAAAGGTTGAAGAGTAGTAACTCGGAACTTTTTGGAAGGTGCAGAGACTCGACGGGAGCTACCCTAACGTAAAGTCGAGGGTAAAGGGAGAGTCCAATTCTCAAAGCCCGATCGCATTTTCGGGCAGTAGCGAAAGTTGCGAGAGAATGAAAATCCGTTGACCGTAAAAGGTCGTGAGGGTTCAAGTCCCTCTGCCCCCATAAATTTATTAGTTTTAACAGATGAGCGTGTTTGGGACAACAACCATAAGTTGTCCAAAATGGTCTATATTAAGTTGTCCTAGAAAGCTAGAATTAACCCGGTTAATTACTTAATAATTTTGTGTAAGAAAGAAAATCTCTTAACAGGGAACAAATATTTTTTTTAGCTTGTCATAGCTTGGGTAGGTAGCCGTTTTTGGTTAAGGCGATCGCGCTAACTACCCAAGCCAGGATTATCTGGAGGATAATTATAAAAAAAATATTAAGAGAGAGAAAATTAGCAATTAAAGATCAGAAGATAGGCAGAAAATATACTGGCTGTTGTGAAACATGAGTTTTGGAAGTGTCATCCAATAGTCATCAGGCGTTGGTAGTAAGTAGAAGTCTGATTTAGAATTAAAACTGTTAACTACGGATCTTGTACAATTAAGGTACTCTAAGTTAGACTGCAACGAAATACAATCAGGGTGTCCGCAGCGTTTTCCATACATTAATTTTATTCCCGAAAGAGTAATTACTAGGAAGCACTACCATTTCAGGCAGATTAAATATGAATCATCAACCTTCGGTGCAGAAGCAGGATAATTCAATCCAGCTAGACAGTCAAGGTTCACGTCTACAACAGTCACAGGATATTATTTATAGGTTTCTGCTTAACATTGTTAGGCAGTGGCCTCCAGAAATGGTATTACAAGAATTTAAAAACTTGTTTATTTATCAAACAGAAGTAGCTAGTCAAGAAGCTATTCAAGCTCTCTACAAAATTGTTTTTGAGAATGACGAAACTGAGTTTCGGAATACGCTAAAGCGTGCTTGTTATATTTTAATTAACAATTGGGATGCCATTAGAAAACGGAGAGCGATTCAAGATTTAATAGAGGCTTTTAACGAGCCAAAAATTCATGAAGAAACTATTTCTAAAAATTTGAATCGGATTCGCTATTGGCTAGTTAATTTTATTAACAGTAAGGATTATCAAGAACTCAAATTATTTGCTTCGCGTTTTGATACAGAACAACATTGGGCACATCGTTATGCTTGTTATCTTTTAGTGCCACAATATTTGAATTCTTTAAATCCAGAAGAACAGAGAGCAGCTGCTAGGGCGCTTTCTAGAGAATTAAAAGATAAGTTTAAGTTCGATCTGGCTATGTATACTGCCTATACGGAGTCTGCTGCCAGCAAGCATAGAAATTTAGCAAATCCAACAGGTTTGGGAGATGACGTTTTACGTCTAATTAAGACAATTTTGGTCAAACGTGGCCCTTTTAGCTACACTAATTTGGCTAATATTTTTCTGAAACAGACGCAGAATATGAACTACAAGTTTTATAAAAAAAGCTTGAGTAATTATTTATTGTTTTCTGTAAAAAATCCTAGAATTGTTAATCTCTTCAATCAAAATTTATCAGCCAAGTTAGAAACAATTTATGCTGAATATGATGAAGAGTTAATAAATCAGGCATTGATTTTAAGAAGCTGTAATCGTGTCATTGATTTTTTAACAACTGAAAATAGACAAGAACCCTCGGAATTATTTGTTTTAATGCTGTCCCAAGGGAATCCTTTAACTTTGGTGGTAGTGTTACTAAAAATCATTTTAATCTCTCCCAATTCGCGATCGCACTTAGAGACTTGTGTGGCAATATTAATTGAGTACTATCAGAAATATCCCGAAGCTGAATGCCAATGGATTATTTACTTTTTAGAGCTATTCAACATTACCTTTGCCATTTATGCGGAAAATGTGGAATACAATTTAGTGAATATGCAAAATTCCAATGACAATAATTCAAGTAATGAACGCCAATGGAATTGGAATACTTGGAGAATTTTTTCTCAACTTAAGCAAGACAATAAAATCCCCAGCTACCTGATTGATGAAAAACAGCTAGAGGAAGAATTAAATAAAAATGGATTACCAAGCGAAAGCTGATTGTACAGTAGTCAGTGTGATGCTGAAAGTTTTTAATTGATTCACTCCCAAAATTGCCAAATTAATCCTACAAATTTTGTCTATGTCTCAAGGGTGAGTTCTAGAGTTAAAGTTTCTCTAGCTGAAGGTTGATGATGGTTCAAATTTAATTTTGCACCATCATAGTAAAGCTATGCAGTTAGCTTACAAAAAAGAATTCAGATATTTCAATAGTTTTGAATTCTGTTGATAATCTGCAATTAATTAATAAAAGGGAGAGAACTTTAACATGAAAAGTAACAAACTGTCCAAGTTTCTCGGCGTTAGCTTAGTAACTTTGAGTTTAGCTTCTTTGCCTCTGACATTACCTGTTTCCGCACAAACTGGCACAAGTGGCGACACAACTACTGGTGGTTCTAGTGGCACTACTACTGGAACTTCTGATTACAACAGAGACAACAGAGACGGTTTTGATTGGGGTTGGTTAGGATTATTAGGTTTAATTGGTTTAGCTGGGTTAGCTGGTCGCAACAAACATGAAGAATCAGTACGTTACCGTGAACCTGATGAAGCAAGCCGTCCTGGTACCAGATATTAATGTAAGGTGATAAGCGAAAAATATCCGTTGAAAGGGCTTTAGGAAATTGTCCTAAAGCTCTTTGTTGCTATGACTCTCTCTCTAGTTAGAGAAATAGTCACCACAGGTTTCAAAAAGAATGTAACCTCAGTTAGATGGAACAATTACTCTTTAATTCTTATGTTAATAAGCGTTGGTAAAAAATAATGAGGAGGGATTAGTGAGAACTTTAACTAATTTCTTTAAAAAGGCGAGACTGGGCAGAATATTGACTGTTTTTCTAGCAGGAATAGCGCTATTTTTTATGACTGCTTGTAATAGTGGTGATGTCACAGGCGCACGTCCAAATAATCCTCCCGTACAAGCTGGAGGCGCAAATAATCCTTACAAAAATGGTGGAGATGGCTACACCAATTTTAACGCATCTAGCGATCCAAGGGTGAACAGTGAAACTGTCAATAAAGAGCGTAACAATCGAGCAGATCTTCAGCTAATTTCTCATCAGTTAATTGCTACGAATGTTGAGAGTGATGCTTCGGATTTACTTTATCCTGGTTCTGACGCTACTAGTTCTAGAAATCCCGATATTGGCCCTAGAGGAGAGAGGGAATTGGAGAAATCTGTGACTCAAATTCCTGAACCTCGGCAAGGATCGATCGATCGCAGCGACCCCGATGCACAGATTTTAGAAAAAGTTGGAGGAACATTTAAAGACGCTTCAGCTTTTATCAAAGATAAGTTAGGACAACCTACAGAACCAGAGTTACAAGTTAACCCTGCTAAAGAAAGATAATTTCTTTGTTAACTAAACATCAAATAAACAAGGAGTAAAATAATGAAACAATTAATCTCTTGGCTGAATCCTACTCGTTTGTTCCGAGTTTTAACTGTTTTTTTGGCTGGACTTTTAGTAATAGTTACTACTGCTTGTAACAATGGGCCAGCAAACGCTTTAGACAGAAATGGCAGACCTGAAGTTCCTTCAAATGCTGTTTCTTCACCTTACAGAGGTGGGATGAATAGCTATAGCGATGTCGATCCGAGAGCGAATACTTCTGGCGCAAATGCTAAGGCTAACGACATTGTAAATAAGGCGGAAGGAAACATTCAAAAGCGTGGTGATAGCTTTGGAAAATACGCCGACAATTATACCAAAGGTACGCCGTTAAACGAAAGAGTTGAAAACCTGACCAAAGATATTGGGGAATCAGCTAAAAACACGGCTAAAGGTGTAACCAAAGGTACGCTACGTGGTGCAGAAAATGTGAAAGAAAACACCGAAAACGCCGCTAAATCTGTGCCTGATGTAGTAGAAGATGCTACCCAAAATGCGAAAAATACTGCTCGTGATGCGGCTAAGGCAAGTGAAAAAATCTCCAATTCTTTGAAGTCTAATGCCAACCAAGCTTTAGAGAACAGTCAGCGAGCTTTTAGCGATCGCTCTGTAGATGTGAAATAATTAGGTTATTGGTCATTAATCATCAATCAGAAATAAAAAATCAGGGAATCCATTAATTGATATGAATTTCCCTGATTTTTTTGATTTTACTCAGAATCTTGCAGTAGGGGAGGTAGAACCTCCCAGATCTCGTTACCAGGTTCAACCTGGTAACGAAAAAACGAAAAATAGAGGCTCTGTGTTAAGTTGATTAGATGGTGGCTTGAATGTCAAAACCAAGAATACGCCTTACTGATTCATCGGGGTTGGGTTCTGGGAAAGAGTTATCTCTGTAAGGGTTAATTCCGTAAGTATTTACTGACAGTCTTCTGCCATCGCCACTAATATCAAGAGTGACGTAATTGAAGGTATCTGGTGAATAAAAATCCACTGGTTGACGTAGCCTGTTAGCGTTAGGATCGCCTTCACGAAATACATTTTCTAAACCGGGAAAGTTGGGATTTAATCCTAGTGGATCGGCCCCTCTTGCTTGCTGTTGCGCGACAATTCCATCGGCTAAAGATTTAATATTTTCAAAACTACGATTGGTAATTAAACCGGGGCCAAAAGCACCTAATGGCCCACCAACTATGGTGAAAGTGTTAGGAACTAGGACACGGGAACCTGTGACTGGATCGAAATAAGTTAGTTCGTTGACGCGAAATTCGTGATCGTCAGCGGTGAGAAATACTACGTTTTTAATTTGGTTATCGGCAATAAATTTGAGTAATTCGTTGCGTTCGGCACGATAACCTCCAATCCAAGTTTTTCCTGTATCTAAGGGGATGATTCTATTCCCGCTGGTGCTGGCATTTTCATCGATCGGTGTGGAAATAGCAATTAATTTCCAGGTGGTGTTGTCATTTTTGGCTTGTAAAAGTGTTTGTTTAAGCCACTCAAATTGAGTGTCGCCTAACATAGTTCGATCGGGATTATTAGCTCGATCGCCTGTGTCATCTACCGTTGCTCCTGCGGCGTTAACTCTCCTCATGCGAATGTCACGATAGGAGCGATCGTCTACGTTAATAAAAATAGCATTTGCTCCCCATTTTTGGGCAAAATATAATTTGTCTGTGCCATTAGTATTGGGATCGTTGGGTGCAGAAATTTTTACTTCTCTGATTGGTTGGTAATCTTTATAAGCTTGCAGTACCGCATCTTGAAATCCGGGGGTTTTATTAATAAAAGTCCCGGTATTGTTGACATCAAAAATGGGATTTGTGGCATCTACACCCGCACCCGCAGGAGTACCAGCAGGCGCACCTCCATTAGCAAATTGTCGATCGCCAAGTTCGTGATTATCTAACAGCGTGTAGTTACTTTGGGAAGCATAAAGTGATTGTAAACCTGAGAATCCACCGGGATTTACAGGTAACAAATTTTCTAAATATTTCCGCCGATAATCAGCTAAACTTTGCGCTCGATCGGTAAAAGGATCGGCTGTTAGTGGAGAGTTATTTCTGCCAGTATTTGGATCGCCGCTTCTGGTTTCATAAATAACGTCGCCTAAGTAAACAAAGAAGTCTAAATTTAAGTTAGGGAATTGTTTACTTAAATTATAAGGTCGCCATTCACCTGCTGTATCGGCACTAAAAGCCATGCGAACAGGTACTCTATCTGTGGGATTTGGTGCGGTTTTAAAAGTTCCTGTTTGGCTAATTTGTCCTCCGGGTGCGAGGAAGCGGTAATAATAACGAGTATTGCTTTGTAAGAAGGTATTATCTATTTTGATGGTGTAGTCGCGATCGGGATTTGTTTGCGTAACAAAGGTATTTTTAATGTCAGTAAATTGGGGATTTGTAGAAACTTGTACGACTAAATCGCTGAGTTTACCTCTTTGAGTAGAAGTGTCGGCAGTTCTTGTCCAGAGAATAGCACTATTTTCTGTGGCATCTCCAGAGGCTACAGCATTGAAAACAACATTATTGGTAGTGTTAGCGTTGCGTGCTTCTCGTAATCCATTGGTGACAAAATGTTGATATGCTTGTAGAGAATTGAAACCAGCATTTCTCAAGTCTGAATTATTGGCTAAGTAGTAACCAACGTTAAGAAATGGCGAAGAAATGCGCCTTTCGTTTAATCCAAATAGTTGAAAATGTTCCAATAATTGCCGATCGCTTAATCTCGCTGCTACTAAATCCGGGTATAATTGACGGTAGTAACTTAAATCTAAAGCAGCAGAAAATTCTCTACTTTCATTTAAGCCAAAGGTGACAAAATGTTGTAAGGCTCGATAGCGATCGCTCCCAAATGCCGCATTAACATCAGCATTATTTTGTAAATAAAAAGTTGGCTCGAAAAATTCACTAAATAATCTGCCTTCTTTGATACCATTAATTATTAAATGCTGGAAAGTTTGCGATCGATTTCCCTGAAACGCAGTATTAACATCCCCATTGTTTGCCAAGTAAAAATCTAAGTTAGCAACCGCAGAAAATCTGCGTCTTTCATTGACTCCTAAACTTTGTAAATGAGTCAAAGCTTGTTCCCGATTTCCTCCAAAAGCTTGCCTTAAATCAGCATTACTATTTAGATAAAAATCTACATTGACAAAGGGTGAAAATCTTCTGCCTTCTTGCACACCTAGATTTTGCAAATGAGTCAGAAGTTGGCTATTATTCAACCTAGCTAAATCAGCATTGTTATCCCGATAAAAATTCAAATCTACAAACGGGGAAAATGCTCGACCTTCGTTCAACCCTAAATTTGTAAAGTGAGAAAAAGCTTGTTGGTCATTTAATCCTGCCAAATCAGGATTAGCAGCACGGTAAAAGCTGGCATTAAATAAGTTAACGCTCATAAGTATAGTTTAACTTTGTTTAGAATTTGGTTTTTCTTGACGATTGCAGATACCTAGATTAGAAATACCATACTTTTCTATTTACTTGTCTCTTTTTATAAAATATTAATGAAGTAGTACAAATTCTTTAGTCCATTGTCAGGACTTCAATCCTATCTTTATAGGAATCAAGTCCTGACAACGAAGTTTTTTTAACTTAAGAATTCTCCAGGTTGAGTTAGTTGCATCCAGGTATTGTTAGAGTTGGCACTCAAGGTGCGATCGGTCAACATATCCTGTATACTCACTCTTGTACTATTACCAAGAGAATGCAATTCATTACTCAAATTAGCAATAGCTAATTCCCGGCAACTGCCTTGAGTAGATGCTAAATCAACTTCATTTAAAGCCGAATAAATTGAATCTCCATCTACTCTATCTATTCCCTGAGTTACTGGCACATTTTCCGCCATAAAATCACCAGAAACTTCATCAATTTGCTCTCCAGTCAAACTATCAACAGCAACATTAGCAGCTTGACTGAAATTGCCAGAAGAATTACTACTCAAAACTTGACTCGATCGCTGAACAACAGAGGAATTAGCAGTTTTTGTTAATATTCTTTCCACTTGTGTAGGTCCAAGATTGGGATTACTACTCAAAATTAATGCTGCTAATCCCGCAATATGTGGCGATGCCATTGATGTACCACTCAAAGTTATGTAGCTATTACCCAGAAAAGTAGAGGAAATACCCACCCCTGGAGCATTCACATAATCTAATGGTAAGTTTCCTGATAAATTAGAAAAACTTGCCATTTGATTATTTCTATTAACTGCACCTACAGCAATACCAAAATGAGTAGCGTATTTAGCTGGATAAGTTGGTTGAGCTTGGCTTTCATTTCCTGCGGCATAAACTACAACTGCTCCTTTTTCTGCGGCATATTTAATAGCTGAAGCTTCTACCGCAGTGGTATTATCTCCACCTAAACTAAGATTAATTACTTTCGCTCCATTATCGACCGCGTAGCGAATTCCCGCAGCTACATCAAGTACGGAACCATTGCCAGAAGCATCCAACACTCTTACTGGCATAATTTTGGCATTAGGTGCTACTCCAGTGACACCAAAACCGTTATTTTCTGCGGCAATTGTACCTGCAACGTGAGTACCATGTCCTTCTAAATCCATTGGGTCGTTATCCCTACTAACGAAATCCCAACCGCGAACATCATCTATATAACCATTGCCGTCATCATCTTTTCTGTTGCCAGGAATTTCTTTGGTATTTACCCAAATATTTCCATCTAAATCGCTGTGATTATAATCGACTCCTGTATCTACAACAGCGACAACAATTCCCTGACCAGTGTAACCTCTACTCCAAGCTTCCGGTGCTTTAATTGCATCCAAATTCCAACTATTTCCAGCTAAATCAGCAACTTCTGAAAAGGTTCTTTGTCCTGTAGCAGAAGCAACAGCAGCAGAGGCATTTGCTAAACCAAAACCAAAAGTGCTATTGTAAGGGATTGGTGAACCTGCTCGTCCTTCAGCAAACCCAATTTTACTGAAGTGTTGCCAAAGTTGCAAGTTAGTGAAACTAGCTAAATCTGGGTTTTTTTGACGGTAATAGTTAAGGTCTATGTATGGAGAAAAAGTTCGTCCTTCATTGATACCACTACTTATTAAATGTTCCAACAACTGACGATTGTTCAAACCAGTTAAATCGGGGTTACTTTGCTGATAATATCTTAGATCGATAAAAGGTGAAAAAATCCTCCCCCGATCGATCCCAGTTGTAGTGAAGTTATTTAACAGTTGAGCGTCAGTTAAATTAGCCAAATCAGGATTGCTTTGGCGGTAAAATCCGAGATCGATGAAATCTGAAAAGTTTGCAGTAGACATACGGTGAGAATTCACTTTATGCAGCGTGCATAATGACAGTTTTCGACGTTAAGAGAACACATCCTCACACAAAGATATTGACGATGAAAGGTTTTCTGGTTGAAGGAATCAATGATGTTTCGCTGATTCCGAAAATAAATACAGTTTGAAAGCAAGGTCTTCCGTAATTAGTATAGATAAATTTTGCTAATCAAAGGTAGCGGTTAGCTGGTGCAGTGAGAAACTCAATGCGTTGAAGCTAATAAGTCAAGTTTCGTTAGCCCCTGAAGTACGGAAGATCTGAAAACCTAGTTTAGGTTGCCCAAGTTCTTAACGTCGCATAACATCACTACGACTAAATAAAAATAATTTATTTCAAATGATTTTTGCAGTAAATAATACGTATAAAAAATGTTTTGCGATCGCCTTTTCAGTGCAAATATTTACCGATTGATTTGAAAAAATATACCCTTAACTAAAAGTAGGTGGATGTTTGTCATACCAACTTTGCCAAGCTAACCGATGTATTTCCCGCCAACTTACATTATTTTCCTTAGCTAATTGGGCGCAATCTTCATATTCTGGTTGAACGTTGGTAATATTGCCGTTTGTGCCAGCGATTTTTACCCTAACTTCGCCGTAGGGAGTTGAGACTTTTTGAATTTCCCTTGGCAGAATGGATCTTTGTTGAAGACAATGACGAATTCCTAAAGTTGTAGTTTCTCGAAATAAAATAGTTTCGCAAATTGATTGTTTTTCGGGATGACAGATAACTGTTAATAACACGCCTTGGCGGGATTTTTTCATCACAATTGGTTGAGTGAAAACATCTAAAGCACCAGCTGTTAGTAAGGCATCAAAAGTGTAAGCGATCGCTTGAGGACTCAAATCATCAATTTGCGTTGACAAAACCGCAATAGTTTCTAATTCCGTATTAGTTGCAGTATAATTATTAATAGTAGTTGATGCTGTTTCCTCACCAATCCATAATCTGAGAATATTGGGAATCGGTAATTGTCGAGAACCTGCACCTAAACCTACTTTTTGAATCGTCATTCTGGGGGGGGAACCAAAAGCATCAGCGAGAGTAACTGCGATCGCTGCTCCTGTAGGCGTAACCAATTCCTTTTCAATTCCGTTACTATAAACTGGGACTTGCCGATATTCCCACAACTTTAACACTGCTGGAGTTGGTACTGGCATTTGACCGTGAGCCGCTTTAATTGTGCCCCCACCAGTAGGCAAAGGCGAACAATAAAATCGCTCAATTCCTAACCAATCTAAACCCAAACAAGTACCAACAATATCGACGATCGCATCAGTCGCCCCTACTTCATGAAAATGCACTTTTTCCGGCGCAACACCATGAACCGCACCTTCTGCTTCTGCCAATTTCCGAAACACAGCTAAACTCATCTTTTCTGCCTGATTAGGTAAGCCAGCTGCTAAGATCGTCCTTTCTATTTCTGGCAAATGACGTGCATGAATATGATGCTCTTCACGATCGTGGTCATTAGTTAAATCTACATGAACCTTGGTGGCTTCCTGACCATTACGATGCACCAATTCTGCCCGTAATTGGTATTCGTCAGAAATCCCCAAAAGACTCAGCTTTTCTCTTAAGTAATCCAAAGGAACACCAGCATGAACTAGTGCGCCTAAACACATATCACCAGCAATTCCAGTCGGACAATCTAGGTAAGCTACTTTTTTCATTTGCCTTTGTTATTAGTCATTGGTTATCGATCGATTGTTGTTAGTTGTTAGTTAGACAAATTGAATAAAATTTCATGAAGCATCTTTACTAGTGTAGTGTGACGAAAATAACTATACAGTTAAAAGTAAGTGTTTTTTCCTTCTGCCTTCATAATATTAGTGAAATTTTTATGGCTACAGTTTACCAAATTCACCCAAACAGCCCCCAAACTCGCTTTGTAGATCAGATTAAGGACGACCTGAAAAGCGGGGCAGTAATGCTATATCCAACAGATACAGTTTACGCGATCGGATGTGACATATCCTCCAAATCAGCCATCCAAAGAGTCAGACGCATCAAACAAATGTCAAATGACAAGCCATTAACTTTCCTCTGTCCTTCTTTATCTAATGTGGCTACCTACGCTTTTGTGACAGACACAGCTTACCGAACTATGAAACGGTTGATTCCGGGGCCTTACACCTTCATCTTACCAACAACTAAGTTAGTACCCCAAATTGTCATGAATCCAAAGCGGAAAACTACCGGGATTCGAGTACCAGATCATCCTGTTTGTTTAGCTTTATTGAACGCACTGGGTAATCCGATTATTTCCACTTCCGCCCATGTGTTAGATCAAAATGAATCGGCACCCATTTCTGTGGAAAAAAATGGTTTCTTCTCCCAGGCAGAACTATTCGATCACCTAGAAAAATTAGTGGATGTTATTGTGGATAATGGCGAGGAACCACGTTACGAAGGTTCAACGATTATAGACCTCACTGGCGAAACACCGGAAATCACACGCCAAGGGATGGAATGGGAGACTGCTGCCGCTTGGCTTGGGTAAGCGCAATTTTACAGAGAATTGGTAAACTCAGATTTTGCAACAGGGGAGGTAGAACCTCCCCTGACTCGTTCCCAGGTTGAACCTGGGAACGAGTAATAGAGGCTCCGCCTCTTGGTGCAAGCTCTGAGGATAACATTTGGCTTTAGACTAATGGTTATCATTTTGAATTTTGAATTTTGAATTTTGAATTAGTTTGATGCACTCGACAAACTAAATCATCTAATTCTTTTTGCATTAAATAACAAACTTTTTCATAGCAATCATTAACGTATTGTCGATCGCTCGCTGCTTCCCTGCCATAGCGTTCAAAAATAATTGGCGGACAAACACGAGTTTCAATTTGTACTGGTAAGGGAATATGCGGCAAAGGGCCAATTCCAATTCCCCAAGGTAATCCCAAATAAATCGGAAAAACTATTGGGTCGATACCAAATAACCAAGGCATTCCCCACTCATGTAACTGGCGCATTTGTTGGTAAATTTCCGCTAAAACTATAAAAGTTTCGTGAGCACCATGAGAAATTACCGGAACAATTGGTACTTCTTCTCGTAATGCTAATTTAATAAACCCTTTTCGCCCTGCAAAATAAATTTTATTGCGTAAACTATAGGGACGAAAAATATCTTCTGCGCCGCCAGGGTAAACTAACACGCTGGCATTTTTGCGGAAAGCTGCGATCGCCATTTTTGGATGAGCCTTAATTGCTCCAGCTTTTTCCGCTAACTGCGCTAATGGCAAACAAACTTCCCAAACATGAGGGTGCATTAAACCATAAACAGGACGAGAAAAACCAAATCGCTCAAACCAATCGTAAATCATCATAAACATATCTGGTGCGGCTAATCCTCCATTATGAGAACCAACAAATAGCACTTTTCCCGGAGGAATTTGTTCCCAACCGCTAGTTTTTACCCGAAAATATTCATGATAAAGCCATCCTAAAAGAGGCATCCAAGATTGGATAAATTCTTCTTCTCGCCGTTCTAAAGACCAACCCGGTCTAGTTTTTCGCTGATAATTTTGAGACTTTTTCATAGTAGATTAACGTAAGTTTCTGGTTATAACCTGTTTGCGTTTCTGAGTTTCCGATCCCCCTAAATCCCCCTTACCAAGGGGGACTTAACATCTAATTCCCTCCTTGATAATGGGAACTTAACATCTAATTCCCTCCTTGATAATGGGAACTTAACATCTAATTCCCCCCTTGGTAAGGGGGGTTAGGGGGGATCTAAAATACAATCTATCTAAATAGCAAATTGAGTTATTTTTTAATGCGTCGATAATCCCAAGGCGGGACAAATTGAGGATCAATCCAAACTCCACGCGAATTTTTTTTAGCATCTGATTCTGCTTGTTCAATAATCTCTTTACTAGGACAATATCTGAGATATGGACGATTAACTAATGCTAAACCTTCTCTCACTAAATTTTCTTGAACAAAAGTACCATTAGGTAAACGAACTTCTGCAATTTGCCGTCCGTACCGATCGGTATCAGTGATATTCAAAACAACGCGATCGCCTCCTTGGTTAATTAATTGCTGTACTCTGGATTGTGCTTTAATTCCCCAATTAAATTGGTTTTTATCTAGCAACTTTTGGCTATTCTTTTCCTTCTTGGAATGGGGAACTTCTGGCGCATCAATACAGGCAAAGCGGACGGTAACATTAGTTTTATCGCCTTGAGTGACAGCGATCGTATCCCCATCACTCACCCGCCGCACTGGGTAAGTATTTTGACCGGAAAATAAGTTACATCCGGCTAAACTTGCTACAAGTGCGATCGGAATCAATTTGTGAAAGTGAATCATGTATTTATATTTACCACAAAAAGAACAGCGTTTACATATATATTTCTATTTTGACAAACTTTTTTAGATCCGATACATAAGCGATAATTAACTTAAATGGTGAATTTAGGTGGTACGATGAAAAAACTTTTAGTTACTGGTGCTAGTGGGTTTTTGGGATGGAACCTTTGTCAACTTGCTCAACAAGAATGGGAAGTTTACGGCACTTACTTTAGCAAACCTATAGAAATGCTGAATGTAAATTTAATTAAAGTTGATTTACGAAATTTTGAGCAACTCAAAAACCTATTTCAGCAAATTCAACCAACAGCAGTTATTCACACCGCTGCACAATCTAATCCCAACTTTTGCCAAACTCACCCGGAAGAATCCGCAATAATAAATGTTACAACTTCTAGCAATATTGCAGGTTTATGTGCTGATTATTCCATCGCCTGCGCCTTCACTTCCACCGACTTAGTTTTTGATGGGTTAAATCCCCCTTACCAAGAAACAGATTCAGTTTCTCCAGTTAACATTTACGGCGAGCAAAAAGTCTTAGCTGAACAAGAAATGCTAACTAGATATCCCCAAACAGCAGTTTGTCGAATGCCATTAATGTTTGGCATTCCATCACCACAAGCAACCAGTTTTATTCAACCATTTATCAAGACGCTTAGAGAAGGAAAAGGTTTAAGTTTATTCACCGATGAATTTAGAACACCCGTTAGCGGAAAAACTGCTGCTAAAGGACTTTTATTAGCATTAGAAAAAGTTAACGGAGTCATTCATTTAGGTGGAAAAGAACGAATATCCCGTTATGAATTTGGTAAATTAATGGCAGAAATCTTGGAACTTCCCCAAGATAAACTAACAGCTTGTTTACAAAAAGATGTGCCAATGGCAGCACCTAGATCTAAAGATGTTTCGTTAAATAGTGACAAAGCTTTTGCTTTAGGATATCAACCTTTGAGTTTACGAGAAGAGTTAGAAGCTTTAAGAGGAAAAATTTAGTTTAGCTATTTAACCAACTTTGCCAAGCATCCCATTTCTGCACCAAATTAGCATACTCCGAATAACCTGCTGCTTTGGGATGGTAACTATCATTTGCTGCTACTTCTTTCAGCCAAACTTCTGATTTTTGCAGAGGTGTGAAAACATCTAGATACGGCACATTTAGCTGTTCGCAAATAACAGCTAATTCTTGAGATAAAGCTTCAATTCTGCTGTTTTGTTCAACTTCTGTAATAGGAGGCGGACTTACCATTAATATAGAAAATGAGGTTTTGGCAATAGACAAGATTTGCTGAGTATTTTCTAGAGTTTTAGTCAATTCAACGCGAGGTTTGCCATCTTCAATTGTGGTATCATTTACACCAAAAGAGAAGACGATTCTACGATCGCAATTCTCCGGCAACCTCCGCGAAACTTCTGCCAACCAACGTGCCGCAATATCAGCACTAGTTTCCCTTCTAATTCCCAAATTATAGTAAGTAACATCATGACCTAGTTCGATCGCTGCACTGCAAATTCTTCCCGTCCAACCTAGACATTCAGAATCACCAGTACCATTAACGAACGAGTCACCAACAAAGCAAATTCGGACATTAGATAAAGCCATTGTTTCTTTAAAGGTAAATATACTGAACACTTACAAATTATTCAAATTATTATAAGTATTACTACGGTCACAGTAGTTGCAGGTGTACCGTTTTGTCTGTATAAGCCATGACTTTAGTTCCAGGAACGACTATCAAAAACCCGATAATTAAATTCTTTGTTAATTCTGAAATTTTTACTTGATAATTTCGCCTCGATTTGGCATATTAAAGGGAGTATCTTTAGTTCCCCAGTCTTTGATTCTCTCATATTAATCTATAGGTGCTTTTTTTTTGCTCTGATTTCAGTACCATTCGCCCATATTTCTGTTCTTAAACATTCTTAAATTTAGAGGTAATTAATGAATACATCTTCCCAACAGCTGGTGGAGGAAATCACCCATAACGATCGGTTGCTGGCGATCGTTATTTCTGCAAAGTTTAATCAGCCTGGAATTCACTTTTTCACCCCCAATACCTTTTCTCAACAACTAGCTTATATCAACCATCCCACAGGCAAAATTATTCAGCCCCATATCCACAACCCAGTTTCTCGGATTGTATTTTACACCCAAGAAGTTTTATTAATTAAAAAAGGACGATTACGGGTTGACTTTTACAGCGAACAGCAAGAATATTTAGAAAGCCGACTTCTAGAAGCAGGAGATGTCATTCTACTAATAGCTGGCGGTCATGGCTTTGAAGTAGTAGAAGAAGTAGAAATAATTGAGATCAAACAAGGGCCTTATGTCGGAGAAGAAGACAAAACCCGCTTCCCAGGCATCACGCAACAAAAAAATGAAACGTTATCACTTATCAGTAATTAGATTTTCTGTTGATTTGGTTTCTCGATCGACAACTGCTGACTGATAACTGGTTTAAAAACCCCACATTAGGCTGCGATAACTGATAACTGTTGACTGATAATTTACTTATGTTTAGGAGGAATTTACCAAATGAACGAGTCAATCCCCGTTAATCAGCCGCTCTTAGATGGTAAAGAACGACAATATCTCAACGAGTGCATTGATGGGGGTTGGATTTCTTCCGAAGGGCCATTTGTTAAGCGATTTGAAGAAGAATTTGCTGCCCGTCTCGGCAGAAAACACGGCATCGCTGTCTGCAATGGTTCCGCTGCTTTAGATGCGGCAGTAGCAGCTTTACAAATTGGCGCAGGCGATGAAGTAATTTTGCCAACTTTTACCATTATTTCCTGTGGCGCGGCAATTGTGCGATCGGGCGCTGTGCCAGTTTTAGTAGATAGCGATTCCCAAACTTGGAATATGGACGTGGCGCAAATAGAAGCCAAAATCACGTCCAAAACTAAAGCTATTATGGTTGTTCATATTTACGGTTTACCTGCTGATCTGACACCCATATTAGCTCTGGCAAAAAAGTATAATTTAAAAATTATTGAAGACGCTGCCGAAATGCACGGTCAAACTTATAAAAATCAAGCTTGCGGCAGTTTCGGTGATATCAGTACCTTTAGCTTTTACCCCAACAAACACATCACCACTGGTGAAGGCGGAATGCTCCTCACCGATGACGACGAATTAGCAGAAAGGTGCCGTTCTTTGCGTAACTTATGCTTCCAACCCCAAAAGCGTTTTGTCCATGAAGAATTGGGTTGGAACTTCCGCATGAGCAACCTGCAAGCAGCTTTAGGTTTGGCACAATTAGAAAGATTAGATGAATTTGTTATCCGCAAACGTCGAATGGGAAATCTCTACACCAAATTGTTAGCAGATGTTCCCGGTTTACAATTACCTGTTACCCATACAGATTATGCTGAAAATATTTACTGGGTTTATGGTATAGTTCTTAAAGAAGAAGTGTCCTTTGATGCTTCCGAAATGATGCGGCGCTTGGGGAAATATAAAATTGGCACTCGACCCTTTTTCTGGAATATGCACCAACAACCAGTATTCCAAAAAATGGAATTGTTTGCGGGAGAAAGTTATCCGGTGGCAGAAAATTTGGCGCGTCGCGGATTTTATGTTCCTAGCGGTATGGCTTTGACAGAAGAGCAAATTCAAACAGTAGTAGATGTGTTGAAAAAAGTCTTAGAGTGAGCTACATGATTGCGGTCAGTTTATATTTTAAGTTAGTGGATTAATATGCCAGTTTTTGCCAATTACGCTCGCTATTACAACTTACTTTACCAAGATAAAGACTACGCTGGTGAAGTGCAGTTTATCCATAAGTTGCTGCAAAACTTTGCACCTGATACCCAATCTATCTTAGAACTAGGTTGCGGAACGGGAAGACACGCTGCACTTTTGGCGGAATTAGGTTATGAGGTGTATGGCGTAGACTTTAGCGCTGATATGCTAGAGCAAGCAGAAAAAAGCTTGGTGAATTTAGATCCCGCTGTAGCGTCAAAGCTTAAATTTGCCCGTGCGGATATGCGTACTGTGCGGCTCGATCGCCAATTTGATGCCATAATCTCATTGTTCCACGTAATCAGCTACCAGACAACCAACCAAGATTTACAAGCCGCCTTCGCAACTGCAAAAGCGCATCTGAAGCCTGGAGGAGTGCTAATTTTTGATTGCTGGTATGGGCCTGCTGTGTTGAGCGATCGACCCACCGTGCGAGTTAAGCGCTTGGAAGATGAAGAAATATTGGTTACTCGCATAGCTGAACCAGTCATGTATCCTAATAATAATTTAGTGGATGTTAAATATCAAGTATTTATCAAAAATAAATCTAATGGTACAGTAGAAGAACTCCAAGAAATTCATAAAATGCGCTATTTATTCAAACCAGAAATAGAGGTTTTATTATCCCAAAACCAAATAGAGTTACTTGCTTTTAAAGAATGGCTCACAGATAAAGATCCAGGCTTTGAGACTTGGGGGGTTTACTTTATAGGCAAAAGCATAAGTTGAATAAATTCAGGTTAACCTTAATTAAGGCTAAATCAAAACATGAACAAATCCTGCTCTATTTTCTTTTATGAAGGCTATGTTGGTATTGCTCCTACTGTAATTAATGCCACCAAACTCTTAGTTCGGAATGGATACTCAGTAAACATCTACGGCAGAGATAATAAATACGCTGAACCGGGAGAAATGGGGGAAAAAGTAAGAATATTTTACTTTCGCGAATTCTCAAATAAATTTGAACTTCTCAGTTACATGGGCTTGAAAAAAGATTCATCTGGATTCAAATTCATTATATATGCTATTCAATGTTTAATTCAGGTTTTAAAAAATAGTCGAGCTTCAGAACAAAAAAAACAGATTAATATAGGTATTGATGTTTATGGATCGATCGCCGCTTTACTCAGCTTTTACTTATTCAAGCAGAAATTTTTATTCCTTTCTCTCGAATTAAGAGAACTCAACAAATTTAGTTCAATTATTGGCAGCCTCGCTAAACTAGCTTATAAAAAATCCGCAGCAGCGATCGTTCAAGATGAAGATAGATTTGCCACCCTTTGCGAACAATATGAATATCGACATCCAAAAGTTTTTTATTTGCCAAACTCTCCTCTCAACGAACCCAATAGTTTCACAGATGAAAATAGCGCCAACTACTTTAGAGAAAAGTTTAATTTAAGTCAAGAGAGATTTCCCTATATTATTTTACAAGCAGGCACGATCGACGAAATTTTCTTATCCAAACCAATCGCAGAAGCATTTGCATCGATCGATAATGGATGCGCTTTGATTTTTCACGAACCATTCCCAAAACCCTTAACCCATCCATATATTAAATCTATCCAAAGCGTTAATTCAAAAAACTTGTTCATTTCAACCGATCCCGTCCCATATCAAGAAGTAGATAAAATCTATGCTTCAGCAACCATCTGTCTAGCTTTATATCAAGCTTGTGACGATAATTGTAGTAAGATTGCAATGGCTTCTGGGAAATTAGCCCATTCTTTAAAAATGGGGAAACCAGTAATAGTAAATGACTTGCCATCATTACGGGAATTAACCGAGAAATATCAATTTGGATTTATCATTAAAGAACCATTCGATCCAGAAGAAATAAAAATGGCGATCGAAGCAATTGTCAACGATTACGAAATGTACAGTCGGAATGCCAAATTATGCTTTGAGGCAGAATTTGATTTTGAGAAAAAGATGGAACCTATTTTAGAATTTATGGAAAATGTCGAGTAACAGATTAAGTTGATATTTGGTATCAAATCTCGAATCGAATCACTCACTCCTACTTCGCCTCCATCCAATTTTCTCCCACATGAACATCAACCACCAAAGGAACACTTAAAGGTAGTGCATTTTCCATCGTTTCCTTAATTTTTGGTTCCAACTCTTCCCATTCAGAACGAGGAACTTCAAACACTAATTCATCATGCACTTGTAACAACAAACGCGCCTGATAATTGCGGAGAACTTCATGCAATTTTACCATTGCAATTTTAATAATGTCAGCACTAGAACCTTGAATTGGCGCATTCGCAGCCGCACGCAAAAGTTGTGCGTCATTTTGTCCGATATTTTTCAATTTTGTTAAATCAACTTCATCCGGGTTACTACCTTTAAAAGCGCGTAAACTTCCACCTTCAAAGTTAAAATAACGCCGACGACCTTTAATTGTTTCTACATAACCTTTGGCGATCGCTTCCCGTTTCATCCTTTCCAAATAATCGAACACTTTAGCATAGCGAGTATTGAATTTTTCGATAAAATCACTTGCGATCGCCTTTTTAATTCCAGTAGAACGGGAAAATCTCATTGCACCCATGCCATAAATTACCCCAAAGTTAATTGTTTTCGCTATCCGGCGTTCATCAGGGGTAATATCTTCTTTTTCAAACACAATTTTAGCTGTAACTGTGTGAATATCTTGATTATTTTGGTAAGCTTCTACTAACACAGGTTCTTGGCTTAAATGCGCCAAAATTCTTAACTCAATTTGTGAATAGTCAGCCGATACCAATAACCAACCTGATTCCGGCAAAAATGCCTTGCGAATTTGTCTGCTAAACTCGGTACGAATGGGAATATTTTGCAAGTTTGGATTAGAAGAAGAAAGCCTTCCTGTTGTCGTAGCAGTTTGGTTAAAATCAGTATGTACTCGCTGATTTTTATCCATCAATTGTGGTAAAGCATCTACATAAGTAGATTTCAATTTAGATAAAGTGCGAGATTCTAAAATCGCATCAACAACGGGGTGATCTCCCTGCAATTTTTCCAAGGTTGCTGCATCGGTAGAATAACCAGAGGCAATTTTCCGCGATTTCTTTTTATCTAAGTTCAATTTTTCAAACAATAACTGACTTAACTGTTTCGGTGAACCTAAATTAAATTTCTCTCCCGCAGCTTCATAAGCTTTTTCTTCAATTGCTTTCAAATCCTGTGCCAACTTTTGGGACAATTCTTTTAGATACGCTGCATCAACCTTTATTCCCACTGCTTCCATTTCTGCTAAAACTGCTTCCAAAGGTAATTCTATTTCTCGCAGCAAACTTTCGAGTTGAGGAACAGGTTTTAGTTCTTCTTGCAGTTTTCCAACTAACTGAAATGTGGCGTAAACTTGCATTCCGCAATAATCAGCAATTACCGGAATATCTACATCACCGATCGTTTTACCTTTAGGAACTACACTCTCATAACTTTTAATGGTGAATCCCAAATATCTTTGCGTCAAATCGCTGAGATTATGACTATTTTCAGGATTCAAAACATAACTAGCTAACATTGGATCGAAGACAACGCCAGCGAGATTGATTCCTTGACAGCGGAAGACTAAGCGATCGAATTTCGCATTCTGAAAAACTTTCGGATATTTGTTGCTTTCCAGAATCGGACGTAAAGCTTCTAAAACTGCTTCTTTCTCTAAATTTTCCCCTGATGTGTGATTGATGGGAATATAAGCAACTTCATTGGAATTAGTTCCCCAACAACAACCAATTCCGACTAATTCAGCACACAAAGGATCTAAATCACTAGTTTCAGTATCCCAAGCAACTGTGAGTTTGATACAGGTTTTTAACTGTTTGACTAATGCAGTGAGTTTGGCTGGAGTATCAACAATTTGAATTGTAACTGGTGAAATAGATTGTTTTTGTGCAGCTAAGGTTTCTTCATAAGTGAAAAAGTCTAATTCTGCTGATTCGTCGGGAAGTTCTACCTCATTAATGGGTAAAGTTTCCGTAACTGATTCTGGTTTTTCTTCCTCAACTTCACCGCCAAAAGCTTGCTGTAGCTGTTTGATTTTGCCTAAGTAAGATTTAAACTCTAATTTTTCTAAAAGCGGTTCTAAAACTGAAGTGTCAAACCCTTTAAGTTGACAATCTTCTAATTTGATTTCTAAAGGAACATCGACAACTATTTTAGCTAAATGTTGAGAGTGATAAGCAGCATCTTTACCAGTTTCTAGTTTAGTTTTGTTTGCACCTTTTATTTGCTCTAAATTGGCATAAATATTCTCTAAAGAACCGTATTCAGAAAGTAATTTTACTGCTGTTTTATCACCAATACCTTTGATACCGGGAATGTTATCAGAAGCATCGCCACATAAAGCTTTGTAATCTACTACTTGTTCTGGCAAAATTCCCATTTTTTCTTTGACTGCTTCTGGATCGAATTCTGTTAGTCCGGTAGTGCTTCCTCGCTGTAAGAAATTATTGCCTAAATAGAGAACGCTAATGCCTTTTTTGGGGTCAACTAATTGGAATAAATCGCGATCGCCAGTCAAAATCTTTACCCGATACCCTGCTGCACTCGCCTTTTCCGCTAAAGTTCCTAAAACATCATCCGCTTCATATCCTGGTGCAGTGACAATTGGCAAATTAAAAGCGTCTAATAATTCGTGGAGATTCTTTAAATCGGTGATAAAATCTTCTGGTGTTTCAGCGCGATCGGCTTTGTAAGTGTCATCTGCCTCATGGCGGAAAGTTGGTAAACCTAAGTCAAATGCGATCGCCATACTTTGCGGTTTTTGTGACTCAATCACCGCCAAAAGTGACTTCAGAAAACCGAAACAAGCACTCGTCGGAATACCACTTTTGGTTTTTAAACCGCTATCTCTTCCTTTAGCAAAAGCATAAAAAGAACGAAAGGCTAAAGAGTGACCATCTACTAGGACGATCAGGGGTAAATTTTCCGGTTCAGTAGCGTTAGATTTTGACATAATTATTTATTTTAACTCAAGTTGCTAGTTCTGATAATTGAGATTAAAATTAGGTACGTTACTACTAACTAAAATCTAGTGGAACCTCTTCTATATTAGCTAAGGCGAGTATTTTTTCTTGATTTATTACTGCTTCTTGTGTTTCCAAACTCCTTTCACATCTCACCCCAAACTGACAAAAATTACAATCTCTAGAAGTCTCTGCAATTTGAGGAAATTCTTCTCCCATTTTATACTTTTCCAACCAATAATTGAGTTGATTTAATAACCAAATTAAATCTTGTTTGGTTTGTTCGTGTTTCTCTTTATTGTAAGCGAATCTTAAACTTTTTGGTTCTGGTTTAGATTGGACAAACCAATAAGTCATTGAGATTTCTTCGGGTTTATAATCACTCGTTTCTGCCAAAACAAACAGATATAAACGAGTTTGCCAATCTTGTTCTAAAATTTGTCGTTTTTTCGGTTCTGGATAGGTTTTCCAATCTAAAATTTGGGCTTTTTTATCAGAAGCAATCAGTAAATCGTAAGCTACAGTCAGCAAGCAATCTTGAAAATTTAAACTGCGGAAATGTTCGCTGTCGCGGAAGTTGCCATTACTAGGATTAGGAGTTAAAATTTCCGGTGCAGCACTAACTAAAGCAACTACAGAATGCTGCATTTTAGTATCTTCTTTTAACAAAGATTCGATCGGCAAACCCAATTCCCTCTGCTGCATCAACAAGTGAAAATGACTACCCCAACTTAGCTTTTCTTGCTGATCGGGAGTAGTCACAGAACCAAATTGATCTAAAAAAGTATGTTGAAACTTTCTTGGACAACTGGAAAGGATATTTAAATGTCTTTGGGATAAGCGCATAAGCAATTCCAAATATTTAATGTTTAGGTTTTAGTTAAGACAAATACGCTGCCCTCATTGCCTCTGCCAATTCGCATATCATCATCTAAGTAAGTAATGTCTAGCCAGCCTTTTTGTTCGCGGTTGGTAATAGCAAAATCAAATCCGAAAAACTTTTTCCCCGCTGCAATTTGTTGGATAAAATTATCGGGATTTTGATAATCAAATAGCCGTTGCGAACCGATAATTCCCCGATCGAATCTCACGTTGACTCGACGTTCGGAAACCGGAATAAAAGTAGCAGTCACGCTGATAATACTTTCTAAAAACGGCAACCCAACAATTTCGGCAATATTGTAGATTTTAGTATTTTGAGTGCGAACGCATTGGTAAATTTGTCCGAGATTAAACAATGGTAGATTATCAATCCCTAAAAGTTCCCGACTAGTAGTGTAAAGCAATCGCCAATTACCTTCGAGTAAATCAGTGGCTTCCGTTGGTCTGGGAGTGGGGTTGCGGTCTTCCAATTGGGCAACTAAAGCCATGATTGCCAGTTTATCAGTTTCCTTGGTTAGTAAACCACGATTTTTGCCTGCGATCGCTTCTAGCAGTTCCATCTTGCCAATCATGTTTATACACCTCCTGTGAATTCTTACCTCTAAGCATAATCTGCTCTAAAACTAGAGTCGAATAGGCTGATAATTGCTAAACTCTTATTGTCTGATAATTAGTTAAAGTAACGCTTAAGACTCTATGGTATATAATCCTTCCTTGCGTGAAGACCCAATAGATCAACCCGCAGCTGTAATCCCAACCAAACACGACACTTCGATTCTTGATTGGTTAGAATCTACAGGTCGCCTTCTAGCAAGAGATGAAGTCCCCTCTGAAGATTATCCCGAAGAAGGTGAAGATATTGACGGTTTGATCGCTACTGATGAGATGGGATATGATGACGACGACTTCGGTGATGATGACATCGGAGAGTTGGACGAAGAGATTTAATCTTTAAAGGCAGAAGGCAGAAGGCAGAAGGCAGAAGGAAAGAAAGTTAAACTCAGATTTGCCCCCTCACCCTCTGCGTTCTACCTTTCCAATCACCAAAATCAATTTATAGTGTGGAGTGAAGTATTTTCGTGGATGCTAAATCACTAGATAGCAAATCACTCAAATTATCAGGGGTGAGTCTGTCTGTAATCCTAGCAGTTGTGTTGAGTGGAGTTGCGATTTTTCTGGATGGGAAAACAGGTAGATTTTTCAACCCAGGAGTTTCTTTAACACTGCCGTTTTGGGTTTGTGCCATAGCAACAACTGGGTTAGGTTACTGGATTGTACCACTTTTGCGATCGCTCAAAGCTGGACAAGTAATTCGGGAAGATGGGCCACAAAGTCATTTAAAAAAAGGTGGCACTCCCACAATGGGTGGAATATTTTTTATCCCAGTTGGCGTGATTATCTCCTTAATTTGGTCAGCTTTGAGTTTAGGAATCAAAGATTTCCCAACAGTAGCAGCGGTTGCTGGATTAACTCTAGGCTATGGTTTTATTGGTTGGTTAGATGATTGGCAAATTTTACGTCGGAAATCCAACAAAGGCATTTCACCAAAAATGAAATTAGCCTTACAAATTGGTTTTGCAGCGTTATTTTGTCTCTGGTTATGGCAGCAACCAGCAAATATTACCACGATCGATCTACCATTCGGTTTAACATTACCTTTAGGTTTATTGTTTTGGCCTTTGGCAGTTTTTGTATTAGTAGCAGAAAGCAATGCTACTAATTTAACTGATGGCGTAGATGGGTTAGCAGGTGGACTTTGCGCGATCGTATTTTTAGCATTAGCTACCTTAGTCGCCCCAACTCATCCCGGATTAATGATATTTTGCGCCTGTTTAAGTGGCAGTTGCTTAGGATTTTTAGCCCATAATCGTAATCCAGCAAGTGTATTTATGGGCGATACAGGTTCCCTAGCATTAGGAGGTGCTTTAGCCTCTGTAGCTCTATTAAGTAACACACTTTGGAGTTTATTTATCCTCAGTGGCATCTTCTTTGTCGAAACTCTTTCCGTAATGGCACAAGTCAGTTATTACAAAGCAACAAAAGGGCCAGATGGTGTAGGGAAAAGACTGTTTAAAATGGCACCATTACATCATCATTTAGAACTTTCTGGCTGGTCAGAACTGCAAGTTGTTGGAACTTTTTACACCATTAATGGAATTTTATATATTTTGTGTTTGCTGATTCGTTAATATGGGGACTAGAGACTAGGTACTGGGAACTGATGGCGAGGTTGAGAACTGGGAGGTAGGGAAAAACTCAAAACTCAAAACTCAAAACTCAAAACTATCTTCCCAGTCCCCAGTCCCCAGTCCCCAGTCCCCAAAATCAAAAATGAGCAACCAAGAGAAAACACTATCACCAAAAGTTTCGGTAGTCGTCCCAATTTATAACGGGGAAAATGATTTGGCGGATTTAATTAATTGCTTAAAATCACAAACTTATCCCATCGAACAAGTAGAATATTTTTTAGTAGATAATGCTAGTAGCGATCGCACTTCCACCATTATCCAAAACGCCGCCCAAAACTTTCCCAAAATTCACTACTTAGCCGAAACCAAAATTCAAAGTTCCTACGCCGCACGCAACACAGGAATTCGCGCCGCTAGTGGTGAAATTATCGCCTTCACCGACGCTGATTGTCGTCCCCAACCCCAATGGTTAACTGAATTAATCTTACCATTTCAAGATGCAAATATTGGCATTGTCGCCGGGGAAATTATCGGATTACCTGGAAAAACCATCTTAGAAAAATATGCCGAAAAGCAGGATGTGTTATCTCAAAAATATACCTTACAACATCCATTTTGTCCTTACGGTCAAACAGCTAACTTAGCAATTAGAAAAGAAATTTTTACTCAAATTGGATTATTTCGTCCTTACTTAACTACTGGTGGTGATGCCGATATTTGTTGGCGAATCCAACGAGAAACTAACTGGAAAATTCATTTTGCGCCAAATGCAATTATCCAACATCGCCATCGTTCTACACTATCAGAATTTCAAAGCCAATGGCGCAGATACGGAAAATCAAATCGCTATTTACATGAACTTTACGGCATTAGTTTAATGAAAGATATTCCGACAAAAGAATATATTTCTACTTTAAGTAGATGGATAGTGAAAGAAGTACCAATTACTAGTGTCAAAGCAATTCTCGGTAAAGCTAATTTTACAGACTTAGTAACTACTCCTTTAGGCTTAGTAAGCAAAAGAGCAAGATTTTTAGGACAGCAATCAGCACAACTTCCCGAAACAGCAAAAATGATAGAACGACTAGAATAAAACTTTGGCAAAACTTGGGAAAAGGGAGGATTACAACCTTTCCCCTTTGTATTGAATAAATTTCGTTACATTTAATATAGTAAGTAATTCTTAAGGTAATAAGGTGGTACAGATGGCAGGTCAATTGTTACTTGTGGATGATGAACCAGGATTGCGCGAAGCCGTACAAGCTTATCTAGAAGATAGCGAGTTCAACGTTAATGTTGCCAGTAACGCTACCGAAGGTTGGGAAAAACTGCAAAGTAATCCTCCTGACTTGGTGATTACAGATATTATGATGCCGCAAGTAGATGGTTATCAATTTCTCAAACAAATGCGGGAAGATCCACGTTTCAAATCATTGCCAGTGGTATTTCTCACTGCTAGGGGAATGACAAAAGACCGCATTCAAGGATACCAAGCTGGTTGTGATGCTTATCTTTCCAAACCTTTTGACCCTGATGAGTTAGTAGCAATTGTAGAGAATTTGTTGGAACGTCGATCGACCTCCGAAAAAGCTGGAGAAGGTACAGATATTGAAGATATTGCGCGACAATTGGCTGAAATTAGGAAATTGTTGCAGCAAAGACCTGCGATCGCCCAATCTGAAACCCACATTAAAATTGATTTGACCCCCAGAGAACAAAGTGTCCTAGACTTAGTAGCACAAGGGCTGATGAACAAAGAAATCGCCCGTCGTTTAGAAACCAGCGTTCGCAACGTCGAAAAATATGTGAGTCGCTTATTCAGTAAGACAGGCACCAACAGCCGCACCGAATTAGTCCGCTATGCCTTAGAACATGGTTTAACCAAGTGAAAGAAGAGTTTTTTGGGACTAGGGACTAGGGTGGGGTTAGGGGTTAGGGGTTAGGGAAATATTCCCCTGCTCCAAGAGTTCTTTTTACAACCGTAAAAGTAAATTAACTCCATGAGTATCAGTGCCACAAGTATTTAACAAATTGTACGTGGCACTTAACTGTTGCACCTGTTGAGTCTGTTCGGGACTAGTACGCCAAGGATTAGGATTGTTGTAAGCATAATAAGTCTCTACTCCATCAATACCTAGACGGGCAGCTTCGGGAATTAAAGTACTTGCCGACAGACGATATCGTTCTGGATGCGCGAGTACTGCCAAACCACCAGCCTGATGAATAGCTGCGATCGCATTAGCTGCTTTAGCTTCTTCATCCATAGGACTCACGCCTAGCAAATAAGTCAACATTGACGGATGTTGTGGGTTAAACGCATAACCCAAAATATGCACTTCAGTTCCCAGGAGATTTGCAGTAATTTCTACCCCAGTCCACAAACGAGGTGCAGAGGTTTCCGGGGAAGAATGCTTCCATTCTTCTAGCCAACTGATAGCTTGATAGAAACCGTTAACGCTGTGATGATCTGTGATAGCAAATCCTTTCAAACCAATAGCGATCGCTTGTTCCACCAAATGCTGTGGTTCTAATTTACCATCAGAGCATTTGGTGTGGAGATGAAAGTTAAATTGCAGCGGACAACTCTCGGCATTGATGCTGTCGAACACCCCTTTGAGTGCTACCACATCTTGCGCCGCTAGTATTTGGGCTGAATTCAAAAGCTGGTTTCCCAGTGAGTTGCAAATTGCTGTCATAGAACTAGGGCAGTTAGCGCTAAGCTGAGTGCTAAAAAAAGTAACTAACTGTTAAGACTAAGTTAGCAAATTTACCAGCAGAAGGCAGGGAGCGGGGGAGGTGGGGGGGTGGGGAGATGGGGAGATGGGGAGATGGGGAGATGGGGAGATGGGGAGATGGGGAGATGGGGAGATGGGGAGATGGGGAGATGGGGAGATGGGGAGATGGGGAGATGGGGAGATGGGGAGAGATCTAGAACTAGAAACTCCCCCCATCCCCCTACCTCCCCACCCCCCCACCTCTTCCTAGTCCCGATTCCGATTTTGCCAAGCGAGTTCTAAAACTTCTGCCCAGCGTTTTTGGACTTGTTTGAGGGAGCATTTTAGGGCGGTGGCGATCGCTTGGTCGTTAACTTGGTTACGCTTTAATTGCAGTAGTTGTTGCTGTTGGGGTGAGAGTTTCTGCCAGAATAGTTCCCATTGCACAGAAGACATACCCAGCTTTTGATCTAAATCTGCACCTAACCATTGATGAACTAACTGCCAGCGATCGGAACGAGAAAACTTTTCTACATAATACTTAAAACGCTGTTGTAAGTAATCTCTTTGTCGGGGAGACAAACCGAGAATTTCGTCAATTTCTGGGGCTGATAAATCTTGCAATTTTAAAATCAGATATTTCACGCATTCTGGTTGTCCTTGCGCTTCCAAATATTGAATCAACTCTGTAATTAAATTTTCTCGCAACAATGCTTCTGAACGATCGCTACTTTCCGATACCATAGAAGCTCGCACTTGTTGTAGTGCTGATTCTTGTACGGATGCGCCAGCATCTTCATTTTTATTTGACTCAGCAGCTAATTCAATATCGATCGCTGTTTCTGCTGGTTGACGACGGGAAAAAGTTTGGGCACGTAACACAATTAATTGCTGAGAAAGACCTGCTTTTACAGAAATTTTGCGTCTGGCATATTGTTCGGTAAATGCTAAGTATTCAGCAATTTCTAGGGAATGACGGGGAGTGTAATTTTCCGGTAGTTCAGCTTCTTTACGGAAGACTTTCAGCGACTCTAGATAAAAGCCTTGTAGGAAATCTTCGATCAGGTTGTAACGAGTTTGAAAGCCAAGCTGCGATCGCATCGGAGCAATATAACGATAAACTATTGCCGCCAAAGTACTGTGTAACTCAATCCGGCTTTGTTGAGAACCAAGCTGATAGTAATTTACACATTTTTGTACTCGATGTTTAGCTAAAGATAATTGCCAAGAACGAACCTCTCCCGAATTTTGAATCCGAGAACTTTGCTGACAAATTCTGTCTACCTCTTTCGCTATTCGACTCGCCACTCCCTGCATTGAAGCCGGAGAAACTTTTATTGAACTAATAGATTTAATTTGCGACTGTAGTTCGCTCCAAACCCGGTAAGTCAGAACATCAATATCTAAAGCTGACTCACTAGCAGCAAAATCATCATCTATATTTGCCCAATTTATTAAACTTTCACAGCTAGGTAAATTCATATATTCTACTCTCATAATTAACCTGACAGATGGATTAGCTAACTACTAAAATTGTCTGGCTGTTAAGTGTCTACACTTAAAATTTAGTCAACTACGGTTTATAAAGGTGCAAGCAATGTGTCACTGTCACAAGCTTTTGATTTTTTTGATTAGTCTGTCAATCATAAGTAGGCGCAACTTTTACAGAAGAAACTGCTGGATTACTTACACAGAGCGAACTTTCAGAATTTTGACTCAGTAAAATTACTCGGTTCCACTTCTCAAATCTATTCGTACAAAGTGGACGATTTCTTAACTGGTAGATATGACTGGGGACTGGGGATTGGGAGACAAGGGGACAAGGAGACAAGGGGACTTGATATCAACACACCAATCACCAATCATTTGACCTTCTTTGTGTCCAATCATCTGCACCGACTGTAGTTTGTTGTTGTCGATCGCCTGTGGGCTCATCTTCTTCGGGAAAGTCTTCTGATGGGGAACTGGGGGAACTGAACAGCGGGAGAGCGACGATCGCGCCGACGATCGCACCCCCAGCAGCACTAAAGGACAGTACTACACCTACTGGCAACTTGATTGACTCGTAAGCTAAAAACTTAAGGGCGACTGGTGAGGCGTTTTGGACGGAGAGAATCGCGATCGCCACGATCCAGGTTGCAATGATACCAGAAATAATTAATGTGGCTAGAGATTTCATTAAAGTTAATTTTCGTAAACAAACTGTTTTACTTTTACGTAAAAATACATCATACTTTTCATACTTTAGCATTTCTGAGTATCAAGATTCAGTAGAATCCGAACGCTGTCATCAGATTTATAGCTGAACCTCTGTGCTTTAGAAAAAGGGGTCTAACTTAGACCGATCGGGTCTGGCTTCAAGACTAGGGACGATTGAGGAATCGCCCTTACTTTAGTGGGTCGTTTTAAACCATTTTTACAAATTAAACCAAAATGATGACTAATCCTTTGGCATCTACATCATTTAAAGTTCAGTCTGGTAGTGTTCCCGCTTCTCAGCATCAATCATTAGAATCGAATTATCATTCTCTGGCAATGTTGTGGGCTAAAAAATACTACCTTTCCGTCACCCGTGACAAGTCTCAGAAACAGACAAAAAATGAAAATCTCGAAGAAGTAAATTCGGAAATAGGTCGGCGGAAAACTGCAAATAAATTGATGCAGAATTTGACTTTAGCTAGTGCTCAAGCTTGGTCGTTGACGGAAACTTTACTTTCGGAAGAAATTCGTCGTCATGGAATTAATCCAGAATTAATTAATCCTTTGGAAATTGCAGCGGATACGAAAAATTTGTTTCAAAAAGCTTGGGAAGCTTTTGCTGATGGTGCTGCGCCAGAACGTTTGTCGGTATTGGTGGGTAAAGATAGCGGTCGAGTGCGGCATAAATATACTAGCCAAGATCCGCGAGCGATCGGTTTTGTGAGTATGCAATTTCATTACACTGGACAAAAAATTTTAGGCTGGCTTTCACCTGCGGAACAAGCGTTATTTTCACCTTACTTAAAGGTGTTGGACGATTATATGTATATGCCATTGCAAGCAGCTTACGAAGCTGCGGCTAAGCATGAAGTAAATTCATCTGCATTATTAGCAGTTCAGCATCTTTTACCAATTAGTACTAGGATTGCTTATGCAGTTTACGATCGGGTAATTCGTCAGCACCCTAGCTATGAAAGTTACTCTGGATCGTTACGTTCAGAAGTAGTGAAAATTTCCAGCATTCGTGATGTGGAAATGTTCCAAGTTTACCTGTGTTTGTGTGTTTTAGAAAGTAATATTCGCTCTGTACAACAGGAACTTTTCCCGCTTTGTGTGATGTTATATCCGCGTTTGCAAGTCAGTTGGACTTTAGTGCAGGAAATGTTACACAATATGCTTTGGGAAATGCACGATCGCTTATCGTTAGATCATGTAGCACCATTTTTGCCCTATCTTCGCACCTTATCAGAAATGTTCTCGCAAGAAGTGTTTCAAGATAGTTAAAAATAGTAAGGTTTCCCAGTCCCCAGTCCCCAGTCCCCAGTCCCCAGTCCCCAAAATCAGGGTTTTCTACCACAACTAAGGGAGATCCTAAACCTTATTCCTCAGCCAAATTAGGTTCGGGAATTGTTAGTGCTAACTGGTAAATTTGGCGACGGGGAAGAGAAGTTTGTTGAGCTAATTGACGACTAGCGTCAGAACGAGATAATCCTTGCCTCAGTAAGTTTTGTAATTCAGCTTTAATTGCTGCTTCTGAAAGTTGGGGTTTTTCTAAAGTAGCGCCAGCAACTACTAAGGTAAATTCGCCTTGAGGTTCGCGGTTGGTATAGTGCGCGATCGCATCGCCAATCATTCCCCGCCAAAATTCTTCGTGCATTTTGGTTAACTCTCTGGCTAAAACAATCTCTCTTTCTTCGCCCAAAATTGCGCCTAAATCTTGTAGAGTTTCCCGCAAACGGTGCGGAGATTCGTAAAAAATTATCGTGCGAGTTTCACTTTTTAATGTTTCTAAATAGGTACGGCGTTCTTTATTTTTAGCTGGTAAAAAGCCTTCAAAAACGAATTTATCTGTAGCTAATCCAGCTGCACTTAAAGCGGTAATTGCTGCATTTGCGCCGGGAATGGGAACTACAGAAATTCCCTGTGCAATGCAAGCTTTAACTAATTCATATCCCGGATCGGAAATTAATGGCATTCCGGCATCGGTTACGAGTGCGATCGCTTTTCCTTGACTCAATTGTGACAGTAATTCGGGAATTCTTTGCTGACTATTATGCTCGTGATAACTCAATTGTGGCGTTTTAATTTGAAAATGTTGCAGCAATTTTCCCGTATGGCGTGTATCTTCTGCCGCAATTAGGTCTACTGTTTGTAAAATTCTAATTGCCCGAAAAGTCATATCTTCTAAGTTACCAATGGGAGTTGCTACTAAGTAAAGTGTTCCCATATTTTAATTAATAATTTACCATTCAAAATAACACTAATCATCTACTCCAATACTTTCGTAGATCAAATGAGAATTAACTACTAAAGGGTGAGGTTTGGCTATTCCGTAACCTTGAGCGTAATCTACTCCCATTTCTTTCAATTTTAACAGGATACTACGATCGGTAACAAACTTGGCAATAGTTTTTATTCCCAATATATGTGCAATTCGATTAATCATTTTTACCATTTCGTAGGCGATCGCGTCATCTCCTATCTGTTTAACAAAATTGCCACTGATTTTCCAGTAATCAACAGGTACTTCTTTGAGTTGATTCAATGAAGAAATTCCACAACCAAAATCATCTAAAGCTAAACTAAATCCTAAACTTTTTAATGATTCTACTAATTTAGTTGCTGTACTCAAATTAGCAACGATCGCGGTTTCGGAAATTTCAAAACAAATAGATTGCGGCAGAATTTTATGGGTATTCAATTGTGCTTTGAGAAAATCAACTAATCCCTCATCTTTCACGCTAGAATTTGATAAATTAATTGCATACAAACAACGACTTTGTGCTTCCTGACTTTGCTGATGTAATATGCCAAAAACAGTATCAATTACCCAGCGATCGATCGTCGTAATTAAATCATAACGTTCTGCCGCAGGTAAAAAAGCCATTGGCGGAATTATTTCTCCATTTTCATCCACTAAGCGCAACAAAATTTCTTGAAATTCCGATCGAGATGAGCGAGAACTTAGGTTAGAGATTTGTTGACTATATAAACGGAATTGATTGCTTGCTAAATTATTTGTTTTCTGAGCAGAAATTGCTTGATTAATTTTCTTTAACCATTGTTCAGCTAGATTTGTTTGTGTTGTTTCCACATCATCAGGTTCGTAAGTATAGATGCAATTACGACCATTATTCTTAGCCTGATAACAAGCAGAATCAGCCATATTCATCAAAGTTTCAATGTTTTTAGTTTCGGCAGTGATTCTCACTAAACCAATACTTACACCAATAGCAAAAGGTTGATTATCCCAAATAAAACGAAATTGCCGGATACTTTCTAAAAGTGATTGAGCAACAGCTTGTCCTTGTTGAATAGAACAATTATGCAAAAGCAAACCAAATTCATCGCCACCAAGTCTTGCTAAAACATCAGTTTGGCGCACTTGCTTTTGCAACAAATTACTCACTTGGCGCAATAGTTCATCACCCGCAGCATGACCGCAAGTATCATTCACAATTTTAAATCGATCTAAGTCTAAATAACAGATTGCGTGTTGTTGATTTTGGGTTTTAGCTGTTCCCAAACCTTCCTCTAAACGTTTTCTAAATTCCTGACGATTAATTAATTCTGTTAGGGCATCATGACTAGCTTCCCAAGAAAGTTGTTGATTTACTTGAGTGAGTAAAGCTGTACGTTCTCCGATTAAATCTTCTAAGCGTTCCTGATATTGCTGTAATTCTATTAATGCTTGTTTGCGATCGGTAATATTTTCCACCATGCGAATATAGAATTGTGGTCTACCCCGATCGTCGCGCACTAAGTAAGCATGAACTTGGCACCAAATCATCTGCCCATTTTTGCAAAGGTAACGCCTTTCTTTTTGATAACCATCGCTCTCATTTAAAGCCTGTCTATTTCTTAACAAATAACGTTTATCTGTAGCAGAATTTATATTTTTATCTGCTTCATTAGCCGATGTTTGTAAAGTAATAGTTTCTGTAAAATCGAAGGT
Source organism: Floridaenema evergladense BLCC-F167 (assembly GCF_041929205.2). Taxonomy (NCBI): domain Bacteria; kingdom Bacillati; phylum Cyanobacteriota; class Cyanophyceae; order Aerosakkonematales; family Aerosakkonemataceae; genus Floridanema; species Floridanema evergladense. Next base: position 2,546,185 of record NZ_CM171625.1, on the reverse strand, counting down.
AGTCAGTTCTTTTTCATCGTAACCTAACATTTTTTGTAATGCTGGGTTAACTGCGATCGTTCTCCCCGCCAAATCAATAATTTCAATCCCCACACTAGCCCCTTCAAAAAGCGATCGAAAGTGCGCTTCCCTCTGCTTTAAAGTCGCTTCTACTTGTTGTTTTTCCGCAATTTCCGCTGCTAACTTTTGATTAGCGGTTTCTAATTCTGCCGGACTAGGAAGTGCTAAAGCTTGGGGAATTAAAGGCCATAATTCTAATGCTGTATACATTGAAACCAACGCCGTCAGTGCTTTGACACCTCCAGAAAGCCAATAAACAGGATGCCACAATGTCCAAACTTCTAATAGGTGAGTTGTCCCACAAGTAACAATAAAAGCGCTAAACAAGAAAAAAATGCTTTTAAAAGGTAAGTCGTGCCGCTTATGGACAAAATAGACCAGCATTAACGGTATTGAATAGTAAGCTAGTGCTGTCAACCCGTCTGATAGTAGGTGCAACCAAACTAAGCCAGGATTCCACAAATAGCAGTGTCCGTGAGGTACAAAATTTTCTGAAAAAAACAAATTTTTGAATATTTCTTGCATAAACAATTTCTCTGTTTAAATATGCTGTAAATTTTTCTCCTTTTACCGATTTTACATAAAATATTTTGTAAATAATTTCTTAGTAAGCTAAAATTAAACTTTGTGACGATTGCTTATTCAAAGCATTAAGCGAGTATTTTCCTCAGAGCTTGGGTTTGACAAAGATGAAGCAATATTCTCTAAATTAATGTTAAATTCTAATAGCTGAGATAAAAATGAAGTTATGGGGAAAAGGGGACTTTTTGTAGGATTAGTAACGTTAGATTTAGTTTATTTAACCTCAAGCCCGCCTGGTATCAATCAAAAAATTGTAGCTTTAGATTATACTGTAACCGCAGGTGGGCCAGCTACAAATGCTGCTGTAACCTTTAGTTATTGGGAGAATAGCGCACAAATTTTAGGAGTAGTTGGACAGCACCCAATAACTCATTTAATTCGCTCTGATTTAGCGAATTATCAGTTAGAAATTCAGGATTTAGAGCCGACTCGATTAGAAGCACCACCAGTATCTTCTATTCTTGTTACTAATTCTACAGGCGATCGAGCAGTGATTTCCATCAATGCCACGAAATCCCAAGTGGCAGCAGAAAATATTCCGAATGAAATCTTACAAGATATTGACATTATTTTAATCGACGGTCATCAAATGGCAGTCAGCCAAAAAATTGCCAAACAGAGTCAAGCAAAAAGTATTCCCATAGTAGTAGATGGTGGCAGTTGGAAACCTGGATTTGAAGAGTTGTTACCTTTAGTAAATTATGCAATATGTTCGGCTAATTTTTATCCTCCTGGTTGCGAAACTACAGAACAAGTGTTCGCTTATTTAGCGGGGTTAGGTATTCCTCACATTGCCATTACTCAAGGAGAAAAACCAATCCAATATCTATCAAAAGACATAGCTGGAATCATAGAAGTTCCCGCAATTAAACCAGTAGATACTTTGGGTGCAGGAGATATCTTTCATGGAGCCTTCTGCCACTATATTTTGCATCAAGATTTCCTCCCTGCACTCCAAGAAGCGGCGAAAGTTGCTGCTCAATCTTGCCAATATTTTGGCACAAGACGGTGGATGTCTCAGGGAATTTTTTGACTTGAGAAGCTGGGATGTTTTACAATGAAAACATAAATAGGAAATACAAAATATAAATTAAATAAATGCCAGTTTTGTCTTTTATCTTGTAAAATCTTGGTTAACCAAACAAGCGGGGCTCAAATTGCGAGCAAGTTGGTGACAGCAACGGATAGCATCAATAAACAACTGCCAAAATTATAAGGAAGTTTAGTAGTGTTGAAATATTTAGGAAAAGACCAATTTGAAGGGTTAGAAGAAGTACTGGCGATCGCCAGATCGGTAGGTTGGGGTGCAGCTGATATCCTGCGATCGTATTATCGTGGAGAGTCCGATCGCGGCGACTTAAACATCCAAGAGAAAAAAGAAGGGCCAGTCACCGCAGCAGATTTAGTGACAAACCAATATATTCTCGATAATTTACAAGCCAGTTTTGGCACCCAAGACTTTGGTTATCTCACCGAAGAAACATACAAATTCCAATCAAAAGGAGTCTTATCTCCCCCATTATCTCAAGAATGGATTTGGATTATTGACCCCTTAGATGGCACTAGAGATTTTATCGAACAAACAGGCGAATATGCAGTACAAATTGCCTTAGTTTATCAACATCGTCCCATAGCTGCCGTAGTAGTTTGGCCCGAAGCAGAAAAATTATATTATGCCCTTAAAGGTGGCGGTACTTTTGTGGAAACACGCCAGGGAAATGCCACTCCCGTAACAGTTTCTCAACGCCAAAACCTTGAAGATTTATCATTAGTAGTCAGTCGCACTCACCGAGATGAACGATTTAATTATTTATTGCAACATTTACCCTGCAAAAATCAACAATATGTCGGTAGTGTTGGCTGCAAAATTGCCACTATCATCGAACAAAGAGCCGATGTTTACATTTCTCTTTCCAGTAAATCTGCACCTAAAGATTGGGATATTGCTGCACCCGAATTAATTCTCACTGAAGCTGGAGGAAAATTTACTTATTTAGATGGCTCTCCTCTCAATTACAATCGAGGAGATGTAAATCAATGGGGTTGCTTAATTGCTAGTAACGGTCATTGTCACGAACAATTATGCAATCAAACAAAAGAAATTTTGGAACAATTAGAAAGTTAGAAATCCTCAGCGTAGGGTGTGTTACGCTTGGCTAACGCACCCTACAGATTAATACAAATTAATCAATTCGCGTTGCTATTACTGCATAAAAAGGATCGCCACCACCAACACCAATTAACTGTAAAATTTTGGGAACAGTGGAGGCATGAATAATTACTTCTGGTTCACTAAAACCGGGAACTAGAGTAAAATAGCGCTTGACTAATTCTACTCGACCAATTTCCGAATTATCACGCCATGCAGTAATAGCTTTTTGATAAAACATTCGGTTAGAAAAGCTAATAATTGCGATTCCACCAGGTTTTAAAATGCGATGAATTTCGGAAAAAATAGCGTCTGGGTATTGCAAATACTGCACAGAAACACAGTTAAGAACGGCATCAAAATCTCGATCGGGCAAAGGCATTTTAGGATTCTGGTTGAGATTCTGCACGAAGTAATGATTTAAGCGAGGATTACGTGCTAGTTCCTCTTCATTCATCCCATGACCTTCCACATGAGCAAATTCTATATCATCTGGTAGATGCGAAACCCAACTACTCATCATATCTAAAATCCGAGTATTAGGTTTTAAGCGTTCCCGATACAAATCACTTAATTGCTGAATAAACCCATCATCTACATGAGTAACAAAGCGAGGGAAAGAGTAGAACAGGGAATCATCCGTGTCATCTAACTTGGTGCGTTGATTAGGTCGGAGGAGCATGAGTGTAAAATTATAAAAATAGCAACTATTTAATAATTATAAATAAATGTAAAGACTAGGAGCAGGGGAGCAGGGGAGCAGGGGAGCAGAGGAGCAGGGGAGCAGGGGAGCAGGGGAGCAGGGGAGCAGGGGAGCAGGGGAGCAGGGGAGCAGGGGAGAAATAAATTTTCCTTGTCCCCTTGTCCCCTTGTCCCCTTGTCCCCTTGTCCCCTTGTCCCCTTGTCCCCTTGTCCCCTTGTCCCCTTGTCTCCTTGTCCCCTTGTCTCCTTGTCTCCTTGTCCCCTTGTCCCCTTGTCCCCTTGTCCCCTTCTTAAGTGGCACGAGAATCAATTTGCTGTAGAATTTGTTCGACTTGTTTAGCTTTAGCAAATTCCCTGCGTTTAATGAATAATTCTTGGGCTTTCTTTAAATTAGCAACACCCTCATCTTTTTTACCTTGTTGCAAGAAAGCTAGTCCTAAATTAGTTAAAGCATCAGCATATTCAGCATTAATTTTTAAAGCTTCATTCCATTGATCGATCGCTTCTGACAATTGACCTTGTTTAGCTAAAGTGACACCTAGAGAATTCCGAGCGACGGCGTGTTTGGGATTAATTTCTATTGCTTTGCGATATTGCTCGATCGCACCTTCCCCATCACCTTGGCGCTCCAAAATTATTCCTAACCTTAAATAAGGAGTTGGTTCCTTGGGAAAAGCAGTAATCAATCCTCTAAAAATTCTTTCCGCATCAGTCATATTTCCCTGACTATAAAGGTCAGTACCATAACTGACAATTTGCCCATAACCAGAAACAACATCTGTGCATTTTTTCTTATTATCAGTTGCATTAACAACACATCTTTGTAACTTGTCTTCCTTAACTTCAAAATCACCCGCACCTGCTGAAGAATTGGGTTGAGTTCTTCTCGGTGAAGCACCAGGTTGAAGTCGCAAACTATCTGCTTGTGCAAAGCTAGGTTGAGCTAACATCAAAGCTGATGCTCCCCAACCAGCTGAAATGCAAAAAGCCATCCAAATTAGAGGTTGAGTTAATCTCTTGCTGACGCTGTGGTTAATTTTCATAAGCCCGTGCTGACTCCTCGACAATTAGCAATAGTACTACTTCTGTGACCTTTATTTTCTAGCCCTGTGAGTGGGTTATTAACCTGCATTGCTCCTACTGCATAGCCCTTTTAACATATTCCTTTTTATTAGTCAAGTAATCGGACGTGCAACATTTCCCGCCATTGTGATGAATTGCCGATGTTATGTGCAGAATAAATAAAAGGTAACTAAACCCTACTAAATAACAATGCAATCAGCAACAGTAGAAAGATCCCAAGCAAATCTGCCACCGCTAATTCCCCGTGAAATTCTGTTTGGGAACCCAGAAAAAACTAGCCCCAGACTTTCACCAGATGGCAAATATTTAGCGTATATTGCCCCTGATGAGAATAACATCTTGCAAGTTTGGCTGCGATCGATCGGACAGGAAGACGACCAAATCATCACCGCTGACAAAAAGCGGGGGATTCGGATTTTCTTCTGGACTTACAACCCCGATCGGCTAATGTATATGCAAGACTCGGACGGCGACGAAAATTTTCATCTTTACTTGGTGAACGTTAAATCAAAAATTGTTCGAGATTTAACACCATTTCAAGGTGTCAAAGCAGAACCGATCGAACTCGACCCCAAATTTCCCAATTTAGTATTAGTGGGAATGAACTTAAACAACCCGCAAATATTTGACGTTTTCCGCATCAATTTAGAAAATGGTGCAGTAGAGTTCGATACAGAAAATCCCGGTAATATTGTTAGTTGGACGGCTGACGCTGAATTTCAAATTCGCGCCGCTACTGCGAGTACACCTGATGGTGGTTCGGATTTATTATTTCGGGAAACCACTGATAAAACATGGGAAGTTTTGCGCCATTGGGGGCCAGATGAAGATGGCAATGCTGTAGATTTTTCTGCTGATGGAAAAACCCTATATATTGAAGGCAATCATGATGCTAATGCCCAACGTTTAATTGCTTTGGATCTTGCTAATCGTCAAGAAACTATCATTGCTCAAGACCCACAATATGATGTTGGTAGTGTGATGGTGCAACCAATAACACGAGTTATTGAAGCAGTTTCTTTTTACAAAGATAAGCAGGAATGGCAAATTTTAGACGAAAGTATTGCCGCAGATTTTGCTGAAATTGCCAAAGTTCGGGCAGGAGAGTTTTTTATCAGCAGTCGAGATTTAGCTGATAAAAATTGGCTAGTTGCTTACATGACTGATGATGGCCCTGTTTACTATCACGCCTATAATCGGGAAACAAAAACCAGCACTTTTCTGTTTAGCAATCAACCGAAGTTAGAAGGGTTGCAATTAGCAGCAATGCAGCCTATTTCTTATCAATCAAGAGATGGTTTAACTATTCATGGTTACTTAACTACTCCGGTAGGAATTGCCGCAGAAAATTTACCGACGGTTTTATTAGTTCATGGTGGCCCTTGGGCGAGGGATACTTGGGGTTATGATTCGCAAGCGCAATGGTTAGCTAACCGAGGTTATGCGGTTTTACAAGTGAATTTTCGCGGTTCTACTGGTTACGGCAAAGATTTTTTGAATGCTGGCAATCGGGAGTGGGCTGGCAAAATGCACGATGATTTAATTGATGGTGTAAATTGGTTGGTGGAGAAGGGCATTTCTGACCGGGAAAAAGTTGCCATTATGGGCGGTTCTTATGGTGGTTATGCCACATTAGTTGGTTTAACTTTTACGCCGGAAGTATTTGCTTGTGGGGTGGATATTGTGGGCGTTAGTAATTTGATTACTTTGTTGCAAACTATTCCTCCTTATTGGGAACCATTGAAGGTGCAAATGTATCATCGGATTGGCAATATGGAGACGGAACCGGAGTTTTTGAGATCGCGATCGCCTTTGTTTTTTGTCGATCGCATTAAAAAGCCCTTGCTAATTGGTCAAGGTGCCAACGATCCAAGGGTGAAGCAATCAGAAAGTGACCAAATAGTGGAAGCAATGAAAAAAGCAAATTTACCTGTAGAATATGTGCTTTACACCGATGAAGGTCACGGTTTTGCCCGTCCCGAAAATCGCCTACATTTCTTTGCTGTTGCTGAAGAGTTTCTCGCCAAATATTTAGGTGGTAGGTTTGAACCTGCAACTAATATTCAAGGACATTCTGCTGTAATTAAATAAGTTAGTGAGGTGGGCATTGTCCCACCTTACTACAATCTAAAAAAAAGCACGGAAAAAACGGGAGAAATATGGTGGAAGATGAATTTGATTTTCCGATTGGCAAACCTTTAATATCTATGTCAGTTTGGGAAAGCAAAGAATTTAGTAGCAATGAACTCTGGTTGGAGAAAGTTAAACTTATTTTTCAAGATCAAGAACTCATACTGCAACCAATTGCTGATACTGATGAAATTGAAATAATAGTGAAACCTAAAAGTTTGATGCCTATAAATCAAGTGGCGATGCCTACAAATCCAATGGTAATGGAGGAGTTAGTATCATCAAGTAAAAGATTAGAGAATCATATTTGGTACAATGCTTTTATTGGTAAAAAACTTCAAACCGTTTGGGTGTGTGAAAATTCTCAAGGTTATCGCGATCAAATTATTTTGGCTTTCCAACATTTACATCCAAGCGTTTCTTTTGTGGCTGAAGGTTCGGTAATCAAGGTATTTTCTTTAGAGCAGATCAAGCAAAAAAAAATATCTATTACAATTTAGAAAATGCAGATTTTAAATAGAAATTATTCAATCTAAAATGCCTAATCGTCGTCACTTTTTCCAAGTTGTTGTTACTGCTTTATCTTGTGCGATCGCTTCCTCCCTTGAGTCAGGAACGGCACAAGAAAATCGATCGCCAAAATCTTCTCGAACGCTAAAACCTGCACGCATAAAACCTGGTGCTACTGTGGGATTAGTAAGTCCTGCTGGTGCAACATTTGTTAAAGAACAAATAGGAATCGTCCAAGATGCTGTGCGAGGATTGGGACTTGTGCCTAAACTTGCACCTCATCTTCTCGATCGATATGGTTATTTGGCAGGCAAAGATCGCGATCGGGCCGCTGACATCAATCTATTTTTTGCCGATCCAGAAATAGCCGCTATTTTACCAATTAGGGGCGATTGGGGATGCAGTCGCATTTTGCCCTATCTTGATTACGAAAAAATTCGCCGTAATCCGAAAATTATTGTTGGTTTTAGCGATTTAACCGCCTTATTATTGGCAATTAATGCAAAAACAAATTTAATCACATTTCACGGCCCTAACGGGTTAACTTCTTGGTCAAAAGCACAAACTGATTATTTCCGTCGCGTGTTGTTTTCTGCCGAAACTCCAACTTTTCAAAACCCCAAAAATGGGAATAATACAGACAGTTTGATCCAAGTGAAATATCGAATTCAAACTATCACTCCCGGCAAGGCAAGGGGTAGACTTTTTGGCGGAAATCTTTCGGTATTATCTACTTTGGTTGGTTCTCCTTATCTGCCCGATTTAAATGGTGCTATCCTCTTTTTAGAAGAAGTGAGGGAAAATATTTATCGGGTCGATCGCTGGATGACGCATTTAAAATTAGCGGGAGTGTTCGATCGACTAGCTGGCTTTATCTTTGGGCAATGTAGAGATTGTTTACCAGATGCCGATTACGGTTCTCTCACATTAGAAGAAGTCTTGCAAGATCACATCCAACCACTAGGCATTCCAGCATGGTATGGTGCCACGATCGGTCATATTGAACCAATAGTCACATTACCCATCGGTTTAGAAGTAGAAATAGATGCCAGTGCAGGCACAATTTCCATGCTAGAACCCGCTGTATTGTAACATTTTTTGCTAACTGTTTTTCCCAATAATCAAATCATTTAAACGAAACTTGGCAATCTCGGCTATTTCAGTTAATGCTTGTGCCATTTCTGCTTCGGGCGAATTTTTAATCCTCTCCACAAAAGCAGCTAAAATACTATCTTTTGTGTGATTTTTCACCGCAATAATAAAAGGAAAACCAAATTTATCTTTATAAGTTTGATTCAGTAAATTAAAGCGTTGATATTCTTCAGGCGTTAATCTATCCAAACCTACGCCAGCTTGTTCTTTCACAGAAGCCTCCGCCATTTTTGCTTTAGTTCCCAAGTCTGGATGGGCGCAAATTAAATTTAAATGTTGTTCTTTACTAGCTGTTTGAACAACTCCTACCATAGTTTGATGTAAAGCAGATAAATCAGCAAAAGGTCGTTTTTGCCAAGCAATTTTTGCAACCCAAGGCGAATGTTCAAAGATTGTTCCTAAAGCTTCAGTAAAAGCTTCTTGCTTCATTTGATTTAGTTCAGAAAGGGTATATTGCATAGTTAATTTGTGAGTTATTTGATTCAAGCAAAATCTAACCTGAAATATTTTAGGGATTCTGAATATAACATTTTGTTTGAGTGTAATCTTTAGAGATGAAAATAGACACAATGCTAAAAGGATACATCTGCATAAAAAAAGGATAAAAATTGGGTTGATAAATCTCTTTGTCTTGCAGTGACAAATCCCAATAACCTTCTTTTGGGGCTAGTTGTAACAGCAAATGCCAATCTTCTGATTCATAGCAAAGAGGGGCTTCTACGTTTTCAACGTAAATCGCTTGACCGCCTATTTTATTACCTGCCAACTCAGGTTTAGAGAAATTATAGCCTGTATCTAAATCTAAATCATTCCAACAATCCCAACGTTCATTGAGTGGAGTTGCTGTTTCTATTTCCAGGTCGCATAACAAAACATTGTAATCTTTTGCGGGGAGTTTTTGCTGGTCTTCATCAAGTTCATAAACTCCCTCTCCCGTTGCTGCGGAAACGTATTCTAATGGAGTGTCTACCCGATCGTAATTGACAGTTTTATAAACTGCTTCTTTAGTTTGAATTACAATGGCAACTGCTTCGTTGTAAAGTAATTCTACTTCATCGGCAAAAAATAGATAAGCTATTGCTTCTTTGCTATTAGGAAAAATAGCTTCTTCTAGGGCAATTTGACCCATAAATAACATTTTTTTCCCGGTTTCTGGAGATAAGGGCCAAGTGGCTTCGGTTTTATTCAGCCAAACGGGTTGTCCGCCAAATTTGGTGATTAATTGAATAATTGAGATATGACTTTCTTCAAATGTAAAACTGCGTTTTGCTAAATTCATAATAATTACCTTAATTTTTCCATCTGTAACTCAGTATTAGTGGGAGTTTTTACCAATTTTCAGCCACTAGTAGATAATTACTAATAGTATCTCCTAATCAATGCTTGCTCCTTACTTGACTGCATATTTTAACGCTTTACGATAAATTTTGTTTTAAAACTTATTTAATTAATGTAAATTTAAATAAATTAAATCTAATTTTGTGAATTCCGCAGTAAAATGAAGTAAAATTATATACAAATAGATACAGTAAAAGTTTTTAAAGGAAGTAAGAGAAAAAAATACTTAAGTACAGATAAGGGTAACATAACAGCTTATTGGAGCGATCGGATTAAGAGCATGGCTCAAGGAAAAAGCAAAACCACATCTCAATTGAAAGAAGAAATAAAGGCTGCTTCACTTAGCGCAGAAGAGAGCTTATTGAATCGAATTGCTACTAAAATTCGTCGTTCCTTAGAGTTACCAGAAATTTTGGCAACGACGGTAGAGGAGATCCGCAGTTTTTTAAATACAGATAGAGTAAAAATTTATTCATTTCATACTGATGGTAGTGGGGAAGTAATTGCAGAGTCTATTCATAATCATCGTTTACCTTCTCTATTAGGTTTGCATTTTCCCGCTGATGATATTCCTTACCATGCACGTCAGATGTTTTTGAAAGCCCGTCAGAGAGTAATTGTGGATGTGACTGCTGGGCGAAAAATTCTCAGTCAATTAGATTGTCCGCATACAGGAGAAAGTTTAACTTCGGAGGATATTCGTTATTGTGAAGTAGATGAGTGTCATGCAGAATATCTTTCTACAATGGGGGTGCGTTCTTCGTTAACTGTGCCAATTTTGCACCAAAATCAACTCTGGGGTTTGTTAGTTTCTCACCATGCAAAAGCACGTCGTTATTCCGAAAGAGAGCTAAAAATTGTACAATTGTTAGTCGATCAATTGTCGATCGCGATCGCTCAATCTAACCTACTTTTTCGAGCCAGAAATCAAGCAGAACATGAAGCAACAATCAATCAAATCAGCCAAATTTTACACTCCCCGATCGACAGTTTAAAAATTCGTCATACCGTCCTCGAACAAGCAGTTAAAGCCCTCGATTGTTCTGGAGGTAGACTATACATTACACCTAATTGTATTGGAGAATCTGCACAAATTTATATTTATGGGGAAGAAGTAAATACACCAGAATTGGAAGAAACTGTATTTTGGCAAAAAATTATTGGATTAGATAAAAACGAGGATACAAAATCTCTTGATTGCTCTATTTTATCTCCATCTTGGAGCTTGACAAAACCAACAATAGAAACTAACTTTTTTCCAAAAGGTTCAAACGAATCTCAAAAATCAATTAATCAAGATTCCCCTGATAATAAACATCCAGTTTCGCAGATTTATATTATTACCGATCTCTATCAAGAACCTCAGTTTAAGGAATTAATCTCCGCTTTTGAATCTACAGACATTCGCTCTTTATTAATCGTTCCTCTGCAATATCATCAACAATGTGTGGGATGCCTCACACTGTTTAGAAATGAAATTGAAACCGAAAGATTGTGGGCGGGAAGATTGAAAAAAGACAAAAGAAATGCTCGTCCTCGCAAATCTTTTCAAGCTTGGCGAGACATTAAAAAAGGACAAACGAAAGCATGGACTCAAGATGAAATTAAATTAGCACAAGCCTTGGGATTACATCTTTATATGGCAGTGCTACAAAAGCGTGTGGAAGATACAATTAAACATCAAGCTTCCCACGATTTACTCACAGGTTTACCTAATAGATTACTATTTAACGATCGCCTTTCCCTAGAACTAGCTCACCTGCAACAAGGTGATAAAATGCTGGCAGTAGTATTTCTAGATCTAGATTTTTTTAAGAACATTAACGATACTCTTGGTCATGCTACAGGCGATCTATTATTAAAACAAGTTTCTCAAAGATTGCAAGCTTGTTTACGGGAAGGAGATTTAATAGCACGTTGGGGCGGAGATGAATTTACTATTTTATTACCAGGGATTCACAGTGCGGAAAATGCAGTGAATATTGTAGAGCGAATTCTGCAAGTAATCAGCGCTCCTTTTGATTTTAATACTCAAGAATTTTACGTGAAAGCTAGTATTGGAATTGCCTTTGCTCCTTACGATGGAGAAGATACAGAAACACTACTGAAAAATGCCGATGCTGCGATGTATAAAGCCAAGCAAAAAGGGCGGAATAACTATCAAGTATATACTCCTGCGATCGGAGATAAAGCCCTAGAACGCATGGTGTTAGAAAATAACTTATACAAAGCCTTACAAAGAACAGAATTTTTATTACACTACCAACCCCAATTAGATATAGCTACAGGCAAAATTGTGGGAATGGAAGCATTAATTCGTTGGCAATCTGTAGAAAAAGGATTAATTCGTCCAGATCAATTTATTCCAGTAGCAGAAGAAACCGGATTAATCTTTCAAATTGGAGAATGGGTATTAAGAACCGCTTGTCAACAAAACAAACTTTGGCAACAAGCTGGTTTACCACAAATTCGTATAGCAGTTAATCTTTCCGCTAAACAATTTCAGCAAAAAGATCTAGTCAAAACTATCACTAAAGTCTTGCACGAAACAGGTTTAGAACCAGAATATTTAGAAATAGAAATTACTGAAAGTACTGCCATCCAAGATGTAGACTTTACAATTGCAGTATTGCAATCTTTAAGAAGTATGGGAATACATATTTCTATGGATGATTTTGGTATAGGTTACTCTTCCCTGTGGTCGCTAAAAAGATTTCCCTTAGATAAACTGAAAATCGATCGCTCATTCATTCATGATTTGATCTCCCATCCCAAAGATGCCGCAATTATTACCACTATTATTGATTTAGGACACGCTTTAAACTTACAATTGATTGCAGAAGGAGTAGAAACAGCAGAACAATTACAATTTTTGCGATCGATCGATTGCGATGGTATGCAAGGTTATTTGTTTAGTCCCCCTGTCACTGCTCAAGTGGCTACAGAACTTCTTAAGAATCAAACTAAAACCCTACTTAAGCTAGATTGATAAAAAGGCGATCGTTTGGCTTAATTAAACAGAATCAGGACAAACATAGATATCAAGGTTGATGAGCAAATGAGCGACCAAGAAGAAATTTTCCACCAATCAGAAATATTTGCTATCCCCACAGCACCACCGGAATTTAAATCAGGTTTTATCGGCATTATCGGTCGTCCTAATGTGGGCAAATCCACCCTAATGAATTTATTAGTAGGACAAAAAATTGCCATTACTTCCCCAGTCGCGCAAACTACCCGCAATCGTCTGCGAGGAATTTTAACCACAGAAAAAGCCCAAATAATTTTTGTTGATACTCCCGGTATTCATAAACCTCATCACCGCTTAGGAGAAGTTTTAGTAAAAAATGCCCAATCTGCGATTCAATCAGTGGATTTATTGCTGTTTTTGGTGGATGCTTCCCAAGCAGCGGGAGGTGGCGATCGTTTTATTGTCGAACTATTAGAAAAAACCAAAACTCCAGTAATCTTAGGATTGAATAAATCAGACCAACAACCCGCAAACTTTCAACCTATTGATGATAGTTACATTCAAATAGCTACAAATTATAATTGGCCTTTTGTCAAATTTTCCGCCTTGACAAGTGAAGGAACAGAAGCACTCCAAAACTTATTAATTAGCAACTTAGAACCTGGCCCCTATTATTATCCCCCCGATTTAGTCACAGATCAACCAGAACGTTTTATTATGGGCGAATTAATCCGCGAGCAAATTTTACTATTAACTCGTGAAGAAGTTCCCCACTCAGTAGCAGTGACGATCGAACAAGTAGAAGAAACTCCAACAATTACTCGCGTTTGGGCTACAATTCATGTTGAACGTGATTCCCAAAAAGGAATTTTAATCGGTAAAGGTGGGGGAATGCTGAAAGCGATTGGTAGCGCCGCTAGAGAACAAATGCAAAAATTGATCGCTGGAAAAATCTATCTAGAATTGTTTGTGAAAGTGCAACCAAAATGGCGGCAATCTCGCCTACATTTAGCTGAATTTGGTTATAAAATAGAGGATTGACTGCTATAAATTAAATTATTTTTATATAAGTTATTATGGAATAGGGAAAATGGCGTAATTGAAAGGGAAATTTAATCTGTTGATAGATAAATTTTCTGTTCGCTTTTTAATGAATTGATAGAAACGAATATAAATTAAAGTTTAAGATAGAATCGTAACATCAAGTGCCGGAATTCCACACTTAGCAAGAGGAAAAGATAAATTATGACTCTATCTTCTAAAGTTCAAATATTAGGGGAATTCCTAGAAGAAATCCCCGTTAGTAATGACTACCTCACCTTAAATTTTTCTCCCACCTCTGCGGCACGAAAACGTCGTTGGGAACACAATGGTATATCAGCAGACTTTTTAGGCGACTACTTCGCTGCTTTTTTCCCTGGTGATGCCACTTCCGAAAGCAAATTTAATCGAAAAAAAACAGTGAAAAGTATAGTTAGTTATATTGCTAACGAGCTTTTAGAAAATGCTGTTAAATACAGCGATAAAACCGCTAACTTACCAATTAGTATTACTTTATATTTATACGAACAGGAATTGATTTTTCTGGTTACTAATTACGCTCACGAAATAATTGTGGAAAAATATCAGAAATTTATCCGCGAACTGTTAAATTCCGATCCTGATGAATTTTATACCCGTCAGCTAGAAAAGAACGCACTGGGAATGGAAGAATCCAACATCGGGTTATTAACTATAATTAATGATTACTCTGCTCGCTTAGGCTGGAAATTCGATTACTTACAGCAAGATTTAAGAATTATTCATGTAAGTGTCATAGCACGTTTTGATATCTAAACTAAGCCAGTGATATATAATTGGCAGTAACAAAAAACTACGAAGAGATAGAAATAGTAAATAAATACTATTAATTTGAGGAGGTGTAAACAATTGCTGGAAATTAAAACAGATGACTATCAAATATGGCACGATCTAGAGACATCAACTGTGTTCTTTCGAGGTTTTCTGCGATTAGCTGGAATGGAGGAATATAGACCTGTCATGGAATTGTTGATGAATGTGTTTGAGGAAATCCCTAATTTTACAATAGACTTGCAGGAATTAGAATTTCTCAACAGTTCAGGAATTAGTATGCTGTCTATGTTTGTCATCAAGGTGCGAGAAAAAGGTAATGCAAATCTAGTTTTACGAGCTTCAGACAAAATTCTTTGGCAGACAAAATCTTTAAAGAATTTACAAAGATTAATGCCTGGAATCACAATAGAATTTAGTTGAACCCAAGTTATTAAAATTATCAACCAAAATGGTATAGTTTAGTTTATTTTACTTCAGAAAGTGTGAGTAAAAGGGAAGTTTGCTACCTTCTCACTCAGTCTTAGCCTCAGTTTGCCAAAAATTTTTTATTAGCTCTTTGATTTAAATCAAGTTTTCTATTTTCTCGGTGATTCTTACAGATTACAGTATTAATACTTACTGTATTAATACTAACTTTAATAAGTTGGAGCGGGTTACAGTAGTTCATTTTAAATTTGTATGAAATAAGAAGTTAAAATTGCTGTTCAGGTAAAATACAGGTTATAAAGTTAGTTAAGTAATAATCATTACAAAACAATTAAAATTGTTTTGACTAAAATAAAAGATTCTGCAACAGCTAAAAATTATGCCTTGCCTCAGCTTCCTACTAGTAACAATGTTTGTCACACTTGTGTTGAACTGTATTTTATTAACCTGGCTACATTACCGTAATGCAGGTAAGTTCCAGAGTGCATATAAATTACTGCAAGCGGAGATAGAGGAGCGTAAGCAGGTGGAAGCAACTCTGAGAGAGGCGGAGGAAGTATTAAAACAGCAAACTGAGCAAGAGCGCATGATTACAGCGATCGCGCAGAATATTCGTCAATCCCTTGATTCAACACAAGTTCTGAATACTACTGTCGCTGAAGTTCGCCAATTTCTTGATACCGATCGAGTATTTATTTATCGTTTTGAACCTGATTGGAGTGGTACTATTGTTATCGAGTCTGTAGTCCCTGGATTGGCACCAGCAGTAGGAACAAACATTCAAGATACTTACTTTATAGAAACCTGCGGCGAACCTTACAAAAATGGTCGAATTCAGGCAATAGAAAATATTTATACAGCTGGTTTAACGCCATGTCATGTTGATTTATTAGCACGATTCCAAGTTAAAGCTAGTTTAGTAGTACCGATTTTAAAAGGTCAACAATTGTGGGGATTATTAGTTGCTTATCACTGTTCTAATCCGAGGAAATGGCAACAGTTAGAAATAGATTTACTACAAAAATTAGCAACACAAGTGGCGATCGCCATTCAACAAGCCGAACTTTATCATCAATTGAAAATTGCCAACAAAGAATTAAAAAGTCTTGTCAATATAGATGGATTAACTAAAGTAGCAAATCGGCGCAGATTCGATGAAGTTTTAGAACAAGAGTGGCTGATACTTAGAAGAGAACAACTTCCTCTGTCATTGATTTTTTGCGATGTAGATTATTTTAAACTTTATAATGACACTTATGGGCATCCAGCAGGTGATGAATGTCTGAAACAAATTGCTAACAAGCTTCAGCAAGTCACCAAACGTCCTAGAGATCTAGTTGCCAGATATGGAGGAGAAGAATTTGCTATTATTTTACCCAATACACCTTTAACAGGAGCAATTCATGTAGCTCAAGAAATTCAGACAAAAATTAAGGAATTAGCGATCGCTCACGATAATTCTAAAGTTAGCAATATTGTTACTTTAAGTTTAGGAGTTGCCAGTATGGTTCCTAGTCTTTGCACTTCTCCCACCACACTTTTGAAGAGTGCCGATCGAGCACTTTACCAAGCAAAAGAACAAGGACGCGATCGGGTTTTAGCTTGCCCTAATTCCGAGCAATTTAAATTATCTACTCTTGATTTTTAACTAGAATATTAGGGATAGAAATTACTTTATCTTGTTCGTATACAAAACCTTCTTTAATTGACAAAGCAATCTCTGCCTTTTGCAATTCTGTTCCCAAATACATCGCGTGTTCTACTTGAATACCCGGACAATCTGTGGCAATTTGTCTATAAATTTGTTTGGCAGATTTTCCTGAGTAACAGTTAATCACTTCTCCAGAACCAGGAGTTGTATGTTCCACAATAATTTTTTCATTCTGTACAGTAATTATAAA
This sequence comes from Floridaenema evergladense BLCC-F167, assembly GCF_041929205.2. Classification (NCBI taxonomy): domain Bacteria; kingdom Bacillati; phylum Cyanobacteriota; class Cyanophyceae; order Aerosakkonematales; family Aerosakkonemataceae; genus Floridanema; species Floridanema evergladense. Next base: position 2,529,327 of record NZ_CM171625.1, on the reverse strand, counting down.
ACTACCAACAGGGTCGGCATAATCTCGTTTCTGACAAATTTTGACATATTGAGACTGAATTACATTATCTGCATTTTCCCAACAATCATCATAAATATGACTGCTTTGACTAATAGTAATTAGTGGCCCCATTCTTAAATCATAATCAGACCTTTTAGCAATTTCATTTCGGATATGTTGCTGCAAAGCCCTTAATCCCATTGCATTTGCAGGCCAAGCACTAAACATATCATTACTACGAAAAGTTGCTGTTAAGGATAATTCATTTTCTACTATTCTTACCCAAATATGATTAAGACATGGTGGGCTTTGATTTTCTTCATGATCTTTCACATCCCAAAGTGACATTACTGCCCTAGCAGAATCGATATCAGCTATCAGTTTCTCAATCACTTGTTCAATTTGATCTTTGCCAAACCAAGACCTTAAACGTTGCCCATAAGTGTATTTAACTCCTTCTCTGTAAGGCGAATCATCTAAGATTTGGGAAATATATTCTTCTAGAAAACTTCTGTCGATCGGTAAATAATTGGGTTCGGGAAAATAAAAATTTTCTGGTTCATCAGTAACCACTGCCATTAAATCAATTAACTCTTGCCATTTACCATCGTAACCAGTAGGTCTTACTGTGCCAGTCGTCTTAATTCGGTGGATGATTTTTACCCAAGTTTCGGCTATTGTTTTGCCTTCAATGCGATGTCCGTAACGATGTCCTGGTAATAGAGTTGGAGTAACTTCAAGTTGAGGAAAAACTAACGGTTCTCCCCAAGGTGCTAAAATTTCTTTTGCTGAATATAACTTAACTAAATCTACTGCTTCGGTAATTGAATTAACTTGTTTTACTTCAACATTTTGCCGTAATTTTTCTAAAGCTGTGGCTGTAATTTCTATATCAATGTAACCTGTAACTGGAGACTTTATTACCCAACAATCTCGTCCCGTGTCGCTTTTGCCTTCAATAAATCCATGCTCAAAAAAGTCTAATAAACACTGACAACTACCAGCATTTTTATCTTCTTTGGTGGCGTTTAAAATTACTAATCTTCTCACATAAGGATTAGCTAATAAATTGCGAATTAGAAAGGAAATTCCTCTGGTTGGGCTATATAAATTACCAATTACAGCGTAATTATCAGGGGACAAATGTTTAGCTATTGTTTGTCTGACAGTCCATCCTGTAATTATCGCGGTTTGTCCGATGCCACAAATTAACTGATTGGGTTTGTAAAGTGCATTATATTTAAATTGAATAGCTGAGTTATTAATCATAGATAAGTTTAGCGATCGCTCAAACCTAAATCATATCAAATATTAAGGTTTTCGTTTCACTAGCAACAGACAATTTCGCCCATCTTCGCCTCGTTCATAAGATACACCATCGGTCAAGCGGCGAATTAATGACCAACCAAAACCACCTTCTTGCAGCGAACCGGGTGCTGGTTCTGGTAAGGTATTCGGATCGAAGGGGTCTCCTCGGTCCCAAATCCGAATTTCGATGCGATCGTCCCAACTGCTAAATTGAATTTCGATCGGGGTTTCTGGCGGTAATTTTTCGTGGGCGTGACGTACCGCATTGGTAAAACCTTCATCTAAGGCTAATTTAATCTCATCTAAAGGTATGTATTGGCGATCGGTTTTACGTACTAACCAGGAAAGTTTTGATTGATTACGAAAACACAATTCCTCAAACCATGATAATACCTGATTAAGGAAAGAGATATCACTTTTAACTGTCAAATTCTCTCTAAAAAAGATCCCTTGGCGGTTCCACCACTTCATAAGAAGTACCTAAATTTAATGATAACAATTACTTGAATTTACATTTAATTCGGGCGTAGATGCGATAAAAGCTGCTTTTCCCAAGTAGCGAATTCCTTCGGGTTTAGTGTCAAAGCGATAAGCTAAAACCTCCACACCTTGCGCTACTGCTTCTCGTAACATTTTCCCATAAACTGGATCGACCAGATCTCCGGGAGCAAAACTGTCGCAGTCTCCTCTATTAATAAAATAAAGCATTACTGCCCTTCCTGTGGGTAAAATTGAGATTAATTCTTGTAAATGTTTTTGCCCTCTAGTGGTAACAGTATCGGGAAATACTGCTAATCTACCTTGTGACCAAGTTGTATTTTTTACTTCCACATAAACAGGCAAATTTGCCTTGCTTCCTGATAATAAAAAGTCAATGCGACTTTTTTTATCTCGCCCATAAACTACCTCTGGTTTAATTTCTTGGTAATCACTTAATTCTGGGAAAATTCCGGCTTCTAAGCCTAGCTTGACGATCCGGTTTGGTAAATTTGTATTAATTCCCACCCAAGTCGGTTCATTATCAGAAACTTGAATCATTTCCCAGGTATAAGAAAGCTTTCTGGTAGGACTTGGATGATAAGAAACTTGTACCAAACTACCAGGTGTAGAAACTCCGGTCATTGGCCCTGTATTGGGGCAATGTGCTGTAATTAATTCTCCCGTAGCTAACTCAATATCGGCAAAAAATCGCTTATAACGTTTTATTAAAATTCCCGGAAATAGGGGAGGATATTGATAAATAAAAGGATAATTCATCGGGTTTCTATTGATAATTTAGGGCTTTGATTCTTTTTTTCATTGCTTTAGCTGCTAAAGCGTAACCGCCATCTGCACCATCTACAAAATGTACTTGACGACCATTGCGCTCAAAAACCAAACAGGTAACTATAGCCCGATCGGAATGATGTAATCCATAAACTAATTTTCCTTGCTGATACAGAGTTTCTAAATAGTTGGTTAATTCCTGCCTTTGTTCTGAGTTACCAGCAATAACCATACGCAGTATATCATCAAACTTTTTATAATCTGTAGAATCTAAGAAAAGATTTTTAACTTCTCCCCAATTGGTGTCATTAACTTTGACTTTCCATTTGATAAAAAATGCTCCTAAATAGTTCTCTAGTTTTATTTTGGATAAATACAATTGCTGTTGTAACCAGTTACCTACTGGTGAGCGAACTTTCGCTTCCTGCATCAATTTTTTCTCATCAAAACTCAGTTTCAGATTGTCGATCGGAATTGGATGGAAATCTATTTCTTCACCATAAATTTCACTAAATTTATTTAAAACTTGCCTGTAAATACAATTAGCTTCTTTCTGTTCAGTAGCTGTTGCTAATACCAAAATACTAACTATCTCACCATGCTGACTAGGGATATCTTGCCAACGACATTCCAACCCGGAAAAATCTGCTTCTGGTTGATATTCTTGCTCATTAACCAAATAAATATCTGCATACTCTGGATTTTTGACTAAATCTGTGGCATGAGTTAAACCGTAACCAGTAAAAACTGCTTGATGATAATGTTCTGAAGCTTTTATCTTAGCAATTTTGATAGCGTAGCCATTTTGATTAACTGCCGTTAGCGGAACAATTCCTACTCGCAAATCAAATTTAAATTCCTGCTTTGCCAAGTTTTTGGTAGCTAATAAAGCTTGTTTAGCTTGGGGTAAAAGTGAAGGCGGAATTAACAACGAAGCACCATCTCCACCAAAGACGAAAGGCACTTCAAACTCTTTGGTAATATTTAAAATAGCTACAATTGAACAAGCACCAATTAGATTAACTTCCTTGTAACGACCTGACTCGATCGCTTTCGTAGAACCGATAATATCTGTAACAACAACTTGCCAATCAGGAGGTACAGAAACATAATTTTGGGAATTCGTAATTTCCAAAAAATCTGCCAAAGCAGGTAATTGAGAATAAAAATAGTCGTTGGACATACTTTTCCTAATTGACAGTTCGCGATTGAATAGGTAAGGTACATTTAGTAATTCTTAAGAGTTTGTGTCTGCAATCAAGAAACCCTCTCGAACTTTAGTTAGCATTGCCGGAATTGTAGCTGTAGCGACCCTGATCAGTAAAGTCTTTGGGTTAGTGCGTCAGCAAGCGATCGCTGCTGCCTTTGGAGTAGGCGCAGCTGCCAATGCCTACAGCTATGCCTACATCCTCCCTGGTTTTCTATTAGTATTGCTAGGTGGCATCAACGGCCCATTTCACAGTGCTTTGGTTAGCGTACTAGCAAAACGGGAAAAAGAAGAAGCCGCTCCTATTGTAGAAACAATTACCACTTTTGTCAGTGGGCTTTTATTACTAGTTACGATCGCTTTAATTATTTTTGCTGAACCATTGGTAGATTTAGTCGCACCTGGATTAAATCAAACCCAAGGCATTAGTTCAGCACAAGCACAGACATTCGCACTCACCAAAGCGATCGCCATTCAACAACTACAAATTATGGCACCAATGGCATTATTCGCGGGTTTAATTGGCATTGGTTTTGCTACATTAAATGCGGCAGATCAGTATTGGTTGCCTTCAATTAGTCCCCTATTTTCCAGCATAACAGTTATCGGCGGATTAGCAGGTTTAGCCATAGTTTTAGGTGGCAAAATCACCTCTCCTGAATATGCGATGTTAGGCGGAATAGTGTTAGCGATCGGCACATTAGCAGGAGCAATTTTACAATGGTTAGTGCAGATAATTGCTCAATGGCGATCGGGTTTAGGAACCTTACGTTTACGCTTTGATTTTCAAAATCCCGGAGTCAAAGAAGTGCTAAGAATTATGGCACCTGCAACCTTTTCTTCCGGGATGTTACATATTAACGTTTACACCGATTTATTCTTCGCTTCTTTCATCCCCAAAGCTGCTGCTAGTTTAAGCTATGCCGGACTGTTAGTACAAACTCCATTAGGCATTATTTCCAATGTTTTATTAGTTCCCTTTTTGCCAATTTTCTCCCGACTTGCTGACCCTAAAGATTGGTCAGAATTAAAAGATAGAATTCGTCAAGCATTAATTCTCACCGCCCTTACAATGTTACCATTAGGGGCAATCATGGTATCTCTAGCCATGCCGATCGTTCAAGTAGTTTATCAAAGAGGCGCATTCGATCAACAAGCTTCTCAACTAGTAGCATCCCTATTAATTGTTTATGGTCTAGGAATGTTTTTCTACTTAGGGCGAGATGTTTTAGTCCGAGTATTTTATGCCTTGGGAGATGCAGATACACCCTTTAGAATTAGCATCCTTAATATCTTCCTCAACGCCCTCTTAGACTTCATTTTCTTTAAACCTTTTGGCGCACCAGGATTAGTTTTAGCCACAATGGGAGTTAACATCACTTCCATGATCTTTCTCACCTGGCGACTGCATCAGAAACTAAATGGTTTACCCGTGAAAAAATGGTCATTAAAAATTGGTGCTTTAGGTGGTGCTAGTATTTTTACAGGTGTAATTTCTTGGGGTATTAGTTGGGGTTGGCAAAGAGTTATTCCCAATCAAAACTTGTTAACTCAACTCTTAGAATTAGCGATCGCCGGATCGATTGGTTTAGTCTTTTTTGCCTTCTGCGCCATCCAATTGAAATTGCCAGAAGTAGAACTTTTAGTTCATCGAATAAGCCAGAAACTTGGTAGATAAACGAATTGGTAACTGGTCATTTGTCAGGTCAGTCTAACTTAGGTACTTAAAAATTGCTAAATAGTAAACCATGACCAATGACCAATGACCTATATCCTACATATTCCGTTGAAACTCTTCCAAAATATCCATCAAATTTACTTGACTAGCGGTAGGAATCAAATCAGCTAAAGGAAGATCGCGTTTGCCACCAATTTTTACGGGAATATCCTCTAAAATTTGCGACACTTTGCTTTCATCTAAAGAGTTGCTTTCTAGCAGAGGATAGACTCGTTCAGCAACCAAAGTATGTAAATGTGCTTCCCGCAAATAAAGATGCCATTTGGCAATATCGATATAAACATTGCTGCCAATTTCAGCGGCAAGAGATTCGATCGCCCGTGAAGTATTTGTATTAGTCATAATCACTTACTCTTGTGAAATTCCTCAAAAATCAAGTTTTGTTTTAATTAAAACAAACTTGATGAAGTTGAAACATCTCTGCAAAGTCAGAGAATTTACCTTAACCAGAGGAGGATTTAGAAGCAGTTTCTTCCGTTACAATTGTGGGTTGAGAGTAATTAGCGATCGCAAAAATATACAAAGCATGGGCAAACAAAATAGTCGCCCATCCGCCTGTCACCCAAACCGCCCAAGGCCAATCAGCTTTTTGTAAATTATGGAAAAACCATAACCCGGAATTACAAGCTGCAAAAATTGCTACATGAGTGGCAAAATTCATCCGGTCATCGAGTTTGCGGAAAGCGGGGTCTTTGCGATCGGGTTTTCGGGGCCAACGAGGAGGCATGGAAAATCTCTAAATAAATGGACAATTGATTTGATTACCTTAATTTTAGAGTAATATTAATCCCTGATTGGAAACTTCCCCTTGGCATCTGACAACATTTGTAAATATCTCACCGAAAAGTACCCAGCACAATTTGTCCGCTGGTTACTTAACAAAGAACCCCAAAATATCCAAGTCCTAAAAACTGAATTAAGCGTCGAACCAATTCGCGCCGACAGCCTAATTTTATTACAAATTGACGAGCAAATACTGCACCTAGAATTTCAAACCTTACCCTATTCCCAACCGCCACTTCCATTTCGGATGCTGCAATATTGGGTGAGACTACAAGCACAATTTTGGGGCAAAGAAATAGTGCAAGTGGTCATTTTCCTCAAAGAAATCGACTCCGATGCCGTGTTTACATACTCTTACCAAAGTACTAACATCAGGCATCAATATCGAGTGATTCGTTTGTGGGAACAAGAACCCACACCTTTCTTAGCAGATCCAGCACTTTTGCCCCTAGCTACCTTAACTAGAAGCAATCAGCCTAACATTTTATTAGAGCAAGTTGCCAGCCAAATCGCTAGGATTGAAGAAATAGAACAGCGCCGTAATATTTCAGCCTGTGCTGAAGTTTTCGCTGGGTTACGATTTAATCAAGCTTTAATTCGTCAATTAATTAAAGGAGAATTTATGCGAGAATCTGTAATTTACCAAGAAATCCTTCAAGAAGGTGTACAACAAGGAAAAAAACAAGGAGAATTAGCTTTAATGATGCGCCTCCTAAACCGTCGATTTGGTTCGATCGATACCCAATTACAAGAAAACCTGGAAAAATTATCCATTTCTCAATTGGAAGAATTAGGTGAATTGTTGTTAGATTTCTCGACAATTTCCCAATTAACTGATTGGTTGCAACGCCAGTAATAATTAATTTAATGCTAAGAAACCGGGTTTTTCAGGTTAAACAAACCCGGTTTTTGTCATGGTAAGTTCGATCGCCATTAGCTAGACTGACTCTCTGCTATTGACTGCACTTGTGCGATCGGCAAATCCAACGCCTCTGCAATTTGTTCCACCGTCAAACCTAACGCGAATAACCTTGGTACAGCCTCTAATTTTGCTTCCTGTTTAATTGATTGATACATCCTTGTTTGCCGAAATTCATCATCTATTAAACCCAACATTTCTGCTAACTCCTCCCGACTTAACTGAGTAAGTTTGTACAACAAGATAGTTTCGATCAATTCTAATATTTCTCGCGTTGTCGCTGCATCTTCAATTTCCTCCCTTGTTTGCAAAATTAATCTTCTCGCCCGTTCAATAGCCGTTTCTTCCCTCTCAACTATTAATTGTACAATGCCAATTCCCAGCGATGTAGTTTCTCCCAATTCATTTAGGTAGATGCGTCTAACTCGCTGACTATCAATTAATTCTTGATATGTTGCCAAATCATCTGCCTCAACACTGCGATTAGGATAAATTACAACCACACGCCATAAATTCACCGCCGGATTTTGCCTTAGATAAAGAAAGATTTCGGCGAATAAACGACGGTAAAATGTCAAATCTAATTGAAATTGAACTTCTACAAAATAAACTGGTTCTCTAGCAGCATCGGATTTGGGAACAAAAACTCCATCCATCCGAAAAGCAGTTTGCTTGAGTTCCACAGAGGTAAATTCGTAATTTCTCGCCTCCTGGTATTGGCGATCGATCAATTCAAAAAATATCCCCGGAAACTCTTGAAACAACCGATAAAAAAGCGTATCTGTTCTCAATTTCTTACCTCAATCTACCCTTTGATAATCTCCCGACTTCCCACCCGTCTTACTAATTAACCGAATCGCCTCAATTTGCATCGACTTCTCCAAAGCTTTCGCCATATCATAAAGCGTCAACGCTGCCACAGAAACCGCAGTCAAAGCTTCCATTTCTACACCAGTTTCTGCCTTAGTTTTTACTCTTGCCCGAATTTGATATCCCGGCAATTCGGTATCTGCCGTAATCTGCACCTCAACCTTTTGCAAAGGTAAAGGATGACAGAGGGGAATTAACATCCAAGTTTGTTTCGCTGCCATAATTCCCGCTATCCTCGCCGTTCCCAAAACATCTCCTTTCGGGGCGTTTCCCGATTCTATTGCCTCCATCGTCTGCACTGACATCCGCACCTGCGCCGCTGCGACAGCTTCCCTGACACTGGCTTGTTTGGCTGAAACGTCCACCATCCGCGCTTCCCCGCTTGCGTCCAAATGAGTTAAAGCAGAATTTTCGGAAAACTCTTGCACCATTTTGAAAACCTATGTTAGTATAAGATTCTGTGAGTCACAAGGGCTTGTAGCTTAGTGGATTAGAGCGTGTGGCTACGGACCACAAGGTCGGGGGTTCGAGTCCCTCCAAGCCCGTTCCTTAATACTTGTAAATTTTGAGTTATGAGTCCTGAATTAGGATAATAACTCAAAATTTGTAGTTAATATCATTACTTGCCTTTAGTTATACGAATGAGTTGACCTTTTTTAGCCGATGAGCTAGAAGTCCATAATACAGTTTTATTTAAGTCAGTCAAATTAAACTTACACTGAACATCAAGGCAAAGAATATAGTCAAAATTTAAAGCTTTAGATTCTAACTCATTCTGCGGAACAGGAGTAAATTTTACTTGTGGATTTTGCAAGAGGTAATTGTATACCCAAGTAGTCTCCTCTGCAACTAGGGCAACTCGTGCCCCACGAGGAAGAAGTTTGATCGACTCTTTTACTCTAGAGTCTCCAAAAAAAACTTCTGCATAATATAGTCTGTTTGTACCCAGCTTAGTTTTTCCCCAAATACTATTTTTAAAAATTACGTAAGGCAGATTAATCGCATTGATATTTGAATTAGTAAATATAGTTTTATCTAAAGTGATAAATGGCTTTGCTGCATTAACGCTACAAGCAAAGAATAGAATCAGAATAGATATATATTTTACTATTCTTAGTAATATCTTTTTACTTTCAAATATTTGGATAAAATAAGCAACACATCCGCCTGAAGCACCAAAGAAAATTGAAAGATAACGATTATGAAAAGGAGTCCAAGTTAATGTGTAACATAAAATAAAAACATAGGTTAGTAAAGTTAGACTTGATGCTCTTAAAAACTTGTGTCCTTTGATGGTTGAGTATAAAATAGCTGGGATGACTATTAAAAATCCAAAAGGACCAAACCAAGCCATATCTTCGTGACTCCACCAAGATAGTCGAAATGGTCCTCCAAAGCCTTCTTTAATCGCAGCATTACCCACAATTGGATAGATGAAAGAATAGTAAATATTTTGGAGAAAATCAGTAAAACTAGAACCAATAATACGACGAGAAATAATATTACCAATCTCTAATACATCAATACTGTGAAAAATATACCTAACTAGGTTAGCAAAAGCTCCTTTTAGTCCATCTGTGTGTTTACTAAAAGCGTTAAATTCAGGAGTTCCTGACCAACTACCCCAAACAAAAACATTATGGATAAAAAGCCAAAATTGCGAAAAAATAAACAAGGGAATTCCCAAAGTAATTAAAATCTGCCAATTACTAAAAATTAACTGTTTCCAAATTTTTAAAGGATATTTTCGTAATAGTAAAATACCGAAAATTATGCTAAAAGGAAAACCGAAGGCAATCCAGGTTGTCTTAACAGAGATTCCCCAAGTTAACCCAAGAATAAGAATTACCAAGTCTGTTAAATTGGCGAGTTCTAAAAGACGATTAACTGTTAAAAAACAAAAAACGGCCATAGCGCCAGCTACAATATCATTTTTAGTTGATGTAGCTTGATAAACGAGTTCGGGTAAGCTAATAATTACTACAGTGGCTGTTAAGGATAGTTCAGTGGATGTGTACCGACGGGACAAAGCATAAGTTCCAAAGGCTATTGATAGATAAGACAAAAAACTAAATATACCAATTCCATAGTCTGTATAAAATCTTAGAAAAATATGGTGTAGTATATCAGAACCTAATGGATATATTGATTGCCAAATATTAGTAACATTCGTAAGAAGTAAAGTTTTCTCTTGTTGGAATAGCAGAACTCTTGCTAAATTATATGTCATGCTATCCACATTGGAAGGAGGGAGAAGAATCGCTTGTAATCCCAAGTAAATCCAGGCAAAACAAACCAAACTTGTCACTAATTTGTATTGAGTCCAAAAACTAATTATTCTTTGTCCAAAAATGCGAATATATTCTATTTTTTTTTTACCTTTGAAAACAGCCAAATAAGTATCAAGCCTTCTAAAAAGAAAGACAAATTTGGTTGACCAATTAAAAAGACAAATTGAAAGATAAATGAGAGAGCTAAAAAGGCTAAAATTAGCCCCAATGATATGGCTTCAGAAATTCTCACATCAGGGCGATAGATCAATAGGGTAGATCCAAGACAAAATAAAAGAATCTCAAGAAGTGAAATAATTGCAGTCATTTTTATTTATTAGATTAAACTTTGATAACTATAATGTTATTTGGCAGATTAGTCATAAGTATAGCAAATCACTACTTTGTTGTAAAATTGTACAAGCATAAGTGTAATTCACTCAAGTTGCTAGTTATTATTTTTGGGTGATTTCTTAATGTGTAGGGTGGGTCAGATACTAAGATCTTTAGAGAGGAATACAAATTTTAAGCTTCTGGTCTACCCTACGGAATCAACTAGCAACTTGCGTTAATAATGACTTATAGCTAAACGCTATGGATACACCTATCGTTCTGTATGGTGTTCGATCGCATCCACCACTTCCCTCACTCGGTAGATTGGTCTTCCTTGAGATTCATGGTAAGTTCGCATTAGCAATTCTGCCAATAATCCAAAGCTAAATAGTTGCACGCCAGTTAATAACAACACAACTGCTAAAACCAATAAGGGACGATTACCAATTTCTTCTCCTAATACTAATTTCACAAAAGTTAGATAACTGCCAATTGTAATTCCGGCAAACATGGAAACTAAACCCAACCATCCAAAAACGTGCATGGGACGGGTGAGAAACTTCTTCATAAACCAAATAGTTAGCAAGTCCATTAATACCCGAAAAGTTCGTCCTAAACCATACTTACTTTGACCAAAACGACGTGCATGATGACGGACAGGAATTTCGGTAATTCTTGCACCTTCAATGTAAGCTAATGCAGGTAAAAAGCGATGTAATTCGCCATAAAGATTCATGTCGGCAACTAGTTCGGAACGGTATGCTTTTAGAGAACAACCATAATCATGTAATTTTACACCTGTAACTTTGCCAATTAACCAATTAGCAATTTTAGAAGGTAGCAGTCTATTTAAAGCACTATCTTGGCGATTTTTCCGCCAACCACTGACTAAATCATAACCTTCTTCTAATTTTGCGATTAACAAGGGTATATCAACAGGATCGTTTTGTAAATCGCCATCTAAGGTAACAATAACCTGTCCTTTGGCATAGTTGAAACCTGCTGCCATTGCCGCAGTTTGCCCGTAATTTCTTCTTAGTAAAACTGCTCTTAAATCTGTTCTTAGTATTGCTTGTTCTCGGAGTAGTTGGGTAGATCCATCTTTGGAACCGTCATCTACTAAAATTATTTCGTAGTTGAGTCCTGAATTTGTCAAAGCATTAGCGATCGCATTAATTAAATGCGGTATACTTTCTACTTCATTGTAAATCGGCACTACTACCGATACATTTAGTTGATAGGGAAAAGTATTTTGTCGAACACTGTTTTGGTAAATTATCGCAGTCATGGTCACTCCTCAAATTTTTTAACTGCAATTATCTTTAGCTAAAATTAGTTGGGAAAAACTTCCTAATCCAGCCCCCGCAATTTCTGCCAGAATACTAATTAAGCGGTATAAAGCAACAGTAGCTAACATTAAGGCGGGCGAAAAGCTGGAACCTAAAATTGTTAGTATTGTAGCTTCAAAAACTCCCAGTCCTCCTGGGGCTCCGGGAACTATTAAACCCAAAAGCCAAGCTAAACTAAAAGCTGTGAACAGTAATGGAATTTTACTTGGTTCGATCGCACCAAGCGCCCTTAAGGTTAACAGAAATCCTGTACCCCTTAATCCCACAAAGCAGATTTCTCCCAGCAATGGTACTAAAGGATAACTCGCCAATGACAAAGCAGTTCCCTCAACCTTTACTGAACCTGACTTTTGTTTTAACTTACTCAGCTTTTGAATCACTGGATTTAAAATTCGGGGATGAATAGCTATTAAGACTACCACTAATCCTAAAAGTTGCCAACCTAAAAAAGTTGAATTTTTTGACCAAATCAAGGGAATGCCGATTACAGCAAAAATTAGCGCACTCGCTGCCATTAACAAAGGTTCTAATAAGACAGAAACAGTGGCGATTTCTAAAGAAACACCATGTTGTTTAGCGGCGACAATCCGACCATAGAAATGCCAAACATTACCAGGAATATATTTGGCAACGTTTGTTTTTAAGTAAACGGGAATTCCCCAAGCTGCGGTAATTGGTTGTTTAAGATAATGAAAAATCCACACCCAAACCCAAGCTGACCAAATATGTGCTAGTAAGGTGATGGTAAGAGCGATCGCTAAAATTCCCCATCCTCTACCATTAATTCTAATTGCCGCCACTCCTGCCGCATGATCTTTCAATACTTTCGCCAGGAAAAACAGCGTCAATCCCAAAATTACCCACCGCAAATAGGGTTTAAATTTTGCCAATAATTGTTTGATCGAGTTACTTATTGTCATTTCCCAATCCCCAATCCCCAGTCTCTAGTCCCCAATCCCCAGTCCCCTCACCACTCTGCCAAAACCACGTAATTGCTGATAGTAACCTTTGCTAACTTCATCTCCTCGATCGGAAAGTTCATCAATAGCAATCCCATTTCGTCCTAACTTTTCCCCAGAACTGTGAATATAACAGTTATTGCCTAAATAAAGTCCTACATGAGTCGCTTTTTCCCGATTTCCAAAAAACACAAAATCTCCCGGTTGTAACTCCTCAAAAGTAATTTTTTCTAAAAAAGCCTCCTGTTGATAAGCATCTCTGGGAATCCAAATTCCTGAAGCAGCAAAAGCAGCTTGCATCAGTCCCGAACAATCATAATTTGGCCCTAATGTACCACCCCAAAGGTAACAATTGGGTTGTTTCATGGCATTTTGGGTAAAGGCAATGATTTCGGGTAACTTATTTTGAATTTCTGCGCTAGAGAGTGCGATCGCCTGATATGCTACTTCTGCCCCTACTAGCAACTTTAAATCATCCTTTAACAACCATCCTGGGTAATTATCCTCCACCAAACACACGGAAACCGCCATTTCCTCTGACTCCGGCAAAACTTTCAGGTAACGTCCCACTTTAGCCTGAGTTGCCAAACGATTACAGCTAGGAGAATCATATATATTGAGGTCTGTTTGGCAGATGTACTCAATTGATAGACTAAGGTTCATAACACCTACTACTTTCAGGAGTGCTTCAGAGATCGGAAGTGACTTTGCCTAAAATATTCCTGGGTAAAGTTAAAAATCAACCATGAACAATTTACATCTAGCAATCGAATGAGCTTTTTCCGCAAAGACGAAAAACTAGAAAGTCTGAGTAATCAGATTTTACAGGCAACTTGGGCAGAATTCCCCGAATTAGGTCAAAACCAAGTAGCGATGACTTGGATTGTCTACGACCCTCCGGTAGTAGTAAACACTGGAGGTGCCTTAAATCCCGAAACCTTTTGGCAACACCAAGTTCGCGGTTTTAATTATCGGGGGTTCGATCGCATTTATCCCGCCAGTATAATCAAGCTATTCTACCTCGTCGCCGTTTACGAATGGATCGAAAAAGGCATGATCCAAACCTCCGCCGAGTTAGAAAGAGCCATCCGCGATATGATCGTTGACTCTAGCAACGATGCCACCAGCTTAATTGTCGATGTATTAACAGGTACCACCAGTGGGCCAGAACTCACAACTGGGCCATTTGAAACCTGGAAATTGCAGCGAAACATCGTTAACCGCTACTTTCATTCTCTGGGATGGGCAGAATTAGAAACCATCAACGTCAACCAAAAAACTTGGTGTGATGGTCCCTACGGGCGGGAACGCCTGTTTGTCGGAGAAATGATGGAAAATCGCAATATGCTAACTACCAACGCCACCGCCCGTTTGCTACATAGCATTATTGGCGGAGTTGCGGTATCCTCCAGAGCATCCCAAGCAATGATGGCATTAATGAAACGTGACCTAAAACAGGTTGACTTAAACACCGACGACGAAAATCAACTTACAGGTTTTCTCGGTGGGGGACTCCCCCAAAGTGCTCAAATTTGGTCAAAAGCTGGTTGGACAAGTCAAGTACGTCATGATGCTGCTTACATTGAGATTCCCGACAAACCACCTTACTTGTTAATCGTCTTTACCGAAGGCAAAGCCCACAGTAAAAACAAAGCCATTTTACCTTTCATCTCTCGGCAAGTACTTGCTGCGACAAGCAATTTATGAATTTCTGAACCACCTTTTCCCCTATTACCGTAGGATGGGCATCTTGCCCGTCCTCGTAAGATTATCTACAGCTTTTTACTGGCCCGAAAATCATTCCACGGTTAGTAGCAAAACTTATAAAAATCCCGTAAATTAAAATTATAGACTAAACTTTAGTATAAGATTTCACTGATATTTTAAGGTAGAACCACTTTTTTGTGAGGAGTGACTGTGAATAACCTTTTCTTGCAGCGCACTATTTTTCTGTTAAGCCTTACAGCCGTGACTGGTGGGATTGGTACTTTACCCGCCAAAGCTGAAACAGCAATGCAAATGTCAGGTAATCCTCAATGGATGGTTGCCCAAAATCAGCAAAGCTTGGCACATCTCTCGACTAGTCCTTTTTTTGCAAGGGAAAAGTCGCTACAAAGCTCATCAAGTAATTTAAGCATAGTTGACCAACTAAATAGAGTATCTGCGATCGATCCCACAGCACAACCCATAAACTCTACACCTTCAGATAAAAGTGCGCCAGTCCCAGGCACAACCCTAACCTCAGCAGCAAACCTGCTAGGCGAACCTGTTGCTAATTCTAATTCCCGCACTTCTACCCGAAGCAGAGAAATTTCTCAAACTAGCAATTCTCGAACCAAAAAAAGAACCCAAGTAGCGCAACAATATGAAGTAGAACCAGGACGAGAAACTCGTTCTGGTTCCAGCTATGTTGGTGCTGGCGGTAACATTGGTTTGACTGGTGAAAGTGCGATCGGAGATAATGGTTTTGCCTTATTTAGTAAAATTGGTTTAACCAGAGTCTTATCTGTGCGACCAATGGTGGTTTTTTCCAATGATACTGACTTTATCATCCCGATAACTTACGATTTTCCGATCGCCGCCGAACCATTTCAAAGAATTAATTTAGCTCCTTTTGTCGGTCTGGGAGCAATTATCACTACCAATAGCGATCGAAATGCTGGTCTTGCCTTAACAGGCGGTGTGGATATTCCCATCAGCGGGAGTTTTACCGCAGTAGGCAGCGTCACCGTAGGTTTTGTCGATACTACCACCGTCGGTCTATTGTTGGGTATCGGTTACAATTTTGGTCGAGGATTTAAATTCTAAGATTGAATTAGTTTAGGCGATTGTCTGCATATTTTCCAGAAATTTGTCTTGCACCCCTTTCTGTAAAGAAAGGGGTGTTTATCCTATATTTTTAGGCAATTCTGTGATAAAAAATACTATTAGTCTCTGACTGTATCGTTAATTAACTATTGTTAAATAAATTAAGAATTATCCAAGCAAAATTTTAACCTGTTGTATAGTTGTTTACCTTAAATCTTAACTTAAAAATTTATATGATTAACTAGGAAAATTTATGAAGATAGCTAAAATTAACCATATAGAATAAAATTAAATACAGTGTGATTTGACTTTTGGCAATAAACCAAGTCTTTGTGAGGAGTAACCGTGAATAATATTACTTTTGATTTTCAACGCCACCTTTTTCTTTATGTTGCGGCGATCGCCAGTGGATTAACTGTATCCTTAACTACTGTTAATGGATTACCCGCCCAAGCTGAAACAATTGATAATGACAATCCAAACAATCAGCCCATCCTGAACAGCAACCTATTTAACCAAGATTTAATTCTAACATCAAAAGAAATTCCCCTATCCCCAAAACCAGTTGCTCTAAAAGTTCAATCAGAAGAAACAGAGACAAAAAACGAACCCATTCCAGGTACAACAGAAACCTCAGCCTCAGTTTTATTAGAACAACCTAAAACAAAAGCACAAGTTGCACAATTTGGCAATGTTGAACCAAGAAGGACAGGCCCAGGTAGCGGTTACATAGGCATCGGTGGTAACTTGGGGGTGGCTGGTGGCACAGCTTTAGGAGATATAGGCTTTACTCTGTTTGCCAGATTTGGCTTAGGTGGCAATTTTTCTGCCAGACCAGCCTTGATATTTAGCGATGACTTCGACATTCTCTTACCAATAACATGGGACTTTACTATAAACAATACTCCCATCCTGCCTTTCGTTGGTGGTGGCTTACTAATTACAACTGGCAGCGGTAATGTGGGCGGCTTAATTACTGGGGGAGTTGATTTTCCCATCACCAGGCAATTTACCGCCACAGGTCGCTTGAACCTGGGGTTTACCACTAAAGATGCAGCCCTTGGGTTCATCTTCGGTGTAGGCTACAACTTTGCCCCCGGATTTGCATTCTAAGGGAATGGGGAACAGGTAGAGAGCAGGGGAGCAGGGGAGCAGGGGAGCGGGGGAGCGGGGGAGCAGGGGAGCAGGGGAGCGGGGGAGCAAGAAAAGTATCTAACTTGAAACTCCTCCAACTTAAAACTCAAAACTCATAACTCGCCCTTGTCCCCTTGTCCCCTTGTCCTACTTTGGGCTAACCTTCCCTGTTACCTTCAACTTACCGTCGTCTAAGACAGTCCAGACATCGTAGCTGCCGACAACATCCCCATTTTGATCTATGTCAACGTTGCCGCTAGCACCTTGGTAATTGATGTCTTTGCCTTGGCGGACTAATTCTAATGCTTTGCAAACGTCGGTTACTTCTTCACCTGGGGCATTAGCAACTTCGCGAATTTTACTTTTAATTCCTTCCCCAGTATTTGATTTTGAAGCTTGTGCTGCTAAAACTAACAAAGCAGCGGCATCCCAAGAATGAGGAACGAAAGCGCTAACGGGGCGTTTTTCCTTTGCTTCCCAAGATTTAGTGAACTGTGTAAGTGATTGACCGTTGGCACCGGGAACAGTTCCGATCGCAGAAGCTAAAATAAACTTACCATCGCTAGTTTTGCCCACTTGTTGCGGAAACTCAGGAGAATACACGCCATCGGTAAGCATTACCGTAACTCCCTTCGTCAACCCTTGTTCGTAAGCAGACTTCAGCAACAAAGAACCAGTTTCAGCATATAACACTGCAACCACCGCATCAGGTTTACCCGCAAAAGCCGCCGCTGCTTCTGATTCAAACGTAGTCGCTTTTGGGTCATAACGAGTCGGTTTAGCTTCGTTAACTACCGTTCCCCCCAAAGCTTTGAAGGCTTTCACAAATTCCTGTTCAAAACCCACACCGTAATCATTATTAATTACCACCGTAGAAACTCGCTTAAAGCCTTTTTCGCTGGCTAGTTTAGCTAAAGCTTGAGCTTGATAAGTGTCCGGTGGGGCAGTTCGCGCCCAATAACCCTGAAAATCGCCTTTTTTAGCTCTTTCTGTAAAGACGGGACTCGTACTACCAGGAGAAATTAACATTACTTTGTTCCGGGCGGCAATATCTACAGCAGCACTAGACACGCTACTAGCAAAAGAACCCACGACTCCGGTAACTTTATCCACTTCTGCCAGTTTAGTCATTGCCGCTGCACCAGCTTCCGGTTTCGTTTGGTCATCTTCCAAAATTGAGGTGACAGGTTGACCGTTGACACCACCACATTTATTGACAGTTTCTACTAAAAACGGCACAGCGGCAATCATTGGTTGTCCAATGGAAGATAAGTCTCCAGTGGCGGGTAGCAAATAACCAATTCGCAACCCATTCCCCGTCGCTGTAGCCGCTGGTGTTGAGGCGGCTACAGGAGTACCAGCAGTAGGGGTAGTAGCAGCATTTTGGGCTGTGGGGGTGGGAGTGGTAGTACCAGCGTTGTTGGTACTGGTACTTTGACAGGCTGCGGTCAAAAAGCCTGTAATTAATGGGATTATAGCGAGAGCAATTTTTGTTTTTAGCGTCAGTCCATTTGGCTTTGTCGGTCTGTTTATCATTTGGCTACTGAATTTCTCCACAGTCAACAACAGAAACAGGGTAAAATTAAATGTCTTATTTTAACCTTCAGTTGGTTGACAAAAACTTTAGCATCTTCTATAAAGTTTCGCCAAAAATAATTTATTGACGCTAAAAAATCTGAAAAAACCAGCTTCCCAACCTCTTGAAGAAGTCGGAAAACTAGAATTCATTACTCAATGATTCAGTATATAGTCGGTTGTTAAAGTAAAATATTCTACTGTATTCTCTTCTAAGTCTTTTCGCTCTGCAACTAAAGCACCTTTATATTCTGGTTCTGGGTTAAATTCAGTACAAAACCAGTGCGAATTGAGCAGAACATTATTTTCTATGTTGTATAAATTAATAGTGTTTTCCCGTGTAAAAGAAACTACGATCGATTGCAGTCCAGCCAATCCCTCTCCTGTAGCTTTTAGATAAGCTTCTTTAATTGTCCATAAGCGAAAAAATACTTCTTGCTGTTGTGCTTCTGGCAGAGCATTAATTATACTGGCTTCACTTGGGGAAAAAAAGCGTTCTGCTAATTGTTGTAGGTCAGAGAGAGGGCGAGTATATTCTAGATCAATGCCAACTGCTCGGTTTAGAGCGATCGCATAAACTGCTAAATTTTGAGAATGAGATACGTTAAAACACAATCTATCCTGGGTATGATTATTATCTAGTTCCGGTTTGCCTCGCGGCGAGTATGTAAACTTTAATTTATATGGCTCTAAATCTAAATAGTGACTGATAATCATTCTTAATAATCCTCGACAAGCAATAAATCTTTTTTTATCTCGTTCAAAATAGAACCTATCCGCCCTCTGACGCTCATCCCAGGACAAATTTACGGCTAAAGCGGTCAACAAATCTATTGGTAAATCTACATCAGCACGCCAAATATGTAGAGAGTCTTTGCGAAGACTTAAATTTTTTGGGGGAAAATGCCATAGAATCATATAAAGTATAGAATGTCTTACTCTCCGATCAAAATTTATTATTAAACTTAGTTTAGGAGTTTAAATGTAAAACCAAGCTGAAGGAGTAGATCTATAAGAAAATTTAACAAACTTTGGATCGCAGCAAAAAATAACTTACAGATAAACTCGGAATAAGAGGTGAATTTTTGCGGTGAAGAAGCAACTCTTCTTTACTGATTAGTTTTACTCAAGGTGATGGAACTTTGACTGATAACATAAACATAACAGGAAAACTTAACTCTCCACCCTCAACAATTTTGCGCTATGGCATCGCAATTTTGACGGTGGTTTTAGTTCTTGGGGTAAAGTTACTCCTCGAACAGTTTTATGATATAAAAAGCCCATTTCTCCTCTTTTTTACTGGTGTGATTATCAGTGCGTTGTTTGGGGGAATTCGGGCAGGAATCTTTGCTACAATCTTGTCAGCAATAATTAGCGACTACCTGTTTCTGTCACCTTCTCAATTATTTTTTGGAGAACAAAGTATCAGTCAAAATATTAGGTTGATTTTATTTATTTTAGAAGGGGTTTTTATTAGTAAAATTATCGATCGATTAATGAGCGTTAACCAAGAAGTATTATTGAGGCAGCAGGCATTACAAGAAAGTCAAGCTAGATATCGATCGCTAATTGAATCAGTGCAAGATTATGCAATTTTTTTATTAGATGTAAAAGGGTTAGTAATTAGTTGGAATCAAGGGGCGCAAAACCTCAAAGGATATGCAGCAAAAGAGATTATTGGACAGCATTTTTCTTGCTTTTATCCCCAGGAGGATGCTGATCGAGGAAATCCCGATCGCTACTTGCAAATAGCTGCTGTCGAAGGGTATATTGAAAATGAAGGTTGGCGAATTCGCAAAGATGGTACTCGGTTTTGGGCAAATGCCATAATTACTGCTTTGCGAGACGAGAAGGGAAATTTAACAGGTTTTTGTAAATTAACACGAAACTTAAGCGAACATCGCAAAACCGAGAGCGAAACGTCGAGTGTAATACCAGAATCTCCAGAACAAGTTTACTCAGAATTAGAATTTCGTGTTCAAGAACGCACTGCCCAACTAACAGCAATTAATATAGAATTACAGCAGCAAATCGAAGAAAGAAGGAAAGCAGAAGTAGCATTAAAACAAAGCGAACAACGTTTTCGCGCCATCTTTAATCAAACATTTCAGTTTATCGGATTGATGCAACCAAATGGGATTTTAATTGAAGCTAATGAAACAGCTTTAAAGTTTGGCGGATTAAAGCGAGAAGATGCGATCGATCGCCCATTTTGGGAAACCCGCTGGTGGACACTTTCCCCAGAAACTCAAGAAAGATTAAAACAGGCAATTAAAGAAGCCGCCAACAACCAATTTATTCGCTACGAAGTAGAAGTTTTAGGTGCCGGAGATACAGTCAGGACGATCGACTTTTCTATCAAACCAATCTGCGACGAATCCGGTAAAGTAGTATTATTAATTCCCGAAGGGCGAGACATTAGCGAACGCAAACAAGCCGAAGCAAAAATTTACCAACTGAACGCCGAACTAGAACAAAGAGTTCAACAACGTACCGCCCAACTAGAAATAGAAATAGCCCAGCAAAAACAGGTGCAAGAAGCTTTAATGCAAAGCGAACAAAGGTTTCGGGCAGCAGTTGACAACATCCCCGATACCTTTGTCATTTATGATGCGGAACGTCGCTTACAGTTCGTCAATGCAGAAGGTTTGCGCCGAACGCAAATGCCACTAAAAGCATTTTTAGGTCGTCGGGATGAAGAAATACATCCACCAGAAGTTACCAATGGTTATTTACCATACTTACTGCGGACAGTAGAAACTTTAACTACTCAGACTTTTGAATGCACTATTACATTGGCTAATTATGGTACTTACACCGTAATTATTACTTATGTTCCTTTGCTGAATGAACAAGGGGAACTCTATCAAATTCTGGGTATCACTCATGATATTACTCAGCGCAAACGTGCTGAAGAAGCTTTGCGGTTAAGTTTAGAACGTTTCCGTATTGCTTTAGAAAATTCCCCGATCGCAGTTTTCAACCAAGACCGAGAACTCCGCTACACTTGGATTTATAATCCTCGATTGGGTTACAAAGCAGAAGAAGTTCTGGGCAAAACTGATGCCGAACTGATGCACCCAGAAGATGCTGCTAAATTAACCGAAATCAAACAGAAAGTATTATTAACTGGGAATGGCGTTCGGGAAGAAGTTCAGGCCAGTAAAATCGGAGAGTTTTCTTACTATGACTTAACTGTAGAGCCATTGCAAGACGATCGAGGAGAAATTGTCGGTATTACAGCCGCTGCGATCGATATTACCGATCGTAAACGCACAGAAGCACAGCTGCGAATTCGCGCCCAACAACAAGCAGCGATCGCCAGTTTAGGACAAAAAGCCCTATCTGGCATCAACTTAGATGAATTAATGAAAGAAACCACCAGTTTAAGTGCTCAAATCTTGAAAGTTGAATATTGCGAAATTCTAGAACTTTTGCCTGAGAAACAACAAATGATTATGCGTTCAGCATACGGCCTCCCAGAAGAATTAATCGGACAAAGCATAGTTAGCACAGGTTTGCAATCTCAAGCAGGTTATACTTTACACGCTTCCGAACCACTAATAGTAAGTGACTTAGCTGCGGAAACTCGCTTTACTCCTTCCCGTTTTTGCCAAGAATATCAAATCATCAGTGGACTAAGCACAATTATTGCCGGAGTTCCCCAACCCTTCGGTGTTTTACAAGTTCATACCACCAGTAAATATAGCTTTACCCAAGATGATAAGCTGTTAATCATTTAAATAGGGTAAAATGGAAAAGTCAACCGAGCAAAATGAGTCAGGGAATGCCAGCAAAGAATCATCTGAGTTTAGAACAAGTAGAGAAGCTACAAAAAGCCCTAAAAGATGAAGAAAATGGAAACATTAGAGAAAGAATTCTGATGTTACTGTTGCTAAATGATGGAAAAACTCAAGGTAAAATAGCGGAATTTCTGGGCTGTTCAATAAATAAAGTATCTTATTGGTGCGTACATGGAGATCCAGATAATCTGGAAAGCCTAGTGGATGAAAGGATGAAGGGGAATCATCAAAAAGCCACAGATAAATATAGAGAAATATTATTAGAGACAGTAGATAAAGAACCCAAAGAATTAGGATACGAATTTGGCAGATGGACAGCAGAAAGATTAGCAACATATTTAGCAGAAACGACAGGAATAAAATTAAGTGGGTCGCAAGTTAGGAGAATATTAGAGAAAAAAAAGTTCGTTTACCTCTGGGCGAAGTACAGCTTAGAGGGAAAGCGAGAGCCGGAAAAAAGAAAAGAATTTAAAAAGAAGATAACCGAATATTTAAAAATAGAAAAAGATAACCCAGAACGTTTACAAGTATGGTTTTGGGACGAAAGCGGTTTTAGTTTAAGCGTGATAAAAAGAAAGAATTGGTGTAAGAAAGGTAGCCGAAAAGAGGTGAGGGGAGAGCGAAGAAAGGGTCGGATTAATGTAATGGGAGGGCTGAGGTATTCCGACAAGAAAAGGTTTGTGGAGTTTCTGGATAAAAGCAATTCAGAAAGTTTTTATCAAGTGCTAAAACTGTTTTATCAAGAATTGATTGCTGAATGGGTAGCTGCTGGCAATGAAGCCGATGAATTTGCGGAAAAAGGAGCCAAAATAGTGATAATTCTAGATAATGCTAGTTTCCACAAAAAAGCTGAATATCTCCAGAAAATTGCTGCCGAAATGCCCAATATTCATTTAGAGTTTCTCCCCAAATATAGCCCGGATTATAACTTAATTGAATTAGTTTGGCATTCAGCAAAAGAATTTATTGCTAATCGACTATTTAAATCAATCGAAGAATTAGAATATTTATTGCATCAACTTTTAAATGAAGGACAGTTAATTATTAAATGGGAGCGAAAACTTAAAAATAAAGGTAATGCTCTTATCCCTGTTTAAATGCTTAACAGCTTATTCACTTTCTGCAAGCTGGAGCAAATATTCTTGCTGAAGCAATTCAAAGACAAAAAGCTAAGGAAACTTTACAGCAACAATCAGAAGAGTTAGCTTTAGCAAACCGTCTCAAAGATGAGTTTTTAGCCACAATTTCTCACGAACTGCGGACTCCGCTAAATTCCATGTTAGGTTGGGCGAAGCTTTTGCCAACGAGGAATTTTAGCCCAGAAACTGTGAGTAAAGCGATCGAAACTATTTCCCGCAATACCAAAGCTTTGGCACAACTAATAGAAGATGTGCTAGATATGTCTGATATTATTCGTGGCAGGTTAAATTTACAAGTTGAACCTGTGTCCTTAGATTTGGTAATTGAACAGGCGATCGCTTCGATTAATCTAGCAGCAGAAGCGAAAAATATTCAAATCTGCTCTCATATTAATGACTCTGTAGGACTGGTGATGGGTGACAGTACTCGCTTACAACAAATTGTTTGGAATTTGCTTTCTAACTCCGTCAAATTTACCCCCAATGGCGGAAAAGTAGAAGTTCGCCTCACTAGAATCAACAATCAAGCGCAAATTCAAGTCAGCGACACCGGAAGAGGTATTAGTGCTGATTTTTTGCCTCATGTTTTCGATCGCTTCCGTCAAGAGGACGGTTCCATTACTCGTGCTTACGGAGGTTTAGGTTTGGGATTAGCGATCGTCCGTTACCTAGTCGAACTACACGGTGGTACAATTCAAGCCGAAAGCTCAGGCTATGGAAAAGGCGCAACCTTCACCGTCCTACTTCCCCTCGTGTAGCAGTAGGAGTACTCCAGAAGCAAAGGGACAAGGGGAGAAAGAGAAGCGATGATTTTTCCTTTGTTTGCATCATCTCTCCTACACAAATCAATTTCTCTGTTGACCATGAATTAGCCCTGGGGACACAGAGGCAGTAAAACCCTGTATGGATGGGATGGGTTTTGTTGTTAACTCTTCATGCTATGACTACAAACTTACCTGCTCTTACCCGTCCCTCAAAACTCAAAACTCGCCCCAGTCCCCAGTCCCCAGTCCCAGACAAAAAACGGAGAGGGAGGGATTCGAACCCTCGGATGGGTCTTACGAGTCCATCAACAGATTAGCAATCTGCCGCTTTCGACCACTCAGCCACCTCTCCAAGCTGACAGTATCTCATAATAACACGCTTTTGCTAGATAATCTAGTATTTTGACTAAAAAATTTCGGCTCTACTGGGGATTGGGGATTGGGGATTGGGGATTGGGGATTGGGGACTGGGGATTGGGGATTGGGGACTGGGAGGAAAATAAAAGAAAAAGGAATTTTCAGATCGAAAATGGAAAATCAAAATTTCTCAGTTCCTAGTCCTGGTACTAAGTTCCCTTTAAATCTTTTCACTCTTAAGTAATATTTCCACCTGCAAAGATCAATACCTCCCATAGCTGATGCTACTCCATAATTAAACTACTAATCTTAATATCAAAAGCTCAAATTTAATCTTAAAGCTAATCAGGCGGCTATTAATTTCAAAAACCTCTTGTTTCGGCTGTCATTTTTTCAACAACAATTACAAAACTATGTTTTCCCCAAGCAAAAAGCACATTGCTCTTATATCGGTGCATGGAGATCCGGCGATCGAAATTGGTAAAGAAGAAGCTGGCGGGCAAAATGTTTATGTGCGTCAAGTTGGTCAAGCTTTAGCACAAAAAGGTTGGCTAGTTGATATGTTTACCCGCAAAGCTAATCCCCAACAAGATAGGATTGTACAACATAGCGTTAATTGTCGCACAATTCGTTTAAATGCTGGCCCGGAAGAGTTTGTGCCTAGAGATGATATTTTTGCGTTTTTACCAGAATTTGTGCAGAATTTCCGGCAATTTCAGCAAGACAATCAAATTAATTATCCGATCGTTCATACTAACTATTGGCTTTCTGCCTGGGTGGGGATGCAGCTGAAAAAGAAACTTGATATAAAACAGGTGCATACTTATCATTCTTTAGGTGCAGTTAAATATAAATCTGTCACCACAATTCCCATGATTGCTACTACTCGCTTAAGCACAGAAAAAGCAGTCCTAGAAACGGCTGATAGAATTGTAGCAACTAGTCCGCAAGAAAAAGAACACATGAGAAGTTTAGTTTCTCAAAAAGGCAAAATTGACATTATTCCTTGCGGTACTGATGTCAGCCATTTTGGTTCTATTAGTCGAGTAGCAGCTAGAGAAAATTTAGGAATTGACCCAGAAACTAAGGTAATTTTATATGTGGGTCGTTTCGATCGCCGCAAGGGAATTGAAACTTTAGTGCGGGCAGTTGGTGAATGCGAATCTAGGAAAAAATACCAGCTAAAATTAATTATTGGTGGTGGATTTATCCCCGGACACAGTGATGGTAAAGAGTACGATCGCATTGCCAGCATTGTAGACGAATTGGGGTTAAACGATATCACAATTTTCCCCGGAAGATTGAGTCGAGAGATTTTACCAACTTACTACACGGCAGCTGATGTAACTGTAGTTCCCAGTCACTATGAACCCTTTGGATTAGTAACAATTGAATCGATGGCTTGTGGGACACCAGTGATTGGCAGTGATGTGGGTGGTTTACAATTTACGATTAAGCCCGAACAAACTGGTTTACTCTGTCCTCCCAAAGATGATGCTGCTTTTGCAGCGGCGATCGATCGCCTTCTCAACCAACCAGAATGGCGCGACAAATTAGGAGTAAATGCCAGAGAACGAGTCGAAGAAATGTTTAGTTGGGATGGAGTTGCTTCTCAACTAACTAACCTTTATCTCGACTTAATCAAACAACCAAAAGCAAAACAATTAAGTAGCGTGAGCGCTTAGGAATGCTGCGTAACAGTGGCTTGAAAAGGGGGGAAGTGAGAAAATGGAGTAGAACGCCAAAATAATATCCATGCCCAGGAAGATTCGAGAGTTGAAAGCTCAAATTGCGCGTGAAGGCTTTGTTTACTTGCCCAAGCGCGGCAAGGGTAGTCATGAGCGTTGGCGACATCCGTTGATTGGAAAAACACTGACAATCTCAGGCAAGGATGGAGATGATGTGCCACTCTACCTAGAAAAACAACTCGCAAAACTCCTGGCTGAAGTGGAAGAGTTGAGAGAGGACGGGGATTCATGAATCGATACAGCATGATTGTTCAATGGTCTGATGAGGATCAACTTTTCCTGGTCACAATCCCGGAGTTTTCTGATCTTGTCGTGATGCCTTGCACTCACGGAAAAACTCGTGAAGAAGCGATTCGCAATGGTGAAGAGGTGCTTGAAATGTACCTGGAGGCTTGGCAGGCAGAAGGTGAAGTGATTCCCAATCCCAGTACACTTCAAGTTGCTTGATGCTTTTAGTGATTCCGACCAATTCATGGACTGGGGTAGGGGAAATACCTCTACTTTTACCTTCTACCTTTTTACCTTCTACCTTCTACCTTCTGCCTTTTGCTTTCACCTATTGCTACGCGAGGGAGACGATGTTTAAAACTGCAAAGAATTTCCCAAGAAATTGTACCTAAAATTTCTGCCCAATCATCAGCACCAATTTGCAAGTCGCCATCTTTGCCTAAAACTGTTACTACTTCTCCTACTTGTAAATCAGGAATCGCACTAACATCTATCATGATTTGATCCATTGTAATAGCTCCTACTTGGGGTACTTGTTGACCGCGAATTAGAACTTTCATTTTGTTAGAAAGATTGCGGGGAATGCCGTCTGCGTAGCCAATTCCTACTACCGCTAAACGCATTTCTCGATCGGCAATGAATTGATAACCGTAGCTCACACCAGTACCAGCAGCAATAGTTTTAACTTGGGTAACTATAGCTTTTACCTGCATGACTGGTTTGAGTTCTACTACTTGTTTTAGATGATTTGCTGGGTAAAGTCCGTAGGTAGCTAAACCAACTCTGACCATATCATAGTGTAAGTTGCGACTGGTTAAAGTAGCAGCTGTATTTGCTAAATGTAGTCGGGGGAATTGCCTACCTAAATTGTTAATTTTTGTGCCAGTTAAACGAGTTGCGATCGCGTAGCGTGCCGTTAGGCGTATCGCTTTTTTCGCTTCTTCAAATCGCCGCTGTTGCTCTTTCATTATTGTTGGATCGGGACTGTCGGCAGTTGCTAAGTGAGAATAGATACTAGCTATTTCTAAATTTGGACAATGATAAACTAGCTGGACAAAATCAGCGGCTTCTTGCCAGTTAGTTCCTAATCTAGACATTCCGGTATCTATTTTTATATGCACAGGTAAAGTTTGATTCAGAGAAGTCAAAGTTTCCGAATAAATTAAAGCTTGTTGGGGCGTGCAAAGAGTAGGTTGCAGTTCCCATTGGGCGATCGCTCGAATTTGCTCAGCCGTATTCGTTGCCCCTAAAATTAAAATTGGTGCCTTGATTCCCGCTTGACGTAACTCTATTCCCTCTGGAATTGTCGCTACTCCCAACCAACTTGCTCCCGCTTGTAAGGCTGTTCGCGCTACAGTGCAAGCACCATGACCATAAGCGTCTGCTTTTACCACTGTCATCAGTTGTGTTTGAGGTGCTAAAAGACTTTTTATTTGCTGTACGTTGTGAGCTAAAGCTGCTAAATCTATTTCTACCCAAGCACGCTCACATCGCATTGCAGCTAAAGCAGCGGTTTGTTCCCAACTTAACATCCGTCTCACTCCTTCATCACTCACACATAATCACCATTTGCCAAGTCTACCCGGAAAATGCCTGACTGTTTGGCAACATTAAACAGGCTAAATTGTGACTAGATTAACTCGTTAGTAAGTAAATTTTACATTTAGCTAACAGAGAATGCCAAGGTTAATTTCAGTATTAATATCATTCTACAAATATTTTTTCTCAAGCTAAACTATAGTAAATATCTCTGGGAATTATGAAGCGAATCATCTTTACTGACAAATCAATTATCTATTTTTCATTACCTTGGATTTGTTCGATCGCATTTCTAGCCATTATTTATTTAGAGATTAAATTACAATGGTTCATGCAATCAGTTAGAGATGAATTATTTGCGATCGGCCTCCAAGAATTTTGGGAAAGCTGGGATGGAATTAAATTATTGGGATTATTTATATTGTTATTCATAATTTATTTATTTGTCAACTTAATACAAAAATCAAAAACTAAGCAGGATGCAATGTATCGGAGTATTTTTGAGAATGCTACTGAAGGAATTTACCAAAGTACGCCTAAAGGTAGGTTTATCAGTGCTAACCCAGCTTTAGCAAAGATTCTCGGTTACGCTTCTCCCGAAGAACTTATTAACACAATTACAGATATTAGTAAGCAAATTTATGTTGAGCCAAAAAGACGAGATAAATTCATTTCTGTTTTGGAAAAAAACCGCAGTACTCAGAGATTTGTATCCTTAGTTAAGCGCAAGGATAATAGTTTAATTTGGATTGCTGAGAAAGCGCATAGTGTAAAAAATTCTCAAGGTAAATTGCTTTATTACGAAGGGACAGTAGAAGATGTGACTAACCACAAAATTGCTGAAGAGGCACTGCAATATCAACAAGAACAAACGGAGAGGTTACTATTTAATATTTTACCTGGGCCGATCGCATCCAGACTACAAATGCAGGAGACTATAGCAGATAGCTTTTCTGAAGCAACCGTGATGTTTGCCGATCTAGTGAATTTTACTGAACTTTGTACTACTATTCCTCCTACTGAATTAGTGAAATTACTGAATGAAATTTTTTCCGTATTCGATGAATTAGCAGAAAAGTATGGATTAGAAAAAATTAAAACCATTGGCGATGCTTATATGGTGGCAGGCGGCATTCCTCTTTACCAAAAGGATCATGCAGAAGCGATCGCGCAAATGGCTCTAGATATGCTAGAAAAGATCAAAATTTTTCACACCAAAGACGGACAGCCTTTTAGTCTCCGTATAGGGATTAACAGTGGTCCTGTAGTTGCGGGAGTCATAGGGATTAAAAAAATTATTTATGACCTTTGGGGAGATACCGTAAATATCGCCAGCCGCATGGAATCCCAAGGCGTTCCCGATAAAATTCAAGTCACAGAATTTACTTATAAACTTTTAGCTAATAAATTTGTATTTCAGGAAAGGGGGACGATCGCCATTAAAGGTAAAGGTGAAATGAAAACCTATTTTCTGGTTGAAAAACTGTAAAAATAACAAAATAAAGTAGGATTTCTGTTAATTTAAGCTAGATTAGATATTTAAATAAATCGTTAGCCTTATCAGGTGAGGAGCGTTTTTTTAGGCTAATTTGTAAATCTGGGTAAAATTATTACTAAGCTGTTCTGCATTTAAATCATCTCAGGTCTTGCACTTCTGAGGCAGCAGCCCCTATTTTCGTTCCCAGGTTGAACCGAGGAACGAGGATCTGGGAGGTTCCACCTCCTGTAGTGCAACTGAGTCATGTAATCTCTGTTGGTTGTTCCCTTTCTCCAAATTTGGGATTCTTGATAAATGCTGAATAGCCTAGATGTTTCAGGGTGACATTCTTACTGACTCATTATTTGAGCGATGAAAATCCAATCAATCTGGTAGATCTATCGAATCGATCAATACATCTATGAGAATTCGCCTTTTACCCTACATAGCAGCGCTGTCAGCAAGTATAGTAGTTCTGGCTGGTGTCTGGATTATCGATCGCTCTGAAGAAAAGCGCTTCCAAGAAAGTAATCGCGCCGACGTGCTGCATCAACTCAGCACTGTTCGCGCCAAATTAGAAGGCGCTTTGAACTCCCGATTATTTCTGGCGCGAGGGTTAGTTGCTTATGTTTCCAATCATCCAGAAATTGACCAACCAGAATTTGAACGTCTGGCTAAAGTGTTAGTTTCGCAACAGACTGGCATTGGCAGTGTGGCATTGTACAAGAATTTGATCGTCACTCACATTTACCCTTTAAAAGGTCATGAAGCTGCCATTGGATTTAACCCTTTATCAGTTCCCGAAGAACGAGAGGCGATCGAACGAGCAATTAGCAGCAGAAAAACCGTGATTGCAGGGCCAGTAAACTTAGTAGAAGGGG
The DNA here is from genome assembly GCF_041929205.2 of Floridaenema evergladense BLCC-F167. NCBI lineage: Bacteria > Bacillati > Cyanobacteriota > Cyanophyceae > Aerosakkonematales > Aerosakkonemataceae > Floridanema > Floridanema evergladense. The sequence continues at coordinate 2,498,872 of NZ_CM171625.1, read as the reverse complement.
GAGTAGGTTTTATCAACCGCACTCCCATTTTTCTTTCACCTCCCAATCAACCCCCGGAATCTGGAAGGTATTGGGGATTAGCTGGCGTAATCGTCAACAAAGACACGATTTTTCAAGAAGCGGGACTGATAAATTCAGCAAATCAGGAAACAAATATTGACCATTCTCATCAAACAGTCGAATTTGCTTTGCGGGGAAAAGATGGATTAGGCGCACAAGGCGAGGTGTTTTTCGGTCAGGAGGCAATTTTTGCTAAAAATCCGGTAATTTTAGAAGTAAAATTGCCCAATGGTTATTGGCAAATAGCAGCAATCCCTGTAGGCGGTTGGCAGAAACAAGCACCGATTTCTCAATGGTTGCGAATCGGTGGAGGATTTTTAGCTGTATTAACTGGTGTTTTAGTGTATATTTGGGTGCGATCGCCAGAAAACTTACGTCTAGCAGTGCAAAAAGCGACCAGTGCTTTAAAAGAATCAGAAACTAAATATCGGGAATTAGTAGAAAATGCCAGCAGCATTATTTTAAAGATAGATCCTGAAGGGAATATTACCTTTTTTAATGAATTCGCTCAACATTTCTTTGGTTATTCAGAAACCGAAATCCTTGGTAAAAATATAGTCGGAACTATAGTTTCTTTAAGTGATGGTTCCGGTGAAGATTTAGCATTATTTATTCAACAAATTCTCCAAGTTCCAGAAACATACAATCATCAGGAATACGAAAATATTCGGCGTAATGGAGAAATAGTTTGGATAGCTTGGCGGAACAAAGCTTTGTTTGATGAAGAAGGGAATTTTACTGGTTTGTTGTGTATTGGTACGGATATTAGCGATCGCAAACAAGCCGAAGAAGCCTTAAAAGCTTCCCAAAAAATGTTACGTTTAGTGATGAATAATATTCCCCAAGCTATCTTTTGGAAAGACCAGAATTCAGTTTATCAAGGTTGTAACCAAAAGTTTGCCGAAGATGTCGGTTTAACAGATCCATCTGCCGTAATTGGGAAAACCGAATATGATTTTTGTGAAAGCACCAGCCAAGCAGAGTTTTTACAGGAGATCGATCGACAATTAATGCTAAGTAATATTCAATTTACTCAGTATTGTGAATTATTTCACTTTAAAAATGGTCGAGAAGTTTGGTTAGAAACTAGTAAAATACCCCTGCATGACGCACAGGGAAACGTAGTCGGAATTTTGGTAACTTATGAAGATATTACAGAACGCAAACGCATAGAAGAAGCATTGTGGGAAAGTGAAAATAAATTCCGGTTATTATTTGAACAATCAGGAGATGCAATCCTATTATTAGAAAACGATAAATTTATCGACTGTAATCAAGCCGCAATAGAAATGATTGGCGCTAACAGCAAAGAGCAATTATTAAATTTACATCCAGCTGAATTATCGCCAGAAAAACAACCTGATGGTAGCTATTCTTTAGAAAAAGCTAACGAAAATAATGCCTTAGCCATTAGTAGAGGAAGTTTGCGATTTGAATGGGTACATCAACGTTTAAATGGTTCGCAATTTCCCGTTGAAATATTACTCACTGCCATTCCCTTACGAGGCGAAAAAGTTCTCCATGTAGTTTGGCGAGATATCACCGAACGCAAACGTGCTGAAGACAGTTTAAAAGCAAGTGAAAGACGCTTACGCAGACAAAGTACTGCTCTTTTAGAATTAGCAACTAACAGCAAACTTAACTGCGGTGATTTATTAGAAGCAATTCAAGCAATTACCGAAACTGCGGCAAAAACTTTAGAATTAGAAAGAGCAAGTATTTGGTTATATAATACTGAACAAACTGGTATTACTTGCATAGATTTGTATGAGCGTAGTTGCGATCGTCACTCTTCAGGAACCGACTTATTATCTGTAGACTACCCTAACTATTTCCAAGCTTTACAAACTCAACGAATTATCACCGTCTATGATGCTCGTAACGATTCTAGAACCAGCGAACTTGATGATAATTACCTAACTCCTTTAGGCATTACTTCCATGTTAGACGCACCAATTAGATTAAGTGGTCAAATGATGGGTATAATCTGTCACGAACATATCGGAACATTACGTCATTGGACTTTAGAAGAAGAGAATTTCGCCTCTTCCTTAGCCGACTTTGTAGCTTTAGCAATGGAAGGAACAGAACGTCGTCGCGCTCAACAAGCACTGTTGAAAGCTAATGAAGAATTAGAAATTCGTGTGGAAGAAAGAACAGCTGCTTTAAAAGTAGCCAATCATCAATTAATAATAGAAATTCGGGAAAGAAATCGATCGGAAGCAGCATTACGACAAGCCGAAGAAAAGTATCGCAAAATTTTTGAAAATGCCATAGAAGGAATTTTTCAAATCTCAATAGATGGACGTTACTTAAGTGCTAATCCAGCATTAGCTAAATTATATGGTTACAATTCTCCTGAAGAATTGATGAATAGTATCCAAAATGTCGATCGGCAAATTTATATCGAGCCGCAGCAGAGAGCAAAGTTTATTAAATTAATTGAAGAACATGGTAGCGTATCGGGGTTTGAATCCCAAGTTTATTGTCGAACTGGCAACATTATTTGGGTTTCCGAAAATGCTCGTGCCGTCCGCGACGAACAGGGAAAAATCCTTTATTATGAAGGCATAGTCGAAAATATTACCAAACGGAAAGAAGCCGAAGAAGCTTTACGAGAGCAACAAAAACAAACTGAAAAATTATTATTAAATATATTGCCCCAACCGATCGCCGAACGCTTACGTAAAGAACAAAGCACGATCGCAGATATCTTTAAAGAAGCCACAGTCTTATTTGCTGATATTGTCGGATTCACCGAAATTTCCGCCAACATTCATCCAGTAGAATTAGTAGAAATGCTCAACGAAATCTTCTCCACCTTCGACGAACTCACCGAAGAACATGGCTTAGAAAAAATTAAAACCATCGGCGATGCTTACATGGCAGTTGGAGGATTACCCATACCCCGCCCAGATCATGCCGAAGCGATCGCAGAAATGGCATTAGATATGAAAATAGAGATCGATCGGTTTAACCGCGAAACCGGACAAAACGTGCAACTGCGCGTAGGCATAAATACAGGCCCCGTCATCGCAGGCGTAATCGGCATCAAAAAATTCATCTACGATTTATGGGGTGACACAGTAAACACCGCTAGCCGCATGGAATCTCACGGTATAGCCGGACAAATTCAAGTCACAACCACAACCTACGAAATTCTCAGAGACAAATACCAATTCCAAAAACGAGGTAACATCCCCATCAAAGGCAAAGGAGAAATGACAACTTATCTGCTTACAGGCAAAAAGGGGAACTTCTAAATTGAAGAGTTTTTTGTCTCCCTCCTCCATCTTTAAAAAAATTTGTAGTAACTCAAATGATGGTACTGAGATTCTAGCGACTATAATCTTGACATAATGAGTAATTTATTTACGCAATTTGAATTCTCATGGGCAAGGTTCTGGTGTTAAATGCCTCTTACGAACCGCTCAACATCACCAGCTGGCGACGGGCGGTTGTCCTATTGATCAAGGGTAAAGCAGAGCAAGTCGAACACAACGGGAAATATGTTTATTCAGAATTTCCCTTACCAACTGTGATTCGGTTGCGCCATTACGTCCGAGTTCCCTACAAAGATATTCCCCTAACCCGACGTAATATATTGCATCGAGACGGGCATAGTTGTCAATACTGCGGTTATACAGGCGACGAATTAACCCTCGATCATGTTTTACCTCGTTCTCGTGGAGGAGGCGAAACTTGGGAAAACATGGTGACAGCTTGTGTCCGTTGCAATATCAAAAAAGGCAACCGCACGCCCTCAGAAGCAAATATGCTTTTAAGAAATCCACCGCGAAAACCGTACAGCAGTCTATATTTTGAAGTCGCTAAACACATAAAAAGCGGTACGCATCAAGAGTGGCGAAAGTATGTTATCGGTGTTTGACAGACCTGCACGAAATAAAGTGCAGGTTTTTTTATAAGAGGGGACTGGGGACAAGGGGACAAGGGCGAGTTATGAGTTTTAAGTTTTAAGTTTTGAGTTATTAATTCAAAACTTAAAACTTAAAACTCATAACTAACGAAGGGACAAGGGGACAAGGAGAAAATTTATTTCTTCTCTGCCCCTCTGCCTTCCAGCACTGGGGTAAAAACAGTCTTCTACCGAATTAAATACTTAACAGGGGGGTATGTACAATCTGGATTTTTTTGCGAAGATCGAAGAGAGCAACTTAACTCAACCTGGGAAATGCTGCTAAACAGCAAGCATAACAGCGAGAAATAAATTGTACAGACTTTGTAAAGTACCCCTACCTTTTTTAATAATATGCAATCTAGATCGATCGAGTCTCTCGACCGTTTAACCCTAATATCTGATTCTCCTGTGGAACTAAAGGCCAATACAGCCAATACTGAATCTAATGTAAAGCGATCGGGTTCGTCTGGCAACGAATCGGTAACCGAACCTACTAGACGTTCCCCCAGTCAATTATCTGCTCAAAAAACTCAAGCTCTACAACAAACCTTAGAGCGTCATCGAGAAGAAAAGCAAATTATAGTGGTTCAGGATTTCCCCGACCCCGATGCTTTATCATGCGCTTGGGCTTATCAATTAATCGCTCAACAATATGGCATTCAATCCGACATTGTTTATGGTGGTACCCTAAGTCACCAAGAAAATATTGCCTTGGTGAAACTGACTAACTTACCAGCAATGCGTTGGACACCACAAGTCGCCAAAAATAAAGATTTGTCAGTCTACCAAGGTTGCGTTTTAATCGATAACCAAGGCACTACTAGCCAATTAATGACCCAAGTCCAACAAGCTGGGATTCCCACGATTGTAGTAGTAGACCATCACCAGCTACAAGGGAATTTACAAGCTGAGTTTATCGATATTCGTCCAGCTGTTCGTGCCACATCAACCATTTTTACCCAATACTTGCAAGCAGGATTGTTGGAATTAGATAACGGCATTAGCGAGCACGTAAAATGCGCTACTGCTTTAATGCACGGCTTGCGTTCTGATACTAATGGTTTGCGACAAGCACAGGAAGAAGAATTTCTCGCTGCTGCTTATCTTAGCCGTTTTTACGATCCGCAAATGCTCAATGCAGTTTTACAAGCGACTCGTTCTAAACGAGTGATGGATGTAATAGAACGTAGTTTGAAAAACCGGATTGTCAAAAATAATTTTTCTATTGCAGGAGTGGGTTATTTGCTTTATGATGACCGGGATGCGATTCCCCAAGCTGCTGACTTTCTCGTAACAGAAGAAAACGTGCATACGGCAGTGGTTTATGGTATCGTTCATGATGAAGATAAAGAACGAGAATTGGTGGTTGGTTCTTTACGGACTACGAAATTGACTCTCGATCCCGATGAATTTATCAAAGAAGCTTTTGGTCAAGATAATCAAGGACGTTTCTTTGGTGGTGGACGTTCGATGGCGGGAGGTTTTGAAATTCCGATCGGCTTTTTAGGCGGCAGTAACGAAAATTCCGAATATGCCAAACTGAAATGGGAAGTTTTTGATAGCCAAATTAAGCAAAAGCTCTTAAAACTAGTCAATCCCACCCATAGCTTGATTGAAACTGAATAGTTGGCAAAGCAGCAAGTTTCAGATTTTAGATTTTTGGCTCAATTTACTATACAATCAAAATCTTAATCTGTTGTCAAAGTTGGTGCGCGAGCAATAAATCAAGCAATGGTGAAATTGTACTTGGTGCGTCATGGGATCGCTGCGGAAAGAGAAGAGTATACTGAAGATGCTCTCAGACCGCTGACAAGTGAGGGGAAGCAGAAAACTAAGCAAGTAGCGCAACAATTGTTTAAATTGGGTTTGCGGTTTGATTTAATTTTGACTAGTCCTTTGGTGCGAGCTCGTCAAACTGCTGATATTCTAAAAGCGATCGGACTAAGTTCCCAATTAGAAGAATCAACTCACTTAACACCAGAAGGTGACATTTACTCTTGGTTAACTTGGTGGGAGGAGTGGCACCAAGATGTTAACAGCCTAGCATTAGTAGGTCATGAACCAAACTTAGGAGAATGGACAGAAATTTTGGTTTGGGGGGAAGCAAAAGGCAATTTGGTAGTGAAAAAAGCTGGAGTTATCGGAGTGCAATTGCCAAAAGATGGTTCTCCAGTCGGTCGTAGTTTATTATTTTGGCTAACACCACCAAAGTTCTTACTGTAACAATAATTAGGTGTTAGGATTCAAGTGTTAGGAGATAGGGAGAAAGACAATTCCCTAACACCTAACCCCCAATCCCCAACCCCTTCTTCTTTGTTAAATAATTTCGGTGCTCAACGTAACAAGTTAATACTTTCTGGTAAGTTAGCCTGAAGAGATATTCATGTAAGCAAAGAGTAAGGATATGACTGTCTGCGAGTATAGACCAGGTTTAGAAGGAATTCCCGCTGCTGAATCCGCTATTAGTCATGTTGATGGACAGCGGGGAATTTTAGAATATCGGGGTATTAAAATTGAAGAACTAGCGGAAAAAAGCAACTTCTTAGAAACAAGTTATCTACTGATTTGGGGCAAGTTGCCGACTAAGCCAGAATTAGAAGAATTTGAACATGAAATCCGCTATCATCGTCGGATTAAATATCGCATCGTCGATATGATGAAATGTTTCCCAGAAAGCGGTCATCCGATGGATGCTTTGCAAGCTTCAGCAGCAGCTTTAGGATTGTTCTATTCTCGAAGAGATTTACATAATCCAGCTTATATTCGCGCAGCTGTGGTGCGATTGATGGCGAAAATCCCCACAATGGTAGCAGCTTTTCAGTTAATGCGGAAAGGGAATGAGCCAGTTAGACCCCGCGATGATTTGGGTTATGCAGCTAATTTTCTTTATATGCTCAGTGAGAGGGAACCTGACCCTTTATCGGCAAGAATCATGGATGTTTGCTTGATTCTTCATGCCGAACATACCATGAATGCTTCTACTTTCTCAGCGAGAGTGACGGCTTCTACTTTAACAGACCCTTATGCAGTGGTAGCTTCGGCAGTGGGAACTTTAGGTGGGCCTTTACATGGTGGGGCAAATGAGGAAGTAATTGCCATGTTAGAAGAAATTGGCTCGGTGGAAAATGTTCGCCCTTATTTAGAAGAATGTTTGCAGCGCAAATCGAAAATAATGGGTTTTGGTCATCGAGTATATAAGGTGAAAGACCCTAGAGCTACCATACTGCAAAATTTGTCGGAGCAATTGTTCGAGAAGTTCGGTTATGACAAGTACTATGAAATAGCCGTAGAGTTGGAACGGGCTGTGGAAGAGAAGTTGGGGCAAAAGGGAATTTACCCGAATGTTGACTTTTATTCTGGTTTATTGTACCGGAAGATGGGGATTCCCACAGATTTGTTTACGCCGATTTTTGCGATCGCTCGTGTAGCTGGCTGGTTAGCCCACTGGAAAGAACAACTCGAAGAAAACCGCATCTATCGCCCCACCCAAGTCTACACCGGATACCACGAATCTAATTACATCCCAATGGAGAAACGGTACTCTTGAGGAGATGGGGAGATGGGGAGGTGGGGAGATGGGGAGATGGGGGGATGGGGGGATGGGGGGATGGGGAAGTTTAACTCAAAACTCAAAACTCAAAACTTAAAACTCCCCTAACCCCGCCCCAGTCACCAGTCACCAGTCACCAGTCCCCATTAGTCTATCTCAGGGTTAGTTATAAGCAGAAATTGTGATTGCCTTGCGGGGCTGTAGTCGCTGCAACGATATACTATGCAGAGAAGTCCTAAAAAAATCTTCACAAACTGAGCGATCGCAATTTCATCGATTAATTAGTTTAAGCGAGATCACGATAAATATCGACAAACATGAACTCAGGAATAGACCTGCAAGGCATTTTTATTAAGTCTCTCACGGACTTTGGCATCCCATCGGGAGCAGCTAAAGCCTTATGGCTTCCCCTACCGATGTTCTTAATGATCATCGGTGCAACGGTAGGAGTGCTAGTTACCGTTTGGCTGGAACGGAAGATTTCCGCTGCTGCTCAACAACGGATTGGCCCGGAATACATGGGGCCGTTCGGGGTGTTAGCGCCCGTAGCAGATGGAATTAAGCTAGTTTTTAAGGAAGATACGCTTCCTGCGAAGACAGACGGAATTTTGTTCACTCTGGGGCCAATTATCGTAGTTATCCCGGTGTTTTTGTCCTATTTAATTGTGCCGTTTGGACAAAATTTGGTGATTACTGATATTGGAATGGGCGTATTTCTGTGGATTGCCTTTTCCAGTATTGCTCCAATCGGTCTGTTGATGTCGGGTTATGCTTCCAATAATAAGTATTCGCTATTGGGGGGTTTGAGGGCAGCAGCACAATCGATTAGTTATGAAATTCCTTTGTCTTTGTCGGTGATTGCTGTGGCGATGATGTCGAATAGCCTCAGTACGATCGACATTGTAGACCAACAATCTACTTTAGGAATTCTCAGCTGGAATATCTGGCGACAACCTTTAGGTTTCCTAATTTTTTGGATTTGCGCTCTAGCAGAATGCGAACGGTTGCCTTTTGACCTTCCCGAAGCAGAAGAAGAATTAGTCGCAGGTTATCAAACTGAGTATTCTGGGATGAAATTCGCCCTGTTTTACCTTGGTTCTTACGTTAACTTAGTTCTCTCTGCTTTAATCTTCGCAGTTCTATATTTGGGTGGCTGGAATTTCCCCGTTCCCATTGAAATATTAGCCAATTGGTTAGGAGTCAGCGAAACTAATTCCTGGTTAGAAATTATCACCGCTTCTTTGGGCATCGGCATGACCGTACTCAAAGCTTACTTCCTGGTATTTTTAGCAGTTTTGGTACGCTGGACAGTACCTCGCGTCAGAATCGATCAATTGCTAAATTTAGGATGGAAGTTCTTACTACCCGTTGGCTTAGCAAACTTGCTATTAACGGCAGCTTTGAAGTTAGCATTTCCAGTTGCGTTTGGCGGGTAGTTATTGGTCATTGGTCGTTGGTCGTTGGTCGTTGGTATTTGAAATGAAAAATTACTCTTTCTTACAAATGACAAATGACAAATGACAAACAATAAATGACCAATGACAAATGACAAATAACAAATGACAAATGACAAAAAATTATGAAGTTCCTCAAACAAGTTGGAGATTACGCCAAAGAAGCAGTTCAAGCTGCTAAGTATATTGGTCAAGGTTTATCTGTAACTTTTGACCATATGCGTCGCCGTCCAATTACGGTGCAGTACCCTTACGAAAAATTGATTCCTTCGGAACGATTTCGGGGTCGGATTCACTTTGAATTTGATAAGTGTATCTCTTGTGAAGTTTGCGTGCGGGTATGTCCAATTAATTTACCTGTAGTGGATTGGGAGTTCAATAAAGAAACGAAGAAGAAACAACTCAAACACTACAGTATTGATTTCGGAGTTTGTATTTTCTGTGGCAATTGTGTGGAATATTGTCCAACTAATTGTTTGTCAATGACAGAAGATTATGAGCTTTCGACTTACGATCGCCACGAGTTAAACTACGATAACGTAGCTTTGGGTCGCCTACCTTATAAAGTAACAAACGATCCAATGGTGACACCTTTACGCGAACTAGTTTACCTGCCAAAAGGTGTTATAGACTCTCACGATTTGCCACCAGGGACTCGCGGTGCTGGTAAACTACCAGAAGAGATTCTTCAAGAAACAGAGAAATAGGGACTGGGGACTGGGGACTGGGGACTGGGGATTCCTTATAAAATCAAGCATTCCTGAATTAATTTAGGTTTACTTATTCCCATAAGTAGGAAAGAACCAAATCTAAAATTACCCAGTCCCCAGTCCCCAGTCCCCAATCCCCAATCCCTAATCCCCAATCCCCAAATTAACGTTATTAAAGGACAAAAAACTGTGAATCTAGCAGAAGGAGTTCAAATTGTTTCCTTTGGACTGCTGTCATTAATGATGATTGGTGCAGCACTGGGAGTTGTGCTGTTAGCTAATATTGTCTATTCAGCTTTTTTGCTGGGTGGAGTGTTTATTAGCATTGCCGGATTATACATTTTGTTGAATGCTGATTTTGTGGCAGCAGCACAAGTGCTAATTTATGTGGGAGCAGTTAACGTTTTGATTTTGTTTGCCATTATGTTGGTAAATAAAAGACAAGATTTTGCACCACTTCCTAATGCTTGGGTGCGGAAAGGTGCAACAGCTTTAGTTTGTGCTGGGTTGTTTGTGTTGCTAGGAACAATGGTTTTGGCTACTCCTTGGTCTACAACTAAGGTGGTGGGTGCTGTCCCAGCGCAATCTTCTATTGTGACAATTGGCGAGCATTTTTTCACTGACTTTTTGTTGCCTTTTGAGTTAGCTTCTGTGTTGTTGTTAATTGCAATGGTGGGAGCAATTATTTTGGCTCGTCGCGAGTTTTTACCAGAGCAAATAATATCTCCAGAAACACCCCAACAACCTGCTTTAACTTTACCAGAAAGACCAAGGGAATTGTTAATAGCAAGTAGCGATAAAAAGGTTTAAGTTTTGAGGGGGAAATACAGGATTCATGGAATTACAATTACAATATTTTCTGCTAATAGCAGCGGCGCTTTTTTGTATTGGGATTTATGGATTGATTACTAGCCGCAATGCGGTGCGAGTGCTAATGTCGATCGAACTACTCCTTAATGCCGTAAATCTAAATTTGATGGGTTTTTCTAATTTCTTAGATTCCCAAGCAATCAAAGGACAGGTGTTTACAGTATTTATTATTACTGTTGCCGCAGCAGAAGCCGCTGTAGGATTGGCAATTGTTCTGGCAATCTACCGCAACCGCGATACGGTGGATATGGAAGCGTTTAATTTGTTGAAATGGTAATGGGGACTGGGGACTGGGAACTAGGGAGAGAGTTTTGAGTTTTCCCTCGCACCTCTCTATCTTTCCCAGTCACCAATCCCTAATCCCCAGTCCCTAATCCCCTTAAATGGAGTTCGAGACTAGAGTGCAGCTAAATCACGTAATCATTGCACATAAGGCAGGAGATGACCTGAGTCGGCAATGGGCAGAAAATTGTGCGCGACAATTGGAAAAGCGGAATTGTCAGGTATTATTGGGGCCAAGTGGACCGAAGGATAATCCTTATCCGGTTTTTTTAGCTTCGTCAATTCACCAAGTAGATTTGGCTTTGGTGTTGGGTGGGGATGGTACGGCATTGGCAGCGGCGAGGCATTTAGCGCCGGAAGGGATTCCGATTTTGGCGGTAAATGTGGGGGGACATTTGGGGTTTTTGACTCAGCCTTTTGAGGAATTTAAGGATACAGAAAAGGTTTGGGATCGGTTGATGGAAGATCGTTATGCGATTCAAAGACGAATGATGTTACAGGCGGCTTTGTTTGAGGGCGATCGCACTAATCAAGAACCGATGAGTCAATATTTTTTGGCGTTGAATGAAATGTGTGTGAAACCTGCTTCTGCCGATCGCATGATCACTTCAATTTTGGAGATGGAAATTGACGGCGAAGTAGTCGATCAATATCAGGGTGATGGCTTAATAGTGGCTACACCTACGGGGTCAACTTGTTACACTGTTTCTGCTAATGGCCCGATTATTCATGATGGGATGCACGCGATCGCAGTTACTCCCATTTGTCCCCTAAGTTTAGCAAGTCGTCCCTTGGTTTTACCTCCTGGCTCAGTGGTAAGTATTTGGCCTTTGGGAGACTACGATCTAAACACTAAACTTTGGATGGATGGAGTTTTAGCAACAGCAATTTGGCCTGGACAAAGAGTCGATATCCGCATGGCTGAATGCCTTGCTAAGTTTATTATTTTGCGAGAAAACTATTCCTATTATCAAACTTTACGAGAAAAATTAATGTGGGCTGGGGCGAGAATTCATTACAACAATAATCATCGTCAGGGTTAGGGGATTGGGGACTGGGGACTGGGGACTGGGGATTGGGGACTGGGATTCTTGATTAGCGTCTGTAAAATAGCGTTTATTTTTAAGATTTCTATTCAGGTAAAAAGTTTGAATTAATAACATCTTCTAAGGTGAATGGTGGTTCTGTGGGAAAAAGATTGTCAGGCAATTGATATTTACGTAAAGCGTTGTTTCTGGCTTTTTGATAGCAGTCGAGAAATACATCGGTTAAGAGATTTCGGAGACTAGGACTATCCTCTAAAGATAGTTCAATTTGAGTTCTTTGTTCTACGATCGTTTCCCGCCAACCTCTGGCGTTATATACTTTTTCTATTTCCCAATACATCAGTTTGAGAAGATGTTCGATTAGGACAATTAATCGGTTTTTTATTTCCTTTTTCTCACTTCTTCCCATGCTTTCGATTTCTTCAATTAAACTTTCCCAATCCACTTCGTCAAAGCGACGCTCTTTGAGTAATTTGGCTGTTGTTTGTAGCCAAGAATAAAAGTCTCGATCGTAAAGAAGTTGATTTAATTGGGATTGAGAACGGGCTGCCATAAAATTTCATTCGATGTTGAATTTGATTCTAATTTAATGGGGATTAAATTTACTAACAAAATTGTAGAGACGTTATATATAACGTCTCTACATGATGGGAAATTGAGTGATTTTAAGCGATCGGCAAACAGCTTCTAGCTTCTTGGGCGATTTGTTCTACTTCATCGTTAGTCATAGTTTGCAGGATAGCGAGAGCTTCTGGACTACCTAAACGATTAAGTGATTGGACGACACGATAGCGAGTTTGCCAATCAGGGTCTTTGGTATAGTGACTTAGGAGGGGAACTGCGCGTAAGTCTCCTAATTCACCTAAAGAACTGATCGCAGCTGTTTTGACTAAATCTATCTCTGATTTGAGTGCTTCTTCTAGGAGGTCAAAAGCTTGGGTGTCTCCCATTTCTCCTAAAGCGGCAACGATGCTCATTTGTAGCAACCATTCCGAAGTATTGTGGTAGGTTTGTTTTAAGTCTGGGAGAGCTTCTTTTAACTGTAAAGCTCCTAGAGAGTCAGCAGCAGCAGCTTTTACGTCTACTTCCGAGTCGTTGAGCAGTCGATCGCGCAAGATATCCAGAGATTTTCGCAGATTTTCCCGGCCTAAGCTGTCTAATTGACTAACAGCAGCGTAACGTACTCTGGGATTTTTGTCCTTGATGGGTATTTGCACCAGCCTAAAGGCGTTACGTCTGTCCAACTGACGCAGTTGGTTGACGGCGCGTAAGCGATCGCTAAGTTCCTCTGAACGAAGCAATTTTTCCACAGAGTTAGGAGTGATGTTCATTTGTCAGTAAAAAGGGTTTTCAAAGAACAAAGCTGATTGGTCACAGGTCAAAAGGTTTTAGATTTTAGATTTTAGATTTTAGATGGTTCGATACGTGCTTGCCGCACACGCTACGTGATACGTGCTTGCCGCACACGCTACGCGATCGCAAATCTAAAATCGCTAGATGATGCAATGGCAAATGACCAGGACTAATAAACTAGTCTTCACTGGTTGCCATTTCTCGGATAATGTCTCCGCGAGTGAGAATGCCGATAACTTGTCCAGCATCATTAACTACTGGCAGGCGACGAACATTTTTGTCGTGCATCAATTTTGCTGCTTTCTGCAAGGGTTGATCGGGATCGGTAGTAATTAAAGAATCTTTCGTCATCACTTCTCCCACCGTTTGCCCCAAAGCTTTGTGTAAATCTCGCTCATAACGGCCCGGATTTTCTAAGTAAATCACACTATCAAGAATCATGATATATGCCGGAGGAGTTACCCCTGTCTCCTGCCATATTAAGTCTGTTTCCGAGAGCACACCCACTAATTTACCAGACTGATTCACCACTGGCAGTCCACTGATGCGTCGCTCTGCCATAATTTTAATCGCCTCTTGGAGAGGAGTTTCAGGCCGCACTGAAATCGGATCGCGGCTCATTACATCACCAACAGTTTTGGGCATAATCGACTAATTCTTCCAAACCAATTCCCCAGCTATCTTAATTGTAGGAAATAATACGGATTTTCTGAGTCTGATTTATAGATTGTTAATTATTGGGGACTGGGGGGGTAGTTTTGAGTTTTGAGTTTTGAGTTTTGAGTTTTTTCCTTAATCTCCTAGTCCCCGATCCCTAGTCCCCAGTCCCCAGTCCCCAGTTTTTAACTAGTTTGATTTTTAACTTTTAATGCTTCTTGGGCTGATATTCCTTCGGTTGGAGTGCCAAAAAACCAAATTGTTCCGGCTGCTTCGGCGCGAGTAACGGGTTTTTTCGGTTGGAATAAAGTAGTATATCCGAAAACTCTACGAATATTAGAAGCGTCTCCGTTTTGGAAATCTGTTAATACTGCTTTTAGGGCTTTTGGCTCAATTTTAAATGTATCTTGGAAACCCCAAGTTTGTTTAATTGTCTCAAAGGTTGCACCGGAAGTTACTAATTTGCTGTCTAAAGGAACTTTCCAAAGTATCATTTGTTCTCTGGTTAATGGGGCATCAGGACGAAACAGTAATGCAGTGTTATCTCCCGAAAGTTGACTAGGAATTATTCCGGCTTCTGCTAATCCTTGAATTGCCGCAAAGTCTGAATCTGTACGCGGTACGTCCTGAAATGCTGCTTGAGAACTTTCGTTGGCTAACCTGATTTGTTTCGCTGGTTGGTTGGCTTGAATCTGATTATTTGCTGCCATTAACCATCGGGCAAATTCTCTTTTGGTAATTACTTTGTTTGGTTCAAATATGGTGCTGTTTGGATCGGTTTTTCCGGCTGTTTTGGCAGGAGTTAATACTCCTAATTCTGCTAATTCCGTTATATAGGAACGTAATTCTTTTGGGGCTTTATTAACGTCAGAAAATGCTATTGATGTCCCAGTTAAAATTGTGGCATCAGGTGCGGAAGTTTCTTGTGGTGTTGGTGTAGTAGCTACTTCTGGGGTTGCTTCTGTTGTCGGGGAAGGAGTGACGGTATTTTCTGGTGTTGTTTCGGCAGTTGTTGAAGGAGTTTCTTTAAGATATTGAAGAGTAAATTCTGTAACTCCGGGATTTTGGGTAGGTACGGCAGCAACAGTAACTTTTAAATCATTCAATTTTGCTGTTAAACTACCTGTTGGTTGATTCGGTTGCTCTAAAATTCGCCAGTCATTTTTCTGGAGTTGTTGTTGATAAAATGCTTGAATTTTATCTGCACTATCAGGACTAAACCAGCGAGTGTTAGTAATTGGTGCTGTAGAAGTTACTTCTTGTAGTTGTGCGTTGGGATAACGGGGAATTTGTGTGGGAAAATCAGCTGGTAATTCTGCTGGTGGTTGATTTTTGGGATTAGGATTAGCAACATTCTGCCCTAAGTTAATAGAGTTTCCTTTTAATTGTGGATCGGCTGCGAAGGATTGTTCCCAGTTTTTGCTACCTGGATTACTGGCGCAAGCAGTTAGGGAACTTAGCAGTAAGATGATTAAACTTAAGGATATAGCCGGACGTTTAGTATACACCGCAAAAACTCAGAGTTCTATTTCATCCCTACATTAGCGTATCAAGAAACAGGTTGCTGGTTTTATGGGTAAAGCGATCGGAAATTACACCTCCGAAAGTGAGATTTCCGATCGCATTAAGTTAATCTAAAAAATATTCGGGCTATTAGTCATCCGTTCTACACGACTTTGACAAGATGGGCAAGTACAACCCACAATCGATCTCATAATAGACGATCGTCTATCATTATTTTCCACTGTTAATTGTTGTAGGTTTGATTGTGCGATCGTACTATCTACGCTTTTGGCAGGTTGTAAGTTAATTTCCCCAGCTATCGCCGCATTGCTGGATAGTAAAATTAGGGCTAGAGAACTACAACCAAGCAAACTCAACTTATCTGTATTCATAATTCCAGTTGCCTAACAGTCTCACTAAGTTATTTTATTCAATGATTGCTGCGATCGCCAACAAGTTCCCATTTTATATCAAATCGCAGATACCCCTAAATCCCCCTTATTAAGGGGGACTTAAATTTAATCTGGTTTCCCCCCTTGGTAAGGGGGGTTAGGGGGGATCAAACCTCTGTAGAAAACAGTTAACTAATCCATCTTATCTAGATGCGAAACCTTTTCCTCGCGAAACTTTTGACCAAATAAATATTTCGCCGTTGCTACCTCCTGCGGCTAATTTGTTACCTTGGGGTTGCCAAGCAAGACAGGAAAAACCTTCACTTGCGCCATCGAGAATTTGTGCTATTTCTTTCGCTTTTTGCCAAATTCCGATTAACCCATCTTCGGCTGCGGAGGCGAGGAGAAATGTTTGGGGTTGAAAGGCGATCGCCTGTACAATTCCATCATGGCTATCTAACAATTTACCTTGCCAACCTATTGATTCGTCAGCAGCTTTTTCCCACACGACAACACTTTGGGCAGTTGCAACTGCTAAACGTGGCGCACCAATTGATGTTAACAAATCTGACCAACTTAAGGCGCGAATTTTACCGGGAAAACCTCGCATTAACCAAGGTTCAGGAATATCCCATTGCCAAACTGCTAAAGTATTATCTAAGTTTGCAGAAGCAATAAATTTACTGTCTCCTGACCATGCTAAGTTTAAACTGGCAACCGGAATTTCTAAATTTGTTGGATCGTCATCCCAGTTTTTAGTATCCCATATTTTTACGCCTAGCTGACCGCTAATTGCTAAGTTTTCCCCGTTGGGTCGCCAAGCTATACTTAATACGGAAGATGATTCAAAATTTAGCGTTACTTCTACTTGTTGGCTGTCAGCATCCCAAATTTGTACGTATTTTCCCATGCTAAATGCTAACTGGTTAGTTTTAGGATGCCATGCTAATTTATCAACCCAGTTTGGGGCGTTTTCTAAAGTGCTAATTAGTTGGGTTTCTTCTGGTTGCAAACGCCAAATTTTGACTTCTCCGTTTTGTCCTCCTGCTGCTAAGTATTGCCCATCGGCAGAAAAGGCTAGGCAATCTACAGATTGGTCGTTTGCTGTTTGGAGATAGACCAAGTTTTCTCGGTCTTTTAATAAGATAATTTCTCCGGCTGCGTCACTGGCGGCGAGAGTTTTTCCATCAGTTGACCAAGCTACAACGGTGACATAATCTGATAATGTGCCTTGCCAAGTTTGGTCGAGGATTTTGTTAGCTGCTAAACTAAACACTGGCGAAAGTCCTCTTTTAATTGTGCTTCATCTAAGTTGCGTCCGATGAAAACTAATTCGTTTTTTCGGGTTTCGTTGGGTTTCCATTTGCGATCGGGTTTTCCTTCAAATATCATGTGTACGCCTTGGAATACAAAGCGTTGATCTTCTCCGGCTATGTTTAATATGCCTTTCATCCGAAAGATATCTGTTCCTTGAGTTCGCAATAAGTTAGAGATCCAGTTGTTGAGTTTTTCTTCGTCTAATTCGCCTGATTCTACTATTGCTACTGAACCTACTGTTTCATCATGTTCATGGGCGTTTTCATCAAGAAATTGCGGATCTATTTCTAAGGCGCGATTCAAATCAAAGGCTTTTACTCCTAACAAAGCATCCATTTCTAATTCAGAGTTTTGCGTGCGATAAATCTTCGCTATTGCATTCATCGCCCGGATTCGTTTTTCTAATTCTTCTAGTTCTTCGGGTGTAACTAAATCGGTTTTGTTTAATAAAATGACATCTGCAAAGGCAATTTGTTCTTGGGCTTCGTCGGTTTCCCAATGTTGCCAAATATGTTTGGCATCGACTACGGTTACTACTGCGTCTAAGGAGATTTTATCCCTCATGTCTTCATCGACAAAGAAGGTTTGAATTACTGGGGCGGGATCTGCTAATCCGGTGGTTTCTATTACTAGGTGATCGAATTTGTTTCGGCGTTTCATTAGGTTGCCAATTATCCTAATTAAGTCGCCTCGAACTGTGCAACAAATGCAGCCGTTGTTCATTTCAAAGATTTCTTCATCTGCGTCGATTATTAGTTGGTTGTCTATGCCAACTTCGCCAAATTCGTTGACGATTACGGCTACTTTTTTGCCGTGTTCGTGGGTTAAAATTCGGTTGAGTAAGGTGGTTTTTCCTGCACCTAAGTAGCCTGTTAGTACGGTGACGGGGACGAAGTTTTCTGTTGTGTTTACCACAGTATTTGCCTCTCTTTTTTTGAACCACGTTAGCGAAGCGAAACGCGCTAGCGTTTTAGACACGAAGGACACGAAGGAAGAAGAAGAGAAGGAGAATTTGAGAAATTATAGCAGTCTTAATTATTTTTTTCGATCTTTCACCAAGAGGCAGAGCCTCCATTCTTCGTTCCCAGGTTGAACCTGGGAACGAGGTTTTGGGAGGTTCCACCTCCAGGAGTGCAAGATTTGAGTTATTCACAGTTTAGTTAAGGCTGCTATGGTTTAGGGAATTGAGAATATTATAATCATTCTCATTCTACATTTATTTTGGGGTTCGAGATTGTTTAGTTTTGTAAAAATGGTAGAATTTCGGCGGCGATTTCTTCGGGGAATTCTTCGTGCATTCCTAGAGAACCGTTGAGGCGGCGGGTTTGAATGTTGGGTAGTTGGGCTAGGTTGTCCATTTCTTGTTTTGATTTGGGGGGACATTGTTCGCCAATTACTATCATTATTGGCAGGGAAATTGTGTTAAATAAACTGAGAAATTCGCTGTTTGTTTGGATGGGATCTAATGCGCCTGTGACGAAGGCTACGGGGGCAAATTTTCCGCCCGGTTTTTGGGTGATTTGCCATTTTTTATCGATAAAATCCGATGTAAGTATTTTTGGATCGGTGAATACGTGGCTTTGATACATATAGCTGAGGAAGGGTGGCGCAGTGTTTAGGCTGTAGAGAATGTCGCCTAAAATTGGCGATCGCACTGTCTCCCGAATTATACTAAACCAATCTTCCTGTTTTCCTGCCATTGTGGGCAAGGGGCCTCGCCAAGTGGGGGCGGTTAAAACAATGTGGGAAAATAGTTCTGGTTGTTGGTTGGCTAGTTGCATCACGTAACCTGCGCTATGTCCGGCTGCGACGACGGCTACAGGGGTTTTAAACACGGTTTTGACGAAATCTGCCAAAAATTGCTGAAATATGGCTGGTTTGTAGTCTAGGGGTGGGCGATCGGATTCGCCAAAACCAGGCCAATCTAATGTTACTGTTTGAAAATAGGGCGCTAGTAAGTTGGCGATTCCTGCCATTTCGGAACGGCTGGAAACTGTGCTAAAAGCAGGTAAGAGTAAGACTGGTGTTCCTTCGCCTGCGGTTTCGTAAACTACCCACAATTGTTGACCTTGCCAGTTCCAAGCGTATTTTTGTAACAGTCTGTCGGTGTTGGTGGGGTAAGTTGCTGGAGATGTGGTGTTCATGGCTAGAAGGGAAAAAGGTTTTCATTTGCATCCGTTCTAGCCTTTAATTTAGGTCAGGTTGGCTGACCACGCAACTGTCGCAAGGAACGAATACAGGCGGGACAATCACAACCAAACAACGTTACGGCAGCATCACTTTCTTCTTCTGTAAAATCTAACATCGGTGTGTTGTCTTCCCCAGGTTGCACGTTAGTTGGTGTCACTAAAGCTATTGGTAAACTCGATTTTTTGACACAAACTAATTTTTTTGTGTGTACCGAAGGGCTACAAACTAAATCCTGTTTATTCGTTTCCGCAGTTTGGCTAATTATTTCCGATGCTTGTGCAGGGTTGATGGTGACAAACAATGACAGTATAGACCCTAAAAGTGTCGGTCTAGTTAGTAAAACCAGCAAAATTCTATTCATCGGTTTCCATCACAGATATCTACTTCTTCGCATAGATTATCCGGTATAATACCGCAAAAAGAAACAGAAAAGCAAAAATCTCCCAAATTGCCCTCAGAATTTGGGTTACAACCTCCTCCTTTTCTTCTCTCTGCGTCTGGAGCGGTTTATATCGAATTATCGAGTTAAGCAGTTATTAAGTTGCTGATTAATTTCTAGCGCATTTAAAGAACGCCCAATAAATACTATTTGATTGCTAGGTTTTCCTTGCCATTCTTCATCTTTTAAGTCGTAACGTTTACCGCTAAGTTGAAAAATGTGCCTTCTGGTACTTTCTTTAAACCAAAGAATTCCTTTAGCCCGAAACACACCAACTGGCAATTTATCTTGTAAGAATACCTGGAATTTTTTCACGGCGAAAGGGCGATCGCTACGAAAGGAAAGAGAAGCAAATCCATCATTAGCAATATGATTAGCATTATTCGGAATATTGGCTAAATCAAGATTCTGGTAAAACTCAGTTGAGGAGAGTTTGACATCTAAAATTAAGGGTAGGGGAACTTGTCCGTATTGCGATCGTAAAATTCTCGCCCCACCTTTGATCGTATCAAAAAAGTTTTCTAATTCTGCGACTTTTTCTTCTGGGACTAAATCTATTTTATTCAAGATGATAATATCACCGTAAGCCACCTGATTAAGTGCGACCTGACTATCCATATCATCTGGTGTAAAATACTCGGAATCTACAACAGTTAAAACCGAGTCTAACGTGATAAATTCTCTTAATTCTGTGCCAATTAAGGTGAGGATAATCGGTAAAGGATCGGCTAAACCTGTAGTTTCAATTACCAGATAATCTATGCGGTCTTGTCGTTCTAAAATTTGATAAACTGCATCGACTAAACCAGTATTCATCGTACAACAAATGCAGCCATTACTCAATTCTACCATGTCTTCTTCTAAAGAAACAAGTAGCTGGCTGTCAATGTTAATATCGCCAAATTCATTAACTAAAACTGCAACTTTCAAATTTTCCTGATTTTTGAGAATTTGATTCAGCAAAGTAGTTTTCCCGCTACCCAAAAAACCTGTAATTATGGTGACAGGCATTCCCCGCTTGGGAATTTTCGCCAGAAAATTTTGTTCTGTTACTATTAATTGTTTCATACTTAAGAAGTGAGAGATTGATAGGAAAGCACCTGTTTTTGCATGGTTTGAAAGATGTTGTAAAACCCATTGGCGCGAGAAGGAGTTAAACTAACATTCAATCCCGTCTCTTTAATAAAATCTGGGGAAAGTTCTAAAATTTCTGTGGGTGTTAGTCCGTTCAATCCGGTAATTAATAAACCTACCAAACCTTTAACTAACTGGGAATCAGAATCTCCGTGAAAATAAACTTTCCCGCCTTGTAACTCAGAGGTAATATAAACTTGAGAAACACAGCCAGGAACTTTGTTTTCAGGAAGTTTGGCTGCGGCGGAAAATTCTGGCAACTTTTTTGCATACCAGAGGAGTTGTTCATAGCGCAATTTAGTATCACTTTGACGGGCAAAACGTTGCACTATTTTGGCTAAGGAATCTGGTAATTGTGGCATTTCTCCTAACCTAAAATCATGGCTACTTCTTTGGCAAAATAGGTTAAAATTAAGTCAGCCCCAGCACGTTTAATACTCAACAAAGTTTCTAACATTACTTGTTTTTCATCAATCCAACCTTGTTGGGCAGCAGCTTTAATCATGGCATATTCACCACTAACATTATAAGCGGCAACTGGTAAATTAGTTTCGCTGCGAATTTGGTGAATAATATCCAGATAAGCTAAGGCAGGTTTTACCATGACAATATCTGCACCTTCGGCAATATCTAAGAAGGTTTCTTTTAATGCTTCTCTGGCGTTTCCTGCATCCATTTGATAGGTTTTTTTGTCGCCAAATTTGGGTGCAGAATCTAAAGCATCTCGAAAAGGGCCATAATAAGCTGAGGCATATTTTGCGGAGTAAGCAAGGATGCCAACGTTAATATATCCTTCGGCATCTAAAGCTTTGCGAATTGCGCCAATTCTGCCATCCATCATATCAGAAGGTGCTACCATATCTGCCCCTGATTCGGCTTGAGAAAGTGCCATTTTTACTAACACTTCGACGGTAGGATCGTTGAGAATTGTGCCGTTTTCATCTATTAATCCGTCATGCCCGTGTGTGGTGAAAGGATCGAGGGCAACATCGGTAATTACTACTATTTGTGGTACTGCTTGTTTAATTGCTTGAACTGTTTGTTGTACTAGTCCTTCGGGGTTGTAACTTTCACTGCCTGTATCGTCTTTTTTGCTTTCGGAAATTACGGGAAAAAGGGCTATGGCGTTAATTCCTAATTCGGCAACTGCGGCGATTTCTTCTAATAGTAAATCTGGGGTGTAGCGATAACATCCCGGCATTGATGTAATTTCTACTTTTTTTCCCTCTCCTTCCATGACAAAGAGGGGATAAATTAAGTCGTTGACGCTGAGATTGGTTTCTTTTACCATGCGTCGCAAGGCAGGGGTACGCCGTAAGCGACGGGGGCGATGGGTTATGTTTGGTACGGAGGAATCAGGGTTTGAGGTCATGGCGGCAGATTAATTGTAGAATGATTCTCATTATATAATTAATCGTGCCAAAGCTAGGAATGACAGGCTGGGAATGACAGGCTGGGAATGACAGGCAAGATGCCTGTCCTACGGGAAGGTTACGCCTACATCTGTGGATATCTGTGGTAAAAAAATATTTCTATTCCAAAATTACATAATTTACTAAGTCGGTGATTTGAGGATCGGGGAAGCGGTTTAAGATGCGCCAAAGTACTGTATAACTACCATCTGGATTGCGCGAAATTGGGCGAAAGGCAATTAATAAATCGCTGCTAGGTGTTGTTAGTAATAATTCTAGGTTGCGCCTTTGTCTTTTGGTAATTCGTTCGTTGTTTAAAACTACTTCTGGTAGTTGGAATTGCAAGGTTCTGACTAAATAAGTGTGGTTTAAAACTGCTGGCGATCGGGCAAAAAGTTTAACACAACATAAGTCTTCAATTTTGCCTGTGATGAATAAGCGACGATCGATCTGCAACGCCTCCAATCTATCAGGTGGTTGATATTTTAGGAAAAATTCTCTAGTAGGTTCGGCAATATTTAATAACTTAGCATCCAGATTTTCAATTGGTACATCTCCTAAGTCTTCAATAAAGCCGTAATTTAATCCTTGCTGCACAATTTGAAATTGATCGTTATCCAGTTGAATTTCTAAACGTGGCAGAAATACCCCTGTTTCGGCTAAAGGTGGATAAGGAAAACGTTCTAATCTACTAGCTAATAATCGACTGCGTAATTCTTTCGCGTCTTGGCGATAAAATTCTGCTGGTAATATTCGGGCAATTCCTGTGTTTTCTAATGCGAGAAATGGACTGTATAATTGATTAATTGCTTCGGGAATATCGTAAGGATCTTCTGTTAGTTGACTGGGAAAATTAAACCTAGTTGGAGGGGGAAAAAGTGCGGTTGCTTGGGAGAGTAATCTTCTGCTAGTTAAAAGTGGGGTGGTTGCTTGGATGGAAATATCGATCGCAGGTAAAACAGGCGGTAAATATCCCTCTATTGGTTGTTTTGCTTCTCTCCCAATTATAGGCGGTTCTGGTGAAGGCAAAGGGGAGATTGGAGGGGGAGAAATTGGTTGTACGTCACCCAAACTAACTAACCTGCGATCGATGATTGGTTTGAGAGTTTCTAATGTATTGGTGGAAATGTAAAGGTAACAGTAAAGTTGTAGTTGTTCGGATGTTAAATTAACGAATGGTGGTAGGTTAGTTGAGTTTCCTAAACTAACAGATCGACAAAGATCTACTGGGGAAGCATAGTAACGTCTGAGGAAGCGATCGACTGCTGAGGTGTGAAAGAAAAGTTGCGATCGCACTCCTCTGAGAAACTCTGGATCGGCACTTGCGATCGCCTTTTCTAAGCGAGAAACTAAATTAATTTGTTCCTGTACTAGTTGCTGTGCTGGTTGCCAAAAATTAGCATTTTCACTTGATTGGTATGAAGGTATGGAGGGATTTTCTTGTGCCTTAGCAACTTGGGGAAAGAAGAACAAAAGTGGTAATAGCAAAGATAAACGTTTTTTCATGGTTGCCAATTTTTCTCATTACCAAACACCTTTTTACCACATCTTTTAACTTTGCCGATCTTGAATATTTTACTCATCTTCTTTAAGCTGCGGATTTTCTGCTGCTAATTCTTGCGATGGCAACTCATTTGGTATTACTACGGTTTCAGTTGTCAAATCTTCTTTCTTTTTACCCCATCGATCGAGCACATCTTTAATTAAGACTTCCTGAATCCAAACTTGTCCCACAACTGTAATTGGTAAAGCTAATAATAATCCCAAAAATCCAAAAAATGTGGCAAAAATAACTTGAGACATTAGGGTAATTGCTGGTAAAAGTGCTACCTGTTGTGCCATTACATAAGGAGTAATGAAATTACTTTCCAATTGTTGAATAAATATGTAAAGAATTAACACGAATAGAGATTTCCAAGGATTATCTAATAGTGCAACACCCATCGGTAAAACTACACTTAATGTCGGGCCAATATTGGGAATAAAGTTGAGTAAACCTGCTAAAACTCCTTGTGCCAAGGCTAATCTAACGCCAATAATTGAGAGTCCAATAAAACTTAAGAAGGCAACCAAAGTCATACTGATGATTGCACCAATTACCCATTTTCCTAATGCTACTTCGCATTCATTTAAAATTTCTTCTACTCGCCGTCGATAAAAAGAGGGAAATAGCCGCACAAATGTTTTGCGATAAGCTAAGGGTTGAGCTAACATCATTATTGTTAAAATTACTACTAATAAAAAGCTCAAAATCATCCCTAATGTATTGGAAACAAATACACCAGCACCGCCAACTAATGATTGTATTAAAGGTTGTAATTGTTGAAATAATTGTTGGCTAGGTCGAAAAGATCCTGTGTTAATAGTAGGTCGAGGTATGAATTGATTTATCCAAGGTGGTAAGTTATTAATAAGTTGTCTGAGTCTGGTATTCCAAAGGTCGATCGCTTTCGGAAATAGCTCTATCAGTTCTTGAGATTGAGTGATAAAAGGCGGTACAATTAAAAAGAAAAAGCCAATAGCAACGGCAAAAAACAAAAACAAGGAAACAATTACTGACCAAAATCTAGGTACTTTTAATCTTCTGGTGAACCAGCGGACTAATTGATTTAAAGAAGTGGCGAAAACAATAGCTGCAAATACTAACAAAAGTACTTGCCGAATTTCCCAAAGTACATATAAACAAATAATAAGAACTAATAGGCCGATTATTTGACCGAATTTCACTGTCATTACTCCCTAATAGTTAATTTAGTTATTGAATTCATTTTAAAGTAAGGTTGGTTAAATTTACCCATTAATTGATTTTTGCTGTTGTTGATATCGCCACCAAAGAGCGATCGCTAATACTACAGTAGGCGATAACACAATTATCAGGGCAATTTGTGATGCTGCGGGAACCTTGAAATAGGGACAGACGTATTTAATTATTACTGACAAAACTGCGGAAAGAACAAATATTTTAACAATAAATTCGGCTTTGTTTTCCATTGCTTTATTTCCGTAAATGAAGGGGAAGTTTTTAAGTTCTAAAATTCCCCGATCTTTGGTAAATTTGAACTACAATTATCGTCGGTATTCGTCACCGCAATCACCAATATATTTAAATAAATCTTGGGATTGTTGGGTTACAGTATCGATCTGTTCAATATCATCTCGATCCAAGCTAAAATCGAACACTTTAGCGTTATCCGCAATATGTTCAGAAATTCCCAATCTCGCGCCGACAATTACCCCTCCAACTGCTGGTTTATCAAGTATATAACGGACGGCAATATTGGAAATACTAACTTGGTGTTTGCTGGCAATTCTTTGCAAAACTTCAAGCAATTCTTGGAATAAACTCCAACCTCCCCAAGCGTCAATCATGTTTTTGTATTTTCGCAGAGAAACTGTTTCTAAACTTGTCGGATTTGGTTCTGGTTGACCGAGATATTTTTCTGATAAAAAGCCACCGCAAACAGTCCCGTAAGTGAAAAGTTTAATATCGTGTTGTTCGCAAAATTGGCTCATTTTGACTTCGGGACGGCGATCGACTATAGAAAATTGCACTTGGTTGGAAACAATTTCGATACCATGCTCTAAAATAATTTGCAAATGTTCTGTATCAAAATTGGTTAAAGCTAAATGCTTTATTTTTCCTTCTTGTTGCAATTCTGCCATGTATTTTAGGGCATCTAAGTAGTTAGAATCACCATAATCCCACCAGTGAAATTGCATTAAATCTAAAGATTCTACTCCCATTCTGCGTCGGGCAATATCAATATTATCTTCCACTATTTTCCGGGTCATTTTTCCTGGTCTTGGTACCCATTTAGTGAAAGCTTGAATATTAGATAATGCGGCTTCTCCACTGTTAGCAACCAGGTAACGACGAAATTCGCCAATCAAGTCTTCTGCTGGGCCATAGTGGTCGGCTAAGTCCCAAGTTGTAAAGCCTGCATCGACGTATTTAAACATTGTTTCGATCGCAGCTTTTGGGTCAATTCTTCCATGTGCGCCAGACACTTGCCACATTCCATTTAAGATGCGACAAATATTCAAATCTGGTGTAAATTGTAATCGGCTTGATGTGGTTAACATCTACTACTAAATTCCTTGTGAATGTTAAAAGCAGATGCCATATATTTTAGCATTTTGTTGTATAAAATAAACATTTGCTGATTTAGCGATCGTTCTCCAAATCTTGAATTGCCTTTTCCCAATACCATTCTTCCGGCATTCCGGGATATTTATAACGGGCAATATCCACCAAACGATCGGCAATATCTCGATATCCACCAACCAATCTAATCAATTGATTTTGTAACTCTGTCAAAGATGTAGATTTTGCTTGAGAGAAGTAATCAGAGGAATCTTTTCTTGGCGAACGTTGAGGACGAGATTGAACTTTTTTAATTTGATCTAATGCTTCGCGATATTTTTGCCAATCTCCCCGATTAAAGTAAATATTAGCAGCTTGTTGATAATCATCTATTGCGCCTTTCAAATCTTCAAAATCTAAACGCGCCGCTGCACGGTGATAATAAGCTTGTGGATCGTCTGATTTCTCTTTAATTACGCGAGAATAATCTTCAATTGCTAAATGATGATTTGCAGATTTATGATGGGCGTTACCCCGATAAATGTAAGCATCTATATAATTAGGATCGATTTGTAATGCTTGATTGCAATCATTAATTGCGCCCCCATAATCACCTATTTCTATGCGAACAATTGCCCTGTAAGAATAAGCTTGTAAATTTTGGGTATTGAGTTGTAATGCTTTATTTAAATCAGCAATTGCTTGTTGATGATAGCCGAGTTTACTTAACACCATTCCTCGATAAGAATGTGCTTGAGCATCATTAGGATCGGTTTGAATTAACCAGTTTAAATCTTCCCAAGCTTGCCTTAATTCGCCTCGTTGCACTTTTTGTAAAACTTGATAATAAAAATTAGTATGGGTAGCTAATGCAGTTTTGGCACGATTTTGTTCGGCTTGAATTTCGGTGATATTATCAATGCAACGTTGACAATTTTGCTTATCTTTTTCTGCCAAATAAATGTTAGCAGCTTGTTTAAAACAGGCGATCGCTTCTGCTAAATTTCCCAAGCGACGTAAAGCGGTTCCTTGCAAACTATAAGCAGCAGCTAAATTGTGATTTAATTTCAAACTTTGTTCCGCATCAGCAAGCGCCCCAGCATTGTCTTTTAATGCTAATTTAGTCAATCCGCGACTTAAATAAATTTCTGTTCTTTCCGGTTGTAATTGCAAAGCTTGGTTGTAGTCAACTAATGCGCCTGTGGTATCGCCCAATTCAAAACGACATCTTCCCCGTTTATAATATGCCTCAACGAATTGGGGATTGATTCGCAAAACGCGATCGAACTCTCGCACTGCTTCGACAAAATCTCCCGCTTGCGCCTTTTCTAATCCCCGATTGTAAAACTCTTGTTCTCGATCCATGTTACCAATTCACCTAACTCTGTTTATTACTTTAGCTCATAGCAAAAATCCTGCGCCTCAAGCCTATACTTACTAGCAACAGGATTTAGATTTAAAATATCTTTTACTTTAAGGTAAATTAATCAGCCAAGCAACTGATTCAAACTAACAACAAAGTTTTCCACCTCAGCTTTATTCATTTCTCGCCAACCTTCATCACCAAAAATTGAAGAAATATTATGCTTGTTTGTTGGGTAAAATTTAGCGATCGTATTTGGCGATAACCACAATTGCAAATTTCCCTCATCAGAAGGCTTTGCTGAAACTACAAACAAGCATTTTGAAGCATTACTAGGTAAAGATAGCATTCGAGATTTAGACGGACTAACCATTAAATTAGTAGGCCAAGAATCAACAGTCAATTGGTGCTGACTTGCGGTTTTTAGTATTAATTGCAACTCTTCCCCAATGCCATTTTCCTCAGCTATTCGTAAGATTGACTCAAAACTCAATTTTCCACTGTTATAGTAAGTGGAAAATTGGGTGAATCTGGAAATAACAAATTTATCAGTTTTTTTTTGCACAGGTTCGGGGGGTTTACTTGGCGGAAAATGAGGAGCTTTAGGGGTTAATTCCTCAGTTTTTTGCTGTAATTCCTGCAATTGTTGCTGCATTTGAGCAAAATTTTCTAACAATTGAGGAATCATTGCTACTTGTTCATTTGAAGTAGTTAATTGTTGTTTGAGAGAGGCAATTTCTAATTTTAGCTGTTGATTTTCTTGTTCTAAGTAACTGAGATCGAGTGTAATTTTTCCATTGTCTGCTTCCGGTTTTTGCGGTACTAAATTTTGGCGCAACGACTCTACAGTTTGTCTTATTTCTGCTATTTGTTGCGCCGTCGTACCTTCTTTAATATCGATAGACAACCCAGCAAAATAATCTTTTAATTGTTTGATATCTTTTTCTAAGTAACTAGCATCAAAACTTGTAGCAGAACTTAATGTAGCTAGTCTTTCTTGTACTGTATCTGTAATTTGTTTTAACTCAGAGACTTGTTGTAACTCCCGCTCCCTAAACTCAGATTTTAGCTGGGATAAAGTTTGTTTTAGTTGGTTAATTTCTGGTTCTACATAACTGGTATCAATACTAGCCGTTGTAGTCGGTAGTTCAGCTATTTTTTGTTGAATTGAGTCAATACTTTGTTTTAATTTTGTTATTTGTTGTAACTGGGTCTGCTCTTTAAAATCAGTGCTTAACTTAGCAATATCTGCTTGCAATTTTGCGATTTCATCCTGGTTGCTATTTTGGTAAATAATGCCTTTAAATTCAACAATTGCTGCTTGCAATTCAGCAATTTGTTGTTCTATATAAGTCGGATCGAATTTATCTAGATTTACTGGAATTTCGGTTTTTTCTTTAGTTGTTGTGGAAGTAAGGTTACTCAAAACTTCCTCTAGACTAAAAAATTGTTTTTGTAGCTCAGAAATTTCTGATTTGATAGGTTGAGAATCTAGATTTTTATTAGCAACCGATAAATCTTGAACTGAAGCTTGTAGCGATCGCACTTCCCCAGCAACTTCTTTATCTACCTGTTCGATTCGATTGTCAATTTCCGAAACGATCGCCGTAATATCTTCTTCTAACTTTTGCTGAAATTTTCCTCTGTTGATCAAATTCAGCGACAGTGCTAAAGTCAGAGGAGCCGCTGCCACAATCATCTGTTGTGACCAAATCGCAGCCAGCGTCCCAGCCACACTAGCACCAACTGATACCTTTTCTGCAACCCTCAGACCGTTGTTTTCGTTGCTAGTTTTCATGGAGTCTACCTACAAATTGTAAATTTGTTCTGCCTGTCAGGTAACATCTATCATATAATTTATCGCGTCAATATTTAAGCGATCGTTTAGACTTATTTTGCATCGACATGGAGTGTATACAAAAAACTCCGCTTACTTTGTCCTATCTGATTATTCAACCAAATTATTGAAATTTAAACAATTTATGGAACATTCATTTTATATAATAAATTCAGGACTGAGAAATTTTGCTTTACTACATTCAATGCCAAAATCTAAAACTTCTCAGTCCCTAGTCCCCAATCACCAATCCCCTTTATTGCCAATTCCAAGACTTCAACCGAAAGGCTAACTCAGCTTGTTCAGGTTTTGATTGGAACTCGGAAAATTGAGTTAAAAATATTGAGTGTCCGTTTCTTAAATTTACCAAATTTTCAGCTTCAATTTTCAGAATTTTATTATTACCAAAGTTACATTCAAAAGGTGCAACTCTGGAAGCACTCAAAGGCCCAAATTGACTTCCCAATCTAACTCCAACACAGGTAATATCTGAAGGTTTTTTACCTGCTTGGCGCAAAGCAGTATTTACTTCATTGTTCAGTTTGCTGGATTGCTGAACTAAAGGCATTATTTCATTTAAAGCTAGAGTTCCTCCGGCTAAAGCTGCTTGAGAAATAAAACTGCTGGCGATCGCCAAAGGTAGCAGAAATTTAGTAATATTCATTTTTGATCTCACTTTGACAAACTCTTACAATGCTATGATAAATCGACTATTTAGCTAACGTTTTTGTTCCTCCAAGCAAAACATTTTGTATTGTCTAGCAAGGAGACTCGCTTCATGCTAATGTGACAAATTGAGCGAAGAATCCAACGCGCTTCTGCTCGGAGGAATATTAATAAGCTCAATAAGGCATCTTTATAGTAGATAAACTGAAACTCATGGCTGACATAGTTGATATTGCAGTTAGCGCAGGTTCATTCCAGACTTTAGTGGTAGCTGTCCAAACTGCTGGTTTAGTCGATGCGCTAAAAAGTCCTGGCCCTTTTACAGTTTTTGCACCTAATGACGAAGCTTTTGCCAAACTACCAGATGGAACAGTTGCGTCTTTGGTGAAAAGCCTGCCTCAGTTAGGTAGAATTCTCAAATATCATGTGGTTGCCGGAAAATTAATGAAAGCAGATTTGGCTAAACTAGGATCTGTCACTTCTTTGGAAGGTTCGCCGATTCCCCTTCATTTTTCTGATGATACTTTTGAAGTGAAAAATTCCACAGTTATTGCCGCAGATATTGAAGCAGATAACGGTGTAATTCACGTCATCGATCGCGTCATATTGATGGGTTAATTTCTTCATTTGGTAGAGACGTTGAATACAACGTCTCTACTGCTTAAAATAGTAATGTCTGACCCACTGGACAAACTAGAAATTGTATTTTAGAAATTAAGTAAAGCGATTCTAAAATAGATGAAATTGATATGACAGCGCAAGAAACACAGGAACAAACTATTAATTATAAAGATATTTCATGGGCTTTTTGGCCTGTTTTACCGCTTTATCCATACAACAGGAGGCGGACTCTTCGCAAAGAAATAGTTGCAGATACTATTTGGACTTTCGATCAATTACAAGGCATTTTTTATGTTGCCGTACCCATCAGGATGACTGTTGTTAGATTAGAATCAGGAGGTTTGTTAATCTATGCGCCAGTTGCCCCGACTTTAGAATGTATTCGATTAGTTAAAGAATTGGTGGCAAAATATGGCGAGGTAAAATATATTATTTTGCCCACTGTTTCCGGTTTGGAACATAAAGTTTTTGTCGGCCCTTTTGCCAGACGTTTTCCGCAAGCCGAAATTTTCATCGCCCCAGGTCAATGGAGTTTTCCCATTTCTTTACCTTTAAGTTGGTTAGGTTTTCCGGCAAAACGCACTCAAATTCTCCCCGATGATAGCAGTAAAACTCCCTTTGCTGATGAGTTTGATTATAAAATTTTAGGCCCGATCGGATTAGGTTTAGGTTCATTTGGCGAGGTAGCTTTTTTCCACAAGCGATCGCAAACTCTCCTAGTAACTGACTCAATAATTTCTGTCCCAGAAAATCCCCCAGAAATCGTTCAAATTGAACCTTATCCCTTACTTTTTCACGCCAAAGATGATGCTTTTTCTATTGTTGAGGACAACGAAGCTAACCGCCGTAAAGGATGGCAACGTATCTCATTATTTGCCTTTTATTTCCGTCCTAGTGCAATGAAAACTGTGGAATTAGGAAAAGCATTTTTGAATTCTTTTAAAGTTAGCGATCGCTCCAAAAAAGCATATTTTGGCATCTATCCATTTAAGTGGAAAAATGGCTGGCAACATTCATTTAACGCCCTCCGAAGAGATGGTAATTTGTTAGTAGCACCAATCTTACAAGCTTTAATTTTGAATCGCGCACCACAGGAAACAATTAATTGGGCAAATCAAGTTACCCAATGGAATTTTCACAGAATTATTCCCTGTCATTTTGATGCACCAATTTCCGCAACTCCCCAGCAATTTCGCCAAGCATTCAGCTTTTTAGAAAAAAATCCTGCTGTTAGTAATGATTTGATTAGTGCTACTAAACCTCTGCCAGAAGAAGATTTTCAACTACTTAGAGAACTAGATGAAGCTTTAAGCAAACTTCGCATTGTGCCACCGTCAAAGGAAAAAATTTAAGCTGAAAGCTTAAAAAAAATTGTAATGCTATAGAATATAATAAACATAGCTAGGCTAAAAAGTTTGATATTTAGGATAGTGAATAATGTATCAAACAGATCCGCCACTCCCGGCGAAAGAAACATTACCAACAATGTACGATCTTCCTAGCGAAGATCCAGAGGAACCAGGTTTGCCAGATCAATTTCATTTATTACAACCACAATTATTAACAGAAACATTCCGTCCTCCTGTTTATCCGATCGAGGAAATATTTACAGCTAGAGATTTGAATCTTTACTATGATTCTCGTCATCCACTGTGGCATAAACGCCCAGATTGGTTTGCAGTTGTAGGTGTTCCTTATCTTTATGAAAATGGAGATTTGCGTTTAAGTTATGTCGTCTGGCAAGAAGCTATTAATCCTTATATTGTCGTTGAGTTACTGTCACCTGGAACCGAAAAAGAAGATTTAGGTCAGACATTGCGAGATGTGGAAAAACCTCCTAGTAAATGGGAAGTTTACGAAAAGATTTTAAGAATACCCTATTATGCCATATTCGATCGCTATAAGTCTGAGTTTAGGATGTTTCAATTGACAGGCGATCGCTATGTCGAGACTTTGCAGGAAACAACTTTATCTAATTCCCGTTTTTGGATTCCCGGCTTAGAATTAGGTTTAGGAGTCTGGGAAGGTAAATATCAAAATGTCCAAAGACTTTGGTTACGTTGGTACGATCGAAATGGTAATTGGATGTTAATTCCCGCAGAAGAAGAAAGGCAAAAAGCTGAACAAGAAAGGCAGAAAGCTGAACAAGAAAGGCAAAGAACAGAAAGATTAATTGCCCAATTGCGATCGCTGGGTGTTGAACCTGATTTAGATTAGAGCGATCGTATTTCATATATAAAACACGCTAGATTCAAAACAGATGTCTATTTCAAAAGCCGAAGCAAAGCAACTTTTAGAAAGAATGATTTTTGAGGAGACAAATCCTCAAGATTGGGTGCAAGACGTTTGGGGATTAAGCCCTTTGTTGGGAGATAGCGCCGCCAAATTATTTGAAGCTTTTGAAATGTTAATTGAGTGTTGTCCTGAAGAAAAATTAGATAATTTGCTGCAATCTTTGTACCGCGAATTTCTTGATACGGAGTAGATTGGGGACTAGTAATTGGTGACTTTTTGTACTGGGCTATAAGTACAAGATTGTTCTTAGCCCTTCGTCTATTTCCTCTTGTAAATAGCCAAGTATTGTTCCAACACGCTCAACCAAAAATGTTTTGTCGATCGTCAAAATTTGAGAGACATTAGCAACAGAATCTCTAGGCAAACCTGATGTTTCACAGGATAAAAATACATTTCCTGGTGCTTCTGCTAAGTGAGTATTTGAGGTAATGATAACGACGATTACTGTACTGATGCGGCTCTGATTAAATGTGTCATCTTGAACGATCAAAACAGGACGACGATAACCAGGCTCCGAACCTATTCGATCGGGTAAATTCGCCCACCAAATTTCTCCCCGATACATTACCAATCCTCACGCGGCAGAGACATAAATTGCATTTTTGCTAATAGGGGATCTAGCTCAGAAGACTCTTCAGAATAGACTTGGTTTAGCTTATTCAAAAGTTGATTACGATTATATTTTTGCAAATATGCTTGCAACGCCTTGGTATAAAGTTCGCTGCGTGATAAGCCTAACTGTTTAGCCAGTGCTTCTGCTTCTTCAAAAACTGAATCTGGTAGCGAAATAGCAGTTTTCATTTGGTTTTTACTGTAATCGACTACACTTTTAGTTATACTTCGGTTATACCAAAACTGCAAGAGCTAAGTCCCTACAAAGCTGAATATCAGCTGATGGCGATCGCTAATTGGTAATTTCAGTGCTTGTTTTTGCAGTTCTTCTAATGTCATAGGTGTGGAAATGTCAAGATACATGGCTTCTGTCAAACATGACCAAGTTGTAACGAAAGGTTTTGCTAATCGTGTAACTGCATCTCTGTAAGCATTATGCTGGGGTTGAGTGCGATCGACTAGACAAAATAAAACTCCTGCATCACACAGAATCATAGGTTTAGACCTTGTTGCCGATACTTGTTAATGAGGAGTTGCTGATAAGCTGTTAATCATTTAAATAGGGTAAAATGGAAAAGTCAACCGAGCAAAATGAGTCAGGGAATGCCAGCAAAGAATCATCTGAGTTTAGAACAAGTAGAGAAGCTACAAAAAGCCCTAAAAGATGAAGAAAATGGAAACATTAGAGAAAGAATTCTGATGTTACTGTTGCTAAATGATGGAAAAACTCAAGGTAAAATAGCGGAATTTCTGGGCTGTTCAATAAATAAAGTATCTTATTGGTGCGTACATGGAGATCCAGATAATCTGGAAAGCCTAGTGGATGAAAGGATGAAGGGGAATCATCAAAAAGCCACAGATAAATATAGAGAAATATTATTAGAGACAGTAGATAAAGAACCCAAAGAATTAGGATACGAATTTGGCAGATGGACAGCAGAAAGATTAGCAACATATTTAGCAGAAACGACAGGAATAAAATTAAGTGGGTCGCAAGTTAGGAGAATATTAGAGAAAAAAAAGTTCGTTTACCTCTGGGCGAAGTACAGCTTAGAGGGAAAGCGAGAGCCGGAAAAAAGAAAAGAATTTAAAAAGAAGATAACCGAATATTTAAAAATAGAAAAAGATAACCCAGAACGTTTACAAGTATGGTTTTGGGACGAAAGCGGTTTTAGTTTAAGCGTGATAAAAAGAAAGAATTGGTGTAAGAAAGGTAGCCGAAAAGAGGTGAGGGGAGAGCGAAGAAAGGGTCGGATTAATGTAATGGGAGGGCTGAGGTATTCCGACAAGAAAAGGTTTGTGGAGTTTCTGGATAAAAGCAATTCAGAAAGTTTTTATCAAGTGCTAAAACTGTTTTATCAAGAATTGATTGCTGAATGGGTAGCTGCTGGCAATGAAGCCGATGAATTTGCGGAAAAAGGAGCCAAAATAGTGATAATTCTAGATAATGCTAGTTTCCACAAAAAAGCTGAATATCTCCAGAAAATTGCTGCCGAAATGCCCAATATTCATTTAGAGTTTCTCCCCAAATATAGCCCGGATTATAACTTAATTGAATTAGTTTGGCATTCAGCAAAAGAATTTATTGCTAATCGACTATTTAAATCAATCGAAGAATTAGAATATTTATTGCATCAACTTTTAAATGAAGGACAGTTAATTATTAAATGGGAGCGAAAACTTAAAAATAAAGGTAATGCTCTTATCCCTGTTTAAATGCTTAACAGCTTATTCGTTTGCTGGTTCTGTAGGGGTTACTTCTAAGCGATCGACACCTTCAAACCATTTTAACCATGCTTCGATAAGCTTTTCTTTACTCTGGCTTTCAGCAGATTTGGCAAGATGTTTTTGGGTAATAAAATCGATGAAATCACTCACTTCTTGCAAGAGTGGTTCGGGAAGTTGTTGTAATTTGGCGATCGCACTATCACGAATAGTCATGAGAATTGCCTCTTTCAGTCGTTTTTATTTTACTGGAAGCCTACAACTTTTTGCTAGTCAGCAAACACTAATCATTGCTGTGAATACTTTAGTCTGTAGAACTTTTGTATTCAAAGCTCTACATTTTGATTTATGAAGCCCAGTAACTTAGATCGGATTTTAGGATTAGAAATACAACGCCGTCGCACAGAAAAAGGTTGGTCACAGGAATATTTGGCAGAAGTTACAGGTTTGCATAGAACCTATATTAGCCAACTGGAAAGAGGACTAAAAAGTCCATCTGTGAGAGTTATAAATCACATTACAAATGCTCTGGGCTTGACAATGAGTGATTTTTTTCGAGCCGTAGAGGAAGTTTTGGATGCTGAAAGAAAATGAGATTGAAAGATTAAGGCAAGCTATTGTTGCTACCATAGCATCTCCTGTAATTGGCTCGATCGAAGACTATACTTGGGAAGCAATTTTTCACTATGTTAAAGATATTCCTTTATCAGATCCAGCATTAGGACGTAGCAAACTTCTTTATGATGCTGTTGATATTACAACTGCAACTGGTTGGTCGCTAAAGTCTCTGCAATTAAATAATCTTATACCTGGAAATACATTTTTTTTCGTTATTCAAAGAGCAGATATTATTAAAAAAGCTGTTCAACTTGGTTTTCCTGGTTTAACTGAACAATCTTCTCCTAATGAATTAGGAGCAGCTATTGTGCAACATTGGAATGAAAAAATTATATCGAATCAGGCGGTACAGGGTGTTATTAATAGCTATGAAGGCATTCTACTGAAAACCATTAAAGGATACGAATATATTTACTGCGAATTTTCGCTAAATCCACTCGATCAAAATATGTTTTTATGGGCTTGGACAGTTGATAGAATTACAGGGAAATCAGGAGCAGGTTTACAAGGAAGTATTGCTGGTAAAACAGAGTTAGTATGGTATAAAAATCAGAAGCAACTTTTTAGAGGTAGAACTATTCCGCAAGAAGCAGTTATTATTAGGATAGATCGAACTCGACTGACGCTCGATCGCTATGTACAAACAGTTCTCTCAGCTTTACAAGATCAACTTAATACGCAACTTCCTGATAGTTTGCTTGGAGAATAGCTGAAGCTATTACTTTACCTAAAAGCGGAGGTACAGATTCACCGATTTGAGAAGCCATCTCAGTATATGTTCCCAAAAAGTGAAAATTATCTGGGAAAGAGTGCAGTCTCGCAGCTTCACGAATTGTAATTGTGCGATTTTGAGTAGGATGAAAAAATCTACCAGAGCCGGGATGAAAAACCCATCTTGTAATTGTTCGTGCTGGTTTATCCCAATAAAGTCTTCCATAAGCACCACTATAATGTTTTTTCGGAGCTAATTCAGGCGGTAAATCTCTAGCATCTTGTCCTTCACTAAGTACACGCGCTCTTGACATTTGAATTGGACTTAAAGCACGAGCAATGTGATTAGTAAGTTTCGTACTTCCATTACGGATCATTGATTGGTAGGGAGTTTGGGGAGGAATGGGATAAATTACTCCATTATATTCCTGACCTGCTTCTAAGGTTGGCAAGTCTCCAATTGCATCTCTAACTGTGACAAATGAAGAAATATTTGATTTGAGAAAAGTAAGTTGATTGTTAGATGTTTTAGTTCTATAATCGCTTCTAAGATCGCCAGAATGTGTAGGCTCAGGAAATTGAATAAATTTATCTAAACTTGCTATAAAAAAAGCTCTCGCTCTGGTTTGTGGTACTCCAAAATTTGCAGCATTTAATGATGCAGAAATAACTTTATATCCTTGGAATTCAAGTTGTTCTGTAATTTCATTCCTGATTACACCATTGTAGGCTTTTAAAATTTCAGGCACGTTTTCCATTACCACAAAATGAGGTCTGAATTCATTAACAAATTCTAAAAATGTCCGATATAACTGATTACGAGAATCATCAAGACAGCGATAATCAGCAGGGATATTTCTGGAAAATCCTTGACAAGGAGGCCCACCAATTAATGCTGTTAATTCTTCTTTTTTTAAGTTTAAGGACGATCGCAAATCTGAAGGATCGATCTTACGTATATCCTGATGAATAATTTTAGTTTTAGGATAATTGTGCTGATAGGTTGCTAAAGCTTTTGCTTCTAGATCGATCGCACATAAAGATTCAAAACCTGCCAGGTGAAATCCGGTAGTTAGTCCACCTGCACCCGCAAATAAGTCAATTATTGTGTATGCCATAATTGCATACTATTGTATTCGGAACAAACTGTCAATTTTACTGGAACATTGTGGAGTGTTAGCAACCTATTCAGCAGATTTGCGCCACTCTTGTCCAAGACGAACTGCTTCATCAAAGCTAGGATCGTTTTCAAAACTACCCGCAACTTTCAACCACCAATCATTCTTTTTGGAATCAACAATGTCTGTTACCTCTGAATTTTTGGCGATGCCTCGCAGTCGAGATAAATTTCCCCGTTTCAATTTTGGCGGAGTTTCCTGTTTTACTTCGACAAGCTTTTCATCAGTCTGACTGTCAGCAGTTTTGGCAAGATGTTTTTGAGTAATAAAATCGATGAAATCACTCACTTCTTGTAAGAGTGGTTCGGGAAGTTGTTGTAATTTGGCGATCGTACTATCACGAATAGTCATAATAATTGCCTCTATACTATTTTCCTTTACAAGATGCTGACTGAATAGGCACGAATTGCTGCATCTACTGTCGCAATGCTCAAACCATTTTGTAATGCTTGGCAGATAAGCATTCTATCAAACGGATCGCGATGTAATGGTGGTAGTTTAGCCAGTTGAACTACACTACTTTCATCAAGAGCGAGACTGGAAATTTGATGAAGATCGCGCTGTTTAGGTAAATATGTTTCGGGAGGTTCCGGCAGAGGTAACTTACCTAACTGGTACTTAACAATTGCTTCCCAAATTGAAACAGAACTTAGATAGACTTCGTTGTTTGGATCGCGAATTGCATCCCGAACATCCGTTAATAATCGAGTATCGCCACTAATGAACCAGAGAAAAATATGCGTATCTAATAAAATCCTCATTTGCCCTCGAATGCGTTGATCAGATCTTCCGGCAAAGGAGCATCAAAGTCATCTGGAACTGTAAACTCACCTGCACACAAACCAAATGGTCGTAGTTGCTTATTGCTTGGTTCTGCGGTGGTTACTTCTAAGTTATCCACACCTTCAAACCATTTTAACCATGCTTCGATAAGCTTTTCTTTACTCTGACTTTCAGCAGTTTTGGCAAGATGTTTTTGGCTAATAAAATCGATGAAATCACTCACTTCCTGTAAGAGTGGTTCGGGAAGTTGTTGTAATTTGGCGATCGCACTATCACGAATAGTCATAAGAATGGCCTCTTTCAAATCACCTTTCTCTAAGATCTTTAGCTGTCATCCGCAACGTCTTCATGAGTAGAAACAGGTAAAGGTTGCCCAACAGATAATAAAGTGCTTTGCGGTAATCTCTCTTCAATTTGTCTCAACATTGCCTCCAATTCTACTCTTGGACTGGTCTGTAAACCAAGACACTGTGCAATTCCATTCGCGTCCGTACTCCATCGTTGTGTTAGCTGAATCCGATAACCTGAAGCTTCAGCAAGCAATTCATAGGAGTGAAAGTGCATAGGATTTCCCAGGCGAGCATCTTGAATATGTTCAAAAGAAAACTCTCGTTGCATATATTCAATAAGGCAATCTTGAGCTACCAAAACAAGGTGTTTACTGAGATGTTCAAAGGTGTGAATTTTATGGTGGAGTTGCATCAAAATTGTCTTTGCTGTCATCTTCCAATTCATACCAAACCCCTTTGGTGATGTAATGTCCGTATCTCTCACTTCAATACCGTGATTTTGTAGAAAACGTTGGCGTTCAGGCCACACCGTACCAGTGGTATCGAGGGTTTGCAATTCAATGCCAACGAAGTCAATAACCTTTCCCGATCGTACAGAAGCAAGACAATAATCTATGCTACCTCCGGGGACTGAAATTTCAGGAACAATCCGAAGTTCATTGCCCGGTTCATGCAGTGTCAAAAGATGAATACAGTCCATAAAGATCTGGCTACGCTCAAGAAGCCGAAACGGACAAATAATAATATTTCGGGCTTGTTTACCATAAGATACTGTACAGGTACCAATGGTAATTTCAGGCTCACTCTTCCGGTTTTTGAGACATTTACGAGCTAAAAAAGGACAGTTCTGGTTAGATACAATATCACTCCAAGGAAGCAAGTGATTGGTAGAATTTCCATATAATTCGGCAACTTTAGTCATGAGGATAAGCCACACCTTTGACGAGCAATAGTAATGTACTCGCCTGAAACATCAATTCCGATCGATTTTCGTTGTAATTGATAAGCAACTAAGCTTGTTGTACCTGTTCCTACAAAGGGATCTAGAACAACACCAGATTGTGGACAGGTAGCAAGAATTGGAATTTTACAGAGATCTTCAGGATACGGCGCAAAGTGAAGCTTTCGCTTTTGAGTATCTTCTGGCAAAATATCCCAGACATCGCTGGGTTTACTGCCATTTGGATGATATTTAAGAAAATAGAAACCACGTTCAGCAAGTTCACGCGCTCGTCCAGAAACTTTTGCTGAGTCTGAATGTGTTGTTCTTTGTTGTCCACGAATAATCATGCGAAAGTCAGATATTTTACCTACACGCACTTCTTCCAATACTTCATCAAGGACTTTGAGAGCATTTGTTCGTTCAGCATCATTAAGTGCTGTCGATAATTCAATTTGTCGTCGATAACGTACTCCAGAAACACCCGTTGCAGAAACTACGGAGCCATTGACAACCTTAGCCTGTCTGGGTTTTGAGCGAATTGCATCAACATCATAAAAATAACGTTCTATCTTTACAAAGTGAAAAAAAGGCTCATGTATATTTCGGAGTTTATCTTTGGTGTTGTCGGGTGCGCCTTTTACCTTATTCCAAACAACACTATTACGAAGAATCCAGCCTTGCTTATCAGTCATTTCAAGGGCAACTCGCCAAGGTATACCAATTAAAGATTTATTCTGATAAGCATCTCCGATATTGAGCCAGAAAGAACCACTAGGTTTAAGAATTCGCTTGATCTCATGAAAAATTAGCAGCAGTTTTTTAATGTAGTCTTCCCACTTTTCCTCTAGCCCAATTCCTCCATTAGCATAAGCTCTATGTCCCCAGTAAGGTGGCGATGTTATTACACAGTCGATGCAATTATCAGGAAATAGACGCAAAAGTGCATAAGTATCAGCTTCTAAAAATAGAGGTATGAAGTCTGATGAGGTGAGATAGCCTTTAACCCTATCTATATTCTCTATAAGTTCGCTTCCCACAACCATTAAGATACCTAGCAACTACATCTTATAACTATTTATTCAGGGTGAGCAAAGCCCACCCAAATTTCATATTACACCTTAAACTTTTCGGTAATTCGCTTCATCGCTTCTTCCACATTTTCCCGACTATTAAATGCAGAAATACGGAAATAACCTTCACCTGCTGCGCCAAAACCAGAACCGGGAGTTCCTACAACATTGCAATTTTGTAACAGTTTATCAAAGAAATCCCAACTCGATAAATTATTTGGGGTTTTTAGCCAAACGTAAGGGGCATTTACTCCGCCATAAACTGCGATTCCTGCTGATGTTAATTGTTCGCGGATAATCCGGGCATTTTCCAAATAAAAACTGACTAATGCTTTAACTTGTGCTTTGCCTGCTTCGGAATAAACTGCTTCTGCGCCTTTTTGCACAACGTAAGAAACGCCGTTGAATTTAGTTGATTGGCGACGATTCCATAACTTCCATAATTCTACATCGGAACCATCGGCAGCTTTGGCGGTTAAGGTTTTTGGTACTACGGTGAATGCACAACGAGTTCCGGTAAATCCAGCGGTTTTGGAGAAGGAACGAAATTCGATCGCACAATCACGAGCCCCCTCTATTTCATAAATAGAATGGGGTATATTTGACTCAGTAATAAATGCCTCGTAAGCTGCATCATAGAAAATAATTGCATTGTTTGCTTTGGCATAATCAACCCAAGCTTTTAAATGTTCTTTCGTCGCAACTGCACCTGTAGGATTATTAGGAAAACAGAGATAAATTAAATCGACTTTTTCCGAGGGAAGTGAAGCGGTAAAGTTATTTTCGGCGGTGATTGGCAAATAAATTAAACCTGCAAATTCGCCTTTTTCACTTGCATCGCCCGTGTGTCCCGCCATTACGTTAGTATCTACATAAACGGGATAAACTGGGTCGGTTACAGCAATAATATTGTTATCGCCAAAAATGTCGAGAATGTTGCCAGTATCGCACTTTGAACCGTCAGAAATGAAGATTTCGGAAGCGTCTACTTCGCATCCTCTGGCGTGGAAGTCGTTAGCGGCGATTTTCTCTCTTAACCAAGCATAACCTTGTTCGGGGCCATATCCTTTAAATGTGTTGCGATCGCCCATTTCTTCCACAGCTTTAATCATAGCTGTGCGGCAAGCTTCCGGCAAAGGTTCGGTAACGTCACCAATACCTAATCGAATAATTTTAGCATCAGGATTAGCTTCAGCAAAAGCATTGACTCTTCGCGCAATTTCGGGAAACAGATATCCAGCTTTCAGCTTCAAGTAGTTGTCGTTGATGGTTGCCATGTTAATTGCAAAAAACGCCCTAAAATAGCTTACTGCTAATCTAGATAATTATTTCCCTTCTGCCTTCTTACAGTAAAGATTACCCGATCGGGTGAATCTAATGGATGAAGTAGCAAAAATTGCAGTTTTGCGAGAATATAGTTAAGTGGCGATACAAGCCTTATGCCTGTGTCTCCCAAAAAACTATGCTGTGTTTCCCCACCGTTAGCAGTGGGGTTTCCTATTTTTTCCAAGGTAATTTTGTCCCCATTTCTGTCATCGCCGAAAAAATTAGATAAAGTATTAGCAAGCAAACTCCACCACAAAAAGCTAATAAGTCATGATCCATATTGTTTCTCATTAACGCTTTAAGTAATAATATTAACTCAAGTAACGTAAGAGATTAAGATTAGGTACGTTGTTGCGCTTCAGCGCTCTTATTACCAATCTTGATAAGAGCGCTAAAGCGCAACAACATACTAATTTGAGGTGGTGTGATGCGACAACTTTATTTTTTAGTTCCGGGAACTAAAGGAAAATTTGCTTGTGGTGGACTTTGGGCAGAATTAAAAACAGTGAAGTTAGCACAACAAATATGTGATGCTAATGTTGTTACTTATCGTCAAAGAGAATTAGACCAACTTTTTATTGATGATGTTTTAAAAAGTCAAAGTTTAGATAATGCTATTTTTGTAATTAGTTGGGGTTTTGATGTTCCTAAACTTGTCACTAAGCTGAAAGGTTATAATTTAATTTATCATGCTCATAGTTCAGGTTACGGCTTTAAACTTCCGGGAAATATTCCAATTATTACTGTTAGCAGGAACACTTTGGGATATTGGGGGCAAAAATCTCCTCATTCTCTGATTTACTATTTACCTAATCAAATTTCTGATGAGTTTAGTAATTTTGGTTTATCACGGGATATTGATATTTTAATACAAGCGAGGAAATCTTCAACTTATTTAATTAAAGAGTTAATACCAGCGTTGAAAAATATTTGCAAAGTAGAAGTTATTGATTCTTATGTGGAAGATTTGCCAGGGGTTTTTAATCGATCGCAAGTCTATTTATACGATTCTGCGGAATACTGGGCGCAACAAGGAGTAAGTGAGGGTTTTGGTTTACAACCAATGGAAGCGCTTGCTTGCGGTTGTCAGGTTTTTTCTAGCGTGAATGGTGGGCTTTCTGATTATTTAGATCCGGGTTTTAATTGTCATAAAATCGCTGGTTATTCAAAAGATTATGATGTACAAAGGATTTTAAATGTGGTAAAAGGTTCAAAAAATATTACACTACCGGAACAGTTTTTTGCTGAGTATAGAAGCGAAAATATTGTGAAGCGTTTACAGATCATTTTAGGCGAAATAAATCAATTTTTTGACCAAAAGCCGAATTTTTTAAGTGAGATTAAAGATTTAACA
Source organism: Floridaenema evergladense BLCC-F167 (assembly GCF_041929205.2). NCBI lineage: Bacteria > Bacillati > Cyanobacteriota > Cyanophyceae > Aerosakkonematales > Aerosakkonemataceae > Floridanema > Floridanema evergladense. The sequence continues at coordinate 2,455,108 of NZ_CM171625.1, read as the reverse complement.
AAAATGCGAATTTTCAGGCTGAAAACACAAACATTGCTGAATAAAGTTTTAAAAAGAATACGAGGTTAAAATAATGGCGTGGAGTGGCTACAATTTAGAAAAAGATGAGTTAAGAAGTGAAATTTGGGCTTTACTGAAACAGGAAAAAGCTGCTATTCGCGATCCTTTTGGTCATATTCCTAATTTTGTGGGTGCGGAAAATGCAGCCCAAAAGTTGGCGGAGTTACCAATTTGGCGAGAAGCAAAAATTATTAAATGTAATCCTGATTCGCCACAAATTCCGGTAAGATTACAAGCTTTAAAAGATGGAAAATGCTTGTATATGGCGGTTCCTAAGTTAACAAATACTCGCTGTTTTGTGGAGTTGACGGCGGAAATTTTGCGTCAATGTGATGTAGAATTGGGTGAAGGTGCGATCGCACGCCAAGCACTAAAATTCGGTCAATTAGTCAGTTTTGCAGAAATGCAACCAATTGATTTAGTAATTGTAGGTTGTGTCGCTGTCACGCGCAATGGTGGACGTACTGGAAAAGGTGCAGGTTTTGCAGATTTGGAATTGGCGATGTTAAAAACTTTTGGATTAATCCAGTCCAATACTCCGATCGCAACTACAGTACATCCATTACAAATTGTCGCAGATTCCCGCTTACCAATGCAAGCTCATGATTGGTCACTTAACTGGATTGTTACGCCTTTTGAAGTAATCGAAACTAATTCTAATTATCCTCGTCCTTCGGGATTAAATTGGGATAATATTCGCCCTGAACAATATCGGAAAATACCAATTTTAAGGAAGTTGAAAGAACAGTTTACACAGTAAATATACAACAGTGATGTTATTTTACCAATCGTTATGTAATTTTTTATAGTGAACTTCTTTATTCTTTAAAGAAATACCTAAAGAAGTAAGAACTTTTTTAGTATTTGACAAATCACCCACTAATCTTTTTACAGGTAAGGGAGAATCTTTAATCAGAGTGGGAATGGCAACTATATTTTCTAATAATAGTTGTTCCGGCTGTTCGTAAACATCTATTACTTCTAATTCGTAGTTATTGGGAAAATATTTTTCAGCAATTCTTTGCAGGTTTTTTAACGCCCGACCTGAATTAGGTGTACTTCCAGCAACGTACAAACGAAAACAGTATCGCTCATCGCTATTGTGTGTTAATACAGGTTTATTAAATATTTTCGCTAAGTTCGTCACATCTTCTTTTTCCATAAATCTAGCCTAAGTTTAGTTTCAATGTGGTGTTCATTTTTTCACTATTACCTTTCTGTTTGAAGAAGTAACTAATCTTCATCAGCTTGTCGCAAATTTGCAACTTTTATTTGCTCTTGAAAAACAACATCCTGATATAATTTTTCTTGTTCAATCATTAGTTTAAATTCTTCTTTTTCATTTTCTAACTGGGTTTTTAAAGCTTCGATTTGCGATCGAACTAATGCCTGTTTTCTTTCTAACTCGCGCCGTTTACGTTCAAACTCTTGCTGACGGACTATGTTAGCAGCTTTTTCTTTTGCTTCTTGCACATTTCGCGCCGTACCAGTCAGCACAGTTCCCTGCCCTAAATAAACATCTCTTAATTCTATTCCTTGATGTGTGAGCACGAATTCCCGCACCTGATTAGAATGTTCCATTCCGCGAGACTTTAACACATATAATACTCGGTTACGTTCTCCGTTACTTTCATTAACTCGCAGTTCCAACCATGTATCCATTAAAGATGAAATGCCTATTTCTGTATGTTCCAAAGAACTACTACCAGTCACCAAATTTGTTAGCATGACCGTAATTTGTTGACTCTTTAAAGAATCAATCAATCGCATAAAAAATGATTTAGACTGAAGTAAATTACCCCCTAAAACTAAGTTACTCATTGGGTCAACAATTACCACAGTTGGCTGAAATTCATTAATCAAATTATTAATTTGAATTAAGTGCATTTCTAAACCAAAAGCTGTCGGGCGTACTGCTTGAAACTTGAGTAAACCTTTCTCGACAGATAGACTTAAATCTAATCCTACTGACAGCATATTGCGAAGAATTTGTTGGGGTGCTTCTTCAAAAGCCAAGTAAAGACAAGGTTCACCACGAAGACAGGTTGCTTGAGCAAAATGAGCAGAAATTGTACTTTTTCCAGTTCCCGCTGTACCTGTTATTAAAATACTGCTACCTCGAAAATATCCTTGACCTCCTAACATTGTATCAAGGCGAGGTATGCCTGTACTGATCCGTTCGGTAGAAATTTTATGGTCTAATCCTACTGAGGTAATAGGTAAAACGGAAATTCCCTTTTCGTTAATTAAAAATGGATATTCGTTAGTACCGTGACTAGAACCGCGATATTTAATAATCTGTAAACGTCGAGTCGAAATTTCATTTTGGATACGTTGCTCCAAACGAATTACGCAATCAGCAACATATTCTTCTAAACCATGTCTGGTGAGAGTATTTTCTCCTTTTTCTCCAGTGATAATTGCTGTCACACCTTTGTTTTTTAACCAGCGAAATAAACGTTGTAATTCGGATCTGACGATCGTCTCATTAGACAAACCAACAAACAATGTTTCAATTGTATCTAAGACTATCCTTTTGGCTCCGATCGCATTAATTATTTGTTCTAATCTAATAAATAAAGCTTCTAAATTATAATCTCCCGTCTCTTCTATTTCATAAGGATCGATATGGATGTGATCGATTAAAAACTTTTTCTGAGCAATTAACTCCTTTAAATCCCAACCTAAAGAACGGACATTTTGGATCAGTTCTTCCGGTGTTTCTTCAAAAGAGACGAACACGCCCGGTTCTGAGTAAGAAATTGCGCCGCAAACCAGGAAATTAAGACCGATTAAAGTTTTACCACTCCCCGCAGTTCCACATACAAGAGTTGGTCTTCCTTTAGGTAAACCACCGCCTGTAATTTCATCTAGTCCCTGAATTCCTGTAGGACATTTAGGTAATTGATTGTTGTCTGATTTAGTAATTTCGCTGTCTAATAGCATAATGAATCGAGAATTTGACTATATGAAATCTTAAAAGTGAATTTTTGTTCTTTCTAATTTATAGCAATTTAAATTCAAATCGTGATATTGATTAGCAATCTCAGGTATTTATCATTATTCAATGCTACTGTTTAGGTTTCTCTGAATCATCAGCTTAAATTTACCTAGAATAGAGGTTGATGTTATAGGGACTACTCTTTTAACTGTTTACTTTTCACCAATATGTTATAAACTACTCAAGCATAAGAAAGTTAAATTTGTGAGGATACTTAACAATGCGAGTAATGATTTTATATGCTTCACTAGGAATGGGGCATATTAGTGCTGCTAACGCTTTAACTCAGGCTTTCTCTCGCTTTCCAGAGATAGAAGTGCTGAGTGAAGACGCTTTAGCTTACGCTAGTTTAGTTTATCGCAATGCTGTTATTCAAGCTTACAAAAATTCTAGCGAAAAAGTGCCGCAACTTTACAAAGCTCTATATGAAGGAAGTGATATTTCTGATTTAGAAAGGTCTTTAGATAGCAATTTAGCTTGGGCGAAACTAGAACTTCCTTTCTTCAGACGTTTGGGAAGATTAATTAGGGAAACTGCGCCAGATGCGATCGTCTGCGTGCAACAAATCCCCAGCCGACTGCTACAATTATTAGAGCCGGAAGACCAAGTAAGCAAACCACAATATGTCGTTGTAACTGATTTAATTGCTCATAGTACTTGGTTAAATTATGGTGTAGATGGTTATTTTTTACCGAACGATTTGAGCGCCAATATTCTTAAACAACGGGGTGTAAATCCATCAGTTCTTCATGTTACTGGAATTCCGGTTAAACTAGAGATTAGCGAACCAAAATCTAAAGCAGAAATGCGATCGCGTCATCACTTACCCCAAGATTTATCACTAATTACGTTATTTGGTGGAGGACTGAATAGTAGAAGAGTTTATGCGATCGTTTCCTCTTTATTAGAAACTCTAACTTCCGCTATAATTGTAGTAGTTGCTGGCAGAAATGAAGACTTGCTAGACACTTTAACAGATTTAACAGATAGCACTCATGTAAGATTACGTAAATTAGGCACAATTGATTATGTGGATGACTTAATTGTAGCTAGCGATCTAATTATTACCAAAGCCGGAGGATTGATTACTAGCGAAATTTTAGCCAGGGGAACACCAACTATTATTGTAGATCCTATTCCTGGTCAAGAAGAACAAAATGCTGATGTAATTACTGCCGCAGGTGCCGGAGTACAATTAAGATTATTAGAAATGGTAGCGCCAGCAGTCAAGTATCTTTTAAACCACCCAGAAAGGCTAACTCAAATGCGTCAATCTGCATTGGAATTAGGCAAACCTCGTGCAGCTTTAAACATAGCTGAACATATTTTATCAGATTGGCGATCGCGCACCAAAATGTTACAACCTAGCAAGATTTAAAACTATGGCAACTTCTCTAAATCTTCCCACAAAGAATCAGCAAAATGCAGCTTTCCTCTGGGGAGTTGCCACATCAGGTTATCAAAGTGAAGGCGGTTACAATGGTTTTTCCCAACCCCAAAATAATTGGACACTCTGGGAAAAGCAAGGTAAAGTAATGCCGACAAAAGATGCTACAGAATTTTTGTATCGCTATGAAGAAGACTTTAAAACCTGCCAAAGATTAGGTTTAAATTCCTTCCGTTTGGGCTTAGAATGGGCGAGAATTCAACCTTCTACTAGTCCCGAAATTGCCCCTGCGCCTGCCTTTGACAGCGATGCTTTAGATAATTATACCGCAATAATTGCTGCTTGTTATCAATATGAATTAGAACCAATTGTTACCTTACATCATTTTACCCATCCAGCATGGTTAGGTTTAGATGCTTGGTTATCAACAGATACAATTGAGTGTTTTGTTGAATATGTTCGAGTTACAATAACTCACATAAATCGCCGCTTAACTGATTACTATCAATTGCCGCCAATTAACTGGTATATTACCATCAATGAACCAAATATTTTACTTTCTAATACCTATTTAAGCGGTCAATTTCCCGCTGGTTCCGCTATGGGAATTGAGGCAATGATGAAAGGTTACAATCACATTTTAGCGGCTCATGTGCGGGCTTACAATGTGATTCATGACCTTTATGAGGCTGAAGGTTGGACAACGCCGCAAGTTACTCTTAATACTTATTGTAGCGATTTATATTGGTCGGAAAAAGTAATTTGGGATTTATTGAATCATCAAAAACTAGGAATTAAACCTCAAGAATTACCTGATTACATTGTTAACAATGCCAAACACTTAGACCGTGCTTTAAGCCGTGAAAAGTTGCCTTTTCGTCGTAATTTACCTTATTTTTTAGGGAAGTTAGTGCATCAGGTATCTAATAAATTAGGATATCGAATATTCGATCCGAAAAACTTAGATGTTTATCTGGAAGAGTTGGGTAAATCTGCGCGATCGCAAATCTTCGACTACCTAGCTATTGACTATTACGATCCCTTTCTCGCGCACATTTTTCGATTACCAGATTTTTCTGATTTTGAATTTGAAACCAAAGATTTTCGCGGTTGGTTAATGAGTGGAATTACTAGTAAATGGTGGGATTGGCGATCGTTACCAGAAGGATTACACTTTTTCTGCAAATATTATACTGAAACATTAGGTTATCCGATAATGATTGCCGAAAATGGCATGGCATTAAGGCGCAAACCTGATAATAGTCTTTCTAGTTATCGTCGAGATCAAATTAAACGCAGCGATTTTTTGAAAGCACATATTCACCAAATCAAAAGGTTATTAAATGAAAATGTGCCTGTAATTGGTTATATGCACTGGTCATTAACTGATAATTATGAATGGGGTTCTTATACACCTCGGTTTGGACTTTTTAGCATTGATTTTGCTAAGAATAGCGATCGCATAATTGAAGACCATTTAGGCGATCGACCTTCGGAAACTTACGCACAATTAATTCAAGAAATTGGTTCTCCCAGCATTTCCTTAAAAAATTGAACAAAAAGAAGTACGTTGTTGCGCTTCAGCGCTAAATAAGAGCGCTAAAGCGCAACAACGTACCTAATTTAATTTATATTATGAGTGTGAGAAGTGATTCCAGAATTCGATGAAAACGGCAATTTACCACCAGGAGTTCATTTTTGCGAATGGGAAGAGTTTCAACAGAAGTTTGGGACAAATTTTACCAGGCAACGAATGATCGATGGTTTAGAATTGGCAATGACTCAATTAAAAGCAGCAGGTTGTAGAACTATTTATATTGATGGTAGTTTTGTTACCCGCGAACCCAAACCTGGCGATTTTGATGCTTGTTATGATAACGAAACTGTAGATATTGAGAATCTGAGGATTAATGCTCCTAAATTACTCAATCATTACGATCGGAATGGACAAAAAGCTAAGTATAAAGGCGAGATTTTCCCATGCAACCAACCTGTAGGTGATTACGGAATTAATTCTTTTGATTTTTTTCAAGCTGACAGACGCGGAAATAAGAAAGGTATCATAGCTATAGATTTAATAAGGTGGGAACCATGATTAAAACCGAATTAGAGTATCAAGTTACTCAAGAATGGATAGATAAGTTTAAAAAATCTATAGTATTGATGGAAAAAGATGAGGAAGGTAAAAGAAATGATCCTCAGCGATGGGAACTAAACCGCAGTGCATTAGAGTGTCATTTGGATAAATTAAACGCAGAAATTGCTGAATATGAAAGGTTGGTGAATTGCGATCGCACTCACCCAATCCAAATACAAGTAGAAAATCTAAATAAATTACCCGATGCTTTAATTAAAGCTAGAATCGCCGCGAAAATGAGTCAAAAAGAACTAGCTGAAATATTAGATATTGATGAACGGCAAATCGAGGAATATGAAAAAACTGATTATCAAAATGCTAGTTTCGGAGAACTTCTTGAAGTCAGCGCAGCTTTAGGCGTAGAATTTACCACAGCAATTATGAAAATAGATTTTGCCGAAATAGAAGAAGGTAAAAAAATTTCTGAGAAATGGCGGAAAGAGAAGCTGAAAAATAAAACTAAAATTTCTTAAATTGTTACCAATCTGAGTATTTAACCTAATCAGGGCGGGTTTTGTTGAAAGATTGTTTGTGAGATGGAAATGTTATCTGCTAAACCCGCCCCTACCAAAATCACGAAATTATATTTGTTTATACAAATTATTGCTTCAAATGTGTAGGGGCGGATTCAAAGTCCCCCTTGGTAAGGGGGATTTAGGGGGATCTAAACCTTCTGGGCTCATAAGTAGCAACTTACGTTATTTACTCTAACTTTTGCTTAATGATTTCCGGTTTTTCCCGAAAACCAACTAATACTGCTGTGCCATTTTTAACAAATAAAGGTCTTTTCAGTAGCATCGCATCTTTAGCAAAAGCATCTATCCATTGTTCGTCCGTCCAAGTTTGTTTTACTTCCCCCAATGCACGGTAAGATTGTCCTGAAGTGTTTCGCATTGGTTTGGAACCCAACGTTTGCACCCAGCTTTCAATTATCTCGCGAGAGGGAGGATTTTCTTTAGTATTGATGAAATCATATTTAATATTATTATCAGACAGCCATTGCAGTGCTTTTTTACAGGTGCCGCAGTTAGGAATGCCGTAAACTTGAATGGTCATGGTGTTGATTACCGAAATTTTGGGAGAGTTTACCGAAACGGAAATTTTTATTTAATCGTCTAGAATTATTAAGTGTAACTCCTATTTTTAATAATCTCAATCCTTTGTTTTGAGACAAAATGGAGTCGTCAACTAATCACGGTTTTGATGCCAATGACAGAACCAAACAATACTAATTTACCTTCAGATGATTCTCAGCAATTGAATCAACAGACTGCTGATATTACCAAAAAGTCAGTTGATGAGTCTTGGCAAAGTCGTATTGCTGAGGTTTGGAACAACACTAGTAATAGCTTGAATGAATTTAAGAAGTTATTACCTGTTGAGCCAGTGGCACAAAAAATTGTAGAATTATTTAGTGTCAGCGAGGCTCAAGTAGCAGAAATTCTGGCAACTGTTCAGGCGGAATTACCTACAACTGAAGCATTATTAATTGGTAAACCGCAAGCGGGAAAAAGTTCGATCGTGCGCGGACTAACAGGCGTTTCTGCGGAAATTGTTGGTCAAGGTTTTCGTCCTCACACCCAAAATACTCAACGCTATGTTTATCCTTCCGAGGATTTGCCGTTGCTGGTTTTTACTGATACTGTAGGTCTGGGAGATGTTAATCAGAATACACAGGGAATTATTGATGAGTTAATTGGAGATTTACAAAAAACCAATCGCGCCAAAATTTTAATTCTTACTGTTAAAACTAACGATTTTGCTACTGATACTTTACGCCAAATTGCAGAACAATTGCGGCAAAAGTATCCCGATATTCCCTGTTTGTTAGCGGTAACTTGTTTGCATGAAGTTTACCCGTCTGGTACAGATAATCATCCGAGTTATCCCCCAGATTTTGAGGAAGTTAATCGCACATTTACGGCTTTACAAACTGCTTTTTCGGGATTGTACGATCGCGCCATCCAAATCGACTTCACTCTAGAAGAAGATGGTTACACTCCCGTATTTTACGGTTTAGAAGCGTTGCGAGATGCCTTAGCAGATTTACTCCCAGAAGCAGAAGCTCATGCCATTTATCAATTATTAGATCGAGAAGAAACTGGCAGAAAATTAGGTAATCTTTATCGAGATGTCGGGCGGCGTTATATAATGGCATTTTCCATAATGGCTGCTACTTTAGCCGCAGTACCTTTGCCTTTTGCAACTATGCCAGTATTAACTGCTTTGCAAGTTTCAATGGTAAGTTTATTGGGAAATTTGTATGGACAAACTATCACGCCATCTCAAGCAGGTGGGATTGTCAGTGCGATCGCAGGTGGTTTTTTAGCTCAAGCGATCGGACGAGAATTAATTAAATTTATCCCCATTTTTGGTAGCGTAATTGCTGCATCTTGGGCAGCTGCTTATACTTGGTCTTTAGGTGAAGCTGCTTGTGTTTATTTTGGGGATTTAATGGGTGGGAAAAAACCCGATCCTAAGAAAATTCAAAATGTCATGAAAGAGTCTTTTAAAGCAGCAAAAGAAAGATTTAAAGGAATAAATAGTTAATTCTCAAGATCCCCGACTTCTTGAAGAAGTCGGGGATCTGGGCAGCTATTATCTAAGCAGCTAGTACTTCTTCAAAAACTACAAACATACTCTTTTTCGCTCCACAAATTGGACAACACCAATCTTCTGGGATACTAGCAAAAGGAGTTCCGGGAGCAATTCCTGAATCAGGATCGCCTACTTCAGGATCGTAAATCATAGAACATTGACGACAAATCCATTTTTGCGTAGTTGCATCGTCGCTTGCAGATCTGGGAAAAGCAGCTTTTCCATCTAAAGCACCCAACGCTTCCGTGTATTGTTGCGCGTGGTGTTGCTCAATGTGCGTTAACAAACCAAAATTTTTGGCTGCTGTGCGGAACATGGTAGCGTGCTCTTTAGATTCCTCTGTTTGTGCATTGAACTCAGCGACTGCATCGCTATCCTGATCTGCCTTTGCTTCTGCCGCAAAGCCGGGATACATGGTAGTGTATTCGTAAGTTTCTCCTTCGATCGCCAATTCTAAGCAACGAGCAGCGATCGCCTTTTTTTGTTCCTCACTCAGCTGAGCAGGATCGTCCACAACTAATTCAGGATGCAACAAACGGAAATGTGCAAAAGCGTGTTCTGTCTCTTGATTTGCTGTTTCTTTGAATAATTTTGACAGTTCGCTCATCCCCAGTTTCCGAGTCACTTCTGCAAAAAACAAGTACTTGCGATTTGCCATTGACTCGCCACCAAAGGCAGCTTCTAAATTTTTGGCGGTGTTAGATTGTGAAAGATCCATTAGTGTCTCCTCAAAATACCTAAGATCGATCGCGCAATTAAGTATTTAATCAAGTTCCTCAGTTGTAGGATGCGTCAACAGTTTTGGAAATTATTCCTAATTTCAACACACTGACGCACTTATGTAATATCATATAATCCAAAAAAAATGCAAGTTTTATTGAAATAGTTTCACCACGCTAGGTTTAGTTACTTTTCCCATTGCGTTGCGCGGCAAGTCTTCAACAACTATAATTTTGCTAGGAACTTTGTAACTAGCCAATCGTTCTTTTGCCCAACTTCTAAGAGTTTCTAAACTTAAATTACTTCCCGATTTTAATATCAAAGCTGCACAAACTCTCTCACCCCATTCCATATCTTCCACTCCCACAACTGCACAATCTTGAATATCTGAATGAGTGCGTAAAACTTCCTCTATTTCTAAAGCTGAAACTTTATAACCGCCAGTTTTTATAATATCGACGCTAATTCGCCCTAAAATGCGATAGTTATCATTTTCAACAACTGCAAAATCGCCCGTACAAAACCAACCATCGCGAAATGCTTTAGTAGTAGCTTCTGGTTTTTGCCAATATTCCAGAAACACTGTTTCTCCTTTTACTTGAATTTCTCCCGGAGTTCCCGGAGGGACTATTTCCCCACTTTCATCTACTAATCTAACTTCCACTTGCGGCAAAGGTTTCCCCACAAATCCCGCCAATCTTTCACCTTTTAAAGGGTTAGATAAACCCATGCCAATTTCAGTCATTCCGTAACGTTCTAGGAGAAAATGACCGCTAATTTTTTGCCATTTTTCTAATACTTTAACGGGTAAAGCTGCCGAGCCGGAAATCATTACTCGCATTTTAGCGCCACCTTCAGAAATTCTTTTTTGTCGATCGCCATCAGCCTTTGCCCAAGCCGCAATTAACTTAACATAAATTGTCGGTACAGCCATAAATAAAGTTAAGTCGCCCTGACTGATGCGATCGCAAACAACCTCCGCATCAAACTTAGGTAAAATATGGCATTGCGCCCCACTCCACAAAGCGCAAGTGAGGACGTTAATAATGCCATGAATGTGATGTAAAGGTAAGACGTGCAAAATGCGATCGTCCGCCGTCCATCCCCAAGCAGAAACTAAGCTAGTGACTTGCGCTTGAATATTTTTATGTGTAGTAACAACGCCTTTGGGTTTACCAGTTGTGCCGCTTGTATAAAGGATTAAAGCTCGTCTGGTAAGCTCAATTTTTGGCAATAAACTAACTTGTTCGGGCAGAGTTTCCGAAGTTAAAATAAATCTGATATTTCGTTCTTCAGCTATAGGACGCAATAGGTTTTCAAAATTTGGATGTGCAATAATAATTGATGCACCCGAATCAGCAATTACATAATCTAACTCAGGTTTAGGGTGGGAAACACACAAAGGTACAGCTATTCCACCCGCACGCCAAATCCCCCATTGTGTAGCGACATACTGAAATCCAGAAGGTATCAGAAAAGCCACTCGCTGTTCTTGTAAATCTTCTGTATTATCCAGAAGTTTAGTCGCAATTTGAGCCGAAGTTTCGAGCAAATCCTGATAGGTAAAAGTTCCTTCAGTGGCGACAATGGCGACTTGGTTTGGGTTTTGGTAGGCGCGATCGATCAGTGGAAGATTCACGTTAGTTAATTAATTTATGTTGGTTATTGCAAGAATACCATTGCTTATAGATCTCAAACCGTTGAGTTCATTGGGATTTTCAGGATGCTGGAAGCGCTGCAAGGTATTCGTTAGCTTTAATGAATACCTTGCGTGTTGTATCTTCATAGTCAGTCCGAATTTTTTTATTTTCATCATCTAGTAAACCAGTTACAGGTTTAATCACCCGCTCAGTTTTTGTGCGAACATCATCTGCTGGTAAGCTGTTAAGCATTTAAATAGGGATAAGAGCATTACCTTTATTTTTAAGTTTTCGCCCCCATTTAATAATTAATTCTCCTTCATTTAAAAGTTTATGCAATAAATATTCTAATTCTTCTATTGATTTAAATAATCGATGGGCAATAAATTCTTTGGCTGAATGCCAAACTAATTCAATTAAGTTATAATCAGGGCTATATTTCGGGAGGAATTCTAAATGAATATTGGGCATTTCGGCGGCAATTTTCTGGAGATATTCTGCCTTTTTGGGAAAACTAGCATTGTCCAGAATTATCACTATTTTGGCTCCTTTTTCCGCAAATTCCTTGGCTTCATTGCCAGCGGCTACCCATTCAGCAATCAATTCTTGATAAAACAGTTTTAGCACTTGATAAAAACTTTCCGAATTGCTTTTATCGAGAAATTCTACAAACCTTTTCTTGTCGGAATACCTCAGTCCTCCCATTACATTAATCCGACCCTTTCTTCGCTCTCCTCTCACCTCTTTTCGTCTACCTTTCTTACACCAATTCTTTCTTCTCATCACTCTTAAACTAAAACCGCTTTCGTCCCAAAACCATACCTGTAAACGTTCTGGATGCTCTTTTTCGATTTTTAAATATTCGGCTATTTTCTTTTTAAATGCTTTTCTTTTTTCCGGTTCTCGCTTTCCCTCCAAGCTGTACTTTGCCCAGAGGTAAACGAACTTTTTTTGCTCTAATATTCTCCTAACTTGCGAACCACTTAATTTTATTCCTGTCGTTTCTGCTAAATATGTCGCTAACCTTTGTGCCGTCCATCTGCCAAATTCGTATCCTAATTCTTTGGGTTCTTTATCTACTGTCTTTAATAATATTTCTCTATATTTATCTGTGGCTTTTTGATGATTCCCCTTCATCCTTTCATCGACTAGGCTTTCTAGATTATCTGGGTCTCCATGTACACACCAATAAGATACTTTATTTATTGAACAGCCCACAAATTCCGCTATTTTAGCTTGAGTTTTTCCATCATTTAGCAACAGTAATATCAAGATTCTTTCTCTAATATTTCCATCTTCTTCTTCTTTCAGGGCTTTTTGTAGCTTCTCTACTTGTTCTAAGTTCAGATGATTCTTTGCTGGCATTTCCCCACCCACTTGGCTCTATTGGCTTTTCCATTTTACCCTATTTAAATGCTTAACAGCTTATTGCAAAAAAATGGAAATTAGGAAACTTAACAGACAGATCAGGTACTAATGAGTTATAATTTCCATCTAGAATATGGGCTATAGTTAGAGCGCTGATTGCTTCAATGAGTGTTGACTTTCCTGCATTATTTGCTCCTACTAAAATTGTGAGACCACTACCTAATTTTTGCCTTGGATGAGCAAATCGAATAGATTGAGTTGTAGCAAATCCCCGTAATCCTTTTATCTCAAGTATTTTTAGCATTATTTCCTTCTACACAGATTCTAGATGAGTAACTGGAATTTGTTCTGTTCTTTCAGGTTTCTTTGCCCCAGTTGCAACAGCATGAACAGCATGAAGAATATCAGCTGAATAATACCGATTGCCACAACAATCACAAACACCAATTGTGACATCTTCCAAAATAACAAACCCATCCCTATGTTTAAACGCCTCGCGCTTAACAATTCGAGGTTGAACAGTTCCTTCGCAATATTCACAATGATATCCATACATATACTTTAACCCTCTAATTCCGTGACTTCGTAAACAGTGATGATGAGATAACGTCCATTGCTGGCAAAACGTCCCACTACTCCAACAAGTGTTTGTCTATCCAATGCAGTCCCCACTACTATATATTTTGTTCCTCTTGGGTCGTCTTTTTCAACCCGCGTAATTTGACCACTTAAAATAGCCTCCTCTACATCTAAGATAGTCAGCATATCCTCTGCCATTTCTTCCATTGCATGGGCTGACATATCGTATTCGCCAAGTCTAATTTTCTGCTTGATGCTGTCAATATCGTTGCGAGACACTTTCTAGTTCAGGTGACATCTAACCAATAATATCAATTATGCGATCGCCACAATCAGCGTTTTATTCCGTCATTTGTACACCACTGTTGGGTAGCTGGCTTTGGGCTACCTGAATCAACAATCTCAATGCGTTATTTACAGCCTCATCATTAGGAAAAGCTTGGGCAACATCAGGTTCTAGAAGTACTAAATTAGTCCCTGATTGATATCGATCGACATATTTTCCTCTAACTCCCCCCTGCATTTGAGTAAAGTCGTATTCAGGACGTAAATCGTCTTCCATTTCGTTTTCAAATTCCTTCTAAAATTAAGACATAATTGGATTGAGATTCAAAACAAAACCAGGCAAAACATTTTCACCAGAAAGAGTAACAGGATTTTCTAGTATTTCTACTTCTTGATTTGGGCGATAAATTTCCACTCGCTGGTTTTTTCTGTCAATTAACCAACCTAATCTTGCACCATTTTCGATGTATTCTTGCATTTTTTCGCGCAATTCTGTTAGGCTATCGCTGGGAGAACGTAATTCAACTACAAAATCGGGACAAAGGGGAATAAATTTTTCTCGTTGTTCGGGTGTTAGGGTATTCCAGCGATCGATCTTTACCCAAGAAGTATCAGGAGATCTATCTGCCCCATTCGGAAGTTTAAAACCAGTATTAGAATCAAAGGCTTTACCCAGATTATTCTGACGACTCCAGCCTTGAACTTGAAAAGTTAATTCGGCATTGCGATTTCCAGTTTCTCCTCCGGTTGGTGGCATAATTAGTAATATTCCTTCGGCTGTGCGTTCAAATCTTAAATCGCGGTTCTTTCGACACATTTGGAAATATTGTTCGTCAGTCAAATCGATTTTTAATTTGAGAGTGGGAGGTAAGGCGATCGCAGAAACATCCATAACCTTATCCAAATTTGTTATTAAATGCTTTTAGTATATCAAATTAAAAACTGACTATTGCTGAATCTCGTTATTAAAACGGTAATTTCTTAGGCAATGCGCTCAACACTTTTCACCAAAATCATCTATATTAATAATAACTCTTATAGTAATTAACAATAATGCACATCGATTACACAGTTCAAATCTGGAAAGAAGACTCACAATTTATTGCTCATGCAATGCCCCTAGATATAATGAGTTCTGGACTAACACCTGAAGCAGCTAGAATTGCCTTAGATGAAGCAGTTCACCTTTTTTTAGTCACTGCTGCTGACATAGGAACTTTAGATGAAATTCTCCAAGAAGTAGGCTACAAATTTCAAGATGGAAAGTGGATAAGTCCGCAATGGGTGGCAATTGAAAAACATTCTGTAACAGTGGGGGTTTAAATATGCCAAGAATTACTCCCATTTCTTGGCAGCGATTAGAAAAAGTATTTCTTGCTGCTGGTTTTGAATTTGCTAGACAAGAAGGAAGTCATCGTTCCTACACCAAAGCTGGTATTTTACGTCCAGTTGTGATTCCTACTTATGATGAAATTTCTGTTTCAATTATCAGTAATAATTTGAAAACTGCGGGAATTTCCAGAGAAGAGTATTTTCGCTTATTAGCCGAAATATAGCAAATTTAACTGAAATCGTATTCAGTAAAAATTGCTCCATTTCGGTTGAAAATTCCTTCTTCTGCAAACCTCTCACTCTTTCGCCCAATCTTTTGGGGGATTTGGCGGACACCAAAACAAATTTTTACTACTTATTCCCAAGGATTCCAAAATTCCTCGCATTACATCTGTGCAATACATCCAATATCCCAAATCATCGTACATTTTATCTGGATTAAATTCTAAATTATAATGCAACACATGGGGAAGTCCGGCAAATTGATCGGAAGATTGGGGAGAAATCAACAAAACTCGGAATGGTTTTCCTTCACATTTTGCTTTTAATTTATGCAGCAAATCTATCACGTATCCGCGATCGGTAATACCTGTGCGAATAAACAAGGCTTCATCACATTTTTTTAGCGTATACCAAAAGCGTTCCGATCGCGCCGAATAACGCACGCGCATCCGTTCATAAACCGGAGACATATCATTTAATGGATCGTCTGTTTCTTCAACTTCATGGGCGAAAGATAAACCCGACCATTTGCCGTGATAGATTCTCCTTTCGTCATGATTGTAATGCAAAAAGTAAGGATTCCACATATCAGAGAATCCAGTTTCAATCATGTCTGCTACATCACCAAGATTGGTACTTCTTGTCAGATCGAAGGGAAAAGCTGGCCCATCATATTCCATTTTGTACAATAACATTCTGGCAGCACAGCGATCGCCTAATGGAAGAATTGCCACTCGGCTAATATCCGATAATTTACACTTGTAGGCAAAAATTACTGATGATTTAGCTGGTACTTTAACTCGACTTTCCAATCCATCTTTGCCAATCAGCATCGTGCGAAAAGGCAATTCTGGCTCAATTAAATCTTCATAAACACCTTCTGGCATTGCTTTTAGGACGCTGCGGATTTCCTTCCACATGGGATGGATGTTATATTCGTGGTCTGATTCGTTGATTACACGAAGAGTTGTGTCGCTTTCTTTCCACAATCCTAAAAGTCCGTCGTAATATAAAATTTCTGTTGCTTTTGGAGTAAAGAAATTAAAAGCGGCGCTATATTCAATGTCAGCACTAGGAGGAATATTTACTAAAGTTTCGATCGCACCATCCTCGCGCACCCAAAAATAGGGAAGTATACCTTTTTCCGCCTTCTTACTAATATAAATCCCCGGTATCAATCCGGCTTTACTTTGAATTGCTGCTTGCAGTTCTTCCCAATAGGTGGCGATCGTATATGTATTTTTTGAAGTATTAATAATTCGCAAACTCTTCTCTTCTGGACAAGCGAAAACATGGAAACCCCAATTATCGCGATAAATAGGTACTTCCTGCTTTTGAGTAGAAAGTTGTTTGGCTTGAATTAATTTATTTTTATCTATGTCAAATAATTGCAGATCGATTTCATCAAACATTAAGCGATGTCCTAATCTATTAGGATGAGCCACATCGGAAGAAATCCCCTGCTTCCAACGCCCCTCCCCATCATCCACTGCATCCAGCCAGTTCAGCACTGGAACGCCCCAACTCAGCATTCGATGGTGCGTATCGCGCAACAGCCAACTATGTTCTGAGTGGTAATCCCCATTCGGGTATAATCCTCCTAAAATGGGCATTGCTCCCAATTCCTTGGTCATTTTGATCAGTTGCTGCAATCCCCTTTCAAAATGACGTTGTACCGCTTTTCGCTGGTGGGGTGGACAATGGGCTAACCCTTCGTTACCTAGAGAAAGGGCAATAATCACGATATCTGTTTGTTCTGGTGCGACTACCAAGGGAAATCTGTCGATCGTCCGGCTAACACCAGCCCCCAATTCTGATACATTCACCAGTATGTGACCGTATTTTTCATTTAACGCTTTTTCCAAATGCCAAGCCCAGCCGCGCAATAACCAGGAATTGCAACCTAAAGCTACAGAACTGCCAATAACCAAGATTTTTAGACCTTCGTTGCCTTTTTTGAGTGGTTTTTGGGCGATAGGTTCTTGAAAATATCCGTAGGGAAATGGCTGAATGTGACCGAACCAGCCATCTTCTACTATGATTGTGGTTGCTGGTAGGTCAGATTCGATCGGTATCCAACGATTTACCCCCAAAGCTTCCCATTGCACAGATCCATCTGCATTAATTCGCACATACTTGTATTTAATCTTTTGGCTATTAAGCGACTCTAACGACAATGGAAAGTCATCAATTTGAATTTCCGTCCACCATAAAGGATAACTTTCGCCGTTGGTCTGCAAAAGTACACACTTGTTTATGTCCCACATTCCTAACTCAGGAGTCGAACCAACAATGCCAATGAAGTCTCCTGTTTGCGTGTGTGCCTTTACTTGAAATCGATACATATTATAATATCTCTGGTGTGTTTAAAAATACTCTGCTAGACAGAAGCGATCGATAATTCAAAAAAGAATTACAAACTACATATCTGGTAAAGATAAGGGTTTGCAAAACTGTTTTGAGAGTATCACACTTACCCATCAACGTCTGTCTTGCAGTACACCAAAGCAATTGATAGTAACATTTTTAGCTAACTTATCTAGCCAGCTGTAGCAAAGTTAAAGGAAAACCAAATTACCATCCCCAGGTACCTGGGCCACCTTTAAATGGGCCGACAATATCGGATGTAATCCATCCGCCATAAAAATCACCTGCTTGGGGTGTGACTAACTCATCATTTACATAGCAAGCATCCATTAAATTGGCATTAAATCCATAGTATTGTTGAATTGATTCAAAACCGGAAGTAGGCTGAAAAACTCGCCAAGCAGCATTATTTATATACTTATCGCCGATGCTAACATCATAATATTGCCAATACCCTTTCCATTCACATACACCTTTTTTAGGTGTGGCAATTAAGTGTTCTAGTTTAATATCTTCAGGGGGGAAGTAATAGGTGGGAGGATGACTGGTTTCTAAGACTCTTTTGCCTTTGTTAGTTTCGGCTAAAACAATCCCATTACAAATTACCTTCAAATGTTTATTGGTATCTTCTAAACGTGCGGGACGAGGGTAATCCCAAACTGATTCTTGACCGGGTTTTGGTGAGATTGGTTGTGGTCTCATGGTGAATAATTTCTTGATTTAATAAGGTTTGGCGATCGATGCAATTACCAGATGGTTCCCAAATGATATAGTTGTTAATTATAAACCAAATTATTGGGAGATAAAATGTTTTTTACTGAGTATGGCTCAGAAATTCTCTTTCGCATGGGCGAACATTTAATTTTAGTAGCGATCGCCATGACAGTAGCAACTGCGATCGGGATTCCTTTAGGAATCTTGATTACTCGCCAAGCGAAACTTGCTCAACCCATTCTCGGTTTTGCTAACATCGTGCAAACCATACCTAGTTTAGCAATTTTTGGCTTCCTAATTTCTGTACCATTCCTGGGAGGAATAGGTGTAACTCCGGCTATTGTCGCCCTAACTTTATACGCTTTACTCCCGCTGATTCGCAATACTTACATTGGCATTAATAGCGTCGATCCTGCAATTCGAGAAGCGGGAAGAGGGATGGGAATGACAGATAATCAATTGCTGTTTCAAGTAGAAATCCCCTTAGCTTTAGGAGTAATTTTAGGAGGAGTTAGAGTAGCAACTGTTATTTGTGTAGGAATTGCAACTATTGCAGCGGCGATCGGTGGTGGTGGATTAGGAGTATTCATTTTTCGCGGTATTGCTTCAGTTAACAATCAATTAATTTTAGCAGGAGCCATACCCGCTGCTTTAATTGCTTTAGGGGCAGATTTCTCCTTGGGATGGATAGAAAAACAACTTACGCAAAATAGAGAAAAAAAAGGGAAAATAGGTCGCCAAATTGCCATTGCTTCCGGCATATTAATTATAATGCTATTGGGATTAATTGTTTTTGTTAACCGACCAACAGCGCCGACAATTGCGATCGGGGGAAAAAACTTCACCGAACAATTTATTTTAGGAGAAATTCTTGCTCAACACATCGAATCTCGTACTAAATTAAAGGTCGATCGACGCTTCAATTTAGGAGGAACTTTTATTGCTCATGAAGCTTTAAAAGCAGGTAAAATTGACGGATATGTGGAATACACAGGAACAGCATTGACAGCTATTTTAAAGCAACAGCCAATCAAGAACCCGGAAGTTGTCTATCAAAAAGTCAAGCAAGAATACGACAAAAAATTTAATTTAGAAGTCCTGAAACCGTTAGGATTTAACAGCACCTACGCTATGCTTATTCGCGGAGAAGATGCTAGACGTTTAAAAATCAAAACTCTTTCCGAAGCTGCCAAATATACTCCCCAATGGCAAGCAGGATTTTGGTATGAATTTCTGGAAAGAAAAGATGGTTATGAAGGGTTAATTAAGACTTATGGCTTCAAATTTACCAAACCTCCGAAACAAATGGAGTTAGGATTAATGTATCAAGCTTTAAAAGAAAAGCAAGTAGATTTTGTAGCAGCAAATGCTACAGATGGCTTGATTCCTGTGCTGGATTTAGTGATTTTAGAAGATGACAAGAAGTATTTCCCTCCATATTACGCTATCCCAGTTTTTAATCAAGCAACGCTGGAAAAATATCCAGAATTGCGAAAAGTAATCAATGAATTAGCTGGGTTAATTTCAACTCAAGAAATGCAAAAAATGAATTATCAAGTAGATAAGCAATCTCGTCCAGTTGAAGAAGTTGCCCGAGAGTGGCTGAAATCTAAAAAACTTTAATTTTAGCTTAACCTAAAATGTAAACGAAGTTCGGAGCAACCCAATCCAAATCGGAGGATTTGCAGAATTATGCTCTGGACTTGTAACTACAAGAAATCCTGGAATGATAAAAATTCTATCATTTATTGGGTAGCGATAAGATAGTTCTAAATGCAAAGAAGTATCTCGATCTTCTCGTCCAGAAACATCATTATTTATCACTTTTGGAGGCATACCAAAAACAAAACTTAATTGCGAACTTGTTTTACCTAAATCTGCTACAAATGCCGTCAATGCCCAACTCCAAATCTCTGCTTGAGAACCCCGAAAACCATTTAACCCACTCACGCTGGGAGAAGCTTCCGCTTTAGCATTAAAATAGCTAACCCAACCACCTAAGATCAATTTGGAACTGATTTTGTAAGTAAATTGTAAACCAAAAGCATTGGAGGAAGTTGCTGTACTTGTACCAAAAGGAAATTGAGCGAATACACTACCTTTACTGCCCGTTATATTATTAGTTATACCAGGTTCGGGTGCATAATAATGACCATAAGTAAAAGCAAATCCAAATTGCTCAGTTGGAGTATAACTTATTTGGCTCAAGAGAGTATATTGACCCTTAAATAGTCCTTCTCTCACATTACTAAGGGAATCAGTTAAATAACTAATACCGCCAGCTAACTTGTCAGTGAAATTGTAGTAAATTACTCCACCACCACCAAAAGCAAAAGAATAAATCGGACTTTCTGCACCAAAATTTGATATAGAATTAACTGGATTAAAAGCTGGAAAAATCCTCGTAGGAAAGTCGGCAATAGGAGCGATCGCTACAATCCCACGCTTCCCTAGAGGAAATTCATAAAATAGGGTTCCTAATCTTATATTATTGTTAGTATTTATTGTGAGTAAGCGAGTCATTTCTGTGCCAGTGACACGGCTAGCAAAAGGATTGACATTTCCGGCTACTAGTTGGGTTCGCAATCTATCTTTTCCAGTAAAGCTGGTATCAAAGTTAAGTATTACTGCTCCTGATAAAGTGAAATTATCGTCTAATTTTTCCTGAGAACGACTTCCAGGAGAAACGGCTTTCCTGTCACCAAAAGCACTAATTAAGTTAAAATTTGCTGTACCTCGTAAAACTGTAGTTGGGCTAAATTGGTGCTTTTCGATAAAAGCTACTCGCTGTTCTATGTTGTCTACTTTGGCAGTAATATTTTGCAGTTCTGTGGCAAATTCGGCTTGCAATCTTTCGATAACTAGCAAGTCTTCTTTTTGAGGAAATTGATTGTTAAAACTCTCAATTAAACGTCTAATACTGGTTAGACAACTATTTAATCCTGCGGCAAATTCATAGCGACTCATTGCTCGATCGCCATTAAAATTTCGCTCAGGAGAACCGCTAATACAGCGATATTTTTCGATTAAATTTCTTAGGGCTTGATAAGCCCAATGGTTAGGAGTAACATCTAACAACTGATTTACATTGACGATATTTTCGTCAAGTTCAGGAGGAGGGCCACTATATAATCTTTCGATTTGCTCAAGGGTACTTTCTTCGTCTTTAAATTCGGAATTATAGGTGACTAAGGGTGATTCATTGGCATTATTTAAAGATGAGTCTCTCAGAGGATTTGAGTTGAAGTTTGCTTGGGCTAGAACTGGAGATAGGATGAGTAAATTACAACTCGCGATCGCTAAGGTAATAGAAAATGGTAGATTTAAAATTTTCATGATTTTATTGACAACTTATCCTCACACTTACAACCCCATTAGCGGTAAAAATTGCTAAAGAGAAAATTTTTATTTTAATAAGGTCGAATTTTCAATTCATTATTTACAGCTTCGATCGCTTTTTTAGCGACATCTTCAGGAACTTTCGTGTACTCCAACTGCTCATTAAATGCTTGACCCTTGATTAAAATCCAATTCAACAAATTTTGAATTGCTTTTAGCATATCTGGATTCAGATATCTTCTATAAACTAACAACCAAGTTAAACTTACCAAAGGATAACCATCTTCAGGATCTTTGATATCTTCAGTAGTAAAGTCATCATTAAACTTGACATTTGCTAGAGCTTTTTTGGTTTCTGCCAAAGTTGGTTGTACGTAACGACCTTTCTGATTTTCAATACTAGCAATAGATAGATTGTTGGCTAGAGCAAAGTTACTTTGTACATAACCAATAGTACCATCAATTCTGCTTATTTCTCCTGCTATTCCACTATCTGTGGGAAAAGCAGAAAATACATTAAATCCCCAATCAGGATTTCTACTAGCTAGTACTTTTCCTCCAGTAATTTTGTTTAAGTATTTAGTGAGGATAAAGCTAGTAGCGCAGTTGCCAGAACAAACGACTACTTGAATTTTTTGATTGGGAAGGCTGGAATTAATCTGTTGCCAATTGGTAATTTTACCTGTAAAAACTTTCACTAATTGATCGCGAGATAATCTGACTTCTCTTTTCACACCTGGCAAATTATAAACAATAGCTAATGCACCTCCTCCTGTAGGTACCATTAACAAACCATCTTCCATTTGATTTTTTTCAATAGGTGTGGGAATTAAACTACTGCCACCAAAGTCGATCGATTTGTTCACAAACAACCGAATTCCACCACCACTGCCAATAATACTGTAGTTAAATTTTTCTCCTGTTTGCTGTTCGTATTCTTTGCTATATCGCTGATAAAGAGGTTCGGCAAAAGAATCACCACCGCCTCTAAGTTGCGCCCAAACAGCATTACTCGTCAAAGAAATTGTGGTTATTGTTAATGTGGCAGTTAATTTTTTCTGCCAGTTGTCGATCGCTTTGATTTTCATTTGTGTCTGATTAAATAAGGTTTGATAGCGATTAAAAATTGTAGCTACGTAAGCCAAGCTATTGTTTTTAATTAGTCAGTATATGCCAACATGATGTTGGGTAGTCCCAGAATTATAGTCTGAGACTTTTAATTGACTAAATCTGAACTTTTTTGCGGTTAATGATGACTTTACTACCATCAGGAGCAATTTCTAACCAAAAATCCTGAAGGACAAATTGATAGTATAATTCGCCAAGACGAGTACTCCGCCAAATACTGATAAGTTGGTCATTTGGTGCCCATCTTTTGAAAGCTTTTGTGGCAATTTCAGGAACTCCGCTGGGATCGATTTGTTCATCAACTTGAAGGACGGTACCATTAGGAGTAACTTGTACTTCCACTTCAAAACCTTGTTGATTTTTGCCTCTGAGTATGTACATTAATGAACCGTCAGACTTGAGTTCTATTCGGGCTTGGTTAAATTGAGCATTAGTTACTGTTTTTGCTGAAGACATTGCTGGAGGTGCTACTTCTTCTAGGGTAATTTTGCGGACTATTCCCCCTAAATTTTGGGTGATTAGTATGTTTCCAGGCTCAATTTTTGATTGAGCTTGTGCTTTACAGGTATAGATGAAAGAGGCAGAAACAGCCATCCCTGTAATAATTAAAATGCTTTGCCAAGTCTTTGCGTAAAACATCATAGTTTTTTTAGTTGGTTGGTGTTTTTTTGGGTAGTGCGATCGAGCAATTCATTTTTAGAACTTATCTTTGAGTTGAGCAAACAGAGCATCAGAAATTGCGTGTTTCTTTACGCAAACAAAATTATATTTTTGTTCTATATTTTGCCAATCGATCGAAGTGTCTGAGAGAATTTCTTGCCTAAACATTTCCAAAGCTTTCCCAGATAATCCTTTCTCCTGTTTGTTATTTTAATGGCTAATAGCTCAGAAATTTATTAAAATTTGTTGAATTTATACATTATTAACTGGATTAACTAATTAATCTTCACTACTTTGAGTATAAGCAGGAAGCAAAATACCTTCTCGAAACAAGATATCCATAAAATTCTTTCGCAGAATGCGCTGAATGTGAAGATGTTTTCCGGGCTTAACTTTGGTTAATGTTCGCAGCATTAAGTTAGATTCGCCTAGACTTTCTACCCCATCTATTTGTGTGGGTTCGAGGACATCTGAGTAATTAGCTTTTAATTGTTTTCCTACCTCCTCAATTACTTGATAAACATGAGCCAAGTTAGAATTATAAGGTACACCAACTTCGACTACGGCAAAGATGTATTGTTTGGAGTAATTGGTAATTGAACCCATCTCACCATTGCGAATAATTTGTAATTGACCGTTGGGATGTCGGATGCGGGTGGTTCTAAGTTCGATCGCTTCCACAATCCCCTCTAATTTTGTTTCTTCGTCTTTTCTCAACTCCACATAATCACCCACTAAATAGTAGTTTTCAAACAGAATAAAAAAGCCGCTGACTATATCATTTATTAATGCCTGTGCGCCTAAACCAACGGCTATACCAACAATACCCGCACCAGCTAGTATGGGAGTTGGATTAATGTCGAGAGTATAAAGGATAGAAATCCCAACTGTGAAATAAATTAAGTATTGCAATAAACTGCGAAACAATGGAATCAAAGTTAAGCGTCTGCTTCTTTGGATGTCCGTCAAATTTTGTTCTTTAAATACTACTTCTTCAGCAATTAAATAGATAACTTCAAAAATTACCTGACTTAAGAAAATCATGGCAATAATTTTGAGCAGTCGCAGACCGAAATCTGACATTTTGGCGATCGACTCTATCTGCTGAACTACCAATGTGGCGATGCAGACATAAATAACAAATTCTAAACATCGCTTGAAAAATGGGATCAGGTGTCGTAAGCGATCGTAGAATCTTAACAGGTTATCAGGACTAGAGTATTTTACGGTGAGAGCATCGAAAATGTCAACGATCGAAGCCACTGCTTTGAGGATAAGTAATCCCACAGCAGTTATCAAGTATATTCTTAGTGCGATCGACAAATATTCCGAAATTATTGCTGGAAATTGGAGAAACAGAACACAAGAAATAATTACCCACAGCCAAATTCCCCATTTAATTCTTTGATAAAGTGCCTTGAAGAAAGCTTCAATAATTTCATCGTCTGCGGTGCTTCTTTCTATATTTTTGGCGCGATTACTCACTACTTTCAAACTATATTTGAGTAATTTCAGTGCGATCGCTGCTACAATTATTGCGCCAATACTTTGAGCAATACCAATTCCCAGTGTCACCCAAAATCCTGCCGGGATTTGCCCAATCAAGTTTAGTGTATATTTTTGCAGGTCTTGACCTTGATAAATCAAGAAACCATTAATACCTATAATCAAAATACACAACACCGCACCAACAAGTAACAACAATCCTGTAATGTTCCGGCGCAGGTTTTTGATTTGGCGATCGTCCAGCTTGAATAGAGAAAATTTAATCAATAGCTTGGATAATCTATTAACTAACCAAATTAAGGATAGAAAAATAATTATTACCAAACCAACTTCAGCCAAGATAATTAATAAGTTGCTCATTGTTTTTACTAAATTGTTTTTGGGAGTTAACGCAAAAATCAAATAGGTGAAGAATTTAATTACTTTGCAGTATAAACTTATTGATTCGAGGTTAATTGAGGTTTTTTAATAAATTCCAGAAACAGAGTTCTGTTTCTTCCCCATTCCACTTTTTGCTTGAATGGGGACAGAGACAAAATATTTTTGTTAACCCATTCTTTTTTTCAATTATTAACTGCGCTCTCTGCAAGTTTGCGTTTTTCTGGTTCGGTTCTCAGTTCCACATGGAGGAAATCGATACCCTCTTGCTCCAGTAATTCTAATATTGTTAGATTCAATTCTCTCTCTGCATCAAAGTAGAGATTGTCATCGTTAACAAAAGCAATAACTTCAATTACTCTGGCATTCTGCTCGATTTGTTTAAACCGAACTATACATGAGGGAGAAAAACCCTTAATATTTTTCGGCATTTGTTCAATAGCAGAGCAAATTTTTGCGGTTTTCTTAGCGGAAATCCCGTCAATTTTGAGAATTAAATTAATTCCCCACTTTAATTCATCGCCCGGATTTTGTGACCAATTTTCCACAACTCCAGAAATCATTCTAGAGTTGGGCATTTTCACGATCGAACCCCATTTAACAACATGAAGCGTTGTGGTTCTAAATCCAATACTAAGTATCTGTACAAAGCCCTCTAACCCCGTTACTCCTACCCAATCGCCTTCTCTATAAAGACCATCGGAGTAGATAATAATTGTACAGAACCAGTCATAAACAATATCTTTCAACAGCAAACCTAAAGTAATACCAGCACCACCTAATAAACCAACTAGTGCTGCTGCTGATTGCCCTAAAAAGATTTCACTAATCTTGATAGCAATAACGATAATTGCTGCCGATTGAAAAATTTTCGGCATCAAAGGTCTGAGCAATTCATCCAACTCAGTGTCGCTATGTAGCAACACATTAGCAATTATTTGACCGAAGATAGAAGCCGCTCGATAAACAGCATAAGCAATTATGAAGACGACTATCAAATTGAGCGCCCTGCCGATCGTTTCGCTCAATTGAAGACCTAATTCCTGCGCCAGAATTTCCTTGACAATCCACAATCCACCAATCAAAATCAACCAACTTAAAGACGGTTTGAGAATCGCAATTAATTCATCGTCGAGAGTGGTCTTGGTTTTACGAGTAAAGCGTTCAATAGTTTTAACTATAGCTGCAATTACAAATCTTCTCAACGTTTGAGTCAGCGTCAATATGATAATGACGGCAACTATTTTGCCAATGGGTACGCCCGAATAATCGAGATTTTTCACCGTGTCTAAAATTGCTTGCATAGTCTTTCCTCAGATTGAAACAAAACTTTGAAATCTAAAACTTCTTAGATAATGTAAATACTTAATACTGAATTAAGTATCAAGAGCAAATCAGGGTTACTGATATCATGTCCGCTTGATTACCCATAATTCCCATTGCACACCACCCTGTCAACGGGCAGGAGGGGTTGTTTATTAGGGGGAATTTACCGGAAATGAATGAGTCAGTGAAATGCTGGACTGCACCAGATGATATCCATCTGGATTTACTAAATGTTCTTGTTGATACCAAGACCATTAAGAATGTAGTGGAAAAATATAAGAAAAATATAAGATGAAGAAAATTGAAAATTTTCTTCATCTTTTTCCTGCCAACGCATTTTCTGTTTACTTGTAGGAATCCCAGATCTGCGATCGGGAATGAACAACAGGTCTTACGCAACTGGCACATTCAAAAAAATATGTTGTTGCGCTTCAGCGCTAAAGAAAGGCGCTGAAGCGCAACAACATACCTAGAAAATTCGGCTCTCCCGTAATCATGGTGATAAGTAAACCTAATTAATTAGCAAAGTGCTTACTCCACAAGGTTTCCCAGTCCCCAGTCCCCAGTCCCCAGTCCCTAAAACCAGGGTTTTCCACCACAAGTACGGGAGAGCCGTTACAACCGAGTATAATCGCCAGCGTTCACTTCAAACTTGCCAATGCAATCTTTGTGTCCTCAGAGGAAGCTTCACTAACCATCCCTGAATATTCCCCGTTATAGTTGGTAAATTCAGAAGGTGCTCTGCGAATCTTAGATAGACGAATTTGCCAATCGGAAACTTCTTCGTAGGTAAGATGATGCGTATTGGAAGTCGTTGTCCACACTCCCCAAAGACAGGTGTCTTCAAATTGTAACAGTCCTGCCTTACGTAAGCTTTGGGCTTGACCAGTTCCAGGTAAGGGAATAATGCTGTAGCAAGAAGTCTGAAATTCCAATTTCGGGTTAATTTCTACTAGTTCATCTACCAGTTCTGCGATCGCTTCTTCAAGACGTAACAAGTCCTCATGGTCATCATCGGGTAGCCCGATAATAATGCCATAACCGATCACAGGTACACCAGTTCTGACTACAGATTTCATCAACTCACAATGCTCTTGCCAAGGCAGAAGCTTTTTGTAGGCTTCTCGTCCAAACACGGGACGTTCGGCTGGTATATAAGCTAAAGGACAACCGACTTTGCCATCCCAGCCAAACAGTGCTTCAATCAGTTCTTCGTCAGGTCTGAGGTCGGTGCTTTCGTAGTTACGCCCAGCGCCGAGAGTTGTTTTTCTCAGTTCTAAACCATTGGGCCACATGAGAGTTATTCCCATCTCCCGTGCGCCATTGGTAATTTCCAGGATCTCTTCTCGCCCTCCCGGAAAGAGTCCACGAGCGAGGAATTGATCGGACCCGATATTGATCGACTTAGCCCCTGCCTCTTTCTGGATCTCCAACCATTTTAGGGTTGTTTCTGGGGACATTCTCCGAAAACCTGTGCCGTAGGTGGGTGTCATGCAAAAATCGCAGGTGCGATCGCAACCAATGTCAGCCACTACCGAACCGACTGGCGCAAATCCTTGGACATTGGGGAGTGTTCCTAAACAGTCCCGCGCCACTTCCAACGAGGGTAGTGCCCACTCATCTGGACTTTTGGCTTTAGTCTTCTTGGGATACTGTTTACCATCTGCGAGAATCACACCCGTAAGTTCTTCTCTAGGAGTTCTTCCCAACACATAGTCAAAAATAGCCCAATTCGCTGCCCCTGATTTATCCTGAACTACTGCGGTTGCACCAGCCTTTAAGTAGTGCTGTGGTTCAGCGAAAGCATCCGAACCCCCAACCACAATGGGACGACCTCCCTTTGCCAGATGCTCAATCAGCATACAGCTAACTTGACGATCTTGGGAGAAATTAATTGTAACTCCCCAAGCATCGAATGCGTGAGGATCGAGAGCCGAAATGCTGCCTCCTACATAGGTTTTCCGTAGAGCCATCCCTTTCCAGAAAACTTGCCCAAATTCTTCACTATAATCGCCATCTCTGAGGTTGACTAATCGTGCATCAAATCCCCCTGCTTGCAAGTCAGCTATTAAAACTTGCTTGCTGATTAAAGAACGATTTCTGTACAGAGAAGTCCAATTTTTGCCTTCAGAATCGAATAATCCTGTTGCTGGAACTTCAACTAATCCAATTGTTGGAGATTTTTTCGCTTCCATAGTTCAGGGTTGGTTATTTACAAATGACTGTCAGAAACTTTTGAGCCGTCATGCTGCCAATTCTTTGGAACACTAAGACAAGTCGGGGAAATAATCTTCTATTAAAATAGAAGGATAGGTGAACAGATGTGTACACTGAACAAAATTTACAATTTTTTTAATAATTCCCTTCTAAGGGAATTATTGATGTTTGAGCTTATGCCAAAATTTTTGCATGGTTTTAGTTTGTCTTCCATGATATCTTGGTGATTTGGGCGATCGCAGAACACCTGCACAGCACCTAATTACTCTTCTTAGTTTTGTGACTCAGCTATTCTAAAACCAGCGTGTTGATAGAAATTAGGACGAAACCAATTGCGATAAAACTTTAACGCTTCTGTTCCATTTGTTGCCCAAGCACCACCCAACATCATCTTATGTTGGTTATCAAAAAAGGGAGTTGCATTGTCTTCATAAAGAAAATGGGTTTTAAATCCTGACAATGGGTTAAAATCATCATTCAACCATTCCCAAACATTGCCACGCAAATCGTACAACCCAGAAGGGCTTTCGGCTTGTTTTAATATACCAACTGGGCTAGGTGAACCAAATTTTAAATTAAGATTGAAATCATTGATTCTATCTAATTCAGAAGTTTTTCCGTTAGCATCAGAGCCATAAGTTACTAAATGCCATTCTGCTTCACTCATTAAGCGAATTGTCTCACCTTTCCAGCGACAGTAAGCCATTGCTTCATAATGATTTACTTCCACAGGCCAATCTAAAGGTAGTTCAATTTCATCAAACATTGCCCTATATTTGTAGCCACCATTATTAGGTATCCAAAATTTGGGATGTTTGACGTTATATTCAATTTTCCAACCCCAAGATTCTTCATCCCAGTAAACTTGATTTTCATAACCACCAGCATTAACAAATTCCTGAAATTCTCCATTGGTTATCATATACTTACTGGCAGCAAATGGTTCAACTTTAACTTGTCGATAACCATATTCACAATCCCAACCAAAAAGCGGAGAATCTTCGGATTTA
Source organism: Floridaenema evergladense BLCC-F167 (assembly GCF_041929205.2). Classification (NCBI taxonomy): domain Bacteria; kingdom Bacillati; phylum Cyanobacteriota; class Cyanophyceae; order Aerosakkonematales; family Aerosakkonemataceae; genus Floridanema; species Floridanema evergladense. The sequence goes on along the minus strand of NZ_CM171625.1, from coordinate 2,425,134 downwards.
CCAACTTCAACTAACCCACTAGAAACTTCGATCATTTCATTTTGGCAAAGGTTGTTATTATAAGGTGCATATTGCCAATTTTCGGGACGTGCAACTTTTTCCACAGGAAGTTGTCGAATTAGCATCGAAGAAGTTTCAAAATGAATCCGTTGATGTTCAATTCCCATAATCAATGCCCAAAGGGGATGATTTTGATGAATTGGCAGATTAAGCGGCGTGTTTTTAATCAGTTCTGAAATGCTTTGATAAACTTGATTGCGATATTCCCAAACTTTTTCTACTTCAGGCCATTGAATATGAGAAGTTTCTGCCTTCAGTTGACCAGAAGTTTGCGGATCAACCCCAACTCCTAAGATCAATTCATAATCTGGGTTAAGCCTTTTTTCCAACAAATTCACCATGATTAATTTGTTGATATAAAAAGCCGCTGAATGACCTAAGTAAAAAATTAGGGGGTTCCTTAAGGAATCTGGTTTGAGATAGAATGTTTCTGAGCAAACTATGGTGTTCATCAGCACATCTTCTAGTTCCCAGGCGTTTTGAAAGTAATGGAAAATGGCTTCTTTGTTGCAAGTGTTTAGTGAGATTGGTGATGCAAATTTTAGACTACTCATGGTGGCAATTTTTCTTTTTCTAATGGACTGTGGTATTAAGCTGACTAAGCGATCGCCGCTAATTCATTAAACATCTCCAGAAATTAAATGTGTGTTACTTGAAACCCTTGTAGAGACGTTGTATACAACGTCTCTACAATCTTTGAAAGGAAATGTCTATTTAGCCACTTGACAAAGGGCTAAACCAAACCATTTTGGCGAATCAGTAAAGATTTTTAGGGGTGTTAATCCTTTGGAGTCTAGGTCTTTTTTTACGGTTTCTAAATCAAACTTCCGAGAGATTTCGGTGCGGATACTTTCCCCAGCTTCCCAGTGAATTTTTAAGTCTAAGCTTTCTAAATTCACTACATGGCTTTTTTGACAATGTAAGTACATTTCAATTTGATTTTCTATTTGATTATAAATGGCTTGGTGGGTGAATAAATTTGTGTCAAAATTGCCTTGAAACCGCCAGTTTAAATGCTCGAGCATATTCAAATTAAAAGCCGCTGTTACTCCTTGAGAATCGTTATAAGCTGCTTCTAAAATTTCTCTTGGTTTTTGCAAGTCAATGCCAAGCAAAAAGTAATCTCCTGGGTTAAGGACATCATTAATTTCTTTTAAGAAAATATCGTACTCCTGTGGGCTAAAATTCCCGATCGAATTCCCCAAAAAGAAAATCATTCTGGCTGGCAAAGAGGTGGGTTCTAATTGAGCAATGGCTTGCTCATAAGTGCCTACTAATGCTTTAATTTGTAAAGCTGGATATTCCTTTTGTAATTGCAGTACACTCTCTTTGAGAATGCTTTCACTGACATCGATCGGCACATATTTACAGGAATAATTTTGGGCTTGATAAGCATTTAACAACAAGCGAGTTTTCGTCGAACTACCACTACCTAATTCTACTAATTCACAAGCACCTGTTATCTGGGCAATTTCATCAGAGTATTCGCGTAAAATGGATGCTTCTGTTCGCGTCGGATAATATTCTGCCAACTCACAAATTTGCTCAAATAGTTGAGAACCTTGATGGTCATAAAAATACTTTGGCGGTAAAGTTTTTGGGCTTTTTGTTAGCCCTTTAATAACATCTTCGCCATCCTTATTTAAAGTTTGATGCTGTCCCTTAGTAACTGTCAAAAATGTTGTTGTCATTTTACTTTTGTTCTGAAATGTATACAATCACTATTGCAGATTTTGTTTTTTGGGGCAACAGTTTTTATTTAAATATTATTTATTTGTATGAAAACTTGATTTTACTAAATTAGTAATCTATAATAATCATCGTATATTCACTCTCTAAGATGGGAAATAGTTATATTAGTTTTATTAATCATTTCTCAAAAATTTTGTCAAAAAAAAGCGTTAATAGGAATTATTTACTATGGGAGTAAAACTCACCTATTTCAAGAAAGCAGAAATTAAACAAATTTTGTGCAAGGGGTTTTCACCTTTTTCAACTGGTGCATTGTTTTCGCAATACAAAAATATGTCACTTCCCTTTTATGGAGGGGAAAAAGGTGGTTGTTAATTTTTGCTTGGACGCTAGTGAAATGCCATTTACTCTAGCCGCGCTGTGACTAAAACATTATGCCATTTTTTGTGCTAAATGAACATTCCAGAATGCTAACTTTATTATTGTCTGAATAATGGACAAAATAGAGTATAATATTGCGGCTAATATCTAGAAGCTAGCTAAAGTTGAGCCAATCAGTTAACTTCAGTCGGTTCCTGGAAGGAGTTAGTTTTGTGGAGTTGGGAGAATGGCTAAATGCTGACGATCGCACTTACCGATACAGCCAAATCGGGAAATGCCAAAGGGTAAATTGTGCCAACTGCTAATGTAGACTTAGAAGCATATTCCCCATCTTCAGGTTCTCGAAATAATATCAACTGTCTTTTCTTGAGGTTAACTACCCAATATTCAGCAATTCTCACTTCAGCATAAATTTTACTTTTTACTTCCAGATCTTTATCTAAGCTGGTATTCGAGTATTCAATTAACCAAAAAATATTTTCCGGGTAAGGGTGATGTTTGAGGTATTCACGCCCTAATCGTTGTACGATCGCAATATCAGGTTCAGGTTCGGAGTTATTAGGAAGAGTAATTGGTTTAGCAATCCGAATAGTAGCGCGATCGCCCAACAATCGAATTAAATATTCTCCAGCTTCACTGCTAAAATAAGCGTGCGGTTCTCCTTCTGGTGGCATTTCAACTATTTCTCCCTTCAGCAATTCCACGCGCCGATCGTCCAAAATGCCTGCTGCTATCATGCGATGATAATCATCTATTGTCCACTTAGCTGTAGTTATTGGCATAGCGATCGTTTTTCTCTTTTCTTTTCCATTTTACGATCGTAACTTAATGGATTCATGAATTTATTTGTTGCACCAAAGCTGCTGTTCGGGCTGTAGCAGCTTTTAATTCAGCTTCTACAAGCTTATCTAATTCTGTTTGCTGTTCTGCTGGAAGTGTTTGTCCTCGATCGCGTGCAGTTCGCCAAAGATTCATTAATTCAGATAAACGCTTTTGTTGTTCTGCATTAAAAAACCAATCAGGAACAAAACTTTGGATAATCATGCTTACAGAAAATAAATTATTTTTTCCATTATACGAATCTGACGTAATCTAATCTCTTCTTTATTAGGCAAATCTTCTACCACATAGAAAGACTTAGGCATTAGTAAAAACCAACTTGCTGGAACTACCTCTAACAGCCACCATTCAAATAGTTCACGCCTTCCGTATGAACCAGGGAAAATTGCATAACCCTCTAAGCAATCATCTAAAATCTCTATAATTGCTTCTACAGATTGCTCATAATCAAGAACCCGGATCGCATTTTTAAAGACATCTTGAGCTTCATACAATACCTGTAGGCTGACTGGATTTTTATTAGTGTCGTGTGACAAATCATAATTTCCTATTATATCCTTTTTCAACAATTCCCTATCATCAAACTCAATTGTCTTAACTTCATCATTGAGGATTTTTTTTGTATTTGCAATTAACCATAATGAGATTTCAAGAATTATATCTGTGGGTGAAGAGTCCTTTGGTTGATAATATTCTAAGGTAGGTTCGACAACTAATAATAAAATTAGCGTCATCCACACATAACGCAGGTGAGTAAGCGTCTGGTTACTAATACGAAATGCTTGTAAAATTTCATTTAAATCATCTTGAAGTGAAGTTGTGCCATCTGCTTCTAATTCATAAAGTTCTGCGTAATGTTGTTGCTTAATTTTATTAAGTAATACTTTTAGAGAGTCAGGTAACATCTCTATAGAGGGTAATTTTTGCTCTGATTGGCTCGATCGCAATACCATAAAAAAATCCCTCCTTTATACTCACTCCGATGGATAAGGATAATCCCAAAATAATTCTATTTTGATGTTGGGAAACTTCTCCTCAAATTGCTTGACTATATTTTCACAGCTTTCACAGGGTTGTAGCTCAGTGTAAAGATAGAGATTTCCCTTTACTTGAAGATCGTAGAACATCTCAAGAGCTTCCGCAATTGCTGATAATACTTTATACTCTGCATCAGTGTCCATAAAGCGATTAGTACGAGAATCAATAGTTGGTTCAAATTGCCCTCCTTGAGATTTGGGTTTAGGTTGAGGTGTGGGGCTGTTTTTCCCGCCTTTAGATGTTCCCGCTGCACAAAAAGTTACATCACCCTCGATATTTACTTGAGCAACTGCAACATTGCTTTTACCAATAGGTTTTCTCAGATATCGCTCTCGAATTAGAGCAGCACTTTCTTGCAAACGCTCTTTTATCAGAAATTCAACTCCTCATCGCTTCTGATGGTGTTTTTATAAATTAGAAATACTAGCATTGATAATACAGGTTATCTTGTTCGTTTAATTAGAAAGGTTGAGGACAATGGTACGACTAAAACCTTGGAAAATCGTTGTATTAGCAACGCCGATCGCTACTATCATTGCTTTCCTGATGGTAGCAGCAGGGCAACAAATTCACGCTTGGGGAATTAATTGGATTTGGGCGATCTTTACTATAATTTTGGTGGGTTGGCGTTGGTTGTTGGTAAAATGGACGCAACCTGTGGTAGCACAAATCGAAACTGTGGTTGCTGAGGTAAACAAAGAACTGGAAGAAGCTGCTGAAGATCGGCTAAGTTTACCTGGGGGAAAAGATGCAGCAACGAAAGCGGAAGCGGCGTTACAAGAAGTATTAAAAACTGCCCAAAACGATCGCCCTGTTTGGGAAGATTGGGGTACTTTTTGGCAACGCTGTCAGCAGTTAGTAATTGCGATCGCACGCGCCTACAATCCAGAAGTAAAATATCCTTTACTTAACATCTACGTTCCTCAAGCTTACTCTCTAATTCGGGGCACAGTAGATGATATGGATCGCTGGATGCAAAGATTATCTCCTGCATTAAATCAAGTAACAGTTGGACAAGCAGTAGAAGCTTATGAAGTGTATCAAAGATTAGAACCTTCGGCGCGAAAACTTTGGCAAATTTGGAATTGGGTACAATGGGTAATTAACCCAGCAGCGGCGTTAGCAAGAGTAGCTAGTCAGCGTTCCAGCAACCAAGCAACTCAGCAATTATTAATAAACTTAGGTCAACTTTTGCGGGAAGCTGCATTACGAAATTTAGCTGGACAAGCAATTCAACTTTACAGCGGTATTGCCGCAAATCTCTCTGAAACTGCTGTTGCTACACCCACTCTTCCCCAAGCAAAAACCCAAACTTTACGAGAGATTTTAACTCAAGCTGAACCCGTAGAAAAAGTAGAACAAAAACCCGTAAATATTCTATTGGCAGGAAGAACTGGATCGGGAAAAAGCAGTTTAATTAATAGTTTGTTTCAAGCAGATTTAGCCGATGTAGATGTTTTGCCTAGCACAGATAAAATTCAAAGTTATGAATGGAAAGCCCAAACCGGAGAGAGTTTAACTCTTTGGGATACTCCTGGTTATGAACAAATAAAGCGGGGAGAGTTACGGGATTTAGTAATTGATTATGCGACAAATGGCGATCTTTTGTTATTAGTTACTCCCGCTTTAGATCCAGCTTTACAGATGGATGTAGATTTTCTGCAAGATATTAAAGAAGAAGTTGCAGATTTACCTGTAATTACAGTTGTAACTCAAGTCGATCGCTTACGTCCGATTCGGGAATGGGAACCTTTCTATGATTGGCAATGGGGAGATAAACCAAAAGAAATCGCCATTCGAGAAGCAACTGAATATCGTGCTAAACAGTTAGGAGAGTTCAGCAAATTAGTTTTACCTGTTGTAACTTCGGATAGTCAAAGTAATCGCCAAGCTTGGAATATTGAAGCGTTATCTTTGGCTTTAGTAAATGCGATCGCACCTGCTAAACAACTCCGTTTAGCCAGATTTTTGCGTAACTTAGAAGCCCGAACTGTCGCTGCTGCTAAAATCATCGATCGTTACACTTTCCAGATGACAACTACTCAAGGATTAGCAAGTTTCTTGAAAAGTCCAATCCTACAATTTATCTCTACTATGTCTACTGGATCGCCATCTTTAGCTTTTGCTTTAGCTCAACAAATTCCTGTCGAACAATTGCCCATTGTTATTGGTAAACTACAAATGGCTTATGAGATTTACACACTTTTAAATGACAAATCTAAACCAATTGATTTTGATTTAAGACCGCTTTGGCTACTGTTACTAGAAAATTCTGGTGCGCCCGATCGTAATGCTTGGGCATTTGGTCACACCGTAGTCGAGTTTTGGACACAAAATCTCACAACTGCACAACTACAAGAACGGTATAATTACTATTTAAATTCTACTAAAAAGTAGAATTTACTAATAGTGTTAGTAGCTCAAATTAAGAGACACTTTGGCGAACTTTTTCAGTCTTCATTAATTCACACACTGACACTTTTTTCTGCATGAAATTTTCCAAAGACTGGCTATACTTTGACAGCGAAGGAGAAGAATTAAAATTAGGCATTTCTTGCCAACAGTGGCGACAGTACCAAAAAATTTGGTTGTGACGAATATGCCGCAACATTGTATGAGAACAACAGGGACAACTTGCCATTTTCTTAGACCTCGCTCACTAACAGAGGAATGATGACAATTGATTTACCAGCGATGTTTTGAGGATATGAGGGAAAATTGAAGAATTTTTGAAGATGAGCTTTAAATTAAGGGAAAGTTACAAAGCTACATAATTGCTTACGTGAAAGCAGAGGCGCAGAGGCGCAAGAAAACTTGAAGTTTACAAAAGTTAAACTTCCCAGCCTAAACTTTGGGACACTTGTTCAACTAATTTGATGATATTAAAAGGTTTAGCAATTACGCCAGCAACTTGCTCTAATTGAAGAAACTGTTGTTGAATGGGAGACAGAGTTCTAGCAGTTAATAAAAAGACGGGAATTTTCTGGGTTACAGAATTTTCTTGTAACTTTTGCAACATCTCAATACCGTTCATTTCCGGCATAGAAATATCTAGTAAAATAGCATCTAATGGTTCAGAGTTGGCGATGCGAAATCCTTCTAAACCTGAACTTGCTAGCAGTATTTGCCACCCTGCTAATTCTTCCAAACAACTTTTAATGACTTCTTGAATTGCTTCATCGTCGTCAACTACGAGAATTTTTTTACTCATAATTCAATACACAAGCTGTATTTTAAGTCTGCAATTAACCATGATAATTAATTAGGACTACGTTTAAGGCGGCGAATAATTCGGGTTGCTATTTCAGTTCCCACTACGGATTTGTTAATGTAATCATCTGCGCCAGCGGCAAAAGCTTGCTCTATTTGTTCGGTTCCAGTGTGTGAAGAAACAAACAAAATTGGCAGATGATGCCATTGCGGATCGTTGCGAACTACTTGACACAATTCTACACCGTTGAAGTCAGGCATTTCTAGGTCGAGGATGAGCAGATCGGGGGCGCAAGCGGTGAAAATTTGCCAGAAATTTTGCGGATTTTCTAAAGTTGTGACTTCGACACCCCAAGATTTTAAAAGGTTGGAAAGATGTGCTAAGGCTACTTGATCGTCATCAACAATCATAATGCGATTTCGGGAAGTTTTTTGGTGTTGAGCAAGTACTTCGCTGACTACTTTTAGAATTTGATCTGCGGGTAATGGTTTGTGTAAAAAAGCACGAGTTCCTAACCGAGCAACGGCTACTCGATCGCTCAAACTTTCTCTTCCAGTTAGGGCGATCGCTGGAATAGAAGGAACGCGCTGAGTTATTTCCTCTAGTAAGGTAATTCCATCTTCTCTAGCGCTAGGAAAGTTCAAGTCTAGGAGAACTATATCGGGTGATTTTTGGGAAATTATTTTGCGAGCAACAGTTAAGTCGGTAGCAATTTCTACTCGAAATTTCCAGGCGATCGCTTCAATTCGCACCCGTTCTGCTAAGACTAAATCATCATCCACTATTAAAATTAAAGGTGAGTAAGAATTTGCTGTTGATGTTGCCACAGATGAAGAATTCGGTTGGACTTCTTTATATATTGCTGCGGCTAATTCAGAAATTCGCTTGACTTGTTCCGCCTCTAGTTGTAAATAATCTAGTTGCAATAACTCTTCCATTTCCTTAGCTAACCTTGAGCCTTCCATAAAACCAAAAATACCCAAAGATCCGGCTAATTTATGCGCTTCTTGTTTTGCTTGTTGTTGTAATTCTGCTGTCAAATTTCCATCTGTTAAAGCAGCTGCGGCTTCTCCAAGTGTGGCGATTTGCGCGAACATTTTTCCTTGAAACTTTTCCCAGACTTTAAAAGTTGCTGCTTCTACTCGCTGACGATAATTAGCATCAGTTTTTGGTTCGGGAATTTGAAAGTTAGGAGAAGTTGCTGTTTTTGCTTGCTCAGAAGGAACGCGCAGCCGATAACCTAAACCATGAACTGTTTCGATCATATCGGCTGCACCTGCTGCTTTCAGTTTTTGGCGCAAACATTTAATATGAGTGCTAACTGTTTCTTCTCCGGGTGCTTCTGCAAAATCCCACAAGCGGTCTAAAATAGCTCGCCGACTAAAAATTTGCTTGGGATTTAATAGAAATAGCTCTAGTAAGCAATATTCTTTTGGTGTCAGGTGTAATAGTTTTTGCCCACATTTTACTTCGTTGTTAACTGAATCGAAGTAAACATTTTCCCAAGTAATTAAAGAAGAGGAAATAGGTTTTCCTCTCCGCAGTAAGGCGCGAATTCTTGCCATTAGTTCTTCTAAATCGAAAGGTTTGACAACGTAATCATCGGCTCCAGCATCTAAGCCCATAACGCGATCGTTACTGCTATCTTTAGCTGTTAAAAGCAAGATTGGATTATGATAGCCTTTAGTACGGAGTTGTTTACAAAGGCTGATTCCATCAAGTTTGGGAATTACAATATCCAGCAAAATTAAATCATATTCGTATTCTAAAGCTAACTCCTGAGCTACTAATCCATCGGCAGCCACATTAACTGTGTAATGGTGATTTGTAAGAGTTTCAGCTAGGGCTGAACTCGTCAAAGAGTCGTCTTCTACTAATAAAATTTTCATTAATTTTTCTTCCTTGATGGAGAGTATGATCGCTAATTCTGAATCTAGTGCTGATTTTTAATAGTTAATTCTCACTTGCTGAATTAGTTATTTATTAAGCTGTCAACTATCAGCCAATAGCTTAATAAATAGCGCACCCTTTTGGACGACTTGTTTAAGTTGGCTGTTGAGTACTGGTTACTTTTATTGTCGCTGGTTTTTTAGTAGTTACTGTTACAGAAAAGAATTAATTTAGAATTGCTGTAACCCTTTAGATTTATACGATTCTGAGAGTTACGGAAAATTTCAATACAAAAGAAAATCTAAAATTTTACAAAACAGAGAGATATTGATGAGTTAGTTATAACTTCATCAATTAAATTTTCCATATCTAGCTGAAAAAGTTACCTTGGCGCAGTAATTTAGGTATTTGTTCAGGTTGCAGATAAAAATCGTGATCGTAAAAATTAGAAGTTTCAGTTTGCGATCGAGATCCCGTCCGATCGCCTTTCTAATACTTACCTAAGCATCGCACAGCCAACAGTTCCCGCGCCGCCACTTCCATCAGTTTCTCGCTATGCGATCGCGCATTTAAATTTGCTTTTATTTAAAAGGATTCACAATTTCCAGCCTATTTTCAACAACTAACCCATCCTGCATATCTTCAGAATAAAGGATACTTGCTCCTGCTTCCAAGGCACTAGAAACAATTAACCCATCCCAAAAAGAGAAATTATACCGACTCCGCAAATTAGAAGCTAGTATCAAAGTTTCATAATTGATATTCACTACAACACAACCATTATAAAATTCTTGAATTGCTTGTTTAATCTGATTTTCATTAAAACTAGCTTTTCGGTTGAGAATAGAGCAAACTTCATTGATTACTTGGATGCTAATCACCACGTTTTCATTTTCAGTTAATTCAATAGCAACCTGTCGTTTTCTCATTTCTTCTTCTGGTTTATTTCTGGGATCGGTCATTAAAATATACAACCAGATATTAGAGTCAAGGAAACAAAGCTGATTAGGCATAATTAGCGATCGTATATTTCATCCCTTTTCATTGAACGTAGTCCTTCTACCTTAACCGGATTTCGCATCATTTCTGCAAACATACCCGTTTTAGAAATCTTTTTAGCAGATTTCAAAATAATTACTTTTACTTCAGTTCCATCACCAAAATCTTTTTTGTACTCCTCTGGAATTTGGATTAACCCATCTTTTGTTCTAGTTTCAAACTCAAATCCTGTAAGCATTTTAACTACCTCATTGAATTCATCAAGCTTATTGTAACTCTAACTCCCTATTTTTGAATCATCCCCCAACGCTTCCATCAATTCAAACTTCAATTTACTCCGCACCTCATTCAAATCTGCCATCAACTTTTGATAATCTGCCAACATTTCATTTAAATTAGCCTGTTCTACATCAACTCGGTGAGGGTTTTTAATATCCAAATTGTAATTATTTGCCTTAATATCCTCAAGCGAAACTTGCCAAGCAAACTCATTTTCCTCTCGGTTAAGCTGTTCCGCATTTAAATTGGATTGTTTGGAAACAGAAGAAAATTCGTCTAATTCTCTCCCCTGCCCCCCTGCTCCCCTGCAATCTTAATAAGTGATTTAAATGCGTGACAGCTTATCCCCTTCTTAACAGTTTTGCTGTTTCTCCTGCCCACAAACAAAAATCGCGATCGCACAAATTAGAAGTTTCAGTTTGCGATCGGACGGAAGCTCGATCACAATGCCTCATCCAAATCTTATTTAATTATTGTCACCAATAACAATTAATGGTGTACAGTACCAAATTAAGTTATATGGCAGCGAATTCGGTAAACTGACGTAAACGGGGTGGATGAAAAGCTAGAACAATATCTTCACGAGGCACTCCAGCTTGTAGCAGATCAGTTGCAACGCCATCTTCCGTCCAGTCTTCTTCAATCCAGATTTTTTCATCTTTCAAACGAAGGTGAATGACATTGCGTTTGATGCGCTTATCTTGATGCCACCCCATTTTCAGAAGAAGATACTGATCTCGAATCGGGTCAAATAGTAGTGTAGATTCGATATCGGAGTTACCTGAACCGAGTTTGTGATATTCCTCTAGAATTTTCTGGATTAGGTTTCGGTAGTGGTTGAGTTTATCCATTGTTGGATCGCCTCTTGGATTGGATCAAAAATTAATAGGTTGATTTGGGTTGTTTGAAGCATTAATTGAGCGAGTGGTGTTTGAAAATTATTGTGATACAGGTCAGCTGGAATTGCTAAGAACAGTTTGAAATCTAAGGTCTGAACTTTGACCACTTCTTGGTACATGATGTATTGACCGATCGCAGATTGTAGGTCACTAATGAACGATCGTCCAAGAAAGCTTTTGACTTCTACAAGGATTCGTTCTTTGTCTCGTATTGCCGCAATAGATTTCTCAGCAGCGAAGTCTGGATATAAGCTGTCTCCCTCGTACTCCAGTTCATAGTTTTCTTTCAGAATTGTCCAGCCATCTTTGATAAGTGCCTGCTTTACAGCATTATGATAAACGTCTTTGGCTGGGATGAGATTAAGATAAAGTGTTTCTCCATTGTAACTGAATTCAGTTTTATTGTAATTTCTGAAAAACGGCTATTGTTAAGGTATTGTTAAAGTAATAACATACTCAAATAATTTATTATAAAGTAGTATAATATTTTACCAAATTTGCTAAAGATTTGGTAAATGTGGGGATTTAGAAATTTCCCTAATTTAGGATTTTAAACTTTAAATTGTATCAGGAGGCAGAATTAAGTATGTTTCACTTTTCACATTTATCAGAAAAAACAATTCCCTCACTTTCACTAATTGGCTTATTGATTCTGTTTTTAGCATCGGGTTTATTAAATGCAAATTCGGTTTATGCACATACTATTAATATAATATTTTTCTCTGATAATTCTATAGTAAGAACAGATTCCATACTAAGAATTGATAAAGGAATAGAAGCAAATCTTTATGAATATAAAAATAATCAATCTGGCAACTTACCTATTGACAGTCAGCTTCTCAATGCTGGATTAGAACAATCAAGTAAAAAAATTTTTGAAAAGGCTATAGAATTTTATACAAATGCTCTTCTAGTTAATCCTAATTCTGCTAAAGCTTATGTTAGTAGAGGTTATGCACGTTCTAAACTAGGAGAAATAGAGAAAGCTTTTGAGGACTATAATAATGCTATAGAAATTGATCCTAACTTAGTAGATGCTTATTTTGGACGAGGTAATCTTTATTTTAAAGAAGGAGACAGTCAAAACGCTCTGACAGATTTTGAATTAGCAATTAAGCATAATAAAAATTATTATGAAGCATATTTTGGCAAAGGTTCTGTTTATTTAGAACTAGGACAATATGAGGAGGCAATTAAAGATTTTTCTGAAGCGATTAGCTTAGACCCACAATATTTGGATGCCTATAATCAGAGAGGATATGCAAAATCTTACTTGGAGGACTATAAAGGAGTAGTTGAAGATTCCACAAAAGTTATTAATTTGGATACTGAAGGAAAAGAGTACATTGCTTACAATAATAGAGGCTTGGCTTTATATTATTTAGGAGAAGATCAGAAGGCTCTAAAAGATTTAAACGAATGTCTGAAAAGAAACTCTTATTTTTCTAGTGGATATTACAATCGAGCGTTGGTTTTTGGTCATTTAGGGAAATATAAAGAAGAACTTTCTTCGTATGATCAAGCTTTACGTTACAACCCTGATGATGATGGAGCCTGGTTAAACAGAGGATCTGCTTTATTCGATTTAGGAAAATACGAAGAAGCACTTGCTTCTTACGATAAGGCTTTACACTACAAACGTGATAATTATCGAGCTTGGTCAAATAGGGGAGTTGCTTTAGAAGAGTTAGGAAAATATGAAGAAGCACTTGCTTGTTATGATAAAGGTTTACACTACAAACCTGATGATTATGGTGCCTGGTATAACAAAGCTTGCATCTATGGATTACAAGGAGACTTACCGTTAGCAGTGAAGAATTTGAAACAAGCTATTAAACTCAACCCCAAATACAAAGAAAGAGCAAATACTGATAAAGATTTTGATTTAATTCGAGAATATCCTGAATTTAAGGAGTTGCTCTAAATTTTACACAGATACCCGACTTCTTGAAGAAGTCGGGTATCTAGCTTGCAGTATTATTACCAACTAAAAAATTCAACGGAGAGGGTGGGATTTGAACCCACGGTGACATTGCTGCCACACTTGATTTCAAGTCAAGCGCAATCGACCACTCTGCCACCTCTCCAGGCACATTTGTTTATCTTATCAGGAATAATTACAAATGACTACAGGCTGTTTGCGCCTGATTTGGGGAAAGTTGATAGAGTATTTCCTCAGAAATCACGCTATAGTCTTTGTCAACCCAAACTAAGGATGCTTGAGTCACGATACCAGATTGCAATGTCACTAAGGAGAAATTTCGCTGAGTGCGATCGCCTTTGTGGATAATTCTGGGTACACTCGCAGAGTTTAAATACACCGTACCATCGTCACTGGTGGAAATGGGGGTGCGTAAGCGGTCTTTGCGGTGACGGAGGTGATGGTGCATGTGTCCAAATGTCACTAGGGGAACAGATTTTCCCAAGTTTTTTGATTGCGCGATCGCATCTGCCAAATCCAAATCCCCAAAATCTCCGCCCAAAGGTTCCCAGTCTTTCCCACAAGGGTCTTCCGCTCGATCGCCTAACCCCAATGGGCCATTATGACCTAGAAAAATAATCCTATCATAAGCAGCGTCCTTGACTGCTGCCATAATTCGCTCGGTGGACTGAGTAAAATCTGTTACACCATAACGCTTTAGGTAAAAATCGGCATTTCTCCAAACCTCGCCACCCCAACTAAAAGGACGACCGCCCACAACAGTTAAGTTAAACTGTGGAAAATCGAGTTTACTATACCCGACATGAGATTCTCCCAGTAAATCTAGCTGATCTTGAACCCAATCTTCCTGCTTGCGATCGTATGGACAGCGCTGACGACCCCATTCGGTAGCAGTGTACCAAGCATCATGATTGCCCAAAACTGCGGCTTTCGGGATGTCGAGAGATGCGATCGCCTCCACCACTTCTACTGACTCATTGCCAAAATCCCCCACAAATAGCACTAAGTCCACACCCAAGCAACGTAAAGCTTCTCCGTCTGCCGCTTCCCATTGGTCGTGAACATCTCCGACCACTGCAATTTTAATTAGTTGATTTTGATTTCCCAAAATGCCCATGCCTTACTTTATTTCTTCATCTTTTCTTAGGATAGGCAAACATGGGCTATTCTTGCAGCTTACTCCAGAGCGATCGCCAAATCAAGCATTATTACAACCTGTCTTTTGACAAGCCAAGTAAATCTGCCTAAAGTATTGCCGAATTAAAGCTTTCGGCAGCAGGTTTGTTATGAAAAAGAAATGGTTGTCTATAGGGACTGTGGCTCATGGTACTGTAGCCATTGGTGTGTCAGCGCATGGAATTGTGGCGATCGGCGTTTCAACTCATGGAATTGTGTCGATCGGTATAATTTCGATGGGAATTTTCTCAGCCGGGTTAGTTTCGATGGGATTACTCAGCGCCGGATTAGTAACAATGGGACTGGCAAGTTTTGGCACGCACGCAATGGGATTAGTTCGCCACTCTCCCCCAGCACAACAATCTCCTCAACCCATGCCAATACCAAATAACCATCAACATAGTCATTGAATGGTTCGATCTTTCTTAAGAAAGCCCCCGTTTAGTAAGGGGGTTATTTCGTTATCTTGTTCCCAGATTCAACCTGGGAACGAAACTCCAGCCTCTTTATGCAAAATCTGAGTAACGCTCATAGCCCAAGTTTACGTAACTCTTACTGATACCCTCTACCCACATTTTTAGTAAAATCAACTATAATTAACGAACAGCATCAATCAAGTCTTCTTACTTTAACTAAAAATTACCCGTGTTTATTAATACATTATCTTTCAGGAAAATCACTGAAACTCCAGCTATCCCTTATGATTTAGTGGGAGCGATAAAAGCTCTGAAGAAAGAACTAAATGCAGTTATTCTGGCTCACTATTATCAAGATCCAGACATTCAAGATGTAGCAGATTATATCGGTGATTCCTTGGAACTTTCCCGACGAGCCGCCAGTACAAATGCGGAAGTAATAGTTTTTGCAGGGGTTCACTTTATGGCAGAAACCGCCAAAATTCTTAACCCTGATAAATTGGTACTTTTACCAGATCTCAAGGCTGGATGTTCTTTGGCGGATAGTTGTCCTCCTGATGAATTTGCTACTTTTAAAGCTGCACATCCCGGACATTTGGTAATTTCTTATATCAATTGTTCGGCAGAAATTAAGGCGATGAGCGATATTATTTGCACTAGTTCTAATGCGGTAAAAATAGTTAACCAAATCCCGGAAGATCGATCGATTATTTTTGGGCCCGATCGCAATTTAGGACGCTACGTAATGCAGCAAACTGGAAGAGAAATGGTAATTTGGCAAGGTGCTTGTATCGTCCATGAAAACTTTTCTGAAAAGAAGATAGTCCAGTTAAAAATTGCTCATCCCCAAGCCAAAGTTTTAGCACATCCAGAATGCGAACCACCAGTTTTACATCACGCTGATTTTATCGGTTCTACCAGTGCTTTATTGAAATATTCTCACGAAAATTCTTCTCAAGAATTCATAGTAGCAACCGAACCAGGAATTATTCACCAAATGCAAAAACAGGAACCGCAAAAGCATTTTATTCCCGCACCACCAATAAACAATTGTGCTTGCAACGAATGTCCTTTCATGCGATTAAATACCTTAGAAAAGCTATATCTAGCAATGAAAAATCGCACTCCAGAACTTACGTTACCAGAACATCTCAGAATCGCCGCATTACGTCCCATGCAAAGAATGTTAGAAATGAGTTAACTAGCTCTAGTAAGGAGGTAGAACCTCCCTCTCCCTCGTTCCCAGGTTGAACCTGGGAACGAGAAACTCCAGGCTCCGCCTCGTGGTTAAAATTTTCATGCTAACTAATGACTAACAACAACACAAAAAACTGTTTAATAATTTTTACTCGCTACCCCGAACCAGGGAAAACCAAAACGCGATTAATTCCGATTCTTGGTGCTGAAGGTGCAGCAAATTTGCATCGGCAATTAACTGAGACTGTGATTACTCAAGTAAAAGAATTGCAAAATGTTTTAATGGAAGTGCATTTTACTGGCGGAAACCAACAGTTAATGCAAACATGGTTAGGAGAAAATCTTACCTATAAACAACAAATAGAAGGCGATTTAGGTAAGAGAATGGCAACAGCTTTTAAAACAGCTTTCAACAATGGAATTGAGCAAGCTGTAATTATTGGTTCGGACTGTCCGACATTAACTTCCCAAATCATAGCAGAAGCATTTGCAGCACTTTTTCAACATGAATTAGTACTTGGCCCCGCAACTGATGGAGGTTATTATTTAATTGGGTTAAAGCGGTTAATTCCCGAATTGTTTTTAGGAATTAACTGGGGAACTTCTGAGGTATTGCAAGAAACTGTTAAAATTGCAGAAAATTTGAAGTTAGCAGTTGGTTATCTTACCACTCTTTCTGACATTGACAGACCAGAAGACCTTATATCATTGAATTTGTAACCCATGCAAAAAGTTAAGATTTCTATTATTATCCCGGTATTAAATGAAGGTAGAAATATTAGTAAAACTGTATTAGCAGCGCAAAATGCTGTTGATGTAGAAGTAATTTTGGTTGATGGGGGTAGCAAGGATGAAACTGTAGAAATAGCCAAATCTTTAGGAGTAAAAGTTTTAATTTCTCCGCGTGGACGTGCGATTCAAATGAATGCTGGTGCGGCGATCGCAACCGGAAACATTCTCCTATTTTTGCATGGCGATACGATTTTACCTGCTAATTTTGAGTTAATGATTTGGGAAGCAATACAAAAACCGGAAATAGTTGGGGGTGCTTTTGAATTAGCAATTGATGCGAAAGTTAAAGGGATTAGGTTAGTGGAAATGATGGTGAATTTGCGATCGCATTTTCTCTCCCTACCTTACGGCGATCAAGCTATTTTTGTCAAAGCCGAAATCTTCAATAAAAATGGTGGTTTTCCCATCCTACCAATTATGGAAGATTTTGTTTTTATCCAGCAATTAAGAAACACCAGAAAACTTGCCATTATTAATACACCAGTTATCACATCAGGTCGTCGTTGGCAACAACTTGGTATTGTCAAAACTACCCTAATTAACCAATTAGTTATTCTTGGTTATTATCTTGGAGTTCCCCCGGAAAAATTAGCAACTTTTTATCGAAAAAAGCGCAATTAACTTTCATTTTACCAACCTCTTAATTTCTGATGTACGCAAGCTAAATACCACATATAATCCTCTAACTGATAACTAACCGCTTTCCCAATGTAATCTTGAGATTTTTGCAGATCTCCTTCGGCTTCGTAATACAAACCTAAGTAAAGATAACTGTAAAATCTGCCTTGCTTACCTTCAATTTCACCAATAATTAACACATCTTCTACCTTAGAATTTCCGGCGAACAGATCGTAAACACACTGCATTACCTTTCGCCGATCGTTTCGCACTTCTAATAAAGTATTTCTTGCTTCATAAACACCACTAAATCTGGCAATACAAAGATATCGCCACACCGTTTCTTCAACATCATGAGAATTCACTGTTAAATCTATCTCAAATTGGTTAGCACCCTCGGCAAATTTTTCGGCATAATAGTAAGATAGACCGCGTTGCCAAAGATATGGCGTGAGACTTGGTTCTAACTTTTCTGCTGTGTTAAAATCCTCAATAGATTCGGCAATTTTAGCCAACTTAAAATTAGTCATACCCCGCCGAATATATGCTTTAGCATCTTGAGGATTTGTGCGAATAAGGTTATTCCACCAGGAAAGTTCTGCTAACAGTGAAATTTGGCTGTTCATGTAAATTCATATTAGTTTTTAGATGATTATAATGATTATAATGTAAGAGGTAATGAGCTAATTGTAAACACTGTCATGTCCTAAAATTTAAGATGGGAGGATTTAACAATGAATTCACCTCAAGACGAAACAAAACAAGTAGAAATTGAAGTAACTACTGTTGAACCTGAAACTGTAGATGCAAAGCAAAAAGTTAGGGTTGAGGAGTTTAGTATTAGCGGTGATGCCTTAGTGAGTAAGATTAAGGAATTGATTCACCAAGGTAACATTCGTCGCATTACTATCAAAAATGAAGAAGGACATACATTGATAGAAATTCCTCTAACTATTGGTGTTGTGGGAGGAGTAGTTGGTACAGCAATGTTCCCCATTGTAGCAGCAATTGGGGCAATTGGCGCATTGGTTGCTCATCTGACAATTGCTATTGAAAAAGTTGAAGGTTAATAATTTATTTTGGGGTAGGTAAGTCCTACCCTATTCTTTTAAAATTGACAAATTTAATATATGTTTGCCTACTGTTTCTGATACAGGCATTACTGATAAACGATTACCTTGTTTAACAGCTAAAAGTTCATCGGCGCTGAATTCTTGTTTGAGTTTTTCTAAAGTGATAATTTCGGGGAAAATTTCTTTAAATTCAACAATTACAGTTTGCCATCGTGGAGATTCAGGAGTAGATTTAGGGTCATAATATTTACTGTTGACATCGAATTGAGTAGGATCGATAACATTATTTTCGATGACACACATTAACCCAACAATTCCGGGAGGATTGGCGTTAGAATGATAGAAAAATGCTAAATCACCAGGGTTCATTTGACGGAGGAAATTTCGCGCTTGATAGTTACGAACACCATCCCAAATAGTTTGGCGATCGCGCTGCAAATCAGTTATACTATAAACCTCTGGTTCCGATTTCATTAGCCAATAATTTGTCAATTTTGCCACCTTTTTTGCTATTGTCAGTTATTAATAATACAGCCAAAAAAATATGAACGATCGACTGGTTCAACAAATTCAATTCATCACCGAAATTGACAAACTAAAAACCATCCTGCGCCAAACTAGATTAACGGATAATTCCCGCCAAGAAAACAGCGCCGAACACTCGTGGCATTTAGCAATTATGGCAATAATTTTAGCCGAATATGCAGCACCAGAAGTTGATATAATTAAAGCAATTAAAATGCTTTTAATTCACGATGTCATCGAAATTGATGCAGGAGATACCTTCTGTTACGATGTAAAAGCAAACTTAGACAAAGCAGAAAGAGAAATCAAAGCAGCAACCAGAATTTTTGGTTTATTACCCTCAGAACAAGCTGAAGAATTAAGGCAACTTTGGGAAGAATTTGAGGTAGCGAAAACAAAAACAGCTAAATTTGCGATCGCCTTAGATCGCCTACAACCCCTACTCCAAAATCAACAGAATCAAGGCAGAACTTGGCAAATTCACGGAATAACAGAAAACTTAGTCAAAAAAAGAATGTCTCCCGTACAAGAAGCATCACCTATTCTGGGTAAATTAGTTGAAGAAATTATCGCAGATTGTATCGCCGCAGGTTATTTAAAAAAGCACGATTAACTCAGTTAATCCCAGATAAATTGTAGATTTAGCACAAATCCTGGTAACACATCTTCTCCCGATAATTCAGTTGGAGATTCTAGCAATTCTACAGCTTTTCCTTGACGATAAATTTCTACCCTTCGGTTTTTCCGATTAATTAACCAACCGAGTTTTACGCAATTTTCTATGTATTCTTGCATCTTTTTCCGAGTTTCTTTTAAACTATCAGTGGGTGACATTAACTCCAAAACAAAATCTGGCGCAATTGGCGGAAATTTTTCTTTTTCTTCGGTAGTTAGTGCATCCCATCTTGATTGTTTAATCCATGCTACATCAGGCGATCGAATGGCACCATTAGGAAGTTTAAAGCAAGTAGAAGAATCGAAAACTTTCCCTAATTTGGTTTGACGATTCCAAATTACAAAATCAGCATTTATTTCTGAATTAAAACTTCCTGTTTCCCCTCCTGTAGGTGACATTATAATAATTTCTCCTGTAGCATTACGTTCAAATTTTACATCGGGATTTGCTCTACAAAGTTGATAAAATTGTTCGTCATTGAGGTTAATAATAGAATTAAAGTTGACAGTGAAGGTTAGCATGATAGTTATCGGAAATTAATAGAATTAAAAAGTGCGTTAGGTTGCACCTAACGCACCCTACGAGATTCTAATTTGTTAGGTTGGTTAAGGAGATTCCTAACCAATTTTGAAAGTTTTCTTCCTGGGTTCGATCGGGATTTTCCGCAGCTACAATTTTGTAATTAGTAGGTTGAGGATCGGCTAAAGTAACTAACAAAGTTTGCAATTCATCTTGATGAAAAATTGACAATTCAATTGTATCTCCTGGTTGATAATCTTTTAGCCTGTCGTTTAATTGATCTGCATTGACTCTTATTCCATCAATTGCTAGTAATTCATCATCAGCACTAACGCCAGCTAGTTGTGCTGGCGAACCAATTTCGACAAATTCAATTTTTTGTTTGCCATTTTGAGCTTTAGCTTTTAAGCCAATATAAGGAGGTTGATCTTCATCAATATCAGCTTGCAAACGTAAGCCAAAAGGTGCTAAATATTCATCAAAAGGTAACTCTTCAACACCATCAATGTAGCTGGCGAAAAAGTCGCTTAAATCTTTTCCAGCTACAAATTCGATCGCACTTTGCAGCTGTTCAGGTGTAAACCCAATTTCCGCCTTACCGAAATTCTCCCACATATAGCGCATCACATCATCTAGCGATCGCTCATTTCCCTGTCTTTCCCGGATCAGCAAATCCAACAAAAACGAAATCAATTGTCCTTTCAAATAATAAGAAATCTGGCAATTATCACTATTCGCATCCCGACGATAAAGCTTAATCCAAGCATCAAAACTCGACTCACTCACAGGTTGAACTTTTCTACCTGGTTTAGTCTGCAATAAAGTAATTTCTTTGCCTAAATTCTGCAAAAAAGTCTTAGCATCATAGATTCCCGCACGCATAGGAATCTGTAAATCATAATAGCTAGTTGTTCCCTCAGAAAACCAGAGAGAAGAAGTGTAATTTTCGCGATCGTAATCAAACTTTTCCAAACCTTTTGGACGCAATCTTTTGACATTCCACAAATGGAAAAACTCATGCGCCACTAACTGCATGAAACTTTCATACTTATCTTGTTTGCGGAAATTAAACCGGGGATAAATTAACGAACAAGCATACTTATGTTCTAAACCTCCACCACCACTTGGCGACAAATGCAGCAAAAACAAATATCTTTCGTAAGGTAAACCTCCAAAAATTTCCGCTTCTACCTGAATAATTTTTTTTGTATCCTCAATAATCCGTTCTGGTTCAGGATTTCCCTTTCCCCAAATCACTAATTCATGGGATTTACCCAAAGCTTCAAACTGGTAAAATTCATGCTTGCCAATTTCAACCGGACTATCCACCAAAATATCAAAATCTGCCGCTTCAAAAGTATTTTCCATCCCGGAAACAGCAGGTAAAGGTGTAGCAATGCGCCAGTCTGCTTGGGGAGGAACAATAGTAATTGTAATGGGTTGTTCTGTAAATTCTGGAATATAAAAACACAGCGCTGCTGGATTAAAATAACCGTGCGAACTGTCTAAATGATTAGTTCTCACTGATAACTCATTGGCAAAAACTCGATAGCTGACTGTAAGTTCTGAAACTCCGTTTGTTCCCACTTGCCAGTGATTTTTGGCTAACTTTCGCCAAGGCAAGTTTTTGTTTGCTGATTGCACAGAAAAATCTTGTAAATTTTTCGCATACTCGCGCACCAAATAAGAACCGGGAGTCCAAACTGGAAGTTTTAAATCTAAAACTGAACCCGACCATTCTGAAACTTGTAAACTCACCTCAAACAAGTGCGAACTAGGTTGAGGCATAGCTACTTGGAAGTGAATTTTAGGTGTAGTGCGTGGTAGATTGCTAGGACGAACAGTAGTTGCTTCTGTCATGACAATGGAAATTAATAATCTTTATTAACTTAGCTCAAAATTGCAAACCAATATTTTAAAAGAGGAGAAAATCTTGCTAATCCTCTCCCCCACCCGATCGAAAAGTTGCGATAGTTGATTAGATTTTTCCTGCTAGTTGCGCCAACTGCTTCAGATTGATTAAATGAATAACTTGACGCGATCGGTCAATTTTAATCCAACCCTTACTATCTAATTTTTCCATAATCTTAGTAGTTTCCTCGACACCTATATCAGCCACATCAGCTAAATCCTTAAACGGAATATTAAAAATTTCCGTTCCCAAATCCGTAACTTGACCGTAGTTTTCTCCCATAGCAACCAAACTATTAGCCAACTTAACTGCGGGTGGTTGATGACGTAATTGAAAACGAATATTCATCTGGCGCAGTCTTCTGACCATCAGTTGCAGCATTCTATGGTGTAGCTGCGGGTCTTTAAACAAAGTCTGGATAAATCGCTGAGCGTGGACGCTAAGTAACCGTACCGAGGACAAGGCAATCACATCTGTAGAACGCGGAGATTCATCGAGAATCGCCATTTCTCCAAAAAAATCGCCTTGTCCCAGAATTGCCAGCGAGATGCGATCGTCACCAGCAATCCGACGGACTTTTACCCAACCGGATAGAACAAAGTAAACCGCATTACCCCAAGCATCTTCCATAAGAACTGCTCTGCCAGCGGGATACTCGTGTTCGTCGGCAACCGATAGCAACCATTCTAAGGTCTCTGGATTGACCGTATTGAAAAGCGGAAAAAGTTCACTAAAATCTTCAGTCTGCATGAAAGATCTTAAAATCACGATTACCAGCATCGGCAGCAATATAAATTCTTCACCTTGGTTGACCAAGGGCTGCTTTTGTGGCAGAAACAATTAGCACTTACCATCGTAGTCTAGGACGGGTAAATTAGACTCCTTTCTGAGTTATTTTGGGTTTTGGTCATTCTTTTTGGCTTGAGTTTGTATAAATCTTAAATATTTAATCTGTTCTTCCACGTTTTTAACTACTTCCACCAATGCGGGTAAAGCGTCTAGCTTCTCTGTATCTAAACTAGGGTCGAGATTAGTTCGATCGCGAATTTCATTAATTTTATGCTGCAACTGCTGGGCAATATTTAAAGCATCCCGACTTAAGTTCTCCAGCTGTTGCTGTTGATAAAATTTCAAAGCCGCCCCCCGGAGTACTTGCAGAGTTGCTTCTTCTCCATAACTACTAGGCATAACTCGCAGGCGCAGCAGCAAGCGATTTTGCTTGTAAATACGTTCGATCTCTGCTTGCTTTGGTTTTTCCACTGGCAACATCGGCAAGTGAGTTAACCGCTTCAGTTCTTGAATTAATCCTTGGAAAATCGAGTTATTTACTCCTTCTAACACTGACTGAAGGACTCCGTTTTGGCTCCAGAGAATCCGTCCTTTATCGTTATGATTTTCTAAATATAACCGACCAATTCCGCCTGCCAATACTCTAGCGAGTAATTCATTAAGTAACACTTTGGGTGGCAGTTCTGCCAAAACTTCGATCGGACTATTTAAGTATTGCGCCTCTACCTCCAAAGTCGGTAAACGCATCCCTGGATTCGGGGGAACAGGTGGTTTTTGTGCTTTTTTATTCCCAGTAGAACTGGCAGACCTTGGTTTTTGGGCCGTCAAGTGCTGCGGAACAGTTGGTGGTGAATTAACTACTGGTGGGCTTTTTTCGGGGATATTTTTCTGGATATACTGAGTAGCTGATTCTTCATCGTCTAAAATCAGTGTCGGATTATTATCTTGGCTCAACTTCTCTTTCAGTACTTCCGCTGGCTCTGTGCTGGATACTGTTGCTTTTAACTGTCCTGTATGGCTTAAATAAGCTGAAAGCAATCTTTGGTGATTTTTCGCCGAAAGTGGCTGTGGTGATAACGAGCAGTTCATGTAAGCCAATATCCGGCGAACATAATTCAACGCTTCTGTATCATTAGTATTTACCATACCCAAATTCAGGCGGGTTCCCTCTAGGGAAAGGGGGACGACTTGATGATATAAACAGGCTTCAAAGGGAAGAATACCATCAATCAGGCGGAACATTGCTTCATCTATATGAAGCTGGTTATCTTTCATTGATGAAAAACTTTCTCCCTGAGTTTTGGTTTGCTTGTTTATCGAGTTAAGTTGTGCAGGTGGCATAAATATTTTTTTTAACCTGGATGATTTTTTCTGATTCGTTCCCTTTTCTTATCTCTACTGTTGTTAATTCAGCTTTTTTCTGCGCTTTTGAGTACTAAAGGTTAGCTCAAAACCTCTCCTGCAACTCGTGTGACAGGAGAGAATTTGCTGATAAATCACAGCCTTTCAGGTCAGCCAAAAGTCAATAAAAGATTAACTATTAACTTCTAGCAAGTTTTTCTGACTGAATCAGGAAAAATACTGAATAAAAATCAGATTAAGATACACCCGGCTAATTTAAACAATATTATAACTTTATGTCTTTGGTTACGGGAATGGTATAGTTCGACGATCGCAAATATTTGCCACCGTATTACTACCAAACTCAAAAACAAATTCTCTCCCTAAAATTTATATTTCTTTACGAAGCATTACGCTTTTCTTGGGCTGCCAGGTAAAGCTTACTCCATTCCCCCATAACTTGATTGGTTTTGAGGTTTAAATCTTGAGCTACAGCTTCTAAAGTTTTGCCAGCGGTTAATTTGTCTAAAAGTCGCCGCTGTTCTGGTGTTAAACCGTCCCAATATTCTTGCCATTGACTGGGAGTTAAACCTAAACGGTGTTCGCTTAGAGAAGTTTCTAACCAAGTCGAAACTATCTCTGGTTGTACTTTCAGAGCAAAAACTTTGATGGCATGATAGCTAATTTTTTCCCGTAGCCGATAAATCTCTTTAATCGGTTTGTTCAAGGCGCGGGCGATTTCTTCCTGAGATCTACCTTGGAGATAAAGCCGCAGCCATTCTGAGGCTACAGAATCAATATTGTTGGCTAAATAAGTTTCAAATTCTTTTTTGACGGCGATCCGGGCGGCTTGTTTTTCCTCCCATTCTTGGGTTTCTTGGTATTGGGCGATCGCTTGATTATCCAATAAACTTAACGGGTTGTCTGCCTCTTCGGGAACAATTTCTTCCGAAACCAAGCGCACCAAGTCTCCTGTTGGTACTTGGGTAATTCCGCCCCGTTGAGAACGCCGCAAATAGTTAACAAAACGATACAGTAGTAAAGGTTGGTTGCGAATCGGGCGCATACAGTACTCTTCCGTACTGGTTAATAACAGAGCATTCCGCAATCTGGAGTCTTCTGTACATTCTCGTATCCAGCCAATTTGCTCTTGTAGGTAGCGATCGGATTGTAATAATTCTTGAATTACTTCCTGGAGAACATCAACTACTGCTCTTTGGCGATCGCGACTCAGGGCTACCCAAGTCTTAATTTTATTACGGAGCATCACCAAAGAACCCAATCGAGTCATTAAATTTTTATATGCTCTTTCTGGCCCTACTCCTAAGTACCGATGCCGTAAAATTCGGTAACGATAGTCTATCGCTTGTTGGGCAATTGCCAATTGGTTGGGAACTAGCGTTTCATAACGCTGTAAATCTTTTCCCAATAACCATTTAATAATACTCTCTTGGGTCTGTTGGCTGATGTTTTCACAGTCCACTTGCAGCTGCTTTCGCAATTGATCTGCCAGTTTTTCAGCTATTAACATGGACTCTAGCTCCTCAATTCCCTATAAACAAAAGTATGCCCACTATCTGACTCAAAGCATTCACCCGTAATGGGTACTATTTACTTTGACAGATGTATTTTTTGACAACAAGTGCAGCGAACCCAATTTTACCCGGAGGTTTTTCTAGTATATTTTCTTCACTTGTCAAATTTTTCCAGGTGTTTTCGATCACAACTTATTAGAGAGTAACCTCACCAACCACTAATGTTAAATTTTGTTAAGTTAACCTTGTATAAAAAATTTTTTTGTCCTCAACATTGTTAACTATGAATTTAGAATCTATAGAGATGCGTCTGCAAAAACTCCAGCAAGAAGAAGCGTTAATCATTAACCAAGTGGACAATGCAATTGCCCTTTTCGATCGATCCAACCAACTAATCTTATTTAACAATAAGTTGACCCTGATGTGGGGATTACCTACAGCGTTTTTGGAAGAAAAACCCACAGAGCAAGTTATTTTTAACCGGATTGTAGAACAAGGCTATTGGTCGGAGTCACAAAAGCAACAATTGGAAACCTATTTACAATCAGAAGATATAGCAAATAGTTGTTTCTACTTACAACAAAGTAATAGCATTTGTTTAGAAATTTACACCACGTTAACCTCTGACGGAGGACGCTTATTTACGTTCCGTGATGTGACAAAATATCAGCAAGCACTGCGTTCCGCTAACGAAACTCAAGCTTCATTAAATGCGGAAGTTAGACGGTTAGATTTTTTACTACAACTCACTGAACGATTGCAACCCGCTACCGATCTAAAAGAACTAGGCAAATTTGCTCTCAGCTATTTGGTAGAGGTAACGGGTGCAGCATTTGGGGATGTAAAAGTAATTATCGGTAATAGTAATCAGCGTTATGCTGGTGCGATTACTAATCAGATTTCGGGACAATTTATTGCTACTCATGGAGAAATAGCGGTTGCGGAAATGCAAGCGTTATTAAATCAAGGCATTCCATACGGTGAAGGGTTACTCTGGGGGGTAGTGGAAACTGGGGAACCCATGTTTGTGGAAGATTACTATAAAAATCCGAAAGCTTTACCGGGGTTTAAGCATCCGGCGATCGGACAATTGGGCATTTTTCCCATCCCAGCGGCTGATGGTACGATCATCGGAGTGCTAACATTGGAATCCCGGAGTTTACAGAAGTTACAAGAAGCGCCGCAACAGGATATGCTGATGGCAGCTTGTCGGACTTTGGGTGTGGCGATCGAACGAGTGCAAGCACAGGAGAATTTACGGCGAATTAATGAAGACTTGGAACGCGCCTCGCAGATGAAATCGGAGTTCTTAGCTTCCATGTCTCACGAATTACGCACTCCGCTAAATAGTATTTTAGGATTTTCCGATCTATTGTTACGCCAAAGTGCGGGTTCTTTGAGCGATCGGCAAGTTAATTACGTTCAGACGATCGAACGCAGCGGCGAACACCTGTTACAACTAATTAACGACATTCTCGATCTTTCCAAAATTGAAGCTGGCAAAGTTGAACTAAATTTAAGACCTGTTTCGATCCATTATCTTTGTACAGAATGCCTGAAAATGATTCAAGTCCGAGCAGTGAAAAAACGACTGGCGCTGACTTTGGAATTGGATTACCGTCTAGAACAGGCAAACATCGACGAACGTCGCGCTTGTCAGATTTTGATTAATCTGCTTTCTAATGCGGTAAAATTTACCCCCGAAGGCGGACAAATTAAACTTTCTAGCCGCTTAGCTTATGGTAGCCAATTAGAGAAAGAATATCGTCCCGATCGCTCTGCGATCAATCCCAGTACCCCTTACCTCTGCTTAGAAGTAGAAGACTCCGGGATTGGTATTCCCAAACATAAATGGCATTTGTTATTCCGTCCCTTTCAACAGGTGGATGCTTCCCTAAATCGCTATCACGAAGGTACAGGTTTGGGTTTGGTGTTGACAAAGCGATTAGCAGAATTACATGGTGGTACAGTCTCTTTAGAATCGGAAGTAAACAAAGGTAGTAAGTTCCGCGTTTGGATACCGCTAACAGAAATGCGCCAGGAACAAGCTAGAATGGCATATTTAGACTTCTCTCCATCGCAGTCGAAAATAAATCTGCAACTCAAAGAACCCCCAACTTCACCAGCTAAAGCCGAGACTAAGCGAGTTTTGGTGGTGGAAGATCAACCATACAACCAAGCTTTTATTTCGGAAGTGCTCGAACTTGAAGGATATAAGGTAGAGATGATTTATGATGGCGGAACGATGATGCAGACAATTTACTCTCCCTTAGTTACGCCCCAACGTTTACCAGATTTGATTTTAATGGATATTCAATTGCCCCAAGTAGACGGATTTCAGTTGATCCGCCAACTCAAGGCGCATGAGTTATGGAAAAGTGTCCCAGTGGTTGCAGTTACAGCGATCGCTATGTCTGGCGATCGCGATCGGTGTTTAGCTGCTGGTGCTGATAGTTACTTGAGTAAACCCCTAAAAGTCGATGAGTTAATTGCTTGTGTGCGCTTGTATACAAACAGCGAATCAAAAGAAGTAGATTCGTAAATTACCTAGCCTAGAGTTGAACATTTATCATTAAATTGTTTCAATATATTAAGAAAGCTTTATTGTGTGAGAGTAAAATTTCCTGAAGCTAGGAACCAAACGGGTGTATCTCTGTCACCAAAGACTTTGATTTTTAAAGCCTTTGGAGTTATTGCTAACTTTAAACCTGATTTTTGATGTTTGTGGTTGTACCACATTAGTAGTTTTTTTCCTTAATTATGCTAAACCACCCGCCGAAAATATTGCTCGTAGACGACCAGCCTACAAATCTTATTTTACTAGAAAATTTACTACAATCGGAAGGCTACGATACAGTTTCAGCGA
This sequence comes from Floridaenema evergladense BLCC-F167, assembly GCF_041929205.2. Lineage (NCBI taxonomy): Bacteria > Bacillati > Cyanobacteriota > Cyanophyceae > Aerosakkonematales > Aerosakkonemataceae > Floridanema > Floridanema evergladense. The sequence goes on along the minus strand of NZ_CM171625.1, from coordinate 2,396,468 downwards.
CTTCTGGAATGGAAGCACTGACAATGGCTAAAACATCAACTCCCGACTTAATTGTACTGGATGTTATGATGCCAGGAATGAATGGTTTTGAAGTTTGCCAAAAATTACGGGAAGATAGCATTTTACAAACTATACCGATTATTTTTTTGACAGCCTTAGATGACGATCGTTCTAAATTGCGCGGTTTAGAAGTAATGGGAGACGATTTTTTAACTAAGCCGTTTAAAAATGACTTACTTTTAACTAAGATTGCCAGTATTTTACGACTTCAGGAAATTCGATCGCAACAATTTCAACAAGAAATTAAAGAGAAAACTAAAAAGCAATTATCAGCAGCCTGGAATATTAATTTAGCACTTTCGGAAAAATTACGTTTATTCGTCCCCGATCAATTTTTGCACCGTATTGCCCCTAATGGAGTAGAATCAATTCAATTAGGCAATGCTCAAGAAGAAGAAATTACAGTTTTATTTTGTGATATTCGTAAGTTTACTACTATTTGTGAGTCGCAATCTCCCAGTGAAACTTTCCAATGGTTAAACGTATTTTTTACCCAAATGAATGCTTGTATTATCGCAAATCATGGGTTTATTGATAAATTCTTAGGTGATGCTTTAATGGTAGTATTCGATCGTCCAAAAAGTCACCCCCAAGATGCGGTAAATGGCGCATTAATGATGCAACAAAAAATTGTGAAATTTAATAGCGATCGAGCAAAATATAACTTAATACAACCGATTAATATCGGTATTGGAATTCACACAGGCAAAGGAATTATTGGTGCTTTGGGTGCTGATTCTCGGATTGATTCTACAGTGATTGGTGACGTGGTGAATACAGCAGCAAGATTGCAAGAATTAACTAAACATTATGAATGTGGTATTATTGCCAGTGAGTCAGTAATTTCTCAATTGCATCCATCAGAATTTTTTGAGGTGCGTTGGATCGATCGCGTAGTACCCAGAGGAAAACAACACGCACAAGACATTTACGAAATTTTTGAAAGCGGGGTTAAATTGCGATCGTAATAGTACAATAAAAAAATATCTTACAAAGTCTTCAATAAGTTACTCAGACAATTTCAGAAGATTAATAAAGGAGATAATTAATCACAATGAAAACATCTATCAATATTAACCTAGCGTATGAAGAAATTATAAATTTTCTTGCAGCGGGCATAACATCGCAAAGTTTAATTGATTTTCAAGTATCAGAAACCGTTAAAGAAAGAGTATCTGACTTAATTTGGCGAGAAAAGAATGAGGGGATATCTTCCGAAGAAAAATTAGAATTAGATAGTTATTTCATGTTAGAACATTTATTAAGATTAGCCAAAGCTCGTGCATATAGTTTTATTAACCATGAGGCTTAAAATATAATTAAAAAATATCCTTCTCCTTCAGCAATTAGAAGAATGAATGCTTAATCAACTGAATCTGATTTATCAGTAAGTGTTTCAGATTGATTAACTTTGGATTCAGAGATTTGGTTGCGAAAAGGCCAGCCCGATCGCTTATCATAGTTAGAAGCGATCGCTAAAAGCACCCCACCTAAGATGAACACTGGTAATGGCAAAGATAAGTGTTTCATCCACCTAAAAAGTTGTGCCAAAGCAAACAATAACAGAAAACTAGCGACCCAAACTCTCATTTTTTCACCTCATTACTTGTCTGATTATATTGCTATCCTAAAAGTAGCAGGAAAGCAGGAGAGACAAGGGGACAAAGGAACAAAGGGAAGTTCATTAACCCAAAACAGGATCGGGATTTATGGATTTAGATGATGTTCAGGATTATTCTAGAAATATCGTCAATTTGTAAATCTTGTAAATCCCAACCTAACGTTTTCCCTAACTCAAAATTCAAAACTCAAAACTCTCTTCCCAGTCCCCAGTCCCCAGTCCCCAGTCCCCTATTGATGGAGAGAGATTCTGTGTCATCATTAACGCCAGAAATCAAGCAACGGGTGGAACAATTACGGCAAAAGCTTCAGGAAGCAAGCTATGCCTATTATGCTCTCGATAATCCAATTATGGAGGATGCGGTATACGATCGCTTGTACCGGGAATTACAAGATTTAGAAACCCAATATCCAGAAGTAATTACCCCACATAGTCCCACCCAGCGAGTAGGCGAACGTCCCGCAACTCAGTTTACCGCAGTGCGGCACAATATTCCGCTCTACAGTTTAGAAAATGCTTTTAATATAGAAGAGTTTGCCAATTGGCAGGAACGTTGGCGGCGTTATGGGAAAGAACAGGAAATAGGGAAAGAATCTTTTGAGTACGTTTGCGAATTGAAAATTGATGGTTCAGCTTTGGCGCTAACCTATGAAAATGGAGTATTAGTTAAAGGTGCGACTAGAGGTGATGGAATTACCGGAGAAGATATCACCCAAAATGTGAAAACAATTCGTTCCATTCCCCTGAAATTAAACTTAGAAAATCCACCCTTGCGCGTCGAAGTAAGGGGAGAGGCATTTTTAGCATTAAATACATTTAAACAAATTAATCAGGAACGGGAAAAAGCGGGAGATACATTATTTGCCAATCCTCGTAATGCTGCTGCGGGAACTTTGCGCCAGTTAGATTCTAGAATTGTGGCAAAACGCAGGTTAGATTTCTTCGCCTACACTTTACATATTCCCGGAAAAGATGATACCGAAATTACCCAAACTCAATGGGAATCTTTGGAATTGTTGCAAAAAATGGGTTTTAAAGTAAATCCCAATCGCCAACTTTGTCAAACTTTAGAAGATGTCGCAGATTACTACAATTATTGGGATACAGAAAGGTTAAATTTGCCCTACATGACTGATGGGGTAGTGGCGAAACTGAATTCTTTAAAATTGCAAGAAAAACTCGGTTTTACGCAAAAATTTCCCCGTTGGGCGGTAGCTTTAAAATATGCAGCGGAAGAAGCACCAACTCGCGTCGAAGCTATTAGCGTAAACGTGGGAAGAACGGGTGCAATTACACCTTTGGCGGAACTGACTCCAGTACAATTGGCAGGAACGACAGTTTCACGGGCGGCGCTGCATAATATTGATTATGTGCGATCGATCGACATTCGTGTAGGCGACACCGTAATTGTTCACAAAGCAGGAGAAATCATCCCCGAAGTTGTCAAAGTTTTAACCGAACTTCGCCCCCCCAATACTCAACCTTTTGAAATGCCAACTAGTTGCCCAGTTTGCAATCAACCTGTGGTAAAGTTACCCGATGAAGCAGTCACCCGCTGCGTGAATGCTTCCTGTCCCGCAATTTTAAAAGGCGCATTGGTACATTGGGGAAGTCGTGACGCTTTAGATATTAACGGATTAGGCGAAAAACTAGTGCATCAAATGGTAGAAAAAAACCTCGTGCATTCCGTCGCAGATTTGTATGATTTAACCCCCGAAAAACTCATGACTTTAGACAGAATGGGGCAAAAATCAGCCACCAAATTAATCGACGCAATTAATCAATCAAAAACTCAACCTTGGGCAAGAGTATTATATGGTTTAGGAATTCGTTTAGTAGGTAGCGTCAACGCCCAAACTTTAACCCAAAAATTTACTAATGTCGAACAATTAGAAGCAGCATCAGCAACATCAATTGCAGCAGTTTATGGCATCGGCGCAGAAATTGCCCAAAGTGTTTTTCAATGGTTTAGAGTTCCCGCCAATCAAACCTTAATCGAAAGATTAAAAGCAGCAAATTTGCAACTAGAAAATCAAGAATCTACCACATTTTTATCAAATCAAAGTAACAAACTTAACGGCAAAACTTTTGTACTTACAGGAACTTTACCCACCTTAAAACGCGATGAAGCTAAAGATTTAATTCAAAAAGCTGGCGGAAAAGTTGCTAGTTCGGTGAGTTCCAAAACTGACTTTGTAGTTGTGGGAGAAGATGCAGGTTCTAAACTAAAAAAAGCTGAAGAATTAGGAATCACCCGATTGTCGGAAGCGGAACTTTTACAAATGTTGGAAAATTAAACTGAAATACATACTCGACTTCTCTGAGAAGTCGGGTATCTGAGCAAATCCAAAATCTAAAATAGCCTCATGTTATTGCATCAAAGTTCGGGAAAATGGCGTTTAGGGTTAGCACTATCATTATTAACTGTTTTATTATGGGGAGTGCTACCAATAGCTTTAAAAGTAACACTTCAAGGATTAGATCCCTACACCGTTACTTGGTTTAGATTTTTAATGTCTTTCATCTTAGTTGGAGTGTATTTAGCAACTAGAAAACAACTACCTTCGAGGGAAAAATTACGTTCTCTTCCCTTACGTTTGTTAGGAGTTGCCAGCGTATTTTTAGCTTTCAACTATATCCTTTATTTATTGGGTTTATCCTACACAAATCCGGCAAATGCTCAAGTTTTAATTCAACTTGCTCCCGTGTTAATGGGATTAGGAGGAATCTACATTTTTAAAGAACGTTATACCTTGATGCAATGGATAGGTTTAGGAATGTTAACTTTAGGTTTTGCTTTGTTTTTTAATGAACAATTAAAAACCTTGTTAACTGTTCAAGGAAAATACTTGTTTGGTTCGGGTTTAATCGTTATAGCTGCAATAGTTTGGGCAATTTACGGTTTAGCTCAAAAGCAACTTTTGCAACAATTAACTTCAGCCAATGTGATGTTATTAATTTATGGTATTTGTGCGGTTTTATTTGCTCCTTTCGCTCATCCCGAATCCATTCTTAACTTAACTCCTTTGCAGTTTTGTATGCTGATTTTTTGCGGGTTGAATACTGTTATTGCTTACGGTGCTTTTGCTGAATCTTTAGAACATTGGGAAGCATCAAGAGTTAGTGCTGTGTTATCAACTACTCCCATTGTTACTTTAATATCTGTTTGGATGGTAGCATTATTATTTCCAACTTGGATTGTGAAAAATAACCTGACATTTTTAGGGGTTTTGGGCGCACTTTTAGTTGTAGTGGGTTCGATGACTGTTGCTTTGGGGAAAAAGCATTAATTCCGCAGAATGGTAGTAAGTTAAATTTCAGCAGATATAGCAAGGAAATTTTAAGAGTATTTCCTGAACCAAGAAAAAATCGATCCATATTTTAACAAATTATTCAATATTTGTGTAAGGTTGATTTGCCGCTTTGTCTAAATTTACAAAAGTCTCGACGTTTAGGAAATTGTTAGTCAGTATATAGATAGGTAGCGATCGCCGTTGTAGTTCTTTTAAACGATGAATCGCTAAGTTATTGCAGAAGTTGTGTTTGTCAAACTTCCTAAGATTATGCGTAAATTAACTTATTCAATCCCCAAGTCTTTTAACTGGGTCGGAATTTTACTAGGAATTTCTCTGTTGACAACTATTGGGTCTACTTTTCCGGCAAGATCCGCAGAAAGATTGCAAGTATCTTTAGACATATTACAACGGACAATTTCTGTAAATTCTTTAGAAGCTTACGCTAAAAGAGGCGTAGTTAATAACGATTTAGCACCTTACGTTCGATCTGTTAATCCCCAACAACAAGCATTATTGCGCCGGATTTTACTTAAACGTTTAGAAGTTAGACCGATCGCAATTTCTCAATTCTTCAACACCCCACAAGCAGCAATTTTACTGCGAAGATTAGGACAGGTTGTTCAGACAGAATCAGGAGAAGTAGGTTCTCAAGCAATTCAACAAGCCTTAATTTCTGCTGCTAACGATCCAGAAGGAATTACTTTACTAAATGTTTTACGTAAATTTCCGGCGACTGGAGTCAGAATTGATTTAACTAGAGGTTTACAACTTGCGGATGATTTATCTAGAGTAATCGAGCAATCTAATAAAGCAGTTGCAGCTGTTAACCAACAAGCAACTACTTTAGTAACAAATCAAACTCTGGCACAAATAGCTACATTACCAAACTTGCGCCAATCGGGAACTTTTACTACTAACAAGCAAACAATACAATTACGAGATTTACGCCGCAACCGCAGTTTTAAAGCTGATATTTACCTACCAATTTCTGATAATACTAACCAGCAATCAACAGCTGCACCAGTAATTGTAATTTCTCATGGTGTAGGTTCAGATAGAGAAACTTTTGCTTATTTAGCTCAACATTTAGCTTCCTTTGGATTAGCGGTTGCAGTGTTAGAACATCCTGGTAGTAATGCACAACAATTACAAAATTTATTTGTAGGTAAAGCAGAAGAAGTTGCTCAACCTTATGAATTTATTAATCGACCTTTGGATGTCAAATTTCTCCTCAATGAATTAGAGAGACTGTCCCAAACAGATATGTTGTATCGAGGTCGGTTAAATACGCAACAAGTGGGAGTAATTGGTCAATCTTTTGGTGCTTATACTGCATTAGCTTTAGCAGGTGCAGATATTAATTTTAATAGTTTGCAAAAAGATTGTGCGGCTATTAATTCTACTTGGAATTTGTCACTTTTACTGCAATGTCGGGCTTTAGTTTTACCAAATTATAATTATGATTTGCAAGATTATAGAGTCAAAGCGGCGATCGCCATAAACCCCATTAGTAGTAGCATTTTTGGTAAAGATGGATTGGACAATATTAATATTCCTGTTGCCATAGTTGCTGGTAGTGCTGACACAGTTGCACCAGCTTTACCAGAACAAATTGCGCCTTTTACTTGGCTGAATGACCCCAAAAAATACTTACTGATTATTAATAACGGTACACACTTTTCGACTTTAGGTGATTCTCCATCTAGCGTACCTTTGCCATCATCAGTAGTTGGCCCCAATCCTGCTTTAGCGCGTGATTACATGAAAGTTTTCGGTGTAGCTTTCTTCAAATTTTATATTGCCGATCGACCAGAATATAAAGCTTATTTGACTCCATCCTACATTAGAAATTTGAGTCAGGAGCCTTTGCCTTTAAGTTTAGTGCGATCGCTCACCGAAACTGAGTTACAATTAGCTTTAGATCGTCCGTCTCCAGCGCTAATTATCTCGCCTAATCGCGACTAACAATCACTAATTCTTAATTACTAAATCGTGCAAGGTTTCCTCAACTTAAACAAACCATTTGGGATTACTTCTCACGACTGCGTAGCTAAAGTACGCCGTCTATTACGTCAAAAAAAAGTCGGACATGGCGGAACATTAGATCCCGCAGCAACAGGCGTTTTACCCATTGCTTTAGGTAAAGCAACTCGCCTGTTACAATATCTGCAAGAAGACAAAGCTTATCGTGCCACAATTAAATTAGGCGTAACTACCACTACAGACGATTTACAAGGAGAAGTAATAGCCGAAAATTCGGGAAATCAACTAACTTTAGCAGAAGTGAAATTAGCCTTAGAAAAATTCCAAGGAACTATTCAACAAATTCCCCCAAATTATAGTGCGATTCAAGTTCAAGGTAAACGTTTATATGACTTAGCTCGTGCTGGAGAACAGATTACAATTGCTGCTAGACCTGTGGAAATTCATCAAATAGAAATTTTAGATTGGCGAGGCGGAGAATTTCCAGAGTTAGACTTAGAAATTGTTTGTGGGCCTGGTACTTATATTAGAGCGATCGCCCGCGATTTAGGAATAGCTTTACAAATTGGCGGAACTCTCGCTGCCTTAACTCGCACCGCTAGTTGTGGGTTAAATCTAACCGACAGTTTGACTTTTGCAGAATTAGAAACTCAAATAGAACAAGGAACATTTAATCCCATTCCACCAAAAAAAGTTTTAGAACATTTAGCAACAATCAATTTATCAGACAAAGAAGCTAAAGCTTGGTGTCAAGGTCAACGGATTCTCCTTTCAGATATTTCACCTAAATACTCAGGAGATTTGCGGCAAGTTTATCACGAAGACAACAGCTTTTTAGGCATTGGTAAAGTAGTTAACCCTGACGGTAATTTCCTGTTAGTTCCACAAATGGTATTTGCACCAGAATAAAGCTTGACAGGAAACACAAAATTTGAACTCTCAGAAACTTCGTAGTCACATGGGAATCAAGTCTGGACAACAAACCAATTCGATCGACTAGTCTATTTATTGAGCTTCATTTGTGCTTTGGCGACGACGGCGTAAACCGAAGAAAGAACCTACACCCAACAAAGCAAGCATTGCCGAAGGTTCAGGTACGCCAACAGCAGCATTACCTGTAACACCACGAACCGCAACTACAACGTCATTAAAATCGCGATCGGAGTTTTGGTTTTCGCCACCAGTTGCTCCTCTAGGGCCAAATAAATCTTCAAAACCAATTAATACCCAATTTTCGCCACCAGCGTTTACATTATAAGCAACCATGTGCTGTAATCCATCCGGGTTGTTAGCAGCAACAGCACCGTAGCGACGAGTGCTACTGCCATTAGGAGCAAGAGACAAAGATAATTGAGTATCGCCTTGGTAGCTACCTAAACTGAAACCTTGACCTAATGTTAATGGGCCATTGCTTTCTGGCAAAATACTGTTAGGAGAAGCAATATCACCCCAAATTAGTCTTTCAGGGCTATTATTTACAGAGTAGTAAAGAGCATTTCTAAAACCTGCTCCTTCGTTAATAAAGTAAATCTCTGCATTATCAACACCATTTGCCCATCTCAAACTAGCAGGATCTAACTCTAAAAGTTCCGCTCCTGAGAGTTGTAAACGCTCTCTTTGTACATATTGATTAAACTCAGACCAGATTGAGTTACTTAGTTGCAAAGCACTAGCTGTTGTGGCGTGAAACACGCTGGCGACAGAAACTGTAGCAATAATTAATCCTGTTAAAAATTTAGATTGCATGGTTTTTTCCTCAGATTTTTGTTTGGAGATTCAGGTTTTAAGCTGATTTATAATGTCTTCTAATATTTATTGAATTGCAAGCGTTTTTGTCGATTTTTACTAATACTTTATAATGATTAAATCATATTTAAAATTGCTGTTAATTAGCCAAAATTCAATACAAATTACACCTAATCAAAGACTCACTTAATCTAAAATTGCATCAAAATATTAGTCATAATTTCGGTCTAATTTGCTAAATATTCTCATTCTGAGTTGAGGTAAAAGCGTTTGATATGTATTTATACGGTTAATTTTTCTGTAATTTTACTAGTTAAGTTAGTTTATGTAAGAAATACGATCGCTAAACCTATCTATAATTTCCCACCCAGTACTGACCCAGATTTTTGCTACTAAACTTTCCCAAAGATCTGAAAGCCATCGGGATTGGCAAATTTTGTACCTGTAGTTGCTACCTTAGAAAATATACAACTTGCTATCTCAGAGGAAAGGATAATGAGTCGTCGCGATGATGCAAAAGCGATCGTTAATGAATTAAAGACCCAAGTCCTCATCTTGGGTGGACTTGTCGCCCTAATGTGGATTGTGGAATTTTTCGACCTCATGGTTTTTCGAGGTCAACTGGACTACTTTGGGATTATTCCTGGTGTACCTATTGGACTGCGTGGTATATTGTTCGCACCCTTTTTACATGGAAACTTCCTTCACTTAGCGGCTAATACCATTCCCTTTGTCACTCTTGGTTGGTTAATCATGTTACGAGAAACCAGCGATTTTTTTGTTGTCAGTGCCATTTCCATGATTATTAGTGGTCTGGGCGTTTGGCTATTTGCACCACCTCGTAGTATTCATATTGGTGCTAGTGGAGTGATATTCGGATATCTAGGTTATTTACTATTTCGGGGTTATTTTCAACGGAGTCCAGGCGCAATATTTTTATCGCTGTTCGTAGCCCTGGTTTACGGTAGTATGATTTGGGGTGTTTTTCCCTCACAAATTGGGATTTCTTGGCAAGGGCATTTATTTGGCTTTATCGGTGGTGCGATCGCAGCCCGTCTACTCTCCCCTCAAAAGCGTTAACAATCCTAGTAACTGATATCACTAGTCTCAACTAACCAACCACATCACTGAAGATGCTCGAAAATCCAAGTAGTTGACGAGAGAACCTAACTTAGAGATACTGTTGGTCTATCCGGGGGCAGATGCAAAAGCTACCTAAGCCCAGTATAGTGAGGAGTTTACCTGATGACTAATTTGTGTCAAAAAGTCGCTTTAGCGGGTGCTGCTACTATGGCAGTTACCGCTACTATGATTATGGCTAAGTCTGTCTCGGCTCAAAGCGTTACTATTTGCCAGAGCCTTAATTTTCAAATTGCAAGATGTTCCATTGATACTAGAGGTGGAGTAGTCTTAGTAAGACGATTTTCTCACAATCCTTGTAGACCTGAGATAGATTGGGTTTTTAACAGAGGTTCTGTTTGGGTGAGAAACGGATGTCGTGCCGAATTTCGGTCAGGTAGTATAGATCAGCGCTGGCAGATTTTCGACGAAGGAATATGTTGTGAATCAGACTGTTATTCCCAACCAAGACCTAGACGGCGTGTTCGTTATCCCAGAAGAATTCCGATTTGCCCTTATTAAAAGACAGGGAAGTAAGGGGAGTTTGGCATTTTGAGTTGATAAACTTCCCCTTATTAGTCTTGCTTTAATACCTGTCTGCAACAGTTGTTTTTTTAGATTATCCAAACCTAAAACCAAAGAAGTTTCCTAATACTTTTAATGATTAATTGCTAATAATTTAAAAATTACCTATCTTGGGGTATAACTCAGATCTTGCAGAGTATGGAGGTTCCACCTCCCGTAGTGCAAGATCTGAGCTTATTCCTTACCTTTAAATTGTCTGGGATGGTGGGGACGACAGGGATTACCCAAGCAAACTTGTCCGGCTGGCAAACTGCGAAAGACGCTACTGCGTGCGCCTACTATTGTATTTGCACCAATTTCTACACCTGGGCCAACAAAGGAATCAGTTGCTACCCAAACTCCGTTACCAATGGTAATCGGTGCGGTAATTAAACTAAAAGTGGGGTCTTCAAAGTTGTGATCTCCGGTGCAAAGGTAGCATTCTTGGGAAATGACGCTGTGACGACCGATGCGAATGTAATCCAAACTGTACAAAACTACGTCATCACCAATCCAACTGTAATCGCCAATTTCTACTTTCCAAGGGTAAGTGAAACGGGCGGTTGGTCGAATGACGACTCCTTTGCCAATTTTGGCACCGAATAAACGCAGTAGGGCGATTCTGGGTGCGTGGAGTTGGTGGGGTGTGAGGGGAAAGACGATCGCTTGTACCAACCACCAAAGTAAAATTATCCAATTAGAACGACCGCGATCGAAGTTTGATTGATCGTACTTTCGTAAATCCATCCAAGGTTCCGCATCCAACAAAGATTCTTTTTTGGATGCAGAATTTGGATCGGTTGATTCAGGAACCCACTGAGTCATAAGCTGTAGTTTCGCTAGTGGTAGGAGAATCGGTTGTAGATGTAGTTTTTGGGGGAGTAACTGGTTGTGGGGCGTTGTTTAACTGACCACCAAAACGGCGTAATTCGTAGAGTTTTACTCCAATTTGATATTCATATTGGCTCAAGAGTCTAGCATAAATATATCCGGCTCTCCCATCCAAAAAGCCCAATTGAAACACATAACTGATCAAAAAGCGTAGTATGGGTTTGAAAGGTAAATATACCCAAACTTTCTTTAAAAAGCGTTTGCGTTGGACGGCATCTCCGAAAATATTTGCGCCGATCGTCCCGTGATCTCCTCTACCAGTTAACAAGTTCAAATAAACGCGAGCTTCCCAATTAGAATAGCGATTGTGTCGTTCTAACCAGTGATAAATATCACGAAAGTCAATGTGCAGCATATCATTTTTGAGATAGCCAACTTTGCCATCTAAAATTACGTGCTCGTGAACTTCGTTATCTCCGGTGTTGCGAATTTCTTCCGTTCCCAAGTTTTCATAACGCCCTTTTTGATGACGGAAGAGGCGTAAATTCCAATCGGGATATCTACCACCATGCTGAATCCAAGTTCCCAGGAAAAAGACTTTCCGATTTAGGTAATAGCCGTTGTATTCTGGGTTTTCAATGGCAGCAGTAATTTCTGCCCACAGTTCTGGGGGAATGCGTTCGTCACAATCGACGATTAACACCCAGTCATTGCGGAAAGGCAAATTTTCTAATGACCAGTTTTTCTTTTTGGGCCACCGACCGTTAAAGTAAAACTGAACTACATTTGCTCCATATTTTTGGCAAATTTCCACTGAGCGATCGCTACTTTGCGAATCTACCACAAAAACTTCATCTGCCGCTGCCACACTTTCTAAACAAGCTGGCAAGTTAGCTTCTTCGTTTTTGGCTGGAATCAGTACGGAAACTGGGATTTTTTTGGCTGTGGCAGTCATGATTAGTAGTGCTTTTAGCAATAAACTTCAAGATAATCGGCAAGCGAGCCAATCAGGAACTAATTGCTCGCCCGATCTTATTTTTCCCGCTTGGAGGCGGAAAATAACCCTTTGATTACGGCACTTAAATAGCCAATTTGACCGTAGCTATATACTAAATTTTCAAACCTGCGATCGGGTTGGCGAAAATACTTCATTGATTTATAAACTCCATACATCAAGCGTTCGCCACCTCTCCCTAGTTGTTTTACCCCGGCTTTCCCGACTAGTTGTTCCCGGTAATATTCGCTGATGCCTTGCCACCAACCCCGGCTTAAAAACCATTGGGGGTTAACTCGTTCTGGGGAAACGTTATGTTGTACTAAAGCTTCTGGGATATAGGCGACTTGCCAACCTCGGTTTAAAGCTTGTTCTGTCATTAGTAGTTCTTCGTTAGATAGTAATTTTTTCCCGACTCGACCCAGGTTAATATCGAAACCACCGATTTCTGCTAAGAACTTGCGCCTAATTGAATAGTTTAAACCTCTTGGAGTTAAGCCTGGGCGATCGATATAAACTATTTTCTCACCCAGATTATATGCACCCAAATTTCCTGCTAAGTCATCGGAAAGCCAAGCTGGAGGCACAACTCCTTCGGGCCAAATTAAGGTAACTTTGCCACCTGCGATCGCTAGTTTTTCATTGCTTTGATAAGCTGCATACAGTATGCTTAACCAACTGGAACTAGCTACGGCATCATCATCAAGATAGGCGAGAATCTCACTTGTGGCTGATTGAGCGCCTGTGTTGCGAGCTACTGATAATCCCGTGATTGGTTCATAGACGTATTTCACGCTAGGGCGTGCTTGAACTATTTCACGGGTGCGATCGCTCGAAGCGTTGTCTACAACAATTATTTCATAATCAGGAAAATCTTGTGCCAGCAAACTATCAATAGCTGCACCTAAATATTTTTCTCGATTATGCGTACAGATAATTGCAGAAATTTTCGGCATAAACTTTCGCCTAATTGTTAACCTGCTTATCGCTTGTTTACGAAAAGCTACATTTGTTACCCAAAATTTTCATTATACTTTTTCGAGATGAACCCAAAAAAATTATTGTTGAACTTTTCTCATGCTACCAAATAAAAGTCTTTCTAGATATCCGTAAATTCTTTGACACTGCTATGATTATTAAGTACTCTAAACTACGTACAATCTAAGAGGTTTTATCGATCGGATTGTTCGAGTTTTGTTTATGACTCAATTATTTAAAAGACGAGTAATCTTAGTAACTGGCCCTGCGCGATCGGGTAAAAGTGAGTGGGCGGAATCATTGGCGCTACGATCGGGAAAATCGGTAATTTATGTAGCTACTGCTCAAACAGATCCCAATGATACTGAGTGGATGGAGAGAATTTCTCAACACATTCAGCGCCGTCCTTCCGATTGGCAAACTTGGGAAGTGCCTGTAAATTTAGCAGCAACGATTCAGGAAGCAAAAAGTAGTAGTTGTTTATTGGTAGATTCTTTGGGAACCTGGGTAGCTAATTTATTGGAATACGATCGAACTCATTGGCAGAAAATCTTAAAAGAATTGTTAGAAATCGTTGAGAATTGTGATTGTGATGTAATCTTTGTGGCAGAAGAAACAGGCTGGGGTGTAGTTCCGGCATATCCAGCGGGTCGGATCTTCCGCGATCGTTTAGGCAGTTTGGTGCGTCAAATCGGTGCGATCGCTAATCCCACTTACTTAGTCACAGCAGGTCATGTTTTAAACTTAAGTCAGCTTGGTACTCCCTTAAATCCTTAAAGAAGAAATCAGAGATTGCTATTACCTAAATAATCCCATTTTCCGAGATGGAAACTTTTTTAGGTACTAGTCTTGGGAAATAAATATTTTATTTCTTTTGGCAGAACAGCAGTAAAGGTTATGATTGACTCAGCAAGAAAAGTTATTCCTTTTTATAGCTGAGTTACTCCTCACCCAGAAGGAAACATAATTTAAGCAAAACAACTAAGATAAGGAAATAGTTGTGAGATTTGAAAGCGTCCCATTACTTCCCAGGGCAGTAAGGCAAAAATAAATACAGTTAAAAGTTAAGTAAAAGTTTTCAATAAACATTTTTTCTTGCTACCTGGGAACCTTGTTGTACTAGTTTTAACCAATGATTCACTATAAAAGCTATGGCCTCTGAAGAACAAGTTAAACAATATATTGCCTATTGGTTTCAACTAGGAAAGAGAGTTTTGATTCGCAATGGCAGAGAAACTTTGTTGCCGCAAAGGGTGATCCAAGGCGATCGCTACAGCGACGATTTTGAAGAGTGTTGGCAGAAAATAATTGCACCTGATGCTGGCGATTGTAATCTCGAAGGTACGCAGGAAACTGTTGCCGAATTACTCACACCTGCTTGGGATTTAAACCCTTGTGCGCGTTGTTCGATGCCAATACCAGTAAGGAATTTGGGTTTACCGCCTAATAATTGTCCTTGTTCTGATTTACCTACTTGGCCTAATTTGGACACGCCTTTGCCGCGATCGCCAGTTGACACCCAAGTACATTTAAATAGTTTAATTAGTCGTCTGTTAAAAAAAGAAAAAAGTCTTCATGAAGACTTTTCTGCGGACAATATCAAGGAAAAAGTAGAGTAACTTTTATTCAAGGTAAAGGTAAGGGTTAAGGGAACTATTCTTTTAACCTTGAACCTGACTTTATGCAAAATATTTTTTACAATAAATGGAGTTATTTTAAGGAAAGTATACTTAGGTTTAGTTGTGTCAATTTAAATGCAATTGATATTTAGGTAACAGAAAAAACGCAAAATTTCTGATAATGTAAAAATTACATTTACTTGGGAAGCAAACTACATTTGAATCTAAGACAATATGATAGATTCATGATGTTTGTAAATATAAAACATGGCTGTTTATCATAGCTACACATACGGCGATTTTAAATTACTACAGGGACAACCTATTCCTTTTGGCGCTACTCCGGTACCAGGAGGAATTAATTTTTCTATTTACTCTCGTCACGCCACAGCTGCGACATTAGTGCTATTCAAAAAAGGTGCAACAGAACCATTTGCTGAGATTCCTTTTCTAAGCGAGTTTCGCTTAGGTAATGTGGTCAGTATGATAGTTTTAGATTTACCAAATTACCAAGACTTAGAATATGGATATCGCGTCGATGGGCCATATAATCCAGAAGCAGGTCACAGATTCGATCGCACCAAAATTCTTCTAGATCCTTACGCGACTTGTGTGGGTGGTAGGGATATTTGGGGAGAATCTTTAAAAGAGGATGACATTTATCCCTATCGCGGACAAATTATCAGTAAAGAGTTTGATTGGGAAGGCGATCGACCTTTAGAAATTCCCGCCGAAGATTTAATTATTTACGAAATGCACGTCCGAGGTTTTACTCGTCACCCTTCCTCTGGAGTTAAAGCAGAACATCAAGGTAGTTTTGCCGGACTACAGGAAAAAATTCCTTATCTCAAAGAATTGGGAATTAATTGTGTAGAATTAATGCCAATTTTTGAGTTTGATGAGTTAGATAACCCTCGACATAATCCCCTCAATGATGACAGATTATTTAACTACTGGGGCTATAATACTGTAGGTTTTTATGCCCCGAAAGCTGGCTATGCAGCCACAGGTAATTATGGAAATCAAGCAAATGAACTGAAGACCTTAGTTAAAGAACTCCATAGAAATGGCATAGAAGTAATTCTAGATGTAGTGTTTAATCATACCGCCGAAGGAAACGAGAATGGCCCAACAATTTCTTTTCGGGGTTTAGATAATAAAACTTACTATATGCTGACTCCTGAAGGGTTTTACTATAACTTTAGTGGTTGCGGCAATACTCTTAATTGCAATCATCCAATTGTCAGACAATTTGTGGTAGATTGTTTGCGATTTTGGGCATCTGCATATCACATTGATGGATTCAGATTTGATTTAGCTTCTATTTTGGGAAGGGATACAAAAGGTGAACCTTTAACTAATCCACCATTGTTAGAAACTTTAGCTTATGACCCAGTTTTAGCTGAGTGTAAATTAATTGCAGAAGCTTGGGATGCTGGCGGACTTTATCAAGTTGGTTCTTTTCCGAATTATCACCGCTGGAGTGAATGGAATGGAAAATATCGGGATGCGTTAAGAAGGTTTATTAAAGGCGATCCTTTAGTGGGAGAAATAGCGCAACGCATTCAAGGTTCGCCTGATTTGTATGCTTGGACAGGCAGAACTGTAGATAGTTCAGTAAATTTTATTACTGCCCATGATGGCTTTACTTTAGCAGATTTAGTAGCTTATAACCAAAAACATAATGAAGCTAATGGAGAAGATAATCGAGATGGAGCTAATGCTAATTTCAGTTGGAATTGTGGAGTTGAAGGGGAAACTGACGATCGAGAAATCATTGAATTGCGCGATCGACAAATGAAGAATGCGATCGCCATTTTAACAGTCAGTCAAGGCATTCCGATGTTACTAATGGGCGATGAAATGGGGCGATCGCAACAAGGAAATAATAACGCCTATTGCCATGATTCAGAATTAAGTTGGCTAGATTGGAATTTATTACAAACTAATAAACAATTTTTCCAATTCGTAAAAAATTGTATTGCTTTTCGTCATGCCCATCCTGTTTTGAGAAATCGGGAATACTTCCGCAATCAAGACTATATGGAAAGTGGTTATCCCGATATTAGTTGGCATGGAGTTTACGCCTGGAAACCTGATTGGGCAAGCTATTGTCGCACCTTAGCTTTTATGCTTTGTGGCAAACACGCCAAAGGAGGTACAGTCGAAGATAACTCAATTTATGTGGCAATGAATATGCACTGGGAAAGCCACTGGTTTGAATTACCTAAACCACCATTAGAAACAAAATGGCACATTTTTGTTAATACCGGACTTGCCTTTCCCGAAGATGTTTACCAACCAGGGACTGAACCAATTTTAACTGAACAACATGGAATTTTGTTGGGTGAGCGATCGGTAGTAATTTTGGTTGCGAAATAGGGATTAGGGACTGGGGACTAGGGACTGGGAAAGTTTTGAGTTGTAAGCTGTTCCGCATTTAAATTGGATTGTTTGGAAACAGAAGAAAATTCGTCTAATTCTCTCCCCTGCCCCCCTGCAATCTTAATAAGTGATTTAAATGCGTGACAGCTTAGGGGCGAGTTTTATTAAAAGATTGTCTAGGGAATATAAAGGTTATCTTACTAAACCCGCCACTACCGAATGTCCCCTTGTCTCCTTGTCTCCTTGTCCCAGTCCCCAGCCTAATCCCGCCTTGGAACTTCATAAGCAAGGAAATCATAAGCCATTGTTGTATTCGGAAAAATGGCTTTTGCCTCTTCCAACAAATCATTTAATTGAATGTCATTGCCTGGGGCATAGCGGGGACTAAAGTGAGTCATAATTAAATGTTTTGCGCCAGATTCTAAAGCGACTTGAGCAGCCATTGTGGAAGTAGAATGTAATCTTTGAAAAGCTAATTCTGCATCTTGATGAGCAAAAGTAGCTTCATGAATTAATAAGTCAGCATCTTTGGCTAAATCAACAGCGCCTTCACAATAAACCGTATCTGTACAGTAAACAATTTTACGCCCGGTTTGATCTGGCCCACACAAATCAGCACCATTAATTACTCTGCCATCAGGTAAAGTAACTTGTTCGCCTCGTTTGAGTTTGCCATAAATTGGGCCGGAAGGAATGCCTAATTCCTTGGCTTTTTCCACATCAAAACGCCCTGGTTTATCTTTTTCTTCTACACGATAACCAAAAGCCGTGACTCGATGTTTTAAAAGACCACATTTGACAATATACTCGTCATCTTCATAAACTATCCCTGGTTCCACAGTATGTATTCTTAAGGGATAGGAAAAATGGGTAAATGAGTAACGTTGGCAAGCTTTAATGTAATCATTTAGACCGGGAGGCCCATAAAGATCGATTTTAGTGGGATTGCCAGCCAAACCATAAGTTGCTAATAAACCCATTAACCCAAAAATATGGTCGCCGTGCGTATGGGTAACGAAAATGCGAGTGATTTGGCTAATTTTCAACTCGCTGTGTAATAGCTGATGTTGAGTACCTTCGCCGCAGTCAAATAGCCAAACTTCTGCACGTTGAGGTAAGCGCAAGGCAACACTAGAAACATTGCGCGATCGCGTTGGTACACCGGAACTTGTGCCAAAAAAAGTAATCTGCACTTAAATTAAGCCAACCCTACGAAAATTTCAGGGATTACCCTATTGACATTTTAACTAGGAAAAAGTTTTTCTTTACCTCTTAGCCCGATTAAGGTATCCTAGAGGACTGTCTAGCATAGCCAACTGAGAAAATTTTTTTGCCAAATTTAACCATAAAGTTACTTATTACCTCGATTCTCAGCCGTGTGAGGAGGTTTTGACCAAATGCTAACCAAAAATTTGATTTTTTCCTTTTTATCTGCCAAACAGAAACAGTTATTTCCGCAATCAGGAAAAAATTTTTGGTTGTCGCTGTTGTTCTGGATGCTTCTAGTTGCGCCTGCTCAAGCCGCTTTAGAATTGCGAGTGGCGATCGAAGAAAATGCCCCCCAAGTGAAAATCGGTAGTTCTACGAAAGCGATCGTCCGTGATGCCACTGGTAAACCTGTAGGAGAGATTGCGCCACTCAACGCCTTTGTTGCCGAAACCGACAGCGGTAGAGTCAAGATGAACCGCTGGCAATCCAATGCCTTGTGGGTAGAACCGACAAACAGAGGTTTTGTGTGGATTGGCGATCGCTGGTATCGTGGACGTACCTTAGTCGTACCCACAAACCAAGGTTTAACCGCCATTAACTATGTAGATTTAGAAAGATACCTCTACAGCGTACTCGGAGGCGAAGTTTACACAAATTGGCCTCAAGAAGCATTAAAAGCGCAAGCTGTAGCCGCCCGGACTTATGCCCTTTACCAAAGGCAAACTAGAGGAAATCGGCTGTTTGATGTTGGAGATACGATCGCTTGGCAAGTTTACCGAGGAGTAGAAACCGAATCACCCAGCTTCTACAACGCCGTAGATGCCACTGCCGGACAAGTTCTCACCTACAGAGGCAGGCTGATTCTAGCAGCTTATCATGCCGCTTCTGGAGGACACACAGAAAACGTCGAAAATGTTTGGGGATTACAAGCCTTACCTTACCTGCGTGCTGTCCCAGACTTCGATCAAGGAACTCCCGGTTATCAATGGACAAGATCGTTTACTCAACCAGAACTTAGCAGTCGCATTAGCGGTGTCGGACAAGTTCAATCTTTGAAACCAGAACGAATCACTCCCTTTGGAAGAGTCATGACAGTAAAAGTCGTGGGAGACAAAGGTTCGCGGACTATGAGTGGTGCAGAATTGCAGCGAATGTTTGAATTAAGAAGTACCTGGTTCACCGTCACCCCCGAAGGCAATGATAAAACTCTACCAAGCTCTTTCCGTTTTGACGGTCGTGGTTTTGGTCACGGTATAGGCTTGAGTCAGTGGGGTTCTTACGCAATGGCTCGCCAAGGCGCAAATTACCAACAAATCCTTCAGCATTATTATCGGGGAGCGAGTTTAGCCAGAATTAGAGTGAGATGAGAGGACAAGGGGACAAGGGGACAAGGGGACAAGGGGAAATTTGGTAGAGGCGGGTTTAGTAGATAACTTTTGTATCCCATAGACAATCTTTCAACAAAACTCGCCCCTACAACTCAAAACTCAGAACTCAAAACTGGAAACGTCCCCAATCCCCAGTCCCCAATCCCCAATCCCCAATCCCCAGTCCCCAATCCCCAATCCCCAATCCCCAGTCCCCAATCCCCAATCCCCAATCCCCAGTCCCCAATCCCCAATCCCCAATCCCCAGTCCCCAATCCCTAAGAACCGGATTCTAATCTACGTTGCCACTCAGCGTCGATTTTATCTTTTTGAGCAATTTCTTGTTCGATTAGGTCGGTTTCTGTTGTATAAGCTAAGTCTTCTCTGTTAATGATGTTTCGGGCGGCAAATTTACGCGCATAGCTAATTTTTTTCTTTAATTCAGCACCAGCTTGAATTAAGAAATTAGCTCTTTGTTCGCGTTTTTGGTTGCGTTTATTAATTTTAGTATTGCGCCATTGCAGCCAAAAATAACGGACTAAAGGCAATGTCAGAAAAACTATTCCGTAAATTAGTAGCAGCCAATAAATTGACTGAACAAAGGCAACTAGTCCACCAATTTGGGCGGCGACAGTTCCGCCAGCTAGGAGGTTTCCTAAAACTAATGCGCCAACTAAGTTAATCGCTCCTAGTCCACAAGCTAACAAAATTTGCCCGGAACTAGCGGCACTAAATCCCCAAGGTATTTCTCGTAAATATGCTGCTACTGGTTGGATTTCCTCTTGGGTAGCTGTTACTTGTAAATCGGGAAAGTGATAAACTAGTTGCCCTTCGGGACTAACTTCTGGGCGACCATTATATTTTGTTAGTACTGGTAGCATATAGTCTTCATATTCGCGGGAGTAGCCTTCTCCTAATTCATCTAAATAGGGTGCAATTTGTTCGGCTACTACTGCGCCTTGGTTGTTGCGAATTACTGTGGCTATTTCTTGCCAACGTCGTTCTTCTAAATTGGCGTTGGGGTTTCCATCACCAAATAAGAATGAGAAGACTGCTTCCAAAAAATTTAGTTGGGGTTTTTCCCGCCGATGATATTGGTATTGGGGGCTGTTGTAGTCGGGGTAAAATACCCAAAACCACCAGTCACTAAACCAAAATGTTGGGGCAAAAACTGTACCGCCATTAAAGTCGCCGCCGAAGTCGCCGCCGGAACTGTCGCTGTCTCGGCTGGAGTTGAGGGCGATGAAAATTATGGCGATCGCAATGAAGATTAACGCGATCGAAGCTAGTAAAATTAAGCCAAAGCTCACCCGAATTAAATAAAATAAAACTCGCCAAACTTTTTGCCACCATTCCTGTAGCTGCAACCGAAAAAACTTGTTGCGTAGCACTGCTTGAAAATTTCGCGGAAACTGATAGGCAATCTCTCCAGACTCCGCTACTTGTAAATGTCCACCTGCATCAGAAGCTAATACTAATAACGCCTGTTCAGCTTGGTTGATGTTTAATCCAGTTTGTGCTGCAATGTCGCCTACGGTGACACGGTAGTTCAACTGTTCTACAGCCTGTATAATGGTGGGATTTGGAGCCATGCTCTTCCCTCAGATATTTGTCTTCCTATTCCCAGTATAAATTTCTGGATTTCTTAAATGGTGGCTGTAAGCTGAAACTGCCTATTTTAAGTTAATTTGCGTTTTTATTCTCCCCAGAAGCAGCACGGAGATCCCAGTTGATGGTGAAATTGTTATCTACGTCTCTTGCAATTACTGTCCTAAATAGGCGAGTATAACTTACATCACATCACTTTCAGTTTCGCTAAGTATGCTCGGAATGCTTTAGCTTCAACTGTTTAAGTGACATCTACTTTTGTATATTTTGTAACAGGCAAACCGAATGAACAGAACAAATGGGCAGATTTACTCAAAAGGGTCTGGTCTTTTAAGAAGATTTCGATACAATATAAATAGGTAGTGAAAACCATACCCAAGAACTAGCACCTATTTGGGTGTATTTGTATGGCTTTTATTAAGCTATGGGCAATCACAAACTTAAAACGAAGTGCAATGGAATGGCTTGGCTGATGGGAATTAACTAAATTTAGGCATTGTGAGGAAAATGCGAATCAACAAAATTGCAAAATAGGTAACAAAACCTAAAAATTTTCCCATTAGACTTAAGCATGAGTTTATAACGAAAAAATTAAGTTATGAGCGTAGGGATGGAATCTGTGCATAGGTTTCAGTTTGTCCACCTGAAAGCGGAGGGGTTTTCAAAGTGATTGCTATATCTAAGCGTCCAGTTGGGCGCAGCTGGGCTACGATTAGCTTTGCTTCAACTCTTTACCTTTGTCCAATTCTGGATTTGCTGGTGTCTGAGATTCCAGATTCCTGGCAAGCGGAACTGCGACTAGGTTTACAGGAGGCATTGGTAAATGCGGCTAAACATGGCAACAATCTAGATCCTAGTAAAACAGTAGTTGTGAAATTTGCCGCGATCGCAGATCACTACTGGTGGGTGATCTCAGACCAGGGTTCCGGGTTCAAACCATGCTGTTGTCGCCCTAGCGATGCCAATGAGTACCTGCCGCCGGAAGAAGCGGAATGTGGTAGAGGCTTGTATATTCTTTACAAAGTTTTCGATCAAGTGCATTGGAATCCAGAAGCAAGAGAATTGAGTCTGTGTAAATATGTTAAGAACCGCTACAAGTTACCTTTAGTGCGATAGCTGGCAGAAGACTCTAAGGGTCTATGGTGAAGGTAGAAGGAAAGAGAGCTTCTACAACCATGTTTTTACCTTTTTTTCCACTACTTAGTTATTGCCAGGATTTGGCGATAGGTATTTAATTCTAGCTCACCAATTATCAGTATTTTGGCTAGTTAATATAGTTTTAATATTCCTGACTCTATGTTTGAGTGGCTGAGCGAGCAGCCACTTCTAGAGGATAGAATATTAGTGAGGATGATTGTGACCGTGAGAGGGGCAGGGAGGCGCAGAGATCGATCGATCTAACCAGCCAGAAGCTTGGTTAAGGCGCGGTAATGCTTCTTCTGGCTGATTTTTGACGAGGAACAACAGTGCGGCAGCAGCTTGTTCGCTGGCGCGTGCTTGACGATTCGATTTGAGGCGATGCCAGTCATTAGGTGTAATGGCAAGGCGTTCCATTAAAGCTTGTGCTAGTTCTATGGTGGTAAATTGGTTCAAGGTGTCGGTTTTCAGTAGTTGGGTAGGTTCAGACATAATGAAATCACATTAGTGTTTAGTCTTATTCTATGAAGCCACCAGAAGAACCATCTGCATCTAGCGATACTCTGGGATCGGGAAATAGCGAACTAGAGTTTGAGCAAGCTTTGGCGCAAGTTGAGCGATCGCTAACGGCTCTAAAAGAACGTTACGCACAGGTACAGCGCGATCGCCAGCGACAAGCAGAATTAAAACATCGCTATGAGGAAGTGCGTCAAGACCGCAGTATGGCGCGATCCCAGCAAATGAAAACCCAGCTAAAGCAAATTCAGCAGGAATTGGAAACTTTGGAAGTTAACTTGGAAAGCAGTTTGTTTTCTTGGAGTAGCTTGAAAGAACCTTTTTGGATGGCAGTGCGATTTGCGGGGATCGGGATCGTTATCGGTTGGTTGTTGAAGTCTTGTGCAAGTTAAAGACTTGTGTTTTCCCCATTGTGCATTGCTTTGGCGATCTGCTATACACAAATCATTGCACAGAAACTATGCGATCCCCAGTTAGCATTGATTGATATGCGTTATGGTGGGGATCGTGATGAACAGACGATCCCAGACTCTGGCACAATGCAACTTAAATTCTTTAAATTAATTTTCAGTAGCTTGGTACTCTGCTGTAACTTTGTGTTCCCGGTTCGCACTCAAGATTTACCTGCGCCGGAAGGGGATACAGGAAGGACTGAAAAGCAAGCTGTCCGCGCAAAAAGACAAATGGTAGTTACTGCTAACCCGTTAGCTTCTCAGGCGGGGATCGCTATTTTGCGACGGGGGGGTAATGCGGTGGATGCGGCGATCGCAGTCCAAATGGTGTTAACTTTGGTGGAACCGCAGTCTTCAGGTATTGGCGGTGGGGGGTTTTTACTGTTGTACGATGACGCAACGGGGAAATTACTGAGTTATGATGGTCGGGAAACTGCGCCTGGGAAGGCGAGAAGCGATCGGTTTTTAAACCCAGAAGGCAACCCTTTAAATTATTTCCAGGCGATAGTCGGGGGAAAGTCTGTCGGTGTACCGGGAGTAGTGCGAATGCTGGAAATGGTACATCGGGAGGAGGGGAAACTCCCTTGGCGAGAGTTGTTTCAACCTGCTATCCAGTTGGCAGAAAATGGTTTTCCGATTTCTCCGAGATTGTATCAACTGCTGAGTAGGGAAAAGTATTTGCAGCGTTTTCCTAATAGTAGGGATTATTTTTATTTAGCAAATGGTCAACCGAAACCTGTTGGTAGTAAGCTGGTAAATCGACCTTTGGCGGGTGTTTTAAAGGCGATCGCCAATCAAGGCGCAGATGCTTTTTACCAAGGAGAAATTGCTAAAGATATTGTTGCTACTGTTAATAACTCTCCTATTAATCCGGGAGATTTGACGCTTGCTGATTTAGCTAATTATCAGGCAAAAAAGCGCGATCCTATTTGTAGTTTATATCGAGTTTACCAAGTTTGTAGCATAGGACCTCCGAGTTCTGGCGGAATTACTATGTTGCAAATGTTGGGAATTTTGCAGAATTTCGATTTAGCTAGTTTGAAGTCTAAACCAATTGAATTGGTGCATTTATTTTCGGAGGCGGGTAGACTTGCTTATGCCGATCGCGATCGGTTTTTAGCCGATCCAGATTTTGTTAAGATTCCTACTGGAAGGTTACTCGATCCGCAGTATTTGCGGGTTCGGGGAAGTGCGATCGATCTTAACCGTTCAATGGGAAAAGCTGCGCCGGGAAATATTGTAGTTTCTTTTGAGGAAAGGCGATCGATTCATTGGTTGGATTTACCTGCGACTACTCATTTCTCGATCGTTGATAAAGATGGTAATGTCGTTTCTATGACTAGTTCTATTGAAAGCGGTTTTGGTTCACGATTGATGGTTAGGGGGTTTTTATTAAATAATCAATTGACAGATTTTAACTTTATTCCTGTCGAGAATGGTCAACCTGTTGCTAATCGTGTGGAAGCTTGGAAACGTCCCCGAAGTTCTATGTCTCCGACAATAGTTTTTAATGCTCAAAAACAGCCGATTTTAATTACTGGTTCTCCTGGTGGTAGTGCAATTATTAATTTTGTTGCTAAGGTTTTGGTGGGGGTTTTAGATTGGAATCTTGATATTCAAGAGGCGATTTCTTTGCCTAATTTTGGCAGTCGTAATCGTCCGACAGAGTTGGAAGCTGGTACTAATTATGCTAGTTTTAAAGCAGATTTGGAAAGTCGCGGTCATCAGGTGATTGTTATTCCTTTAAATAGCGGTTCTCATGGAATTCAAGTTAAAAATGGCGAACTCATCGGTGGTGCCGATCCGCGTCGCGAGGGGGTTGCTATTGGTGATTAAGAAGGGTAAGATTTTTTGAACCACGAAGGACACGAAGGAAGAGGAAGGAAGAGGGATGATTTCTGTCTGTGGTTTAATATAATGAAGTTCTAAGTGTCTCAGTTAAAATCCATTAATCATTATGACTCGACGTATTGCTGATATTCTGAAAAATGGTCAATCTGATGAATCTGTTAAGGTGCAAGGTTGGGTTCGTACAAAACGGGAATTAAAGGACTTTGCTTTTGTTGAGGTGAATGATGGTTCTTCAATGGCAAATTTACAAGTAGTTTTAAATCCAGATTTGGCAGATTACGCCACAATAATTAAACAATTAAATACTGGTGCTTCGGTGGAAGTTGAAGGTGTTTTGGTGGAGTCTCCGGCGAAGGGACAAAAAATTGAGTTGAAGGCTTCTAGTGCAAAAGTTTTTGGGGAAGCTGATCCAGAAACTTATCCGTTGCAGAAGAAAAGGCATTCTTTTGAGTTTTTAAGAGATATTGGACATTTGCGATCGCGTACTAATACTTTCGGCGCAGTTTTTCGGGTAAGAAATGCTTGTGCAACTGCAATTCATAACTTCTTCCAAGAACGGGGTTTTTTATGGATTCATGCACCAATTATTACCGCAAGTGACTGCGAAGGTGCAGGGGAAATGTTTACGGTTACGAATTTTAATTTAGATAAGGTTCCTCGTACTGAAAAGCAAGAAATTGATTACACTAAAGATTTTTTTGGTCGTCCAGCTTATTTAACTGTTAGTGGACAGTTGGAAGCGGAAATAATGGCTATGGCTTTTTCTAATGTTTACACATTTGGGCCAACTTTTCGTGCTGAAAATTCCAACACTTCCCGCCATTTAGCTGAGTTTTGGATGGTAGAACCAGAAATGGCTTTTTGCGATCTTCAAGGTGATATGGATTTGGCAGAAGAGTTTTTAAAATACATCTTTAAATATGTGTTGGAAAATTGTCCTGAAGATATGGAGTTTTTCAACCAACGCATTGATAATTCGGTTTTAGCAACCGCAGATAATATCATTAATAATCAGTTTGAACGGTTAACTTATACTGATGCAGTTAAATTGTTGGAAAAGGCAGATAAAAAGTTTGAGTTTCCTGTTAGTTGGGGTTTGGATTTACAATCGGAACATGAAAGATATTTGGCAGAAGAAAAGTTTAAAAAACCTGTAATTGTTACCGATTATCCGGCGAAAATTAAAGCTTTTTATATGCGGTTAAATGAGGATGAACAAACCGTCCGCGCAATGGATATTTTAGCACCGAAAATTGGCGAAATTATCGGCGGTTCCCAAAGAGAAGAACGCTTAGATATGCTAGAAAAACGTATTGAAACGTTAGGAATGGATGCCAAAACTTTGTGGTGGTATTTAGATTTACGCCGCTTTGGAACAGTTCCTCATGCAGGTTTTGGTTTAGGGTTTGAAAGATTGGTGCAATTTATGACTGGAATGGCTAATATTAGAGATGTAATTCCTTTCCCTCGTGCGCCATTAACAGTGGAATTTTAATCATTGTGAGTAAAACTATTTCTATAGGAGAAAACATCATTAGTCTGGAACAGGTAGAGGAAAAATTTAATCTGTTCCAGTCAGAAAATGATGATTTTTTTACTGAATGGTATGAAAATTTAGCCGAAGTCACCGATAGCGAAAAACAAGCTTTGGATAAAGTCAAAAGCAGGTACATTTATCACAGAAAATCTGGCCCTTTAGCTGAGGGAACAGTTAAACTTATAGTGTTATCTCCTCTATTAGAAATGGCAGGGTTCTATGATGCTCCTTTTCGGATAGATTCGGAAGTTACTGTACAGATAGCAGCAAGAGATTTAGATGAAATTTATCGAGGACGCATTGATGTTTTGGCTTTACAAGGGGAATTATGGATTTTGGTAGTTGAATCCAAACAAACAAGTTTTAATATTGATATTGCAATTCCACAGGCTTTAAGTTACATGACAGCTAGTCCTAATTCTGCGGTAAAAGCAGTTTTTGGTATGATAACGAATGGTAGTAATTTTATGTTTCTTAAGCTGGTAAATGGTGATACGCCACAGTATGCTTTGTCGGATGATTTTTCAGTTTATCGTCGTCGCAATGAATTGTATGATGTACTGTGCGTGCTAAAAAAAATTGGCAGTTTAATTGGGTAAAAATAAGGGAACGAGCGCACTTTCTACTATTAAATTTGAGCATAATATGAAAAAATGGTTATGGTGGGGATGGTTGTTTGCGATCGCCACAACTACAACAATCTTTTTCTACTCCTACACTAACAACTTCATTAGCAATTGGTACTCCAGCTTATTAGCATTTCAACTAACAACAAATAACACCCCAGAAGTAGTTCAACAACCAATTCCTACACCAAAACTTAACACTACGCAAGCGATCGCAGCACCAAAAGTTAGTAACCATCAAATACTAGCACATATTAAAGCCTTAAACTTTGAACGTTACGAAGATAATAGTCGCAGTAAAACTAGAGATTATATTATCAATAAGTTAAAAAAATTTGGCTGGTCGCCAACTCTCCAAACCTTCGAGTATGGTATCAATGTAGTAGCAGAAAAACCCGGAACTAACCCAAAAGCAGGAACCATTTTATTAGCCGCACATTATGACACAGTAATTGGTTCTTCCGGCGCAGATGATAATGCTAGTGGTGTTGCTACCGTTTTAGAAGTGGCGCGTTTATTAAGTAACTTTCCCACAGCAAGAACCTTAAAAATTGCCTTTTTTGACTTAGAAGAAAAAGGACTTCTGGGTAGTTTCGCTTTTGCTAATCAACCGGAAAATTTAACCAATTTACAAGGTGTAATTGTTTTAGATATGGTTGGTTTTGCTTGTCATACTCCCGGTTGTCAGCAATATCCTCCCGGTTTACCAATTACCCCACCAAGTGACAAAGGAGATTTTTTAGCAGTAATAGGTGATGCCGAAAATCCACAATTACTCGCAGCATTTAATAACAAAAATTTTTCTGATTTACCACCAGTAATTACTTTGCCTATTCCTTTAAAAGGCATAGCCACTCCCGACCTATTGCGTAGCGATCATGCACCTTTTTGGATGCGGGGAATTGGTGCGGTTTTAATCACTGATACCGCAAATTTTCGCTCTCCTCACTATCATAAACCGACAGATAAACCTGATACAATTGACCAAGAATTTTTTACTGGTGTAGTGCAAATTGTCGCTAATGCTACGGCTATATTGTTGCAAACTCAGTAACTTAAAAGGTAGATTATTAGACTTTAGCGCTAAAGCGCAACAACGTACCTTGAAAGTTATTTTAGTGCTTTAAAAGGTAATTTCATCATCATTATTTACCTCTGTATTTTGATTTTCTGTATCAGGTAATTCTACAACACCAGCTATTAATTTCCAACAAGGATCGCCACCTTCCCAATTTTCCGGTCGCCAAGGCATACTTAAACTAACTGTAACTAAACAATGATTTTTGGGACGATAGCCTAAATCTAATTTCCTCGCAAACACTGGATCGGTAATATTTGTGGTCAATTTTTGATGATTTTCAGTGACAATTGTACCTTCCCATTTTTGGCTTCCTTCATACATGACTTTCAAAGGTCTAACGTCAAACTCTACTACTTTTACTAGTTGTAAAGTCCGTCGTTGAGGAAATGGTAATGATTGCAAAAATGGTACTTCTACATATTTCAAATCATTGTGTAAAATGTATTCTTCATTGCTACAATATTTCAGCAAGTAGCTTGGGGGAAATTGTCCAACTCGCTGCCATTTTCCTGGTAAAATTGAAAGGTTTTCGCTCTCAAAACCGTAGTCTGGTCCCGTTTTAGCTAAAGGAATTTGTAAAATATCTAATAATGCTGGTTCTGTTCCTCCAATTTGTCGGATTTCTTTGGTT
This sequence comes from Floridaenema evergladense BLCC-F167, assembly GCF_041929205.2. Taxonomy (NCBI): domain Bacteria; kingdom Bacillati; phylum Cyanobacteriota; class Cyanophyceae; order Aerosakkonematales; family Aerosakkonemataceae; genus Floridanema; species Floridanema evergladense. The sequence continues at coordinate 2,367,257 of NZ_CM171625.1, read as the reverse complement.
ACTTGACCAACGGGTAAATCGGAAACTGGACGAATCCATTGTCCTTTAAAAGTAGTAATTCCGGCGATGCACCTTTCGCCTCGCTTCCATGAATTAGCGAGGCAAATTATTCTGGTTACAGATGGCATATTTTCACATTTCCCCATTTATCTTTTAAATATTCGGCAACTAGGCGGCGATGACAATGGTGTGGTTTTGGTTCGCTACACAGCAAACATCCACAGTCTAAAATTTCGGGAGTAACTGTTTTTTCTATCTGTCGTTGTGCGATTAAATTTAAGAATTGTTTTTCGTAAGTTTCCCAATCTCCGCCATTTTTTTTGTAAGCATCCAATATGTCTTTTGTTGGTGCTAGGTCTAAAATGTGAATGTATTCGATGTTGCCAATTTTTTGGAGAAAATATTCTAAGTCTTTGCGCTTGGTAAAACCTGCTAGTTGAGAAACATTATTTAGGCGTGTATCTATGATTTTACGCACTCCAGATTTTAGCAATGTTTCAAAAAATTGTTCGGCGCTTTTTTTGGTAAAACCAATTGTAAATAAGTTAATCTCTTTACTCATTGTCGTTGCTATTTTCTGCTACTTTAACATAAGCAATTTCATTGCCTTGAAGATTATAAGCTGCTTCGATGTCGATTTTCTCTGGTTTGGCGGGTTCTAATTCAAATAAGGTTAGTTGAATTGGTTGATTTAGATCTTCTGTTTTGTTGAATTTGCCTAAAAGTCTGGTTTCTAATTGTTGATGAGATTCTAAATTACCATCTGATAAAATATGATTAATTTGTATGTCAAACTTTCGTAGTTGCTGACAAACTAAAATGGTACGATGACAAGTAATTGGGTCTTTTTCGGCACACATTAAGGCAATTTTGTATGTTTCTGCGCCTTTGAGTAAACGCTGAATTCCTGTGGCAAATAACTTGGTTGCAGCTATTCTTTCGTACAATGCTTTTCCTGTAGCGTCGTAACAGCTTAAATCTTCCGGTCTTGCACCTAGTTCTCGACCAAGGAAAACATAGTTTATTCCGGCGTTTAAGAGTGATGCTTTTAAGGCGGGTTGACTAAAGTGGGGGAAACGTCGGCTGTAGGGGTGGGAACGCACATCGGCTATTGCTGTAATGCCGTGTTGTTGTAGTAAGGAAATAAATGTTTCAATATTAAGATTTGAATGACCTATAGTAAATATTTGATTCATTAGCATTTAGATTTTTATAGGGCAAATCTATTTTTATAATTATAATGCTTTTTAGGAGAAATTCAAAATATTAGTCAAAAAGTGCGATCGCTCCAGCAACTCCATTTATAGATGAGTTAAATTTATATCATAAGACTGAGGTTTTTATTATTTAAATTTTGAATAGTAAAAATGTAACTGACGGTTTTGAACTGAAGAAAGATAAAATAATGAATTCTGAAAAACCAAGAAGTGCTAATACTCCTAGAGAAGAAACAACCGATCGGGGTTTGATTCAACCTGATGCTGGCTCTGATTCCTTTGTGAAGGATTATAACGATCAAATTCCTGAAGGAGTTGACCCAAATAATAATCCTGAAGATATTTTCGATTCCGATGATGAGTCTAAATTAGGCGATCGCCAAATTACGATCGCTAACACTTCACCGGGTTGATACCAAAGTGAAAAAAACTAATAATAACTATCTGGTGAAGTCATGTATAATGGTGACTTCGCCATCATTAATATGAGCGAATTTAACCACTCCTTAGTTAGTAATATTTTGCACCATACTAACTGGAAAAAGCTGAGTATTCGTGGTATATTGATGCTATCAAGGCTCAAAAGCGCTACGCGGATTGAGTAGGTAGCGACCTTTTGAGCCAGAATTTTAGAGCGCTTAAAAAGTTCATGGAAGCCAAAAACTAAGGGCTTTAACCAATATCACCTATGCAGCACTACGGGTGAAGAGGTTCCACAAGAAGATGGCAACAATCGCGCCTAAAATAGCAACAATAATGCCTGCAATACTTAAAGTTGAGGAGGTGAGAGCTAAAGTCCCCGTAGTGAATAAGTTAGCCAAACTTCCACCAACAAAAGCGCCGATGATACCTAGTAAAAGGGTGCCGAGAATGCCACCGCCTTGGTGTCCAGGATAAATAGCTTTAGCGATCGCACCAGCAATTAATCCTAAAATGATCCAAGCAAGAATATTCATGGTAATTTTCTTTTTAACCTCTTCTTTTGACATTTACAATTTATCAGTAATAATTTACTAAACCCATCTGTCATCCGGTATAAACCGATTTTTCCTAATGGATTAAATCTTTGGAGTTACTCGTTGGATACAAAATAAAAACTATGTCTAGCTGCATTTTTTCCCCATTCATCACGACAAAGAGGTAGAAAATGAATGTTCCTGAAGATATTTTTGCTGGCGATGGAGAAATGGGAGCATTAATGCGAAGTTTTAATTGGGGAACTACTCCTTTAGGCATAGTAGAAAATTGGCCGCAAAGTTTAAGGACTGCGGTGAGTATTTTGCTTAATTCCCCTTTTCCAATTTTTATCTGTTGGGGTTCTCAGTTTATCAAGTTTTACAATGATAATTTCATCCCCTTTTTGGCAGAAAAACACCCCCAAGCTTTAGGAAAACCTTTGGATGAAGTTTGCCCGGAAATGTGGTCAAAGATAGGTTCGATGTTGGAAAAAGTGAGAGAAACAGGCGAAGCTACGTTATCAGACGATATACAATTATTCGCAAATCGCAATCAATCTCAAGAAGTAGTTTATTTAAAGTTTTCTTGTGCGCCAATTCGAGATGAAAATAATCAGGTGGGAGGAATTTTTGTGAGTTGTATAGAAACTACTCAAAATGTGCTTCAACAGCTTTCACTTAATGAACAAAAGTTGCAAGAAAGTCAACGTTTGTTACAGCAAATAATCGATACAATTCCGGGAATTTTATATATTTATGATTTAGAAGAAAATCGCAATGTTTATGTAAATCAGCAAATTAGTGATGTTCTGGGATATACGCCACAACAGATTCAAGCAATGGGCGAAATGTTATTTCTTCGATTAGTTCATCCCGAAGATTTAGTCAAATTCCCTGCTCATATAGAACAATGTTATTCACTTCCTGAAGGAGAAGTTTTAGAACTAGAATATCGGATGCAACGAGCTAATGGTGAGTGGTGTTGGTTGAGCGGTCGGATAATAGTTTTTAATAGAAATGCGGATGGTTCACCGAGACAAATTCTCGGTACTGCTTATGATATTACTAAACGTAAGCAAGCTTTATCGGAATTACGATCGCAAAAAGAGCGCTTTGAATTAGCAGCAGCGGCGGTAAATTGTTTAATTTATGATTGGGATCTCCAAACAAATTTAGTCGAAAGAACAGATGGTTTAACACGCATTTTTGGTTACTTACCCGAAGAAGCAGAACCGACGCGAGATTGGTGGTCAAGTGTAATTCATCCAGAAGATTTACCACAGGCAAAGGAGAAAGTATTTGCTCAGTTAGTCAGCCAAAATCGTTATGAAATTGAGTATCGAGTGCGCTGTAAAAATAATCAATATTTGTATGTCGTAGACCAGGGTTTTGTGATTAAAGATAGTGAAGGTCATCCAGTGCGGGTAGTGGGGACAACTACAGATATTAGCGATCGCAAACAGTTAGAAGTTGCCTTACAACGTTCGCAAGCTAAACTTAATGATATTGTTAATAATGCGATCGCTGCAATTATCAGTTATCGCGTATTTGCTGATGGGAGTTGGGAATCAGAATATTTTTCCGCAGGTTGTGAGAAAGTCTTTGGTTTTACCGCCACAGAATTAACTGAAAATCCTCATCTTTGGATGTCAAGAGTATTGCCAGAAGATTTAGCTATCTTGCTTCCTAATCGTTATCAAGATATCTTTGCTTGTCGGATTAATTCAATGGAATATCGATTTCAACATAAGGATGGAACTTGGCGTTGGATTTCCGATATTATGACTTCCCGTTATGAACCTGAGTGCAATTGTTGGATTGCAACTGCTGTAGCAACTGATATCACGGAACGTAATCAATTATTAGATGATGTGCAACTACGAGCAAGTCAATTACGCGGGTTAACGGAAGCATCATTAGCAATGAATTCTGTGCTGTCAATTGAACAAGTATTGCAAGTAGTAACCGAACAAGCACGATTAATTATTGGTGTTCACCAATCAATTACAACTATGGCGATCGAAGGAAATTGGCAAAAACCAATTCATATTGTCTCTTTTTCCGATAAATATGCTCAATGGCAAGATTACCAACCTAATTGTGAAATTTGCCAAATCTATCCGCAAATTCGCCAGATGAATCAAGTTTTAAGAAAGACAGAAACCGAGTTAATTTTAGATCCCAAATGGATAGAATTTACTCAAGAAATGGAAAATCATCCACCAATGCGGGGTTTATTAGTTGCACCATTAATTAGAAGAGATGGAGTAAATATTGGATTAATTCAACTTTCTGATAAACACTCTGGCGACTTTAGCGAAGCAGATGCAGATATTTTAATGCAGTTGGCACAAATGGCTTCGGTTGCGATCGAAAATTCTCGCTTATATGAAGCAGCACAAAATGCGCGTAATCAAGCGGAATCAGCTAACAGAATTAAGGATGAATTTTTAGCAGTTCTTTCCCATGAATTACGCTCTCCTTTAAATCCGATTCTCGGTTGGTCAAAATTACTGCGAAGTCGCAAATTCGATCGAGAAACTACCGATCGAGCTTTAGAAACGATCGAACGCAATGCTAAATTACAAACCGAATTAATTGAAGATTTATTAGATGTTTCCCGCATCCTGCAAGGTAAACTAACACTTAATATTTGTGCTGTTGATTTAAAAACTATTGTTCAAGCAGCTATTGAAACTGTACATTTAGCCGCCGAAGCAAAGTCAATTCAAATTAAAACTCTATTTCAAGCAAATATTAGCTTAATTTCTGGCGACCCGAATCGCTTGCAACAAGTAATTTGGAATTTACTTTCTAATGCAATTAAATTTACACCTAATGGCGGAAAAGTAGAAGTTGAATTAGAGCAGATTGGCGGTTTTGTATTAATTCGAGTCAGCGATACTGGTAAAGGAATTAACCCTGATTTTATCCCGTATATTTTTGAGTACTTCCGCCAGGAAAATAGCAGTACAACTCGTAAATTTGGCGGCTTAGGTTTGGGTTTAGCAATTGTGCGCCATTTAGTAGAATTACACGGCGGAATTGTTCAAGCAAATAGTCCAGGTGAAGGCAAAGGAGCTACTTTTATAGTTCAATTACCAGTAAAATCTACTCGTTTAGAAACAAAATTTGAAACTAAAAATTCTGAATTAAAAACTGATTTAAATGGTGTGCGAGCTTTAGTTGTCGAAGATCAAGCAGATACGCGAGAATTAATTGTTACACTGTTAGAACAGGCAAACGCCAGAGTAATTCCAGTTACTTCGGCTCAAGAAGCATTACAAGTTTTAAATCAAACAGAAATTGATATTTTATTAAGTGATATCGGAATGCCAGAAGTTGATGGTTATATGTTATTACAGCAAATAAGAAATCACTCTAACCCAAAAATTAGCCAAATTCCGGCGATCGCACTTACTGCTTACGTGGGTGAATTTAACCAGCAAAAAGCCCTGAAAGCCGGATTTCAAAAACATCTCCCTAAACCTATAGAACCAGTAGAATTGATTGCCTTAGTAGCCAACTTAGTTAATAATTCCTAAATCAAAAAATTCCTCGTTTTTATAGATGCTTAGTGTAGAAAAATACATTATTTCTCAAACAAAAATCCATGCTTTTGCATAGTTTTATTTTGGATTATTCCCTCACTTTTAAAGATACACAAAATCAGTTTTAGTATGTTCATACTCAAGACTGATTAAACTCATTGATTCACTTGCCAGGATCGATCGCAAAATCAAAAAAATATAGAATTCTCAGAGGTGGAAAAATGCTTAAATCTTGGATGGTAATCGGAGGCATAACTCTAATAGTTGCCCTTGGTACTATTTTGATGAGACCGCGTGATACAGTTTGGGGAGTAGAATTACGCCGACCTCAATGGTTAGTTTTTGAACCTGCTATTCCTTTCATTTGGAATTTCATTTTTGTCTGTGGTGCAGGGTCAGCTATTCAAATTTGGGGAAAAGAACCAGGAAGTTTAAAAACTTGGTTACTCATGGCACTTTACTTACTTTTAGAAATAGTAACAGTGGCTTATATTCCCATGACCCTAAGACTAAGAAGCTTAAAAGTTGGCTTAATATTAGGAGCAGTGGGATTGGTTTTAGCTGTTTCACTAGCACTTTTAGTTTGGCCTATTTCTGGTTTAGCTGCTGCTTTATTAATACCTTATTTACTGTGGAGTCCAGTTGGCACTTATACCACTTGGGAAATGATTCAACTTAATCCAGAAGCGGCTTAAAAACTTAAACTTGATTTATTAATCATACCTTAGAGATAGTTAATAAATAGCATAATTACCTCCAAGGATGAAGAAATTGTAAGCTCTGCTTTTTATGATGATCCTAGTAGTGAAATAAAAAGAGGATGGGATTTATGGCTGTGAAACAAATCGAAGACTTATCTCCTGAAGTTAGAGAACAATTAGCGGATGGTTCTGAGCAATATTTTCTGGCTGCTTTCAATAGCGCCTACGAAAATGGAATGGATGAAGAATCTGCTATGAATGTAGCCTGGAATAGCCTGGGTGTAAACTTTGAAAAAGGTCAAGATGGCAAATGGCACAAGAAGCCAGAAGAACCAGGTATACATTACAAACCTGTTACTTCAGGCGGTAACTAAGTAGTAAGAAAAAAGCCTATTCGAGCCAAAAATTATTTACATATTTCGTTGTGTTTTAAAAATCTCCCATAGCGTTTGATTTTGAGCGAATAGGTGAATACAGAAACAGCCCTTGATTAATGGAATTTTCCAACAATCAAGGGTATATTTTTGATTTGTATGTTGTTGCGCTTCAGCGCTCTTTTACCATTTGAATAAGAGCGCTGAAGCGCAACAACGTACTTATGTTACCTATGTCCAACAGGTTGTCCTTCGGTGGTGGCAATTTCTCCGGCTTCCATTAATTGTTTAAAGCGGCGTAAATCATCGCCGATTTGTTGTTCTGGTTCTTCACCAAAAAGTTTGGCGATCGCAGCCCCCAAAGCACCACCAGGCGGGTTATACTCCATGACAACTTTTACTTCAGTTCCTCTTCCCGCTGGCGCAGGTTGAAAGCGAACAAAACCAGAATTATCTACATCTGCACTTTCTAAAGAAGCCCAAGCAATTAAATGATTTTCTTGGTCATTAATAATTTCAGCATCCCACTCCACGCTGTTATCCATAGGTGCGTTAGCAATCCAATGAGAGCGTTTTTCATCAAGTACTCTCACCGATTTTAAATGTTTCATAAAAGTTGGTAAATTCTCGAGATTGTGCCAGAAACGATACAATTCTTCCGGCGATTTGTTAATAGTTACTGTCTTTTCCACCATGATATTTTGGTTCATTCCTGTTGCATCCTGTACGCCACTTTTTCCACCGATTCCTTGATACACTAAACCGCCACCTGCAAGAGCCATCAACGCACCTCGAAGCGAGCCACGCGATAAGCCATAAAGTACAAGTGCGCCTCCACCAATTAAGGATGCCCAATTTCCAGCATCTTTGGTATTTTCTGGTTGATTAGTAGTATTTTGTTTGGTAATTTCCATCCGGTTGTCTCCTGAAAATAGTAATATTGCAAGTTAATAACGAAAAACAGCTGCTAAGGGAGCGCGATCGGGAACTTTTTCTGGTTCAACAGCATAGACAGTTCCTCCATTTAAAATGGTTTGAACTGCGGCTGAATCTAATAAATCTTCATCTCCTATTTCGGGTTCGGGATGTAGTTCAATTGTGTTATTTTGAGGATCGAAATTTCCCCATTGTTGCACTCCAACAGCTACAAATAATTGTTCAATGCGCCCATAAAATGCTGCGGGAACAGCTTCTTTAATATCAGTTGAAGCTCTTTGAGCAGCGGCAGATTCTTGATAGTAAGCGATCGCTTCTTGTTGCGCCTGTGAAAATATCGGTTCCACAATTTGCCAAGCTTCACTTTGTAATTCTTCGGGAGTCGAGATTTTGGTATTCCCGGTAATTCCTTCTTCTACTAAATGCGGGTAAGTATTAGCTTCTCGGTAAATTGGAAACAGGTATTCTACTCCCGTTAATACCAAAGGTGCATTTTTTCCCCGCAAGTATTTGTGGATTCCGCGATCGATCGAGTAGAAAAACTGCAACAAATCTGTCTTAATATTATCTCTGTCTGGACTTCCTTGCCCGTGATAACTACCCGATCGTTGAAAAGAATTATTAGTTCCACCTCTTGTTGTGTTAATGCGGAATTGCCCCTCTTTAGCAGTCTCATCATACATGAGCGCTTCATCCATATTTTTGGGGACATCCTCTAACTCAATTTCTTTTACATCATAACGGGTACATTCTAATAGTTGAATTTGATCTTGACTCAAACTCAAAATGTAAAATAATCCATCATTAGTTAATAGAGGTAAGAGAGGTTTGAGATGGAAGCGATCGGTAACAACAGCTAATTCGTTAAAGTCTAATGGCAAGCGGTAGTAATCAAAAAATCCTTCAGCTATAAAGATTGCTAACCCATTATTTTGATGTTGCCAAAAGTCTTGCTCGTCAAGCTCATGAGCAGGCTGCAAAAATTTTCCGGCTTCTGATTGAGTTAAACCCTGTTCTACTAATAATTCTTCTGCCTGACGGATGAGATTTTTAAACCGAATGGGATTTTGTTGCGTTTCTTGTCCTAAACGGCAAGTAGGCATATAAATTGAAACACAAAGTCCTTTAGGTTGTTCTACTAATTTTTTTAACTCATCTATAGACAATAGACCCATGCTATATCTTCTCCTAAATCTTTCTAAAGTTGCTAATCGCCTATTAGTGCAATAGTCAATAAATGCTTATTCTTTACAATTTATCTCTGCTAACTTATCTACTCTTCTGTCTTTAGTAACAATCGAAAGAAAGATTTTTAAATTACTTAACTTAGGATAGATGCCATTAATATTTTGTTTGCTTATAATGTGCGACTTTTGAATACTTGAGAGAGAAATAATGCACATCTTGGGATAGATTGCAAGACTACTCTTTCGACAGAAAAGAATCTTAACAAATAGGGTTAACCTATTAAATAAGCAACAAATTATTAGGCAAATATACGTCTATAAAAGAATTTTTATTTGCTAATAAAGCTCCAGCTTTATGCAATCAAGCTTTTGCTTGGTGCTGATTTTTAGTAGCTTAAATTCTCAGATTACCCATTAAAAGTAACTAAGGAATTATGAATAAATTGACACCTCATCCAAATTCTGCACAAATTTCTGAATTTCTTAGTAACTTGAGAAATGGTATTTGGCTATTAGGAATTCCCTCTGGGTTATTTGGAATTACCGATCGCAGTATGGCAACTCTAGCTGATGGTTATCTATCAGCGATGGATTTCATGCAAATACTGACAGCTTCTCTGTTTTTTTTAAGTTGGCTAGTCTTGAAACCCGCTCAGGTAGAAATTAATACTTATCCTACAGATATCAACCTGATTCCTCAAGAAATTCATCCAGGTTCAGCGCAAAATCGGATGCTAGAATTGCGAAAGTTACACCTGATTAGCCAGGAGTATTTATTACCTTTTTCTCATCTTTGTCAAATCTATCACCTGTTAAATCTAAAACATTTAGAAACAGTTCATAATTTTAGTCTTAGTAACTTGAGAGTTGTTTCAGTTACACATTTTCAAGCAACTGCTGTTGGTGGAATTATTAAGTTCCAAACTATGCTGGATTCTGCTTTTAATGCCTTGAGAATTTGGCGACAACCAGTAGTAGAAGTAATTCTAGCTTTACATAATCCACATACGGTAGAACTGAATATTCCCGTTTACGGAGATAAAAGAATTATTGTCATGTTTAATGTCGAACCTGTTAGTGATAAAGAACACAGATTGTTTATCGACATTTACAGCAATCTCAATTGGCCTAAACCTTTGTTGCAACTTTTATTACATTTAGCATCTTGTTTAACTCTGTTTGAAGACTTGCCATATTTACGGAAGTTAGCAGAAAGAAATATCGATCGCTTGTTTAATGCTAGTATAGTTTCAAGTCACGAAACTGCTTGGTTATTTAGAAGGTTTGTAGAGTTATATGGTTCGGCTCGAAAATCTTCTCAACCAATCGAAATGCTTGAGTCAAAGGATACAGTCACGGAAATGGCTTAAGGCGATCGCAATTGTCCAAAACAATTATTCCTGACCAACAAAACTCTTATGAATCAACCAAACAATCAACTAGGAAGATTCGTTGCATCTGGTGTTTTACTAGGTATGGGTGCTGCTGCTTTCTTTGATGGCATAGTACTGCATCAAATTCTCCAATGGCATCACATGGTATCGAGTATTCGACCCTTAACTAATGCGGCTAATATTAAGTTGAACACTTTCTGGGATGGAATTTTTCATGTAGGTGCGTCTCTATTGGCGGTAGCAGGATTAATTTTGTTTTGGCAAGCAACTGCTAACAGTAAAGTTCCTCTTTCTTTAAAAACTTTTGCTGGTTCTTTTTTGATCGGTGCGGGTGCTTTTGATTTTGTGGAAGGTTTAATTAATCACCAAATTTTAGGTATTCATCACGTAAAACCTGGGCATAATCAATTGGTGTGGGATATAGGATTCTTAACTTTAGGTCTGTCGCTGGCTGTTGTGGGTTGGTTGTTGTTAATCAGACGACAAGAAGTAGAAACTTAAATTAATAAAACCGTCATTAATGGTAAACCTGCGATCGTAAGGAGTAATGACTGTGGAAAGCTTTTTCATTGAAAAGCAAATTGATTTGGTAGATAGTAATATTTATTACAAAGAAGCGGGAAAAGCTAACAATTCTATTACTATACTATTTATTCATGGTTGGGCTGTATCAATTGAACCTTATCAAGAAATCTTAAATATTTTGTCGCAACGTTATCACATAGTAGCACCATATTTACCAGGTTTTGGAAAATCAATAGCCCCTCATTTTGTTAAAGATTACAGCGATTATGCTGTACTATTAATTGATTTTCTTAAAGCATTAAATCTCCAGTCTGTACATATTGTGGCGCATTCTTTAGGCGGCGCGATCGCACTGGCAATAGCAGCTTTAAAACCTACTTTTGTCCGAAGTTTAATCATAGCAGATAGTACAGGCATTCCGATGAATTCATTGCCAGAAGTTGTATTGCGAAGAGCGATCGAAATGTCTACTCAAATGTGGCAAGCAAAACCAAAACCAACCCTAGCTATACTAGAGCGTGTACTTTACAATAGCCTGTTTAATACTAGAAAAGTCATAGAAACAGCCAGGATAGTATTAGAAAGAGATATTCGTTCAATTTTGCCTCGAATTAATACTCCTTGTCTAATTATTTGGGGTGCAAATGATTTACTCACTCCGATCGCAATGGCTCAAGAATTTGCTCGAAATATTAAAAGTTCCAAACTGGTAATTGTTGAGGGTGTTTACCATGAATGGAACTTCTTTTTTACAGCAACATTTACAAAAGCTGTTTCTAAGTTTATTGATGAAATTGAAGCTAGGTATCCATCATTTGTCGCAACACGGGAGGGCGATCGGTAATATGTAAATCAGAACCACAAATAGTTGCTGAAGTAATTTTTAAAATTGCATCTTTTGGATTAATAATTTTTGGTTCGGGGACTGTTTCCACCCGGACATCATTAGCACCATACCAACAAACAGCTTTCATTTTTGCTTCTCCAATTTAATAAAACTTAGTCTGTAAGGTGCGTCAAATCACGCACCCTACAATTGCGATTAATTTACTCGGTGATTTTTGAAATTTCGGCTGCCATTGCTGACAAGAATGCTGCACCTCCTAAAACTGTGGAACCTACAGCAAGTGCAGCTAAACCTAAAGCGTATTTAACTGGAGGATTTTTATCGATCCAATCAGTGAAACTTGGAATTGCTAACTGATCGAAATCTCCCTTTACTGTGTCGTAATTTCCATTAGGAATAGCCTCAAAAACATTGTTTGGTGCATCTTCCGATTTCGGTTCATTAGTGCGCTGTCCTTGAAAGGCTATTAACAGCAAAATCGTATCGGTTAATTGCGGGGAAATTCGATGTAAAAAATCTAAGACTTTTCCCGAATCACCGACAATAAAATCACGGGTGGGATGTTCCGCAGTGTAGAGAATTGCATCAGCAACTAAACTGGGTTGATAATAAGGAGGTATTCCTGTAGGTTTGACTCCTATTTTGGTGCGAACTTTGTTGTAATAAGGAGTGTTGATTGTTGAGGGTAAAATGTTAGTAACGCTGATGGGAATTCCTTTGTGAATTAGTTCTAAACGTAAAGAATCGAGGAATCCTTCAACTCCATGTTTTGATGCTGAATAAGGACTTTGCAGGGGAAGACTGCGCCTACCTTCCATCGAAGAAACATGAATTAATGCGCCTCTTCCTTGACGTTTTAAATGGGGTAATGCTGCCATTGCACCGTAAGCTTGTCCGGTGAGGTTAACATCAATTACTCGCTTGAATTCTTCGGGGGTAATTTCATCAAATGGCGCAATAACTCCCGTAGCAGAAAGATGTACCCAAGTATCAAGTCTGCCGTATTGTTCTACTGCTCGATCGCCGATCGCTTTTACTTGCCCAAAATCTGCCACATCAGCAATTACAGAAATCGCATCTCCGCCAAAACTTTTAATCTCAGAAACTAACGATTCTAAACCTGGTTGACTCCGCGCCGAAACTACTACTTTTGCTCCTTTTTTGGCAAATCTAATCGCTGTTTCGCGTCCAATTCCACTGGAAGCGCCGACGATCGCAACTACCTGTTCATTAATTGGTTTTAGCTGCATTAATGCTACTCCTTTCTGCTATTTGTTGTTACGGGAGGCGATCGCACCTCATTGCTCTATTTCCGTTCCGAAAATGCTGATTGATTCGATTCAATCATCTTTTTTAAATGCAGATATGCTCTTTCTGGAGTTAATGGTTCGCCTTCCTGTTCGTTGGGAATATAAAATTGCCTACTATCTGGAAAGCAACGCATTACAAAGCTGGGTATTATGCCTAACTCCAGAGCTTTTTTAGCTAATTCTTCAGCCTTTTCTGCTAAAGTATATTCATCGTGAAATTGATATTCTTTCATCTACTTATTCCCTGCTATTAGTGATTAACTAACCAGTTCCTTAATCGAACTAAAAGCTGTAGTTGCACAAAAAAATTCGCTCGCTGTTATGTTTATTGAACCCAGCGAGATGCAAAATTAATTGTTCTTAGTAAAACTTAACAATCCTACTTACCCTAAACCTCTATCTCAAGAAGAATTTATGTTTCTATCTATAGAACGAGTTAAAAATAAATAGGATTGGTATTATTGACATTAATTGCTTTTTCAAGGTGAAAATTAAAGCAACTAATTGTTTACTTTTTGGTAAGTTCAACGATTACCGCAATTACATCCATTGGTTCCACTGGTTTAGCTAAATGCCATTGAAATCCAGCTTTTAATGCTTGTTGTTGGTTAGATTCTCCCGCGTATGCAGTAAGTGCGATCGCCGGAATTTGTCCCCCTTGTTCTGGCGACAAAGAGCGAATTTGATTTATTAACATATAACCATCCATATCTGGCATTCCGATATCACATAAAAGGATATCTGGTTGAGTGCTTTCTATAGTTTTTAATACTTCTAATGCTGAAGCTACTACAATTACTTCCATCCCATATTCTTTCAATAAAAATGCTACTAAATCTCTAGAGTCAGGGTCATCATCTACAACTAAAACTTTTAATCCTGAAAGGTTTACCGAATCAGCAGAGAAGATTACAGAATCTTCCATTGGTTCACTCATTTTTATATCTCCCTATTTCTAAATAGTAATCTAACTTCTGCCTTAGTTTCCTGTTCATATAGAATCATTAGATAATTCTACCAGAGAATGAATAGGTAGAGAACGATCGCCAAAATAAGCTCATTCCTTAATTACCTTTTAGTAATATTCCTGCCTTTCCAAAATATTCTACTACGAAAGGCTAGATACTTCACTTCATTGACAAACAGAAAATTAGTTAAACAAAAGAAAGCTGTGTATGTTGTTCATTTTCTACTATGATTACTAAACATTGCATTCGGGAATGCGGGGGGAAAAACCCATCCACTTTACTTTATAATTTGCTCTAAGCGAAAAAGATCTTTATCAAGTTTATCACCCAAATTTTGGTAAAGTTAAGCGATCGAACTTTTAACCGCATTAAAAGTTCAGCTTGATTGTGTAATGTTTCTCAAAATTGTATAAATTATTACTCTGTTTATTTAAATTAAAGATTTCTTTCATATAAAGTTAATCGGTATTCAGGTAAAATCAGAACAAATTTCACAAGTAAAGTCTTTAAAAGTGTTACCACAGGATGAAGAACCGCCTGTAAACTTGCAGCGGTTGCAAGAAATTACCAGGGGAAAAGTAGCCATGCAAAAACGCCTTTTAGAAATCTTTTTCCAAGCTACTGAAGAAAACATTGTAGCTTTGAAAGAGGCGATCGCTAATCAAGATTTTCCTACTATAAAACATAAAGCTCATCAAATTAAAGGCTCTAGTGCTAACGTAGGTATACAAAAAATGTCTATTGCAGCAGCAGAATTAGAAAAACAAGCTAATCAACAGAATATTTCACAAGCTAATCAATTGCTTAATGAAATAGAAAATTATTTCCAAAAAGCACGAGAATTTGCAGAGATTAATTTCTCAAATTAAGCAAAATCTGCTTTTATACCAAATCCGGTTTAAATACCCCCGCTATTCTTTAGTCCGCGTAGGCGGACTTTGTTTGTGTAGTAGCGATTTCAATCGCCCAATCATACGCCAATCGGGTAGCTGACTCGGATTTGGTATTACCGAGAATTTCTTAACAATTACTCTCTAACACCAGCTAAAAATTTTAACCGTTGTAAATCCAATAACTTAACAGTTGAACCATTCAAAGTAATAATTTCTTCTTGGCTGAGTTTAGCGAATACCCGTGATAAAGTTTCAGGAATCGTACCCAACAAAGCGGCTAATTGTCCTTTAGTTAAATCTAGTTCTACCTCATTTTGGTTGCCAGTGCGATCGCTCAAATACAACAAATAAGCCGCCAATCTTCCCGGTACTTCTCTTAAAGAAAGGTCTTCAATCACTTTAGCAAATCTGCGTAAATGACGGGCGAAAATTTTCAACAAATTAACTGCTAAGTTGGGCCGATCTTTTAATAGTTCTAAAAAAGTAGTGCGAGGAAAAAATAACAATTTAGTTTTCTCTAAAGCCGCTGCTGAAGCGGGAAAAACTTGACCATCAAAAGCCGGAACTTCGGCAAAATGTTCGCCAGTACCGAACACTTGTAAAATTTGCTCTTTTCCTTCTGGGGAAATCTTAAAAACCTTCACCTTGCCAGAAATTACTAAAAAAAATCCCGTTCCGGCATCACCTTCCCAGAAAATTGTCTCACCTTTTTGGAAACTTTGCTGTTGAGCAATATTTAACAACGCATCAACCTCATCTATTGGCAAGCCAAAAAACATTTGACTATTGCCTAAAAACTTTTGTAAATCTGCCTTTTCATGCTTGTCCTTGCTTGCCATTTTTCCTCAATCCTCAATCTTTTGACTTAAGTCAAGGTTATCTTTTTTAGCTTCTCCTATTCTGAGGGTAGATGAGAGAAACAGGAACAAAACTATGTATTGCAACCAATGCGAACAAACCACCAAAGGAGAAGGATGCTATCAATGGGGTGCTTGTGGCAAAAACCCAGAAGTTGATGCTTTACAAGATTTATTAGTGCATTGTTTACGGGGATTGGGAGAAGTAGCGATCGCAGCACGCACCTTTGGTATCATCGATAAAGAAGCCGATTTCTTTACTTGTGAAACCCTCTTTTCCACCCTAACAAACGTCAACTTTGATCCCAACGACTTTGTTAATTATATTCACAAAGCGATCGCATTGCGAGATGAATTAAAAGCGCGAGTTTTCTTCACCAGTTGTAAACCAATTGAATGGTCAACTCTTGCTCAATTTCAACCCGCACAAACTGTTAGCAAATTAGTCCAACAAGGCAAAGATATTGAATATCAATTTATCAGTTCTTCCGCCAAAAATGTCGATATTTTTTCCTTAAAACTCACCGTACTTTATGGACTAAAAGGCATTGCTGCTTATGCCTATCATGCTGCCGAACTTGGTCAAGAAGACGATCGCGTTTATGCCTTCTGCCATGAAGCCTTAGCCGCCCTTGGAAGCAACGATAAAACCTTAGAAGAATGGGTAAATATAGCTTTAAAATTAGGAGAAATTAACCTGCGAACAATGGAACTTCTCGACGCAGGAAACACCAAAACTTATGGACATCCCGTTCCCACATCTGTACCTTTAGGTGCGAAAAAAGGCAAAGCAATTTTAGTTTCAGGTCACGACCTTAAACAACTAGAACATCTCCTCAAACAAACAGAAAACACCGGAATTTATATCTACACTCACGGCGAAATGTTGCCCAGTCATGCCTACCCAAAATTAAAACAAAACTACCCACATTTGTACGGTCATTATGGCACCGCTTGGCAAAATCAAACTAAAGAATTTCCGGCATTTCCTGGGCCGATCGTAATGACAACTAACTGTCTCATGCCACCTCATGATAACTACAAAGACCGCGTTTATACCCTTGGCCCAGTAGGTTGGCCTGGATTAATTCACCTCACCGATCGCAACTTCAATTTGGTAATTAAAAAAGCTTTAGAAATGCCAGGATTTACTGAAGATATTGTTACTAAAGAAGTCATGACTGGGTTTGCTCGTAACACTGTTTTAGGTGTAGCTGGTGATGTAATTGATGCAGTTAAACAAGGCAAAATTCGCCACTTTTTCTTAGTTGGTGGTTGTGATGGTGCTAAATCAGGAAGAAACTACTACAGCGAATTAGTAGAAAAAGTTCCAAATGATTGTGTAGTATTGACTTTAGCTTGTGGTAAGTTCCGTTTCTTCGACAAAGATTTAGGAAATATTGGCGGTTTACCTCGGTTAATGGATGTCGGTCAATGTAACGATGCTTATTCAGCAATTCAAATTGCTTTAGCGTTAGCAAATGCCTTTAATATTGAAGTGAATCAGTTACCTTTATCGATGATTCTTTCTTGGTATGAACAAAAGGCTGTAGCGATTTTACTGACTCTACTTTATCTGGGAATTAAAGATATTCGCTTAGGCCCAACATTGCCAGCGTTTATCTCTCCAAATGTCTTCAAGTTCCTGTCAGAAAAATACAACTTGAAACCAATTACTACCCCCGATGAAGATTTGGCAGCTTGCCTAAGTTAGTCTCTCATCTTATCTTTAATTGTAGGTTGGGTAAATATTAAACCCAATCTACATTTTTTGTAGCCTTTTAATTTACTTAGATCTCCAACTTGGTTGATTTTTGGGGTAAGCTTTACTTTGTGGTTATTAGCACGTTACAATTGTCGCTGGAAATCTACGGATGAGCAACTTTAATTATTTTATTTTATGTCTTTAATGCCCATTTCCTCTTCAAGTATATTTGCTGCAAAAAATATTAGTTTAATTGCTACTGATATGGATGGCACTTTAACCACTCAGGGAAAATTTACTTCATCTTTAATCAAGGCTTTAGAAGTGTTAGCTGAAGCAGAAATTGCTGTATTATTAATTACAGGTCGATCGGCTGGTTGGGTACAAGGTTTAAAAAGTTATTTGCCTGTGACAGGTGCGATCGCAGAAAATGGCGGCGTATTTTTCCCTGCCAACAGCGAACAACCAAAACTTTTAACACCAATTACCGATCTCATTATTTACCGTCAAGAATTAGCCACAACTTTTAAGTATTTAAAATCTCAATTTCCCCAAATTCAAGAATCTACAGATAACGCTTTTCGTCTCACTGACTGGACATTTGATGTCCAAGGATTAACAACTGCTCAATTACAGCAATTAGAACAACTTTGTAAGGCAAAAAATTGGGGTTTTACTTATAGTACAGTGCAATGTCATATTAAGCCAGAAAATCAAACTAAAGCTAACAGTTTACTGCAAGTATTAAATAGTTATTTTCCGTCAATAACCACAGAGAATTTAATTACAGTTGGCGATAGTCCTAATGATGAAACTTTGTTCGATCGCAGTTTGTTTCCCTTTTCTGTCGGGGTGGCGAATGTCCTACATTACAAAGATAAATTAAAATTTTTACCTACTTACGTCACTTCCTTAGCAGAAGGAGAAGGATTTAAGGAATTAGCAGAATTAATTTTGCGTATTAAGTTTGGGTGAATTAGCGATCGACATCATAAATTATAGTCCGCGCAGGCGGACTTTGTTTGTGTAGCCGCGACTTCAGTCGCCTGGGTATTTTTAATTAACAATAATCACCCATAACGCAACACACAAAACTATAGTCGCTAGATGTTGAGGAAACAAACATTTAAAAGATTGACGAGCAATTTTCTGGGTTAATATCACCGAACAAATCACCGAAAATACCAACGTAACTCCTTGTAAAAAAGCCATCACAGCCGGATGAGCAACTATTATTGGTAAACCTTCACCATGCAAACCAAAAGTTGCTAAACTCACAGGCAAAATGCGTCCAGCTTCCCCTAAACCTAAACGCAAATAATGGGCTAAATTTGCCCCTAAAACTAACGGTAGATAACCGTAAGCTAACTCTACAAAAGAGCGGGGTTTAATAAAGTTTTTCGTCCTCGATACAGTCCACCAAATCACCAATCTGATCCATCCATAAGCCATAAATGTAATCAACACTGGTAAGAGTAATGCTGCTAATGAAAAGCCTAAATGTAGCCAAAATTGCGTTAAATCTAAATTCAATCCCAACCAAGAATTGATTTCCGGTAAACGATGCAGAAAAACTCCACCTAATAACAACATTAACAACGCTACTTCGTAAGTATGGGCAGTGTGAGTTGTCCAAAGTTCAATTCCGGGAGGACGTAAATTGAATTCTACAGAACGATGAGGACAAGCTTTTAAACAAGTCATGCACAAAACACAATCTTTGTTATCTTCTAATTGTGCCGGATGGGAATATAAAGGACAGCCATTTGTCGCTAAACCTTCGCCTTTTTGCGGCCCTCCTTTATAACATTGGTAAGTGGTACATTCAGCCGAACAAGTTCCCTGTTGCGCTCGTAATTCGGTCATTGACAGTTTAGCAAATAAGCCGTTCATTCCCCCGATCGGGCAAAGATAGCGACACCAAAATCTTCGCTCAAAAATAGTAGAAAATATCATCGCTCCGGCTGTAATTAATAACAACAAACAAGCCGAAAGATAAGCAGTATTTTCTAAATTCCAGAGTTCTTCCCAAAGGAAAATTAATACAAATAAGCCAAATAAAAACCAACCTCCCCATTTTTCTGCTGACTGTCTAGGCCAACGTTTTAGTTGTCTAGGCCATAACCATAAGGATAATTTCTGAGTAATTTCGCCATAAATCATGAAGGGACAAACCGCGCACCACAAGCGTCCGACAAAGGGAAATCCTATTAATATTAAAGGCCACCACCAAGCCCAAAATAAGTTTAACGCAAAGTTTTCTTGCCGATTTTGGGGAGCTAGAAATAAGACGGCGACAATAAATGCGAAAAAGCTAAAAGTAAACCAGTAATTTATTCGATCGGGCCACCAAGGACTACGCAAAAATTTCCTTAACCAAGGATTAGCATTTAAGAGATTAACGCGAAATTCTTTCTTCTTAGTTTGTGCCGACCAAAACACTTCTTCAGTTAATACTTTGATGCCGGGAGATTGCACGATCGCTCTTTCCACCAAACTCTCTAATTCCCGCAAATTTCCCGGAAAATCATAAGACTGTAACCTGCGTAAAGCCTCCTGTGTAATTTGCGGTTTGGGAACACCTTTAGCCCGACTAAATAACCGCATATAATACTCTACTTGGTCGCTAATATCAGCTTTTCTAACTCGCAAAGGGGGAACTTTAATTAAATGCTTGACTGAGCGATCGATCGCAGGTAAAGTCCTTTCCGAAATCAGAATAATTTTAGCTTGACACTCAATTTCTAGAACAGCTGTTTCTAATTCTTGAACACCTACAGGCGTGAAAGTTTTAGTTTCCAATAATCGAGCAATTCTCGGAACTAATTCTTGCGGCAATTCTTGAATATTATTCAGCAGTAAAGTTCCTTTTCCTAACCATTCAATTAATCCCGGTTTACCGCCAGCACGACCAAACAAATCTACCCCGCTGGCTTGTAAAGTGCTACAATCTAACTTAATCATTGGTTCTCGTCTTTGAGCCGAACCAAAATGAATTAAAGCGGCAATATTATCCTTTTCTAAACCCGGTTCGCCGAAAATTAAAACCGAACCCATATCATTAGCTGCTTGTTTAATTTGTTGGCGCAACCTTTCCGCATAGCGGCTTCTTCCCACAACCCCACGTTTGGCTTTTGTGACTAAATAAGGACGTAAAATTGTTTGCCGTTCTTGTTCATAATTTAATTGCGAAGAAAGCTGCACCAATTCCATTGCTAATTTCGGGGTAAAAGCTTGGCTAATTTCTGGATATGCAGCTACTAACTCCTGAAATTTAGAGACGGGAATAAACCATAATTCGCATTCACTCAAAGCTATAATAGTTCTTTGAGTTAACTGCCCAAAAAGTAGTTCTTGTAAATGAATTAAAGCACCGGGAAGTAAACTAATTGCCCAAACCGAATTAGCTTGATTTATGCGATCGCCCTCTAGCCTCCCCTGTTTTAAAATATAAAGACCATCAGGTGTAGTATTTTCTTGTACCAAACGAGTCTGCGCCGCAATCACCTTTTCTTCTAAAACTTCCGCAATTGCTGTTAACGTATTTTCAGATAACACACCTAATTCTGTGCGTTCCTCTAACCATACCACTCTCTCTGGATATTTCATAAATGCTACTCCCAGCGAAGCTTTTTAATTTAAAACTATGTCTCAACAAATAATCGATCTTTGGGT
Source organism: Floridaenema evergladense BLCC-F167 (assembly GCF_041929205.2). Taxonomy (NCBI): domain Bacteria; kingdom Bacillati; phylum Cyanobacteriota; class Cyanophyceae; order Aerosakkonematales; family Aerosakkonemataceae; genus Floridanema; species Floridanema evergladense. The sequence continues at coordinate 2,346,161 of NZ_CM171625.1, read as the reverse complement.
TCCTCTAACCCTTTTAAGTCTAATTGTTTTAGCGGCAATTTTCTTCAGCCGCAGCAGTTAATAAAAGGCAGAAAGCAGAGGGGAGAAGAATTCAAAACTCACCCAGTCCCAAGTCCCCAGTCCCCAATCCCCAATCCCCCATAAAGTCATGAAAAAAACTTTTTTAGCTATAGCAGCTTTGGGTTTTCTCCTCACAGTTATTCTTGCCGTAAGCAAACAACCAAATGTCAGTTCAGCACAATCAGCTGGAAACAGTTTTAAACTTGCCTTGCCGATCGACTGTACACTAGGCAAAGACTGTTTTATCATGCACTACTTAGACCGTGACCCCAGTTCCGCAGCCATAGATTTTGCTTGTGGTCAACTTACCTACGACAATCATAATGGCACAGATTTTGCCATTCCAGACGAACGGGCAATGGCAAAAGGTGTAGCAGTCAAAGCAGTTGCTTCCGGGAAAGTTTTACGAATACGCGACGGAGTTCCTGATATTCGGGTAGCAGACCAAACGGACAAAAGCAGAACTCAAGGTATAGAATGCGGTAACGGCGTAATTATAGATCATGGGAACGGTTGGCAAAGTCAGTATTGTCATCTTCGCCAAGGTAGTGTCGTCGTCAAACCAAACACATCTGTGGCATCGGGTGCAGTTTTAGGTATGGTGGGAGAATCAGGTTTAGCTTCTTTTCCCCACGTCCATTTAACAGTTCGCTACCAGGATAAAGTTGTAGACCCTTTTGTTGGTATTGGCAATACTCAAGGTTGTAACGTGGCGCGTCAACCTTTGTGGCAACAACCTTTAGAATATGTTCCCACAGGTTTGATTCGCGCAGGTTTTGCTAGCAAAGAACCAACCTTTGGAGAAATTTGGCAAGGACAGTTCGCAGAAACTACCTTAGCGACAAATAATCCGGCATTATTGTTTTGGGTGCAAATTTTCGGAGTGCGTCAGGGAGATGAAGAACAATTTCGGCTGATAGCACCAAATGGTAAACCTGTGGTGAATAGCAAACAACAGGTGAAATCAACTAATCGCATCCGGTTGAGTTACTTTGGTAAGAAGAACTCTGCCAGTCAACCTTTATTTCCTGGCGTTTGGCGTGGAGAGTATCGCCTAATAAGAGGTAATAAAGTGTTGATTGAAAGCATCAGACAAGTGCAGTTGCGCTGAGATAATGGGAAAGTAAGGATTCTGAGTAACAATGAGTATCGCTACTTTTCTCAATTCTGGACGACGACTGTTTAGCTGGCTAATCTTGCTAGTAGCTACCCTCAGTTGCCTATTTCTCTTGGGAACGCCGTCAGCCCTAGCGGGTATCAATGATGATAACTATGATGGCAATATTTTTGTCCTCTATGGCGGAAATGGTTCTTTAGTTCCGCCAAAGGTTTCGTTAGCAGAGTCCTTAAAGCGAGATAATCCGACTCTGTTAGTGTTTTATGCCGACGATAGTAGAGATTGTAAGCAATATGCGATCGTAGTTTCCCAACTACAAGCATTTTACGGTCGAGCCGCAGATTTTATCCCCGTCAGCGTCGATTCTATCCCCGCTAAACCCAACTACGCACCCACAGAAGTTGGTTATTATTACCAAGGTTTTGTTCCCCAAGTCGTTCTACTTGACAAATCAGGTAAGCAAGTGATTAACGAAAAAGGACAACTACCTTTTGAAAAAATCGATGATGCCTTTCGGGAACAGTTTAATTTGCTACCTCGTTCCGCGTCTAAGGAGTTAAAGCCAAAAGCTTTCAACGAGTTCAGCAGCGAGTTAGCTGAGTAACATACCCTAAAGTACGTTGTTGGACTTTAGCACTAAGTCTGGCGCTAAAGCGCTACAACGTACTAAATTTCCAAATTATTAGTAAAGGATAACCAAAAAATATGGGTTCAGAGGTTAAACTTGCAGATAAACCAACTGAATGGTGTTCTCATGACAAAGGTTTACACCACCCAGGATCTAATAACAATTTTGGCGCACGAGCGTCAAGCCTGTCTGACGGGACAGCGCCTTAGCTTGAGTGCGAAACCTTCGGGAAATCCTTTAATAGACAGATTTTTGAAATCGGAGGGAGTGCAAAAGTTTACAGCTTATCAAGATTTTAAAGCTACTATTCATCATTACCAAAGACAACATGGGGTTTCTGGTATTGTTTGGCGAGAGATTGGCATTAATGGCAAATCTTTGCGCTTTCCAGAAGTTGACTCTAACTTAGTTGCTTTACCAAGTGATGTGGAGATTTTAAAAGCTGCTAAACCTTCCATATTGAAATTTTGGCATGAAGTAACATCCGCTATGGATTTTTATCTGAGTGTCAATCATGGTAAAGACTATCGTGCGATCGCTCCCGCTGATGTGAGTAGAATCGCATATAGAACAGAATGGGCTAATCTGTGCAAATGGGAAAAGTCAGACTTTCTGGAAATTCTCTTGCAGTTGGGATGGGGAAACCCAGAGGAAGCAGCTTACAAACGAGGATGGCCCACTTCCGGTAGCGAGTATGTCCATGCCGTAAAACCTGGTCATCGTCCAATTTGTTAATTCCGAGGACTTACGCCAAAATAATGCGTAAGTCCTGATTTTTCATCTATCTAACTGCTTATTTTACAGCAACCATAAGATAGCTCTTTATATTTGCAAAATATATGCCTTTAGATTGCGAAATTGCTCATCTATAATCGTTATTATAAATATAGGGCTAGCTAGAGAAAAGTCTTTGTTCGGTGTGGTGGAGAGTGAGAAAGCTACAGATGTAAAGACGTTTAATCAAACGTTTCTACATCTGAGGTAAACGCTGTTTATTTATAGCACAAATCAATCCAACCAAGATCGTACTAGAGAAGTAAGCTATGCAAACTATCGCCAAATTTGCTTCCCTTCTGGGAATGTCTGCTTTAATTGTAGGGATTCCTCTTGTTGCTAATGCACAGGTTGTGCCAAGATCGAGAATTCAAATCGACCCCACTGTTGTACAGGATTTAGAAATTAACCGATATAACTTTAGTCAATTTACTGACGCTGAGGTTACTTACGGTCTTTATCAACCAGCTTATGGTGCTATTGCCTATAGCACTCAAATTTTACCTGTAGGTGTTGGTGGCCCAGATTTAGAAGAAAGTTGGCCTGATACCTTTGTTGTTAAGTTAGGTGAAGGACAAATAGTAACCGAACCAAATTATAGACAAGGAGACAATTTTCTGCAAGTGGAGTTGTTAAGATTTTAAAGGATAAAGCTAGGCTGGAAACCCCTAAATTAATTACTGGGGTTTCCTTTTAACTGTTGGTTTCTGTCTTTTATTTGCTTGGTCATCTTGTTTATCTTTTGGTGGTTTTCGGAGGAGAATGATAGAGAATATGATGGCTGCGATCGCGCAACTTACTAAAGTATATAATGGATTTAATTTATAATCAAAAACTGCATGAGCAGGTAAAGCAGAATCAGTGGGATTAACTAACAAAACGGTAAATAAGTTATTAGCTGCATGAACTCCTAAAGCTAGTTCTAAACTATTATCTTTAACAGTAATGAAGGCTAAGAAAAAGGCAAACCCTAAGTAAAACATAGCTAAAATCAAAAAATTTGCTCCTACTTCGGGATTTCCTAAATGGATAGCTGCAAATATTAATGATGAAAACCATATTGGAATCCAAGATATGCGAGTAATTAAGCCAACTGTCTGCATTAAGTAGCCTCTAAAAAAAAGCTCTTCGACGCTAGTTTGGATGGGAGTTAAAATTAATGCAAAAGGGAGAAATATTAAAAATTTGGTTTGGTTATAGTCAAACTGATAACTCTGAGGAAAAAGTTTATACTCGATCGCGCAAGCAACAGCTAAAAGAATCACCCAAAGCAAAAATCCTTGGACAATTCTAGATATCTTTACTTGAAATTTAGGAGTAATCAAACTAATGAATTCTCGCTGATGTATGAACCGAACTGCAACATATAAAGCAGCTAGGAAAACAATAAAAGCAAAATGAATTACTAAATAAGTCCATAATATATCTATTCCCTCAAATCGATTGAGTTGAGCGTTAAAGTTTGTCTGTTCGTTACCATCATAAAATACTAACAAAATTAAAGCTAACGCTGGTATATTACCGATCGCTAACCAGGAAACTAAAATTAAAGAAATTGCTGACAAGTAACGCCACCATTGATTTTTGCCACGACGAGCTAAAAACAAATATCTATCTGCCATAATTTTTCAAAGTATATATTACCAATAAATACCATAACTAATAACATTTTTCCATATCTATAGCCAGTCTAAATGAGTCATGAAAGAAGTAAAAGGGTAATCTGGTAAAATAAGAACGGCTTGTAACCGAGAAGTAGAAATGAGAGCAGTAGAAGATTCAGAAGTTAGAAAACAGCTAAAGACTCTCGAAGATTTTATTAAAAGTAATCCAAAATCGGCAGAAATGAAGAGAGCATTAGCAGCTAAATTGGCGTTAGAGGGATATCGCTATGAGAAAATTAAAGAAATTTTAGCAGTCTCAGTAGGGTTTATCAGTAAATGGTTTAATGCTTTTAAAGTCGGCGGTAATGAAGCTTTAAAATCCAGGTATAAAGGCACAGAAAGTTATTTAAGCCCAGAAGAAAGAGCGGAAACAATTGCGTGGTTAATTCAGCAAAAAGCTTGGGATATTTCCGAATTAGAAACTTATTTAATTGACAAATATGATGTAGTTTTTCAATCGCGACAAAGCTATTATCAGATTTTTCAAGAAGCGAAAATCTCTTGGCAAAAAGGAGAACAGGTGAATCCTCGATATGATGCAGAATTAACTAAAAAAAAAACCAAGAAATTGCCGCACTTCTCGAAAAACATCGCACCGAAATAGAGGCCAGAAAGCTGGTGGTGTATATTATTGATGAATGCCATCTACTCTGGGACGATATCTGTGGTTATCTGTGGAACTTCATCAAAGAACCAGTGAAAATTCCACTGTTGAATCCCAAAGAAAGACAGACTTATTATGGAGCTTTAGATCTATTAACGAAAGAATTTATTCTCGACCCTTATCCCCAAGGAAATGGAGAAAACACTGTCAATTTTGTCACTCAACTACAACAAAGAAATCCGGGAGCCAAAATTTTATTGATCTGGGATGGAGCTAGTTATCATAGAGGAGAGGAAATGAAAAAATTTTTAACTCAACAGAATCAAGAAATGACTCCCGAAGAATGGAATGTTACTTGTCATAGATTTGCGCCTTACGCTCCCCAAGAAAATCCTGTAGAAGCAATTTGGCTACAGTTAAAAAATTTACTAAGAAGATTTTATCGGTTTGGTAAAAGTTTTGCCATTGTGAAGCGGTTATTTCAGCTTTTTGTTGATTTCAAACTTTTTAATGTTCCTAACTTTAAAAACTACGATGCTTTTTCACAATTCATTTAGACTGGCTATATAATAGGATTGACGTAAGATTATTTGTGTGTTAAAAAATGAAAATTAATATAGATCGGACAGTTTGCCGAGCAGTTAGGGTGACAGTATGGGGAGTTTCTTTAACTTTATTAATGAGTTCGCCCATATTAGCAAATACTATTCCTCATCAGGTAATTAACGGTTTATATCGTTCTAGTTCAGAGGATTTCTTTCTACAGGGAAAGCGGCAATTTGAAAAAGAAATTCAGATTTTAAGGCGACAATTGCTAATTGAACCCCGATCGCTATTAAACATTAGTGATGAGGTGCAAATCAAAGAGGAAGAAGTTCCAGAAACGCCCGATTTTTCCCCAGAGAATCCGGTTAATAATAAAAAATCGCATTTCTCAACAACTCAGTCCTGACCTAAGACTAACTGAGCGTACATTTGCATTGCCGATCGCCAAACTAGATAACCTTGTCGGTTAAGATGTAATCCATCTGTGGTTAAATCGGCGCGAAGATAACCATGAGCATTTGTAAATAAAGGATATAAATCTAAAAATCTTACTTCTTCTTCTTGGGCGATCGCAGCTAATTCTTGGTTAAGCTGTTGAATGCGACTGATAGGAATTTTGATTAACCGATCGCGCCCTTCCCAAGTTGCCTCTTCCCCACCGTGAGGTAAAATCGATTGCACCACAATTTGAGTTTGGGGATGAACTCGTCGCAATCTTCGCAGAATCTTGCGGTAATTTTTCAACAAAGTTCGATCATCCACTTCCCGAATCAGGTCGTTAATTCCAATCATGATGTAGATTCTTTCCGGTTGCGTGCGATCGAACAACCCCAACCTCCGCCATAAACCAAGAGAAACTTCCCCAGAAATTCCTTGATTCAACCAATTTTTATTAGTAGGCAACAAATCTGGAGGAAACCACAGACTCAAGGAATCACCCAACAAAACATTCAAATGTGAAGGCTGTTTTGCAGCAGCAATTTCCGCTTCCTGCTGCAAAATATTTATCCACTTTTGATAGGTCAATTGATGCCTTTTTCCTAATCCCGGAGTAGTGGAAGGATCTTCTGACAACAGACTTTCTCTAGCCGCAGAAGCACTAATTTGATAATCAACAGGCCACCAAAAATCACGTAGTAGCCAGCCAACCACTAGTATTAGTAAAGCATTAACAGCAAGAGACAACAAAGCCCAAGTCGGGTAATTCTTGAGGGAATTTAATACCCGATTGGATTTTAAGGTGTTTGGTTCTGATTTGAGAGTGCGATCGGTCATTCGATTTTAGACTTGAGATTTAGATTTTATATTTTCCTTTTTCGTTCAGAATAGAGCAAATCTAAAATCCAAAACAGTAATAAGTTACTCGCCCAGACTCAACCCGGAAGCAAACTCTTCACCGTAAGCTTCTTCACCATGCTCGTTGATATCTAAACCTTGGTCTTCTGCCAATGGTTTCACCCGTAGCGGCATCACCAATCCCAGAAGCTTCAAGATGATTACTGTACCAACAGCAGCAAAGATATAGGTAGCTATCACACCAATTACTTGGGTAACAACTAATCCGGGATTACCAGATAGTAACCCATCATTTCCGGCGCTGTTAACTGCCTTAGTAGCAAAGAAACCCGTAAGAATTGCTCCTAATGTACCGCCTACGCCGTGAATCGGGTAAGTATCTAAAGAATCGTCGAATTGCAACTTTGCCCGCCAGCTAACAGCCCAAAAACAGCAGAAAGCGACGATCGAACCCATCAAAATTGCTCCCAAAGGAGTCACGAAACCTGCGGCGGGAGTTATAGCTACTAGTCCTGCCAGGAAACCGCTAGCAATACCAACAGCGGTGGGTTTGCCTCTTAATACCCATTCTGCGATCGTCCAAGTCAGACCTCCAGCAGCAGTAGCTACTGTAGTCGCAACGAAAGCTACAGTTGCTAATGGGCCTGCACCTAAAGCACTGCCACCATTGAAACCCATCCAGCCAAACCACAGCAAACCAATTCCTAGTAAAACATAAGGGACGTTGTGAGGGGCAGCGGGTTGGGTGGGGTAAGTTTTTCTTGGGCCTAAAATCCAAGCGGCAACTACTGCGGAAACACCGGAACTAATGTGTACGACGGTTCCTCCAGCAAAGTCTAAGGCTCCCATTGTACCGATCCATCCTTTGCCCCAAACCCAGTGAGCTAAGGGTGAATAGATAAAGGTAGACCAGAAGATGATAAACCAGAAGAAAGCTTTAAAACTGATTCGTTCGACTATTGCTCCTGAAATGATCGCTGGGGTGATGATGGCGAACATCATTTGGTAAGCCATGAATAGTTGATGGGGAATGGTGGGTGCGTAGCCGATCGGATCTGGTTGATCGAAAGAAACACCATTCAAGAACATCCATTTCAGGCTGCCTAAAATGGGATTCATGACATAAGGGGGATTGGCTCCCGTCAGTTCGTTGGGTGCAAAGGCGAGGCTGTAACCCCACAAAATCCAGGTTACGCCGACAACTGCCATGAGAATCAAGCTCATCATCATGGTGTTGAGGACGTTGCGCGATCGTACCAACCCCCCATAGAAAAACGCTAATCCTGGTGTCATCAACAACACTAACGCTGAGGAAATTAACATCCAGGCACTATCACCAGTGTCGATTTTCGATGGAGAAACTAAAGTAGGAGATGGACTTGGAGAGGGCGATGTGTCTTGCGCCAAGGATTGTATTGCCATTGGCCCGATAATCACCAAAGCCGAAATTATGCAAGGAATAATAAACTTCTTCAACACTTACTTTTTCCTTCTATTACCAAACAAAGGTTTGACAGAAATCAACTAAATTGAACGAATTATAAGTATATGGTTTCTGTGTTTTCTCACGCCAAATAATTTAAAAATTTATAATTTTTTTTTACTCTTTTGGTTAGTAAGACTCTGCAAAATTATAAATTATAAATAAAATTTCCCGTTTAATTTCAGCAGTTTTACTAAAATTATGACGGGAAATTATTGAATGAATTTGCTGCTATTATTTAATGTTTAACTAATAGTTAGTAGTCATGCTACCAGAACTATTAGAAATTCCTCCAGATTTACCTGTCATACTGGAAGGGCCAGCTTCCTTGACAAAACCGCTGTAGGCTTCCATTCCGTGTTCTCCAATATCCAAACCGACGAGTTCTTCTTCTGGAGATACGCGAATGCCTAAAGTGGCTTTCAGTGCTAACCAAAATATGGAACTGACCAGAACGGTGATGCCTCCGACGGCAAGAACACCGACGATTTGGGGCCAGAGTGTGGTAAAACCGCCTCCCATAAACAATCCATGTGGACCGATCGGTTTACCTGCTAGGTCAACCATCCAGGGATAACCACCGGGGCCAACGGCAAATAGACCAACGGCTAAGGTACCCCAAATCCCGCAAACTAAGTGAACTGAGGTTGCGCCCACTGGGTCGTCTATTTTTAATCGATCGAAGAATGTAACTGCAAAAACAACAATTACCCCAGCTATTAAGCCGATAATAAGAGCGCTACCCATGTTGACGTATGCACAAGGGGCTGTGATCCCAACTAAGCCAGCCAAGATGCCGTTGATGATCATGGAGAGGTCTGGTTTACCTAAGTACAGCCAAGCAGTAATGGTGGCAGCGATTCCACCGACCGCACCCGCCATGTTGGTGGTGAGGGCGATGTGTGCGATCGCTCTTCCATCAGCAGCCATCGTCGAACCTGGGTTAAATCCAAACCAACCCAACCACAAAATTAAGCAACCTAAAGTGGCAATACTCATGTTGTGACCGGGTAAAGCTACACTTTGACCATCTTGATATTTGCCGATGCGTGGCCCTAAAAATGCTGCACCCATCAGGGCTGCCCAGCCACCAACGGAGTGAACTACTGTTGAGCCAGCAAAGTCAAAGAAGCCCATGTCTGCTAACCAACCACCGCCCCAAATCCAGTGTCCGGTGATCGGGTAGGCAATACCGACAAGTAGCAAGCTGAAAATTAAGAAGTCAATAAATTTAATTCTTTCGGCAACTGCACCAGATACGATCGTTGCTGCGGTTCCGGCAAACACCAGCTGGAATAGGAACTTAGCTTCTAAAGGTACGCCCGTCCAGTTCAGAGACCCGAAAATCCCTTTGTAAGCGTCTCCTGTAGCTGGACTGTTATCTTGTCCAGTGAGGAATAATCCTCCTAGCGATCCGATGAAGTCGTTACCGTCAGCAAACATCAAGCTAAAACCTATTGCCCAGAATGCAACGGTGGAAAGTCCGAATACAATCAGGTTTTTCGCTAAAACGTTAACCGCATTTTTTTCTCGACAAAAGCCAGTTTCTAACATACAGAAACCAGCGTTCATGAAGAAAACTAAAAAGGCGGCGATTACTACCCATAGTGTATCCAAAGCTACCTTTAACTCGGCAGTTGTTGGGCCAGCAGATGCGGCTGCACTAGCGGCTGCGGGTTCAGCAGGTGTAGCTGGTATGGGTACGGGTGTGAGTGTAGGCGATGGAGTAGCTGTGCCATCCTGTGCAGTTGTGCCTTCCGGTGAAGGTGATGCCGTTGGTGTGGCTTCTTGTACAATTCCCGGCTGTGTAGGTGTGGGACTGGGCGAGGCATCTTGTGCGATCGCCATATAACCCCAGGACAACACGATCATTAAAGCTAAAGGAATACAAGCTTGCCAGCTAGGAGACAATCTCTTCACTCTCGCCGACATTTTCTGCAAAAACTTAACACTTAATACTTGGTCAAGCAGTTTATTTAGAAATGGTTTTCTAGCTTTTGCTCTCGACCTCTTCTTTCGGAGGACTAATTTAGACATGATTACAGCACTATTCTTTTTGATTGATGTGTAAAACGTCTCAGGGTTTTTTCGACTAATCGTTTGGTGATTGTAACTTGAACGGAACCTTTTTAGAGAAATTTTTTCCCTAATTTTACTTAGGCCAACTATGCGATTTCGGTTTCAAATCTGACTATAGTCAGACTTTTTGTTCAATAATTCTGTAACAATTAATACTTTTTTCCGATATATGCGTTAGGTAGAGCAGAGGGGCAGAGGAGTTTTTCCCTAACCCCTAACCCCTAACCCCGCCCCAATCCCCAATCCCCAGTCCCCAGTCCCCAATCCCCAGTCCCCAGTCCCCAACCCCCAATCCCCAACCCCCAGTCCCCAATCCCCAGTCCCCAGTCCCCAATCCCCAACCTAATGTGTTTCCTGCAAATATTGTTTATAACCTACGTTATCTAGCTTTGTTTGCTTATTAAGTACGGATTCGGAGAGCTTTTGGCGATAGGTTACGATTTTTTCTTGCAATTGTGGCTGATATGTCGCTAAAATTTGCACTGCTAAGAGTCCAGCATTGGTGGCATTGCCAATAGCAACGGTGGCGACAGGAATTCCTGCGGGCATTTGCACAATGGAATAAAGCGAGTCAATGCCTTGGAGGTGACGGCTGGGTACAGGTACGCCAATTACTGGCAAAGGAGTTAGGGAGGCTACCATTCCGGGCAAGTGAGCCGCACCACCAGCACCAGCGATAATAACTTTTAAGCCACGCTGGACAGCTGTTTGGGCATAATTTACCATGCGATCGGGAGTGCGATGGGCGGAGACGATGGCAACTTCACAGGTGAGAGCGAATTCTTCACAAATGGCGATCGCTCCCTGCATAGTCGGTAAATCGGAATCGCTGCCCATGATAATACCAACTAAGGGTCGGTCGTTGGTCATTTTACAAAAGTTCGACAGGTCAAAAGGTCATTAGTTATTCTGACAGAGGATGCAGCAAACAAAACCAATGATTTTTCCGGTGCAAATCGCTAACGTTAGATTTCCAGGGTACAAAGGTTTACAAAAAATTTTGCTTGACTCCGAAGGCAAAATTTCCAAAATTAAGCAAATGGGTGTCATTAATTACCATTCGCAAGAAACTCAAGAAACTATAGATGTTTCAGGCGACTGGGTTTCTTTAGGTGGTGTTGATTTACAGATTAATGGGGCGCTTGGTTTGGCATTTCCTGAATTAAATTTGGGAAATAGCGACAAACTTCCTGCCATTTGTGATTTTCTTTGGCATCAAGGAGTTGATAGTTTTTTACCAACTTTGGTGACTACTTCTATTGAAAATTTTCACCGAAGTTTAGCAATTTTTGCTAATTTTATGAGGTCGCAATCTGAAAATGAACCAACAGCAAAAATTCTTGGAGTTCATTTAGAAGGGCCTTTTTTAAACCCTGAAAAACGAGGGGCGCATCCGGCAGAGTATCTTTTGCCTTTAACTCTTGAGAATGTAAAGCGAGTTTTGGGCAGCTATGCAAGTGTTGTCAAAGTAATTACTTTAGCACCGGAATTAGATGCAACTAATCAAGTAATTCCTTATTTACAAAGGTTAGGTATTATCGTTAGTTTAGGACATTCTCAAGCGACTTTCGATCGGGCAGAAAAGGCTTTTCAATTGGGTGCTTCAATGGTGACTCATGCTTTTAATGCTATGCCCAGTTTACATCATCGGGAACCAGGTTTATTAGGAGCAGCGATTGTTGATTCTAATGTAAGGTGTGGTTTAATTGCTGATGGACAGCACGTTTCTTTAGCGATGATGCAAATATTGTTGCGTGCTAGTGATTATGAGAAGGGAATTTTTTTAGTTAGTGATGCACTTTCGCCTTTGGGTTTACCTGATGGGGTTTATCCTTGGGATGTGAGGGAAATTGAGGTGAAAAATGGTACTGCTAAGTTACCTGATGGTACTTTGGCTGGAACTACTTTGCCGTTATTGGCTGGGGTACAGAATTTGATAAAGTGGGGGATTTGCGATCGAGAAAAAGCGATCGCATTAGCCACTATTTCTCCCCGCAAAGCTATAGGAATTAAATCTATAATTGGGCAATCTGGCTATCAACTATTACGCTGGCAAAGCGATCGATCGTCTAAAAATGAAGAAACTCTCTTCACTTGGCAAAGACTATTAACCTAACTCTAAAGTTGTCACGCCAAAAACCCCTGTAATATCAAAGTTAGGTATTTCACGGGTGTACATCCTCACGCATTCAAATACTGGCTGCATACCATACTTTTGCGCTAGGGAAATAGCCTGGGGATTAGCATCAGGTGTATCGAGAAAAATTGGTTGATTTTGGGCATGATTAATCAAAGCTAGAAACAGCGATTCTGCTATCTCTAAATCTTCTGCAAATAAAGCCCCAATTTTAAAACCATTGCGGCATTTTCTCAAGACTCCATAACCAGATAAATTGCTATCTTTCAGGAATCCTAAAGCAGCATTTTCAGGTTGATTAATCCATTTTTGCAGAAATTGTGGGCGAGGAGTGGGGAAATATTGGCGATCGTACTTAAATACTTTTTCTATTGCTAAATCTGATAAAGGTACAATACTTTTGTTAGTCTCTGTAGCCATTCCCAAACCTGCATAACGTACATGACGATAAGCTGGCTGAAACCCAAATTTCTGATAATTTTCTACTTGTGCCAATACCCCATCAAGAGCAATATTTCTATTACCTAATAATTTTAAACCAGCCTGCCAAGTTTGTAACCCAAAACCTTGACTTCGCCAATTTGGTTTAACAATATACAAACCAACAAAACCAAATGTATCATCATATCTAACAGCAGAAATGCTACTAATAGTTTCGCCATTAATTTCACCCATTAAAAAGCCACCAGAATCAGCAGCATAAAATGCTTCAGCATCGTAAATTCCAGGGTTCCAACCTTCTATTGCTGCCCATTCTAAGGATAATTCTAAATCAGCGAGAGTCATCGGGCGAATTTTAAATTCAGTGTTGTTCATCAGTAAAATTTGCAGTATTTATTATTTCAATATTTGACCTAAATTTTTCAAAATTCTCAGAACATTATACAACTCATTGCCGGGATTCCGAATGTTAAACAATCTCGATAAAGCATATTGATTTGCCTGAGATTTAACTAATTTGAAGAAGCGAAAACTACTACCATCACTAATCATACCAAAAGTTGATTGTTCAGGATGAGGAGTTGCTAACATATAAGCAAGTATTTGCGCTTCACTAGTTTCTAGAGAAAAGGTTGCTTGTTTAGATTCTATTGCCATTAACCAAAGTTTTTCTTTAAACACTAAAACATCTATTTTGCCTCGATAAATCACTCCTTCATCTTCCGCAGAAAGTTCTATAGAATCTTCTGATTTGATCCGAAATGGAGGCAAATAAAAATCTGCCATATCTAGCAAAGGAGACAGTACCACCATTTTGACAGTATTTTCCAACATTGGTGGATATTCTAATAAATTATTGTAGGCAGCTTTTACGCGATCGAGCCTTTGCCTTTCCAAATCACTAAGTTTTGGTAGATTATCTCGCCATTCAGGAAAAAAATCTTCATCTTCAATTAAATGGAGTCCAAATTTGATGCGAAGGTCGTAAAGCGTTATATCTTTTACAGAAAGACTTTGCACGATAAATTTACCTGCTTTTGATTACCACAATTATGCTAAATTAATTCCTGGCAACTTGTTAGGCAAACCCAAATTCATGAACGCAGCTGACGACAAAACTATTGTTCAGGACTACTTTAATTCTACTGGCTTTGACAGATGGCGACGCATTTACGGCGATGGTGAAGTTAACAAAGTTCAACTGGACATTCGCAACGGACACCAGCAAACTGTAGATACAGTAATTAGTTGGCTAAAAGCAGATGATAATCTGATAAATTTATCTATCTGTGATGCTGGCTGTGGTGTGGGTAGCCTCAGCATTCCCCTAGCACAAGCTGGCGCTAAAGTTTATGCTAACGATATTTCCGAAAAAATGGTGGGAGAAGCTAAAGATAGATCCAAAGAAGTTCTCGGAAATAATCATAATCTCACTTTTGCCGTGCAAGATTTGGAATCATTAAGCGGCAAATATCACACGGTAATTTGCCTGGATGTATTAATTCATTATCCCCAAGAAAAAGCGGCTGAAATGATTAATCATCTCAGTTCTTTATCAGAATCAAGGTTAATAATTAGCTTTGCACCAAAAACTCTTTGTCTAAGTTTGTTGAAGAAAATTGGCAGCTTTTTCCCTGGCCCTAGTAAAACTACTCGTGCATATTTGCATCGGGAAGTTGACATTGTGAAAATCTTAGAAAGTTGTGGATTTTCCCTAGAAAGAAAAGCAATGACTAAGACTCGTTTTTACTTTTCTCGCATCCTAGAAGCAACTCGTAAAACAGCTTAGGAAATTGCCAATAACATTAGCTTAATTTAAGTCCGTTGTAACGACTTTAGTCGTTTATTGGTTAAAATGAACGACTAAAGTTGTTACAACAAACCTGTTCGTTGTAACGAATTTAGTTGTTTATTGCTTAGAAAAAATTATGATGCAAATTTTTCTCATATTTGGGGCAATTTTTGGTGCTATGTCTGTAGGTGCTGGTGCTTTTGCTTCTCATGCTTTAAAGGAAAAACTTACAGAAAGAGCGATCGCCATTTTTGAAGTAGGTGCTCATTACCAAATGTATCACGCTTTGGCTTTGCTGTTCGTGGGATTATTGTTCGCTCAATTTGAAAAACCTACCCCAGTTCTGTTAATATCTGGTTGGGCATTTGTTGCGGGTGTAATAATTTTTTCTGGTAGCTTGTACGCTTTGAGTTTAACGGGGATCAAGTGGCTAGGAGCAATTACGCCTCTTGGGGGTGCAGCTTTTATAGTAGGATGGAGTTGTCTGGCGATCGCTGCTTGGGCGTTGAAGTAGTCAGCCATTAACATTATTATTTTCCCCTATCCTGTCGGATTAGAGGGGGTGTCATGAAAGAACTATTAATGATCTCTGGTGGAATTTTCTTAATTTTAATTGCTTTAATTGCAGTAACCGTCTTAGCTATCGTTGTTGCTGTATTTATTTTCCTACCTAGATATTTGAAATCTCTGCCTCAAGCAATGGAGATTAACGAGGAAGCACAGGATTACGTGAATGCGGCAATTCTAGAAACAGTTCATGAGTGGAATTTTCAAAAGCTTTACGAAAAAGCAACACCGCAACTTTTAGAATTATCTCACTTAGAAGAATCAGAAAAAATCATTGCTTTTTGTCGTCAACTCGGCAAATTAGAATCTTATAAAGGTGCTGTGGGAGGATGGCAAACTTCTACAGAAGGAAGCAAAGAAATCTCTCCTAGCGATCGTCATAAATTTGGCAAAATCACTTTAGGTAACTATGTAGCAGAAGCGGATTTTGAAAAAGCATCAGCTACAATTAAAGTGCAAGTTATTAGGCGGGAAAACCAATGGTTGATTAATAGTTTCACTATTAGCACTCAAGGAGTAATTACCACTTTAGGAATGCCAACAACTTTAGAGGCGTTAGTAGATACAGATCAAAAGAAACGTCTTTTAGAAGCTTTAATTAGGGGTGATGAACAGAAAGATTAGTTACCCAGTTTGAGTTGAGCGATCGCCAACCAAAATTTTAAATTTTTACGAAATCTGAGTTATAACCTTAGTTGAGTAATAGCGATTTTACCGGAGAAACAGACATCGACATCAGTGTTGGGTGTGCGATCGCGATCGGCATATTTTCCGTAATAATAAAAATCATCATTTTCAAGGCGATAATTAACAGGCAAAGGAGATTTAGAAGGTTCGCAAAACACAATTTCTGGGTCAGATTCTCCGGGTAATAAATGGGGTAAATTTACATTCCAAAAACTCCCAGGTTTCAAAGGGCGATCGAACAAATCAGCTAATACTTTTGCCGTCCATCTCGCAGCAGTATCCCAATCAACATTTAGCTTTCCTTTGCGATAGTGAGAAATCGCAATTCCGGGAATTCCCAGTATTGCTGCTTCCCTAACAGCAGCGACAGTTCCCGAAATATAAACATCAACCCCTAAATTGCCCCCTGCGTTAATTCCCGAAAGCACCCATTTAGGATTAGGAAAAAGGTGACTTAAAGCAATCCTTGTACAGTCAGCAGGAGTACCACCAACAGCAAATTCTGTTTCGGAACGGCGCAAAACATTTATGGGGCGAGTGGTGGTAACTTGATGCCCACAACCCGATAAATGGTCTTTCGGCGCAACAATTATTCCTTTGCCGTTGACTGCTTTTTGTAATGCTTGAATGCCAGGGGCATCGATGCCGTCGTCGTTGGTTAAAATTATGGTCATTTATGTTAGGAGAGTAGAAACAGATCTCTTGCAGAATTATCATTAAACCTGACAAACCGCAAGGTATTAAAATCCGTTGCTAGTATACATCCGACTAAAAAATCAGAGTACTGACCAATTAAAATAAACAATGGAAGTGCAACCAAGGGAAATTCAACGTTATGTTACGTCAGATGGGAGGGTTCCTTTTACCGAATGGCTTGATTCCATGCGAGATAGAAGAGCCAGAACTACTATTAAATCTAGACTTGACCGAGCTAGTCAAGGTAATTTGGGAGATTATCGATCGGTAGGAGAAGGCGTTTTTGAATTTAGAATAGATTATGGCCCTGGCTATCGAGTTTATTTTGGTCAAATCGGGTTAACAATTGTGCTTATCCTCTGTGGTGGAGATAAAAGCACTCAAGAGCAAGATATTAGCAAAGCTAAGGAGTATTGGAGAAATTATGAAAAACGTAAAGATCCCACCGAGTGATAGCTATTACGACTACTTAATTTCATCTCTAAAAGATCCTGAAGAATCGGCGATGTATATCGAAGTGACATTGGAAGAAGGAGATCCAAAATTATTAAATTTGGCGATGGGAAATGTAGTTGCAGCACATGAGAAGATGAACAATTTATCAGAAGAAGCTAAACTGCACTATCAAAACCTCAGCCAGATGTTATTAAGTGATGAAAATTCGGAAATTTATACTTTGGTAGCCCTATTAAATGAAATGGGTTTTCGCTTGGAAGTAAAACCCAAAGAAAGTGAATCTGTTTCTAGTTAATTCTCGTACTTGTTGTTATCTCATCGGGCTTATTGAAGCTGAGTAAGGTTTTTTGATTTGTCAGTACGATCGCCCTAATTGAATTGGTGAATGCGATCGCGTAGCGTACCGTAGGCGATCGATGCGAGGGGAATTACGTTTGAATTGGCAAGGAATACCCCAGTTTTTCTCTAGGATAGAGAGGTGCGATCGATCATCTACAAAGGTAGGGTTGCCATATTCTGTCAAACGGATCAAGGAGGACGCTTTTCTTGAGCATACCAGAGAGAGCGATGCTTGCAGAGATAGCGATCGCTCTTCCGCTCTCTTACCCAAAAATTAAGCAAGAGCGATATGCCTCCGGCAGGCTACGCCAACGCATAAAAGCACAAAACAATGACAAGAATTACCTTAACAGAAGCTCAACTTCGTTTACCCGAACTGATTGCCAGTCTAAAACCTGGTGAAGAAGTAGAAATTTTTTCGGGGGATCTTACCGTCGCCAGACTAATTGGCGAACTTAAACCACTTCGCAAGCCTCGCCAGCCTGGTAGTGCGATCGGAACCTTAACTATCGTCTCTGAAGACGAAACCCACTTGGAAGACTTTCGCGACTATATGCCATGAAGTTTCTACTTGATACTCAGGCATTTCTTTGGTTTGTACTCAATGATTCTGCCCTTAGCCAAGTCGCCTGTGATTTGATTATCGATCCCCTAAATGACATACTGCTCAGTCCGGTTTCTTATTGGGAAATTGCCATTAAAATTAGTATTGGTAAGTATCGAATTCCGGGCAATTTTGAAACATGGATGGAGCATCAAATCCAAGTTAACGAATTTGAAATATTACCAATTAAAATTGCTCATGTAGCTGCGATCGTAACTCTGCCATTCCATCATAAAGATCCCTTCGATCGGCTTTTAGTTGCCCAAGCACTAACAGAAAATATCCCGATAATTAGCGCCGATGCAATGCTAGACAATTATACAATCACTCGTTATTGGTAAGTCAGACATCGCACCGAAGGACTACTTTACATCGGCAAAACCAAAAGTTTGCGTGGACGCTTTAGCGGTGGTCACAAAGCCTTCTTATGGGCATGGCTCGATCAATATAACGATCGAGATGTCCGTATTGCCATCTATTTGCTTTCACCTTGGGAAACTCCTGCGCTACTATTAGAGCTAGAAACAGTTATTTTAAGAGCAACTGAGCCACCCTACAACGTCCAAATTCCTCTATAAAGATTCTATGCAGACTAATAGCTTAGAACAATTATCTGCTGCTGACGCTCAAGCTATCCTCGATCGCCTACCTGAACGAATCCGGCTGGCTTTAGTTGCACGCGCTGCTGAAATTGAATACCCGATCGAAACCGTTGTGGAAATGGCAATAGCCAGCTTTCTTGATTCCGAAGCATTGGGTTTTGCAGACTGCAAACCAGGGCGGGGTCAATAGTTGCCCTTTGGGATTTGTTAGTGAATTTTTAGTGCGATCGCAAATATTCTAAAATAATAAATTAAGTACTACAAACAAATAACAATCTTTATAACCAGCGTCTTTAAAATAGCTGATTATTGAATCGCCAATTAAAACCAACTACCAACTACCCACTACCAATTACCCTTAAAACGGCATATCATCATCATCAAAATCTGGCGATATATCATCATTAATTTCTAAGTTTTTCTCTTCCTCTTCCATTTGCATATCAATCCAACGCTTTGCCATTTTCAGCGCTTCCTTGGCATTCTTGGCGTTGTGAACGGGAATAAAGCATTTACCACCAGCGTTCCAAACTTCCACACAGAAAACTGGTCTAGCTTCAATAATCCAACCTTTATAAATTTCGGGCGAACTCATAAATATTAATTCTCTACTAGGTTTCTATGTCTATATTAAAATTTCACTGCTTGGAAAGATGATGTCCGGCAAATTCTTTGTCTGGGTGGGGAATTGCGATCGGACTCCCCCGATCTAAAATTACCCCCGTACAATCCACTTGGCAAAAATCTGTGCCACTCAAATTCGCCCCCTGTAAATCCGCCCTCGTTAAATCTACATTACGTAAATCTACATTACTCAAATTTGCCTGATTTAAGCAAGCTCCCGTCAAATCCGCCCCCCGTAAATCCGCACCTGTCAGATTTGCCCCTTGTAAATTTGCCTTAGTCAAATTCGCCTCTCGCAAATCAGCATTACTCAAATTAGCTTGTTTCAAATTTGCTTTAGTCAAATCCACAGCTTTCAAATCTGCATCTTGGAGTTTTGCTGTTTCTAACCGAGTCTTTCGTAAGTTTGCTCTACACAAATCTACACTCCTCATCTCTACACCTGTTAGATTAGCAAGACTTAAATCTGCATCTCGCAAATCTGCACCAGAAAGGTCTACATCACTTAAATTTATTCCTGCTAAAGATACATTAGGAACTATTAAATAAGCACCTAACTTTATTGGATTGAAATCTTCAGAAAACCGAGTTTGCAGATTATAAACCGCTTTTTTCCAAATCACTTCTCGTAAATCAGCCCCAGTTAAATTAGCTCCGCTTAAATTGACACCACTCAAATTAGCTGCTACTAAATTAACATTACTCAAATTAGTTTCTCTTAAATTCGCTCTTCGTAAATCTGTACCGCGCAAATCCGTACCACTGAGATCGATACCACTTAAATTAATCTGTGGTAGTAACATATTAGGGCCAATTAAGTAAGCTCCAGCTTTAGCTAAATCGAAACCTTCGGGGCAACGAGTTGCTAAATTATAGATAGCATTTTGTAAGTTTACTCCCCGCAAATCACTGCTACTTAAATCTGTACCACATAAATTAGCTCCTCTTAAATTAGCTTCTTCTAAACTCGCTCCCACTAAGTTAGCTTTGCATAAATTAGCTCTTCTTAAATCTGCTTGAGTTAAGTCTGCACCAACTAAGTTCGCTTTAAATAAGTTAGCTTGATTGAGTACTGCTTTTCGCAAATTAGATAAGTTCAGACAAGCTTCACTTAAATTAGCTAAAGTAAGACAAGTTTCACTCAAATTTGCTTCAATTAAATCGGCAAAACTAAGGCAAACTTCCCTTAAATTCAGTTTTCTTAATTCTGCTTTCCTTAAGTAAGCGCCTCTGAGATAGGCACCCCGGAGATCGGTTTCTTTCAGAGAAGGGTTAAGCAAACTTGCACCGATCGCTGTTTGCCAATGACAATTTTCATTAGTAGATTTGTCTCTCCGTTGATTAGCCACAATTTTAGGTAGTCTTACTACGATCGCAAGTTTACAGGTTTAACGAAAGATTAAATAATTTATTGATTGAGTTAAATAAAAAAAGCCCAATTCATTAGTTATACTCCACCTATCTCACATTATCATGGCAATATGCTACAGGGAAAATACTTAATGTTTACTAAAAATTTACATACAATCTGCGTAAATTTCCGGTAATAATCTTATTGTAACCGATCCTAGTAGGTATTAATCTGTAATAAAAACACCAAATATTTTTACTTTTCTACGGTTGCTAACCAGTAAATCGTATATGGTTCTTCTAATTTTTGGTGAGTATGAGCCAAAATTGTAGTTAAATAATGCCGTAAATGTTGAGCGTAATCGTAATTTAGCAAATATGTTTGATTCTCTGGCTCTAAAAACAGCTTTCCGGTTCTAATTTCTTGATAATCTGTATTTTGCCAAGATGCTTCTGTGAGCAAATCTCTATCTAATTCTGCGGGAACTAAACCAGCGGGAAGTTTACCTGTTAACAAAGCAAACAACCTTTGTTGACAAGCACGAATATTAATACCTTTACGTTCCAATAAGTTGATAATTTTACCAAGGGAAAGAGGTGTTTCTCCCAAGGTACGTAACAGTTCTAATAATAAGAAATAATCGTTATATTGCTGTTGAGTGTTGTCTAAAATTTGTGTATAGAGCGGTAAAATTGCTAATCCATTAGCAATACGGTTTTCTGGTTTAATTGTTGATTTAATTTCGGTTTCTTGAATTACTCTAGCATTGGGAAATTTTTGGCGTAACCAAGTGTTTAAACCGGGAAGCATGGTAGTTTTACCTGTACAAAGTACTTGAGATATTGCTTCTACGGAGCTTCCTGCTTGGGTTAAAAGTGTGTTTAATTCTCGATTTAAGCTTTGGATAAAACGACTAATTACACGCTTTTCTAAATCTTTTTTCTTGATTTCTCTCTCTTCTTCTCCTAAAGTGAAAATGAAACTATCTTCTTGGGGTAAAGTTAGTTTTAAATAACTCGCTGCTGACAATAATGTTTCTCCCCACTCGCTACTTGACAAGCGCATTTGTAATTGTTGGCGAGTTAATAAGTCAGGTTCGCCTGGTAATGGTTTTTCTATTTCCGATTCTCCATTTAAAAGTAGTTGACAAACAATGTCTTGATCGATCGAATCTCCTGCGTAAGAAAAACTCCGAAGGATAAAGTTTTCGTAAGTTAAATCTTGCAGTTTTTCTGATAAGTTAATTAATGCTAATTCTGTAGTATTGGCTCCTGAATTTATCACTAAAGTTTCACCTCGCCAACGAATGGGATAATTTCCGGCGTTGTATTTGGTAGTAACAGCGTCATTATTTTCTGTGGTTGCTAACTTGTTTTCATGAAAATGAAGCTCTGTTAGTATGGATGCGATCGCTTCCTCCACAAAACAAATCTGCTCCCCATTATTCACCAATCCAGATGTTAAAATTACTTCTCTAACATTAAACCGATAAGCTTCCGAATAATTAGCCGGACAATTCACAAAAATTCCTGCTAAATCTGCCATTGCAGCTACAAAATCTTCTACTGATAACCCTTCAGCAAAGCTAGAATTAACCAAATTATTATGTGATTCAGATGGCAATTCTTCTGTTTTTTTGGCAGGATTCAAATAAGATAACAGCACTGTTATTGCTGAGAGAATTTCACTTAAATTAATCTCTTCAATTTCTGGATAATCTGCCTCTTTCAAAGCCAAACTTTCACTTCCTTGAGGTTTATACCACTTAAATACAGGTTCAGTTTTTCCTGTTTCAGTCGAGTAATATGGTAGCGTAACGTTTAAATAAGCCTTAAAGTTTTTTGGTAGTACTTTCCCAGCAAAAGTGATTGGTAAGCGATCGCAATTCTCTGCTAAATCTCCTTGTTCTGCAACCGACCAACTAATCGGATAAACTTGTTTAGTAGACTTATTTAACAATGTAGCAGCCAGTCCTGTTGTACCAATATCAATTCCCAAATACCACACACTAGCAGGAGCAACAAGTAAAGGTGGTAAAGCACGCAAAGACAACAAAGAAGTTGGAGTCGGACAAGAAATTAATCTTTTTTCAATTTGATTAGCCAGAGTCAATGAAGTTGATTCTTTTGGGGAATTTTCTGCATTTTCAGTCAACATCGACGGCGCAGCTTTCACTTTCTGTTTACGTTTTTTCTTAGCCGATGACTTGGATTTTAGTTTTTTTTTTCCGGCTCCACAGGTTCTTGCTTAGTTCCTATTTCTGGAAGTTCTTCCGGTTTAGATTCTATATTACTTGCCGCAACAGAACTGCTATTGGAATCACCAAATAAATCCTCAAATTCTGCCAAAATATGTTCGGGAATTGCGGCATTAATTTTTTCCTGTTCCTGCTCCACAGCAGCAGCCAAATCTAACTCAATACTATCAGTAGCATTGGTAATTGTTTCTTTGAGATCTTCCAGCGGTTGAACATTTAATGGCTCAACTTCTTCTAAATCAGAAAGGTCTTCCTTTAACTGTTCTACAATATTATCTCCTAACCAAAGGTCTACTTTCGCTTTAGTATCTGGCAACTCATTTGTGAGCAAATCTTCTGGCAATGCCGTAGTTAAATTTGCCTCTTGGATTAAATCCGTCAATGCAGAAATTGTATCGTTCTGCTTTGATGGCAATGTAATAGAATCTTTTGCATTTTCGAGTTTTTCACTAATTAATCCTGTCAATTCAACACCAGCATAAGGTAAAGGTTCGATCGCAGCCGCGAGCAATTCCAATTGAGGATTGATTGCCATTGTCTCTAAGCCAATAAATTCCAATTTTGCAGATACTGTTTCCTGCTTTAAGCTAGTTTCTACCTCTGCTTCTGGCAACTGGACTGCTGGAATTTTCTCTAAAGTTTCTGCTAATTGTTGTTTAACTGTTTCCTGCAATCGCTCGATTAATGCTTGAGAAAATTCTGTAAAAATTTGCTGTTGTGCAACTAATACGTCTGGATTAATTAATGCTTGTCGTTGTCGCTGTAACTGCTGAACTTCGTTTAGTAATAATTGCCGTTGTTGCTGCAATAAAGCAATTTCTGTCTGTAATGATTCCGATAATATTACCCGATCGCCTTCCCTATCAGCCTGCCCAAACAAAATCTGATAACTGGTGATTTCTGCGGCTTGAGTTTCCTCGCCAGTAGCTTGTATTATAATTAATTGTTCCTGCCATTTTTGTAGCTGTTGGCGAACTCGCTCCAGCATTTGCCGATCGGGATTACCATCCCCCACCAACCAACCAAAGCGGGATTTACTATCTTTGCTAAGTACTGCATCAATCTCAGCAATCAGTGCTTGGATTTTAGCTGTTTGGAACGTCATTCGATTTTAGATTTTAGATTTTAGATTGATTCGAGAGGTTCGTACAGTCTTTGCATTTATCCGGGAATTCGACAATTCCACGTTGTTAATCTTAATTGACTTACAACCGACAATCAAGATGCTACAAAAATTCTCTGAACCTAAAGCTCTTGCCCCTGTGCCCCTGTACCCCAAGGTAGCCAAGAGCGATCGCCACAAAACTAACCATCTCATAGTTTTTCATGATAATCTCTATAAAGTGCTGCGATCGTACCGATCGTGTCAGTTACAGACACAACACCACAGTGCTTCGGGAACTTCCTTTCCCTCAAGATACTGCGGTCTATTAGTTATCATTGATTTGCAGTCCTAACAAAAACTGATACTATGCCAACTTATCAGCCTACCAAACCCCGCTCAACCCCAATTGATTTTTAGTTTATTTACTCAACATATTCTTAGTGAAAGAATGGTCTGATGGAAGACCGAAATCATAATCTAATCCGTTCAACGCCTTTTTTCAAAGGATTACCAGAAGGTAGCGTTGAAAAAGCTACAGCCCACCTTGTTACCCGTAATCATCCAGCAAACCAAGTAATTTTGCTAGAAAATGACTGGGGGAGTTCAGTATACTTCATTCTCGAAGGTTGGGTAAAAATTCGCACGTACAATCTAGAAGGCAAAGAAGTAACCCTGAATATTTTAGGGAAAGGCGAAATCTTTGGTGAAATGGCAGCACTTGATGAAGTGCCTCGTTCCACCGATGTCATCACCTTGGCTCCTACAATAATTGGCAATATGCCTGCTCAGGATTTTGTAAAATTAATTTATTCCGAGCCAATGGCAGGAGTTCGTCTGGCCCAATTAATGGGAAGGCGTTTGCGCCAAGTCAATCGCCGACTCCGATTAAGAGAGTCGGATAGTACGTCACGAGTAGCAGACACAATATTATTTTTGGCAGATGGGCAAGGAAAACAAACTACCGAAGGGGTAGAAATTCCCAACCTTCCACACCGAGAATTGAGTAGCTTGAGTGGACTGGCAAGAGAAACTGTCACCAGAGTATTGACGAAGCTAGAAAAGAAAGGCTTAATTAGACGGGATCAGGACATTCTGAGAATTCCCGACCTTAATGCCTTGGAAAAAATAATAGTTTAATCACCACTCTCGAATTTAGATCTGCTTACTTTTTGGCAATTTGCATGAGTGAATCTTTCAAAGATCCGGCAGATGAAAATGCTGGAAAATCTAGCTCTCCAACTCCAATACCTCAAACTCAACTGCAATCAAATGGGCCTTTAGTATTGGTGGAAACAGCATTTTTAGCCAGTACTGCCAGCTTAATTTGGTTAGTTAATTTCTACTTTCCTTTAGGCCCAGTACTGCGAATCTTTTTCCCAGTCCCGATTGCTTTAGTTTACCTGCGTTGGGGAGCAAGAGCCGCTTGGATGTCGGCTTTAGTTTCTGGTTTATTATTATCAGTGTTGATGGGGCCGCCTCGCAGTATTCAGTTTTTCATTCCTTTTGGTTTATTGGGTGTGTTGTTGGGTGCTTGTTGGCGACGCAGAACTAATTGGGGAGTATCAATTTTTTTAGGGTCACTTTTAGGTAGTATTGGCTTCTTTTTCCGATTTTGGTTACTTTCGATTCTTTTAGGTGAAGACCTTTGGGTTTATGGCATTACTCAAGTAAGCAGTTTTTTAGATTGGGTATTTCTCAAACTGGGGTTATTGATAGAACCAAGTATATTTTTGATTAACGTAATTGCGATCGCAATGGTTTTCTTGAGCAACTTAGTCTATCTATTTGTCGTCCACATCGCCTCCTGGTTACTACTACAACGCTTAGGCAACCCCATCCCCGAACCTCCCCATTGGGTACAGGTGATTTTGGATTATGAAGAGTAGGTGTTGGGGATTGGGGACTGGGGACTGGGGATTGGGGATTGGGGATTGGGGACTGGGGACTGGGGATTGGGGATTGGGGACTGGGGATTGGGGACTGGGGACTGGGGATTGGGGACTGGGGACTGGGAGACAGAAGTATTTTCTTAACTTAAAATTCAAAACTTAAGACTTTCCTAGTCCCCAGTCCCTAGTCCCCAATCCCCAGTCCCTAATCCCCTTGAAAAACTATGATTAAAATTTACACGCAAGAAGAACAGGGAAAACGTTGGTTGCAAAGGTATCGCGGTTGTCAACCTGTGTTTGCTTGCGTGCTGGGATTTACGGAAACTGGGTTGATTCCGGGGATTTCTGCGGCGGGGGCGACTCCTGACGATCGCAAATATACCGCTTTAGCTGATGCAGAATTTTTATATAATGGCCCTTCACCTCACCCGAAATTTCCCTTGCCACCTTTGCACGCAGGCGCTTCTCCAGTTTTAATTTCCCGTGCTGTGGTTGAGTCTCTTTCTTTGCCTCTTTATATTTTTAATGCAGGTTTATTGGAATCACCAGCAATCCCAACTATTGATTTAGGAGGGCAAGCGGCTAATTGTTTAAGTACAGGAAAAGCCCTCGATCTAGCTATAGTTAAAAGTTTGCTCGATCGAGGGTTAGTTTGGGGAGAAAAATTAGCGACGCTTCATCCATCAAGTTGGCTAATTTTGAGCGAATGTGTAGTTGGCGGAACTACTACGGCATTGGCTGTGCTCACTGGTTTAGGTTTTGCTGCTGTAGGTAAAGTTAATAGCTCTCACCCACAATGTAATCATCAGCAAAAGTGGGCTGTGGTACAACAAGGATTAAAAGCAGCTGGTTTGCTAAATTTTGCGGATTTTTCCTCTAATTTGGCAGTATTGCCATTAGTAGCAGCAGTTGGCGATCCCATGCAAATTGTAGTTGCGGGAATGGCGATCGCAGCTAGTAGAATCTCCGGCGTAATGTTAGCCGGAGGCACTCAAATGTTAGCTGTTTATGCCTTAATTCAGGCTATAGTAAAAGAATTTTCTTTACCCTGGCAACAGGAACAAATAGTCGTCGGTACAACTCGCTGGGTAGCAGAAGACCCTACAGGTGATACGGTAGGTTTAGCGCAAATAGTTGGTTCAGTTCCTTTGCTGAGTAATAACTTCAGTTTTGCTAATTCTGGCTATGAAAAATTACGAGTTTATGAGCAGGGATACGTCAAAGAAGGAGTCGGTGCAGGTGCAGCTTGTATTGCCGCAAACCTTTATCGAGGCTGGAATCATAGCCAACTTCTCCATGCTGTCGAAACTTTAGCAGCACGGTTAGAACAAAATCAGAAAATTACACCACCAAATCGTTAGTAAACTCTTTTAGCTAGTAATTGTTCTTCTAAGGCTGCAATTCGGTTATACGCTGCTGTTAGTTGTGCTGTTAGGCGTTGAATTTGAATTTCTGGCCCTAACTCTTTTTCCCGATTAGCTGAGTTTGAATCTGAGTAGCTATTATCTATCAAAATATCTTTGTGTGTTAAGGCAGCATCTACTCTGGTGAAACTACTGTATGAGGGGCGCTCTCCTACTCTACCAATAAACTGATCGGTATCTTTTGGGCTGGAGCGCTTGATTTCTGACAACATTTCTCCCATTTTCTCATTTAAATGTTCGACCAATTGACAGAGCGTATCTATCTTGTCGTTTAAACTATTAACTTGATTTCTTACCGAATCCATCTTATACCCCTATGTTTTTCATGCCTATTCTTCTATCCTACAGAATAAATTCTTAAAATTTGACGGCCTTATGAATCATTTAACTTTTCCTAAACTTCTTTATTATGCAATCTTTCTCAGGTTGCGGGAAATTCGACCAAACCAGATTTTCCCAGGAGAATTATGTTACCTTAATTAAATTAGTTACTTTGTTTGTAGTTCAGGTAAATTAAGTCAAGTAAACATCCTTATTGACAAAAGACTTTGGAAAAATTAACTAGCAAAATTGCCTAATTAATGTTAAATGAAACGACGCGATTTTTTATGGGGTACTAGTACTCTAGCAATTTCTGGGTTATTCGCAGGCTGTAGCAGTCAGGAAGAGGCAAGTTTAAGAATTCGACTGCTAAAAGATTCTATTCCGGCTCAACTATTAAATGAATTTCGCCAGAAATTTAAGCGGAAAGGTGAATTAGATTTAATGGTGGAAGCACAATTAATTAGTTTGTTTAGTAGTTTACAAGAAAAGCCTAAACCGCAAAATTGGTGGTCGAGGTTGCCGCTGCTTTCCGGGGGAGAAAAAACGAGTTCGATCGCAAATTTAGTCACTTTAGGGGATTATTGGTTAAATGCAGCGATCGAGCAAAAACTAATTCAACCTTTAGATACCGAACAACTTAAAAAATGGGAAGAATTACCCCTACAATATCAGCGATTAGTACGCCGGAATCAACAGGGAAATATTGACTTAAAAGGAGAAGTTTGGGGTGCGCCTTACCGTTGGGGTACGACAATGATTGTTTACAATCAAGATAAGTTTAAAGCTGAAGGTTTAAATCCGCCTCAAGATTGGAATGATTTGTGGCAAGAGAGGTTGCAAAATTTCATTTCTTTACCAGATCAACCAAGAGAAGTCATCGGTTTAACCTTAAAAAAAATTAACCCGCAAAACTCTTACAACACTCAACAATTAGATAAAATTCCCCAACTTAAATCAGAATTGAAAGCGCTCGATCGCCAAGTAAAATTCTA
Source organism: Floridaenema evergladense BLCC-F167 (assembly GCF_041929205.2). NCBI lineage: Bacteria > Bacillati > Cyanobacteriota > Cyanophyceae > Aerosakkonematales > Aerosakkonemataceae > Floridanema > Floridanema evergladense. The sequence continues at coordinate 2,317,623 of NZ_CM171625.1, read as the reverse complement.
TAGCAATGACAACTATTTACAACCCTTGATCTTGGGCGATACTTGGTTAGCTGTCGGTTGGTCTACAGATATCCTGCCAGTAATCCAACGCTACTCAAACATGATTGGAGCAGTAATTCCTCAATCTGGAACCTCTCTTTGGGCAGATTTATGGGTACGTCCGACTAAAGCTAATGATGACTTTAGTTTAGCTGAGAGTTGGATTGATTTTGGTTGGCAACCAGACATAGCAGTTTTATTTTCGCGCTTTGGAAAAGCTGCTTCACCAATTTTTGCTGGCGAAAGTTTGGCAGAATTACCAAAAATTATCCGCGATAAAAAGTTAATTTTCCCCTCGCCAGAAATTTACAAAAGAAGTGATTTTATTTTACCGCTTTCTGCAAAAGCGCAACAGCAATACTTAAATTTGTGGCGAGAAATTCGGTTTCAAGGTTTAGGTTTAGGCGATCGCAAAGGTGGAGGCGAATAATTACCAAAACTTTCCACCCACAACTGGCAAATATTTGGATTTATACCATACTTACATCGATAAGCCGCTAAATTTTCTAATTGGGGATTTAATACTTCCACATTGTATTCAGCCGTTCTAGAATAAAGCCCAAAATGATTGACAAAAGCGTATCTATCTACATAATTTAGGGAATTCCAAATTTGGCGATTAACTATTAAATATACCCGTCTATCACCGGGACAAGTAAACCAATAATCTAATAGTAAATTGCCAAATCTTTGTTCCGCCCACCAGATACTAGGTCGTGTAATTCCTGTTTGGGAAATATCATTTTCTGTCACCGGATTGGAGCAGATATTTTTCTTTATTGCTTGCTGAAACCTCTCTCGATATTGGGCTTGTACTGGTTGCAAGTTAACAGAAAATAAAAGGAAAAATAGCCAAAAAATTAAATTTAATTGGGGAAATTTTACCAATAATTGTTTACTCATTTAGCACTCCCACTTTTACTTTTCCTTTTACTTCTGCCTTCTACCTTCATTCACATCTTGTAGCAGGGGAGGTAGAACCTCCCAGATCCTCGTTCCTCGTTCCCAGGTTCAACCTGGGAACGAAAAATGGAGGCTCTGCCTCTTGATGCAACTGAGTTCATTCCCAAAGTCGGCGACGATTTGGCCCATTTAATCTTTGATGGGTATCATCTAACAGAGAGGGAATATCCAAATTTTCTGGACAACGGGGGAGACATTCTCCGCAGGAAGTACAGCGGTTAGCTTTAACTCCAGGGAACCAATGTCCGGCATTTTCAAACATTCGATAACGATACTGACCATAATCTGTCATATCGTAAGCAACCGCAAGATTTCGCAGTCTTAAAACTTCAGGAATGTTAATATTTTCGGGACAAGGAAGACAAGCATAACACTGGCTACATTTGTCTGTTCCGAGAATAGTTGATTGATGAGATTCCAGATCCTCTAAAATTTCTAACTCCTCAGTTGTGAGCGGGTAATCGCGATCGGCTATGCTTAAGGCTTCAGATAGTTCGCTGGGATTAGCTGCGCCTAAACTGAGGGTGGTAATGCGTCGATCGCTCAACAAAAACCGATAACTTAAAGCTAAAGGAGAATACGGCGCACACAAATCTTTTAACTTTGTCGGTGGAGCAAATAAGCGTCCGCCCTTATCAGCAGGTGAGATAATAAAAACGCCCAAATCCTTTTGTGCTGCTAATTCTACTGCGGGGGCGTTTCGTTGGAAAAAGTAATAATAATGCAGATTGACGAACTCAAATAAACCAGAGTCGATCGCCTTGACAATCAATTCTAAACTGCCGTGAGTCGAAAAACCAAAATGCCTGACTTGACCATCTGCGATCGCTTGCTGCACCGCCGAAACACAGCCATTTTCTACCCAGTCTAAATGTTCCCAAGTATTTAACCCATGAATCGCCAAACAATCCAAATAATCAACTTTCAACCGCTCTAAAGACTCATCGATATGACGGCGCATGGTATCAGCCTGAACTGTGGGCGGAATTTTACTAGTGATATAAAGTTGGGAGCGTGGTAGACCTAAACCTGCGCTTAATGCTGCTCCCAGATACTCCTCACTTTTCCCATAGCCTCTGGCTGTTTCGATGTGATTTACTCCTTGCGCCACCGCTTGCCGTACAGTTTCGATCGCATTATCCTCACTATCCAAGTAGCGCATAGTTCCCAGAGAAAACACTGAGAGCCAGAGATTGGTTTTACCAAAACGCCTATATCGCATATTTAATCAAATGTCAATTGTCATTTGTGGACATGACCAATGACTAATGACAATTTAGGCTTCTCCACTGCTGAAGCCACGTCGCTGAATCAAATCTTCGGGTCTAACATTTTCCAGAAATTCCCGAAAAGCCCTTTGTTCTGCTTCATCAGCATCTCTATCCACAGGAATAGAAGCATCAGCAATCACTTCTTCCATCACCCAGATCGGGCTATTGGTACGCAACGCCACTGCGATCGCATCACTAGGACGAGCATCAATATCTTTTTTGACCTCACCTCTACGAACCGTCAAGATCGCATAAAAAGTATTGTCCTGTAAGGAGTGAATAATAATTCGCTCCACCCGCATTTCCCACGCTTCCAACATATTTACTAGCAAGTCATGGGTGAGAGGACGGGGAGGCGGTTGATTTTCCAGGGCGGCGATAATTGACTTTGCCTGATCTTGACCGATGTAGATCGGCAAAGCCCGTCGCTCAGTCCCATCTTTCAGGAGTACAATTGGGCTGCGCGTGATTGCATCTACTGCAATTCCAGCGACTTTCATCTCTATCATTGGTTTAGCCTATATAATACCTTGGTCAAGGAGATTACATTTATACGATAATCTGGTACTGGACTTTTTCAGGTTAGTACCCTAGAGTTTAGGGTTTTAGAGAGTTACCGATTAAACTCAATACTGGCAGTTATAGCCACTTGAAGTCAAACCGATACTATCTAATAAGAATGTCTTTACATTCTCAGTATGCCCTGCTCTCGACTACGATCCTAACCGTGCCTGCAAAATTTTCACATTTCCCCAAACAACTACTTTTCTCGGTTGGTTAAACAAGTACGTTTGAGAGGCATATATAGCATAAAATTAGGAACTAAAAATAAAATTTTTCTTAAAGCCGTGTTTAAAAATTTTTCTTAAAGCCGTGTTTACAGGACTAATTCAGAGTTTAGGAACGATTCAATTTCAGAGTGGCGATCGCGTCAGCATCACCTGTGCCCAAAACACAGCCGATATGATTTTAGAGGATTTGGCGATCGGTGACAGCATAGCCGTAGACGGCATCTGCCTCACCGTAGAAGAAATACTTCCCCAAGGATTTCTAGCCACCGCCTCCCCAGAAACCCTCGATCGCACTCGCTTAGGCAAAGGAAGCCTAGAATACAACAGCGTCAACCTAGAAACCTCCCTCCGAGTCGGAAGTAAACTAGGCGGGCACTTCGTAACCGGACACATAGACGGAGTAGGCTGTTTAGAAACAGTAGAACAAACCGTTAACTCCTGGGAAATGGGTTTTATTGTCCCCGAATCAGTCGCCCGTTACATCGTCCCCAAAGGCAGCATCACAGTAAACGGCGTAAGCCTAACCGTAGCCGAATCCAACACAGACGGAACTTGGTTCAAAGTCGCCGTCATCCCCCACACCTACGCCCACACCAACCTTTACCTATTAAAAAACGGCAGCCAGGTAAACCTAGAAGCCGATATCTTAGGCAAATACGTCGAAAAACTCGTAAATTTCCGCCAATCTCCCCAAACCATAACACCCGAATTTTTAGTAGAAAACGGCTATGTTTGAAGCCTGGGACTGGGGAGTGGGACAGTTTTAAGTTTTAAATTCTTCCCTGCCCCTCTGCCCCTCAACCCCTCTGCTAGAAATCAATTTCCGGCAGACAATAACGGAGGTGGTGAATCGGTTCCGGTTATGGAAATTTCCGGTAACTCAGCGCTCGGTATAGGAACTTGGGGCGATAACTTTTCCTTTTGTAAGGTATTTGGTGGCATCTCGTAAGATTGGATATCTTGTGGTACAGTTGCCTGACCGCTTTGGAAAGCCCGTACCAATCGAGCTAGAGAGTATTCCAATTGTACTCCTGGGTCTTTAGCTACCCAACCTTGGGGTGTTTGTTCCCGGACTTCAAAATGCAGGTGAGGGCCATTTGAATGACCGCTATCACCAACTCGACCGATAACTGTTCCCTGTTCTACCCAATCTCCAGGTTTAACGGTAACTTCGGAAAGATGACCGTAGCGGGTTTCTTGGGCATCTTGATTGTGACGCAATACCACTGCTAAACCGTAACCGCCCAAGAAATCGGCAAGGGCTACCTTACCTGCATGAGCCGCTAATACAGGCGTTCCCATTGGCGCACCAATATCTGTGCCAGCATGAAAGCCCCTCTCACCTGTAATTGGATGGATTCGCCAACCAAATACGGAGGTAATTTGAGCAGGAATAGCTAAGGGGAATATCAAGGCTAGGTTAGTACGGTTGGATTCGTTATTTGATGAATCGCTGGGGTTGATGGAGTTGTAGTAATAATTCAAAACCTGATTCCGAGAATTTCGATCGTTCCTGAAACTACCGATTAATCCATTGGTATTAGTGCTGGCAATTTGAGTTTCTCCCCTTCTAATCACTCCAGCGCGACTGATTCTCATGCCGTTGGAATTTATGTTAATTGCGCTAACTCTGATTTGATTGGCAGCGGCTAGTGTTGTGCCTCGCCGTCGAGTTACTTTAGTTGTTTCGGGATTCTCTATTCCTTGGTTCGATCGTCTTTGCGAGATCCGGTTTAATGGTTCTAGAGTTATCCGCTCAATTTCATAAGTTCTGGCAACGCGACTGTTTTGAGTACGACGAGTGTTGCGTTCAATTTCGTAAATTCTGGGGACGCGACTGATTTCGGCAGAATCTGGACGCTCTATGTCGTAAGTTCTTGGTGCGCGGCTAATTTGAGTAAGAGAAGCATTACCACGACGAGCAGTCATCGCACTTCTTCTGCCTCTCCGTCTTACTGCTGCTACATCCGTGCTAGGTTCTTCAAGAGGTGATTGTGGAACTACTCGCTGATTAGGTTTGTAACGTTCTTGGAATACTACAGCGCTTGGTGGTTGATAGGAACGTCCTGGTATGTCTCTTCTATTGGTTGCTCCTATGCTGTAATCTGTTGGGTCGATGTAGGAGTTGCTATTGGTGTTGTTAGTGTTAGTGCTGTTGCTCCGAGATTGAGTGACCCGGTTTTGCGATCGAGTTCTAGTGCTAGTGGATGAGCTAGGTGAAGGGGTTGGGGTACGTCTGATGAATACAGGCTCAGGTTCGGGTTCTTTTGCTGGTGGTGCGGGAATGTCTGGCGCAGCTTTGGGCATAATTTCTGGGATTTCGGGAGCAGCAAAGGCTATCCCAGAATGGGAATTTTCTACCCAAACTATGCTACTGCTGAGAAATGCGATCGCTCCCAACCACCCTAACCCATTCATCAGCAAGGAACGTTGCCAAAAATCAGCAATCTTGGGCGTATGACTGACGCTTGTTTCCCCTAGTTGATTTTTTGAGTCAGTTTCTCTTATTTGCTCGTTTTCGTAATTTGGTTTTTCCATCTCCATCACACCGTATTAATTACTCACAAAATTTTTAAGAATAACCCAAACTGATTGTACCTAATGCCAGATGAATTTCTGAAGCGGGGGTTTCCCCCACACTCTTTAAGCAAACTCGCAAATCCCCAGTTTCCGAAACCCCAACTATCACTGCTTGCTGTCCATTAATTTCTATGGAACCACCTATATTGTTTAACAGTTTTTCGTAAGCGGGCAAGAATGCAGCTACTCCTTCTTGCTGCCAGTATTCGTATCCTGATACTATTCCTGTCAGGGCAAGGGCAGCTAACATTTCTAGTGAAGATATTAGTCCGGGATGATTTTCTTGCCAAGATTGCAGGTTAATACCTGTTTCTGGAACTGGATTAACCCAATTAATACCAACACCAATTACTGCTTTGGTAATGCGCTCTTGCTGAACTCTAGTTTCTACTAGAATGCCGCCAAGTTTATATTTAGAAATTACCAGATCGTTAGGCCATTTGAGGTAGACTGGGATACCAAGTTGGCGTAAATTTTGCGCTATTCCCCAAGCGCTACTCATGGTTAGTTGAGCGGCCTGTTTTACTGGCAAATTAGGAGTTAATGACAAAGATAAGTATAATCCACCTGGAGGCGAGTACCACTGCCGACCCCATTGACCTTTGCCTGCTTGTTGTTCGGTGGCAATGACGACGGTTCCCGGTGCTGCGCCTTGTGCAATTAGTTGCCAAAGTTTTTGATTGGTGGAAGGGAGAATGTCAAATAAATGAAGTGTAAAGTGGTTGTTGACAGGTTGCTTTAGATGGTGATAGTTCTGTTTTACTATGTCTAATGCTTCGGTAAACTTCTGCCGATCGAATCCCACCATTAATTCTAAATTTTTAATTTACTAAATCTTGGTATAGGTTAGCATAGAAAGCGCTGTTGCTTTCTAAAGTTTTGTCAGCGTGATTTCTCCTCAAACAACTGAACTGGAACCAAATAATTCTGCTAATTCTTTCCATTCTTGGCAATGGTGTTTTTGGGAAGGTTTGCCTTATTTAACTTGTAGCTTGTTGGCAAACTGGCAGCATGGCTTTTTTACCCGACAGTTTTCGCCCCGCTTTCCGGTAGATTTGGTACAAGTTTTACACAAGGATGCTCAATTTTACCGGGTAAGACAGGTGCATGGTAATGCTGTATTAACTCCAACCGAAGTGCAAAAGTTTTTAGGTGTAGAAACAGATGCCGGAACGTCAGAGTTTGAGTCTTTACCACCAGCTGATGCTTTGGTGAGCGAACGGGAAATGCAGGCGGTTTGGGTTTGTACTGCTGATTGTACTCCGGTGTTAATTGCTGATGAAATAACGGGACAGGTGGCAGCTATTCATGCGGGTTGGCGGGGTACGGCTCAGAGAATTGTACCAGAAGCGATCGCACGTCTAACTTCTCAAGGTAGCAAATTAGAAAATCTTCGCATCGCAATGGGGCCAGCAATTACCGGAGAAGTATATCAAGTTTCCCAAGAAGTAGCAGCAGAAGTAGGCTCTACTGTTGTTTCTGCCAACTCGGAAACAGCAATTTTAAATGCTTTACAAGAGCTACCAAATTCTCCCATCCTCCCAGATTCCGCACCCGGAAAAGTGCGTTTAGATGTTCGCAGAATCAATGAATTACAGTTAAAACAAATGGGAATTACTGAATCACAAATAGCTATTTCTCCTCATTGTACCTATCAACAACCAGATTACTTTTTTTCCTATCGTCGCGATCGGTTAAAAAAGGTGCAATGGTCAGGAATTGTTAGCCAATAACTCAAATAAATGAGATGCAGTTCGATAATTTATGTAAGTATCTGGCAGAGAAGTATCCTGACAAATTCGCTAGCTGGTTATTGGGACAGCCAACAACTAGAGTAGAAGTGTTAAAAACCGAGTTGAGTCTTGAACCAATTCGCGCTGATTCTGTCACTTTCTTACGCACACACTCAGAAATTTTGCATTTAGAATTTCAAGTGCAAGTGCCAACTGGTAAACCGATGCCACTGCGAATGTTGAATTATTTTGTCCGGCTTTATTGGCAATACAATTTACCCGTAACACAAGTGTTGATTTGGTTGCAACAAACTACTAATTCAGCAGTATTAGAAACCCAGTTTCGCCAGGGATTAACCAGTCATGGATATCAAGTAATTAGAATGTGGGAACAACCCCCAGAACCATTATTACAAGATCTAGCGCTACTACCAATGGCTGTTTTAGCAGCTACAAATAATCCAACTGAGTTACTGACTCAAGTAGCATCAGAAGTGGCTAAAATAGAGTCAAAGGTACAACGCCAGGAAATTTCAGCTTCTACTGAAATATTGGCAGGTTTAAGGTTTAATAAAAATTTGATTCGCAATCTTTTTCGGGAGGGAATTATGCGGGAGTCGGTAATTTATCAAGATATTTTGGAAGAGGGAAGACAAGAGGGAAGACAAGAGGGAAGACAAGAAGAAGCATTGGTAATGGTAATGCGTCCGCTGGTGCGCCGTTTTGGTACATTAAATGCGGAACTAGAATCTCGCCTTGAGGAATTATCTGTTACACAATTGGAGGATTTGATTGAGGCGTTGTTTGATTTTTATGATGTTTCTGATTTGGTGAATTGGTTGGAGGAACGGCGGAGAATTTAAATAATTTAGGGACAAGGAATTGGTAATCTTTGCGTAAGTTGTAAAATATTAATTATCCCTGTCTCTACTATTTTGTATCGATCGAGCTTTAAAGAATCTTCTTCTGAGTCAATTTCTGCTTGCTGCTTGATCTGCTCAACTTCTTCTATTTCATGTCCATATTTTTTCCATTAAGCTACAACATTGCCTTGGAAAAGATGGTAGAGAATTTCTTTAGCGATCGCTCTTTTTAAATCACAAGCATACCAAATTATTATGGTAGGGACACGGCATTATTAATATTTTCAACTTGTCCAAAATCTCTATGATGCCGTGTCCCTACGCCGCCATCTTTGGGTATGTTAAAGATGCCGTTGCCCTACACACTTTTCCTTTAACTCCCCTATAAATTAGTACTTAATCTAGCTTTTCTGAGAATAAAGCTTAGAAAAGTTTCTTCTTTAGAAATAATGTTAGCTGTAACCTCCATTCCCGGCTGTAAGGGATAATAACGATCGCTTTTCACCAAAAAGCTCTTTTCCGGTTCAATAGTCACTTCATAGTAAGGAGAGCTTTGTTCTACACTATTTTGAGGTGTAATTGCATCAGCACTAATTGAAGTAATTTTTCCTTGCAAAACTCCATAATCAGGATAAGGATAAGCCGAAATTCTCAATTGTACAGTCTGACCAATCTGTACCTGACCAATATCTTGTAGTGCCACTCTTGCTTTTACCAACATGGAAGTATTAGTGGGAAGAATTTGCGCTACTTGTTGTCCCGTTTTCACCTGTTGACCAATACTTTGCAAGTCCAATTTAAGAATTCTGCCAGATACCGGAGTACGTACCACAGCATTATCTAACATTTGGGAAACTTGGTAATATTGGCTTTGGGTATTGTTGAGTTGTTCTTCTAGGTTTTTGTAACGACGGAACAAGTACCAAATGTTACTTGAATCGGGATTTTTAGCTTTATACTGATTTATTTGAGAACCAAGTTGAGCCAGTTGAGAGCTTAGTTGATCTATCTGCTTCTTTAGGTTGTTTTTTTGGTTTTTTAAAGGATTTTCATCTACTTTAGCGATCGGATCTCCCGCCTTAATATCCTGATTTTCCTTAACATCAATACTTTTCACCTTTCCCTGGGTTGCTGACTCCACAAGTTGCAATTCACTTGCTGGACGAACCATTCCCATAGCATCTACAGTTGTGCTGTATTTAATCACCGCCGATAATCCTAAAGCTACGCCAAACGTAGCAGCTAAACACAGCCCTGTTAACTTTGCCCAACGACTAATTGGGGGTAGAAACTCATCGCTTTCTAAAGGATTGAGTAGGTTGGAATCAAATCTATTACTCATGATGGCATTCAGTTAGTTAGGTGAAAATTTTTCTGAAAACTCCCTGCATACCTTCCGGATGGAAGGGGGTAACGCAGGGAATCTGTAACTGAATTCGCAAGGTAGAACAACAAATCAGCAAACTACTAAGCGAGATTTAACACTTGTCATCAATGGAGTTACTTATGGATAACCAAGAAATTCAAAAACTAGAACTTTTTACTGAGTTGAATTCTGAAGAAGCTGCTAGTGTTAACGGTGGTTACTACTACTGCGGCTACGGCTACCGTCGCTACCGTCGTTCTTACTACGGCTACCGTCCTTACTACCGTCGCTACTACCGTGCTTCCTACTACCGTCCACGCTACTACTCCTACTACCGCACTAGCTACGGCTACGGTGGTTACGGAGCTTGGGGTGGTTGCGACTGGTAAGCCTACTAGATATGTAGGTTAGAAATTTGAGCAATCAAGTAGTTTGCAAACACATTGAAATTGCCCAAATTTCTCTACAGATGTAACTCGGAACGGGACTAAATACGCACAAGAACACCCATATATATAATGGGTGTTTTTTTCTGATTTGTGTTAGGTAGCGATGAATAGCTGATCTAGCATCTAACACTAATATAGATTATCCAATGAAATACTCAGTTGTTTTACAACATAGTGAAGAAGATTGCGGTGCAGCTTGTTTAGCTTCTGTTGCTAAGTCTTACGGGCGTTTGTTAACTCTGAACCGCACTCGAGAAGCAGTTGGTACGGGCAAATTAGGAACTACCTTGCTAGGTTTAAGAAGGGGTGCAGAAGCTTTAGGTTTTAATGCCCGAACTGTGAAAAGTTCCCCCGAAATTCTCAACCACATGAATGATGCACCATTACCAGCTATCATTCATTGGATGGGAACTCACTGGGTTGTTTTGTACGGACAGCGGAAAAAGAAGTATGTTATTGCCGATCCTGCTGTGGGAATTCGCTACATTACGAAAGAGGAATTAACCGAAAATTGGGAAGATTGGGTAATGCTTTTGCTAGAACCCGATCCGGTCAGATTCTACAATCAACCAGAAGATAAAATAGGTGGGTTTGGTCGCTTTTTTGAGAGAGTTTGGCCTTATCGTGCTTTATTATTGCAAGCATTACTACTAAATGTTGTTTTAGGTTTTCTGTCTTTAGCTTCGCCTTTTTTGCTGCAAATTCTTACCGATGATGTGTTAATTCGGGGAGATATGCAGTTACTTACTGGTGTGGCGATCGCAGTTATAGTCATGAACCTTTTTAGTAGTGGTTTAGGGCTACTGCAATCCAATTTTATCGCCCACTTTGCCCAAAGATTAGAATTAGGTTTAGTCTTAGAATTCGGCAGACAAATTCTTCGTTTACCTTTAGCTTATTACGAAGCTCGTCGCAGTGGTGAAATTGTTAGTCGGTTGCAAGATATTCAAGAAATTAACCAGTTAGTTTCTCAAATCGTTGTTACTTATCCCAGTCAGTTATTTGTCGCCAGTATTTCTTTTATTTTCATGCTGATTTATAGCTGGAAATTAACTATAGCTGCTGTGATTATTGCTGCATTAATGACTGTTTCGACTATTTTGTTCATGCCCAGTCTGCAACAAAAAACTCGCAATCTTTTAGTCCAAGAAGCAGATAACCAAGGTGTTTTAGTTGAAACATTTAAAGGCGCACAAACTCTTAAAACTACTAACGCTTTTGGTCAGTTTTGGGAAGAAATACAGGGTAGATTTGGTCGTTTAGCAAATCTCTCTCTCCGCACTACTCAAATTGGTATCGTTAACAATGTATTTTCTTCGTTTGTTTCTGATAGTGGTGCGGTAGCTTTACTTTGGTTAGGTAGTTTGTTAGTAATCAATAAAGAGTTAACGATCGGACAATTACTAGCATTCAATAGTTTAAATCAAAGTTTTGCAGGTTTAATTACTACTACTATTGGGTTTGTTGATGAATTTGCTCGCGTTCAAGCAGCTAGTCAACGGTTAACAGAAGTTATCGATGCTACTCCAGAAGCTGAAGGAGATACGAAAAAACCGGAAGCAATTATCCCTGGAGATTCTGATATTATTTGCAGCGATGTCAACTTTCATTATCCCGGCAAAATAGAATTACTGAAAAACTTTTCTCTCACAATTCCTGGGGGGAAAGTAGTTGCGGTAATTGGTAAATCTGGCTGTGGTAAAAGTACTTTAGCGAAAATTATTGCTACGTTATATACACCGCAATCTGGTAATATTCGCATTGACATTTATAATATGCAAGATTTAGCTTTGGAATCTTTCCGTCAGCAGGTGGTTTTAGTTCCCCAAGATGCTCATTTTTGGAGTCGATCGATTATTGAAAATTTCCGTTTAGGTTCGCCTCAAGTCACTTTTGAACAAATTGTTAAAGCTTGTCGTATTGCTGGTGCTGATGAGTTTATTAGTCAGTTACCTGACAAATATCAAAGTGTTTTAGGTGAGTTTGGCGCGAATATTTCTGGGGGACAAAGACAAAGGTTAGCTATTGCCAGAGCGATCGTAAATGACCCATCAATTCTAATTTTGGATGAGTCAACTGCTGGGTTAGATCCGGTGAGTGAGGCGCAAGTTTTGGAGAATTTACTAAGTCATCGCCGGGGAAAAACGACTATTTTAATTAGTCACCGTCCGAGAGTTGTTAATCGTGCTGATTGGGTGATTTATTTGGATCAAGGACGAGTAAAGTTACAAGGTACTTTGGAGGAATTAGGTGCTAAACGTGGCGAACATCAAGGGTTTTTAAATCCTTAATTTTTGGGGAAATAACGAAACAAACAATTTTTGGAGACGGGCTTTTTGCCTGTCTTTTTTTTATCTGATCCAGACGCAGAGAGTCAAGTTAAATTATCGGTTTCTGTGGGTGAGATTAGGGTTAGGGCGCGATCGATAATTTCTGCTTTATCAACTAATTTTTCTAATTCTTCCGTTTCATAAAGCCCTTCTGCAACTTCCAAGGAAGCTTCATCAATAGCATTTAAAAAAGCTTCTTCCAATATTTCGTTTAATTCTTCTGGAGTCAAGTAATAACCTCCAGCTTTCCGACGTTTATTTTCTCTTTGAATTTCCCTAATTGAATTGCGAATAGACACTTCCCAAGAACGAGTTGTCCGCTTCTCTGCTTGCTGTTTGATTAAATGTAAAAGCAAAATTATTGCATAGCTACGAATGGTTTTAATTATATCTTTTTTACTCATTTCTTCCAGTTCTTCAACAATAGCTAACGATCCCGTAATGTCGCCTTTAAGTAGAAGTTGTTTTAATTCAAGTAGTTCTTCCATAAAGTTTTCTCCTTACGATTGGGAAGATTCATTTGCTAAAATTAAAGCGATCGCTCGATTTAAAATTTCTTCTTGATTAACCATTTTTGCTAATTCTTCTGCTTCATATTTACCAGATTCTACTTCAAGTGCTGCTTTATCAATTGCTCTGGGATAAGCTTCTTCTAAAGCTATATTTAATTCTTCTGAACTTAAGTAGTAGCCGCCTGATTTACGGCGTTTATTTTTATTTTGAATTTGCCAAATAGAATTGCGAATGGAAACGTCCCAAGAACGAGTTGTGCGATTTTCAACTTGTTGTTTGATTAAATGCAAAAGCAAAATAATTGCATAGCTACTAATTGCAGTAATTTTATCATCACGGCTCATTTCTTCCAGTTCTTCAATTATGTCTAATGACCCTTTAATGTCGCCTTTTAATAGGAGTTCTTTGAGTTCAAGTAATTCTTCCATAAAGTTTTCTCTCTTACTTCATTTGTTGACCAATTTTGGTAAAGTGTTGGCTTCAAACCAATACTCAATTAAAAGTTGAATGCTACGCATTAACTTGTTGACATTAATTGGCTTGATCATGTAGCTATTAACACCTTGTTGATAACAAATTTCCACGTCTTTGGGATTAGAAGATGTTGTAAATACAACTACAGGGATAATACTCAGTTCGCTATCTTGTTTAATTTGCGCTAAAATTTCTCGTCCATCTATGCCTGGTAAATTTAAGTCTAGTAAAATAATTGATGGGCGAGGTGCTTGTTCTGGATTGGTATATTGACCTCTATGGTAGAGAAAGTCTAAGGCTTCATCCCCATCTGAACAACGGTAAATCGCTTGAGTAACTGACAATTTCCTAACAATGCGTTCAAAAGTAAAAAAGTCTTCATCACTATCTTCAACAATTAAAAAGGATTGATTGGTAGTGGTATTCATCAGATGAGATTTATTCTAATTTTTAGCGAGTGGTGAGCTTAGCTTGGCAAGGTAAAGTAAAAAGTACTGCCTTCACCAAAGGTAGACTCTACCCAAATTTTACCGCCATGTCGCTCAACAATTTTCTTGGCAATGGTTAAACCTGCGCCTGTTCCACCACCATATTTTTTTGGCCCATGCAAACGTTTGAAAATCCGAAAGATATTTTCGTGATGATACTCGCGAATACCTATACCGTTATCGCGGACGTATAAAGTAATCGTTACTTCTGACGCATCTTCCGTATTATTACGAAAGTGATTCTCAAAATCTAAAAAGCCAATTTCTATCCATTTTTCGGTGCGATCGTTATATTTGATGGCATTACTGAGTAGGTTACTAAAAACTTCGCTGATTTGGATGCGATCGCATTTTATTCTTGGTAAAGGTCGAGGTATACGAATTTCTATATTAGACATTGGCAAACTCAATTTCAACACATCAATTACACTTCTAACTAAATCATTCAAATCGGTTTCTTGCCAAGCTAATGCTACTCGTCCCAGTCGTGAAAAATGTAGTAAGGAATCGATCAAATCTTCCATCCGCTGTGTCAGACGAACTAAAGTTTCTAATTTTGAAACTCCTTCTTCATGCAAAACATCGGCATAATCTTCTATTAAGAAACTAGCGTAATTATGAATTCCCCGTAATGGTTCTTTTAGATCGTGAGAAGCGATGTAAGCAAAAGCATCTAGTTCGTTATTGCTACGTTCTAACTCTACGTTAATTTTCGCTAGTTCATCGGCGCGACGCAAAACAATTCCCACAATGGCACTCCGCAGTTCTAAAACTGCTTCAATTTCGCAAGGTTTCCACGCTAAAGATTTGCCTTTTACTGTTTCTTGCCAAAGGGCGAAAGATTTACGGGGAGAAAGATGCAAAATATTATCTTCTTGTACTTCTACGGGTTTGTTAGGATTACCACCCCAGTTGACTGTTTGAATTACTTCGGGACGAAACCAGAAGATATAATTACGATTAACTTTTGAGATTGCTAAGGCGATTACTCCGCTGACAATTTTCTGATATTTTTCGGCTTCTGGATACTCTTTAGATAAAGCATCGGTGTGAAATAAATTTCCTGGTATCTTGCTTTCAATCCATTCAAGTAAATTTTCTAATTCGGAAATTTCTGGAGTTTGTCCGATCGCTACCCATCGATCGTTCTGGCAAATCGCCACTCCCCCAGCACTAGTTAAGTTTAACAAATCTGTTTCTGATTGAATTAAACCATCTACAAAATCCTTATTTTGAGGAATCGATTCCATAAATTTACTCAGAATCGATTTTAATTTAATTTTATAATCTAGGTCTTCGTTTTCTTCTTTTCCTATTAATTCCCACGACACAACCTGACCTAAAAATTCGCAAGCTGTTCGGATTTCATAGCTAAGATGTTTAATAGATTCATGGTGACAAGCGATTAAACCCCAAAGTTTTTTGTTTTTAATTAATGAAATGGACATTGATGCCACAACACCCATATTATGAAGGTAGTTAATATGAATTGGCGATACGCTGCGAAGGACGGAGAAACTTAAATTTGTCGCAGAATTAGTCAGGGAATTTAGCTGCGGAATTAGGGGAACAGGTTGATAGTTAGCATCGGGAATTAACCGCAACCAATTGTAAGTGTAAAGTTGTTTAGCTTGTTTGGGAATATCGGATGCGGGATAGCGCAAACCTAAAAAAGGTGTCAAATCTTCTCGTTTTGCTTCGGCAATTACGGTTCCTGCGCCTGTGGTATCAAATTGATATACCATTACCCGATCGAATTCCGTAATTTTTCTCACTTCGCTAACAATAACGTTACACATCTCTGACAATTTTGATGTGTTTTGTAGTTTGCTAATTGTCCCTCGAACTAAATGATAAAATCCGAAAAAGTCAGGATTTTTTTTTGTTTTTGCTGGCTCTAATTCCAAAAATAAAACGCCGTCAAAGCGATGAACGATCGCATCAAATAGAACAGATTTTGTTTTGTTTTTCCAGGTTAATTTTAAAGGATTAATAGTTTCAAAATCTGATTTCAAGCATTCTTTTATAACTTCTATTTGCTGAGAATTAAGTAAATTTTCTAAGTAAGTGTTTAATAATTTTTCTGGCTGTTTACCAATAAATTCGGCTGTATTTTCGCTAACCTGAATTATTTTTAGTTCTGGTTCTTGCAAAATTAACATGAAACCATGAGGTTGAATTGAACCAGGAATGTGAATTGGTTCGCGATCGCAATTAGTTAAGTCAACTGTTTTGGGAGTAATTATCATATTGTTAATCTTTATTTTCAGCAATTATCTTCGCTCAATTTTCATCTGGAAAAAGTGGGAATGTTACTGTAAAAGTCGCACCTTTTCCTTCTCCGGGACTAGCAGCAGTGACAGTTCCGTTGTGTAGTTCAACTAAATTATATACGATCGCTAATCCTAAACCTATCCCATCTTTAGAGCAGTTACTATTGCTATTTTCTTGACGGAACGACTCAAAAACATGAGGTAAAAAATCTGCACTAATTCCTTTTCCTGTATCCGTAACTTGAATTTGTACATAACCATTTTTCAAAATAGTTGAGCTTCCTTCTTCTTGCTTGGCGATTAGTGAAAGTTCCACCTTTACTCTGCCACCATCAGGAGTAAATTTAATGGCATTAGTCAATAAATTATTAATAATTTGCTGCAATCGATTAGCATCTCCCAGTATTTGCACATTTTTATCTGCAATCTTTGTCTCTAAACTAATATTTTTTTCTTCCGCCGACAATTGCATATTATTAACAGTTATTTCAATCACATTAGCCACATTAACTGGATTGAGAGATATCTGTAAATTGCCCCGAATCACCCGCGAAATATCTAATAAATCGTCAATTATTTTGTTTTGGATTTTAGCATTACGTTCAATTGTTTCCAGTGCATTTGTAATTGTTGTATGGTCTAACTTTCGAGTTCTCAGCAAGTTTGCCCAACCGAGAATAGCGGTAAGCGGAGAACGCAATTCATGAGATACGATCGCTAAAAATTTATCTTTAGTGCGATTAGCTATTTCTGCTTCCTCACGCGCCGCTTGTGCTTCTAATAACAGCTTTTCTCGTTCTTGTTCTAACTGCTTTTGCTCGCTAATATCTAGTACAAAAGCCACTCCTTTATCCTTAGATTCAGGTAGATAAGCAACAGCTAATAAAATAGGTAAACGTTTACCATTTTTACAGATATATTCTTTAGTAAACGGCGTACAGTAACCCATTTTTTGTAAACACTCCAATTTCTCCGCATCTAACTCTTGATATTCTGGCGGTGTAATATTCTGATAGTAAATTTTTTCTGTCAGCAACTCTTCTCGACTATAGCCAATCATCCGGCAAAAACTTTCGTTAGTATCCCATATTTTCCCCTCATTATCCCAGAATAAAATGCCAATTATATTTGATTCAAATACACCGCGAAACAGTGCCTCACTTTGCCGTAATGCCGTCTCAGTTCGTTGACGTTCTATTAATTCATTGCACATTTTTTGATAAAGTTCTGATTGCTTAATCGCAATCCCCACTTGAGTCGCTAACTGCTGAAGTAAAGCAATTTCTGAAAGTTGCCATTCTCGCGCTGTTGCACAATGATGAGCAATTAATAACCCCCATAATTTATCCTCTTGTAAAATTGGTACTATTAAGTTTGCCCGCACTTGAAATTTACTCAATAATTCTAAATGACAAGGATTAATTCCGGCATTGAAAATATCACTTTTGCTAGTGACGAATCCCTGATGGTAAGATTCAATATAAGTTTCTGTAAAACAGGGATCGTATATATTTGAATAAAGGATAGAAGTCCACTCAGAACCAACAGATTCTGTGACTACAACACCATTGCCATCTGATTGTAAACGGAAAACGATTACGCGATCGGTTTGCAGAAATTTCCTTACTTCCGTTACCGTAGTATTAAGCACTTGTTCTAAATCCAGTGATTGCCAGATTTGTTGAGCAATTTGATTAACTATTCTTTCCCGTTCTATTTGCTGTTGTTTAGCTATTTCTGCTTGTTGACGGGCGGTAACATCTCGCCAACATACTACCATTCCATCACCTAATTTACTAATCCTGACATCGTAAAATCTAGTTAAATATTCACCAGCAAAAATATCTGAATAAATCTGAGATTCTTTAATTAAAGGTTTTCCTGTTTCTACAACTTGACAATATTCGGCAAATAATTCACTTTTATATTTATTAGGAAATACTTCACAGAGAAATTTTCCGATATCCTTAGATGTCATTCGATTACTTGCTAAAGCAGCTGCATTCAAATAATCAATCCGAAAATCTACTATTCGCCCTGACTCATTTCTTACTGCTGAGTAGATGCCAAAGCAGTCTAGCATATTTTCCACCGAAGTCTGAAAACGCTCTTCACTAGCGCGTAATTGGCGACGTAATTCCGTATTTGCGATCGCTGCGTTAATTGCTAATCTCAAACTATCAGGCGTAATCTGTCGTTTAATCAAATAATCTTCAGCACCACTTTTAATCGCTTTAGCTGCTACAGCTTCATTACCTTGCCCAGTAATCATTATTACTGGTGGATATTCTTTACCTATTTGCATTCGCAACTGCGCCAAAAATTCTAATCCATTTAAATCTGGTAGTAAAAAATCTAACAATATTCCATCTATTGTTTTTGTTTGACATAAAATTAGAGCATCTTCTGCCAATTCTTCTTCTAAGATGATATAACTATTGTTTTGATCGGCTTGTAAGTATCTGCGATAGGTTTCGCGATCGTGTGGCGTATCATCAATTATCAAAATTGTGCGTTGCTCTTTTGGTGACATAGCTTATTATAATATATATTAAATCTTTTCAAAGAAATTTTTTGATATTTGTGAATAATTCTACCAAACAAAAAAGCCCCTGCAAAGGGGCAAATCTACTGAGAAATCAGTTTGTGATTCAATTACCAATTTTCGGTGCAGAAGTGAATTTCTGAAGCGCCATTGGCAAAGGATTCACAGGTTGAGGTTTTTCCACTAATGTTGGGACTGCTGCGCGTAAACGTGCTGTTAGTTGTTGGGTAGTTGCATCATAGATTTGCGTCAGCATTTTGGGATAGAAACCAATCCCAATAATGGGCACCAACAAACAAGAGACGATAAATACTTCTCTTGGTTCCGCATCAATTAAAGCTTCGTGTTCTACTAACTCTTTATTTTCCGGCCCGTAGAAGATTTCCCGCAACATTGACAGCAGATAAATTGGTGTCAAAATTACCCCAACAGCCGCCAAAAACACAATAATTACCTTGAAAGTTGGGTTATAAGCATCGCTGGTAGCAAAACCGACAAATACCATCAATTCAGCCACAAAACCACTCATTCCCGGTAATGCTAAAGATGCCAAAGAACAGGCAGTCCACATGGAGAAAATCTTCCGCATTTTCTGACCAACGCCACCCATTTCATCTAACATCAAGGTGTGAGTGCGATCGTAAGTTGCCCCAACTAAAAAGAACAAACTCGCCCCAATTAAACCGTGAGAAACCATTTGTAACATTGCCCCACTCAAACCTAAATCGGTAAACGAGGCAATCCCAATTGTCACAAATCCCATGTGAGAGATTGAAGAGTAAGCAATCTTCCGTTTTAGGTTTCGTTGGGCGAAGGAAGTCAAAGCAGCGTAGATAATATTTACCACGCCCAAAACTACCAAAACTGGCGCAAATACCGCATGGGCTTCAGGCAACATTTGAGCATTCATCCGAATCAAGGCATAACCGCCCATTTTCAGGAGAATACCAGCCAGTAACATATGCACGGGTGCGGTAGCTTCGCCATGTGCGTCGGGTAGCCAAGTATGGAAAGGAATAATCGGCAGTTTGACGGCGTAAGCAATGAAGAAAGCCGCATACATCCATAATTGGAAGTTGATAGCGAAATCTTTAGCGGCGAGGGTACGCATATCGAAAGAAACGTTATCGCCGTAGAACGCCATCGCCAAAGCTGCGATTAAGATAAATAGGGAACCACCAGCCGTGTAGAGGATGAACTTGGTAGCGGCATAAAGACGCTTTTTCCCGCCCCAGATTGCCAGCAGTAGGTAAACTGGAATCAATTCCAATTCCCACACTAGGAAGAACAGCAACATATCTTGGACGGCAAACACGGCGATTTGCCCACCGTACATCGCCAGCATCAGAAAGTAAAATAGCTTTGGTTTCCAGGTTACAGGCCAAGCTGCCAAAGTTGCCAGCGTAGTCATAAAACCAGTGAGTAAGATTAGGGGCATAGAGAGCCCATCTGCACCTACTGACCAATTTAAATCTAATTGGGGAACCCAAGCATAGCTTTCAAAGAGTTGTAAACCGGGTTTACTTAAGTCGTATCCGGTGTAGAAAGCGTAAGAAATCAGGGCAAAATCGAGTAAGCCGATAATCAGGGCGTACCAACGTACTGTTTTGCCTTCTTTATCGGGGATGAAGGGGATTAGTAGGGATGCTGCGATCGGAAATAGTACGATCGTCGTCAGCCAAGGAAAATTAGCTGTATTCATTGCGAGTCAGGTTATTAAATTCCTAGAACTTAAAGAATGATCTCGTCTGATTTAGGTTAAAACAAGATCTACTCTCGTCCATACCATTTTTATTACTAAGTTACGAAATATGCTTATTTCTTTGGTTTTAATTCCAGAGTTTTGGGGGTTGGGGACTGGGGGAAAGTTTTGAGTTTTGAGTTTTGAGTTTTGAGTTGGGAAGAGTTGGGGAAGTTTTGAGTTTTGAGTTTTGAGTTAGGGAAATAGTTCTAAGTTAATGAGCTTCCCAAGAGTCCCAAGAGTCCCAAGAGTCTCCCAATCCCCAGTCCCCAGTCCCCAGTCCCCAGTCCCCAGTCCCCACTGCTAGGTGACGCTGAAGGCGATAACGCCGACTAAAACAGCGGCGAATACGATTAGGGCGTAGAACTGTGCTCTTCCGGTTTCAAAGTATTTCAGACCTTCGCCGGAAAGTAGGGTGACTAAACCTGTTAAGTTTACTGCACCATCTACTACTTTTAAGTCTACTTCCATGACTGCCCTAGCTAGGCGACGGCTACCTTGGACGAAGAGAACTTCGTATACTTCGTCGAAGTACCATTTGTTTTTGGAGATTTTGTAGAGTGAGGGAATCTTGGCTGCGATCGCACTCGGATCAATTTTACCCATCAAATACATCAGCGAAGCCAAAGTAATCCCAATCAAGGAAATCCCCACAGAACTACCAGCCATAATCAGGAACTCTGTAAAACCTTCCTGTGCTGCTTCCGCTGGTACTTCGGCAACTAACTCACTCGCTGGATGGATGAATTCTTCAAAGTAATTGTGGAAAGGTGTTCCTACTAAACCAATTAACACCGAAGGAATTGCCAAAATCATTAATGGCAAAGTCATGGTAATTGGTGATTCGTGAGGTTCATGGCTATGACCGTGACCTTCATGGGCTTCATGGTCATCATGCCCTCTAGCTTCCTCGATCGTCAATTCTTGAGGATTCATCGCACCTGGGCCAAAAACTAAACCTTGGCTTTGCAGAACTTCCGCCTTAATGGTGTTCTTCACGCCTGCTTCATTACCCCGAAACTTGCCTTCAAAGGTAGTGAAGTACATTCGGAACATATAAAAAGCGGTGATTCCCGCAGTCAACCAGCCAACGATCCACAAAACTGGATTAGCTGCGAAAGTAGAACCTAAAATCTCGTCTTTTGACCAAAATCCGGCGAAAGGAGGAATCCCGGAAATTGCCAAAGTGCCAATCAAAAAGGTGATTGCAGTAATGGGCATAAACTTCCGCAAACCGCCCATCATTCGCATATCTTGAGCATAAGCGGGGTCGTGTCCGACTACTCCTTCCATGCCGTGAATCACTGACCCAGAGCAGAGGAACAACATGGCTTTAAAGTAAGCGTGGGTCATGAGGTGAAATAGTCCAGCGCTGTAAGCACCGACTCCCATCGCCATCACCATGTAACCTAGCTGAGACATGGTGGAATAAGCCAAGCCTTTTTTGATGTCATTTTGGGTAATTGCGGTTGTTGCCCCCACGAACGCGGTTACAGCCCCCGTCCAGGCAATGACATTCATTGCTACGGGAATGCCTTCAAACACGGGGTACATCCGGGCGATTAAGAATACGCCAGCTGCTACCATTGTTGCGGCGTGGATTAACGCCGAAATGGGGGTAGGGCCTTCCATTGCGTCTGGTAGCCAAACGTGCAGGGGGACTTGGGCGGATTTTGCCACTGGCCCCATGAACACTAAAATGGCGAATAAGGCGGCTAATGCGGCGGATAATTGTCCGGTTTCGACGCTGGCTTGTAGACGTTCGCCCATGATGGTGAAGTCGAAGCTGCTAGTTGCCCAGTATAAGCCAAGCATACCTAGCAATAAGCCAAAGTCACCGACCCGGTTGGTAACGAAAGCTTTTTGACAGGCATCGGCTGCGGCTTTGCGATCGAACCAAAAACCTATCAGCAAGTAGGAACACATCCCCACGAGTTCCCAGAAGATATAAACTTGCACAAGGTTGGAGCTAACTACCAGACCTAACATCGACGAGCTAAACAAGCTGAGATAAGCATAGAAGCGTACATATCCCGGATCGTGTGCCATGTAGCCGTCGGTGTAGACCATGACGAGGAAGGCTACGGTGGTGACAATAACCAACATGACTGCGGTTAGGTGGTCGATCGTATAGCCCATCGACAAATGAAAATTCCCTGCTGATGCCCACTCTAGAGTCTGAGTGTAGGGTGCATGACCAGTAAATTGACTCCACAGAAGGGCAAAGGAAAGGGTCATGGCGGCTCCCAGTAGGGAGACGATAAACACCGCGTTTAACTGTCGGAGTTGGGTGGTAAATTTGCTAAATGAAATTAGCCCGATGCCGACTATCATCGCCCCCAACAGCGGTAAGACGGGTATTAGCCAAGCATACTGATATATCAGTTCCATCACTGATGCCTACTTTATATAACTTAACTTTTTGCTGAAACTGTGAACAATTGTGACACACAGTTGATAGGTTCATTTCACCATAAAATAACCAACACGGGAAAATCCGGGTTGGCTTAAGGAAAAATTCATACCATTGGTAGCCTGGTCAGCAAAAAACCTTTCTTTAGAAATAGGCTATTTGGTAATATTCTTGACTGTTTTTTCACTGTATAGTTTTTCCGGCAATGGTTCGATCGTCACTCAAGACTAGTAGCTTGTTACTGTTTGAAACTGCGATCGAGTTCAGGAATTACTATGACATGAGATGTGGTTCTAGCAACTGATAGTTGCTTGGTTTTGTGTAGCTTTGCAAAATCAACTTTAGTGCTGTGTCGAGATCGTCTCTACCTCGAAAGTGCTCGAAGCGATAGAGAATCTGACCTGCTTCAAACAAAATTATAGTGGGCAGGCTGGTTAGCCGATATGTATTCGCTAGTTTAAAGTTTTGATCAGCGTTAATGTCCACTAATTTAAACTTTCCTGCCGATTCTGCCTGAAAACGAGTCAATTGGGGGTTAATCAGGCGACACAAACCGCACCAAGGAGCCCAAAAATGAACTAGTACTGGTGTGGGAGACTCTAAAACTTCTGGTGTAAATGTCCGCTCGTTGACTGACAGTACCATGACCCTCAAGATAATAACTTATAGATTTTTTTTATTTGTCTTGGGATCATGCTACATCGATTCGGGATCGTCTGACTCAGAAGTTTTTATAAGCAATTTAAGGTTCGGGGATCAATGAATCCTGTAGAAGTGCCAGGAGACTATGCACTGGGCTGAATTGATGAGTTTTGAGTTATGAGTTTTGAGTTAAGAATTTTAGGGACTGGGGACTGGGGACTGGGGACTGGGGACTGGGGACTAGGGACTGGGGACTGGGGACTGGGAGAATCTTGGGACTCTTGGGAAGCTCATTAACTTAGAACTATTTCCCTAACTCAAAACTCAAAACTCAAAACTCAAAACTTTCCCCAGTCCCCAGTCCCCTTTACCAAGCAACCCTAGCGGTGGCGTTAATCAAGAGGGGATGTGCCCACCAGAGGAGGAGGACGAAGGTGGCTACGCCTGCGTATGCGGGACGGAGAAATTCTTGCCATTTTAGGGTTTGTTTGCCTTGGACGATCGCTAAAAATGGGACGATCGAAGTTCTTTCTTTAACAGCTGTGAAGGCTGCGCCGTAACGGGCTAGTAATCGGCGATCCCCGTGCCAGACTCCAAAACAATGGTGTAGAATCAAACCGATTGACGTAACTAGGGTAAAAGTGGTACCAATCCAGATGGTGTGAGCTATGCACCAGATTATCTGTCCGACCATCTGGGGATGTCTGGTAATCCGTATGATTCCGGTTTCGTAAAGGTGTACTTCTGGTTTTTGAATGGCGGCAATTTCCAGCAGGTTAAAGGTTGCAGGGTACAAAAAGAGGAAGGATACGGCAGATAACACCCAAACTAAGGGTTCTACTCCCGGTATTCCTTGAACTTGCCACATCTGTAAGCCGTCATATCGATGGTTACAAAAGTAGATGATTAATACAGTGGCTAGGGGTAAGCTGACGAGGGCAAATAATATGCGGTACATTCTAGGGCCAATTAATTTTTCTCCCCAAGGACGCAATGCTGCTAATCCACTGTGAGCGATCGCAAAACTTAACAACAGTCCCAGGATAATTCCGTGACTGGGCGTAAACCAAGTAAATAACATTACAGAATTTGAAGAATTATCAATCGATTCAATTACAGCACAAACCATGTCAGAAATTACTCTTAGAAGACTTTTTCTTGGGTGGTGTTACTTCATATTTGTACCTAAGATCTCTAAACTGTATTAGTAACTAAGCGTTTGAGTCAAACCCAATTTAACCGGGTTTGTCGTCTTCTGGCTCCTTTTCACATTCAGGTTTAGCCGTATGACCGACCTTCCTTTCACTTTAGATCAGTTGCGTATTCTCAAAGCGATCGCCGCTGAGGGAAGCTTCAAACGCGCCGCTGATAGTCTGTATGTCTCTCAACCCGCTGTTAGTTTACAGGTGCAAAATCTAGAAAGGCAGTTGGATGTGCCTTTGTTCGATCGCGGTGGGCGCAGGGCACAATTAACAGAAGCAGGGTATCTCCTGTTGAGCTACGGCGAAAAAATTCTCTCGCTTTGTGAAGAGACTTGTCGAGCGATCGAAGATTTACAAAATCTCCAAGGTGGTACCCTGATCGTGGGAGCCAGTCAAACTACTGGAACCTATCTGTTACCTCGGATGATCGGAATGTTCCGCCAAAGGTATCCAGATGTGTCGGTACAATTGCACGTTCACTCGACAAGGCGCACTGCTTGGAGTGTGGCAAATGGACAAGTTGATTTGGCAATTATTGGTGGCGAAATTCCCTCGGAATTGAACGAATCTTTGCAAATTCAACCTTATGTAGAGGATGAGTTGGCGTTAATTATTCCCGTGATTCATCCCTTTGCTAAGTTGGAAATCATCCAAAAAGATGACTTGTACAAGTTAGGTTTTATTGCTCTCGATTCTCAATCAACTATTCGTAAGGTAATCGATCAAGTGTTGACTCGCTGTGGTATCGATACTCGCAGGTTGAAAATTGATATGGAACTTAATTCCATAGAGGCAATTAAAAATGCTGTACAGTCGGGTTTGGGTGCGGCTTTTGTTTCAGTTTCGGCGATCGAAAAAGAACTGCAAATGGGAATTCTGCACCGTGCCAATATTGATGAAGTGGTGGTAAAACGAATGCTGTCGGTAATTTTTAATCCTCATCGTTACCGTTCTAAAGCAGCAGAAGCTTTTAGTCATGAAATTTTACCGCTGTTTGCCATGCCGGGATGGACTAGGGAAGTAGTAGAACCAACAATTAATATTGCTAATTCTCAGAAAACTGTTGTGCTGCCCCAAGCTGGTAAAATTTTTCCAGCTAATGGCACATAACCTTTGCGGTTGCTAAAAGCTACAATGAGCCATTAACTTTTATGGAACTTTACTGCACTCGTTCAGGTTGTCCCCGTCCGGTGAATAGTTTCGCGGAACTCGACGATTTAACAGTTCTTAAACGAGTGTCGCAAAAGTATTGCACTGCTTGTGGGATGCCGTTGATTTTAAGGGATCGTTATTTACCTGGGAAATTGTTGGGAAAAGGAGGATTTGGGGTGGCAGTTTTAGCACGCGATCGCGATACTCCAACTATGCGTAGTTGTGTGGTAAAAGTATTTCGTCCTCCAGAAAACTTAGCTCCTAATCAACTCCGAAAAGCGCAAATTTTGTTTGAACGGGAAGCAGAAGTTTTAGAACAATTGGGCAATGAACATCCTCAAATTCCAGAATTATATGCCTTTTTTGAGCTAAGTGTTCTTAATCGAATTTCGGGAAAAGAAGACCAATTTTTTTACTTAGTCCAAGAGTTTATCAATGGTCAAACTTTGGATGAAGAACAGAAACGCAAGGGTAATTTTTTGGAAGATGAAGTGGAAGAAATTTTGCGGGAAATTCTCCACGTCTTGCAATTTGTACATGAAAAAGGGACAATTCATCGTGATATTAAGCCTTCTAATATTATGCGCGATCGTCAAGGTCGTTTGTATTTATTAGATTTTGGTGCAGTCAAACAAGTAACCAGCGTACCTCTTTCGGGAATCTCTCACAAATCAACGGGAATAATTTATACTCCGGGATATGCTCCTCCAGAACAAATGAGTGGTTCTCAAGTTTACCCAGCGACAGATTTATACGCTCTTGCTGTTACTTGTTTAACTTTACTTACTGGCAAATCTCCACAGGAATTATATGATTCTTATAGTAGTGAATGGCGATGGCGAAATTATGTGCAGGTGAGCGATCGATTAGCTAGTATTTTAGACCGAATGTTGCTACCTATACCCCAACAGCGTTTTCCTTCAGCAGCAGAAGTACTAGCAGCACTCAACAACGAATTTACTTCCGCACCAATTCAACCCCAAGTAATCAATTCAGTACCTCAACTACCACCAAATCCACCAACTATTTCTCAGTCTGCACCCCCTTTAGTTCCATCTTCTCCTCAACCAAGATTTACCTTGTGGGAAGTGCTAGTAGGAGCAGCATTTACCGGATTTGAAGGGGGGTTGTTGTTGTTATGTTTGCGTTATTTACCTATTTCCCCAGGTATCAGTATAGGCTTATGGGTGATGATTTTGGCAGGTTTGATTTTTGCTCAAAATCGCCGCATTATTGAAAAGTTTGATTTATTAATTATTGCTGGACTCACATTAGCTTTGGTTTGGTTTCTGTTGCGTAGTTACAGTATAGGATTTATAATTGGAGTGCCAATTGTTGTGGGATTGGTAGCGATCGCTATTACTACTCTATTCCGGTTAATTTACAAACTGATTTACCGAAATTTTTAAGTGTTAATAGTTACCAACCAATTATCTAGTTTCTTATGTCTCAAAAAAATGAAACCATAACTTTGATTTTTATCCTGTTAATTACTTTAGGGTTGTTAGGTGTAGTTGCCTGGTGGTTATCTCAAAATTTGGGTTTTAATATTGATATTTTCAGCCAAACAAAACCTAACAATTCCACCTCTGGAAACCCAAATTCTAGTAACGACTTTGCTCAAGTTCAAAACGTACCTTCTGGATTATTTAACTATGGCGGTAGCACGACTTGGGCACCAATTCGCTCATTAGTAGACCCAAAAATCCAAAAGGCGCGACCTGAATTTAAGCTGCGTTATATCGATCCAATTGGTAGTCCGCCCGGTTCCACTGCTGGAATTAAGATGTTAATAGATGGTCAAATAGCGATCGCTCAATCTTCTCGACCAATACTCGACAAAGAATACGAACTCGCACAAAAACGCGGTTTTAGTTTGCAACAAATTAGTATTGCGATCGATGGTATAGCTGTAGCTGTTAACCCAAGTTTGAACATTTCAGGATTAACAATTGACCAATTAAGGTCTATCTACAACGGTCAAATTACTAATTGGAAACAAGTAGGTGGCCCAGATTTAATTATTAAACCATTTTCTCGACCTAAAAATGCTAGCGGATCGGTAGATATATTTTTACAAGAAGTTACTAAAAGTGAAAATTTTGCTGCCAATGTAGAGTTGATTGGTACGACAACTCTAGCCTTGCGGAAAATTGCCAGTACTCCTGGGTCAATTTATTTTGCTTCTGCACCAGAGGTAGTGCCACAATGTACTATTAAACCAATAGCGATCGGTCGCAAACAAAGCGAATTTGTCGCACCTTATCAAAAACCTTTTGTACCTTTGTCTCAATGTCCAACTCGACGCAATCAGTTGAACCAAGCAGCTTTTCAGCAAGGTAAATATCCTTTAACGCGCAATTTGTTTGTGATTGTGAAACAAAATGGTCAAATAGATCGGCAAGCAGGTGAAGCTTACGCTAATTTGTTGCTGACTGGCGAAGGTCAAGAATTAATTACTAAAGCTGGTTTTATTCCTATCCGTTAGTTGTTCTGTAACTCCGTCTTGCACCTCCAACCTCTTTCTTTCGTTCCCAGGTTCAACCTGAGAACGAGATTAGTTCGATTTGGTAGCAAGCTTGGGTTAATACAGTCAAGCTTTGATAGCACAAAGTTTCATTAACAAATTCGTTTAATTGCAATAGTTATTGTTACAATCGCTACCATCAGTTAAAAATATGGCTTCTGAGTTAGTGTATGGAGAATTAAACATGGAAAATCGAGAATGGAAAGAGTTGGAAAGGGGAAGACTTGCCAATTTTCGATTTCCTGTTCCGACTCAGAGGAAAAACTTTCCAGAAGAAGAGATTTTATTTTGGGAATCACCAGCCAGCATTTTATATATGAGTTTGGATGGTGCTATTCTGAAAGCTAATCTAGCGATGAGTAATTTAATTGGTTATACGCAAGCACAGTTACATCGTTTAGATTATCGCACAATTTCCCATCCAGATGATTTTGCGGATGAAATCAAATTTATTGAGCAATTAATTAATGGGGAGTTATTGGGAAAATCCTGTTGCCAAAAGCGGTTTATTTGTCGTAATGGGGCGATCGTCTGGGCGGAAGTGACGATGTTTTTGCAGGGAGATTTAGAAGCTGAGGATAGCTATTTGTTGGTGTTTGTGAAAGATTTAAGTTATATTTTAGAGGCGGAGAAAGAGATTCAACAAAGACGGGAACGAGAAGCATTACTAAGCGAGATTGCGGCAACTATTCGCAGTACTTTTAATTTTCCTAAGATTTTGGAAATTGGGGTGAGAAAGTTACAAAGTGCTTTGAATGCCGATCGCGTATTAGCATATCAATTGCAAGCAGATGCTAGTGGAATTTGTACATCAGAAGCAGTAAACCCAGCATATAAATCAATTAAAGGACAAAGTTTTCCAGCTGAATGTATTCCTCAACGTTATTTACAAGCTTATAGTCAAGGTAGACTTTGGCATAGCATAGATATTCGCACTGAAGAATTGTCGGAATGTTATCGAAAAATGCTCGAACAAATGGAGGTGCGAAGTATTATGGTAGCAGCGATTCAACAACGAAAAGATAATTCTTGGGAGTTGGATCGAGGGAAACTTTGGGGTTTGTTGATTGTGCATCAGTGTCGCGTACCTAGAAAATGGACGGAAGATGAAAGACAATTGATGCAAGCGGTGGCAAATCAAATGGCGATCGCTTTTGAACAAGCAAGTTTGGTACAACAATTGCAAGCTTACACCCAAGAATTAGAAGAAAGGGTGAAAGAACGGACGCAGACTTTAAATCGATCGCTACAATTTGAGCAATTAATTCGTAAGTTAACAGTGTCACTTCGCCACGAACTGACTGAAGATCAAGTTCTCCAAACAGCTGTGGAAGGTTTAGTAACAGCTTTAGAAATTGATGGTTGTTGTGCGATGCTGTTCCAAGCAACCGAAGAAATTTTAGAAGTAGAGCATGAGTATTTTAAAAATGAGCGATCTTCTAATATTAACAACGAACTCTCATTAGTAGGAAAACGCCTTTCACTGGATGAGTTACCAGCAAATTGTCGTGCTGCATTGTTAGTGGGAAAAACCTATTTAGGCTCAATTACACTTAAAAATCAACCTGCAACAACAATAAATATAGTGTTGATTAGTCCGATTTGGGATACTCAAGGTTTAATCGGCGCAATTGCTTTATTGCAGTCTGAATTCCATCATTTTAGTCAAGATGAAATTATTTTGATTGAGCAAGTAGCGAGTCAATGTACCTTAGCAATTCGCCAATCTCGTCAGTTGCAACTTTTAGAAGCCAAAAACCAAGAATTGTCAACTTTAAATCGGGTGAAAGGAGAAATTATTGCCAATACTAGTCATGAGTTACGCACACCTTTAACGGCAATTTTGGGGTTTTCTAGTGTGTTGCTAGAAGAATGTTTTGGTAAACTCAACCTTAAGCAAAAGGAATATGTGAATCGAATTTATGGTAGCGGTCAGTATTTGCTGGAATTGATTAATGATATTCTCGATATGTCTCGCATTGAAGCGGGACGTTTGGAGTTAGACCCGCAAATTGTGTTTATTCATGAAATAATAGAAAATGTAGTTGATTTAATCCGGGAAAAAGCGATCGCTCAAGGTCTATCTTTAGAAGTAGAAATAGCTGACGATTTAGAGTACTTAGTAGCCGATCCAATTCGCCTAAAACAAATTTTAATTAACTTACTCAGTAATGCGGTGAAGTTTACGCCAAAAGGAAGCGTTGGTTTAAAAGTTTACCGTTCTTACGAAACTTTTAACAATAGTAATTGCACTACTGAAAAGGTAAATTTTACTGTTTGGGATACGGGTATTGGGATCGCTCCGAGAGATCAAGTAAAACTATTTTCTCCCTTTTCTCAGATTCACACTTCTTTATCACGGCAATTTTCGGGAACTGGTTTAGGTTTAGCGATCGCCCGGAAATTAGCAGAACTTCATGGCGGATCGATTACCCTAAAATCCTGCTTAGGAAAAGGTGCCAGTTTTACATTGCAAATGCCGCTGTTTACTGCATCTTCTTCAGCTTATGAATTGAGTTATGAAGGGGATGGAGGGCAAAGGGATTAGTTTTGAATGGTGAGTTATGAGTTTCGAGTTAAATTGCCTTTTCAACTTAAAGCTTAAAGCTTAAAACTTAAAACCCATAACTTTCTAAAGTTCCCTTCCCTCATCAAAATATCCTGCTAACTAAACCCTTTACCGACGTAATGCTGTATCCGCAGGCAAACAGATGAGGTTGTCATCTTGGGTGACGATTAATCCCCGTTGCCGTAGTTTACCCATGAGGCGAGTAACGGTGACGCGAGTGGAACCGATCGCACTACCGATTTGAGCGTGAGTTAATGTCCAAGGTAAACTGTAACCTTGTTCTGCTGGTTCGCCGTATTCTTCTATTAATAATGTGAGGAATCCTAAGAGACGGTCGATCGTCCGGCGTTGTCCCAAAGTACTTAACCACAACAGTTTCCGTTGGTGTTGATAGCGAAATGCGTCCAATACTTCCCGGCGAAAATGAGGCCAATTATCTAAATCATGCCAATACATCCAGATTACCGAAGTTTGGTCGATGTGAGCATAACTATGCAAAGTAAAAGGCGATTGAGCTACAATCTCGAAGGGTTGTCCCGCACCAATGAAACCTAAAAAAGCTTCTTCCTGGTTCAGATTAGCGACAGCGCGAGTACCTTGATTGCGATGAGTAGCGCTAACTTGAGCAACCCCTACCATTCGCACTGCACCTCGCTGCACTAAGTAAAGTAATCCCGGACGAGCCGGAATTTTTTCATCTTTGCTAAAAGTCCGGCAACGATAATGTTCGTTAGCCCAGTCAAGAATGCGCTGCCATGTTAGAAAGGGGCGTGCTGGTTCAGGACGCAGTGCTTCTGGATTTAAATTGTTTGGTTCTAAAGAAACAGATTGTGGGAGCATAGCTTTGAGTGTCAACTAAAGAGTGTATTTTTTTTACCTTTATCATTGGGGAGATTTTACTGTTCAAGCTTGGTCAAATTTAACTCATTTAACCAAGCTTGATTCATACTATCTTTATATAAGTTTTACTAGATTTTTAAAGTAATAAAGGATACTTTATAATTTATTAATCAATCTGTAATTTGACTTTTGAATTTGTTATATTTTATGCAATCTCTATCTGTAGACAGATGGCAAAAAAAGAGAGCTAAATTGGCTGGGGGATTGAGCGTTCATGAATCAGAGTTTATTAACTACCAGGTTCCCTACAGTTAAGCGGTTTCTGCTGTTCTGGCTGCAAAGAACAATTAATACAGTAGCACATCAGCAAAGTTTAATACCTATCCTACTTTGGAATGAGGTACAAAACCACAACAATCAAAAGAATGATATTTATACTTCAAAATCAGAAAAAAAATGTAGTCAGATTACAGAAAAAATAGTTACAAAAGGTAATCTTTCTTTGACAAGAGTACAGAAGGATACATTAGTAGTTTACAATTGCCCGATCGCTTTCCAAGTGTCCCAAACTTGGCGCACATCACCAATAGATATTGCTACTCAAATTGCAGATTGCTTTTCTTACTTATCTAGTCAAGAATTGTCTGACGACCCAAAACAATATTGCACGCTCAAAGTAATTCCTCCTGGTTGGCTGCACTTACAACTAACTGATTTAGGAATCGCGACTTGGTTGCAGAGTTTAGCCGGGAGGAGCAGAGGAGGATTAAATTATCCCCTTGTCCCCTTGTCCCCAGTCCCCAGTTCCCAGTCCCTTTTTCCTGTGCAATATGCTCATGCCCGTTGTTGTTCGCTGCTGCGGTTGGCTCAACGGGAGGGGAAATGGGGAGCGATCGCACCTGACGCGATTCCCTGGTTAAATGAAATGGGACAATTGCGATTAACTGATCCGGCAGAACGCAGTTTAATTTCTCAGCTATTCTCAGCTTTAGATGCTCTTTACTGTTCTGAATCAGCAAAAAAGTTCAACTGGGAAAAACTCGCTCAAGAAATTAGCCTCTGTTGGGAAAACTTTTATCGCCAATGCCGCATCTGGGGAGAGGTACAAGCAGAAACGCCAGAACTAGCACAAGCAAGGTTGGGTTTACTCATGGCTACCCAAGTAATGCTGCAACTTTTGTTAGAAGATTATTTGGGTGTTTCCGCACCTATGGAGTTGTAGTTGGGGGAGCATCCCAAATGTGTAAATTGCCCCTCAGACTGGAAGTCTGGGGCTATACAAACTAAGTCCGCCTGCGCGGACTTTTAGCCTGCGGAGGCAGGCTTTGTCTGTGTAGCCGCGATTTCTAATCGCTTGGAAAGGCAGAAGGCAGAAGATAAAAATTCCCCTTGTCTCCTTGTCCCCTTGTCCCTCTGTGCCTGGAGTCCCTCTGCCTTCCCTCAAGGGTTGTACGCCTTGTACGTCTAAATAGTGAAAATTTTCTTAAAAGGGGTGACAAATTAAAATACCTCCTGTATAGTTACAGATGTGTGAGGAGCGAACCAGCAAGAGAACCGAGACGAAACACGGCCAGTCGTCGGTTCTCTTTCTGATTTAAGGGTATTTTTAGAGGATGAATTTCTCGATCGCAGCAACTACGCCATCTTCCTCGACGCTGGGTGCTACCCAATGTGCGATCGCTTGCACTTCCGCAGGGCCACCACCCATTGCAACTCCAATACCTACATATTCGAGCATTTCTAAATCATTGAAGTTATCGCCTATAGCCATAATGTTACTAGCTGACAATCCTAAAATTTCTTCAGCTAAATAACGCACAGCTGCGCCTTTATTTACCCAAGGGTTAGTGGCTTCAAAAAAGGTGGCTACAGATGTGGTGAGATAAAGTTCTGCTGGGGTATATTGTTTTCTGAGCGTGCCTAAAAGACGTTCGATTACGTCGGTATCGTCACTTAATGCTAATATTTTTGTCGGTTCATTGTTGCTGTCTAAAACTGTTCGCAAGTCACCAACAGTTATTGGTTGAATGTTGGAACGTACAGCGTAAATTTCGGTTTCTGGGGTGATTTCTCGGACATAAAGTTGATCGTTGATATAAAAGTGAACGGAAAGTAGCGATCGCAGTTCTGGCTGTTCAAAATAATCTAATAACCGCAATGCCATATCTTTAGATACAGGCCAATGACGTAAAATTTTATCTGTGGCAGGATCTTTGATTAGTGCGCCTTGGTAAGCCATGAGTGGCAGATCGGAATTGATATCTTGATGAAAGCGTAAGGCGGAACAGTACATTCTACCTGTGGCGATCGCCACTTTTACACCTTTAGCTTGCACTGCTTTTATTGCTTGTTTGACAGCTTCAGTAACTTGGTTAGATTCTCCAGCGATCGTACCATCAATGTCGAGAACTAAGAGTTTAATTTCCGAGTTTTCTGCTGTTAATGGCTGGTTAATTTCTCTATTCATGATTTAACTGTTGGTTGAGCTTTATTGTGGGGTGCGTTAATAACGCACCATCCGCTAAATTTAACGCAAATTGGATTAGATAGATAGTATAGTTTTTTTCTATTAGTTGATTTTGGGGGGTTAAGTGCGATCGATCTTTCCCCTATCTTCCATTCCTTAAAATCATTAGAGAAGCAGAGCATTTTAAATAAGAATAAAAACCTATGCTCTTGGTTTGGATTTGTCAGATGTGCCATAATCAGAATTACAAGATTTACAAAATATGCAATGAGGCGAACATGGAAAAAACAATTACTATCACCTTAACACCCGAAGGAAACTTAGAACTTCCTCCAGAAATTTGAGAGCAATTTTCTAACGGTGAACAATACTCAGTTGTGACGACAGAAGACACAATTACATTTAAAAAAGTCCCTAAATTTGATTGGGAGGAATGGGAAAAACGCAAATTTTTTGTAAATACGATCGCCCTCTCATCTCCCATCCCAAAAGCGATCGCCCCAAAAAACTCTGATCGATAGTTGCTACAATATCCTTAATAAATAAGTCAATAAGCAGATGAAAATTAGAGCAATCATTGACACTAACCAAAGACTTTCAACGCTACGATCGCAAAACTTCTTCAAATTCTCGCAGTGCTATGCTAGAACCAATTTGCCAACCTCGATCGATGTATTGGGGAATTAGATTTTTGAGATTGTAATTAGGAAACCAGTGGCTAATTTGAGACTCTTGATACTGTTGTGAATCAAAATGATAAATTAATAGTTGATTTTGGCGATAAATCCAAAGTTCCACAGGTGCGATCGTTTGATAATCTTCTGGTTTAGCAGTACAAGTTAAATCAATTTCAATAGCTAAATCTGGAGGAGGATCTGTTTCTAAGTCGATGTATTCTTTGCCTAAAATGCGATCGCGATTGTCTATATAAAAACAGTAATCCGGTTCAATTCCCTGTCGGTTAATTCGCTTTAGGGTAATGGGGGTAAAAGATTGCCAGTATTTCCCAATATGTCGGAGTAAAGCTTTCACTAAATCCGCTAATAAATCGGCTTGATTTCCATGTTTGGGTAATGGTGACATAATTCTAATTTCTTGAGTTTTACTGTTGTAACGAATTCTCAAACCAGCTTTATCTTCTCGACACTTTAACAATGTCTCATAATCTTGCCAAGTTCTAAATCTGAGGATTAGTTCATCCCCTGGTGCTAAAGAAATGTTATCTTCAGTAATTGTGGGTAATACCATAATTTCATTACCTGCAAAGCTTACATTTTTCTAATTATAGCAAAGCTATATTCATTACAAAGCAGCAATTTGTTGAGCAAACCACATCGCCGCCATTCCATTTCCTTGCACTAACATTTTCAATGTTTCTGATAATAGAGAAATTGGTAGTCCTTCAAGAATTCCTGAAAATTCACATTCTTGATATTTGCCATTTTCTTGTAATTGAAAGGCTAATACTCTTTCACCTTTAATATCTACCACCCAGTATTCGGGAATTTTTAAAGCTGCATATAGCCGTTTTTTATCGTCTAAATCATTGGCTAAGGTTGTATCGGCAATTTCGCAAACTAAATCGGGTACTCGCCATTTATCTAGGTTAATTTTTCGCGGTTCTCCTGTTTGCCATTGGGGAAAATCTTTACCAACGTATAAAACGCGATCGGGCGCACCTCCACCTACATTTGGCTTCTCAATTACGCACCCTCCTAAGTCGTCAAAAGCACCCCCTTTGCTACTAAACCAAAAGCCAAACACCAGTGTTAAGAGATTGTTAAATCTAGCGTGATTAATTCCTTCGTTACCCATCTCAATTAAAAGATAACCGTCATAAAAAAATATTCTAGCTGATTCCCAACTGGGATCTTCGCAAGCAGCTAAATAATCTTCCCAAGTGGCTGTTTGCCATTGGTAAATAGGTGAATTATCTAATAAGTAAGTTACGTTATTCATCGTTCAATTCTGACTATTACAATACTATATCAAAATACAGGAATAAAACAAAGCAATTAGTAACAAATTCACTACAAACTAAAAATTTGTTGAGCAAACCACATCGCTGCTATCCCATTTCCTTGCACTAACCTTTTCAAAGTTTCTGATAATAGAGAAATTGGTAGTCCTTCGAGAATTCCTGAAAATTTACATTCTTGATATTTACCATTTTCTTGTAATCGGAATGCTAATACTCTTTCACCTTTAATATCTACCACCCAGTATTCGGGAATTTTTAAAGCTGCATATAACCGTTTTTTATCGTCTAAATCATTGGCTAATGTTGTATCGGCAATTTCGCAAACTAAATCGGGTACTCGCCATTTATCTAGGTTAATTTTTCGCGGTTCTCCTGTTTGCCATTGGGGAAAATCTTTACCAACGTATAAAACGCGATCGGGCGCACCTCCACCTACATTTGGCTTCTCAATTACGCATCCTCCTAAGTCGTCAAAAGCACCCCCTTTGCTACTAAACCACAGGACAAATATCATTGTTAGCAAAGAGTTAAATCTAGCGTGGTTAATTCCTTCGTTACCCATCTCAATTAAAAGATAACCGTCATAAAAAAATATTTTAGCTGATTCCCAATTGGGATCTTCGCAAGCAGCTAAATAATTTTCCCATGTAGCTGTTTGCCATTGGGAAATAGGGGAATTATCTAATAAGTAAGTTACGTTATTCATAATTAAGCGGGAGTATATGATATATTGCATGAATTAAATATATTATAGATTTAAGCCAAGTAATAGAAAAGATAATCATTGATTTATGAGTCAATCGGAAAACTATAACTCAATCTATATCCGCAATATGGAAATAGATGACATTGCACCTGTGTATCATTTGGGTGAAGATATTTTTACCAGCGATTTGTACCCGTATTTATATCGCACTTGGGATGAATGGGAAGTAATCGGACTATACAATACCGATCCAGAATATTGTTTAGTTGCAGAAATAGACGAACAATTAGCAGGTTTCGTTTTGGGTACAATTATTAACAAAGCAACCTGGACTTATGGTTACATTATCTGGTTGGGAGTTAATCCTAATTTTCAACGTCGAGGTGTGGGTGACAAATTAGTTGATAAACTGGTGGAAAGAATGATTGAAGATGGGGTGCGTTTTATGTTGGTAGATACCGATCCAGCTAATACGCCAGCGGTGAAATTTTTTACTCGCAAAGGTTTTGGTAATACCCGTCAGCACGTTTTTTTGTCTATGAACTTGAGTAAACATGAATATTATGGCAGATTAATTGCTTATGAACGGGAAAAAGCGGAGAGGTCTGCATATAAGCGATCGCGCCGTCGTCCATCTACCAAAACATCGGAAGCTGTGAGTGAAGCTGCTACTAAAGTAATGGTAACAGATTCAGAATTGCCAGATGTAAGTAATCCTGATATTTCGCCTATTTCTTAACAAATGAAATGCTAGTTTAAGGAAATAAAAATGCCTCAGCAGCAACCTAAATGGCAAGTACAGCCAATAATTCAACCGCCAGAATGGTTGATTAACGCAATTAAACAACAAGCACCTGAATTATCTGGGAATTATGCTGCTCAATTGCTATGGCAAAGAGGAATTCGTAATGCCGAAGAATTAGCGGAATATTTAAATACTGACCTTTACAAACCTGCTAATCCCTTTGCTTTTGGTCAGGAAATGAATTGGCTAATTGAAAGATTGCTTCAAGCAAGAAATGAGCGAAAAATGATTGCTATTTGGGGAGATTTTGATGCTGATGGCATCACTTCTACTACTGTTTTATGGGAAGGTTTAGGACAGTTTTTTCCCCAAAATACACAATTAATTTATTACATTCCTAATCGCTTTACTGAATCTCATGGCTTGAACTGTCAGGGAATTGAAAAACTCGCTAAACAAGGAGTTAAATTAATTATTACTTGTGATACTGGTAGCACTAATTTAACTGAGATTGAATTTGCTCAAAAATTAGGAATTGATGTAATTATTACCGACCATCATACTCTATTGCCAGCAAGACCCCCAGTAGTAGCAATTATTAATCCCCGTAATTTACCTCCAGATCATCAATTATTTAATCTTTCGGGTGTTGCTGTTGCTTACAAAGTAGTAGAAGCACTTTATCAAACTTTGCCTAACATTCCTGAAGAACCATTAGAAGATTTATTAGATTTAGTGGCGATCGGGTTAATTGCTGATTTGGTACAATTAAGTGGTGATTGTCGATATTTAGCTAAATTAGGTATTGAAAAACTGCAAACAGATTTACAAAAACCACCTAAATTAAGGCGACATCCGGGAATAGGTAGATTGCTGGAATTTTGTAAGAAAAGTGGCGATCGACCAACAGATATTTCCTTTGGTATTGGCCCTCGAATTAACGCCGTTAGTCGCATTCAAGGAGATGCTACTTTTTGTGTAGAATTGCTCACTAGTCGCGACTTAAAACTGGTAGAAAAACTAGCTTCGGAAACCGAATTAGCTAACTCTCGCCGCAAAGCATTACAGAAAGATGTCGAAAAACAAGTATGGCAAAAATTAGCTCAATTAGACTTATCAACTACTAGTATAATTGTTTTAACAGAAGTAGGTTGGCCTGTTGGAGTTTTAGGTTTAGTTGCTGGTCAAGTTGCCCAAGAAACAGGTCGTCCAACAATTTTACTAAGCGTAGAAACACCAGAAGAATCATCAGAAAATATCTATTTTGCTAGAGGTTCGGCGCGTTCTGTTAATCAAATTGACCTTTATCAATTAGTTAAAGATCAAGCGCATTTGTTACATCGATTTGGTGGACATCCTTTCGCCGCAGGTTTGAGTCTTCCAGTGGAAAATATTCCCTTATTTACGGAAGCAATTAATCATCAATTACGGCAACAAATTGGCGCAGATCCTACTAAGTTGAACCAAGTAATAACAGCAGATTTAGTGGTAAAAGTGGCTGAATTAGGTCAAGAGTTATTTCGAGAAATGAAGGTTTTAGAACCTTGTGGTATGGGCAACCCTGTCCCACAATTAATGATTAAAAATTGTTGGTTTGAAAATTTAGAAAATTACAATATAAAAGATGCTATTGGTAATAAAGTTACCTACATTAAAACTAACTTTTTGATTAAAGATACATCAACTAAAGTTGGCTTTCCGGGGATATGGTGGGGACATTACAAAGAGGAAATTCCGCAAGGGCGTTGTGATGCGATCGCAGAACTAGATTTTAATACCTACCAAAAACGCTATGAAGTGCGATTAGTTGCTGTGCGTTCTTGTGAGGAAAATCTTACTTTATACAATAGCTTTAATCAAATAGATTGGATAATAGATTGGCGAGAAAAAATAGAAAAACAATTATCAATTACCAATGACGAACTTTTAGTAGCTTCCGAGTGTCCCACAAATTGGGATGATTTACAATTGTGGTTTCGACGTGCTTGGCAAACAAAACAGAAATTAGCGATCGCCTATCCACCCCCACAGCAAACACCACCAGAAGAAATCTGGCAACGACTGATAGGAATTGCTAAATTTCTTAGTCGTACTGGTAAAACAGCTACAATAATTCAATTCCAGCAAAAATTAGGTATTAGCGATACTTGTTTGCATTTAGGATTACAAACATTAACTAAATTAGGTTTTACGATAAAAAATGGCGATGGCTATGTTAAAATAACTGGAAATACCCAATTTGAATCAGTAATATTAGATGAAAAAGTTCTCTCTAGCATTGAGCAATTTTTAGCAACTGTGAAAGAAGAACAATTCCGCCGTCAGTATTTCTCTGAAGTTCCCATTGCCACTATTCGCTCAGTAGCTTATCAAACCACTTTTTTTCCCAGTTAAATAGGCAATTAACTATTAATCACACACTGCCAAAAAACTCAATATTTTTAGCATTATAATCACCTTATTATTTGCAAATAATAAGGATTGTATACGATTTTTTATTCGGTGACTTTTGAATTTAGAATATCTACGAATCAGAGAGATTTTCTGTGTAAAATTTGAGGTTTTACACCAACTTTCATAAGCAGGAACTATCTTATTTGTTATCAAATCACGCCATTTCAAAACGCTCGCTTCAGGCCGAATTTCTTCAGCACGAAATCGCGCATTTTCCATCATGGCATAACGCAACTCTTTGTCATCCCGGAGTCGCTTAAGAGCCGAAATTAGTTCGGGAAAAGAAGACACTTCCAGATAGTCTAATTCGCTTTTGCGCTCAGCTTGAAATGCGGATTCACAACCTAAAATAGCCGGAACACCAGCATACCAGGAATTATATAGTTTCTGGGGAGGTTTGTTCTCTGGGTGGAATTGAAAACTGCGGACAGCGACGATCGCATCAACCTGACTGAAATCGTGCCAGCGATCGCGAGTCACTCTATCCCAACGCAAACCTAAAGCTTTGAGTTCTTCCTCCCAAGAAGATTCCCGCAATTCTGGTGCCAAATTTCTTTCCAAACCGAAGTAAGCCACGTTTTCAAACTTATCGCCCCGCGTGCGATCGCGAGGAATTAAACCAGGCTGAGGCCAATGGGGTAAATAATAACTATTCCACAACTCTCCCTGACGATTAAACTTTTCCGCTTGCGGAGTTGGTACTACATGAAGTTGTGCGTAAGGGTGCATTTCTTTGTCCGCTTGCAAACATACAATCAGCAATTTTGGCCTCGGTTGCAAGTTGGCTGGCAGAGAACTTTGATGTGCAAAAACGATTCCTTCTGTTGGAACAGTTCCCACTAATTGGCAGGGAAAACCATCATTTTTCAGACGAAGATAAGTTTGTAATGTCCAGGCATATACACCATCAGTTAACTTACGATCTAACAAGTAGGTATCGGCACTTTCTGGAATGTCTTTAGCAGACCATTGATTTTGCGGTATATAAAAATAAATCGGTGGTAATTTATCTGTCATCCTAGTTTCCTCAAATTGAAAAGTTATTTTTTATTTCTTCTTCATCAACTTCCATTTTGCCACCTTGCCTAATACCCTTGGTACACCATATAACTTATTAAAGAAAAGGTTCCAAAAGTATCCATACTGGGGAAAAGATTTAACCAAAAGTACATCGGCAATAACGTGAATCCTGGGTGGTTTCAAAGCCGGAGGTTTATCAATATATCTAATTTGTTCTGGATCTGGCATCCAATGACCGATTATTGCATCCTTCTTGTAGAATTTAGCCTGCACAAATAAGCCTAATAACCGATCGATTCCCCAAAAGGGTATCCAGGTTAAAACACTGCCAATTTTCATCGCTTGTGAAAGGTCTTGCAACGCTTCTTTAACTAACTTGTTTTTCCAAACAATATTATTAAAATTTTCAAAGTGATACCCATTATTATCTGTTCTCTGCATTAAAGGCCATACTGCATATCGAACATCAAAATTTTTGTCTAGAGGCGCAATGGGAACTTCCAACAACCCTTGATATTTTCCCTGTTGATAGGGATAGGGATTCTCTGGTGTCTTTTTGCATATCTCTAGTTGATTAACATCAGGAATACTCTCCCAATTTTGTTTGATCCGCTCTTGGTTTTGAAAATCTATTTCCGCTTTTTTTAACCGCAAAATCCAACTATTGGGAAATCTCTTAAAATATTCGCTGACCAAATTTATTAAATCAGGATGCACAAAATCATCATCATCTAACGACAGGACATATTCTCCTGATGCGTTTAACAATCCAATAATTCTTTGAATTGTTTCACCCTTGTAAGGACTGGTTAAGTTTTTCACCCTATAATCATTTATCCGTTTTATTTCTACACCAGGAGGATAAACTAAAATAAACTGAATATCTCCTTTTATTTTCAATAGTTGTTCTTCCCAATATTCTGAATAATTTCCTTTGGTGGGTGTGACTATAGATAAAATTGGTTTCTCGTTCATGGCATTTCAATGTTAATTAGATAATTTTACAAAGGTTTTAATGATATTTTCCCACTAGTCATGCAATAAATCACTCTTTTTCCATTCAGTAAGGCAGATTGGCTTGTCTTTCACATTTAAACCCTTTCATTTTCCAAACAGTTAAATCAACTTGGGAAAGCGGGATTAAGTCATTACATTTCGGTTCATAAAATTGGCTGACAACAGCCCAAATTAACCCGCGAGTTACATCTGCTGTAGTCACCAGAAGTGATTCGCGATTGGCGGGAACGCCTTTAGTTTCTGCTGCTATTTCTAATTCTACCCAAATTCCGTGCGAACCTAACATAATTTGCGCTAACCAAATTGCTCTTGGTAAATGGGTCGCTGAAGTAACAACTTTAACTTTGTTTACTTGCCATTGTTTAAGGATTGGTAAACTAAAATAAAAGTTTCCAAAGGTTGAGTTAGCGCACTTTTCTAGCCAAACTTTATCAATGGAAGCAGCAACTTTTTGAAATATTAGTAAAATGCAAGGTTCTGAAGAACCGTGAGAAATTAAAATAGGAATTTCGGGTGATTCTTTAGCTAATTCAGCAGCATGAATTTCTCTGGTAATACTTCCTCCTAATACTAAAATAGCGCCTACTGGTTTTTGAGATGCTGTATATAAAATAACGCTGTTATATAGTAAACAAATTCCTACGATTAAGCAGAATCCAGTTAAAACGATGAGTAGCGATCGCCTACCCAAAAAAGGCAACCAAAACCTAAATTCATTTTTCTGCTTTTTCTTGGGTTTCATTGCTACTGTTTTTGGCGAAGTTAGGGTTAAGTTGAGTTATTAAATGTACCAGTTCTGGCACGATCAATTTTTCCATTGCGAGTTTTACAGCATTACTAGAACCAGGAACAGAAAAGATTAGTTTACTTTGGTAAATCCCCGCTACTGCTCTAGATGCGATCGCCCTCGATCCAATTTCCTGATAACTCAAAAAGCGAAACAACTCCCCGAAACCAGGCAAAGTTTTTTCGAGTAACTGTTCGATCGCATCATAAGTTGTATCCCTTGGCGCAATCCCAGTACCACCATTAAAAATCAAAGCTTGCAAATCTGAGCGTTTACTCAAAACCTGCATTTGCTGTTGAATTTGCACTGGTTCATCTTTGACAATAGCGTAAGCTCCTACAGTATGACCAGCATTTTTTAATAAATTTTTAATTAAATTTCCGCTGCGATCGGTTTCCTCAGTTCTTGTATCGCTGACTGTAATTACTGCACAATTTATGATGATTTCTGAACTGTCTGGATGTGGTAAGTTACTCATATATTTTACTGAACTACAAGAAGGATGAAGTAGTAAAATTAACTTCATCCCCAATTTTATTTATTTCATTGTTTTGATTGGTTCAAACCTAAACCATGTTGTTTTGCATAGCGCTCCATAAATCGAATAAATCGATCCCAGTCATCAGCTGATCTCATGACATAAACTGCTTCTATTGCTTCAGGTTGACCGTTAACAAACTTACCTTTTACTTCCCTTGTCACTAATACGCCTTCTTCATCAATTAAATACATTCCCGTAATTTCTTCCTGATTCTGGTTGCTAAGAGCTTTTGGTTTTTCAAAATAAAATGTTGCTGTGCCATTACTACCATCCCGTGATCGGGTAATCCGTACATTGGGAACAACTTCTTCATTGATGTCTCTAGAAAACTGAATTTCAGCCATGATACCTTAATAGACAAATTTTACGATCGGTCATCCTAGTATTTTCTCATTATTTAGAACCTAAAATTCTAGATCTTTTCAAAACAGAGGTTATTTGTATAAAATCAGACATTTATCTTTATGATTTTTCGTAAAATTGCTTACATAACTTTATGTAATTAACACAGTTTTCTTTCCAGTATAAAAAGTTGATAAAGACAGCCTTCTTTTTGTGCTTGGTTTGTTATCAATTCGTATAATTTATACTTGGTACGCATAACTACGCATAACCTTTGCTTGTTGGAGCATCGCTCAGCGAGATTATATAGGTAGCGTTTGAAGTGTCAATTTGCGTTTGTTCTGTTACCAAGTTGCATTTTGCGACTTGGTACAGATTCTTTATTCTATTAAATCATCCGTTGCAGGTTCACCCCGATAAAAGTCATCCTGAACCAAGTACAGGTTACACTGCTAGAAAATGAGACAGATTTAGAGGCAAAGGCACGCGATCGTAAAATGGCTGAAATCTTAGAAAATCTCTCTATGATTCAATCAATGTCCGATCTAGATCCAGTTTTATGGCAGAGAAAAATCCGTCAAGACCGTTCATTACCAGGACGGTGAAAAGTGCTTCTTGATAGCAATATTATCAGATATGAATAGAGAATTACTTACAAATTTTGGATCTTGCAAGCAATC
Source organism: Floridaenema evergladense BLCC-F167 (assembly GCF_041929205.2). Taxonomy (NCBI): domain Bacteria; kingdom Bacillati; phylum Cyanobacteriota; class Cyanophyceae; order Aerosakkonematales; family Aerosakkonemataceae; genus Floridanema; species Floridanema evergladense. The sequence goes on along the minus strand of NZ_CM171625.1, from coordinate 2,273,119 downwards.
CATAAGCTAGGATCTAAGGATATTGACCATTTAGCGATGAGCTTAAAAGCTACAGCACACAAGAGTACAAAGGCAATGACAAATAACGAGCTTGCAGAAGCTGAAAATACTAGACTCAACGTAGAGTACTACGGCGCAGATTTCCCTGTCGATGTACTAGTCAAAAGAATGGAGGAGGGGGATTTCATCATTCCTGGTTTCCAGAGACAATACGTTTGGAGAGAGGAAGAAGCATCGCGCTTTATTGAATCTTTGTTAATTGGGCTTCCAACTCCTGCACTTTTTATTGCAAAGGACAAATTTTCACATCAATACATTATCATTGATGGGCAACAAAGACTTAAAACATTACAGTACTTTTATAAAGGATCTTTTCCTGATGGAAAAATTTTTAAACTAAAAGGAGTTATACCCGCTTTCGATGGACTCACTTATTCTAGTTTGCCTATTACTCAGCGGCGGATTTTAAATAATACAATTATTCATTGCATAATAATATCTGACAACTACGATCCACGAGGAATCTATTATTTATTTGAGAGATTAAATACAACAGGCACTCCATTGAAGTCACAAGAGATTAGAAATGCAATTTATCATGGTGCATTCAGTGCATTGCTTCAAGAATTATCAAATCATCAAACTTGGAAACTACTCTATTCAAAAGATGACAACCGAGTAATCGAGCAAGAATTAATATTAAGATTTATAGCTTTATACTATGACTTAGATGAGTATAAAGGAAATATGGTTGATTTCCTTAATAGGTTTATGCTGAAAAATCAGAATTTAGAACGAATTTCAGAAATTGAGATAAGAGAGATTTTTATAGATACAGTTCAATTCCTCAAGGATTGTATTGGTGAAAAAGTATTCTTTCATAATAAACTTTTTAATAAAAGCCTTTTTGAGAGTATTATGCTTGTTACTGCTAAAGAACTAAGAAGCGGTAATCTAGAATGTAACCATTTTAAGAAATTCTATGACACTCTCATTAATGACAAAAATTTTTGGTCGCTCTCTCGCTCTTCTACAACTAGTAAAAAGAACCTTATGGACAGACTTGATATAACGAGAAAAATTTACAAAAACACTTAATAGATGAATCGATTGATCTTGTCCCATCGCCAAAAGCTAGATAATCTTTTTGCAAGAATCTCCTCGATTACAACTCCTGCCGATCAAAGTGAATGGTCAAAGTATCTTTGTGTTTTAGTCTCAGGATTTATAGAGGAATCTTTAAGAGTATTGTTGGAGGAATATACGAAAAAACGTGCTTCATCTAATATCCAAAACTTTGTTGAGAAACAGATAAGCAATATTACAAATTGCAAGACTAGTAGAATTATAGAAATACTAGGGAAATTCAGCCAAGATTGGGCAGATGAATTTGTTGATCAAATTCAAACAAAAAGTTCTATGAAAGACGAGATAAAAAATTCAATTGACAGTGTAATCAGTAATCGACATGACATAGCTCATGGTAGAAATGTGGGTATTACTTACGCAAGAATTTCTGCCTACTATAGCAATGTTAAAAAGACTATAGAAATCTTAGAAGACATAATTCAATAAGGAATAATTTTGTCTGAACTAGGACTTACGCACTGAGTACTAAATTCCGCCATTCTGGACACTTATAAAGAAGCTGAAATCCTTGTAAAGAAGCTGAAATCCTTGTGCTTCTGTTACAGTGCGTAAGCCCTATGTATATACAACATAGGTATATCAAAAAAACGATCGCCCTCTCCCCAACTAGAAAGAACGATCGCTAATTTTCAACCCAATTCAACACAAGTAGAAAATGAAAACTTACTTCACCAATCCCGAAACAGTAGCAATTTCTGTTTCAACAATTTTTGGTGCAGCGAACGAAGCTTTAGCATAAACTTGCCGATTACTTTGGGCAATTTGCGTGTAAGATTGACGGACTTCAGCGTTTACTGCCACAGTTTTTACATCATACAATTTGGTAGCCAATTTCGGATAAAAACCAATTCCAATTATTAGCACCAAAAAGCTGGCAGCGATGAAGATTTCGCGGGGATTTGCATCTCTAAAGTGAGCATTTGCAGGGAGAACGCAGCTAGTACCAAAACAGACAGCTTCTTGATCTCCCGAAGCTTTAACAGTTTCATTACCCAAGTTGCAATTAGGTGCTGCACCAGAATTAAAGAAGATTTGACGCAACATCGAGAGCAAGTAAATTGGAGTGAGAATCACACCGACTGCGGCGAGGAAAACTGTCACGGTACGGAAAGTAGAACTGTAGATATCGCCTGTAGTTATACCGACGAAAACTGAGAGTTCGCTGGCAAAACCGCTCATTCCAGGGAGTGCTAAAGATGCCATTGCGCCTGCGGTGAATAGAGCAAAAACTTTCGGCATTGCTCGACCAATTCCGCCCATTTCGTCTAATGCTAGGGTATGGGTGCGATCGTAAGTCACACCAGCCAAAAAGAACAATACCGAAGCAATTAAACCGTGAGAAATCATTTGCAGCATTGCGCCACTCACACCTAAATCAGTGTAAGAAGCAATACCCAACAGCACAAAACCCATGTGAGAAACGGAAGAGTAAGCGAGGCGGCGCTTCATATTAGTTTGACCAAAAGAAGTCAACGCACCGTAAATAATGTTAACTACACCTAAGATTGCTAAAACCGGAGCAAAGTAAACATGAGCATCATTGAGCATTTCCATGTTCAAGCGAATTAACCCATATCCGCCCATTTTCAGCAATACACCTGCCAAAATCATCGACACAGGAGCCGAAGCTTCACCATGAGCGTCAGGTAGCCAGGTGTGCATCGGGAAAATCGCCAGTTTCACACCAAAGGCAATCAGTAAACCCGCATATAGTAACAGTTCTAGTAATAATGGGTAATTCCTTGTAGCGAGTTCTGCCATATCAAAGGTAATGTTGCCACCACCATAAAGCCCCATTGCTAAGGCTGCTACGAGGATAAATATAGAAGCTAGTGCAGTATAAATGATGAATTTTGTAGCTGCGTAACGACGTTTTGGCCCACCCCAGATGGAGACGAGCAAGTAAACGGGAACTAGTTCTACTTCCCACATAATGAAAAGTAGTAGCAAGTCTTGAGCGACGAAAACCCCAATCTGTGCCGAGTAGAGTACCAGCATCAGGAAGTAGAATAGGCGGGGTTTGCGATCGACTTGCCAAGCCGCCAAAATCGCTAAAGTAGTCACCAAACCTGCTAGAAGCACCAGCGGTACAGATAGCCCATCAACTGAAACTGACCAGTTTAGACCTAATTGCGGCACCCAAGCATACTTTTCCGCGAGTTGAAAAGTAGCAGTGGTTGGATCGTAATGCTTCCAGAAGGCGTAGCACATCAACACAAAATCTGCGAAACCTACGCCGAGAGCATACCACCGCACGCGCTTGCCGTCTTTGTCGGGCAATACGGGGATGAGCAGGGATGCTACCAGGGGGAGCAGGACGATCGCACTGAGCCAGGGAAATTGAGCCTCTATCATGGCCTTGAGCAAAAATACTTATTTGTGAATATTTATATTCTATTAAACTTCGTAACAAATTAGTAACAATTTTTGATAAATCTTTTTCTGCCATTGTTATATAGACTTATCTATAGCTAGACAGATGAAGAGAAGGGGGAATAGTGTTTGCCTAAATGGCGATCGATCCCAGAAAGCCGAAAGGATGGTTAGGTAAGCTGGTGGTAAGAGTAGGAAATTTCGGTCATGGCAGTAAAGTTAGACAATACAAAAGACCAACGGCTAGTCCACTCTGGGATGATCTGGCAACAGTTCAAGTTACTTCAGGAAAGCTTTGCTGACTCACCAGGAATCAGGTTGGCTTATTACAAAGGAGAAATTGAAATCTTGACGGTTTCCCCGGAACACGAATCAATCAGTCGCATGATTGCGTTTTTACTCTGCCAATACTTTGCCAAAAACATTGAATTTAACCCATTAGGCAGCTTTACCCAGGAAAAGAACGAGGAAGTTTCCGCGCAAGCTGACGAATCATTTGCCATTGGTAGTGCTACAGCGACGAAACCTGACTTAGTTGTAGAAGTAATATTTACTAGTGGTAGCGATCGCAAATTGACCCGCTACAAAGTTTTAGGTGTCCCGGAAGTTTGGTTTTGGGAAGATGGTTTATTCAAGCTCTACCGTTTGCAAGAATCTGGATATGAGCAGATAGAGCGATCGGGAATTTTACCAGATTTGGATATTGACCTGCTGGCTCGCTGCGTGATGATGGCTTCTAAACTTGAAGCCTTGAAAGCATTTCAACAGACAATTGTTAATAGTTAACGCTTCTGCCCCTCTGCCCGAAAAGATATAAAGTATTTTTGGGGGAAGTTTTTTTAAGGTTTTATCCCATGCAACAGTTCTTATATCACATTTATTCTGGGAGAAAATATCTCCAACGTTTGTTTTTGTCCTTGGCGTTAGTGTTGCTGGCAATGCAGAGTTTTGCTACACCAGCTAATGCCACAGGTGCTTATGATATGCCCAGTTTAGTGGCAGGAGAAAAAACTTGGATTATCGACCAAGCAGAAGTTCTCAGCCGTATTAGTGAAGGGCAGATTAACAATACTTTAGGAAATTTGGCGAAGGAAACTGGGAATGAGGTGAGATTTGTCACCATTCACCGTTTAGATTATGACGAAACCGCCCAAAGTTTTACCGATAAACTATTTGAAAGATGGTTTCCCACACTGGAAACGCAAGCTAATCAAACTTTGTTAGCGATCGATACTGTAACTAACACCACAGGAATTCGCACAGGAGAAAAAGTAAAATCTTTGATGTCGGATGAGATTGCCCAAAGTGTTGCCTCAGAAACGGTATTAGTGCCTTTGCGCGAAGGTGACAAATACAATCAAGCTTTTGTGGATGCAAGCGATCGCATTTGGGCAGTATTATCTGGTAAACCCGATCCTGGTGCTCCCGTAGTTACCGACAATTTAAAAGTAGAAAGTACCTTTACAAAAGCTGAAGAAACTGATACTGGCGGTTCAACTATTTGGGTTATTGGCTTATTAATTGCTGCCACCGTAATTCCAATGGCAACCTATTATTGGTATCAGTCAATGGGTTCTTAATCTTGAATGTACTCTTGACCAGTAATTAAAGCCAACTCAGCCCGGACAAACTCTCGTCCCAAATAGCCAGCATGATCTAAATAAGTAACGGGACAGGGCTGAGTTTCTTCCAAAATTTTCACACAAATTTCTTTAGCAGTTCTGCCAGTATATAAAGTTGTGTGAGTCCGTTCTACCTTACCTTTTGCGGGAATTACTTTTCCGGTTTCTGGATCGACAGCTAAACCACGTTCATCAATTACATTAGTGTAATGTTTGGCGCAGATCAGTCCGGCTTCTCTATCTAAATAGATAATAAAATATCCGGCAGGGTCAAGCTTAATATCGCGTTGGGAAAGTCGATCGTCAATTAAGGCAAGGTCTTCTTTAATTTGAGTCATTTTAGGCAAACTAGATGACATGATTCTAAAAAATTAATGGCTCTCCGAATTGAAAAAGTATTTCCAATCACAATCTTACTTAATCATATCAAATTTACCAGTAATTCCTCCCAAAATTACCGTTTTTTCTGTTTCTTCTTTGCGGTTTCCTAAAAAAATCTTCTCAGAAACCAAAAGATTCTACTCAGTTTCCAACTCCATCTTTAATTCAGGTTGACGCTGACTAAAGGGAATATCCAAATTAATTGCTTCGATTTGTTGCTGTTCAATTTGGTTGACTTCGCTAATGTAAGATTTGAGAATTTTGCTTAAGCGGGGGTGATAAAAGCGGTGCAAACTGTGGTTAGGAGTTGCGGGAAAACCACGCCGTTTTTTATGTTGTCCACCTGCACCCGGATCGAACACTTGTACGCCATGAGAAATTCCCCATTCGATCGGAGTATAGTAGCAAGCATCAAAGTGCAAACAGTCAATTTCTTGAAAGCAACCCCAATAGCGTCCGTAAAGTCGATCGCCCTTATAAACACAAAAAGACATTGCCATTGGTTGATGAGTATTTTGTTCGTTATAAGCAGCAACCAATAGAACTCGATCGCGATAACTAGAATAAAGTTGCTCAAAGAACTTTTTCGTTAAATATTTACTTCCCCACCAGCCAAACTTGTCACAATGATGACTGTAAAAATTGTACATTTGCACCAACAAAGGTTTAGAAATTTCCTCACCTGTTAAAGTGCGAATTTGTAAACCTTCCTTTTCTACAGCTTTGCGTTCTCTTTTAATATTGCGGCGTTGATTAGCATTAAACACCCCTAAATAATCGTCGAAAGTTTTAAAACCTTCGTTTTTCCAGACGTAACTATGGTGTAACCAACTAAAAAAACCGTGACGTTCCATTACCGATCGCCATTGTGGATCGACATAGAGGAAATTACAACCGGAAATTTGATTGCGATCGCAAAAATGATCGATCGCATTTACCATCATCGCCGTTAACTCATCCTCATCTTCCCCCGGCGCAATCAAAAACCGATACCCCTCCGCCGGAGTAAACGGACTCATCCCCAACAATTTCGGATAATATTCAATCCCCAAACGACTTGCCAAATCTGCCCATTGATGGTCAAAAACAAACTCGCCATAACTATGACCTTTCACGTAAAGCGGGGCAGCCGCAATCAACTCTCTATCTCGCCACACCGTCAAATGGTTCGGTAGCCATCCAGTTTGCCCCTTAGCACTACCCGAACTTTCCATATTGTGCAGCCACTCCCACTCCAAAAAGGGAGTTTTCAACGGCATTGCCAAAGCATCCCATTCAGATTGCGGGATTTCAGCAATGTTGTTAATCCAAGAAACCGAATACCAAGGCTTAATTTGTTCTACCATCTGGCCCAAGTGGGAGCAAAAGTTCAAACTTTCTTTAAATTAATCCAATTCTGCTAACGTTGCAGCCGATAATGCAAAAATACTTCTTGGTCTACCCTCTCTACAGACAAAAGTTGTAACTTAGGAGCCAAATTCGCCAAAAAACCAGCACCTGTGACTGGTGTTGGTGCATTTTCTCCCCCTAAGATTAGCGGACAAACCGTCAGCCAAATTTCATCCACAAAATCTGCCGCTAACAAGGAAGCCACTAGTTTCCCTCCACCCAAAACCGCTACCTTTTGCAAACCCATTTCAGTGAGTTTTTCCCCAGCTGCTACCCAGTTAATCCCACCTTCTACAGTTGCAATTGCAAAGACTTTGTGAAACGCTCCTTTTTGCTGCCAAAATTGGGAACCATTAATAGTAGTGAATAACCAACGCGGAACTTGCTGTTTAAAAAAGTGCAACTGGGGGTCTATTTTTCCCGAACTCGAACAGACAATATGAATGGGTTGACTTCTTTTACCTTGCAGTTCTCGTTGTTTAAGTAACTCAGGATCGTTAATCATTAAGGTTGTACCGTATGTCCGCAGTGTCTCGGCACCAAATAAAACTCCATCGACTAAAGCAATCTGTTTTTCTAAGTGCGCTTTATCAACCGCAGAACCAAATCTGGCAGGAGATGCCTGAAAGTCGGCTATTTTACCGTCGGCACTCATCGCTAGAATTACAGTGGTATGAGGGCGATTGGTTAACAAAACTTAGATCCTCTCAGTTTTACAATTTTGCTTGGGGACTTTTCACTCATATTCGGGAGAAGAATAGCAAACAGGTTTCTTATAATGAGGATTATCGATCGCTACGCAGTGAACTATCATTAGCGTATACTAGTTACTTTCAGGAATTTAATTATTCTTCCTCCCTGGCGACATAACCCTTAGTACTTGTTTAGTTGTCTGCTACTAAGTTACTACTTCCTTTTAACTATAATTTTTTAGAGACTCCTTATGGGTAAGCTAAGTCAATCTTCTTTTCGCCGCATTTTACTATCTCGTATCCTGCTGTTAAGTGTACCAGTGTTACTAGTAGGGGAGTATATAACATACAAAAAAGCTCGTTCTGGTTTGTTAGAAACTGCCCGCCAAAACTTAACAGAAAGTGCTGTGAGAAAGGGGGAAAGAATGGAAGAATTAATTGCTGCTTTAAAATCTAATTTAATGGCAGCGAGTCAAACTGCTGTTCTAAAATCTAATTCATCTAGTGCAATCAACCAAGAGTTTATTTCTCAACTAGCTACTCAGTTACCAACTAAAATTCAATGTATACAATTAACTAACTTTCAGACTGGTAAAGTTATTGCTGGTACTTGTGGCGATCGGTCAATTTTTTCTTTGCCTCCTAATTTATGGTCGAAAAAACAAACAGAATTACTGCCAGATTTGTCTAATGTTTACGTAACAACTCTATCTGCCAAAAACTCTGGTAATAATACCAATATTCCCAGTAATACAAACCAGTTGCAACTAATTTTAAGCGTACCAGTTTATAACAATGCTGGTCAACTCCAAAATATATTATCTGTAAGATCTGTAATAAATCAACAACAAAGCGATCTCTCCGGTTCTCTTTATGGTGATACAGTAGTAATTGACCAAGACGGTACAATTTTAGAACATCCGCAAAAAGAGCGCCAAGGAAAAAATATATCTCAAGAAAAAGATGCTTCTAGGCTAGAAGCAATCCTCAGAAATGCGGTTAATGGACAACAAGATTTTCTGCATTTATCTAATTTTGAAGATGAGGGAGTAGAATCAGTAGTTGGTTATTCAGCTATTCCGAGTCCTTTAACTAAAGAGAAAAATAGTAAATGGGTAATCTTAGCAGTTGCTAGTATAGATAGTGCTTTGTATCGACTAGAAGAAATCAGGCAAGTATTGTTAATTCTCACTTTAGGATTAACTGCTGCTATTTTATTAGCAACTTTATATTTATCTCGTGACTTAGCACGTCCTTTAGAAGAGTTGGGTGAATATGCTTTAAATGTTGGCAAAGACCGTTCATTACTGAAAAATCCCCCTAAATTTAAAATTAGTGAATTAAATCAATTAAGTGAATCTCTTGACAGTATGGTGGGGCGATTAACTATTTGGGCGGAAGAGTTGGAAAATGCTTGGAAAGAAGCGCAAACAGCAAACAAATTAAAAAGCGAATTTCTTGCCAATACTTCCCATGAATTAAGAACGCCTTTAAATGCGATTATTGGTTGTATTCGCTTGGTGCGAGATGGTTGTTGTGACGATCGCGAAGAAGAATTAGACTTACTCCAAAAAGCGGATGATGCGGCAATTCACTTATTACATATTATCAACGACATTCTGGATTTATCGAAGATTGAATCTGGTACACTTTCTGTAGTCATGCGACCTGTGGATGTGCGATCGATCCTCAAAGAAGTAATCGATTTGCAAATAGTTCACATTAATCAAAAAAGCTTACAACTATTATTCACCATACCAGAGCAACCAATCATGGTTCAAGCAGATCCAGCAAAATTGAAACAAGTTTTCCTTAATGTAATTGGTAACGCTGTCAAATTTACCGAAAAAGGTAGCATCACAATTACTACTACCTTAGAAGCAATTCCCAATAAACAAAGTAATAATAACAATTATTGGGTATTGGTAAAAGTCAAAGACACAGGAATTGGTGTACCAGTTGAAGAACAAAAAAAATTATTCCGTCCCTTTGTTATGGCTGATGGAACTAGAACTCGCAAGTATGGCGGAACAGGCTTAGGGTTAGCAATTTCCCGCAAAATTATGGCACTAATGGAAGGTACAATTAATTTGCATAGTCCCGGTGTAGACTTAGGTACCACAGTAGAAATTGCTATGCCAGTACTTAGTTCTGGCTTTTTTGCAACTGGAACTACCGAATCACCAACTGATAATAAATCAGAAGTACCTTCTGTAGGCGAAAAGTAGTTTCGGATTAAGATAATTTAATTGGTTGTCCGCCTTGCTGTAATGATTGGCTTAAAGCATAGAGAATTTCTACTAATTTTGTTCCCACCCAACCAGAAGAAATAGCAGAAGGCTGATTTTTTTGAACACAATTGATAAAATGTTGACAAACTTGTTTTAGTGGTTCTACTTTAGGAACATCAACAAGTTCAAAACTGAGATTTTCGGGATTGAATTTGTTGCCAACTAAGGCAAAATTTCCCTTTTGAATTGATAAAGGTGCTGTTGCTGATAACTCGTCAAAAATTAATGTACCTTGACTACCAACGACACCTAAACGACGTTGTTTATCAGTATTCAGCCAACTAACATGGATAAAAGCTTGGAAACCGCTAGGATAAGTCAGAGTTAGCCAAACTAAATCATAAAGTGGATTTTCTGTTGCTGCTTTTGGCTGCAACCAAAGTTTACCAGTAGCTTGAACTTGAGAGGGAGTTTCTGATAACCAATTGTTTAAAATGGCGATATCATGAATGGCTAAATCCCACATGGCATCGACATCGTAACGCACTGGGCCTAAATTAGTTCGGGTAGCATAACCATAGCGCAAGTCTCCTAAAATTCCTTGTTCCATCACTTTTTTGCCTTGTGCTACTGCGGGATGAAACAGGTAAGTTTGATCGACTACAAGTTGACGTTGTTTTTGTTCTGCTAAATGGCAAAGTTCTACAGATTCTTGCGGATTAATAGTTAAAGGTTTTTCGGCTAAAACGTGATAGCCTAGATTGAGAGCGTCTGCTACTAATTGATAATGACTAGAGGCGGGAGTTGCGATTACCACTGCATTTAATTCGGGTAATTGTCGCACTTCTGACCATTGGGTTGCTAACACTACGGTATCATTCAATTGATGGCGCGATCGCACATCCTCCAACCGATCCAAATTTGGATCGACTACAGCCAACAAACGGACTTCAGGAAGTGCCAAAAAATTTCGCACCAAATGCACGCCCCAACGCCCCGCACCTAAAATCACAATGTTAATTGTCATTTGAATTCCTTTAATTGCTCAAAAGCTACTTTAGCAGCAGCTTGTTCTGCCGCTTTTTTAGAATGTCCTTCACCTCTTCCATAAGCTTTGTTATTCACTTTCACCACTGCTTTAAAAGTTTGCGAATTACCCTTAATTCGTTTCATTTCCATAACTTCATATATAGGCAAAACTTTGTAAACACTTTGGGTAAGTTCTTGCAATGCAGCTTTATAATTATGACGAGCCGGATCGGAGAGAATTTCTTCAGCTAAATCTTTGAAATGACTGTCAATCCAAGGACGAACTAACTGTAGATTTTGTGTACTCAAATAAAGAGCACCCATAACTGCTTCTAAAGAATCGGCTAATCTAGTTTCTCTTCCGGCGACATCGCCAGCGGCACTTTTATCTAACAATAAATGCCGTTCTAATCCGTAACTATCAGCGATTTTGGCTAAAATGCGATCGCTCACCAATTCCGCACGAATCCCAGAAAAATCACCCACAGAAGATTCGGGATAATTCTCCCACAAAAACTCTGCCGCTGCCAACCGCACCACCGCATCACCCACAAACTCTAACTGCTCATAATTAGCTTCCGCTGAAAAAGTCGGATGAGTCAATGCCAAGTCCAATAACTGCCATTTCACTGGTGCAGTTTCCGGTATTCCCAATTTTTGCACCAAACTTTCCAATTGACTTTGGCGACGCGGATAGCTGAGATTCATTACTACTGTTTCTTGTTTCCTTTCCAATAAAAAAGGGAGAGAGCAAGTCATAAGCCGGGTTCTGTTCTCTTAACTATACAGGCTAAGAGGGCAGTTATCTATCTGGGACACCTGTTACCAGATGCCTCTAGCGGTACCTAATGACGGAACTGGTAAAAGACCAACCATAGCTCCTTCCACCTTGCTCCCAACCGGGGTTTACCGAGCCAACGCCTCTCGACGTTGCTGGTGCGCTCTTACCGCACCTTTGCACCCTTACCCTCTTAAAGTTTTGAATTTTGAGTTTTAAGTTTTGAATTAACTCATAACTCAAAACTCAGAACTCATAACTTCAAGAAGGCGGTATCTTTCTGTGGCACTATCCTCACGATCGCTCGCACTGGGCGTTACCCAGCAAGTTCGGTCTTTCGGGAGCCCGGACTTTCCTCAGAATAGCTTTCGCTATTCCGCAACCGCCTACCCCTACTCTCTCCTATATCTAGTTTACTGGGGAACTGGGAATAGGGAATAGGGAGATGGGGAGATGGGGAGATGGGGAGATGGGGAGATGGGGAGATGGGGAGATAGGGAGATGGGGAGATGGGGAGATGGGGAGATGGGGAGATGGGGAGATGGGGAGATGGGGAGATGGGGAGATGGGGAGATGGGGATGAGGAGATTCTCGTTCCCAGGGTACACCCTGGGAACGAGGCAACGGAGGTTCTACCTCCATTCCATTGCTGCAAGATCTGAACTAACTCCTCACCTCTTCTTATCTATTCCGAACAACTTGTCGCATTTTGGGTATAGAAACTAAATTGTTAGTTTCTGTTTCTGAATCATCTTTAATAGTGGAAAAGTTCTCGAACCAACCTTTTTTCCAGAAGAAGTAAACTAAACCACCAGCAACGACAATCATCACTGCCCAAACAGAAGGATAACCTAATTTCCATTTCAACTCTGGCATATCTTCAAAGTTCATCCCATAAACTCCAGCAATAAAAGTTAGGGGAATAAAGATTGTCGAAATCACGGTAAGTAACTTCATGATTTCATTCATTTTGTTGCTGATGGAAGAGAGATAAACATCCATTAATCCCGAGCCTAATTCTCGGTATGTTTCTACAATATCGATAACTTGTACGGCGTGATCGTAACAGTCTCGCAGGTAAATTCTCACTTCTGGACTAATCAGGTTGCTCCCATCTCGAATTAAGGTGTTGAGTGCATCTCTTTGGGGCCAAATCGCACGACGTAGTGCTAATAATTCTCGCCTAATTTTGTAGATTTCTTGTAAGGTTTGTCGAGATGGATTGCTAACTACTTCATCTTCTAATTCTTCTATGCGTTCGCCGTAAGCTTCTAAAACGGGGAAATAACCATCAATAATTGCATCTAAAAGTGCATAAGCTAAATAATCGGCTTTTCTTTGACGAATGATGCCTTTGTTGTAACGAATCCGATCGCGCACTTTAGCAAAACAATCTCGTTCTGGTTCTTCCTGTACCGTCAGTAAATAATCTTCTCCTAATACAAAACTTACTTGCTCAATATAAAATCCATTACTGTTATCTCTGAGCATCACCATCCAAGCAATGATCACTATTTGCGAGTCAAAATCATCAACTTTGGGACGTTCGGGAACATTAACTACATCTTCCAAAACTAAGGCGTGCAGATTAAAAACTTTACTCAGTTTCAACCAAGTTTCTTCATTACCTAACCCTAATACATCCACCCAAGAAACCGAATGAGTATCTAAATAAGCAGCACATTCTTCTGGGTTATTAATTTTGATCCTAGTAGCTGAAGCTTCGCTGTAATCTATTAACACTATATCTGGTGGTGGAGCGTCTGAGGGTAGGTCGATCGTCCCCGGAAGACTACCTGGTTCATCATAGTTGTAATCAAAGTAATCTTCTTCTTCCTCTTCTATATCAGGATTTATATTCAGTGTTGCCGATGCAAAATTTCTTTCTAACATATCGGTTCAGATCGAATAAATAGTACTGACCGTAATCTTACAACTAGATCCCCGACTTCTTGAAGAAGTCGGGGATCTCAGGATTAGCAATTTTACTCAAACATTGGTGGCATTACATCATGCCCATGCCGCCCATGCCACCCATGCCGCCCATGCCGCCCATGCCGCCCATGCCGCCCATGTCAGGCGCACCACCAGCAGGTTTTTTCTCAGGTTTTTCCACAACTAATGCTTCAGTTGTTAACACCATGCCTGCGATCGAAGCGGCATTTTGCACGGAAGAACGGACAACTTTTGCTGGATCGATGATTCCCGCAGCAATCATATCTTCAAATTTGTCATCCAGTGCATTATAACCCACATTAAATTCGGTATCGCGCACTTTTTCGACAATTACTGAACCTTCAACCCCAGCATTATCGGCAATTTGACGCAAAGGTGCTTCTAATGCTTTGGCAATAATTTCTGCACCAATTTTTTCTTCGTCTGCCAAGCTATTTTTAAATTCACTGACTTTTTTAGCCAAGTGAATTAATGTGGTTCCGCCTCCGGGAACAATGCCTTCATCTACCGCTGCTTTGGTGGCATTCAAAGCATCTTCAATTCGTAATTTGCGGTTTTTCAATTCAGTTTCGGTAGGAGCACCGACTTTAATTACTGCTACACCACCTGCTAATTTAGCAATCCGTTCTTGCAGTTTTTCTCTATCGTATTCGGAGTCAGTTTCTGCTAGTTGTTTTCTAATTTGCCCAATGCGTTTTTGTACGTCGTCTTTGGTTTCTGTTCCAGCAACGATCGTGGTGCTGTCTTTATCACAGGTGATTTTGCGGGCGGTTCCGAGCATTTCCAAAGTAACAGTATCTAAGCTCAATCCTACTTCTTCGGAAATCAATTGTCCGCCTGTGAGAACGGCGATATCTTCTAACATTGCTTTGCGTCGATCGCCAAATCCCGGTGCTTTAATCGCTACTGCACTCAAAACACCCCTAGCTTTGTTCACCACTAAGGTTGCTAAAGCTTCGCCTTCTACATCTTCAGCTACTACCAATAATGGTTTACCTAACCGGGCAATTTTTTCCAAAACTGGCACTAATTCCTGAATGGAATTAATCTTTTTATCGGTGATTAAGATGCGAACATCTTCATATTCCACCGTCATTCTTTCGCCGTTGGTGACGAAGTAGGGAGACATATAACCGCGATCGAGTTGCATCCCTTCCACTACTTCTAATTCTGTAGTCAAAGATTTGGATTCTTCAACGGTAATCACGCCATCTTTGGTGACTTTTTCCATTGCTTCAGCAATCATTTCACCTACTTCGGTGTCGTTACCTGCGGAAACGGTGGCAACTTGCGCGATCGCACCTCCTTCTACAGGTTTAGCAACAGCAGCAATTTCTTCAACTAATTTCGCAACAGTTTTGTCAATTCCCCGCCGAATCGCCACTGGATTTGCCCCAGCAGCAACGTTTTTCAAGCCTTCTTTAATCATCGCCTGTGCCAACACAGTCGCGGTTGTGGTACCATCTCCAGCAGTATCTTTGGTTTTGGCAGCAACTTCCCGAATCAGTTGGGCACCAGTATTTTCTAAGGGATCTTCTAATTCAATTTCCTTAGCAATGGTAATCCCATCGTTAACGATATCGGGTGCGCCAAACTTCTTCTCTAATACAACGTTACGACCTTTTGGCCCCAAGGTAATTTTTACAGCATCAGCTAGGGCGTTTACACCCCGTTCTAATGCCCGTCTGGATTCTTCATCGAATGCTACGATTTTTGCCATATTTAATTCATTCTCACTTCCATTAGTCAATTTAGCACTCTCAGGGTCAGAGTGCTAACAATACTATTTTGGATTTTAGATCAGAACTTACGCACAGGCGATCCCCCCTAACCCCCCTTACCAAGGGGGGAATTTAAGAGAAGGGGGAATTTAAGATAGGAGGGAATTTAAGAGAGCCCCCTTAGTAAGGGGGTTGGGGGATCGGCTGTGCGTAAGTCCTAACACTGTTTAAAATGAAGCTAGATCTGTGTGGTCGATCGAAAATTCAATGACAAGACTCCGTACAGAATCGCATCGAAATCAGACTCCTCCGTTGGAAAGTGGCGATCGCTTAACCCGCTACGAGTTCGAGCGCCGCTACAATGCCGCAACTCACATCAAAAAAGCCGAATTGATTGAAGGAGTCGTCTACGTGGCATCTGCATTAAGGCATGAGCAACATGGTAAACCGCATAGTCGAGTAGTTACGTGGTTAGGAGTTTACCAAGCACTCACCCCAGGCGTTGACTCCAGCACCGAACCAACTGTGCGCTTAGATTTAGATAACGAACCTCAACCTGATGCCGTTCTGTTTATTCAACCCGCAGCAGGTGGGCAAATTCGCTTGAGCAAAGATGGATATATTGAAGGTGCGCCAGAGTTAATTGTGGAAATTGCTGCAAGTAATGTTGCTATTGACACGGGTAGTAAAAAGCAAGCTTATCGCAGAAACGGCGTGAAAGAGTACGTAATTTGGCAATCTTACGAAAATCAGTTGGAATGGTTTCAACTAATGGAAGGTGATTATGTAAGATTAATGCCAGATGAGTCTGGAATCATTCGCTCTCAAGTGTTTCCGGGGTTGTGGTTAGCGGTTAATGATTTATTGGCGAGTAATATGGTGCGTGTGCTGGAGGTTTTGCAAGCGGGAGTGCGATCGCCTGAACACCAAGCTTTTGTACAGCAACTAACCGCAAACATTAATTTCTCCGGTTAATCCAATCTTCACCGCCTGGTAAATCTACTAAAATTTCTTCAATTAATGCGGGTAATTCTTTAGCTGAATGAGTATAAGTTAGGGTGATTAGTTCGATCGCTCTTTGCAGCAATTGCGGTTGATCTAACATTTCCGAAAGTTGAGAACGGGTAAATTGTCCATTCATTACTTCTTCGCTGGCATCTGCGATCGCATTTTCCCACACTTCCTCCTCAATCAAATTTTCCCATTCATCTTCATTAATATAGTAAGAAGTTTTATTATCTTTAAGATTCAACTTTTTAATTTCGCGGATTGAGTTACGAATTGAATTCGCCCAAGAACCTGTTAAGCGTTGTTCAATTTGGTTTTTAATTAAGTGAATTAACAAAATGACTAAATGAGATTGAATCGTCCGCAGAATTGCTTGTTTGCTCATGCCTTCTAATTCATCTACGATCGCCAAAGCATCGCCATAACGCCCCTCTAAAATGCTGGTTCTTAAATCTATCAGTTCTTGCGTCATATTTTTTCACCTCTTCAACTTAATTTATGATTTATATTCAGCTATAGTCTGCCTCATCTTCTTCAAAAAGATGGAATAACCAATGTTTCTAGCGATTGAATTATGTACGATCTAGATGATAAAGCATTAATCAGCTTTTTATCAGCAGTCACTAGGGGAATATTTAAACGATTTGCCAGTTCTACATAACAAGCATCATAAACAGCAATTCCACAAGATATTGCTATTTCCATAGATTCAGAAATTAAACTGAAAGTATCGATAACTTGTAAATCAAGTTGTTTCAAATTCTCTAAGCTATTTTTCGCTTCTTGCGGAGGATACGCAGCAAGGCGAACGTACTGCCAAAGAACGTTAGCACATTCTGCATAAAAAAATTCTGGAATATAAAACTTAGCTGGTTTATTGGCTTGTAGTAAATCGAGTAATGCGATCGCTTTATCGGAAAAAGGCTGATTAATATAAAGTTTCACTGCAACATTAGCATCAAGAACACATTCAAATGAGTATTCAGTCATCATATCCCCGCAGCTTTCTTAGCAGAGTAACGCTATCTGGAATTTCTTCCAGAGGTTGCCATTGGTGTTGGCGTATCTCTGCTAAAAGTTTTGCTTGTTCATTTCGTCTTTCGAGTAGCTTAAGTGCCTCATCTACGATTTGCTCAGCACTTTCATACTTACCTGTTGCCAACTGAGACTGAATAAAATTTTCTCGTTCTGGTGGGATAGTAATATTCATAGTTTTATTCAAATCTTGATAGCCGATATATAAAATTATATGATAATTTTAATCAAATTTTCAACAGAAGCGCGAAAATTTGACTTATTCAAATCTTCTCGCAAAGCTTCACCAAGAATTTCCAAAATTGCATAAGCTTCATCTTTTGTATGACCTCGCGTACACTGATATTCTTTAATAACCAATATCATGGAAAAACTAGAGAAAACCTACTTCGGATTCGCGATTGCAAACCTAGTATTCTTCTCAATAGCAATAATTCCTATACTAGGGTTGATATATCTAACACATCTTCTTTACTTACAGCGATCGCACTTCCATAACTTCACCAATAAAAAAGGCGATCGCTTCTACAGTAGTTCAAGGAAGCGATCGATCTCTATTCGAGCCTGTTTTAAAATTCGAGCTAGAGTAGATCGCTTAACGGATCGATGAGCCGGAACTGTTAGTTTTAAAACTTCTGATGGTAGTTCTTTTTCTAATCTGATGTGACTACCGCGCTGACGAACAACTACCCACCCATCTCTTTGTAGAGCAGCAATAATTTGTGTGTAAGGAAGGTTAGGAACTTTACTCATAAAACTAGTTCTCTAACGATCGCGCTCTCCCCAAAAGATGTATCCTCTTCCAAAGGTTCAAGGTAAAGTTCAATTGCTTCTTGGATATTCATTAAAGCTTCATCAATATTCTCACCTTCGCTGA
Source organism: Floridaenema evergladense BLCC-F167 (assembly GCF_041929205.2). Taxonomy (NCBI): domain Bacteria; kingdom Bacillati; phylum Cyanobacteriota; class Cyanophyceae; order Aerosakkonematales; family Aerosakkonemataceae; genus Floridanema; species Floridanema evergladense. Next base: position 2,254,878 of record NZ_CM171625.1, on the reverse strand, counting down.
TACAGCCTGGTAGTGAAGGAACATAAGCGGTGTAACCACCTTCATCACTAGGTTCTAAAACGACTTTAATTTTCATACTTTCCCAAAGAGTGGTGTTAGTTGACGATCGATCGGATTGTAGCAATTTTGAGCATTTTCACATATTCGCACATAATGATAAATTATATGTAATGTATTTGCTTGTCCTGCTTGAATCAAATACCAACAACTTCCTTCTACCACAATAAGAAAACAAGTTAAAAATTCGGATCATGAGCCAAACTACTAACTCAATCAACGTTAAATTGATTAACTCTCTTGCTCAAATTATCCTCTCTCTTACCGACGAGGAGCAGCAACTTTTAGCGCAAAAAATTCAGTATCGATCGCTCTCTAGTGAAGAACTTCAAAAGAAACAGGAAGCTTTACAACGTGACATTGCACTAGGCGCGGAACAACTTCAGAAAGGAGAATACACTGAGTATAATGATTCCACGCTACCTAATTTGCTTGAAACCATCAAAATGCGGGGCAAACAGCGACTTCAGCAGGAGCAATCCTAGTGAATCGTTACCGTTTGTCACGACAAGCAGAACGAGACTTAGAAGATATTTGGGTTTATCTGACACAGCAAGATGAACTCTTAGCTGACAAACAAATTGCCCAAATTTTGGATCGATTTCCTATGTTGTCTCAATTTCCCAATATGGGCAAGCAACGAGACGATTTGATGGCAGGACTCAGGAGTTTTCCTGTTAAGCCATACATTATTTTTTACAATAAAATTGCGGCTGGTATCGAAATTGTTAGAATTTTACACCAAGCTAGAGATATTGACAGTCAGTTTTAGCGATCGCACTTCCATAACTTCACCAATAAAAAAGGCGATCGTTTTCGGATTACAAGGGCAGATACAACACAAATCCTTTCCATTCTGACTGTTCACTACAATTAACTAACAAGAGAAGTTCATCAATTGCTTGTCTAACGGACATTCGATCGTTAATAACAAACAACCCTGACATTTCTTCCTGTTGAAGTAATCTTTGGTAAGCAAAATCAGGCATAGTTGCGCGATCGTGAGTTAGCAAAATGCGATCGTTTTCTGCCGCCCACTTTAAGATAGTTGGATCGTCTACTTCTGCCAAACCAATATCTTGAACTCGTAGCAAATCAAGCTTTGGTTGACGCAGAAACAGCCCTCGAACAATATCACCATTAAAATTTTCATCACTCAACAACCGCAGCATGATTAACTCTCTAAGGTTGTTTTTGGGCTAACAAGCGCGATCGAATTAAACTTAGATCGGGTTGAACGGCTGACAAACGCTGATGAATCGACTCTGCTAGCTGTTCTCTATGATTGAGATAAGCTTCTACTGCTTCTTGATGTCTAAGATAGTAGCCGATTGTTGTATAAACATCAGATAATAGCAAAGTTGAATAACGTTGGACAATTGATTCAGGGGATGCACCATCCTGAAAAGCTCGAATTACTAATTCCAGCAGAACTCTTGAGTTTCCGATTCTTATTGCTCCTGTTGCATCTTCTCGGAACGGAGGTGCTTCAACTTCTAAAACAAGGCTCACCAGTTAATCTCCCACAAAACTACTGCTTTAATCTAGAATAATACCGTTTGTCACGGTAGGCAGGGCGAGACTCAGAAAATATTTGGTTTTATCTAACACAGTAAGATATGAATAAACTACTTTCTTCCGGCATACTTCTAACTATAATTTGTTCAGTTCAAATGTCATCTTTTGCCCAATCATTGCCCAGATTGCGGCGAAATATGAATTATGCTCAAGTCAGAACTATGTTAATTCAGCGAGGCTGGCAACCTGTAGTTAATTCCGAACAAGTGAATAATCGAGTTCCCAACAGTACGATCGACTATTTGATCAAAAAAGGCTATACCGAAGTTGTTGATTGTTCTGGAACAGGATTAGGGCTTTGTTTATTTCAATTTAAGAATGCTAAAAGGCAAAATCTTTTTGTATCTACAAGTAATAATCAGTCTGGGCAAGTAAGTAAGGTCTATAGTTGGAGAATAGAGTAAATAATTATTCATATAGTTAATGTACTTGCAGCAATTGAAACTAGGAAAGCAGAAGAGAGAAAACACTTTTTTCCTGTTTAATTTTTCCTCTCTCTGCCGTATAAATTTCTGCCTTATGCTAAGGTTAGCGGCATCTCTGAAAAGTTAGAATTAAGCACAAGATCCGGTTGGTCACTAATGAGTGATACATTAGAAAAATTAGACGAAACTCCACTTAATGGGTCGGTAAAAGCTTCGGCTAAAACCTTTGGCATGGAATCTGGCGGAGCAATCAAATCAACATTATTAAATAATTGTAGATTTGCCAGGGCTTGTGGTGCTGAAGTTCCCGAAATTACTGTATCGGTTCTGGCACTTAAATTTTGAATTCTGGTGTCTTGCGCCGCACCTACATCAGCAACATTAAAAGGCGTATTAGCAAATCTTTGGGTTAAATAATTTGCTAAGGCTGTTTGTTCGCCAATACCTGTTTCTACTTGGTTTCTTGCCGGGAAATTGGGGAATGGATAACCATCACCGCCACCAGCTAAAAAGTTTAAAGTAACAGTGCGGAAAGTGCGATTTGGATCGCCAACTAATTGCCCATTTTGAACTACCACATCGGTAGTATTACCACTAGCATTTTTGATAGCTATAGACCGGACTCGACTTCCCGCAGGTCGATTAGGATCGAAACTAAATGCGATTCCTCCTGCTTGGGGAAAACGTCCTGGGGTTCTTCCTGGGCCGGAGTCAGCGACTCCATGTTCAATTACTTGTTGTAATTGTTGGGCAGTTAATGTTAACAATGTTAGCTGATTGTTAAACCTCAAACTGTTTTCAATATCCAGGGTAGAAATTTGACCTGCTTCTTTACCAGCGCCGGGATTAGCTACAGGAGGAATCCTTTGTCCGGCATTGGGATCGTTACCGCCTGCGCCTACAATTGCACCGATCGATTCTCGAATACCACCCCCATTTTTGAGGGAAATTACTACTGAAGGATCGATCGCTCTAGCGGCAGCGAGGTTGGCATCAGCAGTTAAATTTCCTAAGTTGGTTTCTTCGGTACGCACTGAGTTTCTTTCACCATTTAAGTAAACACTAGTGCGTCCAAAAGTTTGCGCGTCTTTGGTGTTGATGACGTTTCCTATTGCTTGGGTTACTTCGACTACTTTGGCATTTGGGGCAACGTTTCCTGTGGCGACTACTCCTTGTTGATCTGTGGCATAAGCACCGTTGATTTCAGGATTTAAATTTTGGGTAATTACTCTGCCTTGGGAGTCGAATTCAGTAACTAAACGACCAACATATTTATAGTTACTGGTGGTATTTACGACTACTACTGGTTCGCCTGTAGCGGAGGTTCTTAATATGGGATAAGTGCCGCCTGATGTGTCTCCTGTTCTTAAGCGATCGTTAGAATCAGATAACAAAGTATGGGAACCGCCAGCCACAATTATATCGACATTTCGCAACCTGGGAGCTAAGTTTAATTCCACATCCAATTGTTGCATATGTGCCAAGAGAACAATTTTATTTATTCCTTGACCTGTTAAAGCATCAACTGATGGTTGAATTGTGGCAGCTAAAGCATCCAAATCATTTGGATTGGCGGGGGAAACTCCGACATCTCCAGGGGAAGAAATGCTTCGCAATGTGGGAGTAGTTGCACCAACAATCCCAATTCTTTCGCCATTAACTGTAATCACCGTGCTTTTAGCAATACTGTTAGGAATATTCCTAGCTTCTTGTCCATCTGCTACTACTAAATCTTGCAAGTTAGCATCGGTTGCAAAATTCAAATTGGCGCTTAAATAGGGAAAAGCTGTGCCGGAATATTCCCGATCTCTGGCGATTAAAGTTCTAACTTGTCTGGTTCCTTGGTCAAATTCGTGGTTGCCGAAAACGCTAGCTTGTACTCCCAACGCATTGAGGATGGTAATATCTCCACGACCGATATCTTCTCTGCCTAAAGCTGTTCTTAAAGATGGGTCGCTGCTAGCTGCTAAAAAGGGGCCGGGAATGTAATTATCGCCAGAAGAAAGGAATAGGGTATTTTGGGGAAATTGCGATCGCAAAGCATTAACTACCGATGACATTCTCGGCGCATCATCTATTGCGGGAACTCCTCCTTCAAAGTCGGAAGCGTGCAATAACTGAAGTACGAAACTGCCAGAAACTGTTCCTCCGCCAAAGCGACCTTCCGATCTGCCAAACTGAACGTAATGCTGGAAAGCACTACCAATAGTACCAGCTGTTACCGCTGCTTGTACGTCGGGATTTTGGCGTAAATACAAACTGGGGTTAAATTCTGTGCTGGGTTGACGTTGTTCAAATTGTCCGAAGTCAATAAAGTGTGAGAAAGCACTTCTAATACTTCTGTTACTCACTGCTTGTCGGACATCTGGATTTCTTTGTAAATAAAAACTGCTATTAAAAACAGTACTCGGATCGCGACCTTCAAATTGTCCGGCGTTGACGAAGTGTTGAAAAGCGCTGCGGAAAACACCCGCATTTACCGCTCGTTGGACATCTGAATTTCTCTGTAAGTAAAAGTTGGTGTTGAAAAAGGTACTAGGATCGCGACTTTCAAATTGCCCAAAGTTGAGAAAGTGTTGTAATGGGCTTCCTGGTAAGATGCGTCTACTGACGGCAACTGCAATATCTAGATTTTGCTCTAGGTAAAAACGACTGTCGAATATGCTGGGAATCTGTAATGCCATGAGTTTAGCTTCGCTACACAAAACGTTTATCGTCTCATGGCATGGTTAAGATTTTTTTATACAGAGGTTATGAAATTGCGATCGCTTTTTTCCGCTCGGAACTACTGCTGGTTTCCCATCGTTAACAATCACCCGGAAGGGTGGTTTGCGGATACTTCTGAAGGAATAATTTTTTCTATTAGCTCTAAAATTAAATCTAAACGAAAATCATTGACCAAATCTGTAAGCGCATCAGCCAAAGTTACTTCAGTATCAGGAATTTGTTCAATTAACTTCAAGATAATATCATCGTTAGCGCCAAGTACTGCTTGATGTAGTTTTATTATCCACTCAGCAGGCATTACTTTTAAATCCTCTGCACTCAGTTTTTTAGGTATTACTGAATTTAAGAAAGTCGGTTGATTTTCATCGGCATAGATGTAGCGCACGCCTAAATATTGAGCCATTTTTTCAAATAACTCTGACTCTGGGAAAGGTTTAGATACTAAGTCATCACAACCCGCTAAGAAAATACTCGATTGTTCTTCTTCAAAAGCACTAGCTGTTAAGGCAATAATTACAGTTTTGGGAATATTTTCTTTGGTCAATCTTTGTTGTTGCAAGGCTTTAATTTGTTGGGTTGCTTGATAACCGTCCATGACTGGCATTAGCATATCCATCCAAATTAGGTGAGGTTGCCAAGTTGACCATAAGGCGATCGCTTCTTGTCCATTAACTGCTTCTTGCACTTCAAATCCCAATGGTTTCAATAACTTAAGTAACAATAGACGATTTTCTTCAATATCCTCAACTATTAAAATCCGATAAGTTGGCTGATTAGGTTGTAATCCAATCACTTGTTTAGCAGTTAAGGAACTTTTTTCTTGCATAGCAACAACTTCTTTAACTCTGATATCAAAAGTAAAAATTGTTCCTTTACCCAACTGGCTATTAACTGTAATATCTCCCCCCATTAAGCGGACAAATTGGCGGCTAATTGGTAAACCTAATCCCGTTCCTTGCATGGATTGACGACCTGTTTCAGTTTGCACAAAGGGATCGAACATTGTCGGAATTTCTTCTGGTGCTATTCCCGCACCTGTGTCTTCTACTTCAAAGTTAATTACCGCTTGATTTTGCTCTCTTTTTCCTAATTTGGCTCTTAAATGAATCCTGCCTTCATGAGTAAATTTAACGGCATTACCTAACAAATTTATTAAAACTTGTCTCAACTTACTTTCATCGGTTTCAATATATCGGGGAACATTTGTCGATCGCTCAACAATTAGCTGTAAACCTTTAGAAGCAGCTTTTAACTGCAACATATTTTCTAAGTCTTCGAGTAATTGATACAGATCTAAGCGATTTTTGTTGAGCGTAACTTGACCTGCTTCAATTTTTGACATGGATAAAATGTCATTGATCAAATTTAATAAATGTTCGCCACTGCGATTAATAATTTTTAGCTGTTCTTGTTGTTCATCAGAAAGAGAATTGCTTCTTGCCAATACCTGACTAAAACCGAGAATAGCATTTAGCGGTGTCCGTAGTTCATGACTCATGTGAGAGAGAAAACGACTTTTAGAAATTGATGCTGCTTGCGCCGCTGCTAGTGCTTTTTGTAGAGTTTCTTCTGCTTGTTTGCGTTCTGTAACATCCCGGACAATACAAACAACTTCATCAACACCGCTTTTAATAATTCGAGCTTCATAAGTGTACATCCCATCCGGTTTTTCTAAATTATGCTCAAAGGTTTGTAGTTTTCCGGTAGTAACTGCGGCTAGAAAATTTTCTAGCAATCCTTTTTTAATGTATTCCGGCATCGGTAAGTCTGTTAACTTTTTGCCAATGAGAAGTTCTGGAGGTACGATTAAGTTATTTTCATTTGCTTCTACATCTAAATAAGTGCCATCTATTCGGTGACGAAACATCGTGTCGGGTATGGCTTTTATTAATGCTTGCATTCTTTCTTCGTTCTGTCGTAAGGCTTTTTCGGCTTCTACTCGATCGCTAATATCACGCGAACAAGCAAAGTTATATTCTTTGCCATTAAATTCTAAATAATTCAAACTAACCTCTACAGGAATCATTCTGCCGTCTTTACTACGATGTTCGGAGGTAAAGGATAAAGTTTTGTGCTGTTTTAGTTCTTCCCAGCGTGAGAGCCATGCTTCTTGAGAAAAGTTAGGATCGCAATCCCAAACGTACATTGATAACAACTCTTTACGGGAAAAACCTTGTTGTTCGCAAGCTTTTTTGTTAGCGCGAATAATTTTGCCATTGCGATCGCTCCAGACTGTAGCCAGAGAAGAGTGTTCTACGGAAAAGTCTGCTAATTTTAGTTGTTCTTCAATCTTTTTACGTTCGGTGATATCATTCTCATTTATCAACAGTATAGGAGAACTATCTGTCGGGTCATTAGTCTGCCGAATTTCTATATAATGCCAATGCACTCCTTGTTTAGTTAAAACTTGAATATCACCTTTAAAAATGCCTTTAACAGTCAATTCTTGTTCTACTTGCAACCAAATATCTCGATCGAAAAAACGCTGCTTTAAATGCTGATTTTCTGGATTAGATATACAATTACCATAACAATTAATAGCAGCGGGATTTTGAAATATTAACTCCCCCGATTTATTGCATAAAGAAATTGCTACTGTTGTATGACGTAGCGCTTCTATAGAACGAAGAGCTTCTTGTTCAATGTTAGTAATTCTTTCTGCTTCCACTAACATTGCTAAACAATCCTTCTCAATCAGAATTCCCGAACAGGTGCAACGAACAGATACAGCTTTTCCTTGGGGGTAAAATGTCCACTGTTCAATTATTGTTTCACCCTGCTTAAAAAGCTCTAGGTAACTTTGTAAGCGGGTATAGGTTGCAGTAGAAACTTGACTTAAATCGCGGCTGAGTAATTCTTCTAAACTTGCTGCATTCCACAGCTGTAAAGCGGCACGATTTGCCCACCTCATTTTCAGATTTTGGATATCATAAATCCAAATGGGTGTTTGCAGTCGTTCATATCCCGCTAACTGATAACAAATCATTGGGTTGTCGATCGCGAACATAAGCTGTCACGCCAAATTAGTTACTGAGGCCGCAAACCAGCAAGCAGACAAACTAGCGGGAGAGCGGTACAAAGCTATTTTATTCTGTTTCCAAATAAACAACTTTGCACGATGTATTTTAACTTTAAATAAAACGGTTACTCTCAAAATTTGATTTTCCCAACTTTAACGTTTTGCCACTACTACTTAATATTAATTACCAACCTATTTATTTTGCAAGGTTATCAGTAAAAATATCCCTTATCCCAAAATTTTTACACATACAATAACTACGTAAATGTACCTGTTTTATATGCACAGATAAATGTTCGTGGAAAAAGGCGAGAAAATGAAGCCTTATCTTATTGCACAGTTAGCTTTAACATTTATTAACAACTCTTGTTAAACTTAAAAATTTAGAAAAATTAGTTTATTGAGTAAAACATAAAGAGTTGCTAAGAATTGTATTCATTTAGCGATCGACCCGTTTAATGTTCTTATACTAATTTCTATAAATCTCGATCGTTTACAACTAAAACGAGGAGGCACCCAAAATGAATCATACTTATGAGGTGTTGGTTGATATCAAAGAATATCTTGAGCCAACAACCAATAACTGCCACAAGGAAACAACACGCTACGAGATTGACGCACAATCTAGACAAACAGCCGACTACATGGCAAAATTACAAGCCAGAACCGACCATCCTCAAGGTATTGAATACGACGTGCGAGTAACTAGGTTACTAAAATAACCGCAAGACTAGATGGAATGGTAGAAAATCTTTCCCGTCATGATTTATCCCCTCAAACCTGTTCACATCTGAGCCATATTGAAATATTTGAATGTCTGCAAAAGTAACTGTTTTGGCTACAACTCCGGCAAGTTCCGGGAAGTCATGGTCGGAAAATTTGTTCCCCTGCAAAATCACTAAAGCCAACTCCACAAATCTGAGTTGGCTTTGCGATATTTTATAAAAAACTGGGTTTTATAGTTAGGGTCTTTATATAAGCTGACCCCAATTGATGCACAATAATTAAAATAACTAAATATTGACAGAGTGACATCAATCTCAAGCGCTAAAACTTAAGATACAAAATACTTGCTTTTTAAAGAAGCTGACTAGTCCTTTGTGATTAGTCCACAAAACCAGAGTTTTTTACTAAGAGTACGATCGCCTCAATTTGTTTGCAACACTAAGTCAACGATCAGCGATGCGTGATCGGAATTAGCATTTTTACCTGTATAAATTTGCCTCACCCGAAACTGCTGACTAACTAAACAGTGATCGATGGGAATATTAACTAAAGGAATTAGCCAAGAAGGTAAACGGACGTGAGTTGCTGTTCTAGGCCAACTTGGTAAAATACCAAATCCTAACCGAGTATTATATAACTTAGTTTCGTTGATTAATTCCCGATAGTAAGGCGACCAAGGTGTAGTGTTAAAATCTCCCATTAAAATTAATGGTTGCTTCTGTTTTTGAATGTATTTACTTAAGGCTGCTAGCTGATGATTACGACGGTGAAAATTGCTGCGAGTTAGAGGTACTAAGGGATGAATGCCAATAACTTGAATTAGTTGTTTGTTGACTTCGATATTGGCTATGATGTTATGATTTCCTTGACTATTTAAGCGATCGGCTCTAATATCTGCAAAAGGAAAGCGACTAAAAACAGCTAAACCTCCCCCGGAACTTTTAAAAGTATAAGGCAAAGTGTCTTCTAAACGAGTTTTTAATATTTTAAATGTGCTTTCGTCAACTTCTGCTAATAAAGCTAAATCTGGGCGATTACTTTGAATTAAATTAACTATTTTGTTATCCTGATTATTTTGAACATTTAAGTTAAAAGATAAAACTCTCATTGATTTACCTGGAGCTTCAATTATCTGTTGTGAATGAGGTAAATACCAGGGAATTACATCAACTGCGTTTAGTCCTGCAATTAATAAAGCAGCAATTATTAATGCTTTATTTTTAATCTGACCGACTTGCCAGAGAATAATTAGAGCGATCGCTAATATTACAGATAAAATAAAATATTGAACTCGGAAATGGGTTATTAGTTCTAAAGGCCAAACCCAAGCAAAGTAAACCAATAAAGACAGTAACCCCAAAACTATCAATGTGGCAGTGCTGATAATGAAAGCAATTCGTTGCAGCATGATGTCAATCGAACTAAAATTCACTAGTTGACATCAAGTATACAAGTATAATTGAGTAGTTTTCGGATAGTCTATTCAGAAACCTTTTTTCCCATAGATTAAAACTTGGGGTTACACAAAGCAAGTCTGCCTACACAGACTTAAGAATTTCGCTGTTAGTGGTTATGAAGTTGGTTCTGCATCTAGTAAAGGCAAAAATTTGCGAATTAACCCAATAGTTACAGCAGGAAGTTCTAATTGCGGAGTAAAACCGAAATCATCTGAATGATAAAAGAAACGAATTGCTTTCGGGTTCATTTTTGCGAAACGACGACCGATTTCTGGACTAGTAAATTCTGATTCTTTTCCCCAAATAATGGCTGTAGGAATACTTAATAGATTAATGTATTCTCCTAAATCAAAAGATAAATCACCACTAACAAATGACAAGGCGGCATATTCAGCATTCGGCTGTTCAGCAGATGCTAAATATGCGTCAACGATTTCTGGATAAATTCGTTCTGGATGAGCGAATTGCCGCTGTTCTAAGTAGCTGCGAACTCCTAAAGCTGAAGCTACTCCGGCGCTATAAAGTATTTGGTTTAATACGGGAATTTTAACTACTTTGGCGGCGATACTTTGGCTGTAGTCGGTTCCGAATTCTGCTAAACCTGCGGGAGTAACTAATATTAATGACTTGAATAATTCAGGTCGATTTATGGCTGTACGAATGGTGAAAGCCGCAGTTAATCCAGAGGCAATTACTGTTACAGGACGATCGCAAGTTTTTTCGATAAATTCCAGAATAATTCTAATATATTCGTCTATTCGATATTGTTTGGCTGGATGGTTGGAACGCCCCCAACCAATTAAATCAGGTGCTAAAATTCGATATTCGGTGGCAAAGGCAGGATAAACTTTAGACCATTCATAAGCAGACGAACCACCGCCAAAAGCGTGGAGAAAGACTAGTGTTTTTTCGCTTTCTTTTGCGCCATTTTTATTCCAAGGTTCGTCAATGGCGGTATAGTAAACCATGTCTCCTAAAAACGTATTGATCGATCGCTTTCCGAAACCCAGTGGGATAAACATTGATAAACCTCTTCTTCTGTGCCATATATTATGTTGTAGTTAACACAGAAGAATTGGCATCACTCTAAGGTTCTATTTTTAGAAATTAGGGTGGATCGGAATTTAGTTTTTGTGATTTCAAGCCGTTTTTGTATTCTGACACACTCTACCTTGTTAGGCGGCGACTGCTACAGCTTCTTGTCCATGTTTGCGTAATAATTCCATTAGTTCATCTCGGTAGTCATGGAAAATAGTATGGCGTTTAACATTGTGAGTGCGATCGGGTAATTTAATGGTAATTTCTTTTCTGACTGTACCAGGACGTGCCCCTAAAGCGTAAATTCGATTGGAGAGAAATACAGCTTCTTCCACATCATGAGTAATCATAAAAATGGTGATTTTTGTTCTTTGCCAAAGTTCTAACATAAATTCGTGCATTGACTCTTTGGTGTGAATATCTAATGCGCCGAAAGGTTCATCCATTAATAATACTTTTGGTTCGGAAGCTAGGGCGCGTGCGATCGCCGCACGTTGTTTCATTCCCCCCGATAATTCTTTAGGTAATGACTTAGCAAAATTAGCCAATCCCACTACACTTAAATAATAGCTTGCTTGCTGTTTTCTCACCTTTTTTGGTACGCCTTGAAGTTTAAGTCCAAATTCAGTGTTTTCTTGTACATTCATCCAAGGATAAAGTGTATAGTGTTGGAATACCATGCCGCGATCGGGCCCCGGCCCTGTAATCACTTCACCATCAATTCTTACTTCTCCAGAAGTAGGGTTATCAAGTCCTGCTATTTGCCGCAATAAAGTAGATTTACCTGAACCAGATGCCCCTACTGCACAAATAAATTCTCCTTGTTTAATCGTCATATTAATGTCTTTCAGGACGACTAAATTACCGTTTTTGGTTTGAAAATGTTTGTTCAGATTGTTAATTTGCAAATACATAAATTTAGCCTCACTAATTTGGTTTCTTTGTCATTAATTTGTCTTTTTTTTTGAACCACGTTCGCGTAGCGTGTGCGTAGCACGTAAGGCACGAAGGACACGAAGGAAAGAAAAAGAAGTATTTACAATTTAGTTAGAATTTTTATCTTTAAATTGCAGAATCTATTGGGACAAAAACTTTTAGTTCCTCCTCTGTGTACCTCTCAGCGTTTTTGACTTGCCCATTTACAGGAAACTCTTAAGAGATACTGGAAAAATAGATCGAAAGATAATCCAATTACTCCAATTACTATTAGTCCGACGAAGATTTCATCGGTTCTGAGAAATCTACCTGCTACGCTAATTCGACGACCTAAACCTTCGGTTGCGGCAATTAGTTCGGAAACAATTACTAGTTGCCACGCTGCTGCTAAGTTGATGCGACAAGCGTCAATGATTCCCGGTAAAACGTGGGGGAAAATTACTTGTAATAGGGCTTGTTTGCGATCGCCTCCTAAAATATAACTCGCTTCAATCAAATCTTTTGGTACAAATTTTACAGTATCCATTACCATTAAGGAATTGAAGAAGAAAACTCCGATAAAAATCAGGGTGATTTTCGGTTCTTCTCCGATTCCCAAATATAAAATTAACAGGGGAATAAAGGCAGGTGCGGGCATATAGCGCATTAGTCCAAATAGCGGTTCTAATAATGCACGAACACTGGCAAAACTGCCCATCAATATCCCAATGGGAATAGAAACTGCTGCTGCTAAAATAAACCCAACACCGACACGCCATAGACTTGCAACTGTATCTTTCAACAGTTCGCGAGTGCTCCATAATCTGCCGAACGCTTCCATTACTTTGGCAGGTGAAGGTAAAAATTTCGGGTCAATGTTTCCGAAGGTAGTTACTAACCACCAAAGTAACAAAGGCGCACCAATTGAGGTAATAACTAATGCTGTATTTAAAGGTTTGGGAATGTCTTCACCCAGCCGCCAAAAAACTGTGGGTTTGATTTTTTTTGGTCGGATGTAGTTTCTAATTGAGCTAGGAGTTTCATTCATGGTTAAAGTTCCATAGTTTATGATTTTTTCACTTGTTCGGCGTAGGCTTTGACAAAGCGATCGTCAAATATTTTACTAATATCAGGTTGAGTTTTTGCTAGTCCCACTTCCATCAGAAATTTGCTCATTTCTTGGGCGGCGAATTGCAAAGAATTCAAGTTATTTCCTGGTTGAAAAGCTGTTAAGTTTTCCTCAATAGTAAAGATGCGAGTGCCATCAGCATATTGCTTATATTCAGATATCGGAACCCCCGCTCTTTTTGCCATAATTTCATAAGATTGTTCGGGATTTTTTTGCATATAATCCAAGGTGGCAAACCAGGAATTAACTAATGCTTGAATTTGTTCGGGATTTTCTTGCAAAAACTTACGGGAAACTACTAAATGATCGGAAATTGCTCCCGGAAAGTCTTTTGAACTGAATAATTCTTTACTACCCTGACGCTTTAATGCTTGAGTTGTAAAAGGCGCAAATACTGCCACTGCATCAACTTGTCCGCCGACAAATGCTGCTGCTGCTTGACCTGTTTCTAACGGAACAAATTGAATATCTTTTGGCGATAAACCTGCTTTTTTTAATCCTAAAAGTAACAGAAAATGATCGACTGTTCCTTCTTCAGCAGCAACTTTTTTTCCTTTTAAATCAGCAACGGAATTAATGCCTTCTCGGACAATTACTTTATCATTGCCAGTGGAGTTATCATTTACTAGCACAATTACTTTATCTGCACCACCAGCAACTGAGTTAACTGTATCTCCTAAAGTTTGACTGTTAGCGTCTATTTGTCCGGCTGTTAAAGTGTTGATAGATTCTAAATATCCGTCGAACCATTTCAAGTCTACGGGAACATTATTTGCTTTAAAAATGCCTTGTTCTTGGGCAATTTGCCAAGGAAACCAACCGGGCCAAGCACTAAATCCTAAACGGACGGCATTAGCACTAACTGAGGAAGCAGTAGAGTCAGCTTCGTTAGTTGTTTTGATGTAAACTGCGGGGTTAACGCAACCTACGGCTAGGCTGAAGGTAACAAGAAACAGGATGCAGTAGGAAAGGAGCGATCGCACTTTCATAACATCTACCTTAAGACAGATTTTGTCAAATTTATCATTGATATTTTTTGATAGCGGTAAATCATTTGTAGCAGAAAAAGTAGTCACCGCTTTGTTACTTAAGCTACAAATTACTCCAGATACCCGAATTCTTAAAGAATTGGGGGATCTAAGTTGAGTTTTTAATGAACAACTGATAATTGCTGTTTTGCAGATTTAGTTAACTGAAAACGTACCCAATCAAACCAAATATCTAATCCTTCTCCGGTTTTGGCAGAAACAGGAATAATGGTGACATGAGGATTCATTTGGCGGACATTTGCAATTATTTGATTGACATCAACATCTAAATGGGGTGCTAAGTCCATTTTGGTGATTAACAAACAATTTGCTTCTTGAAACATCACCGGATATTTCAGCGGTTTATCTTCCCCTTCAGTAATACTTAATAAGGCAATTTTTGCGTGTTCGCCTACTTCAAATTCGGCAGGACAAACTAAGTTACCAACGTTTTCGACTAAGACTAAATCGAATTCTGAAGGGTTATATTCATTTGCTAACCGATGAATTCCGCCAGACACCATTTTAGAATCCAAATGACAGGAACGACCTGTATTAATGGCAATTACCGGAACGTTGTATTTGCGGAGACGATCGGCATCTAATTCCGTTGTCATATCGCCTTCAATCACGGCAATTTTATATTCATTTGTTAATACAGCTAGAGTCTTTTCTAGCAAAGCAGTTTTGCCAGCACCGGGACTACTCATGACATTAAAACAAGTAATTCCCCACTCATCAAAATGTTCCCGGTTATGATCGGCCCCTTCTTGATTAGCATGGAGCAAATTAATACCTAAAGCAGCGTCAAATGTTTGGTGCATAATTACTTTCCACAGAATCAGAACTATATTCAACTCGATCGATCTTTAATTCCCGACCCGAACGTATGTCTTCCATTGGCGATCGACAAGTCGGGCAAGCATATTGAATCCCAATTTCCGGGTGATATTCTTGTTGGCAATGATGACAAAAAGCAATTAATGGAGTTTCTTGAATAACTAATTTTGCTCCTTCTAAAAAAGTTCCGCGAGTCTGAACTTCAAAAGCGAATTGTAAACTCACAGGTTCCACACAAGTAAACTTGCCAACTGTGAGATGAACCTGGGAAATTTGGGGTTTTTCCGGTTGTTCTAACCACCATTTCCGCACAGTCACAATTAACGCCTTGGTCATGTCTGTTTCGTGCATAGTTTCGGGGATTGGGGATTGGGGACTGGGGACTAGGGACTGGGGTGGGGTTAGGGGTTAGGGGTTAGGGGTTAGGGGAGAGAGAAAGTTTTTAGTTCTGAAATTTCCCCTTGTCTCCTTGTCCCCTTGTCCCCCCATCTCCCCATCCCCCCATCTCCCCATTCCATTAAGTCCAGGCGACAAGCTGAGGTTGTGCTTCTGGGTGAATGTAGGCGGGTTTTTGTTTGCGGGGTAGTTGACCGGAGACGATTAAGTGTGCCATTGTGTCGCAAATTACGCGAGTTGCCATGAGTGAGGTCATGTCGCTGATGTCGTAGGGAGGGGAAACTTCCACTACTTCTAAACCGCACACTGGGGCTTTTTGGACAATTTTTCCTAGTAAACTTAAGGCTTCACGGGGTAATAAACCGCCTGGTTCGGGCCAACCTGTACCGGGCACAAATCCAGCATCGATGCAATCAATATCGAAGCTGATGTATACGCAGTCGGTGCCGTCGAGTGCTCTTTCTAAGGCAAAGTCAACAGCAGCATCGATTCCTTTTTCCACAATGTCGGTAACGGTGAGGATGTTGGTTGCACGTTCCCGGCAAACTTTCACACCTTGACGGGGAACTTGCCAACCTCCGATTCCCAACTGTACTAAGTTTTTCGCTGGGGCGTTTACCATGTTGGTGGCGTGGAACCAAGGACAGGTGTGCATTCTTTCGTCGAGGTCGGTTTCTTGGGTGTCGGCGTGGCGATCGAAGTGAATAATACCAACTTTTTTGTCTCCCAAGTGGCGACAAATACCTCTAACTGTGGGGAAGCCGATCGAATGGTCGCCGCCTAAAATAATCGGAAATGCCCCAGAACTGAAAATATGGGCAATACCTTTAGAAATTTGGTCAAATGACTTTTCGTTATTTGCGGGAATGGTGAAAATATCGCCAACATCGCACAGGGTAATTTGTTCGCGCAAATCAACCCCTAACTCAAAGTTGTAAGGGGTGTACAATGCAGAAATCCGGCGAATCCCCTGTGGCCCAAACCTTGTACCGGGACGATAGGTGGTTCCAGAGTCGTGAGGTACACCGACTATTGCCACATCGTATTCCCCAACTCTTCGCACATCTTCTAAATAAGGTGCTTTCATGAAGGTGTTAATGCCTGCGTAGTGGGGGAGTTCGCCGCGAGAGAAAGTGGGAATAGTGCGATCGCGAATACTGTCTGCTGCTTCCAACCCATATTCCAGCCCTTGCGATACTTCCTGTTGCCAACCTGTTAACGGCAACCTTGCTTCCATTTCTAAAGCTCGTTGTGCTTCACTTGGTCTATGTCCGTTATTCGAGTTAGGGCTATTAAATAAGGGATTTTCCGAAGGATTCTCAGTCATTGGGACACCTTAAATACTTGCAAAACAACTAGATTTTCTAGCTTGTCTCCTGAAAGCCAAAGAGAAAGCCCAGGAGAACAAAGCCTCAGTCTCTTTAACTGGTGCTTTTCTCCCGGGCTTTTCTCCCTCCGTGTGGCTAGCTAATCCTTATAAATAAAAAATTCTGAGGTTTGCCAGCTGCTTCTCTCGGACCAGCGTTTGACTATACTTTCTCGTTGTTGTATCCAAACCGGAACCCTAGAAGCTACTAATTTTTGTGGGTTTATCTACTTCTGTAATTTACAGCAAACTTTTTAAGCTTCTGTAACACATATTACAAAATGATGTTTTTTTCTGAACTTCTTCGTCTTTCCTTCGCGCTCTTCGTGTCTTCGTGGTTCAATAAAAAAGATTTTTTGAACCGCGAAGACGCGGTAGCGTAGCGATTCGCGATAGCGAATTAGGACACGAAGGAAGAACGCAAAGAAAGAAATTGATTTAGGAGTAATATATATAAGGAAAGGGAAAATTTGAACGATCGCAATGCTAATTAATTCTGATAACTGGTTAGATTGGCTGACTGTTTTTGGTTATTTAAGTTTTACTGTTTTTATTATGTGGCGAGTCTTCACCAGTAAATGAATGTTTCGCTTTGTTGCGCGATCGCCAACGCCACATTTTGAAAATTTGCCAAAGAATAATTGCTACTAAAAAAGTAACTGAAATGAAAAAGTAGTTAACTTCAGTTTTTATTACTCCGGTGTGGATTGCACCAACTCCAACTCGCGGATCGACATTTAAAGGTTGGTCTAATTTTAACAGTAAAAATTCATTTTGATCTGGTTCTGGTGGTCTTCCTGTACCGCTTCGGAAGTTATTGTCATTAGCCACCAAAATCGTGTTTTTGTTAATTACCAAAACGTTCTCGATCGTCACGAAAGGAAACCGAAAACTAGTGCTACCATCACGGTTTAAGTCTTGCGGATCTCGAATATTTAATAAATCAACTACTTCGTTTTTAGCAACATAGCCATCATTATCTTTTTGGGCTAAATTAATTTGAAAAATCTTCTTAAATTCTGCCTCATTTCCTTGTTTAGTATCGCGTTCGATAACTAGGTATTCGTTTTCGTTGATTACTGCTACATCTCCGATCGCATTTCCCGCTGCTTCTAGTCGATAAAGCCCAGCAATTCCAGTAAATTTTTTAGCAGCTAAATCGAATTCATTTATTCGTAAAGTATCGCTGCGATCGCCAGTTACCGCTCCTTCCAAAAAAGCGTATAATTTAGTTTTGCTGGGATTAATTGCTAATCCTTCATAACCTCTAGAACGCTCCAAATTAGATGTTGTTTTGCCAGCTAAAACATCAGGATGATCGGGCGATCGAATAATTTCAGAACTCCCATTTTTAGCAAAACTTGGTGTAGCGATGGGTGCGGATAACAGTTTGCCTGTGCGATCGAAGTGTAACAGATAAGGGCCAAATTCATCACCCACCCAAATTGTTCCGTCAGCAGCAAAAACAAAAGATTCCGGGTCAAAATCTGCTCCCGTTAATAGTCTTTCTTTTGTGCCTTCATTAACAATAGCAAAAGGTATTTTTTTATCGGGATCGGACAAAGAAATAAACTCTTGCACTTTTACACTACCATCACCATTAGCACCTCTAAATTCTGGCTGCAAACGGTACAAACGCAGCAAATAATTAGAACTATTGGTTTTACTACCAAACCCATTGTCTGACAAAAACCAAAAAGAATTTTTTTCAGCAAATTGTACGCCACTAAACCCCTGTACTGGTTGTTTTGGTAAAGGTTTATCAGTAAAAGTATCTGTTGGTAATAAAGCGAATCCTTGCAGTTCTGCCATACTATTTAAATAATGAGAGGCATTCAGATTTTAATAGACCTTTTGTAACTTTGATATTGCGAAAACTTTTAGCGATAATTTCTTCGCAACTTAAGTCAATTTGCGGCACACCTAACTGAATTAAATCTTTAATGGAAGCGCCAATTATAATTTCGGAAATGCCAGCCCAAATGCAAGCGGTAGCGCACATTGGGCAAGGTTCGCAGGTGGTATATAAGGTGTAATCACTTAAAGAGGTAGTGTTTAGCTTGTTGGTTAAAAGTCGAATGGCGTTAATTTCCGCATGGGCGGAGGGATCGCGATCGCGTTTGACGGTGTTATGCGCTGCGATCGCAATTTGCCCATCCTTGACGATCGCCGCACCAAAAGGCGCATCCCCTTGCTTCGCCTCTGCTAAAGCTATTCTCATCAACTCTTCTGGACTCATGTTTTGACCTCTATTAACTCTTTGTGATCTCGATCGCTTTTCCGAATAAATGACTATCACAAGTCTGTCATCAGTGTAATCACCGAGGTTAGCTTTATTTCTTCCCATAATAAAAGCATAGAGTTCAGCCAGCATCAATGTCCGAACAACTCAACCTCCTTCCCACCGCCCTTTCCGATCTATTCGCCCAAGTTACCAGTTCTGGATATATTACTCTTGCCGATCGCTACGGACTAAAAGCAGCTATTCTAGAAGATTGCTTGAGTGAAGAAGAACAAAGCACTTTAGATCGATTACTTTATGGTGTGCGTCGGGGACGTTTGCAAATTGTTAATGAAATCTCTGCGCTAATGTAATTTTGGTTGCATAGGGAACAGAAGTCAAATTAAGCTGGAAAATTTACTGAACTTTCAAGAAAAAACTGGGCTTATTTAGCTCAGTTTTTACTTTTAGCACTAAAGCGATCGCAACAGACCTTGTGTTTACAAAATTATTCGCTTTAATTTAAGAGTAGTTTTCCCCAAAAAATTCAAAAATGGAAGATTCAACATTTGTAATTTTTCTGGCGTTTGGTATTATTTGGGCAATTATGGGTACGGCTGCTTGGATTGCACTTCTCAAGTCTGAAGGTGAAGAAATTCGTTTTGGCAAATGGGGATTGATTGTAATCATCCCCATTCTCATTCCCTTTATTGCTGCTATAGTTATTGCCGCAATTTATCGCACTTAATTTCGTTCATGGTCAAATTCAAAAATTAAGATTACTATTCAGGTTTTGGGTTCGCAGGTTGAGATTTTGCATCAAGAGGCAGAGCCTCCGTTTCTCGTTCCCAGGTTCAACCTGGGAACGAGAGCAAGGGAGGTTCTACCTCCCCTGGATTGGTTTTTCCACCACAAGTACAAGAGAATTTTATTTGTTTAATGGTGCAAATTTGGAAAAAACACTTTTTGGTTGGGGAGAAGTTCCCACTGAATTTACTACAATTTCAACTTTGTTAGGATTACCTCTAGTAATCACAGGATAGGAAGTTGTATTGATAAAACGTATTTGATTCTCGATAATAATTTTGGCTTGCACTGTATAAGTGTTACTTGGGTTAATTGTGTCTCGGTTATAGACAATTTCAAAGGGAAAGGGAACTTGGCGATTTTGAGTAGGAATAATTTGTTGACCGATCGCAACTGCGGGAGCATCTTTTTTCGATACATCTTGTAGTTGTATAATCAATAAGGCATCTGGTGGTAAAGCAATTCTTTCTCGATAGGTGACTGTACCGCTAACGCTAGAAAATTGACCTGTTGTGGTGGGAGTTTGCCCGATCGCAGCTGTGCTACCTATTAAGCTGGTGGTACTTAGGGCGATCGCCAAAACCGAACCAATAGTTTTCATCTTCACTCCTTCAATTAACATTACTGACAAATTTAAACTTATTTTCCCATTAATCAGTGCCAATTTCTCCAAAATTAGAAAATTTAATCATAACTGAGTTGGAAAAAGGGAAAAGGAATTATTTCATCCTTTTCTCCTCTTAGGTTTTAAGCTGTTGTTGTTTCGGGGAAACAAATTTTTGTCCCGCCTAAACCACAGTAACCACCAGGATTTTTAGCAAGATACTGTTGGTGATAAGCTTCTGCATAATAAAATTCTGGTGCATCAAGAATTTCAGTGGTAATTTCTCCATAACCGGAAGCGTTTAGCGCTTTTTGATAAGCTGCTTTTGAAGCTTCTGCTAATTGCTTTTGAGTTTGGGAATAAACATAAATTCCTGAACGGTACTGAGTTCCAACATCGTTACCTTGACGCATTCCCTGTGTTGGATCGTGACTTTCCCAAAACACTTTCAGAAGTGATTCGTAACTAATTACTTTGGGGTCAAAAACAACTAAAACAACTTCATTATGACCCGTCATTCCGGTGCAAACTTCTTGATAAGTTGGATTAGGAGTTACCCCAGCGGCATAACCAACTGCTGTGGTAAATACGCCTTCTTGTTGCCAAAATTTGCGTTCTGCACCCCAAAAACATCCCATCCCAAATATTACCTTTTCCATTCCTTCTGGAAAGGGTTCTTTTAGAGGATTACCATTAACAAAATGATTCGCAGGTATAGGCATAGTTTCCTTACGTCCTGGTAATGCTTGATCTGGAGTAGGTAAACTTAGTTTTTTGCCAAATCCGAATAATCCCATAAATTCCTAATTTGCTTTTCGATCGCAGTATTTACATTTCTTAATTTAACGCAATTAGCAAAAATTTGTGTGTAGTTGCGAAATTTATAGTTGCTATCCGGCTTTTTCTAGGCACAAAATTATAGAATAAGACAATGCCCAGACTAAGAGGCGAAAAGTTTCCCGTGAATCAGCAAGTTGAATACACAGAAGAAGAGTTACAAACTCTTAGAGAAGCAGTGTTAACTAGTGGTATTGCTGTGGTCATGTGTGAGTTTACCTTAATTTCCACTCCGATTGAGGTTGCTACTCTGGCTAAAGAATTAATGAAAGCGGCAAAAAAGCATCCCCATAATCAATTAATTCAAACTTTGTTTGGCGAAGCTGCGGGGAAAAAGCAATCTAAACAAACGAATCAGGAAATTAAGGTGACTGCGGAGAATGCGCTGGAGATTGCGATCGCCCAAATTAACCAAGCAATAGCAATTTTACAACAAAAAGTTACCCCAGAAGAGATTCAAGCTTACAAAGAATTTATCTATGCTTGCGCCGAAAGAGTTGCTAATGCTGCGGGTGAAGGTTTGTTAGGTACGGGAGAAAAAGTTAGTCAAAAAGAAGCTGCTACTTTAAACCAGTTAAAAACCGCCCTAAATCTGTAATTTCCCTACGTTCGCCAAAACAATTTGAACCGAGTAAATAAACAGACAATATAACCAACAGTTAAAGTGTAAAAAACTCCTTTCAGAAATCCATGTAGGGGAGTTTGGACATTAGCAGTCACAAATTTTTCAATACCCAAAGCAATAAAAACAGGCCAAACTAAATTGGCAAATCCTACATAACCAATCATCGGGTTTTGTCCGTTGTCAATTAACAAATGTAGCGGTTTTTGTAATTGAAAAACGTCGATTAATATGGTAAAGATAATCAAGGTGAAAAATGCGATACCTGTAGTTAAAAAAAAGTAACTGTAAGTTGCCGAATCTTTCTTAATTCCACCTTGGTAAGGTTCAAAAAGTAAACCTAACACCAACCAGTAAACTCCCCAGTAATACAACTTTTGAATTAAAATCTCAGTTTCATTTTTGGGTTTAATGAATAGAAAACCTGTTAAACAACAAATAACTGCACTAACTAACGTTGTTTGCCATACCCATCTTGCTTGTAACCCGATGAGTAAAACTAAAATATTGGTTAATAATAGAAAGATAATTGCTACTAATTTATAATTAGACTTTCTATTCCAATCATTATCTAATTTGGGCTTTTCTAACCAATCTAAAATTAAATCTCCGGCAATAGTCCCAGGAATTACGATAAACAAATAAGATAAATAATGAAACTTGAATATCCAAGGTGCGGGAGAAAATGACCACAA
Source organism: Floridaenema evergladense BLCC-F167 (assembly GCF_041929205.2). Taxonomy (NCBI): domain Bacteria; kingdom Bacillati; phylum Cyanobacteriota; class Cyanophyceae; order Aerosakkonematales; family Aerosakkonemataceae; genus Floridanema; species Floridanema evergladense. The sequence goes on along the minus strand of NZ_CM171625.1, from coordinate 2,232,391 downwards.
AGCAGCAGTCCAACTTTTAGCAACTGTAGAAGATAAGCGGAGGGCGAATAATAAGCCGAGTATTCCCGATCGCAATTTTAAATTAAATCTCGTAAATAACCAAATTATTGAACCGAAAACAGCGGTATTTGTCAGAACAATTAAAATAATATCGCTACGGGCGAGTGAAAACCCAGTTCCATTGGTGTAGTTAATTCCCGAAATAACAATAACTGCTAATATCCAAGCGCCAATTGTAGTTGCAGGTTGAGGAATTCTTCTCCAGTTACTTGGCAACCGCACAAACATAAAAAATAAAATAACAAACCCAATTAAAGCAATCAGCCATTTGTTTGGGACTGAATTATCAGCAATTTTAGTAGGACGAAAATGTTCGAGGAATATAGCAAACGCACCTAAAAAGAAGCCTCTTTTGAGAATATATAAAATTAGCTTAAATTTGTTAGCAATTCCTGATTTAATCCGGCGAGAAAGGGCTAGAGGAATAGATGCACCCATAGCAAATAAAAACAAAGGAAAAACTAAATCAACCCAGGTTAAACCGGACAAATTTGGATTATAAGTGTGGGTTGGTGGGGGTTCTTGGGCGTGGTACATCCAAGCGGGTAAAATTCGGTAAGAAATTGTTCCCGATAGCACCATTGTTAAAACTGCGAATCCGCGTAAGGCATCTAAAGAATATGCGCGTTTTTGTTCAGAAATAGAATTTGAATTCAAGTTTTAACCCCAAGTAAACAAATCAGCTGTGGTTTTTCGACAGCAATAAAGCCTGGTTTGAATTTCATGCTTGACTACTGCATAACGCCAACCTAAAATTACTCCTTTTTGATAGGGTGTGGGAGAACAATTAATTTTTGGTGATTGTTCGCAAGGAGTACGACAAAGTACTTTGCCTTCGGCGTATCCTTGCCAAAATTCTGTGGCTTTTTTGCCGGAATTATGTAATTGTAATCGGTAATCAGCCATGAGTAATTCGATTTGCATTAAGTGTTGTTGAATTGTTTCTCCTTGGTGCAACCATTTCCATAATTGGTATGATTTGTGTCCCCAGGATTTGTTATCGCGAATTGCTTGCCAAACTTTTTCCCAATTTAAAGGATAGGTTTGTTCTAGTGTAGCGATCGGCATTCCTTCTGCTATGGCTTCTTTAATACCTTTGGTAGCTTGTTCATATTGTTTCCAAGCTGCTTCTAAACAGAGGAATGATGTTTCGCAAGTTTTCAGTTTTTGATCTGCCCAACGGTTTTGCATAGTTATTTTGCTTTAAGATTTTTGGATGTTTACAGTTATTGCGGTCAAATGTTTTCTATAATTATTCTGGTTCATGTTTAACATTCCTCCACTGTTTGATCTCCTCACTGTTCTATTCAGAGCAAAAAATCTGCTATTAACTAATATATGACTATTCCGACCTGGATCACTATATCTCGTCTTTTGGGTTTGCCATTTTTGCTCTATGGTTTACATTATCCAAGTACTTTAAGTCGTTGGATATGTTTGGTAATCTTTCTTATAGCTGCTGGTACGGATTGGCTGGATGGCTATTTAGCAAGAAAACTGAACCAAGTGACCGATTTGGGTAAGTTTCTCGACCCTTTGGTGGATAAGTTGCTGGTTTTGGGGCCATTACTGGCGCTGATAGAATTAGGTCAAATACCTGCTTGGGGTGTGTTTTTGATTTTGGCACGAGAATTGACGATCGCAGGTTGGCGCGTTAACCAAACGAAAATTTCCGGCGCGAATATTTGGGGTAAACTAAAAACTGTGAGTCAAATTTTAGCGATCGCCCTTCTAATCGCACCTTTACCGACAAATTGGCAAATATATTCTGTAATTGCTTTTTGGATTTCTGTTGTTTTCACTTTGATTTCTGGCGTTATCTACGTTTTGCCGCAAAATTCAACTAGCAATGAATCTTCTCAGTAGGATTTTCCATACAGGATTTAATTTTTGACTTAAAACTCAGTTTCTTAGACTTACCAGTTTTCTGGTTCAAAATATCCGCAGAAACCGAGTTTTTTAATGATTATTTTTAACGTCTAAACTCAATGGTAAAAGGTTGACCGTCTAGTTTTCCTCCACCAAAAATCGCCTGAAGTTGACCGTTGCGATAAGTGACTACAATGAGTCCCGAAGCATCTGCATTACCAGAGTTAGTTAAGGTAATTAACAGCTGATTTTGCGGGCCATTTTCCCATTTTCCCCCAAAGTTAATTTGATTGCCGTTACTAGTCCTCAGTTGTACTTTTGCAGTATTATCAGCTAGTGTATCAACTGTGGCGCGATTGATTAGCTGTGAGGGACGACCAGCTATTGCTAATATTCCGCGTCCTGTGGCGGTCGCTGCTTCTACAATTTGGGGAGTTGTGAGTACAACGGTAGGAGGTGCGATCGCTGTTATTCCCAGCAATAAAGACGCTGCTACAGTACCAAGTTTGATATTTAATCCCATGATTTTTCTGTTAATTTAGAAACTCTTTCTTTAAAGAATACCATTCACTGCTTTTTGTTCCTGCAATCCGAGATCCCCCTAAATCCCCCTTACTAAGGGGGACTTAAATTCAATCTTGTCCCCCCCTTAGTAAGGGGGGTTAGGGGGGATCGAACATCTGTCGTCAACTTTTTATATACTGTAAAAATGTAGAGACGTTGTATAGAACGTCTCTACATTTTTAAGCTTTCAGTATTTCATCATCTACAGAGAAATCAACTTCAGATTTATCCCTTCCAGAGGCGAGAAAGTCATTTTCAAATGAATCTTTTAACCCAGAAATCAAATCATATTCTGGTTTCCAATTCAGTTCAGTCATTGCTTTATTAATTGAGGCGAAAAAGTGCTGTACTCGTAATGGGAAACCTTTACGTTTGCCAAAGTCAAAATTTTTCGGGTCGTAATGAACAATTTTTAAGTCATCGGGTGATTTTCCAGCAGCAATTGCACAAGCGCGGGCTAATCCATCAAAGGTAACGTAACGTTCGCCAGAGATATTATATACTTGCCCGATCGCTTTTTCATTGCCTAAAACTGCTGCCATTGCATTTGCTAAATCGTAACAATGTCCGAGTTGGGTAATATGTAATCCGTTACCGGGAATGGGGATGGGTCGATCGCGCACTATGCGATCGAAAAACCATGCTTCCACATCATTATAATTCTGGGGGCCGTAAATATAAGTAGGACGAATGGAGGTAAAAGGTAATCCTTTTTCTTGTAGATAAGCTTCCGTTTCAAACTTTCCTTTGTGGCGACTTTTGGGATCGATCGCATCACCTTCAATGTGAGGTAGTTGATCGGTTTTGAGGTAAACTCCCGCCGAACTCATATAGACAAAATGTTTAACTTTGCCGTGAAAAATATCAGCTAAAACTTGAGTGTCGCTAAGTTCGCGCCCGTTATTGTCAAAGATAGCATCAAACCTTTCATCAGCTAACTTTTCTTTGATGATGTCGGCATTTGTGCGATCGCCATGAATCTCTGTTATACCTTCTACTGGTGCGGGTTTATTGCCTCGATTAAATAATATAACTTCGTGACCTTGTTCGACCAAAATTTTCGTTAAATAAACTCCAATAAACCGAGTCCCGCCCATGATTAAGATTCGCATTTTTACCTGTCCTAATTGTTAGTAGATTTAGCTGGAAATTTCCTCTACTTTAGAAGAACTAAAACTTATAGCTGTTTCATTCAAAAAGCATTTCATTATAGCACAAAATATTGGTTCAATAAGTCTTTTCTTGATTTTGGCAATTTTGGGATACTCCCCAGGAAATTGTATGATAATTGTGCCAATTTCCTACTAGAGTGAAGAGTGAGATTGGATCTTAGAATGAAGAGGGGTGGGGGAAGTACAATTTAAAGTAAAGCTCAAATTCCATGCACTTAATTAGCTTTTACTATAAAATTGCCAAAGTCAATGTACATGATGAATAAAGAGGGAACCTACCGAAGAACAGTACTTGGTAATTAATGCACTGGATATGTTAGGTCTATTAATTGAAAATCGCTATGGATCGCACATATTTTGGGTAGGGTGCGTTGGCGTAGCCTGCTGTAAGCATATCGCTAACCACCAAAGTTTAATATATAGTTGTAATCAAGGTGGAAAATATTAAAAAAAGGAGCGGATATTCTTCCAACTACAGAACAAGGTTTAACCTGCATTAGGCTATGTCAAGCTTTGACTAATTTTTACCGATCGATCGAAATATTACGTTTGGATGAGCGCGATGGGTCAATTTTCATCTTTGCAGGGGAAGAACTTCAAATCAAAATTATTCGCAATGGTACATGAAGATTTATAACATGAACCCAGATTTTGACAAAATGAGTAAGGCTGAGTTACGTGCTTATGTACTCGCTCATCGTGATGACAATGAAGCTTTTTACAAGCTTGTTGATCGTTATGAAGCTGATTCTAAAGACCATGTATGGCATCCATGTCCTAAGACTCCTGAAGATTGGGAAAAAGTTCCGAAATTAATTGAGGAACAGATTAAGAAATTGGAAAATTAAGGTTTTTGATGGGTTGGTGATTAGCGATCGCTCTAGATAATGTGTGCGATCGCTAATAGCCAAAGTTTAAGATATAGTTGTAACAAAATTGATGGCAATTAAAATGAACGATTGGCAAGAAAGTATTAGCATCGATCCCAAGGTTTGTCATGGGAAACCTTGCATCAAAGGAGCGCGGATCATGGTTTCAGTTATTCTTGATAACTTAGCAGAAGGACTAACGCCGGAAGAGATTGTAGCTGAATATCCACCGCTTACTTTGGAAAACGTCAGAGTAGCTATTTCCTATGCTGCTGCACTGGCGAGAGAAGAAGAATTGTTGCCACTTAGATAGATAAAAATGCTTGTTAAATTAGATGAGAATATGAGTAACTCTCACGCTGAGTTTCTGCGACAGTTGGGTTATGATTGCGATCGGGTTACTGATGAAGGTCTGTCGGGTGCAGCTGATGAGATTGTATGGCAGCAAGTTTGTACTGAAGGGCGTTTTTTTATGACGCTAGATTTAGATTTTTCTGATGTTCGTCGTTTTCCGCCTGGAACGCATCCCGGTATTTTACTGTTGCGTCCGCGTAGTCGTAGCAGTCAGGCGGTGCTCAATCTTCTTTCTCGTATTTTGAGCGAACAAAGATTAGAAAGTCTGCAAGGTTGTTTAGTAGTTGCAGATGAAATACAGACAAGAATTCGTCGTCCGCTTAGTTAATTGAAACAAGAGCGATCGCACATATTTTGGTAAGAGTGCGATCGCTCTTTCCCGTATTATTAAAAATAATTTGCTTGCTATGGTAGACCAGTACAAGGTAATGCACGAGTATCACTTAGTCGAGCTTGTGATTGATCCATCAAACAGATGGCTGCCGGACATTGATTCATCAAGTCTTGCATACTAACCCCACCTCGACACTTGGCATTTGGAGGTATGATAATTGTATTGCCTTGATCTGGACAAGGTGCCCAACGTGATGATGAATAAAAACAAAGAACCTGTCCAGTGTCAGGATTTGTGTATGTTTGTGGAGATACAACTTGTCCCCAAGGACTACCTTGTGCTAAAATTCTCAAGCTTTGTTCCCCTGAATTGACTTCTCTGGGATTAGCATTAGTGATTTGAGCAAATCCTAAACTATAGCCAATAAAGCTTAAAGAAGCTGTTATTGCTAATATTGGTGTTGTATTTTTCATGTTTTTAACCTTAGATTTATTCTTTACGTGCCGAGACTGTGTTGATGGGTTAGGCTTCAACAAGTTTAGATACAAAAACTAATCAGATAAGGCTCTATCTGTATTTTGATTTTCTTTTTTTGGTTCAATTTTGTACAGTCGGGAAAAATCGGAAAAAGTAGGGTTATTTATAAAATAAATGTAAAATTAAGTTCTTTTGAGTTGTAAAAGTCGGAGAAAGTAGGAAAAAGTGGGATTATAATAAGCGAAACCCCAAGCATCTATTCGAGCTATGGACATTAAGGAAGTGTTAAAATTGGCAGATGATATAGTTTTTAAGAATACAGGAAAACACTTAGACGATTTAGAGCAAGCTATATTGAAAGGTGTTTTGCAAAATGAGAAATACTCAAAAATAGCAGAAGAATTTCATTGCAGCGAAGGTCATGTTAAAGATGTTGCATCTGATTTATGGAAAAGAATTTCAGATATTTTAGGTGAAGATGTTAGTAAATCTAATTTACGTTCTACAATTGAGAGACAGCGATTCTCTATAGTTTCATCGAATTTCGCTCAAGATTTTGTAGGAATTGGTAACGTCAACCTTTGTGCAAAACCTTTGCAGCCTCCAGAAGTTTCACAAGATCGATCGCACCACCCCAAAACCCAAATCTCTCTAGAAGATGCACCTGATATTTCCCCTTTTTTTGGACGGAGTGAAGAACTAAATCAGCTGGAAAAAGCGATCGCACAACAACACTCTCGCATAGTCACAATATTGGGAATGAGCGGAATTGGTAAAACTGCACTTGCTTTACAATTAGTCGAACAAATAAAAGATAAATTTGAATATGTAATTTGGCGCAGCTTACACAGCAAACCATTATTAGAAGAACTGCAAACAAATCTAATTCAATTCCTCTCTAATCAACCAGAAAACGGATTAAAACTCAACATTAACTTATCACAATTAATAGAGTATTTGCGGAAACATCGCTGCTTGATAATCTTAGATGATGTGCATTCAATTTTCAGCAAGGGACAATTAGCTGGTTGTTATGAAAACAGTTATGAAAATTACGGCGAATTATTCAAAAAACTGGGAGAAATACATCATCAAAGTTGCTTAGTTCTGCTTAGTTGGGATAAACCGAGAGAAGTTGCTAAATTAGAAGCTGAAAATCGTCAGGTTTGTTGTTTAGAATTGCCAGGTTTAGATTTGCGATCGGCTAAAGAAATCCTTAGAGAAAAGAGATTAGTTGAAGAAGAGAAATGGCAAGAGTTAATTGAAAAATATCAAGGTAATCCTTTATGGTTAAAAATAATCGCTACGATGATTCAAGATTTATTTGCTGGAAGAGTTGGGGAATTTGTTAAATATGATGACCTTTTGTTGAATGAAGATTTAAAAGATTTGTTGTTTCAGGAGTGCGATCGCTTATCCGAAATAGAAAAACAGATAATTTCTAGTATTGCTGAAGAAACCGAAGCTGTTGCTATTTCTCAAATATTGTCACATTTACAATTACCTGCTTCAGACTTGATTAATGCTATGCAATCTTTGGGAAGGCGTTCATTAATTGCTAAAATAAATCAAAGTAATGAAACGCTTTTTAACTTGCAACCTGTGGTAAAACAGTATGTTAAAGTAGGAGTTAATGAAGGATAATGATTAAAGGCTGAATTGGAGAATTAGGAATGTTAACTACTGCCGAAATTTCCCCAGAATCAAAAGTTTTTACTCTTGAAGATTATATGCTCAATCCGCCTGATAATACAGAATGGGTGGATGGACAATTAGTGCAGAAAAATGGGATGACATCAAAACATGGTAAAGTTCAATCAAAACTAAGTACTTATTGGAGAAATTACATAACATCTAGTAATCTGGGTGGAGAAGTTTACGTTGAAACAGCTTGTCGTACAGTAGGACGGGGGCGTTGTCCTGATGTTGCTTATTTGACAGCTGATTTAGTCGCGCAATTTGGGGAATTTACTGTACTACCACAGAGTTTTCCACTAATTGCTGAGATTATTTCTCCTACTGATAAAGCTGAAGAAGTATTTGCTAAAGTCAAAGAGTATTTAGATTCTGGTTGTCAGGAAATTTGGCTGGTTTTTCCTGAAAGTCAATGGGTTTTAGTGGTTACTAAAAAACAGCAAAAGTTGTTGAATTTAGGTGATGTAGTTAGTACAGAAATTATGTTACCAGGTTTTAGTGTGGCGGTTGATGAATTGTTGGCTTAAAAAGATGCAAATATTTAGCTAAAGAAAACTAAAATAGTTGTTGTTACTCATGTTTTAATTATGGATAGAAAAGCGATCGCATCTTCCCCCCAAACTTCCAACCTCTACGAAACAGACTTCTATGCTTGGACGCAGGAACAAGCAAAACTCCTGCAAGCAGGAGTATGGGAAAGTTTAGATATTGTCAATTTAGTTGAAGAAATAGAATCTTTGGGAAAACAAGTAAGGCAGGAATTAAGAAATCGTTTGGGAGTGCTACTCGGTCATTTGCTAAAATGGGAATTTCAGCCTAACAAAAGGTCGAGAAGTTGGTTTTTTACCTTGAGAGAACAGCGTCGAGAAATTGGTTATCTATTGAATGAAAATCCCAGTTTAAAACCTTATCTTCCTGAAGCATTACAAAAAGCTTATCTAGCTGGAATTGATTTAGCTGCCAAGGAAACATCTCTGAATGATGAACATTTCCCTGCTGAGTGTCCTTATGCGATCGAGCAAGTTTTGGATGCTACTTTTTTTCCCGGAGAACCCCTGGAATCGGGTCAAAACTGGGTGGTAGAAAATTAAAATAAGTTCTAGAACTAAGACTTAAACTAAATTCCCAGAAATTTCAAATAGTTATTGTTACTTCAGATTAAATTATGGATAGAAAAGCGATCGCATCCTCCCCCCAAACTTCCAACCTCTACGAAACCGACTTCTACGCTTGGACACAGGAACAAGCAAAACTCCTGCAACAAGGAGTATGGGAAAATTTAGATATTGCCAATTTAGTTGAGGAAATTGAATCTTTGGGAAAACAAGTCCGTCAGGAATTAAGAAATCGCTTGGGAGTGGTACTTGGTCATTTGTTGAAATGGGAATTTCAGCCTAACAAAAGATCGAAAAGCTGGTTTTTTACCTTGCGAGAACAACGGCGTAGAATACGACAATTGTTAAATGAAAATCCCAGTTTAAAACCTTATTTTCCTGAAGCATTGCAAATAGCTTATGAAGATGGAATTGATTTAGCTGCACGCGAAACATCCCTTACAGACAAAGATTTTCCTGCTGAATGTTATTACAGTATTGAGCAAGTTTTGGATTCTACTTTTTTCCCAGGAGAACCAATTACATCAGGTGAAAATTGGGTTGTGGAAAATTGAGAAATAATCAATCAACTGATTGCCATGAAGCAGAATTAATTCTGATGAATCGAACTGAACTGGATCTTGGCAACAATCAAATTATAGATTTAAATATCCTTTAATCACGAATTTTATGGTGACACTGCAACTGAAACAACTTGATATTCCACCCGGACAGCGCCTATTACTGCACAATATTACTTGGTCAGAATTTGAAGCTATTTTAATAGAATTAGGAGAAGATCGCGCTGCGAGATTAGCTTATAGTCAAGGAACGTTGGAGATTCAAATGCCTTCGCCAGAACATGAGGTAGACAAAGAATTAATTGGCGATATGGTAAAACTAATATTAGAGGAATTACAAATGGATTGCGAATGCTTTGGTTCAACTACATTTAAACGCGAAACTAAAAAAGCTGGTGTTGAACCAGACCAATGTTTTTACATTCAAAATCATCAATTGATGCGAGGAAAAAGGCGGGTTGATTTATCAGTCGATCCTCCGCCAGATTTAGCGATCGAAATTGATGTGACTTCTAAAACTCAATTAGAAGCTTATGAAACTTTGCAAGTTCCAGAGTTGTGGAGATATGAAAATAATCAATTACAAATTAATGTTTTGCAATCAGGAAAATATATGATTTCTCCTATTAGTCCGACTTTTCCTAGTTTACCAATTATCGAACTAATCACTGAATTTGTTAATCTAAGCATTACTCAGGGTAGGAGTCCAGCGTTGAGAGAACTGCGATCGCGAATCCAACAACTAATTTGATAAGCTGTTAAGCATTTAAACAGGGATAAGAGCATTACCTTTATTTTTAAGTTTTCGCTCCCATTTAATAATTAACTGTCCTTCATTTAAAAGTTGATGTAATAAATATTCTAATTCTTCGATTGATTTAAATAGTCGATTAGCAATAAATTCTTTTGTTGAATGCCAAACTAATTCAATTAAGTTATAATCCGGGCTATATTTCGGGAGAAACTCTAAATGAATATTGGGCATTTCAGCGGCAACTTTCTGGAGATATTCTGCCTTTTTATGAAAACTAGCATTGTCGAGAATTATCACTATTTTGGCTCCTTTTTCAGCAAATTCATCGGCTTCATTGCCAGCAGCTACCCATTCACCAATCAATTCTTGATAAAACAGTTTTAGCACTTGATAAAAACTTTCTGAATTGCTTTTATCCAGAAATTCCACAAACCTTTTCTTGTCGGAATACCTCAGCCCTCCCATTACATTAATCCGACCCTTTCTTCGATCTCCTCTCACCTCTTTTCGGCTACCTTTTTTACACCAATTCTTTCTTTTTATCACGCTTAAACTAAAACCGCTTTCGTCCCAAAACCATACTTGTAAACGTTCTGGATTCTCTTTTTCTATTTTTAAATATTCGGTTATCTTCTTTTTAAATTCTTTTCTTTTTTCCGGCTCTCGCTTTCCCTCTAAGCTGTACTTCGCCCAGAGGTAAACGAACTTTTTTTGCTCTAATATTCTCCTAACTTGCGACCCACTTAATTTTATTCCTGTCGTTTCTGCTAAATATGTTGCTAACCTTTGTGCCGTCCATCTGCCAAATTCGTATCCTAATTCTTTGGGTTCTTTATCTACTGTCTCTAATAATATTTCTCTATATTTATCTGTAGCTTTTTGATGATTACCCTTCATCCTTTCATCGACTAGGCTTTCTAGATTATCTGGATCTCCATGTACGCACCAATAAGATACTTTATTTATTGAACAGCCCAGAAATTCCGCTATTTTAGCTTGAGTTTTTCCATCATTTAGCAACAGTAACATCAGAATTCTTTCTCTAATGTTTCCATTTTCTTCTTCTTTTAGGGCTTTTTGTAGCTTCTCTACTTGTTCTAAGCTCAGATGATTCTTTGCTGGCATTTCCTGACTCATTTTGCTCGGTTGACTTTTCCATTTTACCCTATTTAAATGATTAACAGCTTATCATCTAAAATAGTTTAATCCTGCTACAACCATGCCATCTACAAAACCTTATCAACCCTTAATTCTCAGAATACTGCACGGCATTACCGCTTTACTTGTAATTAGTGCCGCTATCACTGGATTTTTAGTATATGATAGTTGGGACGGTCGCTTCGGTCGCCTTGCACTTACTTTAAAAAACCGCGAATTTATTGATATTCACGGCACTTTTGGCTTTTTCTTTCTGCCAATTATGATACTTTTTACAATTTACAGTATTCGAGTTGGTTATCGGCGTTTAATTCAAGCTAATTCCTTTAGTAAACTAAAAGAATTTGGTAAACCTATTTGGTGGTATACTCTGCAACGTTTCGCCAATAGTTTAATGTTAATCTCTGCTTTATTTGCCTTACTATCTGGTAAATTTCAAGACGAAAATTGGCTACCTGAAGGGCAACTAAATCATCCTTGGTATTATGCACATTTAATTGCTTGGTGTGGCGTTGTAGTTGCCTTAGCACTGCATTTATTAATGAGTGTAAAAGTTGGGGGAATTCCACTTTTACTTTCCATGTTTGATGCTAAAATTCACCCAGATGATAGTCCGAAATTATGGTCGGAGAAGGTGAAAATTTGGCTGCGGAATCCTCATTTGTAAATAGATTTTTTTGAGTTGTGATTAGATTAGCTAAAATAGAGCTAATTGGTTGGAGAAAAGGAAATGCTTTCTCCGAAAAACAAACGCTCAAAAGAAGGAAAAGAAGCTTATGAATGTAAACGCCAGCAAGTTTTGGCAAGTTTAGTTAGCGATCGCTTTATTTAAACCGAACTCTAGTATAATAATTTTACTTGACTCTTGTACCTAAAAATTGCAATTAAAAAATTAAACAAATGGAAAGAACAAAAGTTTTTGGAATGGCACCAGAACAAGGCAGATGGTTGTACATTCCATTAGGATTAATAGTATTACTGTGTCTTGGAACAGTTTACTCATGGAGCATTTTCCGCAAGCCTCTAGAAAAAGCATTTAGTATTGGAGCTACGGAAAGTTTATTACCATTCACAGTATTATTGGTAGTTTTTGCAGTTTTGATGCCAATTACTGGCTTTTTGATCGATAAATATGGTTGTCGCACAGTTACAGCAGTTGGTGGTGTTATCACCGGACTAGGTTATATATTCTCAAGTTTTGCTAACAATATTTCTAGCCTAGTTTTCACTTATGGAGTTATTGCAGGTGCAGGGGTAGGAATAGCATACGGAGTACCTTTAGCTGTTACTGCTAGATGGTTTCCTGATAAAAAAGGATTAGCAGTTGGCTTAACAGTAGTTGGCTTTGGTTTATCACCTTTAATCACAGCACCAATTGCTAAAAGTTTAATTGAAAGCTATCAAGTACCACAAACTTTTTTGATTTTAGGTGGTGCGTTTACCATCATTATTCTGTTGATTTCTGCTACTCTAACTTTTCCGCCAACTGGATGGAAACCCGCAGGATGGGAACCTTCCCAATCAGTTAGAATAGCCACAAATGATGATGTACAAATGATGCAAACTTCATCATTTTATGGATTGTGGATTTGCTATACAATAGGGACATTTGTGGGACTGTCAGCGATCGGTATTTCCAGCCCAGTTGCCCAAGAAATTATTAAGCTGGATGCCGGAACTGCCGCCGCCACAGTTTCACTTTTTGCCTTATTTAATGGTTTAGGTCGTCCTTTATTTGGTTGGATAGCAGATAAATATAAACCAAGAAATGCTGCGGTTATTAACTACGTCCTCATCCTCATTGCTTCGATTTTAATGAGCAGTGCTGGAAGAGGAAATGTCGCCAGTTATTTGGCAGCTTTTTGTTTATTTTGGCTATCTTTAGGCGGTTGGTTAGCTATTGCGCCCACAGCAACTTTAACGCTGTTTAACCCATTAAATTACGCCAAAAATTACGGTATTGTTTTCACGGCTTATGGTGTGGGTGCGTTTTTCGGTACGATCGTAGCAGGCAGAATTAGAGACATTTTCGGCAGCTACACATTAGCTTTTTACGTCACAGCTGTTCTAGCAATTGTTGGCATAATTTGTGCTTGGTTCTTACTGAAGCGTTCTTGGACAGTTTCATCAGAAGTAGATCTTTCTTAAACAGGGACTGGGGACTGGTAAAATTTGATTAGGATTGACAGATAAACTAGATTTCTTAAATTAATCCTGATAGTTAGGGAGAAGAAATGTCAGGTAGCGATCGTCTTCTGATCGCATTATTTCCTTGTCCCCTTATCTCTGGGTAATTAGCAATTGGCACATTTTTAAATGCACCAGTTTCCGGGACAGAAATATCTATTGAATAGACCCCTTTGGGAATTTTTAACCACACATAAGTATCTATTGAACTATTTTGGGGAATATCTTTCAAAGCGACAGGTAGAGGAACATTTTCCAAAGAATTCGCTGCTTTATAAGTTTGTTGAGAAACCGAATTACTCGCCGTTGTATCACCCACTTTAATTATATTAGTATCCACAACTTTTTCATCCAAGCGGCTAATTCGCATCTGCACGCTTACTATATTAGGCTCACCTGATTGGGGATCGGGAATTCGTTGCACAGCAATTAATTCTACTCTGGCTTTACTACCGTAAGCTAATTGAGCAAATTCCCCTGGTTTAAATTCATTATTATTATTATTATTATCTAAAACTAAACTATGCTCTTGAAGAGTTGGTACAGCTTTATCTGCTAGTGAAACATTAGCTGAGGGAGTAGTTTCTGAGCTTTTTGCTGAGGAATTGATTACAGTTGGAGGCGGGGGAAGATTAGGCTTTGTGGTGGAGTTATTGGCTTCTTGATTAATTAAATTTCCCGCAGCAGGAAGAGGAACTGAATTATTAGTTGTATTTTGATTTGTGGGTGTTCTAGAAGTAGTATTTGCAGCCGATCGCGAATTTTGCCCAATGGCAAGTACTAAAGCATTGTTAATATCTCGATCGCTAGGATTTCTCGCTACAGGAACATCGGGTAAGTTGGCATTTTGCATAGCCGAAGGTAACGGATAAGAAGTATTTCCGGGAATGGGGGTTTTTGGTAGTCCAGAAATTCCGTTAATAGGAGGGAGTGAGGAATTATTATTTAAATTATTAGCTACTGGTTCAGCAATACCAACTAAGGCGTTTTTAAATTTGGTAACATTATCAGTAATAATATCGAGTACGATCGCACTTCTCGGCACTCTTAACACAACAAAAGCATCGACAGACTTACCAACCGGAATACTTGATAAATTAATTATTCGTGAAGATTGCTTTACCGGATCGACTGGTTGATAAGTTTCTCCAGAAATCGAGTTTGTGGCAAATGTCGCCGCCATATTAATTCTATCCGCAGCGGTGACTTCGGTGGCATTCCGATAAATTCGCATTTGCACCTTCACCTCATCAGGTTTACCGAAAACTCGCTGTGTAGAAACTAATTGTATTTGTGCTTTATCCCCTAAAATTGATTGCAAATAAGTATTTTGTTGAACAGTAGAATTATTTTCTAAAGCTAAGTTAGGAGAATTTACATTAGGAATATTTACCGGAGAATTAGCGGAATTTAGTAAAGGTTTGAGGGCTTTTGGGGGAATAGGTGATTCTCGCTCAAAAACATCTAAAAAGCCTATAGCAGTTAATCCTAAAATGCCAATAATAACACTTATTCCGGTAAAAAAAGTTATAAAACTGTTTCCCGGCAACCGAAATTTTTTAGTAATTGGACGTTGGCTAAAATTTTGATTTTTCGTTTTCATAATTTAAGCTATAAAAAGCTAACCTTTTTTGTGTACTATGAAATTTCAAAAGCTAACAGCAGTTGCTAGAACAGTTGGTTGCTTAATATTATTTTCAGGTTTTCCCTTGGGTTTAAAAGCCGTCTGTGCTGAAGCCCAATTAGTTATTTCTCCACAATCTATACTATCAGGTAAGCAGCAATCTGCAACCAATATTTGCCCTGCTCAATTGCCAGAAGCGATCGATGCGATCGTCGATCGACCCGAATACCAACGCCTTCATTGGGGCATCTTGATTCAAACTCTATCACCTCCGCGCACCCTTTACAGCCGGAACGCGCAGCAATATTTTACTCCCGCTTCCAACGCCAAGCTGTTCACCACTGCTGCTGCTTTACTGCAATTGGGATCTGACTTTCGCATCCGCACTTCCGTTTATGGCAAAGATGGCATTGTGCGCTTAGTCGGACGTGGCGATCCCAGTTTAACAGATGCACAATTACGCGACTTGGCGCAACAGTTACGCCGTCAAGGAATTCGCCAAATTCAGCAGTTAATTGTCCAAGATGGTTATTTTCAAGCATTATCTCTAAACCCGACTTGGGAATGGGAAGATCTTTATGCAGATTATGGCGCACCTGTCAATAGTTTAATTTTGAATCAAAATGTAGTGAAATTACAGCTTTCACCCCAAGAAATAGGTCAACCTGTAAAAATTACTTGGAATGATCCTTTTGCAGTTGGGCAATGGCAAATTGAAAATCAAACATTAACAGTGGCGAGTGGAACAAAGAGTGATTTTGAAGTTAACGGTATTTTAGGAAAATCAAGCTTACAAATTCGCGGACAAATGGCGATCGACTCCCCACCCGAAGAATTATCTATACCTGTCAGAGATCCGGGCGAGCAAATTTTACAGCATTTTAAATTAGCCTTAAATCAAGAGGGAATTTCTGTAGCTGAATCTCAAATAATAAACAATGCAGAAAAAACCAATGAACCAGAATTAGCTTTTGTAGAATCTCCCCCATTATTACAATTAATCGCTGACACCAATCAACCCAGTAATAATCTTTATGCTGAGGTTTTGTTAAGAACTTTAGGAGTAAGAAATTCAACAATCCTAAATCAAGACACTGTTACTTTGGGATTAAATATAATTAAAACCACCTTAGCAAATTTAGGAGTCGATCGCGAAAGTTTTATCTTAGTAGATGGTTCTGGGTTATCTCGGCGTAACTTAGTCAGTCCTACATCTTTAGTGCAAACTTTACAAGCAATTTCCCAGTCACCCCAAGCAGAAACTTTCCGCACTTCTTTACCAGTAGCTGGAGTGAGTGGCACTTTACAAAATCGATTTAAAAATACTCCAGCATTGGGAATTGTTTATGCAAAAACAGGTACTTTAACAGGAGTAGTTACATTATCTGGATATGTTGATGCACCGAATTATGAAAGATTAGTTTTTAGTATTATGGTCAATAAATCAAATCAATCTGCTCAAGTTATTCGGCAATCAATTGATGAAATCGTGTTGCTATTAACTGGGTTAAGTCGGTGTAAATAAAAGCTACTTTTGGCGATTGGGAACTGGGAGCTAGGGACTGGGATTTCTTATGGACTAAGCATTTTGCTAATTAAGTTTACTTATCACCCTGAGTAAGGGAGAGTTCGGATTATTTAGACAAATACTTGAACTAGGAACATATTTCCACAAGCTACAACAGCCAATTTTTTCCATTCTAGTGGGTAAGTTTATCAATGAAAAGTTACCTGATTTTTTAACTAATATTGATGGTATTGTTATTTGGCGATCGACCAAATATCTTGACAATTCTTTACCGAAAACTTTCAGGAATATCTATTAAACCAAAGGTATTATTGAAGTATTCTTTTTAATAAAAAATATGAGCTTCTCAGTATTTAACGAATCTTTTTACCTCGCCCATAATCCTGATGTTCAAACAGCTGTCAAAGCCGGATTTTTCGCCTCTGGTCTTGAACATTTCCAAAAACTTGGTTTAGCAGAAGGGCGGGTTTCCGTCTCACCGTTCTACAACGAACAGTACTATTTACGCAAAAATTCAGATGTTGCCACAGAAGTTGCCCTCAAGACATATCATTCTGGTTTAGAACAGTTTATTTTAGCTGGTGAAGCAGAAGGAAAGGTTTCGGTTTCACCTTTCTATGACGAACGGTTCTACTTACAAAAAAATTCAGATGTAGCGACAGCAGTTACCTCTGGAAACTTCCGTTCTGGATTACAACACTTTTTTGCCGCAGGTGAAGCAGAAAATCGAGTTTTCATCTCACCTTTCTATGACGAACAGTACTATTTGCAAAAAAATCCAGATGTAGAAACGGCAGTTGCTTCGGGAATTTTGCGTTCTGGTTTACAACACTTTATCTTAGCTGGTGAAACCGAAGGTCGGCAAGCTAGTTTACTATTTGATGAACAATTTTATTTGCGGAAAAATCCCGATGTAGCAGCGCAGGTAGCAAATGGTAGATTTAGTTCTGCTTTAGACCATTACTTACAAGTAGGAAAGTTAATATATCTTTCGGGAACCAATTTTAACGAATTTGGTTATATTGGGCTATCTACTCTTCAAAAAGTCAATCCAGATGTAGAAGCATCGGTAAAAGCCGGGTATTTTGGTTCGGCTTTAGAACATTACATTCAATATGGACAATTTGAAGGTCGAAGAGCTATTTTTAATGGCACGAAAGGCAACGATACTGTTACTGGTTTCGGTCAAGTAGATGCAATTTATGGAGTAGATGCAAATATTTTTCAAGAAGCATATGCTGGTTCTCTCACTGGAGGTCAAGCCTTATATTTTGGCTCTGGGATTAACGAAGTTGATGTCCTTGTTGGTGGTAATGGACAAGATACTTTTGTTTTGGGGCAAACATTTATTAGCAGAGTTGGTTATTATGGTTACCCATTTTATCGAGGAAATGGAGATGCTGATTATGCCAGAATTAAAGATTACGAAATTGGCAAAGATGAAATTGTGTTAGCTGGGGCAGCAAGTAATTATGATTTTGTTCAGTCTGGCGATAGTTTGAATATAATTCTCAGTCGTTTTGGTTATGAGAATCAACCATTAACTACTCCTGATTTAATTGCTCAAGTTGAGGGAGTAACTTCTGTAAGTCAAATTGAGAGTAAGTTACGATTTGCGGGGGGATATATATAGCGTTTCTCGATCTGATGAGGTACGGCTTTAAGAGCTAAATTGCTGATTAATCAAGGGTTTTACTGTACCTCACTTGAGTAGGAATCGCTATAGTAAGTTGAGCTTAAATATTTATTAACCCAATCTAGAGATGGGAAAAAGACTAATTTAGGTGCAAAATGACAGCAGCGATCGCCATCTTTGTTACCAGTAAACTTAGCCAATTTTTTCCATTCTAGTGGGTAAGTTTATCAATGAAAAGTTACCTGATTTTTCAACTAATATTGACAGTACTATTCTTTGACGATCGACCAAATATCTTGACAATTCTTTACCGAAAACTTTCAGGAATATCTATTAAACCAAAGGTATTATTGAAGTATTCTATTTAATAAAAAAATATGAGCTTCTCAGTATTTAACGAATCTTTTTACCTCGCCCATAATCCTGATGTTCAAACAGCTGTCAAAGCCGGATTTTTCGCCTCTGGTCTTGAACATTTCCAAAAATTTGGTTTGGCAGAAGGGCGGGTTTCTGTCTCACCTTTCTACAACGAACAGTACTATTTACAGAAAAATCCTGATGTAACCAGAGCCGTTACTTCTGGGACATTTCGTTCTGGATTACAACACTTTATCTTAGCTGGTGAAACTGAAGGTCGGCGAGCTAGTTTGTTGTTTGATGAACAATTTTATTTGCGGAAAAATCCCGATGTGGCAGCAGCAGTAACATCGGGCAATCTTAGTTCTGGTTTAACTCATTACTTACAATTTGGACAATCGGAAAATCGCTCTGGAACCAGTTTTAACGAATTTCTTTATAGTGGGGTAACTAGGCCAACTTCTGCATTTCCATTCAATTTAGAAAAAGCCAATCCAGATGTAGAAGCAGCGGTAAAAGCTGGTTTATTTGGTTCGACTTTAGAACATTACATTAAATACGGACAATTTGAGAACAGAGAAGGTGTTACTTTTAATGGCACAACAGGCAACGATACTGTTGTTGCTTTTGGACCACTAGACACTATTTGTGGAGTAGACGTATATATTGGGCGAGTACAATATGGAGGTGAACCTTTGTATTTTGGCAATGGAGTTAACGAAGTTGATGTTCTTTTTGGTGGTAATGGACAAGACACTTTTGTTTTAGGAGGGACGAGTAAAGTGGGAATGGGTTTTAAGCCAGCGCCATTTTATCAAGGAAATGGAGATGCTGATTATGCCTGGATTAGAAATTATGAAATCGGCAAAGATGAAATTGTCTTAGCTGGGGGAGCAAGTAATTATGATTTTGTTCAATCTGGCGATAGTTTGAATATATTCTTTAGAGATAAAACCCCTGATTTAATTGCTAAGGTTGAGGGAGTAATATCTGTGAATGAAATTCAATAGAATTTGCAATTTACCGGGTGAGAGTCGTTTCTTTGAAGTTGAAAAATAGTAGGTTAGGCTAAACATTTATTAACCTTAACCTACAGATGGGAAGAAAGCTAAGTTATCATCAAAATGACAGCAACGATCGAAATCCGTGCTTCACTAAAACTTAGCCAATTTGCTCCATTTTTGCCACTGTAATTTGGTCTTTCCCCCAAGAAAAGTTGGTGTACCACTTTTCAAATTCGAGGACAAACAGGTTATTTAGACATCCCAATTAAATAGAGAATTTTATCATTAAAGTGGAGGTGTTGCAATTCATCTGGAGGCGGAACTAGAGGCGGACTTTCGATAATCACAGGAATAATTTCTGGGGGATTTAGTCCATCTTTTCCTTGTCGTTCTAGAGCATATAACACTTCTTTGAGTACCCACTTTGACTCTTTTGCAGCTGTAGACCAAAACAAGAGAAATAGGTCACATTCATTAATATGACGATAGAGTTCTTTTTCCCAACGATCGCCAGGTTCTAAATTTAGCACATCCTGAAAAATTTCAATTCCCGTCACAGCAAGTCCTTGTACTCGTTTTAGGACTTCTTGACGGTCTTTAGAAGAATAAGAAACGAATGCTTTTTTATAAATTCGTGCTACTTCTCCGACAGGTTGAAGTTGGCTGGAATTAGCAGAATTAGAAGTAGCGATCGACAGCTTAAATTTTAAATGACCAAGGGGAACACTGTTTTGGCTAACTGTAACAGTACCAATAACAGTCTTCTGAGTCAAATCGGCAGGAACCGTTACTCCAAATTGCACTGAATTAGCTTTTCCATTCCAAATTAACTGTTGAATAGGTTCATCAACTTCTAGTTTGGGAATGGAGAGAGAAAAAGTAAGTTCCGTTCCCCTTTCAATGGGAATTCCTAAACTTCTCACTCCTAGCTTTTTACTCTCTGAATCAGATTGTTCCGCCTGTTGTTGGACAATTTCCACTTCCTCCGGGAGATGGACAAATACTTGAACTAGGAACATATTTCCACAAGCTACAACAGGAGGACTAAAAACACTACAATCTACTAAGTCTTTGTTAGTAACTGCAACTTGTTTAGAAGATTCTTGAACTCGGTAAGTTTGTTCGAGTTGCTCTTTCAACTGAGCAGTATCGTAACCTGTGTTTTCTTGTCTCTCAACAGGAGAAAAGCCTCTAGCTGTATCGATATCTACACCCCGCGTCCAGCCTCTTGTTGCTACATCCGACTTAGGTTGAGAAGGTGGTAGAACTACTCCCCTAGTTGCACCACTCACTACAGAGAAGTCTAATTCTGAGTCTGTTGGAGAAATTATTTCATCATAAATGACTTCTGCTGAGTTCTTTAAACTTTCTATCTGCTCTTCCCAAGATGTCATAGAGGAATAATCAAGCACTTGAGAACAAAATTCTGGGAATTGAGAAGTAGCTAATTCATCTGGACTGAAGTTAATCGCAATAACCTTGTTTTGTGCTGCTATTTGTTCTAGTTCCCATCTTCTCTGAGAAACAGAATCAAGGTAAGCAGAAGTAACTAATATTACAACCACATCGGCGGAACGAATCTGCGATTTAAAGTCCTCTTTTTGAATGTTTCCTTCATGATAACAGTAAGTAGTAATAGACTCCCACTGAAACGATGTTAACTGCCTGAGAAATTCATCAAGTAAAGCTTGGTCTGGAGATGTATAAGAGATGAAGATATTAGCTCTCATAGTATTTGCTCCTTTTGCATAGTTCTTCAGCTTATTTTGTTAATTTAACTTTAAGTTTAAAAATAGTAGGTTAGGCTAAACATTTATTAACCTTAACCTACAGATGGGAAGAAAGCTAAGTTATCATCAAAATGACAGCAACGGTCGAAATCCGTGCTTCACTGAAACTTCGCCAATTTGTTCCATTTTTGCCACTGTAATTTGATTTCTTCCCCAAGAAAAGTTGGTGTACCATTTTTCAAATTCGAGTAGCATTGATTCAGCGAAACAGGCAAATAATTGGCGTGCTGGTACGTCCATGTTGACGATGCTCATGATTTTCCAATCAATATCGAGGGAATGTTCCACGATACCGCCATTGAGGACGTAGACACCGGGATGTTGAATTTTTGTGCCTAAGTTTTTGGGATAGCCGCCATCGATTAGCAAGCAGGGTTGTTTTAAGACTGTCGGATCGATTTCCACGCCTTTGGGCATACTGGCAACCCAAACTACAATATCAGCTAAAGGTAGAGCTTCTTCTAATCCCAGGATTTTGCCGCGACCGAGTTCTGCTTGTAGAGAGTTTAACCGATCGCGATCGCGAGCAATTAACAACAATTCTGCTACATCAGTTCGCGCATTTAGCCAACGGCAAATTGCACTACCAATATCACCAGTTGCACCACAAATTGCTATTGTCGCCTTTGAGAGTTCAATACCCAATTTTTGCGAGGCTTGCTCTATTTGCCGACAAATAATGTAAGCTGTGTGAGTATTGCCTGTAGTAAAGCGATCGAATTCTAATTTGATATTGCGAACTTGAGTGATTTGACTAAGATTGAAATTTTCAAAAATAATCGAAGAGAAACCACCTAAAGCAGTAATATTAATCCCATGTTTTTGAGCATGAGCCATTGCATTCACAATTTTGCGGGTTGCTGCTTTAATTCTTCTATTTGCCAACATTTCTGGTAAAAAGCAAGATTCCACATATTGACCTTGAATCTTTTGACCTGTAATGCTGGTGACTGTAATTTTATCGACAATCTGAGGTGGTGCAGAACACCAGAAATCTAAGCCTTGATCGGCATATTCCGGGTAGCCCAAATCTCTTGCTACTAATTGGGCGTGTTCTAAACTGGTAAGGTGACCGATGAGACCAAACATGAATTGTTTTAAGTACTGATATTTAGGCTGAGATAGAGGTTAAAAAGAAATACAGTTATTCGCAGTTAAAAAATCGCACACAAAACTGCCGATTAGAATATTTATTGGCTAATCGGCATTAGTATCGATTTTGCCTGCTTTTCCTATCAGCATGGGTTTTTGGAAGCTTTTAGGATATTTGATGACATGGATTAAGCAGCTTTTAGTCCATAAGCTGACATCCGCATAATATCGCGAGTGGTGAAACCAATATTACTTAAAGCTTCGCCATAAGCGATCATGAAATCTTCAACTAAAGCATCTTTTTCCATTGCTAAAACACGGGCATCATCTGCAACTTGATTGAGCATTTGCCAAACTATGGGTAAGTTTTGTTTATTTGCTTCTTCTAATTCGGCTCTTGCTGCTTCAAAATTTGCTTTGAGCCACTCTTCACCAAAATTGAGGTGTGAATATTCGTCTTTGACGACTCCTTCGGTGATTTTGCGGGCAAAGTCGTCAGCTACGGGGATGTAGATGTTGTATGCAGCGATCGCAAAACACTCGATAATTAGAGATTGAATCAGCAAACAAGTAACTACTTTGCCTTCGGCGAGTGCATCTTGAAAATTTTGATGCAGTTGAGCGAAGAACTCACGGGCAAAGTCCATATCCGGTGTCACTTCGAGATTCCGACCACAAGCCTCAAAACCTTTCTTGTGGCGACTTTCCATTTTGGAAAGACGAATTAACTCTTCCCCGTGATCCGGTAGCAGTTCAGCCAGTTGAATGTAGTTTTCGTAGGCTTCTTGTTCGCCCTCAATCACGATCGCATTAATGCGGCTGTAAGCGTCTTTGTATTCGTCGCTGTGGAAGTTTAGTTCTTGTTCTAATTTTGGACTGGCTTCAAGCTGCGGCATAAGTAACTTGTCTCCTCAACTTCATTTGGTAGATATTGGTCGAGTGAAAATCGACAGCGGGCTGAGACTTAGGGCAAGAAAAGCTACCCTGCATTATTAGATACAATTTACCAGAATCACCAGAAATCACTGATTTTTCTCGCCAATTCATCTCTTTCGACTTACTCTATCATTAACTGTAATCAGCCAGACTGATATCTAGCCTGAGCATGATCACTGGAGTTAATACCTAGTCTGTTATTGTAGGCAACTATTCACTTATTTGCTCAATGTTCAGAAAATCGATACCTCTAAGGAGTTTCTATACTTATTTCACTTATGAATCAACCTCAGTCTCAGCCAAACACTACACCCATTTTCGTTAACTCGATCCTGACCTGGTTAAATCCAGTGTTGTTGGTTTTTGGTGCGATCGTCGTCTTAATGCCATTGCTAGTGGTTTTTTTCACCTCCTTTGCTCCTCCCGGAACTCTTTTTAGTAGCACTATGCCAGCTAATCTAACTTTTGAGAACTACCTAGAAGCTTGGCATCGGGGTAATTTTCTGCTGGCGTTTGCTAATTCCACTTTGGTTGCTTTGGCGGTAACAGCGTTTCAGGTTGTCACCTCGGCTTTGGCTGGTTACGCTTTAGCTAGATTGCGATTTCGTGGTCGTCAGGCTTTGTTGCTAATTATTTTGGCTACTTTAGTTATTCCCTTTCAGTTATTAGTAATTCCTATATTTTTGGTACTCAAATGGGGACACCTGATAAACACTTACTGGGCGCTAATTTTACCTACAGCCGCTAACGGTTTTGGCATCTTCTTAATGCGTCAATATTTCCTAACTGTACCTTTGGAATTGGAAGAAGCCGCTGCTATAGATGGCGCAAATCGATTACAAATTCTCTGGCAAATCATGATTCCTTTATCCCGTCCGGCTTTGGTAACTCTGTTTTTATTCACTTTTATTGGGGAGTGGAATGATTTGTTTAAACCGTTAGTTTTTACTACTCGACCAGAACTGAAAACAGTACAATTGGCTTTGTCAGAGTTTCAAGAACTATTTACGAATAATTGGCCTTTGTTAATGGCTTCTGTGGTCATTGCTACTATACCAGTTGTACTACTGTTTCTAGTAGGACAAAAGCAGTTTATTCGGGGTATTGCTACTACTGGGATTAAGAATTAGGGACAAGAGTCCCCTTGTCCTCTCTCTCTGCCTAACTAAGAATTCGCAGGCGAACAACTTGCTGACCTTCGTCGTCTAAGGGGACTTCGATGATTTCGCCGGAGAGACGTTCTATGCAGGAGAGGAGCGATCGCAAATGTGGTGTACTCGCGCCTGTGTCTACATAAAGTCGATCGGCTAAAGTCCCTAAACGTTTCCAAGTGGTGAAAAATTTAGCGATCGTTTGTTCTAACTGCGCCGCTTGTTTTACTAACTCGGAAGTAGTATTTAAACAATCAATTCGTAACGCATCTTCTAATGCTAATTCAACATCAACTGATGATTGATTAATTGCTTGTACTTGAGCCGCAGCATGGAGATATTTGGCTAAATTTCTTGCATCAGAAGTTACTTGTTTTAGTTTATCTACTGTTGGTTCTTCGGCAACTTCTTCTTGTAAAAAATTTACATGAGATTCGGGTAATTTGCCTAATTCTTTCACTAAAGGTGTTAAATACCGGGAAGGAAGGGTACGATCGGCAACTTTGGCTTTCACTTCTTCTGGTA
This sequence comes from Floridaenema evergladense BLCC-F167, assembly GCF_041929205.2. NCBI lineage: Bacteria > Bacillati > Cyanobacteriota > Cyanophyceae > Aerosakkonematales > Aerosakkonemataceae > Floridanema > Floridanema evergladense. The sequence continues at coordinate 2,207,580 of NZ_CM171625.1, read as the reverse complement.
GGAGATCGGAACTCATAGCTGTCCATTCATCAGTTAATTGACGAACTTCGCGCCTGGTGATGCGATCGCCTTTTTGTGCTGCTTCTGTCACCATTTGTTGTACTTCTGGAGCAGATTTAGCTGTTTCCACAAAAGCACGTTTACTGAAGTTTCTAATAGCATTGGGATCGAGTCTTCCTTCTTCTAGTAAAGTATCGGCGCTATTGGCTAATTCAATTAAAGAATATGCTTGACTTTTGCTAATTTCCCGATCTTTAAGCCAATTTAAAAAGCCGCTACCCCTGCCATCGCCGCGTTTCTTTTCTCGATCGCGGATCGCTCTTAAAATCCGTCCTCGCCAAATTTCCGTTAGCAGATCGAAGCGATCGCAAACTTGCCAAGCAGTATCTAACTGTTCTTGAAATTGATCTTCGGGAATCTCTTCATCTTCAGGATCTGGCAATTGAAAGTCGATATCACTGATACCTTCTAAGGCAGATGCGAGGTCTTCTTGGGACAGAGGATATTCAGGCATGGAAAGCGCGATCTTTAAGTCACAGAAGGATCATTATTGCACGATCGGTCCAGAGATGCAGCGAACTACTGAAGATTTTCCCATTTTGTCATCCACAAAAATTTCCCAGGCTGTAAACTTTTGACAAGTAAAATTAGTTACTCTAATATAAGTGACTCGCCTGCTAAAGTAATCCCTCTATCTATGGACGTTCCCAACCCAGAACACGCAATTTACTGCCAGCCTTTAATTGTATCTCCCAGCACACCCTTATTAGAAATGCTGTTATTGATGAATCAAATTCGAGGTAGAAGCTATGCTTTAGGTAATCAAACGGAAGATAACTACAAAAATTCCCTTTTACCCAACATTTATCTGTCCTCTGATTTAGCAGATTACGAAGTAAATAGTTGCGTTTTAGTACTAGAAGAAGATTATATCAAAGGTATAGTTACCGAAAGAGATATCGTAAAATTAGTGGCAACAGGACAAAAGTTAACTGTACCTGTTTCTGCAATTATGACACAAGAAGTAATTACTTTATCTTTATCTCAATTTAAAGATGTTTTTGTGGCTTTAAATTTATTCCATCGACACCAAATTCGCCATTTACCGATTGTAAATGAGCAGGACAAACTAATTGGTATCGTCACCCCAGGAACTATTCGTCGGAGCTTACAACCTACTAGTTTATTAGCGATGCGCCGAGTAAGTGATGTAATGACAAAACAAGTAATTCATGCTGCTGCTAACACTTGCGTTTTGGATTTAGCAAGATTAATGAATCAGCATCAAGTAAGTTGTATTGTGATTACCTCCCAGCTAAATTCTCAACAATTCATTCCTTTGGGGATAGTCACGGAAAGAGACATTGTACAAATGCAGATTTTGGGTTTAGATTTAGCACAGGTGTCAGCGGAAACTGTGATGAGTCAACCTTTATTTTGTTTGTCTCCAGAAGATTCTTTATGGTTAGCACATAAAGAAATGCAGCAACGATTTATCCGCCATTTAGTAGTAGTTGGTAAAGCAGGTGAACTTTTAGGAATTGTAACTCAAAGTAACATTTTGCGATCGCTCGATTCGATCGAACTATGCAACGTTGTCGAAACATTACAGCAAGTAGTAGAACAGCAAACAACTGAGCTAGTTCGAGCTAATCAACAACTACAACAACAAACAGAAGAAGTATATCGTACCCTAGAAAAAGAACAAGAACTCAATCAGCTTAAATCACAATTTATTTCAATGGTTTTTCACGAATTTCGCAATCCCCTAAGTGCGATTCTCATGTCAGTTCAAAGTATCCAAATTCATGGTTCTAGACTTTCCGAAGCCAGAAAAGATAAATTTATAGAACAAATTCAAAATTCGGCTCAACAAATGCTCAGATTGATAGAAGATCTTTTAGTAATAGACAAAACCGAGCCAGGAAAAGTTCAAGCTAATCCGGTGCCAATCAATTTACCATATTTTTGCCAACACTTATTAGAAGAATTACAATTCTCTGATGAAAATCGGCATCAATTCAGCTTTATTTATCATGGTAAACAAGAATTCGTTAATTTTGACCAACAATGGTTACGCTATATCCTCGCAAATTTATTGTATAATGCTCTTAAATATTCTCCTCAAGGAAGCACTGTAAAATTATTACTGTCTATTGATACAACAGAGGTAACTTTTCAAGTAGTCGATCGGGGAATTGGCATTCATTCAGAAGATCAATTAAATATGTTTAAACCGTTTTATCGGGGGAAAAATGTTAATAGCATTACGGGTTCAGGTTTGGGACTAGCTATTGTCAAAAATTATGTAGAACTCCTTAAAGGTCAAATAAGTTTCACTAGCGAAATTGGAGTAGGGACAACTTTTAAGCTGTTCCGCATTTAAATTGGATTGTTTGGAAACAGAAGAAAATTCGTCTAATTCTCTCCCCTGCCCCCCTGCCCCCCTGCTCCCCTGCAATCTTAATAAGTGATTTAAATGCGTGACAGCTTATTGTAACCTTGCCATTAAATAATTGAAAAAATCTGAATGTTTTTAGATTTAAGTAATAGAATATGAATTAGTTACATAGAGGTAAATATGGCAATTTTTACTGATATCGGCACATTGATTGTTAGTACTCCCGAAATTTGCGGAGGTCGTCCCAGAATTGCCGGACATCGCATTACCGTTGAACTGATTGCAGTTGAACACAAAGCAGGAATAACTCCAGAAGAAATCGTCAAAGAAAGACCGCAGTTAACATTAGCACAAGTTCACGCAGCGTTAGCTTACTACTATGCTAATCAAGCAGAAATTGATGCGAGTATAGCAGCAGAAGAGGCTGAATGGGAACGTTTGAAAGCTGAAGATAAAGCAGGTAAATTATAGTGAGTCAGATCAGCTTGTATTTAGACGAAGATACTCAAGAACAATCTCTAATTTTAGCTTTGCGAAATTCTGGTATAGATGTGTTGACTACCTCAGAAGCTAATAATATTAGTTGTACTGATGAAGAACAACTAATTTGGGCAACTGAAAAAGGTCGTGTTATCTACAGTTGCAATCGCAGAGATTTTAGTCAGTTGCATAGTATGTTTCTAGCACAAGAGAGGAATCACGCTGGGATTATTCTTGTACAGCAACAGCGATATTCAGTTGGCGAACAGTTGCGAGGAATTCAAGGATTAATTGCTACTAAATCAGCAGAAGAAATGATTAATCAATTAGTGTTTTTGGGTGCTTATATTCGTACCGAATAATAAACCTTTATTTTACACTCGCAAAATTAGTATTGTGCCAGAACTCTAAAATCGCTTCATTGACAATTTCTGGACAACTTACAGAAGGATCGTGACCGCAATTTGGTAAAATTTTTAATTGAGAACCAGGTAAATGCCGTTGCAATTTTTTTCCGTTACTAACATCAAACCATTGGTCTTGTTCTCCCCACAAAATTAAAGTTGGACAATTAATTTTGGGTAAGTTTTCTTGAATGTTACCGATCAGATTTGGTTCTTTGTTTAGTAGGCGATCGATCTCCCTAGCTGCTTTTTGCAGTTCTTCAGCGTATTTGGTAAGGGCATTGGTAAAATTGATATAGGGGTAAGCAATCCAGTAAACATCTTCAGAAGTGATTGATTCTGGATTTACTACTACTTCTCGTCGTTCGATTTCAATAATTCGTTGCACCAATGGCGCACAGAGTTTTAGCAGTCGCAAATTATCTACAGTTCGCACTAAATCTATTGGCAAATAAGATAGTAATCTCATAGCGCGATTTGGCAATCTTTCTGGGAAAATTGGGACGTTGATTACGATTAAGCGATCGAACAATCCAGGATATAAACTAGCTGCACCCAACGTTACCAACGCACCTAAAGAAATGGCTACAACTATAGCAGGTCGATCGCATAAAGCTTCTACAATGCGCTTCATTTCAATGATTTGATGTCCCACTTGTTCCGCATATAATGGTTTATCAGAAAAACCATGACCTTTAGCATCAAAACAAATGACTCGAAAGTGTTGTGAAAGTTTATCAATATTGTGTCGCCAACCAAAACTCCAACTACCAATTCCATGCACTAAAAACAAAGGTTTACCTGTACCTTTTTCCCCATAAGCAATTTGCACCGGATAACCACTAGCGTCAATAATTGTGACAGTTTGCCGACCATTTGGAAATGTCACTTCCCACCAATCTTGCATTTTTCACTCCTCACTCTTGAATTATTCAGGTTATCTGTTACCTGTAACTAGACTGAACAAAAAACTAATTAGCAAAACGCTAATAGTACCGACAATTGCCACGAACAAAATTAACCCAATGAGTAACAGAAACAAAAACCATTTATCTGCTTTTTTGGTTGATTGGGGTAATTGTAAATGCTCTTCTAACAAATCGACATTTTTGGCATTAGCTTTCCAAGCAACATCAAATAAATCTCCGGCTACTGGTACGCTTCCGACAAAAGTATCAAAGAGAATGTTAGAAAACATTTTAATTAAAATTTCTTTTGGTAATCCCAATTTAGCTGACTCCCAGATGATGTAAGCAGCAAAGAATGCTGAGAGAGTATCACCTCCACCAGGGATTAATCCTAAGAGTGGATCGATACCAAAGCGAAATTTTGTTCCGGGAATGGGAATGGCATTGTCTAATACATGACTAATCCTCCGCAGACGCTTGAGGGTCGATGCTTTACGTTCAGATTGTGAGATCATAGCGGTAGTAAAATAAGAAGAGGTTAACTTTTATAAGTTTTGCTGGGGCAAAATCCAGTATATTTAAAGCTAAATGGGTGTTTGGTCTTTGAATATAAGCAGCTGCTAATAGTTTAGAAATTTAAAGATATGAGTCAAGATGTTAGTCAGTGGATAGCGGAAATTCAGGCTTTGCGGGAACAGGTAGCGCAAGCACAACGCGATCGCGATACGGCTTTAGAAACTGCTACCAAATGGAGCGAGCTTTACAACACCGAAGCCGAACAACGTCGCAAGGAAGCTAAACTATCACAGGAGATGATAGAGGCACTAAAAGCAGAAATCCAGCAACTAAAGGCAGGTATTTCTCTAAAAACCGACGATACTCTTGATGTAACGGCTATTTCTCAAGAGGTAGAAGAGTTGCAAACTGTAACCCAATTGCAGCAGAAACTTATTGAAGTGACGATCGAACGCGAACAATTAATTAAAGCCTTAAAAACCGAACAAGAAAACCACATCAACACTCGCCAAAGTCTGACTACCGCTTTAAGCGATATGGTAGACCTCCTCACCAAACATTCTGGTAGCGACTCTGGGGAAACTACACCAAAACCTAAGAGCGAGGAGAAGCAACCGGAACCTGCGAAATTGCCCGAAGCAACCAAACCACCCGTACAATTACCAATTCCAGCTAAAAGCCCATCACTTCAGCTACCGCCGACGCGTCCGGCTCCACCCCGTTCTTAAATTGGTTTTCACAGTGTTTAATAGCTGTATCTGGGTCTTTTAGTCCATTTCCGGTGAGTACGCAAACTACTGTTGCACCGCTAGGAATTTGGTCTTGAACTTTCAGCATTCCGGCAACCGAAGCAGCACTGGCAGGTTCGCAAAAAATCCCTTCTTCGGAAGCAAGTAACCGATAAGCTGCCAAAATTTCTTCATCGGTGACGGCGTTGAATGCTCCCAAGCTGGCTTGTTGTGCGGCAATGGCTTTTTCCCAACTCGCCGGGTTGCCAATGCGAATGGCTGTGGCTATGGTTTCGGGATGGGTAACTGGTTTACCTGTGACGATCGGTGCGGCTCCCGCTGCTTGAAATCCCATCATTTTGGGTAAGCGATCGCATTTCCCCTCTTGATGGTATTGACAAAAACCCATCCAATATGCAGTAATATTTCCCGCATTACCAACCGGGATACACAACCAATCAGGCGCATTACCCAAAGCATCGACGACTTCAAAAGCACCTGTTTTTTGCCCTTCCAAGCGATAAGGGTTGACAGAGTTAACCAAAGTTACGGGGTAGCTTTGAGCCATATCCCGGACAATTTTCAGCGCATCGTCAAAATTTCCTTTAATTGCCAACACTTCTGCGCCATAGAGTAAAGCTTGGGCTAGTTTACCCAAAGCCACGTAACCATCAGGAATCAACACAAACGCCCGCATTCCACCCCGTCGCGCATAAGCAGCAGCAGCAGCGGAGGTGTTACCCGTGCTGGCACAGATGACGGCTTTCGCGCCAGCTTCTTTGGCTTTCGAGATTGCCAAAGTCATGCCTCGGTCTTTAAAACTTCCTGTAGGATTAAGTCCGTCATACTTTACGAAAACCCGGACTTGTCTACCGATGCGAGAAGCGATCGTCGGAACTGGAATCAACGGTGTATTGCCTTCCAACAAAGTCACTACAGGAGTGTCTGAAGTCACTGGCAAATAAGGACGATAAGCTTCGATAAGACCAGGCCAGCTGTTTAATTTAGAGTCAGCAAGAGAAAGACTAGCAATCACAGGTAAAACAAAACTCCGAAATATACCCTCAGTTTACCCTTTAAGGTTCCTTCATGAGCAGGGGAAGTAAAACTTTTAAAACCAGCCACTCCCTACCGTTGGTTCTAATAACCAAGTAAGCATTTCTGGGAAACGTTTTTGCCAAGCAGTTTCGTGGTGAATATCACCTTCAGCAAGTACAAAACATAATTCCTGTTCGGTATAACCTAAGTTCTGCAAATGTTGATAAAAATACTCGTTAATAGGGACAAAATCTAGTTCAGTTCCATAATAGTTGTATTGTTCGGCGCTACCAACGTGCAAGAGAATTTTTGACCAAAAGCGAGTATGTCTATCCCAATAACGAAACATGAAATCTCCACCAAACATTAAAGCGGGAGAAATACCGCCAATGCGTCCAAAAAGTTGCGGGTATGTTTTGCCGATATACAAAGCAAATAATCCCCCCATACTTGAGCCTAAAACTGCTGTATTCTGAGGGTCTGTGAGAGTGCGATATTGGCGATCGATATAAGGTTTTAAACTATTTACTAAAAACTCTGATGTTAAATGTCCCCTTCCATCTTGCCAAGGAGAGTATTCTTCCATGCGGTTTGGTAAGTGATCGATCCCAACAATAATCCAAGGCTGGATAGTCCCTTGAGAGACTAAATCTTCTAGGGCAACATTGGCACACCAAGTATCATAAACTGCCGATTCCGGGTGAGAAAAGATGTTCTGCCCATCAAACATATAAAGTACCGGAAACCGTTTGTGAGGTTGTTCGTGGTAAGCGTCGGGAGTAAAGATGCGAAGGGTGCGATTTGTTTGTTCGGGGAATGAGTAAAAGTTGCGGATAATTTGAATTTCGCCCATTGTTCTTAATAGTTGGGTACTTTTGTATGATAAGAGTTATTTTTTGTTTGTAAATAGCGATCGCACTCTTTCCTCTTCTAGCAGTGAGAAGCGATCGTTCTTACTGCTAAATTTATTTTTAATGAAGTTTTACAGGCAGTTTGGCGATCGATAAAAATTCACTAACTTTAACTGCCTGCATCCAACTTCAATTAAGTTTATCCACCTTAAACTAATCTATGACCGCAATTAGAACAGAACTTAGAATTTAGTGGATTTTTATGACCGCATTGAGTACAAAAAATATGTGTACGAAGTGGAGGATTTCCACCGTCGTTAATTGTAGGTGGTTGTACAGAAGTTGAGTTATCAGAATTAGAATTTCCAGTATTATCTTGCACTGGAATTTCAGAAAACAAATTTCTCTCCTGAATTACATCCTGAATTACTTTCAACTCTCGTTTGTAATTCAAACTATCTGTTCCTCCTTCTTTTTCTAACTCTACTTCTCGCTGCTTCAAATACTCTAATAACTGTTGATACAAAGTTCGTTTTTGCTGTTCATTTTCTGCTTCGCTTAGTTTAGCTATTACCTGACGTTCGATTTCTTCTTTATCAGGACGACAAGCTAAAACTTGTAGCACTTGTACTGTTTCTTCCCAACTAGAAGCTAAGTCTATATTTTCGGTTCCTGTGACAGTTTTCCGCGTATAACGAACGACTTTCTCTTTAGTTAAGCGATTTTCTTCTAAGCGTAAAACTTTCAAGGCGCGTGCTTTCACAACTAACTGAAAAATTTGGGGACTTTCGGGAAAAATATCCCAGAAAGGTGGTTCTTTTTGAATGTGAACGGGAATCGGAGGGTCTTTACTTTCGCCTTTTAATTGTGCGCGTTTTGCTTGAATTGATTGCCCTTTCCAATCTTGATATGATTGCTGTAATTCTGGCATTCCTTCGATGCAACGGAGGGAAAAACCACCAATTTCTTGCACGAATACAATGCGGTGACGTTCTGCTTCTCCTAAAGGTGTAATGCCATCGTTACTACCTACTCGTTCGCGTAATATGGGAATCAATTTTTGAGCAGCTGGATCTTCACTATTGCGCCCACCAATAATTGCTACTTTACTATTAATTGCGGGGGTAAAACCTGCGTCTTGACGTTTTAGAACTGCCTCGGAAAGTAAAATTAATGGTTTCGATTTTCCATAAGCAATTCCAATGCGGTTACGGATTTCTAATTCGTCGTTGTTGTACACTTTATAAAGTCGATCGCACGCTGCTAACTCTCGCTTCAACCGACTGCTTCCGGGTGCATTAATCATTACCGATTTAGTTTCTTCAGCAATGATTTCTTTAAAATCATTATCTTGCACGTCAGCTAAGTTCGGTAAGTCAAATAATTGCATTACTTCATCAGCAGTACGATTTTTTTTCCACAGTGGACTTGCGTCTGATAAAACTTCTTTGGAAAGGTTACTGCAAATTCCATCCATTCCTAATTCATAGCGAGTTTTACTACCTTCTGAAGCACCCGCCATTTGCTCGATCGCATCTTGGTAAAGTTGATTTAATTCCTCTCGATTATAAAGTTTAATTCCGTTAATTATCAAAGCATCAGCACTACTAGCTTGTTGGTCTGCTTTTTGTTGAAATTCATCTCGTAATTGCCGTAATTTCTGATTGAGTCGCGCTAAACGGCGATTCAATTCATCTAAATGTTCTTCCATTCTGGCAATTACTTCTATCCCTAAAGCTCTAGCTTTGCGCTGAATTGTTGCTACTAAAGTTCCCTCCAATCCTGTTAGCGCTGAGTCACAACGCTTCTCCATATCTGCTTGCTTAGTAATCGCAAATTTGTCTTTAAATTGAGCAATATCTTGCAAGGATATTTCGTATTGTGTTTGGCGATTCTTTTCGTTTGGTTGCCAAACTTTCTCTATTTCTCGACGAAACTTTTCTGTAGCACTAATAAAGTATTGGCGTACTGTTGTAACAAAAGCATCAGCAAATTTTGGCCCACGATTGCGGTCTTCAATGATGCGATAAAACTCTGCTTCTAAGGATTTACGACCTTGTTGAATAATGCGATCGCGGTTATCATACATCTTTTGCAAAAAGTCGCCATGCAATCTTGCATCAGGACTTAATTCTCGTAGATGATTATCTCGATATTCATTGACTTTCGGTTGCAAATAATCCAAGAATTGCAGAATTTTTCCCCGTTCTGCACTGATTACATTTACTCCTTCTTGGGTACATTTTAATTTATTATCAGTAGCAATTTCGTTGCGAATGCTATTAACCCATTCGCTAATTACTGCTAGGTAAGATCGATCGCCTGCTGAGGACAAATCTGCTATCAATTCTGCATCTGTTAACCGCATTCTTTTGAGAATATCAGTTTCCACTAACTTGGTCATATCTGGTGGTAAAGGCACAGATTCATTCAACCACCAACCGATAAAATCAGTAGCAAGACGATTAGATAAGGAAGTCCGAATTTGAGCAATCGGAATTTCTACGCTGGATAATCCAAAGCTCATAAAATTCTTGGGATAACCCCTTCCACCTGGGTCTGCTTGTGCCCAAGCGCCTTTAATATTATCACGAATTGAACGTTTGTGAGGCGCAAAATCCGAAGTTAAATCTAGGAATATATTTTGCGCGATCATCTCTCGAATTTGGTCTAAACTAAATTCGCTTTCCCCGTTTTTTGTTCCTACTAAATAAGTAAAATCAAAAGGTGCAGATTGGTTGCGAATTTCATCAGTTAATTGACTGCTATATTGAGCAACATATTCCGTTCTATAATCGGAAAAATAGCTCAATTCCATCATAGCTGCATAGCCATTTGCTAAGACGCGATCGCCTACATTTATCCCAGTAAAAGCTGTTGGCATCGGTACAATTGCTGTTACCATTGGACTTCCCTGACCTCGCAACCAATGGCGTACAGCATAGCCAATATCTATCAGCATTCCGCTGCCAGTTCCCCCAGAAAGCGAACCAACTAAAAACACATTCAAAGCATTTGAATCAACTTTAATGCCATGTTTATCGCGCATCAAAGTTTCTTTACCTTTGACGTTATCACAAGTTTCTTTAAACTTTTGTTGAATCTTGTGATAATTACAGAAAAAGGCAAACCTTCCATAAGCACGAATTTGTCCTGCACCAGCTTCAATAGCATTAATATTGCGTTCTAATTCTGTAGGAAACCAACTTTTAATCCAGGGAAAATTGTCCATATCGGACATCATTCTTTTTACTTCATTTCCCGATACACTAGCCCAGAATTTTTCACTATCTTTAAAAGCAGAACCAGCTGCGCCTGGATTGGTAACTTTATATCCCTTATCGGTATCTATGATTAAAAAACTAATAATGGGAAAATTTTCTAAACTGCCATAAGTTTCTTCGACCAATCTTCGCACTCTTGATAACACTTCTTGTCCTGTTCCACCCACACCTATCAATACAGTAGGAACCATGCTTTTTTCTTCTACTGCCATAACTTTTTCTCCTAATTAATTATCACTTTTTACTTAAGAAATTGAGGTTTTCCTATTTTGTTTCCCAGTGCAACTTGGAAATTAGATTTGGAAGTATATGCCTCTCTTGAGGCAAAATCTAAGTTAACAAATTGAGCCAAAAGGTAAACCAAATATTCGCCAAACTATTAACGGAGTAAGCACCGTCCAAAACAAAGCATTTCCGATCGCCAATTGACCAGCAAGATTCGGTGGTTGACTCATCAAACCTCGAAAAATCCAACGGTCTAAGGGAATAGTAATCATCCACATCAAAGCAATCCAAGCAGCACCTAACCAAAAAATCACCCACTTGATATTACTGTTAAAGCTAATAAAGAATTTGTCTGTAAATAAAGCTGCCAAATTATTCTGTTGATTTGATAAATAAATGCCTCGCGTAGTAAAAGCCGCTAATTGAATTGCTGGAGCATCTGCTCCTACCACCACAGCATTAATTTTAACTCTTTGTCCTACTGCTTGGGCAATTACTAAAGGTGAAACTTCAGCTTGTCCATCAGTAACTAAGAGTAATTCCCGACAACGATCCTGGATTGAACTAAGTGCTTCTGTTCCTTTTTGAATTGCTTTATTAATATCCGTACCTCCGCCAATTTGAGAGGACAAATTAGGATTTTGCAAAGTTCGATCTAACTCTGATTCTAATAGTTGTTTATCAGTTTGAAAAGAGTTTGTCAGAGGAATAACTTCTCCAGCAAATGCAAAAATTTGAATTTGATTGGGGGTTTTCAATTGGGAATTCTGTGCTAGGTACGATCGCACGGCGGCAATTTCTTCTGCCATGACTGTACCTGGCGAGTTGAAAGATTGCGGTTGGTAGGTACTACTGCTGACATCAAGAGCGATCGCCACCGCCACATTTGGTCTACCCAATCCTAACAAAGCAAATAAAAGTGCTGCCAGTAAAAAAGCTAAGAGAAACATTGCTGGAATCTGGAACAGCGGATACATCCAAAAATTGCGCCGATTAAAACTCACTTACACCTCTTAAATGAAGTTAATTACTTACGAATAGGTACAAAACCTGCTTTTTCTACAACTTGTTGACCTTCATCACTCAAAATTAAATTTACATAAGCTACACCAGCTTGTTCATCAATTTTGTTCTCTGGACTATTACTCCTTTTAATGACAATAAAAATTCGTCTGGTAATCGGATAAGAGTTATCTTTGAAAGCAGTTTTATTTACCTCTTTGCCAATACAAGCAGCTACCAATGGCTGATTTAAGTCTCTTGCCAATGATAGAGAAGCTATCGGTTGATTGCAAACTTCCGAAGCAGTTGCATAGCCAATACTACCAGGTATGCTCCCAACTTTTTGGATACCAGTTGTAGTATCTCTCACCTCTTGTATGGCAGAGGTAAATTTTTCTTTACCTAACACTTCTTCTTGCAAATATTTTGGCGTACCTCCATCAGACAAAGAACGACTAAAAATAGTAATAGCCAAATTAGGGCCGTTTACTTCTTTCCAGTTAGTTATTTTCCCTGTTAAAATATCTTTGAGTTGAGGAATAGTTAAACCAGAAATAAGTAATTGAGGATGAGTATAAAATGCAATGCCATCAATAGCAATTGGGATTTGTTCTAATTGAAAACTGCGTTTTTGGGCTTCTTGAATTTCAGAAGTTTCTAGAGGTCGGGAAGATGCAGCAAAACTGAGTTGACCTTCTAGAAGCATTTTGATTCCTATCCCAGAACCAGGTTTTCTTCCTGCTGGTGGTTCTCGATAGATTAAGTTATATCCTGGATGAGCTTGGCGAATTAATTGTACTATTTGGGGCGATCGCAAAGGTGCAAAAGTTGTAGAACCCCCATAGTATATTGGCCCCGATGGAACGTTCGGCACTTCGGCAAAACTTCGGTAATAGCAAGGAGGAGTAGTGCAAGGTGGTGGTAGTATGGTTTTACTATCTAAAAAAGAAGCAATTATTTTTGCCCCACCAATTAGTAAAAATATCCCAACTCCTGCAAAAATTAACCAGCGATTAATTCCTCGCTTACTAATAACTACAGCTTCTCTGGGTAAACCACACTTTTCGCAATTTGGGATATAGTTTTCATGTTGAGGATGAACACCAGAACAATTAGGATAAGACTTTCCATCTTTAGGAATACCATCGCAGATCCAAATTTTCACACACACCTACCTTGGCAAATATTAGCGGCGAATTGGTACAAAACCAGCTTGTTCTACTAATTTTTGACCTTCGTCGCTCAAAATTAAGTTTACGTAAGCTACACCAGACTGCTCATCTATTTTTCCATCTCTTTTAACAATAATAAAAAGTCGCCTTGTAATGGGATAAGAGTTATCAGAAAAAGCGGTGTTATTCACTGTTTTACAACTGCTATCACCACAGGGAGACACAAAAGCTTGACTTCCATCTTTACCAATAGGAAGAGGACGGATTGTTTGCTGATTAATCACTTCCGATGCAGTAGCAAAACCAATACTACCTGGAGTTTTAGCAACTGTTTGAATACCTGTGGTAGTGTCTCGCACTTCTTGTAAATTGGAAGCAAAGTTTTCTCCACCCAACACTTCTTTGTGAAAGTATTCAGGAGTACCACCATCACTGAGGGGACGACTGACTAGAGTGATGGGTAAATCTGGGCCACCAACTTGTTTCCAGTTAGTAATTTTGCCTGTGAAAATATCTTTTATTTGCGATAAATTTAAGCCAGTAATATTTAATTTCGGGTTGACATAAAATGCAATGCCATCAATAGCAACTGGTATTTGTTCTAAGGAAAAACCCTTAGTTTTCGCTTCATCAAATTCAGCTGTTTCGACCGATCGAGAAGATTGAGCAAAACTAAGTTGCCCATCCAAAAGCATTCTAATTCCGGTTCCAGATCCAGGTTTTTTCCCTGAAGTTGGTTCTACATAGCGTAATTGGAATCCTGGGTGAGCTTGACTAATTAAAGATACTATTTGCGGAGAACGCAACGGTGCAAAAGTAGTAGAACCTCCGTAGTTAGCTACAGTCGATGGTACATTTGGTACATCTGACAGGATGCGATAGGTAGTCACCACAGCAGCAGGATTAACTGATGAACCAGTTGTAGGAGTAGTTGGCGGCGAAGTCGTGGTTGGAACGGCTACAGGAGTTGGTGTTGGAGTTACGGCTACAGGAGTTGGTGTTGGTGGTTGAGGTAACAAAAAATAAATCACGCCACCCAGTAATGCTAATGCAACTGCGCCACCTGCAAAAATTGCGATCGGGGGAACTCCACCTCCCGTCTTACTCCCAACCACTTCCTCCCTTGCTAGACCGCACACAGCACAGTTTGGACCGAAGTTGTCAAAAGGTTCGTGACTGCCAGATACCGAAGGTGTTCCATCTTTTTTCACGCCCTTGCAAGTCCAAATATTTTGGGAACTCACGCTTATTTGATCTCCAAATTAATCTGTTTTTTTCTCTATTCTAGAGACTAAAATCATTCATAGGATAGAGGTATCAATCATCTTTAAACTTCACTTAACTTCGTTAAGTTTTCTTACAAAGATTGCTTACTTTTTAATTATCTAAGTATTTTTACTGAGCAATGTCATGAATTAAAAGTGTATTCCTCACAGGAAAGCCAGGTATGAGAGGTAAGATTATTTTTATGCTGAAAAACTAGAATGGGAGGGGTGCGATCGTACTTACCTCTAAGCCAATCATTTCCTAACAAATTTATCTGTAAATTTGCCGCAACTCATCAAGAGTATTTAAGGTTTTAATTCCTTCCACAATGGCTTCTAAAGTCGCCACATCTTCTATTTGTTCAATTTCTGGCATTAGCTGTAAACCTTCCGTGCCAAATTTCAATTCTAAACCCAAAGCAACAGCTGAAAGTTGCCCTTGTCGTAAACCTTGTCGTAAAATTTCTTGATACCAAGGAGATTCACGTAAAACTGCCATATCCCACCTCATAATTTGCTGAACTAAGGGAGTTTCTAAGACAAAGGTAGCAAAAAATGCCAGCAAAGATTCTAAATCATTTAACTGTTCATCCGTTCGTAAAACCTGTAAAGCTTGTCGTACTTTCGATTCGTTACCACCGCCTTGGAGAATGGGAACAAAAGGAATTAAGGAAGGAAGAGGTTGTTGAAAAACTAATTCTGCGTCTACTTCCCAAAGGTTAATTACTCGATAGTCTTGTCGCGCTTGTAAACCTCTGAACTCAGATTCATAGCGAGTGGGAATAGTGACAGAAGAAGCGGGAGGTAGGATGTTGATTAATACTGGGTAAGTGGGTCTATTGTAACGTTCTTCTGCTAAAGCTGCATACGCTCGCATTCGCAGAGGCATTTCAGCTTTATAGCGCAATTGTAGTTCATTGAGTACGAGAAATTCGCCATCTTCGGGAGTGTAGGCGCGGACTAAAACATCACTTTCACGACTTACCCATTGGAATTCTGAGGTGATGATATCTCGCACTTG
Source organism: Floridaenema evergladense BLCC-F167 (assembly GCF_041929205.2). NCBI lineage: Bacteria > Bacillati > Cyanobacteriota > Cyanophyceae > Aerosakkonematales > Aerosakkonemataceae > Floridanema > Floridanema evergladense. Next base: position 2,192,285 of record NZ_CM171625.1, on the reverse strand, counting down.
AACGTTGGGAATTTGTGTTACCCATTTTACCCATTGTTCAGGGGCTAGGCTGATTAGGCGTTTGCTGCCGATGTCTGCTTTTTTAGACATAATAAATAACCAGCTTTTCTGAATTTAACATAAATTTATTTATGAAGTTGATGGGTAAACAATAATTTTTTTAGCTATCTAGGCTTCGTTCTTAAAATATAGTTTCCCATACCATTAGGATAATAAGTAGTGACTCGAATCAAGTATTGTATCCCTTGGTTGACAGTGAAAATCAGTTGTGAGTTTCTACCCCCTCCTCGTCTATCGTCATTTTGAGAAATTACTTGATTATTAGCAGCATTTATAATCTGCAATGCAGGATCAAATTTGGAAGAATCTAAGTTTATTTCTACCGATTGACCAGGCATTACTCCTATTAGCTGATAATCCTGAAAGCGACCAGATGTATATGAATTTATAGGAGTACTTGCATTTAAGCTGCCACTAATTGTTTGATTGATATTGATAGTAGCTAGATTACTATTAAACCCAGAGTTTGAAGAAATTATAGTTGGTGAGGGAGTTGGTGTTCTTATTGAACCTATGTTATCTGTTGGTGTTTTACTGTTTAGTACACTTCTAACTTCTGATGGGGCTATTTGCAAAAAAGTGTTAATAGGAATACCGCCTTGTCCCCATGCAGGGTTTCTTCCATGAATACCGACTACGAGACCCTTTTCATTCAAAATCGGCCCTCCACTCATGCCATTTTCTGTTTTGACATTTCTGTAAACTAAAGTATAACCATTTTCTTCGATTCTCAAGCTGTTATTTGTCACAATTCCGTCAACAAATCTAAAGATTTCTGGCTGATTTTCCGACCATCCAGAAATATAAATTTTAGCTCCATTACCCAGTTGTTTAGGGTTAGAGTCACCTAATTCAGCAACAGTATAATCTCTGTCACTATTGAACTGTAATAGTTGTAAATCTATACCTTCGCGGAGCTTAGAAACAGACTTAATTAAGTGTTCTTTCCTATCATAAGTTACAACTTTATCTTTATTCGCAGCCACTGCTATGTGCTGGGCTGTGAGGATATAGTAAGTCTTTGTACTCTTTTCCCTGGCAACAATTACTCCTGAGCCTGCCATACCAATTTTTATTTCTCTACCCTCATATCTGCCTAAAACAGGCAATGGCCCAATAATCTTAACTGTGATCTTCTTTGCTTTACTTTCCAGGTCAGAAGTCGCTACTGCTGGTGGAAAAAGAACAGTTGCGGCAGTAAGTCCAATAAATACTACAAGTAGTTGATGGAAATTTTTCAGCATTGGGTACTTGTCAAATAATATGTTTTATCTAAGAAGCGATCGCTAGAATACAGCTAGATGTGGTTTAGGTTGTTGAGATGATGGAATAGCACTTTCGGTTTTTTGTATAATTGATTTCGATTGAGAAACTTTTTGGGAAACTCTGCCTGGGGAAACTGGGATAGTAAATTTAGAAGCTTGAGTTTGTCGTGCAAAGGTTTCAATAGGAATTGCCCAGCTAGAAGCGCTCAATTCGTTTGGTGGGAAAGGAACTGGCACACCATTTTTGAACAGATAATTACTGCTATCATTTCCACCCCAAAGCGGGTAACTATGCTGACCGTTTATGCCCACAACTTCGCCTTGTATATTGAGCAACGGGCCACCACTCATCCCTTTTTTGATATCAATACGGTATCCTACTTGATATCCTAGCCTCATAGGTTTTTCCAGTAAATGAGATACTTTTCCAAATTGTGTACATTCAAACTTACTGGAGGAATTAGCATTAAATGGAAAACCTGCGGCAAAAACTTCATCTTCTTGTTTTAGGCTTGTTAATGCCTCTCTTAATTTTCTGGCTATTGGGTAGTTATTAGAGCTTCTAAATTGAAGAATTGCTAGATCGTCGCCTGTCGAATCATCTTTATCTAGAGTGTCGATAGATTCAACTGTATGCAGCTTTCCATCAGGAGTCTGAATTCTGTTATTTTTGTTTTCTCTAACCACATGAGCACTTGTGACAACTTTATATACTCTTCCATTTCTGTAAATTAAAATTCCCGAACCTGTACCATCTCCTGATAGTACCTTAATAGTTATTAAACGCGCCTTTTGACAAAGTTCCTGCTGGGATACCGATAATGGTTTTGAAACTGGAGGAACTTCAGCTTTAACCACCAAACCTGAATTTGGTTTTTGTGCTGCTGCGTCACTTAACAACATGAAAAAACTGAGCAAAAGTACTAACGATCGCCATTTCATTGAAGAATATCCTTTGGAGTAAAGTCAGGTCTGTAAAAAGAAAAATAGCCTCCACAGCCTCAACAATTTTGTTTCTGGCTAAACATAAATTATTAAGCTATCAAATTTTAGCCTGTGAAGGGTTATTTTTGCTTTTATTAATTAAATTGGAAATCTATTTTTACTTCCCTACTCTGTCTAATACTCTTATGTAGTTGAAGACATCAACATAATATCGGATTTCTCCTTGTACTGACTCAGGTTTCATATAAGTTGATTGTTCAATTGGTGCATTTGCACTTAAAGTCCGAATTTCAAATAATTGTCGCAATATTGCGTTGCCATCATCGCCCATTCTGAGGGTAAACAATAATGCTACACAAGAGCCACCTTGGCTAGCGGCAGTGCAAATCACAGGCTGTCTGCCTATTCTTCCAGTTGTAACATAACTCAAACGGCCTATCTTATATTCACTTTCAAATCTATCAGAAACTGTCTGACAACGGCTTTGAGCACTAAAACCACCATAATTAGTATTCCACCTAATTAAGCTAATATCATCTCCACTTCCTCTCCGAACCATTGTTGCAGGTACCCCTCTGAAGGTTCCGCAATAGAAAGTACGATCGGAGTTTACATCTGCTTGAGAATAACTCGGCTGAGCAACGATGGTAGCAGCACCAAAGGTAAGCGCCTGTAGCGCCACCTTTTGAACTGATTTTAATTTCAAGTTCATAAATACTTCCCACTGGTAGATGTGGATATAAGAAGATAGTTCCAATTTATCAGCTTAAATTTCTCTCGGCAAGACGGAGTACATTAAAAGTTTCCATTTCTGAATATTGGGGCTACTAACGTTTAAAAATGTCTGTTTTGAGACGATTTTTCATCTTAGTTAGTTCTTGTTTATAGCCCGGAAGTACTTTCTGCACTGTCGGATAGATAGTGGCATTTGGCGGAATAGACTCAAATTGGTTTATAGCTTCCTCCAATTGATCGGAAGCCTGTTTCAAAGCATCATAATCTGTGGCTTCCTGGGCTAACTCACGAGCTTTTTTAGCTTGATTCTCTGCTTTGTAATGGCGGGCCTCCCACTTGTTTTCGGCACAGATTGGCAGTATGTCACATAAGTTGGAAATGTAAGAGGGATTAATCAGTGGAATAGCCACTAATACAAGTAATAGCACTACTGAAAAAGGCATTAAAAAACTAATTCTAAAAATTAGGGGACGCAGGCGCTTCTCGGTTGCTGAAGTATCTCTTTGAGTTTCCTTTTGGCTCTTATTGTGTTTAGTATCAGGTGCAACTTTTATAGTGGCAGGTTCGTTTTTAAGTGGTTGTGGTTGTTTGCCAGCGTAAAGGAGTTCAAAAATTGGTTCGTTGCCAATCCCTTTAAAGTCACGTTCGCCGTGACAATACAGTTGTAAGCCCTTGATACTGGCTGTACGCACTAATGCCGCCATTGCTTCTGAGAGTAGGATTTGTCCTCCGTTACCAAAGGCAGCGACACGAGAGGCGTAGTGTACATCATATCCAACCAGATTTTCTCCTTCGAGAAGTGGGTAGCCGATGTGGATACCGATTCTCACCGAAAGTGGGCCTAGTGGGGTCAAAATAGGGTCTATTGAGTGGCTGGTTTGTATCTCAACTGCCCACCGTACAGCTTGGATAGGGTGGGCAAAGCGCAGGAAGTATGAGTCACCCTGAGTATCGACTTTGCGCCCTCTGTATTTCTCAAGAGTGGTTTCCACTCGCTGAGAGTGTGGTTTTAAAATCGTCTCATGGTAGGTACGATCGCGTGCCATTGTGTCCTCGTCGCACAATTGTTTGATGATGGCGGTGGAGTTGACCAAATCCGTAAACACCATCACTACCATATTCTCAGACATGAAAACTCTTCTATCTTCAGATGGTTGTGTCTAGCTCTAGCATAAACCTTTCTTTGTGCGATCGGAATCATAGGGACACTGTATTCTTCGCTATAGCGATTCTTTTACTAGTTTATTTGCGGGAAATGCGATCGCTCCTCCTACCATACCTGAAAGTGCTACCTTATAAATACAAAAACCAATAACGGTAAAACTATGACAGTGCAAATAGTTATTGAACTACCAGAAAGTGCATTTTCAGCACTGCGAACTACCCCAGATGATTTCGTTAAAGAAATGCGTCTAGCTGCAACAGTCAAATGGTACGAAATGGGGACAATCTCTCAATCCAAAGCATCTGAAATAGCTGGTATCAGTCGTCAAGAATTTTTGGCAGCACTTTCACGGTTCAACATTTCTCCCTTTCAAGTAACTCCTGAAGAATTGGCTGAGGAACTAGCCCGTGAGTAGAAAGTGGGTAATTAACGCATCTGCCTTACACAACCCTCAATCAATCCCTCAATTCCATTAACCGGAAAAATCTTCACACCCAACTTATCAGCAACTTCCTCAACAGTCCGATCGTCCAAAAATCTTGTATCTCCATGTTTCAACATTAAAGATGGCAATAAAATCCCATCTCCCAAATCTTTCCCCTGTAAATTCAACAGCAAATCTTCCCCAGTCAACAACCCAGTCACAGTAATTTTCTGTCCCCAATATTCGCTAGGAAAAGCAGCCATCTCTACTGACAAACCTTCCACTTTGTTCAATCTTTCTAAAATCGGTTGAAAGGCTTTTTCTACTGCATTTCCTACTACCCAAGTAAACTTTCGTTCCGGCTCAACTTTCGCGGGTAAACTCTGCGCTGCTTCCTCAAATTTTCTTAAAAACAATCTAATTGAACCGACACCATTATCAATTTGTGGGTAATCTTCATAATGTGATTCTGGAGGTAATTCTTCACCCGCAATCAAAAACCATTCATCGGCTAACCAAACACAATTTTTTCCCTTCTTTTTCCCTAATTCGCCTTGAAGTTTTTGCACTTGGGAAATAACTTCTTTGGCTTTTTCTGGTGTTACTGGGATTAGTTCATCTTCTTCTGGACGAAAGCGAGTTAAACCAACTGGAACAACTGCGATCGATGCAACTGCGGGAACTTCGCCTTTGTGGAATTTGGTTAAATCTCGCAATGTGCTTTCTAAGTGAATTCCATCATTAATTCCCGGACAAACTACTACTTGGGCGTGAATTTGTAATCGCCGTTTTTGAAACCATTTAATTTGTTCCAAAATTTGTCCAGCACGTTGATTTTTTAATAGGCGAGTTCTGATTTCTGGTTCAGTTGCGTGAACAGAAACATAAAGCGGGGAAAGCCGCATTTGTTCAATTCTATTCCAATCTTTTTGAGTAAGATTAGTTAAAGTTAAATAAGAACCATAGAGGAAACTTAAACGATAATCATCATCTTTTAAATATAAAGATTCTCTTTTTCCTGGGGGTTGTTGGTCGATGAAACAGAAGGGACAACGGTTATTACATTGAATTAATCCGTCAAATAAGGCGGTTTCAAATTCTAAACCTAAGTCTTCGTCGTAATCTTTTTCTATTTCAACTTGATGGGTTTTGCCTTTTGCGTCTAAAACTTCTAATTCTAAAACTTCATCGGCGCATAAAAATTTGTAGTCGATGAGATCGCGGGGTTTAGTACCGTTAATTGCCACTAAACGATCGCCAACCTCAAACCCAATCTCAGCCGCGATCGAATCTGGCAAAACTTTCGTAATTAAAGCCGGACGAAGAGAAATTTCACTCATTGGTCATTAGTCATTGGTTATTGGTCATTAGTCATTGGTGAAAGTTCTTGCAAATGACAAATGACCAATGACTAATAACTATTAACTATTTTGCAACACTCCAGTAAAAATTGCCGCTAAAATAGCTACGCCGAAAATTAACCGATACCAAATAAATACCCAAGTACTTTGGGTTTGCAGGAACTTCAGCAACCAAGCGATCGCTAAGTAAGAAAAAATCGCCGCCGAAATCACCCCAACAATTACTGGCGCTATTCCCAAAGCTTTCCAATCCACGCTTTTTAATTCCACCAAACCAGCTAAAGTAATAGCGGGAATTCCTAACAGAAACGAAAACCTTGCTGCTGTTGCCCTTTCTAAACCCATGAATAAACCAGCAGTTAAAGTAGAACCAGAACGGGAAACCCCCGGAATTAATGCTAATGATTGTCCTAAACCCATCAAAATTCCATCTTTTACACCCAATTTATCAAATTTTCGTTTTCGGCTACCAATTTTTTCCGCTATTCCCAACAATAATGACATGACTATTGAGGCAACAGCGATCGCCCCTAGACTCCGCAAAGGAGAATTATCAAAATCAGGAATAAAGATTTTAATCAATAGCCCAAGGAATACGATCGGGATCGTACCAAAAGCAATTCCCAATGCTAATTTAAATTCCTGAGCTTCATAGTCTTTTTGTGCGATCGCTGCGATCGATCCCATCGCAATATTTTTTAAATCTCGCCAAAAATACCACAACACTGCCGCAATACTACCCAATTGAATTACTGCCGTAAAAGCTACACCCGGATCGCCCCACCCCAAAGCAACGGGTACAACTTTTAAATGCGCCGTACTACTAATCGGTAAAAATTCTGTTGCCCCTTGCACAAATCCTAAAACAATTGCCTGAAATATATTTACCTGACTAGTCGTTGCTGTTGGTGTTGCCACCGCTGACTGAGAAATTACTTTTAAAGGTAGGGCAACAAGAATGCTAAGAACTCCTAAACCCAGAAACTTGTGCCATTGGCGTTGTGATAAACCCATATCTACTTTTCTTTTAACTCTTAATTTGACTACCAAGCATAGCCTACCCAAAAAAATAAGCTTCAAATTTAAAGTTTCAATGTGAATTGAGGGAACGGGGACTGGGGACTGGGGACTGGGGACAAGGGGAAGTCAGGCAAACAAAAGAAGAATCATCAAGCATCTCTTTCCCCCCACCTCCCCATCTCCCCATCCCCCCATCTATTAAATTTCTTTGGCGACAATGAAGTAGCGCTGCCCTGGAGTCCCCTATCACATTTCCAAAAACTAAGGTATTATAAAAATACCCCCCTGGGGGATATTTGTTATGATAGATTAAATAAGGTAAACTTAAGTAACAAAAATTAAAAATCTTGTTAAATAATACCTTGTCTGCTTACACCTCTTGTCGAGCCACCGATCGGTGGCGAATCGGTTCTAAGAAAGCCTGGTTAGTCTTCCTGGCAGCATCATTCCTGGTTTCGGTGCCAGTGTTCATCCAAGCGCCCCTAGTGCGCCTCTTGCCCTTGCTGAGCTTGTTATTGACCTTGGGTTGGGTGGGGTTAAGTTTTGTGCTGCTGAAGAGGCCAAAAACCCAAGTTTGGGGAGATTTGCTTTTAGGGTTTAGTTGGAGTTGGTTAGCGGGTTCAATTTACTGGGGTTGGCTGCGTTGGGAACCGCTAATTCACCTGCCAGTGGAAGCGATCGGACTACCCTTTGCAATCTGGTGTCTCAGACAAGGTTGGGGCAAAGTAGGCAACTGGTTTTATCTCGGTTCCTTATTTGGTACAGTAATTACTGATACGTATTTTTACTTAGTAGATTTAATTCCTTCCTGGCGGCAACTAATGCAGGTAGAGCCAGAATTAGCAATACAGATATTGCAAGATGCAACAACTCATGTTAATACAGCCTGGGGGATTGGTTGGGCGATCGTACTTTTAGGCATACTCTTGGGGGTGGGTACTTTACCCTGGCGCTCAAGACAGTTACACTGGTGGGCGTTTAGTGGAGCAGTTTTGAGTACGATTTTGGTAGATGGCCTATTTTGGTTAGCTGCCTGGGCTGCCTAAATTAAACCCCTAGCGTGACGAAAGTGTTATACACATCCGTCACGCGACTTCAGGCAGTTAAATTAGTATAAATAATAGAGACTCTGACTACTCCACGTCGCTTCTCTAACATCCGGTGACGTTGCAACCTACATCCGTTCCTTACCTGCTACTAAAAACCGACTCTGGGAATCGGTACCTACCATTAGTCGGCAGCCACTGCTGGACGATCGGTAGGAGCGATGATAATAATTTTGTGATCCCAGATCGCTGGATTTCCCGTAACCATGCAATGTTACAGTGCATGGAAACAGGGGAATTTTATTTAATCGATTTAGGAAGCCGTAATGGATCTTTCGTCAATGGGCGCAGAGTTAGCATTCCCGTAACCCTGCGAAATGGCGATCATCTTACCTTCGGTCAAACCGAATTAGATTTCTTTACTCCCAGTAGCGATAATTCTTTACAACAGGTTAACACCAATTCTGACGAGTTAACTGCTACTTCCGCCCTGCACGTTCGTCGCTTAATCTCGGTGATGGTAGTCGATATTCGCGACTTTACCGTTCTAACTCGACAATTAGACGAGAAAGTGTTGTCTGAATTGATTGGCACCTGGTTTCGTCATTGTGGAAGTATTATCCGCGACTACGGTAGTTGGGTGGATAAGTACATTGGTGATGCAGTTATGGCTGTTTGGTTTCATAGTGGACGCACAATCACTAATGAGGAGGTGAGTAAAATTTGTCAGGCACTTAGCGAACTGTACAAAATGACACAAGAGTTAGATCGGGAATATGTGTTACCATTTCCACTGCGAATCGGGGCGGGAATTAATACTGGTTATGCGATGGTGGGCAATACGGGGAGTGGCGATCGTCCAGACTACACCGCTTTAGGAGATACTGTTAATGCCACATTCCGCTTGGAATCCTCCACCAAGCAACTGGGAATGGATGTCGCTTTAGGTGAAAGTACTTATCAATATTTATTACCTCTAGGTGTTGAGGACGCTGGCTTTAAGCAAAAAGTAGTGGATCTCAAAGGCTATGACAAACCAACCGTTACCTACGCAGGCACTTTTGCCGACCTGGATAGATTTTTGGCGATGCAAACCAAAAGTCAATAAAGACAAGTTAATAAACACGGTACTATAAGACCGATAATATCTGTTGATGGAAGCTGTGTGGACATCAGTCCAGTTTTTGAGGGAGGTACTGAATAAATGAAAAAATTGTTACGCTTCTTTACAATATTCGCCTTAGTCATCGGTTGCTGGGCAGGACTGGGATTAACCCAACGTGCTCATGCAGTTTCTTTAACCAGCGTGGCGTTTAACTCTGCACCAGTGTTGGCAGAAACAGCGGCTGAAGCTGAGTTTAGAAATCGAGTAGATAAGAAGTTAGGACAAATAGCCAACAAGATTGATTTAAACAACACTAACTTACGCGCATTTAAGCGTTTTCCGGGAATGTATCCCAACTTAGGTGCGAAGATCGTCAAAAATGCGCCTTATCAAAAGGTAGAGGATGTATTGGAGATTCCAGGACTGAGCTCTCGGCAGAAGGAAATTCTCCAAGCTAACTTGGATGAGTTTACTGTAACACCAGTAGAATCTGCTTTTGTGGAAGGAGACGATCGCATTAACAACGGTATCTATCGTTAAGTTGGTCGTTGGTAGTGGGTAGTTGTTCCAGAATTAATTACCCACAATTCCTATGAAAAACACCCCTGATTAATTCAAAAATCAGGGGTGGTTTTTTAGGTTATCACCTAGTTACTACAAGTGATGAAACTAGGATATGAGATAATCGCCAACGGGCAGATTAATCAAATATTGATCAAGGTTCTGATATTGCCAACTTCATAACCCAGGTCACTAAACTGTTGTTTATAACGGGCTAAGTTCGTTCTCAATTCTTCAGGAACATCATCATCTTCATTCTTGAGAATTAAGCCATACTTAATCCCATTTAACACGCTGAAGATATAAAGCTGATTTGTTGCTTCTATAATATCAGGTGCGATCGCTGGATCGTTTTCACTGCCAAAACTACCATTGCGTAATGCCAATGAGTTATAAGCGAGTTCTCCCCCCTCATCAGTTTGAGAATCATTGACCCAAGTGTGCCATAAAGTAGTGTGGAAAATTACATAACGGCACAACTCTTTTAAGTTGTCAATATCTGCCACACTGGGACTGTCAGAAACAGTAATTGGTCGGAGAACCTTCACTTGACCATTAATAGTTGGTCTAGGAAGATCTGGTTTATCTAGTTCGTTTCGATCGTACCACTCGTAATCACTATCAGTATTAGCCATTATTCCTTGGATTGGTTGATAAGCCATACTATGCTCGACCAAATCATCAGATAAACGGCGAATTTCAATCCATTCCTGAACAATTTCTTGTTGATACTTCTGGAAAAAAGTATCTACATACTCTGTTAAAATCTGCCAGTACAGATTAGCTATCTTCGCATAAGCATGAGCTTCGCAAAGGGGTTGACGTGGCTTCCAACCTTTCCAATCATAAGTTGCTACCACTTCCTTACACATTTGCAAGAATCCCGGATAAGTCAAGGGTCCGTTAGTAACAAATAGACCAATTTTTGGCTCTACAAGTAAATCATCACCACGTCGATTGATGTTGATAATGCTTTTTAAGTGAGGAGATAACATCAAGCGAATCGGATTTTTTCGCAAGTTGCGGAAAACAGCAACAGCATATTGCTCCATTTGTACGTGAGCTTTAGCATAATGCTCAATTACTTCACCTGTAAACAAGGAATTAGTCCGAAAAATGCGTTTTGCTTGTAACCATTTTTCTCCATCATTGGGTGTATAGGTAACAGGATCTTTCAGGGGAGAATGGGGAGCAATAGAATCAGGATAGCGGCTTTGAATGACGATCGCAGTAGGAAGTAGTTTGCCCTCTTTCAATTCAAAAAAGGCTTCTACATTATTGAGATCGTGTTCATTATCTTTTTCGTAATTATCCCAATTGAATGTTACCTTAAACTGATTGGGATTGCTCTTATTACGCTTGAGCAAACAGGGATTCATCCCGTTCAAAATTCGCAAAACAAAATATTCATCGCTTCTAGTGTAACCGGGAATTTCCTTTTCTAGTTCACGAGTCAAATTCGGGGGATAATCTGCTTGAATTTGGGTAATGCTTGGTTCGTTGGGATTGAGCGTGTTAGCGATAATATGCTTGGCTTTAATTGGAGTTAAAGTATTCGCCGCTTCGTAAGCTTGAAATTTGCGCCCAACAGCATAATCATCTGGGGTTTCTTCAGGATTGGGAAGTTGTATTCTGGCAAAGGGACTCTCAGGATTGTATTGCCAATAAGGAACAGTTAAAGTGCCGAAATCATAAACTTTTTCAGTTACATTGTCCCCGCCTTTGATAATGTAGGCAATACGATTGCTATAAACTGGCTGATTGTTGGAATTAAAAGTAATCCGATTATCAATTACCCTTAATTCCAAATCGGGTGCATCTTTGAAACCTGCTTTTTCTGGGTCGTAGTAGATTTCAAAACGACCATTTTGGTCAGTTATACCTTTAGCCAAGTAATCATTAGGTGTACCGATGTCTCGATCCCAGAGTTCGAGTCCAATGTTATGCAATGGTTTCTTAGTATCGCTAAAGGTTAATTGACCTGTAGCTTTGTGTAATTGAGCGATCGGTTTTGTTGGTTGATCCTCTTGGGATTTAGAGATTTTTTGCGCTGCTTTCTCTTCAATTAAGCGTTGTGCTATTGGTGTGTTAAGCAGTTTCATTACCACCACAGCTTTTAATTCGTCAAAAATTGTTTTTGTTTTGGACATTTTGTTCCTCTCCATTTCTAGTTAATTCTCTGTTGTTTTAGTTCCCGGAGTAAAAAGATTATGCACTTGGCTCCTTTGTTGAAGCATTATTCATTTGGTGACGGAGCTTGGAAATAGTTGGATAGACTTTCTGGCGGATTCGGTTAAGTCCCCCTAGTGGTTTATGTTCTGGCAAAGAATGCCAAGGAGTGTAAGATAAATTCTCACAAAACTCCCGCTGTTCATCCGAATCAAACGTTTGCGGAGGAATTCTGATGGTTGCTATCTTTTGGAATGGTGATAGCTTTTCATCCCATCTGACTCGTGGATCTTCAATCGGCATTTTATCAGGGTCTGTTTGAAACTGAATCATAAAATCAAATCCAACTTCCTGGTTTTTTAAATGCCGAATAAGTCCTTCACGCAGATAATTTTCGGAACTGATAACTGATTTGTTGGAAAAATTAATGACATGGGGTTTAACCGAATACTTAACTGCTCGCGAGCCAAATTTGTAAGGCAATACACTCCAATACTGTCGATCCAATAGATTAGTAATTTTTTGCTTGCATACCTGAGCAATAATCAGCTCTTTTAGTCGCCATTTAAAAGGGTTAAAGCTAGGGAAGAAAAACTTTATGAGTTCACCTTTTTTGTAATTAGTAAATAACTGCATACAGTCTTGGACGTTAGCAAAAAAGAAGATGGGATAGTCAATTAGCAAAAAATCTTGAGTGGTTTCAAAACGTTCTTCTGACAAAATTTTTTCGCCTGCCACACCCATAAGTTTAATAGCCATACCATGAATATCCGCTTGAGAATCATGCTGACATTTCGGTGAGCTATTGGAAAAGCGAATCCAAATTGGGTAAGTTCGTGGCTCTCGAAAAACACCAACTCTCAATTCTTCAGGGAGGTCAGCCTCAATGATAAATTCACCTCTAACACAGCCATGATCTTTAGCGTGTTGATCGCGACGAGCTGGTCTTTTGCCCTCTGGATAGTCTTTCTGCATCATCTCTTTTGCGATTTTGGCAATTTCCTCAATAGCCGCTTCCTCATTAGGTAATGGATATTCCTGATAAAGTTCTAATCGGTAAGTTTGATTTGCCATAATATATCAACGACATTAGTTTGATTAGTTTGAATCTTTATCTATATTATTCCAGTAACTTGGAGATAACCTTTTGCAGATTTTTGGGTCGATAGTCCATGCGAGTTTTCAAACGCTCAATGGTGCTTTCATGCAGATCTTCAAGCGCATCCCCAACTTCACGAACTTTAATTCCAGCTAATCTGAAGAAGCCTGGATCGTTCTTAAAGTTGCATTTATAGTCGGGATTAATGCCTGTGGGAATGACATTGATATCAAACTCTAGTTTCAATCCTAAGTGACCAACTGAATCAATCATCCATTTTAAGGCAGCATCGGATAATCCCCTATTTTCTTCTGTTCCACCACCAACGCAGCCATGTTCGCCGGGAAACCATTTTTGAATCACCCGTTGGTTTGGGGCTTCAGGATGGGGTTTCATGGGAGTGACATCGAAGACTTCGCGGATTTCATCGATCGCCATTGCGTGCAAGGCATTCTGAACATATTTATTCAAAGTGGTGTCATGGAATCTGTACCGCTTGTTTAGCTGCTCGTGAAATTTTTTGAAGGCGGCTAGTCCAGGAATACCAAGGGCTCCAACGGTGTCAAAACAACCAAGCAAGGTGATGGGAACGCGATCGCCAAAGGCATCACGGTAGTCCACTGCTTCTTTATCCCTTGGTTTAATACCTCTTTTACGGTAAAGCTCGTAAGCTTCATGTGTTTTGGTGACGTGCGGGCGCTCTAAAAGACCAGAACAATAGATCATCCCTGCTAAACTCCGAACTGTGTATGCACCTCGGCTGAAACCGAACATATAGATTTCGTCACCAGGAACATAGTTGAGACTCAGAAAGCGATAACCATCTTCGATATTTTTATCGATTCCTAGTCCAGTGGCTCCCCCCAATACCTTTTGATACTCTGTTCCAATACCCTCGTCATAAAACACGATTTGTGGAACTCCATCACTGGCGATCGGTTTCACAGCTTGAGCCAACTTAACCACATTGCTAGGGCAAGGACTCGCTAAATTTTGCCAAGTTCCATCACAACAAATCACAAGACGCTTCATTATTTTATCCCTAAACTCTGTAATCAATAAATAACTCGACAAACAAGAATTACAGCTTTTGTCATTACTGAGAAAAGCTTCAAAAAGTATGTCGTATAATTAAATTTTGTCAAATTACTTGTAGCCGTTCTCTTTAGATGTTGCAAATCCTTTCACAACCCTTACACCTCTAACAGAATGATCGTAAATTGACGCTACAAAATTTCCATTTTGCTCAAATAGTTTTCCTTACCAAGGTAAATTATTTCAACGAAAAAATTTGTTTTGCGACTTTACCCAATAGAGAAAGCTATAAATTTTTGACTAATTATGAGTTTATAGATTAAGCAAAAAAAAAACTAACGTAACTTTACGGAAACAATGGGTAATTACATTACCATTAATTACCTCCTTTACACCCTTGACATTTACCCACAAAAAAATAAATAATAATAAATTTGTTTGTATATTCATACTCCGATCGGTTCATTCAATTTTAGATTTTGGTTTTACCCTAAAGCATCGATCCGGTTGTTCAGACAAAGGTAAGAAGTTTTTTATTTCCACAAATTAAGTCGGGCGGCTTACATCCACCTTAGAGTTTGGTTTATTGAGGTCAGAAATGCCTAATCGCAGAGTTACAGTAGAACTGCCAGAATCAGTATTTTTAGAACTAGCGAGAATTGCAGAAATAAGCAACCAATCTCTAGAAGCTGTAGCAGCACAGAGAATTATCACAAATTTACCACCTTCTGTAGACAATGCACCACCAGAAATGCAAGCAGAATTGTTATTATTGCAGACTTTACCAATTGACGAATTACTAAAAATTGCTCGTAGCAAAGTTACCTTGAATCAACAACAACGTCATGAGGAATTGTTAGAGAAAAACCAAATAGGGGCTATTACTTCTCCAGAACGGCAAGAACTTCGAGAATTAAGTTTAGCTGCTGATAAATTGATGCTGAAAAAAGCTTATGCTTGGGCAGTTTTGCGTTGGCGTGGTTATCGGATGCCCACATTAGAAGAGTTGCCAGAGGAATAACTGTGGCTGCAATTTCAGAAACATTAAAACAACAAATTTGGGCGGAAGCAGGTTATCGCTGTGAATACTGTCGCACATCAGCTAGATTGGTTGGAATGCCTTTAGTAATAGATCATATATTTACAGTATATTGCACAGGACTTACGCAACTGGTTCAATTAGTAGTATTACTTTCGATATCAGAGGCAAAAAAATTCTAGATTTTCGCTCTTGGTAAGCACTCTCTTTTTTCCTCTATATCCTCTAAGCCTGGAGCACTTCAATAAATTAAAAAATCTCTTGCTTGACATTCACCCATAAAAAAACAGATAATAATAGATTGTCTGTCTACCCCTGCTCGGATCAGGTCAAGACATTCCAAAAGCTTGATTGGTCATTGGTTATTGGTCATTGGTCATTGGTTATCCATACCAACTACCAACTACCCACGACCCACTACCAATTGAGCTACCTGTACGGCTAAAATCAGCAAAAACTCATGACTTACGCAATTATTGAAACAGGCGGCAAACAATTACGGGTAGAACCCGGTCGCTTTTACGACATTGAACTACTGCACGTCGAAGCAGATGCCGAAGTTACCATTGACAAAGTTTTATTTGTTAACAACGATGGCGATGTAAGTATCGGTCAGCCCTTGGTTGAAGGTGCTACCGTTACAGGTACGGTGATGCGCCATTTTCGGGGGCGCAAAGTCCTGGTTTACAAGATGAAGCCGAAAAAGAAAACCCGCAAAAAACGGGGACATCGCCAGGAACTCACTCGTTTAATGATTGATTCCATCAGTCTGAACGGTACAGTAATTGGTGGGAAAAGAGAAGTACCTATACCTGTAATTGCAGAGGTAGTTACACCTGTAGAAGAAGAAACAACTCCGATCGCAGAAGATGAAGCACCTGCACCTGTAGCGGAAGAAACAACTTCGATCGCAGCAGATGAAGCACCTGTAGAAGAAGAAACAACTCCGATCGCAGAAGATGAAGCACCTGCACCTGTAGCGGAAGAAACAACTTCGATCGCAGCAGATGAAGCACCTGTAGAAGAAGAAACAACTTCGATCGCAGCAGATGAAGCACCTGCACCTGTAGCGGAAGAAACAACTTCGATCGCAGCAGATGAAACACCTGTAGCGGAAGAAACAACTGCGATCGCAGAAGATGAAACACCTGCAACTGTAGTGGAAGAAACAACTTCGATCGCAGAAGATGAAGCACCTGTAGAAGAAGAAACAACTCCGATCGCAGCAGATGAAGCACCTGTAGCGGAAGAAACAACTTCGATCGCAGCAGATGAAGCACCTGTAGAAGAAGAAACAACTTCGATCGCAGCAGATGAAGCACCTGTAGCGGAAGAAACAACTTCGATCGCAGCAGATGAAGCACCTGTAGAAGAAGAAACAACTTCGATCGCAGAAGATGAACCACCTGCGACTACAGAAGCAGCTGAATAATAGTAAAGAGTGGACGTAGATAGATTAGGAAGGAAAAATGGCTCACAAGAAAGGTACTGGTAGTACGCGCAACGGGCGCGACTCTAACGCCCAGCGTTTAGGTGTTAAGCGCTATGGTGGTCAAGTTGTTCGCGCTGGCAACATTTTAGTTCGCCAACGGGGAACTAAGTTCCACCCTGGTAATAATGTCGGTATCGGTGGCGATGATACTTTGTTCGCTCTCATCGATGGTATTGTTACTTTTGAAAGAAAGGGTAAAACTCGCAAGAAAGTTAGCGTTTATGCTGTTCCTGCTGCTGAAGCGGAAACCGCAGCTGTTACAGCTTAAGGCTAATTGAACCCCACCCCCAACCCCCTCCCCGCTTGCGAGGAGGGGGCTTTTCTGAAGTTTTTTCTCTGGGGATGGTGCGTTACTACGAATAGAGAGGCTTTTTGTTCAGATTCCTGACTTCTTGAAGAAGTGGGGGATCTAGACCCCTAAAAATATTATGATTTTCTATTAGCGTATGTCAGCTAGTGCAGAGTTGTGGAAATAATTATTCAGTTGAACAAGGTTGAAAAGCTCAAAGCTTTCTTTACCTTCTGCTCTCTGCCTTTCTCAAATGAGTAACTCTTCAGCAAAATAAGGTTTAAAAAAAGTCATGTTTCCAATTCATCGCCCTCGCCGTCTCCGTACTTCTTCTCAATTACGCCGTATGGTGCGGGAAACTGTTCTGACGACGAATGATTTAATATATCCTCTGTTTGCTGTTCCTGGTCAAGGGATTGCTAAGGAAGTGCGATCGATGCCAGGAGTTTATCAGCTTTCGGTAGATAAAATTGTCGAGGAAGCTAAGGAAGTTTACGATTTGGGGATTCCGGGCATTATTTTGTTTGGGATTCCTGAAGATAAGGATGTTGATGCTACTGGCGCTTGGCATGATTGCGGGATCGTACAAAAGGCGGCGACTGCTGTTAAGGAAGCGGTGCCAGATTTGGTGGTGATTGCTGATACTTGCCTTTGTGAGTATACCAGTCACGGTCACTGCGGTTATTTGCAGGTTGGGGATTTGTCGGGACGGGTGTTGAATGACCCGACTTTGGATTTATTGAAGAAGACTGCGGTTTCGCAAGCTAAGGCGGGGGCGGATATTATTGCGCCTTCGGGAATGATGGATGGTTTTGTCCAGGCGATTCGCTTGGCTTTGGATGAGGCTGGGTATCAGGATACACCGATTTTGTCTTATGCGGCTAAGTATGCTTCGGCTTATTATGGGCCTTTCCGGGATGCGGCTGAGTCTGCGCCGCAGTTTGGCGATCGCAGAACTTACCAAATGGACCCAGGTAACGCCCGCGAAGCCCTCAAGGAAATTGCTTTAGATATCGCTGAAGGTGCTGATATGCTCATGGTGAAGCCAGCTTTGGCTTACATGGATGTGATTTGGCGGGTTAAGGAAGCAAGCAATTTGCCCGTTGCTGCTTACAATGTTTCCGGTGAATATTCAATGGTAAAAGCTGCCGCTCTCAACGGTTGGATTGATGAAGAACGGGTGGTAATGGAAACTTTAACCAGTTTTAAACGTGCTGGTTCTGATTTAATTTTGACCTACCATGCGAAAGATGCGGCTCGTTGGTTGAATGGTTAATTTTTAAATGGTAGTGGGTAGTTGGTAGTTGGTAGTGGGATAAGAATGAGGGTTAAAGAATGGGCTTTTTCTGACTATCTTGATTTTTATTCCCATTACCAACTACCTACTACCCATTACCAAATGATTCAGTGTTTTTAGACACCACAATAACTCCGGTTTAATTAGTAAAATAATTCGGTAATATACTGGGAGTTGTTAAGGAATGAAGTGTGGTCAAATTTGGGTTAGCGATCGCCAATCAGATGTAGACATTCAACAGTTACAAGGATTATTTAAACTCGCTGCTTTTTGGGCGCAAAATCGCTCAATTGAAGATTGGGAAATTGCGATCGCTAACAGTGACCCCGTAATTACTATTTGGGATGACGATCGCTTAATTGGATTCACCAGAGCTAATTCTGATTGCGTTTTTCGAGCTACAATTTGGGATGTGGTAATTCACCCAGATTATCGCGGTCAAGGTTTAGGGCGAAAGTTAATCGAAACTTTGCTCGATCATCCCCGCATTCGGCGCGTGGAAAGAGTTTATTTAATGACTACTTATCAACAGGGATTTTATCTCAAGTTGGGGTTTGAATTTCCGAATCCTAGCACGGCTATGTTACTCTACAATCAACGCCGAATTAATGCTTTAAGCAAAAGCGATCGAGCAAATGTTTGCAAAAACAGTTTAAAAATTGAATAATAGTTGGCGGTTAAAACCGCACCTACACAAACAAAGTCCGCCTACGCGGACTTGCATAAAATAAAAATTTTAAAACCTGCGGAGGCAGGTTTTGTCTGTATAGCCTGCGACTTTAGTCGCTAGGCAATTTGACAAAATTCCTTTAACCTTCAGCATCAATTATTTCCTTTTTACACAAGGGAATTGAACACTGAATTTTGGTAAATTTTGCATCAGCTGAAGGAACGGCGATAACTTCTAAATGCCCTTTCATTAATTCCAGTATTGTTTGACTCATCATCAAAGATAATCCTGGTGAAAGGGTAAAATCTTCATTTATAGGCAGAGGTTCTTTGTCTTCAAAAGTAGTTTTTAATAAATCTATTGGTTCGCTTAAAGCCTCTGCTGGACGTTCATCTTCCACCCAAATATTAACATAATCTACTGCCAGATCTAAATGTACAGAAACCCGAACATTAATCGGTTCTGGATATTTTAGTGGAGTATCTACTAAGTTTAATAACACCTGTCTTAACCAGCGTGGATCTGCTAATACAAAAATATCTGATGCAGGTGTTTCAATTGTTAACCGATGATTGCGATTTGCTGCTTGTAAATGAGTGAGATCGTAAACTTGAGAGAGAATTTCTGCTAATTGTAACGGTTGAGTATCTAATCGATTAGTGCCATATTCCGTGCGGGAAACATTGAGAATTTCATCGATTAAACCTACTAATTTTAAAGCTGAAGCGTGAGCTTGTTCAACAAATTCTCGTTCTTCTTCGGGACTTTCACACAAATCAGAAATAATTAATTGGTGTAAACCGATTAAACTGTTTAAGGGCGATCGCAATTCATGAGAAATTCTTGCCAAAAAACCCGCTTTAAATTGGCTCATTTCCGCAGCTAGATGATAAGCCGCATTAGTCAACTTAAGTTGTTCGGAAAGAGCAGAAACATCAGGTTGAGAATCTTGAGGTTTGTTCATCAAAATCGAATTTAGAAATTAGTTATTAACCTGTTACTTTCGCCAAATTAAATTTACTAAGTTTATAGCTCAACCAAGGGGAAATAATTTACCCGTTGCCAAAAATTTAAGAAAACTGTCTAAGCTTTTTACCTTCAGCCTTCTTAAACTAATTTAATTGCTCCTTGGCGGAGAATTTGCCAACCATTATTTGTCCATTTGGCAACTGTGGAAGGAATCCCACCAGCCTGATTCTTCAATTCTTCCTCCAATAATAGAGTCAGTACATCAGGAAATTGTGCGTCAATTTCTGCCATAGTTTCTAGTGGTGGCTGACTAGACAAATTAGCGCTTGTAGTGGCTAGAGGGCCTGTTTGCGCTAGTATTCGGCGAGCGATACTGCTATTGGGCACCCTTATACCAATAGTAGTCGGATTTAGGGGATTTACCTCGATCGGTACTTTATCAGAGGCAGGTAATACTAAAGTTAACGCACCAGGCCAATATCGATCGGCAACTTCTTGCCAAATGGGAAATTCTGGTATATTAGTGATACAAAAAGGCCAAAGTTCCTCAGCAGTTGCCGCCATCAAAATCAATGGTTTATCTTGACTCCTCTGTTTAACTTCAAAGATAGAATGAGAATTTTTTGGGTTAGCAGCTAATGCTGGTACAGTATCTGTAGGAAAGCTGACTACAGAACCAGATTTTGCTCCCGCTACTAAGGCATCTAGGGAAACTCTCATTTCTAATAAGTTATTAACTAATTGGTTAATACCATGTTTCTATTTTGCCAAATTTCCCAACAATAATACTCTATTTTGGTATGTTTATATAAATATACTTTATTACTTTAAACAATAAGCGAGAACGAAGCGATCGATCCCTGACAAATCAGCGAATACTTGAATATCATAGTAACTGCCTCGCTCTTGTAACAAGTCTACTACTGCCTCAGTTTGTCCCGCCATAGTTTCTATCAACCAAATCCCACCAGGAAGTAAATATTCTGGCGCTTCTGCTACCAACAACCGGATACAATCCAATCCATCATTACCACCATCAAGAGCTAAATGTGGTTCATGATTTGCCACTTCCGGTTGTAAAATTGGCACGATATTACTAGGAATATAAGGGGGATTTGATATCATGCCAGCTAGTTTACCTTTTAACTCTTTTAAAGGTGCGAACCAAGAGCCATGATAGAAACGAATTCTTGATGAAAATCCCAAACGTTGAGCATTTTCTTGAGCAATCTTTAAAGCTTCTATACTTCGATCGACTGCATGAATTATCGCATGAGGAAAAGCATCTGCTAAAGCAATTGCGATCGCACCACTCCCCGTGCCCAAATCTGCCCAATGTGGTGGGGACTGGGGACTAGGGACTGGGGATTGGGGACTGGGAGAGTCTTCAGTTGTTTCCCCATCTCCCCATCCCCCCATCTCCCCATCTCCCCATCCCCCCATCTCCCCATCTCCCCACCTCCGCTGCGCTGCTTCTACTGCCAAATCAATTAAAATTTCGGTTTCTGGGCGGGGAATTAAAACTGCGGGAGAAACTATTAAAGAGAAGTTTCGCCAAGGAGTAATTCCCGTAATATATTGTACTGGTAATCTTTCTTGGAGTCGCTTTTGCCACAATTCATTTAGTTTTTTTAGAGGTATAGTTAGGGGGATTTGCGATCGATCTTTAAACAACTCCAACCGCAAAGATAAAGTATCTAATCCTGCCACTTCCTGCAAAATCCAATCCACTTCCATTGGCGAAACATCAGCAAACTTTGCCTCATTAATTGCCGCAATTCGCCACTGCCAAAGTTCCAATCCAGAAACAACTTCTTCTTGATACATTTCTCAATCACTAACTAAATTTAGACCCCCAACTTCTGCAAAAAGTCAGGGATCTGAGCAACATAAATTACTTCCGTTGCTGATTATTAGCCGGAGTATTTGTAGGACGAGATTGATTATTTTGTTGCTGGGTTTGTTGTGGAGTTCTTGTTGGTGCAGCTTGATTTCCTGATGCCGGACGATTTTGATTATTTTGCTGCATCTCAGTTAACAAACTTCGCAATAACTCCCGTGATTCCTTAGCTGGAATTAACTCAATTCTACCCAACCATTCATCTTTACGATTCTTCCAAGCATCTATCACTCCTTCCAAAGGTACAACATCTATTTGCAGAGTGGATGCCAAATCAGGTTGTTGTTTTTTAATTCTTTCTGCTTCCGCTTGGATTTCTTCTTTACTAAAAAAGAAAGGAATAATCTGTTGATCTCCTCGTTGAGCAGCTAAATAACTTTTATTAGGGCCAGCACTAAGGACAAACAAAGGTACGCCATTAAATTCATTTACATTTTGTCCGCTTTGCCGCAACACTGTCAAAGCTGAATCAAGTTGTTGTTGAGTAGGTACATAAGCAAAATTTAGTGCCTCTGGCTTATTTTTATTTGCTTCTTCCAGCTGATAAATTTCTGCTAAAGACCTGGGGACAACCTGCATACTATTTGCTAGTTGGGGATTTTCAGTTTTGATCTTTTCTAAAAAAGCCTGAGCATCCTTTTGACTGAGGAAAATTCCCGCAACTTTCGCTGTGCTATTTTGCTGCTGATTGCGAACTTCTCGAATTAAAGTCTGACCACTTTCATTATTAATGGTAAAAACTAATACAGGTGCTAACTTTTGCAAAATTTGTTCTTGAGTAAGAGCCAGTACCTGTAAAGTACCAATAACCAGAGAGCTTAGTAATGTACCACCAACAATAGCCAGAGATGCGCCTTTGCGAAAAATTGATTTCATATACTTCTCCTAAAAGAATCTCAGAACGAAAAAGTTACACCTTCGGATACCTGACTAAGTATCGTATCTTATAGTTTTCTTGGCGCAATCTGCCACCAGTTTGTTTATCGCACAATATTAATTAACTTCCCCTTTGTCAATAGAACATTTGAAGATATTACAGCATTTCATAGTTTGAATTGTACTGATTCTGACTAGGCTGTAAAGAAAAGAGTTCCATTGAGAGAGTGAAGTTGACTAAGTTGTTAGTATTGCAGGAATTAAAGAAAAATTATATGAATCAGCCAAATAAAACACAACTACAGTTTACCAGAGTAGCAAAGTTGCTAGGTTGCGGCAAAGCCATAGCTCTAATTTTACTTGCTGCTGCTTGTCAAAATAACGCTTCTTCGGGTTCGGGACTCAAAATTGGCACTCTCCTGCCGATAACGGGAGATTTAGCTCAATTTGGCACTTCTATGCAGGATAGCGCTAATCTGTTAGTGAAAAGAGTGAATGAATGTAGTGGCGTTTTAGGTCAACCAGTACAATTAATTTCGGAAAATGACCAAACTAATCCTGCTGCTGGTGCTGCTGCTATGACTAAGTTAGCAGAGGTCGATCGCGTTGGCGGAGTAGTCGGTGCTGCTGGAACTAGTGTTTCTAGTGCTGCTGTGGATATTGCAGTACGAAATCAGGTAGTTCAAATCTCTCCTTCTACCACTGGCCCCATTTTTACAGAAAGAGCGAAAAAAGGTGATTTTCAGGGTTTTTGGTTCCGTACTGCGCCACCAGATAACTTTCAAGGTCAAGCTTTAGCTAAGTTAGCACAGGCTAGGGGTTTTAAAACTGTTTCGGTTTTGGCGCTCAATAATGACTATGGTAGAGGTTTGGTAAATGCTTTTACTTCTGCTTTTACGTCTTTGGGTGGCAAAGTTTTAAATCAGGCAAAACCTACTTACTATCCCCCGGATGCTTCTAGTTTT
This sequence comes from Floridaenema evergladense BLCC-F167, assembly GCF_041929205.2. Classification (NCBI taxonomy): domain Bacteria; kingdom Bacillati; phylum Cyanobacteriota; class Cyanophyceae; order Aerosakkonematales; family Aerosakkonemataceae; genus Floridanema; species Floridanema evergladense. The sequence continues at coordinate 2,168,798 of NZ_CM171625.1, read as the reverse complement.
GAATCAGAGGTAGCGGCAGCTTTTCGAGGAAATCCCGATGCGGTTTTATTAGTTGCTTACCCGGAAACTGGGAGTTTAATCTTAAAAGCTGCTTATCAGCAAGGTTTGTTAGGGAAAAAAACCCAAGTCATGCTGACTGATGGGATGAAAGATTTGAAGATTGCTCAATTGGTGGGCAAAAATTCCCAAGGGGCGTATATTACTACTGGGATGATTGGTACTGCGGCTAGTGCTGGGGGTGTGGCGTTAAAACAGTTTAACGATCGCTACAAAACCGCTTACAATAGTCAACCTGTAGTCTATAGCCCTAACACTTGGGATGCCGCAGCCGTGCTAGTATTAGCCGCAGAAGCCGCCAAATCAACTTCTGGTAGAACCATTAAAGACAAAATTCGGGAAGTAGCTAATCCCCCAGGACAGAAAGTTTCTGATGTTTGCCAAGCACTTTCCCTGATTCGCCAAGGTAAAAAGATCGACTATCAAGGTGCTAGTGGTAATTTAGATTTTGATTCCCAAGGGGATGTGATGGGGAACTATGATATTTGGACGATCGATAAAAATGGACAGCTGAAAGTTGTTAGTACTATCAGTGTCCGGGGTTCTTAAAAGGAGTTACTTGAATTATGCGATCGGGATGAGAGGATTTGAACCTCCGGCATCCTGCTCCCAAAGCAGGCGCGCTACCAAGCTGCGCTACATCCCGGTTAGCAACTTTTTTAGTATACCATTTTCCTAGAAATTTGCTACACATTATCTTGGTGGCAGATGTGGTCATTTCGGGGACGCTGCTGCCAGGTCGATCGCATTCAGGCGAGAATGGTATGAGGAGCTAATTTAGTAGCCTTTCGGTTCGGAGTTAATTGGGATACCAAAACATCCCTTTAATGCCTTCCGGGTCGGAAATAAAACCTAAACCATGATAGAAATCGACCACATGAGGATCGGCAAATAAAGTAATGTTGCTAATATCCTCACTGCGGAGTTTTTTAATCATGTACTTCATCAGTGCTTTGCCGAGACCTTTGCCTTGAAAATCAGGGTGCACTACTACATCCCAGATAGTGGCATTAAAGGCGTGGTCAGATGTAGCTCTAGCAAAACCAATCAGGCGCTTGCGGTTGCCTTTGACTTCCCACATGGAACCCACAAGGAAACTATGTTGAAGAGCCTTTTTGACCTTTCGCAGGGGACGGCGGGACCATCCCACTGCATCGCAGAGTTCTTCTAATTCGTACAAATCAATGTCCCGATCGGTAGAAAAAAATATGCGACCATTACGGTTAGGCGAATCTCCTGTACCTGCGATCGGATATTCTTCTACTTGTTTGCCCCCAGTTGAAGAGGCATTGTCAAAATCGCTAAACCAGCTTTTCCAAAAACCCATGCAGCCGTGGTTATCGTAATAAAAGGAAGTTGGGTAGGCATACTATTGCAAGAAGGCAGAAGGCAGAAGGCAGAAGGCAGAAGGCAGAAGGCAGAAGGCAAAAATCCTTTTATCCCCTTGTCATCTTGTCTCCCCTGCTCCCTGCTTCCCTACCACCCTGCACTAGTTAGTATATCTTTACGTATCCCCCTAGTGTTTGACCTAATTGCGGGATTTAGTCGATGAGTAGGGAAATTTCTCCAAAAATCAACTCATCTGCAATTTTGACTCACTTAGGTGGTAAGTAGTCTTTGGGAGAGGTAGTGGGTCAAACTATTGCCGAGAAATCCCATCGCCTTGAAACATAAAAACAGTTGAACACTAACCAGACTTTGAATCTGGTTTGCTATTGTAATTGCCCATGATGGCCCAGGGTTTAAAATCGTCCACTCTAGAACTTCTAAAACGGTTCAATCGATCGTTCCCGCAATTTTACGAACAGTTTGTCAGTAGCGAGAGTCAATTGCAAAACTTAAGGTTAGCTTATCGACTCTTCAAAACCAAGCGGGCGGTCATTGAAATGAAACCGGAAGGCAATAAAAGTGCCCTCTACTTTGCCTACCGAAATCAATCATTTCTGTTGAGCGACATTTTCGGCGTACTAGCTGCTTATGGCTTAACTATCCATAGCCTCAGTCTGTACGGTCAAATTCGCCCTCCGATGCTGGTGTTTATTAAATTAGTTGTTTCTCGTGGTAGCAAGGCTTTAACAGAGAAAACCTCTGAAAATGTCTGTCGCGCTATTCGGGAAGCACTAGGCGGACGCTTTGAAGTTGAGGAAATGCTGGCGGTGGAATTCAATCTCGATGCTGGCTTAGAACAGGTAGAAACTGATTTCCACGTTGACCAAGTATTTCATTTACCAGCGCTGTTAATTGAAGCGGATAACCAGCCGGGATTGTTTTACAAGGTAATGTATGCGATTTGGCAAGAAGATTTGTTGGTGATTAGCGCCAATCTATTGGTATGGCGGGGACGTACTCGCTTAATACTTTACCTTTTAGGCCCCAATGAAAGCTTGATTCCCGAATATCTGGGACAAAAAATTGCCGAAAGCGTCAAGCTGAGGTTGATGGGTCGTTAATTCCTGCGGTTGATTTGAGATTAAGTTATTTTTGTGACACTCTCGTTGGAAAACCATCAATCACCTAGAAAGGGTGCAGATAACTACCAATGAAATTTTGCTTATTAAACTAAATGGAGGAAAGTAGGACAAAATTGAGTAAATTATTACTTATGGTTGCCAATTAAAGGCAGAACTGGGAAGCGGTCAAACTTCCTCTAAGTTCAGGATGAGCCAGGTAGTTCATCTTCGGGATAGGATCTATGTATGGCAAGCATCAACATCCTGGGTACAACACACGCTTATGAGTTGACGACTCCTACTGCTAGGAGTGAGGTTTTGGTATTCGTTCATGGTTGGTTGTTGAGTCGTCGCTATTGGCATCCTGTAATCGAGCAGTTGGCATCAAGTTATCAGTGCCTTTGTTATGATTTGCGGGGGTTTGGTGATTCCCAAATTGGTGAGAAAGGTCAAATTGAGGTAGATTGTCTGGAAAAGTTGTTGGTTGAAGAAAATACTAACACTGGTGTTTATACTCCGGCTGTCTATGCTAAAGAGTTAGGTTTTTTACTTAAGGAATTAAATATTTCTAATGCTTGGTTGGTTGGTCATTCGCTGGGTGGTACGATCGCACTCTGGGCAGCAGAACAGTTTCCTGAGTCCGTCAAGGGTGTTATTTGTGTCAACGCTGGCGGTGGTATTTATCTCAAGGAAGCTTTTGAGCAATTTCGTTCTGTAGGTCAACAGTTAGTCAAGTTTCGTCCGCGAATTCTCCGCTATTTACCTGGGATTGATTGTATTTTTGCTCGTGATAGTGTGGCACGTCCGGTGCCGCGTTCTTGGGGTCGTCAAAGAGTGATAGATTTTGTCATGGCGCACCCAGAAGCAGCTTTAGGAACTTTACTAGATTCAACGACGGAAGCAGAAGTTAATGTTCTACCAAAAATAGTTTCTCAACTTAAGCAACCTGTTTATTTTATTGCTGGTACTAATGACAAGGTAATGGAACCAAAATATGTGAACCATTTAGCTAGTTTTCATCCTTTATTTGAATGCTGTGGAAATAATGTAATTGAAATTCCTAATTGCGGACATTTGGCAATGATAGAACAGCCGAATGTGGTGGCGAAAGAAATTAGGAGTATTCTGACTCGGTATGAAAGTGAGTGAGCTAATATAAGAAATATTACTGCGATCGCGTAGCGTTGCGTAGCAAATCGCATCATAGCAACTATGGTTAATCAACTGCAATCGACAAATCAAACCGAAATTATTTATCCCGACTCTGACGGAAAGCCAATGGCTAATAATACAGAACAATTCGATTGGATTGTCGTTATTAAGCAAAATTTAGAATGGCTGTTTGCTGCTGATGAAAATGTATTTGTAGCAGGGGATTTATTTTGGTATCCGGTAGAGGGAAAATCCAATATTGTGAATGCTCCTGATGTAATGGTAGTATTGGGTAGACCCAAGGGAAAACGCCTTTCTTATAAACAGTGGGAAGAAGAAAATATTCCTCCGCAAGTAGTCTTTGAAATTCTATCTCCTAGCAATTCTCGTGAGGAAATGGAAGGGAAATTACTATTTTACGATCGTCACGGAGTAGAAGAATATTATATTTACCATCCCGATCGCAATGAGTTGCGCGTTTGGTTACAGGGAGAAGATGGATTAGAAGCAATATCTTTAACCGCTAGTTGGGTGAGTCCAAGGTTAGGTATTCGTTTCGATTTATCGGGTGATAAATTACAGATTTATCGTCCAAATGGTGAAGCATTTGCAACTTATTTAGATATTGAAAGACGCTTGGAAAAAGCAGAAGAAGCTTTACAGCAGGAAAGACGCAAGTCACAACTTTTAGCAGAACGCTTGCGGGAAATGGGAATCAATCCAGATGAATTATAGCGGGTTGCAACTCTTTTATCTCCAAGCAAAGCGATTACCGAAGCAAAATATCATCTAGGCGAATTTGTAAGTTTTTTAGCAGAGGAGAAACGATACGGCTAACGCCACGCTGCGCGATCGCTTCACCTAGACGAAATTGTTGTTGAATGTAATCCTCTTCTATTAGTTGGCAAATCGTAACAGTTGGTTGTTTGGGTTTACCAATAAAAGCTACGCCTCCCAAGCCTAAATAATCCACAATCCAATATTCAGGAATCCCAAAAAGAGCATATTCTTCAACTTTTCGAGCGTAATCTGTTTCCCAGTTGGTACTCACAACTTCTACTACTATTTTGATCGATCGCCCCAAAGTAATCACAGGTTCTCTCTGCCATAAAGGTTCATTACTCAGAGCAGTTTCATCTAAGACAACAATATCAGGACGACGGGCAGTAGCGACATCTGCGAAAGGACGAATTAAACAACTACGAGGAATAAACCAAGGGAGTTTTTCTGCTGTTATGGCAATCCCAATTTGAGTTGCTAGTTTACCGCTAACGGTTTCGTGAAGTCCCGTTGGTTCCATGTCCACTAACTCTCCGTCAGCGAGTTCGTAGCGAGGGTTATCACCATATTGAGCGAGAAATGTTTCAAAGGTTAAGGCTTTTTGCGTAGTGTAAATCATTGTTGATTGTTAATTATTAAGAGGCTAATTACTATAGATCCCCCCTGGCCTTATAAAGGGGGGAACAAGATTCAAAGTCCCCCTTTGTAAGGGGGATTTAGGGGGATCAAAAACGCTTAAACTCATAACTAGCAATTTTAAGTTACTAAGCTACTCCTGCCCCCCTGCTTCACGAATAAAGCTGCATGACTTGGGTGAGGGGAAGGCGCGATCGCACTCCCAAGCTCAAACTCGAAACATGACCCCGATTTAAATGATCGGCAGATGCACAACCGATCATTGCGGCATTGTCAGTACAAAATTTCATCGGGGGAAACATCACTTGTAAATTATGGGCAGCTGCTGCTTCTTGTAAGTGCTTCCGCAGTCCACTGTTCGCTGCTACTCCTCCGCCTACGGCAATAGTGTTTAGTCCATAGTCAAGGGCGCAGGCGATCGCTCTTTTCGTCAAAGCTTTGGCTACTGTATCCTGAAAACTAGCCGCAATGTCCTTGACTGGCAGCGAATGCCCTTCCTGCTCTAATCTTTGAGTTAACCGCAATACCGCAGTTTTTAACCCACTAAAACTAGAATCGTAAGGGTGAAAACCGCCATTTGGTAAAGAAATTTTGCCTTCTGGTAAAGGGAAAGCATTAGGATTGCCTTCTTTTGCCAATTTGTCGATTATTGGCCCCCCAGGATAACCTAATGCCAACAATCGGGCCACTTTATCAAACGCTTCCCCTGCTGCATCGTCGCGAGTTTCGCCTAATGTTTCATAAACTCCACAATCTTTAACATAAATTAAACTTGTGTGACCCCCGGAAACTAGCAGACAAAGGAAAGGTGGCTGTAAATCCGGGGAACTGAGGTAAGAGGCGTAAATATGCCCTTCTAAGTGATGTGTGCCTAAAAATGGCTTTTGATGCAGGATAGCGAGGGTTTTAGCCGCACTTAACCCGACTAATAAAGCGCCGACTAATCCAGGGGCGCAGGTAGCAGCAATGCCGTCAATCTCCGACCAGTTCGCACCTGCTTGTTGAAAAGCTTGGGCAATCCCTTGGTTAATGGTTTCTACGTGCTGACGGGAGGCGACTTCTGGGACAACGCCGCCGTATTGTTGGTGGACGGGGATTTGCGAGGCGATGATACTGCTGTAGACTTGTCGATCGCGCACGATCGCCACCGCAGTTTCATCACAACTGGTTTCTATTGCTAAAATTGTCGCCATTGCTTGCTCTAAGATAATTTTTGAGAACTAGTACTTCATCAGAGAGACGATCGAACAACGCAAAACAGGTAAAAAGCTTGCCTATAAAACCCTTCTTCCCTTCTGCCTGCTGAAACTAGTTTGAGAAACTTTAACTTTTGTTCACTTCAACTTTACTAAAAATACCAAGCAAGAGTATTATTTCTTCCTAGTTCAGCGTTTTCGACTGTACAAATTATCTCGGCTTTTTGTACAACAAACTTATTGTTTTGTAACAAAAGGAAATAATCCAATGCGACGCTTGTTCGCTTTACTTCTCGTAATCAGCCTTTGGTTCAGCTTTGCTCCTGCTGCTTCCGCTGCGGAATCTTCTGTATTAGTGCCTTGCAAGGATTCTCCAGCTTTCCAACAACGCTATAAAGATGCTCGTCCGACAACTGCCGATCCCGAATCTGGGAAAAAGCGTCTCGATCGCTATTCCGAAGCACTCTGCGGTCCAGAAGGACTACCACATCTAATCGTAGATGGTAACTTAGCCCATGCTGGCGACTTCTTAATCCCCAGTATTCTGTTTCTCTACATAGCTGGTTGGATTGGCTGGGTTGGTCGTGCCTATCTCCAAGCTATTAAAAACGATAAATCTCCCGAAGAAAAAGAGATCATCATCGATGTACCGCTGGCTATTTCCAAAATGCTCACAGGCCCATTATGGCCCTTGTTGGCATTAAAAGAATTGACTAGTGGTGAATTAGTAGCTGACGACAGTAAGATCCCTGTTTCACCTCGCTAACTTAGTTGTTTGCTCTGAAAATCTTGGAGGATTTTTTCATGCAATATTTCCTAAAATATCTGTCCACTGCGCCTGTTTTGGCAACAATTTGGCTGGTTATCACTGCGGGTATTTTGATTGAATTTAACCGCTTTTTCCCTGACTTGCTATTCCATCCCATGCCATAAAATATACCTTTTGGTATAGTTTTTAGATGGTTCGTTTATACCTACAGGAGTATGTTGGTTGCCGCTTTTAGCACTAGCATTAAGTAGAACTGGCAACACGCTCCGACAATTTTATCTGATGTTTAAAACTCGCGATCGTTTACAGACGTTGGTGTAGCGTTAAGTAAACAATCGCGAGTTTATTGTTTCTAACCTGGGGATGATTTTTAAATTGACAGCTTATCTTTCTCTGGCACCTGTTCTGTTGTTTGTTTTGCTATCAGTACAGGCAGTAATTTTGATTGTGTTTAACTACTATTTCCCGGACTTATTGTTTCATCCAATGCCATAAAAGAGCTTGTTCAATTCAGTTTTGCAATGCCCAAATCCCCGACTTGTCGAACAAGTCGGGGATTTAGATATCTTTTGGTTAAGCGTATTTTGTATTTTTCAATTACTAAGGTTTATGACTTTTGAGGGATTTTTCATTAGCACAGTTTTATAAAGTTAAGTAAAGAGATTTTTGTTTTGCTCAAAGCATCATCTTGGTAATTTTTTGGCTGAAAATAGAAATATGCAAACGATAGATCGATCGATTAATCAAACAAAAGACAGACCCAGAGATCCCAGAGATCGTGAATTTGTTCACCCAGCTTTTGACGACCCTCAAATAGGTAATTTAGAAACTCCAATAAATGCTTCGGCTTTTACCAAAGCTTTCATTAACAATTTACCAGTTTATCGTCAAGGATTATCACCAATTCGCCGGGGTTTAGAAGTAGGAATGGCTCATGGTTATTGGTTAATTGGCCCCTTTGCCAAATTAGGGCCATTACGTGATTCAGACATTCCTAATTTAGCTGGATTAATTTCTACAGTTGGGTTGTTGGCAATTTCGACGATCGCCATTTCCCTTTATGCTAGTAGCAATCCCCCCAATCCCACTGTAACTGTCACCACACCCAGACCACCACAAGTATTTAATACTTCTGAAGGTTGGAACGAATATGGTAGTGGTTTTCTAATTGGTGGAATTGGCGGCGCTTTGCTTGCTTATGCACTACTAGCTTTAGATTTACCTCATTTCATCAGCACTTACCTCTTCCAATAAATTAGCAAATAGCTAATTTATTCTCTTTCGTAGTAACGACTTCAGTCGCTTACCCGACTAAAGTCGTTACTACGAACTTTATTAAGCAGAAATTATATAATTTAAGCAATGAGAATTTTTACCAAAAATGATATTATGACTTTAGGAATTGACCAAACAGCAATAAATACCGCACTTCCTGACCATACGCAATTACCAGAGTCAGATGGTACTTTTGTGAAGAATTTTCAGGAGCATCCCCAAAGCATTCTGTTAAGCGATTCTATAGAATTAGTATTGCAAAATCTGCATCCTGATGGGCAATATTGTATTGGACAAGATTGTGGAATTTATTGGCGTTTAACTGAACCACCTGAAAGAGGCGCAGAAGCACCAGACTGGTTTTATGTACCCAATGTACCGCCAATGTTAAACGGTCAATTTCGCCGTTCTTATGTATTGTGGCAAGAATTAATTCCGCCATTTATAGTTTTAGAATTTGTCTCAGGAAATGGTTTTGAAGAACGCGATCGAACTCCGTTATTTCGCGTAGGAGAAGGCGAAAAACCTGGAAAATTTTGGATTTATGAACAAATCATCCGTCCAGCATTTTACGGAATTTATGAAGTTAACCGCGCCAGTGTGGAAGTATATTGTTTGGTAGCGGGAGAGTATCAGTTATTGCCAGCAAATGAAAGAGGACATTTTCCAATTTCATCTTTAGGTGTAGAGTTAGGAATTTGGCAAGGTAGGTATCAAAATGCAGAAGCGCCTTGGTTACGTTGGTGGGATGATCGAGGGAATTTATTATTAACGGGATGGGAGAGGGCGGAACAAACTCAATTGGAATTACAACAAGAGCAACAAAAAGTTGAAAGGTTAATGGCACAATTGAGAGCACAGGGAATTGAGCCGGAAGTGTGAGAGCAAGTCCCATCTAAACTTAATCAGAGTATAATTGATTGTTAACGCGATCGCGTTTTCTGCCACTACTCAATGAATAATTTAAAATAATTAGCTATAAATAAAAAAAGAAAATTGCCGATTAATAACATTATTAGAAATTGAGGGTATTAGCAAAACTACTTTGTCGGTGAAGTCAGCACAACAATTGCAGGAGCAAATTATGAGCCAAACTAGGGAGGGAGTGCGCTGGACAGTTTACGATGTAGAAGTGCTACCTGAAAATGAGTGGAGGCGCTATGAAATTATTGATGGAGAACTATTTGTGACTCGCTCTCCTCATCGCCGACATCAACAAGTTTGCGTTAAAATATCTCGACCTCTGGATGCCTGGTCAGATTTAAGCGGTTTAGGAGAAACAATTATTGCACCCGGTATAATTTTTTCAGAAGTGGATAGCGTAATACCAGATGTTGTTTGGGTAAGTAAAGAAAGACTAATTCAAATTGAAGATGAAGCAGGACATTTGACTGGAGCACCAGAATTAGTAGTTGAAGTTTTATCCCCAGGTAAAGAGAACGATCGCCGGGATAAAGAAGCAAAACTTAAACTATATTCAGAACGAGGAGTGCAAGAGTATTGGATCGTCGATCGCTTTACGCAGCAAGTTGAAGTTTATCGACGAGAAAAAGCACGATTAGTATTAGTAGCAACTTTGTTCGCTGGCGATCGAATCAGTTCGCCACTTTTACCAGGATTTAGTTGTTTAGTTAGTTGCTTTTTTCCTCAATAAAGAGAGTTTATGGCAAATTTTGCTTGAAAGTAGAGAAATTCGCCAAAAACTGTCTTGAGAAATTACATTAGCACGGCACAAAAAGTGCTGCTTCCAGATTCGCAAAAGCTTTTTCCAAGTCATCATTAACAATTTGAATATCAAACTCATTAGCAGCGTTAATCTCCTCTTGGGCACGGCGCAAACGTTTGGCGATCGCTTCTTCTGATTCTGTTCCTCGATGGCGAATTCTTTGCTCTAATTCCCGTAGTGAAGGAGGTAAAATAAAAAACTGCAAAGCTTGGGGAAAAGTTCGGCGAATTTGTCTGGCACCTTCGAGTTCAATTTCTAAAATTACCCACTTGCCCTGAGAAATCAGGTCTTCTACTTGTAAGCGAGGTGTACCATAATAATTACCCGCAAATTCTGCCCATTCCAGCAATTCGTCGTCTGCTACCATTTGCTGAAACTTTTCCACATTAACGAAATAATAATCTATTCCGTTGATTTCCCCCGGACGAGGTGGACGGGTAGTTACGGAGGTAGAAAGTACCAATTCTGGATGCTGCGTTAGGAGTTTTCGCAGCAAGGTACCTTTGCCAACTCCACTTGGCCCTGTAAAAATAATCAGTTTGCCTGCTTCCATAAGATTGATTTTAGATTTGAGATTTTAGATTTTAAATTGTCATTTGTAATTTGTCATTGGTTATTACTTAAGAATTTTTTGGTAGTTACTAATGATTCTTTCAGCCTTTGACTAGATGAGCAATCAAAATCTAAAATTTCAAATCAGAAACTGACCAGCTTAGTGTTCGTTAGCCGTAGCCTCTTTGCTAAGGACAAAGCGATTAGCGACTGTTTCCGGTTGAATGGCGGAAAGAATTACATGGCTGGAGTCAGTAATAATTACTGCTCTGGTGCGTCTTCCGTAGGTTGCATCAATCAGTTGCCCTCTATCTCTGGCATCTGTGATGATGCGTTTAATAGGAGCGGATTCTGGACTGACAATGGCGACTACTCGACTTGCAGAGACGATGTTCCCAAAACCAATGTTGATCAGCTGAATATCCATGACAGATTGACGGCCTAGCAGTATGAGGAGCTTTTACGATTATATTTCCATGATAAATCCAAAAATATGGAGTTACAAGGCTAAAAACCAAGAAAACAATTGTTTTTAGTTTTTCTTCCGGTTTTTTCACCTTTTTCGGACTTTGACTTCTGTCTAAAGGTATAGAACCGAAAAACTATTATTAACTTATAATTCAAAAAACTTAAAGAATAGGCGATTTAATAATAGCTACATTTAGCCTTTAGAATTGAGTTTTAATAAATAAATCGATAAGTTAAAGTTTTAATACAAATATTCACAATGCTCTGGGCAGAAAGAGAAGTGTTAGTTTAGTTTAGATTCAAGGTTAGTGAAGTACCTAGAGAAGCTGGAATTTTAATATTAATTGTCTTTCAGGCATCTTACCAAATAAATTTGCGAAGTGGGAATTAATAACAATGATTAACTTACGTAGTGCATTTTTTACTTTTACAGTAGTTAGTTTCGGGGTAATTTCTGTACCTACAGTGGCTAATGCTTTTACTTTAGTCGATCGCACTGGTTTTACAGATACAGAATTTGAAAACCTGCGGACAACGGGACAATTTAGCGAATTGTTCGTTGCCGAAAGTCGCATTGGTAACGCTAGTTTAGACCCCACAGAACGGGAATTTGGGATTAATGATACCATCGGTGTGCCTGTTGCTGAAGGTCAGTTTGCTTGGGGAAACAATCAATCAGTGAATTTTAAACTGGAATACACGGGAAGTTTGGTTAATTATACTGTTGGCAGTAGAACGATCGCTAGTAGTACTTTTAGTGGCCCAGTGACGGATATTTTTCTCCGTACTAAATCGGTTGTTGATAGCACTATGGTACTGAGTAATCTGGTTTTTGAGGGTTTGGGAATTAGCAATCTCTCCTCTTCTGGCGATGATGTAGATTATCTACAAATCAGTAATATAACTACTCCCTTTACTCTTACTGGTAGTTCATTGATGAGTTGGACGGGTGCTCCACCAGTGCGTTCTAATTTGGCATATCAAATTAAGGTTGGTACTACTGCACCAATGGAAAGTGTACCTGAACCTGCTACTTTAGGTGGGTTGCTGGCAGCTGGTGTTCTGTCAGTTGGGTTGAAGAAAAAACAAAAAGTTGCTTAATAAGTTAGCTGTTTAGTAATTTTTCTTGGGTAAGGTGGGGTAATCTCACCTTAATTTTTTGTAATAATGTCTGGGATCTGAGAAGATAAAAGATAGGTATTGAAGAAGAATTAGCTGTTTTGCAACCCGTTGATTTTACTACACTGACAGCTGCTTGTGAGGAATTAAGGGCTGGCTGGCTACCTTCGCGCTTGGAACAAGTATATCAGCGCGATCGCTTCACCATATCTATTGCTCTCCGCACTCTCAAAGGTCGAGGTTGGTTAGATATTTCTTGGCATCCCCAAGCGGCTAGACTCTGCATTGCTGCGCCACCACCCAAAACACCCGATACATTTACTTTTAGTCAACAGTTACGTCATCAACTTGGGGGTTTAGCTTTAATCGCAGTTGCGGAAATCGCACCTTGGGAAAGGGTGTTAGATTTTCAGTTTGGCAAACGTCCGGGAGAACCTGCACTTTGGCATCTTTATGCAGAAATTATGAGTAAGTACAGCAATGTCATTTTGACTGATGCTGACAATATTATTATTACTGCGGCGCACCAAGTCAACGAAAAACAGTCAAGTGTTCGTCCGATTTTGACTGGACAACGTTACGAAGTACCACCTTTGCTTTCTGACCCGATTCCTAATTTAAGCGAATCTCAACAGCGGTGGCAAGAACGAGTGAGTTTAGTACCGGGAAAATTAGGACGTTGTTTGCTGAAAAGTTACCGGGGTTTGAGTTCGGCGTTGGTGCAGTCGATGGTACAAGCTGCTGGTCTTGACTTCGATCGATCTACTGATACTTTAACTCAATCGGATTGGCTGAGTTTGTTTCACAAGTGGCAGGAATGGTTGGTAGTTTTGGAAAAAAGAGACTCGACTTTTATTCCTGGGTGGACTCAACAGGGGTATACTGTGTTGGGTTGGGATGTGGTTGAGCCTGCGAAAGATGTTCATAGTTTGCTCGATCGCTACTACACTAATCAACTAAACCAGCAAGAATTTACTCAACTTCGCCATCAATTAACTCAAAAACTAAATAGTATTTTGGGAAAACTACGGCAAAAGGCGCAAGGTTTTGAGCAAAGATTGCAGCAGTCCGACACAGCCGATCGATACCGTCAACAAGCTGATTTACTGATGGCACATCTGCATGAATGGCAACCAGGAATGAAGTCGATTATATTAGCAGATTTTGACACTGGCGAACCTGTAAAAATTGAGTTAGAACCCGAAAAAAATGCCGTACAAAATGCTCAAGCTCTTTATAAAGTACACCAAAAACTTAAACGTGCCAGGAATGCAGTTGCACCACTATTAGCTGAAGTCAAAGCAGAGATTTATTACCTGGAACAGATAGAAGCGGCTTTAGCACAAACTGAGTTTTATAGTAGTACAGAAGATCTGCAAACTTTAACGGAAATTCGGGAAGAATTGATTCAACAAAAGTATCTGGAAGACCCAGAATATCGTGTTGCTACTAAAGCCGAGTCAGAGTCGCATCCTTACCGATTTGAGACTCCTAGCGGTTTTGAACTGTTAGTTGGACGGAATAACCGCCAAAACGATTATCTCACATTTCGGTTAGCAGGTGATTACGATCTTTGGTTCCATACTCAAGAAATTGCTGGTAGTCATGTTTTAATGCGTTTAGAACCGGGAACGGTGGCTGAGGAAGCGGATTTACAGTATGCTGCTGACTTGGCTGCTTACTATAGTCGTTCTCGACAGAGCGATCGCGTTCCGGTAGTCTACACTGAACCCAAACACATTTATAAACCCAAAGGAGCAAAACCGGGCGTAGCGATCTATAAGCAAGAAAGGATTATCTGGGGTCGTCCACAATTAAGGTAGTGTAACTACGACAAAATTCAGGAGAACTACCGAGAACAAAAATCTACCTTTTGTAATATTATAGTTATTAAGAAAGTTTACCTTCTGCACGCATGGGAACGCGCAGTTGGGATTTCTTCTATAGAACAACAACACATTATTAAATATTAGACCAGGCTTTTAAAGTTCTGGTCTTTTACCCTTAAGTTTTCAAATTCCCGACTTCTTGAAGAAGTCGGGGATCTAGGTAGCCTTAGAATGTAAAAGTGGTGCGGATTGTACCAATAACAATGTCGCTGTTGTTGCTATTATGATCGGGAGCAGTTAACCAAATTACTCCGGGGGTAATGGAAATATTATCGGTTAACTGAAATTGGTAAAAGGCTTCGATGTGAAAAGAAACATCATCATTATCACCACCTAAGCCAGCACGAAGTAAATCTCTGGAAAGGCGAGAACTCGCATCTGCTATTGGTTCTACACCAACTATTATTCCTCCCAAACTTCCTGGTTTTAACAAATCAGGAAAAGCTAAGGTAATTGCTCCATAATAAATGTTTAAACTACCTCGGTTAATTTCTCCTTCTAATGTGGAAAGGGTGCGAGTATTTATGTAGCCACCCCAACCACCAATGACAAATCCGGGATTAATCTGCCAGGAAAAGCCAGCACCGTAAGCATTACTAGAAATGGGTAAGTTGTTGTCATTTTCAAAAGGTTGGAAGGCTTCTAAGGTCGATCGCAAATTCGCCAACCGACTACCAGTAAGTAGACTATTATTGTAGGAGTGGGCGTAAGTTAAACCAAATTTGAAACTTTCACTTGGTTTAAATGTTAATTGGGCTAACGCACCATAAGGCCCATTAAATAAACCTTCGCCTTGTCTAGGAGAAAAAGCTGTACCTGAGTCGGCGCGATACCCTAAACTAACTTCTATACTATCGGTGAATTTGTGTCTAATTCCAATCCCTGTACCTTCAGCAAGGTAATAAATTGCTGGGCGAGTACCAAAGCGAGACAATGCACCACTGCCACCATCACCGTCGAAGTAAGGATTTAGTGTATCGGCAAAGCCATCTGCACCGCTGGCATTAGCAGAAATGATTACTTCTGTGCTTTCACCAATGGGAAAAGTGTAAGACAATTCATCTAAGGCTAGGCTATTATCTGCGGTTTCATAAGGGCTAGCACCAAAGAATAAATCCCCTTCTGGTGTATTAGTGATACTAGAAAAAGCTGGTAAATTACCTGCTTGAAGCCTAGTTAAAAGTGTATCTTTTCCTGTGAAACTAGTAACAAAATTCAGTCGAGCACGATAGCCAAAAATGGGGTTTCTGTCTAATCTGTTTCCAAAAGCATCGTCTCCGGCAAAAATAGAAGCGGGGGCAAAAATCACTTCTCCTTCTAGTTTTGTGGTGGTGGAAAATTGCTGTGCTTCTACTTTGGTGACTCTGGCTTCTAAGTTATCTACTCTACCTCGTAAATTCGCAATTTCGACAGCGAATTCTTCTTGCAATCTTCGCAATCGGTCTAAATCTTCTTTACTTACTCCTTGGGGTAATGTGGCAATTAATTCTTGAATTCTATCCAAACAACTGTTCAATCCAGCGGCAAATTCGTAACGAGTCATAGCTCGATTGCCACGATATGTTCGATCGGGATATCCTTCAATACAACCATATCTTTCCACTAAGGATTGTAATGCTTGAAATGCCCAATCTGTTGGTTGTACGTCGCGCAGTTGGGAAACGGATGTTACTTGTTCTAAGCTGTTTTCTGCGGATGGATTTTCGTTTGTGTATTGGTTGATTTGTTCTAAGGTTGTTTGGGCAAGTTTGGTTTGGGAATTGCTGTTTTCTGGGGTGGTTGGGGGGGTGGTGGCGATCGCACCTGCACCTGCGGATAAAGCCAGACTTGCACTTGCACTAAGCACAGCCGATCCCTTTAGGAATTTATTGCAGAATATTTTCAACATAACTCTTCTTATCCTCACACCAAATTTAATCAAGATCCAAGTATTATAAAGCTTTTTCTGGAAAATACAAGTCTTTTTTGTTTTCTTATTGAAAATATTTAGCAATAAATCTTGCCTGTTTCTTATTAAGAATGAGTTTCATTCTCATTCAAATCATATTATAATTGGATCGATTCTCAAAAAAACTCTGCCTCAATCAAAGGAGAGAAATTGTGCATTACCCTAAATTGCAAAGATTATTTTTAGGTTTGCTGCTGCTAGTGCTACCTGCTACTGGCTGTAACCAGCCTAATTCGGTGTCTACGCCTGTGTCTACGCCTGTGTCTCCGGTAGCGCAAACTTCGCCACAAACGCCAAAACTGAAAGTGGTAACGACGTTTTTGCCGATGTATTGGTTTACCAGGGCGGTGGCTGGAGATTTAGCGCAGGTGGAGGTTTTAGTACCTCCAGGTAGTGAGATCCATGATTATCAAGCTACACCAAATGATGTGCAGGCGATCGCCCAAGCCAATGTGCTGGTAAAAAATGGTTTAGGTTTAGAGGAATTTCTCGAAAGTACAGTAAAAAATGCTCAAAATCCCAAGTTAAAACAGATTGAAGCTAGTCAAGGTATTCAACCTTTACAGGAACTTTCACCTGTGGTAAAACCAGTGGAAAAAAAAGGAGAAGGGCACGATCACGATCATGCAGAAGGTAATCCTCATGTGTGGTTAGATCCAGTTTTAGCGATTAAACAAGTGGAAAATATTCGGGATGGTTTAATTGCAGCAGATCCAGAAAATAAGGATGTTTATCAAGCCAATGCTGCTGCTTATATTAAACAGTTGCAAGCTTTGGACGAACAGTTTCAACAAAGGTTAAAATCATTTAATAACCAATGTACTTTTATTACTTTTCATGATGCTTTTCCTTATTTAGCCCAGCGATATCAACTGAAACAAGTAGCAGTAGTAGAGATTCCTGAAGATCAACTTTCTCCAGATGATATACAGAAGACAATTGCTACAGTGAAGAAGTATAATGTTAAGGCTTTATTTGGTGAACCAGGGACAGACAATAAATTGTTAAGCAGTCTTTCTCAAGATTTGAATTTAACTTTGCGAACTTTAGATCCTTTAGAAACGGGAGATAAAGATCCGCAGTACTACATTACAGGAATGAAATCAAATCTCCAAAGAATTGAAGCTGCTTGTCGCTAATCACAGTGTTGTTTGTTGTAGCGACTTTAGTCGTATACCCAAGAAAAATTTAGAGAGTTGAATAGCCAGCAATGAATTTAACAGAAGTCCCGGTTTTAAAGGTGGAGAATTTGACAGTTTACCGGGGTAATTATTTAGCCGTCAGGGATGTTTCTTTTGAGTTAAAATCGGGAACTGATACAGCAATAATTGGCCCTAATGGTTCGGGTAAAAGTACTCTAGTTCAAGCGATTTTAGATTTATTTCCTAAGAGTTCGGGAAATGTGGAAATTTTTGGTCGTCCAGTGAAAAGATTGGGAAGTAGGCGACATTTTATTGGTTATATTCCCCAGCATTTTATTTTCGATCGCAGTTTCCCCATTTCTGTAAGTGAGTTGGTAGGATTGGGTTGGCAAGAAGAAAAAAGATTCAAGCTACCTAAGTTTTGGCAACGAAATTTGGAGAAGGAAAAAGCGATCGCCAATGCGTTACAAAGAGTCAATGCTTATCATTTGCGACAACAAGCGATCGGCACTTTAAGTGGTGGAGAATTAAAACGAGTTTTACTAGCTTATTGTTTAGTTAGTCCGCGCAAACTTTTAGTTTTAGATGAAGCTTTTGCGGGAGTAGATATTTCGGGAGAAGCTGATTTTTACTATTTGTTAAATGAACTAAAAAATGAGCAAGGTTGGACAGTTTTACAAATTTCTCATGATTTAGATATGGTAAATAGTAATTGCGACGAAGTGATTTGTTTGAATCAAACTATAGTTTGTTCGGGAAAACCAGAAGCTATTCTTTCACCACAAAACCTGTTAGCTACTTATGGGCCAACTTTTAGCCGCTATCAACATCGGCATCAATAAGGAATCCCAGTCCCCAGTCCCCAGAAAATCAACTGTCTTCCTTTTCGTCTAAGTGTTCTGCAACAGCTTGGTAAAGTTCTAAAACATGATGGTCTTGGAGGCGATAAAATACATTACGTCCCCGCTTCCGGTAGCCTACTAGTCGCATCGATCGCAAAACTCGCATTTGATGAGAAACAGCAGATTCAGACATTTCTAAAGCTGCTGCTAAGTCGCAAACGCAAAGTTCTTTTACCGCTAACATAGAAAGAATTCGCAAGCGGTTGGCATCTCCCAAAAGGCTGAAAAATTCTGCCATTCTTTGGGCTTTTTCGGTGAGGAGAATTTGCCCTTGAAGATAATGAACTTCATCTATATTAATGGGATGTGGGCGATCGCAAGTTAGTTTTTCAGAATTAGGTGTCAAATTGCGTTCTATTTGATTAACGGCAGGTTCGACTGACATTTTAAAATTGTAAGTGCTAATTGGTTTTTTGATGCTTTGTTTAAATTAAAGAGGTCTGAAAGTAGTGCTTTGGCTAAATTTACTTTCCCATTACAATTTTAACTTATTAGCTGTGACTAATGTCAGCAATTTTTTGGAATTGTTGCAATTTCCTTTTATGCAGAGGGCGATCGCAGGTGGTATCCTGATGGGATTATTAGGCGGACTACTCGGTAGCTTTGTGACTCTGCGACAATTATCATTTTACAGTCACGCTGTTGGACATTCGGCATTAATCGGAGTTGTTTTAGGTGTATTTTTCCAGTTAAATCCTACTTGGATGTTGTTGCCTTTTACTCTAATTTTTGGTGTAATTGTACTTTATTTAATTGACCAAACTGATTTAGCAAGCGATACGATTCTTAATGTAGTTTTATCAGGAACTTTAGCGATCGGCATTATCCTCAGTAGCTTAATTCGTGGCTACCGAGGCGGGTTGATGAATGTGTTATTTGGGGATATTCTGGCGCTTAGTCAAGTTGATTTGATTCTCACCTGTGTTTTGCTTTTTAGTAGTGCGATTTATCTGCTATCTACTTTAAAAGAACAGGTTTTATTAACTTTGAATTTATCTGTTGCTAAAGTTCAAGGAATTTCCGTTCAGTTACACCGTTATTTGTTTGTGGTATTGCTTTCTTTAACGGTAGCTTTGGCGACGAAGGCGATCGGGATTTTGTTAGTAAATGCTTTTTTGGTGATTCCATCTGCGATCGCTAAATTACTCAGCCAAAAATTTAGCACTTTTCTCACCTTATCAATAATATTAGGTGCTCTCAGCAGTATCATTGGCATACTTTTCTCTGGTCTGTTTAACTGGCCTTCTGGCCCTAGTATTGTTTTAGTACAATTTTCGCTGTTTTTAATAATTGCCGGACTAACTAGGTTGAGAATGGCGATCGAATGATACTGCTGAGATTCTAAGTACTAACTTTCTCAACCGCAATTGCAGCCTTCGTGACCGCACCCTTTTTCTTCCGAGTGTCCATTAGCACAGGCTTGACTGCAATAATACTTACCATCTTTTTGAATAGCATCACCAATGGAAACCACACAGAGGCAAGGTTCACAGGCGCATTTCATTGTGGTAACGGTAGTCATGATTGTTTCCTCATTAGGTCTGAATTTCAGTTTAATATATGAACAGCTATTCAGATATCTTTTTAAGAATTCTTTACAAAAATATCGCCAACTTTTTTCCTAAACACCCTTGCAAAAATCTAAATATGTTTGTTATATTAATAAAGCGTCAAAAACACGCAAAACAGTTCGCCGGGATAGCTCAGTCGGTAGAGCAGAGGACTGAAAATCCTCGTGTCACCAGTTCAAGTCTGGTTCCTGGCATTAAATTTCAACCCTTGAGATGACTTTTTCTTAAGGGTTTTCAGTTTTTTTATATATTTAGTGTTGGAGTAAATTTTGGATATTTTTGGGTGTAAATCAGGATGTAAAGGATCTAGACTAAAAACATAAAATTGTTTAACACTTTTAGGATGAAAGCCACTTACCAAGAGCTAGATTTTCGGAATCTACCTCGGTATTCAATTACTGAGGCAAGTCGCTATTTGCTGATTCCAGTGGGTACACTGCGTTCTTGGATTCATGGGCGTTCTTATCCTACAGTAGGAGGTAAGCGCTACTTTCAACCATTAATTAACCTTCCCGATATGGAAGTAAAACAGCTTTCCTTTATAAATTTGGTAGAAGCTCATGTACTACGAGCAATTCGTAAGGAGATTCGCTTAGATCAAGTTCGTACTGCTTTAAATTATATTGAACAGCGATTTAATGTCCCTCACCCCCTTGCGCGGATTGAGTTTCAAACAGATGGAGTTGATTTATTTGTTAATTTAGTGGGATATCTGGTAAATGGATCGCAGCCTGGTCAAGTAGAGATGCAAAAAGTTATCGAAAATCTACGGGATTTCCCCCATCACCTTGGTATCAGAGAAGTAATATTCAACTGAAGATGCAAACAGTTCTTGAAAATCTACTGAGGCGGATTGAATGGGATGAAAACGGTGTAGCAATTAAGCTTTTTCCCTTTATTCGTTCTACTGAAAGTCTGACGGAAGAATCTCCAAAAACTTTGGTTATCGATCCTAGAATTTCTTTTGGTCGCCCAGTTTTAGTAGGAACAGAAATTCCTACGGCTATGTTGGCACAGCGATATAAAGCAGGGGAATCGATCGATAATTTAGCAGAGGATTATGGCTTCGATCGTTTGCAAGTTGAAGAAGCCATTCGATGTGAATTATCCCTATATCAAGCAGCGTGAGTAAAGCGAAAAAGCCAATTTTTTATATTGATAGAGCTTTGGGAAAGAAATATGTTGCAGATGGACTCCGTAATGCAGGCGCAAATGTAGAAATTCACGACGATCACTTCCCACAGGATGCTCTTGATACAGAATGGTTGCCAGAAGTAAGCCGTAGAGGTTGGATAATACTAACTAAGGATGATGCAATTGGTCGTAATATTTTAGAGCAAATTGCTGTTGCTAGTTCAAATGCAAAAGTTTTTGTTTTAACTTTGGGAAATAGTACTGGCGAAGAAATGGCTAATGCCTTTACACAAGCATTAGAAAAAATGGAAAACTTCGCGCAAAGTAATCAACCGCCATTTATTGCCAAGGTAAATAAGCAGGGACAAGTGAGGATGTGGCAGAAGAGCAAAGATTTACTGAAATTACTACCCTAAGAAAGCTAGCAGTATTGCCAAATTTTACTTGCTAGAACCAATATTTTTTTCTCCTAAAACGCTCCAAGGATGGGGAATATTTAAAATTTCGGGTTGGTTTTGTAATACAGTTAAACTGATGAGGAATGTTGCTCCGGCAAAGGCTAAGGCACCAGAAATAATTCTGACTAATGTAAGTGTTTTTTCTTGGGGCTCTTGGCGATCGCTTTCTACTGATAACATCTGAGTAGGAAGTTGCATTTGTGTACTCAAATCTTGTAGATTCTTCGCTTCCAAAGTAATTTCAGTTTTACTGACTTGAATAAGTTGTAGTTCTTTTAACTTTTGAATAGCTTCGAGGATTTCTATATAATTGTATGGTTTTTCCCGAAATTCGGCTGACCAGGCTTGAAAGTCTTGCAAATCAACAGTCAATTTAGGATTAGCAGAAACTCTGGGCAATAGCCATTGGTAAAGTAAAATTGCACAGTTGGTTAATTTGGTTTCTAACATAACGATCTCCTTATGATTAATATTACTAGGGGCTAATGAAGGAGACTGGGTAGGAACAGCTAATTAATTGCTATTCACAAAACTCTTAGTTCCTACTTAATATTTTTCTCTATTTTTGCTAGTTTCTGTCACCCTAGTCAATGATTTTTTACAGTTTCACTAATAATTGTTACATAAATTACAGTTTTCGATATGCTTTTGTGTACTTACTGCATAAATCTCTACAATTTGATGAAGTCATGACAAAACAACGACTGGATGTATTGTTGGTAGAACTGAATTTAACTTCCTCTCGGCAATTGGCGCAAAGGTTAATTCAGGCGGGGGAAGTGTTGGTAAATCAACAGGTAATTGACAAAGTGGGTACTTTGGTGGATACTGCTGCTCAAATTCAGGTAAAACAACGATCGCCTTTTGTATCCAGGGGTGGCGAAAAACTGGCGAAAGCTTTAAAATGCTTTACGATTTCGATCGCAGGGCGCATTTGCTTAGACGGAGGCATTTCCACAGGCGGTTTTACTGACTGCTTGCTGCAAGCTGGCGCAAAGCTAGTTTACGGCGTGGATGTCGGGTATGGACAAGTTGACTGGAGGATTCGCAACGATTCCAGAGTAATCTTAAAAGAACGCACTAACCTGCGCTATTTGACTCCAAGTGAATTGTACGGAGATGGGGAAATTGCTGATTTAGGGGTGGTAGATGTTTCATTCATCTCTTTGGCAAAAATTCTCCCTAGCTTATGGCATCTGCTTCAATCCCCCCGTGAGGTGATTTTGCTCGTTAAACCGCAGTTTGAAGTAGGAAGAGAACGGGTTGGCAAAAAAGGCGTGGTGCGGGATACTGACGACCAAGCAGACGCGATCGCGCAAGTAATTGCAGCTGCACAAGCGATAGGATGGCAATATTGTGGCTTAACCTGGTCTCCAGTCACAGGTCCTGCTGGTAACATAGAGTATCTTTTGTGGTTGAATATGAACAGCCAAAATTTACCCCCCGATCGGAAAACACTCCAACAGATTAGCAAAAACGCCAAAGAGGAACTTAGTAATACTGCCGATAACTGATTTTTCTAACCACTTAACTAACATTTAATTCAATGCGGCTTTTAAAACTATTGTTCAGATTATTAATCTACATCTTTGTTATTTGTAGCTTAATTGTCTTCACCGTTAGCCTCAAGCTGATAGCAAACTTTGTCGGTGAAGAACTGATTTATAACATTATGATTATTGGTGAATTTATAGCTGTCTTTCAGGTAGTTGAATTTGCCAATATAATTATTTTTGCAGTACTGGGTATGGGCTTTGGTTTAGCCAGCGTCATCTTACCAAAAATTTGCCAGCTTAAAACAAGTGCCATTTTATTAATCATTTTAGTGCCTCTAATTTTTAGTATTACTCCTTTTCTCAAATACAACTCTTGGCTAGAAGAAGTTGCCAGCAATCAGAATCTTACATACCAACAAGCACAAACATTAACTAATTCATTTTTAAAATCTAGAGTTAACTTGGATGGGTTTTTCGGTTTTTATTCGTACAGCGCTCAATTTCCCGTTTTACCCCGCACTAAAAAAGAGATGATTCTCGCTGTAAAATTAGAAAAAAAAGTTAGAACTGAAATCAATAGTCTAACTAGAGCTAAAGATGTTAATCTCAGCCAACAATCAATTTCTATTTTACTAGCCGCTGGTAACTGGGCAATTCGATTTTTCTACTTTTCATTATCATTATTGACAACGATCGCTCATTTTCACATAGGTCGTCAAACAATTGAAAAACAACTGTTAAAATTTCGCGCCCCTATGTTTCCCCCTACACCTCATCGTCATCAAGTGTCTCAGAACAAATCTGTCAGACAACCAGTACCTCAAAGAGGTAAACCTAAAGCACCTCCCATTCCCCATCGTAGTCAACCTGTAAAATCTGAATTCCCTCCACGTAAATTGAGTAAATGAAATCCATTAAACTAAAATTTAAGTCTTTTCCTCTGAGTATTTTCGTTACTACCTTATTAATAATTCTGAGTGGTTGGTTAATTCTAGATATCACATCACCAAAAATTCCTATTTTCGGTTTTCACAGCATTGTTGATACGCAAAATTTCCAGAGAAAAAGTATCAACAAGGAATCGTTAAGAATAGAATATAACAAGCAAGATTTGGAGGAGTTTTTAGAGTATTTAGTAACACATAATTTTTGGTTTATTTCTAGTCAAGAACTCTACAATTATTTTATATCTAACTCCCAAAAAATCCCGCCAGAACATATAGGACAAAGACCGATAATGCTGACATTTGATGATTCTTATAAGACCTTTTATACAAATTTACTGCCAGTTTTGGAAAGTATAGAAATAAAATACAATCAAAAAGTTAAAGTAGTATTGTTTATTAATCCAGGGAGAATGGCAAAAAATGAAAGTAAAACTTCATACAACATAACTTGTAATAACTTGCGAGAAGGATTGGAAAAAGGGTTTTTTGATATTCAATCTCATGGGGAAAATCACAAAAAACTTACTGATTTAAACACTAAAGATTTAATTTATGAATTGGAAACAGCGCAATTACATCTGAGGAAATGTACCGCAGGTTTAGATGCTAATGGAACAGTTGCTTCTCATATAGCTTACCCATTTGGTGCGTCAAATCAGAGAGTAGAGAAATTTGCTGCTAAATATTATAAATCGGGATATTTGTACAATAGTCGATTTTTTTGGCGAGGGTGGTTAGCAAATAAGTACCAAATACCTCGTTTAACTGTTAATCACCAAAAACCTCCCAAAGGACTGATACATATAGCAGAAAAAGCTCTTAAAATTAACAATGATTGATTGTTTAAGTCAATAGGATGTATTTGATTTGTGGAAATTTCACTTAAATCAAAATATACAAGTGAGAAATTCGATCGAGAGTTAAAATATGAGTACTGAAAAACAAGCACGAGAACAAATGGCGCAACAGCGTCTGGAAATGGAACGTCTGCAAGAGTCTATGTTGAATCGTGCAGAAGCAGAAGTTCAGCAAGAAAATCATGCTACAACTGATGATTTAGCAAGACAACAAATGGCACAAGAACGTTTAGAAACAGAACAAACTAATCAGTCAATGTTGACTCGTACAGAAGCGGAAATTAGTGAGTAGATTTGTCAAAGTGTTGCTGTAATTCTGTGCGTAAACGATAGAGAATTGTATTGGATTCTACATGATTTAGTATTTCTTGAATGACGGTATTTGCCCCTAATTCTCCCCAAGTACAGCCTTTTTCTAAGTATACTTGAGCAGCGCGACCGATCGCATAAGCCCCATAACCAGCAATCCCCGCTTGGGCGATCGCAGCACCCGCAAAAGCTGTAATATTAGAAGGGTTTTCTCCCGCAGAAATTGCCGCAGCACTTTTCCCTAATCCCCACAGGAAACTAGTGCCGATTTCTCCTAATAATAAACCACCAGAACTTAAGAGAATTGTTTTTAATAACTTGCCAGCTTCGTAACTAGTCATTGGCAAATTATACAATTTTGCTAAAGCGCGAATTAAAGCTAAATCGGTTAAAGTTCCGCCGATGATATCTAAAAAAGCGATCGGATTTACGGCAATTGCGATCGCCTTATATTTAGTAAACTGCCAAATTAAATCTTCCGCTTCCTTTTCTCGCATTTCTACAGTTTTTCGAGCAATTCTTTCTTCTATATCTCTAGCTTGAACTAAGGCATTGAGGGCGAGTAGCGATCGACCTTCTCGATTTAAAATTTTGAGAATTTTCTGCTTTAACTCACTAATTTGTGCTGGCGGACTTTCCCACTCATAACTTACCTTGCCATCTGGCATTTCTACTCTAACTTGTAAAGGTGCAGGTTCCGCTGCTATCATCACAATTTCATCAGGCGAAAGTAACTCTTTTAAAATTGAATCATCGCCACTAGCAGCACCTAATCTTTGCAAATTTGCGTAAATTGTTTGTCGATCTTGTTCGGGATAAAGGTCGATTTTATTAAATACTAAAATTATCGGTTTTTGCGCCTTTCTTAATTGACAAAGTGCTTCATACTCAGTGCGAGTAATATCTCCAGAAACCACAAATAAAATTAAATCAGCTTGACGCGCCACATCCTGCGCCATTTTCGCCCTAGCTTGACCTTCAATTTCATCTAATCCCGGAGTATCAATTAACTCCACTTGTACCTGACTACTCCCCCCCTTAATAAGGGGGGGTAGGGGGGGGATCGTCCAACGTACAGAACGAGGGTATTGAGTAACGCCGTGAAGTGGCCCAGTTTGTAATATTTTCTGCCCAATTAAAGCATTTAAAACTGCTGATTTTCCCCGACTAACTAAACCAAAAGCAGCGATACAAATTACACCTTGATCCAACTTTTCTAAAGTGCTATTTAAAACTTCAATTTCCGGGCGCAACATCGATCGCACTTTTGCCGAATGTCCAGAAATGGCGCGACGAATACTCGATCGAGCACGGTTAAAGTGTGATTCTTGGCGACTCCGCGCAGGGGAAGGTTCAGTTTCGGGGAATGGTGTGTTACTCAAGGTTAAATCGGGGAAAATGTCTACAGTTCTATTTTGGCTAATATTTAATTAATTGGGTATTTTACACTATATTTATGGTTGATTGTTGGAAGCAAGAAAATATGACGGTTAATTGGAGAGAATTTATAGTTACCACACCAGACATACTGCGTAGTAAACCAAGAATTAAAGGTATTAGAATTCCGGTAAGTTTGATTTTGGGTTATTTTGCAGCTAACCAAAGTCAGGATGAAATTATGCAAGAGTTTCCTGATTTATCAAAAGAACAAATAGCAGCTTGTTTAGATTATACGCAGGGCTGTTTCACGCTAATTTTTTCCAGTTCTCTAACCCTTCCGTAGTGAGGTGTTTAGCGGATAATTTCTAGTAAAAATGCTGAAATTATTCAAAAAGCCTGTTTTGCCCATTGGGAGAGAGTTTGAAAACAAAACGAGCCAAAATTAAACCTTAGCGTGAAACAGCCCTGCTGGGGGCTAGGGGGGATCGAAAGTTTCAGTGTTATACCAACAGATCAATTAATCAATCTCTCTAATCAACCAACTTTCTCCACAGCAGCAAGTTGTAATTGAGGTGAATTAGGCATTAATTTACCCACAACTTGCTGTACAAAAGATTGCAAAAAAACCACTCTTTGATTTTGTTGAAAAACGCTTTGTAATTTCTCTTTTAATCTTTCCACACTGAAAGCATTTTCCCCAGCATCAGCACTAATTTCTTGCTCTTGGAAATACTCAATTAAGCTCAATCCAGCAATTCTGGTTAAATAAGCAGCACTAATTCCCTGAACAACTCCCCCAGCAACAAAGGTAATTACATGACTTTTCAAAAATGAGGTAATTGTTTGGGTAGAAAGTTCCACCAACCCCAATTTTAACATCGCGCTTCCCAGAGTTCCGGCGACAGTTTGCGCTTGTTCTAAGGAGAATTTTTGCTGATAAACATTCGCCAAATCTAACACCATTTGAGCATTAATTGCGCTAGTAGCAACTAAATCTAATGTTGGTACGGGATTAGCAAAAGCAGCAGCAGCGGAAATCCATTGATATTGTTCAATTACTGGCAGAGATCGATCGCGCCTCACCCCATTCAAAACTTCCTTCGCCTCACCTTTCAAAGCAACAGCTTCTCGCCAAGTAGTCGCCCAAACTAACTGTTGACTTTGTTGTGTTAAAATCACATTCAAACGTTCCGTCAAAGCTGAAATCGCCGGAACAGATTCTTCTAACCATTCCTGCATCGATCCATCAGTTTGATATTGGCGAACTTTAATCGCTTTTGGATTAGCTGCGATCGCAATTACATCATCTTTTTCCAATATTCCCTTTGTTCTTTCCCGGATTTGTTGTAAAACAATTTCTCGATCTTCCGGCAAATACTGATCTTCCTTATTAAAAACCAAAATAAACCGCTGATTAGCAGCTTTTAACTGTTGTAAAATTTGCCATTCCGAATCCGTCAAATCGCCATTGACAACAAACAATAAAACATCAGCATTATTGGCAATTTTCAAAGCTTCTGTTTCATCTATTTTTCCAGCTTCATCAGCGACAAATAAAGCAGATGTTTCCTGCAAACTTAAAGTTTTTCCGATTTGAGTCAGCCAACTTTCTGCTAAAAGTTGTCTTAAAGTAGTTTTACCAACAGCTTTTCCACCAGCGATCGCTAAACTTAACTCTTGTCTGTTTAATTTAGTCGTTACTTCGGCAACTTTTTCCCGCAGTTTAGCGATGACATCACCATTAACCGCTTCTACTTCTAACTTATCAATTACTCTTTCAGCTTGCGCGATCGCCTTCTCCACCGTCGCCCTTTCCACCAGCGACAAATCAAAATCCACCTGAGTCTTTTTCCCCTTCTTTTGTCTGAGTAAGAATACGCCACCTAGAGCGATCGCACTCCATACAGCATACTCTCCCAACTGTCCGATCGTATCATCCACACCTTGCCACAGCCAAAGCAAAACCGAAAGCCCAACTCCACCAACTAAAATCGGTTTCCGTAAATTCATGCTCATAATTTTTTTCTATAAATACCTAAATTCCAGCATAAACCAAAAGCTCATGAACATTAGACTCCGATCTTGCACTCCTGAGCGGAGCCTCTATTTCTCGTTCCCAGGTTCAACCTGGGAACGAGTTTTGGGAGGTTCTACCTCCTTTCTGAAGTCAGATTTGACAAAGCAAAACCCCTAAAACATTTTTGTTTCAGGGGTTTTGCTTTTTAATTTGGTGGCGGGAAGTGGATTTGAACCACTGACCTTCGGGTTATGCTTACCACTACAGCTTTCGCTGCCTGGACTTCCAGTTTGGGGTCTGGACTCTCCCTTCACCCTCAGCCTAACTGTTAGGGTGCCTCCCATCGAGTCTCTACACCTTCTCCATTTCTGGAGCTTGGCTCGGGATTACCACGCTAAAGGCTTCCCCGAATTTGAGAGGCGATCGCAAACAAGTTTCCTTGCTTACAGCCCATAACAAAATTAACTTTCAAGCGTTTAGTTAATTTTGCTTTGCGAGCCCGACGAGCTACCAGACTGCTCTATCCCGCGTCGCTTCGTTGCTTTTAATTCACTCTGACTAGTATAACCATAAACTAAATCAAATTGCAACTATAAAAGCGATAATTCTCCGATAACTTCCAGCCGCTTGTAAGTACCCAAGTTCAGATAAGTCTCTGCCAAGGATTCAGCCACCGTCGGAGTAATCCAGCCCATTTGCCGCAACAAGTGAATAGCCACAGCACGTTTAGCACGTTTAGCACCATCTGTCACCTTAATCGCTAAACCCATGCCTTCACCCACACGACCAAGGCACAGAATTCCCTCTGCACCAGCCTTACTGACTATTTCCCCCTGAGTTAGCTTCATCAGTTCCGTGTCAAATTCGCCAGGGCCAGCCACCATATTTGGGTGACTAGTCATAGCCCGGACAATGCGTTCCATATCCAAATTATTTCCAGAAGACAATTGAGCATACAAAGATGCCATTTGCCCCAATTGCATCAAATAGGTAGGAGCGCCACAATCATCATGAGCTTGAATAAACTCTTCTCCCGGCATTCGCAATAACTCAGCGATTTTGCTCAAAATTAGCTGTTGTACCGGATGATTGCGCTGTAAATAACTAACAGGCGACCAGCTGCGTTGCTGACAAACAGCCAACATTCCCGCGTGTTTTCCAGAGCAATTATATTCCAGTGGACTTTGCTTGCCTTCTGGAATCGGACACTGGAGCGCGGAGGGATCGATATCACAACGCCAAAGGACATTAAAAACCTGTCGTACCTGATCGATATTCCCTTGATGGGAACTACAGATAATTGCCAAATCTCGGTCTGACAGACCGAAACGTTCTAAAGTTCCTGTAGTAGTGACTGCCAGTGCTTGGAAAGGCTTGAGTGCTGAACGAGCAAAGGTAGCAGTTTCGGAATTACCTGCTACAGAAAGTACGCGCCCTTTGTCGTCACAAACAGTGGCTTGGACGCGATGTGCTGATTCAATAATGCCTTCCCGCAGCAGTCTAACTTCTAGTTCTGCGGTTTGAGTTCTTTTTCCCCTTGTCATGGGTAAGACTGTATCACTGGAGGGGGTCGATTCGGGAATTTTAGATTTTTAATTTTCGATTTATTCCCATTATTAATTTACAACCAATTAGTAGCCAGGAAGTTAAAGAAAAAACCAAATTAGGCTACCTAAGCAGAAAATCAAGGCTAACAACGCGAAAGTTTTGTTAAGTCGCTGGAGGATTGGTTGGACTTGGTAGGTGACAATTAAGCGATCGCGAGTAATAACTTCCGGTGGTTTACTCCAGCACTGTCCATCGTACCATCCCGATTCTTCGTAAAAGACTATAGGCTTGGTCAAGCGATCGCGCACGTAACACCAACCCAAATACATCTGTACTAGTGCGAAAACCATAAACAAACTCGCGATTGCCCCACCACAAAGCATAAACTGACCCAGAGCTTTTTGGGGCGGAAAACTCGCCGCTGCTACTGGCCCTGCTACCAGCCAACTCCAACCCCAAATCCAAGCCATCTTGCGCGAATAACTTCCCCCATCAAGAGTAGCCCAGCTAAAAAACCAGGAATCCTTTAGTTCCTGGTACTCATTGATGGGTTGCTGTTCAAATGGTACCGGGCACACAGAAACAGAAGACTCCATCATCATGCTATCCACTCTTATTTGTTAAAGCTTGCTGTCAAGCCAGCACATTAAGACATTCGACAATTAAGTAATGTAAATTATTTACTATCTTGTTCTTGAGGCAAATTAACTCGTTCTGCGTGACCCCAGAATGCTTCCAGATTATAAAATTCTCGTTCTTTCGGCATCAAGATATGGACAATTACATCACCATAATCCAGTAGTATCCAATTAGCTTCTGCCTGTCCCTCAATTCTCAGCGGCTTACGGTGCCAATTTTCTTCTACTTGGCCTTGTATCGCTTGGCTGATTGCCCGCACTTGAACTCTGGAAAAGCCCGTGACCAAGACAAAATAATCAGCTAAATAAGATACATCTGACACCCGTAATACAATCAGGTCAGATCCCTTGCGGTCTAATGCTGCTTCTACAATAATGGCAAGCATTCCTTGCTCTGCATCTTGACCTGCTGCTTTATTAGCATTAGTATTTGCTACTGGGGTGGTCAAGGTGGAATTTACGGTTGGGAAATTCTCGGACATTAAACTCCTTAACGCTATGCAATTTTTTCTTGATTGAATTTAGTCTGAATAGAAGGTTCAGACTTTGGATTCGTAACCAAAAAGGGTTTTCTATAGTTTAGCGTTCATGAGAAAAATCTATTTTGCTTTTTTGCCTCTAATGATAACTTGCTTCTGACATTAAAAACACGCTACAACCGAACAAGTGTATACTTGGTCTGTCTAAAGAATGATTCCCGATCGCTCTTCATATTTCTTTATCTTTATCAATAACAAAAAACCCATCTCTAAGAACGATCGCTCTAACGACATACTAAGTAGAGATGGTTTGGTAATTTTAATTATGAGCCCGAAACAGGTGCTTTAATTAGGTAAAGGCTTTACTTTAGAAACTGGTTGCGGCATTAAAGAGCTAAAAAGTTCTTCATAACGATTCAACGCTTGTTCGGACGAGTAAAAATCGATCGCGTGTTGTCTGCCTTGTTTGCCCAATTTTTCCACTTTTTCTGGATTGTAGTATAGTTTTTCGATCGCAGAAGCTAAAGCTATCGGATCTTCTGGAGGTACCACTATTCCACCGCCGCTTTGTTGCACTGCCCTAGCCGCCGTTCCGGTACTTGGTACAGAAGCTACGATCGGGCGACCACTAGCTAATATTACAGGAATTTTAGAAGGTAAATTAAAGGCAATTACATTGTGTTTTTGGGTAACTAAACTCACATCAGCTGCTGCTAACATTTCTGGCAACTTTTCTCTAGGTTGAAATGGTATAAGTTTAACGTTATATGCTCCATACATCTGGCAATAATCGCTCACCCTGGAGAGAGCTTTTTCTTCGCCTACAATCACAAACACGATATTTGGATTCTCTCTCAGACAAGCTGCGGCTTTAATCACAGTTGGTAAATCCTGAGTCAGAGCGATATTTCCCGAATAAAGTACCACAAACTTTCCTTCCAGCTGGTGAGCTTTGCGGAAAGCATTATCCTCCTTGGGTAACGGACGAATAAAATTGACATCAACCCAATTAGGAATCAAGTCTATTTTTTCTCTCGGAACACCTTTACCAACTAAGTTTTCCACAAATCCATCAGCAATTACGCTAATCCTAGTTGCGGCGCGGTTAGCAAATTTTTCTAAAGCTTCAAAAGCACGAATCACAAATTTATTTTTTAGCAATCCCACATGAACCGCAGCTTCATGTTGAATATCTTGAACATTTAACACTACAGGGCAGTCATGCACCCATCCCGTTAAAGTAGCGGATAAGGAAACAGGGAGCGGTGGTACTGTGGTCAAAATTACATCTGGTCTAGGCCCCATTAAAGCTGGGATAAAGCTGGTTAATACAAAACTCCCGTCTAATAGTAATCTATCTAGCAAACTGGGTTTGGGACGAATCCAAATATAAGTGCGCTCAATCTTAACACCGTTTCTTTCTTCGCACTTATAAAATCTACCCCGATACCCTGGATAAATGCGTCGTTGTGGATAGTTCGGCATTCCAGTGACCACCCGAACTTCGTGACCACGTTTAACTAAGCCTTCTGCCAATTCAGTCATTAATGGGGCAATGCCGATCGGCTCAGGATAATAGTTGTAGGAATAGATTAGGATACGCATATTAAAAGTCTATGAAATTTGCTAGAGGAATGGAAAGGAGTAGTCTGTAATTTGCTTAGATAGATTTTTTACCGTGCCGGAGTTGCATGAGTTAATCCCAATGCTTCTGATACTGAGAGGTGTTCTGCTTTGTTTAGCTTTCCACCACATACTTATACCAGATGTCTTTTCCTTAAAATTAGCACATTAGGTAGTAGTAATACATCCCTGATAGTTCTTGGTGAGTCACGTTATCCTTTTGTTTAGATAGTATTAAACAAGTTTCCCATTGCTCACACCTTAACTTAAGATACCCATTGTTCGTCAAGAATTTCGCTCACACTTAAAAAAACTTTTCTTAACTACCCTGACTTGACGAACTCAGTTTTTTAGTCCAAAATGCGCCCCGTGAAAGTAAAAAATCGACCTTTGACTTATGTTGCTCAAAAAAAAGATGTCATTTTATTTGGAAGACATTGAAACGCCAACAGGTAGATCTATTAATTTAATTATTACACTTTTAGTTTTATTATCATCAGTAATTTTCGTCATTGAAACATTTAGTATTTCTCTGGAGTTACGTAACCTACTTAATTGGATTGACTCCGCAATTTTACTGATATTTGCTTTAGAATATTTATTACGTTTTTGGTGTGCAGAGGATAAATACCAATTTGTATTCAGTCTTTACTCTCTAATTGATTTAATTGCTATTTTGCCTTTTTTTATTGGCTGGATAGATATTAGCTTTATCCGTCTGTTTCGTTGGTTGCGTATTTTACGATTATTAAGGTTTTTAGACCCTAAGAATTTACCAGGTCATCTGACTACAGAAGATAGTTTAATTCTGACTCGGATTATTTTTACTTTGTTTGCGATCGTCTTTGTTTACTCAGGCTTAATTTATCAAGTAGAACATCCGATAAATTCAGAGGTTTTCCAAACTTTTTTAGATGCGGCTTATTTTTCTGTAGTAACTATGACGACTGTTGGCTTTGGTGATGTAACACCTATTTCCCAAGCAGGTCGATTTTTGACGATTATGATGATTTTTACGGGAATTGCGCTTATTCCTTGGCAGATTGGAGATTTAATTAAGCGTGTAGTTAAGTCGGCTAATGAAGTAGAAATACCTTGTCATAATTGCGGTTTGTTCTTGCACGATCCAGATGCTAATTTCTGTAAGAATTGTGGAACTAAGTTGGAAAAAGTTGTAGAGGAGCAGAACTGATAATTTTATTATTAATTATAGCCGTAAACTCAGAGGTGATGCTGGGTAGAGAGCGATCGCACTCTATTTTAACTTGACAAATTCATCCAATTCTCTATCGTAATTCCCGGTATTCTTAACATATCAGAATCATTTGAAACCAAAATTAATCCCCTTGTAATTGCCGTCGCTGCTATCAATATATCTGCATCTGGTAAAGGCATTCCCCTTTTAGTTAAGTCTGTATGAATTTCTGCTGCTGCTTCGATAATTTCTAATTCATCTAACAATAAAATTGTCATATCCTGACAAAATTCATTAAAAGTAGTCAGCTTTCGAGTTGCACTGACAGCTAACAGACCTCTTTTTATTTCATAGTATGTAATGCAGCTAATAAATAAGTCTTCGCCCTGTAATTTCAATTTCCCAAATTTAACAGAAATTTTTTGCTCTCTATTAACAATCCCTGACACTATATTAGTATCAAACAGATAACCCAACTTTACTATCTCCCTTCTACTGCGGCATTAAATGTTTCCACTTCTTCAGGAGTTAAACCATCTAATAGATGCGTCATCAATTCAATTGACATAACTCCCTTTACTCTTTTTGTCAAATTTTCATCATCAAGTACCATAAGTTGTTCAGGTAAAATATTATTTAACAAACTGGCAAATTTTTCCATTACTTCATTTTTAGTTAATTCTTCCTGATATACAGGGCGGCTTTGCATTATCCGATCGACAATATCGGATATCCGAGATAATACTGCACTTTGGCGATCGGAAGTTTGTACCATAATTACCTCTAAATGTCTTCTTAGTTGTTGAACTTAAATTAAGTATTATAAATTTTTATGCCCAAATTATACCAAAAAAAGGTGGGCATCTTGCCCACCCTACAAATATTAAAGGCATTTTACCTGCCAAATCTTATTAATCAAACTATTAACCCAACAATGCTTTAGCCTTAGCTAATACATTGTCAACGCTAAAACCGAATTTCTCCATACAAACGGCACCTGGGGCGGAAGCACCAAAGCGATCGATACTAACCATATCGCCTTCCGTACCTACGTATTTATGCCAGCCGAAACTAGCACCAGCTTCCACAGACAAACGCTTGATAACTGCTTTTGGTAAAACAGACTCTTTGTAAGCTGCATCTTGCGCTTCAAATAATTCCCAAGAAGGTAGGGAAACAACCCGAACTTTCTTCCCTTCTGCGCTGAGTTTCTCAGCAGCGGTGACACAAAGGCTGACTTCTGAACCAGTACCGATTAGGATGATGTCAGGTGTACCTTCACTATCAACTAGGATGTAGCCACCTTTTGTTACGCCTTCGATCGAAGTACCTGCTAAATTGGGAACGGCTTGACGGGTGAATGCTAACAGAGTAGGTTCGTTTTTCTTCGCTTTTTCGATCGCTACTTTATAAGCGCCAGAAGTTTCGTTACCGTCAGCAGGACGAATCACTGTTAAGTTAGGAATTGCCCGCAAAGAAGCTAAAGTTTCGATCGGTTGGTGAGTTGGGCCATCTTCACCTTGTCCCACTGAATCGTGAGTCATTACCCAAATCACGCCAGCATCAGACAACGCAGATAGACGAATTGCCGCCCGCATATAATCTGTAAAGATCAAGAAGGTAGCACCGTAAGGAATTAATCCCGATCGATGCAACGCCATCCCGTTACAAATTGCCCCCATTGCGTGTTCCCGCACCCCAAAGTGGATGTTACGGTTTTCGTAATGCCCTTTCTGGAACTCGCCAATGCCTTTGAGTTCAGTCAGGTTGGAGTGAGTCAAGTCAGCAGAACCACCGATTAACTCAGTTAAAACAGGTGCTAATTTGTTCAAGCAGGTTTCTGAATGCTTCCGGGTAGCTACACCTTTATCTTCGGGGGTGTAAGTTGGCAACACTTTATCCCAACCATCAGGCAATGCGCTGCTTAAGAAACGTTCAAATTCTGCTGCTTCTTGAGCATACTTAGCTTTGTATTCCTCAAAAGCCTGGTTCCATTCTGCTTCGTAAGTTGCACCGCGTTCTACGGCTTTGCGGGTACGATTGAGTACGTCTTCGGGAATCTCGAAAGGTTCGTATTGCCAACCCAGATTGTCACGGGTTAGTTTTACTTCGTCTGGCCCCAAAGCTGAACCGTGAACGCCTGCGGTGTTTTGCTTGTTGGGGGAACCGTAACCGATCGTAGTTGTCACCTTGATCATGCTTGGTTTGTCGGTGACAGCTTTAGCTTGTTCAATTGCTTGAGCAATTCCTTCTAAATCGGTGTTACCGTTTTCGACGTGGAGAACGTGCCAACCGTAAGCTTCAAAGCGTTTGGAAACATCTTCGGTGAATGCTACATCTGTAGAACCATCGATCGAGATGTGGTTGTCATCATACAGAGCGATTAGTTTACCTAATCCCAGGTGTCCCGCTAAAGAACAAGCTTCGCCGGAAATCCCTTCCATGTTGCAACCATCACCGAGAATTACATAAGTATAATGGTCAACAATTGTGGCATCGGGTTTGTTGAATTTAGCGGCGAGGTGGGCTTCAGCCATTGCTAACCCAACTCCATTGGCAATGCCTTGTCCGAGTGGCCCAGTAGTGACTTCTACACCTGGGGTAACGAAGTTTTCTGGGTGTCCGGGGGTTTTGGAATGCCACTGACGGAATTGCTTGATGTCCTCAATAGAAACGCTGTCGTAACCCATGAGGTAAAGCAGGGCGTACTGTAACATGGAGCCGTGACCTGCGGAGAGGACGAAGCGATCGCGGTTAAACCAATAAGGATTTTTTGGGTTGTACCGCATAAACCGATCCCAGATCACGAATGCCATTGGTGCAGCACCCATTGGCAGTCCTGGATGACCAGAGTTAGCTTTTTGTACCGCATCTACTGCGAGAAAGCGGATAGCGTTAATACAAAGTTCCTCTAGGGATTGAGTTGCAACAGCCATAATTTTTTCTTCTTAACGACGCTCGGAAATTGGGTAAGTGTATTACAAGTTTTGAGTTTTGAGTTTTGAGTTTTGCATTTTGAGTTAAATAACTTAAAACTTAGAACTTAAAACTCATAACTCGCGTAGCGAAGGCGCTCTGGATCGCCCCAAAACACTATCACCCATCATCCCATTTGCGGGATCGATGGGCAAGTATTTTTGCCTAGTAATTTGGGAATTGGCGAAGGGTTATTAGTTTGTCTCCCCATACCTTACCAATTTACCTGTATGGGTGGGTTTGGTAGAAAAATTTGTAGTCATAGCAAAAGAATTCACAGCAAAACCCGCCCCTACGAAGCAACATACTTTTTAAAGGCTAATGTGACGTTGTGACCCCCGAACCCAAAAGAGTTAGAAAGGGCAACCTCCACTTTTTTCTCGCGACTTTCATTTGGGACATAATCTAAATCGCATTCTGGATCGGGATTTTCCAAATTCATTGTCGGTGGAATCCGATCGTTAGCTACTGCCATTACCGCTGCTACAGCTTCAATGCCACCGGAACCGCCCAGCAAATGACCCGTCATCGATTTTGTGGAACTGATCGCCACTTTGTAAGCACTTTCGCCCAAAGCTGTTTTAATTGCTTTCGTTTCGTTGGAGTCATTAGCGGGTGTGCTGGTGCCGTGAGCATTAATGTAGCTAATTTGGTTTGGAGTTAACCCAGCATCTTTTAAGCATAGCTGGATTGCTCTAGCGGCTCCTTCTCCTCCGGGTACTGGGGAAGTTATATGGTAGGCATCACAAGTCATGCCATAGCCAACGATTTCGGCGTAAATTTTGGCTCCCCGGCTGAGGGCGTGTTCTAGTTCTTCTAGGATCAGGATGCCTGTGCCTTCGCCCATGACGAAACCATCACGATCGCGATCGAACGGACGAGAAGCATGAGCCGGGTCATCATTTCTGGTGGATAATGCCCTAGCTGAGGAAAACCCCGCAAATGATAAAGGCGTAACAGCTGCTTCTGTCCCACCACAGATCATCGCTTGGGCGTAACCTCTTTGTACTAAGCGAAACGCATCTCCGATCGCATTAGAACCCGCAGCACAAGCAGTTACAGAGCAAGAGTTTGGCCCTTTTGCCCCAGTATGAATTGCCGTTAACCCCGCAGCCATGTTCGCAATCATCATCGGAATCATAAACGGGCTACAGCGGTCTGGGCCACGATCTAAGAGAATAGTTTGCTGATCTTCGAGTACTTTCAGACCACCAATCCCCGTACCGATGATTACCCCCACCTGTTCTGCGTTCAGTTCGTTAATGACAAACTGCGCGTCTGCTAAAGCCTGTTTGCTTGCAGAAACCGCAAACTGGGCAAATCTATCCATGCGTTTGGCTTCTTTACGATCCATATAGTCGTGGGGGTCAAATCCTTTTACCTCACCAGCAATACGGCAATCATGTCCAGACGCATCGAATAAAGTAATCGGTTCAATGCCATTGCGTCCGCTCAATAAACCTTCCCAATACTCACTTAAAGTATTGCCGATCGGTGTAATTGCTCCCAGGCCAGTAACAACAACGCGCTTTCGCTCAAAATCTGTCATGATTCATCTATTAACTTGGGTTTCCCTACTCAGAACGCAGAACACAATCAAAAATGGTTAACCTGTGAGCCTTGCCGAAATTAGAAAGGAGCGATCGGGTTACGCATTACAAAAGCGATCGCTTTTCTCCTTCAAAAAGTCTCTCCTAAAGGTTTTTTATGCTGATGCAGCAACTTTTTTGTTGTCGATGTAGTCCACCGCTTGTTGGACGGTCAGAATCTTTTCTGCGGCATCATCGGGAATTTCAATATCAAACTCTTCTTCTAAAGCCATCACTAGTTCCACTGTATCTAGGGAATCTGCTCCTAGATCGTTTTGAAAGTTGGCTTCTGGTTTTACTGCGTCTTCGTCAACGCTTAATTGGTCAACCACAATTTTTTTTACTTTCTCGAAAGTTGTCTGTTCACTCATAGCTCTTCCTTATCGCGGTTGCTAGAACTGCCTTTCCAATCAAGATTGTTCTAAGCATTTTTTAATCTTATCTGATAAGGCGATCCCTCTATCATGTCAATAGCCAATTTTTTGATTGACACCCAAAATATCTTGGTGTAGCCGATCGTTATTCCAGTTGAGGCTGACCTAGTGGCAAGGGGACAAGGAGAAATTTGTAGATTTAGATTAAGTCGCAAAGGAAATTTTTCTGTTTCAGCAAACTCCTGTAATTTCCCAAAATTCCTAAACACGCCATCATATAGGATAGGAACCGCGATCGGGTTCTTAGTTACTTCACAATAATTGACAAATGACTCTTAAATATGCTTATTTCCCTGGTTGTGTTGCCCAAGGTGCTTGCCGGGAATTATACCAATCAACAGCGGCTCTTTCTAAAGCTTTAGGGATTGAATTAGTTGAGCTAAAGAGAGCTTCTTGCTGTGGTTCGGGTACTTTTAAAGAAGAATCTCGCTTGTTGGAAGACACTGTTAATGCCCGGAACATTGCTTTAGCAGAGGAGTTAAACTTACCCTTACTCACCCATTGCAGCACTTGTCAAGGTGTAATCGGTCATGTGGACGATCGATTAAAAGAAGCACAGCAAACTAACCCAGCTTACCTCGAAGAAATTAACGGACTCCTACAAAAAGAAGGTTGTTCTCCTTATCACGGTAATACCACTGTCAAACATCTTCTATGGGCGTTAGTCGGAGATTTTGGCTTAGAGGAACTGCAAAAGCGAGTTGTCCTAAAACTGAGCGGTCTTAAATGCGCTGCTTTTTATGGATGCTACCTACTCAGGGCACAAAAGTCCATACCTTTTGACGATCCTTTCCAGCCGGAATCAATGGAAAATGTATTCCGGGTTTTAGGGGCAACTCCTGTTTATTATCAGGGTAGAACACAATGTTGTGGTTGGCCTCTTTCTAGTTATGCCACTACCCAATCTTTTCAAATGGCAGGAAAACAAATTCAGGATGCCATTGCCGCTGGTGCAGATTGTTTGGTAACTCCTTGTCCTTTGTGTCACTTAAATTTAGATTCCCGTCAACCAGAAGTAGAAAAGGTAATTGAAACAAAATTAGGTTTACCTGTTCTACATTTACCGCAGCTAGTTGCTTTAGCTGTGGGTGTAGAACCCAAACAATTGGGTTTAGATAGACATATTGTTTCTA
The DNA here is from genome assembly GCF_041929205.2 of Floridaenema evergladense BLCC-F167. NCBI lineage: Bacteria > Bacillati > Cyanobacteriota > Cyanophyceae > Aerosakkonematales > Aerosakkonemataceae > Floridanema > Floridanema evergladense. The sequence continues at coordinate 2,128,953 of NZ_CM171625.1, read as the reverse complement.
CTCGTCCCATATTAGAAAAGTTAGGCTGGTGATGGGGAAGTTTTGAGTTTTGAGTTAAGAAAATTCACTCAGCAAAATGTTCCCCTTGATTACCCGTAGCAATAAACCCTGAGTATTTGACAAACAATTTGTAAATACTCAGGGTTTAAAATTTAAGTTATGAATTCACTTTTAATGTTTCAATTGCTCAAATTATGAGCCAGAAATTTGCGGTTGTTCGTCAGTGAGGTTGACTTTGAAAACCTTCCGACGTAATTCTTCAGCTTTAGGTAAAGTGAGAGTCAAAATCCCATTCTTAAACTCGGCTTTAGCTTGTTCGTTTTCTACATGAACTGGCAGTTGTACTATGCGTTGAAACTTACCATAACGGAGTTCGGAATGGTATAATCCTTTGTTTTCGGTCTTGGTTTCCGAGTGATGTTCGCCGGAGATGGATACAGCTTCTCTGGTTACTTCAATGTTTAGATCTTTGGCTTCTACACCAGGAATTTCTGCTCTTAAGATTACCTGATTTTCTTCATCTTTGAGTTCTATTGCTGGTGTCCAGTTGATGTTTGCGGGTTGGTGATTAATTTCCAGAAGTTCGTCAAACATTTGATCCATTTGACGACGTAGTGATTCCATGTTAGAGAAGGGTTGCCAACGTACTACTCTCATTGATAACACTCCTTTGGTCAACTTTTAAGGAAATCGGGTTAAATTTCTTTTAAAGTGAGGTTAAAGAGCTAGGTTGAACTTTTGTGGTTGTTCTTTTTGGCATCTTTAACTTACAAATATATGGTGGCTCAATTCAGAGAAATTGTCAGGTCGGGAAACCCTACAAACTTTGTACCTTTTTCCGATAATGGCGGTTAGTTTTCATTACTATGACGCTTCATTTGTCTAAAGAATTGGTACATTTCTGGTAGGCGGCTGTAGATAGCAGAAGCTTTGAGAAAGATTTTGTGAGAAACGGCAGGAATACCGGAGACAATTGTGCCTGGTTCTACATCATTATGAATGCCTGATTTAGCTGTGGCGATCGCCCCATCTCCAATCTGTGCTTGATTGGCAATTCCTACTTGTCCAGCTAATAAAACATTGTTGCCAACTTTCACTCCCCCAGCTAATCCTACTTGTGCTGCTAAGGCGCAATTAGAACCGATTTGGCAACCATGTCCAATTTGTACTAAGTTGTCAATTTTGGTGTTTTGGGCAATGCGAGTTTCTCCGACTGCTGGACGATCGATCGTACTATTACAGCCAATTTCTACCCCGTCTTCTAATACAGCACAACCAGATTGTTCCATTTTGAACCAACCAGATTTGGTGGGTACAAAACCGAACCCTTCGGCACCAATTACTGCGCCACTATGAATCACGCAATTTGCGCCGATTTTACTGCGTTCGTGAATGGTACAATTAGCGTGTAAGGTGGTACGATCGCCAATTTCTGCTCTCGGATAAATCACCACATTGGGATGAATACAAACTTCATTACCGAGTTTTACACCAGCTTGAATTACTACGTTTGGGCCAACATAAATATCTCTACCAATTTGTACCGAAGGATGAATTACTGCTGAGGGATGTATCCCCACATCGGGACGAAAAGGTTTATAAAATAAGGCGATCGCTTTAGCAAATAATAATCTTGGTTCGGCATCAGCTAACCAAGCAATTCCTCGTTCAATAGCTTGTTGCTGCAACTGTTCGTCTGGTGGCAAAATTAAGGCACTAGCGGTAGTTTCATTCACCATTGCCGCAAACTTTCCCCCTTCTATATAACTCAAAGTGCCTGGAGGTGCATCATCGATCGGGGCTAAACCAGTAATTTCTGGATCGAGGTCGCAATTTGATGCCAAGCTATGAAAAGATACGTCTAGTTTTTGGATAACTTCGCTAAATTTCATGGTATTTAAATATTGATTGAACTGCTTCCGGCGTATAGAACACAGAGAAAGAGGAAAGGCGAAAGGCAATAATTCCTAACTTCCCATTGCTTGACCTGCTAACCAAGCGGTTGTCCATGCACTCTGAAAATTAAATCCACCAGTTACACCATCAATATCTAGAATTTCCCCGGCAAAGTAAAGCCCCGGAGAACACTTACTTTCCATCGTTTTAAAATTTACTTCTTTTAAGTCCACGCCACCGCAGGTAACAAATTCTTCCTTAAAAACTCCTTTGCCGCTAATCTGGTATTCACCTTGAGTAATTTCCTGGATTAATTGATTGAGGGTTTTATTAGAAAGTCCCGCCCATCTGTCTTCCGAGGCAATATTTACACGGGCAATTAAATATTCCCACAAACGTCTGGGGAGGAGAAGCGGACAAGTGGTGGAAATTTGCCTTTGTGGTAATTGCGATCGAACTGCTAACAATTGTTTCCGTAAAAATTCGGGGTTAGAATCGGGAATCCAATTAATTATTAATTTTGCTTGGTAGTGATTTTCGTGTAAAATTCTCGCACTCCAAGCGGAAAGTTTTAAAATTGCTGGGCCACTTAAACCCCAGTGAGTAATTAAGATTGCGCCTGGTTGTTCAAAATGGGTTTTACCTGCTATTTGTAAGCGCAATTTGACTTTTTCAACGCTGACTCCAGCTAATTCTGTTAATTGTCGATCGCTAATATTAAAAGTAAATAAAGATGGGACTGGCGATACAATTTGATGACCTAATGTTTTGGCAATTTGATATCCTGAAGGGTTACTACCGGAAGCTAGGAGAAGACGATCGCAAATCATCACCTCGCCATCTTTCAACCGTACTGCAAATTTACTTAATTCTCCGGGTATTTGCCCAACTGAGGAGACTCTGACTTTTGTTCGCAGTTCTATTCCTAAACTTTTCGTGGTTTTGAGTAGACAGTTGGCGATCGTTCCTGAATCATCAGTTACGGGAAACATCCTCCCATCTGACTCAGTTTTGAGTTCCACACCTTGCGCCGCCAACCAAGCAACCATATCCTTTGGTTGAAATCGGCAAAAAGCGCCCCGCAAAGCTTTACCTCCTCTAGGATAATACTGCACTAATTCCCCAGGTTCAAAGCAAGCATGAGTCACGTTACATCTTCCCCCACCGGAAATCCGCACTTTGGTCAAGGGTTCATGACTTGCTTCTAAAATGGTAATTTCTACATCAGGATGAGCTTGAGCGCAGGTAATAGCACCGAAAAATCCTGCCGCCCCACCACCGATAACTACAATTTTTATTGGTTTTACACTCAATTTAGAATCGCTGAACGGATTTAACTACTCTTCAAGTTCTTCAAAAGCGTCTTTAGTCGCCCCACAAACTGGACATACCCAATCATCGGGGAGGTCTTCAAACGCTATACCTTCTCCATCTTGATTGCCTTCTAGTGGGTCGTAAACCCAACCGCAATCGCCACATACGTATGGTTCCATTTTGCTATTTCCTCACAAGGTTTTACCAGACGGTTTCTTGCAAATAGCTGAGGATGCCTGTAATTATACAGAACAGTATTAACACCCAAATTATGCCACCTGGAAGAAAACTGAGGATACCCATGCCTCTGAGTACCCAAACAACTAAGGTAATGCCCAGAATTAACCCAAAAATCGAAATAAATCTCCAATTCCCTGGACTCGGTGTTCTAGCCACGATGTTTTTTCCGAAATTCGTCTTTGATTATGCCACACCGCTTTAACAAGCTGTTTCTATTGTTCTGCTGGTTTATTAAACTGCTAGAGGCTTGAAAATTAGGCAAATACTATAGTACAGGTAGAAAATTTTCGATCGCATCCCAGTTTTCCCACAGAGCGATTTTGAGTTTAAATCGCCGGATTTGGTGATTAATTAGGTAATTTGCCCATCTCATTTTCCTAACAGCCAAAGATTTGGAAAAACTTTATTGTAACTTTGCACTTTCTTCAACTGAGACGGGTATTTTAATAAATAGGCAGGGAAGAACACCTAAGTTTTTAATTTGTTAGGGAACTTCGAGCCTTGGACTGTATTCCCTATTAGTAATAAATTGTTAAGCAATAATGACTACACTTTGTATATCGGAACCTACTGTGAGTGTAAAAGACGTGGTGTGGAATCAACAGCAACAGAAAGCGTTGGTGTCTGGGGAAGTTTTGCTGGAAACAAGAAATCACTCAGCTTGGGGTGGTGCTTGTACCGCTTCGATGTACTTGCCTTGTCAGCGATCGCACGCTTGGCAACAATTAACTGATTATCCCCGCTGGGTACATTACTTCCCAGACTTAATCCGTAGCGAAGTCATCAATAGAGGAGATAGTCTTACTGGTAAAGGCAAGCGCCTTTATCAGATTGGTCGCAAAGCTTTCTTAATGTTCTCTGCGGAAGTAGAAATTTACCTGAAAGTCATAGAAACATTACAGCAGCAAATTCAATTCCGTATGGAAAAAGGCAGTTTTACAGACTTTAATGCTGACTTAAAACTACAAGATTGGAGTAATGGTACTTTGCTGACCTATAGCGTCCAAGCAACCCCAACTATTCCCGTACCTTCACTTTTTATTCAACAAGCAATGCTTTTAGATTTACCAGCTAATATGCGAAAAATGCGTCAAGTTATTTGTGCTGCTACTTAAAAGTTGTTCCGATCGATCGCTTCTCACACAAATTCTGTTTATTTAAACTTAAAAATAGGAATGGGGAAGAGTTAAAAAATAACCCTTCCCCATTCCTATTAGTAATAATTCCCTTATGAACTAGCAGCAGTTAATTCTGCTAAACGTTGCTGTTGATCTTGAGAAATACAAGCTTGGATTGCGTCTTCGATATCCCCTTCCAGAAAGCTGTTTAGAGAAAAGTTATGGTTTAGGCGATGGTCAGTCACCCGGTTATCTTTGTAATTATAGGTGCGAATTTTTTCCGATCGCGAACCAGTACCAACCTGCTTCAAGCGCATCGAAGATACTTCCTCTTGCTGTTTCCGCAGTTCCATCTCATAAAGTCGAGCCCGCAAAATTTGCATCGCCCGTTCCTTATTTTGCAGCTGGCTGCGTTCTTGAGTACAAAAAATCCGAATTCCTGTAGGCTTGTGGAACAAGTCAGCGGCTGTTTCCACCTTGTTCACGTTTTGTCCACCAGCACCACCAGACCTGGCTGTAGTCATTTCAATATCCTTCGGATCGATATGTACTTCCACATCATCCACTTCTGGCATTATCGCAACAGTAGCCGTAGAAGTATGAACTCTCCCACCAGCCTCAGTCACAGGTACTCTTTGGACGCGGTGAACTCCAGCCTCAAATTTCAGCTTACTGTAAACTTGATCGCCCTTGATTTCCAAAACGACTTCTTTAAAACCGCCCATTTCCGCCAAGGACTCACTAAGCACTTGTACTTTCCAGTCTTGAGCTTCTGCGTAGCGGGAATACATCCGCACTAAGTCGCCAGCCCAAATACTAGCTTCATTGCCTCCTGTTCCCGCCCGAATTTCTAACATGATGTTTTTATCATCGTTAGGATCGCGGGGAAGAAGCAGGATCGTCAGTCTTGTTTCCAGTTGTTCAATTTTCTCTTCTAGTTCTTCTACTTCCAAAGCGGCGATCGCTTGTAATTCGGAATCGCCGTTAGCCTCTTTAAGAACTTGTTTAGCACCGACTAACTCTTCTTGAGCAGTTTTCCATCGATCGTAAGTGTCCACCACTTCTTCCAAGGAAGAACGGGCTTTAGCCACTTTTTGATATTCTGTAGGATCGCTTGCCACATCAGGATCTGCCAGTCGTCGGTTTAGTTCGTTGAAAGTTTGTTCAACAGAGTTAAGTTTATCGAGCAGGTAAGTTTCAGCCATAGTCAGTTGCCAGTTGTTGTCAGTTGTTAGTGAATTAAAAGTTAAAGGTAGGTTGTTAGTAGGTAAGGCTACAAACAACGGACTACCGACAATATGACTAGCCTGCTACTTTCTCTTTTTGCCACCGCCTCTTTGAGGTTGTGCTTGTCCTTCTTCGCCTTCCAACATTCCATATTTGCGGCGGAAGCGTTCGACTCGTCCTTCGGTGTCGATAATCTTTTGTGTACCAGTGTAGTAAGGATGGTTCCCTGACCAGACATCAACGTGAAGTTCTGGTTTGGTAGAACCAACGGTCATTACTAATTGACCGTTACAGTAAACTTTAGCCTCTGGATACCAAGTAGGGTGAATATCTGGTTTTGCCATTTTGCTTTTTCCTCAAGATCTTTTTTGTCATTTATTGTTTGTCATTTGTCATTTGTTCACCTCTTTCACTAATGACTAATGACTAATGACCAATGACTAATAACATTCTAACGTTTTGAGTACTGAGGTGCTTTACGAGCTTTGTGTAAGCCGTATTTCTTCCGTTCTTTTGCTCTAGGATCGCGGGTGAGATAACCTTCGGTTTTTAAGGGTTTACGGTTGTCTGGGTCTAGTTGACACAGGGCTCTAGCTATGCCTAACCGGATAGCATCAGCTTGTCCTGCTACTCCGCCGCCTTCAGCTTTCACGATCACGTCGTAATCGTTTTCCAATCCCAAGGTTTCTAGGGGTGCTTTTGCCAGAATCAGGAAAGCGGGGTTGAATTGGAGGTATAAGTCTCCGGGTTTGCCGTTGATGGTCATTTGACCGCTTCCGGGTACTAAACGGACTCTGGCGACGGCAGATTTCCGCCGACCTGTTCCCCAGTACATGACGCGATCGTTGTTGACGGTGCGATCGCGTAGTGTGCCGTTAGGCGTATCGCTCTGTTCTGCTGCCTGCATTATGCTTCTCCTCCGGGAATGGTATTAATCTTAACTTCTTGGGGTTTTTGCGCTTGGTGGGGGTGGTCAGGGCCGGGATAAACTTTTAGCTTGGTAAATAAACTTCTGCCTAAAGAGTTTTTGGGCAACATTCCCCGTACAGCCTCTTCGATAATTCTTTCAGGAATTCGTTGTTGTAATTGAGCGAAAGTCTCAGATTTTAACCCCCCTGGTCTACCAGAGTGGCGATAGTAGATTTTCTGAGTCCGTTTTTTGCCTGTAACTTGCACTTTTTCGGCATTAACCACTACCACAAAACCACCTGTATCCAGATGTGGCGTATATTGTGGCAGATTTTTGCCTCTGAGAATTACAGCAATTTCACTGGCTAATCTTCCCAGACGTTGGTCAGCAGCATCGATCAGATACCACTGGCGGTCTGTGGGATTTTGCGGAGGTAAGTAAGTTTTGTTCATCTGTTTATAATTAGTCAAGAAATTTTAGGATGTTCCCAGAACATAAATTTAGGTTGGTTATCAAACCAAACTTCTGGGGGAAAGGGAAATTCGGGATAACCGACGCGCAGCAAACACAATCCGTTAGGGGGTGCGGCGTATTTTACTTCGTCGCGACGTTGGTTGACCCAAAGTTGGGTAAACTCTGCTGGCGATCGCTCTCCTCTACCCACCTGCACTAGCAGTCCCACCAGTAGCCGCACCATGCCATACAAAAAGCCATTTGCCTGAATTTCTATATGGATAAATGCGCCTTCGCGATCCTTGCTATCGCACACGCTGGCGCGAACGCATTTTGCTGCTTGAACTTCTACCCAAGAGTGAGCGCGACCGGAGTTTGAACGATGGAAAGCTGTCAAATCGTGCTTCCCAATCAAGGGATCGAGGGCGGCTTGCATTTGAGTTGCGTCTAGTGGCGCATAATAATAATGCCAAGCAAAGGGTCTAACAAACAAGTTTGGTTGGCTGTCTGTATATATACTGTACCGATAACGTCGCCAACTAGCTGAGAAGCGAGCGTGCCATCTAGAATTTACTTCGGCTGAAGCCAGTATTAATACATCTTTAGGCAGTTGAGTATTAAGAACCGTTGCCCATTTTTCTGGGGGAATGGAACTTGTGGTTTCAAAGTGAGCTACTTGAGCGGCTGCATGGACACCTGCATCGGTTCTTCCGGCACCGTAAAGGGTGACTGGTCGTTTTTCGATGCAAGCGAGTACTTTTTCGATCTCTTCTTGTACCGTGCGTTGTCCTACTTGTCTTTGCCAACCGTGAAAATGAGTACCCAGGTACTGAATCACCAAGGCAACTCGCCGTGATGATTTGAGATTTTTTAGATTCCCGACTTCTTGAAGAAGTCGGGAATCTAGATCTGGAGTAGTCATAGTCAATCTCAAATCTCAAAAATCCCAAATCAGTTCACACTAGCTCAATAATTGCCATTTCTGCGTTGTCCCCGCGACGGTTTACCGTCCGCAGAATGCGAGTATAGCCACCTTGACGATTGCTGTAGCGTTCTCCGACTTGTTCAAACAAGGCGTGAACTAGCTGTTTGTCGTAAAGATAACCTATTGCTTGACGACGAGCCGCTAAGGAACCATCTTTAGCTAAGGTGATGATCCGATCGGCTTCCGATCGCACCGCCTTTGCTCTAGGAACCGTAGTTTCAATCCGACCATGACGTAACAATTGAGTTGTCAGCGCTCTTAACAGCGCCTTTCGCTGGTCAGCTGGCTTGCTTAATTGTGGGATACGACGACCGTGACGCATAAGTTTTCCTTGTCTATCTTGAAAAAAGTTATGAGTTTTGAGTTTTGAATTTTGAGTTTTGAATTATTGTACGGGCGGGTTTAGTAAACAACTTTTGTCACTCACAGATAATTTCTGAGCAAAACCCGCCCCTACGAACTCATAACTCATAACTTAAAACTATTTATTAAGCGTTAGGTTTGGCAGATTTCTCTTTCGGCAAAGTGATCCCTAAGCGTTTTTGTAAAGCTTCGATCACTTCTTCGGCTGATTTCTGACCAAAGTTTTTGATTTCCAGTAAATCTTCCTGGGTGTAATCCAGTAGGTCTGCTACTGAGTTAATTTGTGCCCGTTTTAAACAGTTATAAGCCCGAACTGAGAGGTGTAGTTCTTCGATCGGAATTTGGCTGGTCGGGTCTTGTTCGTCGGATGGTTCGGGTCCGATCGCATGAGTACTAATATCAGTTAGCGGCTGAAATAAATCCACCAACAGATTAGCCGCTTGGGACAGTGCTTCTTGGGGACTAATGCTACCATTCGTCCAAATTTCCATCAACAGACGGTCTTTCTCCTGAGAACCATCAGCCCGCACTTCTTCAATGCTGTAGTTGACCTTCCGAACTGGCATAAATACTGCGTCGATTTGGAGGAAATCCAAAGCCGCAGATTCGTCATGTCCCCGGTCTACGGAACGATAACCCTTTCCGGTTTCCATCCGAAATTCGATTTCTAATTTGGCTCCTGGTGACAGTGTTGCGACATATTGACTGGGGTCTACTACCTCCACCTCGGAGGGCAAGTCAAATTGGGAGGCAATCACTGTTCCGGGGCCTGTTGCCACTAGACGACCGATTTGCGGGCCAGAAGCGTGACTTTTGAAGACTATTTCTTTCATGTTTAAAAGAATCTCCAGCACGTCTTCCCGCACTCCTGGAATTGTGGCAAACTCGTGATTAACTCCGGCGATGCGGACGGCTGTAACGGCTGTTCCTGGTAAATTGGACAGTAGTACTCGCCTTAATGCGTTGCCAACAGTGGTTCCTTGACCTCTTTCCAGGGCTTCTAGGACAAATTTGCTGTATTGACCCCGATTTTTCTCAATGTTAGACTCGACACATTCAATGTGAAACTGCGCCACTTCGTCTCCCCCGTTCTTCCTAGCTCCATTGCCGATCAGGATTTTTAGGATAAGAGGATTTCATGATTTTAAATTTTTTAATCCTGAAATTCTGAAATCTTTAAATCCTGATACCTATTTGCTTTTAGCTGAATTGTCCAGATGCTTACCCAGCAAAATACTCACCTTGTTTTTAGGGTGAGAAGACCTGATATTCCTCTGCACACACTTTTGGAAACAGTCCCTTTTCTACACTCGGCGACGTTTGGGAGGGCGACAGCCGTTGTGGGGAATGGGAGTAATGTCGCGAATTAGGGTAATTTCTAATCCTGCGCCTTGAAGTGCTCGGATTGCGGTTTCCCGTCCTGCACCGGGACCGCTCACCATGACTTCGATTTGCCGCATTCCTTGATCGATCGCTCGTCTAGCCGCACCTTCCGCCGCTGTTTGCGCCGCAAAAGGGGTGCCTTTTTTCGCTCCCTTAAATCCACTCGAACCTGCGGAAGCCCAAGAGATCACATCGCCATTTTGATCGCTAATGGTAACGATCGTATTGTTAAAAGTTGACTGAATGAAAGCTATCCCATTGGGTACATTACGCTTTTGCTTTTTTGTCCCCGGTTTTCTTGCTGTTTGTTGTCGCGCCATATCGCTCTATCGCTGAGTTTTAACTTAAAACTTGTTGGTTGTAATATTCTGAGATACTTACACGATTCAAAATAGAAAATGCAAAATTCAAAATTAGCCGATTTTTGAACTTTGAATTTTTCATTTTGAATTCTACTTATTTCTTAGCTGGTGCTTTCTTCTTACCTGCCACAGTTAAACGTCTACCACGACGAGTCCGCGCATTAGTCCGAGTTCGTTGACCCCGCACTGGTAATCCGCTCCGATGACGACGACCGCGATAACTAGCAATGTCAATCAGGCGCTTGATGTTCATTGCTTCCCAACGCCTGAGATCGCCTTCTACTTGATAGTTACTTTCGATCGTGGCTCGCAGTGCTGCGACTTCCACATCGCTAAGGTCTTTCACACGAGTGTCGGGATTAATTTCAGTCTCAGCCAGAATTTCTTTTGACCTAGTTAATCCGATTCCATAAATATAGGTCAGACCGATTTCTACCCGCTTGTCACGCGGAAGGTCTACCCCGGCAATTCTAGCCACGCTTGCTTCCCCCTAATCTTTGATGGTTGCTCCAAAAGTTTTCTCGAACTAAAATGCTCTTAAATAGGATCTGCTTTGGTTAACCTTGGCGTTGTTTATGCTTTGGGTTGGTGCAGATGACCATAACTCTACCGCGTCTGCGAATCACGCGGCATTTTTCACAAATTTTGCGAACTGATGCTCTAACTTTCATGCCTCTTTTTGGCTTGGACTACAAACTAAGTATTATATCATTTCCTATTTTATTTGTCAGTCAATTAACGTCTCAAATAGAGTTAACTGATTTTGGCAGAGCAGCTAAATCAATCTACTCTTACTTTTTCCTTAAGCGATATGTAATTCGACCTTTGGTTAAGTCGTAAGGAGTTAGCTCTACTTTGACGCGATCGCCTGGTAAGATTTTGATGTAATTACGACGAATCTTCCCGGAAATGTGGGCTAAAACATTAAACCCATTATCCAGGTCTACTCTGAACATGGCATTAGGTAATGATTCAGTTACGGTTCCTTCCATTTCAATTAAGTCTTGTTTAGACAATGGTTTTTTTCCTCAACTCGACAATTTAGTATGATTTAAACTGTTACCAGATTGTTTTTCCCAGCAATAGAGCCAAGAAGCCCTAAACATTTTAACATAACGGAGCAAATTCTCTGGGCAATCCTCAGCTAAGGATACCTGGGAGAGATTTTTGAATGGGTTAGTTAAGAACCCATTCAATCGATCGGGGAAAAATCATGGTTTAGCAACTCAAATCGACAGCTTTTTGCAATTCTGCTGTAACTTCTTCCATCGATTGATTACCTTGAATAGAGACGAGTAGGTGACGCTCGTTATAGTAATGGATCAAAGGTGCGGTTTGTTCGCGATAAACTTCCAAACGACGAAGAATTACTTCTTCGGTATCATCTTTTCTACCGCGTTTGAGCAACCGATCGACAATGATTTGATCTGGGACTTCTAGGTTAATTACGCGATCGCATTTTTGCTGTAATTTATTGAGCAACTCATCCAAAAATTCAGCCTGAGTCACATTCCGAGGAAAGCCATCTAAAATCCAACCTGACTGAGCATCAGACTCAGACAACCTTTGGCTTACCATATCTAAAATTAATCGATCGGGAACCAGTTCACCCTTATCCTGATATGACTTAGTTTCACGACCCAAATGAGTATTTTTAGCCACCTCATTGCGTAAAATTTCCCCAGTAGAAATATGGGGAATATTACATAACTGAGCTAACTTTTGTGCTTGAGTTCCTTTACCCGCCCCAGGCGCTCCCAGAAAAATCAATCGCGTCGCTGTCACTACTCTTTCACCATTCCTTCATATCGTTGAGAAATTACATAAGTCTGGATTTGTTTTGACGTATCGATCGCCACACCTACCAGAATCAACAGAGAAGTTGCACCCAACCCTCTAAAAGTTCCCACAGTAGCACTTTCTACCGCTGTAGGTACGATCGCCACCACACCCAAGAAAACCGCACCCAAAAAAGTCAAGCGATTGAGAACTCTTTCCACATATTCGCTAGTAGCTTTACCTGGGCGAATACCCGGAATACTAGAACCCATTTTCTTCAAGTTTTGTGCCAAATCTACCGGGTTGACAATCAACGAAGCGTAGAAATAGCTAAAGAAAAGAATCAAAATCAAATAAGTAATCACATAAACTGGACTACCAGGATTCAGATAAGAAGCTGCTACCTTGTTTAAAGTTTCATTTTGGACAAAATTTGCCAAAGAAGCAGGTAAAAACAGCACAGCAGAGGCAAAAATAATCGGCATTACTCCGCCTTGATTCAAACGCAAAGGCAAATAACTGCTTTTTTCTAAATACAATTTGCGTCCTACTTGGCGACGTGCAGAAATAATTGGAATCCGGCGACTACCTTCTTGGACAAAAACAATCCCGACAATCATCACCAAGAATACAACCAAGAGAATAATTACCTTACCGATAATTTCTCTACCGCCTGTTTGAGCCAAATCAATGGTAGCGGCGAAAGACTTTGGTACAACAGAGACAATATTCAGAAAAATCAGCAGAGAAGCTCCATTACCAACCCCGCGTTCTGTAATCAGTTCCGAAACCCACATCACAAACATAGCGCCTGCGGTGAGAGCGATCACCGTTTTGGCATAAAACCAAAATCCGGGATTGCCACCTTCTGCAAATGGACTAACCCAAATAGAAATGCCGATACTTTGAATTACAGCCCAAACTACAGCTACATAGCGCGTCCACTGAGAAATCTTCCGACGACCTGCTTCCCCTTCATTTTTCTGAAGATTTTCCAAAGTAGGAAGGGCAGCGGTGAGTAGCTGCATGATAATCGAAGCATTAATGAAAGGCAGAATACCCAAGGCAAAAATACCCAAAGCAACGATCCCGCCTCCAGAGAACAAATCCAACAAGCCAACTAAGGGGCTATTTTGCACTTGCGCTCTAAATGCTTCCCGATTAATTCCTGGTACTGGTAAGAAAACACCGAATCTTACCAAAATTAACAGTCCTAAAGTGACAAGCAGCCTACCGCGAAGTCCAGCTGCTTGGGCTAATTGAGCGAATGTCTCCTGCGCCGTGGGAGCTTTTTCTCGACTGATCATAATTTCCGGTTTACCTCTTGGCGTTCACCTAGCGTGTGACGAGCATTGTATCCTGGCAATAGCTTGTCTTAGGTTAACCTCTGGCTCTAGTATTCTCTACCACTTCACAAGTGCCACCTGCGGCTTCTATTTTGCTGCGGGCTCCAGCTGTAAAAGCTGCGGCTGTTACTCGCAAAGGTGTGCTTAACTCTCCATCACCCAAAAGTTTGAGTGGCCCATTGTTACCTGTGATGATACCAGCCTCTATGAGGGAATCCAGGGTTACTTCAGTATTAGCTGGGAGGGATGCCAGTTTACTTACATTGATCGTAGTGTACTGGCGAGGGTTGATTACGGTAAAGTGTTTTAATTTGGGTAAACGCCGATACAAGGGTTGTTGTCCACCTTCAAATCCGGGTCTAGTGCTGCCGCCAGAACGAGCTTTTTGACCGCGCATCCCTTTACCAGCGCTGGCACCTTGTCCAGCAGAAACACCTCGACCTAGACGGCGACGGCGTTTTTTTGAGCCTTGTTTAGGCAGAGCATCATTTAGTCTCATAGTCTTTTTTCCTTAGTTCTTTAGTCATTTTTTCAATCGATTTTAGATTTTGGATTTAATCGAAAATCTAAATTGACCAATGACTATCCAAAGATATTTTCTAGTGGAATTCCCCGGTCTTCAGCTACTTCTGTAAAAGTTCTCAGGGTTTCTAGGGCGTTAACGGTAGCTCTGGCGTTGTTTAGTGGGTTGCTGGAGCCGAGTTGTTTGGCTAGAATGTTGCGGACTCCGGCTAATTCCAATACGGTACGGACTGCGCCACCTGCGATTACTCCTGTACCTGGGGCTGCCGGACGCATCATGACTTTGGCTCCGCCGCCTTTGCCTTTGATGGGGTGAGGAATGGAGTTAGACTTGGTGAGGGGAATTTCGACTAGATGTTTTTTCCCGTCAGCTACGCCTTTTCTGACTGCGCCGATTACGTCGCTGGCTTTGCCGACTCCGACTCCGACTTGACCGCGTTCGTTGCCTACGACTACGATCGCACGGAAGCTAAGTTTTTTCCCACCCTTAACTACTTTACTAACCCGACGGATTTGAATCACCCGTTCTTGCCAGGTAGTTTCTTTTTCTTTAGGACGGCTGCCTTTTTTACCGCGACCTTTCTCTTTTTCTGCCATATTTTTTCCTTGATTGTTTGTTATTTGTCATTTGTCAGTTGATTATTTGTCATTTGTTTTTTCTTTCACCAATGACCAATGACTAATCACAATTAAAAATCTAATCCGGCTTCACGGGCTGCGTCAGCTAATGCTTTAATCCGACCGTGATAAATATTACCACCCCGGTCAAAAACTACTTTTTGAATGCCTTTTTCCAGAGAACGTTGGGCGATTAATTTCCCAACTTCCATAGAAGCAGCACAGGTAGATTTTGAATCCAAACTTTCTCTTAAGGATGGCTCCACTGTAGAAGCAGCAACTAAGGTGTGATGTTGAGTATCGTCGATTACCTGAGCATAAATATGCTCGTGGGAACGAAATACTGCCAATCTGGGACGTTCTGGGGTACCAAAAACCTTGCGACGAATCCGACGATGGCGATTTTCTTTTGATTCTCTGCGAGTAAGCTTCATTTCTTCCCTGCCTTACCAGCTTTACCTGCTTTACGTCTGACTACTTCTCCGGCATAGCGAATGCCTTTGCCTTTGTAAACTTCTGGTGGGCGGACGGCACGAATTTTAGCTGCCAGATTACCCACTAGTTCTTTGTCGATGCCACTAACTGTGACGTTTACGTTACCTTCCACTGCCATTTGGATGCCGGGGGGTGGTTCAATTTTGACTTCGTGGCTGTAGCCGACAACTAAAACCAAATTGCCAGCGTCTACTCTAGCCCGATAACCAACCCCTTGAATTTCTAAACGGCGTTGGAATCCATTGGAAACACCTTCTACCATGTTGGCAACTAAGGTGCGAGATAATCCGTGTAGCTGACGGAGGGTGCGGGAGTCGTTTTCCCGCAGTACGTTTAAGGTTTCTCCCTCTTGCTGCACGATGATTCCTTGGGGGAGAACTCTAGATAGTTCTCCTTTTGGCCCTTTGACGGCAATTTTTTGGTCTTCAATTGCCACTGTAACCTTATTAGGTACGCTAATAGGACGCTTACCAATCCGAGACATGGCAAATTTTTCCTCTGTTATTTATCACTTGTCATTTGTCTTATGTCATTTGTCATTTGTATGAGTTCTCCATAACTAGTCGGGAAAGCGAATCTTAGTTAACTATTAACCAATGACTAATGACTTTTGACTTTTGACTTTACCAGACATAGCAAAGCACTTCTCCACCTACATTTTGGCGGCGGGCTTCGCGATCGGTCATAATCCCACTAGAAGTAGAGATGATCGCAATCCCAATTCCACCCAAAACTCTCGGTAAATCTTTGCGATTTGAGTAAACTCGCAATCCAGGTTTACTAACTCTTTTGAGAGCAGTAATAATCGGTTGGCGATTTTTTCCTTTGTATTTTAAAGAGATTACGAGATGTTTTTGTACACCTTCGCCATCCTCAACAAACTCACCAATGAAACCTTCATCTTGTAAAACTTTGGCTATTGAGCGAGTCATTCTGGTTGCGGGAACCTTTGTGGTTTGATGCCGCGCTAAGTTTGCGTTGCGGATGCGCGTTAGCATATCTGCAATTGTGTCGTTTACCGCCATCTTTTCCTCCTTATTGATCGCGGAAAGGCATCCCAAAAGCCTTGAGTAAGGCGCGGCCTTCTTCATCGGTTTTGGCTGTGGTAATAATGGAGATGTCCATGCCACGAATTTGGTCGATTCTGTCGTATTCGATTTCGGGAAATATCAGTTGTTCTCTTACGCCTAAGCTGTAGTTACCACGACCATCGAAGCTTTTGGGGCTGATGCCGCGAAAGTCTCTAATCCGGGGTAGTGCTAGGTTGATTAATCGATCGAGAAAAGCATACATTCGATCGCCCCGTAAAGTCACCATAATTCCCACTGGCATTCCTTCACGAATTTTAAAACCTGCGATCGCTTTTTTCGCTCTAGTAACTACTGGTTTTTGACCAGCAATTAAACCAATTTCAGTCAGTGAAGATTCCAAAGCTTTGGCATTACTAGCCGCTTCTCCTAAACCTCGGTTCAGGGTCACTTTAACGATCTTCGGTACCTGATGAATATTCGTGTAATTGAATTGTTCTTTGAGTTTAGGAACAATTGTTTCTTGGTAAGTGGTTTTTAGTCTTTGTGCCATTGTTTTTACCTGTTTTTCCTGGGCTTGGTCAGGAACTTTTACATTTTCGGTCTGAGATTTTAGAATTAGGATTTTCGATTAATTGTCAATCCGACAAATCAAATAATCAATCCTGTCCATCAAGTAAATCCTTAAATCCCGATCGATCTATTTGTCGATAATTTCCCCAGTTTTTTTTAACATCCGCACTTTTTTACCAGCTTCAGTAAAGGTATAGCAAATGCGACTAGCGACATTTTGCTTAGTGGAATAGTGCATGACATTAGAACTGTGAATTGGTGCTTCAAAAGTAATAATCCGACCAGATTCACCTTCTTGTTGGGGTTTAACGTGCTTAGTTCTGATATTGACACCTTGAACTACTACCTGACTTTCTTCAGGTATTGCCCGAATAATTTCTCCGACTTTACCTTTATCTTTACCGGAGATTATTTGTACGGTGTCGCCTTTTTTAACGTGCATTTTAGTACGTTCTTTTTGGGCTTTTTTAGTTTGAGCCATTACAGCACCTCCGGGGCGAGGGAAACTATTTTGGTGTAGTTTTTGTCACGCAGTTCCCGAGCTACAGGGCCGAAAACGCGAGTGCCTTTGGGGTTGCCATCGGCGTTGATAATGACAGCGGCGTTATCGTCGAAACGAATACTCATGCCGCTTTCGCGACGCAGAGCTTTTTTGGTACGCACGATGACTGCCCGCACTACGTCTGATTTTTTCACTGCCATGTTGGGGATTGCGTCTTTCACGACGGCGATAATCACATCACCCACATGACCATAGCGGCTGTTTCCGGCACCTAAAACCCGGATACACATTAATTGTTTGGCTCCGCTATTATCAGCAACATTGAGGTAGGTTTGGGGTTGAATCATAGCTTTGGGATTGGGGAATTGGAAAAAGCGTGAATTGGGAATTGGTAGTTGGTAGTTGGCAATAGTTTTGAGTTATGAGTTATGAGTTTTAAGTTAATTAATTCAAAACTCAAAACTTAAAACTTAGAACTTAAAATTACTATTTACCGATTACCGATTACCGCCTGACTACTTGAGAATTTCGGCAACTTCCCAGCGTTTGGTACGGCTTAAAGGACGAGTTTCTCTGATACGAACGCGATCGCCTTCGTTACACTTATTTTCCTCATCATGGGCTTTATACTTTTTGGTTCGCACCACGATTTTGCCGTATTTGGGGTGAGGGGAACGGTTTTCGATCGCCACCACCACCGTTTTATCCATCTTGTTACTAACAACTAATCCGACTCTTTCTTTAACAGCCATTACTCTCTACTCCTGTTCTGCTTCTGGTTTCCCTTGAGCAGCTGCTTTTTGACGTTCGCCTTCCACCATCAACAATTGAGCTAAACGATGTTTAGCGTGTCTAAACTGGTGTGGCTTTTCCAACTGGCGAGTTGCTTTTTGTAAACGCAACTTAAACAATTGTTGTTTAACTTCGAGTATTTCCTTGGCTAGTTCTGCGTCAGACAAGTCTCTGGCTTCAGAAATCTTTGATAAAGGCATCTTTACACCTGCTCCTCAGAACGCACAACAAATTTAGTTTTAATTGGCAACTTATTAGCCGCCAAACGCATAGCTTCACGAGCGGTTTCTTCAGGTACACCAGTGATTTCAAACATAATTCTTCCCGGCTTCACCACCGCCACCCAAAACTCAGGCGCACCTTTACCAGAACCCATCCGAGTTTCTGCGGGGCGCATCGTTACAGGTTTGTCAGGAAAAATCCGAATCCAGATTTTGCCACCCCGACGAATGTAGCGAGTCATCGCCCGACGACTAGCCTCAATTTGCCGAGAAGTGATCCAAGCAGGTTCTAGAGCTTGCAGACCAAAATCACCAAAATTAAGGTCACTACCCCGATAAGCCAAACCTGTCATCCGCCCGCGTTGTTGTTTACGGAATTTTGTTCTCTTAGGACTT
This sequence comes from Floridaenema evergladense BLCC-F167, assembly GCF_041929205.2. Lineage (NCBI taxonomy): Bacteria > Bacillati > Cyanobacteriota > Cyanophyceae > Aerosakkonematales > Aerosakkonemataceae > Floridanema > Floridanema evergladense. The sequence continues at coordinate 2,110,430 of NZ_CM171625.1, read as the reverse complement.
AACATACTCTTTATCCCTCATTAGAACGGTCTTCAAACTGCTGACGGCGTTTGTTTGGCTGGCGACGGCGATTATTTCCTCCGGGAGCGGGAGCAGCTTCTACTCGTTCTTGTCCAGGAATAATTTCACCTTTAAAAACCCAGACTTTTACGCCCAAAATGCCATAAATGGTTTTAGCGGTCTGATATGCAAAATCGATATCTGCCCGTAAGGTATGCAAAGGTACGCGACCCTCTCTAGTCCATTCAGTCCGAGCAATTTCTGCGCCATTTAAACGACCGCTAACTTGGACTTTAATGCCTTCGATTCCGGCTCTTTGAGCCCGTTGAATCGCTTGGCGAACTACTCTACGGAAGGAAACCCGTTTTTCTAATTGTTGGGCGATGTATTCTGCGATTAAGTTAGCGTCAGCATCAACTTTTGTGACTTCCACAACGTTAACGCGAATCTGACGATTACCGCCAAGGGCTTGTTGTAGCCCTAATCGCAGGGTTTCAATTCCTGTACCGCCTCTTCCTACTACTACGCCCGGTCTAGAAGTACGAATTTCTAAATCGATTTGATCGGCCTTCCGTTCAATTTTGACATCGGAAATGCCAGCTTTTTGCTTTTGATTGAGTTCTCTCTCGACATACTGACGGATTTTATGATCTTCTTCTAAGATCTCCGGGTATCGAGATGGGTTAGCAAACCACCGAGAGCGATGCTCTTGGGTAATGCCTAAACGAAAACCAACTGGATGAATTTTTTGTCCCACTGATACGTCCTCAATGTGATTAAGGCAGAAGGTTGGATAGTTTTGAGTTTTGAGTTTTGAGTTGAATTTATAACTTAAAACTTAGAATTCGTAACTCATAACTAACAAGGCTGCACTAGTTATTCTTCTTCTTCAGCAACGGCAACTGTGATGTGACAAGTTGGCTTGCGAATTTGGTATGCCCGTCCTTGCGCTCTAGGGCGAAACCGTTTTAGCGTCGGGCCACCATCAGCAAAGGCTGTGCTAACGATTAGTTTTGTGGGGTCTAAGCCTGCGTTATGCTCGGCATTGGCAACGGCGGAACGCAATACTTTGAGGACTGGTTCGCAAGCTTTGTAGGGCATGAACTCCAGAATGATTAAAGCATCCCGGTAGGAGCGCCCACGAATTTGATCGAGAACGCGACGTACTTTATACGGTGACATTCGTATGTAACGTGCGGTCGCTTTGATTTCAGTATCGTAAATCATTTTTTTCTCCACTTTGTCTTTTGTCATTTGTTATTTGTCATTTGTCATTTGTTAATCTCTTGACCTATGACCAATGAGCAATGACAAAATAAAAATTATCGACGACCTTTTACATCTTTTTTGGAATGCCCTTTAAAGGTGCGAGTTGGGGCAAATTCGCCTAATTTATGTCCTACCATCTGGTCAGAAATGTAAACTGGTACGTGCTGACGACCGTTGTGTACGGCGATGGTATGACCTACCATTTGTGGCAGGATTGTGGAAGCCCTAGACCAAGTTTTGATTACTTGTTTTTCTTTTTTTTCGTTTAAGGCTTCGATTTTACTCATCAAATGATCGGCTACGAAAAGGCCTTTTTTTAGCGATCGACTCATAGTTTTTGAGTTTTAAGTTTCGAGTTTTAAGTTAGTTTTAAGTTTTAAGTTTTGAGTTTGTAGGGACGGGTTTTGCCCAGAGATTGTCTGTGAGTGACAAAGGTTGTTTACTAAATCCGCCCATCCAGAGTTTTAAGTTCATTTGATAACTCATAACTCTTAACTCATAACTCTTAACTTTCTTAAGCATTCCGACCGCCCCGGCCGCGTTTAGACGATTTGCGGCGACGACGCACGATTAATTTGCTGCTGGGTTTTTTCGGTTTGCGAGTTTTGGCACCCAAGGTTGGTTTACCCCAAGGTGTGACTGGCCCACTTCTACCGATCGGTGCTCTACCCTCACCACCTCCGTGTGGGTGGTCTACGGGGTTCATCACGCTACCTCTAACCTTGGGACGGCGACCTTTCCAACGGTTCCGACCTGCTTTTCCGGTGCTGAGGTTTCTCGCGTCGAGGTTGCCTACTTGACCAATAGTTGCGTAGCATTCCCGGCGAATCATGCGAACTTCGCCTGATGGTAATTTCAGGGTAACGTAGTCCCCTTCTTTAGCTACGACTTGGGCGGTAGCGCCAGCAGCACGAACGATTTGAGCGCCTTTACCTGCTACTAGTTCGACGTTGTGAACGTTGGTACCCAAGGGGATATTACCCAAGGGCAATGCGTTACCAATTTCAAAGGGTGAATCTGGCCCTGAGATTACTTCGGTTCCCACAGCTAAACCGTTGGGATGAAGGATGTAACGCTTTTCGCCGTCTCTGTAGAACAGTAAAGCTAACCTGGCGTTACGGTTGGGGTCGTATTCTATTGCTGCTACTTTGGCGGGGATGTTGTGTTTGTCGCGACGAAAGTCAACGATGCGGTAGAGGCGTTTGTGTCCGCCACCACGACGACGACTGGTGATTACGCCGCGATTGTTGCGGCCTTTTTTGCGATGATTTGATACTGTTAAGGATTTCTCTGGTTCGCTTTTGGTGATTTCGGAGAAATCAGAGATGGTACATTGTCGAGTACCGGGTGTGTATGGCCTAAAGGAACGGGTGCCCATTTTTTTTGCGTCCTCAGTTCTAAGAATAGTTATGAGTTATGAGTTATGAGTTTTAAGTTTTAAATTCAACTCAAAACTTAGAACTCAAAATTCAAAACTATTTAATTGGGGGATTAAACTTCTGGGAACAGGGTTTGTCTAACTTTTTCTACGTCGTCGGGTGCTATGGTGACGATCGCTTTTTTATATCGAGCTTTAAACCCAGTAAATTTGCCAACTCGACGTTGTTTTCTCGGTGGCAAAATGGTGTTTACACTCGTCACTTTGACATCAAACAAATTTTCGATCGCTGCCTTAATTTCCGGTTTAGTCGCTTTGGGAACAACTTCAAAAGTGTACTTATTCTGCTCCATGAGAATAGTTGCTCTTTCAGTTACGATCGGGCGATAAACAATATCGGCAAGATAGCGAGGATCAAACTCACTCACTGTAGACCTCCTGTATTTTTGCCAAAGCGTCGGATGTCGTCACCAACTTATCGGCCCAAAGTAAATCGTAGACATTCAAGCAATCAGCTGAAATTAATTTCAACTTGGCAATATTCCGGGCTGACAAGTAAAGATTTTCGTCTTTTTCGGAAACAATCAACAAAACTTTTGCTTCTGGTTCTACACCCCAACGAGTAAGTGCCGTTACTAACTCTTTGGTTTTGGGTCGAGGAAATTTTTCGGCAAAACTGTCAATTACTATTAAATCCGCATCCCGGCTCATTAACGCTGTTCTCAGAGCTAACCGTCGTTCTTTGCGGTTCATGTTGATGTTAAATTCTCTGGGTTTTGGCCCGAAGATTACACCACCACCACGCCACAATGGAGAACGAATCGAACCTGCTCTAGCGCGTCCGGTGCCTTTTTGTCGCCAAGGTTTGCGACCGCCGCCTCTAACTTCCGATCGAGTTTTGGTGCTGACTGTTCCTTGCCTTGCATTGGTCATTTGCCGTACCAATGCGCGGTGGACAATGTGAGAGGCATTCTCTTCTTTAGCAACTTTCAACTCTAAAGTTGCTTGCCCAACTTCTTGCCCTTCCCAGTTTTTTACTACACAGTTAACCATATTCTTTGTCCTCTGTTATTCGTCATTTGTCATTGGTTATTAATGACTGATGACAACTGTACGGGCGGGTTTAGCAGACAATTTTGCGTAACCCACAGACAATCTCTGGGCAAAACCCGCCCCTACGACTATTATTTGCCGACCTTTTTCTCTGGTGTAATACTGAGCAAAGCACCTGGCTTACCTGGCACTGCTCCCTTGATTAAAATCAAGTTACGTTCGGCATCGATGCTAACTACTGTTAGTTTGCGAATGGTGACTCGCTCTCCGCCTAAACGTCCTGCCATCCGCTTACCGGGATAGACTCTTCCTGGTGTCGTACCAGCACCCGTAGAACCGGGCAATCTATGGTTTTTAGAACCGTGAGCCATTGGCCCCCGTTTAAAGTTGTGGCGTTTTTGATATCCGGCAAAGCCTTTACCAATACTTGTACCTACAACATCCACGATTTGGTCTGGGGCAAATATATCTACTTTAATTTCTTGACCCAGTTGATATTCACTGGGATTTTCTAAACGATATTCGCGCAAATGACGCAGAGGTACACTGTTAGACTTAGCTAGGTGTCCTTTTTCTGGCTTGTTGATTGCCTTGGGACTGGCTTCGCCGAATCCGAGTTGGATGGCAGTATAACCGTCTGTTTCTTTGGTTTTAATCTGCGTTACCGGGCATGGGCCTGCTTGAACTACGGTGACAGGAATCGCTTTTCCTGTTGAGTCAAAGATTTGGGTCATGCCTAATTTGGTGCCGAGGATTCCGATCGCCACAGTACGTGGTTTCTCCTTAATTTATGCACTACAATTCGCCAGATTCCCTTTTGGAGAACCCGTTTTTCGGAATAAACTCTGGTTTAAGCAGAATTTATTTGAACTGTTTAAGATGTTCGGTCTTTTAGCTGGTTTAACCTGAGCTAAATAGCAATCAGAGCATTATTGGACTTACCAGAAGCTCAATTTCTGGAAGTCCGATCTCAGCGTAAACTTGCTATTGGAAGCTGTTTGGTAGGCCAAGCAATCGCCTGGTCATTTTTCGCTGGCACTCGGACTTAAGTAGAGAACTACTCAGTATCCTTGGTTTAGGCCAGATAGAATGTGGCTCATTGGTTTACTTGAGAGCACCGCCCACCTTTTGGTTATCCTTTGGCTCAAGCTGTTGGTGTGACAACTGGCAAAGGTTGACCGATCGCATCTATCCGGTTGGCTCCATTCAACTTTGCTTCCTACTCTTGAGTCAGAGCGAAGTTACTGAAATTTTAGCCACAATTGCTTACTATAAACTAGATTTTAAGAATTGTCTACTGATGGCAAAGATATTTTGGGGGACTGGGGACTGGGGACTGGGAACTGGGAAGAGAGAGCAAGGTTTGGATTGGTAGCCTATTGTGCTTTTGCTATGGGAATGAAAAGTAAGTTCTATTTCTGGATTGGTCGATCAAAGACTAAGATTACAATATTTGAAGCTTCATAAAGCGATCGGGCAGTTAGCCACAGACGATAAGACGAATTTATGGCATTAATTACAACTGGTAATCAACTAATTAAAGATTTGGAAAGTTCTGGGGCACTAGCACTCTATGTGCCACTAGAAGGGGGTTTTGAAGGTCGTTACCAAAGGCGGATCAGAGCAGCGGGCTATACAAGCTTGAACATTTCTGCTAAAGGTTTAGGCGATCTCAGTATGTATCTAACAGGGGTGCATGGGGTACGTCCGCCACATTTGGGGAAGAAAAGCTTAGGTAGTGGTGCAGCTGTGGGGTATGTTTACTATTTGCCACCGATTTTAAGTACTCAATTAGAACATTTACCACCTAAGTCTAAGGGACTATTGCTGTGGATCGTTGAAGGACAAATTCTTTCTCGTCAAGAGATTGAGTATTTAACGATGTTACCAAAGATGGAGCCACGAGTGAAGTTAGCTGTGGAGATGGGTGGCGATCGCTATTTCCGCTGGGAACCTTTGGCAAATACTTTACCTGCTGCGTAAAGGTACGTTGTTGCGCTTCAGCGAAGACAGCGCAACAACGTACCAGAAGCAAGCAGGGGAGAGTTAAACTTTCCTCTGCTTGTTTGCTTTTAGGTGAATGTTGATGAGCGTAAGGTTTTGATACCTTGGAACTAGAACTAATTAACGGAGATAGAATTTATGTTAGAAAATCGAGATTATACATTAATTATTGACAAAAGCGGTAGTATGGCGACAAAAGATCAGCTTGATGGGAAGAGTCGCTGGGCGGCGATGGAAGAGTCTACTATAGCTATTGCGAGTAAGTGTGAAGAATTAGACCCTGATGGGTTGACGGTTTATGTATTTTCGGGAAAATTCAAGCGTTACGATAATGTTACTGCTAGTAGAGTTAAAGATATTTTCCGGGAAAATGAACCTTCGGGACGAACTGATTTAGCAGGTGTTTTGTTAGATGCAACTAATAATTATTTTCGCCGGAAAGCTGCTAGAGAAACTAAACTTAATGGGGAAACAATAGTTGTAGTTACGGATGGGGAACCGGACGATCGCAAAGCGGTAATGCGAGTAATTATTGATGCTTCCCGCCAGATGGATAAAGATGAAGAGTTAGCAATTACTTTTATTCAAGTTGGTACGGATCAACAAGCAACTAAATTCCTAAAAATTTTAGATGATGAGTTGCAAGGTGCGGGGGCAAAATTTGACATTGTAGACACAGTTACGATTGATGATATGGAAGATATGACTCTGACTGAAGTTTTGTTAAATGCAATTATTGATTAATAGTTTTGCTGGGAAGATTCTGCAATTTAGTGATTAGCAGTATGAGGGCTAAATAATTATGGAATCAATAGATGATATATTGGCTCAGTTAAAATCTGAGTATCAAGAGAAGGATAATCCAGGGCAACAGAAAAAGCAACCTTCTGTGAAACGAGAGGATGCGATCGCACCTAAAACACCGCCACCAACATCAAGACAAAAATCTTTCTCTCCTTCCTCTCCTGAAGATGCGTTACTGTCACAAATTCAAGCTGAATTTGCAGAACAGGATAAAGCAGAAGAACTAAAAAGGCAAGAACAAATCAAAGAGGAAAAAATTAGACAAGAAAGAATTAAACAACAGGAGAGACAAGCTTTAACTAAAGAAGCCGAAGCTTGGTTGAAGAAGTTGAATCCGCGATCGTCTGAAGGTCTTTGGTTTGAAGAATTTGCTTATAGTTATTCGTCAAAATTGGAAGCAGCGATCGATTATTTGCAAGCTTTAAAAGAAACTCAATCTTAACTGTTCTAGCAGAATGCTGGTAAATTTATATACTTTGGGGTTGGGTTGAAAGTTTCTTATTGCATCTGCGACGAAGAATTCACAAAGTTAGGATAGGCTAGATAAGGAACGAAAAATTTTTTCGAGTTGTCTTGTATGGGCTGGAGGTTCTATGCTTGAAGAACGCGACTATACATTAATAATTGACAAAAGCGGTAGTATGTCTACTCCCGATCAACAGGGGAATAGAACTCGTTGGCAAGCTGCACAAGAGTCAACTTTAGCATTGGCTAGAAAATGCGAAGAGTTCGATCCAGATGGAATTACGGTTTACTTGTTTTCCGGTCGTTTTAGGCGTTACGATAATGTGACATCTGATAAAGTTGCTCAAATTTTCCAAGAAAATGACCCATCTGGAACTACTGACTTGGCTAGTGTTTTAAAAAATGCTACTGATAGTTATTTAGAGAGGAAAAAATCGGGTAAAACTAAGCCAAATGGTGAGACAATTTTGGTAATTACGGATGGGGAACCGGACGATCGCAAAGCGGTAATGCAAGTAATAATTGAAGCATCGCGCCAGATAGAGAGAGATGAAGAATTAGCAATTTCCTTGATTCAAGTTGGCAAAGATCAAAAGGCTACTGAGTTCCTGAAAGCCTTAGATGATAAGTTGCAAGCTGCGGGGGCACAATTTGACATTGTGGATACAGTCACCTTGGATGATATGGAAGGTTTCACTCTCAGTGAAGTGTTGTTAAATGCGATTAGTGATTAGGTAAAATTAGTAATGGGTAATTGATAATATTTTCTCTTATTGATTATCCATTACTTTGTTATCTAAAAATTCTTTCTCAGTCCCTAGTCCCTATTTCCCAAAGAGGTTATTATGCAAGAAGATCGAGATTATACATTAATAATTGACAAAAGCGGTAGTATGTCTACTCCCGATCAAGTGGGTGGGAGAAGTCGTTGGGAAGCTGCTCAAGAATCTACTTTAGCATTGGCGAGAAAGTGCGAACAATTTGATCCAGATGGGATTACGGTTTACTTATTTTCTAGCCGATTTAAGCGTTACGATAATGTAACTTCTGGCAAAGTTGAGCAAATTTTTAAAGAAAACGATCCTGCTGGTACAACTAATTTGGCTGGGGTTTTAGAGGATGCAGTTAATCAGTATTTTCAACGCAAAGCTGCTGGACAAACTAAAGCGAATGGCGAGACAATTTTAGTAGTTACTGATGGGGAACCGGACGATCGCAAAGGTGTAATGAAAGTAATTATTGAAGCATCTCGTCAAATGGATCGAGATGAAGAGTTAGCAATTTCGATGATTCAAGTAGGTTCAGATGCTACCGCAAGTCGATTTTTAAAAGCGTTAGATGATGAGTTGCAAGGTGCTGGTGCTAAGTTTGATATTTGCGATACTCTGACGATGGATGATATGGCAGATATGAGTTTAACAGAAGTTTTGCTGAATGCAGTTAATGATTAGTTGTTTGTTGTAAGCACTTTAGTGCTTCAGTCTGGAAAAGGTAACGACTGAAGTCGCTACAACGGAATCGACTGAAGTCGTTACAACAGACTTGGTGTTATTATATTAAGTGTGACTAATAATTCCTCTCCTTTACATTCTTTGAGGGAAGGTCACTGGTTTAAACTAATTTGCGGAGCCAGTTTCCAACACCTCCCAGCTGTAAGAAACCTAACATTGGTTTACACCTTAGCAGGTGCGGATTGTATTGATGTGGCTGCCGACCCAGCGGTGATTGCAGCGGCGAAAGAGGCGTTAGAGACGGCGGTGATTTTTGGCGAAGAAGCTCAACGGCGAGGGTTTGGGTTTCAAGGTTTGCCTTTGTTAATGGTGAGTTTGAATGATGGGGAAGATCCCCATTTTCGGAAGGCGGAGTTTGATGCTAATGAGTGTCCAACTCAATGTCCCCGTCCTTGTGAAAGCATTTGTCCGGCGCAAGCTATTGTATTCGATCGCCTTAATAATAATTTTTCTGGAGTTGTGGATCAATTGTGCTACGGGTGTGGTAGATGTATACCAGTTTGCCCTAGCAATTTGATTTTCACTCGTGCTTATGTTTCCACACCGGAAGCTGTAGCACCTTTGGTGTTACAAACATTTGTTGACGCAGTGGAAATACATACTCAAGTTGGTAGGTTAGCAGACTTCCAAAGATTGTGGCGAGCGATCGCACCTTGGCTAAATCAATTAAAAGTCATCGCTATTAGTTGTCCCGACGGAGAAGGACTTATTAACTACCTGTGGTCACTCTACGATTTGATTAAACCTTTGCCTTGTGAGTTAATTTGGCAAACCGATGGTCGTCCCATGAGTGGCGATATCGGTGCGGGAACAACTCATGCGGCAATTAAATTAGGACAAAAGGTTTTAGCCGCAGGTTTACCCGGATATGTTCAATTAGCAGGAGGTACTAATAACCACACAGTTACTAAGCTCAAAGCAGTTGATTTGCTTAATTGTAAATCAGGTGATGAAGCAACTATCTTACTCGAAAATCCTACTCCGCAATATTCCCCAAAAACTGAAACCCAAAACTATATTGCAGGGATTGCTTATGGTAGCTTCGCTCGCGTTCTGTTATCGCCAATTCTCGATCGGCTAGAAACAGCAGGGGCTAAAACCAACTCTTCAAGTGCATCGCTTATCTTACCACAACCAAGAGTTAATTTAGAAGAGCTTCCCGAACTTCTCTGGCAAGCTGTCGCTTTAGCTGATTCCCTAGTGTCCCAAATTAAATCACCCAGAAAAACTAGGCTGACAACCAATGAAATTGAAGTATGATTGTAGTATGAAATATACTCAGAAATTAGGAGTATCAAGGCTGTAAGGTCGAGCTAAGGGCATAATCTGGCATCGTCGGCAAGATTTTTGTATTACAAGCTTGACTACAGAGATTCGTGTCAACAAAACATTTTCCTTTATCGCCAATTGCTCATGCCAATTAAGATGATCGATTCCAACGGTACAAGTCAACTGAATCAACAGGCAAATCCAGAATTAACAGTTAGTGTTAAAGAAGTGACCGTGGGAACCAAACTGATTACAGACGACCTTTATAACTTACTAGAAATTTTGCCAGCAGAGATTAGACTGGCTGTGGAGCAGCACCCATTAAAAAGTACTTTGATAGAAGTAGTATTAGATTTGGGGCGGCGACCTGAAGCGCGTTTTCCTGGCAAAGCAGAATATCTTTCCGAACAGCCTGTGTCGCGGGAAGATTTGAATTATTGCATCAGTCGTGTAGGGCATTTTAGCGGCGATAACCGAGCAGGCATTGAGCAAACCCTACACCGAATTAGTGCGATTCGCAATCGTGCTGGAGAGATTATTGGTTTAACCTGTCGTGTGGGGCGGGCTATTTTTGGTACGATCGGCATGATCCGTGACTTGGTAGAAACTGGCAAATCAATATTGATGCTAGGTCGTCCCGGCGTAGGTAAAACCACCGTTTTACGAGAAATTGCCCGTGTTTTAGCCGATGAATTGGGCAAGCGGGTAGTCATAATCGACACCTCTAACGAAATTGCTGGCGATGGCGATATTCCTCACCCGGCGATTGGAAGGGCGCGACGGATGCAGGTTGCCCGTCCCGAACTGCAACATCAAGTGATGATTGAGGCAGTAGAAAACCATACGCCAGAGGTAATTGTCATTGATGAAATTGGTACAGAATTAGAAGCTTCAGCAGCACGTACTATTGCCGAAAGAGGCGTACAGTTAGTTGGTACTGCTCATGGTAATCGAATTGAAAACTTGATTAAAAACCCTACTTTGTCAGATTTAGTAGGGGGAATTCAAGCTGTTACCTTGGGTGACGAAGAAGCACGGCGCAGGGGTTCGCAAAAGACAGTTTTGGAACGCAAAGCACCGCCAACTTTTGAAATTGCCGTCGAAATGCTGGAACGGGAACGCTGGGTAGTTCACGAAAGTACTGCGGATACAGTAGATAGCTTGCTGCGGGGAAGACAACCGAGTTTGCAAGTGCGGACTGTGAATGATGCTGGGGAAGTAAAAATTACCAGGGAATTACCTACTAATCCAATTTCTACTCATCAACCGCAATCTTCGCCTGCTTGGAAACCAACAGGTTGGCGTGCTTCAGGACAAATGACTCCTGTTTCTGCAAACAAGCCAGAAGTTTTTACGGAAAAACAAAGCTTTGAGCAATTGTTGGATGCTTCTTTCCAGCAACAGGATGCTTTTAAGAGCGATTTTGGTTTCGCTGAAAATGAGTTTATGCCAGGGCCAAATGGGGAAGATTTGCCACTGCATATCTATCCTTATGGTATTAGTCGTCATCAACTGGATCAAGTAATTGATGTGTTGAAGTTGCCAGTGGTTTTGACTAAAGATTTAGATGGGGCGGATGCGGTTTTAGCGCTAAGGTCTCATGTGAAAAATCACTCGAAGTTGCGGCAAATTTCTAAGGCGCGTCATATTCCCATCCACACGATTAAGGCGAGTACGGTAGCGGAAATTACTCACGGTTTGCAGAGGATGTTGCATATCGATGTAGGTGAAGTGCTTGATTTACCGGATTTGCGGCTATTTACTAAGAATGGTAGCAATGACGAGATTGAGGCTTTGGAAGAGGCTAGGTTAGCGGTAGAACAGATTGTGATTCCGAAGGGACAACCTGTGGAGTTGCTTCCTCGTTCGGCGACGGTGCGAAAAATGCAGCATGAGTTGGTGGAACATTACCGCTTGCGTTCTTCTAGCTTTGGGGACGAACCTAATCGACGGTTGCGGATTTATCCAGCTTAAGAATCGGGTTCGTTGCGAATGCTTTAGCGCTACAGCACTGAAGTACTCACGACGAACCTACAATGGACTCAATTCTAGAAAAAAGTTTAAGAAATTTCTACTAAATTTGTTGACAAAACTAGGTAACTGAGTGTTAAGATAAACAAGGTTAACGCAATGGGGTGTCGCCAAGTGGTAAGGCATCTGGTTTTGGTCCAGACATTCCGAGGTTCGAATCCTTGCACCCCAGTTCTTCGCCCTCACTCTAAAATCACACAATTTCTGAGGAGGGTAATTTTATGTCTGAACTTAGTCCTACGATTTTAGCTCTGGATTTTGATGGGGTTGTTTGTGATGGGTTAATTGAGTATTTTCAGACTTCTTGGCGAAGTTATTGTAAAATTTGGCATCCTACTGATGAAAAGCCACCGGAGGGTTTAGCGGAAAATTTTTATCGGTTGCGCCCGGTGATTGAGGTGGGTTGGGAAATGCCTATTTTGTTACGGGCGTTGATTTTGGGTGTTGTTGAGGAGAGGATTTGGGCGGATTGGGTAGGTGTGGTGCAGCGGATTACTAACGAGGAAGGTTTGAAAGCTGCTGAGGTAGGGGCGATTTTGGATGGGGTACGGGATGAGTGGATTAGTAAGGATTTAGCGGGTTGGTTGGGGTTGCATCGGTTTTATCCGGGCGTGGTGGAGAGGTTGCGGAGTGCGATCGCCAATTCGGTTAAAATCTACATTATCACTACGAAAGAGGGGCGTTTTGTTCGTCAGTTGTTGCAAGAACAAAGTGTGGAAATCCCGGAAGAAAGGATTATTGGGAAGGAGTATAAACGCCCGAAGTATGAGATTTTACGGGAATTAATTGGGGCGGGCGGAAGTTCGGTTAATATCTGGTTTGTGGAAGATAGATTGAAGGCGTTGCAGTTGGTAGAACAGGAATCGGATTTAGCTTCGGTAAGGTTATTTTTGGCTGATTGGGGTTACAATACTCAGCAAATACGCGATTCGATCGCAAATGATAACCGAATTAAGTTGTTGTCGCTTGCTCAATTTACGCAAGATTTTGCGGCTTGGGTTTAACTATTAGTTTGTAAAAATAATGACCAATAGCAATGAGGTTTTGGAGGCTAACCAAGCTTTCTATCGCGCTTTTGAAAAGAAAGATATTGAGGCGATGAGTAATGTTTGGTCACAGGGAGTGGTGACTATTTGTGTCCATCCTGGTTGGAATGTTTTGCGGGGTTGGAAAGATATTCGCTATTCTTGGGAACAAATATTTAAAAACACTAGTTACGTTGAGATTGATGTAGAAATTGTTACCAATGAAATTCGGGGGGATTTGGCTTATGTTGTGTTGGTGGAAAATGTATTTCAGATTTTGAGTGGGAGGAGAACTCAGGCGCAGTCTTTAGCAACAAATATTTTTGAACGGATGGGGCAAAAGTGGTATTTAATTAATCATCATGCTAGTCCGATTATGCGTTAGCTTTTGATTGAGTTTTTTTTACTATAGATGTCCGCAGATAAAGATTGATGATAATTAACTGGATATAAACAAAAAGGAGGTTTAATCTGATGGTACAAACTCCTGCTTCTGAGTTAAGAATTGATAGTGCAGCAGCGAAGGCGGCGGCTGGTTTTCATACGGAAGAGGTTATACCGAATAAGTACGCAGATTTTGAGTTTTTGTTTACTCGGGCGATCGAATTTCGGCAAGAAACGATTTATTTTATTATTGTCGATCGCTTTCACGATGGCGATCCTAATAATAGTGTAGGCCCAAATCCTGAACTTTACGATCCAACTAGGCAAAAATGGGGGAAATATTGGGGGGGAGATTTACAAGGGGTTATTGATAAATTAGATTATTTAAAAAATCTAGGTGTAACGGCAATTTGGCTGTCTCCTTTGTTTGAACAAGTGGAGGAATTACAGTTTGAATTTGCAGCAATGCACGGTTATTGGACAAAAGATTTTAAAAGAATTAATCCCCGGTTGGTAAATAGTAATGAGTCTACTTCCCTGTTGGAATGCAATGTTTTTGATAGATTAATTAAGGAGATGCACAAGCGGGGAATGAAGTTAATTTTAGATATTGTTTGTAATCATAGTAGCCCGGATGTTAATGGACATAAGGGAGAACTTTATGATGATGGAGTTTTAATTGCGGATTTTTATAATGATGTGAATAATTGGTATTATCACAATGGAGAGATTACTAATTGGGAAGATGAATGGCAACTTTTATATTGCGAACTTTCGGGATTAGCTACTTTTAATGAGAGTAATATTGATTATCGGAATTATATAAAATCGGCAATTAAACAATGGTTGGATCGAGGGGTTGATGCTTTACGAATAGATACAGTAAAGCACATGACAATTTGGTTTTGGCAAGAGTTTGTTAGCGATATTCAAACTCATAAACCTTCAGTTTTTATCTTTGGTGAATGGGGGTTTGGTAAACCTTGGGATGGCAAATCTGCCAATTTTACTAATAAGTCTGGAATGTCGATTTTAGATTTTGCTTTTTGTGAAGGAGTTCGGGCGGCGTTAGCGAAAAATAGTGAAGGGGGTTTTCATTTAATCCAAAAGGTGTTGGATTTGGATTATTTGTACGATCGCGCTACCGAACTCATAACTTTTATCGATAATCATGATATGCCACGATTTCAAAGTTTGAATCCCGATCCAGAAATTTTGAGATTGGCAATTAATTTAATTATGACATCTCGTGGTATTCCTTGTATTTATTATGGTACGGAACAGTATTTGCATAATAATACAAATGGCGGAAAAGATCCATACAATCGCCCGATGATGGAAAAGTGGGATATGGATACGCAAATTTATAAAGATTTGCAGTTGTTATCGAAATTAAGAAGAATAAATCCGGCGGTTTCTTTGGGAAGTCAGGTACAAAAATATATTACTCCTGATGTTTATTGTTATGTGCGACGCTACAGAGATTCTCGTTGTTTTGTGGCGATGAATAAAGGTAATTATGTGAAGATTGATATTGCTTATATTGATTTGGAAGATGGAGAATATAGGTGTATTTTATCAGGGCGTAAGTTTGAAATTAAAAATGGGCAATTACTGGGGTTAGAACTGAAGAGAAAAGAAATGATTATCCTCAGTTATTTGGGAGAAAGAGTGAAGGGAAAAACTATTGCGAGAGTGCAATTAAACGGAGTGCAAACTAAATTTGGTGAAACAATTGTAGTGACGGGAGATTGTCCTGAGTTAGGGAATTGGGATATTAGTAAAGCTTACCCGTTGGAGTATATTAATCCTAATACTTGGTTTGGGGAAATTTCGTTTAATGAGAGTGCGGGAAAGGCGATCGCATACAAGTACGCCATGTGGCGAGAAAATCAAGAACCTTTGCGGGAAAATTTGGTTAACCGTCGCTGGATTTTAGTGCCTGAAGGTACGGTAAAATGGCAAGATAACTGGGCGTGGTAAGAATTTAGAACTATGCTGGATCTAACAAAGATTGCGCGACAAATGCAAGGTTTAAGCGAACACTTAGCGGCGGAAAGTGTTGCTAGTCGTCAACGGTTAGAGATAGCGCAAAAGTTGATGGTGGAGGCGAGTTATAGACAGGAAGAGTTGGTAGAAATTCAGGAAAAATGGCGCGATCGCTTTATTTTTTCTGTTCCTACTCCAGTGGAACCTTTAAATAGTTGTATTGATATTCCTGTTCCGCCAAAAGTTCACACGGTTATTGCAACAGATGGTTCGCAAATTTCACCGAGTCACCACGAAATTGCTTATTGTTATTTAATAAATATTGGGCGGGTGGTGTTTCATTATGGACAAGGAAGATACCCTTTATTAGATAGTTTACCGGAAGTTTTTTACCGACCGGAAGATTTGTATGTTTCCCGCCAATGGGGGATTCGAGTTGAAGAATGGATGGGGTATCGGCGGACTGTTTCGGAGGCGATCGCTTTAGCAGAATTAGTTACAAGTTGGGTAGAAAGTCAAAAAGAGGGAAATTTTCAAGTTCCGACTTTGGCGTTGGTGGATGGTTCGTTGATTTATTGGTTTTTGGAGGGTTTACCGGGGGATGCTTGCGATCGCATTTTACCGCCAATTTTAGAAGCTTGGGAACAAATTCGGTTAGCAGAAGTTCCGCTTATAGGTTATATTAGTGCGTCTCGAAGTACGGAAAGTTTGAATTTACTTCGCTTACAAGCTTGTCCTCATTCTACTCCAAATTGTGTGGTTAATTGCGGTGATGCGGATGAGAAAAAACCGCCTTGTCAGGTTTTTGATGCTTTGCGAGATCCGCCATTTTGGTTGTCTATTTTAAAACCTGGACAACGTACACCTTTATGGAAAAGTACGATGCGTATTTTAAATTTATATGGGGAAAGTCATCAAATTTATTTTTGTTATGTTCATGTGGGAAGCGAAATTGCTAGAGTAGAATTTCCCGCTTGGGTAGCTGAAAATTCTACTTTATTGAATCAAGCTTTAAGTTTAATGTTAGGACAAATTCAAAAAGGTTATGGTTATCCAATTTCGTTGTCTGAGGCGCATAATCATGCGGTAATTAAGGGGGAAGATCGCGCCCGTTTCTTTGCTTTTTTAGAACAACAAATGATTAAAGCTGGATTGAAAAATGTGGGAATTTCTTACAAGGAAACTCGCAAGCGGGGTAGTATTGCTTAGTCTGATTTCTTTGGCATTTTTAACTACAGATGAACAACAGATGTTAGCATTAACTTTTCTGTTGGGTAATGAAATTGTTTCAAAAAGTTTCTGTTTCATCTTCTAAAGTTTCGATTAGTAAATTGACTTTTTGCTTCTTTTGTGCTAGAAAATTCTGACATTTAAGTAACGCTTCAACTGCGATCGCAAACTCCTCAAACACTTCCCCCAACTCCAACTCTCCCGACTCAATTTCCGCGACTATTTCCTCAACCCTCGCCACAGTTTCCTCATAATTAAAACCCTGTTGCAGCAAAACATCTTCCGACTCTTTCCGAATAGACTTACTCATCAAAAAAACCTCTTTCTTCCTCTTCTCTTCGCGCTCTTCGCGTCTTCGCGGTTCAATAAAATAAAGACTTTGCAAAAATCGCAAATCTTTTTTTTAACGCAGATGAAAGCAGATAAACGCAGATGAACGCAGATGAAATAATTATATACTTCGACCTTTACCAGAGACTTTCATGAACTATAAAAACTACTCTTCTCCAGTCTCCAAATTACCCTCTGCGTCCTCTGCGTCTCTGCGGTTTCAAATCTTTTAAAACCTCTCTCACCTCAACCTTAACCTTTCCCTTTCCCAACTGAATCAATAACTCCTCCCCAACCTGCAAACCTTCACCTGATTTTACAATACATTCCGCCTGATTTCTTACCACAGCATAACCTCTTTGTAAAACCGATTTTGGATCTAAAGTTGCCAACTTTTGCTGTAACAATTGACAACGCTGATTAGCTGTTTCAAACTGCTGATTAGTTGCTTGAATTAACCTTTGCTGTAACCAAGAAAGCGATCGCCCTTTCTCCTCAATATCCCGATCAATCTGCAAACGCCGCAACCGATTTCGTAATAACAAAAGTCTACTTCCCTCCCTTTGAATTTGCTGATTAATCAACGTCTGCAACTGCACAACTCTTTCTTGATGCTCAATAATTAAATCAGCTAATTCAGGAACCACAATTTCTGCTGCTGCTGTGGGAGTGTGGGCGGCAAAATCAGCTGCTAAATCAGCCAAAGATTCATCTCTTTCATGCCCAATTCCTGTGACAATGGGAATGGAAGAAAAAGCGATCGCTCTCACCACTCTTTCATCATTAAAACAAGCCAAATCTTCAACTGAACCACCACCACGCCCCAAAATTATCACCTGGGCTCGACTATCTTTTTCAACTCTGGCGATCGCCGCTACAATCGAATCTGGTGCTTGTTCTCCCTGCACGATCGCTGGAGACAACAACACCTGCAAACCAGGATAACGCTGTTTCAGAGTCTTTTGAATATCTCCCCAAGCAGCTGCTTGCGGCGAAGTCACAACTGCGATCGTTTGGGGATGGGGAGGAAGCGATCGCTTTCTTTCCTCATCAAACAACCCTTCCGCCTGCAAACGGTTTCGCAACTGCTGAAAGCGTAACGCCTGTAAACCTTCCCCAGCTGGCAAAGCTTGCCAAACTCGCAGTTGATATTCTCCCCGCTGCTGAAATACACTCAAACTACCCAAAACCAGCACTTGTTCGCCTTTTTTGGGCATTTGTACCAACTCTTTCACTAAATTACCCCAAACTACGCAGCGAATCGATGCTGTACCTTCCGAGTCTTGCAGGGTGAAAAATAACCCTTTAGGATGTTGACTAGCACTAGAAACTTCTCCGTACACCCAAACCTGCGTGAGATTTGCGTCTTCTTCCAGCAATTCCTTTATGTAGTCGGTGATTCCGTCCACTGATAAGGCTGTTTCTAGTATGAGATTATGGGAAAGGTTTGAACTCATATCGTCTCAAGGCGAACTTAAAAAAGCTTAAAGCACCAGATTCCTCTGGGATGCTAGACTCCCAATTAAATAAACGTCTTAACTATTTAGATTAGTCAAATTTTGGACGTTCTCACTGGGAAATTCTAAACTAGAATAGTATATCTGTTCTAGTCCAGACTTCCAGACCAACAGTTTTTAATCCTCCTAACCCTAGAGGCGCGGTAATGACTATTGCATCAAATGATATCGCTGGCAAGGAAAAAGCCCAAAATATTGCTGGCAAGGAAAAAGCCCTAAACCTAGTACTTAAACAAATAGAGAGTCAATTCGGTAAAGGGGCGATCGTCCGTTTGGGAGATGCCACTCGCATGAGAGTGGAAACCATCCCCAGTGGCTCGTTAACATTAGATTTAGCTTTGGGTGGTGGCTTACCCAAAGGGCGGGTAATAGAAATATATGGCCCAGAAAGTTCGGGGAAAACGACGGTGGCGCTACACGCGATCGCAGAAGTGCAAAGAGCAGGTGGAATTGCTGCCTTCGTAGACGCAGAACACGCCCTAGATCCCACCTACGCGGCAGCGCTAGGCGTGGATATTGAAAATTTACTCGTTTCGCAACCCGATACTGGTGAAGCAGGGTTAGAAATCGTCGATCAGTTAGTGCGATCGGCAGCAGTTGATGTTGTAGTAATAGACTCAGTAGCCGCTTTAGTACCTCGCGCCGAAATTGAAGGCGACATGGGCGATGCTCACGTAGGTTTACAAGCTCGCTTAATGAGCCAAGCTTTGCGGAAAATTACAGGTAATATCGGCAAATCTGGCTGTACCGTCATTTTCCTCAACCAATTGCGGCAAAAAATCGGCGTTACTTACGGTAATCCAGAAACTACTACAGGTGGTAATGCGCTGAAGTTCTACGCTTCCGTCAGACTTGACATTCGGCGGATTCAAACTTTGAAAAAAGGCACCGACGAGTTTGGGATTCGCGTTAAAGTTAAAGTTGCCAAAAACAAAGTTGCGCCTCCGTTCCGCATTGCCGAGTTTGATATTATCTTTGGCAAAGGCATTTCGACAATGGGTTGTATTGTCGATATTGCCGAGGAAACTGGCGTAATTAACCGCAAAGGCGCTTGGTACAGCTACAACGGCGATAATATTGGTCAAGGGCGAGACAATACTATTAAATACTTGGATGAAAATCCTGAGTTGGCTAAAACAATACAGCAAGAAATTCGGGAAAAGCTCGATAAAGGTGCTGTTGTCTCTGCTAATTCAGTGGCACACCCAAGCGATATTGAGGAAGAAGATGAGGTTGTTGATATAGACGACTAATTTAATTAAGTGACTCTCGTCACAGCGTAGGGGTAATTCATGAATTACCCCTATGTTGTAATTTTCTCTAAAATTTTACGCGGAAGTTTGCCGACTAGTGAGAAAGCGATCGAGAATTTCTGCTTGCTGAGTTGAACTTAAATTAAGCACAGTAGATGGCGAAGTTTCTTCCCCAAGAAATGGTTTTTGCCTTTGATGAACTGAAGTATCCTTATCTACATTACACTCAGCTTTGTTCTCTCCCTCGATCTTCGCTGGTGGATTTTCTGGCTTAGGTACTTCGCAATGATTTAATGGCAATTTCATTTGCGCTACTATTTCGGAGGAAATTGGCTCCAACTTTTGCGCTGTTTGCGCTAAGAAAAAGGAAATTGTCAAGCTTCCCAGCCGAATTCGATCGCCGTCTTTGAGTAGCTGAGGATGAAAAACTGGCTCGCCGTTAATAAATGTTCCATTAGTACTATTGAGATCTATTAAGTAGAATCCTTCAGCTTCTACATATTGAATTGCTGCGTGTTGGCGCGAAATCCATCGATCTCTTAATCTTAAGGCTAAACAGCGATCGCGTCCTATAATCCAAATCTTTTGTGGCTGAAACAGAGTTTGCGTGTTCCCGCTCACTAAATTAGTGATCAGGTAAACTTCTTGCTCCTGCACAACACCCTGGATATAAGTTGGAACTCGACTGCTTAAATAAGGAAATGGCAGATTCTCTAATTGGAGAATCTCATCCAGCAGACCACGATTATGTTCATAAATTTTGAGAAACACTTGGTATAGACCAAGGCGTTTTTCTAGTTCCATAATTTAAGTACGTTTAGATTATAGTAAGTGCATCCCTTTTGACATATCCAGATTAACCGTAATTTTCCAGATATTCAATCTGAGATTACATTCAGGACTATTTTATTGTTGCGTTTGCTTGCTTATTTAATGACGGCTACTAAAAGCTTAAGTTAGCGGTTATTGCCAAACCCAGAATTAGCTTCGCTCTATTAACGATCTATTAAAATGCCTCACTTTATAATATAAACCAAGCAACTTCCTGACTCCCTGAGTAGTAACTTAACTTTATAGTTAAAATTTCTACCAGTTGAAGGTAAAGTACGGAGATTTTTTCTGGATATTACTAACTAACAAGAGCTTTACCAAGCAGAACCATGTGAGTAAAAGTTAAAGGCAAATTAATAGCAAACCTCAGATAAATTTTTCGATTTTGACTAAAAAGACTGAGCCAAAGTCTCAGTCTTTCTTAAACTTATTTTTACGAACTTTACCTTTTCTTGATAAACAATTTTTCAGTCGATCGCAGAAATTTCAACAATTCTCTATTTACTGTGTCGGGAGCTTCTTGCTGAATCCAATGTCCGCAATTGGGAATAAATTTGAGTTGAAAGGGTGCGGCAATTAATTGGTCTAAATCTTGGGTAAGTTTGTTGCTTAAGAAAGCATCCTCTTCACCCCAAAGCACCAGAGTAGGAACTGTGATTAGTTTAGTTTGTTCTTCTCGATGCTGTAACCAAGCTTGGGGTGAGAGCATTTGGCGATAATAATTAATTGCAGCTGTTAAAACAAGGGGTTTTGCTAAAGCATTTTGGTAAATATTCATGACTTCAGTCGTGAAGGGTGCTTTGCGAATGGCGTGTTCTCGAAACAGGTTGCGGACAAAAGTTTTCAGATTGTGTTGAATTAACCATTCTGGGAGTGCTGGAATCGGAAATAATAGCAAGAACCAAGTACGACGCAATTGGTCGATGTTACCGATTAAGTTTTTGACGAATTGCTCTGGGTGAGGTGCGTTGAGAATGGCTAATCGATCGATACATTCAGGAAATTTCTGTGCTAAGTGCCAACCGATCGCTCCACCCCAATCATGTCCGACGATGTGAGCGCGAGTTTTGCCAAAACGCTCGATTAAACCGCGAATATCTGCGCTTAGCGTGTCCAAATCATAGCCACTCGCTGGCTTATCTGAGTAGTTGTAGCCTCGCAGGTCTGGAACCACCACTTTAAAGTAACGTCCTAACACAGGAATTTGGTGCCGCCACGAGTACCAAAACTCTGGAAACCCATGCAAAAGAATTACTAATTCTCCTTCACCTTGGGTCACGCAATGCAAGCGAATGTCATTAGTCTCTACAAAATGGTGTTGCCATCCCGAATCAGGAACGCTCATATTAAACAGCAGGCTAAAATTGCCAATTGAACTAACATCTCAATTTTTAGATTAGCAGTTCAGTGAAGCTGAGGGAGTTGTTTCAGCGTCTAACCGATCGCACTAAACTTTAGATGGTGTAAAGTTCTGGCTCACCTGTAGAATCTGCTTCTCGAACCTGCTTAGATGGTTTGTGCTACCGTCGCAGTGTAAGACGAAGTGGATTCGGGTTGATATTTGAGCAAATTGGCGAGTTCTTGTAGCTGAGCGATCGCTTCTGCACCCTCTAGCTTCATCAATTCTCGATCGTCTCGCATCTCCGTCCAAGTGATGCCATAATCTGACACCAAAAATCTAATTAGGTGATTATCTCCCAAACTGACCATAAAAGATGCGCTAGACATCTGATCGCCGCAGGTATAGCAAGAGGCTAAATAACCTCTGCGCTCCAGCACGATCGCCAATGCTTGAAGATTCATCACCAGATCTTGGACAAACTGCGAATGTTGTTTTGCAAGTCTGATAAACACTGTTATCCTCCAGCCACCACACCTAATTTTAAACCTATTTTAGATTTTCTTAACATTTGGTCTATTCTGCTCCAGATCGTGAATTTGAAACAACTTTCCAACCAGGCAACTTGTAGGTTTGCTTTAAAGTTAACTGAACGATTATTTTTTGGTCGTATCAGGAACGACATTCCCAGCTAAGCCACAGTAATCCTAGACGCTTTGAGACCGCATATAGTTCATTCTTGCGAGATACATCGATCTCCGATGTCATGAAAACTTAACTTTGTTTGTTGTCTATAACACTTGTCCCAGATCTAAGAGTCGCAACGCCTATCAGATTCTAGTTAACTTGCCACAAACCCAAAGCAGGGCCAATAAACCGGACGCTTACCCAAACAACAACTAAAAGACCGATCCCAATCCATGAGCCTCGGCTTGTCCACTTAACAAATTGTTGTGCTTGAGTTTTAGTTACAGGAAACCAGGGAGCTATGTTAGCTTCTTTGCCGTATTGTTCCCTTAGAGCTTCCTTACGTCTTTTTGCTTCACCCATAACTGCTCGCTCCAAGAATGCTATGCCTTGGCTTAATGATAACCTTTATTGACTTTGACAAGTTTGTACTTGACAAAACTATAATTATAGCTAACTCTCTGAGGAAAACAAGTTAGGGTCTAAATAGTTGATGCGGGCGAAAGGGCTTAAGGCGGTGAGGACTTGTTGACCGTAACTGCGGTGAATGGTGCGACTGTCGAGTAGAGCTACTACGCCTTGAGTGGTGCGAACAGGTGCGATCGCTCGTTGCAAAACATTCAAAGCAGTTGGCAACAAATACAAGCGAAACCAATCTTGATGCTGTTGTTTATAATTAGCCACTCGACCAGCTACTAAAGGATTTTCCAAAGAAGGAATTGGTAAAGTGGCAATCAACAACAGGTGAGGCGCAGGTAAAACATCTTGGTGTTCCAGCCAAAATTCCCAGCCAGCCACCAAAATTCCATTGTCATCCAAACAAGTTTTTTCTACTTGGACTCGCGAACCAAACTCAGCGGCAATTTCTGCGCCAACTTGAGCTTTTAGCGGCACATCACTAACCAAAAGTACCGTCAATCCTTCTACCACAACACTAACTACTAACAATCTGCGAATTTCTTGTAATAACGCAGCTTGAAACTGGGCTGTATTTGGTAGCGGGAAACTATCTGGCACGTAAAGCTGAATTAGTTCGGTTTGACGATCCAAAGAAAACTTCAAACAAGTTAAATCTCCTAATCCTAACTGCTGGCGATAGATGGGGGAAACCGCTTCCAACTCCAAAGCGCCACCAATTAAAACTACAGGTTGCTCTAGCCAGATAGGTTTTAATGGAGTTGCGACTTCGATCGGACCGCAGTAAACAGTAAATAAACCTTGACTCCGGGCAATTTGCGCCCAATACATTTGTCCAGGGGTAGTAAATATGAGCCAAAATTTCTGCCAATTAGTTGGCAAACTGGAAAATGTAGCAGAATCTTGCTGGTCTAGACTTAAAACAGTAAATAAATAATTTAGAACCTGTTTTTCTTCACTTTCCAACAAATAGCATTCGTAGGGATTAGCAGGATGCTGGAAAATTTCCTTGGTTAGTTGTACCTTAGCATTTCGGATTGCCTCAATGCGATGGGGAAAAGCTTGGATCAAATCTTCCCAATCGCTAGGAGTAATGGTAGCGGTTAACTGTTGGCGCGTCCAAGTTTCCAAATCATCTACACCATCGAGGATAGTGGGGATACCGTGACCGAACTGAGTTTTTGTGGTGAGGCGATCGCTCAACCAAGCTTTCGGCGAAGTAATTAACAACCCAGTAAAGTTACGATCGGGGAGAGCATCACCAACAAAAATTTCCTTTTCCGTAGTTAACCAACCTTGTAATTGGGGAATTTCTACCTTGAGGAGTCGCTGCTGTACTGCTTCCGTCGCTACCACAATTACTGGCCCAGACCACATTAAAGCAGGTGCTAAATAACTTAGACGATAGCGGACATTTGCCGAAGTGGGAGCGCCCACTTGAATCAAAGCACTTCTTTCCAATCGTAAGGCACGAGCCACCAATCTAGCCATAGTTAAATGGTGGGGCCAGTATGTCTCTTTACACTCTCTAAGGAATGCTCGCAATGAATTATGGACTTCTACCTCAATCATGTTAATAGTTTTGAGTTTTGAGTTTTGAGTTTTGAGTTATCACCTTGTCCCCTGGTTCCCTTGTCTTCTTCCTGTGGGTTTTCTCGCTAGATTTTTGTAAAATATTGTTTAAAATTCGTGCCTATGAAAAACCGTTTTTTGCGAATTGTTCTTTCTCTAACTCTCTCAGTTATTTTGGGATTAGGTTGGTGGGTTCCGTCTGCTACGGCTGATACCGAAAACCAAAAGCTGATAGCAGAGGTATGGCGCATTGTCAATCAATCCTACGTGGATGAGACGTTTAACCATCAAAACTGGTGGTTAGTGCGGCAAAACGCCTTGAAACAACGCACCAAGAACCGAGAAGAAGCTTACTCTGTAATTGGCAAGATGTTAGCTAGTTTAGACGATCCTTTTACGCGACATCTTCAGCCTAGCCAATACCGGAATTTACAGGTATCTACTTCTGGAGAACTGACAGGAGTTGGACTACAGATTGCTACGGATGAAGAAACTGGGAATTTGCTGGTAGTAACGCCCATTGCGGGATCGCCAGCCCAAAAAGCTGGGATTAAACCTGGCGATCGGATTTTGAAAATCGATGGCGTTTCCACTACCCAGTTTACTTTAGACGAAGCTGCGACTCGGATGCGTGGGCTAAGGGGTAGCCAAGTAGTTTTGACGGTGAGACGGCAACAGGAAGAAGCCAAAGAAGTTACACTAGTGCGCGATCGCATTGCCCTTAACCCTGTAATTGCCGAATTGCGTACTTCACCCGGAACTGTTCCGGTAGGTTACATTCGCCTAAACCAATTTAATGGTAACGCGGTAACAGAAGTAGCTCACGCGATTTCTAGCCTAGAAAAACAAGGTGCAGATGCCTATATTTTAGATTTGCGGAACAATCCCGGTGGATTATTACAAGCCGGAGTAGAAATTGCTCGTTTCTGGTTGGATCGAGGCACCATTGTTTACACAGTTAATCGTCAAGGCATTATTGGTAGCTTTGAAGCAACAAATGCACCACTAACGACCGATCCTTTAGTAGTTTTAGTCAATCGTGGTACTGCTAGTGCGAGCGAAATTTTGGCTGGTGCTCTACAGGACAATCAACGCGCCCAAATCGTCGGTGAAAAAACTTTTGGTAAAGGTTTAATTCAATCACTGTTTGATTTGTCTGATGGTTCCGGTTTAGCGGTAACTGTCGCCAAATACGAAACGCCTAATCATCATGACATTAACAAGTTAGGGATTACTCCCGATCGCATAGTCAGCTGGGAACCAACTGCATTTGACCAAATTGCTACAGAAGTAGATCAACAATATAAAACTGCTTTCGACTTATTGACGACTGCTTCAGTTGTGGCAAATGCAGGGTAATGGGGATTGGGGACTGGGGACTGGGGACTGGGGACAAGGGGACAAGGGGACTGAGGAAGTTTTGAGTTTTGAGTTTTGAGTTTTGAGTTAAGGAAAAAGTTGTAAGTTAAATTTTCTCCCCACCTCCCCATCTCCCCATCTCCCCATCTCCCCATCTCCCCACCTCCCCACCTCCCCATCTCCCCATCGCCCCACCTCCCCATCTCCCCACCTCCCCATCTCCCCATCGCCCCACTTCCCCATCGCCCCACCTCCCCACCTCCCCTACTCCTAACTAGGGTTCTGTGACGGTAAATAAAGACGCATTGACTTGGACGGCGCTCTGATTGAGGACTATACCTAAAACAGGGCCGTTAGTAGTGAGACTAATTGCTGTACCTTGAATTAGACCGTTAAAGGCAAAGTCATTTAAGTTGATTAAGCCGGATTTTTGTGCTGCTTGTAGTTCAGGGGACAATTGATTGATAAATTCATTAACTCCAACAGGGATAATTTCTTGTAGGGATAGCGATCCAATCCCTCCTTGAAATTTTGAAATGCCAATTTTATCGCCAAGGGAGAAATCTAAGATTAGGTCTGCTTGGGCTAATTTATTGGCTCCCGCATCTCCGCGCAGAACAAATACATCAACGTCCACCACACCTGCATCTGCAACACCTCCAACCAGCGCATCTTGACCAACATCGCCAAATAGGGTATCTGCACCTTGACTACCAATGAGGACATCTGCACCTTTGCCACCACGAATGATGTCGTTGCCTGTACCTCCTACAAGATAGTCGTTGTCTTGATTACCGTTGAGGAAGTCGTTTCCTGCTTGCCCAAAAATGGTGTCGTTACCTTCTCCACCGTAAATTGTGTCGCCTAAATCATCTGGAAATTGGTTGGTGATACCGCCACCGTAGAGTATGTCATTTCCCAGATCGCCGGAAAAGAAGTCTTTGCCTTGCTCTCCAGCAATGGTATCGTTTCCTGCGCCTCCAAAGATGGTGTCGTCGCCTTTTCCTAAGAGTAAGCGATCGTTTCCTTGGTTGCCGTTAACAATGTCTGCTTGGACTGAGCCGATCACTGTGTCGTCTCCAGCTAAGGCTAGTAATCCGCCAGGTAAAGTATTTAGCAATCCTGGGGCGATCGTAAAATTATCTGCCTGGTCTGTTAACACAAAAAATGGCGGCTGGGCGGGCATATTTAACTCCCCTTTATGAAGTGGATTGAGTTCTAAATTAATAATAATGCCAGCTAATTTTTTAGTTATATTTGACTTTTTATGGCAGCAGATTAATCAAAAGTAGCCTTAAGGAGGATGAAAGGCAAATTTCAATATTTAATATTAAAGTTTGCCTTTTAGTTTAATTATATTTAACAGTTTTTTGTAGCAAATTCACGACAGGCTTTGATGCCCAAATTGGGATTGCTGCGATACTCTTCGCTGGGAATCAAAGTATTAAGTTGGCGATTCATCCGTATGAAATAGATGTATTTAGCGTCTGGGGCATAGTTTATTCCTACTCGGAGGTTGGAATAATCGTCTTCGCATATTTCATAACCAAATCTGACGACTATTTGAGCTACTAAACATTCTGCGGTGTCACCGTACTCGCCACAGGTTTCTCTCTCTTCCCAAAATTTTGCTAAGAATGGTTCAAGGAGTGGTAAGACTTTTTCAGGTACACCATTCCTGCTGGCGTAGATGACTACTGGATTGCCTTCAACAACGATATGACAAGGTGTAAGCATTTTCTTTAAATCATGGGTTCCCAATTTAGGGTAACGCCCTCTGATATCTCTGGCATAGAGGGATTTTACAGATCCTTGCTAACAACGAGAAGAATTAGGCGATCCGAAAAATTATTGTAAATTTTTGTGAAAATAACTGATTTCTGTAGCTAAAGTTACAGAATTTCCTGTTATCTTAAATAGTGAAGGTGTAACGAACAAGTTGAACAAGGAGAAAAGGTCATGTCTGCACAAGAACAAGCGCGGTCTTTGATGATGCGGCACCACCACTTGATTAAAAATCGCCAGCAATCTATGCTAGGTCGTGCGGCAGCGGAAATGGGCTTGTCTGTTGATGTGGATAATTGGGTTCATACTCAGGGAAAATTGGAACCTTCTTTCCGAGCAACTTACGATCGCAGCGATGCTTCTTTAAGCTAGAAATTTTAATTCTGACAAGTTTGCCATTCCTTTAAAATATTCACTTACCGATTCAGTCATTCTGTTAACTATTGCTATATTACTTAGGGCGTTCTTGGAAAAAGAGAACGCCTTTAAATTTTTGGTAGTTTTTTTCTGGGTAAGTCTTGAAGGAATTAAAATGCTATTTAGGCAAAGTCTACAATAGCAAATTATTTCATGACACAGCCACCAAATCCTCAGCCTAATCCTAATCCCGCACCGCCACCTACACCTGTTCAATCAAAGACTCGTTTGGGTAGGCGAACAGAGAGGATTTTAATGAATATTTGGGAACCTTTGGATTTGGTGGGTAAAGCTTTGTTGGGGGATTTGTGGAGAACGGTTTATTTATCGGTTCAGGATGCGATCGCACTCAGTATACTTTTACAAGTTCCGGGTTTAATTGGTCAATGGATTATTGGTAAAAGCTTTTCTGATTTTCTTGTTTGTCTGCAAGAAAGTGCTTGGAGTCCTTCAAGATATGCTTGCTTCATCATAGTAACTTCTGATTTTCTACTTTGGATCATTTTAGCGGGGCGCATTATTGGCAGATTTTGGGCAGATTTGCGAAACTTAAGAAAAGGTCAAGGAGGTGGTGGACATGGCTCGAATCAACCATAAAGATATTAGTCTTTATGAAGAGGCTAAAGCGGGATTTAATTCGTTAATTAAGCAAACAGTTCAAGTTGGGACTGGTTTCTTATTAATGCTTTTAGTTACTGGAGGAAAACCGCCAGCTTTTACTGTTGCTTTAAGTGTGGTTGGAGGAATTGCTTTCGTTGCTTGGAGTGAGCAAAAGCGAATGACAAATCCTAAGACTGTTGCCTCTGTTAAAAATCATGTTGCGGAACAATTTCAGAGCCAAAGTCAAGGTATGTTGATTACGCTTAAAGCTGAGGTAAATTCACCTTCAAAAGAAGATACAGAAAATTTATCTGAACTTGTCGAAAAAGAAGGTTTAAATCCGGCTGAAGATTTGGTGGGAATGATTTTAGTTGGCGTGAAAGGTGTTGATTGTGATCTTAGAGGTTTTAACCTCAGTGAGGCTAACTTGTTCCGTGCCAACCTGAGCCGCGCCGACCTGAGCTATGCCAACCTGAGCGGTACCGACCTGAGCGGTGCCAACCTGAGCCGCGCCGACCTGAGCTATGCCAACCTGAGCAGTGCCAACCTGAGCCGCGCCGACCTGAGCTATGCCAACCTGAGCGGTGCCAACCTGAGCGGTTCCTACCTAAGCCTTACCAAAATTAACGAAGAGACAAAACTTGATAGTAAGTGGCGTTTAGTTTGGGAAATAGTTAATCAAGAAGTCGAAGGTCGAGATTTAAGTAATGCCGATTTGAGCAATGCCAATCTTAAATTTGCCAAGTTGAATGGTGCCAGATTAGTTAAAGCTCAGTTGCAGAGTACTGAATTATCAAATACCAAGTTAGCTAAGGCTAATTTAATAGGTGCGGACTTGACAAATGCCCGATTATTGGAAGCCGATTTAACGGATGCTGATTTAAGTGGTACTAAAGTAAAAAATGCTGTATTCGGAGATAATTTAGGAATTTTTGCGACAATGAAGCGTGATTTAATTGAACGTGGAGCAATTTTTGTAGATTCTCCAGGCGAGGAAGCTAATGTTTTAACAGCCGTTTAAAATGTTTGGATATTCTGTTTTTTTATCTTTATTTAAATTGCTGTGTAAAATGTAAAATTTGGTTGTAAAGTCCGATCGCCAAAACCTCGCTTTAACCTATAAAATAAACTTACTGATCTTCTCGCCAAAGTCCCAACCTTAAAATTTTAACTGTAGATGAATGTAAATGAATTTTAGGAGAGCTTTATTGCTTTTTGGGAGTGCGATCGATCCCTGGGAACAATTACCAAGAAATTAAATTCTTTAGATATTTGGGGCAAAATTAGACTACTTTGCTGTAAATGTGGCAGCATATCTAGAGGTATTGGGGTGCTAGTTCCGTAACTTTGTCAGGCAGTATGGTAGGGAAACTATCCTTGGTAATGTGTATTTCTGTAAAGGTCACATAGGCATTCTGCTAATGATCCCAGGTAAAGCAACTTGGCTACGCCACGAAGGGTGCGAACAGCAAAAGTTATTTCTATTATGTCGATCGGCTATAATCTGGTTTGACAAAGAACGGTTGAAGACAAGTTATATTTTTTTTGACAAATGCGCCCAAACTATGTATTAAATGCCCCAGGTAAGAAAAAAGTTACAAAAGTTCGAGAAGTGGCAAATGCCAGGTGATTTCTTAGTTATGAACACTTGTGATTCTGCGGTCTGGAACTTGTGAGACTTAATTTGACTATCTATTACTGACAACCCGTGCAAAATTTTTAGTGACGCTGTTAAAGTAATGTTGAAAAAATCGCTTTCCCGAAAGAACAACTTGCAAGCCAAACATAAAAAAACTATTAAATTGTCTTTGATTAGCCAGAAAAGTTGGGTAATTGCTTTGTCAATGCTGGTGTTGACAATTCCTCAAGTGTCGTGGGCGCAAGCACCGGGAAGAACGCTAAACAATTGTCGTCCAGGGAGCGGTCGTTTTGGGCCGGAACCAGCTTATACTTTGGGTGCGGGCGATCGCATTGGCTTAGATATCTTCAACGTTCCAGAGTATAGTCGAGAGTATCAGGTTTTGGTCAATGGTACAGTGAATTTGGCGCTGATTGGCAGCGTCTCACTTCGAGGTTTGACCTTAGAACAAGCTTCTAATTTAATTTCTTCTCGCTATGCGCGATTTTTGCGAAGACCGATCGTAACTGTTACCTTAGTAGCACCTAGACCTGTACAAGTGGCGATCGCTGGAGAAGTGAATCGTTCCGGCTCTTACATTATTCCTCTATCTAGTGCAGGTGGTACAGGTGGTGCAGGTGGTACAGGTTTTCAATTCCCCACCTTATCACAAGCCATAACTTTAGCCGGGGGGATTACGCAGTCAGCTTCTTTGGGTCAAGTTAGATTGCTAAGACCGGGTTTTGGGACGATTAACTTAAATATTTTAGGATTAGTGACTACAGGGGAACTCTGCGAAGATATCACTTTGCGGGATGGAGATAGCGTATTTATTCCCACAGCAACGACAATTAATTTAACAGCGGCGCAGGATATTGTTAGGTCTAATATTGCTCCAGTACAAAACGTACCTTTGAATATTTTAGTTGCCGGAGAAGTGATTCGTCCTGGCCCTGTGATTGTTCAACCAGACCAAACTGGAGCTTTGCCCACTATATCACGAGCGATTCAAGTGGCTGGGGGCGTGACGCAAGCGGCGGATTTGAGTCGGGTACAACTGCGTCGCTTTACTAGAGGGGGCAGAGAACAGATTATTGGGGTAAATTTAAATCAAGTTTTGCAGGGTGGCGATCGCCGTCAGGATTTGATTTTACAACAGGGCGATACGGTCGTGATTCCCACTACAGCAACAATTAACCCCACGCAAAGTTTTACAATCACCAATAGTACGCTTGCACCATTACAAAATCAGCCGATTAATATAGTTGTGGTAGGAGAAGTGACTCGTCCTGGCCCTTATAGTGTACAACCGACACAAACTGGTTCGCCGCCTACTTTGTCACGGGCATTGCAAGCAGCTGGTGGGATTAACCAAACTGCTGATATTACTAAGGTACAGTTGCGTCGGATTACTCGTGATGGCAGTATTCAAACGATTAGTATAGATTTACAACAGTTGTTGCAGGGTGGCGATCGTCGTCAGGATATCTTTTTGCAAGAAGGAGATTCGATCGTTGTTCCCACTGCAACTGCACCCCTACCCATAGCCCAATCTTTAGAAATTGTATCTTCTAGTATTGCTGCCGATCCTTCCCAACCTTTGAACGTAGCTGTAGTCGGGGAAGTGCTGCGTCCAGGTACCTACTTGATTCAACCATTTAGACCAGCGCAGGGCGTTCAGGGGGCGCTACCTTCTTTTGCGGGATTACCTACATTGTCTCAAGCGATTCAACAGGCGGGGGGGATTACACCGTTGGCGGATATTCGTCGGATTGAAATTCGTCGTAGTACGAGGTTGGGGACACAACAAATTTTATTATCTAATTTTTGGCAATTGTTGCAGTCGGGCGATCGCTCTCAGGATTTAATTTTGCAACAAGGAGATACAATTTTTGTCCCGACAGCGCAGAATGTCGATCCATCAGAAGCGCCGCAAATAGCTTCTTCCAGTCTTTCTCCAGCTACTATCAGGGTGAACGTGGTAGGAGAAGTTGTCCGGGGTGGGATTTTACAAGTACCAGCTAATACTTCTTTAAACCAAGCTTTATTAGCAGCAGGAGGTTTTAATCCAGTCCGTGCCCGCACCTCTTATGTGGAATTGCTCCGCTTAAATCCCAATGGTACAGTAACTAAACGGAATATTACAATTAACTTTTCAAGAGGGATCAATGAAAATGAAAATCCGATTCTTCGGGATAACGATGTGATTGTTGTGAATCGCTCTTTTGCGGCAGAAGTTACAGATGGGTTGAGAATTTGGTTAGATCCGATCAGCAATTTCTTCTCTATCTTTAACTTAATTCGGATCTTTGATTCTCTATAAGTGAAATTGAGATAAGTTTTAAGTTTTGAATTAATAACTTAAAACTTAAAACTCAAAACTCAAAACTTACTGATACAGGAGGTAATGAAGAAATGAAAATTAAACCATACGCTCAACCAATATATTCAAATAATATTAATGGCAAAACTCTTCATTCTTTACCATATATTTATCCAGAGCAGGTAAACGAAGAAGATGCTAATAAGTTAGATTTAAGGCAGGTTTTGGGAATTTTGCGTCGTCGCGCTTTGGTTGTAGCTAGTGTGGCGATCGCTGTAGCAACAGTGATGGGAACAAGGGCTTGGAATACACCACCTTTGTATGAAGGGAAGTTCCGAGTTTTAGTGGAACCAATTACTGCGGAAACTAAAGTAGCGCAAAATTTTGGTGCAATTGTTTATTCTATTTTAGATTATGACACCCAAACTGAAGTGTTACGCAGTCCTAGCGTAATGGATGGAATTATTAAGCAAATAAAGGCGGAATATCCAGATATTAATTATGGTTCTTTAGTACAGAATTTGGTGATTAGTCGTTTGGGACAAACAAAAATTATTGAGGTGCGTTATCAAGATAACGATCCGAAAAAAGCCGAAAGGATTTTACAGATTCTGGCTAATGGATACTTGGATTATAGTCGGCAACAGCGTCAAAGTGATGTGCGCCAAGGCATTGATTTTGTGCAACAACAGTTACCAAATTTGCAAGCAAGAGTAAATACACTACAAGCAAGATTGCAGAGATTTAGGCAAGAATATAATTTTATCGATCCCGAACAGAAGGCGCAAGATTTAGGAACTAGAATTTCGGGAATTGAAGCACAACAAGTGGAAGCCAATACTAAGTTAAATGAGTTGCGATCGCTTTATGTTTTGTTGCAAGGACAGTTAGGATTACAACCAAATGAAGCGATTTTAGCATCGGCTTTAAGCGAAGCTCCCCGATATCAAAAATTACTTTTAGAATTGCAAGATGTAGAAACTAAACTGGCGACCGAATCTGTAAGATTTACAGAAGATAGTCCGATGCTTAGTACGCTCCGGGAAAAAAGACAAAAGCTGTTACCTTTGATTGCTCAAGAAACTCAAAGAGTTATCGGTAATACGCTGTCTCCTGTGACAGTAAATACGCAAAAACTCAGCAATCAAAACTCGATTCGCTTATCTTTGACTAAGCAATTTGTGGAAGCGGCAAATGAAATTAAAGTTTTAGAAGTGCGAAATCAAGCGTTAAAACGCGCTGAGGATTTTTTGGTACAAGAATTTAAACAAATGCCAATTCGCGCTCGTGAATATACAGATTTACAGCGAGAATTAAAGGTGACAACTGAAAGCTTATTGAGGTTTTTATCAACTAGAGAAAACTTAGAAATTGAAGCGGCGCAAAAGGCAACTCCTTGGCAATTAATTGATGCTCCCGATCAAAGTTATCCTATTTCTCCTAACAAATTTCGTAATTTGATGTTGGGAGTAATTGCTGGATTGTTATTAGGTGCTGGGGCTGCTTGGCTAGTAGAAATGCTTGATAATGTATTCCATTCGGCGGAAGATTTGAAAAACCAAACTGGAATGCCTTTATTAGGAGTAATTCCCTTTAGTAAAGTGTTGAAAAAGGTTGGTGGGGAAACTTCTGAGGTGGATGGTTTATTATTACCACAGGCAGAATTGGCGATCGCTAATGACAATAGTAAAGTCCATTCTCGGTATAATGCTTCTCAATTTGTAGAATCTTTCCGTTCTCTTTATACTAATATCCGTCTCCTGACTACGGATATGCCAATCCGAAGTTTAGTAATTAGTTCATCGACTCCCGCAGAAGGTAAAACAGTAATATCTTTAAATTTAGCTCAAGCAGCAGCAGCAATGGGACAACGGGTATTATTAGTTGATGCTGATTTACGCCGTCCCCAAATTCACAAAAGATTAGGTTTACCTAATATGCGGGGATTAACTAATTTGATTGCTGCTGAAGATTTAAATTTTCATGAGGTAATCCAAAATTACCCAGAAGAAGAAAATTTATTTGTTCTGACTTCGGGACAAATTCCTCCTGACCCAACTCGTCTATTATCTTCGGAGAAAATGCAGACATTGATGGCTGATTTTCAGTCAGCTTTCGATTTAGTTATTTATGACACTCCACCGTTAGTTGGTTTTGCTGATGCTAGTATTTTGGCAACTCCTACTGATGGGGTAATTTTAGTTGTGGGATTAGGAAAAGCTGACCGTTATCCGTTAATGCAAGCGTTGGATACGTTGAAGATTTCTGGAACGCCAATTTTAGGCTTAGTTGCTAATGGGGTGAAGAATTATACTACTCGTTGGCATAATGATTACGATCGCTACTATAATCAATCTCCTGTGAATCCAAGAGCTACTGAGCAAATTGCGATCGATCAATAGTTGTTGGTAGTTGGTAGTTGGTAGTTGGTTAGGAATTATCAGATCTGAAAAATGGAAATTGACAACTAACTAAAGACAGATGAGGTATTATCTCTTGTTTGGGGAAATTAGCATAAATTAAATGATTTCGGGCTAAAAACCATGCTATAACAAATAACAAATGACCAATGACTAATGACAAATAACCAATGACCGACGAATTTAAAATCCCTCCTTATACTTGGCAACGTGCTATTGGTTTTGGTTGGGAGAATTACTACAAAGTTCGCTATTCTAGTAATTTAGATGATGGCCCTTGGCATGGTGCGCCGTTAGGTGGGTTTGGTGCGGGTTGTATTGGTCGTTCTTCGCGAGGCGATTTTAATCTTTGGCATTTGGATGCGGGAGAACACACTTTTCAAAATATTCCGGCTTGTCAATTTAGTGTGTTTGAACAGGTAGGAAATGAACCGGGAAAAGCATATACTTTGTGTACAAAAGCGCCGGAAGATGGTAGTTTGTCAGCTTGGAATTGGTATCCAGAAATTAATTCGGGAACTTATCATGCGCTTTATCCGCGCAGTTGGTTTGTTTATGAAAATGTGTTTAAATCGCAGTTAATTTGCGAACAATTTTCGCCTATTTGGGCAGAGAATTATCAAGAAAGTTCTTATCCGATCGCAATTTTTGATTGGAGTATTCATAATCCTACCGACCAGCCAATTACTGTTAGTATTATGATAACTTGGCAAAATATTGTCGGTTGGTTTACTAATTATTTGAAAACTAAAGAAGTGCGGGTAAGAGATGATGGTAGTCCGGTTTATGATTATCAACCAAGGATAGGAGATAGTACTGGTAATTTTAATCAATGGATTGAGGAACAATATCGGGTTGGTTGTTTGTTGGATCGGGTAAGATTGGGTGAGGATGTGCGAGAAGAAGAGGGACAATGGGCGATCGCAACTCTCGCTAATCCAAGTTTAGAAATCTTCCATCACACTCGTTGGAATCCTGCTGGTGATGGCAATGATATTTGGCAAAGTTTTGCTCAAGATGGTTCTTTGCCAGATATAGAAAATGAAATACCCGCAGATCCCAGAGAACAAATTGGCGTAGCAATGGCAATTAGGGTAACAGTTAGACCGGGAAAAACGCGCCAAATTCCGTTTATTTTAGCTTGGGATTTTCCAATTACTGAATTTGCTGATGGCGTAAATTATTATCGACGTTACACAGATTTCTTTGGGCGAAATGGCAAGAATTCTTGGTCAATGATTCGCACTGCTTTGAAGCATTATGACACTTGGAAAGAGAGAATTGTTGATTGGCAAGAACCAATTTTATCGCGGGAAGATTTGCCCAATTGGTTTAAAATGGCGCTGTTTAATGAGTTGTATAATTTGACTAGTGGGGGAACTCTTTGGACTGCTGCTTCGGAAACCGATCCGATCGGTCAATTTGGCATTTTAGAATGTATTGATTATCGTTGGTATGAAAGTTTAGATGTTAGGCTTTATGGTTCTTTTCCAATAGTTATGCTTTGGCCTAAATTGGATAAAGCTGTGTTAGAAGCATATACTAGGGCAATTCCGACTTTTGATGATAAAGAGCGAATTATTGGTTATAATCAAGCGTCAGCTGTGCGGAAAATTGCTGATGCAACTCCCCATGATTTAGGTGCACCTAACGAACATCCTTGGGAGAAAACTAATTACACTAGTTATCAAGATTGTAATTTGTGGAAGGATTTACCCTGCGATTTTGTGTTGCAAGTTTATCGTTATTTTGTGTTTACTGGAAGAAAGGATATTGAGTTTTTAGAGGAAAGTTTTCCGAGTATTGTTAATACTTTGGCTTATTTGAAAACTTTTGATTTAGATGGGGATGGGATACCGGAAAATTCTGGTGCGCCGGATCAAACTTTTGATGATTGGCGGTTGCAGGGTGTGAGTGCTTATTGTGGTGGATTGTGGTTGGCGGCGTTGCAAAGTGCGATCGCAATCTGTGATATCTTAATTCAAAACCGCAGAGGCGCAGAGGACACAGAGAAGAGTTGGGAGAAGCAAAAGCTTATTTATGAGAGTTGGTATCAACAAGCTCAAAAAGTTTATCAAGAAAAATTGTGGAATGGTGAATATTATCGCTTGGATAGTGAGAGTAATTCCGATGTAGTTATGACCGATCAATTATGCGGTCAGTTTTATTGTCGGTTATTAGGATTACCCGATATTGTACCCGGAGAATGTGTTATTAGTGCGCTGAAAAAAGTTTATGATTCCTGTTTCGTAAAATTCAATAATTTACAAGCAAGTAAGCAATTTCCTAATTCACCCCTTGGCGCTGCTAATGGTGTTAAACCTGATGGTTCCCCAGAAAATCCTAAAGCTACCCATCCTTTAGAAATTTGGACAGGTATTAATTTTGGTGTTTCTGCTTTTATGTGGCAAATGGGAATGCAGCAGGAAGCATGGCAAATTACGGAAGCCGTAGTTCAGCAGATTTACCAAAATGGTTTGCAATTTCGTACCCCAGAAGCTATTACTGCTGCGGGTACTTTTCGCGCTAGTTATTATTTGCGTGGGATGGCAATTTGGGCGATTTATGGAGTTATGTAACTCGCAACAAAGACTATAGCAATTTAACGACAAAACCAGGTTTTTTAGATATCTTAATCTAATCTGAAAATGGCGAAGATAAAATCAGAATTTTTTAAATTTAAATATGATGACTAGGTTTCCACACGACCAATTTGCTAAAGAGTACTTAAAAGAATTATTAACCCCTTTAGGACAAGTAGAAACCAGCCGCAACGTTGCTGGAGAAGTGAGAGAAATTGATGTATGGTTTACCCCGTCATCAACATTAAATACAGCATCGGAAACCTTGGGATTATTAGGAAGATTTGCTACAAAACCAGCTATTTTTGAACCATTTCGCAATGCAGTTACTGCTAGCCAAGTTCGCAGTTGCATGAGTAAGTTATTTGATGTTTATGCGGATTTAGAACGTCAAGCAAAACGGTCAAATAGTCGCATCAATGACAGTGAATTACCAAACTTATGGATTCTTACTCCCACCGCCTCACCACTTTTATTAGATGGCTGTCGAGCAATTCCCGATCTAGAAAACTGGCTACCAGGAATTTATTTTATTCCTGAGTATTTTAAAACTGCGATCGTAGCCATCCACCAGTTACCCCCCACAGCAGAAACACTATGGTTAAGAATTCTTGGTAAGGGAAGAACACAAACCCAAGCAATTAATGAACTAGTTGCACTAGCAGAAGATAATCCCTTACGAATTAATGCGCTAGAGTTATTATATAGCCTGCGCGTTACCTTAGAAGCTAATCAAAATTTAGATTCAGAAGATAGGGAGTTAATTATGGAATTATCGCCACTTTATTTAGAAAGGTTGGATGCAGCTGTACAATCAGGCTTGGAGCAAGGTATTGAAAGAGGAATTCAGCAAGGTATTGAAAGAGGAATTCAGCAAGGCGAACGCTTAGTTGTGGAAAATATGCTGCGAGTTCGCTTTGGTGTTTTGGATCAGGAAATGAGGTCAATTATCGAACCTTTGTTAGAATTACCACCAGAAGAATTTACCCGATTGCTGATAGAATTATCGCGAGATGAGTTGTTAGATAGGTTTAGGAGTTGACACTATTTATGCAACTTATACCGATTCTCTGTAATATTGCGCTTAATCATTAGCCCCTCCCTGTTGACGGGGTGGGGTGAATTAAGCGCATCTTCATAGAGAATTGGTATTAGAAAATCAAAAAAATTGGGAGATAAAGCCTTAACTCCTCTCCCAAAATTTTTGATTTTTTGTGAATTTATTGTTTTGATGCAGCCGTTGTAGGTGGTGGAATTGTGATATCTACGTTGGTAACTTCTGCGGCTAAAGTTGTTAGTGGAGGTTGAATTCCAGAGGAATTACCTACTACTAAAGTGGTTAACTTTTCTGGTTGGAGGTATTTCTGGGCGACTCGCTGAACATCAGCTGCGGTGGTTGCTTCGACGTTGCGCTGATAGCGGAAGAGGAAGTCGGGGGGGTAGCCGAAATACTCGTAGCGAATCAACCGGGAGAGTGTTTGGGCGGGTTTTTGGAAGTTAAAGACGAAGGAGTTAAGTACTGAATCTTTGGCGAGGGCGAGTTCTTCTGGGGTGACTGGTTCGGTTTGGATGCGTTTAATTTCTGCGAGGATGGATTTAATGAAGGGTACGGTAGCGTCGGAACGAGTTTGTCCACCTGCGACAAAGACACCTGGGTAGTCAAAGCGGGGACTCCAAGCACCATAAACACTGTAGGCTAAACCTTGGCGCGATCGCACTTGGTTAAACAATCTCCCACCAAAACCATTCAGAACCCCACTCATCACATCTAAAGCCGGATAATCAGGATTATTAAATAAACCGCCTAAATGTCCTATTTGTACATAACTTTGGGTCATTTGAGGCTGGTTTACAAAGAAAATTCCGCCTACTTTTGCTTGGGAAACTTCTGGTAAAGGAGGAACTTTCAACTGATTATTTTTTTGCCAATCACCGAACTTACTTTCAATCAATTGACGCATAACTTTGCTATCAAAATCTCCCACAATGCCTAAAATTATGTTGTTGGGATAGAAATATTGTTGATAGAAACTCTGCAAATCGGCGCGGGAAATATTATTAACGGTGGCATATTCTACAGTCCGGGCGTAAGGGCTTTTTTCCCCATACATGAGCTTTTGAAATTCCCGACCTGCGATCGAATCTGGGTTATCATTACGCCGGGAAATATCACCTTTAACTTGAGTTTTTGCCAATTCTATTTTGTCTTCAGGAAAAGCTGGTTCGCGGAGTATTTCAGCAAACAAACTAAAAACTTCGGGCAAATCTTTACTTAAACAATTAAAACTAGCACTACCACTAACTTCCCCGATCGCAGTTTCTACAGAAGCGGCGCGTTGTTCTAACAATTGATTTAATTCATCAGGTGGATGGGTTTTAGTTCCGCCACTCCGCATTACTGCGCCAGAAATTCCAGCTAAACCGACTTTATCAGCTGGTTCCCAGCGATCGCCAGTGCGAATTGTAGCCGATCCGCTAACCAAAGGCAATTCGCGATCTTCCATCAGATACACGATCATGCCATTGTTTAATTGAAAACGAGTGTAAGCCGGAACTTTAACTGCTGGCAATGGCGGAAATGTCAATTCTGTGTAATGTTTGGCTGGAGTTGCTGCTACCGAAAAATTAAAATTAAAAAGTAAAAAACCCAAAGCAACTACCAAACCAAAAATTCCCACAACCCATTTATAACGTATCTTCAACAAAGAAAAACCTCTCCGTTTCTTAACTTTTAAACCTTTCCGTGACATGAAAAAATTCCCTCTTCGTCCTCTGCGTCTCTGCGGTTCAATCATGATTAACCCTCCTTCGGTAGCAGACGACCAATAGTGCGATTTTCTGGCACAAAAGTTGTATTAGCTACTCGTTGAATATCAGCTGGAGTCACAGCTTCTATAGTTTCCAACTCTTTGAAAAGATTTTTCCAACTACCTGTTTTCACTTCATATTCTACTAACGAAGAAGCCATCCCAGAATTTGAATCTAGCGATCGTAATAACTCTGCCCTAGCCTGAGTTTTCACTCGTTCCAATTCCTTAGCAGAAACAGGCTCAGTTTTCAATCTATTAATTTCTGACTGCAAAGCTTTCGCAACTTCATCAACAGAATGACCGGGTGCTGTTAAAGCATAAAATAACATCATGGAAGGATATTTATCACCTGGGAAACCGCTAAAACCTTGAGCAGTGAGAGCAATTCTTTGTTGTTCCACTAAAGACTTATACAAACGAGAAGTCCGTCCTTCACTTAGCAAACTCCCAATTAATTCATAGATTACATAATCGGGATGATTCATTGCTGGTTGATGATAACCTTCTAAATACCAAGGTTGAGTGGGCAAACGCAAAGTTACTTCCCTAGTTTCTGTTTGTTTTGGTTCAGGTTTTAAAGTACTTTGCGGCTTAGGTTTAGCTGGATAACGACCAAAATAAATTTCGGCAAGTCGCTTTACTTCCGCTGCTTTAACATCACCAACTACTGCCAATGTTAGGTTATTAGGAACATAGTAAGTTTGGAAAAATTCTGCGACATCTTCCCTGCTTAAATTTCGCAAATCGCGATCGTAACCAATTACCGGACGACGATA
The DNA here is from genome assembly GCF_041929205.2 of Floridaenema evergladense BLCC-F167. Classification (NCBI taxonomy): domain Bacteria; kingdom Bacillati; phylum Cyanobacteriota; class Cyanophyceae; order Aerosakkonematales; family Aerosakkonemataceae; genus Floridanema; species Floridanema evergladense. The sequence continues at coordinate 2,069,382 of NZ_CM171625.1, read as the reverse complement.
AGGATGTTCTGTATAAGCTTTATCAATGAAAGCTTCCAACATCATCCCAATTGGCGAATTTTCTACTCGCATTCGGCGTTCTTCTAGGATGACTTCTTTCTCTTTAAAAAACTCGCGAAATACGGGGTCTAAAAATCGTTCCGACTCCAAAGACATCCATAATTCGAGTTTATTAGATGGGAAACTATAGAAATAGCGAGTTGCATCGGTAGAAGTAGTAGCATTTAACCCGACACCGCCAGCTTTTTCGACAATTTGACCTAGTTCATTTTGTTTGACAAGTTCAGATGCTTGGGCTTCAAGTTTCTGAAATTCTGCTTCTAATTTAGCAACTTCTTGTTGTTTACCTGCGGCTTTAGCTGATTGAATTTGTTGCCATAAACTATCTAATTTGTCCAAGATAGGTTTTTCTGCTTTGTAATCTTTGGTGCCGATGCGTGTGGTACCTTTAAAAGCTAAATGTTCTAAAAAGTGTGCCACGCCAGTTTTACCTTCTGGTTCGTTGGCACCTCCGACATCAGCATAAGTGAGAAAAGAAACTACTGGTGCTTGGTTTCTTTCTAAGACGATGAATTTCATGCCATTATCTAACTTAAACTCGGTGATGCGCTGCATAACTCGGTCTAGATATGGCTGAATTGAATCAGCTGTTGCTGGATTTTGGGTGAGTGCCAGGGCGATTTCCGGTGTTATTCCACACCACAGCATCACAGCACATAGAAAGGAGATGAACCTAAGCATGAAAGAGGATAGAGACATTGTTTTCCCAAATCGAACTATGGGGATGCTAGTTTGATAATTGCTCCCCTACGAATGTTTTTTTAGTGACTATCTAGTAATTATGCTGATTTTTTGTGTCAGTAACAACTTAAGGAATTTACAAAATTGAAACTGAGGACGAGGAAATCACATTTTTATTGATTTAAGGAGTTTATAGATAGCATAATTTGGCGAGAAAATAGGTCTGGTTAAGATGTTTTTTCCTAAATAAAAGTAAAGTTTTGTGCGATCGCTCTAGTTTAGAGTTAAAGATTATTTTTACAAAATAGAGGCAATTATGGCAAGGACAGGTTAATATTAAGTAATTATAGCTGAATAAAATGCTAATACTTCATCTATAGGTTATTAGCAACGGGAATTAATGATTTAAGGGTCGAACTCAGCCATATTTAATCAGGTTTCACTTCAAATTAAGATAAACAAATTACTACTATGGGAATTTTGCACAGAAATCCTCAGTCTCAGTCAGAAGATGCGACACGCAACCGAATTATTAAGGCGGCACAAAAGTTATTTGCTCGTCAGGGATATGATGGCACAACGACTCGCGATTTGGCTACGGCAGCGGGAGTAGCTGAAGGAACTGTGTTTAGACATTTTGCCAATAAGAAGGCGATTTTAATTGAAGTAGCGACTCAAGGTTGGGTGGAAATTCTCACGGATTTACTGACAGAATTAAGTGAGATGGGAAGCTATGAAGCTGTAGGACAGGTGATGCGGCGAAGGATGTTGAATTTCCATAAAAATAGCGATTTAATGCGAGTTTGTTTTATGGAAGCGCAGTTTCATGAAGATTTGCGCGATCGAGTTCAGTCGGAAGTAATTGATAAAATGACGAATGTGGCAGAAGCTTTCTTTGAAACGGCGATGGAAAAGGGGATTTATCGAAAGATGAATCCGCGAATTGTGGCGCAGGTATTTGTGGGAATGTTTGCGATCGCAGGTTTCAGCCACAATACAATTATGGAACCGCAAGCTTCACCCCAACAGATGAAAGAAATGGCTGAAGGTATTGCTGATATTTTCTTAAATGGAGTTTTAGCGAAAGGTTAAACTGAATCCGATTCCTGGCTCTCCCCAAAAGTTTGGCTCTCCCGTCTTGTGGTGGAAAACTCTGGTTTTAGGGACTGGGGACTGGGGATTAGGGACTGGGAAACCTTGTGGAGTAAGCATTTGGCTAATTAATTAGGTTTACTTATCACCATGAGTACGGGAGAGCCTGATAATTGACATATAATAATTAGGTTGTTTGTGCGAGCAATCTTTCTCCAAGCAATTTTAGCAAATAAAAAGCCTTACGAACTCTGAAAGCGTTTCACATTTCAAGAATAGATTAAAATGTTAATTGGTGCGATCGCGCAAATTCCTCAACTATCACGACTTTCAGGAACGTAAGGATTACCAAGTGCAGCGGGAGGGGTAGATTTTCCGGCTAATCCTACTAAAGCTAACAAAGCGATTATATAAGGTAACATCACCAAAAATTGATAAGGAATATTCAAATTAAAGGCTTGAATTCGCAATTGTAAAGCTTCAGTTGCGCCGAATAACAAACAAGCTAAAGCAGTGTTGACAGGATGCCATCTGCCAAAAATTAAAGCAGCTAAAGCGATAAAACCTTTACCAGCACTCATGCCTTCGACAAAGAAATTCACATGAACTAAAGTTAAATAAGCTCCCCCTAAACTGGCGAGACAACCGCTAATTATCACGGCTATATAACGCACCAAACTAACAGAAACTCCCGCAGTATCAGCAGCACGAGGATATTCCCCAACCGCCCGCAAAGACAAACCCAAACTAGTGCGAAATAATAGATAGGTGGTGCAGGGAATTAAGAGGAATAATAAATAAATTAACGGGTCTTGATTAAATAGTAAAGAACCGAGAATTGGGATGTTTTTTAATCCGGGAATGGCGATCGCATTAATTCCAGGTAACTTCTGCGCTTGTCCACTATTAAATAATATTCTTGCCCAAAAAGAAGTTAAACCAACAGCAGTGAGATTAATTGCTAATCCTGATACTAATTGATCGACTCTCAAACTAACACATAGGTAAGCGTGTAAAAGTCCGACTATTCCCCCAACGATAATTGCTAATAGTAACCCTAACCAAACATTACCCGTAAAAAATGCTCCGACAGCGCTGGCAAATGCGCCAGATAATAACATTCCTTCCAACGCAATATTAATTACTCCTGAACGTTCCGAAAAAAGTCCTCCTAAAGCAGCAAAAGCTAGAGGAACTGCGAGGCGTAAACTGGCAATTAGGTAATCGGTGAAAAAGTTGAGATTGTCCATAAAATTAAAGAAAATTTAACCGTAGATGAACGCAGATAGAAGAAGAAATAAATGTGAATTTTGCCAAAATTGTAATGCTAAATTTGGGTTGATTACCAAGTTTTATGGATTTTTTTGAACCCTAAACCAATAACTCTTGCAATCATCTGCGTTCATCTGCGTTCATCTGCGGTTTAAAAAATCCCTTAAACCTTCTTTCCAAAGCAAAACTAATCGCAATAAATAACACAGTTAAACCTTGAATTGCATAAACCACAGTCACCGGAACATTTGCGCTGCGTTGCATGACATTTGCGCCGCTGCGAAGTGCGCCAAAAAATAGGGAAGTTGCCACAATTCCCGCAATATTTCCGCGACTCAAAAAAGCGATCGCGATCGCATCATACCCATACCCAGGCGAAAACTGATCGAACAACCGATGTCTCAACCCCAAAACTTCTGAAGAACCTGCTAACCCCGCTAACCCTCCTCCCAACGCCATCACCAGCATAACTGTGCGCGTTACCGACATTCCCGCATATCGCGCCGCTGTGGGGTTCATTCCCACCGCTTCGATTTGGTATCCTAAAGGCGATCGCGCCAACACCACCCACAAAGCGATCGCCGCTATTAACCCGACTAAAATTCCGGCATGGGCTTGAGTCTGCGGTAGTATAATCGGCAACCATGATGTTTTTGTAAGTAAGGGAGAATACGGACTAGGCGCACCGGGTTCTATCAAGGGCTGTTGTACCAAGTAACCTACTAAATTCAAAGCAACATAGTTAAGCAATAAAGTAGTAATTACTTCATTCACACCCCGTACAGCTTTTAAATATCCGGGAATTCCGCCCCAAATTCCCCCAAACAGAAATCCGCCCAATAACGCCAAGGGTAGGTGAATCCACGCAGGTAATCCCGGCAAATATAACCCAACCAAGGTGCTACCGAGTCCACCCATGTAAATTTGCCCTTCTGCGCCAATGTTAAATTGTCCTGCTTTTAAAGCTACCAAAACTCCTAAACCTGCTAATAATAAAGGTGCAGTTTTGGTCAAAGTGCTGCCAAAACCATAATAGTTTGTCAGTGATTCATTGAAGAGGACTGTATAAGCGGTGACAGGATTATTGCCACTTAAAACGATTAGTATTGCACCGACGAGTAAGGCGGATGCGATCGCCGCAATTGGAGATAAAATTGGTAGCAGAATTGGTAAAATTAGCTGTTTTTTTGTCATCGTTAAATTGCGGGAATGGGCAACTTTAGATTGTAGATTTAATTTAATTTATGATAATGCTAGTTACTGGATAAACATTATGAAACGGAAATTTTTAGTTAGCGTCGCCACGATCGCCATTCTGGGATTATCAGTAAGTCCGAGTTTATCTCAAACTGACATCAACGCCGAACTAAATGCCGAATTAAAACAAGCAATTTGCACTCAACAATGGCGAAAAGCAATTCGCATTTTAGACAGCATGAGAGCTAGAGTACCACAACTGGAAAGTCAATTAGTAAGTTATCGTCGCCAAATCCAAACATTAGCTAATTCTAGAGCCAGAATTCAACAAAATTGGCCTCCTGCATATTGTACTGCTAGTGCGACAAATACTCCAGTAGCTACACCCCAAACCACTGCAACTTTCACTCCACCAACGCCAGCAGCAACAGCAACAACTTCTGCAATTACAGGCGAGGTTGCTGTTACTGAAATTAGCAGTGTTTTTCGGGGTAGAACTGTGCGGGGTGTAGTGGTAAATAATACTAATAATCCGGTGACAAATGTCAAAGTAAATTTTGCTATTGTCCGCAATACTACACCCGATGGAGAACCAACAGAAGAACGGGTAATTGAAACAGGTTCGCGGGAAGTTCCTGGTACTATTGCACCTGGAGGAACAGTGAATTTTGAAGGTAGTGTTAATCAAAGAATTAGGGGTAATCCCAAAGTAGTTTCTGTGGAATGGAAAAATACAATTGATGGTTCGGAAGGTTCAAATCCACCGAAACAAAATGCTCAATGATTTGCTAAGACTAATATTTTTGCACCACTCCACCAGTCATTAAATAACCAATTTGTTCTACAGTGGCGTTAGTTGCGTCTAGAATATCAACGAATTTTCCTTCATAGATTACCGCAATGCGATCGCTCATTGCCATGACTTCTTCCAACTCGGTAGAAATATATAAAATTGCTGCGCCTCTTTCCCTTTCTGCTAACAATTTTCCCTGTACATATTCTGTCGCGCCGACATCTAAACCTCTGGTTGGTTGCATGGCAATAATTAAGTCGGGATTTCCTGAAAGTTCCCTCGCCAAAACTACTTTTTGTTGATTTCCTCCTGAAAGTTGGCTAACTTTAATGGCGGGATTTTCGGCGCGAATATCAAAGTTTTCTATTGCTGCATTGGCATGATGATTAATTACCCCATATTGCAGTAACCAACGGCGACAAAAAGGTAATAATTTAAAGACTTTGAGAATTAAATTTTTAGCAATGCTAAAACCCATGACTAACGCCATTTTTTGCCGATCTTCGGGAATGTAAGCTAGGGTTTTCTTGGTAGTTTTTTTGCTAATTGTTCCGGCGGAAATTTGGCGTAAATTAGCGATCGCATCTGCTAATTCTCGCTGTCCATTTCCATCTACTCCCGCTATTCCCAAAATCTCCCCTGAACGCAGTTGAAAAGAGACATCTTTTACTACAGGTAAATCTCTCTCATCGCGTACTTGTAAATTCTGCACTTCTAACACGATATCTCCAAAAGAATGAGGAGGTTTATTTACTTGAAATAACACCTCTCTTCCTACCATTAATCTAGCTAGTTCCTGGGAGTTTGTTTCTTTAATGTTTAAATTTGCTACTACTTTTCCTCGTTGCAAAACTGTTACGGTATCGCAGAGGTTCATCACTTCTTCTAATTTGTGACTGATGAAGACGATCGTGCGATCGCTATCCGCCAATCTCCGCAAAATTCTTGCTAAATTCTTCACCTCTGGCGGAGTTAATACAGCTGTTGGTTCGTCTAAAATTAATAATTTGGCTTGGCGATAAAGTGCTTTTAAAATTTCTACTCTTTGCTGTATCCCTACAGGTAAATCTCCGACTTTCGCTAAAGGATCGATATCTAAATTAAAAGATTTAGCTAATTGGGAAATTTCCTGACTTTTTTCTGGCAAATTTAACCTTAAATCTAGCTTAGTTCCGAGAATTATATTTTCGGTGACAGTGAGTTGGGGTACTAGCATAAAATGTTGGTGAATCATGCCAATTCCCTGCTTAATTGCGATCGCAGGCGAGGAAATTTGTACTGGTTTATTTTCTAAATAAATCTTTCCTGCATCTGGTTGATAAAGTCCGCAAAGGATATTCATTAAAGTAGTTTTGCCAGCACCATTTTCCCCAAGTAAAGCGTGAATACTACCTTGATTAACGGTTAGGTTAATATTATCATTGGCGATAAAATTACCAAAGGATTTAGTAATATTTTCTAGTCGTAAGTAAGTCATTTCATTATGAAACCGCTACAGACGCAGAGAGAAGAAAAAGAGAATTTTATTTAGAAATGGGTATGTTGTTGCGCTTTAGCGCTCTTATTACCACTGGGGTTAGAGCGCTAAAGCGCAACAACGTACCTAAAATTATGCTTGCTTTACACAACGGGTACTTTTACCATTTTCTTGACAAGGTTCAAATATTACTTTTTTGGTTAACATTGCTTGTTTGGTTTGCAGTGCTTTTTGTTGTAAATCTTTAGGAACCATTGTACCAAATTCACCTATATAAAGAATTTCTGGTCTTTCTAAACCAATTGTATAAATTTCGCCTTGGAGACTATTTTTGGTTGCTAAATCAGCTAGATAAGCAATGGCTAAATCAATTCTTTTGACAGCACTAGTTAATACTGCTTTTGGTGCTATGCTTAATTGGTCGGTTGTATTTCCGAAAGTATAAATTCCTTTTTCTGCTGCTGTTTGTAAAACTGCTGGCGAAGCATTATCTAACCACTGATAAATTACATCAACGCCTGATGAAATTAAAGCTAAAGATGCTTCTTTTGCTTTCGCTGCATCATTCCAATCACCTGTGTAACTGGGAGTTATTTGAATGTTTGGTTTAACTGATTTAGCACCTAATTGAAATCCCCGCAATTCTTCATCCGTTGCTTGAAAAGATTGTGCTGATAAATAGGCAAGTTTATTTGATTTTGTCATGTTAGCAGCAATGATGCCGCAAATATAACTTGCTTGTAAATGATCGATTCGCAAAGATGCCATATTTGCACCTTTGATTGCACCATTTACACCGACAAAAAATGTTTTGGGAAATTGGGGTGCTACTTGTTGAATTGCTGCATCAAATTGTCCCCCATGAGCAAATATTAAATTGTAACCGCGTCTGGCAAAATCGGATAAAGCTTCTGTTTGATCTGCTTGCGCTACTTTTTCGACAAAAGCGGTTTCTACTCCTAGTTTATTTTTCGCTGTATTCAACCCTTCAAAACCCGCTTGATTCCATGCTTTGTCAGTAGTAATTCCTGGCAAAACCATCGCTATTTTGAATTTTTTTGTGTCACTAACAGCGCTATTGTTGCTAGTTGTATTACCTGCTGTTGGTGGAGTAGAATTAGGATTGTTAGCACAAGCTTTGAGGAGTAAACTAGTGCCAAAAGTAACAGAAGCGTAGTAGATAAATTGTCGTCTGGGAAGTTTTGGAGACATTTTGCGATCGCCTTATTTACCAACAAACACTAAGTTAGTTATACAAGTAAATCTTTCTGTAATCTTAGACCGTATTCTGAGATACATTAACCATATCATCGATCGAGCTAAAACAATGAATCAATCACTATTATTAAAACAAATTCCTGCACAATCAATCACTGTAAAAAATTTTCGCCCTTTTGGACAAGTAATTTTTCCCAGTCAAGATGGCAAAGGTTTTGATGCAGAGGACGCACAGTTAAATTTACAGAACGGTATTCCTCGATTTTATATTATGCACCTAACTCACAGAGGACGCAAATTTCATAAAATTACTCGTCATGTTCAATGCACTCAATGTCTTGGTTCTTTAGCAGGAAAAGATTGGTTAATTGCCGTAGCTCCTCCTAATAATAACACCGATCGACCAGCGATCGAACAAATTGCCGCTTTTCACATTCCCGGAAATTGTTTCATTAAATTAGAAGCTGGAACTTGGCACGCTGGACCATTTTTTGACCATGATTTTGTAGACTTTTATAATTTAGAACTTGCTGATACAAATGTAGTCGATCATTTCACTCATAACTTTTCCCAAAGTCATCAATTAGAATTCGAGTTTGTTTAAGTTATATCATGTCCGCTTGATTACCCATGCTGTAGAGACGTTGTATGCAATGTCTCTACAGTGGGAGGGCTGTATTTATTCCTTTTCCATCACTTCCCCGTCAACTATTTCATAACCCCAACTTGGATTTTTATTTGCCAAATTTCTCGCTGCGTCATACTCACCCAAGCGACATAATTCTGCCAATAATTGATATCCTTCTTCCTTTTGTTTTTGCCATCTTTCTCGGCGCAGATTCTCTCTTTCTCTACGCGAAAGAGGTTTTCTTCCTAAACTAAACCCGTCAATTCTATCAATTTTTTTCATATTTCTAGCTCAAAAAGGAGTGATATCTACTACTTCTCCATCAACAATGGCATAACCCCATTCTGGATGTTCGGCAATTTGCTTTTCGACTAAAGTTCGACCCATTGGAGTTTTATAAGCTGCTTGTAAAGTTTCTATTCTAGGAGGTTCATTACTAAGGCTTTGGTTTTTATCTTCTCCATTTTCACCATTTGCATTAAGTTCGGTAATTGTTTGGTAACTAGAAGAATTTAAAGAGAATTGTGGTGATAATGCTGCTAATTTACTCATCACGCTTTCTTTGGTAATAGCAGGTTTATCCATAAAAGATGGAGGTAAATAAGGTGTTTTTATTCCAGATTTTTTGGCTTTAATTGCTTCATCAGCTATCCGATCGCATTTCCTCAAAAAACCCTCCCACAAATCTTTTCCTAATACCGGATTTCGCAAATCAGAACGTGCTTGAGATACAGCAACTTCTAAAGGTTCGCCTTTCTGCACATAATATTGGATGCGTTCTTCTTCAAATGCCGGATAAGCTATTCCTGGTTCAATTTCCCAATCTCGCTTGACTTTTTGACTTTCTCCTAACCGAATTCCCTGGACAAATTCATCCCAAAAAGGTGAAACTATACCTTTAGTTATGCCATCAATTGTTTTAAAAACCCATTCCGCCGGATTGTAAAGACCTTTTTCTTTGGCATATTCCAATAAAGCTTTTTGAAACTCGGCAAATTGTTCGGGAGTTTTCCAAGGGCCATTAAATTGGTAATTAGGTGTAACTTTAACAGCAATTGGCGAACGTTGCCAAGGTACAGTTTGCTCATTTTTACTCGCAGGATTCGGTTGAATTACTTCCAAGCGATCGCTAACATTTTCTCCAGAGTTATTATCAACATAATTGTTCTTTAATTCATGTAAAAGCTCATTTAACTTTTCTTCAAAAGCTTCTACATTCAACCAAAACTCTAAAGCGTTACTTTGGCGATCGACTAATCTTTCTTTCAGCAACGACCTTTCAATTAATTCTCTTCTTGCTAACTCCTGTTCCTTTCGATTTAACCCAGTTTCTTGCTCTATTTCTGCCACACTAATTCTTACCCAATCGTAAGGATTACTTAATTGCGATCGCCATTGTAAAAGCTGACAGAAAAATACACAAGATGTCACGCTACCAGTTACTTTTGTTAATTTTGGATAATAAACTGTTGTTTTGCCTAAATTGCTTAAAAATACTCCGATTTTCACTCGCAAATACTCCGCTGATTTTTAATGATTCCTTATAGCATCAAATCTTATTTTAGTTCTTTTCTTAATTGTTTTCCTCTAGTCTGCGAAGGCAGACTTCGTTTGTGTAGAAGCGGTTTCAACCGCCAAGGCAGAGTTTTTCATACTGCTCAGTTAAAGATTTTTTCCTTACCCTTAACCAAGCAGTATTGAGAATCGTAGCCAGGTAAGACTTAAATTTCCGCTACAGCCCGTTCAATCAAACGTCTTGCTATAGTTTGTGTTCCTGTGTGTTCATAGTAATTAGTGGACACATCAAGGAACGCCGCTACATAATCTAATCTGTCATCAGCAATGTCCATATAATTTTGCAAATGATATACCACATTTTCTGGTGTTAAATTATTAACCGCGACAACGCTTGACATCCAACCTGACACTGAATCAAAGCTTTCACCAATGAAGTTTAATTTGCTCCTACTATCATTACCGGGAATTACATCTTGGATACTTTGGTAAGTAGAGTTTTTTTCTAACTCCTGCGGGCTTATCTGACTAATCAATGATGAAACTTTTTTAGTAAAATGTGGGCCAAGAGGTAGCAAACCATCAAAACAAACTAAAGCCACCATACGGATGAGTGATTCCCCACTATACTCACCTAAGGAACCAACAAAATCGCCAATACAATCACTGGGAATACCGTTAAGTTGACAAAAAGCAACTAATTCAGTTACTAATTTCAGGGTTAAGTCAATAGCTTGAGCTTTGTCAGGTTTGGGGGTAACGCGGTTTAGAAAACCTAACAGGGAAACTTTTTCGCCTACTTTGTTAGCTAAAGCTGCTGTACCAAGGGCTTTATCAGTAGTGCCAACGGTTTGATAGAGCCACATAGCCGTTTGATATCCTTGGGATTTGTCGTTGTAAAGATAAACCGCTTTATCACCAATTCGCTGAATTAAGCTTTCGTCAGTTTCGCCTGTGACGGTTTTAATTGTGTTTACAAAACCAACGATATTTTGCCACTGCCCAGGAACAACAAAATCGAGAGAATTTAACAGGGAAACAGTTAAGTTATCGGTTGGTAGATCATCAACTAACTCAAAAATTGGTTTACTCACAAAATTCTCCTGATCTAGGTTCAGTATAATCTATGTCTATATTACTCTTTTAGAGGTAAAAGAGGAAGTAGATATATTTTTCAGAAAATATAACAAATTTGCGATCGGCCTAAATGTTTTCTAAGCAAACAATACTTAATAATTTTGCTAAGACCGGAATAAAGGCAAAGTAAAATGATCATTTAATTGATTTGCCTGATTTGCTGTTAAAATATAAAAATTAAAACTAACTGCAAAAGTAGCGTTATGGCAGAAACAGTACCCACTCCAACTGAGTATGTTGATACAATATCTAAATTAGTAGATTTACCGATCGCCCCCGAACATCGTCCAGGTGTAATTCAAAACTTCGAGCGAATTATGGCGATCGCCAAATTAGTCACAGAGTTTCCCTTACCAGAAAATCTCGAAACTGCACCGATATTTGAACCATAATAAAAGCAATTTTTGTACAATCAATCCACAATCTAAAACCTAAAATCGCATGGCTTACGGTTTTCCTGATGCTACTCAAATCGCTGAAGTAGTTAAACAAAAAGAAGTTTCTGCCAAATCAATTGTCGCAGCATCATTAGCCCGAATTGCTGACCAAAATTACAAGTATAATTGCTTTACTAAGGTCATAGCAGAAAACGCTTTGGCAGATGCAGAAAAAATCGATCGAGCGATTAGTGAAGGTAACGATCCTGGTATTTTAGCAGGAGTTCCTTTCGCAGTTAAAGACCTGTTTGATATTGCTGGAATTACAACTTTAGCTGGGGCAAAAATTAACGCCGAAAATCCCCCAGCTACTCGTGATGCTACCGCAGTTGCTAGGTTGAAAAAAGCAGGTGCAATCCTCGTTGGCGCGTTAAATATGGACGAGTATGCCTACGGTTTTGTGACCGAAAATAGCCACTATGGGCCAACTCGAAATCCGCATAATCTCGATCGCATTGCAGGCGGTTCTTCTGGTGGTTCCGCTGCTGCTGTCGCCGCTGGACTTGTACCCTTTACTTTAGGTTCCGATACCAACGGATCGATTAGAGTACCCGCCGCTTTTTGCGGAATTTTCGGGTTAAAGCCTACTTACGGTCGTTTATCTCGCTCTGGTGCGTTCTTATTCGCTGCCAGCTTCGATCACGTAGGCCATTTTGCGCGATCTGTCAGAGATCTTGCTGCCATTTTTGACGTTTTGCAAGGTGAAGACCCCAGCGATCCAGTTTGCACTAAAAAACCACCCGAACCTTGTTTACCACAATTAAATCAAGGAATTGAAGGTTTAAAAATTGCCATTGCAGGCGAGTATTTTGCCGAAAATGCCGAACCTGAAGTATTAGCAGCTGTTGCCAAAGTTGCTTTAGCTTTAAATACTACGGAAATAGTCACTATTCCCGAACCACATCGGGCAAGGGCAGCGGCATTTATTATTACTGCCAGTGAAGGGGCAAATTTACATTTAAAAAACATCAAATCACGCCCTCAAGATTTTGATATTGCCACACGCGATCGCTTTATTGCCGGGGCATTAATTCCTGCAAATTGGTACATTCAAGCCCAAAGATTTCGGCGTTGGTATCGCGATCGTCTCAGAGAAATTTTCACCAATGTAGATATAATTATTGCCCCAACAACACCTTGCGCCGCCCCCATAATTGGACAAGAAAAAATGGTAATTGCTGGGCAAGAAATGCTAGTTCGTCCTAATTTAGGATTATTTACTCAACCTCTATCTTTTGTCGGTTTACCAATAATTTCTGTACCAGTACAACGTCCCGGCGACTTACCTTTGGGCGTACAAATTATCGGCGCACCTTACAAAGAAGCTTTGGTTTTCCGAGTAGCTAAATATTTAGAAGATCTAGGCATTGTTTCCGCACCAGTCGTACATTAAGGGGACTGGGGACTGGGGACAAGGTGACAAGGAAGTTAATTAAATAAGGATTTACAGTATTTTTGGATTAATCATCCTTTTAGTGCAAAAACCTTGCCTTTTTGCGGGAAATTGTAGGGACACGGCATTCAAAAGATAACGCAGGAGTTGCAAATATTAAAGAATAATAGTAGATGGTGTTTTGTCTTCTTTCTTTGGGAATAATGAATGTGAATAGTTAATGAGTTAAGTTATGGATACTGAAGCGATCGATATCAACATTAAGATCCCTGGCTATCGCATTACTGAGCAATCGATCGCTTAGAAGTCCTCCAACTACTCTCTTCCCAAGCTGCTATCTCTTTAGAAAATGCTATTCTGTATAGCACTTTAGAACAAAAAGTAATAGAACGTACCCAAGAACTTTCTCAAGCTTTGGAAAACTTAAAAGTAACTCAGAAAAAGCTTGTACTTGTAGAATCCGAAAAAATGGCACCTTTAGGTAGCTTAGTAGTGGGAGTGGCACATGAAATTAATACACCAGTATAGCACTTCTCTAATGATTTCGCCTTTATTTTTGAGGTTTTTCCTGAACTAAAAACATGAATTAAAGTCGGGGATTTCGCTTAAGTTTAATTTTCTACTTTACGACTGCGACAAACTCCGATAATAATTTGATCTTGCTGACCAAAACTTATATTGATAATTTCTCCGATTTTTGTCACAATAGTAGCTTGTGTAGGAGAAACAGTAGTAAACAAACCACCTGTTTCATAAGCGCTTCTTTCTGCTTCCGCCCGCTGTCTGCCAATCAGTTGTTGCCAACCACCTAAACGCGGATTTTTATCGTTTTTCCTGGCAGTACAGGCTAACAATTCTTCTTGACTTTGTTCGTTATTGCTGGTTGATGGTTCTTTTTGAGCATAACTAGGAAGAACAGAGGTATTTAAGGTAATAGCAATGGTGATGATGAGGAGTTTTTTCATATTTAGCTTGTTGCTCTAAGTGAATTAAATAAACGATCGCAATCACTCTTAGCAACAATTTTAGATTTTCGATTTTAGATTTTTGATGAAACTCTGAAAATCCAAAATCCAAAATCTAAAATTGATTTAGCTATTAACAAGATGTTCGATCGCATCTGGATGAGTCGGCAATTCACCAGTAATTACCTCATAACCAGAATCCGTAACTAACACATCGTTTTCAATGCGAATTCCCCGCACATCAGAGAATTGCGCCAAGCGATCCCAATCCACAAACTCTTGGAAAGTTTCTCTGCGATCGGGATAATTCAAAAGGGAAGGAACTTGATAGAAACCTGGTTCAATACTTACCAACATTCCCGCTTGCAAAGGACGATCCAAACGGAGGAATTTTAAGCCAAAGCGATCGCTTCTCTTTCGCCCCAACTCATACCCCGCCAAATCGCCCAAATCCTCCATATCATGAACATCTAAACCAATTAAATGCCCAATTCCATGAGGGAAAAATGCCGCATGAACATCATTTTCTACCAACTCTTCCACATCACCTTTTAAGATGCCCAATTGTACCAACCCGTAAGTGAGAGTTTTCGCTGCCTGAAGATGAATATCCTTGTATTCCACTCCCGGCGCAACTTTAGCGATACAAGCATCATGGGCCGATCGTACCACCTCATAAATATCACGTTGCGTCGGGGAAAACTTACCAGAAACAGGCCAAGTGCGAGTCACATCAGAAGCCCACCCCAGCGCCGTTTCCGCACCCACATCCGCCAGCAACAAATCCCCCGGATTTATCGCCCGGTAATGCTGTTCGTTGTGCAGCACTTCCCCATGAACCGTGACAATGCTGTTGTAAGCACAAGTCATCTGCTGGGCTAAAATCACATTTTCCATCGCCGCCCGTACTTGGGCCTCAAACTTAGCGTGACGAGTCGCCGCCATTCCTGCGCGATGCGCCTGTACCGTACAAGCAGCAGCCTTGCGTAACTCAGCCAAAGCCCCAGCATCATGACAAAGGCGTAGTTGGACGATCGCATAAGCTAATTCCCAATCAATCCAACTTAAGGAACTTGCCGAAAACAGCCAACGACGCAGCATATTTGACTGTTGCTGTTGCAGGTAAACATCCTGAACCGGAATCGTAGCGCTACTGTATGCCCTCGACCACAATTCAGACATCGGGAAAGCAATATTTGCCCCAATCAGTTCCGCAACTTCTTCCCTGAGTAAGCTTTTCCCATGCCACAGTTCATCATCTAAACTGGGTTCATCCATGTACAATTCCAGCGTCCCTGGTGGTTCCATGCGAATCGCTACATTTTCCAGGGGTATGCCAGCAAAGTAAAGAAAATGACTGCTGGCGCGAAAAGGTAACTTATTTCCCGGAAAATTCCGAGAACTGCGAACCCCTGACCAGAGGACGACCGGAAACTTAATCATTTTAAAGAGTTTTTGCCGTCTTTTGCGGAGAGTATCAGCAAGAGAAACCCGGCTGCCATTAGTCTCCGCCAAAGAAGCTGTTTGTGTCAGCATAAAAGGAAAATTGTTAATTGACTCCGCTGGCCTTTCGATCGTGAGTTGCATTATCTGAACTAACCCTCCGGGAGCATATCTCTTTGTCAGAATAACAAAAGAGTTAAGTTTGAGAGTAGGACAAAAGAATGACTCCTCAACCCGATGCTGCCCAAAACAACATCAAGTTTAGTGATTGGTCAATTGTACAACTACCCGGATTAAGTGCCCAAGACTGCGCCCAACTCTCGGAATGTGGCATCAATACTACTGTGCAATTGTTGGTAAAAGCAAATACCTCAGAAAAGAAATTAGCCTTAGCCAATCAATTACAGAAACCCCTGCATCACATCCAAAAATGGGTAGCATTAGCAGATTTAGCCCGGATTCCCAGCGTCGGTTGCCAATACTGCGGCTTACTTTTACACGCTGGCATCGCCTCAGTCAACCAACTAGCCCAAAGTTCCGCCCACAAAGTACATCAACAAATCTTGAAATTACAAGTTTCCACCATGCAGCGTCGTGACCTTTGTCCCCCTGTTGAGGAAGTTTCTGGGTGGATTCAACAGGCGAAAACGATCGTTAGGTAGTTGGTAGTCTTTGAAAAAACCTCACATTATGATTTATCGAGTAATTCTTCATTACGCGATCGTTTTCTATTTTTAGCGTTGGGGTATTTATTTAGCTAAAATGCTTAGTTTAGTGTTACGGTGAACTTAGCGATCGGCTTAGTACGTAATACTAAGTACTACTTTTCACCAGAAGATATACTAAGACTATAAAAATAGCTAACCAAGGAATTGTATAGTGAAACTTGATGAACAATCGCTCAGATGGTCACTTAATCATTTGGTGAAGTATGGTGACACAGACTTGTTTCCAAAACTTATAGAATTTGATGTATTGCATGAAATAGAGAATGATACTGTTAATAAGCTAAAAGACATTGACTTAGGAAATTATCAATATGGAGCATCAAGAAGATTCATTGTTCCTAAAGATGAATTATCTTACAGAACAGCTACTCAGATAGATCCTTTAGATAATATTATCTTAACTGCCATACTTCATCAATACGGACACCAGATAGAAGCTCGCCGTGTTCCTATTGTTAATAACAAAGTTTTTGGTTATCGTTTTGCACCACAAGGAGACTGGAGCCTATATGAACCAAATGTTTCCTGGCTAGAATTTTGGCATAAATGTTACGAAAAATCATCGCTTTATAAATGTGCAGTTTATCTTGATATTGCAGATTTTTATAATCAAATTTATCATCATAATATTGAAAATCAATTGATCCAGTCTGGATTCCCAAACCAAATCAAAAAATGGATTATGGGTCTTCTAGAAAATGTAACTGCCAAAGTATCAAGAGGTATACCAGTAGGGCCACATTCAACCCACTTGTTAGGTGAAATGTCGCTTATTCCTGTGGATAATAGTCTTTCTATTAAGGAACTAGATTATTGTAGATATGTTGATGATATTGTTATTTTCTGCAACGATTATAAGCAAGCAAAGATAATTGTTTACCAAATGGCTGAGATACTTGATAAACAGCAAAGATTAATATTGCAAAAACAAAAAACAAAAATTTATCGTGAAATAGAAGAATTTAAAATTCATTGTCGAAGTATGCTTCAAGATAGACCAATCAATGATTTTGAAGAAGATATATTGACAGTTATTCGCTCTCTTTCAAGTCGAAATCCTTATTCTTTTATCAGCTTACAAGCACTTTCAATAGATGAAACTAAAGTATTTGAGCAAAGCCGCGTAGAAGCGATCTTGTCAGATTATCTTAAGGAGAAAGAGCCAAATTTTACACGCCTTAGATGGTTCCTCCGTCGTTTATCTCAGGTACGAGTTCCATCAGCAGTAGACTTTTGTATAAATAATATTGATGTATTGACTCCAAGTATTAGCGATATTTGCCATTACTTGGTATCAGTAAACCATAACTATACAGGAGATTGGAAAGTTTTAGGGAGCAAAGTTATTGATATTTTAAATAACGATCTCGTCAGATCTAATGAATATTTCCAAGTAGCACTACTAAGTTTATTTAGTCGTAACTCTTTGCTAAACAATACTGGAAGCTTAATATCCACTTATCATTCATCACCTCCAAATCTAAGAAGAGAAATTTTGTTGAGTGCTTATACTCTAGAGATGGGAGACTGGATCAGAGAGTTGAAGGAGAATTACCAAGGGCTAGACACTTGGAATAAACGAGCATTCATTATTGCGACTAAGTTGCTCCCTGTTGAAGAAAGAAAGTTTTTTCTAGATTACATTAAAGATGGTAGTATTCTAAATGAATTGTTAATAAAATGGGCTAAAATTTAGAGTCAAGAGTGGTGAATACTCCTAAATATGATCGAAGCGGGATACGATCACAACAGGGCGTTGCTTTGCTACAAGCCCTAAATTAACCAGCCACACTTCACCAGGTTTCGGATTCATCAATTAAATCTAACACTTCTTGTTCTACAATTTTCGATCGCACTAAATCCAACCCACCTTCATCAGCTAATTCAATAACCTCCTTAATGTATAGCCGCACTTGCTGGGCAATATCAGGTTGCCATTGACGCAGTTTCATATCAAGTTCTTGAGTTAAAGCATCCATTACAAACTTTTTTTTGAAAATATGATTTTAGCTTTTTTGGTAATATTTTCGATACTATTTATTAGCTTACCCTCTATCTAAACTGTGCTGTTCGATTATTAACCTTGACAACAGTCCCCATTTCTGGTAATAATAAAAGTTTGTGGAAACTTTAGCAATTTTAATAAACCTTTGGCTAACGTTATTGTAATTGGAGCCCAATGGGGCGATGAAGGAAAGGGCAAAATAACAGATTTACTAAGTAAATCAGCAGATGTAGTAGTACGTTATCAAGGGGGTGTCAACGCTGGACACACCGTTGTAGTTCAGGGACAAACCTTTAAGCTGCATCTGATTCCTTCTGGCATATTGTATCCAGAAACTCAGTGCATTATCGGTTCTGGCACAGTCATCGACCCTAAAGTGTTGATTGGAGAGTTGGATCAGTTAAAAGAACTGAACGTCTCCACCGAAAATTTAATGATCTCTCAGACGGCGCACGTCACGATGCCTTATCATCGCATGATTGACAAAGCATCGGAAGAACGGCGCGGAGAACACAAAATTGGTACTACAGGTCGGGGTATTGGCCCTACTTACGCCGATAAATCCGAGCGAACTGGTATCCGTATTTTAGACTTGATGGAGCCAAAAGCACTGCGGAAACAGTTGGATTGGACAATTACTTACAAAAACGTCATTCTGGAAAAACTATACAATTTGCCGCCTCTTGACCCGGAAGCGGTAATAGAAGAGTATTTAGGCTATGCGGAGCGTTTGCGACCTCATGTAGTCGATTGCTCTTTAAAAATTTACGATGCGGTACAGCGGAAGCGCAATATCCTATTTGAAGGGGCGCAAGGGACGCTTTTAGATTTGGATCACGGTACTTATCCTTACGTTACCTCTTCTAATCCGGTGGCTGGTGGGGCTTGTGTGGGGGCGGGTGTTGGGCCAACGATGATCGATCGCGTCATCGGCGTAGCCAAAGCTTACACCACCAGAGTCGGTGAAGGGCCATTTCCCACCGAATTAGGCGGTACACTAGGAGAGTTGCTGTGCGATCGCGGTGCGGAATTCGGCACAACTACAGGACGAAAACGCCGTTGTGGTTGGTTTGATGCTGTGATTGGTCGCTATGCGGTGCGGATCAATGGCATTGACTGTCTGGCTATTACCAAACTCGACGTTCTCGACGAACTCGACGAAATTAAAGTTTGTGTTGCTTACGAAATTGACGGTCAACGCTGCGAGGATTTTCCTAGCAGTTCCCGTCTGTTTGCCAATTGTCGCCCAATCTATAAAACTTTACCAGGTTGGAAAAAGTCAACGGCAAACTGTCGCACCCTAGAAGACTTACCACTTCAAGCATTGGACTATCTGAAATTCTTGGCTGAATTGATGAAAGTGCCAATTGCGATCGTCTCTTTAGGCGCAAGTCGCGACCAAACTATCATCGTGGAAGATCCCATTCACGGCCCAAAAAGAGGATTATTGCATCCTGACGGCAGACCTGTGAACGCCTGAAGTGTTAATGATGCTCTTAAAATAAGAGTAGAGGATGGTGTCAACGAGTAAAAAGGCTTAGTTTCTTGGGTAATTAACCATGAGCATTATCATTCAAGGCTCAAGCGGTCTATTGCAAATAACACACGCTGAAATTAAGCGCAGAATAGCTCATCAAAAGCTTTTTGGGTTAGAAGAATTGCAGAAATATCTTTTTCGTTTCTGTAAAACTGTATTAACTGCTGATGGAGCTACAATAGAGGGTTTCAGCCTTTACGATCTGGCACCATCCGTTCTACTCTACGGGCCACCAAATACAGGTAAAACTAGTCTTTGCTACTTACTTTTCGATCAAATAAAGCGAGAGGTTACTAATGAAATCAATTTTTATACAGTTGATGTAGGCAGAATGCTAGACCCGGCTTTAGGACAATCTTCACGTAATTTGGAACAGATATTTCAAGATTTAAAAAATATTTGTTCTGATGATGAATCATCTGTATTTTTGTTATTGGATGAACTCGATGCGTTTTGTATGAGTCGTAGTCGCGCCCAAGAGCATGACGGTGTGCGACGAGCAATGACTACACTGATGCTAGAGCTTGACAAACTTCATCCATCTACAACTAATCATCTATTAGTTTTTGGTATTACTAATGTTCCTGAGCTTGTAGATACAGCGGTTGTTCGTAGATTTTCTTTAAAGCATTTTGTTGATGCTAAATTGTCTTGGAATGAATTTAAATTTTATTTAGAATACCTCAATCAACCTCTAAAATACAATCCTCAAGAAGAAGAATTAAATAAGTTATACGAGATTTATAAAGCTCGTGAACTTACCACTGGAGACATTAAAGGTTTTTATAAAGTTTTGATGGTAGATGTGGTTTGTAATGATAATGTTTCGGTAAAAAATAGGCTGATAAACCTTTTTGAAGAAGGATTTTCAACCCGCGCTCACCTCTCACAAACTTATAAGGAGTACTTGAATGACTAAAGATTGGGAAACTGATGAAGACAGAATGATGTACAAGTTGAAGGTACATAAAAAAATGATAGGCTGGGTCATTGACAAGTTAAAAGAAGAAGGCATACTCGCTAAAAGAACTACGGGAAATGATTCCAGTGGTGATATACTAATAATTAATGAAAAGGATGCACCACGAGTTCAAGCAATAATTAAACAAATTCAAATAAAATATAACTCTTAAATATTAAGGATATGGCTTATATTGAAATCAAAACAAAAAAGAATATCTATCCTGGTGAAGCAAAAAAACTTATTGCCAAAGGTAGTGTTATTGGCGTTTTAACTACGGGCAAAATATCTCCAGACGCTAAAAAGCTATTTGATGAAGCAAACATAGCTTGGGCTGAGAATATACCAGAGAAAGAGTTTATGGAGTCTGAGGCTCAGGAGGAGGGTTAATAATGTTGGACATCAGCTTTTATGAAAAGAATGGAGAAGAACCTTACAGTGTAGAAGTTTCCGAAGAAATTTTTAAGTGGTTAGCCAAATCAGAATTTTCCACAATAGGAGAAACTGTTGCCAAGAAAATGGTGATAGAGGGAGAGGAGGTAGAGCTAAAACTCGTTGATTTAGATAAAGTTAATCGCCAAAAGTTAAAAGATTTTTTCCAAAATGCTATAGTTGATGAAGAAAAAAAAAAGCATCATGAACTTGGCGATTCTCCCTCAAAGCAAGAAGAGCAAACTTTGACTTACCGTCTGGAAAAACTTCAAGAGTTGCGGAAGTGTGTGGAAAACGAAAAATATCAGTATCTTCAGCGAGAATGATCCTGAAGATTTGATACTATTTGAATACTAAGGAACCAAAATCGGAAAATGGAACTCACAGTTGAATGTCAAAAGCGAACCGCAGAATCTAAACCTAATACTCTGCGTCGCAACGGTTTAATTCCCGCCGTTTTATACGGTCACAATGGTACAGAATCACTTGCTTTGACCCTGAACGCCAAAGCTGCTGAAACATTAGTCAAAAAAGCTTCTCTGAATAACACGCTGATTAATGTGAACATCCCTGATGCGTCTTGGAGTGGCAAAACTCTGTTGCGGGAAGTCCAAACTCATCCCGCAAAAGGATTCATCTATCACCTGAGCTTTTTTGCTGTAGCGTCACAAAAGAGTTTAGAAGTAGAAGTACCTCTGCATTTTTTGGGTGAAGCAGTTGGTGTAAAAGTAAATGGTGGAATGTTAGATCTTGTAATGACAGCAGTGACAGTACAATGTCCTCCTGAGAGCATTCCTGATGCCATTGAAATTGATGTTTCTACTTTAGATGTGGGAAATGCGCTGCATATCCGCGAAATACCTTTACCCGCAGGCGTTAAAGTAGTTGGAGATCCTGACCAAGTAGTTGTTAGCGTTCTGCGTGCTCAAGGCGGAACAGAAGAAGCATCCGCTGAGTAAATTCGGCACAACTAAAGGTATGATTTGTTTACTAGACCAGGGTTCTATTCCCTGGTTTTTTTCTGTTTGTGACAGCGTAGGGTGCGTCAGACATAAAAACTTTAAATGAACAGAGGGTTTAGCTTTTCTGACGCACCTTATAAAGTTGTAAATATGAATGAATGGTGCGTTACGTTATCACGCTTCGCACAAAGTTTTTGAGTTGTAATTTGTAGGTAAAAAATGACTGAAACTAATCTGTCTCCGGTAATTCAAGAAATGTTAAAGTCTGGATTTTATCCTCATCCAGTACAGGAACCAATTAAGTTAATTCAAACTCATGTTTCTTATGTTTTATTGACGGGAGACTATGCTTATAAAGTGAAAAAAGCTGTTAATTTTGGATTCTTGAATTACTCAACTTTGGAGTTACGAGAGCATTTTTGCCGTCAAGAATTGGCAATGAATAAACGTGGTGCGGCGGAAATTTATCTGGAGGTTTTGCCGATCGCTCAAAAAGAGCAAAACTTTGAATTGGGCGGAAGTGGTGAAGCGGTTGAATATACT
Source organism: Floridaenema evergladense BLCC-F167 (assembly GCF_041929205.2). Classification (NCBI taxonomy): domain Bacteria; kingdom Bacillati; phylum Cyanobacteriota; class Cyanophyceae; order Aerosakkonematales; family Aerosakkonemataceae; genus Floridanema; species Floridanema evergladense. Next base: position 2,046,906 of record NZ_CM171625.1, on the reverse strand, counting down.
TTGAAAATGTGCCAGTTTCCTCAAGATAATCTCTTGATTAACTTGTTTCATCAGGGGAAACTAACGGAAGAAATGGTGGAAGATTTGGGGAGATTGGTGGCACAATTTCATAGTAAATGTCCAACAAATGAATATATTCTTTCTTTTGGAGAAGTTGCTAAAGTTCGTCAGGCTTTTGATGAAAATTACGAACAAACAGCAAAATATATTGGAATAGCACAAACTCAAGAGCAATTTGATGGTACTAAAGAGTTTACAGATAATTTCTTTGCTACTAAACAAGAGCTTTTAACTAATAGAATTAAAAATCGTTGGATTCGGGAATGTCACGGAGATTTACATTTAGGAAATATTTGTTTGTGGCATGACAAAATTCTCTTGTTTGATTGCATTGAATTTAATGAACCGTTCCGATTTGTTGATGTAATGTATGATGTCGCTTTTGGGGTAATGAATTTTTTAGTGGGAAATCGTCCTGATTTGGCTAATGTTTATTTAAATACTTACTTGGAAGAAAGTGGTGATTGGGAAGGTTTACAAGTTTTGCCTTTGTATGTGAGTCGTCAAGCTTATGTTCGGGGGAAAATTACTTCTTTTCTGTTAGACGATCCGGGTGTTCCTGTGGCTGATAAAGAGCAAGCTAAAGTTACTGCTAGTCAGTATTATAAAATGGCTTTGGATTGTACTAAACTGGGGCAGGGAAGTTTAGTTATGATGTCGGGTGTTTCGGGTTCTGGGAAGAGTACAGTTGCGAAAAAAGTTGCTCGACTAAGTAATGCTATTCATATTCGTTCTGATGCGGTAAGAAAACATTTGGCTGGTGTACCTTTGTCGGAAAGAGGAGGGGATGAATTATATAGTCCTGAAATGACGGAAAGAACTTATGATAGATTGTTGGAGTTGGGAATTTTGCTGGCTTCGGCGGGTTATGGGGTGATTTTGGATGCTAAATACGATCGCCAATCCCTCAGAAAACCTGTAATCGCCGCAGCACAAAAACATCACTTACCTTTACAGATTTTACACTGCTCTGCACCGGAGGAAATTTTGCGCGATCGTCTTAACTCCCGCACGGGCGATGTCTCTGATGCTACTGCTAACTTATTAACCAGTCAATTGGCTAGTGCGGAGAGTTTCACAGAAGAAGAAAAAGTTTTTGTGAAAACTTTGGATACTACCCAGGATTTGGCAGCACAATTAAACTAGAGAAATACTTAAAGGGGAAAGGTAAGTTTTAGCTTTTCCCTTTACTTGGGAAATTTTTTTAGTAACCCCAGAGGCGCAAAGGACACAGGGAGAAGAAAGGGAGGAGTTCGATACTAGATAAGATTCCTAAATCTGCACTTAAGATTTCTCTGTTTTTCTTGGTAGCTTTCTTGTTACTGGGAAAACCTTTAATTTGGAGTTTGGCTTTAGCAATTATCGCTGGAATAGCTATAGGTTGGATAATTACAGGATGGGAAAGCAAAGAGTTACCTAACGAACAAAATATTTCTTCTGATTTAGCTGAACTTAAGCGAGATAAAGAGGAAAAGAAAACTAAGAAACGACCAATAAAAAGGTATCGTCGTCAACCTAAAGAAAGCTGGTTTTTCTGGAAAAATCCTCGTCGTCGTCGTAAAAAACGTCGTTAAATTTAAGGTGAAAATGTTTTTATTTCTCTCTAAGTTACTGCCAGTTTTTATTTACCCTTTGGGACTAAGTTGCCTGTTGCTGATTGTAGCTTTCATTATGATTTGGTGGCGATCAAAATGGTCGGCAGGGTTAACTTCTCTAGCGTTGATTATTTTATTTTTCTTCAGTAATGCTTGGGTTTCTGGCGCTTTGATTAGGTCTTTGGAATGGCAAAATATTCCCCAAGGTGAGTTACCAAAAGCAGCAGCTATTGTGGTTTTGGGAGGTGCGGTTATGCCAAAAGTACCCCCCCGTCCTTGGGTGGAAGTTAGCGATGAGGGCGATCGCATCCTCTATGGCGCTAAATTATATCGGGATGGCAAAGCGCCAAAACTGATCTTGAGTGGGGGACGCATTGATTGGAAAAATACAGGCGCTCCTGAGTCTAAAGATATGGCAGAATTGGCTCAATCTATGGGAGTTCCCAAGACAGCAATTCTTGAAGATCCAACTTCTTTAAATACCTATGAAAATGCTGTTAATGTCCGCAAAATTCTCGATTCCCAAGGCATAGAACGGCGGGTTTTGTTGGTGACTTCCGCACTTCATACGCCGCGATCGCTTGCCATTTTTAAACGTCAAGGCATAAATGCCATCCCTGCTCCCACCGATTTTATTACTATAGAAATAGACTCGGAAGAAACTACCTGGCAAAACGTAATACTAAATCTTCTCCCTGATGTAGGAAGATTAGCTTATAGTACTCGTGCTTTAAAAGAGTATATCGGGATTATAATCTACCGACTGCGAGGCTGGTTGTAGCAATTTTAAATTTTAGATTGGAATTTACCCCCTAACCTTTATGTCAGAAGAATTAAGACTTATTATTCCTACTCCGCCACCACCAGCAGACGAAGTGTTTGCTATTCAGCAGGTGAGCGGAGAGTTTTACCGGGAAGTACAATATCGCCAAGAGTTTGAGCGCTACTGTCAATGGTATTACATGACAGCGGAGCGCCACCGACAAGAGTTAGAGCAAATGCGAGGTGAACTATCGATTTTTAGTTGGTTCCTCAGAGGTCGGCGCTAGTGCTAAAAGGCAGAAGGCTCAATGATTTCTGCTCCACTGCGCTATTCTACTAGTTCAACCTCATTTTCGCGGAAATGAGCTTTGAATTTTTTGTCAAATTTGACCTGTATAGGAAGGTTAGCACTCACAGGTCTACCTTGCCACTCATGTATGATCGCGACAATTTCTCCTTCTAAACCCTTGATATCAAAGGCTTCACCCTTATGTTGGGGATGATGGTAAACAATGACTGACTGCTTCACTCGAATGCGATCGCCAATTTTCATAAACTCCTGTGTTTCCTTTTGAGGTACCTTCACCATGACTTTTAGTTAATTAAGCAATCACAGGGTAGCAATGAACCCGATGACAGCTTGAATAAATAACGACTTTGTTAATCTTTGCATAGAAGCGGCATCAGATCGTTCCAGTCTAAATACTCATTGTCATGGTGATACAGGAGTTTAACGCTTACATTATAGTTGTTTACCAAATCAATAATTTTAGTTGGTAGTTATTTTAAGATTGCGGCTGGTACCTGGGTAGTAGGAATGCCACTACCTACTACCAAAAACTTACTTTAGATTATCTCTTTCCGATCGTAGCTTGAATTTGATCGAACAAAGCGCCATCAGCGAAAAACTGAGTTTGGGTGCCATTCCAACCTCCCAGTTGACTAACTGTAAATAAGTTGCCAATTCTAGGGAATTTGCTACTAAATTGTGCGGCTACGTTTGTATTAACTGGTCGAAAACCTACTTGTGCAAAATCTGTTTGAGCTTCGGGAGTAAAAAGGTATTTGACAAACGCTTCTACTACCTTACGATTTTTGTGTTTGTCTACATTTTTATCAACTACAGCTACAGGGTTGTCGATCGAAATGTTGACTTGAGGAATAATGTAAGGTTCGGTTTCACCTTGTTGTTTTGCCAAGAGAATTTCATTTTCATAGTTCAACAACACATCCCCTTGTCCCTGCTTATAAAAAACGTCTGACGCTTCCCGGGCATCTCTGGGCAAAACGGGTACATTCTTATAAACTTGGGTGACAAAGTTACGTGCTGCTTGTTCGTTTCCCCCTGTTTTCACTACTGAACCCCACAAAGCTAGGAAGTTCCAACGCGCTACACCAGAAGTTTTGGGATTAGCAGTAATTACACTCACACCATTTTTGGCTAAATCTTGCCAACCTTTGATGCCTTTAGGATTGCCTGGTTTAGTTACTAATGCTACTACCGATCGGCTGACGATCGAATTATTCGGTAATTCACCTTCCCATCCTGGTTGAATCAAACCTGCTTTTTGAATGCGATCGGTATCTAACGCCAAGGCTAAGTGTACAACATCAGCCTCCAAACCATCAATCACCGCACGAGTTTGCGAACCTGAACCGCCGTAGCTTTGTGTAAAGGTGACATTCTGACCTGTTTCCTTTTTCCACTTGGCGACAAATTTGGGAATGATGCGATCGTATGCAGATTTGGTCACTGCAAAGGAAACTAAGGTAATTTGTGCATTTCCCGATTGTTGACTAACTGCTGGGTGAGACTGCAATACCCAACCTAAACTCAAACCGAAAGCTAACAACAAAGTCAGAATACGGACAAAAGGCAATTGGAACCAACGTCTTAACTTTGTTTGAGTCCCTAATTTACTAAAGCGCCGCCGTACCAACTCTAAAAGACGACTATATCCCATCTATCTAACTCCCTTCTATATAAACTACGGTAAACAAGTAGGAATACAGTATTAAGTAGCATACATAAGAGAATTACACAAAAGTCTCTGTAAAACAAGCAGTAAATTGTCTGAATTCTGCTAAGGTTATTTAGGAAAAGCAAAAAGCAGGTTGAGAGTGCGATACTCTTTAGGTTGGGGATTTTTTAAACTGGGCTATGACTTCTACTCTCACTCTCAAACAATCTCCGCGTCGTTTCCTTTGGTTGCAACGCATTCTTGCCATTGTTGCCTTAGTGAATTTACTTTTGGTTTTTTTCGATCTCAGTTATATTTCTTGGCGTGACTTTTACTTCCATCACTTTCCCGAAGTTACTCAATTTTATGACCCAGTAAAGGGAATTGAACCGCATAGAGATACGCAGAATTACCTTAAAGAAGTAGATCGATTAGAAGCATTGGTAGCAGCGGAAGGTTTGCAGTCGCCGGAAGTGGAAACAACTTTAGCTGAGTTACGGTTGTTGAGTAATCAAGCAATTGAAGATAATCCTTTTGCGATCGCGAATAAAAGTGGTTCTTTGGAGAAGATTAAGAACTTGATGCGCGATCGATTAGCTAAAAATTCTGCTCATCAAGCTTTTAATAGTTTTTGGAGTTCGGCATATTTCTCCCAAGTTGGATGGACATCAGAAATTAACTTTTTTAATTCCTCAATTCGTCCTCTAATTGAAACTAATTATTATCGACATATTGATACTAATAGTAAATTTGTCGATCGATTCTGGAAAATTGACTTACCCTTTATCATTTTATTTGCTTTCGATTACTTAGTACGGATTTTTTCTATTAGCCGTCGCGAACCTAACCTCTCTTGGTTGGAAGCCATGCTCAGGCGTTGGTACGATCTTTTCTTACTTTTACCTTTTTGGCGATGGTTAAGGGTAATTCCCGTATTAGTTCGCCTCAATCAATCAGAATTAGTCAATTTAAAACCTTTTAGGAGACAAATAAACCGAGATTTTATTGCTAATTTTGCTCAAGAAATGACGGAAGTTGTCGGAGTAAGAATGATTGATGGAATGCAAAATTCTATTAACCAAGGTACTGTGGCAAACTGGATGTTTAACTCAGAAAGCCGCCGTCCTTATATTGATATTAATAATACTAATGAAGTGAGAGCGATCGCATCCCGCTTAATTTATGTCAGCGTCTATGACGTACTTCCCCAAGTTCAAACCGATGTCGAAGCCTTACTACAATACATCATTAAAAGCGCCCTAAACCAATCCCCCGTTTACCAACAACTACAAAACATTCCCGGAGTCAATAAATTCCCCAATCAACTAGCAGAAAACATAGCCAAAGACCTCTCCCAAACAAGTTATAAAGTACTCAAAGCCGCCATTGAAGACCCCGAAGTAGCCAAACTCGTCTCCCAGCTATTTACCAACTTTGAAAAAGCTCTAGAAGAAGAATTACAGAAAAAGCATAATCTCCAAGAAATTGAAAAATTACTAATAGATATGCTCGAAGAAATAAAAATCAACTACATTAAAGACATTGAAATAGAAGGCGTAGAAAAAAGCCTAGAAGAGTCTTCTCAGTTGCGCCAAATTTTACAACAGTAATCATTTCATCGATCCGCAGATAGATTCTAACTTTCTTAGCAGAAGCACATTAGTTGTTAGATAAATAATAAGTTAAACGGCTTCCTTAAGAATAAGCGTTTTAAAAATAATAAATTTACCGATCGAGATATTGGTCAACCTTGTTGCACCGTCTTCACTCTTATCCTAAACGATAAATTGCCCTAGTAGCTATTATTTATACCCAAATTTACTCTATAAAAGAGAGCTTACGTATAACTAACTTCGTTCCAGCCTTGATTTAAGTCTTGTTTAAACTTGATTATTCAAATTATAAGGGTTTTTGTAACTTTTGTTACAGTGCTATTTGTTACCAGTAATAATTTTTGTGATTACAAATATTTAGCTATAAATCCGATTTTTGCGGTATAAAAATGTAGTAATTGTTGAATTCATCTACTTTTCTACAAAAGTGAAATGCCAATGGTCAGATCAACCAATACTTTGCCAACAAAGACTATTAAGAAGCCACAAGCGACTTCTTTTAGTCAAAGAAAACAACCGATCGTAAAGTTGATATGTTGGCTGATAGCTATATTACTGGGTGCCGTTCAAGCGTGGGCAAATCGTTTCACTGTTTTCTCAGAAGACAGCATTTCCTATATTGATGTAGCAGATGCCTACTTGCGTGGTGATTGGCAAGCAGCTATCAATGGTAATTGGAGTCCCCTTTATTCTTGGATACTTGGGTTATTTTTCTTCATTTTCAAACCATCCTCTTATTGGGAGTTTCCCACTGTTAAGCTTGCCAATTTTCTAATTTATTTGTTTTCCTTGGCTTGTTTTGAATTTCTGTTATCTACAGTAATCTCTGGCTATAAAGCTAAATCATTGTCCAAATCTTCTCAAGAAACTTTTCTGATTCCTGAATGGGTATGGTTAATTTGGGGATATACTCTATTCATTTGGTCTTCTTTAAGGTGGATTGGTGTAGAATGTGATACGCCAGATATGTTTACAGCCGGAGTTGTTTACTTGGCTGCGGCGATCGTTCTACGGATACACACCAAATCAAGTTCTTGGCGTAATTTCGTCATTTTAGGGGTAGTTCTTGGGATTGGTTATTTATCTAAATCAGTAATGTTTCCCCTAGCTTTTGTCTTTCTTACTATCGCCTTATTTTCTGTGGGAAAGATGCGCCAAGCCATACCTAAAACTTTAGTCGCCCTATTGATTTTCGCCTTAATAACGACTCCTTTTATCAGTGCAATTTCCTTACAAAAAGGTCGCCTGACAATTGGTGAAGCCGGAAAGCTAAGTTACGCTTGGTACATTAGTCCAAAGGCAAAAGATCATTATTGGCGAGGAGATCCACCTAATAGCGGTATACCCAAAAATCCCCCCAGAAAAATCTTTAATAATCCTTCTGTTTATGAGTTTGATAATCACTTAAATGTGACTTACCCAATTTGGTACGATCCTTCATATTGGAATGATGGATTACAACCGAAATTCGACATTTTAAAACAAATAAAAGTTGTTTTTTCTAATCTCAAACATTACTACAACCTGTTTTTAGCTGTTTTGGTGTTTGGATATTTAATCCTCGCTTGTATTGGTGGTTCAATTTCTAGGTCTAGGAAAGATTTAGTAGCAAATTGGAGATTGTTTACTCCCGCAATAGCAGGACTAATGATTTACATGGTAGTAACGGATTTGCCACATCTTAAACCTTTAGATACTCGCTACCTTGCTCCATTCATAGTGCTTTTATTTACTGCTACTTTGTCGAGTATACATCTTCCCAATTCTCAGGAAGTGAAAAGATTGCTAATTGGGATGACTCTGGGAATTTTTATCGTATTTGGTGGCAAGTTTTCCAATCAACTACTAGAAGATTTCAATCATGTTCTCCATCAACCTCAGCATATTTATTGGGAAATTGCTGAAGGTTTAAAAGATTTGGGAATTCAACCGGGCGATAAAGTAGCACATCTAGGATACAAGAAATATTACTGGGCAAGATTAGCCAAGGTGGAAATTGTGGCGGAAATTCCCAAAGCAGAATATTTTTGGCAACAGGATGAAGCTACTCGCGATCGGATTTTCCAAGCTTTACAAAAAACCGGAGCAAAAGCTGTAATCTTAAAAAAAGGAACAAAGCCACCAAACTCTGAATCTGTAACTAATTGGCAAGAATTGAAGAAAACTCAAACTTTTGCTTACCTTTTACCTAATCAGTAAGCAACCTAAATAAAGGGAAAGTTTTTGGTTGGTAGCTGTAATTTTTAAAGCGGTTTTTGTGTTGTGATACCTGTCGGACGTGGAAATTTTGCTGGTGTGGGCGACATTTTTCGCAAATGCAAACAATGACGAATGCTGTTACTAATTGGGGTGGTAAAAGGATCGATTAGTTCGATCGTACCTCCCAAACTCAATAAAGTCGATCGCACATCCGTCGCTTCTTCCTCCGTCCAATTACCACGATAAAGAATTGCCAATCCCCCAACTTTCAAAAATGGCAAAGCATATTCCGCACAAACTAAAGCCGATCCAACTGCACGAATTACAGCAATATCATAAACTTCTCTATATTGAGATTGCTTGCCCAATTCTTCCGCCCGACCCGTTAAAGTTTTAGCATTGTGAATTTCCATTTTTAAGATTAGATTTTCTAAAAAAGTCAATTTCTTCTGAGTAGAATCGAGCAAAGTTACCCGCCAATAAGGTTGAGTAATCGCAATAGGTATTCCCGGAAAACCCGCACCAGTGCCAATATCAATTACTTTAAACTTAGGAATCGGTGTCTTACCCAAAAATTGGGAAATTCCTCGCAAAGAATCCCAAAGATGTTTTTCCCAAAAATCAGTCGGTTCAGTAATTCGCGTTAAATTTAGTTGGCGATTTCCTTGAAGAATTAACTGATAAAGTAATTGAAATTGGCTTAATTCTTGACTGCTAGGTTGCCAATTTAATGTTTTCTGCCAGAGTTCCAACATCTCTGGTAGTTGTGGTGTTTCTATTGAGTTAGTCATTGCTTACTTAACGGTAATTGTTCCGCCTTGTTCCTCGGTACTCCTGCTTTTGGAGTCTCCCGTTCTCAGTGTAGCTGGGTCAACGGGGATTAATTCGCCGTGATTTAATGTCCAGCAGCGATCGGCTATTGTTAACAAATCTCCCGCATCGTGAGTAACAACAAATAAACTTAAATGTTTCTTTAATTTTTCTAACAAATTCACCAATTGACGACGCATCGACCAATCTAACCCAGCTGTCGGTTCATCCAACAATAATAAATGTGGCTGACGAATTAATTGCACTGCTAACGCCAAGCGTCGCTGTTGTCCCCCACTTAAAGAATTTGGGGAAGTACCTAATGATAAATGTGCTAATCCTACTTCTGTCAGTGCTTCCTGAACTCGCTGGGAACCTAATTCTGGATGTCCCAAGCGCAATTCTTCCAAAATAGTACTGCCACAGAAATAGCGTTCGGGAAACTGAAAGACTAATCCAGCCAATTGTTGCAAATGTTCAGGTGTCAATTCCTGATCTCGCCATAATACTCTGCCAGATGTGGTTTCACTTAATCCAGCTAACACTTCTAATAAGGTACTTTTGCCGGAACCACTAGGCCCGATTACTAACCCCATTTGCTGTGGTGCTAATTCCAAGTTAATGGATTTTAAAATCGGTGCTGGGGTAGCTGCGGGATGATAACTAAGTTCTCGAAGATAGAGCATTCAGTAAAAAATATGAACCATTCTGTCATCATTGTGGCATAAGGGGGACTGGGGCAGTTTTGAGTTTTGAGTTTTGAATTTTGAGTTAGGAAGAGTTGGAGAGTTTTAAGTTTTAAATTCTTCTCTGCCCCGAAAGCTCCTCTGCTCACTCGTAGGAACAGTATGATCTAACTTAGCGTCTTGGGTTTGGCATTATCAGAATTATGGTTTAGAGCAAATGAGGTGATGAGAGAGATGTTTTCTACTCCTAAGAAAATTTTTGCTGTGGGCGGGTTATCATCTTGGAAGGGTCGATCGCTCATCGGTTCGTTGACGATCGCTCTCAGTTTATCGGTAAACTTGGCTTTGGCAGGAGACCCTTTCCGCGCCACTAACCCTAAACCGATTGGGGAAAAAACTGAAAAAGCTTTTAATGCCGTGTTTCGTGATGGAAATTACAAAGCAGCAACAGAAATTTATTTGCCGGAAGCAGAAGCGCAAGAACCTAATGAACCTCTGATTTATGCGATGAAAGCTTCTATGGTTTACACTGATTGGCAAGGTGATAAGAAAAATCAGACTTTGTTGGATTCTTTTAAATCTTACGCTGCTAAAACCCGTGAAACTGCGGAGAAACTTAAGGCTACTGACCCCTTACGCGGAAACCTCTACCTAGCTGTTGGTCATGGGTTGGATGCAGCTGCGGTAGTTACGGAGAAGGGAACGCTCAGCGGCGCGACGGAAGCTTTAGGTAAATTACAGGAGGTTTACCGCAATTTAGATGAGGCGGAAAAGATTGCACCGGAGGATAAAGAGTTTAATTTGCTCAAAGGTTGGTTAGATTTACTGATTTCGGTAAATTTACCTTTTTCTAATCCTGAATTGGCAATTCAACGTTTGGAAAAAGCGGCTCCTAGTTATTTAGCTTATCGGGGAATTGCTGTGGGTCGTCGGGATTTAAAACAATATCAGCAAGCACAGGAATATGTCGATCGCGCTTTGCAGGAAACTCCCAACAATCCAGAGTTAAACTATTTAAAGGCACAGATTTTAGTTGATGCCAAGAAAGACAAAGAGGCGCAAAAGTATTTTCAGTCAGCTTTGGCTAATTCGGAACAATTACCTAAAGAAATGGTGGCGCAAATTGTCCGGGAACAATGCAAGAGTCAAAATACGATCGATGGTCGCACCGAACAAAACAAACGTAATTGCAGCGCCATCCGAAATCAAGTCAGAGCCATGACAGGAAAATGGGGGCCAAGTTTGAGTCAATTACCAAAGTTAGATTAGTTGAGATTAAAGCAATGAAAATAGAATTTAGAGAGTTCGATCCTTTTGATTTATGGATTTGGTTAGAGTTTCCTACTGTTCCTAGTCCCAAGGAAAAACAATACATTGAAGAAGTTTTTGATTCCTGGTTTTTGTTGGGAAAATTGGGCGGTTTTAATGCAGAAAATTTGCAAGTTCAAGATACTGGGATAGATATCGGTTATATGGATTATGACCAAAGTGTAGCTGATGAAAGTTTTATGGCTTTGATGCACAATATGAGTGAGGTGGAATATCAGGGAACTTGGGGGCGTTGCTGGTTTGATTTGGGAACTAGTGATGCGATCGCTCTTGATATTTTGCTCAATGCTCTGCAACAATTGAGTAAGGAGTATGTCACGATTGAAACTTTATTTATTGGAGGCGAAAACAAAGATTGGCCTGTCACCAGACAACGGGAAGCTAGTGTTTACGACAACTAACTAAACTTATGCTCAAAGAGGGTGAAATTCGGGTTCTAGCTTTAGGGATAATTTGCGATTCTCGCGATCGGGTTTTTCTGTCTCAAGGCTTTGACCCTGACAAAAAAGAAAACTTCTATCGCGCTATGGGTGGTGGGGTGGAATTCGGCGAAACCAGCGAAGCAGCCTTAAAACGTGAATTTTATGAAGAAATTCAAGCAGAATTAACCAATATCAAATATTTAGGCTGCTTGGAAAGCATTTTTACTTTCAATGGTAAGCAGGGTCATGAAATTTTATTCATCTATGAATGCGATTTTGTTGACCATAAGTTTTATCAATTAGAAAGTATTAATTTTAATGAGAAAAAACGCCAAAAAACTGCTCTTTGGGTAGAAATTAAAAAGTTTAAGTTAGGGGAATTAAAGCTGGTTCCCGAAGAATTTTTAACTTTTTTATAAAAGGAATTTTAGGATAATCAATGATTAATCAATTCAAAAAGTTATTAGGAATTGAATCCCAATCTACTACTGATAATACAACTACTAAAACTAACCCGGTTTCTGTAGATTGGGTGATTCCACGCAAACTAGCAATTGGGAGATTACCTCAAGCAGGTGACGGAGAAAAATTGAGCAAAGCTAATATTAAAACGGTACTTTCCCTTTGTAGCGAACAAGAGGGAGTTTTACCAGAGGAAATTACCCAGAATTTCCAATGTTTTCGGGTGGTTTTGCCCGATCGACATTACACCACAGAAATGACAGCAGAACAACTAGCCGAAGCTGTAGATATTGTTCACCAAAATATCCAGAATAATAGCCCCATTTTCGTCCATTGTTTAGCCGGAATTGAACGTTCCCCAACAGTTTGTATTGCCTATTTATGTAAGTACCATAAAATGGAACTTTGGGAAGCAGCTAACTGGCTAAAACAAGTGCATTCTAGCTCGCTTCCTAATGATTCAGGATTACGCGCTGTTCGGGAATTACTTCAGCAAAAATAGTAGTACCAAGAAATATCTTACCCTTGCCAAAATACAAACTTAACCTGAATAAATTTTGCATTTGATGGAGTATTTAAAAATTTTCCTATTTATCCTAATTTAAGGCAGCTTAATTTGGCTAACTAAATAATCAGATTAAGCTTCTCCTGGTACTTCTGCTGCTACATTTTCATTAATGAACTTTTCCACTAATTGTTGTAATTGATGAGCATCAAATGGTTTAGTTAAATATTCCGTAGCACCTGCTAAACGTCCTTGCACCTTATCAAAAAGCTTGTCTCTTGCCGTTAACATAATTATTGGTAAATCGCGGAATTGCGGCAAATTACGTACTGTTCGGCAAAATTCTAATCCATCGATTCCAGGCATTGAGACATCTAGTAATAATACGGAGATTTTCTCATGGTAAATCAGTGCTAAAGCGTCAACTGCATTACTAGCTACTATTACCCGATAATCTCGCCCCAAAGCTCTTTTAATCATCTCTTGCATGACGACGCTATCATCCACCGTTAGCACTGTGGAAATCTTACCTAAATTTGAAGACATAACCTCTATCTCCCGTCTTCGAGTTGATGGTTATAGCACAACTTTAACTCGTTTCCCAAGCAAACCTTAGTATTATTTATCTACAATTGTAGTTGATTATTTAATATGATTACACTAAACATAAATTATAAAAAGATAAAATATGAAATTTTGTAAAATCACCTAAAGAAAGATTAAATTTAATTTAAAAGTAATAGCAAGATTTATTACAATAAATTTAAGACCACGATATGGTGTTACGGGAATTCTTGACGGGCATGATAATAAATAGATTTAGTTAATTTATGCAAAGGACAAACGTTAAAATTGGTAGTTTAGCTAAAGTTTTACTCCTAAAAAGCTTTGGAGAACCTTATCTAAAATAAATATAAAAAATTTAGTAAGCGGACGATCGAGGTAAGAAAAATAAAAACTCTTTAACATGGATTAGCATACTGAACTATAGATAGGTTAATTTTATACATTAAATGGAGTAGAAAAGATGAAAGCATTGTCAGGGAGTCAGACAGCACTGAAGTATCATTTAACCCTGAACCACTGTGAAACTGACAATAACTCTGAGGCTAATTTTGATGACCTGACTAGTTTAGCAGCTGACATCTGCCAAACTCCAATTGCTGTAATTTGGTTACTCAAAGGTAAAAAATTGTTACTTAAATCAACATTTGGTTTGAGTACGAATGAAGCAGAACAATGTGAAGAGTTTTGTACTTTTACTACCTGTCAAACTGACTTACTAGTGATTTCAGATACCTTGGTCGATCGCAGGTTTGCCAGGGAACGAGCAGTACAGCTAAGTCCCCAAATTAGATTTTATGCTGCGGTTCCCTTAGTGACAACTCAAGGCATAATTTTGGGTACTTTATGTGTAATGGATTATGTACCGCGAGAAATTTCTAGGCAAGTTTATCGCGCATTTCAAGCTTTAGGTCGTCAGGTTGTGAGTATACTTGAGTTACGTAATCAATTATGCGTCCAAGGTAATCAATTAATAAAGGTTAAGTCCATGCCATCACAAGCACCTTGGGATGTACTAAAAATATTTGAAAGCATTACTGATGCTATTATTGCTCTCGATCGCCAGTGGCAAATTACCTATTTAAACTCTAGAGCCGAGCAGATTTTTCTTTACTCTAAAGAAGAGTTATTGGGGAAAATTTTTTGGCGCGAAATTCCTGGGTTAGAAGATTCAAATTTATTGACAGAATGCCAGAGAGTTGTAGCGCAAAAGACAACGGCTCATTTTGAAGAGTTTTACTTACCGCTAGGTATTTGGTTAGAGGTGAGAGTTTGTCCTTATGAGGATGGGTTAATAATTTATTTACGGGATGTGACAGCGAGGAAACAAGCAGAGGCGATGTTAATGGAACGATCGCGCCTCTCTATTTTTAGTGCCCAAATTGGTATTAGTTTAGGGCAAGGTGGTAATTTACTCGACATTCTCAACCGTTGTACGCAAATAATGGTAGACCATCTGGATGCTGCCAGTGCTTGCATTTGGACAGTCAACCCAGGAGCAGAAAATTTGCAATTGCAAGCGGTTGCTTTTGCGGCAAACTGTGCTTTTTCTCAGTCGAATAAACAATGTTTTACTGAAGAAAGGGAAGAACTACAAGCTTGTAATTGGCTACATCCTGATACTTCAATTATTGATTGTATTACTCAAACTCATCAACCTTACTTGAATAATAAAATTCAAACTAAAGACCCTTTGGGTGTGAGATTATGGCTGCAAAAAATGGGGACTTGTAGCTGTTCTTTGCTGAAAGCTTTTGCTGCTTATCCTTTAATTGTGGAGGATCGTTTAGTAGGTGTGATGGCGTTTTCTAATCGCCAAACTATCAGCGAAGAAACAAATACTATGTTGGAGTGGATGGCTAATGCGATCGCTATAGCGATCGACCGCACTTGGGCGCGATCGGAATTACTTTCCCGCCGAGAAAGTTTGCTGTTTAGATTAGCAAGTCAAATTCGGAAATCCTTAGATTTGGATACAATTTTGGGAATTGCGGTGCATGAAATTCGCAGTTTATTGCAAATCGATCGCTGTCATTTTTTATGGTGTTGGCCTCACCCAGAAAAACCAAGTTTAACTGTCACTCATGAGGCTTGTCATCCTGATTTACCTAGTTCTTTGGGTGATTATCCTAGTGAAAAAATTACGAGTTTAGCGAAAAAGATTTTGAATTTAGAAGCAATTCGCATTGACAATATTAATAAAGAAACTAATTTAGACGAGCAAACCCGATCGCTGTTAAATAGTTTTGGTATTACTTCCCAATTATTAATTCCTTTACAAACCCATTCTGGTCAATTAGGTGCAGTGGTATGTAGCCATTGTAGTGGTGCTCGACCTTGGAGTAATAGCGAAGTTGAATTGCTCAAAGCTGTGGTGGATCAGTTAGCGATCGCGATCGATCAAGCCGAACTTTTCGCCCAAACTCGCGCCGCTGCTTTTGCCGCCCAAAGTCAAGCCCAACAACTGAGTCATGCTCTACAAAATCTCAAACAAACAGAAGCCCAATTAGTACATACAGAAAAAATGTCCAGCTTAGGGCAAATGGTAGCAGGTATTGCCCATGAAATTAACAATCCCGTTAACTTTATTTATGGCAATTTAGACCACGCCAATGGTTATATTGCCGACCTTTTAGGATTGTTACGTTTATATCAGCAATATTATCCAAATCCTGTACCGGAAATTACCGAAGAAGCGGAAAATATTGATTTGGAATTTCTAAAAGAAGACTTACCAAAATTATTAGCTTCCATGCAGGTTGGTACAGAACGAATTCGGCAAATCGTCCTATCTTTAAGAAACTTTTCTCGTTTAGATGAAGCAGAAAAGAAACCTGTAAATATTCATGAGGGAATTGATAATACTCTGCTAATTTTACAAAGCCGTTTAAAAGGTGGACAAGGTAAACCAGAAATCCAAGTAATTAAAGAATATGGCGAATTACCTTTAATAGAATGTTACGCTGGACAACTTAATCAAGTGTTCATGAACATTATTAGTAATGCGATCGATGCCTTAGAAAATGTTCCAGAAACAAGAAAAATTACGATCCGCACTTCAGTAGTTAAAAACCATTCTGAAAGTCAGTTGTTAGCAGAGGAAAATGCTTTATCAGATGGTAATTACTTACCAGAAGTTAATAATTTTCACCTAGTAGTAGTGAGTATTAGTGATAACGGCCTGGGAATGAGCGAAGAAGTGAGAAAACGTTTGTTTGACCCATTTTTTACTACTAAACCTGTAGGGAAAGGTACTGGATTAGGGTTATCAATTAGCTATCAGATTGTAGCGGAAAAACATGGTGGTCAATTAAGATGCAATTCTGCACCTGGGAAAGGAGCAGAATTTGTATTAGAAATTCCAGTTTTTATTGGTGAATAGGGAATAGGTAGCGGGTAGATTCTTAATACCCACTACCTATTCCCAGCCTCAATCTAAACGATGAAAATTTGACCAGCAGTTAAAGCAGGTGTACCGGATAAAGTAGCGATCGCGATCGGTGTTTGCGATCCTGTACCATCGGGGTCAAAGCTCAACACACCACTAGTTGTGTTGTATAAAAGACCACCAGCATTCAAGCCATCTAGGAATCCAGCCGCACTCAGATAAATTCGATCGTCGCTACTGAAATCGGTAATTGTATCGCCGCCTTCTGCGGGAGAGATGTAGTAGAAAACATCTACACCGCCTCCACCTGTCAGCGTATCTCTACCATTTCCACCTTCGATCACATTGGAGTTGCTATTACCTACCAATCGATCGTTGAAAGCACTGCCAGTAACATTATTCACATTGCTGATATTGCTTTGTTGGGTGTTGGTAGTAACGATGCCTAAAAGTGGTTTCAGGTTGGAATTGTTGGAGGTTAAAATACCTGTGGTCGGGTTCAAAGTTGCGCCACCGATGCCGAAATCGTTGTCATTGACAACAGCGATCGTATTACCATCAACTAAAGTCAAACCTTCAACTTTGGCATCAGCACCCGGATCGTAACCAGCAGCAATTAAATCAACATACAATTGTTTGCCAACTGGTCGAATTCCGGCTGCGGTTAATTCGCTAAGAGTGGCTGTTTCAATTGTTTTACCCGCAGGTAATCTACTTAAATCTGCGGTACTTAAATTTGTGGCTCCATTCAAGTCAATTTGGTAAACTTTCTTGAAAGCTCCCGCACCCGAAAGATCGTCCCGTTCAACTACTAAGAATTTGCCATTACCTAGAGATACAGCATCGCCAATTTTATCGTTAGTTAGACTTTCGAGCCGATAGAGATATTCAGCAGTTGTAGTCTTAGTATTAGGATCGAATTCCAAAATTCTCAGGTTCAAAGAATTGCGAGAATTGCTGTCATTTGCTACATCAGGATTGTCAATGCCACTTTGGATGAAAGCGTAGACTTTGCCATTTTGGAAAGCAACAGCTTCAAAACCTCGGTTGTTACGACGTTGAGCGTAAACGCTGGGTAATGCTTCTACACCTGTGACTACTCCAGAAGCGTTAGCGCCTCTGGGTACATAACGTTCAATTAACTTGCCATTGCTGTCAAAATTTAAGATAGAAGGACGATATTCTTCCACCATCCAATAAGTGCCATTATCAGCGCGAGTAATTCCTTCTAAATCAACTCCAAATGGGTCGCGATCGAGAGTATTTCCAAACACATCTACAGGTACTTCATCGCTGTTAGCCAGTCCAGATGTACCTTGTAAATTCGGCAATCCTGTGAGAGGTTTACCATCTTTATTAGTCAGACCAATTCGTTGGAAATTGGCGATATTTCCTGTGTTTGGATTTACTTCAAATCGCATCCAACTAGGTTGAAAACTAGGTATGGGGAAAGGACGAACGCTAACGCCGTTAATAGTTGTTGGTTCGGCGTTGGGGCCGCGATCGGTATGAGTAATAAACCTCAAGTTACCGTTAGCAGCTTTTCCTTCATAAGTTAATCCAGAAAATCCACCCAAATTAATAGTTTGTCCGGCAGCTGTTTGTGCCAAAGCAGGCAAATTATCGAAGGAAACTGTTGTAGTTTGGTTTGCTTTAGCAATCCCGGTGGCTAAGTTAACATCTACGCCTCTAGCATTTTCGGTGTAGTCAACTGTATTGGAATTACGTCCTTCTCTGTAACCGACATTTAGATAATATTGAAAGCCGCTGCTGTATCTACCTTGGGAAACCAAAAATGCCACATCTGGGTTATCTCGTAAGTAGCCATTGAATTGAGCATTAGGAATCCGACCTTCACTCAATCCAAACCTAATAAAATGAGTTAACGCACTGCTAATTCTGCCTTGAGAAACTGCATCTGCTACATCCTGATAACGCTGAGCATAATAGTCAGCATTAAAATTACTCAAAATGTTATTGAATTGAGTTAATTGTTCCCTTCCTTCTGTGAGCCCATATTGCATCAAGTGTTGCATTCCACTTCTGAAAGCGCCTTGTCTTACTGCTTGAGCAACATCGAGGTTAGCTGCTAGATAAAATTCGTTAAATGTGGCGTAACTGGCACTAGAAGCACGTCCTTCTGCTAAACCTGCTTTGATGTAATGTTCGAGCGAACTTTTGTATCTCCCTGCTTGAACTTCCGCAGCCACATCCGAATTGTTAGCCAGATAATAACTATCACTAAAAAACTGTTGGAATTCGTTACTAACGCTGCGCTGTTCTTTGTAGCCAAATTGCAGAAAGTGAGCGAATCCACTTTTAAATGTACCGCTAGTAACTGCCCTGGCAATGTCGGGATTTTCTGATAGATAACCCAAGGCAAATAGGGAACTGGGATTGCGTCCTTCGTCGATGCCAAATTGCGCGAAATGATCGAAGGCGCTTTTAAACAAACCTTTAGCTACTCCATCAGCAACATCTGAGTAAGTTGCTAGATAATATTTCGCGTCAAATAGTCCTTGGAAAGATCGATCGGTACTTAATCCCGCTGGTACAGCGCCGATTCCAACTCGCGCATCTACATTCAGAGGTCTATCTAATTGCAGTAGCAAAAATTCGTTTTGATCTGGCGCTGGTGGACGACCAGCACCACCTCTGTAGTTATTGTCATTGGCAACTAAAATCGTATTGCGGTCAACTACCAAAACATCTTCGATCGTGACAAAAGGAAAGCGAAAAGTTCTGCTACCATCGCGATTCAAATCGTTTGGATCTTGGATATTTAGTAAGTCGGCTACTTCTTCTTTAGCTACATAGCCATTTGCATCTTTGCGCGACAGATCGATTTTGTAAATTTTCTTGAGTCGCGCTGCATCTCCTTGATTTTGATCGCGTTCAATGACGAGGTATTCGTTTTCATTAATAACGGTGAAATCTCCGATCGAATTACCTGCCGCTTCCATGCGATAGAATCCGACACTTCCTCGGAATTGATTCTTTTCTAAATCAAAGGAATTAATCCGTAGAGCATCTTGGGGATCGCCAGTTACCGGGCCTTCTAAAAGCGCGTATAATTTAGTTTTTTGGGGATTGATTGCTAATCCTTCGTAACCTCTGGAACGTCCGAGATTAGCTGTTGCTCTGCCAGCTAATACATCAGGATTGTCAGGCGATCGTACTACATCTGTCACTAACAAATCTTGGCGTTCGTTAACCGCAGTATCAGAAAAATCGCTAAATAATCCATCTACACCCAGCCGATAAAACTGGTCGTATTCTGCATCTGGATTACCGTTATAATTTGCTGCTAAATAAACAGGTTCATTGCGGAAAGTGTAAGGATGAACGAGTAAACCTGCGGCATGAGCGTCTTGGACTAAAGTAGTAGGAGGTAATGTCTGATTGTTAGCATCAACTGACACGATCATCCGCTTCCAAGGGCCAATTCCATCGGCATAAGTAGCAATTTCTGCTAATCCTTGTGGAGTTCTTAAATCCCCATAAGTGCGGGGGTCGCCACTGACGACAAAATCGTAAGGTTTGGTTTCAATTAATCTGCCATCTGGCCCAACATCGATCGCGTCAAGTAACTGAACTAAAGGTACTTGAGTTTTCGTTCTCAAGTATTTTAGATTGGCTACTTCAAACGACTGAATATATACAGGTGCATCTGGCCCGATGTAACCGTTTTTGTTGAGAATATCTACTAGGCGGTCTTCTAGAGGCAAGCCAATAGATTGAAAGAAAGTTGGGTGTTTTGTTTCTGGATAAATCCCGATCGTTCTGCCAGTTTCCGCACTCTTGCGTTTAGCTAAATCAATTACTTCTTGAAGTGTGGGAATTTGGAACTGTCCGTTAAAACTTTGGTCGCGGAAAGATAATCTTTCTTTCGCTCTTAAAGTCTTCAATTCTGCCAGGGTAAAATCTTCAGCAAACCAACCTGTTATTGATTGACCATCTACTACTTTTGTGGTTCTCCGATTGGCGAATTCTGGACGATCGGCAACATCGGTAGTCCCAGTAATATCATTTTCATGGCGGGCTATTAAAACACCATCTTTGGTAATCACCAAATCTGGTTCAATATAATCGGCCCCCATGTCAATAGCTAATTCGTAAGCTGCCAAAGTATGCTCTGGACGATAACCGCTTGCGCCTCGGTGTCCGATGACAATTGGTATTTCCCCAGTTAAAGAATTGACTCGCTCAAATTTTGGTGTAGCAATGGGCGCTTCTAATAGTTTGCCAGTGCGATCGAAGTGCAACAAATACGGCCCAAACTCTTCACCGATCCAAATCGTGCCATCTTTGTCAAAAACAAAAGATTCAATATCAAAATCAGCACCAGTTAATAACCGCTGTGGCGTATTTTCATTAACTATTGAGAAGGGAATTTTTCTATCCGGGTCGGAGAGGGAAATAAACTCCTCAACGTTAACCGATCCATTACCATTTCCCACACCCCTAAATCCAGGATCGAGACGATAAATTCGTAATAGATAATCAGGACTATTTGCCTTAGATCCAAAACCATTATCTGGCATAAACCAGTAGGAATCTCGATCGGCAAATTGTACTCCACTAAATCCCTGTACTGGTTGGGCGGCGAAGGGACCTCCTAAACCGGATGCTTGCGCTCCTGATGGTGGGCCACCAGCAAATGTATCGGCGGGTAAAAGTGCAAATCCTTTCAGTTCTGTCATAGTTTTTGGTTGAAGATTAATTGCGTTTCCTTGTACTGTTTCAGTAGAATTCACACCCAACAATTGATTAATTGTGGGTGCAACATCGATATTGCGAACCTGTGACAAATTTAATTTACCAATATCTGGTCCTGCTGCATAAAAAATTGCCTTCATTTCATTTAATGTCGGGTCATAACCATGAGCGCCATAAAAGTTAGGAACCGAGAAAATTGGGTTACTGTTAGCAGGGTCATCTTTACGTTGTACTACTGGTGTTTGAGTTCCATCGAAGTTATATCCTAATTTGAGTAATGCAAAAACATCGCCACTATCTTGACCAATAAATTCGTTATTGGCGTTGATAATGTCTGCGGTTGTAGGATTGGCTTTATTAAGCACGCTTGAATTTAGCTGTTAAAGGTTAAAAAGCACGTACATTTTGTTAAAGATCCGGTTAAGAGATAATTTTTATTCTTTCTAATTACTTTAACTTTTATGAACCGTTTTTTTATTAAAAAATAATTAGATTTATTAATTTATTGTAATTTGCAAATAAAAGGACAAAGTTATGCTATTGGTGAATTGATAAGCTGTTCCGCATTTAAATTGGATTGTTTGGAAACAGAAGAAAATTCGTCTAATTCTCTCCCCTGCCCCCCTGCCCCCCTGCTCCCCTGCAATCTTAATAAGTGATTTAAATGCGTGACAGCTTACTATACCAGTTATTACCAGTTTGTAATTTTCACTTGCTTAAGTAACATTCCGGCAATTTCATTAACTGGGAGAATATGTTTTGCAGCACCTAAAGCGATCGCTTCTTTTGGCATTCCAAACACTACACAACTAGCTTCATTTTGAGCGATAGTTATGCCTCCTGCTTGGGCGATCGCTAACATTCCATCAGCACCATCACGACCCATACCTGTTAACAAAACCGCAATATTTGCTGCGCCATAACATTTAGCTACAGAAGCAAAAGTAACGGTGACTGAAGGACGATGACCAGAAACAGGCGACGAATTAGTACAGAGAAATCTGCCGAAATTATCTAATTCTAAATGTCTACCTTCAGGAGGAAAATAAATGACTCCAGGTTGCGGTATTTCGCCAAACTTAGCAATTTTTACTGGTAGCTGACATTCCGATTCTAACCAATCTACTAAACCCTGCAAAAATCCCTCACTTATATGTTGTACGCAAAGGATTGGTAAGGGAAAATTTATCGGTAATTGAGAGAGAATAGTATTGAGTGCTTGTGGGCCTCCAGTAGAAGCACCAATAGAAACAATTTTAGGTTTTGAACTATGCTTTTGAGATAACAAATTAATTGCTGGAGGTTGAGAATTAGGAAGGTTTGTTTTAGTTTCCGACTTAAATGGTTGACGATTTGTTATTACGGTGCGCGTAGTGCGATCGACTGGTATTGTAAGATTACTATTGCGTCGATATCTAGTAAATACAGTCACACCAGAAAGAATTTTAATTTTGCTAATTAACTCCTGTTTTAGCAATTCATATTCTTCAATCGACGGAGAGCGAGGTTTAGGAAACACATCAACCGCACCTGCATTCAGCATTTTAAAAATAGTTTGAGTATCTTCTGCTTGCACAGAAGCACTAATTACCAAAATTGGTCTAGGAAAGCGCATCATTACTTCTTCAGTAAATTCTAACCCATTCATTTGTGGCATATGGTAATCCGTACAAATGACCTGTGGTTGAAGTTTAGGAATTAATTCTAAAGCTTCTCGACCATGACGAGCAGTTCCGACAACTTCAATATCTGGAGATGCGGCTAAAATGCGTTTTAGGATTACTAAAGCTACGGGCGAATCTTCAACTAATAAAACTCTAATTGGCATTTTGTTCATTTGTCATTTATCATTCGTCATTCATCATTTGTCATTTGTTATTCGTCTTTTTACTCATGACTAATCACCGATGACTAACGACTATTAAACGAGTCTTCTGAGAGTATCTAATAACACCTGTTGGTTAAAAGTGCCTTTGGTAATATAGGCATTAGCACCTGCTTCTGCACCCCTTTTTTTATCTTCATCGCTGGCTAAGGAAGTTACTAAAATAATTGGTATTTCGCTATATTCTTTATGTTGGCGAATTTTAGCGGCAAGCGATAAACCATCTAAATTCGGCATTTGAATGTCAGAGACTATAGCATCATAAGAGCGAGATTTTAATTTACTAAGTGCATCCATGCCATCTACAGCAGTTACGACTTCATAACCTGCTCCTTCTAGGATACGTTTTTCTTGGGTACGAATGGCGATCGAATCTTCTACCAACAAAATTACTTGTTTCCGCTCAGTTGTAGGTAGAGATTTTACAACTCGTCTCGCAACTTTTGACACCGCTTGCTTACGCACAGATTTAATCAAATCTTGAGGATTTAACACCATACAAACTTCCCCAGTACCCAAAATAGTTGCTCCAGAAACATTCCGCACCCGCTTGAGCAATTTACCTTGAGGTTTGAGCATGACATCCTGTTCGTCCAGCAATGCGTCTACAATTAATCCCAAAGTAGCATCTCCTACTTTAATAATGATACAAGGCAAATGTTGTGAATTTGTCGTTGCGTACTGAAGCGGAAGCGTTCCCCATCCCTGCTGATGATTTATTTCTAATAAATCAGCTAAATGAGTCACAGAAATAGGTTGAGAATCTACAACAATTGTATCTTGACCTTCTATAGGAAAAATATCTTCCTGTGTAATTAACCGCGCCATCATCACATATTCCACAGGAATTGCATAAGAAATATTATCGACTGAAACAATTAATACGTGCGCTGTCGCTAAAGTTGTGGGTAACAACATCCGAATTGTACAACCCATGCCGAAATTAGATTCAACTTGGATATTGCCTTTCAAATGTTCTACATTAGTCCGCGCCACATCTAAACCTACACCCCTACCTGAAACTTCAGTAACAAAAGTTCGA
The DNA here is from genome assembly GCF_041929205.2 of Floridaenema evergladense BLCC-F167. Taxonomy (NCBI): domain Bacteria; kingdom Bacillati; phylum Cyanobacteriota; class Cyanophyceae; order Aerosakkonematales; family Aerosakkonemataceae; genus Floridanema; species Floridanema evergladense. Next base: position 2,022,904 of record NZ_CM171625.1, on the reverse strand, counting down.
GTAGAAAATCCGGGTGTAAAAATTAAAGATTGAATTTGGGATGGTGTCATTGTACTTAGTTCTTCTTCCCGACAAACACGCCGTTTTAATGCTGTTTGTTTGATTTTTTCCAAATCTAATCCGCTACCATCATCGATAACTTCTATTACTACGTTAGTAGTTGTTTGTTTAGCTCGCAATATAATAGTTCCTTGAGGAGACTTACCGAGACGACATCTTTCTTCTACAGTTTCTATTCCGTGATCGACACAATTACGAATCATGTGCATCAAAGGGTCTTTCATTTCTTCAATGATGCGTTTATCGGCTTTAGTTTCGCCTCCTTCAATAATAAAATTAATTTCTTTACCTTGTTGTTTAGCTAAGTCGCGTACCATGCGCGGAAATAAATTAAAAATAGTCGCTAATGGTAACAGTCGCAGAGTTCTAATTCCATCAGAAAGTTCATCAGAAATTACTTCTAATCTTTGGACATCTTCATAAAGGGAACTGCGTAATTTCTTAACTAACGTTCCCAGTCTCTCTAGAAATTTTTCTGTAGATTGAGATAAGTCTTTTCTCAGTACTAAATCAGAACTTTTCGGCAAAGAGAATAGAGAAGCAGCAGAAGAGAAAAATGCTATTGATGCTGATTCTGTTTTGATTGTTATTCTCGAAGTTTGGGAGCGAATGCGACTATATTCTTCACATAAGTTAGCGATTTCTTCAATTTCTGCTAGTCGATGATTAACCCGAATTTTGGTGACTGTAAGTTCACCTGCTTGAGTCATTAGGGAGTCTAAATGGCGAGTTTCTACTCTAACGCTTTCAATTCGGTAAGTTTGTTCGGTGGAGGTTTTGTTAGTTGTTTCTTTTAGTGATTCTGGAGAGTTTTCTGAAATTGAAGAAATGGTAAAATTTATTTTTTTTATTTCTTTGCTGGTAACTGCATCAGATGTAAGATTTGGGGTGTTAACGTTTGGTGGATCTTCTACTTCTGGGTAAATTATTTCTACATCAGTTGCAGTAATTGTAGTTTCTGACTCTGGTAAATTTTCTCTTATTTGCTGTACAGATAAGGGTTCTTCTTCGTTAGTTTCTGCTTCTGATAATGGATGATTTTCTGTTGTATTAGGAGAAGTTTCTGGGCTATTTCCTCCCATCATGTATGCTAAAACATGAAAGGCATCGATGTGCGCTGGAGTACCTTCAACTGCTTCGGCTATTAATTGGCTAATGGCATCTAATCCTTGATAAAGTCGATCGCTAACATCAGGCGATAATTCTGCTTCATCTCGCTTGATTGTACCTAAAATATGCTCTAATTGATGGGCAAGAGTGGAAATATCTTTTAATCCCAACATTCCAGCATCGCCTTTGAGACTATGTGCTTCCCGCATAAGTTCTTCTAAATTTGCGCGATCGTGCGGATTTTTTTCTAATTTTAATAACCCCTCTTCTAATTTTTGTAAATGTTCCTCACTGGCTGATTTAAAAATAATTCTCAGTTCTTCATCATCGATAAACATTATTATTTCTCCTTTGCCATTGCTTGACCCGATCGATTTTAAAACATTAATTGGGTAAAGTATTTCTACTTGTAATTTTGTTCATTTTCCGCCAAATAGTCCGATCGCTTAGTCTAAGTTTAGGATGCCCTTTTTCAGCATAAATGTATCAACTATTAGACAACTGATTTAAGATTTACAGCAACTTCGTTGAGTTTTTGGGTACCTAGTTTAGTTTGGCTGATTCCACTGGCGTTTTGCATCGCAGCTGTACTTAACGAATTCATTGCTGAGGCTACTTGTTGAATGGCTGTAGCTTGCTGTTTGACGTTCAAGGAGATTTGTTGACTACTTTCATAAACGTTGCTGATTTCTGCCATGATGCTAGCAAAAGCATCGGCTGTTTTTTGAGCAATTAATTCTCCTTGTTCGGCGCTTTTAGTGCCTTCTTTAGTAACAATTACTGTGGAGTTAATGGCATTTTTAATATCATTCACTAAACCATTTATTTTTTCAGCAGATTGTTTACTAGCATCGGCTAATTTGCGAATTTCACTAGCCACAACTCCAAAACCTTTACCATGTTCGCCAGCACGCACGGCTTCTACTGCGGCGTTTAAAGCTAACATATTTGTTTGGTTGGCTAATTCGCTAACTAAGGTAGAAATGTTACCTATTTGGTTGGTTTGTTCGCTTAAGTTGAGAATTTGATTGGCGATCGCTTCTACTTTTTGTTTCAAACTTGCCATTTCTTGCAAAGAAAGTTCTACCGCAGAACTTCCTTCTTCAGCTTTTTCTAAAGCTTCTTGTGCGCCTTTGGCTGACATTTCCGCTTGTTCGGCTGATTGACGAGAAGATACGCCTAATTCATCAATAGTGGTGGTAGTTTGATGAACTGCGGAAGCTTGCTGAGAAGCGGCGCGTTCTTGTTCTTCTATGGTGGCAGCAATTTCTGTGGAGGAAGAAGCGATCGCACTAACGCTTTCATTAATTGCTTGAGTAATTCGAGAAGCAATCCATAAACCGATCGGAATACCTAAAGCAATAGATAATAATGTCCCTATAATTACTACTAAATTTAGCGTGTTTAACGCATCTTTAGTTTCTTGATTTTTTTGTTGTTGAATCAATCTTTCATCTTTCACAAATGCTTGTAATTCTTGCTCAATTTCCCGATTTAATTCTTGCCGACTTAAGGAATTATAATTTCGTAATGCTTCTGTTAACCTGCCAGTTCTTGCTAAATCGATCAAGTTTCTATTAAATTCAATTGACTGTTTTCCTAGTGTAATGACTTGTGTTAAACGCTGTCTTTGTTTAGCCACTTCTACTTTTTCTTGCAAGTATTCTGTTGCTTTATTAAATGAGGTTTCTGCTTCCTGAAAGCTGGTAATGTTTTGCGATTCCGGTTTTAATAATTGTCCTCTACCTGCTCTTTGAATCCTCGCTAAACTCAAAGCGAATCCATCTATGTTTCTCACAAGTTCATAACCCAAAACTTCCCTTTTATTTTGTTCCTCTACTTTGGTTACATTGTAGTAAACTAGACCTGCGATCGTAATTGAAAACAGTAAAGGTACAGAATACCCTAAAATAATCCTGTCTTTTAGCTTTAAATTACCAAACATATTGTCAAATTTCATAATCCTACACTTCCTCATTTACAATTAAATCACCTTGCTGAAAAACTTTAGCTAAATCCAAAATACTCATCATTTTTTCACAGTACTTAGCTGTACCTCGTAAATATTCACTATTTGCAGAATGCACCGCTGTCGGTACAGGTAAAATTTGCAACGGTTGCAAATACATCACATCAAACACTTCATCAACTGTCACCCCCGCAATTAAATCTTCAATTTTAATAATCATAACCTTAATATTAGCTTTATTTTCTATTTCTAATATTGGCATATTCAACACAGTACGAATATCAACTAATGTCAAAATTTCCCCTCGTAAATTCATATTACCAATAATATGCGGAGGACAACAGGGAACTGGTGTAACTTGACGAATATCAGTAAATTCTCGCACAATAGCTAAATCAATTCCAAAATATTCATTATTTAATCCCACCACAGCTAAAGGAATTAATCCAGTAAAATCTTCTTTTTGAGTTGGTAGTCTTAAATTATCTGCACGTTCCTTTAAAATAGCTTTTTCTTCGGGTGTTGCTTGTGGACAAAATAGCAATGTTTTTTTGATTAATTTGTCAATTAATTCTCCTTTTTCTAAATTTATTTTTGGTTCAAACTCTGGGAAATAACCAAGTATTTTTTCATGATTCAGTAACATGATAATATCGGCATCTACTTTGCCAATACCAGCTATAAAATGCGAAGCGCTTACATTCAAATCCCGATCGTAGAATAGCTCGATCGCCTTTTCTTGCAGAGAAATATTATGTACTTCCAGGACTTGATTCACAATAATTCCTACACGAGATTCTTGCCATTCTAAAACAATTATACTATCTGTTAAACTATAGTCTAATTGCTCATAGCCAAAGCGAATATTTAAGTCTAATACTGATAGAATATCCCCACGTAAATTCACCACACCAACAGTATCAGCTGGTACTTCAGCTATTGGTGTCAGATTAGGTAAAGAGAAAATTTCTTGTACGCAAAATGCTTCTACTCCATAGAGCGAACTGTTTATTCTAAATATCAGGTAAGGTTTATTAGTCATTGTTAACCTATTTGTATTTTTGCTAAATTTCTGAAATAAAAGTTCGATTTTAAACCCAATATAACTTTACAATTTGCCAACCACAAGAAATAGTTTTCCTAGTAGCTGTTAGTGCAGAAGCTCAACAACTGCTACTTATTTCTATTTCTACTTTAATCAATAATTGAACTTACTTATTATGCCAGCAGATCTCAGCTAATTGATTATTGATTAATTTTTCTTACAATAATTTCTTAACGTATTCTACCAACTCGCCAGCAGTTACGGAACTTTGCTGCTCCACTATAGCTGAGGATGGTAGCTGTTTGAGCAGTTCTAAAGCAGTTGCTAACATTTTTTTGGCTCTATTAGTATTTCCCTCTTTGTCATAAATAGCGGCAAGTTCTAAGTATGCTGAAATAGAAGAAGGTGCTAAATAAATAATTCTTTTGAAAAATAATTTTGCTTTTTCTAGGTCTTGCTTTTCTTCAGCAATTTGCGCTAATAAATAATAGGGTTGTACTGCTAAAGAGTCTATTGCGATCGCTTTCTGACAGTAGTAAACAGCTTGATTATGTTGTCCTAAGTTCGCATAAGCTTGCGCGAGTAAGTAATAAGCTGCAAAATGTTGAGGATGACAAGCAATTATTTGTTCAGCTTTGTTAATTGCTTGCATATAAGCTTCTTCTTGAAAAAGTATTTCTGCTTCTTCGAGCAAATTACTCGATGAATTTTCATTAAGAGAATTAGCTATATTTTTAGTGGCGATTTCTGTTGGTTTTGCGATCGCAGACTCTCCATAACGAAGTTCACCATGAGAAGATTTTGTTTGGTGTAGTAATTCTTTTACTACCGTAGGTTTCTCTGAATCTTTTGCTATTTCACTCTTAAATACTTGACTACGATGAGAACGGTATCGTTTATGTAAATCGGTTTTTCCTACCTCAGACTGCACGAAATTATTTGACTCTAATTGCTTACCTTGTCTTCGTTGATAAATTACTGATTCTGGTAATATATTAACTTGGAATTCTCCCATATCCTGACTATAAAGTTCAGTGTGTGCTGTCATTAAGTAACCACCAGGAACTAAGGTATTGTAAAATTTTTCAACTACTTTTGTAATAGCTTGGTGTTCAAAATAAACAAATACATTTCGACAGAGAATCAAATCCATATCATGAATCTCTGTATTATAGTTGGGGAAATTATCAGTTAATAAATTTCCCTGTTGTAACTTCACCATTTGACGAATGCGATCGTCAATTTGCCATTCGTTTTGTCGCTGTTGAAAATAATCTATTTGTAAATGAGGATCTACTAACCGAAAAGACCAAGGATTATAAATTCCTTGTTTGGCTTTCTCAATAGCTTTATAATTAATATCTGTTCCTATAACTAAGATATTCCAATTATCTAAGTCAGGAATCAATTCTTTAATTAAAATAGCTAAAGAATAAGGTTCTTCGCCTGTAGAACAGCCAGCACTCCAAACCCTAAGAGATTTTTTGTGATTATTTATTTTCTCTGAGCTTTGTTGTTTGGCGGCAATGATTTCTGGTAGAATTTTGGTTCTAAGCAGAGTAAATTGCCCTCGATCGCGAAAAAAGTAACTTTCTCCCGTAGTCAGCAAGCATACTAACTCTTTCCATTCCTGTTCCGCCGACCAATTTCCTACTTTAGTTTGAGAATTTCTAGTCTCTAAAAATAGATAATAGTCTTCAGGATTAGGGATTCGCAATAACTTTATCCTTTGCCAAATTTTCTTAGTTAATGTATTTTTATCCTCCTCCCTAATATGCAAACCTATATTTCTGGAAATTAATTGGATAAAACAATTGATTAACGCCTCATTCATTAAATTTACTCTTGGGGCAGCGAACATGATTTATTTTATACTGTAAATTAGACTAGTATAGTCAAAAATCTGGCAAATCAAATAGCTCTTTTTAAATTATTAACCAAAATAGATGCACTTTCCTATTTTACTATTGATTTCAATTAATGGCTATTACTAAAACTGGGAGATAAAATTGAGTTTAGTTCTCCCAGCTAGAATTGAATAAATTTTAGCGTTCTTCTACATACATCTCCGGCTCGATCGCAAAGTTATCGAGTCGTCCAGATTCATCAATCACATAACCAGCAGCGGTGTCTAAATCACTACCTTCTTCTTGCTCTCTAAATGCTTCTAATTGCTCGATGTTCTGCTCTACATCAACATTAGAAGGTATTTCCGCATCTGGTGGATTAACATTCGTATTTTGTGCAGTTTGTACGCCGTAATGATTGTTACCAGGTGCGCCTCTTCCAGGTTCAGCTTCTTTGGGATCTTCTGGCATTGTAGGATTAGGTTGGTTAGTCATAGATTGTATCCTCTGTTTCATTATTTCTATGAACTTAGCCAATTTAGGATCGCTGTTTACTCTTTCTATTGGATTAAATTATTAAGTAAAAAGGAAGAGATTGCTGCGATCGATTTAGCAGAAACAAAGTAATTTCTTCAATAATTTTCCAGGATAATTCCACCAACAGTTAGATGTAAAGTACCCCTGAATTTTGCCAAATTTAATAAAAGGCGATGGATAATTAATTTTTCAGGAAAAATCTATGGATATTTTGTTAGGAATTTGTTTAGGAATCAGTTTAAGTGCTGCTTGTGGTTTTCGGGTATTTGTGCCACCTTTAGCGATGAGTATTGCTGCTTTGACAGGAGTTTGGACACCTGGATCTGGGTTTGAGTGGATTGGTAGTTATGAAGCTTTAATAGCATTTTTTATTGCTACTTTAATCGAAGTTACTGCCTATTATATTCCTTGGTTAGATCATTTTTTAGATGCTTTAGCAACACCAGTTGCCGTAGCGACAGGGACAATTATTACTGCTTCGATGTTTACTCATTTTGACCCTGTACTTCAGTGGACTGTAGCTGCGATCGCAGGTGGAGGTTCTGCTGCTATTGTAGAAGGAATTACTAATATTACTCGCTTATTTTCCACTACTACAACTGGCGGTTTGGCAAATCCAGTTTTAGCGACATTTGAAACAGCAACTTCGGTAGTTTTGTCAATTTTAGGAATTTTGTTGCCGATATTTACTGCTATTTTGTTAGCTATGTTGTTAGGAGTCGCTGTAAACAAGATTTGGCAAATGCGTGGCATAGAACAGCAAAGTGTGACAACCACAGAGTAAAGTTTTGAGAATTGAAAGTCAGAATCCAGGAAGTTAAAAATTTTCACTATCCGTATTCTGACTTTCAAAAAATACTTGTTTGACCTCATTTCAATTGGTAATTATTAACACGCTATCTACTGACAGTAGCTAGTCCGAAAATCAAAGTAAACACTAATGCGATCGCAATAAACACCAAAGCAATGATTAACAACCAATATTGCAAAGTGTAAAGTTTTCGCAACTCACCCAACGCACCCATCAAATTTTCGATGTCATTTCCAGTAGTTTCAACAATGCGTCGGAAAGCTGAAGCAGCATTGTTAGTCCAAACGCCGATTAAGATGTAAACAATTCCATTGATGATACTACCTACGCCTACTCGCAGGTTGAGTAGTCCGCCAATCACGCCTAGAACACCACCAGCGATCAGAAAGTAAGCTACAAAGCGCATTTTATCAGCTAAATTCTTGATCAGTTCGTTCTGGGAACTACTAAATTCGTATTCGCGAGATTCCATTTCTTACCCCTCAGATAATAATTATCAAAATTTTACGGCATTTTTGGCTGTTAGGGGGTGAGGAGGAGGAATTTAGCGATCGTCAAATTTCTTAATTAAGTTTTTATGCTATTACAAAGGCGGTTAACCCAGCAGTAAAACAAACATCAGTAGAAATTGCTAAGAGATTAATTGATGTAGGGTTAGATGACCAAACTATCAGTCAAACAACAGGATTAAATTTGGAGGAAGTGCGAAATTTAAGAGTTAACTAAATCCTCTAAGATTCTCTTCTTACTTCTGAATTAGGGTAATCTCTGTTCCCACGAGCGTTTCTCGATCGCTATTTTCAATTACAAAAACTCTATATTTAGTACCAGGAGTTTTTGAGGTTTGAAATGAAACATTAACCTCAAAATTACCATCATCGTCAGTCATTGTTTCTGTTTCCAGCAATATCTCATCATCACCAATGGGAATTAAGTTGCCCAACAATTCAAGGTTAGTAGTAATTCTACAATAAATACTAACATTAGGATTTGCTTGACCAACAATTGTGAATTGATTACCAACTATGCGATCGCCATTTTCATGACTGAGGAAAACCGGGCAAGGATAAAGGTAACTTAGATAAGCATTAGCTGTTGTATTAAGGGGATCGAACCAACGTGCTACCAGAAAATCTTTAAATATTGTATCATTATTTTTATCTTCATCTTCGCTTAAACTAAATTTCTGCTCCGCGTGTCGAGCTATTTTAATAGCTTGAATTTGACACAAAATTATTTGCCAAATCATTTTATTTTTTGGTACAGACAAAAACAAAAAGAATGCGAATACTAGCAAAATTATGTTAGGTGGCATCACATTTGATTCCTCAACTTTGAATATTACAATAATTAAATCAAAAACCCAGTTTTTGAGAAAAACCGGGTTTTTAACCTTATACTCCCACCACTACTTTCAACAAACCTTCAAACAACTTAAATCCATCGGTTCCACCTAACATTTTATCCGATGCCCTTTCCGGGTGCGGCATCATTCCCAGCACATTTCCTTTGTCATTGCAAATACCTGCAATATTATTTAAAGAACCGTTGGGATTTTCACCTTCGTAGCGGAACAACACTTGACCGTTATCTTCTAAACGTGCCAAAGTATCGGCATCGGCGTAGTAATTTCCTTCTCCGTGCGCGATCGGCAAAGTAATCACTTCTCCTTTTTGATAAAGTTGTGTCCAAGTTGTATCTGTGCGTTCCACGCGCAAAGGAACGCGATCGCAAATAAAATGCAAATCTCGATTTCTCACCAACGCCCCAGGTAACAAACCCGCCTCAGTTAACACTTGGAAACCATTGCAAATTCCTAAGACTAACTTGCCTTTGTTTGCGTGTTCAACAGTAGCTTGCATTACTGGGGAGAAGCGTGCGATCGCCCCACAACGCAAATAATCCCCGTAGCTGAAACCGCCCGGAATTATCACCACATCTAAATCCGAGATATCCGTTTCTTCATGCCAAACCATTCTCGTTGGTTGTTTGAGCAAATCGCGAGTTACATAGAGGACATCACGATCGCAATTTGAACCCGGAAAAACTAACACCCCAAACTTCATACCTTCGCCTCCGCAGGAGTAGAAACCTCAGTTAACTCAAAGCAATAATTTTCAATCACTACGTTTGCCAATAAGCGATCGCAAATTATATCAAGCTGCTGTTTCGCAGCATCTTCCGACTCAGCAGTGATAGTTAGTTCAATGTACTTTCCGATACGCACCTGTTCCACATTCTCATAACCCAGATGCTTTAACCCCGACTGTACCGCTACACCAGCAGGGTCTAAAACCGACGATCGCAGAGTAACATAGATGCGAGCATGATATTTCATTATCCTATCCTCACCGATAATAGTTAATGTACCAGCTTTTTTATTTTAGAGTGGTACTCGACTCCCGATGGTTAATCAAATAACTAAGGTATTTGAGATAGCGTAGAAAAAAGGTATAGATCTGGTTAAAACTGGGATTATCAGAATGAAAACACAACATACACGCAGCCAAAAAAGAATATTAAATTTTCTCCAAAGTGTCAACCGAGCAATTTCTGCCCAGGATATCTATGTAGAATTGCGAAACCAGAACCAAGGCATGAGCTTGGCTACAGTTTACCGTGCTTTAGAAGCTTTAAAACGAGAAGGCGCACTTCAGGTACGAATGTTATCAAACGGCGAATCGCTTTATAGCTGTGTTCACCAAGACAAACACCATCTCACCTGTTTAGAGTGTGGCACATCTATTTCCTTAGATGAATGTCCAGTTCAACAATTAGAAACTCAATTGCACAACTCTTACAAATTTAAAATTTTCTATCACACATTAGAGTTTTTTGGACTTTGCAACATTTGTCAAGCGGGGCAAGCTAACATCGACAGTGAGAATCATCTCGGTTTAGATCGTGCTTAGGATCGTAAAAACAACATTTACAAGTTGCTACCAAAACAAAAAAGCGGTAGAAAATGTATAGATAAAATTCGATCGCCAAAGGAGTTTCTATGTCCTCTTTAACAATTAAAGACTTAGAGAAACTACAAGCAGAACACCCTGATTATCGCATGGAACTAGTTGACGGGAATATCATTGTTATGAGTCCATCAGGTTATGAATCAGATGAAGTAGCAACCGAGGCAGCAAGACTGCTGGGTAACTGGGTAAAACCGCGCAAGCTAGGGCGAGTAACTGGTTCTAGTGCTGGTTTTAATCTACCTAATTCAGACCTTCGCGCCCCCGATGTGTCTTTTGTTTTAGCAGAAAGATTACGGAAAAGTCCTCGTTCTTTTGCTGAATTAGCTCCTGATTTAATGGTAGAGGTAAAATCTCCTAGCGATCGTCTCAAATCTTTAAGAAAGAAGATCGAAGATTTTCTAAGTTTGGGAACAAGAATTGGCATTTTAATTAATCCAGAAAAGCATATAGTTGAAGTATATCGATTAGGTCAAGATGTGGTAATTTTGGGTGATGGTGATGTTTTAACTATTCCTGATTTATTACCTGGTTGGGAGTTAGCAATATCTGATTTATGGTCGCCGGAATTTGAGTAAGTGTGAAAAAGCAAAGAGTTGGATTAAAAAGGGTAACAGCACATGATAAAATATTTAATAAATAGGGCAGTTTTCCACAAAATCTACACCCAATGACCCGATTTATTCATGACCAATTTGCCAAAGATTACTTAGAGAAATTACTAACACCTTACGGCGTAGTTCAAGCACCTCGCAGAGTAGCTGGAGAAGTCAGAGAAATTGATGTTTGGTTTGCTCCCAGTGAGCAGCAAGACTTACCTCCAGAAGCTTTGGGTTTACTAGGAAGATTGGCAACTAGTATCTCGATTTTTGAGCCATATCGCAACGCAGCAAGCGACGAAGAAATAGGCGATTGTTTGTTAAAAATATTAGAAGTTAGAGGTGAATTGCGCCGAGAAGCGAATCGAAATAACACTCGATTACAGGAATCAGACTTACCAAAATTATGGATTATTACCCCGACAGCATCAAACAATCTGTTATTCCAATTTGGAGCAATTCCTAATCAAAATTGGGTAACAGGGATCTATTTTATGCCATCCTATTTTCGGAGTGCAATTATCGCAGTTCACCAATTACCCCTTACCACAGACACGCTATGGTTAAGAATTCTCGGTAAAGGAAACGTGCAAAAACAGGCAATTGATGACTTAGAAAAACTTACAGTTAATAACCCATATCGTGCAGCGGCGTTAGAATTGTTATACAACTTGCAACGAAACTTGCAAGCAAATCAAGTTCAAGACGAAGAAGATCAAGAGTTAATTATGAGATTAGCACCCCTTTATCAGCAAGAGCGAGAACAAGCAATGCAGCAAGGAATTCAGCAAGGAGAGCGCTTGGTGGTGGAGAACTTGTTGCAAGTACGCTTTGGTTCTTTAGATGCAGAACTTTCATCTGCGATCGATCGCCTATTATCATTACAACCAGAAGAGTTAAGCACAATCTTGCTGCAATTATCTAATTTATCCCGTGAGGAACTTATTGCTAGATTTGCACAAGATAATTCCTAAATTCAAATATCTTATGGCGATTGAAATCGCTACTACACAAACAAAGTCCGCCTACGCGGACTAAAGAATAACGGGCGTATTTAAGCCGGATTTGACATAACACTTAAATAAATCTTTTGCAGAGTTAGGAAAATAACTCTTTTAAAAAGGTTGTACCAGCTTCTTCAAGGTTGCTATTGAGGGAGAATGTTAGGCTACGAACTCGGATATTTCCAATAGTTTCATCTAACAGATAGGTAAGGGAGGTTGGATAAACTAAAATTACTTCTTGGCATTGTTTGGAAACAGCATAAGCGATAACTTGTGCTACATCATTGGGTGCTGGAGAATCGGGAGTTTTGTATTTGGTATCGAGGATGTAGCGTGGGTTTTCTGTTGACTTTTCGTAAAGAGCTATATCTGTTTTAAATGAAATGCGATCGCTAATCTTTACCTGTTCCTGAAATTTGAGAAATAGATGAGATGGCAAATTTTCTTTTAGCCATTCGGCGACAAAAAGTTCATAGAGTTTTGCCATGTCAATTAGAAAGGGTAGCATGGTGCGATCGCCTTTTTCATGACTAGGCCCTGCACCTTCAAGAAAGAATCGGCAAAGTGAATGTAATAATTGATAATCTTGGTTAAGATAATTGTAATTTCTCCCAATACAATCTTCTGGCTGAAATTCCTTGATCGTCACTAATCCTTGTAAAGCGTGATATGCTTGGCGGACTGATGGTGGAACTGGAACTTGTTCTGTCCACAAACTGTTATGAATAATAATATCAAGTGTCCAAGCAAGTATTTGATTATCTTCAATATCAACTGTCTGTTCGTCGTAATGGCATTTCAGCTTAATACTCCAAGGTTTTTGAATAGCATTTTGGATATCTATTCGTCCGCGAACAAAAGTTAAATAATCTGTTTTTGGCACATAAGCGCGGTATAATCCTTGACGTTCTCTGTCTATAATTCGTTTAGCCAATACATTAGCTATCCGGCTGTAAAAACCCTCTATAGTTTGACAATTTATTTCTCCCTCAAGAATCTGAAAGCTATTGAGATTATAAGCATACTCCCACATTTCAAAGATATTTGATACTTTTACTTTCGGTTTTAAGTAGAGGATAATTTCTGGAGTTAATGGTATATAGCCTACCCATCCCTTTGATTTTATTTGCCATTGCCCATCTGTTTTTCGTGAGGGAAATTCTACTTCTACTTCTTTTCGGTATTTCTCCCACAATAAATTCCAGGCGCGATCCATATCCATAAATGGATCTTTGTCTTTGGGGAACTCTATAGTTTGATACTCTGTTAACTCAATCACTTCTGTTCTGTTTAGGAAAATATTCATAAATTTTTTCATCCCATGTTAATTTACTTAATTCCTTATTAATAAATGAATTAGCTTTGAGATATGGCTCTATTTCCATTTTCCAGATATCCTCAATGTCTTTGATGTAATCTTCTTGGTTTTTGTCTTTATTGTCTTTATTTTTAGTCCCCAGATTTAAAAAGAAAGATACTCCAAGTTTAAAGTTTTCATCTGTAATTTTACTATTCACCAAATTTAAAGCTTCTTCTAACTTTTCTACAGGAAAGTTTGTTTCCTGATAATGGGAATACAAAATCTTAGTATTTGGAGGAAGATGAAGAAATGCAAAGCGTCGCCGCAGAGCATTATCTATGGGAGAGACAGAGCGATCGGCTGTATTCATCGTGCCAATGATCCGAACATTTTCCGGTATTTCAAATTCTCTGCCATTGCCAGCTAGTTTGATTTTTTCACCACGATATTCAAGCAAATACATTAACTCACCAAATACACTAGAAAGATTTGCACGGTTAATTTCATCAATAATTAAAACACAATCTTCATCTGAATTGTATTTATCTGCTTTCTGACAGAATTGCAAAAATATACCATCTTCCCATTTATACTTGATTTGCCCATTAACTTCTTTTGGTAATTGATCGTCTGTACTTAGTTCGTCTTGAGATTTTTCCTTAACTATTTCAGGACGAATACCTTGCATGAAATCTTCATAAGAATAGGCTGGATGAAATTGTACTATATTCCAGCGATCGCCCTTATCCTCAGTTTCAGTTAAGTGTTTAGCTAACTCTTTTGCCAAGAATGTCTTACCTGTACCTGGTGGGCCGTATATAATCACTTGCTTTTTACGTTCAATAATTCGTATCCATCGATCTAGTTCTTCTTTTTTAAAACCAAATGTTTGAATTATATCAGACAGGCTAAAAACTTCTTCCTGGTTAGTATTACTTATGTTATTGTTGATGTATCTTTTATATTCTCTTATAAACTTTTGTTCTATGTTAATGGAGCGAGCAACTTCTGAGTGATTAAATGAGTCGTTTATAGAATAGCCTTTAGCTGCCAAATAAGTTTCAAGAGTACGAACCCTAGTGGCGAGTGATCTTTTTTCTTTTCCCTTTCCCTTATTAGCCGTGCAGCTTTCTTGTAATGCTTCTTCTTTTGTACCCACTTTAACAGTAGCATGGATTTCCTCGAAATTAGCTTCTATACTAGCAGCAACTCTGTAAAATCCATCTACTAAAATGAAAAGATCATCGATATTATAAACTATAATTTGCTCGGCTTTTTGAGGTTGCATATATTCCTTTAATTCATTTAATTTTTCAATTTTAAATTCATTATCTTGATGAAATTCACGTAATCGCCAAATGTTTTTTATTTTTAAACGCACTCCATGTTGATCTTGATTAAATGTTGATTTATTTTCATTTATTTGCTCAGGTATATCCTCTATGCGATGGTATTGATAAAACGGTTGAACCGTTTGACCGCAAATATCTGGAAATGGAACAAAAGCGTCATTAAATCTACGATAAATTCGCTCACTATTATTATCTTCTTTAAAAACAAAATTTTTGCCTGATTGACATGGAATATAGATAACCGAAACCAAGTTACTCTGAGCCGTATTTTCCAATGGTATATCCTTTCGCTCTATTTTACTAAAAAGTTCGCTATCAATTTGCTTTTCAATACTGTTATAATACGCATTAATTTGCTTTAAAGTAGTTCCTACTTTCAGACTCATAGTGCCATACTTATCATCTGCATTGACTCCTAAAATACACCAGCCGCCCTTAGTGTTGGCGAAAGAAGTAATGGCTCTAACAATTTTATTAATTTTGGGTTTTCGCATCTGATCTGTTTCATTATCAGAAATGTTGTGATATTCAATGTAATAACTAGCTTTTACTTTGTCATCAACCAATTTCTGCAAATCTTTAATAGTTAAATCATGAACTGATTTATCAAAAGGATACAAATCTTGCATTAAGCCTCCTAACTTTACTATTTATTAATAAATTTAGTTACTGATAAGGGGAGGAAAAGGCGCGATCGCACCATCTACCCTACTCTACCTCAGCAGATCTCATAACCTAGCGTAGCTTATAGTACCCGTAAATTTCCATATTGCAGAGTATAACAAAAAAGATGAAAGCAAAAACTTACGATCAAATCAGAACATTGGTAGAGATTAAGGCAAACTTTGGCAAGCGTCTTATACCAAAAGGAACACTAGGAACAATTGTAGAATGTTACGAAAAACCTCAAGAAGGTTATGCTGTCGATCTTGCCATTCCCAATAACAGATGGGTGGGAGGTTTCGACTACGAAAATGTGATTCTTTTTCCCGAACAATTTGTAGTAGTAAATTCTGATGTCGAATCGCCAGATGTTGTTAGGCAATATTGAAAATAAAATCAGGAGGTAAATATTACTGAGATTAATGCTGAACAGCTTTTAGTAGTGAGAGCGATCGCCAGCCAACACGAAAACCTTAAATGTGTTGAATGTGCTAGTGCGATCGAGGATTACTTAATATCTCAAGGTATTCATGGGAAGCGCATCAAACTATACACTGGTGATGGCGCAAGTTGGGACAGCCGGATTTATGATGATAGTATCTCAGGAGATGCTATTTCAGTTAATGGTCGCCATGAAGGAATTGCAATTGCGATCGACGGTATAGAAACTATTTTTGATAACCATCATCCTGAAGGAATAGCTAAAAATGAATGGCTGGCAAATTTGCAATTTCATAGTAAAATATTATTTGGTCGCCAGTTTCAAATAACAGAAGAATCTTTTTAAAAGGTAATAGTTTTATGACTACAGAAGTTACTCAAAACATTCTATCTGTCAAAACTGAATATCTCTACAATCTTTTGGAAAGAATTAAGCAAAGACCGGGTATGTATTTAGGTAAAAGTTCGATTACCCGTCTACGGATGCTGTTAGACGGATATGGTATGGCTCGAATGGAACTTGGCTTACCTCGAACAGAACAAGAACAAGAATTTAACGGGTTTCAAGATTGGATACAGAAAAGATATAATATTACTTCATCTCACGGATGGGATAGTATTATTCTCTTTTATTCAGCAGATGAAAGAGATGCTTTAGATAAGTTTTTTGAGTTGTTTGAAAAATTCCGCAATGGAGAAAGTCCTTTAGCACATAAGGTTGTTATCAATCAGTCCGAAAAAGCGTAGAATGTAGAGACGTTATATATAACGTCTCTACATTCTACAGGTTGTTGGAAAAAGGATATTATGACCGATCGACCGAAGATGATATTATTTGGTATGAGCTTATTTCTGGGCTGCTAATTTTTGCCGCAACTCGCGGATAGCTGTGCTGGTATTGCGATCGCCTGCCACCCGAAAACATTCTACCAAAATTTCTGATATATTCATCCTGGGAAAGTAGCGGCTATTATTCACAATTTCATAGCCTTCTTCCCGATAGTTATAAATTACCAAACCTTTCCTTTTATAGATCCAAACTTCCGGTACTTTATAGGGCAAATAATCATTTACATCGGTGTAAGTAGTGACATCTATTTCTATTACTAAATCAGGCGATGGATCGACACCCCAATTAATCCGATCTTTACCAGCAACAGCCGTCCAATTATCAATATAAAAACAGTAATCTGGCTCAATTCCCCTAATTTTCGGCAAATCCATTGTAATTGGAGTAAATGCCTCATAGTCTCTTTCTAAATAATCGAGCAAAACTTTAACTACATCTGCGATTATATTCGCTTCACGTCCATGAATAGGTAAAGGTGACATTAGCAGAATTTCTCCGGGTCGATATTTGATGCGGGGGATAGATCGATCGCCCAACTGCTCAACCAATTTCTGATAATCTTCCCAACTTCCAGGTAATCGTAAAATTGCCCCTGGAGACAAATGAATTTTCTCTGGTGTCACAACAGCAAACATTTAAATTTCACCTCTTTTTTGGGGACTGGGGACAGGGGACTGGGGACTAGGGACTGGGGAAGTTTTGAGTTCAGGAGAAAGTTATAAGTTAATTAATTTTCCCTTGTCCCCTTATCCCCTTATCGCTAACTTCCCTTTACTCCTCCATTATTTGCATCTCCCACAATTGCTTTCATTCCTTCTAAAGAAGCGGGAATACTGCGGGGGTCCATAAACATTACTTTGCTGCTATCGCTGCTACCAATTTTTGTTCCCATGTCTAAATAATTTTGGGCAATCAAATATTGCAAAGCGTCTTTTGCATTAGGATCACTTTGCAGAATCTTGCTGATAATTTGCAAAGCTTCTGCTGTAGCTTGGGCTTTTAAAACTTGTTGCTGACGTTCCGCTTGGGCTTTCAAAACAATGGTTTTTTGTTGCGCTTCTGCATCTAAAATAACTGCTTTTTGCCGAGCTTCTGCGTCTAAAACTTGCGCTTCCGCCTTACCTCTGGCAGAATTAATTGCAGATTCTCTTTCTCCTTCAGATGTGAGAATTGCCGCCCGTTTTCTCCGTTCTGCGGACATTTGTAATTCCATTGAATCTTGAACTGCTTTAGAAGGAACAATATCTCTCAGTTCTACCCTCGTTACTTTAACTCCCCAAGGATCGGTAGCTTCATCTAAATCTCGCAAGAGGATTTCATTAATTTGAGAACGGGCGGTGAAGGTTTCATCTAATTCTAATTTGCCCATTTCGGATCGAATTTGCGTCAGAACTAAATTCACCATTGCTGATTGGAGATTCTCAACTTTATAATAAGCTTTTTCCAAATCTAAAATCCGCCAATATACTACAGCATCCGCCGTAATTGATACGTTATCGCGGGTAATACATTGTTGGGGGGGAATGTCTAAAACTCTTTCCCGAATGGTTGCTTTATAAACAATGCGTTCAACCACCGGAACCACAAAATTTAAACCAGGTTGTAATTTTTTCCCATTATATCTACCCCAAGATTCTACTAAGGCTTCATTCCCTTGATTAATCACCTTAACTGTACTCGAAACCGCCGAACCGCCTAAAACTAGAAATATGATGAAAGCAAAAAATGATTCCATTTTTTTATCCTCTTTGTTATTTGGGAATTTGTTGTTTTACAATTTATCGGGTAAGACAATTAAAGTTGTGCCTTCCCTGCCGATCACGTAAACTTTTTCATTAAGTGCGATCGCTCTTGTTTCATCACTACAACGCGCCCGCCACGAATTCCCTTCATATAAAACTCTTCCTGTTTGTCCGGGCAAAATTTCGCTGATTGTTTGCGCTTCTACCGCATCCCTAATTGCAGGAGTTTTTCGTTTTGGTGCCAAGCGACGGAAAAGCAAAAGTAAAACTACCGACAGCAATAACCAGAGTATAACCTGTAAAATAGGCGACGGCATTAACGGCGTAACTGCGGCTACAATCATTGCCGCTACTCCCATAATTACCGCAGTATAAGCTGTGGGTAAAACAAATTCCACCAAACACAGCCCTGCCCCAAACAATAACCAAAGTAAACTAGGACTGAAAGCAAGGGATAATGCTACCGTTGCCATCAATCCCATCAGCGAATGATACTCGGTAATCGGTAGAGGATAGTTGCTAGTGCCAACTAAACTAATTAATAAATCATCCAAAAGCATATTGATATTCATTGCCAGTACTTCTATAGTTAACATGAAGTATCTATTCTCAGAGGTAAAGCAAATGGAAAAAAACCAAAGATTTGTTGACTACAACACTTTATTTATTGCCTTTCCGTAAGAAAACGTAACTTTTTGAGATAAACTCTGATTTAATATCTAAAAATATTTTATTCATGAAGCTCTATGAATAGTTCCGAGCCGTCGATGAATCGCTATATTTGGGCATCTGACCCAGCTTTAGCCCAAATTTCCCCAGGAGTGCTAATACAAGATAGATATCAGGTAATTGCACCGCAAATTTGGCTGGATACGCAACCAGAAGCAGCACCCCACGTTCCCCAAGAGTTACCAGAAGAAATTATTTCCTATCTCCGTTTATTCCCCCAGCGGCTTCATATTCCAGAAGTGTATGGTGTAGCTGTTTTAGGCGAGGAACCAAACACAGCAGAAGTAATCTTGCTGGAAAACGTGCCGATCGATTCCGAAGGCAATCTCTACCCTGCTATTGTAGAGCAATGGCATCATGCTCAAGCAGTCAGACAAGTTTATTGGTTGTGGCAAATTCTGCAATTGTGGACACCCCTATCAGAATTGGAAGTAGCATCAAGTTTATTAATTCCTGAAAATATCCGAGTGCAAGGTTGGCGAGTTAGACTGTTGCAACTGTTTAGCGATCGCACAATCCCCAACCAAGCTCAACCAAATTTAGCAGCTTTTTGCGATCGTTGGCTAGAATGGATTGCTAGTTCTCATCCTTCAGTTGTAGACCGCCTCCGACAAATTTGGCAACAGATTGGCAACGAGCAACAATCTTTAGAAACTGTATCCTTAGAATTAAATGAGTTATTGTTAGAAAAAGCCGCCGAACTTCCCCTAAGATTACAAGTAGCTGGCGGTACAGACCAAGGGCCAAAACGTTCTAGTAACGAAGATTCTTGCTATCCTACAGAAGCAGATTTGCAATTAATAACTGAGTCACCTAACGATTTATTAATTCCCAATTTTACCTTAGTTTGTGATGGGATTGGCGGACATGAAGGCGGCGAAGTTGCCAGTTTAATGGCATTGCAAACTCTCAAATTACAAGTTAGAGCATTATTAATTGAAATTTCCCAACAAACAGAAATTGTCCCACCGAATATTATTAGCGAACAAATCACCGCTATTATTCGCGTAGTCAACGACCTGATTGCTAAACAAAATGATTCCCAAGGGCGAGAAATGCGCCAAAGAATGGGAACAACTTTAGTCATGGGATTGCAAATACCGCAAAAGATTAATCAACCAGATGGCACATTTTTAGAAAATGCTCATGAACTTTATATTGCTAGTGTTGGAGATAGCAGAGTTTACTGGATTACTGGTGATTATTGTCAGCAATTAACTCTAGATGATGATGTGGCAACTAGAGAAGTACGTTTAGGGCGAAGTGTTTACCGGGAAGCATTACGACGAGTTGATGGTGGTGCTTTAACTCAAGCATTAGGAACGCGAGAAGCGCAAATTTTGCGTCCGACAGTTCAGCGATTTATTTTAGAAGAAGATGGGATTTTATTGTTATGTTCTGACGGATTGAGTGATAAAAATACAGTAGAACAATCTTGGCAAGAATTTGCTAAACCTGTCTTAAAAAATAAGATGAGTTTAGAAACTGCGGTGCAATCTTGGATTAACCTAGCTAATGAAAGAAATGGGCATGATAACACTTCAGTAGTACTCACCCGTTGTTTAATTTCTCCAGAACCGCCTGTACTATTTGAACCTAAAAAAGTAGAAACGGAAATGCCAACTACTGCATATCCAGTAGAATCGGAATTGACAGAAGCTTCCAAAGCATTATTGTACTCGCCAGCTACTCACCCAGAAGCAGGGGAAACAGTTGATGTGCAAACCGTGAGACGGGGTAGTTGGTTAACAGTTTTGACAACTTTAGCAATTATAGTAGTAGTTGGTTTGATAGGGTTGGGCGTTTGGCGATCGCTAACTCCCCAAAATCCCCCACCAACACCAGAAACACCAGAAACTCCCAACCAGTAAGTAGGAAAGTTTGTTAACTTGAAAGCGTGCGAATCCCCTTCTCACTTGACAATCATGATTACCCAAACACCTGCCTCTCAATTATCAATTACTTGGCCCAAACTACCAGAAGATTTTCCCCTACCAGATGATCCTGTGGAAAATACAGACCAACCTTTGTTAGCTGCTGCTTTGCGTCAACCTTTAACAGCTGTTCCCGAACTGTTGCAAGACGCACTAATTGTTTCTAATTTTGCCTTATGTGCAGCGATTCAGGGGCGAACAATTTGTAAAGCGCCTGACTGGATGTATGTGCGTCCGGTACAATCTTGGCATTCCACCCAACCTCGCCGCAGCTACACTCCGCACACAGAAGGTGTAGTTCCCCAAATAGTCATGGAGTTTCTTTCCGCAACTTACGGCGAAGAGTATTCGGTGGAGTTTACCGAGGGTGTGGGGAAATGGTTTTTTTATGAAAAAGTGATTCGAGTTCCCCACTATGTAATTTTTCGCCCAGAAACCGGACGCTTAGAAGTTTATGAGTTAGATTCAGAATCTTATCGCTTGCAAACACCTGATGAAACCGGGCGTTATTTGATTCTCGGATTAGACTTATTTTTGGGAGTTTGGGAAGGAACTCACGAAGGGAGAACTGGTTATTGGTTAAGGTGGTGGAATGCCCAAGGTGAGTTACTATTGTGGTCGGAAGAACGGGCGGAACAGGAACGCCAACGGGCGGAACAGGAACGCCAACGGGCGGAAAGACTAGCCCAAAAGTTGCGAGAGTTGGGGGAAAATATAGAGTTTTAAACCTTTGTAGGGGCGGGTTTAGCAGATAATTTTGGAATCACACGAGAATTAAAACAAAACCCGCCCTCTGACCTTTGCCTTTCTTTGTTAAGCTTTTGTGAGAAAAGGGGAGAGTTTAATGGTTTCATCTTCCAAATTAACTTCTACAGGAAGCGATCGCACAACCGAATTAGCAGAATGTGGCTGGCGTTATGAGACAATAACTCAACCAGATGGTACAACATCCAATATTCTGGTTCCCTTAACCGCTGCTGAATTTCTGCACCCCCAGGAAGATTATCGATTGCCTAACAACACATTTCATGACAAGATTGCGGGTGATGCGAAAGACATTTTAACCCGTCGTTACGCCAACACTCCAAATGTAGGAGTTTTCCGAGATTTAATCGTTGAGTGGGATATCCCCGACTTGGGCGATCATTGTCCTGATACTTTCGTTGCTTTTGGGGTGAAAAATCGCGAACGCAACCGTAGCAGATTCATTGTAGCCCAGGAAGGAGTCAGACCTTCCTTAATTGTGGAAGTGGTTTCTCCTCGCTATCGCAAACCAGACCGAGAAACCAAAGTGGTAGAATATGCCCGTGCTCAGGTGCAAGAGTATGTAATTATCGATCGCCGCACTTACCGAGGTCAGGAATTAGAAGAGGTGTTAGGATATCGCCTGGTAGGTGGATTTTATCAACCAATCACGCCTGATGAAGAAGGGCGGATTCTCGCTGAAACTGTGGGAATTTGGATTGGATTGCGGGAAGGCCGCTTAGTGATGGAAGATGTACAAACAGGCGAACGTCTCAAAACTTCCTTGGAACTTGAAGCAGAAAATCAAGTTTTAGAGCAGCAAAGTGGGGAAATGGCAGCACTTTTGGCGCGTTATCGAGAAAGATTTGGGGATTTACCGCCTGATGGGGTTTGATGGGAAATGGGGGGTGTGCGATCGCCTAAAATTAAGGATGAAGATCGGGAGATGAACAATTTAATCTTAAATGAGTGAAAGTGTTTATATAAAAACCAGCATCATTGGCTACTTAACTGCCAGACCTAGCAATAACTTAATATTAATGGCTAATTTAGAAGCAACACGGGACTGGTGGGAAACTCGCCGCACTCAGTTTAATCTTTATATTTCTCAAGTTGTTTTAGATGAGGTAGCACGAGGGGATGCAGAGATTGCTACTAAAAGGCTTGAGATATTACAGGATTTCCCATTACTAAACGTAAGTGAAGTTGCTCAGAATTTAGCAGCCCAATTTCTCGCAAAAAGCAATCTTCCACCTAAAGCTGCTGATGATGCACTTCATATTGCACTGGCAACGGTTTACGGCATCGACTATCTGTTAACCTGGAACTGTAAACATATTGCCAATGCTCAAATTCAAAAGAAACTATTGCAAATTAGCCTCGCTGCTGGATTTGAGCTACCAACTATTTGTACACCTTACGAACTGATGGGAGAGTAAAAATGTGGAAAGATGAGGTTCTTGAAGAGATTTATAAAATTAGGGAAGAACACGCTCAGGCTTTTAACTACGATTTACAGGCTATTTGCGATGATTTACGGCAAAAACAGGCTGCTAGTGGTAGAAAAATTATTTCAGAACCTCTAAAACAACCCCAAATGGATAAGGAATCGCTACACCAAGCTGTCTGAAAAATGAACAAGTTACAGATTTGCGATCGCTACTTTTGTATGTTTAGGATTTGCGATCGCATCTATGCTAGACTATAACCAAAATTTAATTTATTAACCACCTAAATTCACTAATTATCATTCGTCTATTCCTTCTAATTTTAGTTCTATTGGGGGCAGATCTAACTTAATCATATATCTATTACAAATTTCAATTCCTTTACTAGTCAGCTCGTAAAGTTCAAAAAATGAAGGAATTTTTACACCCAAAATATTACTGTGATCATCTAGTGCAGCCCTAAATACCTTTGTGCTTATTTCATCCAAAACTCTATGAGCCATGCGTGACCACTCAAAAAAAGGTGGATATTCTTCCAAACGAGCATTTCGCTCCTCTGTCATTTTTTCATGAATTTTTAAATGGAAGTGTGAGAAATACAAGTTTTCTCCAACGGCGGTTATCTTTACTTCAAAATCTTCTCTAGAAACAGACATAGACATTTTTCCTCGGTATTAAATTGTAATGAACACTTCCCCTAATTTCCTGATATTAGGGGGTTTGTATGATCAGCCTAGCGTTTGGGCAAATCAGCGATTCAATCAACTCAGCATAAAAGAGTCAAGCTCATCTACATTATGGATAATTTTAGAATCGGGAACACCATAAGCTTCAGCTAATTCTATACTTGCTTGCAATCTTAATTCAAGGTTTAACTTAGGATCAAAAGCTGCTTCGGCTAAGTTTCCTAGTTTTTCATACTTGGCAATAAGATTAGCAACGACTGCTTTGTAAGCTCGATCAATTTTAGCAAGAGACTGTTGATAATATTGTTCCACTTGTCGAGCAAGTTGAGTGTCTTTTCCGATTAACTGTTTACAGAAACCAGTAACCATTCGACCAGCGATCGCACCAATAACTGCGCCAACTACAGGAATCGGAATCACAGCTTGTCCGATAGTTGCTCCAGCAGCAACAATTGCTGAATCAGCACAAGCAAACAAACTTAATTCAACGAATTGATCGCGAGTAATTTCTCCTTTATTTAAACTCTTTATCAAGCTAGCAATTTCCATTCCTGCACTGACAAATGCACCTGCTAAAGGTGCAGACATTTGGGCAAAATTAGTTAAGCCATAAATAGCAGTTGCAGATATACTACTAAGCGCCGCTCCTTTTACACTATCAAGCCCAATTTCTTGCCAATCTTCAAGGGTTAATTCGCCCTTGAAAACGTTTTTACCTTGTTTATACTTAGCGTAAAGTTTAGTAGCAAATCGAATACTACCACCAATAATCGCGCCTTTAACAGCAACTTGACCAAAATCAGCTAAAGTAGGTTGAGCTTCGTCGCGTATCCTATCTTTAATTTGTTCGTTTTCTTTTTTTAATTCATGTTCTCGGCGTTCTAGCGTATCGTTAACTTTGCCTATTTGCACTTCATCGTAGCTTGAAGAGGCAGGTTTAACAGTGTGGCTGAAAGAATTACCAGACACTTGCTCTATTTCTTGAACTTTTTCTTGTATTTTTTGAGCAGTACGGCTTGTTATTCCCTCAACTTGTTCACCTTTCAATATTTTCTCAATAGTTTCATATTGGTTTTTAGGAATATGGTAATATGAACCATCTCTGCCAAAGTTTTCGTATTTTTTCATGTGGTCAAGAACATGGTCTAAATTATTTCCAATTCCATTGACAAATTTAGACTGTACCTTAACTCCATCAATTAAATAATCTTCTGGTGCTGTTCTGCCTACTCCCTCAAAAGTTGCGCGAGTTTCAGAGGAGTTTAAAAGGGACTTAGCATTGCGGATACCAACTTCCACTTGTTCGGCAATTTCACCGTGTTTAGTGCTTGCGTTACCCAGAATTTTTTCAGGACTACCTACAAAATCACGAACTTTATCAAATTCGGCAACGGCTGTATAAAATGCTTTGTCTTGTTTACTAAGTTCCGTTGCTAATTGTTCTGCATGGCGTATATTTTCCTCGGCTACCATTGCAGCAACGAATTGGGTTGTCTGATGTCTATCTTCTCTTTGTTCCATATTTAAAAATTTGCAGCATTGTTCCCCAATTATTAGGAAACAATGCTGCACTCCAAATTATATTTACAGTTTCAGGTCTACAGTCTTTTTAAGTGACTGGCTCAGTGAGTTAATGGAATTGATTAAAGTCGCCAGTCTTTGTTTGAGAGACTGACTAAAATCCAAGTAATTCAAAGGTGCATTTTGCTTAAAGAATTGCAGTTCGCTTTGAATTAAATTAGCTAGTCTGACAGTTTCCTGCTCAAGGAGATTTACTTCTGTCTTGGTTGTGTTGGCTTTAGCTGTATGACCTTCAATTTCAACAGCGCGGTTGGTAGCTTCTCTGCCAATTTTCTCATTTTGCTTACTTAGCATGACTCCACTACCGACTAAAGTTGCACCACCGATCGCCCAACCAACTGGCCCAGCGAGTGCAAGCAATGCGTTCCCAGCTGCCATACCTCCACCTCCCGCTACAACTGCACCACCTCCCAACCAGGCTAAAGCAGCATTAGTAGCAGCTGCACCGGAAAGGGTAGCGATCGCAGTACCCGTTGAGGCTGTTCCGAAAGTTGTTGCAATTGCCATTGCTGCTGCTGGCCCAAAACAGGCAACTCCTGCTCCTGCCATGACTCCTGCACCAGCAGTACCAGCTACTATTTTAGTGTTGGGATCGGTATAGATTAGTTCCCAGTCTTTTCCAGTAATTTGTTTAAGTTGAAACTTCAGTTCTGCAACGACTTTGCTAAATTCTTTTGGCGAGTTAGCCAGCGTGTTAATGTAATTCTCGCATAGCTGAATAATCTCAACCCCACGATTTACTCGCGTTTGATAAAGACTTCCAGCAGCATTCTGTAAATACTCACAAGCTTTTTCGTACTTTTCAACTGCACGGCGCAGTCTCTCTTGTGCGTCTTTTCTATATCCGTTGTTGAACATTTACTAGCTAATACCTAACGTAAGGAAGTAGGCTTTGTTTAAACCATACATATAGCTTATTCAAATTAAGATTTAAATTATAACTGTAGAAATACTGAAGTTTTATTTGGCTATCTACCGCCTACCCGCTTTTAATCATGCTTCACTTTCTAGATTGCAGAAATAGCATCCCGCCCGGAAATCAATTTCTGGGCTAATAGCAAAACTCGGTTAAAACCGACTAAAAACTTAAACAAAAATTTCACTCCGTTTTAACAGACTTCCGCTATAAGAAAAGCGATTTGAATCGCAGGCGGACTAAGATGGTTGCCATTAACTCTGTATTAAAATATTTCCTAATTGAAGATGAAATAACTAAATAATACTTGATTATTCCGGTAGTGTAATTGGTCGCGAACCGTGTCTAACTGCAATTACGCTAACTTGTTCTGATTCTACATAATAAATAATCCGATATGAGCCTTCAATTACTTCGCGAATTTGCTCATCTTCATATTCTGGCACAATGCGACCAGAAAAAGGAAAAGCAGCAATCTGTTCCGAACGATTAGTCAAATTATCGATTATTCTATCAGCAGATTCAGGTGAGTTTTGAGCAATGTATTCCCGAATTACTAAAAGGTCTTCTATTGCGTTATCTGTCCAATAAATATTCACGTTGATAATCCAACTTTTCTCCGCACTTCCTCCACCGTTCTTATTCTACCAGCTTTAACATCAGCAAGACCAGCTTCTACACCTTGCCTAATATAAATTGCATAAATTAAGTCATCCCAAGTGCAATTTTCTGGTAATTTGTCAATCAAACGACGAGCTTCTTCTTTAACGTTTACAATTTCCATAAGTATAAACGCAACAGAAATTTTACTTGCTAAGTATAACACAAGTAAGATTAATGGGCTATAATGGTTGCAATTAATTCTATATAATAAATGAGATCGCAAAAAATTAATCATAAGATAATAAACCGATGAAAATTAAAGTCATCATTCACGAAGCAGAAGAAGGCGGATATTGGGCTGAAGTCCCCTCTATACCTGGTTGCGCGACTCAAGGCGAAACTTTTGAGGAATTGCTGCAAAATCTCTACGAAGCCATTGAAGGTTGTCTATCTGTCGATGTTGAATCAATTGATATAACTGATAAAGACAGAATTATGGAGATTGCTATATGAACTCTATGTCTGGCAAACAGTTGGCGAAGCTGTTAGAGAAAAACGGCTGGATATTATTACGAGTTCAAGGCAGTCACCACATCTACGGTAAACCAGGTAATACAGTGCGAATCTCTGTGCCAATTCACGGTAATAAAGATTTAAAAATTGGTTTACTAAAACACTTACTGAAAATGGCTGGATTGTTGGAAAATACTAATCAAGAAAATAGTATGTCTGAACAATTTACGGCTGACGATATGGATAATGAATCCCATCCTAAAACTTAATAGGTTTTATCTATGAAATATCCCCTTTACACAATGATATAGGTACTTTAGATGAAATTCTCCAAGAAACAGGTTGCAACAACTAAAAACTTAGACAACAATCTATTTATGACGTACTATAATATATAAAGTATACGTCAAATATTTTTCTATGCAAACAAAACTCACCTTACGCCTAGATGAAACCTTAATTGCCAAAGCAAAAAACTGGGCAAAATCGCGTAATGTTTCCCTTTCTGAAGCGGTAGCAGAATTTTTTGAACATCTACCAGAACCAGATCGACCTTTGCAATTGAGTACATGGACTCAAAGCTTAGTGGGAGTGATTAAATCAACTGGAGAAATCCCAAATGATGAAGCTTTACGCGAGGAGTATATCGACTATCTAGAGGAAAAATATCAGTGAAACGAGTGTTATTTGATAGCGATGTCGTGCTTGATGTTTTATTAGAAAGACAGCCTTTCTTCGCAGCTTCGGCTTTAGCACTTGATGCCGTTGGACAAGGTAAAGTAGAAGGATATATTGCCGGACATAGTATTACCAATATCTTCTATTTACTGAGAAGACATTTGGGAAACGAGAAAAGTCGAGAAGTGCTGATGAATTTGATGTCTAAAATGGTAACTGCTAGCGTAACAGATGCAGTAATTCGCTATGCTTTTTCCAGTGGCTTTAAGGATTTTGAAGATGGGGTCACTTATGCAGCGGCGGCGGGTGTAGGAGTAGATTATATCGTTACTCGCAATATTAAAGATTTTCGATTAGGAAGTATCCCCGCAATGCTACCAGAAGTCTTTTCTAATATTATATCAGTTTCAGAGGATGGAGGATGAATAGAATGACGATCGAATTACACCCAGAATATTTAACCATGCGGCGGTAGACCTTGTATTCGAGGAATGCGAATTCGAGTTAGTGATATTTTAGAAATGTTGGCTGATAATGTCAGCAAAGAAGAAATTTTAGCAGATTTTCCTGATTTGGAAACTGAAGATATTCAAGCTTGTTTGTTGTTTGCAGTCTGCAAAAACATTACAATTGGGATATTCGAGCAAATTGTAATTTAATCATGATGCAAGCAACAGAACATTTCTATATAGTTAGAAATGAGCAAATTCTGAGTGGTGAACCGATTATTCGTGGTACTCGCACACCCGTAAGAGCTATTGTGGAAAACTGGCGGTTAGGTGTTGCACCTGAAGAAATACCGCAAGCTTTACCACATTTAACTTTAGCGCAAGTTTTTGATGCTTTAAGTTATTATTTAGATCATCAAGATGAGATTAACAGCTATATTGAGCACAATCGAATTCCCGACGAATTAATTGATCCATTAGTTCGAGATTTATGAGTCAAATTTTTATCAGCCTCTATTTAGATGAGGATGTTAATGTTTTATTAGCAGATTTGCTGAGGGGGAGAGGGTTTGAGGCTACCACTGCTCAAGAAGCAAATCAATTGGGTAAAACAGATGCACAACAACTCGCCTATGCCCTCAGTCAAAAAATGGCTATTTTGACTCATAATCGGGTAGATTTTGAAGCTTTGGCACAAGTTTACTTTGCGGCAAACCAAGAACATTACGGGATTATCTTCGCTGTTCGTCGTTCACCCCAAGAAATTTTAAAAAGATTGCTTATGCTTTTGAATCAGTTCACAGCAGATGAGATGAAAAATCAAGTTAGATATATTTAATTTGCCAGGTAAATTTTGATCTAAAATAAGCCATCCCATCAATACTCTAAAATGGAAAATAAATGATCTGCTACGGTGTAATTCGCAGGAAAAAACCATGTTAGCAACCAGTATCGCTCCTTTTGAAATAACCTGGGAAAAACTTCCCGACGATTTTAAATTAGATGATGATCCAGTGGATAATATTAATCAACCAGCGATCGCAGCTGCTCTCACAGAAAGTTTACAATTAGCTGGGAGAATACCTGCCAATGCCATCACATTTACCAACTATGGAATCTGTGCTACAGTTAACGGTAAAATTGTCGTTAAAGCGCCAGATTGGGGCTATGTTCCAGCTATTAGTGTCACGCGAGAAGAGGTCGATCGCAGTTACACCCCTCGACTGGAAGGCGATATTCCGGCAATTGTCATGGAATTTATCTCTGATACAGATGGTACAGAATATTCGACCAAACCAACATATCCGCCAGGTAAATGGTTTTTCTACGAACAAGTTTTGCGCGTTCCTAACTATGCAATCTTCCATCCAGCTAACGGAGTTTTAGAAGTTTATCAACTCGATGATACCGGACGTTATAAACTGCGAGAACCCGATCCAAATAATCGTTTTTGGATAGCAGAAATGAATTTATTTTTAGGAATTTGGCAAGGAACTAGAGAAAACCGCACCGGATTTTGGTTGCGTTGGTGGGATGAAAATGAAAACCTATTATTATGGGGTTTCGAGTTAGTAGAACAAGAACGTCAA
Source organism: Floridaenema evergladense BLCC-F167 (assembly GCF_041929205.2). Classification (NCBI taxonomy): domain Bacteria; kingdom Bacillati; phylum Cyanobacteriota; class Cyanophyceae; order Aerosakkonematales; family Aerosakkonemataceae; genus Floridanema; species Floridanema evergladense. The sequence goes on along the minus strand of NZ_CM171625.1, from coordinate 1,992,735 downwards.
CGCACTGAACAAGAACGCCAACGTGCTGAAAAAGAACGTCAACGTGCTGAAAGATTGGCAGCTAAGTTGAGAGAAGCGGGAATTGAAATAGATGATTAATTTGAGAAACCCGGTTTTATGAGAAATCGGGTTTCTCTTTTCATTTTATTTGCTAATTTCTCGAACTGATGGTTGTCCGTCTTTTACTTCACCAACTAATACTAAATCGGTGACGTTTACGAACAAACCATTTTCTAAAACACCGGGAATATTGTTCAGGGTTTTTTCTAATTCTGCCGGATTATCTATTGAGTCAAATTTGACATCAACTACGAAATTTCCTTGATCGGTAACTACTGGGCCTGCTTTTTTTACTCCCATTCTTAATTGTGGTTTACCGCCGAGTTTTTCGATCGCACGCATCACAGGCGCGTATGCCATCGGAATTACTTCTACTGGTAACAAAAATGTCGAACCAAGTTTATCTACCAACTTGGAACTGTCCACAACTACGATAAACTGATCTGCTAAAGCATCAACAATTTTCTCACGGGTATGGGCTGCACCACCGCCTTTAATTAAGTTTAAATTCGGGTCAACCTCATCGGCACCATCAATGGCAATATCAATATGGTCAACGGCATCTAGCGTTGTCAAGGGGATGCCGTATTGTCTCGCTAACACATCTCCCTGAAATGAGGTGGTAATGCCAACGATATCTGTGAGTTCGCCGGATTTTAGGCGTTCTCCCAAATATTCAATCATGAAAGCGGCTGTTGAGCCAGTTCCCAAACCGACTATAGAACCTGATTTTACGCGATCGGCTGCTGCTTTGCCGACCATTTGTTTCATCATTTTAGTAGCGTCCATCTCACTCATGCGGTAAACTCCTGTAATAAGTCCTTGGTCATCGGTCATTAGTTATCTGGAAAAAATCCATAGACAATTGACAAATGATAATTGACTGTTTAGTGTTAACTTTACTAGGGAATGGGAATTTCTCTAAGTGTTTCATCCCACAAAGTTAAATTCCCAGTCGCTCATCCTCAGTCATTACTAACTATTTCCATCAGATGCAATCGCAAGTAAACTCTCCCACAGCTGAAAATTTCTGCAATACTGGCAATCAACTGAAATCAGAAAAAAGATTCGATGAAGCTATTGCCAGCTATCAAAAAGCTTTGCAACTGCAACCAGACTATGCAGAGGTACATTACCAGTTAGCTGAAATTTATTTTTGGCAAAGGAAGTTAGGAGAGGCGATCGCATCTTGCAATAAAGCAATCGAACTACAACCAGATTTCGCCCCGAATTACAAAATTTTAGGTAATATTTTGCAAGCACAGGGCAACATCGAAGCGGCATTGGATGCTTACACCAAAGCGTTAGAATTAAATCATGAATATGCCGAAGCTTATATCAATCAAGGCAGTATACTTTCTAAGTTAGGACGTAATGAAGAAGCAATTATTAGTTTAGAAAAATCGATCGCTATTAACCCGAATATCGGTGCAGCTTATTGGAATTTAGCGAATATTTATTTGCAATTAGACAACTTGGAGAAGGTGGTTGAGTATCGGAAGCAAGCGTTTTTGATAGAACCTAAATTGGTAAATGCGGAAACTTTAAATGATTTGGGAACTGCGATCGGCAAATTAGGTAATTTTGAGGAAGCGATTAACTATTATCAAAAAGCCATTGAATTACAACCAAATTACCATTTGGCACATCTCAATTTAGGAGTTTCTTTGCGAAAAATTGGCAAATTGGATGCAGCAAAAGAGGAGTTACAAAAAGTAATTAAGTTAAGAGCAAATGATGCTGAAGCATACAACAACTTAGGCGGTATTTTGGTAGAAGAGAAACAGATAGAAGCGGGAATAGCTAACTATCAAAAAGCAGTAAATCTTAAACCTGATTCGGCTGAATATCATTTTAATTTGGGGACTGCTTTAGCTCATCAGGATAAATTTACCGAAGCAATTAAAGAATTGCAAAAAGCGGTTGAATTAGATCCAAATTTAGGTGAAGCTTACAGTAATATCGGGGCGATCGTATACCGCAAAACTAGAAAAGATGGGGAAATTAGTGGAGAATTATTCAACATAGCAATTAACAGTCTTTTAAAGGCGTTAGAAGTTAATTCAGATTTAGAACTTGCCCATCTTTATTTAGCACAATTAATCAGTAGTCCAGTCAGAGCTTCGGATTTTGGTTCTTTAAGACAAGCGTCAGAGATGTATTTAGAGAGAAGTAAAGATAGCAATCGTTTAATAGCTACATCTACATTTATTGGAACTTATATCAAATCAGGATTAGCTCAAATAGCTAAAGAAAAGTTTCTGGAAATTGAACCAGAAATTTACAATAATCTAGGAAAAATTAATAATACAGAGTTAAGCATCGTTTATAGTCATGTATTGTTCAATCTCCATTATTTACGGGATGATTTAGCAGCAAATACCCGACTTTATCAGGAAGTTGGGAAAAAGTATGCGGAGCAAATTATTGAAACTAAAGAAATTAAAATCAACAAAATTCAGCCGAAAAAACTGCCAACAAGCAATCTAAAAGTTGGGGTAATGTGTTCTCATTTTGCTAGACATTCTGTTGGTTGGTGTAGTGCAGATATCATCACAGAGTTAGGGAAATTAACGCCTAACTTGTATTTGTATTTTATGGGCGATCGCCAACCAGACGATCGCACCAAAATTTTTGAAAGTGCCGCTGCAAAGTTTTATCGCCCAAAAGCTAAAGAAAACGGCGAATTTGACATTAATCAAATTGTTCAAGATATCGCCCAAGATGAATTAGATATCTTGATTGAATTAGATTCTTCCACAGTTCCCACTCAAGTAGAAGTTATTTATCATCAACCTGCGTCAGTTTGTCTGTCTTGGTTAGGTTTTGAAGCGCCATTTACTAAAGAAAATAATTACTTTCTTTGTGACTGGAATACTCACCCAGAAGGGAGAGAAAAATACAACCGCGAACAGTTAATGAGAATGCCAGATTCTTTCGTTGCTGTTGGTGGTTTTAAATCAGTACCAATTGATAGAAAAGCAGCAAGAAAAGCCCAAAGAATTGCCGAAGATCAGGTAATTTATTTGTGTGTTGCACCTGGTTATAAATTGAACCCAGAACAAATTCACGCCCAAGTAAAAATTCTCAAACAAGTACCAGACAGCATTTTGATGTACAAAGGGCACACGGGCGATATGAAGGTAATTGAATCAGCTTATAAAGCAGAATGTCAAGCGCAAGGAGTAGGTTTTCAACGCATTAAATTTATGTCTCGTAGTGCCAGCGAAGAAGAACATCGCCAGGTGTATCAAGTAGCAGATATTATGCTTGATTCTTATCCCTACAATGGCGGAACTCACAACTTAGAAGCACTGTGGTTTAATTTACCAGTAATTACCAAAAGCGGCGAAACTTATCTTTCAAGAATGGGTTACTCTTTCTTGAAAACTCTCTCTTTAGATGAATGTATTACAAATAGTTGGGAGGAGTATATTGAACAGGGAATTAAGTTAGGAAAAGAACGAGAATTGCGGCAATCAATTAAAGAAAAATTGGTACAATCTAAACAAGTAGAAACTCTCTCTCCTTTGTGGAATCCACAAAAGTTTGCTCAAGATATGTATAAGATTTTTGAGCAACTTTTGGTTAAAAAGTTGGGAAATGAGTGATGAAAAATCAAGAACAACAACATCCATTATATAAGGGCGATCGCGAAATTGTCGATCGCTTATTACAAAACGATCCAACTGATTACAACATGGCTGAATTAGCCCGTCTAAAAATTCGCTATCGAGGTTTTCCCGGCGCGAAAGATATTCAAAGCGACTTAGAAAAAGTTTTGCAAAAATGGCAAATGGATGAAGAACAACTTTTTGCAACTACTCGGCAAATTCACGCTAAAGGTTTGGTTTATAAAATTCGTGATAATGATAGCGAAGATTGGGCTTAGTTGAAAAATATAGCAATCCTATTTAGGTTTTGAACTCCTTCTTCTCTCTGTGTCCTCTGCGTCTCTGTGGTTCAAAAAATGACTTATACTCCACGCAAACTACTAAGCTTTGAAGAATATGTAGCTGTTATAGAAATTCCTGTTGAGCAGTCGCCTGAAAAATGACGTACTATTAAAAAGCATATTCTGCGATTTTAATTAAGGGTAGGGGTGAAGTATTGCGATCGCAGTATTATCACCTAAAATGTAAATTTTTGCTCTAATGCTTCGCTCCTACAAAGCAATTATGACGACAATTTCTGATTTTCTTAGCCATCTTAACCCTAGTCAACGTCGCGCCGTTGAACATCATTGCGGTTCTCTGTTGGTTGTTGCTGGCGCAGGTTCCGGTAAAACAAGAGCTTTGACTTATCGCATTGCCAACCTCATCCTTAAGCATAGAATAGACCCTGAAAATATCCTCGCTGTCACTTTTACTAATAAGGCGGCGCGGGAAATGAAGGAACGGATTGAAAAATTATTTGCGGAGCAAATAGCTCAAAAAACTACTGGTAAAACTTTTGCCTCTTTGTCACCAGAAGAACAGACAAATTGGCGATCGCGCATTTACAAACAATACATTAAACCTCTTTGGGTGGGTACTTTTCACAGTCTTTGCGCTCGCATTTTGAGATACGATATCGAGAAATATCAAGACCCAAAAGGTCGTAAATGGAATCGCAACTTTTCTATATTTGATGAATCTGATACCAAAAGTTTAGTTAAAGAAATTGTTACTAAACAACTTAACCTAGATGATAAAAAATTCGATCCAAGTTCGGTTCGTTACGCCATTAGTAATGCGAAAAATCTAGGTTTATCTCCCCAAGAATTTGAAAAAGAACAACCCAATTTTCGGGGTAGAGTAATTGCCGATGTTTACAGTCGTTATCAGGATGCTTTAGCCGAAAATAATGCTTTAGATTTTGACGATTTAATTTTAGTTCCGGTGCGACTATTCCAGCAAAACGAATCAGTTTTAGGTTATTGGCATCGCAGATTTCAACATATTTTGGTTGATGAATATCAGGACACTAATCGGATTCAATATGAGCTAATTCGATTGTTAGTTACTAACGGAGAAAATCCGAAAAAATTTGATAATTGGGAAAGTCGATCGGTCTTTGTAGTCGGAGATGTAGACCAAGCAATTTACTCTTTTCGCATGGCAGATTTTCGGATTTTGCTGGAATTTCAAGAGGATTTTGGCGATGGTTTACCCGATGAGAAAACTAAGTCAATGGTGAAATTAGAGGAGAACTATCGCTCTAGAGAAAACATCTTACAAGCGGCAAATCAATTAATTGAAAATAACACTCAACGCATTGATAAAATATTGCGTGCGACTCGTGGTGAAGGAGAGCCAATTTTCCTGCATCGTGCAGACAATGAACTTGATGAAGCTGATTTTGTCTTACAACAAATTCGTCAGTTATCACGCCAAGATAACGGGTTTAATTTAGGTGATTTTGCGATTCTTTACCGGACAAATGCTCAATCTCGTCCTTTTGAAGATGCTTTGCTGCGATCGGGAATTCCCTACACAATGGTAGGGGGGTTAAAGTTTTACGATCGCAAAGAAATTAAAGACGCTTTGGCATATTTGCGCTTAATTGTTAACCCCAATGATACTGTCAGTTTGTTGAGAATAATTAACACTCCCCGTCGCGGAATTGGCAAAACTACAATAGATAATTTGGTAACTGCTGCTAGAGAATTAACCATACCTTTGTGGGAAATTATCAGCGATGAAGTATCAGTAAATAACTTAGCTGGACGTGCGGCGAAATCAATTAATAGTTTTTGCCAATTAATTCAAAAATGGCAAATGCAACTAGAAGTTTTACCAGCTTCGCAAATTGTCCAAGGAATTATGGAAGATTCCGGTTATATTGATGATTTGAAAAAACAGGGAACAGATGAAGCACAAGATCGCTTACAAAACGTCTTTGAATTGTTAAACGCCGTCAAACAATTTGAAGAAGAAAATGATGAACCAAGTTTAGGTAATTTTTTAGAAAATGCTTCTTTATCTTCAGATTTAGATAATTTGGAAGAGGGAGAAAAAGCAGTTTCTTTAATGACATTACACTCTGCGAAAGGTTTGGAATTTCCTGTAGTATTTTTAGTCGGAATGGAACAAGGGTTATTACCTCACACTCGCAGTTTAGACGATCCAGAAGGATTGGAAGAAGAACGACGTTTGTGTTATGTTGGCATTACTCGCGCACAGGAAAGATTGTATCTTTCTTATGCTAGAGAAAGACGGTTGTGGGGTGAACGCGCACCAGCAATTAATTCGCAGTTTTTGAAAGAATTACCCAAGGAATTGTTGAGCAGTAAAATAGACGTAGGTGTTCGCAGCGATCGCAAAAATTTAACTACCAAATCTCAAATAGAGAAACCTCAAGAAAAGAGCGATCGCACTCCTGCAACTCCAGGACAAAATTGGAAAAAAGGCGATCGTGTAGTTCATCAAACTTTTGGAGTAGGAGAAATTAGCCACGTTTTTGGTTCAGGAAATAAACTTTGTATTGCTGTCAAATTCCCCAGCGTTGGACAAAAAATCCTCGATCCAAAAATTGCTCCCCTACAAAAAGTTCAATAAAAAGTACGTTTTGTAGCAACTAAGATAGGATGGGGTTTCCCCATTCTATAATTTTTCATTCATACCTTGCATTGCTAAAATTGCTGAACCATAAGCCGCTTGAGTGTGCGTTGGTTTTAGAATTGGAACTTGTAAATAACCTTCTCGAATCTTCGTCCAAATTGAATTTTTTGCACCCCCACCAGCAGTATAAACACAAGTTAAAGGAGTTGCACCCAACTGCTTTAATAATTCATACCCCCTCGCTTCAATTCGAGCAATACTTTCTAACAAACCATGCAAAAACTCAACAGGATTTTCTGGACGTGGTTCTAATTTTGGTGGTAAATTAGGGTCGTTAATGGGAAAGCGATCGCCAGCCTTTAACAAAGGATAATAATCAAGATTACTTGGCTTTTCCGCATCAATTTGCGAACTCAAACTTTCTAATTCCGCATCAGAAAAGAAACTTTTTAACACCGCACCTCCCGTATTAGAAGCGCCACCAACTAACCACAAATCTCCCAATCTATGACTATAAATTCCATATTTTGCATCATCAACGCGACTGCTACTCAACAGTTTAATCACTAAAGTAGAACCCAAAGATGTACTAGCTTCTCCCGGAGATTTTGCACCACTAGCCAGAAAAGCTGCAATACTATCAGTTGTACCTGCACAGACAACACAATCTTTTCTTAATTTCAAATTTGCAGCTATTTCCGATGTTATTTCAGCAATAGCTGTTCCGGGAGTAAGAACTTTCGGTAATTGAAAGGGTATTTCTAAATTTTCAATCCATTCAGGATAGCAAAGTTTTTCTACATCATAACCCAGTTTCAAAGCATTGTGATAATCGCTAATTCCCAATTGTCCATGTAATAAGAAAGCTAACCAATCTGCTTGATGTAAAAAGAAAAGATCCCCCCTAGCCCCCCTTACTAAGGGGGGGATAAGATCTTGCCACCATAAGAGTTTTGCTAATGAGGAAGTTGCACTGATTACTGTATGATTCGGTGGTGCAATTTCTTTGAGTTTATCTATTAGTTTTACGCCTCTGGAATCGTTGTATAAAATTGGTGAATCAATGGGGTTGCCAGTTTGATCGCACAACAAAACTGTAGAAGATGTTCCGTTAATGGCGATCGCACAAATTCCCCCTCTAATTTCTTCCGGTATTTCCGCAATTAAAGAAAACAAAGCTTGTCGCCAAACTGCTGTTAAATTATCAGTTGAATCAGCAAAGGAATATTGTGATTCAGCTTGAATAGTTCCTGCTGAATCTATTACTATTGCCCGTGCGCCAGAAGTGCCGAAATCAATGCCAAGGTAGAGATTCATGAAAAACTCTTTGATTTATCTAGATCAGAGCAGCGTTCGCATTTATATTATGGTGAAAAGTGCGATCGCTATTTTCCTACATGATAAAATTTAATAATTATGACAATTCCATCAGAACTTAACGCACTTATTGAGCGGTTAGACCAAGAGCTAAATATAATTGAGCGGGAAGCAACAGAGGGACTGAACCGGGCAAGATTAAAACTCGGACTTTATCCTGATAACACTGTGCTGATTCAAATATTTGCGACTTTGAATAATTATGTGTTATTTGGAGAAATTGTAAGAAGACGGAGCGATTACAGTAGACTTATTTTAGCAACCGATACTGTTACAAATGAGCAAATTCAGGAGATTGGCGAAGATTTATCAGAATTGCTAGGTCGAGTGTTGGAAGGTAAAATAATTGTCAATAGGGCTAAAAATCAATTGGAGAATTGGGAATGACAGAACAAATGCCAGCTGAAAAAGAAGAGAAATTACTGGAAATTTTGGAACTTGCCAAAATAGGAGAGCAGAAAATGAAAGAGGCAAGTGAGATGGCAACAGCAATGGCTGAGAAATACCAGCGCTGGTATGAAGAGGGAATGGCTAGGAAACAGAAAGAAAAACAGGTGAAATGACACAACAAGAACTGATGGAAAAACAACTGGCTATCCTAGAAGAAATTCAAGAAATTGTGACTGTTGGGGAACAAAAACTTGAAGTGTTTATTGAGGAATCAGCAAAAGCAACAGAAAAGTGGCGATTGAAGGCGGAAGCTAAACGGGCGGCTACACAAAAACAGCAAATTTGAGACAACAGAGGGGCTTAACTTAGTCAGAGTCAGGCTGGAGCGTTTTTCCAACAATTTCTTACTTATCCAAATGTTTGCTTCTTTTAATACCGCTTTATTTTTTGTGGCTACCCAAAGAAGGCAAATTGAATCTCGTATTGAAGATCTCTCAACAAAGGTGGCTACAAATGAGCAAATTCAGGAAGCAGGAGAAGATTTAGCAATAGAACTAGGTCGAGTGTTGGAAAGTAAAATAATGGTAAAAGGGATTAAAGCTAGGTTGGAGAAGTTACAATGACAGAATCAAAATCTGATGATAAAGAACTGTTAGAAATTCTGGAAATGGTTAAAACTTTTGAACAGAAAGCTAAAGAAATGTGTGAAATATCAACGGCTAATACAAAAAAGTGGCGACTAAGGGCGGAAGCTAACCCGGATACTGCACAAAAGCTTGAAGTTTGAAAGAGTTTGGGGAAAATGACACAAAAAGAACTAGATGAAAAGCAACTTCTAGAAATACTGGAACTTGCTAAAGAAGCGGAACAAAAAGCAAGGGAAATGTGCGAGTCGATAACTGCTCATGCAGAAAAGTGGCGACTGTGGGCGGAAGCTAAACGCGCGGAGGCTGCACAGAAGCAGGAACTTTGAGAGAGTTTGGAAAAGGTAGATCGCATTTATATTATGGTGAAAAGTGCGATCGCTCCTCAAATTTCCTTTAGCATTAGTCATAAGCTGTCACGCATTTAAATCACTTATTAAGATTGCAGGGGAGCAGGGGGGCAGGGGAGAGAATTAGACGAATTTTTTTCTGTTTCCAAACAATCCAATTTAAATGCGGAACAGCTTACTACTGGAGTTTCAATAATCACTTCTCCAGAATCGCTTTGCTGTTTAAATACTTGCAAAACTTTTTGTTTCAAAGCTGCTAACTGGAGTTTAGACTATCGCACCGAAGGTGCGATGTCTAAACTTTAGAAAAGAAAAACGGACTTCTCTTGTGGCGAATAGAGGAAAATAAAAAGGGGCTAAAAAATGGAGTACAAATGTATTAATTAAATTTGTACTCCAATCGTGGTAGAAGCTAAAAGTTGTACCACCAACTTTTGCGTCTACCTTAATGATCAAAACTGACAAACTAAAAGCTTTTCGTCAAGCAGCTTATCAACATCTCACCAAAGCCAAAGATGCCACATTTGAGTTAACCGATGCCATACTACTGACACGCCATGCCTACTGTTTGGCGGATTTATCATTATCACCAGTGTTTCGACGCAGTTGGTCAAGTATTTATGAAGCTCTACAGGATTGTAGACCGCAACGTAATAAATTGATGCGACTTTATATCCAACAAATGCCCACAGATGTACGTCCGATACTGGCAGGCGACCACACCAGTTGGTCACGACCAGATGCAAAAACACTCCAAGAAAGAACGATTGAGCATCAAGCAAATAACGTTTATGGAAATCGACCGATTACAATTGGTCAGGGGTACAGTACCATTGCTTGGATACCAGAGGCCGAAGGTAGTTGGGCATTACCATTAAGACATGAACGAATTACCAGGCAGGGATTGTCCCATTGATAAAGCAGTATGGCAACTCAAACAAGTTTGTAAATATTTACCACAACGACCGATTTCACTATGGGATAGTGAATATGGATGCGCTCCCTTTATACTGAAGAGTGCCAATATTCCGGCTGATAAATTAATTCGACTTCGTTCTAATTTATGTTTATGGACTGCACCACCAGCTTATTCTGGTAAGGGCCGACCTCGTTTACATGGAAGCAAGTTTAAGCTCAATGATTCGACGACTTGGACAGCAGCAATTGAAACTCAAGAATTAGAACATCCTCAATTAGGACAATTAAGAATTAGTTTATGGAGTAACCTGCATTTTCAAACTGCTCCACATCAACCAATGCAGCTGATTCGCGTCGAGCGGATTGACCAATTGTACTCTTCTAAAATGCGAGCACCTTTATGGTTGATTTGGATTGGCCAAGAAATGCCGCCCTTGGATGAAATTTGGCAGTTATATTTGCGACGTTTTGGTGTTGACCATTGGTATCGTCTGGCAAAACAACGTCTTCATTGGACTTTACCAAAGTTAAGTACACCCAAACAATGTGAACGATGGAGCGATTTGATGCCAATTATTACTTGGGAACTTTGGCTGGCGCGTGAAATTGTTCAAGATCGACCCTTACCTTGGCAAAAAAGATTGACTGAGTTAACTCCCGGTCGTGTTGCTCAAGCCATGCCTGGAGTTTTAGCGGCGATTGGTACACCTACTAGTTCTCCTAAACTCCGGGGAAAGTCTCCCGGTTGGCAACCAGGACAACAAAGGGTGCTTCGGACTCGTTATCCTATAGTTAAAAAAGCCTTTTCTCGAACTAAGAAAAAGACAAAAACTTAATTTTTTCGACTCGGAATTCCTAATTTAATCAAGTTCTTTTGACTCAGCTAACTACTGAGTGATTTCGCTTGGTATTCTCCGTTTAGACATCGCACCTTCGGTGCGATAGTCTAAACTCCAGTGCTAAATCATCGGTAGCTGCATCAGCTTCATAAATAGATTCTGTTGCTGCATTGAAGGCATCGGCATCTAAGGCAAAATATAGAGAGTTAGCCGATCTTGCTTGTTGAAAAGCCGTTAAATAGGTTGATAACTCTGCCTCACCTGCATCCATCTTTTCTTGTAAATCCCATTGAATTTCATCCAGTTGGTTAACCAAAGCTTCGATTTTTTCCCTTAAAGATTCGTCACAGAAATTGCCAATTTCTATTGCTTTTAATGCTTGGGAAACAATTGGATCGTTTAAGTTAGTGCGTTCAATTGCAAATTGGCTGGCAATTAAAGCCGCATTTCTTTGTTGGGAAACAGAGGCTTTTTCGAGAAGTGTAGATAAATCGCGATCGAGCAATTCTAAACGATTTCCTGTCATATTTAATTTGAGATGTTGATTTTGTCGTCCAGAAAGATTGCATTCGTACCTAATCCCTCGTCTCTACTTCTTTCGTTTCTTCTGGATTCAATGCCATACTTTTAGCCGCCAATACAGCATTACGAAAATCTGTGAGGTTACGAGAATTTGTGAGTTTGACATAAGTCTTACCATGTTTTCTAATTGTATAGTATCCACAGTGCTTCGCTTTCTGTCTCTGGGTTAAGCCTGAGAGTTTCTTAACTTTTTGAAGTAGTGCATTGCCCGTAAGTTTTTCGTCTCCAATATCAGTTATTCTATTGCTGGGTTTTCTTTGTTTTGGAGATTTATTATGCTGCATTTTTTCTTGGGAATTTTGCTTAGATACCCCTAGATGTATATCGCTTTCTTGGTTAGGCTCCAACTGATTTGCAAATAACGATGAGGGATGATGTTGAGGGAATGAGCCACGCTTAATAAACGAGCTTGCCCAATGGTGTATTAGCATCGACCAAGCACCCCAACCATAATCATTATATTGTGATTTAATAATTTTTTCTCTAGTCGGTTCTTCAATATCAAAGATTGAAGGCGGAATAATTTTATGAGCATTCCATATATCTGATGGTTCAAATTCGTAACTTTTTGTTTGCTTGTTAATCAATATTTTTCCAATTTTTTCCCATTCCTTCTGCTGGTTGAAGTCAAAAGACTCAACAAGATATTCTACGATCAAATCATCTTGCTTTTCTTGGGTCAGCCTGACGTGAACAAAAGTCATTTTACTCTCTCCAGTGATAGGGAAATATTTCTGGATATTGACGGATGACATCGGGATGGAATAAATCTCGCTCTGTCACTCCTCTCAATTTTAGAGCGCGTTTGTGGGCTTTTTTCAAGTCGCCTGTGCGCCGAAATATACTTGATTCTATAAGTTCGTGGAGATAAAACTCTATATCTTGTCTGGTGATATTTCCGGTTCGCAATCGCGCTAACATCGCTCTTTCACCAGCTTGAAATAGCAGTGGGAGGTCTTGTTGTTCGAGTATAGCATCAAGATGTTGTTCTATCCGACTCAGTAACTCTTCAGTTATGCGTGGGTTAGGCACGGTGTATCATAATTTTTCTAAGTATTTTGCCATCCTACTATTGAAAGAATCACTTTCATCACCTTTCCTTACCAGTACAACAGGATTTTTTACAAGGATACAGGGATATTAATATATAAATTCTAGGCTCAATCACCAACCCAATCCCAACTGAAAAATTGATCGCATTTATACTATGGTGAACAGTGCGATCGCTCCCCAAATATTCCCTTTTACTACGCTTAAATTATTATTTATTATACCCGTATTTCTCGCTCAAGCCTCATACTAAATCCAGGTTAGCTACCTCCGTTATCTTCTGCTGCTTCTTTCTTCGTGTCTTCATGGTTCGATGTTTTAAAAGCCCCGCGACTAAAGTCGGGGGCTATACAGACAAAACCTGCCTTCGCAGGTTAAAAAATTAGAGTCCGCGAAGGCGGACTTTGTTTGTATAGCTGCGGTTTCAACCGCCCGAACTTTTTCAAACATCCTCTTAAGAAAACGCCTCTTCCTCCTCATCAATTAACTCATCAATCATATCCTGCGCCACTTCTTCGGATATATCCAAAGCTTCCGCTAACTGAGACAAAAAACTCTCCTCATCATGCTCAATTTTCTGATCGATTAACATCATTTCTGCTACTGCTTGAAACGCAACTTCCCCCAAATCATCAACAGACTCTACAGCTGTTCTAAATAAAACGCCAATCCCTTCGTCATTCAACATTCGGGTAATTTTATTGAGCATCTTCTCAAACTCATCAACTGAGTAATTCTCGAAGATATCTTGAGTATTAATAATATTAATGGCTTCCTCATTTTCCTCTTCTGAAGGTTGTCCATTAGCGTAAACTGCCACCATGACGATCGCAGCCACAGCCTCTTCAGAACTCAACTTTTGTTTGCTAGTAATATCTACCTCAAAAATTTCTTGGTACTTCACCGCTTTAATCTCCTCCCTAGTTGATTAGTTATCAGTTCTGCTCAATAAAAATGCCCACTTTACTAAACTAAACACTGTTCAATTGTTGCCACCACAGATTCAGCCAAAGTCGTTAAATCGTAACCTCCCTCTAAACCAAAAACAATCCGTCGAGTTAACTTTAAGCAATACTCTGTAAAAATGGCAAAATCATCAGGTTGCAACTCAATTCTGGCTAAAGGATCGTCAGCATTAGCATCATATCCAGCACTAACAATTAGTAAATCTGGGCGATAAATCGATAAAAATGGCATTACTTCCGATTCAAATGCCCTTTGATATTCTGCAATAGCACTACCCGGAGGCATGGGAATATTTAACACATTTTTATATTCTCCCCGTTCATTTGCATAACCTGTTCCCGGATAACAAGGCGACTGATGCAACGAACAATAAGCTAATTTAGGATGATGTTCCACAAAGTTCTGTGTGCCATTTCCGTGATGCACATCCCAATCTAAAATAGCCACTCGTTTAATTCCCGGTTGTTCCAAAGCGTAACAAGCTGCGATCGCTGCATTGGAAAACAAACAAAAACCCATTCCCCGATCGCGTTCCGCATGATGTCCCGGTGGACGCGCCAATACAAACGCCGGATCTCCTGTCGCCAAAACGCGATCGACACCATCCAACCAAGCATTTACCGCTAACAATGCCACATCATAACTAGCAGCAGAAACCGGAGTATCACCATCCAAATTTCCCCCACCACGTTTGGCAATTAATTCCACCCTTTCAATATGTTCCTGAGAATGCACTTTTTGCAGCCAAGGCATTACATCTCTGTTTGCCACTGGTGTTGGTAATTGCCACTTTAATTGGTCAGCGAATGGCACATCTTTCAAAGCTTTTACAATTGCACTTAAGCGTTGCGGACGTTCTGGGTGAAATGAACCTGTATCGTGTAATAAAAACTCATCAGAATAAATTACAGGTAACATAGTTTCTCGTAGGTAAACAACAGGGGGATTTTTCCACCTTAGCAATATAGAAGCACAGGTGCAGCAAGCTGATTTCATTTAGTAACAAATTTTTGAATATCCAGCGAAAAAAATCTCATTTCAGCCTAAATCTTTGATAATTCGATCGCCAATAATCAAACTAATTCATAACAACAAATAGTCAGCTAGAAAGTCAGTAACTATTTAACTACTAGGAAAACCATACCAGATTAAAGGAAAAGTTAATTTTGTTCAACCAAAAACGGCAAAATATGATAGAATTTTAATGGTATTTCGGCATTATTGAAACTCAATTTAGCTGAAATTTGAATTACTTGCATTTTAGCAACATATATCTCACATTTTTGGAGTTTTTCACCGTATGACCACTTCCCAGGAGCGGATTATACCCACAGATTTAGGGAACGAGATGTCCCGGTCTTACCTGGAATACGCAATGAGCGTGATTGTAGGGCGGGCACTCCCAGATGCTAGGGATGGTCTGAAACCAGTACATCGACGCATTTTGTATGCAATGCACGAATTGGGACTCACCCCAGACCGCCCGTTTAGAAAGTGCGCCCGTGTGGTAGGGGAAGTGTTAGGTAAGTACCACCCACATGGGGACACGGCAGTATATGATGCGCTAGTGCGGATGGCGCAAGACTTTTCCATGCGATCGCCCCTGATCAACGGACATGGTAACTTCGGTTCGGTAGACAACGATCCACCAGCAGCAATGCGTTACACCGAATGTCGCTTGCAAGCACTCGCCACCGAAGCAATGTTGCGGGATATTGAAGCTGAAACCGTTGATTTTGCGGATAATTTCGACGGTTCTCAACAAGAACCCGTAGTTTTACCTGCTAGAGTTCCCCAACTTTTGCTTAACGGTTCATCGGGTATTGCAGTGGGAATGGCAACCAACATTCCTCCACACAATTTAGGCGAATTAATTGATGGTTTAATCGCCCTAATTCATAACCCAGAAATTACCGATATTCAGTTAATTCGGTATATTCCTGGCCCTGATTTTCCCACAGGCGGACAAATATTAGGAACCTCAGCAATTAAAGAAGCTTATACCACTGGGCGCGGTTCCATTACGATGCGGGGTGTTGCCAATATAGAAACAATTGAACATCGTGGCAGGCCCGATCGAGAAGCGATCATCATTACCGAATTACCTTACCAAACAAACAAAGCCGCATTAATCGAAAAAATTGCCGAATTAGTCAATGATAAAAGACTAGAAGGAATAGCTGATATTCGGGATGAAAGCGATCGCGACGGTATGAGAATTGTGGTCGAACTAAAACGTGATGCTTATCCCAGAGTTGTCCTCAACAACCTTTACAAACAAACCCCATTACAAGCAAATTTTGGCGCAAATATGCTGGCGCTAGTCAACGGCGAACCCCAGCTATTAACCATAAAACAATTCCTCAACGTCTTCCTAGACTTTCGCATTGAATGTATTACCAGACGCACTCAATACGAACTGCGAAAAGCCGAAGAAAGAGATCACATTTTACAAGGGTTGTTAATTGCTTTAGCGAATTTAGATAGAATTATCGAATTAATTCGTCACGCTGCCGATGCACCTACCGCACGCCAAGAATTGATCGAAAATTATGGACTTTCTGATGCCCAAGCTGATGCAATTTTACAAATGCAATTGCGCCGTCTGACAGCTTTAGAAGCCGAAAAAATCAGCCAAGAACATGAAGAATTAGTTGCTAAAATTGCTGATTTGCGCGACATCTTACAACGTCGGGAACGCATCTTAGAAATCATCGAAACCGAAGCAGCACAGCTAAAAACCACCTTTGCCACACCCAGAAGAACAGTCATCGAACACGCCGAAGGTGAACTAGACGACACAGATTTAATTGCCAATGAAAAAGCCTTGATTCTATTAACTGAACAAGGTTATATCAAGAGAATGCCAGTCAGTACCTTTGAAGCGCAAAGTCGGGGAACTCGTGGCAAAGCAGCTAACAAAATGAAAGAGGATGATGTCGTCGAACATTTCCTCACCTGTTGCGATCACGACAGCGTTTTGTTCTTCAGCGATAAAGGCGTTGTTTATTGCTTAAAAGCTTACCAAATTCCCACTTCATCGCGCACCGCTAGAGGC
Organism: Floridaenema evergladense BLCC-F167; assembly: GCF_041929205.2. NCBI lineage: Bacteria > Bacillati > Cyanobacteriota > Cyanophyceae > Aerosakkonematales > Aerosakkonemataceae > Floridanema > Floridanema evergladense. The sequence goes on along the minus strand of NZ_CM171625.1, from coordinate 1,975,959 downwards.
GTTCCGATCGTACAAATGTTACCAATTCCCGTCGATGAAAAAATCACCTCGATGGTAGCGGTAGCCGAATTTAGCAACGATGAATACTTGGTAATGTTAACCAAGCAAGCTTACATTAAGAAAACCCAACTTTCTGCATTTAGCAACATTCGGGCAAATGGATTAATTGCGATTTCCTTAGAAGAAGGCGATCAATTACGTTGGGTAAGACGCGCCAGAATTGAAGATAGTATTATTATCGGATCGCGTCAAGGAATGGCAATTCACTTCAAAGCAGATCACGACCAATTACGTCCTTTAGGTCGCGCCACCAGAGGCGTAAGGGCAATGCGGTTAGAGAATGGCAATGAAGTAATTAGCATGGATGTTTTACCCGGTTCAATTGTTGCTAATATTGCCGAAGTAAGCGAAGTTGAACCAGAATTGGAAGCCGAAGAAACGAATAGCAATGGAGAAGAATTACTCAACGGAACTCAAGGGCCTTGGGTGTTAGTAGTCACCAATGGCGGCTATGGAAAACGAGTCCCAGTTTCCCAATTTAAATTATACAGTCGAGCAACAAAAGGCAAAATTGCGATTAAATTCCGCAAACAGAACGATAAATTAGCCTCACTTTTAATCGTCAATGAAGATGATGAATTGATGATGGTAACAACGCGAGGAATTATTATTCGTCAAGCTGTCAATGCCATTCCTTCCCAATCTCAATATGCCACAGGTGTAAGAGTGCAAAGGTTGGATGACGATGATGCGATCGCAGCTGTCGCCCTAGTTCCTCCCACAAATGGCGAAGAAGAAGAAGTTGAATAATTCTCTCTAGATCCCCGACTTCTTCAAGAAGTCGGGGATCTGAGTTCGCTTAAATTCAATGAAAAAATTAACCAAATTGCGTTTAATTATTAGCTTGGTCAGTGGCATTTTAATGGGAATGACAGCCGCGCCTTTTGGTGTTTGGCCCTTAGCTTGGATTGCTTTAATTCCCTTGTGGATTTTTACAGTAAAAAGTCAAAAATCAGAAAAATCTCTTTACTTTTACGCTATACTTTGGGCGATCGGCTATCACGGCTTAACTCTATCTTGGATTCTCGGACTTCACCCCTTAACATGGTTGGGAATTCCTTGGATTTTGAGTTTAGCGATCGCGATCGGCGCACTACTATTATTCACAATTTGGGGCAGTGCATTAGTAACAATTTGGGCAATTAGTAGCAGAGCAATTTTCCAACTCATTGCCAATAATAAATCCCCAATTCCCAACGGTTTAATTCGCGTATTAATAGGAACAACAATCTGGTGTGTTCTCGAATATATTTGGAGTGCAGGCCCATTTTGGTGGACTTCCTTATCCTTTACCCAAAGCCCGCATAATTTAGCAATTTTACATCTAAGTCAAATCTCTGGCCCAAATACAATTAACGCCTTAATAGTCGCCGTAAATGGGTTAATAGCTGAAGCTTTAATCTCCCGCGAATTACAGACAAAATCATTATATAAAGGTTATTTGAGTTTTGCGATCGTACTACTAATTACTTCCCATTTAGTCGGATGGGCAATCTACAACCAACCATTAAACGATCGACCAAACAACGCTTTAAAAGTAGGAATTATTCAAGGTAATATTGCTAACAGAATTAAATTTACCCCCGAAGGTTTGCGCCTTTCCTTAATCAGATATACCAATGGATATCGCAATTTAGCACAGCAAGGAGTAGCAGCAGTCTTAACTCCAGAAGGTGCTTTATCATCTCAATGGAGTGACCCACCATCGCCAAAAAACCCCTTTTATCAAGCTATTTTGGACGAAAAAATAGTTGCTTGGATAGGCGCACATCGTCGCCAAGGAAATAGTTTTACGAATAGCTTATTTACTGTGACTGGAACAGGTGAAATTTTCAGCCGTTACGATAAAGTAAACTTAGTAGCCTTTGGCGAATATGTACCTTTTCGAGACATTTTCGGGCGGATATTTCCCCAAGTTTCCGCAGTCGGATCGGACCAAGTTCCTGGTGTATCTAACCAAGTATTTGATACACCTTTTGGTCGTGCTATCGTTGGTATTTGTTATGATTCAGCATTTACCCGTCATTTTCAACGCCAAGCAGCTTTAGGAGGGGAATTTATTCTCACATCATCTAACAACGATCCTTACAATGCTGCCATGCAATTTCAACATCATGCACAGGATGTTTTACGGGCAATAGAAAGCGATCGCTGGGCAGTAAGAGCCACAAATACAGGTTATTCTGCTATTGTCGATCCTCATGGCAAAACTAAATGGCTCTCCCAAACTAAAACATATCAAATTCACGCCGACACAGTTTATCGCCGTCAAACCAAAACCTTATATGTCCGTTGGGGAGATTGGTTAACACCGCTTTTATTAATAACTTCCACAGTTATTTTATCGGGTACGTTGTTGCGCTTTAGCGCTAAAGCGCAACAACGTACCTAGAAAATTTACTAATTATTGTGAAACTTACTTAAATCCTGTAAAAAATCCTTCTGCCCTCTGCCTTTCCCTTCATTCCACTGGATGTTGACCGTAAAAAGGTAAAGCTTCCGACCAATGAGGACGTAACCCTTCTTTCCAATTCAAATATGCCAGTTCTAGCAAAGGAGAAACCGACGCACCTATGTTACCGGAAACTTCAATTAACTTGTAGGGATAACTCAATTTTGCCAAAGTTTGTTGCCAAACTTCCGGTTTCATCACTGTATCTGGTAACAACTCAATCTGCTTTACATCATTGGCAGATTTTTGATAAACTGCGCCAAACACCTCGCCGCGACTAGCTGGCATTTGAACTGCGATCGCTAACCGATCGTCATTAGAACTATGTGACCATGCGATCGCTGCCAAAGTAGAAATAGCAAACAACGGAATTTCTAATTGCTGCGCCAAAGTGCGGGCAGTTACTACACCAATGCGCGTACCCGTGAAACTACCAGGGCCTTTTGCCACCGCAATAAAAGCCAAGTCCGACCAAGATTGTGGTTGGATAAATCCGGCTAAATACTGATGCAAATGTGTAGATAAATCATGCCCTAAATTCCAAGTTTGGCAGCGACTACCATCCGTAAAATTACTGATACTTATTCCTAATTCTGGGCTACTACTGTGAATACCCAAACCGTATTCCGCTAACTTCATAAATTTTTCCATAAATTCAACCATTCAAAAAATTTTCTTAGCAAAACTGCTCTGTAATACTCCTAGTATAATCCTCATCTCGCTGAAAATATTACGTTAATTCACTAGATAAACTAGCTTGACTATAAATTATTTTTTATTTTCACTTAATAATCTAGATGGAAATTTAAAGATTAGAATAAATATTCCTTTATTCCTTGTAACTTGCCACTAGCCATGAGTAGTATAGATATAGCTTAGAATCAAGCATTCTGGCTACAGTCAATCGAATACTGGTCGGCACAAGCTAACTAATATTGGGTGTTAATCTTTATTCCTTACAACTAAAAAAGATCGAGATCACAAAAATAAAAGAAAACAAGATTATTATCGTATAGATTGTGGAAATCACAACAAGGAGTACAAAATGAAATTGCAACGCACAGCAACTTTTTTAGGATTAGCTTGTAGCACTGTTTTAGCCTTTTCTGCTACTGCTCAAGCTGCCAGTTTTACCAGTAACGTTAGCCAAACAACAGACCCCGAAGCTGACATTTGGTTAAACTCAATCACTCAGAATGGGACTACGTTTAACAATTTTAATCTGGTCAACCGGGCTAGGATTCTCTACAACGACCCCATAACTCGTGGAGGTAATGCAGAAGAAACTTACAATCCAGAACTAGGCGGCTCTGTTAACAACAGCGGTGCTGCCAGCACAGACCGAGGCGATCGAGCCACAGCACCAGGCGGTCGGGAAGTGTCTGGTTTAAATAACCCTACTGATGATGACATTGCTGCATATCTGGGTAACACCAACCTCAACAATATTATTGATGTTGAAGATGGTAAAACCATGAAAATAAACCTGTTTTTCCAAAATACTATTTTTGCGGACAATACAGGATTAGATAACCTGTTTTTCTGGGAACGGGGCAGAAATAGCGATATGCTGGTACAAGCCATTGATGCCGCTGGTAATTTGATCGGTAACTCTTTAAGCCTCAATCGCAATGACTCAGAATATGCAGGCTTTAGCATTGATACACTCGAAATTCCTGGTGCCCAACAAGTAGGAACCTGGGGAGTTAAACTCAGTCAATTGGGAGTAACATCTGCCGCAGGTATTCAAGTCTTTGCTGATTGGCGTATGAATGGCCCAGATTTCAAGGTGATGGCGCGATCGAGTACACCCAGCGCCAGCGTACCTGAACCTGCTACCCTCGCTGGTTTAGGATTAGTAGCTGCTTCTTTAGCTGCGTTTCGTCGTCGTCAAGTTAGTAAAGCTGGCTAAATTCTCACAATTAAGCGCTTTCAGAAGTATTGTATGAGAATTTACCAGGATACGCAAAAATTGTATCTATAATATAAATCAAAAAGGGTTCTGCCAAAATGAACCCTTTTATTTTTTATAGGAAAAGGGTTTGGATCGATCCTTTGCCCTTTCCCACATTTCAAGTCGGTACTAACTCACCAGGACGTAACTTCACCCATTTACCCATTTCTTGTTTAAAGCTAACGCAGCCGACAACATCCCATTCCATTTCCACATAATCTTGTCTGGGACGAATGTTAACATTGATGCTGGGTTCAATTGGTTCAAAGTCGGGGTCTTCTGTGAGGTGAGGTACCTCATGCTGCTTTTCTACGGCGTGGTAGGTGATGCAGCGATCGACATAATGGCAGTTAACGCAAATACACATAGCGTCTTCTCCAGAGGCTTTTTTGTTAATCTAGCTTAGGCGAGTGGGCGATCGCTTAGTCCCTTGGTTGATTTTTGTTGCGACAATGTGAAGAATTAGCATGAACCACAGAGACACAGAGAACGCAGAGACAGAATTTTCTACTTTGTCACCCGAAAATTGGCCTTTTGATTTAGGATTTTTGCCCTCATCTGCTTACATGGTGGGTGGTGCGGTGCGAGATGCGCTTTTAGGCAGAAGGCGCGATTATTTGGATTTAGATTTTGTTATCCCAGAAACAGCAGTAAAAGTTGCCCGCAAAATTGCCACTCACTACAAAGCTGGTTTTGTTTTGTTAGATCCCCAAAGACAAATTGCTAGGGTAGTTTTTCCCGATGCTACCGCTGATTTTGCCCAGCAAGAAGGTGATTCCTTAGAAACTGATTTGCGGCGAAGAGATTTTACCATGAATGCGATCGCCTACAACCCCCACACTAAAGAACTGATCGATCCCCTACAAGGTTACACTGATTTAAAGCAAAATCTCATCCGCATGGTTTCCCCTGCTAACCTGCAAGATGACCCTTTGCGCTTATTAAGAGCATACCGTCAAGCCGCCCAATTAAATTTTACAATTCAACCAGAAACTCGATCGGTAATTCGAGAAATGGCAACTTTACTCGGTACAGTGGCAGCTGAACGAGTCCGAGTAGAATTAGGATACTTGCTAAATTCTCCCTCTGGAATTCCCTGGTTAACCGCTGCTTGGGAAGATGGATTAATTAATATTTGGTTGAGTCACGCCACAGAAAAAAGTTTTCTTCAACTTGTCGCCCTTGACTCCGCAGTTACTACATTAGTAAATGTTTTTCCTCAATTGACAAGAGAATTTTCTCAAGCAATTCGTGATACCATCAAAACTCCTTGGTTAAGTCTTGCCAAACTTGCTTGCTTAGTCACAAACGATCCAATTTTGGCAGAAGCAGAATTACAAAAACTATCTTACAGTCGTGCAGAAATCAAAGCTGTCACTACTATATTGAAACTTTTACCACAGTTATGTTTACAACAAGAATTAGCTAATCAAATGTCTTTAAGAGAGCAATATTTTTTGTTTCGAGAAGCTGGAAAAGCTTTTCCGATCGTTGCAGTTTCAGCTTTAGCTAACGGAATTTCAATAGAGGTAATTTCGCCTTTAATTAACCGTTATCTTAATCCTGATGACCAAGTTGCTCATCCGATTCCCTTAATTACTGGGAATGACTTAATGACGGCACTTAATCTTAATCCTAGCCCGAAACTTGGAGAATTACTCATAGAAATTCAAATTGCTCGCATTGAAGGTAAAATCTTTAGTGTTGAAGAAGCGATCGCACTCGCCACCCACTTGCTAATTAATTCGTGATAAAATACAATATTAATTACTACATCTTATTACAATCATGACGGAATTTTTGTATGTAGATGAGTCTGGGGATAATGGATTACAGGAAGGAAGCAGCGAATTTTATATTTTAGCTGGATTAGCAATTGAATCTTTTAATATAAGAGAACTTTATTGGAAAATAAGAGAGTTTCGTCAATCAATCACTAAAAGATATGGTCTAGACTTTCAAGAAATCAAGGGTTCTGATATCTTCTATCATAGAGGGCCATTTTTTAACTCACTAGTAGCTCCTTCTAATCTAGAAGAAATCCACAAAGAAATAGTTAATATTATTTGTGAATCCCCTATTAATCTATTTGCATTTATTAAGTCAAAGAAAGAATTTAAAGAACGCTATAATCCTTTATCTAACCCCAATGCTATAAAAGTTTTTACTCAGGAAATTTGGCGAGATTTTTTATCGAGTTATGAAGAGCATTTATTAGATAAGTCTCGCCAAAATGAACAGCCTGAGAATGGATTAGTTTACGTTGATAGTAGTAATTCAAAGCAGGAAGGACATATCCGAAAAATAGTAAGGGAATATTTTCACAAAGAACCTAAATTTCCCGGAGCAGGAATTGTCGAAGATCCAGTTTTTCTAGATTCCCATAGTTCTTACTTTATCCAATTATCGGATATTTTAGCTTTTACGATTAGTCGTTTAGTCTGCGGTAAAGGGAATAAAGATGTTTTTGCGATCGATTCAGAAATTGCTTCAAAGTTGCAAACTAAAATAAAAGGAAAAATTAATTATTTATAAAATATTTAGGGAGAACCCTATTGTCGGATTCTCCCTTATTTGATTCAAAAAAAAGAATCTTTTGGCGCGGCCTACACTACCTCAACAGGTAGTTTGGTCGTACATCGTCATTATATCACACAAAATAAAGGAACTACTATAGAAAGATTATCAGCATACTCTGAATCCAAATTCCCATTTAACACTAAATGATAAGATTGCACTAGCCTTTCCGCCCTTGTCCCCGCGTCCTTCCTGCTATGCCTTCCCCAATTTGGCCTTATGTTACCCCAGGAATTCCCGACAATATGTTCGATCGCTTACCTGGCATTCCCTTAAGCAAACGAGAAGTACGATTACTATTAATCTCTCATCTGCGTTTAACTCCCGACACAGTTTTGTGGGACATTGGCGCAGGTACAGGTACAATTCCCGTAGAAGTTGGGTTACTTTGTCCGCAGGGTAAGATCATTGCGATAGAACGAGATGAGGAAGTAGCAGGATTAATTCGTGGGAATTGCGATCGCTTCAGTGTCCCCAACGTAGATATAATCGTAGGCAGCGCACCTGAATGTCTCAAAGACTTATCAGCACCACCCAATCGAGTTTGCATTGAAGGTGGTCGTCCAATAAAAGATATTCTGTTTGAAGTTTGGCGTTACTTGCCACACCAAGGCAGAGTTGTAGTTACAGCAGGCAACTTGGAAAACCTTTATAGTGTGTCTGAAACCTTTGCTCAGTTACAAGTACGGAATATAGAAGTTGTACAATCAGCTGTCAACCGCTTGGAAACGCGAGGGAATCATCAAATATTTGCTGCTGTCGATCCGATTTTTATCCTCAGTGGCGAAAAGTTAGAGTAAAAGCAAAGTGGATTTTAGATTTTCAATCCACTCTAAAGTCTAAAATCTAGAATCTAAACTTAAAAGAATGTCTCATGTCTTGGCCTAGAATACTTAGCGGAATAGTTGCGATCGTCCTAGCTTTAGGAATGATTTTCCTGGGAGGTTGGTACTTCACCCTTTGCTTCTGCATCATTATCTGGTTAGGTCAGTTAGAATACTTTCAACTAGCTAGAGCTACCGGAATCGCCCCCGCAGCTAAAACTACGATCGCAGTTAGTCAAGGATTATTGATTATTGCTACAGTTTCTTCTACCCTAGCTGACGCAGTATTACCCGTAGCCGGAACTTTTATCTGTTTTTATCTCTTATTTCAGCCCAAGTTAGCCACTATCGCAGATATCTCTACTTCCATATTAGGACTATTTTATGGTGGTTATTTGCCTAGCTATTGGGTACGCTTACGCTCTCTTGGTCATGCAGAATGCAGTAACTTGCCTTTAGCAGGCTATTGGCCTGAAAATTGGACAAACATTAAAAATTGGCCTCAAGGACTTACTGTTACTTTACTAGCCTTTAGTTGTATTTGGGCGGCTGATATTGGCGCTTACTTCATTGGTAAATTCTTTGGCAAAACTAGCCTATCTTACATTAGCCCGAAAAAGACCGTAGAAGGAGCAGTTTTTGGCGTTAGCGCCAGTGTAGCTGTAGCTGTAGCCGGAGCTTGGTATCTTAATTGGCATTTATGGCCCATTACAGGAGTCGCTTTAGGTCTGTTAATTGGGATTGCTAGTTTGTTAGGAGACCTCACTGAATCAATGATGAAACGCGATGCAGGTGTCAAAGACTCAGGTCAACTGATACCCGGACATGGAGGTATTCTAGACCGCGCTGATAGCTACGTTTTCACTGCTCCTTTAGTTTACTATTTTGTCACTCTCCTTTTACCTCTGCTACCGAAGTGAGGCAGAAGAGTTCGAGGGACAAGGTGAGAAGGTCACAAGGGAAAATTATTTAACTCAAAACTCAAAACTCAAAACTTTCCCTAGTCACTAGTTACGGAGATGCTACCTCGACAGATTAGTTGACCATGACTTAAGGTTAGTTCGTGAATATCAACATCGGGGCCTAAGTCTATGGTTAAACTATCTAAATTAGTGGAGTTTAAGCCTAAGTTTCCTTGAATTTGGGGATTATCTAAATGTAGTTGATTGCGATCGCTTATTCTCACACCCGTACTAATTGCGATCGGAGAGTTACTATCTAGCAAAATACCTGTTAGATGAATTTGATTGCCATTAACTGTTATTTGTTGCCAATGTAGCTGTTGATTTGGAAAAGCAGGGGAATTTGTACCTACTCCTTTAAGTAACATTTGGAAAAACTCATTTAAACCACCGATCAGTAGTTCGCTTTCTAAAGAAGCATTTAAGTCATCTTCCGATAAGAGTAACTCGCCTTGGGCACGGATGGGTTCTAGCAAACGTAAAGGTTTACCTTTGATTACTTGACCCAGATTAACTCGAATATTTTCGGCAACTAATCCAATTTGTTGCAGGTGTAAACCTTGGTACAAAGCGCGACTCGTAAACAGTGTTACTTTGGGGATGTATCCAGATAAGATTTGTCGATCGCCTCCCTCAATGTGAAGTTGCAGGTCTTCTACTTGTTCCACCTGCGATCGCAGCCACAATTTTACCGCAGGTGACAACACCTTACTAATAATTCGACTGCGTTGCTGTGGCAAAGTTTCTGTACTTTCTGTCACTTTCACCTCATTTGTCGGGAGACCGAACATAAACACCACCTATGACGATACATTTATTCATGTAATATTTGTACATAGTTTACTGATTCTGGAAAAAACCAGTTAGGCAAGCAGTCAAAATTGACTATGGAAAGGCTGCAAAAGTTACTGTCACAGTGGGGTATCGCCTCCCGTCGTCACGCAGAAGAAATGATCCAAGCGGGTCGAGTGCGTGTTAACGGCGAAATTGCTCGTTTGGGACAAAAAGCTGACCCGATGAGCGATCGCATCGAAGTCAATGGTAAATTGATTAAATCCAGCAATCGTCCCGAACAGATTTACCTATTGCTCAATAAACCAGCTGGAACAGTTTCCACCTGTAGCGACCCCCAAGGACGACCCACAGTTCTCAATCTGTTACCCGCCTCACTGCAAAGCGGACAGGGAATTTATCCTGTAGGCAGATTAGATGCTGATTCCACAGGAGCCCTACTATTAACCAATGATGGAGAACTCGCCTTCCGCCTGATTCATCCCCGTCACAGCGTACCGAAAACTTACGAAGTTTGGGTGGAAGGTAAACCTCCAGAAAATATTCTGCAAAAGTGGCGCGAAGGAGTTATCCTAGAGGGCAAAAAAACCTTACCCTGTGAAATCAGGGTGTTAGAAACAGGGTATAAGGGCGATCGAGCTACGCCACACTACGGTGAATGCACTCTCTTAGAAGTGATTTTAAAAGAAGGGAGAAATCGTCAAATCCGGCGAGTAGCTGAACAATTGGGATATCCTGTAATTCAGCTACACCGCACCGCAATTGGCCCAATTCAATTACAGTTACCTCAGCAGAAGCTTTTACCAGGAGAATACAGACATTTGACAGCTAAAGAAATAAATTTTTTGCAAAGTCAGTAAATCCAGGGTAGATTTTTCTGTTATCGGTGTAGAGTTTTCTTTGATGACAACTTTGCACAAAAAAGTTAAAAATATTTTACCCAACCACCTTAGCGAGTAGATGAGCTAGTAAATGTCAAGGATCGCAGCTATGAAGACCAATAACAGGGAAAATCTAAGTTCTTATTTAGAAGAACAACGAGCTAAAAAGCTTGCAGAAATGGGTGATTACCTGCGTCACCTGCGGGAAGAACAAGCCCTTTCTTTGGATGATGTAGCGTCTATCACTAAAGTTCCTGCCCGAATGCTCAATGCCATAGAACAAGGTAAACTGGAACCGTTACCAGAACCAGTTTATATTAAGGGTTTCATCAAACGCTATGCTGATGCACTCGGTTTAAATGGTTCGGAATTTGCCAGTGTCTTTCCTACAGCGCAAGTTTTCTCGATGAAAAGGCAGTTTTGGGGAGAGTTACCAGCGGCTCAATTAAAGCCTGTTCACCTTTACCTTTTTTACATTGTCTTGATTATCTTTGCGGTAACTGGATTATCCCAAATGATCGATCGCTCTGCTCAACAAGCACTAATTCCGACAACTGAAAAACCAACCACTACTAAAAAGTCTGCTAACTCTGACCAAAATCAAACTAAAGACAATGTGGCGCTGGTCAGCATTAAAAATGCTAAAAACAGTTCCGAACCTGTCAAAATTGGTTTGAATGTTACCTCTGACTCTTGGGTGAGAGTAGTGATTGATGGCAAAAAAGAGTTTGAAGGGATGCTTCCCCAAGGAACTCAGCGCACTTGGACGGCAAAACAAGAACTAGTTTTACGGGCTGGTAATGCTGGGGGAGTCATGGTTGCTTATAATGACGAGGAAGCCAAAAAACTGGGAAATCCCGGAACAGTTAAACAAGTAGTGTTCAAAGCTAATTAATAGGGGCTAGGCGAGGAGAAGTTAAAATTTTACTCTTCAACCTTCTCCTAAAATATGCCCCTAATTTTCATCAAGCACGACCAAAAGTTTCGGTCAACTTTCTGAAGATTTCAATTTCTTTATAAGTTAAACTCCCTGGTAGATAACGCCATTCCCAGTTACCTACACCTTCACTAGGAACATTCATCCTCGCTGCACTTCCTAAACCTAGAATGTCTTGTAGGGGAATAATGGCTTGATTGGCGATCGAACTCAGAGCTAATCTAATCAAATCCCAGTGAATACCTTCGGAAGAAACGCAACAGATGTAGGCGAGTAAGCCTTGCTTTTCATGTTCGGGTAGGTTTTCGTACCAACCGACAGTTGTATTATTGTCATGGGTGCCTGTATAAACTACGCTGTTGCGATCGTAGTTGAAAGGCAAGTAAGGATTACCTGCGCCAGAACCAAAGGCAAAGTGTAAAATCTTCATGCCTGGGAATTCAAAATCATCCCGCAATTTTTCCACTTCTGGCGTAATCACCCCTAAATCTTCAGCTAAAACGGGTAATTTGCCAAATTTATCCCGGATTACTTGGAATAATGCGTCTCCTGGTGCTTTAATCCATTCGCCATTAATGGCAGTTTCTTCGCCTCTTTCCACTGCCCAGTATGCTTCAAAACCTCGGAAGTGGTCAATGCGAACAATATCAACGTAATCTAGTAAAGATTGGAAACGTTCTACCCACCATTTGAAATGGTCTTTTTGCAGAGTTTCCCAATCGTAAACGGGATTACCCCACAATTGTCCGGTTTCGCTGAAGTAATCTGGTGGTACACCTGCCATTAATGCGGGTTCTTTGCTTTCTTCGTCTAAGCAAAAGTATTCGGGGTGTGCCCAAACATCAGCGCTATCGTGGGCGACGTAAATGGGGATGTCGCCGATGATTTGGATGTTGCGATCGTTCGCAAAACGCTTAAGATCGGACCATTGACGGAAAAACTCAAATTGTAAGTATTTGTGGTAGATTATTTCACTGGCTAATTCCCGCTCTACTTTCGCTAATGTAGCAGGATCGCGTTCTGCTAATTCTGGTTCCCACTTATGCCAACTTTCTGCTTCATGTGCGTCTCGTAACGCCATAAACAAAGCATAGTCATCTAACCAATAAGCTTTACTGGTACAGAATGATTTAAATCGCTGTTGGGATTTTGGGGAAGTTTGTTGAATGAAACTTTCACAGGCTTTTTTCAGCAGGGGAGTTTTGGCTTGGATTACTGATTCAAAGTCTACTTTGTCTGCGGGAAATTGTGGTAAGTTGGCAAAGTCTTCTTCACTTAATAATCCATCATCTCGCAACCGTTCCGGGCTAATCAATAGCGGGTTCCCAGCCATCGCTGAAAAACACATATAAGGCGAGTTACCATATCCTGTGGGGCCTAATGGTAGAACTTGCCACAGTTTTTGTTTGCTTTCGGCTAAAAATTCTACAAAACGATAGGCTTCTGAGCCTAAGTCTCCAATACCAAAACGACTGGGAAGTGATGTAGGGTGTAATAAAACCCCACTGGATCTAGGAAACGGCATAATTTACCTAAAAAAGGTCAAGCATGGGCTATCTGTGAGATTATCACGGCAGAGTTGTGTTTAAACCTGACTCTCGAAAGGTTTTTTCTCTAACGTTTGGCAGAATGCTCGGTTTTGTGGTTAACTGGCTAATTATTGCCAAAATCTTATGAGTTACCGCAATCCTAGTCCTACTGTTGACATTATTATCGAGTTGATCGATCGCTCGCAACGTCCCATTATCTTAATTGAACGCAAAAATCCTCCTTTCGGTTGGGCTATTCCTGGCGGTTTTGTAGACTATGGCGAGTCTGTGGAATCTGCTGCTGTCAGGGAAGCTGAGGAAGAAACGGGTGTAAAGGTGGAGTTGGTGGAACAGTTTCATGTCTATTCTGACCCGAATCGTGACCCCCGTCAGCATACTTTAAGTGTGGTGTTTATTGCGACGGGTAAGGGTGAACCAAAAGCTGCTGATGATGCGAAAAATTTGGGGATTTTTGAGTTTTGGCAGTTGCCGGAAAATCTCTGTTTCGATCACGATCGAATTATGAAGGATTACTGGCATTATCGTTTTTATGGTTTGCGTCCCAGATTAGGGTAATTTTTGAACCACGTTCGCGTAGCGGTGCGTAGCACTTAGACACGAAGGACACGAAGAGAATTTTTTTGAATCGCAAAGGACGCAAAGAGCGCGAAGAGAAGAGGAAAGAAGAAGAAATTGGGGAATACTTGTTGATGGAGCGATCGCAAATGTTGTTTTTTAGGGTGCGATCGAATTTTGATTTATGGATGCAAAGGAACTTTTAGAAAGATACGCCCAAGGTGAACGGAATTTTCAAAGTGCAGTTTTAAGTGGGGTAGACCTAAGAGGTGCTGAGCTTAGTGATATAGACTTACAAAATGCAGATTTAAGTGGAGCAGACTTAACTGAAGCAAACTTGAGCAAAGCAAAACTATATAGGGCAAACCTCAGTAAAGCATCTCTCAATAGTGCTAATTTATCTAAAGTAGGGATATCTTCAGCGAATCTAAGTTTCGCAGATATTGGATGTGCTAACTTAAGCAATGCCACCATAGAAAGCTCTAACTTAAGCAACGCCAACTTAGATAAGGCAAATCTAAATGATGCAAATCTGTATTATGCAGATTTAAGTGGAGCTTCTCTAAATAATACAAATCTAACTGGAGCTAACTTAAGTGGAGCAAATCTTATAAATGCAGACTTATATGAAGCAGATCTCAGTAGAGCAAATCTACGTGGTGCAAAGCTCCAAAATGCAAATTTTGCTGCAACTAAACTTAGGGTTACTAATCTGGAAAGTCTTGATCTTTCCGGCTTAAACTTAACTGGAGTGGAGTTAATCGCAACAGACCTTAGCAAAGCTAATTTGACCAAAGTCTGTCTAAAGGGAGCAAACTTAGAAAGGGCTAATCTAAGTGGAGCAAATTTAATTGGAGCAGATTTAAGTGGTGCAATTTTAAAAAGGGCTGATTTAACAGGTGCAAATATGTATGGCACTAGTCTTCAAGATGCCGATTTAAGTGGTGCAAGAATGCCCGATGGTAAAGTAAACAATCAGAAGACTATTACAACAGAAAATGATAAAGTAGTTTCGCAAAAACGTACAGAAAAGCAAATGTCAGCAGATCGCAAAGTTATCTTTACAGAATCGGCACCCGCGCCAGTTGGCCCTTATAATCAAGCAATTCTTGCTAGTGGACAAATGTTGTTTGTTGCTGGACAAATTGCGATCGACCCCAGATTAGGCGATGTTGTCTACAAAGATGATGTTACCAAACAAACAGAAAGAGTTATGGCTAACATTGAAGCCATTTTAACTGCCGCAGGTGCTAAATGGTCAAATGTAGTAAAAACCTCCGTCTTCCTGGCAAACATGAATGATTTTGCCGCCATGAATGCAGTTTATTCCAAATACTTTGACGAAGCAACTGCCCCAGCACGCGCCTGTGTAGAAGTCTCCCGTTTACCCAAAGATGTCTTAGTAGAAATTGAGTGTATTGCCATGATTTAAAATTGAGACATTCTTCATCAAAATCCGCCTGGGACTCAAGTCCCAGGCGGGCTAAAACGCAGCTGCAAGATCTCAGAAGAAGTCTATTACTCATTTTTAAGTAGTGGTAGGGTGAAAATTTCGGAATATTCACCCTACCACTACCCATAAAAACAGAAAAAAGTAATTAAGACAAATAAACCTTAACTCTGATGAAGTGAAGTAAAATGGAACCTACAAACTCGCAAACTCAGGCGCTTTACAGGCTGTGTTACCGACTTACTAACGCTATTTACCCTGGATGGCAATATAAAAGTATTGAACTTATCCGAATAGATGAACGAACTGGCAATTTATATGTACTTGCAGGAAACAATTTAGAATTTGAGATAAAAAGAACTGGAGGATATGAGCCATGACAGCAGCTAACTATGATGCAATGAGTCTTGATGAGTTACGCCGATATGTTCTGAGTCATCGAGAAGATATCGATGCTTTTCATAGATATATCGATCGCTCAAAAGCAGCAGGTCGTATGATAACTATAGACTTAGAAGATAAACATTGGGAAGAAAATATAACTGACCAAATTAAGCAAAAAGACAATAGGTAATAGGTAAGAGAAATTCCCATTACCTACTACCAACTACCAATTACCAACCTACATCAAATATTCCTGAATTGCTTTCACGTCTAATTGTGCAGATTGTAACCGAGAAATGGCTGCTGCGATCGCTTTTGCACCCGCTATAGTTGTCACTACTGGTACTTTATAAGCTAATGCAGTCCGTCGCAATAAACGCGCATCTGTTTGCGCTTCTTCTCCAGATGGGGTGTTAATAATCAAATGGATTTTTTCGTTTTTAATTGCGTCTACAATGTGAGGACGACCTTCATGTACTTTTAGCACTAATTCCACACCTTGTAAACCACTGTCTTTCAATACTCTACGAGTACCATCAGTGGCGGTAATATGAAATCCTAATTCCATGAATTGTTTTACCACTGGAACTACTGCTTGTTTGTCACGATCGCTCATCGATACAAATACTGTACCTGATAATCGTAGCTTTTCTCCCGCACCTATTTCCGCTTTGGCAAAGGCTTTTCCAAAATCAGTATCTATTCCCATTACTTCGCCAGTCGATCGCATTTCTGGCCCTAATATTGTGTCTGTACCTGGGAATTTATTAAATGGTAACACAGCTTCTTTGACAGCGATATGATTGGGAATAATTTCGTGTGTCATTCCCAATTCTTGCAGGGTTTTTCCTGACATAATCAAAGATGCAAGTTTCGCTAAGGGTTTGCCAATTGCTTTGGAAACAAATGGTACGGTTCTTGATGCTCTGGGATTTGCTTCTAGAATGTAAACTTTGGGGGTGTAGCTGTATGCGTCTGCGATCGCATATTGTACGTTCATCAACCCAATTACATTCAATGCTTTGGCTAATCTGATAGTTTGATCGCGAATTGTCTGCAAAATTGCTGGTGCTAAAGATGTAGTTGGTAAGGTACAAGCAGAGTCGCCTGAGTGAATCCCTGCTTGTTCAATGTGCTCCATAATTCCGCCAATTACCACATTACCAGTAGCATCGGCGATCGCATCTACGTCTACTTCTACAGCGTTCTCTAAAAACTTGTCAATTAACACTGGTTTTTCCGGTTCAACTTGTACCGCCACTGTCATATAACGCTGTAAGTCAGCATCAGAATAAACGATTTCCATCGCCCGTCCACCTAATACGTAACTCGGACGTACTACCACTGGATAACCGATTTTTCCAGCTATAGCGATCGCTTCTGATTCCGAGCGCGCAATCCCATTTGGTGCCGTTAATAATTGCAATTTTACCACAATTTCATCGAAGCGTTCTCTATCTTCGGCAATGTCGATCGAATCAGGTGATGTTCCCCAAATTTTCGTCTCGGTGATGTTGTGTTTTGTCAGGTATTCTTGCAGTGGAACTGCTAATTTTAACGGAGTTTGTCCGCCAAATTGAATGATAATCCCTGCGGGTTTTTCGGTTTCGATGATGTTGAGAACGTCTTCTTTGGTTAGGGGTTCAAAATACAAGCGATCGCTCGTATCATAGTCAGTCGAAACTGTTTCTGGATTCGAGTTAACCATGATGGTTTCAAATCCAGCATCCCGCAAAGCATAGCTGGCATGACAACAACAATAGTCAAACTCAATCCCCTGTCCAATTCGGTTTGGCCCACCGCCCAAAATCATTACCTTCTGCCTGTTTGAATCCATTACTTCTGATTCTGGTGGCAATAAAGTAGCACTATTTTCCTCTTCTGTGGTACTGACACAACCTAATTCATAAGCTGAGTAATGATAAGGTGTGAATGCTTCAAATTCTGCGGCGCAGGTATCAACGGTTTTATATACCGGAATTACCCCTAAATCTTTGCGGTAATGGCGCACGTCGTCTTC
The DNA here is from genome assembly GCF_041929205.2 of Floridaenema evergladense BLCC-F167. Lineage (NCBI taxonomy): Bacteria > Bacillati > Cyanobacteriota > Cyanophyceae > Aerosakkonematales > Aerosakkonemataceae > Floridanema > Floridanema evergladense. The sequence continues at coordinate 1,958,561 of NZ_CM171625.1, read as the reverse complement.
GGTGGTTTTGGTGGCAAAGGCAATTTGGCGATCGCTAAATCCTAGCTGTTTTATCGCATACATTTGCTCTTTGCCAATCTGTTGCAAAGGTGTGCGTTTCAGGAATTTCTCAGTTTCCAATAATTCCTGCATTTTATCCAAAAACCAAGGATCGATTCCCGTCAATTCGTAAATGTCTTCTACCGACATTCCTAATTGCATGGCATGGCGAACGGTGAAAATTCTTTCCGGGTTTGGCGTGCGTAATTGGGCGCGAATTTGTTCTAAAGATGGCAGTTTTTCCTGTTTGTCGCAACCCCAACCAGCCCGCCCAGTTTCTAAACCGCGCAAAGCTTTTTGGAAGGACTCTAAAAACGTCCGTCCAATTGCCATTGTTTCCCCTACAGATTTCATTTGAGTTGTTAATACTGGCTGAGTTCCGGGGAATTTTTCAAAGGCAAACCGAGGAATTTTCGTAACTACATAATCAATGGTTGGCTCAAAGGATGCTGGCGTTTTCTTGGTAATATCATTGTTAATTTCATCCAGCGTATAACCCACCGCTAACTTAGCTGCAAATTTCGCAATTGGGAACCCAGTTGCTTTGGAAGCTAAGGCGGAAGAACGAGACACACGAGGGTTCATTTCAATGACAATTACATCTCCATTTACCGGATTTACGGCAAACTGAATGTTAGAACCTCCAGTCTCAACGCCAATTTCTCGAATGATTTTAATTGAGGCATCCCGCAAGCGTTGATATTCTTTGTCGGTGAGAGTTTGGGCGGGGGCAACGGTGATAGAATCTCCGGTGTGAATGCCCATTGGATCGAGGTTTTCAATGGAACAGATAATTACTACGTTATCTGCCAAGTCTCGCATCACTTCTAATTCGTATTCCTTCCAACCCAAAAGTGATTTTTCAATCAAAATTTGGGAAACGGGACTAGCATCAATCCCTGATTGGGCAATTTCTTCAAATTCTTCTTGGTTGTAGGCAATACCACCACCAGTTCCGCCTAATGTAAATGCTGGGCGAATAATTAAAGGATAGCTGCCAATTTGTTGCCCGATCGCTCTAGCTTGATTAAGATCGCAAGCAATCCCAGAAGGGCAAACATCTACCCCAATTTTCAGCATTGCTTCCTTGAATAATAAGCGGTCTTCCGCTTTTTCGATCGCTTCCAATTTCGCCCCAATTAATTCCACGCCATAGCGTTCTAAAACCCCATTTTTCGCTAAAGCTACAGCTAAATTTAACGCAGTTTGTCCGCCCATCGTGGGCAATAAAGCATCAGGTCTTTCTTTAGCGATTACCTTTTCTACAATTTCTGGCGTTAAAGGTTCGATGTAGGTGCGGTCTGCTGTCTCAGGATCGGTCATGATTGTAGCAGGGTTGGAATTGACCAACACCACCTCATAACCTTCACTGCGTAACGCCTTACAAGCTTGCGTCCCCGAATAATCAAATTCACTAGCTTGACCAATTACAATGGGGCCAGAACCCAACAGCAGAATCTTCTTAATGTCGTTGCGACGAGGCATAGTCTTTGCTTTATCTTAGAACTATAGAAATCCCAATCATTTTAAAGGCTTTCACTCCTTTCAGCCGGGGGATTTCATTCTAGTTTTACAAGTTTTGATGACAATTGATCCCAAATCCGGGTCAGCTATCCGATTGGTGTATGATTGGGCGATTAAAATCGCTACTACACAAACAAAGTCCGCCTGCGCGGACTAAAGAATAACGGGGGTATTTAAGCCGGATTTGGTATGACGGGGAACTGGGAAATTTTTGAGTTAGGAAGGCAGATGGTAGAAGGGAAGAATTTCTATTTTCATTAAAATTTGGTTTCCAACTAGTATAGCGGAACAGAAATGATTGAGCAGTTGAATTCTCTTATCAGCCAGCCCTAACTATCGCCTACAACTTTGCCGCGAAACACGACATAGTTGTAGATTGTATAAGATAGCAAAATTGGAATCAAAAAGCCGATAAAAGTTAGCATGAAAACCAGCGAACTGGGAGAAGCAGCTGCTTGGTAGATTGTGATAGCGGGGGGAATAATTTTCGGAAAAATAACGAACCCCAACCCAATAAACGATAGCGAGAATAATAGAAACGTCCAAATCAATGGCATCGTTTCTTCACGCTTTTTCAAGCTTTGCAATAGCAAACCAATCAATAAAATTCCGCACACAGGAATCAAGCCAAAAATATAAACCAGAGGTGTGGTAAACAGATGCGATCGCGCCTGTTCGGAAAAAACTGGAGTGCTGACAGTAATGAAAATTGCACCAGCTAAGGTTGTCCAAGTGGCGATCGTCGCAGTTTTGTAATGGGTTTCTTGCAGATGTCCAGAAGTTTTGAAAATCAGGTAAGTTGAGCCTACCAACACATAAGCCTGAATTAAGGTTAGCGCCACTACAATAGAGCGCCAGGTCAACCAATCCCAAATCCCTCCAGCGAAGTGTCCCGACTCATCCACCGTAATGCCTTCAAACACGCTACCCAGAGCGAAGCCCTGCCCCAAGGCTGCCAAAAAGCTTCCAACTCCAAAGGCTATATTCCAGATGAATTTTCGATCGGCATTTTCCCGAAATTCAAAGGAAACGGCTCGCAAAATTAAGCCCACTACCATAATCACTGCCGGAAGATACAAGGCATTCAAAATCGTGGCATAAGCTAGGGGAAATGCTCCAAATAACGATCCACCCATCAAAACTAGCCAGGTTTCATTAGCATCCCAGACGTTTCCTAAACTGGTCATCAGAATACTCCGCCGTTCCTCACTAGAAGCGGTCAAGGACAGGATGCCTACCCCCAAGTCAAATCCGTCTAACAGAACATAGAGGAACAGAAACAATCCCAGAATGAAAAACCAGACCTGGGGTAAAAAATATTGTAAGGGTTCCATCTTTGCCTCCTATTGTTGAGCTTCCGCAGGGCGTTGATCGGGTTCATGTTGCGCTGGTTCGATGCCCAGTTTGGGTTGATTCCCAAATACGGGGGCAGGCAATTCTAGATTGGGACCTTTTCGCACAATCCGACTACCAAAGTACAGCGCTGCTGTAAAAAGAACTAGATATAGACTGGTCAAACCGATCAAGGAGAACAAGACTTCACCTGGGGGTAAGTTGGAAGCAGAGTTAACTGTGCGGAGTTGCCCATAGACAATCCAGGGTTGTCGTCCAACGCAGCGGACTATCCAGCCTGTTTCAACTGCTAGATAGCCCAATGGGGCAGACCAAATCCAGGCAAGCATGAGCCATTTTTGTTGAGCGATCGCCTTGGCTGCCAATTTTCCGCGCCACCATTGTAGGACACTAACTGTCATGAGGGCGGCAAAAAATAATCCGATCGCCACCATGATTCGGAAGGAATAGTAAATTAAACCGACCATTTGCGGGCGATTTTCTGGTTGCCATTCCTTTAAGCCTTTTACGGGTTGTTCCAAGGCGGGTTTGAGTTCCAGTAGATAGCTCAACGCACCTGGGATTTTTACCTCCCAATCATTTTGCTCGGCTCGATTATTAGGCAATGCTACCAGACTCCAATCCGCAGGCTGTCCAGCTGGAATCGTCTCCCACTGTGCTTCCATAGCCGCCAGTTTAGTAGGCTGATAGTGATAAACCTGTTCTGCGCTTAAATGTCCCACGAAAATTTGTAGGGGAGCAACCAGAATCAGTGCAGTCAAAATAACTTTCAGTGACTTAGAAAAGAATTCGGGATGACGTTGATTTAAGATATACCAGGCACTAATGCCACCGATTACGAATAGTGAAGTCTCCAAAGTAGCGAAAAACATATGGAGAAAACTATTGATCATGAATGGATTAGCGATCGCCCCAAAGTAGTCCTGAACCACAAACTTACCATTGACAAATGCTCCACCTGCGGGAGTTTGTAACCAAGAATTTGCTGACAAAATCCAAAAGGTCGATAAATTAGCACCAAATGCTACCAAGATAGTGGAAATCAGGTGAATGACGGGTGGCACTCGTTCCCAGCCAAACAGCATAATGCCAAGGAAACTTGCCTCCAACATGAATGCCATTGTGCCTTCAAATCCTAAAACAGTGCCAAAAAAATCACCAACTGCTTCCGAAAATGGTGCCCAATTTAAACCGAACTGGAATGCCATTGGTAGCCCGGAAGCCACCCCAATCCCAAAGTTAAGGACATAGAGCTTCGACCAGAAACGAGCATGATGATAATAATCTAAGTTGCGAGTCTTTAACCACAACCCCTCAATAATTACTAGGTAAATACCCATCCCTGTGGTCAATACAGGCCACAGCATATGAAAGATTGCTGTCAGCGCAAATTGAATTCGTGACAGTGCAACGGTATTGGAAAGCAAATCAATCATTGCAATTCAATTAAATCTCAATGTAGATATCTCAGTTGATATTTTAAGCGATTTAGCTTGACCCAAAGCAAGTGACGGCACGTCAAACCTCGATAATTTAAATTTGCTTTGGCAGTGTTGCCCCTGATTTAAGGAGAACGGCATGATAATTAAACTTTTGTTTAAATTTGATGTTATAATTTAAAAATTAGGTATTTGTAGCTTCAAGGTTTTTTATGCTTACTTTAGATACCTTTATCTCTGATGAGCTTTTGTTTGCTAACCCTCATACTTTGGTTGCAAATAAAATTCCCTCACTGGCTAGTTTTGAGGGTATAACTTCTCCCCAAGCAGTTTGGGAAATACAGAAACACGATCGCATTTCCGGTCTACACAAACGCATCTTGCCTTTAGATTTTACCAAGGTTTGGGAATATTGGTGGTGTATTCCAGGCAGAATTCTCCTCCCGGAAGATATGGAAGTTCTCCGAAGCGATCGATCCAGAATAGAAACTATTTTAGGACAGCTGGTTTGGTTATTAGGCGGACATTGCTTAGGTGTAAATAGTTACTTTGATGGCAGAAATCAACCGCTTTATGATTGGCAAGAAGTTTTACAATTTGTTGACAAATCGGGGCTAAGTGCTGATGTTATAGATATTGACTTTTTCCCGACAACTTTGCAAACAAATAATAAGCCGATCGTAGGCATCCCTTCAGAAGAATTTTCTCACTACGTCGCCATTGAACCTGCACATTTACATCTTGAGTTTTTCAAATTGCAAGCCATAGATGGCGGATTTAAGCTGCAAGAACCAAAACCTTTGTGTAGCTGTCAAATTTGGACTGGTAAACCATTACTCAAAAGTATGAAAACTGGGGAAAGTTTTACTCGGTATGATTTGTGTATTTCCACTCCTTATGATACAATAGGTATTCCTCCAGCAATATGTCTGTAGAAAGTTAAATTCTTTCTTAGCAAAAGGCAGAGTGATATTTAGCTGACTTGCGCGATCGAGTAGCCATTTTTCCGATCGACCTACAAAAATAAATTGGTCAACTGAATGTTGCATCTAATTCCATGCAAAAAAATGATGACATCGAATAACCCAAAAAAAGTTAACACTTTGGGCGACTGGGCTTATATTGCCGTAGAGAAACACTTCAACAAAACCATTAAATACGAAGAAGAAGTCCTCAAAGATAAAGACCCAGAAGCCTTACACCAAATGCGAGTGGGAATGCGTCGCCTCAGAACAGCAGCCACAGGTTTTGCACCTGCCTTAGATTTACCACCAGCAGCCCAAGAAAGACAAGTTGGGAAAATTGCTCGCACTTTAGGTGAATTGCGGGACTTAGATGTACTCAAAGAAGCCCTAGAAAATAAATACCGTCCCGCTTTACCAAAGTCAGAACAAAAAGTTACTGACACAGCATTAGATTATCTGGCAACCAAACGCAGCGACACTTTTAAACTGGTAAAAAGGACTTTAGAAGGAAAGTCAAATTATCAAAAACTAAAGCAAGCTTTTCAAGATTGGTTTAAAGAACCAAAATATCAACTAACCGCTCAATTACCAATCTTAGAAGTATTACCTGATTTACTGTTACCAGAAATTAGCGAATTTTTATTGCACCCAGGCTGGTTAGTGGGAATTGAAACTAACGAAACCGCAATTAAACCAAAGGCAAATTTAAGTATTCAGGAGGTAGAAGAACAGTTAAATCAACAAGGGGAAATGCTGCATGACTTACGCAAACAAGCCAAACGAGTGCGCTACCAAATGGAATTATTTACTAACTTTTACGGTGAAACTTTTGCAGCTTACTGTCAAGATGTCAAGAAAGTTCAAGAAGTGTTAGGAAATATCCAAGATAGCATGGTTTTAGGAGAATTTCTCACGGAAGCTTTGCAAATAGAAAAAGAAAAATTACCTGAAACTTTGAGTAAGGAACTAGCAGAAAGTCGCTACCAAGCATGGCAAGAATGGCAAGTTTTACAAGCGCGATATCTAAATTCTCAAGTTCGTCAAGGTTTCCATAAAGAACTGTTACAACCTCAAGGTTTACCAGATTAATCTAACAAGTCAGATTCCTGACTTCTTCGAGAAGTCGGGGATCTGACTCTAAAATTCTTGAAAATTAATTTGATTTCGCCCTAAAGTTTTAGCTTGAGAAAGAGCTTCCTTAGCTTTACGGAACAAGCTATCTGAGTTAATATTGCTCTGAGGAATAGTGCTGGCGACTCCTAAACTGACTGTTAATACAGGAGCCGGAAGCCCACCAATTTTAGGATCGTGGTTAATAGCTAAACTTTTGACTTTTTCCCGAATTCTTTCAGCAACTTCACAGGCAATATTAGCATTAGCATTGGGCAAAATAATCCCAAATTCATCTTCTTGATAACGAGCAACAACATCATGAGATTTTCTCACTAATTGACGCAATACCTCTGCTATTTGGCGTAAACAATTATCTCCGGCTTCAGAACCTTGGGTTTTATTGTAGATTTTGAAAAAGTCAATATCGCATAAGATTAGAGACAAAGGCGAAGTTTCTTTAGCTAATTTTTGCCACTGTTGTTCTAGATATTGTTCAAAGTAACGCCGATTAGCGAGTTGGGTAAAATCATCTATGTCTCGTAGTCGGCGTAACTCTAGGTTTTCTTTTTCTAACTGAGTAAAATTTTCAGTTAGAGAGTCATTTGTAACAATTTCTTCTTGGCTAGGTAAGAGTTTTCTGCCAAAATAAAGGCGATACAGTTCGCAGCTGGGAACTACGCGATCGCCATCCATATTCACTAACCCCATACTCTCCAATTTATAAGCCAGTTCTGGATCTAACTTCACAGGTTCTTCACTCTTAATTACCTGTTGCAAAGCTACTTCTAATTCCGGTTCTGCTTGCACTGTCGCTAGAGTATAGCGGAGATATTCTTCATAAATTCCCGATTCAGTCGCCGCCTGTTGCAATAATTCTTTGAATGCCACATCTTGGCGATATAAGTGATAGAAAGCTAATTGTAATAGATAGGGATGTCCTCCTAACAAAGTCATCAATCTTTTGGTTTTTAACTGATCCGTCCAATCTAAGTCATAACGTAATGCTAATTCCTGAACTTGTTCGGGAGTGAAAGGTGGTAATTTTAGAGGTAAGCCAATATTAAATGGCGATTGATTTAGCTTAATTGGCACATAAATTTCTGTAGAGTAAACTACTACAAAACGTAGCTTTTGCCAAACTTCAGTATATTTCCCTTGTTCGTGCCAATAGCGCAGTAAAGGCAGAAATTCTTGAGCAATTTCTGGATATTCAAAAATCCGGTTAACTTCATTTAAAACTAAAAGTAAGGGAGTTTGAATTTGTTCTAATAAATAAGACTGCCAATAAACAGTGCAACTTACCTTACTACCTATCTCCTCATTCCAATAATTATCTAATTTTGATTCTAACTCTAACTCTAAACAGAGATTAGCACTAAACCAACGCAAAAACTTATCGATATGCTCAAAAACTGCTCTGTCGGCTTGCCGAAAATCTATACTAACAGTGCAATAATTTAAGCTATCTGCATGAGCTACAACACGCAACACCAAAGAACTTTTTCCCATCTTTCGGGGAGCTTTAATTCTTACTAAACTTCCTGGTTTAGTAATTTCTTCATAAATAAGTTCTTCTACTGGTGGTCGGGGAATGTAAAATTTAGAATTGATGGCTAGAGGCGCACCTGGAAATTCTAGGGATGAAGAGTTAGTAGAATAACTAAAATCTCTAATTAATTGTTGCTGAGTTTTGGTTAGTTTACGGGGTTCTACTGTAGCACGAAAGTTATATTTTGTAATTGTCTCTCCCAAAAATTCACTGAGCAATACCCATAATTCGGAAGCAGTCTTTCGCAGATACTCATCTACATAATTGCCCTCTGCTGCCATCCGTGCATAAGTTTTTCCCTCCCAAGCTTGATGCAATACCCATTCTTGCAGCGATGTCAAGGGTTTTTTCTGAGTAGCATTTAACAATTGTACTAATTCATATATAGTCATTGTAAAAACAGATTTAAATACAACTTGCGCCCTGGTTAATCACTTATTATCATAACTATCTTTAATAAATAGTCTAAAAAAAGAAAACTGTTTGTGGGGGAAGGGAACACAGAACATACAATTTTTAGTAAACTTACTTTGGGTTAAAAAGAGATTGATTTTATATTAAGCTTGTATTATAACCTTGAAATTACACATTCGATCGAGAAAATTTTACAGAATCTCACTAACTTGGGCCAGGAAATTCCTTGTAATTTTCAGTAATCAATTATACAGTTGTTATTTAACAGTCTCAATAAAAGTTAATTTAGTTAGTTTTTGTCAAGAGAACGATTGTTAGCTTCTAAATTTTGGCGTAATTTACTGCTCAGTGCATCGATCGCTGTCACCACCACTAATAGCACTAACATCATCGTCGTAGCTTTATTGTACTCAAAACCTTTAATATAATTAACCAATTCAAACCCAATACCTCCAGCCCCTACCACTCCCAAAACAGAGGCGGCGCGAATATTGTACTCAAACATATACAGAGTGTAGCCTAAGCCCAAAGGCAGGACTTGAGGCAGAATGCCATATTGTGCTATTTGTAACCAAGAAGCGCCGCAAACCTGCAACGATTCTATAGAACGCCGATCGACTGATTCAATAGCTTCTTGATAAAATTTTGCAAGATAACCAATCGTGTAGATACCGAGAGCTAAGGTTCCCGCAGGTGCGCCGAGTCCGGTTGCTGCAACAAACAGTAATCCTAAAACAATTGAGGGAACAGAACGCACTAGGTTTTGTAAGAAATTGGCGCATAATTGTAGCCAGCGAGGGGCTAAATTTCGCGCCGAAAGGACTGCTAAAGGTAAAGAAAGAATTGCGCCGATCGTAGTTCCCCAAATTGACATTTGAATTGTCTCTATTAAGCGGACAATGGCAATGTCTAAAATTGATAAATCAGGAGGCCACAAACGGGTGATAAAATCTACTATGTAAGGCCAGCTATCTTTGAGAAGTTTTAAGTCAATTTGTAAGCCTTGTAATGCCCAAGTATAAACGGCAATCACAGCTAATAAAATTAATAGCTGTTTTACCGATTTAAAGAATAAAGGATGTTTAAATTTGAGGGTTTTAAATGTTTTTATCATTGGGTTGCTTTCAATTTTAAACAGCTTGGAGAATTTGTGGTAAGTTTTGGCATTTGCCATCATAAATAATGCGTCCGGCTTCTAAGACGATCGCTCTTTGAGCATAAGCAGCAGCTAATGCTAAATCATGCAATACTACCACAATTGTGATCCCCTGTTCCGAATTTAATTGAGCTAAGGTTTCCATTACTTGTTTAGCTGCTAGAATATCTAAACCTGTAGTTGGTTCGTCAGCCAATAGTATTTTAGGATTTTGAATTAAAGCTCTAGCAATGGCAACTCTTTGTTGTTGTCCGCCACTTAAATAAGCGGTTGTTTGATAAGCTTGTTCTTTTAATCCTAAACGATCCAAAAGTTCTAAGGCTAAACGGCGATCGTGTTTTGGAAACCCCCACAAACTTTGCCAAGCAGATAAACTCCCCAACCGCCCACAAAGCACATTTTCAATTGCTGTTAACTGGTGGATCAAACCTCCACCCTGAAACAACATTGCTACCTCAGAACAATGTTTTTGCTCTTGATTTTGTACTAAGCCATTAACTTTAATTACACCACTTTTCAAAGGAACTAAACCTACTATAGAACGCAGTAAAGTAGACTTTCCCGCCCCATTTAATCCTAATAAAGCAACAAATTCTCCCTGTTGAATTTTGCAACTAATCCCGTTTAAAATCGGACGATTCAGATTGGCACTATAGGGAGTTTTTATTTTCTCACATTCGATCGTCATCGGTAGTTGGTAGTTGATAGTTGGTAGTTGGTAGTTGGTAGTTAGTAGTCGGTAGTTGATCATTGGTCAAAATTTAGCTTTCACAAATGACCAATGACAAATAACTAATGACAAAATTATGGTTCAATTCCGGCGCGTTCCAGTGCTTCACGCATAGGTTGTAAATGAGTGGTGCTGTTAACTTTTACAAAACTTGTCGAATTGTACAAACCTCTCAACAATTGATTATTTTCTGGCTTATTCATTTCCATCAAAGCGTTGATGATTTTATCGCGCATAGCTGGAGGAACGCTATCATCAATTGCCACACCATGAGCAGGTACACCTGAAATAGAATAAAGTATCCGTAAACGACTTGCTTCTTCGGGTGTGATATAAGGTGCGCCAAGGGTGTATTCGGAAACTGCTGCTACATCTGCTTGTCCCCGTAAAACGGCTTGTAATGCTCCACTATAACCGTTTCCGTAGCTAACTTGGCTAAAGAAACCGTTAAGACGATCGCGATTTGGAACTAAATTTAACTTAACTAATTCTCCCACAGGAAAAATAAATCCGCTACCGGAAGTTGGAGAAGTGAAAGCGATTTTTTTACCTTGCAATTGTTTAAGAGTATCAGGAGAATTGCCGCTGCGTAAAGCGCTATCTTTAGGAACTACAAATATCGATCGGTAAGTGTGTCCACCAGAATAATTCGGACGTACTTCAGCTAAATACAATTTTGCATTTGCTAATTGTTCAGCTTTAATTGCAGGACGACTGCTCAAAAAAGCTACTTCGGCGCGATTTGCTCGTAAAGCTTCTACAGCAGCAGTGTCATCAGCTACTAACGCTTCTACAGGCATACCCACTTTTGGGGAGAGAAATTGAGCGACAGCATTAGCTTTTCTCTGTAAATCAGCGCTATCACCACGAGCGGGGAAAGCAATTCTAATCTTGGTCAGAGATGCTTGAGCAACTGTATTTTCTAACTTCTTAGGCACATTTGGTGCTTCTGCCCAAGACTTTTTCCCCATTGTATTTAGAGTCAAACTAGTTAGTGCTAACGCTACTACACTCACACCAAGTACAAATTTTTTTGTCACATCCATGACTAACCCTACGATGAAAACTAAGTTTTTAGACAGCGTTTTTATTATACGGATTAATTGAGATAAATTTTCACTTAGTTAGCTAATTATTGACAGATAGAATCAATAAATTTTCCAGTCTCTAGCAGTAACAAGACTTACGGGCTACCAACTATTGCCTGATTCCTGAGCAAACCTTTCTAGAGATGTAAGCTGAAATCTCCTGATTGCCGTTATTCTAGGAGGAGATTAACTTTTGTAAAGGGTTTGAGCTTGGCAGTTATGCAGGAAGTCTAAAGAAACTATGAAAAGAGCCAATACAAAAGTTTCATATTCGTATTTTTTGGCTTTTGGCTTTTGCCTTTTGCCGCTGTTAGCTACTTTAACGGGTTGTAGCAGAACGCCCAAGGCAGAAGCGGAAGCACAAAATCGGCGACCTGGAGCCCAGAGAGGAGCCGAAAGTGGGCCAACCTCTATAGCAGTGGATGTGGCGATCGCACGTCCCGGCGTTCTCCAGGAAGCACCCACATATATAGGTACAACTAGACCCGCAAGGGAAGTCTCGCTGCGATCGCAAGTTGAAGGGCGACTGCTGAATTTGAGTGTTAATGTGGGCGATCGGGTAAAGCGAGGTCAACAGTTAGCACAGTTGGACAGCACATTATTATTGAATCAAGTAACTCAAGCCGAAGCTGAACTAGCTACCCGTGACTCAGAAGTAGCACGCGCCAGAACTCAAGTTAGTAACGCCAAAGCTAAAGCCGAACAAGCTAGAGTCACGCTCAAACAAGCCCAGTCAACCGCAGCGAGGCGAGCATTTTTGCAAAAACAAGGGGCAATTTCCCTGCAAGATGCCGAATTAGCCCAAACTGAAGTCGGCACTAATAAACAAGCAGTGCTTGCCGCAGAAGAACAAATTCGCACCGAACAGCAAGCAGTTGCAGCTGCTCAAGGCAGAGTGGTTGCCCAAAGAGCCGTAATTGCTGAGTTGAAAGAGCGCTTATCTTACGCCAAACTCATCTCGCCCGTTGATGGCGTAGTTATGGAACGAACCAGCGAACCGGGAAATTTGGTACAACCGGGAGGCGAGGTTTTAAAGCTGGGAGAGTTTAGCCAAGTAAAAGTGGTAGTTCCGCTTTCAGAATTGGAATTGCCAAACGTCCAAGTCGGGCAGTTGGTACAAGTACAATTAGACGCTTTTTCTAATCAAACTTTTGCAGGCACAGTTGCCCGAATTTCTCCTGCTGCCGATCCTACAGCGAGGCAAATTCCGGTAGAAATTTTAATTCCGAATCAAAATGGGCGAATTGGTAGCGGTTTATTAGCCAGAGTCCAATTTGCTCAACAAAATGCCCCCAAGGTTCTGATTCCAACGACAGCGCTAGAAGTTTCTAGAGGTAGAGGCAGGGGAGCAGGGGAGCAGAGGAGCAGGGGAGCAGGGGAGCAGGGGAGCAGGGGAGCAGGGGAGCAGGGGAGCAGGGGAGCAGGGGAGAATAATTCTTTCTCTCCCCCCATCCCCCCATCCCCCTACCTCCCCAGTCCCCAGTCCCCAGTCCCCAGTCCCCAGTCCCCCAACCAAGGGACGATTTTTGTGGTGACGGCAGAAGGTAGGGAAGGGAAGGTGACGGCGCGTCCGGTGGTGTTGGGCGATCGCGCTAATAGCAAAGTTGAAGTAATTTCCGGTTTGCAACCGGGAGAAAGGTTTGTGGTGCGTAGTGGCAGACCGATAAAAGATGGGGATGCTGTACGTTTTAGTATTTTGTCCGAAGGTGTGGGGCAGGGAGGGGGCGGGCGCGATACTGCTAACGCAACGCTACGCGATCGTCAGTCTTCTGCACCAACTCAAGAAGAAAACACTCAACAAAAAGGTCGGCAATGATGGAAAATGTCAAAACATCTGGGTTTAGCCTGAGTGCTACTTCTATTCGTCAGCATATTGGTACTTTAATGCTGACTTTAACAGTTTTGGTATTAGGAGTTTTCTTTTTTACCCAACTGCAAGTTGATTTGTTGCCTTCTATTACCTATCCGCGCATCGGCGTGCGACTGAGTGCGCCTGGAGTTTCGCCAGAAGTAGCGATCGACGAAATTACTAGACCTTTGGAAGAAGCTTTAAGTGCTACCGAAGGAGTGGTGCAAGTTTATTCCCAAACTCGCGAAGGTCAAGTAAGTTTAGATTTGTACTTTGAACCTGGGGGAAATATTGACCAAGCACTTAACGATGCAACTGCTGCTTTTAACCGTGCTAGAGGTAGATTGCCAGAAAATATTGAAGATCCGCGACTGTTTAAAGTTGACCCTTCTCAATTGCCAGTTTATGAATTTGCTTTGCAATCTCCATCTTTAAAAGATGTCGATTTGCGGGTGTTTGCTGATGAAGAATTATCCCGTGAATTGAATGTGGTTTCTGGTGTTGCGTCAGTGGATGTTGCCGGAGGAGTTCAAGAAGAAGTTAGAGTAAAAATTGACCTGAAACGTTTACAAGCATTAGGTGTGAATTTAACTGATGTTTTAAATGGTTTAGAAGAGCGCAATCAAGATGTTTCTGGTGGTAGGTTACGTGGTGAAGATTCGGAACCTTTAACTCGAACGGTGGGACTGTTTCGCGATGCAGAAGAAATTAGAAATTTGTCTTTTTTAGTGAGAATTCCGGGAACCAGTACTACATCTACTATTTCCAGTCGTCGGGTTTATTTGCGCGAGTTTGCTGAAGTTATTGATGGGGTTGAGGAACAAAGAATTTTTGTCTCTTTAAATGGCGAACCAGCTGTTAAAGTGAGCGTGACTAAACAAGCTGATGCTAATACAATTAATGTTGTAAATGGGGTTAAAGAACGCATAGCTGCTTTGCGAAAGTCAGGGTTAATTCCTGAAGATATGCAAATCGTGGCGACTTTGGATGAGTCGAGATTTATTAATAATTCAATTTCTAACGTTACGAGTTCGGGTTTAATTGGTGCGGGGTTAGCGGCGATCGCAGTTCTGTTATTTTTAGGTTCGCTGCGCCAAACTTTAATTATCGTTTTAGCGATTCCTTTAGCGACAATTGCTGCCATTATTTTAATGCAATTATTCGGTCTTTCGATTAACGTTTTCAGTTTAGGTGGTTTGGCGCTAGGTGTGGGAATTGTGGTGGATAACTCGATCGTGATGATGGAGACAATTGCCGAAGGTGCTGGGTTAACTCCCGGAAAAGATTCCCGCAGTCGTCTCAGTTCCAAACAGTTAGTTGAAAGCGCCGTGAGTAGCAGTCAAAGTGTAGAATCAGCTTTACTTGCTTCCACAACTACTAACTTAGTTTCGGTTTTACCATTTTTGTTAATTGGTGGTTTCTTTTCCCTACTTTTCAGTGAGTTAATTTTAACAATTAGTTTCTCTGTTGCTGCTTCGCTTTTAGTAGCTTTAACAGTTGTGCCAGCGATCTGTTCGCGACTCTTAGCTATTCGTTGGACAAGCGGAGTAAGTAACTTTTGGCTATTGCGAAAATTCAACGAACGATTTGAAGCTTCGATGGGTAGTTATGGGCGATTTTTAGCTTTTGTATTGCGGTTTCGAGTGTTAATAATTCTGGCAGCTTTCCTAATTTTAGGCGGCGGTAGTTGGTGGATGGCAGGACAAATTCCTCAAGAAATTTTACCCAGAATTAATACTGGTCAAGCGAATTTGTTTGCTCAATTTCCTCCAGGAACAGCTGTAGAAACAAACAAAAAAGTGATGACAATTGTCGATGAAATTCTCCGCAAACAACCAGAAACAGAATTTGTATTTACTACGGCGGGTGGTTCAATTTTCGGCAGTAATACTAATGCTAACCCAGTGCGTAGTACTAGTACGATTACTCTAAAACCGGGAACAGATGTTGGGGCATTTGTACAACGAGTTAGCAAAGAATTTGAAAAGCTAAATTTAGCTGGAATAAGGCTGCGGGTAAGTCCCGGTCAAGTTAGGGGTATTATTTTAAGTAACTCGCCTGTGAGAGGTGCAGAAGTTGATATTATTATGCAAGGTGAAAATGAACAAAGTTTGCAACGTGCTGGAAGACAAGTGTTAGCAGCAATGGATGAAAAAGTTAGTTTAGCACAGTTTCGTCCTGATGCAGACGATCGCCAACCGGAAATTCAAATTCGCCCAGATTGGGAAAGAGTTGCTAGTTTAGGATTAAATACTAAGGACATTGGCGATACAATTCAAACAGCGATCGAAGGTTCTACACCGACGCAATTACAAAGAGGAAACCGCTTAGTCGATGTGCGAGTACAATTAGATCGAGAATCTGTAGAACGCGCTTCGCAAATCGAACAAATTCCCCTGTTTGTTAACAATAATGCCTTGATTCGTTTGGGCGATGTGGCAAGAATTGAAGAAGGACAAGCACCCGGAGAAATTCAACGCATTAACCAAAGACAAGTTTTCATTATTGCGGGAAGTTTGAACAAAGGTGCTAGTTTAAGTGAAGCTTTAAAACAAGTAGATAAGGTTTTAGCTGAAACGAGATTACCGGAAGGTGTTTCGATTTTACCTAGTTCCAACGCCGAAACAAATCGACAGTTACAAAATTCCTTAAAAATTCTGGGAAGTTTAGCAGCTTTCTTAGTATTTGTAGTTATGGCTGTGCAATATAATTCCCTGATCGATCCGTTAGTAATTATGTTGACTGTACCGTTAGCTTTAGCAGGGGGAATTTTTGGGCTTTATATTACGCAAACTGCGATCGGTGCTACGGTTTTAGTTGGTGCGGTGTTATTGGTGGGAATTGTCGTCAATAATGCGATTATTATGGTGGAAATGGCGAACCAAATTCGCGATCAGGAAGGGCTCGATCGGACCACTGCCATTTTAAAAGCTGCACCCCAACGTTTGCGACCAATTCTAATGACAACTATTACCACTGTGTTAGGTTTATTCCCCTTAGCTTTGGGAATGGGTGAAGGTTCGGAGTTTCTGCAACCTTTGGGAGTTGTAGTGTTTTCTGGGTTGTCTCTAGCAACGTTGCTAACTTTGTTTATTATTCCCTGTTTTTACACCTTGCTGCATGATTTCCCATTCGGAAAAAGGTTGTTTGGGTAAGTAAATTTAATATTTAATCCAGAAAAATCGGCTTACTCAAGCTGCTGGGGATCTTCTGAAGGAGGATGCCAGCCAGCCTGAACCCACAGCGCACGAGCTTCTTGGATAGAACGTTCTCCTCTGTAGCGTTCATCATTGAGGTCAAGGCGCTCACAAGTGGCTCGACCGATGGGAGTTGTACCGAGAATCTTTGTACCGTCTGCGCTCCAGATGAAGTGGTCAAACCACTGCTGTTGACGGGGATTAAATAAGGGTAGAATTGCTGAGGTTTCTACATCCCGACCCACTATGAAGTTATAACGACGCTGGTTACAACGACTGCAAGCCAGAGCTAAGTTATCAGAATTGTCAGAGCCACCCAAAGAACGTGGTTGAATGTGATCGATAGTGAAGCGAGAAGTGCTGATTTTTTCTGGAGAATGGCAATATTCGCACAGGTAGTCTGCACGTTTGTGTACCAATTGCCTCGTCAATTCATTAATAGTCATTGCTGGGCAACCAAGAGAGAATTGAGGTAAGTAAAGATGCGGTCTAGTTCTCCTATAGCATTGAGTTCTGTCTCCTCTTCTGGGGTTAGCGAACCTGTCTTGTTTTTTTCTAACAAATCTTCGAGGTGAGATTGTAACTCGTCGGTAAATTTGAATAGTCGAAGGTTATCAACCTTCTCAACTTTAATGCCCGTTTCCAACAAAGATTGGGGGCTAATTACTACTTGGATCATAATTTTGCGGCTCTAACATAAAGGACTAGCTTAATCCTAGATAGTTTTGGGTATGTAATGTGGGTTATATACATTAATTCTTTTAGCCTCTTTCTTGTAAACCTTTCAAATCTTCCTGAAATTCAGGTACGTCGTAATGGATGGAAATGCCACGATTGGCTAACAATTCTTGGAACTGGATTTGATTCATCCCTGCTATGCGGCTGGCTTTGCCAATGCTGACTTTTTCTTGTTGAAACAGCATAATAGCAATTTCTAGCAAGAATTCAGTTTCGGATAAGCCGCTAGCTTCTAGTATTTCGTCGGAAATTAGTAAGCTCATAATGATTGTGAAATGGATGGTAGTTATATTTTAATAGTGTAAATGAGAAAATTTCCCACTATTTAATTAAGCAATTATTCATAACTCAACGTAAAAAATCTTGAGTCAAATCTCCCGATCGTTTCTCTACAATGCTTTTGGCTAATTTAGTTGAGTGATTAAATACTAGTACCCCCATAAAAAAATACTAGTACCCTCATCAAAAAATACTAGTACCCCTACCCCAAGAAAATTTGTAAGTTCTGATTAAGGCTAAATTAGAAGCTTTGAGTAGTAGCTTAATTAGTCTAATTAGTTTGATCCGTCGAGGTGCAAAACTAGGAAAAATAGCTGTCTGATATAAACCAAATATCAGGAGACAAACACGCAGTAATTATTCTAGTTCAAAAGGAGCAACACTCATGGCGGTGCTAACAGCAACAACTTTCGGTGGTAAAACTTGGACACCTAATTTTCTGCAAGCTATTAAAATAGAAACTTGTTTGGGATGTGGCAGATGCTTTAAGGCTTGTGGACGTGGGGTGATGGAATTAAAACCAGTCAATGAACATGGCGAGTTTATCGAAGATGAGGATGAGGAAGAAAGCCTTCGCAAGGTAATGACGATCGCCAATGCAGAAAATTGTATTGGTTGTGAAGCTTGTTCGAGAGTTTGCCCCAAAAATTGCCACGTTCATAGCCCATTAGATCTGAATTAAGCTTTTTTAGTTTAACGTCAAATTCGATACATTTTGGGTAAATTTTGACAGCTGAATCAGGAGTTATTTGTTTAGGAATTGTCGCTTTGATCCCCCCTAACCCCCCTTACCAAGGGGGGAACAAGATTCAAAGTCGCCCTTAGTAGGGGGGGAACAGGATTCAAAGTTGCCCTTTGTAAGGGGGGGAACAGGATTCAAAGTCCCCCTTAGTAAGGGGGATTTAGGGGGATCGAGAATCCTTAAGCTCATAACTAGTAACTTAAGGTAAAACACAAAATTGAGCGACAATTTTTCTGTTTCTGTCAAATGTAAGTAAGATTACTTGTTGCCCTTAAGAAATAGTTACGAATAAGACAGCGATCGCTGATTGCCCTTAGCTTAAATAAGAGTAGGAAACAAGTGCTAAATGGTAGAAATTTCTCCATTTGCACAGGCGACTACTATACCTTAAGGGTGAGAGTCGCCCCAATCAAGGAAAAATATCTATGAAACAAATTCCCGTTTCACTCTTAACCTTGGTAGCAGGGGTTGTAATTGCATTTGTTAGCCTTTGGGTTGGTCAAAACCATCATTTGTTGCCAGAACAAGCTTCTGCACAAGCGCCTTTGGTAGATGGTTTCTTCAACGTCATGGTGACGATCGCCACAGCCTTGTTTATCGTGGTTCAAGGTGCAATTTTAATCTTCGCGATCAAGTATCGGAAACCAAAAGACGATGATAGCGATGGTGTACCGATCGAAGGTAACTTCTCTGTAGAAATCTTTTGGACAGCTATTCCTTCAATAATAGTGATTGTCTTAGGAATCTACAGTGTTGAAGTTTACCGCGATATGGGCGGATTCGATCCGGCAGGTTACGAGATGGTAGCACATCATCACGGTGCATCATCACCAATTGCGAAAATGCCGGGAAGTGCGATCGCCGCACCCCTAATCGCTGATTCAGAAAGCACAACCTCCGAAACTGTAGCACCTATAGATAAAAAATATGGCATTGGTGCAACACCAACTGAAGAAGGAAAAGCCGCTAGTTTGGTGGTAGATGTCACTGCTATGCAGTATGCCTGGATCTTCAATTATCCCGATAGCGGAGTTACTAGCGGAGAATTGCACGTTCCCATTGGTAAAGATGTGCTACTGAACATTAGCGCTGTGGATGTAATCCATTCATTTTGGGTACCACAATTTCGCCTCAAACAAGATGCGATTCCCGGACAACCAACACAGTTAAGGTTTGTGGCTACAAAAGAAGGAGATTTCCCGATCGTTTGTACGGAATTGTGCGGTAGTTATCACGGTGGAATGAGAGCAGTAGCTGTTGTAGAAACACCGGAAAAATTTGACAGTTGGGTGAAAGAAAATCAAGTCGCACAGCAACAAGAATCAACTCAAACTGTTGCTACTAATCCCGCTGATTTACCAACTTCAGAGTTTCTTGCGCCTTACGCTAAAGAAATGGGAATTGATGCTCATTCTTTAACTCATTTACACCCAGGCGCAATAGTTTCCTCCATGAGTAATTAAAATCTCTGACTAAATTGGTCATTAGGTCATTGGTCATTAGTTATTAGTCATTGGTCATTCCTAGAAGACAAAAATGACAAAAGACAAAAGACAAATGGCAAATAACAAATGACAAAGCAAGTTAGTCAGAGAGTTTTCTTATTAGAGGCTGATTTTAACAGACGAAAAACGGTTTATGGCACAAGCACAACTTCCTTTAAATACTCCACCAAGTATGTCAGGTGATTCCCAAAAGGAACACCCAAAAGCTTGGAAATGGTATGACTATTTCACCTTTAATGTGGATCACAAAGTCATCGGCATTCAATATTTGGTGACAGCATTTTTCTTTTACCTACTTGGTGGGTTAATGGCGATCGCCATGCGTGCGGAATTGCTAACTCCCGATCCAGATTTTATTGACCCAACTCTCTACAATGCTTTTTTAACCAATCACGGGACATTTATGATTTTCCTGTGGATTGTACCAGCAGCGATCGGGGGTTTTGGTAATTTTCTGGTGCCGTTAATGGTTGGCGCTAGAGATATGGCTTTTCCCAAGTTAAATGCGATCGCCTTTTGGTTAAATCCACCCGCAGGCGCAATTTTACTTGCTAGTTTCTTTTTTGGCGGTTCCCAAACAGGTTGGACTGCTTACCCACCGCTGAGTTTAATTACGAATAATATCGGTCAATCCTTGTGGATTCTCAGCATTGTTTTAGTGGGAACTTCCTCAATTTTAGGTTCGGTGAACTTTGTTGTCACCATCCTATTTATGCGCGTTCCCAGTATGCAGTTGACCCAAGTTCCGCTGTTTTGTTGGGCAATTTTAGCAACTTCGGTATTAGCACTTTTCTCAACTCCAGTATTAGCCGCAGGATTGGTATTACTGCTGTTTGATATTAACTTTGGCACCTCATTTTTTAAACCAGATGCCGGGGGAAATGTGGTGATTTACCAACATTTATTCTGGTTTTATTCTCACCCCGCAGTTTACTTGATGATTCTGCCAATTTTCGGCATTATGTCGGAAATTATTCCCGTACACGCCAGGAAACCGATTTTTGGTTATAAGGCGATCGCATACTCCAGTTTAGCAATTTGTTTCGTCGGGTTATTCGTCTGGGTACACCACATGTTTACCAGCGGAACACCCCCCTGGATGCGGATGTTTTTTACCATTTCAACATTGATTGTTGCTGTACCAACGGGAGTGAAAATCTTCGGTTGGGTAGCTACACTTTGGGGCGGTAAAATTCGCTATACAACAGCGATGTTATTCGCCGTCGGTTTGTTATCAATGTTCGTCATTGGTGGCATCACTGGCGTAACTTTAGGAACTGCACCTTTTGACCTTCACGTACACGATACTTACTATGTTGTGGGACATTTTCATTACGTTTTGTTTGGTGGTTCTGTTTTTGGTATTTATGCGGGGATCTACCATTGGTTTCCCAAAATGACCGGAAGAATGATGAATGAAACTTGGGGAAAAGTTCACTTCGTCCTTACTTTCATTGGCACTCATTTAACATTTCTACCAATGCACGAATTGGGATTACAAGGAATGCCTCGCCGCGTTGCTATGTATGACCCCCAATTTATCAGTTTGAACCAACTTTGTACCTTTGGTTCGATACTCTTAGGAATCTCGGTAATCCCCTTCTTTATTAATGCTCTTTGGAGTTGGATGTACGGGGAAAAAGCAGGTGATAATCCTTGGAATGCACTCAGTTTAGAATGGACTACTAGTTCACCACCGCTAATCGAAAATTGGGAAATTTTACCAGTAGTAACTCATGGCCCTTACGATTATGGTATGAATGGTCACAGTGTTACAACTGAAAAAGCAACCAGCGAATCTGTAAGTTAATTTTAATTAGTGATTTGTGCTTCAGTGGTTTTGATCCCCCTAAATCCCCCTTAAAAAGGGGGACTTTGAAACTCCTGAAAAAGGAGACTTTGAAACTCCTGAAAAAGGGGGACTTTGAAACTCCTGAAAAAGGAGACTTTGAATCTAGTTCCCCCCTTGATAAGGGTAGGGGGGATCGAACCTAGAGTTTACAAATCACTGATAATTGGTAGGAGGTAAAATGCAAGGCGCAATTGAAACATCAGAAACGATTCTCAATTCTTCTGTCGATCCAGTAGCAACAGTAGAAGCATCTCATCATGAAGCACATCCTGATTTAAGAGTTTGGGGTTTGTTGACTTTTTTAGCTTCTGAATCTTTAATGTTTGGGGGCTTTTTTGCCTCTTATTTAATTTATCGTGGTGGCGCAGCAAATTGGCCGCCCGAAGGGACAGAAGTTGAGTTATTATTACCCGCAATTAACACCATCATTCTGGTTTCTAGTAGTTTCGTGATCCATTTAGGCGATACAGCAATTAAAAAGAATAATGTCAATGGAATGCGACTTTGGTATGCTGTCACCGCTTTAATGGGGGCGACTTTCTTGGGTGGTCAAGTTTATGAATACCTCACTTTAGGTTATGGACTGACTACTAACATCTTTTCTAACTGTTTTTACTTAATGACAGGTTTTCACGGTTTGCACGTTTTCGTGGGACTGTTGTTAATTTTAGGTGTGTTGTGGCGTTCTCGTCGTGCAGGACATTATTCTGCAAGTAAGCACGTTGGTATCGAAATGGCGGAAATTTATTGGCACTTTGTCGATATCATTTGGATTGTTTTGTTTAGTTTGCTCTACATTTTGACACTGTTCTAAGCTTTGTAGGGTGCGTTATTAACGCATCCTACGTCTAACTTTCTTGATAGGTCTGACGTTATGCAAGTTACAGATAAAAGTTTTTCTTGGTACGATGTTCCCGCCGAAGTTAAAGATTTGCTGGTGTTGGCGGCGAGAAATTGGGATAATACTGTGGAGTCGGAAAAGTATATTAATGAAGCTTTAGCAAAAACTGACAATCTAGAAGTTTTAGTTACTGCTTATCGTTATTTTGTTTATAAATATAAGTATCCGCAAGCTTTACAAGTGGCGGAAAAGGTAATGAATATTATTAAAAATGCGGAAAAATTTCCTGATGATTGGGAAGAGTTGAAACCTATTTTATTAAGTCGATCGCAAGACCCCCAAGTTAGATTGTTTTTGAATGCTTATGCTGCTTCCGGTTTTGTTTTGGCAAAAATGGGAGAACTGGAAAAAGCTAAAGAAGCGACGGCGCGAGTTAAGGAAGTTGATGCTAAAAATGAGTTTGGTGCATCGATTATTTTGGATATTTTGACTCGTCCGCCTGAAGAGGAAGATTAGAAAAAAAATCCCGATCGAGCTTCAAGTGTTCGATCGGGAAAAGTCAAAAGATTGGGTGATTTGAACAAAACCTAACGAGGAAAAACAAAAGGAAAAAGTTTTACTTCCTCCTTTTGTCCATCTCTAATTCCACTCAGTTTCTACTCTAAAAGCGTGCAGGTTAGCCAATTTTTTAGGTTGTGAAACTGAGGAATTAGTTTTTAATTAACTGCTACTGCTTGTGGTTCTTGGAACTGTTCCTTAGCAGTTTTTTCTGGTTTTGGTGCGCCATAAAATACTGTTTCAGCTTCAATTTCATCTACTAAATCCCAAGCTTCTACCGCTTGTTCAGATTCAGCACCAAAATTGGCACTAGCAGCACGAGCATCAGAGATAGCTTTTTGTAGTTGTTGTTCTAAATATTCTAGTTTTGGTTGTTCAATGAAATCGCCTTTATTCAGGATATCAGTCACAGAAATTATGCCCATTAATTCGCCCTGAATTACAGGCGCACGCCATACACCTGTGTTAGCAAATAACCGAGCTACATATTCAATTCCCAAGTCAGGATTAACTACAATACAAGGCTTGCTCATAATTTCGCAAACACGCACTTGTTTTGGATCTTTTCCGTATGCCACAACTTTGGCAATTACGTCTGTTTCCGTAACTATACCATAAGCATCTTCTTGATTCCGAGTTTCCACAATTAATGCCCGTACTTCTTTGAGTCTCATTAGCCTAACTGCTTGCGCTACTGTTGCAGAACCGCGAATAGTTGCTACGTCTTGGGTCATAATGTCTTTAGCTTTCATGATTCACCGCTCCATAAATTAAGTGTGCGAGCAAAAGAATTTTTTATCAATTGCTGCAATTGTTACGAAATTGTCAAATTGCCCGAAAAGATTCGATATGATAGTAATAGGAACTTTACTTTTTATTCAGCCCCTTCAGGTTACTTGGGTTTAGCCAAGTAACTGATGTTTAGGGCTGTTTTTTTTGGGAAGAATTACGCTTTTTTGTGGTCTGATTTTAGAAAAAATCTCTTTACCTTTTGACATTGGGAACTAGCCCAGAGTGCGTATATCTTCCGCAATTTTTTACTCTTCAGGGCTTGGGTTTAGATTTTTTTTAGTAGAATCTAGCCCACTAATATATTACCAGTAATGTATGTGTAGTGCGCGACTTTATAGTTTAGAGATTTTAATGTCAAGAAACAAGAACAAGCAGCAAAATAAAAAGTTATTATTATGAACTTTTTTAGAAAATATTTATAATTTCAAACTACTCAAAAATACTAGTACCCCTTCTAATAGAAGTTACTATAATTGCCTTGTTTATTGAGAAATTGAAGAATTACGATCGCGCTAGCTCCAAGAAATATAGAATTTTTTAATGATTGTCACATCAGGCTACAGTCAAAAATTCAAAACAAAAAAATGCCAAACAATCAAAAGCATAGATAAATTTTATTAAACTTTCCCAAACCCTTACTACACCTAAATTGTAAGCGATATTAATTAATTATTAAGGCAGTAGCAAGGATAACAAAAAAAGATTAAAGTAATTTTTCTGATTGTCAAATTATACACTCTATGTATTCCAATTAGCTTTTTTATTTTAGGGACTAGAACGCCGATTCAGTATTGTAGTCGGGGATGAGAAACCGGGTTTCTTTCCCTAGCGCAGTCGATATTTTGTTACCCCAAGCCAAAGAAACCCGGTTTCTGGGATTACTGAATTGGTGTTCTAGGGACAGGGATTTCTTAAAGTCCCTGATTTTCAGTTACTCTGACATCAAAATCAATCTGAGTTGATGTAGATGAATTTGCCAAGGGAACGGAGAATCTTTTAATTTAGCCCATTTTTCTTTGAAAACCTCCGCTTGTAAATGGTAATCTTCGGTGTTATTGGGAGGAGAATTTAGTTTTAGATAAAGTGTGATTCGGTGTTGAGTTTCGCTGGTGCGAGTTAACCAACAGGGAAAGGTATTTTCTAGTTTTTCTTGATTGGAATCTTGAAAAAAGCTGATTTGGTGGGCGCGAATTCCCACAAAAGCTAGGGATTCGGGAATGGGTTCAATTACTTTTAGATTACAATCCCAATCAGTTGCTTGAATTTCTTGGGAAGTTTGAGCGATCGCACGAGAAAAGTTTTTACATCCAGTGATTTGTGCAGTGCGGAAAGTTCCGGGATGTTCAAAGATATTTTGTTTAGAATCAGATGCGATCGCTTTTCCCCGATCGATCACTAACAAGTTTTCACAAACTCGATAAGTTTCTTCTAAGTTATGGGAAACCATCAAAGTAACGCCGGGATATTCCTGCAAAACTAACTGTAATTGTTCTTCTAATTGCGCCCGTAAATAAGTATCGAGGGCGGAAAATGGCTCATCTAATAATAACACTTCGGGATTGCTGGCTAAGGCTCTAGCTAAAGCGACTCTTTGTTGTTCGCCTCCAGAAAGTTGACGGGGATAGCGATCGCCAAATCCCGCCAATCTCACTTTCGCTAATTGCATTTCTACTAATTCTTTAACTTTAGTTTGCGGTGTGTTTTTGGGTAAACCAAAAGCGATATTTTGGGCGACGGTTAAATGGGGGAATAAAGCGTAATTTTGGAACAGGAAACCAATTTTGCGATCGCGAGAAGGTACATTAATCTTTTTCTTGGCATCAAATAACACTTTCCCATTGAGAACTATTCTTCCGCGATCTGGTGTTTCCATTCCCGCAATACAGCGCAGAATCATACTTTTCCCCGCACCAGATCCGCCTAATAAACCTAAAGGGCGATCGTTACTATTAAAACTCACCTCTAAAGTAAAATCAGCCAATCTTTTTTGAATATCTACAAATAAACCGGAATTGTCGGTAGTTGGTAGTTGGTAGTTGGTAGTTGGGGTTATTTCTCTGGGTTTATTAATTCTGGTAATTTTTGATTTTTGTGTTCTTTTTTGTTCCCAAAAATTTACAGCGCTAATTGCAGAAAAGGAAATGGCAATAATTGTTAAAGCCCAAATCCACGCTTCTTGATTTGCTCCTGCTTCTACGGAAAAATAAATGGCGATCGGCAAAGTTTGCGTTTGTCCGGGAATATTTCCCGCTAACATTAATGTAGCGCCAAATTCACCCAAAGCTCGACAAAAAGCTAAAGTTGCTCCCGCCAAAATTCCCGGTAACGCTAAAGGAAAACTTACTCGCCAAAATATACTAAATTCTGAAGCTCCCAGCGTTCTAGCTACACTTGGTAAACTACCATCAATCTGTTCAAAAGCTCCCAACGCAGTTTTATACATTAAGGGAAAAGCCACAACTGTTGAAGCAATTACTACAGCGTACCAAGTAAACACAATATCAATGTTTACCATCTGTAAAATTTTACCAAGGGGGCCATTTTTTCCCAATAACATCAACAGTAAAAAACCCACAACTGTTGGTGGTAAAACTAAGGGAGAAACAAAAATCCCTTCGATGATTGCTTTTCCTTTCCCCCGATAAGCTAACATCCAATATGCCGCAGCAATTCCTAAAAAGAAAGTGACGATCGCTGCTATGGAAGCTGTTTTTAAAGAAATCCACAAAGGAGATAAATCGTTAGGCATCGTTACTTTATACTATTTCAAAACTTCTTCGCCGTTGCCGTCTCCAAATCATACTCAAATCTAGTTTTACTATTAGTTTCACCGTAAATATTAAAAGTAATTGTCGGTTCGTCGCCGATCGCTTCTACACTATGAATCGCATTCGGTGTAAAACTAATAATATCCCCAGGTTCTAAAATTTTTTCTCCTACCTTCTCAATTCGATCGGGAAATTCCGCACTATTTGTTTTGCGCCAAAAGGTATTTTTTTCTCTACCTTTGATTACTGCTACTACTCCCCAAGTTCCGTGATTGTGAATCGTGGAAACCGTACCCGGAGCAAAAGTAACTGTTTGCACTGTTAAAGGAAAACCGATTTCATCGTACAAAATTAATACCGAA
Organism: Floridaenema evergladense BLCC-F167; assembly: GCF_041929205.2. Lineage (NCBI taxonomy): Bacteria > Bacillati > Cyanobacteriota > Cyanophyceae > Aerosakkonematales > Aerosakkonemataceae > Floridanema > Floridanema evergladense. Next base: position 1,931,708 of record NZ_CM171625.1, on the reverse strand, counting down.
ACACCAGTTTGGGGAGAAGCTTCTGAATATTGAGTTTGTACCCAGTAAGAATTGAGGATTAACTGACGTACTAAACGACGAATTTCTGGTAATAAACTGCTTTCGTTTGAAGCTTGAATTATGGCATCTTCAACTTCTGTCAGAAAACGGTAAAAGCGATATTCTTCTCGCAATAATTCCCATTCTCTTACAGCTTTACAAGCTTGGCAGATGCCATTGTCATTTAGTAACCAATCCGTCGCGCTCACTCAATTTTTACCCCTATTTAGCGATACCAAATCCGTACTTTGTAAAGATACTGCGGGCATTAGCACTCTGCAAAAATTGAGCATAGTCCTTAGCATCGGCTGCGTTTTTACTATTTTTTAGCACTGCCATTGGATAAACTACTGGAGAATGCAGATTTGCAGCCGCAGTTTCTACCACTTTTACTCGATCGGATATCTTGGCATCTGTAGCATAAACAACACCCGCATCAGCGTTTCCGCTTTCCACTGCTGCTAGAACGTTACGAACGCTGTTACCATAAGTAAACTTGGGTTTTAGCTGCTCTAAAATTCCCAAATTTTTAAAGATTTCTTCAGTATATTGTCCCACTGGTACGCTGCGAGGTTCACCAACCGCAATCCGTTTGACGTTGGGAGATGTTAAACCTTTGAAATTGGTAACAGTATTGGAGTTTTTCGGCGCAATTAAAACAACAGTATTAGTTAGCAAATTTCGTCTGGTTTCTGGTACAATCAGATTCTTTTGTTGTAGATCGTTCATCTGCTTTTGTGCGGCAGAAATGAATACATCCGCAGGCGCACCGTTTTCGATTTGTTGGAGTAACGCGCCGGAGGCACCAAAGTTGTAATTAACTGTGACGTTTGGTTTCGATTTTTGGTAAAGTGACTTAATTTCGTCCAAAGCATCTTTTAAACTAGCCGCAGCAGAAACTATGATTGTGGTGTTACCTTGAGCAGCGATCGGTTTTTGATTCCACACTCCGATGCCAACTACTAAAATTAAGGCAGCAAGAATCCAACCAATAAAGGCAATAGTACGTCTTTTGGTCATTTTTTAGTAGATAAGTTTGTTTGGCTATGTCACCTAAATGACTATTAGGACTGGCTGATTGGTATGATCGAGCCAAGAATAAAAATACTATACCAACAAAGTTGGTGAATGTCTATGCCTAGAAAAGAACAAGGTTGGATTACTTTTCAATCTTCGGAAGAAGAGCGCAATCTATTAGAGCAGTATTGCCAAGAATCTCAACGCTCTAAAACTGAAGTATTGCGAGAGTTAGTTCGCAGTTTAACCCAACAATGGCAAAAAGTTTCCCAAAATTCTCCTAGTGTAATACAGGAAAAACCAACAGTTCCATCCACCTATCAAGTGTTGGGAATTAGCGCCCGCAACAACATTAGAGGTAAGGTGAAACAGGTGTTAATTGGTGATATTACCGCAGAAGTAATTGTAGAGATTGCCCCTAATGTAGAAATTGTATCTGTAATTACTAAATCTTCAGTGGAACGGTTTGCGATCGCCCCTGGAAAAGAAGTCTGCGTCGTAATAAAATCCTCAGATGTCATGATTGCAGTAGAACAATAAATATTATCAAGTCTTGACTTTATTAAATAAGTAGTGAATAATCTGCTACTATAACTGAGCAAGAAATCTATCCATAGGTAAAAAAATGAAAATTAGTGCTCGTAACACGCTGAAAGGTACAGTCAAACAGCTTATTCCGGGTGCAGTTAATACAGAAATTGTTGTAGAAATTGCTCCTGGGGTAGAAGTAACATCTATCATCACCAAAGCTTCAGCTGAAAGCCTGGGAATTACCGAAGGTAAGGAAGTTTATGCTGTGATCAAATCCTCAGATGTGATGGTAGCTGTCGATTAAAATATCAACTGCTGAGAGTAGTTTTTGTCTTTAGCTGAGAACTACCTCAGCGATTTTATCCTACAGATTTTTTGGCAATTTATTATTGATTAATCCGCACAACAATAGCACGGGCAATTTCTTTATCCAGTGCGATAGAAATATTGCCAACTTTAACAATAAAAGTAGGGTAACGCTGTTGCAGAGAAACAACACTTCCCAACTTAATTCCCATTGCTATAACTTTTTGAATAGTAGTCTCGCTGAGATTACGAAAACTACTTACTACACCCTGTTCATGAGGTTCAAGCAACTCTAGTGAAGATAGACAAACGGTAAAACCTTGATTCAACATGACCGCATAAAGATCAACAACAACTAAAACTTAGTATGATTGAAATTGCTCATTCTGCTTGTAATATAAACTACTATTTTCTAAGTATTTACTAAATTCACGAATAAGAAAAACCCCTTGTTCCTAATCTCAAAAATACTTAACTAAAATAGTAGTATTTTGATTGAAAGATGGTTAGGGGCTAGAAGAAATGTGATTGATTATGACAACTATAGGCTAACATATAAGTTACTAAATCAACTCAAGATTTGAGTGATTTAAGTATTATTTAAAATGTGTGGCAATCCAGTATAATTCCATCCATAAATGGGGATTTTCTTGCTTTAATTGAGATAAAGGATCGCGCAATAACTTGGAAGCATTGAGACAACTTACATCTACTAATCCCATATTTTCGGCAATATCTTTGAGCAAACTTTTCTCAGATTGTAATTCCGGGATTAGGTTATCTGGACAATATATAGTAATATAATAAAATCGTTTCTTTAGCCTTTTAACGGAAAATTCGACTACTTTTACATAGCAGCTTTGGAGTAATTTTCCTAATCTGGGGTGCATTCGATCGACTATCTTAGCAAACTCATGAGCTAAGTATTCTTCGCTAATCATTTTATTGGGTTAAAACCGACAAGAGTGCGTAAGTATTTTTAGGGTGCCATGCTTGAAGGAAGTAAAACTTCTCGGAAAATTAGAGTAGATTTAACAGGTATGATTGATGGATTTGTCAAATTAACACTAATGAGTAAATAAATCAATATTTCCAAACTAGCTAACAAATACCACCAAAAATGTTTCCTCATTTCATTCCTTCATCCATGTCAAAGCGACAGTATTGTTTTAGATTTGTACCAAGAGGCAGAGCCTCTATTCTTCGTTCCCAGGTTCAACCTGGGAACGAGGACAAAGGAGGTTCCACCTCCTCTTATCTGAATTGAGCGATCGCAAATCTAAAAAGGGAATTTTAGAAGCCGTAGAATTTCCAGAAGGAACTACGACTTCTATCCAGAAAAAATGCGAACAGAGTTTTAAACAAGATAAGCTTCTTGATGAGTCTTAATCGTACAATCAGAGAGCGGTTTAGCCACACAAAGTAGCACGAATTTCTTTTCTATTTGCTCATCATCCAAGAAGTTTTGGTCTTCTTGATTAACCTCACCTTCCTCAATTTTACCGACACAGCTAGAACAACTTCCAGATTTACAAGAAGATGGTAACTCTATATCTTGTTCTTCCGCCGCATCTAAAATATAAGTATCTTCATCGACCTCAATTGTTACATCCATTTCGGGAGGCTTGTTTTTTTTGCCTTTAATCAAACGTACTTTGTAGGTAGTAGCCATTTTTGGAACCTCGGACAATTCTTCAATTCAAGTAGTCTGGACATCTAGTTAACTGCAAGAAGTACCTGCGGGAGTGCAATCTCCCACTTTAAAAGACTTACCACAGCCACAAGAATCTGTTGCATTAGGATTGCTGAACTTAAATCCAGACTCAGTTAAACCATCAACAAAATCAATTTGGATTCCTTCCAACAAAGGCGCACTTGCTTTGTCAATGTAAAACAGCACTTTGTCTTCTTCAAATACCAAATCATCAGGTGCAGATTCGCTGGTGATATTCATTTTATATTCGTAACCGCTGCAACCACCATCACCTACTCCTAATCTCACAGCTTTCCGAGGCGCACTTGGATCTTCTGCATTAGAAGCTCTTAAGAAAGTGCGAAGACGAAGTGCTGCTTTTTCTGTCAAAATAACGGTCATAAAATCTCCTTCAGATGATAGTAGGTGAAAGTGTACTAACGTAAGTTGCTAGTGAGTTCCAGCATTTTTGATCCCCCTAAATCCCCCTTAAAAAGGGGGACTTTGAATTCAATAATGTTAATAGCAAAGTTTCCGCTGGTTCCCCCTTAAAAAAGGGCACTTTGAATTCAATAATGTTATTTGAATTCAATGATGTCAATAGTAAAGCTTCCGCTGGTTCCCCCCTTTTTAAGGGGGGTTAGGGGGGATCTCCTAACTAATGGCTATGATTGCCACAAACGGGACAATGAGGATCTTGGTAGGGGCGACGTTTGGCAAAATTTAGCCCTCCCAAATCCATCGTCAAAAGTTCAGATAACAGAGGCTTTTCAAAACCAGTAATTACCTTGATTGCTTCTAGGGCTGTCAAACAAGCTAACGTTCCCGAAACTGCTCCTAAAACACCAAAACTGCGGCGATCCCAATCAGGTTTTTCGGGGAAAATACAAGATAAACAAGGAGTTTTTCCCGGAATAATTGTGGTTAAATAAGCCTCCATTCCATTCATCGCCGCCTCTACCATTGGCTTACGCCAACGCACACAAGCAGCATTCAATAAATCCCGTTCTTCAAAGTTGTGAGCGCAGTCAAGAGCGATATCTGCTTGTAATACCAAAGAATCCACATTTTCTGAAGTGACATATTCAGGAATTGCCTCAATTTCTACATTTGGATTAATAGCAGAAAGAGTTTCCTTGGCTTTGATAACTCTTGGTTTTCCTACCCAATCATCCGTCATTAAAATTTGACGGTTCATGTCATCTTGGCGCAATTCGCCACCCCGGACTAGGATCAGTCTACCAACTCCAGCCACCGCCAAATATAGCGCCGCCGTACCGCCTAATCCCCCTACACCTGTGACTAATACAGTCGCTTGGCGGAGTTTTTGTTGTCCTGCTTCTCCAAAATTAGGAAGCATCATTTGGCGATGGTAGGTTTCAATTTCCGTCGGTGTAAGGTTTAACATTTGAATTCTCCTGATTTACGCTTCTAACTCAGAGAGAAGAACCACATTTTTGGGCTTTTCTTTGAACACTTTGAACAACTTTTGTTCTACCCCAGAAGAAGTGATGAACAAGTTATAAGAATCGATCAGAGCATCCTTGTATTTGTCTAATTTGTCTTCATCACTGTCAGCAGGAAAATTAGTATCAATTTCAGCCATTAGATGAGAGAATTTCTTCAAAATGTGCAAGCGATTCACATTTACCAATTGCTGATCGTAAGGGAGTTGGAAAAACTGAAAATATTGTTCAGCATCAGTGAGTTTGCGAAAATCAGTTAGGCTCTGTGTCATTTTTATTGCTCCCGTGCTTTTAGTTGTTTCTTCAGTTCATCTAGCTCGCGATAAAGCTCGTAGGTTCTGGAAGCTACTTCCATGATTTGCTCGAAGTCAGTTGGTAAACCTTCCGCTAAATCATGAAGTTCCATTTTGAGTTGTCCACCTTTGCTATTGAGGCGTTTAATTTGAGTTTTTAACTCCTCAATGCTGGGTTGGTTGGAAGTTGCAACGTCTGCTTGCACCATAGTTTTTCTCCCTTTTAGTCAATCGAAAATTCTAAATCGAAAGTCAGTTGACTAAAGCTGGGCAACATCCCCATGTTTTTTACCTAATTCAATGGCAGATTTAGCAATTTTTTCGCCTTCAGCTACCAATTTTTCCAAAGAGTCAAAGCCGAAACGTTGGGCATCGCGCAGAGTTTTTGATACCAACAGTAAGCGACCTGAGAATACTAAAGCCCAGCCAAAACCTTCATGACTTAAATCGATGACAACTTGAGAAAGTAACCCAGTTTCTTGTTCGATTAAAGATGCGATCGCACGATAGAAAGTAATAATTCTAGACTTAGTAATTGGATCTACTTCGCCATCAACAGAAATCTTCCGTTTTTGCTCTTTGCTTACAACGTAAGGTTTGAGAATCAACTCATCCGACCAATTACGGAAAGTACCATAAGGATCGTGGGCGCGGAGTTGACGGACTATTTCTTGCAGAAGTGGTGTAGTTTTAATTAACTCTTCAGCACTAACTTGGGGGGTAGCTTCCGTTGTTGTCATTGTACTTCAATTGCCTCTTGATTAAGTATCTAAATTTACCAGTCGTCATGTAAGGGAGAAGCATTCGGGTAACAATTTATTAACTCAAATATTAAACTTTGTTTCCGAATGTTCTGCCCTATTCTGCTTCAAAATCTTGGACTTTTGTTTCTCTTTGTTGCAGTGCTTTTCGCAGCCAAGGTGGAGGACTTCCTTTTAAGGTTTCTACTAACCTTGTCAGGACATCATCAATTTCGTCTTCTTCAGTTTTTGACTTAATTGGAGTGACGTTTTTGCGAATTAATCTCGCAGCTGCACTCCCGCCAATTGCTGCAACATAGACAATTGTGCAGTCAGCTAAAGCTTCTAGTTTGGGAACTAATTTATCCTCGGTGCCATCTTCTTTGAGGTCGCCATCAAATTGGATAGTATCTACTAATTTATAGCCCTCAGTTGACACTTCATAAACTGTCATTTGCTTTGCCCAACCAAAGTGAGCGTTAATATGAACTTTGTCACTTGTAGCAAATGCAATTTTCATAAGTATACTCCTTTTTTTGTTTGAATTATCGGAAGAATAGAATTATTTAATGTTTATTTTTTGTTTCTTCTTCTTCCAACAAAATGTTACCAATTCGGAATAAAACCTCTTTGGTTCCGCGATAACCAACGGAGGCAAAGTGACCGTTGCCTAAGCGATCGTAAATCGGTAAACCCTGGCGATAAAGGGGTATACCTAGTTTCTTACTAACCCTCTTACCTTGGGAATTAGTAATCAACAAATCCGAACCAACTGCCAAATTTTCCAGGTCTTCTAAATCACCAATTGTTACAGATTCTACAGGTATTTCTGCTAATAAAGGTGACTGGGTAGTAGTGATAGCAGCTTGAATTTCTGCCCCCATTTCCTGTAAAAAACAGCTAGTCGAATATAACAAATCTGGTTCCAATCCCAAAGATATTTTCTTCCGTCCAAAATAGAAGTGAGTATCTAACATGGCATCCTGCAATTGTCCGCGCTGGTGGCGATATTTTTGCGGAATAGGTTGCCCACTTAATTGGGATAGTTTGACGAGAAAATCATCAACAACTTTTAACCCTGTTAGTCGGGTAAAAACTTGATATTCGGTGCCGAATCTTTGCTGTAAAATTTCGGCTGCACCCCTCATACTTTCACCAATAGCTAAAGTGAAAGCAGAAGCACCCACACTCCGCAACTCGGCTACACTTGTTCCGCCTGTAGTGACAGCACTAAAATCACCATCAGTTAAGTGCCCATCTAGCGATTGAGAAAGGTCGGGAATTGCGATCGCTTTTAACCCAAAAGCAGTTACAATCTCCTTAATCTCCTCCACATCTCCAGGCGCAAAAGCCGAACTCACTAAAATTGTGACTTGATCTTTTTGCGTTTCACTCTTCTCTGGAATTTGACCTACAATCCCTTCAATAGCAGCAGCATAACCATCTTGCAAAGCACCCTTAAAATCAGGAGTAGAAACGTAAACTAAAGGTAACTCATTGATACTTTCATGGCGTTTTTTAATCTGTTTGATGATACCTTCCATATCATCACCTCTAGTTTCCGTTAACCCTGTTGTACAAAGACCAATTATTTCCGGTTTTGCCTTTTCCAACAGAGTTAAAATCGCCGTTTGGATGTTATCTTCTCCCCCTAAAATTGTGGTAACTTCCGTCATCGCCGTAGTGCTTAAAGGAATCGCTTCTCGGAAGTGCCGCACCAACATTACTTTAGCAAAAGCTGTGCAACCTTGGGAACCATGAAATAAAGGCATCATTCCCTTCAAACCTAAGAAAGCTAACGCTGCACCTAGCGGTTGAGATTGTTTGAGAGGATTAACAGCAACGGGTTTTTTGGGGTTAAGTACAGTAGCCATAATTCAAGAGTTATGAGTTTTGAGTGTTGAGTTTTGAGTTAATTACTAGTTTCGAGGTTTGAGTTTTGAATTAAAAATTATTTTCCATAACTCAAAACTCAAAACTTAGAACTCAAAACTAATTATCCCAAGGTGCAGGTTGACGTACTTGTTCCCAAATTGGACTGTGAAGTGCTTCGTCTAATTCCCTTGCCATTTCCACCATTCCTTCATAACCTGCGTAGGGATGATGGCGTTCTTGGTTAATATCAAGGAAAGGAATTTTTGCTTTTAAAGCTGTGTATTGATTTCTGCCTCCAGCAATCAACATATCTGCCCTAGTTTTCTCAATTACATTCAGTAACTCGGCAGCATTTCCCTTTTCCAACATCATGCCGTCTTTGCCCAGCAATTCTTTAATTCTTGCCTTATCTTCTTCGGTACTTTTCTTCGTACTAGTGGCAACTACTTCCATTCCTAAATCTTTAGCAGCGGAAATAATCGACCAACTTTTTACGCCACCTGTGTAAAGTACCACTCGTTTACCTTGTAACCGGGCGCGATAAGGTGCAAGGGCTCGATCGAGCTTTTCTGTCTCCTCAACAATCAATTTTTCCACTCGTTCTTGCAAATCTGCATCGCCAATTTTAGCGGCAATATTTCGCAAGCAACGATTCATATCATCAACGCCGTAAAACGACTCTTCAATGAAAGGAATCCCATACTTTTCTTCCATCTTTCTCCCCATGTTGATCAGCGCTTTTGAGCAGATCATCACATTGAGTTTGGCGCGATGGGCGGTGCAAATTTCCTTGTAACGGGCATCACCTGTAATTTTTGCCAGAACACGAATGCCTAACTTTTCAAATAAAGGTAGAACACCCCACATTTCCCCAGCAATGTTGTACTCCCCAATCAAATTAATGTCGTAAGGAGTGGTATATTCTGGTTCCTCAGTTCCGACAACATATTCTAATAATGATTCGCCACCGATGCGATTACCCAAGTTTTTGCTGCCAACAAAACCGGGAGAATTAACTGGAATTACCGGAATCCCAATCTTTTGGGAAGCAGCATGACAAACAGCATCTAAATCATCACCAATCAACGCAGTTACACAAGTTGAATAAACAAAAACCGCCGCTGGTTGGTAACGATTTTGCACATCTACAATTGCTTTGTAGAGCCTTTTTTCACCACCAAAAATCACATCATTTTCATTTAAGTCGGTGGTAAAACCCATCTTGTAAAGACTAGGGCCAGAAGAAAGACTGCCGCGACTTCCCCAAGAATTTCCCGCACAAGCGATCGGCCCATGAACCAAATGCGCTACATCTGTAACAGGTACTAAAGCAATACTAGCTCCATCAAAAGCACAACCACCTTGAGCAGCACCAGGTTGGGCTTGTTGCGTACAAGATTTATTCTTCTTTTGCCCGTCTTTGTGGTGATTATGTTCGCAAGCTTTCTCGTTAAGAAGTTCGTTGATTTTACCTTGAGTAATTTTCATGACTCTCCTGGTAATTGGTAATTGGTAATTGGTAATTCTTGATTAGTTCTTGGTCATTGGTAATTGGTTTTTGGTAATTGGTGATTTCCGATTACTTATTACCGATTACCTATTACCCATTAACAGAGGTATTTGCTGACATCCTCACCGCAATCATCAGCAAGGTAACAAAGGGCGCGGAGACGCAAAGAAACAAATTCGTAATACAGAGGATTTAATTTACAAAGAGGGGGGATATGAAAAGTGTGACCCAATAAAGTCACATCTCTTTCAAAAGGGCAGCAACAGGGAATAAACTTACAAAGGAAATGAGCTAATTTGCGATCGCTTACCTCTAAATTATCAACCCACTGCCGCAACGGAAATAAAATATCAAAACCAGGACGACCTCTAGGAATCGGATAATCGTGATCGTGAGTAATAGTTGCCATTGTTATCAAAACCAAGTAGAGAGGGGTTAGGGGTTAGGGGGTAGGGGTTAGGGGGTAGAGGGTAGGGGAAAGAGAATTACCCAGTCCCCAGTCCCCAGTCCCCAATCACCTCTACCGAATCAAGTCAAAGGAAATATCAGTCTTACCAGGAATGTCAGTCTTGCGATCCAACTCATCGAGGATAGTGTTAACAATCCAATTGAGTAAGTTCAAAGCACCTTGGTAGCCATAGATAGGATAGCGGTGTAAGTGATGGCGATCGAAAATAGGATAGCCAATGCGAACCAGGGGCACACCGATATCACGCCACAGGTACTTACCGTAGGAGTTACCAATCAACAAATCAACTGGTTCAGTGAAGATCAAGCTGCGTAAGTGCCACAAGTCTTTGCCACCCCAAACAGTTGCACCAGCACCATAAGGACTAGAAGCTAACAAAGCTTTTGCTTCAGCTTCAAATTTTTCGTTGCTGTTAGTAACAACAATGTGAGTAGGTTCTGCACCAACTTCCAACAAGAAGCTAATTAATCCCATTACCAAATCAGGATCGCCGTACATAGCAATCTTTTTGCCATGCAACCAAGCTTGGGAATCGTTCATTGCGTCAATAGCGCGACCCCGTTCAATTTCTAATTGGCGAGGAATTGGTTGTCCAGTAATCTTAGAAAGCGCTTGCAAGAATTCATCAGTACCGCGAATACCAACTGGACGATAAACAGCGGTTTCTTGTTTCCATTCAGTATTGATATAGCTGAGGGTCTTTTCTGTAGCGTATGCTTGGAAAGAAATCGTACCTTCAGCATTAATGGAATCTGCACCTTCTTCCAAAGTTGTCAGACCATTGTACATCACAAATTCGCCTTCATTCGGAGCATCAAAAGAATCCGAATTGTCAGCCAAAACAGTGTAATTAACACCCATCAAATTGAAGATTCTCTTCAATTCCCGAATATTGCTGGTATAAGCATCAAAACCAGGAATAAAGTTCCATTTGCCATTCTTGGTTTCTGTCTTCTTATCCTTAGTCAAGCAAGAAAGAATACCCTTCATCATATTGTCATAACCAGTAATGTGAGAACCCACAAAACTAGGAGTATGAGCGTAAGGAACTGGGAAATCTTGTGGAACAGAACCTTGAGTCTTAGAAGTGGTGATAAATGCACCCAAGTCATCACCGATTACTTCTGCCATACAAGTTGTACACAGAGCAATCATTTTTGGCTTGTAAAGAGCATAACAGTTTGCTAAACCTTCAATCATGTTTTGCAAACCACCGAACACCGCCGCATCTTCAGTCATCGAAGAAGAAACCGCAGAGAATGGTTCTTTGTAATTCCGGGTTAAATGAGTACGGAAATAAGCAACGCAACCTTGAGAACCATGTACGAAAGGTAGAGTACCTTCAAAACCAGCAGCCGCAAAAATCGCACCTAAAGGTTGGCAAGCTTTCGCTGGGTTAACTGTTAACGCTTCACGAGAAAAGTTCTTTTCCCGATATTCCCAACTTTTTGTCCATTCGCGTACCCGATCGATTTCTTCGTCCGAATGTCTGCCTTCAAATTGTTTTTTGTTCTCGAACAGTTCTTGATATTCTGGTTGGTGGAATAGGTCAAAGTGGTCGGCAACTTTATTTACATCGTTCTGAGCCATGATTTTTCTCCTATGTTTTCGCTACTGTCTGGACTTCTTCTGTAGTGTGCAGTGCGGGGAAGGTAAGAGGAGGTGACTAAAGGAAATCGAATCGAAAAGCTAAATTTCCCAGTCCCCAGTCCCCAGTCCCTAGTCCCCAGACTAGTCCTTAGTCTTCGTTCTTCCAAGGAGCTTTAATCAAACTCCAAGTTGGGTTGTTGATTGCCAAATCCATGTCGCGTGCAAACACTGCAAATCCGTCATAGCCGTGATATGGGCCAGAGTAATCCCAGGAGTGCATTTGCCGGAATGGTAACGCCATCTTATGGAAGACGTATTTTTCTTTAATTCCAGCAGCGATCAAATCTGGTTTCAAATTTTCAGCTAATTTCTCGAATTCGTAACCAGAAACGTCATCATAAATAATGGTGCCGTCTTCGATGTATTCCGCAGTACGTTTATAGTCGTCGTTGTGACCGAATTCATAACCTGTACCAATCACATTCATTCCCAAATCTTCAAAAGCTGGGACAATGTGACGTGGACGCAGACCACCAACCATCATCATTACGGTTTTGCCACCCAAACGAGAGCGATATTTTTCAACAATGGCTTCTGCTTGGGGTTGGTATCTGGCGATAACTTCCTCTGCTTTGGCTTGAATTGTTTCGTCAAATTTCGAGGCGATTTTGCGTAGAGAGTAAGCAATTTGAGTTGGGCCGAAGAAGTTGTATTCAATCCAAGGAATACCGTAAGCTTCTTCCATGTGACGGCAGATGTAGTTCATGGACCGATAGCAGTGGATGAGGTTGAGTTTTGCTAACGGGGTCATTACTACTTCGTTGAATGTACCATCGCCAGAGAATTGGCAAAGTACGCGCAAGCCGATTTCTTCTAACAGAATGCGAGAGGGCCAGATGTCTCCACCGATGTTATAGTCACCGATGATGTTCACATCATAAGGGCCGGGAACAAAACCATCAGGAGTTTGACGGTATTCGTCTGCTTTAGGTAGTACCCAGTCTCTTACTGTGTCGTTAGCAATGTGGTGTCCTAAAGATTGAGAAACACCCCGGAAACCTTCGCAACGTACAGGCACTACTGGCTTACCTGTCTCTTTAGCTTTCTTCTTGGCGACTGCTTCGATGTCATCCCCAATCAAACCAATGGGACATTCAGATTCAATGGTAATCCCTTTGCTTAAGGGGAAGAGTTCTTCCATTTCATCGATCAATTTTGCCAGTTTTTTGTCACCGCCAAATACGATGTCTTTTTCTTGGAAGTCGGAGGTAAACTGCATGGTGCCGAAGGTATCAACACCTGTAATACCGATGTAATAGTTACGACGACCAGACCAGGAATAGTAACCACAACCAACAGGGCCGTGACTTATGTGGATCATATCCTTGACTGGTCCCCAAACCACACCTTTTGCACCTGCATAAGCGCAACCACGAGTGGTCATTACTCCCGGAACCGATTTGATGTTGGATTTAACTCCGCAATCAGATTTTCCTTCTTCGTATACGTTGAGGTGTTTTGCCCGTTTCTTACCGCCTTTCTCTGGGTAAGCTTCAATAATTTCTTTAAGTAGTTCTTTTTTCTCTTCGTTCGTTGTGGGTATGTTGGTTGTTGTCATGATTGGTGCGCCTCGTTTCAATGTAGGGAGTAGGGAGGTAGGGAGTAGGGAAAGGGAGGAGGGTAGGGAGTAGAGAAATTTTTCTCCCTATCTATATTTCCTATTCCCAACAGATTACGGATTAGACTACAGCAGCTGCTTTTTGTTGGTCTGCTTGCACTGCTTTTTGGTACTCTTCTTCACCGCCCAAGATACCGAATTCAACCAACAGATCTTCCAATTCGTCCATTGTGATTGGAGTAGGAACGGTGAGTTTCTTGTTGTCGATGATCTTCTTAGCTAATGTGCGGTACTCTTCAGCTTGGTTGCTGTCGGGAGCATATTCAATTACGGTCATGCGGCGCAGTTCAGCGTGTTGAACGATGTTGTCGCGAGGAACGAAGTGAATCATTTGGGTGTTCAGACGTGCTGCCAAGGTTTCGATTAGTTCGAGTTCCCGGTCAACTTTACGGCTGTTGCAGATTAAACCACCTAAACGTACACCGCCTGAGTGAGCGTATTTGAGAATACCACGAGCAATGTTGTTTGCTGCGTACATCGCCATCATTTCACCAGAGGTAACGATGTAGATTTCTTGTGCTTTTCCTTCACGGATAGGCATTGCGAAACCACCGCACACAACGTCGCCTAATACGTCATAAGATACGAAATCGAGGTCTTCATAAGCGCCATTTTCTTCTAAGAAGTTGATGGCGGTGATGATGCCACGTCCAGCGCAACCTACACCTGGTTCTGGACCGCCAGACTCAACGCAACGTACATCGCGGTAGCCTGTGAGCAATACTTCTTCGAGTTCCAAATCTTCAACAGCGCCCCGTTCAGCAGCTAAGTGTAGAATTGTGGTTTGGGCTTTGCTGTGCAGCATCAAACGGGTGGAGTCTGCTTTGGGGTCGCAACCTACAATCATAACGCGCTGACCAAGTTCAGCCATGCCAGCGATCGTATTTTGAGAGGTGGTGGATTTACCGATACCGCCTTTGCCGTAGAACGCAATCTGTCTAATAAAATTGTCAGTCATTGCTTTGTCTCCTTAGTGTTATGCTGTGAAATTTGTCTACTTGAGAGGCGATTGATGAATCGCCGTTGTGGATTGGGCTTCAGTCGTGGGTCTGGCGGCGACCTTCCCACAGCTTTTCCTGGGGATTCTTGATAATTTTTCATGTTTTGTTTTTTTGAGTGTTAGACTGATTCAACAACTAAGCTGGGTAGTACAAGTTGTTGTAATTTTTGTTCGATCGCAATCTTCAAAGTGACTGTGCTGCTAGGACAAGAACCACAAGCACCTTTGAGCACAACTTTTACTTTGTCACCTTCAACGTCGTAGAGTTCAACATCTCCGCCATCTGCGGCTAAGAATGGTTTAACTTCTGTCTCTAGAACTTTTTGAATGAGTGTGATTTTTTGCAGGTTGGTTAATACAGGTAGAGTGTCTGATTCAACGACAGGAACTTGGATTTTTTCCCGTTCTACTCCTTCCCAAACCTCGGCAATTAAATCATCAATGTCTGATAAACAAGTAGTGCAGCCACCCCCGGCTTTAATATAATTTGTGACTTGTTCAGCACTGGTGAGTTGATTTTCCTTAATTGTCTTTTTAATCCTGGTTTCAGTAATCCCAAAGCAGCGACAAATCATGGCACTTTCGTCTTCTTCATGATGTGCTAGAGGGATACCTTTGTAGGAGAAAATCGCTGCTTCTAATGCTTCTTGTCCCATTACGGAACAGTGCATTTTTTCTTCGGGTAATCCGCCTAAGTATTCGGCAATTTCTTTGTTGGTTAAGCTTAATGCTTGGTCTACTGTCATGCCAACAATCATTTCGGTTAAGGCAGAAGAAGAAGCGATCGCACTTGCACAACCAAAGGTTTGAAACTTAGCATCTAAAATTATGTTTGTCGCTTCATCAACTTTGAGGTGCAATCTGAGGGCATCTCCGCAAGCAATGCTACCTACTTCTCCTGTAACAACTTTGATTCCTGTTTCGTTTGCTGCTTCTATCAATCCTTGGTTTTTCGGATTGTAGAACAAGTCCATTACCTTATCTGTATATTCCCACATAGCCTTGGCGATTTTTGTTGTAAATGTTGCAGTTTGAGAAAAGAATCGAAAATTTTGTCAGGGCGGGTTTTGTTGTTAATTTTTCTGTTTGCTAACGAGATTATCTGCTAAACCCGCCCCTACATTATTTAGCAGCTAGGGCTTTTTCTTGCTCTTGCAACCAGGATTCCTGGTCATTTTTGAAGGGAGATAAAGCTCTTAAACGCTCAATTACTGGTGGCAGTATTGATAAGACTTTTTCGACTTCTGCTTGTTTGGTGTAACGAGACAAGGAGAACCGAATCGAACCATGTAAAACTGAATAAGGTAAACCCATTGCTCGTAAAACATGGGAGGGTTCTAAGGAACCAGAAGTACAAGCCGAACCAGAAGAAGCACAAACTCCAAACTGATTCATGGAAAGCAGAATTGCTTCACCTTCGATATATTTGAAGCCAATATTTGTAGTGTTGGGAAGTCTGTTTTTGGTATGTCCGTTAACTACTGTATCAGGTACTGTATTAAGAATACCTTGTTCTAACAAATCGCGCAAGGCTTTTTCTTCAAATACATTATCTAAATGTTGTAGTGCTAATTCACTAGCTTTTCCTAATGCAATAATTCCCGGTACATTTTCTGTTCCTGCACGTCTTCCTCTTTCTTGATGTCCGCCAATTAATAAGGGACGGAATCTTACACCTTTTCTTACATATAAAGCACCAAGACCTTTGGGGGCGTGCAATTTGTGACCAGAAATTGTCAACATATCCACAGTGCTAGTTTTCATATTGAGGGGAATTTTCCCGGCTGCTTGCACTGCGTCTACGTGAAAGATCGCGTCTTTTTCTTTAACGATTTGACCGATTTGTTCGATCGGAAACACCACACCAGTTTCATTATTAGCATACATGATCGAAACTAAAGCTGTGTTACCTGTAAGGGATGCTTCCAACTCATCTAAATCGATTTGACCTTGACCATTTACGGAAAGATAAGTAACAGTATAACCTTGACTTTCTAGCTGTTTGCACTGATTTAAAACAGCAGCGTGTTCGACTTGAGAAGTGATAATGTGAGTCTTGTTGGGGCGTGCTGCTATAGCGGCGCGAATCGCTGAATTATTACCTTCTGTGCCACAACTTGTAAAGATGATTTCTGTAGGTTCTGCACCTAACAAAGCGGCAACTTGTTCTCTAGCTTGTTTAACTGCTTTGCCAACTTGACCGCCGAAGGTGTGCATACTAGAAGGATTACCGTAAAACTCGGTCAAGTAGGGCAGCATTGCCTCTAAAACTGCTTCATCAACTTTTGTAGTGGCATTGTTATCTAAATAAATTACTGACATAATGCTGCTCCTACATTTCTGAGATTAACGAGATACAATGACTCTTTTAAGTTCTTGGGAATAGGTGTTAAACCACTTTTGCCAATAAGGGTTTTGCTTGGTTTTATTGATGCGATTAATTAAGTGATTGTAGGTGTTAAACCAAGACTCCCAGTAATCCTCAGAAGAGGCGATCGCACTTAGACTACGAACACACCCATTATTAGTTGGACAAACCGCTTGACATTGAGGAACGCTGTAAAAACCGACGCAACCATTACATAATTTAGAGTCTATTTGGTAGGTCTGTCCTTTAACAGAAATTGCGTTAGTTGGACATTGGGGTAAACAGCGATCGCAAGCAATACAGTTATTCGTAATTGTGTAAGTCATCGCCCCTCCTTTTAGAGTTTAGAGTTTAGAGTTTTGAGTTTTGAGTTAGTTATGAGTTTTGAATTTATTCATCCCTCATAACTTATCGACGTAACTCATAACCCCCAAATGGAAGTTACACTGTTGCAGTTTGAGTGGAGAGCCACTTTTGATAGAATTCCAAAGCCACCTTATCGATTAGGTCGAAAGCTTCCACTGGTTCAATTCCAGCTTTTTGCAAAGTTTCTTGCGGACAATGACCAATCTTGGAAACTAGGACAGCTTTGCAATCTTCCAGCATCTTCATCATGCCGTCTAAAGATTCCTCTTCACCGAAACCGCCTTGGCAGTATTGTTCAACTTTGCGGTGTCCGACGAATTTGGCACTTACGCCATCAACTTCGTAAATTTGGAACTCTCTAGCATGACCGAAGTGTTGGTTAACTAAACCGCCACCTTTTGTCGCTACTGCAACTAAGATTTTGGGAGTGTTAGCAGCTTTCTTAGCTAACGCTTTGGCAACTTTGATAGCTTCTTGTTCTTCGCGAACTTTATCAATAGCTGCATGGACTTCCTGACGCTTCTCTAGGTTGTATTCAGGTGCCATTTCCAAGAACTTCTCTTTGGTAAACTCTTGAGAACGGTCTTCACCCAACAATCCCACCGCATCAGCGCGACATTGACGGCAATGGCGCATCATTTTCATGTTGCCGGAACAGTTGTCTTGTAGCGCCTTCAGTTCCTTGGGTGTGGGTCCTCTCTGACCTGTTAAACCGAAGTGGGTGCCATGTTCCGGTGCGGAAATCAGGGGCATAATGTTGTGCAAGAATGCGCCATTTTGCCGGATTACTTTGTCAACTTCAACTAAATGTTCGTCGTTAATACCGGGAATCATTACTGAGTTGACTTTGCAGAGGATATCGGCTTCTCTGAGGGCTTGCAAGCCTTCCATCTGTCTTTCGTGGAGGATTTTAACTCCTTCAACACCTCTGTAGCGCTTGCGTCTGTAGTGTACCCAAGGATAAATCTTGGTTCCTACTTCCGGGTCTACCATATTAATAGTTATGGTGACGTGATCGACATTGAGTTGTTTGATGCGATCGACATGATCGGGAAGCATTAAACCATTGGTAGACAAGCACAGTTTAATATCTGGGGCTTTGTCAGCAATTAAATCAAAGGTGCGGAAAGTCTTTTCGGGGTTAGCCAAAGGATCTCCGGGACCTGCAATTCCTAAAACCGTCATTTGAGGAATTTTTCCGGCGATTACCAATACTTTATGTGCGGCTTCTTCCGGTGTCAGGAGTTCACTAACTACTCCAGGGCGGCTTTCGTTGGCGCAATCATATTTACGGTTGCAGTAGTTGCATTGAATGTTGCAAGCTGGTGCAACTGCAACGTGCATTCTGGCGTAATGGTGGTGCGCTTCTTCGCTGTAGCAAGGGTGCTTGGCGATGCGTTCTTTAATCTTTTCGTCGAGGGTCGTTTCAGTGGAAGAAGAACTGCAACCGCAACCGCCAGATTTTTTGGTTTTAGCAGTGGCTGCATCTGATGTTGTCGTCGCTTCCGGTGTCGTCGTGAGTAAAGTTGTGGTTGAAGACATCGAATTTCCCAGTAACTTGCTGTGTTTCCGGCGTGAGTACACTTACCTGCAAAAGAAGCGAACCTTGTTTGGTCTTCTTGCTGAAATTTAAGTGCCTGACGTTATTGGATTTATAACAAGTGGTCTTCAACCAGTCCCAGTTTTTGCCCTGGATTCAGATTTATTGAATTTATTACATTTGTACTCAAGCCCTCAAACCGTTGGTTTACCTAGATCGAAAATTTTTTTTGGGGTGAGGGTACGAGTATTTACGGGTAGAGGTGTGAGTATTTCTGGTGAGGGGTGCGGGAATTGCTTGTACTCAGGCGTAAACCTTTATATATCAAAGGTTTGAGGGTTTTTCCTGCCTGGTTTTTGCTCTCCAACCCTGTACTCAAAATCTATTTAAAAGTAGCTTTGGAGCAGAGTTTTTAGTCACTCCAGTTGTGCGATTTGCAAATCACTCTTTGGTTCTGTATCTAAAATAGCACTTTAATAATTTAAATGGTAGTCATTGTGACAAAATTTGTTACACTCAATTTGGAAAGGCAAAAAGCTTTTAGTTATCTCTCGTTCCTCTCGTGTGACTGGGGACTGGGGACTGGGGACTGGGGACTGGGGACTGAGGACTGGGGACTGGGGACTGAGGACTGGGGACTGGGGGAGGTAGAACCTCCCGCAATACTGCTCGGTTAACGATTTTCCCCTTTGTAGGGGCACGCTACGCGAACGCCCCTACCCTTAACCGAGCGGTATTGGAACCTCCCGGCTTTTATTCCCAGGTGGAACCTGGGAACGAGGAAACGAGGGAACGAGGGAACGAGGAAACGAGGAACGAGGAGGTTTATCAGGAATCCCAGTCCCTAGTCAAGAGTCCCCAGTACCCTAGTAAATCTGACTTGTGAGTACAGATTTTTTTAATAATGATATTAGGCTGAAACCCTTACCAGTTAAGGAGGTTGGGGTTAGATTTTGAGTACAAAAATGCCAGTACCCCTAGTAAAAAATACTTGTACCTGATGGGAAAAATACTCGACCCCCTACCCCCAAAGTTTTTTTTATCTATTAAATAGAGAGGGTTTGAGGACTTTGAGTGCAAGGTTAATAAGTCTAATAATTCCAATCCACTCAGAACGATCGCACCCTGCAAAATCGATTTGTTATAAGCAGGAGAACAGCGTTGGTTCCTCTGTCGATGCTACTGCCTTTCACCAAACCGACTGACAAAGTATCTCAACACCAGAGTTTGAGGCGTTCTCCTAGTTCTGAGACTCCTGGATCTGGTTCAGAAAAAAGCGATTCTTCGGGATTCAAAGCAATACTGACAGATTTTCGGATTATCTTTGAGCGAGATCCAGCGGCGCGGAATTGGCTGGAGGTGATTATCTGTTACCCTGGTTTTCATGCTCTGTGTTTGCATCGCGTTGCTCATTGGTTGTACAAACACGAGGTAAGTTTTTTCCCGCGCCTGATTTCGCACGTTGGCAGGTTGTTCACGGGAATTGAGATTCATCCGGGTGCAACGATCGGTCAAGGTGTGTTTATCGATCATGGCATGGGGGTAGTGATTGGCGAAACTGCGATCGTTGGCGATTACTCGCTAATTTATCAAGGCGCTACTCTCGGTGGTACGGGAAAAGAAAGCGGTAAACGCCATCCTACTATAGGAAACAATGTGGTGGTGGGTGCTGGCGCGAAAGTGCTGGGTAATATCCGCGTTGGCGATAATGTCCGCATTGGTGCTGGTTCGGTTGTGCTGCGCGATGTTCCTACTGATTGCACGGTGGTGGGAATTCCGGGGCGAATTGTTTCTAAGCAGGGTAAAGGTTGTCCGTTAGAGCATGGCAAGTTACCTGATACGGAAGCAACTGTAATTCGCAGTTTACTCGATCGCATTGAGCAATTGGAGCAACAAGTAAAAGAACTGAAAAATTTACCGAGAATCAATCAAGAAAATTATGTTTGACTCTCATAATGTTCCCCCTTTAGCTAGTCAGATTGTCGAGATTTCTCGTCCGAATCGTTGGCAAGTTTATCATCGCTTGCAAGAGTTAATGATTTCTTGTTGGTGTCCTAATGATGGTTCTCTGCGAGTTGATGTAAATAACGGTATTGAAGCAATTTTAGTTCGCAGTACTGTGCAGCAATTTATTGCTTCTCGTGGGGAATTGATTGATTGGTTAGAGCGCTGCTGGCAAACTAAAATTCCCAGAGATTTAAGTAATTCTAGTTAATTTAATCCAAGTACGCGAGGTGTGGTTATGGATCGCAGTTTTAAGTTTAACGAATTGATAAACTTTCTCCAGTATGATTTAGAAATCTCTAGTTCTGCGATCGCAATGGCACTCCGTACTCATCAGCAGTGGCATGACCCTTTGCCGATGTTACTTTGGCAGTATGGATTAATTTCGATCGAGCAGTTAACCAAAATTTTCGATTGGCTAGAAATGCAGACCCATAAAGATTTCAAACTTTAAACTTGTGCAGTACCATGAGTGAAATTGTTCAGATTAATGATACGACTCTCCGAGATGGCGAACAAGCCGCTGGCGTGGCTTTTACTTTAGAAGAGAAATTGGCGATCGCGATTTTCCTCGACAGCATTGGAGTGCAAGAATTAGAAATAGGCATTCCAGCGATGGGGAAAGAAGAACAAAAGGCGATTTTTCAAGTAGTAAAAGCTGGGTTGTCTGCCAAACTTCTGGGTTGGAACCGTGCAGTTTTAGCTGATATTGAAGCTTCTATAGCTTGTGGTTTGCAACGAGTTCATATTTCGATTCCTGTCTCGGAAATTCAAATAGAAGCCAAATTTCAGGGACAATGGCAGTTAATCTTATCCCGACTGAAAGATAGTGTTAACTTTGCCTTAGATAAAGGTTTGTTTGTTTCAGTTGGGGGTGAGGATTCTTCGAGAGCAGATGATAATTTTTTGTTAGATGTAGCACTATTGGTTCAAGAATTAGGTGTTTCTAGATTTCGGTTTTGTGATACTGTAGGAATACTCGATCCTTTTAGTACTTACGCGAAAGTAAAACAGTTAGTTTCGCAGTTAGAAATTCCTGTGGAAATGCACACCCATAATGATTTGGGGATGGCAACTGCAAATGCGATCGCCGGAATTTTAGCTGGCGCAAAATCAGTCAATACTACTGTTAATGGATTGGGAGAAAGAGCAGGTAATGCTGCTTTAGAAGAAGTAGTCATGGGGTTGAAACGAGTTTACGCAATGGATCTCGGAATCAACACCCGCAAGTTTCAAGAACTCTCACAATTAGTCGCCAAAGCATCAGGAAATGAAGTTCCCCCTTGGAAAGCAATTGTCGGTCAAAATACCTTTGCTCACGAGTCAGGAATTCACGCTCACGGTGTATTGAAAAATCCCTTAACTTATGAACCTTTCGCTCCAGAAGAAGTAGGTTGGGAACGGCGTTTAGTAGTGGGAAAACATTCAGGGAGGCATTTACTAATTAAGGTTTTAGAACAGCATAATATTGTTCTTGAACCAGAGGAAATAGAGTCACTTTTAGAAAAAGTGCGTCAGCTTTCAGGACAAGTAAAACGCGGTTTGACTATTGAAGAATTGTTGGATTTAGTTAATACAAGGAGGATGGCTCATGGGATCGGCATCAGAAGAAAATGAACTATATGGTCCACCTGCCTTTGATATGGAAGATAAGGTGAGGGTGAAAAAGTTAATCCGTAATGATGGAACTTTTCCTAATAAAGAAATCGGAGAAACTTTAGCAAAAAAAGGAGATACGGGATACATAGTTGGTATAGGTGACTATTTGCAAATGTACTATATTTATGCAGTACATTTTGTAGAAAGAGGTGTCATAGTTGGTTGCCGGAAAAAAGAATTGGAACTAGTGGAGGAATTTTATGAAAGTAATGTTGCGTCATAATTGCGATGGACATTTAATTGCTTATGTACCCAAGAAAGATTTAGAAGAGGAAGTTGTCAGCGAAAAGGAAGTTTCGGAAGGCAAACATTTCGTTTTAGCAAATGGTTGGGAATTAGTAATTCCTGATTTGACCGATACTTTATCTTTACCAATGACTGTAGAGGCTAAGGTAATCCGCGACTAAGTTGAATTTTTGTAGGGTGCGTTACGTTATGACTAACGCACCATTCCACCTACCTGATAGCGTCACTGCGTAAGTCCTGAGTCCTTTGATTTAGGAATGTACGACTAAAGTCGCTACAACAAACTTAATGAGATAAATTCTGCGTCCACATTTGTAAAGATTTAGGAGTCACCCCGATGGATATGTGTAGTTTTCAACCTCAGTCAAGCTTCTTTTTGGAAGGACAGTTTTTAGGTTTTGAACAAAAGTCCAGTGGGAAAATTAAATCTTTGCGAATTGCGGTGGAAAATAATGTGTTGCAAGTTAAATTACCGAAAGAAACTAGGGTAAAAATTAAACAGGTTTTAATTCCTGGCGATCGCATTGAAGTATCGGGAGAAAAAAAACAAAAGGATTTTACAGATTTACCTAAATTAATAGCGTATCAAGTTAATAAAGTTAGTGAATGTTCCGAAAAGGATTGCCATAATGACTGCTTACCAACAGTAGATATTGTAGAAGCAACTCCTAAATCTAAAAAAATTAAGTTATTAATGTGTAAAAAATCCGGTTGCATGAAGCGGGGTGGTAAAAAGCTGAGTCAACAACTAGAAGCAGCTTTGTGCGATCGGGGTTTGCAAAATCAAGTAGTCATTGAATATACCGGATGTTTAAAATGTTGTTCCTCTGCACCTAACGTCCTTTTAATGCCAGGAAAAGTTCGCTGTAGCAAAATGTCTCCTGAAAAAATTGTTGATTTGTTAGCTGATAAACTCTCACCAACCATGTACAGCTATCAACAATTTCCCTTGACTTAATCCTAACCTAGTTCACCCCAATTAACCTATGATGTCTACTGTAATTTTCTACGAAAAGCCAGGTTGTACCAACAACAAAAAACAGAAAGCTTTACTCTTAGAAGCTGGACACCAAGTACAACCTGAAAATCTCTTAACTACTACTTGGACTAAAGAAAAACTACGTCCTTTTTTTGGAAATTTGCCTGTTAAAGAGTGGTTTAATTACACCGCACCTCGCGTTAAATCAGGCGACGTAAATCCTGAGTTTTTAGATGAAGATACAGCTTTAGAATTAATGATGGCAGATCCTTTATTAATTCGCCGTCCATTGATCCAAGTTGGCGATGTGCAGACAGTGGGATTTAACTTAGAAAAAATTAACGCTTGGATTGGTTTAAAAGCTGAAGTTCCTGTGCATCAAGACTTAGAAACTTGTCCCCGTACCAAAACAGCAATCTCTGATTAAAGAGATGGGGAATTACTATGAATCATTCTTCTCTACCATTTGAAGATTTACCACCTAATGCTTCCGGCTTGGACGATACTTTGCAACGTCTACAATTGGAAGAGATGCTTGCTAAATATTTTTATGATGCTTGTCATCCCCAACAGCAAGCATTGCTTTCTAATTGTGAGTGGTATATTACCACTTATAGCGAAGCACCAACGCTAATTATTGAATGTCCAGATCAAATAGTTAACTGGCAAGTTTTAAAATCTTTAGTGAAAATAGGCGTTGTACTCAAACGCATAGCCAAAAAAGGCAAAATAAGAGTTTCTTCGCCTGGAAGTAAAGCTGCACCATTTGAAATGCGAGTAGACGAGTTACCTGTTTATCGCTATCCAAATTGATTGACTTAGTAATGCCAAATTTCAGGTAAAAGGGGGATGGGAGAAAAAATATCTCTCCTTCCCCTTTGACCTTTATACTCAATCAACCCGTTTCTGGAAAAGTTACCGAGTTTTTTAGCTATGATATATTTGTTCTAAAAATTTTATCACATTATTGTCTACAATAGAAATAATTTAATAATTAAAATTGTTAATTTTTTAGTAAATTTATGAAGAAACTTTTTAGACCAGCTGTTTATTTGATGAACCAACTTAAGTATCCGCAAAAGTTTACTTTAATTACTGTATTGCTGGCTTTACCTTTATGTTTAATTATGTATTTATTGTTGTTAGAAACTAATATTCGGATTGATTTTACTCAAAAGCAAACTTATGGAATTAAGTATTTGCAATATTTACGTAACCTGAGAAGCTCTATATTTGAAAATTATTTAATTGAGCAAGAGTTAAAGTATAAGTTTAATTCTGAATTTCAGCGAAGTAAGAGTAGAGAAGCTAATCACAAAACCGAGGAAAGTTTTCAAATTTTAATAGAAAAAGATAAGGAATGGGGAAATAAATTAATAACTACTAATGACTTGAATGAAATTAAAAGTACCTGGGAGCAGTTACAAGAAAATTATCATATTTGGAGTCCAGAGACTAAGGATGTTTTTTATAATCGAGCGATCGCACAAACTTACGATCTCACCGCAAAAATTGGAGAAAGTTCTAATTTAATTTTAGACCCTTATCTAGATGCCTATTATTTCAGTGATGCTATTCTCGCTAAACTTCCTTTAATTCAAAGAACTTTAATTGAAATTAAAATTCTTGGTAATAGTATTAATCGTAATGAAGAAATCACCCCAGAGGAGCGAGGTAGATTAGTGCAGTTATCAGGTTTATTAAAAGATTATACTCAAGATTTATCTCGTAATTTAGAAGTATCTTTTAATCAATCTAATTCCAAAAAATTGCGGTTCAGAGTTAATCAGGATTTACAAGAGCTTCTACTAACTACTAAAACATTAAATAAACAACTTGATATACTCACTAGTCCATACGCCAATGTACAACCACTTAATTACATACATCAAGCCGATCAAACTTTAAAGTTAAGCTCTAAATTAGAAAATGAGATTTCCCAAAGCTTAAATAAAATTTTAGAAGCTAGAATTAAATACTTGATAATAAGACAAAAATTAATTTTAATTTTTGTTTCGTTAATTTCTGGAATAGTTATTTACCTTTGGATTGCTTTTTACAAAGCAGTTATGCTGACAGTAGAGCATCTAGACGAAGCTGCTAAACAAATGACTAGTGGTTTTGTTGGCGGAAACATCACGCTAGAAAATAAAGATGAACTTGGTCAGGTGGTGAATTCTTTTAATAAAATAGCTACTGCTTTGCGCTACTCTAACGAAGAAGTGACTCGCTTAAATGAACTACTGAAAAAAGAGAATTTACGCATGAGTGCTGAGTTAGAAGTTGCCAGACAATTACAAGAAATGATTTTACCTAAAGAAGAGGAACTTAAAGAAATTACAGAACTTGATATTTCTGGTTTTATGGCACCTGCTTATGAAGTTGGCGGTGATTATTATGATGTTCTTCAACAAAATGGTAAAGTTAAAATTGGGATTGGGGATGTTACAGGTCATGGGTTAGAAAGTGGTGTAGTGATGATTATGGCACAGACAGCTGTGCGAACTTTGCTAACCATAGAAGAAACAGATCCAGTGAAGTTTCTAAATGCTTTGAACCAAATAATTTATCGCAACACTAGTCGGATGAAATCGCCTAAGAATATGACTTTATTGCTGCTGGAATATGAGGCGGGAATAATGCGTTTAAGTGGACAACATGAAGAGTTAATAGTGGTACGAAATAATGGAGAAATTGAACGATTTGATACTTTTGATTTGGGGTTTCCTTTGGGGTTAGAACCGGATATTACGCCGTTTATTCAACAGATAGAAATTACTTTGCGATCGGGAGAAATTGCCGTACTTTATACTGATGGTATTACTGAGGCTGTAAATTGGGAAAATCAACTGTACGGGATAGAAAGATTTTATACAGTTTTGCAAAAAAGTTATCATCTGTCAGCTGATGAAATTCGTCAAGCTGTGATTGATGATGTAATGAATTTTATCAACGAACAAAAAGTATTCGATGATATTACATTAGTAATAATTAAACAAAGGTAATTTTAATTTACTACTTATTCAATGATTGCCCACTCATTTTTTGACCATTTCGCAGATAGGTGAGAAATAACAAAATTGAGAATG
This sequence comes from Floridaenema evergladense BLCC-F167, assembly GCF_041929205.2. Classification (NCBI taxonomy): domain Bacteria; kingdom Bacillati; phylum Cyanobacteriota; class Cyanophyceae; order Aerosakkonematales; family Aerosakkonemataceae; genus Floridanema; species Floridanema evergladense. The sequence continues at coordinate 1,905,250 of NZ_CM171625.1, read as the reverse complement.
CCATGACAAAAAGACCGATCGCAGTTTCCGCAAAAGTATTGTAAAATCCATGTAATACAGCTGGAATTGCCCAGCCAATTAACATAATTGTAGTTTTTTGGGAATTACTCATAGCTGATAACCCCAAAAAATAACCAAAAATTCCTGCCCAAATTGCATGAAATAGGGGCAAACAAATAAAGCGAATTGTACTAACTAATAGATATTCGCCTAATAAATTTGTTGGTTCAACATTGCCAAAAAATGTTGCTGTTATGCCTTCTCCTAATCCCATTGCATATTGAATTGAATAATTTACCCCTTCAGAAATTGCAAATCCTAAACCGGACATTGCACCATAAAATGCTGCTGTGTAAGGGTCTATTACTTTACCTGTACGGATTAAAAATAAATAAACTGGCAAAGCTTTTACAAATTCTTCTAACACTCCCACCCCGAAGACAAACCCAATTAAAGTCAGTAGTCCACCTCGATCGATTCCAGCATAAAGAAAGCTAAATGGAGGAACTTGTTGCAAAAATAAATCTATGGGAATGCCAACTAAAGCGGTAAATGTTACACAGGTAATAGTATTGCTCCAAGAAAATCGCTGTGGTTTAATTAGATCGTGCAAAATTACGCCCCACATACAAGCGTAGTAAATTCCTAAAAACCCAGCTGTTTGCCGCAAAGATCCACCAACACCTGTGATGTTGATTAACCAGCTGAGTGCAAGCGGAAACAAGGCAAAAAAGAGCAAAAATTTTGCTAATCTCTGTTTGTATAAATTAGGGCTAAATGCTTCTTGGTAAGGAATAATATCGGCAAGGCTCAATGGTTCTTGGGGTGACGGTTGTTGCTGAGAGTTAGACATTTTTTATTTTCCCTGAACTCTAATTTAGAAAGTTATATTAAGGATACCTAGAAAGGTAAATAGTTACAGGACAAAAGTCAGAATATTTTAGTTTTTATGGTTCCGATCGTCTATCTATAATAGAATTTGGATATTAACAATCAAATCTTAATGTAAATATTAATATTGAAACCATTATCCTAAAACAGTAGCGAAGCAAAGTTAGCTACCACACTCCATGCAGTCACATTTCGAGCTATTCTTAACTTGAAAAACATGACGAGAATTGGACAGAGGGCATAATGCAAACAGTAGAAGAAAAGGTCAACCCGCTGGCGGGAAAACCCGCACCTGACAACATTTTGATTGATGTCACCAAACTTTTGGATGACTATTACACAGTTCATCCCGACCCTGCAAATCCGTTGCAAAAAGTTAGTTTTGGCACTTCGGGACATCGGGGTTCTTCCAGCAACGGCACTTTCAACGAAGACCACATTCTCGCCGTTTCTCAAGCTGTGGTGGAATATCGCCAGAGTCAGGGCATCAATGGCCCATTGTACATGGGAATGGATAGCCACGCTCTTTCTGCTCCCGCGCAAAAGACCGCTTTGGAAGTGTTAGCTGCTCATGGCGTAGAGGTTTACATTGCTGCTGGGGAAGGATATGCTCAGTTTACGCCGACTCCGGTGGTTTCTTATGCCATTCTCACCTGCAACCAAGGCAAAACCACTGGTTTAGCAGATGGAATTATTATCACACCTTCGCACAATCCCCCTTCTGATGGCGGTTTTAAATATAATCCTCCTTCTGGAGGCCCTGCGGAACCAGAAATTACGAAATGGGTGCAAGAAAGGGCGAATGAATTGTTAGCAAATAACAATCGAGATGTGCGACGAATTTCTTATGAATCTGCGTTGAAAGCATCAACAACTCATTTTTATGATTTCATTACTCCTTACGTCAACGATTTAGAAAATGTGGTTGATATTGATGTAATTCGATCGGCAGGACTTCGCATTGGTGCCGATCCTTTGGGTGGTTCTAATATAGCTTATTGGGAACCAATTGCCGATCGCTACAACCTAAACATTACCTTGGTTAATAACACCGTAGACCCAACATTCCGGTTTATGACCGTAGATTGGGATGGTAAAATTCGCATGGATTGTTCATCTCCTTATGCGATGGCGAGTTTAGTCAAAATCAAAGATGATTATGACATTGCTTTTGGCAATGATACCGACTCCGACAGACATGGAATTGTTACTCGTAGTGTGGGATTAATGAATCCGAATCATTTCCTTTCGGTAGCGATTTGGTATTTGTTTACTAATCGTACAGGTTGGTCGGGAGAAAGTGCGATCGGGAAAACTTTAGTAAGTAGTAGTATGATCGATCGGGTAGCCAAAGAAATTAACCGCAAACTCTCCGAAGTACCCGTAGGTTTCAAATGGTTTGTTGACGGTTTATTAAACGGGTCCTTTGGATTTGGCGGAGAAGAAAGTGCCGGAGCATCATTTTTACGCAAAAATGGTACAGTTTGGACAACCGACAAAGACGGAATTATCATGGATCTTTTAGCCGCAGAAATCACCGCCAAAACCGGAAAAGATCCAGGATTACACTATCAAGATTTAACCGCACGTTTGGGCACACCTTATTACAAACGCATTGACTCACCCGCTACTCCTGAACAAAAAGCACGCTTGGGTAAACTCTCCCCCGAAGATGTGAAAGCAGGAACAATGGCAGGAGATCAAATCACAGCAAAACTCACCAAAGCGCCAGGAAATAATGCTTCAATAGGCGGACTAAAAGTAACCACAGAAAATGGTTGGTTTGCCGCACGTCCTTCCGGCACAGAAAACGTTTATAAAGTCTATGCCGAAAGTTTCCAAAGCGAAAACCACCTAGAACAAATCTTGCAAGAAGCACAACAAATAGTCACCGACGCACTTTAGAAAAAGGCAAAGAGGAGAAGATTAAAGTAATTTTCTCCTCTCTCCAAATTGTCGAATTTTAAAGTGAAAAAATCTCAAGCAACCTACAGTAAATCTAGATATACATCTGCGTTCATCTGCGTTTATCTGCTTTCATCTGCGTTCTCAAAAATTATTCATCTTGGGAGTGGGGGTTGTGCGATCGATAACGCCGCATCCCCTTAGAAAGATAAGCAATTAAAAAAGTAATCAACCCCATCATCGCAAAATTATAAGAATGACTAAACCAATTAGCTATACCAATTACCAATAAACCCAGCAGCAAATATTTTACTTTATTAGACATTTTCTAAACTACCTTTAACGTAATTAATTTTGAACCACGTTCGCGTAGCGTGTGCGTAGCACGTAAGACACGAAGAAAGAATAAGGACTTTATTATAACTCAAAGCAGTTATGGAAAAAATTGATTAGAATTAGGCAACATAGCTATAAACAGACAGAGATGAAAAGATTCAGGCTCATCAAGAAGAAAAACTCAGCTTTAATCATTTTATTTAGCATCTCAATTTTACTCCTTAGCTGGCTAATTTCCCCAGTCATTCCCCGAATGCTGGCTACCCAGTCAAAAACTTTTAATTCTGTCTGGGAAACTGTCAATGATAACTTTTACGACCCTAAATTTAACGGCGTAGATTGGAAAGGAATACAATCTAAATATGCACCCCAAATTAGCAAAACTCAAACAACCGACGAAGCAGCAATTATCATCAATCAAATGTTGGGAGAATTAAACACCTCTCACACTAGATTTTACACCCAAAACGAGCCAGCATACTATCAAATTTTGGGGATTTTCGCACCGATGAATCAAGAATTACAAAAGCAGTTAAAGAATATCTTCCCATCAGGAAAGATTGAATACAGCGATATTGGCATTTATACCAAAAAATTGAATAACAAGACTTTTATTAACACCATTTTAGACGGTTCTCCAGCAGCTAAAGTTGGACTAAAAATAGGTGACGAAATAATTAACGCTGATGGTAAACCATTTCATCCTATTAAATCTTTTGCTGGAAAAGCTGGACAAAAAGTTACTCTCAAAATTCAGCGTAAAACTAATGCTAATAGCCAGCAAGAAATCACCGTAACGCCGAAAATGTTTGACACAACTACCATGTTTTTAGATGCCCAAATTGCTAGTACCCAAATCATTGAAAGAGAAGGGAAAAAAATCGGTTATGTTCACATTTGGTCTTACGCTGGCGACCAATATCAGCAACAATTGGAAGACGACTTAATTTATGGTCGATTAAAAGATGCAGATGCCTTAGTTTTAGATTTGCGCGATGGTTGGGGTGGTGCGCCAATGGTTGGTTTGAATATCTTTTTAGCACAACCTGGTTTTTCGTTAACTAATATCAACCGCAATGGCAGACGCAGCACTTATTATTCTCATTGGAAAAAGCCAGTAGTAATGTTAGTAAATGAAGGCAGTCGCAGTGCTAAAGAAATAGTAGCTTATGGTTTTCAAAAAGCTAAAATTGGCTCAGTAATTGGCACGAAAACGGCTGGTGCAGTAGTTGCAGGTCGCCCTTTTTTACTAGCAGATGGAACTTTACTTTATGTAGCGGTTGCCAATGTTTATGTTGATGAAAACCAACGCCTAGAAGGAAAGGGTGTAACTCCCGATATTGTAGTACCTTTTCCCATTGAATATGCTCAAGGAAATGACCCGCAAAAGGAAAGGGCAATTACCGAAGCGTTAGCAAAATTATAAAATTTGCTCGTTGTGGATTATAATAAATAAAAAGTGGTAAGGATCGTAAAATTGTGAAAGGAAATTCTCAGGGTATTTATAACGTTAAAAAGCAAATAAATTACCAATTTCAAGCTGAAACTCTACTAGCAGTCAACAGACTTTTAAAAGTATCAGCTGCTAAAGGTAGTTATCACATTGAAGAAAAACAACCTTCTCCCGGATGTCCGAGAATTCCTGACTCTTTGCAATTGCGTCCTTACCAAAAACAAGCGGTAGAATCTTGGTTTGTCAACCAAGGAAGAGGCACTTTAAAAATGGCAACAGGTAGCGGAAAAACGATTACCGCGTTAGCAATTACTAGCGAACTTTACCAAAGAATTGGATTGCAAGTTTTATTAGTTGTCTGTCCTTTTCGGCATTTAGTTACTCAATGGGCGCGAGAATGTGAAAAATTTGGTTTATCGCCAATTTTGGCTTTTGAAAATTTGCGACGTTGGCAAGATAAACTTTCAACTCAGCTGTATAATGTGCGATCGCAAAAACAACCATTCCTCTCAATCATTACCACCAACGCCACCTTAATTAGCGAAGGATTTCAATCTCAACTTAAATACTTTCCCGAAAAAAGTTTAATCATTGGCGACGAAGCGCATAACTTAGGTGCTCCCAAATTAGAGGAAAGTTTACCTCGACAAATTGGTTTACGCTTGGCACTTTCCGCCACTCCCGAAAGACACTTTGATGACTTAGGTACAGAATCTCTGTTTAACTATTTTGGCACAGTTTTACAACCTGAATTTAATTTAAAAGATGCCATCCAAGCTGGGGCTTTAGTACCTTATTTTTATTATCCAATCTTAGTCGAACTCACCGAAACAGAAACCAGGAATTATATTAAGTTAACTCGCCAAATTGGACGGGCGTTACTCTATCGTCAACAGGAAGGACAAACATCTGCTATTTCTGATGAAGAAAATGAAGATTTGACACCTTTATTAATTCAAAGGGCGAGATTAATTGGCGCAGCAGCGAATAAATTAAAAGCGTTGCGAAACTTAATGGCTAATCGTTTGGAAACCTGTCATACTTTATTTTATTGTGGGGATGGTTCGGTGGAAAGTACCCGCCAACTCAAGGCGGTGACAAAGATTTTGGGAACCGAATTAGGTTATCGAGTCAGCACTTATACGGCGGAAACTCCTTTGGACGAAAGAGAAGATTTGCGGCGACAATTTGAGTTGGGAGAATTACAAGGTTTGGTGGCAATTCGCTGTTTGGATGAAGGGGTGGATATTCCAGCAATTGAAAATGCTGTAATTTTGGCAAGCAGTAACAATCCTCGACAATTTATTCAACGTCGCGGACGAATTTTACGCCCTTTTCCCGGCAAACAAAGGGCAACTTTATTCGATATGATTGTGCTACCTCCAGAATTAGACCGAGAAGCGTTAGAAGTCGAAAGGAATCTGTTAAGAAAAGAGTTGCGAAGATTAGTAGAATTTGCAGATTTGGCGGTAAATGCAGGGGAAGCGAGAATGAAATTACTGAGTTTGCAAAAACGGTATGGATTGTTGGATATTTGAGGGGGATTAGGGACTGGGGACTGGGGACTAGGGACTGGGGATTGGGAATTCTAAGTAACCAGATTAAGTAAATTAGTATTTTTACTGTTTAGAATCCTGGGCAAATACAATAGATTAAATAAGAGATTATTTCAGAGTAGCAGTAAAAGATGAGCGAAGAACTCAACCTGAGTTATGTACAAGAACCTATTACCACTGCGCCGCCAGAAGTGCGACAAATCATTGACAGGGTGAGACAAGCGGAAAAAGATAAGCTTTATATGAAAACACCTTATAAAATTAATGAAGACATTTTACTCATCGTTAAGGATGTAATTCGATGAGATTAATTTCGATCAAACTTTGCAATTTTCGCTGTTTTTATGGCAAGAGTCCTGAAATTTCTTTTGCTTATGGAGAGGAACAAAATACTACAATTATTCACGGTAATAATGGTTCAGGAAAAACTACTTTACTGAATGCTTTTACTTGGGTTTTATATAACAAATTTACAGCGGCTTTTGCTTCGGAAGAATACTTAGTAAATAAAAGAGCAATATCGGAAGCTAACCCTGGAGAAGCGGTTGAATGTTGGGTAGAAATTGTTTGGGAACACTTCCAAAAACGCTATCGTGCTAAACGAGAATGTCGCGCTTATAAAGGTGAATTCATTGAACAAGGCGAAAGCAAATTATATATGCAAATTGCTGGCGATGATGGGAATTGGAAACTTCCTACAGAACAACCTGATGATATTATTGGTAAAATTTTACCCGAAACCTTACATCAATATTTCTTTTTTGATGGAGAACGAATTGAAAGAATTGTTCGTTCTGATAATAAAATTGAAATTGCCGAAGCAACTAAAACTATGTTAGGTGTGGAAGTTTTAAATCGTTCTATCAAGCATTTGGGGGAAGCTAAGAAAAGTTTAGAAGATGAGTTAAAAACTATTGGTGATACGGAAACAAAACAGCTATTAAAACAACAGCAGCAGAAAGAAAAGGAAATTGAACGTTTAGAAAATCGTCAAACGGAAATTTCTCAAGAATTAGCGCACCAAGAAACATTGAAGCGAGAAACTAGTACCCGCTTTCGAGACATTAGCGGCGCTAAAGATTTGGAAGAAAGACGCAAAGAATTAGAAGCGCAAAAAACAGCCAGTCGAGAAAGACTGAAAAAAAGCAAAGAAGCGCTAAACCGTGCGATTTCTACCAAAGGTTACGCGGTTTTATTGCCAGAATTAACTGCTGAATTTCGCGCAATTCTTGACGATTTAAAACAGCGAGGTGAATTAACTGCGGGAATTTCTCGTGAATTTATTAATCAATTACTTAATTCTCAGCGTTGCATTTGCGGTGCAGATTTAAGCGATGGTACAGAGTTTCATAAAAATGTTAGCAATTGGTTAGATAAAGCTAATATGGCAGCAGTTGAAGAAACAGCAATTCGCATTAGTACCCAAGTAGATGAAATCGATCGACAAGCTACAACTTTTTGGGAAGATGTGGACAAAGAACAGGCGAATATTAACCAATTTCGCCAAGAAATTTTCCAAATTGAAACTCAGTTAGAAAGTATTAGCGAACAGTTACGTAAAAACCCTGCTGAAGAAATCCGTAATTTACAAAAGCGACTGGATGAAATTGAAAGTAAGATTCGAGAATTAACTTTAGAAGAGGGAGAAAATAAGCAAAAAATCTCTGACTTTAAGGCAGAAATTGATGTGCTTTTGAAGCAGATTACTAAACAGCAATCTAACGAAGAAAAGCAGTTATTGGCGCAGCGAAGAATTGCTGCAACTCAGGATGCTATTTCTCGTTTAAATGAGTATAAATCTCGGTTAGATCAACATTTTCGCAGCCAATTAGAAAAGCGAGTGCAGGAAATTTTTAGTTCGATTTCCTTTAAAGCATATATTCCCAAACTTAGCGACAAATACGAACTAACGCTGATTGAAAATACATCGGGGAAAGAGGCGTTAGTTGGTGCTTCAACGGGAGAGAATCAAATTCTCAGTCTCTCATTTATTGGGGGAATTATCGATCGCGTGCGAGAATGGAGTAAAGAGGAAATGATGGTTCCTGATAGTAGTACTTTTCCCATTGTGATGGATTCACCTTTTGGTAGTTTAGATGAAATCTATCGTCGTCAAATTGCCAAAATCATTCCCCAATTAGCAAATCAATTAGTAGTTTTGGTGACAAAAACTCAATGGCGAGGTGAAGTAGCGGAGGAAATTACTAATAGAATTGGCAGAGAATATGTGTTGACTTATTACTCTTCTAAACCTGATTGCGAACAAGATAACATTACATTAAGTGGTAAGAATTATCCGTTAATTAGGCAAAGTCCGAACGAATTTGAATATACTGAAATTACGGAGGTGGATTATGGTTTTTAGTTCTACTTTTGCTACTGATACATGGGTAAAGGCAACTTGGGAAGAGTTTTTAGAATTAGCAGATAACCCAGAATATGAAAAGGCAAGGTTTTATTATAATCAAGGTTACATGAGGATTGAAATGGCAGCACTTGGTTCTCGTCATGGTAGACAAAATTCGGTTATTGCCTACCTAATAATTCTGTTTGCCGCTTTGATGAATTTGGAAATTGTGCAGTTAACTAACACTAGTTTTAAAAAGGCAAGTTTAAGGGAATTTCAACCAGACTTAGCTTTTTATATTGGAATAAATTTAAAAACACCTCCTCAAACTAATTCACCAGTGGATTTAGATGAATACGATCCGCCTACGTTAGTAGTAGAAATTAGTGCTACTTCTGTGGGAGATGATTTAGGAAGAAAACGGTTAATTTATGAAAGGGCGGGAGTTAGAGAATATTGGGTAGTAGATGCAAATTTACGGGAAGCGATCGCATTTTCCATTTCCGAAAGACGCAGCGGTGAAATCGAAGAATCTTTAGTTTTGCCAGGATTATCTCTAGCTTTAGTTAACGAAACCTTGCAACGCAGTCAAACAGAAGACGACACAACAATTATGCGTTGGTTAATGCAAATCTTTAACCAGGGTTAAAGGAGAAAGTTAGATGCGAAAAGAGTATCACAAACTGGTAAGAGATAAAATTCCTGAAATCATTCAGCAAAGTGGGTTGAAATGTGAAACTTTAACTCTTTCTGAATCAGAATTTCGGCAAGCTTTACGCCAGAAAGTAGTGGAAGAAGCGCAAGAAATAGCGGCATCTGATGAAGAAAACTTAATAACAGAATTAGCTGATATATATGAAGTTATTGATGCAATTATAGCAACTTACGGGATTAATCGGGAATTAATTATTGCTGAACAAATACGCCGTCGAAACGAACGAGGCGGTTTTCAAAAACGGATTAAACTTTTGTGGACTGAGTAATTAAAATGGGTGCAAATCGAGTTAGAGTTGGGAAAGATAAAGCTGATTTAGTGAAAGCTTTGACTTTGGGAAATGATACAACTGGGCCTTTTCAAACTTATGCAGATGCGATCGCATTTGCTGCCGCTTTAGGTGCGAAAAGGAAGAAGCGGGTTGCTTTGCAGGAAGTTTCTAAAAAAGAACCGGGTGCGATCGCGCAAGAGATTTTCATTTCTAGAGGGTACGATCGATTAATTAAATTATTAGCAATATCCGAAACAAAAGACATTAATATTATTTCCCCCAATGACGCAGAAGCAGAAGAAACACGCATTGCAATTTTTGAAGAATACGCCAATGGCGGATTAGAAATTTTGCAAGAAGAATTGCGAGGTGCAGCTGATTATACCGAGAGGTTGCTGTTAATGATGATTTCCGAAAGAGATCAAAAAAATCAGCCGGAAGGAGAATTTAACCTTAGTAGATTTTTGTAATTTAGATCCCCGACTTCTTCAAGAAGTCGGGGATCTGGTCTACTTTACAAATCAATTTCATCAGGATTAATACCCTGAGAACGCAGGTATTCGGCTAATTTTTCAGCGCGTTGATGTTCTTGTTCAGCGCGTTGGCGTTCTTGTTCGGCGCGTTGACGTTCCTGTTCAGTTCGTTGACGTTCCTGTTCTACTAATTCCACCGCCCAAGGTAAAATATTTCCTGCTGCATCCCACCAGCGTAACCAATAACCTGTTCGTTCTTCTTTTTTACCTCGCCAAACTCCTAAAAATAGGTTCATTTCTGCTAACCAATGACGACCTTCTTCATCAGGAAATTCTAATTCATAACGTCCATTTTGTAAGCGATATAATTCTAAAAGTCCGGTAGGAGGTTCAAAAATTGCATAAATTGGAACTTGCAAAATGCGTTCGTAAAAAAACCATTTACCAGGGGGAAAAGTTGGTTTAACCGAATATTCTCCGCCATCGGTATCTGAGAGAAATTCCATCACAACGTAGGGATTTTCTCCTTCTAAATTTGGGGTGTAACTTTTGCGATCGCCCTCCGACTCCCCAGCTAAAAGCGATCGAACAAAAACCCAATCCGGCGCTTTAATCACCAACTCACCATTAACAGTAGCGCAAAGACCAAAATTGGCAGCAATTAACATTTCTGGTTTAATAAATCCCACCAATTCCAAACTTTCTCGTAACGCCCCTGCAATTAAAGGTTGCCCAGTATTTTCCACAGGATTATCTTCCAACTTAAAATCATCAGGTAACTTCTCCCAAGTAACAGTCAAAGTTGCTAATTGATTACCTTGTTTTCTCTGAGTAGTAACCATTTTTTAACCTCCTATAATATACTGTATTCATCTTTGTCAAAAACCAAAAATCCACAAAAACATCTGCGTTCATCTGCGGTTTAAAACCCTAACTCAACAAAACAGGCAACCCCACCTTTCGAGGTTCCACAAACTTGCCATTAAAACCGATCGCACGATCCTCAACCGTCCTCGCCTCCGCCACAGCGCGACGAATTTCCGCCCGTTCCATATCATCCTCAACCCCGCCAACCAAATAAACAATTAACTTCGCCGCCAAATCCCTCCCCGACACCAAAACCCGCTTTTTATTAGCATCAAACAAAATCCCATACCACAAAGATTGAGGACTTTCCATATTACTAAAACCCCCATCAGCATCATACTTTTGCAACTTTTCAAACACCGATTCTAACGAAAAACCCTTTTTAAAAACCAAAATTCCCAAAGCTTGAAACAAAGCAATTTGCCCCACCGGACGAAACAACAAATTACCCTCACCAGCAGGTTTTTCAAAACTAAAACGGCGCAAATCAGTAGTTTCCGTTCCCCCATATTCCAACCGTTCAAAACTCAGCAGATTCGCCAAATTATCAAACACATATTTAAAATTTTCTATTCCCTCTTCTAATTCATCATCTTCAGGACGTAAAGGAATTAAACCCTTTTTTTCTAAAGGTTTCCAATGGGGAAATTTATGCTGCAAATAGCGTTCCGACATCTCCTTAAGTGCTTGCAAAGTTGTTAACACAGTAGACTTCGCAGCAACAGTTGCACTATCCCAATTAACGCGAGGATTTCTACCTTTAATATCCTTCAATAAAGGATGAGTAACTGCAACTTTTCTCGCCACAATTGAGAAACCATCATTTTCATCTAATTGGGCTAATTGTCCTTTAGTTAAAGGTACTGCCATTAAGTTAACATGAACAAAGATCGATCGCACTCTCCGCCTAGCTTCCTCATAAGTTTCCCCCGGAATCACCGCCGAAATAAACTCAATTCCAATCTTTTCCTTAGCCAAATTTTGCAAATAAACCGGGTCAACTTGATACTGTTCCCGCAAATCTTCAATAGTAATCACACTACCCGAAGGTTTCTTATCTTTTTTATAACGGGGAAGCTTTCCTGTTTGCAATAATTCCATCAAACCTTGCACGCCCATTAAGCGATGTTGACCATCTAAAGCGAAGATTGTCACATCAGGAGAAACATCCAACAAACCGACTTTATTATCTTTATCCAAAGGCATAAAGTTAGCCGCAGATTTCATCGCCCTTCCCTCATTATTCCATTCATTAGCATGAGGAATATCGACCCAAGGTTGATTAATTACTACTAAAACTGGGGGAAATTTGTGATGTTTTCTTGCTGCTAAATATTGCGCCAGAGAAGCTTGGCGAGTCCAATCTAACGGACGTTGTTGAATTTCCTCAATGCTTTCTGCGTCAATTTCTACATTTTCCGTGTGGGAGTCGAACTTTTGCCGCAGCAAAGGTAAGCGAGAGGCAAAACGAACGCGACTGGCGAACCATTCCAGAGTAACGGAACCAATATAAGCTTCACTACCCCCCATTTCGATTTTTTGTACCAAAATTTGGTCATTTCTGCCCAAATATCGGTCAAGTAGGAGGGCTATAGCTTGTTTCTCCTGATTTTCTCTCTCCAAAATTTGACTCGCCAAGTCGGTAGCGGGGTTGTTATTCATGGGTTAGTTTTTAAGTTACTGGTTCTGATTTTAAAAAAAATCTGGTTTGAAAAAATATGTGTAAACTTAGTTTTTTAAAACTTAGGGATATGTAATACTAAGATAGTAGCGAAATATGCTTATATTGCATAAAATCGTAAATATGTCAATACGTATTGTTACTAAAAATATGACCCAGACACCAACTAACAGTAATTCCTCTGATAGATTAGACCGCATTGAGGTGATTTTAGAACGGTTTATCGAACAAAGCGATCGCAATATCACCCAATTAGCCCGAGAACAAACTATCACCAACCAGGTATTAAGGCAACTAATTGAAACTCAAATTGAAACAGATAAAGCGATAAACAAAATGGTAGAAATTCAGGCATCTTTAGCCGCAGAACAAGAGAAACAAGAGAGACTTTTAGAATATTTAATCCGGCGACTTGAGGTGGGAAATGGTTAAAACTGCGATCGCTAACTTTGAATATATTTTACCTGTAATTCGGGGCATTCAAGCTGGGCGCGAGTATTATGTTTCCATGTGCCCAGTGCGAATTTTGCCGAAACTTTTCCCCTTAGATGATGAAGAAATGCCTCCAGAGTTACGGGCGAGTCGCGAGATTAATTTAGCACGAATTCCCGAAATAAGTCAATATATTTTAAAACATCCAACTACTTATATATTTTCAGCAATTACCGCTTCTATCGATGCAGAAATTGCATTTGAACCAATCGGAACGGAGGCGGAAGAACGGAAAATTGGACGCTTGCGAGTGCCAATGGATGCGCGATTTTCGATTAATGATGGCAAGCATCGGCGGGCAGCATTGGAGTTAGCATTAAAGGAGAATCCTGATTTAGGATATGAGACGATCGCACTAATTTTATTTTTGGATATTGGGTTAAAGCGATCGCAACAAATGTTCTCGGATTTAAACCGTTTTCCCGTAGTGACTGACTCTTGTTTAAATATACTTTATGACCAGCACGATCGCACCGCCGAATTAGTTCGGGAAGTGGTGAAACAAGTTACAGTTTTTCGCTGTTTGACTGATACTGAACATAGTGTTTTGTCGGCGCGATCGGGGAAGTTATTTGTGATCGATCGGATTTATAATGCTACTATTAATTTGTTGGTTAATTCTCAGCATCTCCCTTTGTCTCAACAGCTAGATTTAGCAGTGCGGTTTTGGAATATTGTCAGCGATAATATCCCTGATTGGCAACAGGTTTTATCTAAAAAAGTGGCGGCGGGAGAAGTACGAAGAGATTACCTTCATTGTCATCCAGTGGCGCTTTTAGCTTTGGGTGAAGTTGGGGCTTTTTTGCTTTCTTTGGATGGTTGGGAGGGTTATTTGCAGGGGTTGAAGGGGATTGATTGGTCACGTTTTAATGGGGATTGGCAAGGGAGGATTTTGGTTAAGGGCGGGTTTTCTAAGTCTCGTGATAGTGTTAGTTGGTTGCGGGGGTATATTTTGCAATGGTTGGGTTTGGGGGATAAATGAACCGCAGATGAACGCAGATGAACGCAGATGTTTTTGTAAGTTTTTGGTGGGCGGATTAGGTTCTTTTTTAACCACAGATGTCCACAGATGAACATAGATGAAAGATGAGGTAATTTTGTTTTGATTCGGGGTTTATTGATAAGGTGTTTTTGGAGGTAAAAATGGTTGAAGGGCAAGAGTCGGGAAATAAGAATTTAGCTTATTATTGTGAGCGTTTTGCTCAATTAAATCCAAGTAGGATCAAGAAAAAACAAAGTGGTAATGCTCCTTATAAACCAATATTACTTTTATCGGTCATCGAATTAATTAGCCAAGGTACTATCTCTGATAATCACATTTATATTTCCGATGAACTAATTAATACATTTAATAAATACTGGAATTGTTTAGCATCTAACTCAGCTTACAGAGGTGGTCTACATTATCCGTTTATTCATTTAGAGAGTGAAGGATTTTGGCAAGTAGAATTTAAACCAGATTGTATAAAAGGTAGAAAACTTGACAGTACGAAAGCACTAAGAGAAGCTGTTGAGTATGCTACCCTAGACTCTGAATTATTTACTTTAATACAAGACCCAATTGCCGTAACCAGATTAATAGATGCGTTGATAGACGCTTGGTTCTCATCGAGTAGAGAACAAATTGAGGAGATTTTACAGGTTAATCAAAATTTACAAGAAATTACTCAGGAAGAAATAAATATATCAGACTCAACAATTAACTTTCAAGAACAACCAAGAGTAGTTCTAAAAAAGTCTTTGGTTAGAAATGCGTTCTTTCGTAAGGCCGTTGTACAGATATATGATTATAAATGTGCATTTTGTCGAATGAAGGTTATAAATTCGCTTAGACAAAATATTGTAGATGGCGCACATATAAAACCATTCGCAGAATTTTTTGATAGCAGAGTTAACAATGGTTTGTCCCTATGTAAAAATCATCACTGGGCTTTTGATCAAGGATGGTTTAGTATCGACGATGAATATAGAATTATAATTGCCAGTGATTTAGAAGAAGAATCGCCAAACGCTAAACCTATGAGAGATTTTCAGGGAGAACTCATCGTTAGACCTAATTTCGAGCAATATTTTCCTAGCCTTGATGCGTTACAGTGGCATCGTTTAAATCGGTTTAGAAATTAACTAATGGGGTGTATTTTATGGTAGAAGCACAACAGATGTCACTATTTCCGCCACGCACAGTTGCCGAGTTGGTAGAAGATATAGAAAGAATAAAGAAAGAAATTCAAGACTTATATTGTTTGGATGAAATGCCCTTTATTTTAGGGTATTCTGGAGGAAAAGACAGCCAAACAGTAGTGCAGCTTGTGTGGTATGCTATTGCAGATTTACCACCTGAAAAACGCAAAAAAAAAATATACGTAATTACGACTGATACTTTAGTAGAAAATCCCATTGTTTCCGCTTGGGTAAAAAAATCTTTAGAGCAGATGAAATTTGCTGCTGAATCTCAAAAATTACCTATAGAACCTCATTTACTTTATCCCGATATTAAAGATACTTTTTGGGTAAATTTAATAGGTAAAGGTTATCCGTCACCCCGTAATAGATTTCGTTGGTGTACTGAACGCCTAAAAATTCAACCTTCTAACAGATTTGTTCGTGATGTAGTAAGGATGAATGGAGAAGTAATAATTGTTTTAGGTACTCGTAAGGCTGAAAGTACTACAAGAGCAGCTTCAATGGAAAAACATAAAGCAGGTCGAGTTAACGATCGCATTAATACTGCTTCAATTAAATCAGTGCTATATCATAGCCCTAGCCTTCCTAATTCTCTGGTTTATAGTCCAATTCAAGATTGGCGCACTGAAGAAGTCTGGATTTATTTGAATCAGTGGCAGAATCCTTGGGGAATTAGCAACAAAGATTTATTTAGTATGTATCGAGGTGCAACAGCAGATAATGAATGTCCTTTAGTAGTAGATTCTTCTACACCGAGTTGTGGAAGTTCGCGTTTCGGCTGTTGGGTTTGCACAATGGTAAATCAAGATAAATCTATGGCGGCAATGATTCAAAATGATGAAGAGAAAGAATGGATGCAGCCTCTACTAGATATTCGTAACGAATTAGATGTAGAAGATGATTTTGATAGGCGTGATTTCCGACGCATTTGGGGTCATGTTCAACTGTTTGAACGTAGTACTGAAGATAACAAGAATTTAGTTGAACCAATCCCCGGCCCATATACTAAATATTGGCGGGAACATTGGTTAAGAAGAGTACTCGAAGCACAAACCCAAATTCGCAAAACCGCCCCCCCAGAAATGCGCGATATCACTTTAATAACTGAGGAAGAACTCAGCGAAATTCGCCGCATCTGGCTAGAAGAAAAACACGAATTTGACGACAGCTTACCCCGCATCTATGAGGAAGTCACAGGCGAACCCTTCCAAGACACCCGCCCAGGAGTAGAAAGAAGATTACTCGGAAGCGACGAATGGGCAGTTTTAGAAGAAATATGTGAAGATCAAATGCACTTAGAACTGATGGCGAAACTATTAGATACCGAACGGCAATATTACACCAAAACTCGCCGTACCGGAATCTATGACACCATAGAAAAATCCTTCGATACCAGTTCTCGCCCCAAAGAAGAAGCAATAGAAAACGCCCACTACCAACGTCACTTAAAAAACGCCGTCGAATCCCTCAAAGAAAACGCCGAAAACATCCACCAAATCAGACCAGTATTAAACGGCGAAACTCCCGAATTAGACAAAAAAGACGAAGAAAAACCAACAACAGAAGACAACGAACAAGGCAAACAACTATCTTGGGCAGACCTAAAATTTAAAGAGATGGGGGGATAGGGGGATGGGGAGATAATTTAACTACATCTTCAACTCTCCCCACCTCCCCAGTCCCCAGTCCCCAGTCCCCAATCCCCAGTCCCTAAAAACCGTGATTTTCCTCGAACTTTCCTTAGAAAACTTTGGCCCTTACCTGGGAAAAAACATCATCAACTTGCGCCCAGAAAATGATGGCGAAACTCGTCCAATTATCTTATTTGGTGGCATGAATGGCGGCGGAAAAACCACCCTCATGGATGCCATTCGCCTCACCCTTTATGGAAATCGCGCCCAATGTTCTACCAGAGGCAATTTAAGTTACAGCGAATTTCTGAATCAGTCAGTACACCGCAATACCTCACCTACAGAAAACACCCGCATTGAATTAACATTTGAACATATCGAAGAAGACAAACCGAAAATTTTTAAAGTCGTCAGATATTGGACAAAAGAACCTAAAGACGGCAAAGATACATTAGGAATTTTGGTTTATGATGATTATCTCAACGAATGGTGGCCCGACAAAGCTTTAACAAACGCTTGGGATGAATATATCGAAACTCTTTTACCTTTAGGAATTTCTAATCTCTTTCTTTTCGACGGCGAACAAGTGAAAGAACTCGCCGAATTAGAAACACCTCCGCCCTTAGTTGTGGATGCAATTCGTTCCCTTTTAGGCTTAGAATTAGCCGAACGCCTCTCAGTAGACTTAGATATATTAGTAAGCCGCAAACGCAAAGAAATTGCTGGCGCAAAAGAACTCGCCACCCTAGAAAAATTAGAAACCAAATTTAAAGAATTGATTGTCGAAAGAGACAACGCCACCCAAGAACAAGGAAGCTGTCAAACACAATTAGAAGACAAACAAAAAGCCTTGCGACTAGCCGAAGAAAAATTCATTTCCGAAGGTGGAAAAATTGCCGGAGAACGCAATCAATTAGATCAACAACAAACCGAACTCAAAGAACAAGCCAACACCACTCGGCAAACAATGGTAGAATTAGCCGCCGGAGTATTACCATTAGCCTTAATAACTCCGCTGTTAAACCAAATTCAAACTCAAGCCGAAATTGAAACCCAACAACAACAGGCAAAGATAGAAAAAGAAGCCTTACAAAAGAGAAGCGATCGCCTAATCCAATATATCACCAAACTTGACCTAAAAGCCAAACAAATCGAGCAAATCAAAACCTTCCTCGACCAAGAATACCAAGAACTAGAACAAGCCGCCAGCAGTAGTGAAAAACCCTGGTTACAAGCCGACCTAGAAGTAATAGAACAACTAGAAAACCTGCTGAAATACGAACTAAAAGCCAAAGAAGAAATCGGCGCAGAAAAAATCAACCAACTCAAAGAAATTGAGAAAGATATTGAATTTTTAGAGAGACAATTAGCGATCGCCGCCTCCCCCGAAATCTACGAACAATTACAAAAAAATGTGCGCCTAGCCCAAAAAGAATTAGCCAAAGCCCAAGCCGCCAAAGAAATGGCAAATCGGCGCGTCGAAGAAAGCAAAAGAGAACTAGAAAAAACCCGCAAAGAAATCGAACAATACAGCCAAGAACACATCAAACTAAGAAACAATCAACATATCATAACTTCTGCTGCCAAAGTACAAAATACCCTCAAACTATTCAAAGAAAAACTAACCCTAAAAAAACTCAACAAACTAGAAAAAGAAGTAACCCAATGCTTCTGTTATTTGTTACATAAAACTGATTTAGTTCATCGCATAGTAATAGACACCCAAAGCTTCAGCCTTTCCCTGTATGACACCGAAGGAAAAGCCGTACCCAAACATCGGTTATCTGCTGGAGAAAAACAACTATTAGCCATCTCATTTTTATGGGGATTAGCGAGAGTATCAGGGAGACATTTACCAGTGGCGATCGACACCCCATTAGGAAGATTAGACTCCTCCCATAGACAAAACTTAATCGAGAGGTATTTTCCCGCAGCCAGCCATCAAGTAATCTTGCTTTCTACAGATACAGAGATAGGAAAAATAGAGGTAGAGAACTTGAGGAAATTGGAAGCGATCGCACGAGAATATCTATTAAAATATGATGCAAGCGATAGACAAACCAGGGTAGAATTAGGGTATTTTTGGTAGGAGTAGTTAAAGAGGAAATAAACCGCAGATGAACGCAGATGAACGCAGATGGAAGATCAATGATATTACTGAAAAGATAATTGGGTGTGCTTTTAAAGTTTCAAATACTTTGGGGTGTGGATTTTTAGAGAAAGTATATGAGAATGCTTTGGCACACGAGTTGCGAAAAACCGGATTACAAGTGCAAGCCCAATATCCAATCAAAGTTTATTATGACGGAATAGTAGTCGGTGAATTCATAGTAGACTTACTAGTTGAAGACTGTGTTCTAGTAGAACTCAAAGCCATCAGAAACCTAACACCGAAAGAAGATGCTCAATGTTTCAACTATATCAAAGCCACCCAACTAAACCTATGCCTACTAATCAACTTCGGAAACCCCAAAGTTGAAATCAAACGCATCGTCAAAAACTTTTAAACCAAATCCACATCTGCGTTCATCTGCGTTCATCTGCGGTTAAATAAAAAAAGCCAGAAAACCCCAACAAAAAAACATCAACCACATCTGCGTGCATCTGCGTGCATCTGCGGTTAAATAAAAAAGCTATGGAACCCCCAGTAAACACCATCAAACTATCCCAAACAGCTAAAGATCAACTACTAAAACTGCGCCGCCACACCAAAATAGACCAATGGAACATCTTATGCCGTTGGGGATTTTGCCGTTCCCTAGCTGAACCAAGCATACCCTCCCCCGTGCCCATTCCCGCCGATAGCAACGTCGAACTCACCTGGAAAGTATTCGGCGGCGAAATGTCCGACATCCTCATCCTCGCCCTCAAACAACGCTGTCACAACGATAAACTCGGAACAGACAAAGAAACCCTCGCCCACCAGTTCCGCCTCCACCTCCATCGAGGTATTGGCTACCTAGCAGGCGATCCCAATATTAAAAAGATAGAAGATTTAATTGCGATCGCCACCAAAAAGTGACTAGTTACCGGGTACTAGGGGCTGGGATAGATTTGAATTCTTTGCTCCCCTGCTCCCCTGCTCCCCTGCTCCCCTGCTTCAACTATGGGCGGGGAGAGAATCGAACTCTCATTCCCTCACGGGAGCTAGATTTTGAGTCTAGTGCGTCTACCAGTTTCGCCACCCGCCCTTGGATTCAGCTTTATTACTATAGCGCATAGTCTCACCTTTTAGCAAGCCCTGATATTCTTTACTACTTGCCCAGCGATCGATCTCCCTAGCCCGCAACACAGGCACCGGATGAGTCAAATTC
Source organism: Floridaenema evergladense BLCC-F167 (assembly GCF_041929205.2). Lineage (NCBI taxonomy): Bacteria > Bacillati > Cyanobacteriota > Cyanophyceae > Aerosakkonematales > Aerosakkonemataceae > Floridanema > Floridanema evergladense. The sequence continues at coordinate 1,885,134 of NZ_CM171625.1, read as the reverse complement.
ACCGTTTGCGCCTCTTTGAGCATTTGCCCCAGTTCATTATTGCTAATGTCATCGTAAGCCCTTGCTTGAGCCAAAAACGCATCCAAATTCAACTGTGAAGCTAAACTTGGCGAACCACCCGCCAACTTCATCAACAACGAACTCACCACGCGGGGATCTTGAGTCGCCAGCAACGCCGCTCGATCGCAAGTAAACTCCGCACACCGTAACCACTGCAACATCTGCTGCTGTAACCCTTGTGCCAACATCGCACCCCAGCTAGGTAACTGCGCCGCAGCTAAGACGATGATATTGGCGATCGTCAGATAAACCCCATGATCGCACTTCAAATGACCCAACTCATGAGCAATCACCGCTTGAATTTCCGGTGGTGAAAGCAACTCCAGCAAAGAAGTATGCACCACAATAAACGGCTGTTTCCCCCGCATCGCAAAAGTATAAGCATTGGGTACTGGATGCTGGCGTACATAAAGCTGAGGCGGTTCCATATCCAGAACTTCACAAGCCTCTAACAGCATTTTGTGAAATTCTGGCAACTGTTTCTCACCCACCAGCACGCTAGCCGCAATATTTTCTAAATAAAAAAACTGTTCAGCTACCGGACCGAGTAAATTTCTCACCATCAAATCTATCCCAGGCAACTGCTTAATCGCCTGAGTTGCTTCTAAATCCAGAGGATGACGAAAATGATCTGCTTTTAAACCGAGTAAAGTAGTTTTTGGGGAAAACATGAGGCGAACTTCTTTGTAAACAACAAAATTTTATTTATAAATCTGCATTATGGGAAAAGATTGACTCTTCCTGAAAACATCTTAGATCCCATAACTAATTTTTATCCAAATTCCCATCAATCACGCTCCAAAGTAAAAGGGTAGCCTTGTCAAAGCTACCCACAATCTTTTGGTTTGGCAACCAACTTTTATCCAGCTAAAGTAGACGAATTCAACTTAGCTGATTCATCCTCGGTTTTCCCTTCTGCCTGAATCCGGCGTAAGCGGGCTCCCACTTTTTGCAGTTTCATCTCTAGATTTTCATAACCTCGATCGAGGTGCTGTAATCCTTTGATAATCGTTTTACCTTGCGCTGCTAACCCCGCCAGCACTAACGCTGCCGAAGCCCTTAAATCCGTTGCCAAAACAGGCGCACCGGACAATATGGGTACACCACGCACGATCGCATGATTACTCTTAATCCGAATATCTGCACCCATCCGATTCAACTCTGCTACATGGCGCAAGCGATTCTCGAAGACAGTTTCGGAAATTACGCTGTCTCCTTCGCTCAAAGTTAGCAAAGCCATAAACTGCGCCTGCATATCCGTAGGAAATCCCGGATAAGGCAGGGTTTCAATATCCGTAGCACTCAAGCGTTCTCTGGCAACTACCCGTAAGCAGTCAGACCCTTCGGTAAATACCTGGACACCGATCGCTCGCAGTTTAGAAATTACTGCTGTTTGATGATCTGGAATTACAGGAAACAAACTGAGATCGGAATGGGTAATTGCTCCTGCTACTAAAAAAGTTCCGGCTTCAATTCGATCGGGAATGATACTGTATTCCGTAGAGTGGAGGCTCGGAACCCCATCAATCACGATGGTTTTAGTTCCTGCACCCTTAATTCGAGCCCCCATTGCTCTACAGAAATTCGCTAAATCCACGACTTCTGGCTCTTGAGCCGCATTTTCGATCGTGGTTTCTCCTTCCGCTAACGTCGCTGCCATCATGATTGTCTCAGTGGCACCAACGCTGGGGTAATCCAAGTAAATGTGGGCACCTGTTAAGCGACGGCTTTTGCCTCGAACATAAGCATTAACCATCCCATGCTCGATTTGTACATCTGCCCCCATTAACTGTAAACCCCTGACATGAAGATCTACAGGTCTGGCTCCGATCGCACAACCACCCGGAAGCGGCACCTTTGCCACCCCTAGCCGCGCCAGCATTGGCCCCATTACAAAAAAACTAGCCCGTAGCTGACTAACTAATTCGTATGGTGCTTGGGATTGGCTGATCTCCTGGGCGTTGATGTCTAAAACGTCCCCATCTTGTTGTACCTTCACACCTAAAGCTGACAGAATCTCGCCCATCCGCCTCACATCCATCAATGACGGAACGTTCCGCAAACGGCAATCTTCTGAACAAAGCAGAGCACCCGCCATAATCGCTAGGGCTGAATTTTTCGCCCCGCTAATTCTGACCTGCCCTGAGAGGGGAGTGCCACCCAAAATTTCTAAAACCGATTGGTCTTCTTTGGTGTTGGCATTAGTGTCGGTTAAACCAGTAACGCGAGTAATTGTCCTGTCCTCCGAATTACTTCACAATTCGTGCGTCTTCATCTAATTTTGGTTAAGATTCTACAGGAAACATACCAGATGTCTATAATCGACAAGTTTTTTTTATAACTGGGGACTGGGGATTGGGGACTGGGGACTGGGGACTGGGGAACAAGGGGACAAGGGAAATTTAACTCAAAACTCAAAACTCAAAACTTCTCCCAATCCCAGTCCCTAATCCCCAATCCCCAATCCCCAATCCCCAGTCCCCAATCCCCAGTCCCCAGTCCCCAATCCCCAATCCCCAATCCCATATTGACAAATCAAATAACTTTCTGGATAATAGTAGATTGTGTGCTAAAGTAATAAAGTACAAGCGGAACTGGCGGAATTGGTAGACGCGCATGATTCAGGTTCATGTGGTGCAAGCCTTCCGGGTTCAAGTCCCGGGTTCCGCATTACCATTTTAGAATTTGGATTTTAAATTTTCGCTCGACTCTAAAAATCCAAAATCTTAAAGTCCAAAATTTCTCATGTTGACCAGTCTGCAAAATCCACTGGTAAAGCAAATTCGCAAGCTGCATCAAGCTAAAGATCGGCAGGAACAGCAGCTTTGTTTGTTGGAAGGAACTCATCTGTTAACCGAAGCGATCGCTGTTGATTATCCCTTAATCACGGTTTGTTGCACTCCCCAATGGCAGGAGAAATACCCGGAACTTTGGCAACAAGCTTCCCAACGCTCCCAGAGATTAGAATTAGTCAGTCCAGAAGTAATTAAGGCGATCGCAACCACTGTCCAACCAGACGGTGTAGTAGCCACAGCAGCCCGCGCAGCCACCTTCCGCACCCAAGTACCTTATTCTGGATCGATATTAGCTTTAGAGACGATTCAAGACCCCGGCAATTTGGGGACGATGATTCGTACAGCAGCAGCAGCGGGAACATCCGGTTTATGGTTGAGTGCTGATAGTGTAGACTTAGACCATCCCAAGGTGTTAAGAGCCTCAGCCGGACAATGGTTTCGCTTACCAATGGCAGTCACAATAGATTTAAAGGCTGTGGTGCAGCAATGTCAAAAACAAGGAATGCAAGTGGTAGCAACCTTACCAGAAGCGAATTTGACTTATTGGGAAACGGACTTTCAAAAACCTAGCTTGATTTTATTGGGCAACGAAGGCGCAGGATTATCTGCGGATTTGGTAGCCCTGGCAGATAAAAAAGTGAAAATACCCCTTAGTCCAGGGGTGGAATCTTTAAATGTGGCGATCGCAGCTGCTTTAATTTTGTACGAAGCCCAACGCCAACGATATCAGAAAAACTTATGATTGGGGGTGCGATCGTTTTTCCATAAAAGCGTCAATGTCAGCTAACGCATCCTCAAAAATTTCTAAATCTTTGTTTTTCGCAGAAGGTTTTGCCGATGGAGAATCAAACTTAGGTTTTTCTTCTGTTTCAGTCAACATACTCTCAAAATCATTAAGGGATGCCATAAAAGCTTCCGCAGCTTCTTGACGCATTTTTTGCTTGTCGTTTTCCATAAGTAACTCCTAAAGTGTAGGGGGACTGGGGACTGGGGACTGGGGACTAGTCCCCTCTTCTAAAATATGCCCAATTCTGACATGATGATTGCTGATTGAAAAAAATGTTGTCTAAATTACCCGGTCTAGTTAAGAATTAAAAAGGGCTGTGAGCAACTGGAGAAGTTCAGGTGAGTCAGGGATTTGATTATGATTTAGCCATAGTTGGTGCTGGCGTGGGTGGTCATGGTGCTGCCCTTCATGCGGTAAGCTGTGGGTTGAAAACTGCGATCGTCGAAGCTGGCGATATGGGTGGAACCTGTGTTAATCGTGGTTGTATCCCATCAAAAGCGTTATTGGCAGCATCGGGTAGAGTGCGAGAATTACGCAACGCCCACCATTTGAAAACGCTAGGAATTCAAGTTGGCAATGTAGAATTTGACCGAGAGGCGATCGCAAATCATGCCGTTAACATTGTCTCTAAGCTACGCGGAGATTTAACCAACAGCTTAAAACGCATCGGCGTAGATACAATTTTAGGCTGGGCAAAATTGGCAGGCGCACAAAAATTATCCATCTCTACCAACGATGGACAGGAAAAAATTATTACTGCCGAAAATATTATTATTGCTTCTGGTTCTGTGCCTTGGATTCCTCCCGGAATCGAAGTTGATGGTAAAACAGTTTTTACCAGCGATGATGGGATTAAATTAGACTGGTTGCCGCAATGGGTGGCGATAGTTGGTAGTGGTTATATTGGGTTAGAATTTTCCGATATTTATTCGGCTTTGGGCTCGGAAATTACCTTAATTGAAGCGTTACCAGAATTAATGCCAGGTTTTGACCGAGATATTGCTAAAATTGCCGAAAGAATTCTCATTACTCCCAGAGATATTGAAACCAAAGTGGGAATGTTGGCGAAAAAAGTTACTCCAGGTTCGCCAGTAATTATCGAATTAGCAGATACTCAAACTAAAGAAACTGTAGAAGTTTTAGAAGTTGACGCTTGCTTAGTAGCGACAGGGAGAATTCCCTTTACTCAAAACTTGGGTTTGGAAACTGTGGGTGTAGAATTAGACCGTCGAGGTTATATCTCAGTTGATGATAGAATGGCTGTAGTTTCTAGCGGGGAAATTGTGCCAAATCTTTGGGCGATCGGAGATGCTACTGGTAAAATGATGTTAGCTCATGCTGCTTCTGCTCAAGGAATTGCTGCTGTAGAAAATATTTGTGGTAGACACAAAACGGTTGATTATCACAGTATTCCTGCTGCTGCATTTACTCATCCAGAAATTAGTTTTGTCGGTATGACAGAAACAGCGGCGAAAGAATTGGGAAGTAAAGAAGGTTTTGAAGTTGCCAGCGTGCGGAGTTATTTTAAAGGTAATTCTAAAGCGGTTGCTGAAGGAGAAGCGGATGGAATTGCTAAAGTGATTTACCGGAAAGATAACGGCGAAATTTTAGGAGTTCATATCATCGGTTTACACGCTTCGGACTTGATTCATGAAGCATCAAATGCGATCGCAAATCGTCAATCAATCCACACCTTAGCATACCTAGTTCACGCCCATCCCACACTCTCAGAAGTCCTCGACGACGCATACAAACGCGCCGCCGAAGCAGTCAAAGCATAAGAAGAGATGGGGGGATGGGGAGATGGGGGGATGGGGAGATGGGGAGATGAGGGAAGATAATTTAACTATCTAATTCTTCTACTTGTTCTACTCCCCCCACCTCCCCACCTCCCTACCTCCCCAGTCCCCAATCCCCAGTCCCCAGTCCCCAGTCCCCAATCCCCAGTCCCCAGTCCCCAAAAAATGGAAATTCGTCGTCGTCCCCCAAATCCCGCAGTTGCAGTTCAAGAGTTACGCTATCAAATAGTAGCTCCTGATGCTGCACCGAGAAACATTTTGGAAGAAATAGTTTGGCACAAAGAAACCGAAGTTGACCAAATGCGGGAACGTCTACCTTTGGTAGAATTACAGAAACAAATAGTTAATCTTCCCCCACCTCGCGACTTTATTGCTGCTTTAAAATCAGCAGCCCAAAAACCTGCTATTATTGCCGAAGTGAAAAAAGCTTCTCCTAGTAAAGGTGTACTCCGGGAAGATTTTGATCCGGTAGCAATTGCCCAAGCTTACCAAAAAGGGGGCGCTTCCTGTATTTCTGTATTGACAGATACTAAGTTTTTTCAAGGCGGATTTGAAAATTTAGCGCAAATTCGCCAAGCTGTAGACTTACCTCTGTTGTGTAAGGAATTTATCATTTATCCTTACCAAATTTATTTAGCCCGTTCAAAAGGTGCAGATGCAATCTTGCTAATTGCGGCGATTCTTTCTAATCAAGACTTGCAGTATTTTGTTAAAATTGCTCAAGTCTTGAAAATGGCAGTGTTGGTAGAAGTTCATTCCTTAGAAGAATTAGACCGAGTGTTAGCCTTAGAGAAGGTCAATTTAGTGGGAATTAACAATCGCAACTTGAAAGATTTCTCAGTTGATTTACAATTAACTTGCAATCTTCTCGCTACTCGCGGTCAACAACTAAAAGAACGCGGTATTGTAGTAGTAAGTGAGTCAGGATTGCATACTCCTGATGATTTACAATTAGTAGTAAAAGCTGGTGCTACTGGCGTACTAATTGGTGAGTCATTGGTAAAGCAACCAGACCCAGAACTAGCTATTAAGTCCTTAGTTAGTGATATTAACCCTAACTAATTGATTAGCTATTTGTTAACCTAATTTAAGTTTACCTATATGGAGCCAATACCTCTTCCCTCTCCTATTCAATACGAATTAATACTGCAATTGTTAGAAAGGAAAACTAATTTTGCTGTATCTGGCAATACAGAAGTTCAAGAAAAAGTAAGACAGTTGATGATTACATTAAGGAAAGCGATTGCCCAACAAAAGCAAATAGAAGATATTTGTTGCCAAGCGAAGTTACCGACAGCGTATTTTTGGTCTTTAAATCATGTGCTTGAGCATTCACCAGTAGAGGTAAATAGTGAGATAGAGAAAAGTCAGCCGCCAGTGTAAAATTTAAGATTTTCCTGATGGCTAAATCCAGAATACAATGTATAATAAAAAGTTACCCGTTTTAGGGAAAAGGCGATCGTTTTGAGTTAAGAAAATTATTTAATTCAGAATTTTTTGAGAAATGCTAAATTCAGAATTCACAATTATAAAGATAGCAGACTGTATCTAGGAGAGACTGATGGACGATAAGTTAATATTAATGATTCCGGGGCCAACACCTGTACCCGAACAAGCTTTACTCGCTTTGGCGAAACATCCCATTGGGCACCGTAGCAGCGAGTTTATCCCGATTATGGGGGAAGTTTTGCAAAATCTGAAATGGATTCACCAAACGCAAAATGATGTGCTTGTTCTGGCATCAAGCGGTACGGGGGCGATGGAAGCGGGGATTATTAATTTTTTGAGTCCTGGCGATCGCGTTTTGGTAGGATCGAATGGTAAGTTTGGCGAACGTTGGGGAGAAGTTTGTAAAGCTTACGGCTTGAATGCAGAGATTATCACCGCTGAATGGGGTAAAGCTTTAGATACGGAACAGTTCCGCGAAAAGCTGGAAGCAGACACAGAAAAGCAAATCAAAGCGGTAATTGTTACTCACAGCGAAACTTCTACAGGCGTATTAAATGACTTGGAAACTATTAACCGTTATGTTAAAGCTCACGGCGAAGCTTTAATTATTGTAGATGCGGTGACGAGTTTGGGCGCAGTTAATTTACCTGTTGATGAATGGGGAATTGATGTGGTAGCTTCGGGTTCGCAAAAAGGTTATATGATTCCTCCAGGTTTAGCTTTTGTGAGTGTGAGTGCAAAAGCTTGGGAAGCTTACAAAACGGCGAAGTTGCCGAAGTATTATTTGGATTTAGGCAAGTATCGCAAAGATGCGGCGAAAAATAGTTTTCCGTTTACGCCACCAGTGAATTTAATTGTGGCATTACAAGCTACTTTGCAGATGATGCAAAAAGAAGGTTTGGAAAATATTTTTGCCCGTCATCAACGGTTGAAAAATGCCACTCGTGAAGCGGTGAAAGCTTTGAGTTTGCCTTTGTTTGCGCCTGATAGTGCTGCTTCTGCGGCGATTACCGCAGTTGCGCCAGTACAGGTAGATGCCGAACAAATTCGCAAGATTTTGAAGAAGCGTTATGATATTGCAATGGCAGGAGGACAGGATCATTTAAACGGTAAAATTTTCCGTATTGGGCACTTGGGTTTTGTGAGCGATCGCGATATACTAACTGCGATCGCATCATTAGAAGCAGCCTTGCTAGAACTAGGTTACGATGCCTTCACCCCCGGCGCAGGTGTCGCCGCTGCTGCAAAGGTATTTAATAGTTAGTTAAATGGTAATTGGTAGTTGGTAAATAGAATTTTTCCTACTACCCACTACCCACTAAGCTGTCACGCATTTAAATAACTTATTGAGATTGCAGGGGGGCAGGGGAGCAGGGGAGAGAATTAGACTAATTTTCTTCTGTTTCCAAACAATCTAATTTAAATGCGGAACGGCTTACCCACTATAATTCACAACCAATTTCCCACCAAAACATAAGGTGCCCAAAAATAAGGATTTCGGTAATTACGGTTATTCAATAGCCTGATTTGAGCTCGACGTAAAGCTTCAGCTTTTGAGGTTCCCGGTGTTGTCAACTCTCGATAAAATTCCGTCATTAATACCGCAGTAGACTCATCACTCACTTTCCACAAAGTTGCTAAAGTACTGCGTGCGCCCGCCCTAACTGCTACGCCTGCCAGCCCTAACGCTGCCCGATTATCGCCAGTGGCAGTTTCGCAAGCACTTAATACTAATAATTCAATTTCGCTGGGTAAATTGGGATTTCTGCTTTTAAGTAAATTATCTAATTGTTTGACATTTATCGGCCCATCCCAAGCCAAAATAAATGTTTGTTTAAAGTTAGAACTAAATTGTCCGTGAGTAGCTAAATGAACTACTGGAAAAGGCAATTCTGCCACTTGTTTTTCTAAAGTTGCGCTAGTAAAATCTTGATTCAAAAGAGTGATTCCTGGAACTTCGGCATTAATTTGTTGCAATTCTAATTTCACTCCCGGCAATGCCGAATAACCTTCTCTTTCTTCACTCAAACCTCCTGTTAATGCCCTCAATCTTTCCCGACTTAAAGGTTGAGTTTTGAGTAATTGTAACCCTGGAGTCAAGGCGATATTATACTCTTCAATTAAATATTGTTTTCCATTATGCAAAGCTGCCATTGGAATATTTCGCAAAGCACCATCTAAGACAAACACTAGAGTTTGTACGCCGCTGGTTTGTAAATCTGCTTGCATGGGGCGAATTAACCAATCATATACTTGCTGAGAAATTTGTAAACGGTTTGCTTGATTAGAATGGCGAATTGCTAAAGCTTGTTCGAGTTGATGAATGGTGCTTTCAACTTGATTTTGCGGAATCGATATTTTATAATTTTTCAGGGGTTGTTGTGGTAAACTAACAATAATTTCCAATCTATCGGGAAGAATTACTGGATAAATAACTGCTGCTTTGACATCTAGTTTGTCAATTTGTTCGGGTTTGGCATCTAAACAAGCTTCTCGGAAAAAGTTATCTAATTCAGCTAACTGCAAAGATTCGATTACTTGACGTGCTTGGAGAAGTTTTGTTTGATTAACTTCTGCTTGGGGTTGCAAAAGTAAATCAACTAATTCCCGGTAAACAGGTTCTACGCTATCCCGAAAAGTGAATTGCACTTCTGGATTAATGTTTACTAAGTCGCTGCGGAGAGATTTTAAGGTGTTAATAGCTGTGGTGTAGGATGCGATCGCATTTTCCCAACTTTTCTGTGTTTTGTAAAGTCTCCCCAATTGCCATTCCCACAAATAACTAATATCCGTCGCATTAATTGAATTTGCCTGTTGTAAAGCTTGTTTAGTTAACTCTTCTGCATCTCGAAACTGCCCGGTTTTTTCGTACAATTCCCCTAGCGTACCTAAAGCATAAGATTCGGCGCGTTTATCTGCCAAAGTTTTCGCTTCTTGAACTGCATTCGCCAGTAACTTTGCTAAACTCTGTGGTTGCGTCAATTCTAAATTAGAATGAATTGATTCTAACATAGAATTAGCTAAATTAATCTGAGAAAAAACTTTACTTCTACTTGCTGGAATTTGAGCTAGTTCGGATTGAATTTCTCGCCACAAACTTTCTGCTTCACTTGCTTGTTTAGTTTCCAAAAACAACCGCATTTCATTAACTTGTGCTTGCAGTTTGAGATTACTAGAATTAGCTAAATTAACAGCTTTTTGGTAGGCTGCTAAAGCTGCTGCTTTCCTTTGTTGTATTTGTTGCTTATCTGCTGTATCTTCTGCTACTGCTTCGATTCTTCTAGCTAAAGCTAATTCTGTATTACCTAAATTAATTAAAGCTGTAGTTAGAGCAGAAGGAAATGATAACTTTTCGGCAATCTCTAAAGCTTGTTTACCTAATTCTTGCGACTTTTCTAAATCTCCATTAGTCCGAAGAATAGCACTTAAACTGAGTAAACCTTTAAGTTTTATATCGGCATTGGTTTGTGTTTGAATATTCTGCTCCAAATCTGTTAGAATTTTAGCCGATCGCTGATAAAACCCCAAAGTTTGTAAAGTTTGCGCTTGATTGATTAAACTGCCAATTTTCCCTGGTTCGTCTCCAGCTTTTTGGTAAGCAGCGGTAGCTTGTTGTAAAGTAGAAAGAGCGTTTTCCGTTTGTCCTAACAATTGTTGTAAACGTCCTTGGGTGTTGAAAGCAGTTGCCAAAACCCGATATTTTTCCCGGTTTGAGTCTGGGATTGTCTGCAATAAATTTAAGCTTTGGTTAATTGTGGATTGGGCGGATTGGCGATCGCCTAATTTCTGGTAAGCTAAAGAAAGGAAACTTAGAGTTAATGATTGGTTTAAAGTATCTTTTTGAGCAGCAAAGTTTCGTTCTGCTTGTTGCCAAATATTGATTGCTTCAGCAAATTGTTCTGTTTCGTATAAACTTTTTCCTTGTTGTAGTAATTCCAGGGAATTGTAGTTAGAAGAAATTGCACCGCACAGACGCAGATAGGAGTTACACGGAAGAGTAAGGTTTGCTATTGCTGGAGATGGAAGAAAGAGATTTTGCCAGGATAGGGAAATCGCTAGACCCAAGCATAAAGCTAAACTGAATTTGAAAGGGTTAAACATTTTTCTAAAGTTGATTTTAGCACTTAAAACTTGTTCGTAGTGATGACTTCAGTCGTTCCTTATGTTTAGTAGAAGGACTAAAGTCCTCACAACAAACCTATTCAAAATTCACCTTGAACGACAAGCAGGTAAATTAAAAGGTGCATCATGTAAGGTAAACTTAGTATTTTCAGCAGTCAAAATAACCTCGCCTTTACTCCCAATTACCCAACCTTGCGCTTCTACTATTGTAGGAGATTGGTAACTCTCTCTTGCAACTTTACTCCCCTGTACCCCTACACTCTTACTTACTTGCGGAATGCGTAAATCTTCCCAAAATAAATCACCACTTAAAGGTTCATTCGGATTAGTAGGAATACCACCCCTTCCAGTCACATAAAAAGTACTCACTTCCTCACCAACAGGACAAGTTTGAGCAATTAAATTAGTCGCATCCACCACTTGTACTTTAGGCAATTCTGGCGCTTTCACTTCCACCTCGCCTTCAATTATCAATTCTCCACGAGCATTAATAATACTGTCTGGCGAAACTAATAATAATAAATCAGAACCACTAGGAGCAGCAATATTAATATTACTTCCACCTGTGGGAGATTCCGCATCAGTAATTATCTTACTTCCTCCTAACAAAATCATTATTTCGGTATTAATGTTAATATTTCCCTCAGTTCCCCCCGCACCTGCATCAGCAGAAATTACACTTTGACGGCGTAAAACAACATTTTGCGAATCAAGAGTAATATTTCCCCCTGTACCTTTTTGAGATGCAGCCGAAATATTACCTTGATTATTCAGCAAAACAGTAGGAGAATCTATCTTTAAATTACCAGGAATTCCCTGTCCTGTAGATAACACTGAAATTTGTGCAGGGTTAGCAGTTCCATCAACATTTTTACCAACTCCCGCTACTTCCACATTATTAGCACTAATTGTCACATTTCCCGCTTTCCCTTGCGTTAATGGATTTAATGATGCTTGGGTTAAAGAAGCAGCTGCCACTCTTGCACCATCTCTAACAGTTAAACGTCCTGTTTCTACAATTAAATCTCCCCCATTTCCTGTAGCATTTCCTTCCACTCTCGCTAATAAACTACTAGGAAAAATTCCATCGGGAGAACGACCATTTAACAGCACATTTTCAGCTTTAACAGTTAAACTACCTCCATTTCCAATTCCCGTAGTAGAAGCAGTTACTTGACCTCCATTTCCTACTGTCAATTCCCTAGATTGAACATTTAAAAAACCAGCTGCACCAGTTCCGGTTGTTAAAACAGAAATTTGTGTTGGGTTAGAACTTCCATCAACATTTTTTCCCACTCCATTAATTTCTACCTTTTCCGTAGCACGAATTGTTAAAGTCCCCGCTTTTCCTTCTCCTAAAGAAGATGCTGTCACTCTTGCACCATTGGTGAGAGTCAAACGTTGAGTTTCTATCACCACATTTCCCGCATTTCCCGTTGCTTTTGGTTCAACTCTCGCTAATAAACCGCTGGGAAAACTACCATCGGGAGAACGACCATTTAATTGCACTTCTTCAGCTTTTACAGTTAAATTTCCCCCATTACTAATTCCCTGAGTAGAAGCTGATACTTGACCGCCATTTTCAGCAATTAATTTTCTAGCTTGAATGTCTAAAGTTCCAGCTTCACCAGTTCCAGTACTTAAAACTGATATCTGAGTAGGATTAACTGAACCATCGATATTTTTTCCCACCCCCGTTACTTCTACTGTATCTTGAGCGCGAATGGTTAAACTTCCCCCTTTTCCTGCACCTAAAGAAGCAGCAGCAATTCTTGCGCCATTTGCTATTGTCAAATTTTCTGTATTTATAGTAATATTTCCAGCGCTTCCTGTGGCTTCTTGTTTAGTTCTCGCTAAAATTCCACTAGGCGCTGTACCCTCAAATGACCTACCATCAATTTGAATTTGATTGGCTTGAATGTCAATGTTTCCTGCATTTCCACTCGCAAAAGTTTCGGAAGATATTTGTCCGCCTTCACGAGCTACTAAATTTCCCGTTTGAACGTTTATTTTTCCTGCATTTCCTGCGCCTGTGGTTTGGGTAGATAATGCGCTTGGGTAAAGGATGTTTTGTTGGTTTTGGGTGACACTTTTTGCCCCAATTATTTCTATTTTATCTGTTGCTTGTACGGCAATATTCCCGGCGTTAGCTGGCGCATCTGTTAAGGAAGAAGCTGCTATTCTTGCCCCACCTTCGACGCGCAAATTTCTGGTATTAATGTTGATATTTCCACCATTTCCTGTAGCGTTTGACTCAACTCTAGCTTGCAAGGCGCTGGGAGTTCCATCTGCTAATCTACCAATAATGTCCACAGATTCAGAGGCATTTACTGTTAAGTTTCCTCCGGGTTCTGCACCTAAAGTGTTGGCTTTGATTTGGGAACCGTCGGTTAATCTTAAAGTTCTACTTTGCACGAAAATATTCCCACCACCAAAACCACTGGTATCAACTGTGGCTGTTTGGGAAAGTTGAATGTCTCCTAGTTGGGTTGTTGGTGGTTGAGTATTACTAAATAGTGACCATGAACCATTGTTAATTGCTGCTAATTCTATTCTTCCTTTTTCTGCTTTCAAGTTGCCACCGAGAAAGTTTATTTGATTAGCTACTAAGGATATAGTTTGACCCGGTTGCACTTGTAAGTTTGCGCCTTGGACTGTAATTCCTGAAGGAGAAATCGCTGAGGAATTTAGCTGTAAACCAAGGGGAACACTAACGGTTAATAAGGGCGTGGTTCCTGTAGAATTGGCGTTAAATTGAGTGCCGTCGGCAAAGTTAATTGCTTGGGCGGTACTGGCAATAAATGCGCCGCCAATGTTTAATTGAGCGTTTGGCCCAAAAATAATGCCGTTGGGATTTAAGATGAACAGGTTAGCAGTACCGTTGGCTTTAATTAAGCCATCAATGTTAGAAATTGAGTTACCTGTAATGCGAGTAATAATATTTTGAATGTCTGCTGAGTTGTTAAAGTTTGCGGTGTCTTTTGTGGGAAGGGAAAATTCTTGAAAGCTATGAAATAAATTTTTACCTGCTTGTGTTCCGCCGTTAATGAGGTAAATTACAGGTGTTCTTTGCCCTGGTGGGTTGGGATTGGGGGATGTGTCGTTAGTTGGTGTAACTGTGGAATTACTGGGTAGTGTTCTGTCGGGAATTATCTGTGCTGAGGTGGGATGAGATAGAACTAAAAAAAATAGATAACTCCCTAATTTTAGCCAAAGTCTAATATGAGCTATTTTGTTCATAAAATTTATCGCTAAAGGCGACTAATAAAAGGTTATTTCATGAATCATTTTAGCTTGTGTAGGGTGCGTCAGACCTTTGCAGCAAGGGAGGTAGAACCTCCCAGACTTTGTTCCCAGGTTGAACCTGGGAACGAGAAGCAGAGGCTCCGCCTCTTGGTGCAAGATTTTATTGAGAAAAATTTATGGATTAATCAAATTTTTTTCAGAGATTTCACTGAGGCCAGCCGATCGCAATAGTTCGCGCCACTCTATAGTTAATTGCGAATTTCCCGGAGAAGAGTACCTTAACTGAGCTAAGTAAGCTAAAGCTTCATACCAAATTTTATATTGACGGAATAAACTAGCGCGATCGCTTAATGATGCTTTCTGTATTTGTTCGTTGATAGCAGGACGCAACTGTGTCCGCCAAATCCAACCTTCGACAACTAAATCTCGCTTTCTATTTGCCGGGTCGCAGCGAATCACAAAGTACCATTGATAGCTCTTTCCCACCTCTAAACCGGGCGCATTTTTGGGAAGTTTAAAGCCAAAGATGCCTGGAACTTTCGGTGTAGTGAAATTAGTCCGGTACACCTCTTTTTCTTCAGTATCATTGAGGATAAATTCTACAGTATTAGCACCAGTCTGAGGGAGGTAGACAAAAAATGTTGGATATGCTTCTACTGTTAATCCCGTCAATTGGATAATTTTCGTCCGTGAGTTAGTAGTTTGTTCGCTAACTTTGGGGACTAAAGCTGTTAATGGTGGATTAGAAACCTGTAAATCATTGGGACATTTTAATTGTGTAGAAATTTCTGCTGGACGATTTCCACCAGATTCTCTTCTTCCGGGAGAACTAATATCTGATGGTGGTTCATAAGCAGATGAGCTATTAATCTCCCAAGGACTAGATGTATTTTGATTGGTTGGCGTAGTTTCTGCTTGAGTTGGTAAGGAACTAAAAGTAAATAATTTACAAATTAGTAACAAAGTTAAAGCGATCGAATAAGAAGAAAGTTGCTGTGCCATAATTTTTAAGTTATTTCTTTTTAATGCTTACCCTACTATTTTAAATTTTGAGCAGAAAAGAATGGGTCAGCGATCGCCAACCCATTCTCTGCTGTGGTATGAAATTTTGCGTCACCCCTCGATTCCGTCGTAACTTGCTGGTAAATACTCGCTTTGACATGATCGCCAGATCCTTGGGGATAATTAATTATTAAGCTTGTTCCAACCAATCATATATCCGGTCTAACTGTTCTAATGTTACCAAACCATATTGCCAAAGAATCATTGGCAAAGGCCCCGGGTCTTGCTTGCTGTGTCTTAACGCGATCGAGAGCGATGCGCCAGAAATTGACAGCTCTTCTTGCAAAAATTTAATAAATCTCGAATAGTTTGTGGGTGCCACTCCTACTTTCACCTCCTGTACTAGACACCATTTTCCGATCTTCGTCTTTCCGGCGTATAAATCCGGTAGACAGTATTCTTTTTGTCACTGCTCTTTGGTTATAAATATTGTTTGTCAACTTACCCAAACCCAAGTCAAATCAGACTTTGGCAGCACAGACAATACTCAAAACCTGAGTAATATAGATGATGAGTTGAGGATTAAGTTTAATTATTTTCAGCAGCTTATTGGCTAAAAATCATCTTAGAAAAACAGCTTTTTATTCAGCTTTTTACCTCAACAAAGTTGTTTTTTTATTGTGATCTTGTTTTACCTCAGTGCCTTAACTAACCTCATCTCTAACAAGGAAGATGTCTGACTAGTTCCTCTACTATATCTACAGGTGTATAGTGAGAAATTCCCAGCATCTTTAGTTCATTATTTTTGCTTTTTTGGCCTAACTCTTCTGGAAACTTTACGATCTCATGAAAAGTTATTTTCGCCAAAGTCTGCTACTTCTGCGTTTAACGCGGTTTCTTTAGTTCTGCCTGTGAATTGCTCTCACCTCACACCTAATTTCCCTTTACCTCAAGAGAAATATCGCTAAGCTTTAACTCACAACTCTTAGGTACTCTCTTGTTGGCTCCTCAAAGGGATTCACAAGTCAGAACATCAGGAATTTAACTTTTGTCAGTATTTTAAGCAAGCATACTTTACAGATAGTAACTTACTTTTTTTCCTGACTCAATCTTGCACTTTCGGTAGTTTTGCTGACTCTAAGGGCAAGTCTCTTCTGAATTCGCGCTGCCAGGACAGCGTAGCAAATTCTTGAGGTTATCTATCAATATAGACACCAATGTTAACATTTAGGTTCAAAAATTATAAGATTTCAACAAATTATGGTAAAGATTTTGTATGGTTTGCAGGTTGGGGGGAAAAATACTGAATTTTTACCTCTTGTCCGACTTTAATCCCCATTTCCGAGGCTCTACCCCCACGTAGCTCGATTACTTGGTCTATAGTTCCATCAGGGCCATAACTAGGACAGGGGTCTTGCTTACAAGGTGGGACGTTAGCGGCGATCGCTCTGACTACTCCATCTCTTAAAAAAAGCATATCTAAGGGAATTAAGGTATTTTTCATCCAAAAGCTAACTCTTTGAGGCGGAGAAAAGGAAAACAACATTCCGCGATCGTCCGGTAAACTTCGACGATACATCAACCCTAAAGACTGCTCTTCGGGAGTGCGAGTCACTTCTAGCTGCACAACTTCACCGCTAACAAAGGTAGCTTTAGCCGAAATCGGCAACATTTGACCCAAATTTTCGGCTAATTCCCGATCGTTAGAAAATTTTATCCTTTCTTTCTGGGGAATCAAAGCTGTATCTCCATTCACAGATGCAATTGCAGAGCAACCCATCAACCAAATTCCCAACCCTAAACTTAGCGCAGAGCAGAAGAAACGATCGAACAGTCGAAAACGAGTAAAAAGTTCAACAAAAAAGCCTTCTGTTTTCTGCCTTCTGCCTTTCATCACTGTACCCTTCTCCTACTGTTTTTACGTTTCTCGCAGTACGTAACCTACGCCTCTGACGGTTTGAATTAAGCGTCTTTCATTTTCTTGTTCGATTTTCAGACGCAAATAACGAATATACACCTCAATGACGTTAGATTCTCCCATAAAGTTGTCACCCCAGACATTTTCCAAAATTTGCTCTCTGGTTAAAACTTCGCGGGGATGTTCCATGAGGTACTTCAACAAGTCATATTCCTTCATCGTCAAGTCTATGACTCTGCCATTACGCAAAGCTCGGCGCGTACCTAAATCTAAAACTAAGTCACAGAATCGTAACTGTTCCGAGCTATAGTTATCCGGCTGGAGATAAAGACGGACTAACTTTAAAAACGTTTCCGATCGATAGGGTTTAAGAAAGTAATCATCTGCGCCTGCTTCTAAACAAGCAACGCGATCGTCCACACTATCACGCGCCATCATCAGTAACACAGGTGCTCTATTTCCCGCACGCCGCAGATTTTTACACACCCCTAATCCAGAATCCCCAGCTAACATCCGGTCTACTACAATTAAAGCTGGTTGCCGATCTATAGCTTGCAGCATTCCAGTATTTGCATCGTAAGCCACAATTGGTTCATAGCCTGATTCTTTTAAATCAAGGCTGACACTTTGCGCCAAGGTTTCATCTGTTTCTATGACTAAGACGCAAGGGCTGTTATTAACGGTAATAGTATTCATAACGCTCCAACTTTATAAGCATTAATACTTGACCTTACTGTAACACCTATCTGTTTTAGCACGTTTATTGGAGGAAAAGTGCTGCTTGGTATTATAATAAAGCCTACTTTTAAGCCTGCCAGGGCAATACTGAGTTAACTTTGTTAAATTTAGAACAAACAATTTGCTTTAATCGTGTAGAATATTATGTGAAAAGCAAACATCAATCCAGATTTTAACAATATCCAAGCTATTAGCAGTTTCAAAGCCTACAAATTGCTAATAGCTGATAGCTGGGTTAGAAAAAGCAACCATAACAATGTATAACTATGAATAATTTATTAATCAGCAAGATGCAAAGACCTTGCGTTTCTTATATGACGAATATTCCCGACGCTCTTGCCATTAAAGTTGAGCAAGTGACAGATTTACCCCATGCTTTGCAACACTTAGGATTGCAAGAATCGCGCCCTACATTAGTCATTGTCGGTGGTGCTAGTGGACTAACGCAGGAGTATTACACCTGTTTACAAAGACTGTTTGAAGAAAAAATAGTCCCCTTAGCAGAAAAATTTCAAGCTTACGTAGTAGATGGTGGTACTGATGCTGGCGTAATGCAATTAATGGGAAAAGCGCGTTCAAATTTAGGTGGAACATTTCCCTTAATTGGTGTAGCGGCAATTGGAACTTTAATACTTCCAGATATTGAGAATACCTTTGCCGATGCAGCACCTTTAGAACCGAATCATACACACTTTGTACTCGTTCCTGGTAATAATTGGGGAGATGAATCTCCTTGGATTGCTGATGTGGCAACTGCTTTAGCTAACGGCGCACCTTCGGTAACAGTTTTGATTAATGGTGGAGGAATCACTTTAAGAGATGCGAGTAATAGTATGAGAGTCGATCGACCATTGATCGTAGTTGCTGGTAGTGGGAGAACAGCCGATCGCATTGTAGCTGCCTTGCGAGGAGAAGTTAGCGACGAGCAAGTAATCCAAGTGGCTAAATTTGAAAAATTAACTGCTGTTGAACTAGAAGACGACTTCCACTCGATTGGAGAAGCGATCGCTCACAAACTTTCCTCCAAATAGTCACAATTAGTCACTTAATTGTAAATTTGTGGCATCAATTAAACAATATGACTAATTGTGGCTCTATTGCGTAAATTCCACAATTGCTATATATGCGTACTGCTTAAGGCAACTCGACAGAAGTGGGTTTAGCAATATGAGGCAAACCCCAACCTAACTTTTCTCGTAAAATGCGGAAAAATTCTGGTGGTTGTAAGCGAATAAACCGGGCACAGTAGTGAGACTTTTCCACCAAAACGCGATCGGTTGGTAAAACATAACATCCGGCATTTCCATCTACCACCATTACCAGACGATCTAAATTTACTGGAAAAATCGTCACAGGTTCAGTATTAGCAAACACCAAAGCACGAGAAGCCATCGAATGCGGGCAAATAGGCACTAACTGTAATACTTCCACATCCGGTGTAATCACTGGCCCACCAGCACTTAAAGCATAAGCCGTAGAACCAGTAGGAGTAGAAATAATTACCCCATCTGCGGCAACATCAACCAAGGCGTGTTTGCCCACTTTAATTTCAAAGTGGCACATACTGGTGAGAGGTTCCCGATGAATCACCATTTCATTTAAACAAAGAGCTTCCCATAACAGTGCATTGTCCCGAAACACCCGCACTGCAATCATGGTTCTCTCTTCCACTTCATATTCTCCTGCCATTACCTTTTCGATCGCCAAAGGTAATTGATTCAGGTATGTCTCGGTTAAAAATCCCATGTGACCAGTATTGACAGTCAACAAAGGAATACCAAGAGATGCCACTTGACGAGCCGCTGATAGGACTGTACCATCTCCTCCCAAGACGATGCCAAAAGACATTTCTTTGTCGAATCCTGGAGGATTTAATAGGTCGATCGGTGTATGACAAACAGGGCTTTCAGGAGTAGCATAGCCAAGAATACCACCTGCACCAGTAGTCATCACCACATCCCAGCCAGCAGATTTTAGCTGGTCTTTTAATTCGCCAGCAACACGACAAGCTATAGGTTTAACGTCGTTATAAATAATCCCAGCTTTGGGCACGCGAAAAAGTCCGTTTTTGGTCAATATGATAAACGATTTTAGTTAGAGACTAAAATCTGAAAGAAGTTTTTTTCTTCTTATTTTTCGTTTGATTAGCTTGATAATCTAACTCTTTGAGTTTCTTTAATATGCGACTAAAGTAATCTTGTAAGTAAGCTTCCAAGGTAGTCGTTTCTTCAGGATTCAAGCCAAAAACAGGATAAACTGCTTCCATTGAAGCATTTAATGGTTTATCTGTGGCTAAAACTTCAGCAAAAGCTAATCTATCAGCTAAATTCCAACTCCATTGGAAAAACCGAGCGACATGACCTGCTGTACGCAGTAAATTCATTGGTAGTCGGGTCACTTTAGCTTCTTGTCCAGATAAGCGTTCGCACAAGCGAATAATTTCTTCTGCTGTCCAAGCTCTCGTTCCCACAATGGGAAAACTTTTCTTTTCTGTTTCGGGAACAGACAGGGCGCGAACGGCAAATTTGGCTACATCTTGGGTATCCATGTAAGCGACGGGGGCGCTTTGCTGAGTTACCCAAACTGCCTGTTTGTCTAAGATGGGAACGGCATACTGACCAATTAAACCTTGCATGAAACCACAAGGGCGGAGAATGGTGTAATTTAAACCTGATTCGGCTAAAAATTGTTCGGTGCAGCGTTTAATTTCCATCAGTGGCACTTGAGGATATTTTTCTGCATCTAAGATGGAAAAGAAGATAAAACGTTCTACACCCGCAGCTTTAGCAGCTTGAATTAAGCTTACTTTACCTTGCCAGTCTACCTGTTTAATGCTTAAAGAGTCTGTAGGGCGAGCAGTAGCAGCATCAATGATTGCTGTTACACCTTCTAAGGCTGGAGGCAAGCTTGCCCGATCGCACAAGTCACCAGGAACTAACTGTGCGCCCCATTCTTTTAAAAAAGCGGCTCTTTTAGAACTTCTTACTAAACACCGAACTTGGTGTCCTTCATCTAGGGCGCGACGGGCTATCTGCCTTCCCAAGGTGCCAGTGGCACCGACAATTAATAAACTCATTCAGAATTTTAGTAAAGAATTTTAAACTTTCTATAAGATGTTATCAGAATTTGCTCGGTAATGCTTCCCTTTTTGGGGAGCAGGGTGGGTAGGGAAGGGGACAAGGGGACAAGGGGACAAGGGGAATTTTTACCTTCTGCGCCTGTGCGCCTGTGCCCCTCTGTCTTAATCTGCTATTCTTCTTTGCCTTGGATTTTGAGTAATGCAAAGCCCATTGATAAGCCTACTAGGACTAGGACAATAGCCAAGAATGCTGTATTGAAGATTTCACTGCTCATTAGTTAAACGCTCCTTTGCCTTTGTGATGATTTCAAACCCGCAAAGTTAGTATAAAACAGCTGGGGTATCTCTCCCTAGAAGAGTTGGGGTGGAGGGAAAAATGAAAATGGAAAAAAGTTTCTTTACAGAAAGTGGCTCGATACTGAGAAATGACGATTTGCGTCCTTGTTTGGCGGTGACGTTGGGCGATCCTGCGGGTATTGGGCCAGAGGTGATTCTTAAGGCTCTAGCCGATCGCACTGTGACGGAGAGTTGTCGGGTGACGGTGGTGGGTAGCCGATCGCTCTTGCAAAAAACCTATTCTCAGCTACGGCAATTCTTACCTGCTGAATCTCTAGCCGATCCTGATTCTCTGTCAATTTTGGATGTGGATGTCGAGTGCGTGGAGGATAAAATTACTGTTGGTTTTGCTAATGCGGCTAGTGGGGCAGTTAGTTTTGCCTTTCTGGAAACGGCGATCGACAAAACTTTAGCAAATCAGTTCCAAGGTATTGTCACTGGGCCGATCGCTAAATCTGCTTGGCAAGCAGCAGGACATGATTACCCCGGTCAAACTGAGTTGTTGGCTCAACGGGCTGGTGTGGGACGGTTTGGAATGTTGTTTGTGGCGCGATCGCCTCACACTGGCTGGACTCTCCGCACTTTACTTGCTACCACACATATTCCTTTATGTCAAGTTTCGGAATTGCTGACACCAGAGTTGATGAGTTGGAAATTAGATTTGTTGGTAGAGTGTTTGCAGGAGGATTTTGGCATTGCTCAACCAAGAATTGCAGTTGCAGGTTTAAATCCTCACAGTGGGGAGCAGGGAAAGTTAGGTATTGAGGAGAAGTATTGGTTAAATCCTTGGTTGGAGTGGGAGAGAAAAAGGCGATCGGATATAGTTTTAGATGGCCCGATTCCTCCCGATACCATGTGGGTAAAGCCTGGTCAAGCTTGGTTTGGTAATCAAAATAGTACTTCTTTTTCTGCTCATGATGGATATCTGGCGCTTTACCACGATCAAGGTTTAATTCCAGTTAAATTAATGGCGTTCGATCGAGCAATTAATACTACTATTGGTTTACCTTTTGTTCGCACTTCTCCCGATCATGGAACAGCTTTTGATATTGCAGGAAAAGGAATCGCTAATCCTACAAGTATGAAAGCAGCTTTACAGTTAGCAGTAGAGTTAGTGAAGCAGCGAAATTAAGGAGAAAAACTGCTTATTTTGTGCCGTAAAGTCGATCGCCTGCGTCACCTAAACCGGGAATAATATAACCATGTTCGTCTAAATATTGGTCTATTGCTGCTGTGTAAATTGGTACGTCTGGATGTTGTTCGTGAAAGTGGGCAATTCCTTCGGGTGCAGCTAATAAACACAAAAATTTTATTGATAAAGGATTCAGTTCTTTTAAGCGATCGACTGCTGCAACAGCGGAATTTCCAGTTGCCAACATTGGGTCTACTATTAATACATCTCGCTGTTCAATATCATGGGGCATTTTAAAGTAATATTCCACTGCCATTAATGTGGTTGGATCTCTATATAGTCCAATATGTCCGACTCTAGCTGAAGGCATTAATTCCAAAATACCATCTAAAATTCCCTGTCCTGCCCTCATAATTGAGACAATTACCATCTTTTTTTCTGGGGCTAACATGGGTGCAGAGGTAGGGGAAAGTGGCGTTTTAATTTCTACATATTTTATAGGTAAATCTCTAGTTACTTCATAAGCTAATAACATTCCCACTTCTTTTAAAAGATTGCGAAATTTAGCGGTACTGGTGTCTACTTGCCGCATTAGTGTTAATTTATGCTGAATTAATGGATGGTCAATTATCGTAACTTCTCTCATTATTCACCTTTTAAAATACGGTTCCGTCGCTGTCAATTTTAATTGGAGGAATCCCACCTGTTCTTAATTCTAAGGCAATTTTTCTCCCCGCATTCCAAGTTCCGCCTTGCAAAACTTTGACTAGTGGTAATTCGGTTGCACTCAAATTTAATTTTTCTCTAATTGTGTGGGCAATACGATCGAGCAGACTAACGGTTAATGCTCTCCATTCTACAATTAATTCCGACCCTACAGGATGAGTTTTCGCTAAATCTTCTGAATTCTTCAATTGTAATAATCCCATATCCAAACATAACCCACCGTTGCGATATTCAGGTAAACCTGTTAATTGGTTTAATTCAGTAATTTCTACCCCTAATTCTTGCAAGGGTTCTAATAAGGAATAGGTTAACCATTGGGAGAGTTTATGAAAGGGGATAAAGCGATCGCTTTCTTGCGTTCCTTCTAATACTGAATGAATCCAGACATCACCTAAATTAACCCCATCAATTGTTAATCTTCCAGGCCAAATTTCTCCCAATCCTGTTAAAACTGCATTTAATACTTGACTCGCCCTTAATTGCTGATTTCCTTGTTTTAATAAGTAGTCTACCATATTTCCGGGTCGGGGATTTTCCCAACCAAAAATTTCAGACTTTTGGATTAAAACTGTTCCCAAAGTTTGCAATAATTTCAATCTTCCTGATTCCCCAACTAAAAGATTATTTTCGTTAATTTGAAATCCTTGTTTTAATGCGGTTAATTCTAAACTTTGTAATCCTTTAGCATCTGCTTGCAGAAAGTTCAATTTACTTGAAAAAGCACCTGTAACAAACATCCGAAAACTAGCTACAGCTAATCCTTCCGATCGGCAAAATACTTGCCCTGTTTCCTGTTCAAAATACTGCCAACTTGCGCCAGCACCAGCATCTAATAAAACGCTAATAATTGCCAAATCAAATTTAACTTTCGCTTTTTCCAAAGGTGAAAAATTTGCCAAAGCTGCATCTAATTCAGCGATGCGAGAAACATTACCTACCTCAAAATGTCGCCAGCGACTATGGAAGGGAATTTCTAAATTAGGATAATCATCACGCATTACTTGAATAACATAATCAGCGCATTTTTCCAGCTTGCTTAAATCAACGCGAAAGTAAGGCAATTTATCATCTAATGCTAAATTAAAAATGCGATCGCACCTTTCTCGAATTGCCTCTGGACTTCGTAAATAATCAATCAATTTCTTCATCTGCGGCTAAATATTAAAGTATGTATGTTGTTGCGCTTCAGCGCTCTTAATGATAGCGCTAAAGCGCAACAACGTACCTATTCTGACAAACTTCTGCCTTTAATTTGAGAAAGTGCGATCGCATCAGGAACTTCTTTAGGAGAATAGTATCCAGCTGCTTGTTTTGCTGCAATTTCTACCTGTGCATCTTCAGGAATTCGATCGTCAGGAATAGGGATTCTTTCGATTACTTGAATGCCCGAATCAACAATAGCATTGTACTTCATATCGCTCATGGAAACTAAGCGATCGATCCGCGTAATTCCCAACCAATGCAACACATCTGGCATTAATTCTTGGAAGCGCATATCTTGGACACCAGCAACACATTCAGTGCGAGTAAAATAGGCATCTGCGCGATCGCCACCTTCCTGACGTTTTCTGGCATTATAAACTAAAAATTTAGTAACTTCTCCTAATGCCCTGCCTTCTTTTCTTAAATAAACAATTACTCCTACACCGCCAGCTTGTGCTGTTTGAATACACACCTCAATTCCATGTACTAAATAAGGGCGACAAGTACAAATATCTGACCCAAAAACATCCGATCCATTGCATTCATCATGCACTCGAACTGCTAATAATTTATCAGGGTCAGTAATTGCTGCAATATCGCCAATTATGTAAACAGTATGACCGCCAATTGGAGGTAAGAAAACCTGCAAATCTGGGCGGGTTACTAATTCGGGAAACATCCCTCCAGTTTGTTGAAAAAGTACTTGACGCAGGTAGCTTTCTTGCACTTTTAATCTTTTGGCAATTCCCGGTAAATACCAAACTGGATCGACAGCTATTTTCGTAACTACTAAATTGCCATTATCCTTTAAAATTTTGCCATCAACTTGCAAAATTCCTCGCTCTACCACATCTTGCAATTCAGGCATATTAATATGGGCTTTAGTAATTGCAATAGTCGGGCGAATGTCGTATTCTTTTTCATAGTACTCTTGAAAAATTTCTCCCACTACTGCACCAAAAGGATCGAGAGAAACTATTTTATCTGGATCGGACCAACTAGGATAAGGGCCAATATGAACTACCGGAGAAGTATTTGTTAAATCTGGACGGTGATTTGCTTGCAGCGAGCCAGATGCGATCGCCAAAGCTCGATAAACTGAATAAGAGCCAGAATGAGTACCAATTACATTTTTTTGGGCAGGATTTGCTAAAGTTCCAATAATTGGCCCGCGTTTCATCCCATCAATTTCTCCCCAATTAATTGACACTGGTTTTTGACTTGTTCTACCAGGATGAGATGTCAGAACGATATGTTTGTATTTAGATGTTGTTGTGGGTTTTTCCATAAAGTTGACTTTGTATGATAAGCTATTATCATAGCAAATACAATTAAAAATTCTTGTGTTCTACACAGCATGATTTATAAAGTTAAAAATTAATTTCAGTAACCAGTGAAATAACAAAATATAACTGTAATTTAATTTAGAGGCTCGTATCTCCTGATACAAAAAGCTCAACAGATGTTAATTTAGAATATAAACTTTATAAATAAAGTCAGACTGTATAGAATTTCCCAAAATTAGGGAATACTATCCTAGAGAACAAAACTTAGTCACCTATTTAAGCAAACATTCATGAAATTTAATCCCCCTTTAATTGGCGTTACAACATCTATTCAAAGTAAAACCAATAGCTATTGTCTGCGGCACGAATATATTACAGCAGTTCGTTTGGCAGGTGGTTTGCCGATGCTGATCCCACCGGGCGAACCTAACTTAAATAGTATTTTAGAATGGGTAGATGGGATTATTTTTTCTGGGGGTGGCGATCTCGATCCAGCAACATATAATGGTGGAGAGCATCCAGAGATTTATAATGTGAATAGGGAACGCGATCGCTTTGAATTATCCCTAGCTAAATATGCCTTAGAAACAGATATTCCTATTTTAGGAATTTGTCGCGGATTAGAAGTATTAGTAGTTGCCAGTGGCGGCAAATTAATTCCACATTTACCTGATGTATTTGGGGAAAAAGTAATTCACCGTCAAACCCAAAGTTGCCCTGTTGAACATAGCATAAACATTATTCCGGGAACTCATCTAGCTAAAATTATCGGTGCTGGAGAAACAACAGTTTTTTCCTGGCATCATCAAGCAGCTAGGAATATACCCAAGGGTTGGCGTTTAGCAGCCACCGCAGCCGATGGAGTTATTGAAGCATTAGAACATGAGGAGCATCCTTGGGCTTTTGCTATTCAATGGCATCCCGAAATGTCATTAAATGATAAACGTCAACAGCGAATTTTTCGCGCTTTTATTAACACTGCACAGCAACGTCAAGTCATGGTTTCGCAACAGGCAAGTTAATTAAATAAGTAACAGGTAGCAAACAAAACGCTTACTTACTTGTTACTGTAGACTTATTTTTGCTAGGCTGTTCTGGAAATCAAAAAATATTGTAGAGTAGAGTTGTTTAATAAAATATCTTTAATTTTGTTCGATCGGGGTTATCTACGGCACAATTAGGTAATTTTCCCTTAAAATACCTGATAAATCATTCTTTTAACAGATGAGCTTAATCGAGTGTAGGTATTATTATTCTATGGAGTTCCTATATTCACACGCACATCGTAGACGATAGCTTAATCAGTCCGATCGATCTAAAAAATTTTTCATCAATAAATATGAATCACAATAAAAGCCGATCGCTACGATTCCCTAAATCTAGAATAGCGCTATACTTAGCCAAAGTTACTTTAGTTGCTGCCGCCTACTATTTGGGAGGAAAAATAGCTGTTTCCCTTCCAGGTGTCGAACTTTTAGGTTCTTCTGTATGGCCTCCCGCAGGAATTGCCCAAGCTGCACTATTACTATTAGGAATAAGTTATTGGCCTGGAGTAGCTTTAGGGGCATTTTTCTTTGACATTTTAGGGATAAAACCTTCACTAATCCTAGCCCTGCAAGCAGCTTTTGGTACAACCTTACAAGCGGTATTTGCTGTTGCCTTGCTGCGTCGTTTAGATTTTCATAACTCCCTTAATCGCCTCAAAGATGTAATTAATTTTATCATAATCAGTGCATTTATTTCAACTCAAATAAACTCCTTTTTGGGGCCATTAAGAATGTATTTAGGTGGGCTAATTCAGTGGAGTAAATATTGGGAAGTACGGTGGCAATGGTTTCTGGGAGATGCAATGGGAATTTTGGTATTTACCCCTTTATTATTAATTCTATTTACCCTGAAGCCAAAAATTAAGTACTATAGAAAAAGCCTGATAAAATCACCAGAAAAATGGCTAATGTCCAGTGTATTGCTGATTGTGTTAGTGGTAGTAAGCTGGATTGTTTTTACAGCTAAAACTGAAGCAGCAATTTCCCGTTATCCTCTAGAATATTTACCTTTTCCGCTGATTATTTGGGCAGCTATTCAATGGGGTCAATCTGGTGCCGTTTTTGCTTCGTTCTTGGTTTCTTGCATTGCTATTTGGGGAGCGATCGATGGTGGAGGCCCTTTTATTGCTAAAGGTGCAAATATTAATCAGGCCATATTATTTTTACAAGCTTTTTTGGGGGTAATTACTGTAACTTCCCTGTTATTAGCAGCTACGGTATCCGAACGCATTGCGACGGAAAATTTACTGAGACAAAATGAGATTAAATATCGAGAATTAGTTGAGAGTGGAAACAGTATTATTGTCAAACTAGATACTAACGGAAGAATCACTTTTTTCAATGAATTTGCTCAAAAATTCTTTGGTTTTTCGGAAGCAGAAATTTTAGGAAAAAGTCCTGTAGGCACTATTATTGCCCAGAATGAAACAACCGAAAAAAATATAGTTGAATTATTAAATAATATTAGACAACATCCAGAATTATATCAGCGAAATGAGTATGAAAATATTCGCCGCAATGGTGAAAAGGTTTGGGTTTCATGGTCGAATCAAATGTTGGTAGATAGCGAAGGTAACTTTATTGGAATTGTTGCTATTGGTACGGATATTAGCGATCGTCGAAAAGCTGAATTAGCAATACAAAAGCTGAATGAAGAGTTAGAAATGAGAGTAGCAGAAAGAACGGCAACTCTAGCAGCAACAGAAGCTGAACTTAGAGGATTATTTGCGGCAATGACTGATGTAATATTAATAGTCGATCGCCAAGGATATATGCTCAAAGTTGTTTCTACAAATCCCTCACTTTTGATTAAACCTTTATCCGAACAAGTAGGAAAAACTCTACATGAACTTCTTCCGAAAGCACAAGCTGATATCTGTTTTACTCACGTACAAACTGCTTTAGCTACACAAACAACTGTTAATTTTGAATATGATTTGTCGATCAATAATCAACAGGTTTGGTTTTCTGCTAATATTTCCCCATTATCACCAGAAAAAGTAATCTGGGTGGCTAGGGATATGAGCGATCGCAAAATTTTAGAAGATAAATTACGCGATTCTTATGCTCAATTAAATACCCTTTTAGAGTCAATGACTGATGCGATCTTAGTAATTGACTCTCAAGCTAATAATATTGAAGTTGCACCGACAAATCCTCAACGTTTATATGCACCAGATATTGATATTATTAGTTCGACAATAGAACAATTTTATGGGGAAAGCGCAGAAACTTTCTTAAGCAAAATTCACCAAGCACTAGCCGCAAAACAAACCATTAATTTTGAATATAATCTTTCCATTAATGAAACTGAATTTTGGTTTTTTGCCAATATTGCACCGATATCTGAAGATTCAGTTATTTGGGTAGCGAGGGATATTAGCGATCGCAAAAAAGCTGAAGCAGAATTACGTTTAGAAAAAGAGCGATCGGAACAATTATTACTGAACATTTTACCAGAACCCATAGCTAGTAGACTAAAACAAAATAGCAGCGTTATTGCCGAAAGTTTTAATGAAGTAACCATTATGTTTGCCGATTTGGTTGGGTTTACATCACTTTCTACCAAACTACAACCTATTGAATTAGTTAACTTATTAAATCAAATCTTTTCTACTTTTGACCAACTAGTAGAAGAATTAGGTTTAGAAAAAATTAAAACAATTGGTGATGCTTATATGGTAGCAGGCGGATTACCGATTCCGCGAGTCGATCATGCAGAAGCGATCGCAGATTTAGCCCTAAATCTGCTAAATATAATGCAGCAATTTCAGTTAAATCTTGAAGAAGAATTACAAATTCGCATTGGGATTAACACGGGAATAGTAGTAGCTGGAGTCATTGGCAAGAAAAAATTTATTTATGATTTATGGGGTGATGCAGTTAATGTTGCTAGTCGCATGGAATCTCATGGAATCCCTGGTTATATACAGGTTACAGAAGCTACCTATCAACGTCTGAAACATAAATATTTGTTTGAAAAACGAGAGGAAATTAATGTTAAAGGCAAAGGCAAAATGAAAACTTATTTCCTGATTGCTAAAAAGGCTATTTGACTGAAATCTTACACCTTGACGCAGCGCCTCTGTTTTTCGTTACCAGTATTTTTATCAGTGGTTATGTTGTTCTAATAACCGTTGTGCCCTTGGTTTATAAAGCAGATAAAACAAAGATTCTAAGTAGCGTAACAAGTCTTCCCGATTTTCCTTAGAAGTAAAGTTCCAAAAACCATAAATTCGGGCCAAAGATAACAGTTTATTGGTGTGAATTTTCCAAGTGTAAGTGCTATAAACTCGTTCAATTCCTCGTTGAGAAATTTCTCGCCAATAGTCGGAGTTACGATCGCACTTAGAGACAAATTCTGCAATTTTATCTGCGGTTTCTTCTAAGTTAGTTGGGTTAATATAAAACCCGTTTACTTTGTCTTGAATAATCTCTAATGGGCCACCAAATTGAGTCGCAAAAGTTGGTAATCCCGAAATCATTGCTTCTAAAATAGTTAAACCGAAAGCTTCAAACAAAGCAGGTTGGACAAAAATGCCTTGGCGATCGGCAATGATGCGATAAATTTCTCCCGAATCATTCTTAGGTAAACGCACGCCTAACCAGCGAATTTTGCCATACAAATTGTATTGTTCAATCATCCGGTATAGCTTTTCAATTTCGCCTCTTTCTTCATTGTCGTCTGATTCTTCAACCCGCAATTTACCTGCAATTAAAATTAGGTTACAGTGTTCTTGTAAAGCCTGACTTTTGCCAAAGCATTCTGCCAAACCAGTCATATTTTTAATTCGGTCAAGACGCGCCATTGAAAACAACGGACGCTTGCTAGGATCGTCCAATTTGCCGAAAATATGTTCTGGGTCTTCTTGGGTGAATAACATTTGTTCTAGACGATCGCGATCGCTAGGGATTCTATCTTCTCGAAGATTATAAGGAAAATAAACATTTTCGTTCACCCCAGGCGGTACAACATTAAATTTCGGACTAAACAATTCAATGCCATTTACTACATGATAAAGTTCCGGCATCGTGAAACATTTGTAAGACTCATATTGTCCCACACTATCCGGCGTACCGACAATCTCTTGATAAGTACTGCTGATAATAAAATTTGCGGCATTCATCGCAATTAAATCGGCAGTGAATTGCAACGAGAAATGATATTTATCTTCTGATTCTTGCCAGTACAAATTACTGAACAAATACTTCGATTTTTCCAAAGCATGAGCAATATTACATTGAGTAACTTTCAACCTTCTAGACAACAAAAATGCTACCAAATTTCCATCCGAATAGTTACCGACAATAAAATCCGGTCTTCCTTGAAATTCTGCCAAAACTTCTCTTTCCGCATCAATAGCATAAGTTTCTAAATAAGGCCAAATTTCAAATCTGGAAATCCAATTATGCGTAATATTCGGGTTATATTCCCGGAAAGGTACGCGCAAAATCCAAGCATTTTCTGTTCCGTGAACTTTCTCTAGACGTTTATTAGAACGGGTTCCATCATTGTTAGGAATTAAGCGAGTGAGAATGATTACTTTTGATTCTACACCCAACAGATCTAACCCGGTTAAACAGATATGTTCGTTGAGTTCTTGTTCTAAACTTTTTGCTTGATCGAGTACATAAACTACTTGTCCGCCTGTGTCTGGACGACCTAAAACTCCTTCTTGTCCAAACCATCCATGAGGTGAAACTAAAACCACCCGAAAAATCATCGGAATGCGAGAAATAAATGCTTCCAAAGTTTGTGGATCTGGAGAATCAATTAATTCATCAAGTAAGTATAAAGTTTCTTTTACTCGATTAGCTGTATTTCCCCAACCCGGTTCAAATCCTATTGCTTGTAATTCATAACGAAATTTTTCGTAGGGTTCGTTAGCTGGACGATTACTAACAAATTTTAATCCTTGCTTGACGCGATCGGAAAGTTCTTGCTGGGATTTGATGCGATCGTTAATTAGCAACTGCAAATTATTATAGGAATGTAAACTGAGAAATTTGTATAAAGCCTCCAACCATTTTTGGGAATCCTGCAATAATTTACTAGAAAGAAAACGGTTAAGAAATTGTACTCCCTTACCAATATTTTTGGGGTCACGCACAGTGGGTGAATAATCGTAAAAAGGGCCAAAATCAATTTCAAAAATGTCTCCTTCATCTGGATGAAAACGGTTAACCAATAAATCTCTTATATCTAGCAATTCCTGTACAGTCAGAGGCTCAATTTTGAAGTCTTCTGTGAGTCGATAAACTTCTTGGGAGGCAATTCTAGGGCGAATTATCAAACAAAGACTGCCATCCTCAATAATAATTTCCTGAGTGTAATCTATCAATTTACCTAAATTGGAATTATCCTTAAATTCTTGATTTTTTTCATATTTGATGCAATAATTAGCAAAAGCATTCAAAATGTCATTGCGAAGTAAATATCTTTTTTCTTGTTGACGCAAATCGCTGAGAAAATGGCGCAGATCGGTTTTCTCATCACTATTAATTACCGCATTAAGCAAATTAGACATATTACCTTCCCATAGCTTACTTCTTTTATTAAGCAACATACTTTTACAGTAAATACCTGTATCCGAAGTATGATTAATGCCGAAACAAAGGATAGATTTTATCCTTTGTATAATAGGAAGTTTGAAAAGATTATGGCGGTTAAAACCGCAGCTATACAAACAAAGTCCGCCTGTGCGGACTTCTAACCTGCGAAGGCAGGTTTTGTTTATATAGCCGCGACTTTAGTCGCAGGGACAACGATAATTACGAGTTTTCAACCTTACTCTAAATGTAGGTTACAAATCATAAATTTCGCCGTATTTATTACGAATGTAACTAATAAAAGGCTCAATGCTCAAGCTGCTACCAGTTACTCGTTGAATTAATTCAGCAGTGGTGTACTTGGAACCATGATAATAGATATTTTCTTGCAACCAATTGAGAAGATTGCTAAAATTACCTTGCTGAATTTGAGTCGAAATTTCTGGATGAGCTTTGAGTGCTGCGGC
Source organism: Floridaenema evergladense BLCC-F167 (assembly GCF_041929205.2). Taxonomy (NCBI): domain Bacteria; kingdom Bacillati; phylum Cyanobacteriota; class Cyanophyceae; order Aerosakkonematales; family Aerosakkonemataceae; genus Floridanema; species Floridanema evergladense. The sequence goes on along the minus strand of NZ_CM171625.1, from coordinate 1,852,393 downwards.
GAAAAATTGAGCGCTCATAATGTTACCCAAAGTGTAGCATTGAAACATTCCGCCGATCGCACCTGTGTACCAATGTACGTCTTGCATTACGCCTTGGCTATTATTTGGAGGAACAACTTCTAAATCAGATTTGTAGCGATCGTTCCAAGCTTCCGGCAAATCTTTAACCGCCAATTTCCCTTCTAACATGGCTAATTCTAAATCAAACCGAATCATCACATGAAGATTGTAAGTAACTTCGTCGGAGTCGGTGCGAATCAGCGATCGCTCAACTTTATTAATAGCTCGATAAAATGATTCTAGCGAAACATTATCTAATTGAGTCGGGAAAAACTCTTGTAATTGCGGATAGAAAAACTCCCAAAATCCGCGACTTCTTCCTACTAAATTTTCCCACAAACGAGATTGACTTTCATGCACTCCTGAAGATGTGCCATCAGCTAAAGGTAAACCTTCAAATTCTCGATTAATCCCCTGTTCGTACATTGCATGACCTGTTTCATGAATCGCACTAAATAATGCTTGACCAAGGTGATTTTCATAAACGCGAGTGGTAATTCTCACATCACCAATAGAAAAGCTTGTCATGAAGGGATGTAAGGTTTTATCTTGTCTTCCTCGCTGAAGGTCATAACCTATTTTTTCAATTACTTTGTGACTAAAAGCAATTTGTGCTAATTCTGGGAAATGTTGCTTTAAGCAAGAATCATCAGCGGGAGTTTGGGAAGTAATAGCTTCCACAATGGGAACGAGTTCTTGGCGGAGTTGGGCAAAAAGCGATCGCAAACTAGCCGCTTTCATCCCATAATCAACCCCATCAATTAACGGGTCGGCAATATGTTCATAACCGGGAAAAAAGTTAGCATATTCCTGACAAAATTCTAAGGTTTTTTCTACGTATGGTTGCACGGCTGCAAAATTATTTTCCGGTTTAGCTTTCGCCCATGCGCCATAAGATTGTGCTTTATGTAAAGAGAATTTTGCCATAAATTGGGCAGGTACTTGGATTGCGCGATCGTACAATCGCCGAGTCAATCTAATTAAACTAGCTTCATCCGAATCATAAGGCAGACTTTCTTCATAACTACGTAAATTTTCTAACAGTTCGCCAATAGCTGAATCAGTAAACTTTTCATGGGCAATTTGTCTGAGAGTCGCCATTTGCCTACCTCTAGCAGCTGCACCTCCCGGAGGCATATAAGTTGCCTGATCCCAATAAAGCACAGCAGCGGCTGATTCAATATCTTTAATTTCAATCAGGCGAGTTTTCAATTCTTGCAGTTTAGGTTCTGTCTTTTCCAGAGTTTGCATGATTGGGTGTTGATGATTTTATCTACTTTGCATTTTAGAAGTTACTTGCCGCAAACTGTAACTATCTATTTCCTCTCACTAACCTATTAATTAGAGCCAGTATAGCTGCAAAAATTGCCGAACCAATAACTGACCAAATAATCGGAAAAGGTTTACCCCCAATATTCAAAGCAAAGAAAACAGGTAGATTAAATTCATTTGCTACCCACATCCCAATATAAGCACCGATAATACCAACAATCATGGAAGCTAAGCAGCCACCTGCTGAGTAACCGACTAAAGACTGCCCCAGGCTACCACAAATCGCCGCAATTACTAACAAGACAATTAGTTGTAAAAGTGACATATATACTCCTAACTTTCTTAGCGAAAAACAACTATCTTCAATTATTCAGGACATCCCCTAAACTTTACAACTTTTTTAATTTAAAATTACATATTCTTTATAATTAAGGTTAAGGGTTTACTTAGTAAAAATTAAAATCTTAATAATTGCTATTTACGTACTCTTTTTGTTAAGTCAGACTGATGATGCTTGGTCGATTATTACTGCGAACTCTGATGACTGTAAGAGAAAACCGATATTGGTAGCGCTAGTAAATAATTTATTGGCGAACAAGTTAAATAGATGTTATTGTTATTCAATAAATACAATAATTACCTAATTCCGATTAAACAAGTCAAGCCAAATCAGCAAAACTTTTCTCAAAAGTTGTATAATTAAGACCTATATAAGCGCCGCGTATATCAGGGAATCTCTAAAAATTATTATTAGTCAAACTTATTAAGTTTGAAAGTTTTATCAAGGAAAAGGCATCAAAAACCAAAGTCAATATTTGGAATTAGCGGGAATCAATAAGAATCAGCAAATGAAAAATAATAATGAAGAAATAATCTATAAACATCTAATTAACTGCGTTCAGAGTGAATCGCCAGCACAAATTATCGAACGCTTTCACCAGCTATTTATTGATGGTATTGGTTATCCAGAAGCGGATATTGAAGCAGCTTTATATAAGATAATTGCTAATCTGGAAAATCAGCAAGATTTCAACTACATTATTAGTCGTTGCTGCTATATTCTAATTAACCGTTGGCAAATGCAGCCAAAAAGTAAAAATGCGATCGTCGAATTAATCGAACTATTTGAAAATTCATCCTCTAGATTTACGGGAATTGCTAGTCGTTCTCATCTAGTGCAGCGGTTGCAAGAATTAACTACTAATTTTACTCAAAGTGAAGAGTATAAACTTTTGCGCCGTTTAGTTCCCGCCTTCGTACCCAAAATTGTTACAGTTAATCAAGAGGCGAAATATCCATTAGGACAATTAATTTCTCGCTACCCATTTTTATACGATCATTGTTTGCTTGGCGACGAAACTCCTGCACTGCAAAAACAAACCGTTCGGGAAATGCAGCAACAGAGACAAAAACAATTTGAAATTAGTTTATCTCAATATACACTGTATCTTTTAAAGCATCTGAAAACCGCGAAGAAAATAGATTCAGAAATCGGGGATAAAATCATTAAACCAGTTAAAAATCCCACCTTGTTAACTGACGAAAAACTTTACCTAGCATTGCAAGAATTTGTGGGGAAAGTCAAAGATTCTCACACTTATCAAGACTTGGCCCAAAATTTTCTTTCCCAAATCGGTAAAAACCAAAATTATCGAGGATTTAAATCTTACCTTTACGAATACTTAATTGATTCCGTCGATCCGAAATATGGGAAACATCAGTTTAATAATCGACTCTACCAGCACTTGAAAAACTTATCTTCCGAAAAAGACTCCCAGAGGTTAAATGATGTTTTAATTATGCAGACTTGCAGCGAATTATTTAACTTTTTGGTAGAAAGTCCCAACCATCCCAACTATTATTTATTCCTCGATTTAGTTGCCAATGTCGGTCCTCGTCGCACGATCGGCATATTACTAAAAATCGCCCTACTTTCTCAAAAAGTTAAACCACTTTTAGAAAGAAGGTTCTCGATTTTATTCACCTACTATGAATCGCAAACTGTAGAGGATTTGCGCTGGTTAGTGCAGTCTTTGGAAAATTTAAATGTAGCTTTAGTCACCAACTTTGGGGGAGTAGATTTGTCTTTTATTAAGCATAATATGAAATAAGGAGCATAGCGACTGTGTTTAAACCCAGATTTTGCGGGACAGAAGCGATCGCTCTCTATCGCCTGAATAATTGCATCCCTTTCTTCTAATGTAAAAGTACACCCACAATCGCCTAATATCACCCCATCTTTACCCAATATTTAGAACAAAGGTAATATAAATAGGGAACGACAAATAGCTTAAAACCCTTGTATTGCTTACTTTCCAACGCTTTTAGCTGGTAAGCGGGTGATGGGACTCGAACCCACGACATTCAGCTTGGGAAGCTGACGTTCTACCACTGAACTACACCCGCAGAGTGATTTTTATAGAATAGCATTTTTTGGCGATCGAGAGGACTTACGCCCATCTTCCCACAAATAAGTAAAAAAGCTAACTTTAGATTATAGCTAGTTGGGTTATTATATTAGTTAAACCATAAATTTCCCTGTCTTACGGGCTGAATTTTAAAGGAAATTATTTAGTAGCTCAGCCGGAATTAACAACTAATACCTGTAAATCACTACTAATAACAAGTGAGAAACTAGAATGTTCAACGCTACACAAATTCTCATAGACACCTTCGTAGAAAAGCTACGAGAAGGTTATCATCGCACCTACGGAGGATTAAAGACTGACTACGAAGATATTATCGGCTGGGCTGGCAACATGGCACTAGAGAATATAGCCAATAGCGATGCCCTTTATCATAACGTAGAACATACAGTCTTGGTTACATTAGTAGGTCAAGAAATTTTACGGGGTAAACATATCCGGGAAGGTGGAGTTTCCTGTGAAGATTGGTTGCATTACATCATTTCTTTGCTATGTCATGATATTGGTTACGTTAAAGGAGTTTGCCGTCAAGACAGAGAGGATGAAGGACTTTACGCCACTGGTAAAGAAGGTGGAATGGTAAAATTACCTCCTGGTGCTTCTGATGCCAGCCTCACACCTTATCATGTCGATCGCGGAAAATTATTCATAACCGAACGCTTTGGCGGACATAAATTGATAGACGCAGAAATAATTAAGCGCAGCATTGAATTGACTCGTTTTCCCGTACCATCAGCAGAAGATCATCAGAATACAGTCAATTATGCAGGTTTAGTGAGAGCAGCAGATTTAATTGGTCAACTTAGCGACCCTCGATATCTGAAAAAAATCACTTCTCTCTATTATGAATTTGAAGAAACAGGAGTGAATAAAGCCCTCAATTATCGTCATCCGGGAGACTTGCGGCGCAACTATTCTAAATTTTACTGGAATGGCGTTTTTCCATTCATCAAAGAAGCTCTCCGTTATCTACAATTGACACAGCAAGGTAAGCAAATAATTGCTAATTTATATTCCAATGTGTTTGTAGTCGAACATGAAAAAGCTGAAGAAGATAGAAGGCAATTAGTAGAACAACTTAATTAAATTATGACTTGGTGGCAAAAATTACAAAGTAACTTTCTGGCAAGATGTGGCGCACTGTTGTTGTTATTATTTTATGTGTCAGTAATTGCGGCTGATTTTGTTGCGCCTTACGATCCTTATGCTTCTCAGCCTAATGGATCGCTATTACCACCGACACAAATTTACTTGCGTACTCCCCAAGGAGAGTTTATCGGGCCGCACGTTTACCCGACAACACAAGGGCCAGTGGAATTAGCGACAGGCGATCGCAAACTCACAGTAGACTGGAAACAACCCTCGCCATTACGTCTATTTGTTCGCGGTTCAACCTATAAATTATTCCGCATATCTGTGCCTTTACCGCCACCAAGAGATGAAATCGTAATTTTTCCCGGAATTCCTTTAAATTGGCACTTATTCGGGACAACTGGAGCAGGCAAATTTAACCTTTTAGGCACAGATGAACAAGGACGCGATCAATTTAGTCGCTTAGTTTATGGGGGAAGAATTAGCCTTAGCATTGGTTTAATTGGCATAGCCATTTCCTTTCCCTTGGGAATGCTAGTTGGCGGTATTGCTGGTTACTTTGGCGGTTGGGTAGATAGCATTTTGATGCGTATAGTAGAAGTTTTAATGACTATTCCCAGCATTTATTTGTTAGTCGCCCTCGCCGCAGTATTACCACCAGGATTAACTAGTTCGCAACGATTTTTACTGATAGTTGTGATTACCTCATTTGTGAGTTGGTCTGGTTTAGCTAGAGTAATTCGCGGACAAGTTTTATCGCTTAAAGAACGGGAATTTGTCCAAGCTGCTAAAACAATGGGCGGTAATCCTCTTTACATTATTATTCGTCATGTATTGCCGCAAACTGCAACTTACGTGATAATTTCTGCTACTTTAGCAGTTCCCGGTTTTATCGTCGCTGAATCTATCTTAAGTTTAATTGGTTTAGGAATTCAGCAACCCGATCCTTCTTGGGGAAATATGTTGACCTTGGCAACAAATGCTTCTATTCTAGTGTTGCAACCTTGGTTAATTTGGCCTCCAGCTTTACTAATTGTGTTAACTGTTTTGGCTTTTAACTTGTTAGGAGATGGGTTGCGCGATGCTTTAGATCCTCGAACTCAGCAACGATGACTTTCTGGGGTGGGGACTGAGATGCCTGATAAGTAGAAGATTTCTCAATCGATCGGGTTTACTTCTCATTGTAGGAACGAAAGTCAAAATAGTCATCAATCGAAAATCGAAAAATCTAAAATCGAATGACTAAACAGCCAGATTCTTTTACCAACCAATCTGTTTCTAATTCGCCAGTAGATAGCCAAAATGGTAGTAGTAATAGCCATGTTACTTCGGTTAATAGGGGGCATACAGAAGCAGATTCATTGTTGTATAGACCTTACGGAGAGTTAGCACGTATTGCAGCAGCAAAAAAATCAACTTGGACTCCTCCACCTACATCAATCTTAGTAGTAATTGTGATGGCGATCGCGCTGATGATCGCCGGAATAATTATTAACAACTTCTGGTTAGGAATCTCCGGGTCATTAGTCGCATTGCTATTATCAATTCGGCTGTTATGGTCGCCTTTAAGCAATTGGTTGAATCAATTCTTACCCCTGAAAGAACGAGTAGTATTGTTTTTGACAATCTGTTGCATCTTAGCGATCGCTGGACTACTTTATTACCTGGGAGTTTATCGCTACATTGCCGCTTGGTTTAGGACAATTAACTGGGACGCTTCCGGTGCCTTAGCAGAATGGTGCGGTGCATTAGGACAAATTTCGATCGCCGTTCTCGCCGTCTACGTCGCATGGCAACAATACGTCATCTCTCGTGACTTAACCCTCGAACAAAACCGCCTCACCAACCAACAAAACTTAATCACCCAACAACAAACCATAGACGCTTACTTTCAAGGAGTTTCCGATTTAGCATTAGGAGAAGAAGGTTTATTAGAAGATTGGCCCCAAGAAAGAATCTTCGCCGAAGGTCGCACAGCTGCTCTACTCAGTAGTATAGATGCCGCAGGTAAAGCCAAAGTTCTCCGGTTTTTGTCCAGGTCAAGATTACTTACCCCACTGCGCCGAGATCAACATTTAGGTCGTCCAATTTTAGATGGAATGGGTGGTTATGAAGAAGACCGCGAAAATGGACTGCGAGTAATCGACTTGGGAGTAATGTTAGCTGGAGCAGACCTTTTTGGTACAGACTTGCGTTGGACAGACTTAAGCGACGCTAACTTAGTTAGAGCTAATCTTAGCGGTTGCGATTTAGTTCATGCAAATTTTGCTCGGACGATTTTATTTGAAGCTAATCTTTCCGGTGCAGATTTAAAAGGAACTAAGTTTTTTTATGGGAAGTTAGAAACAGCTTCTCCGCGCAGTCGCACCTTTATTCCTAACTTTGAAACTGGCGAATATACTGGGGCAGTAGTAGAAAATGCCGACTTTTCCAACGTGCATAGATTGTCAGAAGAACAGCGTTACTATTGCTGTGCTTGGGGAGGAGAAAAAATTAGATCTACTATTCCCGGTGGATGTGAAAATATTCCCAATTTATTAGGACGTTAGAGCATGTGGAAAATTTTGTGCAGTCTGTGAGGTAGAACCTCACCATACTCGTTCCCTGGTTCAACCAGGGAACGAAAGAAAGAGGCTGGAGGTGCCAGATCTGAGTTAAAACTGCAATTAGATGTTTATATAATTGCTCAAAAAACCCAATAACTAGCAACTTGAATTGATAATTTGTCAGTAACTAACTGTTAAACTTAAGAAGTTATGTTAAGGCGCATTAGGGTGCTAAATACCTAATTATGAAACTTAGCCCTGAAGATAAAGTATTAATTCAAGGTATTAACGAACCACTCGCAGCCGTCCATGCTGTGAGGATGAAAGCTTATGGTACTAATGTAGTGGCTGGAGTGAGCCCCGGAGATGGGGGACAAGCATTAGATGGGATTCCGATTTTTGATTTGGTAGAACAAGCTGTTTCGGAAGTGGGTGCGATCGATACTACGATTATCTTTGTTCCGCCTTATTTAGCTTTAGATGCTGCCCTCGAAGCGATCGCTGCCAACATTCATCAAATTATCATTATTAGTCAGGGAGTTCCGCCCCTCGATATGATTTCTCTGCTACGAAAAGCGGAAGCAACAAATACTTTAGTAGTTGGGTCAAATTCTCTGGGCATCCTAATACCAGACAAAATCTTATTAGGAACTTATCCCATAGAATTTTACACTCATGGTTCTGTGGGAATTATTAGCCGCAGTGGTAGCTTAACTTCAGAAGTGGCATTAGAATTGACGAAAGCAGAATTAGGTCAATCAATTTGTGTCAGTATTGGTAGTGATAGTATCGTCGGTTCTTCTTTATTGGAATGGTTAAAGATATTGAATGAAGATAAAAGTACAAAAGCGATCGCCTTAATTAGTCAAATAGATGACGGCATCCAAGAAACATCTGTCCAATACATCAAAGAAAAAGTTGATAAACCCGTAGTTGCTTACATCGCCGGACGTTTAGGCCCACCCCGCAAACGCCAACTTCACGCCAGCGACTTAATAATTTCCCTACCAATTTTAGGCACTAATCCAGAAAGCGTAGAAAACATTATTACTAGTTTTAGACAAGCTAAAATTCCCATTGCCGATCGCCCCTCCCAAGTCCCCGAACTAATCAAAAAAACCCTCAAAATAAAGACCTAAAAAGTAGGGTGCGTTAGTGACAACGTAACGCACCATTCCCAAATATTTAGGTTAAACCCCTCGCAACAAAGCCTTAGTTGCAGATTCCCCAGCTATCCTTAACTGTCGATTTAACTGTCCATTCAACACAGAAAAAATTCCCAATTGCAAGACAAAAGCAATAAAAATAGTTCCTAAAGAAGCATTTTTCAGAGTTGCCCAAGGGAAAACTGTAAACAACCAAAACAGAGGCGCTTTATCAGGAGAAAGTGATAAAAAGGCCAGAAAAATAGGCGGTAAAACTACTAAAGCGATAATTACACCAGCCGCCCATTGCATCTGTCTTTTAGCTCGCATTAACAACATTAACTGTAAAATCGTGGCATAAATCAATGTCACACTCATGACAACTGCCACAATACCTAATGCTGACCCTGAGTTAAATTCGCTAGGAGTTAACGCAATCCAAATTGACAATAGTGCTGAACTCAAAAACAGATTAATTGTTATTGCCAAAATAGCCGGACTCTTCTCTGCCCAAAGCAAATCCTTGATTAAATCGCGACTCCAAAAACCCCAACGATTGTTCATTCTTTCCCGTCGATATCGCGCCCAATCTTGTAAAGCTTGTCGCTGTGGAGACAAAGCAGCAATTAAACCCAAGAAGAGCAATTGGTTTAAAAACAGTAGTACATAGAAATTATTTTCTATTGAGTAGACCGATTTGCTCACTTGTAGCGCAAAACCTAAAGACATCACCTCCACACAAACTACAAGTGAATAACTTTGACCTTTGCTAAGAATTGTCTTAGTTGGATTATGGAAACGGCGTTGTATACCTTGCCAAATCCAGTAACTCCACAAGGCATAATTAACCAGCGAAAAACTAATAGCTGTCACAACATTGCTACCCAAAGGTAAGTAAAACCATTGCCAATTATCTAAATTCAAATAAGAAAAAGAAAAGCTATTTTCTACTGGACTGGCATTCACCACATAAGGCAAAACCGTATAAGGAGAAAATAAATTTATCCAATCTGTTGGCAGGTTAGTTATCGGCAGGAAACAAGTCATCCAGAGAAACAGTAACACTAAACCGCTACCTAACCAAGGTTGAAACCCACTAAAAGCCGAACTAAACAAACCAAATAACAAACTGGCGCTGTAAAAGAAAAAACAACTAGCAACAATAACTGCCCAATAAATCAGAATTGCCGCCAAAGGAATACCCGCAGAAATACCCGCCCAAAAATGTAAAGGTAAAGCAAAAGCAGCGAAGACATAAAGCAAAAATGGAACACCAAGAATTTTACCTAATAAAATGCTTTGGCTAGTGCGAGGACTGAGGCGAATAAAATTCAAAGTTCCGGTTTTTTCTTCCTTTGCTAAGTCGCTGATTAGCATATATGTACCTGTAACTAACAGGATAAAAATGCCAATTACACTTAAAATTGTAAATATTTCTGCCCACCAAAGTTGCCAGTTAACGATAAAATTACCGAAGCTATCTTGGAGACATTCTTGAGAAGGCCCCGTACAATATTTGTTGTAAATTTTGTTAATCACGCCTGGATAGCGATCGTCAGTAGGCAACCATCCCATAGCCATTATTAAAAAGATAAATTGCCCCAAAACTGAGATGACAGAAGCAATAATTAAATTTCGTGGTTTCAAGCGTCCTTTAATTTCTCGCCACATTTGGGGATTTAAATCACCTATTCTATCTAACCAGTTTGATTTCATGATATTTCCTCGAATTTATATGTTGTCTTTTGTCGTTTGGGTTATTGGCAGAAATTTTCTACCAATAACCATCGAGTTTTTTACAGGTTTCTTGCGGGTAAAGCTTTTCGTTCTTGCAATAAAGCTTTAGTAGCAGATTCTCCAGCAAGTCGCAGTTTTCGGGTTAATTGTACGGTTAATAATCCGATTACAGTCCACTGTGCTAAAGCGGCGACAAAGATTTGTATTACTGGAGTTTCTTCCCAATAGGTTGCTATGGGTGCTAATACGGAAAAGTACCAGAGAAAACTTAAACTTTGATCGGGATTAATTTGGAAAATTGCTAACCCAATTAAGGGGAGGAAAATGCTGGCGCTTAATGCACCAATTGCCCAAATAATGTTGTTTTTAATCCGAACAAACAACAGTAATTGAGTTAGGACAGCATAAAGCATGACTAAAGTAAATGCGAAAGCTAAACTGACTAAAGTAGCAGTTTTATACTTAAATTCTGCTGCGGAACTTAAACTCCATAAGCTGATAAAAGTAATCGCAATTCCCAAATTAACTCCTATTGCCACTAATGCCGGACTCTTTTCCCCAAAAATCAAATCTTTAATCAAAGAATTACCTGGTTTTTGATGTCGGTAACGTGCCCAATCATGTAACACTTGACGATGAGGTGAAAGAATGGCAATTAAACCCAAAAACCACAGGAAGTTCAAGGCACATAAAAACATGAAGTGTTGGAAAAGCCAATCTTTATCAGAAAGATGTTCGTAGGTGTATCCTGGTACGGTAAATCCGATTAGGGAAACTTCAAAACAAGCTGTTAGTAAATAGCTTTGACCTTTGCTGAGAATAGTTGTACTTGGGTTGCGAAAACAGCGGTTTAAACCTTGCCAAATCCAATAACTCCAAAGCGCAAAATTCAACAACGAAAACCCAAGTAGAATCGCCCATGTTGCCCCAATTGGTAAGTTATACCATTGTAGTTTTGCTGAATCTTTCAGATACTGGTAGTTATGGTAGTTATACCGATAAAAAGAACTCTCGGATATAGCGGGAATTAAATCAAATGGCGTGAGTAATCTTAGCCAAGCAAATGGATTGTTTAGAGAGGAATAGGTAAGCAAGTAATTGAACCAAAGGAAACCTAAAACTGCGCCACTACCTAACCAAGGTTGAAAACCTCCTAACCAATTACTCACTAAAGAATAGAGTAATGCTGCGCTATAAAATAAAATGCAGCAAGCAAAAACAACATAGTAAAAACCCAATATCTTACTTAATGGATAAAGACCGAAGTCGAATTCTTGATCTATGAAGTAGTGGATGTCAAAACTTTCAATTCCACCTGATATCCCTGTCCACAAATGCAAAGGTATTGCTAGTAAAATGGCGAGATAAAGCAAAATGGGAACCCCTAAAATTTTGCCTATTAAAATGCTTGTATTGGATTGAGGACTGAGACGAATAAAGTTTAAGGTTCCCCGCTTTTCTTCCTGTGATAAATCATTGATTAGCAGATATGTTCCGGCTACTAGCAGGGAAAATATGCCAATCAAACTTAAACAAACAAACACATCTCGATTCCAAAGTTCCCAGTTGATGATAAAGTTGCCTAAATTATCTGGAACACAGACAGAAGTTGAGGAATACTCATAAGCACGTTTGCCTGTACAGTAAGTGTTGGAAATGGGGTAAGTCTTTACTGTTGCACTAGGTTCATCGGGAAGTTGAGTTAGGAAATACTGAAAAATCAAAAACTGAGTAATCAGGGAAAGAGCTACACTAATTACTATGTTCCGAGGTTTGAGGCGACCTTTTATTTCTCGCCACATTTGGGGATTTAAATCGCCGATTTTGTCGATCGCATTCCCGATCATTTTTCATCCTCCATTTATTTTAGGTTTAGGGATTGTGAGATTAAGATGCTTGTTTGTGACCCATTTTTAAGAAGATGGTTTCTAAATCTTCTTGGGTACAATGGAATTCGTTTAGTGGAATGCCAGCTTTAACTAGCGATCGCAACAGCCTAGCACAATCTTCTGGATTACCGCCAAAATCAACCTTGACTTGCTTAGTTCCTGACAAAACTTCATATCCTTCTACTAATGGATAAGTTTTCAATTCTGCTAATAGCGGATCTAATTCTCCCAAAGTAGCCATGATAATTTGCTGACGACTGAGACGGCGATAAAGTTCAGCTAAACTTGCGCTTTCCACCAAATATCCCAACTCCATAATTCCTACAGAAGTACAAAGTTCTGCCAAATCACTCAAAACATGGGAAGAAATTAAAATTGTCATTCCCGCTTCCTGCAAAGTTTTGATGATTTCGCGAAACTGCATTCTGGCGATCGGATCTAACCCCGAAACAGGTTCATCTAATAATAGTAAAATCGGTTCGTGAATAATCGTTCTCGCCAAACTGAGGCGCTGTTTCATTCCCCGCGACAAAGTGTTAATTTGGCTATTGCGCTTATTAGTTAGCTGCACCAATTCCAAAACTTCATATAACCTTTGTCTGCGCCGAGGTTCTTGTAATCGATAAAGTCGGGCAAAATAATCCAAATAATCCCAAACCGTCAAATCATCATAAAGGGGAAAATCATCAGGAAGATAACCCAGTCGCTGCTTCAAAGTTGGGTTACTTCGATCGCGCATTAACCTGTCACCATTAATGTAAATTTCCCCAATACTCGGTTCTTCCGCTGCCGCCAACATTCGGATCAGCGTCGTTTTCCCCGCCCCATTCGGCCCAATTAAACCATAAACTTCCCCCGCCTTAATCTCTAAATCAACATCATTGACAGCAATATGGCGATCGAATTGCTTAGTCAGTCCGCGAGTACAAATTGCCAATTCTTGTGACATGATTGTTTGGGACAAAAAGTTTTCTCTACCTTATCTCAGCTAAGGATGCCCACCTGAACCGAGAATTTTGTCTCCAATTGGAGACAAAAATTTCCCAGATCTCGACATCCCCAACGAAAATCAATATATCCAGGTCAACTTCACCTATGCAGACTTGCTCTACATTTTGCGATCGAACCATTCCAGAAGAGGTAGAGGTGCTTTTGGGGAAGTTGATGTAGGGGCGGGTTTAGTAGACAACCTTTTTAGCCGACAAACAATCTTTGGGCAAAACCCGCCCTAACAGAGAGTAGGGGCGGGTTTTGTTGTTAATTCTTCTGCTGCGAACACAAACTTGTCTGCTAAACCCGCCCCTACAACTCAAAATTTTCCCAATCCCCAATCCCTTACTTATGAATGAGATTGCAACTTGGTATAGAGAAAACATTGCTGTGTTCTTCATATTTTGTTACAAATAATGAAGATCCTCTGTAGACACAAATCTTTATGTTAGGTGGTCTGACTGGTTTTAATAATAATCCTGGCACCGACTGGGGCGAAAAAATGCTCAACACGGTTGCCAGCCAATCCATCCGCCACTTGTTCAGTAAGAGCGAGTCTGTGGAGGTATTTGTCCGCTGCTCTCCTTCAAACAAACTGTTACAAGGTAGCATCGACAGTTTTAAAATGAGTGGTCGGGGCTTAGTGATCCGCAGACAATTTCCGGTTGAGGAGATGTCATTTGAGACGGATGCGGTTTCCATTGATTTCAGTTCGATTTTGAGTGGTAAGATTTCTTTGAAACAGCCAACACAGGCGATCGCACAAGTCACCCTCTCCGAAACTGGCATTAACGAAGCTTTCCAAGCTGAACTAGTGACAAAACGCCTGAAAAATCTCTCTTCCGATTCTTTAAACGAATTATCAGGAGGACAACCTGTTTCCTTCAACGAAGTCCAGATCCAACTAGAAAACGGCAACCGGATTCGTCTATTTGCCAAAGCCGATCTTCCCGATCGTGGTACCGTACCAATTTCCATGCTGATGACTTTAGCCGTAGAACGTCGTCGCCGCATTGCTTTTAAAGACCCTGTATTTCAAGCCGAAACTATTCCCGAATCTCTCCGCGAAATTTCTCAATCTTTGGCTTATGCTTTGGCTGAAGTGTTAAATAACATGGTCGATCTCGATCGCTTCGACCTCGATGGCGTAACCATGAGAATTAACCGTTTAGAAACTCAAGGAAAAAAATTACTCTTCAGTGGTTATGCTCAAATTGAACACTTTCCTAAAACTGGCTGATTTTTAGATTTTAGGTAATCGGAAATTTAACAGGCAAAAGGAGTAAAACTAACTTCTTTTGCCTTTTAAATTTTGACTTTTAATCATATTAGACTGTCGTTCCACCGTTACTATCGGAAGCTTGCATTTGCCGCAGAATGGCTGCTTGAATTTTGGCATCAAAATCGGGATCGTCCACCGTTGTAATAATATGACGTGGGCGATCGCTCAGTCTATCCAAATAAGCTCGAAGTGCCTTTTTGTCCTCTCGATGTCTGAGAAAATATTGTCTTAATTCATCATCAGACATAGCAGCATAGTTAACTTGACTCATCAGAACACCTCACCATTTGGAGTAATCTGGAATTCAAGGGTTTCACTATTTCCAGCCAAAACATACAGATTGTTTGTTCGATCATCAATGCAAACAAGATGTATGGGCTGAAGCATAATGTAGGTTAACCAATAGCTAAGACGGTATAAACCTCTAAGTTGGGCATTAGTGGGCATTCAAAGCACTTACTCCACACGGTAATTATTTTATCTTAAATTTGTGAACAACTGGAAAACGAGGAAGGTGAAGAATGAGCTATCACTACAGCATGGTAATTCAATGGTCGGAAGAGGATCAACTTTTCTTGGTTCATTTACCTGAATTTCCCTGGCAACAGTTTCATACTCATGGTAGAACTTATGAAGAAGCGGCTAAAAATGGTCAGGAAGTAATCGAGGCTTTTGCGGAAATGCTTCTGGAAGAAAATCAACCATTACCAGAACCGAGAATGCTTCCTGAAAAACCTTTGTTGGTTGCTTAGTTGAGGGTTGGCGATCGCATTTTGAGCCTTTCATTGATCAGCGATCGCTCTTCCGGTGAGTTCAAATATTTTCACCAAGCAACTCGGCTAAAATCTCCACCTAACTTAACATAATGTTGGAAAATGCTTATAATTAAGATGCTTTAGCGGGAGAGGGATAAGAAAAAACATCAACAGCAATAGATTTAATTGGTTTTGTTTCTCCATGCAACATAACTCTAATTTTCTCTGTTGTTTCTCGGCTAAAAACTTCTTCACCACAACGAGAACAAACCTCTGCGGGAATGTTTTCTACTAAATAAAATTTGCCCTCAATTTGAAAAATCTCATTTACATACTCTGTATGAGACTCTTCGGAATTACAAACATGACACTTAAACATTATTTCCTCCTAGTCGTGTAATTAATCCATTCATTTTCATCAGGCTCATACAAGGTAATAATCTTTGTTATCTCTGATTCTATTCGGGAAACTTGAATATGTAATGCTCTTTTGGCTTCAGTAAAACCTAGTAAAAGACAGCTTGGCGCATATTTATCATCTGGATAGTCTTCAATAATTGTTACAGTTACGCCTGCTTCTCTAATTTCTCGATCGCTAATATTCCGTTCAATAGCTCGCTTAAAAGCGTGTCTTGTAAATTCAAATGCTCCCGCTTCTAACTGTTTCTGAATATCGCCAAGGGTTTTCATGCTGTGCCTTAAGGAAAATTTAACAAAATTATGCTTTTACTTTCATTGCGAGATCCACCATATAGAATGATTTTTTGGACTTCTGCTTGGTACTGAGTAACCAGTAATCTAGACATACAGTGGACTCCCGCAATGTGTTGTGTAGATGATTTGAGGGTTTAACTGTTAATTGTATCGCAGTTATCAGGTAAAATATTTAACAAAAATAACGGCAAAAATTCCTACCTGTAATCTTTAGAAAAACTTAAGATTTTCGGTAAGAATTAATGCCGATCGCTAATCCAATCAACCAAATACCAGTCTAAAATTACACACTAAAACAGAACATACCTCCTAATTTCCTTCTTCATAATATTCCCGCTCGCCCTCTTCAGGGCAATTACCAGGAGGACAAAAACCTTCTCTAGAATAAGGTTCGCCTCTTTCCGGTGCAAAACCAAAGTTACCTACCGCCCGGAATCTAGCCCGACAGCCATTTTCTACCCACACAAAACCATCTTCAAAACCCCAATTACCCGGACAAATTGCGTTGGAATACTCTTTATCTAAAACTATTTGTAGCTACATATTCCACAGTCACATTGTTAGTTTATCCTCGTTCCCAGGTTCAACCTGGGAACGAAAAATGGAAGCTCTGCCTCGCAAGATCTCAGGAAAAGGAAAATTTCTCCCCTACTCCCAATCTCCCTTATTTTTTCAACAAGCGACCAACGCATCTGAACGACTTAAAACTCTTAAATCTTCTTCATCTAATTCTACTGGCGTACCGCTGCGAATTAGTTCCACAAAATCTTCATTAGGAACCATAAAACACAAGGCATACAATCGTTCTTTGCCTGTATTTTCTATCAAATGAATACCAGTTGGTGGAACTAAAATACTGTCTCCAGCACCAATAGAAACAGTTTTACCATCACAGCTTGCCCTACCTTCGCCCTTAAGCACAAAAAACATTTCTACAGCTAAATTATGCCGATTTGGAGGAGTTTTTCCGCCAATATCAAAAATCTCTACACATAAAGTTAAAGAAAAATTAGCTGTGGTTGGGTCGAATACAATTGCTAAACGATTAGTATCATGAGGGCTAATGCGAAAAGCTTGATAGTCTCTGGGAGACTTAACCACAGGAATTACACAACGGTTGTTCATTTTTCCCCATTCCTTGTCACTTATGATTTATTAACTGTGATTTAATAACCAGTAATCGATCGCCAGAAAAATTCTTTCCTGCTACCAACTACCCACTACCACTTACCTATCACTAATTGCTTTTAAGATAGCTTGAGAATCTGTGACAAAACCAAAACATTGTTTCACATTGTAAAGAGTAGCTAACCAGCAGTACTCAGGAGAAGTAGTAGCAGTGCAATCTTTGACTAAAATGCAATCGTAACCTAAAAAATTAGCGTCTTGTAATGTTGCCATTACACATTGGTCAGCGTTAACTCCAGCAAATAATAAAGTAGTTTTGCCCAAGTTACGTAAAATACTATCTAATGGTGTATCCCAAAAACCGCTCATTCTGTACTTATCTACAGAAATATCTTCTGGTTTTTGTTCTAATTCATCTACTACCGCAGCTGCCCAACTTCCTGCTATTAAAACTTTTGCATTATTCTTCGGCAAAGGGTCGCCCAACCCTACAGCATCACCTGTAGAATTATAAACGTGGCGCACTCCAGCACTAATATTTAATAAGTCGGGACGATTTCCCCAGTTCAACCAAATTATCGGTACATTGACTTTTCTTAATTCTGGTAAAAAGTTTTTTAACGGGTTAATTGGAGTCCTCGCAGGTGTAACATCTACGCCGATGTGCGCTAACCAACCATCTGGATGGCAGAAATCATTTTGCATATCAATTACTAATACGGCAGTTTTGGCTAAGTCTAGGCGCAAAGTTTTAGTTTCTGTTGCTACAGTAATAGGTTTGGGTGCTAAAGGTGGACGAGTGATATCAGCAATTTCGGCATTAACTGCCCAAGCATTAGGTGCTACACCCAAGGTACGGAGATTTTCCATAATTGGTATTAGTTTTGAGTTAGGTTGTTGATCGGGTAAAAACAAATTTTATTGTTATAGTGAATACTGTTGACTGTTTTACTCCCAAAACTCCTAAAATTTCTAAATTCTTAATCTTAAGGACAAGTTCGTGACTTTTACTCTTCAACAAGCTTTAATTCCGGTAGACCAGGGTTACACAACTGTAGATGTGCAAGTTGTAGGAGATACGATCGCAGCAATTTCTCCAAATTTAGAAGTTGTCGGCACAGTAGTTAATTGTGAAAATAAGTTATTGTTACCTGGTTTTTTTAATGCCCATACTCACTCTTCAGAAATGTGGCAACGGGGAGTGATTCCACCTTTGCCTTTGGAGTTGTGGTTGGCAGAACTTTATGATTTTGCACCATTAGAAGTAGAAAAAGTTTATTTGAGTGCTTTGGGTACGGCAGTAGAAACTTTATTATCAGGTGGGACTAGTGTTGTCGATCATTTAGTGCTAATTCCTGGGCAAGAATTAGAAACAATTACTGCGGCAGTTCGGGCTTATCAAGAAGTGGGAATTCGGGCTTTTGTTGCGCCTTTAATTTGGGATCGACCTTTAATTTCGGGAATTCCGAATGGGGAAAATCAATCAGAAAATATATCTGAGGGGCGATCGACTACGGAAATTTTACAAATGTTGCAGGAGGCAATAAATAAGTTTCATCAACCGGAAGCGGGAATTTATATTTTAACTGCACCAACGGGAATGCAATTGTGTTCTGATGAGTTGTTTGCTGGATGTATTGAATTGAGCGATCGCTACAACCTTTGTCGTCATTCTCACCTCTTAGAAACTAAAGCGCAACAGTTACTCGCTCAAGAAAAATATGGCTGTAGTGCAGTAGAATATTTAAACAGAATTGGTTATTTAAGTTCTCGCACTTCTTTAGCGCATTGCGTACATTTGACTGATGATGATATCAAAATTTTAGCCGAAACTCAGTCAACTGTTGTCCATAATCCTCTCAGTAACCTGCGTTTAGGTAGCGGTATTGCGCCGATTTTAAAATATCGCCAAGCGGGTGTTAATGTTTCTTTTGGTTGCGATGGTTCTGCAAGTAATGATTCCCAAGATTTACTGGAAGCAATTAAAATTGGTTCGATTTTGCACAACGTTACAGATTTAGATTATCAGCACTGGATTACCCCTCGTCAATCAGTAGAAATGGCAGCTTTGGGGGGTGCTAAAGGTTTGAATTTGGAAGAACAGCTTGGTTTTTTGAGAGTGGGTAAAAAAGCTGATTTAGTACTTTATGATTTAACTAATTTATCTTTGTTACCTCGGACCGATCCTATTGGTTTATTAATTTTAGGTCGTCCAACTCAAGTGGTTGATATTGTTTGGGTAGATGGTAAAATAGTTGTGGAAAATGGTCGAGTAACTACGATTAATGTAGAGAATTTGAAACAGGAATTATTCGCCAAAAGTCAATGGGCGAAAAATCGCAAATCAAAGACTGTGACCCAATTTGAAGCACATTATCGCAGTGTGATGGGGTTGCCTGAAGGGGAGATTAAAGGTTATTCTTAGAAAGTTATAGAGTGGAAGTTTTCCACTCCTCTTATTTTCTAGATTGAAACAATGGATATCAATATTCCTGAAGTGGTAGCTGAGGTCAAGGTTGCATTTGAGCGTTACGAAAAAGCTTTAATTAGTAATGATGTTGCTGTACTCGATGAATTATTTTGGCAAAGTCCCCAAACAATACGCCTTGGAGTAACGGAAAATCTTTACGGTTATGATAAGATTGCTAATTTTCGCAGTAACCGTTCTGCTGTTAATTTGGAACGAGTTTTAATCAATACTATTATTACTACTTACGGACGGGATTTTGCTACAGTAAATACGGAATTTAAACGTCCACCATCATCAGATAAAATTGGCAGGCAAAGTCAAACTTGGATGCGGACAAATGAAGGTTGGCGTGTTGTTTGTGCTCATGTTTCTTTTTTGATGACTTCCTAATTTCTAGCTCGCCTTAAGCTCGCCGACTAGCTTTGTTTAGATTCTTTTAACTGCATCGAATAATTGGAATTTACTCATTGCTGTCTCCCAAAACGTTCTGGAACTGCGGTAACAAACCTAGCAATCATTTACTTCCGGTAGCACTTTCTAACATTTGAATACTGCCATTATTGGCATCAATTTCTACTTCTATCCCTATTGGTAGGGTGAATTTGTTGGGAATATGACCGATCGCTGCACCATACCAAGCGGGAATTTTTAATGGTTGAATGTGGTCTTGTAAAACTTGCATTAATGTTAAAGATTGATCGGGTTTTTCGGGGTCGCATTTGGTACATTGACCGAAAATAAAGCCGGAAATTTGATTTAGTATACCTGCAAGTTTTAATTGGGTTAACATTCGATCGACTCGGTAAACTTCTTCCCTAATATCTTCAACAAATAAGATAGTTCCTTGCCAATTTGGTAAGTAACCAGAACCTACCATTGCTGATAAAACTGATAAGTTACCACCGACTAATTTACCTCGCGCTTTTCCGGGGGTTATTGTTTCTATTTGAATGGGATTAGGATTAACATTTTCCCCAGTATTCGGGGAATTTTGTATAGTGATAACTTCTCCATTAAAGAGAATTCGTTGCACATAATCTAACGTAAATTGATTCCAAGTAGATGTGGCAACTGGCCCATGAAAAGTGACAATTCCACTCTGAGTATAAATTGCTAAAAGTAAGGAAGTAATGTCACTATAACCAATAATAATTTTAGGATTTTTTCTAATTAATTGATAGTTTATTAAGGGTAAAATTCGATTACAACCCCACCCACCACGCAAGGTGAGAATTGCTTTAATTGATGGGTCAGCAAACATCGTATTAATATCAGCAGCACGATCGCTATCTTTGCCAGCTAAGTAACCGTATCTGTCTAAAATATGCGTCCCTAATTTGTAATTTAATCCTAAGTTTTTCAGGGTTACTTTAACTTCTTCTAACTCTTGTGAAGAAATGAAACTCGCAGGATTAACTAACCCGATTGTATCACCAAGTTTCAGGTTAGATGGTTTTAAAATTGGCTGGTAAAGTGAGTTAGCTTGAGCGATTTTTGGTAATTGACTGATTAAGGCGGTGAGTCCAAAAGCTTGGAAAAATTGGCGGCGATCGATCATGTATCTACCCAAACTGTCACCGCAGCTACAGCGATTAACATTTCATCATTTTTATCATTTAAAGATGCGATCGCTCTCCCTTCAACTATCATTCCCCCAGCTTCCAAAGTTAAAGTTTTTTGCCCAAAAGGTAGCACTGCTAAAACTTCTTCTTGGCGCACTTGTTCGGGGTAAGGAACAGCAACTTTTACCTCCACAATCATTTGATTTGGGTCGCTTAAACCTGCAACTTCCCAAACTCCCGGTAACGCATTGTGTGCGATCGCATTTCGCACCGCCCTAGCTGCTGCTACAGTCGGTTCCTGTCCGTGCTGATCCACACCCATTCCCATTTCAATAACTAAACGTTTTCTAGCCACTTTCTCCCCTTAATTTGCTCATTTTAATTACCTATTCTCAACTACTTTCCCAAGTCGGTTTCCTTTTTTAATTCCATCACAAATTGTACCATTTCCATATTATTGCGCTTCCAACTTAATCGCTGTTGTCGAATTACTTTCAAATGAGGTTCTATATTACTCTTACTAATTAATTTACCAAAGTTCGGTGGAACTTTTTCAGCTTGATAGTTATATATCCGCTGCATAATTAAGTTGGCAACTTCATGTTGATAATGTACAGTATCTACAAAATTTTTCATATTATCATCGATCGGTTCTGTAACTAGATTACTGTAACTAGCAAAGTCCCAAACCGGAGTTATTGTAACAATTTCGCGTTTCCAATTTTCAAATTCTGACCAAATTCCAGCCCGATTAATTAACTCTAACTGAGCAGTGTGTACCGGAGCAATAAATACTGTTAGCTTAATCTTTCTTTTTTTACAAATATCAACTATTGCTTTAAAAGCAGCTAACTCTTCTTCAGAAAGACTATAATCTTTATACAAGCTTTTTTCTACTAAATATAATTTCACTACCCTTTTAAAATTGTTATATCTGTTGCTATTTTTAGCTACACCTTTTGGTTTTACAAGAGCTTGCACCGCCAAAGGTTTAACTGTAGGCTTAGCTACAGGCGTTTTCTTTTCCTGTTCAGTTGCAATAACTTTAGATTCCTTTTTGTTAGATTTAGTGAATTGCTGTTCTTTAGTTTCTTTAGCTTTTTCTATACCCTTTTTCTTGATAATTTTTTTCTTTTTAGATTTAAGACGAGAAGAGGATTTGCGATCGATTCTTGCTGATAAAACCTGAGATTTTTTTGGTCCCTCCAACGGTGGCTGTTGTTCATCTGACTCAGGTGCGGGTAAATCAGGAAAAGCCACTTTTCTTAAACTAGCCGCGAAAGTATCCAAAGAAAAATTAATTTTGATCAATTCAGGAATTGTTACACTGTACTTATTTGTTCTAACTACAGTTACTTCTTGGGGTTTTTCTGATTGATTATCTGAAGGTTTTACTACTTTTTTTTGTTCGCCAAAAGCGAAGAAATCCAAGCTGAGTAACACTTCTTGTAAATCTGGATGATTAGCCAAAGTATCATCAAAATAGCTTTTAATATCCCGCATTTTTGCCCCAGGTAAAGCCAAATTATAAACTGGTTGTGTAGTTAAAGCTGGGTGATCTGTTGATAATTTCAAAGCTGTAGACGTACCTAAAATCACCATTTTAGGCTGAATTTTAGTGATACTGAGAGTAGCTAAATTGATTTTAAACCGTTCGGCTCTATATTTATTTCTCTGCTCCAAAGTTGTCGGTTTAGATTGATTTTTAGTCTCTATTTTTTGCCGTTCTAGTTGAAATACTGGTGGCGGCAAATCACTAGCTAAATCTGGTTGATTTTCCTCTGGTGCTGTTAAATTTTCAATGATGCCATAAGGATCGACAATTAAATTGAAAATAGCAATAGAAACTAAATTCAACCCCACCAAAGGCAGAAACAATAAGTTAAAAAGACGATAGTTTTTTTTATGAATCATCGCTAAAATTGGAAGTAAATGAACTCAGAAACTCGATTTAAAGATAGTAAACACAAAGCAGCAAGAGTAGTCAGGTATATTACCCATAATAAGTTAGGTTTAAACCATTGCAGCATTTGATTAGTATTAGGTAAAACTGTTACACTTACTACTAATGTAGCTAAAACGATTAAACTTTCTCCACCTCCTTTTAAGAAGGGAAAACTTGGGGCGAACTTCACTCCGATGACAGATAACCAACCGAGAAAACTTTCATAATTGCTGGCAATAACAATACCTTTTGCACCAATCATTGCTTGTAAAATTTGCCAAGCGTCACCAGCATTTTTTGCCCGGAAAAACACCCAGCTAACTAATACAGCTAAAAATGTAATTGTCCAACCTACTGATTTAGGTAAAGTTTTACCATGTAATCTCCACCAATGGTTAATTGATAAGTAAATTCCATGTAAAGCACCCCAAATTACAAAAGTCCAACCCGCACCATGCCACAATCCACCTAACAACATGGTAATTATTAGGTTAGTGTAGCGGCGAATTTCTCCTTGACGACTACCACCTAAAGGAATGTATAAATAGTCTCGCAAAAAATTAGAAAGAGTGATGTGCCAGCGTCGCCAAAAATCACTAATAGAAAAAGCTTTGTAAGGCGAATTAAAGTTAATTGGCAGCCTAATATTAAGCATTAAACCTAACGCTACTGCCATATCAGAGTAACCAGAAAAATCAAAATATAGTTGCAAGGTGTAACTTAATGCACCTACCCAAGCTTCAATAAAAGTGACTTGAGAAGCGTTATTAAATACAGGTGTAACCCAAGATGCTATATTATCACCAATTAAAACTTTTTTGGCTAGTCCTAAAATAAATAGAGCTAAACCCATTGCCATGTTTTTATGAGAAAATACATAATTTCTTAATTTATAAAATTGCGGGATCACTTCTTTATTGTCTGATATTGGTCCTGCGATTAGGTGAGGAAAAAATGCTACGAAAAGACTGTGAGTTAGGAAACTAGATGGTTTAGCTTTACCGTTATAAGTATCTACTAGATAGGCGAGTTGAATGAAGGTATAAAAAGAAATTCCTAGAGGTAAAATGATTTGGTTAATTTGCCAGTCTGTGTGAATTGCTTGATTTAATGTGTTAACAAAAAAGTCGGCATATTTATAATAACCTAGTAATCCTAAGTTGAAGCAAATACCCAGCCATAAAAATAATTTTGCTCTTTCAATATTTGGTTGCGCTTGTTCGATGCACTTACCAATTAAAAAGTTAAGACTGATGGAAAGTAGTAACAGTGGCAAATAAGAAACGTTCCAGTTAGCGTAGAACGCTAAAGAAGCAATTAGTAACCAAATTCTGGCAATGGTTAGTAAACCAAACTCGGTTAAAGTAAAAAAGACTATTAAGGTAATCGGCAAAAAACCGAAGATAAACGTATAAGAGTTAAACAGCACAGTTAGATATTATGAAAAGGAACAAATTACGATCGCTGTTGATTATATAATATTATTCAACCTTTTTTGCTGTTATTACAGTAATCGGTAATTTCAGCCAGAATCAATTAATTTACATAATTCTTGATAATTTCTTTCCATACTGCATAGCCTTCTCCATTTAAATGAATCCCATCATTTGTGTAACGATACGCCAGTTCATTGTCGATCGCAAAAAATGAATAAAGATCGATATATTGATAATTAAATTCCCCTGCTAAAACTTCTAATTCTTCGTTTAGTCGCAAAATCAGGTTATTATCTACTGGTTGTTTAAAGCGACTGTTCACTGGCAAAACGCTTTGAATATATACTTCCGTTCTTGGACTTGCTTTTTTAATATTAGCTAAAGTTATTCTATATTTTCTTACTATTTCCTCTAATTTTTGGTTACTGATTATATCATTAATTCCAATCATTATAAAAATCTTTTTTGGACGATTAGCTGTGACTTGATACAATCTTTTCTGCATTCCATAAACGTTATCTCCACCAATGCCTCTATTTTTAATATTAGGATTTTCAAAAATTTCTGACCATTCACAACGTTCTATTAGACTATCTCCTAAAAAAACAATATCATTGCGACTTTGAGGCATAATTTCAAACAAACTTCTTCGGTCTAAATAATAAGCAGAAAATTTAACTGGCTGGGTATTTTTATTAAAATATCTTCCTAATAAATCTTGATTCATCAAATAAGAAGTTAAACCTTTTTTGGGAATTAAGACTATGACATATAGCAAAAATAAAATATTTATGGTTATGGAAAATATCGTTCCCCAATTTTTTTTCATTGATTTAGGTGAAAGAAGCATTTTATTAATGAAAAATCAAAAATCAAATCAACCATATACTAGGAGAGAGTTGCTGTCAAGTAGCTTTACTCTATAAGAGCTATAAAATTAACTCAATCTAGCGGTACATTCTAAAATTAATTTTTGATTAATTAAGGTATGAGGCTGAATTTCTAATGCTTTATGAAAAGCTTGGATTGCCTCACGATATTCGCCTATTGCGGCGTGACATAATCCTAACCCGTGAAGTGCGCCAAAATGAATCGGATTGAGCTTAATTACCATTTTGCAGTCGGCAATTGCTTTTTTGTATTCACCAATTGAGTAGTATAATACTGCTCGTCGATTCCAAGCTTCCGCAAAGTCTGGTAAGTCAGAAATAAGTTGTGTTAATGTTATTTCTGCATCTTTAATTTCTCCAGCTTCTAATGATAATTGAGCCTGACGAATTATTTGAAATCCGATCGCACCTTTTTGCTCAAACCAGATCCGCCAAAGTTCTGCTGTGGCGCGATCGCGTATTTCTTCATTAGGGTTTTTCAAATCTTTTAATAGTCGATTGATTCGGTAATCATTCATAATTTATTAACCACAAGAAACGATTAAATAAAAACGCTAAGATTCAGAAAATTAGTGAATTTTTCTAAGAAAAATATCCCGGCTTTAGAATTACCTATATGATCGAGAGCGGGACTATAACAAGCGATCGCACCTGCTGAAGGTACGATAGATAATAAAGCACCGCTGACTCCCGATTTAGTTGGTAAACCTACCTTTACCGCAAAACTAGCTGATGCTTCATACAACCCACAAGTCATCATTAAAGCATTAACAATTTGCCGATTTTCGCTAGAAATACCTCCTTTTTCTGTTACTAATAACATTCCCAAATTTGCTAAATCGCTGACATTTCCCGCCAAACAACAAATGTGATTGTAAGTGTCGATCGCAATTTCAGGAGAATTCAAAAACCCAGATTCAAACATCACTTTAGCGATCGATCTATTCCTTCCCCCACCAGCCGCAACCACAGAATTTAGCATCGCTTTATCTAATACTAAATTACTGCCAGCACGTTCATTTAACCACTGACGTAAATTCTCACAACAAGAAAAACCATCGTCACCAGGTAATAAAGAAGCTAGTGCGATCGCGCCACTATTAATCATCGGATTTCTAGGCCAACCTTTGTCAGCTTCCAACTGTTCCATCGAATAAAAAGGTTGGTCAGAAGGCTGCATTCCCACATGAGAAAACACCCCCTCTTTTCCCATTTCTTCCAACAAACATAGCAGCACAAAAGGCTTAATTACACTCATTAAAACAAAAGGGATTTCAGTTTCTCCAAACCTAAAACTTTGTCCATTCGTGCAATTAATTTCTACAGCGAACCATTCAGGATTAACTTGAGCTAATAAAGGAATATAATCAGGTAATCTACCTCCTTGACTGTAACTTCTTGCCTGTACAGCTAAAGACTCTAATTGAGCTTGAGTTAAATTAGATAACTTCGCTGAATTCATCATCTATTTGCCAGCACTAAAGAATAGGACTCAGCCGCTTTAATAAAAGCATTAACATCTTCCTCTTTCGTATTAAACGCTGTAACTAATCTTAAAGTATTTGAATCTTCTCCTTCCCAACGATAAAACTGGAACCCTTCAGCAAAAAGACCTTCGATCGCAGGTTCTGGCAATTGAATAAAAATTTCATTCACTTCTACAGGATGACAAAGCTTTGCTCCGGGTAAATTACTTAAACCTGCAACTAATTTAGCCGCCATCTTATTAGCGTGAGCCGCATTTTTTAACCACAAATCATCTTTAATATACGCTTCTAACTGCACCGATAAAAATCGCATTTTTGAAAATAAATGTCCTCCACGCTTGCGCCGAAAAGCAAACGTTTCTGCTAATTTATGGTTAAAAAATATCACCGCCTCTGCTGCCATTGCTCCGTTTTTAGTAGCACCAAAAGACAAGACATCCACACCAGCACGCCAGGTAAGATCTGCGGGAGTACAACCTAAAGAAACTACCGAATTAGCAAACCTTGCCCCATCAAGATGTAAGCTGAGATTGTAGGCGCGAACGACTTCTGCAATTTGGCGAATTTCATCTACAGTATAAACTGTTCCCGCTTCCGTTGCTTGGGTAATACTGACAGCAGCAGGTTGGATATGATGTACAATTCCTACACCTGCTTTTTTTAATATTCCTGCCAAATCATCAGCGCTAAATTTGCCATCTTCCCCAGGAATTGTTATTAATTTAGCACCAGCAGTATAAAACTCTGGCGCACCACATTCATCAAGATTAATATGGGATTCATTGTGGCAATAAATAGCACCATAAGGCGGGGTAATTACTGATAAAGCTAAAGAGTTAGCAGCGGAACCAGTGGCTACTGGAAAAACGATTACATTAGTTTCAAATAATTCGGAAAATAGGCTTTGTAATCTTTGCGTGTATTCATCGTTACCATAAGGCATAGCAGTGCCTTGATTAGCAGCAATTAATGCTGTCATAATTTCCGGTGCTACACCTGTGACATTATCGCTACAGAAATTCATTAACTTCAGAGGTTTGTTGCAACTGTTCTATTGGAATGATAGAGAAAAAAATTGAAATCTTCCACTTAGAACAATGACAACAATTCATTTTACCAAGGGATTGGTTGGCGATCGCGGAAAAATCCCCCCGTAAGCCCATCATCCGGCAAAGTTGCCAACCAAACAATAGTATCAGCCCCTTGCTCAGTTGTCCGAGGTGCATTTGGCCCCCCCATATCCGTTTTTACCCAACCCGGACAAACCGAATTTACCAAAATATTTGTGCCTTCTAACTCATAAGCAAACATCTTAGTTAGAGAATTTAAAGCAGTTTTGGACATCCGATAAGCAGGATATCCACTTTTCATTTCTTGCAATTGTCCCGCACCAGAAGAAACATTTACCACCCGTCCGTAATTATTGATTTGCATTAAAGGAATTAACGCCTGACAAAGCAACAATGGCCCATATAAATTAGTTTTTATTGTTTGTTGAATCGTGCTAACTTTTGCTTGAAAAACAGTTGAACCCTCAGCAGAAAAATCTAAGGCAATTGCCGCATTATTCACCAGAATATCTAACTTACCAAATCGATCGCGAATGAATTGAGCTAATTTTTCCACACTTTCAGCATTAGTAACATCAAGCGGGTAACTACTAACCTCTAAACCTTCTGATTCGAGCTTTTCTGCTGCGGCTTTTCCCTTAAATTCATCGCGACTAGTGAGAATAACTGGAATGTTTTTCTTTGCCAATTGGCGACAAGTTTCAAAACCAATTCCGCGATTAGCACCTGTAACGACAGCGAGTTTTTTTGTATTGGTCATTTTGAGTTCACCCAAAGTTAGTATTACTGACAATTTTAGCCAAATAGTTTTAAATAATAGGAGAGCCGCCCCTCTGCTTAACTTTGCGGTTGATGATATTCGTGCCAATGACGTGCAATATCAATGCGGCGACATAACCACACTTGTTCATGCTGTTGCAAATAATCCAGAAATCTGGCTAAAGCCGCTGCACGTCCAGGTCTTCCAACTAAGCGACAATGTAAACCAATACTCATCATTTTTGGCGCAGTTTCACCTTCTGCATAAAGTAGATCGAAAGCATCTCTTAAGTAAGTAAAAAACTGATCGCCAGAATTAAAACCTTGATTTGTGGCGAAACGCATATCATTATTATCTAAAGTGTAGGGAATTACTAAATGTGGTTTGCCATAATCATAAATCCAGTAAGGTAAATCATCGGCGTAACTATCAGCATCGTAGAGAAAACTGCCTTCTTCAACTATTAATTTGCGAGAGTTTGGACTAACTCTTCCGGTGTACCAACCTAAAGGACGACTCCCAGTAACTTGGGTGTGAATAGCGATCGCTAATTTCAAATGTTCTCTCTCTTCTTCCTCACCAAAATATTGATAATCAATCCAGCGATAACCATGACTAGCAATTTCCCAATCAGCTTCTAACATCGCCGCTACAGCTTCCGGGTTTCTTTGTAAAGCCATCGCCACACCATAAATTGTTACCGGAATTTTCCTTTGGGTAAATAGCCGATGTAATCGCCAAAAACCTGCCCGACTACCATACTCATAAATCGACTCCATATTCATATTTCGCACCCCCGGCAAAGGAACCGCCCCTATAATTTCTGACAGGAATGCCTCCGAAGCAACATCACCATGAAGAATAGAATTCTCGCCACCTTCCTCATAATTAATCACAAATTGTACTGCCACACGCGCTCGATCGGGCCATTGAGGATCGGGAGTATTCCGCCCATAGCCAACCATATCTCGTGGATATTTCTTAGCCATTATTATTGTCTCTTTAGGTTGCCATTTTTCTGTTTTCTGTCAGTTATTAAAAATATCACAATAATACAAAAAATCCACATCTACATCTGTGTTTATCTGTGTGCCTCTGTGGATATCTGTGGTAAAAAACTTAAATTTACTGTTCTTTTAGCTTACGCTTTAATTTCATATAACGAATTCGCATCACTAACCCCAAAGTAATTTGCTTCATAATCCAATAAACCACTGTTAAAACAACGAAAGTGATAAAAATTATTAACAATGGACGTTTATCAGTCAATTCCTCCATTGTAGTAATGATTAATTTATCTGGATCAGTGACGAAATCCCAACTATTGAAACGGAGGAATCTTCCCAGATAAATTCCCACAGCACAGAAAGCATGAGTAATTAATTCAGACCATACCACCCACTTTGTTGATAGCTGTCGTTTTAAATAATTACCCTGATTAATTAACGAGATTACATAAGCTTCTGTTCCGGCAATTATCGCCAACAAATGCAGGGGAATAAAAATTAGCGTAATAACCCAAGCTGAATATCCTTCACGAATGCCGCGAATTAAGTGGATAATATCTGTTAACAGATAAGGCGCATTGGGCAAGAAAGCAGCATAAAGTAGGAAAACTACCCACCAGAGCCACGATCGCGCATTTGCTCTCCGTCGAAATAACCAAAAGCTAAGAACTAAGGGGATAAAAGCTAGAAATAGATTCCACGCAATCCAGCCGCTATATATACCCCCGGAAAGTGCTTCTTTTGTCTGGGAAATCTGAGAATTCATCTGCATCTTCGTTTTATTACACTTACCTTTACCTACGTTAACCTCTGTGTTCTTCAATTGGTAACAACAATTTCCTGATTTAATGCAATCCAAATTTTTCTTTTGCTACTTTATCTATACCAATAAAAGGTTTGTGAGTGTTGTACATTAGGGGTAAATAGTATTAATTAGCACCACTGTCGATCATGGTAAGCTTTTCTGACGATCGCACCACTCAGCCTTCTTCAACCCATCTAACCCGCAGTCTCAGCGCTTCTGAAACCTGGGGTTTTGGGTTAACTACACATCTTTTCTGGCCCAGTATAGCAACTACCATTCATCTCGCATTGGGTTCAGCAGCAATCTTAGCCTGGTTTCCAGCAACGTTAATAGGAATGCTCGCAGTTTTTCAAGTTCAGAAACTAGGCAGTCATTGGATTGATGTCGCTGGGGGAACGCCAAACTATACAACAAAACTTCTGAAACATTATCCTGGTATTGCTCGCTATGTTGCCTTGGGATATTTCTGTGGTTGGGTTTCCGCTCTACCAACTAGCGCGATCGTCCTCACTAACCTAGTTCAAGCTAATTTAGCAGCAATGCACCTATCCTGTCCCGAAATACCCCTCAAACTAGGATTCACCTTAATTGCATTTGTCTTGGCATTTAGCGGCACTAGAGCTTTGAGTATTCTACATTTGTTTTTTGTCGTACCTACAATCTTACTTCTCTTAGCCTTTTGCTTCCAAGGAATCAGTTGGTTGATCTTTTCTCCTCACAGTCCCGGCTTTTTTCCTACCACCTGGTCACAATTCAGCTTTACAGATTGGGCAAAATGGTACTTTTTCTCCACTTACGTTACTTACGGTTGCGAAACAATCACCGCTTACGTTGCTGATAGTCGTAGTCCAAAACAGACATTAAAATTTTTGCCGATCTCTGCGGGATTAATGCCACCCATCTTTTTGGGCGGTACTTGGGTATTAACTCGTCTAGCAAATGAGGGCAATAGCGATGTCTTGACTAATTTCGTGACCGCAGCTGACCCATTTTGGGGTTCATTCACCTTATTAATTGTCACCTTTTTAATTAGCGCAATCAGTCTGCTATGTTGTGCCACAGTCGTTTCCAATTGTCCACGCATCCTCTACCAACTTTCCTTAGATGGGCATCTTTCACCCGTTTTTTCCGTTGTTTCCCAAAGAGGCGTTTTTGGCCCAGCGTTGTTACTAATTCTCATATTTAGTCTCTTCTGTTTAGTTTGGGGAAATGTAGATCAAATCGTCGCCATTAGTAATATTAGTTGGTTTATCTCCTTCATGGGACTGCACTTAGGACTATGGTTGCAACGTGGCAAACCAGAGGTTTTGTTCCCGCGACTTTCACTGGGCATTTTGTTAGCTGAAGTGGTGATTCTTTTTGTCGGAGGGATTGCTTGGGGTTGGCAAAACTTTATAATTGGATTTCTATTTCCCGTAGGGATCTTACTTATCGATCGCATAATTCGCCATATTCCCTTGGCCTTTTTTGATAAAAATTGGTGGATTCGATATTATTATCGGAAGCGTACCTTGGCAATAGTTAAAGACTCGATTTTCTTACAAGTTATTGTCTTAATTGTGCTTTTATGTGTCGCATTTATCACAGGTTGGAGTTTTCAAATCTTGTTAAATCAAAAGTCTGTTGCCCACGCTGATGCTATGGTGATCGTGTTGTTACAAGTGGTTGTGTTTGTGGGAGTGGCGATCGCTTGCTGGACAAGTTTACCGCAAATTATGGCACTCTTTGAAGCCAAGGATGCAGCAGAAGCAGCTTTGCGAGAATCAGAAGCTAACTTAAGACAACAAACACAACAATTGCAACAAACTTTACAAGAACTCCAGCAAACTCAAGCTCAACTAGTGCAAACGGAGAAAATGTCCAGTTTGGGACAATTGGTAGCTGGAGTCGCCCATGAAATCAACAACCCAGTCAACTTCATCTACGGCAATCTCAACCCCGCCCAGGAATACATTCAAGACCTGCTACAGTTGCTGGAAATGTACCAACAATACTATCCCACTCCTGTTTGCGAAATTCAAGACTTAGTAGAAGCGATCGAAATTGACTTTGTAAAAGAAGATTTGCCGAAACTTCTCTGTTCGATGAAAATAGGGGCAGACCGGATTCAAAAGATTGTCTTAGCACTGCGGAATTTCTCCCGCATGGATGAATCAGAAGTGAAAGAAGTAAACATTCACGAAGGTATCGACAGCACCTTAATGATTCTGCAAAATCGCCTGAAAAAAACCTCAGATTATCCCGGCATTACTGTAATTAAAGAATATGGAGATTTACCGTTAATTGAATGCTATCCTGGACTTCTTAACCAAGTATTTATGAATATTATTTCCAACGCTATTGATGCACTCGAAACTATTGGTCGTCACCAACAAGTAGCAGAACCTTTGACAATTCGGATTGAGACTAAGAGATGGGGAAGCGATCGCATATTAATCCAAATAACTGACAATGGCCCAGGTATGTCCGAAACCGTGAAAAAACGATTGTTTGACCCATTCTTTACCACCAAACCAGTTGGTAAAGGTACGGGATTAGGAATGTCGATTAGCTATCAAATCATTACAGAAAAACACCAAGGTTCTTTGCAGTGCAACTCCGTATTTGGTCAAGGAGCAGAGTTTTTGATAGAAATTCCGCTCCATCAATCCAAAATGGGAATTTTGTCGGCGAAATGCTGAGGGTTACGAATTTTCTTTTGCTGCTTTATCCTCTCAATACAAGGTTTAGTGAACACCTAAGTTTTCTTGTCAACTTTAGAACTATAAGACGATTCTTGTTGGTGACAATCCCTACACTGTGGTACTTTCCGCAATTTGGAAAAACGCACTTCAAAATGTATTACGTAATGATTTTACAGTTTGGGTAGCTTAGGAAACATAAATGGAAAAACCGCCAGTAAAAATATTTGGACTATGAGCTTCCATCATCACCACAACTAAGGTAGAGCCATATTTCCGGGAAATCTTTGCAAGAAATGGACTAGAGGTTATCATAGAGAAAATTTGTGAATTGTATTATTGCGATATGACTACTATTGCTCAAGAGCAATCCAAATTAATTAACAAGTGTATCAATTATTTGATTACTGAATATGAGTATATTTACGGTAAAAGTCAGCCGGAATATAAGGATTTAGCTAGTTCGATCGCACAACAAACTCTAGAAAGGATCGCCAATTGTGATGCTCCATACCATAATCTAGAACATACAGTTCTAGTCGTTTTGGTTGGACAGGAAATTCTTTACGGTAAACATCTTTGTGAAGAAGAAATTTCGCCCAGAGAATGGCTGAATTTTATAGTTTCTTTGCTTTGCCATGACATTGGCTACTTAAAAGGGATTTGCCAGCAAGATCGATTAGCAG
Source organism: Floridaenema evergladense BLCC-F167 (assembly GCF_041929205.2). Taxonomy (NCBI): domain Bacteria; kingdom Bacillati; phylum Cyanobacteriota; class Cyanophyceae; order Aerosakkonematales; family Aerosakkonemataceae; genus Floridanema; species Floridanema evergladense. The sequence goes on along the minus strand of NZ_CM171625.1, from coordinate 1,818,558 downwards.
AAAATACCTTTGTGACTGGCGTTGATGATGGTACCGTTACCCTTTCTCCTAATGCCACAGGAGCTAGTTTAACAGCTTACCATGTCGATCGCAGTAAATTATTTGTAATTGAAAACTTTAGCGACCACGAACTTATCGATTTAGATAAGATTATACTCAATATTGAATTAACTCGCTTTCCCGTTCCCAAAGATGAACTACACAAAGACACAATTAATTTTCCCGGTTTAACTCGTGGTGCTGATTTAATCGGTCAATTATCCGACCCGGATTATCTTGCTAAATTACCAGCTTTATTCGCGGAATTTGAAGAAATAGGAAGTAACAAAATATTGGGATATTCAAATTCAAAAGCTTTGCGAGCAGGCTATCCTCGCTTTTACTGGCAAGGTGTATCTCTCTATTTGAAGCATAGTATTCGCTATTTGGAAGTATCCAAAAGTGGAAAAGCAATTCTAGAAAATCTACATGGCAATCGAGTTATCGTTGAAAAAGAACTAGATCGTTTTTATCAGAAAGAGCAAAATATTTATTATCGTTTTTTTAATTGGATAAATAAACATTTTGCTAAATTGTAGATTTTGCTGAGAATGACCAATCAAAGTTTATCGTCAAGCTTGTACTCAGACAAATGAATAAGTTAATTGACAACTTTTTAGGTTTAATTACATTAATTAAACCACCTCAAACCTTTAGCTGGCAAACATTAATTTACACTAGCATCTTTTTTTGGATAATAGCATTATTATTAGGCATATTAACTGGCAATGCAAAATTACAGGATACTTTTTCATTGTTAGGATGTGTAATAATAATTTCTGGCTATGCTTGGTTCACAGTTGAACGCCCTTTTATTGTTCAAGGATTTTCTTTAAGTGCATGGATTTTAGTAGGAGTAATTTGTTTATTTATTACTAGCGTACAACCAAAATTTGCCTCATTTATCTGGATAGTTTGGCCTGTATTATCAGCAATTGTTGCCGCTTGGCCTGAGTTTATTGCCGCAGGGAGAAAGTTAAACAATTTAAGAAATGAACAACGTTTTAAACTGTTAATATGGTTTTTAATTCATTTAATTTTTAGTTGTTGGATACAATTCAGTTTAATTATTCAAGGTTGGATCTTGCAATATCCTAGTCTGTTAGCTGATGATTTAAGCCAGAGTGATTTTGTTGTCACAATTAAATCTTTTTCCCGTCCAGTTACGGAAGGAGAGAAAGTATTAGAAGCAATGGAACGACAACTAAAAACTAAATTAGAAGGTAAATCTTGGGTAATAGCAGAAAACTGGTTCAGGGATACAAATCAACTAGAAAAACTGCAAAACCAAGCCAAGCAAACACTTTCTAAAATCGAAGAAAAAAACTTATGGAAATTTAATGCAAAAATTACCGATCAAAAAACAGGATATAATCTGTTGATGGTAGCAGAATGGCAAGGCCCTAGTTCCAATCCTCAAGGTTATTTGCTAAAAAAAGTTTGTCAAGTTAACTCAGTAACTCGGCAACCTGCCCCAGTTAATACAAAATTGAGGAGAGAAAGGAGAAATAATAATGCTAGGGTAGCAACAGCATCACAGGTAAAAATTACAACAATACCTGTAAAAGTTGCTAAAATTCAATGTCAACCTGTGATTAAATAAGTTATTAGACAATCATCAGCCTAAAAGTTCCTCAAAGTTATGAACATTGACGAAAATCAACCAACAAAAATTGATAGTATACTAGGCAGGGTTTTGGTAATTGCTTCTCATGTATTCCGGGAAGTAATTCGCGATCGCGTACTCTATTTAATTGGCTTATTTGCAATATTATTAGTTGGAATTGCCGGATTTTTACCCCAAGTCGCTGCTGGTACACAAGACAAAATTCTCTTAGACCTTGGTTTAGCAGCTATGGGAATTATCGGCTTAATTGTAGCTATATTTATCGGCACTGGTTTAGTAAATAAAGAAATTGAAAAACGCACAGTGCTAGTATTAATTGCTAAACCTATCAGTCCAGCAGAGTTTATTGTCGGGAAACATATTGGCTTATCAGCAATTTTAGCTGTACTGTTGATTTCCATGTTAGCAATTTATTTTTTAGTACTGTTATTTAATCAAGTCAGCTTTTCATTCTTGAGCATTTTGACAGCAGTCTTTTTCCTCTGGTTAGAATTATCTTTGATTACTGCCGTTGCCATTCTTTTGGGAGTATTTACCAGTTCTTTAATAGCTACTCTATTGACATTTGCTGTTTATTTAATGGGACATTTGAACCCGGATATTGTTAAATTAGGCAAATTAGCAAAAAACCCAACATTAGAAATATTTACCCAAGGGTTGTATTTAGTATTACCTGATTTGTCGCGATTAGATTTAAAAAATCAAGCAGTTTACGGATTGACTTTACTACCTAATAATCAAACTTTGTTCCTCAACTTCATTTATGGAATAGTTTATATTGTATTGCTCTTAGCGATCGCCACTCTCATCTTCTCTCGTCGGCAATTTTAATAGACCAGCTTATAGCATCAATTATCATCATCGGAGCTAAACAGCTTATGGCATTTCAGATTGTAGAATTCAGTGTTTTAAAAGTCTTTAAAGTGCGAATTCCCGAACTTTTTGGACTGGCAGATCATTACTATCTAGCTGAAGATACTAATTTTGAGAATTCAGTTGGTTGGGGATCAACTGGTTTAGAATTACGCGGAAATGTGAGAGTAACAGCACAAGAAGTTGAGCGTATAGAAAATTTTATGGCTGTTGCCAAATACAGTATCGCCATCAATAATTGCGAGCATTTTGCTAACTATGTTCTTCATGGAATCAATCTTTCCTCTCAACAAAATACTTGGTGGAAGTGTTTAGGCGCAGAAATTGTTAGTCGCTTGCAACCTGTGCAAAGTATTGGTAGCAATTATCATACTTTTATGGGTCAGCAAATTGCCAATGTTTTGAATGAAAATCTCAGACAAGCAAAAATAGAACAAGCAAACCGAGAACGCATTGAATTTTGGAAATCTAGGGGAGTTGATACTAAATAACGAAAAATTAGCGATCGCTCTTTTTTAAGCGATCGCCATTTCTTCAACCTAATCTTTTTTCACCGCTTGATAAGTCTTAAATCCCCCACTAAGATTACCTCCCCTGCCCCTGGAGCTCCCCTGCCCCTTAAGTCGCAAAATTTGATACCCTAGCTTAAATAACATCTTGGGAACGAGTACGAGCGTGGACATTCAAATTGGGCGAGGTAAAACAGCCCGCCGAGCATACGGTATTGATGAAATCGCACTAGTGCCGGGGCCTAGAACTTTAGACCCCAGTTTGGCAGACACTCGCTGGCACATAGGCGGCTTTGAGCGAGAAATTCCAATTATCGCCAGTGCGATGGATGGTGTAGTCGATGTACGCATGGCAGTGGAGTTATCGCAATTGGGAGCCTTGGGAGTTCTTAACCTCGAAGGAATCCAAACTCGCTATGAAAATCCAGAGCCGATTTTAGATCGAATTGCCTCAGTAGGTAAAGAAGAGTTTGTCCCTTTGATGCAAGAACTTTATGCAGTACCTATTAAACCAGAGCTAATAGAGCGACGCATCCAAGAAATTAAACAATTAGGTGGTATCGCCGCAGTTAGCGCCACCCCCGCAGGAGCCAGTAAATATGGTTTAGTAGTTGCCAATGCGGGAGCAGATTTATTTTTCGTTCAAGCTACTGTAGTTTCAACTGCTCACCTCTCCCCAGAATCAATCACTCCCTTGGACTTAGTGCAATTCTGTCAGGAAATGCCCATTCCCGTAATTTTGGGTAACTGCGTCACTTATGACGTAGCTCTCAATTTAATGAAAACTGGCGCAGCTGCAATATTAGTGGGTATTGGTCCGGGTGCTGCTTGTACTTCTAGGGGTGTTTTAGGTGTTGGTGTACCTCAAGCAACCGCTGTAGCTGATTGTGCTGCTGCCAGAGATGATTATTATCGGGAAACTGGCAAATATGTGTCAGTGATTGCTGATGGTGGTTTAATTACTGGCGGTGATATTTGTAAGTGTATTGCTTGTGGTGCAGATGGAGTGATGATTGGTTCTCCTTTCGCTAGAGCCAAAGAAGCACCCGGACGCGGTTATCACTGGGGTATGGCTACTCCTAGCCCAGTTTTACCTCGTGGGACTCGGATTCGTGTCGGTTCCACAGGTACATTAAAACAAATTCTGCGGGGGCCAGCTGCACTTGATGATGGCACTCACAACCTATTAGGAGCTTTACAGACCAGTATGGGTACTTTAGGAGTCAAAAACATCAAAGAAATGCAGCAAGTCGAGGTGGTAATTGCTCCCTCTTTGTTAACCGAGGGTAAGGTATATCAAAAAGCTCAACAATTGGGAATGGGTAAGTAGTTTTACTCAGCAAAATTTAGATAAGGAAATTTTTCTGGATGCCCTGCTAACCTACCCTAAAACTGATTCTGTGGCCTACAATAGAGAAAGCGGAGACGCATGTTTCCGTTCACTCCTCACACCACACTCCGCCCGGACTATTGTTCGGGCGGTTCCTTATTTTTAGTAGCAATTTTTTACATTCTGTAAAGTTTCGCTTTTTCTAGCCTCTCAGAGTATATCTACCTGTGGATAAGAGAAGAAAAGCTTTTTATTGTGATAGAATGCCGAATGAAATTAAATAATATTTGGTAAGGAATTGAAGGCATGGCAACAGCCGAACAAGTTACAGACTCTACTTTTAAGCAAGAAGTACTTGATAGTGACATTCCTGTTTTAGTTGACTTTTGGGCTCCTTGGTGTGGACCCTGCCGTATGGTTGCACCTGTAGTAGAGGAGATCGCCGAGCAATACGCAGGGCGAGTAAAAGTGGTTAAGGTCAATACTGATGAGAATCCCACTGTTGCTAGCACATATGGTATCCGTAGCATTCCGACGCTAATGATTTTCCAACGCGGTGCACGAGTTGATATGGTGGTTGGGGCGGTTCCGAAGACTACTTTGGCTAATACTTTGGAAAAGTATCTCTAAACCTTTAGTAACGCTACGCGGGAACTTAAATTTCTCTGAGGCAAATTTCCGAAAGTCTAGAAAATAAGCTGTTCAAGTATTTTGAAAGGTTTATCTACTATATTCGCTATGTTGGACTGATTAAGTCTGAGAAGCTCCAGAAAGCTGAATAGTTGAATTAGGAGACTGGGAAAGCTTTATTTCCCGCTTGTTTAATGAGCGTCTTCGATCGATCTGATTTAAGACGCTTTTAAAATTTGATTGGATAATAATACTGTAAAAACTTTATCTGGGGTGAAGTTGTAGAAATTTCCTGCGACTAGAGGCTACATTTGGGATGGGAAACTCGCTACAATGTAATACCCGCCAGAGCGGAATTAATTATGACTATTACACCCTCGTTCAATACATACGAGTCTTTGCCAAGAGAGTTGGCGGAATTAATCGAGCGGCTACCTACGCATAAGTATAAGAAATGGATCGAGCAATCATTGGCTACCTTATTGCGGATGGGTAGTGGTGAGATCGATCGCCTAGACTGGAAGATTTTAACAGCTTCGTTATTAGATATGGAGCGAGGCTTCCAAACCTTTTATCCCTACCGACATATTCGCAAAGTCACGTTTTTTGGTTCGGCTCGGTTGCCATCTCAGGCTCCAGAGTACCAAATGGCTGTAGACTTTGGTCGTCGCGTCACCGAGTTAGGCTTTATGTTGATGACTGGTGGGGGTGGCGGGATTATGCAGGCGGGAAATGAAGGCGCAGGGAAAGATAATTCTTTTGGTTTAAATATTCAGCTGCCTTTTGAACAGTCAGCTAATCAGTTTATTGATGGAGATCCCAAGTTAATTCACTTTAAGTATTTTTTCACGCGCAAGCTGTTTTTGTTACGGGAAAGTGATGCGATCGCAGTGTTTCCTGGTGGTTTTGGCACCCAAGATGAAGCTTTTGAGTGTCTTACCCTTTGTCAAACTGGTAGATATGGTCCTGTACCTTTAATTTTGATCGATCGTCCTGGTGGCGATTATTGGATAGACTGGGATGCTTATGTGGAAAAGCATTTGGTTAAACGTGGATTAGTTAATCCAGAAGATCGCAGCGTCTACACAATCACTGATGACTTAGATTTAGCTTGTGAAGCGATTACCAGTTTTTATCGAGTTTATCACTCCAGTCGTTACGTTGGAGAACAATTCGTCATTCGCCTCAAGTCCGAACTAAAAGATTCAGATGTTGAATGGTTAAATGAGAATTTCTCAGACATCCTGGTGAAAGGAAAAATTGAAAAGACTCAAGCTTTCCCACAAGAAACAGGCGACGAAACCTTTGATTTGCCTCGGTTAGCAATGTATTTTAATCAAAGGGACTTGGGAAGACTTTATCAAATGATTGCGACTATTAACCGGATGAATCCTACTTCTCCAGAGTCGGAACATCCCGAACGTAAGTAAAAAGAGGCAAGAAGAGTACAGGGAGATCGGGAGACAGGGGTAATACGAAGAATTCTTTATGTCAACTCTCCATACCTCTTCTTTCTTTTGCCTTGTTGAAATTACATAATTACTGAGAGTTTAAGCGATATCTAAATTTTCATTACAAGAATATTAAATATTTTTGCAAAAATAGTCTGTGTTTTACAGGATATGGTAAAATTCCCATTTAAATTCAGGATTCTGCCATAAAAAATATTTGGTAATAGTAGTAAACTACTGTTTCAGGGAAATTACGTATCTTAGCCAAAACTTTAACCTAATATTCAGCAATCCTCACCAAGACAAGCGATCGGGATGTTTGCGAGAGTAATAATAACAAGCTCATAAGTCACGCTAAAAATTTAGAGTGTCCGCAAAGCTATCCCACTTGATTTTTTTTGGTTCTAATTACTATGTCTAACAAACGAGTTAAAATTAATTTTCCTGTCTGGCGTTTTCTCAACCAACCGCTCTTTAGCTCAAAAACTAAATTAGTATTAAATCCTTATAAATTCTGGTACCTATACAGAATTGAATTACTGGAACGTTGCTTGGCTAAAAAGTGCGAATCCGAAGGTCGTCATTATAATTAAAGATTATGAACAAGTGAAGCGTTGTGTGGCTCGTTGCTCCTGAAACGGGAAAAACCTAAAAAGCACAAAGGTTAAGTTCGCACTTAACTGCTTCAATAGCTGAAAGCAAATGCGCTCTCTGTGGACTACTCTTTAAAGATGGAGATAAACTGGAAATGGGTAAAGCGGTCTGTACACTAACCGCATCAACAATCAGGCTTGTGTGGTGAAAGTCCCCAGCAAGGTTTTGAGTTGAAGGGTATGATGGTGACATCTTACTCGACCCCAAATCTACTTCGATCGATATCATTGAGTTAATTCGGGAACTGCACTATGACTAAAATTCTTTCAGCAGCAATCTTTGGGATGGCAACCGCGCCGACTCAAGCTCCTGAACGCTCTAGTCAAGTTACCCGCAAGCTTTACCCTAACTACAAAATAATTGTGCTGAATGATGATTTCAACACCTTTCAGCACGTTCATGATTGTTTGGTGAAGTATATTCCTGAGATGACGAGCGATCGCGCCTGGGAACTCACTAATCAGGTACACTATGAAGGTCAAGCTATTGTTTGGATTGGTCCTCAAGAGCAAGCGGAACTCTACCACCAGCAGTTAAGTCGCGCTGGATTAACTATGGCTCCCCTAGAAGCAGCATAAAATTATGAATAATTCCCCTGGCGGTAGGTTAGTTCTCACTCATTCCACTCACATTCCCGGTTTAATAGCCGTTTTGGATCGTCTCACTAAATATAATGGTATTCAAACCATTACTCCCGCAGTAATTGGTAGAGCCAAAGGACATTCCCCACGCTTGCAGTTAAAAATTTCCGTACCAATCCGAGGTGGTTTTAAATTAATTGCCCGCCAGGGTAAAACTTTTCAAGAGGTTTTTATTATTACTAGCTGCCAAAAAGATGAGTTAGAAGCAGCAATTTTTCAAGCTATGAAATGATCGGTAAAATTGCAGATTATCAATTGATAGTCTGCAATTTTATAATTAACTCAAACAGATATCTTACCTCCGATCGCGCTCCCAGCGATCGATCGCACTTTGCAAAAGCTCGGCACGGCTGGAATTTGGGCTGCGTCGCCGTTCGTAATCAATCAATCTTTCTACCTGTTTGCGATCGCCTTGACTTTTTTGGAGCAGTTTTTTGTAAAGCTGCGTTTCTTTATCACTACTCGAATTTTTGTAAAGCTGCGTTTTTGTACCAATACCTGTTTTTGAAGACTCTTTAGTTACGTACTTAGCTAGTAACAAAATTAAGATAACTGCGAATATTAGATAAGGTATTTTATCTGGAAAGTGCGTCACAAAGTAAACTGACAGTACGAAGATCGCTATTGCAGCTATCAAACGTTCAGGGGAAGCTTTACGCATAGTATTTTAAATGTGATGTCAGAACTGTTAGATAATTGGTATCTAATTCAAATGTTAAAGTTCAGAATAATAGCTTGTCATCAGTAGTTCCACGAAGTTATATCTTATGGTGATAAGCAAAACTGACTAATTAATGAAATGCTTGATTTACAAAGAATTTCAGCAGAGGCAATTCATGAATTGCCCCTACCTGTCCCCAAAACCAGGGTTTAAAAAATTTGTTTTGTTTTCCCTGTTCTCTTTCCTCACTAAATTGTCCCGATCAATTACCGATAGCCAAAACTAACAATTACTTTGCTACTTGTTGTAAGGAAAAGCGATGTAAAGGTAGAATAATCACACAACAAACAGTCAAAAAGTAAGAGATAGCTGCTGTTATTTGTAAACTCATAACTAGAATATCCCAATTAGGTAATTGCAGCTTTTGAGCAAAATCAGCTATGCAATAAACCATCCAGTAGGTGAAGATCATTAAAAACAGCGATCGCTCAGTCTCTTCTATCTCATTCCCTTGAGTTGGCTTGTCACTATTAATCAACCAAAGCCCGACAATAGAGCCAATAAAAGAAGCTAAAAGTAAATAATCATGCCAGTGCAAATTTTCGATTTGCATATCTCTGTTTATTCCACAAATTTCAGTTGGACATCAGTCTAAGGGATTACAGTTCATCAAACAAAGAAATAGTTACAAAACTCAATAGCCCTTAACACTTTGAAATCTATAGCCAGATCTATGAGGGGCAAATCTGTAAGCGATCGCATTTATCATTTCAAATTATGGCTAGAATTAAAATGGCAATTAAGAAATTACTGCTCAGGTTAGCCCAAAATGTAGCGTTAAACTTAATTTTATTTAATTTTCTTTCTCTGTCCTTTTCGTAACGACTCTTTTTGTTTTCTGCTACTTCTATTTTCTTGTTACTTATTAAATGTTTAATTTCTTCCCGCTCCTCAGAAATATAATTTAATAAAAAATCTAAGCCAACTAGTTCTACAATTAAATCAATTATTATAATAATCATTCTACTTACAAACAAATAAAAACCGTTTTGCAAATCGAAGAAGGCAGTCGAGGAAACAAAGCGATCGAAAAATATATAACGAATTAATTGTATTTGTACGAAATTTAGGGTAATAGATTGAATCACGAAAAAGCATAACCAGCCAACAAAGGTCGATAACAGATTTAGAATTGCTGAGTATTGAATGGCAGTTTTGGGACTAATGTTTAAAACTCTCTGTAAAATTACACTTTCTAAAGCAATTGATATTAGTATTAGTAAAGTTTGAAACACCACTGCTCGTAAAGGCAAAACCAGAGATAAATCTTCTATCATTATGGTGATACGGAAAAGAATAATTGTCGATGGGATGACCGATGACTCACGACTATTAACAACGATATATTAAATATCTGCGACAACAGCGACGAGAAGCAATCAAAATGACGAGAGTAGGAATAGGTATTCGCACAGCGCAAATGCGTGCCGAACGAATTACGGGTCAAATTCATGTTTATGACGGCGCGGGAAAAGGCAAGTCTAGAGCAGCTTTAGGCGTAGTTTTGCGTTCTATTGGGTTAGGAATTAACTCAGGGGCACAAAATCGGGTGTTGCTGCTGCGGTTTCTCAAAGGGCCGGGACGACAGTATGATGAAGACGGAGCGATCGCCGCTTTACAGCAAGGTTTTCCCCATTTGATCGATCAAGTTCGTACCGGAAGGGCGGAGTATTTTGCTAAAGAGGAGATTACCCGCTTTGACAGAATGGAGGCGCAGCGGGGATGGGATGTGGCGAAAGGTGCGATCGCATCTGGTTTATATTCTGTGATTGTGTTGGATGAACTCAATCCAGTGCTAGATTTAGGTTTGCTCTGTGTAGACGAAGTAATCAATACTTTAAAGAATAAACCAGAGGAAGTGGAAATCATTGCCACTGGGAGAGCCGCACCTCAAGCATTATTAGACATTGCTGACTTACACTCGGAAATGAAACCTCATCATCATCCCATGTCTCAGGAAAAGGGAATTGAGGGAATTGAAATTTATACAGGTGCAGGTAAAGGAAAATCTACCAGTGCGTTAGGAAAAGCTTTACAAGCTATAGGTAGGGGAATTAGTCAAGATAAATCCCATCGAGTTTTAATTATGCAGTGGCTCAAAGGTGGCACTGGTTATACTGAAGATGCGGCGATCGCTGCTCTACAACAAAGTTATCCTTCTCTTGTAGATCATCATCGTTGTGGTGGTGATGCGATCGTCTGGCGAGGACAACAACGGGAAATAGATTATGTAGAAGCAGAAAGAGGATGGGAAATTGCCCGAAGTGCGATCGCATCTGGACTCTACAAAACTATCATACTCGACGAACTTAATCCCACAGTTGACTTAGAATTATTACCTCAAGAACCCATAGTTCAAGCATTACTGAGAAAACCCCGCGATACAGAAATCATTATCACAGGTCGCTGCCTCAATCCCCCAGCATATTTCGATCTTGCCAGCGTTCACTCGGAAATGATTTGTCATAAACATTATGCCGATCGAGGCGTGGAACTCAAGCGAGGAGTAGATTTTTAACACAAGGGATTGGGGGACTGAGGAGTGATGGCTCTCCCGTACTTGTGGTGGAAAACTCTGGTTTTAGGGACTGGGGACTGGGGACTGGGGACTAGGGACTGGGAAACCTTGTGGAGTAAGCACTTGGCTAATTAATTAGGTTTACTTATCACCATGAGTACTGGAGAGCCGGAGTGATAACTCAAAACTTAAAAAACAACTAAGAACTTTCCCAAACCCAGTCCCCAGTCCCTTTGTCCCCAATCTTAAATTTCTAACTTTTTCCGCTGTCCTTTGAGCATCCACGCACTACCCAAACCAAATACCAACAAGCTGGTAGCTGTACCAGGTTCGGGAATAGAAATGGGTTTGATTGACTCAACCATAACTACTAAATCCTGAAAATCGCTATCAGAACTACCTGGAGTACTCCGCAGTAAATCGTCAAAGGCAATAATGAATTCATTGTCTGTAAAAACTCCAGGTTGTCTACCTTGAATTTGCAGACTTGTTTGATTGTTTCCTTGGTAAATTACAGCTTGTTGAGAACCATTGGGATTGCGACTATTTTCAGTGTAAAAAGTTCCTTGTTCAGTTTCTATATAAAAACCAAAAACATTACCAAAACCCGTGTATGTGTTCACGCTAGGAGATCCCTGATTTCCAGGCTGGAACCCATTAGTAAAAACAGATAAATCGCCATTGCCCAAAAAGCTTACAAATGCTCCATCTGAAACATCATTGCTTCCAGCAAATAATTGTGCTTTGACACCGCTTTGATTGTAGATGCCAAACTTGTTGATGGGAGCATTTCCAGCTACTTCAAACATGAAAGTGGCAACAGAACCGCTACTAGCAGTATTCGTAAATAGATTGAAACCTGTTTGACCGTTTACTGTATCAATTCTTGGCCCACCTACTGTAAGGCTGTCCAAAATGTTTTGTAAGGACTGATCTGGGCCATCAAAAGAAGTTCCAAAGGAAACTGCTTTTGCTACTTCGCCAGAAGCAAATACAGTCCCCAAGGCTAGTAGTCCTACTGCGGTAGATGTAAAAAACTTGTTCATGAATTCCTCTACTTGTTTAAGCATGATTACCAGTAAAAAATTTGGGAGAGTAAACTTCGCACATATTTATAGAGATTCAAAACACAACCGTTTTGTTTCGGATTTTTTTAACCCGGATTTTACTGATTTGTTGCCTGCTGCACATAACCTAGAGTAGGCTTGCTTCAGTGTATATACGTAGTTTTAGCACAATCTCGAAAGTTCCGAGTTAGGCATCTGTGTAATTAACAGCTTCCCTGTAAGTGCAACTTTACTATTTGTTCAATAAACTCTACCATTTTAAAGCAAATTTATAAAAGTTGGGTAAAGTAAAAATATAAGTTTTGTCACTTAATGTATTTTCTAATACATGAATTTACTGAAGTAACATAATTAACTATGAAGGAAGTAAAGTCAATGCAGGAGTCTAGCGTTTTGTGGAGGCGCTTGGTTGAACAGACTGAATATGCTCTCAAGTGCGGTGCATTGCAAAGTATTCCTACTCATTATGAGTTTGTGGAACAGGGTGGTGTTCGGTTTTTGGTGCGGATTTTAGCTAATTTGGTACGGAAAGATGCGGCTAAATCTTCTGGGAAAACTGATAAAAACTTTAATCCTTTTTTACCTTATGAGAAGGATTTGTTTGTGATGGATATTTCCGAGACTCATGTATGCTTGCTCAATAAGTTTAATGTGGTGGAGCATCATTTGTTAATAGTTACTCGTGCTTTTGCCGAACAGGAAATTTGGTTAGATTTGGCAGATTTTCAGGCGATGTGGTTAGCTTTGGCAGAAATTGATGGTTTGGCTTTTTATAATTCTGGAAGTTTAGCGGGAGCTAGTCAACGACACAAGCATTTGCAGTTAGTTCCTTTGCCATTGACTGATGATGGAGAGGAGATTCCGATCGCACCTCTACTAAAAACCGCTAAATTTGAGGATGGCATCGGAAAGAGTCCTGATTTACCTTTTGTTCATGCTATAGCTAAATTCGATCGCAGTTGGATCGATTCCCCTGATTTAGCAGCAGAAATGACTTTAAAATGTTATTTGAATTTGCAGAAAGCGGTGGGTTTGTTAGATGATGTGGAAAATATTGGCGATCGCCCGAACGGTGCTTATAATTTATTAGCAACTAGAAAATGGATGATGGTTGTACCGCGATCGCAAGAAGTTTTTCAAGGCATTTCTGTTAATTCTTTAGGTTTTGCTGGCGCTTTATTAGTGCGAAATCAAGAACAAAAACAATTACTTTTAGAAACTGGCCCTTTAAATATTTTAACCGCAGTTGCTAGGAAAATAGGGTGAGATCCCCGACTTCTTCAACAAGTCGGGGATCTGTGAAGCTTTTACACAGGTTGAATGTTTAACTCTGCTTGCCATTGAGAAAGAGGTTTATCCCATCCTTCTTCCCACTTTTGAGCAAATAAAGGTTTGGCGGTTTTTCCCATTTGCCATCCTTGGGCGATCGCTTCCAATAATTGAGGTAATTGTTCGGGATCGAGCAGCGTACTGGACATTAAACTGTTTGCTACTAACATGGTTGCTAGAGGATAGGGAAATTGGGACAAATGAAAAGCTTGTAAACCGATTTCACCAATTACTGATGTATCAAATCCAGTGATAATATGCCAGATATCATGGGTTTGACTTAGCCGCAGTTCCACATATTTAGCATCAGTTTCCGCAGTCATTCCGGCATGAAGGTTAGGATCGAATCCCGTTTCTTTTATTGTTGCGGCGTAGATGTAGCCTAAAGAATTTTCAGGATAGGTGAGTAATTTGTCGAGATCGTGAGGTGCGGGAATGTAGCGATCGCGAATCAACGCCGCACAAGCTCGATCGCGTTTTAAATATTCCGCTGCTAGATGGAATGCTGGTGTTTCCACTAATGCGTCACTCATTTCACCGACTGCTTCCAAACTAGATTCGCCCGTCAGCATGGAAAAAAATGACTTGAAAATTACCAGCATTTGAAAATGATTTTTTTGTTGAATTTCTGCATCAACTAGTTGATTGGCTTTAAAATTCATCAGTTGCATGATCGAAATCTCCAAATAACTAAAAAGGAACAATGGCATGAATACAATCGAAGTTACAAATTACCGATTTACCAGAGCAAATCGTTTAAAAGTCCATAAACACCAACAAAATCAATCTTGCTAAGCGCACTCAGGTAGCGGATCTCTTCGTGAATGCGTTGCACACCCGACGAAAAAACCAGTTTGAATGGTGCGATCGCTAAAACGATCCAGGGAGATAACTTGAAGCGCAGAAATCGAAAACCGATATAACTGCATTGAATCAGGTAGCAAGAACTCATGATTAACTCCTGTCTCAATTCGAGGTAAAATATGAGCATCACTCATCTTTCTCTAAGATATGAGCAACCCTCATGTTTTGTCAAGGGGAAATCTGAGAATTGCTCATGTATTTAGCGAGGGTTAGTAAATTCAATGGCTATCAATTCCTCAAAACCGTCTGGAATGAGAAGACAACCGCGACAGGCGAGGAGTCAGGAACGGGTGAACCAGATTTTAGATGTAGCGGAAGAAATGTTTATTACGCAGGGTTACAATGCGACGACAACGAACGCGATCGCCAGTCATGCCAAAGTCCCGATTGGATCGCTGTACCAGTTTTTCCCTGACAAAGCGGCAATTCTCCAAGCATTAGCTGTGCGCTACACGGAAGAACTCCATCAATGCTTGACAAATTTAGACCTTAGTGGGGATGAAACGGGAACGCTGCCTTTAGTTACCTTTGTAGATCGGATTATTGACACGACAGCGCAATTTTTTACCGCTCGTCCTGGCTATCACGCCATTTTCATGGAAGTGCAGGGGACAATGCCGGAACTGGATCTGATTGAAGATGCTGCTGATGCTCGACTGATTCAGGATTTAGCAACTTCTCTAAAACAATATTCTTTAGAGTTGGACTCTGAAGGTTATGAGGTAATCGCCTTTGTGGTGGTGAAAGCGATCGGCAATTTTTTGTGGTTATCTCTCAGTCAAGAAGAAAACTTTCGGCAACGTTTAGTCGCAGAAACGAAAAAATTAACCTTAAGCTATCTGCAAAATTATCTACCTTCCGCAACTCATTCCACCGTCACAGAATCAAACTAATTTAAATTTGTAGCGCCATGTCAAAAGGTAAAATTTATTGCTTCCGCGCCGAATGGAAAAGTTCCAAAAACTTCGATCGACAAAAGCTTCCCGATTGGTTGTGTATAGATGCGGATTGGCAAGGGTTTAAAATTTCCACAATTCCAGAGGTAGCAGATGTTGCAGAAATTTTGGGAATTTTGCAAATCAATGATAGTGCCGATCGATGGATCTCTCACTTAGAAAGCTTGGGTTTAAAAGGTGTTACCCAAGTTTGCTGTGAGGAGATGTTTGAGGACAAAGGATACACATAAATTTGTGTAATTGACGGGGAAAGCGATCGCACTCATATTTGATTGCTCAGGGTTTGTCACCAGTAAATTTTGTGTTAACATTGAGGGATAGGTAGAGAATTTTTATACCTTCCCACTCATTTGTTTTTCACTCCATAACACATAGACGATCGCTAAAGTCATTGGCCCAAAAATCATTAAAAATGTCAGCATAATTCACTCAACTGATTGCTAGTTTTTTGTTGGAGTGGCTTAGTTTCAGTCTAGCTTTACTAAGCCTTATCTAGCTGTATGCTAGAAAACATTCGACTGAAGATTTAGGTGTATATCAACAAGAGCATTTTTAACATAAATTTTAGAATTCAGAGCGATAAAAAAGGGTTCTGTGCAGAGTCGAACTGCTTTCGGCAAATTGTCGAAACCGTTGCAGACCCAGTAATTATTATCCATTATTTACAAAATTTAGGTAGTGAGGAAGACCCTAAAATTTAGTAGGGTTCTTACACCTTTGATTTCTCAATATAGTAAATAGGGAAAAATGTGGAGACTTCTACTATTATTCTTCGGTTCTCACCATAAACAATAATTCTTAGCTGAGACATTATAAAAATGTAAATCAACACGCTAAACAAACAACAGCTAAGGAAAACAAGGAGAAGTAGTCATGGCTATTATTAGATGGAGTCCTTTCATTGAAGTTGAAGCTATCCACCGTCAATTAGATAAAATAATCGACGACTTTGCTGGACTTACACCAACAGAAAACGCTATTTGGAAGCCAGGAGTTGAATTGCAAGACAACGGCGATAACTTAACACTAAAAGCTGAAATTCCAGGAGTAGAAGCCAAAGATTTAGACATCAGCGTTTTGCGGGATGCAGTTGTAATTCGTGGCGAACATCGCTACGAAAATAAAGCCGAAAACAAAGGTTACTTCCGTTCTGAATTCCGCTATGGCAAATTTGAAAGAGTAGTTAGTTTGCCTGTAGCTGTACAAAATGATAAAGTTGAAGCTAACTTCGCCAACGGTATTCTTACCCTGACTTTACCAAAGGTAGAAGAAGCAAAAAACCGTGTATTTAAAGTCAATTTAGCTGGTAACGAAGATACAACCAACACTGAAACAAATACTGATGAAACTAAGTAATAAATTGTTTCCGTTTGGTACATCATTAGCTGAATAAGTAATCAGTATCACCTCTGGGTAACAGGGGTGATATTTTTTTTGAACCGCGAAGACGCGAAGACGCGAAGAGAAGAGAAAGAAGATATGAGGAGGTTGGACTTATATCTTTTGGTACTGCGTCCGGTAGCATGAACTGTTGCGCCTGCTGTTCCGAGTGCTAAAGCAATACCACGACCTCCACCCCGACTAGCTCCCGTGACTACTTAATGTTGACATAGGTAATGGTTGGTTAGCGATCGCTCTTTTTACCATCCTCATTTTACGATCGCTGGAAAATTTCCCCAAATTCGATTAATCAATTAAATTTTCTGGCAAACTTAGATCTGGTTGACATAATTCCTGGTTGGTAAAACCAAAAATCAGTTAATTATTTGGGGGTAAAAAGAAAACTTTGGGTATAGAACTACGCAGTTACGTATATTTAGATCGATTGCAACCACAGCACGCCGCATACATTGGAACAGTGGCGCTGGGATTTTTACCATTACCAGGAGACGCATCATTGTGGATTGAAATTTCACCCGGAATCGAAATTAATCGGATTACTGATGTTGCCTTAAAATCCGCTTCAGTACGTCCGGGAGTACAAGTAGTAGAACGACTTTATGGACTTTTAGAAATTCATTCTAGCAAACAAGGGGAAACCAAAGCAGCGGGAAGAGCAATATTAGACACTTTAGGAGTACGACGGGAAGAATGTATTAAACCGCGAGTAGTTTCCAGTCAAATTATCCGCAACATTGACGCGCACCAAACACAATTAATTAACCGCACTCGACGTGGACAATTACTATTAGCAGGACAAACCCTTTATGTATTAGAAGTTGAACCCGCAGCTTATGCAGCATTAGCAGCGAATGAAGCGGAAAAATCCGCCGCAATTAATATTTTAGAAATTAATGCAGTTGGCAGTTTTGGACGCTTATATTTAGGAGGAGCAGAACAGGACATTTTAGCCGCAGCTGACGGAGCATTAACAGCAATCTCTAGTGTGATGGGTCGAGAAAATCCTAGTGCGCGGAAAGAATAAAGGAGAATTTAAGCATGGCAAATATAGAACATTTCAATTTAATTAAAGCCAACAAACTTAAATGGAGCGAATGGCGAAAAAACCACCCCAAAATTGAACCAGACCTTAGCGAAGCTTTCCTATCAGGATTGAACTTATTGGATGCTGATTTACAAGGAGTTAATCTCAATAAAGCAGACCTAAGTAATAGTTTACTGCCAGCAGTTAACCTCAGCAACGCTAATTTGAGTAGTGCTAACCTTCAGGCAGCTTTACTAGTTAAAGCCAATTTGAGTAATACAAATCTCAGTCTAGCTAATCTCAGTGCAGCTAATCTCAAAGAAGCAGAATTAATTGATGCTAATTTAATCGGTGCTAACCTGAGCAAAGCTAATCTCAAAAGTGCTGATTTAAGTAATGCTAATTTAATTGGAGCAGATTTAAGCGAAGCAAATTTAAAAGCTGCTGATTTAAGTGGTGCAAAACTAAGGAGAGCTAATCTCAGAGACGCAAATTTAAGAACTGCTAATTTAATTAGTTCTGACTTCAGTAAAGCTAACCTTTATGAAGCAGAATTAATTGATGCTTACCTCTATAAAGCTGAGTTTCACGAAGCGAATTTAAGTCAAGCTCATTTAAGCGGTGCTTACCTTTTTCGCGCCAATATGAGCTTTTGTGAACTGAGCAATGTAGATTTAAGATGGACTAATTTAAGCAAAGTTAACTTTACTGGTGCTAATTTACGAGGCGCAAATTTACGAGGTGCTAACCTTGATAAAGCAATTCTCACTGGTGCTAATCTTGAAGGTGCAATTATGCCAGATGGTTCAGTTCATCAATAGAATTTTTTTAGTTTCAAAGTTTTAAAAATTAATGAACTTTTGCTCAATTTTAGGTAAACTTTCAAGTACGAGCAGTCATGAGCAGTTGCTATGAGCAAAAAATCTCCCCGTTTCTACACTTTAATCTCTATTGGAGCCGCTTTAGCTACCATTGCTTTAAAAGCTGGCGCATATTTCCTCACAGGTTCAGTAGGATTATTATCAGATGCAGCAGAATCTTGTGTTAATTTAGTTGCCGCTTTAGTGGCATTTTGGGCAGTAAGTTATGCTGCTAAACCACCAGATGAAAAACACCCTTACGGGCATTTTAAAGCCGAATATTTTTCTAGCGGTGTGGAAGGTGCGTTAATTTTAGTTGCTGCAATTACGATCGCTGTAGCCGCCTGGGATCGTCTTTTATATCCCCAAGAATTAGAAGAAATAGGAATAGGATTAGCATTATCTTTGGTAGCATCTATTATTAATGGAATAGTTGCTATTGTGTTGTTACGTGCTGGAAAAAGCTTGCGCTCAATTACTCTCAAAGCAGATGGTCATCACTTATTAACTGATGTTTGGACTTCGGTAGGTGTAGTAATAGCTTTAATTGCTGTACCTGTGACAGGTTGGTTAATTCTCGATCCCCTAATTGCTTTCGTGGTAGCTATCAATATTGTTTGGGCAGGAATAAAGCTTTTACACGAAACTGGAGATGGAATTTTAGATACTGGATTGCCTAAAGAGGAACAACAAGTTATTAATAATATCCTAACTAAATATGATAATCAAAATATTCAGTTTCATGCTTTGCGAACTAGAGTTGCTGGGGCACGTCGGTTTGTTTCTTTTCATGTTTTAGTTCCAGGGGAATGGACTGTAAAGCAAGGTCATGCTTTGTGCGAGGAAATTGAGTTAGCTATTATTAAAGCGCTTCCGGGAACTTACGTATTTACCCATTTAGAACCTGTGGAAGATCCTACTTCTTGGAACGACCAAAATTTAGACCGGACTGTAAGTAATTAGGGGAATTAACTAGTGTGGCTTTCCGAACCAAAGTTAATAGTTTTAGGTGGGAATTTACTCATTGTTGGTTGAGCAAGTTATCAGCATAAAATAGAAGAGAAGAATTAAATTTTATATAATATTTGATAGTGAAGTGGAAAAATAAGGTATTTATATTACAAAGATTGATTGGTTTAGAAAACACTGAAATTTGGTTGTTAAAATGCAAACATTATTTACGCTTTTTAGTAAAGAACGTGGCGAACTGGAAACGGAGATTGATAAAGCAACCAGCATGAAGCAAGTGGTTCAGCTGGTACAAACCAAAATTGATAATCTGGAAAAAAATTACATTGGCGAACTGAGTGTTTCTCAGGTACGCTTGGTGAAGTTTTTTTTGGATACGCTGCGTCAGTCTATTGGTACTCTTTCGACTGCTGATGAGGCGACTTTGATTCAGCAAAATATTCAGCAAATTATCGATCGCACCAAAAAAACTTCCCCCAATAAGCTATTACTAAAAGTACTCCAAATACCGATCGGTGTCGGTATTTTCACTTCTCTATTTTCCTTAATTGATGATACCCCAGGTGTGTGGATGCCAATTTTGCTGGTAACAGTTCTTGCAGGATTGGAAGTAGCATTACAACTGGATAAAAGTGGTAAGCAAGATAATGTTGATTTAAGTCAATCTTTGGCAGCTTTACAACCAAGTATTCAGGTAGATAGCAAGTTTTTCTTGGATAATTTGGCGGATATTCTGAGTACGATCGATCGCGCAGTCGCCCAAGTTTCGGTAACAAATCAACCTGTTGGTACTGGTGGGATACAAGAAATGCCAGAAATGTTAGATTTCTTGCAAAAACTTTGGGGGGCATCATTTTTAGGTAATCCTTATATGGCATTGGAAATTAGCAAAATGGTGCCGCAAATTTTGATGGATCAAGGAATTTTGGTGCAGAATTATAAACTAAATGATCCGCAGAGTCCGCGAGAATATTTTGACTTTGAACCGAGTATCGATCGCAATTCCAAAGAATACGTCACCTTAACTCCTGCTTTGTTGAAAGGCGATAAATTACTCCGGCGAGGTAGAGTCATTGAACCAATGAACAAAGCAGCAGAAAACTAAATTTTACGGTAGGTTTTAACTGAAATGAATACACAAGTGACAGAAACGATCGGATTTGATTTAGGACATGGCGAAACAGCCTTAGCCAAGGCTAAAGTAGACAGCATCGAAACTCCAGATATGCTGGAAGTTAACAACAAAAAAATCCAAATAACTGCTATCGGTTGGCATCCAGAATTAGGCGTTTTAGTGGGAGATCAAGCCTTAATTCAAGCTGGTGTCGATCGCTTACAAATTGGCTTCAAAGAAAAACCTAACAACTCGCCTAACTATCGCAAAACCATGCGGAGTTTTGTCGAAGCTTACTACAATTTGTTGAAAGAAAGCAAACAAATTGAAGGCGGAGAAAACAGCCAATTTTACATCGGTTGTCCTTCAGGTTGGTCGCCAACTGAACGGCAAGAATACCAAACTTTACTGAAAGAATCAGGCATACCTTTAATTTCAGTTGTGCCTGAATCTCGTGCAGCTTTCATGCAAGCAAAAGAAGGCGGAAAGTTAGGATTTAATGAATTAAAATCAACAGTTTTAATCGTTGATATTGGTTCCTCAACTACCGACTTTACTCTGGTTAAAAGCTTGTATGAAATGCCCTTAGATTTCGGACAAAATACTTTAGGCGCATCCTTAATTGACAGAGCAATTTTAGCCAGAACTTTGGCGGAACATGAGGAAGGACAATTTCTAAAAGAAGTATTTGAAGAATATCCTCATCACAAATATCGCTGTGAAATTCAATGTCGCAAAGTCAAAGAAGATTACTTTTCCAACGAACAGCTATACAGCAACTCTGGCGCATTTGCCAGAGGTTTTGAATTCATCACTCCGCAAATTCACTTTATCCCCCAAGTGAATAAAGAGATTATGGCGGAAATCATCAATCAACCTTTGCCAGAATTGAATAATAAAAGTTGGGCGCAAGCTTTTCGGGAAGCGGTAATAGAAGCGAAACAAGAGTTAGCAAATCAGGGAATTATTCCGAAAGTTGTGTTAATGACTGGTGGCGCTTCACGGATGAAATTTACTCGCGATATTTGCGCGGAAATCTTCCCCGAACCTGACACAAATGTTCGCCCAGATCCTGAACCTGAAAGATGTATTGCGCTGGGTTTATCTCGTGTGGGAAGATGGGATTTACGCGCCGCTGGATTTAAAGAAGAACTCAACAAATTATGTGAGTCTCCAACACTTAAAGAGTTGATTTCTAAACATATTCCTGATTTAATTACTTTGTTAAATCAACCTTTGGCTGATGCGTTAATTGAAAATGCAGTTAAACCAGTTTTAAAAGATTGGCAAAGTAACAAAATTCGTACTTTGGCAGATGTGCAAACGGAAATGGAAAAACGGGCGGAACAGTGGTTAAAAAGCGATCGCGCCCAGCAAATCATAAATGCTCAATGTGTCACTTGGTTTAATCGCAAAATTCAACCCGACTTAGCCACAGAAACCGACCCCATTTGTCAAAGATATCAAATCTCTAAAAGCAGCTTACGTTTTGAAGAAGGAATCGATCCAGCGATAGTTAATCCAAACCTGAACTTGGGCGACGATATCTTATCAGTTGTAGTCAGCTTTATCATCAACTTAATTATTGCTGGAGGTACTGTTGGAAGTCTGCTAACCTTAATACTAACCGGACACTTTATTTTACCCATTTTGTTAGTTTATGGGGCAGCAATTTTGGGCGAAGGAGTGCGATTAAATCGGGAAAGATTGGAAGAAATTCTCAGAACAAAATTAGACATTCCTGGTTGGATTCGTTTCTTTGCCGTTGGTGAGAAAAAGATTGACCAAATGTGTAAAGAAATGAAACCCGATTTATCAGAAAACTTGCGAAAGAAAATGTTAGAAAATCAAGGTGCTTTTGATGATTTGATTAACAAAGTTGTGCAACAGTTGAAAAAAGCTTTGTATGCCAAAGCAGAAGAAGCAGTGATTTTGATTCAATAGTTTTTCAAAATGAAAGTAGAGACGTTGTATACAACGTCTCTACTTTTTTGGGTGAAGATTTATTTAGCACCATCCCACCATATTTAGTGGCGTAAGTCCTGAATCTTTGACTCACATTAGATCTGGCTTGGAAGGTGGGTTGAAGCCTCCTTACTCTGTCGCCTTTTCACCTTTTTTTCAGCAAGCCTTACTTAATCAAACAGACATGATAAAAAGTTTTACCATATAGTTGATAAATCTAAAATGAATCCTGGTAAAACTGGTTGGCAATTAATAGTAGTAGGATTGTTTAAACATTCAATTTCTGAATTAGGGCGATAAATGTAAACTTGACGGTTTTTGCGATCGATTAATAAACCAAGAGATGTACCATTATCTATATATTCTTGCAACTTATCTTTGAGAGTTTGTAAGTTGTCACTGGGGGAACGTAACTCAACGATAAAATCTGGACAAATAGGGGCAAAATTTTGCTGTTGTTCGGCGGTGAGACTTTGCCATTTTTCCAGTTTGATCGGTTCTTCCGTACTTACTGTGCTAAATTATTAGGGAAGTGCCAGAATAATAAAGCTCTTAATTCAAAATTACGGAAATTCCTAAAACCAAATCCACAACGTTTGAGCAATTTCAATTTATTATTAATACCTTCCACTATTCCGTTAGTTGTGCGATTCTCAAAATATCCGACTATCTCGGCGAACCACCGCTTGATTGTAGCGGCGCTTTTTCGATAATAATTTTGCGCTATCGCTAACCAGTCCATTAACTTTAATGTTCCCTCTCCCAAATTTTCACTTTCTTCAAATATTTGATGTAATTCTTCCTTTAATGAGTGCATTATTTCAACTAAAGGTGAAGCTCCTTTTACTTGCTCTAATTTTTCTTTTTGCTTGGGAGATAATTTATTTTCAGCTTTTAGTAATATGTATTTGCTGCCTTTTAAGCTGCCAAATAACTTAGCTCTGGCTTTAACATTTAATTCTTCTGCGGTTCTCTTTTGGTCAATTCTAGCTTGATTTAATTCTTCATGAACCATTTTTACCACATGAAATCTGTCTACTGTTACTTCTGCATTGGGGCAGATTTTGTGAATTAAGGATTTATAATTTCCGGTCATATCTATACTTACTTCTTCTATTTGTGCCAAAACTTTTTCGCCCCATTGCCGCATAACTTTCTCAATTTCTACCTGCTTTCGTGCTGGCACTAACCCGATTAACTTATGGGTTTCTAAGTCTACTAAAACTACGATAAACTTGCCTTGCCCTTTAACCAAACTAATTTCATCTATTCCTAAATATCGTAAATTGCTCAGGTCAATAGGTAGCATAGATTTAGTAAAATAAATCACCATCGACTCTACTTCTTCAGCAGTTAATCCATTGTTATTAGCGACATTTTTAATGTCACTAAGCTGTTAAGCATTTAAACAGGGATAAGAGCATTACCTTTATTTTTAAGTTTTCGCTCCCATTTAATAATTAACTGTCCTTCATTTAAAAGTTGATGTAATAAATATTCTAATTCTTCGATTGATTTAAATAGTCGATTAGCAATAAATTCTTTTGTTGAATGCCAAACTAATTCAATTAAGTTATAATCCGGGCTATATTTCGGGAGAAACTCTAAATGAATATTGGGCATTTCAGCGGCAACTTTCTGGAGATATTCTGCCTTTTTATGAAAACTAGCATTGTCGAGAATTATCACTATTTTGGCTCCTTTTTCAGCAAATTCATCGGCTTCATTGCCAGCAGCTACCCATTCACCAATCAATTCTTGATAAAACAGTTTTAGCACTTGATAAAAACTTTCTGAATTGCTTTTATCCAGAAATTCCACAAACCTTTTCTTGTCGGAATACCTCAGCCCTCCCATTACATTAATCCGACCCTTTCTTCGATCTCCTCTCACCTCTTTTCGGCTACCTTTTTTACACCAATTCTTTCTTTTTATCACGCTTAAACTAAAACCGCTTTCGTCCCAAAACCATACTTGTAAACGTTCTGGATTCTCTTTTTCTATTTTTAAATATTCGGTTATCTTCTTTTTAAATTCTTTTCTTTTTTCCGGCTCTCGCTTTCCCTCTAAGCTGTACTTCGCCCAGAGGTAAACGAACTTTTTTTGCTCTAATATTCTCCTAACTTGCGACCCACTTAATTTTATTCCTGTCGTTTCTGCTAAATATGTTGCTAACCTTTGTGCCGTCCATCTGCCAAATTCGTATCCTAATTCTTTGGGTTCTTTATCTACTGTCTCTAATAATATTTCTCTATATTTATCTGTAGCTTTTTGATGATTACCCTTCATCCTTTCATCGACTAGGCTTTCTAGATTATCTGGATCTCCATGTACGCACCAATAAGATACTTTATTTATTGAACAGCCCAGAAATTCCGCTATTTTAGCTTGAGTTTTTCCATCATTTAGCAACAGTAACATCAGAATTCTTTCTCTAATGTTTCCATTTTCTTCTTCTTTTAGGGCTTTTTGTAGCTTCTCTACTTGTTCTAAGCTCAGATGATTCTTTGCTGGCATTTCCTGACTCATTTTGCTCGGTTGACTTTTCCATTTTACCCTATTTAAATGATTAACAGCTTATGCACTACTTGTTGAGTGATAGTTTCTGCATATCTATGTGTAAAACTTTTCTTTTTTGGCACAAAATCTAAGCTTTCGCTAAAAGGTTTTTGGCAATTTTCACACTTAAATCGGCGGCGATTTACACTGAGAATTACCTCTCTATTACTCAGTGGCAAATCTTTTACTAAATACCTTTGATTTTGATGCAATCGACGACTTATTTGACCACAACGCGGACAAACAGCTGTTTTATTCTTCGATTTTACAAATAAAATTAATGTATCTTCTGTTTCTTGACTCTCTTCTACTATAACTCCTGGTAAATTTAGCAACTTAGTCAATAATCTATTCTTCATATCCTACGTCTCTTGGCACTTCTCTAATAATTTAGCACAGTAAGTACGGAAGAACCAAAATTGTTCGTCTGTCATTTCAATAGCGGGAGACATTTGCAACACCAAAGGAGTAATTTCTGACGGTGAAACTGTTGCTAGTAAATTGCTCATAAATACAAAATACTTAGGAGATTACTTCTGTAGTTTATAGCGTTTCTCGCTCCGATGAGGTACGGCTCTACGAGCTTAATTGCTTATTAATCAAGGGTTTTACTGTACCTGACTTAAGTAGGAATTGCTATAGTTTAGCTTGACTGGCGATATTACCTAAGAAGTTTCACCAGCACTTCGCGGTGTAACGGTGGGATGGAATGACAAAAGTATCAATATTTTGTGTTTTTTTGATGGTTTTATATCTGAGGAAGATCGAGAAGCTATGTCATGTGTTGAGACAGAAGTAATGGCTGATTTTCCAGAGTTTGAAATCAAGTTATCTCCGCTTCGTTATGATGCACTAAAGCAAATGAAATCACTTGATGCCTGGGTATATCGCAGAAGTGAAAATATGCTAGAAAATGGCGAAATTGAAAAAAATCAGAAGTTGTGAAAGGTGGTTTAGGGTGATTTGCGATCGCACAAATCATTCAAATAGTTTTGTAGCCAAGTTGCCAATTGGCGAACATCGTTTTCTGGAAGCTGTTTAATTGCTGCTTCAATTTCTAATAAGTTGGTCATAAATAGAAAAATGTTTGGGAAATAGTTCTGTAGTTTAGTTTAACTTGCGATCGCACTTCCAATCTCGCACATAGCCAAAGTGCGATCGCTCATATTTACGATCTTACATCTGAACTTTTCAGATTGTTTCCCCCATAATTAGAGCAAGGGTTGTAAAGAGGCGTTTGCAATTAGGAGATGCCTTGCATATCTTAGCAGCATCCAACCTCTCTAAAAGCTGGGAGGCGTGTTGGATTTTTTGGTATTCACCCTTAGATGTATCACAGGTAGCTGCTTTCAAACTTGGCTCCAAGCTATCTTTATCAATATTCTCCACATTGGAATTTTTGGGAATGCTATTTTCTTTAAAACCCTGACCATAATAATTCTTTAGAGTATCAATGTCAGCAATAAACCATGCTTCCATTGCTTGCACCATTAAATAGCAATGATCGTCATCCACTCCTGGTGAATCCCAATTATCTCTAAACTTCAAATGCTCCCAAGGCGTTTTTTTTACAGGCGCTTCCGCATCTACTAATAGTACATTAAAGGCATCTGGATGATCTGACAACGCATATTGAAAGTCGTTGAAAGCACTATTACGAGATCCACACATAATAATGTTCCAGCTAATTCCCTTACTTCGTGCAATCTCAACTAGCTTTTTCAGAAAAGTGCTAAATCCTTTGCGTAGCGAAGCTTTTGTATTCTTTGAATCTCCACCACCTTCTATGTAAATGCGGATTTCCTTTACCATCGGTTTCCTCCGATTTCACCCATTCGCCAAAGATCTCCCAGAGTATAGTTTTCTAGCCATTTTTTCAGTTGATTGGGATCAAGAGGACGCAAATGGCTTCCCTTATCGTCTCGATCGCATACCATTACTGACTCAGGATTAAGTGCAGAAACCAAAGCATCAGAATGAGTGGTAACAATTAATTGTGTTCTTTGAGATGCTTCGATTAACATTTCAGCAATTGTGGGTAGAATATCTGGATGTAAACCTATCTCCGGTTCTTCAATACAAATAAGTGGTGGTGGAGTTGGATCTAGCAGTAAAGCCATTAAGAATAAATAACGAAGTGTTCCATCTGATAAACGGGTTGCAGGAATTGGTTGACTTAGACCTTCTTCACGAATAAATATTTGAACTGTCCCGCCATAAATCTTAGTTGTAAGTTCTTCTGCTGCATCGTAAAACTTCTTTAGTTTCTCTATAATTTGTCTTGTTCCCAGTTGGTGTTGTAAGTTATTTAAAACAAGTCCAAGGTTACTTCCATCTTCTAGGAGAGGATGTTCGGGTAAGTCAGATTTTTGAGGCATTCTGGGGTCTGAATCTCGTCCTATATGCCAGTCTCTATATAAAGCAATGCTGGAAAATTGATTGCCAACATAAGTGAGTTCTGGATATTGATCTGGGTCTTTTCTTTGAGACAAAACAGACTGATCTGGGATAAGATCTTCTCGGCGAAGACGACGTAAACTTTCAGATGTAGCTTTTACATTTAAAACTGGATAACCACTTTGATAGCGGTAGTAAAAATAGACATCTCTTTCGCCTGGATGAGGTTTTTCATTCTCGATCGCTTCGTCTACAAGTTCCAATCTTTGACCTACTACAGTGAAACCAATCCGATAACGTATTGGCATACTTCCAGAGTTATTTAAAGTAGCTTCAATTTCAGCAGTCGGAATGTCCTTTGTACCTTTCCAAAGGAAATCGCTGATACCTCCTCCTTTCCGAATAGGGGTAGTTAAATCGATAGGTGTTGCCTTTAGGATTCCAATTGCTTCGATTAAATTCGACTTGCCAGATGCGTTCGGGCCAATCAAAATATTTAGAGGTTGTAGTTCAATTGTTTCACCCTCACTTCCATAGGATAGGAAGTTTTTTATTTGCAGGGTACGGATAAGTCTTTTACCTTCCATCTCATCCTTTTATTACAATCTGTAATATTATAATGGCTGTTCTCGGTGCTTAATTATTGAGTGACATCGCTTGTATTCCAAGAATGCCTGCTTAGTTTTTAAAGGCATCTGGATTATATCTTTTCATAATTTCAATAAATCTTGGAAATTCGTCTTTATCTTTTACTTCTACTGTAATTAATGTTCTAAAAATAGATTCCTCTGGTTTTTTAGCAACTAATATTTCTTTTTCGCGTTTTATAACTCCCACCATAAAATTAAAAGGTTCATCTTGCTGATTGCCTATCTTGAGATTACTTATCAAAACCTCATCACCAATTTGTAGGCAAGGGTCAAAGTTGAATTTTGCAATTTCCCAAGTTTGATATTCCTCACTACCTGGTTCTACAGTTGTGGGTATAACAGGAACAACGAGATCAATAACATATTCATACATAATCGCATTCCTTTATTTTTCCGATGTCATAATTTATAGTCTAGCAGAAAATTGATTTGATTTTTTTGATTATATATTCAGCTATGTAGTTTCCTTTGGCGGATGTTGTAACAACACTTCTTTCAAATACTGCCCCGTATAAGACCGATCGCACTCTCCCACCAATTCCGGCGTTCCCACAACAATAATTTCCCCGCCTTTATCGCCACCTTCCGGGCCTAAATCAATTACCCAATCGGCGCAACGAATTACATCTAAATTATGTTCAATTACCAAAATTGAATTGCCTTTATCTACCAATCTTTGCAAAACATCCAACAATTTGTGAACGTCATAAAACGATAAACCAGTAGTAGGTTCATCGATTAAATAAAGAGTTTTTCCTGTCGCACGGCGCGAAAGTTCGGAAGCTAATTTTACTCTTTGCGCTTCCCCTCCTGAAAGGGTGGGTGCAGATTGTCCTAAACGGATGTAACCTAAACCGACATCGACTAAAGTTTGCAAGCGAGTCACCGCTTTGGGGATGTTTTTAAATACCTCTAAAGCTTCTTCGATCGTCATATTCAGAACGTCTGCGATCGAATAACCTTTATATTTAACTTGCAAAGTTTCTCGGTTGTAGCGATCGCCTTTGCAAACCTCACATTGCACGTAAACATCCGGCAGAAAATTCATTTCAATTACATTTACCCCTTGACCTCCGCAAGCTTCACATCTGCCACCTTTCACATTGAAGGAAAATTGTCCGGGTTTATAACCTCTGGCTTTGGCTTCAATTGTTTGGGAAAAGATTTCTCGAATCGCATCGAAAACTCCCGTGTAAGTTGCGGGGTTGGAACGGGGAGTTCTGCCGATCGGAGATTGGTCGATGATGATTGCTTTATCGATCGCATTCAACCCTTTAATTCCATCCATCTCTTTTGGTAAAGGTACTTTTTTGGTGAGATGATGTTGCAAACTTGGATAAAGCAACTCATTGATTAAAGTAGATTTTCCCGAACCAGAAACACCCGTGACGCAAACGAGTTTTCCTAACGGAATTTCTACATCTATATATTTAAGGTTGTTGCGATGGCAGTTTTTCAGAATTAAACTTTTCCCATTACCTTCTCTGCGAGTTGCGGGAGTTTCAATCACTCGTTTTCCCGACAAATAAGCGCCAGTCAAAGACTCTTCTGCTGCCAACAAACTCTCTAAATTTCCTTGGGAAACAATCCTCCCTCCATGAATTCCCGCACCGGGTCCGATATCTATAATATGATCTGCGGCGCGAATCGTTTCTTCGTCATGTTCGACAACGATTAAAGTGTTTCCCAAATCCCGGAGTTTGGTGAGAGTTTTCAACAATCTGCTGTTATCTCTTTGATGCAAACCGATGCTTGGTTCATCTAAAACGTAGAGAACTCCGGTTAATCCCGAACCGATTTGAGTTGCTAGGCGAATCCGTTGCGCTTCTCCTCCCGAAAGCGTCATTGCTGGACGATCTAAAGTCAGATAATCCAACCCGACATCTAATAAAAATTGCAACCGGGCGCGAATTTCTCTCAGAACTAAGTCGGCGATTTGAGTTTGTCTTTCGCTCAATTTTAAACTGTTGATTCGTTCTTTGCAAATGGCGATCGACACTCCCGTTAAATCCAGAATTCGATATTGCCCTAACCTCACCGCCAAAGCTTCCGGTTTTAACCTTTTCCCCTGACAAACTTCGCAAGGTTGGTCAATTAAATAAGGTTCCAACTTCTGCTTTTGCAATTCCGAACCTGTCTCATCGTACTGCCTTTGCAAAATCGGAATTACCCCTTTAAAACTGCGGAAATCATCGCGGTTTTCCATCCAAATCGCCTTGTCGGAACCGTACAAAATGATCTGTTGTTGTTCCGGCGTTAACTGATTCCAAGGAGTATAAATTTTAAACCCGTGCGCTTTAGCGACACTCTGCAATAAAACTGTGTAATATGAATCTTCCTTATCCGCCCAAGGTGCGATCGCCGAAATCAAATCCGCCTCCGGGTCAGGTATCAACAACTCCGGCGCAAAAGTTCGCAAACTCCCCAAACCATGACAATGCGGACAAGCGCCATAAGGCGAATTAAAAGAAAACAATCTTGGCGATAATTCTTCCATCACCGCCCCATGTTCGGGACAAGCAAAGTTTTCCGAAAATACCAATTCTTGCGGTTGTTCCTGATAGGAATTCACCGGGTTTGTGGTATCATTTAAGTTATACATATTGTTTTCCCGCGACGCGGATACCCTACCCGATGTATCATTTAATATCTCAATAACCGCAATTCCACTGGAATGACGCAAGCAAGTCGCCAGAGAATCGGTTAAACGCTCTTGAATTCCAGGTTTTTTCACTAACCTGTCAACGACAATTTCAATAGTGTGAGTATAATTTTTATCTAACTCGATATTTTCATCAAGCTGTCTGACCTCATTATTTACCCGAACTCGCGCAAATCCTTCGGAAATTAAACTAGAAAGTAGCTTGCGGTGAGTACCCTTTTTTCCCCGCACAACAGGCGCGAGTATTTGAAAACGAGTGCCATCGGGAAGGTCGAGAATGCGATCGCACATCTGGTCAATAGTCTGGGGAGAAATGGAGCGATCGCAAATCGGACAATGAGGTTCACCCGCCCGACCAAACAACAACCTGAGATAATCATAAATCTCCGTCACCGTTCCCACCGTCGAACGCGGGTTGTGCGAAGTTGATTTTTGATCGATAGAGATTGCAGGACTAAGACCTTCAATCGCATCCACATCCGGCTTATCCAATTGTCCCAGAAATTGACGTGCATAAGCACTGAGAGATTCCACATAACGCCGTTGCCCTTCCGCGAAAATCGTATCGAACGCGAGGGAAGATTTGCCGGAACCGGAAACGCCAGTGAAAACGATTAGGCGATCGCGCGGCAACTCCAAATCGATATTTTTCAGATTGTGCTGCCTCGCACCCCGAATGCGAATCGAACTCAGATTATTCAGATTTATTCCCGTAGAAAGATGACCGTTTTGGGTGTTGGCAGCGTGGGACATGAGAGACAGAGCGTAATGTTGCTTAACGATTTTAACGCTGTCGGGATTTTTGGGTGCGGGGGGCGCTCCTCAATTAACCATAAATTTCGCTGCGATGCCCAATTCTATGAATAGTAATAATTCTTGATTCCGTGCTGAAGGTATAAACTACTCGATAATCTCCAACTCTTAGCTTAAACAATTACACTGACGTACTATCTCTCAAGATCTTAAGTTTGTGTAAAACTTAGATAGAGCCGTGCTTGTAGCAATAAGTATTTTATGAAAGTAGAATCTATTACAGTTCAAAAGTTTAAACGCTTTGATAATCTTGAGGTTTCTTTCAAAAATAAGACTCTTCAAGAAGTCACTAATCGCTTCCTAATTCTGGGAGACAATGGTACAGGTAAAACAACACTTCTTCAGGCAATAGCTTTGCCACTAGCTTTAGCTACCAAACAAATTCAAGCGGTATCTGAATTTGACTGGGTAGGTTTTTTAGCTGGTCGATTTTGGATAGGAGGTTCTCCACAGATAGAGTTAGAAATATCTTTTGAAGATGAGGAACTTGAAGCAACGCGGTTAGTAGCTAGAAAATGGTATGAATCACAACCATTTGAATTCCGTCCCCGTGATTTTGTTGAACCGGGCAACAGCCGTTTGGTCAGACTAACTCTGAATGGAGAGTATTGGAAGGTTGGAGATGAAAATAAACTTGAAGAGCGCTCTCAGTTCCAAGGTCGTTATTATGCAAAAAGACTGCTGAAAACCGATCCTTCAGCACGTTCTGAATTTTCCAGACTTCCCAGTGTTTTCTGGTTTGACCAGTTTCGTAATCTTGGTTCAAATCCAATTCGAGAAAGCAGCGGAGATGGACAAACAGATCATACTTCTAGCATTCCATTTGACTTAGGTGTAGGGCGTTTGCGTCAATATTTAATCGAGTGGGATCAAAGGAGAAGAAATTCACATAGAAATGCGTCTGATGATTATCTCAGTCAACTTCAAAACCTTTATACAAAAGTTTTTCCTGAACGCTCATTTCATGGGGTTGAGTATCAGCCTAGTAATGACTCGCCGACAGAAATGAATACATACTTCACACTTAACGATGGACATAGAACTTATGACATTGTTGAAATGTCAGCAGGGGAACAAGCAGTTTTTCCAATGCTCTATGAGATTGTTAGACAGCAAATAGCATATTCTATTGTTTTAGTTGATGAAATTGATCTAAACCTACACCCACCAGCAGCCCAACTCTTAGTTAATCAACTTCCTAAAATCGCTCCTACTTGCCAATTTATATTTACAACACATTCTGAGGCTGTAAATGATGTGATTGGAGAAGAAGAGACTTACCGCCTTCCGGGAGGTTCTCTGTGTCTGTAAATATTCTTTATTGTGAAGGAGGCAAAAATAGTCCTGATATTCGTGTTTTACTGAATATCTTGTCTGGAATATGCACTGTCAAACCTGCTGGAAGTAAGTATGGGCTTGATCGGCAGATTGTCTTTATCAAACAAGAAAACCTTTTACCTAGTTCTGTCGTAGCTGCTCTTAAAGATAGAGATTTTGATAGTGATGTATCACCACCTGTCAATTCTCCTCGGAATTGGTTAGCGAGAGTTCATAGTCAGAATATTCAGGTGGGCTGGTCTTGGGAAAGAAAAGAGATTGAAAATTATTTAATCGATCCTGAAATTGTATCGCGTGCGCTTGGTTCAAAAGCTCCGCCACTTGAAGACTACCGTACCGCACTCGAAGAATCAGCCAAAAATATCGCGGATTATACTGCCGCTAGAATTGCATTATCTCTCTCTCGTCAACGGCTTTTACCACTTAATAACTGTTGGGGAAATATGGGAGGTCAACATCCATTTCCAGATCGCCTAGCTGAGTCAGATTGTCGTGTTGGCATCACAGATGTTGTCCGTCAATATGAGCAAGCTCAGATAATTCGAGAAGATGATGTATTGAATTCCTTTGAGCAGTTACTTTCTGTCTGTCGTGTTGGTGGTGTCAGGTTTCAAAACTTTCTGACATTCTTCTCAGGCAAAGATTTACTTTGTGGAATGAGATCGGCATTAATAGGTTGGGGATTGGGAGAACCTTTCGTTTTTCGAGAACGAATTGTCAAAGGAATTGAAAACTCAACTGAGGACATTTCATCTTGGATTCCAGAGTGGACTCAGCTAAGACAAGTAGTTCAGAACTTTAGTCCTTGAGAGTTGGCAATTATGGCAAAATAGTAGCGATTGCCTACGGCACGCTACGCGATCGACATCGAAACCGGAGCTTTTGAAGTTGATGCTAGTGAAATAGTGGCTTGCGATCGCCTAGAATTCATATAGTTAGTAAATCAAATTTAAAAATGAAATACCCACTTCATACTGTTTCCAAACCAGTTTCAGGTAGCGAAGTTGAAAAACTTGCCAATGCTATTAAAAGTGGCGGTTATGTTGCTAATGAAGCAGCTTTGGCTTTAGCTAAAAAAATTGCCGATCGTCGCCATAGTCAAAAAGCTGCCAATGCCGCCCAGTAGTAAGTTTGCTGGAGTTGATTTTACTCAGCTACCTGTCGAACATTTCACCCCCGATCTTACTATTTCTGGTCAAGGGTTTCGTTGTCTGCGAGGTGAGTTCGTCACCTACTGGCGACAAGGACGCATTCAGCGAGAGATAAACGCTCGGATCAGTCAATGTTGGATTTTACGATATAAAGATAATTTGGCTGGTTACATCACCCTACTTGCAGATAAACTGGAAGTCGATCGACCAATTCTACTTGACGAAGGTGTTCAGTACCGATCGTTTCCAGCTATTAAAATTGGTTTATTAGCGGTCGATCAACGTGCTAAAGGAGCAGGTCGCCGTCTAGTTGAATGGGCAGTGGAGTACGTTGCAGCTGAAGTTTCACCTACAGTTGGCGTGCGCTTTATGACAGTTGATGCGCTTTACGACCCGGATACTATTCCTCCTTATGACGCATCTGGCTTTTATGAAAAGTTTGGGTTTCAATTTACCGATCCAAATGAGTCTTTGCCACCATCTGTGCCTTATCGCACAATGTATTTGGATCTAAAGCCATTGATCGATCTGTTGAGTATCCCAGATATTGAACCAAGCGAAGATTAACTTCGCCTCACCTTTAAAGACATTCAAGCATCGGAGTCGTCTATGTTGCTACAAGAATTGAAAGAGGAAATCTATAAGCTATCGCCGATCGATCGCCTCGCACTACTAACCGCAATTATTGAGTCCCTGCAAGAAACACCAATATCTCAATCCGATCGTTCAGCTGCGATTAAAAGAATGCGAGGTTTGTTAAAAACAGACCAGCCAGCACCGACAGATGAAGAAGTAGCTGCAATGTTAGAACGCAAAATAGAGAATAGTTCGGGCTTATGCCTTTAATTCAACAACGTAGTCATTACCAATCTAAACCTAATTGTTTAACAACTTCCTCAAGTGGAATTCCACGTTCTCCCGCTTCTTTTCGCTTCATTTGCTCAAGCAATTGTTGCCTGACCTCTTCTTTAATTTCCTTTCCCTCATCAGGATCGCCAAAATATTCATCTAGACATTGTTCGACAATATGCCGAATTAGATCGCTAAGTTGTTCAACTGTCATATCTTTGACTTGCATTTCTATCTCCTTAGCATAGAGAGTCTTCATATTTTAGCTTTTTGCGATCGGAAATTCAGTATAAGCTTTCCAAAAATCAGCATTGTCAAGGATTGTATCAAGATATCTCACATTATTTGTGCAGTAATCACCCGCTTGCCGGACACTAGGCACTGAGAAAGTATATCGCCTATAATGTGCTGATAGCTACCTCCTCTCACAGTCAATACTTAAATGAAAAATAAGGAAAAATCTGCTAATTCTCAATTCTCTGCTGGCGTTAGTTTTCAAGCCAATGGGGATGCTCGATTCGTATCGCAAAATGTTCGAGATATAGGTTCTCAGTTCAAAGCAAAAATGTCTCGGATGGCAAATTCTCCAGCTTCTTCTAGAGAGGGATTTGCTTATGAGTACATTGACGCGATCGATCAGCAGTTCAACTTAGGAGGCGGATATAAGGTTGAGGTTCCTGATATTAACGGCAAGAACTCACCTGATATTCTAATTAAGTCTAGAAGTTCAGGCAATTTAGTTAAAGAACAACAGCTAAAACTTAATTCGCGGACAGCAGATAACGCTGCTAACAGTGGAGCTTACGGAAAACAGGAAATTAGAACTCCGAAAGGACAAACCCGAAAACCAACAAATTCCAAAGTTAAAGAATCCAACGTTTCCACTTCTGAAGTTAGTAAAGGGGCTAAAAATCCTCATCAAGCAAATAGCAAATATCAGTTTAAAGCTGCAATGGCTGAAATTGCTAATGCTGCTGCTATAGGTGCAATCACTGGCGCTGTTGCTGCCACGCTGATGTCAAGTTTAGTGCATTTTTTGGCGGTTGAACGTGGTGAAATGGAAATCGATCATGCCATTGCAGCAGTTTTTATAAATACTATTGAAGGCGCTGTTATAGGATCAGCGAGTGGCGGATTGTTTGCCGCTATTCCTGCATTTATTCCTGCTTTAATTCCTGTTTTAAATATCATTTCAGTACCTCTTTTAACTGTTGGTGCATTCCAACTTGTTAATCAGGTTGGTGAAATTATCGATCGCCATACATTTGCCAAACGTAATGCAGTGCTTGAAGAAGTTCATCGACAAGATGCTGCATTCTTTGAGAGTTTTGACCAGCAAGTTATGGCATATCTTCAAAGTTAGCTTTCTCTTTTAGTTCTGAAATAAGCAATCTTTAAATTATTAGGTGACTTGTGATGAATATTGTACAAGCTCGTTGTCTTCTGAACGAAATTGAAGCTCTGCTTTACTCTGGTTCAAATTGGGATATATTTTGGCGAAATGTTTTGAATGAAATTCGCGGCGGAGATGTAGACGGTCTTTTTTATGAAGCTCTTGCTAAACTTCATGCTTTGGGTGCGTTAGACGTGGAACTCAATAACTTTATCAACATCTTCATCCGATCGCAAATTCAGCGATTTTACGATCAACTTTATAAAACTCGGAGATGGCATCTAATTAACGGTCATGTTTATGCTTATTCAGATGTTGTAAACTTCGTTAGAGAAAGTCAACCGCTAATTCAGCTTCTCCGCAAAAAAATTGAGGAAATTCATGCTGAGTCTTGCAAACTGTCTGAAGAATTCTACAAGCATAAGCATATAATAGTTTGTGGAACAGGAGTGTTGATTCGCGATGAATAGTTTAAAGTAGCAACATAGGGTTTCTTGGGTTTTCAAGTTTGATTGAACCTGAGAAACCTGCTAGGTAAATCGCTGATATAATAACAGAAAAGAAAACCAGTAAATTCTTGGTATGACGATCGCATCTAATCACAATTCAAGCATTATTCGGACAGAGCGAGGATTGACGATCGCAGGTACGCGAATCACGCTTTACGATGTAATGGATTTGTTAAAAGCTGAGTATCCACCTAAATTAATTCGTGATAAGTTAAACCTGACAAATGAGCAAATCAATAGTGCTTTGTCTTACCTAAAAATCAATCACGATCGAGTAGAAGCAGAGTATCAAGAAGTTTTAGCAAATAGACAAGAAATTCGCCAATATTGGGAAGAGCGTAATCGAGAACATTTCAATCGAATTTCTACCATGCCCCGTAAACCAGGTAAAGAGGCTTTGTGGGCAAAACTTGAGGAACAAAAAGTAAAACGTGCCTCAGAACAACCATGATTTTCTTAGTTGATTACAATCTTGATGGTTATGCGGTTGTTTTCCTGGGAATTTTGGCAAAACTTGGTTGGCTGGAATTAATTCCTATTCAATTTGTTACTTTTAAAGAAGCTGGTTTATCGATGGATAGTACCGATCGCACTGTCTGGAATTATGCTCAAGCAAACCAAATGATGATTCTCACAGCTAATCGAAACATGAAAGGAAAGGACTCGCTAGAACAAGTAATCCGCCAAGAGAATACAGCAAATTCATTTCCTGTAGTAACAATTGGAGATCTCGATCGCCTTGACGAATTTAGTTACCGAGAACAATGTGTCGATCGTTTAATCGAAATTATATTGGATATGGAAAACTACATGGGAGTTGGTCGGTTGTTCATTCCATAAAAATTTGTTTCAATTGATAATTACTAAACAAATTCAAGCATCGGAGTCATCTATGTTGCTACAAGAATTGAAAGAGCAAATCTATAAGCTATCGCCGATCGATCGCCTAGCACTACTAACCGCAATTATTGAGTCCCAGCAAGACTCAGCAATCAAAGCATTCTGTGCATAATCGCCAATTCTTGACTGCTAAAATTAGATCGCTCTCATTCCCTCTTTAAGCTACAGTAAAAGATATATTTTCTAACACTACATTAGGGACATTTCCTGCACCTAAAACTTCTGTAGCGTCCAAAATTTCTATTCCTACTAATAACTCATTTTCACCAATATTTAAAGCTATTTCTTCCGTTAACTGTAAAATGCGGCACTCATGCTTACCTTCTACAAGTCTAATGTAGAGAGCATCAATTTCAGAATCATAACTAATTTTCATAAATCCCTCAAAAGTAAAAAGTATAAACTGTGATAACGACTAACTCAGTATCAGTCTCGGCAACAATCGGTACTACCTTCTTGAGAGAGTAGAACTGACCCTGCCAATCATTATTATACTGAAAAGTCGCTTGATATTTATATCTACCATTTTTTGCATTTTGGCGATTACCTGTAATAATGGTATCAATAATTTCAGCCTCATTTGTACCCCTTTCAATCGCTTGCTCTTGAGCGTGATTAGTTAATCTAATAGATTTCATTTTTATTATCCTTTTCGGCTTTGAGCTTCTGCCTTTAACTCAACAGATTTTGCTATAAGCCTATTTAGCTTGTTTGATTGCTACACAATTCAATTTTATACTACAATAATGTTACAAGTAGGTTCTGTTACATAAAATCTGCCTTACGAAGCGACAGAAAAGTACTAAAAGGAGAGTGGTGAATGAAAAAAGTAGCGGTGTTTGGTAATACTGGAGGTGGTAAATCTACTCTCAGCAAGAGATTATCCCAAATCACTGGTTTACCACTTCACGTCTTAGACAAAATGCAATATCAATCAGGGGGTACGGAAGTTCCGCAGGAAGAGTTTAAGCGTGCCCATCAGCAAATTTTAGATGCCGATCGCTGGATTGTTGACGGATTTGGTTGTATGGAAACCCTCTGGCAAAGACTTGATGCGGCAGATAGTCTAGTTTATCTCGATTTACCGCTATATGTGCATTTTTGGTGGGTAACTAAACGATTTATCACAGGTTACTTTAAACCGCCAGAAGGCTGGCCTCAAAATAGTCCAATCTTGAGAAGTTCGCTTACTAGCTACCGCGTACTTTGGTTATGTCACAAAAAATTAACTCCAAGATATCGTGAGTATATTAAGCAAGCACAAAGTAAGAAAAGTGTTTATCACCTGCGATCGACCAAACAGATTTCGCAATTTTTTGAATCAATTGAAAATGAGATTAAGTTTAAAAATAGTGCAACAGCTTAACTAAAAGTTTCTTCACTGAGAGTTACACTAGATGAATACACAACTAATGATTTCCTATGAAATTTCCTCCTCAATTCCAACAAAATATCGAAAAATGGGCAAGAATACAGGGAGTTTCCACAGAACAGTTTATTTGGCAAGCTATCGCCGAAAAAATTGATAGTTTGAATCAAAAAGTAGTCGAAAACTCTTCTGAAGAACAGTCAGAATTAACAAATAAAAGTCAATCTAACCAAGCTAAAATCTATCGAAAAGAAGGAATTTTAGTAATAGATGCAGAATTACCAGAAAGCTTCGATCTTAATTCTTTCATAAATGAGTTAAGAGAAGAACGTATTCAGGATCATAAGGCTTTATGAAAGTCTTATTTGATACCTCTGTTTTGGTTCCTGCATTAATTGTCAATCATCCAAAGCATTTTGTTTGCTTTTCTATGGCTAAAATCACCAATCTTGTCCAAGTCCCTGAGTAATTCAATTATGAAAAACCATAACATGAATCACCCACAATTTGCAGAAACCGAAGTAAAAATTATCATTTTGTGTGAAAACTGCTCGCAAAAGTTACGTATTCCCAAGCGGAAGAAAAAACTCCGAGTAACCTGTCCTACTTGCAGACATGAATTTAACTACAAACGTTATCTCTTTGGCTTTTCCTCCAACAACAAAAAGCCGCTTATAGTTGGATTAGTTGGTAGTTTAATCGGATTTTTTCTAGTAGAAATCGTCAACTTTAACCGAGCCTTAGTTAGTAGTACAAATCCTCTAGTTGCTACAATGATAACAATTGGAGCATTTGCCATCTGTTTCGGCGCAGTTTTAGGAGGCGCAGAAGGGTTTTTCCGCAAAAATAAGACTAGATTATATTATGGTCTTAAAGTTGGCGCAATTTTGGGTTTAATTAGTGGCGTTATCTCAGGCTTTATTGCTCAAATTATCTACAGTTTTATCCTTTCATTTTTCATAGGACAAAGTATTCGTTCCCTGAGTGGGGAAATTTTTGCTCGTGCTGTTGGGTGGTGTATTTTGGGACTTTTATTAGGAATTGCTTACGGGATTAAAGAAAACACTTTCGGGGATCTAAAATTTGGCTTGATTGGTGGTGCTATTGGTGGATTTATTGGTGGTTTGCTTTTCGATCCCTTGAGTATATTAATTCAATTTGGTGGAGGTACAATAGGAAGGTTAGTAGCATTTTCGATTCTGGGGATGACTATTAGTGTAAGTATTAACTATTTTAGAGAAGTTGCGATCGCTCGCAACCGCCCAGAAATGTATCAACAAATCACTAGGAAATTGCCTCCTAACCCAAGATTACTATTACCCGATTCAACTAAAAAAGATCGGTGAAACATTGCTACTAACTATTTAAACTATCAGGATCGATCCCGTGAGAACGGAGTAGTTCTTCCAGACGCTGCGATCGCACTCGTTCCGCTTCCGCACGTTTGCGTTCTGCATCTGCACGCGCCTGTTCTGCATCAGCACGAGCTCGTTCCGCTTCTGCACGTTCGCGTTCTGCATCAGCGCGTACTCGTTCTACTTCCAGTTGAGTTTGAGCTAAAGCTTCCCGTTCAGTGGAAGTTAAAATCCAATTACCTGAATCATCATACCAACGTAACCACGATCGATTAATTCCTTGATATTCTCCCCACCACAAACCCAAACCTAATTGCAATTGTGGCATCCAAATCTTAGGTTCTCCTAACTCCAATTCTTGATAAAAACCAGCCGTGAGAACAAAAGCTTTTAAGCGATCGCTATAGCGATCGAAAACTACATAATAAGGCACCCTTAAAATCTGCTCGTAAACTTCCCATTTCGTCGGAGGTTCGCTACTTAGCCTGGTACTTCTACCCAAATCTTCTTTTTCCGTCCCAGGTGACAATAATTCCACCACCATCGGACTCACCATTTCTTGCCAAAACACATAACTTAAGCGTAAATCCTGATTATCATAAAGTTTCGGTACTCCCACCACCCCAAACCAATCAGGTCTTTTGTACCACAAATGGTGACGAATATCATAGTAAAGATTCATATCCCCAGCACTAAATATTTCTTCTGCTGGGTAGCTACCCGGACAAAAAGTTTGACTAAGTAAAGCAGGTTGATAGTAATGAAATTCGTCAGGCAAACCAGGTTCCTCCGGGTTTTCGCTAGGTAAATCATACATGGTGGGCAAAGTTTCTCTGGGAGAACGCGGTGGATCGCTTTGCTCAACAGGGTATTTGAAATGTTTGATTTGCATAACTCACCAATTAAACTCTGTACAATCATTATAGTAATTCAGTTAAGTTTTACAGAATTTATCGCCTCACCCACTAATAGTAATTATCTAGTATTTTTTGTTTTTGCCGTAGCGGTGGTAGCAATTGTAGCGGTGGTTGTAGTGGAAGAGGTTGTGGTGGTTGCGGTAATTAATTAACCCAAAAAATGGTGATTGGAAGTTCTAATATCACCCAATCACCAACTACCAAATTACTCCTGCTTATTACCATCAGGCATAGTCGCACCTCGCAAATAAGCACCTTGTAAATCAGCACCTTGTAAATCAGCACCCCGAAGATTAGCATCTTGCAAATAAGCACCTGTCAAAAAAGCACCTTTTAAATAAGCACCTTCCAACTTAGCACCTTGCAAATCAGCATCACCTAAATTTGCACCTTCCAAATTTGCATCCCAAAGTTTAGCATCCTGCAACTTAGCATTACGCAAATTCGCACCCACCAAACTGGCACTTTCTAAATTTGCATTACGCAAATTAGCCCCTGACAAATTCGCATTTTCCAAATTCGCATCCCACAATTTAGCGTCCCACAATTTAGCGTCCCACAATTTAGCATTACGCAAATTAGCCCGCCCCAAACTAGCCGCTTCTAAATTAGCATTTCCCAAATTTGCGCCTTCTAAATTGACCCCCTCCAAATTAGCATCTCCCAAATTTGCACCTACTAAATTAACGCCTTCCATAGTGGCGCTTTCTAAATTTGTCCCCCACAAATTAGCACCACCTAAATCAGCACCTTCTAATTGTGCTTCTCGTAAATCTGCGCCGCCTAAATTTGCTCCCTGTAAATCAGCCCCTCGCAAATCACACCTAGTACATTTCTTAGTAAAAAATAATCGCCGGACTGCATTTTTGCTACTAGAAATTGATAGCTGATTATCGATTTGTAGCGATCTTTCCTGGTGAAAATTGCCTAAACTAGCGTAAAGAAAACTGATAGCTCCTAAAGTAGCTAATCCCATTACAGGTGCATTCAGAGAACTTTTGATTTTCCCTGGTAACTTTCGCAATTGAATTATATAGTCAGGCGGCTGAACAATCTTTTGCAAAGCTGTTAAAGCGACAGTTGCATCAGAGTAGCGAAATTTCACATTTGGTTCCACCATTTTCATTAACCATTGCCCAAAATTCGCTGGTAATTGAGGAACTAATTTGTGAAAATTAAACCGATAATTGTCATCAATTAATTTGCCAACTTCTACAGAACGAGTACCTGTGACTAAACAAATTAAAGTTGCACCCAAACTATAAAGGTCAGAAGCAGTAGTTAAGGGACGACCAAACTGTTCTTCTGGAGGCATAAAACCGATCGTACCACCAGCCACACTACTTAAAGCTAATTCTCCACCTCGAATTCTGGCAAAACCAAAATCCACCAAGTAAGCATTTAATTCTTCATCCACCAAAATATTTTCTGGTTTAATATCGCGGTGAATAACTGGTGGAGTGCGCTGTTGCAAGTAAACCAAAATTTCCAACACAGAAATTGCGATTTGCTGGATTTCTTCTAAATTAAAACTGTATCTTTCCGCTAAAGAAGGAGCTTTTTTATACTCTTGGACTAAACAAAACCCGGATATTGTTT
Source organism: Floridaenema evergladense BLCC-F167 (assembly GCF_041929205.2). Lineage (NCBI taxonomy): Bacteria > Bacillati > Cyanobacteriota > Cyanophyceae > Aerosakkonematales > Aerosakkonemataceae > Floridanema > Floridanema evergladense. The sequence goes on along the minus strand of NZ_CM171625.1, from coordinate 1,775,555 downwards.
CAAAAGAGTCCAAATAACGCGGAATGCGGGGATGATGCAGTTGTTGTAAAACTTCTATTTCTCTTTGGTAAGTTTTAAAGCTAGACCAGTCAACACCCGAATTGGCAAACCGGAATTCTTTAACTACTACTTGTTGTTCGGAATTTAGGACGTTAGCCAAATAGGTAATACGTCCTGCTTCTCGGTTAATTCCTAGTTCTTGGACAACTTCATAGCCTTGGCTGGAGAAGTTCGGAAATTTGCTCATAATTTCTCCCCGCAAGAGATTTGTGCAGCATCACCGCATTTAGTTTGCTTGAAAGATCCTAACCGCTGCGGGGAATTTTGTCACAGGTTGGTAATTTTGTTACAAAACATAATTATTCCAGGTAAACTATCTCTAGTGTGTAGATTTTTACACTTCTAAAGCTTTCACCAAGCGTTACCAATCATGGTAAAACCAGACCAAAAGTATGGATGTTTAAAATTCCGATTTCCTAAAGCTACTAATGATGGTGGTAAATTGATGCCAGTGCCTAAATTAGGGCCGATTAATTTGCCTTTTTCTAATCGCACTTCTCCGCGTAACATTGCTGTTTGCGCTTGTCGTAAAGCTTCACTTCTGGTAGGTGCAGTTTTCAAGTAACGGTAAAATTCGCTCATTAAAGCTAAAGTTCCCGTGTCGCTGACATTCCATAAACTAGCTAATGCCGATTTAGTTCCGCTTTGAATTGCTATTCCGGCAAATCCCATTTCCGCATCTTTATTACCTATTGCGGTGCGACAAGCGCTTAAAACTAGTAAATCTACAGGTGGGTTATTCCACTGTAGTTGACGCATTTTATCTAATGTTAGTTTAGTGTCCCAGAATTGAATGAAGGAATTTGCTGGTGCGCCGGAGTTGAATTGAGCGTGGGTAGCTAAATGTACTATACCAAAAGGTTGACTGGCACGTTGCGATCGCAAATTGTCGATCGTAAACTCTTGATTTAAAAAATTTTTACCCTGTCTAGGCGCATTCGGTGCGATCGTAGTCAATTCTACAGGAACCGCAACCAAAGGAGGCAACTCTTTAAACTGCGATGCACCCATTGCTAAAACAGGCGAATTTTTCAGACTACGAGGATTTAAATCGATCATATTAAAAGCCGGAATTAGCCCAATACTATACTTCTCTACCAAAAACTTCTGCCCATCATGTAAACTCGCTATTGGCAGACTGCGTAAAGTCGGCCCCATACAGAAAATTAACGTATCAATCCGATTATTTTTCAATTCCGTTTCTAAAGGCGTAATTATCCACTGATAAAGTCTTTTCGCCGCAGGTAAATAACTATTACTATTAACTTTAGTCAGATCGGTAATCTCCGACACCAATTCTTTCGTACTACCAACCAAATTTACCTGAGTTGCCGCTGGTACGCTCTTCCGTATCGGTGCTCTTTGTGGTAAAACTAAAATCAAATCCAGTTTTTTTGGTGTTGGTACTGCGTAAATTAAAGCAGTTCTTTTGGTTGTTTGGTTTGCCAACCTTCCTAAAGTAGCTGATATTTGTTGCGCTTTCAGGGAAGATTGCGTGAGATTAGCCTTAAAATAAGTTTCATAATCACCTTCCCAAGTCTTTTCAATTGTATTAACAGTATCAATTGGATTTAAATTTTCAATCCGTTCTCCTAACGTTGGAGAGTTAGCCTTACTCGTACTACTCAAAGTTACATGGCTAACAATTCCAGTACGGGAGAACTGTACTGTAGCCACACCTTGATTATAGTTAACAAGGGTGCTACTCAGCCCCACTGCCAAACCAGTAACAAATATGACAAATGATGGGAATTTCATAGTAACGACTTACCACCAATTTAAATTACAATAATAGTAAAAATTTAACCTTAGCATCTAACGGAGGTATTAGTTACAACAGTTTTTTTCCGAAGTTTTCCCGAAAATTTCATTAACTCAGTTGTTTTGGATTTTCCGGTAAGTTAATCATCAGCAACTATGTTACTTTTTTTCCAATACTTAATCCCTGTTCCAGTTTCATCCTGAGCAGCCAATGAAATGCTGAAAATAATCATAGAGAAACCTATTCCCAAGGCCGCCATTAAGAATCATCTGCCATTAAAGTTGCATTGCTCCCAGAGTAATTATGCACTTTGCCAAATTTAATTAAAGCCATTTTACCCCAAGTTGTAGTTAATTAGCTATGAATAGAGTCCTATTAGATATTAAAGCAACTCGTCCTATGTTGGGTGATTTGCTGGACGATCGCTATCAAGTACTTCAAGTACTTAGCGCTGGAGCTTTTGGTAGAACATACATTGCCGAAGACACTTTATTACCAAATTTTCCCAAAAGAATTATTAGACATTTAAAACCCTCCGAAAATTACCCGCATTTATTACTATTTATTCGCCAGCTATTCAGCAATGAAACCAAAACATTAGAAACATTAGGACAACACGACCAAATTCCCGAACTCCTGGCTTTTTTTGAAGATGACCAAGGATTTTACCTAGTCCAAGAACTTTTTGTTGGACAGCTACTTAGTAACCTATTGACCACCAGCCAAAATCGCAGCAAATATTGGACAGAATCCCAAGTTATTCAATTACTACAAGACGTTTTGAACATCTTAGATTTCTTTCACGCTCAAGGCATCATCCATTGTGACATTAAGCCAAATAACTTAATTAAACGTAGTGACAACGGTCAAATATGTTTACTTGATTTTGGCGCAGTTCAACCAATTTCCAGACTCAAAAACAATACAAATCAAACCCAAATAAATTTCAACATTCAACCAGCAGGGTACATTCCAGCAGAACAACTTGCCTATCAACCCCAACAGAATAGCGATATTTATGCACTGGGAATGATTGCCATTCAAGCATTGACAGGAATACATCCCACACAATTAACAATTGACCCAGATAGCCAGGAAATTAGTTGGCAACATTTAGCTTATGTCAGCGATGAACTAGCTAATATCTTAAAGAAAATGGTGTGCTACTCTTATCAAGAACGCTACCAAACCGCTGCTGACGTTTTACAGTCGCTAGATAAATTAGCGAATCCAGAAACTTTACCTATTACTCCTCAAGAATTAACCTTTTACTCTTGTCCCATAGAAGATTTAGAAAATGTCCTTGACTTTAATGAAAAAATTTTAGAAGGAATAAAAGCTTCCCTGAATCAGACAACTGATGACATTATTAAGACTATCAATATTCAGCAGAGGAGATTTTTCAAATTCCCTGTACTTTCTCCTTTAATAGTAGTATTCATCATCAGCATCAGCATCAATTCTTTTGTAATAATATCGGGATTTTTTTATATTTCCCAACCTGACCCAGCGCAGATGCGACAAATGGAACAAATGGTTCAACAACCTTTAGAACAAATTACTAAGAAAGTTTGCCAAATTCCTTATCTCTGTTATTGGTTCAGTAAATAGGATTGGGATGGAGTGTGGTGTAGGGAAAACATACCCGTTACAGATGTAGAGGCGTTTCATGAAACGTCTCTACAATCAAAACTTTTGATTGGTAAAACCAATAAAACTAAACAATATCAAACTCTTTTCCATTCAGTTTTCGGTGCTTCCGTATGCGCCAATAATTTACCTTGAGAAATTACATAAATAACAGTCGCTCTTTTACGAATTGCCTCATAACGACTTTCGGCATTTAATACAATTAAATTAGCTGGTTTTCCCACCCCAATTCCATAACTATCACCTAAATTTAAAGTTTTCGCTCCATTCACAGTCACCATATCATAACAAGCATCAATTTCTGCCATTCCGGTCATCTGACAAACATGAATTGCCATCTGTGCTACATCTAACATATTTCCCATTCCCAAACTATACCAAGGGTCTTGAATACAATCATGTCCCAAACTAACATTTAGTCCTGCTTGCCATAATTCTTTGACTCGCGTTACACCCCGTCGTTTGGGATAAGTATCTGTCCTACCTTGCAAAGTAATATTAATTAAAGGATTAGCGATAAAGTTAATTTTTGTTCTTTGTAAAAACCCCATTAATTTATTAGCATAAGCGTTATTGTAAGAACCAAAAGCTGTAGTGTGACTAGCAGTTACTTTAGCACCTAAACCAGTGCGAATTGCCTCAGCAGCTACCACTTCTAAAAACCTTGATTGATCGTCATCTATTTCGTCGCAGTGAATATCGATCGAGCGATCGTACTGCTGCGCCAACTCAAAAATTCGCTGTACCGAACGAACACCATCTTCCCTAGTTAATTCGTAATGAGGAATTCCCCCAACTACATCAGCACCTAACTTTAATGCTTCTTCAATTAATTCAGCATTTTTCGGACTCCCATAAATTCCATCTTGAGGAAATGCTACCACTTGCACCGTTATCCAATCTTTCACTTCTTCTCTGACTTCTAAAAGTGCTTTTAGTGCTGTTAAAGTAAATTCGCTCACATCAGCATGAGTGCGAACAAATAACACTCCTTGCGATGCTTGCAATTTCAAAGTTTCCTTTGCTCTAGTTTTCACATCTTCTAAAGAGAGATTTTGTTTCCGTTCTCGCCAAATTTCAATTCCTTCAAACAAAGTACCACTTTGGTTCCACCAAGGTTCACCTGCTGTTAAGGCTGAATCTAAATGTATGTGAGATTCGACAAAAGGAGAACTGACTAGTTGAGTGTTAATGTTTAATTCTAACTGTCCTAGTTCCTCAATTTCTGAAGAAATCGCAACAATTAAACCGTCGTGAATTCCCATATCAACTATTTCGTTGTTGAGTAAACGACATTGGCGCAGGATTAAATCGTATGGCATTGTAAGTCTCTGAGTGGCAATGTTTTAAATTTAATAAAAAAATACACCCCCAACAATCAGAGGTGTACTAATTTCTTATTTAACTAGCCTGCGACTGGCTAAAGTGCCAGATCCCCGACTTCTTCAAGAAGTCGGGGATCTAAATTACAGCATTATTGACCGATTTCATCGTTAAGACCGATTTCTGCGGCAGAACGGCTAAATACCGTTTGTTGGCGGTTTTTAGCAGCACGTTGCTTGTTAACCATTAAGGAACGAGCCTTATCTTGAACGGTATCGGAGCTTTGGTTGTTGTTATTTAAGTTTCTCATGGTTTTCGCCTCAAAGAGTAATAGTTTTGCAGTGATGAAAATGAGGCGCGTTCCTTCGGGATTTCTCCCTACTTCCGTCTCTTTATCACTGTAAACTGATTGACTCAGAGTGCGTAAAGAGATGAACGATTTATTTCTGTATCTATTGTTACGGTTTTTCGAGAAAATGTCAAGTGGGAGTGGAAAAGTTTTGAGTTTTGAGTTTTGAGTTAAAGAGTTTCCTTGCCCCTCGGTGCGTCTGCGCCTCTGCGCCTCTGCCCCCTTACGTTGCTTCTTAATTAAACTTCATCCTGGGGAAAGTGCCACAGTGTCGGTTTTAAGCGCTAAAGTGACAAATATGAGTGAGAAAAGTGCAAATACAAAAATTGTTAGCGATAATCGCCAAGCTCGGTTTCTTTATGAGATTCTAGAGACTTATGAGGCTGGAATCGAGTTAAAAGGGACGGAGGTTAAGTCGATTCGCGAGGGGAAATGTAACCTGCGAGATGGCTATGTTCTGATTCGCAATGGTGAGGCTTGGCTGTTGAATGTCCATGTTTCCCCTTATCAGGGCAGTGGGGCGTATTTCAATCATGACCCACTTCGGACACGCAAGCTGTTGCTGCATAAGCAGGAAATTCGCAAGTTAATTGGTAAGGTGGAACAAAAGGGTTTAACTTTGGTGCCTTTGAAGATGTATCTCAAGAAGGGTTTGGTTAAAGTTTCTGTGGGTCTAGGTAGAGGTAAGAAGTTGCATGATAAGCGGGAAGATTTGAAGAAACGCCAAGATAAGCGGGAGATGGAACGGGCGATGAAGAGTTATTAGGGACTGGGGACTGGGGACTGGGGATTGGGGGACAAGGGGACAAGGGCGAGTTATGAGTTTTGAGTTATGAGTTTTAAGTTATTAATTCAAAACTTAAAACTTAAAACTCATCACTAACGAAGGGACAAGGGGACAAGGGGAAAGAAGAGTTCTCAAGAGTCTCTCTTGCTTTCCAAGTCCCCAGTCCCCATTCCCCATTCCCCAGTCCCCAGTCCCCATTCCCCATTCCCCAATCGTTACCATAGAAATTCTTGATGGTGGGTAATTAGTTTTCCTTGGGTGTGAGTCCTACGATAAAATCAAACAGTTCTGATGACTAAAAGTAAAGTAGAGTAAGCGATCGCATGAACACTCCAACTGAAAACCAAACTAAATCCAGTGATAAAAGCTTAGAAGCAATGCGGCATTTTTCCGAACAATATGCCAAAGGCACTGGTACTTACTTCTGTAGTGAACCTTCGGTTACGGCTGTTGTTATCGAGGGTCTAGCTAAACACAAAGATGAACTTGGTGCGCCACTTTGTCCTTGTCGTCATTACGAAGATAAAGAAGCAGAAGTTAAAGCTAGTTTCTGGAATTGTCCTTGCGTGCCGATGCGCGAACGCAAAGAATGTCACTGTATGCTGTTTTTAACTTCAGATAATGATTTTGCTGGAAAAGAGCAAGAAATTTCTTTAGAATACATCAAATCATTACGAGATAGCATGGCATGACCCAAGTCATCCCTGATGATTTTTGGCAAGGTGTAGCTCAATTTAATTCGGGTGATTACTACACTTGCCATGATACTTTGGAGGCTCTGTGGATGGATGCAACAGAGCCACAAAAAACTTTTTATCAAGGTATTTTACAAATTGCGGTTGGTCTTTATCATTTAAGCAATCGCAATTGGCGCGGGGCTGTAATTTTGTTGGGTGAAGGTACTAATAAATTGGGTTACTATCAGCCAGATTATGCTGAGGTTAATGTGGAAAAGTTAATTGCTGAAAGTAGGGAATTGTTAGCGGCTTTGCAAGCTGCTGGGGCAGAAAATGTGGGCGAGTTTGCCGAAAGTATTAAGGATACAGGTACTTATTTGTCAGATGGTCAGAGTTTGATTGTCCCAAAAATTGCCAAAATTGTCTAATTCTACTGATGAAAGTATACGTGGACAGCGATCGCTGAGTCAAAAGCAATTTAGACTCGTGCGATGTCTCAGAAATAATCTACTAGTTGAAAAAGGTGAAGCTTTTTACAAGCTTCACCTTTTGTCTTGCAGTCCGGGAACCTAGTGCCTTTTGGTACTAGAACGCCGATTCAGTATTGTCGTCGGCGATGAGAAACCGGGTTTCTGGGATTACTGAATTGGTGTTCTAGGTGATAGAGTTTTAGTCATTTGAGGAATTTATCAAAGTTATGAACCAAGAACAGTTTGAAATTTTGCGGGATGATGTCGATCGCTGGAAGCAAAATCCAGGTGTAGAAATCGATTTGGCAGGGGCCGATCTGTGGGGAGCTATTCTTTAACGGGGACTGGGGAAGTTTTGAGTTTTGAGTTCTGAGTTTTGAGTTAAATTTCCCTTGTCTCCTTGTCACCTTGTCCCTACGTTAGTTATGAGTTTTGAATTAATAACTTAAAACTCAAGACTTAAAACTCATAACTCGCCCTTGTCCCCTTGCTTTCTCGTTTCGAGAGCTTGCTTCCACACTCGATCGCCTGTAATAGCTAAAGGAAATGCTATGATTAACCACCATCTAGGTTAATGTTCCTAAGCTTGCGTGAATTATGATGGCTGCTGTTAAATTTTCTCTATATAATCTCTGTCGTTTCGGGTTAACGTTGTTGTTACCCTCGATGTTTGTGGGTGCGATCGCACTTAGTAGCAAAGATCAAATTTCGATCGCCCAAACTTCTCCCCCAACTGCGGACAGTCGCCCCTTGACTGTGCGTTCTGATATTCAAGAAGCAGACCAAAAAACGGGAGTGGTTACTGCTAGGGGCAACGTACAGTTATTTTACCCAGCCCGCCAAATTCAAGCTACAGCTGCCCAAGCTCAATACTTTAGCCGGGAACGGCGGATTATTCTCACGGGTAACGTTTACGTCCTACAAAATGGTAATACCATTCGTGGCGAACAAGTGGTTTATCTGATTGATGAAGGACGATTTATTGCTGTACCCCAAGCTAATCGTCAGGTAGAATCAATTTACCTCGTTTCTGACCCTAATTTAAACGCCCAACCTACACCACCACCCAAGGTTCCCACAACTGCTCCCCGTCCTCAATCTAATACTCCCACCAGAGGACGCTAGACAATGGTAGAATCAATCACAATTTTCTGATATGGCTGCCACTGGGCGGAGAAAGCGGTGTGAAAATTGTTTTACAGAATATTCATAAGTCTTACGGCAAACGGCAGATTGTTAGCCGAGTGAATTTATCCGTTAGGCGAGGAGAGATTGTGGGTTTACTAGGGCCAAATGGTGCTGGTAAAACGACTACTTTTTATATTGCTACTGGTTTAGAACGTCCTGATTTAGGAACTGTTTGGCTGGACGATCGCGATGTCACCAATTTACCCATGCACCAAAGGGCAAAGTTAGGCATTGGATATTTAGCCCAAGAACCGAGCATTTTTCGCCATCTTAGCGTCCAAGAAAATATTCTCTTAGTTTTGCAGCAAACACTAGTCCCCCGTTGGGAAAGACAAGCACGTTTAGAAGCTTTGTTACGGGAATTCCGCTTAGAAAAAGTTGCTTATACTAAGGGTATTCAAGTTTCTGGGGGAGAAAGACGCAGAACTGAGTTGGCTAGAGCTTTAGCTGCTGGTAAGCAAGGGCCAAATTTCCTATTTTTGGATGAACCTTTTGCTGGTGTCGATCCGATCGCTGTGGCAGAAATCCAAGAAATTGTGCAAAAGTTGCGCGATCGGCAAATTGGCATCTTAATTACCGATCATAACGTCAGAGAAACTTTAGCGATCACAGACCGAGCTTATATTATGCGCGATGGACAAATTTTAGCTTCCGGTAGTGCCGATGAACTTTATAATAACCCCTTAGTCAGACAGTATTATTTAGGAGAAAACTTCCAAAAATAATTGCTTTAATTCTTTAAAAATCCCAACTACCAACTACCAACTACCAACTACCAACTACCAAAACCAACTGTCTAATGCCCAAATTTAAGTCTGCCTTCTTCTATTTTCCAGGGGGAATTTCGGTGATGGATCGTTATTTGATCGCCGAATTACTACCGCCATTTTTGTTTGGAGTGGGACTGTTTTCTTCAGTAGCAGTGACGATCGGCACGTTATTTGATTTACTGCGGAAAATTAGCGATGCTGGATTAGCACCTACTACAGCAATCAAGATTTTTTTACTGCAATTACCTTACTTCATTGCTTTTGCTTTACCAGCAGCAATGTTGTTAGCTACTTTAATTACTTATAGTCGTCTGAGTAGTGATAGCGAACTAATCGCTTTACGTAGTTTTGGAGTTCATGTTTATCGCTTATTAATGCCAGCAGTTTGTTTCGGAGTAGTAGTAACGGGAATCTGTTTTTGGTTGAATGAATTTGTCGTACCAGCAGCTAAATATGAAGCTACTCAAACCTTACAAGTTGCCTTAAATAGAGAACAAAAAGATTTCCAAGAAAGTAACATTATTTATCCTGAATATAACAAAGTAACTCAACCGGATGGCAAAAGAAAAGAGGTGATGACTCGGTTATTTTATGCTGAGGAATTTGACGGAGAAAGAATGAAAGGTTTAACGGTATTGGAGCGATCGCGATCGGGCGTTAACGGCATTGTCGTCTCAGAATCAGCAGTTTGGAATCAAGCTCAAAATACTTGGGACTTTTACAATGGTACAACTTATTTAGTCGCTCCCGATGGCTCATATCAGCACATTATGCGCTTTGAACATCAACAATTACAATTACCTCGCGCCCCTTTAGATTTTGCCAGAAAAGGGCGCGACTATGCCGAAATGAATATTGCCCAAGCAACCGAACAACTAAAGTTAATTAGCTTGAGTAACGACACTAAAAAAATTCGCAAACTAGAAATTCGGATTCACCAAAAAATTGCTTTACCTTTTGCTTGTTTAGTATTTGGTTTAGTGGGATCGGTTTTAGGCATTCGACCCCAACGCACAAACAAAGCTACAGGTTTTGGGATTAGCGTTTTAATTATTTTTGTCTATTACTTATTAATGACTTTAGGCGACGTTTTTGGCTTGAGTGGGGTTCTTCCTCCCGAAATTGCCGCTTGGTTACCCAATATATTTGGTATAACTATGAGCAGTTGGTTATTATGGCGACTTGCTCGTTGATAGGGACTGGGGATTGGAGACTGAGGAGGAGAGAAATACTATGGTTAATTAATTGTGTTTTTTACAGGAAAAATTAGGCACTATTTAATGACGAGCTTCATAAAAAAAGCATAAAATACTGGTAAATAAAAGTTATCCTGTAAATATATACCTTGTGAGATCTTGTCTGGCGGATAAAGTATTACAAAAAACAAAGTACCTCTGGGCATGAAATCACTAACTGCTAGCTTACTTGGATTTCCAGCCATGTCATCTCATCAACCTCCTGCCCATCTCCGTTATCTGAAAGCAAGACTACGCCCTTTACTCCGTCCTCAAGTTTGGGGAACAATTCTGTTTTTATTGGCGGTGAGTACCCTCGCCGGAATTTACTTTGCCCATTTAGAAGAGTTTACAGCTGAGGAAAATCAAGATAATCCTACTCTGAGTAACGATAAGAGTGCTGAGAATCAGACTGCACAATCGAATATAAATCCAGAAGATAGAGCGATCGCAGCTGATATCGATATCTCTACTGTGTTAGAAAATGATTTAGCTACTAATACCGAAACCTTGGATGCTGCACCAGATAAACCAAGGGAAAATATATTTGAACAATACATGAAGCAAAGGCAAGCTAAAGATAAAGCTGCTACTTCATCTGGAGAACAAGCAAATCAGCAAGCCGGAAATTTAGACTATAATCCCTTTTCAGTCAAATTTTCCCCGCCAAATAGTGCTGGAAGAAATAATGCAGAAACTTCGACAAATTCCTTCCTTCCTAACCTGTCGGGTAATAATTCTTCGGGACTAAACTCAACCAATAGCACAAGTACAAGTTTAAATAATACTAATGCTTTGCAAACGGCATTAGACCGTGCTAATGGTTATAGTCGAGGGACAAATGTTGATGCTAATGGTAATGCAATTAATCCATTACAAGCAGCACTCGATCGCCAATCCCTAGCACAAACTAACTATAATTTAATAGCACAACCCAATCAATTAACTCCCTTATTAGGCACAGTCCCTTACACAGGAGTAACTACAATTATTCCTAACTCTGGAGTTCCTATCCAAGGAACCGTTCCTCTGACACCTTATTCTAATATTTCTGGGAACGCGACTCAAACAATACCAATTCCGACAACTGGTGTAACATCAAATATAAACAATCCTGGGTTGACAAATAATCCAATTAATTCCTATACTTACCTCAATCAACCCCAAGTACCAAATACCACCCAAACATTACCCAGCACGAGTGGTGTAACTAATTCTAATATTCCTAATTCGGCTGTTCAAACAACACCAAATCAAGTACAAAATACACCAGCACCTTTCTCAATTCCTAATAATCCTCCCGGAAGGACTATCGGTGGTGGTCAAATTAATACTTTCTCAAATCCTTAAACTTGTGGCTTTTATCGTTGTGGAGAGTTGGTAGTAGATTGACTTGTGATTAAAAAACTAGAAGCCCAGTCTGTTCAAAAACTGGGCTTACCAAGTTTAATTAAAGCGATCGATCACCGCCTGAGCAAATTCCGAACACTTCAAAGGTGGTTCTACAGGAGGTTCCATCAACCTTGCTAAGTCGTAAGTAACTTGACGGTTAGAAATCGCCCCACCAATACCTTTTTTAATTAGATCGGCAGCTTCTTGCCAACCCAAAAACTCAAACATCATTACCCCAGAAAGGATAACTGAACCTGGGTTAATCCGATCTAAACCTGCGTGTTTGGGTGCAGTACCGTGAGTCGCTTCAAAAATCGCACATTCATCGCCAATATTAGCACCGGGACCCATGCCTAAACCACCGACGATCGCAGCAGCAGCATCAGAAAGATAATCTCCATTCAGGTTCATGGTTGCCAAAATGGAATACTCATCAGGACGAGTTTGAATTTGTTGGAAAATACTGTCAGCGATGCGATCGTTCACCATCACTTTATCTTTCCATTTTCCACCACCATGAGTTTCCCAAATTGCATTTAAAACCTCTTCAACTTCCTGGCAAACTTGCGCTTTCTTTTCTTCAGTTAAAGCATCATAACCAGGATCGATTTGACGGGCATTATCTTCAATAGAAAGGTCGGGTTTTCTTTCTTTATTGCTAAGAATCCAAGATTCCCGTTCCGTCACACATTCAGCACGAAACTCACTAGTCGCTAACTCGTAACCCCAGTCACGGAAAGCGCCTTCAGTGTATTTCATAATATTGCCCTTATGCACCAAAGTTACTTGTTGCTTATTTTTGGGCAAAAGTAAAGCTTGCTTAATAGCGCGACGGACAAGACGTTGAGAACCAGTTTTACTAATTGGTTTAATGCCAATTCCAGAATCTAGACGAATTTGTTTGTTTCCATGTTCGGGAGTAGCCGGAATCAAATCATCATTTAAAATGTGGATTAACTTTTGAGCAATTTCCGTACCTTCGCGCCACTCAATACCCAAGTAAATATCCTCGGTATTTTCCCGATAGATAATCACATCTAATTTTTCGGGGGTTTTGTGTGGGGAAGGCGTACCGGAGTAGTAGCGACAGGGACGAATACAAGCGTAAAGGTCGAAAATCTGCCGCAATGCCACATTGAGAGAACGAATACCACCACCGATCGGAGTTGTCAAAGGCCCTTTAATCGCCACACCATATTCTTTAATTGCGGTTAAGGTGTCTTGGGGCAAATACTGGTAAGTACCGTAGAGTTCGCAAGCCTCGTCACCAGCATAAACTTTAAACCAGCTGATTTTCCGTTTGCCACCGTAAGCAGCTTCTACCGCTGCATCAAAAACCTGTTGCGCTGCGGGCCAAATATCCACACCTGTACCATCGCCACGAATGAAGGGAACGATCGGATTATCGGGAACAATGGGTTCACCATTCTTGAAAGTAATGCGTTCACCTGTTGTTGGGGGTGTAATTTTGTCGTACATAATGCACTAATACATCCTAAATAGCACAATATTAGAAAAGCATAGACGATACACCTAACGGTACGCTTCGCGAACGCACTGTTTGGTATTGTCAGGTACACTGTCCTTGGTGAAGGGCGAATATTTAACAATGATTTCAGGTATTTACACTTTAGCCCAGTTACAAGAAGCGATCGCAAAGACCCCAGATCGATGGCGACCATTAGTATTTACCAATGGTTGTTTTGATTTACTCCATGTAGGTCACATTCGTTACTTACAGGCAGCCAAATCCTTGGGGCGATCGTTAGTTATTGGGTTAAATAGCGATCGATCCGTGCAAACCATTAAACCAAACCGCCCTGGTATGCCACAGCGACCAATAATACCAGAAATTCAAAGAGCCGAACTACTCACCGCCTTAAAACCCGTAGATGGAGTAGTAATTTTTGCCGAAATCACCGCAACTCAACTCATAACCGACCTAAAACCTGATATCTATGTCAAAGGAGGCGACTACACTCTAGAAACTCTCCCCGAAGCAACCGTAGTGCAAGCTTATGGTGGACAGGTAAAACTAATTCAAATAGAAATACCCACCTCTACCACAGGAATAATCGATCGCATTCTACAAGCAAAAGAAGGCAGAGGGGCAGGGGAGCAGGGGAGCAGGGGAGCAGGGGGGCAGGGGGGCAGGGGAGCAGGGGAGCAGGGGAGCAGGGGGGCAGGGGGGCAGGGGAGCAGGGGGGCAGGGGAGCAGGGGAGAATTTAAAACTTAAAATTCTCCAACTCTTCTTAACTCAAAATTCAAAACTCAAAACTATCTCAGTCCCAATATCATCAACTAATCACCAAAATAAACCAATGAACCATGAACGATACTGATATAGCGCTATTAAAATCTGAACGCGATATTAACTACACTCACCTAGAAGCATTGCTGAAAGCACAAAACTTTCAAGCTGCCGATAAAATGACTCTAGAAAAGTTATGTGAATTAGCGGGAGTGGAAGCAGTACAAAGAAAATGGTTGTATTTTACTGAAGTAGAAAACTTTCCCGTTACTGATTTACAAACCATTAATCAACTGTGGTTGAATTACTCAGAAGGCAAATTTGGGTTTTCTGTGCAAAGGGAAATCTGGCTTTCTTTAGGAAAAAATTGGGAAAAACTATGGCCTAAAATCGGCTGGAAAACAGGCAATAATTGGACAAGATATCCCCATGAATTTACCTGGGATCTAAGTGCGCCCAAAGGACACTTGCCTCTATCTAACCAATTACGAGGGGTGAGAGTCATGGCTTCCTTATTATCTCATTCAGCTTGGACGACTTGAGGCTGGGGACAAGGGGACAAGGGGACAAGGGGACAACTCAGATCTTGCACCATTCTCAACCAGCCTTGAAAAACCGGGTTTCTTGACGGAAAATCTAGGGTTTCAGGGTTAGTTATTTGCAAGAAACCCGGTTTTTAGCCCTGGTGCAAGATCTGAGACAAGGGGAAATTCATTAACTCAAAACTCAAAACTCAAAACTTTCCTAGTCCCCAATCCCCAATCCCCAAAATTTATTACTATTTTCTAAAAAGATGTTTATCTGGAAGATTATTGGGGAACTTTAAGAATAGCTACAAGCCGTCAGGCAGCAGCTAGTAAATTTCACCTTAATTTTAAGCGGGTAGCAGTTGGCATGGTAAGCCCTGAAAACAATCTATTTTTAGGTTTGAATGGTGTTACACCTCAAGCAACAGAACAACAACGCCTCAAAGCATTAGCAGAATCTGGACTACTGCAAGCAGAAAACATCCTAATTTTCGATGAGGCGACACAGACAGCAGCCCATTTCTTAGATGCACCGATCTGTATTTTGGGCATTATGGACAAAGATCGGCAAGTGTTCAAGTCTGCTGTTGGTTTATCGCGCTTGGGTTTAATGAATCAGTTGGCAACATCTCGTCAGTTGTCGCGATCGGAATCTTTTTGTACTTATGTAGTAGAGAGTCAAAGAGTTTTGGCGATTAATGACGCGATCGCCGAGCCAAATCTTGTTAAAACTTTATTAGTGCAGCATTACGGTATCCGCGCCTATTTGGGAGTACCACTATTAGTCGCTAGCGGTCATTGCTTGGGTACTTTAGCAGTGATGGATAGAGTAGTACGTAACTTTTCTAGCAAGGATATCGAATTTTTAGAACTCATGGCTCGCTGGATTATGAGTGAGTTTGAGCGGAGTCGCTTGCAAGCTGGTGCTGAACCTCCAGGAGTAATAGTGAATTTAAACACCCAAATCCTTTCCTCATCTCAATCTGGCGAACAGTTAGCAGCTAATCAAATTCAAGTCAAACTGTTAGGACAAATCACTCAGGAACTCAGAACACCCCTAACCTCGGTTCTGGGAATGGCAAGCGTTTTAGGTAGAGAAATTTATGGCCCTTTGACAAAAAAACAACGGGAATATTTGGAAATTATCCAAAACAGCGGTCAATATTTGCTGTCTTTAGTTAACGAAATTTTGGCTTTGGGTGAACTAAATGCAGAAGATCCAAAATTGAATCTTTCAGCAACAGATATTGAAATGCTCTGTCAACTGGCAAGCAATTCTTTGGAGGAGGCGGCTAATCGCAGAGGACAAAAAATTCGGGTTTCTGTGGAACCGGGTAATCGGATTTGGCAACTAGATAAGGAAAAGGTAAGACAGATGCTTTATCATCTGGTGTCTAGTTTGCTGAAATCGGCGGATACTGGCTGTGTGATTCGGGTTCATGTGTCTCGGAAAAATCAAGGGTTAAATATTGCGGTTTGGGTTTCCCATCCTTGGTTGGGAGATAGTTTGCCTCATGTGGAATCTTTCTTGCATCAATCTTCAATGAAGACGATTCCTGTGATTTCTGAAAGTTTACCTGCTGAGGTGGAAGCGGAAGAAGGTTGGTCAACTTTGGTGATTCCTTCTGAACAAGAACATCCGCACATCGAATCTTCTTCATCTATTGATTTTTCTGATTTTGATGAACAGGTAATGGCTACTGATGAAGAAGTAGAAATTTCGTCGCCTGCTTTAAATAATGAATCTTGGGAAAACTTAGGTTTGTTGCTCAGTTGTCACTTAGCGCAGATGCAGGGTGGTTATATCTCGATTCAAGGTTCGCCGGAGTCGGGTTATCGCTATGTGATCCTGTTGCCCAAAGTTATGCCTGTGGATGAGTAAGTTAAGAATTTAAAATACGATATGCCAAATACTTCTGAAGGATCGGCTGTTTCACAATTTTGTAATGGTTGGTCTACTTCAGCTATACTGCTTTGGTCATTGGTCATCGATCGAGAAAATAGCTGTTGACGAATGACAAATGACAAATGACAGATGACAGGTAATTTATGAATTCTGCTTGGCAACAAATCACTTTGTCTAATTTGCCTTTGGATCGGTGGCGGAGTGCCAGCTATTTGTACCAAATAGTGGGTTGTTTAACTCCTTGGCGCAGGGGTAGCTGGCTAATGCAGTGGGGAGAGGCACTGGGGGCTTTATTGGTTTGTCTGGTGTTTGCTCTGGCTCCGTTTGTGTCTAACGATCTGGTGGGCTTGCTTCTGTTGGCTAGTGGTGCTTTCTGGCTGCTGCTGACGTTATCGGATGAGGCGGGTGCTGGTGTGACTCCGATTCATTTGCTGGTGTTGTTGTATTGGGGTATTTCTGCGGTAGCAACGGCGATGTCGCCTGTGAAAGCGGCGGCGCTGGTTGGTTTGGTGAAGTTGACGCTGTATCTGCTGTTTTTTGCGTTGATGGCGCGGGTTTTGCGATCGCCTCGTCTCCGTTCTTGGATAATTACTGTGTATTTGCACGTAGCTTTGGTTGTCAGCATTTACGGGTTACGGCAATGGATTTTTGGTGCTGCACAGTTGGCGACTTGGGTTGATGCAGAATCGACTTTAGCTAAAACGACGCGAGTTTATAGTTATTTGGGTAATCCTAATTTACTGGCTGCTTATTTGGTTCCGGCGATCGCTCTTTCAATTGCTGCTATTTTCGCTTGGCGAGGTTGGATTTGTAAGGCTTTGGCTGTGGTGATGTTTGGGGTTAATTCCTTTTGTTTGATATTAACTTTCAGCCGGGGTGGTTGGATTGGTTTTGTGGTGATGTTTTTCACTTTTTTGTTGTTGTTGTTTTACTGGTTTAGTGTTAATTTGCCCCCGTTTTGGCGCACTTGGTCGTTGCCTATTTTGTTAGGAAGTATGGCAAGTTTTGTTGTGTTGGCGGTGCTGTTTGTGGAACCTGTGCGCGATCGGGTTTTGAGTATGTTTGTCGGTCGGGAAGATAGTAGTAATAATTTCCGTTTAAATGTTTGGGCGGCGGTGAAGGAAATGATTGCCGATCGTCCGATTTTAGGTATTGGCCCTGGTAATACTGCTTTTAATAAAGTTTATCCGCTTTATATGCGTCCTCGTTTTACTGCTTTAAGTGCTTATTCTGTGGTGTTGGAGGTATTGGTTGAAACTGGGTTTATTGGTTTATTATGTTTCCTGTGGTTGCTGTTAGTTACTTTTAACCAAGGTTGGCAACAATTACGCCGTTTAAGAGAGTTTGGTAGTCAGCAAGCTTTTTGGTTAATGGCGGCGATCGCTAGTCTTTTAGGTATGTTAGCTCATGGCACTTTTGATACGGTTTTGTATCGCCCAGAAGTTAATACTTTGTGGTGGTTTATGATTGCTTTGATTGCCAGTTATTACACTAATTTGCGACAGGGGATTAGGGACTGGGGACTGGGGACTAGGGACTGGAGATAAGCAGGGGAGCAGGGGAGCAGAGGGGCAGGGGAGAATAAAATTATCATCTTGTCACCTTGTCACCTTGTCACCTTGTCACCTTGTCACCTTGTCCCCTTGTCCCCTTGTCCCTCACTACCAAGTTACTCGGTCTTTCAATTTTTCTAATAATCTTGGGCCGATGCCGGGGATGCGATCGAGATCTTCCAAAGAATTAAACGGTTTTTGTTGTCTAGCTTTAATAATTTCTTGAGCTAATTTTGGCCCGATTCCTGGTAATGCTTCTAATTCTTGTTGAGTTGCGGTGTTAAGATTAACTTTGGGAAGGTTTTGATTTTGGGGAATTGTGGGCGAATTTGAGTTTTGTGAAACTGGTTTAGATGCGGTTTCAATTTGTGGGCATTGTTGCTGTTGAGTTTTAATTTTTTGCTTGATTCTATCTGGTAAACCGAGTTGAGCATCGGTATAAAGTCGATCGAATTCTCTTTGAAAATGGGCGGCTACTTTGGGGCTTTGAATTATTACTAAAGTTTCGTCGTTATTACTATTTGCTGCTTCCGACCAATTGTGAGAACCTGCGATCGTAATTTTGCCATCAATAACCGCAAATTTATGATGCAATAAATCCCCTTTTCTTAACAAAGGTGTTCCCACAGTGTTAATCGGATTTTGCCAAGGTCGATTGTTGATTTCGTATTTACAATCATTGACTAAAGCTACACCCATCATATCTAAACCTTCACTGTAATAACGATAGGCAAAATCCGGCTCAATTAAAGTTCTAATTTTGATGTTTTGTTGATGATTTGTTTCTAAAATATTGGCTAATTGTTGTTCGGAAAAGACGAATAAGGCTAGATCGATCGATTCAGTAGCAGCAGCTAAAGTTTTACCAATTAACCCATTGCTACTTTGTTCCCAAGGGATTTTTTGAGAAGTAGGTGAAAATTGCACGGAGATGTTAACAGTTCCCAAATCTACTATTTGTGGAGAACGATAAGGTTTTTTTACTCCAAATTTACTATCTGGTTTTCCTCCTACTCCGTCTCCCCACATCAAATTAAATTCTTCGGTAAAAACCTTGGCTAATTCAGGACTATTGATTTTGAATAAACTATTATCATTTCCTAAACTGTCAGGATTTTGCAAATCTCCGTGAACGTCGGAAGTTGTAAAATTAGCTGAAGTTATAATTGATATCCGATTATCAACAACTACAAATTTGTGGTGCATTAAACCGCTACCAGCTGAACCATCGGCAGTGTCATCAATTATTGGCACTTTGGCATTTTCTAAAATTACTAAAGCATCTTTCTGATTAATTTCTGCAACATCTAATTTTTCATCTTCGTTTTGGTCTACAAGTTTGCGGTATTCTTTGTAGCGGTCTTGTTCTCTAGATGGCAGTTTTGCGATTTCATCTGCGGTAAACTTACCCCAAGGACGACTGTAGTTATTTTCCAAAATTACTCTCACTTTAACTCCGGCTTTTTGGCGATCGACCAATGCTTGAGCAATTTTAGGTAAGCGTAATTCTTGAACTGCTACATCTACTGTAGATTTAGCACTGGCAATAGTATCAACTATAACTTGTTCTAAATTATCTCCTGACCTTATTTGTTGACGATAAGGTTCGACATATTCAGGTAACTGTGCGTGATTGAAATATACTTGAACAAAGGGATCTTGGGGTAAAGGAGTAAGTTTTTGAGTTTGGGGAACTGCTTTTTGGCAAGCTGAGAAGAAGAATGCCAAAACAATTGCCGGAAAAAGTTTTGGGAGATTACAATTAGGTAAATGCAACATCGCTCATCAAAGACAATATTTGAAGTAAATTTCATTACCTTCCATTAAGCAAAATAATATCAGATTTGGGTACTAAATTGGGATCTGCCGTACTTATGGTGATAATAATGAAGTAGGGTAGGGGCAATTCATGAATTGCCCCTACTTTGGGTACAAATCTTTAGGTACAAATCGATCGCTAAATAACTTAAGTTAGAATCATCGTTATATTCTAAATTTTTGTTAAAGCTGCTAGAGTTGAAAATATGCAAATTTATTTAGATTACAGCGCTACAACTCCGCCCCGTCCAGAGGCGATCTCACTGATGCAACAAATCCTCACTCAACAGTGGGGAAATCCTTCGAGTTTGCATGAGTGGGGTCAAAGGTCAGCAACGGTTTTAGAACAAGCGAGAATGCAGGTAGCAGGGTTAATAAATGCGCCTGCTGATGGCATTATTTTTACTTCTGGCGGTACGGAAGCAGATAATTTAGCAATTATGGGTGTGGCGCGATGTTATTCTCAACCGCAACACATTATTATTTCTAGTGTGGAACATTCGGCGATTTCTGAACCTGCAAAGTTGCTGGAAAATTCGGGTTGGGAAATCACTCGTTTACCTGTGGATAATTTGGGTTGGGTAAATCCAAATGATTTGCAAAATGCTTTGCGATCGAACACGGTTTTAGTTTCAATTATTTATGGTCAAAGTGAAGTAGGAACTTTACAACCAATTGCAGAATTGAGCGAAATTGCTCGTTCTCATGGAGTATTATTTCACACTGATGCCGTGCAAGTTGCGGGAAGATTACCGATCGACGTGCAAAAATTAGGGGTAGATTTGCTTTCCCTTTCTAGTCATAAAATTTATGGGCCTCAAGGTGCGGGTGCGTTGTATGTACGTCCGGGTGTGGAGTTGGTGCCTTTGTTGGGTGGTGGAGGTCAAGAAATGAAATTGCGATCGGGAACTCAAGCTGTACCAATAATAGCTGGTTTTGGTGTGGCAGCAGAATTGGCGGCGCAGGAAATGAGTCAAGAAACACCGAGATTAATTCGGTTGCGCGATCGCCTTTTTGACTTATTATCTCATGTGGAAAATCTGCAATCTACCGGACATCCTTGGCAACGTTTACCTCATCATCTAAGTTTTTGTTTACCAAATGCTGATGGGGAAAAATTAAGCGGAAAAACGATCGTTCGCCAATTAAATTTAGCCGGAATTGGTATTAGTGCTGGTGCTGCTTGCAACAGTGGTAAACTTAATCCTAGCCCAATCCTATTGGCAATGGGTTACAGCGATCGAGCGGCAAAAGCTGGAATTCGGCTGACTTTAGGACGTTATACTACAGAAGAAGATGTAGATTGGACGGCAATGGTTTTACAGCAAGTTTTACAAAGGTTGACTCCTGAACCAGTTTTATCTAAAGTCTAGTTGTTACCTCTGCACTTACTGTAAGTGGTTCCATTTGTATAAATTAAATGGGTAATCATGTTGCCAATTTGTTCAGCTTTTTTTGCCTCAAATTGTTTATTGAAAAATGCGATCGCCCCGACTAACTTAGCTCAATCTCCTAATGTTTCAGTAGAGCAGGATTTTTGTCAAGGTAAACGGGATTATTTCAATTATAAATTAAACAATGCTTTGGCAAATTTCTATCAAGCTTTACGCCGCAATCCTAATTATGCAGATATTTATTTCTACCGAGGTAACAGCTATGTGTTATTAGGAAATTTACCGAACGCTTTCGCCAATTTTAATTTTCTTTTGCGGTTAAAACCAGATTTTCCTAATGCTCATTTAGTTTATGCTAATCGGGGAAGTGCTTATGCGCGCTCGGGCAATTATCGGGCAGCTATTGCTGATTATACCCAATCAATTAAACTTAATAATTCTACTCCTTTAGTCCGAGAAAATAGAGGATTTGCCAACTATTTTTCAGGTTATCCGCAAGCAGCGATCGCTGATTTTCAAGCAGAAGCAAGATTATTTACATTTAAATTTGCTCAAATGATGGAGTTAATTCAAGCAGTCCAACAAAAAGACGAAAGCAAATTAAAAACCAGTTGGCCGATTATTGCTCCAAACAAAAGACAAGAAATGAAAGGCTGTTAAAATTAAGGAGTTAAAATTTAAAATGGTGGAAGTGGCGTTTCTGAATCATACTATTGATGATAATAAGATAACCTGAAACCCAACTACAAATCCTCTATGTTGGAACTTCCCAAAACTTTAGAAGAAGCGATCGCTCAAGCTCAACAAGCTACCCTAGCAGCGATCGCCGATGGACAAACTAGAATCCAAGTGGAAATGGTATTTCCCGAAATTGCCTTACAAGCGCAGTCGATCGCGCTACAATTTCTCCCAGTATTCGATAATCTGCCAAATTTCCAGAAAAGCGAAGACTCCGAAGCAAAAACTCATCCGCAAGTAAAAGTGTTTTTCCCAGATGCAGGTGCAGCAGCGTTGGCGCGACGCGACTGGGGGAAAGAAATTCCCTACAAATTGGAAGATATTGGTTTAGGTAAATTGCCAATTCAAAGCAAAATTGCTGCGGAAGATGATGTATTTCTGCTAGTCGATCCCAGTTCTGTAGAAGTGGGGGAAGTGGAAAAAATTTGTCAAGCAGTTGGCGATCGACCTGTAGTTTTACTCAACCCCCACTTAGAAGATGCAGGTACAGTAGGAATTGGATACGCCGCCCGTCAACTACGGCAACGTTTACTAAGTACGCTGTTTTCCTGTTACTATGTTCGACCATTAGAAGGCGCAGCAATTTTCCGTTGTTATCCCAGTTTATGGCAAGTTTGGTTAGAAAATCAGGGCGAATATCAATTACTAATGGAACTACCGAAAAAACCTGTTGGTGAGGAGATCGATCGAATTTTAATGACAGCAACTCAACCAACAAATGGCAATTCCGGTGATGCCCCAAAACCGAAAAAACCTGGAATTTTCGCCAGTATGCAGCGCTTCTTACGTGCTTTAAATAACTAGGGTTTGCTGAAAAAAGGTAAAAGGTAAGATATGCAAAGATTTTACCCATTTTTTGTCCACAATAAATGCAAGGCTATCACAATCTTTTAGTGCAAAAACCTTGCCTTTTTGGGGAAAATTGTAGGGACACGGCATCATTAATATTTGCAACTCCTGCGTTATCTTTTGAATGCCGTGTCCCTACCCTCACCAACTTTTAACTTGAAATATACTCATACAATTTATCAGTCATCCGAATCGGCGTTACATCTAAATAAATATTGATAACTGTATAATCTTCACTGCCAGAAACACTGGTGGAATATCCCAGGGTGTCAGTTCCCTTACTGAACTTAAATTCAAAACCTAATTCGGGTTTTTCATCTTCGGCAACATTGGTAAATGCTAACCCAATTATTTCTTTGCGATCGCTGTCAATTAAGTTAAACATTAAATCCAATAAAGCTGAATTTGCCAAAATGTCAGGATACAATATTTGATGACTATTAAGTTGCTCTTTTAGATTATTTGGTTCTACTTTAGTTCCCGCTAATTTTAGCGGATGAACAATAACTTCTTTCGTTTGCAAATTAAATTTATCACCCCGATCCAAATAAGTTAGCTTCACATCTTTGATATTAAACTCTTTAATACTTGGGTTAGTAGAAGCAGCAGAAAGATCCATGACTAAAGCACCTTTATAACCAATAACTTCAGCCATGTTATTCTTCACTACTAAAGCGGTATTTTCATCTACACCAATTCCTAGACTGTAGCCTTTACTTTTCATTGCGACTAAGGAACGAGCAAATCTTCCCCGAATAAAGAAATGCTGATCTATGAAAATATCATTGCCGATAAAACCTAGTCCTTTGTCTATTTCTTTACCTTCGGTTACTCCATACTTTAAAACTTTTAAATTACTGGCATCACGAAACATAGTATTGCTCATAATTGCTGCACCTGCACTCGTTCCAGCAATTACACCGCCTTTTTTATAAATTTTCCAAATTGCATCTAATAAAGGTGTTTTTTCCCCAGTTTTGCTATAAAGCGCCTGTGTAATTCTTTCTTGGGAACCGCCTGTAAAGTAAACTCCTTTACAAGCTTCTACTTTCTTAATTAAATCGGAATCTTTAACAGCTTTCTGGTAATCCACATCGATATTTTCTACAGCAACGGGGAGAAAAATTGGCTCAGCACCATATTTTTTTAATGCTTCTACTGAATAGTTACCATTTTTAATGGGATTACTACTAGCTGTTGGGAAAACTGCAATTTTAGCGCCTTTTCCTCCAGCTAATTCAATAATTTTCTGGAAAACTTCGCCATTATCGTAACGGAGATTACCTCCAGCAATTACTAATGAAGGTGAAGATAAGGGAGATGATTTCACAGTTATTGCTATTTCTTTAGGATTTGCTAAACTAAGAGGAATTACTCTAATGAGTATGGCGATCGCTACAATCACAAATACAAACCATGACCGCTGATTCATTTTCCTTAATTGTTGCTCTTCAAATATTGACACCCTGATTTCCGTAGATTATACCATATTCATTAATTAAATTAAAAGTTCCATCTATTTGTTATATTGATTAGTTTAAAAATGAACTCCCAAATTACCTTATTCCCTCACGTTTCGCCTTGGCTTTACTGGTCGCTTTTCCCGGTTCATCGAATTTTTCTCAGCTTGTACTTTGGCAAAATTCTCATTAAAGGCGAGGAATATTTACCAGAATTTGGCCCGGTGGTGATGGCACCAAAACACTATAGCCGTTGGGACCCATTATTAATTAGTTTACTCAGTAGAGAACCCCTGTTTTTCATGACCAATGCTAATCAATTTTCAGGAATTCAAGGTTGGTTTATTCAGAGATTGGGAGCTTTCCCAGTTGACTTAAATCATCCTACTGTATCGAGTATGCGTAACGCAATTGAGTTGTTACAAGCTGGGAAAAAGTTGGTGTTATTTCCTGAAGGGGGAATTGTGCGCGATCGAATTTTGCGATCGCTCAAACCGGGATTAGCTAGACTAGTCTTACAAGCAGAAGCAAAATTACCTCAACCTACCTCCATTCCCATTATTCCCATTACTTTAAAATATCAACCTAGTGCTAACTTCTTAGCCAATGTGTTCATCAACATTAACCCACCAATTTACAGCCGAGATTATCGTCAAGAAAATGACAAGCAAACAGCCATTATCTTAACCGAAGTCTTAGAAACTTCGTTAATCGAAGGGTTAAAAAGGGGGTAAAATTTGTCCCCCTTATTCGGAAGAGAACTGGGCAAGGTCTATATTTGATTAAAGCAGAGCTTTATTAACAGCAGTTTAAGCTGAAGTTACTTTTCCCTTTTGTAGTCTAAACTTCTTGTCTATCAGCAACTAAGCTGCTTCCACAAATTTAATTTTTAGATAATCCTCTTCCATTGTGGCTCCAGAAGGTTGTAAAGTTGCTAAAGCTTGAGGTAAGACTAAATTACGGCGATGATTGCCAATACGAATATTTAGTTCATCTCCGGTTTTACTTAATTGTACTTGGTCTTTGGCAATTCCCGGTAAGTACAATTCTAAAGTATATCGATTTCGGTCTTGGACAACTTTAACTGTTGTTTCCTGGTAATAAACCTGGGCTGGGTCTTCATCTTTATACAACGTATCTTTCAATCTTTCCAAAGCTGCTAAACCGCACATTTCTTCTGAAAATAACGGCACTTCTTTCACAGGTAAAGGATGGAAATTTTCGTGGATTTCCTGACGATATTGTTGTTGGTTTTCCTTCCACCTTTGGAAAAATGGATCTTGCACTTCACTGGGAAGAATGCGATTAGCAATTATTAAATCTGTAGAAACATTGTACAAACTTAAGTAAGCATGGGCGCGTAGGGATTCCTTAATCACCATTTTTTCGGGATTTGTTACTAAGCGCACAGAAGTTTGGTTATTATCAACTAAGATCTTTTCTAGTGCTTCGATTTGCTGATAAAATTCGTAGGGCGCGTCCATTACTTCTTTATCAGGTAAAGAAAAGCCTGCGATCGGGCGAAAAATTGGCTCAACCAAAGGTCTGAGTGCAACCGAAATCCCCTGCAAAGGTTTGTAAAAACGGCGCATATACCAGCCACTAACTTCCGGCAAACTCAGTAATCGTAGCGCAGTCCCAGTGGGTGCAGAGTCAATAATTAATACATCGAAATCACCCTCATCGTAGTGGCGTTTCATCCTCACCAAACCGAAGATTTCATCCATCCCCGGTAAAATTGCCAATTCTTCCGCTTGCACCCCCTCCAAACCCCTCGCTTGTAAAACCTGCGTGATGTAACGCTTCACTGCACCCCAGTTTTGTTCCAATTCCACTAAAGCATCCAGTTCCGCACCCCATAAATTAGGACGCACTGCTTTAGGTTCATGTGCTAATTCCATATCAAAGCTATCTGCTAAGGAGTGTGCGGGGTCAGTGCTTAAAACCAAAGTCCGATAGCCGAGTTCCGCACAACGCAGTCCAGTAGCAGCGGCGACGGAGGTTTTTCCCACGCCTCCCTTTCCAGTCATGAGAATTAAACGCATAATTTTCCTCTGTTGCCTGAGAATTGTTTACATTTATTTACTTTATCGATTATGGGGCAGAAATAGGTGCTGTTTGAGGACATCTAACCGCGAACAGTTCCAATAGTCGATATGGGAGACAATTAAACCATCGGAGTTCAGCTTTAATTCACTCCACCCAGAAATGCTAATCCGAGGTTTCCAAGGTAATGGAGTAGTCCAGCTTAACGTCCAACGAGTTTCGATCGCATCTCCCTTACGGCTAATCTCATGTAAATCAAGTTGCGGCTGAATAAACCAAGTGCGGATAAAGCCAATCATTTGCTGATACCGCTTGATTCCCCGAAACTGATTCATCGGGTCTTGAAAGTAAACTTCTTCCGCATAAATACTGTAAGTCTGGTCTAAGGGAAATTTTTGGTAGTCTTGGCGCAAAATTTCGATAATGTCCATTGCAGAGTCAAATTTTCTAGGTATTATTACTATTTTTCTAGGTATTCTTACTCTATTTTCCAATCAACCGCAAAATTACTGGATACCGCCCGTTCAAAGTCGAAATATTTGTTAATAATTGGAATAATAACTAGTTTCTATGTCATCTATATCAAAAAAAAGAGGTTACTGTGGCTCTGTATGCAGAATTACACCGTCACTTAGGCGGATCGGTTGTCCCCCGGGTTCTTTGGCGCTATTTCCAACGCAGCGATGCTGATTTGGCGACTCGTTTTCCTGAGTATTCTGAGTTTGAGGAGTTTTACACTAAACCTCGGAATACGCTAGATGAGTATTTGGAACTGCATACTCTTGTGGAAAGCGTACAAACTAAGGATACTTTGCCTTACTTTATTTATCGTCTGATTCGTGGTGCTTATATTTTTGAAAATTTGGCTTATTTAGAGTTACGTTATACTCCTTTTTTGCGGACTTCTGACAAACTAAGTCAGAGGCAAAGAATTGACCAAATGGCTGATATTGTGGATATTGTGGGTATTGCTAGTCAGGTGAAGGAATATCCGATCGTCACAAGTCAGATTTTGTGTATGCACTCGCGACTTCCTTATGAGGTGAATAAGGCGATCGTAGAGTTAGCAGCACAAAAACGGCAATATGTTTGCGCTGTAGACTTAGCAGGTGGTGACGCTCATTATGCCGATCGCTTAGACGAGTTTATCGAATTATACGCTTATGCGCGATCGCTCGGTTTAAACACCACCGGACACCTTTACGAAACTAAAGAAGGTTGTTATCCCGAACTTTTACCTTATTTAATGCGAATCGGACATGGAATTCAAATTCCCTTACGATGTCCCGAACTTCTGGGTGAGTTAGCAAGTGCGGGTACTTGTTTGGAAGTTTGTCCCACTACTTACTTAAAAACTGGCAACTTAGAAGATATTCGCCAACTAAAAGTAGTTTTCGATCGCTGTTTCGCCGCAGGTGTAGACATCGCCATTTGCACCGATAACGCCGGGTTGCATAATGTCCGTTTACCCTTTGAATATGAAAACTTGCTAACCTACGACATCATCGGTTTTGCAGAATTGCAAGCTTGTCAAGATGCTGCTTTTCGTCATGCTTTTGCTTGGCCTTACGAACAGCCACCAGCCTTATTATTAAACGGACTGTTTCAAACCGCAACCCCAGATTTGGCAGATGTTGATTTGAAAGAACTGCAATTAGTCAACAGAAACTAAAACTAGGTAAAATTTAATCCGAAAAATAGAATTCAGAAACTCAGTTGAGGAATTTTTTCCAGCTTTTGTTTCTTGAATTCTTTTTTTTAGGAAAATCTTAAATCTAAATTTTAAGCTCCTTGATTAATTGCAGTTTCAATTTGTTTAAACTCAACTTCTAAACGCTTTTTCAACTTTTCGGGAACCGGACGATTGGGGTATGATGCGTAGTGTGAACCCAAAGCGTTCAATGCAGTTCGCATGGTGGTGAAAGAGCGCAAATTTTTTAAAGAACTATCCCGCCAGTAAAGTGCTGCAAAATCATTAATTTTTTTCTTGGCGGCGGCTTGTGCTGTGGCTTTTTCTGGTGCATCATTGGGTAGCTCGATCGCATTTCGCAAACTAGCTACTACATCCAAGGTATCTTGACTATATTTACCAGTTAAACCTGATGGGGTGGAACAACCTACCAAACCAATGGTAACAACTAAAAGTAAGGCAAACAGACGGGACAAATATCGCTTCATAAGTCTTTTTCACAGATGACTAGCCATGCTTCATCCTATCTTGAAATGAGTACTTTAGCTGAAATTTTTCCCATTTACCCCAAGCACGTTGTTGCGCTTTAGCGCTCTTAATACCAAGATAAGAGCGCTAAAGCGCAACAACTTACAAAAGAACAATTTTTGCCTTCTGCCTTCTAAGAATTAACCGAAACGTCCGCTTACGTATTCGCGGGTAGATTCTTCTTTGGGACTTTGGAAAATAGATTCCGTATTGTCGTATTCAACCAAATAACCTGTGCGTCCACCTTTTTCGGAAAGTTGCACGTTGAAAAAGGCAGTTCGATCGCTCACCCGTGACGCTTGCTGCATATTATGGGTAACGATGATGATGGTATATTGCTGTTTTAATTCATGGAGCAAATCTTCCACCCGCAAGGTAGAAATCGGGTCAAGTGCCGAGCAAGGTTCATCCATTAGAATAACTTCTGGTTGAACTGCGATCGCCCGCGCAATACACAAACGTTGTTGTTGACCCCCAGATAGAGATAAACCACTTTGTTTCAATTTATCTTTCACTTCATCCCACAAAGCGGCACCTCTGAGCGATCGTTCCACCAACTCATCCATATCACCTTTATACTTGTTCAACCGAGGCCCAAAGGCAATATTGTCATAAATTGATTTCGGGAAAGGATTAGCTTTTTGAAACACCATCCCAATCCGACGACGCACTTCTACCGGGTCAATATTCGCATCGTAAAGATTCCTGCCATTGTAACTGACATCTCCCTCCAATCGGAAACTATCAATCAAATCATTCAGTCGATTAAAGCAGCGCAGCAACGTACTTTTACCACAACCAGAAGGGCCAATAAAAGCCGTAATCTGATTTCTGGGAATATCCATTACCACATCTCGTACTGCCAAGAAACTGCCGTAAAAGATATTGGCATTACGCACCTGAAAAACGGTGTTAGTGGATTGAGTCGTTTGGGAATCATTTTTGGGATTAGAGCGCATATTCACCTATTTTGGTTTGGGAAATTCGTAAAATACTATTTTTTTGACCTGGGAATAATTAACTCTGCGTTTTTCCTTTTTTAGCAATGAATCATTGATTTTTCAACTATTATGCCCCTTGTCTACTCGTCAGCCAAGAAGCTAAAACTACAACGCAGAGTATTTTTGGTGAGTTTTTACCTATCGTTACTTAACTCAAAGTTTCTTCACCTATATCTTCAGAGAGATTACCGACACCCAATATCAATATTAGTGTTATTGGTGATATTTTACCTTGTGGCTCTGTTTCCTCCTAGCTGCTATTGTTTAGCCTATCAAACATTATTAGCTTAAGCTTTCCGACTAGTAACGTAGCGAGTGATGATACTAGTAATTAACACCAGTAGCACCAGAATTAGAGAAGCCGCCCAAGCCAATTGCTGTTGATTTTTGAAAGGTACGATCGCAAAATTATACACTAGCACCGCCAAAGAAGCAGTTGGTTGCAAAAAAGCCTGTGGCGGCCAAAATTGCGGCCAAAATTGCGAAAACAAAGCCGTAAACAGCAAAGGCGCAGTTTCACCAGCCGCACGAGCCACAGCCAATGTAGTTCCTGTCACAATTGCCGGAACCGCTGCTGGCAACACCACACCCCAAACCGTTTGAAACTTCGTAGCCCCCAAACCTACAGAAGCTTGGCGCACATCTTTTGGCACCAACTGCAAAGCTTCATCTGTAGTTCTGACAATAATCGGCAACATTAACACAGACAAAGCAATACCACCCGCAATGGGAGAATAAGAACCCCACCCGAATCTTGTAAAAGTCAAAACCACAGCAGCGTAAGCAAACACCCCAGCAATAATCGAAGGCACACCACTGAGAATATTAGTCGCAAATCTTACCCAACGGGAAATTTTTCCAGTACTAAACTCCGTCAAATAAATAGATGCCATAACACCAAAAGGGACACTAATTAGCGCCCCAATTCCCACCATAGTAATTGTGCCAAGAATTGCATTTCCAAAACCTCCCCCTTCTACCATTGGTGGCGGCGGCAATTCTACAAATACACTAGGGCTGATACTACTTATGCCTTGGAAAGTTACATAAATAAGTACAGCAAACAAAGGAATAACTGCCATAGCAGCAAGAATAAATGCCACCCCAGTCATAATATTATTAAACAAAGTCCGGGGAGAAAAATTGGCACGTACTAAACCACTACTATCAAAACCTCTGCTGCCATCAAACTCTGGGTTACTGTGAGTCATAAATTTCAATCTCTAAATTTGCCGCAATTCCTTCAACGTTCTTGAGTAGTTCAATCTCTCATTAAATCAGCAACCAAAACTAAATTCGCTTCACTCTTTGGACAATCAAATCAGCTAAAATATTGACAATCAAAGTCAAAACAAACAGTACCAAAGCCGCGTAAAGTAAAGCTGAAACTTGCAAGCCACTAGCTTCAGCAAATTGACTAGCCAACAGAGAAGCAATAGTATTTCCTGGCGCTAACAAAGAAACATTAATCGTATTAGCATTACCAATCAACATGGTGATTGCCATTGTTTCTCCCATAGCCCGACCTAAAGCCAACATCACGCCCCCAACAATCCCAGAAATTGCTGCCGGAATCAGTACTTGAAGAATAGTTTCCCATCTAGTAGCACCTAAGCCCAGAGACGCTTGGCGTAAATCAGGAGGTAGAGAAGTTAAAGCATCACGGGAGATAGCGGTAATGATTGGCAAAATCATAATTGATAATACCAAAGACGCAGGTAAAATACCTGGGCCTGTTAAAGGAGTGCTAAACAAAGGAAACCAACCAAACCAACTATTTAGCCATGTACCTAAAGTCTCTCGCAGCAAGGGAATTACCACAAAAATCCCCCAAATTCCATAAACCACACTAGGAATTGCTGCTAGTAGTTCAACCAAAAATACTAAAATTGTGCGAACTTTCATTGGCAAAAAGTTCTCACTCAAAATTACTGCTGTACCGACTCCAACTGGCACCGCTATCAGCAAAGCAATGAAAGAAGTCACTAGAGTTCCGTAAATTTGAGGTAATACCCCAAACTGATTTGTGACTGGGTTCCAAGCACTTTGAAAAATGAATCCCAATCCAAAAGCTTGCATTGCAGGTAAAGCTTGACTAGCTACCTGAAGTGCTATCAATAACAGTAAAAATGCGATACCTAAAGCAAATATTCGAGTTAACCAAACAAATCCAGTATCTAGGGTTTTATCCACCTCTGTAGGTGGTTGAAAGATAGTAATACTGGAACCTTCAAATTCCCTTGCTCCTGTGCTACTCATGATTGCGCTAACGAAAGGTTTATAAAAATATAGAGAGATGAGAGAGCGAACTAACTTAATGCAGCATTTTTTTTAATAATGCTGTTAAGGGCAATTTAACTACCTTCACCTTAGACTGATTTTGCTAACAAAATTGATTGTTAGTAACTTTTGTCACTAAGGAGTAGTAGCTGGCGAGGGAGTTGCACCTGGAGTGGTGGTAGTTGTACCGCCGGGAGTTGTGGCACCTGGAGTTGTGGCATCAGGAGTGGTAGTAGCTGCGCCGGGAGTTGTGGCATCTGGACTAGCAGCAGTTGTATCAGGAGTTCCCCCAGGAGGAGCGACTGCAATGTTGTAATCTGGGCTAATTGATTGAGCAACGGTAGCTACTTTGGAAGCAACTTTCGGTGGCAGAGCGATATAACCTAACTCAGGAGCAATTTTTTGTCCTTCTGTCAAGGCGTATTCTACTACCGCTTCCATGACTTTGCCTTTGGCTGCATCTTGATATTTCGGATAGACTAGCAACCAGGTATAACTGACAATGGGGTAAGAGTCTGTACCTTCTGGGTCAACAATGAAGGCTCGCAAGTTTTCTGGTAGTTGTACTGAGTCTAAAGCGCTAGAAGCTGTTTGTTCGTTGTAAGTAACGTAGTTGCCTGCTTTATTTTCTAAAGTGGCGAATTTGATGTTTTGTTGTTTGGCGTAACCGTATTCGATGTAACCAATAGAGCCTGTTGTCTGGGTTATTTGAGCGGTCACACCTTCGTTACCTTTGGCACCTACACCTGTGGGCCAAGATACAGTTTTACCGTCTCCGACTTTCGATTTCCAAGTGGAACTAATGGCGCTCAAGTATTTGGTGAATATGCCTGTGGTTCCGCTACCATCAGCACGATAAACTACTGTGATCGGTGTGTTAGGTAGGTTTACACCAGGGTTAGCTTCGGCAATTTTGGGGTCATTCCAAGTCTTGATATTCCCCAAAAAGATGTCTACTAAAACATTTCGGGATAGTTTTACGTTTTCTACTCCGGGTACGTTGTAGGCTAAGACAATGCCACCTGCTGTTACTGGTAGCATGAGTGCGCCTGGAACTTTTGCCAGTTCTTCGTCGGTCATGGCGACATCGCTAGCGCCGAAGTCTACTGTTTTTTGAATAAACTGTTGGACACCTGCGCCGCTTCCAACTGACTGGTAGTTGATTCTGGCTTTGGGATTGATTTTATTGAATTCTGCAAACCAACGTTGATACAAGGGTGCGGGGAAGGATGCACCTGCACCGGAGAGTAGTACGTTTTGGGTTAAGTCGAGTCTGGATGTAGCAGGTGTGGGAGTTCCGGGTGCTACTGCTGGACTAGCGCCAGGAGCAGCAGGAGTTTCGGTGGCTGTTGGTGTGGTTTGTGAGGGACCACAAGCACCTAAGCTGATGGTGAGAGCTACGCCAGAAATGGCAGCAGCTATAGTTTTGGGATTGGTGAGTGTAAGACGAAAAATCATTGTGTTGTGAAGTTTTAGCTTTTTTTGTTAAAAACCCCTTGCAGCATAGCTCTTTATGGTAAAGATAAGGTTAACAGTAAAGATTCCTCCTATTGGGTGAGTAGAGAGTGAAAGCAGTTGTTATTGCTTAAGTCGTGAGATGATACCTGTGGAGTAAACTAACTTTTTAGTAATAGAGGGTTAAGTGTGAGAGAAACGCCGTTATTAACTTTTGATTATTCTGCGGTGAATGAAGATTCTAATGTTGAGGAACTGCAAGAATGGTTACAAAGGCTGAGTGAGGAAATTATAGCTGGGAAAAGGCTGAGTCGGTCTGAAGCGATCGCTCTCACCCAAATTGAAGGTGAAGAAAATATTTTGTTATTGTGTGCTGCCGCTGACCAAGTGCGTCAAGCTTGCTGTGGTAATATAGTAGATTTATGCAGCATTGTTAATATTAAATCGGGCAATTGTTCCGAAAATTGTGGTTTTTGTTCTCAATCTGTTCATCATCCCGGTAATGATTCGCCTGTGTATGGTTTGAAGTCTAAAGAGGAGATTTTAGAGCAAGCAAAAGCAGCCCAAGCAGCTGGTGCAAAAAGATTTTGTTTGGTTAGTCAGGGTAGAGGAATTAAATATAACAGCCCAAAATCAACGGAATTTGAAAACATTTTAGAAACAGTGCGGCAAATTATTGTCGAAACTGATATTAAACCTTGCTGTGCTTTGGGAGAAGTGACCGCAGAACAAGCTCAAGCACTGAAAGAGGCAGGTGTAACTCGCTACAACCATAATTTAGAAGCGTCAGAAAACTTTTATTCGCAAATTGTCACTACTCACACTTGGCAAGACAGAGTGGAGACGGTAAAAAACCTGAAAGCAGCGGGAATTCAAGCTTGTACAGGTGGAATTATTGGTATGGGTGAAAGTTGGGAAGATAGGGTAGATTTGGCTTTAGCTTTGCGGGAATTACAAGTTGAATCGGTGCCGATTAATTTGTTAAATCCGAGAGCGGGGACACCATTGGGCGATCGCACTAAACTAGATCCTATGGAAGCACTAAAGGCGATCGCTATCTTTCGTATGATTTTACCAGAACAGATTCTCCGCTACGCTGGGGGAAGAGAAGCCGTGATGGGAGAACTGCAAGCAATGGGATTAAAAGCCGGAATTAATGCCATGTTAATTGGACATTATTTAACCACAATGGGACAACCCCCACAACAAGACCATGCCATGTTAGAAAAACTAGGACTGCAAGGCGGTGAAGCACCAATTCCCCAAAATTCGTAGTTCAAAAATAACTCAACGAACTATTACCA
Organism: Floridaenema evergladense BLCC-F167; assembly: GCF_041929205.2. Classification (NCBI taxonomy): domain Bacteria; kingdom Bacillati; phylum Cyanobacteriota; class Cyanophyceae; order Aerosakkonematales; family Aerosakkonemataceae; genus Floridanema; species Floridanema evergladense. The sequence goes on along the minus strand of NZ_CM171625.1, from coordinate 1,741,091 downwards.
ACCCATTACCAATTACCCATTACCAATTACCAATAGTTGTGTTTTCTCCCACTGAATTTTTGTGGGCCTTCATTGGTTTACTGCTTACCATTGGTGGCACCTTTTTAGAAGCATCTGTAACTGCTTTACCTTGGCACTGGAGTGAGTCGGGAATTCCCATTCACTCTTTAGGAGTCACTTATCAAATTGGTGCAGTACTATTAGTAGGTTGTCTTGGGGGCAAAAATGCAGGTGCCCTTTCCCAAATTGCTTATCTAGCATTGGGTTTAACTTGGTTGCCTGTGTTTTCCCAAGGCGGGGGAATTGCCTATCTCAAATTACCTAGTTTTGGCTATTTGTTAGGATTTATTCCTGGTGCTTGGATATGTGGTTATTTAGCATTTCGTCAACCACCGAAATTAGAATCTTTAGCCTTTAGCTGCCTTTGCGGTTTGTTGGTGATTCATTTAGTAGGTATTGGTTATTTAGTTGCTAATCACTACATAATTTTGGCGAGTACAGAAATTAGTTCTCCCATAGTTCCAGATATTCAAAAGTATTCTTTAGACCCCATCCCCGGACAATTAGCTCTTGTTTGTGCAGCTACAGTGTTAGCTTTTATCCTCAGACGTATTATGTTTTACTAGTCAGTAGTCATTCGTCATTTATCATTTGTATTTTTGCTAGAAACTCATAGGGAAAATGACTAGTTGAGACCGTATCCGCAAATAACGAATGACTAACGACTAAAGACCAATGACCAATGACCAATAACCAATGAACAATGATTAAAAATCGTTTTTTTTGGATTGCTGCCTTCCTGTGTATTGCGATCGACCAAATTACTAAATATTGGGTATTACAAAACTTTCAATTGAATGAAAGTTTGCCTTTATGGTCGGGAGTTTTTCATATTACTTACGTGAGAAATACTGGTGCAGCTTTTAGTTTGTTTAGTGAGGATGGTAGTTGGTTGCGTTGGCTATCTTTGTTCGTCAGTTTAGCTTTAATGGCTATGGCTTGGTTTGGGCCACCTTTACCTTTATGGGATCAATTGGGTTATGGCTTTATTTTAGGGGGCGCTATTGGCAATGGAATCGATCGATTTGTTTTTGGTTATGTGGTGGATTTTTTCGATTTTAGATTAATTCGCTTTCCAGTTTTTAATGTGGCAGATGTCTGTATCAATATAGGAATTGCTTGTCTATTTATTGCCATATTTCGTAAATCTCACTCGGAAGGATCGGAGAGACAGAAGGGTAGAGGGGAATAGTTTGTTAACTTTGTACCTGGGTTTTGTGAATTAATTTCACTGAGATTAATTCAAGATAAATTCGATCGCTGCAATTGCTTTTTTAGTCACATTAATAGCTTTAAGTAATCTTTATTTCCTCCCTGTTCCGATCGCTCCCCTTCTCCCCTGCTGCCTCAACTTTGGTTCATTATAAAAAAATAGGGAAAATGCCGATTTATTCTCCCAATAAATCCAAAGTTCTTTGTTCCCTTAGTCCTCAATCGTAGGGGCGATCGATGAATCTCCTCTACCCCAGTCCTTAGTTCCCTGAGTATTCAACTGAAGACGATATGACTCCTCCTCAACCGCAGAAACCTCGCCCGACGATTATGGGTGCGATTACCCAAGCAGTGCAAACGGTACAAGCGAAGGTGAATTTTTCTAAACTAGCGTTGAAACCGAATGCTAGGGTACCGGAATTGCGCGTTCAGGATGCTGATGCCGATCAAGCTGAAGTTTATCCGCTGTTGGGCGATCGCTATAAACTAGGTCGTAGTTCTAAATCTTGCGATATCGTGGTGCGTAATCCGGTAGTTAGTCAAATTCATTTGTCTTTGACTCGCATCGGACGCAGACAGAAAACTTTTTTAATTAAAGATGAAAACTCGACTAATGGAATTTATCGCGGTCAAAAGCGAATTTCATCGCGAAAATTACGTCATGGTGATATCTTAACTTTAGGGCCAAGGGAATTAGCTGGTGGGGTGAGAATTCAATATTACGATCCGCCAAATTGGTATGAAAAAGCAATAAATTGGGGTATTTATGGCATTACTGGGTTAACCGCACTTTTAGCAATTACTGTGTTGTTGGAATGGCAAAAATTCTCGGTTCATCCTTTACCAAGTGCTACCAGAGGGCCTGTAATTGTTTATGCGGGTGATGAAACTCCTTTGCGAAATCCACGTAATAATGCTCATGTGGAGTTTAAGAAATTAAGTGATTTTTCTCCTTATTTACCGAAGGCGGTAGTTGCTTCGGAAGATAAGCGTTTTTACTGGCATTTGGGGGTAGATCCGATCGGGATTGCTAGGGCAACTTTTATTATTAGTAAAGGTGGCGATCGTCAAGGTGGTAGTACAATTACCCAACAGGTAGCCCGCAGTTTATTTCGCGATTATGTCGGTTCGGCAGATTCTTTGGGGCGCAAGTTGCGGGAAGCAATTGTGGCTTTAAAGTTGGAGTTCTTTTACAGTAAAGATGCGATTTTATTAACTTACTTAAATCGCGTGTTTTTAGGCGGCGATAGCTATGGTTTTGAAGATGCTTCTGAGTATTATTTTGGTAAGTCGGCGCAAGATATAAGTTTAGCAGAAGCGGCAACTTTGGTGAGTAATTTACCTGCACCAAATAACTTTAATCCTTGTGGCGATAGTCAGGCGCGAGAAAGAGCAATTACTTTGCGAAATGGGGTGATTACTCGGATGTTGCAGCAAGGTAAAATTACTGTGGAAGAGGCGAATAAAGCGAGACGATCGCCTCTAGAAGTCGATCCGAAAGTTTGTCAGGAACAAGCTAATACAATTTCTCCCTATTTTTACAGTTATGTGTTTGAGGAATTACAGTTTTTGTTGGGTGAAGAACTTGCTAGGGAAGGGAATTTTATCATTGAAACTGCTTTGAATTTGCGAATGCAATCTAAGGCGGAATCTGCTTTGCGAAGTGCTATTAATAATGCTGGTGCTAATAGCCGTTTTTCCCAAGGTGCGATCGTTACTCTTGATTCTAGTACAGGGGCAATTTTATCAATGGTGGGGGGATTAGATTACAAACAAAGTCAATTTAATCGAGTAACTATAGCACACAGACAAGCAGCATCAACTTTTAAAGTTTTTACTTATGCAGCAGCTTTAGATCGAGGAATTTCGCCTAATAAATCTTATTCTTGTGCTCCTTTAGTTTGGCGACAACGTTATCCCGGTTGCGAAAGAACTGGGGGCGGTAGTGCAAATATGTACAATGGAATTGCCCAATCAGAAAATGTAATTGCTTTGAGAGTGGCGCAAGATGTGGGTTTAGAAAATGTTGTACAAATGGCAGAAAGAATGGGAATTAAGTCTAAACTTAATCCTGTACCTGGGTTAATTTTAGGACAAAGTGAAGTTTATCCTTTAGAGATGACTGGTGCTTTTGGGGCGATCGCAAATAACGGTGTATGGAATCGTCCTCATGCTATTGTTCGCATTCTTGATAGTAGTTTTTGTCGTAATATCAAAGATTTGAAAACTTGCCCCGAAATCTATTCTTTCGATCCTGATAAAAATGCCAATTCCCAAAGAGTTTTACGCCCAAGAGTTGCCCTGCAAATGAATGATTTATTAAGAGGAGTGGTACGATTTGGTACGGGAAGAAATGCGTCTTTGGGTTTAGGAGAAGAAGCAGGTAAAACAGGTACGAATAGCGATAACCGAGATTTGTGGTTTGTGGGATATGTTCCCAGTCAAAGGTTAGTTACTGGCGTTTGGTTGGGAAATGATAATAATTCGCCAACTAGAGGAAGTAGCGCTCAAGCAGCTTTACTTTGGGGAAATTATATGCGCCAAATTATCCGGTGATTGTGCTTTGACCTTTTTTGTGGAAGAATTAATGGGAAGTCCGATCGCAAATTCCGTACCTTTACCAACTTCAGAAGTAAAAGTAATTTTTCCCCCATGTTTTTCTTTTTTCCATCCTATCTGATGAAATATAGAAACAGTTAGGGTACAATCCCGTAATTTCTACTACTCGCTTTACTGATAACCTCGCCAAGGGCTAACTTGCAATACACCTCTAGGAGTAAACACCACCTTAAAATAAGCAACTGGTTCATTTACGCTAGTAGAATTAGGAACATTAGCAACACCCAAATTAGACAGAGGAGTTTGGTTTAAATAATCTCGTGCTGGTTGATTGCGAGGTTCATAGTTAATCACAGTTCCATCTGGGCGTATGGCAACTCGATAAACTAATTCTTCCGGGAATTTACTAATTTCTCTTCTCTGTTTGACAATTTGGTTGTAAAGACTACGATTCAAAAATTTCAGAGAAGTTGAATCTACAATTTCATTATTTTTATCTACAGTTACTCCCGAATTTGTGGGTGTTTGTCCGCTTAAATTAGCAGGAGTAGTAGGAGGTAAATTAGTCCCAGGAGTTTGTCCTAAAGTTGACTCAGTTGGTGGAATAGTTGGTACAGGAACAGGAGTTTGAGCTACTGAATTAGATTCTGTTGGTGGTATCGGCGTGGTGACAGGTGTGGAAGTAGCAACTGGAGAAGGTGGAATTTGTGTAGCTAAAGGTGTTGTGGGAGAATTAACTGGAACTTCGGTGGTAGAAGAAGTTAGAGGCGTAGTAGTTTGTCCGCCTAAATTAGATTGAGGAGGTAAGGGGGGTTCAGTGGGGGCGGGTTGTCCGGGGATAGTAGAATTTGGGGAGACAAGACCAGAATTATTTTGTGGTAAAGGTTCTCTGGGTTTTTGTACTTCAGGGATGGGAACGAAGAAGAGTGCGATCGCAGCCAATGCTAAACTAGACAAACCCAAAGCAGCGGGTGCAGCTTGTTTAACTAAATCTTCATCCGACTTAGCAAAGCGTTTTTCCACTGGCGTTAACTTTAACCCCAAACTAGGCAAAGTTTGGCTATCAGCAAAAAACTGATCTACAGCTTCCACTAAATCAAACAATTGCACCGTTGATAAATCAATTTCGATCGCCTTTGTAGGTGTAGTCACGCTATGAGAGAAAGCATTTAAATTATGGGGTTGGACAATTAACCGATGTAAATTTTGTCCATTGCGTCGCAACTGCACCAAAGGTACATGACCATTTTCCAAATGTTGATGGGGAAGACCGCTTAAAATTTCTTGAGCGTAGTCACTCACCGCTGTCACCAAACTTTCAAAAAAGTCTCTTCCCCCACTTAATGCAGGCCCAGTATAACCTGCTAAACGACATTCGGCATTGACTAAAATTGATAAAACTGGACGCATCTCTGATTGAATGATACCACCAGTGGTTTCACTCAAACCTTCTAGGATCAGGGTGCAATTAGGCAAGCTGTACTGTCGTTGGATCGTCGTCATGGGATTTTAGATTTTAGATTTTAGATTTTAGATTCACTCCAGTCGGGGGTTTGTCTCTGTCTCCAGGATTAACCATCTTACATTAAATTTCCCCGTCAAATAGACTAATCCAAAAGCGTTGCATTCCAGAAGTACCTGTACAAAAAAGTAGCTGTCCTAATAGAGCGATCGCTAATTCATTCAATTTTTCGTCTGAACTATAGGCTATCACTCCAGAGCGTCGGGGATTCATCCGACTACGAAAATGTTTGCGGAAACGTTCCAAAAAGTAAGAAAGGCGAAAATGATGTTCTACTGACAATTGTTTTTCCGACAATTGTTGATATGCCAGTAACAACTGGCGAATCAGAACTGTCATCCGGCGTGCTAAATTGCAGGCGATCGACACCAAAGCCTTAGCCTCGACTACACTCAGAGCATAACGTTGGCTGTAACGCCGCATGGGGTTAGTGCAGCGCAGTCGCCACAATGTTACCCGATTTTTAATAATTCCTTCCAGTTCTAGCTCTTTTGCTACACTGAGGATTGCTTCCGAACCGCCAATATCGAGAGCTTCAATTACCAGTAAGATCAAGTCTATTTGCTGCCGAGAGCGTTTGGGAAACTCGCGATCGTCGAAATTAGCTGGAACAGGTAAGCTTTCCAATATTAAAGGTGTTGGTTGAGCAGTAGGGGTATCTATATACATTAGGCTTGCTTGTATTTGGATTCTAATTGGCTCGATAGCAAAACCATTCTAGATAAGATCGCACCCTATTGTAGAAAGTTTTGGGTTTTGAATGGGGACTGGGGACTGGGGACTGGGGACTGGGGACTTGGGACTGGGGACTGGGGACTGGGGACTGGGGACAAGGGGAGATAATTTAAAACTCATCACTTTCTTCCTAACTCAAAACTCAAAACTCAAAATTTTCCCCAGCCAAAATACCAGGCGATTAGAAATCGCGGCTACACAGACAAAGCCTGCCTCCGCAGGCTAAAAGTCCGCGTAGGCGGACTTGGTTTGTATAGCCCCAGACTTCAGTCTGAGGGGCAATTTACACATTTGGAATGCTCCCCTCTTTCGGCTGCAAATCCTTACCTTCTTGAGGGAAATTGTAGGGACAGGGCATAAGATCGCCCCTCCGGTATCTACTACTGTCAGTATTGAGTAGCAGATCGTACATCAAACTCGGAATGATATCTCTGTGTCTACCGTGTAAATACTTAACTTGTTTGTGAAGTTTAGCTGTAGTTTGGTAGAAATTCTGATTTTTAGTCCCTCTGCTCATGCTTTTCTGTGTGTGGGTTGTGTAAAGCTGCGATGAAGAAAAGAGCTTTGCGGGGGAGAGAGAAAGCTAAAGCGCTGCATTTTAGTTAGATAAGCTTAAATTTTCTGTGAAGTGGGTAGAAAACGGCAATATTCTCCCACATTCCCGTATATTAACTGAAGAAAAAAAAAAGAGAGAGAAATAAAGTGGAGAAAAGGAAAAAAAACATAAGGAGAAAAAGAAATGGCTGATACACAAACAATTCAAGTAATTCAAGTAAACGACGCGGCATCACCAGCTAAAGAATTATTTTACAATCAAGCTAAAGAATTATTTAACAATGATGTTAAAGGGGCAGGTAAATTCCTCAATGATGCAGCCACAATGGGAATAACCATCTTAAATTCCTCACAAACAATCAAAGATGAAGAGACCAACGAGGAGACAACTATAACAACGCCATACGGGGCTAAAGTGACTACGTGGTGGCAAAATACCTTTCAAGAAGGAAAAACGTTAACCAATCGCGATGCTTGGGGAGTTGCCTATGAGATGGTCATGGTAGCAAGGGAGAAAGAAATGATTGCGGAGCAATTTGTAGAGGTAGAAGAAATGATTGCGACAATAGCAGCAACAGGAAATCAAGACAGCATAGCGAGAGCAATAGTAAATTCCCCATTAGCCATAAAGACAGCCATATGGAGGTAGTTACTTCTCGAATTAATTCATCATCACATACCCCAAGGCTTTTGTCAAGGACTTGGGGTTCTTTTTTCCCTCTTTCGTTACCTGACACCATGCCCCGCCCACGCCGCCAAATCCAACCCGGTTACTGCTACCACATCACCGTCCGCTGCAATAACCGCGAATTCAAACTCCACCAAAGAGAATGCCGTGAAGTGCTGCTGTTTGCCCTGAAAAAGGCATTGCAGAAATATCGCTTCCGGTTGTATGCGCTTTGCATCATGTCCAACCACGTCCACTACCTCCTCGAACCTGCCACCCCCGAAGACTTGCCAAAAATCATGCACTGGCTGAACTGGTACACAGCTATGTGTTTCAACCGAATGCTCAACCGCACGGGACATTTTTGGGAAAGGCGTTATTTCAGTACAGGTTTTGCCAAAGAAGACCAAAAACGCGCTCTCTGCACCCTGCGTTACATTCACGGCAACCCGAAAGCAGCGGGAATAAAACCGAATTTTTTCTATGATTTTTCCAATTATGGAACTTACGACCAACTTACCACCGACGGCATCACCGAATGGCATCCAGCATTTCTAGCCTTGGGTAAATCCTTAGACGAATGTGCCAAGAAATATCGCGGTTTCTGCAAAAGATATAAACCCCAACCAAAAGCGAAAAAACCAGCGGCTTGGGGAAGTAAAATGTTACCTTTATTGCCAAAAATCAAACCAAAAAAACAGCAATCTTTCGGCGAACAAACCATACCAAGATTATGGCAACCGAGAGATAATCAAATAGAAGAAACAGCCAGCCAATTTATCAGCGCCAACCAGCAAAAGTACGTAGTTGCGCTTTAGCGCTTTCTTTGGTTGCGGCTGGCTAATAAGCGATCGCGCACCCTACCCACTGGGTTAAATCGTTTTTCAGCTTCTTGGCGAACTTCAGCGGCACAATGTTGGCGTTCTAGCAGATAAGCATCAATTTCAGCTTGGTGGCGTAAGTAATAGCCGATCGTCGAATAAATGTCGGCAAGTTGAAGTGATGGGTACTGTTCCCTAATTTCTTCAGCTATAGCGCCTTCAAGAAAAGCCGTGACAACCGTATCCAAAGTGATGCGGGTTTTGTTGATGCGGATCGTGCCATCTGGATCGGTTTTCAGCGGAAGAGGTTCGGAGGTAGGAACGAGTACCATTTGGCAATTTAGCAATTCAAGTTGCTAGTTACAGTTACATAGATTGTTGGTTAGATCCCCCCTAACCCCCCTTACCAAGGGGGGAACCGGATTTAAAGTTCCCCATGAAATAAACAGCGAAGCATCCTCTGGCTTCCCCCTTGTTAAGGGGGACGAGAGGGGGATCAAGGGGGGAACCGGATTAAGCATCCTCTGGCTTCCCCCTTGTTAAGGGGGACGGGAGGGGGATCAATAGGGGGATCTAAAACGTCTGGGCTAATAACTAGCTTAACCGAATAGTGTTGACACCTGGAGTACCTCTGCTTAGCTACACTGGATGAAAGAAGTGTCTTTTCTTAAATTACCCTTGGGTAATCACGGCAACAAAAGGGCTAACGCATTATGAAAAATTCCTGGATGAAAAAGTCGAGCAGACAGCACCCGAAGAGAAATGTGTTTTTGACGGGAGCAATTACAGCTAGTTGGTTATTATTGCAGAGTGCGTTGCCAGGAGTTCCCCCTGTTCTAGCTTCTTCCGATCAGCAGGAAACGATGAGTTACAATGAGTTGCTGAAGAAAGTAGATGCGGGTAAAGTTACGAAAGTTGATATCGATCCGACGCAGCGCATAGCTAAGGTGGAATTCCAGGGCGCGGATCAAACAAGTTCGCCAGCAACGGTGAATTTGTTTGAGGATAATCGGGAGTTGATTGAAAAGTTGCGTGCCAAGCGAGTCCAGTTTGCTGTTCAACCAACAACTGATAATAGTGCAGCTTTGGGCTTTGTAATTAATCTGCTCTTGGTGCTCCTGATAATTTCAGGATTGTTGATGATTGTAAGGCGATCGGCTAATGCTTCCAATCAAGCAATGAATTTTGGAAAATCTCGTGCGCGTTTCCAAATGGAAGCGAAAACTGGAATTAAGTTTGAAGATGTAGCAGGTATTGAAGAAGCAAAAGAAGAACTGCAAGAAGTTGTCACTTTCTTGAAACAGCCAGAACGGTTTACGGCTGTGGGTGCGAAAATTCCTAAAGGTGTATTATTAATCGGTCCTCCGGGAACGGGAAAAACTTTGTTAGCTAGAGCGATCGCAGGTGAAGCAGGAGTTCCTTTCTTCAGTATTTCCGGTTCAGAGTTTGTGGAAATGTTTGTCGGTGTGGGTGCTTCCCGCGTCCGCGATTTGTTTAAAAAAGCAAAGGAAAATGCTCCCTGTTTAGTATTTATCGATGAAATCGATGCGGTCGGGAGAATGCGGGGAACTGGGATTGGTGGCGGAAATGATGAGAGAGAACAAACTTTAAACCAGTTACTCACCGAAATGGATGGGTTTGAAGGGAATTCGGGAATTATTATTATTGCTGCTACTAACCGTCCTGATGTTCTCGATTCTGCTTTGTTGCGTCCGGGACGTTTCGACAGACAAGTGATTGTAGATGCACCAGACCTAAAGGGTCGTTTGGAAATCCTCAAAGTCCATGCGCGGAATAAGAAGGTGTCGGATGAGGTATCGTTGGAAGCGATCGCCCGCAGAACCCCCGGTTTTACAGGCGCAGATTTAGCCAATTTACTCAATGAAGCGGCAATTTTGACCGCGAGACGGCGCAAAGAAGCAATTACCATGCTGGAAATCAACGATGCTGTCGATCGGGTAGTTGCGGGAATGGAAGGTACGCCTTTGGTGGATAGCAAGAAGAAGCGGTTAATTGCTTATCATGAGGTCGGTCACGCGATCGTCGGTACATTAATTAAAAATCATGACCCAGTAGAAAAAGTGACTTTGATTCCTCGCGGTCAAGCTTTGGGGTTAACTTGGTTTACTCCCAATGAAGAACGGGGATTAATTTCTAAGTCTCAGTTAATTGGGATGATTTGCGATGCTTTGGGTGGTCGTGCTGCGGAAGAGGTGATTTTCGGTGATGCGGAAATTACCACAGGTGCAGGTGGTGATTTGGAACAGGTAAGTAATTTAGCAAGGCAAATGGTAACTCGTTTCGGAATGTCTGATTTGGGTTTATTAGCTTTGGAAAATCAGGGTAATGAGGTGTTTTTAGGTCGTGATTTTGCCAATCGTTCTGAGTATTCGGAAGCGATCGCGGCTCATATCGATGATCAGGTAAGATCGATCGTGTCAAAATGCTATGATGATGCAAAACGGATTATTCGGGAAAATCGCACTTTGATCGATCGCTTAGTCGATTTGTTAATTGACAAGGAAACCATTGACGGTGAAGAATTGCGAAAAATCGTTTCTGAATATACCCAATTACCTGAATCACAATTTAAGCAAGATTGGTTATCGGTTTAATTGAACCCCACCCCTTAATCCCCTCCCCGTAAACGGGGAGGGGAAATCACTTCCAGGTCTGTTGTGAACACTTCAGTGTTCAACTATTCCAAATCTTCAACACTAATTCCTAAATCTGCTAACTGTTCGGGAGAAAGCGACTTTAACTTTTCTGTTAATTGAAGTCGCTTTTGTCGTTCTCGTTCCGCATCCGTTAACAACCAATTTCCCTCCTCATCACACCAACGCAACCAAGAACGATTAATTCCGTCAAATTCTCCTTGCCAAATTCCCAATCCTAACTTGAGTTCGGGAATCAAAAACAGAGGTTTTTCAGGATTTATAGTTTGTTCTCGATAACGTCCGCCGTTGAGTTTAAATGCACGTAGGCGATCGCTATACCGACTAAATACCACATAATAAGGTACTCGTAAAATTCGCTCATAAACATCCCATTTTCTCGGCGGTATTTCTCTCGTCGGTTGTCCGTTAATTTCCGTAGAATCTACTTCCGAAATCTCATCATCTTCTAACAGCGCCAGTTCCCCCAAATCTTCTTTTTCCGTTCCCGGTGAAAGCAGTTCTACAACTAAAAATGGATTTACACCTTCTTGCCAAACAACATAACTAGAACGCAAATCTGTACCTTCATATAATCGCGGTACATCTAACACCAGAAACCAGTCAGGACGCTTGTGCCACAAAGGATTTTTCACATCGTAGTACAAGTTTAAATCGGTGCCAACAAAGAGGCGTGAAGGCGGATAATCCGTCAATTGCAAGGTGCGAGTAAGTAACTGCGGTTGCAAAATATGAAACTCATCAGGCAAACCAGGTTCCTCCGGGTTTTCGCTAGGCAAATCGTACATTGTTGGCAGAGTTTCCTTTGCCGGAAGGGGAGGTTCTGTCTGAGGAATGACAGTCCGCTGTTGTGACATGACGATATGATTAGGAATTGAAATTTTTCGTTATCAATACTTTACCATATTCGCTGAATTACTGTTAATGCTGTATTAGTAAAATCAGTAAACACGCCATCTACACCCAAGTTAAAAAATTGCTCGTATTCTGCTTCTGGATTACCGTTATAATCGGGTGCTAAGTATTGCTTTTCGTTGCGAAAAGTGTAAGGATGAACGAGTAATCCTGCGGCATGAGCATCGGCAATTAAAGATGTAGGATTTAGTAATTTTCCCTGGTTATCTACAGGGATAATCATTTGTTTATTTGGGCCGATTCCCGAAGCATATTCAGCAATTTTAACTAATTCTTGGGGTGTGGTTAAGTCATGGTAAGTGCGCGAATCGCCATTCATTACTAAATCAAAAGGTTGCCCAGAATTTTCTAGTAATTGAATCAATGGTAAATGAGTTAATTGACTTAATTTTTGCAAATTTTGGGTTTCAAAAGATTGAATAAAAATAGGATCTGTAGCAGATTTATAGCCATTATTATGAAGGATTTCGATTAATGGTTCTTCTAAAGTTAGACCGATAGAAGCAAAGTAACTTGGGTGTTTAGTTTCTGGGTAAATTCCGATCGATCGACCAATTTCCTCACTTTTAACCTTGACTAGATCGATAATTTCCTGAAAAGTCGGAATGGAAAATTGATTGTTAAAACTTTGATTTCTAAAAGGCAAACGTTCTTTAGCTTTCAGAGTTTTAATCTCTTCTAAAGTCAAGTCTTCAGTAAACCAACCTGTAACTGATTTTCCATCGATTAATTTAGTAGTTTTACGATTAGCAAATTCGGAATGTTCAGCAACATTAGTAGTAGTAGAAATTTCATTTTCATGACGTGCAATCAGTACGCCATCCTTCGTAGAAACTAAATCCGGTTCAATATAATCTGCACCTAAAGAAATGGCTAATTCATAAGCAGCTAAAGTATGTTCTGGACGGAAACCGCTTGCACCTCGATGGGCGATAATTATAGGTGGAGAAGAATGAAGTTGTAAATAATTTTGCATTTTTACTTAACGCCAACCCAACTTTCGTAAAACAGGTACAACAAAAAAATGACTGACACTTAACCAGAAAGCAATAATTATTCCCATAATACTAAAAAATGCCATGCTAAAGGCAAAATTTGTCCAATTAAAACTGTTAAGAAAACTATTAGAAATTCCTAATACGCCATTTAAAGGTACAAAAATTTGCATAACTAAACTTAATAAACCTGCAAAGGTAATGGCTGTACATAAGGCAGTGACTAAAGCATAAACTATTTGATGACTTGGTAAACCTAAACCCAAAGTTAATAAGCCAGTGGTTACTGCGCTCATTAATACTAAATCTTCTGGTAAAATAGTGCCTGATGGTACTTTTTGGACTATAAAACAACCTAATCCATAACTAATTATTCCCATAATTATTGCTATTAAATAACGCCGATCTTGCCCTGATTTTCTCGCTAATATTAATCCCCAAGCAGTAGTTATACCAGCACAACTAAATAAAATAATTCCTGAGTTGAGGAAGATAGGAACTTCAGCTAATCCTGGCAAAATTTGCAAAAGTAAATCATCTAATTCTCTACCAAAAGCTGTTTTGTAGGCTAACAAATAACCAATTATTGCCCCGCAAGCACCACCAATTCCGCCTAATGTCATTTGCCATAATGTACTAAAAAAGGCTTTGGTTAAATGGGCGATCGCTTGCCAAAATAAAACTATTGTTTGGGTAATTAATTTACCAAATAATGCTAAAATAGCTAATGAGAATTTAAATAAATCTGCGGGTAATTTGCTAATAATTTTAAATAGGGCTTTAGCAATAGTTGATGTAATAGTTTGAGAGTATATTTTTCTAATTCTGGCTAATAATTCATTAGCATTAGCAGGTCTTTTTTCAATATTTGGCTGGGTCATGTCATCCAGTAAATTAGCAAAACTTGGGCTAACTTTAGCGAAATTTTGCCAATGCAATTCCCCGGTTTTTGGGTCTTCTAAATCTAACGGATATTTACCTGTAAGTAAGTGAATACAAGTCATTCCTAAAGCATAAAAATCAGCAGTTTGCCCAACAACCGCCCCAGCAATTTGCTCTGGTGGGCTATATCCCGGCGAAAATAACCTTGTTGAACTCGCCTGAGAATTAGCTTGTTTAGCACCAATTTGTTTTGCACCACCAAAGTCAATTAATACTATTTGTTCTGTACCTTCACGTAACATTAAATTGGCTGGTTTAATATCACGATGAATAATTTGCCGTTGGTGTAATTCTCTTAAAATATATACAGATTGTTTGAGCCAATTTTGCACCCATGCTTCCGGTAAACCTTGAAATTGATGATATTCTAAAATTTCTTCTAAAGTTTTCCCATAAATTTTTTCCATTACTAAACAGGGCAAAACAACTTCAGGAGACTTGCCGAAAGTAAGCTGAAAAAAGCTATTTGATTCTACTTTTGGTACTCCGGGATGGCGTAAATTAGTTAAAACTGAGGCTTCTTGTTCAAATAATGCTAAAGCTTTGGGAGAAGTTTCTAATAAAACTTTTAATACTTGTTCTTTTTTAGTTTTTTCATCCCAAACTGTGTAAATTGTAGCAAATCCTCCACTTCCTAATTTTTTCAGTGGTGTATAACGGTTGAAAAATTTTAATGGCGCGCCACAAAGACTGCAAAAATTATTCCCCATAGTTTGGGGATAAGGGCGTGGACAATGAGGATTAATGCAATGGGCAGCTGTGGCAATTTGAGACACTTGATTTTCCTTTCAGTTAACTTTAAAAGAAATTAATGATTGTTTACTGCCAAACAGGTCAAATTATAGCATAACGAATCATTATTACTCATGCCAAGTCATTGGTAAACAATGAGATGATAAAGCATAAGCATCAATAGCTGTCTCTTTTGTTTCTTCATCTAAAACTTTGATGACTTTGTTGTAAATATCTTTAGCTTGTTGGGGAGAATTACCAATACAAGTTAATCCTAGCTTCCCAAATTCTGACAGACAACCCATTAAATGAAATACAGTTCCAGTTTCCGTACTGGTATCAAAATGTAAGCGATGATCGGCGATAATATCCATTAAATCATTTGGTAATAAACCACGATAACGTTCTTTTTGTAAGTTATCAGTTGCCATGTAATATTTTGCGCTACCTTGCTGACTATAAAATACGCCAGTCGCCATATCATAACGCCCAGTTGTTAAGAATTTCAGAGTCATAAACGGGTGAGTAGTACCACCTTTTCTCAGGTTAATTTCAATTGCTTGTAAATCCCATTGTGGTATACCTGCTACATCAGGTTGACGTACAGCAATAAAGTCAACGCCGAACCTTTCTAACGCACCTTTTTCGGCGAGATTTTGTCCTACTTTTAATCCTAATTCTTGCAACTTTAAGCGATAAGATTCTTGGGCGGGGAAATAGCAACCTAAGTAAATTTGTCCACCAGAACCGCCTAAAATTTGGTCATGAGTTGAGAGAATTTCTACTTCTCCTTCGGGGGTAATTCTACCTTGAACGCTAGGACTGTGCTTTTTTTCTCCTTCCACAAATGCTTCGACGATCGCGCCTAGTTCAGGAATGCGAGTAGAAAAGTTTTCCCAGGTTTCATTTTTAGCTTGGAAACTCATGGAAGAAAAGCGATCGCTAATCACCCTAACTCTTTCTCGATGGGAAACAACGCTATCTGCCATATCAGCTATTTCTCTTAAGTCCAAAATAGCATTTCCTTCCCCCGAAAAACCCTCATTTAGCTTAACTACCATCCTTAGTAAATGCGGTTGACGTTCCCAAAGTTCCGCAGCTGCTTCTGCTAAATCATCAGCATTTTTTACCAGTTCGCTTCCATCGGGATGAGGTACGCCACTCTCAGCAAAAATTTGCCGACTTCCGCTTTTACTTCCCCAATAAAGTAAGTCGGGATCTGCGGCTAATAAAGGTACTTCTAACTGTAAAGATAAATCTTTTTCTAACTGAGTTGAATTATAACAAATCATAAAAGATTTATCTGGTCTTAATGCTTGGTGAATTCGCTGGATTAACCGGGGACGTTCTAATATTTTTTGGGTTAAAGGTTTGGCAGAAGAATCATAAGTGGAAAATAACATTAAGCGATCGCGTGCATGAGAAAAGGGAATTCCCGGTAACAATTGTAAATAATAATCAATTACTATTGGTGGCAAAGGTTGAGAAGTTATATAAATTACTCTAGTTCGGGGATTACGCAAGCGAATTAAGGAAAAAAGTAACCGTTCTTCGTAATTCAAAAACCCTTCTACTTTCTGCAATTCCTGCTGATCTAAACTCACCGAAGGAATTACGAGAATATCATAATCTCCCAGGTTAGCACCTTCAATACCTTGCCAGCGATCGCGCAACTGACTTTGCAAAAAGCGAAACTTTTCCCCTTGAGAATCTACAGAGAAATCTACAACTTGCATTGACTAAACCCTATTCTAATTTCAATAACAGTAAATTACTTAATTTTATCCGTTTCCGAGCATTTTACCAAAACAGTAAAAAAAATTATTATCTCCCGCCTAATCAATAACCAAAAGTAGTAATACTAATTATCTGTAAAATTGTGCTTAATCATTGCCCCTCCCTGTGAACGGGGAGGGGTTTGGGGTGGGGTTAATTAAGCGCATTTCCATAGAGAATTGGTACAACAATAAACTAAGTTTATGACCTTATCTAACTTTTCCGCATCTATCTAAAAGATAGTAAATTAATAGCTTTGCAGAGAAGTTAAGTATTTTTACTCAACTTCCCCTTGTTTAGATTCTAATTATTCATTCTGGCACATAAGTTTCAGATTCATCCTTTAACACTTTAGAAGTAGTAGATTTCGGTGAGTTAGTAATCACGCTAATATTGCCATCTGACTCCATAAATGCCAACTTGACTTCACTCATTTTTTGCACCCCCTGTTTCCGCAGCATACTCATTAATTCATCTTGTGTAATTAATTGTTGTTCCAAATTTTGTCGCATCATTTTTCCATTAACTACTAATGGCGTTGGTGGAGGATTTAAAAAGCGTTGAAACCACCGAAATTTGAAACCCAACCAATTTAGAGTGTAACTCCAAAAAATAATAGTACTCACCAAAATTACACCATCAGAAACAGCAGTATAGTTGCTTGCCATTGCATTTTGGGCAGCTTCAGCAAACAATACTACTACTAATAAATCCGAAATTCCTACCGTACCAATTTGACGGTTAGGAAGAAAGCGCAGAATCGCAAATAACATCAAATAAACTAGGGTTCCGCGCACAAAAAGTTCGGCAATTGAGGTACTGGGAACAAATACCTTGTACCAATTAATTTTAAACACTAAATCCATCATAGTCATTGGTTTTATTTAGGTACATCAGCAGTTAAAATTTCATTCCCTGACTCAGTAACTAACACATCATCTTCAATCCGAATGCCAATACCTCGCCACCTGTCATCTATCTCAGGTTGTCCTTCTTCCGGTTGATAAAAAGGTGAAATATAAAGTCCTGGTTCTACAGTTAAAATTTGTCCCGGTTGTAGAGTTTGCCAAGTCTCTTCGCCAAGTTTATAAACTGGCGAATCATGCACATCTAAACCTAACCAATGTCCAGTTTTGTGCATATAAAATGCTTTGTATTTTTCTTCTTTGATTAACTCTTCAATCTCACCTGTTAACAATCCCAAATCAACTAAACCTTCTGTCAAAATTCGCACTGCGGTATCATGTCCTAAGTTCCAAGGATTTCCCGGTTTTACTTGGTCGATCGCAGCTAATTGTGCAGTCAAAACTAAATCGTAGATCGTCTTTTGTTCGGGTGTAAATTTGCCATTTACGGGAAAAGTGCGGGTAATATCGCTGTTGTAATATTGATAGCAACAACCTGCATCAATTAACAACAAATCATTTTCTTGTAATTGCCGATCGTTCTCAATATAATGTAAAATGCAAGCATTCGCACCCGAAGCAACGATCGAAGGATAAGCTGGTCCCATACCACCCCGCAAGCGAAAAATATGTTCCATTTCTGCTTGGATTTCGTATTCGTAACGTCCTGGTTTAGCGAATTCTCTAGCGTGATTATGTGCTTCTACAGAAATAGCGATCGCTTTTCGCATTAACTCCAATTCCGCCTCACTTTTAATTAATCGCATCGGATGAAGTATAAAGTTAGAATCTTCAATTGCGATCGGTCCCGTACCCCGTTTTGGATAAGTTGCTATTAACCTTTGCCAATGAGAAAGGATAGTTTCATTGAATTGGCGATCGCGTCCCAAATGATAATAAATCTTGTCAGCTTTTTCTAAATATTGCGGTAACTTTTCATTTAATTCTGTAATTGGATAAGCTTCATCAGCACCATACTTTTCCTTCGCCGCATCCACCCCTACTCGATATCCCGTCCAAACTTCCTTTTCCTTATCTTTTGGTTGCACAAACAAAATAAACCGATGTTCTGCATGATGAGGTGCTAAAACTGCTACCGCATCCGCCTCATTAAACCCCGTCAAATAATAAAAATCACTATCTTGTCGGTAAGCATACTCTACATCATTGTGCATTACCGCCACTGGCGCACTGCGAAAAATAGCTGTACCATTGCCAATTTTCGCCATTAACTCTTCCCGACGCTTTTGGTACTCTGTTTGCATAGCTAGTGACTATCTAAAAAATACTATGATATTCTAATTTTAGTTAATTAGCGACAGAAACTTTAAATATATTCCAGTGCGGCAGAAATAATTATACAGTTAAAAACAAGTAAAAGCGCTTTGTATTAGCCTTATTTCTTTCTGTCTTCAACCTTCTGACATTAGATTTGTAGATTTTCCCTGACTTTCATCACCCAAACCAGTAATTTTTTAAACAACAAAAAACAATGGCACTTTTCCCTTGGCAAATCAAACCAAGATTAGTCATAGATCCACTACTTTCACTACGAGGTTTTGCTTGTTTAATGGTGGTTGTGGCACATTCTATCCCGCCCAAATTCACAATTTACTATCATAATTATGACTTAACTTGGTTAATATTCAGCCCCGGAGGTGTAGCAGTCAGAATTTTCTTTTGTCTTTCTGGTTATTTAATCGGAAAAGCGTTTTATAATCAACGTTACACCACTCAATTAAGTGGATTAATTAATTTTTGGCGGAACCGCGCCTTAAGAATTTTACCTGCTTTCTACTTTTCTGTAATAATTTTAGGTTTAATTTTTTATCCGCAAATTTGGCAATCAGAAAATAGACAATATTTATGGAGAATTTTAACCTTTACTTACGATTATAGTTTACCCTTAGATTTTCACGGAGCGCTTTGGTATATATCAACAGAAGTACAATTTTATTTAGTAATTCCGTTTATTTATATTTTCTTGCGCGATCGCATAACCAAACCCAAACAAATAATTACCCTATTTTTCAGCCTCATCTTCCTTTCCTTTTGTCTCCGACTACTAATTTGGGCGTTTATTACCACTCAAACTTCCATATCTCAACAACAAATTAACAGTTTCGTCAGCTATATTTACACTCCCTTAATTACCAACTTAGACTCTTTACTTTGTGGATTTTTAGTTAATGCCATAATCATTAAACAAAAAGCTAACCAGCCAATTAACCAATCCACAAAAAGATTTATATCCAAACCATTCTTAGCATTGTTAGTAATTTTATTTCTCTACATATTCACAGCCTATCATAGATATTACAACCAATTTCACTTATTATTTATTGCTCCCACAATAACCGCAATACTAACATCAATATTCCTTTACCTAATAGAATCTGATGCTTACCCCAAATCTTATAACTTTCCCCAAAAGGATGTTTGGGAATTGCCCTTCATAATCTTGGGTTACTTAGGCAACTTCTCTTATGGAATTTACATTTGGCATTACCCAATAGTTACGAAACTCACACCCATTTTATTTACCTCAAACAACCCTTTACAAGCCTTCTTTCTAAGGTTCATAGAAACCATAATTCTATCAACATTACTTGCCATAGCCACCTATTACCTGATTGAACTCCCAGCAATCAAACTCAAACGACAAATAACGTGAGAAGTTTGTAGTAAAGAGTTCGATCGCTTAATTACTACAAACTTAAACTATTGAATTGATTAGTAAATGTCTTAACTACCCTTTTTTGGCTCAACAGGCACAGAATTAAACTGATAACTCAAAATCTTAACTGTAGAACCATTAGCAGGCAAATCAGCAGTACTAATAGTTACAGAATCACTATTAATATTGCGAACAGACATACCACTACCATCCATCAACTTCAAAAACTCCTCCACACCCACAATATCGCAACTCTTATCATCAGCAGCCTGAGTCCGATAATGAGTAGGAATCACCATCTTTGGACTCAAAGATTTAACCGCATCAATTGCTTGATTTGGATTATAAGCTTTCGGGCCACCACCTACAGGAACCAGCAACAAATCTGGTTTTCCCATAAGAATTTTTTGCTCCAATTCAATTGGCGCTGCCGCCCCTCCCAAATGCAAAATATCAAGACCACCTTGATTCCAACGCCAAGCTACATTCGTACCAAACCTGCGTCCACCTAATGTATCATGATTGGTCTTAATGCCTTGATACCGAATTTCATTATATTGATAAACTCCCGGTTCATAAAGTATTTTAGGATTACCTGGTAATCCTTCCACCGCACCTTCATCAAACAATTGACTACTAATTAAAACCACATCTGCCTGTACCTTTGGCAAACGATAACCAGCAGTACAACCAATTGTGCGAAAAGGATTTACTAATACACGCTGATTACTACCAGTAAACAAAAAACAAGTGTGCCCCAGCCATCGAACTGATAGCGAACTATTAGTTTGGGCTTGTGTTGCTTGCCATCCTGAAGTCCAAGCAGTACCAAAAGCTGTAAGCAAACTCGCCCCCGTATAACGCAGCAACTTTCGCCGTTTCATAATTCCCTATTTTTTACACAACGATAGAGATTCTACCTTTTAAAAGGGAACTGGGGACTGGGACAGATTTGAGTTAACTCAAATCTTGCACTCAAAGGAGGTGGAACCTCCCAGATTCTCATTCCCAGGTTCAACCTGGGAACGAAGAATAGAGGCTCTGCCTCCTGGTGCAAGATGTGAGTTAAGACGTTTTCTTGCCCCTGGAGTCCCTGAGTCCTAAAGAGACTTTAGAAAGTTTCGTAGTAGTTGTTTTCCTGAATTGGTGAGAATGCTTTCTGGGTGAAACTGAACTCCTTGAATATGGGGATAATCACGGTGGCGGACACCCATAATTGTGCCATCTTCTACCCAAGCAGTAATTTCCAAAACTTCTGGGCAAGTTTCTTTGTCAATAACTAAACTGTGATAGCGAGTAGCAGTGATCGGAGTTTCTACATCTTGAAAAACTCCTACACCTTTGTGATAAACCGGAGAAGTCTTACCGTGCATTAATTCGGGTGCAGAAACGATTTTACCGCCAAACACCAGACCCATTGCCTGATGTCCCAAACAAACGCCGAGTATTGGTAAAGTTGCACCTAAATCTCGAATCAAATCTGGAGAAATTCCGGCATTTTCGGGTCTTCCTGGGCCAGGGGAAATTACTACTCCGTCTGGTTTGAGTTGGCGAATTTGGTCTAAAGTAATTTGGTCATTGCGGTAAACCTGAATATCCGCAGCTACGGGAAACTCAGAAGCTAACTCTCCCAAATACTGCACTAGATTGTAAGTAAAGCTATCGTAATTATCAATTACTAAAATCAAATTTTTATACTCCTTTAGCTAACCAATTTTTGATTTCTAACTTCAAATTTTAGATTGACCCGATCGCTAACACCAGCAGTCGAGCAAACAGAAACAATTTTAAATTTTTCTGTCTAAAATCGCTAATTAAAAATCGAAACCAGTTTTGCTTGCACTATTAGGGCGTACAGAGGAGGCAACAACAACGAACCTGCCACTAAAACAGATGCCATAGCAGTAACTAACACAGCACCCGCTGCACAATCTTTGGCAATCTTAGCCAGATCGTGGTAAGTTTGCTTCACAGTTAAGTCAACTACTGACTCAATTGCCGTGTTGATTAACTCCATTGCCAGAACTAAGCCGATCGTAATACCAATCAGAGACATTTCCACTGGACTCAACCGGAGAAAAATCCCCAGTGAAATTGCTAGAATTCCGATCGCAACATGAATCCGAAAATTACGTTGAGTAGCAAAACCGTACCTTAGTCCCGCCCAAGCATACTTAAAACTCAGTAGTAAATTAGAAGCAACCTGCCAAGCAAGTTCGCGCTTTGACTGTCCTGCCTGTTCCGTTTGATTACTCTTTAATTGTGTAATGTCACCAGACACAGAAGCGGGATTAGATGGCGATTCACCAGCCACAGAAGCGGGATTAGATGGCGATTCACCAGACACAGAAGCAGAAGTAGTAGCTACAATATGGCGATTAACGGACTTAGAATTTTTTGAGGGCATCAGCTGTTGATTCAGTTTCATGTCTAGCACACACACGGAAAAGAATAAATTAAAATCAACCCGTTCTACTACCTGCATAGACATAAGAAATACTTATTTTGTCTAAAAAGCAAGGCCAATAGTTTCCAACAAGCTAGTCTGTTGATGCAACATCCGCCTCAAACTCTCATCATCAGGATGATCCCATCCTAAAAGATGAAGTAAGCCATGAGCAGCTAACCAAGCTAACTCTATTTGCAAAGAGTGCCCTTGTTGTTGTGCCTGCCTTTGAGCAGTATCCACAGAAATTACAATATCACCAAGGTACAACGGCAAAGACTCTAGCATTTCATCTGGCTGAGGAATATCAACTTCTAAAGCCGCAAATGCCAAAACATCTGTTGGCTTATCTTGCTGACGATACTGAGCGTTCAGTGAGTGAATTTCCGCATCGTCAGTGAGGCGGAGGCTAAGTTCATAGCTTCTTGCAGAGGAATCGTCGGGTTGCAAAGTTTCTAGCCAAACGTAGAACCAGTTTTGCCAGGTTTCCTCATCAACCCCTGTTGCCAGGGATGACTCCGAAAAATAATCCTGTACATTCAGTTCTACTTCCACGCCAAATCCTCCAATTCCGAATTCCCAACCAACTTTTTCTATTGAATATCGATCAACGAGTTAAATAAGAAAGACCTATCAGCACCCCTAACAAGCCAATAGTCGTCAGAAAAAAGTGTTTGAGAGAAGTACCCCGCTTGCGTACCATGTTACGCATTGCCAGTTTTACATAACTTGGTTGCGGTTCGCCAGTAGTTGCTGGGGACGGCGTGGTAGTTTCACTGGGGGAAACTTCCGGTGGTTGGGTGGGTGAAGTTAGGTTACTCATAGTGATTTTTAATTCTACAGAATATACCAGCTACCATTTTTCCTTTTAAATGTAACAAGTTTGATTACTCTCTTCACAGCATAGGATTACCGATCCTCAGAATTTATTTAGGACAATCCACACGGAGATGGGGAGATGGGGGGATGGGGGGATGGGGGGATGGGGAGATGGGGGGACAAGAGGAAGAAAATTAACTTAATGCTGTCCCTGTTCCCTGTTCGCTTCTACCTAAGCTGAGTTATTTTCCACCAATTGATTTTCTTGGCGTAGATAAGCTTGAATGAATGAATCGAGTTCGCCGTTCATGACATCTGTAATGGCAGTAGTTTCCACATTAGTACGGACATCCTTCACCATTTGATAGGGATGGAAAACGTAATTACGGATTTGGTTGCCCCAAGCAGCTTCTACCATGTCTCCACGAATTTCGGCGATTTCTTTGGCGCGTTGTTCTTGGGCAATTACTAATAGTTTGGCTTTGAGTCTAGTTAAGGCTTTTTCTTTGTTTTGTAGTTGAGAGCGTTCTTCGGTACAGCGGACAGCAATACCACTGGGAATGTGCTTAATTTGTACCGCTGTTTCTACTTTGTTGACGTTTTGCCCACCTTTTCCGCCAGAACGAGAGGTGGTAATTTCTAAGTCTTTTTCTGGAATGTCCAATTCTACTGAGTGATCTAGAATTGGCATGACTTCTACTCCGGCAAAGCTGGTTTGTCTTTTCCCGTTGGCATTAAAGGGTGAAATTCTCACTAGGCGATGGGTGCCTTTCTCAGCTTTTAAGTAACCATAAGCGTAACGCCCCTCGATTTCTAAGGTGGCAGATTTGATTCCTGCTTCATCTCCTTGGGAAATTTCTGCTAAATGGGCTTTGTAACCTTGGGTTTCTGCCCAACGGGTGTACATTCGCAGTAACATTTCTGCCCAGTCTTGTGCGTCTGTACCTCCGGCACCTGCATTGATTGTCAATACTGCGCCTTGATTGTCATAAGGGCCGGATAATAGTTGTTGTAATTCCCAGCGTTCTAGTTCTCGGTTGAGGTTATTGAGGTTGGTTTGGGCTTCGGTTAATAATGAGGTGTCGGCTTCTAACTCTAGCAATTCTACGATCGCCTTCGTATCTTCCAAGCCACTTTTCCAATCATAAAACTGCTGTAAGTGCGATTTCAAATCATTCAATTCTTGCAGAGTTTGTTGAGCCGAGTCTTGATCGTTCCAAAATTCTGGTTGAGAGGCTATCTGCTCTAAGTCTTGAATTTTAGCAGTCAGAGCAGGTATGTCAAAGATAGTCCTGGGTTTTACCCAGGCGATGAGATAAGCTTTCGATGTCGCGTTTGATGTCTACTAGTTCGAGCATGGTGTTTTTTGTAGCGATCGACTATTTTTTATCTTAACTGTAAAAGGCTCTAAGGAAGAAAGGGGACTGGGGACTGGGAAAGTTTTGAGTTTTGAGTTCTGAGTTAGGAAGAGTTGGGGAAGTTTTGAGTTTTAAGTTATCTCCCCTGCTCCCCTGCTCCCCTGCTCCCCTGCTCCCCTGCTCCCCTGCTCCCCTGCTTAACTAGTCGCGACTATTGATAGCGATAATTAACCGGAGGATGAAAATGAACAGGTTAATGTAGGTTAGGTACATTGACAGTGCAGCTGGTAAATACTGATCGTCGCGATAGCTACGGGGTAGAACGTAGAAGTCTACCACAGCACAACCGACAAACAGAAATACACCGATACCGGAAATAGCGATTTCTAGCCAAGAGGGTGTAAACACGCCAAATATGGCGAACAGGAATTGGGCAAGACAAACTACAAGTAAGGCAATGATGCCTAGTCTGACAGTTTTTGCTAAAGCCATGCCGTCAGGATCGGATAAATTAGAACCAATTTGACGGGCGGCGATAAAGGTAACGCCACAACCAAGGGCAGCAATACCAATGCCTTGAATGCCGACATTTGGCGTTCTTAGTGCGACAAAAACTAATCCACTTAGAGTGTAGCCGGATAGCAGGCTGTAGAGAGCCAGCAGGGGCAGTGCTACACTATTTTTGCCTCTTTCGGCAACGTTCTGAGCTACGAAAAAAAGAATTAGCTCTACGATAACTGCACCGATGAAAGTTGGGAAGAATAAGTTAGGGAAGTTGTTGATTACTCCCAAACCACCATAAGTGCCTAATGCGGTTAAAACTAAACCAGCGCCAACGTAAGGGAGGGCGTTAGCGATGACATTGGGGCCTAAAAGTGCTTGGTTTTTGGATTTGCGAATTGCTTCGCGGAAGTTGCTAGTGCTGCTCATATTGCTTGTTTATGTTTTTTGATTAATCAGCTTTACTTGCGATTTAACTACATTTTTACCCAGATTTTCCGTTATCAGCTAGGAGGACGATCGCGGGTAGTTGAGCTTGGAACTAAAAAAAGATGAATTTTAGCGCGTCTTTAGCGCTAATGCTTACGTATTTATGCGGAATCTTTAGATCAATTCTGCATAAATTTCAGTGTAAGAACGATGGTGGATTTGGGTTGAACTAAAGACAATGAGTTCAGATAGGGTTAATACTTTAATTCTTGCCCTACGAGATCTTGCCTAAGAAATGTACTTATAAAAAAGGTTTTTCCCTAGAGGCTTATTATGAAAGCAACTCAAATCGATCTTAGTTCTTATGGAATGGAATTGTTAATTTCCTACCACAATAATCCCTCAGTTGCTAAAAGGAATAAGTTAGTACAAATTCATGCTGGGCTAGTACGTAAGGTTGCCCATAGATTTAGACATCAGTGTGCTGAACCTTATGAAGATTTAGAACAGATTGGTTATCTTGGTTTAATTCGGGCGATCGAACGTTTTAATCCGAATCAAGGTTGTGCTTTTAGTTCTTTTGCTATTCCTTATATTCGTGGTGAAATGCTCCACTTTTTGCGAGATAAAAGTAGTGTGGTGAAAGTGCCTCGTCGTTGCCAAGAGTTGTATAGTGATGGAGAAAAGGTTCAAAAGGAATTTTCGACTAAGTTTGGTCGATCGGCAACTGATGCAGAAATAGCTAAAGCACTTGATGTTTCTATACAAGAATGGCAAGAAAGCAAATTAGCTGCCCAAAATCGTCAACCTTTAAGTTTAGATGCTACTGTTGGTAATCAAGTAGATGTTCCTATTAGTTTAGGAGATACTTTGGCTGATTCTCGCTATCAAGCTTTCCAATATTTAGAAGAAGATCGTCAGCAATTGCATGGTGCAATGAGTCAATTAGAAGAAAAAACTAGAGCCGCTATTGAGTGTGTATTTCTCCGTGAATTACCCCGCAAAGAAGCAGCTAAAAAAATTGGTGTTAGCCCGATGACTGTAAGCAGACATTTACAAAAAGGTCTAGATCAATTAGTTTCTATGTTATCTCCTCAAACCGCTGGTTTGGCAAGCTAATTAAGGCGGGTATTAACCCACCTTAATTAAGCAAAGTTTATTTATTATTAGTTTTGGTTTTGGCTTGTTCTAAAGCAATTTCTTTGACAGCTTGGAATGAAGAGATATTGGCAGAACCTTCGATCGCTTTCACCGCCAAATCTTGCACCTGTTTCAACGCAGAATCAAGTTGTTTCGCTAAATTATTAATCCGCGCTTCTTGGTTTTGAATTGTTTCTTCTAAAGATTGAATTCGCAACTCATAAACTCGTCTTTCTCCTTCTACTTCTTTAGCACGTAAATCTGCCTTCACCTTAGTTTGATAAAGTCCCAACCCTCTACCATTGTCTTTAGATTTTTTCAGAGCAGCTTCCAATTCTCCAGGGAATGCTTCTACTTTAATTTTATATTCTTCAAATTGTTTTTCCCGTTCCGAAATCGTTTTTTCTCGTTCCGTCCATTGTTTTTCCTGAGTTTGTTGTAACTCTTCTAATTGTCTATACAAAGCTTTCTGCGCTTGCTCGTATTCGTCAACATTTAAATTGCGCTGCAATTCTAATTCATATTTATACTCAGTTGCATCGCGTAGCTGAGTTTTTGTTTGTGTCTCATTGCGTTCTTTAATAGTACGTTGCTGCTGTTCTTGTTCTTTTGTCCAAGCTTTTTTCGCTGCCAGGATTTCTTGTTCTAAAGTTTCTCGACGTTGACTAAATTCCTCAGCGAATTGTTTGGCGCTTTGTTGATATTGAGTAATTAATTCATCAAGAGTATCATCATTAATTTCCTCTAAATTATGCAACTCTTGCAATTCTTGAATTTCTGTAGTCACTAACTGCTGAATTTCTTGTAATTTAGCAGCTTCTAGCGTAAGATTTTCCGATAAATCACTAACAGCACTACCAAAACTTAATTGTAGATTAGCAAGACTATCAATTGTCTGCTGAATCTTCTGTTTTCCAGCACCATTTAATGTACAATTCATATTTTTTTTCTCTTCTGCGGGTTTGACTTCAATTACTGGTTTTGCCTCTGATAATTTTGATTCTTTGGCTAATTGTGTTAGTTGGGATTCGATCGCTTTTTTCTCCTCCAACAATTGATTAAAAGCTGTCAAAATCTCCGCCTTGGTATTTTTCTCGTTAGGTTTCTTTACTGTCATTATCAACTCTCAAAAATTTTGCAAATGTGAAAAGATCCAGTTTATTGAGCTTTAGTTGTTTGAGCAGCAGAACTTTCAAAAGCCCTCATTGCCAAGTCTTGCGCTTGCTTCAAGGCATTTTGTAATTGATTAGTAAGCTCAGTAATTTGTTCGGTTTGGCGTTGAATTTTCTGTTCCAAAGCTTGAATTTTCAACTCATAAGATTGTTTACTAGCTTCCCATTCTTTCTCAAACAAATCAGATTTGACTTTCGCTTCTTGGTTAACTTCCGAAATACCTTCGCCATAAGCTTTCTTAGTCGCTTCATCCATTTGGGCGGGAAAAGCTTCGACTTTTTTCCGGTATTCTTCAAATAATGTTTGATTAGCAGTTAAAACTCTTTCTCGTTCTGTCCAATCTTTCTCTTTTTCTTGATTAGATTGTTGTAATTCTCGCTCTAATTTGCGGCGAAATTCTTCATATTCATCGGTTTTGATTTTGCGATCGCGTTCTAATTCATATTGATAATCTGCCTCTTGACGTTGCCTTTCTGCGGTTAATAATTCAGTTTGTTCCCTGATTGTTGCGGTAAATTCCTCTTGTTCTTTTTGCCAACTTTTGCGAGTTTCGGCAAGTTCTTTATCTAAGCTTTCTCGCTGATTGGTGGCATTTTCTTCGATCGTTCTCAGTTTTTCTTGATGTTCTTGAGTTAAAATGTGCAGCGCATCAGCTACAACTCGCACTTGCTGAAGTTCTTGTAAATGCTGATTTTCAATTTCAATGGCTTTTTTAAGTTCGTCAAGTTTGGTAGTTTCGGCAGTTAATTTAGTGGAAAGTCCGGTAATAATGCTGCCAAATTCTAATTGTAAATCAGCTAAACCTTTGACAATACTATCAACTGTATAGGTGGAAGCGACTTCGAGAGTTCGTTTATTCTTTTCCTTCTCCGCTTCCTCTTCTTTGGTAGCGACTTTGGACTCAATTTGTTGCTTTTCTGCAAGGAGGCGTTGAAATGCTACTAAAATTTTGGTTTTGCTATCTTTTACGGCAACATTATTCATGCTGGTTGTCCTTTTTTTTAGTTAACAAGCTAAGACTAGGCATTGCTTTCAATCTAGAATGCCCATTTTTTTTTGGTTACGAACACAAATACTGAACAGGAAAAAAGTTATTTTGAGAGGATTTTTTTGCTTGATCGAACTTGACATCTATTATAGTACATTTGTTCTACTTTATCAGCAGTATGTAAACAAAATGTCACATACCGCACAGGTACGTTGTTGCGCTTCAGCGCTAAAGCGCGACAACGTACCTAAAAAATATATTGAGTAGGTTGAGAAATTTCTGGTAATAATTTTGCTGAACAGTGATGACATGGATTTTGTAAATTTAGCTGATAAGTTGCACAAGCATCTTCTATAATTTCGTACCCAACTGTTTGAAAACCTGCCGCTTCAAAACCTAGCGCCATTCCTCCACATCCAGCAAATAAGTCAATGACTAAAGGTTTATTTTGCTGATTTGGAGAAAGTCTAAGTTCTTGTTCAATAAAATCAAGGTAGGGGAGTTTATTTGTTGCCATCTGTCGGAGTTTCAAATCCACGATATTGCATAACTTTTAAAGATATAAGAGGAATTAGTTTCGTAGCAAACTGAGTAAACCGAAATTTCTCTTTCAGCGGTGATGGAACTTCTCGCCAAGAGATAGATACAAAACCAAACTGAGTATAAAATTGTTCTAACCAACTAGCACATTCTAAATATAGAGGTTGATTCGCTTGCTGAATTAAATGTTTTACTAAATAACTTCCTAAACCTTGTTTTCGCCAAGCAGGTAACACTACCAAACTACTTAATTCTTGCGCCCCAGAAAAAGAACGCAATTGCCCACAAGCGACAATTTTCTTATCACATTCAATCACCGAAAATTGTTGCCAGCGTAACTGAGTTGGATCTAACTTAGCACTAAAAACCAACTTCCGAATTTCCCAAATATCGCTATCAGAAGCAGGACGAAGAACGCATTCTGGTGGCAAAACAAAACTCATCTTTCTTCTCTTCCTTCGCGTCCTTTGCGTTCTTTGCGGTTCAAAAAATTACCAGTTTCTCGCAAGCTAACGAGATTTTAGATCTGCGATCGCACTTTTCGCCACCCCAGCAATTGCTTGATCCGTCGCCTTCGGTAAATGATAATACTTTCCACCAGCATTTTTAGCCAACTCCTTAGCAAAACCAGTAGAAATAAACTTATTTTCCGTATCAATTACTAACAGCTGAATTCCCAAACCGCGAATTCTTGCCGCAATTTCCAACAATTCCGCCTTAATATCCGGTTTTTCGCCTTCAGGAATGGGTTCTCCTAAAGAACGTGCCAAAGGGATATTGCCACGTCCGTCAGTTATCGCTACAATAACAACCTGACCAATATCTCCCGACATCTGGGCATTTATTCCCACTCTTACCGCTTGAGTTAAACCATGTGCTAAGGGTGAACCACCGCCACAAGGCAAAAGTTCCAAGCGCCGCTTTGCTAAAGCAATGGAACGAGTTGGCGGTAACAGCACATCGGCGTGTTCTCCTCTAAACGGAATTAACGCCACTTGGTCGCGGTTTTGGTAAGCTTCGGTCAGTAGTGACATTACCGCGCCCTTTGCTGATTGCATTCTATTTAATGCCATTGAACCAGAGGCATCTACTACAAAAACTACCAAAGATCCGGCTTTGCGTACCAAGCGTTTAGAACGGATATCTCCTTGTTCAACAATGACTTTTCTTCCTGGTTCTCTTTCGCGTCTTGCTTTTTGATAGGGTGCAGCTGCGCGTAAGGTGGCATCTACTGCTATGCGGCGCACGCGACCTTTGGGTAACATGGGTTTAACGTAACGACCTCTGTCATCAGAAAATATTTTGCTGCGAGTTCCTGACTTTCCGCGACGTTGCGCCATTTGTGCAAAGTAAAGCACAGAAGGATCGAGTATTGTCCCTTCAGGATCGAAAACGAATTCTTCAGGAACGTTCATTTCCTGTTCTTGAGGTTCTTGGGGTTCTTCTTTTTCCTCTTCGTCTTCTTCTTGTTCCTGTTCAGATTGATCTTCTGGGGGTGGTGGTGGAGGTGGTGGGGGTGGTTGTTGTTCTGGTGGAGTTTGAACGACTGTGGCGCGAGGAACGATAACTAATTCTACGGCGCGGCGTAAGTCTTCCGAGTTGACGGTGTTTCTTCCGTCGAATGCTGCTGCTGCTTTGGCGACTCTGACGGCGAAGAGTTCGGCGCGATGTCCTTGCACTTCGGCGCGAATTGCTTCTTCTACTAAATAGGCGATCTGCTCTTTGGTAATGGTAACTTCTTTAAGCCATTCTCGCGCTAGGATGATTTGGGTTTTTAGGTTGTCGATGTCTTCGGCGTATTGGGAGAGGAATTGTTGGGGGGAACGGGAAAATTGTAATGCTTGTTCGACTGCTTGTACACGATCGTCCAACCCTAAAACACCGTCTGCGGAAAGGGTGATGGCGATGCGATCGAGCAAATGTTCCCGCAATGGCCCTTCTTCTGGATTATAAGTGGCAACAAACAAAGGTTGGCAAGGATGCTCGAAACTAATTCCTTCCCGTTCGATGATGTTGCGTCCTTCCGATAACACTGTTAAAAGTTGATTGGCAATTTGGTCATCAAGGAGATTAATTTCATCGACGTAGAGAACTCCTCGATGTGCGGAAGCGAGTAACCCCGGTTGAAAGACAGTATCTCCCTTTTTTACAGATTGTTCCACATCTACGGAACCGAGCAATCTGTCTTCGGTAGTTCCCAAGGGAATTTGCACGAAAGGCGCAGGAATGATTTGAGTTTCCAGAAACCCGGTTTCTTCAAGAAACCGGGTTTCTGAGGGTGCTTCGTTACAGAAGGAACCTTTGACGACTTCAATTGGTGGTAAAAGTGAGTGCAGCGCACGCGCCATTACTGATTTGGCGGTTCCTCTGCGACCTGCGATCGCTACTCCTCCCAATGTCGGATCGATCGCTGCCAACAGCAATGCTAACTTGATTGCTTCTTGTCCGACAACAGCAGTTAAGGGAAAAGCGGTAGTTTGAGGGAGAATTAACGCAGGCATTTTTTCCGACTTGGCACATCCAGTCTTTTAGCATAACAGGAAATGAGGACTTATTCCCTTGAAATCGGCGGGGTTAGAGAGTTACTTTGGTGGCAACAACTAAATTTCAGTTGTTCGAGTCCTAATAACCAAGTTCCGACTTCAGACCAATCAATTTTAGATCTTGCTCGAAAATCCGATGACTAACACTCAACATTTTGGGGGATGGCGGCGAGTTTTCTACGGACTTCGTACCCGAATTATTATGTGGTACGTACTACTTATGACTTGTTCCACAACACTGACTATTTTTGCTGTGCGTCAAGTACTTTCTGTCAGGTTAGAAGAACGCAGCAAACAAATTTTGGTGCAAGAGATTACGGAGTTCCGGCAATTACTTGAAGGATATCGCGAATTTGGTTGTTGTGAAGTCGAAAGTTTATTTGATGATTTCCTCTCGCGGAATATTCCCGTTAATGGGGAATTTATGCTGAGTTACATTGATGGTAAATTTTACAAAGCTAGTCCCTCAGCTTTACCAGAAGTATTAGTGCGAGATCGGAAATTATTAAACCGCTGGTCGAGAGCGACTAAACTGGAAAAAGGAGAAAAAATTACTCCTGAAGATAATATTAGATATGTGGTTCAACCTGTTAATATTGATGGTCAAAAGCCGGGAGTTTTTGTTGTCATACACTCTACAGAAAGCGAGTTACGAAAGCTGAATGAAGTTACGGTTGTGATGGTATTAGTAACATTAATGGTCTTAATTGTTGCTGCTGTGGTAATTTGGGCGGTAGGGGGAAGGGTGTTAAGACCTTTGCGATTATTAACGGCAACAGCACAGTCAATTAGTGGTTCTAATGTAGGCAAAAGAATCGCGGTGCAAGGTTCAGATGATATTGCTGAATTAACCATTACTTTTAATGCAATGTTGGATAGATTGGAAGCAGCTTTTACTAGTCAACGCAATTTTATTAATGATGCGGGTCACGAATTAAGAACACCTATCACGATTATTCGCGGTCATTTAGAATTGTTAGGAGACGATCCTGAAGAACAAAAGGAAACTTTAGCTATTGTCACCGATGAATTAGATAGAATGAGTCGGTTAGTGAATGATTTGTTGTTATTGGCAAAAGCGGAAAGACCGGATTTTTTAAATTTAGAAATTGTTGATGTTGAGGTGTTTACGGATGAATTGTTAGCGAAGGCGAAGGCTTTAGGCGATCGCCATTGGTACATCGAATCTCACGCTTTTTGTCGCATTATAGCCGATCGCCAAAGATTAACTCAAGCTATGATGAATTTAGCCCAAAATGCAGTGCAACATACTAAGCGAGAAGATGCAATTTTTTTAGGGTCAGCTGCTAAAAATAACCAAGTTTTTTTCTGGGTACGCGATACTGGAGAAGGCATATCACCTAAAGAACAAAAGCGAATTTTTGAAAGGTTCGCACGAGTAACGAATAGTCGCAGACGATCGGAAGGTTACGGCTTAGGTTTAGCAATAGTTAAGGCAATTGTCGAAGCTCATGAAGGAAGAGTAGAATTACAAAGCGAATTAGGTAAAGGCTCAATTTTTGTATTGGTTTTGCCTTTGAAATTGCCAGGAATGTAAAATAAAAACATTAATAATTTCGCTGAAATGGTAACAGTTATGAAGATGACTCAAGCTAAACGTTTCACTTTAGAAGAATACCACAAACTCACAGAAATCGGCTTCTTCCACGAAGACGATCGTATTGAGTTAATCAGAGGAGAAATTATCGAAATGGCAGCAAAAGGTACGGCTCACGAAACTTGTATTTCTAAGTTGCTTCGAGAATTAGTTAGACTGTTAGGAGATGCGGCAACTCTTCGTTGTCAGTCTCCCATCTTATTACTAAACAACAGCGAACCTGAACCAGATTTTGCGATCGTAAAAAACAAGCCTGATGACTATTTATCTGCTCACCCTACACCAAATGATGTGTTATTGGTAATTGAGATTTCCGATTCTACTTTGAATTACGATCGAGAAGTTAAGTTATCTCTCTATGCTGAAGCCGGAATCTCTGACTATTGGATATTTAATTTATCCGATAATCAGTTAGAAGCTCACAGCGAACCTTTTCAAAATAGTCAAGGAAACTTTGGTTATCAGAATAGACGAATTGTTTTACCAAATCAAGCGATCGCGTTACCTTCTTTTCCAGATTTATTTTTGGATTTAAATAGGGTGTTTCCGCCAAAACAGAAGTAGGAAATACTGGAAAGAAATGCGATGTTTTGGAGAAATTAGGTTTCTGGAAGCACAGAGCGAAAAAATAAATTCGATTATACTCTTGACATTCAACATACAGTATGCAATGAATTAGTAAGGCAGCAAAAAGAGCCGTAAACACTATTCAGCTTGGTTGCGGTCTCAGCTGCAAGGGTTGAGGTATCCGATAAAGGATTGGCTTAACCCTCGGCATGAGGATTCATGTTTAGATGGGGAAAATTAATTGGGGAAGCTTGAAGAGTGATGATATTATTTGCGGCTGTATCTTATTATCAAGCATTTAACATGGCGCATAAGTCATTGGTGAAATTACCAGTGCCTTATGCGTTATGTTATTTGCTTGGTAATAGGGATGCGATCGCAGATAATATCATCACTCTCCAGGCTTTCCCAATTAATTTTCCCCATCTAAACATGAATCCTCATGCCGAGGGTTAAGCCAATCCTTTATCGGATACCTCAATCCTTGCATCTGAGACTTTGACCGACCGAAGATGTAGGTTGCCTGTTTTGTCACAGGTAAAAATTCTGTTTTATTTTATTTCCTGTGCAAAGCTTTGTTCTTGATGCTGTCCAAATCACAATTTAAAAATTTGGACAAAAAAATGCAAAAAATCTCTGCTCGCAAAGAGCTAGTTGCTATTTTAGTCGATATTCAGAACGTCCTTTCAATTCCAAAGTACGGTAAAGACTTGGAGAATTTTGCCACATTGGAAGGTCGTCTGAATTGCTTCCAGGCATACTATAATTCCTACCATCAAAACCAAGTTTCTGCCATAAACACCATGCAGAATATTGGGTGTAAAGGGATTGATGTTCTTGACCCTTCCAAGAACAGTGCAGATAAGCAATTGATATGTGATTGTATTCAATTGGTTGCCTCTAGACCGTCTCTTAAAAAAATTATTCTTGTCTTAGGAGACAGAGACTATGCAGGCTTAATTAGCGTTCTCCTCTCTTTGGGTAAAAGAGTGATAATTTTTGCTCAAAGAGGTAGTGCAAGTCCAAAGCTAGCAAAGCTTGTTGGTGATAAGAACTTCCACTTTATAGAGGAACTGCCTAAGTTAGTTGGGGAACAAATTCAACTTGTTCCTTAAGCTTGCTACAGCGATCAGAAACCCGGTTTCTCAGAGAAACCGGGTTTCTCCACGACATTAATTATAGGCTTTTTTCATGACTACCAAATTAACAGAATTCAAATCTAAGGACGATCGAACCCAAAAAAAAGGAGAGAGAGAAATGGAAATAAAAGTGCCAAATTTCAATAATGAAAAACTGCTGCGTCATGCACTGACACACCGTTCTTATGTGAACGATAACCCTGGAGAAGGGGAAGAGAATAACGAACGTTTAGAGTTTCTGGGTGATGCTTTGTTAACTTTTTTGAGTGGGGATTATCTCTATCGTCTTCACCCGGAAATGTCAGAAGATCAAATGACTCGTCGGCGTTCGGCGTTGGTGGATGAAAAGCAACTGGCGCGGTTTGCGATCGAACTAGGTTTAGACTTTAGGATGCGCCTTGGTAAAGGCACAATTAGAGAGGGAGGATTCACTAATCCCAATTTACTCAGTAGCACTTTTGAAGCTTTTATTGCTGCTTACTATCTGGATAATAATTCCAATATTGAGCCAGTTCGTGCCTTTGTGAAAAAACTGTTTGATTCGGTTCCAGAAAATATTGTAGTGTCTCGATCGAATGTAGATGCTAAAAATCAGTTTCAGCAATGGGTAATGGCTAATCTCGGCACAACTTTGCTACCCAAATATGTTACAGTTCAAGCAGGTGGGGAGTCTCATGCTCCAGAATTTCTTGCCAAAGTATATGTAGGTGAGGAAAAGTATGGAGAAGGCAAGGGACGCAGCAAAAAAGATGCCGAAAAGTCTGCTGCTGAAGATGCCTTAGCGAAGCTAAAAAAACGAGGGATGATCTAGAAATTGATTTTCTATTCTAAATGAACAGAATACTCATCGCTGAAGACGAACCGCGAATTGCATCTTTTTTGGAAAAAGGTTTAAAAGCTAATGGCTTTACTACTGTAATAGTAGATGATGGACAAGCCGCAGCTAGGATAGCTGATAGTAAAGATTTTGATTTGTTAATTCTGGACTTGGGTTTACCGGGGAAAGATGGTTTAGAAGTTTTGGAAGAGTTGCGGGGAAGGGGAGAAACGCTTCCGGTAATTATTCTGACGGCGCGTGATGATGTTGCTGATAAGGTAGCGGGGTTAGAAGGTGGTGCGGATGATTATGTGACTAAACCTTTCCGGTTTGAAGAGTTGTTGGCGAGAGTGCGCGTTAGATTGCGCGATCGCACCAGTTTTGCCAAAAAAGATGATTTAATATTACAAGTCGGCAATATTTTACTAGATTTGCGTTCCCGAAAGGTGGCTGTAGGCGATCGGAATGTCGAATTATCCGCCCGTGAATTTATCTTAGCAGAAACTTTTCTGCGCCATCCCGGACAAGTTTTAAGTCGAGAACAACTCTTAAGTAGCGTTTGGGGTTACGATTATGACCCAAATTCTAATATTGTCGATGTTTATGTCGGCTATCTTCGCAAAAAATTAGGCAGCGATAAAATTGAAACCGTTCGGGGAATGGGATATCGCTTCTCTACTTGAATTTTTAGCAGAATTTTCACTAATAGCACAATCTTAAGGTGCGTCAGAGCTATAATCTTTAAATTAAGAGAGATTTTGGCTCTTTTGACCCACTCTACAAAGTTATCTCTAGCAATAGTTTGTTTGGTTGATGATAAATTGTATGAGAACTTTCTCATGTACTTCTCATAAAGGTCTTAAAAACTAATAACACAATTAAAGATGATAGCCGAATCGGAGAGGGCTACTCTGATACGCAAAGCTATCAACTTTAGTAGAATATCAGCATTGCTGATGACGATTAAAGCAAGATCTTGAAGTGTAAAAGAAGACTTCAATTCTGCTTATGGAATATTGAATTTGACCATGAAAAAATGCAAGCGTACATGGACAAATCACTAGTTTAACTAGCACTCCACTAAAAACGTTTTCAGCCGTTGACAGGTAACAGGGTTAGAACCCTGTTTTTTTGTTGTTTATACCAATTCTGTGTAAAATTGCACTTAATGATTGCCCCTCCCTGTGGACGGGGAGGGGTTTGGGGTGAGGTTCCGTACAGCGCATCCTCATAGAGAATTAGTATTAGCATTTAAGAAGTTTCTCATTTCAGTTTCATTTAAGTTTTATTGCCAGATTTGAAGCTATTTATAAAGCTTTGAAGAGGGTAGTATGTTAGCGATCGATCAACAAGAATCACTTCAACAACAGTGGCACAGTTTACCAGAAGATAAAATATCCTATTTATTAAATACAGATTTAGAAAATGGTTTAAGTAACGAAGAAGCAGTTAGACGAAAATCTGAATATGGACTAAACCAGCTTACTGCTAAAAAAGGAAAACCTGCTTGGTTAAAATTTATTTTGCAGTTTAATCAACCCCTGTTAATTATTTTATTAAGTGCCGGGGCAATTAAAGCAATTATTGGTGAATGGCTAAATGCGGGAGTAATTTGGGGTGTTACAACTACTAACGCGATAATTAGCTTTGTGCAAGAGTCTAAAGCTGAGGGTGCGATCGCAGCATTAGCTTCTGCTGTAAAAACTGAAGCTACTGTAATTCGGGATGGGAAAAAACTTCGCATTTCCTCAGAAGAACTAGTTCCTGGCGATCTTGTTTTACTCACTTCTGGTGATAAAGTTCCCGCCGATTTGCGCCTAATTAAAATTAGGGATTTACAAATTGATGAATCAGCTTTAACCGGGGAATCCGTTGCTGTAGAAAAAGAGATTCACGAAATACTTTTACCACCAGAAACCCCTTTAGCCGAACGTGATAACATGGCTTATGCTGGCGGTTTTGTTACCTTTGGACAAGGAACTGGTGTAGTTATCGCTACTGGAAATAACACCGAAACTGGTAAGATTTCTCAATTATTAGATCAACGAGTTCATCTGACTACACCATTAACTCGTAAGTTCAATCAATTTAGCCAAAATTGGTTGTTTTTTGTGCTATTTATGGCAACTTTAACCTTTGCGATCGGGTTAGGGCAAAGAAGTTTTAATGATGCGGTAGAAGCTGCGGTTGCTTTAATTGTTGGCGCAATTCCTGAAGGTTTACCAGCAGTAATTACCGTAACTTTAGCGGTTGGCGTAAACCGAATGGCGAGTCGTAATGCCATTGTGAGAAAAATGCCAGCAGTGGAAACTTTGGGTGGCGCAACTGTAATTTGTTCGGATAAAACGGGAACTTTAACCGAAAATCAAATGACAGTGCAAGGAATTTTAGCTGGAGGTTTACCTTTCACTATTGCTGGCAGAGGTTACAATCCAGACGGGAAAATTATGCTTAATCAACAACCAGTTGATTTAAAGAAAAATCCCACTCTGGAAGAATGTTTGAAAGCTGGTTTGTTGTGTAATGATTCGCATTTAGAACAGAAAAATGGCAGTTGGGTAGTAGTTGGCGATCCAACGGAAGGGGCGTTAATTAGTGCAGCGGCGAAAGCAGGAATGATTCAACAAGCGATCGAAAAATTGTATCCGCGCTTAGATTCTATTCCGTTTGAATCGCAGTTTCAATATATGGCAACGCTGCATAAAAACCGCACCGGAAATGTAGTTTATATTAAAGGTTCAGCAGAGTCAATTTTGCAGCGTTGTACTTCGGCATTAGATGCAGAAGGAACAGAAACCTCTGTAAATCACGAACTTATTGAACAGCGAGTTAATGACTTGGCGAAAAATGGTTTGCGCGTTCTAGCTTTTGCTAAAAAATCCGTGCCAATAACTCAAGAAACGGTGGATCATCCAGATATTGAAACCGGGCTAATTTTTATTGGTTTGCAAGGGATGATCGATCCGCCACGCCCAGAAGCGATCGCAGCTGTTCACGCCTGTCAAGGTGCCGGAATTCAGGTAAAAATGATTACTGGCGATCACATCACTACCGCCCAAGCGATCGCCCGCAGAATGGGATTTCGCAAGAATAAAAAAGTGATTGCTTACACGGGTGTTCAACTTGCAGAAATGAGCAATTCTCAATTAGCAAATGCGGTAGAAGAAGGTAGTGTATTCGCCCGTGTTGCACCCGAACAAAAGCTGCGAATTGTTGAAGCTTTGCAATCAAAAGGTGAGATTGTCGCCATGACAGGAGATGGGGTAAATGATGCCCCCGCTTTGAAGCAAGCAGATATCGGGATTGCGATGGGAAGTGGTACGGAAGTAGCAAAAGAAGCATCAGATATGATATTAACTGATGATAATTTTGCCTCAATTGAATCAGCGGTGGAAGAAGGGCGATCGGTTTATAAAAACCTCCTGAAAGCAATTTGCTTTATTCTGCCTGTGAATGGTGGAGAATCAATGACAATTTTAATTAGTACTTTGTTAGGTAGAGAATTGCCCATTTTATCTCTACAAATTCTCTGGCTAAATATGCTCAACTCTATCACAATGACCGTGCCATTATCCTTTGAACCAAAGTCAGCAGGTGTGATGAAACGCCCACCACGTCCGGTGAATGAGCCTTTCTTGACAGTGAATCGAATTAAGCGAATTCTAGCAATTTCTCTCTACAACTGGACGCTGATTTTCGGAATGTTTGAATGGGTACGCCAAGCACCTTGGGGTAGTATAGAATTAGCCCGGACTATGGCAATTCAATCATTAGTTATGGGCAGAATTTTTTATCTCCTTAGTATCAGTCAATTAGTCCCTTCTTTGGTTGCCAAATTTAATGGCTCGAAGGAAAAGGTTAGTGGTGCGCCTGCTTTAGCTGCTGGAATTGTCGTTGCAGTAATTCTGCAAATTATCTTCGCCAATTCTGAGTTTATCAACAATGTATTTAAGACTGCACCAATGAATTTAGATCAATGGTTGATTTGTTTGGGCGTGAGTTTACCAATGATTGCGATCGCTACCTTTGTCAACCGCTTCGATCCGCCAAACTAAGGGCTATGTAGTTGCGCTTTAGCGTTCTTATTACTAGTAGCATAAGAACGCTAAATGTCTATTTCTCTTGGACAATGAGGACAGAACAGGGAGAATGATGAACTACATAATTGCTGATGCTGCCCATGATAAATTCGCTGAAGCCGGAAAGACCGCGCCGACCCATAATAATTAAATCGGCATCCCAACTTTTCGCAAAGTCGCAAATCGTCCGACCTGGGCCACCATAATTAAGAGTGTATTCGGTAGGAACTCCAGCATCAACAGCTTCTTTAGCCCAAGATTCTAATAAACTTAAGTATTTTTGGCGAAAAAGCTCTTTTTCTTTCAGATAAGCTTCCACTTGCTCTACCATTGCAGCGTGATATTCTAAAGCAGAAATGTGTTGTGTAGCAATTTCTGTCAGACCCATTTCTTCGTCTGTGAGGACGTGCAGCAGCATTAAGGTAGCGTTATTCTGTTTTCCTAAATCTACAGCTGCATCAAATACTTGTTGATTAATTTTTGAACTATCTATTGCTACCAAAATTTTTTTATACATTATAAATCCCCTTATGTTGTTGAAGGTAATTTTTTGATCCAAAACTCGCTGCCTTGATTTGCCAAGATTTAGCGGTTTTTATTTACTGAGATATCAACAGTGAAAAGCTTTCGCTGATTAGCGTCGAATGATTGGGCTGGAATTGGCCTTTACTTCTAATTTTAAAGGATGAGGTGTGGGTCAGGGCTTTGTAAATCTAGAAGAAACAAAAAGAAATGCGAATAAATGTGTTGATGAATGATAAGCTAACGAATGCACTTAAAAAACTAATATAGGACGAGTTTAGATGGCTGGGTCAACCCAGATTCCTTATCTGTTACGGGCGGCGCGTGGCGAAGTGTTGGAACGTCCTCCTGTGTGGATGATGCGACAAGCTGGACGCTATATGAAAGCTTATCGTGATTTACGAGATAAGTATCCCTCGTTTCGCGATCGCTCAGAAAATGTAGATTTAGCAGTGGAAATCTCCCTGCAACCTTTCCGCGCTTTCCAACCCGATGGAGTAATTTTATTTTCGGATATTTTAACTCCCTTGCCCGGAATTGGCATACCTTTCGATATCATAGAAAGCCGAGGGCCAGTAATCGAGCCGCCGATTCGCAGCCTGGAACAGGTGAAAAACCTGAAACCTTTGGAACCGGAAACTTGTTTGCCGTTTGTTAGGGAAACTTTACAAATTTTACGGCAAGAAGTGGGCGATCGGGCGACGGTTTTGGGTTTTGTGGGTGCGCCTTGGACTTTGGCGGCTTATGCTATTGAAGGCAAGTCTTCCAAGGATTACACAATAATCAAGAGTATGGCTTTTACAGAGCCAAGCTTGTTACATGAGTTCTTGGGTAAACTGGCAGATGCGATCGCCATTTATGTAAGATATCAGATTGACAGTGGTGCTCAAGTGGTGCAGATGTTTGATTCTTGGGCTGGGCAATTAAGTCCCCAAGATTATGCGACTTTGGCGCTGCCTTATCAACAGCGAGTGGTGAAACAAGTGAAAGCTACTCACCCAGATACGCCAATGATTCTTTATATTAATGGCAGTGCAGGAATTCTCGATCGCATGAGTGAATCTGGTGTGGATATCGTTAGTGTAGACTGGACGGTAGATATGGCAGAAGCAAGAAAGAGACTCGGTGAAAATATGGGGGTGCAGGGAAATATTGACCCTTGCGTTTTGTATGGTTCTCATGACTTTATCCGCGATCGGATTTTAGATACAATTCGCAAAGCTGGTAAAAAAGGTCATATCCTAAATTTAGGTCATGGCGTTTTACCAACTACTCCAGAGGAAAATGTCGCTTTCTTTTTTGAAACTGCCAAGCAAGCTGATAAATTGCTCACCATTCATGCTTGAAATTCTGCACTAAAATTGGGGCATTGCAATAAGAAGATAGAATTTCAGAGGTGATAGGTGATAGGTGATTCTCTAGCAGGAGAGGCAAATAACCCGGAAAAACAGGAAAGCCTAGAGGTGAATTCTCCTGAAGTTTCTGTATCGGAATCTGATGACTCGAAAGCACCTGAAACCATAACTTCAGAGGCTACTTTAAATAGTTTAGTTTCTGAGGAAATTCAGGATAAGGGAGAGTCAGGTTCTCCCGAAATTCTACTAACTCAGTCGGAGGCGATCGCAATTCAGGACGCACCAGATTTGACAGTGGCTGAGACTTCCGAAACCAGGGAAATTCAAGCAACTGGAGAGTCAAGTTCTCCTGATATTCCGCTGGCACAAACGGAGACGATCGTAATTCAGGACGCACCAGATTTGAGCTATTCCGAAAGTTCAGAAACACAAGAGTCAAGTTCTGCTGAAATTCCTGTGGCGGAAACGGAGGCGATCGTAATTCAGGACGCACCAGATTTGAGCTATTCTGAAAATGCAGAATTATCGGAAATTCAGGAAACCGAAGAATCAAGTTCTGTGGGGGAAGCGGAGGCGGTAGTAATTCAGGAAACCCCAGATTTAAGCGATTCTGAAAGTTCAGAAATACAGGAAATTCAAGAAAAACCGGAATTAAAAGTTTCTCAACCAGCTACGGTTTCTGAACCAATAAAAACTTCTGTTGAATCACCTTTACCTATCGCTTCTGAAACTGCGCTAAATCCAAATAAAGATTGCTTACGCATTTTACTTACTGGTGCTAGTGGCTGCATAGGTCACTATATTGCCGAAACCTTAATTAACGAAACAGAACATGAGTTATTTCTGTTAGTTAGAGACCCCAGAAAGTTAAGAATTGACTGTAATTCGCGTCCAGGAATCAATGTTGTCCAAGGGGATATGAAATATATTTCTCGCTTGGCAAAAATGCTGAAAACAATTGATTGTGCAATTTTAACAGCAGCAGCTTGGGGTGGTCAGCAAGAAGCTTTGGATGTTAATGTTTTTAAAACCATGCAGTTGTTGAATTACCTCGATCCAAAGGTGTGTCAACAGGTAATTTATTTTTCGACTGCAAGCATTTTAGATAGACATAATCATTTACTTAAAGAAGCAAGAGAATTAGGCACTGAATATATCCGTTCTAAATACGAAGGTTTGAGTAGAATATCAAAATTACCAATTGCCGATCGCCTTACTACCCTATTTCCTACCTTGGTGTTAGGAGGAGATGAAAAACATCCTTATTCGCATATTTCCTCTGGTTTACCAGGGTTAAAAAAATGGATTA
Source organism: Floridaenema evergladense BLCC-F167 (assembly GCF_041929205.2). Classification (NCBI taxonomy): domain Bacteria; kingdom Bacillati; phylum Cyanobacteriota; class Cyanophyceae; order Aerosakkonematales; family Aerosakkonemataceae; genus Floridanema; species Floridanema evergladense. Next base: position 1,698,000 of record NZ_CM171625.1, on the reverse strand, counting down.
ATTACATCAGATTTTTCAAAACTGAAGGCAGTTTTCACTTCATCCATGCTAAAGATATTGCCCAAGTAGTTTATTACTTACTGAAAAATCCTCCTAGTCGAGACCAAAAAAATTGGTTAGTGTTAGGAAATCAACCGACAACTGTAAATCAAGCAGTAGAAGAAGCTTGTGAATATCTGCAAAAACCGATTATATTTCGGGTGAATTTATCTCCTTGGTTAGCCGATATTTTAATTTGGTTGTTCCGCATTCAAATGGCAGCTTGGGATAGATTTTGTCTGGAATATCGTCACTTTACCTATACAAATCCCATTAATCCAGCTACCTTTGGTTTACCAGTTTATTGTCCCACAATTAAGGATCTACTGAAAACTAGCGGCATTAGCGAACCCCCGCAAATCACACTGAACTCAGCGAATTATAACTCATCCAAAGCTGTTGAAAACAGAATTAAAGATTACAAACAAGCTTTTGACGATCGAGAAAAATGAAGCTATTTTGTAGTAACGATTAGTGCCAATAATCGTTTCTAATACACAAAATCAAATAATAAGCTAAAATCATCTAGAACACAAAGTTATAACACCTTAGATTTATCTCTAAGTTCAATCCAAAATTTAAAATTGAATGACCTGGAGTGAGGATGAGTATTATGAAAGTTCTGTTAGTTTATCCCCAGTTTCCCAAAACATTTTGGTCTTACGAGAAGATTTTAGAATTAGTCGATCGCAAAGTTCTATTACCACCTTTGGGATTAGTAACAGTAGCAGCTATTTTACCGCAAAATTGGGAATTTAAGTTAGTCGATCGGAATATTAGGACTGTCACCGAAGCCGAATGGGAATGGGCAGATTTAGTAATTATATCAGCAATGATCGTCCAAAAAGAAGACTTTATTGCTCAAATTAAAGCCGCAAAAAAACGAGGCAAAAAAGTAGCCGTTGGTGGCCCTTATCCTACAACTTTACCAGAAGAAGCACAAGCAGCAGAGGCCGATTACTTAATTTTAGATGAAGGGGAAATTACCCTACCAATGTTTGTGGAAGCAATTAAAAATGGCGCAGAAACCAGAATATTTCACGCCAATGGCGAAAAACCCGATGTCAGTAATACACCAATTCCCCGCTTTGAATTATTAGAATTTGATGCTTATGATTCCATGTCAATTCAATTCTCACGAGGTTGTCCTTTTCAGTGCGAATTTTGCGACATAATTGTTTTATACGGTCGCAAACCCAGAACCAAAACCCCACAACAACTTTTAGCTGAATTAGATTATCTTTACCAATTAGGTTGGCGTAGAGGAGTGTTTATGGTTGATGATAACTTCATCGGCAATAAACGCAACGTCAAACTGTTACTTAAAGAATTGAAAGTTTGGCAAGCCGAACATGGCTACCCTTTCCGATTTAATACCGAAGCTTCCGTAGATTTGGCGCAAGATCAAGAATTAATGGAATTAATGGTGCAATGTTATTTTGATGCTGTATTTTTGGGAATCGAAACACCAGATGAAGATAGCCTCAGTTTAACTAAAAAATTCCAAAATACGCGCAATTCCTTAATTGAATCAGTCCAAAAAATCATCCAGGCTGGACTGCGCCCGATGGCAGGATTTATTATTGGGTTTGATGGGGAGAAAAATGGAGCAGGTAAGCGAATAGTCCAATTTGCTGAACAAACAGGAATCCCCACAGTAATGTTTGGAATGCTGCAAGCTTTACCGAATACAGCCTTATGGCAAAGATTAGAAAAAGAGGGACGGTTACGCAACCAAAATTGCAATATTAATCAAACAACTTTAATGAATTTTATCCCAACTCGTCCTTTAGAAGACATTGCTAAGGAATATGTAGAAGCATTCTGGGATTTGTACGAAGCAGAACAGTTTTTAGATAGAAATTATCGCTGTTTCTTAATGCTAGGTGCGCCAAAAGTGAAAGCTAAATTTAAAATGCCCAGTTGGATAGATTTACGGGCATTATTAATTGTAGTTTGGCGACAGGGCATCAAACGGAAAACTCGCTGGAAATTCTGGCATCACCTATTTAGTATTATCAAACGTAATCCCGGAGTTTGGGAACATTACTTAACTGTTTGCGCCCACAACGAACACTTTTTAGAATATCGTCAAATTGTGCGTGACGAAATCGAAAGACAGCTAAATGAATTGCTGGCAGAAGAGGCAAAATTATCATCTGCAACCGCCAGAAAAACAGCGTTAGCCAGTTAACCCAAGTTGCTAAATATATTAAAATTAAGTACGTTGTTGCGCTTTAGCGCTCTTAACCGAGTAATAGAGCGCTAAAGCGCAACAACGTACCCATTTCTCAATTTTAGATTAGCTTGGTAGCTCTAAGAGCAAAAAACAAGCCAAGAGCTACTGCGTAAGCGCCAAGCAAAATCACCGCGTAAGATACTACAGCCATTTGTGTTCCTCGTATTTGGGTCAGGATTTAGATAATGCAATCTGTTATTGATGTTAATTTACCGCAGAATCGTTATGAAATAGCGATCGTACCCGGAAGTTTAGACAATTTGGGCACCTGGATGAACGGAAAAGAAAGCAAACCGTTGCATTTGGGCGAAAAAGTATTGTTAGTTTCCAATCCGGCAATTTTTAAACGTTATGGAGAGAGGGCAATTAAATCTCTCACGAATGCTGGATTTGAAGTATTTTCCGTCAACCTGTCTGCTGGCGAACAATACAAAACCCTGAATTCTATTGTCAAAATTTATAATACCGCCTTAGAAAACCGTCTAGAACGTACTTCAACAATTGTAGCTTTGGGCGGAGGCGTAATTGGCGATATGGCAGGCTTCGCAGCTGCTACCTGGCTCAGGGGAATCAACTTTGTCCAAGTGCCCACCAGTTTACTAGCAATGGTAGATGCAGCTATAGGCGGAAAAACCGGAGTAAATCATCCCAAAGGGAAAAACTTAATAGGGGCATTTCACCAACCTAAATTAGTATTAATCGACCCACAAGTTTTGAAAACCCTACCCCCTAGAGAATTTCGGGCTGGCATGGCGGAAGTAATTAAATATGGAGTAATTTGGGATGCCGATTTATTTGCCAAATTAGAAGAATGCGAAAAATTAGACCAACTGCGCTATTTGAGTGAAGAAATGTTGCAAACCATCCTCACCCATTCTTGCCAAGCAAAAGCAATTGTGGTCGGAAAAGATGAAAAAGAATCAGGTTTAAGAGCTTTGCTAAATTACGGTCATACTATTGGTCATGCTGTAGAGAGTTTGACTGGTTATAAAGTAGTAAATCACGGCGAAGCAGTAGCAATTGGTATGGTAGCAGCAGGTCAAATTGCTGTAGATTTGCGGATGTGGAGCAAGGAAGCAACAGAACGGCAAAATGAGTTAATTAAAAAAACTGGTTTACCTAGTAAATTGCCTGAAGGTTTAGATATTGGGGAAATAATTGACTCTTTGCAATCTGATAAAAAGGTGAAATCAGGTAAAGTGCGGTTTGTTTTACCAAGGCGAATAGGTGAAGCAACAGTAACAGACCAAGTTCCCCCAGATGTGCTAAGACAAGTGTTATTGCAAATGCAGTAAAAGCTGGTTAGGCAGAATAGGGCGAAATTTAGTTAAACCTAAATTTTGCCCAAACTAATAATTACAAAGAACTACTTTTGCTTGCAAAATTACACTCTAGCCAAGGTCACAACTTCTGCTTGGTCTTGATATTTACCTAATCAATTACCTTCTTCCTATCATTTTTGAAGTTAATGCAGATATACCAATTGACATACGCCTATTTGGTTTATTGAGTCATAATCTAATAATCAAAATTATGTTCTACAATTCAAATACGGGCAATAGTTACTGTGTCTGGTTGATCTTGATATTTTCCCTGACGATCTTTGTAACTAACAGCGCAGGGTTCGCCTTCTAAAAACATTAACTGTACTATCCCTTCGTTTGCGTAAATACGGCAATCAGCACTGGAAGCATTGGATAACTCAAGAGTCAAATAACCTCGCCAAGCTGCCTCAGCAGGAGTTACATTGGCAATTATACCACAGCGAGCATAAGTACTTTTACCGATGCAGATTACTGTAATATTGTCCGGTATTTCTAGCTTTTCCAAGGAAACTCCAAGGCCGTAGGAATGAGCAGGAAGTATAAAATAAGACCCATTGCCATCTTGGTGGAGTTTGGTCGTTACCAAGTTTTCGGGATTAAAGTTCTTCGGATCAACTACAGTACCAGGAATATGCCTAAAAATGCGGAAATCTGATGGGGACAGCCTAATATCATAACCAAAGCTACTCAAACCAAATGATATAAGAGGTAAGTCCCCAGCACGACGCATTTGCTGAGGCTCGAAGGGTGAGATCATACCCTTTTGTGCCATTTGAGTAATCCAAATATCGTTTTTAATCATAGCTTTACAAGTAATCACGAATCACATCAGAAGTACTAGGATACCGCATTTTCATTAAACGTTGGACGTTGAACAGCAACGAAAAGACTTAGCTGGTTGTGATAAACCTGTAGATTATCAGTAGCACCACACAACCGACAACGCTTATCGCGTTCAATAACTTTACAATCATGTTCTGAATTATAATTACAATAATGTAAAAAAAGTTTTTTAGGGTTTACAATAAAATCTTCAAATTTATCTAATTCAGCCTTATTAAGAGATAGAAAATCTTCAAGAACCTCTTCAGCAATTTCGTCAACTAATTTCCAATCATCAGCTGTTATTTCTTTTGTCATAACTAGCAAAACCAATTACTTTCAGATTTACAAAAAAGTAATATTGTCAGTGTTCGTCATCGTATTTGGATTAACAAACTTGGCGAACACTGAAACATCAAGATATATGCCTTGGCTTTGTGTTTAGTTTCGGTCGGGTACTTAGCAAGTAAAGTCAAGACTGGCTTCAATTAAGGACGATGACTGCGGCGAATTTCGGTAATTTGATCTGCCACATCCAAAATTGCGGCTGGCATTTCTGGCCCAGTCATAATAATATCGACTTGATGGGGTCGTTTAGCAATAAATTCTAATACTTCCTTTTCGGGAATTAAACCAAAATTTACCGCTAAACTTAACTCATCTAGTACTACCAAATCATACTTTCCTTCATCCACGACTTTTTGTGTGTACTTCCACAAATCCCGCAGAGAATTCATCTCTACTTCATCCAATTGTGGCGTATCAATGCAGCGTGGTAAGTCGCAACGCACCCAATCTAAATTTTGTCCTAAACGAACCGGATGTTGATATCCCTGATTAATTCCTCCTTTGAGGAATTGCACTACTAAAACAGGCGTTCCTTGTCCAGCAATTCTTAATGCTTGTGCCATGACACTGGTGAAGAAACTGCGATGGGAAGAGGTGAATACTTGTACCAGTCCTTCAATTTCCGGTAATAGGTCAGGTTGTGTATTGTCGGAACTTTCACGAACAGAATTAACAGTTGGGGTTTCTATCTGGGATACCATAAGTCAACAATTGATGGTTAGGAACCAGCTGACAGCTTTATTTGTTAGCGCTGCCATTTGGCTTATCTTCCAAAATATAGTGTATTTTTTGCTTTGTATCCATAATACAACACTATATATACAATTAAGTCAATACTAAATTGGTCGGGAATTTCTTAATCTTTAGTAATAACTAGGCATCTATCATTAGTAGGAAAATACTAAGGTGAATTAGATGTTAAGCTGATGTCGATTTTTCGTACCAATTTTGGGGAGAAGTTGTGTTGTGAGATTAATAATTTTAGGGGGCGCTGGTGCGGGGAAAAGAACTCAGGCGCAAAGGTTATCTTCTTGTCTGTCTATTCCTTGGATTTCTACTGGGGATATTTTACGGGATGCGATCGCCACTGTAACCCCATTAGGTAAGCAAGCGCAAACGTTTGTGGCAAAGGGCGAACTGGTACCTGATGAGATTATGATTGAGTTTATGCGTCAAAGGTTATTATTACCTGATGTTGCTAATGGATGGATACTTGATGGTTATCCGCGAACGGCTTTTCAAGCTGAAGAGTTAGATTTTTTGTTAGAAGATTTGGGACAACAGCTGAATTGGGCTATTTGGTTAGATGTACCCCAGTCTGTTTTAGAGGTTCGTTGTTTAAAGCGGGGACTGATTGACGATCGACTAGATATTATCCAGCGACGGATTCAATTATTCCAGGAACGAACGCTTCCAATTTTAGATTACTACGGTTATCGTCAAAGGCTTTTATCTATTGATGGCGAACAAACTCCCGATCGAGTGCAGCAAAATATATTAGAAAAAATTAGTCAAACTGCTGTATCCTAGTTTAAATTTCGAGGCAAGTGCGATGTCTTGGCAACGTCCTGATGGTAGAGAACCATATCAATTACGCCCGATTCGGTTTGAGCGCAATTTTACTCGTTTCGCTTCCGGTTCGGTGTTGACTCACTGCGGGGATACGCAAGTTCTTTGTACTGTGAGTTTGCAAGAAGGTGTACCTAAGTTTTTGGAAGGTAAGGGACAGGGTTGGTTAACTGCGGAATATCGAATGCTTCCGGGTGCGACTCCCCAACGTCAAGAACGGGAGTTTATGAAACTTTCGGGTAGAACTCAGGAGATTCAAAGGTTAATTGGTCGTTCTTTAAGGGCGGCTTTGGATTTGAATGTTTTGGGGGAACGAACTATTCTGGTTGATGCTGATGTTTTGCAAGCGGATGCTGGTACGCGAACGACTGCGATTACTGGGGGTTTTGTGGCTTTGGTGGATGCGATCGCAAAGTTACTAAATGAAGGTAAGTTGGAGCGATCGCCAATTGTTCACCAAGTCGCCGCTATCTCCGTCGGACTCTTAGAAGGCGAACCTTTCCTCGACCTCAACTATTCCGAAGATGTCGTCGCTGAGGTTGATTTTAACGTGGTAATGAATGAAAACCTCTCCATGATTGAACTTCAGGGAACCGCTGAACATGGTTTTTTCACTCGCACTCAACTGAATCAATTACTCGATTTCGCCGAAAAAGGCATTCGTGACCTCTTGGAAATGCAGCGGGAAACCTTGGGTCTTTCCCTTAGCTAAGTCTGAAATGCTTGTGTAGAGGGCTTTTCACTTTGAGAAGGGGGTTATATGAGCGCACCTTTTCCATTATGAGTCAAATAATACCAAAAAAATCAACTAATAGCAAGAGGCAAAAAGATTAATTTTTTTTAAGCAATTTTGCAGCGAACAAATGACTCAATTTGGTTTAAAAAATCTGTAATCTTCCTCAAACACCTCTTCCCATGAAAGAGAAGTTAACTCACAGCTTTTACCCATTTCGTCTTCGGCATCTTTTAGCGCTCTTTTGAAACATTTTTGCCAAATAGACTCTATATAATTACGATTCAAACTCGGAACTTCCTCTTGAATATCGGCGATTTCTAGACGAGCAGAACGAATGGTAATACTCCAACTAGAACTACGCATCTCTGGTTGACATTTCCATTTAATGATATGAGCCATCAATCTAGTTAACTGACTGATCGTTGCCAACTTTTTCGATTTACCCATTGATTCGATTAAAGTGTAGAGTCCCTGATTTGCTTCCATCAACTTTCCCTCTTCCAAAAGTTGCTGAACTAAGACAGCAGTTTGATATTCCGAACTCGCCGCTAACCATTCCCAATCTTGTAAAGTTGGCATATTTTCCTTCTTCGCGTCCTTTGCGTCCTTTGCGGTAAAAAAATAGCTGTACTTCTGAATTCTTTATCTTATCGTTGTTAAACTGACTCTTTCTGCATCCTCAATCATAAAGCCTGCAAAAAATTTGTAGAATTGTACAAACTGCTGGACAAAATCAATCAATAAAAAACCAGGTTCATGCCCGTGCTTTAACGTCCCAGCATTTATAATAGTCAACTTGCTAAAGTTTCGTACCATTTTGTAATGCGTATGACCATTGATAACATATTTATATTTTTGCTCTCTAATCAAGTTTTGCAAATCTGTATTGACATCAATAGCGTACCCATAATCATCAGGAGTTAGTCGGACCATATCATTTTTTCCCAGACCGTGACACAAAAGTGCTAAACCATGAGGCGTAGAGAAGTCAAGAGTTGAAGGAAGAGAGAATAGAAACGACTGGGAAAACTCCGAAAGCGAATCTAACTGTGTAGCCTCTTTTAGAGAGCGCATCTCATTTTTCAATAACCATCGAGCGTGATTTCCTGAAACGACCAAAATTTCTTCACGCATTAGAGTATTACAGCATTCATTAACGTCCCCTAAGCCATCAACAATATCTCCGACGCAAACAATTTTTTCAACATTTTTTGATTTCAAAAAATGCACGGCTTTGTCTAGAAATTTATCCTCTGCATGGACATCACCGATTACACCGATAATATTCAGTTCTTTGTTTAGGCTCATAGCTTCTTCGTAGGGCTAGATCTAGCGAATTTCTGAGTCAATATGGAAAGAGGAGAAATTTGCTGTAATTCTCTCCTCTGCTTCCTTGCTGCCTCAATAATTATAGGACTTACGCATTGACACTATTATATATAGTGGAATGGTGCGTTACACGCTTAGTTAACGCACCCTACGAATAAAGGCTAGCTAGATCCCCGACTTCTTGAAGAAGTCGGGGATCTGAAGTTTACTGAGGTTGTTGTTGAGGACGATTTTGACGATTTTGGCGCATTTGTTGCATTTGTTGTTGTTGCTCAGGAGTTAAAACAGCTTGCATTTTTTGGCGAGACTCCTGACGAATGCGTTGAATTTGTGCTTGTTGTTCCGAGGTGAGATTTAGTGTAGACCAAAGTTGACCGCGTTGACCGCGACGTTGACCACTTTGTTGAGCTTGTTGTTGTCCTCTTTCTTGTCTTCTTTGTTCTCTGGCTGCACGCAATTTGTCTTTCTGTTCTTGGGTGAGAACGTTTTCAATTTGTTGGCGAGTTGCTTCCCGAATTTGCCGCATTTGGGTTTTTTGCTCGTCAGTTAAATTGAGTCGATTTCTTTTTCCTTGAGCTAAAATTAGCTGTTGATCGGAAGTGGTCGATGCGGGTTGTGCTTCAGCTACATTTACCCAAGCTGTAGACATAAATAATGTGGCGGTTGTTCCCAAAAGTGCAATTAATTTTGTGTTCATAGTTACCCAAATACAAAAACTGCACTTTTAGACGTGACTACTTTCCAAAAGGTTCAGGTTTTTGGGTAATTACGAATGGCTAAATTTGGTTGACTTTTCTGGTAATTTATGCAAGAGAAAGCTTGGCAAAATTTTACTGAAACATGAAGATTTATTTCTCTAAAACAACAATTTAGTTGTTTTAATTTGTTGCTAAATTCCAGTCAGGAAAGGCATTTGAGCGATCGCAAACCCAACAAAACCCGCAATATTACCTACTCCATAAAACCCTGTATGTCTGAGAGAATCAGAAACGATTTGATAATCAAGCAATTATCTTTGGGTTGTCAGGATAAGGGAGAACACTATGAAATTAGCTTACTGGATGTATGCAGGTCCGGCGCATATTGGCACGCTACGGATTGCCAGTTCGTTCAAAAATGTTCATGCGATTATGCACGCGCCTTTGGGGGATGATTATTTTAACGTGATGCGATCGATGTTAGAACGGGAAAGAGATTTTACACCTGTGACTGCTAGTATTGTCGATCGTCACGTTTTAGCTAGAGGTTCCCAAGAAAGGGTTGTTGATAATATTACCCGCAAAGATCAGGAAGAACGCCCAGATTTGATCGTGTTAACTCCGACTTGCACATCTAGTATTTTACAGGAAGATTTGCAGAATTTTGTCGATCGCGCCCAGCTAGAAGCGAAAGGCGATGTGATGTTAGCTGATGTGAATCATTATCGGGTGAATGAACTGCAAGCAGCCGATCGAACTTTACATCAAATCGTCCAATATTATATAGAGAAAGCGCGGAAACAAGGCAATCTTCCCGAAGGTAAAACCGAAAAACCATCGGTAAATATTATCGGCGTAACAACTCTAGGTTTCCACAATCAACATGATTGCATGGAACTGAAAAAATTAATGGCTGATTTGGGAATTGAAGTTAACCAAATTATTCCCGAAGGTGCTTCCGTTCAAAACTTAAAGAATTTGCCGAAAGCGTGGTTTAACTTAGTTCCTTATCGGGAAATTGGGTTAATGGCAGCTAAATATTTAGAACAAGAATTCGGCACACCTTATGTAGATATCACCCCAATGGGAGTGGTAGAAACTGCACGTTGTATCCGCAAAATTCAACAAGTAATTAATGCTCAAGGTGGGGAAGTTGACTACGAAGAATTCATCAACGAACAAACCTTGTATGTTTCCCAAGCTGCTTGGTTTTCTCGTTCCATTGACTGTCAGAATTTAACCGGGAAAAAAGCCGTTGTATTTGGAGATAATACCCACGCTGCTGCGATTACCAAAATTCTCGCTCGTGAAATGGGAATTCATGTAGTTTGGGCGGGAACTTATTGTAAATATGATGCTGATTGGTTCCGGGAACAGGTTAGCGAATATTGCGACGAAGTGATTATTAGTGATGACAATGGTGCGATCGGAGATGCGATCGCCAGAGTCGAACCCTCCGCCATTTTCGGCACCCAAATGGAACGCCACGTCGGTAAACGTTTAGATATTCCCTGCGGCGTAATTGCATCACCAATTCACATTCAAAACTTCCCCATTGGTTACAAACCTTTCGTCGGATACGAAGGCACAAATCAAATAGTTGATTTAATCTACAATTCCTTCACCTTGGGAATGGAAGATCACCTATTAGAAATCTTTGGCGGACATGATACCAAAGAAGTAATTACTAAAGGAATTTCTGCTGATTCTGACTTAGGTTGGACGAAAGAAGCACAGGGAGAATTGAATAAAGTTCCTGGTTTTGTCCGGGGGAAAGTGAAGCGAAATACCGAAAAGTTTGCCCGTGAAAGGAACATTTCGCAGATTACTGTTGAAGTGATGTATGCAGCGAAAGAAGCAGTTGGCGCTTAGTTAGCTGTTAGTAGTATAGTAGTAGGGTGGGCAATGTTCACCCTACTAACACTTTTACCTATTGAAATTAATCAAAAATGGCGTAATTATGAGCAGTAATTTACCATCTGGCAGTTCTAATCAAGACCGACTGTATAAAGACGTAATTACTACTATAGAAGCAACTCAATACCTGGTTAATTTTATTATAATTAGCTTTGCTTTCGGTCTAAGCATTTCAAACCGAGAATTCTCCATTTATTTGTTGATAACGATTGCTACAACTAGCGTGACAATTGTTAGTACAGTTTCACAAGTATTCAAAGCAATTATCGACCTACTAAGTCGGATAGAACGAAATACGAGGTCTGAATAATGTATTGAGGATGTGCGATCGCGCTATCCTAGTATAGGTATATTAAAAAAACAGTTCGTTAGATTAAGGTGGAAAAGCTCAATGTATGCACCGGAAACTAACTCAGAAATATTAATGCCCTCACCAAATCTTTACGAAACAGATTTCTACTCATGGACGCAGGAACAAGCGTCTTTACTCCGCAATCAACAATGGAGTCAGCTTGACTTAGAAAATTTAATTGAGGAAATAGAATCTTTGGGTAAACAGCAACGTCAAGAATTGCGAAATCGTTTAAGTTTGCTAATTGGACATTTACTAAAATGGGAATATCAATCAGATCGCAGAAGTCGGAGTTGGTTAGCAACAATTCGCATTCAACGTTTGGATGTTTCTGAGTTACTAGAAGTTAATCCCAGTTTAAAACCTTACTTGGAAGAAGCACTAGAGAAAGCTTATATTAAAGGTGTGGAATTAGCTGTTAAGGAAACTGAATTATCTCGTCGAACTTTTCCGGTAGAATGCCCCTACAGTTTATCTGAGATTTTAGAAGATTCTTTCTATCCAGGGGAAGCGAGTGAGTGGGAAAATGAATAGGGTTGATGGTGCGATCGCCTAAAGGTAAAATAATTAGAATGCGATCGCCATTCAACAAAGTAAGAACAAAGTACTATGCACCCAATTTTACCACCAAGATTTAGGACTCATCAAAGGTGGAAGATCGGGAGAATAGACAGTATGAATTTTTATTGTTTTATCACTGCTACCAGTTATAATAGTCTGTCCATCCGGTGCAATTATTATAGAATTGATAGAACCGGAATGTACAGTAAAAGTGCGATCTTCTTTAGTTTTTAGGAACCAAACTTTCATTATTTGATCGCTACTGCCACTGACGAGAATTTCTCCATTGCGACTAATTGCCAAAGTATTAACTGAGGCTGTATGTCCTGTAAAAGTGTAAATCTCCTTACCTGTACTCAGTTTCCATAATTTAATTGTCTTGTCTTCACTGCCACTGATAAGAATTTTCCCATTAGAACTGAAAATAATAGATTTGACAGATGCTAAATGCCCTGTTAAATTTAGAATTTCCTCACCAGTACGCACCCGCCACAGTTTAACAGTTTTGTCATCACCAGCACTCGCCAAAAACTCCCCATCAGGACTGAAAGCAACAGACTTAACTCCGGCAAACCAATCTGAACTTCCTGTAAGTGTGGAGATTTCTTTACCAGTATTTAACTGCCAAATTTTAACGTTTTTATCATCACTACCACTAGCTAAAAGCTGACCATCAGGACTAATACTAACAGATCTAATTGCTCCTGAATGTCCTGTAAAAGTATGAATTTCCTTGCCAGTATTTAACTGCCAAATCTTGATAGTTTTGTCTTCACTACCACTAACTAATACCTGTCCATTAGGACTAATAGCAATAGACTTAATTCCTGCAAACCAATTAGAAGAACTTTGACCCAAGGTGGTAATTTCAGTACCCGTTTCCCTATTCCATAACTTAATAGTTGTGTCGTCACTACCACTAGCTATAATTTTTCCATCGCGGCTGAGTACCACTGCATTAATACTGCCGGAATGCCCTTCAAGAGTTAATAAACATTGCCAAGACTTAAACTCAAATTCATTCTCAGATTTAGGATTAGTTGCGCTAGGTGTTTGTTGTTTTTTTGCTTCTGGTGCAGCTTGCGGAAAACTAGGTTGAGTAGATTGAGGCTGTGGTTGTAAATTTGAAGATAATTTAGATGACGCTTGATTCAAAGCTCTAAGAACTTCTGATACTGTTTGATAGCGTCTATTAGTAGCAGTTTCACTCAGTTTATCCAAAATGAAACTCAGTTCATCACTAACTGGATTATTAACTAAATAATGCCGCCATACCCAAATATTTTCAGCCGTATCAAATAGTTCAAAAGGCGAAATTTGAGTCATCAAATGGATACAAGTTACCCCTAAACTATATAAATCACTGGCAAAAAGTGCTTTACCCCTAGCTTGTTCGGGCGCGACATATTCCGGGCTACCAATACTAGTCCCTGTCTTGAGTAAAGCAGTTCCCGTGGCATATTTAGCCGCCCCAAAATCAACTAAAACTAGATTCCCATCACTGCGAAGAATGATATTTGCTGGCTTGATATCTCTGTGAATAACATTGTGGGAATGAATAAACTCAAGTACTGGCAATAAGCTGTTAAGTAAGTCTCGAATCTGACTTTCACTGAAAGTGCCTTCTGCCTCCAGTACCAAATCTAAATTTTGTCCATCAATAAACTCTTGCACCAAGTACTGGCGGTTATCCTGGGTAAAATGCGCCAAGAGTTCAGGAATCTGAGGATGTTTACCTAATTCATCTAGTCGAACAGCTTCTTGTTCAAATAACTCGGCTGCTTTCTGAGTATTACTAGTACCTTGTGCTTGGGGAAAAAATTGCTTGATGACACAACGAGGTTTAGAGGGTTTATCTTCATCAACTGATAGAAAAGTTCTGCCAAAACCACCCTGACCTATAAGTTTAATAGCTCGGTAGCGTTCTTTAAGCAACAACTTTGATCCACAAGTTTGACAAAACTTTGTCCTATCAGCGTTTTGAGGCTTTTGGCAGTCGGGATTTAAACAGTAACTCATACTGGCAACTAATCTCTAATTTGACTCTACTGTAAGTTTTCCCTAAAATGCGGCTGGATTAACAAAAAACCTAAATTGCTCCTAAATATCAAAAAATGTAACTGATAAAAGCAAGTGGCACTAAAATATCTTGGATGAGAATGTCGATCGCGCCTATCAAACTCAAATCTTACACCAAGAACCAGAATTAGTTGTTCAGAAACTTGAACTAAAATAATGATAACAACAGCAACATTATTTCAGTGGGTAGAACTCAAACAAGATGTTCCTAATAGTTCTGTTAAAAAAGGTGATAAAGGAGTTGTACTATCTCATTTACAACCAACAAAACATCAACCAGAAGCAGGATATACTGTGGAAGTATTTCAAAAAGGGGAAACTTTAGATGTGATTTCTGTACCAATTTCTTGGGTGAATCCTCTACCAGAAATATGGGGAAAGGGATAAAGCGATCGCACTTTCCGAAAAAGACTGGAAAATTGTTACTTCAGCAATTGAAAATCCCCCAGAACTTAACCCTAAACTCAAAGCAGCTATCAAACGTTACAAAGAAGAATACAATCAGAAATAAGCAATACAATAAAAAAACTCCCCATCTCTTTGGACAAGGAGTTAAATTTATGGAACTGTGGATAAAGCTTAAAGGAAACTTTCAGGGAATAGATTGCTAATCAGAGGTACTTAAACTACAATTATTATTCCACTCCTGATACATTTCTCTTTAATAAGCTGTTCCGCATTTAAATTGGATTGTTTGGAAACAGAAGAAAATTGGTCTAATTCTCTCCCCTGCCCCTCTGCCCCTCTGCCCCCCTGCTCCCCTGCAATCTTAATAAGTGATTTAAATGCGTGACAGCTTACTGCTACAGCCGATCGCTCAATTACACAGTTAAACTCATGTTATAGCTGGTATTAGCTGTATTCGTATTAGTAAATACTTGGACAAAGTAATTACCCGCAGTTAAATCTTGCGTCAAAGTACCCAAGCTATTGTTAGCAGAATTCACCAGACCTAAAGTTTCTGTACTATCAAACTGACCGTTGTTATTGGTATCGCGGTAGAGGATTGCAAAAGCTGGATCGGTTGTGCCGTTAAGTGAAAGATTGAGAGTTCTGTTGCCATTCAAGACAAAGCTGTAAAAGTCAACCCGATCGGTACTCCCCACAAAATCAGTTACCGTGCGACTACCGCTGAGAGTACCCAGACTGAAAGCATTACCTTGACTATTTCCGGGATCTGTGGTGTTGGTGGACTGAATTACAGAAGGTGACATTGCCAAATTGTACAAGGTGCTCGTAGTAGTGTTTTGGGTTGTCACATCAATGTGATAATAACCAGCACCCAAGGTTTTGTTAATCACTGCGGGAGTGGAAACATTACCAGTAACACTAGCTATTTCTTCACCGGAATCAGCTACACCGTTTTCATTAGTATCGGCAAAGAGTTTCAAAGTAGCACTACCACTCAGTCCTGAAAGATTCAAGTTCAGATTTATCGGATCGACTACGCGGAAGCCGTAATAGTCATCGCGATCGGTAGTTCCGACAAAATCACTAAAAGTCGCTTTCGCAACTAAAGTTCCTAAATCGTAAGCAGTACTTGAAACGTTACTCGGATCGGTGTAAGGAGAAACGGTTGGAGAAGCTACCCGTCCTTCCCGAATTCCGTTATTCAGGAAGTGTAGTAGTGCAGCTTGATAATTATTGCCAAAAGCTGCTCTCAAATCGCTATTATTTGCTAAATAGAAAGGTGCGTTGAAAAATTCTGAAGAAACTCTTCCTTCACTCAATCCAATTTCCGTAAAGTGTTTATACAACTGCTCGTTATTGAAACCAACCGCTGCTAAGTCAGTATTAACCGATTTATAAAAATTAGGGCTAAAGGTAACGGAAGAACGCCTTCCTTCATTAGCACCAAAGTTTTCCAAATGGCTCAATAACTGCGTGTTAGTGGTTAATCCTGCCCGTCCTAAGTCAGGATTGGATCTACCATAATATCTGAGGTCAACGAAAGGTGAGGCTAATCTTCCTTCGTTAATCCCAGTGGTGCGGTAGTGGTTTTCGAGTTGTTGCGGGCTAGTTATACCAGCTACTGCTAAATCAGGATTCAGGGAAGCGTAACTTCTAGCATCAAAAAGATTGACAGCCATGATTTGTTCCTCTTAAAATGAAAAGTAAGCACTATATTTGTGAGAAAAAACACAAAACACTTGGCACTAGCTATGTAATAGGAGCGTGCCAATTTTTGTTTTTTGGTAATAATTGGAAGATGCGATGGCTAAGACTATGCTTTGTAGACTAAGTATCCTTACTTAACTATAGATCGTTTAAAAGTCTTTGGAGATTTAGTTATAAGGAATACAGAATTTTTTAACAAAGTTAGTCTTTCATTGTTTCTCCACAATTACACTTAAGAGATCTGTGAGTTTGCTTTCGCTTTAGCACACCTATCTCTACGAACACTGGCAGTACTATTCCAGAAACTTACCGAAAAATTCTCGAAGATGTGTTAGCGCGTTAGGGTTAAAGCTAACAGGATGGCGACGATCGCACCCACCAAAGTATTGATCGCGTTAACTACTTCGTTGGTTAGCCAGCTAACTTTGGTTTGCAGAGTTGCGCCGATGACGCTTTCTAGGTTGGTGGCGACAAAAGCGGCGATGACGCATAAACCGACACCTAGCAAGTTGATTAACCCGATGCCCCAAGCTAGGAGGGCGATCGCCACTGAAGCGATAACTCCTGCCAAAGTTCCCTCTAAACTAACCGCACCTTCAGTTCCCCTAGCTACGGGTTGTAAAGTAGTAATCAAAAAAGTGCGTTTACCGTAAGCTTTGCCCACTTCACTAGCGCAAGTATCGGAAAGTTTAGTGCTAAAACTAGCAACATAACCGAGTAAAAGTAAAGGTTGAAGGCTAGTGGGAAGAAGACTAGCGCTAATGGCAGCTACTCCTAAAGCACAAAGGGCAGCGGTAGCCGCAGAACCCCAAACATTTTCCGGCCCTCTAGCACCGGAACGCTTTTCGGCTATGCCTTCGGCTTCTTTTTGCGCCATACCGATGCGAGTGACAGCCGAGCCGACAAAGAAATAAAACAAGACTACTACGTAACCTTGCCAGCCAAGGGTTCCCCAAATCAGAACACCTAGTATCCAAGCGTGAAATAAACCAGCTGGGGTAAGTAGTTTTTTGGGGATTAGCCAAGCGATCGATAATAAAACTGTGTTTAATCCCACCGCAATTAACCAGGGATTTAGCGAATAAATAGAATTAAACATTGAACACCAGCCTTGTAGGTAACACTAAATTATGAGCCAAGTATTATTTCATCTTGCCTTTCCTGTGGCTAACATCGCCCAAACTAAAGAATTTTATGTCGATGGTTTAGGGTGCGAAGTTGGTCGAGAAGCAGCAAATTCTTTAATTTTGAATCTTTACGGGCATCAGATAGTTGCTCATGTTAGCAAAGAATTGCTTGCGCCGCAAAAAGGAATTTATCCCCGACATTTTGGTTTAATTTTCACTGAGGAAGCAGATTGGGAAAATTTGTTAGCCAGAGCACAACAAAAGCAACTGCCTTTTTACCAACAACCAAAACGGAGATTTGTCGGTTTGCCTACGGAACATCGGACTTTCTTTTTAGAAGATCCGTTTTACAACTTTTTAGAGTTTAAATATTACTGTCAATTTTCGGCAATTTTTGGGGAGGCGGAGTTTGCCCAAGTGGGTGATGCTGTCTGAGTGGTTCGGCAAGGGCTTCTGCTACTGCGGCAATTCCTTTAGGGTCGCTAATCATCCAGGCATGAAAGGGAATGGGAACTTGGACATCTTTACCTACTGGCATCCGCGAACTAGTGGGAGGAACGATCATTAAATCAAAAGGTGTCCAAATTGAGGTAAAGTTTATCTGCTCTAACATGGCTAGGTCGCGATTTAGGTCAGCCAAAAATGGGCTATCTGGTCGCATTTGAATGCTGCCGGGGCGATCGATCAAATATGCTAAAACGGTGCCATGATGGGGTGAAGAAACGGTAATAAATCGCTGGACGCGATCGATTCCACCTAATCTTTGAATATAGTAACGGCTGACAATTCCTCCCATACTAAACCCTACAATATCGATCGGTTGTTCGGGAGGAAAAGTTTTTTCTACATATCTAACAATTTGTTTAGCTAAGTAGTCCAGAGGTCGATCGCAATTATTGGGAGTTAAATCTATATCATGGACTGTCCAACCTTTTTTTGCTAATTCGGGAGCCATTTTATAGAAAACAGCGGCAGTATCATTCATGCCGTGAACTAAGAGGACAGGATTTGATTTAGTAGTACTGTTCATAATTTTAGGGATTGGGGATTAGGAACTGGGGATTGGGGATTGGGAGAGTTTTGAGTTAGGGAAAAATTTGACCGGGATCTACAGATTTACCATATTTTCTAACTTATTTAGCTCTAGAATGTAAATCGATAAATACCGCTCCAAGTTTTAAGTTATTTAATTTCCCCTTGTCCCCAATCCCCAGTCCCCAGTCCCCAATCCCCAATCCCCAAAATTATTCATTCATATTTCTGTAAGTTGCTACAGCAGAAGGAGATATCCGGTTTAAGTATCTGAATATCCAATACTTAAATACCGTATCCAAAATTACAGGGAAAGTAGCAATAAACAAGAAGATAAAATCACGACTTTCTGGTAATCCTAAATGACGAGCGACATTTTCTAAAAGTACTTCCCAACCATGTGGCGAGTGATAGCCAACGAAGATGTCGGTTAATAGAATAATAATAAAAGCTTTAGCACTATCGCTGAGTCCATACACGATTTCATCCATAAAAGATTTCAAAATTACAATTTCCCGCCGACTATAAATAATTACTACAGCAAACATTCCTAATGCTGCTAAGTCAGAAAAGACATTTTTCACTGCATTAGCACTAGCACGTCGAGATTCTTCGGCTATTTCATTTGCTCTTTCTTGTAGCTTTTCGTCAATTTGTTCTGGCTTAAGTTTTGGCGTTCCTGAAATTAAATAATCAAATCGTAGGCGCTCCTCAAACTTTCTTAACTCTTCTAGGGCTTCTCTTTCCAGGTCTTTATTGATGAATATACTAATTTTATTTCTCTCTATTAAACTGTCAACGATCGGCCCCGCAACCGCTAACTTAAACAGTTGAAAACTTAACAAAGGTACAACAATCAAAGTTAAAATAAATCGCAGGGAAATTGCTGTTTTAGCTTTTGAAGTCCGATATTTTTTAAGAACTTCTTGTTCGGATTCTGGGTCTAATTCTCTTTGAATCTTATTTAAAGTTGAAAAAATTGACCGGGGTAATACTCCAGTTTTATCAACAACGGTTTCAAATTTATTAGGCTCATCTTCTGATACACCAAACAGCTGCTTTTCATTGTTTAATCCCTGACTAGCAATAGCTTCAGTACGTTCCAGTTTATTATTGTTTTGGGGAACGACTATTAAAGAAGTAGAGGTGTTTGGAGTATTAATGCGGCTTTTTGGTCTGTACTTGGCTATTACTTGGTCAATAAATTTCAGTTTTTCTAATGTTATTGTAACCTGCTCGGAGTTGGCTATTCTTTGGTAATTGCCATTATTATCAGCCGAATTTTTGGGAGATTTGACGATTTGTTGGCTAGTAATTAAATTGAGGAAAGAGCTACTAGCTTTAAATTCTCGCAGGCGATTACTAGCAATAGTTAAATTTTGTCTTAATTCTGACTGAAAATATGCTTTAACGCTGTCGCCATAATCAGTTTGATTGACAGAAATTTTCTTGCCTTCAAAATATTCATCTTCAATGGCTTTAATTTGTAAAGCAGCATTGTATGCTTGTTCTAAGGCTCTTTCTGGGGTGTCAAAGTACCAATCTCTAATCGATCGGACTAACCCTTGAATTGAGGTAATAAGACTGTAAATCATAACAGAGAGGGTTGTAAATTTTGTGTTTTAGTTGTAAGTGGGATGTTTTTCTAGATTAAATTTTTTCAATGTATGTGGTATGATAACAGACTGGACGGAGGAGAAACGGTGTTTTCTGAATCTCTTTGGATTTCTGGCCCTAGTCGTAGTGGAAAAACTGCACGTTTGATAGAGCAGTTTTGCCATTGGTCGGATTTAGGCTTTGATTTAACAAATGTAGATGCAAGAGATACTTTGGCAGGTGAAAGAGTTTCTTTGAGGAAACGTCGTTTAATTGCCAAGCAAGGTGTCCCAGCAGTTTTAGTATTCGCTGCTAATGGAGATAATCGCATTGAATTGACCGATCGCATCGCTGCCATTAAACCTAATTTAGCAGTTCAAACCACCACACCTTTAGCTTTTTTTGAAAATGAAATAATTCTATTTTGGCCGATCATAATTCAAAAGTTGAATTTACCTGCACAATTTCCCCTGCGTTTACGTCCAGAGGCGGAACAAGAATTTGCAACTGGATTATGGCGATCGGAATTAGACCAAGGAATTGCGGTAAAAATGGGGGTAAATGAATATCGTTTAGTGCGGCGTGCTTTAGACTTATTGCTATTAGCAGGGTTAAGCAAAACACCAATAGAAAATCTACCGCAAATTTTAGAGAAAGGTTTTCCCAACGAGCTAGAAAATGATGATTCTCCAGTAAATAATCCTGTGACAATTCCTTTGGAAATGTTGCTGCGTTGGCGAGATTGGTGTTGGCAAAAAGGTTTATTAACTTACGGGATTATTGCCGAATTATATTGGCGATATTTATTACCTAATCAAACTTATCAGCAACATTTGAAGCGACGCTATCGGTTTGTTTTTGGGGATGATGTAGATGATTATCCAGCGATCGCAGGTGATGTTTTTGAGTTTTTGTTAACTAATGGTGCAGTTGGCGCTTTTACTTTTAATCCTGAAGGAAGAGTTAGATTAGGTTTAGGTGCTGACCCCGATCGGATAGCAAAATTAGCTTCACTTTGTCGAGTGGAAAAGTTAACTAATCGACCTGTAGAATGTTTAGCGGATACTTGGGGAACGACTTTAGTAGAAGCTGTTAGCGATCCGATGTTAATGCTTAATTTGCCGTCAGAAATCAAGTCGATTCAAACAACTTCCCGATCGCAATTGTTACGCCAAACAGCAGAAGTAATTATTGATGCAGTTAATCGGGGAAAAGTTAAACCCCAAGAAATAGCGGTAATTGCACCTGGATTGGATGCGATCGCACGTTACACTTTAATCGAAATTCTGTCTAATAAAGGCGTAGAAGTTGAGTCTTTAAACGATCAACGTGCTTTAGCTAGTTCGCCAATTATTCGTGCTTTACTAACTTTATTAGCTTTAGTTTATCCGGGTTTAGGCAGGTTGGTGGATAAAGATGCGATCGCAGAAATGCTAATCATTTTAAGTGCCAGACAAGTATATAAGGGAGAACCTAATTCTCCATCTAAAATTGAATATTGGATCGATCCAGTGCGTGCGGGTTTATTAGCAGATTATTGTTATAAACCAGACTTGGAATTACCTGAATTATTACCTGTAAAAACCTTTGCGCGTTGGGATAGATTGGGTTATCGTGCGACTCAAGCTTATGAGGAAATTGTGCAGTGGTTGTTAGAACAGCGATCGCAACAAGAACAACGGTTGATTCCTAATCCAGTTTACATTTTAGACAGAGCAATTCAACGCTTTCTTTGGCATGGTAGCTATCTTCCTTACGACCAATTATCAGCTTTACGGGAATTAATTGAAACTGCTCAACAATATTGGGAAGTTGATGCCAGAATGCGAAAAATTGACAGTAGTAATACTTCGCCTAATACTACCATCGGTCGCTTTATTCAATTGCTCAGAAGTGGGACAATTACTGCTAATCCTTACCCAGTAAGATTATTTGGAATTACCAAACAAGCGGTCACTTTAGCTAATATTTTCCAATACCGTTCTAGTCGAAGATTTCATAAGTGGCAATTTTGGTTAGATGCAGGTTCGCCACTGTGGTTAAGTGGAGGTGCAGCAAATTTATTTGGCGCACAATTATTCTTGCAAAATCGCTTTGCTCAACCTTGGACGACGGAGGATGAAAATCGAGAAGGTGAGGAAAGATTGCAACGAATTTTAAAAGATTTGCTCAGTCGTACAGGTGAAAGACTTTATTTGTGTCATAGCGATTTAGCTGTCAATGGACAAGAACAAAATGGCCCTTTGGTAACATTAATAAA
The DNA here is from genome assembly GCF_041929205.2 of Floridaenema evergladense BLCC-F167. NCBI lineage: Bacteria > Bacillati > Cyanobacteriota > Cyanophyceae > Aerosakkonematales > Aerosakkonemataceae > Floridanema > Floridanema evergladense. The sequence continues at coordinate 1,675,853 of NZ_CM171625.1, read as the reverse complement.
TGCTGCGGTTCCTGTGTTTACCGTACAAACAAATGAATTTAGGTAAGAATGCGATCGCTATAAAAAGAGCGATCGCATTTTGGGAGAGTAAGCTTTTAATTACTAAAACTGAAAGGTTTATGTGGTTATGAAATCTCTTGTTGAGAGTTGAATACTGCCATTAGATGTCGAAACACCCAAAGCCACAGCCACAACTTCACTAGTATTACTACTCAAAACAATAGCTGTATCGTTACTGGAATAGCCATACAGACTACCAGATCTTAACTGATATTGACTGAGACTTCCTTGAACTTTGATCTTATCACCCTGCGATTTGGAAAAGTCTTGAATGACAGCCCAACTATTACCTAAGTAGCCTTTTCCGTAATAATCACCAATGACGAAAGTATCTGCACCAGCGTCACCGCGTAAATAATCAACTTCCCCATTTCCACTCAAGCCACTATAGTAAAAACCATCTAAAACATCGTTACCAGCGCCGCCAATCACAGTATCATTTCCAGTCCCACCATATAATAAATCATTACCGTCATTGCCATAAACAATGTCATTGCCACTGTCGCCTCTTAGGGTGTCACTTCCGCCTGCTCCACTTATCGTGTCATTTCCACCTAAAGCGTTAATATTGTCGTTACCCGCACCTCCTGTAATGTTGTCATTGCCCGGTGTCGGACTTCCAGGAGCAGTAGCACCTCCACGAGCCTGCCAGAAGGCTTGCAAGGGACTCACTGTAGCATTCAAGATAAAGTTTCGGTCTGAACTTGCACCTTGAGTTCCTCCATAAGCAAGGCCAGTTTGAACTTCAAGGTGTAAGTGTGATCCACCTGATGGAGTGCCAACTAAACCAATAGCATTTCCAGCATTTATCCTCATTCCATTCGTCAAATTACCTCTGCTTTGCAAATGACCATAGACCCACTGTCTACCATCATCACTGTTAATACCAACGAATACCTCGCCATCTGATGTCCCGCTTAGCCATGCGACTGTTCCACCTACTGCGGCTTTGACTGAAGTTCCTCGTCCTGCACCGATATCAATGCCAGCGTGCCATCTTCTCCCTTGACCATTGTAGTAGCTCTGATCGTAGGCATAACCAGCTGTCATCTGAAATGGTCGCCCTAGAATTGCTGTAGACAGATTGGTAAAGACTTGCTTGACTTCGGCGGGACTTTCCCCATTGGAGGTGTTTCCATCAAATAAAATATCATCGCCACTAGCTTGATCCCATTGGGAATCAGTTGTTGGTAAAGACATAAAAGTAATTCTCCTTGTATAGTTCGGTTTTGGTTTTGTCTTTAAATGCGGAAATAAAATGCAAAGTTATGCGCTTCACACAAACCCATTTTTCACTTACTTAGTGTGGATTTCATAGTGAACGAAACTTGAGATTAAACTGTATGAGATTAATCAAATCCTGGTAAGCGCGATCGCGTTATTGTCTAATTTATCTAAACAGTAGTAATGCGTTCACACCTAGTTTTAGACGTTCATCAAATTCTCAAATCTCCTAGTTGATGAAGAAATTAGCTTTACTAACACAATTTAATATAACTAATAAAAAAAACTTATCAATCGTGGCTTACACTGAAATTTCCCTATATTTTGTCGAGACAAAAACCTCATAAACCACTTTGGTTTTGTGAAGTTGTCTTAAAATTTCCTGCTGAAAGCTTTACAAATAATAACTTGCAAGAAATATGAGTAATTTTACGCAGGTAGTTTAAACCCTAACTTTCTTCTCTTACACCTTAGTGATGGAATGGTAACAGAAAAGAAAAGATTGCTCAGAAAAAAGCCTTAAGAGAAGCGAGTTTAGTTTATTTGTTGAAAAAGTCATTTAAATCCTAAATCATACCAAATCCGGGTCAATAGGGGCGAAGCATTCGGACATAAAATCTAGGGTTTTGAGTCATAAATTGTCGCCCGAATGCTTCGCCCCTACTCTTAACCGAGCAGTATTGAAATCCGGGTAGATTACCCGCTTTTTTTTGAACCGCGATCTTCGCAGCGATTCGCGATAGCGAATTAGACGGGAAGAAGGGGAAGAAAAGACCAAGAAAATACACCTACGGGTAGCTAACGCGGATTTGGTATCAATCCTTAATTCAGTTCGTCTATCTACCGGGAATTTAGCCAGTCTTTAATTTCTTGTGCTAACCAAAGACATTCGATCGCACTCAACCCCAAACCAAAAGAATACCTTTTATCGATCGTTTGAATAGTCACCATTTCTTCTTCTTTGCCATTGGCTTGAAAAGAAGCGTTATGACTGATTTGTACGCTTTGGAAAACATCTTGAATGTCGGAAATATTACCTTTTTTATAGCGATCGCAATGATTAAATAACCAGGTTTCTATTAGGAAGTTTCCTGCTTTAAAACTAATTGTTTGATAACTAAATTTACTAAGTAATAAGCGATAACCTAATAAAAACCAAAGAGCCAATAACAGGCTGTTTAAAGAGAAAGAAAAAATGGAAAAAGTAAGTATTCCTTGGAGAATGAGTATTGCAGTACCAAAACTAAATTGAGCCAAGAATAATGTGATGATTACAGTTCCTATTCCTTCTCCTAAACCTAGTTTACGGCTAGGTAGTTTAATAAATAAACTATGTCGAGAGCGATTAATTTTAATTCTATTTTCTTGAGGCTGAGTAACTTTTTTAACTGGGAGACTATAAGCGCGATCGTTTTTTAATGCTTTCAAAGCTTCTTCAGCTTTACTAAAACGTTTTTCTAGCGACGGTTCGGTGAGTTTTTCGATCCATTGGATAAATTTGGCGTTAGCATTAGTGCGATCGCTAAAATGAATGCGTAAATCTCTTTGGGGTAAATCTGCGGGAGAAATTCCGGTTAATAAATGAATTAAAGTTGCTCCCATTGCATATAAATCTGAAGCGGGAACTGTTCTTCCGCCAAATTGTTCTAACGGCGCATAACCATAAGTTCCTACAACCGTAAAAGTTGCGCCTTCAGCAGCAGCTTTATCTTGAACTGCACCGAAATCTACTAAATATATGTGTTTATTTTCCCCTAAAATTATGTTGCTAGGTTTAATATCTCGGTGAAAAACGGGGGGATTTAATTCATGTAAATAGCTTAAAATGTTTAATAATGATTCGGCGATTTGACGCACTTCTTTTTCAGTAAACTTTTTTCCTGTTAGCAGCAATTCTTTCAAAGATGCGCCAGGAATGTATTCTTGCACTAAACCAAACCACAATACGCGATCGTCAACTGAAAAATAATCTCGATATTGGGGAATTCTGGGATGTTTTAAATGTTTAAGAATTTGCGCTTCTCGTTCAAACAACTTTAAGTCATCCCATTGAATATCGCCACCAAAAGCCAACAGTTTCACAATTACTTTTTCTGAAGGTTTGGTGTTTAAATCTTCTGCTAACCAAGTTTGTCTTCCCGCATTTTGACCTAACTTTTCTTTTAGCTGGTAACGTCCTTGCAGAACTTGTTCTACTTGCAGCATATTTCCCATTCCCTTTACCAATTACTCAATTCTATCTTGTGGTTGTCCTGACGTATCTATACTATTGACAAAAGTATAAACAATGCCAAAAACCACGAAAAAGCTTAGAGCAAAGCCACTCAAAGACAAGAATACTAAACGACCATAATTGACTGGGTTATTAATATTAATATATTTATTTTTGGAAAAGTTACTCTTGACTAAAACAGGTTCTTGTAAAGCTTTTAATGCTTCTCTTGCAGAATAGAAGCGCTTTTCTATTGCTGAGGCTGTGAGTTTTTCTAACCAACTATTAAAGCCGGGACTTAATTGGATTTTATCAGCAAAATTAATTCGCGTTTGTTCGGTTAAATCGATCGGAGGAATCCCCGTTAATAAATGAATTAAAGTTGCTCCCAGTGCATACAAATCTGAGGCGGGAACTGCTTTTCCCCACAACTGTTCGGGGGGAACGTAACCGTTAGTACCTACTACAGTAAAGGTGACTCCTTCGGCTTTGGCTTTGTCTTGTACTGCACCAAAATCAACTAAGTAAATTTGACGGTCTTTGCCTAAAATTAAGTTGCTAGGTTTAATATCTCGATGCAATACTGGCGGACTTAATTCATGCAAATAAATTAAAATTTCTAATATTTTAATAGCAAAAGAACGTACTTCTGGTGGGTAAAGTTTTCTTCTTTGATTGAGTAATTCTTGTAATGAAATACCAGGGATATAATTCTGCACTAATCCAAACCAAACTAACCCGGAACTTGTTTGTTCGTCTAGGGAAAAGTAGTCAAGATATTGGGGAATTTTTGGATGATTTAGATTTTCTAAGACTTGAGCTTCTCTTTCAAAAAGCTTGATTTCTTGCCAGTTTGTTTGAGGACTAACTGCTAATAATTTAACGATGACTAATTTTTTTGATTCTGCTAAAATGTCTTCGGCTAACCAAGTTTGTCGTCCGGCATTTTTGCCTAATTGCTGTTTTAACAGATAGCGATCGCTTAACATTTCTTGAGTATCTAGCATTAGCTTTTCCTCTATCTATATTTGCTCGATCCAGTCTTGCATTTGTTGACTCAACCACTGACGTTCGGGTTCATTTAAATCTTGACCAAAACAGTATTTCAAAAAGTCAGTTTCCAAAATTATTTCTTGATATTTTATGAGTTTGAATTGTTTAATTTGATTTGTTCCTAAGTGATGTCGCCAATAAGTCCAACCCCATAACTTCTGTTCTAATACAAAATTTTTGCGATCGCCAGAAATACAGTAATCTGCTACTCTTACTTTACGGAAATGAAAGTGAGTTAATAATTTAAATAATTCCTTGCTTAAAGCTGAACTAAATTTTTCCATAACCATAAATGTAAAAACTAACATAATTACTAGTACAAATGCCAAGGAGAAGTTTAAAAAATTGACAAAAATAGCACTTAAAATTACTGCTAACGAGCTACCTAATAACAGAAATACAGCAAAAAGACTTAAGAAAGATGAACCTGCTAAACCTAATTTTAAAAACAAAACGATCGCATCAAAAAATATTAAAATTCCTCTTCCTTGAATTTCTACCTTTAACTGAGTTGGAGATTGCCAAAGTTGAACTTCACTATCAGGAAAGAGGGAAATTTTCTGTAGCGGTGCGTTCAGATAACGTTCAGCTTTTAAATCATTTAAAGCTGCTTGTGCAGTTGGATAACGTTGACTTAAATCTGGTGCTGTGAGTGCTTCAATCCAGTAAACAAAGTTAGGATTAATACTAATTCGATCGCGAAATTGAATTTTTAAATTCTTTTGCGGTAAATCAGCTGGCGTAACTCCTGTTAAAATATGAATTAAAGTAGCACCCAAAGAGTAAAGATCGGAAGCAGGAACCGCACGTCCCCAAAATTGTTCTAAAGGCGCATAACCCGCCGTACCCACAACAGTAAAAGTCACGCCTTCGATCGCACCTTGTTCTTGAACTGCACCGAAATCTACTAAATAAACTTTGCGATCGTCCCCTAAAATTAAATTGCTGGGTTTAATATCACGATGCAATACAGGCGGGGAAAACTCGTGTAAATAACAGAGAATTCTTAATAATTGAACTGCTAGCGATCGCACTTCCTTTTCGGTAAAATGTCTCCCAGAATCTAACAAATTTTGTAGCGACTTTCCCGGAATATAATCTTGCACTAAAGCAAACCAGTATAAACCAGAACCAGCCTGCTTATCTAGAGAAAAATAATCTCGGTATTTAGGAATGCGGGGATGAGAAAGATTTTTTAAGACTTGTGCTTCCCGTTCAAAAAGTTTAAAATCCTCCCATTGCATTTCCGGGCTAAAAGCCAAAAATTTAACAATTACTTTCTCCTCTGGCGACACGCTTTCATCTACAGCAATCCAAGTTTGTCTTCCTGCATTCTGCGCCAAACATTCTTGCAGTTGGTATCTTCCTTGTAACAACTCCCCTGTTTGTAGCATCATCACTCCTGACAGACCTATTCTTTACTAATTTACCTGCAAATCAGAAAATTTGGTCTGTTGTGGGTACTTTAGCACTCTGCTTTTTGAAGACAAGGACTAAAGTCCTTACAACGAACAAAGACTGAAGTCCTGACAACTAACTTACTATTAAAAAATTCCTAGTCTCTAGCGAAGGGATTATACTGGAACGAGAAATAAAAACCTTGTTCTTGCAAAGTTCTTTCTCGCAAATTGGCATTAACTAAAGGTAAACCGTAATCAAAACGGAAGCGTAATCTTTCGCCCATTTGCCATTGTAAACCCACACCGATCGAAGCTAAAATACCAGGGTCAGGGTCTTCTCGATCGCCATTATTCCAAACTTTTCCCACATCGACAAAAGGAATTACTTGGAACACGCCTGGACGATCGCGCAACCGATAGACTGGTATTCTAACTTCCACAGAGCCTAAAATGCCATTATCCGTAAGAAATAAATCTTGACGATAACCCCGCACGCTATCCGCACCACCGATAGCAAACTGTTCTAGGGGTACCAGAGGGCGATCGGCTAACTGCATATCTGCTCTAATTAAAAGGATAGGAGAACCAGAAGGATCGGTAACATTTCTTCCTAAAAGACGTAACCATTGTGCTTGTCCTCGCCAAGAAAAGAATCGACCATCAGGAGCACTTTCTCGAATGGAAGCATCAAAAGCCCCAATACCTAAGCTAAACTGAGAACGAGCCGCAAACACCGATTGACTGTCACGTTTCGTCCATTCTTGGAAAAACCTAATTATAGAAAGGCGAGTTTGTCCTTCCTCATTTGCACCCGGAGAAAGTGGAAAAGGTTCACCTAAAAGAGTAGTATTACTTTCGCGACGATTCAGAGTTAAACCAAGGGCTAATTCTTTATTTGGTGTGAGGATTACGGGTTGACGAAATGACAATTCATAATCGTAAGATACAGCCCCAATATCAACTTGATCGAAAGGTTCTTCAATAATGCTACTTTTAATCCAATCAAAACCCAAACGAATCGTACCATTGCGAGCATTCACAGGCAAAATGTAATTAGTTTCGATTTGGTTACTACCATTAGTATTCGAGTAACTTACCGTAAAACTATCGCCATTTCCGGTTAAATTTGCTTGATTAATATTAAGTTGGCGGCGAAATACACCCACACTCGGAGGACTATTATTATCTAAACTAATGGAAGCGCTAAAAGTTCTTTCCGGTCTAACAGTTACTTCCAAAATACTTAAACCCGGACGAGTTCCCGCTGAAAGTTCCGCCGAGATATTTCTAATTAACGGATTCAATTGGAGTAATTGCAAAGATTCGAGCAACCGATTAACATTTAACGGGGTTTTTGCACCTAAACGGAGACGCGATCGTACATAATTAGGATTTAGCCTCCCAGTACCAGTAACCCGAATCTCTTCAATTGAACCTTCCACCACCTGAATTTTCACTATCCCACCCGTGAGAGTTTGCGGAGGAATAAAGGCACCAGAAGTGATATAACCTTTGCTAACATAAAGTTGAGTTACAGCCGATCGCGCCTGTAACAACTGAGCAAAAGAAATATTCCCCACAAACGGTTTTAACACCGCATCAAACTCTTCCTTGCTAAAAACCGTACTCCCCTCAACTTGGTATCCATCCACCTTAATTTCCCCAGGAATATCAGGCAAAGGTTCAGGAATATTTGGCGCAGGTGCAGAACCGGGCGGCGTAAGCAACTCAGACGGAGGCGGTAAAGGTGTCGGCGGAGGTAAAGGAGGCGGTAGTGGTGTTGTTGGCGGTTGAGGAAGAGTCGGAACAGGAATCTGTTGAGCAAATAATGGACTAGTGCATAGCAGAACTAATTGAGCAGTTGAAAACAGGTAAAAAGCTGAATACAAAAGCCTTCTTCCCTTCTGCCTGAAACATATCAAATTCACCATAGCAGTAGAAATTGGAATAGCGACTAACTTAGGCAACGTCATAAAATTGAGGGATAAGTAACGTACAGAACTATCCATTGCAAAAGTAATTTCGTCCATTGAGTTTAGCATCTGCTACGAGGTTTTCAGTATTTCGTTATAAATCTTACTCGTATCGTTCCCTAATACTACTGAGTTAGCGACAAGGGAAAAATACTATGCTAGAAAGTTCTAGGTAAGAAAAATCAAATTTATGGTTGCAACTCAAATCAAGCACGAAGTCAAAGACCTTTCCCTCGCGCCCCTTGGCAAACAACGCATTGAATGGGCGGGGCGGGAAATGCCAGTATTAAAGCAAATCAGAGAAAGATTTGGCAAAGAAACACCATTAGCTGGGATTCGCTTAGTCGCCTGCTGCCACGTTACCACCGAGACTGCAAATCTCGCCATTGCACTCAAAGCCGCTGGCGCAGACTCTTTGCTAATTGCCAGTAACCCCCTTTCCACCCAAGATGACGTAGCAGCTTGTTTAGTTGCAGAATACGACATCCCCGTGTTTGCCATTAAAGGCGAAGATGCAGAAACTTATAATCGCCACGTCCAAATTGCTTTAGACCACCGTCCGAATATTATCATCGATGACGGTTGCGACGTAGTAGCCACCTTAGTTAAAGAACGGCAACATCAACTTGCGGAAATCATCGGTACTACCGAAGAAACTACCACAGGAATTGTCCGGCTGCGTGCGATGTTCCGCGATGGTGTGTTAACTTTCCCCGCTATTAACGTCAATGACGCAGACACCAAACACTTTTTTGATAATCGCTACGGTACCGGACAATCTACCTTGGATGGCATCATTCGCGCCACCAATATTTTATTAGCTGGGAAAACCTTAGTTATTGCCGGATATGGTTGGTGTGGCAAAGGTAGTGCGCTTCGTGCTAGAGGCATGGGTGCTAATGTCATTGTGACAGAAATCGATCCGACAAAAGCGATCGAAGCAGTAATGGATGGTTTCCGCGTCATGCCAATGGCGGAAGCTGCACCTTTAGGCGACATTTTCATCACCGTAACTGGCAACAAGCACGTCATTCGTAGCGAACATTTTGATGTCATGAAAGACGGTGCAATTGTTTGTAATTCCGGTCACTTTGACATTGAAATTGACCTCAAAGCATTAGCAGCAAAATCTTCTGAAGTTCGCGTCGTGCGAAACTTTACTGAAGAATACCGCTTAAACAATGGTAAGTCAGTCATAGTAATTGGGGAAGGTCGTTTAGTCAATTTAGCTGCTGCTGAAGGACACCCAAGCGCCGTAATGGACATGAGTTTTGCCAATCAAGCTTTAGCTTGCGAATACTTGGCGAAAAACAAAGGTAAATTAGAAGCTGGAATCCATTCCGTTCCTGTAGAATTAGACAAGGAAATTGCCCGTCTAAAATTACAAGCAATGGGAATTAGCATTGATAGCTTAACACCAGACCAAATCGAATACATAAATTCCTGGACTTCAGGAACATAATATGTACGTTGTTGCGCTTCAGCGCTAAATTAGCGCTAAAGCGCAACAACGTACTAGAATAAACACCAACTACCCAACACCAAAAGCTATGAAAGAGTGGATACTGCAAATCATGACTTCCCTCAATTATGTGGGAATTGGCTTATTGATGTTTTTAGAAAATCTATTTCCGCCCATCCCTTCGGAATTAATTATGCCTTTGGCAGGGTTCACAATTTCCCAAAAACAGATGGAATTTTTCCCCGCCATTTTCGCCGGAGTCTTGGGAACAATGTTGGGTGCTTTGCCTTGGTATTATGTAGGTAAACTCGTTGGAGAAGAGAACATCAAACGATTAGCTGATAAATACGGTAAATGGATTTCAATTAGTAGAAAAGATATTGAAAAAGTAGACCAATGGTTTCACAAACACGGCGAAAAGGCCGTTTTTTTTGGTCGCTTAGTACCCGGAATTCGCACTTTGATATCTTTGCCAGCAGGTATCAGCAATATGAATTTGGTGCCATTTTTAATTTATTCGACTATTGGCACAACTATTTGGGTAAGCTTACTCACTTTTGCTGGTTATAAATTAGGGGAAAACTACGAATTAGTAGATGAATATCTAGCACCTGTTTCTAAGATTGTGTTTGTGGTTCTAGTTATTGCCTTTGTTTTTTGGTTATGGCAAAAAAGAAGGCAACAGCGTCAAAGAAAGGTATAGTAAAAAAAATGCTCCTAATCAAATATGGCTAAATTATCAACTGAGTTGCACCGTTTCTTTTTTGAAGAAGAAAGACCCGCACAAGTAACATTGTCCGATATTCTGAGCATAGCAGGCGAGAGAATTTTCGGTTTTCTGTTAGTAATTCTCTCTTTACCTTCGGCTTTACCAGTACCCGCACCTGGTTATTCTACACCCTTTGGTGTGCTGCTATTTCTGTTAGCAATCCAGTTAGTTGTTGGTAGGAAACGTCCTTGGTTGCCGAATAAAATGCTAAACTATCCGATAAAATTGGAAACTGTACAAGGCTTTTTAAAAGCTGGTCTTCCTTGGTTAAAACGGATTGAAGCGATTACACGCCCCCGCTTAACCTATATATGTACTACTTTACCAGGAAGAGTGTTTATTGGTTGCGCGATCGCACTAATGGCAACATCGATGATGATACCAATTCCCGGAACCAACACTCTCCCAGCAATGGGAATTTTTGTCACTGGTTTTGGTTTAATTGAAGACGATGGTGCAATTAGTTTAGGTGGTTTAGTCCTCTGTTTAATGGGGTTAATTCTCACCAGTTCTATTTTATTTGCTCTCTGGTTCGGTGGCACAAGTTTGCTAGATATAATTAAAGGTTGGTTACGCTAGTAAAAAGGCAGAAGGGAGAAGGCTTAACATTTACCCAATTTGAGTTAAATAGCCTTTTTACCTTCTATTTAGTTCAAGAAAATAGAACAAAAAAAGATGATAAAGCTTAAAGGAATTAACCACTAATTTAACAAAATGGGAGGTAAGCTTCTAAATAATAACCATAAATTTATCGCCACAGAACCACTAGGAAAAAGTGGTCAAAAGGGTGAACGCAAAGTTTGGGAAGCTGTCAAAAGCGTATTTTTTGAAAGGGAATGTATAGCTTATTGGCGCTACCCCATCTTTTGTGAGGTGAGGAAAGTTCGTAAAGAACCGGATATTTTAATTGCCGATCTCGAACTTGGTCTAATTGTGATTGAGGTAAAATCAATTACAATTGACCAAATAGTTGCTATTAATGGTCATCGTTGGGAGTTACGCAACTTTTATACTAGTAGCAGCAACCCTTACGAACAAGCGGAAAATCAACTGTTTGGGTTGTTGGGATATTGCGATCGCGAACCCAACCTCCGCAGCCAAGTCAGTGGTAGAGTTATAGTAGCCTTACCCTTCATTTCCCAGCAACAATGGCAAAACAAAGGTTTCGCTAAACTCCCCAGTTCGCCGCCTATCCTCTTCCAAGAAAATCTGTTTTTAGAAACCGAAAACCCCACATTTTTAGATAAGATTCGCCAAACTTCCCCCATAATTAAAGGGAGAAAACTGAACCATGAACAGTGGAAATTACTGTTATCAGTATTAGGAGGAAACCCAGTTTTCCGCCGGAATAACCTCACCCCCTCAGTCCCCCTCTCCGTGCACGGAGAGGGGGAAGATAGAGGAGTATTTCCTCGCCTTTCTCTGAACAAACGAAGGGAAGTTATGGATGTATTTCCCCCCCTCTCTGTAGACGGAGAGGGGGAAGGGGGGAGAGGTTTCCGCGCCAGCATTTTAGAACAAGTCAGACAAAACTTATCAGAATTCGACTTACAACAAGAAAATATTGGTAAACAAATTCCCCCCGGAATGCAAAGAATACGGGGAATAGCAGGTTCAGGAAAAACCGTTTTATTATGTCAAAAAGCAGCGAATATGCACTTAAAATATCCCGAATGGGATATTGCTTTAGTGTTTTTTACTCGCAGTTTATACGAACAAATCATTACCCAAATAGATAAATGGATACGTCGCTTTAGTCATAACGAAGTTCAGTATAATCCCAATAATGAAAAGTTGCGCGTACTCCATGCTTGGGGTGCAAAAAATCAACCCGGACTTTACAGCATCATTTGTGAAGCAGCAAACGCCCCGAAATTAAGTGTTTTTGATACCGAAAATAAACAACCAAATGAATCTTTAGCAGAAGTTTGTCGTTTCCTGTTAGAAAAAAGCCAAATCCCCCAAATATTTGATGCTATTTTAATCGATGAAGGTCAAGATTTGATGGTTGATGATGAGTTCAAATTTCAAGATAAACAACCTTTTTATTGGATGGCGTACCAAGCATTACGACCTTTTGATGAACATCATTCCGAACAACGCCGCTTAATTTGGGCCTATGACGAAGCGCAAAGTTTAGATTGTTTAAATATTCCCACAGCAGGAGAATTGTTTGGTGATGAGTTGGCGCATTTAGTAACAGGTCAATATGCCGATGGTATCAAAAAAACCGAGATTATTCACCGCTGTTATCGTACTCCTGACCCTATTGTAACTGCTGCTCATGCGATGAGTATGGGTTTGCTACGTCCTGGGGGAATGGTATCAGGAATTACGCGAACGGAAGATTGGCAAGCGTTAGGTTATGAAGTGCAAGGTCGGTTTACTCGCGGTCAACAAGTTACTCTCAAAAGATTGAGTGAAGATTCTCCTAATATTATCACAAAAGTTTGGGAAAAGCCAGTTTTAAAGTTTGAAACTTATAATTCTCGACAGGCAGAGTTAAGGGCTTTAGCTGATAGTATTATAGAGGTGGTGTTGGGCGATCGCCTCCAACCAAGCAAAGAGATTTTGGTCATAGTTTTAGGTTCGTTTTTCGAGGCGATGCGATTAGAAAATCATGTTGCTGAGTTCTTAATGTCTGAAGGTATCGATATATTTATTCCGGGTACAACTGATTGTAACATTTTAAAGGGAGAGGTGGAGAATTGCGATCGAAACAAATTCTGGTGTGAAGGCGGCGTTACCGTCTCCCGAATTCATCGCGCCAAAGGTAACGAAGCAGACATGGTTTATGTAGTTGGTTTAGACAATATAGCCAAAGATGAAAGTAATATTAGACTAAGAAATCAACTATTTATTGCCTTAACCAGAACTCGCGCCTGGGTAAAATTAAGCGGTGTTGGTAACTATCAAATGTATGAAGAAATGCGCCGAGTAATTGCCAGTGGCGACACCTTTACCTTCACCTTCAATCATCGCCCAAAACGAGAAATCAGCGTCACCGATGCCGGAGAATTGTTAAAAAGATACGCCGCCGGAGGGAGAAACTTTCAAAATGCAGATTTGCGGGGAATTCAGTTAGCTGGTGCTAATTTACGAGGTGCAAATTTAATTAGTGCGAAGTTGAACAATGCTAATTTAAGTAATGCCAAATTGGATAGCGCCAAATTGGTAATTGCCGATTTGAGTAATGCTGATTTAAGTAACGCTAGTTTGCGAAAAGCTAAATTAATGGGCGCAATTTTAAGGGATGCAAATTTAAGCGGCGCAGATTTAAGTCGTTCCGATTTAAGTGATGCAGATTTGCGAAATGCCAAGTTAGTTGGCGCGAATTTATTGGGCGCAAATTTGAACGCTGCTGATTTGACTAACGCAGATTTAACAGGGGCAAATATTGCCGGAATTGACTTAGGAGATAGTAAAGTATATTTATAGATAATATTTGAAATTTCAGATAAATCAATGAGCAGTAAACCAAAGATTTTTTCTTTTTTTGCAGGTTCAGGGTTTCTCGATTTAGGTTTTGAATTAAACGGATTTGACATTGTATATGTCAACGAAATTTATTCCCCATTTATGCAAGCATATAGTTATTCTAGAGAACATCTTAAAATAACTGCACCCAAATATGGCTATCATGAAAAAGATGTAGCTAACTTAATTGAAGGAGAAGCAGCATTAAATCTTTCTTACCTAATACAAGATGCTCGTAAAGATGCAAGTATTATTGGTTTTATAGGTGGGCCTCCCTGTCCTGATTTTTCAATTGGGGGAAAAAACCGAGGTAAGGAAGGAGATAATGGTAAGCTTTCAGCCTGTTATATTGAATTAATTTGCCAACAGAAGCCGGATTTTTTCTTGTTTGAAAATGTCAAGGGATTGTGGAAAACTAAAAAACACCGAACTTTTTTTGAAGAACTGAAAACTAAGATAATTCAATCAGGTTATGTGTTGGTAGAACGTCTGATTAATGCTATAGAGTACGGTGTTCCTCAAGACAGAGAACGAATTATTTTGATTGGTTTTAGAACTAGCTTACTTAAGGACTTAGGAATTAAAATTAATAGCAATATCGGAATATTACCAGAATCATATTTTCATTGGGATAAATATATAATAAATCCGATCGATAAAGTTTTTTCTTTACCTTGGCCTACTACCAACTTATTTCAAGAAAATTCTCTCTTGCCTTATCCTGATAGCATACCACTACCTTTAACAGTAGAGTATTGGTTTAGAGAAAATGATGTGCTTAATCATCCAAATGCTGAAGACCATTTTCAACCCAAAGCGGGAATTAGTAAATTTGCTTCGGTTGATGAAGGAGATGTTTCCAAAAAATCATTTAAGCGGCTTCATAGATGGCGATATTCTCCAACAGCTTGCTACGGAAATAATGAAGTACACTTACATCCTTACAAAATTCGTAGGCTGTCAGTTGCCGAAGCACTGGCTATCCAATCTTTACCTAAAAACTTTATTCTTCCAGCTAATATGTCATTAACTAATATGTTTAAGACTGTTGGTAATGGTGTTCCTTACTTAGCTGCAAAAGCTATTGCTAAAACTACTCTTTATTTTTTAGAAACAAGAGAATGAAATTATGAACAACCTGTAAATCAGCAATTGGAATTACCACTAATATTGAGATAATATTTACCTGCTTATACTATCGTCTCAAAGCAGCGTCAACTAAGGGCATTAAATCTTGCTTTCTATTATATAGATATGTACCATCTACAAGTTGTAAATTTTGTTCCAACACGATACCATGAGGGGCAACTGCTGTACTAAATATAGTTCTATCAGCAGAAGTTAACTCACTAGCAACCATGTAATATCGCCAACTTTGGGTTAATATATATCCCATTGCTTTGATCATTGCTGCTTCAAACAATGGTTGATATCTACGATCGGGACGATTGGAGGTTTTTAAAGAAACTGCTGCTTTTACTTCTGTTGCTTGTAATGTACCCTTAAAACGGTTGTAAAGTGCTAGATTATCTGGATTTTTTGCCTGTTCTTTTAGAAGTGTTTGAATAGATGAAAAAGTATTTCTATTACTCATTTCAACAATAATGTAATCTGGACTAGGCAGAAAGATTTTATCTTTAAAAGGTGCAATTTTAGCTAAGTCATTTCCGTCAATGAATTGCTCATTATTGAATAAGCTAAGGAATTTGGAAGAAACTTCATCTGTTCCCTCTCTTTGTAATTGAGAGTTTGGCAGTGAAAATATAGCAGTACAGCTATTATTTCGCTGATTCATATCGAAAAATATTTCTGATAATAAACTAGTTGCAATAAATTCATTCCATCTTCCAGCAGCATTATTAAGAGCGCCAACTTCAGGATTTTTGCCGTAAGTAGATCTAAAAGCTGCTATTGTTCTATCTTTAAGCCAGTTGATTATTTCATTAACAGATTGATTATTATCAAGTTTTTCAACTAATTCAGTTGACAGATTTCTATAAATTATTATGCTATTTATTTGAACTTTACCGTTTGACTTCTGCGTAAACCATTCGTTATCGCTAACCATTTTATTTGTTTCACTCAATTCCATAGTTGGCAAACAGAGTAGAAATAGAAATTTCCAGTGCCTTTGCCAGCTTTTCAATGTTTTCTAAGGAAGGATTGCGGGTACCTCTCTCAATATCAGAAATGTAAGTACGGTGGAGTCCAGATTTAAAAGCAAGCTCTTCCTGGGAAATACCTAGCTCACCTCGACGTTGCTTGATAGCAAGTCCAAAGCGCTGTTTAATACTTAGTTCGCCCTTTTTTGTCACAGTCTAATGTTGAGTGAATAGTAGTTTATAAGTCTACAGACTATAAGTGACACTAAAGCTGGAAATTGCAAGATCAAGGAAAAAAGCGATCGCACGCCCAACCCCCACCCCACCCCAAAAAAGAAAAAGCGATCGCCCTCTCTCCCTGCTAAAAACAGAGTGCGATCGCACCAACCAATTTAGTACACTTGTCGTAAATCTTAAATCAGAGGATTATTTTATGCAGCTTAAAGATTACTTCAATTTTCTCGCTCCTGATGATATCCGGCTTCAAGGAACTAGGATTGGCATTGAAAGTATTCTCTACGAGTACATATATCACTGTAAGACTCCTGAAGAAATTGCCGCACAATTTCACACTGTTACTTTAGAGCAAGTTTATGCGACTATTTTGTACTATTTACACAACAAATCTGAGGTGAACGCTTACCTTGCTAGTTGGTTAGAATTTTCTCGCAAAATGCGTGCAGAACAAGAAGAAAATCCTTCACCAGCTAGGCTGAAATTCCGTCAACTCAAAGCAAAAACGGCAAACTTCCAATCTGAAGAGAGAGTATGACCATTAAGTATTTACTAGATGAACATATCTCTCCTATTTATCGCACTCAATTAGTGCGGAGGAACCCAGAATTAATTGTTAGGATTATTGGCGATCCAGATGCTCCTAGTAAAGGCACATTAGATCCAGAGATTTTAATTTGGTGTGAAAAAAACAGTTTATTCTGGTGACTAACAATCGTAAATCAATGCCAAGACATCTCGCCGATCATTTATCGCAAGGCAATCATTTTCCAGGTATTTTAGTCATTGATTTTGAACAAAGTATGGGTCAGATTATTGAGGAATTAATCACGATCGCTGGCGCATCTTTTGATGAGGAGTATCAAGATCGCATTGAATATTTACCCTTGACTAGCTAATTACAGCATCTCTTGAATAATGCGAAAGACAAAATCAGTAGCCCGAAAAGTGAGAGCGATCGCACTCACTAATTTAGTACTATTGTCGTCAATATTAAGTAGATGTATTTAGAACTACGGTTAATTTTTAGATTATCTGCGGAGAACTGAAGTGATAATAACTGTAATAGTTGCACTGGCTATTAAAGTAAAAGAAAGTTGTACCACCCACTGAGTTGCTTGTTGGTAATTAGAAAAGCGATCGTTAAACTTCTCTGAATCCCTCGATAGTTTGTCAAATTCAGCTGCCAGCTTATCAACATGAGTCGATAGCTTGTCAACATCAGTTGCCAGTTTGTCTAACTTCTCAATGACATCTGTCAACGTTGGTTCTTGGTTGCTTGCACTTGTCATTCCTGTATTATAACTCGATTATTCTATTTTAGAATATTGCCGTTAAGCCCGCAATAATTTGTTACTAAATATTTGCTTTCATTCCCCCAAACAAAGCTATTTCTAAAATTTTAAAGTAGCAATCAACATTGATAAACCCTACTTCTTTCAACCATTCACACTGAACTTCTAAAGGTGCTAATATATTCGCTACTTTATCAGGTCTGTGGTAAAATTCTTGGGCAATTTCTTCTCTACTTTTCCCTGACTCATTGCGTTTATGGAATTCATACAATGAGTCAATAAAAACTTCAGAAAAAGCGGTTTCTAACCATTGACTAGGCGATTTTATATGTTCTAAATTCAAGAATAAACCGTTTGGTTTTAGCGAACTATAAATTTCCTGATAAATTTCTTTTTTTCGATCGTCAGGTTGGTGATGAATTGCAAAACCGGAAACGATCAAATCAAATTGTACTTGGCTTTTTACAGCATTTACCCAATCTTTAACTCCAAAATCTTGAGAGATAAACTTGGCATTTTGATTATTTCCTAGTTTATTTTTTGCTGCTGCTAACATTGTTTCGGAAAAGTCTAAAAATATCCCTTTAGCATTTGGGTATTTAGCCAAAATTGCTCTACCTAAAACGCCATCACCGCAACCTAAATCTAAAAAAGTTTCGACTTTTGGCAGGGCTAAGTTTATAATTTTTAACATCAAGTTTATTTGCTCTGCTGCGAGGGGAATACCCCCGCGCACTCCTTCGAGAAAAGTTTGGGCTAATTCGGCATTTTGCCAAGCTGTATCTGTTCTAGTCATAGTTATTCCAGGGTAACAATTACGGGTGTATGATCGCTGGGTTGGGTTAATTTTCTTGGTTCAATGTCAATTGTACAATTGATGGCTCGATCGCACAAACTAAGAGTAAGATAAATATGGTCAATTCGCCAACCCCAATTCCGCTTAAAACCACCCGTTCGATAATCCCACCAACTATAATGTCCGCCTTCGGAGGTGAATTTCCGAAACACATCTACTAATCCTAATTCTAATACAGTTTTTAAGGATTGGCGTTCTAAATCTGTCGCCATTATCTTAGTTTCTCTACCTTTAGGATTATGAATATCTATATCTTCCAAAGCAACATTAAAATCCCCACATATACAAAGATTATTAGGTGTTTTTTCTAACAAATTTTGTAAGTATTCTCGCAATACAATCAGCCAGTTTAGCTTATATTCGTACTTCTCGCTACCCACTGCGGAACCATTGGGAACATACAGATTAACAACGCGAATATCACCAATTACACCAGTAATTACTCGCTTTTGTTCGTCAAAATTTCCCGCAAGATTTTCGCCTAAAATTGGTGTAAAACCTTTGCTAATTTCCTGTAAAGGTTGACGACTAATTAATGCTACACCATTGTAAGATTTTTGCCCAAAAATATAAGCTTGATAACCTATATTTTCAAAAGCTGCGATCGGGAATAAATCATCTATAACTTTGGTTTCTTGCAAACATAAAACATCTACTGGATTTTCTTGTAACCAATTGGTTACTTGTTCTAAGCGAGTACGAATTGAGTTAACATTCCAAGTAGCAATTTTCATTATTAATCATTCGTTATTGGTCATTTGTAAATTATAAATTACTAATGACTTGTGAAAAGGACATTTTTGAACCACGAAGACACGAAGGACACGAAGGAAGAAGTGAAAGAAGATAAAGTAAAAATCAACTTGTAGGATGCGTCAGATTTTCGTTATAGTTATAAATTGACTATTAAAAATTTAGTCTTCTGAGTCACCCTACCATAACCTTTTCTTCTTCCTCTTCTCTTCGTGTCCTTCGTGTCTTCGTGGTTCAAAAAAAATCTTAGCCCTAGCAAATCATTAGTTTTTTAGATACGTGACTAATAAGACTTTTAATCTTAGTCACTCACCCTACATTGCTAATTAAATCAAGCAACTCAAAGCACCTGCTTTTTGGGTAAAGCGAAGATTTTCTCGGTAGTCAACTGGACAATCAATTACTACTGGGACATCCTGTTCTAAGGCAGTTTTGAGAGTTGGAATAAAATCAGCTGTTGATTCAATTCTGTACCCTTTTAATCCCATGCTTTCAGCGAATTTAACGAAATCAGGATTGCCGAATTTAATGAATGACGATCGCCCTAATTGATTTTGTTGTTTCCACTCAATTAAACCGTAACCACCATCATTAAAAATGATAGTTACAAAGGCAGTACCGACGCGCAAAGCAGTTTCTAATTCTTGACAATTCATCATGAAACCGCCATCGCCTGTAACAGCAACAATTTTCTTGTCGGGATGTACTAATTTTGCCGCGATCGCACCCGGAATCGCAATCCCCATTGCCGCAAAACCATTAGAAATGATACAAGTATTTGGGCGATCGCAATGATAATGTCTTGCCATCCACATTTTATGTGCGCCGACATCAGAAATAACAATATCTTCTTCACCCATTACTTGCCGCAAATCATATATTAGTTTTTGTGGCTTAATTGGGAAACCATCATCATTGGCATAACGTTCGTAATCTGCACGAATGTCATCTCTTAATTGCAAAGCATAAGTATCCGGTTTACCAGTGCGATCGGCCCGTTGTAAAATTTCATCCAAGGAATCAGAAATATCTCCAACTACTTCCACTTTGGGAATATAGCTGCTATCAATTTCCGCATGGGTAGCATTAATATGGATGATGGGAATTGTGCCATTAGGATTCCACTTTTTCGGGGAATATTCAATTAGATCGTAACCAATGGCAATCACTAAATCAGCATGATCGAAACCACAACTAATGTAATCTCGCTGTTGCAAACCAACCGCCCATAATGCTAAAGGATGAGTGTAAGGAATTACACCTTTACCCATAAAAGTGTTAGCAACTGGGATATTTAATCGGGTGGCAAACTCAGTTACAGCAGCACTAGCCCGATCGCGAATTGCCCCATTTCCCACTAAAATCAAAGGATTTTGCGCCTGAGAAATTACTTCTGCGGCGTGTTTAATACTGCGGAAAGAAGCAAAGGTTTTTTCCACATCACCTTTACTTAAAGGTTCTCCTGTAACCTCCATTGCGGCAATATTTTCTGGAACATCAATATGCACTGCACCAGGTTTTTCTGATTGCGCTACTTTAAAAGCTTTCCGTACAACTTCCGGGGCAATGCTAGGACGAACAATTTGGGCATTCCATTTAGTTACGGGCGAAAACATCGCCACCAAATCTAAATATTGGTGCGATTCTTTGTGCATTCGATCGGTCCCCACTTGTCCGGTAATTGCTACTAGCGGGGCACGATCTAAATTAGCATCAGCCACACCTGTCATTAAATTAGTTGCACCAGGGCCTAAAGTTGAAAGACAAACTCCAGCTTGTCCTGTCAAACGTCCATAAACATCAGCCATAAAAGCTGCGCCTTGTTCGTGACGGACGGTGATAAATTGGATTTGGGAGTTTCTAATTGCCTCTAAAACATGGAGGTTTTCTTCTCCTGGTAAACCAAAGATATATTTAACACCTTCATTTTCCAAACATTGAACCAATAAATCAGCGGTATTCATTCTACTTTGTGACTCCTCGGTTGATAGTAATTGGTAATTAGACTGATAGTTTAGATCTGGCAGCAAGAGGCAGAGCCTCTATGTTTCGTTCCCAGGTTGAACCTGGGAACGAGATCGCTGGAGGTTCTACCTCTTAATGCTGCAAGATGTGAGTTTTATTTGACCCAAACGGTTTTAACGTTGACAAATTCATGAATGCCTTGAATGCCTAGTTCTCTGCCGTAGCCGGAACGCTTAATGCCCCCAAAAGGTAGGCGCGGATCGGATTTCACTAAGCCATTGATGAATACGGCACCTGCTTCAATTTCTGAAATCAGGCGATCGCGTTCTTCTTCTACTGTAGTCCAAGCACTAGCTCCAAGTCCAAAAGGAATATCATTTGCTTTTTTAATTGCTTCATCCAAATTTTTGACTCGGAATAATAACGCCACCGGGCCAAAAAATTCCTCTTTGTCTGCGGGCGATCCGGGAGGCAAATCACTCAAAATAGTGGGAGGAAAGTAGTTGCCTGGTCGATCGCTAAAGGAATGTCCACCTGTTAAAATTTTTCCGCCAAATTGGACACATTTTTCCACTAAATCATCCAATTCTTGCACAATTCCTGGTGTTGCCAAAGGCCCAACATCGGTATCTGGCAACATCGGATCGCCAATTTTTAAAGCTTGGAATTTCTCTATCATTAACTTTTCAAACTTATCGGCAACTGCTTCGGCGACAATAAACCTTTTTGCCGCAATACAAGATTGACCATTGTTAATCATTCTCGCTGTGACTGCGGTAGTTGCTGCTGCTTCAATATCCGCACTTTCCAAAACAATAAATGGATCGCTTCCTCCCAATTCCAAAACGGTTTTTTTGATGTCTTTAGCTGCGGCAATTGCTAAACTAATTCCCGCGCCTTCACTTCCGGTTAAAGTTGCAGCTTTGACTCTTTCATCTGCTACAATTGCGGCAACTTTATTTGCACCAATTAATAAGGTTTGAAACACTCCTTCAGGAAAACCAGCGGCTTGAATTATTTCCTCAATTGCTAAAGCTGATTGTGGTACATTAGAAGCGTGTTTTAAAATCCCGACATTTCCCGCCATTAACGCAGGTGCGGCAAAGCGAAACACTTGCCAAAAGGGAAAGTTCCAAGGCATTACTGCCAGAATAATTCCTAATGGTTGATAGCGAACAAAGCTTTGACTAGCATCGGTGGTGACAGGTACATCTGCTAAAAAATCAGCTGCATTTTCCGCATAATAACGACATACCGAAGCGCATTTTTCGACTTCTGCGATCGCTGCTTTTAACGGTTTCCCCATTTCCAATGTGAGAATTTTCCCAAACCGTTCGCGATCGCGCTCTAAAATTTCCCCCGCTTCGATCAGCCATTGCGCCCTTTGACTCATCG
The DNA here is from genome assembly GCF_041929205.2 of Floridaenema evergladense BLCC-F167. Lineage (NCBI taxonomy): Bacteria > Bacillati > Cyanobacteriota > Cyanophyceae > Aerosakkonematales > Aerosakkonemataceae > Floridanema > Floridanema evergladense. The sequence continues at coordinate 1,653,623 of NZ_CM171625.1, read as the reverse complement.
ACGTTTGACGGTAACTCTCAAATGCCTGTTGCGCCCGTGCCAGCTTAGATTCAATCTCCGCATCCGTTAGCGCCTCAAAGGACTTGACTAATTCACCTGTTGCTGGGTTAATAGTGGCGATACCCATTTTATTCTCCAGTTCTGCAATCATATCTCGGGGTAGCACTTTAGTTTTTTACATAATTAATTTGCTACTCCAGCCTTCCTTTAATCTTAGATTTATTTTTCAATTAAAAGCAGCAATTAAAGGTTAAAAATCTTGCAGTTTTGCATTATCTTTATATATTGTTTCACAATCCTTACTAGCGGAATTTACTAAATTTTTACGATTATAAATATATCGTTTTTAAACTTAGCAAATCTTCATAAATCTAAGAGTTTTGCAAAGATTAAGGCGATTAAAACCGCAACTATACAAACAAAGTCCGCCTACGCGGACTTTTAACCTGCTTCTGGCAGGTTTTGTCTATATACTCAGATCTTGTACCAAGAGGCAGAGCCTCTATTTTTCGTTCCCAGGTTGAACCTGGGAACGAGGATCTGGGAGGTTCTACCTCCCCTGCGGCAAGATGTGTGTATAGCCCGCGACTAGGGATAAATGAGAATCTTGTAAGTCTCTGGAGTTGGGGAAACGGCTTTGGCTACGGCTTGGGGTAACTCTTGGAGAGGATAGCGATCGCTCACCAAAGCATCCACATCAATGCGCCGATTAAATACAATGTCAGTAGCCAGCGATTGCAACCTAAAAGAAGAACTGTAGCTACCCATTAAATCAATTTCCCGACGATACAAGATATTTGGGTTAATGGGAATTTCTACTTCATCGGGAAACTCAGCAAAAAAGAGAATTTTTCCACCTTTGCGAGTGCAGTCTAACGCTTGGAAAAAAGCCTTATCGCTGGGAACGGCTAACAAAGTAGTATTGACTCCCAAACCATTAGTTAAAGCTTGTATTTTCTTCGCTAAATCTGGATCGCGGGCATCAAAAGCGGCTTCTGCACCCACAGCTAAGGCTTTTTCAATCCGGGAGGGTAATAAGTCAGTGGCGATCGCTCTCCCACCAAAATATTTTACCAACATAATAAACATTAAACCGATCGGCCCTGCACCAGTAATCAGCACCGTCTCACCCGGTTTAACTTGCGCCTTTTTCACCGCCTTCAAACAGCAGTTAGTTGGTTCCACAAAACTCGCTTGTTCAAAAGTTACATCATCAGGAATGGGAATTAAACCACCACTGCGAACAATATGTCCCGGAACCTTCACATACTCCGCAAAACCACCACCGCTAGGCGCAAAACCTGCCGTTGTAGTGATATTTTTGTAAACCTCACACATCGAGAAATTTTCATTTAAACAATACTCGCAACGCATACAAGGGATATGGTGCATCACCACCACCCGTTGTCCCACTTGCCAGTCTTTTACCGCCTCTCCCACCGCAGAAATTACCCCCGCAGTCTCATGTCCAAAAATGCGCGGTGGTTGATACAGAGGATAAAGAATCTTTTTGATATCCGACTGACACAAACCCACCACCCGCACCTGCACCAATACCTCATCCGCTGCCAATGTTGGTACTGGTACTTCTTCGTAACTTAGTTGATTGACCCCTCTAAAGACCTGTGCTTTCATCTTTAAGTTATTTGTCGCTAGTCAGTTCCACTGTTATTTGTGCTTCGTTCTCGGTTGTTTGTCAATCTTGACTTTATAGCGATCGGTATCCCTGATTTGATTGATTCGTAAAATCCCTCATATTAAAAAAGCTTCCCATACCTGAAAATCCTCAGATTCGCTATTCCGAGATGAATGGCGATCGCTTTTTGCAGCGCCGCAGAAATGGTTGAGAAATTGAAACCTTCTTAAAAGCTGAACCAAAAAATCATTCTTCTCTACCTTCGAGTACTAGTAAATATTCTTTTTTAAACTACTTAACCGTTTTTCCTGATGACTCCATCAACTCACTGAAAGGAGGAATAGAACGCAGGAGATTTCAAAGTTTTATGGGACATCTCAAATTTACTCTTAATACTTTACTTTTGGCATTTTTTACAATTGCTTGTCAAGGTTTCAATATTCAATCACCAGCTATTACTACGGAAAAAGCAGAAGATTCTATTAATGTCAGATCTATTAATTTCTACCCACTAGCAATAGCTAACGATCACCGAGGTAGTGGAAGGTAAAATTACGGAAACCTAAACAAGTCCTGTTGGCTCTCTCGTATTTATCTATTTTGCTACTATCCTTTTTGATTAACCCATGCCAAGATCGTCTTAGCGTGGGTTTTTGACTTTTTTTTACTTTTTAGCCGTTATAAGTAGTATTTATGGCTGCCGATCGGCTAAATTTTGGAAAGCAGGGTGGCTCTAAATCGGAACTGAAAACTGCCAACAGCAGAAATTACGGGTGCAAAAGACAAATCATTCCATTTTTAGGGGTCAGGGGTTAGGGGTTAGGGAACAGGGAAAAAGACAAAATCCCTAACACCCAATCCCCAACACCCACCCCCCCAAATATGGCTTGATGCTCGATAAAAAGCTGGAAATTTTGAATTTATGCGATATAATCTCTTCTACCTATGAGTAACGACCTAGATCTGATCAAACGCCTCAGTCCCAGTGCAATGGATCAGATCATGCTTTATCTGGCATTCAGTGCCATGAGAACCAGCGGACACCGTCACGGAGCGTTTCTGGATGCAGCAGCCACAGCTGCTAAATGTGCCATTTACATGACATATTTGGAACAGGGTCAGAACCTCCGCATGACTGGTCATTTGCACCACATTGAGCCAAAGCGGGTGAAGGCGATCGTTGAAGAGGTCAGACAAGCTCTCACAGAGGGCAAACTGTTAAAAATGTTGGGTTCTCAGGAACCACGTTATTTGATTCAGTTTCCTTATGTCTGGCTAGAACATTATCCTTGGATGCCGGGACGATCGCGTATTTCCGGTACTAGCCTCACCTCAGAGGAGAAACGGCAGATAGAGGAAAAATTACCTCCCCTCTTGCCAGATGCTCAACTGATTAACTCGTTTCAATTCATGGAGTTAATCGAATTTCTCCACAATCGCTCTCAGGAAGACTTGCCAAAAGACAAACGAGTTCCTTTGAGCGAAGCTTTGGCAGAACACATCAAACGCCGTTTAATTTATGCAGGGACAGTTACGAGAATTGATTGTCCTTGGGGTTTGCCTTTTTACGCTCTCACTCGTTCTTCTTACTCGCCTTCTGACGATGAGGAACGCACTTATATTATGGTGGAGGACACGGCGCGATATTTCCGGTTAATGAAGGGATGGCAAGAACGACAGCCGAAAGTGATGCGAGTTTTGGAAGAGTTGGATATTCCGCCCGATCGCATTGACAGAGCTATGGAAGAATTAGATGAAGTGATCCGAGAATGGGCCGATCGACATCATCGAGAAGGCGGTCAACAAATGATTTTACAAATGGTTTTTGGCCCTAAAGATGATTAATTAAGGCTTAAGTACTAAATTTCTGGGTGCAATCTACATTGCTATCTTTACAAAATTAGAGCTTCTCCAGATGCCTACGAGCTTAAAAATACTTCTGTTGAAGTGGTGGTAGTTATACAGCCGTTATTATCTGAAGAAACTAAATCACAGTATAATGCTTGGGGAAAACCAACTACTAAGCAAATCTATTCAAGAAGCAGTTGCCAAAATGCAACAACTAAGGCAAGAAGTAGGAATAGATAAAAATTCCCTTCGTGAAATGATTGAAGAGGGGCGCAGATTTTAATGCGGTTTGTTTTGGATTGTTCGATAGCAATCAGTTGGTGTTTAGTAGATGAAAATGATAATTATGCGAATGCTATAAGCTGTTCCGCATTTAAATTGGATTGTTTGGAAACAGAAGAAAATTCGTCTAATAAAATTGTTGGTTTTTCATGTTCAGAAACAGGAGATAGTGTTATGGAAAAACTAAATTATCGGGAATTGGTTAAAAAAATTATCCAAGCACACGCTAGCGAACAATCGGAGTCAGGCACGAATCAAGGTTATATTTGGCAGTACAAATTCTGCCAGCATTTATCCCTATTTCGTCTTGAATTGTTTTAACTTTTGTCTAATTAATATCTCAACTTCCTCAACCTCAGAATGTGTTTTTGGGATGTCAAAAGTTTCAGTGGAAGCTTCAGAAGTAAAACGGTCAACAAAGGCATGAAACGCTGCTTTATCGTTGGGGTGAGCAATGACGTAAGCTCTTAGCTCGATTTTAGTCATGCTGCTAAAGTCAGGCTTGATCACAAAAACCTCCAAAGACCATTCCGATAAATTTCTATCTCTATGTTATCTCCTGCCAAGATAAACAGATTACCTGTTCTTTCATCCAAGCGGACAACAAAAATCGGCGTGAATGTATTGGTCAAGGATTGACATAGAATCACACATCTAATAGCTTGTTCAGCAGTTGGCAAAGTTGCTCGACCTCGTAATTATATATAAATTGAATCATTTGTTCATAGATATTAAGTTGGTTGTACCCAGTGGATTTGAGCGATCGTATAGCCTGTTCTTTTGCATAAACCTCTTTGTTTTGCTGCCTACCAGAGGACTTTAACGATTCAATCATCACATTATCATAGTAGGAATATATCAAGATTGTGAACAAGAAAAAAATGGCACAAATTACCACAACTGAATTACCACAAAACCTTCAGACTCTATTTATCGAGGTTGAACGTACCAAAACCCCTGTAACCGTCATCCATGAAGGAAAACCATTAGTGATTATCTATCCTGCTACCACCCAAACTTCACGACCTACTTTTGGGGTGATGAAAGGAAGCGGTGAAATATTAGGAGATTTAATCGCTCCTGTAGCTGAACCTTGGGAAGTTTTACAATGAAACTTTTACTCGATACTCACATTTGGCTTTGGTATTTACTCGGCGACCAACGCCTTTCGCTGCAAGTACAAAATACAATTGAAAAAACTTAGAAAGCTCAGGTCATGGCTCATTGACTTCTGGTATTATTAATTCCTGCGGACGTGCAACATTGGTATCTAGCAAATATTTTGTCATTCTTTGTAAATGCGATCGCGGCTAAATGCTTCATCAGATAAGCTGACATTTGTTTTTGGAAGTTGAGAAATCCAATCCCGAAACTCCCTCGCCCGTTCTGCTGGTGTTGCTGTTTGCCAAAATGGAACAACAGATGATGTGATTTGATTAGACTCTGACTCAATTAAGCTGATGAAATCAGCAATTTTTTTGAGTTGGTAGTACTTAAAACACTGGTGACTAGCCCGCTCTCAGGTAAACTATAATTATGTAGAGTTTCTGGATTTTGACAATGAAAACTTATAGCTTTGACACTGTTCTGGAATTGGTGGAAGAAATGTCAGATGAAGAACAGAAGATTCTCATCGATTTGATCGGGCAAAGATTAAAGGAAAAACGGAGAGATGAGATCGCTCTCAATATTGTTAGTGCTGAAAAAGAGTATTTGAATGGACAAATATTCCGAGGCACAGTAAATGATATAATGGCGGAATTAAAACGATGAGAACTCTTGTCTTAGCGTCTTCTTTCAAACGAGCTTTCAAATTGTTAATCCGCCAAAAACCTGAAATGGAGGAAAAAATAACTGCGCGATTAGAACTATTAGTAAACGATCCTTTTGATCCGTCACTTAAGACTCATAAGCTGAAAGGTAAGCTATCTGGTGCATGGGCTTGTACTGTAGAGTACGACTGTCGAATAGTATTTAATTTCCAGAAATATTCAGATTCAGATATCGAAGAAATCCTTTTAATTGATATTGGTAGCCATGACGAAGTGTATTGAGTTCATTCTTTAAATAAAGGATGTAACTTTCTTCTCAATAAAGAGAATATAGAATTAAGCTGTTAAGCATTTAAACAGGGATAAGAGCATTACCTTTATTTTTAAGTTTTCGCTCCCATTTAATAATTAACTGTCCTTCATTTAAAAGTTGATGTAATAAATATTCTAATTCTTCGATTGATTTAAATAGTCGATTAGCAATAAATTCTTTTGTTGAATGCCAAACTAATTCAATTAAGTTATAATCCGGGCTATATTTCGGGAGAAACTCTAAATGAATATTGGGCATTTCGGCAGCAATTTTCTGGAGATATTCAGCTTTTTTGTGGAAACTAGCATTGTCGAGAATTATCACTATTTTGGCTCCTTTTTCAGCAAATTCATCGGCTTCATTGCCAGCAGCTACCCATTCACCAATCAATTCTTGATAAAACAGTTTTAGCACTTGATAAAAACTTTCTGAATTGCTTTTATCCAGAAATTCCACAAACCTTTTCTTGTCGGAATACCTCAGCCCTCCCATTACATTAATCCGACCCTTTCTTCGCTCTCCCCTCACCTCTTTTCGGCTACCTTTCTTACACCAATTCTTTCTTTTTATCACGCTTAAACTAAAACCGCTTTCGTCCCAAAACCATACTTGTAAACGTTCTGGGTTATCTTTTTCTATTTTTAAATATTCGGTTATCTTCTTTTTAAATTCTTTTCTTTTTTCCGGCTCTCGCTTTCCCTCTAAGCTGTACTTCGCCCAGAGGTAAACGAACTTTTTTTTCTCTAATATTCTCCTAACTTGCGACCCACTTAATTTTATTCCTGTCGTTTCTGCTAAATATGTTGCTAATCTTTCTGCTGTCCATCTGCCAAATTCGTATCCTAATTCTTTGGGTTCTTTATCTACTGTCTCTAATAATATTTCTCTATATTTATCTGTGGCTTTTTGATGATTCCCCTTCATCCTTTCATCCACTAGGCTTTCCAGATTATCTGGATCTCCATGTACGCACCAATAAGATACTTTATTTATTGAACAGCCCAGAAATTCCGCTATTTTACCTTGAGTTTTTCCATCATTTAGCAACAGTAACATCAGAATTCTTTCTCTAATGTTTCCATTTTCTTCATCTTTTAGGGCTTTTTGTAGCTTCTCTACTTGTTCTAAACTCAGATGATTCTTTGCTGGCATTCCCTGACTCATTTTGCTCGGTTGACTTTTCCATTTTACCCTATTTAAATGATTAACAGCTTATTCTAAATCAATCAGCGATCGCACCTGAGAAAAAATCAAGTGCGATCGCTTTTTCATTTTAGGCGATCGTTCATGTGAAAAAAGAGAGTGCGATCGCCTTTGGCGCTGCGCTTCGCGCAATCGCGTAGCGTGCTCTCTTGCATATCGCTCTTTTTTGTAATGTGATAGCTTCTCTATAATTCCTCTTCTAGATCGTCTAAAGTCAACGGTGCTTGTGCGCTATGGCGAACATACAAAACGTAAACTTTCGGCTCTCGAATAGTAAATAGCACTCGGTACATATTGTTAGATTTTCCGTAAAGTAGTTGTCGAACTTCTTCGGGAAAAATTTCCTGTTCGACGGCTTTGGCACAACGCTGAGGTTTTTCTTGAAGTGTTGAGATTGCATTCATTAATCCCCGAAACCAGCGATCGGCAAACTCAGGATTCCGTTCGCGATACCAGCAGTAAGCTTGCTCGATTTGGCTTTCTGCAATTGGGGTAATTTCAACTTGAAATCTCATATTTCTGTTGCATTTCTTGGATGAAATTCCCGAGCGGGCGAGTTTGTTCAGCGTTGAGTTCCTCAAAACCTTGCTGGATACCTGCAATCGTTTCTAGTTTCTCAATCAGCTGACTTAGTTTAGTGGGATCGATTTTGCCCGGTTCCAGAAAGGTGACGAGAACTTGAGTGCGATCGCTCATGTTCTGCGGTACCTCTGTTAGCTCAATTTGTCCATTTTGATAAATGCCTTCAATAGTTCTGAGCATGGCTGATAGCAATAGGGTAATTAGATCTGAGAAGATTTTATCCCATAAATTTATCCTTCGGCTTGCTAAGTGCAGAAAAAGCGATCCTGTTTTTTTTGGAGTGCATTCGCTTTTTCATTTTAGGCTCTCAAGTAAGCTATAATTTGGCAAAACTTCTCTGATCTGATATGGAAACAATGAAACTGCGATCGCAAATTGGAACTGATGGCATATTGCTTCTCCAGATGCCTACCGAGCTTAAAAATACTTCTGTTGAAGTGGTGGTAGTTATACAGCCGTTATCATCTGAAGAAACTAAACTACAGTATAATGCTTGGGGAAAACCAACTACTAAAAAATCGATTCAAGAAGCAGTTGCCAAAATGCAACAACTAAGGCAAGAAGTAGGAATAGATAAAAATTCCCTTCGCGAAATGATTGAAGAGGGGCGCAGGTTTTAATGCGGTTTGTCTTGGATTGTTCGATAGCAATCAGTTGGTGCTTAGTAGATGAAAATGACAATTATGCTAATACTATACTGGCTATGATGCCAAATTCTGAAGCTTATGTACCGGGAATTTGGTCGCTAGAAATTGCTAATACTTTACTGGTTGCTGAACGACGTAATCGCATCACTACTGAACAATCGGAGTTAGCTATTGCTTTGTTACAATCACTGTTAATTCACATTGACGAATCTACAAATAACTATGCACTTTCATCAACTTTGTTGTTAGGAAGGCAAGAAGGTTTAGCAGCTTATGATGCAGCATATTTAGAGTTAGCACTACTATTACAATTGCCGATCGCAACACTTGATACTAGATTAGCCCAAGCAGCAACTCGCTGTGGTGTGGAGTTGGTAGTTGTTGATGGGAAAATACAGCATATTGCAGGTAAATGAGGTACAGTAAATGAGAGCGAATAAATGGAGAAAATGAAAGCTTACTCAATGGATTTGCGAGAAAAAATAGTCAAGGCTTATGAACAAGGTAACACCTCAATCAGAAAAGTTGCCTTGAGATTTGGCGTAGCCAAAAGCTTTGTCCAAAAACTACTGTTGATGAAGAAAACTCAAGGTCATGTAGAGCCAAGACAACAAGGTGGAGCAATGAAGGGGGAGTTGGACGGAGCGGAAACACAACTAGCACTTATGGTTGAAGAATACCCAGACGCAACATTATGGGAATACTGCGAATATTGGGGTACAACTTACGATCATTGGGTAAGTACCAGTACCATGTGCCGTGCATTGCAAAAACAGGAACTAACGCGAAAAAAAAGACGCTCCGCAGTAGCCAAGCCAAAACAGAAAGGGTTCAAAAATTGAGAATGGAGTACTGGCAGCAAGTCAAGCAAATAGACCCGGAAAACTTAGTTTTTATTGATGAAATGGGTGTTTTATTAGGGTTAACACCAACTCATGCCCGCAGCCAGAAAGGAACTAGAGTCTATGGTTTTCAACCATTTTATCGCGGGGCCAAGGTGACAGTCATTGGGGCGGTCAGCATTTCTCAAGTTTTGGCGGTGATGACCTTGAATGGTTCGATGAATGGAGAGGCATTTAAAGTGTTTATCGAACAGTGTTTACTACCGCAACTTTGGACAGGTGCTGTAGTCGTGATGGATAATCTTCCTGCCCATAAAGTTAAAGAAATTGAACCTCTAATTGAATCTGTGGGTGCTAGAGTTCTCTACCAATCTCCTTATTCTCCTGACTTTAATCCCATCGAACATTGGTGGTCACAATTGAAAACTTTTTTGCGCGACTTTTCTCCCCACACTGCCAAAATGGTTGATATTCTGATTGCTACTGCTCTCGATTTGTTTAATCCAGAGCATTTAAAAAACTGGTTTACCAACTGTTGTTACTGTACCTCATAAACCTGCAATACGCTGTAAATCCAGAAGCTTGATAATAATGCAACTCAAAAGAGGAATTTCAAGAAGTGTTGATGAAAAGAACGATCACACCTGAGAAAAATAAGAGTGCGATCGCTCTTTTTTGTAATGTGATAAGCTGTTAAGCATTTAAACAGGGATAAGAGCATTACCTTTATTTTTAAGTTTTCGCTCCCATTTAATAATTAACTGTCCTTCATTTAAAAGTTGATGCAATAAATATTCTAATTCTTCGATTGATTTAAATAGTCGATTAGCAATAAATTCTTTTGCTGAATGCCAAACTAATTCAATTAAGTTATAATCCGGGCTATATTTGGGGAGAAACTCTAAATGAATATTGGGCATTTCGGCAGCAATTTTCTGGAGATATTCAGCTTTTTTGTGGAAACTAGCATTATCTAGAATTATCACTATTTTGGCTCCTTTTTCAGCAAATTCATCGGCTTCATTGCCAGCAGCTACCCATTCAGCAATCAATTCTTGATAAAACAGTTTTAGCACTTGATAAAAACTTTCTGAATTGCTTTTATCCAGAAACTCCACAAACCTTTTCTTGTCGGAATACCTCAGCCCTCCCATTACATTAATCCGACCCTTTCTTCGCTCTCCCCTCACCTCTTTTCGGCTACCTTTCTTATACCAATTCTTTCTTTTTATCACTCTTAAACTAAAACCGCTTTCGTCCCAAAACCATACTTGTAAACGTTCTGGGTTATCTTTTTCTATTTTTAAATATTCGGTTATCTTCTTTTTAAATTCTTTTCTTTTTTCCGGCTCTCGCTTTCCCTCTAAGCTGTACTTCGCCCAGAGGTAAACGAACTTTTTTTTCTCTAATATTCTCCTAACTTGCGACCCACTTAATTTTATTCCTGTCGTTTCTGCTAAATATGTTGCTAATCTTTCTGCTGTCCATCTGCCAAATTCGTATCCTAATTCTTTGGGTTCTTTATCTACTGTCTCTAATAATATTTCTCTATATTTATCTGTGGCTTTTTGATGATTCCCCTTCATCCTTTCATCCACTAGGCTTTCCAGATTATCTGGATCTCCATGTACGCACCAATAAGATACTTTATTTATTGAACAGCCCAGAAATTCCGCTATTTTACCTTGAGTTTTTCCATCATTTAGCAACAGTAACATCAGAATTCTTTCTCTAATGTTTCCATTTTCTTCATCTTTTAGGGCTTTTTGTAGCTTCTCTACTTGTTCTAAACTCAGATGATTCTTTGCTGGCATTCCCTGACTCATTTTGCTCGGTTGACTTTTCCATTTTACCCTATTTAAATGATTAACAGCTTAGCTTCTCTATAATTCCTCTTCTAGATCGTCTAAAGTCAACGGTGCTTGGTAAGCTAATGCCTATTACAACTCTTCAATTGTCACTAACCCGCCTTCAGTAAACTGTACTACAAGTTCATGTTCTTCTAGCAACGCAGTTCCCAGTAAAGGTCTTCGCCCTGCCGAAAGAAGCCGCAACATTGTAACCAATTCGGATTCCAAATAGCCGAGCGTTGGGATTTTTTTCACTTAAAATTTTTGCTGCTTGCAACCCGGTTTTGTCAACTTCATAATTACCTGTTTCAATATCAATAATAACCATTTTTCCGATATTATCTTCCGTCTCTACTTGTTGGCGGATATTACTTTCGTATAGTTGCTTTGCAAGTCGCGCAACTTCTTCATGGCTTAGAAGGATGGTTTGCATAAATTAACTCCCGTTCGCAACACTGACTTCTAGGAACTCCTTCATAATATCCTAAAATTAAAAAGGGTAGCGATCGCTAATCTGAAAAAAGAGAGTGCGATCGCACAACTTGTTTTTTTGCATGGTAAAATTAACACATAGTTCCTTTAAAATAGTTATCAATGGCAATAGTTAACTTAGAACATATAGAAGTAACCCCCGGTGTGTGTGGCGGCAGACCCCGAATTGCAGGACATCGAATTACAGTGGCAGATATAGCAGTAATGTATACAAAGATGGGGTATTCTCTCGAAGAAATAGCAGGTAAATATGACTTACCCTTAGCTTCAGTTTATGCAGCAATGGCTTATTATTTCGAGCATCGGGAAGAAATCGATCGCCGATTGAGAGAAGACGCTGAATTTGTAGAAGTATTTAAACAACAACATCCATCTAAATTGCAAACTAAGTTACAAAAAATGAGAAATGAGTGAAAAAACTAAGTTTCATTTAGATGAAAGTGTCGATCCAGATATAGCAGTTGCGTTAATTAAGTATGGCATAGATGTAACAACGGCAAAAACCGAAAATTTACTCGGTCAAAGTGATGAGGTACAGTTCGCATTTTGTTGTCAACAACAGCGAGTGTTAATTACTCAAGATAGCGATTTTTTAATTATTGCCAGCCAAGATTTTCAGCATCCAGGTATAGTATATTATCAACCAGGAACTCGCTCTATAGGAGAAATTATTAGAGGGGTAATTCTAATTTATGAAGCTTTAAGTCCAGACGAAATGTATGGAAGCGTTGAATATATTTAAAACAGCGATCGCAATACAAAAAATAGCGATCGCTAATCTGAAAAAAAAAAGTGCGATCGCGCTATTTTTTGAATTTTGCACAAGACTTAGTATCCGATCCATATTCCAACGAGTCGTTTGGTAACATAGAAAGTAACTGCTTTCTTTGTTTGCCATGACCCTAAAAGAATTAGAGCCTCAACTGCTAGCACTCTCCGATCGGGAAAAAGCTCAAGTCGTTCAACTTCTATCTCAGGGCAAAATCACTCTAGGGCGTGGTATTGAAAAAACACCTGGGGTTTGTGGTGGGAGTGCCTGTATTGCTGGAACGCGCATCACTGTTTGGGGACTTGTAGAAGCTCGTCGGATTGGATATAGTGAAGCCGATTTACTCACAAGCTATCCATCGCTATCTGCAACCGATATTGCAAATGCTTGGGCCTACGCTGAAGCTTTCCCGGACGAAATTGAAACAGAAATCCGGGAAAATGATGAAGTGATGTATGAGGATTTGCAGTAGATGGCGCGTCTGTATGCTGATGAGCAATACCCCTATCCTGTTGTAGAATTCCTGCGAACTCTATGACATGATGTTTTAACTGTTCAAGAAGCAGGTAAAGCAAATCAGGGAATTCCCGATCCAGATGTGTTAGCTTTTGCAACTAACGAGAAGCGTGCCGTCATTACCCAAAATCGTAAAGATTTTTTTCGGTTGCACCGCATACAGCCAGATCATGCTGGTATTATCGCCTGTACGAACGACCGCGATTGGGAGGCGCTAGCTAACAGAATTCATGCTGCAATTACAGCAGAAGAACCTTTGCAAGGCAAACTGATTCGCGTTGTGCGTCCTGCTGTGTCACTCTAAGATTTAGGTAATTACAAATAGGCGATCGCACTTTTTTTGCTGGTGCGATCGTTTTTTTATTTTAGGCGATCGCTAATCTGAAAAAATCGAGTGCGATCGCTTATCATAGAGATCGGATTAAACCTATTAACTCAATAGTCAATGCAGATCACGGTTGAAATTCCTGATGAAATTGTTCAGCGCCTAGATCAGACATTGGGGAATCTCTCCCGTCGGCTTCTAGAAATAATTGTTGCTGATGCTTACAACTGTGGCAAAGTCAACACTGCGGAAGTGCGGCAAATGCTTAATTTATCATCTCGCCTTGAAACTCACGCCTTTTTAAAGCGAATGGGTGTTTACCTGAACTATGACGAAGCAGAATTAGAACAAGATCTTCAAACTCTTCAGGAGTTTAGAGGAGAATGATTGTAGTTTCTGACACTTCTGGAATTTGTTATTTGTTGCTAATTAACCAAATCGAAATACTACCAGTTTTGTACAACGTTGTCACTATTCCTCAAACTGTAGCTGATGAATTGAGTGCATTATCATCGCCACCTGTAGTAATAAAGTGGATTGCCAATCCTCCCGACTGGCTTCAGATACAAGCGATCGAAATTGTTCCAACTATTGAACTGGAAAAACTCGATCCGGGCGAACGAGAGGCTATTTTACTTGCAGAACAACTGAAAGCAGATTTGGTGATTTTGGATGACAAAGCAGCAAGACGAATTGCAATGGAACGTGGATTAAGAATTATTGGGCTTCTGGGTATTTTGAAAGACGCTGCTAGATCTGGATTAGTGGATTTAGAAACAAGTTTTGCACAGTTGCGAGAGGTTGGTTTTTGGGTTGCACCGAGTTTGTTGGAAAGGTTGCTGACAGAAGAGTAGTTGAAAATTATAACTTGCGATCGCACTACAAAAAAGCTCATCAGAAAAAACTAAGAATGCGATCGCTGTTTCATTTTAGGCGATCGCTCAGAAGAAAAAAGAGAGTGCGATCGCTATTAATTTAAGTTAGGTTTGCTATCTAATTAATTAGTTGAACATTGATACCATAATAACTTTTATCTTTCTTTTCTCTTTCAAACTGAACTAGAGTATTGGGAGATAAATTTTTCACATCCCCTTTATAGCCACGACTATCAAAATACACATTGTCTTCATACTGATTTCCGTGTTTTATGAAACCAAACCAATAGGGATCTTTCCATATAATTCTGAGAATAGTTCCTTGATAAATTACTTTGTCATCTTCCTCATTTACTAAAGCTGGAGTTTTAATAAAATATTTACGAGCCTCATTGAGCAGTAGTTCGCTAAAGTCCTTACTATTCTTAATACCGTATGGACTTCTACTTTTAACCCACAAATCTTTTGTCACATCAAAGATATTCAATGCTTTTGGTAGTCTTTTCGCAAACTCGTCTTCTTTCAAAATTTGAACAAGTTTATTGCAGTAATCTTCCATCGATTTTAACTTTGTGAGTTTGGGAGGGAACTCTCCTACACTAATCCTAAATATTAAGTAAAGATGAGCTTTATAAGTCCTATACTTTTTGTCAATTTTATCCTCTCTGAACCATTTTTCAAACATATACCAGATTAAAGCACAAACGTAGTAGGGATAAGGACTATGATCTTCTCGGAAAATTTGTCTTTGCTCTTTTTCTCCTGCATATTGTTCTAGCAGCTTTGCTTCATGTATATGTGAATCATGAGGAGAATTAAGAAAAATGCTAACAAATGTTTGGGTTAAAATTCTCAAATTTACGATTTGAGTTTTTTTGATAAGCGGATCGTCATTATATTGTTTTGCTCGTCTTTCATAATAGATTTTTACATCATTTTCAAAGGATAAGAAAAAAGGCTCTAATATTTCTTGATGAAAAGGTAGTGTTGTCTCAAAAGCTTCTTCCAAAACCTGATTCTGTTTGTTAGTTCCCCTGACAATCTTATTTGATATACCAAGATTCTCTGTAGATATGAGTCTGACAAGGAGTTTTACATTCTGAATATTTGAATTATTTCTTTGGTTGAACAAAGAATTACTTGTTTGACAACCATTAACAATTTGAGGATTTTCGATTTTTACTAGCTTATCCCGAACCTGCTCAAAATTCGTGCATACTATCGTAATTCCATTATTGCAAAGCAGAAACATATCAGGACTGTCCATTATAGTCTTTTCAATTTCACTATTGACATTTTTGTTATTCCCCAAATAATCACGAACATTATCATTAAATAGAGAGCGACGCAATGAACCATCTTCTTTTTGTAAAATCTTCAAAAATTCTGAGGCATTACAAGTAAAAGCATAAGCTTTTTTTACATCATTTTTATTATCTACGATCAATGGGAAAATATCAATTATGTTCATTTGAACTTCAAACTTGTTCTCCAATTCTCGGCAGAACTTAATTAGTTTCTTTGCACCAATAAGTTGTATCTCAATATTTTCAAAAAATCCTATTTTTGTAAGCTCTTCCATAAGCAATTTTTGGTTGCCTGAGAAGTTTTCGTCTGTTGGTTCTATTCCAGTGCTGACGTAATAAAGAAAAAGGCTTGGGTTTTTATCAAGTTTTCTAATTACTTCCTCATTAGAATAGATAAAATCCTTAATTTCGCGAAACTCACTAATTCGGAGGTTTTCAGGTAGATAACGATCTGAAAAAAATACTTTTACTCCTGTTCCAAATGTATTTAACTCTGTTCTGTCAAATTTAGGCCGCATTTTCGACTGAATGAAGACAAACTCAACATTAATCTTGTTACTTTTCTTTGTTATCTCAGTGACTTCCTCTATGTTTCTGACTAATCTATCGTTAACTTTAATTCCTATCCCATCTATACCTGTATCGTTACTTCCTCCAACACAGACAAAATCTAGTAATTCTGCATCGGCTGTGAAGATTTCAGGATAATCGAGACTAAACAGAACGTAATTTACAAACTTTTCAAATGCAGAAGCCTCTTTCCCTTGTTCTTTTTCTGGAGATGTATCGCTTGTATCTATTTCAAATGTCCTTTTAAATTTATTAAAATGTGCCTTAAGAATAAGTTCCATATTGTAATTCCTAGATTTACGCTTTAATACTTTTTCCATCATTCCTGATCAATCGAACCTTTGTCCAGAACAAAAATGTATAATTTTGTCGCTGGTTTTTCCTGCATTAAAATCTTTTCAATATAGCTTTGTATGAAAATGCGCTAAAATATTGGCAAATGTGAGCTATAATTTGCAAAATACTTACGTTTCATTGTCAGATGAACCTTAAAGAAGTGTTAAATCTTGCTGATAAAATAGTATTTACTAAAACAGGTCAGCATCTTGATGATTTACAAGAAGCGGTACTGCGGGGAACTTTTGAACGTGAGACATATAAGCAAATAGCTAAGGATTTTGATTGTTCTGAAAGTCGTGCTAGAGAAGTGGGATCGGAATTATGGCAGATTCTTTCAGAGGAGTTAGGGGAGGATGTCAGTAAATCAAATTTTCGATCAGCTATGCAGAGATGGCAAAACTCTAATATTTTAAACTTTGCACAAAATGTGAGTGGAAGTTTCAACATTTGTGGCGACAGTAAACACTCGTCAGATACACCAAACTCACACGCACATAATGAGGAAACAGCTAACTCGAAACAAACTAAAACCTCGCATCAAGATTTAAGTGAAATGCCGGAGTTGGGTGTTTTTTACGATCGCACTCCCCAACTAGAAACCCTAAAAACATTAATTTTAGAACAACGCTGTCGCTTAATAGCACTAACAGGTATTAGCGGTATCGGCAAAACTACATTAGCAGCGCAACTCGTACAACAAATAAAAGATGAATTTGAGTATGTTATTTGGTGCAATTTTGAAACTTCTCCCACCTTAGCTGAATTTCAAGATAAACTAATCCAGTTTTTCTCACAACCAGAACAGCTAGATTCACCTGCAACTAACCAAAAACCTTTACCGTTAATTAAGTATTTACAAAAATATAGCTGTTTAGTAGTTTTAGATGACATTCACAATCTTTTCAGTAGCGGGGAATTAGCAGGAAAGTATAAACCTGGATATGAAGAATATCGCTATTTATTTAAAAATATAGAAACATTATCTCATCAAAGTTGCTTTTTGTTAATTGGTTGGGAACAACCCAGAGAAGTAACTCAAGTTAAAAACCAAAATCCTACTATTTGTACTTTACAACTAACTGGTTTAGATATTGAACCTGCACGGGAATTACTCAGAAATTACGGATTAGGAGAAATTGAGAATTACTCAGCAATTATTCATCGCTACCAAGGCAACCCATTCTGGTTAAAAAGTGTGGGGAATCAGTTTCAAGAGTTGGGAGAATGCGTAATTGAGTTATTGCAAGATGATACTATTTTATTACCGGAAGATTTGCAAGATAGTTTACAACAAACGATTAGTCGCTTATCAGATTGGGAAAAAGAAGTTCTTTCTTTGATGGCGAGAGAAGGTGACGGAATTAAATTGGTAAAATTAATAGAAAATACCAAAATTCCCCCGTCAGATTTAGTGAATGTATTGCAATCTTTATGGCGACGCTGTTTGATAGAACAACAGGGAAGTTGTTACATTTTGCCTAATGTATTGAGGGAGTATATGAAATTTAGATCCCCGACTTCTTCAAGAAGTCGGGGATTTACTGATAGTTAATCGGGGTAAAAATTTGAATCTAACACCTCATCTAAAGCGTACTCACAGCTTTCGGGGAAGTAGTCTTCATCCAATCCAGTTTCGTTAGCCGCAGACAGCACAGCAATTTCATAAGCATCGGTTAGCTTTTCCTCAATTTCATATTTTAAGCTGGGGCTATCTTCTAACAATAACGAAATCCGTTTGCGCTGTTCCCGAATCGTTCTTTGCCAACTTTTCGATCGCTTTTCTGGTTGATATTGCCATTTCAAAAGATGTGCTAGGAGTACCGCCAATCGATCGATTAATTGCCGTTTATCACTCCTCGCCATGCCTTCGAGTTCCTCAGCAATCTGTTCTAAATCCAGTTCTGCAAATTCCCCTCGCCGCAACAGTTCAGCACTTTTGAGTAACCAGGCATAAAAATCTGTTTCGTAGGTAGGATTTGCTGTTGAGTGGTTCATACATATCCTGAATGAGTCCATCATTTTTGATTTTAAAAGTTATTAGCCAGAGTTGATGGCTCAAATATTGCATTGTTAATCTGATGCAGCACCATGTATTAGCAAGCATCTTCTTTGTTCTCTATTCACAATCAAAAATGTGAAGCCCCAAATTATGAAATTAGTAATTTTGATAATCTCTGAGAAAAGCTATTAGCTTGTTTGATTAGGAAAACTTATTACCATTACCTACTACCTACTAAAGAAGAGATTTCCCCAGTCATGGGTGCCTACACAGGTAAGAAACTGAGTTACCACCTCTGACTCATAACCTCTGCGCCAAACTAGTCCAACAGTGCGTTGTAATGGCAAATCCGCGATCGGGATAAAGACAACCCCTGGAACATTTGACCATTCTGGCATAATAGATAGTCCCAATCCGGCTGCCACCAAGGAGAATACCCATTCCTCGTGATCCGCTCGATAAACAATCTGAGGTCGAATCGAGGTAAAGAGTTTCTGCATCTCCCTATATCGCTCACAGTGCAGCCGCTCAATAAAAGGCTGTCTATGCAGGTCAGCCAATTGAACCGTTTCCCGACTAGCTAAAGGATGATTCGTAGACACGGCGAGGACTCGACGCTGCTGGAAAAGAGTCAACGAGGTTTTAGGAGCTTCATAACCGTCTAAAACGGTCATAACCAGGTCAACATCACCTTGTTCCAGTTGGTCGCCAAGTTCACTGAAAGAGCCGTCCACCAATTCAATCAGCACCGACGGAGACTGCTGTTGAAAGGTGTGAATTAGATCGGCTAGACAGGCGATCCTAATAGTACGTAGGGTACCTAAGCGCAAAACTGGCTGCTGTTTCAACTCCCGCAACTCTCGTAAGGTTGCTTGATAATTATCCAGAAGAATTTTGGCTTTCTTTTGGAAGAGTTTACCAGCCGGAGTCAGAACAGCTCGCCGTCCTCCCCGCTCGAACAAGGTCACATCAAGAACCTGCTCTAGCTTCTTAATGCCCGCTGAGAGAGAGGGTTGGGAGACAAACAAACGTTCTGCGGCTTTGCTAAAGCTGCCTGTTTCAGTGATGGCAAGGAAGTAGCGGAGCTGGTACAAATCCATAGTTATAGATATTGTCTATCGGTCTCATCGGAAAAATTGCCTTGCTTCCCAGGTTTATATCTCTGAAAATGGCAAAGTCACAGTTAATTCTCTTCTTAAATCTATGGCATGAAGGGCAAGTCATGACGAAACTGCTTTACATCAAATGTTCGCCCCGTGGCGATCGCTCCAAATCTACCCAGATTGCCGAAGCGTTCCTACCTGCCTACAAGGAAAAGCATCCAGATGCGGAGATTGAGGAATTTGACCTCTTTAAGGCCAGCTTGCCTGAATACGACGGTGATGGTGTTGCTGCCAAAATGTCCTTCTTTGGCGAACCCGCGATGGACGGCAAACAACAGACCGTCTATGACGAACTGGTTCGGATCTTCAACCATTTCAATTCTGCGGACGACTACTTGTTCAGCGTACCGATGTGGAACTTTGGTGTGCCCTGGAAGCTAAAACTCTACATCGACCTGTTGACCATGCCTAGCACCCTCTTCGGCTTTGACCCAGCGCTTGGCTATATCGGGTTGCTCAAAAATAAGCGGGCGACTGCGGTCTATTCTGCTGCCATTTACAGTACTGGCGCACCGAAGCAATTCGGGGTTGATCATGTATCGACTCATCTCACCGACTGGTTGAACTTTGCCGGGGTCGATGATGTTGTGACGGTCTGGTATCAACGCTATAAACTGATTAGTGACGATGAGGCAAGTGTAGCATTGGACAAAGCGCGGGAAGAGGTAAAGGCAGCGGCGCGGCGTTAAGCGCAGCGTTCACTAGGAACGGTTTTACAATAGACATCGAAGGCAATCGAATCATGCTAAACATCGATCGCCCTTAGTATAGAAAAGTTTGACCAGTAAATTTCAACAACAGAGGACAACAATTATGACTCAAGCAAAGAATCCTGCCGATCCAACTCCTCCAACCCTGGAAGGGAAACTGGCTCTTTTAAAGAAACTCAGAGATGAACTGGGCAGCGGTGATACCATTCGTCGCCTCTTTTTTGGCGACTTGGAACCCATTGCCCTACAACCTGGAGGAGCGGGCACGGTAGTTCATCTTTATAACAAAGCCAATGATGTGACGATCGCCTATTGTGTTACCTATGATGTATTTCTGGCTGCCCGTCCGGGACGAGTTACCGAGTTTGACCCGGCTGAAATCAAATAAAAGGAGTTAACGAATTCATGTCTTTCCATCCGGGAGAAATTGCGATCCAATCTATGGCGCAGGTACGTGAAGAGGCAGCCAGCCTGGATCGTCTGATAGGTAACAGGATTAGCCAGGGGGCTCAAGCACTGCTCTCAACCCAATCATTTGCCATCGCTGCTAGCGTCGATCGAGAAAATAGGGTTTGGGCATCCCTATTAATTGGTGAACCAGGCTTCGTAGAGGTTCTGGATTCTCATACAATTCAAATTCGTTTCCTACCCATTATCAGCGATCCTCTGTTTCAAAACCTGCTTGCCCATCCCCAGATTGGCATTCTGATTATCGACTTGGAAAATCGTCGGAGGCTTCGGCTGAATGGGAAAGCGCAAGTGCAGATTGGATCGTCGAGTTCAACCGGAGAAAGACAGAATCAAATGACGATTCAGCTTCAAGAAGTATTTTTCAACTGTCCCAAATATATTCAGACCCGCTACCAAACAGCAACTAACCAGGAACCGCTAGCCCCTTTGATAAGCTCTACAAGAGTATCGCTGAATTCAACCGATCGGCAGTGGATTACAACTGCTGATACCTTCTTTATTGCCAGTTTCTACGCCGATACAGGGGCTGATGCGTCTCATCGGGGAGGCTTTCCAGGTTTTGTGCAGGTTATCAGCCCGAATCAACTTGTCTTTCCCGATTATGCGGGAAACAATATGTTTCAGACTTTAGGAAATCTAGCTGTCAATCCTTACGCTGGACTATTGTTCGTTAATTTTGAACAGGGACATACTCTGCAATTGACTGGCACATCAAAGATTATCTGGGAGAAGGAGCGATTATCTCAAATAACTGGGGCACAGCGGCTCATCGAGTTCACGATCGAGCAGGTCTTAGAAACTCAAAATGTAACACCTTTTCGCTGGCAGTTTGGTGAATACTCACCCGCTATTCCTGCTCCGGCATAACATTGAATTATGCAATTTCAGTTTGGAATAGCTTACAAATCGGCAATCATTTTTTACCTTGATTTAAAGAAAAGCTTTCTTGCCGTAACCTGTATTTAGATTTTGAGAGTTCAAAACCCAACAAAATGATGAGTTCATCTCTAACTTTCGTCTGAGTACAAAAGAGTAATATTATGCCAATTCGGTTTATCGTTCTAGCTAAAATTTTTTTATGCCAGAGAATATGGCTGCTGGAAAATCAAGTGTTGCCCAAGAATTGATTTGATAGCCATTCTTGGAAAAGAGTTTCTAATACTTGCTCTCTATCTTGCTCAAGCATTAGATCAAACCCTTTCTCAATCAGAGCTTTCCAGTTGTAGAGATAATATTCAAATTTTACAGCCAGCCGCAGGAAAAAAATTCTGGCAGACAGCAGACGCACCAATGGGAATAAGCTACGATTTTGAAGAGTAGCCGCATTAGAAGTTCTCTACCGCAGGCCGTAAATCGAGTTCTAATGTCCAGGCTGTCTTGTCCTGATTGTGCAGTTGCCAGTACATTTGGGCGATCGCTTCCGGCTTGAGCATCGTATGTTCCTCGCGCTGGGGTGTCATTGAGCGCACCCGCTCCGTATTAATGAAACCATCTATAACAATATGAGCCAGATGAATTCCCTGTGGGCCAAATTCTCGTGCTAAGGATTGTGCTAATGCCCGTAAACCAAATTTACCCACAGCTAACCCAGCAAACCGAGCCGAACCTTTCAGTGCTGCTGTAGCACCTGTAAACAAAATCGTGCCTTCTCCTTGCTGTATCATGGCGGGAAGAACCTGCTGTGCTGCCAGAAAAGCACCAAAACAATTGATTTTCCAATTGGTTTCAAACTGTTCTGGGGTAAGTTCTAAAATTCCCGCCATTTGGAAAGCTCCGGCATTATAAACCAGCACGTTAGGATCGCCTAGATGCTCTCGCACCTGCTCAAAGGCAGCTTTTACGGAATCAGGAGCAGTTGCATCAACAGCAACCGATAACGCTCTAGTACCAAGGGCTTCGATGTCTGTTTGAATTGCAGTTAGTTTGTCAGTATTCCTTGCCATCAACGCAACGGTGAAGTTTTCCTGAGCAAATCGGTAAGCGATCGCTGCTCCCAATCCTGGGCCTACTCCTAAAACAACTGCTACCTTTGCTGAACTCATCTACTATGCTCCCTTAATCTATACGATTATAAATCACGATTATTGCTCCAACTGGCAAATTGCTTCAATTTGTCGGGATTTCGCATGGTGTAAATAGATTGAATCAAACCATCTACAATTTCAAAGGTCATCACACTTTGAGTGCAACCATCTGCCATGACGACGATACCCGGTTGTCCGTTCACCTCAACCACCCGAACAGTAGGTGTCACTAGCCATTGGCGGCTTTTATACCGTTCATTCGGTATTGCCTGCGTTGGAGAGTGAAGGGGATGCAGCGATCAGGTTGGGGCGAATGTGCGATCGCTTCCAAGAACAAAAATCTAACTCTTCATTACTGGATTGTAATCCAACGCCGCCCGCTCCCAATTCCCTAAATTCGCTGCTGCTTCGTAAGTACTTTGCAAAAAATCTAACACCATTGCATCTGGATCGCTTGCCTGCCTTACTGCCTGATATGGCAAGACGAACTCTTGCATCTCTTGGCTAAAGAAGGCTTCCTGGGGTTGCACCGGGTAATCTGGGAATCCTTCCGGGGCTGGATAGGCGTAGGCGTAGAATAATGCCTCGATTGAGCCTTTGCCAAACCAAAACCCACAACTGCTCACCTCATGGGAGTAAGCCTCTCGCGTCACCCAGTCTGCCATCCCTGGTACACCCCCTGGATGCTGGGGCGCAGGTCGCCCGGAGAAGCGAGTCACTGCCAAATCAAAGCTGCCCCAGAAAAAATGAACTGGACTACACTTTCCTGCATAACGGGCGCGGAAAATTGTCAGGAGACGATCGCACTGCACCAGAATTCGCCAAAACCGTTGAGCATAGTCTCGATCGTAAGCTGCGTGCTGAGTATCCTGCTCAAAGGGAATTGGATCGCTCACTTCCTGTGGCATTGTCCAGATGTGTACGTCAATTCCTACATCCAGTAGAGTACTCATCACCGCTTGATAAAAATCAGCGACAGAGCGGGGCATGAGTGCGATCGTTTTTGTCATTCCATCGTTGGTTTCTATTACCAATTGATGATTGAGAAAATCAAAGGTGATTTGAAAAGTACGAGTTTTGTAGGGAATGGTTGATGTAGTCAGTCCACGCGGGGTGACATAAAGGGTTGAATGCCACCAGTGATTCACTTTCGGCGCGAGTACTAATCGAATCTTGCCAATAATTTGAGTCCACAGATGTAGCGTTTCATTCGTATCTTGCCAATCTGCAATCAGTAAGGGCACCCAAACTTCTGAGTCTAAATTAGATGTGAGAACAGCCATAACTTTTTCTAACGACCTATACCCAACCTGTTGTATTCAATCTTAATACAATCGTCCATAATTACATCTCAAAAGTGATCTAAGTCAATTATCCTGCTTATCTAGGTCACGAAATAGCTTTAATTGAATCACTCATTTTGAAGATTTGCATCAAATAAAAAGAGGAGTTGTATCAACAAAAAAGCTGGTAATCATCACAATTTTTTCCGTTTTCTATCACTAATTTATCTCAGCAATAGCGGCATTATTAAAAGTGTCAGCACCAGAAAAAACCAAAACAAACCCAAGGAAAAACAAATTATGCAACTAATTTATCGCGGTCATACCTACAATTACACTCCCGATGCTCCTAAAGCTTATGTCAAACCTCGTGCTATTAACTGGCGCTATCAAATGTCTCTAGCAATCTAATACAATAAGACAAAAAACATCGGGCAGAAGGAAAGAAGACTAACAACAAAGCTTTTTTACTTGCTTTTAACTGTGATAGTTATTTCTGCCGCACTAACAATGTAACTTTCGTTTTTCAATTGTATCAATAAATCATTTAAACACAGCAAATACTTTTGGAGGAACTACTATGCAACTCGTAAATCGCGGTGCTAACTATTCTGATACATTTTCATTGTTACAAAATAATACCCAGCTTTGCTATCGGGGTGCTAAATATTTCCCTACGATTTCATCACCCCGACACAATATCGAACTTTCTTATCGAGGTAATAAATATTGTTCCGTAGGTTCTCCAGCGATCGCACCAGTAGCAAATCAAAAGCTCTCTTATCACGGTACTACCTACTATCGTGGAGAGGCAGTTGACACTTTAAATTAGTCGCTGCCAGGTAATAAATCGCTTTTGATGAGAGTGGAAGCGATATCAAGATTCTGTCAACAAATACCGTTAGGCAAACGGAATTTGAAGCTTGTGGAGAGAGCGTAAGACTAATTAGCAATCCTGCTAAAAAGCAGCACTCTAAGAAACAAGAATCTCCCCTGGAGAGCGTTAGCTTAAGGGGAGAGTGTCAATTAGTATTATCACACGGCGACTGTGGCAATTTCTTCGGGGGTGAGGTGAGAGTGTAATACTTGACCGTCGCGGAACCAAACGATACGGTTGGTTTGTTTTGCTACTTCTGGTTCGTGAGTTACCATGACGACTGTAATTCCACTTTCATTTAATTCTGTAAAAATATCCATTACTTCTTGGGTGGTTTTAGAATCTAATGCGCCTGTGGGTTCGTCTGCTAATAATAATACTGGGCGGTTGACTATGGCGCGTGCGATCGCCACCCGCTGCTGCTGTCCCCCGGAAAGTTGATTAGGTTTATTATTTAATCTTTGCGCTAATCCCACTCTCGTTAGTGCTTCTACCGCACGTTCTTTTCTTTCTCCCCCTGGAACACCTGCATAAACCATTGGTAACATGACATTTTCTAAAGCAGTTAATTGGGGTAAAAGGTGGAATTGTTGAAAGACAAAACCTAATTTTTGATTGCGAATTTTCGCCAACTCTGCATCTGGTAATTGAGAAACATCTACTCGGTCTAAATAATAATTACCGGAAGTTGGGCGATCGAGACAACCGATAATATTCATTGCTGTAGATTTACCCGATCCAGAAGCACCCATAATTGAGCAATATTCGCCTTCTTCAACTATTAAGTTGACTTCTTGGAGTGCTTTTACTTCTGTATCGCCACTACCGTAAACTTTACTAATATTTTCTAATCGAATAACTACTGGTTTGAGCATAATTTTGGGGATTGGGGACTGGGGATTGGGGACTGGGGATTGGGGATTGGGGATTGGGGATTGGAGTTTTTAGTTAATACATTTCGCCTTGTACCTTTCTCCCCCTGTTTCCCAGTCCCTAGTCCCTAGTCCCCAGTCCCTAAACTAAGCGCTTCTCAAAGCGACAATTGGATCTAATTTAGCGGCGCGTTGTGCGGGAACGACACCGAAAAATAAACCGATACCGCCAGAAATTCCTACAGCTAGGACGATCGCAACTGGTGAAATTCCGGCTTTTAAAGGTGTTAAAGCACCAACTAAAGCGATTCCACTAACACCAATTATAGTTCCAACAATGCCACCAGCAGCAGAGAGAATGATTGCTTCTATCATGAATTGAATTAGGATATCTTGCTGGGTGGCACCGATCGCTTTTCTCAACCCAATTTCTTGAGTTCTTTCTGTCACCGAAACTAGCATAATATTCATTACGCCGATTCCGCCAACGAACAGAGAAATTCCCGCGATCGCTGCTAACATTAATGTCAAAGCGCCTGTAATTGTTCCGACAATTTGCAAAACATCTCTTTGCGTTCTGACGGTAAAATCATCTTCGGTGGTAATTTTATGGCGCAATCTTAACAAATTACTAATTTGAAATTGCGCCGCACCAATACTTTTAGCATCTCGCGCCGAAACTGCAATAAAATCTACTTCTGTTCCGTAAGGAGAAGTTCTTCCTCTGAGGCGATTTGCCATTGTAGTTAGAGGAATAAAAATTGTATCGTCTTGGTTATTTCCTAAGAAAGAACCCTTTTGTTCCATCACCCCAACTACTAAAAAGCTGAGATTTCTAATCCGAATTTTTTCTCCTATGGGGTTTTGACTACCAAATAGTTTACCAACTACATCAGATCCGAGAATCGCTACTTGGTTGTTGCTTTTCAAATCTTGATTGCTAAAAAATCTGCCTCTAGCTAAATCAAAACTGCGAACTGGTAAAAATTCTGGGGTAACGCCAATAATTTGGGTGTTAGTATTCTTATTACTATAAACTACTTGTTGACGGCTTTGAATTTGTGGGGCTACCTCTGTCACCGATGGTACTTGACGTGCGATCGCATTCGCATCTTCTAACACCAACGTTTTCGGAATATCCCGGTTTCTTTGCGCGTTTTGATTACCAGGAATGATAAACAAAACATTTGGCCCAAGGGATTCAAACTGTTCTGATGCTAACTTTTGCGCCCCTTGTCCAATTCCTACCATAGCAATTACGGAGGCATTACCAATGATAATGCCTAACATTGTTAAAGTGCTACGTAATTTGTTTGCAACTAATGTAGTAGTTGCCATTTTCACGCTTTCTACAATATCCATTTTTTATCAGGATTTAAAGATTTACTAGATTTGACCAGGATTGACCAGTATTTGAGGATTTACATGATTTATTGATTAATCCTGATTATCATGTAAATCCTTAAATCCCGATCGATTACGGTTTAATTTGTTTGCGGTCTTTGGGCAAATCAATATAAATTTGTTCGCCTTCTTTTAGACCTTCTAAAATTTGAGTTTGGTCTTGAATTGTGGAACCAATTGTTACCGGACGAAAGACCGATTTGTTATTTTTACCTGGTAATAAAACTCCAGTTTTTCCGTTTTCGGTAACGATCGCCACTGTCGGCACCATTAAAGCACCGCTTACTTGTTTTCCTAAGAAAGTTAAATCCACATTCATTCCCGATCGCAACTCTTCCAAACCAGTAACTAACTCTACTCTCACTTGGAAAGAAGTCACATTTTGATCGATAATTGCTTCAGGAGCAATTAAGCGCACTTTGCCCTTAAAAACTCGATCGGGATAAGCATCGGCGACAATTTCTACTTCTTGTCCTTGTTTAATATTGCCGATATCAACTTCGGGAACTTTAGCGAGAATTTCTAAACCGCGAGCGATCGCAACTACCGAAGTAGAAGTTGCCGAAGCACTACTAGAAGCCGAAGTTGTTGGCGTAACAAAAGCTCCCACAGTTGCGTATCTTTGAGTAACAATTCCCTCAAAAGGAGCGCGGATAATCGTATCATTTAATTGCACTTGAATTTGTTCTACTCTTGCTTGGGCTTCTTTCACTCCAGCTTCCGCTTGAGCAATATCTTCCGGGCGAGAACCTGCGATTAACAAATCCAAAGCTTTTTGTGATTCTCTTACTGCTGCTTCTTTTTGAGCAATTACTTCTAGACGAGTACCTTTTTGCAACATTTCCAAAGCTTCTTGCGCTTCTTGAACCGCTGCTTGACGTTGAGCAATTTCGGCTGGAGAAGTACCATTTTGTAATTGTACTAATCTTCGTTTTGCTTCTTCTAAATTTGCCGTTGCGCTGCGATATTCAGAAGTAACTTCTTGCAATCTATCCGCAGAAATTGCCCCTTGATTAGCTAAACTTCGATTAGCTTTCAAACGCTGATTTGCTAAATCTAACCTAGCTTGAGCAGCTTGCACTTGAGCTTGAGTTTGGGCAATTTGTTGGGGATTACCAGTTTGTACCGCAGTTAATTGCGCTCTAGCTTGTTCTAAACGAAATCTCGCTTGGGCGATTTCTTCCGGGCGACTTCCGGCTCTGGCTTCGGCTAACTGGGCTTGGGCTTGTGATAATCTGGCTCTAGCTTGGGAAATTTCTTCGGGGCGATTTCCGGCGCGAATTTCTGCTAACTGGGCTTGAGCTTTGGCTAAAGCTGCTTTTGCTTGGGCTAGTTGCGCCTGAATGTCAGCATTGTCCATTTTGGCAATGATATCACCTGCTTTTACTTCGTCGCCCTGTTCCACCATTAACTCAGCAATCCTTCCGGCAGTTTTGGGGCTGAGGTTAACGGTTTGGATCGGGACTACTGTACCGCTGGCAGTAATTCGCAGGGTAATGGTTTTGGCTTCTACTGGTACAGTTACTTGTGCCGTGTCAGTTTTGGGCGTTACCCGATTGACTGCCACGTAAGTTCCAGCCGAGACGCTCAATAGTCCCGCTGCGACTAATGCAGCAATCCAAGGGGTTCGCCGATCGAGTTTTTTACTAATAAAAGGAATTTGCATGATGGGAGATTATGTAATCAGAACGACTAGGAATATGGGTATTACTCAGAAAATAAAAATATGCTCAGAGGGATTCAATAAACTTGATTCTTAGATAAGTGTGGTATGTCGGTAAGTTTTGACACGATAGTTAGGTCAGTTTACTTCATTTTTCTTAATAGTAGCGATTTTAGCAATTTAGCGCGATCGGTCGATCGGGTATTTTCTGGGGGAAAATGCGATCGGTCTACATAAGTATAAAGACACCAGCAACTCAATTTAGGTTCAAATTCAAAGATCCCCGACTTCTCGAAGAAGTCGGGGATCTGGTTCCAGAACTTGTCCGTAATAATAAAGTAAACTATCGTTAAACTAAACTGACGATATCTTCTGACTTCGAGGCTATACTGTGCCAACCAAACGCAAACCTTGGTTTCATCTTTTATTCATCTTCGGGATTTGGAGTGCGGCTGTGCCAGCTTTTGGACAGGCGCTGGTACCCCATGCGCTGCAACTCAACACCGCTCAGCTGGAGCAGCAAGGATTGAGCTTAGCACAAGAAGCTACTCAGTTGGCTCAATTCCAACAATATGAATTAGCATTAACTCGCGCCCTATTAGCAACTCAGCTTTCCCCCAAAAATTACCAAGCTTGGTTTTTGCTGGGTGGATTGTACGTGCAGAACAATCAGTTGGACAAAGCAATTGCGGCACTCAAACAAGCTCAGTCTTTAAAGCCTGACGAGGCTGCTATTCTCTTTGCTATGGGTTCGGCATATTTTCAGCAGGAAAAATATGATTCTGCGATCGCTGTTTTAAAAGATGGCTTGAAACTTAAACCCAATTCTCCCGAAGCCTTATTTGATTTAGGAAATGCTCATTACAAGTTAAATCAATTTCCCCAAGCTTTGGATAATTACCAAAAAGCTGTCAAAGCTGATGCTAAATTCTGGCCTGCAATTAACAACATTGGACTGGTTAAATATGAACAAGGCAATGTTGATGCTGCTATTGGACAATGGCAAAAAGCTCTGACTATTGAAAAGGATGGTGTAGAACCTAAGTTAGCGATCGCTGTCGCCCTCTACGCGAAAGGCGATCGGGAAAAAGCTTTAACTTTAGGAGAATCTGCGATTAAGAGTGACGATCGTTATGCCGATCTAGACTTTTTAAAGCAAAATCTTTGGGGTACTCGCTTAATTAGCGACACGCAAAAATTTCTCGCTACTCCCAGAATGCAAGCTACGATCGCTCAGGGTTCTTCTGAGTCTCAATCCTCTCCTCAAAGAACACCTCGCTAGGAGATGGGGGGATGGGGAGATGGGGGGATGGGAAGATGGGGAGATGGGGAGATGGGGGGATGGGGGGACAAGGGGAGAAAGAGAAGCGATGATTTTTCCTTTGTTACACCATCTCTCCTACACAAATCAATTTCTCTGTTGACCATGAATTAGCCCTGCCCGTCAACGGGGAGAGGTGCCGTAGCAGAAGGTAAAAAATTCTCCTTGTCTCCTTGTCCCCTTGTTCCCCAGGCTTCGACGTGAGCGCTCAGCCGAACGTCCCCAGTCCCCATTCCCCAGTCCCCAGTCCCCACAGGTACGGCAGAACAATCTTTTCTTGCAGCCTTTCCCCTGCTTCCTGCAAACAAGCTTAACTTTACATTATAATTTATTCGCTTGGTCTGAGTAAAGTTATTGCTGAAATGGCATAAAAGTAGTACATAAGTACTAGAAAACCTAAATTAGAATTATGCTCTTATGAATCAGACAGACAAAATAGTAATAAGGTGTGCCACATTTAAACTGCATTGAAGGAAAAAATAGCTCTAATCCTCTCCCCTGGTGGTTTGCGTCTCTGCTCCCCGGCCTCTATGCTAGGAATGGCTAGTCTGAGAGTGCCTGCGCTATTTATTAAGTTAGAGAGTCTTTAGGCAGTAGAGCCAAAATTTGGTCTACAAATTCTTGATGATCGACCACAGGTTTAGAAATATAACCATCGGCACCGCTTTGCTTGAGGAAATTTTCCCGATCGCCCTCCATCGCGTGCGCCGTTACTAAGATCACAGGCAAATTGGCAGTTTGAGGATCGGCTTTTAACATTTGGGTAATTTTAATCCCATCCACCGATTTACCTTGGTAATTACTGTTCTGTAGAGAAACATCCATCAAAATTAAGTCAGCCTGACCAGACTGGGCAATTTTCATTACTTCGTCTACATCTTCAGTCCCTTTAACTTCTAAACCACCTCGTTTAGTAAGAATCTTCGAGAAAACGCGGAGGTTAACTGGATCGTCTTCAACTATTAGAACAGTTTTCATTTTGGTTTCCTTTCCCTAAATTCAGAATAAGACAGTATTGGCTATGCCGATTGATACTACTGTAAAAATTGTTAATTTCGCACCCATCTATTATTTTTCGTCATCGTTAAGGAACATTGACTCATGGCAAAACAGTTAAACATACTCCCTTCAGGACAGATTATCACTACGGCTCTGCATACGGAAATGCAAAGGTCTTATCTTGAATATGCCATGAGTGTGATTGTCGGGCGAGCGCTACCAGATGTGCGAGATGGGTTAAAACCCGTACATCGACGGATTTTGTATGCGATGCACGAATTGGGATTAACGCCCGATCGACCTTACCGGAAATGTGCTCGTGTAGTTGGAGACGTTTTAGGTAAGTATCACCCTCACGGCGACCAAGCAGTTTATGATGCTTTGGTGCGAATGGTGCAGGATTTCTCCTGTCGTTATCCCTTGTTGGCAGGTCATGGAAATTTTGGTTCGGTAGATAATGACCCCCCAGCAGCGATGCGTTACACTGAAACACGCCTTGCACCGATTAGTCATGAGGCGATGTTGAGTGAAATTGGCGAAGCTACGGTTGATTTTATCCCTAATTTTGACAATTCCCAACAAGAACCTGTAGTTTTACCTGCTCAATTACCTATTTTATTACTTAATGGCTGCGCTGGGATTGCTGTGGGGATGGCGACTAATGTCCCACCACACAATTTAGGCGAGTTGGTAGATGGGTTAATTGCCTTAATTGATGATGCTAATCTCTCTGATGATAAGTTGTTGGAATTAGTTCCGGGGCCGGATTTTCCCACTGGGGGCGAAATTGTGGGAATGGAGGGAACTCGTGAGGCTTACACCACAGGAAAGGGTGTTATTACTGTTAGGGGAATTGCCAATATTGAGGAAATTCAAATTGGTAGAGGTCGTCAGCGTCAAAGGGGAACTACGCGCAGTGCGATCGTGGTGACTGAGTTACCTTTCCAGGTGAATAAGGCAGCTTGGATTGAAAAGATTGCCGAGTTAGTTAATCAAGGTAAAATTGAGGGGATTGCGGATATTCGGGATGAGAGCGATCGCGAAGGAATGCGCGTAGTAATTGAACTAAAACGCGATGCTAGTCCCCAAGAAGTTCTGGAAAATTTATACAAACAAACAGCGTTAGCGACTAATTTTGGAGCCATTTTACTAGCTTTAGTAGATGGACAACCTAGACAATTAACTTTGCGGCAAATTTTACAGGAGTTTCTCAGTTTTCGGGAACAAACTCTGACTCGACAATATAGCTATGAGTTAGAACAAACGGAAAGACGGTTACATTTAGTTGAAGGTTTAATTGCAGCTTTAGAAAATTTAGATGCGATTATTGAGATTCTGCGAAATGCGCCGGATGGATCGACGGCAAAAGTTACTTTTCAAAGTCAGTTTAATTTTAGCGATCGCCAATCTGATGCTATTTTAGCGATGCCTTTGCGTAGGTTAACTGGTTTAGAACGTCAGCAATTACAACAGGAATTAAACGAACTTACGGAACGGATTCAACATTTACAGCGGTTGTTGAGCGATCGAAATGAATTACTCAAAGCTTTGAAAAAAGATTTGCGTTCTTTGAAAAAGAAATACTCCGATCCTCGACGCACTCGCATTTACAATCCCAAAGTCACTGCAACCGCAACCAAGAAAATCGCACAAAAGGAAGATAAAACTCCTAGAGAACGCCGCCGAGATAAACCAAAAACCGAAGAGGCGGAAGGACAACTTTCTTTATTCACTCCCCTAACTTCTACCACTCCTGAAGAAGCAAATTTAGAAATTACGCACAAAGGTTATATCAGGAGATTACCTAAAAATGGCAGTAAATCTAACTTGAAATCTGCTGATGATGTGGTTGTAAAAACTTTCTCCACAACTACTGAAGCAGATTTAATAGTTGTAACTGGTAGCGGTAAAGCTTTCCCGGTAAAAGTTGGGGAAATTCCGCCTACTTCTGGACAAGCAAAAGGTACACCGTTAGTTAGTTTGTTACCGCAAGCGAAGGAAGTTCCCGAAACTTTGGTAGGATATTTTATTGCGCCGTCAGCGGAAGATTCGAGTAGCGTAGTTGTGGTGAGTCAGCAAGGAAGAATTAAGCGGTTAGTCGGTTCTGAATTCGCTAATTTAAGTCGTCGTGGTTTAACAGTTTTCAAACTGAAGGAAGACGAGCAATTATTGTATGCTTTGCCAACAAATGAACGCGAAGAAATCGCTTTAGCTACCACTGGCGGACGCATTTTGCGCTTCTTACTTAACGAACAACAATTACCTGTAATGAGTCGAGGTGCTGGGGGTTTACAAGCATTAAGATTAGGTCGAAATGAAAAATTAATTAGTGCTGTTAGCCTCAATCAAGATGATAATTTGTTGTTAGTAACTCACTTTGGTTATGCCAAGCGATTACCAATTAGTGCGATTCGTTTAGCTAATTTAGGTGATATTGGTACGCAAGCTTTACAATACACTAGCAAATTAGATACTTTAATTTGCATGGTTGAAGTAATCCCAGAAACTAAAGTATTGCTGTTAACTGATGCGCCTAGAATGATAAATTTACCAGTAGAACGAATTCCTTTTTGGGGTAAGGATGGAACTGGCGATCGCATTAACAAACTTAAGGAAGAGGAAAAAGTTTTAGATTTAGTAAGAGTTGAGGGATAATGCGTATTCTGGCAATTGGTGATATTCATGGTTGTGCGATCGCTTTCGATAATCTTCTTTCTGTAGTACAAATACAGCCAGAAGATCGAATCATTACTTTGGGTGATTATGTCGATCATGGCTTAGATTCAAAAGGAGCGATCGATCGATTAATTACTCTTTATGAAACTGGACAACTCGTAGCTTTACGCGGAAATCATGAACAAATGATGCTAAATTGTCGTCATGATGGGAAAATATCAGGATGGTTGCAAATGGGTGGAAAGGCGACTTTATCTTCTTACTCAAGTTCTGAACAACTTAATTTGCTAGATATTCCTGATAGTCATTGGGATTTTTTAGCAAATAAATGTGTTAATTGGTATGAAACAGATAATCATTTATTCGTACACGCTGATGCCGATCCGAATTTGCCATTAGCTGAACAACCTGAAATAATCCTATTTTGGGGATTGAGCGATCGTCCTTTGCCACACTTTTCTGGTAAAACAATTGTTTACGGACACCAAAGTTTAGAAAGTGGTTTCCCATTGAATCTCGGTTATGCTATCTGTATTGATACTTTGGCTTATAAAACAGGTTGGTTAACTTGTTTAGATGTGGAAAATGGTACAGTTTGGCAAGCAAATAAAATTGGTGAAACTCGCAAATTTTTGATTAATCAAATCAATTGAAAAGTAAGATATAGGAATAAATTATGGCACAAGTTGTTTTAGAAAATGTCTATAAAAGCTTTTTTGAAAGCAAAGTAATTCAAGAACCGGAAGCAGAAAAGGGAAATGATTCTCTCGCATCAACTCCAGTCTTACGGCGGATTAATTTGACGGTGGAAGATGGGGAATTTATGGTATTAGTTGGCCCTTCTGGTTGTGGTAAAAGTACATTATTGCGGTTAATTGCGGGATTGGAAGAATTAACCGGGGGGAATATTTGGGTGGGAGAAAGATTGGTGAACGATCTACCACCAAAAGAACGGGATATCGCAATGGTATTTCAAAATTATGCTCTCTATCCCCACATGACTGTTTATGATAATATTGCCTTTGGTTTGCGGCGAATGAAGGGAGCAGGGGAGCAGGGGAGCAGGGGAGCAGGGGAGCAGTTTTCTCGATTAAAGGAAGATTTTTTGGTGAGAATAACCAAGTCTTTTCCTAAAGAATTGCGTTACCTTTCACCAAAGGAAAAGCTTGTTCAGAAGCAAGTAAAAAATGTGGCGCAGTTATTACAAATTGAGTCGCTTTTGTCACGTTTACCAAAGCAACTTTCTGGGGGACAAAAACAACGGGTAGCATTAGGACGTGCGATCGCCAGAAATCCCCAAGTTTTTTTGATGGATGAACCTTTATCAAATTTAGATGCTAAATTAAGAGCGGAAACTCGCGCCCAAATTGTCAAATTACAAAGACAATTGGGTACTACTACTATTTATGTGACTCACGATCAAACTGAAGCGATGACGATGGGCGATCGCATTGCAGTAATGAATCAAGGTCAATTACAACAATTAGCTAAACCTTTAGAATTATACAACAGTCCGGCTAATATGTTTGTAGCGCAATTTATTGGTTCTCCACCAATGAATTTTATTCCCGTACAATTCCAAGCGCCGCTGTTAATTAATCATCCCCAATTTCGGTTAAATTTACCCGAAGTTTGGGAATCTGCGTTGCGAAAGTACGATCGGCAATCCCTAATTTTAGGCATTCGTCCCGAACATTTTAGTTTAAGCGTTCCCGCACTAGAAAATTTACAAGTAGAAGTAGATTTGGTGGAAGCTTTGGGAAATGAAACTTATTTATCAGTTCATTTGCTGGATGAAACTAACGCGAATTTCACTCTACAAGTGCGAGTTCCACCGGAAAAACAAGTAAGTATTGGTGACAAAATATCCTTAGCGTTAGAAAGTAAAAAAATTCATTTATTTGACCCGGAAACTAACTTAGCAATATTTCCCATAAATTAATAAAATTTAAACTTTGAATATATTGCTGGATAAAGCGATCGCACAAGCAGAAGAAGATATTCGTAACAGTCCGCTGACAGCTTATCGTTTAGGAAAAGCTAAATCTGTAACAACAAAAGAAAATATTTCAGACTCATAGTTTACAAGTGCGATCGCTATCAATTTATATCGGCTTTTTACCCTAAAATAAGGTAAAAACATATAGCATAATAGCTATTGTTCCTTAAGGAATACTGAATTGGTGGTAAAAAAACAGACAAAAAATATATTCTCTGCTGTATCTCTTTTTTCAGGTGCAGGAGGTATGGATATAGGAGTAATCCAAGCCGGATTTGATATTCTAGCTTCCATAGAAATAGACCCTTACTGTTGTGAAACTTTGCGTACATCTGTCAGTCGCGAACAACGCCAAACTCAGATTATTGAAAATGATATTCGCCACATCAATCCGGCAAAATTAATGAGAGACTTAGACATAAAACCGGGTGAACTTGATTTACTTTTTGGTGGGCCACCCTGTCAGTCATTTTCTCAAATTGGCAAGCGAAAATGCCTGGAAGACGATCGGGGAATGTTACTTTTTGAAATGACGCGATTTGCCGATGTATTCCGCCCGAAAGTAATTTTAATTGAGCAAGTTAAAGGATTGCTAAATGCACCCGATCGCAGTGGCAAAATAGGAGGAGTTTTTGAACTACTATTACAACAGTTGCAAAATCTTAATTACCTTATTAATTGGAAAATTATTGTTGCTGCCGATTATGGCGTACCCCAAATCCGGGAGAGAGTGTTTATTGTTAGCACCTTAAAACCCAATCAATTTGACTTTCCTCCCCCCACACATTGTCCTGCAACACAATCGCTTCCCCTGTTTCCATTGCCCCCATACCTAACAGTTGGCGAAGCTATTGAAGGACTAGGAAAACCAAAATCTAAAACCGAAATTATTTCAGAAAATAGCCATGTAGATGTAACTCCTGATGGAGATAGAAGGCGTATAAATGGCGTACCAGAAGGTTCTTATTTAGCAAAAGAATTGCATCTTCCCCAGAGTCAGCGCGGCAATCTTGCCAAGAAAGATACCACAAAATTTCGTCGTTTGTCGCGTGCCGAACCTGCCTTAACATTGCGCTGTGGAGAGATATTTTTTCACCCAACAGAAGACCGCTATTTAACACCCCGCGAGTATATGCGACTTCATGGCTACCCCGATGAATATTTACTTAAAGGGCCAATAAAAAGTCGTTCAGGTAGGGCGAAATATCTCGATCAACACAGACAAATTGCTAACTCTGTACCGCCGCCAGTTGCTCGTATACTTGCAGAAGCAATTAAGAGGAATTTAGAGTGCCGAAACTCTTTGAAATCTTTGGCTACCCGATAGACGATCGCTCAGAAGAAGCCCAACAAAATCGCATGGAAGCACGCTGTCCTTTTATGGGTTGCGATTGTGATGGAGGCGGTAATCGCTATCTTTCACAAATAGATTTATCTCGCAATCCTGCATTAAAAGAAATGTTTCCTAATCGTGCTAAACTTGCCGCTGGTGTATGTTCTATACAGGTAAAAAATAACTCAGCACCTTGGATTGTTTGTCCTAGAAGATTGCTGGTATTAGGACGTGAAAGAGCAGGAGAAAGAACCCATCAAATAAACGCAGAAATTGCAACTTTAAGGTTACTTGGATATCCTTCCGGTACGCGACTAGGTATTTGGCCTGAAGTTAAATTAAAATTTATTAGTGTAATCAACGAAGTTCAAATGTCCTTTGATTACACTTTTGATTATCTGCTCATGCCAATTTCCTCAGTTAGTCAGTCAGAAATTGAAAGCACAACAAACTTACCTTGGAGTAAATTACAAAAACTTCTGCAAAATGGTGGTTATACAATTACCAAAAAAGGTAATGAATACTATGTAGAAGATTGTCCAACTGGAGTGCCAAGCATCATAGAAATTATGACTTCTAGCACTTCTGGCGGAGACAAGAAAGCACGAAGTACAATCCCAATGGCATTTGAAGATGTGCTGCTTGGTAGACCCCATAATGCCCCTAGTATTAATTACCGACAAGTATGGGCAAGGATGGTAAGTCAACTAATTGTTAAGAGTGAAATTGCCCTTAATTGGGGTGGAAAAGCGATCTGGGTTGTGCAGGATTTACTAGTAGATTACATCTGTGCTTCTACTGCTTTAAATATACGACAATTCCTGTCTAACAATACTTCAGAAGTTAATTTACTAAGTTTTTCATATCAGGAAAATTTTGCCATTCCTACGGGAGTTATAGATCTATCAAACCCACAATTATTTGCTGGTCTGATGACATCCGATTCGGCAAATACTTCTCCTAGAATACCAAGTTTTCAAGACATAATTCGTGCGCCTATTTGTCCTCCACTCGATCGCCTTTTGGCAGCACTAGCACGACGCAAACCAACTAATCAAGTGATTGCACCATAAAACACTCAAAAACCAAAAAGGTTGATAAGGCGCATTTTAGCTACCATTATCAACCTTTTTGTTATTAGTTAAGTAATAGATAGTGGTAATTTCCCATTACCAACTACCTACTACCCACTACCACCTTACTTAGTTTCCGTTTCCGAAAATTCAGCGTCAATTACATCATCGCCACCACCGGAAGTTCCGGGAGCACCTTCGCCACCAGGAGCAGCACCAGTACCGTCGCCACTAGGCGCAGCACCACCAGCTTGCTGATAGATATTGCTACCGATGCTGTACAGAGTTTGTTGTACTTCTGGCATCAATTTCTTGATTTGTTCGTCGTCTTCTTTAGCAACTGCATCTTTCAAGTCTTTAATTAAACCTTCCAGTTTAGACTTGTCAGCAGCGGGTACTTTGTCACCCAATTCTCCAAGTTGTTTTTCGGCTTGGTATGCTAAAGAGTCAGCTTGGTTTTTGCGATCGATCCGTTCCCGACGTTCCTTATCAGCAGCAGCATTTTGTTCTGCTTGTTTCACCATCTTTTCTACTTCATCTTTCGGCAAAGTAGAAGCGCCAGTGATGCTGATAGATTGAGCTTTACCTGTACCTCTGTCCTTCGCAGTTACGTTCAAGATACCGTTAGCATCGATATCGAAAGTTACTTCAATTTGCGGAACTCCACGAGGCGCAGGAGGAATACCATCTAAGCGGAAAGTACCCAGACTCTTGTTGTCGGTAGACATTTCCCGTTCCCCTTGGAGAACGTGAATTTCTACGTTAGTTTGTCCGTCAACCGCAGTGGAGAATACTTCCGACTTCTTGGTAGGAATGGTAGTGTTGCGAGTAATAATCTTGGTCATTACACCACCAAGAGTTTCCACACCCAGAGACAGCGGAGTTACGTCTAGCAACAAGATACCTTTTGCACCTTCATCACCAGAAAGTACCCCAGCTTGAATCGCTGCACCAACTGCTACTACTTCATCGGGGTTAACACTTTGGTTAGGTTCTTTACCCAACATCCGTCTTACTAATTCTTGCACAGCTGGGATGCGAGTCGAACCACCAACTAGGACTACTTCATCGATCGCAGATTTATCAATCTTCGCATCGCGGATCGCATTTTCTACCGGAACGCGACAGCGATCGATCAAATCAGAACAAATTTCCTCAAATTTCGCCCTGGTTAAGGTTATATCTAAGTGTTTCGGACCTTCTTGAGTCGCAGTGATGAAAGGTAAATTGATTTCCGCTTGTGTCACGCTGGACAATTCAATCTTCGCCTTTTCTGCTGCTTCCGTCAGACGTTGCAAAGCTTGTCTGTCTTTGCGAAGGTCGATACCTTCGTCTTTTTTGAATGCCTCTGCCAAATAATCAACGATTTTCTTGTCGAAGTCATCGCCACCCAGGTGAGTATCACCAGAAGTCGCCAACACTTCAAACACACCATCGCCAATTTCTAGGATAGAAACGTCGAAAGTACCACCACCCAAGTCAAATACCAGAATGGTTTCGTTAGCTTTCTTATCCAAACCGTAAGCTAAAGATGCCGCTGTAGGTTCGTTGATGATCCGTAGAACTTCAATCCCAGCAATCTTACCAGCGTCTTTAGTTGCTTGACGTTGAGAGTCGTTAAAGTAAGCAGGTACGGTAATTACCGCTTGCGTAACTGTTTCACCCAGGTATTTGCTTGCGTCATCTACCAGCTTGCGAAGAACTTGTGCAGAGATTTCTTCAGGTGCAAATTGCTTGCCTAGCGCCGGACAGTCTATTTTAACGTTTCCGTTGTTATCGCGCAGGACTTTATAAGAAACTTCTGTAGCTTCATGAGTAATTTCATCAAATTTACGTCCAATGAAGCGTTTGACGGAATAGAACGTATTTTCTGGGTTCATTACCGCTTGGCGCTTGGCGATTTGTCCGACTAGGCGATCGCCATTCTTAGCATAAGCTACAACCGAAGGAGTAGTCCGAAAACCCTCTGCGTTGGCAATGACTGTGGGTTTACCACCTTCCATTACAGCCACACAGGAGTTAGTCGTACCTAAGTCAATTCCAACAACTTTTGCCATAAGAGTGTTTGGTTTCCCAATCTAACTACAAAATTTACTAGGCTCGATTGACCAGATAGAATCGAGAGCAAGACAGCACTGCTAACTGCACCAACCGAGCCCTTTCACCTACTCTGTTCAACTTGTATATGTTCTGTAGAAAACAGAACTCTTTTCTATACTGAGCGGGGTTAGGGTGATTATGAAGGCGAGGTTTCCGAACCTGAGAAGGACGGTTGCCTTTCGGGAGGTTTCTTCGTAGCTGCTTGGTGCTGCC
Source organism: Floridaenema evergladense BLCC-F167 (assembly GCF_041929205.2). NCBI lineage: Bacteria > Bacillati > Cyanobacteriota > Cyanophyceae > Aerosakkonematales > Aerosakkonemataceae > Floridanema > Floridanema evergladense. The sequence goes on along the minus strand of NZ_CM171625.1, from coordinate 1,613,275 downwards.
ACTAATCAATACTTTAAGCAATTTCACCCATTCCGCGATTGGTGCGAACCGTAATTAAATAGTTGTATTTGCCGTCTTTTTGCAGAAAGGCTTCAGGGTTCCAAGGTAGAATAATTATCTACCATTTAGCGAATGTTATAAAGTGGGTAAGAAAAAAGACATTCAGCAAGTGGAAGCAGTTGCCAGAGAGTTCAATATGAATGAATCAGAAAGAAGAGATTTTAGAGATTTTATAGAAGAAGAAAAAGCCGCAGGCAATGGAGGAACAAAAAATGAACGTGGTGATTTTACTTACCAAGAATTACAACAGAAAGCGCGTGAATTTTTAGGTATAATTTAGCTAGTTACAATTAGAATTATGACTCCTAATTTAGTTCGTGAAGTAACCAAATTAACAGATATAAGGGAAATAGCAGAGATTACAATGAAGGCTTTCTTACAAATCTGCTGGAAAGCAACCCTAAGTTATGGAGATGAATTAAGCCTTCATATTGGCGCGAAGATTCCTTACTCACAAAAATCGATGGTTGGTAAAGAAAAAGGTGAGTGGATAGTAGGTACGAGAGGAACTCCTTGGCAACTTAAATTTGGAGGGGAAACGATCGCTACTTCTGAAGAAGATGCGGAAAATATTAGAGGAAAAGTAAAAGCGATCGAAAATAATCATATTAGTTGGTTTGTCCCCACTCCCGAATTAGGTTTTAATATGGGTTTCTCTAATGGATATGAATTGATACTTATCCCAGAAATTGAAGATGATTCTGGTTTACCATATTGGGAAATGTTCACTCCCGAAGCTATGGTTCTCAAAGTAGGGCCAAATGCTATATGGTCTTATACTTCAGTTTTGCATACAAGTGTAAGTAGTTAAATCTGCTATTACAGTTCAACTTCCTCTGATTTGATTGCTCGAATATAATTATTCTTCAGTCTATCATGCGACCTAAACGCGATTTAGTTTGACTCTTCAAAAAGAGACGAAAAGTTACGACGACCACTCACAACTCGCAAAATCTCCAGCGATCGCGTTAAGATCTTCGCTAGCGAGAATGTTTATAACGTAGCGGCTCATTTTTGTGTCTGACGTGCTTGTTGGAACCGTTCTAGAACTTGGCTGACAAAAGTTTCGCCGTCAATGGGTGGTGTTTGATCTGAAACTGAGATTGCGGCATCAATTTTTTCTCGGACATCTTCAATCCAGGCGGTATCGGCGCGATCGTATTCATCCAACAATCGCAAGGCAATTTCTAGGATTTCTTGGGCCGATCGGTATTTCCCAGCTTGCAGCTTGGTTTGAATAAAACGTTCTTGTTCAGCAGTGAGACTGATACTCATTTAAATACAAAAACTTTCTAGAAGTCGTCTCTATCATAAGCTGTTAAGCATTTAAACAGGGATAAGAGCATTACCTTTATTTTTAAGTTTTCGCTCCCATTTAATAATTAACTGTCCTTCATTTAAAAGTTGATGTAATAAATATTCTAATTCTTCGATTGATTTAAATAGTCGATTAGCAATAAATTCTTTTGTTGAATGCCAAACTAATTCAATTAAGTTATAATCCGGGCTATATTTCGGGAGAAACTCTAAATGAATATTGGGCATTTCAGCGGCAACTTTCTGGAGATATTCTGCCTTTTTATGAAAACTAGCATTGTCGAGAATTATCACTATTTTGGCTCCTTTTTCAGCAAATTCATCGGCTTCATTGCCAGCAGCTACCCATTCACCAATCAATTCTTGATAAAACAGTTTTAGCACTTGATAAAAACTTTCTGAATTGCTTTTATCCAGAAATTCCACAAACCTTTTCTTGTCGGAATACCTCAGCCCTCCCATTACATTAATCCGACCCTTTCTTCGATCTCCTCTCACCTCTTTTCGGCTACCTTTTTTACACCAATTCTTTCTTTTTATCACGCTTAAACTAAAACCGCTTTCGTCCCAAAACCATACTTGTAAACGTTCTGGATTCTCTTTTTCTATTTTTAAATATTCGGTTATCTTCTTTTTAAATTCTTTTCTTTTTTCCGGCTCTCGCTTTCCCTCTAAGCTGTACTTCGCCCAGAGGTAAACGAACTTTTTTTGCTCTAATATTCTCCTAACTTGCGACCCACTTAATTTTATTCCTGTCGTTTCTGCTAAATATGTTGCTAACCTTTGTGCCGTCCATCTGCCAAATTCGTATCCTAATTCTTTGGGTTCTTTATCTACTGTCTCTAATAATATTTCTCTATATTTATCTGTAGCTTTTTGATGATTACCCTTCATCCTTTCATCGACTAGGCTTTCTAGATTATCTGGATCTCCATGTACGCACCAATAAGATACTTTATTTATTGAACAGCCCAGAAATTCCGCTATTTTAGCTTGAGTTTTTCCATCATTTAGCAACAGTAACATCAGAATTCTTTCTCTAATGTTTCCATTTTCTTCTTCTTTTAGGGCTTTTTGTAGCTTCTCTACTTGTTCTAAGCTCAGATGATTCTTTGCTGGCATTTCCTGACTCATTTTGCTCGGTTGACTTTTCCATTTTACCCTATTTAAATGATTAACAGCTTATCTCAAGAAGAAAGCAGGCGTGAAGTTCCACTTCTGGCAGAATAATTAGATTTCTAAGCACCATAATCTTTGCTACGAATTTCTTCCTTAGCTGCTTCCCATAAACTGCCAGATCCAGGATTTTGCAAATACCTTGCTTTTCTCTTCGCCAGTTCTTCTTTTTGCCAGTCAAGTACAGGAATTTGATCGGGAACTGAGGCAATACTGTCCCATAAATCTTCGACAAGTTGTAATTTTTCCGAGAGGGTTAGCTCAAAAACCTTTGTTAACTCTGGGTTCATGCTGACTTTACGCCTGTAACTAGCAATCTAATTTTAAGTGTATCATGTGGGTTAAATTTCCGTAGTTTTAGCTAAGAGAAAACCAGCATTAGGTGAGAGATTCTGACCTCGAACATTAGCATTATGAATGCCAATAATTTCTCTAATGTTTTCCGTTTGCGCTTCGACAAAACTTAAGCCTTGAATCTGGCTCATAACTTTGAAAGTTTCCCAGTTTTTTGCTTTAAATCAAAATGCGGTTACAAAACATGATATCATAAAGTAATAGCATAAATTATAACTATGGAAAAAGAAGCTATAACTATTCGCATTCCTAGCGATTTGTTGGAGCAAGCAAGACAATTTCGCGGAGGTGGAGAGTCTTTTAATGAGATGGTGGTTGATGCGATCGCACGCGAAGTAAAAAGAAGGCGCAGTCTAGCAGCACATCAGCGGATTGTAGCTCGAAGTGCCCAAGTAGAAGCCAAAACAGGCATTCAACCAAGTTCAGTAGAATTGATTCGTCAGCTACGAACAGATGAGGGACGGCGTGACTAAATGTATCGATACTAGCGTTTGGATTCCTTATCTTTTACCAGAAACATTACAACCCCAAGCCAGAAATTTAATCGCTCCCTTACTAACATCAAATGTTCGTTTAGTTGCACCTGCATTTGCTTGGACAGAAGTTGGCTCAGTATTACGAAAAAAAGTTAGGTTGGGAGTTATTACCGCAGCAGAAGCAGCGGGATTTTATGATGATTTTTGCCAAATGCCTATTGATTAAGCTGTCACGCATTTAAATCACTTATTAAGATTGCAGGGGAGCAGGGGAGAGAATTAGACGAATTTTCTTCTGTTTCCAAACAATCCAATTTAAATGCGGAACAGCTTACTACTGATAATTAAGCTAATAATCTAATATTATAGTACTTAGCAATTAATTCCCCAAACAGGTTTGAGATTATAGCATAAACAAGTATCAACCTGCTGAATGTCAGTGATGAATTCATCGAATTTATATACGGTGTACTGCTTGCCAATGAACTGCAAACTAGAGATTATCAAACTTTTGCCAAAAATTTTATTTATCCTGTAATGTAAAAATTTGATGAACCTAGAAACAGGCAATTGACTACCCTGCCAAAATCTCTGTATATTTGCTTACGTAAGGTTTAAATACAGTTAATTTCTTTCCATGAGTGCATCAGATTATAAAACAATTGTTTATCGCAATGCTATTGAGCCGATCGTAATTCAAGAAGTAGAGAAACAACTGCAAAATCTATCGCCAAATATTGTTAAATATATTAATTCTGCACAAATTGTAGCTTACGCTCTGAATCGTCTCCCTGCTTTGTATGCTACTAGCAAAGAGGGATGGAATGCCCAGCAATTACGGGCACAAAAGCAGATGAAAGAGCAAATTACTACTGCTGTGCGTCAAGGTTTAGCAGCTGTACAAAGAGATCCTTTGAAAATTTCCACTCCTTTGCTGATAGAAGAGGAAGAGAAAGTAGAAGTTAAAGCAAAAGCAGAAGTTAAAGCGGAAACTCAAGAGCAAATTACAGGAGGATTTAGAACTTTTTACCAGACAGAGAAGCATAGCTTTTTTATTGATGGATGGGATACTCTTTAGTCAGGTTTTTTCTGTTCTTTGAAAGAAGATGTGGTATCTTTCCGCAAAGATATCAACTTTACTAACTCGCTCTCTGAGTATGAGAACCTATGTACTTGGAGATGCCGATCGCTCTAGAATAGCAAATTGTTGTTTGACTAGTACGATCGATTAAGCAAAATTTTTTCTAGATGGATTAGCATAAACTCCTAGTACTATCAGAGGAAAATATCTACCTATGGGTTCTCGCATTACTCAATTATCTACCGGATTGTTAGCTGCTACAGTATTATTCACTTTAGCTAGTCAAGCTCAAGCAATCACCTTTTCTGGTCGTTCTTCTGGTGAATGGGGAATGCCCACTAATCCTTCTGGGAGTACTGTAATTTCCAGTCAAAATGGTGGGACAAATAATCGTCTTTCTTGGGGTCGAACAGATAATTGTGGAGGAAGCTGCACGCCATTCAATAATTATGTTCAGTATGACAATGTAAGTTTTAACGCCGAAGTAAATGCCCTATTCAATATCGGCAATTTCAGTTACCGCAATGGTTCTGTGTGGGATGCTTTCGATGGTGACTTTCCGCTGAGCTTATCTTTATTTTTGATTAATCCTTTCAGCAGCACAAGAAATTTTAACTTCTTGTTTAATATCCTCAACACGCCAAATACTACTGAAAATCCAGTTCTAGATGGTGATAGGCTACGTTTTTCTACGGCTGGGTTGTCCAGTGAAAGTTTTAATTATGATGGAGTAGATTATACTCTGGAGTTAGTTGGTTTTTCTACGGATGGTGGTCGGACGATCGTCAATGAGTTTAATTCTCCAGAAGGTTCTATTGCTAGTGCATCTTTGTACGGCAAAATCACGGCTATTATACCACCAACACAGCAAAGCGTTCCCGAACCAGCTTCTACTTTAGGCTTGCTGGCCTTAGGTGTTCTAGGTGCAGGTTCGATGCTCAACCGCAAACAGCAACAGAAAGCATAATTTAATCAGCATCATCAGAGAGCTTAAGTTAAGACTTACCACAAAACTGTCAAACTAATTAAAGTAGAATCCGTGTTTTTCATAGTGGAAAACGCGGTTATTTTTTTGGTAATGTTCCGGTTGGGGTGTTTTTTGGTCGATCGCACCTAAACTTCCTCCTAACTCACCAGGACAAATCTCCATATTTACCGAGTAATAGTAAGTGCTATTATGAAGATTATGTAAATTTTATAATGAAGATTATGTAAATACTCGATTACTTAAAAGAATAATATGTCAAATGTATATTAGAGCAATACAAGTTTTCTAATTGATCGGGGTGCATAGGTTATTGCGATCGTCCGTGCGTACTTAAATTTATCTAGTACGTTTACGGGTAATTCTTAATGTCAATGTCTACCGTTTGTCGCAGAGACTTTTATGGCAACCCTAAAATTACTGAAAAATTTATCGATCGCCACTGCTGGAGCGACAATTTTTCTTCTGGAATCAGTTGGTACAGCACAGGCTGCTACTCTTTGGTACAATGGCGATTTCGATGATGTGACCGGATTAGCTAATGTAATAAACACTGGGGTTAGCGATTCTTATGTTTATGATGATTTCACGATCGCTGATGGTGAAATTTGGAACATAGATACCATTTGGTCAAACAACCTCATGACTCTTACTGGTGTTACTCAATCTGCTTGGTTTATCAGGACAGGTGTATCTCAAGGGAATGGTGGTACAGTTGTTGCATCTGGTATAAGTGCCGCTACACAGACAGCGACTGGTAGAAAGAAAAATTGGCTCGATGAGTATAGGATAGAGATTTCAGGATTGAACATTAATCTTGGTGCGGGTACTTACTGGCTATCAGTTGCTCCGATCGGCTTTGGCTCTGACTCAGGTTGGTCTTTTATTAGTACTACCAGTGGAGCGAATGCTGTTGGTAACCCTGCTGGTAATAATCAAAATTCTTTCTGGAATAGTTCTTTCTTTGGTAACAATTACCAAGTTCACGACAAGGACTTTTCTATGGGTATTGCTGGTATTTCCAAGTCTGTCCCCGAACCTAATTTTGCATTAGCTTTACTGGCGTTAGGTATTCTAAGCGCAGGTTCAATGCTCAAGCGCAAATAGCAACAGAAAGCATAATGTAATAAGCTGAATTGATTCATCATCAGAGCGCTTAAGCTAAGACTTGTCACAAAACTGTCAAACTAATTAAAGTAGAATCCGTGTTTTCCCCTGTGGAAAGTGCGGCTATTTTTTTGGATGAGATTACACCTTTTCTGCTCTTACAGTTTTTCTTTCTCTAGATCTTCCCGATTAAGAAGTTTTATCAGGTAGATACAGGAATCTACGGAGCAAAACTGTATGACTAATTTAAAGAGTCTATCAATGGCTACAGCTGGAGCGACATTAATTGCTTTGGCTATAGGAGCAGCTGCACAGGCAGCAGTTTTGGAATTTGATAATCTTACTACCGATCCAGGCATTCAAATTACCAATGGTTATGGTGGATTCAACTGGAACAACTTTTTTGTAGTCAATCGCGATGTAATTCCCCTAAGTGGTTATAACAAAGCAGCCGTTTCAGGAAAATATTCAGCTTACAATGGTTTAGCAGAAAAGGCTTCCATACAAAGCAATAGTATTTTTGATTTTAATGGTGCTTTCTTGACAGGCGCTTGGAATGATGGTCTTTCTGTTCTAGTAGAAGGATTAAAGAACGGGGTTTCTTTATATTCACAGACGGTAGTTGTAGATACTACTAGCCCGAAATGGTTTGACTTTAATTTCTTGGGGATTGACGAATTAAAGTTTTCCTCTTTTGGTGGAGTTGAAAATCCAAATGTGAGTGGTGGTCGTGGCCCACACTTTGCAATGGATAACTTTACCATCAATGAGGTAAAATCTGTTCCAGAACCCGCTTCTACATTAGGTTTTTTAGCTTTTGGTGCAATGGGCTTAGGTTCCATACTCAAAGGCAAACAACAAAAAGTGAAAGCATAAATTAATAACTGCAATTGTTTGCCAACTTAATTGGCGAGTGCGCTACGGTAACAGCTGCAACGATCGGTTATCCGAATTTAATTTAAAGCACAAACTGTGTTTTTCACTGTGGAAAACGCGGTTATTTTTTTGGGGATGATTCAGTTAGAGTATTTTTTGTTTGCTCTTCTTTCCCTAGATCTTCTCGATCGCAAACTTAAATGCACTCAGTACAGAAATATACGGTGAGATAATTTATGACTGCACTAAAACATTTATCAATAATTATTGTAGGAACCGCAGTTGTTTTTGGTTCATCAAATATAGCTGAAGCAGCGTCGTTTTATGTTTCTACCAGTGCGGGACAATTGGGAACTGTAGATCAATCTACGGGAGTATTTACCCAAATTGGCAGCGGCACAAGCCCCGCATTCACTGATATAGCTTTATCTAATGAAGAAAATCTTTTTGGTGTCACCGATACTAATTTATACAGTATCAATAAAAATTCTGGGGTATCTTCTAACATCGGTTCCCTTGGGTTTTTTATGAATGGTTTAGGATTTAATACTAGTAACGAACTCTACGGAACTGGCGATTCAGGTTTCTATAAAATTAATCTGGCTACGGGTGCTGCATCTCTGGTGGCTAATATTGCAGGTTTCAATAGCAGTGGTGATTTAGTTTACGATCGCCAAGCTAACAGATTTTTAGCTACATCAAGCGAACAGGGTAGCGATAGTTTATGGTCGATCGATCTCAACGGTACTGCCACCAAGATTGGTAATATCGGTTTCTTGGAAGTCTATGGCTTGGCTTTTGATGACGAAGGAAGTTTATTCGGCTATACATCAGACCGACAACAAATAGCGATCGATTTAACCACAGGAACAGGTACTTTGAAACAAAACGTGACTGGACTAAACTCTCTGATCTGGGGGGCTGCTTCCCTACCATCATCAAGCCCAAGAACTTCTGTTCCAGAACCCACTTCCCTGGTAAGCTTGCTGGGAATTGCTGGCTTGGTAGCGGCTTCGCTGAAGCAGCGGCAAAAGGCAAAGCTAGGTTAATTCAACAGACATATCTAAAAATCTAAATCAGATAAATATACATAAAGATGTCGTGTTTACCCAGAGGTAGAGACGACTGATTTTTTTAGCCAGGATCGATCGCGTTCAGTGGTACGCTAAAAAGTGGCATTGCTAAATGTTAAGACGATTTACCTTATTGAGATAGGCGCAAGCATGGTAGCCACCACAGAAAAAACAAGTAGCGGGCGGATTACCCAAATTATTGGTCCCGTTGTAGACGTTGAGTTCTCCAGCGGTAAAATGCCGCAAATTTACAACGCCTTGAGAATCCAAGGCAAGAACGCAGCTGGACAAGATGTATCGGTAACTTGTGAAGTACAACAATTGTTGGGCGATAACCAAGTACGCGCTGTTTCCATGAGTTCTACCGATGGTTTAATTCGCGGAATGGAAGTAATTGATACTGGCGCTGCCATCAGTGTACCCGTTGGTGCTGGTACTCTGGGTCGGATTTTCAACGTACTAGGCGAACCCATCGACAACTTAGGCCCTGTAAATACTACAGAAACTTCTCCTATTCACCGTCAAGCACCCAAACTAGTTGACTTAGAAACTTCTCCTTCAGTTTTTGAAACTGGCATCAAAGTTGTAGACTTATTAGCACCTTATCGTCGGGGTGGCAAAATCGGTCTGTTCGGTGGTGCGGGTGTAGGCAAAACCGTAATTATTCAAGAACTGATTAACAACATCGCTAAAGCTCATGGTGGTGTGTCAGTGTTTGGTGGTGTGGGCGAACGCACCCGTGAAGGTAACGACCTTTACAATGAATTCAAAGAATCTAAAGTTATTAATGAAGAAAATATCAGCGAGTCTAAGGTAGCGCTGGTATATGGTCAGATGAACGAGCCACCAGGAGCGAGAATGCGTGTGGGCTTGAGTGCTCTGACTATGGCAGAATACTTCCGGGATGTGAACAAGCAAGACGTGCTACTGTTCATTGATAATATCTTCCGGTTTGTGCAAGCTGGTTCGGAAGTGTCGGCACTTTTGGGACGGATGCCTTCTGCGGTAGGATATCAGCCCACTCTGGCAACGGAAATGGGTGAATTGCAAGAACGGATCACTTCTACTAAGGAAGGTTCGATTACTTCGATTCAAGCAGTTTACGTACCAGCAGACGACTTGACTGACCCCGCACCTGCAACTACTTTTGCTCACTTGGATGCGACTACGGTATTGTCTCGTGGTTTGGCATCTAAGGGAATTTACCCAGCTGTAGATCCGCTGGATTCTACTTCTACGATGTTGCAACCTAGTGTTGTGGGCGAGGAGCATTACAAAACTGCTCGGGCTGTGCAATCGACTTTACAACGTTATAAGGAGTTGCAAGATATTATTGCGATTCTGGGTTTGGATGAGTTGTCTGAGGACGATCGCTTAACTGTAGCACGGGCACGCAAAATCGAGCGTTTCTTATCTCAACCTTTCTTTGTAGCAGAAGTGTTCACCGGAACTCCTGGTAAGTATGTGAAATTGGAAGATACAATTAAGGGTTTCCAACGCATTCTGGCTGGTGAGTTCGATGAGTTGCCAGAGCAAGCTTTCTACATGGTTGGTACTATTGAGGAAGCGATCGCTAAAGGCGAAAAACTCAAAGCTAAGTAATTCATGTAGCCTTGATTCATGTAGGGGGAATTCATGAATTATCCCTACATGAATTGTCGAAAATTGAAAATCTAAAATCTAACATCGAAATGACTTTAAAAGTTCGTGTGATTGCACCAGATAAAACTGTCTGGGACTCTACTGCGGAAGAAATTATTCTACCGAGTACTACTGGACAATTAGGTATTTTAAGTGGTCACGCTCCACTTTTGACGGCTTTGGATACGGGAGTAATGCGGGTGCGCCCGGATAAAAACTGGGTGGCGATCGTTTTGATGGGCGGTTTTGCCGAAGTGGAAGAAGACGTGGTGACGATTTTAGTTAACGGTGCAGAACGCAGCGATTCGATCGATCTCGAAACAGCTCGGACTGCCTACAACCAAGCTCAAGACCGTTTTAACCAAGTGCAGAACAGCGAAAATCGTCAGGAAAAAATTCAGGCTACTAAAGCTTTGAAAAGAGCACGTGCTCGTTTTCAAGCTGCTGGTGGCATGGTTCAAGTTTAATTTTTGTGGTGGGCTTCGCCCACCCAATTTTATTATTTAAGTTTTGTTAGGACTTTTATTAGTTCTTTATTTAAGATTTCGTATCCTTGGCTATTCAGGTGTAAGGTGTCTTGATAATTATTTTTTCGATTTTGCTCTAAAAGCGAATAGCTATCTAAAATAATTAGATTCGGCGCTTGCAAAGAGTGTATGTAAGAGTTTACTTCTACGACAGCCCGATCGATCTCTGAAGACCAAAATGGTTTTCTTTCTAGCGGTATTTCTCCAGCAGGTATAACTGTTGTCAGGATAACTGTAGCACCGAGAGAACGCGATCGCTTGACAATCTCCTGAATGTTTGCCTTACAATTGGCAATGATGGTATTTTTGCGATCGGGAAACAGCGGAATTGCTTTTAAATCGTTAATTCCAACTTGAACAAGGATAATTTGCGGACGCAGGGGTAAAATTTGCTTTTCAAAACGTCCCAATACTTGTGTAGAAGTTTGACCGGAAATTCCTCCATTTATCATGGAAAAACCCGTTAGCTCTATATGAGAAGTCCATTCCTGCGCTCGCGAATCGCCAAAAAACACTAGTTTTTTTAGAGAATCATTACTCCGATCGACTTGTCTGGAATTATCTTTAATATATTCCAAACCTAGCGGATCTAAGCTAGTTTGATTTAGTAGTAAGTAATAGTGTCTGGCTGCAACGAACAAAATTACATTGAGCGCCACTGATGCAATTAAAGTACTTAAAGTTAAGATAAAGACTAAAAGAAAAGTTTTTGGTAATTTTTGCATAGTAATGACCTTCAAGGAAGATTAAGTTAATGCTTTTTCAGCGTATTATTTATTTCATTATAATGGTAATACTTCCTCGTCTGGCGGATTATCAATCTCATTAAAGGAAAGAAATCGATGGAAAGTGCAGCACCACCGAACACACCAGTACAACGGCGAACTCTGTTCAATATTTCTGATGATATTAGTGAGTTAACCAGTTTACTTGATGAGATTGAAGCTGATGATATTGAAAGCGAACAGCTAATTACTAATTGGTTAGAAAATTTGGGGTCAGAACGCGATCGCAAACTAGACAACTACGCCGCTTTAATCACAGAATTGGAAGCTAAAGCAGAAGTGAGGAAACAAGAAGCACAAAGGTTAGCTAAATTAGCTGCCAGTGATGAAAGAAAAGCGGCTATGCTCAAGGAAAGACTAAAATGGTTTTTTGAAATTAATAAATTAAAAACAGTGGAAACTGCTCGTTATAAATTGTCTTTAACTAAAAGTGGTGGTAAGCCACCTTTAATTTTAGATGATGGTATTTCTCCCACTGATTTACCCCAAAAATTCCAAAAACTTCACGTCGAACCAGATAAGACGGCAATCAGAACCGCTTTAGAAGCAGGAGAGGAATTAGATTTTGCTTATTTAGGCGATCGTAATTCCACTATCAGAATCCGCTAACTTACCAATATTTTTTTATCTTTGCTTGTCTGTCAGAAAACTGATTATCCTGCGTATAATGCGACCTAGCATCAATTTCCGTTTCTTTTAAAGGAGTAAAAACTTTTAACGGATCTCTTTGTACTGCCACCAATGCTTGACGTACAGCTGTAGTAATTTGCTCTTTCAGTTTCGTTTTCGCTCGTACTTGTTGCCAATGCCATCCCTCTTCGCTGGTAGCGTATAACGCTGGCAACCGATTCAGAGCATAAGCTACAACTTGTACTGGATCTATATATTTCAGGATCTTTGGTGGTAACTGTTGTAACTGATGCTCCACCTCTTGTACTACCAGCGGTTCAATGGCGTTACGATAAACCAAGCTCTTACTCGTGATTGTTTTCATCGCAGAACACTTAAATTAGGAAATGCTCAACAGAGTAAACCAACAATTTTGATGTGCAATCAAACTTTACTCAACTAGCACCCTGACATCCTGCACCCTAACACCTTAACACCCCTAACTGTAAAATTTATAGGGTTTTTAACTATGCGAATGTATCACAATTTTATGGATCGAATCTTACCTATTTTTTCAATCCTAGTCAATTCTCTATCAACAAATTTTTATATTAAATTATTTTACCCATAGAGACTAATTAGAATACTCAAAGTATGAAAAACTGTTATTTATTTTCCTGAGAATTTATACAGATATTGTGGCAGAAATTGGTTGCTTACCTCTTACCGCAGTAAGTATTTTCTTTGCTGATAGCGGTTATTACTTTCCAAATTATGTGAAGCAATCTCCAAGTTGCCACGTATTTTTAAGGGAGTTGTTACTTTCAAAGGATCTTTTTGTACAGCAGCCAATCCTTGACGTACTGCCATTTTAATTTGATTTTTCAGTTCAGTTTTTGCTTTGATCTGCTGCCTGCGCCATCCCTCTTCACTAGTAGCATAAAGTGAAGGTAGACGATTTAGTGCATAAGCGATCGCTTGCTCTGGATTGATGTACTGGGCAAGATGGGGTGAGAGTTTCTCCATTTGTCGTTCCACCTCTTCTATAACTATTGCTTCCAAAACATTAATGTAATTCAATGATTGATTCTTTAAATTTGCCGAGTCTGTTTTCCTTCCGAATAGATTTTCAGACTCAGGAGATACTGATTTATAATTCCTTGGATTGAGTGCAGTCATAAACTATTCTCCAATTACTCAGTAAAGTATTTTTACTTAAAGTAATACTTACGTATCAGTTTAGATCTTAGCTTATTGATTTTATTTGTACTCGTACTTTAGGATCAGTAATTTTTACTCTAGTCTGAATTATTTAATGAAGCGCTGGCGAGAATCAGAAACCCCAGTCTCAGGTTTTTAGTCGCCTGTCCCGCAGGGCTAATTCATGTTCGGAAGGGAAAATAATGGCTCTCCCGTACTTGTGGTGGAAAACTTTGGTTTTAGGGACTGGGGACTGGGGACTGGGGACTGGGAAACCTTGTGGAGTAAGCACTTGGCTAATTAATTAGGTTTACTTATCACCATGATTACGGGAGAGCCAAAATAATTTGGTCGGGATTGAGATATACCTTGCGATTCATCCAAAGGAAGAATCATCAAGCATCTCTTTCCCCCCACCTCCCCATCCCCCCATCCCCCCAGCTATTAAATTTTCTTTGGTGGCAATGAAGTAGCTCTGCCAGGGTGTGACGGGGGTCTTCTTGAGGAAGACAGATAAATGTTATTTTATAGCCAATTGGCAAGAGGTTAAGAAGCTAATGGCGCAATTGGAAAACCAAAGGCAAACTCAGGGTGAAGAGAACCCACAAACCCCTGAAGAATTTCTGAGAGTTTTGACAGAGCAACTGCAAGACATTAAACAAAGTGTATTAGACGAGTTGCAGCAGGAAGTCCATAAGCTACAGAGTGAGAGGTTGAGCTTAAATAGTGAGATGGAGCAGATGCGATCGCACTATCAGCAGCAAACAGCAGAACAACGACTCTGGATGCAACAGTTAGCTCAAAAATTGGCTACCCAGCTGCAACAAGAGTTAAGACAACAGCAGCTTAATTTTTTAGCAGCAAACGCTGCTGAACAAAGTGGCAACCAAGAAGACAACTCTTACGAGTTGCTTGCTGCCCTAAATTCTACTTTGAGTTCCACCTTAAGGGCGCTACAACAAGACATCGACTCATATCAAAGCAATTTTTCCCAACAGCTAGGTCGGATGCAAAGCCTAGAGCAGCAAGGGGAAGCCATTTTAGAAGCCCTAGTAACTCGTATTAGACTGCAACTACAGGAAACTTACCGACCAGAGAGAACTTCTTCTGTACCGAGAGTTACATCGAATCGTCGTCCGCCCAATCGTCTTGGTCAGCAACAGCAACCACCTACTGTTACCCCAGCCCCAACCGCCCCAGCGACTACTACAGCACCATCTCCCCAAGCGGCAAATTTTAAATTAGGAGTGGTTTTAGTTTTAATTTCTTCTTTGATGTTTTCCCTACAAAATATTGTTGTCCGGGTGCTCTTAAGGGAGCAAAATATCTTTGGCATATTTAAAGTTGGTGGATTTATTACTCCAAGCCCTGGTAACTCTTTATTAATTTTGATGTTGCGAATGCTCCTAGTCGCGCCCATAATGGCTTTTGTAGTTGCACCATTGTTTTATAACAATACATGGCGAGATATCAAACATTTAGGGCAGAAAAGTCAGTTTGGTAGACTCTTAAGCGTGATTATCAGTGGTTTCTTTCTGTTCCTATCTCAATTTTTTATCTATATTGCTTTAGGAAATATCCCTACGGGGGTAGCAACAACAATTTTCTTTGTTTATCCGACAATTACCATTTTGCTGTCTTGGCTAATCTTCCGCGACAAACCAACATTTTTACTGGTTTTAGCAACAATTTCTATTTACATTGGTGGCTTTCTGACAGCTGTTCCCAACTTCGGTGTAGGGGCAAAGGGAAATCCTGTTTTAGGCGTAACTACTGCTATTTGTTCGGGTCTGGCTTTTGCCGTTTACATTGTGTTGATTAAAGTCAGTCGGATGCACCCAATTCCTTTTAGTGTGGTCAACTTTACCACAATTTTGTTTTTATCTGCGAGCGTCCTCCCATTTTTCGGATCTCAAGTTAAGCCGACCATGTGGACTAGCTTATTAATTGGCACCTTAGTATTAGCTACCACTACCCTTTGTGGCTATCTCTTCACCAATATGGGTGTTCCGTTAATTGGGCCAGCTTTAGCCTCTGTAGTTAGTGCTAGTGGCCCTGCTTTAACCACCATCTTAGCTTTTTTGATTATCCAAGAAAATTTGCAACTTTACCAAATTCTTGGTGTGGTATTAGTAACTGTTTGGGTGATTGGTATTAGCGCCGAAAATTTGAAGCCAAAAAATCCTCCTACTCAACCTACTGCCAATAGGTAAACTTTGGAAAAATTCAACTTTTAGCATTAAGGACTGAGCGTTAATTCACTCAGTCCTTAACTTTTAAAATCTTGCTTAGTTAATTTTCCCTAGACAGCACGAGCGGGGCTACTTGCAACAAAATCAATCGAGCAAGTACCAGGATAACTTAAAACTCTGATAGTCAAACGATAGTCAAGTCCAAAATTGCCCCGAACGCTTGTCTGGAGCAGTTTTTCTATTTATCTGATTACCAGAGTAGTACAAATGAATTTATTTGACAAGGCTAAAATTCGGGAACTACTAAATCTCTTTTTCTTCCGGCATAATGCTGATAAATTACTTCCGGTGAGTTACCCACTAAACGAGCTACATCTTTCACCTCTAAGCCATTCTCTAATGCTAAAGTAATGAAAGTGTGACGGGTTTGATATTGCGATCGATACCGCTCAATTTTTCCCTCATCAGCTAAACTTTGGACAATCCCAATATATCTTTTACCCTTATTCACCGAACCTTTCCACACAAAAGCATTAAATGTATGAGAATTAATCTCTTTTCCCGAAACAGAAGGAAAAACTAAATCTTCACTGTTGTAATTCTCAGGACGGATACTCAACAATAAAGATTGCAGCGACTTATTACAAGGAAAATCCCTTCTTTCCTCAGTCTTTAAACCTTTGCGAATTTTCTGGCTAGAAATACTGACAACTGCTTCGGAAAAAGTAATCTTAGAACAATCACTATTAATATGTTTCCATTTTAAAGCCACCGCTTCCGAAGTTCGGCAACCTGTCATGAATAAAAACCTGACAAAATTAGTATAATGATGATAAATTGGATGCTCCCGGAAAGCATTAATAATTATATCCCTTTCCTGGGCAGTAAACGGATCGATATCAATTCCATCAGAACTATTTTTCGGACTTTTAATTTCTTGCGCCATACCCTGAAAAGGATTACTCTCTATTAACCCAGATTTGACAGCCCAATTACAACAGGCATTAATTTGTGTAAGAATTCTTTTGGCAGTGTAAGGACTATTGTTACTTACTAAATAATCCCGGATTTTAATACTATCTTTTAACAATTTTGTCGGTAATTTTTTGATATGAGATGCTACTCGATTGAAATTAAGCCTTAAAGTAGTTTCTTCTACCTGGGTGGATTTATATTTGGTGTACTTCTCCCATAATTCATCTAAATTCAGAGGTACGATTAAATTTTCTAAAGATTCGGCTAAACTTGAGTAAGATTGAGGACGATATTTTGTCAAAGTTCGATCGAAATTTCCAGTAGCAATATCTTCTTCAATTGCCCAAGCTTTAGATTGTACTCTCTTCCAATTTTCAGGGGTATCCTCTAAACCTGTAGAAATGTACTTCTGTTTACCACCAAAGATTTGACGTGGTAGCCTTAGCCTCAACTTTCCCCGAAACTTTTCTACTCCTACTGTACCTTTAGGAGATCTAGTTTGTTTGTGTTTCACTGGCATCTGCTAATTATATTCCGTAGGGTGCGTCAAAACTGGAAAATCAGTTTTCCTAGTTTAAAATTTTAGTGTCTGACAGTCAATATCTAATTAAACCGGGCTAACAATTCCTCACGAGATAATTGCAACAACAAAACAGTTGAATCGGCAGGCGGTAAAGCTAACAAAGACTCAATAATTCCGATTAATTCCTCATCCAACTCTCCAAATTTTGCTCGCAACAAATTCTCGACAAACATTCTTTGTCCCTGCCGAACACCTTGCTCGATACCGCGTTCTATACCTTGCTCAATACCTTGCTGAGTAGCTTCAGCCAAACGTTGCTCATAAAGTGGTGACAACTGCATAATTAAATCCTGTTCCTCTGGCGCTAAATTTTGGCTCACTTCTAATATAGTCTTAAGGTTACTTAATAACTCCAATACCACCACTCGCCAAGGGTCATTTTCTGGAAGTTTAGCTAATTCATTAATCGCTTGTTGCTGTACTCTCCCCTTCCCTAAAAGGCGTAACCAAAGTGTTTCTTCTGTTTTCGGTAATTGATGAATTACCACAATACCCGTTTTCCAATGTGTGGGCAGAACATAAACTCCACTGCCCCAGTTATGTAGCTCCAGTTTAGCGCCAAAACCTGTTAATAAAGCCTCTGATGCTGTCGGAGAAATTATCCACAGAAAAGGTAACTCTCTCTCCTCCACAGGAGTATTATTTCTTCTAGCCTGCCGTTCTAAAAACGCAAACACATCCAACAATTTATCGATACAACTACGAACATCACCCAGATTAATTGCATTGCGGTAAGGTTCAAAAATCGCCGCAGTAGTCGCCAAGCGGCCTAATAATCCTAACTCAGTAGGAGGTGCAACTTCCCCCCTTGGTGTAAACAAAACATCAATTTCTCGCACTTCACTGCCAATACTACGACTTGTTTCCACTTCGCCCAAAGGGGATAACAATTCTTTGAGATAATCTTTGGCAAATTGGTCATAAGGAAAGACAGTCATTCGCTTTTTAATTTTCGATTAAATCATTCCTGATAGAAACATGATCAGAGTCGATGTGTTTTAATTAATTTAGGTATAATAAAGCATTTATGAGTCAGTGTCTCAATCCTGATTGCAAACTAGTTAACCAACCTAATACTAAGTTCTGCCAGCGATGCGGGAATAAGTTATTATTAGCCGATCGCTATCGCGCAGTGCAAATTATTGGTCAAGGCGGATTTGGTAGGACGTTTCGCGCTGTTGACGAGCATAAACCTTCTAAGCCACCCTGCGTGATTAAACAATTCTACCCCCAAGCCCAAGGTACGGATACACTCCAGAAAGCCGCAGAATTATTTGAGCAAGAAGCAGTCAGACTAGATGAACTGGGCAAACATCCCCAAATACCTGAACTATTCGCCTATTTTACGCAAGATGGTCGTCAGTATTTAGTGCAGGAGTTTATCGACGGGCAAAATTTAGCGCAAATATTGACATCGGAAGGGTATTTTAGCGAAAAACAAATTTGGAATTTACTCAAGGATTTATTGCCCGTATTAGAATTTATTCACAAAGGGCAAGTAATTCACCGAGATATTAAACCAGAAAATATCATTCGTCGGTCAAATGGGCAACTGGTATTAGTGGATTTTGGAGCAGCGAAATATGCAACCGCAACTGCTTTAGGAGTGACGGGAACAGTGATAGGTAGTGCGGGATATGCAGCACCAGAACAAGGAATAGGTAAGGCAATTTATGCCAGCGATATTTATAGTTTAGGAGTGACTTGCATTCATTTGCTCACGCAAGTAGAACCGTTTGAGTTATATAGTATCAGTGAAGGTGATTGGGTATGGCGAGATTACCTGCCAAATCCAATTAGCAAAGAACTTGGTCAAGTGTTAGATAAAATGATCCAAGGTGCGACGAAGCGGCGTTATCAATCAGTGGCTGAAGTTTTAAATGATATTAATGGGTCGCCAATAGCACCTCCTAAAATATCAGTTCCCCAACCTCCTCAACCAAAATTTATATCCCAATCTTTTACGGAAGATTTAGGGAACGGTGTCAAGCTGGATATGGTTTACATCCCTGGTGGAACATTCACAATGGGAGCGCCAGTGACAGAAGAGGGAAGTCGTAATAGTGAAAGACCGCAACATAGTGTAACTATCAAAGCATTCTTAATGGGGAAATACCCAGTTACTCAAGCTCAATGGCAAGCTGTAGCCAAACTCCCCAAAGTTAACCGCGATCTTAATCCAGATCCATCTCGTTTTAAAGGAGCAAATCGACCAGTAGAGCGTGTTTCCTGGTATGATGCTGTGGAATTTTGCGATCGACTTTGCCGCTTGACGGGAAAAGCCTACCGCCTCCCCAGTGAAGCAGAATGGGAATATGCCTGTCGTGCTGGCACAACAACGCCTTTTTACTTTGGCAGAACAATTACACCCGAACTAGCTAATTATGATGGCAATTATACTTATGGTTCGGGTACAAAAGGAAAATATCGTCAGGAAACAACGACAGTAGGTAGTTTTCCTCCTAATAAGTTTGGACTTTACGATTTACACGGGAATGTATGGGAGTGGTGCGCCGATCATTGGCATTCTGATTACCAAGGCGCTCCTAATGATGAAACTATATGGTTAAGTAGTGATAAAAATTCCTCCCGTCTGCTGCGCGGTGGTTCGTGGTACGACGATCCTGGGTACTGCCGTTCCGCCTGTCGCCACGACCTCAATGCGGACTACGATAACCTCTATTTTGGTTTTCGGATTGTATGTAGTGCGGAGTGGACTTAGTAGCACTTTATACTTTTGCCCTTTTGCCCTCTACCCTCTTTTTTTTACCCTTTCCGCTGGAAAAATTTTTTCAAAATGAGGCAATCACCAATTAGCCATGTCAAATATTACAAAGAAAAAACAGATGAGCGTTATCGATTTAAAAACCCTATATGAAAGTGATGATTTTGAGTGGTTAGAAGCGACTATAAAATTACTGAAAAATCGACAGTTTAATGCTTTAGACTTAGAAAATTTAATTGAAGAGTTAGAAGACTTGGGGAGCGAGAAAAGAAATGCTGTAGTCAGTCTTTTGGAGCAGATTATCAGACATTTATTATTGCTTGAATATTGGACAAGCGAAAGAGAACGCAACCAAAACAACTGGAGAGCAGAAATCGTCAACTTCCGCACTCAAATCAACCGAAGATTAACAACTAATTTGCGAAATTATTTGCAAGAAAATCTCAACTTAATCTACAAAGATGCGCTTCGTTTTGTTCAAGAAAAGACTGGAAAAACTGTTGAGTTTCCCTCAGAATGCACTTACACGCTTGACCAATTACTTGATTTAAACTGGTATCCTGATTGAAAATTGCTTTCTTTGGTGCAGGTATGTTAGGCACGAGCAATCAATTGGGAGCATCCCAAATGTGTAAATTGCCCCTCAGACTGGAAGTCTGGGGCTATACAAACCAAGTCCGCCTGCGCGGACTTTTAGCCTGCGGAGGCAGGCTTTGTTTGTGTAGCCGCGATTTCTAATCGCCTGGTATTTTGGCAAAATTGGAATGCTCCCGCGCTTAACGCATCCTACAGACTGAACGGAGAGGGAGGGATTCGAACCCTCGTTAAAGTTTCCCCTAAACAGCATTTCCAGTGCTGCGCCTTCAACCACTCGGCCACCTCTCCAGGGCTGTGCTTTGGTATTTTTCGCACAGAATCCTATTATAGATCATGTTGCTCGAATTTTTACAATGTCTCGTTTATTTAAAATTCGGATTCACGATCGCCAACGGAACACCTATCATACCCTTGAAGTCCCAGATGATCGCTACATCCTCCACAGCGCTGAAAATCAAGGCATAGAATTACCCTTTTCCTGTCGCAATGGCGCTTGTACCACTTGCGCCGTCAGGGTGATTTCCGGCGACATCTATCAACCAGAAGCAATGGGGCTATCCTTAGAATTACAAAAACAAGGTTACGCTCTGTTATGTGTGAGTTATGCTCGTTCCGACTTAGAAGTGGAAACCCAAGATGAGGACGAAGTTTACGAACTCCAATTTGGTCGGTATTTTGGAAGAGGTAAAGTAAAAGTCGGTTTACCATTGGATGAAGACTAAAATTTTCCGTTTCTTTAGCCTTTTGACTGTTTGCAGTTTCCTATTCTTGGGGGGATGTCAATCTACCCCTTCTCCCCAAGGAGTAACCTTAAAAGTACAACGGGTTCTTAGCGGACAAGCCGTAGAAGTAGTTAACCTGCAACAATCTAACTCAACCTCACGAGTACAACTGATAGGCTTGTCAGCACCAGAGTTACGCCAAAGACCTTGGGGAGAAACCGCTAAAGAAAGATTACAGGAAATGATAGGGGACAAACCTGTATTGCTGGAATCTGACTTGGAACCAAAAGACCAATTCGATCGCCAGTTAGCATATATCTGGCAAGATGGTAAGCTATTGAATGAACAGTTACTTAAGGAAGGTTGGGCTTTATTTCGACCCCGATCGCTTAACCGCAAGTACGATCGACGGCTAGAACACGCTCAAGAGTACGCCAGAGTTATGGGATTAGGAATTTGGAGTCCAGACCAACCCCTGCGTATACCTCCAGAACAGTTCCGTCAACAGTACAGATAATTAATGACTCAGAATAAAAAATTTAATATCATCATAAGCAAAAAGATATAAATTACTTGATTTCCTGATTACCGGAATCATATTCTGACAGTTGTCATTCATAAAGCGATCGGTAAAATTAATTTCTCAAAAAGCAATTCCCAGTCCCCAAACTAATGAGTTCCTCTACCCCCGAACAGCTACAAATCTTTCTCGATATTGCCACAGAAGCCGCTCTTGCTGCGGGTGCTGTCCTTCAATCCTATTATGGGAATTTAGAAACAATAGAAGAAAAAGGTCGTCCCGGAGATTTATTAACAGCTGCTGATAAAGCAGCTGAAGCAGTAATATTGGAAATTTTACATCGTCACTTCCCCGACCACGCAATTTTAGCAGAAGAATCGGGACAGATAGGAGAACAAGAAAATAAATATTTGTGGGCGATCGATCCTTTAGATGGTACAACTAACTTTGCTCATCAATATCCCTATTTTTCCACATCAATTGGTCTGTTAATAGAAGGAATTCCCCAAGTAGGTGTGATTTTTGCTCCTTTTCATAACGAACTATTTCGCGCCGCCAAAGGATTAGGCGCAACTCGCAACCGTCGTCCCATCAGAGTGTCTCAAACCCAAGAACTCAGCAAAAGTTTACTAGTCACAGGTTTTGCTTACGATCGTCGTCAGACAAACGACAACAACTACGCCGAATTTTGTCACCTTACCCATCTTACCCAAGGCGTGCGCCGTAGCGGATCGGCTTCCTTAGATTTGGCTGAAGTAGCTTGTGGACGCTTAGATGGATACTGGGAAAGAGGAATTTCTCCTTGGGATATTACCGCTGGAATAGTACTAGTAGAAGAAGCAGGAGGCAAAGTAACTGCCTACGATGGTAGTCCTTTACAAATAAAATCAGGAAGAATATTAGCAACAAATGGTCTAATTCACAACAGTCTAAGTACCGAACTTATGCAAGTGTATCCCTTATTAGATTGGGGAAAACACTTAACAACAAATGTTTAATTTACACTAAAAAAAAATTAACTCAGAGATATTACATCCTTTGATGTTACGAAGTACACTAGATCTATAGAACGAAATTCTGGAACAGTAAATTATGGCACTTAATATTGAACAAGGACTATTCAAGTTTGATTGTACAGACCATCACGCAGTTTTAGGCGTACCATTGGATGCTACAGCTAACGAAGTGAGAAAAAGATATCTGAAAATTTCCCGTCGTCTGCATCCAGACAGCTGCATCGCAGACAGCGAAGCCAGCAAACAACAAGCAAGTCAACTCTTCGCTAAATTAGTCAGTCCAGCTTATCAACAACTGTTTAACGACCAAAGTCGTGCGGAACATAACGTACTATTAAGCCGCATGGGAAAACGCTTAGTACAAGAAAGAGAGAAAATAGACCTGCAAAGTGAATTAGCCAAACAGCTATACAAATCCACTAATCTGGAACATGAATATAAAACAGCATTGCATAAACTAATTGAAAAACAATATGAATCAATAGATCAAATTCTGCAAAATATCGCCCAAGTTAGCGAATTGAATTTAGTTTACTTAGTACGGAAGTCTAGCCAAGGTCAAAGTGTTAGTAAACCTCCAGAAGTTACTAAATTAGCAACTCCTGCTGTCACCACCCCAGCAAAAACTAACCCAGCCGCAGCCACACCAAATGCTACACCAAGTAAGGTACCGCCAACAGCGGAAAAGAGAGTTCCCAAAGTAGAAGTTTCTGCTGCGGAAACTTACTGCCGTCGTGCCGAAGAGTATATTGAAAAGAACTATCCGGCTAAAGCAATCTTAGAATTAAGAGACGCTTTGAAGATGGAGCCAAAAAGTAGTCGCGTTCATGCTTTAATGGCAATGGCTTATTTAAATCAGGAGCAAGCGAAAATGGCGAAAATTCACTTGGAAAGCGCCTTACAATTTAATCCTGAAGATCCAACAGCCTTAGAAGTGAAAAAACGCATCGATATGATCGAGAAACGTACTGCTGTACGTACAGCAACAGCAAATAAAAAAGCTGAAACTAAGGCTAATGGCGGTTTATTTGGTTTGTTTGGTGGGAAGAAGAAATAATGGTGCATCAACCACCTGCCGGGGCACGGGATTTATTGCCCCTTGATGTTGCTCAAAAACATTGGATTGAAGACCGCTTACAGCAGGTTTACCGTCGTTGTGGGTATCATCAGATTATTACCTCTACGATCGAGCGGTTGGATACTTTAATGGCAGGTGGTGCCATCAACCGCTCTACAGTATTACAATTGCAAGCGGGCACAGAAGAAGAAAGTTTGGGACTGCGCCCGGAACTAACTGCTAGTATTGCCAGAACAGCAGTGACTCGCATGGCAGGAGTCAGTTATCCTCAGCGACTTTATTACAACGCCAACGTATTTAGAAGGGCAAAAGAAGGTAGCTACAGCGGACAGCAAGAATTCTACCAAGCGGGAGTAGAATTAATTGGTGCAGGTGGATTGCTGGCAGATGGGGAAATTTTACTATTGTTGGCAGAATGTTTATTTGAGTTGGGTTTGAGTGGTTGGCATTTGGTGTTGGGTGAAGCGGGACTTACCCGCAGTTTGTTGGCACCTTTTCCGGGTAAGTTGCAAGAGAGAATCAGACAAGCGATCGCACATCTCGATCGTGTAACCTTAGAAAATCTCCCCCTCTCCGACGAACTCAAACAACAAGCCCTCATGTTGTTCGACTTACGCGGGAAACCAGCTGATGTCCTGCAAAAAGTCGCTAACTTACAACTAGAACCCACCGGAGAAGAAGCACTCAATAATCTGAAATCTTTAATAGACTTACTAGAACAAGGTTTGCCTAACTTAGTTGGACAAACAAAATTGACCTCCCAAATCACCCTCGATTTAAGCTTAATCCAAACCTTTAACTATTACACAGGCATAGTATTTGAAGTTGTCGGACAAAGCGATAGCGGAAAACATATCTTGGCACAAGGAGGACGTTACGACCAACTTTTAAGCCTCTACCATCCCCAAGGAAACAGCGTCCCCGGTATTGGTTTTTGCTTAAATATTGAAGAGTTATACCAAGTTCTACTCACTACAGGACACTTACCCCAAGAAACACCCACTAGCGAATGGTTAGTAGTTGCCCAAACACCCGCAGCTTTTCCCGCAGCTTTCGCTTACGCTCACAGTTTACGCCAATCAAAAGAGTTAGTAAAAGTAGAATTAGACTTAGGTGGACGTAACCCAGAAGAAATTCGGGAATATGCCCGCCATCGTCGCATCCCCAAAATTGCTTGGGTAAACGAGTCTGGTTCGCCAACCCTGGAAACAATCTGAAGCAAAAAGCATTACAATTCGTAATGGCTATGCTCCCCAAAAAGTGCTAACCAAACTCGTCTGTCGAATTTCATCAAGAGAGAATGCCACACACAATTGTTACGAATACCTGCGAAGGCGTTGCTGACTGCGTAGACGCTTGTCCCGTAGCTTGCATCCATGAAGGCCCAGGCAAAAACGCTAAAGGCACAGGTTGGTATTGGATTGACTTTTCTACCTGCATTGATTGTGGCATCTGCCTGCAAGTCTGCCCTGTAGAAGGTGCCATCCTTCCCGAAGAACGCCCAGAACTACAAAAAACACCCTAAGTTTGGGGACTGGGGACTGGGGACTGGGGACTGGGGACTAGGGACTGGGAAACCTTGTGGAGTAAGCACTTTGCTAATTAATTAGGTTCACTTATGACCATGAGTGCTGGAGAACCAATCGAATGAGTAACCCACTATTAGAAGTAGAAAATGTCTACGCAGGATATGTCAAAGACTTAGACATCCTGCAAGGAGTCAACTTTAAAATCTACCCTGGCGAATTAGTTGCAGTCATCGGTCCCAATGGTGCTGGAAAATCTACATTAGCCAAAACTATTTTTGGGTTACTGACTCCCCACACCGGAAAAATTACCTTTAAAGGCGAAAACATTGGCGGATTAAAATCAGATCAAATTGTGCAACGGGGGATGTGTTATGTACCCCAAATCGCTAATGTTTTCCCTACTTTAACAGTAGAAGAAAACCTGGAAATGGGGGCTTTTATTCGTAATGACTCCCTGCAACCATTAAAAGATAAAATTTACGCCACTTTCCCCGTTTTAGCTGAACGTCGCCGCCAACGGGCAGGAACTCTTTCCGGTGGACAAAGGCAAATGTTGGCAATGGGTAGGGCGTTAATGTTACAACCCAGTTTACTATTATTAGATGAACCTTCGGCGGCTTTGTCTCCGATTTTAGTTAATAATGTGTTTGAGCAAATTCGCCAAATTAATAGTAGCGGAACTGCGATCGTCCTCGTAGAACAAAATGCCCGCAAAGCCTTAGAAATGGCCGATCGCGGTTATGTTCTCGAAGCCGGACGCGATCGCTTCTCCGGCCCCGGTTCAGAATTATTAAATGACCCTAAAGTAGGTGAACTTTATCTCGGTGTTAAAACAACTCATTAAAGTTTTGTTAATTTTTTGTGGCGACCCAATTTTGTTACCGAACACACAGTTTTTAATTTATTTAGGTGGTATATTTTAGAATAATGGGATGGTTGTAATTTTTTTATTTTTGCTGATATCCCAT
Organism: Floridaenema evergladense BLCC-F167; assembly: GCF_041929205.2. Classification (NCBI taxonomy): domain Bacteria; kingdom Bacillati; phylum Cyanobacteriota; class Cyanophyceae; order Aerosakkonematales; family Aerosakkonemataceae; genus Floridanema; species Floridanema evergladense. The sequence continues at coordinate 1,587,103 of NZ_CM171625.1, read as the reverse complement.
TATAAGAGAATCAAAACCTAATATAATAATATCAGGAAACAGCCAAAAAATCACAACAAAATTGTGTAAATGATTCAAATTTCTCCCAAAGATCTACAAAAGATTTGCAGACAGGCCGAAAGAACTTATCCCGAAGAATGTTGCGGGATCATGTTAGGAAAAATCGGAGATGAAGGGAAAACAGTGGTAGAAGTTTGGGAGACTTTAAACGCTTGGGAAGAAGAGAAATGGGTAGAATTTCCGGCGAGTGGAGGAGTTAGGGGGAAAGAGAGGACATTTGCGATCGCACCACTAGAGATCATCAAAGCACAAAAGGTGGCACGCGATCGACAATTACAAATTATCGGATTTTATCACTCACACCCAGACCATCCAGCGATACCATCGGAAATGGATCGGGCGATCGCTTGGGCAGTTTACTCTTATATAATCGTCTCCGTGTCAGAAGGGAAAGCTCTTGAAGTGCGAAGTTGGTGTTTAGACGACGCGCATCAGTTTCAGGAAGAAGAAATTCTCACCAACGTTTAAAACAAAATGTAAAAACCACGAAGACACGAAGGACACGAAGGATACTTTTTAGATAAGATCTTAGATCTGCTTTTTGCTATAAAGATTGCCATGCTCAATCCTAATTTGGATCAAGTCCAATTATCCAAAGAAGAATACGAAAGATACTCCCGACACCTGATTTTACCGGAGGTAGGGCTAGAAGGGCAAAAACGCCTAAAAGCTGCCAGCGTCCTCTGCATCGGTACAGGTGGACTAGGTTCCCCACTACTGTTGTACCTAGCAGCAGCGGGAATTGGCAGACTGGGAATAGTTGACTTTGATATAGTCGATAGTTCCAACTTACAACGCCAAGTCATTCACGGCACCTCTTGGGTAGGAAAACCAAAAATCGAATCTGCCAAAAACCGAATTTTGGAAATAAACCCCAACTGTCAAATTGATTTATACGAAACTCGCATTAGCGCCGAAAATGCCCTAGACATCGTTAAACCTTACGACATAGTGGTAGATGGAACAGATAACTTCCCCACCCGCTATTTAGTTAACGATGCTTGCGTATTGTTAGACAAACCAAACGTTTACGGTTCCATTTTCCGCTTTGAAGGACAAGCTACCGTATTTAACTACGAAGGTGGCCCAAACTATCGTGATTTGTACCCCGAACCCCCACCGCCAGGAATGGTTCCCTCTTGTGCAGAAGGCGGCGTTTTAGGGATTTTACCCGGAATAATTGGCGTAATTCAAGCCACAGAAACTATCAAAATTATCATCGGCAAAGGTACTACCCTAAGTGGGAGATTGTTGCTGTTCAACGCTTTGGAAATGAAATTCCGCGAGTTGAAACTGCGCCCAAATCCCATTCGTCCAGTAATTGAAAAACTGATAGACTACGAACAATTCTGCGGGATTACCCAAGCTAAAGCAGAGGAGGCAAAACAGCAGATGGAAATGGCAGAAATGACTGTCACAGAGTTAAAGCAACTGCTAGATAGTGGTGCTGATGACTTCGTTTTGATTGATGTTCGCAATCCTGGTGAATACGAAATTGCTAAAATTCCCGGTGCGGTTTTAGTACCTTTACCCGATATTGAACGTGGCGAAGGTGTGGAGAAAGTGAAACAATTACTCAACGGTCATCGCTTAATAGCTCATTGTAAAATGGGTGGGCGATCGGCAAAAGCTTTAGGTATTTTGAAAGCAGCTGGAATCGAAGGCACTAACGTCAAAGGCGGCATCACCGCTTGGAGTCGGGAAGTCGATCGTTCCGTTCCTGAATATTAATGGGGACTGGGGATTAGGGACGTTCGGCTGAGCGCTCACGTCGAAGCCTGGGGACTGGGAAAGTTTTTCTTTTTGAGTTTTCCCCCTTCCTCTCCTACTCCCCCACCTCTAGAAAAAATTTGAAGTTTTATGACAAATTCCTTTTGGTGTTAATTTCTGCGGAAATTAGGGAATGTTAGAAATAGGGAAGAAAAGTGACAGTTCTTCTGCCCGGTCTTCCCCCAGGTAGGAAATGAAGTTTGGGTAACTGGTTTATATTAAACTCTATATTTTTTACTATTCTGCTGTAGGAATGCCTCTCTGCCTATAGCAGAATTATTGTTTTTAACTCACATCTGTTTGTTCGACTGTCCATCAGTAAAAGCTTGTTGAACCTAAGTCCCCAAAAACCTGACTAGAGAGAGTATCCAAGTAATAAATTTTATCATTATTATACAGACGCAAATTTTGTAGAAAATCCTTTATATCAAGGCTTTTTAGGCAAAAATATAGGGCTCTCCCGTACTCATGGTGATCAGTAAACCTAATTAATTAGCCAAGTGCTTACTCCACAAGGTTTCCCAGTCCCTAGTCCCCAGTCCCCAGTCCCTAAAACCAGAGTTTTCCACCACAAGTGTTGGAGAGCCTATTTTTTTCTGTCAAGCCCACTAAGACTGAAAATTTTAGATAACATAGTATTAGTAACTTTACTAGTATCCGCCAAAAGAGGCAGTTGCGTAAACATACTTATATCTTTATGTAGATCGATCGCATCAATAAGTAAATACCATTAACTCTAGTGCAAAAATTCGTGTTTTATTATAAGTAAACCTACATAAAAATCTATGGGGATCAATTGAAATCATATCATATTAAGAGATTTTACCTAGAGGATCGGAGAATTTTAAATTATCCTAAAGATAGATGGATTCGGGGATCGAGTTCTTTTAAACTATAAAAGTAATTAAATTCTCGACTGTCGATCGAGTAGTTAGCAAACCAGAGAGGAAATTGTTCCTACTAAACAAATCTCCCTTTAAGGTAGTTATAAGGTAATAAAAACCTGGGTATTAAATTACACTTTTGTTGATAGGTAAATTAATCCTTTCCGGGAACAGTCAACTAAGAATTTGAAACAATTTTTAAAAAAGTTTATCTAGGCGGTGAGTCAAATTATGAAGCGACCAAAAAGCAACTAATTCAGGCAATAACATCACAAAAAATGGTCGGTTTCATTTACTCAATTTCGTTTCATTCAGTTTATTCAGTATTTAATTAACAAATTTTTTGAAGAGAGGCAAATACAATGAATAACCGCAGTAACTCTTGTCCATTTTGTGGCAGTTCGCTGCTGCGTCACATTCGCCATCAAGGTATTTATTGGTTTTGCAGCAGTTGTCATCAAGAAGTACCTTCTCTGACTTCAATGGTGATGTCCCGTCGTGATAAAGTAGGACAGCAGTCACGTCCGCTCACGGCAGTGGGTTCCTAAAGTTTTGCTAGGTGCAGTACTGTACGGTCAAGAAGATTTACGTTTGGAGTCAGTTGCAGATCCGATCGCTGATTCCCAAGAGATAATTATTCAAGTCGGAGTAGCAACCACCTGCGGCACCGACTTGAAAGTATGGCGTAGGGGTGGTCATGCTAGAATGTTGCGACCACCAACCCTATTCGGTCATGAAGCAGCAGGTAGAATTGTGGCGATCGGCAAAGATGTCCAAGGTTGGCAAATAGGCGATCGCGTAGTCGCCAACAATTCCGCTCCGTGCATGAAATGTTTCTTTTGTCAACGTCAAGAATTTTCCCTTTGCCCCAATTTGACTTGGAATAATGGCACATTTGCCGAATATTTAAAGATTCCGGCACAAATAGTTAAACATAATTTATTAGCAATTCCCGATCATTTACCCGATGCCTTAGCATCAATGACCGAACCTCTAGCTTGTGTGCTGCATGGAGTGTCAAGATCGAATATAAAACAGGGCGATCGCGTGGTAGTAATTGGAGATGGTGCGATCGGTCTAATGTTCGTCGCCGCTATTACCCAGTCCCCAGGCTTCGACGTGAGCGCTCAGCCGAACGTCCCCAGTCCCCAGTCCCCAGTTTTCCTCTTCGGTGGGAACGATCGCAGATTGGAAATCGGGAAAAAATTAGGGGCAACACAAACATTTAACTATCATCAAATCAGTGATATTCCCTCAGTAGTTAAAGAACTAACGGAAGGATTAGGTGCAGATGTAGTGATAGAAGCAACCGGAGTTCCGGCAGTTTGGGAAAGTGCGATCGCTTGCGCCCGTCCCGGTGCAACCGTTAATCTATTCGGAGGTTGTCCGCGAGATACTACGATCGTCGTGAATACAGAACAACTGCATTACAGCGAACTAACCATAAAAGGCGTTTTTCACAACACACCCAAATATGTTAGAGAAGCACTCGCACTCTTAGCAAGTCGCACCATCCCCTTTGAATTATTAATCAGCGAACATCGTCCCCTCAAAGATTTAGAACAAGTGTTTCAAGATATGAAAAATCGTAAGTCAATTAAAGTAGCAATGTTGCCGAATATGCCATCCTAGAAGCAAATCAAAAATCTACTTTTATGCTGACTTATGAAAGCTAAGGGTTTATTAAGGTTGGGAATGGGAATAGCGATCGCTCTTTTTTGCGTTCACGAAGTGTGCCATCAGGCGTATCGGGCAAACGCCTTACCAGGACAGACAACAGCAGAAGTTGCCGCTTGGATCAAAGGCAATCCCACCCTAAGTCCCTATAGCGGACAAACACTACTAGTAAACAGAACCGATACACCCGCCCAAAGATTCACCTTTGAAGCTTCCGTACTAGCACCAGGTTTAGCAGTACCATCAGAAGAACCCGGCATCGTTCGCACCGAAAGAATCAATCTGTTTGACATGATTAACGGTGTCACCTTCAACCGTTTGCAAGAGTCACTACGCAGCATCTACGGTTTAGCGATTTACCAAGATTTCCAACAAGCAAGAGTAATCTACTCTTACCCAAATCCCGCAATGGTACAAGAAGCACGCACCTTAACCTTACCTTTACAAGAAGCACTTAAAGGCGAACTCAGGTTGGGGTCGCGTTTTGCCTACTGGGTAGAATTTCCCCAACCCCAAAACGGTAAACCAATCATGGGCAAAATTACCATCCTACTCAAGAGTGACTTAGACAAACTAGAAGCACAACTCCGCAACCGTTAAGAGGCAGAGGGGCAGAGGGGCAGAGGAGCAGAGAAGAAATAAATTTTCTCCTTGTCCCCTTGTCCCCAGACCCCTTAACTTTGCCAAGTACCGGAAAAAATACTTCTGACAGCGAGATCGATCCGGTTTAAATCTTCATTGAGCAAAAAAGGCCAATCAACCCCGGCACGAAGTCCCTTTTCGTAAAGGTGACGACTCTCAAAACTCAGCAAATGTAACGCATATACTAATTCTTTATCCAAACTGGTTTCATCCTTCAAAGCATCGAACACCATTTTCAACGCTAATAATATAGATGTCTGCTGTCCTGGTACTGGTGACTTCTCCTGACTCAGGCGCATCAAAAAGTCGTCAGGATTTCGCTGGGTTTCCAGGGCAGTTCCTTGATTAATGAGGAAATTTCGGGCTGTTTTGTAATCCATTTTTTCGCAATTCCTTTCTGCCCAAATTTTACCCCCTGAGTGAGAGGGTTTATCCTCATTCGCATTTAAAAATGAATATAAGCTGTTGTCAACACTAAAGCGTTCCTGCACTCAAGTGCTTACAAGCAACTCAAATAATTTTTTGATTGCGGAACATTCGCCAAAATCAGTGAGTCAAATAAAACAAATAGAAGAGTTGTAAATGAAATAGTTACAGGTGTATTCCTCATGAAATTCAAATTCTTGACGCAAATTTTTCTATCTTCTCTCGCTTTATCTAGCATTTTTGCTTTAACGAATCCAGTAAAAGCTCAACAAACAGTACCAGCAGAAAGATTACCAGAAGAAAGATATCCTGAAGAAAGAGTCAGTCCTGACAGACAAAATGAATATTTAAGTACTACCTTTGAATGCGTTACTGAAGGTAGAAGTTATGCCACAGTTGCCCGGAGAGGAGACAGAGTTACTTCTCCGATTATTCTCTGGAGAACTTACGAGTTTGGTAGTCAATACACTCCACAAAATCGTTGTCTCATGGTGTCCGATCGCTTAACTAGAGCAGTTAACGAAAATGGCGGCAGACTAACTAATTTGGAACTAACAACTGGCAGAGTCAATGGTTTACCCGTCATTTGTTACACTAACGGCGGGCAATATGGTTGTAATTCTAGAAATTTACTCCTAACTTTGGATAGTCGCAATGCTAACAATCCTAATACAGCTTTGGATAACTTATTAAACTTTGGAGTTAGTGGTTCTGGTGCGCCAGTGGTTTCTTTTGCTCCTTCTTCAGGCATTAATCGTCGTCCATCTTCTACTCCAAAACGGATTAGTTTGGAAAGAATTGTTAATGAAGCTTTTGAAGATAAATATGGTGATGATGAAACACCTGTTGTCCGCCCACAACCATCGAATTCTCGCCAGCAACCTGTAAATAATGGTATTTAGAAATTGGTAATATTTCTTGCTATCACTAAAACCCTGGAAAGTTTTACGCTTTCCAGGTTGCTCATTTTTTGGTATTTTAGAAATGTTGTTTAGGGAATGAAACTATTGTGGTGTGGCTGTTATTCTGGTTATTTTCTTACCAATCTTTAGTGATAAACTTGGGTGCGATCGCTTCTCTACTAACAACTTTACTAACAATAAATTCAGCAAATTTGGAAAATAAAATCAATTTTAGAATTGCCCAAAATCCAGCAGTAAATAATATTTATCTACCGGAAATTGCCAAACAAATTACTGTGAGAATTTTCTCTAATTCCAGCGCTGGTTCCGGTGTAATTATCAGTCGTCAGGGACAACTTTATACAGTACTTACTTGCGATCATGTATTAAACGAAAAAAACAGTAATAATTACACAATTTTAACTTCCGATGGGCGTAATTATCCCGCTAAAAAGTTAACTTATCCTGAGTTTGGAGATAAGGATTTAGCTATAATTCAATTTATTAGCCCCCAATCCTACCAAGTAGCAGAAAGGCGAAATTTTGATTCTTTAGTCATAGGAGAAGTGGTATACGCAGCAGGTTTTCCTAATTGGTACTGGATTAATCCTAAAGCAATAGAAAGTACCCGTGATTGGGGAACTAGAGCTTTTCGTTTAACCAGAGGAAGTTTAGAAATGATTACCGAGCGATCGCTCCCCAGAGGATATCAATTAGGCTACACTAACGAAATAGAAAATGGTATGAGTGGCGGACCAGTGTTAGATCGAAATGGGCGATTAATAGGGATTAATGGGAGATTAAAATTTCCTCCTCAAGGCATTTCTGTTTACAGATTTGCCGATGGTACGATGCCATCACCAGCAGTATTCCAAAAAATGGAATCATTAAGTTGGGCAATACCAGTTAGAGGGTTACTTTGAAACTCTGAATGCGCTTTAAACAAATTAACATACAAAAACTCTAACATCTACTGTTACAGTTTAAAATGGTGAAATAATCACACTGTTATTACCAATGAATACTGACCAAATGTGCCTTCAAGTTAAGGAATACGTCGATCGATTATCCCCCGATCGATTGCGTGTTGCAGCTGATTTCTTAGCTTATTTAGCAGAACGTGAGAGTAATGAAGCAACAGAAGAATTATTAGAAATTCCCGGTTTTATTGAAGCTTTTGAGCGGGGAAAACGGGATGTTGCTGCGGGAAGGGTGACTGATTGGCGAAAAGTACGAGACGATGTATAGAGTTCAGTTGTCCTCTGAAGCAGAAAATTTTTATGCAGCAGCTAATCTTCCCGGCTCTCCCGTACTCATGGTGATAAGTAAACCTAATTAATTAACAAAGTGCTTACTCCACAAGGTTTCCCAGTCCCCAGGCTTCGACGTGAGCGCTCAGCCGAACGTCCCCAGTCCCCAGTCCCCAAAACCAGGGTTTTCCACCACAAGTACGGGAGAGCCAAAATTTTGATTGCTCATAGAAGTGAAGTATATGAGTAAGTGTGGTGCGATCGATCGTATCAAATCAAAAAACTTTGTAGGGTGCGTCCGATAGTTAACTTAATTATTTGAGCAATAACTTTTTTGGTTTGATGGAAAGTATGAGATGGGCGATCGCATTTAACAAATCAATACCACCTGCTATGATGAAATTAATTAACTTGACTATTTGAGGAAATACTATAATGCAAGCCTTTGAAGTGATGGGCACAATTGATGAAAAAGGTCAAATAATTTTAGATAAGAATTTGAATATTACTACATCAATTCGAGTTAAAGTGATTGTTTTATTAACTAATGACTCTGAGACTGAATCTGATAGTGATGATACCCCTATTGCGGAAATTAAAGCCAGTTTAAGACGCTCTTTACAACAAGTAAAAGCTGGAGAGACGCGACCTATTTCTGAATTATGGGAAAGAATAGATGACTAATAATTTCCATCAAATTTCAGTCAGATTTACTAATGAATTTGAAAATGAGTTATATCGGTTATCAAAGAAATATCGCAATATTCCCTACAAAATGGGCGATCACACATTTAACGCCACGCATAAAACTGAAAAGTTTTGTTTTCATAACCTCCACGCCCCAAATTATATTCTGGAATTGATCCATCAGGAACACTTCTCCAGTCTCTAATTTGAGGATTAAACCATCGATAAACTGCTACTCCATTTTGTAGAGGGACACTACTCACATAACATTGAAAAGTCTTACTTGTATATCCCCATGCCGACATTTGACTTTCCGGGATTTCATTCTCAGTAATAGTTATCCAATCTTTATCTTTAGGATGCCAATAACGGTAAATAGCGATACTGTTCGTAAAAGGTGTTAAGGAGCATCTAAAAGAGTAAGTCTTTGCTTTGTACCCCCATGAACCGAGTTTCCAATCTTCAATTTCACCATCTCTTAGAGAAATCGAGTCTGTGTCGCCAGAATTCCACCATGAATATACTGGTACAAGATTTATATCGGCAATTGCAGGGAATGAATAATTTAGCCATAAAATGCTAATAGATGTTGTTATGAATGTAATAGCAAAAAAGATATTCTTTTTCATATTGAATCCATCCTTTTAGTTTGAGTTAATTCTTACTTTATGACGATTATATGAATTGAATAAATTTACTAGCAATACTAAAAGATCTTATTAAATCGTGTCATTTGTAAATCAAGTATTAAATTTATATTCTAAATTAGCGAGAAATAGCCTATTCTGTTAAACTAGATATAATGCCTAAAACTATTTACCTAAATCCTATGACTATTACAGAAGTTTTACAATTTGCCGATCGCCTAGTCTTTACCCAAACTGGAAAACACTTAGATGATATTCAGGAAACTGTAATTAAAGGAGTTTGGCAAGGTAAAACTTATAGTGTTATGGCAGATGAGTGTAATCACAGTGAAAGTCGAGTTAGAGATGTGGGTTATAAATTATGGCAAATTTTATCAGAACAGTTAGGAGAAGATGTTAATAAATCTAATTTCTGCGCGACAATAGAGAGATTAAAAAATTCATATTCACCCAATGCGTCACAGGTTGTTTGCATAGGCAACAATAATAGTTTTAACGTATGTCCATTAAAGCGAAAAAATGATAGTAGTTCTAATAAAGGCGATGAAATCGATTTGACCAAAAAATCCCAGTATGATTTAACCCTAGCACCGAAAATCACACATTTTTACGATCGCACACCCCAACTCCAAACCCTCTCCCACTGGATAACCACACAAAACCCCCGCCTCATCTCAGTTTTAGGACTAAGTGGAATTGGTAAAACCACCCTAGTTAAACAATTCATTGACTCAAACCTACAACAATTCGATCTAATCATCTGGAAAAGTATCAAACTCTCCCCATCCTTAGACAACATTATTACTGATATTTTCACACTTATTAACTACGAACCTATTCAAACCGAAAATAAATTAACTCAATTATTCAACCTTTTCCGCCAGCAAAGATGTTTAATTATCCTTGATGACGTGCAAGAGTTATTTACTAGCGGACAATTTGCCGGACAATACAAAACAGAAACCAAAAATTATAAAACATTCCTGTCAAAAATCACCGAACTCGAACATCAAAGCACCGTAATCTTAATCAGTCAAGAACAATGCCAAGAAATGACTTGCTTAGACGAAGAACTATATCCTGTTAAGTGCTTAGAATTACCAGGATTAGTCGATACCGAAATTCTCAAAGCTTTGGGTTTAAAAGATGAGGAAAGCTGGTCAAAGCTGATAGAATTATATGAAGGTAATCCCGCTTATTTAAAAGACATTGCTAATTTAATTAAAAATATTTTCTTTGGCAAAGCCGATGAATTTGTCAGACAAGAGACTTTACACTTAACAGAAGATATGAAATTTCGGTTAAGTGAATTATGGGAACGATTAACCCCAGTAGAACAACAGATTCTTTTAGAATTAAGTAAGTTTAATCAACCAACATCAAGAGAAGAATTAAGACAAAGTTTATCCTTGTCGTCAACGGATTTCATTAATGGGTTACAATCCTTGAATAAACGTTATTTACTTAAACCAATAGAAGGCGAGAAAACAGCGTTTAATTTATCTCCGGTTTTTCGAGAATATATGAGGTATTTGTCGCCAAAATTGATAGTTGTTTAAGTAGCGACAAATTCAGTTTTCTCTAGCCTAAGAGGTTGATAATTTCCTCATCACTAAACCCAAATTGCCTAAAAATTCGCAACACATAAGCAGGTGACATTTCTCCCGCACCCATATCAATAGGAACAACTCTCCGCATATCCTCAAATTCGCGAATGTATAAACAATGATTTCCTTTTCCCTCTCTATAAAATGTGCAGCCACCTCGTTCCAAAATCTTGATTAGCTGCTTCGGTTTGAGGGAAGGAATATTTTTAGGCATAAACTTTCCTTAATTCATAAATATCTGAACTAATATCCTCTTCCTCGACAGTCAAAAATTCATGCAACTCTTCTATAGAAATTGGAGCTTTGTAAACATTAGTTTCTGTTTGATAAACATCTTGTAAAGACTCTATAGCCTCTTTAAGCTTGCTAATAGAATCTTCTGGATTATTTCCCTGTCCTACTAATCCATTCTCTAAACACAAAGCTACCCAATAAACCGCACTTTGTCTGAGTACGACTGTGTAAAATTCCATTGTTTTACCTGTTAATAAATTGTGCTTATACTATCAATCTAACAAATTAACTTGCAAAGTTTCTTCCAAAGTAAAAGGTGATTCTTTCGGAAAAAAGTTTAACTTAATTCCTGTTTCATCCGTTGCTTTCAGACAAGCTTTTTGATAACAATCATCAAACACTTCGGAAATTAGAGGTTTTAAGCTGGGACTATCTTCTAGTAATCCTTCAATACAAATACGCTGTTCGCTGATGGTACTACGCCAACTTTCGCTACGTTTTTCCGGCTGATATTGCCATTTTAGCAAGTGCATTAAAAGCACTATTAAACGACTTTTCAATTCTCGCTTTTCACTTCTACCCATACTTTCAATTTCTTCTATTAAATTAGTCAAATCTACTTCATCAAATTTGCCTTCTTTTAACTGTTGAGCAGTAGTTTCTATCCACAAATAAAAGTCTTGTTCGTAGAGACTGTTTGGAGTTGCGATCGATTTGTCGAGCATACTTAACCTCCTTCTTCTTGAATCATCTCGAATACATAGACAAGTTCAGTACGCGCTTCATCTGGCGTTTGTTATGCGACAAAAGTACCATTGTCATCGGGACGAATAACAATAGTGTAATTTTGCAGAGACTTCATCATGGATAACCTGAAGTATGGGATATATTTCCAGTTTAGAAGAGCGATCGCACTAACTAACCTCTCTCTCAACCGGATTTAGGATCGCATTTGGGGAGTAAAAGCGATGTGCGATACGTGCTGACGCATACACTACGCGATTGCGCGGAGCGCAGCGCTGGAAGCGATCGCATTTAAGGAAAATAGCGATAGAATTCCTTTCGGTGTAGTACCCGGTAAAATATGACTGTTTCACTATCAAATGTAAAACCAATGCGATAATCACCGACACGAATTCGATAAGCATTTTCATATCCCTTGAGCTTTTTCAAATTGGTGAGATCCTCAAAACTAGGTTGGGTATCTCTTCAAAAACCAGTGCTTTAATAGACTCAAAAACAGGCGTACTTTTCAGTGCTTTGAGATCTTTCACAAAACTAGGTAGATACTCTGTATTCACTCTTTCTCCAGTTCTGTTAATGCTTCCTCTAAAGTAAGTGGAGTTTCGCTTTTTACTTCATTCATAGCGCGGATCAATCCTTCATCTTCGATCGCTTCTAGAAGATGCTGATAATCACTAAAATCGATCACAACTTTTTGGATTGTACCTTCAGTGTCAACGATCAATTCTTTCACAAATGGGTAATCTTCAGCTTTCATCAGAGTTTTGGGTTTGATAGTTATGTTATTAATTTAGCGCGATCGCCTAACCTGTGCTCAATTCACCGATCGAAAATCAGATAACTTACCAATTTCCCCTTTCAGTTCTTGCAGTCTAACTCTGAAAATCATTCCAACTCTTACCATCCAAAAACTTTGCTAATTCTTGAGAATTTTGGCAATCCAGCGCAATATTCCAAAAGTATTTCTTAGAACCAAACATTCCACCAGGACTTGTCTTTGCAAAACAAGTAGGTTCACCATTAGTCAACAAAAATACTTGCAATGGTAGAGTTTTATTTTCATTTATCCTCAACTCAAAACGGCGAATAGCTTCCCTTGCTTCTTCAATTAAAACTTGTTCCGGTTCTCCGCTATTATTCCACTTCACATTTCCTTCGCCTAGTTCCTGCTGAATCGAAACAACTGCTCTCACTTCAAATATTTTCGTAACTTTCTTATTTGCATAAGGAGCTAAATACTTAGCCCTTCTGTGACTGCGTGAACCACCTGTATCTGGACACAGATAAACATTTTCTTCTATTTCGTGATACAAACCTGCACAGTTAACAATTTCTAATAAATATTTCCACCTTGGCAAAACGTTCTTTGTATCCAAGTAAATTTCAAACTCATCGATTACTTTTTTAAATGATTCTGAAGAACGCACACTCTTTAATTGTTTGAGTAACTCTTCAAATGAAATCGGTTTTAAAATAACTCTATCTTCTTCCCATGCTCTTTTAATTTCATCAGCAAACTGCGTTTCTGGTTCATCAGTTTCAAAATTAGATAGCAAAAATAGAATTTTATCTTGAGTTTCTTGTTGAAATCCCTTTATATGCTCATAAGTTTGCTTTTCATAAAACCAGTTACTCAACTTGGTTTCAAAGAAAATAGTAAACGATCTTTGAGTTATTGCTAAATCAGGAATGCTTTTTCTTTGTTTTGTCTGTTGTAAAAAATTTACCCCTACCGTTAAATTAGTACCTGATGGCAATAAAGCTCCTAATACTTCTTCAAAGCTTTTGGGATTTTCTTCATAAAGCATTTTAAAAATTAGTCCACAATAATTAGTAAGTGAATTTTCGCCACTGCGATAATCAGTAAACAAAGATATCGGTCTACTCATTGATTTTTTCCTTATCTTATAACTAAAATTTCCCTTGGTTAATCAGCTGCGTCAATTTGCTGAATAAATTCATAAATATCAGCGAGATAGTTTTCTTCTCTTCCTACTAGTTGATTTTTAATATTTTCCACAGCCTCTTTAATCGCTTCTGACATAAACTGGGGATGCTGACGTTTTTGTTGGGCAAAAATTTGCGATACGGAATTATTATCGCCCAGTGAAGGTGCGATCGCAATAAAATCATGAATAATTTCTTTGATTCTAATAATATCTTCTGCTTCTGTTTCTTCTGATTCCAATTCGTCTAGACAATAGTTAAGAATCCTCAGTTCATTTTGAGGACTTATTTCGCAAGTAAACCTCATCTCCGAGTTTGGATATTGTAGATAAGGATAGGGTTCTTCAAATTGCAAAAGTAATGTGTAATTAGACCAACATTGTTTATTTCGCCATCCTGCTACCAAACTTGCTAACCAATCATCGTGAGTTTTAGGCAATAACTTTAAACCCTCAATATCTGTATAGTCCTCTTTGTATTCCTGAAAATCCCAAGAAGCTTCCATATTAGAATCGAAGGGAACCTTCCAACCTTGATTAGTTAACAATTTCTCAAAAGCTGGAACAATATCGTGACTCATTGCACCTTCAAAAAGGCGATCGTAATATATAGACCAAGCATCACTTTTACTTATTTCATATTCTTCTCCAGTCTCTTCATCTGGTTTAAAATATTTTAATTCTCCATCATTTCCAGCTTCAACAAAAGCTACTGGATAACCAGGATCGGGACTTTCCCCTCTAACTACAATGCGGGGTATTCCATAACTACCATCAATGTAAGAGAAACTTTTTTTAGGCTGTGTTTTTTTCTTTTTACCTTTAGCCATTTTTGTCTGATTAGTTATTTGATTAATACCAATGTACTATAATATTATTCTTGAGTCAAGTTGGTGCGATTATGCGATCGCATTATCAAAAGCAACAATTCGATTATTACTCAATTAATCGCCATTCACGCGCATCAACAAACTGCGATAAATGCCCGACATTTGTTGTAGCAATAACCACCTCATTCTCTTCACTCATAAGTGACATAGCTTGAGCCGCTAAAATCACATCCCCATCAAGTGATTTGGGATCAGCTGTTGGTCTTCCAGTCCGTCGCGCTTGTGCCCATAATTCAGCAGCTATCAACATCATTGATGTTGTGATCGGAAGGTAGGTAAGAACAGCTTTAAGTTCGTCAAGTCGTTGAATACCTCCTAGTTTATTTGCCCGAATTAACTCACGTCGAACTTCGTAATCAGCGATTTCAGGTAATATTATTGTGTAACCCTTTTCTTCTAGAGAATTAAACCAAACTTTGCATTCCTGATATATAGGTGATTTAGCTTTAGGAGTCGTCACCATTCCTAGAGGGCCAGAATCTAACAACACTATTTTGCTCATCCAAAATTTTAGATAGATATGGAGTTTTCTGCTAATGCTTTACGGAGAATTTCAGCGGTTTCTGTTTGCTCCTGTTCATCTCCTTCTTCTTCCCATTTTTTGAGTAATTCGCTTAAAGCTTTCTGCCGAGTTGCCTTTTTTTCTGAATCTGGATTGTTAATTTCATCCATAACTTTTTGCCAAGCATTTGATTGTGCAGATTTCATTGTCACACTTTCCCGAAACAGCCGAATCATTTGTAATAAATTCGGCAAGTATTCTTCAGGTGTTTGTTGAATTTCTTGAAGTAATTCTGCCATTGGTTCACTTAGGCGAACTTCCATTAAATTCTGTTCACTCATAATTATTTTCCTTCTAATTACTATTAGTAGTGAAGGCTTCAGCCTCCACTACTAATATTATTACTTCCCAGCCTTCACAGGCATCCCCAAAATATCCTCAATCTTGGGCATATCTTCTAATGCAATCACCCGTCCTTCATCCGCAAAACCAGCAATTTGATCGAAATTCAAATAGCGATACAAATCACCAGCAAAAGGATTAATCTTCTTCGCCACCAAATCGAGATATTCCTGCACAGTTGGGATTCTTCCTAACAGCGCACAAACAGCAGCTAACTCAGCGGAACCAAGGTAAACTCGCGCATCTTTACCCATGCGATTATTGAAATTTCGGGTAGAAGTTGAAAACACAGTTGTTGCATCAGCAACTCGCGCTTGATTACCCATACATAAACTGCAACCAGGCATTTCTGTACGCGCACCAGCAGCACCAAAAATACCGTAATATCCCTCTTCTTTCAGCTGCTTTTCATCCATTCTGGTTGGCGGACAAATCCACAACCGAGTTTTTACCGCACCTTCCCCTTCCAAAACTTTCGCAGTGGCGCGATAATGACCGATATTCGTCATACAAGAACCGACGAATACTTCTTGCACTGGATCGTTAGCAACTTCCGACAATAACTTAACATTATCTGGGTCATTTGGAGCCGCCACAATTGGTTCTTTGATTTCATTTAAATCAATTTCAATTATTTCGGCATATTCGGCATCAGCATCAGCTTCCATTAACACCGGATTTGCTAACCATTCCTCCATTTTTGCCACGCGACGCATGATAGTTCGCGCATCTTGATAACCCCTTGCTACCATGTTTTTCAACAGTGCAATATTGGAACGGAGATATTCCGAAACTGTCTCGATACTTAGTTTAATTGTACAACCAGCACAAGAACGTTCGGCGGTAGCATCGGTTAATTCAAAAGCTTGCTCAACTTTTAAATCGGGCAAACCTTCGATTTCCATAATTCGCCCGGAAAAGATGTTTTTCTTGTTCTGTTTGGCGACAGTTAGTAAACCTTTTTGAATCGCTACATAGGGAATTGCATTCACAATATCTCGCAGTGTTACACCGGGTTGTAATTCACCTTTGAAACGCACTAAAACTGATTCTGGCATATCCAAAGGCATGACACCCAAAGCAGCAGCAAAAGCTACTAAACCTGAACCTGCTGGGAAGGAAATTCCTAATGGAAAACGAGTGTGTGAATCGCCACCTGTTCCCACAGTATCGGGTAGCAACATCCGGTTTAACCAAGAGTGAATAATGCCATCTCCCGGACGTAATGAAACACCACCCCGTTCTGCCATAAAATCGGGTAATTCTTTGTGAGTTTTTACGTCAATTGGTTTAGGATATGCGGCAGTATGACAGAAACTTTGCATTACTAAATCGGCACTAAATCCTAAACAAGCGAGTTCTTTTAACTCATCTCTGGTCATCGGCCCTGTGGTATCTTGGGAACCAACAGTTGTCATAATTGGAGTGCAAGAAGTTCCCGATCGAACACCGGGCAAACCACAAGCTTTACCAACCATTTTTTGCGCTAAAGTAAAGCCTTTGCCTGTATCTTTTGGAGGTTGAGGACGGACAAATAATGTGCTAGGTTCTAATTCTAAAGCTTCGCGAGTTTTGTCGGTTAAACTGCGTCCAATTAATAGGGGAATTCTGCCACCTGCACGCACTTCATCAAGGATAGTTTCGGGTTTTAAAGTAAAGGTGGAAATTACTTCTCCTGCTTCGTTGGTAATCTCTCCTTTGTAAGGATAAATGTTGATTACCATGCCAGTTTCTAACTTGGTAACATCGCATTCAATGGGTAATGCACCTGCATCTTCAGCTGTGTTAAAAAAGATGGGTGCGATCGCACTTCCTAAAATATATCCCCCCGCCCGTTTATTGGGAACAAAAGGAATATCATTACCGATATGCCACAACACCGAATTAATCGCCGATTTCCGCGAAGATCCAGTACCGACAACATCCCCAACATAAGCAACAGGATGTCCTTTTTTCTTCAACTCAGCAATAGTTTCTAAACCCCCAGACATCCGAGTTTCTAACATTGCCAAAGCGTGCAAAGGAATATCCGGGCGCGTGGTAGCATGAGTCGCAGGAGATAAATCATCAGTGTTAGTTTCCCCCGGAACTTTAAACACCGTTACCGTAATTTGTTCTGCCAATTTTGGATGACTAGTAAACCATTCTGCATTCGCCCAAGAGTCAACCACTTGTTTAGCATAAGGGTTGATATTTGCCAGTTCAATTACATCATTGAAAGCATCAAAAACTAACAAAGTTTTACTTAAAGCTGAGGCGGCGTGAGATGCAGTAGGAGGATTTTTTGATTTCAACAATTCAATCAAAGATTGCACATTGTATCCACCTACCATCGTCCCTAACAAATATACCGCCCACTCAGGAGCGATCAGCGGACTGGTGATTTCCCCTTTGGCAATAGCGGTGAGAAATCCAGCTTTCACGTAAGCAGCGGGATCTACTCCGGGGGGAACGCGATCGCGCAATAATTCTACTAAATACTCCTCCTCCCCAACAGGCGGATTTTTCAACAACTCGCAAAGTTCCGAAGTTTCTTGCGCCGAAAGCGGTAGCGGCGGAATACCCAATTTCGCCCGTTCTTCTACCTGCTGACGATAAGCTGACAACATCAACTATTCTCCTAATCTATCTCTCAGTTATATTAGTTACTTTATCGCTATTTAGGAGACAGTATGTTATGGGATAACGATTTTGTGGATATTAAATAATTATTTAAAGGATATTAGTACAAATAATTTAATTGTTTAAAAGCATCTCTGACAGCTTCTTTAAACTTTTGATAGGAAGGCAAAGTATCCAGTTTGTTTAATTTAATAGTTTGTCCGATCGGTTGATATAACTCACTAATAGTTAATTTACGACGACGACGTTTAGTTAAATGCTCTCTAGCTATTCTAATTGCTGATTCAATAATGTTTTTGGGATCGGAAAAATCTTCAGGATTTTTGTTGATTCCTAACTCTTCATCATTTTTCTTTGTACCCAATTGGCGTTTTAGCAACTCCTTATCTGCTAACATCCATGCTTCCGTCATTTGTACAGGAACAATAGCAACTAAGTTTTTACAAACTGCTGTTTTCTCTTTTTTAATGGCATCAAAAGCAGGAAAAATGAGATATTTAAAGGCTGTTTCATCGTTGCGATCGTCTGCATCAACATGAAAACACAAAATCGTTGCTCCATTATCTACTGCTTGACTAGCATAATGCAAAGCTTTTTCTTCAATGCTTCCTCCAAACTTTGAAATATGAATTGGATCAACAATTTCTAATTCTTGTAGATATTCCAAAGCAACTTCTTCAAATGTCCGCTTAATCACACTTTTTAAAAAGCCCATATCGGTAGTTCCTTCAGTAGCATAAGCAATAATTATTTGGGGAATCATCGGATAGCTTTAATTTCGTCTATTGCGTTTTTAGGATCGGCAGTTTCTAAGTATTGGATTACGTTTGTTAAAGTCAGCTTACGTTCTTGTTCGCTAAATAATAAAGTCTGATTTGTTTCTTTCTCTTTAGCAACAGGGAGAATTTTTGTAATTCTTAACTTGGTTCTTTTTCCGTCAATATCAGTAATTAAACTATTCAATTGCGACAGCCATATACTAACATTTTTATCTTTTTGCCACTGAATTAATTCGCCAACCAAGACAGAAGAATGGGTATTGACAATCACTTGATGCAAAGGCATTTCAGGATTGGCAAAATCTACAGTTAAATCCTTTAATAACTTGGCGATATCTTTAATCCGGCAAGGATGTACCCCATTTTCAGGTTCTTCAAAACAGAGTAATCCTGTATGTTTATTGTCATACAAAAGAACACACAATGCTAATAAGCGTAGTGTACCTTCTGAAAGCACTCTCGATGAAAATTCAATTCCATCATCTCCTTTGATTTTGATAATAAATTGCTGATTTGCTTTGTCATCATAGACATTAACTTCTGTCACGTTAGGCAAAATATTATTCACAGATCGAGATATTTCCGTTAAGTTATATTCGTCATCTTGTTTGATCCGATATAAAGCAGCAGCTAAATTTTTTCCAGTAGATGTAATTTCATCTTTAGAAAAATTATCTTTGCGCGTAGGTTGGCGCAAATCTTCTGGGTTGAGTTGCAATAACTTCCAACTCTGCATCTCTTTTTTTGCAGCCAAGATGTGAAGAGTATCTACAGAATTTACTCTACTTAAAGCAGTTTGTAATAATCTTTTCGCCGTGAAACTCTTTTGGATTGCAGCTTTTCCATCTTGGGTAATTACAATGGTGGGAATACCATGATTATTTCGAGTATAAATGTAACTTTTTTGATACTCTTGAGGAGAAAAAATGTAAATATTTTCTTTGTTTTTATGTTCTACATTTGGTCGCCAATTTTCTACAGCATTTTCAGGAATATATTTTTTAACCCAATCATCTTGAGAATGATTTAAGCTTTTTAAAGCTTCATAATCTATTAGCAAATCCTCAAGATTTTTTTCATTGATAACTCGTTTAATTTTTAATTGATATTCCAAGCGTGTATATTCTAATTTAGCTTCTTCACCCCAATTATCTTGGACTGTAGGATTAACTAACATTTCGACAGTAAATTCCATTTCAGAAACGTACTCATCCTCTCCATATTGAGTAAACAGTTCTTTAGGATCTCCGCGTTGTTGACGAAAAGCTGTTTTCAAGTCGGTTTCTGCTAAACTTGCCAAAAGTTGTAAAGCATCAAATAAGTTGCTTTTCCCCGATGCGTTTACTCCAGCAATTACAGTCAAAGGGGAAAATTCCATCTCAAAGTTATGAAATGATTTGAAGCCATTGATTTTAATGTAAGTTATCATCTTGTTAACTAATTAAGTGCAGTCACTCTTGTATCGAATATATCTGATTTTAACTTTTATCTTGTCGATCAACTTAACCTAATTATAATAACATCTTTTGTATCTTAGTCTATAATAGACTAAGTATTTATCATCATTCCTAAGAGGTAACAATGACTACTTTAGTTAAAAATCAAAAAATTTATGATGAATTTCTTGACTTTATCGCCCAAGGAACAACACCGAAAAGTGTTACTAAGTTTCAATTTTCTGAGGCAACGAAAGAACGCATTGAAGACCTGGTTTATCTAGCAAAAAGTGGCGAATTGACTTTAGAAGATAAAAAGGAATTAGATGAATTATTATTTGTCGATCGTCTAATTACTATGATTAAAGCTAAAGCTCATCAATATATACAATCTCAATCGGAATAGGTGCTAATTATGGCTCGTCCTTATATTTCACCTGATTTGAGAAGATTGGTAGCTCAAAGAGCAGATGGTTTATGTGAATATTGTCTGATTTCAGAAAGCGATCGCACCACCAAAAACCAACTATTAATTAATGTCAACAGATACCCTTCCCCAGAAGCTTTAAAACAAATAAATAATTAAGTAATAATACTTGTAAAATCTCAATATGTTAACTCCAGAAAACCCACCCTGGTCGAATGCTACACTGAAACTGGTAATGCCTACCAGTCTTAAAAACTAAAACACCCGTTTTCCCAGCGGAGTTTTGTAGGTGGAAAATCACATACAACCCCTTCTCCGGCTGTAATAGAATCTGACTTGAATAAGCAAGAAACTACAGCAATCATCTTACCCAAGGCAAAAGAAGAGCCTGAGTACACATGACCCCATTCCCACCCCAGGAACCAAAAGTTACGATCCGTCCCCTACAACGCCGGGACTTAGAAGCGCTAAGTGCGATCGTCCTCCGCACCGCTGTCGCGAACGCAGACATTAACGCCAACGAAAAAATTCTCATCCAATCCCCAGAGGCAAACAACCTCGACATCCTGAATGAGACAAAAGAACACCTAGAACAACTCAACCAGCGCTACGGGTTATGGAAAATTTTGAGTCTGTTTCCTAACCCATTACGCCACGAATTATGTGCATACATTGCTCAGGAAGAACAACAAGTTAGGGGCATGATTCAAGTTAAACCCTTTAATCGTACCCGCAGCACCTGGCGAGTCGAAAGGGTAATAGTTGACAGACGAACTCGCAGTCAAGCAGTTGGTTCCCTCCTGCTACGCCACTGCTTTGAAACCATCTGGGAAGCACGCACTTGGTTGCTTGAAGTTAACATTAATGACAAAAATACCCTAGCTCTTTATCGGCAAAATGGATTTCAACCATTGGCGCAGTTAACCGCTTGGGAAATCTCACCATCATTATTAGCGGAACTGCAAGAACGAGAGCCAGATTTACCTAACTTGCTTCCAGTGAGTAACGCCGACGCACAACTGCTCTATCAATTAGATACAGCAGCAATGCCACCATTAGTGCGGCAAGTATTCGATCGCCACGTCCAAGATTTTAAAACCGGATTCTTCAGCGCTTTAATCGAAGGAATGCGTCAATGGTTCAGCCAAACAGAAGTCGTCAGCGGTTATGTATTTGAACCACAGCGCAAAGCAGCGATCGGTTACTTCCAACTCCAACTCAGTCGCACCGGAAAAGAACCCCACAAAGCTGAAATGACAGTTCACCCGGCTTACACCTGGCTCTACCCAGAACTGCTCTGTCAAATGGCACGCATCGCCCAAGACTTCCCCGCCCAACCATTACAATTAACCTCAGCAGACTACCAACCAGAACGCGAAGAGTTTTTAGAGCAGATTGGCGCACAAAGAATCACCCATACTCTATTAATGTCTCGTTCCGTTTGGCACAAAATTCGCGAATCTAAATTCGCCTTGGAAGGATTGCAACTTGCAGAAATGCTGCAAGGCTTACAACGATCGCGCCAACCAGTCCCCGGAAGAATGACTTGGTTAAAATCTCCCCGCCAACTAGCTACCCCAGAATCAACCCCCTCTCATACTTCCGCTGGAGAAATGGCTACTAACTACGATAGCCCAGAAGGAGAGCAAACCAGCAGGGGAGCAGGGGAGCAGGGGAGCAGGGGAGCAGGGGAGCAAGGGAGATAGAGAGATGGGGGGATGGGGAGATGGGGGGAAATTAATTAACTCAGAACTTTACTCCCTAACTCAAAACTCAAAATTCAAAACTCAAAACTTCCCTTTTGCCGAATTTAAAACTATGACCGAAAACCAAAACTGCTCCCCTGCCCCTCTGCCCCTCTGCCCCCCTGCCCCCCTGCCGCAAGTCTCTGCTCTGGGGTTGGATATTGGGAGGAAGCGGATTGGGGTAGCGGGGTGCGATCGCACAGGTTTAATCGCTACCGGATTGACTACCATCGAGCGTAAATCCTTTACCGAAGACCTGGCACAATTTCAAAAACTAGTAGCAGATCGAGAAGTAGAAATCTTAGTCGTCGGATTACCCTACTCAATGGATGGCACCTTGGGCTACCAAGCTAAACAAGTGCAAAAACTTGCCCGGAGTTATTCCAAAGCCTTAAATCTGCCCTTAGAGTATGTAGACGAGCGATTAACCTCCTTTCAAGCCGAAGAACTGCTCAAAGCCGAGAACAGATCCCCCTCTAGGAATAAAAATTTGATCGATCGCAAAGCAGCAGCAATAATTCTGCAACAATGGTTGGACGAACGTCGTAAACGACAATCTTACTCCCTTCCTTTGGAGCCTAATCATGTCTGAAAACAGTGACAATTTCTATTCTGAAGACGGAGAAGAAATCGAAATCGTCAGCTTGATCGATCGAGACGAACGCGAACTTCTCTGTTACATAGAGGAATATATTGAGGCAGAAGACGATGAATATCTCGTTCTGCGCCCAGTTGATATCCCAGTAGAGATCTTTGTGAGTGAGCCAGATTCGGAACAAATATCAATAGTTGAAGATGAAGCAATTATTCAGGAAATTTATCCGATCGCCCAAGCTGTCTTAGCAGAAAATAACCTCTCACTCAAACCTACTCCCTTTATCTTGACAGTAGAAGGTGAACTTCCTCCCCCTGACGAAGAAAATATACTGACTCTGGTAATCGAAGAAGAAGATGCTAACCCGATGCAACCTCCAATAGAACCAGAAGAATTGCAATTAGTAGCCTACTTCCACCATAAAGATCAGGAATACTGCATCTGTAGTCCTTTAGATCCCTTGATTTTCTTCGGTCGTTTTAACCAACGTGGAAACGCAGAGTTACTCTCTGAGGAAGAATATAAAAAAGTTCAACCTCTACTAAAAGAGCTAATGTCGAATCAAATGGAATGAGGCTGTAGGTGATTAGTCAATAAGTCATTTATAAATTTGTTCGTATCCTCCACTAACAATAATGCTCAGTTAAAGAGGAAAGATTGGGGAGAAACAATCGAATCATTACTTTTCCCTCTAACCTTTCCCTTTTTTCAACTCTGTTAAAGGCGATCTCACGCTATCCTTTGCAGTGTGACCTTCATTAGGGTTTGCTTCTGCCATTAGTAAAGTAAGTGACTCAATACTAATCACCAAGGTTATTTTTGCTGATTTCTACTATTTCCAAATGAGCATTGTGCAACGCTTCTCTAAAATTTTCTTCTACCTGGCACTATTTCCTGCTGTAATAGTGCTATGTGCTTGGCAAGGTTGGGCTTGGTGGAGTTGGGCAACAGCACCTCCTGCACCAAAGTCATCCACTGGCGAAACCTCAGACGCTGACAAAACAGTGCAAATTCGCATTCCCCCTGGTTCTACTAGCAAGCAAATTGGTAGTTATTTAGAATCAGCTGGGTTAATTCGCTCTAGCAATGCTTGGGATCTTTGGGTACGTTGGTTAAATACGCAAAATAAAGGTGTGTTTAAAGCGGGAACTTATGAGCTTTCACCCACTCAGTCTTTAAAAGAAATTGCTGAACAAATCAGTCAGGGTAGTGTGGTGCAAATTAGCTTTACGATCCCGGAAGGTCGAAATCTCAAGCAAATGGCTGCATACTTTGAATCCCAAGGCTTTTTTCCCGCCCAAGATTTCCTGGCTGCTACCAAGCAAATTCCCCGCGATAAATTTCCTTGGCTACCCAGCGGTTTACCTCATTTAGAAGGCTTTTTGTACCCCGACACATACCAGATAGCCAGCGGTGGAATCACTCCTAAAGCAGTAATCGATATTATGCTCAAAAGATTTGAGCAAGTGGCTCTGCCAATGTACCAAAAAAATCCGCAACAAATTAAGCTGAATCTTCTGCAATGGGTGACTCTTGCCAGTATTGTAGAAAAAGAGGCTGTGATTCCCGCAGAACGTCCCCGGATCGCAGGTGTGTTTACTCAACGCTTGCAAAAGGGGATGAAGCTGGAGGCCGATCCTACGGTTGAGTATGGATTGAATATCCAACAAACAGTCGATCAACCTTTGACTTTTAAGCAAGTCAAAACTCCTTCTCCTTATAATACTTATCTGAATCGAGGTTTACCACCAACCCCGATCGCCAGTCCAGGAAAAGCTAGTTTACAAGCTACCCTGAATCCAGAAAAAACCGATTATCTGTTTTTTGTGGCTCGTTACGATGGTACTCATGTCTTCAGTCGCACCTTAGCAGAACACCAAGCAGCTGTGGCAGCGATTCGCAAACAACGAGTACAACAAAACCAAGGGGCAATTCCGCAACCAAATTAGTTGTTAATTTGGTTGCTAAAGTATAACAGTGATGAGTTTTATTGGTAGCGGTTTTTATCAAGCAAAACTCATCACAAAAACTCGACTATCACCGTTATAATGTTGAGCAAATTACCAAATAAATTCTTATGTCTTGGGGCGCACTATTACAGCCAGATTTAATTTTAGAAGGCACAATTCTCCGTCTAACACCCGAAATTCTTGATTACTATCAGCTTAAGGGTTTGGTGTTGGATGTGGATGAAACTTTAGTACCTGTAAAAGTTTCTCATGCTTCTGATGAATTGCTACACTGGGTTGAAGAAATTCGTCAGGTAGCTCAATTGTGGTTGGTGAGTAATAATTTGAGTGAATCGAGAATTGGCAGAATTGCTCAAGCTTTAAATCTGCCCTATATTTTTGGTGCTAGTAAGCCTTCTCGTCGTAAACTACGAAGGGCTGTTAATCAAATGAATTTGCCCATAGAACAGGTGGCAATGGTTGGCGATCGCCTATTTACTGATGTCTTGGCAGGTAATCGTTTGGGAATGTTTACTATTTTAGTAGAACCGATCGTCCCTACTGGAAAAGCAATTCAATCTTACCCAATTCACACTCTAGAAGTCTGGTTATCTCAAGTTCTCGGCGCAACTATCCCCGCTAAAAAACGACATATCAGATAAGATCTAGGGACGAAAGAGGAGGCATAGATAGGATAATATGTCAATGAATTTAACTATTTGATAAATCTAAAATCGCTCGTTATGAATCAAACTATTGTTGTTAAGATTGGGACTTCTAGTTTGACTAATCCTTCTACTGGTAACTTAGCTCTTTCTACGATCGCTGCCTTAGTTGAAGTACTTAGTCGTCTCCGTGCTGCGGGAAACAATGTAGTTTTAGTATCATCAGGGGCAGTGGGTGTAGGTTGTGCTCGTTTGGGGTTACAGGAACGTCCCCGGAATATAGCGGTGAAGCAAGCAGTGGCAGCTGTGGGACAAGGTAGATTAATGCGGGTTTATGATGACTTTTTTACTTCTTTACAACAGCCGATCGCACAAGTATTATTGACTCGCATCGATCTAGTACAGCGCAGTCGCTATATCAATGCTCACAACACTTTTGCCGCTTTATTAAAGTTGGGAGTTATACCCATTGTCAATGAAAATGATACTGTTGCCATTGAAGAGTTAAAATTTGGCGATAATGACACGCTTTCCGCCAGAGTCGCCAGTTTATTAGAGGCAGATTGGCTATTCTTACTCACAGATGTAGATAGACTTTATTCAGCAGATCCGCGCAGTCACCCTGATGCTCAACCGATTACTTTGGTGACGCATATCGATCAACTGGCAGAATTAGAAGTGCAAACAGGCGATCGCGGTTCTCAGTGGGGTACTGGTGGGATGACGACTAAAATTGCTGCCGCCCGGATTGCCACTGCTGCTGGCGTTCGCACGGTGATTACAGAAGGGAAAAACCCAGGAAACATTGAGAAAATCCTGGCAGGAGAACCGATAGGCACCCATTTTGAACCACAATCTCAACCCAGTAATGCGCGGAAGCGCTGGATTGCTCACGGCTTAGTCCCTTGCGGTAAAATTTATTTGGATCAAGGGGCAGTGAGTGCGATCGCCAAAGCGGGAAAATCTCTTTTAGCTGCCGGAATTACCCAAGTAGAAGGCGATTTTCGCACTTGTGATGCAGTACAATTGTGCGATCTTGGAGGCCGAGAAATTGCTAGAGGAATTGTCAACTACAGTAGTGGCGAACTAAAAAAAATTCAAGGTCGTCAATCAGCCGAAATTACCGCAATTTTAGGCTACCCAGGTGCAGAAACTGTAGTTCACCGAGATAATTTGGTACTGAGTAATTAGGGCTTGCCCTATCTCCTGGTGAGGATAGGAAATGGGGATATTCAGTGAACTTCAAGAACAAGAAGTTATACCAATTCTCTGTAAAATTGTACTCAATCATAGCCCCTCCCTGTGGACGGGGAGGGGTTTGGGGTGGGGTGAATTAAGCGCATCTTCATAGAGAATTGGTACCAGATCGCAATTCGTTTAGATCGATATTTTCAAAGCAAGCATTTAACAACTTTAGTTGAGAACGCTTACTACTAACCTCTAAAGGCAATTCTGGCATTTGAAAAGTCATAATTCTTTCAGCTTTATCTTGATATTTTAGTAGCTGATCTAGGGCTTCTTTACTAAAGCGAATTAAATAATCTTTCACAGCATCAGCATATAGCTGCGTGACTTGATTATGGTAACTTTCTTCGCTAGTTTGTTGCTTGTCCTTGCTGAGGTTTTTATTCAAAAGATAAGCAGCGCTACCAACAACAGCAGCACCTACAGGGCCACCCAAAACCCATCCTAAACCAGTAGCTACACCTACCGAAGCAGTGTCAGCAAGATCGTTAGAATTTGTCGGTTTATTTGGTAGATTTACTTGGGGGTGACTAGGGAATGAAATAGAGAGAATTTCGGGTTGAGGACGATTGAAAAATTCGCTAGATTGCGTCACCCATTTTACGATTGATTCTTGCAATTGAACTAATTTTGGTTGCAAAAAATCTCTTTCCCAATTGTTAAATTGACCTTGTTGCAGTGCAGCAGCAGCTTCGGATTGATAGCGATATAAAAGTGTTTGTTCGTCTAGCCAGTTACGTAATTCTAAAACACTAGTGACGAAACCTTGTTTAATTAGTTTTTCGGCTTTTTGTTGAATTTCAATTTTCGCGTTGTGTTTATTTTCAATAGTTTCTAATTCACTGGCAATGCTTTGCGTTTTTGTTTGCAAGGATTGTTTAATTTGAGCAGCAATTGTTACGACACGGGGTAAACGAATATCTTCCATTTTTTCCTGTTTGGCTGCCAAAATACTTTGCAAAGCAGATTCAAACATAACTAAACCGCTACTTTGTGCGGCTGCAACATCACCTTTTAATCTCGATCTTAAGGCAGGAAGTGCATCAACTCGGTAAAGGTTACTGATGTTTGAAGGTAGATCTGCACGAAAGCTTTCTGCTACAAATCGCAGGCGTTTGTAAACTTCTTTTTGGTCTTCTGATTCTAATAAATTGAGGAAGTTAACTACAAAAACTATGCTTTTAATCCCTCTATCAATTAACCAATCATGCAGTTTTTCTCGTTCGGTTAAAGTCATCAATTGCCGACCATCTAAAACTTGAATAATTAAATCTGCTGTTAACAGTTTATTTCGGACTAATTCATCTTGTGCTTCTCTGTCGTTGGTTCCTGGTAAGTCGAGTAATTCTACGTTATTTTGCAGGAGTGGATGAGGACAAAAAACCTGCACTGAGGCGACATCATCTCGCATTCTTCGATCGCCATCTAAAATCGCAAATTCTTTAAGAATTTCTGTGCCAGTTTGATTGATTTCTTTGCCATCTATAAAGGTAATTTTTGTTTTTAACTCTTCGCCATATTTGACGGAAATTGCTGCACCTGTTGTGGGTATAATATCAATTGGTAAGGCCCGATTGCCGAGAATGGCATTAATTAAGGTTGATTTGCCATAATTAAATGGGCCAAAAACGGCTATTTGAAATCCTGGTTTAGACAGATAATTGCAGACGGAAATGGTGTCTTGATAAAGCTGAGAATTTTTATCTATTTCGAGCAATGCTAATGCTGTTTGGAGATTATTTACTAGAGTTTGATATTGGTTTTTTTGTTCCATATTAGTACCTTTATTTTTGGTAAATTATTACATATTTTTCCCTGCCCTTGCGGGGAGTCAACAGTTATTTAAGCAACAGCTTCTAGAAAATCATCATAGATAGAATCAATTTTTTTGAAGTCAGAAAAAACATCTGATTCAATAGTTTTGAGACGCTTTAGTTCGTTATCTCGATTAATTTCATAGGATTGTTTTTGCTTGAGTAAATTATCTAATTCGGCTTTGCGGGAGTTAATGTCATCGTTGATGCGATCGCTAACTTCTCCCTCATAAACTTTAAAGCATTCTTTGACAGCATCATGAATCGGTTGCCATTGTTCTTGCGCTACTTGCGGCAGATGTTTTACTAACTCTTTTTTCGCAGCTTTTATTAATTCCTTTCTTGCTTGATCTGCTTGCAAAACTCCAACACCCATTCCTAATAAAGCTAAGTATAATGGGCCTAAAACAATGCCAGTTACACTACCAATAATGGTGCTAATACCAAATACGGTAATTAAGTTCAACAGAATATTTTTCCAATCAAATCCTGCCCCCGCCATCGCCACACCTGCAAAATTGCCGCTTGCTAAAGAAAAAAGTCCCATTGCCCATATTGCCCAAGCGGGGGAGTTGTCTTCTGGTAATGAATTGCCTGACGATTGTACTTTTTTTCCGGTTAATTTTTCAGTAATTATATTGGTAATTTTGCTATAAGAAGCACCGTAGTTTTCTGCACTTTTAGCTAATAAGAAAAAGGCGCTATCCATTTCTTTTTCCGCAGTCAGACTCCAGGCAGATAGCTTATCATTAATGTATTGCTCGAATGCTTGTTTAAGTGCATTTTCAAAAGCTTCTCTACGGCTTTTACTTAAGAAATCCATGAATTTTAACTCTGGTTGGTAGCGCACAAAATCGGATTCAAAAGTATTGCCTAAATTTAGCACATACGATCGGAAAGAATCTGCGATCGCTTTAGCTTTACTATCTCCTAAATTTTGAATTTCTTGCTTAAATTGATCGCGGATATTCATCAATTTATTAAATTCTGGTTCAACTGAACTAATTTTTTCTTTCAATTGTTGAACATCTTGTTCTAGCAAGGGAATTCGTCTTTCAATAGCTTCTTGTACGCGGGTAGCAGTTTGACGCGCTAGAGTTCTGGCTTGTCGCAATTCGGAAACTGCTCTTTCTTTAGTTAAAAAAGTATTGAGTGCGCCCATAAATTCAGGAAAACCTGTACCTTCAAGAGAAGCTGAAGGCTGTTTTAAACGTTTTCTTAGTGCCTTGATTGCAGAAATTTCAAATACTCTTTCTTCATAAATATCTTGCCCTTCTAATATGCAATATTCACCTAAGTTAGCTTGAAAAACTCGTCGTAATCTGTCTTCAGCTGCTTGTAATTCTTCTAGATCATCTGGATCGATTAAACTTTCTCGAACTTGATCCCAAGCATTGATTAAAAAGAAAACACTTAAACCCCGATCTTTGATATAGTTTTCTAAGTAGCGACGTTCGCCAAGCGTACAAGGTTGGGATGCTCTTAAAACAAATAAAATTGCATGACAATTATTGATATAGCCTAACGATAATTCATTTCGTGCTTCTGTATCATTTAACCCCGGACTATCAACTATTTCTACACCTTTTTCTAGCAATGGTAATGGATATTCAACTATGGCATAATCAACGTCAGGAAAGGCTTGTTTTTTTTCTTGTTCTAGTCTTTTTGCTTCAGCAGGATCGATCGTATAATCCTGTTTAAAACTCTTAAAATCTAACTCTTTCGGACTTTTTCCATCTTTAAAATAAACTGTTACTTTCTTTTCAGGGCCATAGCGGAGTAGGGTTAACACTGCCGTACAAGGATTAACATCACTGGGTAATAAATTCTCGCCAATTAAAGCATTTAAAAAAGTGCTTTTTCCTCGTTTCATATCACCTAAAACTAGGAGACGAAATACACCTTTTTGATAGTTCTCTCTAGCTATTTTGACATCTTCTATCTCTCTTTCCAAACCGAGTCCGCCAGAGGATTTTTTACCTTCCATTTCGGCTTTTTCCAACGTCTCAGTCATCTGGTTGAAAGATTTAGCTATTTCGGCGCGTGCTTGGGCAACTTTCTCTAAATCGTTAAGAAAACGGTCAGTTTCAATCTTGTAACTCATTTCGTGGCACCAATAAATTTAACAGCAACAACTGCAACTCCTTTTTAAGGATATCACGCATAATATGAAGTTAAACCTTCATAAATTGATTCCAAGTTGTGATATTCGGACAAAATCTGATTATCTAGAGTTCTCAGACGATTTGATTCAGCATGGTAATTAATTTCTTGTGATTCCTTTTGTTTAAGTAAGTTATCTAACTCAGCTTGACGAGATTTGATATCTTCATTAATCCGTTTATTGACTTCTTGTTCGTAGCTATTAAAGCAATCTTTGACAGCTTGATGAATCGGTTCCCATTGTTCTTGTGCTAGTTGAGGAAGGTATTTAATAAACTCTTTTTTGGTAGCTTTAATAAATTCTTTCCTAGCTTGGTCTGCTTGTAAAGCACCTATTCCTAAACCAATTAAAGCAATTCCTATTGGGCCTAAAAATGTGCCTGTAAAAATTAGGAAAAAGCTACTAATTCCAATGGCAGCTAACCAGTTTACTAAAATATTTTTCCAATCAAAACCAGCACCAGCTAGGGCTATACCAGCGACGTTACCTGTTATTAATGAGAAAAATCCCATTGCCCAACTTGCCCAGCTAAGAGAGTCGTTTTCATAACCTAAATTTTGTCCGACGAATAAGTTTCCAGTTAATTTTTCTGTAATTGTATTGGCGACTTTGGTATATGCTGAACCGTACTCAGCCGCAGTTCTAGCTAAAGTGGCAAAGGCATCATGTAATTCTCGTTCAGCAGTTAGTTCCCAAGCGGAAATTTTGTCTTTTATGTATTGTTCAAATGCTCGTTTGCAAGCAGCGTTAAATTCTTCTCTTCTGCCTTGACTTAAGGAATCTATGAATCCTATTGTTGGTTGATATTGTAAGAAATCTGTTTCAAAGGTGTTGCCTAAGTTCAAAATGTAGGAACGGAAAGAATCTGCGATCGCTCTTGCCTTACTATCTCGCATAATGATAATATCTTCTCGGAACCGATCGCGAATTTCCCTTAATTGTTGAAACTCTGGTTCAACTGAATTAATCCGTCGTTTTAACTCGGCAATATCTTGCCCTAACAAAGGAATTCGTCTTTCAACTGCCTCATGTACATGATTGTAAATTAAGCGGGCTAAGGTTTTAGTTTGGCGCAATTCTGCGATCGCTCTTTCCCTAGTTAAAAAAGTATTCAAAGCAGCAATAAACTCTGGAAATCCCGTTCCTTCTAAAGTACTTTCTGGGTTTTTTATCTTTTGTCTCAATGCTTTTAAAGAGTGAATTTCAAACACCCTTTCTTCATAAACATCAAAACCTTCCACCTGGCAATATTCAGCCAAATAACTCTTAAATACCTGCCGCACCTTTTCCTCAGCCGCTTCCAATTCTTCAGTATTATCAGGATCGATCAATCCTTTGGTAATTTCATCCCAAGCATTAATCAAAAAGAAAACCGTTAAACCTCGACCTTTGATATAATTTTCCAAGTAACGACGCTCTGCTAAAGTGCAAGGTTGATCGGCTCTAAATACAAACAGAATCGCATGGCAGTTATTGATGTAACTTAGAGATAATTTATTTAACGCTTCCGTATCATTTAATCCCGGACTATCAACTATTTCAATTCCTTTTTCTAACAAAGGTAAAGGATACTCCACAACCGCATAATCTACATCAGGAAAAGCTAATTTTTTCTCTGTTTCTAATTTTTTAGCATCATCAGGATTGATAGTATACTCTTCTTTGAAAGAAGCAAAATCTAGCTGTTTAGCAGGTTTATCATCTTTAAAATAAACTGTTACTTTCTTTTTTGAGCCATAACGCAAAACTGTCAACACTGCTGTACAAGGATTGACATCACTAGGTAACAAATTCTCGCCAATTAAAGCATTGAGAAAAGTGCTTTTTCCCCGTTTCATGTCACCTAAAATTAACAGTCGGAATACACCTTTTTGAATGTTTTTTCTAGCTAAATCAATGTCTTCTATATCTTTGTTTAAACCTAATCCACCAGAAGCAGTTTCCCCTACAGTTTCCGATGTTTTGAGAGTAGCGGATATTTTACTTAAAGATTGAGCAAAATCAGCGCGGGCTTTGGCGAGTCGATCTAAATCTCTAATAAAACTTGTAGATTCTGCGGTGTAAGTCATTATATCTTTGCTCTAAGCGGCGACTATCCAAATTTAGCTCTACTACCTCCCAACTGCCAAGAGGTAATTTAGCGCAGATTGTAAAATTGAAAAATTAGCTTCTCCAGATAAATTTAGTTGCACTTAGTTCAGCAATATTACCGAAACCTTAGCTATTTAATGGCGTAAGTAACGCTAACTTGACTCCTTACTTGTACTTCTGGATGTGCAGATGGGTCATAAGGGGGAATACTTTGATTAATGCTAGAAAAAGGCGAAAGGGGAACTCCTTGCTTTGTGCCGCAAGCGGAAACAGAAGGAGGACTAATGATCGGATAAACTGTAACTAACAGCAATTCTCCCAACTGTACGCCCATTTCTAATGCCACACTTCGCACCTGAGTTTGTGCATCTCTGATAGCATTGCGGCGTGCATTACGTTCTAATGGTTGACAGTTGTTTACGGCGTATTCAACACTAATACCCTGAATAAATAATTGGTCGCTAGTTTCTGTGGCTAAATTCGCTGATTTGACAACCTCCTGCATTCTTTCGCGAGTTGGTTTCAAGATTTTTACAAATAATTTAGGATTTTCTAGAGAACTAGTTTGCAGTTCCATACTATTAGCTGGAATTTTAATCGCCAGTAAAGCATCAACCACAGATTTTAAAGGTTCTTCAGCTGGTGTACCCTCAGTAAGTGAAGGAGTGCTTCTGCTTGCGGAATCTAAAGGATTGCGGGAAGCAAAACGAAATTCCAAGCGGGCGACATCTGCGGGGGCAATTACTTGACCTTGACCTACTACAGTTATGGCACGTTGGTTAATTAAAAGTTGCGGTGTCATGCCATTCGTAACCTGAGACACATTAATTGGACTTGTGGAATTTTGGGCGAAGCTGGTTTTGTTAGCTGATATCGATAGACCCGTCAGGACAACGGCAGAAACCAGGGTTTGAAATAATACTGTTAAGAATCGATACATTTTATGTTGCCACTAAACATTAATGTAAAAGCTGAAAATGCCTTGTTTCACCTAAAATTTCGCTGCCCCCTGTCATCTTATGGTGTATCCAACTTAAAATATGGCTATAAAACAAATTACAAATCCTTAGTATGAGGAACTAGCTATGGCAACCATAAATGATAACCAACAAAATGAGCAAATTGCTACTCTGTCTGCAACTTCCGAACCTGGGACTATGCGGATACGACCTTGGGGAACGGTGACTCTTTTGGAAGAAACCGATCGCTACAGGATTAATCGGATTGAACTTAAACCAGGTCATCATATTAGTACTCAAATGCACTATCACCGCAGCGAACACTGGATTGTGGTTTCTGGTACAGCTAGGGTTCTTTGTAGTGGTAAGGAGACTCTGCTAATGCAAAAACAATCTACTTATGTTCCTGCCTCTACACCACATCGGGTGGAAAATCCGGGAGTTATTCCTCTAGTTATGATTGAGGTTCAAAATGGAGAATATCTAGGGGAAGATGATATTATTCGTTTTCCAGAAGACTCAGAAAGTCATTAGAATTTTTATTTTGATTCAGGAAAAAGGGAAAAGTATTTTCCTTTACCTTACCCTTTCTCCTAAATAAAAATCAGAATTTTATTGGATTAAATTTAAATCCAATTAACTTCCCGCAACCAAGGCCAAACTCCTGTGTGTCTTCTCATAGTGACATTTTCACTATTTTCTGAGATCACATCTTTGAGTTCTTGAGTTGTAAAGCTGTAGTTCAATTTTTCCGCTATTTTAATGAAATCTTCTGGACTACCAGCTTCTTTCATCTTTTCTCTTAAGGTCAAATCGTTAGCAGCATCTTGTAGGAATTTTTGGGCACTTTCTTTGCTCATTTTTTGAAAATACCTTAATTAATAACAACCTATCTAATTTTACCTAAAACAGTATAACAATTAAGCTCTCAATAACAACCACAAAAATTCCAAATAAACCCGGTCTTGAGTACTGTAGATAAAAATTGTCACAAATTGTACCTACTAGGAACCGGGTTTATTCGCTGGAATCAGAGAAATTATGACGTAGTTTTACATTTGGCAGTGCGAAAATAGTTTCTAAATTTTAAAGATTTTTGTCAAGAAGGATTTCCAACTCTGCCTTTAGTGATTTGACATTGGCAACTCTTCCAACTAAAAGATTTTCGCCTCCAGCATCTTTTAAGCGTTCTTTCCAATATTTGATACTATCTGAGTTATTCACCCAGAAATTAATTACCGTTTCGATCGCGTCATCTAAATCCCAACCTCGGTAGTTAGGAACATTTTCTACAGATTGAATTAATGCGTCAAGGGTACATTTGTATGCGGCGACATATTCCACTCCTGTCTGAGATTTTTGTTCTTTTCTCTCTTGTTGTTGGTTAAAAAAGTATAAAATTGGAGAGACTCCGAGAATGTCGAAAGTGTATTTCATGAGCAACTCCTAATTTGCGAGACTTAGGCTTATTTGATGACTTATATAGCAAATTTTCCCGGTTTTTGGGTTACGAATTTTAAAGGGGAACTAGCGGCGTTAAGTGCGGCTTTTCTGTGGGCGATCGCTTCTGTGGTCTGGTCAAAGGTGGGACAACGCATTCCGCCTCTGGAGTTAAATTTCCTCAAAGGTGTCATCGCAGAAGTTTTTTTAGTCGTGACTATTTTCCTTTCTGAACGGTCATTACCTGCGATCGAGCCGATAGCTTTTTGGTTATTGTTACTCAGTGGAGCGATCGGAATTGCGATCGCAGATACAGCTTTATTTGCGGCGCTTAACTATTTAGGAGCAAGACGCACGCTGTTATTAAAAATACTAACCTCGCCATTAGTAGCATTAATAGCTTTAGTTTTTTTACAAGAAACTCTCTCTGTTGCTGCTTGGTGGGGAATTTTTCTCACCATTTTAGGAGTAGCTTGGGTAGTTAGCGAAAGAGTTCCGGGAACAAATGGCAAAGAAGCATATTTTTGGCAAGGTATTGTTTGGGCGATGGTGTCAACTGTAGGAGATGCGATCGGTGCAATTTTATCCCGTCTAGCCTTAACTCAAACCACAATTAGTCCCTTGTGGAGTACCCTAATTAGATTAACCGCTGGATTGATACTACTGCTAATTTGGCTAGTAATCAAAAATCGAAAAATTAGAGAAAATTACCTTCTAAGATATCAACCTTTACTCACAATAAATTTATGGGCAATCATTACTTTTAATTCTTTCATAGGCACTTACTTAGGAATTTGGTTACAACAAATTTCCCTAAAATTTGCCCCGGCTGGAATTGCCCAAACCCTAAACGCCACCAGTCCGCTTTTTGTTTTACCCATTGCCGTTTTGTTAGGGGAAAAAGTTAGTTTTCGCGCCATTGCTGGAGTCTTGTTAGCTTTAGTTGGTATAGCATTGTTGTTTAAATTTTAATTCGATTACTCAACAGGTATAAATGGAATTTCAAGCGAAAGAGTCCGCTATCCTGCTTACTTTAATCAAGTTTGATTATAGTAGAGAATATCTTTACCAAAACTTCTTCAAAGTTTTTGATTGCACTCCCGATTTAATAGGAAAAGTAGAGAAAATTGATTTAACTTCACTTACTTACTTAAATAAAAATATGCTGTTTGTAGCCGTCGATTTGTATATCAGAACAACTAAGGGAAATTACCGATCGGGTACAGAACTATTTTCTAGAGTTCCTGCGGTACATGAAAAGCTCAAAGTAAAAAACGATCGATTTTGGGTGATAGAAGTTTGTCACTATGCCAAAAGTAGCTTAGATTCCGAGCGAGATCCAGTAGCCAGCGTCTTAGTAATGCGCTACTAATGGGAATAATTAATTGAGCGATCGTCTACATATACGTAAGTACATTCCCGTATTTTTTGCATTAGCCAAAATAGCGATCGGTTCAATTAACTATTCCCCTACTCTTCAATAGTTAAAAATAAACTATCGATTTGCCAAACTGCGAACCATACCATTAGCCATAGCATAATGTTGCTGAATTGCTGGCAACAATGTGGAAGCAAAACTTACTAAGTCTTGATCTTGACCTTGTTCAGTTTGTCTTTGAAATAAAGCCACAGTTTGAGCATGATCGTTTACCATTGCTCTCATGTAAGCTCGATCGAAACTTGCACCAGAAAGCTGTCGTAATTGACGTTCTATTTGCTGATGTTGAGCATCTAATTGTCTAGGTAAAGTAATACCTTTTTGAGCAGCAATTTGCGCCAATTGATTAGTTGCTTGTGTATGTTCATCAATCATTCGTTGTGCATACTGCTTGACTTCACTACTGCTTGCTCTCTCTAATGCCAACTGACTCAAGCGTATTTCTGCCAAGTTACCTTGTGCTGCTTTATTAGCAAACAGCCTGTCTGAAGAACTTAATCTATTTTGAGTTTGTTCTGTAGTATTTTGGCGATTTTGTAGCGTGCTTGGTTGACGTTCAGATTGCTCGGCTACGGCTACAAATGCTAGAGCAAGAACCATTCCAGTTCCGACCAGACTAGCAGAAAGTATGTTTTTCATGAGCGATTAACAGTCCCGATTTATGAAAGTTATTATTACTTTAAAAATCATAGCTACTGTTAATTTCATTCAGCTTCTATCCATAGATTAAGCATAGTCTAACTAGAGAGGTATTTATACAAATGTCGGAGAGCATTATTCATTTATCAGTAGTGTTTTATTCACCATCGATATCAGACAAATGACAGATGTCACTTCACTAAATTCTCACAAATTAAACAGCCATTTTTACAGCAAATTTACCTGTATTTCTTAAAGCATCTAAAAAGGCGTAGATTGCTGGAGAATGCAGAGCATTTGCCAAAATTGCTACTCCAATTACTCTTTGTAAAGGTACTGGTAAATTACATTCTATGATGCCAAGAGATAAAGGTTCAGCAGCCAAACGAGGCAGAATAGCTGCGCCTAAACCTTGCCCTACCATACTGACAATTGTTGAATCTTCGCGGATTTCGTAAGCAATTTTAATAGGATACTCTGCTCGCTCTAAGTAGGGTTGAATGTAGTCATGGCAAGGCCCAGAAGCACTGATAATTAAGGGGAATGCAGCTAGTTGTTGCCAAGAGATTTGTTGACTATCTATCTTAGTTTTTGGTGGTAAAAGAACGATGTAATCATCTCGGAGAATTTCCCAAGTTTCAAAATCATCGCTAGAGGGTAAGTAAGTAAAGCCGATATCAGCAAAACCTGCACGCAAACTATCTTCTATGCTGAAAAAACTGTCGTCTTCAGTAATTTTGACATTAATATCAGGAAAGATGGTGTGAAATTTGGCGATCGCAGTCGGTAAAATATGAGTTGCCACACTGCGAAAACAAGCAACTCGCACAACTCCACCTCGTAAACCTTTTTCTAAATCAGCTTCTTTTTCAATTGCATTTACCGATCGTAATATTTCCCTTGCATGAACTTTAATTCGTTCCCCCACAGGCGTTAAATGTGCGCCATGACGACCCCGATAAAATAACACCACTCCTAACAGTTCTTCCAAACTAGCAATAGCGTGGCTAACTGCTGATTGAGACATTTCTAAACGCAGTGCTGCTTCACTAAAATTTCTGTACTCCGCAACAGCAACCAAAGCCAGCAATTGAGAAAGTTTGATTTGAGTTTTATTGATTTCATCCATATAGCTTTCACACGCACTGTTTAGATTGTCCCAAAAACCACAGCTTCATTCATCTTCCTATCTATCGATTTTATTCATATAAGCTATTCAAGCAATAGATGGTTGCTTATTTGAATCAAGGTTACATTAGATTTATAGACAAATTTAAAAAAGTCTTTATCAGGAGAAGTGTAAACAAATGCTGCACAATTCTTTACATCAAAATCAATCAAAGTCACCATTAATTCATGGTATTCAATTGCCACAAATCAAGTCTAAAGTAGCCAGTTTGATTAACAATATTTGTGAACGTTTTGTCACATTAATTAATCATGCAAGTGAACTCAAAGTCTGGCAAACGAGCGATCGCAAAGGTCATACTTGGTGGAACGCCTACGACCCTACCACAGGTAATTCGATTAGCTTAGATTCGGAAGCAGAAATGCGGATGTGGATCGAAGAACGCTATCACTAAAACTAGGAATTGTTAGGTTGAGAATGGCTGATAGTCAGTGTTTGGGTGGGTAAATCCCACCCTTTTAGATATTAACGTTTTAGTGCCAAAGTTAAGCCATCGGCAATAGGTACCATACTGATACTGACTCGTTCATCTTGGAATAGTTTCTCGTTGAATTTACGGATTGCTTGCGTACTTTGATCTTGGACTTGGCGATCGGCAACTCTCCCCGACCAAAGTACATTATCAATAGCAATTAAACCACCAGGACGGATTAATTTTAAACACCGTTCGTAATATTCTTGATAATTCCCTTTATCCGCATCGATAAAAGCAAAATCAAAACTTTCTTGTTCACCAGATCCTAATAACCGATCTAAAGTATCTAAAGCTGGTGCAATTCGCAAATCAATTTTTTCTGCGACTCCTGCTTCTTGCCAGTAACGACGAGCAATATTCGTATATTCTTCACTAACATCACAAGCAATAATTTTGCCATCTGGCGGTAAAGCTAAAGCTACAGAAAGAGAACTGTAACCTGTAAAAACGCCAATTTCTAAAGTTTTCTTTGCGCCAATTAACTGCACTAACAAAGCCATAAATTGACCTTGTTCTGGCGAAATTTGCATTGTAGCATAGGGATGATTAGCTGTTTCTTCGCGCAAACGCCGCAAAATATCTGGCTGTCTCACAGAAACAGATACAAAATAATCATACAGTTGATTGTCTAAGCCAAGTGTCTTTTTTGTCATTGTTTAGTAGTGGAATTCGTCATTGTTAGAGCCAGGATATACTATGGCGTATATTGCTAGGTAAAACGAACTGTTTGTGGAAGTAGAGAGTGCGGCGCAGAACTTCTATTTGTAGGATAAAATAACCGCTTGCGTATTTCAATTTTCATGAGCAACTCCATTCATGAAGAAGCCCGCCAAATTCTCGACACTCTTGCCTTTACCCCATTCGATCAATGCTATCCCCTCAGCCGAGACTTTGATACAATTCCTGCCGCAGTCGGTTTGTACGCCTTTCGGCATCGGATTGAGGGATTATTGTACATTGGTAAAGCCAAGAACCTCCGCGATCGACTACGAGGTGGACACAAAGCCTTTCTATGGGGCTGGCTCGATCGCTACGATCCAGATGAGGTGAGGATCGCCTTCGTTACCCTCAACCAATGGCAAAGGCCAGGGTTATTATATGAACTAGAAACCTTAATCCTTCAAGCTACAAATCCTCCCTACAACGTGAAAATTCCCAGATAACAATGACTCACACCCTAAAGATCCAACACTTGCCACCAGAATCTATTCATTCGCTGATACCATATTTGCCTGACTACGTAAAAATCGCCCTAATGGAAAAAGCAAATGAGCTAGAATGCTCCCTGGAAGCTACGATCGAAATGGCGATCGCTAGCTTTTTAGATGAAGAAGCTTTCAGCTTTGAAGATTGCCTATTATCGGAACGTCTTCAGGATTCAGAACTGGGGTAATCTCTGCAAAGGAAACAAGGTGCGATCGCAAAGTGTGGCGTTAACCATATCGCACTAGAATTTCATATATCCAGTACCGTCATCTTCTCCGACAATCACAAAACCGAATGATTCAATCAATGCCTGTATACAACCTGTACCACCAATGGCAAAAATTCATATTTCCGAAATCCAAGAAATCTTAGCACAAAAAGGTGCAGAAGATGCCAAGCCAAATTCCAACTCAGGATACTTTCTAGAAATTAGATTTGACGATCCTCAATTAGAGGCTAAAGTAGTTGATGAAGAATTGCAAAATCAAACAATCACAGCTGATTGTCCCTACGGAATGGTAACAATTTAGTTTGACAAATACGGGCAACTGAAATCGATCGATCTCAGTTAATCTAAACTCTTCAAAAACCCATGTGAAACCTCTAAAACCGTCACATACCAGCAATCATTATTATTACAATTAGCCAAGATCGAGGCAATAAACAATATCTTTTAGGTGACTAAAATGTATTACAGCGTCGTCAGTCTTAACATTGGCATAGTCTTTTCCGTATTATTAGTTTTTGGCATTTTAAAATGGTTACAAATTCCTACAGGTAGTTTCCTTGACTGGGTAATTGCTGTAGCTATTTTTGAATGGTTGTTAGCAATTGTGACTATACCTTGGAATATTCATTTTGAAGCTAAGGAAGTAATTGCAGAGGCTACAGAATCAACTGAAAAAGGGATTAAAATTGAGCAGAAACAAGTTAATTATGCTCGAATTATTGCCAAGCGATCGCTCTTTGCAGCCATCACTCTCCACCTCATTTCCGCGATCGGCTTTTATACTTTAGCAGTTCTGGGGATTAGCGCGATCGGTTATCTCGGTTCTGCTGCGGCTTTATTACTGACAATTTTACGTCCAGCAGTTCGCGCCTATCAATATTTAGCCGCCAGACTCACAATGATTCGCCAACAAGTTAAATATCCGCGTGAAGATATTTTAGAATTGCGACATCGTTT
The DNA here is from genome assembly GCF_041929205.2 of Floridaenema evergladense BLCC-F167. NCBI lineage: Bacteria > Bacillati > Cyanobacteriota > Cyanophyceae > Aerosakkonematales > Aerosakkonemataceae > Floridanema > Floridanema evergladense. Next base: position 1,545,766 of record NZ_CM171625.1, on the reverse strand, counting down.
TAGCGAATTAGAAGCAACTGTAAAAATAATTCAAGAACGATTAAATCCAGAATATCCCGACTCTTGGGTAGCTACACAAACAAGACAATGGGAAGCAACCCGCTATGATTTAAATCGCATAGCTGCTAATTTGGAAGACTTAAAAGCTACTAATCAAGCCGAACATAACAGATTATCACGAGAAGCAGAACAAGCGATCGCCCAGCTTTCCACCGATGGACAATTCCTCGATCATGTAAGAGAAATTATTCGCTTCTTCAAGTCAGCTTGAACTGAAACTAATGATTCCCGAAACTAACTTTAAATTCCGGGAATCATTATCAAACAAAGCTTCTCTATAATCCAACAGCTACATATTGCAAATATTCTTGGCTCTCTTGTTTCTCGAAATTTTTAGGTTTAGAGACTTTTTGGAATTCAGGTTTTTGAACCAAAGTCATGTGGATATAAGCTAATAGTTCCATTGTTCAACCTCGCCATTTGTTAGTTTATGAGACAGGGAATTTAGATTGAAGTTGCAGAGCGTAAATATCAGCTTCCTTTCCCATTGCTACCTGGAATAGGAAACCAATCAGGTCGTAAGATTACCGAGCGCCGAACTCTACTTTATCGGGTTCTTACTAATCGATCGGTCGGACTAATGTTTTCTCTCTGAATCTTTCTGATATGTAGATTCACCCAACATGGTTTATATTCAGGAGAGTTTTTCTAAATTTTTGCCCTTGCAACTCACAACCACTGATTTATCTTTAAAGATACAGTAAATTTACCGATTTTTTAGTCGTCCTTGAGACAAATATTAACAATTTCAGCAATATTCTATAATTTATTTTCTCAACAAATATTCTTAAACCTTGCGAAACGACATAATTATAAGGTGGTAGGGGAAAACGAATTATGCGAGTAGTGATTCAGCGAGTTAAATCTTCTCAAGTAGAAATTGAAGGTGAAGTTGTCGGTAAAATTGGGCGAGGATTAAATCTTTTGGTAGGAATTTCCAGTAATGATACGGAAACCGAATTAGATTGGATGGTGCGAAAGTGTTTGGAGTTGCGAATTTTTCCGAGTGAGGAAAATGGCGATCGCTTCTCGAAATCCATTCAAGAAATTAACGGGGAGCTTTTAGTCGTCAGTCAATTTACACTGTACGGAGATTGTCGTAAAGGTCGCCGTCCGTCCTTCGATAAATCAGCAGCACCACAACCAGCAAAAGAATTGTACGATCGCTTTGTCGAAAAGTTGCGTCAAAGTGGACTCAAAGTAGAAACAGGAATATTTGGAGCAATGATGAATGTTTTAATAATCAATGATGGCCCTGTAACTTTGCTACTAGAAAAAGAAAATGGTTGAATTCAGAACTAATTACAGTAAAAATGGTGCTACGGTAATTTAGTCCCTGTAGGTGAACTTTACTTATGTAGCTACGACTTGACTCGCCTGAGCGATTAGGAACGGGACTGACGGGGCTCGAACCCGCAACTTCCGCCGTGACAGGGCGGTGCTCTAACCAATTGAACTACAGTCCCTCGGTATTTTTCGGTTTCGCTGTCACTTTCGACGCGATCTCTATTGTGCCAACTGTTTTAGAATTTGTCAAATGTTTTTTAGTGATTTTTTTAAATTCCTATGAAGCTACGGGATGCCATTGAGTCTGACCTGCCAATAATTGTAGAAATATATAATGCTGCAATTCCCGGAAGGATTGCGGCTGGGGACGTTCAGCCTGTGACAGTAGAAAGCCGTCTAATTTGGTTTCGGGAACACAAGCCAAACAGTAGACCCGTGTGGGTGGCGGAAATAGATGAGGTAATTGTTGGGTGGCTGAGTTTCCAACCCTTTTGTTATAACCGACCTGCTTACCGATACACCGCAGAATTGAGTATTTACATTTCGGCAAATTATCGAGGCTGTGGAGTGGGAGGCTTCCTGTTAAAAGCTGCGATCGACAAAAGTCCAGCATTGGGGATTAAAACTTTGCTCGGTTACATTTTTGCCCATAATCAACCAAGTTTACGTTTATTTCAGAAAATGGGTTTCCAACAATGGGGTTATCTTCCGGGTGTTGGGGAACTCGATGGCATAGAACGAGACTTAGTAATTGTGGGTTTACGTTTAACTTAGTGCAAGAAAGCAGATAAGTTTTTCACTGATTGACGAATTGGAACGGGTTGTCACAAAATTAAGTTGTTTGGTGAATGGTAGTCGGTAAAGAGTAGTAAGCGATCGACTATTACCAACTACCACTAAGCTGTCACGCATTTAAATCACTTATTAAGATTGCAGGGGAGCAGGGGGGCAGGGGGGCAGGGGAGAGAATTAGACGAATTTTCTTCTGTTTCCAAACAATCCAATTTAAATGCGGAACAGCTTACCAACTACTAACTGCTAATAAGATTATGGCAAAAGTAAAATTAATAGAAGTTACCCGCAAATTTAATAATGTCACCGCTATTGAGGATATTACCTTTGAAGTTCCTGATGGGGAATTTTGGGTGTTAGTTGGGCCTTCGGGCTGTGGCAAGTCTACAATATTAAGAACGATCGCAGGTTTAGAATCTGTTACTAGTGGTGCTGTTTATATTGGCGATGATTTAGTAAATCATCTCCCGCCACGCCAACGGGATGTGGCAATGGTTTTTCAAAATTATGCTCTTTATCCTCATAAGACGGTAGCAGAAAATTTGGCTTTCGGTTTACAAATGCGAAAGGTTGCGTCCACAACTATTAGAGAACGAGTGGAAAAGGTGGCGCGATCGCTCGATATTTTCCATCTCTTAGATCGGAAACCAAAACAATTGTCGGGGGGACAACAACAAAGAGTTGCTTTGGGAAGGGCGATCGCCAGAGAACCAAAAGTATTTTTGTTAGATGAACCTTTGTCAAATTTAGACGCTCAATTGCGCGATGATACCAGAGCAGAATTAAAGCAATTACATCAAAAAGTCGGAGTTACTACTATTTATGTAACTCACGATCAAATTGAAGCCATGACTTTGGCTGATAAAATTATTGTTTTAAATCGGGGAATAATTCAACAAATTGGTGAACCACAAGAAATTTATGCACGTCCTAATAATAAAATGGTAGCGACTTTCTTGGGTAATCCCCCAATGAATATTTTACCTGGAATTTATGTAGGTGATGGCTTTAAAATTGGGGAACAAATCTTAGGTTGTCCAAGTTTTGTCAGGGATACTTTAAAGTTAACGCAAGGACAAGGTTTAGATTTGGGTATTCGTCCCGAATATATAGAAGTAATTGAACCGCAGAGGCGCAGAGAACGCCGAGAAGAAATAGGGGGAGGAGAGTTATTTGTTGATGTGAAAGTTATCGAACCTTTGGGAAGAGAGACTTTAGTTCGTGTTAGTTTGTCTGGATTAGATTTGCAAATGGAGGTGTTAACACCCGGTAATTGGCGGGGGCGAGTGGGCGATCGCATTTCTGTACAATTAGACTTAAATCACCTGTTTATTTTTGACCCTGTTATTGGTAATACTCTTTATCCTTTAAGGTAAAATGTTTAGTTCTTTCGTGCTACTTTGCTAAATTTTTGGTCAAAACCAGACTGGGCAAGAATTTAGCTGTCTTCATTAGGTAATTCTTAATTTTTGCATTAAGGTTTTGCTGATGAAAAAATTTCCCCGATATTTCAATCCTACCGGGGATTTATTTCGCCAATAAACTGCTTTAGATTGAGGTGAAAATACAAGATCCTAAGATGGAAGCAGCGACAATTGCGATCGTTACATTAGTGAAAAACTTCCCTACTTCTGGATTATCTCCTAACGCTGCATCGTTTTTACCAAGAGTAAAGAATAACGACCAAGCTTGATTAACACTGATCCGTGCAAAGTTGTTAAAATCAGCGTTGAAAATAGCAGAAGCATAAGAATAGTTAGCTTTCATGTTCCGTCTCCTTAATTTTTAGTTTTCTCTTGTGTCTTATCTCTGTAAATAAATGTAACAAAAAGTAAAGAAATGTAAAGCGATCGAGATCACAAAAGTATGTAATCTCGATCGCTTGCCCAGACATTTCGATCTCCGCGTAGTTTGATGAGAGTTCTTGCAAAAGTCGAAAATATTGTTTTTTTACCACAGATATCCACAGATGAACCGATCGATTATGATTTTACCCATTCGTAAAGTTCCATAGTTTCCGGGTTACAACTATGACAACTCCCACATTTTTTGGTTTCTAATTTGCGAACTCGTCCTTTGCTTTCGAGTCTATTAAGCATTAACCGCAAAGCATCGGGATCTGACTGGAAATGTTGGGCGAGTTCTGCCAAAGAACTAACAGGACGATCGCGCAAATATTGCTGAAGTTCCTGCAAAATCATAAGCTTATCTCCTAGCAGTTTCTAGAGAACGAACTGGTACTTCACCTATTGATTTAATTCGACGACGATCGCTAAACAATTTTAATCCAATTAACACACCACCCATCACCAAAAGTAAACCTACTAACCAAGTCGTTGCATTCATTGGCGCAGCATTAAAAGTCATAAATTGGTAGTAGAAAACAGCTACCCAATAAGCTAATCCAGTTGTCCAAGCAGCGACAAAAATTGTCCATCCTAAATTAGTTTCTCGATAAACCGCAGCAGTGGCAGAAACACAGGGGAAATACAATAACACAAATAGGAGAAATGCGATCGCTGCCGTAGTACTACCAAACCGAGTTGCCATTTGTCCAAAAGTAGTATAATTTACTTCTTGCTCCTCAGCAGCAGTTTTTAGATCGCCTGTGCTATTCATAATACTAATTCCCAATGGATCGAGTATTTGATTGCTCAAATCTGCTAAATTTTTAGGAATACTTGCAAAAGCTTTACCCATATCACCCCAGAAATCAAAAGCTTCCTCTGGTTCCTCTTTTCCACTTGATTGTTGTGCCAAAGAAGTGTAAAGAGAATCCATAGTTCCTACCATTACTTCTTTAGCAAAAACTCCGGTAAATAAACCTACTGTAGCAGGCCAATTTTCCTGTTGAATACCCATCGGCGTAAATACAGGAGTAATGGTGCGACTAAAAGCACTCAAAATCGAATCTTGACTATTTTGTTTCCCGAAAGATCCATCCACACCTACAGAGTTAATTAATCCCAAAATTACCACCATAATTACAATCATTTTTCCCGCTTTAGTGATGAATGCTTTCAGTCGATCCCAACCGCGAATTAGCACTCCTTTTATAGTAGGAATATGATAGGGTGGTAACTCCATGACAAAAGGTGCTGCTTCTCCCCGAAATAAGGTATGTTTCATTACTAATCCGGTGAAAATTGCGGCTAAAATTCCCAAAATGTAGAGAAGAAATACAATGTTTTGTCCATTTGTGGGGAAGAATGCGGCACAGAATAAAGCGTAAATTGGTAAACGTGCGCCGCAAGACATGAAGGGATTCATGATAATTGTCATTAAGCGATCGCGCCGATTTTCCAAAGTTCTAGTTGCCATAATTCCGGGAATATTACAACCAAAACTTACCATCATTGGCACAAAAGATTTACCCGGTAATCCCATAAATCGCATTAAGCGATCCATCACAAATGCCGCTCTTGCTAAATAGCCAGAATCTTCTAAAATAGCTAAGAAAATGAACAGTAATCCAATTTGGGGAATAAAGGTTGCTGTGGTTTGAATCCCACCGCCAACTCCATCAGAAAGTAACCCAATTAACCAACCAGGAGCACTCATTTGTTTTAATACATGAGCAGTTCCCCCGACAAAAATTGTCCCGACACCAATATCAAAAAAGTCAATAAATGCGCCGCCAACGTTAATCGAAAAGAGAAACATCAAGTACATGACAACCAGAAAGATCGGGATACCCAACCAACGATTGAGAACTACTCGATCGATCCGATCGCTCACAGTTTGCTTAACAACATTTGTGCGTTGCGTGACTCCCTGCATAATTTGATGAATCCAACTATACCGACTATCAGCAATTAGCAAATCGGTATCTTCTCCTAATGTTTGATGAATGAGATGGCGATGTTCGCTAATCTTTCGCAAAACCTCTTGTCCTAAGTCGGGAAGATGGCGATCGTCATACTGCAACAAATTTAAAGCAAACCACCGAATATTCGCAGAGTTCCCCACAGATTTCGCTCGCAAAATCGGGATTAAATCTGCTAAAGCATCTTCAATTACAGGCGGATAAGCACAGTACGATCGGGGAATTGTTGGTTGTGAAAATGCTAGAGCGATCGTATCACACAATAAAGTAATTCCCTTCCCCGTATGAGCAGATAAAGGAATCACCGGACAATCCAATCTTTCAGCTAAAACTTCCGGTTCAATGCTAATTTCTCGGTTTGCTGCCAAATCCATCATATTTAAAGCAATCACCATCGGTACACCCATTTCTAAAATTTGGGTAGTCAGGTAAAGATTGCGTTCTAAATTGGAAGCATCGACAATATTAACTATGAGATCCGCTTCACCAGAAAGTAAATAATCTCTTGCTACTAATTCATCAAGTCCAGTTGTACTATCACCCGCATCGATCGAATAAACTCCCGGTAAATCAACAACCGTAATTTGGTTAGCTTCATTAATATTTTTACCACGATAACGATAACTACCTTCTTTGCGTTCCACAGTCACACCAGGCCAATTTCCCACGTGCTGATTTGCACCCGTTAAGGCATTAAATAAAGTGGTTTTTCCGCAGTTAGGATTTCCCACTAATCCAATTACTTTGTTTGCCATTATTTCACTTCCTAGATTAATTCCACGATTAAAGCATCAGCTTCAGCTTTGCGTAAACTTAAACGAAATCCCCGCACTTCAATTTCAGTAGGATCTCCCAAAGGTGCATGGCGAGTAACTGTAAATTCTGTGTGTGGGGTAAGTCCCATTGCTAATAATTTGCGTTTATAATCACGGGCAGTTGGTTCGTATCCGATCACTTTCATTACCGAACCGATCGCCGCATTCCGCAGTTTAACCGTAGAATTACTATCAGTTTTCATGGTTGTATTCCTTGGTGTGAAAGAGTTATCTGGAACTGTTCCTGAGTATTTGGCATCTCTCACCTGAATCTGTTGCGCCATATCTGCACCTAATCCCAAGCGTTGCTCGTTAAATCCCACAATCACAGAACCAGTTCCCGATGCACTAACGATCGTTAACTGCACCCCTGGCATTAATCCCATTCCCATCAAGCGGTTGTTCGCTTCCCCGCAGTTCAACGAAACTATGCGTACACAGTCCCCTGCTTTTGTGTTTGCTAAGAAAGTTATTCCGGTTTCTGATTTCTCATCCATTTCATCAAAACTTACGACTGGGTATTCGCTCAAATAAACAAACGATCGCCAATCCTCATGCTTGAGGTCCACTAGCTCTTCACCGTCCATCTTTCCCTGCTTGAGGATAGTCTCATTAAGAATTATTTTCAATAAATACCATGAAAATTTGAAACTAAATACAGATTTTACTAAACCTTAATAATTTCAGCAAGTCTGTGAAAGCTTAGTTTACAACGATTTCAGCTATGGGATCGTTTTGGCGATCGACTGTTCGAGTCGATAAAAATTTCTAACTTCTAATTCATTTATTGAGATTTTACTTCAAGTAACTAAGGAGCAATCGATAAAAAGCGGATTAATGCAATGTCAGATGAGGCGATCGATCTTTCAGATATTCCAGAAGTTACAGAAGAACAGATGAAACGGGCTGTACTGCGAGTTGGTGGAAAACCTGTTGAGCGCAGTCAGCGGCGTGTCGATCTCTTGCTAGATGCTTTTATCGTTGAATATTTTGAGGCAAAGGCAGGGGATCAGGAGTATCAGGCACTAATTAATCTTTCCCTAAATAAATTAAGTAAGTTGTTGTGCTTTAGCACTCTTATTACAGCTAGAATAAGAGCGCTAAAGCGCAACAACATACCCTTTTAAACTGCTTGCTTTTCCTCAAATTGTTTCAATTCACTTGGAGCAACTGCACCAAATTCGGTAATAATTGCGGTAATTAAATTTGCCGGAGTCACATCAAAAGCGGGATTATAAAAATCTACCCCTTCCGGCGTAATTCGGGTTTTTCCGATTTGGTAAACCTCTGAAGGATCGCGTTCTTCAATAGGAATTTGACTGCCATCAATTAAACTAAAATCAATTGTGGAAAGTGGTGCAGCGACAAAAAAGGGAATGTTATGGGCTTTGGCACAAATTGCTACGCTATAAGTGCCAATCTTATTTGCAGTATCGCCATTAGCAGCAATTCGATCGGCACCGACAACCACCGCATGAATTAAACCTTGCTTCATACAATGGGCTGCCATACTATCAGTAATTAAAGTAACAGGAATTTCATCTTGCACGCATTCCCAAGCGGTTAATTTGGCACCTTGTAAACGAGGACGAGTTTCGTCAGCAAAAACCCTTGCTAAACGTCCTTCTCGCCAAGCCGATCGCACTACACCTAAAGCCGTACCATAACCAGCAGTAGCTAAAGCCCCAGCATTACAATGAGTTAAAATCGTCAACTTTTCTGGGGTTTTTGGTAAAATTTCTAAACCTCGATCGCCGATCGCTTGACAAGTTTGTAAATCTTCTAAATTAATACTTTTTGCCGTTTCTAGTAATACCTCTTTTAGATATTCTACTGAACCTAAAGTGCGACTGGCAGCAGTTAACATTCTTTGAATTGCCCAGAATAAATTTACCGCAGTAGGACGAGTGGCACTTAACTTTTGGGCTACTTTTTCTAATTGGCTTAAAAACAATTCCCGACTTTCGGCAGTAATTTCTCTCGCCCCTAAATACATCCCATAAGCAGCAGCAACTCCGATCGCAGGTGCACCCCTAACAATCATCGTTTTAATTGCCAATGCCATATCATCAGAATTGTTAATTTCTACTAAAGTATACTCAGCAGGCAAACGATTTTGGTCAATTAACAAAACGTGGTCTGTTTGCCAAATTACCGGATAAACATGAGATTCTTTAAAGGTCATGACAGTTAGTGAAAATCCTGGACTAGTTTAAATCAATTTGCCTTCTATAATAAAACTTGAAGTAACGAAAATTTTGGAGAATAATCAAAACTATTAAGATTGCAATTATTTCTCCTTCTCGATTTAACTGTTATGCCGATCGCCTTTCCCCAACGCCTTTCTCACCCAAAGTTAAACATTCCGTTGCGATGGGTGTTGGTGGTTCCCTTTGTGTTGCAAACTGTAGGTGCAGTAACGCTTGTAGGTTATCTATCCTTTCGCAGCGGACAGCGAGTAGTAGAAAATTTAGCTCATCAGTTGATGAGAGAAGTTGGGAATCGCACCACACTTTACTTAGACAAAACCTTGGCAATTCCCCATCTAGTGAACCAACTCAACGCTGATGCAATTCGTTTAGAAATTATACCTAACTTCCAGACCGAAGACACAGCAACTTTAGAAAAGTTTTTTTGGCAACAAATCTCGCGGTTTCCTTCAGTTAGTACAATAGCGATCGCCAACGAACGCGGGGGTATGATTGGTTCCGGGTATAAAAATCCCTTATTTAGTGTTTATCGCACCCAACGCTTCGCCAAAGGCATCCTTTCTTTTTCTGATGTTGATGACCAAGGTAACAAGATCCGAACCCAAATCATTACTCAAAATTATGATGCCAGAATCAGACCTTGGTATCAAAGTCCCAAACAAGCAGGTAAGGCAACATGGAGCCCCATTTACCAATTTGTTAGCCAAAAAAATTATTTAGGAATTTCTGCGGGATTACCCGTTTATAACAGTTCCGGCAAATTTCAGGGAGTGGTAGCAACTGATATTACGCTCAATCATTTCAATCAATTTCTATCAACTCTACAGATTAGTCAATCTGGACAAGTTTTTATGATTGAGCGATCGGGATTACTAATTGCTAGTTCCACCGACTATCCCTTATTCACATCCCAAGCCGGAAAATTGCAGCGCACTAAAGCCACAGAAAGCACAAATCCCATCATTCGAGAAACAACTCGACAATTAACCAAACGTTTCGGAAGTTTAACCCAAATTAATAACATTGAACAGATTGATATTGAACAAAACAATGCCACACAATTTGTTCAAGTGATACCATTTCGCGATCGATTGGGAATAGATTGGTTAATCGTAATTGTAGTCCCAGAATCGGACTTTATCGGCGAAATTCAAGCAAATACTTATCGCACCGCACTACTTTGCGGTTTAGCCCTGATGAGTTCCATTTTACTGGGATTGTGGACGGCAAGGAAAATTACTCAACCCATTCAGAAACTGAACCGTTGCACTCAAGAATTTTCTGCCGGAAAACCCATAGCACCACTCTCTCCTACTGGGATTAAAGAAGTTGATGCTTTACGAGTTGGATTTAATCAAATGATGACTCAGCTTAACACCTCTTTCCAGGCACTACAAGAGAATCAGCAAACCCTAGAAACTTTTTTGGATAGCGTTCCGGTTGGCGTGAGCGTTCATGCTCCCTCTGGACAAGTGATTTTTGTTAATAATAAAGGCAAAGAAATCTTAACGCCGGGAGTGACACCAACTCCTGCGGAAAAACTTTCCGAAGTTTATCAGCTTTATCTAGCAGGTACTAATGAGTATTACCCAACGGAAAAACTTCCGGCAATTCGAGGATTAAAAGGGGAAGCAATTTATATTGATGATATGGAAGTTAAGGTAGATGGACGACGAGTGCCGATCGAAGTTAACACCATTCCGGTTTTTGATAAATCTGGTAAAGTACTCTATGCGATCAATGCTTTTCAAGACATTACCGAACGGCGACAAAATGAACAACTACGAGCCAACTATGAACGAGAATTAGAACAACAAGTCGCGGAACAAACAAGGGCATTAAGAGAAAGTGAAGCAAGATTTCAACAATTGGCAGCTAACGTACCCGGAATTATTTACACTATTGCTCATTCGCCAGATGGATCTACTCAACTGGAATATATTAGTGCAGCTGTTGAAGAAATATTAGAAATCAAACCTAAGCAAGCTTTAGCAGATTTTTCTCTCATTTCTAAACAATGGCATCCAGAGGATGTGGAAGCCTATAATTCTGCTGTGCGTCAAAATCTTAGCACCTTTGAGCCGTTTTCTTATGAATGGCGAGTGATTACGCCATCTGGTAAATTGAAGTGGTTATTGGCGAGACGTTCTTTGCTAGAAAAGCGAGACAATGGAGAGATCGTTGGGCATGGAATCGTGCAAGATATTAGCGATCGCAAATGTGCCGAAGCCGCTTTGCGCGAAAGTGAAGCTAGATTTCGGTTAGCATTTGATGATGCGGCAATTGGCATGGCACTAGTTGCCTTGGATGGAGAATTTATGGAGGTTAATCAGGCACTTTGCGAGATAGTTGGCTACAGGGAAACGGAATTATTACAACGAACTTTTTGCTCGATTACTCACCCGGAAGATCTCTATGCGATCGAGGAAAATATACAGCTATTGCTATCGGGAAAACAGCGTTCTTTTCAAATGAAAAAACGCTGCATCCATAAACAAGGAAAGGTGATTTGGACAATTCAAAGTACATCTGTAATCCGATCTCAAGAAAATGGTACTCCGTTGTATTGTGTTTCCCAAATTCAAGATATTAGCGATCTGCAATTAGCAGAACGAGTCAAAGATGAATTTATTTCCGTAGTTAGTCACGAACTCCGCACTCCACTAACTTCAATTTGTGGCGCTTTAGGGTTACTTCAATCGGGAAGATTTGACAATCAACCAGAGAAGTTCCAGCATTTTTTACAAATGGCAGTGAATAATAGCACTCGCCTAGTGCAGTTGGTAAATGATATTTTAGATTTGGAACGTCTGGAATCAGGTTGTCTCGAATTATTACTAGAAGAATGCAGTGCAAGTGAGTTGATGAAACAGGCAGTTGAATCAGTGCAAACTCTTGCCAATCAAGCATTGATTACGATTAAAGTTGCGCCGATTCATGTTAATTTATGGGTGAGTTCTGGTGCGATCGTTCAAGTAATCACTAATTTACTCAGTAACGCCATCAAATTTTCTCCCCCTGGTAGTACTATTTGGTTGAAAGCAGAGTTAGTAAATCATGAAACTTCTGATTCTGAGATTCGCTTCTCAGTAGAAGATGAAGGAAGAGGAATACCACCGGAAAAGTTAGAAAGTATTTTCGAGCGTTTTCAACAAGTTGATGCTTCTGATTCCCGTCAAAAAGGTGGAACAGGTTTAGGTTTAGCTATTTGTAAAACGATCGTCCAAAAGCACAAGGGAAAGATTTGGGTAGAAAGCGTGTTAGGAAAAGGCAGTACTTTTTATTTTACGATTCCGCAAATAGCAACAGATTTATAATTCATAATTTAAAAGCGGTAGAACAGATTCAGATCTACCGCTGGTTTTAGCGATCGCTTTTTTAATAAATTGATTATGTAGTAGCATACCCTGAAGAAAAATAGCAAAATTTTTGAGAACATGGCAATCTATAGTCAATCAAAAAGACCGGATATAAATCAAGATTTCTGCATTCTCACCATATCTCAAAACCTAGTTCATCGGCAGAAAAAATCTGTTATTTAACAACTGAGCGACGCTTGCGGAGCATAGAACCAGCAGCGCTCAAGCCTACCAAAGTTAAACCAACTATAGCAGAAGGTTCGGGTACTTGCGCCAAGTTTCCTGCCAGTGCAACGCCATCATTACCACACTCAACAAACACATTAGCAAGATAGCTACCGCTAGCCAACAAAGAACGGTTAAACTGGAATCCGATCATTTGAGTACCAGCTGCACTAAAGTGACCAAAGTTAAGACCCGCAGCAGTCAACTGAGAAGCAGTGAGCATTGTAATATCACCCACCTTCGTACCTGAACTGATGACATTCAGAATTGGTGTAGTTTGTCCGAAGTAGTTGTAAGCAGCTTGTGCTGTTGACAAGTCTGTACCTTGAGTATTGGTTCTATTAAAACCACTGTTATAGTATTGGTTCAAGCTGTTGTAGCCGTGATTCACTCCTGTAACGCTAGCAGCCTTAACATTACTGTAAACTCCAGTACTGGCAGCTAAAGAATCATTAGCACCAGCAAAACGAATGCCAAACAAACTGTTTGTATTGCTTGCAGTTTGGAAATTCTGCCCGGAAAAGTTGAAGAATAAGTCTCCCCAACCAATGTTTCCATCAGCAGCGCCGCCGTTAGTAACTCCTGTCAAAGGCATACCACCAGTAAGTGCAACGAAAATGCTATCAGCCGTTTCTTTGATAGCCATGCCTTTAATTTCAAAGCTTGACCCGCCAGAGCCATCATTCAAAGCATCAATGCCATAGTTCCAGCCATTATGTAGTTGTCCGGCAGTAGCTTGCTGACTAGTAGCAGAAATAAGACAAATGCTCGCAGCGGCGGCTCCTAATAAAGAGCGAATTTTTGTGCTTGTAAATTTCATTTGTTCTTCTCCTGATAGGTAATGAAGTCTAATGTTTTGTTATTAATAATCTAATCAATTAACTATGAAATTAAAATCAGGGAAGTTGGTGTTTTCTGTAAATTTATAATGAAAGTTTGGGGCTTATTTAACTGCTTATCTGTGCAATTTCAACTAGAAGTTTTACAGAGTTTTTACTGAGAGATAAATTTAATTTTGACTTACTATCAGTATTTATCGCATAAAACCTAGAATTTTTCCGTATTTCCCTAAACGTTGCCTAAGTAAAACCCGTGACTTTGATAAATATACTGAGTTTTCAGTCAAGAAAAGAGGAGCGGGCGATCGCACTTTTCCTACCCTAAGCAACTTGAGAAATAACTAAGTTTTTTAAGCCGGATTTGGGATAAAACAAAAAAAGAGTGAGCCAAAAAGCTCACCCCAGAACTTCAAAAAACTATTAATTATTCACTCACGCAGGAAGCGACAATTTGCGCTTGCTGCCACAACTTAAACAAAAAGAATTCAGTTCGATCGCTCATCGTGACGACAAAAACTCCCTCATCGCTCTCAGAACTTGCCGAAACCCAGCTGCCGCGCAAACTAATTTCGACATAATCGACATCGCAAGCACTTACAGAGACAATTTCAGAATCTTCGCGTCTTGCCTCAATTTCCAGACGTTCAATCCCTGGCAAATCAGCAGGTAGCAAGAACGAAGCAGTGCTCGGTTCAACGCAAATATGCCAACCAGCGCGGAGGGACAGAATCACCCGTGCCGTGACCCAATCTTCTAGAGATTGTGCCAGACGCTCTAAATTAAAGCCATTTTCGGTGTAAGTGAGTTTCAGCATTATCGGGTTTCTCCCGCTTTTATTCCAGATTTTCTTGCTGTTCGCGCCAGAACTGTTCGGCAAAAGAGACTGCTGGGTGCATCGGCGCTTTCGGTTGACTTCGCAATAGCATTCCCGCTTGTAAAGGAGTACGATCGCCCTTGCGAGAATTACACCTTTCGCAGGCAATAACTACGTTATCCCAGCTGTGTTTTCCGCCCTTCGATCGGGGAATCACATGATCCAGCGTCAGATTCTTAGTACTACCGCAGTATTGGCAGCTATAATGATCCCGCCGCAAAACCTCACGCCGATTCACCGGAGGCACTTTCCACAATCGTTCATTGCTAGTAACAGTCAGACGAATCTGTTGTGGAACATGAAACACCTGCGAAGGCGATCGAATCTGCAAAGTCTTACCCTTAATCAGATCCAAAGGTTCCGCCTTACCAGTCACCAACAAAACAACTGCACGTTTAATATTGACTCGACTCATCGGCAAGTAGTTCTGCGAAAAAACCACCACCGACTGTCCTAATACATCCATTGGATTGCGTATCTGCGATTGCGAAGCTATCGTCACGATTCAACTCCTTATTTAAAAACCCCCGCCTCTTTGTTTACTTAGAAGCGGGGGTCAGAAGGTTTTTGATTCTTCTTGTTTATGCAGGTACAGTTATTCTGTGCCTGTACCTCCCGCTTCGTCTCGGTAAATTTGCTTTTAGATTACGTTGATGATTGGCGACACTAATAAAATCGCCATCTTCCGAAATACCTCGTTCTCCAAAAATATAGATTCCCCTCAACAGACAATCCACCCCTATACCCATTCCAGCACGCCAGGTAGCTGTTTTGCCACCGTCGAAGCGTGGGAAAGAAGGCATTTGAGTGGAAAGAGACTGTTGGTAAATCACTGGAGTAGTTTTTGAAAGCTGTAACTTAGAAATCTTACTTTTTAAATACTACACTTGTATTATAGATTTGTCCACCCTTTTTTGGAGAAAAGTTCATGCAAGCCTTAACTCGTACCTCAACCACCGAAATGGACGTTACCAGCATTCGTTTAGAGAGAGAATTGAAAGATAGACTGAAAGACCTGGCTGGCAATCAGGGATATCAGGCATTAATTCGGGAAATTCTCTGGAATTACGTCCAACAAAAATCAGGTTCGTACAAACCCCAATTTTCCAAATTGGATATCAGAGCCAGTATACCCGCCACAGCCCAAAAAGAAGAACGCTGCGTACTCACAGGACAGTTTATTCAACCCCAAGAACCCATGTTATTAGGACTTACGCGCCAAGGAGAATTGGTGCCACTCAGCGTCGAAAGTTTGGCAGCAGGTTAAACACCCATCTCGCCGGGGAACCAAATCCCCGGTTTACAAAAATAATTAAATTAATATAAATAGCTAGTTATGACCTTATACATTTTGATCCCCCTAAATCCCCCTTACCAAGGGGACTTTGAAAGGAGTTCTCCCCCTTGGTAAGGGAGACTTAGAATCTGGTTCCCCCTTTGGTAAGGGAGACTTAGAATCCGGTTCCCCCCTTTGGTAAGGGGGGTTAGGGGGGATCTAATCTGCGTTACATTAAATTGGATTAAATGTCTCTTTTCAGTCCTCTTCAGAGGACTTAAGCTATTAGCCAGGGACTTGAGTCCCTGGCGGGATGGAAGATTTTCGACACAGGAAGAACCACGATGCAACTAATTAAGCGAACCACCCTTCATTACCAAGAAGGAACTTCCGACAAAGTTTATGAAGTCGATCTTTGTTTGGTTGGGGGCGATCGATACGTGGTAAACTTCCGCTACGGTCGCCGAGGCGCTACCCTCAAAGAAGGAGTAAAAACCGAGCAACCAGTAACTCTAGCCCAAGCTGAAAAAGTTTTTGAGAAATTAGTCAGCGAAAAGACAAAAAAAGGCTATCAAGATGTTAGCAACACTGGAGTTGCTGAAACTCCCGCACCGAAAAAAGCTAAATCTTCAGATCCAAATAAAGCCCGTAAAACTGCGATTTTAAATCGACTTGCCGAACAGGAAGAGGAAAATTGGCCTTTAGAAAGAGTGATTTGGCGAGCCGGAGAATTAAAAATTAAAGAAGCAGTTTCCTCACTTGTAGAACTTATCGGTACAGACGAACCTTTAAGGGATTATTGCATTGCTTGGGCGTTAGGAAACTGCGGTGATAAAAAAGCTTTACCCGCTTTAAAAGAGTTATATCAAAATCCCCAAACTCCCGAATTCGTGCGGCGAATTTCTTGGGAAGCAGCATTTAAACTTTCGGAGGAAGCAGAGAAGGGGAATTTGCGATCGCAAAAAATAGCCGAACTACCCAAGCTATTACAAGAAACAGCTAAAAATGGTTCGGCAACAGAATTTGCCAACCTCTTAAAAGCATATCTACAGAGTTGCGATTACCAAGGTTTTGCCGTCCTCGATACCATCTACCAAATTAATAACGAAAATGTCCGTCCCGCACTCTTAGAAATTCTGCGAACCGCACCATTTAAACCGAACTATTTCAAACAGATTCGCCACATTTTCAAAGTAGCTGAATATCGTTTAGATGCAGAAGTTTTTGGAATTATAGCTTACCGGATTGAAAAAGAGAAGGCAAATTTTCGTACCGATCGTTATCGGATAAATATTCCAGAAGTTGGTGAATTAGTAAGATACGGTTACAAATATAATCCTGACACAAGGCAATGGTATCAAGTTGCTAATGATGAGATTTCAGCAGAATTAAAAAGCCCTAATTCAAGAATTGCTTACAGCAGTTTAACTCGTGATTATCTACAAAGTAGGGTTTGGCGCACCCTAAAAAAATTAGGAGAAATCAGTGATGATAATTACGTGAAAATTGCTGCTAACATTCTTTTACAATATTCCGATAATGATGCACAACCAGTCAAAACAACAACTGTCTCTCAATGGCAAAGATTCAACGATAATTGGGAGAATATTACTATTAGTAAAAGCTGGGATATCTACGCTGGCTATCTCACATTTAATCACATCCTTTATGAAAACAGCCCCCGTTACGAATACAAAGAAAATAACAAAGCGTGGTTATGTAAAGAAAACTATAAACCAGGAGATCCAGAACCAAATGTACGGGAAGAAGCTTTCCCGAAACTTTGGGAACAACAACCTACAGAATTGTTGAATTTATTATTAGAAAGTAACTGCCAACCAGTACATCAATTCGCCATCAAAGCATTGCGCGAATGTTCTCAGTTTTGCACAGAGTTAGACACAGCAACAATCATTAAATTACTGAGTAAACCTTATGAAATCACAGCGAGATTTGCCTTTGAATTAGCCCAAAGTCTTTACAACTCTGCCGCACCTAATTTAGAATTAGTTTTAGCTTTAGCAAGTTGTGTAATTCCTGAAGCTAGAACCACAGCTTATCGCTGGATTGAAGAAACAAGAGAACCCTTTCTCGCTGATGCTAATTTTATCACTGCTTTAGTCATTAATCCTTTTGCTGATACTCGCCAATTCGCCCGTCAACTCCTCAATTCTTCAATTCTCAATGAGAATGCAGCAAAACTTTTAATCGTTAAAATCATCACCGAAGTTTTAGCATTACCCAACGACGCAGGGGAAAAAGCAAAAGACATCGCGGAAACTCTCCTAACTTGTTTTACTCCGCAGTTACGCACTTTGGGAATGTCAATTATTCAAGATTTACTGAGACATCCTGTATTAGAAGTGCAAGAATTAGGCGCAAGAATCCTCTTAAATCATGAAACACCAGCCGCAAATTTACCACCCGGATTAATCGATTCTTTAATAGTCTCAGAATACGAATCAATTCGCGGACTTGGGATTAGAATTTTTGGACAACTTCCCGATTCAACTTTATTAAATCAGTATTCATTGCTCATCGCAATGGCAACTCATGAATTAGCCGATATTCGTAACGCCATTCGCCCAGTTATTCGCCGCCTCGCAGTAGATCATTCTGACTTCGCCGCTAGGTTAGCAACGGAAACGATCGATCTTTTAATGATATCAAAAACAAAAGAAGAAGTTTGTCAATATCTCGTTCGTTTCTTGAAAGAAGATTTACCAGAATGGATGACAAATATTAGCAAAGATACTGCTTTGAGATTGCTAAAAGCGAAATCTTCTGCAACTCAGGAATTAGCAGGGTATGTAATCATCGCCAATGCTGATAAATGGGCAGAAGAATTTGAAACAATGGAAATAGTTAAACTGGCGGATAATGAAATTTTAGCTGTGAGAGAAGCGGCGCGAGAAATATTTCTGAAAAGCTTGCCTCGCTTGCGGGGAAATGAAGCAGAAATGTTATCTGGCGTGCGAATAGTTGAAAGTAAATGGGAAGATAGTCAAGAATTTGGTTTTCGCTTATTCAATACTTTCTTTACTGCGGAAGATTTGACACCCAGCGTGTTAATTACTCTCTGCGATAGCATCAAAGAAGAAGTTCGCAGTTTTGGGCGAAACTTGGTAACTCGCTATTTTCAAGAAGCTGACGGACAAGAGTATTTGCTAAAATTTAGCGAACACCCAGCAACAGATATGCAGTTATTTGTCACCAACTATTTGGAAAATTACGCTGTTAACGATCCCGAAAAATTGGAGGAATTAACACCTTATTTTATCACAGTTTTGTGTTTAGTAAATCGGGGAAGTGTGGCGAAAAAACGCATTTTTGCTTTTTTGAATGGGGAGGCGCAAAAGAGTTTAGAAGCTGCTACCGTAGTAGCAGAAATCATGACCCGACAATCTGCAACAATGGTAATAGCTGATAAGGCAGCTGCGATCGAATGTATGGTAAACATCAAACGCACTTATCCAGATTTAGAATTACCAATTTTAGTGAAAGAATTTAAAACCGCAGATGAACGCAGATGAACGCAGATGGAATTTATATTCCTTCGCATCTTAGCAGATAACCTCTCATCATTTCTTTCTTTGCGTCCTTTGCGTCCTTCGCGGTTTAAAAAAATGAATTATCGTTACACTGTAGTTATTCAAGGATAACAATTGCTATGGAAGTAAATTACGCTTACAAAGGAAGTACTGCTGTTGTCGATAAGGGCGATCGCACTCAGATGTCATTCTCCCCCGACACCAAGCGCGAACCTACATTTTTCATCGGAGAATTGCGCCAAAATATCGCTTTTCGAGAAGCAATTAGCGCCTTACATGACGTAGTTGTTTCCGACTTGCGTTTCAAACCAAAAGATAAAACAGAATATAAAGAATGGGCGGCGAAACAGTTAGAAATTGACTGGCAAAAAGTAGCGGTACAAAGGCAAGAAATTGTTAACCGAATGCAGGAATTGCGGACGGAATTGAACAATTTGTACAATCAACATTATCAACGCCTCAAACCATACTATGATGCTAGAGAAAAATTTCGTCAATACGCATTCCGCAAAGAATTAGACATTTACTTTCTCTTCGATCCAGTAATTACAGTTCACCCAGACGAAATATTTTTTGAATGTTTCAGTGTCGATGAATCAAGTTATGGGCGACTCGGCGCAAGTTACGAAGTCTTTAAAAATATCGATGAATTTGCTTGCGGAACAACTAACATCGATTACTCTCACGATTTGTACAATGAGTTTCAGAAAATCCGCAATTACAAGACAACAAAATTAGAAGTCGATCCTTCAGGTTTTGAAGTTCAAACTACTAACGAAGAATCATTTAAAGAAGTCAAAATCGATTTACCAGATAGCTGGGTAAGGGGTTTTTTACAAGTAAGTTCCGCCATGTCTTTACCCGCCACAAAATTCGATTTACACCCAATGGATATTCACAATCTTTGTTTCGTTTTGCGGCGACACAAAGAAAAGAAAGGGCCAAGAGGAATGCGGTATCATCTAACACCTGGGCAACCTGTACGGGTAGTGTTTGAACCCTGGAATATTGAGGTTGTCTGTTCCCGTTCTCCCTACTTGGGAAATGACGAACAGGTAATTCGCGTTTGGGGTCGCCGTCGCTTGCACATCTTGGAACGCTTGATTCCCATTGCGAAAAAGTTTACCGTTTATCTACTCGGTACGGGGATGCCTTCCTTTTATGTTGCAGATTTGGGCGATCTGTCCTTTACCTTGGGTTTGTCGGGATGGACAACAAACGATTGGGCGCAAGCGGGGAACTTTGACTTGATGGCACCTCGCGCCGA
This sequence comes from Floridaenema evergladense BLCC-F167, assembly GCF_041929205.2. Taxonomy (NCBI): domain Bacteria; kingdom Bacillati; phylum Cyanobacteriota; class Cyanophyceae; order Aerosakkonematales; family Aerosakkonemataceae; genus Floridanema; species Floridanema evergladense. The sequence goes on along the minus strand of NZ_CM171625.1, from coordinate 1,525,385 downwards.
AGTGGATAACTTGACAAAACAGCAAATTTTCAACGCTTTAAAACAAAATTGGGCAGAAACGCCCGATGTGCTTGCCCGTAGATTGAACTTAGACCGTTCTGTAGTTCTCGGTGCATTAAGTAGTTACACGCAAGCTGGTAGTGCAATTTTTGACTTAAACAAGCAAGTATATCGCGTGCGGGAATTAAGTCGCGAACCGCTACCAATGGAGAAATTACGATTTGCTAATGAAAGAGAGGAAAAAGCGACTCGTTTTTTAAGTCAAAATGCGGTCGAAGTTACTTCTTGTACTAGCGATGCTGCTAATGTTTTGGTTTTGCAAGGTGTGGTCAAAGATCAGGAAAAAACTTATAATCCCTCTTTGACGATCGACTCAGATCAGCGTATAATTCAAGCAGAATGTACCTGCAATTGGCACTTACAAAATAAGTTGTTCAAAGGCCCATGTGAACACATTTTGGCTTTAAGAACACATCACTTTCGTCAACGCAGGTAACTTCCAAATTCGCTATACCAGTAGGCACCAACAACCTTGCATTCTGGGCAGTGGATCGCTGTCCTTGCGCTTAGTCCGCCCACGCATCACTAGCCCGCTCTTGACTGTGCCTAGTCTCAGGTACCCTCGCTATTCCGGTTTGGTTTCCGTGAAACTAATGAGCGAGGGTACCTGGACTAGGCTGGAGTTGAGCGATCTAGTCCTGAGATGTTTACGAAGGGGAAACCTACTGGTAATAGCGTTTTATTTTTTGCTTAATTTAATCAGTTTGGATGGCAGAGATTATGAGCGAACCAATTAAAATTCTGTTGCAAACTACCATTTCCACGACTGAAGATGATTGGAGTATTGCCCGTTTCTCGCTATTAAGAGATTATCTCGCCTCTGTCAAAGATGAAGCCGGAAATTATCTATTTCAAGTAACAGCAAGAGATCGAGAATCTGATGCCCAAGGAAATGACCCAGTTTTAAGTAATTTGGGTGATTCGGATTTTGATGAATTATGGTTATTTGCTGTTGATGTGGGTGATGGTTTAACCAAGCAAGATATTGCCGGAATTGAGGCATTTAATAAGCGTGGAGGGGGAATTTTAGCAACGCGAGATCATCAAGATTTGGGTTGTTCTATTTGCGATATTCCGATAATTGGCGTTGCCCATTATTTCCAAACTAAAAATCCCGATCCAGATGAAACTCGGCGCTGTGTCGATGATATTTATACTAGTTATATTTCTTGGCCTAACTATCATTCTGGACGCAACGGCGACTATCAAAAAATTATCCCTGTTGCACCCATTCACGAACTATTAAAAAATCCCGATTTGCCTTCAGGAATCATCGAATTTTTCCCCGCCCATCCCCACGAAGGCGCTGTAGGAATTGCCCCAGATGCAAAGAATGGCAAGGTAATTGCTATGGGTAAAAGTTTAGTTTCAAGGCGAACATTTAACTTAGCTGTAGCTTTTGAAAGTGTCAAAGATTCTGAAGGAAATCAACTGGGGCGTGGAGTGGCAGAATCAACTTTTCATCATTTCTGTGATTACAATTGGGATGCGGATATGGGTTGTCCTAGCTTTGTGGATGAAGCTCCGGGAAACACTATAAAAACCGAACCTCGTGCTTTGGAAGATGTCCATACTTATATGCGGAATTTGGCTTTGTGGCTGGCACATAAAATGTAAAGAAATCTGCTAAATTAAGCTAAAATGATATGACTGAGCAACAACCTAGAACTCGCCAAGAATTATACGATCGCATCCGCCAAACTTCCAGAGAAGAAGTAATTTTAGAAGAAATGATTCGCTTAGGATTTTGGCCCGCAGAAGGCGAATTACCAACAGATCCAGCTGATGAGATTCGCAGACGTGGCGAAATAGAACGAGAACTTAATGAACTTTATCGCCAAAATCGTCAGCTGCACAATGAACCATATCTGAAAAAACAAGTTTATCTTCAACGTTTAGAAGAATCAAAGCGAAAACGTCAGGAAAATAAAGAACGTCGGGAAAGGGAAAGACAAGAAAGGGCAGAAGCTTGGCGACAAAGAAAAGCACAGGAAATAGTTTATTTAGGCGATCGCGTTTCTGCTGGATTAAACGATACTGAATACAATCAAGAAAGATTAGAAAGTTACGGTTTACCTGCTTATAATACCGCCCAAGAAATCGCTAATGCAATGGGGATTAGTATTGGAGAATTGCGCTTTCTCGCCTTTTCTCGAAAAACTTCGCCAATTACTCATTATGTGCGCTTCAAAATACCGAAAAAGACGAGAGGCGATCGTCTAATTTCCGCCCCCATGCCTCGACTAAAAAAAGCACAACATTGGATACTTCATAATATACTCGAAAAAGTTCCCCTGCACAACGCCGCACATGGCTTTCGCCAAGGTTATTCTATTGTTACTAACGCCCAACCTCATATCGGTGCAGAAGTTATTATTAACTTCGATTTAAAAGACTTCTTTCCCTCAATTTCTTACAAACGAGTCAAAGGACTTTTTCAATCATTAGGTTATTCAGATATTGCGGCAACAATCTTTGGTTTAATTTGTACAGAACCGGAAGTTGTTGAAGTAGAATTAGATGGAAAAACTTATTATGTAGCACTTAGCGAAAGACATTTACCTCAAGGTGCGCCCACGAGTCCAGCTATTACTAATATAATGTGTCGGAGACTCGATCGCCGCCTCGAACAAATGGCAGAAAAATTAGGTTTTGTTTACACTCGCTACGCCGATGATTTAACCTTTTCCACTTCCGGCGAATTTAGCCGACATATATGCAATATTTTAAGACGTACTGAATCAATTGTCGATCACGAAGGTTTTGTCATTAATGAAGAGAAAACTCGCATTATGCGAAATACTAATCAGCAGGATGTTACTGGAGTGGTTGTTAACTCTAAACTCAATGTTGATAAAAAAACTTTAAAACGTTTTCGCGCCACTTTGTATCAAATAGAAAAAGATGGTTTAGCGGGGAAACATTGGGGACATTCGGGAAATTTACTCACTTCAATTCAAGGGTTTACTAACTATGTTTCGATGATTAATCCCGAAAAAGGCGCTGAATTCCAAGCACAAATTGAACGAATTAAAGAGAAATATGGAAGGAAAAAGCCTTAATTTTTGTAACCTTGTCTCTGAACATAAATTTTTTTAAGTTTTTCCTATTCGCTATCCTACACTTGTGTATGCTAGATCGAGGATTAACATTCACCTGGTCAGATGTGTGCTTTCTATATCTGATGTGGGAATACTAGCTTTAGATTGCCCAAACTGAATAATTGTTCAAAATGGAGGTTGGATATGACAGTTAGCTCTCTCAAAGGTACAAATTTATGGAATAGAGTGTTAATCGGAGCGTTAGTCGGAGCTATTGTAGTTTTGTTGGGTATTGTGTTTTACCAAACTAGTCAGCTAAAAACCCCCCCAATAGTTGATCCAGGTTCACTGATAGTTCGTCAAGTTAAAGATGTAAGTGAATTGACTACAGCTATGTTTGAAATGGATGCTGTGGTGCCTGTAACTGAGAAGGGTTTCCTCAACTTGGAGAGTAAATTGCTATATGTTGCTCACGGTAATGTCCGAGTGGGAGTTGACTTAAAAGAGTTTCAAAATACTGATGTGCAAGTTGAGGGAGATAAGATTACTGTAACTTTACCACCGCTAAAGGTTCTTGACAGTAAGCTTGATCTGGAACATTCCAGTGTTTATTCATACGATCGAGGTTTTTTAGGGTGGGGGACCTGACGTTGTTAACTTACAAGCACAAGCTCAACGTGAAGCTATTAAAAAAGTTGAGAAAGCTGCTTGCCAAAATTGGCTTATAAAGACGGCTAGTGAGCGAGTTGAAAAAACTGTTGAACACTTACTTAGCCAAGTTCTTAAGAGTCAAGGCTACCAAGAGATTATTGTCAAAGCCCAACTTCCCTCTGAAGATTCTTGTTCAACATTGTAAGTCTAAAACTTCGCAACGCCCGAACAAATTATAAGTACAGTAGGGTGGGCATTGCTTACCAAAAACTTAAATTGTTAACCAGGTATACTTGTAGGCAATCCCTACTCTATCTCTATTCCTTTGTTATTTTGGATTTTATTTAGGCTATACTTAATTACTATCTCAACTGGAAATTAAGCAAATTTCTTTTATGAATGAAGATAGTCTCAACAGAATTCAAGGGTTGTTAGAACAATTTGTTTCAGCGAGTAATGAACGGATGACTCGTGTGGAAGAGTCTTTAGCTGCGAGTACTGAACGGATAATTCTTCTGGAACGTGGTATTGGTGATTTACGTACTTCTATTAGTGATTTGAGAGATATTATTGTCGGACATGAGAGACGAATTATGAGCTTAGAAGGTAGAAATGTAAATTTGTGGGATGATTACATTAATCTCGCAGAACATATCCAAGCTTTAGAGAATTGGGAACTTCAGCAAGAGGAAAAAAATCATCAATTTAATAGTAATTGAAGTGATGGAAAATGGCGATCGCACAACTAACTTCTTATCATAAAACTTGCATTTCTTCCTCTAATAAACTCCACAAAGATAGATCGGTAAAATCCGGGATAACTTTAAACGCACCAAGATCGTAAAGCTTTTGTGGATCGTGAGTAGAAGCAATTCCAATTGTGCGAATTCCTGCACCGACAGCAGAACGAATACCAGAAGGTGAATCTTCAAAAACTAAAGCTAATTCTGGGGTAATATTTAACCATTCAAGGGCAAGTTTGTATATAGCAGGATCGGGTTTTCCTTCGATGACATCTTCTTCCGCTACAAAAAGGCGATCGAAGATTTCTGTTAATTCTAAATTTGCTAACATAAAATCTACATTTTTGCGGGGTGCATTGGTGACTAACCCCATTTTTAAACCTTGTTCTTTTGTCCAATTAATGATTTTTTCGACTCCAGCTAAAGGTTTCAGTGAAGGTGCTAATTCTCGAAATCGTGCTTCTTTAGCTTCAGCAAATTTTTCGCCTTCTTCTAAAGTTAAATGAGGCAATATATCCTGAATGATAACCGGATTTAACCGCCCACTAATCCGACTTTTGTAAAAAGTTTCATCCATTTCTATCCCATGATTTAATAACATTTCTTGCCAAGCTTGGAAGTGCAAAGGGTCAGTGTTGACCAAAGTTCCGTCTAAGTCAAATAAAATTGCGGCTAACATAGTCACTTATCTAATGGTGTAATTTTTTGCCAACTCACGATCGAAAATATCATCTTTTAGGGGGAAACGATCGCCAAGCCTACGAAGATATCCTGAATTAATAACTTTGTAATCTAACAAACATTAATCCATGAATAACCCACTAATCCGAATTGTGCTGTTTGCTTTGTTACTCTTATTCCTGATTTATCCCTTTGGTGCTTTAAGCGGTGTAATGCTTTTGTTGATTGGCGCAGTTTTTCTGTGGACAGTTTGGGGTATAGTAGAAGCGATCGCAGGTACAACTTTTGACGATCGATCCTAAACAAGGAGTTAACTATGGGATTGGGTTTACTCGCTGACGGTCGGTGGGTATCAGAACGAGAACAAGAAGACTCTCAAGGCAAATTTATTCGTCCTGCAACCACTTTCCGCAACCAAATTACAGCAGATGGTTCAAGCGGTTTTAAAGCGGAAGCAGGACGTTATCATTTATATATTTCTTGGGCTTGTCCTTGGGCGCATCGTACCGCAATTATGCGGAAATTGAAAGGTTTAGAAGATGTAATTAGTCTTTCAGTTGTACACCCAGTAATCGATCAAAATGGTTGGGAATTTTCCGAAGAACCTGGATGTATTCCCGACACTGTTAATGGTAAAGATTATCTCTGGCAAATCTATCTTAAGGCAGATGAAAAATACGAGGGACGAGTGACAGTTCCCGTACTTTGGGATAAGCAAACGGGGGCGATCGTAAATAATGAATCCCGTGAAATAATCAAGATATTTGATACGCAATTTCAGGATTTGGCTAAGTCAGATTGGTACTTTTATCCTGAGAATTTGCGGGAAGCGATCGAGCAAACGATGGACAAGATTTACCAACCAATTAATAATGGTGTTTATCGTGCCGGATTTGCCACTAGTCAAACCGCTTACGAAGAGGGAGTAACCGATTTATTTAACGCCCTCGATTATTGGAATGAAGTGTTAGGAAAGCAAAGGTATTTGTGCGGCGAACAAATTACCGAAGCTGACTGGTGTATGTTCACTACTTTACTGCGTTTTGACCCAGTTTATTACGGTCATTTTAAATGCAACTTACGCCATATTTGGGATTATCCAAATCTTTGGAATTACCTAAAAGAACTTTACCAAATTCCCGGAGTTAAAGACACTTGCAATCTCGACCACATCAAACGGCATTATTACATCAGTCACAACAAAATTAATCCAACTCGCATCGTTCCCAAAGGGCCAATTATTGACCTTGATTCACCGCACGATCGCGGTTAAGGAGATGGGGAGATGGGGAGATGGGGAGATGGGGGGATGGGGGGATGGGGAAGTTTAACTCAAAACTCAAAACTTAAAACTCAAAACTCAAAACTCAAAACTCCCCCACCTCTTATTCCCAGTTCCCAGTCCCTAGTCCCCAATCACCAATCCCGCACATTACAAGGTATACTCCAAAGAGAGAGCCTTTTTATTTGCTGATAATTTCCTGGGGCTGGAATTATGACATCCTATGTAACCTCCTCTGCTAGATCCGAAATGAGTGAATTGCGGCGTTTGAAGAGTCTATTGCCGCCAGAAATGCAGAGTTGGGTGACGGTTGAGGGAACGACTGAAATCAATCCACCCCTGATCCGCTGTGAAGAAATCGGTAAAGATCAGGTAGAGATTCAAATTGATTTGGTGCGCTGGGATCAGCTGGCGTTAGATCAGCGCAATTTGGTGTTTTGGCACGAAGTTGCTCGGATTCAAAACGACACTATTCCGAAAGATGGTTGGGAAATGGCGGCGTTAGCGATCGGTTTAGGTGGCGCAGTTGGTGAACTTTGGGTGCAAGATGGGTTGCTGTTATTGTTAGCGTTGGCGCTGTGCGGTGTTTCTGGTTGGAGATTGTATCAGAAGAACAACGGAGAACGCACAATTAAAGAAGCGATCGATGCTGATGAAAAAGCGATCGCCCTCGCCACCCGCTTTGGGTACACACTCCCCAACGCTTACAAAAGTTTAGGTAGTGCTTTAAAAACTCTCCTCGATCAAAGCAACAACAAGCGCCAACGCAGTCGCTACGAAGCAAGACTGCAAGCTTTAAAACGCAGTGCGAACAAAGCAAAAGCTAAAGTTAAAGCCGAGCGTGGTGAAGATTTTTAGAGGACTATGGACTGGGGACAAGGGAAATTTTTACTTTCTGCACCCCTGCCCCTCTGCCTTCCAAATACCTGAACTTTAGCTGTACTTTCCTGTAACAGGTATTAAAGGTAATTTCTGAATTAAAAACCACCTTTAACTAAATTTATTCTACCAATTAAGATTCTTCTAAAAACTTTTTCACTCCGGGATGATAATTTAATCCGGCTTTTACCTGACTTTTAGCTTTGGCAATACTAAACTCATTCCAAAAAGTATCTTTACCTTTTAAAGTCGCGCCTTTAGGATAAATAGCTTTAGCTAAATTGTAAGCTTTTTGGGGTTCCAGAGATTTGTTGATATAAAGAAAAGAAGAAGTGGAAATAGTATCAACTTCTTGGTCTTGCCAAGGATAAGTTTTTGCCGGAATTTTGGTTGGTGAATAGGAAACAGTATCTGCCCCTAACTCTTTTTGATTCTCTTGGAAGAATTGTCGATCGATCGCCAGTAATTTAAGTTTTTTGCCTTGTTGAGCATTAATTTGTTTGAGTAAAGGTGCGCCAACAACAGCAGTGTAAAAAGCTGCATCAAGTTCTCCCTTACTTACCTTTTCAATACCTTCTGAAACTTCCATTGGGATAATTCGTTCAGCAGTTACATCCAAATCACTAATTTGATAAATCAAAACTGCACTAATATAAGTTCCTGATTTTTCTGGCCCTACTGCTACTCGTTTACCAGCTAAATCTTTCACATTTTTGATGTTAGAAGCAGGATTGACAAGTATGTGAATAGCTTCATTATTTATCGGAGCAAAAACATTAATATTATTTGCCAATTGAGCTAAATTTTGATCGGTTAGATTGCGAAGTAGTAACATAGCATCTTGTTGAGCAAATGCTAAATCCGAAGCACCTTTTCCTAATTGTTCCAAATTTTCTGATGAACCAGAAGATTCCTTAATATTAAGAGAAAATCCGCTACCTTTGAGACTGTTTTGCAATTCAGTAGCAGCTTGATAATAGAAACTATTGTTACCAGCTGTGAGAATAGATATAACTTCCTGTGCAGTTACAGATTTTTCTAGCACAGAATTGCCCAATATTAGCATTAACGCAGTAAATAGTACTACAAATGAAAGTCGTAGCAATTTTTTCATTAGAACAACCCAGTTAGTGAAATAATCAAATACAATACATTATATAGTTAATAATTTCAATAATTTTTATATAAACCTAACTTTTACAACCTGGAGACTGCAAAACCTTCAACACTTCCCTAATGCGCCCTCACAAAAAGACTGTTAAAATTAGATTTTTATCCTTACATTCGAGCAGACTTGTGTAAATTAAAACAACCACCAACTCCTCACTACATTATGAAATCGATCGCACACACAATCCAAAAATGGCTGATTATTTGCACAGCAACTCTGTTCTTAGCTGGGAATTTATTAGGAATACCCAACGCTTTAGCCGCAACTAATCCAGTCAAAACTAACAACGTCCAAGCACAATTAATTAGCGAAAATAAAGCCATTCAACCGGGAAAACCATTCTGGGTTGCACTACAAATGAAAATTCGCCCAGGTTGGCATACCTATTGGCAAAACCCCGGCGACTCAGGTTCAATTCCTAAAATTAATTGGCAGTTGCCAAGCGGATTTAAAGCTGGGAAAATAGTATGGCCTCACCCAGAAAGATTACCATTTGGCCCATTAGTAAATTTTGGCTACAAAGATGAAGTTTACCTATTAACTCAAATCGCTTCCCCAGCGAATTTACCAACAAATAAACCCGTTTTATTACGGGGAAAAGCTGATTGGTTAGTTTGTGAAAAAGACTGTATTCCAGAAACTGCTAACATCAGTTTAACTTTACCCATTACCTCTACAACTCCCGCTAAAGATGAAAGATGGATAACAGCATTTGCTAAAACTCGCCAAGCTATTCCTAAATCTGCACCTTGGCAAACTACCGCAACAGCAAATGATACGAATCTAACTCTCAAAGTGGAAATTCCAGAATTACAATCTGGACAAATTCAAAAAGTTACATTCTTTCCTTTCAAAGATGGAGTAATTAACAACCCTGCGCCCCAAAAATTTAACTTTACCAAAGATGGGTTAACTCTCAATTTAGAAAGAGGATATCAAACTAAATTATCGAGCGTAGATGGGGTTTTAGTAATCCAAGAAAAGCTGGATAATCAATCTCCTACCCAAGCTTTTAATATTCAAGCAAAAATCGGCGCAACAGCATCTAAACCGAAAAAAGCAGCAGCAACAACCAGTAGTATTCCCCTTTGGCAAGCCATGTTTTTCGCTTTGTTAGGTGGGATAATTCTTAACTTAATGCCTTGTGTATTTCCTGTTTTATCTTTGAAGGCTTTAAGTATTGCCCAAACTGCTCAAAAAAGTGCTAAAGAAGCGCGAATTAGTGGCATTGCTTTTACTGCGGGAGTGTTGGTTAGTTTTGCAGGTTTGGCGATCGCACTCCTCACCCTAAGATCCCTCGGACAACAAATTGGTTGGGGTTTTCAACTTCAATCACCCATCATCGTCATGCTGTTAGCATATATCTTATTCGCCGTTGGTTTAAGTCTTTCGGGAGTGTTTGTTTTTGGCGCTTCTTTAATGGGAATTGGACAAAATTTAGCGGCGAAAAATGGCTACACAGGCGAATTTTTTACCGGAATTTTTGCCACAGTAATGGCAACTCCTTGCACTGCACCATTTATGGCAACAGCAATAGGTGTTGCACTCACTCAATCTCCACCCGTCGCATTAGCAATTTTATTAGTATTAGGATTGGGTTTAGCACTTCCTTATTTAACTATTTGTTTTGTGCCAGCTTTCCGGCGCAAATTACCAAAACCAGGCGCTTGGATGGAAACATTTTCTCAGTTTCTCGCCTTTCCCATGTATGGCGCTGCTGCTTGGTTAGTTTGGGTGTTAACCCTACAAACTGGAAGCGATGGTTTAGCAGCGGTTTTAACTGGTTTTGTATTAATTGGTTTCGCTGCTTGGTTGTATCAAAAAGCGCAAACATCACGGAAAATTTGGCGAAGAATCGGAATTTTTGGGGCGCTAGTTGCGATCGCACTCGCCCTCACTCTAGCACCCTTAGCCGGAAATACCCCCCTCAAAACCGCCCAACAAACTACCCAAAATTCCCTTTGGCAACCTTACACCGCAGAGAAATTGACGGAAATTCGTCAATCTGGTAAACCTGTATTTGTAAACTTTTCTGCATCTTGGTGTATCACCTGCTTAGTCAACGAACGAGTTGCCCTAAGTCAACCAGAAGTACAACAAGCTTTTCAACAAAAAGCTGTCACATTGATGAAAGCAGATTGGACAAATCGTAACGCTACAATTACAAAAGCATTAAGTAGTTTTGGGCGCAGTGGAGTTCCCCTTTATGTGTTGTATCCTTCCGGTACAAAATCTCAGGAACCAATTGTGTTACCACAAATCTTAACTCCTGATATCATCCGTAATACTTTGAATCAAATCTAACATCATATTCCCAAGGAGAATCAACCAAAATGAAAGCAACCAAAAGCTTATTGGGTATCACCACAACCGGACTTTTTCTACTTTTAGCTACTCAAATTGGTGCTATTTCCAATGCTAATAACTTGACAAATACCACCAACAAAAATGGGATTCAATCATCATCGGCAATCAGAGTAGCAACTGCCACTGTTAATAAACCAGCACCGAATTTCGTCGCCACAGATACTAACGGCAAAAATCACCGTTTAACCGATTTTAAAGGCAAAGTTGTAGTTTTAGAATGGACTAACCACGACTGTCCTTTTGTTCGGAAACACTACGGTTCTAGTAATATGCAAAAACTGCAAAAAGAACTGACTGGCAAAGGTGCAGTTTGGATTTCTATTATTTCCTCTGCACCTGGAATGCAAGGTTATGTGAGTGCTAGTCAAGCAAATGAATTAACTAAAAGCCGCAATGCCTCACCAACCGCAGTTATCCTCGATCCCGAAGGTAAAATTGGCAAACAATATGGTGCCCGTACTACACCCCACATTTTTGTCATTGATAAAAATAGTAACATTGGATACATGGGTGCGATCGACAGCATCCCATCACCCGATCCCGCAGATATTCCCAAAGCAGATAATTACGTTCGTGATGCTGTAAATGCCTTAATTAGCGGTAAATCAGTCACTAATTCACAAACTCAACCCTACGGTTGCAGCGTGAAATATGGTGGTTAGCGATCGCATCTAATTACCATGAGATTGTCCGAGTAAAAATTAGCACACCTGGCTCGGACAATCTATTTTTTCCCCACTTCTGAGCATTATTCACTAACTTATCTCTGTAAGCCAAAGTAAATTTTTTACTTAGTTATGCACTTTGTAAATCTCTTCTTGACTACTGATTAGATCGAGTTAAGATTGTGAGGAATAATACGAAGAATTCTCAGTCATGGAGATTTAGACCTCCTACTTCCGACAGTTTGCATAGCCTAGAGCGTACTAGATATATTTGATATGGCTGAGGCTAAAATGCTAAATTTATTGACTGAGCTATTCGTAAGCTACCGCATATTAAAAGGTGCAGTAATAACATGACAACAACTAAGCATCAACACACTAAATTTACTGACAATTCTACGAACGATGAATCGGTAACATTTATTTCATCTATAGAGCTAAATACGCAAGCACGTCGCACTCTTCAAGAAGATCAGCAAACCATCTATAACTTTCTTTTTATATTAGTGAGAAAAAAATCTTCCGAACTAGTTTTACAAGAGTTTAGAAAAATGTTTATTGAGCCTGTATATGACTTAAATTCAGAACCATTAAAAGCTCTTTATAGAATAGTTTTACTTAATAATGAAACTGAGTTTATTAATACATTAAAACGTTGTTGCTATATTTTAATCAATAACTGGGATTCCACTAGACAATATCAAGCAATTCGTAATTTAGTAGAAATATTTCCGCAAAGAATTAGTCATTATGCTGTACCTTTAAAACTTTACCGAATTGGTAATTGGATGAATAAATTTGTGAATAGCAAAGATTTTGAAGATTTAAAAGTTTTTGCTTTTCGCTATGACGAAGGTAAAGCGAATCACTGGAGCGATCGCTACACCTCCTATCTCCTAGTTCCCCAATACATTGAATCCAATAACCCAGCAGAACAACGACAAGCCGCCCAAACATTAGCTAAACAATTACGAGACAAATTTAAACTCGATCTAGCTATGTACACCGCTCGTTCTATCTCCTCACCAACCAAAGAAAATGCTGCTACAAATCCCACCGGGTTAGGAGAAGAATTACTAGATGTAATTAAAATTTTAGTCGCCAGACAAGGTGAATTTAAATACAATGAATTAGCAAGAATTTTCATCAAACAAACTCATAATTTAAACTACGAAGGATTCAAATTAAGTTTACATAAATACTTGACCTTTGGCTTTACCGAAAACCCAACAAATACGAATATTAGCAATAAATTACTTGAAAAATTAAAACTGCTAAACCCAGAATATGAAGGACAAAAAATTAATCGCCTATTCTTACTTAAAACCTGTCAATTTTTAATTGAAAATTTAACAATTGCCTATCAAGAATATCCCTCAGAATTGTTTATTTTATTTTTATCTCAAAAGAAGACCCTCACATTAGTAATTCTCTTGCTAAAAATTGTCTTAATTTGTCCCAATTCTCGAACTCATTTAGAAACTTGCATCGCCGATTTAATTCGACATTATAAAAAATTGCCAGAACAAGAATGCCAGTGGGTAATTAACTTTGTGGAAATTTTCAATTTAGCCTTTACTATTTACACTGAAGATGTAGAATATAATTTAGTTAAATTAGATACACCAAGAAATAATGAATCAATAATGGCAACGGAAAATTACCGACTTTTTTCTCAAGTGCGACTAAATACTAAAATCGAACCAATCAAATTAAATCAATAAAATTTATCGTCAACCTTGACAAAAAAATATCCTGATTTATTTAAGCATTTTATAAAATCTAAATATTTATATTTAGCTGACTTAATCAAAACAGAGTGATATGCTGACAAAGGTAAATTTATTTTGTCACCAGAACTAACCATGTCACTCAGAAAAATTCTCTCCTACGCTTTGTTAATTTTTATCCCCATATCCTTGGCAGCTAAATATTTAGAATGGAATGCTTTAGTAGTTTTCATCACTTCCGCTTTAGGCATTGTACCTTTAGCAATTTGGTTAAGTACGGCGACAGAAGAAGTTGCTGTTATTTCTGGTCCTTCCATTGGTGCTTTATTAAATGCAGTATTTGGCAATGCAACTGAATTAATTATTGCCATAGTTGCCTTAAAATCCGGTTTAGTTGATATTGTTAAAGCCAGCATTACCGGAACTATTGTGAGTAACTTACTCCTAGTAATGGGACTTTCGATGTTATTAGGAGGATTTCGGTACAAAGAACAAGAATTTCAACCAGTAATCGCACGGGTTAATGGTTCGACAATGACTTTAGCAGTAATTGCAATTCTTTTGCCGACAATGGTAATTTACACATCCAACGGCGTGAAAGAATCAGCAATTCTCAATCTTTCTGTTACAGCCGCTGCCGTATTAATATTAGTTTATGGGTTAACTTTGGTGTTTTCTCTCAAAACTCACAGCTACCTTTATGATGTTGGTTTAGTAGAATTAGAAACTGGAACTAATAAAGATTCCGAAGCTGAAGAAACCACCCACAAACCAAATTTGTGGTTATGGTTAGGAGTATTAGCAATAGCAACAATTGGGGTAGCTTTTGAATCGGAAATTTTCGTCGGCGCAGTGGAAGAAGCAACCGCAGGTTTAGGTTTAACTCCGTTGTTTACAGGTGTAATTCTCCTGCCTTTGGTGGGTGGTGCTGCTGAATATGTTACCGCAGTTGGTGTGGCGATCAAAAATAATATGGATCTCTCGGTTTCAGTGGCAATGGGTTCTAGTTTATTAGTCGCTTTGTTAGTAGCACCAATTTTAGTTTTAGTAGGATTAGTAATTCATCAACCAATGGATCTCAACTTTAATCCTTTTGAAGTGGTAGCAGTTGCAGTAGCGGTGACTGTTGCCAATTTAATCAGTTTAGATGGACGTTCTAACTGGTTGGAAGGTGCGTTACTTTTGGCAACTTACACAGTTTTAGGTGCTGCTTTTTATTTCCATCCAGCTTAAGGCAGAAGATATGAGCCTCTCGCCTCTCGTTACCAGGTTGAACCTGGTAACGAGAGGCGAGAGGCGAGAGGCTCTAGGAGGTTCTACCTCCTAGAGCCTCTGTTAATCTGTAGCAGAGTCGAAGGAAAATGGTGTAAGAAATAAAATTTCTTACACTTATGCAGCAATTTACAGCAAGACCAATCCATTTTATTAGTTTGCGAATCAAACTATTACTGGGTTTTACAGTTGTTTACAGTGTGATTTCTGTTGCCACTTATGGTTGGTTTTATCGCTACTCAACGGATAAAGCAATGCAGCGAATTCAACAAGATCTCGTTGAGACACTGATGGGGGCAGTTAAAGGTATTGATGTGGAAGAATTTCAAACTTTGGCACAGGTAAAAGTCCCGGAAGGACAAATCCTGCCTCTGGGTAATCCGCTTTATCAGAAACATCAAGAGTGGCTTAATTTAGTTCATCAGATTGAACCTCGTGCCAACCCTTATACTTTTGTAGTTGGAAGTAAACCTTACGAAGTGCTTTTTATTGGGGATTATCTGCGGATTACTCATCCTGATTCCTCTACAAGTTTCCGAGAGTCTTATATTGCCGTTCCTGCTAAGACTCGCCTTTATCAAGGTTTAACTCGCTTAACTATTACTCTTACTCCTTATCGTGATAAATGGGGATATTGGGTTTCTGCTTATGGGCCTATTAAAACTGTACAAGGGAAAGTGGTGGGGGGTATTGGTGTTGATTTTCGGGCGGATCATGTGATTGAGGTGGAACGGGGAATTCAAAGAAATTTGACGATCGCCTTTACAATCACTTACCTTTCTCTATTTATTTTGGTCTATCTCATCTCAGATATTCTTACTAATCCGATCGCAAAACTGGCAAAGGTAACGGAACAAATCGGTGCCGGAAAATATCATCAAACGCTCTCTGATTTGCGGGGGCGAAAAATTCCAGATGAAATTAGTACTCTAGCGGCAATGTTTGAACAAATGGTGGATAAAGTTCGCCAACGAGAGGAAATGTTACAGGAGTATAGTCAGTCTTTGGAAGAGAAAGTTGAGCAAAGAACTGAGGAACTACAAAGTAAAAATAGTCAGCTTAAGCAAACTCTGTTACATCTTCAACAAACCCAAACTCAACTTGTTCATAGCGAGAAAATGTCAAGTTTAGGGCAGTTAGTCGCTGGAATTGCCCATGAAATCAATAACCCTGCCAATTTCATTCACGGCAATTTAACTCATCTGCAAAATTATGTTCAAGATTTGTTGCTGTTGATTCAACTCTATCAGCAATACTATCCCGACTCGGTTCCTGAAATTCAAGCTGAGGCACAGAGGGTTGATTTGGAGTTTATGCAAGCAGATTTGCCGAAAATGTTGTCCTCAATCCGCAGCGGTACGGAACGAATTCGCCAAATTGTCTTAAGTTTGCGGAATTTCTCCCGGATGGATGAAGCTGAGTTTAAGTCTGTGAATATTCATGAAGGAATTGACAGTACTTTGCTGATTTTGCATCATCGCTTGGTAGGGAGAGCAGAACGTCCTGAAATTAAGGTTGTTAAGGATTATGGCGATCTGCCATTGGTGGAATGTTACCCTGGACAACTTAATCAGGTGTTTATGAATATTCTCACCAATGCGATCGATGCTGTTGAAGAAAGTACCCCAACCAATCACAAACAAATTACCATCCGTACTTCGGTTATCGATCGCCAGTGGGTGCAAATTGCGATCGCAGATAACGGAGTCGGCATCCCTCCAGAAATTCAGCCCTACATATTTAACCCCTTCTTTACTACTAAACCGATCGGCAAGGGAACGGGAATGGGTATGTCTATCAGTTATCAGATCGTCACCAAGAAACATGGTGGCAAACTAGAGTTTTTCTCTACTCTCGGTAAGGGAAGTGAGTTCCTGATCCAAATTCCTATCCGCCAAGAGGTATCTAAAGATAAATAAACTTTGTCAGGAAAATCTAACTTTTGGTAGAAATTCTAAAAATTAGTAACTTATGATACAGAAATTTACAAAAAAACTTATCTTTTGTGGTGAAGATCACAACAAAAACGATCGGGAAAGCGTTAGTGTTGTATAAGCAAGCGATCCCGTTCGCCTAGCGTGCCGTAGGCGTAAAGAACGTGAATTTTAATAACCCCGATTGACATAACTATTTAAAATGGAGGCCCAATTTATGGAATTCAGCTATCGCGGTGCTAAATATGAAAAAGACTTACCAAGCCTCGAAATGGCTGAAGGTGAAATTGGTGGTACGTACCGGGGTCAAGCTTGGAATTATCGCTATCCCAGACATATTCCGGTGCCGCACCCGACACCTCACTTAAAATATAGAGGCGTGAGCTACTGTGCAAATCCTCGCGCTACAGCAGAAGCTTGCTATGCCGCACCAGCAGCAGATAAATCCGTGACTGAAGTTAAAGCAAGTTCGATTCAACCACCAGCGGAGCAACTAGAAGAAACTCACTATCGGAATATTTGCCGTCGTTTGGAACATAGATTAGAAGTAGCTAGAAAAAGTGGCGATCGCCAACTAGTCAAAATGTTAGAAGCAGAAAAAGAATCGATCGGGCCTTACTGCTAATTTTTCTAAGCAGCAAGGGTGGCGGAAAACCACCCTATTTTTTTGCGTTTTAACTCAACTTATTACTGCTTTGTTTTCCACCACATCCTTATAAAGATGAGTTATCATAACTCCGCGTGTCTCCCAGTTATAAAACTCCTTAATTCGCTGCTGTCCTGCTAATCCCATCCGAACTTGTAAATCTGGATCTTTTGCCAAACTAATCATCGCCTCTGCCAATCCCCGCACCGCTTCCTCTGGTTCAGGGGCTGCAACTTTAAACCCTGTCTCGGAAGTAACTTGCAGGGAAGGCCCACCCAAATCCAGACAAATTACGGGTCTTCCAGCCGCCATTGCTTCTAAACAGACCCACCCACCAGAATCGTGCAAACTCGGATGCACCAATGCTGTAGAACTTCCTAGCTTCTCCAACGCTTGATCTCTTGGTAGCCGATTCCAAAATTTCACCTGTTGCTCAATGCCCAACTCCTTAACCAGGTTTTCCAATCGTTGACGTTCTGGGCCATCTCCCAATACCCAATACTCAGCATCAGGAAGTTTAGCGGCGGCAAAAGCCCTTAATCCTAAGTGAAAGCCCTTCCAGTGCAGGAGTCTTCCCATACTAATGAAGCGGGTTGCTGAGGGGTTCGTCGTGCCACATTTAATTAGTCGATCGATTTCCTCCTGAGTCAAACTAGCTTCGGGAAAAACTTCTACATTAGTTGCGCCCATTTCGCGAACCCGAACAGCTGTGTCTTCGGTGGTGACTCGGACAACCTGACTCCGTTGGGCTGTTAGTCGAGCAAAAGGATCTCGCTCACCCACCCAACGAGCAAAGCTTCGTAACACTTCATAAACCTTGTTTTTGAAGCTGAAGTCGCGCCAGAAGGGAGCGGGGGCTGACTCTCCGCCACCCACAGGTCCCCAAATGAAAGGGATCGGTAAGAATACCAAAAAACTAGGGGTGGAGTGGCGGACAAAGGTGACATGGTGGGCAACATCAAAGCCAATTTTTTGATGTAGACCGCGAGCCACAAAGTATGCTTGAACTTGCCAGAGATAATAGTGGATTAAGAAGGCGATCGATCCGAATCGCCAGATTCCGCCTAGAATGGGCAGCGTAAAGTATACGAAGTGCAAGTTAGGATTTGGGGTACGTTCTAGGGTTGCTTCGATCGCTTCCCGCCCATCATCAGGACGAGTCAACACCCAAACTTCGTGGGATTTGGCGATTTCCCAAGCGGTGTTCCAACCAACTCCCAGTTCTGTTCCCCGCCCTGGTTCGCAAGCGTAAGCTGATAACAAAACTTTCATCGTTAACCTATCTCCTGATTTTTGGAAGAGGATGCTAAAACAGATTGACAAAAGTCGAGATATTGTTTGCTGGCGTTCAGGTAATGGAAATCTTGCGATCGCACTTTTGCCATTTCCCGGTAATGTTGCTTTAATTCTGGTTGAGTCAGCAGTTGTAAAATTCCCTGAGCCAGAGCATCTGGATCTCCCGCTTTCACCAGCACGCCGGATTTGCCATACTCTACAATATCCTTCATCCCGCCTGGGGCATCTGTCACTACTACTGCCGCCCCACAAGCCATTGCTTCCTGAAGGGCGACGGGGCAACCTTCCCAAGCTGATGCTAAAACAAACACATCACCAGCTGCCATATAGCGGTAAGGATTGGTATCGTAACCAGGGAGCCAAACTGAATCTGTAATTCCCAGTTCTTCACACAAAGATTCTAATTCCCCGCGCAATGGCCCTTCCCCCAAAACTAGCAGTCTCGCTGGCTTGACTTTTACTACCTCAGCGAATGCCCGCAGTAAACCATCTATTTGTTTTTGCTTGGCAAGACGAGCAGCAGTGACAATTACAGGGATATCATTATTTTGGAACCAAGGATGTTCGATCGCTTCTTGAGAACGCTGCTTGATCCGATCGATTTCGATCGGATTGAGAATCACCCGCATCGGAATATTCGCCGCAATTTTCAGCGTTTCCACTAAGTCAGTAATCGTATCCTTAGAAACACCTACTAACCCATCTCCGTGCGGGTAAGTATAGCGCATCACCACTGGCAAAAACCGCAGATGTGGCTTATCCCGATGTTCAATCCCAGCCTCCAAACTAATAATGTTATGTTCTCCCAAAATTACTTTTGTCTTTGCGCCAGATAAAAATCTCGCCAAAACCGCCACCACATTAAAATACCAAGGCATCGGCAGCAAGACATCCGGTTGATGCTCCCGCAGGTAACGCACCGTTGCTGGCAGAGAGGACGCTGTTCGCTTGACATTTAGCGGGACAATGGGAATCTCTGGATAACGGGCTAACTCCGCATCACTGGCATACAAAATCACCAATTCGGAGTCTACCCCAAGTTCTAAAAAGCCTCGTACCAAATCTGTGCAGAGGTTTGTAAACGTCCCACCGCTGATATCATGGGTCAGTATGGAAACTTTGGGTGTGTTCATTAAGACAAAGTTTGAGGATTTAGGTTTACAATACAAAACTCTTGTGTTAAGCACCAATAACAACTTCTGTCACCAGAGCTAGAAACATAGCAGTTGCAACAGGGTTCTACTCTATATGTTATCTTTACAATAAAAAAAACAAAAAGTCAGTAACCCTACACCATTTACATTGATACATTTTAAAGAAATTGATAATCAAATCTGGATTTGTGAAGATCAGGTAAATTATCTATTAATAGTTACAGAATCTCTGTAATTTCCTGTATGATATTGTTGGGTATTACATTTACCACAATACTAAATATTTTCCAAGTAAATAACTAGTGGAGTTTAGTGATGGAACTTAAAAAATTTTCAGTAAGCGAAAAAACTGCTATTAAGGAATACTACGAGCAATATGGTTATGTAGTAATAGAAAATTTGCTAAGTCACTCAAAAATTCAGAAATTTATCGATGTTTACGAGAGGATTAAACATTCCAAATATTTTGTATTTTTTAGTCAAGATACACATCTTCCCATCCAACCAAAGCTAACGCCAGAAGGCTTTATCGAAAATTCGATGTTAAATCCTGCCAATTTAAAACTTTGGCATAATTTTTCCCATAGTGTAGAGGAATGTCTGGTAGATGAAAGTGTGACAAATGTACTGAGTATACTATCAGGCAGGTCTAGCCATGTAATGATGCAAAATATGTTTTTCGACAAATCAACCGGAACAATTGAGCATCAAGACCACTACTATTTAGACTCCGATCCGGCAGGCAATATGGTTGCCACATGGTATGCCTTAGAAGATATCCATAAAGATGCGGGATGCTTTTTTGTCCTTCCTGGTAGTCACAAAGCCAAAGTGATTGAACGGAATAGTGGCTCAAATTTTTCCGATCACGACTCCTTTGTTAAACAGATAAGAGACTTGATTAATGAGGGTGGATACGAATATAAAAGTTTTCCACTAAACAAAGGTGATGTGCTTTTCTGGCACCCATACACGATTCATGGAGCCTACAATAATCGCGACCCACGTTTCAGCCGGAAATCATTAACTGCACACTATTATCCAAGTGATATGAAACCGCTATATTCAAAAACCGAAGTCCAAACAGTCCGAAAAACAGTTAACCCAAATGTTGTCATGTTTGGCAGCGAATTACAAGCTTACCAATCTAATGTGATGCACTACGTCAGAGCGATCGCAAATTATGTAAGAGGCAAAGGCCCTGATTATGATATGAGAAGGGATAGCTACAGTGCAAGTACAGGAAGTGATGCCTAAAAAAGGTGCCTTTATCCTGGAACTCTCTTCGTAGCTCTACTATGGCTGCATTAATTTATCACTATGAACAACTCTCGCATTGCTTGGCTGCTAAACTCAGCTTTCTTTTATTGGCATCCTACTCTCAGTGAGTTTACACGCATATTTCCAGAAACAACTGTATTTGCGGGTTGGTGGAAAGGTTATGCTCCAGGGCTGGAAGATTCCTTTAAAGTTGAAGTAATGGGCGATCATAAGGTCATACCAATTCTTCGTTCATCAACGAGTTATGGATCTAACTTCACTTATTTACCTTTGAATATTGTTAACCGACTGTTCAAGTTTAAGCCTGATGTAATCTTTTCCAATTCATTTGGTGTTTGGACGGTCTTGGCGCTATTGTTTAAGCCAGTGGGAAGATGGAAGGTGGTAATTGCTTATGAAGGGAGTTCTCCTGGTGTAGATTATCGTAATTCAGCGCCTCGGTTAGCTGTGCGCCGAGCGATGGTGAAAGCAGCAGATGCTTGTATTACCAATAGCCAAGCTGGGAAAGAATATTTGCTAGAGGTACTCGAAGCAGATCCCGATCGGGTTTTTGCCAAACCTTACGAAGTACCCGATCCAAAAGCTTTATTAGAAAACTCTGGAAGCAGCGATCCCAGAGTCTCCCAGTTACAGCACCCGATTTTCCTATTTGTTGGCAGTATCGAATCCCGGAAAGGGCTTAATTTTTTATTAGAAGCCTGTGCCATCTTGGAAAAGCAAAATATTCCAAACTACACCTTGCTGGTAGTAGGTGACGGACAACAACGGAAAGAATTGGAAGACTTCTGTGGCAATGCTAACTTGACAGAGCGAGTGAAGTGGCTCGGAAGAGTTGACTATGGGCAACTGGGTACTTTTTTTAGTGCTGCCGATGTCTTTGTTCTTCCCACCCTAGAAGATACTTGGGGTGTGGTGATATCCGAAGCTATGGTGATCGGAAAAGCAATTCTATGTTCCAAGTGTGCGGGAGCATTTGAGATAGTTGCTGATGGAGAAAATGGCTACATTTTTGACCCTTACGATCCAGAAAAACTAGCCCAATTAATGAGTCGTTTGATTAGCGATCCAGAGTTGGTTAGTTCAATGGGTAAGAAATCACAACAACTAATGACTCAATATACGCCAAAAGCCGCAGCAGAATTCCTTGCTAAAGTTACAACAACAGTCTTGGAGAATTAGCAAATTTATAGATGGCAATTTTAGCCATTGTCTTTAGTCGCATAGAATATGGTTGAAGGTTAGCCAATGAAAAGTCTCAAAATCCTAATTTCCGCTTATGCTTGTAGACCAGGTATGGGTTCTGAGCCGGGAGTTGGCTGGAACACGGTGCGATCGCTAGTTAAACATCATAAAATCTGGGTACTGACTAGAGAGGACAATCGTCCCTTCATCGAAGCCGAACTAGCAAACAATCCCATTCCAGGACTCCAATTTGTTTATTGTGACTTACCTTTATCTGGATTTTGGAAGCAAGGATTACAAGGTGTACATCTCCATTACTATCTGTGGCAAATTTCCGCCTACTTCAGAGCCCGCCAACTGCATAGTGAAGTAGGTTTTGACGTTGTACATCACATAACCTACGTTAGGTACTCTTCGCCCAGTTTCCTATCATTTTTACCAATCCCGTTTATTTGGGGGCCCGTCGGTGGGGGAGAATCTGCTCCAAAACCGTTTTGGCAAGATTTTAGTTTTCGTGGAAGAATATATGAAATAGTACGAAGTCTGGCGCATAGGATTGGGGAGAGCGATCCATTTGCACGCCTGACAGCAGAGAAAAGTGTGTTAGTTCGAGCAACTACAGAAGATACAGCCCAACGGCTGCGCCAAATGGGTGCGAAAAACATCCAAGTATTTTCTGAATCAGGTTTATCCCAAGAAGAAATCTCCCGCTTATCCCAATGCCCCATGCCTGATATTTCTACTTTTAGGTTTATCAGTATGGCAAGACTTCTGCATTGGAAGGGACTTCATCTGGGATTACGTGCTTTTGCTAAAGCCAATCTGCCAAATTCTGAATATTGGATTTTAGGGGAGGGTCCTGAGCGAAAATCCCTAGAAAGCCTTGCTGAGCAACTGGGCGTTACTAATCAAGTTAAATTTTGGGGTAGACTCTCACGAGATGAAACCTTACAAAAGCTTGGTGAGTGTCATGTTCTGCTACATCCCAGTTTGCACGACTCAGGGGGATGGGTTTGTTTAGAGGCAATGGCGGCAGGTCGTCCAGTGGTTTGTTTAGATTTAGGAGGGCCATCTGTTCAGGTAACAACAGAAACTGGGTTTAAAGTTCCGGCAAATAATCCAGATCAAGTAGTACATGATTTGGCTGAAGTAATGACTCGTCTGGCTAAAGATTCCGAACTTAGAGTGGGAATGGGACAGGCGGGACAGAGGTTGGTCAGGGAAGGATTTTCCTGGGAAGCTAAAGGAGAATGCCTTGCGAAACTCTACGAAGAAATTGCCAATTGCCATTATTCAGCTTAGCTAAACTTAATGTTCAGAGAATCAACAATGTCTAATCCTAAAGTACTATTCTTTTGTGGAAAGCTTCTTCCCCCCTCAGAAACTTTTATTAAAGCTCAAGGGGAAGGATTGCAGCAATTTACTCCTTACTATGTTGGTTCTCGCTTCGTCAAAGGATTACCTCTGCCTTCAGAGCGTACCTTGACTGTTAACCAGGGTACAGTCGTAGGTAATTTGGAAGAAGTTGTGTTTAAGGTATCGGGATTTGCACCCAAACTGTATCAGCAAGTACAGCAGTTGCAACCCGCTCTGATTCACGCTCATTTTGGAGTGTGTGGGGCTTTGGCTTTGCCTTTAATGCGAAAATTAAAACTGCCGATGATCGTCACTTTTTATGGTCTAGATGCGACTATGAAAGATGACTATGCGCGAAAGGAGTCTATTACCACTAGAGTTTATCTACGCCGTCGAGAAGCGCTCAAGCGTGAAGCGAATCTATTTATTGGTGTATCCGAGTTTATTAAAGAAAAGCTGATAGAACAAGGTTTTCCGGCTGACAAAATTATCGCCCATTACTATGGTGTGGATACGGAAAAGTTTACACCCGATCCATCTATACCGCGTGAGCGAGTTGTACTTTTTGTAGGGCGCTTAGCGGAAAAGAAAGGGTGTGAGTATCTGATTCAGGCTATGGCTCAGGTACAGGAACAGACGAACGATGTGGAGCTTGTGATTATAGGTGATGGGCCGTTGAGAGAAAGCTTGGAAGCATTGGCAGCAAAGTCACTGCGCCGCTACAAGTTTCTGGGGTTACAACCTTCTGATGTGGTGAAGAGTTGGATGAATCGATCGCTCTTGCTTGCCGTACCAAGTGTCACAGCTTCCACAGGAGACTCAGAAGGATTACCCACTGTTGTAGTTGAAGCTCAGTCTATGGGATTACCAGTTGTTGGCTCGATTCATGCTGGTATTCCTCAAGCTGTAGCTCATGGAGAAACTGGTTTTCTAGCGCCGGAACGAGACTGGAAAACACTTGCCGAATACATTCTGCTGTTTCTTTCCGATCATACTCTTTGGCAGAGTTGCAGTGTTAACGGACAACAGCGAGTTCGAGATAATTTCAATTTAAGTAAACAGACTCGGATATTGGAGGATATATACCGTAGTTTTCTGTAAGTAAGTACTAGCGGTTAAGGATAATATTCTTCCTTTATAAAAAAGCTACTTGTAAACTCAGAAAATTATGGGAGGATCAAGTGAGAATACTGAGCATACACAACAACTATCAGATTCGTGGTGGCGAAGACGAGTCTCGTGAGTTAGAAGAACGTCTATTGCAGAACATGGGCCACGAAGTTGAAGTGTATCAGGAGAATAACGATCGGGTTCCCGCGATCAATGGATTAAACTTGGCACTGAGAACCGTTTGGTCTAGGGAAGCTTACAACACTGTCAAACAAAAACTCAGCGACAAAGCCTTCAATCTAGTCCATGTGCAGAACTTTTTTCCGCTAATTTCTCCCTCCGTCTACTATGCGGCGCAGGCACAGGGAGTACCTGTAGTGCAAACCTTGAGAAATTACCGATTGTTGTGTCCGAATGGTTTATTTTTCCGCGATGGAAAGGTATGTGAAGACTGTCTGGGCAAACCCATTCCTTATCCGGGAGTGCAGCATAGTTGCTATCGAGATAGTCTGGCAGCCAGTAGCGTCACCGCAACAATGATAACGGTACACCGTGCTATGCAAACTTGGCAAGAGAAGGTGGATCTCTACATCACTCTCTCCAAGTTTGCTCGCGAAAAATTTATTGAGGGTGGTTTCCCAGCCGAAAAGATTGTCGTCAAGCCAAACTTTGTCGCACCTGACCCAGGTGTGGGCGCAGGACTGGGTGGCTATGCTCTTTTCGTGGGCAGACTTTCGCCAGAAAAAGGACTAGATACTTTACTTGCGGCTTGGGAGCAACTGAAAAATCCCATGCCGCTGAAAATTGTTGGCGATGGCCCTTTAGCAGGTGAGGTGGCAAAAGCTGCCGAGAAATGTCCGAAAATTGAGTTGTTGGGACGTAAACCAATGGCAGAAGTTTATGCCCTGATGGGAGAAGCAATGGTTTTAATTTTCCCCTCGAAATGGTATGAAACTTTCGGGCGTGTGGCAGTGGAGGCGTTTGCTAAGGGAACACCAGTGATTGCAGCGAATATTGGTGCGATCGCAGAACTGGTTGAGCATGGTCGCACTGGACTGCGCTTTCAACCGGGCAATGCCGCAGATTTAGCCGCGCAAGTGGAATGGGTCTTACAACACCAAAAAGAATGGGCGCAAATGCGTCAGGAGGCGCGGGCTGAGTACGAGGCTAAGTACACAGCTGAAAAAAACTACCTCAAACTAATGGAAATTTACGCTTTGGCGCGTACTATTGGACGTTAAACTGTGAGGATTTATATCAACTAATAAACTCAAACCTTATATATAACGTCTCTATATTCTCTACGTTATGGCTAATCTTTTGGATACAGAGGCAACCCAATGCTTGGTGCTGAGGCAGAGAATTAGTTCTCTCCCCTTTCTGGAACAACTTCTGCCTCAACACCGAGCTTTTTCTCTTCCTTACCACAAACCTGATAAGTTCTATTTCAAAATTATCTTATTAGCCGCATTTCCTGACTCATCTACGTCGTAGATAATTGGTACGCCAGTCAGTAATTCTAGTTCAGTAACTTCCTCTGGATTTAAGTTATCTAAACTCATGATAATTGCTCGCAAAGAGTTACCATGAGCGGCAACTAAAACATTATCACCATGTTTAAGATGAGTGAGAATGCGGTCTTGAAAAAATGGCAAAGCTCTCTTCATTGTATCTTCTAAACTTTCGCCACCTGGAGGAGCTATAGAAAAAGAACGTCGCCATTCATGAACCTTTTCTTTGCCATATTTTTCAGCAGTTTCGGCTTTATTTAATCCTTGCAAATCACCATAATAACGCTCATCTAAAGCTGCACAAGGATAGATGGGCAATTCTTCCTTTGGGTTGCCTTCATACTTATCCCAACCATGCCAATCTTCGTCAGTTGCATCATGTTTAATAATTGGGGTTTTCCCACCGCAAATTTCATCACATTCTGTTAAACAAATCACAGCGGTTTCCATTGCGCGAAATAGCATACTTGTGAAACAAATATCTACATGATATTTGTTACTCCGAAGTTTACAAGAAGCGATCGTTGCTTCTGCACGCCCTTGTTCGCTCAAAGGAATGTCTACCCAACCTGTAAATTTGTTGGCAGCATTCCAAAGACTCTGACCGTGACGGAGTAAAATCAATTTAGCCATTTATTCAGTTCCTCAGAGTTGCTACTTGGGAAATGATACTATCAAAGTGTTTTGCTGTCAGTATCTTTTGTTAGAGATTGAATTAAGCTAAATTTAAGTTGAGATTAAGTAACCTTTTTAAGGAGTTCGATAATATTGATTAGGCGGGCAAAATGCCCACCTAACAATTTTTAAACCGGATCGAGAGCGTTTGCTTTCAGTTCATCCAGAGAAACATATTCTACTGCTGAAGCATGGGTGGAGGATAAAATTACAGGTGGTGCAACACCAGCATCTAAAGCTTCTTTCCATCTTAATGCACATAAACACCAGCGATCGCCAGGTTTTAACCCAGGAAAATTAAACGCTGGAACTGGTGTGGATAAATCATTTCCTCTCGCTTTACTAAAAGTGAGAAATTCTTCAGTTACTTGAGCGCAAATAATATGAGCGCCCACATCACCTGCACCCGTGTTACACTTACCATCGCGATAAAATCCTGTCATTGGTGAAGTGCAACAAGTTTGCAAAGTTTCCCCTAAAACATTCCTAGCACCTGTCATAAGCACAACTTCTATGAAACTTTTTTTATATTAATTCATCAAGGTTAATTCTAACTGTTAATTTCTAACAAACCTGGAGGCGGATTAATTTCGATTCGTTGATTAGCTAAATCTACAATGGGTACGATCTCTTTGACAAATGGAATTAAAATTTCTGTTTTTCTTTCGCTTTCATTAACTTGAGGACTAACTAGTAATAAGTCATTACCTGCGGGAATTAAATCTATGACAACGCCAATTTTTTCACCATTTAATTGATTGAAAACTTCTAAACCAAGTAAATCTAAAATATGATATTCATCTGCTTCTAATTTTGGTCGATCGCTCGCCGGAACCATTAATTTACATCCCCGTAATTCTTCTGCTTGGTTGCGATCGTTCACTCCCGCTAATTTGACAACATACAAATTTTTATTAGGAATCAGTCTACCGCTGAGCAATTGGATCGATCGCGGTTCGGTTGCATTAGGATGCAATAACCAGCGTTCCCCTGGTTCTTCAAAACGTTCAGGAAAATCCGATTCTGAATAAACCCGCACCTCACCTTTTAAACCTTGTGCTGATACGATCGTACCGATTTCTAGCCAGTCTTCTTTACTCATTTGCAATTAAAAAATTTACTGTATTTCTATTGTCGCTGATTTGTTCTCTACATTCAGAGCGAACTGGTAAATAAGTACGTATTTACACATAATTTTATTGTAGCGCAAAAGTTAAAAAAGTCCTGATTTATGGATTGAACCGTTGGATAATGATAAAGTTGCCCGTAAGAGAATAAACCAGATGAGTTTCAAAAATTTTGTGCCACTTGTATCTTCTATTTCTTTAACTCTTCTCACTATCACTTTCAGTTCAAATATAATGATGGGACAAACTGCCAAAGGAATTAATTCAAAGCTTAGTTTATCTCAACTTCAGAATGCGATCGAGCTATCCTCAAATAACAAACAGATAGAACCCGAAATTTCTCAATGGTTACTCAACAAAAGAATCATCATGATAACTGGAGAAATAACATCTGAATTAGCGGAGAAAGTTGTCTCCCAATTAATTTATTTAGATGCCAAAGCACCTGGGAAAGATATTTATTTATACATTAATTCCGAGGGTGGCGACATACAACCAGGGTTGGCAATATATGACACTATGCGAGCGCTTAAATCAGATGTAGTAACAGTTAGTTTGGGAAGTTCTAGCTCAATGGCAGCTGTGTTGTTAGCCAGCGGTACCAAAGGAAAGCGCTTTGCTATGTCTAACTCAAGAATCATGATTCATCAACCTAGAGGCGGTGCTGGAGGACAAGCAAGTGATCTTGCAATTAGAGCTAAAGAAATCTTGTATTTAAAAAGTTTACTTAACAGTTTACTAGCTGAACTAACAGGTCAACCAATCAAAAAAATCGAGGTAGATACCGATCGAGATTTTTTCATGTCTGCTCAGGAAGCTAAAGCATACGGAATGGTTGACAAAGTAATTAATCAACTTCCCTCAGCTTCTACCCGCTAAATGAACAATCGGTAGGGTGCGTTAGTGCAACGTAACGCACCATTCACCTAAATTGCTAAATTAACTAAATAGCCACAGGAAACTTTTGATAAATTTCCGTAACAACTTTAGCTAACCGTCGCATTCCCTCAGCAATTTCTCCATCTGTTGCAGTCAAACTAATGCGAATACATTGGTTTTTGTGCGCCCATTCCTCTTTTAAACCGGGGAAGAAAGAACTACCAGGAACGACTATTACCCCAACTTTTTTTAATAATTGGTATAATTCCCAATCGTTAATGGGCAGATTTTCTAACCATAACCAAGCGAAAATTGCGCCTTCACCTCTATGTAAAAACCAAGGTAAATCTTGTGGCATTGACTCATCGAGGGTAGCTTCTACTATGACGAACTTTTGTTGATAATAAGGGCGAATTACTGTGGTAGCGAGTTCTGCTAATGCGCCAGATTCGATCGCTTTTGCCGCCAGTGCTTGTCCGTATCGAGATGAATGAATACACATATTAGTTTGGAACGATTCCAAAACTTGAATTATCTTTTCACTGCCGATCGCAATACCAATCCGTTCTCCCGGTAATCCCGCTTTCGATAAACTCATACAATGCACAATATTTTCTCCAAATACCGGAGCCATTTTTGTAAAGTTCAAAGCAGGAAAAGGTGGTCCATAAGCCGAATCAATTAATACCGGAACATCATAAGGTGCTGCCAAAGCCGCAATTTTTAACACCTCATTATCTGTCATCACATTCCCTGTAGGATTGCAGGGACGAGAAAATAATACACAACCAGTAGTTTCATTAATTTCTAACTGGCTAAAATCTGGGCGATACTTAAAGCAATGAGCAGATTCATCAATATCTAATTGTGGCTTATATGATATTAAAGCTTCTGGAATTAAAGTTACACCACCATAACCTGTATAATCCGGGCTTAAAGGCAAAACAATTTGTTTTAATTGACCATTTTTACTATAACCACCAAAAGCATTCGCACTATAAAAGTAAATGCTTTGACTGCCTGGAGTAATCAAGATATTTTGATGAGTTAAACTTAACCCATAGCGACGATTAAAATCTTGGGCGATCGCATCAATCAATGGTTCATAACCTTGCGAAGCACCGTAGCGGCAAACCACATTACCATAATCAGAGCTATTCAATAACTCTTCCGTATATTTTCGCCATAGCTGTTCAACTTCCGGTAAAATTACTGGATTTCCGGGACTGAGGTTAATAAATTGCTGTCCTATATTAGTTTGTAGGGTTTCTTTAATATCTTTCATGATTGCCCGCACGCCTGTAAGGTGGGACATTCTATTACCAAATTGAGTCAGGGCAGGATTCATAGGATTGACTAAACTAAATTACAAAAGTTTACTAGGGCGACAAGGGATTGGGAAGGGGTTGACAAGCACGAACAATTAAGAATTAATTATTGTGGATGCGCGAACCTTTCAGGAGTTCTGCGGTTTAACGAGCCTCCTGCATCAAAACCACTGGATTTTCGCGAAAAACTGAGCATTGAGGGTTACTTCCCAATCACTTATTAATCGATGCTAATCGATTACTTGCTTAAACGTCCTATAATTTTCTTAAGAGCAAGGCTGGGGCGCACAGAAAAGGCACGACGACCAACTCAGGTCTAAGAATGCAATTTTGGTTTAAACAGGTCTGTTATAGTACGGTTGGTTTGCTGGCAATTTTTTACTGAGAATGATAAATATTTATTGATAGTAAATTAACAAAAGATGGCAGATTATCCCAATAAACATTTTTGGCACCACCTCAACAATACTAAATTATTGCGTTCTACATTAACGTTTTTAGCGTTATTTGCTTGCGGTTGTGCGATCGTATTTCTGATTAATTATTTTTATTCAGTGATTGCTATTTTCACTATTGCTGCTACCTTAGCCGCTTTGTTAAATTACCCCGTTCAGTGGCTGAATCGATTTTTACCAAGGGGATTGGCGGTCGCGATCGTTTGTTTATCATTTGTTACTATTATTGCTACCCTCATTACCAGTTTGGGATTTGAGGTAATCACACAAGGACAAGGATTATCTAATAGTTTATTTGATTTTATTAAGTCAAACGATTTTACACATATAACCAAATTTTTACCATTAAACAAATTTTTAGAATCTATTCAAATTAGCAGATTTATTCAAACACTGCAAACTGGATTGCTTACAGGTATAGGATTTTTACAAGGAGTATTTTCCAACTTTTTGACGGCTGTGTTCATTGCCGTTATCTGTGTTTATATGTTAATTGATGGGGAAAAGATTTGGTTAGTTAGTCTAAAATTGCTACCTCTCGATCTGCGCGATCGCTTTGGTGTTAGCCTGCAAAAAAGTTTCCTTGGTTTCTTTCGCGCTCAAATTTTACTAGTTTTTTTCCTTTCGGCTTCCTGCTGGGTTGTCTTCACTGCACTCAAAGTCAAATACGCCTTATTTTTATGTTTAATTTTGGGGATAATTGATGTAATTCCGGGAATTGGAGGGACTTTGTGCGCGATCGTTGTTACCCTCCTAGTGCTAGTATCCCAAGGCTTTTGGATGGCAATCAAAGTTTTAATTACCTGTACAATTTTACAACAAATCCAAGATAACTTAATTGCCCCCAGATTAATGAAAGCCAATTTAGAAATTAATCCAGTGCTATTATTTTTAGCATTATTTTTAGGGGAACGAGTTGCCGGACTTCTCGGTGTGTTTTTAGCAGTGCCGATCGCTGCTATGATAGTAAGTTGGTTGAAAGAACCAGTCAAAACCGAATCAATAGAACCCTTAGCTGACGAGCCGAAAAACAATTAAATCATAATTAAACTTATGCCTTGGCAAGTTGATTTTTATCGTCGTCCCCTAAAAGATTCCACCGGACAAACCTTGTGGGAACTGTTAATTTTTGACTCTATAAATAGCCTCACATACCAAGCATTTTGTCCCCAATCAGAAGCTAATTCTAATTGGTTAGTTGGCGAATTTCAAAAAGTAATAACTTCGCAGAGAAATCAACCAGAAAAAATCCAAGTATTCCGCCCTCAATCACTCAGTTTAATTGAAACTGCTGCCCAAAAATTAGGAATTGCAGTTGAAGCAACGCGCCGTACAGAGAGTTTAAAAAAATGGTTAACGCAGCAATATTCCTCAAGTGGCGAACCTTTCGATCCAATAGCATTAGAAAAACCTCCACCAGTCCCTTTACCCGAAAAACTTTGGGGAGAAAAATGGCGTTTTGCTACGTTGATGGCGAGTGATATTGCAGACAGTTTTGCTGGACAACCAATGCCTATTTTAGAAATGCCAGAATTTCTCTTACCAATCAACTTAGGAATTGCTTCTACTTTGCCAGTTCCGGGAGTAGTGATTGATGGGGGGAGACAATCTTTAAAGTTAGCACGTTGGATACAGGAATCTCGACCTGTGTCGCTGAACTATATTCCCGGTGCGCCTGATGGTTTAATTTTAGAAGCTGGTTTAGTAGATAGATGGGTTGTAGCGACTTTTACAGATGAAGAAGTTACTCTAGCAGCACAAACATTTGAACAACGGAAACAAGAAACTAAGGGACTTCATTTTTTACTATTGCAACCTGATGATTCAGGAATGACTTATAGTGGTTTTTGGTTATTACAAAATGTAGCTGAAGGATAGACAACGATAACGCAAAAGTAGATTTTATATCATCTGGTTCTCTCGTATAAACCTTTATCTGTAAAGTACGACTGGGAATATTTTGGCTTTCGATTTGAGAAAATTCTCTTGGTTGTTCCCAATCTATGTTACTCTCAACAAATACTGCGGGACACGCAGGAATTCAAGCTTGTGGAGAAACTGTAAGACTCGTTGGTACAAGTACCAAAAAGCAGGTTTCAATGAAGCAAGAATCTCCCGTCAAGCTACGCTGTGACGGGAGAGTGTCAATAATAAAAAGCAACTTTGATGCAAGAATTGTTCTATCTTATAAAAGGAAAAAATCATGGCAGATCCTGGAAATCGGATGAGTACAGCCCTGGATGTGGGTTCGCTTATCGGTCAATTTTCCTTTGCAGATTCAGTCAATATACAAACGGATACGTCCGATTTTTACCGAGTCACGCTCACTCGCAGCAGTCGGCTCAATGCTGCTTTTATAGGAACAGGCAATGCTGTATCCTTTCGCCTTATCCGTGATTTCAATAACAACGATGTTTTTGAATTTGGGGAGGCGATAGAGAGTGGCATTCCTGCTCCGGATCTGGCGGTTTCGTCAGACTTGCCCATTGGAACCTACTTTATTCAGGTTAGCATGGAGAGCGGTCTGCTTCAGAGCAGGAACGATTACACTCTAACTCTGACCAATACTCCCGTTGGCACTTTAAGCGTCGATCCTGGCAATCGGATGAGTCAGGCACTCGACATCGGCATTCTCAACGGGAGCCGGACTTTTGCCGATTTCGTTGGAAGTCCTAGCCTCGATCCTGCCGATTACTATCGTTTCACCCTAGACCGAGCTACAAATATCAGTCTGACCTTAGCTGGAACTAGTAATGATACAGGAGTCCTTCTCATTCAAGATCTCAACAATAACGATGTTGTCGAGAACAATGAAATCATTGCCCTCCACCGATGGCGATACCATCACGATCGATCTGGCTAGAGTCGGCAATCTTTCGGTTCGTGGTTTAAATGGCGATGATGTCATCCAAGGTTCATCATCTAACGATGTGATGAATGGCAATGTCGGCAATGATATTCTACTGGGAGGCGATGGCAACGATCTCCTGCGCGGCGGAAAGAATAACGACCTTCTGTTTGGAGGAGAAGGAAACGACCAGTTAGTTGGGGATTTTGGTCAAGATATTCTAACGGGTAACGCTGGAAATGATTTATTTATCCTGCGCGTGAATACCTCTAGCACTAGCGTAGCGGATGCGGATGTTATTGCTGATTTTACAGCAGGTCAAGATGCGATCGTCCTAACTAACGGGCTAGGGTTTGCGGAAATTGCCTTGGATGCTTTGGGTAGCAATACTGCCATTCGCGTCGTTGCCACCGGACAAATTTTAGGTGTTGTTTCGGGAGTCCAATCGACTGCTTTAAGTGCGGGTAACTTTACGACTTTGCCTGGAGAGCCCACTTTTGGCTAACATTTTTCATATATTAGTTTGAAACAAACAAAACCAACATCTTTTTACACTCACAATCTTATCCATTTCTATGATTGCAAAGTGATAATTGGATCGATAGCGATCGCCTAAAATGAAAAAGCGATCATTCTTTTTTGTAATGCGATCGCCATTCAGTTTAGCCGTAAGATATCATAAACCAAAGAAGTTCCTAGAAATCAGAGTAGCGATCAGGAAGCGCGAAACTATGCAAGTAATCCTTTTAAGTCGTGAAGAAGTGGCAAAACGTGCAAGACAACTGTACGAAAACAACATCCGTCAACAAGTAGAAGTGGATGAAAACATAGGCAAGATGGTAATCATTAAACTATATTAATAATTTTTTAAAGCCGTACTTAAATACTTTGGCTGATTGCCACAGCATAAGCAAGCATCCATCAGGGGAATTATCGGTTTGCCACAAAAGGCACAATTTCCAGTTAAAAAGTTGTTAATTGCGGTTTCTGATAAGTCGCCACAATTCAAACATCCCCAAAACTCATCTAAGCTTTTGACTGCAAAAGAGGTGCATTTGGGGCAAGTTTCTACTTTCCAAAATACTTTTTTCATAGTGAATGTAACTCTGCTATTAGCAGCATATCACTATTTAATACATCTTCCCTAAGATAGATTTAGTTTTTTAGCTGATTTGGTATTACTTTGAGAAGAGATTTTTATCTACATCTCACAGCAATATCAATAGTTAAGAATTTACTGCTACAAAAACGCTGGAGTTGCAGCTGTTTCTAACCAATCAAAGATTTTTTCTAATTGATTGAGACTGACTAATCCATATTGCCAAAGCGTCATGGGTAAAGATGTGGTAGATTGTTCGCAATGCCGTAAGGCTAACGAAAGGGAGTTAGCGGGAATTTTTAACTCCTCTTGTAAAAAGTTAACTAGTTTTCTTAACCGATTCGCTTCCATTTTCTTTATTTAAGTATATTTTGCCGAATAGTATTTTTTGGTTAGTTATCAATTTAGGAAGCGATCGGGAAAAACTAGAGAAGGCAATTATTTTACCCAAAAATATTGGGCTTGAATTTTCTTTAGGGATTTGAAAGTTTTGTGCAGCAGCCGAATTAACTAATAAGTAACTTCCTGAATTATGTTTAACCATTAATTAAAGCAGTAGTAGTTAAATAAAACATCCGCGATCGCACGGAAACCCGCAAAGTAAAACTACGGGTTTGTGCGATCGTACCTCAGAAAAGCAGAGAACCAACTTTTACCTTAAATCCTATAACTACTATTTGTTGTATGTCACTAAAGGTTCTTGTGAGAGTTTTTGCAAATTCACAGAATTCAATAGCTGTTGCCATTTAGTTACTACCGCTGTATCAGTAGGACGGGAACGACGTAATTCAGCTACTGTTGCCATTGCATCATACCAAAGATTGTTGATTTGGTATTTATCAGCTAGGTCTAAAGAAGCGCCCTGTTTTAATTTACTCTCTAAATCCTGGTTCAGTGCGACTCGTTTAATCGAACCTGTAACATAAATGTCCGATCTGCGATTTTCCCGATCGGGTATCATTGCAAAATACCAGCGGTAAGTTTTACCAACTTCCAAAGTTTTTGTTGGTTCATTTTCGGGAATTGTAATTCCTACTACACCTGAATTACCATCAGTTGTAAACTGTGTTTCATATATCTGACGTTCATTTTCATCAACCAACACAAATTCAACCAATTGCGGCTGCTGAGTTTTCGGCACATAGAAAAAGAAGGTGGGAGTTGCCGAGGCAGTCAAACCTTGATTATTGTCAGGAACCAAGGCTATTAAAGGCATTTCAGAAATGAACATATCTGAACGAGTGCCACCGCCAACTCGTCTTCCTGGTAAACCTTCTCTCGCTTCGCTAACATCTTGTGCCCCTGCTTGTTTTACTCCGCTACTGGAAAAAAAAGCGAATGCTGATAACAAACAAAGGAAAATAATGATTTGATGCAAAATTACACTACGCATATCAACATTTTCGTTAACTGAAATACATCTTACTGCTACTCAACAAAAGCTGTCCCAAAGAATGTGAGAACAGTCCTGTACTGATTATAGTAGTATTATTTTACTAAATGATTCCGTATAATTACATAAGTTATTATTGGCACTAAATCTGTATACTTCACAATTTTGGCTGGTTAAAGTTGTAAAACTTAAAAAGTGTTATACTTTATTATACGCTTGTTTAAATTTAAAACCTACAAAAACTCTAAAAAATTTATGTCTGGTAGAAATTTTATTTAATTCTGTGCCTGAGCAACTTTTTCAGAAACTACCTCAACTGTTTTCCAACAAAGAACTTCATGCTGGAATAAAAAAATTTGGCTACAAATCGCTTCTATTTTGTCAACAACCTGTTTTGATTATTAGCTTATTAGTGACGGGTTTGTTGTTAGGAATTAGACAGATGGAAGTATTGCAGCCATTGGAGTTAATGGAATACGATCGCGCCACCCAATTAAACCCGGAGATGAAGCCAGATCCGAGAATTTTAGTTGTAGGAATTAACGAAGCGGATATCGAAGCACAAAAGCAATGGCCTCTGTCCGATCGAACATTAGCTAAACTATTAGCAACGCTGCAATTGTATCAACCAAAAGTTATTGGTTTAGATTTATACCGGGAAAGGGCATATCCACCCGGTCATGTTGAACTAGTTAAGGAATTACAAAAGCAGAATGTAGTTGTAATTACTAAATTAGGAGGAAATGGAAGTGAAAGTGTAAAGCCGCCTCTTAGTGTAGCAAAGGAACAAATTAGTTTTAATGATTTTGTACTCGATCCCGACGGAGTA
Organism: Floridaenema evergladense BLCC-F167; assembly: GCF_041929205.2. Classification (NCBI taxonomy): domain Bacteria; kingdom Bacillati; phylum Cyanobacteriota; class Cyanophyceae; order Aerosakkonematales; family Aerosakkonemataceae; genus Floridanema; species Floridanema evergladense. Next base: position 1,488,740 of record NZ_CM171625.1, on the reverse strand, counting down.
ATTCGGCGAAATTTCATATTTGCTGCTCTAAAAGGCGAAGCCTACTACTCTTTTGGATTACTAATCAGTTTAAAATATTTGCAAGAACAGAACTTAGCATTAAAAGTACAACCTCATCACCTGAAATTGGGTGAGAAAATTTTGCCCAATTTAAACCCTGATTCCGGGGGATACCAAAATATTGATACAGGAGGCTATCAAATATTATTAAAATATCGGAGTAGGAGTCAGAATATAGCAGCACAGGTAACATTGACTCAAGTTTTAAATGGAGAAATAGATCCGAATTTAATAAGAAATAAAATAGTAATAATTGGAACGACAGCACCCAGTCAAAAAGATTTATTTTTTACTCCTTATACGGCAACGGATCGGGATACAGCCAGTATGCCAGGAGTGTTAATTCATGCTCAAATGGTCAGCCAAATTATTAGCATAATGGAAGATAATCAACCTTTATTTTGGTTTTGGCCTCAATGGTTAGAATGGTTTTGGGTATGGGTTTGGTCGCTAATAGGAGGAATAATAGTTTGGCGCTTTCGCCGACCATTACTGTTAGGAATTGCTCTATTTATAGCGGTATTAATTTTATTAGGGGTTTTCGTTGTTAGCTTTGTGCAAGGAGGATGGGTACCGCTAGTAGTGCCAGTGTTGGGATTATTAGTCACGGGAAGTAGTGTAGCAGCTTATAAGTTATTTAATGATACTTTTTATGATGCTTTAACAGGTTTACCAAATCGAGCTTTGCTTCTTAAACAAATAGATAAGAAAAATAACTCCGTCCAACATAAGGAAAATTATTTAATAGCAGTAATATTTTTAGATCTCGATCGCTTTAAGATGGTAAATGATAATTTTAACCACCAAGTAGGCGATCGGCTGTTAATCGCTGTCACTAAAAGATTAAAATCTTGCTTAAGTGATCAAGATATAATAGCTCGGATTGGCGGAGATGAGTTTGCTGTCTTATTAACAAATATCAGTAATGTTAATCAAGTAACATCAGTAGCCGATGCAATGCAAGAGAAATTGTCTTTCCCCTTTAATCTTAAAGGGGAACAAATATTTATTTCGGCTAGCTTTGGAATTGCTTTTAATCAGATAGGTTGCGATCGACCTGATGAGATAGAATTATTAGTTAATCGCCAACCAGAGGAACTGTTACGAGATGCTCATACAGCAATGTATCGGGCAAAAGCACTAGGTAGAGCACGCTATGAAGTCTTTTCTATAGGTATGCGTACCCAAATAGTTTCTCGCTTGCAATTAGAAAATGAATTACGCCGAGCGATCGCGGCTTTAAGTGATGGTACAAGTCAAGAATTTTTAGTTTATTATCAACCAATCATATCTTTTAAAACGGGAAAAATAGCAGGGTTTGAAGCATTAATTCGTTGGCAACCTCCGGGTAAATTCATTTCCCCTGCTGAGTTTATTCCCTTAGCTGAAGAAACTGGTTTAATTATTCCTTTAGGGGAATGGATATTAAAAGAAGCCTGTCTTCAGTTAAAAAGTTGGCAGAAGCAATTTTGTTTGGAATCACCTTTATCATTAAGCGTGAATCTTTCCAGCCAACAGTTTTCCCAACCGGATTTAACTGAAAGAGTGGAAAAAATTCTCAAAGAAACAAAGCTGAATGGAGAAAATTTAAAACTAGAAATTACTGAAAGTATGGCAATGCAAGATGTAGAAAAGACCATTGCTAGTATTTTACGTTTAAAAGCGTTAAAGTTGCGTTTTAGTATTGATGATTTTGGCACGGGATATTCATCTTTGAGTTATTTGCATCGCTTCCCTGTAGACACTTTAAAAGTCGATCGTTCTTTTGTGAGTCGAATGGAAGATAGTAGTGAAAATTTAGCGATCGTCCAAACTGTAATTATGCTCAGTCATAAATTAGGTATGGATGTAACTGCTGAGGGAGTAGAAAAAGCTTCACAAATGCAAATATTGCGAGAGTTAGGATGTGAATATGGACAGGGTTACTATTTTGCTAAACCGCTAAATAGTGAAGCAGCAACGGCATTATTAGCCGAACAACCTCAATGGTAATTAGATATACATACTTATGGGAGGCTGACTCATGCAATTCGTTAGCGGTTTAGGTTAAAGAATTTTCTAGGTACGTTGTTGCGCTTTAGCGCTAAATGTGGTTAAGACAGCGCAATAAGATAAATAATTCAGCGATTCTTTCCGAAAAATTTTTCTTTTCTCTTGCCTATTCATGAGTAATTTAATCTTACTTATTTAAAGTTATAACCAATTTCCTACTAAAACAAAAGCTGACCAAAAATAGGGATGAGAAAATTGGTCATTTTGCAAAAATAACTGTTGAGTGCGACGTAAAGCTTCGGCTTTTGTAATTTGGTTATTATTTAGCTCTTTGTAAAAATTTGTCATAAATAAAGCAGTAGCTTCATCATCAACATTCCACAAAGTTGCTACAGTACTTCGCGCTCCCGCTCGCACAGCTATTCCCGTTAATCCTAAAGTGGCGCGATTATCTCCAGCAGCAGTTTGACAAGCACTAAAAACTAATAATTCTAAGGGGCGATTAACGCTCTGATTACTACGTAAAAGAGTGTCTAATTCCTTGGCATTAATCTTTGTATCCCAAGTCAAAATAAAAGTATTAGCCGCCTTAGAACTAAATTGACCATGAGTTGCTAAATGAACGATCGGAAATTTATCACTTTGGATTTTTGTCTTAAAATTAGATGCTGTAAAAGATTGATTTATTAGCTCTTGAGTACTAACTTCTTTAGCAATATTACTCAATTCAATAGCTACATTAGGAAGTGGTGCAAATCCTTGACGCGATTCGCTTAATCCCACCGTTAGCACTTTAATATTATTACGCTGTAAAGGTCTGGCATCTACTAATTGTAATCCAGGCGCGATCGCCACACTGTATTTTTGTACTAAATACTTTTGTCCATCATAAATTCCTGCTAAGGGAATATTTCTTAAAGAACCATCTAACACAAATACTAAAGTTTGTCTGCCACTATTTGCTAAATCAGTTTCGATCGGACGAATTAACCAATTGTAGATTTTCTCAGCAGCAGCTAAATAGCTTTTTTGGGAAAGTCGTAGTCGAGGAATAGTCAAAGCATCAATGGCTTTTTTGATTGTTGCTTCTATTTCTTGGTTAGGTAAAACAGTTGTGTACCGCCGCAAAGGTTTTCCTGGCAATGCAGCAATTACTTCTATCCGTTCGTTAATAGTGGAAGTACTTGTATTACTTAAAATAATTGTGGAAAAAACCGCTGCTTTCGGATCGATTTGGTCAATTTTAACAGCTTGGGTATTTAAACAAGCATCTCGGAAAAAATTATCCAATTCAGCTAATTGTAGAGAATCAATTAAACTCCTTGCTCTTTGCAAATCTGCTTGTTCTACATCTTTTCCTACTGGTAATAGTAAATCTACTAACTCGCGATAAACTGGTTCTACAGTATCTCGAAAATCGAACTGAGCTTCTGCGGAAATTGCCACTAAATCGCTGCGAATAGATGCTAAAGAATTAACAGCTTGATCATAAGCTGCGATCGCCCCTTGACGATCTTCTTGCTGTTTATAAATTCTCCCTAATTGCCATTGCCAACGAAAGTTAATATCAGTAGCATTAACACTTTGAGATAACAGTAAAGCTTTTTTGGTTAATTGTTGAGCAAAATCCCATTGTTTGTTTTCTTCATACAACCTCCCAAAATTTCCTACAGCATAAGATAATGTTCGTTTATCCTCTAAAGTCTCAGCTTGTTGCACAGCAGTTCCTAACATTTTGCCAACTTCCGCATTACTAGGAAGTGTTAATTGATTATTTCCCTCTTTCCTCAATTGCATTAACCTTCTAGCTAAATTAATTCGCGCATAAATTGCTTGTCTACTCAAAGGTAATTGGCTTATATTAGCTTGAATTTGCGGCACCAATGCTAGGGCTTTTTCTGCTTGTTTTTGATTAACTAAAACCTTGAAATTATTCAACATTGCTTGAGTTTTAATATCGGGAGAATTAGTAGCTTGCACTGCTTTTTCATAGTAATCCAAAGCTGTAGGTAATTCTTGCCCTAATCTTGCTGTTTCGCCCAAACTTAAAAACATTGCAGCGATCGCATCATCCACTTTCAACCTTTGGGCAATAGCTAAACCTTGGGTGAGAACTTTTTGCGATCGATCTAACTCCCCCACCACCCGCAAAGCATCCCCCAAACTTTGCAAACCCTTCACCTTGATTAAACTATCCGGTTGCTGTTGCCAAGTTACATTTAACTCATCCAAAGCTTTAATTGCCTGACGATACAAACCTAATCTTTGTAAAGCTTGAGATTGATTAATTTGATTGCGAGATACTCCAGCAAAATCACCAATTTCTTGATAATTATTTGTAGCTCTCTGCCAAGTTTCCAAAGCTTTTTCCGGTTGACCAACTGCTAATTGTAACAGCCCTTGAACTTCTAAAGATTGCGCTAATAATTGTTGGCTTTCTTTGCTATTAGGTTGTTTTTTCAGTAAATTAAAACTTTTGCTAATTTCTTCTTTAGCCTTAGAAATTTCTCCTGTTTTATGATAAGCTAAAGCCAAATTTCTCGCCACTCTTGCTTGTCCTAGCTGATTGCCTTGTGCAGCATAATTATTGTTAAGTTGTTGTAAAAGAGCGATCGCTTCCCCAAACTTACCATCTGCATAAAGTTTTTCTGCTTCTGCTTCCCAATTCATTGAATTATCAGCAACTAATTGTTTTGAAATTACTTGACTATCTGGAAACGCAGCAAGTGACATGGCATTTTTTCCCCACAAAATCACCCCACAAAAAGATAAAATTCCCAAACATATAATGAATAAATTTTTAATTTTCATTAACTACTTCCCTACCAAAAATTACTTTTTAATTGGTAAAACACCACAGCCCGGATCACTTAAACTCAAACTGTGAGGCGAAGCTGTTCCTCCTCCAGCAATTAAAACAACTCTGCCATCAGCCCCAACTATCCAACCTTGAGCTTCTACAATTTGCTCATCAGTTTTTGCCACTCTAGCATGAGAATTACTCCTACTATTTATCCGTCTTTGTAAACCAACATTTTGATTCACATCTGCCACTCTTGCCCATTCCACCATCACCGCATCATTAGTTGCAGAATTAACCGGATTAGGCGGTAAACCACCCCTTCCTGTCACTACAAAAGAACTCCTCTCTGCTTGTTGTGGCGCACAAGCATTTTGAGCAACTAATCCAGCTACATCAATCACATTTGTAGGTAAAGAAACTAACCCAGAACTCACATCCAAATCAGGTGTATTAATTTCCACTACTCCTCTTAATGCCGGATTTCCCCCCGTTGCCGTAATATCATTATTGGGCGTTTGTTCTAGTCGATATTGCAGACCAAAAATACCAGTTGCATTAATATTTACTCGACCCCCCTGGCTATTAGCAGCATTAGCAGTAATATCGCTATTTCCTATACCTACTAAGTTATTTGTTGTCAAAGTAATATTTCCCCCTGCTTCTTCACCAGTGGAATTAGTACTAATTAGACTATTCCCACGTAACACTAATAAATCTCTGGCTTGCACCCTGATATTACCAATCCCAGCTTGATTATCAGCCGCCAATCTCCCAGTATTATCAAGTTCAATTCTGGTTGCATTCACTTCCAAATTACCAGCCGCACCCGAACCCGTACCGCTGACAAATAAACCACTGTTAATTAACTGCTCCCCCAAAATTCTACTGCCACTAATTCTCACATTTTCCGCATTCACACTTAACGTTCCTCCAAAGCCTTCTCCAAAAGAATTTGCTCTGATTGTTCCTCCAGTTTCAATGCTCAATTCTCTGGTATTAATCGTTAAATTTCCCCCGGTTCCGGGGCCAAAATTATCAGCAGAAACTTTCCCTCCATCCTGTATTAGCAATCTTCTCGTATTAAGTGTTAAATTTCCAGCATTCCCAGTACCACCTGGATCTGTAGAAACAAACAAACCACTACTACCTTTTATTGCATCAGGATTTGGGCGTGTTCCAATTATTTCGATCGACTCAGAAGCATCAATTACCAAATCACCTGCATTTCCATCTGCTCTAGTAGCAGTAACTATTTGTCCCCCACCTTGAAGTAATAGTCGTCTAGTTTGAATCGTTAAATTGCCACCATTGCCTGTAGCCCGAATCGCAAACACTGGATCGATCTCAACCCCTGTGAGAATGCCTCCAAGGGTGGTAGTATCGGGGTTTGTGCCAATCAATTCTACAGATTCCGTAGCCTTAATAGTCACATCTCCCGCTCGACCTGCGGTAAAAGTGGCAGTATTTACTGTTCCCCCATCTCGAATTAGTAATCTTTGGGTTTCAATGGTAATATTTCCACCATTCCCGATCGGTATATCACCACTATTGTCCAGCGCTAAAGCTTGAGAAAATATGCCACCACTAAGATCAGGATCTTCTAGTGGCACACCAATGATTTCTACTAATTCTGAAGCTATAACTGTTAAGTTTCCCGCATTACCATTACCATTAGACAAATTACCTAAATATGCCCCATCTCTAATAGATAATCTGCGAGTTTTAACTGTTACATTACCACTAGCTCCCGTTGCAGTTCCTATAGTAGAATTAGTAATTCCAGTATAAACAGGAAACAAAGGATCGGAAAAAAACCTATTAAGTTCACCGATAAATTCTACTGATTCAGTAGTAGTAATATTTATTTCTCCCCCAGTTTCTGCTCCATCTTGAGAATAAAAAATTAATGCCCCTCCGGTAAGAATTAGGTTTCTCGCTTGTACTTGAATATCGCCTCCCCTTTCCCCACTGGTATTAACAAAGGCACTTTGAGTTAAATTAATATCGCCAAAGTTTTGTACTTGATTGTAATCTAATGCCCAACCTTGTGTAATCGGAATCAGACCAACAAATCCATTATTAGCAACACTACCTAACTCAACTCTTCCTTGTGGTGCTGCCATTGTACCCCCTTCTAAAAGTACATCACCACCTACAAGTGCGAAAGTTCTTCCCTCACTAACTTGCAAAGAAGCACGAGAAGTTCCATTATTACTTTGATTCACAATTCGACCAGGATTCGTACCATATTGTAAGCCCACAGGAATATTAACACTCAATAATGGTGGTGCTTCAGGGTTAGTAGCACTAAATTCTAAACCATCAGCAAATCTAATTTTACTCGCCGTACTACCAATAAATGAACCGTTAAGATCTAATTTTGCACCTAGACCAAAAATAATTCCATTAGGATTAATTAAAAATAAATCTGCATTACCCAAAACTCCCAAAGTTCCTAAAATTTGCGAAGCATTATTTCCTGTAACTCTAGTTAAAATCCTCGCCACCCCATCGGGGTTAGCAAAATAAACCCCCCGCCCAGCACCAACATTAAATTCTCGGAAACTATGAAACAAATTATTACCACGAATTGCTCCCCCGTTAATGCGATCGCTAGGAATATCTCTAATCACACTAGGAGTAACTACAGAGCTTTCATTCCCCAAAGTAGCATCAGGAACGACCTGAGCTAAACTAAGTTGACTTGATAAAGCAATTCCACTAAAAGTTAAGTAACCTAACTGACTCAACCGCCAGCCAAATTTTTTCATAGCACAAGTTTGCATTTTACTAACCACCTTGAAGCAAAAATAAGTAAACTTCCCAAACAAATAATCAACAAATTCTTAGTAAACCACTGTTAATTAACTGCTCCCCCAAAATTCTACTAACTGACTCAAGCGCCAACCAAATCTTTTCCAAGCACAAGTTTGCATTTTATCAACCATCTTGGGGAAAAAGTATAAAAATTTAACAGTTTTTTAAAGTTATCTATATTAAAAAACTAATCTAGTCGGGTCTATTATAACTGTAGAAATAAGGGAATTAAAATTTGATAAACCCTCTCAGCTACCAAACTTTACCTAATTTTTAATTAATGACTAATCCCACAGTAAAACAGAAGGTAAAGCTTCGGGGTATGCCAACCTAAGTAATTCATAGCCAATTCCCGATGTTCCCTGAAAAAAGCTAGGGCTAAATACAGAGTTGGGCAGATTAGGTAACTTATATCCTCCAGATTTCTCCGCCCAATGTACCGCCCAAGTAGTTCTCTGTTCGGCAATCTCTTTTAAGTCGGGACGAGATAATTTTTCAGCGGCTACCTGCAATAGTTCGATGCGACCAAAATTCCCACAACAAACACAATCCACATCCTGCAAACTATATTTTTTAGTTGTTTGCAGCGCAATTTCTATATCTTGTTCGATTTGAGTTGTCTTGAATATGGTAGAGCCACCCAACCGAGCTAATCCAATTCCGGTTGCGCCATGACACCAACTCACCATAAAAGCAGGTTGACCATTTTGTTGAGCAAATGCTCGAAAATCGGGCCAGTTGGCGACAGCGGGAGAAAACACACTATGCTCGTAAGTAATAGCATCGTTAGCTGCTGTTAAAAAAGCTTCGTTTTGGGTGACTGCATAAAGCCGTAATAGAGCGTATGCAATGCCAGCTGCGCCGTGAGAAAAACCCGTGTAATATTTCTGTCCTAAAATATGCCAAGCTTTGCCTGATTTGGGATTTTTAATTGGCAAATTTGGATAATAAAATTGTTTGATTGGTTCTGTTTGATGAGTCAGTAAATGTTGACCGCAGTTAATAGCTATTGCTAGAATACTTGGTTCTTTGGTTTGGACGTATAATGCCAATAATCCTAGAATTGCCCCTGCTGCACCGCCGATAATATCAAATTGTTTGTCATTACTAATGAGTTCGGGAGTAATTAATCGAGCAATAGCTAAAGCATTTTCTAAGAGTGTAGGTTCTTGCAGAAAGTGACTAGTTTTTACTAAGGCGTAGATAATTGAACCTAAACCTGTACCTCCGCCAATTCCTAAGCGCACGAATCTGCGAGTAGATTCAAAATCAGCTGTTTGCAAGAATTTGTTAATTGATTGAAAGGCGGCTAAACTTAGTTGATGAAATTGTTGTGTGCCTCTGACATAATCCAAGGCTGATAAAAATAATGCAATCCCTCCGTTACCGTTATAAAGGTCTTCTGGCAAAGGCATTAGTTGAAATATTTCGGCGTTAGGAATGTAGACAAAACTAATCCATTTAACGCTGCCGTCTTTTCCCCAAATTGCTCGTTGTTCAATTTCTGTAGCAATGCGATTTGCTTCTTGGAGTAATTGTTTTTTACTTAAGGGTTGTAGTTCGGATAAGTCTGTGGGAACTAGGGTGGATAGATTGGCAGTTATGGGGTTGTTACTTAAGTGATTTCGTATTACTCTGGCATAAAATGAGCCTTTTATTATTTCTATTTGTTGGGCTAGATTTGTTTCATTTAATGTTTGTATTTGTGAGATTACTTCTTGATAACTGGATTGTTTAAAGTATTGTTCGATCGGTTTATCTATTCCAATTGTTAGGGTTTGACTATCTGGATAAGCGGCGAAGTAGGGAATATCCATTTGCTCCATTGCTTTAAGTTCGGCGTGGAATATTGACCAATAATTAGGCTTTTTAGCAGTGACTAAAAAAGCACGGGCGAGGATGTCTATTTCGATGCTGCGATCGATCCCATCACGCAAAAATTGTGGGGCAAAAGTTTTCTGCAAAATCGTCCAATAAATTCTAGTGGCGCGAAAGATAAACCGCACTCTCTGATTTTGCATCAACAATAAAGGTGTGTTAGATGTTAGCAAAATGTCTCGTTTTTCCATGAGGAAATGATACATTTGCTCAAATCCAGTGACGATCTCTGATAAATAATCATTTGGAGAAAGAGGAAAATTATTTAAGATTGGTATATTCTGAGGAATAGAAAATTGTAAATCTTTCGTTTCTCCATGTTCTTCTGGTGCTGCGGTTATTTGAGCTTCAATACTACCTAAAGCGCTGGTGTCATAAGCCAAACGTTTGTTTTTTCCAAATTCCCAACGGGGTAATAAACCTGTGCGTAAAACTGAGTCGGCAAAGTAGAAATTTACGGTACTTTCGGCTTCTGTTTCTTCTTGTAATTCAGCTAAAGGACTGACTTCTTGGTGCATAATAGTTTCCATATCAATTAACACCAAATGTTCTCCGTGAGCAATTAAGTTTTCTCGGTGACAGTCAACTACTCGCAGTGTATAAAGCAGGCATAATAGCATTCCCGCACGTTGATAAAAACGCTTGGCTGCGGCTTCATTTTCACAGGGCAAATGTTCTACATATTCTACCCAACCATGTGTTTGGTAATCGCAGACTTTTAAGACTTTAAATTTTAAATCAATTCCTTGCTGATTGCACCATTCTAAAAATTTAGTGTAAGCTACTTCTGCTCCTAAACATTTGGGTTTATAAACTAGCTGCAAGCCACATTCAAAGGTAAGAGCAATTACTGAATTACCAGAATTATGAGGATCGGAAAGAGCAGGTTTAATTTTAACAACTTTTCCTAGTTCGGTAAATGAATCTTTTTCTGGGTGGAATACTTGCTGAATTTCATTTAAGTTAGTTTGCAAGCGTTGTAAAAATTTGGCTGTTGCTTCTACCCAAAAATCAATTGCTGTGGCTATTAATCGACCTAGCACAGGATAATTCTGGAAAAAAGTTACTAATCCATCTTGCAAAAGTTTGTGTACGAAAGCGTCGTATTGTATTTTTATTTGGACGCGATCGCCAGTAGATTGCCGTAATAAATTTAGCAAGTTCTGCCCTAAAGGACGAGAACGAGCAAATTCATATTCTAAAGTTTTACCACTTAGATTTAAAAGTTGATTGAGTAAATTGCGTTCTAAAGTGAAATAAGCTGTATGAGTAAGTAATTCTAATGGTAAAAATATCGAACCATTTAGAGATTTTAATAATTTCTGCCTTGCTACAGCGATCGCCGGAAGTAACACTTCTTTAAAGGGTAATTTTATTCCGGGATCTAAAGGTAATTTGCCTATTTGATTCGTTGTTGAGTAATAATATTCATCACCAGCACTCAGATAATTCTCATCTTTGAGTTCGCAAGCAAAAATTTCTGCCTTTTTTTCTGGATCGTTAATTAATAACCAAGCAGTTTGGATAATTTCATTTAAAGTTTCTGCCCAAATTGGCAAATTTTCAGGATCTTCGGGGGGAAGCGATCGCACAATTCGCTTTGCTTGTTCTAAATTCAAATCATCCCAAAGCAAGCGTTTGGCAAACTTTTCCCAGTTTCCTTGCGCTACCACTTGACACCAGCGATCGAGGCGAGGATTTGGTTGTGACTCTCCGGTGTCTGTATCATCAACAGCAAATGATTCCACTGAGAGGCGCTCTGATAGAGAGCTTGCTTGGGCTACAATTTTTGCTAAATCGGATTTTGTAAGCTTCATAAGTATTGGGGTATTTCAGTTTTATTATTCCCAAGTTAGCAATAAATCTTGCTTCGATAGTTAGCAAATTTTTCAAGTTGGCTCTTTGGTTTTGGGGACAGGGGACTAAGTACGGCAATTGTTATTAATAAAAATCAAAACTATAATAACAATAATTTCTCTTGTACATAAAGTGATAAGCAAAGTTAATTAATTTGTGTAATGTTTGCAATGTTTGATTACTAAGCAATCCCAGTTTTCTGTTCCCCCAATCAACTTAGTAAGCTTTCTATTGCTTGAATTAATTGCTCTAATTCTAAAGGTTTAGCAATATGTAATTGAAAGCCGGAAGTAATTGCTTGTTTTTGATCTGCTTCGCTGGCGTAAGCTGTTAAAGCAATGGCGGGAAGTTGTTTAGTTAAGTTTAGCGATCGCACCTGACGCATTAAACTGTAACCATCCATTTCTGGCATTCCAATATCACTAATTAATAAATCGAAAGGTAATTGCTGTAGTAAATTTAATGCTTCTTTTGCCGAGGCTGCGGTAATTATGTTTGCGCCATACTCTTGTAAGAAAAAAGCAATTAATTCTCTGGTATCTGCTTCATCATCTACAATTAAAATTTGCTGATTTTGCAAATGCAAATCATGACTCAATTTGCTATGTTTTTGGTAGTTTAGTGTACTATCTATTCTTAAGGGTAATTGCACGGTAAAAGTTGCACCTAAATCTTCTCCGGGGCTTTCTACTTTAATTGTACCACCATGCAGTTCTACGATTTGCCGAGCGATCGCTAAACCTAAACCTAACCCCCCAAATTTGCGTGCGATCGAACTATCTGCTTGTCGGAAATACTCAAATACATAAGGAAGAAATTCAGGAGTAATTCCCTTACCTGTATCTTTAACCGTAATTTGAGCATAACTACCAATTGATTCTAACTTAACATCAATTAGTCCACCTTTTGGGGTGAATTTTACGGCATTACTAAGTAAATTCCAGACTACTTGTTGTAATCTGTTGGCATCACCCATCACACAAATTGCTGATTTTAAATCTGTGCGAATTTCCATTAATTTGGCTTCAGCAGCTAAAAGTACTGTTTCCTTCGCCGCTTCAATAATCATGGCTAAATCTACTGGATATACGTGCAGCGTTAATTTGCCTTGTAAAATTCGCGAAATATCTAATAAATCTTCGATTAATTGAGTTTGTAACTTAGTATTTCGTTCAATTGTTGCCAGAGCAAAAGCAGTTTTTTGTGAGTCTAATTTGCCACTTTGTAACAGTTTTGTCCAACCGAGAATCGGATTTAATGGAGTTCGTAATTCATGAGAAAGAATGGCTAAAAATTCATCTTTGACGCGGTTAGCTGCTTCTGCTTGTTCGCGGGCAAGTTTTTCTCGTGCTAATAATTGTTCGCGTTCGGCTTCGGCGCGTTTGCGATCGGTAATGTCTAAAAATGCTCCTACCGCACCTCTAGGTTTACCTTGCTCGTCCAACAAAGGAGAAGCATAGCCATATAAATTAAACAGTACTTCATCTGGGCGCAAAATATCAACTTCCACTCCTTGTAAATTGACATTGTGAATACCCGCATAACGCAAAGGTGTTTCTTCTGGAGTGAGTTCTTTACCGTTACTAAAAATTTTGTAATTAGGAGGAGGACTATCTGTTGGCGTACAGGAAGCATTACCATTAATAGGAATTCCCAGAATTTTAGCAAAGGCAGGGTTAGCACGTATCTGTTTAAATTCTGGATCGTCGCTAATTAAAATGCCGATCGGAATTACTTCAAATAAAGTTTGCAATTCGCTAATTCTGTTTTGTAAATTGCGGTTTAATTTGGCAATTTCGGCTTCCGTTTTTTTGCGATCGCTAATGTTGCGAAAATATATGACAATTCCCGCATCGGAAGGATAAACCTGCACCGAAAACCAAGCATTAAAAGGTGAATAATAATCCTCTAATTCTAACGCTACTCCTTCAATCATTGTTTGTTGAAACAACCGACCAAAACTTGTTTCTGTTAATTCCGGTAACTCCTCCCAAAGATTTTTTCCTAACAACTCCTGTGCAGGCTTTCCTAAAGTACGAGTACCTTCATGATTAATGTATGTAAAATGCCATTGGCGATCGACAGCAACAAAACCATCGGTAATACTCTCCAAAATCTTAGAAATCTCTTCTTTAACTCTTTCCGCTTCTACCCTAGCCGCTTGTTCTCTTAATAATAATTGCTCTCTTTCTGCTTCTACTTGTTTGCGGGAAGTGATATTTTGAAGTACGCCCAACATTCCCAAAACTTGCCCATAAGCACTGTACTGTGCCCTTCCCTTGACAGCAACCCAACGCACTTCTCCATTAGGCTGAATTACTCGATATTCGATATCATAATCGCTGTTTTCAGCAATAGCTTTTTCTACTGCTAATTTTGTCCGATCGCGATCTTCTGAATGCAATAAATTTTGCATTTCTGTCCAAGTCATGTAAGCACCCGATGGAATGCCAAATATTTCTGCCGATCTTGGCGAAAATGTTACCATATCCGTTATTGCATCCCAACCCCAATCGCCCATTTTGGCAGCTGTTAACGCCAAGCGTAAGCGTTCTGCACTAGTACGTAATTCTTCATTTGCTAATACTAAACGTTCCTGACTTGCACGAAGTATTTCTGCTGCTTGTTTGCGTTCCGTAATATCTATAGAAATCCCAATTAAGCGTTCTGGCTTTCCCTCTGCATCTAAGTATAGAGTTCCCTGACTATCGAGCCAGCGGATCTTTCCATCAGGACTAATTACCCGATATTGTCGATCGTAGGCCGTTTCCCCAGCTAAAGCCCGTTGGTAAGCTTGGATCAAGTTTTGTCGATCGTCTGGATGCACAAGAGCCAAAAACTCTTCTATTCTACCTGTTTGAATGCCCCATATTTTGGTGGCATTTTCACAACATACGACTTGATTTTGCTTTAAGTTCATGTCCCAGACAATCATCTGGGCAGAGTTAAGGACTAAGTGTAACCGTTCTTCAGTTTGGCGAAGATTTTGTTCAACTTGCTTTAATTGCTTGCAGCGATCGTTATTCTCTTTAATTTCCGCCAATTCTTGTTGTAATGCTTTCTTTTCTTTCTGACACTCTCTTTCCAAGTCTTCTAATTGTTGAACTCGCTGTTCTAGTGCAGCAATGCGATCGAGAAGGGGTTCATTGAGCATTTCCTCTTGTTCCATTTTTCTAACCCAGATGACAATTGCCTGCCTAAATCAGCAGATTTCGACCATTTTAATTTTCTATCAAATTTTAGAAGTCCTGCTCTACCAAAAGGTAGAGTTTCCAAATTTTACTTCTACTTTATGTCTGAGGGTAGTTTTTTATAAAAAACAAAATTATCAGCGGTAATTTCAACTTAATTGCAGTTCTAATTACCTAAAAAACTGTCGATCAAGCAAATAATCATCGTATAATATTTAATTTAATATGAAATATTCTACTCCTCTAACCCTAGAAATCCCTTACTCCACAAATAAAAATCACTCAAACTAAGACTTCAGTTTGTTCTAGCATTTGCCAAATTTGTTGTAACAAATTGTCTAGTCCAGAACGGGTAGCAGAGGAAATAAGAAAAACTTGATTTCCACTTAATTCTTGTAATTGCTGGCGCAGTTGTTCTAAATCTGTTTGTGCAGGATCGATCGCATCAATTTTACTCAAAGCCAAAATTTGCGGACGTTCGGGTAAACCCCGATCGTAAGCTAATAATTCTTCTTGAATTGTTTGATAATTGGCGATCGGATCTGCTGCTGTTGCATCAATTAAATGCAGCAATAAACGAGTGCGTTCAATGTGGCGTAAAAAATCATGCCCTAAACCCACACCTAAATGAGCACCTTCAATCAGTCCGGGAATATCAGCAAAAACAGCCCCATCACCATCCGGTTTTTGCACTACTCCTAAATTCGGTACTAAAGTAGTAAAAGGATAATCAGCAATTTTGGGTTTAGCAGCAGAAATAGTAGAAATCAAGGTAGATTTTCCCGCATTTGGCAACCCAATAATTCCCACTTCAGCTAACAGTTTTAATTCCAAACGTAGGAGTCGCTGTTCTCCAGGTAAACCGGGTAAAGCATATTCGGGAGCACGGTTACGATTACTGAGAAAATGCTGATTTCCCAACCCACCTTTGCCGCCTTCAGCAATACAAAGAGTTTGCCCAGGTTCAATAATATCCCCCAAAATTTCGTCAGTTTCGGCATCATAAACAACTGTACCGCAGGGAACTTGAATAATGCGATCGCTACCATTCGCCCCTGTGCGATTATTTGGCCCCCCACGCGAACCATCCTCAGCCTTAAACCGATGATTATATTTAAAATCCAGCAAAGTCTGCAAATCTGAGGTAGCTACAAGAATACAAGAACCCCCTTTCCCCCCGTTTCCACCAGAAGGCCCTCCAGCGGGAACATACTTTTCTCGGCGAAATGCGACAATTCCATCGCCACCTTTACCAGCCTCAACTTCAATTTCTACTCGATCGATAAACTGCATAATTCTCCTTTTTTAACTTAAAACTTACTTATATTTTAGTATTTCAAGCTCAGATCCCCGACTTCTTCAAGAAGTCGGGGATCTAAAGAACTCTTGGTATATGAGCTTAATTTACTTGAAGCCTTATACCTTAATTATGAGCAGGAGCCACAAAAGCTAAAGTCAGACTATCATGGGCAAGGAAGTGAGCTAAATGGAATGCTCTATCTTCTGTCTCTAGAAGGATTTTTTCGTATAAATAACGAGTGGCGCGATCGCCTAAACTTTCTGCTTGTGCCGCTTGGCTTCTGATTACTTTGATTACAGCTTGTTCAGCTTGTAAATCATGTTCTACCATCGATCGGCTAGTAAAAATGCCATCATCTTCGGGACTAAAGCAACATAGTTCAGCAAGCTTGGTGAAACTAGCAACAGGAACACCGCCTAAGCCATTCAAACGTTCACCAATTTCGTGAATATGTCCTTCTACTTCCCCATAGCTATCTTGAAAAAATTGATGTAGAGAATAGAACTCACTACCTTCTACTACAAAATGATGTTTCTGATATTGCAGATACAGCGCTTGAAAGCTTGCTAAAGCAATATTTAATCCTTCACATACAGGTCCACTAACGGATTTTTCTAATAAAACTGGATTGTCAGCGATCTGATCTACGGCTTGTCTTAAACCTAAAACTTGGGTCATCTTTTCCCCTTTTCCTGTTACTTAAGGAGTTTGGTTGCAGCTATTGACAATTTATCATTTTCCTTTCAATAGTCAACTAGGCTTTTCGCAACTGATGAAAATCTTTATCAATAATTAAGACTTGGTTAAGCCAGAGATTGACTGAAAGATTCATAACCTTATTTGGCAATGTCCGTCTATGTCAGGAAACGACCACACTTACCAAGAGTAAAAAATAAAAATTTTACTTTTTAGCCAGATGAGAATCATTAACACTCTATTAATTTCTAAATTTTTAATATTTGCTGAGTTTGGATGCCATAATCGCCTCCATCACCACTGAGATCCTAAAACTGTATGTTTGGATACTGAAACCGAAGCGTTGTTGACTGTATTTTACGCAGGGGCGATCGATCGCTCGAAATCCTCATCCAGCAATTTTTCCAGGTTACTAAGCTATAGGTAAGCATTATCAGAAATATCAATTAAATCAAAAGAAGACACTTCAGTTAATAAATGCAAGTAATACCCAAACTGTAAAGGTCGCTAGCAGGTAAAGCTTTTTCCTTCATTCATTCTGGTTAATAATGATATGATATTTTAGAGAATGGAGCCTAATTCATGCTGTCTGTAATTATTCCCGCCCGCAATAGTAAAGCTCTAACTTCAAATTGTTTATCTTCTGTGTTATTTACTTTTCAATTTGTCAACTTTCCTATAGAATTTATTTTAATCGATGATAATTCTGAGCAAAAGGAAGAAATACTGCCACTATTTTTAAACTTTCGTCAATCGGTGAAACACCCAGTAAAAATTATTAGATTTCACCAGAGACAACATTACACGGGTGTATTTACTTGTGGACTTTCCCAAGCTGAAGGTAATCAGATTTTTTTCCTCAGTAATGACATGATGATTACGCCTGATTTTCTCAAAACAGTATTAAGTGTAGCTAATTTAGAAACTGAAATAGGCATTGTCCGAGGCATTTCTCAACACACAGATAGTCATCCCGAACACGCTTGTTTGCCACCTTTCCCTATGCGAGGATTTCAAGATGTTTTAGACTTTTCTAACTACATTTCCCGCTATCATGGACTGCATTATGTAGAAGATAAAATTTTGTCAGGAGATGCAATTTTAATCAAAAGAACCTTGCTTGATAAAATAGGTGTAATGGACACAAGATTTTTTGGTTATTTCGGAGATTTAGATTATGGTATCAGAGCGAGAAGAGCAGGTTTTAAGTTAGTATGTGCTAAAGGCGCATGGTTGCATCATGAAGGTGGAGGCCATGTCAAACATGAAGCCAATATAGAAAATGTAGATTTTAGTTTGAAATATCAACTTAGAATGCAAATGGTGCAAGAAGCATATACAAAATTCAGGGAAAAATGGGATACTTCCATGCGACAAACTTATGCTGGTATATTTGATTTTAATTGGGAAAAATTACATACTCAAAAAGTGAATTTTAGTGAATATGAACCAGCAAAATCTCTGGATTTGCAAATTTGCCAAGTTCTATAAATGTAATCAATAATTACTTCTCTTCTGCTTGGTAAATATAAAATTTATGTCCAACTGCTAACGTGCCAAAATGATAAGAAGGTAAGAAGTCAGAGGGTAAGAAGGGCGAAACTTTAGTAATTGATAATTCAGTTTTGTAAATACTGAATAGAATAAAATTATATCTTTCTGTACTTTGAGAAATGAAATCTTTGATTTCCGATCGATTAGAGTTAACCAATCTTTTGCATTCTCGTTTGAGGGACTTTCCCCAAATTTTAGGTGCTTGAGGGCAAACATTTTGTTGCAAGTATTCGGTAAGTTCCTGAGTAGCATACTTCTCGTACTCCGCCTGACTGGGATTGCTGATGGCTAAGGACACCAGTAATCCGGTTACAATGGCAGTACCCAAAGATTGGGGAAAATTCCAACTTTTCATTAATTTACTGTGTCCATTTGAGTCCAGAGTTAGCTTACCACTGAAAGAATTTTTTCGTCTCTGGGCTAAGGACTTGATCCTTTTGGAAAAAGAGTGCTATGATAAATAATCGCAAGGCGAGCGTAGCCAAGTGGTTAAGGCAGTGGATTGTGGTTCCACCATTCGTGGGTTCGAGTCCCATCGTTCGCCCTCTTGTACAGTGACTAATTATTTGTCGTCGGTGACACATTACTGTCGTTGTGCCAAATTAAGTGTCGTCGTGACAAATTGATGTCGTTGAATAGGCAGTGACAAATTAGTGTCATCCTTATTGGCTTTTGCAATCTATGTATTTTAGATATTTTAGACGCTATCAGCTATATTTCGTATTTTTGAAATGTAATCCCTCTTTTGTCACTTTCCGGGTATTCTAAATAAAAGAATGAACAAAAAAAACCCTGAAAGGTAAGTAGAGCAATGGATGTAGAATTACAAATCCTCAAGCATTTGCCAAGAGATGCTCATCCAACGGTTGCACTCATAGATGAATATTGTGCAGAGTATAAAGACCTGTTTAAGGAAGTAAGAAATTATGAGTGCTTCAAATATTTACATTTGGGAATAATGTCACCAATCAAAAGAAAATCATTACCAGAGATAGCGAAAGTTGTAAGTATAAACTCGGCCCAATCATTACATCATTTTATAGCCAATTCTGATTGGTCGGTAGATAAATTAAAACAAAGAAGATTAAAAAAACTAAAGAAAGCATTAGATGGCAAGAAGATTACAGTGGTAATAGATGAAACCGGAGACAGGAAAAAAGGTAAAAAGACCGATTATGTAGCCAGACAATATTTAGGTAGTGTAGTCAAAGTTGATAATGGAATAGTTTCAGTCAATGCCTATGGAGTTTACTCTAATATAACCTTTCCCTTAATGGTAAAAGTATTCAAACCAAAAGGAACATTAAAAGAAGGAGATAAATATCAAACCAAAATAGAATTAGCGTCAGAAATTATTACAGAATTAATTGAAGAAGGCTTTCAGATTGAACTGGTACTGGCAGATAGTTTATATGGTGAAAGTAGCCAATTTCTGAGAAAACTGGGTGAATATAACTTAGCTTATGTAGTAGCAATTAGAAGTAATCACGGAGTCTGGCTTCCTTCAGGGCAGAGGGTTAGAGCGAATAAATGGTGTAAATTCGAGAGAACTTTTAGCAACCAAAAGACAGAAATTAGATACATTAGGGAAATAATTTATGGTAAAAAGAGAGCCGTAACTTACTGGGAAATAACTACCGATCCAGAAACTATGCCAGAGAATTCTACTTCCTTCGTAATGACAAATCTTCAAGGGAACCTGAAGCATATTTTAGGTGATTTGTATGGATTAAGAACTTGGGTAGAATATGGTTTTCGCCAATGTAAGCAGGAACTCGGCTGGACAGATTATCGGTTCACCAATTTTCAACATATTGAGAGGTGGTGGGAAATTATTTTTTGTGTTTACACAATGATTAGTTTAAACTCTCCAGCCTTCTTCAGCTTAAATAAATCTCATCAAACTGAGGCTGATCAGCCAGAAACTAGTAAGGTTGATTTTTCTGATCATCAACAATGGAATCATGAATGTGGATGGAAGAATGTTTTAAATAATCTGCGTCTTATTGTCCAACCACTATTACTATTTTGGTCGATTTATCCCTGGCTCGATATTTTTCCTAATTCACATTTATTACTGGGATTCAATCATTTAATTGCTGCCATGAATCAATTTAAATCCTTTTATTCTTCTGGATAGTTTAGTTTATTTACTACTTGCTTAATTCGGAAAGTGACAAAAGAGGGATACTTTATTTTGGAAGACTATTCAGCACGTTGCAACTTTAATGGGGGAAATAGGTATTAACAATGATGAAGCTATCGATATTTTAATTAAAATGTTGCAAACTTGCACCTCTAGCTATACCCTTATTCCAGTTGCAGAAAGCTTATCTAAAATAGCTATCGGTAACACAAAAATCATTGCTAAACTAATTGATATGATGGACGATATTAGTTATACTAATCAAATTAGTAATACTGCTTCGATATTAGGTCAAATTGCTAAGGGTAACTATAATGGAATTAATAAATTAATTACTCGACTAAAAGAGACTAATAATCCACTATTTTGGGAAGAAGCTGCTTGGGTTTTAGGAAAAATTGGTGCTAATAACCAAGATGCAATTGATATCTTGGAATGTGGGATACAACTGGATTGGTTGCGAAATCAAGATATCCATTATAAAATTGCTGAACATTTATTGAAAATTGCTCCACAACATGATAAAGCGAACCAAATAGTCGCTGAATCAAATTTGCCGAAAACCAAGGAAAAAAATGCAGATAACTCAGGGAAAGCTGAATCTGAAATTTTAAAGGTTGACTCGGAATTGTTCAATTCTTATTATGAATTACTATATCCCAATGACCAACCCAATGACGAAAATATTGTATATGATCCAAAACCTTGGGAGGAAGTAGCAGAAGCTCTACTGAATGTGAAAGATGTGAAAGAAGTAGAAGCAATTATTATTCCCTGGATTGATTCAAGGGCTGATTTCATCAACGGGGATGAAGCTTGGGTTTCCCTTGTATCAATACTAGAAAAATTCGTTGATAGCAGTACATCGCCTGTATTTTCATGGCTTATAGATAGTTGTTTTAATATGCTAGATGCTGATGAAAATCTGGATGTACATGATCAAGCTGTTCAGACCTTAAAGAATTTATTGAGTAAGTTTAGCAGTAAGGAATTATATGAAGATATACTCAAGAAGTTAGCTCCCGACTTTAATTACAAAAATAATTTTGGCTCTTATGAAGCTAGTTATGAAGTCCTCTGGCACTGTGTTCAGAATATGGCTTATGTTGATTTTTATAAAGTTTGGCCTAAACCTGGCACAAATATTCATCCAGAAGTTGCAGAAATTACTCCTACTGGCAACAACACACTAACACAAAATCTCATCTTAGCAAACTTACCGCAACTCTTGAAATCTGCCATTGCTAATGATCCAAACCTCAATCAGAAAGTTCGCGAAATTTGCATCAATGCTAGCGAATTTATGAAAGAACATCGCGATAACCCAGCAGCGGAAATTTATGCAGAAATGGTAATTGCTGGTTGTCCAGAACGCCTTAATGGAGAACCAGAAACAATGCAGTCACTCAAAGTTTATTGTAAGCTGCTAAAAAGCGATAAAAAGTTTGTTTTGGTATTCTACGACTCTACTGCACTAGAACCAGAACCGATAGGATTTAGCGATAGTTTCCTCGATGATCTCAGTAACTTTGGTGAAGAAATTTGTGTGGTTACAGATCAACTAGTGAAAAAACTAAAACAGTTCTCTCCTAGTCAACCCCAATTAGTTGAAAATATTTTAGGTTGGATAAGAGCAATTACCTGGGAAAATTAACTCCTTAATACTAAAGATAATCAAAGCAGCATCCAAGCGATCGCACTACCAAGCATTACTTCAATCATCCCATCGCCACTGCCAACAAATCCTCAAACAGCGGGTCGCCAAAACTCATCAACCGCACTGAGGGCATCTCATCAAATACCTCTGGATAAAAGGTAACAGAGTAATTGCGACCTTTATAAAAAAGTTGCCAAGTACGTTCCTCCGCCTGCTCAAATCTAACACCGCAAGCTTTTAATAACGTAGAAGTAGTAAATAACTGCTCGATCGCTTCTGGCAGAATAGGAGACGCAGGAATTGAAATGCGAATTTCTGCCAAGTCTGCGACAACATCCATCGCCACCATTTCATCTAAAGCAGGACGCAAAGGAGGAGTATCTAAAATATGTTCAAATTCAGCTAGCAATACCCCTTCTTCTTCTGGATCTGCACTCATTGCTGCTTGTTCGATGAAGGTTGGTACAGAAGCTAAAATCGGTTGTAAGTTACCAACAACGGTTTGGAAAGCATTGATGCGATCGCGCAATTTTCGATACACTTTTGCTTCTACCGTACCATCATAGTAAAAATTGTGAATTCTCACCGTTGGATAAACTTGTCCAATGCGATCGATCCTGCCAATCCTCTGTTCTACGCGCATCGGATTCCAAGGCATATCGTAATTAATAAGTACGCCACAAGTTTGCAAATTCAAACCTTCGGAAGCTGATTCTGTACACAGAAGAATTTTGATTTCACCTTCTCTAAATCGACGCTTAATCTCCTCTTTAGCAACTAAACACCAGTTACCATCTGCCAAAAGTTCGCCACCTCTGCCAGAATAGCAAGCAACTTGAGAACCATACAATTTAAGTAAGGCATCTCGTAAGTAGTCCATCGTATCGGTGTATTGGGTAAAAACAATTGCGCTTTCCCGTTGACTCAATTCTCGACGTAAAATAGTAATGAAATGAGAAAGTTTGGTGTCTTCACCTGTGGTTTCAAATTGCCTTAGTAAGTCTTCTAAATATTGGATTTCTTGCGGGTCTACAGGTTCCATATAGGATTCTAAACCTTCAATTACAGCATCATCAGCATCATCAATATCGCTGAAATCATCTTGAGTTAGACTCGAACCCATACCAGTTATCAGAGAATCAAGTCGTCGTTGCAATGATTCTTTAATAGCGTAAAAAGAACTGGTCAAACGCTTGCGATATAAGGTCATTAAAAAGCCTAAAGCTTTGCGATTCTGTTTTTGAGCTAAACGATAGAAATGACGCACGTAATCGCTTACAGCCACGTATAAAGGGATTTCGCGATCGCATTCCAAGGTAATCGCATTGTCTTGCACTTCGCGCCGGGGGATGTCGCGGTCTAAAAGTCCTCGCTGGTAATATTGCCGTAGAGTGTCGCGGGTGTGGCGAAACATTATATCTTTGAGGGGAGTATTAACGGTGAGGTATTGGCGAGAGGTGGTGATAAAAGAATCATCAGCTAAATATTGTTTGGGATTGACGAGTTTTTGACCTTTTTGCCAAATATCTCGGATGCGGTATGATAGGAGGCGATCGCTCTTTTCTAAATATCCTTGTAATCTAGAACAAGGTTGACCGCCACGCTGAAAGTAATCGATAGACATTTGTTGCCAAAACTCCAAACTGTAGCGGTCGGGAGATGCAGTTAAAGAAGCAAAATAATTGCAGAAATTATCGCCATAAGACCAATGTCCTTGCATTCCTAATAAGTTAAGTAAGTCAAAAACTTCAATAGGGTCAATTTGCATTGGAGTAGCTGAAAGAAGAATTAAGCTGCGAGTTTTTTCTTTCAGTTGTTGCATTAATTCTAATAATCGATTCGGTGTTTCTTCCCGATTTTGTGGACTCTTGCGACGGGCATGATGGGCTTCATCTAAAATGATTAAGTCCCAAGGATTAGCATCCAGCAGTTGTTGCATTCGTTCAGTTCGTCGTACTAAATGACTGGAGGCGAGAATCAGGTTAGTTGTATTCCAGGGATTAATTGTTATTGGTTGATTGTTATTTGTTAATGGTAAACCATAGGGGTCTTTAAATGTTCCTTGGTTGTAACTCCAAAAGTGCAGGTTGAATTTCTCTCGCAGTTCTTCTTGCCATTGAGGTTGAACGCTAGCAGGCGCTAAAATTAGAACTCGCTTTACTTTTTGGGAAACGAGTAAGTAACGCAAAATTAAACCTGTTTCAATGGTTTTACCTAAACCAACTTCATCCGCAATTAAAAAACTGTGAGGGAATTTTTGAGCAACTCGTCGTAATATTTTAATTTGGTGAGGCCAAGGAGAAATAGGAATTGACTTGAGGCAGAAATCTAAGCAGCCTGGATGTTGATATAAATTAATCAGTTGTTCAAATCCCGATTTTTCTTGCTGACATTGTTCATTTATAAGAGTTGTAACAACTGGTTTACTTATTTCTTCAATTACAATATTGTCTGGTTTATCTAATTCTCTAATACTTTGTTTTTGGGATAGAAGTCTGTTATCAAATTCGACTCGTTTATCCCAGGTTGGTTTAGTCGCTGGCGCATAACGTAATAACTTTTTCTGAACCGCTTCTGGAACTTCAAAAACTTGCACGTTGGGGGCTAAATTGTGCCAAAGTTGTTCAAAGCGAAAAATTTCTTCCTGAACTCGTTCTAGTTCTCGTCCTTCTTCCCAAGCACAAAAAACATGGAAAGATTCAACGTTTTTTTCCCAACCGCCGAGGGATTCATTATTGGAACCGCTAAAGGCTAATTGGTCGCCATTAGCATCAGTAAAAATACCAACTTTTTCATGGAAAATATGATGGGGGTCTAATTGGGCATGACTATCTTCTGGAATTCCATCTAATTTAAGGGGAATGGCAATTTTAATATCTAGGTAGCCGTTTTGAATCAGCCAACTGAGGATTTCAAAATGTTTCAGTTGGGCGAAATTTTCAGGTGGTTTAAGGTCAGTATCGAGGCGGGTAAAGAGTGCATCTCTTAATTCATATCCTTGTTGGATAGCTTGCAAATCTTCTGGACTAAATTGGCAACCCATGATTAGTCGCATTCGTCCTTCTTGATGCAGCATTGCACCTAAGCCACGGGCTACTTTACTGAGAATAGCACTGCTGAAAAAGCCGGATTTGCGGTCATATTGAATGGCACATTCCAAGGCGGGAATATAAAAGTCAGCAATGGGGTTATTTTCATTGCTAGAATAACTAATGCGCCAAGTTCGTTCCCGTAAATATAAAGACATATTTTATTTGATGAAAGTAGTTTTTGTTAGCGGTTAACAGTTAACCATTAACTAACCTCTTTTGTGGGAATTTTTTCTGCGGTAAGAGTGACAATTTTTCCATCTTGCCAAATAGTAATCGATTCGCCCAGCTTTCGGTGCTTTTCAATAGCTTGGGCAATTGCCTGTTTAATACCTGCGTCGATTTGTTCTGATAGTTTTTCGGTTTCTTTTTTCATGGTTTAATCCTCATTAATTTTATTCCAAATAGATGGGTAATAAATTATTGGATTTGAATTAAGCGGACATTCTGCTACTAATTCTGGAATAGAAGTAGAATTATCGTAAACAATCCATTTATCACATAAAGGCAGATATAGTTCAATCAGGTTAATACGTCCTCTTTCATAGCGACGGCGGATAGTTTCTTCGGGAATGTTATGACCTCCGCTTTCAACCCGTCTTCTTACCCGTTCTATAGCTAATTCTGGGCTTTGCAGCCAGAAATAAATTAAATTAATTACATAACCTTTATTTTTACAGGTTGTTAAAAATCGGGCATAATTCCGAGCCGATAAGGTGGATTCAAAGGCGAAGTCAGCACCCGCATTTGATAGTGTTTCTAAGCGTTGTAACATTAAACGTCCTGCTTGTATGGCAACTGATTCAGGGTGAAAGGGGGAAAGTCCTTTAGCAATTTCATCGGCGTTGACATATTCAAAAATGTCTAAGAAGTTGGGTAATAGTTGCATGGCTGCTGTTGTTTTACCCGCACCGTTTGCACCTCCGATAATAAAAAGGTTTGGCATATCTGTCTCTTTTTTCCTCAGCGAGCAAGATGCTCGCACTACTCAGCCAATATTTTCTCATAAAATAGCAACAAATTAGGGAATTTGTTAGACTTATGTAGAGAAGAAAAAGGAAGTTAAACAAAATGACAAATATTCAATCGATAACAACTGCAATAATATCCCTTTACGAACAGGATTTTTATCTGTGGTTACAGACAAATATCAATTTATTAAAAGAGGGAAAATTTGCCCAAAGAGATTTTTAATGAATCTTATCAAAATGCTAGGAAACTAGCCGCAGCTGAAACAGGTTTATCTATTGAAATATTTCCCCCTGAGTCTCCCTTTACTGTGGAAGAAGTACTTAATGCTGATTTTTTACCTTCACAGAGCAATGATACCGAAAATATTGAATAGACCTCTCCAGAAATTAAAGTTGCGTTGTCTGAAACCTTTGTAGAGACGTTGCATTCAACGTCTCTACAATCTTTTTTGGAGAGGTCTAATAGTTAACTGTTAACCGTCACCCAAATCTAAATCTAAACTCAATTGTCCGTATTGCAACGGTAACTCTAATTGTTCCACCACAACTTTCGCTTTAATTTCATCCATCGCTAACCACAAATCTAACAAGGCTTTTTCTTCTGGGATGCGTTTTTTTTCATCTCCAATTCGGGGAATTACTTTTAGCGCGACTTCAATTGTTCGCATGAACATATCGTTGCTGACTAACCCGGTGGCTTTCATAAAACGGCGGACGGGTTGGATCCCATTCTACGAATAAGCTCAAAGTTAATAACATCAATCTTAATAGTCTGTAAATAATTAGCTAGTTTAAAATCATCGGTTAAAACTAAATATTTGTCTCTAGCTATATTAATAATTCCACAATCTGTTAATCCAAACTTAGTAAAGTTTTCTAATTTTACTGCTGAAGTACTTTCAATATAAAATTCAGATAGCTTTTCGTTAACAATATTTGCAAATATCTCTAAACAGCGAGAACGTTCTGGTTCTCCAATCCCATTAATCAGACTGTTTACTTCTGTCAGAATGTTGGGTGTTGTAACAATTCTCTGAAAAAATAACAAAATCCTCACCAGTAAATCATAATCTTCGGGAGTAAACTTTTCGGTGCGATTAAATTGGGAGATGCGCGAACGGTTCACCGTACCGACAAACAAAAGAAGCAGAATATTAGTATCAATTAAAATTCCCTTTTGCTGGTAGCGTCCCAATAAGGAACGAATAAACTCATTCATGGCTGTCTAATTTTCATTGATTTAACTTCTCCAGTTGTTGTATCTATCTTGAAAATTTTATATTCGCGTTCGTGTTGAGGAATAGCTGGAAGTCCTAAAGGATTATTAGCGGTATCGGTTAATCGATTAAATCCTATTGTAATTAGCCAATATGTTTTATCTTCTGATAGTTCAACCTCCTCTAGTCTGACATCTTGAATTCCCGTTCCTATTTTATCCTGAAGGGAATTCAGATAATTTTCGGCAGCATAAACAGCAGCACGTACATCAATCTTAATGTTTGTTTCTTGTGTCATAAAATCAATGCTCCTAAAAGTAGTATATAAAGGAATCTAACTTGACGATTCAAAAGTAGCAGTTCGCTCAATTATAAACCATTCGTGGTATAAAATGGCGATAAAAAATTCTTCGTTTTTAAGTTTATCACAAACCGCCATAAATCCAGCTAAAAACTCACCATCACCAAAGGTCGTATCTTTCAAAAACAGCGTTAGCGAGTTACCATCTGCACTCCAAATTGTGCGTAAAATTGTTATATTTGTATGATTTTCTCGCTCTATTGGTAACAATACCCAACGCCCCTCAATTTTCATAAATTCGGGGTTATAATATTCAAGAACTGATGACCAGCGTTCAGGCCCTTCATGTTTCTCAATAATTCTATCCCACCGCAGAGATTTAATGTTATTCAAAGTTTCATCAGACAAATCAGAGAGTTTCATGTTCTTTTACTCCAAGGGTCAGTATTAACATCTGATAACTGATTTACCGTAATCTTATGAATCGCTAATTGAGCGGTTGAATCTCCATCAACGCTGGTCATTTTGATTAATTCTAGCAATCTTTCTGGTGTCATTTCAGAGTCTTGCACGCAGTCCCATAACGACCCAACGGAAAAACTCCGATTTCGCCAATCTCTAGGATAAGACCTATCTAAAAACCATTGCCAAGGTGAAGGATGCGCGAGAATATGTTGGGCAATTTCTAACTCTGATTCTGCCTCAACTACGCGAAAGCTAGATTCATAAATTCCTTCATCAAACAGACTGGTAATTAAATATAGATTTGCCATATTAATCCCCTAGTAATATTCGCAAAGCTTTTAATGCAGTAGACCGCTTTCCATTTGCTATTTTGGCGAACCAGTAATGGGCTTCTTCATTACTCATTGCCATGACTCCAGAAGTGATATTAGCAATTCTTTCTGGTTTGGAAAGTGGTTGTAATGCCTGAAATAAAATTGCTAAGTTTACGCCGGAATCTTCTGATAAAATATAAGGTGCTTGTCGTTGATGTGATAAGGTTTTTGGATCGTAATTGTTCGCTTTTAATAGGCTGTAAATTACTGTTCTTGCTTGTACTAAAGCATTACCTTTGAGTCGTCCAATTCTTTTGGCAGCAGGACGCTTTTTTTCTCCGGCTTTTTTATAAGCACATTGGTACAATTCTAAAGCAAAATTGTTGTTATCTAAGGGAACGATTCTTAACTGGAACTCTTGCATATTTCCGGGAATGGGAGCGTCTTGCTTGGGGTTAATAAACGTTTAGGGTTAATAAACGTTTAGGGTGAATAAACGTTTAGGGTCAATAAATTTTAGCGAGCAAGATGCTCGCACTACAGAAGAATAATTCTATATCGGAAATTGAATGGCGAGCAAGATGCTCGCACTACGGAAGAACAATTTTATATCGGGAATTGAATGGCGAGCAAGATGCTCGCACTACAATAAAACCAACCTGTTCTTATCCATACGTCACCTTAACAACCAGATTCAAGCGATCGACCGGATTGCGATTAAGCGTCTGTTTAATTGTATTAAGTTCAGTTCCTTGTGGTTGAATTGCTGGTTGAAATTCAAAGGAAATTTTCAGGCTGACGTTGGCTTGCACATCTGGGGTATTTAGTAAACTATTAATAGTAGTAAAAAAGGTTTGGAAACCCCGAATCGGCCCTTGATATTCTAATCTTACAAACTGGTCGCCTGTTTGAATCATAACTGTTTGGTCAATGTGCAATTTGAAGCGAGTTAATAAAGGAATTGTTGTCCCTAGTTTACGGTAATCTACAATTTGACTGACGGATAGTTCTAGGGATTCGATACCTTGTACTTTATTATCCGTGCAGCGATCGATCAACGCATTAAAAGCAGTATTCACGCTACCATCTAATTCTATAATGTCGGGCTTGGCATCAAACAATGTCCCTAAACCACCGCCACCTACGATGTAAGTACCACCGCCATTGCTAACAGTGGGTGTCCTTCCGGGAACCGCAATAACTACTCGCGTTTCCTTTTCGGCGGTTTCCCCGTTACCGTAGTCAGCAACTACCCGAAAAAGTGTCGTGTTGCTAATTTTCGCTTCATACTCATCAGAAGGACGAAACTCACCAGGTACTAGCGTCCCCTCTTGGTAAAGGCTAACCGTTAACGCCCCTTTCGCCTTCCAGTAAACTTTTACAGGTTTTGTGGGTTCTGTTGAGGGCATTAGTTGGGCGCTGAGTTCGATGTCTTTGGGTTTGGGGGGTTCGAGAATACCTCGACGGTAGAGAGTCATGCGATCGCTAAATTCGATCGTTTCTGGTAAAGTTAGCTTACTGTCATCGGTTTTAATGAACAGGCGTTCTCCGACTTTCATATCCCATTGTCCCATCTCTAACCCTTGACGAAGGGTATCGCGCAGTTTAGAAACTTCCACATCCTGCAAAATATTCAAACTCAAATCTTTAGAAAAAGCTTCTTTTAAAGCTTTAGTTGTCCAATAATCTAAACCGGAAGGCCAAACTTTTTGGATAATATAAGCAGGCGCAAAAGGTTTAGCCTCTTCCGAGCGAATTTTCTGACAATCTTTGAGGGCTTTTAAAATCACATCTTGTTGATTATTCTTTCCTTTTACTTCGCTAGATTCTTGGGCAGCTAATACATAGTGCATCAACCCTTTGGGGGCTTTTACTGAATCGTTAGCAGGATAGAATAAATGACGATAAGCATTAGTTAAAGAGATGCGTACCGCTAAATCCATTTCGCCTTGTTTCTGCTTCAGTTGTTTTTGTTGATTTTCTGATAAATCATTTAACCGATTTTGACTTTTGAGGATATTTTGAATCGCTTTATATTCCCTAGCATTATCTATGGCGCGTTCTAATTCTTGCCGATTAGCTACTAAGAATAATAAGCGATTGCGGAAGGTACGAAATTTTCCAGATTCACCTGTATTACTGAAAATTTGCTCGACTAAATGAGGTGGAGGGTCTGTAGTAGCAGAAACAGTGGCTTCATCAAAATCAATCACGCATAATGCCACATAATCGGGGTCATCGTCTACATCAGACGCATTTTCTGGGGAAGAAACAAGGGTAAAGAATTTATTGGCGAAGATGCTATCTCGACGATTTCTTAAATCATCTTTGGCTTCACTTCTGCCAATTTGTTCTTTCTCTTCGGCAATGATTTTGTTAATCGAAGGTTCTTCTTTGAACCGAGAAATTGAGGTAATTGGGTCATCATCTAAATACCAAGCAACGGCGCTGAGTCGTTGTAGGGCACGGTCAACAAATCCAATTTCTAATCCGGGTGTAAGCAGGGATAAATTTAATTCAGCCCGTCGAATTCCAGATGAAGTTCCTTGGGTGAGAGAATGTAGGAAAATAGTGCTGGCTACCCAAGTAGAAAAGGGAGGTTTTCCAGCAGCTATCCATTCCCCGTCTTGTACTTGGGCGTAAGCTTCTCTACCATCTGGGTTATAAATATCTGCCCCAATGGGATTTCGCATTAAGGGACGCTGGAGACGAGAAGTTAAATCATTGGTAATTTCTGCATCTAATCCGACTGGAATATGATGCGTATGAATTAGCGGTATCCAATCGTTTGTATTCTGCCAGAGGTGACGGACTACTTGGGCGAATAATCTTAAAGCCCCTCTAGTGCGTTGAAATTCTGGGATAGAGGCAATCTTTTTAGTTAGCAGGTTGAAAAGTTCGGGATGAAAGGGGTAAGATGATGCGATCGCATTTGCATATCTAGCATCTTTACATCCATCTGGCAAGTTGATGCGACTGGCGCGGTAGCTGTTTAAATATTCTTTCGCTACATCTTCAGCAGCTTTGGCACTTACGCTATCAAATAAGCGCTGTTTGACGATATTGTAGATTTCCACATCGGTGGAGGGACTTAAAACTCTTTCTTGTCTGGCGGAAGCTTGGATTAATTCTTGTAGTTCGGTAGTTTCTCCGCCAAAGGTATCGGAGGCGGAAGCGAGGGAATAGACAAATACTAGGTTATTGCAAGCAGCGGCTAAATCCATCAGGGAGAATAGGAAGGCGACTACTTGTTCGGATAGGTCGCTTTTACCGACTTGTTTCGCTTTAGCCGATCGCAAATGACGCGCAATTTCATCGAGAATAATTAAGGTAGGCTGTCCGTTTGTCAGTCGTTCTAATACGGAAGTACCAGGACTAATACCTTTCTCGTCAGAACCTCGAAGTAATTTATAACCTTCAATTCCACCAATCTGATAAGCTATTTCACCCCATAAAGTATAAGTAGTGATGCCCGTTTCCGGGTGATAAACGCCATTTTCCGGGTCTAAGTCCCTACCATCCACTGCGGCAACTTGTATGGGACGGTCTGGAATTAAGTTTAAATCAGCAAAGCGTTCCAGTCCTTCAATGTATCGTCCTTGTTTGCCAATGTGCCAAAGGGCTATCTCGTCGTGAGTTTTGCCACCGCCGAAACTTGTTTCCAGCCGCAAAATAGGCGACCCCGCAGCTTGTCCAGTTAAGCGCCCGAATACTTCTTTAATCAGGGTTTTTATCCCATCTGTGGGGAAAGTGTTGGCGAAGAAGGTTTTGGGGTCTTGATAAACTGTGGGGGCTTTGCCATCCACTACTAATCGCAGTTTGGCGGCGAATAACTCTACAGAGAGTTCTCCTTGTTGGATTTCTTCTCTGGGAACGCAAGTCTGAAAAATGGATGGCCGCATGATTTTTAGTTCTTTTTCCCTCAAACGGTTTGGGGTCTTATTTTAAGTTTTCCCGTAGTAAGGGCTAAATTTACAATTTACACTGGAAAGATTGGCTAGTGTGTTGGGTGCGATCGCTATAACTAACTTACTCCCTTTGCTGAAATCCTGAAGATCCAGATCCCGTTAATTTATAAGTTTAGCAAATCAATATTAAGGTGACTGTTAAAAAGAAACTTATTTGTTTTTTCCATTACCACAAGCTATTCTGAGAAAAATGGTCTACGGAAGCAGAAAACCGATGGTCGTATAACTGAAAGGTTGCCTGGTTTCGTCAGAAAGCATTTGCACAAATTTGGCAACTTTGACAGCCGCTTCAGTACGGTTGCTTTACTATGCAAAATTACTTTGAATGGTTTCTTGAAATTACTCAAAACCCACCATTCCCCTATCAAGAGCGACTAGCCACAGCATCAGAACTCCCGATTCTGCTTAATGTACCAACGGGGGCAGGAAAAACAGCCGCAGTGGTCTTGAGTTGGCTTTGGCGCAGACGTTATGGCGATGAAGAAATTCGTAAGCGCACACCACGCCGCCTAGTTTACTGCTTACCGATGCGAACACTGGTTGAGCAAACAGAGGCTGAAGTTCAAAGATGGGTGAATAAGGCCGCCGAGTTGAAGAATGAGACAGAAGAGAATAAAGTACAAGTTCATGTATTAATGGGCGGTGCGGTCAGTAAACGCTGGGAAGCTGACCCAGAAAAAGACTGCATTCTGATCGGTACTCAAGATCAACTATTGAGTCGAGCATTGAACCGAGGATACAGCATGAGCCGCTATAAGTGGCCGATCCACTTTGCAATGCTGAACAATGATTGTCTGTGGGTAATGGATGAGGTGCAGTTAATGGGGGCTGGACTGCGAACAACTGCCCAACTGCAAGGGTTCCGAGAAAAGTTTGGGACTTATGGAACAGCGCGATCGCTATGGATGAGCGCAACCCTAGATAAAGAACTACTGCAAACTGTTAACTATAAGCCTGATTTGAATCAAGTCCACGAACTCACTGATAATGATTATTTGCAGAGTGAAACGCTCAAGTGGCGAGTGCAAGCTCAAAAGCGTTTAGTCAAAACAAAAACCGAATGCAGCGGTAAAGAAAATGATTATGCCTTAGCGCTGGCGAAAGAAGTAATCGCCGCGCACATACCCGGTTCGCTGACAATGGTGATTTGCAATCGAGTCAGCCGTGCCCAGGAACTTTACAAAGCCCTGGAAAAGCAAAAGGGCGAGAAACCAATATTAATTCACTCGCGCTTTCGAGCAGCAGAACGAGAGGAACGAAATCAGCAACTTCAAAAACTTCGACAGAAGGAGCTTTCTGGCATTTTGGTAGCAACTCAAGCAATCGAAGCAGGTGTTGATATTTCTGCTCAAATCCTGTTTACTGAACTCGCCCCTTGGTCGTCGCTAGTGCAACGGTTTGGACGATGTAATCGCTATGGGGAATACAGGGAATGCTCTGAAACAGCAACCGTTTACTGGATAGATATTCCTGATTTAAAGAAAAATGCTAGCCCTTATAAGACTGAACAACTGGAACAAGCGCGATCGCTTCTTGAAGAACTTAACCAGGTAGGCCCAAAAGACTTGGAAAATTTTAAGGATAAGGCTCCAAAGGAGAAGATTGAAGGCTTAATTCCCCGTCAGCATGACCTGTTGCAATTGTTTGACACTTCTACTGATTTAGCAGGGCATGATATCGATATTTCTTCATTTATTCGAGAAACAGATGAAAATGATGTGGCGATCGCTTGGCGGAACTGGTTGGGTGAAGAGCCACCCGATGATCTAGGTGCATTACAACAAGAAGAACTTTGTCGAGTTCGGCTTGTTAGAACAAATATCGGCTATACATTCGACCTGTTAGATAAGCTCAAGAAGCAAGACCGCTACCCTTGGTACTGGGATGGGCTGAAAGGCAAATGGGAAAAGGCTAAAGCAGTTTATCCAGGGATGTCATTGCTGCTGCATTGTTCAGATGGTGGTTACTCAGAAGAACTCGGTTTCACAGGTGAAAGCACCGACCAACCTAAAGTAGTTGGAACAACAACTTCTATTGAGTCTGACCACGATGAAGCCGATTCATTGACTTATCAGATGAAAAAGTACGTCACTTTGGTTCAACATTCTCAGGATGTTGCTGAAGAAGTTGAAACCTTATGCAAAGAATTTCCAGCATTTGACTTACCCGTTAACTTACTCGTAAAGGCTGGACGCTGGCATGATGCGGGTAAGGCTCATCCGGTGTTTCAAACAGCATTGACACATAACCGACCAGACCGTGTGGGTGAGACACTTTGGGCTAAGTCAGACCATGATTTTCAGAACCCAGCAGATCGCTACTCAATGCCTGATAATCGGCGTGGTTTTCGGCATGAGTTAGTCAGTGCGCTGCTGGCGTTACAACAATTACAAGAACAGGAAGACTTTTTATTGTGCTACCTGGTTGCTTGTCATCACGGTAAGGTCAGAATGACCATTCAGCCTCGACCTACGGAAAACCCTGTTGGGGTGAAGCGGTTTGCACTGGGGGTGCATGATGGAGATCGCGTCCACGACCAACTTTCTGAAATTGACTTGGGTGCAGGTTTAAGAATCAAAAGTCAGGTTCTTTCCCTAGACTGTATGGAGTTAGGAGAAGGAAAAAATGGGGAATCGTGGACAGCACGGGCGATCGCCCTTTTGGAAAAGTATGGCCCTTTCAAATTGGCATTTCTGGAAACCCTGATTCGGATTGCTGATTGGCGTGCTTCTGCTCGACGCACTCCTGACATTTTGGAGAAGACTGATGCCTGAATCCATTACTCTACAGGGTTGCACCCCAGAACCGCTATCAAACTACCTCAAAGCATTGGGTGTTCTACGGTTGATTGTTGAACAGAAGCAAGACCCCCAAGCAAAATGCTATTGGCTTAATGATGCTTTTGTTCTGGTAACGCACCTAACCCAGGAGCGGCTAGAAAAGTTCTTGCTTGATCGCTACAAACCTACGCCACTCATAGCACCTTGGAACGGTAGCACTGGGTTTTACCCAAAAGATACTGCTCAAAAGCGCTTGCTCAATTCAATTCAACAGGCGAAGTCAGAACGGTTAAAAATTTATGGGGAAACGATTACAAAGGCTCAAGAGCAGGTTGATGACCTTAAGCTAACAGTTCAGCCAAAGGATAAAGATGAAAAACGACGACTTTTAGAAAGGCTGCGAAACGAACTACCTGATGAAGCGGTGAAATGGTTAGATACCTGTGCTTTGGTGACATCAAAGGATTTACAATTTCCCCCTTTAACCGGAACGGGTGGCAATGACGGTAATTTTGAATTCAGTCGCACATTTATGCAGCAGTTGCAGGAATTGATCGACTTTGACACTGGAGAACCTACTGCTAATGCACCAGCTTTACTCAAAGCAGCTTTATTTGATGCAACTCTCCCAGGACTGCCCTTTAGCGGCAAAATTGGGCAATTCAACCCTATAGCGGCTGGAGGAGCCAACGCTGCACCAGGCTATGATGCTGATTCCAGAGTCAATCCTTGGGATTTTGTGCTGATGCTAGAAGGCATCATGCTTTTCACGGCTGGGGCTACTCGGCGCTACGAACAATCAGAACAGGGTGGATTGGCTTATCCCTTTACAGTCCGCCCCTCCAATGTGGGCTATGGTAGTGCTTCTGATGGGGATGACGCTAGAGCCGAACTGTGGATTCCATTATGGTCTGCACCTGCGGGGTTGGGAGAGTTACAGGTTTTGTTTAGTGAAGGACGGGCTAAGGTAGGCGATCGCACCGCTCGCTATGGGGTAGACTTTTACAGAGCCGTATCAAATTTAGGCAGAAATCGAGGAATTAACGAGTTTATCCGTTATAGCTTTCAAGTTCGCAATGGGTTGTCTTATTTTGCCATTCCCCTCGATCGCTTTCAGCCCCAGTCTAACCCCCAAGTTGACCGATTGAAGGAAATCGACAATTGGTTAGACAGCTTTAGACGGGCTGCTCAAGATGATAAGGCTCCTGCGTCTGTGAAACGGGCGCATCGACGTTTAGAAACTGCCATTATCGATTTAAGTCGTGGAAAGGCATTTCTATTAGATGTGCTAATTGCATTAGGTGAAGCAGAGGCAGCATTAGATAGTTCTCTCAAGTTTACTCAAGATAAATTTCTTCGTCCTTTACCTTTGTTGGAATCGGGTTGGATTGATGACTGTAAAGAAGAATCCAGCGAGTTTCGTTTGGCATTGGCATTGGCTAGTAATAACTTACGACAGCGACTTGTGCGAGTACGACAAAAAACAGACAGCCGAAACAGCCGTTTTTGGGAGTGGGCAGATAAAGAAGACGGTATCACAACCTGGAAAAAAGGGAATTTGGTAAGTAACTTAATTGCTTGGTTGAGGCGAGAAGAAATTGAAGTTCAACAGCAACATCTGACATACTTCTCAGAACAGCCAAAAACTTACAAACTCTTTGCAGCGTTAGATGATGTGGTGCGTTGGATTGATAAGAGCGTTAACGATGAACGAGTGGAAGCGATCGCTCGTGGGTTGAGTTTGGTGGATCTGTCTGAGTCTTTTAAACTACCGAAGCCACCAGAGTTGCCGATTCCAGTTGCCTATTCTCTAGCCAAGCTCGTTCAGCATCGGCGGATTAACCAGGAGGCGTGTCAGACGGTTTTCGGACGCTACATTTTGGCCCAAGACTTGATTATCCCTAGAGTTTCTAGTCTGCTAGGCAAACTAGCCGCAGGCGACTGTTACACCGCAACCCAGCTTGCTATTCGACGTTTATCTGCTAGCGGACTTAACCCATCTGTGGCGCAAGGTGTGTACGAACCAAGCGATCGCACCCAGCGAGTTGCCTCTGCACTAGCATTTCCAATTTCTGACTTGGATCTGGCTCGATTACTCAAACAAATTCGCAAATATGACAGCAAGGAGTAACCAATGGATTTTACTGCTCTTAAAGACCATCCTAGACTATTGATTGAAGCGAACCTTGAACCTTTACAGGGTAGTCGCTTTCAACCTACAGGCTTTCCTGATTTAGGGCCAGCAACCTATCAACTTCCAGGCAGTAACACTCCGATGCTACTACTAGAATCGGCTCAAAGTGTAGCGAATCGGTTAGAAAATACCATTTGGGATGAAGCAAATCAAGATGTAGTTGCTCCTCTGAACGGAATCCCTTATGTAGTAGTTAAGCAGGGCGATAAAGTTTTGACAAATTCGCTATTAGAAGCGCATCGGCTGAACTCCCCCTACATTATGGGAACTAAACAGAAAAAAACTGTTTTATTCGAGAAAATTCAAGCTGAACTTGAGATTGCTCCCGAAACACCAGTGGACTTTCATAGATTGGCTACAGTTCTGGCTAAATACGATTTAAATTGTTTATTGCATGGTAAGCTGTTAATCATTTAAATAGGGTAAAATGGAAAAGTCAACCGAGCAAAATGAGTCAGGAAATGCCAGCAAAGAATCATCTGAGCTTAGAACAAGTAGAGAAGCTACAAAAAGCCCTAAAAGAAGAAGAAAATGGAAACATTAGAGAAAGAATTCTGATGTTACTGTTGCTAAATGATGGAAAAACTCAAGCTAAAATAGCGGAATTTCTGGGCTGTTCAATAAATAAAGTATCTTATTGGTGCGTACATGGAGATCCAGATAATCTAGAAAGCCTAGTCGATGAAAGGATGAAGGGTAATCATCAAAAAGCTACAGATAAATATAGAGAAATATTATTAGAGACAGTAGATAAAGAACCCAAAGAATTAGGATACGAATTTGGCAGATGGACGGCACAAAGGTTAGCAACATATTTAGCAGAAACGACAGGAATAAAATTAAGTGGGTCGCAAGTTAGGAGAATATTAGAGCAAAAAAAGTTCGTTTACCTCTGGGCGAAGTACAGCTTAGAGGGAAAGCGAGAGCCGGAAAAAAGAAAAGAATTTAAAAAGAAGATAACCGAATATTTAAAAATAGAAAAAGAGAATCCAGAACGTTTACAAGTATGGTTTTGGGACGAAAGCGGTTTTAGTTTAAGCGTGATAAAAAGAAAGAATTGGTGTAAAAAAGGTAGCCGAAAAGAGGTGAGAGGAGATCGAAGAAAGGGTCGGATTAATGTAATGGGAGGGCTGAGGTATTCCGACAAGAAAAGGTTTGTGGAATTTCTGGATAAAAGCAATTCAGAAAGTTTTTATCAAGTGCTAAAACTGTTTTATCAAGAATTGATTGGTGAATGGGTAGCTGCTGGCAATGAAGCCGATGAATTTGCTGAAAAAGGAGCCAAAATAGTGATAATTCTCGACAATGCTAGTTTTCATAAAAAGGCAGAATATCTCCAGAAAGTTGCCGCTGAAATGCCCAATATTCATTTAGAGTTTCTCCCGAAATATAGCCCGGATTATAACTTAATTGAATTAGTTTGGCATTCAACAAAAGAATTTATTGCTAATCGACTATTTAAATCAATCGAAGAATTAGAATATTTATTACATCAACTTTTAAATGAAGGACAGTTAATTATTAAATGGGAGCGAAAACTTAAAAATAAAGGTAATGCTCTTATCCCTGTTTAAATGCTTAACAGCTTATTTTCTTTGAAAAAATTGCTGGTGCTTTAAGAATTGCCCGTACACTTTCTGGTTTTATTGAAGCCAAAAATGTCTCAATTGTGAGTTCAGGTGGTGTTAAGCACGATCGGGTTGATGCCACCGGGAAAGCAAAGGATAAAGGTGGTGCTGGAGAAGGTTATGGAAATGTACCCTACCACCGGGAAGAGTACACGGCTGAAAAAATTACGGCTTATTTCAGCTTGGATTTAGCACAAATTCGCGGCTATCGCTTAGGGGTTGATGTAGAAAATTTACTGATTGCGATCGCCCTCTACAAAATCCAACGCTTCCTCGATCGCGGTTTGCGCCTGCGAACTGCCTGCGATCTAGAAGCAACTATCACAGAAGTCAAGCGTCCAGGGGGGTTTGAACTCCCCAGTCATGCAGAACTAGCTAAGGCATTGCCCTCGTTAGTTAAAGCAGCAGCTTCAGCCTTTGCTAATCCTCCCATAACGGTTGTTCAGTACCAGGCTGAGGAGAGCAAAAAGAAATAATGAGTGTAGGACTTTCGATTCAATTCCTCACGGGTCGCTATCATGGTACACCCTGGAATCATCAGGTGAATGAAGGGATTGTCGAGTGGCCCCCCTCACCCTGGCGAATTTTGCGGGCGTTGGTTTCTGCTTATTACCGCCTGCCAGAGCAACCCGATCGCGTTCTGATGAAACAATTAGTAACTAAATTAGCCAACCAACTTCCCAGTTATGTCCTGCCGGAATATACTGCCGCTCACACTCGGCACTATATGCCGATTTGGAAAGAAGGTAAAGCCACGACAACCAGAGTTTTTGATACCTTTTATGTCTTACC
Source organism: Floridaenema evergladense BLCC-F167 (assembly GCF_041929205.2). NCBI lineage: Bacteria > Bacillati > Cyanobacteriota > Cyanophyceae > Aerosakkonematales > Aerosakkonemataceae > Floridanema > Floridanema evergladense. Next base: position 1,449,070 of record NZ_CM171625.1, on the reverse strand, counting down.
GGGTGGGGCAATGTCTTCGGAAGCAGCAATTCAGGTGGTATGGTCTGAAGTTGAGTTGAGCCAGCCAGAACAGCAGTTACTTCAGCAGCTTTGCTCTCAGGTGAGTTACTTGGGTCGGGCGGAGTCTTGGGTTGAGATTCAAGTAGTGAAAGACCAGCAAAACTGTAATGCGAATCCCCTCAAGGATGAGAAAGTAAACCCCGACATGAAGCGGCTTGAGGTTTTAGCACCCTTGACCTATGAAGGGTTGCAGGGTTTTCAAGCAGCACTGGCGGTTTTACCCAAGCCGAAAAGAGGAAAAGCAAAGTGGAAAGCACCAGCTGACATTCTGGAGGCGTTAGAACTTGATATTGCGAATTTACACGGACAGGGTTGGAATGGGATTCCGGGTACTCGTTGGGTTATCTATGAGTTAGAACAGGCAGAACGTCAGTTGGTGCGATCGCAGCCCTATATGCTTCAAGCACCAACGTTTGCTCGATTTGCACTTTCTTCTAATGTGCTGCCCAATCTAACGGAAGCAGTTTCTTTGGGAGAAAGGTTTCGGAAGGCGCTGATGGCAAAGAGTAGGGATGCTGACGGACTGGTAGATCCAATCTTCAGCGGTCGCCAGCCAGATGAATTAGATGAGGAAGGCAAAGGGAAGCCTGCGGTGGGACAGCAGCACGCCTGGTATTTACCGGAGGTGAATCAAAGAGGCAAAATCGACCATGTTGTTGTCTATGCGGCTGGGGGCTTTGGAGAACAGGCAATTTTGGCGCTGTCTAAACTCAATAAGGTTTGGGGAAGGGAAGGGTTCGATCTGCAAACTGTCTTGGTTGCGCTTGGACGAACGGAGGACTATAGCAGTGAAAGACAAGAACCAGGATGCTCGATTTTGGTGGGGAAAAGTCGCAGATGGCAAAGTCTAACGCCGCTAGTGCTGCCCCGTCATCCAAAACGCGATCGCCGAGGTCAACCCAAATATATTCCTGGGACATCTTTTCAAGTTGATGGCCCAGAGCATCAAACACTGCGTTTGTTAAAGCAGTTGCTCAACCATTTGAATCAGCAGCTATCTTTGGATGAGTACGTTGAGATTCAGTGTCCGGGCGATCGAGCAGATTGGTTGGGTTATCAACGGGATGATGGCAAGCTTTTGGTAAAGGCAAGATGCGTGAGTGAGGAAGCGGGGAGAAAGTTCAGCGGCTATAACTGGCAAGCGTTTCAACGTCGGCGTTACCAAGGTAATGGGAAAAAGGAGTCCGATCGCGGTTACTGGTTAGAAATTGAGTTTGCCGAACTACAAGCAGGGCCGATCGCTCTTGGCTATGCGGCTCACTTTGGCTTGGGGTTGTTTGTACCTGCTGATATTGCTTAATGGAGCCGCACTTTAAAGGTGCGGTGTAAGTGGTGCCGTTAGCGTATTGTGATAAATCAGAACGCAGGCTTCAATGGAGCCGCACCTAAAAGATGCGGTGTAACTCTGTCAACCAAAACCCAAATATGTTAAGGGTTTTCAAGCCATTTTTCGGGAATCGCATTTTTTGGAGCTTTCCAGCCCTGCTTACTGCTATAAATATGCAATAAGCAAAGTTATCTAAAAGCTGTAATTATTTCTTTGTCAAGGTTCTAGCCATTTTCGTGAACTCCCCAGAGTTTTTGCTCTCGCTTCGGTTCACGAAAATTTAACTGGTTCGATTATAAAGTCTACTTAGCTATTAACTCAAGTTGCGTGCGATCCAAAGTGCGAGCGATCGCACCATTTCCTTAAGTTGGAGGTTGCACTACAACCTTCTTTTTGATCGCAGGCTTGGGCTTATCAGTGACAGTAGGTGGTGAACTTCCTACTTCATTAATGTTTTTCGCTTCTTCCACTTTAGCCTTACGCTGCTGTTTCTTAAATTCCAGTGCTTCTGCCTTCAATGCCTTACCAGGTTTGAAGTGTGGTGGTATCTCCTCGGTAGGTATCCCATTCAACGATTCAAACCCAAACATATCTCTACCTGGGATAAACCGTGCTTTTATCTCCACAAAATAACGCTTACCCTGCTCCTCCTTCTCAAGCTTTGGATTGAATCGGAATGGTGGTACGACAGCATCTTTCCAAATTAATGGAAGATGCTGCGCTTTCATGAATCGAACTTTTCGTGCAGAGTCTAGCACTTTAATTCTAGTTTTAGTCTCCTCATTAAAATTCCTAAAAATTGAAATGCACGGCGTTTTACATACAGGAATGAATTGCCACAATCCAGAAAGCTTAAACTCAAAATCTTGTGCAGCAAACACATCCTTATCAGATGAATTATCCTCACCATTTATAGGTGCAAATCCTACAAGTGAGAATCCTAATATGTGTGTTTTATCTCGCCCCGGAAAATGCAACACTTGGGGATATACCGTTAGCCTTAATTCTTTGGTTCCGTTTTCTCCTAGTTCCAGTTTTAGTGCATCCCAAGCTCTCATCCCTTTGTTATGAGGTGCGTATTTCAAGGGATACTCCTTCCCTTGTATCTTGATAAATGCTCTGTTGTTTTGGGAGTCCAACCTGACTTTCCCTGGTAAAATCCCAATAGCTTGAAATAATGTAGTCTTCTGTTCGGTGGGCTGTGGTTCGCTGGTCATAAATAAAAAGTTAGTCCCTAATATTTGGGCTTTTTCCAGCTAAGCTGTTAATCATTTAAATAGGGTAAAATGGAAAAGTCAACCGAGCAAAATGAGTCAGGGAATGCCAGCAAAGAATCATCTGAGTTTAGAACAAGTAGAGAAGCTACAAAAAGCCCTAAAAGATGAAGAAAATGGAAACATTAGAGAAAGAATTCTGATGTTACTGTTGCTAAATGATGGAAAAACTCAAGGTAAAATAGCGGAATTTCTGGGCTGTTCAATAAATAAAGTATCTTATTGGTGCGTACATGGAGATCCAGATAATCTGGAAAGCCTAGTGGATGAAAGGATGAAGGGGAATCATCAAAAAGCCACAGATAAATATAGAGAAATATTATTAGAGACAGTAGATAAAGAACCCAAAGAATTAGGATACGAATTTGGCAGATGGACAGCAGAAAGATTAGCAACATATTTAGCAGAAACGACAGGAATAAAATTAAGTGGGTCGCAAGTTAGGAGAATATTAGAGAAAAAAAAGTTCGTTTACCTCTGGGCGAAGTACAGCTTAGAGGGAAAGCGAGAGCCGGAAAAAAGAAAAGAATTTAAAAAGAAGATAACCGAATATTTAAAAATAGAAAAAGATAACCCAGAACGTTTACAAGTATGGTTTTGGGACGAAAGCGGTTTTAGTTTAAGCGTGATAAAAAGAAAGAATTGGTGTAAGAAAGGTAGCCGAAAAGAGGTGAGGGGAGAGCGAAGAAAGGGTCGGATTAATGTAATGGGAGGGCTGAGGTATTCCGACAAGAAAAGGTTTGTGGAGTTTCTGGATAAAAGCAATTCAGAAAGTTTTTATCAAGTGCTAAAACTGTTTTATCAAGAATTGATTGCTGAATGGGTAGCTGCTGGCAATGAAGCCGATGAATTTGCGGAAAAAGGAGCCAAAATAGTGATAATTCTAGATAATGCTAGTTTCCACAAAAAAGCTGAATATCTCCAGAAAATTGCTGCCGAAATGCCCAATATTCATTTAGAGTTTCTCCCCAAATATAGCCCGGATTATAACTTAATTGAATTAGTTTGGCATTCAGCAAAAGAATTTATTGCTAATCGACTATTTAAATCAATCGAAGAATTAGAATATTTATTGCATCAACTTTTAAATGAAGGACAGTTAATTATTAAATGGGAGCGAAAACTTAAAAATAAAGGTAATGCTCTTATCCCTGTTTAAATGCTTAACAGCTTATCATAGCTCAAAATTTAAACTTCCTGCTCACAACGCAAGTTGGAGCAATAGCAGGTATTGGATAAAATTTTTTAGTTTTGCCCAAATTAAAGCTGCTATTGATGTAGTGTTTAGCGAATTGCCAAAGTTGCCCGATCGCCATAAAATGAAGATAAAAAACTACTTTTGTTACGCAATAAAGATAGTTTTTATTGCGTAACTAGTAACCCAGTAACCGTCCTAGCGTAACAGTTAAACATTAATTTAAACATGAAATTAAGGTTCCTTAAATTCTGCATTAATCCCACCAGGCATATAATTTTTGAGAGTTTATTTCCATTTCATCACAACCGCGAACAAATCGCACGAATTCACCTGCAAAATCTAAGTCTTTTACGCCCATAACTGTTATGGCATCAACAACTAAATCCGGTGTTTGTTTGTCAGGAAATGCTATGCCATCAAACGTTGCTGTTGCCCCATTTTTTTGGCATTTCTGTCCAAATTCGATAAATGAACCCACAGTTGGTGTTGCATTAAAACTTGCTGATGGTGTGGTGTATCCCAGTTGAAGAATCTGCTGTAATGTTTTTAAGGACAAACCGCAAAACTTGATAGCATTCGGCGTATATTCAGCGATCGCTGTCCCCAATATTTCTGCGATATTTTCTGCCATAAATTTAATTAAAAAATAGGTTGGAGTGCATTGTTTATTAGATGGACGAGTCGAACTTAGTCCTCGATCGCCTCAACACCAAGTTGCTTAAGTCGCTCCAGGTTGTCCTTCATGGCTTTAACCTGTTCGGGGGAATGTCCCTGCCAATCTGTAACCTCTCCTATGACTCGAAGCGGATTCCGAGAGCGGTATGATTTCGTTGGATTTCCTGGGTACTTCTTGTCTGTCAGATTAGGGTCATCTTCAATCGAGCCAGTTGGTTCCACAATGTAAATTCTGCCGAGTCCTTCGCCAAGAGCTAGTTCAGCCCCCCAGGTAGCCGCATCCAAGGTAGCGGTCAGATAGACATAGACCGCTTTCTTCCTCTTACCGTAGTTAGAGTTATAGCCGGGTACAATTAGGTCTCCCGGCTTCAGGTCGGCCTTCGTGCCATGATAGAAACGCTGTGAATTCAGGTTGTCGATCGCTGCCATTGGCTCGCTCCTCCATTATTTAAATCGCAGGTAAATTATAGATGTGTGCCAAATTCTCATCCCTGAACATCAAAACTCACCATGACACAAATTACTCTTGCAGAACTTCCCGAAACAATCCAAAACTTAATTAACCAAGCTCAAAAAACAGGCGAACCCCTCACCATCATCCAAAATGGGATTCCCTTCGCCATCATTTCCCCCATCCAGAAAAGATCCCTTCTCCAAACCCTTTCCACCCTGGAACCATTAGACGAAGACTTTGCCAATGTAGACGCAGGATTATTACCCTTAGATGATATCGAATTGTAAAAATGAATTATTTATATTTGTTAGATACAAACATCATTTCCCAATTAATTAAAAACCCCTGAGGTACGCTCTACTCAAAAATTCAAGAAGTCGGCGAAGATACAATTTGTACAAGTATTATCGTAGCTTGCGAATCAAGATTTGGAGCCAAAAAAAAGAACTCTCCAAAACTTTTAGAAAAACTAGAAATCATATTAGATAGTATAGCAATCCTCCCTCTGATACCACCCGTAGAGCAATATTATGCCGAAATTCGTACCGAATTAGAACAGCTTGGAACCCCAATTGGCGGTAACGATCTATTAATTGCTTCCCATGCCTTAACATTAAATTTAACAGTTATTACCGCCAATATTCGGGAATTTTCCCGCGTTCCTAATTTAAAAGTAGAAAACTGGCTCAATTCAGAGTCAAAAAGCTAAATGGCTTTTTCTTTAAGATGTTGATAATTATTACCAGAATTGTTGCAGGAGTATATAAACGGAAAGCAGAAGTTACAGCTAGTAAACTGAAGCAGAAGCATGAAATAGCGATCGCTAATGCCAAATGATAGATGCAATCAACGATTATCAAGGTGCTTTATTGGTGATTTCACACGATATAGATTATCTGCAAGCTATTGAAGCTTTGGGTCAAACAACAAGAATAGCCTAAAATAGGAAAAAAAGCTAAATCTGACAAACGATAACATCACCTTAAGAACCCAACTGCTCCAACAAATTGCCGCATTAGAACCTCAACAAGCACTATTTCCCTCAGTTAATGAATCGATTGATGAAATAGTACAACAACAAATCAAAAAATATCCTTATTTTTAGTTCTCACCCGTTCATACAACTCTTCCATCACTTGAATAAAAGAAACATCTTCATGCCAAAAAGCCGGAAAATCTCCCTGTTTCTTAATCAAAATAGCTGGTAAACTAGATGAAGAAATAGGCTCAACCCTTGCAGGTAATCGCTTACTCCCCAACCAAAATTCCCGCGAATTAACCTCCTGCGCCACCTCTACCTTTTCCAAAGGTGGAAAGTACGAACTAGCAGCAGACAAAGAAGTTTCTTTAACAGCAATTTCATCAGATAACACCCTTCCCAAAGGAGACTTAGATAACTCCCTTTGTAAATCCTCCTTAGACAAACCCCTTAACTCAAACAATAGGAAAGGATTATGGTCAAGTTGAGAAGCCACCAAATAATATACCCCAGCAATATGTTTACAAGGATTCGCCCAATCAGGACAAGAACAATTAGTTTTAAAATCCCTTTCACTGTAAGGAAGAAGATGCAACCCTAACTCAGAAAATACCGACTCAATATTATCTGGAACCTCATTCATCAACAACTTAGAAACAAAACTTGCTCGCGAAGACAAAACCTTAATTACCTGCGACCATTGAGTAGCCTTAATCGCCTTAATCTCAATTGTAGTTGAATATCTAGGCTCTTTATGAATCCCATAATAGTGATTAATAGAACCTCTTACAGTCGCAGTAATCTTATTCTTATTTACTTGATAATCTAGAATCTTTCCCCCACTAGCATAAGAACGTCCCCTTCCCAATCTAGCTGGGTCGCTAAACTTCTCTAAAGCAGCAATAAAACGTTTACCCCACCATGTTCGACTAAACTGAGCCATAATTTCAATCTTCCTTCTAATCTAAAATAGCCGCCTTATTTAAACTAATCAACTGTTTAAATGACTCATTATCCAACTGGGTTAACCAAGATTCATCAGTCCCAACAACTGAAGAAGACAACTTCTTTTTATCCTCAATCATTTGGTCAATCCGTTCCTCCAAAGTTCCAATCGCCACAAACTTATGTACAAACACATTCTTCTTTTGACCAATCCGAAAAGCACAAGAGTGCGCCCCTTGAAGCAGAGCTTGTTGACCAAAGTCAGCATTCCCACATCCCAAGTCAACAATGTCTAGGTTGCTGAGATTTCCTGCTAGTTCCAAAAATATTGGACGTTCGAGCGTATTATTGGGGTTATCAGGTCGATCGCGATGTGCAAGATACCTAGCTAACACTTCTGGGTTGTCGAAAAACTCTTGGTTTCCAGGCATTTTTTTCCCAATCAGCCCAACACTATCATGTTACTGATTGCAGGAGTTCTTCGACGGTTCAGTGTCGATCTTGAACTTGCTTTGCCAGAAACTCTTCAAGGCAATCGAAGGTAGAATTCCATCCAGCAACAACGCCCATTTCTTCATGCTTGCGGCGTTCCTGTGCCGACTCATGCACAATTTCAAGTGTGAGTTTAGTCTTACCGTTAAGATCTTCAAATAATACTGTAATCACGATTCCTTGAGGTAAGTCAAAGTTGCTCACCTGCTCGAAACCTTGATCAAATTCATCAGTGCTGACAATGCGTTCTGGTGGCAAGACTTCCCGAAAAACTCCTGTAACTGGATACTCTGTACCATCTGGGCCAACCATCACATAGCGCGATCGACCACCCGGACGCAAGTCTAGTTCCGTAACACGAGTGGTAAAGCCTTTGGGTCCCCACCATTGCTCGATATGTTTTGCTTGAGTCCAAGCTTGAAACACCAGTTCTCGCGGTGCGTTGAAGATGCGAGTGATGATGATTTGACGATCGGACCCAGTTTGACTGTAGCCATGTGGTTTCAACATTTCATTTCTCCAGTAAATGTAGCGATTGCAGGCTAATTCTCGGTATCTTGTTGATTTTCTTCGGCTTGTAATTGTTGTAGATAGTCGTCCAAGCGATCGAAACTCTCCTCCCAAAATTGGCGATATTGCTCCAGCCAGTCCGCTACCTCCTTGAGCGGTTCGGCTTTGATTTGGCAGGGTCGCCATTGCGCTTCCCGACTTCTTTCGATTAATCCAGCACGCTCTAGTACCTTGAGATGTTTGGAAATCGCGGGCAGACTCATCTCGAAAGGCTGGGCTAACTCTGTTACTGATGCTTCGCCTTGTCTGAGTTGAGCGAGGATAGCACGCCGCGTCGGATCTGCAAGGGCAGCTAGGGTGACGCTTAATCGATCGGTGGACATTTTAAGATTGGGACTGTATTTAACCGCGCAGTTAATTAACTACTAGGTTAAATGTACTAGTCGAGAATGTCAAGTACCAATTGAGGTGGAAAGGGCAAGAAATTGGAGCCATCTGGGAGCGATCGGGTATTACTGGCAGATTTTCCGAAACGATCGTTGTTCAGTTTGTATTACCACAGGTTCTAGTGGATATTCTGGTGAGGAGATGATTTATGCAGTCAATCATTCGTAAATTTCGGCAACAATTCTCGAAAAGTTTTCTGACGAGCTTAATAGTGATTTTAGTTTGCTTTGTTCTACTAATCGTCAGTGGATATAGAATGCCGATACATTCAGCTTCATCAGATTTGATGATAGCTCAACAGATTGATTTGGGACAATCATTTCGAGATTTAGGTGTTGATGGTTCAATAGTAATTTATGACAAAAATAACGCCCGTTTCTACGAACACAATCCATCTCGAAACATAACAGCTTTTCTCCCTGCTTCCACATTTAAAATCTTCAATGCGCTAGTCTCATTAGAAACTGGTGTAATTCCAGATGACGTTGCAGTTTTAACCTGGGATGGGATTAAACGTGAAATACCTGCTTGGAATCGAGATACAAATTTACGTCAAGCTTTTAAGGATTCAACTGTTTGGTTTTACCAAGTTTTAGCCCGGAAAATTGGTCATCAGCGAATGCAACAATTTATCGCTCGCGTAGGATATGGTAATCGCCAAATTGGGACAGAGGAAAAGATCGATCGCTTTTGGTTAGAAGGCCCTTTGCAAATTACACCGAAACAAGAAATCGAATTTCTGCGACAACTTGAAGGTAACAATCTTCCCTTTTCGGAACGCACTTTGGATTTAGTTAAAGATATTATGATTGTCGAGCGTACACCGACATATACTTTAAGGGGAAAAACAGGTTGGGCTAATAATACTCAGCTGAATGTTGGCTGGTTTGTCGGTTATTTGCAGCAAAATAATAACGTTTATTTCTTTGCAACAAACCTAGCCATGTCGAGTGCTAATGATGCTCCTAAACGGTTAGAAATTACTCGTCGCAGTCTCAAAGCATTAGGGTTACTTTAAGGCTTAGAATTTGATTGAGCGATATGCCTACGGCACGCTGCGCGAACTCACAAAGCAAAAGTCAGCAATACTGCTTCATTTTAGCCATCAATTTAAGTTAGCGCTCGGCACAACTCCTTACCAATATTTACTGCAACAAAGAATCGAACATCACCAAAAACCCGATGCAATTACTGTGCTAATCTTACTCTTATCAACAACTGATGTAAAGCATCTTTTCCAGAAGCTGTATCAGGTAAATGGCTATTGTTAGAAGCTTCTTCTAATTCCTGAAACAACCGATGATACTCTTGTTGATGAAATGCTAAATCATTATCTACGCCAGCTAATTTACAAGCAATCAAATCAGGAATTTGCGGTAACTGAAAATGCTGATTAAGCGTTACCAAATTCGCTTGAACTTCTCCCGTTTGCATCAGATAAATTCCCGTTAGTAAAACTCGGTAAACATAAAGCAACGGCTTCACACGCGAGGGTTTTTCCTTATGGAATAATCGCCACTGTGTTTGAGCAAAACCTTGATAATGATGAGCATGAAACCGTGTAATACAACCTCGAACAATCTGCTTTAACTCTTCATGTTCTGGCGTAGTATACACAACTAGCGGCGAGTAAAGTTGCTCTAAAACATAGCCATTTTTCTTAAGTAATAACTCGAAAAACTTCTTGAGATCATGAGTTACTAAATCCAGTTGTAAACCATTTTGGATTTGCGATATTTCAACTGTTTCCTCCCCAGTAATCAATCCAATCACATCTGGCAGCGGTAAAATGTGAACTCCCCGCAAATCGTAATCAGAATCAGCGGAAGGAAAACCATACAAATGTGAACCACTAATTGTGGCGAACAATAATGGGTAAGGTTGATTTTGAACGATCGATAAAAGTTGAGCCTTAATTGTATCCATAACGATAAACACTAAAGAAACTGAGTCATGAATTCTCGATATTCTTCTTTCATCGGCAAATCTCGCTCGACTTTAATGCGCCGACGTTGGGTGGTAACTGTTTTTATAAAAGAGCATCAAACGTTAAGCGATCGAATTGCTCAATTGCTTTAACACCTGTAAAATCTGTTGTAATTTACTCCTTTGTGGTGGCAATAAAGAGAAGATATCGGACAAATCAAATTGGGAATTTGGCTCGGATTGTTTCAGAAGTTTGATGAAGCGAAACTCATCACCATTGGTAACTAGTCCAAACACCGGACGAGGCTCCCGAAAAGTGGCTGTGTCAACCACCTGTGGAGCAGCCATCATATAGGTTAAGGCTTGGGGGATAGCAACTGATAGCGAAAGAGTTGTATTTTTGGCTTCAATGACCAAGATCCAAAATTGCTCCTGTAAAATCAGCGTATCAATGCGTCCAGAGAGCAACTCATCTGGCTGTGCGAGCGAAATTTCCATCAAGGCTTCAGTGCGAATGGTAAAGCGGGAGTCGTACAATCCTGCTAAATCGAGAAGTGGCGATACAATTAGCTTATCCACCGTCCCTTCTGGTAAAGAGCCTCGATTGCGATGTTCAAAAAAGCGTTGCTGAAGGTGCGCTAGAGTTGTTCTATCTGCATCCGTTAGTTCTGGTAAGTTCTCAAACCATTCAGTGAAAAAGCGATCGTCAGTGGTATATGCTAGATTGAACCGTTTGTACACCGCAGCCATCGAAGTCATCTCTTTTGAGATTGCCAATGTTTGAACCATTTGTTTGCCTCTTAAAAAAGTTCTTGATGTAATTAATTTAATCATAAGCAAATAACCCAAAAACTTTTTAACTCCTTAATTAGTTCCTGAAACTGAAATTGATTCGGGTTTAATTATGAACCATTCATGATACAAAATTGCTAGGAAAAAGTCTTCTTCAAAAAGTCGATCGCATACAGCCATAAATCCAGCTAAAAATTCCCCATCACCAAATGTTGTATCCTTCAAAAACAGCGTTAACGAATTACCATCTGCACTCCAAATAGTACGTAAAATAGTAATATTAGGATGCTGTTCGCTTGCTACTGGTAAAACCCGGATTTCTCACAAACGCTGAGAAAAAGGGGGTAAAAACCTGCTAAAATGTATAGATAGCAAGGATTTCAGCAGTTATAAAGTATGACCCAACAAGCTTCGCGCTCACTCCCAAAACAGTTCAAATTTGAGCAACCAAAATCGCCCCCAGTTGTAGTTAATTTCCAGGGTGGACAGGTAACATCGGATGCCGGATTAAGTTTAATTGCTGAAATAGACAGAAAACTACAAATAACATCACAGTTTGCACAGTGTTTCCAAGATTACCGAAAACCAAATCGAATTGACCATACAGTAGAAAGCTTAATTACACAAAGGATATACGGTCTGGTCATGGGGTATGAAGACTTAAATGATCACGAGGAATTACGTCATGAGCCAATGTTTGCTATAGCATTAGGAAAAAGAATTGGTAGAGAAAATGAGCCAGTGATTTTAGCCGGAAAAAGTACATTAAACCGTCTCGAACATTGTCCTGATGATCTAGAACAAGGAGCAGACAATCGTTATCATAAAATTGGGCATTCTCCATCAGAAATTGAAAGTCTATTTGTGAAGATATTTCTAGAATCTTACTCCAAAGAACCACGACAAATTATTTTAGATTTGGATGTAACTGATGATTTAGTACATGGTAATCAGGAGCAAGTTTTCTTCAATACTTATTACGCAGGATACTGCTATACTCCACTATATATTTTTTGTGGAAAACACTTATTGGCAGCCAAGCTACGACCTTCAAATGTAGATCCAGCAGCCGGGGCTTTAGAAGAATTACAGAGAATTATTAAACAAATTCGTGAGAAATGGAGTAATGTCCAGATTTTAGTCCGAGGAGATAGTGCCTATTCCAGAGACGATATCATGACATGGTGTGAATCGCAGACTGGTTCGTTTTGTGGTTACTTCACTAACTACCAATAAAGTACCTCCTGCTCAAGTCTACACGCAAAAATATTGTAAGCGAGGCGAGATGGAAAATCGCTTTAAGGAGCAACAACTTGAACTTTTTAGTGATAGAACCAGCACCCATACATTCGCTGGAAATCAATTAAGATTATGGTTTTCTTCTCTGGCTTACGTTTTGATGAACGCATTGCGTCAACAATGTTTAGCGAAGACGGAACTACAAAACGCTCAAGTCGGAACTATTCGTACTAAATTACTAAAACTAGGCGCATTGATTACTGTAAGCGCCGGGCGAATTTTAGTTGCGATTACTAGCTCTTGTCCGTACAAACATATCTTTGCTGCTGCTTACAGATGCTTAAAAATGCTCCCAAATACCGCTTAATCTAAAGTCAAGGTGCATTTTCTAAGTCTCTAATTAATGAGACTTTGGCTTGGTTTTATCTAAGCCCGGTTTTGTAATGTTTAATTTTATGAACACAGCATTTCGATTTCAGTACTAAGATAAATAGAGTAACTATTTTATCTTGATAAATCCTGAATTATACTTAACTTATTTCCCTACCTAAATTTCAATTGATGATGTATCAAAAAAAAGTCTTACATCAGGTCATGTAAATTGATTTTTTATTGTTTGTGAGAAATGCGGGGGAACCACCTTGGGCAAAAGGACGAGATAATAATGCTACTTTTAACCCGACACCCGCAGGCAATAATTGAAGATGAGGTATTGTTTGGGCTGGTACTTCTTGGGCAATGGAAAACTCCCCACCAATGTCTGAATGTACTGTAACTATGCTAGAAACTGCTTTGATGGCTGCTAGGACTCGTTCTTGGGCAAAGGCGGGTACTTCTAAGCGATTTCCTTGACCAATAATCTCGGCAATCCGTCGGTGTTCGGCATTGATTTCAATTACTTTAATCCGAGTGAGAGTTTCTTTAATAGCTAAGAAGTCTTGGTTGGTTGGTAGTTTTGGCGAAAATTCTAAAATTAAGCGGTCTGGCTTCCCTTTTTTAACAATTAATTCCGATTCTCCTTTAACGATTTCAACGCGAGTATTTGGTGCATCTTCCCAAAATACTAAGGGATGTCCAATTAATGCACAAATCGCTTTTTCATTGAATCGATAATCGGTTTTATCTCGGTATCCGTAACTTCCATTTAAATAACTCTCGATATAGCTACAAACTCGCATATCTTGGGGTGTGATATAGTCAAATTCTGCTAAATTACTGCTCAACCTTTTGAGAGCAATGGGACGACCTTTACCCCATCCGCTTTTACTCATTTTTTGCTCGCGAGGTTGTAGGAGGCATTTGCTGGGGGAAAAGGTAATAAACCATGCCAAACGTAGTTCTGTTTGAGTGTTGACTGGTGCGACTGGTTCTTTATAAATATTAGCCAGGGCATTCAAGCAAAGTTCCCAAGGTTCAGATGAGCGAATCGTATCTACTATGCTCTGGATGCCGCTATCAGAGCGTAGTATTTCTGCTTGTATGCTATAACTACTGTGAGGTTTGAGCCGCGATAAAAGTTCGGCACTTTCCATCGCCAACCACTGATAATTAGATTTTACTGCTTGTTGATATAACGCTTCTAACAATTTAGGTAAACGCTTTTTTGCTCTATCCGCATCTACCCAGTAAAGACAAAGGGAAGATAACAATGTTGCTAAACTGTTGCCTTCCTCTAAGGCAGGAATATCGGCGCTAGTAATCAAATTTTTTTGGGCAATATTACCCTGTTGCACCTGGAGTAAGTTTTTCAGTTGCGGATAAATAGATTTCAGCCAAGGCTCTGATTGACGATACATTAAATTCACATATTCTTCGGCTTCTTTTAAGCTTACTAACGAACCATCTTTTAACAAGACCAAAATGAAAAATATTCCAGGTATAGTTTTGAAATAAGCTTGGTTTTTCCCCACAGCTTTTTTAAGTGCTGTGAGAGTTTTTGTGTAAATTGTCAGAGCTTTTTCGTTCTCACCTCGGAAAAAGTATAACCAAGCCCAAAAGGGAGCGGCGTTATCTTGATAGTTATCTGATATTCGTTCTAATGCCTGTTGAGCTTCTTCCAGACAACCGCGTAGTAACAATTGTTCTGTCAAAATTAATTGGAGATAATCCGAGCAATGTTGCCCGGAAGTTGTACATTCTGCTTTGAGCATTGCCAATGGTTCTTCAACCGGATAACATTTAAAAACTGCATTTCTCAAAATGCTTAATAAAGCAGTTTCATATAATTCTTGATTTAAGGTACTAAACCAATCTGCATCAAAGGGTTGGTAAAAAATTTGGTTAAAAATATCATTGATTACTATCTTATCTTTATTAGCATATTTATAGTAATCTTCTACTACTTGATTCATGAATTTGAGGTCTTGGCGATATATACCAATACGAAGTTCGCGCATAAATTGACGTTGATTTTGAAAATATCTGGGGCCGCTGGTGTAACTTCTAGCTATGGGTATTCTTTCCTGTGTTATTGTGGCTAGTGTTTCAAAAGTTCCGATTTTTACGGCATGGCGAGTTGCTATTTCTGTTAGTAAGCGATGGCATTGTGGCCCTTGTCCTCTTTCTTGAATCAATAAGCCAGCCGTCAGTAATTTATCAATATGTAGTTTTAAAGTTGAGTCGATAAAAGCTTTCCCATTTTCATTCCTGCACCCGCTTTGATTCAAACAAGTGAGGAAGGCTGTTCGGTTTATCGGTTCGTAGATAACGGCGAATAATTGAATAATTTTTTGCTCTACTGTTGGTAATTGATAATATGCTTGGGCAAGTTGTTGACATTCGGCGGTAGCTGCATCAAATTTGGTCATGGTATTTATTGACAGCTAATAAATTTTCTAAATCTCTCTCAAAGCAGATAAGATTTACAACTAGTATTCAACAGACAATGTTCTTACTTGTTGAATCCGAATTTTTACCTCTAATACCAGAGCTACTAATTCCTCATCAACGAGGCAAATAAAGCGAACTACTATCATTTGGTCGAGCGTGCAAATAAGTACTAGTAGTAGCTACATTTGTATGTCCCAGCGTACTCTGAATCAACGGCAACGGCACGTTACGATTTGCCGCATGAGTAGCGTGGGAATGCCACAACCAATGGGGACTGACATTTTTATTAATTCCCGCTCGTTCTGCTGCTGCTTGAATAATCCGGCGAATTTCTGTTTGCGAAATCGCTCGTTTTCTCCTCCCTTCAAACACCGGATCGTTGGGACTACTATCTTTCCCCATAGTCATCAACTCCGTCCAAGTTTGAGCCGGAATAATCACATTTCTGACCTTATCTCCCTTCCCCAACAATACTGCCAAACGGCAGCGGTTTATTTTCAATAAACCCTAAAAAGTAATCGATATCTAGCTGGTAGGCGCGACGAGTGTGGCGGGATTTTTTATTTGCCAACCACAATTCGATTAACTCTTCATTCGTTTCTACCTGCACTAAAGGTTGGCTGGCAATCAACCCCATTTTGAGCAAAGCCGTTTTATTCCAGAGTTTTCTAGGTATTAGTACTGCTGTACTGCACATATTAATATATATATTGGATGATAAGAGCCTTTATCGGTCAAAGTACTATTCCGATTGTTTTATCAGGGAAAAAGTGCATCATTTTTAAATTAGATGACCAAAGACGTGCCGTAGTTGGCCCACTTTTAGCAGCCGCTATCCACTTATGCGTTGTCAGTAATCTATCTAAACCAAGAAAAGACCCTTTCGTGTACTGTTTGGATGAATTTCCCTCGCTCAAATTCGATCGCATGGATCAATGGGCTAACGAATATCGCAGTGCTGGTGGTGTTCCCATTGTCGGCATTCAAAGTTTGAATCAATTGTATAACCTTTACGGGGATAAAAAAGGGGCAGCGATCGCTAGTGCTTTATCAACTCATGTGCTGTTCAATCCGGGCGATTACGACACGGCAGAGAAATATTCTAAACGCTATGGAGAAGTGGAAGTGCTGGTGAAAAATCGCTCTACGGGTAGTTCGATGGGTCAACATACTAGCCGTTCTGTCAATTGGAACGAACAACTGCAAAAGAAACCATTGATTAGTGCTGATGAAATTCTGCGATTTCCGCAAGGTAAGTGCATAATTACCTCTCCTGCTTATGGTTCTGGCACGGAAGCTCTGTTTCCTTATCCCTTGAAGGTTCCAGTTAAGCCTAACGACCGCAAACGCGCTCAAGAATCAGAAGTACTCTGGGATAGCCAAATTCGACCTCAGCTAGAGAAACGAGCGACTGGGCAATCAGTTGACCCGAAAACTAAGCAGGTACTCAATATTGATGAGGAACTAGATCGTCGAATTCGTGCTGCCGAACAATTATTACCCCATCCTCATGACCCTAGCGACCCAGTAACTACGGCTGATGTCCAATCAAACCAAACTGTCGGCAAGATTCGGGAACTCCTAAAAAACAAAGCAATTAGCGGTGTACGTCATGACTGAACATTTGGTTCCACCTGATATTTTGATAGTTGATGATATTCCTGATAACATTCGGTTGTTGTCATCCATGCTAGTTGAACATGGTTATCGGGTACGAAAAGTGGTAAATGGGGAAAGAGCATTAAAAGCGATCGCTTTACAACTGCCTGACCTAATTTTATTGGATATCCGAATGCCAGATCTCGATGGTTATGAAGTATGCGCCCGACTCAAAGCATCGGATATAACCAAAAAAATACCGATTATTTTTATTAGTGCTGCCGACGATGTGTTTGATAAAGTGAAAGGCTTTGAAGTCGGGGGTGCTGACTACATCACCAAACCGTTTGAATCGATTGAAGTAGTTGCGCGAGTCGAACAACAATTAGCGATGCGTCGCTGTCAACAGAAACTATTTGCCAAGAATCAACAACTCGCTACACAGAATATTCAACTACAGCAAGAAATTAAACAGCGACAGCAGACAGAACGGCGTTTGAAAGTTTTCGTCCATGCTGTTTCCCACGATTTACGAAATCCCGTCACCGGAATTTCTTTGTTACTACAAAGTTATCTAAATAACACTACGGCAGATGTTGTACTCGACAGGCAGATTGTCGAAACAATGTTGGATAGTTGCACTCGGCAACTTCAACTGATTGATTCTTTAGTGGAAACGCAGCTATTAGAAACGTCGCGCTATCCGTTGAACTTGCAACCAATATCGCTGCACGCTTTGACCAGTCGTATCCTGAAAAACTGGGAACCGATGTTAACCAAGTCCCAGGTTGTGGTGGTTCATCGGATTGCTGCCGATTTACCTTTGATAAGGGGTAAAGCCGAGATCTGTGTGAGTGCGATTCGTTCTGGAGAAACCCATTTCATGGGGGGATTCCAGGCTTTAGTAGAGTAACCCTAATTGGGCTGAGTCCGCACTTTAATCCTCTACTAATGACAACTTGATATCCATGTAAGTGAAGTTTCTAAAAGAACCAATTCTTACTGCCCTGGTGCGGGGTTAAAAGCACATAAACTACCAGTAATGGTAGCCCCTACGGAGAAGACTGACTATCAAATCTGTAAAGCGGGGATGAAAGCGGTTAATGGTGGTAATTGCTGAAAGCACCAACTGCAAGCAAGAGTTTATGGGGAGAGTAAACGAAGTGTCGTTGAGCCATCGTCAGATCTCACCAAGGGATATAAGCTTGTGTTTCGGACACACCTTGGGTTGGAAATAACCGACAAGGGGTTTGGACTGTTAGGATCTTGCAACCGAAGCAGCGTACCTCCTAGACCCCCGGTGGATAGACACCCTCTAAAGACTCAAAACAATGGATATCAGGAACGAAATAACCCAAATTATAGTTCCTATAGTGGTCGATATGTAGGTAAGCAGTCAAGCTAAAAGCTTTATTTGGGAGGGATGGGTTAAAAAGCAAAAGCCTAGACCGAAATAACGGTCAAAGCCTGAAAAGGGATGGAGTACCCGCATTTCTCACAAACAATAAAAAATCAATTTACATGACCTGATGTAAGACTTTTTTTTGATACATCATCAATTGAAATTTAGGTAGGGAAATAAGTTAAGTATAATTCAGGATTTATCAAGATAAAATAGTTACTCTATTTATCTTAGTACTGAAATCGAAATGCTGTGTTCATAAAATTAAACATTACAAAACCGGGCTTAGATAAAACCAAGCCAAAGTCTCATTAATTAGAGACTTAGAAAATGCACCTTGACTTTAGATTAAGCGGTATTTGGGAGCATTTTTAAGCATCTGTAAGCAGCAGCAAAGATATGTTTGTACGGACAAGAGCTAGTAATCGCAACTAAAATTCGCCCGGCGCTTACAGTAATCAATGCGCCTAGTTTTAGTAATTTAGTACGAATAGTTCCGACTTGAGCGTTTTGTAGTTCCGTCTTCGCTAAACATTGTTGACGCAATGCGTTCATCAAAACGTAAGCCAGAGAAGAAAACCATAATCTTAATTGATTTCCAGCGAATGTATGGGTGCTGGTTCTATCACTAAAAAGTTCAAGTTGTTGCTCCTTAAAGCGATTTTCCATCTCGCCTCGCTTACAATATTTTTGCGTGTAGACTTGAGCAGGAGGTACTTTATTGGTAGTTAGTGAAGTAACCACAAAACGAACCAGTCTGCGATTCACACCATGTCATGATATCGTCTCTGGAATAGGCACTATCTCCTCGGACTAAAATCTGGACATTACTCCATTTCTCACGAATTTGTTTAATAATTCTCTGTAATTCTTCTAAAGCCCCGGCTGCTGGATCTACATTTGAAGGTCGTAGCTTGGCTGCCAATAAGTGTTTTCCACAAAAAATATATAGTGGAGTATAGCAGTATCCTGCGTAATAAGTATTGAAGAAAACTTGCTCCTGATTACCATGTACTAAATCATCAGTTACATCCAAATCTAAAATAATTTGTCGTGGTTCTTTGGAGTAAGATTCTAGAAATATCTTCACAAATAGACTTTCAATTTCTGATGGAGAATGCCCAATTTTATGATAACGATTGTCTGCTCCTTGTTCTAGATCATCAGGACAATGTTCGAGACGGTTTAATGTACTTTTTCCGGCTAAAATCACTGGCTCATTTTCTCTACCAATTCTTTTTCCTAATGCTATAGCAAACATTGGCTCATGACGTAATTCCTCGTGATCATTTAAGTCTTCATACCCCATGACCAGACCGTATATCCTTTGTGTAATTAAGCTTTCTACTGTATGGTCAATTCGATTTGGTTTTCGGTAATCTTGGAAACACTGTGCAAACTGTGATGTTATTTGTAGTTTTCTGTCTATTTCAGCAATTAAACTTAATCCGGCATCCGATGTTACCTGTCCACCCTGGAAATTAACTACAACTGGGGGCGATTTTGGTTGCTCAAATTTGAACTGTTTTGGGAGTGAGCGCGAAGCTTGTTGGGTCATACTTTATAACTGCTGAAATCCTTGCTATCTATACATTTTAGCAGGTTTTTACCCCCTTTTTCTCAGCGTTTGTGAGAAATCCGGGAGTAATATCCGGGATAAGCAGACGTAACCCGCAATGTGTCTGTATATAGGGGTGTAAATAGCAATGAATAAGCCTAAATCAGATTCAACATTGAATACTGAGGGATGGAGAACTATCAACTGGCGACAAGTCGAGCGATATGTTTTCAAATTGCAAAAACGCATCTATGCCGCTTCACGTTGTGGTGATATAAAACGAGTTCGTAAACTCCAGAAAACCCTAATGAGGTCTTGGTCGAACAGGGCATTAGCGGTAAGAAGGGTAACACAAGACAACCAGGGGAAAAAGACCGCAGGAGTGGATGGGATTAAATCACTATCCCCAGCAGCACGTCTTGACTTGGTGAAAGGTCTATTCATTAACGGTAAATCCAAACCTACACGGAGGATATGGATACCAAAACCAGGGAAAACTGAATTTAGACCACTCTCGATACCCACTATTTTTGACCGTGCCTTACAAGCGGTAGTGAAAGCTACCCTTGAACCGGAATGGGAGGCTCGTTTTGAGCCATCAAGCTACGGTTTTCGACCCGGAAGGTCATGCCATGATGCTATCAAACACATCAAAAACTGCATAGTATCAAAATCTAAATTTGTTTTAGATGCAGATATCTCGCAATGTTTTGACCGAATAAATCAGGAAGCATTACTTCTGAAATTAAACATGAACGGTTCAGTCAGGCGACAAATCAAAGCCTGGTTAAAATCGGGAGTGATAGATTCAGGAAAATTTGCAGCTACTACAGCTGGAACACCACAAGGCGGTGTAATTTCGCCATTATTGGCATCCATCGCTTTACATGGATTAGAAAGCCTAATAAACCAAGAATTTCCTGTCAACTCAGCCGGGAAAATTAGAGGGGCTAAAAGCAAATTTGGCTGCGAAATATCTCGCGTAACCTGTATTAGGTACGCGGACGATTTTGTGGTTTTAAATGAATCCTTAGCGGTCATTAAGAGGTGTGAGGAATTAATCAAAGATTGGCTCAAAGGTATTGGCTTAGAATTGAAACCAGAAAAGACGCGAATAGCACATACGCTATATCCACACCTAAGTGAAGATGGTAAATCAGGATTTGATTTTCTGGGACATCATATTCAACAGATAAAGGTGGGGAAATACCGAGACAATAAAAATAGTCAAGGTAAAAAGCTTGGTTTCATCACCCTCATTACCCCTTCTAAAAAGGCAATTGAGGCTCATAAACATGAGATGAAAAGTATCATCACAAAACACAGGTCACGTTCTCAAGCAGAACTAATTAAAGACCTTAACCCTATTATCAGGGGATGGACTTCATATTATAGAGTCTCAGATGCCGGAACTACTGGGGACTTCTCCCGGTTAGATAGAATCACCTATCTTCGGCTGAGAAGATGGGCTAAAAGACAGACTGGGAGCATTAATTTAGGTCATCAAAAATACTGGCACACCATAGGCGATAACCATTGGGTATTTACTACTAGGTCAGAAAGTAATCCTTTACGGTTACTAACACATATCGAATTCCACTCTAGTGTGAACGATTATGTTAAAGTTCGCGGTGATAAAAGTCCTTTTGATGGTGACTTAATTTACTGGAGTTTAAGACTAAGCAAACACCCTGAGATGCCTACCACGAAAGCGAAACTTCTCAAACAACAACAGGGGAAATGTGCTTGGTGTAATTTGCATTTTCAAGAAGGCGATTTATTGGAAATTGACCATATTAAACCCATTTCTTGTGGAGGTAAGAAGGAATGGCAAAATCTCCAATTATTACATCGTCATTGCCACGATGATAAAACTGCCAATGATGGCAGCTTGAAGTCCCATATTGACAAAATGGAAACACATTGAGTAGCCGTGTGCCGGGAAACTGGCAAGCACGGTTTCGGACGGGAGGGGTGGAATAGTAATGTTCCCCTCGACCCTCTCAATAGGACACGACGTAAAGAAATGTAACAATCGCTGCTGGCACGAATACTCAGTCACCGAAAGCAGAGTAGTACTACTACTCTACTTACCCATCAAAAATTTAACTAAAAGTATATTTCTTTGTATATTGTCATTAGAGCGATTTATTTTCAGAATTAGTCAAAATATTTAAAGCCTTATGTGCAACTTCTTCAGCCCGAAGAGAAGTTACCTTTTGATACCGCAAAGTAGTCTGAATATTTTCATGACCCATCAAAGCGCGTAACTCCTCAAGTGCCATCAATCCCACCCTTTCAGTCGCAAAAGTATGTCGCAAGTCGTGGAGGCGAATGCCTTTAAGAATGTGGTGTTGAGCAATTAACTTATGAAAACAATGATGAGCTTGGCGATAGGACAAACGTGACACTTCCCCATTCAACGAGTGTTGCGCCGTAAACAATGCAGGTACACCAATCGCTCGTTCATATTTGATATATTCTGACATTACGAGCGCCGCATCCTCACTATAAAAGCACCAGCGACGCTTGTTACCCTTACCCACCACCTGAAACTTACGGGCTACCTTATCTACCTGTTCCAAATCTAACGCCAACAGTTCACCAATTCTAGCCCCCGTGCGGTGCAGCAACCGAACAATAGCGTGCATACGAGTATCATTTGCCACGACCTCATACAACACCGACAGTTGCTCCTCGCTCAAATAGCGAACCACTTGATCTGTATCATGCTCTCCTTTATCCAGGTCAGGCTTACGCCGCTTGAGTCCCGCAATGGGATTCACCGTCAAATAGCCTTGCTCTACTGCAAAATTAAACAGAGCTTGGATAATAGCCTGATGACGGTGATGAGTTGTAATTGACAGATGTGCCAAGCTTTCCAAATACTCAGACAACATCTGACGACTAATAATTGCTATCGGCCATCCACCATACTGGGCCAACAGCGGCATCAAGGTCAACTCGTAGGAACGCCCTGTACTTTGAGACAGCCCTCGGCGCTCTAAAAACTCTGTAGCTAATCTCGCTAAAGTAATCGTCAATTGAGTTATCAAAAGACGGCGAAAGGAAGCTCACATCAGCCAACAGCAGTTAGCAACCGCTGCTGGGATTCATCTGCAAAGCTTGGGCAAACTGGAACGGGGTAAGACGACCAAGCTCAATCAAAAAACCAAAGCCGGATTAGCCGCCGCCCTCTCCATTCCTATGGAGTATTTAGAGGCTATTTGTTCTGGTAAACCCGTATCGGAGGTAGAAACCCGTAAGTTTTGTCCACAATGCTGGACACCCGGAACTGAACCTGATTCAGTTTGGACGCTATACCGGGCTAAGTACTGTCTGCTGTGCGGAACTCAGTTACGCGCCCATTGCACTAGCTGTGGTGAACCACTGAGTTCTTTTAAACATAAATTCTGTCCCAACTGTGGAACTTCTTAAGCTGTTAAGCATTTAAATAGGGTAAAATGGAAAAGCCAATAGAGCCAAGTGGGTGGGGAAATGCCAGCAAAGAATCATCTGAACTTAGAACAAGTAGAGAAGCTACAAAAAGCCCTGAAAGAAGAAGAAGATGGAAATATTAGAGAAAGAATCTTGATATTACTGTTGCTAAATGATGGAAAAACTCAAGCTAAAATAGCGGAATTTGTGGGCTGTTCAATAAATAAAGTATCTTATTGGTGTGTACATGGAGACCCAGATAATCTAGAAAGCCTAGTCGATGAAAGGATGAAGGGGAATCATCAAAAAGCCACAGATAAATATAGAGAAATATTATTAGAGACAGTAGATAAAGAACCCAAAGAATTAGGATACGAATTTGGCAGATGGACGGCACAAAGGTTAGCGACATATTTAGCAGAAACGACAGGAATAAAATTAAGTGGTTCGCAAGTTAGGAGAATATTAGAGCAAAAAAAGTTCGTTTACCTCTGGGCAAAGTACAGCTTGGAGGGAAAGCGAGAACCGGAAAAAAGAAAAGCATTTAAAAAGAAAATAGCCGAATATTTAAAAATCGAAAAAGAGCATCCAGAACGTTTACAGGTATGGTTTTGGGACGAAAGTGGTTTTAGTTTAAGAGTGATGAGAAGAAAGAATTGGTGTAAGAAAGGTAGACGAAAAGAGGTGAGAGGAGAGCGAAGAAAGGGTCGGATTAATGTAATGGGAGGACTGAGGTATTCCGACAAGAAAAGGTTTGTAGAATTTCTCGATAAAAGCAATTCGGAAAGTTTTTATCAAGTGCTAAAACTGTTTTATCAAGAATTGATTGCTGAATGGGTAGCCGCTGGCAATGAAGCCAAGGAATTTGCGGAAAAAGGAGCCAAAATAGTGATAATTCTGGACAATGCTAGTTTTCCCAAAAAGGCAGAATATCTCCAGAAAATTGCCGCCGAAATGCCCAATATTCATTTAGAATTCCTCCCGAAATATAGCCCTGATTATAACTTAATTGAATTAGTTTGGCATTCAGCCAAAGAATTTATTGCCCATCGATTATTTAAATCAATAGAAGAATTAGAATATTTATTGCATAAACTTTTAAATGAAGGAGAATTAATTATTAAATGGGGGCGAAAACTTAAAAATAAAGGTAATGCTCTTATCCCTATTTAAATGCTTAACAGCTTACTCAGATCGTTCAACAATTGTTAGGAGGTTTATGAGAGATTGGAATGTTTTAAAGGAACGCTATTTAAAAGATGCAACTCCAACTCGTTTAGGAAATTTAGCCTCTAATTTGAGCCGAATTAAATCCCGTTGTCAAAATGTAGCGAATCGCGAGTTAGTCGAAAGTTTGCTGCAAGAGAGTAAACTTTTTATTGAATGGACAGCACCTGATGCAGAGGTGGAAATAGCTGCCCAGTTAGTCGAATTGCAAATCCAGTTAGCTTTGTGGCAGTACCGGATTGACCAGATTTGGGATGATGGTTCTCAACGGATGCTTTTTGCTGAACAAGCGAAAGTTTGGTCAGAACGGGTGCTAAATCTTTCCGGTTTGTTGTCTGTCAATTAGTTGATTGACATCAGAAATCTTTACAACCATCCTCAGCCAAAAAGCTGGGGTTTTTGTTATTTAAAGTAGAACTCGTCTTATTTTTTCTTCCGGTTCTTTTTACGTGATTTCTGTGCCTGTTTCCGCTTGGCTTTAGCTTTGAGATTGGCTGGACGACGTGGGGATTTTTCTAAAGGCATTCCTAGCATTGAAGCCATACCTTTCTTTTGTTTATCAATTTCAGACGTAGGAATGAAATTAAATGTTTTCCGAGGTACTTCACGCTCTGACTTCAATCCCAATTCTATTTGCACATCCTCCCAATCTCCTGAAATAAATTCTTCTACGCACTCGCTCATCAAAGCACGCTCGATAGTAGATGCAGATTCTACTGCTTTTAAATTAACTAATGCAGAGACTAAAAAAGCATTCAGTTCTATGTCATTTTCATTAAATTTTTCTAACTGTTGGGTCAGTATATTAACACACTCTGAATAATGCTCTGGGTGAACTTGTGCTATCTTTTCTAAACAGTCCATTGCACTTGTACGGGCAAACATTTCATTCTCGACGTTCGCCAAATAATCACTTAAGGCTGGAATCGCCTTTGGACCAATCATGCTGTAAACAATTGGTAATTCGTCAACCATCCAATCGTTATCTCTATACTCAAATAGTTTCAGGAGTGGCTCAATTGCTTCCTCAGCATGGAGTTGTCCGAGAGTACGCCAAGCATGAACAGGTGCCCATATTTCTAAACTGTCCGAATCAGCTTCATCGAATGTTTCATCTGTTGCCAAACGAATTAACTCAGGAATAAATTCGGAAGTAATACCCAGTTCTTCTGGATAGTTAGGCCAATTCTTCCCATCCATTTCCCGACAGTTGCCATAGTTAATTAATTTATCTAGAGTTGATGGATAATCTCTTTCTTGCATATCAATTTCCTTCTAATTTATTCAGAGCGACCCACGATCGATAAAAAAAGCTGGCTCAATCTTGAGCAAAAATTACACCTAACTTATAAATTTTACTTCCTATATTCAACCCTTGTACTTACGGTTCGCTCATTTGTTCGGGAGTTAGAGAAATTGGGCAATGGAACGTGAGAGGCATAGCACTAGAGGGAAGAAGGGAGTAGTGAGAGTTGGGTTGCACCCAACTCTCACTACTCCAGATCGTGTAGGGTACAAAGCTATGAGCAAAACAACCCTAAACGTCATCAACGAGCGAGTAGACGACATACCCCTGCTTTGTTAACGGTCAACTTGTTACTTGGACAGAACGGCTGTTAGTTGTTCGTTCCATTGCAGCAGCAGAATCGGGAGAAAAAGCACTGCTGTCGAGATTAGAGAAAGCACAAGTGGCTTTGGCGCAGTTAAATCAACCAAAACGAGGGAAAAAGCACCTCACTAATCTGTTATCGTGGCAACAAGCTGCTTCTGCGATTGTCCAACAATACCATGTACAAGGTTTGTTGCAATTAGATTATCAAGTGACTCATACTAAGCGTCACTTAAGAGGCTACCGCCAGCGTCCCCCTCGAATTGTCAGTGAATCTAAAATACAATTGATTGAACTACTGGCAGCTTTTGGCGATATTACTTTACTACTGATTGATGTCCCTGACCGGACATACCTACATCTGACTCCTTTATCGCCTCTGCAACAAAGGATTTTGTCTCTGTTATGTTTGACGGTGGAAATTTACACTCAACTTTGTGTTGATGATGCTGTTCCTTAGCTCGTAGAAAGGTTGAGTTTTAATTAATGAAAATTTAATAGAAAACTTTTTTACGGACATCAAGATGGCTTGATGTAATTTTCGCAAGCGCTTGTTTACTGTTAAGAATAATTTGACTTAATTTATGGCATGGGTGCTGCCAAATTGCAAGCTTATGCTGAGGAAAAGTATGATGTCCTTTTAACTTTGGAGGAAGCTAAAGAGTTTAGAAAACGCTTCTTTCAAGCTTATTCTGGAGTTAAAAGATGGCACGACAGAATTAGGAGAACGGTGTATGCCAAGGATATCAAACAAATCCGTACAATTGGCGGACGCAGGCGAAGGTGGGCAAAAAAACCCAGGCTTTCTGAGTTGTTAAATCACCCGGTTCAAGGAACATCGGCTGATATGTTGAAAGTGGCGATCGCTCGTCTGTTCGAGTTGCTACCCAAAACTGGAGCAAAGTTGATTGGTGTGGTACACGATGAAATTTTGTTAGAGTGTCCGCAAACAATTCTTAAAAAAACCACTCGCATTCTAAAAAAAGTGATGGTGGAAGCGGGGGAATTGTATTTGCAGCAAGTTCCGGTGGAAGTAGAACTAACTATTTCCTCTTCTTGGGGTTGAATCTGTTCAAGAGAGGAAACTGTTTTTTTAGCAAAGAAGATTTGATTGGTTTAATCATAGTGTCCTCTTAATCTTTAATTTCTGTTATCAGCCAGGGTTTTCTTCCCTGGCTAAAAATATTCGCTCGACATTAATTTAGTGAGAATTAATCACGCGCTAACCACCAAACTAATGCTATTGCAATTACTGACGCGATTTCCTTATAGAGGAATAACCCGATGCGAAAATCATGTTATAATACCTACTAAAATTATAAATTATCAACAGCAACCCATAGCGTAAAATAACCATGCAAGCTATTTTTTGGACGGCTGAAGAAGTTGCCCACAAAGGCCAAGAAATTTATGAAAATGATATTCGCCAACAAGTCGAGTCCAGTGAAAACCTTGGTAAAATGATCGTAATTGATGCAGAAACAGGTGAATATGGCATCGATTCTACTGGGGTGGAAAGCGCTTTAAAATTAAAGCAAAAGAACCCCCTAGCCCGATTATTTACAATACGTATTGGTTATGATGTAGCAGTCAGCTTCGGTGGTGCAAGTGAGCCTATTTTATAATGATTTATGGGAAATTTATTAACAACAAAGCGATCGTACCCGTAACATTCCGTTTACCCGAACAACCTGAGTTTTCTATAGATTTCGTCATTGACACGGGATTTAACGATCATCTGACCTTACCCCCGCAAGCAGTTAGTGCAATGAATTTACCGTTATATTCCACCACACTTGCTAGATTAGCAGATGGAAGTGAAGCCCTATTATCGATACATTTAGCGACTATTGTTTGGGATAATAGCGAAAAGATTGTCCCGATTTTAGGCTCTGGATATAAACCGTTATTGGGAACAGCTTTGATGACAGGATATCATTTAGAAATAGATTTTGTAGAGAATGGTTTGGTTTCATTAGAAAAGCTGTCAAGCTCGATCTAGTTTGTATCATAAAACATAGCCTCTGGATCGCTGAAGTCCCGCTAACCAAACAATTCTTGTAGCGGAAGAGAAAAACGCGATCGATCCTCTCCACTAGCCGATTTAGCATAAGTCGCTTGATTGCGAATTGCTAAAATCTGCTCCTCATCACGCAGCATCGATGGCGTAAACTGATAACGCTGTCGCCGGAGGTCATCCAACGTTACCTTCAATTCATCCGGTTGTTGACCTCGTACCTGATGGCGATAGTAGATTTCCTCAGCACATTTTCTCACCGCATTACCAATTTCGGCTGGCGTACAAAGCCTATAATCCCTTAACAAAATTCGCCATTCATCATCCGTCCAAGGCGAAATAGAAGCATGACGAAACTCTGGAAAATACTTTTGTAAATGTAGATTGAAAATCTCATACATCGCCCCTTCATGAGGCAAATCAACAAAGAAAATATCATCAAATCGACGGATTAATTCTGGCGGTAACATCCCCAAACGATTAACAGTCGCCACAATATAAATTGGATATTCGTGCTCCTGCATCCAAGTTAATAACTTCCCCGACAACCGCCGGGAAACACCACCATCAGCATTAGAATCCCAACCCGCAAACCCTTTATCAAAATCATCCCAGTAGAGAATAGTAGGACTTAAAGCCTGAGTTAGTTCCAGCAGTTCGCGCAGCGCAAAATCTGGTCTAGAAGCACCAACAATCGAACCCCAATCAGCTGCTAACAGAGGTACTCCCATCTTTTTTGCCGCAAGTTTAGCACTCAAACTTTTACCAGTACCCGGTGGCCCCCAAAGAATCATTCCCTTGGGAAACTTCAAACCGTATTTTTGGGCTTCAGGACTCAACAAGGAAGCGACCTGGGAAAGCGACTCATCCAAAAGGTCTAGACCACCTGCATCCGGCACATCCGGTTCGGCAATAAACTCCAAACCTCGCCCCCGCAGTTTGTTAACCTTGTGGTCGAGTACCAAATCTGCCAACTTCTCTACTGTATAAGCAAAAGCTAGCGATCGTTCCAACACCAACTCGATTTCACCTTCAGGTAAACCCTGACAAGCTCGAACAAGTGCTGAACTATCACAAATCTGGTTTTGACTACAAAAAGATGTTACTATCCTTTGCACAGTTTCGCGATCGGGCATTGGGGTAGTCAGCACTGGAATCAAAGGCTGCAACATCAACCAACTGTCTAACAACCACCCAAGTAATTCTAATTCTTCAGGATGAATTGACTCGTTTAATTGATCGATTCGTTTACGCATTTTGGCTGATTAATAAACTAACACAACTGGAAATTTTGAATTAATTGAATTAATTGAATCGAATAAGTAGGTGAAATTTGATAGCGCCTAGCGGCGCAAATAGCCGTGAAGTAGTGTAATTAAAATCAAATTTCATGGCTACAACTACTAAAAACGGCTCGCGTTCATCAAACATAACGAGTAACTCAAATGGCAAAAGCAATGGTGCTAATAGTGCTACTGCTAATTCTAAAAGTCGAGTGACAGCTTCTCAATCAAACGGCAGCAGTCGCCCAACACTTACTATTGAAGAGCAGGCAGATGCACTTTTAGCTCGCGTCCGAACTACTATCCTGAAAAAGTTTGGAGTCAAAATTCAACTTCGAGAAAAACGACTGCAAACTAAAATAGGTCATGCCACCAAAGAAAAGCTCGGATTGGATATTGCCGCACAGTTGAAAAAAAACGGCAAAACAATGAATTGGCAACGTTGGAATAACGAAGTGTTTCCTGCCTTATTCGGACAGCCGGATGCACTGCGTCATGATATCCAAGTCATTGCTCTTGTTATGGCTAAACTATACGACGTTTTCGAGCTTGACCCTACTGAAGCGATCAAAGGATTGGTCAAATTTAATCAAGAATCGCTCGCGAAACGCAATAGCTATAACAAGCAAGATGAATCCGATGATGATGATTTTGATGATTTAGACTCCGATGAAGATGAGGAAGAAGACGACTCCGAAGAAGACTTGGACGAAGACGGTGAAGAAGATTCGGACAGTGAAGAAGATGATGATTCCGATACTGAGGACGAAATGGATGATGATGAAGAAGAGGATGAAGAAGACTTAGATTAATCTGCTTCATTCGCTATCTATTTACTCATAGTTTAATCATAAATTGCTCTGCTAATAAATAGCAGAGTAATTTTTTTGTGCTGCTCAAAAGCAGTTTTAAACTGAATTGAAGTGGAAATAGCAGCGATTGCTGCTGTGGATATGAACTAATCTGAATTAAGGAAAACGGTAAAATGACTACAACTGATAAAGCTCGTAAAACCAATACAGCTAATACCAACAAAGCTCAAAAAGCTCACGTTAAAGCACTCGATAAGTGCATTAATTACAGTGAAAAATTGCGTTTAATGGTGTTAGAGGTTTTAAGGGAAGAATCGGGAAGAGAGCTAAATAATGAAGCTCGTTTTAATGGCACTGAATTTGATTGGGAAACACATAACATTCAGTTTCGTGCAGATTATAGCGACACACCACTAAAAGAATTGATGCGTGCTGCTCGCATATTGTACGGATTGAACGATATGGATGCAATTCGCGCTCGTCGTGCCAAGCATCGAGGTATCCGCAACGAACGGATTGCTCGCAGCGAAATTGGAGCAATTTCAAACTCACAATATGTGGATGAAGATGCTGATGTTGATGATGAAATTGATGATTTGGAATAAGTCGCTATCGCAATTAAGATTCAATTTTTGGTAATTCATCAATAACTCCTCACTACCGTTAGTTTGGTAGTGGGGAAGTTTTTTTATCAGTTTAACTACGAAATTCGACAACTAAAAAATTGAATTATTTAAGTGCAGCGATTGCTGCGATGTTGATGAACAATTCAACTGAAATTAAAGGAAAATCAATGGCTACTGCAACTGTAACTAAAGCACTTGACCGTGTAATTTCAATCGACGAGAAACGTCGCTTAATGTTAATTGAAGTATTACGGGAAGAAAGCGGACGCGAACTGGAAGCTCAAGCTCGTTTTAGCAATGGTGAAATCGAGTTCGACTGGAAAGAACACAATGCACAATTCCGAATTGATTATGCTGATGCTACTCTCAAAGAACTTCTCGAATATGCCCGCAAACTGTATGGATTAGCCGATATTAATGCAGTACGCGATCGACGCGCTAAACACAAAGCCCAAATTCGCACTCGACTTGAACGCAATCAATAACATCTTTCAACCATTCATGAACTATCAAAACCTGGCTCAAAAAGTCAGGTTAATTTTTTGCCCACCACCCACCCCTCGATTGACCACTGATTCAAACTATGGCAAGGGGGAAAACCCCCTTTTTATTGTAAAAAACTAGCTAAATGATACTCCAAATTGTCAGTGAATTAGCCAATACTTTTCGATTATTCGTTGATAACGAAACATGAAGATTGCCACTGCTTGTGCCTCTGTTTTATAGTTAAATTCGCTAACTTTGTTTTGAATTTTTAGCTTTCAATCCCCAGGTTTTCCAGGGGTTAGGTGATAGGTGGTAGGGGATGGGGAAAAAGACTCTTCCCCCAACCCCCAACCCCTAACCCCTAACCCCTAATCCCCAAACAAAGCATCGACATCAGCCACCGTCCCTTTACCCATAATTTGAGGAACAGGCATTTCTTTCCATTCCATAACAGATGCCACATCAAGCTTATTACCATTCACAGATATATTCGCTACTATCCCCGTCCCAGACTGAACCTGCACCTGGGGCAATTGTATCCTCAACTCTTGCGCCATCAAGTAAAAAAGCCTTTCAATTGTTGCATAAGTACTCCAATAAGCCTTTTCCACCTCCTCAGTTGATTCTCCACTATATTTCCTGGCTATGGGCAATAAAAATGTCAAAATATCTATCACCCGCTGATTAGCCTCTGGTCTATCAAGAGAATTCAAATAAGAAGCAATTTCAGCCAAAGGCGTTCCCTCATAAGGTTGTAACCGCAAACTCAGACTTTTACGCGCTCTTTTGGACATTTTTCGACCCCTCCATAACTTTAGCAACCATATAATCGTAAAGACCGTAAGCATCCACCAAACGGAACGTTAACACCTTTTCTTCATCTTCTCTGTTTCCCAAACCAAAAGTTTTTTCTACTAGATTGCCCTGACGGGGTGACAACAATCGGTAAACCCCTTACTGCGTGCGGGGTTTACCGATTGTTGTCAAAAAAAAGAGGTAGAATATTCTCAAGAAGACCTAATTAACGAAAATAATGAATTTATTACCATTATTTTACACCCAACACCTAAAAACTCAACTAAAAAAAGCAGAGTTTTTAATTTTATTGATATTAGTTGTGATGTTGCAACAGCATCGAAGAGTAAAATTGGAAGAATTGGCTAGTCAATTTCCTCAAAAAATTCTCTTTGAAAGTCGCCGGAAGAAGTTACAAAGATTTCTCTCGTTACCACACCTAACAATTGAAAGAATTTGGTGGCCTTTATTGACCTATTGGTTAACCAATAATTTTGCGCCAAACGAAGTATTGTACATTGCGATTGACCGCACACAATGGGGCTTAATTAATTTGATAGTTGTGAGTTTAATTTATGACAAAAGAGCTATTCCCATCTATTTTGAAGTTCTGCCGAATTTAGGCAATACAAATGCTGACAAGCAGATAGAAGTACTTTCTCAAGTCCTGCCATTATTAAGTAATTATAAAAAAGTGGTTTTAGGAGATCGGGAATTTTGTTCTGTGGATTTAGCCAAATGGTTGAAAAGCCAAGCCCAGACTTATTTTTGCTTACGCCTAAAACGAAATGAATACGTTGAAATTGCTCCAGAAATTTGGTGTCAATTACAAGAATTAGGTGTGACTCCAGGGATTTCAATTTACTTAGAGGGAGTTAAATTAACTAAAACTAAAGGTTTTGATCAAGCCAATATTGCCGCTAAATGGAAACGCAGTTACGGCGGCATTTCCACAGAAGAAGCTTGGTTTATTTTGACCAATCTTGTAGATTTAAAACAAGCTTTATCGGCTTATCAAAGACGATTTGGAATCGAGGAAATGTTTCGAGATTATAAAAGTGGTGGCTACAATTTAGAGTCAACAGGTGTCTCTGGCGACCGCTTAATTTCCTTAATTATATTGATTACTCTAGCCTACACTAGTTCGATTATGTCAGGAGAAAAAATCAAAAATAAGGGAGTAGTTAAATATGTCGGTCGCGTTCAGGAAAAACGTCGGAATCAGCGAGGTCGAAGAGCCGAGATGCTTATTCGGTCTACTTTTTAGCCATAGTTGTCACCCCTTCAGCTACCGGAACCAAAAAGTTTATCAAACAAAACTCTTCTCTAAAACTTTTCGGATGTATCCACAAACTAGGTGAATACTTTAATTACGATCCCTAAATCATTGTCTTCAAGAGATAATCAAATGACAAGACGGCTGGAAATTTTTGCTGATGGTAGTTTGTACGAACTAGAAGACGAACAACCAGTTAAAGTTACCCAAACTGAAGGACAGGTTCAATTACTAATTGAAGCTTTGCAGTTCACTGCTGCTGAGACATTTGCGATCGCACCAACTGACGCAATTCCTCGCGGAGTACCTGAACCAAGAGCATCGACTAGGAATACCAACCAAGAAGCTCTGAAAGTTATCAAATCATTTGAAGGGTTGCATAAATTAAAACAAGGGCCAGAAGGAACATACGTAGAGGCATATCTAGACCCAGTTAACGTACCAACTATAGGTTGGGGATGTACAGAAGGTGTTTTTATAGGAATGAAAATCACCGTTGCCCAAGCAGAAGAGATGCTGAAAAAGGAGTTACGGAAATTTGAAGCAGCAGTAGCTGATGCAGTAAAAATAGATATCAATGACAATCAATTTTCAGCGTTAGTTTGTTTTAGTTATAACGTCGGTGCTCGTTCCCTGTTTGAATCAACACTTTTGAAACGCTTGAATGAAGGCAAGATTCAAGAAGCTGCGGATGAATTTTTGAGGTGGGACAAAGCAGGCGGTCAAGTATTTCTTGGGCTATCTCGGAGAAGGAGAGCTGAACGAGCATTATTTTTGAGTCAGTCTTGGGAAGAGTTTTTGACTTGGGAACCTACCAGAGTGCTGCGGCTAGCCGAATCCGGTCAACCTCTTGTGCAGGGAGACGATGTTCGCCAAGTGCAGAAAGCTTTAATTAAAGCTGGATTCAATCTACAAGTTGATGGAATTTTTGGAAAAGATACTGATAAGGCAGTAAGGCAGTTTCAAAAACAAAAGAATCTCACTGTAGATGGCATTGCTGGTGTCCAAACACAGAAAGCATTGGGCTTGTAAACTTTTCACTTTATTAAACATTAAGAAGCACCTTGGGATGAGAAACCCAGAATTTTACGTTTATGCCGACCTTTGATGGAAGGTTCTGACGTGCGTAAACTTCAGCAGAAGTTGAAGGATGCAGGTTTTGCCATTTCAGTAGCCGATGGTGTTTTTGGGCCTGGAACCGACAAAGCGGTTAAGGAATTCCAACAGAAGAATAGTTTGGTTGCTGACGGAATGGTTGGGCTGAAAACCCGTGAACTAATGGCTTGAACGGCTACAGAACCAGCAATTAGAACTTGAACGAAAAGATGAGTTGCTGAATTAATGTTTGTTCCGAAGAGTCCAGTTTTGTGACTTCAGGACATTACTAATACAGCAATTCTCTCTCAATTAAACAGAGTTATTAAGACATTGGAGTCGAGATGGTTGACCAAGTTGCTCAAGCCCCAAACTTGTATGCTTTATTGATCGGAATTGACTGCTACATGCCTAACAGGTTACCTGATGGCAGCCGCTACACAAACCTGGGAGGATGTGTACGGGACATCAATCATGTGGAAGTCTTTCTCAAGGAGATGCGGAAGGTTCCAGAAACTCAAATTCTGAAATTAACGGCTTCTATCAATCCTGATAATTCAGAGCAGCCTCTGGAACCTTCAGAAAAGCTGCCCACGCGCAAGAATATAGTGGACAGTTTTAGCCCACATTCCGCACCCTCAACTGTCACACAGAGAAATTACGGAGGTAAAAAAGCCAAGTGAGCATAAAAACAAACATATTGAGTGAAAAAAGGCATTTGAGAAACAGTAAATCACCAAAAAGGCATCAAAACCTATTCTCAATAAGCAGCAATAAGAATGAACACTACCCAGAAGAGTCAACAGATAAATAGATGAAGATATTCAAGACAAAAAGCATAAATCAGACTAATATATGAAAGTGACAAACTGAAATAATGGACATAGTAAAATAGAGCTATAAATCAAATATATTAGCTCATTATCTGATAGAAATTCAATTAATGGAGGGAAAAATTAGGTGACTAATTGATAGTAACCTAAACAATCATCAGGTAAAAGATTTAAGATAAAGTCTCTCTCTTGAGTCCAGTTAGAGATATGTTTTTCTTGGTTAACTGCAACCAAATGAATAGACTGAAAGCATTGAAAAATCCAGCGTAAAGTGGGGCGGTCAGTCGCTTTACCTAACTGATTTTTAATGGTTAATTTAGACTCTCTGAGTGCGGCTCTGATTTGTCGTTGAGCCAAAGTATAAACCAGCAGACATAAACCCATAATCATTGCCAATGACTCTATTCTCTCTGGACTTTTGAGAAAAATACTGTCGGCAAAAAATAACGGATCTTTGAGAAAAGCAAAACCTCTCTCACATGACTGCTGGGCTTTATATTCAATCAACATAGAATCATTACTAAGCTCATTTGAATCCCAAACATTTGTAGCAATAATGAAACGCCCTGCACTCAGAACTTCTGTATTAATTTTACTTTCATTCTGGGAGACTGTGGCTGATATTTGGTAAGCTGTTTCTTCTATGTAATCTTTTTTATTAGATTTTATTTGAGTAACTTGACTCTCGTTAATTTGGTGATATTTGAATTGTTTTGATAGTTTAGATAACGCCTTGATAGCATCAGCTTCACAAGCAAATTCTTCTTGGGATAACTTTTTTAAATCTTGCAGAGCTTTTGATTCTGCCTTAGTAATTTTTTGTGAGAGTTTACGTAGGTCTGATTCTCTTCTTTCTTGACTCTGTACCACTAACCATCTTTGTTCTATTTCTGCATAATTTACGGTTTTTGATACTAATTTATATCCTGGCATTTGACTATCAATAAATTCTGAGTCTGGTAATGTCGATATTAATAATTGTGCTGCTTTTATGCTTAATGGTACTCGACATAACCAACGTAAATCTGACATCATTTTCAGATTTGATTCTGTATATAAGGCGCAGTCTGCTACTATAAGATAGGGATACACCAAATTTTTGGGCTGCCTTTACAGCAATCATAAAAAATATTGTATCCAATCCTTTGATAAATAGTTTATCCATGACTCTCCCCAGTTTATCGTCGTTGAGATATTCTGGTTTTACGCCTACTCCCACTAGATGCTCACAGGCTATTGTTTCAAAATATTGGGGAAACATATATAACGGTTTGGATACAAATCCTAACCCGTTTAATATCATGGCTTTTACTACATGACCCGGACTTACTTTCTCTCCTTTTTCAATTCCTATTATTTCGTTGATTATTCCTACTAATCCTATCGCATCTATTATTCCTGCTACTATCCCTAGATGGTCTATGTTTTGGATTTCCATTTCTTGAGGTTTTAATTTCACAACAGATTCCTCCACTACTTCTGTTGTGATTCTCTCATTTCTTGTTTTGTTATCAACTTATTTTTTTCATTATGAAAGTTTCTTTTTGTCTTTGTTACCAAACTTCACTTTCTCACACCACACCTTGATTAATACTAATTATTCTCATTAAGCCTCTTAACCTTTGATTTATCTTTAGTTATTATGTACTACTTCGGTGGCTTTTTTTATCTGTGACAGTTCTGGGTGCGGAATGTGGGTTTTAGAAAATTAGGTGAGATGGCACCAGAGAAGGCACAGGTTTACATCCATTACTCTGGTCATGGTGGAAGAGCAAAGATAGTCTATCCAGACATCAAAGTAGGAAATGATATTGATGAGGCGTTGGTGCCGACTGACATTGGGACTTCAGAAGGACAGTATCTCCGCGATCTTGAGCTTGCTCAACTCTTGAAAGAATTGGTGGATAAAAAACTCGTTGTGACGCTAGTGCTGGACTGTTGTCATTCAGGTGGTGCAACACGAGGAGACGTAGCAATCCGTGGGGTAGAAGGTGTGGACGATAAGCCACTGCAAGCAAAGTTTGAGCCTGTTGCTCCACAGGAGGTTTTGGCTGCGACTTGGCTGGACATCGCCATTTTCCTTCTTCTGTGCGTTGATAGCGACTGGGATATTTCTGGCTCAATTTCTCTAATTGTTTTTCTGTCTTCCACTCTTCCCAGGCGGCACTGTCGGTTCTCAGTACGAAGAAGTCTGGGGTGTGGTAGTGCGCTATTTTGCGTCCTGATAAACTTTGGTATTGAATTTTAAACTTCGGGGGCTGGTCGTAGAATTCTAAAACTAGTGGGTCATGTTCCATCTGGTATATTGCCCACAGTTCTACGGTGTGGCTTTCAAATTGAATGGTGACTCCCATTTTTCGGCTGGGGTAAGTGCCGAGTAGAGTTTCCCGCTCTTCCTTGGACGTGGCGCTCTGGTGGGGCGGCGCGAATCCTGGCAATTAGGTCACGGGTTTGTGCAACCAGTTGCAGTTGTTCGCACCATTTCTGAAACTCAGTTGAGTTCACTTCACACCTCCAGTGGTGGTGTTTCTCCTTATCGCTCACTATCAGCCAAGTCCGGCTAGAAAGCTCGAGGGTTGTGAATCATATCTTGGCTTGTTTGTATCATATATGATCACCAGAGTCCAAAATCTCCGGTGTTTTCTGGTCACTTTTGGTGACTTTTTCCCAGACCCACAGTTAGAGAACTGATAGTCGTATTATGATACATTCCACAAACTCTCGCCAGGTTTTGATACAAAATGTGACCATTGTTTGCGGGCTGAAACAACGCAATCTCGTAGATGTTTCGCCAAGTTTTGGTTCACAAACTACGCCACTTTTTGGGTAAAAGGACATTGCTCTCTAGTAGTTGGTAAATATATATGGTGGTGATGTCACGGGGGTTGTATCGGATGATCACTGATTCTCCGGCATACGCGGCTAGATGTTCTCCTTGGTAGGTGAGGTTGGCAAACTGAATGTAGCCACTCCGGTAAACGACTCGCCGATCTCGTCGCATCAGGCACATATAATTTTGCCTCTTCCTTCTCCCATCTCTACAATCCTCATTCCGCAACGTTTCTAGCCTGAACTTCTCCCGGACATTTATTTTGTTAACGAGGTTATTTAATGTGTTACGCGACACTTGGCTTCAAAAGCGACATTTATTGTGTTACTTTTTGTTTCTTTTTTTCACCCTCTATCTCTCTGTTTTCCTCTACTTTTTTTCTCTTTCACCTACATCAGTTCCTTCTGGGGCGACATTTTTCTCGATACTTTTTCTCTTATTTTCGCTTCTTCTCAGCCAATTACTCCCGTACTACATCCCTCAAACCCTTACTGTGCTTTCTTTTCATCCCTATTTTTTACCCGACATTTATCGTGAGATTTCCGACACTTACTGTGACACTCGACAGATGTCTAAACTCCAGTTAATAGTAGATAGCTGCGAAGATCCCGGTGAAAGACCAACAGAGTATCAACTTTAATCTGAGCCGGAATTCGGCTTATTTGCAAACCCATTCCTTCTTGTTTGCAAGCCGCTACAGCTACATTTAGATGTAATACATGGGATTATTATGTTTACGCTCATCCCTCAGCTGACACAAGTCTTGGAGAGTATAACGACTTAGAATTGCTTCAGAAGCAGAATTAGCTTGCTGCCAAACTTTATAAATTGCTTCTTTTTCTAAAGTGCAATAATTTGATCGCTTTTTCTCTTTCTGCTCACCTTCTAAAGAAATCACAACTTCTAATACAGTAATCTCCCAAGGTTCACGGCTTAATACATAACCACCTTTAGACCCACGATGACTGTGTACTAAACCACCACGCCGCAGACTAGTAAAAACTTGTTCTAAGTAACGTTCAGGAATTGGCTGTTTAGTTGTAATTTCACTAAGGGTTAACGGAACTTTTTTAGTCGTATGGCTGGCTAATTCTATAAGTGCTAACAAGGCATATTCCAGCTTGGAAGATAGTTCCATAAGACTGTAAGTTTGGTTGTTTGGGGCAGAATCTAACATGATATCGTTGTTAAATAAATGAACAAAACAATTTTTGCTTTTTAAAATATTGAAATTTTTAAATTACTTGGCATAGTTAAAAGAACATAAATTACACCTGTTCCTAAAAGCATTACTACTAAACTAAAAAGAATTACCCACCGTTTTGAAGGTTGGTAAGTATCGGCATCAATGGCACTTAAAACCCAAAAATAGTGCTGGGTTGAAAGTAAGACTGTTAGTAAACCAATTCCGGCAAAAAGTAAGCCCAGTGCCCAACCGTAACCTGTTCCTGGTACATCAGGTGAAATCAAATAGCGTAGGCGTGCAATTAATACTCCAAAACCTGTGAGAGCGATCGCAGTTCGCATCCATGCCAAATAGGTTCTTTCGTTGGCTAAATGATCTCTGGTTCGCTCCGAACTTGTTTTTGCCCTGGTTACAGCTTTTTTTGCTGCTAATTCTGAATTCACCTGTGCTAACGGCTCAATAGTTTTGGGATAATCGCTAGTTTCTTGGGGTGGTTCCATAAGTCTAAAAATTTGAGGTTAACGATTGGCACTTGTTAATTTTTTAGGTGCAAAACTCTTATTTCATAACCGCATAAGGGAAGATTTTGATTTTCTTAGGTTGCACGTAAACTTGTTGATTTGGCTGCAATTGCAGTTGCAGAAAATGCTCTCGGCTTAGATAAGCATTTACTCTTTCTCCTGATTGCAAAACTAACTCAACGCGAATTTCCCAACCTAAATAAATAATTCGGTCAACTCTCGCCGATACAGCACCTTTAACTGGTTGTAACTGAACTAAAATATCATGAGGTCTGAGAAAAATCTGCTCTTTTTCTGTGAGTTGTTTATTACTAACTAAAAAACCTGCATTACTTGGTAAAACATTCACTGGCCCAAGGAAACTCATCACAAAAGGAGTTGCCGGATTATCATAAATTTCTGATGGTTTACCAACTTGTTCTACACGACCTTGATTCATTACCACAATTTCATCAGCTACTTCCATTGCTTCTTCTTGATCGTGGGTAACAAATACAGTCGTTACTTGTACTTCTTCGTGCAGCTGTCGTAACCAATTCCGCAATTCTTTACGGACTTTGGCATCTAACGCACCAAAAGGTTCATCTAATAGTAAAACTCTCGGTTGTACCGCTAACGCTCTGGCTAAAGCTATTCGTTGTCTTTGTCCACCGGAAAGTTGAGCGGGATAGCGATCGCCTAATCCCTTCAACTGAACTAACTGCAAAAGTTCCTCAACTCGCTGCTGAATCTTGTTTTTCGCTACTTTGCGAATTTCTAAAGCAAAAGCTATATTTTGGCGAATTGTTAAATGTTTAAACAAAGCATAGTGCTGAAACACAAAACCAATGTGGCGTTCCTGCACTGGCTGGTAGGTAGCATCTTCTCCAATTAGCCAGATTTTACCCGTATCAGGAAGTTCTAACCCAGCAATCATCCGCAACAATGTGGACTTTCCCGATCCAGATGGGCCTAACAATGCCACCAAAGAGCCTGTTTTCACTTCCAAACTTACCACATCAACGGCTTGGAAAGAGCCAAATCGTTTAGAAACATTCTCGACTTTAATACCCATATTGTGCCTTGACAAGAAACTGCTATATTTAAAACTACGCTAAATACATCGACAAACAGTATTTTACACTACCATGCTCTTTACACCACTCTCAACGAAACAATCTGTAAAACCAATTCGGCAGCAATTCAGTCCCCGCTCAATACTGCCAATAAAGTCAAACCTGCTTTGGAAAATTGAGTCAGGTGTGGTGAAAGCAACTACTTGGTTAGAAGACGATACGACCGTTACTTTGGGAATTTGGGGGCCAGGAGATATCGTCGGTAAAGCTTTATCAAAGGTGGAGGCTTACCAAATTGAATGCTTAACCAAAGTAGAACTAATCCCATTTCACCCCCAAGAGTGGCAAGAAATCACAGAAGTTTTACTGACACATATTAAACAAGCTGAAGAATTACTGCTAATTCGTAGCTACAAAAAAACCGATTTGATGGTGATTAAACTATTAAGTTGGCTGGCAAAAAGATTCGGTCATGAAGTTAAAAACGGGCATTTAATTGATGTACGTTTAACTCACCAAGATATAGCGGAAATGCTTGGTGCTACTCGCGTTACTGTGACTCGTGTCTTAATTCAATTAGAACAACAAGGTTTGATTGAACGCCTTTCTTTACATAGATTTTTGGTCAAAGAAGAGGAATTATGGCATTACGAAATTTAGGTAAATAGTGCTAGTTATCAGTATTTGTATAATCTGCAATAAAATTTTAGATACCTCTTTGCTGACAGTTAAAAGAGGTAGATTCTTCTGAATTAATTAAATATAATACATTTGATTAGATTTGCGGCTTTCTTTTCGTTTATCAGATAAAGATTTTAAAGAATAGCTGGCGAAAAGCTGCATTACTGATTGATTCGCTTCCAACCAGATATCTTCGATTAATAAATTATCTAAAGATTCAGATGTTGCCTGACCTGGCTTTTCCGGCTGAGGAACACCTTCTAAGCAAGTGACTATTTCTAATAAAGTAATATTTTCTGGGGCTTTAGTTAAACAATAACCACCTTTTGTTCCTCGATGAGAACGAACAATTCCACTACGTCTCAGGGAGATTAACAATTGCATTAAATAACGGTAGGGAATGTTCTGAGCAGCGACAATTTCATCTACTTGTAAGTAACTGCTTTCTTGGTAATGATCGGCTAGTTCTAACAAGGCTAATAAACCATATCTTACTTTAGCAGATAGTTTCATCATTTTAACGTTAATGCTGAATTTTTTTAATACCACGATTTGACGATTTGTTTTGTGTAGTTTATAGCAATCGCTAAATTCTACTTTTTTTCTTATCCGGTATTTGGGAGAAAAAATTGCAAAAAAGCTACTT
Source organism: Floridaenema evergladense BLCC-F167 (assembly GCF_041929205.2). Lineage (NCBI taxonomy): Bacteria > Bacillati > Cyanobacteriota > Cyanophyceae > Aerosakkonematales > Aerosakkonemataceae > Floridanema > Floridanema evergladense. The sequence goes on along the minus strand of NZ_CM171625.1, from coordinate 1,406,948 downwards.
TAACTTGTTTCGTAACCATTTTCAGCTTTACTGTCTACTGATTTGTGTAAAAAGCAAGAGTTGTGAGATATTTCTATTGTTTAAGCCAAACTACAGTAAACCGATAAACTTATCGTATTTAAGTATTATACTATAATTTTTCAAAATCACTTACTATTTTTTAGTCTTGGTAATAATAGAAATATTGGTTAATTTCTAGGTTGATTTAGAGATAATATTTAGAACAGAGGTTTTAATAGGCAGGTATACATTAAAAATGAAAAAGAAAACTTTTAACAGAGCCAGCAAGATAATTGCTTTTCTGCTACTATCTTTAATTTTTTTCTCTCCTTTTGTAATTGTCAATGCTGGAGAAAGAGGAGTTTTAATGCAGTTTGGAAAGGTACAAAATCGTATTTTCGGAGAAGGGATTCACCTGATTATTCCTATTGTTAATACCGTTAAAAAACTGAGTATTCGAGTACAAAAACAGGAAATTTCCGCCGAAGCTTCCTCGAAAGATTTACAGGATGTTTTTACGGATGTCGCTCTTAATTGGCACATTGTACCCGAAGAAGCAAACTTAATTTACCAACAAATTGGAGATGAAACAGCAGTTATAGATAAAATAATTAATCCAGCAGTAGAAGAGATACTTAAAGCTGTGATGGCGAAATACACAGCAGAAGAAATTATTACTAAAAGGGAAGAGGTAAAAACTGGAGTAGATAATAGTTTAACTACCAGACTAATAACTTATCACATTACAGTTGATGATATTTCTTTGGTTCATGTGCATTTTTCCCAACGCTTTGGTGATGCTGTAGAAGCCAAACAAGTGGCTGAACAAGAAGCAAAAAGAGCAGAGTTTGTGGCACTTAAAGCTACTAAGGAAGCGGAAGCTAAAGTAAATTTTGCCAAGGGAGAGGCAGAAGCACAAAGGTTAGTTCGCGAAACTCTAACGACAGAAGTGTTAGCGAAGCAAGCTATAGAAAAGTGGAATGGGAATTTACCTTTAATTATTGGTGAGGGTGGGCCAAAAGTGTTGGATCTGAGCCAATTAGTAAACACTCTCCAAAAGTAAGGTTTTTCATCACAAATTACCCAAAAATTCTAAGGGAGTGTCGAGAATTTTTAGTTGAAGGAGTGCCAGAATTACTAGGGTGTAGGCAGTGGAAGTAGCTATACCCATCAATAATTCTTTTTTGAAATTACGTTCTTGAGATTGATCTTGAAAAACGTCTATAACTCCGGCTTGCATGAGTAGAATTCCGGCGATACAGGAGATCCAATAACCAATTATTGTGCAAGGTAGAAGTAATTTTGGTGACAGTAAGCTACAGAGATAGCCGAAACCGTAGGCGATCGGTAAATTGAAAAATAAGTCATTCCACCAAGACAAAGGTGAAAGCAAAAATCCTATAACCAGGAAAAATCCACCTTTGAGCTTTTTGAATAAAACTGCTGCAAAGTCCTTCGATATACCTTGGCGTAACTGTTTTGGGTTCAGTGCTTTAGTAAGCCTAAGCTCTTGACCAACTTTTTGGCTGCTTTCCATATAACTTCTTAATTCCAATCGGTTTACCGTATTTTAAACTAAAAATAATTAAAAGTCTAGTAGAAAACACTATGCTGACGCAAAAAATCAGCCTGAAGGAAACTCTCCTGGCTGATTAAGGTTGACAATTCCGGGTAACGTACCTAAGCTACCCAACTTTAAGGTTAGTCGTTTTCTATTGTTGGTGCATTGGGAATTCTAGCGGCTATTGCGTCCGGCGAAATATTGGGAATGAACCAATTAGCATCACCAGTGCTGAAAATTTCCGATGGAGGAACGTTTAATTCTACTACGCTTGTGTCGGGATTGCTTTTTACTACTAATTGGGTACCATCAAGGATTTTAACAGCTACAGGATTTGCCAATTCTTGTGTTTTTCCGTTACTACCTAAACCTGCAACTTTGATTCCGCTTGGTAAATAAACCCCATCACAATCCCATTCATCATTGGTGGTTTCGCCATCTGCGAGAAAATAGATGGAATTATCAAATGTGGAGGTCGATTTTTTGGGTTTAGCGCCATAAACAGCTAGGGTTCTCCCAGTTTCATTGCGACATTGACCCCAGTTAATCCCAGATTCCAAAGCATATTTTTGAAATTCCAGATTGGCAATTGATTTTTCAATGTCCTCTTGGGTAACACCTTCCGGTAATTCAGGGGAATTTTTAACTTTCAACAATTCATCTAAAGCTTGAGTGACTTGGATGTAGTCGGGGTTGTTGGTGAATTTTGGTGGGTCAGCAAATGAAGGTTTGGCAATTAATAGGTTAACAAAAATTACCAAAGCTATAAGAAATATTTTCAAGTATTTCATGGTTCTCTCCTTGTAATTAGTCAAAAAAGTTGAGGTTAAATCGAAATCATGGGGGGAATTTAATTTTTTTCGATTTGTGGCGATCGCCAATAGTTAATCGCCTGAGTAAGCACACAACCACCGATCGCGAGTAGAGTCATCACAGTTAAGGAACTGCTTTCCAGTGTATGACTTTTACACAAAATCAACACACCTAAACCAATCAAAACAAAGGGAACAATATTTTTACCGTAACTAGTCAACGTGGAGGCGATCGCAGGTAAATTAGTTAATCGGTAAGCAGCATAACACCAAACACCAACCATTGAGAAAAATACAGCCAGAATTACTGGAAGACTTGCTAAAGTACTGCTAGCAAATAATGGTACATAAATGCTGATATTGTCACTACCATTAGCAACAGTAACCGCTGCTACACCGTAAACTTGAGGAGAAAAAAGATTTGTTAGTACAGAATTATGAGATTTTGTTTCTACTTCATTATCTGAATCATCATCTCTATTTATCAAGCTGTTAATACCGATCGCGATCGGAACAATACCTAACATTCCAATCCAAGCTTGAGGTACGATTAAACTGCTAAAAAAACCAGGGAGACTAGCCATCACTAATGCAGTAAAACCGAGATATTGTCCAGCAACAATGTGCCAACGGCGAAAATTGCTATTTACTTGGGAAAAAAACAGGCTGAGAATGACAATATCATCAATATTGGTAGCACTAAAAGCTGTTAATCCAGAGGGAATTGCAGTTATTAATCCATCCATTTACAGTTCATCCTTTTTGTTATGTTTCGAGCTTAATCATTTAGTCATGAATAAGTTTTATTCCGAAGTATTCATGACTGGTAAATTTATTCAAAGTCCTCCTGATCCAGTGAAATTGCATTTAATGGAGAACTGTTGTATGAGGTCTTAGATTTTTCAAATCTGGAGTGGATTGAATCAACTCCTCGCTGCATTGAAGTCACAATTTCTGGGGAACGAAATCTTTGCATGATAAACCAGCCACAAGTTGCAGCTAAATACAGTAAGAATAGATAAGGAAAAGCATCGTAAGGTGCTTCTGGAACTGGGAAAAGTGTACTACCTGGAATTCCCACACTACCCAAAACTGGTATTGCCATGAATCCAATTGCTAAAACTGAAACCATTACATTAATAGGGCGCAATTGACCAATATTGCGGAGATAAACTGGTGCAGCAATGGATATGAGAATGTACACAGTTAAAAATCCATAGCTACAAATTGCCCCTAAATATCCCATACTTTCAAACAATTTGATGTGAAACAGAGACATTACAGCAGGCACTAAAAACATGATGAAGGTACATAAAGTGACTGCAATATGAGGGGTTCTATTAGAGGAATGCGCTGAACCTAAAGAAGAGTGAAATAATCCGTGACGTGCCATCAAAAAGAAGATTCTTGCAGCCGGATTAATACAACCTAAGACACAAGCAAAGAAGCTAAATAAAGCACCAAAGGCAATTAATTGTCCTAACCAACCCATTCCTAATTGTTGTGACAAGAAACCCAGAGGTTCTTCGGTATTAACAATGGATACTCCTGTACCTCTAAAACCCAAAACTTCAATGTAGGTCATGAGAATGAAGAATAAACCAGCCAAAATTGTGCTGCCAGTTACAGCTTTGGGAATAGTTTTTAGAGGTCTTTTTGCTTCATCACCCAAAGAAGTGGCACTTTCAAAACCAGAGAAACCAAACATTACTAAGACAAGTCCTGTTGCTACGTTACCAGGAGTTACGCCTTCTAATGTTAATTGAGGTAAATCTAAAGCAAAGCCTGTATGTGACCAAATAATTACCCCTAAAACTGAAATTAATACCAGAGTAATTCCTTCTAACCACAACATTGCCATTGCTGAAAGTTGGATGTCTTTATAAGCTGCGTACCAAGCAATTCCTGCGCCAAGTGATAACAGCGTAATGCTGGAAGGATGAATTCCTAAATGACCAATTAAAATGCTACTAAAGTTAGCTAAACCACATAAAACAGACATTCCAGTAAATAAGTAAGCTAGCACTAAACTCCAGCCGCAAATTACGCCTGCTGTTGGCCCTAAACCTTTGACAATGTAAGAATAAAGTGAACCAGGAGAGGCTGAACGACTAGCAAATTGGTTAATGTTAATACCAACAAAAATTAACCCGATTAAGCCAATCAAAAAACTTAACCAAGTGCCATTTCCCGCCAGGGCAACAATTAAGCCAAGATTAGAAGCTGGTATTGTGGTAGGTGCAATCACAGCAAAGGATTGCGCTAAGACTTCTCCGAAGGAAAGACAGTCTGGTTTTAAACCGTGAACACTGTGATTATTTAATTTTTTAGTCGTCATTTAACCATTTCCTTTTATTTATTGAATTGAATTGCGGCTAAGTTGGTTTCTGCATATTTGCTTTAGCTTGAGTTGAATCCAGGGTGTCTCATTGTTACTTTAAACTCTTTTTTTGTATAAAACAAACATTGTTTTTTGTTAAACTGATAAATTGAATTTATGGAAATTTCTAAAGTACAGTTTTGAGGTAGGAAATGTCATCAATGACGCTCGATCAGCTACGAATTTTTTTAGCCGTAGCAGAACATTTGCACTTCACTCGTGCAGCAGAAGTTTTATACATTACTCAGCCTGCTGTTAGTGCAGCAATTCAAAGTTTGGAGACAGAATATGGTGTGAGGTTATTCGATCGCATTGGTCGCCATATTGAAATCACAGAAGCAGGTAAATTACTGCAATTAGAAGCAAAAAAAATTCTCGAACAAGTTGCCTTAACAGAACGGGGATTGCGGGAATTAAACAACCTCCAAAGGGGTCAATTAAAATTAGGAGCGAGCTTAACTATTGGAAACTATTGGCTACCAGAAAAAATTAGCCAATTTAAGCGTTTGTATCCCGGTATTTTTGTTAATTGCGCTTTAGCTAATGCTGATGATATTTGTGAAGGAACAGCATTGGGGTTGTTTGATATTGGATTAATGGCAGGGGAAGTTAAACCATCTGTGAAAAAAAGTTTAGATAAAGAAGTGGTGGGAAGCGATCGCTTACAAATTGTTGTTGGTAAATCCCATCCTTGGTTTGAAAGTAAAGGGATTTCTTTAACCGAACTTTTCGCCACAGATTGGGTAATGCGTGAATCTGGTTCGGGAACCCAACAAATGTTTGAACAAGCTTTAAAAAATAGGAACATAGATCCGAGTGAATTGCAGGTAATTTTGGTTTTAACTAGTAGTGAAATGGTCAAAGCGGCAGTAGAAAATGGCGTAGGTGCAGCTGCTATTCCTGAATTGATGATTAAAAAAGAATTACAACTTGGTACTTTACGCTCAATTCCTATCATCGATAACGTCAACAATTTGAATCAAAAATTGGATATAGTCCGACCAATCTTAAAGTTAAAGCATCAGCAGCGCTTCCAAACTCGACTCGCCAAAGCTTTTGAAGAAATGTTGATCGCATTAATTTGAAACTCCCGCTCCAACCAACTTTTAATTGTTGTAAAAACATAATTAGATGGTAGTTATAATGGGAAAGCTTACCCCACTGGATATAACTGAAAAAGTTTTTTATCATGACTAACACCTCCTTAACCACTATTTTGTTAATCTCTGGACTGGTTTTACTTTCGATCTCTATAATCGGACAATCCAAACTTTTGTTTTTGGAAATCAATCCAGGATGTTGGGGAAGATTTCTGGCTTTTATCCTTGGTGTACTCGGCTTGATTTCGTTCGCTATCTTGTCAGTTGCACCAACACAGAACTTAGATGCGATCGCTACTTCGTTATTTGAGCAAATTCAATTAAACTTTCAGAATTTGACTCAACTTATCCAACCGGATTGAATGTTAATGATAAGCTCCAATCATGCTGTAGATTAATCCTGATAACACCAACAAAGTCACTACGACGTAGACATAATCTCGTTGACGTAGAAAAGCTAAAAACGAGATTGCTACACGCACGATCGGAGTAGCTACTAAGATTAATAAACCTAATTGAATAATCCCACGCCGACTACCTGCTAATACCGCATTAATCACTCCTTCTGGCGAACGAAACTCTGATGGTACTCCATGAAAAACTTGGTAATCAGCAGGTTCAGTACCGTGACGTATTAAATACAAGATCCCTCCCAGTAAGACAACAGCACTAGCTAGAAAAACTCCATATTTTAAAAGATTGCTGAGTAACAATCCTAGTTGTTGTTCTCTTTTGGCTTTGCTGTATTTTATCTCTTCATCAATTTTACATTTAAGAGAGAATTCATTTAGCCCTATATCTAAATTATCCTGAATTAAATTAAATTCAATTGTTTCATTTCCTCCTAATTTTTGCATTTTAAATTCCCCCTAATAAATTGTTATAAACCATTTTCAAAGCCATTAATACGAGAACTAAGCTAAAAACTATTCTTAAAACTTTAGTTTTAGCTCCTACTAAAACTTTTGCTCCCAATAAAGCGCCTGGTAATACTCCTAACATCACAGGCATAGAAAGACCCGGATCGATGTAACCTCTTGCTAGATAAACACCCGCCGAAGCTGCTGCGGTGACACCAATCATAAAGTTACTTGTAGTTGTTGAAACTTTGAATGGCAAACGCATCGCTTGATCCATTGCTAATACTTTAAATGCTCCTGAACCAATACCTAGTAAACCGGAAATTACACCTGCAACTACCATCACACTGAATCCTATAGGAACAGAGTGAACTTGGTAAGGCATTAGTCCGTTAGGAGTTGGACAAGTACCATTAAGTTTTAAATAGCTTACTAACCCATCTGTTGACTCACTTTCTGGCTGTTCAGAACGTGGTTGTTGCGATAAATAAGCTGAATACAGTAGAACAACTGCTAACACAATAGTTAGTGCTTTAACAGAAATAAAAGCAGCAATTATGGCACCAATTAATGCTCCCATTGTTGTTGCTACTTCTAAAAACATTCCTAACCGTAAATTAGTGAAACCTTGTTTAATATAAGCAGATGCTGCACCGGATGAAGTAGCAATTACAGAAACTAATGAAGCACCAACTGCATAGCGAATATCAACAGCAAATACTGAGGTTAATAAGGGAACAATAACTACGCCACCACCTAAGCCAGTCAATGCTCCTACAAAGCCAGCAGTAAATGAACCTATCCAAACTAATAAAGTAAATTCCCAAATATTCAATGTTTGCACCTCTTTTTTATATGTTTTTACTACTTAGCCATATCAGCTTTAGATGTTTCAACAATATCTGTAAAGCCATATACGCCTTAAGTTAACTCCAGCTTGTTCACTTCAGCTACTACATAAATAGCAATAGTTGTATTAACTATTCTAGTAATGGCTATAGTGAACCCCTTATATCTATTAATATAGAGGTTTCAGTATTATCCTTTATGGATAAAGCTTCCATTTTGCAATTACTCCTTCACCTATATATCCTGTCTAATGATAGATGTATTTTCATTGAACTTAAGCATTCTCCATGAATAAAAATAGTAAATTAATCTTGAGTAAAAATCAAGGGAATTACTAATTAGATTTATGTTTTTTTTATTATTATTAAAGTCCGATAATATTACCAATTTAGTAATATATAACCTAAATTTATGCCTTACTATTTTTTTGTCAACTTTGTTACATTATTGCTTTTTGAGAAGTAAACATCTTCTCTCGGTTAGCTTTCCCAGAGTTAGGTTTGATAAGGCAACCTTATAATCTAGCTGTATCATGTTTTCAGTATTTTCGCATTTAGATAAAAATAAAAAAAAGAGGTTATTGCCCAATTAATAACCTCAAAATCGATTATTGAACTGTACAATATCTAATCAATCAGTTGGGGAGTAGGAGTTTGAGCATTAATATCTGCTTGAGATAAGTTAGGAATCATCCAGCTAATTTCACCTGCTTTAAAGACCTTTGCAGGAACGAGATCAAATTCAACTGCACCTGTGGGTGGATTGGTTCTAATAATTGATTGCGTTCCATCTACAAACTTAACTGCAACTGGTTCCGTCAAGGTTTGTGTTTCGCCACTCAGACCGAAAAATACTTGAGTTCCCGCAAGTAAATAATAACTCAAGTTGCTAGTTACCCGGAGCGATCGCACGACGCGGGTAACAGAGATATAGCAACGGACATAAGGTTACTTTCCCGGGTCGTGCGATCGCTTCCCTGAGATGAGGCAGCACTATCTCTCATATTTGGATTTTTTGAGCATTTTTCACAGAGCGGGTCGGCTATAGAATAAAATCCCCTCAAATGAGAAATTGTGAGAGGAAATGATTAACGAAATTATTGCTATTTATGCTATCACTGATGACGTACAAGGAAGCGATCAATCACCAAGATGATAGAAGGCGACTAATGAGTGATGCGGAAGTCTTAACTACTGCATTGGTAGCCGCTTTATTTTTTCATGGTAATCAAGCTCATGCTAGAGTGTATCTGCAAGAAAGTGGTTTAATTCCCGCAATGTTAGATAAGTCGAGATTTTGCCGGAGATTACACGCTTTATCGGAATTAATGTACGACCTATTCCATCAAATTGGTATGCTTCTCAAAGCAACAAATTCTGATGTAGAATATCTGTTAGACTCCTTCCCCGTAGCGGCTAATGATGTGCGTGGGTTAAATGCTCTCCCCCTGAATCTGCCACCATTAAGTGAAATTTATGCCGATTCAGCCTACACTGATTATCAGGCAGAAGATGCTCTCTTATTGATTGACGAAATTGGTTTAAAAGCGTTAAGAAAAAAGAATTCGCATCGAGCAGCTCCTCCTTGGATAAGCTTTTACAAACAAGCTACTCGACATCGAATTGAGACGGTTTTTAGTGAGATTACCCGTCTTTTTCCTAAATCTATCCATGCCGTTACTTTTTCTGGATTTTTAATAAAAATAACCTGTTTTATTTTGGCTATAACTTTTAAAAAAGCCTTTATATAAAACCTGCCACACTTACAAATTCCACACTTTTCTACCTAATAAGCTGGTGGGAGCTTTCCCTGATAAGTAACTTAGGTAGGCTTGGTTGCTGCGCTTCTTTTTGTCTTTTTCTCGAAATGCGATCGCACTTTGGGTAACTAGCAACTTGAGTTAGTACTGAGATCGCGCTTTATCGACAAGCAACTCTCTAAACTTACATCTAAGTACCTATGCAAAAATAATTGTATATTACAAAGATAATTGTATATAGTAAAGCTAGGAACAGTAAAGGGGAGAGGGAAATGCGATTTATTAGAGACTTGACACCAGAAACAATCAAACTGCTCCAGAGAATATATAAACAGAGCGCACATTATCAAGTGAGAGAGAGAGCGCATTGTATTCTATTAAGTTATCAAGGAAAAAGAATTGAGGAATTAACCGAAATATTTCAAGTAAGTAGAAATACGATATATAACTGGATGAACGATTGGGAAGAACACAGATTAGTAGGATTATATAATCGCCCAGGTCGGGGGAGAAAGCCAACATTTACAGAAGAACAAAAGCAACAAATAAAAGCCTGGGTAAAACAATCGCCTAAAAATTTAAAAAAAGTAATAGCAGAGATAAAAGAAGAATGGGAAATCACCGTGAGCAAGGATACAGTTAAACGAGTGATAAAAAGTCTAATCATGTGCTGGAAAAGATTTAAAAGAGGATTAGCAGGTCAGCCAGACCCCTTAGAATATGAAGAAAAGAAGCAAGAGCTTACCTTATTAAAACAACGGGAAGAAGCGGGAGAGATCGAACTAAGATATTTGGATGAAACTGGATTTTGCTTAACACCTTATGTGCCTTATGGATGGCAAGAAAAAGGCGAAATAAATTCCCTAAAAAGTAGCCGAAGTCGGCGGCTAAATGTCCTGGGGATAATGAGTCGCTCTCAAGAATTATCTGCTTATATATTTGAAGGGAGAATCACTAGTGAAGTCGTCATATCTTGTCTGGATAAATTTGCGGAAACTCTGACAAAAAAAACGTTTGTTGTTCTGGATAAAGCCTCATTTCATCGAAGTCAAAAAATTGCGGAGAAAATCAGTGAATGGCCACAGAAAAATTTAGAGATATTTTGGCTCCCATCCTACTCTCCACAACTTAACTTAATCGAAATTCTCTGGCGATTCATGAAATATGAATGGATAGAAATAGATGCTTATTCTAGCTGGCAAAATTTAGTTGATTATGTGGAAAAAGTCATTCGAGACTTTGGCAAAGAATATACAATTAATTTTGCATAAGTACTTAGATCGTTTTGGATTCATCAAAGGAAGCACCCCAGCCCCAATCCTCACCAAAGGTCATCGTGCCCAGACACAGTTCAGAAACGCGCAAGCCGCTGTTGCCAAGAAGTTTGTAGCGCATGATTAGTTCTCCTGAATAAATTTGAGAAAAGAATAGGTTTCTTCTAGAGAAAGTCGAAAGCGTTCTCCTCTGTAATCAATGATGTAAGTTCCCAGAACTTCACCGCAGGCAGTACAGGTCACAGCATTGGATTTGAGCGTGTCTACACTCAGTTGTAGAATTTGTGCTTTCAACCAATCCTGAAACACTTCTGTAATTGTGGAATTTGAAATCATTGAACGTTTACTCCGAATTGAGATTAATGATTCAAGCTAAAACTTTGAGCGAGTTCTGTCGGATCTCCAAACGCTTCTGTTAAGACGATTGGGTTGTAGTATTCGCGGAATAGACAGATTTTGCCATTGTGAAGCTGAAATAAGCCGCAGTAGTGATTATTGTATGAACGATCGGTTGCCAGCACTTCTATCTGACCACGATATTCTACTAACACCCAATTCGGATCAATCATGGGGTAGAGCTTTAGATCGAGGAACTCGATCGCACCATACGCTTTTGGCAACCCGCTGTAATGTTTAATCAGTGCATCACGTCCCTCTACTTTTGTCTTTCTGCACCACTACCTAAGATGATCCGGCGGCGAGAAAGCTCTGTCATCTGTTCCTCCATCTCCTTGAGGTTGCTGTAATATCTCAATGAAGCAATCAATCAGGTCAATCCAGCATCCCGCTGGTGACATCAACCAACGAGCCATGTAAAGCAGTCGCATTATTGGACGCTAAGAACATGACTGTACGTGCCATTTCCTCAACGGTATTGGTTCGCCCGATCGGAATTGCCTGTGAGCCTTGTTCAAACGTCATCCCTCGCTGTTCTCGTACACGACGGAGCATCTGCGGAATTTCGTACTTGAGTGAGTAGAATACACCGATCGCATTTGTATTCAGGACATCCAGAAAATCGGTACTGGGTTGCTCATGCAACCTGACTAATTTAGGATTGACAATGCCCGCATTGTTGAAGGCAATGTCAATACGTCCATTCTGCTCCACACAACGATCGCAAAGCTAGGATAGCCCCGACGACCTGCCAAGCCTGAGATGAACGTAATAGAACCTTCAGCCCGAATTTGAGAAACACTATGCTTTACGACATGGAAAGCACCCCAAATTTTGCTATCTAAGGTTGGGCGAAGTTTCTCCATCGTGGTTTCGGATAACGGGGCGGTGGAAGCGTCTTGAGCCGAGATGAATAAGTCCAACCACGACTACAATCTGGTTTGATAACCGCATTCGTCCCTCACATAAGCGATTATTGTTGCTCCGTTGGATAAGACCAAATCCTTCAGGTTGCATTTAGCCTTACTCAGAAGGCTCTGTGTAAACAACCTCATATAGATGGAATTCATTTTCAGCCAGCCCCTTCCAGTACTCCCGCACCGATTCGTACTTCGGCTCCTTGAGTAAGGCATCAAAGTTGTCCAAACTGCGCCATTGTCCGTAGTTGGCGGTGCGAGTGCCGTCCAGCGATCGATGGAAGTTGGCAGACATCAAATCGGGATGTTGCAGCGCAATTTCAACGTTCTCCCGCTCCAGATCAATCAATCGTTGCTGGTTCTCTGGTTTGACTCGAAATTCGGCAAAATGGATGCGATCGCCCTTCCTAATCCTCAAATCCGCATCATCTGGTTTGGAAATCACCACTTCGTAAATGTGGGAGTCGCGGAGTTGAAATTGGGATAGTTGAGTAGCGATCGCCCGATCCTGGGCACTTTGAGCAAAGGTTTCGTAGTCTGCCTGGGTGCGCCACTGGGCGTAATTGAACACCCGCACCCCATCCAGGCTTTTGTGAAAACTGGCACAGACGAATCCGGGCTGATGTCTGGTTGTGGTTTCCAGTGCATCAATCATCCGATCGATCAGCTCTTGCTGCTGTTCTGGCTCTACGGCAAAACTGAAAATGACGGTAACAACATCGTTAGTTTTAGAAATGATTGGCATGACTACTTTCCTCGCTGAACGTTAGGTAATTCGATCGCTGACTTAATTTATCCCCTGTTCCAGTCAGAATCACAACTTTATTTTCGCGATCGGCGGCAATATCTGCGAAGGCAAAACCAAGTTCATCATGAACCGTTTTGCTAAATACCATTGAACCGCCGTTTGTGTGTAAAGCAACTTCCAAAACTCCATCTTTGCGTTCCATCCGAAATGATTCGTACTTATTTGCGTAATTGTCTAAGTGAATAACTTGCCATAACCGAATTTCACCATTAGCATCCCCCGTTGCCAACAAGTGACCATCTGGGCTAAAGGCTACCGACAAAACCTGTGCTAATTGTTGAGCAAAAACTGACTTAGCCAAATCAGCACCCATAAAATTTACATTGTGTAAATTCACATCCTGTAAGTAAGCTTGCCAAATCTTTAAATGTGAAAAATCATAGCCACTTAAATCGGTCTGAAGTTGACAAAAGAGATTGAGGATATTTCCAGCAGCATAGCCAGATTCCTGGGAAGATTGGCTTAGATACTTGACAAATCAATCTGTTCCCCTATCATATCTAAAAATTTCGTGCCATAATGCTGAATTTCCAAAAAACTTGCCTGTTTCGGTATTGATTTGTAAACTAAAAAATTCTTCATAATTCCTAAAGTAGCAGCACTTTCTAATGGGCCAATAAAACTAGGATCGCGATCGAGAAAATCCGGCTGACTCGCCCAATGCTTCATTTGATTAGCATTCAAAAAATAACAACCAGAATGGGGATTCAAAGCGCGACGGAAAACCATCGGTACACCCATAATTTTGCTTTGTAATTGGGGACGATCGCTCAAATCTTGAAACTTTTCCGTTGTTTTCGGATTTATATCACCATCAACATAAGCTTTATAAGAAAGCCCGTGAGTAGAAATTTCATAACGATTTGGTTGTAACAAACAGCGATCGCCAGCTTCCTTATTAAACCAATATAATTTTACAAAAAACCAAGGATCGTGTATGATTAAATCATCTTCCAAAAAACAGTAATAATCATAATTTCCTAAAGAATCTCGCAACACTGCTTGACACTCAAACCCTAAAAACATCGGTTTTGCTTCTGTGGGATAATGATGATAAAAATGAGCAGGTACATTCAGCCGATCCAAAAGATGACAATCTTGAGTTGTACAAATTACAATATCCAAATCATTAGCTAAAGGTTGGTTAGCCGGAAAAGCCAATTTTTCTTTAATATTAATAATGCTTTGCGACTTACTAAATAACTGATGTAAAGCAGTAAGACTTTGACTTAATGCTGCTAAACGAGGCTGAGGATTTTTGCGTCGAGAATCATGCCGACTATTATCTTCCGGTTTGAAAAAATGAGCAATTGTAATTAGGATTCTCATAGATAAAAAATCGAGGCTAAACTTCCAAGGTACGTAGTTGCGCTTCAGCGCTCTTGTTTAGCGCTGAAGCGCAACTACGTACTAACTGGCAATTAATTGCAATGGACTAGGTTTTTTCAATTGTTCTTTGAGCCAATTATCGAACAATTCATCGAGCAATTTTTGCTGCATTTGTTCATCGAATTGTGCGGGAATAATCTTTTCAACTTGGACAATTACCCAGATATCTTCGATCGCACTCGGAACACTTAATTCCCCTAGTTCACTAGTTTGCAAAAGTTGCGCTAATTTAGGATGAGATAAACTCAATGGTACAGGGCCAATTAAACCACCAGTTTTGGCTTCTAAACCTTCCGAATATTGTTTAGCAAGTTCTGCAAAGCTTTCTTCTCCTGTTTGCAAACGCGAGTAAAGTTCCTGAGCAAAAGCACCATCTCGCACTCGAATTAAGGAATAAACATATTGATCGAGTTCTGATTTATGTTGGAGAAAGTAGTTTTCTAAATTCTGACCCCAAGTAGCTTGTTTAAACTTTTCAATTTTCAGTTCGCGAGTTGCCAGATTAATTAATTGTGCTTCCGTCATTCCTTGTTCTTGTAACCATTGTTGACGGGCAGTTTCACTGTTTAATTGCCGCTGTTTGCAGAACTCTAAATAACATTCCGTTTGCTCTTTTAGCGTACAATCAAAAGGTGCGATCGCTCGCTCGATAATCATCTCTTCCCGAAGTTTTGGCAGCAGTTCGTATTGCTTCAACAAAGTAACTAAATCTATGCCTTGAAATTCGTGATTTCCGGTTCCATTTCCTACAGCAGAATTACCAATTTGTAAAAGACTTGGTTCGGCATTACTATCAGCGATCGCCAGTAAATGCGAATTATCATCTTTCCCATTCAAGCCATTTGTTTCACTCTTTGCCATTCTCATCCACAATGGCACCGAACTACTGCCAATTCCTGACTGAATCCAATTTAAATGTTGCGGTAATAACAGCGATAAATCGTATTTTTCCACAATTGTGTGTCTGGCTTTCGCCCGAATTTCACTCATTTTTTCCGGGTGATTTAAAGTTTCCTCAACGCGATCGGCAATTTCTTCAGGAGAGAAGAACTCAGCTAATAAACCATTAACTCCATCTTGAATTACTTCAGTTACCGGAGCAGTATTAGAACCGACAACTAAACAACCAGTAGATAAAGCTTCCAACAAAGACCAAGATAAAACAAACGGACGAGTTAAATAAACATGAGCCGAAGAAGCTTGTAAAACTTGCAGATATTCATCATAAGGCAGATGTCCAGTAAAGTGAACCCGCGACAAATCTAAAGGGAACTTCTCTAACATTAACTGCTTATAAGTTTTCCCATCCGGTAAAGTTTTACCATAAGCAACGCGATCTTCTCCAACAATGACAACATGACATTGAGGGCGACGTTGTTGGAGTAAATAAATTGCCTCAATAAATTGGGGAAAACCTCGGTAAGGTTCCATACCTCGACCGACATAAGTAACTAATTCTTCCACATGAGAAAGGTCAAGGTTGATTCTGGGTAAAACTAACTTTGCTCCAGGTTTAGGACGAAAGAAATTAGTATCAATTCCATCATGAAGAACTTTAATTTTATCTTGATATTCGTCAGGGAATTGTTGCTTCTGCCAATATGTAGGAGACAGACCCCGATCGCAACTATACAAATCTAATAAAATCGGCGCATTTTTAATTCTAATTCTGGCTTCATCATCAGCACTTAAGCGATCGCTAGGATCGAAATCCGCATCAGTGCCATGAGCATGATAAAACCACTCGAAATAACATAATAATTTAGCTTTGGGAAATATATCTTTCATTAATAAAGTAGGCCCCCAACCCGAATGACCATAGACCACATCGGGAACAAAACCCCTAGCCTTGAGTTGTTCAGCCATCCGATACACCGCCTGACCTTGAATCACCGCACTTTCCAAAGGACGGACATAGTGGTGAGTTTCCGGTTTTACTTCTCGTTTCGGTTGATAAATCATTTTGCTCACACCAGGAAGATGACCATCACGGCGAGTAGTACCGAACACAACTTGGTGACGTTTATCTTTAGCTAACGCCCCAGCAACATGACGGAATTGGGCGGGAAAATTAGGATGTAAAAAGAGGATACGCATAGTTAGTTTTGTGTGAGTAGTAGTATCCTACTGTCTGGTTGGTCAAAAGACAGCAGGAGATGAACAAAATTAATCTGAAACTAGCGACAGAGCGATCGAGCATCAGATGCCTGTATCCGGTTGACCCCAGATACAGACCCATTTCTTAGATAGATGAAATAAAATCTGATGCGTCGAAGGCTCCAGGAAGTACGCCTTGGACAACAGCTAAGGTTTCAGCTTGCGAAATCGGAATGCCAGCAGCCGGAGTAACGTAGATCCGAGTACTCGCCGTAGCAACACCAGCAACCGTGAGGTTGATGCGCTGGAAGCCTAGATTGGAAAATTCCAGACCCTCGATCACGAAGAAGTCAGTACCATTTTGGAAATCAGTGATCCAGTCACCCGAAGGAGGAGCGATAATTGGCTCACCTGGATCGATCGGCTCTGGCACAAATTCCGCATAATTCAATTGGAAGAAATCAGTCTCAGTTCCACCAGTCAGCGTATCGCGTGCAGTTTGGGTTTCTGCGTCTTCACCACCATAGAGAATATCAATACCAGCGCCACCGATAACGCGATCGACACCAGCACCACCATCCAGGAAGTCATCCCCAGCACCACCATTGAGGACATCATTGCCAGCCAGAGATTCAGCGGCATTAGCATCGCCATAGATGGTGTCATTACCACCGAGTCCCTGAAGGTTATCAGCGCCCTCACCACCATCGATGTAGTCACCTTCAACACCACCCCGGATGGTTTCTAAACCAGCACCTCCGAACAGTGTACTTGCGCCAGCACCCCCATCCAGAACATCGTTGCCGTCGCCACCATCAAGGGTGTCAAGACCATTACCGCCTACGAGGGAGTCATCACCAGCATAGCCATAGATAACGTCATCGCCATCGCCACCCACCAGGGTATCGTTGCCGCCGCCACTCAAGCTGTCACCTTCACCGTAAATGGTGTCGTTGCCAGCACCGCCATATACGGAGTCAGCACCACCAAAAAGTGAGTCATCCTTTGTGCCATCCCCGTACAGTTGGTCATCATAAAAGCTACCAACTACAGTGTCATTTCCCGCACCGCCCTTTGCCGTATCCTCAAAGCCGCCATATACCCAGTCGTTGCCAGCACCACCATCGAGCAGGTCTTTGCCATCGAGTCCATCTTGGGGGTCTGACCCGCCATAGAGAGTGTCATTGCCAGCTTCACCATACAGGGAATCTTCACCTGCATCCCCAAAGAGTCTGTCAGCGCCAGCACCACCAAACAGGGTGTCTTTATCAAGTCCACCTTGGAGCAGGTCATTACCGCCTAAACCATATAGCTCGTCTTCACCAGCAAAGCCGCGTAGCGTGTCGGCACTATTAGTACCTGTGAGAGTATCCTTGTCTGCTGTGCCATTTCTGATCGCCATAATTTACCTCTTTTGTAGATTCAAATTGTTTTTTGGCAGGAGATAGTTGATGCACTTAAAGATTCGATTAGTTGATTTTTAATTCAAATCCCTACGATTTACGGATTACGTTTCAATAGGATGTAAAAATCAATTACTCATCGCTTTGTTTAGTAAGTTCCTACTGTCTGGTTGGCCTCCAGACAGCAGGAGATGAACAGAATGCGAGATTTGCTCAATCGAGTTTGAGCATCAGGTGTGTGTATCCGGTTGGCGCTAGATACACACACATTTCTTAGATAGATGAAACAAAATCTGTTGCGTCGAAGGCTCCGGGAAGTACGCCTTGGACAACAGCCAGAGTTTCGGCTTGCGAAATCGGAATGCCAGCTTCAGGAAGAACGTAGATCCGAGTACTCGCCGTAGCAACACCAGCAACCGAGAGGTTGATCCGCTGGAATCCTAGAGAGGTAAAATCAATACCGTCAAGCAGGAAGAAGTCCACATTATTTTGGAAGTCAACAATCCAGTCACCAGGAGGAGGCGAGATGATTGGCTCACCTGGCTGGATCGGCTCTGGTACAAAGTCTGTGAATAGCAATTGGAAGAAATCAGTGTCAGCCCCGCCAGTCAGCGTGTCGCGTGTGGTTTGGGTTTCTGGGTCTTCACCACCAAACACAAGGTCAACGCCAGCGCCACCGATAACGCGATCGACACCAGCACCACCATCTAGGAAGTCATCCCCAGCACCGCCATTGAGCACATCATTGCCAGCCAGAGATTCTATTGCACCCAAATCGCCATAGATGGTGTCATTACCACCAAGTCCATTCAGGTTATCAGCACCCTCACCACCATCAATGAAGTCACCTTCAATACCACCCCGGATAGTTTCTAAGCCAGCGCCGCCCAACAGCGTACTAGTACCAGCACCGCCATCCAAAACGTCGTCGCCGTCGCCACCGTCGAGGTAGTCAATACCATCACCACCCAAGAGGGAGTCATTACCGCCATAACCAAAGATAGTGTCATCGCCACCTTCGCCTAAGATGGTATCGTTGCCGCCGAAAACTGTGTCGTTAGCTTCGCCGTAAATGGTGTCATTACCTTCTCCACCTGCGATCGAATCAGCACCACTGGCAGCTAAACCTTCTGCATCGTCGCCGTACAATGCGTCACCAAAGAAGCTACCAACTAAGGTGTCATTTCCCGCACCGCCCATCGCGGTATCCTCGAAACCGCCATATACCCAGTCATTGTTAAGACCACCATCAAGGAAGTCTTTGCCATCGTTGGCATCGTCAGCAGTCGTCCCACCAAAGAGGGTGTCATTGCCAGCTTCACCATACAGCACATCTTCGCCTGCATCCCCACGCAGTCTGTCAGCGCCAGCACCACCAAACAGGGTGTCTTTATCTAATCCACCTTCGAGCAGGTCATTACCGCCTAAACCATTCAGGAGGTCATCACCAGCAAAGCCGCGCAGTGTGTCAGCATTCGCTGTTCCTGTAAGAGTGTCGGGATTTGCTGTTCCATTTCTGATAGCCATGATTTACTCCTCTTTCCAAATGAAGTTGTTTGTTGACATAAATATTGATGCAGTTAACATTAAGCAATTGCTTGCTTTTGTGAACCTCCTCCTCTCTCCCCCTCTCCCAGATTTAGGAGAGGGGTGTCAAAGGCATAGAGAAGAGAGATGAAAAGTCAAAGTTAGTCATCATCAAAGAAACTCCTATTTAAATCACGCGGGAACAAAGTCTGTTGCGGTAAACCTTCCGGGGAGTAACCCAGCCACAACCGCTAATTCTTCGCCAGTTGCAGTTACACTGATTCGAGTACTACCCGTTGAAACACCATTAATCGTCAGATTGACACGGGCGATCGTCAGGGCTTCAAAGCTGAATCCTGTTTGTAAGAAGTCAATGCCATCTTGGAAGTCAGAGATGTAGTCGCCCGATTGTCCACTCAACCCGGAGTTTTCCAAGGTAAAGTAATCAGCGCCCGTGCCGCCTGTCAGAGTGTCGCGTTGAGTTTGTTCGGGTAGGTCATTGCCGCCAAACAGGGTGTCACTACCAGCGCCACCAAGAATGCGATCGACCCCCGCACCCCCATCAAGCAAGTCATCGCCCAAACCGCCATTGAGTACATCATTGCCAGCCAGGGTATCAGCAACGTCTTCACCATCGCCATCAATGGTGTCGTTGCCATCACCCCCCAAGAGGCTGTCAGCACCTTCTCCTCCCTCGATCGCATCTCCATCTAATCCGCCGCTGATGGTATCTAAACCTGCACCGCCCAACAGCGTATTTGCGCCTAGCTCATCTACCAGGAAGTCATTCCCTTCGCCACCTTCCAAGAGGTCATTACCATCGCCTCCATTCAGGTAGTCATCCCCAGCAAAGCCATAGATTTCGTCATCCCCAGAATCACCCAGCAGGGAGTCATTACCACCCGCACTTAAGGTATCTGCATCACCGTAAATGGTGTCACTGCCATCTCCACCCAGAACGGTGTCAGCACCCGCAATACCCAAGGTGTCATCACCTAACAGGAAGTCATTACTCAAGCTGCCATCCAGAAAGTCATTGCCACTCCCGCCATTGAGCGTGTCTTCAAAGAAGCTACCTGTGAGGGTATCTGAGCCAGCTTCGCCGTTCAGGGAACCTTCCCCGGAAAGAACATCATTGCCATCACCGCCAAATAGTTCATCCTCAGTTCCACCAAACAGCCAGTCGTTACCAGCACCACCATTGAGGGTGTCTTTGCCTTCCCCACCATTGAGGGTGTCAGCCCCCGCCTCGCCTTCCAGGAGGTCATCACCTGCATCACCGAAGAGGCGATCGTTACCTCCCCCACCAAACAAATCGTCACTGCCATCTCCACCTAGAAGCAGGTCATTGCCGCCTAAGCCTGATAGAATATCATCTCCGCCAAAACCGCGTAGTGTGTCGGCATTCGCCGTCCCTGTTAGAGTATCAGGAGCTTCTGTTCCATTTCTGATTGCCATTTTTTACCTCAGTTGATTAGATGAATTTGCTTAATGCACACACTAAAAGGGAAGTTATGAGAACAGGAACGTCGTTCCAGCCGAGTCGATAATATTGGTAGCAATATTTGCTTGGGTAAAGTTAGTACCAACTAGAGTGAGTAAAAGCTCACCTGTATTAAAGCCTGCGTTTCCAGCGATGCCGTCGCCCACTCGGAACACAGTATTAGTAACTCCCGTAGTCGCATTTGTCACAGCACGCACATCGATCGCAGCAATCCCACTAAAGGAAAGGAAGTCTCCCCCTACGCCTGTGGTAAATCCGTTAATTCTGTCTTGTCCATCGCCAAAGGCATAACGAATCGTATCGCTACCTACACCGCCTGTAATGGTGTCAAGACCTATACCGCCGACCAAAACATCATTACCATCAGCGCCATTGAGAACATCATCACCAGCCCCACCCAGGAGCGAATCAGCGCCGATGCCACCGTTGAGGTTATCATCGCCGTCACCGCCATCAAGACTATCGGCACCACCTGCGCCCTGAAGGGTATCAGCACCACCATTACCAAACAGGATGTCGTTACCCAATCCTCCATTCAGGCTGTTATTACCTTCGCTGCCTGTAATGCTATTAGCGAGATCGTTGCCTGTGCCATTGAGCGCAGTTCCTACCAAAACTAAGTTTTCCAGGTTGCTGCCCAAAATGTAGTCGATGCTAGAAAGGACTGTATCAGTGCCTTCACTCAGGTTTTCTGTAATGCTATCTCCGGTGCTATCTATTACATAAGTGTCGTTGCCTAGACCACCGCTCATGGCATCGTTACCTGCGCCGCCATCCAGGGTATCATCACCGCCAGCGCCACTCAGAGTATCGTTGCCACCAGCACCATTAAGGGCGTTGTTGGCTTCGTTACCTGTGATGATGTTGGCAAGTTCGTTACCTGTACCACTTTGGGCAACACCGACTAAGGTGAGGTTTTCCAGGTTGCTGCTTAAGGTATAGGTGGAAGCACTAGACTGAACTGCATCTGTGCCTTCGTTGGCATTTTCTGTAATGGTGTCGCCTGTGCTATCTACTATATATGTGTCGTTGCCTGTGCCACCAATCAGCGCATCGTTGCCAGGGCCACCATTCAGGGTGTCATTTCCGGCACTGCCACTTAGGGTATCGTTGCCGTCACCTCCAGTGAGGTTGTTGTTGGCATTGTTACCAGTGATGTTGTTAGCTAGGGCGTTACCCGTGCCGCTAACGACGTTACCCAGTAGGATCAGGTTTTCTAGGTTGTTGCCTAAAGTATAGTTAGCATTGGCGCGGACAGTATCATTGCCTCCGTTAGCACTTTCGATGATGGTATCACCAGCAGTGTAAACGTAGGTATCATTGCCACCGCTACCGATCATCCGGTCATTGCCTGCACCACCATCAATATAATCATTGCCCCCACCACCACTGAGGGTGTCGTTGCCTTCGTTGCCAAATAGGTTATCGTTGGGGCTGGTGTCGCCGCTGCTGTTAAGGACGTTATCGCTGGCATCTCCGATGTATAGACCGATCGCATCAACTGCGATCGCACCCGTCAGAGTCGCTCCCGTAAAGTTGGCACTGGAAAAGTTGCCTTTTGAGAAGTCAGCGTTAGTTAAGTCGGCATTAGTGAAATTTGCACCAATAGCAGTACCACTGATAGCCATGCCTTGTGCGTTGGCTTGGGTAAAGTTCGCCCCATCCAAACTAGCACCAGAGAATCTCGCTCCAGTCAAATTTGTGACCGTTACTGTACCATTAGTAGCCACAAAGGGACTAAAGTTAGTGCCGCTAAAATTGACATCTTCGACCAACAAATTACTCAGATTCGCACCCCGAAAGCTGGCGTTAGTAGCCGTTGCTGGATCGAGGGGGTTGGTATCCGTCAAAGCAACGCCACTCAAATTAGCTAAATCAAAGATCGCATTTTGCAGGGTCGCATCTGTGAAATTTGCTAGTTGAAAATCAGCGCTTGTGGCGTTCACATTAACCAGGACAACGTTTTCAATATTCGCATCTAAGAAACTGGCATTGACTAAGGTTGACCCAGTGAAATCAGCTGCTTTGAGATTCGCTTTGAAAAAATCAGCCCCGGTAAAGTTTGCCCCAGTCATGTTAGGTCGCTCGGACTGTTCACCATTAATATTGGCTTCTCGCAGAATGGCATTGGTGAGGTTGGCACCTGATAAATTGAGGTTGAATGTGTTGATCAGCGACATATCAGCCTGTCTGAGATCTGCGCCACTGAGATTGACATTCTCTAAGGTTGCCTTGAACAAAGTAGCAGGGCCAAAGGTAGCATTAGGGGCAAAGATCGCTGCACGGGCATTAACACCAATCCAAATCGATTCCGCAAAATTAGTACCTCTGAGTTGGGTGCGAGTCCCCGCATTGTTCGGATCGAAGCGGACGTTTTCCAGTCGGGCTTTAAAAAATGTGGAGCCGTTTAAGTTTTGACCTCGGAAGCTATTTCCGACTAAGTTTTGTCCTTCAAAGTTTAATACTGCCATGATGCTATTTTGCTTGGTAAAGTTTTGTCAGATCTGAGCAGCTATTGCTCTGTAACATTTTTTTCTTAAGAGAA
Organism: Floridaenema evergladense BLCC-F167; assembly: GCF_041929205.2. Taxonomy (NCBI): domain Bacteria; kingdom Bacillati; phylum Cyanobacteriota; class Cyanophyceae; order Aerosakkonematales; family Aerosakkonemataceae; genus Floridanema; species Floridanema evergladense. The sequence goes on along the minus strand of NZ_CM171625.1, from coordinate 1,383,767 downwards.
CTGGAAGACAGGACGGTTGATTGGGTCAACGTTGCTGTTGATATGTGCAGAGGTAAAGGAGGTATTGACCAGGGTAATCAACAAATTACCTGTGCCAAATCCCCCGTTACCCGCAACGCCATCTCCAATGCGGAATTCTGTACTACCATTGACTACACGCACGTCAATTGCAGCAATGTTACTGAAGGAAAGGATGTCTCTTGCTGTTCCTGTTCCGGTGACAAATCCGTTAATCCTGTCTGAACCATCGCCACGACGGTAGATAATGGTATCGCTAAGAGCACCACCAGTAATGTTGTCATTACCTAAGCCACCCAATAAAGTATCAGCACCAGCCCCGCCATTAAGAACATCACTACCTGCACCGCCATCGAGATAATCATTACCTTCATTGCCGCTGAGGGTATCATTGTCATCAAAACCGAAGAGATTATCTTTGGCGGTTGTTCCGGTGAGGGAATCAGCAGAGGCAGTTCCCAGAGTTAGACCAACTGTATCGATCGCGATCGCACCCGTCAAATTAGCCCCAACAAAATTGGCATCAGTAAAGTTGCCTTTGGTCAAGATTGCATTACTTAAATTCGCATTCCTGAAGTTAGCACCAATGAAACTACCAACCTCCAAACTAGCGCCGCTCAAATTTGCATTGGCAAAACTGGTTAGACTATCTCCACTAGACTCTTTTAAGTCAGCACCAATCAAGCTAGCACCTGTAAAATTGGCTCCTGCAACAATGCTTTTCTGAATAAAACCATTATTTAAATTGGCATTTCTCAAATCGGCTCCACTTAGGTTAGCAAGTTCCAGAAAAGCATTATCTAACTGCACACCGCCCGTTAGATTTGCTCCCGTTAGAATCGCTCCTGCTAAGTTTGCGTTACTCAGATCGGCTCCTACAGCTACGGCATTAGTGAAATCAGCCCGTTGTAAAAATGCGCCTTCCGCCACTACCTGAGTCAGATTGGCTCCCACAAGATCAACCCCAGGGAGATTAGCGCCATTTAACTGAGTCCGAAATACTTGACCATTAGAAGCAGTAAAGGGACTAAGGTTAACACCATTCAGGTTCAAATCTTCCCCTCTGATGTTATCTAAAATTGCCCCATTAAATTTACTGTCGCTAAAGTTAGTATCTGGCAAACTCACACCAGTCAAATCAGTAGCTTTGATGACTTGCACACCATTCCGCACCGCGTCAAAGGGGCGAAAATCCGCATTAGCAAAAGTAACATCTTCTAGACTAGCGCCCGCCAAAGTTGCACCCCGAAAACTGAGTATTGTTGGGATTGCTAGCCCAGTTTGCGGATCGATTGAAGGTCTTGTATCGGTAATTGCTAGCCCACTCAGATTGGCAAGGTTAAAATTAACTGTGCCACCCAGATCAATATCAGTGAAGTTGCTTAACTGGAAGTCAGCACCAGTAGCATCTACATTTATAAAGAGTACTGCTTCCAAGTTAGCCGATTGTAAGTTGGCATCTATCAGCCTCGCACCCGTCAAGTCAGCTGCTTTGAGATTAGCTATAGATAAATCGGCACGGGTAAAGTTAGCCCCTCTCAAATTGGGTCGTTCCGACTGTTCCCCACTGATATTGGCTTGGCGCAGAATCGCATCAGTCAGGTTAGCGTTGGAAAGGTTGAGAAATTTTGTGTTGATCAGCGTCATATCAGCCGCTGTGAGATTTGCGCCGCTTAGATCAACATTATCTAAAGTTGCCAAGGATAAATTAGCTGGGCCAAAGGTAGCATTAGGAGCAAAGATCGCTCGACGGGCATTGACACCAATCCAAACTGATTCAGCAAAATTAGTACCTCTGAGTTGGGTTTGAACCCCGGAAGCGTTGGGATCGAAACGGACGTTTTCCAGTCTCGCTTTAAAAAACGTTGAACCGTTGAGATTTTGACCCCGGAAGCTATTTCCGACTAAGTTTTGTCCTTCAAAGTTTAATACTGCCATTATGCAATCCCCACACAAAAATTCCTGATCTCGAAGCCCCTAGATATAGATGCAAATTTAAAAATTCTGACTGTCGCTAAAAGTTAGGTTAAAGAGTTAGTTTTGCCAAACTTTTACACGCATAAGTTCGATGCACCCTTGACAAAAGCGATCGTCTGCCTACAACAGATCGCCCTTTCAATTACGAGAACAAGAATGTAGTTCCAGCCGAGTCAATAATGTTGGTAGTGATATCCGCTTGGGTGAAGCCAGTACCAGCGAGAACAATTAATATTTCCCCTGTTCCAAAGCCTGTGTTTCCGCTAATCCCATCACCTAATCGGATCTGAGTATTAGTTCCTGTAGCAGTAGTGACAACACGCACATCAATATTGGCAATCCCACTAAAGGAAAGGAAGTCTCCACCCGCACCAGTGGTAAATCCAGTAATTCTGTCTTGCCCATCACCACTGGCATAACGAATCGTATCGCTACCTACACCTCCTGTAATGGTGTCATTGCCAACACTGCCGACTAAAATATCATTACCATCAGCGCCAGTTAGGACATCATCACCAGCCCCACCCAGAATCGAATCAGCACCGATGCCACCGTTGAGGTTGTCATTACCATCACCACCATCAAGGCTATCCGCACCACCTAAGCCCACGAGGGTATCAGCACCACCATTGCCAAACAGAATATCGTTACCCAATCCTCCATTCAGACTATTATTGCCTTCGTTGCCTGTGATGCTATTGGCAAGATCGTTGCCTGTGCCATTGAGCGCAGTTCCTACCAAAACCAGGTTTTCCAGGTTGCCACCCAAGATGTAGTCGAGGTTGGAAACAACAGTATCAGTACCTTCACCGAGATTTTCGGTTATTACATCGCTGAGACTATCAATAATATAAGTGTCGTTGCCTAGACCACCTATCAGGGAATCATTACCAGCCGCTCCTTCGAGGGTATTGTCAAGCTCGTTACCTGTGATAATGTTATCAAGCTCGTTACCTGTGCCATTTTGGGCTGTGCCAATCAAAGTCAGGTTTTCCAGATTGCTACCTAAAGTATAGGTAGAAAGGCTAGAACGGACAGTATCAGTGCCTTCAGCAGCATTTTCAGTAATACTATCTCCAGCGCTGTCAATAATATAGGTGTCGTTGCTCAGACCACCAATCAGGGCATCATTACCAGCCGCACCGTCGAGGATATTGTCAAGCCCGTTACCTGTGATAATGTTGTCAAGCTCGTTACCTGTGCCGTTTTGGGCGGTGCCAGTTAAAGTCAGGTTTTCCACATTGGCAGCCAGGGTATAACTAGCAGCGCTAGACTGAACTAGATCCGTCCCTTCATTAGCATTTTCAGTAACAGTATCTCCAGCACTATCAACTATATATGTGTCGTTGCCTGTACCGCCGATCAGGGCATCGTTGCCTACGCCGCCATTGAGGGTATCATTCCCACCTGCACCACTTAGGGTATCGTTGCCACCAGCGCCGTTGAGGTTATTGTTGCTCTCGTTGCCAGTAATAACGTTAGCCAGTGCATTACCTGTGCCATTTTGGGCAGTGCCAATTAAAGTCAGGTTTTCTAAGTTGGCACCCAGAGTATAACTTGCAAGGCTAGAGCGGACAGTATCAGTGCCTTCATTGGCATTTTCGAGAATCACGTCGCTGGCACTATCAATAATATAGGTGTCGTCGCCTACACCTCCTGCCAAGCTATCATTGCCTGTGCCACCGTCGAGGGTATCATCGCCACCAGCACCACTTAAGGTATCGTTTCCGGCTTCACCTTTCAAGTTGTTGTTGCTGGCGTTACCTGTAATCGTATTGGCGAGATCGTTGCCAATGCCTTCTATAGCTGTACCTGTGAGATTTAGCCTTTCTATATGGCTGCTTAAGGTATAGGTAGTAGCGGTAGATTGGACAGTATCAGTGCCTTGGCTGGCAAGTTCAATAATGACATCGCCAGAAGTGTTGACTGTGTAGGTGTCGTTACCTGCTCCACCTTTCATGGTGTCATTACCAACACCGCCGTTGAGAGTATCATTACCTGCGCCCCCGTCGAGATAATCATCTCCCCCGAGTCCAGTCAGGTTGTCGCTGCCTTCAAAGCCGAAGATGTTATCGTTATCTGCTGTACCACCCAGGACGTTGTTACCGCTATCCCCTCGAATTATACCAACGACATCAACCAGATTTGCACCTGTGAGGTCTGCACCTACTAAGGTTGCACCTGTGAAGTTGACTTTCGACAGGTCAGCATTATTCAGTTTGGCATTAGTGAGATTTGCACCAATGGCAATTCCATCAACCCACTTTACACCTGTGAAGTTGGCACCAGTCAGGTTAGCGTTTGTAAAGTCGCCTTTAGATAAATCAGCGTTAACTAAACGAGCATTGGTGAAATTCGCACCAATGGCAGTTCCATTGAAGAATAAGCCTTCGGCGTTCGCTTGGGTGAAGTTGGCTCCACTTAAATCAGTATCAGCAAATTTAGCGCCAGTGAGGTTGGTGACGGTAACGGTGCCATTGGCAGCAACAAAGGCACTAAAATCAGCCCCAGTCAAAACGGCATCATCTGCCATAAAGCCGCTTAAATTAGCACCGCGAAACCTCACATTGCCTGTCTGTCCAGGTTCGAGTGGGGCATCACTCAAGAAGACACCACTGAAATTAGCTAAATCAAAGATCGAGTTTTGCAGGGTGATATCTGTTAATTTTGCTAACCGGAAATCTGCACCCGTTGCATTAACGTTGACTAAAAGCGTGGCTTCTAAGTCGGCTTCTTCAAACTTGGCATTCGCTAAAGTAGATCCGGTGAAGTCAGCCGCTTTCAGCTTTGCTTTGTAGAAATCGGCTCCGGTAAAGTTGGCTCCTGCAAGGTTTGGACGCTCTGACTGTTCGCCACTCAGATTCGCTTCTCGTAAACTGGCGTTGGTTAGGTTAGCGTTTCTTAAGTTGATTTGTTTGGTGCTAACTAATGATAAATTTGCTCCGGTTAGGTTGGCTCCCTGGAAACTGACAAATTCTAAGGTTGCTTTAAAAAAACTAGCTGGCCCCAAGTTGGTATTAGGTGCAAATACGGCTCTCGCTGCATTCACATTGTTCAAATATGCTTCTTCAAAGTTGGTGCCTCTTAGTCCTGTCTGGACGAATTGCACACCATAGAGTTTAGATTTGAAAAATGTCGAGCCATTCAGGTTTTGACCGCTAAAGTCATTTCCTGTTAGTTGTTGTTCGCTAAAGTTTTGAGCCGCCATTCCAAATCATCCCCAATCAGGTCTGTAAAAACACGGAAGAATTTGTGTCAAGTAAAATTTTGCTTGCACAAATAGGTTGATATATGCAAAGGCATAAGAAGTGTAATCAAACTCAAAGCTAAACTCTGATTTACGTAATTACACTTACTTGATAGATAATGTGAAAGCCAGAGCTCTATCTATAAAAAGTACTATTAGTAGTACTTTGGGTTCGCTTGTTACAAACAATTAAGTTTGGTTGATTTATTTATAAGAATACAAAAACACTATTACCCAGTCAAGGGAAAAACAATAGGTAGTTTCCCTGAATAAAATTTTTAATATAGAGAATTCTTTAAGTAACTTTACTTAATCTTCATAATTCCTAACAAATTAAAAAAGAGTCAATTTTGTCAATACTTCTAAATATAGATATTGAGTGAGGGAGAACGATCGGAAATTTCCTATTACAAAAAAAAACTAAGGATACAAAAAAAATACTACGAATACTAAACAATAAATCAAATTCTCAATTTCTTAAGGGGATTACCACGAAAGAATTACCTGATGAAAAAACATTACTTGAAATGCTTGAAGTCTTTAAAGATGCTGAAGTAAAAGCTAGAGAAATATTAATTTAGGTTAATTGTCGCAAACGATAACCCATACCGTGAACTGTTTCGATTAAGTTTTCTGGAGCACACGCAGCTTTTAACTTTTGCCGTAAACTCCGAAGATGCACTTTTACTGTGTCTTCTTCTGGGGGTGCTTCCAACGACCAAATATGTTCAATAATGACGCTGCGACTGAGAACGCGCCGCCCACTTCTGAGTAATAATTCTAACAAGCTGTATTCTTTAGGGGTTAAATGTAGCGGTTTGTCTGCATAATTTACTTCGTAAGTACTCGGGTCTAAACGCAGTTTTCCCCATTCTAAAATCGGGGGTGAACAGGAATTTCCGCGCCGCAATAAAGCACGAACTCTAGCAAATAATTCGCCTAAATCTACAGGTTTAACAACGTAATCATCAGCACCCGCATCTAAACCATTAATTTTGTCGGTGATGGTATCGCAAGCGGTGAGCATGAGCACGGGCATATTGTAACCGTGCGATCGCAAACGCTGACAAAGACTCATCCCATCCAACTCTGGCAACATCAAATCTAAAAGCATCAAGTCATAGTTGAGCAACTTGACTTGTTCCCATCCCGCTTCCCCATCACTCACCACATCAACAACATAGCGCTGATCGGTCAGTGCTTCCGCTAACGTTTCTGCAAGGCGGAAATCATCTTCAACCAGAAGAATCCTCATAAGCGCAAAATTCTCTCAACAAAATTAATAACCTTCTGGCAGTAAGAGTTCGGGTATTGAGAAAATCTTACCCCCTTTGGTGAACATTATTTTGGCTTAATATTCGCAATAAAAGTTAAGAATTTTTACAAAATTTGGTAATAATAACTTAAGTTATTGTTTCTGTTTGTAACAATTTACTCAATTTGTTACCATCTTTCCGATTTCTTTACCTTTTCCTCACCAATTTTTTTACTTTTGGAATGTAATGTTCTATGCAAGCTGAACTTTTGACAGCCGCAATTTATAAAACCTAAGCAACTTAGGAGATTTAAGAAAATGCTCGACGCTTTCTCCAGAGTAGTTGATCAAGCTGATAAGAAAGGTGCTTACCTAAGCGAAGATCAAGTAAATGCTTTGTCCAACATGGTTGCCGAAAGCAACAAACGCTTGGACGTAGTGAACCGTCTCACCAGCAACGCTTCCACCATTACCGCTAATGCTTATCGTGCATTAGTTGCAGAAGAACCCCAAGTATTTGGCCCCGGTGGTGCTTGCTTCCATAACCGCAACCAAGCTGCTTGCATTCGTGACTTAGGATTTATTTTACGCTATGTCACCTACTCCGTACTAGCGGGCGATGCCAGTGTAATGGATGACCGTTGCTTAAATGGTTTGCGCGAAACTTATCAAGCTTTGGGAACTCCCGGTAACACTGTTGCTAAAGGCATCCAAAAAATGAAAGATGCGGCGATTCAAATTGCTAACGATTCCAATGGTATTACCAGAGGAGATTGTAGCGCTTTAATGTCAGAATTGGCTGGTTATTTCGATCGAGCCGCTGGCGCAGTTGCCTAGTAAAAAGGCAGAAGGCAGAAGGTAAGGAAAAGTTCTTTAGCCTTTTTCATCTGCCATCCTGCACAATGAATCGAATTTAAGTTACACACCTCAGATTACACCCTACAGCTTTATCAAAGCATTGAGGAGAAAAAAGATATCATGAAGACCCCGATTACAGAAGCAATTGCAGCAGCAGATTCTCGCGGCGCTTACCTCAGCAATACCGAAATGCAAGCGATTTTCGGTCGCTTTAACCGTGCGCGTGCTGGATTAGAAGCTGCCAAAGCATTTAATAATAATGGCAAACGGTGGGCAGAAGCTGCTGCTAACCATGTGTATCAAAAGTTCCCTTACACCACCCAAATGCAAGGGCCACAATATGCTTCTACCCAAGAAGGCAAGAACAAGTGTGTCCGTGACATTGACCACTACTTGCGTACTATTAGCTACTGCTGTATTGTTGGTGGTACAGGGCCGATCGATGAATATGTATTAGCTGGCGTGAAAGAATTTAACGCTGCTTTGGGATTGTCTCCTAGCTGGTACGTTGCAGCATTAGAATTTGTTCGTGACAATCATGGTTTATCTGGCGATGCCGCAGGTGAAGCCAACATTTACCTCAACTACGCAATCAACGCACTAAGCTAACTCGTTCTTAGTCATTGGTCAAGTGTCATTTGTCATTAGTTATTTGTCATGGGTGATTAATTCAAAAATGATAAATAACAAAAGACAAATGACTATTGACCAATGACAAAAACGTTTTTTAATGGAGTAGAAAACATGAGTCTTTTAACGGAAGATCGCTTAGGCATTAGCGGCGCAGTTGGGAAAAAATATGAACTGCGCCGCAATTGGACAGAAGACGAATTGCAACAAGTTTTTCGCGCCGCTTACGAGCACGTTTTCGGACGGGAAAGAGTGTATACCAGTGGTGTATTTTCCAGTGCCGAAGCTTTGTTAAGAAATGGCAGCATTAACGTGCGGCAATTTATTGCGACTTTAGCAAAATCAGAATTTTACAAAGAGCGCTTTTTCTACAACAAATCTCAAGTGCGGTTCATTGAATTGAATTATAAGCACTTATTGGGACGTGCGCCTTACGATCAATCAGAGATTGCTTATCACGTTGATATTTACGCTTCTCAGGGCTACGAAGCAGAAATCGATTCTTACATTTATAGCCCAGAATATGACAGTGCTTTTGGTGATTATACCGTTCCTTTTTATCGGGGATTTCAATCAATTGCAGGGCAAAAAACCGTAGGATTTAACCGTTTGTTCAGCCTATATCGGGGAAATGGAAATAGTGATAATGCCCAGTATGGAGGAAGAGATTCCAAACTGCGGATGCGAATTTCCATGAATTTGTCAAATGCGATTACTCCACCAACGGTTACTACCAGAAGTGCGCTTAGCAATGTGGGAACTTTACGCAGTGCGCCCAACAGAGGGGATTCTCGCGTATATTTGGTAGAAGCAATTATAGGCGGAGTTGGTACAAAAGTTGCGGTGCGTCGCAGTCGCCAAATTTATTCTGTACCCTTCGATCAATTGTCGGAAAAATACCAAGAAATCCATAAGCGGGGCGGAAAAATTGTTAGTATTTCACCTGCTTAGGGATTGGGTGTGACAGGCAGGATGCCTGTCCTACGGGACTGGGTACTGGGGACTGGGGACTGGGACGTTCCTTTTTCTTTTACCTTATCTAAAGGTATCGATAATAGGTAAAAACCCAAATTTCAGGTTGAAAAATTTTCCTAGTCCCCAGTCCCCTATCCCTAGTCCCTAATAATAAACAACAATTTTTATGACTACTACTTACTCGACTGAACCCATTAATTCGGCAAAAAGTGCGATCGCTGCTTTAACCGGAGATGATAATCAAACCCGTTATTATGCTGCTTGGTGGTTAGGTAAAAATAAAGTGCAGTCAGCTTGTCCTTTTTTATGTGCAGCTTTGCGGGATGAACGCTATCGTACCGAACAGGGTGGTTATCCTTTAAGAAGGCAAGCGGCGAGGGCATTAGGACAGTTAAAGAATCCTCAAGCTTTGCCTGATTTATTAACAGCTTTAGATTGCGAAGATTTGAATTTAAGGGAAGCTGTGGTACAGGCGATCGCAGCGATCGGCGATCGACAAGCAATTCCCGCTTTAATTACTCTTTTAAAATCCGATTCTGAGCAACCTTTTGAGGCAATAATTGAAGCTTTAGGAACTCTAGAAGCTTGGGAAGTTCGGGATTTAATTGAACCTTTTTTACAGGATAAATCAGAACGGGTGCAATGTGCCGCAGCGAGATATCTTTATTTGTTAACTCAGGAACCGCAATATATAGAAAGGTTGATCCAAAATCTCAGTCATGAGAATATTTATTTGCGGTGGGCAGCTGCTTTTGATTTGGGTGCGATCGGACATTTAACCGCAGCAGAAGCGATAATTTCTGCGAAAGTTGCTGATAGTTTAAAGTTGTTGAATTTGAGGCGAATTTTAGAAGCTGTGCTGGCAGATGAAGCAGAGAATGGGACATCTGGCGAGGGGAAAAGCTTTTTATTGGGTGCGATCGATCGATTGCTACTACCGGAAAATCGGGAAGTTAGTGTAATTCGTGGGGAAGCGATCGCTTCTTTAATTGAACAATTGCACCATCATCATCCAGCGATTTCAGTAATAGCAGTAGAATCATTAGTAGAAATTGGAACCGAAACAGTAGAACCTTTAATCGCTGCGTTTTTAACTTGTAAAGATCACGGAGTTCAAGGTTTTATTATCCAAGCATTAGCAAGAATTGGTGACATTCGCGCCCTTGATTTATTAATTGAAGTTGTGGGGATAGAAGTTGCCAATCACTGTCAAGGAAGCGTGCGAAGAATGGCAGCGAGAGGATTAGGAAAAATTGGCAGCACAACAAACGATATTTCCGCAATTAATCGTTGCATAGAAAAACTAAATTGGGCATTATCTAACGTTGAAGATTGGGCATTACGTTATGCTGCGATCGTCTCATTACAGGAAATCAACACCCCAGAAACTCAAGCAATTTTAGCACAGTGTTTACAACAACAAACAGATCAAATTGTCAGCTTACGTTGCCAAACCGCCTTAGAAAATTGGCAACCTGCTAAAATCAAAATCAACAACTAAAATTCATCTGTATTAATCTGCGGTCAAAAACATTTTTCCCTATAGCTTCCATCGACTACGTTAAACTCCTACTCCGTACTTGTTGAAGTGAAAGTCAATTATCCCACTCCTTTTTGGGGTGGGAATTTCCTGTATAGAATAAACTTACTACAATAGCTAAAATTTCGGATTTTTAACCACAGATGAACACAGATAATATTTCATCTCTCTTTCTTCCCTCTGTTTCCTCTGCGTCTGTAGCGGTTTTAATAATAAAATCTTTCAACCTCACCCAAAATGTTAATCATCCTCCTAATTAACCTCCTGATTTTAATAGCAGCATACTACTTATTAAACCGAGAAATTAGCAAACGCCAACAAACAGAAATAGTGCTGCGCCAACAAACAGAAAGAGAAAGATTAGTCACCCAAATAGCCCATCATATTCGAGAATCGTTAAACTTAGAAGAAGTATTAGTCACAACTGTAGCCGAAGTTAGGCAATTTTTGGGATGCGATCGCGTTTTAATTTACCGCTTGTGGTCAGATGGAACAGGTACAGCAATTACCGAAACAGTATTACCAGAATGGCCCTTAATTTTAGGACAATCTTTTCCTGAAGAAGTATTTCCTCAAGAGTATCATCAAGCTTATTCAAAAGGTAAAACTCGCGCCATTACTGATATTGAAAAATCAGATATTGAACCTTGTTTAATCGAATTCGTCAAACAATTTGGCGTAAAAGCAAAGTTAGTAGTTCCCATTTTACAAGGAGAAAACCTTTGGGGATTATTGATTGCTCATCATTGTAGCGGCCCTCGACAATGGGAAACATCGGAAGTAGAATTAATGAAACAATTGGCGACACAGGTAGCGATCGCAATTCAACAATCAGAACTTTACGAACAACTGCAAGAACTCAACGCTGACTTAGAAATTCGCGTCCAACAACGCACCGAAGAATTAGCATTAGCTAACGAAGCATTGCGCCACACAAATCATACCTTACAAGCATTAATTTTTGCATCACCTCGCGCCATTTTCACTTTAGATTTAAATGGTAACGTGAAAATTTGGAACCCGGCTGCCGAAAGAATGTTTGGGTGGACAGAGGCGGAAGTTTGCGATCGACCAAATCCCATTGTTCCCGAAGATAAAATCGAAGAATTCCAGTCATTAAAAGAAAGCGTATTGCAAGGAACAATTCATTATACAGGCGAATTACGCCGCCAGAAAAAAGACGGAAAACCAATAGATATTAGCTTTTCTGCTGCACCTTTAAAAGATAGCGAAGGTAATGTTAATGGTTTAGTTGCGGTAGTTGCAGACATCACCGAACAAAAACGCCAAGAAGAAGAATTACGCCTACTTCAATCAGTAGTTGTTAACACAAATGACGCAGTTTTAATCACTGAAGCAGCACCAATTGATGAACCCGGCCCCCGCATTCTTTATGCTAACAAAGCATTTACCAACATGACTGGTTATACATTAGAAGAAGTGTTAGGAAAAAACCCCCGAATTTTCCAAGGTGCAAAAACCGATCGCAACGAATTAAACAAAGTTAGAGAGGCACTTTCTCGTTGGGAGTCTGTCACAGTTGAAGTCATTAATTACCGGAAAGATGGTTCAGAATTTTGGGTAGAATTTAGCGTGGTTCCAGTTGCAGATAAAACAGGTTGGTATAGGCATTGGATATCTGTGCAACGAGATATTACCGAAAGGAAAGAAGCTGAAGAAGCATTGCGAAGAAGTGAAGAAAGATTCCGATCTTTAATCGAAAATGCTTTAGATATTATCACTATTATTGACGCTGATGGTACTATCAGTTACGAAAGTCCATCCGTTGAAAAAGTGTTAGGTTATGCTTCTGCTGACTTAGTGGAAAAGAACATTTTTGAATACATTCACCCAGACGATGTTACCAACGCTTTACGAACTTTTACTAACACCATTCAAAATCCTGGAACTGCTTTATCAATAGAATTTCGTCGTCGTCACAAAGACGGAACTTGGCGAATTTTTGAAGCGATTAGTCAGAATTTTGTAGACTATGCAGAAACTACCCGAATCTTTGTCAATTCTCGTGATATTACCGAACGCAAACGTTTAGATGAAATTCGCCTCGCCTGGGAAAGAGAGAAAGAACTTAGTGCTTTAAAAGTGCGCTTTTTCTCAATGGCATCCCATGAATTTCGTACTCCTTTAAGTACAATTTTAGCAGCAGCGCAACTTTTAGAAAATAGCAGCATTCAATCAGAGCAAAATGAGAAAATTGCCAGGAATTTAAACAGAATTCAATCTTCTGTAAAAACCATGATTCAATTATTGGATGATATTTTAACTATTAATCGCGCTGAAACCGGGAAATTAGAATTTAAACCGCAGTTTTTAAATTTAGAAAATTTTTGTTTGAATCTTATTGAAGAAATTCGGTTAAGTCAAGGTGGGAATCATCAAATTAAATTTCGATGTGTTGGGGAATGTAGTCGTGCTTATTTAGATGAAAAATTGCTCAAGTCGATTTTATCAAATTTGCTTTCTAATGCGATTAAGTATTCTCCCCAAGGCAGCGATATTTATTTTAATTTAGAGAGTGATGGAACAAATGCCGTTTTGCGAATTCGCGATCGAGGAATTGGCATTTCGGAAGCGGATCAAAAACTGTTATTTGAACCATTTCATCGGGGAAAAAATGTGCGGAATATTCCCGGTACTGGCTTAGGACTTGTGGTGGTGAAAAAATGTGTAGAGTTGCATGGTGGGAGTATTAATTTAAAGAGTGAAGTAGGGGTGGGGACGACTTTTACTGTTACTTTGCCTTTGGGAAGCGAAAAAACTCCACACATAAATCTGAAATTAGAGACTTGAACAAAGATTTAGAAATCCTTCTCCCAAAGGCTGCTTGAGAGTTTCATTCACGGGTATTGATTTTAAGTTGGCAATTAGTGCAGCACTACTAACATTGGAAGAGCATCATCTGCCATGCTAAAAAAACGCAAACTTACCTTGCTGCCTTGAAATTTTCTGCTTTGATCCGTATTATGTACTGATGGTGATGAGGTTGTGATTACCAACCCTATTGATGTTCAACAACCGCTCGATTTCCTGCTGATTGGTGGAGTACCGTTGAATAAACCTGTGGTGCGCTATGGGCCATTTGTGATGAACACAAAAGCCGAAATTATGCAGGCGATCGAAGATTACCAAAATGGGGAAATGATTTTGCTTATAAGTATGACGCAGCTTTGCAACGTAATTCTGATGTAGTGTTAGCTCATGCTGATGTTGTCATGCTTCTAGCATCAGATTTTTAGCCATTAATCGATTGAGTTCGTCCAGGTTGAATGCAATCTGGATGAGCTATTTTTTGAAGGACATATCGGTTAGAGGTCGTAGTTAAAGCAAGCCATACACTAACGCATCACTGCAATATCTAGTTCGGCAATTCTGGCTACCAGTTGGGCGCGGGATACCACTCCCAGCTTGCGAAACATCCGCTTTAATGCTTGCTTAACCGAATGTTCCGTAATCCATAATTTAGTGCCAATTTGAGCATTCGTCAGCCCTTGTGCAACCAGTTCGGCAATTTCCATTTCCCTTTGTGTGAGGGGATTTTTTCTAGAAGAGTCTACGCTAACAACATTTTGTTCAAGAGTAACTGGTTTAGAACGTATTTGAGCGATTCGCGTCGAAAGATGCAGACATAGCGCACTTAAATCCGCCAGATTATCCCCATTAAAAGCAGATTCATCCCGATGGCGAGTAAAGGCAATCCCAGCCACTAGTTTACCATGAGTGACGATCGGACCGACCATAACGTGCCCATGATCGGCGCGAGGGCAAATTGTCTGCCAAACTCCATTCGGTAAAATAATTCCCTCATGCACAGCCGCATGGCGCTGTACTAAGTAACGCAATACTGGATTGTAGTCCAGCGACAAAGCCAGTTTCACCATTCTTGGTGTATTTTCATTAACAGCAGGAAGCTGGTCTAGAAAACTCAATTTCCAGCGATTAGCCGCAAAATACTCGCCTAGTGCTGCCATTATCGACACTTTTATTTCGGTTTCATCCTGTGCTTGAGCGATCGCTGTAAATAATGGCTGCAAAGGACTTTCCATTATAGTTTCCATGAAAGCTGACCAACGGCTCTAGAGCTAAGTGTACTCGATCGAGGTCTATTCAGACAGAGGTAGCCAGTTTAATCTGACTTTAGTGTTGCAAATCAACTTGAGGCTTTAGCAAATTTATGGATTCTTCTGCCAACTCACTTGATGCGATCGTCAATCCAACTCCAGAAAACTCCCAAACTTCCTTATCACCAGCGATAATCGGCTTTTATATTATTGCTGTTTTGTTCAATCTCTGTCTAGTTGCCCAAGTGCTGACTGTGGGACTAGCTTATTTTGATAATTCTGGTTGGTGGAATACTCACGTCTGGCTTGTGCGAAGCTACAGCGGACTGTCCCTAATTTTACTGCTATGGGTTTACTTGGTTCCATTCCCTCAACGAGTCCGAATGCTAACCTTGAGCCTACCCATTTTATTAGGATTGCAATTTTTCACCATTCATGCACAACTTCCCCTGCCTTTTTCCTTAGCCATTCTTCATCCCTTGCTTGGATTCTCCCTTTTTTCTGCTTCCACAACACTGGTACATCGGGTAGGAAACATTCTCTCACCTGCGAAAAACGAGAACAAATTTACAACAATTTAGGGGAATTTTATGATAAATAATGGTAATTCAGAGGTCGTTGTTGATATTCAATGGCTTGCCGATCGCCCCGAGCAAATACTCCTAGAGCGCCAGTCCAGTAAAAGAGGTTGACAAAAAGGCTGTGATCTGGTGTGGTAGAAAAATCGTCAGGCTCAACACCCATTTAGCTATGAGACCACCAATCTGGAATCCGCCCATAGAACTGTCAGTGGAAGAACAAAAAGTAGCCAAACGTATCCGAAAAGCCAAACTGTTCTTATTTCTAAGGCAAAATCGCCACATCCTGTTCGATGCTGAATTCCAAGAAGAACTGGCTAATTTGTTGTATAAAGACAGCTCTTCGGGGGAAATGTCCGGTTGCACCTGCACAACTGGCACTGTGCATCATTCTACAAGCCTATACAGGAGTATCTGATGATCAAGCAATCGAAGCAATAGTGATGGATAGAGGAAGAGATTGAATTATTGCCATTCAAAGCCATCAAAATCGACTTCCCGTGAGTAATAACACTCAGATCTTGCACTAGGGCTAAAAACCGGGTTTCTTGCAAAGAGCTAAATCTGAAAGTCCAGGTTTTTCATAAAGAAAGCTGTTCTCCATAAAGATGTGCTTAATATTTCGTAACTAATTTTCCTGAAATCCTTTTTTCCTGAAATCCTTGTTTGATGAGGAACAATCTTAACCTTTCATCAACCAGGCATTCAATTCATCTGGTGCTTTCACTCTTTCTAAAATCCCTTGCAGTTCCTCACCTTCTAACACTTCTTTTTCTAACAAAAGTTGAGTAGTATATTCCAACAAACCGCGATTTAGTTGTAGGATTTCTAGTGCTAGATCGTGAGCTTTATCGATGTTTTGTTTAACTTGACGATCGATCTCCGTAGCCACTTCTACACTAATCGCCCGTCGAGAACTACCACCTTCTAAAAACTGTGCAGCATTCTTTTCAAAAGCGATCGGCCCAAGAACACTACTCATACCATACTGCGTCACCGCACGTTCGGCTAGATCAGTTGCTTTTTGAATATCATCACTAGCCCCTGTAGAAACCTTACCAAAAATAATCTCTTCAGCCGATCGCCCACCCAACAAAGTCGCCAGTTTCCCACGCAACTCATCTTCAAGCATCAAAAAGCGATCGTCAGAAGGCATTTGCAAAGTATAACCCAAAGCCCCCAAACCACGAGGCACAATTGATATTTTTGTCACCTTATCGCCACCAGGCATCAGTGCGCCCACCAAAGCATGACCGACTTCGTGATAAGCTACAGTTTGTCGCTCAGTTGGAGTAAGAATTCGAGAGCGTTTTTCCAATCCAGCAATTACCCGTTCGATCGCTTCAAAGAAATCTGCCATCAAAACCGCTTGACGATTATTGCGTGCAGCCATCAGCGCCGCTTCATTAACCAAATTAGCCAAATCTGCACCAACAAAACCAGCGGTTTGAGCAGCGATCGTCTCCAGATTAACATCTTCACCAACAGCGATCGCACGAGCATGAACCTTTAAGATCTCCAATCTACCGCTTTTATCAGGGCGATCGACTAACACTTGGCGATCGAAACGACCGGGACGACGTAAAGCCGGGTCAAGGATTTCGGGACGATTAGTGGCTGCAATCACGATAACGCCATCATTACCATTAAAACCATCCATTTCTGTGAGTAATTGGTTCAAAGTCTGTTCCCGTTCGTCATTACCGCCATTGGGCATCCCGGCGCTGCGAGTTTTACCGATCGCATCCAATTCATCAATAAAGATAATACAAGGAGCCTGTCTTTTAGCTTTATTGAACAAATCGCGTACCCGTGAAGCACCCACGCCGACGAAGACTTCCACAAACTCAGAACCGGACATATTTAAGAAAGGAACACCAGCTTCACCTGCAACAGCTTTCGCCAACAAAGTCTTCCCAGTTCCCGGAGGGCCAACTAAAAGGACTCCTTTAGGAATTTTAGCGCCAATTTTGCGGTATTTCTCGCCATTAGCCAGGAAATCAACTACTTCTTGCAGTTCTTGTTTCGCCTCATCTACGCCTGCAACATCAGCGAAAGTGGTTCCAGTTTTGCCCCGATTGTAAACCCGTGCGTTACTTTTGCCCAGTCCCATACCCACACCGATGCTACCACCGCCTGTGTTGGTGAATTTCAGCAACCATGCAAAGAGTCCCATGAGAACCCCAGTAGAAAGGAGTAAACCCAAGATACCTGCGGCAGTTTCGGAGTTTTTGGGAATGATGAAATTCACACCATGACTATGCAATAAATTAGTTAGTTCTTCTATATTTCCAGTGAAATAAGTGTAGTAATGTTGAGTATCAAATCCCGATTTAACAGTGTATTCAATGCGATGCGAAGCAGTTTTTCCTTGCGAAACATCGGGTTTAATAATTACCCGTTGAACTTGGTTGGATTCTACCTGTTCGATAAAAGTGTTGTAAGTTGCTGCTGAACGATTTTCCGTCTTCATAGAACCAATTTCCAGAGAAAGGAACATCAGAAGCCGGAAATTGAATTATTTATCTCATCCAGACTTCTTACTAGTATTGATTCTCCTGTAACCCTTTTTAAAATGACGGATGAGATTACGCTATTTTTTTTAGTGTTTTCCGAAAAACAAGTTAATAAGTGCGGTTATTACGCTTTTTTAGTTCGGGCTTTTAACGAAGTTAATTGGCTACTGACTGCTGGGTATTTAACGTCACTACAATGATGCGGAATAAGGCGATCGCAAACTGAAGTACCTTAATGTAGCATCATTTGTTGCCATGCCAGCGAAAATTCACAGCTAATTTCCCTGCACGTCGTGTAACGATGGTTTGTAGGGGCAGGCATTCTTTGTACAAGCTACCCCAGTAAGTAGGGTGGGCATAGAGTTTTTGGTCTTGGTTTTTTTTACCACAGATGTCCACAGATAAACACAGATGAACACAGATGTAGATTTAGTAAGTAAGATGGGCATGGCGATGAATGATTTTGATTCAACTCGACATTTTTTTGGCAATCTCTACTTTACTTTAGAGCGATCGCCACCAGGATCGTCTATTGAGAGTAATATTAACCAAGGGGATATTTATTGGATCGATCTGGGGCAACCGATTGGGTCAGATCCAGCACAAATTTTAGCAGGTTTGGCACTGGTGACAGAACCAGAAGCGATCGGTAATATTGTCGTCCGAGTTCACTACGGTATTGAAGTTTATGGAAAAATATTTGATAATCTTTCCAGCTTTGGACTATCACCAGAAGATTGGGTCAAAGATTTTAGTTCTTTTTCTAATAACTTTGAAGTAGAAATAATTGAAGAGTTTTAAAGATTCCGATTCAATGGGGTTAATTACACTAATGAGTACATTATTTGATCTGCTAGAAAAAATCAAAACTAAACCTGAATTATACCTGGGAACTGGCTCGATTACAAATCTGCTGATGTTCGTTCAAGTAAGCAAGAAATGAGCGATCGCGCTACAAAAAACCTTTCCTATTTAAAAGTTTAAAGGCGACAAAGGTTACGTAGGCGAAAAACAAATAGAAACTCCACATAAAAGAAAGAAAAAACAAGAATTAACCCCAGAACAAAAACAAGAAAATAAAAAATTATCCAGCCAACGCATTGTCGTAGAACACGCAATTAGATTAATCAAAATCTTCCGAATTGCACAGGAAAGATTTCGGTTGAGGCCGTTACATTATGAACAAGTAATTTTGACAGTGTGTGGCTTAGTTCGTTTACGACTTGGCACAATAATACTACCAATAAAATCAGCGATTAGCAGCGGATGAATAGTAGTGCAACTATCTTTATCTTTTTTTTGGAAATGTCTAATGATAATTGCTTCGCGATTTTATAACGCGAAGCAATTTTTCTTTTGTCCAAAGTCCAAGCTTCTAACAACATTGTTACGGTGGTAGGCTTGCCAAAAGGGGGACACCCATAGCACAATTTGGGTGTCGTTAATGAGCAAGCCACTTGAATATTAATGAATTAAAGAGTTCACCAGATAAAGAAAATTGGCGGCTAACACCAGGTTATTTAAGTCAAGGTTGTTCAGACTTTGAATCGGTACATATTCTACTGGGACGTTTTTTAGCCGATCGCCATTCGGAAAACCCTTTGCAGGAAAAATCATTACTCTCTGAGAATGGTAGTTTTGACTGGGGTCAAAGTCAGCCACTAGAAAAAGTGATTAACTCTCAGGAAGACTTTGAATTCTTGATGAAACACCCGCGACTATTTCGTAATGCGATCGCGATCGTTGAACCCTGGGACCACGTTGGTTATAACCCATTAGGAGAGCACGTTCGTGCTTCTCTCAATGTTGCTTATATCGCTCAAACTATTGCTGATTGTGACTCGATTTTATTCCCATTATGGTCATCAGGATTGCTAGATCCAGAAGCGATTATTCCTGTGATCTCTTCTGGTTTAGCGGTAGTGCTAGAAGGCGGCGAACCATCGGTGCGAGATGCTTCTACCTTTGCTGGAGGTAAATCTTCACTAGCAGAATTGCACTTATTTGTAGAGAAATTATTACTATCGCGCTCGCCTACCAGTGCGCCTGCAATTTTTATTTGTTTGAGTCATCAATTAGCAGCCCAAGCACATATTCGTCTAATTCAAAAGGCTGTGCAGCAAGTGCTGAATTTAACAGAATTACAACGCGACCCTCAAGGTAAAGCTCTAAAAGCATTGCAAACTGTTTGTCAGAAAATTGAAAGTGTTGGTAATTCTCTACAAGTTAAGAAAAAAAATGGTAATGTAGTTGCCCAAAATTGGCACGAACCAGAATTCACTGTTGCGCCTAATGAATTCAAAGAAGTTGGCGATCGCCAGTTACTTCACTATCAATCTCCGAATAGTGAAACATCGGGAATTCCCCAAGAGTTAATTACAGCCCATGAAGTAACAGCAGATGAGTTCAAAGGGGTAATTGATACTTCGATCGAGTACGAACACGAACTGAATATTGCTATGTTTCATTCTGATGAAGTGAATGAAGAAGCAATATTGTTTGCTAACTGGGCATATCTTCTGTTACACAATACCATTATTCCCCACCGTCATATTTTAGCCGGAAGTTCTTTATCGTGGCTGATGCAAATGCCATATACGATCGAAATACTTTGTTCAACTGCTCATGAAGGTGAGGTGTTAACAGAATGTTCGGCTACTTGTATCAATTACAAAGATTTTGAAAGTAAACTAATTCGGCGTTCTTTTACCTGCCAATTTCACCCAGAATTATTATCAGATTTGCGAGTGGTTGGTTTTCGACAACCTCCCGCTTACAGCGAACTGAAAAAAGATGATGGTGCGCGATTATTTGCCCGATTGTTATACGAAGGGATGCAGGAATAAGCTAGAAACAGCAGTGAAGTTTATATGATTAATTCCGTCCTCAACTGTTAATCAAGTAAGTCGTCATTAGAATCGAGGTGAATTCCGGGTAAAAAGTCAGAGTTTGTCACTTGCAACATAATTTGGCGTAAAACGCCAAGTTATACTTCACAACAGGAACTTGAGTTCAACTGATTTTAGCCCAATACGGTTCAGTTAAGGCTGAAAGAGTGAATAGTGATATGAAATTTAGGAGATTTAACTCGTTGTCCAGTACCTCTGTGTTTTGGCTTTTTAGAACGAAACTTTGATACAGGTTTTTTCACAACTCAGGGGTTATTACGTGAAACTCCTTCGGGTAAT
The DNA here is from genome assembly GCF_041929205.2 of Floridaenema evergladense BLCC-F167. NCBI lineage: Bacteria > Bacillati > Cyanobacteriota > Cyanophyceae > Aerosakkonematales > Aerosakkonemataceae > Floridanema > Floridanema evergladense. The sequence goes on along the minus strand of NZ_CM171625.1, from coordinate 1,362,906 downwards.
AACGTATCTAAAATCTCTAGGGTGAGCCAATCGAAAAAAAAGGGAATTCTTCTGGTTGTAAGCGTTGAAACTTAGGAATGGCACGACGGATGACTCGTAATGTGCCTGTAAAACCCAGGCGTAATGGTGGAACCCCAGCAGTGGTTGCAGCTTGAAACATTAATACCCTAACTGACCAATGCCCGCACTCGTTCTCCGATGCGATATGGACACTCTTATTGCATCAAATATTAAGTGCGTTCCTGCTTCTACCAATATGACTAATCTAACGCAAGGGAAACGCTGCTTGTGTACCTGGACGACTACTGGGGCGACCAAAAACTCATTGCTATTACCAGGCTCACCACTAATTGTGCTAGTAACGATCGCCTACGTTCCTCTTCGGTTTTGGTATTAGCGATCGCCTCTTCGATGGCCAAAGCTGGAATCGCTGTCTCGATTGCTTTGAGTACGTCACTACTTTGTATCTCTGGAGACACCAATGAGAAATCTTTGAGGGGAGATGTCAATCAAGAGATAGCTGTATGTTCAATTGTCAAAGCAGAACTCTGCTTTGGAGCGATGAAAAGTGCCAACCCAGAACGCAACTTTGCCCTACAGCAAGCATTCTTACAACAGTTTATTTCACTTCCTTTTGACGATCTTGCCGCTATTACCTTTGGGGTGGTTCGGGCACAGTTAGAAACTAGAGGCATACCCATTGGAGCTTACGACTTACAAATTGCCGCAATCCCTCTGGCAAATAATTTAACTCTGGTGACACATAATACAGGGGAGTTTGGGCGGATTGAGGGGTTGCAGGTTGAAGATTGGAAAATTGAGGCGTGAGCGATCGCTCACGCCTCTAAATATATAGCAATTCTATTTGAGTTGTGAGCCAGCGGAATAGATACCCGACTTCTCTTGTGAAGTCGGGTATCTTGCCCTGATTATGCGGCAATTGCTAGGTGTTTAAGCAGTGTGCAGCTTTTTGGGAGCGCGACCTGGTGAGGTGGGCTTTTTGCTGCGGGTGGGTGTAGATGGTGTCGGGGACTTAGCACGATTACTGCGACGTTGATTCGATCGCTGACGCTTCGGTTGGTCTGCCTTAGATTTGACAATTGATGCTGGCTCATACCCTGGAATTACAGATGAGACAAGGGTTTGATTGAGCAACCGTTCGATGTCCTTCAGGAGTGGATATTCATCTTCACAGACTAGCGAAACTGCTCGTCCCGCATTTCCAGCACGACCTGTGCGACCAATGCGATGCACATAGTCTTCTGGGACATCAGGGAGTTCAAAATTCACCACAAATGGAAGTTGGTCGATATCTAGACCCCGTGATGCGACATCAGTGGCGACTAATACCCGCACTTTCCCTTGCTTAAAGTCTTGCAGGGCACGGGTGCGGGCTGCCTGACTTTTGTTACCATGAATTGCAGTGCTTTTCAGCCCATCTTGAGCAAGCTGCTCAGCTAAACAGTTGGCTCCGTGTTTTGTGCGGGTAAAAACTAGCACCTGTTGCCAATTGTGGAACCCAATCATATAAGAAAGCAGTTCTCGCTTGCGCTGACTATCGACTGGATGAACTACCTGTTCCACCTGAGAAGCAGCAGTATTACGGGGAGCGACTTCGATTTGGGTTGGAGATTTCAGCAGAGTCTTGGCAAGTTGCTGAATCGGAAGAGAGAAAGTGGCAGAAAACATCAACGTTTGCCGAGATGAAGGCAATTGCGCCAAAATCTTGCGAATATCGTGGATGAAACCCATGTCTAACATTCGATCGCATTCATCCAGCACTAGTATCTCTACGTGGGATAAATCTACGGTCTTTTGCCCCAGGTGGTCGAGCAACCGTCCGGGTGTAGCGACTAGAATATCAATTCCCCGACGCAGCATTTGAATTTGCGGTACAATTCCCACACCGCCATAGACTACAGCCGAGCGCAAAGACAAGTATTTACCATAAGTTTTGACGCTATCGTTAACTTGATCTGCCAGTTCGCGAGTCGGAGTGAGGATAAGGGCGCGAGGCGTGCGATGTCCCCCTTTAGGGTTGGTGGTGCCCAAAAGTTGCAGTAGAGGTAGGGTAAAGCCAGCCGTCTTTCCCGTTCCAGTTTGGGCACTGGCGAAAACGTCTTCTCCTTGCAGGATGGCGGGAATTGCTTGCTGCTGAATGGGGGTCGGCTCTGTGTAGCCAGAGTCGGCAACAGCACGAAGCAGGTCGGTCGAAAGACCGAGGTTACGAAATGTCATTGATGTAGTTACTCCTAGTGGTGCCCCTATCCCAAATCAAATACCTGGGGCCAGTCTAAGAGCAGGAAATTTATGTTTCAGTGGGATGGCTTGAATCAGCTTTTCTCCAATGCGCCAGTAACAGACCGGAATGTAGATGGCAGATATTGATTCTAACAAGAATTATGATTCTTGTAAAAATACTATTTCAACTTTCGTTTTGATTTAGGTGGTGTTCGGTGTGTACCAAAGTATTTTTCACTGCGGTAACGCAACCATACCCTCAACTGCTGCGGAATCTGGTCTTTTTGTTCTTTAGTCAGCGTGTTGTAAAGGGCTAATGCTTTCTCTCTTTCTCCCCGACAAGCTGCATTGTTATGGGCATCCCAGTAGCTACGAGCTACTCGAATCCGCCGACAAACTTCCTTAACAAGTGCTTCTCCCGTGAGTGGTTCTTCCTGCTTTGCCATAGTTCAATTTTTCTTACTGGTGAGGAAAGGAAACAGACCGACTACTATGTAGAATTATCAAGTGGTTGATGGAAGTTCAAATAACTGGGACTGTTCTTTGGCAATAGACACAGGTTGTTTTATCTGCCAGGTTTTGTCCTGAGACAGTTCTAGCAAAGATTGATGGTAAGAAACCAATGTAGAGCGATGCCCCACACTTAAAAAAGTAGTCCCTTTTTCCCGCAAATGTTGATATAACCGTTCCTCATTACCAATATCTAACGCGCTGGTCGCTTCGTCCAGAATAGCGTACTTGGGTTGGTTCAGCAGTAACCGAGCGAAAGTCAACCGTTGTTGTTCGCCCAACGAGAGGACATCTGCCCAATCCGGTTCGGCATCAAAGCCACCAAACCTTTCATCTAAATCTGCTAAATTCACTTGTTCCAGAACTTGCTTTAAGTGTTCGTCCTTAACTTCGAGATGGGTGTTGGGATAGAGCAGTTGATCGCGGAGAGTACCCAGTACCATATAAGGACGCTGTGGTAAAAATAGGATCTGGTCAGATGCAGGACGAATAATCTTACCTGTACCAGAATTCCATAGTCCTGCGATCGCTCTGAGCAACGAACTCTTACCGCAACCACTTGGTCCCATCACCAAAAGTCCTTGTCCAGCAGGAATTTCGATCGACAAATCTTCCACCAACGTCCGCTGATAATTGGGAGTTTGTAGACTCAGGTGTTCCACTACTAGACGCTCTGCCTCAACCGTCTCAATTCTGGGCTTTTGCTCGTCGGATGCTCGATCTGCTTCTGTTTGTTCTAAAAACTGAGCAAAGGTATAGAGACGATTAATTCCAGCGCCAAACGTAGTCAATTGTTGAAAACGGGCAACAACAACATTGAGCGAGAAAAAGACGCGGATAAAAGCTCCCTGCGCTTCCGAAACTTTACCCACCTCCATCTCTCCGGCAAAAATCGCAGGTGCGACAACCAAAGCAGGCAGAATAAAGGGGATGAACTCATAAGCGTTCGTGACAATGTTTAAGTTCAATTCCCAAACCAAAAGCCGTTTGACATTCTCAAATACCTCTAAAAACCGATGTTTAACCTGATTTGACTCTTGCTCTTCTCCGCGATAAAAAGCGATCGCTTCTGCATTCTCCCGAATTCGCACTAAACTAAAACGAAGATTCGCTTCTTTCTTGAGTTGTTCAAAGTTGAGTCGGACAAGCGGCTTACCAAACACAAATGTTGTTACCAAAGTTCCAATCAGAGCATACATTACCAGAAAAAATACTAAGGGTTTAGAAATGCCCCAGAGTACGCTGCTAAAAGCAATCACCGACAGCACCGACTCCACTAACACCAGCAAAAAGGTAAGTGATTCTTGGGTAAAACTGCGAACATCCTCGGCAATCCGCTGATCTGGGTTATCAATCTCGGTTTCTGAGATATGTAGGTTGTAATAAGCACGGTTGCGAAAGTAGTTATCTACGAATCGATGAGTGAGCCATTTGCGCCATTGTAAACTGAGGCGATCGCGCAGATAAGTATAACCCGCCAGCAATGGTGCATAGATTACCAGCACAGCAATGAAAACAATTACCGTTTGCCAAAAGCGGCTTTCGTCCTGGGCGGAAAGGGCGGAAATTAACACGCCTCGCTTGTTGTTGAGTATTACGCTCAATCCCGTGTACGCCAGCAGGAACAGCACGACTCCCAGCAGCAACCCTCTGGCTCGCCATTTTTCATCCCCTGACCAGTAGGATTTGGCGATCGTCCAAAATTGCTGCAAAACATTGAAATTCAATCGATCCATTGGCTTATTTTCCTTACTCAGTCTGCCAGGAGATAATAGATAAAGATGAACCAGAGTAAAATTTGCTTAAAGACTAGCGTGACTCATCTCTGGACAATTGTTAAATTATGATACAAATTTCTCAGAATGTGACTATTCCAGAGTGTGAGATTGAAATGAGTGCAGTTCGCTCTCAAGGGGCTGGAGGGCAAAATGTCAATAAGGTGGCGACTGCCATTCACTTGCGCTTTGACATTATTGCTTCTTCGTTACCTGAGTCTTACAAAGAACGGCTGTTGAAGCTTTCCGACGGGCGGATTACCAAAGAAGGTGTGATTGTCATTAAGGCTCAAGAACACCGCACTCAGGAGCAGAATCGAGAAGAGGCGTTGCAGAGATTGCAAGAATTGATTAAAAGTGCGATCGCACTCCCCAAACCTCGAAAAAAAAGCAAGCCAACTCGCAGTTCTCAAAGAAAACGTTTAGATAGCAAAACGAAACGAAGTCAGATTAAGACTCTCCGAGGAAAAGTGGTCGATGAATAATTGGTACAGAGAAGACCTCGCTTACATTCACGATGTTGGCTTTAGGCTCTAATCAATTAGTCTGGCAATACATAACTCAAAATAAGTCCGTGAAGGAGGAGAGATTAATAACACTTTGAGAATCAGAATTCCTAAAGTTAAGGCGGCATTGTTCGATCGCTTAACTCATGATATTAATTTATGGTTTTTTCTCTAAATTCTGTGATATCCATCACTGGAAACAGTTTAAGCTAGGCAGTGAATCTGCGTTTAATTAATTTTAAGTAACATGAAACCAATTGGTTTATACTGAGTGCGATCGTCATAAATTACCGTATTTAACACATTTATAACCCGATCGAGCAAAAATACTAGTTCCCACTTATACTGAAAAATTCCGATCCAGAAGGCACGAATGCTTTTCTACTTAAGTAAAACAGTTAGAAGAATAAAAGTTAGCATGGTTTTCAGCAGATGAGACTAATAAATGACCGATAATTTTCTGAAAGCACGATTAATTGAACTATTTTCCGCCATTCAGGGCGAAGGTTTGAACGTTGGTACACGCCAAATCTTTATCCGCTTCGCAATTTGCGACTTGCGGTGTCATTATTGCGATAGCGCCCACACCTGGCAAACACCACCAACCTGTAAAATTGAACAAACACCAGGAAAACGCGATTTTGTCAACTATCCCAATCCAGTAGCACTACCATCTTTATTAGACTGGGTAGAAAAGCAAAACCAACCGGGGTTGCATGACAACATCAGTTTGACTGGTGGGGAACCGTTACTTCACGCAAGTTTTTTAGTTGAATTTCTTCCGCAAGTACGCAACCTTACTGGATTGCCTATCTACTTAGAAACGGGTGGACATCGCCCAGAAGAATTAGCAATGGTGTTACCTTATTTAGATTCTGTGGGTATGGATATCAAATTACCTAGCGTCAGCGATGAAAATCATTGGTCAGCCCATCAAAAGTTTTTAAACTTATGCCATGATGCTAATTTGGAAACTTTTGTCAAGCTGATTATTTCCAGCGAAACTAATCCTCAAGAGTTAGAATTAGCTGGAGAATTAGTAGCAGCTTGCAACCCGGAAATTTCCATATTTTTGCAACCTGTAACACCCATTGCTAATCAATCAAGCATCTTAGCACCTCCGCCAGATTTTGTTTTAGAATGGCAAGGTTTAATGAAACGTTTTGTTAAACAAGTGCGGGTAATTCCCCAAACACATAAAACGATCGGTCAACTTTGAAAATTTTTGCAAAAGTTTTGTTACAGTTATGGAATACCTAGTTAAAGTTTTAGAACCGACAGATTTGTGGTATCTGCAAAATAACATCAACAAAGAAACTAACAAATATTATCATCCCACAAAAACTATTCCTTTTGTTCAGCAAGTGGAAATTCATCTGGAAAATTCGGGAGTAATTATTCAAAAAGGAGCTTTACATAGATGTGTTGGTAGATTATCTTATGAGATTTACAAAACTGATAATCGTTTAAGGGATATTTGGGTTGCTTTGACTACAGATATTGAGTACAATGCTCCGGTTTATAAAGGGACTGGTACGGTACATTTAGAGCCAAGACAAAAGGGGAATTTTTTGCATTATACATCGATCGCAATAGCAGACCACGAACAATGGGAATTTGATGATGACATATTTCAATTTTGCTCGGATAATGTAGTAGTTGGGGCAAAAAGATTGAAGTATCGACAAACGATCGGTTCTAGCGATGGTAAATGGAGAATTGCCTTGAAAGCTTTACCAAATAAGGCAGCAAAAGCTGTATTGGGAACAATTACACCTGCAAAAGTGGTGGAATTAAACAGAGGTGAAATCCTCATTGCTGATTTTGATATGGTAAAAGGTTTCACCAAAGGAATTGTCGAAGATTATCGCAAATTAGGGCATTTTGGTAGAGGTGGTGGTGAAGGTTTTGTCTGGGTTTATGAGGGAGAAGGTAGATTATTAGTTTCGGAAACTGAAGGAATGGGATTAGGTTAACTGAGACTTGCACCTTGAGGCAGAGCCTCTGTTTTTCGTTACCAGGTTCAACCTGGTAACGATTCTGATTATTGACGATTTAGCCAGTTAATTACACTTAAAGAAGTTATAGTTCCGACAAAGTGAGCGGTAATTGCATTCATGTTTGCTGCTGCTACGAAAATATCTAAAGACCTAATAATTCTACTGGGGTCATAAATTGCTACACCTTGAGGTTGGGCGATCGATTTTGCCAATAACATACCAATGGTTGCACCACCGCCTAAAATACTTAAAAGCATTCCCACTAAACCAATAATTACACCCCAACGGAGCACTTGTAAAACCTCTGATTTTTGGGGATAAATTGCCTCATTAGAGTTAAATAATCTTCTGGCTAAACGAGTTTGACGGAACGCCATAAAAAGACCAAATAATAATGCTAAAATTCCACATCCCGCCCAAAAAATACCAATTCCAATTCCGGGTGTTGTGCTTTGATTAAAATTAACTGCTTGTCCTACAGGGGTAGTCTCTGCGGTACGATTGAAAGTGCGACCGGAAATTGCCAATATTAACATTAGGGAAGTAACAGCAAGCAAAATTAGCTGTACCCAAAAACTTACCCAACCTGTCCATCTTAAAGCATTAGCAATTCTCTTTAGTTTGAGATCTTTTGTGGCTTTTTCTACGTGAGTTTGCATGAGATTTTCCTATCTTTATATGGTATTGACATTGGGAAATTGCAGGACTGAAGTCCTGACAATGAACTAATTTTTATCGGGATACATATATTTACGGTAGTGATGCGATCGCCAAATTTCGACTTCCGTAAGAAAGAAAATTTCTTATTTAGGTAAAATCCGTAGAGCTTAATAAATAATTTGTAGGTAAGATTAAATTAAATTATTTTGCTCGCAAGCCAAAATAGCAATCTTAAATCAGCTATTTACTTACTGAGTAAAAATACTTGTATAATTACTTCAAAGTTTTGTTAAGAAGGTATGCAACTAAGAGCTTTGGTAGCAAAATCACGATTAAAGTCAAGTAAATCACTTTTAACCCGTAAAGGGTGGCGACGCTCGCCTCAATACTTTGGCTTGCTCGTTCTGGCATCACTAATCACAGTTTTGCTAATTGGTCAACCAATCAAAGCATTTGCTCAACTGATTCTCTTTCCCGAAGAACAGATTGCGCCACCAGTTGCACGACCTCCAGCACCGGAAATTCGCGGAGTTTGGATGACGAGCAATGATACTGATGTGCTCATGGATAATGCCAAACTGCAAAATGCCGTGAATCAATTAGCACAACTGAATTTTAACACAATTTATCCAGTGGTATGGAATTCTGGTTACGTGCAGTATCCTGACAGTCAAGTAGCAAAAAAAACAGGAATTTATCAATCATATATCGGTAAAGGTTCGCAGGGACAAGACATTTTGGCAGAATTAATTAAATTTGCTCATCGCCAAAATTTGCTAGTAATTCCCTGGTTTGAGTTTGGTTTTATGGCTCCGCCTACCTCTGAATTAGTCTTAAATCATCCCGATTGGTTAACCAGAAAACAGGACAGGAGTCTAACATCAATTAGTGCCGCTGGCGAAGTAGTTTGGTTAAATCCTTTCCTTCCAGAGGTGCAGCAATTCATGACTGATTTAGTGTTGGAGGCTATCAGTAAATATAATGTTGATGGCGTTCAATTTGACGATCATACCTGTTTACCAAAAGAGTTCGGGTACGATCGCTACACCCTAGCCTTATACAAACAAGAAACAGGCAAAAATGCACCAGCAAATCCCGAAGATCCCGATTGGATGCGTTGGCGTGCAGATAAAATTACTGCCTTCATGACACAACTGAATCAAGCAGTCAAACAGAGAAAACCCCAAGCAATTTTCTCCGTTTCACCTAACCCTTACATCACCGCTTACAATGGTTATTTGCAAGATTGGACGACTTGGGTAGAACAAAATATTGTTGATGAATTAATTGTGCAAGTTTATCGTCCCGATATGCCCAGTTTTCTCGATCAGATTGGGCGATCGGAAATTCAAGCAGCACAACAAAAAATTCCTACCGCAGTCGGTGTTCTCACAGGTTTAAGAAATCGCCCAGTGTCTATGCCATTAATTAAGTCTAAAGTGCAAGCCGCACGCGATCGGGGTTTAGGCGTAACTTTCTTCTTCTACGAAAGCCTTTGGGACTATGCACCAGAACCTAGTGTCGAACGCAAATCCAACTTTAAAGCCTTGTTTAATTCCCCAGCCTCTCGCATAACCGCACAGCAATAAAGCAGGGGAGCAGGGGTGCAGGGGTGCACAGGGGAGCAGAGGAGCAGGGGAGCAGGGGTGCAGGGGTGCAGGGGAGATAACTTAAAACTCGTAACTTCCCCTTGTCCCCTTGTCCCCTTGTCCCCTACTCCTCCTTCGGTTGCCATTGATTAAGTATGTCTTTGACCAAAGCTTCTCTTAACCAAATTTGCACTACAATTAATAGCGGAATTGCTAAAAACAAACCCAAAAACCCGAAAAAGCTGGAAAAAACTACTACTGACAAAATAGTAAATACTGGTAACAAAGATACCTGTTGCTTCATTACCATTGGCACCAAAACCAAGCTTTCAAACTGCTGAATTATAATGTACAAAATGATCACTGCCACCGCTTTCCAAGGTGCATCAAGAAAAGCCAATAATGTAGGTGGAATTAAACTTAAAGTTGGGCCAACATTAGGGATAAATTCTAATAAACCTGCTAACAAAGCATTAACTAACGGCAATGGTACTCGTAAAATTAACAGCCCAATATAACTAACTATAGCAATAACTAACATATCAAATAAAGTGCCTTTAATCCAGCCAACTAAAGAAGTTTCGCACTCCGAAAGAATCTCTTCAACTCGCCGTCGATAAAATGCCGGAAACGCTAAGACAAAAACTCGACGGTATGGTGCAGGATTTACCAAAAACATGATAGTTATTACTAAAAAGAGTAGAAAATTTAACACGATACCTAACGAATTGTTGAAGAAAGCAAAAAAGTTACCAAATAACCGACTTGACCAAGTTTGTAAATTTTGCGTAAAACCTTGCAAATTACGAATATTATCTACTAGTTGATGCGGAACTACAGTTTGTATCCAATCAAACCAGAGACGCACACTTTGTAATGATTTTGGTAATAAGTCAATTAATTTTCGTACTTGATCGATAATTGGCGGAAACACTATCGCAAAAAAAGCAACTATAAATAATAGTAAAAATAGAATGGTTAAAGCTACAGCAATACCTCGTTTTATGCGAGATCTCTGAAGGAATATCACTACTCTATTTAAAACTGTTGCCAGTACTACTGCACCGAATACCAATAGTATGATTTGGTTAATTTGCCACAATATATAAACAGAAATAATAAAAGCAAATAGTCCTAACCATTGCTCGAAACGCACAATTACGACTCCTATTTATAGAGATTTTCAAAGATTATCTCGACTTTACTTCTGGTTGACATCTATCTTAAGAGTCTAATAAATAAATCTAATTAATTCTTGGAATACTTTATTTATCAGAAATCCCAGTCGTAGGGGCGATTCATGAATCGCGAATACCCCAGACCCTTTCCCCCACAAGTACAAAAGAACCAATTTGGTAGCCTAGTTTCTTATATTTTGCTTATTGTATTTGGATAAACTAGTGCGGCGTAGTAGAAATGATAGAGCAGTTAAAAAGGAAAAAGCTGAAAATCAAAGGTTTTGTCCCCTTCTGCCTGCTGCCTGGTTGCGCTAGTGCCACCCGATCGGGTAAATATGTGCTAACGCATACGCATTGGCGATCGATCGGCATCATATCTTAATCTCGCAACTCATTCTATTAGGGAAATACTGCCATGAACACAACGGCTTCATCTAAGTTCTGGGAATTAATCGGAGGGGTATTTAGTTTTAATTCAGAAACATTTCAAGCTATTGTTAATCTAAGGGATGGAATGTTTTTAGCTTTGCTGGTGGTGGTATTAGCTGGTTTATCTTTGAGTATTGGACAAAGTATTATTTTGTTTATTAACCGCATTAGGCCAGTCCGTTTCGTTTTTAGCTTGTTCCTGAATGCAATTCTTTATACTTTCGGGTTTCTATTTTTAGTATTTAGTACCTGGCTGATTTGCTTGTTACCTTGGTCGATTAATGTTCCCTTTTTGCAACTGATGAAGGTGTTGGGACTAAGTTATGCACCTTTGTTGTTTAGCTTTTTAGGGGCGTTACCCTACGTAGGCGTGCCAATTTTGAATTTACTATCGGTGTGGCGGTTGCTGGCAATGGTTGTGGGTTTTAGTGCTGTTACTAATGTGAGTGAGACGATCGCCCTTGGTTATGTAGCATTTGGCTGGGTAGCTCTTCAAGTATTAGAAAGTACGATCGGACAACCGATCGCTAAACTAGGTAAAAAAATTGCCGATCGAGTTGCCGGAGTTCAATTAGCTACCAACTATGAGGAACTTCGGGAAATTATTAAATCCGGTATCGCCCAAACTTCTTCACCCATCATTACCCCAACTCAAACTACAGTACCAGAAGTTAACGCCACCCCTCCCCGTCAACAGGGTAGATCGGCAACTGATGCCATCCAAGCAGTAGCCCAAAAAGTAACCCATCAATCAACATCCCCAGAAATTAAAGTTACTCAAAGCGTTGACACCTCCGATCCCATTGTTCAGCTAGAACAGGATAGCCGCAACATTTCCGCAATTATTAAATGGGTTATCAGTCTGTTAGCAATGGCAGTCATTTTTATTCTCTTAACCGATCTGATGCGCCCAATTCGCAATTTCTTTTTTGGCTGGTATGATGACTTACCTAAATTGTTTCGCTTAATTTTTAATTTAGTTTGGATTGGCGTAGTGGCGATCGTCTTCGCTGGCTTACTCGCACCCCTAGAAACCCTTGGCTGGTGGGCTGGTTGGTACGGTGACGATTTAAACACGGTAGAATCGCAAACCTCCCCAGTCCCCAGTCCCCAGTCCCCAGTCCCCAATCCCGAAAAACTCTCCCGCTACATAATTTACTTAGATGGCATTGGGCAATCTGGCGAAGAGTACACCCCTGATGTTGAGGACTTTCTCACTGCTTTTAAAGCGGTTTTACCCGAAGATATGAAACTGATCGAGGGATTAATGATGTACTCCGTACTCAATAAACCCTTGAATCAAGACCGACCTTTAGCATTTTTGTGGCGACTGGCAGATAAAATGCGTTGGAGCAACCCAACTGCATTATTGGGAGTAGTACTTAATTTGCGAAATGTGTTTATAGTGGCAGTTTCCGCAGATCAACGTTACGGCCCGATCTACAATCAAGGCATTGCACAGGTACTTTACAACGGGTTAATTAAAGAGGGTTATCAACCTGGCAGCGGCGTACCGATTACGCTCATTGGTTATAGTGGGGGTGGGGAAATGTCCGTTGCGGCTGGGCCATACTTAAGACGGGCAACGGGGGCTTCGATCGATGTCGTCTCGTTAGGTGGCGTAATGAGCGGCAATAACAACATCCTGAAATTACAACATCTTTATCATTTAGTCGGAGATAAGGACAGTGTAGAACGCATTGGGCCGATTATGTTTCCCGGTCGTTGGAAGATATTTTTCTTGTCTTACTGGAACCGAGCCAAACGCAAGGGAAAAATTAGTATCATTTCTTTAGGGCCAGTGGGACACCAAGTTCCAGGCGGGATGATGGACCCGAACGCTTTTTTAGCTGATGGATGTAGTTATTTAGAGCAAACGATCGAAGTAATTTTGCAAATTCTCCAAGGTCAAGCTTTAAGGGCTGACCAGCTAATGAAAAGGAAAATCAGCGACTATACTCTTTATCAAGCAGCAGATTTTAACCATCCCAATTATTATCCAATTAATCAAACTGTAGATCCCGTCCTATATCGCCCCATTGGTGATTGGGTGGGTCGCTTGATTTTACCCAAACCCGAACAAAGACATCAAGTGCGGGGAGCATTGATAGAAATTTATCACGCCCCTGATAATTTTCAGCACTTAGTCGGGCAGGTAGTAAACTTGCGTTGGAGCCACGAACCTTTTGTGCAAAAGCTAATGGCAGCAGTCACCAGAGACGTTCACTTTAGTGCTGATGCTGAGTATAGCAGCAAGTATGGTGGGTTAATTCATCCCGATCGCTTAAACCACTGGCAGCGAGTAAACCCTCTAGAATCTCTAGCTGGCTCCCATCCCGCAGATGATGTAATTGTAATGCTCAATGAGCCAGTCATTGTAGAAGAGCAGGGGAGCAGAGGGGCACAGGGGCAAGAAAACTCTTTAACTCAAAACTCAAAACTCAAAACTCAAAACTTTATCACTTCCCTCTACATCTCCAGTACACCTGTGCAAATTACTGGGCGTTACTATGCACTGGTGAAATTTATCAAGCCGATCGCTGATACAGACAAATTTCGTGTTTGGCATTTTAATCAAGCAACGGGAAAGTTTGATGGCGCTGCTGAAATTGTTAGAATGCCGCAGGTAAAGGCAAATATTAATGGTTGTTTTCCTTCCACTAGTCGCAGTATTGAGAAGGTTTCACTTAACGAACAAGGTTGGTATATCTACGGTGCCAAAGATGCTTCGGGAACTTTTGTAGTTCAGTCTATTGCTCCCCGTGCTTTGTTGCGCCTGCAACCGCAAGAGGTAATTTTTGGACGCAAACAAGGGGAGAAATACATCCTCAAAGGTGCTTGGGCAGATGCAGCCGCCAAGAAAGGTAGAATTACTTCTGTGTTACTCAGTCCCCGTCGGGAGGGAATCGCAGAAGCGATCGCAGATTGGCAAGAAAACGACCTCGCTTTGGTTATCCACACCTACGGAGGTATTGGGGGGAAAAAGAAAGAACCTGCTGCTAGTACTCCCATTTTCTTTGGACATTTTGCTTACGGTGTCGCTCAAGTTGTTCGGGAACCTTTAGCTGATGAGTTGAAATTTGATATTCGCTATTACCAGATTTATACTCATAACACAGATGGTCTGATTGCGGGTATTTTGGATTGGTCGCGTTACATGGGCGATCGCCAATTTGGTTGGGCGGGTGTGCGTCCAGTGTGCGATATTTTGATAAAACTCGATTCTTTTACAGGTATATACAACATTGATGGCTTCCAAGCTTCTCCTTTAGTGGAAATGTTACGACAATTGGAAGTTATGGCGGCTCGTTATCGCATCGGAGATGGCACTGGGGGAACTTTTGTTGGCCCTGCTAACAACTGTGCCCAAGACTCTAATCAAGCATTGTTTGCAAGTTTGACTCAAACCACCAAATTTTTGCAAGCTCACCCGGAACTAGTGAAAAAATTACTCGCAGTTAGTCCAGAACAAGAAGGACGTTTTTGGCAACTCAATCAGCTAAAGAAAGAATTGCAAAAACAACTGCAACCTTTTGGTGGGCCGCGTTCTGATTGGGAAAAAAACGAGTATAATTTGGGCAGTACTCTGGAAGATAATCCATTACAAAATCTCTTAACTGGTTTAGGCAGTTGGCGCACTCTTCTACCCCGGATTGCTAGTGATGCGATCGCTCAAATTTTCCTCAAACATGGGGCGACAATTTGGGTTTTACGTACTAATCAAATCGGCGGTTACGATCGGGATATTCAACCGATCGCTCCTACGAGTTTTCCCTTAGTTTAAGTGAATCTGGAAACTTTGCGGTTGATGTCAAGTTCACATAATTTGTTGTCCTTACTACAAAGTTAAACCCCACCCCTTAATTCCCTCCCCATTTACGGGGAGGGGAGACAAAGCGTAGCTTTGGCAGGGGTGGGGTTTTTCTGGCTTTGATGACCTACTATTTAGTACAAGGAAAATTTATATTTCTCTCTCCGTGAATGTACTCTGGTTTCACCAATAATTCTCATGGTATTTTGAGATTGTTGGTTAATAAAGATTTACATATTTACCTGAAAAAACTAGTAATAAATTAGCTGGGTTTAGTTTCTGTGCGAGCTTACTTAGCTAGTTTGTCGCTAGTAATTTTTGTGGGTAATCGATCGATTAATCAAAGGAAATTATTTGATGTTTCTACAGTTAACTAAATAGAAACCAAACATTTCCGTTGCGGTGTATTCTAACTTTTTCATTTAGTCAAATCAAGGTTGCGACCAACTCACAAATCACTAAATTTTTGGGTTTCAGTTGTTTTTTGATTTACTTGTGTTTCTATCATTCAAAGAGGTATTTTTCAATGACTGCCATTTTATTTATCGA
Source organism: Floridaenema evergladense BLCC-F167 (assembly GCF_041929205.2). Classification (NCBI taxonomy): domain Bacteria; kingdom Bacillati; phylum Cyanobacteriota; class Cyanophyceae; order Aerosakkonematales; family Aerosakkonemataceae; genus Floridanema; species Floridanema evergladense. Next base: position 1,347,658 of record NZ_CM171625.1, on the reverse strand, counting down.
TCCTACAGTTCCCGATTACCAAAGCCTTCTCCAGGGACTAAATACTGACACCAAACTGGTGATTCTCGATCCAACTAAAGATGGTGTAACACAAATCAGCGAAGCCTTAAAAACAGGTATATTCGACACCGTACACATTGTTTCTCATGGAACTTCAGGAAATTTACAACTGGGAATAGCGCAACTAAACTCCCAAACTATTCAAAGTACATACAGCGATTTACTACAACAGTGGTCAAATTCTCTCACGCCCGGTGCTGATATTCTGCTTTACGGGTGTAATGTAGCGCAAGGCGACACAGGTAAAACCTTTGTTCAACAGTTAAGTCAAATTACAGGTGCAGATATCGCCGCCTCAGATGATGCAACTGGTAGCGTCGTTTTGGGTGGAGATTGGAATTTAGAATATGCCACCGGTAATATCACTGCTCCCCTCGCCTTTCAGATTGGGGTAAGGTCAGCTTACAACTCAGTTTTAGCTCCTTTCACGGCTGGAAATCTTGTTATTTATCGGGTTGGAGATGGAAGCAACACCCTGGTTAACACTGGCAACCCTGTATTTTTGGATGAGTACACACCTACAGGTACGATCGTCCAATCGATCGCCCTACCAACTACAGTTAGTGGCGCTAACAAACGATTGATTGCGAGTGGTACCGCAACGTCAGAGGGATTACTTACACTTTCCGCCGATGGGAAATATCTGTTTCTAACAGGATACGATGCGCCTATACCTACAACTGGATTAACAAGTTCAACAAGTGCATCTGTTAATCGGGTTGTTGGTCGTGTTGATGCTAATGGTCTAGTTGACACTTCAACTGCATTATCTGATTTTGCAACTGGCAATAATGCGCGATCGGTTGTTAGTACAAACGGAACAGATATATGGGTTGCGGGTGGTGCTGGTGGTGTACGTTACACTACTTTTGGATCTACAACCTCTACTGACCTTAGCAGTACGGCTGCCAGCGGTACCTTTGGAAATGTGCGTCAATTAAATATTTTCAACAATCAGTTATATGCTTCATCTAGTTCTGGTACTAATACCTTTAAGGGGATTGAAACGGTTGGTACGGGTTTGCCAACAAGTGGCGCTCAGACCATTACACGATTACCTGGTTTAACAGATACCAACAGCCCAAGCGCATATAGCTTCTTTTTCGCTGACCTTAATGCTGGCGTTGCAGGGGTTGACACACTTTACGTTGCAGATGATAGTGCAAATCAGATTAAAAAGTATTCCCTTTCATCTGGTAGCTGGTCTGCGAATGGAACGATCGCAGCTACTGGTGTCAGAGGTTTAACGGGTATTGCCAATGGCTCAAATGTTACCCTTTATGGCACTACTGGTGGGTCTACGGGATCTGGTGGTGGTTCATTGTATAAATTGACTGACACTTCTGGCTACAATGCAACTCTGACAGGCACTCTTTCAACCATAGCAACGGCTGCAACTAACACAGCCTTCCGAGGTGTGGCATTTGCGCCTACAAATCCGTTTCCTGATTTAAGCACTGGGATTTCCACCCCCGGCCCACTAACTGTAGGTACACCTTTTAACTATACATTAGATGTTCAAAACAATGGCACTGCTAATGCTACTGGCATCGAATTAAAATTCACTTTACCTGCCAACGTTACCTACAATTCCTCCAATATTCTCGGTGGTGGTTTTAGCACTCCAACTATTAATGGTTCTGAACTAACTTTCACTGGTGGCAGCATCAACGCAGGTGCATTTGCCCAAATTAACGTTAACGTTACACCCACCCAAGCAGGTACTCTTGGTAACGCTACCTTAGTTGTCGATCCTAACAACACCATTGCTGAAAGTAACGAAACAAATAACTCAATTACTACTCAGATTCCTAGTACAGTAAACCCTGCCGTAACTTTAGGAGTTCTCAATGGGCCAAGCGGTTCTCCTGATGCAGTTGGGCCAACAAATAACAACGATGACTTTACTAATAAATCTTCCCAAGTTCCCGCTAATACATCACCGGGAACTTTCTTAAACCCAGCATCAATTACCTTTACTAATACTGTTACCAATACAGGTACTGCTTCAGCTAATATATCTTTATTACCTGCTGTGCCAACCAACCTAGCTGACTTGCCTAGCAGTACAGTTGTAACTCTCTCTTATGGTAGTTCATCTGCTACCTACACATACAACGGCACAGCCTTTACATTAACAAGTAGCTCTGGCTTTGTAGGCGGCAACCCAATCAGTCAATTTAACCCCCTCCAGATCGGGTTATTAGCCGCAAATGCGACTGCTAACTATACAGTCAGTATCGATCTGCCCTCCGGTACGCCCCTTTCAACCGATCCCAATATACAACGCGGCTTCCCTGTAACAATCACCGCATTCCTTGACAGTAATTTTAATGGCGTTGCAGATGACTCAGTAAAAAACAACACGATCGATCGCGTGTACACAGGTTTCCTGCAACAAGTAACACAAAGTCGAATTTTGCAAGGAACCGGGCCAGCCGTTCAAGGAACTGATGGTACTCTCTCCACCACATCAAAAACATCTGCCTCTGGCAACATTGTTGAGTACGTTGTGCAGTACCAAAATATTTCCGAAGCACAACCAGCCAGTGGTAACGGTAATATAATCTTGAATGCTGACAGTGTGGTGATTAGCGAAGACGGCACTCTAAATAATTGGGCAAAAGATAATAATAGCGATAGTGTAATTGATACCAGTCACGTTACTGGTTCGGCACAGGGAGCAGGAACAATTCAATATTTTAGTGGCGACCCTGCTACTAATCTTTTGGGTGGCGAACAAAGCGGTACTACGGCAGCTAATGATGTCACTAAATATATCAATACTCTGGCTAATTCAGTTGTACCAGGCGCGTCGGGAACATTTACATTCCAACGAAAAGTTAATCAGTCTGCTACTGTTCAGGGGATTATTAATATCGCAAAGGCAACTTACCAAGATCCAAATAATTCATCTGTAACGGTCAATGCTACTTCTAACCAAGTAAATGTGATTAACGCTGCTTTACCCACAGTTTCGATCGCAGCTACCGATGCCAACGCCGCTGAAGCAGCACAAGACACAGGCACTTTCCGCATCACTCGTACAGGCAGCACTACCAACGCTTTAACAGTAAATTACACCATAGGTGGATCGGCAACCAACGGTACAGATTACGACAACTTAACAGGTACAGCGACGATCGCAGCCGGACAAGATTTTGTTGATGTCACGATTACACCAGTTGATGATACCGCAGTCGAAGGGAGTGAAAACGTTACCCTGACTTTAGCTGCTAATGCTAACTATACTTTGGGGGCAAATACTTCGGCTACGGTAGCGATCGCCGATAATGATGTTGCGCCAGGGGCTATCCGCATCACCGAATATATGCGTGGTGGTGCGAATGGTGAATTTGTTGAATTTACCAACGTCGGTAGCAGCACAGTAGACATGACTGGCTGGAGTTTCGATGACTCTTCGCGCATAGCGGGTTCGTTTTCCCTCTCGTCTTTCGGTGTCGTACAACCTGGAGAGTCGGTTATCCTGACAGAAAGCACAGAAGCAGCATTTCGCACTGCTTGGGGTTTACCTAACACCGTGAAAGTGATTGGTGGACTGATTCACAACTTAGGTGCTTCCGATGAGATCAACCTGTACGATAACACGAACACGCTGATCGATCGCCTCACTTATGTTAGTGCCACTTTTGACGCGAATAACCGTAGTGCCTGGACTGGTAATGCAAATCTCGGTAGCAATAACCAGGCAACTTGGCAATTATCGGCTGTCCCGGATGCTAAAATTTCCTACACATCTACTGGTGGTGACATTGGCAACCCTGGTGGTTACATTATTCAGCCAGGAGTTACCATTCGTCAATCTAGCGCCAGCACTGACATCGCCGAAGGTGGTGCAACAGATAGCTACACCGTTGTCTTAAATACTCAACCGACTGCTGACGTAATTATTGCGATCGCTTCCGGTACTCAAACTAGCACCAATACCAACAATTTAACCTTCACTTCTGCTAATTGGAATATCGCGCAAACTGTCACCGTCACCGCAGTTGATGATGCTGTACAAGAAGGAAATCATACTGGCACAATCACTCATACTGCGACTAGCACTGATGCCACCTATAACGGAATTAGCATTACTTCCGTCACTGCTAATATCACCGATAATGACCTCACCAACAATCCCCCAACTATTAGCGAAAATAGCACCACACCATTTTTAAATCTGGCAACTACGGGGACGGGATATGTTAGTGCTGTGATTAACGATCCTACCGATCCAGCAAAAATTTTAGGCATTGATTTTACAGTTGCCGATACGGAAACTCCTAACCCAACTGTGTCGATTCTTAGTAGTAGCAATACTGCTGTTGTACCGTTAGCAAATTTAAACTTGACGAACACGGGAAACAATTACAATCTGAAAATTAATCCCGCTGGTGTGGGGTATTCAGATATTACGGTTAGAGTTACCGATGGTGGTGGCGCAACTGCGGATTACGTAATTAAATATGCTGCTTCTGCTGCTTCGGTGAATCCGACAACAACGAGATTTTTGACAGGTGCGAGTGATGCGAGTACAGCGATCGCGATCGACTCCAATTATATGTTCGTTGCTGATGACGAAGATCAAAAGATTAGATTGTACGATCGCAACAACTCCGGTTTACCCCTCACCAGTTTTGACTTTACATCTTCACTGGGTTTAACTGATATTTCCGGCGGCGTTCCCAGAGAAGTTGACATCGAAGCATCTACTAAAATTGGCAACAGAATCTATTGGTTAGCTTCCCATAGTAACTCTAGTAGCGGCAGTTCTCGACCCAACCGTTATCGGTTATTCGCCACCGATATTTCTGGAACTGGTGCAAATACCACACTTAATTATGTCGGTCGCTACGATAATTTAAGAACCGATTTAATTACTTGGGGAGATGCTAACGGTTATGGTTTTAGCAATAGTGCTGCTACTGGTGTAATTCCAGAAACAGCTGATGGTAGTGGGTTTAATATTGAAGGATTGACGATCGCACCAAACGGCACCACCGCCTACGTTGCATTCCGAGCACCAAATGTACCCACCATAAATCGCCAAAAAGCCTTAATTGCACCCATAATTAACTTTACTGACTTAGTAACAGGTGCAGCAACCAGCGCAAACATCGGCGCACCAATTGAATTAGATTTAGGCGGACGAGGAATTCGCAGTATCGATCGCAATGCTAACAACGAATACCTGATTATTGCTGGCCCTCCCGACGCTGCTACAGGTACAGCACCCAGAGATTTTCGCCTCTACAGTTGGACGGGAAATGTTAATGATGCGCCGCAATTACTGTCAACTAATTTAACTGGATTAAACAGCGATGGTAGTTTTGAATCCATCGTCGAAGTTCCCAACTCACTCACTTCAGGAACGCAAGTTCAACTATTAGTAGACAACGGTGATAGTGTATTTTATAACGATGGTGTTATCGCCAAAGAACTCCCTCAAGATAACTGGCAAAAATTCCGCAGCGAAATCGTTACCATCACCTCACTAACCAAAATCAACCAAATTCAAGGAACTGGCGCAACCAGTCCTTTAGTTAACACCACCCAAACCATTGAAGGTATCGTTGTCGGTGATTTTCAAACCCCTACAGCATCGGGAGGTTTAGGCGGATTTTTCTTACAAGAAGAAACGATCGATGAAGACGGCAACCCCTCAACTTCCGAAGGGATATTCGTATTTGCTAATAGCAGTTTCCTTGATGTTAGTGAAGGTCAAAAAGTTCGGGTAACAGGTATAATTTCCGAATTCTTCAACCAAACCCAAATTACTCCTACTAATGCTGCTGCAATTCAAATTCAAACAGGTGGTTCTTTAGCAGAAATAACACCCGCAACAGTTAACTTACCCTTTGTTAGCAACATTTTTGCCGAACAATATGAAGGAATGCGGGTAAGATTTCCGCAAACACTCACCGTCAGCGATACTTTTGAATTAGTCAGATTTGGGGAAATCACCTTATCCAATGGCAGATTATTTCAACCTACTAATATAGTCAGTCCGGGTGTAGCAGCAACTACCCAACAAACTGCAAATGACCTCAACAAAATTATCCTTGATGACGGGAAAAATAGTTCTTATCAAGTTCCCTTCACTTACGGTTTTAACGCTACCAACCCAATCCGAACTGGACAAACTGTGACCAATGTTGAAGGTGTCTTAACTTATTCTTTCAACAACTACCGCATTCACCCAACTGCCACTCCCACATTTACCGGAAATCCCCGGACAAATGCACCAGAAAATGTTAACGGAAACCTGAAAGTTGCCTCTTTCAATCTCCTCAATTATTTCAATGGTTTAACTTTTCCCACTGCTAGAGGTGCGAGTAGTTCAGCAGAATTTACCCGCCAAAGAAACAAAACAATTGATGCCATTCTCAAGATGAATGCCGATGCGATCGGACTCATGGAACTAGAGAATGATGGATATGGAAATGATAGCGCCATTCAAGATTTAGTTAATGGTTTAAATAGTTCGCCAAACCTACCAGTTGGTGCTAATTATGCTTTCATTAACCCTGGTTCAGCGCAACTCGGTACTGATGAAATTACAGTTGGAATAATCTACAATTCTGCCAAAGTTACCCCTGTAGGAAATGCAGCAGTTTTAACTACTGGCGCTTTCGATCAAGGTGCAAATCGTCTGCATCGTCCAGCTTTAGCACAAACTTTTCAAGACATTGCTACTGGTGGTAAATTTACACTGGTAACTAATCATCTTAAATCAAAAGGTAGCGCTCCTGCTGCTGGCGATCCGAATGCTGACCAAGGCGACGGACAAGGTGCTTGGAATTTAGCAAGAACTCAAGCTGCTAATGAATTAACTGCTTGGTTAGCTACCGATCCAACTAATAGCGGTGACTCTGACTTTTTGATAGTTGGTGATTTGAATTCCTACGCTAAAGAAGACCCAATTACTGCTATTCGAGGTCAGGGTTACACTAACTTAATCGAACAATTCATTGGTCAAAATGCTTATTCTTTCCTTTTCCAAGGACAGGTAGGATATCTCGATCATGCTCTATCTAGCAGCAGTTTAACTTCTCAAGTTACTGGTGCAACAGAATGGCATATTAACGCCGACGAACATCGCTTAATTGATTATAACCAAGAGAATTTACCTAATGGTGGGCCTGCTAAACCAGCCAATTTCTATAATGCCGATCCTTACCGTTCTTCGGATCACGATCCTGTAGTAATTGGTTTGAATTTAGCTGTACCTTTGGTAACAATTCAAGCAATTGATGCGAATGCTTCGGAAGCTGGAAATGATGCGGGAACTTTCCGTATTAGTCGCACTGGTGGCGGTTCGGTTGGTGCTTTGAATGTAACTTACACGGTTGGGGGACAAGCTAATTCAAATGATTACACACCAAGTTTAACTGGTGTGGCTACAATTGCATCTGGTCAATCTTTTGTTGATGTAACTATTACACCAGTTGATGATAATTTGGTTGAGGGAAATGAAACTGTAATTCTCAGTTTAGTTGATGCCGCTGATTACGATTTATCTGCTAATAATTCCGCTACCGTAACCATTTCTGACAATGATACTGCGGGAGTCATAATTTCCCGATCGAACACCAATGTTACTGAAGGCGGCGCAACTGATAATTACACAGTAGTTTTGGCAACTCAACCCACCGCACCAGTAACCGTAAATGTTACTCCTAGCAACAACCAAATTAACTTAGGTGCAGGTGCAGGAACCGCAATTTCTCTCAACTTTACTCCTAATACTTGGAATACTGCTCAAACCGTAACAGTAACGGCAATAGATGATACCCAATTTGAAGGAAATCATAGCAGTAGTATTGGTCACAGTTCGACTAGCAGCGACAGTAATTACAACTTAAATCTTGGTAGTGTTGCTGTTAGTATTACCGACAATGATACACAACCAAATCCGCAACCCAACCCACAACCAAATCCACAACCTAACCCGCAACCAGAACCACAACCCAATCCACAACCAGAACCACAACCAGAACCACAACCAGAACCACAACCCAATCCGACTCCTAATCCAACCCCAACACCTCAAACCTATAATTGTGGCTGTGAAGACTTAGAAAATCTAGTAAATAATAGCCATAATGGAACAGTTTTTAATGGTAATCCTCCCAATGATTTGATTGTTGGAAGTGATAATTCCGATCGAATTTTTGGAGGAATTGGTAATGACAGTATCTTTGGTAGGTCTGGTGATGATGTGATTTTTGGTAATCAAGACCGAGATTTCATTAATGGCAACAAAGGTAATGATACGATTTTTGCTGGTAAAGACGATGATTTTGCCAGAGGCGGTCAAGATAATGACTTGATTTTTGGTGATTTAGGCAATGATACTGTGGCTGGCGATCGCGGAAATGATACCCTATATGGCATGGTTGGCAATGATGTTTTAGTAGGTTTTGAAGGCGACGATTTTCTCAATGGAAATCAAGGTAATGATACGGTTTCTGGTGGAGAAGGTAACGACATTGTACGTGGTGGTCAAGATGATGATAAATTGTGCGGTGATGCTGGAAATGATACTTTATATGGCGATTTAGGTAATGATACCATTTGCGGTTGTGAGGATAACGATTTAATTTTTGGTGGTGCTGGTGATGATTTATTAAATGGTGGTGCTGGTAATGATACGATCGAAGGTGGTGCAGGTCGTGATACTTTTGTCTTAGCTTATGGTGCTGGAAGCGATCTTTTTGTGGATTTTGTCATTACTCAAGATAAACTAACTTTAGCTGGTGGCTTAAGTTTCCAAAGTTTGACAATTACCCAAGGAACAGGTGTTCAAGCAAATGATACCCTGATTCGCGTTGGTTCCACTGGCGAACTGTTAGCTTCCTTAGTGGGTGTATCAGCAAGTTCGATCGCTTCTAATCTGTTTACTACTGTCTGATAATTTCCTCATTCATTAGAGTAGAGATGTTTCTATAAAATGTCTCTACTTTTTTGTTTGGGGGATTGAGAAAAAGTGCTAAAATTACGCTATTAGTTCAAACTACCATAGCAAAATTTAGGAAAATTGCGATGGAAGTGGACAAAATTATTAAAAAAGTGACAGGGTTATATTTAGGTTCTGCGATCGTGGCGGTAGTCGTCGCTATCTTAACTCTGGGACAACCTTTTGTGGTACTTCTTGGCATAGGTGCGTTCGGTTTGGTAACGCTTTTAGGAGATGCGATCGCAGAATATGGCGTTGACGCAGTACTGATTGCCATCTACATAGAACGTAGCAAAAAAGAATCTGTGGAGTCTCTGACTAAAGAAATCGAAGGTTTATTGATTACAGAACCCCTAAAGCTTAAACTGAAAAATGTACTAATCGCAAACAATACGATCGACAATACTCAAACTCAAACTCAAACTCAAAATGGAACTGAAGTGGGAAAAGCTAGGACAGTTATAATCGAGAATTAATATCAAATCCCAAAAGATAATGCTACAACCAGACATGATTAAGAAAAGAAACCCGGTTTCTTCAAGAAACCCGGTTTCTGAAATCACTAAGCAGTGAAGTATTTCGCCACCGGATGATAAGTGATAATCGCAGTTGTAGACTGTTCGGGATAAAGCTGTTCGCTTTCATCCATAAACAGATTAATTCGTTCAGTTCCTAACAAATCCAACTGCTTATATTGATCCTGAATATTCGGACAAGCAGGATAACCAAAACTGTAACGAGAACCGCGATATCTTTGCGCCAAAATATCACGAATATTATCCGGTTCTTCCCCACCAAAACCCAACTCCCGGCGAATTCTAGCGTGTACCCATTCCGCCAAAGCTTCCGCAGTTTGCACAGCTAAACCATGAAAATACAAATAATCAGTATATTGATTATCTGCAAACAACTTTTGTGCAAACTCCGTCGCAATATTCCCCACCGTCACCGCTTGCATCGGAAACACATCAACCTTTCCACTTTCCACAGGCGCAAAGAAATCAGCAATACACAAACGCCGCCCAGATTTCTGACGCGGAAAATCAAACTTCGCTATCTCTTTCTTCGCGTCATCGCGGTTCAAAAATTCCCAATCATAAACTAACAAAGAATTCCCCTCACTTTGACAAGGAAAATAACCATAAATCAGCTGCGGATGCAACAAATTTTCCTCAACAACTCGCCCCTTCCAATATTCCAAAATCGGGTAAACCTTCTCCTTCAAAAACTGGTCATATTCTTCCCGTGACTGTTCCTTTGGTTTGCGGAATTGCCATTGCCCAGCAATCAAAGCTTGCAAATCCAAATACCCAAAAACCTCCTCGATTGGAATCTCTTCCGACAGCAAAAGTTGCGTACCCCAAAAAGGCGGAATTGGACGTTCAATATCAACAGCAACCGCCTCAGAACGCCTAGTATCAACCTCTTTTAGTTCCTCAGATACACCCTTACCATTAGATGAAGTAGACTTCTCTTCCTTCTGCGTTAAACTGTCTGCATCTGCGGTTGCAACTTCATCCAAAAATCCCTTCAAATCATCCCAATTTCCCGCAACTTTCGCAGGCATTAACTTATCCATAAAATGCAAATCTGCAAACGCATCTTTGCCGTAAATCACCTTACCTTTGTAAGTATTCTGGCAATCTTCATGGACAAACTTCGGAGTTAACGCCGCACCACCTAAAATTACCGGAACAGTAATTCCTTTTTCGTTAAAAACCTCCAAATTCTCCTTCATAAAAGCAGTAGATTTCACTAACAAACCACTCATAGCAACGCAATCTGCTTTATGTTCTTGGTAAGCATCAATGATGTTATCGACTGGTTGCTTAATTCCCAAATTCACCACTTTGTAGCCATTATTAGAAAGGATGATATCAACCAAGTTTTTCCCAATATCGTGAACGTCACCTTTTACAGTGGCAATTACCACAGTTCCCTTAGAATTATTGCCAGATTCTTGCTTTTCCATCATCGGTTCTAAGTAAGCAACTGCTGCTTTCATTGTTTCCGCTGATTGCAATACAAAAGGTAATTGCATTTGTCCAGAACCAAATAACTCACCGACAACTTTCATGCCATCTAATAAGAAAGTGTTGATGATTTCTAAGGGTTTATATTGTTCTAATGCTTTGGCTAAAGCGTCTTCTAAACCAATGCGTTCGCCGTCGATAATGTGACGTTTCAAACGTTCTTCAATGGGGAGATTTGCATCCTCCGATCGATCGCGCTTTGTAGTCTTCCCTTCAAACAGCTTAGTTAACTCTGCCAAAGGATCGTAAACACAAATCTCACCATCGAATTCCCGTTCATCATAAATCAATTTCTGGCAAACTTCTTGATGTTCCGGCTCAATTTTTGCCAAGGGTAAAATCTTGCTGGCGCTAACAATTGCTGCATCCATTCCCACCGCCATTGCTTCATGCAAAAACATCGAATTAAGAACAATTCTCGCCGCCGGATTTAAACCGAAAGACACATTAGAAACACCTAATAAAATATGACAACCTGGTAATTCTTGGCGAATGCGCCTAATAGATTCAATTGTCGCTTTACCGTTCGATCGATCTTCTTCAATCCCAGTAGAAATTGGCAATGCTAAAGTGTCAAAAAATATCTCTTCCGGTGAGATACCATATTCTACAGCTTGACGGTAGGCACGTTGAGCAATTTGGAATTTCTTCTCAGCAGTTCGCGCCATTCCTTCTTCATCAATTGTTCCAATTACTACTCCCGCACCATACTTTTTCGCTAACTCTAAAACCTTAAAGAAACGTTCTTCGCCATCTTCATAGTTAGTCGAATTAAGTATACATTTACCGCCAACAACTTTCAGCCCCGCCTCCATTTTTTCCCATTCGGTCGAGTCCAACATCAAAGGCAAAGTTACATTTGTTACTAGCCTTGATGCCAATTCCCGCATATCCCGCACACCATCCCGACCAACATAATCCACGTTGACATCGAGGACGTGCGCCCCTTCCCGGACTTGGGCTTTCGCCAAAGCGACCAATCCATCCCAATCTTCAGCGTTTAGCAAGTCACGGCATTTCTTAGAACCGCTAGCATTCAACCGTTCGCCAACAATCAAAAATGAGTTATCTTGTTCGTAAGGCTGTGCAGTATAAATTGATGCTGCGGAATGTTCGTAACTAAAATGACGTTCTTTCGGATGCAAAGATTTACCAATTTCTGCCAACTGTGCAATGTGTTCGGGACGAGTACCGCAACAACCGCCAATTACTTGCACGCCCCAATCTTCGATAAATTTCATCAACGCCATGCGTAGTTCGATCGGGGTAAGTTTATAATGTGCATGACCGCCGATATTTTCCGGTAAACCTGCGTTAGGAATGCAAGAAACCACGAAGGGCGAACTTTGACAAAGATATTTGATATGTTCTGCCATTCTGTCTGGCCCTGTTGCACAATTTAGACCTAAAATATCGATCGGGTAAGGTTCTAAAATTGTCAAAACTGCGCTAATGTCAGAACCTACCAGCATAGTTCCAGTTGTTTCCATTGTCACCGAAACCATCAGCGGACGGCGATCGCCTTTTTTGCGAAACACCTCTTCAATACCATTCAACGCCGCCTTAATTTGCAGCACATCTTGACAAGTTTCCACAATGAACAAGTCAACCCCACCATCAAAAAGCCCTTCCGCCTGTTCGACAAAAGCGTTTTTCAATGTGTCAAAATCAATATGTCCCAAAGTCGGTAACTTAGTTCCGGGACCCATTGAACCAGCAACAAAACGAGGTTTTTCTGGAGTAGAGAATTCGTTAGCGACACTTTTGGCAAGTTCAGCAGCAGTTTTGTTGAGATAGTACGCTTTATCCGCCAAATTATATTCCGCCAATACAACAGAAGTTCCGCCAAAAGTATCAGTTTCAATCACATCTGCACCAGCTGCGAGAAAGTCGCGGTGTACTTTAGCGACTGCTTCCGGTTTAGTGTGGACTAAATACTCGTTACATCCCTCATATTCTGACCCTCCAAAGTCGGCGGCGGTGAGGTTTTGCGTTTGTAAGTTAGTTCCCATTGCGCCATCGAAGACGATGACAGGGCGATCGGGACTGTGAAGACGTTGGAGGAAAAGATTACTCATAATATAAACTAAGAGGTTTGCCAGAACAGGATATAGAGCTTAATCTATTTTGCAAAATTATTGAGTACAGGAGCAATAGCAAAAATGAATGTGCAAACAATTGTAGATGCTAATTTTCCCCAACAGCAAGTCGCGTCACCTCCGACTATTGTGATGAACGGTGTGAGATGGGAAACTTTTAAAGCTTTGATGGCAGATGTGGGAGATGGGAGAGCTTGGAGAATAGCTTACGATAAAGGAGTGTTAGAAATCAGAATGCCACTTACAGAACATGAAGAACCTAAAATCCTAATTGGGAGTTTTGTTGAAGCTCTAGCAGATGAGCTTGAAATTGAAATCAGACAGCTTGGTGCTTTACTTTTGGAACGGGAAGATTTAACTCGTGCTGTTGAACCAGATACTTGTTTTTACATTCAAAATGAATTTATAGTCCGAGGTAAAAAAAGCATTGAACTTCCCAACGATCCACCACCAGATGTAGTAGTTGAATCTGATTATACCAGTTCTTCTTTGAATAAATTTACCATTTATGCTTCTTTAGGTGTTCCTGAATTATGGAGATATCGAAATGAAACTTTGCAAGTTTATCAGCTTGTTGAGGGAAAATATGAGTTAACTAATCAAAGTTTAGCTTTTCCATTTTTGCCGCTAACAGAAATTCCCGGTTTCATTGAACAAAGTAGAACTATTGGACAAAGGTCAGCAGTGCGGTTGTTTCGGCAGCGAATTCGCAATATTTTGGAAAATTATTCAGAGAGTTGAGTTATATTTGCTATTGAAGGGAGGTATGAAAAATGCAATTAGAAGATTACTTTGACTTTCTCGCACCAAATGACATTCGGATTAAGGGAACACGAGTTGGCATTGAAAGTATTTTATATGAATATATCCATCGAAAGTTGCCTCCAGAAGAAATTATTCCGAAGTTCCGCACTGTGACTTTGGAGCAAGTTTACGCGACAATTTTGTTTTATTTGCACAACAAAGAAGCTGTTGGTAAATACTTCGCTGATTGGTTGGAATGGGGACATCAGCAAAGGAAAAAACAGGAAATGAATCCCGATCCTGTTATTATCAGGTTACGCGAAAGAATAGCGAAATATGGAAGAGATCCAGAAGTACATAAAGCACTTCGCCGTCAACGCCAAATGCTTGCACCAGAAAACATAAAAGGATTAGCTGAAATTAATCACCATGATTTGCTATCTGAGCGATGAAAAAGTTAATTACCGCTAAAATTATGGAATCAACAAGCTAGCTGCTTTATAGAAATCTTGTTTGACAGCCTCCAATTCCCAATAAGTAATTATCAAGGCATCCCCTGCTTTTTTTCGTTCAGGAATAGCCTCTTTGTCGAGTAACTTAATTTCTGTGGCTCCTTTGTCCCATTTTTTAATATCATCAGTTCGTAGAACACCATTATTATGTTGAAAAATATTCCGAACTGTAATATGTTTTTGGATAGCCTTTTTAAGCTCGTTAGGTATTGTCTTTTTCCTTTCTAGTGCAGTAATAATTGTATCAAGCCTTTTGTCAGCAGGTTCAAAATTGAATGTGCTTAAAGCGCTTTCTTGAACCTTTGTAATTATGTTGTTAGCTTCGGCTGTTGACAGATCTATCTTTTTAATTGAAACATTATTAAGTGCAGCATAAGATTTTTTACCACCTAACTGTTCGATAAGAATTTGCTCATACACCTTGCCCAGAAAATCATGCCATTTCTGCACCAACTGTGTATGAATCATTTCTTCAATTGCACTTTGATTGTGACCATATATATTTAAAATATCTCCAAAGTTAACTAATTTTGAAGTAACTGATGGTAATGATTCAGACTCATGTCTTACATGAACACTAAATTCTGTATTTGGATCGAATTTTTCCAGGTAAAACTTTCCGAAATTTATCAGTGCAATAAATCCTTTTGCTAGTAGTAGTAGTTCGTCTAATTCTTTTTGAAATGTATCGCGAATATCTTGCATATATCAAGTTTTCTTTTATTGAATGTTCAAACAGATTTTAGTTAACAGTGGTCTAGTTGTGGTTGCATCTATACCTTGTCCATTGTGGATGATCTTTATAGAATGAATCCGGTACTGGTATACCTCGCAAAGAAGCAGTTTCGTTGACATTTACAGAATAAATTTTGGATGTCATAATTTTTTTTCCTTCTGGTGCTTACCTGTTTAATAATATTGTAGGGCAATACTTCATTGTGGATTTTGACGAACTAAACGTTTAAAAGCGCGAATAAATGGTGAACTCCAAACTAAATTATATCTAGGGAAACCATACTAACTATTTTAATGATCTTTCGCTAAAATCTTCAGTCCGTTTTAACGGACTTTCGCTATTAGCCTGCGAATTGATTCGCAGGCGGGCTGACAACACAAGTGTAATATATTAGTAGAAAATAGAATTCCTATTATCCGACTTCAGTGCCAGGTATCGGAAACCCAGAATCCTCATAGCTTCGAGGAATTTCCCTCTGTTGCAATTCTTAAAAATTTTCGGAAAGCCTTATAGGTTACAATTTACAAGTCTCGACGCGAGAGAAGAGACCACCAACGCTCCCCCCCACCCAACACCCCCACACACCCACCACCCCCCAAACACAACGCAAGCAGGGAGATGCCCCACTGGGGCATTAAGAGAGAAGATGATGTCTTCGTATGATTTCCACTCTTCTTTTTTTCGATCATACCAGCCTACGCGATCACAGAACTTCTTGTAAATTTCCGGCCCCCACAGAAGCCACTCACCCGGTTTAGCCCCGACACTTTCCAAAATGGGCTTTTGTACAGAAAAGCCAAAGCGACCATTGCTGTATTTTACCCAAAGTCTGTCTATGGTGCGAAGGTCGGTACAGGGAAATTGGTTGATGAATTCGACATCCAACCAACCTTCCTTTTCTCTTGCTGCTACTTTAAGCATTACTCTATTAGTCTCTTGATCAGCTTCTCGCCAATTTCCCGCTTTGAGTAAATCCCGTAAATTCTGGTAATCTATCCCTTTATCCGAACTTAAATCATCCTCTGGCTCAATTTCTACGATCGCATCCTCAAAACTAATCACTTCATCATCAGCAGCTTTTGCCTTGTCGAAAGCCCGAATTGATTCTAACTCTTCCAATTCTTCCAGAATTTTTTGGTAATCTGCAATATCCAGAAAAACGCCGATGCGCTTCCCACTTTCATCTACTAAATATCGCTCTTTATATCGAGTCATATAATTTCCTGTAGATTAGTTAGTTATTATTATAATAACTGGTTCGCGATTGGCGAAGCCATCCTTTTGGGAATCGCACTCTCCAAAACCTTAAACTTACGAGTGCGATCGCCATGTTGTAAAATTAAACTTAATTACCCCTAACAGTGGTGATAAATTATGACTCAAGAACTAATTGATTTAAGAGCCAGCATTTTAGAAGGACGCTATGAAGATGCTTTGGCAATTGTTGATGAGTTGGATTGGATGAGTAAAAAAGCAACACTGCGGAGTATTAAATCATTTCTTCTAAGGATGCTGATTCATTTAATTAAAAACCAACTCGAACAGCGATTAACAAATTCTTGGGCTGCTTCGATTCGCGGATCGATCGTTGAAATTAAAGACCTGAATCTGCAAGACAATAAAACTTCCTATTATGTCAAACAAGATGAATGGGAAACCATGCTAGAAGATATCTTAGAACAGGCTGTTCGTGATGCAAGTGTGGAAGTATTTAATGGCGCATACAACTCGTTTCAACTATCAGAAATGGTAGACAGAAACCAGATAATACTCATTGCTAAAAGCTTGTTAGATTTGACCTATAATTACTCTGCTAAGGAATTTCCCGCAGTAGTTGATGATTATTTGACTCGATTACCTGGGGGTGAAGATTGGCAGTTTGGTAGGCAAAGATAGAAATGGAATTAATGCGATCGCACTTCCCCAAAACCTTAAACTTATGAGTGCGATCGTTCAGCAATTTTAATTTGTCCGATTTTTGATGGACAATTAGAACAACTGAAAGTCATTGGTGTCCTTTGGATATTTAAGTCAATTAGTTCTAGCTTTAGTGAGATGGAAATTCATTTGGTACAACAGGTTGCTAATCAATGTGCGATCGCTCTCCGGCAAGCTAGATTGTATGAAGCGGCTCAATTTCAAGTTAACGAACTCGAACGATTAAATAAGCTCAAAGACGATTTTCTTTGTACTATTTCTTATGTTGTTGCGCTTTAGCGCTATTATTGAAATAGGTAATAATAGCGCTAAAGCGCAACAACGTACCTAATCTTAATTTCAATTATCGTAATTGTGAATCAGTTGAATAATTTACCAGTTTTCTACAACGAAAATTCCCAAACTAATAGCAGCACCTGGCGCGTTTCCCAACTATTGCAGCAATTTTTGGAACAACATCAGGAACAGGAAGTACGTTTGCGGGATTTGTTGAATGCTTTAGGCGATCGAGCTTTTGGGCCAACTTTACTAATCTGTGCCTTGCCGGAAGCTTTACCATTGCCGATTGCAGGTATTTCTGCCTTGGTTGCCATACCCTTAATTTTAGTTTCCGGTCAGTTAGTGCTAGGATTTGAGCAACCCTGGCTACCTGACCCACTTTTAGACCAACCCTTCAGTCGAGAACTCTGCGAACCAATTATTTCCGGGGCAATCTCTTTTCTGCAACAGATGGAAAAGTTTACTGAACCTCGCTGGCCTATCTTTACCACACCTTTGGCAGAACAGGGTGTGGGAGTAGCATTACTAATTTTGGGAGTAATTATTGCTTTACCAATTCCTTTTGGCAATATGCTGCCTGCGATCGCCATTGTACTAATTAGTCTGGGCTTAATCGAAAAAGACGGATTAATTATTGCCATTAGTGCATTAATTACAGGAATCACTCCCGCACTTTTACTGTTATTTATTTAACCTGAATTTAGAAGAAAGCAGAGTTTATCGGGAAGCTAAAGAAAACTTACTGCTATCTGTATTGGAAGATTTAAGTGAGGCGTTTTTAAATTTTAGTAGTCGGGATGATTTGTCAGCTTGGTTAGAGGCACATAGAGAGTGATAAAAGAGCCAAAGAAAGGAATCTCTCTCGCTAATCCCCAAACATTCACTTCTGCAATTTTCGCTCCAAAAGTACCGTGTAAATCGGTCTTCCTCCCATGCCATGAGCTGTCATACTTGCGGTAAAACAACTGACTAGAATCGGCAAAATTAATAGATAGTTAGCTGTAATTTCTAGTGTTAATAAAATTGCTGTTAAGGGTGCGCGTACTGTTGCGGCAACTAAAGCTCCCATTCCGGCGATCGTCAAAACTTCGGGATAAGGTAAAATAGTGGGAAACCAAATATGGGTTTGTTTGGCAATGCCTAAACAAAATAGGGTGGCGATCGACAACATCGGCGCAAAAATTCCCCCAGGAGCCCCTGAACCGTAACAAAGAATTGTCATGCCAAATCGAACTGCAAATAATAGCAAGAGGATGTGACTAGGTTCGACATTGTTAAATGACCAAATGATCATCTCCTCACCACCACCAGTAGTAGGAGTATAAAACCAACTCATCAACCCAATAAAACTGCCTACAAATAACCCCGTTAGATGGTAATAAATGCCTCGCAAACTCGAAAAAAAGTTTAAACTTTTGACTAGAAAAAAGTTAAAGTAATATCCAATTATGCCAAAGGCAACTCCTAGAAGCGCAAAAATCCACAAAGAAGCTAAGGGCGGAGTTTCAAATTGAGTGAGTTTTAAGACAGGTCCAGTACCCAATATTAATTGCAGTCCAACTGTTGCGGAAATACAGGATAATGTTACGGCTCGGTAAGCATGAACTTCATCCTCAAACACAGGTTTAAGTTCTTCAAATACAAACATAATTCCTGCTAAAGGAGCGTTGAATGCAGTTGCTAATCCCGCTCCACCACAAGCAGCTACCAGCACCCTGGTTTGTTCGTGGTTGGCACGAAACCAAGTTGCAACCATTTTACCGATACTGCCTCCCATTTGGATAGTCGGCCCTTCACGCCCCATGACCATGCCACTGCCCAAGATGAGAATGCCAGTGGTAAATTTAACGGGCAGTACCCGCTGCCAAACTAGAGGGAAATGCCGGGATAGCATTCCTTCAATTTGGGGAATGCCGCTGCCGGAAGTGTCGGGAGAAAAACGGCGCATTATCCAAAATCCCAGGTAAGCCATGATTCCTGAGAGAGCGATCGAAATAATTGCTCCCAATATTTTATCTAAAGAATCAATCCAGTGTACCCGGCTGTTTAGGATTGCTGAGATGAGAAACCGAAAGCTACCGCCAATCACTCCAGTAAGAAATCCTGCTATAGCTGCCCAAAACAGAACGGGGTTGAGTTTTCCGATAGTTTCTTTGAACCGTCTGGATTGGAGAATTGAGTTAAGCGGGTTGATGTTCTGATTATTGGGTTTGGACTCCATAGCTGAATTAATGGTGGTGATTATCAGTTAAAGTATCAATGGGGATTGGTAGATCGGATTGGTTTTGTCTGACAATTGATGCACAACCCCTGGAAGACTTTACTGAAAAAAAGTGTAAAAATAGTGCAAATTTTGAGTTAAGTTATGAGTTACGATCGAGTTGTTCATAGTATTCCAGGGCGTTGTCGTCTTCGCGTTGATAAAATTGCTACCGATCGCGAATTTGCCCAAAAACTGAAGCAACTGATTGAGTCTTGGGAGATGACGATCGCAGTTCGTGTAAATCAAGCGGCACGATCGCTCGTTGTCACTTACAAAGAAGATGCCATTACTATTGAAACTGCCCACAATTACCTTAATTCCTGCATTCAATTGGCAAATTTAAGTACAACCAATATCTCAGATTTAGGTCTTGATTGGGAAGCGGATTTGTCCGAAACTGAGGATCTGATCCCACTGGTTAACCAATGGCGAGATTTGAGTTTACCCTTACTTAGCCTCAGTTTGGCATTATTGGCGACTCCCTTGGAATTGCCTGTTGTGTTGGTGGGAGGTGCGATCGCAGCAGCAGCAATGCCTTGGTTTAATCGAGCTACAGAAAGCTTGCTTAAAGCTCGTCAACCCAACATTGACTTGCTAGATTCGCTCTGGATGGGATTGCATACAATACAGGGTAATTTTGTTGCTCCCGCCCTAAAAACCTGTTTAGTAGAATCTCGACGCAGTTGGCGGGGAACAATTGCCCAAAACCAAGAGCATCAGGCAATTCTAGCCGCAGCAATGGACAATAATACCCAAAGCTTAATTGCTCATCAGATCCAAACAACTCCGGTTCATAATACGCAATTGGGGATTACTCAAGCTAACTTTTTGCGAGAGGCGATCGTACCAACAATACTGATGGGAGGAGCGATTTTTGCAACTACGGGGAATTTAAGTGCTGCGATCGCACCTTTCCAACTAGACTTCGGCAGCGGTATTCCCATCTCTATTTCTACAACTTTGCTATCTGCTTTAGTGTTTGCGGTTGAGCAGGGAGCTTACATCCGTAGCGGTCGAGTTCTGGAAAAGCTGGCACAGGTAGATACTATCGTATTAAATGCAGGATTGCCAGAGCAGGAAATTTCTACTTTTGCCAGAGATGTAATTCCAACTTTGCAAAACCAAGGAATCAGCGTTTATTTGCTATACGATGCTAATCTTGATTTTCAAGCAATTGCTATAAAGGCGAAATGGTTGGGCATTTCTGTTAGTGAAATTATATCAACAAACCATGTCAAAACCCTGCAATCTTCAGGGAAACGAGTGTTAACGATCGGCGATGACAATATATATGCTGATGTTTCTGTAGCAATAGCACCATCAAATTGGACAATGGAGGAAGTAACCAAAAATTCAGCTGATGTAGTGCTGTTAAAACAGGATTGGTTGGGGTTGGTGAGCGCGATCGACATTGCGAAAAAGGCTTTTGAGCGCATATATCAAAATACGACAATCATCGTTTTTCCCAATTTAATAGTCACTTGTGGCGGCGTATTCTTCGGATTAAATCCAATAGTTAATGTGATAGTCAATAATGGGTCGGCTTTTGTTGCAGAATTCATCAATGGTCAACGTCCTTTGTTTGCACCGAAAACTGTCAGCTTAGAGTCAGAGTTAGCGATCGATGCTACACCCACACAAGCACAATTAAGCTATCATACCTCTTCCGTCAAATCGGTGAAATCCTGTTAATCCTTGAAAATCCCCGATCGAGCCAGTCGATAAATTAGCAAATTTCTACTGCACTAATTACCCTTTTGTATAAAATAGTATAGGTCACATCCTAAAAAGAAGCAAAGAAACCATGAGTGAAATCGCTGAGAAAGTAAAAAAAATAGTTGTAGATCACTTAGGTGTTGAGGACAGCAAAGTGGTTGAAAATGCCAATTTTTTTGACGATCTGGGTGCTGACTCCTTAGATGCTGTTGAATTGGTGATGGCATTTGAGGAGGAATTTGGTTGTGAAATTCCTGATGATGCGGCAGAAAAAATTCTCACTGTTAAAGACGCTATTGACTTTATAAAGGCTAATACCAATTCTCTATGAAGATGCGCTGCAAGGCACCCCACCCCAAATCCCTCCCCGTCCACAGGGAGGGGATATGATTAAGCGCAATTTTACGGAGAATTGGTATAACTCCTCTACAATTTAAACGTCAATAGTCAACAACGATTAGAAGTATAGGATAGCAACGATGACATCTGCATTTGCAACACCGGAAGAGTTTAAAAATCTAGCTCTAGCAAACGGTGCTTTCGGAATTAGAGAATACTTAAAAAGCGGCTATGAAATTGTGCATCAAATCAAGGGAAGAATTCGTCTTCGGATTCCCCGACTAGGTTACGATCGCAACTATGGCGATCGACTAATTCAAATGCTCAAAGCCGTTGTTGGTATAACACAAGTTAATATCAACCTCCAAGCAAAGTCTCTGACAATGCAATATGAGGAAAATACAAATGCAGCAACGTTAATTCGATCGCTGATTCTTACCGCACCAAAAGTGGTCGAGGTAGTTGTTTCCCCAATGCCTAATCAAACAACATCTGATTCTAAAATTTTGGACAATTGGACTCAGATACACTATGAAATTAACCCTTTATTCCCAAGACTGGCGATCGTTCTCTTGGAAGTCATGGGTACAATTTGTTTCTTTATCGGAATCATCGGTCTATTGTTGCCTGTTTTACCAGGAACACCTTTTTTAATTTTAGGTTCACTATGCTTTTTGGCAGCTTCAGAGTTGTCTTTATATTGATTAAACATCTTCAAAAAAGATTCTAGAGACGTTGCATACAACGTCTCTAGAAGGGTTCCAAGTAGGGGCAATTTATGAATTGTCCGTACCCCAATCCCCAGTTCTCTATTTTTGTCATCATTTTTGCACTTTTGTTTGGTAAATTAGTCTAAATTTATCACTACTGGCTAAGATGAGTCACAATGAAAACTTTTCCTACAAGGAAGTCTGGTTATTCTGCCATTAGACAACTTTTGCGCCAGTTAAACCAGGTGCTGAAGCTGATACTTATCAATAGTTTGGATTTGGGAAAACGGAGCCTAAGCAATTTAAATGCAGAAGGTCGTCTGGCTTTTTCGGTTAAGGTGGCAATGGTACTGTTTTTAATATTGCCAAATTTCGTAGAGCTTGATAATCGGATTTTAATTAGTTGGATTGGTGGTGTACTTTGCTTTTTAGCTTTAATTCTGCTGGTGATTGGCATCAAAACACCTCAACAAACCTGTGATTATGTCCAGTATCAAGAACAAAATGCCGATCGCTTATTTCTCCCTATTACGATCGCAGCTTGCGTGAGTTTATTTGCGATCGCGTTTATGCAATCCAACAGTCAAGAAATATCATCATCTACCATCACCTTTCAAGTGATTCTCTCCCTAACAGCAATTGTTTGTTCCTGGTTTCTTACCCATACCATGTTCGCATTGCACTACGCCAGCTGTTACTATCAACAAGATTTCTCTAGTCCAACAGGTTATGCTGGTGGGCTACTTTTTCCTGGTGAAGAAATGCCGAATTATTGGGATTTTATGTATTTTGCTTTTGTCATGGGTATGACATTTCAATCAGCTGATGTTTTGATTTCGTCATCATCAATGAGAATGTTAGCCTTAGCTCATGGAGGAGTAGGATTTCTATTTTCAATGGTAATTTTAGCCTCTAGCGTTAATGTCGCATCAGGATTAATTTAGATTTGCAAAACAATTTTTAATAAGGAAATAAATGAAGCTTGCTGTTATAAGAAACCGAATTGAACAACCAAAATTTCGTTTAGTAATATCCTTGGGAATTGCAGTTATAATTTTTATGTGTTGCGTTCCTAGAGGATTGGAATTTCAGTTGTTAGCAGCTTGGACGGGAGGGGTAATTAGCTTTTTGTTTCTGATTTGGTCGATGATGCTGAGAGCAAATGCAGCACGAACTCGTCTTCGATCGCAACAGCAAGAACTGGATAATTGGTTAATATTTTTCATGGCGATCGCTGCAACTTTTAGCAGTTTATTTGTCATTGGATTTATTGTAGTCAGATTCAAAGATACCCTGAGTATAGAAGTGGGTTTATCAATTTTAGCCGTGTTTTGTTCTTGGCTATCGATCCATACTTTATTTGCTCATCACTATGCGTCCTTTTACTACCGTCCAGTTGATGAGAATTCGGCAGCAAATTCAAACACAAAATACAATGGTGGGTTACAATTTTCTGGGGGAATGCCACCTTGTTACAGCGACTTTTTATATTTTGCCTTTGTCATTGGCATGACTGCTCAAACGTCTGACATACCGATTGTTAAATCGGCAATGCGACGATTGAGCTTAGGACACATGGTAATTTCTTATTATTTCTACAGTGTGATTTTAGCGTTAGGGGTCAGTGTTGTCATCAGATTAATTTAAAGGAGAGCTTGGGTTTATTATGCAAGGTTTTGCTACTCTCATATTAGCTATAGCTGCCATTGTAGATAACTTTGCGATCGGCACTGCTTACGGTAATAAAGCCCTAAGAATTGGTAATCGCACTAATGGATTTATCGCCTTAGTCTCAGGTTTAGGCACGTTTTTATCTATGTCTGTAGGCAAAGAAATTAGCAGCTATTTGACTGCGATTCAATCTGCAAAATTGGGCAGTTTCGCTTTAGTGACAGCAGGTGTGTGGGGACTGTGGGCGGTGTTTCAGCGAGAGCAGAAACAAGCTAAAAGATTATCATTCTTACGTCAAGAATTACAAGCTGAGAGCGCAAATATTAGCAATATTTCTGTTTCTAAGATTGCTAATAGCTCTCAAGAGGAAACTGATAAATGTTTGGAAGAATTTGCTTACGAAACCTTTCTCGAAAATCCCGAAAGAGCCGATCGCGATCGCTCTGGTTACATTGATATTTACGAATCAATTACATTAGCATTTGGGTTAAGTGTGAATAATTTGGCGATCGGAATTGGTGCGGGAATTTCCGGTTATAGTGCGATCGTCACCGCTGGACTGGTAATTTTATTTAGCTTTTCAGGATTAGCTCTAGGATATATTCTTGGAAATCGCTTCGCCTTAAAAATGCCCGGACTTTGGGCAGGATTACTTTCTGGAGGAATGGTAATTTTAACGGGTATCTATGGATTTTTGAGTCAATAAGCCATATCATTGAATTCATCAAAAAAGCGTCACCATAACAAATGGATAAACAACTTCTCAGTACATTTGCAGCCAGTTTATTCGCACTACTTAATCCCTTGGGGATTTTGCCCGTTTTTATCAGTTACACTGCTAAAGAAAGCAAAGCCGTACAAAAATGGTTGGCAGTATTACTTTCACTTACTGTATTAGGCTTGCTGCTGCTATTTTTGTTTACTGGATCGGCTCTGCTCAAATTCTTTGGCATTACCTTAGATTCATTCCGCATTGCTGGAGGAATTCTGCTGTTACTGATAGGAATTAACCTAGTGACAGGCGAGCAAAAAAGTAAACCGCAAGATGCTGCAAATCAGGATAATCAAAGTGATTTTCAAGAAGCGGAGTCTGTTTACCGAAAAATTGTAATTCCATTGGCAATGCCTCTATTAGTGGGTCCTGGTGTAATTGCTAATGTGATTCTCTACGCCAATGAAGCTCAGGCAAAGAAAGGTGGATTTCAGATTATTGAATTGGCTGGTGTTTGTATTTTTATTTCATCAATTGTCTGTGCAATTTTGCTCTCAGGTCGATGGTTGCAAAAAATATTAGGCAATGTAGGATTAAGTATTGCCACTCGCATTTTAGGTTTATTAGTTGCCTCGATCGGAGTACAATTTGTTGTGATTGGATTAACTAACGTTATTGTAAAGACGATCGCCCCTCAACTCCGATGACCTTTGCGCCAAAAGCTTGTTAATTGCACGAGTTTTTTGCTTTTTTAGATTATCTTTAATTAGATTTCTAATAGAAAACATTTGTAATTTTAGTCAGGAAAAATTGATGCCATTCGACTTTCAACGTGCTAAAAAGGTATTTTTTCAAACAATCCAATTTAAATGCGGAACAGCTTACTTTGTCAACGGGGAACTTCAGATTAAACAAGATTAGTTCGTTTAACAAGTAAAATATAAACATTAAGCTGTTTAATAACAACTGATAAACAATCAATCAAAATATTAGCGAACTATGGCAGATTCAGATTTAACTGGTGGTTTGCAGTGGAGTGCTGAAGCTCAGAGAAAGCTGAAAAATATTCCCTTTTTTGTGCGGAGTCAGGCGAGACAGCGAATTGAGCAATTGGCGCGGGAAGCTGAGTTGGAAGTGGTAACGCCAGAGATTGTGGAACAGGCGCGATTAGAATTTGGACAGTAGCAAAAATCCGATCGCACTTCAAACTCTGTCAATGTTTTGAAACCGGGAAACTTAAGAAAGATCGATCGCACTTTAAGCTTAGTTTAGAAAGTGCGATCGATCCCCCATCCTTTCAACACTAACTACTTGAATTAGATCCACCTCCAAACCTAGCTAAAATTTCCTCACGAGAAAGAGTTAACAACAGTTGACTCAACTCACTTGCTGGTAACTCCAACATAGGATTTATACATCTATTTAGTTGGTCATCCAAAGCACCAAACCGAACTCGCAAAACGTTTTCGATCATCTCGCGTCGTTCTTGTTGGCGACCTTCTTCACGACCTTCTTCACGACCTTCTTCACGACCTTCTTTACGCCCTTCTAATCTGCCTTCAATCCGACCTTCTCGTAAAGTATCTTCGCGCCAACGTACATAAGCTGATGATAAGTTCATAAGCAATTCCTCTTCATCTTCATTTAAATTTTGCGTCGTTTCTAAACCAACCCGCCAGTTAGCTACAACCTCCAAAATATTTCTTTTGAAAGGGTGGTTTTCTGGCAGTGAATTCACCTCATTCATTGCTTGCTTCTGAACGGTTTTCCGTCCCAAAAGCCGCAACCAAAGAGTGTCTTCTGTAGCCGGAAGTTGGTTAATTGCTACTATCCCTGACCTCAGAGCTACTGGTAATAAATATACACCATTAGGCCAATTTTCTTGGGTATCAAGTTTTGCGCCAAAAGCGTCTAAGACATTCTCAGAACAGGAAGGCGTTAATATCCACAAATGAGGTAATTCCTCTTCTGTGATCGATCGATCTTCTCGCCTCGCCTGACGCTGATGATCGCTTTGCATCGCAAATAATTTAATCAAACATCTCCGCACTTCCGACCAATTTGGCGGATTGCGAAAAGGTTCAATTAAACAGGCAGTTGATGCCATTTTACCCAATAAACCGAGTAATTCTTGATTGGTTTTAGGTTCCGGTACAGGCGAAAACCAAACATCAATTTGGCGAACTTCTGCCATTACCTCACGGCTAACTATTACCTCACCCAAAGGCGTTAATAGTTCGCTGAGATACTGTTTAGCAAATTGGTCGTGAAAATTTCTCGTCATTCTCCCATCGTCATTGCTGAAATAATTGCCTGTTGACTAACTGCCTTATAAACTGAATCCAAGTATTGCATTACTGCGTCAGATGTAGCAGCTGTTTGAGGTTTTTCTGTTTCATCATTACCTAAAGGTATTTTACCCAAAATATCCAAAATTGTCTCGCTAGTTGGCGATGGTGCAATTACCACTAAACCGGATTCTAAAGGTTTATCATATTGCCAAAACTCCTCAATCTTTAAAGGATATTGTACTTTTTGATTTACCGGAATATCAGTTTCTTTGTCTCCCTGTTCCTCTTTTCCCTTGCTGCGAAACTTGCGTAAAGCTTCAATAATTTGCTCTTTGCTGCGTCCTCTTAATTGAAACAACACAAAAGGATCTTCACCGAAGCGATCGCCTAACAAATAATAAACTGCCCCAATATGTTTACAAGGATTAGCTTTATCAGGACAACTGCAACGACTCCGCACATCTTCCAACGTAAAAGGAAACAAACTTAAACCATTTGCCGTAAATACTTCCTCAATATTTTTCGGCATTTCTCCAGCTAATAACTTAGCCGAAAAAATAGCTCTTTCCGACATACTTTCAATGACATAATCCCATTGTTCATCAGTAAAAGGTTCCAAGAATATCGAAAGTTGATAAGGTTCCGGTTCTGTACCTTGAACTTTAGCAAAAACCTTTTGATCTTGAAAATCAATACTCAGAACATTGCCTTGCCTAGCATAAATCCGCGCCCGTTCCAAACGCTTTTTAAACCGATACTTATCCAACAACTCTAACCACCGTTCCACCCACCATTCCCGACCAGAAATAGAAGTATTATCTTCCTTTGTAACCCTCTGCATTCCAGGATCGTAATCTCTCATTTTCTTTGCGTCCTTTGCGGTTTAAAAAATTAAAAATCCGAACTATCAATTACAGCATTGCGATCGAGCAATAATAAATTTCTTAATTGGTCAGTATCTAACTCAGTTAACCAATTTTCCCCACCACCTACAACTTGTTCTGCCAGTGCTTTTTTACTCTCAATTAAATCATGAATTTTCTCTTCCAAAGTACCTTGACAAACAAACTTATGCACCTGAACATTGCGCGTTTGACCAATCCGAAATACCCGATCGGTTGCCTGATTTTCCACCGCAGGATTCCACCATCGATCGAAGTGAAAAACATGATTTGCACGAGTCAAATTCAACCCAGTACCACCAGCTTTTAAAGACAAAATCATTACTCTTGGTGCTTGTGGATCGTTTTGGAAGCGATCGATCATTTCCTCCCTTTGATTCTTGGAAGTGCTACCATATAAAAACAGCATTTCTCGATTAAATTGCTTTTCTAAATATGGTTTTAACAGTTTTCCCCATTCCGCAAATTGGGTGAAAATCAAAGCGCGATCGCCTTCCGAAATAACCTCTTCTAACATCTCTTCTAAACGCAAAAGTTTAGCCGATCGCTTCTGATTTCCCAAACTTACTTCCTTCAAAAATTGCGCTGGATGATTGCAGATTTGCTTCAGTTTAACTAACAACGCTAAAATTTGACCGCGCCGTTGAATCCCTTCCGAACTTTCAATTTCTGCCAAAGATTCTTCGACTAATTTCTGATATAATTCTGCTTGTTCTGCTGTTAAACCGCAAAATACACTCATTTCCTGCTTTTCGGGCAAATCTTGAATGATATCGCGATCTGTTTTTAAGCGGCGCAGGATGAAGGGTTGGACTAGCGATCGTAAAGTCTTTAACGAAGAAGTATCCCCGTATTTTTCCACAGGAATCGCAAAACGCCGTTGAAAGAAATTTTTTGGCCCCAAATAACCAGGATTGAGAAAATCTAAAATTGACCAAAGTTCTGACAACCTATTTTCTACCGGAGTTCCTGTTAACGCAATCCGAAAACTCGCTTCTAATTCCCTCACTGCTTGCGACTGTTTCGCCTCTGGATTTTTAATATTTTGTGCTTCATCTAACACCACACCTTGCCAAGAAACGGTTTTTAAATCATTGACATCTCGGAAAATTAATTGATAACTAGTAATTACCAAATCTTGATTTTCAACTGCTTTAGCAAACGCCTTTCCTTTGGGACGTTTATCACCGTGATGGACTACAATTTTTAAACTAGGGGCAAATTTTTTAACTTCCCTTTCCCAGTTACCTAAAACTGAAGTTGGACAAACTAAAAGAGTCGGTTTTTCCAGCGCATTCTCTTCTTTTAAATGTAGTAGAAAAGCGATGAACTGAATCGTTTTTCCCAACCCCATATCGTCCGCTAAACAAGCACCTAATCCCCAGCGTTCTAAAAATGCTAACCAACCTACACCTCTCGCTTGGTAAGGGCGTAATTCTCCTTTGAAAGATTGGGGAGGATCGATCGCCTCCACCGCCCGATTACTTGTTAAAGCATTCAACAAATCTTGCAAAACTCCCGAAGCTTCAAAACTCACCACAGGCAACTTTTCCACCATTTGGGTATCGCCTGTACTGAGACGCAAAGCATCTTCTAAAGACAGAGACATTTCCTCTTTTCGAGAAGCAAAGAAATTCTTCGCTGACTTCACATCTTGCGGGCGTAACTCCACCCATTCCCCATTAATTTCTACCAGAGGACTATTCTGTGCTGCTAATCTGTCAAACTCTTTTTTAGAAATAGTTTGCCCACCAATAGATAACTGCCATTTGAAATTTAATAAACTCTGCAAACCTAAGCGTTGATTCGGTTTTAACTCAGGAGTTTGGGCGCGAATACTTAAACCTAAACGACTCGCCCAACCATCTCGATTTGCCAAGCTTGGTGGTAAAATTACCCCTAAACCGCTATCTTGAAAACGCCACGCACCAGCTTTAATAAACTCGTAAGCTTCTAAAGGATTCAATCGGCAAAATATCGGAGTCGCAGTTTCTAAACTGAGTTCAATTACTGGCATTAATCGAGAAGCTAAACCCAATCCTTGCAGAAATGTTTCTTGCGGACGTTCTATGGTTCTTTCTTGATAAATAAAACGTTCAACTGGATTCTGCCAAATAGTCGCAGCATCTACAATAAATTCAGGATCGTCAACAGCTTGCAAACAATATTCTAAAGTCCAATCTTGCTGATTTTCTGCGGGAGGATGGACTTTAAAACAAGTGCGAAATAAACTTTGTCCTGTTAGAAATGGTTGTACGGGTGCAATCCAAGCATTTAAAATTGCTGCTAAACGTTCTGGTGTTTCTCCGGTTACTTGCGCTGATTCATTTCCCAATCCTTCTAACCATTTTTGCACCAAATTTTCTGTAGTTGGTACAGAGTTTTCTTTCGCCACACTTCGCACTTGTAGATCGATCGCGCTACTTAAAAAACTCAACAGCAATTCTTTAGATTCTGGCGGTAATTCTAAACTAATAAATGGCGAAGAATTATCATTTTCTGAACCTTGATAAGTGCGACAAGCAGCAGGCATTTGTCGGGCAAAGTTTTCCAACCGAACTTGATCTACTCCGCTATCAAGTAAAGGTTGCCAAACAGCAATGAATTCATTTTCTAGCTGTTTTAATCTTGGCAAAAACTTGCTTCTTGCTAGTAAATCTACACTCCATCTTGTTATATGATTCCAAAATTGTAAATCTTTCCCTAAAAAAGAATCTGATTCATCGATCGTCGTCAGTGGCAAAGCATTTAAAAATTCCCTAGCTTCCTGTCTATTTAAAGTAATTCCTTCCACTTGCCAAGGATACAAATAACAAGAAGATATCTCTTCTTCGTTTCCTTTTAATATAGTTCCCGAATGCAACGGCAACAAAGCATTATTATCAGCTTCTAAGATTCTAGTTGGTATTCCTAAAACTTGCACTTGCCAACGGTGATTTTGGCTTTCTTCTGCTTTCTTTTTCCCTTTTTTAGCTGTACTTTTTTCGACAGTTAAAGTATCAGCTGGTAGCGCCTTGCTAATTTTTTCCAAACTCTGTAAATATTCGACTAATTCCGCTTTACTCATTGCCAAGGGATGAGGTAAAAGCGTCGTGAATCCCTCAGAGTTTGCTGGATTAACTCTGCGCCACGTTTCTCCCCAAACGAATAGATAATTGCCTTGAGATCGATCGATCCAACTACCGTGTAAAATTGCCATTTAGAAACTGCTCAAATTTTGTTGGTTAGGTTTTACTTGTCATTAGTCAATGTTGAATAATCACTGATTAATGATTAAGATTTTTTGATGATTGTTTTAGAATATTTTCGCTTGATACTTTAAGCGTTGCTGAAGATTAGCTAGTAAAATTGTGGATATCATTTTATGATAACCCTAAACATCGCAAAAAACAACAAATTATCATTCTTTCTAGTTAATTGCGGTTACAAATTTTTACAACAAAGGTGAAATCTGATGAGCGATTCTCAAGGCTGGTATATTATTAGACGTAATGAGGGCAACTGTGATATTGTTCCTAGTCAACAATTGGAAAGCCAGGAAGATAGTACCATTTTAGAACGTTGGGGGCCTTTTAGTTCTGTTGAAGATGCGATCGCTCGTCGTGTTGGATTAATTCGCGCTGGGAAATGTAAACCTGTTTAGGGACTGGGGACTGGGGACTGGGGACTGGGGACTGGGAAAAGGGAAAAATTAAAATCTTTCCCTTTTCTCCTATTTATATATATTTTTTCAACAACAAAGCTAACTTTTCTTTTGTTGTTGCCGGAGCTTTATCCAATGGGGTGAGAATAGCATATTTCAAAGCAGAATGAGCTTCAGAAACAAAGGGATTTTCTGTAATTCTTCGCACCGTTTCTTGAATTACCTTTTGAGCATTAACAGCATTACGTTGTAAATTATCAATAATCATTTCTACAGTCACGCTGTCATGATCGGGATGCCAACAATCGTAATCAGTAACCAAAGCTAAAGTTGTGTAGGCAATTTCCGCTTCTCTGGCTAATTTCGCCTCTGGTAAATTAGTCATGCCAATCACTGTTGCACCCCAACTCCGGTAAAGATGCGACTCTGCTTTAGTAGAAAAAGCAGGCCCTTCCATGCAAATATATGTACCGCCACGATGTAAATTTACACCATCTAAATTTAAACTAGCCACTGCATCTGCCACAACATTAGCTAATTGTTGACAAATCGGATCGCCAAATGCAATATGAGCTACAATTCCCTCGCCAAAAAAGGTGGATACTCTATTCTTGGTGCGATCGATAAACTGATCTGGCACCACCATGTCTAGAGGTTTAGCTTCCTCCTTGAGAGAACCAACAGCTGACGCGGAGATTAAATATTCAACGCCCAGCTGCTTCATTGCGTAAATGTTCGCCCGGAACGGTAACTCAGACGGCAATAGGGTATGATTCCGACCGTGACGAGCTAAAAAAGCCACCTTAGCACCTGCCAAAGTGCCGACAATTAAAGCATCAGAGGGCGATCCAAAAGGAGTATCAACTTGCACCTCTTCCACATCTTTGAGAGCTTCCATCTTGTAAAGACCACTGCCCCCAATAATCCCAATTTTCGCCTGAGTCATAGATTTTGTTGTGTTGCGCGTGAAACTCCAGCATTTTACCCATCAAGAGGAACACAGGGAAGTAGTTTGAAAAGCGATACGTGCTGACGCACAGGCTACGCCAACGCGATCGCACTTCTTCATAAAAACTTTAACACTAGACTTGTGAGAATGGCGATTTCTTTGGGAATACTGACTTTGGTTAAATAAAGTAAAGATTAATTGAACTAATGATGAAACAGATTGAACCTCAATCCAAAGCTTCGGTTGAAAACATCCTAGACAGGATCTTTGCTGTTCGCCAGATTAATCGAAGAGATCAGCATACTTTAATGGCAGCACTGCTATCTAAAGATTCTCTCAGCGAAAAAGATCGGTGTCAAATTAATCGAGTGTACGAAGCAATTCAAAAAGGATTAATCAGAATCGTAGACTGAAGAAATCGGAAGAAAGTATTTAGTTTTCAGTTAATAAAATTTCTTTGTCCTCTTGCCCATCTACCTCAGTTATCTAGATCAAGCTTAGATGATGCGACATCAGCAGATTTTAGTTGTAGCCACTTACCTAATCTATCTCGTTGATTTACTAAGTAAATACTGACTAAAGTTAGGCTAACTCCCAACCATTGATGAGGTTGCAGCATTTCGGAAAGGAAGAGATTGCCGAACAAAAGTGCAAATACTGGAGTGAGAAAAGTTAGAGAACTCAGACTAGTTAAACTGCCGCGAGAAGCGAAGTAGAAGAATAAACCGTAAGCGATCGCACTACCAAAAATCGTCGCATAACTCAAAGCCATCCAGCTAGACAAATCCAACCTTTGCCACTGCTGAGTTTCCAAAGTTCCCGAAAGCAAAAATAAAGGTAAACCACCCAAAATCATGTGCCAACCTGTAGCTACCACAGGATCGACATGACGACTAACAAACCGAGAAATTACGGTTCCCACTGCCATAGATAACGCCGCTAACAGCATTAACCACAATCCGCGATCGAACAAATTTACAATTACCGCCTTAATATCAGTAAATTCTCCAGGGATATTAGCAAGCATAGACAACCCTAAATTTTCATTAGTTGGATGCAACAGCGCCACAATCCATTCATTCGGAAAACCAATTAAACTAATTCCAAAAACCCCAATTCCCAATCCTAACCATCCCCAAAAACCAATTTTTTCTCCAAACAGCAACAAAGATAAAACTGCCACAGCTAAAGGTTGAGAATCAATCATCACCGAACCTAAACCCGCACCAGTGCGAACCAAACCTTCAGCCAAAAAACCTTGAAATAATGCGGCATCAACCAAACCAAACAAAGCAATCCACAACCAAGCTAACAAAGTCCGAGGTTGAGATCTGCCAGTCAGCAGACAAAAAAGTAACACAAACACCCCAGCTGGCACCAAGCGCACTCCAGCAACAAAAAAAGGTGTAGTTTGTGGCATCACACCTTTCATCGCCACCATTGCGGTTCCCCAAAGGAAAAAAGGCGCAATCAGTAGCACAGAAGCAAAAGGAATCCTAAATTGATTGGTTTCCTCTAGCGAAGCGGTTTCTGCATTAGCTGTTGCTGTTGGAGATGCTAGATTAAAATCTTTTTCTAATTGCGTTTCTTCTAAATTCATTTTTGGATTGGCAGGGTCGTTTATCTTTAAATATCTTGATTGTACTGAATTATGTAGTTCTGTTAAGCAGATTATAAAGAAGCAGAGGGGCACAGGGGCAGGGGAGATCTCGGAGTTTTTCCTCAGATCTTGCTTGCAGCAATGGAGGTAGAACCTCCCAGATACTCGTTCCCAGGTTGAACCTGGGAACGAAAAATAGAGGCTCCGCCTCTTGGTACTCTTATCTCAGTTTTCCCTAACCCCTAACCCCGCCCCAATCCCCCGCTTTCTGCTTAGACTGGAGAGAAGAAGTATCTATCATCACCACTAAATCTTAATTGCTCATGATTTGGCCGTTTAAGCCTAAGTTTCGTAAACAAATAGCACGGATTGAAGTTTCAGGTGCGATCGCAGGTGCCACTCGCAACAGGGTACTAGAAGCCCTAAAATTTGTTGAAGAAAGGCGTTTTCCAGCGCTACTGCTGCGAATTGACAGTCCTGGCGGTACAGTAGGAGATTCCCAAGAAATTTATAGCGCCCTAAAGCGGTTGCAAGAAAAAGTCAAAATAGTCGCTAGTTTTGGTAATATTTCCGCCTCCGGTGGCGTTTATATCGGCATGGGTGCTCAGCATATTATGGCTAACCCAGGTACGATTACTGGTAGCATTGGCGTAATTTTGCGGGGAAACAACTTAGAACGCCTGTTGGATAAAATCGGTGTTTCCTTCAAAGTAATTAAATCAGGCCCTTATAAAGATATTTTGTCCTTCGATCGCGAACTCACCGAACCAGAACAAAATATCCTCCAAGAACTGATTGATACCAGTTACCAGCAATTCGTACAAACTGTTGCTGAATCAAGAAAATTAGCAGTAGATACAGTAAAAAGTTTTGCCGATGGCAGGATTTTTACCGGACAACAAGCTGTAGAATTAGGCATAGTTGACCGTTTGGGAACCGAAGAAGATGCCCGTCGTTGGGCAGCAGAATTAGCAGGACTTGACCCAGAAAAAACTCGCTGCTACAACTTTGAAGAAAGGAAACCACTGTTAAGCCGTTTAATTTCTGGGGATAGACAGGAAAGTAGTGTTTTATCAGCAGGGATGAATTGGTTAGAATTTGAGCTAAAAACAAGTGGTCAACCTTTGTGGCTTTATAAACCATAAGTTTAGTTGGGGACTGGGGATTGGGGACTGGGGATTGGGGACTGGGGATTGGGGACTGGGGACTGGGGATTGGGGATTGGGGATTGGGGATTGGGGATTGGGTAAGTTTTGAGTTTTGAGTTTTGAGTTTTGAGTTGGGATAATTTATAAATTGTCCGTACAGGCAGAGATTTTTAAGTTAAGGAGTTTTCTTGCCCCTGTGCTCCTCTGCCCCAGTCCCCAATCCCCAGCCCCCAGCCCCCAGTCCCCAGTCCCCAATCCCCAGTCCCCAATCCCCAGTCCCCTTCGTTAAAGAATTTGGTACTTTTTAGGTTCAATCCGAGGTTTTGTTAATATTGCTGACGGCACTGCTGACTTTTCGGTAGTGCTTCAGTCATTATGGGAAAAAAGAGCGATCGCTTTTGTCGCGATCGTCAACATAAAAAAATTGTTTGTCTATTTTGTTTTATCGATAATCAGGAGGACTTTTGCGTGGAGTGGCGAGTTAAGGCAATTCGTGGGGCGACAACTGTCACCGAAAATTCCGTGACAGCAATCAGCGAAGCAGTGACAGAACTGTTGAACGAACTAGAAGCGCATAATCATATTGACCCTGACGATATTATTAGTGCCATTTTCTCCGCTACACGCGATCTTGATGCGATTTTCCCAGCTGCGATCGCCCGTCAACGCCCACACTGGCAAAACGTCCCCTTACTAGATGTCCAACAAATGCACGTCGAAGGCGGATTAGAACGCTGCATCCGCTTCCTAATTCACGTCAACGTTCCCCATCCTGTAGAAATTTACCATCCCTACCTCCGTCAAGCCAAAAGCCTCAGACCAGACTGGAGTCTGAGAAATTCGCTTTTGAGTGCAGAGTTTTAGGGATTGGGGACTGGGGAAAGTTTGGAGTTTTGAGTTCTGAGTTTTGAGTTAAAGAGAAAGTTTTGAGTTAAATAATTTCCCCTTGTCCCCTTGTCTCCCAGTCTCCAATCCCCAATCCCCAGTCCCCAATCCCCAATCCCCAATCCCCAGTCTTGCCCTAATTATGATAAATAAGTTAAATTTAATTAAGATTTGTTTGCTGTTACACGCTTTCGTTTTAAAGAAAGCCTTTTAACACTGACAGGACATTAGTGCAGGACAGAGGAAAGCAGATGGAAATTAACAGCTTTTTCCAAGCTAATTTAAAACCTTCTGCCTTCTGACTTCTGCCTTCTGCCCTAGTTTAAACAGCAAAAATTTATCTGAGATCTTTGGAAAAGCACTTATTTGTGTAAACGAGTACCTATTTTGTTTAAATTGCATTTAGAGGCCACCCAACTATGAAGTCTTCCTGGAAAGTCGTAGTACTGTGGATGTTGCCTGCGTTACTCATAGGATTTTTCCTGTGGCAAGGGGCATTCTCATCATCAGCGATGGATACGGGCAGAAATACTGCCAGTACCCGCATGAGCTATGGTCGATTTTTAGAATATTTAGATTCCGGTCGAGTTACCAGCGTTGACCTCTATGAGGGTGGTCGAACAGCTATTGTCGAAGGTATCGACCCAGAACCAGTTTTGGGTTCGCAAATTCAACACTGGCGAGTAGATTTACCTTCTAACGCGCCTGAATTAATTACCAAACTCAAAGAATCGAATATTAGCTTCGCCTCCCATCCTGTAAGAAATGACGGCGCAATTTGGGGATTGTTGGGTAACTTAGTATTCCCCGTTTTGTTAATTGCCGGATTATTTTTCTTGTTCCGTCGTTCCAGCAACATTCCCGGTGGGCCAGGTCAAGCGATGAATTTCGGTAAATCTCGCGCCCGCTTCATGATGGAAGCAAAAACTGGAATTAAATTCGATGATGTGGCAGGAATTGAAGAAGCAAAAGAAGAATTACAAGAAGTTGTAACTTTCCTGAAACAACCAGAACGGTTTAGCGCTGTCGGTGCCAGAATTCCCAAAGGTGTGTTATTAGTTGGCCCTCCGGGAACTGGAAAAACTTTGTTAGCGAAAGCTATTGCTGGGGAAGCTGGTGTTCCTTTCTTCAGTATTTCCGGTTCTGAGTTCGTGGAAATGTTCGTGGGTGTGGGTGCTTCCCGCGTCCGTGACTTGTTCAAAAAAGCGAAAGAAAATGCCCCTTGCTTGGTGTTCATCGATGAAATTGATGCCGTCGGTAGAATGCGGGGAACTGGTATCGGTGGTGGAAATGATGAGAGAGAGCAAACTTTAAACCAGTTGCTCACAGAAATGGACGGTTTTGAAGGTAATACAGGTATTATCATCATTGCTGCTACTAACCGCCCTGATGTACTTGATGCTGCTTTGATGCGTCCGGGACGTTTTGACAGACAAGTAACTGTGGATGCACCAGATTTAAAGGGACGTTTGGAAATTCTTAAAGTTCATGC
Organism: Floridaenema evergladense BLCC-F167; assembly: GCF_041929205.2. Lineage (NCBI taxonomy): Bacteria > Bacillati > Cyanobacteriota > Cyanophyceae > Aerosakkonematales > Aerosakkonemataceae > Floridanema > Floridanema evergladense. The sequence goes on along the minus strand of NZ_CM171625.1, from coordinate 1,309,971 downwards.
CCGAAATAAGAAGTTATCTGAAGAAGTTTCTTTAGAGGCTATTGCCCGTCGGACTCCCGGTTTTACAGGTGCAGATTTGGCGAATTTGCTGAACGAGGCGGCAATTTTAACCGCTAGACGGCGCAAAGAAGCGATTACTATGCCAGAAATCAACGATGCGGTTGACCGTGTGGTTGCTGGGATGGAAGGTACTCCTTTGGTAGATAGCAAAACTAAGCGGTTAATTGCTTATCACGAAGTTGGTCATGCGATCGTTGGTACTTTATTGAAAGACCATGACCCAGTACAAAAGGTGACTTTGATTCCTAGAGGGCAAGCTAGAGGTTTGACTTGGTTTACTCCTAATGAGGAGCAAGGTTTAACTTCTAGGTCGCAACTGAAAGCAAGAATTACTGGTGCTTTGGGTGGTCGCGCTGCGGAAGAAATTATTTTCGGAGATGCAGAGGTGACTACTGGTGCTGGTGGTGATTTGCAACAAGTTGCTGGCATGGCTAGACAAATGGTAACTCGTTTAGGGATGTCTGATTTGGGGCCGTTGTCTTTGGAAGGTCAAAGCAGTGAGGTATTTTTAGGACGGGATTTGATGACTCGTTCGGAATATTCTGAGGAAATTGCTTCTCGTGTGGATGCTCAAGTCAGAGCGATCGTTGGTCAATGTTATGAAGATGCCAAGCAAATTATGCGCGAAAATCGGGCGGCGATCGATCGCTTGGTAGATCTTCTAGTGGAAAAAGAAACGATCGATGGTGAAGAGTTCCGCCAAATTGTTGCTGAGTATACTGCTGTTCCCGAAAAAGAAGAGTACGTTCCTCAGTTATAAGTTTTAAGCTCTACTCAGATCTGGCCCCATTCTCAACAAGCCTGAAAAAACCGGGTTTCTTGACGGAAAATATATGGTTTCAGGGTTAGCTATTTGCAAGAAACCCGGTTTTTAGCCCTGGTGCAAGATTTGAGTCTAGAAGTTCTAGGTGAATAGGTTAAGTAGGGATGATTGAAGTCATCCCTATTTTTTGCTCGGGATTTATGGATAAATCAAGAAATCTGGTAAATCTTTAAATCCCCAGTCCCAGCCCCTAATCCCTCATCTGATAATGAGTACAACTGTCACATGGCCCATCAGGATTGATAGCACAGCGCAAATGGGGCGATCGAGCATTAAATTTACAACTGGTGTCACCGATATAATTTTGATTTAACGGTTGGGTCGGCACAATTACAGGGGCAAGAGAGGCTCTTTCTATGGCTATTCTCAACCTTTCTCGCCCTCTGACTTCTACTTGACGAATTACCCAAAGCGAGATTATGGGGGGGATTAAACCGATTAAGAATATTAGCAATGTTTGCCACACACTACCCACCTGCCATTTTTTTTACTGGCTCACTTTTAGGATATTTTGCCGAAAAAATTCCAGTCTGGGAAGAGTAACCCTTGACAAATTAACATATATGTTGTGCTAAAATGTGGGGCGATGATGAAATTCGGTGACACTGTTTGTTGTTAGTACTCACAAGCGACTCTCCGAATCGTAATCTCTTCAATACCTGATTCAGGAGAGAACCAATGTCTATTTATGTAGGAAACCTATCCTACCAAGTTACAGATGAAGACCTCAGAGATGTATTTAAAGACTATGGCGAGGTAAAGCGCGTTCAAGTTCCCACAGACCGTGAAACTGGAAAAATGCGTGGCTTTGCTTTCGTGGAAATGTCAAATGAAGCTGAAGAGTCTGCTGCCATTGATGCACTTGATGGTGCAGAATGGATGGGGCGTAATTTAAAAGTAAATAAAGCGAAACCTCGTGAAGATCGCGATCGCGGTGGTAATCGCTTTGGCGGTGATAACCGTCGTGGTGGCGGTGGCGGTGGCGGATACAATAGTAGTCGTAATCGCTATTAGGGCTTAAAGCCGATCGAGCTTTGGTTAAATTTTTCTGTTTGAGGGCATTTCGTTTGCTCTTCTAATGATTCAGTTAGGTGTAGCGAGGCGGAATGCTTTTGTTTTTCAGGTATTGATTAACTGGGTGCGATCGCATAACGTTTCGTACTAGTGTTGGAAAACCCTGGTTTTCGGGATTAGGGGCTGAAATTCTTTACAAATCAAGCATTTTCTTATTAATCAGTTTACTTATCACCAGAAGTACAAGATAGTCAATTAATTGTGCGATATGCTGACAGTACACTATGCGATCGCACTCTCTGAACTCGAAAAGGGTGGGAGGGTGCGATCGTTTTTTTGCCTGAATTTGGAGGGTAACATTAAATGGGTTTAAAACCATCTGAGGAAGAAATTATGAACCTTCCACTTGACAATTTATACGAAATCGATTTTTATGCGTGGACGCAAAAACAAGTTCAGTTATTGCGTCAGCGTGACTTAAATAACCTTGATATTGAGAATTTGATTGAGGAAATAGCTTCTTTGGGTAAACAAGAGAGGCGGGAGTTAGTAAATCGGTTAATAGTTTTAATTGCACATTTATTAAAGTGGGAATATCAAACCGATCGCAGATCGAGAAGTTGGTATTTAACGATTCGTGAGCAAAGTCGTGCGATTCGGCGACTTTTAAAAGAAAGTCCCAGTTTAAAGCCTTATTTACCAGAAGCGATCGCAGATGCTTACGAAGATGCCGTGATTTTAGCCGCTAAGGAAACAGGGATGAAACTTCGAGATTTTCCCACTGAAGTTTCTTACACATGGGAACAAGTAGAAAACCCTGATTTCTTACCCGGAATTCTACTGGATTCTGATGCAGATTTGTTGAATTGATGTGTGCTTTTGGGGGAGAGTGCGATCGTTTTTTTATGGGAAGTTGGGAATACTACACTCGCTAACCTGGGAAAAATGGCTAGCGAAATATTAAAAAGATTAAAGGTTAGTTTTGTGTTTGACACACTAAGAAGTTATTTTCTATTCATCAGTGAAATAATCTGAATCTATCTTTTTAATTTCATAAGTAGACACAGTTGATACACCTACATTATTGTCAATCATAAACTGTGCAAGTTGCTGCCCATCTATTAATACAATTTTGCTATCTATAATAGATACATATTCTCGTGCATCATGGGAGAAAGTAGAAGTTGTAATAAATACTCCTTTTCTTGCTCGTTGACCATGTAAAGCACCAACAAATTTTTGAATTTCTGGTCTACCAACAACGGTATTATCCCATCGTTTCGCTTGGATAAAAACAATATCTAAGCCTAACTTATCCTCTTTAATAATTCCATCTATTCCGCCATCTCCGCTTTTGCCAATTGCTTTACCAGCATCGCGCCTAGATCCGCCGTATCCCATCCTAACTAAAAGATCTACCACAAGTCTTTCAAAGAAATCAGCAGAGCAGCTTTTGACACGGTTAAGTAACTCGAATTCTAAATCTTTGCGAATCTTTTGATAACCAAACTCTATAGATTCTTGAGGAGTTTTATCTAAAATTTCCGGGATTTCAGTATCATTATTCTCGGTTTCTTTTCTAGTAGTCCTAAATTTTATAAATTCGGGAAATTGCATTAAAAAATTTAAGTTTATTTCTGTTGGTGATTGGTTTAATATTTGTAAACCCCTATCAGTAATTTTAAAAAATCCTCTTTTCGGATCTTCCAATAAACCTGCTTTTTTTAAGTGTGTTCTTGCCCATCCAACCCGATTATCAAAAACAGCTTGTTGTCCACTAGGCAATAATTCTTTTCTTTCCTCATCACTCAAGTTAAATTCTTCGGTTAATGCTTCGATCGCTTCTCTGAGCGAGTGTTCTTTTCCATCCGCTGCATACTTAAGCAGAGGAAGCATAATCTTTTGAAAATCAGGGATTGACATGGGGCATACTTGGAAAATAGTAAGTATTATCTAATACTCAATATTTTACATCTTTGGTTGATTACGCAACACTACCTAAGCTGATAGTTAAAGGAAGGTGCGATCGCTTTTTCCCCACATTTCTTTAAAGTAGAGACGTTGTATACAACGTCTCTACAATCTTAATTAAACTTCTGGTTCAACTCCTAAAGCACGCAATTGTGCAGCTAATCTTTCCGCACGTTGATGTTCTTGTTCAGCACGTTGACTTTCCTGTTCCGCACGTTGACTTTCTAATTGTGCTCTTTCGTCACCAGTTAATAACAAATTACCTTGATTATCCCACCAACGTAACCAAGGTAATTCAGTATTTTGATATTGACCTTGCCAAATTCCCAATTCTACATTTAAATGAGGAATGGGAAAATGTTCGCGTTCGTTAGCAGATACTAATTGATAGGAACCTGCGATTAACTCATAAACTTCTACTCTGGCTAATCTCACTTCGTAAATTGCATAAAAAGGCACTCTAATTGCTTGTTCGTAAACCCAAAATTTGCCAGTAATCGGAGTTCTATCTCTTTCTTCTGCACCATCACCAGAAACAAATTCGATCGCAATTAAAGGCGCAACATACTCTTGCCAAAGTACGTAAGAACGGCGCATTTGTCCATTTAAATTCGGTGGAACATTTGGCACATAAAACCAATCAGGTGAAACAGCGCCTCTTAATGGTTCTTCTGTAATTCGCCAATAAATTCCGCTATCTTGACCGATGCAATATTGCCCATTAGGATGTAAATTTTGTAAGACAGGTGTAATGGAGTCAGTTAGTAGGATACTTTGGGGATGTTCCTGAAAGTTTTTCACAAATGTTCCGTCAGACTCAGGTAATTGTGTGTGATCTGGTAAAGATTTCGGTAAACCTAAAGAAGCATAAGTTTCAGTCATCTCGACCCCCAGCATTAAGTAATAATTCAAGTTGCTAGTTATAAGCTTAGATCCCCCCTAACCCCCCTTAACAAGGGGGGAACCAGATTTTCTGATTCAAAGTCCCCCTTTTTAAGGGGGATTTAGGGGGATCTAAATTTAAGTTTTCGGTTTGTAAGTTGATTGCACTTGCAATTCTTTCAATTGTTTTTCATCTACACTAGATGGTGCATTTGTTAACAAACACCTTGCTTGTTGTGTCTTCGGAAATGCAATTACATCCCGAATTGACTCTTCACCAGCTAATAGCATTACCCAACGATCTAAACCGTAGGCAATTCCTCCGTGAGGTGGGGTGCCATATTCAAATGCGTCTAACAAAAAGCCAAATTTGTTGCGTGCTTCTTCGGGGGATAAACCGATCGCCTCAAACACCTTCTCCTGAATATCCCGCTGATAAATCCGGCAACTTCCCCCACCAACTTCTACACCGTTATACACCAAATCATAAGCTTGAGCTCTGGCAGTTTTCAAATCATTTAAGTCTTCTGGATTTGGTGCGGTAAATGGGTGATGCAATGCTTCTAAACGCTTTTCTTCTTCGTTCCATTCAAACATCGGGAAATCTGTCACCCAAAGCAGGTTAATTTTACTTCGATCGATCAAACCTAACTGTTCTGCAATTACCTGACGTAATCTATCCAAAGTTTTATTTACTACTTCAGTTTTGTCAGCAGCAAATAATAATAAATGACCGGGTTTTGCATCTGTGCGATCGATTAATTCCTGCTTTTGTTCCTCGGTCAAATTATCTTTAATTGCGCCAATGGTGTCAATTTCTCCATTGTCGCGCACGCGGATATAAGCTAAACCTTTTGCACCTGCTTCGCTTGCTTCTTTAAACAAGTCGCCACTAGCTTTAATTCGCACATTAGAAATGGCATCATTTCCCCCTGGAATTGGCAAAACTTTTACCACTCCACCAGATGCGATCGCACTCGCAAACACCTTAAAACCCGAATCTTTAAACAAATCGGAAACATTTACTAATTCTAAACCATAGCGAGTATCCGGTTTATCGCAACCATAACGATCCATCGCTTCCGCATAAGTCATGCGTGGGAAAGGACGAGGTAATTCAATTCCTTTTACCGTTTTGAAAACATAACAAACCAAATCTTCATTCAGTTGAATTATTTCATCTTGCGACATGAAACTCATTTCCATGTCTAACTGAGTAAATTCTGGTTGTCTGTCGGCGCGTAAATCTTCATCGCGGAAACAACGCGCAATTTGATAGTATCGATCGAACCCCGAAACCATCAACAACTGTTTAAATAATTGCGGAGACTGAGGTAAAGCATACCATTCGCTAGGATTAACGCGACTGGGGACTAAATAATCTCTTGCACCTTCGGGAGTCGAACGAGTTAAAATCGGGGTTTCAATTTCAATAAAACCCTTTTCATCTTCTAAATGACGACGAATTGCTTTGACAACTTGGTGCCGAAGTTGTAAATTAGCAGTCATGCGATCGCGTCGCAAATCCAAATAGCGATACTTCAACCGCAACTCTTCCCGAACAGCTTCCTCATCCGCAGTTGAAACCTGGAAAGGCATCTGCTTATATACTTGATTCAGCAACTCCAGTTCATCAGCGTAAACTTCCACCTCACCCGTCGGAATACGTGGATTGAGAGAATCTGCTGGACGTGGCGTTACCCGACCAATAACTTTTACCACATATTCGTTCCGCATCTTCTCAGCCAGCTGATAGGAATTCGGAGTGCGTACCGGATCGCTGACAATTTGCACTATCCCAGAGCGATCGCGCAAATCTAAAAATATCACACCCCCGTGATCGCGGCGACGATCCACCCATCCATAAAGAGTGACCGTTTCTCCCACATGGTAACTTCGGAGTTGACCGCAATAATGACTTCGCATACCTGTTGATGTAAAATTCAAACACTAAAAACTGGAAAACTTCACCATTATGCACTATTGCGGGGGGGACTGGGGACTGGGGACTGGGGATTGGGGACAAGGGGACGAGGGGAAATTAATTAACTTAAAATTCAAAACTCGATCAGGATTTACGGATTTACCAGATTTCTTGATTTATCTTGATTATCATAATAAATCAATCCTGGTCAAAACTTTCCTAGTCCCCAATCCCCAATCCCCAGTCCCCAATCCCCAGTCCCCAATCCCCTAACTCTTGTGAGGAATCGAAGCGATCAAATCGTTCCAAGCTTTTTTCGCTGCATCTGTCAGCTGACTTCCCACAGATTCAATTTCGCTAACAAATACTTGCCAGTTTTTATCTGTTTGTTGTTGTAAATCTTGCACAGTTTGTCCAACTTTTTCTTTTTCAATCAGTTTATTTTGTTCCACTGATTCTTTAGCTTTCCGCACAGCTTCTAAATATTTCTCCCGACTAAGTTCACTCCACTCTTTTGTCATTTCTAACGCTTTAGTTTTAAGCGCTTCAAAATTTTGCCAGTTTTTATCAGCTTCTTTCTGCACTAACTGAGTTGTTTCTTCAATGCGTTCTTTTGCTTCAGTTTGATTTTGTTCTAAGACGTTTTGTGCTTTAGAAACAGCATTTAGATAACCTTCACGGATTAATTCTGTAGCAGTTTGCCACTCTTGTTCCGTCCGCTTTCTAATTGCTTCAAACAAGGCGATCGTTTCTTTAATGACATCATCGCTGGTATCCGGTTGTTCCTGCGTTACCAAGTCAGTAGTTTGTGGGGTAACTTCTACGATCGCAGATTCGGGAGGAATTGTTTCTTCTGTACTCATGGATTGTTGCTCCTAAAAATTTATTTATGAGGATTGCTTCTGACTTTCTAAATTAATTAAAACAAATCCTCACTTATTTTGTTTCCTAATTTACAAAAGCGGACTTTTACAGCTAAATTTACTTACAGTTTATGCTTTTACCTCAAATGCTGCAAGATCCAAATTTTCGTGTCCCCTTAGCAATTAGTTTCGGCGCGATCGCAGGTGCCCTCAGTCGCTACTATATTACCCTATACTTGGTGCAACGTTTTGGGCTAAATTTTCCTTTTGGAACCTTTTTTATCAATCTTACTGGCTGCTTCGGAATGGGATTTTTTGTCACCTTAGCCAGCCAAGGAATAAATATAACCCTCGAATTGCGGCTATTAGTAACTACTGGCTTCTTGGGTGCTTACACTACCTTTTCTACTTACGGACTAGATACCGTGAATATTTGGAACTCCGGCAATTATTCATCTGCGATTTTTTATTGGTTAGGAAGTGCAATTTTGGGAGTCTTCTGTCTGCAAATCGGTGTAATTTTAGCTAAATTGCTATAACTTAATTTTCCCCTACTGTTGGCGCAATACGAGAAACTGTGTCACAATGACATTTCTCGGTAGCCAAGACTGATATCATGCAAAAGGCAGCAAGTGTCAAAAGTGTTAAATGTCGAACAACTCTAATCGGCTAGAAATGGTAGAATACGCCGCTGTGGTAGGCACGATCGCCGGAGCGGTAGTAGCTGTCATTAGCGGCAAAATCATCTATTTGGTAGTACCTCTCTCTGCTTCGGTATTAATCAACTTAGTCAATCGTCGTCGTTTTGAGTTGCTAAGTAGGAACAGTACCAATGCAGCAATGACGCGCCTTTATCGGCAACTCGCAGCAGATATCCAAACCTTACAAGCTGTGACGCGAACTTTAGCCGCTGGGGGAGAAGCGAATTATTTAGGTGTTGCTAGACAGACGGCGCAAATGCAGGACTTCATTGCTTCTTTACTGGGAGCAAAAATGAATCCCATTTATCAAGATATAGGAGAACTTAAAGAGCAATACAGCAATTTACAGGATTCTTTAAGTAGTGTAGTGCAGTACCTCAATAGTACTTCTCTGGCACCAAGATTGGATAATTTAGAGCAAACTGTAACACAGTTCTATGACAAAATGGGAGATATTTCTTTACCTCCCGAACAATGGTTAATTGCACAGATTGAAGATTTAAAGCTACAGATTAGAGAATTACAACTTCACAGTAGAAAATCAGATAACCACAAACAAAGAATGGCTGAATATTCCCAACTTGAGTCATGGTTAATGGATAAGTTGGATGAACTTAAACAACAAGTGCAAGAAATTCAGAAATCTGTAGAAATAGAATCACCAAAAACTCAGGAAACGAGTCAGACAATTGGGGAAAATATACCCTATCGGGAACCACAATTACCTTTTGCCGTTCTGCAATCAAAAACTGCTCGTTCTCAACCTGCAATTACTACTATTCAACCATTAACTTCTGTTATTTCGGTGCCGAAATGGGACTGTATTCATAGTTTAGCAGCACATTCTGATTGGGTATCTGCTGTAGTTTTTGCTGCGGATACGCCAAAGATTATTAGTGGTAGTTTCGATCGCGGAATTAAAGTTTGGAATTGTCAAACTGGGGAATTAATTCGGGTGATTTCTGAAAATGCTGGCGCAGTTTATGCTCTGGCTTTTAGTTATAATCATAATTTAGTGGTTCAGGGTAGTTCGGAACAAAATATTAAGCTTTGGGAAATAGAAACAGGTGCTTTAGTAGAAATTTGTAAAGAACATAGCGGATCGGTTAGAGCAATTGCTATTAGTTCTAATGGACAAATTCTGGCTAGTGGTAGTTACGATGGCACAATCAAGTTATGGGATTTAGAAACGGCGAAAGAGATTAAAGCACTTACAAAACATTCTGGCACAGTTAGCTCGATCGCTTTTAGTACAGATAGTGAAATTCTCGCCAGCGGAGGTGGTGATGGCATCATCAAATTGTGGTATTGGAAAACTGGACAGTTATTACATAGTTTATCTGGTGATTTAGGTATAATTAGCGGTATTGCTTTTCATCCCCAACAACCAATGTTAGCTAGTGCTAGTAGCGATCGCACGATAAAATTATGGGACTTGGGTACTCGTGACCGCCTTCATACTTTTGTTGGTCACTCAGGGGGAGTTAGTTCTGTTTGTTTTGATCCAGACGGTAAAACTCTCTTTAGTGCCAGCGTTGATGGCTCTATTATCATCTGGGATTTAGCCAGTGGTAAAGAGTTAACTACCTTGACTTTTGAATCCACACAAGCGATCGTTTCAATGGCACTTAGTAAAAATGGTCGAACTCTAGCCGCTGGGAGTATCAACGGAAATCTACAGATTTGGCAATTGAATTCTATTAATTAACTTTTCATCGTTTAGCGAGTTCCAGAACCTTGACTACTATCGGGTCCACCTTGATTTGGTGGCTCGTAGCCTCTTGTTCTAATTAAACTAGGAACATTTACAGGTGCCGCAGTTACAGCGCAAATATTAATTACCTGTAGTCCTAAGATCGCGGCAATTAAAGTTACCAGATTGAGTGTCAAACCCATAGCAGTTGCCTCAACAGAATATATATTAAAATATCGGCTATTGAACTAACTGACAGGGTGATGAAAGCAAGCGGCAATTGTGACAATTCAATTCCAAATGAGTGATGAGATTGTGTCAGCTAATCCGATCCAATCCCTCTATGTTAGTGATGATTATCACAAATTGCGATCGCTATTACTTTACCCAACCCAAAGAATCAGCAGCCAACAACCGCACCTCTGTTAACAATTGTCTCATACTTTTTCGATTAACGATCGTCCAAAAATTAATTACTAAGCAGACGCTACCCAGCGTCAACAAAATGTAAGTAGGCAGCATTACCACCCCAATCATAAACCAGGTCAAGACGTGCCAAATCATTACCACAGCTAGAGTTATTGCTATTGTAATTGCTGAAGCTAACTGCATCCAAGAACGATTTAATCCAACTAGGATTATGGTCTGCAATGTTGCTAATAAGTTAGCGGGTATCAGAAATGCACAGATAGCAGTACAGTTGAGGCGGGAAAATTCACAAAGATGATGAAAATCAAACATTATAAAATGACTCGTAATAAATTAGGAAAAACTGGCGATAAGGTTTTACAATTTGTCTTTGCTAGTCCAAATATTGGTGAACATCATTAAGATACCGCCGATTAAAATGGCGATCGCTAGTCCACCCGCAATTACATTCTGCCAATCTACATTTTCCATGTTATTTTAAAAATCCTCTCTCGCTGCCTTCACCTTACCGTATTTTTTCCCAAGTCGTAACTCAGTTTTATATTTATTTTCTTATTGCCATCACCTATGAGTATTCAAATATACAAGATCGCTAGTCGAAAACGAGTCAGTTTAAATAATAAATATAGATAAGTCTCAATATATTTAGTAAAATTTGGATAAGATATGAGCAGAAGTTAGCGATCGAAACCGAAGAAAAAAGTTATTTTTATCCTCTCCTCTGCTCCCTTACCTCTTTATAAGTCCGTTGGACTTTCCGGCGCAATATCAAAACCACCTTCTTGTCTAAGAGTTGGCTGACTAGTAATTAAATCGCTCAATTCATGAATCTCCACGCCAATATCCTGACAAGCTTTTTGCAATTCAGCCTGAAAAAGATTAATATTTTTACCATAACCACAAAGCTCGGTTGCCGTTTCAATTCCCTGTTTAGCATTAGCTTTAGCACAATCAATTAAATCTGTGCCATGCAGTTGACTTTGAGATGCCATAAACCTAAATTTTCTCCTAACTTGTTCTACCAGGACTTTAATTTTCGCAGTCAAAGTATTCATCTACCTTTGGTGTGATGTAGTTCGTTGTAACGACTTCAATCGTTTTCTTACCAAATAATAGGACTAAAGTCCCGACAACGAACAAAAATAAATACTAAAATTTATTTTTTCGCTTGTTGGCAATATTTGTAAGCAGAGTAGGCGAGAGTTACCACACCAGTAATAATTGCTGATTCATCAACTTGAAATTGGGGATGATGCAGCGGATAATTATGCTTATCTTTAAAACCGACACCCAAACGAAACATTGAACCAGGAACCTTTTCTAAATAGCGGGAAAAATCTTCCGCACCTAAAGAAGGTTCGGGTAGGATAATAATACTATCACTACCCCAAGCTTCCCTAGCCGATTGTTCTAATAGTTTAGTTAACGTGGGGTCATTAAGTACCCCTGGAACTCCTTGGTTATAGGAAACTTGATATTGAGCGCCGTAACTTTTACAAACATTAGCGACAATTTGCTCAATCCAATTTGGTAAAGCTTCGCGAGTTTCTGGGTGGAGCGATCGCACAGTCCCCAACAATTTTACCTCATCAGCAATCACATTCGGCGCACGTCCCCCAGAAATTTTCCCGATCGTCACCACCACCGGACGCAGCGGATTTTGAGTGCGACTAATAGCTTGTTGCAAAGAAGTAATTACCTGAGAAGCAATCCAAATCGCATCGATCGCCTCATGAGGTCTAGCACCATGACCCGACTCACCAATTATAATAATTTCCAAATCATCAGCCGCAGCCGTTAAAGCACCATAACGAATCCCCAGAGAACCCGCAGGAATCGAAGGAAAAACGTGCAAACTCAAAATTCCTGACACCCCGTTTAATGCCCCATCTTCCACCATCCACTTAGCACCTTGAGCAACTTCTTCCGCAGGTTGAAACAAAAAACGCACATTTCCAGTAAACTTTTCTCCCAACTGCGACAAAACCATTGCCGTACCTAAACCCACAGTTGTATGCACATCATGACCGCAAGCGTGCATAACTCCCAGTTCGCAGGAACTATAATCTAAACCAGTGCGTTCTTGAATCGGTAAAGCATCCAAATCGGTACGAATGGCTAAAAAGCGATCGCTCTCACCATTACCACAAAGATCCCCTACCACCCCAGTTTTACCCACACCCTGTTGAGCATGAACACCATAAGAAGACAAAACACCAGCAACATAAGCCGAAGTTTGGTACTCCTGACCGCTTAACTCTGGGTGAGAGTGGATATGACGACGAATCTCTATCAGACGAGGCGCTAATTTAGTAGCTATTTCTTTAATATCAGCAAGCATGGATAAAATTAGTTTTAGTTTAGGATGCTTTTTCACATGATAAAGAATTGCTCTTAAAACTGAAATGTAGAAAAAATAGCGATCGCACTATATGATTTAGGTCAAAGTGCGATCGTCATCCAATAAAGACTCAGTTATTAGCGATTAACCAATCACCTACAACTTAATCATCATCATCATCATCACCACCTCGTCTCTTGAAACCTGCTGAACTCAAGCGATTATTAATCTTCACCTTCAGTCCAGAACTAATACCCACAACCTTAGTCAGTTCCTCTAAGCTAGAACCACCAAAAGAAGAAGGTAAAGTACCCAAACCAACTATAAAATTGCTCGCCGATAGAGAAGCACTGCTGAAGATAGTCAACTGGAACTCTTGACTAATCGCTAAAGTTGTGTAGTAAGTACCACTTAGCGTTGTACCAGTCTTAGTCACAGCACTAAATAGCTCTTCAGCACTACCATAACCAAAACCAGCAATCTGAATCCTATCCTCTTGAGGATTGAAATCGTAAATCACATCCTGACCAAACACTGTACCACCACCAGTTAAGGTGTCACCGCCACCAGGCAAGGTATTGCTGCCACCAGGCAAGGTATTGCTACCACCAGGCAAGGTATTGCTGCCACCAGGCAAGGTATTACTGCCACCAGGCAAGGTATTGCTGCCACCAGGCAAGGTATTGCTACCACCAGGCAAGGTATTGCTGCCACCAGGCAAGGTATTGCTGCCACCAGGCAAGGTATTGCTGCCACCAGGCAAGGTATTGCTGCCACCAGGCAAGGTATTGCTGCCACCAGGCAAACTACCAACACGCAATGAATCAATGATAAAGATATCGCGACCCGCACCACCATAGAGAGTGTCCTTACCAGCGCCGCCATACATTACATCATTGCCATCGCCACCGAAGAGAATATCATCTCCATCACTACCAGAGAGAGAGTCATTCCCTTCACCACCAACGATTTTATCCTTGCCTTTGCCACCGATGAGGTAGTCATCTCCCTCACCACCATAAAGGAAGTTTTCGCCCTCACCACCGACGATTACATCATTGCCACCCTCACCAACGAGGATGTCATTGCCCGCATCACCTTGTACTAAGTCGTCACCAGAACCACCAAATACTAGGTCATTGCCATCATTACCAAATACTAGGTCATCACCACCATCGCCAAAAACGTGGTCGTTACCAGCGCCACCTTTGACATTATCATTGCCACCACTGCCAGAAACTAAGTCATTACCACCTAGTCCATCCAAATTGTCAGCAATAGCTTTACCTAAGAGTAAATCATCCCGTTCCGATGCCAATGTATTTTGTGAGGAAGCAATGAAATCTTGTTGTTGACCTTTTGCCAGAAAGTGTTCCAAAGGATTTCTAAATAATCCCTTGCTCAAGTCTTGTAGTACTTCTGGATTTAAGTCAGTATACAGCTTAGGCTCAAACCGGGAACTAATGAAACGTCCTTCTCTAAAACCGATGCCAAGAATATGTTCAAAAGCAGTAACTCTACCTGCTTGAACTGCTTGTGCTACATCTTGATTGACTTGAAGATATTCTGCAATACTGATAGCGCGATTGAACTCTCGACCTTCTTTCAGACCGTTATTTAACCAGTGGTTAAAAGCACTAACAACTTGACCTCTATTCTTTGCCTCTGCAACATCGGTATTGATTTGTAAATAATATTGTTCGTCAAAATAAGGAGTAGGAATATCTCCTTCAGATGCACCTCTAGTTAAGAAATATTGAAAGGCGTTAGCGACTTCTCCTCTTTGGATAGCTTGTTGTACTTTTGAATTAGTGCTTTGATAGTAAGTGGTACTAAAAAAGAAACTAATAGTACGATATGTTTCATTACCGCCAAATTTTAGAGCGTGTTCTAAAGCTCCGATTTGACCTTTACTTGCTGCCTCTTTAACATCAGGGTTGTTTTCCAAATATTGTCTGGCGTTAAATAAGCGATTCCCTGTTTCCCGTCCTTCTTTGTCGCCAAATTGTTCGTAATGTATACTGACGCTGGTGATTCTGCCTTCTATAAATGATCTGTCAACGTCTGCGTTCAGCCTGCGATACTGTTCGGGATTAAAAGCTTCGCAGGGTTGACGGTCTTCATTTTTTCCCACTAATTCATAGTGTTCTTTGGCAGTCTTAAACAAGCCTTTTGTAATGGCTTCGTCAATGTCTTTGTACTTTTCCCGATAAAATTTATCGTCGAAAATGTCTGCTAAGTTTAAGGTCATACAATCTCTCTCTGAAAACTAGATAGTTACTCCTTCTCTTTTCGTTGTCAAGAGAAGATAGATGCACTACCCATAACTGACTGTGTTCTACATGACTAGGTTCCCGAATTTCGGAAAAATAAATTTAATTATAATATGATATGTTTAAGGCTTTAACTGGGTAATATAGTTCTTATTCTTAATACCTCTTGTCACTGTAAAGCTATCATTACGGTAGTGTTTTTTGTAACTTGTGTTGTTATTTCTAACTTAAGGTAGATGCTGGAAAAATAAGATCGTGATTTATTTGTTCGATTGAGCTAAACTGTCTGTGGTGATTCTACAAATCCTGTTTGTAACCAATAAGTCTTGGGTTTTTAGTTTGCCGCGATCGGAGAATTTTTATAAAAAATAATTTATCATTGAGTGAATTATTTTCAGTGTTTTCAGCGAAGATAGTTTTTATTGCGTTACGATCGCAAATGTCCAAAATATTAACTTCTGCCTAAATTTTCCGAAAATGAACTATTGTTTTAATCCTGCCTGCGAACAGCCAGAAAATCCTCAAGAAGCAGAGATTTGTTTAACTTGTCACTGGCCTTTATGGTTGAGAAACCGTTATCGATCGCTTAAATTAATAGAAGAAGGAAACTTTGGCAGAACCTTACTTTGCATAGATAGGGACAGACTAAACGCCTGTTGCGTGATTAAACAATTTTTTAAATGGCGTAAAGTAGAAACTGATAGCGCTGCAATGGCAAGAGCAACTCAAATATTTGAGAAAGAAGCTAAATTATTATTGCAATTGGGAGAACATCCCCAAATCCCCACATTATTAGCTTGTTTCGAGCATGATAAACGTTTGTACTTAGTACAAGAATATATTGAAGGACAAAATTTATTAGACGAAATCTTAGAGCAAGGAGTATTCAGCGAACAAAAAATTAGAAACTTATTAAACGACTTATTACCAATTTTAAAATTCATCCACCAACATCATATAGTGCATCGTGACATTAAACCAATGAATGTAATTCGCCGCCAAAGCGACCAAAAATTAGTATTAGTAGACTTTGGTTTAGCAAAACTATTAAAATTTGATTCTTGGGGAAAAACAGGTTCGCAATATGGTACAGAAGGTTATGCAGCAATTGAACAAACTCGTGGTAAAGTTTATCCAGCTAGCGATTTGTTTAGTTTGGGCGTTACCTGCGTGCAGTTACTTACAGGAACAGTAGTCGAAGAACTTTACCAAGCAGAAGCAGGCGTTTGGGTATGGCGAGAATATCTCCGAGAAAAGGGAACAGATATTAGCGATAAATTAGCGCAAATATTAAATAAATTACTCAAAGATTCGCTCAAAGAACGCTATCAAAACGCCAGTGAAGTCATACAAGATTTACAAGTGGGCGCACCCAGATGGCAATGTATCAAGACTTTTAGCGGACATTTGGGAATAGTAAACCGAGTCACTTTTAGCCCAGATGGAGAAACTGTAGCTAGCGGTAGTGAAGATAAAACCTTAAAAGTTTGGCAATTAGAAACAGGGAAATTAATCCAATCTGTAATTAGCGAACCCCAAGGCGTAAAATTCGCCGTTATCAGTCCTGATGGAAAAATGTTAGCCAGTGGTAGTGGAGATAATTTAATTCAAATATGGCAACTACCTACAGAAAAATTGCAACACACTTTAGTAGCACATCTCGGTATAGTTCATCAAGTCGCTTTTAGTTCCAACGGACAAACTTTAGTTAGTGCCAGTGCAGATAGTACGATTAAATTTTGGGATACTAGCAGCGGAGAACTGCTGCACGCCGTAACCGGACATAATGCGGCTGTAAAAACAGTTATTGTTAGCCTTGATGGTAAATTTGTCGTAAGTGGCAGTGAAGACAAGACGATTAAAATTTGGCATTTAGGCAGTGGAGTGATGCTGCATAATTTAACAGAACATTCCCAAACAATTAACTCTTTAGCTATTAGTCCCGATAATCAGTTACTTGCCAGTGGTAGTGCTGACAATACAATTAGAATTTGGCATTTAGCTACTGGCAAACTCATAGATATTCTCACTGGACATTCAGAATCGGTGTGTTCCGTCGCTTTTAGTCCCAATGGAAAAATGTTAGCTAGTGGCAGCGAAGACCGCACTGTTAAGATTTGGGGGCTGGGGGCTGGGGAGTGGGGTAGGGGTGGGTGATTCTTGAATTGCCCTACCCTTGGGCCCTGAAACCCTGATTCTTTCGATCGATTGTCAAGTTCTTTAAAGTTTTGCTGAGTTTTGAGGAGTACCTGAGAGGGTGTGAGGTAAACTAAGCTTTGATTCAAAGAAGCTTGTGTTATCTGCTTCATTGCAGATGTCGCATTGTTGAGCCTCGTTGGGAGTCTTTATTCCATGTCACATTCAGTAAAAATCTACGATACCTGTATTGGCTGCACTCAATGCGTCCGGGCTTGTCCCACTGACGTATTAGAGATGGTTCCTTGGGACGGCTGCAAAGCCGGGTCAATTGCCTCATCTCCCAGAACACAAGACTGTGTTGGCTGCAAACGTTGCGAAACGGCTTGCCCCACAGACTTTTTGAGCATCCGGGTTTACTTAGGCGCTGAAACCACTCGCAGTATGGGCTTGGCCTACTAAGCTCTTGCATCCTCTAGTCCTGAGTGTTGAGTTGTGAAGATTCTTCCATCTGTTGAACTTCTGACTCGCACTCAGGACTAATTATTTGGTGGTAAGAGGGGACTGAGGACTCTTGGGACTCTTGGGACAGAGGAAATTAATTAACTCAAAACTCAAAACTTAAAACTCAAAACTTTCTTAGTCCCTGCTTGACGTTATCGTGATAGCTCAGTAGCTTGATTCAAGTAAGTATTGTTGTTCGGCAAGAGCGGGAGTGGTCGTGAAATGTGTGGAATCGTTGGCTATATTGGCACTCAGGCAGCTAGTGAGATTTTATTGGCAGGGTTAGAAAAGCTGGAATATCGAGGTTATGATTCTGCTGGTATCGCTACAGTGAGAGAGGGAGATGTTTACTGCGTTCGGGCCAAAGGGAAGTTACAAAACCTGCGTGATAAGTTGGCAGGTGATGAAAATCCGGCGCAAATAGGTATTGGGCATACTCGCTGGGCTACTCACGGTAAGCCAGAAGAGTACAACGCGCATCCACACACGGATACGGCGATGCGAGTGGCGGTGGTGCAAAATGGGATTGTGGAAAATTACCGGGAGTTGCGGGAAGAGTTAAAGAGTCGGGGACATCAATTTCGTTCAGACACTGATACAGAAGTAATCCCCCATTTGATTGCGGAGTTTTTAACTTTGTTGCCGAATAATTCTGCGGTTTACACTCATTCGCGGTTTTTGGAAGCGGTGCGACAGGCGGTGAATAAGTTGGAGGGGGCGTTTGCTATTGCGGTGATTTCTGCTGATTTTCCTGATGAGTTAATAGTAGCGAGACAGCAAGCTCCTTTGGCGATCGGGTTTGGTTCGGGTGAGTTTTTCTGCGCTTCCGATACTCCGGCAATTGTCCCTTATACTCGTGCGGTTTTAACTTTAGAAAATGGCGAATTAGCTCGGTTAACTCCATTAGGTGTAGAAGTTTATAATTTTGCTGGAGATAGATTGAAAAAAACTCCCCGCACTTTGAATTGGAATCCGATATTAGTAGAAAAGCAAGGATTCCGCCATTTCATGCTCAAAGAAATTTACGAACAACCAGGGGTAGTCAGAGCTTGTTTGGAAGCTTATCTTGATAGTGATTGGACGGCATCGAATGGAAAGTCACCAATTAATTTGAATTTACCAACAGAACTTTGTGCAGATTTAGAACATATTCAAATTCTGGCTTGTGGAACTTCTTGGCACGCTGGTTTAGTCGGAAAATATTTGTTAGAACAGTTGGCAGGAGTGACGACGACTGTGCAGTATGCTTCTGAGTTTCGTTATGCGCCGCCTCCGTTAACTGCAAATACGTTAACTATTGGGGTGACACAATCAGGGGAAACAGCAGATACTTTGGCTGCTTTGTCAATGGAACAAACCCGAAGATTGGGTAAATCTGGGGAATTTAAGGCGAGATTATTGGGAATTACTAATCGTCCTGAAAGTTCTCTTGGGCAATTAGTTTCTCATATTATTGACACCCATGCTGGGATTGAAATTGGGGTAGCGGCGACAAAAACTTTTTTGGCTCAATTAATCGCTTTTTATTGTTTAGCGTTGGATTTAGCTGATCAGAGAAAAAGTTTATCTGCGACAGCAATAGAGAAAATTTTGGATGGTTTGCGATTGCTACCAGCGCAAATTGAAATGGTTTTGGAAAGCCAAGAAAGGTACATTGAAGAGTTAGCCCATGATTTTGCGGAGACGCAAGATTTTATCTTTTTGGGTAGGGGAATTAATTACCCAATTGCTTTAGAAGGGGCATTGAAACTAAAGGAAATTAGTTATATTCATGCTGAGGGTTATCCGGCAGGAGAAATGAAACATGGCCCGATCGCACTTTTAGATGCTAAAGTTCCGGTAGTAGCGATCGCCATGCCTGGTAGTCCAGTTTATGAAAAAGTAATTTCTAACGCCCAAGAAGCCAAAGCCCGCGATTCCCGCTTAATTGGCGTAACCACAAGTAATGAAGGGGAAGAATCAGATATTTTCGATCAAGTTTTGCCAGTTCCTTTAGTTGATGAATTATTGTCTCCCATTGTCACAGTAATTCCTCTACAATTGTTAGCTTATCATATTGCTTCTCGACGCGGTTTAGATGTTGACCAACCTCGTAATTTAGCTAAGTCAGTAACAGTTGAATAAAGGAAATATCCGATTTTACTGCGTTGTAACGACAAAATAAAGTCGTTTACTATCAAATAAAGCCATTTACTCAAAAATAAAGTTCTATACCAGTAAATAAAGTTGTATACTACTGGTATGGAGCTTTTTTACTATATCGGAATAGCGATAAGTCATAGCAAGCTCCGTAAGCTCTATTAATGAGGCTATGAAATGGCTAAACGTAGTCGCAGTAGTAGTTCGGCTGTTATAGAAAAACGGTTGAAGGAAGGTCGAGGCCAAGGTCAAGGGAAAGCGTATAATCCTTGGTTGCATATACAAGATGTTGCGTCACAGGGATTGGCTAGCCGAATTAAGGGCTGGAAAACAAGCAGAGTTCATCATTTGTTAAGCAAGCTTGAGACTGAGTATTTTTACGTTCTTGAGTGGTCTGATATTGTCTCTGATATTCGCGAACAATATCCTCTTTTACCTCTAGCAGAAACTTTAGCGATCGCTGAACAGTTAAATATTCCTCATCCAAGCGATCCTCATAGCAAAGAGCCAGTTGTAATGACCACTGACTTTCTGATTACTTCGCAGAGGAATTTTCTTAATCCAATCGCTCAGGCTCGAACTATTAAGTATGCCAAGGATTTACAATCACCGCGAACTCTAGAAAAGTTAGAGATTGAGAGACATTACTGGCAAAAGCGTGATATAGATTGGGGAATTGTTACTGAACGCGAAATCCCTAAAACGGTTGTTGAGAACATCAAGTGGTTGCATCCTTATTTCGACGCTGCCGGACTATTACCCCTGACACAAAAGGATCTTGCTCGCATTGAATCAGTTCTTACCCCACAGGTTATAGAAGCAAATAGCTCTCTAACCAATATTACTGCCCTTTGCGATGACCAACTTGGTATAGAACCAGGTACAAGTCTTTCTGTAGTTCGTTACTTATTAGCAAATCGCAGATGGGCGACAAATATGAATAAACCAATTCGACCGAGTAAAAAGCTGGAGATTACTGTCAAATCAATCAATATTCAAGAGAAAGCTGAGGGGGTCGGATGAAGCTCTATATCAATATGCTTTGGGAGTGGCAACTTGAGGAGAGTAAGGATACAAAACCTCGGATAGAGCGTCTGCTTTGGATGGATATCTCAGGTGTTGACGTTATAACTATTGATATCTTTGACCCAAATGCCTTACCCATTTTTCAAAAATATAAGGATATTGAAGTTGCAATCAAAAACCAACACATACAAACACTCGAAGTAGATCCTTATGCGGCTCTGCTTAGACCAGAAGAAACAATTACAGAAAAACATCGAAAACATCGAGATGAAGCTTGGGATGTTATTTCTCAATTAGTTGATAACAACAACGGAGAAATTTTTTATCCTAAACAACGGGGTGTTTTGCTCAGAGATGCAGAACAAAGAACAGGGCGCACGAGAATGACTTTATACAAATATTTGCGTCGCTACTGGCAGGGTGGGCAAACCAAAAATGCTTTACTGCCTTTATTTGATAAATGTGGCGCAAAAGGTAAGGAAAGGAAAAGTCATGGGCCTAAGCGAGGTCGCCCTACAAAACTTGCCAAAGCAACAGCAATACCAAGAGGAGTTAATGTTGACGAAAATATTAGAGACAAATTCAGGCGAGGTATTATTAAGTTCTACGAAAATCCTAACGGACGAACTTTACAAGATGCTTATGACAAAACCCTGAAAGAATATTTTAAAAAAGGTTATGAGTTAGCACCTGATGGTACTTTGATACCTTACTTACCTCCAGCCAGCGAATTGCCAACTTTCGGACAGTTTTATTATTGGTATGAAAAAGAGCGTAATGCTGAACAATCACTTTCTAAACGTAAAGGACAACGCCGTTACAACCTCAGCCATCGTGAAGTTTTAGGTGATTCAACTCAGATGGCTTTTGGCCCTGGTTCACTGTATCAAATTGACGCAACCATTGGTGATGTCTATCTTGTCAGTTCTTTAGATCGAAGTCGAATTATCGGTAGACCTGTTATTTACGCTGTTATTGATGTTTTTAGTCGGCTAGTAGTAGGAATTAGTGTTGGCTTGGAAGGGCCAAGTTGGTTAGGTGCAATGCAAGCTTTGGAAAATGCTGCCAGTGATAAAGTTAGCTTTTGTCAAGAGTACGGCATTGAAATTACACAAGAAGACTGGCCGAGTTGTCACCTTCCAGAAGAACTTCTCGCGGATCGAGGAGAATTGGAAGGTTATAATGCCGATAATTTAGTTAATGCTCTAAATGTAAAAGTTTCTAATACTCCTCCTTACCGTGCTGATTGGAAAGCAATCATTGAGCGCAACTTTCGACTGAGTAACGACAAGTTTATCCATTGGATACCTGGGGCTGTTTATCGACCTCGTGAGCGGGGTGATACTGACTATCGCTTAGATGCTGTACTAGATTTGCATCAGTTCCGTAAATTGATGGTTTTGTCTGTTTTAGACCATAACAAAGAGCATCGTATGGACTGGTATCGTATGGATGAGTTCATGATTCAAGATCGTATTGAGCCTTATCCAATAGATTTATGGAATTGGGGTATCCGTAATAGAGTTGGACACTTAAGAAAAGTTTCTTCTGACGTTCTTAAACTTAATCTTCTGACCACAACTGAAGCTACTGTTACATATCGAGGTATACGTTTTGAAGGGCTGTTTTATTCTTGCGATCTAGCCTTAAAAGAACAATGGTTCGTTAGAGCAAGAGAAAGAGGCAATTGGAAAATATGTGTTGCTTATGATCCTCGGAAAATAGATACTCTTTATCTTAGACTTGAAGATGGGCGAAGAATTGAAGCTTGCTACCTTGTAGATGCAGAAAAAACATTTCGGGGTCGAGATTGGTATGAAGCGGTTGATTATTTTGAGTTGCGAAAACAGTCTAAAGAATCAGCTAGAACTAGGAAACAACAATCTAAAGCTACTTTGCAAGCTCAGATAGAACAAATTATTAATCAAGCAACAGAGCAAACCTCTGAGGCTTTCAACACTGCTGAGAAGCAGAGTAAGCGATCGCGCACTCAGGGAATTCGTCAGAATCGAAAAGAAGAACGGGAAATGGAGCGCGAAACACAAGCATGGAAACTAGAAAAAGAAGAATCTGTAAACAACTTAGGACAAGTTATTCCTTTAATAATTCCCACTGAAAAAGCAGAAGAAAATGGATCAGAAATTGTTCTTAATAAGTCTGAGCAAGATGTCCCTGATGAAGTTTCGGAAACTTCGGTTGAAACAGATTCATCCCATGTACCTAAAGATCAGTTGATTAACAAATTACGTAAATTGCGTCCTAAGTGGAGTGACGATGAATAGCAATAGACATCTCCAAAAAACAAAGTAAAAAAAAGAGGGATGGTATAATAATGTTTTTAGACAAAGAACTATGAGTGGATTATCAGAGTATATCAACAAACATCCCCAGGAAACCAAAAGATTGATTGGCATCGAATATGAGCAACTTAGTCAGCTAATTAGTCAAGCTGAAAGATTACATCAGGAAAAACTAGCTGTTCAAGAAGCCGAAAAAACAAGAATAATCAAAAAAGGCGGGGGCAGAAAACCTTCCCTACCAGTAGCAGAGCAAATATTGTTAACCTTAGTTTACCTACATCATTTACCAACATTTGGGTGCAGGAGATACTGCAAGAATGGGAATTAGTAGTAGATAGCTGGGAACAAGTCAGAGAAAGACCTCAAGAGTATGAAGAGCAGAAAAAGTATTACTCAGGAAAGAAGAAAAGCCATACCCGAAAAAATCAGATAATTGTACCAGGAAAAAAGTCGGAAATTGTAGATGTAATAGTGGGAAAACCAGGGCCAGATAGTGATATAAACCTCTTTAGACAGAGACAGTCACAATTCGCCGAAAATCAAAAGTTTAAAGGCGACAAAGGTTACGTAGGCGAAAAACAAATAAAAACTCCACATAAAAGAAAGAAGAAACAAGAATTAACCCCAGAACAAAAACAAGAAAATAAAAAATTATCCAGCCAACGTATTGTCGTAGAACACGCAATTAGATTAATCAAAATCTTCCGAATTGCACAGGAAAGATTTCGGTTGAGGCCGTCACATTATGAACAAGTAATTTTGACAGTGTGTGGCTTAGTTCGTTTACGACTTGGCACAATAATACTACCAATAAAATCAGCGATTAGCAGCGGATGAATAGTAGTGCAACTATCTTTATCTTTGAGGTCTAAACTAACTCAAACTAACTCAAAGCCTGATAAATTCAAATTAAGCGGCAGCAATTTCTTCATGGCTTGGGAACTGCCAAATCCTTCCTGGCTAATGCTTTCGTAATTTTTGGAGATGTCTAATCGTTTGGCTCAAATTGGATTGTCCTTTCGATGGTTCTATTAAAGGGTTATGCTTGAACTTTTTTCAGGCAGTAGATGATTTACTAGGAACTCGTTATTACGAAAACTATGCAGGTGGTCGTAAAACTGTATATGAACTGTTGCCCCGCATGGCACTGGTTGCTTCTTTACATTCTATTGGCGTTTTAGTGATTGATGAAATTCAGCATCTTAGCCAAGCTAAAAGCGGCGGTTCTAGCAAGATGTTGAATTTTTTTGTTAATTTAATTAACACAATTGGATTGCCAGTTGTACTTGTTAGTACTTATAAAGCGATATCAGTTTTAAGTGGAGAATTTAGGCAAACTCGCAGAGGAACTGGACAGGGCGATCTTGTCTGGGACAGAATGAAAAAGGATGAAATTTGGAATTGGTTTTTAGAATGTCTTTGGGGATATCAATATGTACAGCAACGCTCTAAGTTGACTCCAGAATTGAGTGATGCTCTATATGATGTAACGCAAGGCATTACAGATTTTGCTGTCAAGGTTTATATGTTAGCTCAAATTCGTGCGATCGCAACGGTCGAAGAAACTGTAACTGCACAGGGAATTCGATTGGCTGCTCAAGAAAGTCTGCGAATGGCTAATCCTATTCTGCAAGCCCTTAGAACAGGTGATACTCGGATACTTCATAGTGTCCAAGATGTGCATCCAATTGATTTAGATTCCTTTTTGCAAGAAGCTCAAAGCAATCTGAATAAGGCTGAACAACTCCAAGCTTTAAGTAGAACAAGAAAGGTATCAACTTCTGAAGAATCTTCACTAACTAAGACAATTTCTCAACCTGAAACAGTAACAAAGAATGTTGATACTTCACCAAAGACTTCTAGAATCCGAAAAAAGAAAAATTTAGCCGCAGATAGCTTGCCTACAATTGTAGCAATGGGAGAAAAAGAAAAACTGACTGCCTATGAAGCTATCAAACAGGCAGGTTTGATTCGTCCGGCAACTGAGTATTTACTAGAGGAGGTTATTCCTTACCAGCATGGCAGAGATTACCCGCCTCAGCGAATGGCCTTTTGATAAAGATGAATTTGTGACATTGTGGTGGTTGCGATCGCCCTGGCGAGAGTCTACTCATCGGCAATGGCGCACAACTGCGGTTTTCAAACGAGAGTCAGGTGAATTTAGAGAAGTCGATTTTCCTTGGGGATTAATACCTTGGCTACGATTAGGGCAAGTTTTTCAGGATGGACAACCCATTTGGAATGAAACAACGGGCAAAATCTTTAATTTGGTTATTCCTGCTTCTTCTTCTGCAATATTATCAAAGGCAGCAGACATCCCATTAATAGCCAATCATGTACTTGAGGGCGAAAGTAATCTAGCAGAGTATTGCATTAAATTTCAGACTCAAAAAGGTATCACGCTCGTTCTTCCTGTGTTGGAATGTATTCGGGCTTTTTTGGTTCCTAATAAAACATTAGCGTTTGGATTACTCGAACCCAATTACTTTGAGCGTGTAATTACTCGCTATGAAATTATCGACAGAAAACTGTTTTTAGATTTTTCCCAAGATATAGCTAAAAAAGTCTTAAGTAAACCGTTTGCCTTTTTTGTGGCTCGATTGTTGTATGATTCATCATTTCGTGGTGCATGGGATCGGGTGTATCGCGATCGCCTTAACCAAGCTTCACAGTTAAACTGGAATACTTCAATTCCACTGGTAACTAATTTGCCAAATTTTACTTCTACTTGGCACGTCAGAGGATTGCTAACTGGGCAAATTTTATTGGTTCAGCAAATTTTGGAAGTTGCACCTGCGCGATCGCTACCTTTCTCAGAACTTGAGTTTACCCATCCTGGGATCAAAAAGCGAGAGTATGTTGAAAAACCTGTCATTAAGCGACAGAGAAAACCTAAAAAAGCTGTTGAGGAAAACTTAATTGAAACTGAAGCCAGCCCTCCTATTACTTCAAACCCAGCCCGTAATCTTCCTCGTTTGAGAAGTTCAATTATTGAAAAACAGAAACTCAAAATTACTCAAACGGGTGCAACTTCTATCACTGTTACAAAGCCAACTGCTAATATTTTTAATGCTGCTAATCATCAAAACTTAGAAGTCCTTTTGAAAAGTCAAACTGTTAATGTTTCTGATGTAGGAATGGGGGGAAATAATCCAGCCGCCGAATTTACCCTTCGTTCACCAATGGATATTTTTGTTGCTACAGATGATGGATTGGGTGAGTTTGCTCAAGCGATTCGCTTTCTTGATGAGACACATTATGATATTTCAGTTAGTTGGGAAGTGCGGGAGTTAGCCAAAGAAATTCCATTTGCTAAGATTGTCGATCGCACTAGAAAGTTTGCTCTGGTAAATTTGGAAAGTTCAGGACTGCCTTCTTGCTGGATACTGGAGTTTGGTAGACCTGATAATTTCTCCATTTCTACACTGCTTTTTTCCCTATCTACACAAAATGTTAACATGGAGCATGAGGATATTTTGGATAGACTCTTGATTCAAGCTTTAACCCCGTCAGGTGGATGGCAACGTAATGTATTAGAAAAGCTGCAAGGAGAAATAAGTGGATTTGTCTTCGCTCTGACTAAACACACCAGTAAGTCTACAGAGGATTGGGGAGAAAGACTCTACAAAAAGGCTAAAGAAATTATGAATTTGTAAATGGGTTTATGACTCTCCCGAATACTTGAGGTAACAAGTAACTGCTGAATATAAAATGAAGGCTCAAAACCTTGATACAGCTAGTTATAACCTGATTCAAAATTACGAGAGAGTCCTATTATGCAATGCCCTAAGCCCAAATGCGACCGCGACGAAATGGTGGATCTGGCTCAGTTCTAGCAGCACGCTCTTTGCTCACTTGCTCGCACCAAAAACCGTAATCTTCAAGTCCAGTTGCAGAACTAGAACATTTAATCACTTCTGCTGCTTTTTCGGCAGGAGAAGTTTTCTTTGATTCGGTTTTACTTGATTCGGTTTTGCTGGAAGTGGGAGGGGTTTTCTCTTCTTTTTTACTAGCCATGTTTTTATCAACTCCTAATTCAACATTAGATTGACGATCGCCAATAACCAATTCATCCTTTACCCAATTAGCACCATCAATTGTACCGCTATTTCTCCGATCGGTTTTATCATAGACGGACACCTTCATTCGCTTACCGTCGTAAGTTCCCGCAATGTGATGCCATTGATTCAAATTTCAACTATCGGTCTTACTACTGAGATAATTAATTGCTTTTGAAGAAGTTTTCAAAGCAAAAAATATCCCACTTTTGCCATCAAGCAGCAAACCATATCCGCTCTCAGTTGCAGTGGTATCATAAACATTAGTAATGATTCCAGTTCGTCTTCGTTGCGCCTCGCAATAAATCCAAGCTTCCAGAGTAATTTCGCGGGGAATTTTAAATTCAGGTTTTTTACCCAAATCTATCTGTGCGTTCTGTCCATCAAACGCTAAGACCGATGCCATATAGTTGCCAGTGAAAGTTAACTACTCAAAATCTATTGATCGCACAAGGGAAACCACCACAGGAAGATTTAACTTGTTGATAACTTCTGTGAGCAAATGCGGCTGGGTCGTTATAGTTTGCCCCATGCAATAAATCCATCCGAATGTGAACTAAATCTTCCTCTCGACCATGAATCACATCAACAGAACGATGCGGATAAATAATATCAGGTCTTTTTACTGGGGGAGACAGTTTCGGTAATCTCATTTTTTCCTTCCAAAGCTACTCACAGTTTACTGGCTCAAAGTTAGAAAATACAGAGAGCGATTCTTCTGCCCTCTGCCTTCTGCTTTCTATATTAATAAGGTGTAGACCAAGAACGCACTTCGCCCAAGGTAACAGGAATCAAATCGCTGACATCTATAGTAAAGCGGAAAACTTTCTTCGCTCTGCGGCTGTTTTCTGGGTCAAAGAACTTAAGTTTCACATCCCAACAATCGCTATCCATGCGGCAGAAGGGGCTTTTTTCTACTGTAATACTATCTAATTCCATGCCCTCAGCTACCGCAGTTGCAAAGGTACTTGCTGCTTGGAAAGCATTGGTAGCGGCAAAATTTAAAGCTCTATCTTGAGAAGTTGTGCCTAAGTTGCGTAAATCATAATAAATTCGGTTTAGGAAACTGGTTAAAGTGCGGCGAATGGCATCTTCTTGCGCTTCAGCGGCGGTGCTTCGCACAGTGTCGATCGCTGCATTCACTAAACCATTAACTTTCCAACCGTAGAGTCCCCGAATATTATGAACTTCAATTACAGGAACGACTTGCCCGGAAAATAGCTTCACGCTACGCCCTGGTAAAATGCCAGGAATGCTGACTCGTTCAACGTATTCTTCATTATCTTCCGGTTGAATTTGCCCAGCAAGCAGTTGTTGCAATACTGCATAGGCATCTCTGGCAAAACCGCCTACTGGTTCAATGGCATAAACTGGAGTTAATTCTAGGTTTAATGTCCAAATTAAGGCTTTAGCTTCGGAAAGATTTTCTCCCAAATAATCCACCATTTGCCTTGCATCGTAGGGGTTGGCGGGAATGGCAGTATTATCAATTGTCACTGGAGGCATTAGTTGCTTGAAGGAGTCGCGTCTGGCTTCGGAACCGAAGTCATAACCGAGAGTTCCCAAAGCGTAAACTAAGGTAGCATTGGCAAGTTCGCTGGGGGCTTGGCTGGCAGTGATGTAGTTGTTAGCAGCGTAATTTGGCATAGCAATCTGTCTGGGAGTAGAGGAATTTGTAAATGCAGGTGGATTAAATGTAGGAATAGGTGCAGGTGTTGCAGCAACAACTTCCGCAACTTCGGGTTCGGCTGCTTCTAGCGGTGGGCTATCTGGTAGGGCTTCGTCCGCTTGGGTGTCGCCACAGCCACAACCGGAGGCGGCAACTGTTTCTAATTCTTCTGACACGGTTTCTCCTATTAGATATTGCAAAGCACCAGGAATGTTTAATTTGCCAACTAAACAGCGACGGGTGTCATCTGTTTCGCTGGGCGAACAGGGTAGGGCAGTCTCTAGCAAGGCTGTCCTGACTTTTTGGGGGTCGGGTTTTTCTCCCTGTTGGATTTGCAGACTCAGAAGTAAGGCAGCAACTCCACTGACTATGGGAGTGGCAAAGCTGGTGCCGCTGAGTTTTATTGTACCGCCTCCCGGTTTCGCTCCTAAAATATTTTCCCCCGGCGCAAGGATGCCTTGGTTTTGATAAATTTCTCCCCAGTTACTAAAGTCAATGGGTTTTCCCGATTCGTCCATTGCGCCGACTGCTAAAACCGTTGGTAAGGCAGCGGGTACGTGCAAGCATTCGCAACCATCGTTTCCGGCAGCAGCAACTATCAGGACGTTGTTTTCTTTGCACAGTTGCACGGCTTTTTCTAACCAACCTTCGGCTTCGCCAAAGTCTGTGAGTTGTCCGCCACTGACATTGATAATATGTGCTCCAGCATTGATGGCTTGTTCAATGGCACGGGATAAATCTAGTTGGGAGAGTCGGAGTTTTTCATCTGCAAAGACGGGAATTATCAAACCACGACAATGGGGTGCTATTCCTTGCACGGGTGAACCTGGTTGACCAAAAATAATACTAGCAACGTGGGTGCCATGTGCGGACATGGAACCATTGCTGTTAGCTTCCCCGGAAACTAAGGTGGGTAGTCGCGTTAAAGAAGCCCCTGTAAAACAAGGGTGATTTTCATCAACTACTCCATCGAGGACGGCGATGCAAATGCTAGAATCGCCTTGAGTTTTTGCCCATAGTTGTTCTATTCCTGGGATTTGTTTGAGATTTGGCATTTGTGTAAATGCTTGGGCAATTAGCTGTTAATTGATAGTACTATAAAGTGAAGCCATATCATCTTATTTGTTCACAAAACTTTAAAGTTTTTTAGGTAAATCTTCTGGGTTAAGGGACTTTTTTGTAAATTTAAGTTACAACTAGCAAAAAATTCTTGACAGGGTATTACCTTTGTGAGGTTTAGTTTTGAATAGCCGTTAGATTATCTCTATCCAAACAGGAAAGAACAGATGAAAAAGAAAAACTTGATGCCCCTACTGGCTAGCCCTGTATCAAGAAATACGAAAATTTCTGATTCTCAGCTAAGGTCAGAACAAGGGTTGGTGATTCAAACCTATTGTGATATAGAGACAAGACAATGTTTTCCTTTTGCTGGGGATGATGCCGAATAACCACAGTAATAACTGATGCTTATTTTCCCTGGATTGTGGTTAGATAAAATGGCTTGATTAGCGGAAAATTTAGCGAAACTTTGAGAGCAATTAGAGACGTTGTATACAACGTCTCTACAAGATTTATATTCGGTAGGGTGGGTCTGAATTGGAAAATTATTGTGATTTGCTAAAATTGTGATATAAGTCGCTTCTGGAAAAACCATGATGACTTCTACTGTTTCCCCTCCTACAACTCTGCCACCATTAGAAAATGGCGATCAACTAACCAGTGTAGAATTTGAACGCCGCTATCAGGCAATGCCTGAAGTAAAAAAGGCAGAATTAATCGAAGGAATTGTTTACATGGCAGCAGCATTGCGATACAAAAGTCACGGAGAACCCCATGCTTATATTATGGGCTGGCTGGGAGTTTACAAAGCAGCGACTCCTGGTGTCGGAATAGCTGATAATACCACAGTCCGCCTTGATGCCGATAACGAACCGCAACCAGATGCTTTATTAAGAATAGAACGGGGTGGACAATCTCGGATTAGTGAAGATGATTATGTCGAAGGTGCGCCAGAATTAATTGTGGAAATTGCTGCTTCTACTGCCTCATTAGATTTACATCAAAAACTTAAAGTGTATCGTCGTAATCAAGTACAAGAATATTTAGTCTGGCGAATTTACGATGGTGAATTTGATTGGTTTAGATTAAATGCTGGAGAATATATTAAAGTTGAACCTGATAACAATCGAATAATTTATTCGCAAGCTTTCCCTGGATTGTGGTTAGATAAAGCAGCTTTGTTAACGGTAAATTTAGCCAAAGTTTTAGAAGTATTGCAACAAGGTTTGGCAAGTCAAGAACATCAAGATTTTGTGCAACAATTGGCTAAGGAATAGAATGCGATCGCTTAGTATCCCATGCAACAGATCGCACCTTCCCCAAAATCATTTGAATGGCAACTTACCTCAATCCTTGCTGTTGCAATCTCTCGTTTACCCAAGCCAGATCCGGTTCTAATAAAGCAGGAATGGGGGAGCGGCGGTAATCAATCCTTAAGTCATAACTTCCCTGATCGTAAATTTCATCTAGTAATAGCTTTAAGTCGATCGCTAGTTCTGGTTCACCAGCTTTCAAGGGTACGGGAAATTGAGGAATCAGATCTGGCAAATTAAATCCATATAGAGAAGCTTTGGGACGAATTTCGCTATGACTGACCATAATTCGATAATGACTTTGAGGTTGTCCGCTCATTGACATCGAACTTCCCTGACGTAGCAAATCAATTTCCACCAAATGAGTCGCACTACCTAAAATCTTCAGCCTTTTGGTTTCGTATTGTAGCCGTCCCATGCCTAGTTGTTTATTTTTGGGAGAAAGTACTTCAATAATGGTGACTACTTCTTCTGTTTCTACAGCCCGAATTTCTAAGTATGCTTCGGTAAGAATCTCTGGTAAAGGCAGGATCACTTCGACTGGCTCGGTTGAGGGAGCAACTGCTAGATTGGATTCATTCGATCGCCCTAAAGAAAGCGAACTTTGTAGCGAGACATCTGGCACACCTACCAACAATGCGGCATCTCCATTGGCTTCATATACCCGTTCTTCGATCGCCACAATATATTTTGGGCGAATCTTCGGAGCCAGGTAATTTGCGATCGCGCTAATCAATCGATGATGAATTCCTGCCCAAAGTGAGGGATGCTCTAAATAAGGATTCATTCCGGGAAAGGGTGAAGGCACGATCGACACTCTCTGCTACTGCAATTAATAAGGGCTGCTTTCATCTATTTCTTATCTTAAGCGATCGCACATTCCCCAAGATTATTTTTATCAGAATGCGATCGCACTTGACCAAAGATAATTTTTATTCATAATGCGATCGCACTTTCCCCAAAATAATTTTTATTCAATATCCGATCGCACTTTCCTCAAGAAGCAGCGGGGGAGGAGAGGAAGAACGGGATTTCTTTTTGGGGTTGGTGGTTGAACATTTCTCAGAGAGATGAACCCCAGCAAGTAGCCTACTACCCCAGTGACACTTGGTTGGGTTCTTCTCATAAGAGTTAATCACTTTAGCAGAAAGCTGAAGTTAAATTTGCTATTATTTATAGAACATGATTATTGCCTAAGTTCGGGAGAAAAATCAAACATGATATCAGCAACAATTTCTCCTAAATTAACTACTCCTCCCTTAGAAAACGGCGACCAATTAACCCGTGTAGAATTTGAACGTCGCTATAATGCAATGCCCGATCTAAAAAAGGCAGAATTAATCGAAGGAGTAGTTTATATGGCATCTGCCTTGAGAATTACGCAACATGGCGAACCCCATGCTGACATTATAGGATGGCTAAGTCTCTACAAAGCCTTTACCCCTAACCTACAGTTAGGAGATAATTGTACTGTTAGGCTCGATTTGGATAACGAACCTCAACCTGATGCACTACTGAGAGTTAAAGTCGGTGGACAATCTACTATTAGTCAGGATGGTTATGTTGAAGGTGCGCCAGAATTAATTGTAGAAATTGCTGCCAGTACTGTGTCAATTGATTTTAACCAAAAACTCAAAGTTTATCGTCGGAATGAAGTACAAGAATATTTAGTTTGGCGAGTTTTAGATAGTGAATTTGATTGGTTTAGATTAAAGGCGGGGGAATATATTAAACTGGAACCGAATCAAGATGGGATAATTTATTCTGAAGTTTTCCCCGGATTGTGGTTAGATAAAACTGCTTTGTTAACCGGAAATTTAGCCAAAGTTTTAGAAGTATTGCAACAAGGTTTGGCAAGTCAAGAACATCAAGATTTTGTGCAACAATTGGCTAAGGAATAGAATGCGATCGCATTTTCTTAAAATAATTTTGATCGCAATGCGATCGCAAATTCCCCAAGATAATTTTGATTCCCAATGCGATCGCACTCTTAAATGTCTTCACCCTCTTTCCCAACTGCTGACAATGAATTGTTACCAAACTTAACCAGACTTCCCCTTGACAAACAAATTTGTGTATTAAAAAATAAGTTCAAACAAAGTTATTAAAAACAAAAACCATGACTAAGAAAAATATCAGACCCCAACAAGCTGCCCCAGTACAACGAGAAATCGCCGCCAAATCTTCTGTGGGAGAAAAAGGGATGGTTCCCCTTTGGGAAGGGAGTTTGGTGCAGATTGGTGCTCCTTTTGCGGGCGACGACGCGGAGTAATCGCCCTAATTCTACCACTCACCTCAAATCATGTCAAAACTCAAATCCCTCCCCATTTACCGCTCTATTTGCCCGGATGAATTGACGTACAATCCTTGTCAGTTCGGGGTTTTCCGATACCTGGCACGCCAGCAGAGGGGGAGGAGAGGAAGAACGGGATTTCTTTTTGGGGTTGGTGGTTGAACATTTCTCGGAGAGAAGAACCCCAGAAAGTAGCTTACTACCCCAATGGCACTTGCTTAGGTTCTTCTCTTTTGGTTTATACTTCTGGCAAAAACCTTTGTACTTCCTGGCGCATTCCTCCAGCGTACTACCCAATCGCAAGAAAGCCGGATGCCACTGAGTTAACCCATCATCAGTTAATCTTTCATAACTGCCATAATTACTGAAATCGTAGAAAAAGCCGTAACGGATTTTTGCCGCTTTAGGGTTGCCATGAATGTAGCGTAAGGTATTTAATGCCCGTTCTCTATCGGAAGCTGGAAACCCATCACAGAAATACCGCTTCTCCCAAAAATGTCCCGTTCGCCTTAACATTCGGTTAAAGCACATAGCGGTATACCAATTGAGAAAGTGCATAATTTTCGGTAAGTCATCCGGTTGGGCAGGTTCGATGAGATAATGAACGTGATTGGACATCATACAAAGAGCGTAGAGTTTGAACTTGGGCTCTCCCGTAATCATGGTGATAAGTAAACCTAATTAATTAGCAAAGTGCTTAATCCACAAGGTTTCCCAGTCCCTAGTCCCCAGTCCCCAGTCCCTAAAACCAGGGTTTTCCACCACAAGTACGGGAGAGCCGCTAACTTAAACTCGCGGTTGTTGCAACGAATGGTAATATGATAAGAATATCCAGCTTTTAAATTACGGCGTTTTCTTGGCATAAGGAATTTCGCAGATGATTACTTCGGATAATATCTTTATAGGCAGTCAAAAAAATTTATATTACATCAATCAACACAAACAGGTTTTTGACGTTGACTATCTCTATCCGCTAGATATTTTCGAGCAATTTGTACAAGAACAAGCAACAAACTGGGGATTGGAATGTTCTTGTAAGATTGAAAAAGATAAACTTTATCCGGCGCGGTTTAATTTATTTCGCAATCAACCTACTTCTCAGCATTATCAGGCAGCCATTCACTTTTTTGAGCAAGCAGAATCACGGGCTGATGTAAAGATAAATTATCGCCTTATTCAGCAATTTGTTGGCAATGACTTTAATTTTAGTAAAGTTGTTCAGATATTAGTAGGCGTAGATTTAAGAAAAGAATTCAGTGCTTCTCGTTTGAAATTTTGGTTTGTAATTAAAGATTATCCCCAAAAATTAGCCACAGCAATTTCTCTATGTCATCCACCCAAAGAATTAGAAATGTTATTAATTGATGATTCTGTAGTAATTGGTTTTGACTTTGATTTCAAAGGTGGTACTGAAATTGAGGTTTATCCCAAGATTAACGAGGAAAAATTTAAACAATTTGATGTTCAGAATAAGCTAAAGAAAGTTTTATCCCCTAAAGCTTTGCAACTCTTAGATAACTGTTGGTCATTAATCATCGGTTTTAGCCAAGCCAACCCAGAAAAAATTCTCTATTATCGAACAAACGATCCAAACAATTTTATTGCTAATTTACATAACGATTTAGCCAACCGAGTTCACGCTTATTATCGAAAACAACCTGTACACGGAACAATTGTTGGATTACGGGAACAAGAGCTATTAGTTGGAAAAATAGAGAATCTAAACCTGTATTATCAGATGAGCAAAAGTGATTAATTTTCAATGGAGTAAATCTGATGTTAAACGTCAAACCTCGATTTGCCAGCTTTGCCGAGTATCTCCAATATAGTGAGAATTGATTTGACCATTTACTCTTTGCCCCCATTTGAGAGAATTTTAGCATTTTTAGAGTGGATGCTCCAACAAGAACAATCCTAATTGAGTTACAAATTTTATCCTTAATCCTAGAAAAATTTCTGTAAAATCAATTCCTGACTAAGCACTTAACTAAAATCCCAAAATGCCCGACTTAATCACCATCCCTGGAATCCCCCAATTTTGGACACGCACCAAAGGCGACCCCCGCATTAAAATCGCCATCCTAGACGGTGCAGCCGACTTAGAACGCGCTTGCTTTAAAGGCGCAAACATTAGCCAATTTAAACCCTATTGGTCAGAAGATATTGAACTGAACGACGAATATTATTATTATTTGCAATTAGCCACCGAATTTAACCAACAACAAAAAGCCAAAAAAGAAGCAGACCCAGACCACGACAAAGACGAAGCCAAAAAAGAAAGAGAAGCCTTTTTTGCCCAGTTCCCCGAAGCGATTAGACAACGCATAGATTTATCAAGTCACGCCACGCATATTGCCAGTATCATCTTAGGACAACATGGTTCACCTGTTTCTGGCATTGCCCCCTATTGCACAGTCATCAACATTCCCATTTCCTACGCAGGCGATGACTTCATCTCGCCAATCAATCTCACCCACGCCATCAACGAAGCCTTAAAAGCAGGCGCAAACATCATCCACATCGCCGCCTGTCAACCCACCCAAACCGGAATATCCCATGAATTATTTGCCCGTGCCGTCAAACAATGCCAAGACAATAACATATTAATAGTCGCTCCTGGTGGCAACGACAAAGGCGAATGTTGGTGCATTCCCGCCATTCTTCCCGGCGTTCTCACTGTCGGTGCCATGCGCGATGACGGACAACCGTTTAAATTTAGCAATTATGGCGGAGATTATCAACAAAAAGGCGTAATGGCAAACGGGGAAAACATCTTAGGCGCAGTACCAGGAACCGACGAACCCATCCGCGAAAAAGGTACCAGTTGCGCTGCACCTATTGTCACCGCAATTTCCGCTTTATTAATGAGTATGCAACTGCAAAGAGGGGAACAACCCAACGCCGAAGCAGTACGCCAAGCTATTTTAAATAGTGCCATTCCTTGCGACCCCGAAGAAGTAGAAGAACCGGAACGCTGTTTAATGGGTAAGTTGAATATTCCCGGCGCATTTCAGTTATTAACTGGAGAATCATTAACCAGTATTCAACCTTCTAGCACAATTCACCCGGAAATTAATTTGATAGATAATAGGGTAACGGCTGCGAGTATATCCCGCCCGGAAATCAATTTAGCAAGCAATATGCTAACGGCTGCGAACATCTCCCGCCCGGAAATCAATTTCCGGGCTAATAGCGAAACTCCTCTAAAGAGGACTGAAAATTCGCTTGAAAGTCTATCTCTTTCAGGCATTAATGTCAGCAACTCTGAAGAAAAAACATTAGTTGAAAACTCAATTAACAGCCCGTTTCAACGGACTTTAGCTATTAGCCTGGGAATTGATTCCCAGGCTAATGGTACAATGCAATCATCTAATGTCACCGTTGCTAATATTACCGCAAGTGCAGCATCAAAACTCGTCTATGCTTTGGGAACTATATGTTACGACTTCGGCGACGAAGCGAGACGCGACACTTTTAAACAGTTAATGCCAGCAGTGGAAATTGACGGCATAATGATTCCGGCTAATCCTTATGATGCCCGTCAAATGGTTGATTATTTATTAGGAAACCCGGCTGAAGGTAAAGCTTTAATTTGGACTTTGAACCAAGAATTGACTCCGGTTTATGCTTTAGAACCTGTAAGTAGTTTTGCGGCTGATATTTACGAAACTTTGATCTTAATGTTAGATGGACAAATTCAACCGGAAGATAGCGATGATTTTATCGAAAGAGTTAGTATTCCGGCGCGATTAACCGATCGAACTGTCAAACTATTTTCCGGTCAAGAAATCCCCGTAATTACCCTAACAAATCCTAGAGGAATGTACGGCTGGAAAATCAATAATTTAGTGGAAGCTGCTTTAGAAACTGTCAGTTCCCAAGCACCGCAAGCTGATGAAATAGCGATGCGAAGATCTTTGACTAGTTTCTTAAATCGCGTTTATTTTGACTTCCAAAATTTAGGGCAAACTTCCAAAGATCGGGCCTTGAATTTCTCAGTAACTAATGCTTTCCAAGCAGCTTCTAGCTTTGCGGGAGCAGTTTCTACAGGAATGCAACTAGATACTATTGAAGTCGAAAAAAGCCCGTTTTGTCGGATTAATAGTGATTGTTGGGATGTAATATTAAAGTTTTTCGATCCCGAAAATGGTCGGAGGGCAAAGAAAGTTTATCGGTTTACAGTTGATGTGAGCGACAGAATCCCCGTAACTTTGGGCGAAGTTCGTTCTTGGTCTGTACCAAAATAACAAAAGTCAATATCAAGCGATCGCACTGGATATCAAAGATTTTCACTGTGTACGCTCGATCGACAGCCTCACAATAGCGATCGCATTGTATTTGGTAGTGGCGATGGCTTACTCGACTATCGCCTACGCACTGACAAAGCAACATAAGGCATTTGTTCAGTATACAACTTTATTTTTGTGTAGAAACCTGGCAACGGCTGAGAATATTTAAGCCAGTAAAGTGGCACTGTACAGCAGTCGTAAGTTACAAGGAAGAAAATCGCTATTTATCGTGTTTTTGGGTACTATTTAGCTATATGATCAAGTAAGAATATTATAACTTGTGTAAGCTCTACTAATTTGTATGACCAGAACATCCTTAAAGAAGTTACCTTTAGCAACACAGCCTTCTGAAGAATCTAGAACTTCCCAGATGTCTCCAGCTGTGTTGGCGTATATAGCTGAATTTTTCAAAGTTTTATCAGAAGTCAGCCGATTACAAATTGTTTGCTGCCTTAAATCTGGAGCGAAAAACGTTACTCAGATTATAGAGGAAACTAGTTTGGGGCAAGCTAATGTGTCCAAGCATTTAAAGCTGTTGGCTCAAGCAGGAATTGTAGCTCGTACTCAGGTGGGAGTGAGCGTTTATTATGAAATAGCTAATCCTTTTCTATTTGAACTATGCGATTTAGTATGTGAGTCTCTACTGTCCCAACTAGAAAAGCAAAACCAGCAACTAAAACAATTTAAAGTTTTGCAATGAATTATATAGCGTTTTTCTGTTGGATAAGCTATACAAACTTTATTCAAAGTAAAGTTTTTGGTATTCAAAATAACCCTTACCCAATTGAGGATGGTAGCTTGCTACTATGCTTGCCATCGCGCAGAAGGAGGAAATAAAAAATATGGCGAAAGTGATTGTGATTGGTGGGGGGCTAGGGGGACTTCCTACTGCTTACGAACTGCGACATCTGCTACCAAAAGAGCATCAGGTGATATTAATTTGCGATCGCCCCCAATTTACTTTTATTCCTGGGTTAATCCGAGTAGCATTAAACCTTAACGAGCTAGAAAATATTCAATTAGACTTGGTTAAATTAACCAAGCGGTATGGAATTGAATGGATATTAGGAAAGGTTACAGCTTTTGATCCGGAAACTAAACAAATTACAGTTGATGAAAAGCAGATAGTTGATTACGATCATGTCGCGATCGCCCCAGGTGCTTCCTTTGCTTTTGATGCGGTACCAGGACTTGGGCCAGAAGGAGGTTATACACACTCTGTTTGCTCGCCAAATCATGCTTTAGAGGCAAGAACAGCTTGGCTAAAATTCTTAGAAAATCCTGGTCATTTGGTGGTAGGAGCAATGGCAGGGGTTAGTTGTTTTGGGCCAGCTTACGAGTTTTTATTAATGGCAGAATGGGAGTTGCGACGCAGAGGTTTGCGGGATAAAGTATCGATTACTTTTGTCACGCCAGAACCTTATCTGGGACATTTAGGTTTAGATGGGTTAAGTAATTCTAGAGAGTTAACCGAAACTTTAGTAAGAAAAAGAGGGATTGAAATAGCAACTAACGCTGAAATTATTTCTGTTGATGCCCAGACGATCGCATTAGCTGACGGGCGCAAAATTCCCTTTGAGTATGCCATGATTTTGCCAGCTTTTCGAGGAGTAAAGTTTATTGAAAAAGTACCTAAATTGGGTAATAAAAAAGGGTTTATTCCCGTATTACCTACTTACGAACATCCACAATTTTCTTCAGTTTATGCTCTTGGAGTGAGCGTAGCATTGCCGGAAACTAAACAAGATTGTGGGTTAGGATTACCGAAAACTGGACAAATGACAGAAGCAATGGGATTAGCAGTAACACATAATATTGGTGTCAGTTTAGGTGCGATCGCAGATAATTTAAAAACTCCTACGTTGGAAGCAATTTGTTTTGCAGAATTCGGTGATACAGGCATTATTTATGTTGCAGCACCCGTATTACCAGATGCAAAAACAGGTAAACGGCGTTATGCTTATGCTTTACAAGGACGTTGGGTTAACTGGGCAAAAGCAGCATTTGAAAAATATTTCCTTCTTAAGATGAAGTTAGGATGGGGGTTGCCTTGGTTTGAAATTTTGGGCTTACAAATTTTATTCGGATTATCACTACTGAAAAATTGCGATTCCATATCAGAATAACTAATGGATAACAAGATCTGAGTTAAAGCCGTTCTTAAAAGCAAACCCTAAATCATTATTTTAAAAAGCAAAATTGTCAATCCAGCCATTAGTAAGAAGTGAGGCAGATTACTTAGAAATCTTTGTATCGCAGTTACTTTATTACCTGATTTGGTAATTCTTAATAGCGGGTAAGGACTGAAAACCATTGCCGAGAGTAGTGTTACACCTTGGAGAAATTGAGCTACGTCTAAACTCCAGGTTAGTGTTAGTAATCCTGCTCTACTATATCCGAAAGAACGAGCAAATATAGGGAGAATTTGCCCTGCTTCGGTAATAGCATCGGGAATATAGTGTGCTAAATTAGCAGCTAGGGCAAAGGGAAGATAGGCGTAAATAATTGTTAGGTAATTGGGTTGTTGTGGATCGAAAAATCGAGCGATCGCATGAGTTATATAAGTTAATATTGCCGGAATACTTAGTAATGCTAAAGCGAGCGGTAAACTAGTTAGTAAATGCTCCGCATCTACAGGCACATTTTTCCATCCTAGCCAATTTAAAATGGTCTGGGAATGGTGCATAAATACGCCACCGAATAAGAGCAATAATAGCGCTGCTTCTGCCCAAAAGCCTCGATGATTATCTAATAAATCGGATGCGGGAAAGCGCAAATTTAACTGTGCCGATCGATTTGGACAAGTTTTCAAACAGGTCATGCAGAGCATACAATCTCGGTTATCTTGCAGTTGTGCAGGATGGGAATAAAGAGGACAACCGCTTGTTGCTTGTCCTTCATTTGGTAGCGCATCGGCAAAGTTAAGCGGAGTTTCTTCACTACCTTTGTAACAACCAAAAGTGCTGCATTGACTAGCGCAAACTTGCTGTGTCGATCGCAATTCAATCATTGACAGTTTAGCAAACATTCCATTCATGCCACCGATCGGACAGAGATAGCGACACCAAAGCCGACGTTCGTAAATCAAACTAAAAATTACTGCTCCGGCAGTTATTGCTATTAATAACCAAGCCGAAAGATAGGCATGATGCGGCAAATCCCACAGCTTTTCCCACAGATAAATTATTACAAATCCAGCAAATAATACCCAAGCTCCCCAACGATTTAACCATTGAGTATTCCAGGTTAATTGCTGACGAGGAAATAGCCACAGAGAAAAACGGCGTATCCATTCACCCGTAATCATAAAAGGGCAAACTGCACACCAGAGTCGCCCAACAAAAGCAAATAAAAATAGATAACCGGGCCACCACCAAGCCCAAAATAAATTGAGAGTAATACTGCTATCTCTTGATTGGGAACCGATAAATCCCAAGGTTGTAATTGGTAGAAAGATTGCCATCATTACTATCCAAATACCTTCTGGATACCAACGATTTAAGAAAATTTTTCGTAACCAGGGAATGTGAGTAAGTAAGTCGATGCGAAAGGCATTTTTAGTAGATTGTACAGACCACAAAACTTGTTCCGGGATGACAGATTGCCCGATCGGAGTCATAATTACTGCTCGGTGCAATATTTCTGCCAATTCTGCTAAATTGCCGGGATATTCGTAACTAATTAAACGACGTAAATTTGAGCGATCGAGTTGTAGTAAGGAGCGATTTTGTTCGCGACAAAATCGATCGAGAAAGTAATTGGCAAAGTCGGGGATGTCTGCTTTGCGTTGGGGTAAAGTAAATAGTTTAATTGAAATAATATCAATATCAGAAAATATTAGTTTGTTGGGAGAAGCAAAGATTAAACGTACCCAAGATTGAATTGATTGAGGTGGTTCGCTTGATAATTGATGGTTTTCTAATATGCCATGATTGGGGAGAATTAAACCTGTTTTCAGGTAGTGTATTAAGCGAGTGCGATCGCCTTCACTCAACACCTGAACATTATCAAGCAACAAAGTTCCCCGTTCTAATAATTCTAAAATACCGGGTTGCTTATCTATTCTTCCGAACAACAGATCGGTATTAAGTTTACCATCGATTGTGCGAGGTAATTCAGCACAATCTAATTCGGCAAAAGGTTGATCTGCTAATTCAGAACGAAGGTGAATTAATCCTGCTAAAAAAGTTTTTCCTGTTCCGGGTTGCGCTTGAAAAACTATAGGTTTGAGGTTAGATGCTGCTTCGTTAATTTGTTGCGTCAGTTTTTGGGTAGCTTTGCTATTACCGAGAATGGTTTCTTTAATGGGAATAGGTTGAATATAAGGTTGTAAACCTCGAATTCGTTCTTCTTCCCAAGCGATACGACTGGCAAAATTATCTAAATCTTGCATCAACAAAGAATGGAGTACTTGTTGAATTGCCGGATAGTCTGTCACCAGTTCTAAAAACTTTATTTGGGGTAGAAATAATATTTCGCTGGCTGTAATTGCGATCGCGCTGCTATGATAAGTTCCTCGATCGGAACTAGCAACCAACGTATAGCCAAATAAATCGCCTGGATTGCGATCGCGAATTGATAATTTACC
Organism: Floridaenema evergladense BLCC-F167; assembly: GCF_041929205.2. Lineage (NCBI taxonomy): Bacteria > Bacillati > Cyanobacteriota > Cyanophyceae > Aerosakkonematales > Aerosakkonemataceae > Floridanema > Floridanema evergladense. The sequence continues at coordinate 1,267,623 of NZ_CM171625.1, read as the reverse complement.
AATAGGTGATTGTTGGCAGATTTCTACCTTTCCCAACTTCAGTAAGTATAGCCCAATAGGAGTTTGTCCTTGTTGATAAATGGGGGTTTCTGGCTCTACTTGAAAGCTATGCAACGAGCGTGCGATCGCTTCCCTAACGTTTGCTGGCAAGCTTCCCCAAATTTCTTGACTGCCCAGCCAACTGCTGTACTCTGCAATTACCTGTTCTTCAATGACATCGACTTGTAGCGGTAAAGGTTGATTTGGGAATTTTGGCAATGATAAAACAGAGTTCATAAGGCCAGTTCCCCCCAATTAAGCAAGTAAAGATTTACAAATTCTGGCTCTTTCGCCTTTATTATACCTGAAAATTTTTCAGGTATTTGTTAAGAAATGTAGGGGCAATTCATGAATTGCCCCACATTTAACAGAAATCTCAAAGCCCTAATTTGCTTAAAACAGATTTGGGTGAAACAATATGCTTATTAATTCCTAATTTCCCTGGTTTAATTCCTAAAGCCAATCCAATAATTTCAGTGATATAGAGAATTGGTAAATTGTAAGAAACATTGTACTTCTTCTCAATATCTGGTTGCCTTAGTTCCAGGTTAGTTGCACACAACGGACAAGCCAAAACAATGCAATCTGCACCCAAAGATTTTGCTTCATCTAACAGGTTTTTCGTCAAATCAAAAGCAACATCTTGCTTCGCTACCAAAATTGGGCCACCACAACATTTAGTTTTCGATCGAAAATCAACAACTTCCGCTCCACAAATTTGTGATAATTTATCCATTGACATCGGAAAAACCGGAGAATCCCAACCCGTAATATCTGCTGGTTTAGTCAACAAACAACCATAGTAACAAGCAACTTTTAAACCTGTTAGAGGGTTCTTGATTCGGCTAGCGATATCTACATCATTAGCCAAAACATCCACTACATTTCTTACTCTAATGTTGTAGTCAGAAACTGATACTCCCATTTCGGAAAGAATTGCGGTGATTCGCTCTTTTTCAGCCTCGTTATCTAATGCTTTTAAAGCTCTTGCTGATTTGTTATAGCAACCGGAACAAGATGTTAAAAGATCGAGGTTTTGCTTTTGTGCTAAAGCGACATTTCTAGCAGCTAAAGCCATGCCAACATCGTGAGAAACTCCAGCTGCAACCGAACCTCCACAACAAGACCAATCTTCTAATTCTCTTAGCTCAATTCCCAATTCTTCCATTACTACTTTAGTCGAAATATCGAACTCTTTAGCAGTAGTATGAAGGCTACATCCTGGATAGTAAGAATATTTCATTTTTTGCCTGCCTTTTCTAATGCTTCGCTAAATTTTTTGGGGTCTTTGACTTTGGCAGGAAAGGGCGAAATCTTGCCTTTCAGAGCTAATTTTATTCCCAATTCTGCTTGTTCAAGCATGGCTTGTAAACCGCCATATTTCTGCATTAATTCTGGTTCAAAGAGGATGCCTCGTTTCTGAACTAATTCGACAAATATTTGATTGAATTTAGTAGAATCATTTTCGATTCCTTGACGAATTGCGATCGCCTTAACCGCCTCAATCACATCGGAAGGACGCACCCCACGCGGACACCGAGAAGTGCAGGTATAACAGGATGTACATAACCACAAAGAGTTACTTTTAATGACCTTTTCCCATTCGCCTCTTTGTACCATTAAAACTAGGGTTCTAGGTGACATATCCATCCGGTCAATATTGGTGCAACCACCGCTACAAGTACCGCACTGCATACAACTTGCGATCGCCGCACCTTCGCCACCTTCTGCTATTACTTTATCGAGAAATTCTCGATTCATTTTATCGCCGTCGAGTTGGCGATCGACCTTAAGACCAAATAAAAATTTTTTAGCTGCCATTACTTTCAACCTTACTTAACTAAAGCTGCTATTTCTGTTACCATCTGACCATTTAAAGATGATTTAAAAACTTGATTGCAAGCTAAAAAACCTGCAATTTCTGCTGCTGCTGACCTGCCATCAGTAATTGATTCTACAATTGCTTTTGGCCCCGTTGCCGTACCCGCTAGAAAAATCCCTTCTCTGGCAGAAGCATTATTTGAATATTGTTGATGTGCAGTGGTGTAAAAGCGATCGCAACCTACACTTAAACCTGCAACCTCAGCTAACTCAGAATTACCTTCCATTCCTACCATTAATACTAAAAGATCGACACTTAACCGCATTGGTTTTGCTGTCAAAGTATCTTCTAAACGTAACAGTAAACTGCCATCATTTTTTTCGCCAGCTTCCGAAAGGCGACCGCGAATAAACTGCACTCCAAACTTTTCTTGCGATGTGCGATAAAGTTCCTCATAACCACGACCAAACACGCGAATATCCATGTAAAGGCAGTAAATTTCACAGTCGGGATTTTGCTCTTTAATTTCGATCGCAACTTTAATCGCATTAGTACAACAAACTCGCGAACAGTAATTATTATTTACCTTCTCATCACGAGAACCAACACAATGCACCATCGCCACTTTCTTCGGCGCTTTCCCATTTCTAGTTTTCACACTTTGCGCCTTTAACATTGCATCTAATTCTACAGAAGTGATGCAATTGTCATAAATTCCATATCCATATTCTTCTTTAAATGCAGCATCGAAATGTTTAAATCCAGTTGCTACTAAAATCGCCATTGCGTTGATTTTTTCACCTGTTGATACAGTTACTTGGAAATTAGGTACTGATCCAGAAATTTGAGTTACTGTTGCATTATTTAAAATTCTTGTTTTGCCCAAACCTTGCTTCAAGTTAGTGATAATTTCTGAAGCATCAGTAAAGTCAGGAAATACTTTATACCACTTATTTAAATGTCCCCCAACTTCAGCTTTTTTCTCAATCAAAACCACATCATATCCAAAGTCTTGCAATCTTCCTGCTGCTGCCATTCCCGCAGGACCACCACCAATTACCACTACTTTTTTGTCCATTTTTCTTACCTTTAAGGTTGATTTTGTGTAACTTAAATGATGAAATTCTGAATTAAACTATTGCAAAAGTAAGGAATGCAAATGTTTCCTTCTTTTGCCTTCTGCCTTTTTAAAATGGTCTTCTGCGTTCTTCGGCAGTCTTGGATTTGTCATAAGGAATGCCAATTTTATCTAGCAAAGGCTCGATCGGAACGACTTTGGCATTCAATCCACAATCTTTGAAGGGGTCATATCCTAACATTAACCCGGTCAATTGTGCGTAATCCAAAATACTAACATTAAATTCTTCTTCCAAAACTTCTTTAATTGTTCCTTGTTCAGCATCCAAAAATACTGTACATCCCGGACAATTGGTAAGAATTAAGTTACAATCTGGGTGTGCTTCTTTGAGACTTTTCATTTTCTTGTAAACGCTACTTGCGGTATAGTCTCTGTTTTCAGGAAACGCACATTGCCGAAAACCCATACCGCAGCAATGTCTGCGTTCTGGATAATCAACAATTTCCGCACCGAAAGCTTCTAATAATCCTACTAAAACTTGAGGAAATTCTGCACCACCCATTGCTTCACCTGGAAAAATTTTACCGTAGTGGCATCCAATGTGATCGACTGCTTTGATACCTTTCAAGCTATATTTTGCTTTTTCTGCTAACTTATACCGATTGGCAAAAAATACGTCAGAAGCATGAACAACAGAAGGTCTACCACCAGAAACATGAGGAATCCAAAATTCTCGCCCAGTAGTTTCTTTTAAAGTTTTTTCGGTATATTCTCTTAACTCTGGTTCTTCTTCCCAAAGTTTGATCATTTCTGTGTAATTAGCAAAAGAAGTGACACAGAATGAAAAGAGATTTTCTACACCTAATTCGTGATGTGCAACTGAAAAATTTCTGGCTGCAACTACCATTTGAGTTTCTAAGTTTGATACATCTCCGTGATAACCGATCGCACCACAAGAAGTATGTCCTGGTGCTTCTCGTAAATCCATTCCCAAATCATTTTTTAAAATTTTATAGGCGATGCCTTCGGTATATGGTGCGGCACTTTGGAGAAAACAACTGCGGAAGCAACCCCACAGTTTTCCGCCTTCATCATCTACGGTTGGAACCTGCTTTTGATGTCTTTCCCATGCTATATTTTCTCTGGCTACTCTCATGAATTTTTCTCCTTATTTGTTTTCTTTAATTTCGTAGTTTCTACTATCAGCAGTTTCTAACCAGTTTTGCCAGTATTTTTCCACTTCTTCTTTGCTGCCGAGTTTCTTTTCCATGCCTTTTTCTACGGCTTCCATTAGATCGATCGCACCCGTAACTTGATAAATTGCCCGCAATTCTTCCATGTCTTTTTCGGGAATAACTCGATGCGAACCAGGGCTATTTTCCAGATTCATCGGCACATCCCACCACTGGCGCATTTCTTCTCTATGTTCGTAATAGTATTCCCAGTTTTCACCAAGTTCAGGAAAATGTGCCGGAGTGATATTTTCTGCTAACAAGGTATAGCCTCGTTTTAACATATTTTCCCCAAATACTCGCTTGGCAAATAACTGTTGTCTGCCTTTTTCTGATTCAGCAAAGTAACCGTAACGCACGGAAAGTCGGCGCAAAGCCAGAATTACTGAAGCGGTACTGTTGCCTCTCGGACATCTAGTTTTACAGGAAAAACATTGCCCACAAAACCAAATTTTGTCTGACTTGAGTAACTCTTCAATTAAATTGTCGTCCTCTGAGTGGCAAATGTTCATGACCTCTCTGGGAGAGTAATCATAAAATTCTGCGGCTGGACAAACTGCTGTGCATACACCGCAGTTTAGGCAGGCATTCATGCCATGTTGGTACAAAAGGTCTTGTTTAAGCTCGTTAAATAATTTACCCATAGCGTATATCTCGTTATTTGAGCCTCTGGGTTAGGCTGTTTGTTTATAAATTTATAATATAACCATTTAGTTATATTGTCAATTAAAGTTTTAACCTTTTTTTTTAGAAATAACTAAGCAAAAATACTCAGTATTTTTCCCAAAATGTTGACGGAGGAAAGGCAATTGATTAGTGTTTATAGGGTTTTGATTGCTTTGATTACCACTTGAGAGATTGTACTTATTATATTTATAATCAATTGACTATATAGTAGTAAAATTAACTAAAAGTATTTATACTCTAGCTAGAGCGGCTAAAGTGACTGCTTCATCAGCGATCGAAAATATTTATCAGCCGAATCAGCTAGAGTTTCTCAACACAAAGAACTTATGCAAACATTACCTTCATTACAAATCGGTCAACACATCGCCCGTTACCCCATTATTCAGGGAGGGATGGGTATCCGCATTTCTGGATCTAATCTCGCCGCTGCTGTTGCCAATGCGGGAGGAATCGGGGTAATCTCAGCCGTTGGATTGGGGCTAAACTCCCCCTACTTCGACATCACCGAACCCAACGTCCGACTCAGACGAGAACAGTTTTTTGCAGCGAATCGACTGGCACTGATTGACGAACTCAACAAAGCCCGTGAACTCAGTCCTGATGGGATCATCGGCGTGAATGTGATGGTAGCGGCAAAAGATTATGAAACTTTGGTTCGCACAGCAGCGCAACAGGGCGTAAACTTAATCATTTCCGGTGCAGGTTTGCCGCTTCAGTTGCCAGAATACACAACAGAATATCCAGAAGTGGCGTTAGTGCCGATCGTTTCCACTACCCGTGCAGCTAAGATTATTTGCCGCAAATGGGAGCAAAAGTACAAACGACTACCGGATGCCTTCGTGGTAGAAAATCCCAATACCGCAGGTGGACATTTAGGTGCTAAGTACGAAGAACTGAACGATCCAGCATTGGAAGCAGAACAGGTAATTCCTGAACTGGTAAATTATTTGCAGCGGGAACTTGGTCAACCAATCCCGGTGATTGCAGCAGGCGGTGTCTGGGATCGCACGGATATCGTGAAGATGCTACAGTTAGGGGCGAGTGGAGTACAAATCGGCACTCGCTTTATCACCACAGATGAATGTGATGCCGACCTACGTTATAAAGAATTCCACTTGCACGCCCGACCTGAAGATGTAATGCTGATTTCTAGTCCAGTGGGGCTACCGGGACGAGCGCTGCGAAATCCATTTGTAGAAAAAGTGATGTCGGGTTCTTCTCCTAATGAAAAAGGGTGTTTGTTAAACTGCCTTCAAGTTTGTCGTTGCCGAGATGCGGGAGAACTTTACTGCATTGTACGGGCATTGGATAAGGCATCGCGGGGGGATGTGGAAAATGGTTTAGTTTTTTCCGGTAGTAATGCAGGAAGGGCCGATCGCATCATGCCTGTTGCCGAATTAATGGCACAGTTAGTGCAATTTTAGGCGATCGGCGGTTAGCTTATTTGAGAAAAAAGAGTTTGCCAATCTTGGACAAAAGATGATGGCAGGAATAAATTAATTGCTTCACCGTCCAAGGTTGGTATTGTCAATTTGAGGGGAATTTCTGCCTGCAACTGCGGTAATAAAGGCTGTATTTCATACTGTGCAACGTTAAGTTCGGGATTGCTAGGATCGGTAAAAATAGTCTGGGAAACATCAGTAGCAGTCAGCGTTTTACCCAGCGAATTAGTCAACAATAATGGTTTAGTATGGTCGATTTTTGCTATCCCTGGAAAGGCAACTAAACGCAGTTCTAAACTGCTTTTACCATTAGAACGAATGCGTTTGAAAGCGATCGCTTGCCAAGTATTTCCGTGTTGATCTGCAAGGGTTTGTCGGGATTGATAAACTACTTGTCCCGGTGCTTCTTCTATTTGGCGAATTGTAGCAGCTGCATCGGCAATGTTTACTATTCCTAACCCTAGTAATATAGTTAATACTAAAGTTCCTTGCAATAGTAAATAGGAAAATATTTTTCTGACCCGATATCTGCTCATTAAGTATTCCTCTTTTTTAGTAAGTGGCATCATTACATCCTATTTTTCTAAAGTTTCTCCAGCGGCTTTCCAACCTTGGATGCTAGGAGGAAAAGCCCGGATGTTAGTATATCCTAATATTCGCAAACTCATTACTCCCAATGCCGATCGATAACCAGTTGTACAATAAAGGATTACAGGACGATTTTTGGGAATTTTATCGAGATGGGTGGTTAAGGTTTGCAAGGGAATATTAATAGCATTGGGAATATGTCCAGAAGCATATTCAGAAGGTTGTCTGACATCAATTAAAAAAGCATTATCTTTTTTGACAATATTTTTCAGAGTATCTATCTTCATCACCGTGTAATAATCTTTTGGAAGAGATGTCAAAAAACTATCGATCGCTCCCTGTAAATCAACCTCTGATTTCACCATTTCGGAATTTACAGCCGCCATTGCTGGCAGAGAAGTGATAAGACAGAAAGGGAAAATCAAAAGTGATAATCCCAAACATAAGGTCAGGAAAAATTTTCGCATTTTGTTTGATAATGATAGTTTTATATAGGTAGATTTTCTACCCAAGGTCTTGCTCCTGCTACGCGACGAATTTCTCGCCAAATTGCCGTAGCTGCTAAAGCGCCATCTCCTGCGGCGATGATAACTTGATTTAATCCTACTTTTAAATCCCCGATCGCGAAAATTCTAGGATGAGAGGTACGGCACATTTTATCTGTAACTAAATTGCCGCCTTTTAGTTCTAGGTTAATTTCCTTCAGATAGGTATTGTGATAACGAGAACCCATTGAAATTAAGCCAGTTTCTAACTCTATTACCGAGCCATCTGCTAACTCAACTCCTGTCATTTGGTGACGTTGACCTAGAAATTGTTTGATTGGTGTCTCTATCAGCGGATAACCATGTTCTCGCAATTTAGTTTTTAGAGACTCACTAACAGAAAACACTCCATGAGTAAAGATTATAATATAGGGCGTAAACCAACTTAAATTAAACACCATTTCCTCAATTGCCGCTTCACTCCCCGCAAAGAAACCACACTTTTTATCGGTCATTTCATAGCCGTCGCACACCATACAAACGTGCAAATTATAACCCGCATACTGATAAACATTCCGCATATCATCCAAAGGTGGTAAATAATCGATAATTCCGCTGGCAGCTATTAAGTATTTGGCTCGAAATATTGCCTCAATACTATTTTGCCGACCTACTTTTACCCGCACTGCAAAGGTTTCTCCCTCATCAATAACTTCCTCAACAAAACCATTGAGAAAATCTCCATTTAAACTGTCGTAGTGTTCCTTTCCCCGTTGCAGCAAAACTCGACCCGGAGTGTCTGGTGGCAACCCTAAATAATTGTGTAATTCTTGCATCCAAAAAGACCTGGCTTTGCCTTTATCAATAATCAAACTGTTCAGGCGATAGCGCTGTAAGTAAATACCAGATGAAAGTCCACCTGCACCACCACCAATGACGATCGCATCGTAGACTTGGTTTAGTTTTTCTTGAAAATTGCTTTTAGATAGTTGCATAATTTAATTAATTCCCGATCGTTGCAAAAACTAATATTTATTTGTAGTTTATATAGGGGGAAAATCCCCCTACTAGTCTAATTCATCCTTTGCTCTTATTACCAGTTAAATTAAAAATTAACTGGCATTTTCGCATTCGTGTCCTTGTTGATGCTGATGTTTTTCTTCATGTTCGTGTTCGTGACATTCCGGTTTACCTCTCACCAAAGAACCATCAAGATAAGCACTTACCGCTTTATCTAAATCGGTTTCTTCAGTGATAACAGCTTCAATTCCTTTGCGTTCCAATCGTTGCGCCAAACCGCGTCCCATTCCCCCAGCAATCAAAACTTGTACTTCATCTAAAGGATGGGGTGCGTGGGGAGAACTATTATGAAAAGAGGTTTCACGAGATAATTCCAACAGCTTTTTATCAATTATCTCTGATTCCTTAGTTTCATAAATCCAAAATTTTTGGCAGTGTCCGGCGTGTTGGGTGATTGTGGTTTTATTTTGGCTTGCTAGTGCAATTTTCATCGTCAATTATCCTCCGATTAAACTTAAACTTTTGCGGTGATAAAATATTCGTGAGCGAATGCTTCTAACGGACAATTAGGCTTGTGTTCCAGTCCAAAAGCTTGCCGTTTTTCTAAATACTGTGGTTCCGTCCAATTTTGGCGATTTGCTAAAGCTAATAGGGTCATTACTCCGGCTCGTAAACCTGATGCACAGCGAGTATAAATTGGCTTTTTAGCAGTATCAAGAGCTTGCATAAAACTTGGCAAAGTTTGAGGTGTGAGGTTTAAGCGATCGATTGGTACGCTAATATATTCAAACCCCAATTGTTTGACTTCTTCTGCATTTAGTTGATTGCCTTCACTAGCAGTACATAAGTCAATAATTGTTTGATAACCTTTTTGGGAAATTTCCTTGAGTTCTTCTGGAGAGACAAGATTACCAATAGCAAGAGATTCAGTTACGCTTTGAAACATCGATTTTATCCTCATAAATTGCTGTTTAATTTCCGGTTTAATTTGATTTAAACCCACCAAGGAGTTTCCCCAGTACGAGGGTCTATTTCTGTCCAAGGTGAAATCAAAATTGCATTGTCTTTGACTGCAATGTGAACTAATTTGAGGGGGAGAGGTGCTGGTCCGCGTACCACAGAACCATCAGCACTGTAGCGAGAACCGTGACAAGGACATTGAAATTGTTGGTCGATTTCATTCCAAGGAAATGTGCAACCTAAATGGGTACAATTATCAACAATTCCGATATTGTCGATCGCGCCGTCTGGTTTCACAATTAAGTAAGTAGGTTCGCCAGCTAAACCAGCAACTAAAGCGCGAGTTCCAGCTGGTTCTGCTAAAATTTGGCTCGCAGGAATGAGATTTCCTAATATATCTTTAGCCAAAATTGCTCCGCCTTCGCTACTTTCTGTTGGTGGAATAAAATATTTTACAACTGGATAAAGTGCAGCAGAAGCAGTAGAGGCGACGACAGCACCAGTCAGAAAATTTAGCAACTGACGACGCGACATAGAAGGATTTTCGAGGGGAAAACTATTATTCATTGTGAATTATCCTTTAATTTTTGATTCAAAAAAACAACAACGAGAATTATTTGTCAGTGCGTTATGAAACTTGCCTATTCTGAATATGAAATATCAAACACATTCCAAAGTTCGCATTGCTCGATCGGTAGTTAGGAAAATATGGTCTTTTCCTAATTCATCTATGAACCCAACTTTTAGCAATCCATCCATTACTGGCCCTTTGACTTCAGACATATAAAATTCAATTTCCCTAGTTTTTAAGTCAAGAATCAAACTTTTTAGCGTTTCCAAAGCGCTACCATCGATCGAATTAACTGCACTACAAACCAGTACTAAATGCTTTACCTCTGGGCGATCGCTTACTGCTTGGATCAAGTAATCTTCTAGATATTTGGTATTGACAAAGTAAAGACTGGCATCGACCCTGACGGCTAAAACATGAGGGCAAGTTTTAACATCATGGCGCAAAACATTACGAAAATGTTCAGTATTTCCTACTCTACCTACAACTGCAATATGCGGTTTACTAGTACGCCACAGATGCAATAAGATTGATACAGCAGCACCGAACAAAATACCTTTTTCTACGCTAGTTATTAGGACGGCAAGAAATGCTGCTATCCAAGCAATACCATCAGCTTTATTGTAAATCCATAAGCGTTTCAAGGTAGCAATATCTAGAAGTTTGCTCACAGCGATCACAATAATTGCCGCCAAACAAGCTTGAGGTAAGAAATAAAATAGCGGCGTTAAAAACATGACTGTAAGCGCAACAATTAATGCCGTAATTATTGAAGCTAAAGGAGTATTAGCACCAGCAGAAAAGTTCACACCCGATCGACTCACGCCTCCAGCAACTGGATAACCTCCAGTGAAAGCTGCGCTAATATTTGCTACCCCTAAAGCAATAAATTCTTGATTTGCCTCAACTTTTTGCCGTCGCTTACTAGCCAAAAATTTACCAACTGAATATGCTTCCATGAAACCTACAAAGCTGATGGCAACAGCAGCAGGCATTAACATATTAATCGTATTTCCATCAAGATTAGGAAAGGTTAAAGAAGGTAAGCCTTGAGGAATCTTACCAACAACTTTTATTCCCGCAATTCTATCTAGGTGAAAAAACCAAACTAGCAGCGAACTGACAATTACTAGGAGAAGTGGCGCACTTTTAGTAATTGGCATTATTGTAAATTCAATAAATCCTAATTTTTTCAGGTACTTCCCCAACCATTTTGGCAAGTAAATCAACATTAAAATGCTGACAGTACCCAAAGTTAACGTAGCCCAATTAATTGCTGTAATTCCTTGGATCAGATAAGTTAGTAATTGAGGAAAAGATTCGGTTTGGGGAATTTTTAACCCTAATAAATGTTTAACTTGGCTAAAGGCAATAACGATCGCAGCTGCACTAATAAAACCAGAAATTACCGCTTGGCTGAGAAAATTTACTAAAAATCCTAACCGAAAGACACCCATTAAAATGTCGATCGCACCAATCATTAATGCCAGCAATAATGCTAACCCCAAATATTGAGGCGTATTTTCAGCTGCCAAGGGAGCAATTGCCGCACCAACCATCAATGAATCCAATGCTACTGGAGCAACTGAAATCAGACGACTAGTGCCAAGAAACGCATAAACTATTGGTGGCAAAATACTAGCATATAACCCGATTTGAGGTGGTAAACCTGCTAATAAAGCATAAGCCATTGCTTGCGGAATCAAGACAGTACCAACAACAATTCCAGCTGTTAAATCTCCAGCTAAATATTCGCGTTGATAGTGTAAACCCCAATCTAAAATCGGAACAAATCGACTCCAGTTATCCAACCATTTTTGCTGTTGCGATCGTACAATCATTGTCTTTTTATCAAGCAGTAGAATTACTTTACAGAAAAGTTTTTAAAGGCTAAAGAACCGATAATGAACGCCACCACAAACAAAATCGGATTCCAAATACCTAACACTAAAGCAGTGATACTTGGCCCAGGACAATATCCAGCAATTCCCCAACCAATACCGAAAATAGCAGCCCCAATAACTAAAGGTTTATCGATATCTTTCTTGCTGGGTAAATTAAATGCGTCAGCAAATATTGGGTGAGGAAGTTGTAAGACAAATCGGAAGGCAATTACTGTTACCGTAACCGCACCACCTAACACAAATAATAATGTTGAATCCCAAGCACCAGTAACATCTAAAAAGCCCAGTACTCGATCGCGATCGATCATCTGTGAAAGCCCCAATCCTAAACCAAATAACACTCCTGACAACAGAGCTATTAGCTTCTCTTTCATATACTTAACCGTAAAACATGACGGACAATAAAAACTGTCAAGATAGCAGTAATCATAAAAGTGAGAACTGCTATTAGCGATCGCGCAGATAATCGACCTAATCCGCACACTCCATGACCGCTAGTACAACCGCTACCCATTCTAGTACCAAAACCAACTAGAAAACCGCCAATAATCATTGCCCAAGGGACAAATGTAGACTTAGGAGTTGGTTGAGGTGCTAGTACATATTCGGAAAATATTCCTCCTAACAACATACCCAGGATAAACATCCATCGCCAAACTTCTTGCTTGTTAAAGGCGATCGCACCATTAAAAATTCCACTAATACCAGCAATTCGACCATTAAATGCTAGTAATAAGGTGGCACTTAAACCGATGAGAATGCCACCAATTAAAGCATAAATCCAGTTAAAATTAGCCACGATCTAAATCCTCAAGCTTCTGCCATTACAGCGACGTTTCCACATTTTTGATTAGCCGGAACAGCTTCGGCAATTTTCTTCGGATTCGGCAGATTCAAGTTATTCATTTGTTCAATAAAACTCGCCCGATCTTTACCAACGAATCTGGGATTATATTGCTTTTCTTCGCCAATTGTAGAAACTAAATGTCCTCTGTAATCGTGACCAGGATAAACTAAAGTTTCATCTGGTAAAGTGAATAATTTTTGTGTAACGCGATCGTACATCAAACCCGGATCGCCACTTTGGAAATCAGTCCTTCCACAACCACGAATAAAAAGAGAATCTCCGGTCAGCAATATGTTTTGATTGACTAAGTAAGAATTATGGCTGTCAGTATGTCCTAAAGTAGCGATCGCCAAAATTTCCACATCGCCTAATTTTAATACTTCCCCATCTTTAATAAAGCCATTAGCACAAACAGCTTGGGCATTTTCTGGCACTATTCCATCACAACCTGTGATTTCCCGCAACTTACCCGTTCCCGTAATGTGATCGGCGTGAATGTGAGTTTCTAAACAATAGCGCAACGTTAATCCTAATTCTTGAATTAGCTTTAAGTCGCGATCGACTTGCTCGATTACCGGATCGACCAAAGCGGCTTCTTTGGTCTTCTCATCAGCAATTAAATAAGTATAAGTGCTGGTTTCTTTGTCAAACAATTGGCGGAATAACATAGCTGGAGACTCCTTATCAATCTAAAATTGCTGGCTCGCTGTATTTATTTATTGTTTATATTGCTATATAGTAATTTAGATTCTATAATTTGACAAGAGCAACAAAAAATTTGGCAGAGGGAGTAGATTTACTTAGACTTGCACTAGGAGGTAGAGCCTCTGTTCCTCGTTCCCAGGTTCAACTAGGGAACGAGGATAGGGAGATTCTACCTCCCCTGGGGCAAGATTTGAGTACTTACTAAATTTGCCAGAGCTTATTGATTAGCGATCGAACTCTTCTCACAACGAAAAAGAAAACTTATGATAACATCAACTTTCCAGCCTTCTGAAACAACACCCGTAATTACCAAAACTTTGCACCACCAAATCGTTTTTATTGGAGGTGGATCTGCCGGACTGACCACCGCTTCTATATTATTGAAAAGAAATCAATCCTTAGATATTGCGATTATCGAGCCATCGCAGAAACAATACTACCAACCCGGTTGGACGATGACAGGTGGAGGAGTATTCCGAATTGAAGATACAGTGAGAGATAAAAAAGATTTTATTCCTCAACAAGCAACTTGGATTGCAGACCGAGTAGTGAAACTAGACCCAGATAATAATGCTGTTCTGACCCAAGAGGGCATCTTGGTTGAGTATGATTATTTAATTGTTTGTCCTGGTATCCAGTTGGACTGGCATTTAATTAAAGGGTTGAAAGAAGCGATCGGCAAAAATGGCGTTACCAGTAATTATGCTCCGAATTACGCACCTTATACTTGGGAACTAATCAAAAATTTCTCAGGTGGAAATGCTTTATTTACATTTCCCAATACACCTGTCAAATGTGGTGGTGCCCCCCAAAAAATCATGTACATGGCAGATGACACCTTTCGCAGTAAATTTGGAGTTCGTCAACGCACTAACGTCATGTTTCTCACGCCAGCTACCAAAATGTTTTCCGTGCCAGAATATTCAGCACTATTAGATAAAGTTGTTGTCGATCGGGAAATTGATGTTAAATTTCGGCACAATTTGAAAGAGATTAAAGCTGAAACTAAAGAAGCGATTTTTGATGTTTTTGATGATAGCGGCACTGCTGTAGATGAAATTACTCACAAGTACGACATGATTCACGTCGCTCCACCACAAAGCGCCCCCAACTTTATTAAACAAAGCCCTTTAGCAGTTCCAGGTAGTACATACGGCTGGGTAGACGTGGATAAATACACACTACAGCACAACCGATATTCCAATGTATTTAGTTTAGGAGATGCTTCTTCCCTGCCGACATCTAAAACAGCAGCAGCAGCACGCAAACAAGCAGTAATTGTAGCTGAAAATTTGTTAGCTTTTATAAACTCTCAACCATTATTAAATAAATATGATGGCTATACTTGTTGTCCTTTAATCACTGGCTATGGTAAAACAATCATGGCTGAATTTGATGGCTATACTGGCACAGTGCTGTCTAGCTTTCCCCTTAATCCCATTAAAGAACGTTGGATTATGTGGCAGATGAAAACAACTCTTTTGCCTTGGATTTATTGGCATCGAATGCTAAAAGGAGAGCAGTTTGAAGGAGATTACATCAAGTTCATCCAGTGGCGAAATAATTGACTATCCCCCATAATTAATTGACTTTGGGTATCACCATGAGTACGGGAGAGCCATTCTTATTCATTCAAGACTCTCATTTTTGCGCCGAAAAAATTTGTTCGGCTGTGAGATTGAGTTCGGGGAATAGGTGTGATAAGCTGTCACGCATTTAAATCACTTATTAAGATTGCAGGGGAGCAGGGGGGCAGGGGGGCAGGGGAGAGAATTAGACGAATTTTCTTCTGTTTCCAAACAATCCAATTTAAATGCGGAACAGCTTAGGATGCGATCGCTCCCGCAAAACTGGCGCACTTGATATTCCCCATCGAGCAGCTGGTATACAGAGAGTCCTGCATTGAGCCGGAAAACTTGGAAAGGTAGTACATCATGTTTTAGCCTGACATCAAGGAGACAGAAGCTACAACTAGAGTTTCTTCTCTGAATCCTTAAAAATTATCAAATATACCATTTTTCCATAACTCTACAACCTCATTGGCTGTAAAATATCGTTCTTGTTCCAAAGCCAGAGATTTAATTGTTGAGCGCATTTTTTCGTATTTCTCTCTCGGTTGAGGATTTTGCAGTAGTTTTTCAAATAGATATTGAAAATTGCTAACTCCACTCCATTTGCCAAACACAACTTCGATCGTATTATACTGGAATACTGCATAACTTTTAGGATCGCAAAATAAAGAATTGACATGGATACCTGATTCATGGCGTTGAGTAGCCTTAGAGTAAGGAGAAGCAGGACGAATCCCCAATTTTTCAATGTAATTTGTCACCTCGGCAATAGCATCATAGTTAATTCCCTCAACTTCTATACCGAAGCGAATTCGCAACCCATTTAACACCTGCTCCAAGGCAACATTTCCGGCTCGCTCTCCTAAGCCGCAAAATGTCCCTGAAACTAAAGTGGCTCCTGCCATGACAGACTGGAGAGTATTTTCCAAAGCCATACCCATATCATTGTGATAATGTACCCCCAATGTAACTCCTGTGGTAGATTGGAGCAGATCGTTAACCCAGATATAACTTTTTTCTGGATTCAAAATACCAACTGTATCACAAAGTAAAAAGTTTTCAATATAAGGACTAAAGGAGCGAATACATTGCACTAAATAATCAAAATCGGCTCTCGAAGCATCCTCAGCAGCAAAATCTACTCTGAGTCCAGCAACCCTTGAAGCATAGTGCAAATTTTCTACAGCTAAATTAATAGCATCTTGGCGGATTTTATTAATTATTCCTGCGGGAATATTATCATCAATGGTTTTGCCTTTAAATTCGCTCATCAGTCGAACTTCGGGGTTTCGCAGAAACAGCAGTCGGTCAGAAAGCCCAAGAAACAAAATAATACGTTTAACACCGTAGTTTTTCGCTTTATCAATATACTGCTTTCCCATCATTATAGAAGCAGTGATGAGTTTGTCCCATCCTTCGCTGACTAATGATTGGACTAACTCTTCTTCTTGCTGACAAACAGCAGGCATAATGGCAAGCCCATGAACTCTTGTTTGACCAATCAAATGGGCAAGTTTATGTTTGGTTGGATAGGAGAAGAAAATGCCTGCTTGTTGTTCTCCATCCCGCAAAGTTTCATCATAAATTTTGAGTGAAATAGTTTCCATGATTTCTCCGATCGAACTAATTTCTTGTCAAAGTTAACTTCTGGCTGCGGAATTTATTTATTATTGATAGTTGCAATAACTACCTGTCTAGTATCTACCTCAGCCGATGATTCTGTTGAAATTTCTTGAACTGTATCAGTTGATATTTCAACTTTTTTTATTTTTTAAGCTAGAGCATGACTAATTTTTCCTTGTATAGCTGAAATTGCCACTGTTCTTGGAGAGGCTAAATAATTTTTACCTGATGGGTCGCCGCTACGTCCTTTAAAATTACGATTGGTTGCATAGATTCCGGTTTCTTCTTTGGCTAAAACTCCCAGGCCAGAATTAATACAAGCTCCACAACCTGACTTAAGAATCTGTGCTCCTGCTTGTGCAAAAATATCAAGATAACCTAATTCTTGGGCTTGTTGACGAATTTCTATACTAGCAGGAACTATATACAATTTTACGCCTTCTGCTACTTGCCGATCGCGTAAAACTGCTGCTGCTTGGGCAAGATCGTAAAGTTTTCCTCCTGTACAAGAACCAATAAAAGCTTTAGTAATGGGAACTTCTCCTAATTCGCTAATGTTTACTACTTGGTCGGGTTTGGGGGGACGTGCCACTTGGGGTTCTAAGTGGCTCAGATCAAATTGATAAATTTTTTCGTATTCTGCATCGGAGTCTGCAACAATTTCGGTAAATTCTTGAGAAGTGCGATCGCTCACATACTGACGAGTTACTTCATCTGTTGCTATCAAACCACACATTGCCCCACATTCGATCGCCATATTTGCCAATGTCATGCGTTCGTCGAAAGGCAATTCTTCAATAATAGAGCCGCGAAATTCCATAACTTTTCCCGTTGCACCAGCACAACCAATTTGTCCCAAAATAAACAAAATTATATCTTTGGCACTAATATTAGCAGGTAGGGTTCCCGACAACTCAAATACTAAAGTTGTTGGCACTCGAATCCACATATCTCCCATCGCAAAAATATTTGCCATATCTGTCGTTCCCACCCCAGTAGAAAACGCTCCTAATGCGCCATAAGTGCAGCTATGAGAGTCTGTTCCAGCAATTACCATTCCTGGTCGAATCAACCCTTTTTCTGGTAATAAAACATGACAAATTCCCGCTGCTTCTCCGGGTGAAACTACATCAAATAAGTGACATCCTTGAGTTTTAGCAAAGTCAATCATCTCTTCATACATTAAATAAGCTTTGTTATCTTCAGGACGAATGTCAGTAACTTGAATAAAGTGATCGGCAACTAAAACTACTTTTTGTGAGTCCCATAATTTCGCATTTTTGCCATAATTTTGATAGAATACTTTGGCTACTGGCCCAGCTACGGCATCGTGGGATAAAGCTAGGTCAACTTTAGCAAAAACTACTTCTCCGGGTGCCACGTAGGAATTACCAGAAGCTTTAGCTAAGAGTTTTTCAACTAGAGTCATCGGTCTAGGAGAAGTTAAGCTGGAAGGAATGGTAATTTCTCCCTGACGACGCTTTTGATTAAAGGGAATTAATCCTCCCGCAGCGGCGATCGCATTCACTACTGGATTCTCTCGTTTTTCCCCTAAAATTTCTAGAGTTAGCCCTATATTAATACTATTGCGATAAAAAATTTCGGCGAACGATCGCGCCCGAATTTTTTTAATTCCCGCCGCTCGCAAAGCAATAGGAGCAACTTCTCGACTCGAACCGCAGCCAAAATTTTCCCCCGCTTCAATCACATTATATTTTAATAATTCTCCCACACCAATGATATGTTCTAACGCATATAGTTTTAAATGATCTAAGTCATTATTTGTCGCTCTGGCGGCAGGAATAATATCATCAGTATTGATATCATCCCCTAAATGTAAAACGTTCTTTTGATTGTTCATATTTTTTAAAGTTCCTCCAACAAAAGGTTAACTAGAGTTTCCGTATTCACCAAAATTTCTTCTTTTTGAGGAAATAAATCGGCGGTGCGATAGCCTTTAGCTAAAACCCGCTCCTGTGCTTGCTTAATTCTTCGAGCAGCTGCTTTTTCTCCCCATTGTTCTAACATTAAAACACCAGCTGCCAGAGTTCCTAAAGGATTAGCAATTCCCTTTCCCGCAATGTCTGGAGCTGTGCCATGAATTGCTTCATAAAGACCGAATCCATTACTATTAATACTAGCCGATCCTAATAGTCCGATCGAGCCAACTAAAGCACCACCAAGATCGCTGAGAATATCTCCAAACAGATTTCCTGCCAAAATTACATCAAATCTTTGAGGATTTAGAACCATTTGCATTGCTAAATTATCCACTAACATTGGTTCAATAATTACACTAGGAAATTTGGCAGCCTCTTCTTGTACTAAACGAGTCCAAGGTAAATGAGGCAAGGCATTTTCTTTATGGGCTACTGTCAGCAATCCTCGGCGTTTTTCAGCTTGTTGTAATGCTGTACAGGCAATTCTACGAATTTCTTCATCATAATAGCGCATTGTATGATATCCGTAAATTCCTTTTTCATCTGAAGCTCTCCCCGATGGGCCAAAATAGATCCCACTGACCAATTCTCGAACGATTAAAATATCTAATTGTTTAACTTTTTCTGGTTTAAGGCTTGATTTATGTAGTAAACTGTTAAAACTGCGAATTGGTCGCAAATTACAAAAAAAATCGAAGTGTTTTCGTAATTCTAGGAGTCCGCCTTGGGTAACTGCACCAAAGACAATTCCATCGGCTCGATCGCACAATTCAATAGTCACTTCTGGTAAATAACTTCCCATTTTTTCCCAAGCAATTGCACCCAGTAAAGCATATTGTACTTCCAAAGTGAATGCTTCAAGTCTAGCTACTTCTTGTAAAATTGTTAAGCAAGCTTCTACAACTTCTGGGCCAATTCCTTCACCACTAATGGCAACAATCCGATAGGGTGAACTACGAGGCTTTTTAGGCCACAGTTCAGATGTTTTTGCCGTGGAAGTATTAGTTAAAGACTCCATTTTTCCCTAAACCTCTAAACCTAATTGAAATTACTCCTTTTGTTCCTTACAGAGTATACCTTTATGAGATTTTTGACGACAGTAGCTGGCATCATGACTATAAATTATGCAAATTACCCTAGAACTTTCCGAAATTCACCGTTGTTAAGATTAACCGAATATTTAACAAATTTGTCTATCAATAAATTAGGTTCTCCCGTACTTGTGGTGGAAAAGCCTAATTTTGGGGACTGGGGACTGGGATTCCCTATAAAATAAGCACTTTGCTAATTCATTAGGTTTACTTATCATCATGAGTACGGGAGAGCCATCCAAATTAACAGCCGTTCTGCTGGTTTTTCATGGAGCGGGTAGACAGAGAATTCAGGAACACTTAGCCGATCGCTTTCACTACTATAGATATATCCGAAAAAGGGCTACCCCACTTTAACAGCAATGTCAGAAACTACTTTACCTGCAACTCTGATTGAATCTCCGCCTACCCAAGCCGAACTTCCTTATGATGATGGTGAGCCGATGGAAAGTGCAAGACACAAAGTGCAGATGGATTTGCTGATCGATGCCTTGATTCCTTGGTTGTCACAACGAGAGGATGGGTTTGTTGGCGGCAATATGTTTGTCTACTACAGTCTGGCGCAGGTGCGAAACCAAGACTTTAAAGGGCCAGATTTTTTTGTGGTGTTGGGTGTCCCTAAAGGTGAACGCAGAAGTTGGGTTGTTTGGGAGGAGGGAAAAGCACCCGATGTGGTGATTGAGTTGCTATCAAAAAGTACCGCTGCGGCAGATAAAAACGAGAAAAAGCTGATTTATCAAAACCAAATGCGGGTGCCAGAATATTTCTGGTATGACCCCTTTAACCCTGATGATTGGGCGGGTTTTTCGATTCAACAAAGAGTTTATCAACCTCTAATTCGTAACGATCGCAATCAACTACTGAGCGAATCTTTAGGATTAGCTTTGCAGCAATGGCAAGGAAATTATAAAGGGATTGATGCAATTTGGTTACGCTGGGCAACTTTGGAAGGAGAATTACTGCCAACGCCTGAAGAACAGGAACGTCAACGCGCAGAACAGGAACGTCAACGCGCAGAACAGGAACGCCAACGCGCAGACAGGGTTGAGTCACAGTTATTACAAACTGCAAGCAACTTACTGGCAAATGGAATGACGGTGGAACAGGTTGCCAGCGTTACAGGTTTGGATGTATCTGCGATCGCAATACTACTCGGTTAAGATTGCTCAAAGAAGTAAATGTTGCTACCGCAACTGGATTTAGTAAAGCCCAGATTTTTCAAGATGCTCAAATATCCCTTTGCGGCTACAGTTGGAAAAAGTTATCAAATTATCTTAAATGTCGGAGTGTCAAAAAGTATTTTTGTGCGATCGTTAAGAAATTTTGGTACTTGTGAATCTATAACTTAGTCCCATGAGATAAAAATAGCATTTACAATTAGCCTGTTTTACGAGCAAGAAATAATCTGTAAAAATCAAATTGAGCTTATGTCATTAACCAACCGAGCCAGAATCCTCTATGATTCTCCGTTAAGTAACCCCCGCAAGGCGATACCGATCGTTCTTTTCCTAACCGTGCTAGTGATTATCAGTGCGATCGTCCTGATTCGCAATTTTTTTGGCGGTATGTCTCCTGCGGGTTTTCAAATCTTTCTCCTTAGTCTGGGAGGAACACTACTAATCTCGATTATTCCTCTATCAATTTTGTGGTTTTTAGACCGTCGCGAACCAGAATCAAAGTGGCTTTACCTAATTGCCATTCTCTGGGGTGCTTTAATCGCAACTGCGCTGGCTTACCCGATTAACACCTGGATAATTGAAAATATTGGCAATCTGGTGAAAACAACTCCCATCCTTAAGACTATTTATGGTTCTGATGCCAAAACAATTATTGGCGCACCAATAGCAGGTCCGATTGTCGAGGAAACCACCAAAGGATTAGGGATTTTGCTTTTATTCTGGCTTTTCAGGTCAGAATTTGATGGGGTGCTGGATGGGTTTATTTATGGTGCGCTGGTAGGAATTGGCTTTAATCTGCTGGAAGCGCCGTTTTATGTGGCGAAAGGATTTATCGCTACGGGGGATGTGCCTCTGTATTTTCAAATGGCCGATCGCTTTGCCCTCTTTGGTTTAGCCGGACACGCTCTGTATTCAGGTCTATTTGGCATGGGGCTTGGTTTAGCTCGCCAAACAACTCGTCAATTGCTGCGGTATGCGGCACCCGTAACTGCCTGGTTATTGGGTTTTGTAGGGCACTTCCTCAATAATGCGATCGGTCTAATTCTTTTCTCAGTAGTCTATCTGGTGACGGGTAAATCGATCGCCACACAAGAACCTGCCAAACCAGCCGTTTCTGCGGTTGTTGAACCTTTTCTCAACCAGTGGTTTCAGCATAGTGCCATCAGAGCGATCGCCTTTTTCCCATTTTTTCTGATTGTGGGGGTAATGCTCTGGCAAAGTGGTCTTTGGGAGTTGCAGGTGATTCGGGATGGACTGGCAAATGAAAAAGAACCAGTGATTACGCCAGAGGAATATGAGGGGGTGAAGGGCGATCGCTTATTTGCCACTCGTCGCATTCCTGGGTTGGATCGACGCACATCGTATGCGATCGTCCGCGCACAGAACGAACTGGCGATTCGCAAATGGCGCGTTAATCATGACGGAAAAGATGTGGAAACCGATCCTCTAGTCGCCTCCTGGCGCGAGGAGTTGGCACGGTTGCGCGATCGAGTCAAGAACGCGGTTATTTGATGAAGAAACCATAAACAAACACATCTTTTACCGCATTTGAGGTAAAATTTGATACTGGTTTATCTGAACGAGTTTGAGTTATTTCCGTTCGCGTAGCGATCGCCAAACCGGACGCATAACTATTATCAACCCTGTCACAGACACCGAATTTTACAACTACATCTACAGCGACGTAGACGAAGGTTGTTTGTAGTAACCTAATTTTTTGCCATAAGAGTAACCAATGAAAATTCAAACAATTGCCCTCGCATCTATTCTGTCTTTGACATCTCTGAGCATGGCTATTACCGCCAAAGCTGACACCGTTCAAGCTCGTTGTGACGTTTATCCCAAAGGCGAAGATCGGGCTTCCTGGTATGGCCCCTGTACCTTTTCCCAAAGACAAGGTTTTGTCAGCATTCAACTGCAAAATGGCAGACGCTACGAACTGCGTCCAGTAGGCAATCAACCCAATAACTATCGAGATCAAAATGGTCAACGCGCCTATCGGGAATCAGGAGGATTAGGTGACTCAGGAACCATTTATCGCCTTGCCAAAGAATCAATTTTTGTTTATTGGAACTCAGGTTCTAATAACAATCAATCTTCATCTAATAGTTCTTCTCCGACTCCAGTTACGAGAATTATTCGTCGCACTCCCAACCAAATTACAGTTCGGATTACGGAAGGTGAATTTAAATATTCAGGAGTTCTCAGACGCACCTCTGGCAATACTTTCATTGGTTCAGATGGGCGAGTGCGCGTGATTTACGATCGCCAAACCGGACGCATCACAGTTATCAATGCCGTCACCGGAGACGAATTTTACAACTACATCTACAGCGACGTAAACGAAGGTAGATTATAGTTAAAATAATTTTTTCGTGAGGACTACTAAATGAAAATTAACTTCAACCAAAAATTGACCGCATTAGGAACTGTAGGATTAACCATTGCCACCTGGCTTTTACCCTTCGTTCCCACAGCATCAGCAGAAGTTCTTGCCAGAGCACATGGACGTTGCAAACTCACAGAAGAAAGTTCTCAATACCCTCGATTTGACGGGCATTGTATCGTCAAGCAAAAACAACAAGGCAGCACAGTGATCTTCATAGTTGAACTAGATAACGGATCTCAGTATCGCTTTTTTGGCCCAGATAGAGAATCGCTGCAAGTAGAAACCCACGATGAACTCCACAACGTCCGCTTTAGAGATGAACCGGACAGAGGAGTATTCACTTGGGAGGAAGATGGAGCCAGACAACGCTTATCCGTGAAGCTAGACAGTCAATATCCCACCAACGTTTCCCACGATAACGATCGCAAACCATCAACAGGTGAAGTGGTTGCAGGTGTCGCAGTTGGGGCTTTAATCGTCGGACTCTTAAGCGGAAAACATGGTTCCTCTTCCTCTAACTCAAATAACTCAAATACTACCCAAGCACGAGTCGGTGCATCCGTCCCAAATTTAGAAGATTTAGTCGGTGCTAGAGCCGGACAAGCGGAAAATACCGTGCGCGATCGAGGTTACGTTTGGGTAAAGGCAACTCAACAAGCAGACAGCGCCTATAGCAACTGGCGAGAACGGCGCACCGGAAACTGCGTCGCCATTAGAACCACGAATGGACGGTATGCAGCCATTGTTTATGCTCCCAAGGCAGATTGCGATCGCTAAAACTTAACAAACCCAAAGACTAATTCAACATTAAACATTCAGAGGGTGAAATCATGAGCAATCAAAGACCAACCGGAGTAACAATTCTAGCCGTCCTGCAAATTATTGGCGCGGTTTTAAATCTGCTAATTGGCGGATTCAGCCTTTTATTTGGAGGAGCGATGTTAACGGCAGGAACAGCAGGAACAGCAGGAACAGCTGATGCTGCTGCTGCGGCACAGATCGGCCCGATGATGGCAGGATTTGGCATTGCTGGGATTATCAGTGGCATCATCGGTTTAATTGGCGGGTACGGTTTGTTTACCCTAAAAGGATGGGGTTGGACTTTAGCGATCGTATTTGCCGCCTGGAACATCATCAGCAATCTGATAGCAATTTTCACCAAGGTAGGAAATGTTGCTGGCGCAATTGTCGGAATTGTCATCTCAGGACTGATTATTTACTACCTCTCACAATCAAATGTAAAACGAGCCTTTGGTAAATAGTTAGCAGATTCATCAAAGGATGTTTGAAATGGACTGAATACTCAAAAATCAAAAGTTTTCAGTCCATTTTAATGGACTTTCGCTATTAGCCTGCGAATTGATAAGGCAGGCGGGCTAAAACCACTCCCAGAACAACCGATGAACAACAAATCTTTAACCATTGGTGGAATATTCCTTTCCCTTCTGCTAACAGGTTGTCCCACCAACCCACCACCAGAAACCACCACCTCAACCCAAGAAACTCAACCAACAGCAGCCACACTAGTAGTTGATGCTACTGAGAAAAACGCATTGCAGCAAGCCATTACCAATTACATCAAACAACAAAAACAAACAGTAGAGACAAGCGATCGCTTTTTTGCCGAGACGATCGACCTAAACGGCGACAGTATCAAAGATGGCATAGTCGTTTTCAGCAGTCCCTACTGGTGCGGCACAGGAGGCTGCACCATGCTGATCTTTCAAGGACAAAAAAACCACACCTATCGCTTAGTCTCCACCACCTCCTTAGTTCGTCCGCCCCTCACCGTCAGCGAAACCAAAACCAACGGCTGGCGCGACTTAATTTTCACAGTCAGCGGTGGTGGAATGCCAGCCAAAACCATCGCGTTAAAGTTCGACGGCAAAAAATACCCCACCAACCCCTCAGATTTACCTAGTCTGAGTGCCAAAACACCCATAAAAGGAACTAAACTGTTTCCCGAAGGCAGTCAACCTCAAA
The DNA here is from genome assembly GCF_041929205.2 of Floridaenema evergladense BLCC-F167. NCBI lineage: Bacteria > Bacillati > Cyanobacteriota > Cyanophyceae > Aerosakkonematales > Aerosakkonemataceae > Floridanema > Floridanema evergladense. The sequence goes on along the minus strand of NZ_CM171625.1, from coordinate 1,242,468 downwards.
CTCTATCTCTCTAAGCAACAGAGGAGTCAATCTTCTTTGGGCAAACAGTTCCTTTTTTTCACAGCAAACCAAATCCTTTATTAATTCACAGGAGTTCACAATGACTGAAGTTATTTGGGCAAAAGGTTTCGGTAGTACTGGACCCGATACAGGCAACGACATCGCCACGGACAGTAGCGGCAACCTCTACACCACAGGCAGTTTCTCTGGCAGCGTCACCTTCGGGACTACGACCCTGACTTCCCAGGGAAACCTTGATTCATACATCACCAAACAAGACAGTAGTGGCAATGTAATTTGGGCAAAAAGTGTCTCCTCTGGAACTACCAATATTGCCCAGGCTATAGTCACTGACAGTAGCGGTAACATCTACACCACAGGCAATTTCTCTGGCAGCGCCACCTTTGGGAGTGTTACCCTGACTTCCCAAGGTGGCACTGACATCTTCGTAACCAAACAAGACAGCAGTGGCAATTTTACTTGGGCGAAAAATTACGGGAGTAATGCTACCGATCAAGGCTTCAACATCACCACCGACAGTAGTGGCAACCTCTACGTCACAGGTATTTTGAGTGGCAGCGCTTACGTCACAGGAGGTACTTTGAGTGGCAACAATACTCCTGGGAGTACGAAACTAACTACCGTTGGTGGCGGTGACATCTTAGTAACTAAACTGGACAGCAATGGTAGTGTCGCTTGGGCGAAAAATTTTGGTTCTACCGCTACGGATCGAGGCTATAGCATCGCCACCGACAGTAGTGGCAACATCTACACCACAGGTTCTTTCACTGGCAACGCCACCTTTGGGAGTGTTACCCTGACTTCCCAAGGTGGCACTGACATCTTCGTAACCAAACAAGACAGCAATGGTAATGTCGCTTGGGCGAAAAATTTTGGTTCTATCACTAACGATACTAGCTATAGCATCGCTACTGACAGTAGTGGCAACCTCTACACCACAGGTAATTTCGCTGGCAACGCCACCTTTGGGAGTGTTACCCTGACTTCCCAAGGTGACAATGACATCTTCGTAGCTAAACTGGACAACAGTGGTAATGTTGCTTGGGCAAAAAGTTTTGGTTCTAACGGTAGTGACGTAGGTGACAGCATCGCCACCGACAGTAGTGGTAATGTCTACACCACAGGTTTTTTCACTGGCAGCACCACCTTTGGGAGTGTTACCCTGACTTCCCAAGGAGCCAGTGACATCTTCGTAGCTAAACTAGACAGCAGTGGCAATGTGGTTTCGGCGATCGGTATGGGGGGTAGTGGTAACGATCAAAGCAGAAGTATCACCACCGACAATAGCGGCAATGCTTACATCACGGGCGGTTTCAATGGCAGCGCCAGTTTCGGAACTAAACTTCTAACTTCTCAAGGAACCAATGACATCTTCGTAGCCAAACTTAGTCTGTTACCTACTGTTACCCTTGGTCAAACTACAATTTCTAAAGAACAGGGTCATGTCAACGGTACCTTTACGATTACCTTAGACGAACCAGCACCTCAAGGCGGTCTAGTTGTCAACTATAACCTTGGCGGAACTGCTACCAATACCACTGATTACACCTTAGCTACAGGCACGAACATTACTGCGGTTACACCCACCAGTTTTACCATTGCTGCCGGACAAAAAACTGCCACTTTAAATGTTGTCCCGGTTGACGATACTTTAGTTGAGCCAACTGAAGCTGTCCAACTCACGTTAACCAGTGGTAGTAACTATAAGTTGGATACCTCAAAAAGTGGAGCGATCGTCCCTATTATCGATGATGATATCGCCGTTCCCCCTACCCTTACTCCCACCATCTCGATTCTTTCCGGTATCAACCCCAGTGAAACAAACAGCAGCAAAGGCACCTTTCTCCTTACCCTAGACAACCCCGCCCCTCCAGGTGGTCTGACTATCAACTATGCTGTAGCTGGAACTGCTACTACTCCCGCTGACTACACTTTAGCCACAGGCAACAACATTACTGCTGTTACATCTACTAATTTTACGATTGCTGCCGGACAAACCACCGCTACCATAGATGTCAACCCCTTTGATGACAACATCGTTGATCCGAATGAAACCATCCAACTTACCTTAAACAATGGAACTGGCTATACAGTTAGTGCTACTAAAAGTAACGCTTCTCTGACCATTGCTGATAATGATGTCACTCCCCCCACTACCCCAAATCTTCCTACTCTCCCTACTATCACTATTGCGCCAGGGACAAATCCCAACGAAAGAGGTACGATCGACGGTACTTTTCAAATTACCTTAAACAACCCAGCCCCCGCTGGTGGTTTAACTATCAACTATAGTCTCGCCGGAACTGCTACTCGTACCACTGACTACACCCTCGCCACAGGCAACAACATCACCGCTGTTACCACTAACAGTTTTACCATTGCTGCCGGACAAACCAAAGCTACCTTAAACGTTACTCCCGTTGACGATGCGGTGCGGGACCCGAATGAAACCGTCCAACTGACTTTAAATACTGGTACTAATTACAATGTCGGTGCTGCTAATAATGCCACTCTCACCATTGCCGATGATGTCCGCACTGTCAGTATTGCCCCTGGTACAAATGCCAACGAAAGAGGCACTCTCAACGGCACTTTTATCATTACTCTGGACAACTCAGCCCCCGCTGGTGGTCTAACTATTACTTATAAAGTGGGAGGAACTGCTACCGAAACCACTGATTTCACTCTCACATCAGGTAGCAATATTACCGATGTTAGACCCAAAAGTTTTACTATTGCTCCTGGACAAACCACTGCTACCATAAACGTCAGTCCGGTTGACGATGCAGTATTTGACCCTAATGAAACTGTTCAACTCACTTTAGAAAACAGCACTCAGGATAACTATTCCCTTGGCACTAATGCTCAAGCTAGTATCATCATTAACGATAATACACCGACTGTTAACGTTACCTCTCAAGGATATGCTTCCGAAAGAGGTTTGGTGAATGGCACTTTTATTATTACCTTAAACAACCCTGCCCCGGCAGGTGGTCTAACTATCAACTATGGTGTGACGGGAACTGCTACCCAGAACGCTGATTATAACTTAACCACAGGTACTAATATTACCAACTTAACTGCTAATAGTTTTACGATTGCGGCAGGACAAACTACTGCTACTTTAAATGTCGCCCCACTTACTGACTCTGTATTCGATCCCAATGAAACTGTTCAATTGGTTTTAAATAATGGTAATGGTTATAACCTTGGTAGTGCTGTTAATGCTAGTGTTGCGATCGCCGATCTAGAAGATTGTTTCTGTGATTATATTACCGCTCCCGATCTAAATAATTTGCCTGGTGTATCTATCAATTTAAATCCATTTGACGATCTCCTAGATGGTAATGAAGACCCCAATTTTTTGGTCGGCAACTTTAGAAATGATGAGATTTTCGGTTTTGCTGCCAATGATTTTCTCCTTGGTGAAGGAGGTAATGATAATTTAGTTGGTGGAACTGGAAATGATGAAGTTTACGGTAGTACCGAAGAAGATTGGGTTGCTGGTGGTGAAGGCAACGATTTTCTCAATGGGAACCAAGCTCAAGATTACGTTAATGGTAATGAGGGTAATGATACGGTACGCGGCGGTCAAGATACTGATTTCGTGCGTGGCGGTCAAGGTAATGATATAGTCTACGGCGATAAAGGCGATGACATTTTAGCTGGTGATAAAGGCGACGATACTGTATTTGGCAATGGTGCTGATAATTTATCAGGAAGTACCGATGATGATATTATCTTTGGCGGTGAAGGTAATGATTTGCTCTTTGGTAATACTGGCATAGACTTTATTTTTGCTGAGGATGGAAATGATTCTATCTTTGGTGGTCAAGGACAAGATTTTCTATTTGGAGAAGCCGGAAAAGATCTGGTTTTTGGCAATAAAGGTAATGATTTTCTTTGCGGTGATGAAGGGAATGATACTCTCTACGGTGGCGATGGAACTGACCTTTCCGATCCTGATATTGATGAAATTTGTGGTGGTAAAGGTGATGATTTAATTTTTGGTAATTTAGGGACAGATTGGCTGAGTGGTGAAGCTGGTAATGATTCGATTTATGGGGGTAAAGGTGATGATACTTTAATTGGTGGAGATGGTGATGATTTCCTCAGTGGCGATCTAGGTAATGATTCGATTTCTGGTGGGAATGGAAGCGATCGATTTGTGTTAGCTTCTGGCAAAGGTGGTGATGTAATTGTTGATTTCCAAGATGGAGTAGATTTCTTAGCTTTATCTGGTGGTTTAACTTTCCAACAACTAGCGTTTACCCAAAGTGGAAATAATACGGTTATTACTCAGCTTGGTAGTAATCAATTGTTGGCAACTTTGAATGGGATTGCTGTTAATTTAATTACTCAGGCTGATTTTGTTTCTTTGCCTTAGTTTGGTACGTTGTTGCGCTTTAGCGAAGACAGCGCAACAACGTAATACTTGACATTTTTTTCTGGTTCATATAGCTTGATAATTAAATTATACGTTGGAGAAAGATTATGAGCATTGAAGACAAAATTAAAGCGGCGGCTAAAGATGCAGAAGGCAAATTACAAGCAGCTGCGGGTGAGTTGACTGGCGATCGCAAAATGAAAACGGAAGGTGAAATTAAACAAGCACAAGCAGCGGCTTTGAATACAGCAGCAGATGTTAAAGATAAAGCCCAAAATTTGCTGGATGGGATTAAGAATGCTGCTAGTGATGCGATCGATAAAGTCAAACAAAAACTGGACTAAGCGTGAACCAATATTGACTGGTTTGGGTTAACAGTTTTGGGGATTACTTAATCATAATTAACTAATTCTTGAATTGCTCTATTGAGTAAGGTTAAAAATCCCCTTTTTTAGTAATTTTATTAATGATTTATCCTGCTAAGTAAAAAAATGAAAAAAATTGGCTTGATAATACTAAGCTTCCTCCAGACAAACTGATGGTAAGCTGTTCCGCATTTAAATTGGATTGTTTGGAAACAGAAAAAAATTCGTCTAATTCTCTCCCCTGCCCCCCTGCTCCCCTGCAATCTTAATAAGTGATTTAAATGCGTGACAGCTTATTAGGGTTACGTCTGGGTAAAAGCAACTCAACAAGCAGACAGCGCCTATAGCAACTGGCGAGAACGGCGCACCGGAAACTGCGTAGCGATTAGTAACAAGATTCTCTCTTCAATCCTTAATTATTCACAGGAATTCACAATGACTACTGATGTTATTTGGGCAAAAGGTTTCGGTGGTAACTTAGCCGATCTAGGCGACAGCGTAGTTATCGACAGTAGCAGCAACCTCTACATCACAGCCTTTATCACAAAGGATATAAACGGTAGTGCTGCTAACACAGGTGTCGTAGTACTCAAACTAGACAGCAGTGGCAACCCCATTTGGGTGCAAAACATTGGTAATAGATCGAGTGGTGAAATCACCATTGACAGTAGCAGCAACCTATACACAATATCCAGCTCAACAGACAGCACTGGAAATGACGTTGATATCCTAATATCCAAACTGGATAGCAGCAGCGGTAACATCACTTGGACGAAAACTTTGGGAGGTAGTGGTGATGACTTTGCTCGGAGCATTATCACTGACAATAACGGCAACTTATACGCCACAGGACAATTCTCTGGCAGTGCCTCCATCGGGGGTACAACCCTGAATTCCCAAGGAAGCAGTGACATCGTTGTAACCAAGCTGAACAGCAGCACAGGAGATATCGTCTGGGCGAAAAGTTTGGGGGGTAGTGAGGGAGAAACTAGTTATGACATCACCACCGACAGGAAGGGCAACTCATATATCGCAGGCTCATTTAGCGGCACTGTAATTTTCGGGAGTACGACCCTCCAGAGTTCCACTTCCAACCCAGACACCTTTGTAGCCAAACTAGACAGCAGTGGCAACATCGCTTGGGCGAAAAGTCTGGGGAGTGATGGTGTAGACAGTGCTTACAGCATCACCGCTGACAGTAACGACAACATCTATATCACAGGCGAATTCTCTAACACCGTCACCTTCGGAAATACAAAACTGACTTCCAATAGTGGTAGTGCAGACATCTTCGTAGCCAAACTGGATAGTAGTGGCAACATTGCTTGGGCGAAAAGTCTGGGAGGTAGTGGTTATGATGGTGGTTTTGAGGTCACTACTGACACAAGTGGCAACATCTATATCACAGGCGATTTCAATGACACTGCCACCTTCGGAACTACGACCCTGACTTCCAAAGGACGCGATGACGCATTCGTAGCCAAACTGGACAGCACTGGAAATGTCATTTGGGCGAAAAGCCTGGGGGGTAGTGATAGAAACTATGGTAATGGCATCACCAGCGACAGTAGTGGCAACGTCTACTCCACAGGTCTTTTCAGTAGCACTGCCACCTTCGGGAATACGACCCTGACTTCCAAAGGAAGCACTGATATCTTTGTCGCCAAGCTGGGAGAAATACCCACCCTGACCATTGCCCCAGGCACTAATCCCAACGAAAGAGGCACACTCAACGGCACCTTTATCGTCACCTTAGACAACCCCGCCCCCGCAGGCGGTCTCGTCGTCGATTATAGTCTGGGCGGAACTGCCACCCTCACCACCGACTACAACTTCGGCACTACCAGCACCATTACCGCCATTACTCCCAGCAGTTTTACCATTGCCCCTGGACAAACTAAAGCCATTTTAAATGTTATCCCGGTTGATGACACAGCGATCGACCCAGGAGAAACCGTCCAACTGGTTTTAAACAGTGGTAGTAACTACAATGTCGGTACTGCCGATAACGCCACTCTGACCATTATTGATGATAATGTCCGCACGGTCAGCATTGCCCCAGGCAAAAATGCCAGCGAAAGCGGCACTGTTAAAGGCACCTTTGTCGTCGCCTTAGACAGTCCCGCCCCCGCAGGCGGTCTGACCATCAACTATGGGGTAAGCGGCAGCGCTACCCCCACCACTGACTACACTCTCGGCAACGGCAGCAACATTACCGCCCTGAATGCCAACAGTTTCACCATTGCCGCCGGACAAAGCACCGCTACCATCAACATCACCCCCATTGATGACTCAGTTGTAGAAGGCGACGAAACTGTTCAACTGGTTTTAAATCAAGGCAATAATTACAAAGTAGGGACAGCCAATAATGCCAGCATTGTCATTGTCAGTGATGACCTCCCCCCTGTGCAACCTCCTGTGCAACCTCCTGTGCAACCCCCTGTGCAACCTCCTGTCACCCCCACACTCCTGCCCACTATTACCGTAGCCCCAGGCAGCAATCCCAGCGAAAGAGGTAGCATCGACGGCACTTTTCTCCTCACCTTAGACAACCCCGCCCCCGCCACCGGAATCACCATCAACTACAGCATCGGCGGCACTGCTACCCGCATTGACGACTACACGATAGCCACAGGCAAAAACATTACCAACGTTACCAGCAACAGTTTTACCATTGCCCCTGGACAAACCACTGCCACCTTAAACGTCACTCCCGTTGATGACGCAGTAAGAGACCCTAATGAAACTGTCCAACTGGTTTTAAATAGTGGTGGTAACTACAACGTCGGTGCCGCTAATAACGCTACCCTGACCATTGCCGATGATATCCGCACCGTCAGCATTGCCCCAGGCACAAATGCTAACGAAAGAGGCAAACTCAACGGCACTTTTATCATTACACTCGACAACCCCGCTCCCGCAGGCGGTCTGACTATCATCTATAAAGTAGCCGGAAGCGCCACCCGCACCACCGACTACACTCTGACTCCAGGCAATAATATTGTCAATATTGCGGCTAAGACTTTTACCATTGCTGCCGGACAAACTACCGCTACCATCAACGTCAGCCCGGTTGACGATGCAGTGTTTGACCCTAATGAAACCGTTCAACTCACGTTAGAAAAGAGCGCTCAGGATAACTACACCTTGGGTGCTACTGCTCAAGCTACCATTACCATTGTTGATAATACACCCACCGTCACCATTGCCTCTCAAGGTTTTACCAGCGAAAAAGGTTTGGTCAATGGTCAATTTATCATCACCATAGACAACCCTGCCCCCAAAGGTGGTTTAACCATCAACTATGGTGGAGTTGGAACTGCTAACCCTACCACTGACTACAATCTGACAATAGGTAACAATATTATCAATCTTTCTGGTACTAGTTTTACCATTGCTGAAGGACAAACCAAGGCTACCTTAAATGTCACTGCTGTTCCTAATAACGTATTTGACCCAGGAAAAACTGTCCAACTGGTTTTAAATAATGGTAATGGTTACAACGTCGGTGCAGCCAAGAATGCCAGCGTGGCTATTGCAGATCAAGCTGATTGTTTCTGTGACTATATTACTGTTCCTGATTTGGAGAATGTTCCTGGTGTAAGTGAATTAGAAACTTTAAATCCGATTTATAGAATCTTAGATGGTAATAACAAAGCTAATTTTCTCTTTGGTGGGAGTCGGAATGATGAAATTTTCGGGTTTGAAGGCAATGATTTATTACTAGGGAAAAGTGGTAATGATAATTTAGTTGGTGGCAAAGGAAATGACCAATGTTTTGGCAGTGAAGATACGGATTGGGTAGCTGGTGGTGAAGGCGATGATTTCCTCAACGGCAACCAAAGTGATGATTACGTTAACGGGAACCAAGGTAATGATACAGTGCGCGGCGGTCAAAGTAATGATTTAGTGCGCGGTGGTCAAGATAATGATATCCTCTACGGTGACAAAGGAGATGATATTTTAGCTGGCGATAAAGGCGACGATACAATCTTTGGCTGTGGTGCTGAGAATTTATCAGGTAGTACCGATGATGATGTAATTTTTGGCGGTAGCGGTAATGATGTATTGTTCGGTAACACTGGGATCGATCTGATTTTTGGTCAGGATGGTAATGATACAGGTTATGGTGGTCAAGGACAGGACTTTGTGGTAGGGGGAAATGGAGATGATTTGTTGTTTGGCGATTTAGGCAATGATTTTATCTGCGGTGATGATGGCAATGATACGCTCTACGGCGGCAATGCAACTAAGACTTCTGAAAGTGATAATGATGAACTTTGTGGTGGCAAAGGGAATGATTTACTCTTTGGCAATTTAGGGGATGATTGGCTCAATGGTGATCAGGGTAATGATTCGATTTATGGGGGTAAAGGTGATGATACTTTAATTGGTGGAGTTGGTGATGATTTCCTCAGTGGCGATCTAGGTAATGATTCGATTTCTGGTGGGAATGGAAGCGATCGATTTGTGTTAGCTTCTGGCAAAGGTGGCGATCTGATTACTGATTTCCAAGATGGGGTGGATTTCTTAGCTTTATCTGGTGGTTTAACTTTCCAACAACTAGCGTTTACCCAAAGTGGAAATAATACGGTTATTACTCAGCTTGGTAGTAATCAATTGTTGGCAACTTTGAATGGAATTGCTGTTAATTTGATTACGCAAGCAGATTTTGTTTCTTTGCCTTAGTTTGGTACGTTGTTGCGCTTTAGCGAAGATAGCGCAACAACATACTTATCTCTAACTTAATTTTTGACCTTTTTCCCTCTTGTTGATAACTCAGTAGTTGACCCCTATAAAGATTACGGTGTCACAGAATACAAAAGCCAAAAGCGATCGCTATGAGAGGAAAAACTTCTTGGTTTACTGATTAAATTAATTCCATGACTAAAATAACATCTACTGAGATTGCCCACATTCTCTACGGTTCGCCCTTGAGCCGTCCTAAAAATGCAATCTTTGCCATCATTGTTCTGGTTGTGCTGTTACTAGCCAGTACGTTTTCGTTATTCCGTGTCTACTTTTCGACCCTCTCCCCAGCGGCTGTACAGGTTTACATCATGGGCTTGCTGGGCACGTTCCTGGTGACGCTGCTCCCCCTTGCCATTCTGTGGTTTCTGGATCGACGTGAACCAGAATCTCGCTGGCTTTATGTGATTGCCTTGCTGTGGGGGGCGCTGATTTCCTCTGGAATTGCCTTTCCCACTAACAACGTTTTCTTCAAGAGTATAGGTGATTTTGTGGCGCTTCACCCTGAGATCAAAGGCGTTTTGGGTGAAGATGCCGTGATGCTGCTGACCGCCCCAATTGCAGGACCACTGGTGGAGGAAACAGCCAAAGGGCTGGGAGTTTTGCTGTTGTTCTGGCTATTCCGAAGTGAGTTTGATAATGTGCGCGACGGCTTCATTTATGGAGCATTGGTCGGCATTGGCTTTAATTTGCAGGAAACTCCTTTTTACATCACCAAAGGATTTATCAGCACAGGAGATATCCCGCTATATTATGAAATCGCCGCTCGCCTTGCGATATTTGGATTTGCGGGTCATCCCCTATTTACAGGATTGTTTGGGGCAGGGCTGGGGTTAGCCCGTCAAACCACCCGTCGCTGGTTGCGCTATGCGGCTCCGGCGGGAGGCTGGCTGCTGGGGTTTTCGGCTCATTTCCTCAACAATATGATCGGGTTGACGATCGCACTGGTCATCTATTTTCAGACGGGCAAACCTGTGGCTGATACATCCGCGACTGTCACACCAGCTGTGGTGGCACCTTTCCTCAATCAGTGGGTACAGCAAAGCGCCATAAAACTGGTAATGTTTTTCCCGTTTTTCTTGATTGTGGGCGTGATGCTCTGGCAGAGCGGCATTTGGGAGCGGAATGTGATTCGAGAACAGCTTGCTGATGAACAGGAACCTGTGATTACGCCGGAAGAGTATGAAGCTGTGAAGGGCGATCGCATCTTCCAAACCCGCCGCATTCCAGGATACAATCGCCGCACTTCTGCCGCCATTGTGAGAGCGCAGAATGAACTGGCATTTCGCAAATGGCGGGTGCAGCATCAGGGTCAGGATGTAGAAACCGATACCCTGGTGACATCCTGGCGCGAGGAATTGCTGCGCCTGCGTGATGCGAAAATGCTGAACCAGCCCAGTAGTCAACCAGTTTAGTGGCGGGGGTGTATGTTCACCGCAGTCCTAATGCCTGATTTCCATCTCAATAGCCCATCAATCGCGATCGCTATGGATCATCCCGCTAAAGTTAACTTAAAAGTCCGCAACTTAATTCTAGATTATGCGCTGGGTGCGGCGATCGTTGCTCTGCTGCCAATTCCCAACATTGGTTTATTGCAAGCGATCGTCCTGGTGCTGCTCAACATTTTACTGGTGATTGGGATTGCCCGCCTCTGGCAGTTCCAGAAGGGAGGCGGTCTCTTAGCCAGGGTTGGCATTCTGTTTGGGATCGCTGGCGCAGTTTTGATGGGGTTCCTGGTCTGGTTATTGACAGTGGCAGTGGGAGTCATTGTGCCGCTGATTGGGGCGTTAGCACCTGGAATGTTTGCCTTCTCTTATTTCTGGGGTGTGGGGCAAGCTGTCAATCATTTCTATGTCAGCAAATTGTCTTTCACCTCAGATCGTCCTCCATCTGGTGAGCAAGATGAGATTTAACCGCCGATTTTTACTCTGGTCTGGATTAGGCACTACGATCGCGGCAGTATTTGGGCGCGAACAGTTGCAGCAGCAAGCGTTGCAAGCCGAACAAGCTAAATTGCGGCAATTGTACGATCCAACTCAACTGGTTGAATCTGCCTTTGGCGCTGACCTGACTGCAATTAAAGATTCGGTCGCTGTGCAACAGAGTGCTAAACTGCGATCGCCGACCATTCCCTACAACCGCGAGTGGTCTAAGCTGTTGATTACTGGCAGCAAGCTCTGTACCCAGCAATATCTCAAGGGTAAATATGACGCGAATTATGACGGTAGGATTTCAGCCTTACCACTCTATACAACAGGCTTTAAACCCTTTCGCCAAATTACATCCTTTAAAGCAGCCGAACGAGTGGAAGAGGCAATTCCCTTTGAAGTGCCACTCGCAGCGTTAGCAAACACTCCTGAGAACCTGAATGAATTGGGCGATCGCGTCAACCAAACAAAAGATATCATTCAGAATCAAGTCAAGCAGGTGGTAAATTTGAGACAACAAATCCCGGTTTATTACGGGTTTTTGTTGTCTTCTCCCAAGATGAATATCCTAATGTTTCGAGGGACTCAGCGCCAACTGGAATGGTTAGAAAATATCCTGGCGATTCAAACAAACTACGTTCATCCAGTAAAGGGAACGGTCATTGGTAAAGTTCACTCCGGTATTTATAACTTTTATCAAACGCATTTAGCCGCAGCCGTCAAGAAAGCAGTTCAATCCTTAGATCCTAAGAAACCGCTGATAATTTCTGGACACAGTTTGGGGGCGGCTCTGACGACCTTTGCCGCGATCGATCTAGCCCTGATTTTCCCAGCGTTACGACCCAGTATTCAGGTTTATACCTACGCGGGTCCCCGGTTAGGCAACAAGGCTTTTGTGGAAGCCCACAGCCAGTTGCTTCCCAATCACTATCGCATCACCAATCTGGCAGACATGATTCCCATGCTGCCCTTAAGCAAACTACTCAAGGATGACTTTGTGCACGTGGGAGAGTCATGGTCGTTTCTTTCCCAACAGGGCGACATTATGCCCAATCATTTTGTGGAAACTTATCGCCAAGCCATTGAGCAAGGAGCAGAAACCCGGTCAGATAAGGGCTTTGATAATTTACGAGTGCGTTTGTCGTAGAAAACTGGATTTGCGATCGGCATAGCTTTGTTAACCGTGTCAACCATTGATCAGGAGTATTAACCATGCAAGTTGAATTGATGTACCAAAATGCCTACACTCTGGGGCGCATCCGTCTGGCAGGAGGAGAACAGGTGCGGGTAGAGGCCGCCTCGATGGTGGGTATGTCTGGCGGCGTTACCCTGGAAACTAAGGCTACGGGAGGCTTTATGCAATCATTGAAGCGATCGCTCCTTGGCGGCGAAAGCTTCTTCCAAAATGTCTACACGGCTCCAGGCGAGGGGGGCGATGTGCTGGTGGCTCCCTCCCTCCCTGGCGACCTGACCATTCTAGACATCACTGAGCCGATGCTGGTGCAGTCTGGGTCCTACGTGGCATCTGCTATGGGGGTTGAGATTGACTCGAAGTGGGGCGGCTCGAAGTCGTTCTTTGGTACGGGTGGAGGGCTGTTTATGCTGCGTGCCCAGGGCACGGGGCAAATGGTAGTGTCCTCCTATGGAGCAATTCATGAAATCACCCTAGCGGCGGGTCAGTTGTTCACCATCGATACCGGACACCTGGTAGCGCTGCCCGAATCGATGCCCTTCCAGACCCGCTCCATTGGCGGTATGAAGACCTTCCTGTTTAGCGGTGAAGGGTTCGTGGTCGATCTCAGGGGGACCTGGCAAGTTTTTGATTCAAACGCGATCGCAGGATCAATTTCTCTCCTGGCTAATCCCCAAGCTGCCCCAGTCCAGCAGCAGTAGCAGTTGATGTTCATTTCTAAGCAAACCGTTTTTCCTACAGGACGTTTATGGTTTTCCCTGACTCCGATCCATCCCCACCCCAATCCACCTCTGTCACGGCTTTGCGAGCAATCTACGGGCAGCCCAGTCAGGCGGGATTTGGCAGTGCCGTGTTTGATGAAATCATTGAACCAGGAACAGATCTAGAACCTATTGCGTTGCGATATTATCAACACTTTGTTGGTAAGCTTTGGGAGCAGTTTGGCGCAGATGCTTGGATGAGTACCTGGAAACAGGTCTATGCGCGGACTGGCGGTGTTACGCCGGATATTGTGGCAGAACTGAGGGCGATCGCCGATCCAGCAGCGGCTCAGTTTGTCCCCGTCTTGCTGCTGGTAGACACTGACGATCGCACCAAAGCAGAGCAAGCATTGGCAGCCGTTTTTGATAATTCACAGGTCAGTGACTTGAGAGTATATGCGATCGGTGATGGTGCCGCCCTGTCCGGCTTGCTTGTGGCTGGATACCGTCCAAACGAAATCACGATTCTGATTTCTTTAATAGATTGAAGTTAGTAAGTTGGGTTGAAGCACGAAACCCAACCTCCGCAAGGGTTACGCTACGCTAACCCACCCTGCAATGAAATTATCCTTTCCTAACTGGAGATCGCCAATGGATACACAAACCGATTCCAAAATCCGCCTGTTACTACGCATCCTGCGTTTCCCGCTTACCCGCCTGCTGCTGCTATCCTACATCCTGTTCTACGTGACTTTTTCAGGCAAAGTATTCATCCAGACGTTCACCCCAAGCCCGGTGCCATCCCTGATCGTGGGCTTGTTGACCGTCGCGAACCTGCTGCTGGTGTATGTGAGCTTCGCGCATTTCGTGGAACGCCGATCGGTCAGCGAACTGACCCTGCCCGGTATGGGTCGCGAACTCGGCATCGGCCTGTTGCTCGGCTTTGGCCTGTTCACCACCTGCGTTTTGATCGCGATGGTTCTCGGCCTCTACCGCATCGAGGGTATCGACAGTTGGCAGCAAGTTCTGCCAACAGGGGGTGCGCTGGTGACTCCTGTCGGCGAGGAGATGCTGTTCCGGGGTGTGGTGTTTCGCATCTTTGAGGAAGTGTTCGGCGGCTGGGTGGCGCTGATCGTCTCGTCCGTGGCGTTCGGCCTTACGCATAGTGGGAACGAAGGTGAAACCCTCGCAGGCATCGCGTCCATCGCCATTGTGTTCGGTCCGATGCTGGCTGCGCCCTATATGGTCACTCGTCGCCTGTGGATGGGCATCGGCCTCCACGGAGCCTGGAACTACACGATGGGCAAGATTTTCTCCGGCTCCGTGTCCGGCGGTCAAACCGGGCAAGGCTTGTTCAAGACCACCTTCGTAGGCCCGGAACTGCTCACCGGAGGCAGTGCTGGCATGGAGGGCTCGCTGATCGCTATCCTGGTGTCTGCTACAGCCAGCGTGATATTGCTGATCCTGGCAGTTCAGCGCGGCAAAATCGTTCCGCCGTCCTGGAAGCGCAGGGCCTGAGCCGGAGTCCGGCATGGATGGCGCGTCCTGGCGATCGCCGCAGCCTGTATAAATGAACTAAAGCCAAATAACGTTAACTGATGGGCATCCCACAGGTGTTTATCGTGGCTTTGCTCCTTTTCAGCATGAGGAGGGGTTTTTCAAAGCGTTTGGGATTAAACCTGGCGATCGAATGTGGTTGAATGAGAAAGATCGTGTGAAAATTTGGTAAGTCATATATAGACTAATTGGATTTTTTTGACTCATGAGTAGGTTCTTATCTTATCGTTGGTTTCAAACAGTAATTCGCTGTTTCTTGATCTGTGTATTCACGTTAAGTTTGTGCATCGGCTGGACTGTTCCTGCTCAGAGTCAAATCCCTTCTTTACCAACAGCGGCTTCTAATAATCCAATGCAGCCTCCAGAGGGAGTTAGCCGGGTAGGGGAATTTGAAATTGCTAAAGTTAAGTCACCTCTGGACAATAAAATTTTGTTTGAAGTGGCATCGCCAACGATTTGGAATCGGGAAAATGTACCAGAGGGACAACTTCCAGTTGAGACTAGGGCACAAGAAATTACCGATCGACTTTGGCGAGTTATTGGTCGAACTATAAAAGCAAAAGAAACGCCGATTGTTTCTACTGCGATGTTGAATAATCGTCTGATTATTCAGATTAGTGACGATCAAAGTTCCCGTTCAGTTCGGTTAGTCACGGTGACAGAACCTGACGCTGATTATAATGGCAAAACTTTGGAAGAGTTAGCCCAAGAATGGCAAAAGATTATTCAAGAGGAAATAGTTCGCATGAAGCAACTATTGTCCCCAGAAGTTTTGCGGGAACGTTTATGGCAAGCAACACAAATCTTGTTGGGACTTTTAATTGCTAGTGCTGTAATTTGGCTGTTTTGGCGAATATTGAGTCGCCGGATAATAAGTTTGGAAGCTCGCTATCAAAAAGAATTGGAACTTGCTGCCGCAGCAGCGG
This sequence comes from Floridaenema evergladense BLCC-F167, assembly GCF_041929205.2. Classification (NCBI taxonomy): domain Bacteria; kingdom Bacillati; phylum Cyanobacteriota; class Cyanophyceae; order Aerosakkonematales; family Aerosakkonemataceae; genus Floridanema; species Floridanema evergladense. The sequence continues at coordinate 1,226,642 of NZ_CM171625.1, read as the reverse complement.
AAAAAGCTCAGAAATCGCAGGATATCGCTGATGAGAATATGGAGGGAGAAGAGGCAGAAGCTAGGGAAATTGCTCATTTGCGATCGAAATTTCTCGCCAATATGCAACAGCAATTCACCGTCACAAAACGATTGGAGTTTGACAAATTTCTTAAGTGGTTGCTGTTCTGGACTTTTATCTTAATGTGGTACATTGGGATTTCTTTCATTTTCTCCCAAATTCCAATTCTGATGCAATGGAGTCTAAATATCTGGGCAACACCATTAGTATTACTTTTAATTTGGTTTGCAGTTAGTTTGGCGATTCGGATCTGTAGAAGTTCGATCGATCGCTTCATTCATCCCTGGAAACTTAATCAAGAAATTTCTTGGGTAGAAGCTCAGCGGATTGCTCTAAGAACTAAAACAGTTTCAGGAGCTTTAAAAGGACTAATTACTTTTGTTTTGATAATTCTGGGAATTATTTGGACGTTAAGTTTATTCAATGTTCCAACTAGTTCAATTTTGGCAGGTGGAGCGATAATTGGTTTGGCGATTTCTTTTGGTTCTCAAAGTTTGATCAAGGATCTCGTCAATGGTTGTCTAATTTTAATGGAAGATCAGTTTGCTGTGGGAGATGTAGTTCAAATTGGGGATAAAAGCGGATTAGTAGAAAATTTGAATCTGCGAGTAACTCAATTAAGAAATGCCGAAGGTCAACTGATTACAATTCCTAACAGTAATATTACAGATGTGAGTAATTTAACACGCCTTTGGTCACGGGTGGATTTTGCGATCGTAGTAGCCTACGAAAATGACCCCGAAAAAGTGTTAGAAATTCTCAGAGAAGTCGGGAAAAAACTTTATAGTGAACCGGAATGGCGAGTGCGTTTACCTGAACCACCTGACGTTTTAGGTATTGATGATTTATCCTACAAGGGAATGTTAGTAAGAGTCTGGATAAAAACCGCACCGATGGAACAATGGAGTGTTGGAAGAGAGTTTCGTTTGCGAGTTCGCCAAGCTTTTGCCGCAAATAATATCGAAATTGGCAAACCTCAAAGGATTAGTTACAACACCACTTTAAACTAAAGATACCCGACTCGAAATAACTGTTTTTGATACTCATCTTCAACCAAAGTACAAATTGTGATAGTTGGTTGTTTTGGTTTGCCAATATATTCTCTACCACCAAGACCAAGATAATCTACAATCCAATATTCTGGCACACCTAAAATTGCATAATCTTCGACTTTCCGAGCATAATCATTTTGCCAATTTGTACTGACAACTTCAACTATTAGTTTAATAGAGTTTCCTGAAGTAATAACAGGTTCTTGTTGCCACAATGGTTCATTTACTAATTGAGTTTGAGCTAATACAATTAGATCGGGGCGAAATGCTGTTTCTGTTCCTAATAGTTTGATTAAACATCGGTGTGGGATAAAGTATGGTAGGTTTTGGCGATCGATCTCCACATTGAGCTTTCGTCCTACAAAAGCTACTACTTGTTCATGTAGTCCAGTTGCTTCCATATTAATTAATTCGCCATCGATTAATTCATAATCTGGCGAATCACCATATTGGGTAATGAATTCATCGACAGTTAGAAGTTTTGATGCTGATTGAATCATCGTACTCGATCCAAAAGAAGATAAGTTTATTTAACAACTTGCTTCCAGTGTACGCGATAAAGTTTTTTAATTACATCTGCGGGAAAAAAGCTTTCGAGTTTAGTCCGCACAACTGCCTCAGCTTGCATTTTCTTATATAATACTGAATATAGGAGTTGCTTGGGTTTCCTGGTAAAAATTCAACATGGGTCTCGCCAGCAGCCAATTGAGTGTTTTCATATCTCCAGCACCCAAAACCCGATAAATTGTACTTAATTATCGTTATTTCAACATCTGTCGATCGGAATATTTAAAATCTTACTCTGGATTTTTATCACAACCTTAGTTTAACGATGCGACTATCAAGAAATAATTTCTTTTAAGCTTATGATTAAATCTTAATAAGTTAATTAAGTTTATTTATAATTACAACTACAACCAGAGAACAGTTCACTCCTAAGAAGGAAGGAGATTAATTTCTCTCCTCAGATAGTTGTAGCCTTCTACTAAAAGGCGTAAGTTATCCTCAACCCCAAAATCTTCATATCCAGCCTCTTCGTTATTCGAGAGAATTACCAAAATTACTATGCTCCTCCAAAACAAACGTTTCGCCCTGCTCGTTAACCTTTTGTCTCTCCTCATTTATGGGGTAGGACTCATTGGCTTATCACAAACGATCGATTCTAAATTCTCATGTGGTTGGATTAATCTGGCTGTTGTGAGTGGTGGGGTGGGAAGTATCGGTTTGTTTGGGCTAGTAACAATGCTTCTCGCCCTGACCCACACGAACGCCAGTTTTTTGCCATTCGCTGCGTTCAACGAGAAGATGCAATTTCTCAACTGCCAGCTTTCGGATACTCATGAGCAACTGAAAGAGAGTGAGGCAACAGCACGAGCTAGAGCTTTAGAGTTGGAAGCGTTTATGGAAGCGGTTCCGGCTGGGGTTTGGATTGCTCATGACCCGCTATGTCACAATGTTACTCCCAATCGGGCAGCTTATGAAATCATGCGTCGATCGCCCGATTCTATAATGACCGCAACTCCTGCCACTGGTGGATATCCCTTCCAGTTCAAAATACAACAGCAAGGTCAGGATGTTGACCCTAAAGATTTACCCATGCAACAGGCAGGTCGTACCGGGCAATCTGTTTCTGGAGAATTTGAGTTCGTCTTTGACGATGGTGATGTTTGTTATCTCTATGGCAAAGCAGTTCCACTCAAGTATGAATCAGGAGAAATTCGCGGCGTGATTGGGGCTTTTTTGGACATCACTTCTCTTAAGCAAGTAGAAGCTGCACTGAAACAAAGTGAGGAACGCTTGCAACTGGCGTTGAGAGGGGCGAAGCAGGGGATTTGGGATTGGGATTTACGGACTCAACATTTAACTTGGGACGATCGCTGCAAAGAAATCTTCGGACTCCCACCCGATTTTCCCATTACTTACGAGTGGCATATTAATGCCTTACATCCAGACGATCGTCAGCGAGTGATATCTGCTGCCACCGATACTTTGCACAATGGCAACCAATTTGAGGAGGAGTACCGCACTTTTTGGCCTGATGGCTCAATCCGCTGGGTGCTGGCGCTGGGACAAAGGTTTTATGATGCAGCAGGAGAACCTTACCGTATGTCTGGAACGGTGACAGATATTAGCGATCGCAAGCAAACTGAAGGGCTGCTCAGAACCAGCGAGTTTATGTTCCGCACCCTAGTAGAAACGATGCCGCAACTCTTCTGGGTGATTCGTCCCGATCGAGATCATGAATATTGCAATCAACGCTGGTACGACTACACCGGATTGACAATAGAGCAAGCTAATGGGGAAGGGATACATCAGATTATGTATCCAGAGGATTTGCCCCAGACGATCGAAGCTTTTAGGGAAGCTTTGGCAACTGGCAATATGTTTACTATAGAGCATCGTCTGCGTCGAGCCAGCGATGGAGAATATCGCTGGCACTTATCACAAGCTTTGCCGCTGCGTAACCAGAATGGTGAGATAGTAAAATGGTTTGGTTCTTCAACTGATATTCACGATCGGAAATTAGTCATCGAAGAACGAGCGCAAGCACTGGAACGGGAACGGGCAGCCCGGATGGAATTAGAACGTGCTAACCGAATGAAAGATGAGTTTTTAGCTGTGGTTTCTCACGAATTGCGATCGCCCCTAAATGCAATTCTCGGCTGGTCGCGTTTGCTTCGCACTCATACCTTTAACCCAGAGAAAAGAGAACAGGCATTAGCTTCGATCGAGCGAAATGCTCAAGCACAAACCCAATTGATCGAAGATTTGCTCGACATCTCACGGATCATTCGGGGAAAAATTCGGTTAAACTTACGCCCAACGAACTTAATTCCTTGCGTTCAAGCGGCAATAGATACTATCTCCCCTGCTGCTAGTGCCAAATCTATTACCCTCTCATTTCATTCAACTCTCGATCCAGAGTTCATTTCCGGCGATCCAGAACGATTACAGCAGATTGTCTGGAATTTACTCTCTAATGCTGTAAAATTCACTCCTATTGGCGGACAAGTAAAGGTGGGATTATCGTTAGTTACTGGCGATTCATCTGTAAAAGGAGCGGGACAGATAATCAATTATGCTCAAATTGAAGTGATAGACTCCGGTAAGGGAATTTCTCCCGACTTTCTGCCCTACGTCTTTGAACGATTCCGTCAGCAAGATGCCACAACTACCCGCACTCAGGGTGGTTTGGGATTAGGACTAGCGATCGTGCGAAATTTGGTAGAGTTACATGGAGGATACGTCTATGTTGATAGCGCTGGAGAAGGAAAGGGTACAACCTTCACCGTTCGATTCCCTCTATTGTCCCCTACCCTACAGCAACATCAAGTTAGTTACCAGGGATTATATCGTCACACGATCGCCGATAGCTCGATCGACTTATCCAATATTCATGTGTTGGCAGTCGATGACGAAAGAGATACCCGCGAATTTTTACAAACAGCTTTAGAGCAATATGGTGCAAGAGTTACAACTGCTGCCTCTGCCGCAGAAGCTTGGCAATTGTTGCAAACCGAAAAACCCGATGTATTACTCAGCGATGTGGGAATGCCTGATGAAGATGGGTTCGCCCTCATGCGTCGGATTCGATCGCTACCACCCAACCAAGGTGGAAAAATTCCTGCTGCCGCATTAACTGCTTATGCTAGAGAGGGCGATCGTCTCCAGGCACTAGCGGCTGGATTTCAAATTCATGTACCTAAACCGATCGAACCTATTCAACTGCTAACCGTTATCCTGAGACTAATGGAGAGTCAAAAAAAGTTAATTGAGCAATCTTAAACAGAAACGTGCCAATAAACTCTACTTTTTTCTGCTTGCCAGTTCCCCGCTACTTAGGATTTTCTGCTAAATTCAATTATGAGTGATTGATGTTATAAGGGTGCGATTATCTACTGTAAACTTTGCGATATGTAAATGGCCTAACAAAAATACATCAATCATTCAAAATATCATGTTTACATTTTTTTAGCTATGAATTCCATACATGAACCAGTTTCACTCTATCGGAATGCAATGGAAACACTAGTAATTGAAGAAATAGAACGGCAGCTACAAAGTCTCCCGGAAAATCTAGCCGGAACTATTAATCCGACTGAAGCGACAGCTTATGCGCTCAATCGTCTACCACCCTTATATGCTACTACTTCCGAGGGATACTTTTGGCAACAAAAAAGAGCTAAAGAAACGTTAAAAGACTTAATTTCTAAAGCGGCTAGTTGGGGAATAAAGGCGGCTCAAAGGGAAAGGAAGTCGCGGTCTAATGGAGGTGCGATCGCCAATTAAGATTACCATAGTTAGTGGCAACAAATAATTGGAACTTGAAAAAATTGCCCGTTATCTATCCCAAATCTAAAATTTCTGATCTTTACTTTAGTGCTTGATACATACCTTTAACTTCATCAGTAAGGCGATTTAGTTGTGCAACTACAAAAGTCAAGTCTTGTACTTTTTGGGAGTCACTGTTCTGAAGGCTCTCTACATAGTCCTCTGCCAAATCCAAGCTTCGATCGAAATCGGGCAGTGGTGCCAGAGCAGTTCCCTTTTGATAAAAGTGAGTTAAATTTTGCGTTATTATGCCGCATCTTTGCGAGCAACCTCTCGCACACTCAAGTTTCGCCCTGTGAAGGCTGATTTATCTGTTGTTGAAGTTGCTGAACTTCTTTGATCGATAAGCCAGTTCCACGAGCAACGGTTTCAATCGATAAGCCTTCCCGTAGAAAGTTGAGCGCGATCGCTCGCTTCTCGTCTCTTTGAATCGAACGGTAAATTACAGATTCTTGCATAATGTCCCTCTGCACTAAACGATAAATCACGTCCTCCTCTAATCGTAACCCAGCTAAAATCGCGGAGGCTGCCATTAAATTCGCCCGTATTGCCGGATCTCGGTCAGATTAACAGGCACTCCGAGTAACCAACTGGCAAAGTCGGCAGAGAAGTTTTCAGCAAGGAAACGACAAGTGTCATCATACATTACAAAATTGTACGACAGCCCTTGCCGCTTAACTTTAACTGAATTTCAAAGTTGCTTAAATTAACGAGCAGGTTGAAGAGTCAGTCGTCTAGTATTCCCTTCAAACCGATGGGTAGTTGTTCTTTCGCATAGAACAATTGGGAAACTCCCCGGTGTACGCATAATGACAATAGCCATATCTAAATTCCAGTTATCGGCTGTTTGAGGAAAACTCTCTTGCGAAACATGCTCAATCTCGCAAAATTCAACTTGACTGGCTGAAGTTAACGCAGGAAGGTCGATTCTGTAACGATTTAATGAATTGTTGGGTAGATTTCGCCTTGACGTGATGTTATCAAATCTTCTTAGAGAACTGCCTCGAAGCTTGATATAAAAATTGGCATAACTTCCTTCCCTCAGATCATCTCCGCCAGTATACAAAACGATATCCAAGGGTGCACTCAAAGCTACAGAAGGGAAAGCACAAATACTACTCAGGGTCAGTAGTCCAAGGACAAATTTCCTCAAGTTCATGATTTATTTTCCAGGTCATAACAGGTAATCATTCACTCTCAGTCTGCTTCCATCCGGGTAATTGAAGAAATAGAACGGCAGCTACAAAGTCTCCCTGAAAATCTAGCCGGAACTATTGAAAAAATTGCCCGTTATCTATCCCAAATCTAAAATTTCTGATCTTTACTTTAGTGCCTGATACATACCTTTAACTTCATCAGCAAGGCGATTTAGTTGTGCGACTACAAAAGTCAAGTCTTGTACTTTTTGGGAGTCACTGTTCTGAAGGCTCTCTACATAGTCCTCTGCCAAATCCAAACTTTGATTAAAATCGGGCAGTGGTGCCAGAGCAGTTCCCATTTGATAAAAGTGAGTTAAATTTTGCAATGTGTCTGTCACTTGTTGCACAAATCGATCGAATCCGGGAAAGGAATTGGTTGGCTGAAACCGATAAAGATGATAGCTGAGGCTAGTTACTGTACTGATTAAACTATTGACATTGATGAGTAATGCGATCGATCCCTCCAAATCTCCCTGAAATCGCTTCGGTTCCTGACTCATACGTTCAGTAGCAGCCATAGCATTGGCGCTGGCTAATTCAGCTTTGTGGCGCATGACATTACGGGTTTTGAGGCTTTGCTCTTTTCCTTGATAGGCAGATGCGATCGCTTGAAAATAAGTTAAACTCGCTTGCAGCAACATCGCCATTCGTTTGGGAAGGTAGCGTCGTTGCCAGATAGGCCAAATATAGTAACTAATCACTACCAAAATTCCCCCTACCAGAGTATGAAAAATGCGAACTTCTGCAAGATACCAATTTCCAGGTTTGCTGAGATTCAGTACCACAATAACCATCAAAGTGAGCAGCAGAATAAACAAAGCATAATTCACCAAACGGATCGCACCTGCTAAGAGCGCTACTATGATGACAATTCCCAGAAGTACTCTTAAGTCATGAACGTTCAAAACTAAACCAGCTGCTAGAATTGCTCCCACAACAGTGCCACTAATTCGCTGTGCAACTCTCTGCATCGTTGCACCATAATCGGGTTTGAGAACAAACAGCACCGTTAGCGCAATCCAATATCCTCTGTGCCAATAAAAGCTGGCTGAAACTAACATCGCAAAACTAGCGACTGTAGCTATCCGCAAAGCATGGGAGAAAGTTACTGATTCAAATGTCCAGTTATTACTTAAAGTTTCCCAAATTGAGAAATTAGGGGAACTAAAGGGAACCGAGTTGATCGAAACAGAAACTTGCTGTTCACTTTTAAAATCAAGGAGTAGATTAATTGTGGAATTAATCTGTTTGGCTAGGTTTCTTAAGGCGGTAAACAATGTCGGCAAAAAATGGGCGGTTTTCTCTGACATTTCCCCTAGCTTCGCATCTTGAGAATTTGTCCACTTGCGGCACTTTTTCTCTAATTCTTGCATCTGTTGTTGCACATCATCCAAAATTATCAGAGTTTCTCTAGTAATCTGCCGACGTTCATCTAAGTCTCTTGACTCCAGCACGTCATCGAGAATTTTCATTGCTTGTGTCAAGGACTGAAGTGCCTGGGTTAGTTCATGGCGAATTTTTATCAATTCAGGATGTTTCCCTCGTCCGACAATTACTTCAGTAAGGGTAATAATTTCTCTATACATCTCGGTTGCTTTTTGAATTAGTAACAGCAACCTTTTACCTTTTTGTTGAAAACCTTTTTGCGATCGCCAAACATTATGCCAAAGTTGGCGAGTTTCTCCGATCGCTATTCCCGCTTTATACTGTGCTTTAGAAGTAATTGTATCCCATAACTTATCCTCGTCGTTCATCTCCTCTTCCAACACAGTTTCTAGAAACTTCGTCAGGATACGGTAACTATTAGCCAAAGATTTCTGAACTGGTCTATAAGGATAGAATACCCATCCACTTAAAGAAAATATTGTTCCCCAAGCACCAGCCAATAAAATTAAACAAAATTGTTGTATTGCTAACTCTAAGTTACTAGAAAGGTGAGTCGAAATTAACCAAAAAATCGCAATTACCTGTCCGCTAGCAGTCGCCCCATTACCACACACACCAGCAAAGGTAGTAATAAAAATTACGATAAATGTTAATAGAACAACTAGCCAGGGAATTTGATTGCTGAGAATTCCAATCCAGACAACGCTGGCAGAACCTATTGTAGCGATCGCCATTGCCAAAAATTTATCCCCGTAGCTTCCGGGAATTCCACCGGGAATTAGGGTAATGAAAAAACCTGCCAAAGCTGGCAAGATACTCAATTCTATATGTTCAGTATATTGACCAATTAGCAAGGGTAAGGCAAAGGCGATCGCAGCGCGAATGCCGTGAACAATAGTCAAATCATTGAAGTTAGCGCGAAATAAAGATGAAGTGCTACTCATTTTTGTATTGGGCTAATTTTTTAGGAAGTGACGATCGCATTGATCGCACTACCGACGATTATTGAGTAAAAGAAAAAAGAAATTATGCTATGTAATAACACTAAACAACGAGCGCGATCGGAAGCAGCATTAACATCACTCATCGCATAAGTTAAACCGATCGTAATCACCACATCTAAAAAATCGAAATATATAGGTCGATCGACATTATAATTTATAAAATCATAGGAAACCCTAACTTAGGGGAGTAGGGAAGCAGTTAAGCTGTCACGCATTTAAATCACTTATTAAGATTGCAGGGGAGCAGGGGAGAGAATTAGACCAATTTTCTTCTGTTTCCAAACAATCCAATTTAAATGCGGAACAGCTTACTCCCCGCTCTCCACCATTCGTTATAGGAAAAGTTCAATCAAGATTTACTGACTTTTTTGCTTAGTCTCGATCGCTCTAATATTAGTGACAAATTCCCGTATAAGTTTTGCCACCATGTCGAATTTGAATCCCGCTATAGTCACGTGACAAGCTAAAACTAATCGGACTTCCTGCTTGAGATTTTCCGCTATAATTATTGTTACCTTGATAACTTGTGGAAGCTAATCCGGCAGGTTGCATTTGTCCATTTATGGATTCATTGATAGTAACAGAAATTGGTTGTTTTTTCTGCATAGTATTGTCATCTATGACAGAGGTATAAAAGTAGATTCTACTACCTTTATCTGTCTTGCCTTTGGCAATACAAATAATGCCATCACTCAAGCTAGGGGACGCTGTTGCTGTCTCGATCGCAATGCTAGGAAATAGTAAAGTTGTTCCTATCATTATACAACTCAATCTATTAAGAAAATTCAACATAATTCGGCTAGTCCTAGAGATAGATAGAGAAAATTTTCAGAGTTATTATATCACAATCAAAATCAAATTTTATTTCTCAAATCTTGAGATAACAAATTAAACTTTTTTGCCATATTAACCGTTGAAAATTTACAGTTTTTCCTATTAGATAAGCTTACACCAAAAAAGTGAAAAACTGGTTCAAAAATATGAAAGCCGAGTATTTTAAAAGCAAAATTGTGCTGGTAAAATAACTTGTAGAGACGTTGCAAGCAACGTCTCTACTACAATTAGTCTATTAAGCGTAATCAAAGCTTAGAGCGATAGTTCAACGGTGGTTTTTTTTCCATTACCATTTCCATTCGAGTGATTATTTACTGATTCACTGATTTCAGGAATGTGATAATGACTATGCAAACGTTCCTCTTCTTCTTCAATTTCCGCAACACTTAAACGATGTCCTAAAGGAGTTACATCACCGGGTCCGAGTAGTGGTCTTAGACCGTTCAATTCTGCTAAAATTGCAGTTCCATTGTTGATGACAACTGCGAGAATTGGATCGAGGGCAAAGAGAATACCGGATAGGAGTGCGCCAATATTGGGAACAGCTACGATCGCAGTATTTTGCCAAATAATGTCCATCGTATACCGTGCGACTTTAATCGCCATGATCAATCCCCGCAAATCGTTTTCCATCAACACCACATCAGCAGTTTCTCTGGCAATATCCGTTGCACCAGCAAATGAAATAGACACATCAGCATAAGCTAAAGCCGCAGAATCGTTAATCCCATCTCCACAGAAGGCGACAGTCTTACCTCGATCGTGAATTTCCTTAACTACTTCCACTTTCCGTTCTGGGAAAGCTTCCGAATAAACGTTGTTGGGATTGATGCCGAGATTCCCTGCGATCGCATTCGCCACCCGCGTCACATCACCCGTCAACATATAAGGAGTAACACCCAAACTCTTTAACTCCCGAATCACGTCTTGGCTTTCTTGACGTGGGGGGTCACAATACATCACTACTCCCAAAAGTTTACCATCACCTGCCACATAAACCAAGGATTGTCCACTAGTCAAAGCATCAGGAAAACGGCGTTCAAACTCAGTTAAATCAACATTCTCTGTTTTCATGAATCGCGGACTACCGACGCGAATCTCAATCCCGTCAATCCGGGCAGCTACACCTAAACCGACTTTGTATTCCCACTCTTCGCAAGTTTTCAAAGTTAATCCGCGATGGTTTGCACAATGAACGATCGCCTCTGCGATCGGGTGAGTTAAGCGTTGTTCTGCTGTCGCCGCTAATACCAACAGTTCATCTGAGGTAAAGCGATCGTCCATTACTGCAACGTCATTAACTCCCGCGTGCCCGACAGTTAAAGTCCCGGTTTTATCAAATACTACTGTATCAATTCGGGCGAGAATTTCTATTGCCCGACCGCTGCGAATCAACACGCCATTTCGCGCCGAGTATGTCAAAGCTGATAAAATCGAAGTCGGCACAGAAACCCGAATCCCTGTACCTAAGTCTAAGGTTAACAGTGCGATCGCGCGGTTCAAATCGCCACTAAACAAACCTACACTCGTACCGATCAATAGCGTCGGAATTACAGCTTGATTTGCCACCATTGCCGCATAGTTCTCAATCCGAGTATCATGCACGGGTGCAGCTTGCATCAAGTTCACAATCACACCTGCACGAGTATTATTTCCGGTGCGTTCGGTTAAAACTCTTAGTTGTCCATCTGATACCAAAGTAGAAGCAAAGACTTCATCGCCTTCTCGCTTCGTTACCGGAACAGATTCCCCCGTCAGTTTACTTTGATCCACCGATCCAGTTCCTTGTACCACAATCCCATCTACCGGAATCTGATCGCCAGGGAAGACAATCACATAATCGCCTTCTACAATATCTTTAACCTCGATTTCTATTTCTTGTCCATCCCGGACGACGATCGCAGTTTTCCCCAAACAATCCAACAAGTTCAACGATGCGCGTTCCGTTCCTCTGGCAGTCAAGTCACGAATCGTTTCTCCCCCTTCAACTAAACCTACCATGAACGCAGGTGCGAAGTAATGTCCTTGTGCGGTGTGTAGTGCGATCGCTAATCCATCCAAAAAGTCAATAGTTAGTTGCTTTTCTTCTTGAATCGCTTCGATCGCCCGATGAAATACTGGCATCGCACTAGCGATTACCACCGCACCTATCACAAAACTAGGAATCGGTGCTCCCAGCAATGCAGCTACACTGAGAACTAATCCAGCAACTGGCAATCCCAACCTTTCTACAAAGTCAATTTCGTTGCTGCTTTCTGACTTTTTCTCACTCTTTTCTTCGCTGATATATGTTGCTGGAACTTCCGTAATTGCGGCAACTTGAATTGCTTTAAATAATTTTTCTTCTATTTTAATTAAAGGAATAGAAGTATCTTCGGTGTTATAATTGACTGTTACAGAACTAGCGATCGCGTTAATTTGAAAATCACTCACAAAATCCAATTTTTTTAAAACATATTGGAGTTGATTTACATACTCATCGTCATAAAAAAGTTTAGGAATGCGGATACGAAATCTTCCCGCAGTCCAGTGAACTACTTTATAATGAACTGTCTCTACTTGGCAGATTGGGTTGTCATTAATTACAGTTTTTTTAGAACCATTAGACCCATTTGAAACAATTGAACTAAAAGTATTTTCACTTAATTTGGCATCGCTAGTAACAGTCATGATTTCTCCTAAAACGCAAAAGAAATTCTGTAAAAATTGGTTTTGGGGACTGGGGAAGTTTTGAGTTTTGAGTTAGGAAAATAGTTCTAAGTTAATGAGCTTCCCCTTGTCCCCTTGTCCCCTTGTCCCCCAGTCCCCAGTCCCCAGTCCCCAACTTTGTTAAACCAAATTAGAGACTAAATTTACGACCAAACCTATGATGCTAGAAACATAGATAAAAGAGACGATCGCGTGAACTAAAGTAACGCGACGCATTACTACAGATGTAATTGAAATATCTGAGGTTTGATAGCACATGGCGATCGTAAATGAGTAGTAAAGAAAATCCCAGTAATCTGCCAATCCTGGATTAGGAAAATTTAACCCACCTTCATAATTTTTTGGGGCTGATTCTGCAAGGTAGATCTTCTCTGAAGTCAGTTTTTCTTGATAGTAAATCCGAGCATAGTGAAGGGCAAAATAGGTATGAAGAAACAACCAGGATAAAAAAATCGCCAGCAATGATAGCCCAATATGAATATTAGCAATTAGTGCTGGTCGATTGTGTGAATTGTTTGAAAGAAGAGCGATCGCAGCTAGGGTGATGGCGGAAAACAGTACAATAAAACCCAAGAGTGCTGCATTACTCGGTTCTTCATTTGCTGCCCGCTTCATGGTTGTTTGTGCGGTTGAAACTGTCATCATCAGGATAATCAACCCTAAATCAACCGAAACACCCACAACGTAAGCCGCAATCAGCTGAATATCCCGGTAATCAGAGGGTAAAGGTAATAGCCAGTAAGTTAAAAAAGCCTGAAGGGGCGACAACTAAAGCGCAAAGGTAGATTTGATAAGCTTTTCGGCTCTTCGACCTCGTTGATAATATGGCAATTTATGTGGGCTTAAAGACATTAATTGAGCAGTTTGTTGGGCAAAGAATGTTAAAGATTCAGTCCATTCATAGCCGTGAATACCAATATAAAAGTTGCTATGGCGACGGTGTTTCCTGCCTGGTTCTCTCACTCTACCTACATATTTAGCTACACCTTTATTGGTGATTTTTTCCCCAGACATAATGGCGCTACTGTAAGCCAAAGTAATCAAGATAATTAGAGAAATTAAGCGATTTCCAGTCACACCTGTTGATTCAAGATTATAACCGCCACTTTTATAATCACGAAACATTTCTTCAATACCAAAGCGTTTTTGATAAGCTGATAAAGCTTGCTTTAAATCTGGAAAATTAGTCAAGATAAACCAAGCTTCCTCAACTGACCATCCCCGGTATTTACGTTTCCATTTTCCCGCAATATTAGCTGGGTTAAATCCTTTATTTTTAGTGACTTTAACTCCTTTTAAATAAATAGAAACTCCCGGAGCTACACCCAATTCTTGTAGTTGAACCCAATTATCTGGAGTCAATTCAACATATTCATTTTTTCGTAAGCGCAGACAAAAGTACGTTTGTGATTGGCTTTGTAACCATTGGCCTAAGTCTACACCGCAAAATTCTCTATCACCTAAAACTACTTTTGTGTAATTCTCTAATAAGGGCAAGACTTTAGACAGTGTTGCTATCTGTTTTTCTACATTTGAATTCCCTAATTTTGGTAGAGCTTCAAAATATATAGGTATGGCTCTTTTCTGATAAATTAGACTCACTACTATTAAATTAACAACTCCCCATTGTGTCCGATCAATAGCCAGATATAATACTGACTTTGATGGAAAATTATTATTTAGCCAATAACTAAACAACGGCCACCAAATCCTTTCTATTGTTAGGTGCGGTAACGAGAGGAATCTTTGTAATTTTTTCCGACGGCTCTCAAATAGAATTTTTTGCGGAAATAGACTTGCTAATTCTTCTAACCTCACCCATCTTTGTTTTTGTAAAATTACAACTAAGATCAACAAAATTAAAAATTCGGCTTTTTTTAGTTGGGTTTTTAAGTGTTGGGTGTAAAATTCAGGTAATAAGTTCATTTTTTTCATTAGTTAGGTCTTGTTGAGAATAACAGACCTATCTTTTTTTGACAACTCTCTGTCAAACCCGCACGCAGTAAGGGTTTGACAGAGAGTTGTCACCCCTTCAGGCAATAGCAGCTAATGGTTCAATTCCAAAGAATACTGCTTCGATCGCTTCCATGATTTATCTTCACCTTAAATTTTTAGAACAACAGGCAGTCTACTGAACTCAAATAGAATTAATTAACTGATTTCGATCTCTTGAGGAACAGCCTCAGATCCGCCATTTTCGGCTGCTTTTTGTCTCGCTTTTTTCAGGTCGTTCTTCGCTTCTGTCATCAAATCTTGGACAGATTCTTGGGCTTCCGCAACCGCAGATTGAGCATTATCAAAAGCTTGAAAAGCTAATACCATTCCTTCTTTGGCTATAGAACGGGTGCTTTCTGCTAACTTACTACCCGTTGCAGAATCGATCGCCGCTACCACAGGCGCAGCTACCGCTACACCAACTCCGATCGCTGCCGCTGTTATCGGCTCTAATCCCAATAAGAGTGCTTCCCACTCCATTTGACCAACCTCCACAATCAGAATTCTCAAAAGTACATAAAGTAATGTAACCGATAACTCAATCAAACTCAATCATTATTCAAGGAATCCGATCTCAGGTTATGACCATAATTATCTATTAGACATCTCCAAAAAATAAACTCAAAGGCAGGCAGGATGCTTACCCCACAAAAGTTACTGGAGAGGTCTATTGCATCCGATCCTCAGAAAAAATTTTCCTGAATTTCTGCTGATGCTAACCGAAGCTTATCAGACAAAAGTGACAAACTTGTGCAAAATTATTGATATTAAATTGAGCGGGAAAAATCGAGAAAGTTTAATTTTTTTTGGTTGCCAAATGACTAAGTTTCTGATAGAATTTTTAATCAAAAATCAAACATACTAATCCTAGCAGATTTGTTAGGTTTGGGAATTTTTCTAGGTAATAAATAGATCGTAGACCGCTCAAAGTTGGTGAGTATTGTCTTGAAAAAGTAACAATGTAGAGATGTTATGTTGAACGTAGAATTTAAAGTAGTTCACAAAGTTTTTGGGAGAATCCGCTTAAAAATTCCAATGTTAAAGAGCAATCCTGACTACGGATGGCTGTTAGAGAAATTGGTGAAGTCGATCGAAATGGTGAAAGAGGTGAGGATTAATCCTTTAGCTTCTTCTTTAGTTGTGGAATACGATCGCCATGCAATTTCGGAAGCAGATTTGCAAGCTAAACTTGAGAGCGCGATTCACATTGCTAATCATCCAGTTTTGGCATTGCACCTCCAGCCATTTTTGGCTTATGAGGCGATCGATCTCAGTGAATATGAAGCGACTCAATTGACAGAAATTGAAGAATGGCTAGATAAACAAAAACCATTTGGAATTAAAGAATTGACGGGCTATGTTTTCCAGTTTCTCAAGAAAATAGTAAATTTTATCGTTCCTTCTTGGGTATTTAAAAAAATTGGTACAGCCTGTGAAGCAGCGACAAAAAACTGGCAGCATGATTGGCAGAAAATTAAACCCGAAGCGCAAGTAGAGGAATATACAAAGCTACGATATAGCAAATTGGAAGTTTGCGATCGTCTTTCAGAGCAAATCATCAATCATTCCCGAAAAGAAGCATTTGCGATCGGTAGTTTTGCCGCTTTGACAGAGTTAGGAAATGTGATTGTCGGAGAAGTGGGCGATAGTATAGAAACAATGACTTACGGGCTAAAAACCATTCACCGCATTGGATTGTGCTACGGCTATGCTCCAGAAAGTCCTCAAGAGCAAGCCTTTGTTTGGGGAATTTTTAATATAGCAACTGCTCAAACAGAACAAGAGTGGGAGGAAGCGAGAAGAACTCTACAAAGCCTGAGTTTGAATCTTGATAAAGTAAACTTGGAAGAAGGCACGGTAGAAGATTTGACGGAGAAAAAGGCTAATCGAGAACTAATTGATTCTGCGGTTAAAGGGGCTATTTACACGCTAACTCAAAGCACTGCTTCTCAACTAATTCCGCTCTATAGTTTTGTCGTGGATACATTGGGAGATATGAGACTGATTGAGGGAATTGCTAAAGCTGCTAAACGTGAATATCAATTGCGATGGTTGTTAGATAATCAAAAAATTAGCTTTTTCAGCATAGCTCCTTCAACTAATTAGAAAGCTTTCAAATGTGGCAATAAATCTCCCGTAAAACTTCCTGGCAAGGGGAGATTTATTGATTTAACAACCTAAATATTCTATAAAATTACATAATTGATTTAAGTTGATTATTCTAATATTGCATATTGCACCGTCAGCTAAACCTAAGATTATAAGATCCAAAAGTTACAAACTTGTGCAAATTAATGAGAAAAAATTAATTTATTCTAAAGTCGAGAGAGGTACCTATTTTATGTTGTCAAATCAACAGATATCTGATAAAGTTGCAGATAACCAAGTTGTAAATAATGAGGTAATTACAGAGGTAAAATTTAAAGTAATTCACAAAATTCCCGGACGTATCCGCCTGGAGATTCCCATACTGAAAAGTAATGATAACTACAGGTTGGCGTTAGAGAAATTGGTGGAGTCTGTGGAGGGAGTGAAAGGAGTAAGAATTAATCCGATCGCTAGTTCCATTGTCATCAATTACGATCGCCACACAATTTCGGAAGCAGATTTGGATTGCCAACTCGCCAAAGCAATCAAAGCTGTTAGTAAATCTCCTCTCACGTTGCAGCAAAAAGAAATTTTCAGTTATGAAGTAATTCAATTAACTGAATATGAATCAAAGCAATTCAAAGAGATTCTAGACTGGCTGGATGACAAGCCGTTCTGGTTGACGGAATTGCTGGGATATGTATTAGCTGCTACTAAGGAATTAATAAGTTTGATAATTCCCGATTCAGTATTTACCGAAATGGGTGTAGCCTCCGACAAAGCGACGGCAAACTGGCAGCAAGATTGGCAAGAACTCAAACGTAGAGCGTTAGTTGAAGATTATCATCAACTGCGTTCTGGTGATTTGGAAAAGTGCGATCGACTCGCAGAGCAAGTCACCAAGAGTGCGCTAGAGCAAGTTACAACTGAGGGAGGCATCACCGAAGTTGCAGAGATAGTCGGAGAAATAGTTAATGATGGGCTAACCCTGATATTAGGTTTGGTAACTATCCACCGGATTGGATTGTGCTACGGTTACGCCCCGGAAAATGTGCAAGAAAAAGCCTTTGCTTGGGGGGTGTTTAATGTTGGCATTGCTCAAACCGAGCGAGAACGACAGGAAGCTAGGAAAAAAATCCAAAACTTGCGGTTGGCATTAGACGAACGAAAGTTGGAAAAAGAAACTTTGGAAGATTCGATCGAGGATGATACAGATGACTTACTGATTGATTCAGCGATCGAGCAGGTGCTTACCGGGCTAACAGAGGAAACACAGGGAGATTTGATTCCAGTTTTGAGCATTTTCCTCAGTTTGTGGGCAGATGACAGTATGATTTCCGAAATCAGTACAGCAGCACAGCGAGAATATCAATTGCGTTGGTTACTAGACAATCAAAAAATTGCCTGTGTCAATACAGTAAATTAGGAGGCGGCTTAAGTGATTACAACTTTCTTACCCCAACCCAGTACCCACCTGAAGCGAGCGAAAGTCTTTCAGAAAGCTAGTTTAATTTTTAATCCCGTTTGTGGACAAGGGGATGCCAATCAAATTTTGGCAAATATTAAATCGCTTTTAGAACCGCACTTACAGCTAGATGTGCGCTTGACTACAAAAGAGGTGGGGGCGGATGTTTTGGCGAAAGAAGCGATCGCCCAAGGCGCAGAATTAATTATCGCTGCTGGTGGAGATGGTACAGTTTCCGCTGCTGCTACTGCGGTGGTAAACACAGGCATTCCTTTAGCAGTGATTCCTCGCGGTACGGCTAACGCTTTCGTGAATGGTTTAGGTTTACCGAATACGGTGGAAAAAGCTTGTATTGCTATTCTCCAGGGTGCAACTCGCACGATCGGAACAGTAGATTGTAATGGAAAATTGATGTTGCTGTTAGCGGGGATTGGCTTTGAGGCGGATACAGTGCAATCTGCCGATCGCCAACGCAAAAATCAGTTTGGCATCATGGCTTACATTTTCGCAGGTTTGGAACAATTGCAAAACTTGCGTAACTTTCAAGCTACTCTAGAAACAAATCGAGAAACAATTACAGTTCCAGCAGCAGCGATTACCGTTGCGAGTATTGCCCCACCAACTTCAATTTTGGCACAGGGATCGGGGGAAATGCGCCCCGATGACGGATTATTTGATATTACGATCGTCTCTCCTCCTACCGCTTTGGATGCTCTCACCACTGCAATGGAACTGCTGGAAAATGGACTAGTACACAGTAGCAGTGAAGACGCTCACATTGGATATTTGCGATCGAATAAAGTTACAATTACCACCGATCCACCGCAGCAAATCACTATTGATGGCGAAATGTTTGGTACTACTCCAGTAACTTTTGAGGTATTACCTCAAAGTTTAAAAGTAGTGACGGATTACAATCGAGCGATCGCCCAACAGCAAAAATTAGTCGGACTCTCAGGTGTAAATATAGTAGAAAAACAAAATGCTTCTCTCAAAGAGGTAGTTCTTGATTATTTCTTACCTATCAATCCGTTAGAGGTGCTGTTAGAGGAATTTTTCCAGCTTGTGCAAGCAGCGATTAATCTTTGGCACAAGTTGACATCTGCGATTAAACATTCTGCGATTGCTGTTTGGGAGTGGGGAAAACAAATTTTTTATGAGTTGATTTGGGAGATCGATCGACTAATTAAATCTTTAGCAAATCCCCAACCGGAGAAAGAAAAAAATCTCGCTTCTTCAATTAGCATTGCTCACAAAACCAACGGACGCATTCGGCTAAAAATTCCCCGCTTATCTTTTGATTCTAATTATGCTGAAAAGTTGCGCTCAAAACTACAAACTTTAGTTGGTATTCAAGAAATTCATATTAATCAGCTAGCAGCTTCGATCGCCATTAATTTCGATCGCGATCGACCTATCTCAGAAGTAGAGCCACAAATTCTATCCACAGTTGCTCAAATTGCCTAAAAGCAAAATGTAAGGGCGGGTTTTCGCCCCTACAAACAACTCAAAACTTAATTAACTATGTCTCACAAATCTCACAATTCAGAGTCTGACAAAGACAAATCTCACAATCCGTTTGATGACCTATTTCATCACTTACACCATACTGTCGATCGAACAGTCCAACAAGCTAATGACTTAGCTACTCAAGCCTCCAACACAGTCCAAGATATTAGTAAACAAGCCGTGGACGGTGTGAATGCTGTAGTCAGCGATCCCAATCAGCTGGTAAAACAGACTGTAGACGGTGTAAATGCTGTAGTCAGCGATCCCAATCAGCTGGTAAACCAAGCATCGGAACAACTGAAGCAAGCAACCGATCTAGCTGCAAAACAAGCGTCGGAACAACTGAAGATAGTAGCCGATTTAACCGCAGATCAACTTAACCAAGTATCTGAGCATCCCACCAAACTGGTTGATATGGGGGCGGGAATGGCTGGAGGCATGGCAGGCGGGGCTGTAGGCGAGGTGATTGGAGGTACGATCGGTGCAGTGGGAGGCCCAGTAGGTGTAATTATCGGTGCGGAAGCGGGTGGATTAGTAGGGCAAGTAATTGCTACACAGCAATCTAGTCATCTTTCCCATCATCTTTTACATCCTGGGGAAAAAGAAACAGGTATCACTGAAGAAGAATTTACAGAAGCATTGCAAAAAAAAGGTGCAGAACACATTGGCGAATCATTGGGGGAAACTGCTGGTGTCTTTGTAGATCAAACTGCGCTCTCTGGGTTGGGTGGTGGTATAGGTAAGGCGATCGGAGGTAATTTAGGCAAGTTAGCTGGAGACATTGCCTTCAAACAAGATGGTAGTCATCATCAGGATACTACTTCAACTCAGGACTCGAATCTTAGTAAGGGCAATTCATGAATTGCTCTTACTTTCTTGCTGTCCCCTTTCATACTGTCGGAACTTTATTCTTTGCTAATCGTTGAAACGTGCATCTCGCCTAGCGGGTAGCACTAAGTATTCATAGAAATTCGGAACTCTTAATATCAAATTCGGGTTAGTTACCCTCGTATCTTTTGGCGATCGAAAAGGACTAAAGAATAACAGGGGTATTGAAGCGGATTTGGTATAAATCCTAATTTTCAAACTAGAGGCATTGACTGTATGAAGATTACTGAATTAGAAGAACAGAACCTTCAGAATTCCAAAAAAACCTTGCAAGAATATATAGATGAAACTCCACCCCGCCCATTAAGCGATATGCAATGGCGGTTGTGGGGAGTAGCTGCAATGGGCAAATTTTTTGAAGGGGCGGTGGTATTTACTACGGGTGTGGCTCTGCCCTTGATTGAAAAGCAGTATAATTTACCTGCCACTTTGAAAGGAACTGTGGCTGCGGCTACTTTGTTCGGTATTTTGGTTGGTGCTTCTTTATTTGGGAATATAGCCGATCGCTTGGGCAGAAAGTTCGTCTTCGTTCTAGAATCAGCCCTGTTTACAGTATTTATCGGCTTGGCGGCTCTGTCATGGAACATTCCGGCTTTAATTTTCTTCCTGTTTTGTGTGGGGATGTCTCTGGGTTCAGATTATCCCACCGCACACATAATGATTTCCGAAGCAATGCCGAGCAGCTTTCGAGGGCGGATGGTACTTGCGGCATTTAGCTTTCAGGCTCTCGGCTCTCTAGGCGGAGTGTTAGTCGGTTTGCTGATGCTCAACATTTATCCTGAAGTGGGAGCATGGCGCTGGATGTATGCTATTTGGGTGATTCCGTCATTAATTGTCTTGCTGATTCGGACTACGTTGCCGGAAAGCGCTCTCTGGCTGTTGTCTCGCGATCGCATTGAAGACGCACACCGCAGCGCCGATAAGCTGTTAAGACGTTCGGTAGAAATTGCCCCTCCACCACCAAAAGAACAAGCTCCGCAACGAAATTTCGGCGATCTCTTTTCGCCAAGATACATCAGAGCCACAATTTTAGCTGCTGTACCTTGGTTATTGCAAGACCTTTCTACTTACGGAATTGGCATTTTTACCCCGTCAATTTTGGCAACTTTGTTTACTAAAACCGAACCGAATTTTATTCTGCGCGATTTAGCTGCGACAAAGGGATCGGGAACGATCGATCTACTTTTAGTATTAGGTTTTGCTGCCTCTGTTCCGCTGGTTGATTGGGTAGGACGTATTCCTTTACAAATTATTGGGTTTATTGGTTGTGCGGCGGGGTTGGCGATCGCTTCTCTTAGTGCTGGAGTTCCCGCAGGTGATGAGAGAACCATCCTAGTTTTTGTTGGTTTTATGTTATTTAATTTCATGACTAATTTAGGCCCAAATGCCATGACTTATGTAATAGCTGGGGAAATTTTTCCCACTGAAATTCGGGGTGCTGGTGCTGGTTTTGCCGCCTCTTTCGCCAAAATTGGGGCTGTTTCCACAGCGTTTTTCTTCCCCATTCTTCGCAAGAATATCGGTACTTCTAATCTCTTACACATCCTAGTTTTTACTTCTTTGTTAGGAGCATTGGTTACTTTCCTATTTCGCATTGAACCAAAAGGCAAAAGTTTGGAAACATTGGGTAACGGTAAACCAACTTTTAATGCCCGCTAGAAATAGTTATGAGTTCTAAGTTATGAGTTTTGAGTTAATTAATAACTTAAAACTCATAACTTAGAACTTAAAATTAACGAAAGTTTTCAGTTATCACCTTTAGGACTTACACAAAGGAAATTTAATATTAATCTAAAAATCAAACATCATACTTCTACCAAAGGAATGAAAGTAGCTTTAAATAATCTATAAATTGGAATACAAATAGTACAAAAAACTCGATGTAACGCAGAAATCCTCCCTAAGATTGATAGCACTCAGTAATAAATTTTACCTGCACCATTAGAAAAAATTCCCTTTCCTAAAATGTACGTTGCTGGAGAATTTAAGATACATTATAGGTACGTTGTTGCGCTTCAGCGCTCTTACTAACATTTATTCTCGACGTTCTTGATAATCTTCGGAAGAAGTTGGGTCTAATTCCCAGCGGCGATCGTCCCTTTCATCTAAAATTTCAGTAGTGCGGAGGAAAGCGCGATCGTCCATTT
The DNA here is from genome assembly GCF_041929205.2 of Floridaenema evergladense BLCC-F167. Classification (NCBI taxonomy): domain Bacteria; kingdom Bacillati; phylum Cyanobacteriota; class Cyanophyceae; order Aerosakkonematales; family Aerosakkonemataceae; genus Floridanema; species Floridanema evergladense. Next base: position 1,203,974 of record NZ_CM171625.1, on the reverse strand, counting down.
CCAAACCCACAGCAGCACCCAATTCCTCAACAATACTCTGATCGGGAGTAGCAACAGTTCCACCTACAGCTTCTTCACCTTCACTATCAGCTAATTCCCACGCAGCATCCACATCACCACCACTTAATTCGGGACTAGTCGAAGTGTATTGTTTCTCCTCATCCCGCAGTCTGCGCGTACCAATATTATATCCCGGCTCTGGCTTAATTCCAGTTCCGTAAGACTCGGTGATTTCTTGCGGTAAATCAGAAATTACTTCTTCGTTATTGTTTAGGTTCTTATCTGTTTTGTCAGCCATAATACACGCTCCTTCTATTTTTCTAGGTTAGTTTCTTGCGCCAAAAATTATGTCTGACTTTAGAGCGAAACCGATCTATCTCTTTTGAATGACGAGAACTCAGAGCGAAAATACATAACCTAGTAAGAGATCCGACGAGAGATTGCAACTTTTGTTGAGATAAAAAACATCTGAGGATGCCATGAAACGTGATGAATTTGTTAAGCACGTTCAAAGTGTTGCCCAGCTTGGTTCTCGTGAAGAAGCAGAACTTGCTGTTCGTGCTACTTTAGAAACTTTAAAAGAACGTATTGTTGGCGATGAAGCTAAAGATTTAGCTTCTCAATTACCAGCAGAAATTGGCGAGTATTTACGTGGTAGAGAAGGAGAAAATGGGCAAGCCTTTTCTCTACAAGAATTTTATCAAAAGGTTGCCGAAAAAGAAAGTGTAGATCCAGTGACAGCTGCTACTCATGCGCGTGCTGTTTTCTCAGTTTTAAATACTGCCGTTACACCTGGGGAATTTGCAGATATTCGCGCTAATCTTTCGCCGGATTATTTGGACTTATTACCTTCAGCTAACCCCAGTTCACAAGTAGTTTCTGGAAGTTGAATTGAACAAATTTTACCAACACTTTGAGGAAATAAAATGGCACATCAAAACAATCACAATAATAGACGAGTGGCAATTTTAATTGAAACCGGAGTGGAAGATTCCGAGTTTCAAATACCTTATAAAGCTCTACAAATGGCAGGATTTGATGTAGTTGTTCTCGGTTCTCGGATGAACAGCACATATCTAGGAAAGCAAGGTAAACTTTCCCAGAAACCTGATGCCACAACTACTGAATCTCGCCCGGAAGAATTTGATGCAGTAATTATTCCTGGGGGAATGGCTCCTGATACAATGCGGACTAATCCAAATACGGTAAAATTTGTCAAGGATGCAATGGCGCAAGGAAAATTAATTGCTGCTGTTTGTCACGGGCCTCAAGTATTAATTGAAGGTGATTTACTGAAAGGTAAAAATGCCACTGGCTATCGGGCAATTCGCAAGGATATGATTAACGCTGGTGCTAATTACATTGATGAACCATTGGTAGTTGATGGCAATTTAATTACTTCCAGAAGACCGGGAGATTTAGCAATTTTCACCACCGCAATTTTAAGCCGTTTAGGTTATGGTGGTAAAGAAGTAGATCTGCCTAATGAAAGTGATATTACTGCTGAATGGTGGAAACTTGCTGATGCTTGGGGTGGTTCTACAAAAGGCGAGATTGTTAAAGCTTTGAATACATCTTTAGCAGGCGAGCGTTATTCTCATGAAGAGTTTCAAAAGTATGCAGAAAGAAGCTCAGATCCAGAATTGCGATCGCTCCTAGAAGAAATAGTTGCTAACAAAGCCAGCCACATTCAAATGCTCGAAGCACGCCTGAATGCACTAGGCGAAAAACCCTCTTTACCAGCACAAGCAGCTGATACTTACGCCAAAATAAAAACTGGCTTACAAGGAAGCGACGATACGTTTATGTTGCGTACTGCTTTAGGTGATATGCAGACAGCAGTTGTGGATACATATCAACTGAGTTCTCAATTTACTGATCCAGTTTCAACTGCATTGTTTTTGGAAATTGAAGAAGATTTAGCCAAATACGAACGACGGTTAGCAGACCTTTATAAAGCACGTTTTGCTGGAGAAATTGCACCAGCTGCTAAACCTTCAACAAATCCTGCTGTAGGTGTTTAATTTGCATTTGTACCAAGAGGCAGAGCCTCTATTTTCTCGTTCCCAGGTTGAACCTGGGAACAAGTTGTGGGAGGTTCTACCTCCCTTGGTGCCAGAACTGAAAATTTAGTCCTTTGTTTAGGTGAAAAGATGGAAAGACGTTTAGAAGGAAAAGTTGCCATTGTTACTGGTGCAGCAACAGGAATTGGCGAGGCAATTGCTCACAAATTCGCCAAAGAAGGTGCGAAAGTTGTAGTTAATGGACTACTCAGCGATCCAGTAGCGGAAGTAGTAACAGCAATAAAAAAATATGGGGGTCAAGCTGTTGCTTATGCCGGAGATATTTCCGAGGAAAATCATGCTCAAGCTTGCGTTCATACAGCAATTACTGAGTTTGGAAACCTCCACATTTTAATTAATAATGCTGGTGTTTTCCTGACAACATCGGAAATGCAACATTATCCGGTAGAAGACTTCGATCGCACCATCAGAATGAATATTCGTTCCGCATTTCTGATGACTAAATACGCTTTACCACACTTACAAAGAACCAGAGGAAACGTCATTTCCGCAGGTTCGGAAGCAGGTTTCAATGGTTTAGCTCAAAACGCTCCTTATGGCGGAACAAAAGGCTGGATGCACTCTTTTATGAAAGGAGTTGCTGTGGAACAAGCTCAATATGGAATTCGGGCAAATTGTGTTTGTCCGGGTGCAATTGATACAGCTTGGACACACAAAGAAACCGGGCCAATGGATGCCAAAATGGAGGAAACTTTAATTAAAGGAACGCCAATGGCGCGACGGGGAACACCGGAAGAAATTGCCAATGTTTATGCTTTTTTAGCATCTGATGAAGCCAGTTATGTGACAGGTGCATTGTGGTTAGTTGATGGCGGTGTAACTGTTGCTAAAGGCGCAGTTGGTCAAGATACACCAAACAATTTGCGAGAAGAACCTCAAGGTGAGTTGCGCTTAGATCATTCGTTAGAAGGATTAAAAAACAAAGAGACTCACGCTATCAAGAAATAAGCTAGCGGGGAGGGAAGTATGACACCATTTCGCGATCGCACAGAAGCAGGTCAATTATTAGCCAAAAACCTAACAAAATACGCTAATCGTTCAGAGGTTTTGGTATTAGCATTACCGCGTGGAGGAGTTCCCGTTGCTTTTGAAGTAGCCAAAGCTTTAAATGTACCATTGGACGTATTTATAGTGAGAAAATTGGGAGTTCCTAACCATAGAGAATTGGCGATGGGAGCGATCGCAACTGGTGGTGTCTGCTTCTTGGATGAAGAAACTATCAGAGCATTTGATGTTTCCCCAGAAGCGATCGATCTGATAATGGAACATGAAAAAAAAGAGTTAGAAAGGCGGGAAAAACTGTACCGTAGAAATCAACCGGAAGTTAATTTTCGCGATCGCACAATCATTTTAGTAGACGATGGTTTAGCCACTGGTGCTACGATGCGGGTGGCTGTAATGGCGCTAAAACCTCACGAACCAAAGTCTATTATAGTGGCAGTTCCTGTTGCTGCTACAGAAAGTTTTTCTCAGTTTGGCGCAGAAGTAAACGAAGTGGTAAGTGTAATTTTACCCGAAAGACTTTGGGCGATCGGACATTGGTATAACAACTTTTCCCAAACAACAGATCGAGAAGTTTGTTCACTATTGGAACAGGCAAACTGTCAACTTTCAGCAACTTAATTACTTAGGAGTAAGTGAGTAATGAAAACCTTCAATTTCCGCAAATTAATCGTACTTTGCGTTGCCACATTTACACTATTTTTAGGCCAAGTTTTAAATTCTGGAAACTTGCTATTAGCGCAATCAAGTTCTATCACTCCAGAAGGCGACTATTATCAAGTTGCACCAGAATATGCAGGCAAAGGCCCAGTTGATTCTGTCAAAGAAACAGTAAAAAACGCTACAGAAAATATAGTAGAAAAACTGAATTTAAATGAACCGCTACCTCCAGAAACGAAAAAGTTTTTAAATCAAGTAGAGGATTCGGTTGGTAACACTGCAAAACCAATTACAGGAAATGAAGAAGGATATTTTGACAAAGAAAATACCCAAATTAGACGCTAGTTAACTAAATAAAACTTGTTAGTCCTTTCAATTCAGGAGATTAAATTAATGAAAGCTGTTTGCTGGCATGGTGCCAATGATGTCCGGGTGGAAACCGTACCCGATCCCAAAATTATTAACCCTCGTGATGCCATTATTAAAATTACTTCAACGGCGATTTGTGGCTCAGATTTACACATTTATGACGGCTTCATTCCCACGATGGAAAAAGGCGACATTTTGGGGCATGAGTTCATGGGAGAAGTAGTTGAATTAGGCAGCGAAGTTAAAAATGTAAAAATTGGCGATCGCGTAGTCGTTCCCTTCACCATTTCTTGTGGCAACTGCTTTTTTTGCAACCGCGATCTATGGTCACTTTGCGACAATTCTAACCCGAATGCTTGGATGGCTGAAAAAATGATGGGTCATTCACCATCGGGATTATTTGGTTACTCCCATTTATTCGGCGGATATGCAGGCGGACAAGCAGAATATGCCCGCGTTCCCTTTGCCGATGTCGGGTTATTTAAAATACCTGAAGGACTAACAGACGAACAAGTTTTATTCCTCACAGATATCTTTCCAACTGGTTATATGGCAGCCGAAAATTGCCGAATAGAACCGGGCGATACTGTAGCAGTTTGGGGTTGTGGCCCTGTGGGACAATTTGCCATTAAAAGTGCTTATTTGTTGGGGGCCGATCGGGTAATTGCGATCGACAGAATCCCCGAACGATTACAAATGGCAAAAGAACAAGGAAACGCCGAAATCATTAATTACGAAGAAGTCGATGCAGGCGAAGCATTAAAAGAAATGACAGGCGGAAGAGGGCCTGATGCTTGCCTCGATGCCGTAGGAATGGAAGCACATGGAACCGGGTTAGATGCCCTCTACGATAAAGCCAAACAAGCAGTACGTTTAGAAACAGATAGACCCACCGCATTAAGACAAGTAATTGTCGCTTGTCGCAAAGGTGGAAGAGTATCTTTAGCAGGTGTTTATGGCGGCTTTTTAGACAAAATTCCGATGGGTGCAGCCTTCAACAAAGGCTTATCTTTTAAGATGGGACAAACTCATGTTCATCGCTACTTAAAACCGTTATTGGAACATATCCAAAACGGCAAAATAGACCCGTCTTTTGTGATTACCCACAAGATGAATATAGAAGACGCACCCAAAGGCTACGAAATCTTTAAGCACAAAAAAGACAACTGCATCAAAGTGGTTTTAAAACCGTAAATTAGTCAAGCAAACAACAAATTAGGAGGTTATATGCTACTCAAAAGTAAAGAAACTGGTACTCTGATTCAAATTCATGATACTGAATCTCTGATTAATCCTAATCAGCATGAAATCAGCGGCAAGATCAAGCCGGACAAGAAGAACAAAATACTACCACTTACAGCAAAGAAGAATTAGTTTTCCCATCCGGTGAAAGTCTCCCCCGTTGTTGGCTAGATGCCAATTACACAAAAGCCTAATTGTAGGGTGCGTTAGTAATCCACCGTATCTCGTATATCTTGTTAGAGCTCGTTCCCAGGTTCTACCTGGGAATGCTCTTACAGAGGCTCTGCCTCTTGGTATTTCGATCTTCACTAACGCATCATTCCACCCTATTTAGATCTAACAGTAGGGGAGGTAGAACCTCCCGGCGTTCATTCCCAGGTAGAACCTGGGAACGAGAAGTACGAGAAGTAATACCAACTTTCAAAGGTACAAAACTATGCCCGATACAAGTGTTAAAAAAGTAGATTCTGCCTATTCTCCTAAAGGTGAAATGGGGCAAAAATATCTCGCTTCTGGAAAAAGTCTTGCCATGCGCCTTTGGGAAGATGAACAACCAAGTGATGCTAAACCAGAAGCACAAAGAGAGTATGAAACAGTCGGTTACGTGATTAAAGGTCGTGCAGAATTACACATTGAAGGACAAATGGTTTTGCTAGAGCCTGGTAGTTCTTGGGTAGTTCCTAAAGGCGCATTTCATACTTACAAAATTCTCGAATCATTCACAGCAGTAGAAGCAACTTCTCCTCCTGCACAGGTTCACGGACGCGATGAGTAATGATGACTGAAGTCATCACAACGAACTTTTGGACTAGATATTATGGGTGATGTTTTTCACCCTTTTTTTGTCTATTAAAAATACATTTTGTGCCTATATAAATAGATATAAATAAAACTTAAGTTTTGTATAACTTCAGGATGAAGAGCAGAAATAATTAAACAGCTATTTATTAAGTAAGGTTAACATTCAAGGAATCGCAAAAAAACGTGGTTGAGGACAGTTTATCAAAGAATGTTTGCTGAAATGAAACCACGCAATCTTAGGAGTTTTTCATGTTTTTTCATCAGAAAAAATTGCAATATTACAAAAGACCTGAACAACCTGATGCAGTTTACGCAAAGAAAATTCAAGAACTAATTGGCGGTACATTTGGCGAAATGACCGTGATGATGCAATACTTATTTCAAGGTTGGAATTGTCGCGGGCCTGTTAAGTACCGGGATATGCTTTTAGATGTCGGTACTGAAGAGATTGGGCATATTGAAATGTTAGCTACATTGATTGCCCATTTGTTAGATAAAGCGCCTGTTTCTGAACAAGAAGAGGGAGCAAAAGATCCGATTATTGGTGCAGTAATGGGCGGATCAAATCCCAGAGAAATGATTATGAATAGCATGAATCCGCAACACGCGATCGTCTCTGGTCTAGGTGCTACTCCTAGCGATAGTGTTGGCTATCCTTGGAATGGTCGTTTTATTGTCGCCAGCGGCAATTTATTAGCAGATTTTCGTTCCAATCTTCATGCAGAATCTCAAGGTCGTTTGCAAGCAGTTCGGATGTATGAAATGTCAAACGATCCTGGTGTAAAAGATACTTTGAGTTTTATGATTGCCCGCGATACCATGCACCAAAACTTGTGGTTAGCGGCAATTGAAGAGTTAGAAAAAGACAATTTGGAAACAACTCCTGTGCCGAGTTCTTTCCCATTAGAATTGGAAAAAAGAGAATTTGCCTATCAATTCTGGAATCATTCTGATGGTACGCAAAGTGCTGAAGGACGTTGGGCAAAAGGTAAATCAATGGATGGTAAAGGCGAGTTTGAATATATCGCTAATCCTGAAGGTTTAAGTGCAGAACCAGAACCGCCAATGCCAGATCCTAAATTACATGGTACTCCGAAAGGTCGTTAAGTAAAACACTCAGAGCCCCGACTTCGTGAAGAAGTCAGGGATCTGGGTTCTATCCAATCACAAACTGGAATTTTGTACTTTTCGGTTCGTTTGTCATGGCTTTTGGGTGAAACCATACACGCCAATCATACTGTGTATTGCTCGAAGGAAGAATCTCCTTCTTGTTTCTGCCCTCAGCCTTCTGCCTTATCCTAGAATAAAGTCACTGGTAATCTAGTGAGCATTACACCTGATCGATAGGCAAAGGGAGTCCCGATGAAGCGCAAGAATCCAAAAGTCCTCGCCTTGATACTGCAAAGCAGTGTCGTCCTTTCTACTTTACTGTTTTCCCTTGGTCTTGCAAGCGCCCAAACTACTGCACCTACAAGCCCAGCAATTAACACTCTGGAACGACAAGAACTCAGACGTTTAAGAGAAGAAAGGCGCATTCAACAACAAGTTCAAGCGGAGGCAAATCTTGCTTTCAGTCGGACGACTACGTTATTTAATATTTTGTTGGCTATTTTAGGGTTACTTTTGACTGCTTCTTTGGTGGCAATTTTCCTGTTGCGGCGATCGGTATTGCGAGAGGTGGGAGTTGTTGTTAAAGAACATCTTAATGGATTAAAAGATTTAGAATTAAAATTGGCTAGTGCTAATCAAGAAGTACAAAATATTCAGTTGGTAGCAGCGGATTTAGAGAAAAAGCTGAACGAACAAGTAGATGAGTTTCAAGAGGAAATTGACGATCGCTACGAGGATGTATCGCAAATTTCTGGGGAGTTTTCGCAGTCGAAAAAACAAGCTTTAAAGGAATTGGAAACGCAACTTAAAGATGCTCAATTAGCTTTGGCGGAGGTAAGTAATGAGTTTAAGTTGCATTTGGTGGAATTGCGATCGGACGCACAACACCAAAGAATTTCAGCTGTTGAAAGTTTGGAAAGATTAGCTGGGGAATTGACTCCGCATTTAGAAAGGGTGAAAGCTGCTACCGAAGAACAAGGTAAGGAAATAATTCATAATTTGGAAAAATCCCAAGCAGATTTTGGTTCGCAGTTAAATATCTTGCTGGCAGATATTCAGAAACAACGGAATTTAATGACGCAGAATTTGCAAAAGTTGAGTGCTGAGTTTGCGCCGTTGGTTTCGCAATTGCAAACAGAGGTTAAAGCTCAAAAAGATACGACAATTCAACATTTGAAACAGGCGGAAACAGATTTTGATATTAAGTTAACTGCGCTGCATTCGGATACGGAAAGGCAACGCGATCGCATTCTCCAAACCCTGCAACAATTAGAAGCAGAATTTTCTCCCCAACTTTTGGCAATTCAAGCTAATACTGAGCAAAAAGCCAAGGAACTGCATAATTCAACTATGCAGAAGATGGAGAAATTAAGCGGGGAAATGACCAAGGAATTGAATGATTCTAAATCTCAGATTCTTGGGAGAATGAGTGAAAGTCTTCAAAGGTTACAGGCTTTAGAAAAAGACTTTACTACACAAGTGGAAGGTTGGCGATCGGGAATTTCCGCCAGCAAGGAACAAACCTTGCAAAGTCTGCAAGGTTTGGATACAGAAGTGAGAAACCAATTAACTAAGTTACAGTCAGGAATTGCCAGCAAACAAGCAGAAACTCAACAAGTTTTATCTCAATTGAATGGCGAAATTAAAAACCAAATAACTCAATTACAAGCGGAAATTCAAAAACAACAAAGTGCTAGTCAATCTAATTTGCAAAAGTTAGAAGCAACAATTAAAAATCAATTGGCGCAACTGGAAACAGCAGTTAAACAACAACAAGAGGCAAGTCAAAATCGTTTGGAAGAATTAGCCAGAGAAGCGGCAAATTTTGTGTCTCAATTCCAGGCGGAAATTCAAGCGAGAAAAGAGCAGGTAATTCAAAGTTTGGGAGAATCACAACATTCTGTGTCGCATAAATTGAGCGAAATTGAATCAGATGCAATAACACAAAAAGCACATATTCTGCAAAGATTGGCTGATACTTCTTCAGATGCGATCGCACAAACACTAATCCCTGAAACTCATTACCAACTACAAACTTTAAACGAACAAATCCAAAAATTGCAAGCTAATCATCCTGACTTGTTCTTATCACCAGATGATTACTTGAATCAAGGTAATGTGTTGTTTGCAGAAGGTGAATATCACGAAGCTATTGCAAAATACGATCGCGCCATAGAATACAAAACTGATAACACGCAAGCTTGGTATCAGAAAGGTTTAGCTTATTGGGAATTGAAGAAATACGAACAGGCGATCGCTTCTTTTGATAAAGTACTGGATATTAATCCCGAAGATACCGAAAGTTTGTATCATCGCGGTTTAGCATTGAAGGAATTAAAACGCTTTGAACCTGCATTAGCGATCTTTAATAAAGTCACCCAACTGCAAGAAAATAATTACAAAGCTTGGTTACAAAAAGGGATGGTTTTAGGCAAGCTGAAACGCCATGAAGATGCGATCGTAGCTTACGATAAAGCCATTGAGATTAAACCAGATTATCATGAAGCTTGGGTCGATCGGGGAGTCGCTTTAGGAACTTTGCAACAACACGAAGAAGCTTTTAAATCCTTCGAGCAAGCTACCACGTTACAACCCGATGATGCCGTAGCTTGGATAAATCAAGGTTTAGCTTTAGGAGTTTTGGAAAGATACGAAGATGCAATTTCTGCTTTTGAAAAAGCCATTGAACTAAATCCCGAATCTCATAAAGCTTGGAATTACAAAGGTGAAATATTGGTTAAATTAGAGCGAAATGAAGAAGCAATAGAAAGCTTCGATCACGCTACCCAAATTGAGCCAAAATATGCACCAGCTTATTACAACAAAGCCACCTGTTTTGCACTCCAAGAACAGGTAAAATTAGCCATTGAAAACCTAGAACAAGCGATTAGAATTAATCCCAAATATCGCCAAGAAGCAGCAAGCGATCGCGACTTTCAAGCAATATCAGAGGACGATCGTTTCTGGCAATTAGTAGAAGGATAATTCCCGTAGGGTGCGTTAGCACCAGCCTAACGCACCGCCAATTCTCATAGATTGTGTATAGCCTGTTTTGTGTTCCCTTTCAATCAAAATATAAGGAGAAATCTTATGCAGATAGCACTTCAGCAGATTGTAGTTTCTCCAGGAAAACAATTACTGTTAAAAAATGTTAGTTGGCAGCAATTTCAAGACATATTAGCCAGTTTAGGAGAAAGTCGCAATTCTAGAATTGCTTATAGCCAAGGAATGTTAGAAATTATGGTGCCTCTACCAGAACATGAAGATGATAAAGTAATTATTAGTGATTTAGTTAAGGCAATTTTAGAAGAAATAGATATTGAATTTAGAAGTTTAGGCTCAACAACTTTTGAAAATGAACAAATGCTTGCCGCACTGGAACCAGATGATTGTTTTTATATCCAAAATGAGGCAGCAGTTAGAGGCAAAAAGCGGTTAGATTTAAAGGTAGATCCGCCTCCAGATTTAGCAATAGAAATTGATATTACATCGAAAACTAAATTGACGAGTTACCAAAATTTAAGAGTTCCTGAACTGTGGCGTTATAACGGACAAAAGCTAGAAATCAATCTCTTACAATCAGGTAAGTACGTTCAATCAAATCAAAGTTTAAATTTTCCTAATTTGCCAATTACTGAGGCAATTCCTGAATATCTAGAACGCAGCAAAGTTATCGGCAGAAATGCCACAATGAAGTTATTTAGAGCTTGGTTGAAAACACAATTGAACAGGATTGATTAAGGAGCAATATTTATGGTTCAAGAACTAATAGATTTAAGAGCCAGTATTTTAGCAGGGAGGTATGAAGAGGCTTTAACGCTCATAGACGAATTAGAAGCAATGGGTAAACAAGCCATTATTCGGAATATTGAAAGTTTTTTAGTTAGGTTGATGATTCACTTGATTAAAAATCAAATTGAACAACGGCTTACTAATTCTTGGGCTAATTCCATATCTGATTCGATCGTGCAAATTAAAAAACTAAACCTTAAAGACAATAAAACTTCTTATTATATTAACTCAGATGAATGGCAATCTTATTTAGAAGCAGCGATTAAGTTAGCGATTCGTCCAGCGAGTTTAGAAATTTTCAATGGACAGCTAAAAGCCAAACAAATTTCCGATCGATTAGATTTACCGCAGCTTATTACAACAGCAAAAACTATGTTGGATTTGACTTATACTTATGCAGCTGAAGATTTACCAGATCAAATTGATGTAATTTTAGCTGAGTTACCAGGCGGTGAAGATTGGCTAACATAGAAATCTGAACCGAGAGTTTGTTGTACTGAAGGCCAAAAATGGCTCGGTCATAGGTTTTGGCTCCTCACCATTTTACGCTTCGGGAAACAACCCTGGCCCCAATCCCTACACTCTTCTATAAGCTGAGATATTGTATATTTTCTTGTCGTTGTGTCAAGATTTTAGTATGTTTCAGTATTTATACTTTGTGATACATGACAGCATTAGCAGATAGTACTTCCTTTCACTTACGGTTAGTGAATTACCCTTCCTTAAAGGTAGTAGCACTGGGGGATAGTTTAGTTTATGGATTCGGTGATTATGAAGGTGGAGGATGGGTAGAACGACTCAGACGGCAGTGGATGATGCCACCGAATCCGGGTCATGTTTTGTATAATCTGGGAGTGCGGGGCGATCGCACTCAGCAAGTTGCCCAACGTTTAGAAGATGAGTTTCGCAATCGGGGAGAACTGCGAAATCGTGTCCCAGATTTAATCATTCTTTCGGTAGGAGTGAATGATTCTGCGAGATTAGCTAGACCTAACGGCAGGAATTACACAGAATTTACGAATTTTGAAGTGGAAATGAGTGCTTTGCTCGATCGCGCCCAACAATTATGTCCAGTTTTATTTGTGGGCATGGTGCCAGTTAACGAAGAAAAAATGCCATTTTTAGAATGTTTTTACTATAACTTAGGCGATCAATATCGTTACAAAGAAGCAACTAAACAAGCTTGTCAGGCGCGAGAGATTCCCTATTTAGATATTTTCGATCTGTGGATGGGACGTAGTACACAATGGATGCGATCGCGCCTGACTGAAGATGGACTTCACCCCAATGTTTTGGGATATCAAAGTTTATTAGAAGATGTCTTCAACTGGGAAGCAATACAGAAACTAATGTCTGCTAAAATAATCACAATCTAAACTCTCTTTTGTCGAAACTTTAGTTACTGGATTGACACCTGCGGCGCGTTGACAAAGAAGTTTTACTTCATAGCGATCGATAATCGCATCAGTAAAGTCAGCGCCAGTAATATCTGCATCCTTAAAACTGGTATCAACCATGATTGCTGCTGTGAAAATAGCGTTTTTCAAATTTGCTTTATTAAGGACTACGCTATCAACTAAAGCCCCAGCTAAACTAGCACCTTCTAAATTAGCTTCTAGCATAATTCCCTGAGTCATAATCGCCAAATTCAGATTAGAATTTTGGAAATTAATTCCCTTCATTTTCGCCGCTGCAAACACCGCACCCTCTAAATCTGTATTAGAAAAATCGCGGTATTCCAACTTAGTTTTAGCGTAATTAACGGTTTTTTCTTGGGCTACAGCTACCGGAGTTGCACTCAACATTACCCAAAGGCAAGCCAAAATTAATGTTAAAATTGCTGTCAACAAACGTAGCCAAATTGATTTAATTATTGTGGGGAAAGGTAATACCATAGCGCGTTGCTCATAACTTTACTCAACACATTAATGTTCGCACAACATTTGCCTATATTCATCAATTAAAATTCTACAAGAGGCGATCGCAAGGTGAGCACATGACTACCACCATTCAAACACCAGTACCACAACTGGCAATTACTTGGCCTTTATTACCAGACGATTTTATTTTACCTGATGACCCAGTGGAAAACACCGACCAGCCATTACTGGCAGCAGCATTGCGTCAGCCATTAACGCCATTCCCGGAACTTTGCCAAGATGCACTAATAGTTTCTAATTTTGCCTTATGTGCGGCGATCGATGAAAGAATCATTTGTAAAGCGCCAGATTGGATGTACGTGCGCCCTGTAGAACCTTGGCGCAAAACTCCACCCCGTCGCAGTTACACACCGCACACCGAAGGAACTATTCCCCAAGTAGTAATGGAGTTTCTCTCAGCTACCTACGGCGAAGAATACTCTGTAGAATCTACAGAAAACATTGGCAAATGGTTCTTTTACGAACGAGTCATCCAAGTTCCTCGCTATATAATTTTCCGTCCAAACACCGGACGCATCGAGGTTTATGGTTTAGAGTCGGGACATTATAAACCCCAAGAACCCGATGAATCTGGGCGTTATTTAATTCCCAGATTAGACTTATTTTTGGGAGTTTGGGAAGGCACTCACGAAGACAGAACCGGATTTTGGTTAAGGTGGTGGGATGCCCAAGGAAATCTCTTACTATGGTCAGAAGAACAGACAGAAGCCGAACGCCAACGGGCAGAAGCCGAAAGTCAACGGGCAGAAGCCGAACGCCAACGGGCAGAAGCCGAACGCCAACGGGCAGAAGCCGAACGCCAACGGGCAGAAGCCGAACGCCAACGGGCAGAAGAAGCACAAGCTTTGTTAGCACAGGAAAGGGAAAGAGCCCAATCCTTACTCGCTAAACTGCGGGAAATGGGCATCGACCCTGAACAATGACAATAGTTACGTTGTTGCGCTTCAGCGCCTTCTTTAGCGCTGAAGCGCAACAACGTACTAGAAAGTCTTAACTTTCTAAAGAGAGATGAATTTACTCAATAGCTTTGATTTGCTGAGGGAGTAGGAATACTCAAGATACAACTTTGACGATGAATTATTTAGTGGCAGTTTTGTCCGATCGCATCCAGGTAGAACAAGCATATACTGAACTGGAGAAACAAGGAATCCCAACCCAACAAGTAAACATTTTGGGTAATGGTTACAAAAGTGCTGATGAGTATGGCTTAATTAATCCAAATCAAAAAGCACGTCAAGGTGCAACTAAACTCGCTGTTTGGCTAATACCCTTTGGATTTGTTGCCGGATACGTTTTTAATCTTTTAACAGGGATTAGCATTTTTTCCACATTAAATGCCTTCAGTAATCATCTGATTGGGGGGCTTTTGGGTGCTGCTTCTGGGGCTTTGGGTGCTTACTTTGTTGGTGGTGGCGTTGGTTTAACGGTGGGTAGTGGAGATGCTTTGGCATATCGAAATCGCTTGAATGCTGGCAAGTATTTAATTATTGTCCAAGGTACGGAAGAATTAACTCGTCAAGCAACTCGTGTGTTGCGTCAGTTTGAACCGGAAAATATTCAAGGATACGCAGAACTAAAAGGTGTTTAAGGAGAAGAAATCATGCGTTTAAATTTAATGTTGTTGTGGGTAACTCTGTCTTTTGTGTTAGTTGGAACCATTATGTTGTTACTTCAACCACAAATAGACTTTCATTAATGATAAAACAAAGAAATTTCTAGTTTGATTTTCCCCCTTGCTCTAAGAACCCCCCTGCTCCCCTGCTTTAGTTTAGTCTTTTCTTAAGATCGATTAAAAAGAATTTTGTCTTGGCTCTAAGAGTTCACTGTCATGAGATCCTAGAATATGGTCTCATGGTCATTAAGAGTTGGAAGACAATGGAACAAAATCGGAAGTCAACTGTTGTAATTACAGGTGCCTCTTCTGGAGTTGGCTTGTATGCTGCTAAGGCATTAGCGAAGCGGGGATGGCACGTAGTTATGGCTTGTCGGGATTTGGCGAAAGCGGAAGCAGCTGCCAAAAGTGTGGGGATGTCGCCGGATAGCTACAGTTTAATGCAAATCGATCTGGGTTCCCTGGACAGTGTTCGCCAATTTGTGAAAAACTTCCGGGTAAGCGGTCGATCGCTAGATGCTTTGGTGTGCAATGCTGCAATTTATATGCCTTTATTAAAAGAGCCATTGCGAAGCCCAGAAGGTTACGAGTTAACCATGACTACTAATCACTTGGGTCATTTTCTGCTCTGTAATATGATGCTAGAAGATCTGAAAAAGTCACCTGCACCAGATAAAAGAATGGTGATTTTAGGCACTGTAACTCATAACCCAGATGAGTTGGGCGGGAAGATTCCCCCACGTCCCGATCTAGGAAATTTTGAGGGTTTTGTAGAGGGATTTAAAGATCCGATCAGCATGGTTGATGGGAAGAAGTTTGAACCTGTGAAGGCTTATAAAGATAGTAAAGTTTGCAATGTGCTGACTATGCGAGAATTGCATCGCCGCTATCATGATTCAACGGGGATTACTTTCACTTCTTTATATCCCGGATGTGTGGCTGATACGCCGCTGTTCCGTAACCATTATCCGTTGTTCCAAAAACTTTTCCCTTGGTTCCAAAAGAATATTACCGGAGGTTATGTTTCTCAAGATTTGGCTGGCGAAAGAGTTGCTATGGTAGTCGCCGATCCTGAGTATAAACAATCTGGTGCTTATTGGAGTTGGGGAAATCGACAAAAGAAAAATGGTAAGTCTTTTGTGCAGAAGGTTTCTCCCCAAGCGCGTGATGATGAAAAGGCTGAAAAGATGTGGATTTTCAGTCAAAAGTTGGTGGGTTCGCTGAGTTAATTAACTAACTATAATTAAGTCTGTTGTGACGACTTTAGTCGTTCTTTTTAGTAGGACTAAAGTCGTTACAACGGACTAGTTCGATCGAGTTTCTTTTTGATTGATGGATGGGAATGGCGATCGCAAATTCTGCACCTTTACCCAATTCTGATTTACAAGTTAAAGTTCCGCCATGTTTTTGGACGACAATCTGACGACAAATAGATAATCCCAATCCTGTACCTTTACCTACTGGTTTAGTAGTAAATTGATAATCAAATAATTTTTCTTGCGCTTCTGGCGAAATTCCTGGGCCATTATCTTGAATAGAAATCTCTACAAAATTTTTGGATTTTAAGACAGTTGTGCGAATGGTAATTTGATCAGGATGAGCTTGCATCTCTGCAAAAGAACGGTTAAGATTTTGTTCTTCTAAGGCATCAATAGCATTGACTAAAACATTCATAAATACCTGATTAAGTTGTCCCGCACAGCATTCTACTAAAGGTAAGTTACCGTACTCTTTAATAACTTGAATTGCCGGACGTTCCGATTTAGCTTTTAACCGATGTCCTAAAATCATTAAAGTGCTGTCTATTCCCTCATGAAGATCTACAGTTTTCACTTCTGCTTCATCTAGGCGCGAGAAGTTTCGCAAAGATAATACAATGTCGCGAATTCTTTGTGTACCTACTCGCATTGAAGAGAGTAATTTAGGCAAATCTTCCTGAATAAACTCTAATTCGATTTCTTCTGTTAATTCCTCAATCTTAGGCGGAACTTTGGGAATTTCTGCTTGATAAGTTTCTACGAGTTCAAGTAACCCCGTAACATATTCGTTGGCGTGTTCTAAGTTGCCATGTATAAAATTAATTGGGTTGTTAATTTCGTGAGCAATTCCTGCTACCAATTGTCCTAAACTCGACATTTTTTCGTTCTGCACGAGTTGGGTTTGTGCTTGTTGTAAACTATTCAAAGCTTGTGATAATTCAGCTGTGCGTTGTTCGACGCGCATTTCTAATTCATGAGTTAGTTTTTGTAAAGCTGCTTCTACTTGTTGACGATCGGCAATTTCTTGTTGCAGAAGTTGATTTTGTTTATCTAATTCTTCTTCAGCTAATTCCCGGCTTTCTTCGCTCAAAACTAACCACCAAGTAACAATTCCGGTTACAACTAACAAAGCAGCATAGACAACTATAAATATTTTCAAAATTGGGTAATGAATTGCTGTTGGTACGTCTGGTGAATTTAACACTCCTTGATAGTAAACTAAACCCATAATTGTGGCGATTAATCCAGCACTTAGGGAAAATATGCCGCCAAATCTAATTACTCTTATCCCCATTTTGGGAGAGAGTTTACCATCTAGGACGCGATCGTAAAGATTTTTTGTCAGGGTTTTAATATAGCTATCAGAGGGTTTACATTTATCATGACAATGGGCATCTAAACTGCAACATAAAGAGCAAATTGGCCCATCATAAACTGGGCAAAATGCTGTATCTGCTAGTTCATATTCCTGTTCGCAAATGCAGCAGGTTATTAAAGAATTAATATCGTTAGTTTGGCAATGCAAGTTTTCCCTAGCGATGTAATATTTGCCTTTGGTAATTAGGGCAATAATGGGTGAAAGTATAAAGGCTACACCCAAGGCGATGAAGGGGGAATATGCTTGAGCATAATTGCCAAAAGCGCCGATAAAGGCGACAATTGCGACTCCAGAAGCGATCGCCATTGCCCCAAAACCTACAGGATTAAAATTATACAGGTAAGCTCGTTTAAATTCAATATAGGAAGGGCTTAAACCCCAGGGTTTATTGATAATTAAATCGGCAACTACTGCGCCTACCCAAGCGATCGCAATATTAGAATATAAACCCAAGACGGCTTCTAATGTTTGAAATACTCCTAACTCCATTAGTAGGAGTGCGATCGCTACATTAAATATTAACCAAACTACTCTTCCGGGATGGCTATGAGTTAATCTGGAAAAAAAGTTTGACCAAGCTAAAGACCCTGCATAAGCATTGGTAACATTAATTTTAATTTGGGAAACAATTACAAAAAACGTAGCAACAAACAATACCATTTTTGGGTCAGAAAAAATACTCGCAAATCCCGCTAAATACATTTGAATTGGTTCTTTAGCAACCGCGACTTCCACGCCATGCTTAATGGCTAAAGTCGCGAAAAAAGCCCCGCCTAACTGCTTTGCACATCCTAAAATAATCCATCCTGGACCCGCTAAAATTACCGCAAACCACCACTTAAATCGATTCTCTTTACCCAGAGTAGGTAAAAATCTGAGATAGTCTACCTGTTCCCCTAATTGAGCAATTAAGGAAAACGAAACTGTTGCTGCTGTACCAAATAATAAGGGATTAAAAGCTGCTCCGCTTGGTGAATTTCCCGCAAAATTTAGCCAGTTTTCTAAAGCATTTGGTTCTTTGTAAAGGACAAAAAGATAGGGTGAAATCATTAGCAAAAGCCAAATTGGTTGCGTCCACAACTGCAATTTATTGATTAGTGTAACTCCATAAAAAACCAAAGGTATTATTACTAAAGAACAAACTAAATAGCCTATTGACAAAGGCAAATTGAAATAAAGTTTCAATGCCTGAGCCATAATTGCTGCTTCTATAGCAAAGAAAATGAAAGTAAAAGACGCATAAATTAGCGAGGTAATTGTCGAACCAATATAACCAAAACCTGCGCCTCTGGTTAGTAAATCTATATCAATGTTGTATTTAGCAGCGTAGTAACTAATTGGTAAACCTGCGAGAAAAATAATTGCTCCGACAATCAGAATTGCCCAGCAGGAATTAGCAAAACCATAATTAATTACTAGCGAACCGCCAATAGCTTCTAAAGCTAAAAAAGAAATTCCCCCGATAGCAGTGTTTGCTACTAGGAATTCTGACCATTTACGAAATGATTTTGGAGCATAACGTAAAGAGTAATCTTCTAAGGTTTCGGTGGCAACCCAAGTGTTATAATCTCTTCGTTCCTTGACAATTCTTTTAGTAGTTTTAGTCATTGTTAAGTCTTTCCCCTTGACCATTTTACACTTTCTCAAAGATAATTTAATCTCATCCCTTGCGGTATTGAGTGTCGTGTAACTATCTCTCACTTAGTATGCCCATTAGGAGCAAAAAAAAGATGGTACTATAGTACAATTCTCCAAATCGATCGGAGACAGTAAAACTACTAGGGTAATAAATATTTTATTACAATACTTTATAATAAAGCACGTAATTAAATTTATTGTAACCACTTTAGTCGTTACAACGGATGGGTTAAATGGATTTGATTAGGCGATCGCAGCTACCTTACCTTTAAACTGACTCATATACAAGTCATAATAAAATTCATGTTGTGCCATTAATTCTTCATGAGTGCCTGTTTCGATGATTTCTCCAGCTTTAATTACTAATATTCGATCGGCATCTCGAATTGTACTTAAACGGTGAGCAATTACAAAACTGGTGCGTCCTTGCATTAACCGATTTAATGCTTGTTGAATCCTTTCTTCTGTGCGAGTATCTACGTTGCTGGTAGCTTCATCTAGAATTACCATGCGAGGATTTGCTACCATCATGCGAGCGATCGTTAATAATTGCCTTTGTCCTTGACTAAGATTACCGCCTCTCTCTGTTAAAACAGTATTGTAACTGTTAGGAAGACGCAAGATAAATTCGTGAGCATTTGCCTGTTTTGCAGCAGTAATACACTCTTCATCTGTTGCGTCTAATCTTGCGTAACGCAGGTTATTCATTACCGTATCCGAAAATAGGAAAGGTTCCTGCAACACAATGCCAATTTGACGACGTAAACTGTCTTGTTGCACATCATAAATGCTGTGTCCGTCAATAATAATGTCGCCTTTGTCAATGTCATAATAACGAGTAATTAAATTGATAATTGTACTTTTTCCTGCACCTGTAGGGCCACACAAACCAATTTTTTGACCGGGTAAAGCTTCAAAGCTATTCTGTTTCAGAATTGGTCTACCTTGAACATAGCTAAAGTCTACATCTTTAAACACAACATGACCTTGAATTGGTGGCATGGGAAAAGCGTTAGGTTTGTCTACAATTGCTGGTTTTTCATCTAAAATAGCAAATACTCTTTCGGCAGATGAAATTGATGCTAATAGACTATCTAAAGAGTTAGCTACGCTGGTGATGGGAATTGCAAATTGTCTGGTGTATTGTAAAAAAGTGGCGACGATACCGACATCGGCTTGATTATTTAATACTAACAACCCGCCAACTAAAGCCACTAATGCTACATCTAAGTTAGTTAAAACTAGTGTAACTGGACGACTGAGTAAAGCAATAAATCTGGCTTTAATTCCTGCTTCCATTGCGGCAAAACTAATCTGTTGAAAGTTGTAAACTGCTTCTAGTTGTTGACCGTATGCAATCACTACCTTTTCGCCGCTTACAGTTTCTTCCATTAAACCATTGAGTTCGCCAATATTTTGTTGTAAGTTATCAAAAATTGGCCCGGATACTCGACTAATAAAGCCTAGTAATGCCATAAATAAAGGTGAAATTAGCATTGCTGTAATTGCTAATCTCCAGTTCAACCAAAACATGGCAATTACAATAAAAATTAGATTGATACTTTCGCTCAATAACATATTAAGATTACCGCGAAAGAATGTAGCAATCACTTCTGCATCATTAGTGACGCTGCTCATTAATTCTCCGATCGGTTGTCGATCGAAAAAATTAATCGAAAGGCTTTGAATATGCTCAAATAAATCGCGCCGTAGGTTATACAAAGCCCGTTGCAATACTTTAGCTATAATTAACCCTTGTAGGAACAATGCTGCCCAGCTGCCAATGGCTGCGATCGTCATTAATATAACAGTATGCAACAGCAGTTTTAAGTTTAGCGAACTGCTTAAATTGTTAAGTCCTTCACCCAAAAAATAAGGGATTAACAAATTTAATGCTGTACCGACCAACAATAGTAGTATTACTAATAAGATTTGCCCAACATAGCGGGTAACGTAACCTAATAACCGAGCAAAAACTTTTCCAGCAGATTCTTGAGGCGGTTTTCCAGCTTTGGAATTAATTTGACGATGCAAAAAAGGTTTATTCATTTGATTTTAGATTTTGAATTTTAAATTTTCTCTTTCAGCAAATAGAGACTGGCAGTTCTTAGATGTTTGGTAAATTTTTATTGGTATGGTTATGCGGGTGCTCCTCCTAGTTGAGATTCGTAGATTTCTTGATATAATGAACTGGTGCGAAGTAGGGTTTCATGATTGCCTTGGGCAACGATTTCTCCTGCTTCTAAAAGGAAGATATTATCGGCAGTAATTACGGTGCTAATTCGTTGAGCCACAAATAAAATTGTGCTATCTTTCATCGAGTTTTTAATAGCTTCTTGAACTCTAGCTTCTGTTGCCATATCTAAGGCACTTGTACTATCGTCAAAAATTAAAATTTTCGGTTTGATCGTCAGGGAACGAGCGATCGATAACCGCTGTCTTTGTCCCCCAGAAAAATTAGCTCCTCTTCTAGTTACCGCAGCATCATAACCTTCAGGAATTGCACTGACAAAACTGTGAGCATCAGCTGCTTTTGCTGCTGCAATCATTTCATCTTCGGTAGCTTCTGGTTTGCCATAACAAATATTTTCTCGCACTTTACCGCTAAATAAAATAGACTCTTGCAAGGAAATTCCTACTAGTTGACGCAATGTTTTTAAAGGAATATTTCTTACATCTACACCATCAATCATTACTCGCCCGCTAGTCACATCATAAAAGCGAGGAATCAAGTTTACCAAAGTGGATTTTCCCGACCCAGTAGCTCCTAAAAAAGCAACTGTTTGTCCCGGTTCTATGACTAAATTAATATTTTTTAGCACTAATTTAGAATAGTTTTCTTCTTCGTTTTCGCTAGAATTTGCAAAATAGCCAAAACTAACATTTTCAAATACAATGCGTCCTTTAGCAGTAGCCGGATCGAGTTCCAAAGGTTGTGGTGAATCGGATACCATTGGTATTGAATCCATAACTTGAAATATGCGTTCTGCTGATGCTTCTGCTGCTGTAATTTGGGGTGTAATTACTGCTAGTACAATTAGCGGAGTTAAAATAGTTGCTAAGTACTGAGTAAAAGCGAGAATTTCACCGACTGTAACTTTACCTTGGGCGGCAAAAACTCCACCAAACCATAGTACACAAGCTATTGCTATGTTGACAATTAAAAACAGAGTTGGTTGCAAGAAAGAAACGTATTGCATAGGCAGCAGAGATGCTTTGCGAAATTCTCGATTAGCGCGATCGTAACGACGGTTTTCATATTCACCTTGCACGAAAGCTTTGACTACTCTCACCCCAGCTAAATCTTCTTGCAAAACACTATTTAAGTCATCAAGCTTTTGCTGTACTTTTTCAAAAAATTTACTAATTTTATTCACAAAAAATAGTAATACAATACTGACAACAGGAATTATAATTAACAAGATCCACATCAGACTAGGGCTATTAAGATAAATTAGAAATAATGCCCCAATAAACATGATAGGAGCTTGAGCTAAAGATAAGATTATCTGTTGTATAGCTCCTTTAATTGCGTTCACATCACTAGTCATTCTTACCATCAAATCGCTAGTGGGAAACCGATCTAAATTACCAAAAGATAAGACTTGAATCTTCTCATACAATTTTATCCGCACTGCATGAGCAGTAAATTCGCCAAATAGCACTCCATACCAAGCATTTGCAATTGTAAAGATGGCACTTAAAACTGCAAATACTACCATCCATAAAACACTCTGTTCTAACGCATTTCGATCGCCTCCTAGTAACCCTTTGTCAACTAGTTGCTGCGTCATTAACGGGATCAGCAGTGTAAAAATAGTGGCGATCGCTAACAATATCTGCGATACCCAAAAGGGTCGTTCGTAACCTCGATAAATCGTAATAAAACGTCTAAAGTTCGGTAACATAGCTGATGTTATTTAAAAATCGAATTTGCTGTTAGCTATTTTCTTTGTTGCTACTTATTCCTAACTAAAGGAGCTTTTCCTAAGTGCAGATAAAAATAGCAAATTAAATTTAATGATTAATTTTGCCATGAATTCTTGATTCTGGCAACGGTTCTTCAGCACTTCTTAAACCTATATGTTGCTAAAGCAGTTTATATAACAGTTGCAAATTAAGAATCTCAGCTAAAATTTCGTTGGAGTTGGGGATTTATAAAAATTTAAAATAATTTAGCATTCACTCTATCAACCAAGAAAAGGTTAAGAGTGGTGAGGGCTTACTGATAGATTCCTAATCAGTTGCCATTCACGCAATCTTTGATTTAATCAGTTCGTTGTGAGGACTTTAGTCCTTCCCTTGGGCAAGAAACAACTAAAGTCGTCACTACAAACTTTCATCGCCTAACGCCCTAAACTGCTGGGCGACTATATAATTGTCTTCCTGAACTTAATTGCTTTTGAATTGCTTGGCGATTGTTGATAAACCTGTATTTGTCACCAACATTACCACTAAGACGATCGCCAATGATATAGTATCTTACAGGCATTTCTGGAGCGTTAATCACAACGCGATCGGCAACAGTTGTTGCCACTCTTGGTGCATTTGGATTTTCTTCCTCCAGCTGAGCAATTACCCAGAGTTCGTTGTTCACCATATAGACATTTTGGATGTCTATATCGTAACCACCAGAAGGAACTCTGACAGTAGCCGTTAACGTTTGCTCCCTACGTTCTGCTCCAGGCAAATTAACATCAATATAGGGAACTTGAACCGTTCTTGTTTCTTGTACAACTTCAACGCGAGGCACTACAACAGTTCGTTCCACTGTTCTGACATTTACATCAGGGCCTTCAACATCATACCTGGGCAATCGTCCCGGTTCTACGTCAACATCAACATCTGGTAATCTACCAGCTCTTTCTTGCTCGATGCGACAGCCTGTAGAAAAAGCTAAGAGAATAGCAATAGGTATCAACAGCGATCGTCGCCACAAAGATTGTATTGTTAGAGTAGACATGGGTATTATTCAGATGTAAAACAAAGGGAAAAGTAAGGATTGTATTTTGACAATTGTGAATCCTTATAAAAATCGAAAGTTTTCCCTTCTCAATTTTAGGAATTAGCACTAAGCCCCCGCCTCTCTCTATGGATTGAAGCAGGAAAAACTGCAAATCCCCAATCACTAGACATCACCAGAAATTAAAGCTGCATTACCTGAAACCTGGTAGAGACGTTGTATATAACGTCTCTACCAGGTTTTTTAGAGATGTCTATTAATTACCATATATTCAGTTTGCTGTAGTTGGGATGGGTGTTTTTGGTTGAAGACTAGATTGATTAGGATTTGGTACTTGGGTATCTATCGAGGGATTTAAGAGATTTTGACTAAAGTACTGATAAGTAGTGCTAGAAATTTGTTGAATAATTTTTTGGGCGCGGACATCTCGACGGGGACGTTGTACCATGACAGCAATTACATAACGCTTACCAGAAGGGAGATTGACTATTCCCACATCAGCCAACATGGAACCGATGTTACCAGTTTTATGAACGATTTTCGCTCCTTCACCAATTCCTTTAGGCAAGAGATTGTCATTTTCTGTTTGTTGCATAATCTCAATCATCCGATCGCGCGAAGCCGCTGACAACAACTCGCCCCGCATCACTCGCGCCATCAACACCGCCAACTCTTTAGGGCTACTAGTATTCATCCCTTTTACATCTGGTAAAGAGTTACGCAATACAGTTGTAGTTAACCCCCAATCTTGAAACCGCCGATTTAAAGCATCCATTCCACCCAAGCGATCGATCAGCATATTAGTAGCCGTATTATCACTAATAGCAATCATCCGCGTCACCACATCCGAAGCCTTGTATTGACCTCCCACTTTCTGACGGCGCAGATTACCACTACCCGAAGCCAGAAACTCCGATTTTAGAGTCAACTTTTCATCCCATTGAATTTTCCCTGCTTCCACATCTTGCAGAAAAGCAATCAAAATCGGCACCTTAATAGTACTTGCCGCAGCAATAGCATTATTTCCATTCACATCCGCATAATTGCCACTTGCCAAATCAATCACAAATACCCCCGGCGTGAATAATAAATTTTCCTCAGCCACCGCCGCAATCTGCGTTTTTAAAGGCGCAATTTCCTGGACAGGGGTAGGAGTTGTAATAGTATTAGGCACAGAACTTTCCGGGGTAGTTGGACTTACCACTGCACCATTAGTTGGCGAACTTTGCACCGTAGGAGTAGCCCTAGATGGTTGGCGCGTTGCCGGGTCTAAAATTGACAACAGCGTACCCACAAACACACCCAAACCAATTCCCAAAATTAGCAATCTTGTACCATAAACCAAAGGTGAAAGCGGCTTTTTCTGGGGGCGGGGTTTGCCACGTCCAGCAGGCGAAATAGGACGAGGAGTAGAATTGTAGCCATTCTCCCGCAACTCATAACGACCATTGCCGGAGATGGGAGAAAGTTGAGATTGCCTACCCCCAGGCTTAAGAAGCTCCAAATTTCGTTCTGGTCGCCTATTTGGATTATTGTTGTTTCTAGGTGTTAATTCTACGATGGGAGCAGAGGGAGGCGGCGGATTCACCGCTGCTAAATTACCTCGACCTTGCTGAACTTTTTTGGCTGGGGATTTAGTTTTACGACCAAATAGTTTTTCCCACCAGTTTCGACCGTTGGCAGAAGTAGACCTTTGCCTTGGTTGATTTAGTCGCAGTTCGTCTGGTGATTGGTTGTCCATCATTTGTCTAGCACCAGAAGACCCAGACCGCTTGCTTGGTGTTTTGGCTAACTGTTGTTGCCGTTGTGGTGCTTGCTGTTGTTTTGTTTGTTGTCGCCGTTGGCGGCGCTTAGGGCGATTATCGAAAGCTGCCACTAATGACACCTCTTAAAGTATTCCACCAAGAACAAGAAATTGCAGGCGATCGCTCCCACTATACAACTCTTAGGGAATGATGCTACAGAAAATCAATACAAAGGAAATTTACACCAAAATCAGGGAACTGGGAACAGGGGACAAGGGGACAAGGGCGAGTTTTGAGTTAAACTTTTCCCATCCCCCCATCCCCCCATCTCCCCATCTCCCCATCCCCCCATCTCCCCATCTCCCCATCCCCCCATCTCCCCATCTCCCCATCTCCCCATCCCCCCATCCCCCCATCCCCCCATCTCCCCATCTCCCCATCTCCTCTGCCTAATGCCCATTCCATTTGGCTGATAATACCTTGAAGCATTGCTACTTCGTTAGCTGAAGGTTGGGCGCGGTTGAATAGCAGACGGAATTTTACCATGCGGCTTTCTGCGGTGTGAGGGTAAAGATAACCAATTTTTAGCAGTAAAGTTTCCAATTTTTGATAGTAGCGCTCTAGGGCATCTAAAGAAGCGGCTGTGTCTGACTCCGCTTTTTTCTCTAACTCCACTACTTCTTGGTTTTCTAAACAGTTTTGGTAAAGCTCGTAACAGCAAACTGCTACCGCTTGCGCCAAATTTAATGAGGGGTAGGCTGGACTGGAAGGAATTTGCACAAATCTCTGAGCGTATTTTAAATCCTCATTGGATAAACCTTTGTCTTCGGGGCCAAAAATTAAAGCGGATGAGTCGGCACCGAATAACCAAGGTAAGGCTTTGCGGGGGTTTTCTGGGATGACGGATAAGTGACGGGAACGGGCAGAAGTAGCGATCGATCTCTGGCAACCAATCAACGCTTCTGGTATGCTCTCAACTATCCTCGCCCCTTCCAGAACATCAAGAGCGTGTAATGCCATTTTCCGTGCCTCTTCCCCCAAACAGTCACATTGCGGTTCTACCAGTACCAACTGAGTTAACCCCATGTTTTTCATCACCCGCGCCACAGAACCCACGTTTAAACCTCCCAAGGGTCTGACTAAAACTATCTTGATTCGAGTTAAGGCTGTTTCATCCATATTTTGGGGACTGGGGATTGGGGATTGGGGACTGGGGATTGGGGATTGGGGACTGGGGACTGGGGATTGGGGATTGGGGACTGGGGATTGGGGATTGGGGACTGGGGATTGGGGATTGGGGATTGGGGATTGGGGATTGGGGACTGGGGATTGGGGATTGGGGACTGGGATTTCTTATAAATTAAGGATTACATGAAGTAATCAGCTTTACTGAATCATGATAAGTTACGAAAGCGTTAAATTTCCCAGTCCCCAGTCCCCCATCCCCAATCCCCAATAATATGGCAAAGCAGCGTTCTAAATCTGACTTACCGACAAAAGTTTGTCCTGTGTGTGAAAGACCTTTTGTTTGGCGGAAAAAATGGGCCGATTGCTGGGATGATGTGAAGTATTGCTCGGAACGTTGTCGTCGTCGTCGCACGCAAGCTTCTAGTTAGGAAGATTAAACCGCTCAAGACGCAGAGCACACAGAGGAAGAACTAGAGAGGTTAATTGTAATGTCAGCACAGCAGGTGCAACCTAAACTTATTATTCATGGCGGTGCCGGAAGTTCTCTCAAGGGTAAGGGAGGAGTCGAGATTGTCCGCAAGTCTCTTTATCAGGTGTTGGAGGAAGTTTACCCGATGTTGTTGGGGGGCGCAAGTGCTACGGCAGCTGTGATTCGTGGGTGTCGTTTGTTGGAGGACGATCCCCGTTTTAATGCTGGTACTGGTTCCGTGTTACAGTCGGATGGTCAAATTCGCATGAGTGCGTCTTTGATGAATGGTGCAATGCAGCGTTTTAGCGGTGTGATTAATGTTTCTCGCGTGCAGAATCCGGTTTTATTGGCTGAGGCTTTACAAGCTTCTGACGATCGCGTACTCTCAGATTATGGTTCGGCTGAACTTTTGCGCGAGTTGCAACTTCCGATTTATAATCCTTTGACGGATATCCGGTTACAAGAGTGGATGCAGGAACGGGATGAGAATTTTGTCAAGGAAGCTGCGGGAGTTGTGGCGGAAAAGGCTTTAGTTGATAGTGAGGCGGGACGTGGCACTATTGGCGTAGTAGCGATTGATAGTGAAGGAAATGTCGCTGCGGGAACTTCTACTGGTGGTAAGGGTTTTGAACGCATCGGCAGAGTCAGTGATTCGGCTATGCCTGCGGGTAATTATGCCACAAATCAAGCGGCGATTAGTTGCACTGGTATTGGTGAAGATATCATCGATGAATGTTTGGCAGCAAAAATTGTGATTCGGGTAACTGATGGTTTGTCTTTGCTTCAGGCGTTTGAGAAGTCTTTTGCGGAAGGTGTAAAGAATAAGCGCGATTTTGGGGCGATCGGGATCGATCGTACTGGTACAATAGCCTGGGGTAAAACTAGCGAAGTCCTCCTAGCTGCCTATCACACTGGCGAAAGAATCGGCGACACTTTAGAATGGTCTGGAACTAATCTGACAGATTCTATTTCCTAAATTTAATTGATTAACTAATTAATTAACAAATGGTGGGCTATGCCCACTTTTTTTGTGCTAATTCAAATTTTCAATCCAACAAACTTGAGAAAAAAGTACATCTCTCGAAAGCGAATTATAAAATCTTTCATCTGCTGTTACCATTTGACATTGATTGGTGACAGCTAAGGCAAGATAAACGCATAGCAAGTTCAGAATGAACCTCAGATAATACCCATTTGATTGCTACATTGGCATCAACGACAAATTTAGTCAACGATTTCTGTCCTCTCTAAGCAGTTCTACACTATCACTAAACAACTGATTGCCATGTCTTTGCCTTGCTTCTAAAAGTCTGTCTCGAAAACTTGCTCGAACAGATGGTTGAGGAGGGATTTCTGCTGCAACTTGAGCGAGAATGGTTTTGATTTCATCTTCTAAAGTGCGGTTATGTTTTTGCGCTAAGTTGCGAATTTTTTCTAAAACATCTGGATTAATATTGTCTAGAACTATTTGAGTCATGTTGCCTCCGAAATAAGTGATGAGTTTTAAATTTTAAGCTTACAATTAATTATTTTAACTCAAAACTCAAAACTCAAAACTCAAAATTGATTAACTTTTTTCGCTGTCTTGATTAGTTTTTAACCGCCAACCGGGTTTGACTACTTGACGGGAACGAGCTATAACTAAACTATCATCGGGGACGTTTTCGGTGATGGTAGAACCAGCGGCTATGGTAACATCTGAACCTAAAGTTAAAGGTGCGACTAATACGCTATTGGAACCTGTTTTTGTTCGATCGCCAATTGTAGTTTTATGTTTTTTCACTCCATCATAATTAGCTGTAATTGTGCCCGCACCAATATTTACTTTTTCGCCTAATGTGGCATCTCCTAAATAAGACAAATGCGCGACATTTGTCTTATTTCCTAACTTGGCATTTTTTAATTCCACAAAGTTCCCCAAGCGGCAATTTTCCCCTACTTCTACATGACCGCGCAAATGAGCATAAGGGCCAATTCTTGTGCCTGATTGAACTACACTATCAGAAATTACTGAATAAAGTGCGGTCACATTTTCGCCAATTTGACTATTTTCAATTAAACAACCAGGGCCAATTCTACTACCCGTTCCTATAATAGTTTTACCTCTTAAATGTGTTTGGGGTTCAATAATGACATCGGGTTGAATTTCCACTGTGTCATCAATGGTTGTGCTATCAGGATCTATTAAAGTGACACCAGCAGTCATCCAACGATCTTTAACTCTGTCTTGCAAAATTTGATGAACTAATGCTAGTTGTTTGCGATCGTTAATGCCAACAATTTCCTCGTAATCTTCCACATCAACCGCCATCACTGGCATCAGAGCATTTACCGCGTCAGTTAAATAATATTCCTTTTGGTCGTTGTCGGCTTTTAAATTTGGTAATACCCTGGCTAAGTCAGGCCAGTGAAAACAGTAAACTCCCGCATTAATGCGATTATTTTGCTTTTGTGCTGCCGTACAATCTCGGTCTTCTACTATTTGTTGAATGATGTTTTGACCGTTACAAAAAACCCGCCCGTAGCCTTTCGGATTTGGTAAATATGCAGTCAACAAAGTGGCGGGATTTTTATTTTCTTTGTGAGTTTCGATTAAATGTTTAATTGTTTGGGGGCGCAATAAAGGTACATCGCCATTTAAAACTAATAAATCCTCAGTGAAACCCTCTAAATGAGGTAATAATTGTTGAATCGCGTGTCCTGTTCCCAGTTGTTCTTTTTGTTCGACAAATTCTAAATCGGGAATATCTTTGAGAGCGTCTTTGACTTTCTCTCCTTCATAACCGATGATGACGATGCGCCTGATGGGATTAATTTCTAGACAACTTTGTATTACTCTTTCTACGAGGGAACGTCCACCCAAGGGATGTAATACTTTGGGTAGTTGCGATTTCATTCGCGTTCCACGTCCCGCCGCTAAGATTGCTACTGCTACCATTTTTTAAACACAGAGTCTACAAATACCGCAGTATACCTTGCTTCGTGTCTACTATGTATATTGAATTACCCCAGAGATTTTTATTCTGGGGATCAGCTTTTTTTCAGTTGGGTGTAAGTAATAAACTCGATAAATTGAGCGACTAACTGGGGATTTCGCCAACCTTTAGTAGTTTCTTGGTTAATAATTTTGAGGGCTTCTTCGATCGAGAATGCTTTTTTATAAGGTCGCTCACTAGTTAGCGCATCGTAAATATCGATGATTTGGAACACCTGCGCTAGGTAGGGAATTTGCTTTCCAGATAACTTGTCTGGGTAGCCGCTACCGTCCCAACGTTCGTGGTGATGGCGAATAATGGGGAGAACGCCGTGCATGGTTCTCAGAGGTTGGCAAATTTTTTCGCCGATCAGAACGTGCTGATTCATGATTAGCCGTTCTTCTTCGGTGAATTGACCTTTTTTGAGTAATACGGCATCGGGAATGCCGACTTTGCCGATATCGTGGAGATATCCGCCCCACATTAAGTCGCGAATTTCCGAACGAGAAAGCCCCAGATAAGTACCGAAGGCTTTACCCATTGCGGCTAATCTTTCGCAGTGGTCGCCTGTGTTGGGGTCGCGGCTTTCAATGGCTCTGGCGATCGAAAATACTACTTGTTCGGCGTGGTCTAAGTCTTCGTTTAACCGTTTTTGCCGTACTAGTGATTTAACACGGGCTGCTAGTTCTAGACGATCGAATGGTTTGGTAAGAAAATCGTCTCCTCCAGCTTCTATACCTCGGATGCGCGATCGGCGATCGTTAAGTGCCGTAATAAAAATTACTGGAATTAGTCGAGTTTGTTCGTCTTGTTTTAACTTATGACAAACTTCAAACCCATCCATTCCTGGCATCATCACATCCAGCAAAATTACATCGGGTTGTCTTTCTATCACTGTAATTAATGCTGCTGGGCCATTTTCTGCTTCTAGTACTTCGTAGCCCTCCACTGCGAGAAGGGCGGCTGCTGTCATCCGGCTAGCAGCATGATCGTCAACAACAAGAACTTTTGGCTGGTCTATATTGAAGCCATTTTCTGTTGAAGATGAGGTATCTAGAGTATTTGCTGCACCGAATGAATCAACAGCTATATTAAAACGAGGACTCACGGCCACTTTCGCCTTCCTAAATTTATAATGATTACGTAAAAAGAGAATTTTAACCAGGTAACTTTAGTTAATAAAGTAAAGTTACGTTTCACTAAAAAAACGACTTAAGGACGATTTTCTCCTAGATGGGGATCGCTAACAATACTAACTATAACTATAGAAAAATATGTTTTTAGATGTTTGACAGTGAGACAAAACTTTAGGTTGTGTGATTTAAATCACAAGGGTTAAAAAGTTAAAAAGTGCAAGTAGGGGAGCTCTCGGAGCAGAAGATAAAAATTCCCCTTGTCCCCTTGTCCCCAGTCCCCAGTCCCCAGTCCCTAAAACCAGCGTTTTTTCCAGTGGGAGGTGGGTTCTAAGGAGGAAGTTTGTTGTTCTAAGTGGCGACGGTGCAAGATTGTATCTGCTCGATCGCATAAATTCGGGTCGCGGTAGGGAATGGCGGCGCGAGTTTGCAGGTGTTCTTGTTCTTGCTGGGATAGGGGGGGTAAGTCTGTGGCGTTGAAGCTGGCGATCGTACCTGGGGAACGCCTACCCACAGGTGTCGTCGCTCCAATTTTTAACCCAGCCGCCAACAGCGCACTCCTGATGGCAGCAGAACAGGAATAGGTGGCAAGTTTACCTTCAGGCTTCAGATGTTTGGCTACTTTTGCTAAAAATTCTACTGTCCAAAGTTGGGGACAATTAGGAGGGGAAAAAGGGTCAAGAAAGATTGCGTCTGCTTGCCAACTGGGGGGTATTTGTTGGATAGTAGAACGAGCATCGCCAATGATTAAGGTGGCTTTGAGGTTGTCGGTTTGGATTTGGTACTGGCTCGCTAATTGATTGAGAATTTGGGGGATAGGCTGGGGCCAATTATCCATCAAGTTATGAGCTTTGGCGGCTGCGGGGACTGTGGCATCTAATTCCAAGGCAAACAATTCTACCTGACAACTGGGATTGATTTGCCAAATTGATTTTAATGCAGCTGCCGAATTATACCCCAAACCATAACAAATGTCTAGTAATTGCAACTTGGGTTTTTCCGCTTGCTGTTTCAACTGTAACGGTTGCACAAACTTGGCTTCGGCTTCTTGAATTGCACCAGTTTGACTGTGAAAAGTTTCGCCAAATTCAGCAGAAAAAAAGGTAAAAGAACCATCATCTGTAAGTTGGGGAAGGAAAAAGTTTTGCTCTGGCATTGATGATTTCTAACTAGCTTAAGTTGATGGCGCAAGAAGGTAGAAGGGAAAAAGGCTTTCATACTCAATTTTTCATCTATTTTCAACTGCTCATTCATTTTTGCCCTGCTGCACTTAGGTGAATTTGTATTTATAGTATTACAAATGACTGTAGTAAAGAACACAGTCCATAAGGTAGAGTTAAATTGAAAAAAATAAAAAAAGTTTTAGAATATTCTACAGGCTAAGTAGTAAAACAGCAAAAATTAAGTAATTATAAACAATATGTCTTACGGATGATGTGGGAATTATTGACTTGGAGATTTGAAATTGAACCCGATTGGATCTGGTAGCTTTGAAAAACTTTAAGAATTAAATTATGTGGGAAATAATTAAGAATTTTACTTCGCCTAGCCAGTTTATTCCTCATGGTCATTGCTATTTGTGGAAACCGCCTTTGGTAGGATTACACTTAGTTAGCGATCTGTTGATAGCGATCGCCTACTTTTCCATACCAGCGATGCTAATTTACTTCGTTTGTAAACGAAAAGATGTTCCCTTTCACAAAGTATTTTTGTTGTTTGGCGCTTTCATTATTCTTTGCGGTTTAGGTCACTTGCTGGAAGTTTGGACGCTGTGGCATCCAGCTTACTGGATGACAGGAATAGAAAATGCTTTGACAGCCTTTGTATCCTGCTATACAGCATTACAAATGGTAAATTTATTACCCCAATTTTTAACATTACAAACACCGGAACAACTAGAAGCATTAAATTTGGAATTGCAGCGAGAGATTATTGAACGACAAAAGGCAGAGTTTGCTTTGCGTCAGGCTTACGAAGAGTTAGAAATTCGCGTCCAAGAAAGGACATTTGAACTAACAGCAGCTAATTCAGCGTTGGAAACACAAATTAAAGAAAAAATTGCGGCTGAGGCAGCTTTACGAGAGAGTGAAGCTCGTTTAAAGACAAATAAAGATTTTTTGGATCGAGTAATGAACGCATTGTCCGATCCAATTTTTGTGAAAGACCAACAACATCGTTGGACAATGATGAATGATGCGTTTTGTCAATTAATAGGGCACGATCGCGAAGAGTTATTAGGAAAGTCAGATTACGATTTTTTAGTTCCCGAAGAAGCCGAAGTTTTTTGGGGTTATGATGACTTAGTTTTCCAGAGTGGAACTGAGCATGAAATAGAAGAAAAATTAACCGACAAAAGGGGGAATATCCACACTATTTTAACTAAAAAAATAGCTTTTCGAGATAGTGCCAACGAGCAAGTTTTGGTGGGAATTATCCGGGATATTAGCGATCGCAAACGGACAGAATTAGCCTTACAGCAACAAGCGGCAGCAATGGCAGCGGTGAGTGATGGAATTGCGATTATTGATGCAGCGGATAGGTACGTTTATTTAAATGAAGCTTATTTGCGAATATATGGCTACGAAAATGAGCGAGATTTACTAGGGACAAATTGGCGAAATCTTTACGAAAAAACTGAAATGGAGCGATTTGAAAGAGAAGTTTTGCCTGAGTTTGCTAATACAGGTAACTGTCGTATAGAAGCTACCGGAAGGCGCAAAAATGGCAGTCTTTTCCCCCAAGAAAAGACGATGACAAAAATTGATGAAACCACATCAGTTTGTGTGGTACGAGATATTAGCGAACGCAAAAAAGTAGAGTCAACTTTGCGAGAAATAGCTGATAGAGAAAGAGCGATCGCTAGAGTAATTCAAAGAATGCGCCAAACCTTAGATATTAATCAAATTTTTAGCGCCACTACTCAAGAATTACGCCAAGCTATTGAGTGCGATCGAGTACTTGTTTATCGATTTAATCCTGATTGGAGTGGAGAACTTGTCGCCGAGTCAGTAGCAGTTGGATGGAATTTATTAGTTGAAGCACAGCAACTAGAATTAACAAAAGTTGCTGTTAGTAAAGAAGAATGCGCTGTAAAAAGTTTAGATAGTGCAGATAACCAAATTCAAGATACCTACTTACAAGAAAACCAAGGAGGGATGTATCGTCATGGAACTAGTTACCGTTGTGTCACAGATATTTATACAGCTAACTTTGATGACTGCTATCTAGAATTATTAAAAAAAGTGCAAGCTAGAGCATATATTGTAGTACCGATTTTTTGTGGAAATCAATTGTGGGGATTATTAGCAACTTACCAAAACGCTGAACCCCGACAATGGCAAGAAGCAGAAATAAAAATGGTTGTGCAAATTGGCAATCAATTAGGAGTAGCTTTACAGCAAGCAGAATTATTAGCTAAAACTCAACAACAGTCAGTTGAACTAATGAAAGCCAAAGAAACTGCTGATGCTGCTAACTATGCAAAAAGCGAATTTTTGGCTAATATGAGTCACGAATTACGCACGCCATTAAACGCAATTCTCGGCTTTACTCAAGTGATGAATCGCGATCGCACTTTAGCAGCCGAACATAAAGAATCTTTGGGAATTATCAGCAGTAGTGGAGAACATTTACTCGAATTAATTAACGAAATTTTGGATATGTCCAAAATCGAAGCAGGAAGAGTGACTTTCAATGAAAATAGCTTTGATTTACCCTATCTACTAGAAAGTTTAGAGGAAATGTTCAAATTGAAAGCCAACTCTAAGCAATTGAAGCTAACTTTTGAGTGTAAGTCCGAATTGCCACAATACATTAAAACTGATGAAGCAAAATTGCGGCAAGTTTTAATTAATTTGCTGAGTAATGCTATCAAATTTACTCAAGTTGGCAGCGTTACTTTACGAGTAGAGATGGAAAATAATTCTTCTTCAGACTTAGAAAATGCTAAATTATTCTTTGAAGTTGCTGATACTGGTCCAGGTATTGCAGTTAATGAATTAAGTAAGTTATTTACTCCTTTTGCTCAAACTGCAAGTGGGTTGAAGTCTGGTACTGGTACAGGTTTAGGCTTATCTATCAGCCAAAGATTTGTGGAAATCATGGGAGGAAAAATCGCTGTTAGTAGCGAACAAGGTTTCGGTGCTAAATTTAGCTTTAAAATTCCGATTAAGATGGCTGAATCTACTCAGAAACCCCAAGTCAATTTAGAAAAGAGAAAAATTATTGGATTAGCTAAAAATCAACCAACTTGTCGAATTCTAGTAGTTGAAGATAAGTCAACTAATCGACTATTGTTAGTTAAATTGCTGACTTCTTTAGGGTTTGCGGTGCAGGAAGCGGAAAATGGTCAACAAGCTTTGGCTATGTGGGAAGTTTGGGAACCACATTTAATTTTGATGGATATGCGAATGCCTGTAATGAATGGCTACGAGGCTACCAGAATTATTAAAAATCATTTGCAAGGTCAAGCAACGGTGATTATTGCTTTAACTGCTAGTGCGTTTGAAGAGGATCGAAAAGTGATTTTATCTACTGGATGTGATGATTTTGTTCGTAAACCTTTTCAAGAACAAGAGTTGCTGGAAAAAATATCTAACCATTTGGGTGTAAAATACATTTACGAACAGGAAGAAATCAAAGATGCAGCAGTCCCAGTCAAGAATGAATCGTTAACTTCATGCTTGCAAAAGATGCCGATCGCATGGACAGAAAATTTACATTATGCAGCTGCTCAAGGAAGTGATACTTTAATTTTGGAATTGATTAAGCAAATTCCCCAAGAATTATCTGTTTTAAGTTCCACATTAAGAAATTTAGTAGATAACTTCCAGTTTGAGCAAATAATGGAATTAATGAAAAAATTTCTCAAAAATCCAAGTAGTAATTAGGGAAAGTAATATAATTGAGAGATATAGTAAAAATGAATCCGCATTTTTCAAAAAAAAGGCGAGCAGTAATGAATGTTAACTCAAAATTAACTAAGCAAGCATTAGTAAATCACAAAGAAGATATATTAATTGTTGATGATACAGCAGAAAATTTACGTCTGCTTTCATCATTTTTGGTAAATGAAGGTTATAATGTGCGGAAAGCGCTGACAGGACAAATGGCGCTAACAGCAATGGATACTCTTTTACCAGACTTGATTTTGCTGGATATTATGATGCCAGTTATGGATGGTTATCAAGTATGTGAAAGGTTGAAATCTAATCCAAAAACTGCGGAAATTCCGGTGATTTTCTTAAGTGCTTTGAATGATGCTTTTGATAAGGTAAAAGCTTTTACGGTGGGTGGTGCTGATTATATTACTAAACCTTTTCAATTTGAGGAAGTTTTAGCCAGAGTTCGCCTTCAACTAGCATTAAAAGCTGCTAAAGTACAAAATCAAAAGTTGAATGCAGAGTTAGAAGCTAGAGTCAAGGAAAGAACTTATCAGTTACAAGCGGTAATAGAAGAATTAAAACGCGAAATTCAAGAACGTAAGTTACTGCAAACAAAACTGCTTGATATGGCTCTCCATGATGCGCTGACTGGATTACCTAATCGAGCTTTTTTTATGGAGCAAATTGTGGAATTACTGAAACTTGCTCAAGAAAATCATGATTATCAATTTGCCGTGTTGTTTTTGGATTGCGATCGCTTTAAAGTGATTAATGATTCTCTAGGTCATTTAGTAGGAGATGAACTTTTAATTGCTTTAACTAATCGATTAAAGTTACTTTTATGCTCCGAAGATACGATCGCTCGATTTGGCGGTGACGAATTTGCGATTCTTATCAAACAAATTGATGATATTAACAGTGCAACTCAAGTAGCAGATCGAATATTAAAAGCTCTTTCATTTCCCTTTCAATTAAAAAGAAACGAAGTGTTTATTAATGCAAGTATCGGTATCGCTTTAGGTAATGATAATTACGAACAAGCAGAACATATCTTGCGGGATGCTGACACCGCTATGTATCGAGCAAAAACATTAGGAAAAGGACAATATCACGTTTTCGATCCAACAATGCACGCCGCAGCAATGCAAGCTTTACAGTTAGAAAATGACTTACGAAAAGCCATTCAGCAAGAAGAATTTGTTGTCCATTATCAACCAATAATCTCTCTTTGTACCGGAAAAATTACCGGATTTGAAGCCTTAGTTCGCTGGCAACATCCCACCAAAGGAATTGTTCCCCCAGGTTTGTTTATTCCCATAGCTGAAGAAACAGGTTTAATCAACTCAATTGGTAAATTAGTGTTGTCGCAAGCTTGCCATCAAGTGCAGCAATGGCATCAGGAAAAACTTATAGATGAATCTATTTTCATGAGTGTAAATATCTCGGCTAAACAATTTGCTCAAATTGATATAGTAGAACAAATTGACCAAATTTTGGCGGAGGTGAAAATCAATCCCCAAAATCTCAAATTAGAAATTACAGAAAGTGCATTTATCAATAATGCTCAATCGGCTAAAGCAATTTTACAAAAGTTGCGTCAAAGACAAATTCAACTATGTATTGATGACTTTGGTACTGGGTATTCTTCCTTAAGTTACCTGCATAATTTTCCAGTTGATACGCTGAAAGTGGATCGATCGTTTGTTAGTAAATTAGATGGAACCTTAGAAAGTTTAGGATTAATTCCTGCTATTAAAAAAATTGCCGAAACGATGAAAATGAGTGTAGTAGCAGAAGGAATTGAAACAAAAAAACAATTAGTACAATTGCGGGAATTAAACTGTGAATTTGGGCAAGGATACCTATTTGCGAAACCTTTACCGAAGCAAGAAGCAACTGATTTACTCGCTGCTTCTCCCTGTTGGTAAGAAAGGCAGAAGGCAAAAATTTGACTGGTTGCTTTGTCGCTGCATTCTGCTTTTTGTTATACTTTGAAAAACCAATTTTTATAGTACATTAAATAGGCAACTGCCCACCAAAATAATAAAGTTATTAAGGCGAATAATAAAGAACCGTTCATTTCACCTGCCCAAGATGCAAATAAGTTTTGGTAAATCAAATCGTAAAGACTGATGGCAGTTTTGCCTGTACCTATTTGAATTTTTGCCATTAATTTTAAGCCTAAGACTGAAGCTATAAAAATGAAAATGGCGTTTAATCCTAGAATTTCAAAAGGCTTTCCCCAACGGCGTAATTCGCGCACTTCTATTAATTGGTAACACCCAGCTAATAATACTATTGCCCATCCAGAGGTAAACAAGACATAAGAACTTGTCCATAACTTTTTATTGATGGGAAATAATAATCCCCAATTCCAACCAATGAACAGACAAATAATGCCGATCGATGCTAAGTTTATACTAGTGCGTGTGCTGGGAATTTGTTTACGTAACCAGTTGCCTGTCAAGTAACCTGAAAGCACTGTTGCTATGGCTGGTAAAGTGCTAAATAAGCCTTCTGGATCTCCCATTGAGTTGTAACTATCTCCTTTATAAAGATGGGTTGTTGTGATGATTAGGCGATCGATCCATGCGCCAAAATTTCCCTCTCTTGTTAACACACCTGCACCATAATTAGGAACAGGAATTAATGTCATTGTTGCCCAATAACCAAAGAGTAAAATTGCTATTAGCACCCATAAACCTTTTTTGGGTAATTTAAGAATTGCCAAAGCTGCTAATAGATAAGCTAGGGCAATTCGCTGTAACACGCCCATAATTCTAATTGTACTAAAGTCGTAATTCCAAAAGCCATTGAGCAACAAACCTAACCCAAAAAGAATGATGCTACGGCGAAAAATGTGTCTATAGACTGATGCCCTTGGATGCTTTCCATTGGTGTACTTAGAAAGGGAAAAAGACATCGCCACACCGACGATAAACAAGAAAAAAGGAAACACTAAATCTGCTAAAGTACAGCCATTCCAGTCAGCGTGACTTAAAAAAGGATATACTTTTCCTAGACTCGCTGTGTTGAATAGAATCATACCTGCGATCGCCATACCTCGAAAAACATCCAGAGAGGTTAAACGCATCTGTAAAAATTCCCTTTCTTGAGTTAATCTTTTTTAGGTTCTCATACTTTAGGATATTTTTAGAAAAATTAAATTTTTTCTCAGCAACTTAGATTAATTAAGGTTTGATATGATGAAATTCAGTAAACTTTTGCTATTAACAGCTTTAGCGATCGCTACAACTGCTTGCAACTTTTCCGCCAACTCTGGGGAAAGTCCTATCTCAAAACAAACCAAACCAACAGCTAACAAAACAGTACAAACTCAAAACTTTTCTCCCCAACCTATCCGCATTAACATTAACTCTCTACCCAAACCTTTCGCCACCCAAAGCGCCTCTAAATCTCCCCAAGTAGTTGCCATTCCTGCTAACCCAACTTTGCGAGTTCCTAATGGTTTTGTCGTCAATGTTTTTGCCGAAAATCTCAACGCACCTCGTTGGTTAGCATTAACTCCCAACGGCGAAGTATTAGTAACAGAAACTCCCGCAAATCGCATTCTCCTATTAAAAGATACCAACGGCGATGGTGTAGCAGATGTCCGAAAAAGTTTCGCTACCGCACAAAATGGGTTAAATATACCCTTTGGCATGGCTTTTGCTGGAAACAACTTTTTTCTGGGTAATACTGGTGAAGTTCTCCGCTTTCCCTATCAAAAAGGTCAGCAGGAAATTCAAGGTAAAGGACAAAAAATCACCGACTTAACTCCCGGAGGTTATCGACAACATTGGACACGAAATGTCGTTGCTTCTCCTGATGGGAAAAAGTTGTATGTTTCTGTTGGTTCTCGTTCTAATGTAGATGTGGAAGAATTACCAAGAGCATCAGTTCAAGTGATGAATTTAGATGGTTCAAATCGCCAAACTTTTGCTTTTGGGTTGCGAAATCCTGTAGGTTTAGACTTTCATCCCCAAACCAAAGAACTGTATACAACTGTTAATGAAAGAGATGGAATTGGTGATGATTTAGTCCCAGATTTTCTTACCCGGATTCGCCAAGGAGAATTTTATGGTTGGCCTTTTGCTTATTTGACACCGAATAGACTTGACCCTCGCAGAACTACAAATGGTAAAAGCGAAAGACCTGATTTAGCTGCTAAAACTCTAACTCCTGATGTACTTTTTCAAGCCCATTCTGCCGCTTTGGGGCTAAAATTTTATGATGGAAAAACCTTTCCTCAAAAATATCAGAATGGTGCATTTGTGGCTTTTCGTGGTTCTTGGAATCGCGGTCAAGGAACAGGTTATAAAATAGCATTTGTTCCTTTTAATAATGGTCGTCCAGTTGGGCATTACGAAGATTTTGTTACTGGGTTTTTACTAAATCCAAATGTGCCAACTGTTTGGGGTCGTCCTGTGGGAGTATTGGTACTTCCTGATGGCAGTTTACTATTTACAGAAGAGGCAAATAATCGTATTTATCGAGTGCAGTATCGAGGTAGTTAATAGTCATTGGTTATTGGTGGATACACTAATCTATTCATCTTGCTAAATACTCCTGCATTTTCTCGCTCGTTGCAGTTAAACTATCACTTGGAGAAAGTAATTCAACGACAAAATCAGGACAAAGGGGAAGAAATCTCTTTTGTTGTTTTGCAGTTAAAGCATTCCAACGTTCTAAAGGTATCCAAGCAAGATCAGGAGAACGAATGGGCGTAGTCCACGCTTCGCGATCGGCACCATTTGGTAATTTAAACCCTGTAGAAGAATCGAAAGCAATTCCAGTACCATCAACATCTGTCCAATTAAATAATTGTTGGGTCAATCTACCATTTCGATTTCCCGTTTCTCCTCTAGAACGCCGATTCAGTATTGTAGTCGGGGATGAGAAACCGGGTTTCTTTCCCTAGCGCAGCCGATATTTTGTTACCCCAAGCCAAAGAAACCCGGTTTCTGGGATTACTGAATTGGCGCTCTAGAAGCTTTGCGATCGCTCAATTTGTGCAATCATTTTCTGATAGTATTCGCCTATTTCTCGGTAATTAATAAACTCCAACAAAAATCCTCGGTAACGTTTTAAAACCATTTGATGTGCTTCGGGATAATCTGCACAACAATCAGCAACTATTGTTACTAAAAAACCCAATTGCGCCGCCGAAGCACTGGTAAATAGGACACAAACTGATGTAGCTAAACCTGCTGTTAATAAAAAACGTTTGTGATTTGAACGTAAATAATTGAGTAATTGAGGATTAAGAAAACCATCCATTGTTTGTTTTTCAAATACTATTTCTCCTGGTACTTCTTGCGCCACATTTAACACTTCTGCACCAGTGGTTCCTCTGACGCAAGGCGATCGACCTCTTAAGCGATATTTAGCTAACCAATCTGAACCATTTGGATTGAAGATTTCCCGTAAATGAATTACTTCTAAACCCGCATTTCGGCAAAAGGTTAATAACTGGGAAATATTAGCAGTAAAATCAGGAAATGCCTGGGCAAATTCGGGAGAGAAAAAATCATTTTGTACGTCGATTAATAATAAAGCAAATTGTTGCCAATTTTGATTTTGATTCACGGTATTAAAACTGTATTTGTTGGTTATCTCGCTGCTTTTCAATGAGATCTTGAGTCATTTTGGCTAACTTTTGCAACATTTCTTCTTGTTGCATAGCTTGTTGTTTATACTTTTGTTTTTTTTGTAATGCTGCTCTGGCTAAATCCTCCCGGTTTCGCTTTAAAGCTTCCTTAGCTACTTTTTCCCAGTCATTCATTTCTTTAAGATTTTGAGTGTATTGAGGTTGTATGTTATCCCAAGTAGTTCGGATTTGAGAAAGAGCTTCATTAACTAACCGACTAGATTCATCTTGATTACCATCTTTTAAAGAACGATTCATAGGTTCAGATAAAGTATCGACATCGATATAACGTAACATGGGAATAAAATCTACTACCTGTTGACTGAAGCTAATTCCAGTTTTACACCAAGTAGCAAAATGTTCGCAGTTATTAAAAAGTAAGTTATATTTTCTCTCTCCTAAACGACTTTCGGCGCGACGTATAACCACATCGGGAATGAAAGAAACTTGATATGTTTTAACATAAATTATGCCACCTTGAGAGAGAGTTTCTAAAGAAGTACGTTCAATTGTCTCGCTAGGTTTACGGTAATGAATAGCTGTACCGTCACCGCAGTCAATCCCATGATGTTCGTAAACACCTTTAATGTTAATAAAGTGTCTCATGGCATAGATTTGATCGCCTCGCGCCATATATTTTTGCCTTTAGTCTTTAAACTTTACAGCTAAGGATAACTTAACTTATTATACAGAAAAACTTTTCCTCGATTTTGGCATTTTATGAATTGAACTAATTAGCCACAACTGTTTTTGTTTGATAATTGTGGTAATTGCGTGCGATCGTATTAATGTTTTCTTAATAAAGAATTATCTAACAAATCGTGTTATTATCAGCAAAACCTAACAAAATCAGGAGATAGGAATAATGTTGAAAAGCCGTGAAGGGGAAAAAGTTCCCCATGTAACTTTTAGAACTCGTAAAGATGGTCAATGGTTGAATATAACCACTGATGAGTTATTTCCAGGGAAAACAGTTGTGGTTTTTGCTCTTCCCGGTGCTTTTACTCCCACTTGTTCTTCCACTCACGTTCCTGGTTACAATGAACTGTACGCAACTTTCAAAGAAAATGGAGTAGACGATATTATTTGTATCTCGGTAAACGATCCATTTGTAATGGAAGAGTGGCAGAAAGATCAACAAGCAGAAAATATTAAATTTATTCCTGATGGTAATGGAGAATTTACTGAAGGAATGGGAATGTTAGTAGATAAAAGTGATTTAGGTTTTGGTAAAAGATCTTGGCGTTACTCTATGTTAGTCAAAGATGGAGTAATCGAAAAGATGTTTATTGAACCGGAAGTAGAAGGCGATCCTTTTGAAGTTTCTGATGCCGAAACAATGCTCAAATACATCAACCCTGAAGCAGCTAAACCTCAGTTAGTTTCTCTGTTTACAAAAGTTGGTTGTCCTTTTTGTGCGCGTGCTAAAGCTGCTTTAAAAGACAGGGGAATTCCTTTTGAAGAAATAGTTTTAGGTAAAGATATTACTACCCGCTCTTTGCAAGCTGTGACTAGTGCAAAAACTG
This sequence comes from Floridaenema evergladense BLCC-F167, assembly GCF_041929205.2. Lineage (NCBI taxonomy): Bacteria > Bacillati > Cyanobacteriota > Cyanophyceae > Aerosakkonematales > Aerosakkonemataceae > Floridanema > Floridanema evergladense. Next base: position 1,160,555 of record NZ_CM171625.1, on the reverse strand, counting down.
TACCACAAGTATTTATTGACGGTAAATTGATTGGCGGATCGGAAGCATTAGCTGAGTATTTAAGCGCTCACAATCTGTAATTTCAGAAAATTGTAGCAACAATAGGTTGAAAATTTTTAATTTTAATGTTGACTGTGGTTGGCAAAATGTTTCTGCTAGTAACAGTCAATATTTTTTATCAATTTCTGCTTATTACTGTTTATAATAAAAAAATGTTATGGTATTAGCTATGAATAAACCGTTAAATGCTAATCTCTCAATACAAGTTGGTCAATCTCTGAAAAAGTTGGCTAAAAATGCCTTTGAAAATGCTTACAAAGCAGCGTTACTGCATCCTGAATGCACTTATGTTCAGGGTTTTTTAATTGTTGCGGGAGAAAGTTTGCCACCGATCGAACATAGTTGGATTGAATTGGATAATAATGTTGTCGATCCATCCTTTACCCTTTGGGATAAGAAGGCGGAGGAACTATATTATTTTCCAGCACATTGTTTGACTGTGAAGCAACTAATAGCAGCCGTTGAAGAAGCGAAGGAAGATTATCCAGAAGATAACCCGCTTCCAGTGTATGGTAAAATGCCTTACGAGTATTACGGTGAGGTAATGTTAGGCGGTAAAGATTACCAAGCTGCGTATGAAGCAGCATTGGCGTTTTCTCAAGAAATAAATGTCAATTAAACAGGAAATTAATTAAGCACGAACAAGCTAAAGAAGTTCAAAGGAATTTAGAGGTTTTAGAGAAAGAGGAAAAACTGCAACAAATGGGTATTGCTACTAAAGGTTTAAATCTTTCCTATCAATGCAATGAACAAGATTTACAACCTTTGTGGCAATGGTTAATTAATTATCAAGGTATAGTTTTAAGTTGTGGAATTCGAGTGAGCAGTCAATGAAAGTAGGATTTTTGGGAACTGGGTTGATGGGTAAGCCTTTGGTGCAGAGATTGTTGTTAGCTAAAATACCTGTGGTTGTTTACAATCGCACGGCATCAAAGGTGGAAGAATTAAAAGCAGCGGGTGCTCAAGTGGTTGAGGAGCCAGAAAGTGCGATCGCCTCTGCCGATTGTATAATTTTAATGCTCACCAACGCTGCCGCAATTGAGCAAGTTTTACTTTCTGAAAGTGCCAAAACTCACCTTAAAGGACGCACAATTATTCAAATGGGAACCATTTCCCCGCAAGAAAGCCAACAGATTGAACAGCAAGTAATTGCAGCTGGAGGTGAGTATTTAGAAGCACCAGTTTTAGGGAGTATTCCTGAAGCCAAAGCTGGCAAATTAATCGTCATGTTAGGTGCAACTCCCGAACAATTTGCTAAATGGTCAAATCTATTACAAAACTTCGGTTCAGAACCTCGTTTAATTGGTGAAGTAGGTACAGCAGCCGCAGTTAAATTAGCACTAAATCAATTAATTGCTTCCCTAACTACTGCCTTTGCATTGAGTTTAAGTTTAGTCCAAAAACAAGGTGTAGAAGTAGAAATTTTCATGGAACTTTTACGCCAAAGTGCTTTATATGCACCAACTTTCGACAAGAAACTAAAGCGAATGTTGGAAAGAGATTTTATAGCAATTCCTACTTAAGTGAGGTACAGTAAAACCCTTGATTAATAAGCAATTAAGCTCGTAGAGCCGTACCTCATCGGAGCGAGAAACGCTATACTAATCCTAATTTTCCGACCAAACACCTACTCAAAGATACAAATTTGTTCCTTAACCAAGCGCAGTCAAATAACTTAAATACTTACAGTTTGGAAGGCGTGCGGCAAATTTTAGAAATTGCTCAAGAAATGGGGCTTGCTGATGCTGATTATTCGGCTTTATTTAGTGCGGTGAATCCTTGAGTTTGGGGATTGGGGATTGGCTGGAAATAATGGCTTTCCAGCACTGAATAAGTAAACCTGAGCGAGTTAATTAAGTAGGGGCAATTCATGAATTGCCCCTACCCCCATTTGGCGATCGAGCGGAGAATTTTTTCTTTTGCCGATTTCACCTTAGCGTGAAACAGCCCTGCCATCTCCCCTGCCTGCCCCTCTGCTACACTGGAATATGACCTTTAGAACAGGGTTTTATGTACAAGCGCTCCAAATTTGAGACTAGCCAAACCCAAGTGATGTATGATGCGGAAAAATTAATTAAAGCAGCTTCCAACCGTTATCGGATTACGGTACAGGTGGCAAATCGCGCCAAACGTCGCCGTTATGAAGATTTTGAAAATATAGACGATCCGATGATGAAACCTGTAATTCGGGCAATCATTGAAATGTCTGATGAGTTGACTCAACCAGAAATTATTGGCGAATAGTGTAATTAGTCATTGGTCTTTTGTCCTTTGTTAGTGAACAATAACAAATGATCAATGACTAATGACCGATAACCAATGACTAAGAAAGCGAGATTTGCACTTGTAGCCTTAACAATTTTGGGTTTAGTGGTTTTGCGATCGCACATCCCATCAATCAACCCAAATTTATTCTCTCTCCAACCTGTACTAGCACAAGATGCACCAAGTCAGAATCCCCAAAGAATTACAGTGGAGAGTGTTTGGCAAAGAGTTTATGAACTGCTGCCAGATTTCCCCAAAGAAAATCAATATATCAGCAAGGAAACGGGAAAACAGGCGACAAGTAATACTTTAGTCGGTCGCTTAATTCGATATCATCTGTTTGTTAAAGGTCGTCCCCCGATTTACCGCTTGGATTGGAAATTGACGATCGCAGATTATCTGGGCGCAAATGATGTAATGTTTGAAGGTGTGTATCCGGGTGGAGATACTTTGCGGCAAAATCCGATGGATAGCGATCGCGCCGTGATTACTCGCCTGACTCGTTCCCAAAGAGATGCTTTAGTCAACACCATCGTCAGTCTTTTTAACCCCAACGTCGCCGCTGAATCTCAACCCACCCCAACACCAACTCCCACTCCCAACCCTGGTAGGTCTTTACCTTCTTTACCTCAACCAGGAGACGCACAGCAACTCCAACCGTGACCAGGATTTTCAGATTTGAGGATTTTCATGATTTATCACAAATGACAAATGACAAATTGATTAAAAGTGGTGCAGGTTGGCGAATTGGTTGGAACCCGAAAGCTGAAAAATTTCAGGGTTTGGTGGGTGGGGATGATTGGGCGATCGAACTCACAGAAGCCGAGTTAAACGACTTTTGCCGCTTGTTCTCGCAATTAGCAGCCACAATGGAACAAATGGCGAGTGAGTTAATGGATGAGGAAAAAATTGCCACTGAAGCCGAAACAGACTTAATTTGGCTGGAAGTGGAAGGTTATCCTCATTCTTACAGTCTGCATTTGATTGTAAATGGCGATCGGCGTTGCGAAGGCAGCTGGTCAGCCGAAGCAGTCCCCCACTTATTGCAAGCAATTCAAATTTTCCAAGTTTTCTAGTTGCAGATTATTTTGTTCGTGCTATACTAGACAAGCGAAAACAAATCGGGGCGTAGCGCAGCTTGGTAGCGCACCACTTTGGGGTAGTGGGGGTCGCACGTTCAAATCGTGTCGCTCCGATTAACAAAACCCGCTTATAGAGCGGGTTTTGGCCTTTAAAGTAGCATACTTTCTGTTGCCAGACACCATCAATGGCTATGACAAACTATGTCGATTTGAGCCACCTTAAAGGATAAGTACTTAGGGCTTGCTGAAAAAGTAGGAGAAAAGGAGCAGAATGATTAACTAGCTAACAGAGTAAGAGTGATAAATAAGTTTTCTTCGGGTTAATGAATTAACAGATAATCTGTGATAATCAGTCACTCGAAAAAAGTAATTGAATCCAAAAATTGACCAAAAAATCTGTCGGAGAATGACAGAGAGATTCATGACTAAAAAGGTAATAGCAATGGCAGTTTCGGAAGTATGAGCCAATTTAGTCATGATGCGATTCAAACTAAATCCTCGTTTTCCTTGACCAAATTTCCCTTCAATAGAACCCACATTCCGCACTTCAAAATGTAGCATTAGATAATACGGAAAAATCTTTTGCTTGCTGGAGAGTGGTTGCAGTGAAAATCTGCCGGACATAGAGAGAATCAGAGTGAAAGTAGAACAAATAAAAATGAGCCAGTAGGACTAGACAATAAACAGTCAAGTCCGGGAAAAAATGATTAATTTGTCAAATTGTTCAGAGCATAAAATCAGGGACTTAAGCAGTGGAAATTAGATAATAGCGTTGACAGGATTCGGGAAAGAAATGAAGGCGACTCCTCATCGTTCCTCCCGTCGATTGTCGGTGGATTGAATCTCAAGATAAAGCAGGTAAAGGCGCACTTGTCTACAAATTATTCATGGATGAAATCTGCGATGCTTTGTCAAATTATCGGGTCAACCAAATAGAAGTTGTTAATGTTAAACATCCCGATAATGACTATTCAGAAGAGGATTTTTCCAACTCAAAATGGAAGGAGCAAAAAGTTACTTTGCAAGTGGGGACGATCGATTTACTTCCCACTCACAAAAAGTATTATCGATTTCAAGGTACTCCCATTATCCAGCTTGACGGGAAAAATTTGGGTACATTTTCCCCCGACAGTCCTAAATTGCCCCCTGGAACTACTTTCGAGGCAATGCTTTCCCCTGATAAGGGCGGTAGGTCGGTTATGCTGAGGATCGATCGCGAATCAATTCGATTACCTGAAACTCAATTGCCACAAATCGATTCACCTTCTGCCATTGCTCAAAGCGATAACACGCCCCAACTTTCAGAAACGAGTCCAAGCGCACCGTGTTTAAAGCCAACGTTCATACCGGGGAAGTCCAAATTCCCCTGACAGAGCAAGCAGCGGCTCGTTTCCAAGAGATGATTGTGGAACAAGAGAAAGCTTTGTCAAGGATTATATTCAAATTCCCAGAGCGATCGCACTCCCAACCAATCTCCAGTCGATGCTTTTCCGATTTCGTAATTGTAACTAATCTCCCAAAAGTTCAGGGTATAGATGGTGCGATCGTTCAAATTTGCATTAAAAAATTGACTCAGTTTTTGACTGTTGTATTCATCAGAAGCATATTCAACGTTGGTTTTTTCAACTGTTAGCATTTCTGCACTTTGTAAAGCCAGTTCAATAGCTAATGCTTTTGACTGAGAAAAGGCGTATACTATTTGATGTTGATAAGTGTAATTATAAGCGCCATAATAGTAGCCATAAAGAGTAATAGCTGGAAGTTCAGCTAAAATACTCCTAATTTTAGATTGCAGTTCTAAAGTTTTAGTAGTTGGGGATTTAATGGGATTTGTTAGTGTTGTTTGAGCCAAACCTTTATTATGTACTTGATCGGGAACAGTTGGCAATAAACAAAGCCAATTTTCATCGGCAATTTTTCCGATAATTATATAAACACAATAGTCTTGATGTCTCCATTCACAAGAGTCAGATAATCCTTGAGGAACGCTTAATTTAAAAGCTTGTAAATCTGATAATTCTGCTTTCAAAAGCTGTGACAATTGTTGATATGATTCAAATCGTTTGGCTTCAATTTCTGCATTCCATCCATCTTTACGTTGACTTCTTGGAGGTGCATATTCAAAATTTTTAGTTTGCTCGGTAGGGGTTCCCCAACGTTCGACAGATTGCCAATGAGCGATCGCTAAATCCACATCAGTCAAGCTGACAAAATTTTGGGCGATCGCTAAATTCCAAAGATTAAATTCCCCCTGTTCTTCTGTATCCCAAACAAACGTACAAATAAATGGATTACCGACAATAACTTCTAATGTTGCTAGGAGTTGTTCTGTTTCTGATTTCATAATTTTTCCAATTTCCGCAAATTTTAGTACAATCTAATAATGATTATGACTTAACACTATGAATCTTTCAGCGAAAACAGTCAAGCAATTTTATTCCCAAGGATATCGACGGGTTTACGACGAAGGACAACCCCTGACCTTTCCTGCGAGAAACTGGAATTTTCATATTCATGGATTAGGGGTTGAGCCAGCATTTGCGTTAGATGAAACAACTATTTATCCCTACTTGAGGACGTTACGATTTGCCTTTGACCTCGAACTAATTTGGCATACGCCTGAGTCTGGAGACTCCTTATACAGCACTCATTTTGGTGATTACTTAAAGAATTACAAAATGCCTAATTGTATGCTCAGTGATGCTCGTAGAATTCTTGAGGATGAGGGGGATATTCAATTCGATCCAAGATGCACAGGAATTGAAGAAGAGCAGATTGAGTTACCGATCGGCATTTGGGAGTCTTACAAATTTTATAGCGAACATATTACCAAGCAAGACAGAGGAAATGTTTATGGACTCAGAATCACCATTGAAGGTCAGGACACATTAATTATTCGCACTGTCACCGATGGCTCAGATGGTTGGCTAGAGGTTTTTAACCAGCAAGGGGATTTTCTTGCAGCAGCACGAACTTCTGGAGATGGGATTGCGTGGCGATCGCAGCATCAAGTCCGCAGTTATGTTTTTAATGTCTCTTATCCACCAGAACTTATGTAAGAGTAAACTTGAGAATCTACCTATGTCAACACCAACATCGTTCAGAATTAATCATAATCAAAACAAGCTAATTATAGAAAAAATGACTCCCAGTAGATCCCACCTTATGATACAAGGAGCTACTTGCATTGGTGTTTGCTTATTCCTTATTTTCGGATATTTAATCGGTCAGCTTAACGGTACTACACTTCTAAAAATCGGGAGCATATTGTTCCCATTTCTGATTTACGTGGGACTATCTCTCATTTTCTCAAAATGGCGAACAAAAGAGAATCTAGAATTTAATAAAAACTCAGGATTACTAATTTACACAAAGCATGGTAAGCATCCCTGGCTTGTCTTCAAAGCCAGATCGGTAATTGGTTTCTCTCCTCCATTTTTGATGGAGTATTTGCGCTTTCCCCTGGAGAAAATTACATCTGTTCACACCATGACAGTTGATACCGTCGATGAGTTTGAAGAGTATCTGGTGCTTTATTTTAGTGAGATCGATACCTACCTGGCTATTTGGGAACAAAACCTATCAAAAATTGGACATAAAATCCCTACAGAAATTGCTCAATTTTTGGGTCAGCCTATCGGAAAAGAGATTAACAAACCTCCGGTTATAAGTTTCAGTTTTCCTTTTTTAAATAATCTCATCCAGGAGGGAACGAATAGTAAAACAAAAAGCCTTAAAATCAATGCTAAAAAAGCATTTTTAAGCTACGATTTTAAGTTGGCAATTAGTGCAGCACTACTAACATTGGAAGAGCATCATCGAGCCGTTCAACAAAATCCGAACGATGCTTATGCACATCTAGGATTGAGTTTAACTTATTTAGGACGTAGTTGGAAAGAGTCAGCGATCGAACATTTACAAATTGCACACCGTCTTTTCAGGGATTGTGGCGATCAGCGCCATGCTAAAAAAACGCAAACTTACCTTGCTGCCTTGAAATTTTCTGCTTAATAAAACATTATAATTTAACAAGTATAGGTATTTGTCACAACACCTACCCAATCGTTTGAGGTAGTTTTTCCTAGTAGATAATGAATGGTAAGATGTTCTCCTGCAATTACGAAATCGAGATTGTAAACTTTAGAATCAGTCAATTCTGAGTTAAAAAATTGATTTAATTTTAACTCTTTATCCGAAGTTTCATATTCAGGATTTCTGATGCGAAGAAAGGAGTTAACACTACGGATATCAGTAAACTGGGCTCCATCAAGAATTTTTTCGATAATAGTCCGTCGGTTGTTAGTTAGTGCGATCGCCCATTTTGGTTGAACTTTTGTCAATTCATATTCTCGCAGTGGATAAGCCAATGAATTGGTAATTTCTTGGAGTTGTTTAGTTAAATTGGCGATCGCTTCACTAACAGTTATTTCAGGAATATTAAATTCAGGCGATGATTCTGTCGTATTGTATTGTTTAGGCGCTAATCCAATCCATTCCCCTGTAGAAGTTGCACCAATAATTACAGGTACTCCCTTAATAAGTTGAGTTTTAGTTTCATCAAAAATGGTGACTTCACTAGCAAATAAACCACTTGGTAATTTAGGAAAACAATAACTATAAACTTGTAGATCGACCAAATGAGATTGTAATAAATCCACTAAATTTTTGTATTCTGCAATCAGAGACAACGGCTTCAGATTTTCGATATTTTTGAGAAAATCTTCCCCAGAAATCGGAATTAAAGCTTCAATATTTTTGAGAAAATTCTCAAAGGTAAATTCTCCATTTTCTTCAATCTCCCAAGTGACAATCTTATAGGGTTCATCTCCAACTAAACTATAGTATAAACCATCGGTGAGCATTTCTAAAGTAGCAACAATTTGTGCGATTTCAGGTTTCATAGTTGGATACCAATTAAGGATTAAAATCAAATTCGCTTTCCACATTCACACCCAGCCAATCTCCAGTACGAGTTTGACCAATAATGTAAATATGTATCCAGTTCCAAAAACTGCAACTAATCATTTTCTTTTCCGAAAAACTTTGCTGAAAAAACCGATTTAATAAATCATATCTCGGTTTGGCTTCCGTCTCTTCATCGAAGATTTCCTTAAAATTAAATCGATGGAATTGAGCAATTTTTAACATTCCTGCTTGACGTAAAGCTTTTTCTAGAGCTTTTTCTTTGGTAGTTCCTCCAGTTAGAACGAGATGATAATTAAAACTGTAATTATAGCCACCTCCATAATATCCATAAATTGTCAATGGTTCTAATTCGGCAATAATTTTCTCAATCTTTGTTTGGAAAACTAAATTAGCTTCGCTTAACTGATGAGTGCTATTATCTTCAGGTAAATCGGAAAGGGAAAATTGATTTTCGATTTTTGTTTCTTGAGCAACAGTAGGCGAAATACAAATCCAATCATTGCTTTGAGTTTTGCCAATTAAAACACAGAAAGAATAGATCCTACTACAACTAAATTTTAATACTTCTACCTCTTGAAGTTCCGAGCAAAAAAGTTCTAATATCCCTTGATATTTCTGGGTTCTCTTAACTCTCGTAACTTCATCAACTGCATAATTTTTATTCCTGCGTCTGAGATAATACGGATCGAAATCTGGATCGAGAGAACCTTTATTTTCAACAGTTTGCCAATTCTTCAACGCGACTTCAATATCCGTTAGTTGAATCCAGTCTTCAATATAACTTAGATTCAAGATATCTAGTTCGCCTTTTTCTTCACTATCCCAAACAAAAGTAAGGAATGATGAGTAATGATTATTGGGAAGGCGAAATTTAAGTGGTGGTTCTATCAACAGTTGTAAAGTTCCTAGAAGTTGTTCAGTTTCTAAGTTCATAACAAATTACCTCCCAAATAAAATTATAAAACAGCTTTGGCAGTTGCTCTCACAATTTTATTACTATCTTGTATAAGTTGTTGGCGAATTTCGTTTGGAGTCGATGGATTATCAGCAATAGCATAACGTTCAATCCAAGATAAAGATTTCACATTTTGCTGTAGTACTTCCACTGGGGTTAAAGGATGCAATAATGCTACAAACCGGACAAAAGCATTAGGAGATTGGACGTATTCTGACAGCAATGTGGGTAGATTATCAATGTTAGGTTTGTAAATACGACTTAATCCTCGTAAAGTTGTATTAGATTGAAAAGTTTTTGATGGCAATAATAACTCTCGCAAAGTTTGGCGGATAGATTCTGGAGTATTATTATTCTGAGCAACGACACGACGAACTTCGACTTTTTCATCTTGCGCCAGTCTTTCTAACTGAGTAATCGATAGGTTAGGGTTAGATGCAGCAGCAGCACGAACAGCAAAGTTTTCTTCTTGTGATAAATACTCGATGATATAAGCTGGAGTATTGGGATTAGCAGCAATTTGCGATCGCACTTCTAAACTAACATCATCTGCTAACATTTCTAAAATATCAGATGGGCATCCAATTTGAGCCGCTACAGCTTCTCTGACTGCTATTATTTCATTTCTAGCTAAGTTTATCCAAATGTTTGATGTTGCATTTTGGTGTTGTACAACCGCACATAAAACATCTTTGTCTGTTTCATTTTCTGCTAACCATTCTAAGGTGCTACTAGGTGTATTAGGATTTTTTGCTACATCAAGGCGAATTGATATAACAGGCTTGCGAGCGATGAATTCTAAAGCAGCAGGTGGAGCATCTTTTCGCAGTGCAATTTTAGTTGAAACAGTGTGATAACAACCAATTTCTTCGGGATTATCTAATCTCGCCATTTCTATAAGAATTTCAGTCGGAGTGCGAGGATTTTCAGCTACAGTTTGACGAACCAAGTTATACTTATCAAAAGCCAATCTTTCCAGAGTATTACTAGCTGTATTCCTATGAGCAGCGACTACAAATCGAATAAAATCTATGGGATTATCGGCTAATCGATCTAACAGTTCAGTAGGTAGTTGAGGATTTTTAGCGGGGAAAATTTTCTCTAATTCCTGATTATTTTGAATTTTCAAGATTACCTCAGTTATGACGTGACTCGGTGTATTTGGATTGTTTAAAACCTTGGCTCGAACTGTCTGACAAAAATCCTTTACTAACTCGCTCAAAACTTCTTTAGGAGTATCTTGATTGAGTGCTACATTACTCCTGACAAATTCTGAGGAATCCTTAGCTAATTCTGTTAAAATTTCAGCAGCAACTTGTTGAGGAAGTTTTTTTCCTGCTAATCTAGCGCGAACTGAACTATCAGAATCACGAGCAAGTTCTAGACATAATTTGGGAGTGATATTTTTATTTTCTGTTACTACCTGGCGCACTATTGTATCGGGATGTTTGGCAAGTTGTTCTAAAATTTGAATCGGTGTTTGAGGGTTACGAGCGACTTTGTAAAGAGTTTCTTTGTTGCTAGTTTTGATTACTTCGGTTAGTGCATAAGGGCTATTTGGTCGTTTTATCATCAATTTATGTGCATTTTCTTTTTCCTGTTCTGCTTCTTTTTCTAATAGTAATCGATAACGTTCTAAAGGGGAAAAGTTAGGATTTTTGAGTACGGTTTCTCTAACTGTAGAAACATTATTTATCGTTTTTTCAACGGGTTGTCTCACCATTTGTAACAAGATTTCTGGGGGTGTTCCCGGATTTTCTGCTACAAAACTTCTGGTTGTGCTATTGCTATCTTGTGCTAGTTCTGCTAACATCCAAGCGGGGGCATTGGGATTGCGTGCGATCGCTTGACGAGCCACACCAGTTTTTGTCATCATTTGTGCTAAAATTTCCGGTAGAGTTTGCGGATTTCGAGCAACAGCTTCTTGCCAATTCTGAGAGCCAAGTTGCTGAAAATATGCCAGTCTTTCTGCTTCGGGAATCGCTGGATTGTAAGCAAGTGCTAATAGTAAATCCCGATTTTCCTTGCCACTAGAGAACGGTTTTACAGGTTGAGTAAGTTGATTCTTTAACTGTTCTCTTATCTCTACTGGCGTGTGAGGATTACCAACTAATGCAACGGCTGTAGAACGATAAAATTCACTATCTTTGATTTGGCTTTTAACCAGTTGTAAAATATCAAAAATATTTTGCACAGTTTGGTTTAATTGATCTGATGGTAATCCCGGTAATAATTCGTTCCAAAAAGTAGGTAATACTGGCGGATTGTCTCCAGCTTTTAAATCATCGATTAATCGCTCTACAATGCCAAAGTTTTGGATTGCTTCCATCCAGCGATCGACATTTATCCTAATGTTTGCCGGATATAAAACTCGGTGTTTTAAGTCAAACATTACCCAATCCGCAGTAGACTCAAAAGAGGAAGCATTTGGTTTATATTCCGATGCCAAAACTCGATGAATTTCTCGTAATAATTTAGTCTGATAAAATTCATTTTCTGCCATTGTTTGCAAAATTGAAACAGGCGTATTGGAATCTTTCGCTACTTTCGTTTTAACTCGATCGTCAGGATGGTTTGATAACACTCCCCATAACTGCATTTTGATGTCTGTTGGGGTTAAAGGATTTTGTGCTACTGCTAATTGAACATTAGGAACTTCATATTGACTTAATCGCTCTAAAATTTCCCTCGAAACTTGGGGATGTTTCGCCACATTAACCAAAAATTGCAGCTCGTCTTCAATCCATTTCTCTAAAATTTCTGAGTCAGATATATGCTGAATGTTTGCTAATTTCTCTGCTCTTAATTCCTCTACATTAACATTCGCTAATTGGGCTAAAATTTCGCTTGGTGTATTAGGTTGTTTTAACAGCAAATGTCGCAAATCATTTTGTTTCCAAATAGGTATATCTTTGTTGGCTTTCTGAAAAAAACGTTCTATAATACTAGCAGGTAAATTTTGGCGACTTTTCATCAAATGAAAGTGTGTTGGGAAGAGTCGATGCAGCATTTCCTCTGTGGCGTTAGGATGGGTGACTACAGTTCCCTGAATTGCTTTTTCTGGATGTTCTATTAATACTTCCAAAATATTGGTAGGCGTTTGAGGATTTCTCCCAACTGCAAGTTGAATTTTAAATACAGAATCTCTCGCTAATTGCATCAAAGTTTCTGCGGGAGTTGATGGATTTTGTGCTACTGCTAAACGAATCCATTTCCAACGACTTTGCCCTAATGTTTTGAGTTGTTCGCGATCGCTATTCCAATCGCTAGCTATAGCGTGCTGTGCCTCTATTAACTCAATTAATTCAGGTGGACAAATAGCATTAAATTTGACCGCCAAGCGAATTGCAAAGTCTAAGTCTCCTGCTAATTCTTCTAGAATAGCTAATGGTGTTTCTACTGATTCTGCTACTTGTAATCTTGGTTCTATAGTTGGTTCTTTAGCGAGTTTTTCTAACAGTTTGAGGCGATATCGTGAGGGTAAGTGAGGATTGTGAAGTCCCTGGATTATGTGTTCGCTCGGAACCCATTCACTGAGAAAATAATCAGGTACTGGAGCAAATTTTAATAACTCGACGGCGAGGCGATCGTTCTGTCCTAACTGCGTATTTCGTAACTCTGTATCTACCGCTTCTGGCAAATTTTCAGTTAATTCTCCCGCCCAATTTACGTGCAGTCTTGCCGTTTGCGCTACTTGCGGATCGGTACTGTGGGTGAGGACTTCGAGGAGTTGGCGCGGTGTGGTGGGATGATTGGCGATCGCTAAGTGCAAATCCCGACTTTCGGAAGCTAATCGTTCGGGATTATCCAAAAAAGTCTGTAAATCGGCTTCATTCATTGGCTCTGGTAAAGGCATAAATTCTCCCTCTTTGACAGGATTAGCGGCAAGTAAAAGCTCATCTTTATTAGTATTCCCACAAACAAATCACGCATATAGTACATTTACATTATACTTGTGGGAAAAACTTGGAAGTAATGACGATCGATCTCCGCCCTGCTACGCCCGCTGATGTGGCACTGTTACGACACTGGGATGAACAACCTCATGTGATTGCCTCCGATCCCAATGATGACTGGAACTGGGAAATAGAACTGGAACGCACGCCCGAATGGAGGGAACAATTAATTGCTCAAATTGACTATCGCCCGATTGGATTTATCCAGATTATCGATCCGGCAAGGGAGGATAGTCACTACTGGGGGAATGTGACAGAGAATCTGCGAGCGATCGATATTTGGATCGGGGAAGAGAGTGATTTGGGTAAAGGCTATGGAACAAAAATGATGCAGCTAGCACTGGCTCGATGTTTCGCCGATCCTTTAGTGATGGCTGTATTGATCGATCCACTTGCGAGTAACACCCGTGCTCATCGCTTCTACGAACGCCTTGGCTTCCAATTTGTTGAGTGGCGACAATTCGGTGAGGATGAGTGCTTTGTTTATCGTTTGAATCGAGTAGATTGGCATGGTGAAAGTGCGATCGCACAGGAGCATAAAAATTTTGGCACTATTTGATTCTTGACACCTTGGAAATTAATGTAATACACTGTAGTATAAAGTTAGGATACCTAGATTAACAAGGCGAAACATCAACGACCTTGGGCAAAATCTTGTAAATAGATATAAAACCCGGATGCCAGCTATGAAATAAATCAAAAATCGAAAATCAAAAATTGAAAATCGAATGACTGGAGGAATTATGACCACCCGTGAAACTGTTGCAGCTGGAAGTGAAAAATTTAATTATACTCTGAAGAAACGAAGTGGTGGTCCCGGTTAATATGCGCGGGTAATAGGACAATTGGAAGCGTGCGATAAACTATTTATCTTTGAAAATCGAGTTACCAGAACACCAATTCAGTAATCCCAAAAACCGGGTTTCTTTGGCTTGGGGTAACAAAATATCGACTGCGCTAGAACACCAATTCAGTAATCCCAAAAACCGGGTTTCTTTGACTTGGGGTAACGAAATATTGACTGTGCGAGCGAAAGAAACCCGGTTTCTCATCGCCGACGACAATACTGAATCGGCGTTCTAGTGGTGCAATTGAAGTACCATCCGAGTTTATTGGTGCTGTGCAAAGTAATTTGTTATCCCTACGTGCAGTACTCACAGGGTTAAATTAATAGCAGGAACAACAAAATAAAATCTCTGCTATTTCGGATTAAGTAATTCAGCTACTAATCTTCTGAAACAAAAACACATTCTTAGGAAACAGGAGTTTTGCCTTTTAGAAAAAAGAGTAAGCTGTTCCGCATTTAAATTGGATTGTTTGGAAACAGAAGAAAATTCGTCTAATTCTCTCCCCTGCTCCCCTGCAATCTTAATAAGTGATTTAAATGCGTGACAGCTTATCGTGGGGGACAAGCTTGCAATTCAGTTGTAGGGGATTTACGAGGACGGGGATATGGGGGACAAGCATCCCAATCGGTACCGAAGCTTACAGAGGAAGAACGCAAATTAATATTAGCTAGAAAATTAGCAGTCAACTCACCAAGAGAGATTCCTGTTGTTCGTCTCCAGATCGAAAACACGATAATGCTACGCATCGTTGACGCGATCGGACTGGATGAAAAGGCGATCGAACTGCTCACAAACCATCTACAATCAATTAAGCTACCAGAAGGATGTAGTGGTGATTTAGTGTTTGAATTGCGGGTGAAGAAAAGGCGAGTTAGACAAGTTGTTTGGGATGAAGAAGCATCTTCTTTGAAAGAACAGAGTACGATCGAGCTAATTAGGCGTAAGCTCTTCACTTGGCTACCTCCGCGAACTATTACTGGTACAATTCTCATTCAGATCAGAATTCAAGCATAGTCTAAAGCAGCAATCAATACTGGAATTTTCCAGTATTGATTTCTCTGTTCGGTGGCATAATTATTGCGATCGGGAATTTGTCTGAAGAACGCCAACAAGAAGTATTAGATTTTACTTGTGGGTTGGAGCAAAAGCGATCGTGTTCCCAATGCGATCGACTTTTGTGATGGTTAACCCTGTTTGGTTAAATCAAGAACGATCGCTTCCACAATTTTGTACCCGTGCAGAGTTAATTACACAAAACTCTGGGCTACAAACCTTGTCTATTAAAGAATCTGCCAAAAATCAGTGTGTAATTAATTCTGTCCAATTACTTAAAGCGTGTTCTAGTTGACTGACCGCTTCTCCACCATACTGTCGATCGCCACGCGATCGCAGAATCTCCACTATCTGATGTAAAGTCGGTCTAGTCATAGAAAATTAGAACTTAAACGTAGTTCGCACAACTCCAACCATGATTGTATCATTGTCGCTGTTGTGTTCCGGGCTAGTAATCACAATTACCCCCGGAGTGATGGCAATATTTTTGTTAATTTGGTAGCGATACAAAGCTTCAAAGTGAAAAGATGTATCTCGATCTTCATTAGCAGCGATCGTGTTTCGCGTCACTTTCGGTGGAACACCAAAAACAATAGCGCCCAAATTGCCTTTTTTCCCCAAATCAGGGAAGACTAAATTGGTTGTAAAGTTCAAGATATTCGCATTTTCATCGCTCACTTTTGAGTCAGCGAACATATAGTCAAACCACCCAGAAAGCACTACTTTTGGGGTGATGCGAAAACTCGCGCCAAACTGCACCGAATCAGTAGTGGTACTCACATTACCAAAAGGTCGGCGAGCCAATAAACTACCAGTACTAAAAGTAGTATTGACACCAGTATTCCCACCACCAGGAAAGTAAGAATGGCTGTAAATTAGTCCTAATTCTAAAGTTTTCACTGGTCGAATTAGTAATTGTGCCAAAGCCGAGTAATAGCCATTAAACAGACCATTTTTATCTGTAGGATTTGCCGCATCACCAGCTAAATAGCCTAACGTTAGTTCAAAATTTTGGCTAAATTTATGTTCGATCGTTGCACCTGCACCAAAGCCCCGGTAAATTGGGCTGTAACGTCCAAAGCGGGAGATTGAACCGTCGCCACTTCCTTCTAGATAAGGGTTGATCGTGTAGATCAAATCGCTATATTCAGCGTTGACAGCTGAAAGGTGAACGGTTGTTTTTGGAGTAGGACGAAAGCGGTAGTAAATGTAATCAATATCAAACTGATTGTTGTTATTGCCATCGAACGATAAACGAGTCATATTTGTACCCGTAAAACTCCCAGAAAAGGAAGTGATATTTCTCGCTTGCAATCTTACCCGCAGACGATCGCTACCCACAAAACTAGTATCAAAATTCAAACGCACCCGACTAGCTAAAATCGTGTTGGTGACATCATTACGGAAACTCGCTTCATTAGCAGCAGTTAATCCACTAAGACCAGCGGTGTTAAGGTTGCCAGCACCGTTCCGGGTAGCTCGATCGCCAAAAGTATCAGCAACAGCAAATATAATCTCTGCATTAAGTTTTGTTGTTGTCGAAAACTGTTGACTTTCCAACTTCGTAGTCCGAGCTTCCAAAGCATCAACTCGACCCCGTAAATTTGCCAATTCCGCTGCAAATTCTTCCTGCAATCGTCTCAAAGCTTCTAAGTCTTCTTTGGTTACAGAACTGGTGTTAGAAGCAGCAATTAATTCTTGAATTCTGTTTAAACAGGCATTAAGTCCAGCCGCAAATTCGTAGCGAGTCATTGCTCGATTACCACGATAAGTGCGATCGGGATAACCCTCAATACAACCATAGCGCTCTACCAAAGACTGCAAAGCCTGAAAAGCCCAATCTGTAGGGCGAACATCAGATAATTGCGAAACCGCTGTTACTTGAAGTTGAGTTACTGGGTCTACATCGACAATCTGTGCAGGCTCAACGGAAGAGTTAGTATCTGTATTAGCATAAGCTGGACTCGCTATCGACATGGTTAATAGCAGCATTCCCAAGGAAAAGTCAAAAGTCAAAAGTAAAAAGTTAAAAGAAATCTTTTGACTTTTTTCTGCCTTCTTCATTTCTGTTTTCATAAAAGTCTCCTCACATCCACATAAAATTTGATTTGCACGCTGGCAACCTGAATTTCTCAAGAATTAATAAAGCCAGCTGCTTTTAAGGCACTCCACGCACGATTTGAACAAATTTCTGGGTTTAGATCGGCGATCGCAACCCATTGAATCCCCTTTGCACCAATTTCTGGGTCATTGCTGGTAAACGTTAGCGGTTTGAAGTCCAGAGAGCATTGATAAATTAAATTCAGCGTGTGCAAAAGTTGTCCTTGTGGTTGAGGAAAAAAGCCTTCCACTACCGTTAACAACCGTTCCACCTGAAACTGCTCTAAACCTGTTTCTTCTTTAATTTCTCGCCTCAGTCCGTCCAGCAACCTCTCACCGGGTTCTAATCCGCCTCCCGGCAAGTCCCAACAGTCTGGTTCTGGTGGGGTAACTTGATGCAGCAGCAAGACTGTATCGCCATCGATAAATAAACCGACAACGCTAACGCGAAAATGAATATTTGCCTTCATAATTACAACTCCATTGCAACCACCTCCTCTGCCAGTCCAAAAGATAAAGTCATGCCAGCCCCTCCCAGTGCATTGACAATGGTTACTCCCGGTTCTGGATGGGCGATCAACTCGGTAGAAGGGGTTGGGGGTTGGGGGTTAGGGGTTGGGGAAATTTCTTCTTCCCTATCACTTAACCCCTGACCCCTAACACCTCGATCGAGGATTTTGGCGTAAATTCCGTGCCAAGTTTCTGCTATGTGCAATGAGGGGGGATTGGCAAAAGTTTGAAAGTAATCAAGAATGTATTTGTTTAAGTCGGCGCGATCGAACGGATTCGGATTTAAACCATATTCATGTGTATCCCCAATAATCAACTCTCCTTGATAATTTTGCGACACCATCACATGAATTCCCCATTCCACAAAGTAAGGGGTTTCTGTTTTGATTCTTTCTTTCAAAGCTGGTAACGTGGCACAATGGTCAAAAGACTTGTAGTGCGTCAGGGTTAGTCCGGCGCAAAGTGCTGCTCCTAATCGCCAGTTGTCGGGTTGGGGAATAGTTCGCAACATTTGCAGTTTAACTTTTGTGATGCCACTTTCTTGATAAATAGCCGGATACAAAGTTTCAAAATCAGCACCACTGCAAACGTAAATTCGATCGCAACTCCACCGTTCATCCCCAGCCTTTAAGGTTGGATGTGCAATCTCTGTTACTGCCCGATTAAATTTGAATTCTACGCCATAAGCCTGAGTCAAGAAAGCGGGTATTTTAGCGATCGCTTCACGGGGATCGACAATCACCTCAGTTGCGCTCCAAAGTCCTCCCAGCAGCCTATCCTTGACTGCGGCTGGACTTTTTTCCATCACCTGTTCGGGTGTCAGGAGAGCGATTACCCCACCGTTGACGGGGGGGTGGCGAGTTTCCACAAACTCTCGCAAAACATCCAATTCATCCTGACGGTATGCTAGATGCAGCGAACCGGATCGATCGGCATGAAATCCAGCTTTTGCAGCGACTTCCAGCCAAATTTCCCGCGATCGCAAAGCTCGATCTAACAAAAACCCAGCTGGCTGACCGATCGGCCACACCATGCCAAAATTACGGATGGAGGCTCCGACTGCGGTGGGAGTGCGATCGAAAACAACTACCTTCAAACCCCGTTTTGCAGCTGCCAAAGCATGAGCTAATCCAACAATTCCGGCTCCAATAATAGCAACATCTGCATGGTTTTCACTCATATTAATTCAATCCAACAAACTGGCTAATTTTGTTTGAAATTCGGACAAGGAAGCAAACAATCCATCATTGGGATAAGCTGCTAACTGTTCTCTGGTGTGAGTACCGTTTGTCACCCCAAAAGAGTAGAGACAGTTGGCATTAATGCCAGCGGCTAAATCAGAGGGAGTATCTCCGATCGCAATTACAGTTTTAGAATCAATAATCCCCAGCTGATACATCGCTTTTTGAATCATGTAAGGCGCAGGACGACCCTCATTATTAAAGATTTCTGAAGGTGTGACGGAAGCTTGAATTAACGAAGAATCTGAACCAATGTAATCGCTATTTAATCCTTGATTCCAGCCCAGTCGCTCTAAGATGATATTAGTAGCTTCTCGGTAAAATCCGGTTGTTAAAGCAATTTTAATTCCCTGTGACTTCAGCCAGGTAAATAAATCTAAACAACCTTCTGTCGGTGCAACTGGTTGAGTTCGATAATGAGTTTCTAGAATATCCTTGAATGCGGCAAAAGATGTTTCCACTTTTGTTTGGTAATCTGGACGATCGCAGCCAATTTGTTCTTGCCACAAAGTTTGAAAAACTCGCTTTTTTGGCAGTCCCATCATGGCAACTACGCGATCGGAACTAGCAGTTAAGTCAGTCTGTTCAGCTGCTTTGAAAAAACAGTATTCTACTTCTCTATCATCTCTAACAGTTGTTCCTGCCATATCGCAGACAACTAATTTAATATTTGACATTTTTTTCACCTTTTTTTCGTTAGTTTTGAGTTATAGTTAACTCAAAACTCAAAACTCAAAACTTAAAACTAACCATTCTTATCGTTTTAACCATGCTTGTGTCCGCTGTTGTAAACCTTTTGTGAGGAAGGAATAGAGCAAGCGAACTCCAATACTGGTACAAACAATTAATGTTGACATTGCTGCTGCTGGAGCAATATCTCCAGCATCATCCATGTTGACGATCGCCACCGCAGCTAAAGGCAAAGTAGAGGGATAAATAAAGATAATTGCCGAGATTGTCACCATCGCATTAATGAAGAAATAAATCCCAATTTCCAAAATGGCAGGTAGGGAAAGGGGCACCGTCACTCGCCAAAAGGTTTTGTAAAAGGGTACTCTCATAGATGCGGAAACTGCTTCAAATTCTGGATCGGTTTGTTTGAGAGCAGTAGTTGCAGTTAGGAAGCAAACTGTGTAAAAGTGGATAATGTTACACAGCACCAGGATTCCCATCGTGCCATAAAGCCAGTTGAATGGATTGATCAGAGAATAGTTAGTACCGGGAATGGGCCACAGGAGTTTGTTAAAAAAGAAGACATAAGCCAAACCTAGCACCAGACCGGGCAATGCTAGTGGTACGGTAGAAAGAAAGTAGTTGACCGATCGCAACCATTGAAATCCTTTACCCTTTTCTATCAAATAAGCGCCAATGAAAACAGCGATCGTGCCAAAAAATGCCGTATAAAGTGACATTTGAATGCTGTTCCAGTAAGCAGTATAGCCGCCTCCACCAACAACGCTGAAGTCGTAGTGTTTCAAAGAGAAACTAAAGTCATAAGGCCAAACATTGATAAAAGAAGCCAAAATGATCGTTAAAAACACGACAACTGCAAATCCGGCAATCAAGCAACAAATCCCAAACATTACCCAATCTAGTTTAGGATTGGGTTTAGGTTGCAATGGTACAGATTTGGCACTGACGAGGGCAGTTTGACGACGTTGCACAATGCGATCGATTACAAAGGCAAAAATCGTTGGTACTAACAGGAATACGCTGATTGTTGCACCCATTGAAAAGTTTTGTTGTCCGATGACTTGTTTATAAATTTCGATCGCCAGCACATTAAAACTACCACCGACAACCTTGGGCACGCCGAAATCGGTAAATGCCAAAATAAAACAAACAAAGATGGTACTGATTAAGCCAAACTTGACACTGGGAATCGTCACCGTTAAAAAGGTACGAATGGGATTGGTGCGTAACACTTCTGCTGCTTCATACACTCGCGCATCCGTGAGACTCAATGCCGTTGTCAGAATCACTACCGCTTGGGGAAAGCAGTAAAGAAATTCTCCGATAACGATACCATTAAAGCCATAAAGTCCAATATCCCAACCGGGGAAAAGACCAAACAAACCTTTTGTAACTAATCCATTGTTGCCAAATAAATAGACTAATCCGATCGCATTTGCCAGCGGAGGAACGTACAAAGGCAAAATACCCAACACCCGAAACACAAACTTACCTGGCATCGCAGTGCGAGTCAAAGCGTAGGCATAGATAAACCCTAGCACGACGGAAATTAAAGCAGTGGCGATCGCCATCGCAAAAGTATTAATCAACGAAGTCACCAACGAAGGCGTGTTGAGATACTTCGCATAATTCGCCAATCCCACCCAATTACCATCCGTATCCTCAAAACTACGGAGAATCATCGGATAGAGAGGAAACACCACACCCACCAGCAAGAACAAAGTTCCTGCCACTAAGATTGCCACCATAATCCAATCTTCACGGGTGGTAATGTGGCTTAATTTCTGGGGAAACAGCCGTCGGAGGAGTGGTAAAGTTGAAGGTGATGAAGTCATGATGGTTCAGCGGGAAACACGCGAATAAAATCAGGTGGCAGTTGAATCTGTAATGAAGTATTCGGAGCTAAATCCAAATCGCGAGCTTCATGGATTGACACTTCACAAGTGAGTCGTTCCTGGGAGTGGGGGTTAGGTGTTAGGGGTTGGGGAACTGCATTTTCCCTATCACCTAACCCCTGACCCCTAACCCCTTCTTTTGGGCGCAACACGATTTGGTAAACTGAGCCAAGGAATTCAATCCCTTCAATTTCAGCTGTCACCACATTGGGTAAGTTTGTTAAGTCATCGTCGGGATGCAATACTCGAATATCTTCCGGGCGAATTGCTACCGAGATTGGAGTGTTGGCAGGAAAGTCGAATGGTGGGGTTTGCAATTGCAAATTACCACAACGCATGGATTCTGTGGTGAGTACCACTCCCGGTAAAAAGTTCATCACCCCGATAAAGTTGGCAACAAAGGGGGTGTTGGGGCATTGATAGATCGATCGCGGTGTGCCAACTTGAGCAATATAACCTTTATCCATCACCACAATTCGATCGCCCATTGCCAATGCTTCTGCCTGATCGTGCGTCACCATAATTGCCGTTACACCTAACCGTTTTTGCAGTTGGGTAATTTCCGTCCGCAACTTCACCCGCACCTTCGCATCCAACGCCGACAAAGGTTCATCCAACAACAACAATCCAGGGGATAATGCCAATGCTCTCGCCAGAGCAATGCGCTGTTGTTGTCCCCCTGACATTTGGGCAGGATATTTGGAGCCAAAACCTTGTAACCCTACCATTTCCAGTAACTCTTCCACCCTAGCGGCAATCTCCTGCTTGGGACGTTTGGCGTTCTGGAGTCCGTAGGCGATATTTTGCGCCGCACTCAGGTTGGGAAACAATGCGTAAGATTGAAAGACGATGCCAAAATCTCGCTTTGCGGGAGGTAGTCGGGAAACATCTTTGCCACCTTGAAAGATCCGCCCGCTAGTTTGCTGCTCCAATCCGGCAATAATGCGGAGTAGAGTTGTCTTCCCACAACCGCTTGGCCCTAACAAACAGACAAATTCTCCAGGGTACACATCGAGATAAATATCTCGCAATGCCACAAACTGCCCAAAGGTTTTGTGGATATTTTCAATTTGCAGGTAAGGTTCTGGGCGTTCTTCTCTCAAATCCCCAACCTGTAAGGGCAATTCATGAATTGCCCCTACAGGTTGGGAAACTGTTCGGGGATCTGTTGTAACGTCATCTGATGAGTATGTCATGATAAATTCCGCTAAGGATCGGGATTTTCAGATTTCATAATTTCCGATCGGGATTTGAGGATTTGAGGATTTCATGATTTTTGATTCAGATATAAAAGCAATCCAGTAAATCCTTTTATCCTTAAATCCTGATTAGCTTTTCTTCTCTGATTTAGAATCAAATCGTTTTGTCCACTCTGCCAGAATTGCATCCCGGTTTTTTGCTGCCCATTGGAAGTCGTTATTTGGAATCAATTGCTTGACTGGATCGGCTGGGTAGCCTTGGGGTATGGGAACATCAGTTTTTACTGCTGTTACGGGAAATCCTTCTGCATAGACTTTTGATACTTCTGGGGAAATTGCCCAGTCGAGGAAAGTTTTAGCAGCTGGTTTGATGTTAGCTTTCTTGATTAAGGCGTTTGCTTCAATGTCCCAACCCGATCCTTCTGTGGGAAATACGGCTGCGATCGGTTCTCCAGCATTTTTTTGCTTCACTGCTCGATAGTCAAAGGAAATCCCGATCGGATATTCTCCAGACCCCGCAATCTTACAAGGTTTGGAACCAGAATGTACGTACTGCGCTACATTCTTATCCAAAGCATCTAAATATTTCCAACCTTTTTCTTCGCCTTTCATTTGCAGGATCGCAGAAACGGAGAGAAAGCCTGTACCAGAGGAGGCGGGATTGGACATTACGATTAATCCTTTGTATTCTGGCTTGGTTAAATCGGCCCAATTCTGAGGAATCGGTAATTTTCGCTTTTCCATTTCTTTGGTGTTGACGCAAAAAGCCGACATCCAGACATCTATTCCTACCCAATGGGGCGGCGTGCGATCGTCCTTAAACTTAGGATTCACAGCCTCCAAACCTTTTGGCGAGTATGGCTCTAGCATCCCTTTTTGATCGGCAGCCAGCAAACTCGAAGCTGCTAAACCCCATACTACATCTGCTTGGGGATTATCCTTTTCTGCTAGGAGTTTAGCGGTGACAACTCCTGTGGAATCTCGCACAATGTTAACCTTGATATCTGGATGCTGTTTCTTAAATAAATCTAAATACTTAGAAATTTGGTCATCTTCCAGCGCCGTGTAAACGGTAAGCGCACTCGAAGACGTACTCTCAGGAGTAGTGTTTGCTCCAGTTGTAGGAGCATTCGATGTTTGGGGATTTTGAACTACACAAGAGGCAACAATGATAGTCAAAAGGCACGAAAGCACTGTCTGCCAGCCAAACTGAAACCATTTATTCTTTCTAGCCATACTCTTAATGAAGAATACCAATTTTAATTTGTAGCCAGGATTTTAAACTAAAATATTTGAGAAAATAGTTGTCTAGGAGTTAATATTTGCTAATTATTTGGTTAATTTTGGGTTGCTCCCTCTTCTCAAAAACTGAAATGTTTCTTTACAGTTATGGGGAATGCGATCGCAAATGTGCCAATCCAGGCGGGTATGGATGCTCAACTTGCCAAACAACGGGGGGAAGATGCCGCAATAGCAATTCAAGGTTCGCTGATTTTATCGCAAGCATTGGACGATACATCCCTGTTTCGGCGGACGATTGAGCAATTACCGATCGCACTTTTAGATATTTAATATTTAGATATTTAATATAAAAAAGTTATTCAGCTTTTGATATTGTGACTGAAGAGTGGGGAACTCTAAAGATAGTGAGTATTTTCGCAAGAGCGCTAATACTCAACACTAAAATGATAAACTCTGCTGATTGGGCAGCAATAGAAAATAACTTAGGACTAACTTAACGAGATTATGAGTATAAGTGCGCTCTCCAACTTACCCGGTTATGAAATTACAGAACAACTCTACACTGGTACACGCACCCTCGTCTATCGAGGTATTCGCATTAGCGATCGACAATCAGTCATCATCAAAATCCTGCGAAGCTCACACCCAAACTTTAACGAACTCGTTCAATTTCGCAATCAATATACTATTGCCAAAAATCTCGACTTACCTAACATTATCAAAACTTTCACCTTAGAAGTATATGGTAATAGTTATGCTTTAGTTATGGAGAATTTTGGCGGAATTTCACTATTTGATTATCTCTCTTTCACCGCAGACAGTCTCAAATGTAGCTATTTACCTTTATTAGAATTTCTTGAAATAGCGATTCAACTGACAGAAGTTCTCCAGTATCTCTACCAAAATCGAGTCATTCATAAAGATATCAAACCCGCTAACATTTTGATTAATCCCCACACCAAACAGGTAAAATTAATTGATTTTAGTATTGCCTCTCTCCTGCCAAGAGAAACTGAAGAAATTCAGAATGCTAATGCTTTAGAAGGTACATTAGCCTATCTTTCTCCTGAACAAACTGGGCGGATGAATCGAGGGATAGATTATCGGAGTGATTTTTATTCTCTGGGAGTGACGTTTTATGAATTGTTGACAGGAGTATTACCATTTAGCGCCGAAGAGCCGATGGAATTGGTACATTGTCACCTCGCAAAACAGCCGATACGGATAGATGAAATTAATAGAGAAATTCCACTGGTTTTGTCAGAGATTGTCAGCAAATTGATGGCAAAAAATGCTGAAGAACGTTATCAGAGTGCCTGGGGAATCAAGCATGATTTAGATATTTGTTTAGCTCAATTACAAACTACAGGAGTAATAGAACCTTTTGAAATAGCCAAAAGAGATATTAGCGATCGCTTCCTGATTCCCGAAAAACTTTACGGTAGAGAAACCGAAGTTAATCAACTATTAACAGCGTTCGATCGCGTCGCCAATGGCACAACAGAAATGATGCTAGTAGCGGGATTTTCAGGAGTTGGCAAAACCGCAGCAATCAACGAAGTACATAAACCAATTGTGAGACAACGTGGCTATTTTATTAAAGGTAAATATGAGCAATTTCAACGTAACATTCCCTTGAAAGCATTCGTGCAAGCATTCCGCGACTTAATCGGGCAATTGCTATCAGAATCAGAGCAACAATTACAAACCTGGAAAACTCAGATATTAACCGCAGTAGGAGACAACGGACAAGTCTTAATTGATGTAATTCCTGAGTTAGAAAACATCATCGGTAAACAACCACCAGTCTTAGAATTATCAGGAACAGCTGCCCAAAATCGCTTTAACTTACTATTTCCAAAGTTTGTTCAAGTCTTTACTAGTAAAAAACATCCTTTAGTAATGTTTTTAGATGACTTGCAATGGGCTGACTCAGCTTCCCTGAATTTGCTAAAATTATTGATGCAAGATGCGGGATATTTATTAATATTGGGTGCTTATCGGGATAATGAAGTTTTCCCTCTCCATCCCTTCATTTTAACAGTAGATGAAATTGTCAAAACGGGAGCAACGGTAAATACAATTACTTTACCACCGTTAAAAGAATCAGATATGAATTGCTTGATAGCAGATACGCTTAATTGTGAATTGTCCCTAGCCCAAGATTTGACTAAATTAATTTATCAAAAAACTCAAGGAAATCCCTTTTTTGCGACTCAGTTCCTCAAAGCATTACATGATGAGAAATTAATTACTTTTAATTGGGAGATTCAGCATTGGCAATGTGATATTTCTCAAGTAAAAGCCTTAGCAATTACTGATGATGTGGTGGAGTTTATGGCATGGCAATTACAGAAATTGCCGAGAGAAACTCAGGATATTTTAAAGTTAGCTGCTTGTATGGGGGCACAGTTTGATTTGCATACTTTGGCAATAGTTTCACAACAATCAGAAACGGAGACGGCAGCTAGATTATGGAGAGCATTGCAGGAAGGTTTAATTTTACCGATGAGTAAGATTTATAAGTTTTATCAGCTGGAGGTAGATGATAACTTAAATTCAGAAAATGAAAAGGTTAATCAAGAAAATCCTCGATACAGATTTTTGCACGATCGCGTTCAACAAGCCGCCTATTCCCTGATTCCTGAAGATCGCAAGCAAATAACACACTGGAAAATTGGTCAATTGTTATTGCAAGGGTTATCTCACCAGCAACAAATTGAAGAGATTTTCAATTTAGTTAACCAACTGAATTTAGGCCGATTTGTGATTTCTAGTCAAGAGCAGAAACAACAACTGGCGCAGTTAAACTTACAAGCTGGACAAAAAGCCAAAATCTCAGCAGCTTATCAAGCAGCACAAAACTATTGCGCGATCGGTATTGATTTATTACCCAAAGAAGCTTGGCAAACTGACTATCAATTAGTCTATAAACTTTACTGCAATGGGTCAGAAGCAGCTTATCTGTGTGGCAATTTCGAGCAAGCAGAAGTCCTTTATGCTACAGCGATCGTCCAAGCGCAAACTTCCTTAGATAAAGCCGTAATTTATCGGATACAGATGACGCAATACCAACTTCAGGGACGGAATGCTGAAGCGATCGCTATTCAACGTCAGAGCCTCAAGCTGCTAGGATGGACAGTACCAGAAACACCAGAAAATATTCAATCTAGCCTCGACGAACAAATTAAGACAGTTAATAAATTTCTGGAGCAACAGAGGATTGAATCAATTCTGGAACTTCCCAAAATGGAAGATGCAATCATTGCAGAAATGCTGCGAATTCTACAAATTTTGTTTTATGCTGCATGGCTCAATGGTGAAAGCACTTTAGCATTATTAGCACTAGCCAAGATGACAACATTATCTTTGGAGTATGGTAATAGCGATATGTCGCCCTTTGGTTATGTAGGCTATGGTTTAATTGTTAATGCCCTCCTGAAAAAAGCGGCTCTAGCTTATCAGTTCGGCAATATGGCAGTACAACTTTGCGAACAGTTTGATAACGCTGATGTCCGAGGAATGACAAATTTTCTCTTTGCTGCTGACGTGCATAGTTGGAGTCGTCCTTTACGGGAAGCAGATACTTACTACGAAAATGCTTTCAAGTATGGCATGGAAGCAGGAAATTGGCTAACTGTCAGTTTTATGATGATGCAAAGTGGTTCCGATCGCCTCACTTATGGCAAACAACTGGATGAACTTTATGCGATCGCCAAAATTCATGCAGATTTTCTCCATCAGATCAAAAGTTTAGAAAATTTAGATGCTTTGATTGTTGGCGTACTGCAACCAATTCGCCATCTATTAGGGTTAACTAAGACAATTTTAAGTTTTGATGATGATAGTTTTAGCGAAACAGAATTTTTGCAGAAATATTGCCACAACCCATATCATTTAGCTTGGTTGTATTCGGTGAAAATTCGTCATGCTTATTTATTTGACCAACCCGCTACCTATCCAGATTTAATTCCCCAACTGAGCATCATTGAAAATACCATTTCCAGTCATGCCAAAGTCCCTTCCAGCGTATTTTATGTAGCATTAATGCACGTAGTTTTGATTGAAATTTCTAGTGATAAATTAACTCGTGAATCCCATTGGCAAGCCCTCGCATCCCTAGAAGAAAAGTTAGAGCAGTGGCAAAAAAATTGCCCAGCTAATATTGGTCATAAATATCTATTACTGCAAGCTGAAAAAGCGCGGATCGATGGACGAAAAGCAGAGGCAATTGATTTTTATGAGCAAGCGATCGCGCAAGCCAAAACTCAAAATTATATTTATGAAGAAGCGATCGCCAATGAACTAGCAGCTAAATTTTATCTGTCTTGGGGAAAAGAAAAAATTGCCTCTGGTTATATGCAAGAAGCCTACTATTGTTATGCTCGTTGGGGTACACGGGCAAAAATTGCTGATTTAGAACAACACTATCCTGAATTACTAGGGGCTATTCTTCAACCGATTAACCTAGCTATTAAATCGGGAGCAACACTTTCTGGAACCCTGAGCAGAACTAGCAACAGTACCAGTCACAACCAAAATGTATGGTTAGACTTTCCTGTGGTGATGAAAGCAGCACAAGCTATTTCAGAAGAAATTGAATTAGAAAAACTATTAACCACTTTGATGCAAATTGTTTTGGCTTCAGCGGGAGCACAAACTGGATTTTTAGTAATCGATCGCCAGACAGAGTGGGTGGTAGTAGCCAGAGCTAATCAAAACCATACAGAAAACTTACAAATTCCTCTAGCTGAATGTCAAGAATTACCCCAAAGTTTGATTTATTCTGTAATCAGAAGTCAAACAACAGCAGTTTTTGATAATCTCAGTTTATCGGAACAATTGATGAGCGATCGCTACATCATCACTCACCAACCTAAATCAGCATTATGTATTCCGATTAGCAAACAGGGAAAATTAATTGCCATTTTGTATTTAGAAAATAATCTTACAGAGGGAGCTTTTACTAGCGATCGCATTGAAACTCTCCAACTTCTTACTTCTCAAGCTGCTATATCTATTGAAAATGCTCGTTTATATCAACAAGTAGAAAACTACTCTCACACCTTAGAAGCAGAAGTAGCGCGAAAAACTGAAGAATTAAGTCAGAAAGCTACTGATTTAGAGCAAACATTGCAAAATTTACAACAAACCCAAGCGCAATTAATTCAGAGTGAGAAAATGTCAGCCCTTGGTCAACTGGTAGCAGGAATAGCCCACGAAATTAACAATCCAGTAACTTTTATTCATGGTAATCTTCCCCATATAGAAAATTATCTGAAAAACCTGCTAAGTTTGTTAGAAATTTATCAGCAAGAATATCCTCAAGACAATTCAGTGATTAAAGCGAAAATCGAAGAAATTGACCTAGATTTTATTTGGAAGGATGCAATTAAGATTCTGCAATCAATGAAAGTTGGCAGCGAAAGGATCGAGCAAATTATCCTGAGTTTGCAGAATTTTTCTCGCCTGAATGAATCCCAAACGAAATCTGTAGATTTACATAAAGGAATTGACAGCACATTGCTAATTTTACAAAGTCGCTTTCAAAATAGTGACGATCGACCAAAGATACAAGTGATTAAAGAGTATGGAAATCTGCCTTTAGTTGCTTGTTATGCTAGTGAGATGAATCAAGTATTTCTGAATATTATTAGTAACGCTATTGATGCACTTGAGGAAGTGAGTAAAACTAACAAAAATCCCTCGATTAAAATTCAAACTGAAGTTAGAGAAAAAGAGTGGGTAAGAATTGCGATCGCAGATAATGGTAATGGAATTCCCGCTCACATTCAAAAACGCATATTCGAGCCATTTTTCACAACTAAACCAGTAGGAAGTGGTACAGGTTTAGGTTTATCCGTCAGTTATGCTATTGTGAAAAAACATGGCGGTCAATTAATTTGTGATTCTCCCGTCGGTAGAGGAGCAAAATTTGTAATTGAGATTCCGATAAACTATCCACGATGAATTACAGTTGCACATCCTAGAAACATAGAGCGATCGCTCACTTGATTCCGAAAAGTGACACTCGCAAATATTAAAACTTTCTTTAAAATTTTCAACTTTCTCTGTGATGCAGACAACAGAGATTTTGGATAAGTTGTGATTTGTTTTGAGTTGTGCAAATGCACAAAAGGGTGTGTGGGCGATCGCCAACTTCTTAGGCAAATGTCCGATGCAGAAGCTCAATGAAATATTAAAAATGAGGAATCACAGCAAATTCAAATCATTTTTATGAGGCGATTACGCATTCTAACTTGGCACGTTCATGGTAATTATCTTTACTACTTGGTTCAATCAAGTCACGAATTTTACTTGCCAATCAAATCAGGTAAACCAGAAGGTTATGGCGGTCGTTTAAGCGGTTTTCCTTGGCCTGATAATGTTCATGATGTACTTGCGGAAGAAGTAAAAAATCTCGAATTTGATTGTATCCTTTTTCAATCGCAAAAAAACTATTTAGAAGATCAATGCGAAATACTTTCCGAAACTCAACGCCAACTTCCGCGAATTTATTTAGAACACGATCCCCCACGTCAAAATCCCACTGATACCTGTCATCCAGTCAATGATTCCAATGTACTTTTAGTTCATGTGACTGATTTTAACGATTTAATGTGGGATAGAAATAATACTCCAACTCGTGTAATTGAACATGGGGTAATAGTGCCAGAAAATGTTTGTTACCAAGGTGAATTAAATTGTGGAGTAGTTGTTGTTAATGGTTTACCTAGTAGAGGTCGCCGTTTAGGTGTTGATGTATTTGAAGAAGTTCGCACCCAAATTCCTTTAGAACTTGTAGGTATGGGTTCGGAAAAAATGGGTGGTTTAGGTGAAATTAAACATGATAAACTATTAGAATTTGAGTCACATTATCGCTTCTTTTTTAATCCAATTCGCTACACCAGTTTAGGGTTAGCTGTGTGTGAAGCGATGGCGATCGGAATGCCGATTATTGGTTTAGCAACCACCGAATTAGTAACGGTAGTAGAAAACGGTTTTTCTGGCTATGTAGACACGAATATTAATCATTTAATAGAACGAATGCAGGAATTATTAAAAGACCCTGCGGAAGCTCATCGTTTAAGTGAAAATGCTAAACGCTACGCGCAAGAAAGATTTCATATTCAGCGATTTATTAATGATTGGGATGAGGCATTTGCTTTAGTTACTGGAAATCCTTCTTTTTCTCCTCCTCTCACTCCTTTAGTAGCAGGTAGAAAGCTATGAAAAAACGAATTGCATTAATTAGCGAACACGCTTCACCGTTGGCAATGTTGGGTGGTGTTGATAGTGGCGGTCAAAATGTTTATGTGGGGGAAATTGCCAAAAATTTGACTGTTTTTGGTTACGAAGTTGATGTTTTCACTCGTCGGGATAGCGAACTTTTACCGGAAGCAGCAGAGTGGGTGAATGGAGTAAGAATTATTCATGTTCCGGCTGGAGTTCCTGAGTATTTGCGAAAGGAAGATTTACTACCTTTTATGGCAGATTTCACCTCATATATGGTGAATTTCTGCCAACAAGAAGGGCAAATGTATGATTTAATTCATGCTAATTTTTGGATGTCTGGGTTAGTTGCTGCTAATATTAAAAAAGTTTTGGGTATTCCTTTTGTTATTACTTTTCATGCTTTGGGTAAAGTGCGTCGCTTTTATCAAGGCGATGCGGATCAATTTCCTAATCAAAGATTTGCTATTGAAGAAAGAATCATTAATGAAGCCGATCGCATAATTGCCGAATGTCCCCAAGAAGAAGAAGATTTAATCCGATTTTATAATGCCGATCCTGCCAAAATAACGATTATTCCTGGTGGTTTCGATCCCGGTCAATTTTGGCCTATTGGTAAAGTTTTGGCAAGGGTAGCTTTAGGACTCGATCCCAATGAAAAGGTGATTTTGCAATTAGGAAGAATGGTTCCTCGCAAAGGTGTTGATGCGGTGATTTATGGCTTCGCACAGCTTTTAAAAACCTCTGATTTTTCGGGTAAATTGCTAATAGTTGGCGGTGAATCTGACGATCCAGACCCAAATGTTACACCGGAAATTGGTAGGTTAAAGGCGATCGCACAATCCGAAAATATCGAAGAAAAAGTAACTTTTGTTGGTCGCAGAGGTAGAGAAGCACTCAAATTATATTACAGCGCTGCCGATCTATTTATTACTACTCCTTGGTATGAACCATTTGGCATTACGCCTGTAGAAGCAATGGCTTGTGGGACTCCGGTAATTGGTTCTAATGTGGGGGGAATTAAATTTACTGTGAGGGATGGAGAAACGGGTTATTTAGTACCTGCAAATAATCCTAGTGCGATCGCAGAACGTATTGCTTATCTCTACCAACATCCAAAACTAATGAATGTGTTACGTCAGCAAGCAATTCAACGTGCCAATGACTTATTTACCTGGCAAAGAGTCACTGATTCTATTGCCGATCTTTATGAAAAAGTAATCGCCAAAAACTCTCCAACATTTCATCAAGTATCTTGGCAAGAAATTGTCGATCGAGGTTTCAATAATGCAATTACCGCTATCCAAAAATCACGGCGCAGTTTACGAAATTCTATCATTCATGTAGCCGACATTATCAGCAATTGTTTCTCCCAAAATGGCAAAGTTTTAATTTGTGGCAATGGCGGAAGTGCAGCGGAAGCTCAACATTTCGCCGCCGAATTTGTCGGTCATTTCAAATGTAAAACTCGTCCCGGACTTCCCGCTTTAGCACTTAACGCCGATACCGCAGTTTTAACAGCTTGGTCGAACGATGTTGGCTACGAAAATGCTTTTTCTCGACAAGTTGAAGCATTTGGACGTGCAGGAGATGTTTTAATTGGTATTAGTACCAGTGGGAATTCTCGCAACATAATTAAAGCTTTTGAAACAGCCAAAAAACAAGGGTTAAATTGCATTGGAATTTTGGGTAAAGATGGCGGAGATTTACATCTATTAGCCGATATTTCCATCATTGTCCCCGAAAACGATACCCAACATATTCAAGAAGTACAAATCGTGGTAATTCATTTAATTTGTGAATTAGTCGAAGAGAAAATGATGCTGGTAGAAAATAGTATATCAGAAGTCATTAAAAGCAGCGAATTCCAAATACCAACTACCCACTACCAACTACCTATTACCCACTAAAATAAGGAGAAATCATGCAAGAATTAACAGGAAAAGTTGCCATTGTTACTGGTGGTGGTCGAGGACTGGGTGAAGCAATTTGTCGGATGTTAGGTGGACATGGAGTAATTACCATTGTTGCCGATATCCGAGAAGAATTAGCCGAAAAAGTTGCTTTAGAAATTCAAAGTGATGGCGGTAAAGCTCAAGCTTTACGTTTAGATATTTCCGATGCTAAACAAGTGGAATCAGCTATTAGTAAAATTGTTTCTGAATACGGACATTTGGACATTTTAATTAACAATGCTGGAATCGATGTTACTTTGCCTATTGAAGAATTAAATGTAACTGATTGGGAAAGGATTATTGCTGTTAATTTGAATGGCGCTTTTATTATGTCTAAATTCATTCTTCCTCAGATGAAACAACAAGGCAAAGGACACATTGTTAATATTGCTTCTACTGCTTCTAAACGTGCTTGGGCAAATGCTTCTGCTTACCACGCAAGTAAGTGGGGATTATTAGGTTTTAGTCATGCTTTGCACGTCGAAGCACGCCCACACAATGTTAAGGTAACGGCTATAGTTGCAGGGGGAATGCAAACACCATTTTTGTTAGATAGATTTCCCGATATTGATATTAACAATTTGCAAGATCCAAAAAATGTTGCTGATACCATTCGTTACGTTTTAATGCAACCAAAAGGAACAGTAATTCCTGAAATTACGGTATTACCAATGCGCGAAACTTCTTGGCCTTAAAGTTGTAAAGTATGGAGTGAGAAACGATGAATCGAGCCGTGTTTTTAGATAAAGATGGTACTTTAATTCCTAATGTGTCATACAACGTCAATCCCGATTTAATCGAGTTAAGTGCGGGTGCGGTGGAGGGATTGCGATCGCTCCAAGCAGCAGGTTACAAAATAATAGTAATTTCCAATCAATCTGGGGTTGCTTTAGGCTACTTTTCCGAAGATAAGCTATTGCCTATGCAATTGAAATTAACTCAATTATTAGCGGAAATTGGTATAAAGCTAACTGGTTTTTACTATTGTCCCCATCATCCAGAGGGAAAAATATCCGAATACAAAATTAGCTGTTCCTGTCGCAAACCTGAACCTGGTTTAATTCTCCGTGCTGCAAAAGAACATTACATTAATTTAGAAAACTCTTGGTTTATTGGCGACATTCTCAATGATGTAGAAGCCGGACATCGTGCAGGTTGCAAAAGCATCTTAATAAATAACGGCAATGAAACTGAATGGGTATTTACATCAAGGAGAATGCCAGACTATGTTGCTACCGATATTAATGATGCTGCCAAGAAAATTATCAGTAAAAGTGTTGTTTTTCCCAAATCAAAAATGACAAGCTATGCCTTTCATTAATGCCTTTAAAAACATAAATGTACTCGTCATTGGTGAAGCGATTCTTGATAGTTACTTAGAAGGATTTTCCGATCGTTTATGTCAAGAAGCACCTGTTCCAATTGTAACTTTAACTCATCGTCAAAATGTTCCGGGCGGTGCTGCTAATACTGCGTTGAATGTGCGTACTCTTGGCGCTAATGTCAGGTTTCTTTCGGTGATTGGCGATGACTTAGAAGGGAATATTTTGCGACAGGCTTTATTAGAACAGGGTGTTAGCCAAGAATATATTTTGCGCCAAAGATTACGCCGCACTTTAGCAAAGCATCGAGTAATTTCTGCTGGGCAAATATTAGTAAGGTTTGACCAAGGTAGCACTAACGCTATTGATTTAGAAATTGAACAAAGATTGATTAAAGATTTGCATAAACTATTTCCTCAGTCTGATGTAGTGATTATTTCCGATTATGGATATGGAATTTTAACACCTAACTTGATTGAGGCGATCGCAAATCTCCAACAAAACTTCCCCAAAACTTTAGTAGTTGACTCAAAAAATCTCGCTGCTTACCGCAAAATTGGCGTTACCGCAGTCAAACCAAACTATCAAGAAACCATGCGTTTATTAGGAGAAACTGAATTACCAGAAAACCAAAGCCGCATTTCCTATATTCTGCAAAACAGAAAACAAATTTTAGATATTACAGGTGCCAAAATTGCCGCTGTTACCCTTGATAGCGATGGCGCTTTAATATTTGCACAAGGTAACTCACCTTATCGCACCTTTGCACAACCAATAAATCACGCCAATGTTACAGGTGCAGGCGACACTTTTATCAGCGCATTAGCCCTGGCTTTAGCATCAGGTAATTCGGCAAATGTAGCGGCAGAAATAGCATCAATGGCTGCCGCAATTGTTGTTGCTAAACAAGGCACAGCAACCTGTTCTTTTGCAGAATTACAACAGCAATTATTCAGCAATTTAAATAAGATGAAAAAAACTCCTCTGGAGGTAGCATGATTACCGAAAATAACTGGAATGAAGCAAAAAATATTCTCTGTGTTAGACTCGATGCGATCGGCGATGTATTAATGACAACTCCCGCTATTCGCGCCTTAAAAGAATCGCTTCCAGGCAGAAGAATTACCCTTTTAACGTCGCCTTCCGGCAAAGAAATTGCCTCACTTATCCCCGAAATTAATGATGTAATAGTTTACGATGCACCTTGGATGAAAGCCACTGCATTAATGGCAAATAGTAGCCCCGAATTTGCAATGGTAGAACGACTGCGACAAAGTAAATTTGATGCTGCGGTTATCTTCACAGTTTTTAGTCAAAATCCTTTACCTTCAGCTTTTTTATGTTATTTAGCAGATATACCTTTAAGACTCGCCCATTGTCATGAAAACCCCTATCAATTACTTACAAATTGGGTTTTAGATCCCGAACCATCTAACGGTATTCGCCACGAAGTTCAACGACAAATTGACTTAGTAACAACTGTTGGTTGTAGCACAAATAATCAGCGAATTTCATTGCAAGTTCCCGAAGCAGCACGTTACCGAATTTTTAATATTTTAAAATCATTAGATATTAACTTAGAAAAACCTTGGGTAGTGATTCATCCTGGTGCTACTGCTGCATCACGACGTTATCCACCAGAAGGTTTTGCCGAAGTTGCACGCAGTTTAATTTTAGATAGAAACTTTCAAGTATTGTTAACCGGAACTGAACCAGAAAGGCAGTTAATTGAAACTATCCAAAAGGCAATTAATGTTACTTCTTATTCCCTTGTAGGCTGTCTTAATTTAACAGAAATGGCAGCATTAATTCAACTATCACCTTTATTAATTTCTAATAATACTGGCCCAGTTCACATTGCTGCTGCTGTGGGTACTCCAGTTGTTGACCTTTACGCTTTGACTAATCCTCAGCATACACCTTGGGCAGTTCCTAATCGGGTTTTATTTCACGATGTTTCTTGCAAATTTTGTTATAAAAGCATCTGTCCAGAAGGACATAATAATTGTTTGAAACTAGTGACTCCCGATGAAATTGTACGTGCTGCTTGGGAACTTTATGAAAATACCAAAACTGGTGTTGAACAATTACCAAACTCTTCTCTTACAGGACTAGTGAATGGGCAATATTTTTTTCAATTACTAGTTACTAATCCCTTAAGTTCTGCTAAGGAGATTTGGAAATGACTACTGTCGATATTTTGATTCCCACTTATTGCATTCTTATATTAATACTTGATTTTTTAATAATAAAATGATTTATCATCCCTTACCAAACATTTATAAAATTGCTGTTCTCCGCGCCAATGCTTTAGGAGATTTCATCTTTGCTTTACCTGCTTTAAATGCTTTGCGATCGACCTATCCCGAAGCAGAAATTGTCCTATTAGCTAGAAGTTGGCACAAAGAATTTTTAGCAAATAGACCGGGTGCGATCGATCGTGTAATTGTAATTCCCGAAGGAGGTATTGGTAACGAATCAGAAATTAAACAAGACCCAACAGAGTTAAAAATGTTCTTAGAGGCAATGCAAAAAGAACGCTTCGATTTAGCAATTCAATTACATGGTGGCGGACGCAATTCTAACCCCTTTACTTTACAATTAGGTGCGAAAATGACCATAGGTTTGCGTACCCCAGACGCACCTGTTTTAGACCGCTGGATACCTTACATTTACTATCAACCAGAAATCTTACGTTACTTAGAAGTTGTCGCCTTAGTTGGTGCCAAAACTTCCGAATTAGAACCATCTTTAATTGTCACAAAATCGGATTTATTAGAAGCCGAACAAGTTGTTCCTAAAAGTCATAAACCTCTCGTAGCTTTACATCCTGGTGCAGGCGATCGTCGCCGCCGTTGGTCAATAGAAAATTTTGCAATTGTAGGAGATACTTTAGCCAATTTTGGTGCTGAAATTGTTGTTACCGGAATTGAATCAGAACGAGATATTGTCGAGGGAGTAATTAACAGTATGAAAGCTAAAGCAGAAAATCTTTGCGATCGTTTATCCCTTAATGGTTTAACAGGGTTACTATCTCGATGTAGACTGTTAATTTCCAATGATTCAGGCCCTTTGCACGTTGCAGCAGCAGTAGGTACAGCAACAGTTGGAATTTACTGGTGTGGCAATTTAATTACTGCTGGTCAAATTACTCGCACTCGTCATCGTCCGGCGATTTCTTGGCGTTTAAATTGCCCGATTTGTGGCGTAGATTGCACCACTGAAACTGCTTGTAAACATCGAGTTTCTTTCGTTGATGAAGTACCAGATGAACAGGTAATTACTTCAGCTTTAGATTTATTAAAAACACCCATTCATTTAAACAAAATTGAATCATGTACACATTAGGAATTAATGCAGTTTATCATGACTCCGCTGCTTGTTTATTAAAAGATGGACAAGTAATTGCCGCAGCAGAAGAAGAACGCTTTACTCATATCAAACACGCTAAACGCCCCATCCCTTTTTCTACTTATGAATTACCGTTTCATGCAATTAATTATTGCTTGCAAGAAGCGGGAATAATTCTCACAGAAGTTGACCAGATTGCCTACTCTTACGACCCATTTATTTCGCTAGGAAAATACAGTAATGAAGCAACAATTACTTTACCTTTAGAACCAAGCGCCCAACCCATACCCGCCGAATGGGAATCAGTTTGGGAACCGCTATTTTTGTCCTATATTGTCAACGCACCCAGGCATTTAGTAGGCGGAGTTCCCCATCATTTAAAAGCCCAATTTCAAGGCATTTCATTAAATAATTTACAATGGCATTTTGTCCCCCATCATTTAGCCCATGTTGCTAGTGCTTTTTACCCTTCACCTTATGAAGAAGCTGCTGTTTTAACTCTGGATGGAAGAGGAGAAAAAGCTACTACAAACTATGCTGTTGGTAAGGATAATCAACTGGAACTTTTAGGGCAAGTAAATATGCCTCATTCTCTGGGAATTCTCTACGAACAAGTTACAGAATATTTGGGTTTTCTCCACTCTTCCGATGAATACAAAGTAATGGCATTAGCATCTTTTGGTCAACCCAAATATGTAGATTATTTCCGAGAAATTATCACTTTAAAAACCAATGGTCAATATACTATAAAAACACCTGAATTAAAAGAGCATTTTGGAACACCACGCCAGAAAGGAGAACCTTTAGAACAGCATCATTACGATCTCGCTCATTCTTTACAGTTAGTATTGGAAGAAACGGTTTTACAAATTGCTAATTGGTTGCATGAAATCACTAAATCAGATAACCTTTGTATGGCTGGAGGTGTCGCCCTTAATTGTGTGATGAATGCGCGAATACGCGATCGCAGTCCCTTCAAGAACATTTGGGTACAACCTGCTGCGGGAGATGCGGGAACTGCTTTAGGTGCAGCCCTTTGGATTGATGCTAAAAAAGGTGAAAATAATCACCGTTCTTACCAGATGAATCACGTTTTCCTTGGCCCAAGTTACAGCGATCGCGAAATAGAAAAATTTATACAATGGGCGAAACTTCCCTATCGAAAATTGATAAACATTGCTGAAGAAACTGCCGAAATTTTAGCGCAAAATAAAATTATTGGTTGGTTCCAAGGTCGCATGGAATTTGGCCCCAGGGCATTAGGAGGACGTTCAATTTTAGCCTCACCAATTGATGCAGAAATGCAAGCAAAATTAAATGAAATTAAAGATCGTGAAGATTTTCGACCCGTTGCACCTGTGGTTTTAGAAGAAGAAGCAGCTAATTGGTTTACTAATGCAAAAACCTCTCCATTTATGTTGTTTATTTACGATGTTTTGCCAGAAAAAGCTGAGAAAATTACCGCAGTTCGTCACGTAGATGGTACTGCCAGAATTCAAACGATTAATCGTCAACAAAATCCCCTTTATTATGATTTAATTAAAGCGTTTCAAATGCGAACTGGAGTTCCTGTTTTAGTGAATACTTCTTTTAATACTAGAGGTGAACCAATTGTTTGTTCGCCACGAGATGCGATCGAATGTTTTTGGACTTCACCCCTGGATGCTTTAATAATCGGTTCATTTCTATTAGAAAAATGCCCAAAATCCCAAAGGGAGTAATTCTCCATCAACCGCCCTAAATTCAACCGAATTTTCCGTTTGATTATAAATTACATAGCGTAGTTTTTTAATTCGATCTCGCCCATAACCAACCGCACCAACGGAAATTATATACCTGTCTTTAAGATCTAAGTGAAATGGTTCACCATAGTTAAATTCATAAACCGTTGATGAACCAAATTCTTCACATTTTTCCCCAAAAATCAAAGGAACATGAACATGACCAACAAAAACGATTCTGTAAGAGATTTCATCAAATACATTCCAGGCTTCAACCGGATTGCTGATTGTATTTTTCTTAATTCTAGGAGATATATGAGTATAAAACTTATCTAATTCTACTATTTCATTAGGAAGGGAATCGATAAAGTCTTGTACATCTTTAGCCAAATTCAAATCATTAAATTCATCGTGATTACCTCGGACACAAGCAATGTGATTATCTCGCAAAAATCTGACAACTTCATCATTGTAATCTCCGCCATCGACCAAATCACCCAAACATATTATTCTGTTACATCCACACTTTTCTATGTCTGTCATAACTGTTTGTAGTCCAGAAAAGTTTCCGTGAATATCAGAAATAATCGCAATTTTTTCCATACTTTTAGCAAAATGATCCTTGTCTCTATAGTAGTACCAACTTTTAAACGCCCTGAACTTTTAAATCATTGTTTAGCTGCACTTACTCAGCAAAACTTCGATCGCACCGCCTACGAAATAATTATCGCTGACGATGCCGCAACTGACGAAACAAAAAGATTAGTTGAATATTGGTTAGAACGCATCGGTTACATCCCTGGAGAGACGAAAAACACACCTTTATTGCGCTACATTCCAGTAACAGAAAAACATGGCCCTGCGGCAGCTAGAAATATTGGTTGGCGTGCAGCTTGTGGCGAAATTATTGCTTTTACCGATGATGATTGTATACCCGATTCTAATTGGTTAAAAGCCGGAATTAGTGCTTTTAAAGATGAAATAATCGGAGTTAGAGGACGAATAATTGTGCCTTTGCCAAACCCGCCAACTGATTATGAATTAAGTACTGCTGGTTTAGAAAAAGCGGAATTTGTCACAGCTAATTGTTTCTATCGTCGGGAAGCGATCGCATCCATAAACGGTTTTGACGAACGTTTTACTATGCCTTGGCGCGAAGACAGCGACTTATTTTTTACCCTCTTAAAACAAGGTGGCAAATTTGTTTATGCGCCAGATGCGATCGTAATTCATCCAATTAGACCCGCACCTTGGGGAATTAGTTTAAGTCAGCAAAGTAAAAGTATGTTTAACGCTTTACTTTATAAAAAACATCCTAAATTATATAAAGAAAAGCTGCAACCGATCGCACCCTGGCATTATTACTTAATAGTTAATTCCCTTATTGTATTTCTGTTAACAATTTTAACTGAACATCTATATGTCGCTGTTATTGCTTTGATGATATGGACAATAATGACTGGGCGTTTCTGTATGCAAAGATTACAGCAAACATCTCATACCCCAAAACATATTGCCGAAATGATTTTCACATCCTTACTAATACCCTTTCTCTCGCTATTTTGGCGCATTTTCGGTGCCGTTAAATTTCGCGTGTTTTTTCTTTAACTTCACTAATGGGTATTTGATAGTTTATACTTACTAATGCAAAACTATCATAAAAAAAAATGCAACGAAACTCTTCCCCAAATTCATGGTTGAATATTTTAGTCCCATTATCCTTAATTCTAGGTTTAGTTCTATTACTTAACCTCGACATAGAACAACCAACCAAAGAATCTGTAGCAGTAAATCCTGTTGAAATTTGGGTCAATCCAATAGTTAGTTACTTAGCTGCTGGTGCAGAAATCGCAGCCGCAGCAATTATTGGATTTGGAGTTTTTCGCAGTGTTTTTGCTTATGTTGGCAGTTTATTTTCCCGTTCAAAAAAACGCTTGGACAGCACTGAATCAATTAGATTACGATTAGGTCGTACCCTAGTTTTAGGACTAGAATTTACCGTAGCTGCTGACATCTTGCGTACAGTTGTTGCTCCCACTAGACCAGATATTTTAAACTTAGCTACCATTGTTTTTTTACGAACTTTACTTAACTACTTTTTGGAACAAGAAATTCAGCAAGTAGAACAGCGTAATCAATCTGATAAATATCCAAATGAATCTCTCAATTAATCAATATTTAATTAGGTGAAAATCATGCAACTACCCACTTATTTACAAATTGAACCAGTTGGACAATGTAATTTACGCTGTCAAATGTGTGCAATTCAATTTCGTAAAGATAACCCTCCAGCTTTGATGAAATTTGAGACTTTTACTCAGATTATTGAGCAATTTCCTACATTACAAGAATTGCATCTTCAGGGATTAGGTGAACCGATGATGCACCCGCAATTTTTTGATATGGTGACTTACGCTGCTAACAAAGGAATTCGGGTTACAACTAACTCCAATTTGACCCTTTTAAATCAAAAACGTGCTGAACAATGTGTTACTAGCGGTCTCGATCGCCTCCATATTTCCATTGATGGTGCGATCGCAGAAACTTATAACAAAATTCGTGTTGGTTCCAATTTTGAACAGGTAGTTAACAACTTAGAATTAGTCTTAGAAAAGCGGCAAAAATTTGCTAGTAAAACTCCCCATATTCACCTAGTAATGGTAATCATGCAGCAAAACTTACATGAATTACCAGAGTTAGTAAAGTTAGCAAATAAATGGTCAGTAGAACAGTTTTTTGTGCAGCATTTATGTCATGATTTTGGAGAGTCAACTTTACCAGCAACTTATCAACCAATGCGAGAGTTTGTGCAATCACAAACGCTACTAGAAGAAGATAGCCAAAAAGTAGAATATTACTTTAATGAAGCTAGAAGTTTAGCCCAAAGTTTGGGTGTTAATTTGCGTTTACCTCGAACAAAACCACGCCTGCATCCACCAGGGACACCTGGACAAAAAAGATGTGATTGGCCTTGGAGAGGTGCTTATATTAGTTATCAGGGTTATGCAATGCCTTGTTGTATGGTTTCTACGCCCGATCGCATTAATTTCGGCAACGTAACAGAACAAGGAGTTGATAACACTTGGAACAGCAAAGATTATCAGTCATTTCGAGATAAATTAGCCTCAGATGAACCGCCAGAAATTTGTCGTTCTTGTTCCATTTATTCAGGTACTTTTTGAATTTTTTCGTTCGCAGCAATTACTCGGACATTAAACCCGTAGGGTCAGTGTCCGACGAGTAATTGTTGTATACTTCTACTCAGTTATATGATAAAAAGTTACAATATATACTTAGTTAATTAGTCAGATTTGATGGGAGGATATGCCCAGTTCACCAGCACCATATCGAGGGAGGGTACAAGCTCAAGGAGAAGATATCGAGCAGCATGGTGGCTACAGCTGCTCTTGGGCACAAGACAACCCTGTTAGCGATCGAGAAGGCTTATTATTTCTTGCTAAAATTGAAGCACAATGCAGCGATCATCAAAAAGAACTACGAAAAGTCCCCTTTGCTAAGGCTAGACGTTTTGTTAAACAGGCGAGTGAGCAAGGTGGTGTTGGCCCTGAAGCCCAGCCACCCTCATTTCAAGATCCTAAGCGTGATAGGCGTAAGTATAATAGTGTTCGTGTTGATATTGAGATTATAAGTGGTCTGACCTTTGTCCCTTTTCAAGAACCACAATGACAACTATCCTCGCCAACGTACAACAATTGTTAGACTCCGGCAATATTGACGGAGCCAGAGAAGAAGTTGCAAAAAGCCTCAACAACCTAAAAGCGGTGGATGCCAGTATTCGAGATTTTGCGGCACTACTGGCTTTGGGATCGGAAAACGCTTTAGAAATAGGCTTGGGAGTATTGGGACGTGAACTTCTGAAGAAGGATGAGGAAGTCAACATTGAAGCGATCTGGCTACTTCTTGCAGCAGTATTATCTAGACAGAACATCACTCCTGATAGTCCATCAAGAATAAGTATTCTTGGGCTTACCTCTTGTATCGAAAATTGGGAATTACCTATTTTTGCCTTACTGACTCCTGCATTAGACTCTTTTTTCCAGGTTAGTCTTTCTGAAGGAAGTCCGCTTATTGCTGAACAAACTCTGGACTTCATCGCTACTTGGGGAGAGAGTTATGCAAAAGCTCCTCGTACAAAGAAGCAACTTAAAGAGCTTAAATCTCTTACTACGTCGCTGCTGGATAAGGTAGATGATTTGGAGTTAAAAGATGAATGGGCTGAAGGACTGGATACATTCTTTCAATCAGCAGATGATCGGAAATATTCTGATGAACGTATTTGGTCTGCGGCGAGTGATTTGCTAAAAAAAATCTATACTTCTAAAATTTTGAATAATGATACAGAATCAAAAAAATATTCAAGGACAAAAGAGAATATATCTCGACTAATTATTTCATCTCTTGCAGCACTTGGAACAATCCTTGGTGATGATGGCTTATCAGTTGCAGTTCGGATAAATAATCCTAAAGAAAATAACTCTTGGTCAGTTGTTGCTAGTGCAATTGATAAGTTAGAGCGATTATTTCAAGAAGTTGCAGATGTAATTCCTAGTATATCTAAATTGCCCAAATTTACTCCTGCACAGGCAATTCCAGGATCGTGGACAATCATTCTTCACATAAGTCTCAATTCTAATCAATCAACCGAGCTTGCAACAGCAATCAAATCTATTTCCTCAATAGAATATAATGGAGAAAATGAAAACAACTCATCTCTGGCTGATAGCTGGCGAGACTGTGTAGCAAGATTAAAACA
Source organism: Floridaenema evergladense BLCC-F167 (assembly GCF_041929205.2). Taxonomy (NCBI): domain Bacteria; kingdom Bacillati; phylum Cyanobacteriota; class Cyanophyceae; order Aerosakkonematales; family Aerosakkonemataceae; genus Floridanema; species Floridanema evergladense. The sequence continues at coordinate 1,116,174 of NZ_CM171625.1, read as the reverse complement.
AGACGACTTGCGAGTATACATGGCTGTTTCTACTAATGATCCAAAATTGCGCGTTGTTAGATCAATCTCTACAGAAGATATAGATAAAGTCAACTTTCAAGAGTCTGTCCAGCCCAATATTAGGGTTCTCTCTCGTGACGTTCCACAAGCTGACAACCTTGAACGAGTTTTAGATTTCGCATCGCTATTGATTCAATATCCATCGTCGCCACAAATTGTTCGACAAAAGTTCTCAGAAATAGAAGGAATTACGGACAGACAGTTATCTTACTATCGAAGAGCAGTAGAAATTCTTGGTCTTGCTGATGAACGTGGGCGACCAACTACTGCCTGTTCTATACTTAACCGTCTTTCAATAGAAGCAAAAATGAGATTCCTAACTTACCAATTTATATCATCAAATGTTGGAGCAGCATGGTTTAACTGGCAAAGTGCAAACGATCTTTCAGAAATTCAGCCTGAAACAGCAGTTACGTTCTTAACTGAAGTATGTCCCTCACTTTCAGAAAGTACAGCTAGAAGACGTGCTCAAACACTAGAATCTTGGTTAAAAATATTTATTGAATACTGGTAAAAGCAAGAAGCAAATTACACAGTACATCAACATTTGACCATAAAATAGTGTTGGATTATGTGGCAGATGAAAACAACTCTTTTACCTTAGATTTAGAAGTTTTATAAATATGACTTCTCCTCCCCTGCACTTAGACACCGAAACTTTCCGCAAATTACTACAATTACAAGGGCCATCATTAGGCTTATGGCGGGCAGCGGAAATAGCAGTTTTACGGCAACAAAAATACGATCGCCCTATCCTAGACTTAGGCTGTGGAGATGGCTTAGTAACCTCAATGGTATTACCACAAGTTGAAATCGGAATTGATCCCAACGAAACCGCATTAATTCAAGCAGAAAGTCGCAAAATATACGATCGCCTAATCCCCCTCCCCCTTGAAAAAGCAAATATTCCCGATGCCAGCATCAGCACAATTATTAGTAACTCCGTATTAGAACACATACCCGAATTAGATCTCATCCTTCAGACAGTTGCCCGAATCTTAAAACCCGGTGGAAAATTAATTTCAACCACACCCACAGAAGCCTTCAGTCAATGGCTTACCCTACCCATTAAACCCTACTCCAATTGGCGCAACCGTCAACTACAACACCTAAATTTATGGTCTGTAAAAACCTGGACAGAGCATTTAGAAAAAGTAGGTTTTAAAGTGGAAATAATTCAACCAATTTTAAACCGGGAATTAGTTAGTATTTGGGATGTTTTAGAACTTTTGCAGCAAATTTGGATTGCTAAAAAACGGGTTTTTGGAGTTGTTTGGCGACGCATTCCACCATCCACAATCGATAAAATGGCAGAGTGGTTTTCTCACTTAGATCTTGCCACTTCTACAACTGGTGGAGGTCGCTTAATTGTAGCCAGAAAAATTGATATTAACCTTTAATTTTTCCCATCTCCGAATCATGGCAACTGTCGATATTTTGCTTCCAACTTGTAACCGCTTAGAATCCCTAATTTTTACCCTCTCCGGTATAGCATCCCAAACATTAACAGATATTCATGTAATTATTGCCGATCAAAGTTCCCAAACTGTTGAAAATTCACCAATAGTTAAAACCATAACCCGCCTAATAGAAACTAGAGGCGGTTCTGTTGAATATCATTATCGCTTTCCTTCCCAAGGAATTACCGAACAACGCGATTTTTTGCTCGATCGCGCCACTGCTGGCAGCGTTTTATATCTCGACGATGACGTATTTATGGAACCTTGGGTAGTCGATCGACTTTGGCAAACTTTGATAACTCAAAAATGCGGTTTTGTTGGCGCTTTTCCCACTGGTTTATCTTATCGTGAAGATGTGCGTCTTCAGCAACAAATTGTTGAATTTTGGGAAGGTTCCGTACATCCAGAAATTGTTAATCCCGGTTCTCCACAATGGGAAAGATGGCAGTTACATCGAGCAGCAAATTTATATCATGTGAATCAGAGATTACCACTAGGAGAAACTCGACTTTATAAAGTTGCTTGGATTGCTTCTTGCATCCTTTACGATCGAGAAAAATTATTAGAAATTGGCGGTTTTTCCTTTTGGACAAAGTTGCCAAGATATCATTCGGGAGAAGAAGTTTTAGTCCAAAATATTTTAATGCGAAAATGGGGCGGATGTGCCATTATTCCTTCAGGAACCTATCATGCAGAAGTGCCATCAACCGTACTTAATGATAAGGGAACAGTTGACGGACACGCCTTAGATCTTTTGCCCGAAATGATTAAAAAATATACACCAGAAGATACTCCTTTGTTCAGATGATGTATACTTGTTTATTTGAGTTGGTTTATATCAGTGGTTTTTTTGAAATTTTAGGCGGGATTGGGTTATTAATTCCCCTAGTTAGTGTAAGCTGTTCCGCATTTAAATTGGATTGTTTGGAAACAGAAGAAAATTCGTCTAATTCTCTCCCCTGCCCCCCCTGCTCCCCTGCTCCCCTGCTCCCCTGCAATCTTAATAAGTGATTTAAATGCGTGACAGCTTAGCAGCAGCTTATCGCACCTTTGATGCCCGAAACTCTGCAATTCTGCTTCAAGATGCTTTTGGCATTGTACCTTTGCACAATTGACCAGAATTATCTCCCAAACATCCTAACAACAAAGCCAGACGAATTTGCATTGCTTCATCAAATTTTCGGGGATTGAGTCCGGTTAAAGAAGTGATTTTTTCTAAGCGATAACTAAGCGTATTGCGATGAATAGAAAGTTGTTTTGCTGTGGAGGAAGGACAACAATTTTCTAAGAAAAAAGCATCTAAGGTTTTGATTAAATCTTTTTCTTGTTCCAAAGGACTAAGTAAATGCTTTGCTAAATCAATTTTAGTATTTTCATCAGCAATTCCGATAAATGCTGCTATTCCCAATTCATCTAAACAATGCACTTTGTTTTTGCCCTGAAATCGTCGCCCAAGGGAAACTGCTGCACAGGCATCTTGATAAGATTTCGCTAATCCTTGAATTCCGGGATGATGGCGACCTATACCAATACTAATTGCCGTTTTTGTGTCTGATGTTAATCTTGATATTAATGCTGAACCTGCCCTTTTTAAGGCAACTAAATTTGCCCAAGAAGGATTATATTCGTCTTCGGAATTAGCCCAAAGTACTAAATCTTGGGTGCTGCTTGCTTTTAAAACTGCTACTTCGCCATTACCAATATAAGCGCAAATTGTGTCATTGGGAAGATGGAAAAAACTGACAATACTGTTAATTATATGTTGCGCTCTTTGCCAAATCCATTTATCATTAATTTCATGATTGCTAATGGAAGGTAAAATATAATCTGCGGCATCAATTAAAATTACGGCACGGGGACGAGTGAAGTCCATTCCTAATATTTGACCTTGGCGTAAAATGTCTGTTTCGTTAATAATTGCACCGCTAAGTAGGTCGTGAATAAATTTATTTTTTAATTCATGTTGGGCAGGTAATTGAGCGACTGCTACTGTTTGATTGACGATCATTTCTACTAGCATTTGGGCTAAACGTGGGGAAATGTTTTCGCCTTCTGCGGTTTTGGCAATGATTACTTCGCCTGTATCATTAGCAATTTGAATGGGGATGCGAATTAAAGGAATTGCTGTGGGAAATGAGGGATAAAGTGTGTTGTGGGGAGTTTGCGCGATCGCATTTCCCCCATCATCCACCACTAACACCGCAGCACACAAAAGTTCCGCAACTCTCTCTGCTAAAATATTCGCAATTCGTTGGAATTGTTTAGTTACTATCTTCAAGCAATTCACCCCCTTAATTGTCTTAAGTTTTTCCTAAATCTAACAATTGATTAATAATGATTCTTCCAATAATTTCACCGCTTCCCTAACAACTTCATCAGGTGAAATATCTAAACATTCCATTTGATAAGGACATTGAAATCCATAACAAGGAGAACATTCTGTAGAACGGCGTAAAAGTTTTTTTGGGGCATTTCTTGGTTGCCATTGACTTTCTAATTCAGTACCAGAATATAAAACTATTATCGGCTTTGAAAAAGCCTCAGCTATGTGCATTGTTCCCGAATTATTAGCTATGACTAAACTGCTACGTTTGACAATTGCTGCTAGTTCTGGAATAGAAGTTTTTCCAACTAAAGAAACAACATTTTTCTGATTTAAAATAGGTTTGAATAATTCAGTTTCTCGATCGCTCCCCACCACCACAACTTTTAACTTAGTTTCCGCAGCTAACATTGACGCGACAGTAGCAAAACGCTCGATATCATAGCGACGAGCCGCACAACTAGCACCGGGAGCTAAAATAATAAAAGGCTGATTTGGGGCAATACCTACATTAAAAAGTAAGCGATCGCCATCCCTCTGCATTTCCTCAGTTAGAGATAATTCTAAATGGCGACCTTCAGCTTTAAAACCAACAGATTCTAACAGGAATAAATTGCGATCGACTTGATGAAAATCATCTGGCAACGACTTCACCCATTGAGAAAGTACGCTACCGCCAAACTCTTTTGATTGACCAATCCTTAGCGGAATTCCAGCCAAATAACAAATATATGCTGGCGGATAAGGTGATTGGGAAAAACTCGTAAAAATTAGCGCCACATCGAAAATTTCCGCCTTAATTTTGGCAATTAAACTTTCTTCTCTAGCGGGATCTAACGGCATCACCCAACTCGCATCTTGCCAAACAACTCTCTGCACGATCGCGCGATCGACCCAAGGTAATAAAGGCGCAACTTGACTGCCAGCCGGAGATGCCATTAAAGTAATTGACGCATTTGGTAAATGAGAACGTAAAGTCCTTAAAGCTGGACTAAGCATTACTACATCGCCAATATTATCCAACCGAACTACCAGAATACGTTGGACATTTTGCCACTCAATGGGTAACATTTGCATCTCCTTGGGCAAGAGTGGAAATTACAACACTTCTTCAAAAATTAAATGCGTTCTGTAGAACTTTTGTAGAGACGTTGTATACAACGTCTCTACCTTGATTGGAGATTTTCGCTCGGCATTTTTACACAGAAATTTGCTCCTCTTTCTCTACTCCCTTAACTAAGTCCAAAGCTTGAGCAATTACCATATCTGTTGAAACTCCTGAAGAGTCGTAAATGGCGCGATGGAGAACGTCATTTAATGGTGCCCAGCGATCGGGATCGGAAATCGTAAACACCACCACGCTAGGAACTTTTAAAGCCGCTGCTAAATGAGAAACACCAGTATCATTGCAAACCACCAACCGGGCGCGGGTTAACAAAGTTGCCAAAGCACCCAAATTAGTACGACCTGCCAAATTCAAACTATCAGCTTGCATCTTAGCGGCTACTGACTGGGTTAACTCGATTTCGTATTGCGAACCTGTGAGTACCACCCTGAAACCCAAATTCGCCAAGGCATCTGCCACCGCTGCAAAACCAGCTGGCGACCAACAACGCAGCGGCGTACTCGCGCCGGGATGAATGCAGACAAATTTGCCCGCTGGTAATTCTTGTGCTTCTGGAATTTCTTCGAGTGCCTGTCCGTCTTCCTCCCTTAACGGAAACTCCAATTCCTCACCTTGAGAAGGTATGCCGATATATTCTAAAAGCCTTAAATAACGCCGCACTTCTGATTCATGGGCGAGGTAAGGCAAAAAGGAACTTTCATCTGGACAATATTCCCCAGGCGCGAAAAACCCCGCACAGACACGGGCACCAAACAGCTTAATTAGCGGATTAGTAATAGTGCCGCTGCCGTGCATTTGCATCGCCAAGTCAAAGTGCTGATTTTGGACGTATTGCAGAAACAGGGGAATCTGTTCTAGTTGGGGTGTTAACTCTGGTAATCCGGGAAACCCCGGAAATAGCCAGAGTTCATCGAGGTAATGGCGGAAGCGATCGAACAACGCTTGAATCTGAGACGATCCAATCAGAATAATTTTCGCCTCTGGAAAGGCCATCCGTAGCGATCGCCAAGTCGGAACAGCGCACAGAAAATCACCTAGTCCTACCAAAGCACGTAAAACCACGATTCGCTGGGGACGAAACTGTAAGGTTTTAGCAGAGTGGAAGAAACGTTCAGGAATCTGATTCACACTTAACAGCTGGTAAAAACATCAATAGGACAAAGTTAACCCAAGAGAGTATTCAACGACAAAGCCCAAATTCCCTTGAGTTAGCCAGTGAAATTCTTTGCTGTTAAGTAAAATAGCCTCTAGATACTGCTTCTACTTCTATCTCAAGAGTTAATTTTAGAGAGATCAGGGTATTTACCACTGGGTAGGAGAAATTCGTAAATTACAACCGGGTAGGGGCAATTCATGGCCCCTACTCAGATCTTGCACCAAGAGGCTTTGGAAGGTTTCACTTCCTGTGATGTCCCTCCCAAGGATCTGTACCAGCCCAAGTAAAAGTTTTAAGCTGATAATGGGGTTAATCGGCAAGTAAATTAAAGTTATCTAGCTAACAATTATGGAATTTGTATCAGATCCTCCCGTTTGGATGAAAATCCAAAAAATGAAACAAAGAGTCAGATGGCAAGAACCAATAATTGTGAAACGGGGAATAGATCAAACTCAGTTAGTAATTGATGATGGTCAAGAAGACCAGCCAGAATACTCTTTTCTTGTTATAGGGGATAGTGGTTCTAGTGCTCACCAAGAACATCACCCCCAACGCAAAATTGCGGAACTTATGTTACAGCATCGAGATGATTGTCGATTTGTGCTTCATACAGGTGATGTAGTTTATTTAGTCGGTTCTAGCGAGTACTATTACACAAATTTCATTGAACCTTATCGAGAATTTTTAGTGAATGGGCAAAATCCCCAAACCATTAAATACGATCGAATGTTGTTTAATCAACCTTTTCTACCTGTACCGGGAAATCACGATTATTATGATTTGCCATTAGTTTATGGATTATTAGCACAAACAGCATTACCACTACGTCGTCTTTTTGGTTCCCAATTTGATTTTGATGCTGGTTTGCATGGTTCGTTTCAAGGACAAGGTTATGCCAAAGCTTTTTTAGATTATTTATTAGATATTGATAATAGAGAACAGTTAGAGAAACATCTCGATCGCTATTACAACGCCAATTCTCAAACAGGTCGTTGTTTGCGTTATCAACCTAAAGAATTCACTCGATTACCGAATCGTTATTACAGTTTTCGTTCTGGGGGAATTGATTTCTTTGCTTTAGATTCTAATACTTTCAATTTTCCTTTACCTTTGTCGAAAGATGCTGAGGGAGAAGCAAATCGCCGCATATTAGAAAAACGACGTGCTGAGGCAAGGCGACAACAGCAAGAAATTTTGCAAACTATGAATTCTCTGAATTGCGATCGCCCAGAAGAAGCTGAAAGAGTAGATGATTTACGCACTAAATTGGAGCAATTAGAAGAAATTGAAAAAGATGTGGATAAACACTTAAATGCCAGAGGAGAAGTGACGATTGATTGGGAACAATTAAACTGGTTACAAGAAAGATTAATAGAGTCTTGGTATACAGATTCAGTGCGTGGCAGAATAATTTATTTGCATCATCCACCTTATGTTACTGAAGAAACAAAGTGGTATCAATCACAAACTTTAGCCGTGCGCGATCGCCTGCGTGAGGTGTTAGATGAAGTGGCAAAAGCTGTAGGTAATTTAGCTGGCGATCGTCCTTTGGTAGATTTAGTTTTAACAGGTCATGCTCACTGTTTAGAATATCTCCGCACGATGAATACAGGGTACGCTGATTCACACATTAATTGGATTATTTGTGGCGGAAGTGGTTATAGTTTGCGTCGGCAAAGAGAGGAAGGTTTAGAAATAACTGAACAGTTAGAAAATTCACCTGGAAAAGGTGTTCGGACTGTGGCACGATCGCTACTTTTTATCGGTCGTAGCGGTCAAGGTTATCACAAACGCAGACCTTATTCTTTTTTGCGGGTGGATGTGCGATCGGGAACTCCTCCTAAATTCCTGATTCGTCCCTTTGTCGCGGAAAGATATCAACAGCAATGGCACGAAACTCAAGTCAAACCCTTCGAGATTTGAATAAATTTAAACTCAGATCTTGCACTCCTGGAGGTGGAACCTCCCTGATCCTCGTTCCCAGGTTCAACCTGGGAACGAAGAATAGAGGCTCTGCCTCTTGGTGCAAGATCTGAGTATAGCCGCGACTTTAGTCGCAAAAGTTCGCCTGCGTGGACTGATAACCTGCGTAGGCAGGTTTTGTCTGTATAGCCGCGACTTTAGTCGCAAGGGCTTTTAAAATATATTCTCAAATTATTAAATCTGCCACTTTTAAAATATTATTGCATCCACTAAAAGACAGAAAAAATGTAAATATCTAAACTGAATAAGTTATACTTAGTCGCTCTTAATACTGATGGATAAAATACATTTTATCTCCCATTTGGTTGATGCGACTCCCAACCTAAATTTGTTGCAATAAATATTTAGGAAACAGTGTAGGAAAACATCAAAATTATGCGCCCATTGAATATCGGCTTGTCCCAAGAACAACGTCAAGGTGTCATCGATTTATTAAATCATGACCTGTCAGATGCTTATTTACTGTTAATCAAAACCAAAAAATATCACTGGGATGTAGTTGGCCCACAATTCCGTTCTCTGCATACATTGTGGGAAGAACAATACACAGCATTAACAGCTAACATTGATGCACTCGCGGAAAGAGTTCGTGCTTTAGGTGGTTATCCAATTGGCACAGCTAAAGGCTTTCTAGAAAACTCTTCCATTAAAGAAGAAGCAGGAGTTTTACCTAATGCTTATGGCATGGTAGAAAACCTAGTATCAGACCATGAACAAATTATCCGCAATTTGCGCGACCACGTAGACCAATGCGCGGAAAATTTCCACGATCAAGGTACAGCTGATTTCTTAACAGGATTGATGGAACAACATGAGGAAATGGCATGGATGTTGCGTTCCTTTATTGAAGGAGAGCAAATTTCCCCAGATGGCAAACTATCCTCTGATTTAAGAGTTCCTGTAGAAGCAAATAGCAGATAGTTTTTTCTCACACTACTTAGTTAGCAGATGGGGGCGTTACTTATTTTGGTAACGCCCCCTGCTTTTTATTATTAAATCGGCTCAAATTAATTGTATTACAAAAAGATTTGCTGCAACCAAGTACTAGCTAAACCTTATTCATCTTTTTGCCATTGCGCTAAAGTTTGCCAAGCATTAAACCCTCGATACTGAAGATAATTAACTAACTTACTTTTAGTTTTTGGGTCAATATTGCTAAAATCCGTAATGTGATATTTCCGCATTATCTTAGCTTTTAAATTAGTTAGATCGTCTGTTTCTTCATTTTCTTCTTGTGCTGACCAAACTTCCTCAAATACATCGCTAGAAATACCTTTCTCCAAACACTTACGTTTGATCATAGACTTGCCGTACTTTCCTTGAGATGAGGAAATTAAACTTTCGACCAAGCGAGCATCTGATTGATAACCAAGCTCTTGTAAATGATTAATAGCTGCGACGATTTCACCTTCTTCAAAGCCTTTTTCTTTGCCTTTTTTTTCCAACTCACGAGTGCTATATTCTCGACGTGCCAAAAGCAGATAAAAGTAATCAATGCAAGTCATATATAACCTTCATTAATTAAAGAAAAGTTATGAAAAGATTATTTCATAGTTAATATTGTAACACTTTAAATTCAGGCAATGGCTAAAATATACTAGATATATTTCAAGGAATAATGTTAGTGGTAAAAATACTATGTTGCTCAATTTAATTGCAGATTACGGGAATGGCGATCCAGCTTTTACAGAAGTAATTCAACGTCTGATAGCAGAAATACCGGAAGCGCAGATTCACTGTTTTTCAGTACCGCCTTTTAGTACTTTAGCAACGGGTTTTTGGGTGGCGCAATTGGGTTTAAATAAAGGGCCAAAAAATCGGTTAATTTATCATAACTGTGCTCCGCGACAAGACAACCCAGAAGCGAGACAAAATAATGAGGGGGAAGGGTTAACTTATGCTTTGTTACCTAATGATGTGAAAGTTGTCGGAGTTTTTGCCGGATACACCCTTTCTTTTATTAAAAATCATGCCCATGTTTTGCATAGTATAAAAGTTTCTAGGGGAGGTTCGCAGTTTCGATCGCGCGACGTATTTCCTACTGCTGTAGGTGCGATCGCCAAAGGAGATCTCAGCCTTTTAGGAGAGCAATTACACCCCGAACAAATCCCCGACGCACCAACAGACAGAGTAGCTTGGATTGATGGTTATGGTAACATCAAAACCACCATTCCTGCACACACAATTAACTTAAAACCTGAAGAAAAAGTAGTAATTCGAGTCGGAGATGTGGTCAGCGATGCTATATATTCCGATGGCAGTTTTCGCGTTCCTGAAGGGACTTTAGCATTTTCGCCCGGAAGTTCAGGATGGGAAACAGCAACCGGAGAAACTATTCGTTGGATGGAACTATTTTTGCGCGGTGGTAATGCTTGGGAACGTTTTGGTAGACCTCGTTTAAATCAAACCGTAACTGGTCTTTCTTAAATTAAACATCTCCAGAAATTAACGGTGTGTTACTGAAACTCTTCTAGAGACAATGTAGGGGCAATTCATGAATTGCCCCTACATTTGTGATTGTCACCGATGAATAGTAGGCGGAAACTGTTAAGTTCAGCAACAACAATTGCACCATTGCTGATAATGACGCTTAACAGGGGATTGAGGCGACAGAGAACTCCAGCGATCGCAACTGTAACATTAGGAATTAAAATCATTGCGGCATTTTGATCGATCAATTCGGTGGCTTGTTTGGCGATCGTAATTGCCCGCAGAACTCCCTGCAAATCATCTTCTAACAATATTACATCAGCTGTTTCTTGGACAATTTCTATCCCACTGGCAAAAGAAATAGAAACATCTGCATGGGCTAAAGCAGCTGCATCATTGATTCCATCTCCGATAAAAGCAACTTGCTTTCCTTGATTTTTTAATTGGGCGATCCATTCCACTTTTTGATCGGGAAATGTATCTGCATAAATGTGATTTTGGGAAATGCCTAATAAATCACCTGTTTCATTTGCGATCGACAATCGATCGCCTGTGAGCATCCCTACCCAATAATCTTGTTGTTGCAGAGAAGCAACTACATCGACTGCTTCAGCGCGAATGGTATCTGTGTAGGCGATCGCTCCTAATAATACTCTGTCTTGAGCAACATAAATTCTAGCAAAGCGCTCGTTTTGGAAATCAGCAGAATTAGGTTGCAGCAGGGTGAGATCGATGTTTTCTTGCTGGAATAGACGATCGCTACCCACAATAATCTGACGATCTCCCATTCGTGCTACTACACCCAAACCGATGCGGTAATCCTGTACCTCACAGGGTTGAAGCTCGATTTGTCGATCTAAAGCATAGCTGAGAATGGCACGGGCGATCGGATGAGAGTTGCCTTGTTCTGCTGAGGCGGCGATTTTTAACACCTCTACTTCTGAGATATGAGGAGCAGTGGTTCTAATGTCAATCAGAGCCATGTTACCCTGAGTTAAGGTGCCAGTTTTATCAAAGACGATCGCATCAATCCGAGCTAACATTTCCAATGCTCGACCACTACGAATATAAATTCCCTGACGGGCTGCATAAGTCAAGGCTGCCAGCACTGTGGAAGGGGTGACAATGCGGATTCCATGACTAAAATCAAGGTGCAGTGGGGCGAGAGAGCGAACGGGATCGCGGGTGAGGGCAAACAGTGCGCCACTTGCCATTAAACTGGGAACGACTGCGGCATCAGCGACTTTGCCAGCCCGATCTTCTACACGGGTATCATAGATGGGAGCAGATTGCAACAGTTTTACAATCATTTCTAATTCGGTATTTGCGCCAATCTTTGCGGTTGAAATACCAATTTTTCCGGCTACAACTTGGGTTGCTGCTTGGACGTGATGCCCTTCCCAGAGGGAAACTAATTGAGATTCTCCAGTTAATTTGTGTTCGTCAATCAAGGCGGAACCTGTGAGAATCTTACCACTCACGGGAATCCATTCTCCGGCAGCGACAATGACGCGATCGCCTGAAACTAACTCTTTAAACGGAATTTCCTGCTCTATCCCTTCCCGTTCTACCCGCACGTACTGATTGAAACTCTGTATCAAATCAGAAACCTGTTGTTCGCGCACGCGGGCTGTGGCATCACGCAAGGCATCACCAATTTCAATTAAACTTAACATTAAGGCAGGAGCTACAAATTTTCCTTGTATGGCGTAGAATCCTAACCATAAAGCATCCAGTACATCAGCATCTAAGTGTCCTTGTTGGCTGGTGCGTTGAATTACGCGATCGTAAAATGGTAACGCCGCTGCTACCAAAACTCCACCAACGAGCAGCACTTGTACTGGAAGGGCTAACTCTTCCATTAACACAGCTAAACCTAAGCTGAGAATGGGTAATCCCAGACGCTCGATCCAATCAATCTCCGATAGTTGTCCGACTTCGCCTTCTTCTAGCAACAGCGATTCTTTCTTGACTTCTAATAGATCGACTTCCTGAATTATGGCAATTACCTGCTCTCGAATCGTAGCGAGTGAGAGATGCAGGGGACATTCAACTATTAGGCAAGCGATTTTTTGGTTAATCTGTACGCTGGAAACACCTTTAATCGATCGCACCAAAATCTTCAATTTTTTGCTGTAAGCTCGATCGGTTTTGATCCGGGGAATCCTAATTCTCAGACGACCCCCTGCGGCGTGTACGATCGAATATGCAACGGGCAAATTTTCTGGTGGAGTAGTGCGATCGTTTGCCAGATCGATCGTCAGGGGTGAATGGGACATAAAAAATAACTATACTAAACTATTTTTGGTATGCTTCTATAGTTTTATTTACTTGTTTATCTAAATTTACCAGCCTAAAGAGAGAAATTTAGATAAACAATATCCCCTCAGTTTTCAGTTGTCACTAATTTGTTACTTTTCCATAATAAAGTTTAAATGTCTAATAAAATGTGTTTAAGTAACCGAACTTACATACTAAAATTTAATTTTAAACAAGCATTTGCAATTAACCAAGCTAAACTGAGAGGCTACAAACTAATGAGTAACACCGAACCTACTTCTAATGATGTTCAACCCAATGTAGATCCTAACACCGAACCTTACATAAATCCGCATCCTGCTCCAGAAGTCGATCCTAACATCGATCCTTACACAGATGCCGAACCGGATCTGAATGCAGACCCCAATCTGGAACCCTATACAAATCCGCATCCCGATCCAGAAGTCGATCCTAACCTCGATCCCTACACAAATCCAGAATCTGAATAGGAATTTTCGGTAAGTTCCTCATAGATTTGAGTGAAATATAGGGATAATATGCGAATTCTACTAGTTGAAGATGACGAAAATTTAGCAAAGGCATTGACTACCGTTCTCAGTAAACAGAACTATATTTTGGATGTTTCATCTGACGGTGAAATGGGTTGGGAAATGATTAATATCATTTCATACGACTTAGTATTGCTGGATGTAATGCTACCCAAATTAGATGGAATTAGTTTGTGTCGTCGCTTGCGAGAACACAATCAACAAGTTCCAGTGATGCTGATGACGGCAAGGGATTCAATGACAGATAAACTAATAGGATTAGATAGTGGAGCGGATGATTATCTAGTAAAACCATTTGATATCCAAGAATTACTAGCTCGAATTCGTGTTTTATCCCGTCGATTAACAGAAGAATCAAAAGACATTCTTTCTTGCGGTAGTATTCGTCTCAATGCCCAAATGCGGGAAATTACTTGGAATGGAAAAGTGTTACCATTCAGTCGGAAAGAGTATTTATTAATAGAGTTGTTTCTGCGCCATCCTTGTCGTGTTTTTAGCCGAACTGATATTGTCGATCATCTTTGGACATTGGATAAACTGCCAACTGAGGATACAGTAAAATCTCATATTCGCCGGATTCGCAACAAATTAAAAGAGGTGGGAGCAGAAGATTTAATTGAAACACTTTATGGACATGGTTATCGAATCAATCCAAGTTTTTTACAAAGTTCGTTAGCTAGTTCTTCTTTGTCTCCTGCTCAAGGTAAAGAGTTAAATGAAGCGATCGTCCAAATTTGGCAAAATATTCAAGAGGGAGTGTTTCAAAACTTGGAGATTCTGGAAGAAACTATGACAAGTTTGCAATCTAAAATCTCAGATATCAACCAGCTTCAAGCAGCACAAAAAAGTGCTCATCAGCTTGCAGGTACAGTAGCAACTTTTGGTTTTGAAGCAGCTTCTCATATTGCTAAAGCGATCGAAATTCTCTTACAAAATCAACCTTTATCAATTAACTTAGATTCGCTCTCCCAATTAGTGAGAAGTTTACGTTTAGAATTAGAACGATCGCCAGTGAATTTTGCTAATCAAGAAACCCAAACCGATTTTTTAGCTTCTTTGCCGAATTTACCTTTAACTGATAGTGGAGAGATTCGCGTATTGGCGATCGATGATGATGCCACAGTTCTCATTTTACTTAAACAACTATTGGAAGATGTGGGAATCAAAGTTGCTACATTAGAAAACCCGACGCAAATTTGGCAAGTATTGGAAACTGTGCAACCGAATTTACTAATTTTAGATATCAATATGCCTAAAATTAGCGGGTTAGAACTATGTCAAAATGTTCGCAATACAGAACAGTGGAGTTGGTTGCCAATTTTAATTCTTACCGTGCAAACCGATCGCCAAACAGTACAACAAGTATTTGCCTGTGGTGCGGATGATTATCTAACAAAACCGATCGTACCAGAAGAATTGTCTACTCAAGTTATTAACCGGATTAGACGCAGCCAAAAACTGACTAAAATTTAAAGATTGTAGGATTTTCTGGAAATTTACTCATATAACCTATTTTGGAGAAACATCAATGTCAATTCAAGCAAATTCCCTTCCTAATCCAAGTACTAGAGAACACTTTGCCAATCAAATGCGTTTAGTAAGCTGGATTGGTTTTGGTGGTGAACTTACTTTGAGCATAGTTAGTTTCATCATCATATTGATAGCAATTGTCGATCCTAACTTTAACATTAATCTTAAATCGGGATTCGGCTTAATTTCTATTAGTTCAGGATTAATTGTCTTAGGAATTAGCATCTACTGGCTTTTTCATTATATTCAGATTGCCCAAAAATTACTTTCTCCTAATCCGATCGATCATCGTAGTGCAGACGAAGTTCGTAACATTCTCCATACTGGAGTTACAATTCATTTTATTGGGCTTTTGCTTACTATACTGGCAGCCCAAATTATTACCACTACTTTAGTACTTAAAGTCTTAACTATACCTAGTGGAGGAGCAATTTATCAAACTAATCAACTGATTGAACCCTTAGATATATTTGTGGTGCAATCGAGCATTTTAATGATTACCGCTGAAAGTCTTGGACTGTTCATTACTTTTTGGTTGCTAAAACAAATTCATTTGACAAAAAAAGGTTAATCGCCAAACAAGAAACAGGGAACAAGAGAAAAATTGATTCCCTATTCCCTTTCCTTGATATTGCCAATACAACTTAGACAAAAACAAAATTGTTATTCGTCAAACTACTTGCCTGAGTATCAAGTAACACTGCAATATCCTGACCTAAAATGCGAACTGTCGTGTCTGCGCCTGTTTGTCTGAGTGACAAGTTTCTGAAGCTTAAACCCGTGTTGGCAAAGCCGAGCGCAATTCGGACTACTTTTAGTTTTTAGTATGTTCTTTTGCGAAGCGTAAAATTGTCACTCGCGTACTACCAAAACAGCGCAATGAGCATGATGTACAACATGATCGGTGACGCTTCCTAAAAGCACTCGCTCGATCGCTCCATATCCATGAGAACCAATGACAATTAAATCGCAATTTTCCTGTTGAGCAATATCACAAATGATGTTTTTGGGTTCACCATATTCTAACCTAGATATAAACTGAACGCCTTTTTCATGGCAAATATTTTCCGCCCATTGGATAGCTGATTTAGTTTGTTTTTCTTCCAATTGTACTGCCTCTGTTTCCTCTTGCCAAACAGTTGATGGAGCTTCTCCAAAAACACCAGGTAAAGGAGACATAGAGGGAATAATTACAGGTTCTTCAACTCCTAAAATTAGGAAAATACTGTCTTGATGATTAATCAAACGGAGTGCTTGCTCCAGAGCTTTGTGGCTGGTTTCAGATTCATCAATAGCAACCAAAATTTTCATCATAACCTCCAAAATAAAAAGAGCTTTCTATGCTTTAACTACGAGCTGCTTCAATAGCGAAATCGAAAATTTTATCACTTTCATAAGTGTTAAATACAGACTAACACGATCGGGATATTCAACGAGTCTTTAGGGAGCATTTTTTAGTTCTTTGCAAACGTCAGATGCTTTATCTTGGGACGGAGCAAAGGGGCTGGAGCAGTTAAACCATTTGACTACACCAATGTCAACAAATAGAGTAACACCTAAAAAGGCAATAAGTAAAGCTGCCAGGGATAGAATAATTTTTCTTTGATTAGTCACTAGTTTAGCTCCTGCAATTAGCGAAATCATCTGCCTCTGATTTCCACTTCAAATTAATTCATGGTACGACCAAAAAGTGACAAAGTGGTGAAACTTTGTTTTCTGGGTAATTGTAAGTATTTTTTTCACTTTGTTTACACTTTTTCGGCATAAAATTTAAGTAAGCATTATATTAGGTTGTCAATGAAAACTTATGATTATCAAAATGGGCAAAAGATGATAAATCCTTCTGGAGATGAGATCGAGCGACTATTCTCCGTACTTAGTCATGAATTGCGTACTCCGATCACTTCTCTACAAGCGGCGCTCGACCTATTACAAATGTATCAACAGGAGGAGCAATCATCGGAAGTACAAGCACTCTTAACCTTAGCTACTGATAATACCGATCGCTTAACCCAAATTATTGAAAACATCTTAGATTGGTATGAAATTACTCATAAAACAGATATTATGTTTAAGCAGCCCATAGATGGGGCAATCCTAATTAAGTGTGTTGTGGATAAATTACAACCTCTGGCAATTCAGCAACGAGTTCAAATTTATCTAGATATTCCTAAATCTATTCCTTTAAATGTAGATAATTATTATTTGAGTCGGGCTTTATCCTATCTTCTCCGTAATGCGATTAAGTTCTCTGGGTCCGATCGCCAAGTTTGGTTAACTGCAACAGTGGTGCAAACTTTAGATTCCGCTATACGGGCGACTCATGAATTGCCCTTTACTTTACCCTACGTGCTGATTACTGTTAAAGACCAAGGTGCGGGAATTCCTGAAACTGCCTTAAAGCAAATCTTTGAACCCTTTCAGCAAGTTGACTCTTCAGATACTCGTCATTATGGAGGATTGGGATTAGAACTGGCAATCTGCGATCGCATCATTCAACAGCACCAAGGCAAAATTTGGGCTGAAAGTACATTAGGAGATGGCAGTACTTTTTATGTGGCCCTACCTATTAAAAAATAGCGGGTTTTGGCATCTACCCTAAGATAGAAGTTAATTACCTCTTAAGTTTTATGCCATAAGATAGATAGGGAGTGCAAACAGGAGAGCCAGAGTGGACGATCGCAATAAAACAAAAGAGGAACTAATACGAGAATTGCAGGCACTACGAGCCGAGGTGGAGCTTCTCAAAGGGAACTCTTCAACCTGTGATTTACCTGTTAGTTGGCTCCCTTTGCATAATGCGAAAGTCGATCGCTCCTCAACTGTGGCTGTCAAAACTCCGCTTTTAAAGACGAGGAAGAAGGGAAATTTGACCCTACAGGCAAAAGAAATCGGGAACGAGATCTGGCAATACAATTTAAGGAAGTACCAACAACAGCAAGAACTCATTCAATCAGAGCAATTATTCACTGGATTTTTTAGTGGCGCAACAAAGTCTCATGTGGGATTATTCATTGTTGACACAAAGTTGCAGTTCCTTCACATTAATCAAACCCTAGCAGATATCAACGGATATTCTATTGAATTCCACTTAGGTAAATTGTTACCCACTTTGTTACCAGAACTTGCTCCGACCTTAACTCCTTTATTCCAGGCTTTAATTGAAAGAAAGCAATCAAGCGCAAATTTGGAAGTATCAGGTTATGTACCCAGTCAGCTGGGAGTTTTACGCCATTGGTTAGCCTCCTATTTTCCCATTTTCAGCCCAACAGGTGATTTGATGGCGATCGGGGGCATGGTGCTGGAAATCACAGAGTATAAACAAGCGATCGAAGCATTGCGCCAAAATGAATTTAATCTGCGTACTGCACAACGAATTGCTCATGTGGGAAGTTGGCATTGGGATTGCGTACAAAAAACTGTCATCTGGTCTGAAGAGATGTATCGGATTCATGGATGCGACCCTAATCAACCTCCACCTCAAAAAAAAGAACTGGAACCTTACATCCATCCAGAGGACTTTGCTCACTATCAGCAGTTAACCGATCGAGCCTTAGCTGGATACTCCTTTGAAGTCGATCTACGCATCATTCGCCCCGATGGAGAAATTCGCTACATTGAAGCGCGAGGAGAACCGGGAGTTTTCAACGAACAGGGAGAATTGTTGCATTTGTATGGCACGGTGTTGGATGTCACCGATCGCAAACGAGTAGAACAGGCATTACGTAAAAGTGAATTTGCCCTGCGAGAAGCCCAAAGAATTGCTCATGTGGGCAGCTGGCAATGGGAAGAAGGAAGGAAAGTTTCCTGGTCTGAAGAAATTTATCGCATTCACGGACTCGATCCCAACAGTTCCGTGCCCGATCTGGACAAGATGAGTAAATACATTCATCCAGATGATTTAGAAATTCAGCAAGCAATGCACAACGCATCAGTAAGGGGTGAACCTTATGAATTTGATTTGCGAATTATCCGTCCAGATGGAGAAGTTCGCTATGTCGAAGCTAGAGCAGAACCTGGGATTTTTAATGAACGAGGGGAGTTGATTTGGTTATTTGGTACGGTGTTGGATGTGACCGATCGCAAACGAGTAGAAGCGCAACTGCGCCAAAGCGAAGCAAATTTAGCCAGAGCACAAAAAATTGCCCATATCGGTAGTTGGGAGTATGACATTGCCAGCCAAACTTGCACTTGGTCAGAGGAATTGTACCGCATTCATCAACTCGATCCGAGTAAACCTCCGCCAGTGGGTGAACAGATGGATTGCTTGATTCATCCTGATGATTTATGGATCGATCGACAACTAGTGAAAGCTCCTCTATTAGCTGGAAAACCTTGTGAAGCAGATTTGCGGATCGTGCGACAGGATGGCGAAATACGAGATATTGAAATTCGGGGCGAGCCAACTTTTGACTCGCGAGGACAAGTAACAGGTTGGGTAGGAACGGTAATGGATATTACCGAACAGCGTAAATTAGAACGTCTCAAACATGAATTTATTTCTATTGTTAGTCATGAACTGCGAACTCCCCTCACCTCTATGCAGGTTGCTTTAAGTTTGCTCGATCAACAATTGGTCGATCCAACATCGGAAGACGGACAAGGAATGATTCACGTTGCCACAGAAGGAGTCGATCGCCTAGTGCGTTTGGTAAATGATATTCTCGATTTAGAACGGCTTGACTCTGGTAAGATTTGCATTGAAAAACAGCTTTGTTATCCCGCCGATCTGATTCAAAGTGCGATCGACCAAATGAAAAATTTGGCAAATAAATCAAATATCAAATTTGAGGTGTCTGTAGTACCTTGTCCAGTTCAGGCTGACCCCGATCGCCTGATCCAAGTTCTTACCAATCTACTCAGTAATGCAATTCGCTTTTCTCCAGTGGATTCAACTATTCAAATTCATGTAGAAAGATGTTCTGAGTCTGTGCAAAATGTATCTTTAGGGGATAGGGGTCAGGGGTTAGGGGCTAGGGATTCTTTAGGGGATGGGGGTCAGGTGTTAGGGGATAGGGAAGAGTCTTTCTCCCCAACACCTACCCCCCAACCCCCAACCCCTTCCTCTTCCTCTTCCCCAACCCCCACCCCCCAACACCTAACCCCTTCTTCGTTCTTGCAGTTTATGGTTAAGGATCGGGGGCGTGGCATTCCTAGCGATCGGTTAGAAAAGATTTTTGAGCGATTTCAGCAAGTAGATACCTCTGACTCCCGTGAGAAAGGCGGAACTGGATTAGGATTAGCGATTTGCCGGACTATCATTGTGCAGCATGGAGGAAAAATTTGGGCAGAAAGCATTTTAGCCAAAGGCAGCAGTTTTTATTTCACTTTACCGATTTGAGGGGGCGGACGCGATGGCAAAGAAACGTATCCTATTAATTGATGATGAACCAGGGATTCGTCAAGTAATCCCAGTTGCATTTCGAGTAATTGCTTCCTGGGAGGCAATAGTTGCAGATTCCTGTCACACAGGGATTGCTCTTGCGGAAGCTGAACAACCAGATGCCATTTTACTGGATGTGATGATGCCGGAAATAGATGGTATCACTGCTTTTCATCAAATGCAAGCAATTCCTGCGATTAAGTCTATTCCGATTATTTTACTGACTGCAAAAGCACAAGCAAGCGATCGGCAAAGGTTTGCTCAATTAGCGATCGCTGGAGTTATTACTAAACCTTTCAAAGCACCTGATTTAGTCAATCAAATTCGACTTATTCTCAACTGGAATGATTAATTGTAAACGATCGGCGGTCGGGTGCAGAAGCCGATCAGCATTGCTGACCGTAATGACAGGTAACGACTCTGAAGTGTTTTCTTCACGCATGACCTGTTCCAGTGAATCCTTCCCTTTCATGCTGCGATTAGCAGTCAGCAAAATCATCTGATTTTCTTGAGCAAGTCGCCAAACTACCCTGTCATCGCTATCAGTCGATAAATTTATATCGTCAAATGTGACAAACTGAATCGGGACAATATCCAACCAACCTTGCGATGCGATCGCACCAAAGAAAACCAAAGCATGACCTTTGAGATTTTGATCGATCAAAAAAATCATACTTTAGACTCACGCTTTGCCTTAGCCGCTCGAAGCTTTTCCCAAGCAGCTTCAGTTCCAGGCTTGGGTGGTTTTGCTGCACTTCGCGCAACTCGGTCACGATTTTGCTCCTCGTAGTATTGTTGGAGTTCTTCAGCTTCTTGGAGAACTTGCTGGTACTCAGCTTCTACCTCTGTATAATGAGCTTCAATATAAGTCAGGGCAGCATTAATTTGCTCCTCAGTAAGATCAAATAATCCCTGAATAAACTTGGGCGGATATTGCGCCGTCACGTAGTCCATCACATCGTAGAGAGTGATGCGTGTACCTGCGATCGTTAATCCACGCTCTGTACGAATAATCGGTGGTCGCTCATTAGATACTGAAGTCATAGCCATAGCTTTTGAATGCTATTTTATTCTACTTCAGAGAACCGCCTCCGTTATGGGGTTCATTAAGCACATCTTCATAGAGAATTGGGATAAGAACTTTGAGAAATTATTGTTCTACTAACCGCATAACGTGACCGTCAGGATCTCTGACCAAAAAGCCTTTTTTGAATCCTAATGTTTGTTGGGGAATTGTCACAATGCTGGGAGAGACAAAGGTAGATTGATTCATCCGTAATAGTGATGCTATTGCTTGTGTATCGGACACAATCAGTGTAGTTTCCCAATGTATTAAATCATTGGGTTTAGTATCAGCGGGTAAGGTACGCCCATCTCGCGGTGCTAGGTATTCGAGAAACTCGATCCCAGGACCAGCTGCCGATCGCAAACCGCTAATATGTAATCTTGCCCCTTTTACATGATTAAGATACTCTTGCTCGCTCCCATAATTCATGCTTTCTCCCGCTAACTTCAAACCCAATAAATCACGGTAGAACTTCAAACTTGCCGCTGTATTAGAAACTACGATCGCTGTATGGTCGATGCCTTGAAATAATTGATTAGTTGAGTGCTGCCATTTGGGATCGCCTTTTCCGGGAGGGAAGTAAATAATTTCTAAATTATGACCGTCTGGATCTTTGAAATAAAAGGCACGAATTCCAGCAGCGGCAATGTTCCAATCAGGGAGACGTTGGGGAGCAGTGGAGGTGTGTTGTATTTTGTACTTGCGGAGATGCTGGTAAGCTTTATCCATGTCGCTGACTACGATCGCGATATGCTGGAACCAGCGATCGTTACTCCGCGAATCAATGGGTATTGGTCTTCCCTTTGGCGTGAGATATTCCGTCAGTTCAATAAACTCATTACCCAACTGCATTCGCACTACACGCATTCGGACACCAAATAATCCTTGCAATTTTTCATATTCAGTACCCAATACTTCAATATCTGAAACTTTGTTGAAAGATAAAACTTGAGAATAAAATTCTACAGATTTATCGATATCTGAAACTGTCATGCCCACAGATTCTACTGCTTTAACAGATGTTTGAGTAGTTTGGGTTTGTGCGATCGTCGTTAAGCGATTATCATCTCGATGCAGAGCTTGAGAGTAAACTTGGTTATGAAGAAATATGACGGCAACAAAGATGCTAACCGACAGAATTACTCTAGCTATTTTTTTGTTTAATCTCATTAAAAACTCACAAATTCACTGGATTAATTATTGATGAATTATTAGCTCAGTAGTAATGTTTTCGATAGCTTAAAAGCCGAATTCAAAAAAGTTTCCACTTGTTGCTTTTGATTTTGGGCTATTTCTGCATCAGCGTCAATTTTTGTAGGAATTGCTAATTGAGAAGCTCGCAAAACTGCTCCTACCCAATGCTGAGTGTGCCAGAAACCATCGCCGTCTAAATTGGGCAGATTTTCTGTTTCCGAGAAAGGATAAGGAGTTACATACCAGTAAGGTTCTTCGTAGTTGGTGTCTCCAGGTGACAAACCAATGCCGATACTCATTTGTTCGCCATTCTTAGTACCAGGAAGTAAGATTAATGCTGCCATATCAAAGTGATGAGGCCAAGTATAGATCGGAAAAGTTTCTCCATTGGCGGCAATTAATTCTTGTAAAATTTGATTAGTATTACCATAGTAATTAGTTAGTTCTTGCAGTGCTGATTGTTCGGTTGCATCAAAAGCAGCACCATGAGCAACAGGATGGTCGGGAAAATCTTCTTGAGGATAGGAAGGAAGAGCAATTTTATCTGGATTAGCACCTAATTTGGAAATTTGCTCCTTCAGCCAATTTAGTGCTTCTCCCATTGTTTTTCCCTGTAGAGGAAAGGCAGCGATTGTATTATTTTGTTGGTCTAGAACTATCAGCGTTAGGGCGATCGGATCGACTGCCACCCGAAACGGTTTTTCCGCTGGAATCAATACTCCAGTAAACATTTTTAAGGCAGGATTCCATGCCAAACTAGTGTGACTATAGTCTGGTAATGGTTCTGCAAGGGCAGCACCCGTAACAGCGATGAACTGAACTGCATAATGGAGTTGTAGTCTACTTTCTGTCAGTTTTTCGGGTTGGAAATTGCCAACGGTTTGCCATGAATTATTCATTGTAAATTGCCTCAGTTAGAAGATTTTTGAAGTTTCCCAGTAGGGGCAAAGAAGGGGTTAGGTGTTGGGTGTTGGGTGTTAGGTGATAGGGAAACTTCTTCTTCCCTATCACCTAAGCTGTCACGCATTTAAATCACTTATTAAGATTGCAGGGGGGCAGGGGGGCAGGGGGGCAGGGGAGAGAATTAGACGAATTTTCTTCTGTTTCCAAACAATCCAATTTAAATGGGGAACAGCTTAACACCTGACCCCCATCCCCAAAGATTGCCTCTACTATTTCAAAGTAGCTGCGCCAAAGGTTGCATTAAATTTACGACACCAGATTACTGCTGATTTGTAATCTGCTAGATTAACGTTATTAGGAATACTGTAACTTTGAGAACCGCTAAATTTTTTTAAGGGAGCTATAAGCACATAGTCTCCTTCTTTAAGTGGATAAGAAGGGGGTTTAGTAGAGGCAATTACATTATTAGAACGATGCAAGATTACTACTAAATCTGGCCCCATATTTGAGGTTTTAAATGATTGGTCTAACTCTAAGGATGATTTGCCATTTTTGGTAATAATGCGGACTGTTCCAGAAGTAGAATGTTCCCCAGAAACAAAAGAGCCAGTCTTTACAGAATTAGGGTTTGCAGCTATAAGTGATTCTTCAGAAATAGGACTTGCTAAAGACTGTTTGACTGATTCCTGTATGCTATAACCGACAGCGAACAAAGTTGCGATACTTGCGATTAGTAAATATTTCGATTTCATGATGATAATCTCCTGAAACTATTTGATTCGTTGGATAAGATGATCTGCTACGCGCAAGGCATTGGCAATAATGGTGAGTGTGGGATTTACTGCTCCACTGGAACAGAAGAAACTACCATCTACAATGTAAAGGTTGTCAAGATCGTGGGTGCGACAATTGAGGTCTAATACTGAAGTTTTTGGGTCTTCACCAAAGCGACAGGTGCCAACTTGGTGTCCGACACCATCTAGAGGAAGTTTGCCTGTAAAATAGGTTTTGCCACCTTTTACGAAATAAGAACAGTTGGGTAAAATTTCTTGACCGCATTCGATCGCTTTGAGAATTTCAATCCAACGGGTTTGTAAGCGATCGTAAGATTCGCTATTATTCTCGGTATATTCAAGAATAATTTTGTCACCATCAACTCTAACTCGATTGTTGGGGTCGGGTAAATCTTCCACTGTTAACCACCAATCAATAGAATGAGTGGCTACTTGTTCGGGAGTCAAGGGTGCGTAAGCTTCAGCATTTCCTTCCAAAGCTTCTTTGCTGACTTTTCCTAAAGTTTGAATTTGTCCCAACGGGTAATCATAACCTTCTTCACCCCAGTAAAAATCGTTAATCGACATGGTTTTCTGAAAAGCAGTGGGGTTGGGTTTTTTTGATACGCCAATGATAGAACCCAATACGTGCTTCATAAAGTTACGCCCAACCAAACCGGAACTATTGGCTAATCCGTCGGGATGTTTGTCGTTAGCTGATTTGAGGAGGAGAACAGAGGAATTGATTGCGCCACAGGCGATCGCTACAATATCCCCAGAAAATGTGCGAATTTCCCCTTGCACCTCAACCTCTACCTCTGTTACTTCCTTCCCAGAAGGACTGGTGTGCAGAAGCAAAACTTTTGCTTCTGTAAGTAGCGTGACGTTATTTTGACGCATTACCGGACGAATGCCTGTGACTTCTGCATCTGATTTAGCTTGAACCAAACAGGGAAAACCATCGCAGGTATTGCAACGAATACATTCACTCAAGTAACGTTCGGCTTCATTTAATCGGATGCCTACAGGGGTATGGTAAGGATGTAACCCTTGTGCTTGTAATGCTTCATGAATTTCTTGAAGTCGGGGTTCGTGGGTGACAGCAGGGTAGGGATACTCTTCGCTACGGAATGGTTCGGTGGGGTCTTCTCCACTTTGACCATGTACTTGGTAGAGTTTTTCTGCTTGGATGTAATATCGTTCAAAGTCTTGGTACTTTAAGGGCCATTCTGGGGAAATGCCATCTCTGTGGGAATATTTCTCAAAGTCCTTTTCTCGAAGGCGAAACAATGCGGCACCGTAGAGTTTGGTATTACCACCAACGAAGTAACTCATGCCGGGGTGCAGTTCGTTACCGTCTTTGTCATACCAAATTTCTTGATTGTGATAGCGATCGCTATTAAAAACTACCTTTGTATTCCAATTATCTTTTTCTCTGGGTAGAAATGGCCCTCGCTCTAATACTAAAATTTGTTTGCCAGTCTGAGCAAGGCGATGTATCAAAGTGCCGCCACCTGCACCTGTTCCAATTACAATGACATCATAATGGTTATTTGTAGACATTTTGTTGCTCCAATATTTGGGTTCTAAGAACTAGGTAACTTATCGCTTAAATCCCATCGCCCATCAGCTGCCGATCGACGATAATTGCAACGAAAGATGCAACGATAATTGTTGTCATGATGGAGTTTGGCACATTTGACTGCTTTTGTGCCCATCAGCCGGACATACAGTTCTGCGGCAAATAACATTCCTAACAGCGGTGCTGTAAAGTAAATCCATAATCCTGTTGCCACTTGAGCCGGAATTGCAGATGCTAGACTACGGGCTGGATTCATGCTCATTCCTGATAAGGGAGCTTCTACTGTAATGTAGATGGCAATTAAACTTCCGGCAATTAGTCCAGTATATTTGTTTAATTTCCGGTTATTAGATACGAACAGCACCATCAACATCATGCCAAAGGAAATGATCAGTTCGGCGAAGAATGCGACTGTCTCGCCGTTTGCGCCGGGGATTGTCACTATATAGTTAACTGTGGGATTTGCGATCGCATCTCTTAATATCCAGATTGCTACAATTAAGCCCATTAACCCGCCGATAAAGTGTGCCAGGATGTAAAAAAACGCATCCCACGACTTTACTTTTCCCAGGCGGAAGAAGGTTAAAGTAAATGCTGGATTGAGGTGTGCGCCTGATTGTTTACCCCAAGGTGAGTAGACAATTGCGATCGCTGTCAGTCCCATTGCTACACCGATGGAGAAACGTCGCACCAGTGGATCGGTGATTGCTTGCCGAAGTGGTGATGTGGGATACTCTAGCAGCGCCGTCACTAAAGAGGCACTAATTAAAAAGATACCCAAACCCGCAGCTTCCATTAGATATTCAGGGTAGTGGCGACGTAAGGTGTCCATAATGAAAGTTAAATCTCAAAAATTCGACCAGGATTTAAGGATGAAAGGATTTCCAGATTTTTTATTTTGAATGAAACAATTCTATTTTGAGCTATTACCTCAAATTCAGAGTAGAACTTTGAGCTTTTATTCTTAGATACTGAGATGATTATGGCTGACGTAATTTGGTAAAAAGTGAGACTTTTTGAAGTATTTACATTAAAAAAGCTGAGAAGTTAGTTAGAAGATTCTCAAAAATTTTTCAGCTAATACCAATTCTTTATGAAGATGCGCTTAATTAAGCCCACCTCAAACCCCTCTCCGTCCACAGGGAGGGGGCAATGATAAACGCAATTTTACAGAGAATTGGTATAACTTTAATTTATGGTGATATCAAGTTCGTTTCAATCCCTGAAAGGGATTAAGGTTTTTTCCGTCCTACTGTACCTTTAGCAGAAGCTAATAATTTTGAATGTTTCAATCCCTGAAAGGGATTAAGGTTTTTTCCGTCTTGTTTGGTGTCCAGTTCCAGTTATCGTTGTAAATGTTTCAATCCCTGAAAGGGATTAAGGTTTTTTCCGTCTTGAAAGAGAATTCGCGCATTTAGATTTAGAGTTTGTTTCAATCCCTGAAAGGGATTAAGGTTTTTTCCGTCTCTCAATGCCCACACCCATGCTCACCAAAAGCTCAGTTTCAATCCCTGAAAGGGATTAAGGTTTTTTCCGTCCCTAGTCTGTGGCGGTCACGTAGCAGAATTCCGGCGTGTTTCAATCCCTGAAAGGGATTAAGGTTTTTTCCGTCGTGAGGATTTTAGTATCGCGTTACATAAATTTTACGTTTCAATCCCTGAAAGGGATTAAGGTTTTTTCCGTCGGTGAGGATTTTAGTATCGCGTTACATAAATTTTACGTTTCAATCCCTGAAAGGGATTAAGGTTTTTTCCGTCATCAGATGCGATCGCCATGCGATTAAATCTTGCAAGTTTCAATCCCTGAAAGGGATTAAGGTTTTTTCCGTCTGGTGATTGTCAAAATCGATAGCCCTAAACAAATTGTTTCAATCCCTGAAAGGGATTAAGGTTTTTTCCGTCGAGACTATCACTGACTGCATTGAGGTAAGCGTATCGTTTCAATCCCTGAAAGGGATTAAGGTTTTTTCCGTCTTGGCTGCCATTTGCAGATGTAGATAGCATTGATGTTTCAATCCCTGAAAGGGATTAAGGTTTTTTCCGTCGGTCATTCTTTAGCTTGTAAGCTGTAGCTCTACCCGTTTCAATCCCTGAAAGGGATTAAGGTTTTTTCCGTCTACCATGAAAGCGAATGCGAATATGGTTACACTCCAGTTTCAATCCCTGAAAGGGATTAAGGTTTTTTCCGTCTGCTGTGTTGTTCAGGGAGTCAAGTTGTTGATTAGTTGTTTCAATCCCTGAAAGGGATTAAGGTTTTTTCCGTCAGCGGAAACCCGAAAAGCAGAATATATAAAGTTTTCAAGGTGCTATATCGCGAATCAAAAAAATTATAACATCCAAACCTGGAACTTGAGAAATTAAGAATTGTAAACTTAGTCGAAAACCCAATTAGACAAAGGTTTTCGAGAATTGCGCGGATCGGAAAATGGGTAAGATATAGGTCAAGACCTTGCAGAGAGAGCATTTGAGCCGCCTTGATTACCAGAACAAAAACCAACACCCACCCATCCGCGCATTTAAGCAAAGAAAATGGTTTCATCGCGGACTTGTTCGCCGCCAATTCTTTCGATTTTACCGTGACAGCAAGCACAGAGGAAGTAGAAGAGAATGCTATCTTGGTCGGGCTTAATCTTTTTTTTCAGGCGCGATCGTAATTTAGCATATTGAGTCTCGGTCAAATTGCATTCAAATAGACTAAACTGCATCCACTGACCATAAGATTTAAGAATGCTGTGAATCTTCGTCCGTCGATTATCATCCGAAATATCGTAAGCAACAACAACGTGCATAAAAAACCCCATTAATTTAGTGTAGGGGCGAAGCATTCGGATTGTTATATTTTGGTTGAGTTTCACTCAGACTTGCACCAAGAGGCAGAGCCTCCATTTTTCGTTCCCAGGTTGAACCTGGGAACGAGGATTTGGGAGGTTCTACCTCCCCTGGTGCAAGATCTGAGTTCAGAAATTGTCGCCCAAATGCTTCGCCCCTACAGTATCTAATACCAAATCCGGTTTAAATACCCCCGCTATTCTTTAGTCCGCGTAGGCGGACTTTGTTTGTGTAGTAGCGATTTCAATCGCCCAATCATACGCCAATCGGGTAGCTGACCCAGATTTGGTATAAACCTCCATTATTTAAGAACCAACGGTGGATAAAGTTGTGTTTCACCCATCAGATATTTCGCCAAAAGTCGTGCTTGAATTTCAAAAGCTTCTTGATAAGTGCATTGTCTTTGTAATACCGGATGTTTGAATTTTGATTGTTTCTTTTGTTCGTACAATTTTAAGAAAGTTCGCAGTCCTTCATCGGAAAGACGCACGGCATTACTCAGCGGTTCTGTAGTAAAATCAGCGGGTAAGAGCGATCGCTTATTCACCGCCGATAAAACCACAGCATCCACCACTAAAGGTCGAAATTCTTCCATCAAATCCAACGCTAAAGAAGGTCGTCCATAACGTTCGGTATGCAGATATCCCAAATAAGGATCGAATCCCACAATATTAACTGCACTTTGAATGTCATGAGCTAACAAAGCATAACCAAAACTCAACAAAGCATTAATTGGATCGGTTGGTGGACGACGGCGACGAGATTCAAAACTAAAACCTTCGGCGCGAATTAACTTATCAAAACTGCCAAAATAAGCCGCACTTCCCGCACCTTCTAAACCTCTTAAAGAATCAATACTTTCGGTTTTGTCGATCGGTGCAATTACCTGTTCTAATTTCGTAATTGCATCCTGCAAATTCAAAGTTTCATTCTCTCTTTGAGCGCGAAGGAAACTATTACGATAATTCTTCAATTTTCCGCGCACAAAACCTCGGACAACATGAGTAACTTTTGCTGGTTCTTGCATAACATTCCATTGTGCCGATCGCACAAAAATATTCTTGGTTAACTGCGGTTCCAAACGTCCCAAATACTTACCATTTACGGTGAGAAAACTTAAGGGAATTTGTCTTTCCAACAATTCCATTAACGCTGCTGGAGAAATTGTCGATCGCCCCAACACCACCACACCATCCACCTTAATTAAAGGTACATCCAACAAGGTCTTTTTTTCGGCTTTTACCTGCAAACGTTCGTCAGTTTTGCCGATAAAACTTTCCTCTTGCGTGATATAAATTGTTCCCATTTTTGTGTTAATTTGCCTCCTGATAGCGATTAATTTTTGTCCCGACTTGGGGTAAACATTGCGAGTAAAAACTGCATCCTTGACAACGCTTAGAATAAATTGGTAAAGGCATTTTTCCCGTTTCTAAAAGCGTAGTGACTGACTGGATAGTGGCGATCGCTTCTTCCCGCAATTGGGAAGTAATTTTTACCTCTTGTCTTTGGTGAGATTGAGCATAATAAACATAGCCCTTACTCACAGTTTTCCCCGTCATATCTTCTAAACACAAAGCTTGTGCAGCGACTTGTAATTCATCATTATCAAATTCGCCTTTGTGTCCTCTTTTATATTCAACTGGATACCAACAACCTTGACTTTCTTCCACTAAGTCAGACTTGCCAATTAACCCATGCTTTTCTGACTTTAACCAAATCGCCCGAACTTGCCAAATTTCCTCTCTTTGTCCGTCCCCCAAAGTGTGAACTCGTTCGTGTAAACTAGTCCCTTCAATGGTGTATTGATTATCAATAAACTCCCCCGCACAAAACATTCGCCAGCAACGATGGGGACAATAACTGTATTGATTTAGGGATGCGATCGGAATATAATCATTTTGCATGATTAATCCTCCTCACCATACCCATTCCCATCGGTGTTTTCCGTCCAACTCCGCTATAAATAGCAAAGTCAGCCAAAGCATTAATTTGTTTAATTTTCACAGGTTCAACTTCTCCTAAAATCCGAAAATTCATCACTCCCACACACCCGATAAATTTGCTTCGCGCATCGCTAACAACCTCAGTGTGAATATCAAAAAAACTGGGAAAAATCGGCTCAATTAAATCTTCCGAAAACTCAATTCCGCTATACTGATTCCACTTTCGCAGTAAACTATTAAACACTAAATCCCTAGTAGGTAAAGCCGTATCAAACTGCATTTGACGAAACGCAGTCGGCGTACAAAAAGCCAAGTTAATTTGCCGTTCCTCCTCCGAAGCTTGGGCATAAATTTCCGCATAAGTAGCATAATTTGCCCAAGGAAAATCAGTATGAGGAGTACCCAAAATGCTGGTAATTTGTAAATTAGCAGGGCCTAAATGCCAAGGTTGTTCAGGATTAAGATTTAACCAAAGTTGGGTGAGATTGCCAAATAAAGAATCATTCAACAAAGCAATGCGCCACCAACAAGGAGTTCCCGATCGAATTGCCGATTTATGTTCATGTTGTAAGGTAAAATCATGAGAGTTAGGGCGACCAATTTGTAGGGGACTAAGGGTAAAAGCTTTGTCACTTTTTTGGTCGTGGAGATGGGTGCCTAGAGTGCGATCGACCGAACTTACCAAGTTCAAAAATAAAGCATGAAGATGTTTTCCTTTGAGGTATCCCGGTGGAATCGGAGACTGAGGAATTAGGGTAAGAATGAGGCTATGAGGCATAGAATTTTAGTTAGTTAGAGAGTGATTTACAGATTTTATAAGTAGTTCTGTTTGTTAAATTACATAAAAATTTTCATCGTCAGGAAGCTTAAGTTTTATCTCATACATAGCTATAGCAAGGATTCCTGATAAACCAGGAAAAAATGTATATTTTTTTTCAAAGTCGTTACATGAAACTGAAATAGGATAAGATGCAATTCCTTGCTTTCTAAGCCTAATAATTACCCATTGATTTGCTTCTGTAGAAATAATGACTCCAGGTAGCAAGTTCTTCTCTAACTCTTTTAGTAGAGGAGTAGGAGCGATCGCACTTCCTAAAGTTCGCTCAATTCGGCAATTTTCAAAAGCTGTTAGTTTGTTGATTTCTTTATTTTTAAATTCCTCAGCACTATCAAGATAACGCAACCGAAAACTTAACTCATAGATTGCTTCTGCACGGCTCATTACTTCGATAAATTCCCCATTTTCAGCAAACTCATAATAACGTAATAGGTGAATTGGGTCTAAAACTGTCTGATCTGATTCATCAAGTAATAAACCTTTGGGATCGAGAATTGGCAAGCTTTCAAAAAGACCTTCTCTAAATTGGAATAAAGGTGCGTAACTAGCCTTCCAAACTTCAGCAAAGTCTTTCAATTCTTTGGCGGCTTCATCATCTTCTTTAAAAACGTTCTCAAACTCTTCTATTTTTGTCACTCCTGCATCTATATCTGCCCATTCAGCAGGATATTTAACTTCTAGAAACTTTTTGACAAAGGCTTGTCCGCATTTGATATACATCCATTTGGTTTTTATTTCTTTTAAAGAAGCATTAGCAATATTTTCTGCTCCTTTTAAAACCTTCATGCGGTAACGATAGTGATTCCAGTCTTTTTTACCACCTAAAGTTAACTTGAGGGTTTCAAATAGCTCAGAAATAAATTTGATTTGAGATAAGTTATCAAGGCTTTCTTCTAATTCTAAGAGAGGACGAGCAATTTCTAAGAATGCTTCTGAACGCCAGTAAATCTCCAAGAATGGACGTTCAAGACAAGGAAGATTATCAAGCATTTGTTTAAGTTCTGTCCTTCCTCCTGAACAGTCAAGGGAAGTTATCCCTTGTTCCCAAGCAACAGCAGGTAAATAAGATATTGCTTCCGAAGGAATATCCGTTTCAGTTTTACCTAAAATGCGCCCAACTCTACCTATTCTCTGCCAAAATGAGAAGCGATCGCGTGTGGAAAAAATCAACCAATCTAAATTTTGTCTAGTTGGTGCAGGATGTCGTTCAAAGTTAAATCCTACATCGACTGTGCTTGTAGCCAGAATTATTTGTTTTTGTGCTGCTATTTTTCGATCTGCTTGTGGCGTAGAACCTGTAATTCGCCCAAACTTATTTTCTAAACCTTTAATTTTTAATAAATCTGCCAAACGATTGATGTGATCTTTAGAATCAAGAATAACAGCACCATTTTGATCTGCTTGTTCTCTCAATCGTTTGGCAACTTCATTTGCTATTTCAGTTAACCACTCGTCTCTATCAAGTTGTGGTCTAATTTCCAAATTGACAGCAGTTTGAGACGGTAACAAGTTAGAGTTATCACTTTCACCATCTATTTTGGCTATTCTGACACCTTTCTCTTCTAAAGTTTTTAGTGCAGCCTCACAAGCTGGTTCGGGAGTTGCTGTTAATAAAACTACTCGCCTCCCATCTTTAAAAAAGCCAAAAACATGAGAAAGGGCTAAATAAAACAGTAATCCTACTAGTTGTTTAGCATCATACAGATGAAACTCATCAAAAATTACAGTAGCAAACTTGGTGTAAAATGCAGCAGCAATATTACCCCGATCTAAATTGTTGTAAGCAAAGAAAGTTGCATAGTAAAAGATATCAGGATTTGTAATTAGCAAGATTGGTTTATTAGCGCCAATTTCAGGGAAAATTGTAGCGGGATTCCGTAAGACGTTGTACAGTTTTTCTCCTGAACGTTTCCCAACTTTATCATTAGACCAAGTTTTAATTTGTTTTGCTGATGCAGCTTTAACAACATGAGGTAAACCAGCATTGCGGACAAACTTTTCTGCTGCTTCTGCTTGTTGAGTAATCAAAGCATTAGTTGGAGCAATATAAACTGCACTTTTGTTAGGTTGATGCAAGAGAATGCTTAAACCTGCGTTGGTTTTACCTGTCCCTGTTGGTGCTAAATCGAGAATTATGTTATGGTTGCGGGATTTCTCAAATACATCAACTTGATGCTGTAAAGCATTAGCCATAAATGCTAATTCGGATGGTAAAACAGAGCAAGCAGCAATACTTTTTGGTTCTAATTGAATGGAGAGTTTGTCATTATTCATTACTTCTTTTACCGCAAAATTGTAAATTGGCGGGAACTACAAAATCTCCAACCTGCCAAGCTGCACCTCGAAAGCGCAGATTTTTTAATAAAGATACAGGTGGAATAGAAATTAAATCAAAGGCGAGTAAATCGATATCTGTTGGTAAGTCAGCAATACTGAAAAAAGCTTTGCTTTCATATTCACATACGGGTAAAGAAACTAAACTTAAGCTATTAAGAATAGTCACCCGTACTTTGCTCATAAACTTACCTAGACGGATGTATTCTGGTAATTCATATTCCCCAAATACTAAAGTTTGGAAATAATTTCCTCGTTCAATCATCCGTAAACGTCCAGTTTGGGGAAAGTTGCTAGGTCTGTAAGTATTTGGTTTTTTACCTGTGCGCTTTAGCGGTAAATCTTCTCGCGCCGTTGCAACTCTGTTATTCGTCATTGCAAACCAGTAAGAATCAGACAAAGCATTAAATCTTTCAAACCGAAATGACACTTTGTTATCTACAGACCAAGCTGGTAAAACATAACAATCCAAAGGAGTTAAATCTTGAATGTATGTAGGTTTTCCTGTTGCTTCACCTGTGAGACGATAAGGCGATCGCGCCCACCCAAAAGCATACGCCAGCGCATAATTTCCAATCGCCCCTTCTGTGTAATAAGTGTCGGATAACTCCCTAGAAGCAAAGAAAATTGGTTCTGCACACCATAATTCAATTAATCGCGCTTTCTGAAAAGCTGGTTTATCAGTTTGATCGGGAAAACTCAGAGGTAATTCTAGCTGTTGCATAAATTAACTCTCCGATTCAGTTGCAACAGTTTCTTTTTTCTTACTACCTCTCTTTGGCTTTTCTTCAGTAGGAACACGGCGGAGAGGTTCATAAGATTTATCCAACCGCTTGAGAAAGTTTTCTTGTTCAGTTAATGACAAATGGCGATCGACATCTGCAATCAAATTTGATAATTCATCCTCAGAAAGCTGCATAGATATTCCTCGTTTATTTGTCCAAGTTGAAATAAATTGCTTGGTTGCCTTAATTAGTTCGCTAGTTTCTAAAGGATGTTCTAAAGCTTTTCCTGAAGCTTTCAATAGATCGTGTACTGCTTGCACAAGTTCTAAAGAACTGGGTAGTTCAGCAATCCCACCAAAAATACCTAAAATCTCATTTTCCATGCGTCCAACTCGACTAGAAACTGCACCATAACGAGTTGTGAGCAAAATGTTACCAATTACATAACGCAATTCATCAGCAGTTACATCTTTGAGAGTGACAATATCGAGGAAATGAACGCCAGGTTTAATGTATTCGCTGGTATTAAGTGCGGTTGATGCTTTGCCATTTTCATCGCGCATTGTACCATTTTCAAAGATAGCGTTAATCGTGCGATCGCCGATTGCATCATTAGCAGCTAAAACGCTAAAAGCATCTTCTGTCCAAACACGACTTTTTTGTGCGCCTTCACCACCCGCAGCAAAACCATAAAGGAAACAATCTATACACATTTCGCAAGGTGCATTAGTGTTTAAAGCACAGAGAGAATCACCTTTAGGACTTGTGTAGAGAAGATTATGCGATCGCAAAAATTCCCGACCCCGCCGACGTTCCGGTGCAACCTGTTTGCGTTTCGTCATTACTAGGCGAGAAATTATATTTTTATCCTCTACTCCCGCTTGCACAAATTCACTACACATCGGTTCACCAGAACCTTCTGTACGAAAGATTGTTTCCGAATGAGTTGTGCGTAAAACCACTAAACCAATAGTGCGTCCTTTGGGGAAATTTTCGTAACTTGGAGCTAGGAATGGTGTTAATTTTTCAATAGACATAAAATTCTCCTAAATTGCAGATGTGGTTGTTTCAACAGATTGATATTCAGCTTTATTTTTTACTTGCTGACGTGCTTCTTGAAGAAAAAATAAGTAAGCAGCTTCTAGAGTTTTTTTGTCATCTAAAAACCTCTCAGGACGGTCTTGATAAACCTCAGCAAATAGCTGTCTCAAAACCTCATAATATTTCTTGATTTGTTCGTATTTAGTTGCTCCCACACCATGTTCGCGGATGCGATCGAGACGAGTATGATAATCCTGAATCAGAGCAGCAAACACAACATCCCAAGGTAAATGAGGTTTACGATTGCGAACAGCTGCGATCAAAGCTGTAAAAGGTTCTGCTTGAGCAGTGCGCTTAAAAGAACTACCCCAAAGTTTTGCCTCTGCTGCAATTTGAGCAGCTTCTTTGAGGTACTTAGTTAATTTTTCATCATCAGGCATAAGACTCTCCAATAAATCGTTTAATGGTTCACAAATCCGACTCCAGCTATACTCTAAATTTGGTTCATCTTGTTCGCGTAAAATCCAACGGAGTAAAACGTAATAAAAAACAAGTGGACGTTTAGCAGCACGGGCTAAATCGTAAAGACAATCATCTTTATTTTGTAGACTAGCAACAGATACCGCCAATTTAGCTATACAGCGCAATCTTTTAAGAATTTCTTCTGCTTCTTGACGGTTATATTTGCCATTTCCTAAAAGTGGTTGCAATGTAGATGGTATTCCTTCAACTTTTCCAAAACTACCACTCCAAGCTTCTACTTCTAAATTGCCACTAATAGTAAAAGGAAAACCAAATTCCAATGATAAAGAAACTTCTAAAGCAAGATGCAATGATTTTAATAAAGCTACAGAAGCATTAGCATCTCCCCATACTACGGGAATAATCACAGTTGAGTGAATAAAATCAGAACGTTTAGGTAAAGCAAAGCCCACAACTTTATTAGGTTTAAATTCTAAAATGTTATCTCGATAAAGCTTCAATTCATCAACTGTAACTGCTCCTTCAGCATTAATATCAGCAATATCTCGAAGAAATTTTTTCCAGATTCTTAGTAATTCTGGACAAGCACCTTCAGGTAAAGCAAAATCTAAATAAAGTGGATCTTGCTTACTAACAGCAGGAAAGTTTGCCCCAACAGCCATCAATTGATAAGCCAAAGATACTATTGAATCAGCACGTCTTTTAGGTTCCGCACTCATTCCTCCAGGTAAACGATTAGAAAAAGATTGTACTTTTGTTCCTGGTGGCATATTATTAGAAATTAATTCTTCCACATGAGTAGATGTTGTTCCTAAAGAGCAACGTTGTTTAGGATTAGCATTAATATAAGTATCAAGATCGTTAATTCCTTGCCAAGTTCCTGTATTAGGTAGTTTGAGCAAACGAGCAACTTCTCTCATCATTTCTTCAGAAACTTCTATTTCTTCTGAATCTTCAGATTGTTCTCCTTGTCGCATCTGAAAAGATTCTCGCAAAGCAGCTTTAACACCTTCCATTCCGTTTGAAGCTGCTTTAGCTGCAAATAAACATCTTCCATACTGAGCATTAAATGGCTCTAGGGCGTTTCCTTGTTCCTGAGACAAACCAATATGATTAGCAATACGATTCCAAGCTTCTTGAGGTTTTAATCCAGCTTTACCATAGCTTAAATAAGCAGTTTTTAAACCTTCTGATATGGCAAACTCTTCTGCTTTACTTACTGGCAACAAACCTAAAATTGTTGCTGCATTTACAGCATCTTCACCTGCCGTATTACCCCATTTATTGACATCTTGATTAACTTTATCAAACTTAAAACCAGCCTGTTTTTTAGCTAAAAGTGCTTGAACACAAACTAATGTTTCTTCTAAATTTTGTTGAATTGCTTGTGGATCAATTTTAATCCCATCTTTAGTAGGACGTACAAGCTGTTCAATATTGCCGCCAAAAACTGCATTAATTTTTTTCTGCCATGTAGCCGCAATCTCTTGAGTTAAATCCTTGTTTGGTAATACTTCTACCTCAAATAATTCCCCATCTGAAAAAATAGCTAAAGGATGAAAGCCGTATTTAGTTAAAATCTCCTCAGCCGCACTCAGTAACAATGCTGTGATATAACCTCTGTCTTCAGATACTCTTAGTCTGTAAAGGTTACAAGGGCGATCGAAAGCAACAGTTAATTCCTTTTGAACTTTAGCAAATCTTTCTGACTCTGGAATACCTAAATCAAATAAATCCGCAGCAGTTACCATTGCGGCATATCTTTCAATTGCAGGGTCTTCTGGTAAAAATCTTGCACCATCGCTGACATTATGACCAGAGTGCCTTTCTATCAGCTTTCTAACTAATTCAAAATCTTCATCTGTTGAAACAAATTGAGCAACACAAGCTAATTCTAACTGTTGTTGTAAAAATTCCCGATCTCTAGCTAAAGTTTTAACATTCCGCTTTGATGAATCTAATTTATTTAGGTCATGAACAGCAGTTGCAGCTAATATAATAGGTCGCTGATTTTCAGGAACTCCTGCAATATGAGTAACTGTCAGAATAAATTGACAAGCGGAATCTAAATGTTCTGCCAGAGTTCTTCCTGTTCTCACACCAAATTGATAATGCTTTGCGTGTCTCTCATAAACAGTCGGGCGTATATCGTTAAAGTAACGTTCATCTAAAGTTTTCGGTTGACGATTCAAAAGCCTACGCTGATTTGACATAGCTTATGCCTCATTTCAAATTTGCTCATATTGATCAATGTGGAAAGGGTAAATAGCACCCCCCACATTTCGATAAATTGTTTTACAGTTAAGCGATCGCTCTCGACTCAACTACCAATCGATACTCATGTCGCTGACCTTCAATACGACGTTTCTCAAATTTGTAACCACGTTTACTGAGAACGTGCTTCGTTGCAGAGAATCGGTGGCTAATTTTTTCCACCAGTTCTTCTGTGGAATGCCAAGCACCATCAGACATGAGTTGAAGCATCCGATCTGGAAGGTTATCGTTCATGGCTCATTTCTCCAATATATGTACAACTAGACAAGCCATGCGCTAACCTATATAGTTGCGAGTTACATAGGCGGACTAGGCTTTTGTCTAGTTCGCTTTTAAGTATAGTCCAAATAAGGGTTAATACAGCGATAAAATACGTCAATTGAAGTGAATTTTTTTGAAAGATTAGACAAATGCCCATATAATGTCAGGTACACAGCTAATAAATGCCTCTTAGGAATTGAAATAATACGGCGATCAAATGAATAACATCGCTCGCTTCTACGCAAAAAAATACCTATCAGGGATCTTAAGCCAGAGCTAAACTCTGGCTTTTTTGCTCGAAATGTCAACATAAGAATCCTTTGTCACTTCAGAAGCATAAGCAATACAAGCTAAAACATCGTCTCTTTCTATGTCTGGGTAAGCTTCCAAAATTTCCTCGATCGCCATTCCACCAGCTAAGTAATCCAGAATTAAAGACACCCAAATTCGATGTCCGCGAATGCAAGGTTTACCAAAACATATATTTGGGTCGATAGAAATTCTATGCAGCAAATTTTCCTTGGTCATTTTTTCTCCGAATTTGGAATAATTCATCCAAAAGAATCCAGTTATTCTTATTCTTATGCTTTATTGTTCGGTTTCCCAATCTTCGATCGCCAAACCCTAGAGACACAAACTGTGACCAAAATTCTTGCTGACTTCTCAAAGCTTGTGTGGGATTGTTGCTCCGCATTGCACCAAAGAAAAGTTCAGCTTTAGTCACAGCAGACACAGCCACATCGGTAGGACGAAGTGTTCTCAGCCTGCGAGTAACTATTGAGTTGGGAAACTTAAGATGATGGATACAAATATTGGTATCCAGCAAGTAAATCATTCCAATGCCTCTCTTTGCTGGAGTTCTTCTTGGGGAGGACGTTCTAAATCAGGAATCGATCCAGCTGTGTGTTCAAAAAAACCCGGTAGCCATCCTAGTTCTTCTGGTGTTTTCGCTGAATCAGCCTCGACAGCTTGGTAAATTACAATTACTTCTATGTCCTTGTCAGCATGACCAATGGGGACTTGCAACTGTAAAATTCCATCTGAACCAACGTGGGAACGTAATTTGATACTCTGCATTTCAACCTCCCGATCGCACTACAAAAAAGCCTTTCATTGTCTTCAGCTTATCCCCTGTCACGACTCTTGGAATTTTCTGAGCTTTACACTCATACTTTGTATTTAATGTGTAAAATCTATTTGTAAATTGAGTATGGCACAACCAAAACTAAAATACAAGTACATTTTAGATTATTTTTAGAATGCCCAGAAAAAAAGACACCCTAACCCTATCCGTCCCCCCAGGAACCAAAGAGCAACTAGAGTCGATCGCACGCCGTCTAGGAATCTTTTGGGGCAAAAGTCCCAGCCCATCGGGGTTGGTAGCTGCTATTGCCCAGCAGCAAGTCCAAGTCGGTCGAAAGTCTTTCACCCTCGACCAAAAGCAGGTGGAAGCCTTACAACAAGCGGCAAAAGCTTTGATTGATGCGGGTCACGTTGAAGAAGCTCGAACTGTAAATACACTTTTGCTGAATCAAGGCGACTCAGAAGCGCCCCTACGTCAAGCCTTACTACAGCAGTTAAATCAATCCATTCAAGCTTGGCGCGATCGCATTGACCAACTCATTGCCGATCGACAGTGTTTCCATCTGAAATACCGTAACGCTCAAAGTCAGGAGTTGGAATACACCGTCCGCTATGCAGAAGTTCGCTTCTATGAAAAACGCTTCTACTTACAAATTTGGTGCGAAGAAACAGAAGAAGCCGAACGCGATACCCCCGATCTACGGGAAATTTGGCACAATCGCTGCTTACGTTTCGATCGCATCTTACATATCGAACCCTTTCCCGGTGTCTGGAAAGGAGAATTAGACTCCCTCAAAGTGTACTTACATTTTTACAGAGGACTAGCCAATGCCTATGAACCCAAACCCGAAGACGAAGAGAATGTGGTTTTGGGAGACATTCGACAAGTGGTGCGGCGAGTAGTTAACCCCTTCTGGTTGGTGCGAGAAGTCTTGCGATACGGCAAAGACTGCCAGGTTATAGCTCCAGATGGTGTTAGGGAGCGAGTCAAGCAAGAAATACGCCAACTCTGCCAATCTTACAATATGGAGATTGCAGATTAGAGAAACGAGTAATAGTACGACTCAATCACAAATAATATTATTTCCTATGAACTTCACTGTTTAGACATTGCATTCTTGGTACGATAGTCTAAACTCCAATATTGAGTCGGAAATCTGATCCAGAAGTCACTTCTTTGACTCGAATGAGATTGGATAAAAACATTTCCACCCATGCGTCTGATTAATGTATCAATAATTTCTAGTTTTAAATCTAGATTTTCTTGGGAATGAGCATCATATAATTTTATCGGCTGATGAGATATTTGAGAAATCCCAAGCCCGCCGTTATTTTCTTGTATTGTACTATCAGGTGTGTTGTTAACTCGAACGATTACTAAATCATCTTTTTGTTCCAAGTTAAGAGTAATTGGCTGATGACTTTCGCTGCGTTGAATTGTATACTCAATTAAATGGATGAGAACTTGCAATAGCCGATCGCGATCGGCTTCTAGCATAATCTTTTCCGAATTAGCTGCTACTTGAATGATTCGATGTTGAAATTTTTTGGTCATTTTGACAGCATCATTAACAACATCATTTAAAATCAAACATTCAAAATTAAGCGGCAAACAGCAGTTTTTGACACGGGCAAGTTCTAGAGAGTCCTGTAAAATCTGAATTATATGTTCCGACTCAGTAGTAACTATATCTAAAGCTTCTTGTTGGCTCTTGGTTAGGTTAATATTACGACGTGAGATAGATTGTAAATATCCAGAAATTAAAGTTAGTGAGGTGCGAAGCTCATGGGATAGAGTGGCAATAAATTTCTGTTGTTGAATTCCCGCTTCAGAAATTGTTGATACTAATTTATTATAAGTTCTCAAGAGCGGGCGAATTTCTACAGGCATTTCTGTGAGTCGAAAGTTAGTTTGAGTATTTTGGTTAAATGAATTAACGGCAATGGCATCAGTAAATTTTTGCAAGGGACGGAGCGATCGCAAAATTACAAAAACAATTGCGCCAACTAACATCGGCATAAGAAAGATCGTAGTTGACATTAAACTAAACATTCCTATATGCCAAATTGCTCCATCTTGTAAGTAATTACCCGAACTCATGTATTGATTGATTTGTGCGATCGTGCAAAGGTTTACACTAATCAGACCAATTATTAGGATACCTACCATTTGTAATGATAGAGAAAACACAATGGATACAGGTCGTTGCCTGACTAAGCTGTTTTTGAAGTAATTGTTGATAGATTGCATAGAGGAAAAATAGTGTTTGCTTTCTGTATTAACCATAACAATTTATTCTTAAAATAACCTTAATTTCGTTGACAAATTTTATTATTTTTAAAAGCTCTCTTAACTCAGATCTTGCACCCCACCCCGCCTACGGCACCCCTCCCCGTTTACGGGGAGGGGATGGGGGAGGGATTTTTTATTAGGGTAATTTACCGGACATGATATAAGTTCTATTAAAATACTTATATCCAAATGCTAAGGCCCCAACAAATTTTATTAATGCACTTTTACTGCCAAATTTGGTACTATTTCCTGCCCTTCATAAGCGGCATATTGATGAATTAGTTTGGCAACTAAACCAGTCCAACCTGTTTGGTGACTTGCACCAATACCCGCGCCGATATCGCCATGAAAGTATTCATAAAATAGAATTAAATCACGCCAATATGGGTCTGTTTGAAATTTTTTAGTAGCTGCATAAACAGGACGTTGACCGAATGAATCTGTCTCAAATATGCGAGTTAATCGTTGAGAAATTTCGCTGGCGACTTCCCACAAATTCATAAATTTGCCGGAACCTGTAGGACATTCTATTTGAAAATTATCTCCAAAATAGTAATGAAATTTTTGCAGAGATTCTATTAGTAAATAGTTAACAGGAAACCAAATTGGGCCGCGCCAATTGGAGTTACCACCGAACAAACCGCTGCTAGATTCAGCTGGTTCGTAATTTACTCGAAATTCATTACCGTTGACATGAAGAATGTAGGGTTTTTCTGCATGACAGCGAGAGATAGATCGAATGCCGTAAGGACTGAGAAATTCAGTTTCATCTAACATTTTTTGCAGAATGCGGCGCAGTTTTTCGGGATAGGCGATCGCTAATAATCTTCTTTCTCCCACGCCTTCCTGTCGCATACAAGCAATATTTTGTACTAAGTCAAGGCGGTTTTTAATGAACCATTCAACTCTTGCTTTAAAAGCGGGAAATTGTTTCAAGGTTTCTGATTCGATCGTTTCTACGGCAAATAAGGGAATTAAGCCCACCATCGATCGGACTTTCAATTTAATGGAATCATTATTGGGTAAATGCAGCACATCGTAATAAAAACCATCTTCATCATCCCACAAGCTAGTTCCATCCTCGCCAATGTGATTCATTGCATCAGAAATGTAAAGAAAATGCTCAAAGAATTTAGTAGCAATATCCTCATAAACTGGGTTGTTTTTTGCTAGTTCTAGAGCAATTTCTAACATATTCAAACAATACATTCCCATCCAACTAGTGCCATCAGATTGATCGAGATAGCCTCCTGTTGGTAAAGCAGCGCTGCGATCGAACACTCCAATATTATCTAATCCCAAAAAACCGCCTTGAAAAACGTTTTTACCTTCTACATCTTTGCGGTTCACCCACCAAGTAAAATTCAGTAACAGCTTTTGAAATACTCTTTCTAGAAATTGGCGATCGCACCTTCCCCACATCTTCTGCTCAATCTTGTAAACGCGCCAAGTTGCCCAAGCATGAACGGGTGGATTAACATCACTAAACGACCATTCATAGGCGGGAATTTGTCCATTTGGGTGCATTAACCACTCCCGCGTCAACAAGTCAAGTTGATTCTTGGCAAACTCAGGATCTACCATTGCTAAAGGAATGCAATGAAACGCTAAATCCCAAGCAGCGAACCAGGGATATTCCCATTTATCACACATGGAAAGAATTTCTTCACATTGGAGATGAAACCAATCACTATTTCTACCTTTTTTATGTCCTAATGGAACAGGCGGTGTAGCTGAATCACCTTTTAGCCAAACATTAAGATCGTAATTGTAATATTGCTTGTTCCACAACATTCCAGCTAATGCTTGTCGTTGGATATTTCGCAATTCTTCATTGAGGGGATATGGTGTTATATTTTGATAGAATCGATCGGCTTCTTTTTGGCGAGTTGCAAAAATTGAGGCAAAATTATCGAAAGGTTTAGAATGTGAAACATACATTCCATTACCGTTGGTATCTAGGATAGAAGAGAGCCGTAATTGTACAGTTTGACTTTCTCCGCCTCTAATTGTTAGTAAGTAATGAGCGGCAGCTTTTGTTCCGATTTTGGCTGGATTTACAGCCTCTTTATGTCCGGCAACAATGTAGTTATTAATGCCATCTTTTACATAAGGCGAAGCATTGGGAACACCAAACAATCTTTCGTAGTTAGTTTCATTTTCTGTGAATAGTAATTCTGGATTTCCTAAACAGCTAAGTTCATATTTACCTAATTCTGGATGAGAGGCAATAATGGTGCTGTAATCAGCATTAATCGCTTGTAAATTTGGTTTATTTCCATC
This sequence comes from Floridaenema evergladense BLCC-F167, assembly GCF_041929205.2. Lineage (NCBI taxonomy): Bacteria > Bacillati > Cyanobacteriota > Cyanophyceae > Aerosakkonematales > Aerosakkonemataceae > Floridanema > Floridanema evergladense. The sequence goes on along the minus strand of NZ_CM171625.1, from coordinate 1,071,991 downwards.
TCTATCCCATGACCAAGTATTGCGGAACCAAAGGGTTGGTAATAAGTGTAAAGTTTTGGTTTCTAATCCTCGGTTAGCGATCGTAATTTTAATTAAAATATCTTCCGGCGACTCTTTGGCATACTCTACAAATACATCAAAATAGCGATTCTCATCAAATACGCCAGTATCCAACAATTCAAATTCTAATTCATGACGACTACGACGGTGATTTTCTGCTACTAATTCCTCATAAGGAAAAGCTGATTGGGGATATTTGTACAAGGCTTTCATGTAGGAATGAGTTGGCGTACTATCCAAGTAAAAATAATAATCTTTGACATCTTCGCCATGATTTCCTTCGTTCCCTGTCAGTCCAAAAATGCGCTCTTTAAGGATTGGATCTGCACCATTCCAAAGCGCGATCGCAAAACATAACAATTGCTGACGATCGGAAATTCCGGCAATTCCATCTTCACCCCAACGATAGGCACGCGATCGAGCTTGATCGTGGGTAAAATAATCCCAAGCACCGCCATCAGCGCTGTAATCTTCCCGCACTGTTCCCCACTGTCTCTCGCTTAAATAAGGTCCCCCATTTTTTCCAGTCTGCTGTTTGCATCCGAGTTGCTTCTAAGCGAGTTACTTCTGGTGTTTGCTCGGTCATAGTTTTATTCTCCTAATCGGGTTATCTTAAAATATGGTTGGGAAAAATGCGATCGGACTGAGAGTAAACTGAAAAATTGATTAATAATCTGGTTAGATTTTATTAAATAATCGGCAAGCTTTTAAAGCAAGAGTTTAAATTTAATATACTTTACTTGTCAGAAAACTACTATAAATTTTCCCTGAGAATTAGCTGAGAGTTTTTCATAAATCTATTAACCTAGTCTTTAGCATTGCTCAGTTTCCTCTCACTCTTATAGTAGCTAACTAAATTAAAATACTTTTAGTAACAAGGAGAAAAACAAATGAAACTGAAAGGTAAAGTAGCGCTAGTTACTGGTAGCAGTCAAGGAATTGGACAAGCGATCGCCATTCGTTTAGCTGAAGAAGGAGCTAAAGTTGTAATTAATTATCGCTCAAATCCTGCGGGTGCGGAAGAAACTTTATCTAAAGTTCAAGCCGCAGGTGGAGATTGCGTTCTTGTTGAAGGATTCTGCGATAACGATCGAGGTTATAGTGTCGGCGCAGATTTAGGAATGATTGATGATGTACGTCGATTAATTGCAGAAGGAATTAAACACTTCGGTCAATTAGATATTTTAGTAAATAATGCCGGAATTGAAAAACACGCAGCTTTTTGGGAAGTTAGCGAAGCGGATTATGAAGCGGTAATGAATGTCAATTTAAAAGGCGTATTTTTTGCTACCCAAGCAATGGTAAAACACTTAATAGAAACTCAACGAACTGGCAAAATTATTAATGTTAGTTCGGTTCATGAAGAATTACCATTTCCTAATTTTACTGCCTATTGTGTCAGTAAAGGTGGCTTAAAAATGCTGACTCGTAATTTAGCAGTAGAACTAGGGCCTTTGGGTATTACAATTAACAACGTAGCACCGGGAGCTATCGAAACACCAATCAATACTAAACTGTTAAACGATCCGCAAAAATTAGGTGCTTTACTGCAAAATATTCCCCTCAATCGATTAGGACAACCTCAAGATGTTGCTTCTTTAGTTGCATTTTTATCGTCTTCTGATGCAGATTACATTACAGGCTCTACTTTCTTTGTTGATGGCGGATTACTGTGGAATTATCACGAACAATAGATGTTATTAAACAGGTGCTTGAAATAGGGCATAACCTGTTTGCATAACGCAGTATTTTAGTAGCAATTACGGGAATTGATGGTTGTGGAAAAGCTAATTTTCCCACTCCGCGATCGGCGAGCGATCCAATTTGTAGCTGATTTTGCAGAAGAAACAGCTACAAGTTTTTGTAACGATCCGCGCTTAAATGCTTAAGTGTGAACTTTACAAACCATAAAGATATTGCAAAAAAACCGCATAAACCAGAAATTATTAGTAAAATTTTTATTTAATTTCTGGTTATTAACTTTATGACAGATCCGCAAGCTCGAGCTTCTGCTGAGACAACAGCCAGTAGCAGTGTAATAGAAGCCGTAGATTTAGACAGCTTGATGAAAGCTGCACAAGCTCTCTCTAGTGAAATTGTACTGAGTAAATTGTTGGTTAAAGTAATAACTGTTTTAATAGAAAACTCTGGAGCAGAAAAAGGATGCTTGATATTAGAAACAAACGGTCAATTACAGCTAAAAGCAGAAGGAACTTTAGACCCTGGTATCGCTTCAGTTATCCCAGGAATTCTGGTTGATAGTGAAGCCGGGAAAGAGCGAGTTGCTTTAGCGATCGTCAATTATGTAGTTCGCACAAAAAAAAGCATCGTGCTTAATAACGCTGCTCGGGAATCGCAATTTAATCGCGATTCTTACTTTTTAAAACACCAACCAAAATCTATTCTTTGTACGCCGTTAATCGATCGAGAAAAGTTTTTGGGTATTCTGTATTTAGAAAACAACTCAACAACAAATGCTTTTCCAGAAGCAAGGCGAAAAACTTTACAATTTCTGTTAACTCAAGCAGCAATTTCTATTAACAATGCTCAACTTTACCATCGATTAGAACAAAGAATGGAACAGCGAACAATAGAACTTACCCAAACCAACGATCGCCTACAAGCAGAAATAGTAGAACGTCAACTTTCAGAGCAAGCATTAAAACTCATTGTAGAGGGAACTTCTTCAGTAACCGGAGAAGATTTTTTTCGTTCCTTAGTGCATTCATTAGCTCAAGCTTTAAATGTGCGTTATGCCTTTATTAGCGGGTGTGTAGATCCTTCTAACAAGCGGGTGCGTACTTTTGCTTTTTGGCATGGAAATAATTTTGGCGAAAACTTTGAATATGATTTGTCTGGTACTCCTTGCGAGCAAGTTTTTAATAGTAAAGGATGCGTATTTTACCCAGAAAAAATCCAATTATTATTTCCTGATGAAGAAGGTTTAGTAGATTGGCAAGCTGAAAGTTATTTAGGAATTGCTTTGCTAGATTCATCGGACGAAATTCTCGGACATTTAGCGGTTTTAGATGACAAACCAATGAAAAATAAGCTCCGCAATCAAATGACTTTGGAAATTTTTGCGGTGCGTGCATCCACAGAAATGGAACGCAGACAAGCGGAAGTTGCGCTGCAAATGTCTGAAGAAAAATTCTCGAAAGCTTTCCGTTCTTCCCCTGATGCGATTATTCTTAGTACATTAAATGATGGTCGTTTTATTGAAGTAAATGAAAGCTGTTTGCGAATGTTTGGTTATAGTCAAGAAGAGATGATTGGCAATACTGCACTTGATTTAGGAATTTGGGCGAGAGCAGAAGATCGCGATCGCGTTGTACATATACTGCAAGAAAAAGGTAGTTGTTCTCAAGCCGAATTTTTATTTCGGAGAAAGTCCAAAGAAGTTTTTCCCGGACTTTATGCAGCTGAAATGTTTTATTTAGAAACTGAGCCATATTTGTTATCAGTTGTCACCGATATTACGGCGTTGAAGCAAGCAGAGAAAGCATTGGAACGATTAGCAGAAATTGGTGAATTAGCAGCGATGATTGTTCATGAAGTCAGAAATCCTTTTACAACTATTTTAATGGCATTAAATTCTTTTAAACGACTTCAGCTTGACGAGAGATTTCAAGAGTATCTTTCTCTGGCTTTAGATGAATCAGACCGCTTGCAACGGTTGCTAAATCAAATACTTCTTTATGCTAGACCACAAACGCTTCAGCGATCGAACTTAGAGTTAAATAACTTAATTTCTGAAGTATTAACTTCTCTACAAAACCTTTCTGTTGCTTCCGAGAAACGAGTAATTTTTCTTCCTATTATTCAACCAATTCAAGTCTCAGCAGACAAAGATAAGTTAAAGCAAGTTTTAATCAATTTAGTGATGAATGCTTACGAAGCTATAAACGAAGGAGAAACGATTATAATTCAAGTTCAAGAAATAGAAAATGACCGAGTTTTTATTAAAATTCATAATGGTGGTTCGCCAATTTCCGAAGATATTTTACCTCAATTAACCAAGCCTTTCTTTACGACAAAACCTAATGGAAATGGTTTAGGATTAGCCATTGTTAAGCGAATTATTGAAGCTCATGGCGGTAATTTACAAATTGAGTCATCAGCTATTACTGGAACTTTAGTAAAAGTAGATTTACCTTTAGTTAGATTCCTTTAAAACCAATTTTTGCGTCCATTTCTTGCATTGAATCAGGCTTACTAACACGCTTTTGGGGAGAAGTTTTTTTCCAAATTCCTATTTGGGTTAACAACAATCCAGCAATAATTACAATCCCACCAATGTAATGAGCGATCGTCAATTTTTCACCTAAAATTAAAGTAGCTGCTACAATTCCCGCGATCGGACTAACAGAGTTAACTAAAGATGCTTCTGAGATAGTAATAGATTTCAAACCTTTAAATAGGAAAAATTGACCAACTGCAACAATCAAGATTCCATAAAGTAGCATCCATTGCCAAAGAAACGGAGAAAATGCTTCAGCAAAGTGATGACTACCATAAAGTACATTCGCTAAAATAAAAAATACAATTGTTCCTACTAATAGCCGAAAGTTTATGTAAATTCCTAAAGAAATATGTTTGAGTTTAGCCTTAGTAATAATTGTTGCGATCACACCTGCTACAACCGCCAATAACGTTAAAATTTCACCTGTTCCTAAACCCATAAATCCTGATAGCAAATAATTATTTTGTACGCCGGATAAACTAAATGTTAACACCACACCAACTAAAGAGATAAAAGTGCCAATAATTTCTAAACGATTGATGCGATCGCCCAATATTAAAACTGAAAGTGCTAAAATTAAAGGTGGCTCAACCCGTCCGATAATAATCACATTACTGACCATCGTTTTAGACAGTGCAGTAAAAATAAATGCCGGAGCTAAAGCACCTGATAAAATAGCTACTATAAGCAAGAAAAACCATTCTTGACGAGAGATTTTCCGTAATTTCTGCCAATTAAATTCACGGTAAAAACCCGGAATTAAAACTAACAAAGCACATAAATTACTAACAAACAATACATTACATAAAGAAATAGGATTTCTACCTTCTACTAAGTGCTGAGCACCAATATCTGTTAGTTTTCGTACAATTGAATTAGATGCTGCAAACATAATTACAGCAATTAATAAATAAAGTTGTCCGGGAATTTTTCTGGTATATTGCATAGATTGAGAGTAAGTAAACTTACTTAGGCGTAGCAATTTGAGAGTTTCCTGCATAAATTATATCCAAACGCTGACGAATTGCTGAAAAATTTATAGGTAATAAACGATTTAATTGTCGCTCCAAAAGTGCGATCGGCATAGTCAACTTCGGAACAATTTCCGCCGAATAAGAAAGTAAAGTTTGATTCTTTTTTTGCTCAACTTCTTCCAATCGCCATTGACCAGAATAAGATTGCAAATCTCCCTCAACCATTTGAGTGTCTATGGCATAAGGGAAATTTTCGACAACTTCCAAAACTGTTCGCAAAGAAAAGGGAAAATTAAGTATTTCACAAAAACCAACTAATTCTAACAGAAAATTGCTTTCTGAATTGGAGATGCGATTACTTTTAACTAAATTTGGAATAAATTCACTAAGCGTGTCATAACTCGTGATTACTTGCCAAACTTGCTCCCTAGAATAAGGAATTAGCATTTCAACGGATAGATAACGTTTGTATCTTTGCCCTTTTTTTATTGAAAATTTGATATCTTCCATTGCCCTACCCTAGAAGCTCTCAAATGATTAACTTTAATCTTAAGTAGCTAAACTGAATTTTTGCTGAGAGTAACGTGAAACTTACCTCTAAAAATCAAGGCAAATTTTCAGGGAAGCTTTAGCTGTTAATCACTCAAGTTGTAAGACTAGGAGTAATACTGATAGCAATTCACCTAAACAATTACTTTAATTGCCTTATGCAACAAACATCTTATCCTACAGTTATATTAGGTGGTGGTTTTGTGGGATTATTCACTGCACTCCATTTAAGCCATCAAAACTACTCGCAACCTATAGTTTTAATTGAGCAACGCGATCGCTTTAGTTTCAAACCATTGTTATACGAATTACTCAGTGGCGAACTGCACAGCGAACAAGTTTATCCCCGCTACAAAGAACTTTTAGCAGGTAGTAAAATTAGCTTTATCCAAGCTAACGTACAATCAATTAACTTGGTAGAACGTAGCGTTACTGTTGCATCTGGTGAATCGATAAATTATAGTAAATTAGTGTTAGCATTAGGCGGAAAAACTAACTATTTCAACACGCCTGGAGCAGCAGATTATGCCATGTCATTTACTTCGGGTGAAGAAGCGATCGCACTTCGCAAACACCTCCGTTCTCGCCTACAATTAGCAATACAAACTCAAGACCCAAAATCCCGTCGCCTATTACTAACTGTAGCCATTATTGGCGCAGGGCCAGCCGGAATCGAACTTGCTTGCACATTAGCAGATTTACTACCAATTTGGTATGACGAATTAGGCGGTAATGCTGATGAAATTAAAGTAGTTTTAGTCAACCGTAGTCGGGAACTTTTAAAAGGAGATGTTAACAGTCATTTGCGCTGTACAGTCCTGCGTGCCCTAAAAAATCGTGCCATTCCCGTCGATTTTTTGTTTGATGCAGCTGTAACAGCCATTAAACCCGAAGCGATCGAATATCGCCAACAGGAACAAACCCAAATTTTACCAGCTGGAACAATTGCCTGGACAGCCGGAACTGCTCCCAATCCGCTGTTGATGAGTTTATCAGTTTCCCCTGAAAAGCGCGACAAACGAGGACGCTTGATCGTTACGCCAACCTTACAGCTGCCAGATTTTCCCGAAGTTTTTGCCGCAGGTGATTGTGCGACAGAAACTGAAAATCCCCAACCTTCTACAGCACAGGTTGCTTATCAACAGGGACGTGCGATCGCCAACAACCTCAAACGCTTGTCAGAAGGGAAACCCACCGTTCCCGCAACAGTCAACCTGCGTGGCACCTTAATGAAACTAGGGCTTAACGAAGGAGTCGCCAACCTGTTCAACAAAGTCCAAATCAAAGGTCAACCCGGTCATTTGATCCGCGAAGCAACTTACCTAGAACTCCTGCCAACACCCACCCACAACCTGAAAATCACAGCCGAATGGCTCACTGACGAACTATTCCAACGTCATCGACCCTTTACTTACGCCCAACTCGGACAAACTCCTTGGCTTTCTGGCGTTGCCACCCTTGCAGCTGGGCTAATTTTAGCCACACCTCTGGCTTGGCGTGCTGCTCAACCAAAGCAATTTCAACAAACTCTCGGTTGGACAGGCGTGCCTACATTGCTCGATCGACTTGTAACCAAGTAATAAAAGTTGCATCAAAAAATCCCAAATTCACACTTGTTACACGCTAATTAATTATTAGGAGATTCAGCCATGAAATACTTATTCAACCTGCAACTAGCTGTTACCGTTAATCGCTTCATCTTGGGTTTTTTCTTCTTTCTTTCTGGCATTGCTAATTATTTGAATTTTAATGTGAAAGACGGTTTTTACCAAACAGTTTTAACGCAAAAGCTGCAAATGATCGGCCCAGGAATTCCTCCCGGTTGGGAAGGTGTCGGCCCATTACCTGGGTTGATTGCTATTCCCTACGCTTGGTTATTACCTTTAGCAGAAATTGTTGTAGGTGCCTTATTTGCTCTTAATTATTGGGTGCGCTGGACAGGAATTTTATTAATCTTAATGACATTCAGCATCATATTAGCATTCGGCATTATTCCTGCGGGCAGCTTGTTTCCCAACGGAGCAGAAAGCTTCAACAAAAACATCTTGTTCATGACCTTAATTTGGGTGTGCATTGCTTACGAAGCTTACGAAAGAAAAATGAGTCGTCGCCGCGCTCAATCAACTGAACTCTCATTAACTCCTTCTAACAATGATTGAGCCAAATTAATTTGAATTGAACCGCAAAGAGCATCCTTTGCGGTTCATTAAAAAAATCTCTTCTTATTACTTCTAGGAGAATATTTCATGGATACTCCCCACTACGACCTAATTATTATTGGCACTGGTGCAGGTGGTGGCACTCTTGCTTATCGCCTTGCTCCCACTGGAAAGAAAATTTTAATCCTTGAAAGAGGTTCTTTTTTACCTCGTGAAAAAGCGAATTGGGACACAGTAGAAGTTGTTCAAAAAGACCGTTATCACACAAATGAAATTTGGTATGACCAAAAAGGACATTTAATTCATCCAGGTACGGGTTATTTTGTGGGTGGCAATACAAAAGTTTATGGTGGAGCACTTTTTCGCTGGCGCGATCGCGATTTTGAACAAGTCATTCACAAAGACGGAATTTCTCCAGAATGGCCTTTAAAATATCAAGATTTTGAACCTTATTACACAGAAGCAGAAAAGCTTTATCAAGTACATGGTAAGCGAGGTTTAGACCCAACAGAACCACCAGCTAGTGAAGATTATTCTTTTCCTGCGATTCGCCACGAACCGCGCATTCAAGAAATTCACGATTCCTTAAAAAAAGAAGGTTTTCATCCATTTTATTTGCCCTTAGCAATCAAATTAAATGAAGTTAATCGTCGGTTAAGCGATTGTATTCGTTGTAATACTTGCGATGGATTTCCTTGTCTATTAGATGGCAAAGCAGATGCAGATATAACTTGTATCCGTCCATCTGAGGGATATGAAAATGTGACACTACTAACGGAAGCAAAAGTAAAACGATTGCATACCAGTCCATCTGGTAAAGAAGTAACTTCTGTAGAAGTTGAAATTAATGGAGAAACTCAGTTTTTTTCTAGTGATATTGTCGTAGTTTCTTGTGGGGCAATTAATTCCGCAGCTTTATTACTCCGTTCTGCTAACGATCGCCATCCTCACGGATTAGCCAACAGTTCCGATCAAGTAGGACGTAATTTCATGAAACACCAAAATGGTGCGATTATTGGAGTTAGTACCAAACCTAATTTAACTTCTTTTCAAAAAACATTAGCAGTTAATGATTTTTATTGGGGTGATGAAGATTTTGATTATCCAATGGGGCACGTCCAACTGTTAGGAAAAGTTAATGCAGACATGATTGCTCAAGAGTCGCCCTCAGTACTGGGAATTTCATTTCAAGAAAAGCATACATTTGAAGCGATCGCATCTCATTCAATAGACTGGTGGTTAACAGCTGAAGACTTACCAGACCCCAATAATCGAGTCACACTTCGCGGAGATTCTATTCAACTAAGTTACACAGAAAATAACACCACAGCTTACAATCGACTGCTGCAACGTTGGATACAAATCCTTAAAACAATTGGTTGTGGCGATCGGATTATTCCCTGCTCTTTTTATTTTCGTAAAAAGCTACCTTTGCAAGGAGTAGCTCATCAATGCGGCACCTGTCGCTTCGGTACAGATCCGACTACTTCAGTTTTAGATTTGAATTGTCGCACTCACGATGTTGACAATTTGTACGTAGTAGATAGCAGCTTTTTCCGTTCTAGTGCTGCTGTTAATCCCACACTGACAATTATCGCTAATGCTCTCCGAGTCGGAGATCGCCTAATTGAACGACTCAATTAATTCAAAAGCAAATAAAACTATAAAAGTAAGCCTTTCTTAAGTGCGATCGCTCCAGAAAGGCTTACTTTTATATTTATCCGATTAATACTAACTCTCTGTAAAATTGCACCTTAATCATAGCCCCTCCCTGTGGACGGGGAGGGGTTTGGGGTGGGGTTAGAGAATTGGTATAACAGCAAAAAAAATAGATTTTAGAGCCAAAATTGCCACCCTAAAACCTATTTTTTAATCCTATTTAGCGCTGGCAGTACTATTAGAACGAAGCGGCGCATAACCAAAAGTAGCATTAGCCATACGGCACCAGATAACCACAGATTTAAAAGAATTCAAATTAACTGTATCAGGAATTGGATAGCGTTGAGCACCTGTGTAACTGCGTAAACGACCTAAATTGATTACCCTTCCTTGATTTTGATATGATTGTGGTGGTTTTTCTACAGTATCTAAAAGTACGTGCAAATCCGGGCCTTGATCGCTAGTACTAAAAGCTCCATCAATCTCTAAAAAGCGTTGCCCATTTTCTCTTACAATCCGAACTGCTCCAGTAGTAGGCTTTTCCGCAGCTACAAAGGTACCAGATTTAAGAGCTACAGCCCGATTTTGTGCCACTAATTCAACACTTGATGTTGTTTGAGAAGGTAAATTAGTTAATAATTCTGTTGCATAGCTGGAAATTGGTGCAGTACCAATTAATAGAGTAGTACCAAATAACAACCATTGATTCAGTTTCATTGTTTCTATCCTCATGTAAATAATTAAGTAAGTTTTGTTGAATCTTCAAACTTATCTTGATAACTATTGTGGGCGAAACCAACTAAGAAAAAATGATTATTTGTTAAGAAATTATTCTAGAATTATGAGATAAAGCTGAGATTACTTTAATATAACTCTCAGACAGAACTCTCAGCATTTTCTCATTTCAAACTCAAAGTAAATTAGGATTTAGCTACTACAATCCAAATGCTTAATCATAATCATGCCAATGGAATTGATACTTCAACCAAATGGTGGTACACTTCTTGAATACTCGATCGAAATAATGACTGTTTAGATAGTTTACTTAACTATTGCAGCAAAGGAGTAGATATTAAAATGACTACAACTGCACACATTCTCTTAGTCGAAGATGAAGTTAAATTGGCTCGGTTTGTAGAATTGGAACTGAGTAGCGAAGGCTATCAGATAAGTGTAGCGCACGATGGAATTGCGGGATTGACTTTAGCAAGAGAGTCATCCCCAGATTTGGCTATTTTGGATTGGATGCTACCAGGATTACCGGGATTAGAATTATGTCGCAGACTTCGAGCTACAGGCAACAAGTTACCTGTAATTTTGTTGACAGCTAAGGATGAAGTAAGCGATCGCGTCGCTGGCTTAGATGCTGGAGCCGATGACTATGTGGTTAAACCTTTTAGTATTGAAGAACTATTAGCCAGAGTTCGCGCTCATTTACGTCGCACTCAAGAACCAAATTTGGATATTTTGCAGTTTGAAGAGTTAACCTTAAATCGGAAAACTCGTGAAGTTAAACGCAAAGAAAGAGCGGTTGATTTAACTGCTAAAGAATTTGATTTGTTAGAGTATTTATTGAACCATCCTCGTCAGGTATATACTCGCGATCAAATATTAGAAAATGTCTGGGGTTATGACTTCATGGGAGATTCTAATATTATTGAAGTTTATGTCCGGTATTTACGCCTAAAATTAGAAGCAAATAATGAAAAGCGTTTAATTCATACAGTGCGTGGCGTAGGCTACGTATTACGAGAATAGTAAGTGCTCTATATGTAATACATAAGTACTTTCAACAAAAAAATTAAGACTTACCGCACTGGCGCTCTAGTGGAAGTTCCCGTTTCGACTTTAGGGTTAGGGTTGGCAATTGCTAGTGCGATCGCCCGAACACACAATGGTATTTTGCAAGTTCATAGCGAGTTAGGTAAAAGTATATTTACGCTTCGTCTCCCTTTATCTCAGTAGAATTATTTGACAACTAAATTCCCATCATCTAAAATCCGATCAACTATTTGAAAAAAATCTTCTCTCTTTAGAGAGATTTTGTAAAACAAGAAATGAAGTTACCCTCCTAACAGGAACTCTTGAAACTCAGGAATATAGCTGCTATGTCTATTCAACCCTTTTAGATACCACCTAAAAAAGTTTAATTGTCCACATAATTTCTCAGTACTATCCCTATTTCACTGTTACATTTCTGAAAACCTGTGTTTAAGTATCTTCCGCCTCTCAACGAGCATAATCTTCCCTATCCCGATACTATTCATCCGATTGTAGTGCATTTTGTAATAGCGATGGTGCTGTTTGCAGTGTTTTGCGATCTTTTGGGATATTTCACAAAAAACCCCAAATTGTATGAAGTCAGTTGGTGGAACCTCGCATTTGCCACAGTCTCGATCTTCATTTCCATTATTTTTGGACAAATCGAAGCAGGTCTGGCAGAACCATACAGCGCATCCGTTGCGACGCTAAATGTCCATACAATCTTGGGTTGGTCGCTCTCAGGAATACTGGCAATAATCACCGCATGGCGTTATGTAATTCGGTTGCAAGAAAGACCACAGTTACCCATTCCTTATCTAGCAGCGAGCATACTGCTATTTGGCTTAGTTTGTGTTCAGTCATACCTGGGTAGTTTACTCGTGTGGGTCTATGGCTTGCATACAATTCCAGTCGTAGATGCAATCAGAGGAGGTCTGTCATGAATCCAGACTTACTTAAAGAGTGGAGTAGTTTGGGAGCTAATGGCTTACCCTATCAAATTCCCATTCATCCCAATTTAGTGCATCTAACGTTAGGGTTATTTATTGTGGCGATCGCCTTTGACATTGTAGGCGCACTATTCCCCCTAGACAAAGCAGTATTTAAATATCTGGCTATTCCTGTTACTCGCTCCGCACTATTTGATGTCGGTTGGTATAACCTACTGGCATCCGCAATTATTACCTTTTTTACGGTTATGGCGGGTTTGTTTGAAGTTTCTTTAGCAGTACCGCTTGCCGATGTTACCAGCGCCTGGGGATTTCATGCGCTAGAAACGATGATTCTACATGGTGTAGGCGGAGTGCTAATTTTAACCTTGATTGTGGGAATGACCGTTTGGCGAGGCTTTCAACGCTATCAATGGCGCAAAGACATGGCAAGACAAGTGCAGTGGAGTTATCTTGCTGCTGGTTTATTTGTGTTTGCTCTGATGTTTGTGCAAGGAACGCTAGGCGCACATTTGGGTGCTGAGTTCGGCATTCACGTTACAGCAGATCAAATACTCCGTTTAGGTGAAAGTCCCAATCAGCTTTAGAAGGGAGATGGGGGGATGGGGAGATGGGGAGATGGGGAGAGATCTAGAACTAAAAACTCCCCCTACCCCCCTACCTCCCCATTCCCCCACTTCTTCTCAGTTCCCACTCTACCTTTGATGTTTAATCGATCGCTCTTTTATGATGAAACTTCGCGCAATTCTCGTAATGACGATTTATGCCATCCTGGTGACAATGGCTAGTTTCTGGATGGCAAAGCAATCCTATTCTTGGTTTCCCCCAGAAGCATCAGCTGAAGCAAAGCTGCTAGATGATTTATTCAGTCTCTTTACTGGGTTAGGCACATTCATTTATTTAGGTGTGATCGGTCCTTTCCTTTACTCGTTGCTCTTTCATCGAGCTAGTAAGTACGATATGAGCGATGGGCCTCCGATCGAAGGTAATACTTGGTTGGAGATTGTCTGGACGGCAGTACCATTAGTTTTGGTGCTAACGCTTTCCTTTGTTAGCTATCGTACTTACGAAAAAATGGCAGTGCGAGGCCCAATGGAACTGGTGCATTTGCATTTGCCCCAGATGATGCAACCTGCTTACGCTGAACCATTTGATAGCACGCCTCAGCAAGAGATTCAGAAGGCAGCCCAAACTGCTCCTATTGAGCAAATTGACGTAAATGTAAAACAATGGGCATGGGTTTTCCATTATCCAGAACAGGATGTTACCAGCACAGAGTTGCATTTACCAGTCGATCGCCGCGTGCGGTTCAGGTTGCGATCGGAAGATGTATTACATGGCTTTTATATTCCCGCATTTCGTCTCAAACAAGATGTGGTTCCCAATCACGATATTGATTTTGAACTAACTCCGGTAAAAACCGGAACCTATCGCTTGCGCGATTCTATGTTCAGCGGAACTTACTTTGCGGCAAATCAGGCAGATGTAGTGGTTCAGCCATTCAACGAGTATCAACAGTGGCTTGCCGATGCTGCTGCTCAATCTCCCACTCCTGCCTTTAATCAAGCTGCTTTTGAGTATAGCCATACAACAAGTTCCGAAGGCGCAACCAAAGACAAAGTAGCCGTTCGCGGTTGGGACACCATTCCGCCTGCACCACCGCCTATAGTGAATTATGCCCCAAAGAAGAGGTAGGGGGATGAAGAGGTGGGGGGGTGGGGAGGTAGGGGGATGGGGGGAGTTTCTAGCGCTAGATCTCTCCCCATCTCCCCATCTCCCCATCTCCCCATCTCCCCACCTCTTCCCAGTCCCCAGTCCCCAGTCCCCAGTAGCAAACTATGACTAACATTTCTCTTGAACCGATCGAACTCGTTCGCGGACAGCCTTACCCTGGTGCCCCGGACAACTGGAAACGCTTTTTTACCTTTAGCACCGATCACAAAGTCATTGGCATTCAATACATTGTCACATCGTTCTTCTTTTTCCTGATCGGTGGCACCTTATCGATGGTGATGCGGGGCGAACTGATTACTCCTGATGCTGATTTGGTCGATCGCACAGTCTATAATGCACTGTTCACGATGCACGGCTCGATTATGCTGTTCTTGTGGACATTCCCCGTTTTAGTAGGTCTAGGAAATTATCTGGTGCCGCTGATGATCGGCGCAAGAGATATGGCATTTCCGCGACTAAATGCCGTTTCCTTCTGGATGATTCCGGTTGTGGGAATCCTCATGCTTGCCAGTTTCTTCGTCCCAGGCGGCCCTTCACAGTCAGGATGGTGGGCATATCCGCCTGTCAGTATCCAAAATCCTACGGGAAATTTGATTAACGGGCAAGTGTTGTGGATTTTGGCAGTCGCTATTTCTGGTGTGTCTTCGATTATGGGTGGGGTGAACTTTGTTACCACCATTTTTCGGATGCGAGCACCGGGAATGACTTGGTTTAAAACTCCTGCCTTTGTTTGGTCAGTGTTAGCAGCACAGTTAATTCAATTGTATGGGCTGCCTGCGTTGACTGGAGGTGCGGTGATGCTGTTGCTAGATATTACGATCGGCACCAGTTTCTTTGCCCCAGAACGAGGCGGCAACCCTATTCTATATCAACACTTTTTCTGGTTTTATTCCCATCCAGCAGTTTATGTGATGGTTTTACCAGCGTTTGGGATATTTTCGGAAGTTTTACCCGTTCATGCCCGTAAACCCCTATTTGGCTATCGGGTGATTGCCGCATCGTCTATCCTTATCACAATTATCAGCGGAGCAGTATGGGTACACCACATGTTTGCCAGTGCTACTCCCGGTTGGATGCGGATGTTTTTCATGGTGACTACGATGCTGGTAGCTATTCCTTCTGGCATCAAAGTGTTTGGTTGGGTGGCAACAATTTGGGGTGGTAAGATTCGCTTTACAACACCGATGTTATTTGCCTTGGGTGGCATTAGTAATTGGTTGTTTGCTGGCATCACGGGGATTTTCTTGGGTTCGGTACCGATCGATATTCACGTCAACAACACTTACTTTGTAGTTGGGCACTTTCATTATGTGCTGTATGGCGCGATCGTCATGGGTATCTATGCCGCAATTTATCACTGGTTTCCCAAAATGACCGGACGTATGTATTACGAAGGTTTGGGCAAATTACACTTTGCTTTAACCTACCTGGGAACAGCGTTAACCTTCTTACCCATGCACCCGGCAGGATTAATGGGAATGCCCCGTCGGGTCGCCTCTTATGACCTAGAATTTGCTTACTGGAATGTAATCGCCAGTATTGGTGGTTTTCTGTTGGGGCTGTCCACGCTACCCTTTATTCTCAACATGGTAAGCTCTTGGATTCAGGGTGAGAGAGTGGGCAATAATCCCTGGAGAGCTTATGGTTTAGAGTGGCTGACCTCTTCACCACCCACAGTAGAAAACTTTGAAGAAACGCCTGTTGTGATTTCCCGTCCCTACGGCTACGGTAGCAACGAACCTTTGGTTGAGAATGTTCCTAATCCAGGGTTGACTGAAATTTTAGGGGTTAGGGGTCAGGGGTAGGGGGTAGGGAAGAAGAAAACTCCCTAACACCCAACACCTAACCCCTAACCCCTTCTTTTGACTGATTTTCCTGAATCTTTTACTCAGGGGCAAAGATTATGACAGTAGAAAGAACGATCGCACAAGAGGTTGAAGCTGAGGTTCGAGGACACCAAGAACACGACGCAGCAGGTAATAGCAAGTTTGGCTTTATCGTGTTTCTGCTGTCGGAAAGTATCATCTTCCTGAGTTTCTTTACAGGTTACATTGTCTACAAAACCACCACTCCTGACTGGTATCCACCAGGAGTGACTGGTTTGGAAACTAAAGACCCATTCATTAATACGATCGTCCTAGTATCCAGCAGTTTTGTCATCTACGTTGCCGAGCGATATTTACACGATCGAAAACTCTGGGGTTTTCGCCTTTTTCTGTTAGCTACGATGGCTATGGGTAGCTATTTCCTTTACGGACAAGCGATCGAATGGCGCAGTTTACCCTTTAACTATCAATCAGGTTTGTTCGGTGGCACGTTCTTTTTATTAACTGGATTTCATGGGTTGCACGTTCTCACGGGAATTTTGCTGCAAACATTGATGTTGGGGCGATCGTTCTTTCCCGGTAACTATGACAACGGTTTCTTCGGTGTAGAAGCAACCTCTTTATTCTGGCACTTTGTCGATGTCATTTGGATCGTACTCTACACCCTGATTTATGTCTGGCAATGAGGGACTGGGGACTAGGGACTAGGTACTGGGTACTGGCAATTTCCCAACCCCTGAATCCAAGGGAACTTGAGAAATTCCCCAATCCCTAGTCCCCAGTCCCCAGTCCCCAGTCCCCAGTCCCCAGTACCTAGTCCCCAGTCCCCTTTCATATTAGGAGGCTCATAATGATTGTTGACGATCGATACTATGACGTAATTATTGTTGGTACGGGTGCAGGTGGTGGAACTCTGGCACGAAAGCTGGCACCAACTGGTAAAAAAATTTTACTGCTCGATCGCGGAGAACTGATCTATCGGGAAAGTTCGGAGTTAATCGATACAGAGGTTTTTAAGAAAGAGCTATATCATGCACCTGAATCCTGGTATGACAGCACAGGAGAACCATTCAATCCGCAAACCTATTACGCTGTTGGTGGCAATACCAAAATTTGGAGTGGCGTTTTGCAGCGAATGCGCGAACGTGACTTTGAGCAAGTGCAACATCAGGGTGGCATTTCTCCCTCATGGCCTCTAAAATATCAGGACTTTGAACCCTACTACACAGAAGCCGAAAAGTTGTACCAAGTACACGGTAAACTCGAAGATGACCCCACTGAGCCGCCCCATAGCGAAGCTTATCCGTTTCCCGAAGTTGATCATGGGCCGCTGTTGCAACAGATTGGTGAAAACCTTTCTCAGCAGGGTTTACATCCAGTTCATTTACCGTTAGGTTTGGGCGATCAAGGTAGAACTGATGCGGAAGATACGGGAGTTAGCCCAATCCTCAATAGTGAAAATATCACCCTGAAAACTTCTGCTCAAGTGGTTTGTCTGCACACTAACCCATCAGGTTCAGAGATTAAAGCGGTTGAGGCAAAAATTGGCGAACAGTCCTATTTGTTTTTAGGCGATATTGTGGTGCTTGCCTGTGGTGCTGTAAACTCGGCAGCTTTACTGCTACGGTCTGCTAATGAAAAACATCCTAACGGGATTGCTAACAGTTCTGGTCAGGTGGGGCGAAATTTAATGAAACAACTGCTGTCAGTTGTAGTGCAATTAACCTCTTCTGCTAATTCTGGGACGTTTTCCCGCACGTTGGGGCTAAATGATTTTTATTGGGGAGATAAGGATTTTCCCTATCCGATGGGTCAAGTACAGAACTCTGGTGGGATTTTCCAAGATGTGATTTTTGCCGAAGCACCCCCAATTTTATCGGCGTTATCTAGACTGATGCCAAATTTCGGTTTGCGGCAGCTGGCAACTCATTCGATCGGTTGGTGGTTAAAAACCGAAGATTTACCCAATCCTAAGAATCGAGTTTACTATGTGGGGGACAAACTGCGAGTTGATTACACTGCGAATAATGTAGAAGCGCACGATCGCTTAGTGTATCGTTGGCTTGATGTTTTGAAAAGTGTTGAACAATCTCAACCTAATATATTTAACCGCACCACCCATCCTCGCAGCGATATGCCTGTACAAGTTGTAGCGCATCAGTGCGGCACTTGTCGGTTTGGCGAAGACCCTGCAACTTCGGTGTTGGATCTCAATTGTCGTACTCATGATGTGCATAATCTCTATGTGGTAGATAGCAGTTTTTTTCCATCTCATGCTAGTGTTAGTCCCGGATTAACGGTGATTGCTAATGCTTTGCGGGTGGGCGATCGCTTGATCGATCGATTGAAGTAAAGTAGACTCTTCCGTACTGGTGGTGGAAAACTTCCAGTACGGAAGAGCCAGTTTTTTCCAAAAACAACATTAACAGCCTATAGTTCAGAAGAAATAGAAATAGCTTTAATCCTCAAACTACCAAAATGCCTGACACACCGATCGAACCCATAACTCGCAAACCAAGTACTACCGAGCATACCTTATCGCTGCCTCAGCAAGAGATTCGTTATACAGCCTCAGCCGAATGGCAAACCTTGTTTGAGGAAGAAAAACCGATCGCTTCCATGTTCCATGTTGCCTATATTGTCCAAAATCAGCAGGCAAATATCAGACCGCTAACTTTCATTTTCAATGGTGGCCCTGGTGCAGCTTCCGCTTATCTCCATATAGGCGCATTAGGGCCAAAGCGAATTCAATTTGGGACACAGGGTAGTCTACCAAAACCACCAGTGCAAGTAGTGGATAATTTAGAAAGCTGGCTTTCTTTTACTGATTTAGTATTCATTGACCCTATTGGTACAGGTTTTAGTCGGAGCTTACCATCAGATAAAGAAGGACAGAATAAATCTGATGAGAAAGCTGATACAAAAGTATCTGATAAAGCTCAAGAAAACCAATTTTGGGAAGTGGAGCGAGACTTAAAAGCTTTAGGTGAATTTATTCAAAGATTTCTGTCGCAAAAGAAACGTTGGCTTTCTCCTATTTTTATTGCTGGAGAAAGTTACGGTGGTTTTCGAGTAGCTAAATTAGCTAAGAAATTACAACAGGAATATGGTGTTGGTCTTTCTGGTGCTATTTTAATTTCTCCAGCTTTAGAATTTAGTTTTCTGGCTGGTAATGATTACAATCTTACCTCTTGGGCAACTGTTTTTCCCTCTCTGGCAGCTGCTGGCGTGCATCATCATCGCGCTCAATGGGCAGGAGAAGTTGAAGATTTAGAGCATCATTTAGATGTTGCCGAACAATTTGCCCGTCAGACGTTAATTCCTTTATTAGCAATGGGTGATATAGCTACAGCGGATGAACGTCAAACTGCTTATGAGCGAATGGCTAGTTTGATTGGTTTACCTATTTCATTAGTTGAAAAATTAGGGGGAAGAATTGATATTGAAGTTTTTTCGCGGGAATTATTAAGGGAGCAACAAAGAATTTTGGGATTGTATGATGCTTCAATTACGGCGATCGATCCTTTCCCAGAAAGACTAAACTATGAAGGGATCGATCCAACTCTAGATGGGATCGATCGATTATTTACCGGAGCAATTAACAGTCATTTACGAGATACTTTAGGTGTAGAAACTGACCTAACTTATCATTTGTTGAATTATGAGGTAAATAAAGCTTGGAAATTCGACATTAAAGGTGATTTCAAACAAGGCTTTATTGGTTCAGTAGACGATTTGCGTGTGGGGATGACGCTCAATCCTTATATGCAAGTGTATATCAATCACGGATTTTTTGATTTAGTTACGCCTTATTTTGCTTCCAATCATTTAGCAAATTTGATGAAACTAAACCCCGAAATTCGCCCGAACTTAACTCTGAAACATTACCGGGGTGGACATATGTTCTACACTTGGGATGATTCCCGGCAACAATGGTTTAGTGATATTAAAGAGTTGTATCAAAAGGCGATAAAATAAAACTGCGGCAGTTGAGTTAACTACAGATGAATAACTCTCCAGAAAACGAATCTCATTCATCAGCAGGGGGCGGTTTACCTGTAATTCAATACTGGGTAGAAAAGACTTTCACGCCTACAGGATTGAAACTATGGCAAACCTTGAATCATAAAAGTGCTTGTCTATCCTGCGCTTGGGGAACAGGCGGACAAAAAGGCGGATTTGTTAACGAAGCGGGAGAATATTTACAGCGCTGTGCTAAAAGTGTAGAAGCGATCGCATCGGAATTACAACCTGCCATTAACCCAGAATTTTTTGAGAAATATAGTATTGCTCAACTGCAAGAATTAACATCTCAAGAGTGCGATCGTTTAGGTAGACTAAATTATCCTCTAATTTTAAGACAGGGAGCTTCTCACTACGATCGGATTACCTGGGAAGAAGTTTTCCAAATAGCTACTAAAGCATTTCAACAACCCGCCGAACGCATTGCCACATACAGTTCTGGGCGTTCCTCTAACGAAGCAGCTTATCTGCTACAGCTGCTCATGCGTAGCTTAGGCAGCAATAACCTAGCAGATTGTTCCGACCTCTGTCACGCACCCTCAACCGTTGGATTAAAAAAAGTATTTGGCTCAGGTACATCAATGGTGAGCCTAGAAAGCCTAAAAGAAAGTGATTGTGTCGTTTTAGTTGGCTCTAACGCCCCCGCCAATCATCCCCGATTAATGAACGAATTAATTAAATTGCGCCAAAGAAACGGCAAAATTGTTATTATTAACCCACAAATCGAAATAGGCTTAGTTAAATTTGCTTCTCCAGCTTTTCCAATTAAATCTCTCCTCACAGGCGGCTCAGACATTTCTACTTTATATTTGCAATTAATTCCTGGTAGTGATGTTGCCCTATTTATTGGATTACAAAAATCCTTAATTGAACAAAATTTGATCAAAAAAGACTATCTCACTTCTTCTACGGATGGTTGGCAAGAAGTGATAAATTATGCCCAACAAACATCTTGGAAAACTATTACTAATACTTGTGGTTTATCCCAAGAAGAAATTACAGCGGCAGCTTATTTAATTGGCAGTTCTGAGCGAGTAGTTTTTGCTTGGGCAATGGGTATTACTCAGCATAATAATGGAGTAGATAACGTTTTTAGTATTGCTAATACAGCCTTAATTACGGGTAATGCGGGAAAACTCGGTGCAGGTACAATGCCGATTCGGGGACATTCCAACGTGCAAGGGTTTGGTTCAATGGGTGTAACTGTGCGGTTACGAGAAGAAATCAAACAAGCACTCTCCCAATTATTAGGGCATCCTGTAAGTGAAACTCCTGGTTATGATACTCGCGCTTTAATTGAAGCCGCTACAAAGGGAAAAATTGATACGCTTTTATGTTTGGGGGGAAATCTTTATGCAGCTAACCCAGATTTACAACAAGCAAAATTTGCATTATCCCAAATTCAGACTATCTTTTATGTGGCGACTAAACCCAATTTAGGTCATTTTCACGGATTAGCTGGGCATCAAACTCTAATTTTACCTGTGTTCAATCGTTTTGAAAATCCCCATCAAACTACCACTGAATCCGGGAATAATTTTGTGCGGTTAAATGATGCGGGAATTAGTCATTTACAACCCCCTAATGCTGACTTAATTTCGGAAGTGGAATTATTGACAGAAATCGCTCATCGCTTACATGGAGAAAGTCCAATTAATTGGCGGAAATTACAAGATACTAGCTATGTTAGGGAGTTAATTGCGAAAACCATTCCCGGTTATCAAAAAATTGCCACTATAGACAAAACTCAAGAAGAGTTTACCATTGAAGGGCGGATTTTTTCTGAACCTAAATTTGCTACAACTTCGGGTAAAGCTCAAATGTTCGTTACACCTTTACCAGAATTATTTTTACCAAGAAAGACTCATTTTGGTATTTCTGAGGAGCAAAGGGGAATTGTCCTAATTTTAGGTACTGGACGTAGCTACGGTCAACATAATACTGTTGTTTATCAGCAGGGAGATAAGTATCGGGGAATGCCACATCGCTACTGTATTTTAATGAATTCTTTGGATGTGCAGAAAGCTGGATTACAAAAACATCAACGAGTTTCTGTCAAAGGTGATGCTGGAGAATTAGATAATATTGAGATTATTTGTGGTGCAATTCGTGAAGGTGCAGCTTTTATGTTTTATCCTGAAAGTAATATTTTATTTAAAGCTAATATAGACCCGCGCAGCGGTACACCTGCTTATAAACGAGTTCCCGTCTGTGTATATGTTAAGTAGTCTCATTTTGAGTAATTCACTAGGCACTCCTTTTTATTGTTTATTGGTTGCTAACTGGATTGCAACAACTGAACGCAGTCCGGGAAGCCACCTGTCAAAGTATAGCCAATGTGCTGATTAATCTGACAAGTGATGAGTTATTAAAAGTAATAGAAGGAATTACAGCAATACTGCTGGGTTAAGTATTTTTTGCCTTTGTAGGGGCGAAGCGATCGTACCGCAGGCTAAGACCTTAACATAACCGATGTAAGTCTTACCATAGATAGAAGCATACTCTTCTATTAGTAATATAAGTTATTAAAGATTCCTAAATTTGGAATAAGTTAGTTCAACGTACAAGGCAATTTAAGTTCTAAGACGAAAGCCAATGAATCAATGATATAGATTGTTTAATAATGTACCCACAAACTAATTCTCATCCACTGCCCAGTACTTGGGTAAAGTTAGGTTCTGTACTGACTCCTACACAAACCTGGGAAGGTACGATGGTACGCGACCCATCCGTACTTTACCAATCTGGGCAATACAAGATGTGGTACTGGAATGATGGTTCATCAATTGGCTATGCTACCTCAGCCGATGGTGTTAACTGGACAAAATACAGCCAAAATCCAGTTTTTACCAATGTTCTTAGACCCTCGGTAGTCTACAAAAGTGGAACCTATTATCTGTTCTACGCTAAAGCGGATGAAACGGCGATCGGTCTGGCAACATCAACAAATCCGCAGGGAGTATTTACCGATCAAGGGCTAGTTTTGTCAGCCTCCCAAGTATGGGAAAACGGACTGATTAGAGGCCCTTCTGTCTGGTACGATCGCGAAACAGAACTGTTTAAGCTCTGGTACTCAGCAAGTTCTATTTCTCCTGAAGGTGTTCCCTGGACTGAACCAGCAGCAATTGGATATGCCACTTCCAAGGATGGAATTACTTGGAATAAGTATGCCAACAATCCCATTATGCAAGGATTAAATGATGGCTCTTGGTTGGAGCGAGCAATTGAAACTTTAAGAGTTTACAAACAGAACAATATTTACTATGGGTTTTATCATGGTGCTGATGCGCGGGGTATTAGCAGAATTGGATTAACAACCAGCATCGACGGTATCACCTGGAATCCCCAAGTAAGTGATTTAATTCTAGACTTGGGCAACTATGAGGATTTTGATTCAGACTTCCTTTACACAACTGCACCTGTATATAACAGCGGTTGGAAGCTTTGGTATAACGGTCGCAACAGTAACAACAGTAACCCCGAAGTTATCGGGCTGGCAATAACAACCATCTAAATTATTGGATTTCCAAAGGAATTGAACATGACTGTCACCAAAGTTCTTTATTACAACTGGGACCCTTACTTTGAACAACCAATGCAAGGCGGGGGCGTATCCATATATTGCCGTAACTTAATTGATTATTTGTCCCAACAAACTGATGATCAAATTAATTTTCTTTACTCTGGATTTGACTACACATTTTTTAGGAAACAGCCCTACATTAAGCAAGTTTATAATAAACGTCATCCTAATACACCAACCTTTTCCCTAGTTAATTCTCCTGTCACTGCTCCGGCAAAGTTTTCCTTTCAAGAGCCTCTAGAAAACATTGAAAATCCTGTCCTCGAAAAATGCTTTCAACAGTTTTTAGGAGAATTTGGGCCTTTTGAAATTATTCACTTTCACAACTTAGAAGGAATCACGGCTAACTGCTTAAAATTAGCTAAAGAGAGTGGAGCTAAAGTTGTGTTTAGCTTGCATAACTATTGGGCTGTTTGTCCAGAAGTAAATTTATGGCGGATGAACAGTAGTCCTTGCCAAAATTATTTAGAAGGACGAGCTTGTGTTTCTTGTATACAGGAAGTAGTAATTTTGGACTTGGAATTGACTGTCAGAAAGGTATATCATTTAGGAAGTTTGCTAGGGTTCGATCGGCAATCCCTTCCTGTACGCTTGTCTGAAAAAATTTATCGAGCTTTTTACAGTAGAATTTGGTATCAATTAAACGTTCGCTCCAAATCTCCTTTGTCAAATCGACTAGAGATAACTGGTAAAGACCTGCCTCAGTTTGCTGATTTGTATCGAAAAAGACGACAGGAAATTGTCTCTATAATCAACCGCTATGTGGATGTAGCAATTTCTGTTTCAGAACGGACTACTTCTATATATGAGCAGTATGGAGTTAATTCCGATCGCTTGATTACACAGTATATAGGTAGCCAAGCAGCCCACTTTCAAATACCACCTAATAACCCAGCTACTTACTCTCCAGGACAGCCCTTTCAATTAATTTATTTGGGAACATCAAGAAAAGATAAAGGGTTTTATTTCTTGTTAGAAGCACTACTTTCTCTACCAGAAGAAGAATTAAACTCGCTGGATTTAGTTATCGCCAGCCGAATCATTGATGCTGCTGAGTTGGCAATGGCAGTTCAGCAGAAAGGACAGTTGCTATCCTTAGCCCAGTCTCTTCATCGCTTCCGTTACTATCCTGGGTATAAATATGAAAATATTCCGACTATGTTAGACGGAATCCACTTGGGTGTTGTGCCACCATTATGGGAAGATAACCTGCCCCAAGTCACTTTTGAGTTACTCGCTTGCGGTGTGCCAGTGCTTTGCTCAAATCGAGGAGGCGCACAGGAGTTTGTTCGCCATCCTGCTTTCATTTTCGATCCGGCAAAAGAAGGAGATTTCCCACAAAAGCTTCGTACTATTCGAGAAAACCCGCACTTATTAACTGAGTTTTGGAAAGAGGCAAGACCTGTTAAGACAGTAGAGCAACATCTCAAAGAGTTAAGTAACATTTATAGTTTAAATTTTCTGTGAAGTACGAACAATTATGTTAGTGAATCTGTTTGATGGGGAACACTAAGCCCAGTGTATAGGGTTTTAGCCAAATGAAAATTAGATTCGGATTAATTGCTATTACTGCTTTGATTGGTTTAAGTGCTACGGTTGCTAACGCTCAACAGCGTTCTGACGACTTTCTCTTCCTACGTAACATTGATGGGCAAGCCAGGTTGGTTGGCTTCGGTCGCCAAGACTTAGGACTAGTGTCGAGTGACAAGTCTTTGACTGATAGTATCTGCCGTTTACCAAGGGCTAATGGCTCCTATTCGATTCCTTCGATTTGGAATAAATTATCTCCATACGGCGATCGCATTAGCAACATCTCTGCTTACAACCCAAAGGCGACCCAACCACCACTTATAGTACTTAAAAATGGTTCTGCAATTCATGTTTCTAAGAATCCAAATTTACTAGCGATCGATCCTGATGTAATCTACAAAGAACTTTGCAGACAACTATAAGCTGTCACGCATTTAAATCACTTATTAAGATTGCAGGGGGGCAGGGGAGAGAATTAGACGAATTTTCTTCTGTTTCCAAACAATCCAATTTAAATGCGGAACAGCTTAAAACCTATATTCCGCAGATATGACTTAGATTTACTAAAGCAATACTATAAAAGTCACAAAAAAAGAGCGACATTCCGATCGCTCTTCCCAAAAAATAATCAACAAAAAACCATTAATTAACATTAGCAACAGCAGCTAACATTTCTTTGGCTTGGAGAACATTTTGGCGCACAGATTCCGCTGAAATATGCAAAGCAGAAAGTTCTGCTTCTGTGAGATTCAATTCCACAATACTTTCCACTCCCGCACATCCCAAACGGCAAGGAACGCCAATAAAAATGTCTTTTAAATCATATTCACCTTGCAGATAAGCGCAAGCGGGAACTACACGCGACTGGCTATACAAAATTGACTCTACCATTAAAGAAGTAGCAGAAGCCGGAGCAAAATAAGCACCTCCAGTTCGCATTAATTCCACAATTTCTCCGCCGCCGTTGCGAGTTCTTTTAATTAACCTTTCAATGGTTTCTGTATCCATGATTTCGGTAATTGGCACGCCACTAATGGTAGAATAGCGAGGTAAAGGAACCATTAAATCCCCATGTCCTCCTAATACTGTTGTGGTAATATCTTTGATGGCAACTCCTAATTCCATTGCGATAAAAGATTGGAATCTGGCTGAATCTAAAACTCCTGCCATTCCTATTACTCGATCGCTCTTGAGTCCACTAGCTTGCCATGCTAAATAAGTCATCACATCGAGGGGATTGGTGACTACAATCAAAATGGCGTGGGGGGAATGTGCGATCGCTCTTTGCGTCGCTTCCACCACAATTTGAGCATTAGTTCGCATCAAATCATCGCGAGTCATCCCCGGTTTGCGTGGAATTCCCGCAGTAATCACCACAACATCGGAATTTGCCGTATCTGCGTAATCATTCGTGCCCATGATTTGACAGTCGTGCTGTTCTAAACCCCTAGCTTGGGTTAAATCTAACGCAATACCTTGAGGCATCCCCGCCACAATATCCAGCAACACCACATCAGCTAAATTTTTCTCAGCAATGCGTTGTGCCAAAGTACTACCAACTTTACCCGCACCAATAACGGTGACACGAGTAGAAGCGCAAAGAGGCAGGGAGGAAGAAAATTTAATCATTTTGCAGATTCTAGCTGATCTAAACGCAGCCAGATATTAGGGGTGGGTACGTGCCCGAACTTCACTAGAGCATAATCGTTTCGTAAGTCTACAACTTCCCCTTTAGTTTCAAATATATAAGGGGGAAAGCGAGTATCACTAGCTTTCGATTCTAGACTGTTCTCTAGTTTTTCCCGGACGGCGTAGACTAAATCACCTTTTTTGATTGCCATAATTTTGCTCGTGTCTCTCAGTCTTTTATATAAAGAATTATCAACTATTGCGAGCAACTGTCACAAGTTATAGGTTTTGGGGACTGGGGATTGGGGACTAGGGACTGGGATTCCTTATGGATTAAAGCACTTTATTGATTCATCAGATTTACTTTTTACCATAAGTACGAGAGAGTCCTAGTGCAAGATCAAAACTTTTACCAACTACCAACTACCCACTACCACTTTAACTTTGACATTGGGGGCAAAAATGAGCCGATCGTCCCGCTAATTTTATTCTTCCCAAAACACTGCCACAAATTTTACATGGTTCACCATTTCGGTTATAAACCCAAGCTACCCCACCATAATTTCCGTTTATCCCCTGGACATTGAGGAAATTACTAAAAGTTGTCCCCCCAGCCTCTATACTGGTTTGCAAAACTTGGATTATGGCATCGCGCAATCGAGAAATTTGCTCTTTACTTAAAGCTGTACACAAAGTTGTAGGGCTAATTTTACTGAGAAACAAAGCTTCATCGGCGTAGATATTTCCAATCCCAGCAATTAACTCTTGATCTAATAAGGCAGTTTTAATCGATCGCCGTCTATTCTTCAGCTTTTCTGCTAAATACTCTACAGTAAATTCTGAGGAAAATGGATCGGGGCCAAGTTTTTTTACGCCGGAAATTACGCTTTCTGGAGTTTCGCTGGCTGGTATCCACCACATTTTCCCGAAAGTCCGCTGATCTACAAAACGTAATTCTTGATTTTGGGCAAAAAACAGCCTAACTCTGGTGTGTTTTTGTAAAGGTTCATCTTGGTGCAACCATAATAATTGCCCAGTCATTCGCAGATGAACACCTAACCAACCAAATCCCGGACTTAACTCTGCTAATAAATATTTGCCTTTTCTCTGCCATTGAATTATTTTGCTGCCCTTTAATCCGGCTATGAAATCATTAATTGAGGAGGGATGAGCGATCGTCCTCGCCAATAACACATCTCCCCCCTCGATTTGCTGATTTTGGGTCAATTCATTTAGACCCCTTCGTACTGTTTCAACTTCAGGCAGTTCTGGCACAATTTAACGCTTTTCTGTTCCTTGAGTTCCGCCGCCTTCTACTAGAGGATCGCCACTTCCTGATTCTTGTTCAGCAGTACGCTTACCACCAGTAGGAATAGCAACGCTGGTTTTACGTTGACTTTCATCGATCGGAGTTGAGTAACCCCCCGATTTCATGTCTTTTCTCGATTCTATTTCTGAAGCGGGAACCTCCACCAATTCGCTTTCAGCAAAATTGTTAGTATTCACACCTGCATAGTTTACTTTCTCGAAGCGAACAATCACAGGATATTTTATCCCACTTTGATCCACAGTAGCAACCGTGCCAACATCTTGGAACCAGTAAGATTCATTTCTTAATACTCTCACTCTAGTGCCACGTTTAATAGCCATGAAAAATTTTCCTCTAACACAGTGTATATTCAAACTTACTGGCTGAGTATTTCCTAACAATAGTATCTAAAGATAGAGCTAAGTTTCTTACTGAAGATAGATCTTTTAATTAGGATTAATTCTTAGTATTTAAATACTTTTAGGGCTGCTATAAAACTACTACCTTAGTCCTTGTCATCAGACAGGAAGTGCTTTTGATTGCTTAATTAGGGCATAGATGAAAGTAAAGAGGGGAGAAGTGCATTGGCTACTAACACATTCTGCCCTCTCATACCTAATTCTAGAGTCAATTCGGATAGACGCTATTCATTAGTTTTTAATTCAGGTAGTTAGGTGTCTCAAGCCAAACTGACTAACTAAAAACGGGTCAATTAGGGAGCATCCCAATTTTGCAAAAATACCAGGCGATTAGAAATCACTGCTACACAAAACTTAGCCTGCGGAGGCAGGCTAAATGTATTAGTCCGCACAGGCGAACTTAGCTTATATAGCTCCAGACTTCCAGTCTGAGGGCAATTTACTTTTGGGATGCTCTCCGGGTCAATTATGAAATTAGCTATTTGGCTTTTGCTACTGGTGATTCAACTTCCTCTAGTTCGCTCAGAGCAAAGTTATTGGTGTTAACACCACCAGGACTGCCACTATAGCCAGTATAGTTAACTTTCTCAAAGCGAACGATCACTGGATATTTGATTCCGCTTTGGTCAATGGAAGCAACGGTTCCAATGTCTTGAAACCAGTAGGAGTCGCTACGGAGAACTCGTACCTTAGATCCACGTTGAATCGCCATATTTGTGTTTTCCCTTACGAGATCGTGCAAATGATTGCTTAATTGTTTTTCAGAGTACTACTCTAGAGGTACTTCCCGTAAGCTAATTAACTTTAAGTTTTATTAATTATCTGTCTGGTCGAGAGCGATCGAAAGAAGGCGAAGAGAACAGGGAACAGGCAGAAAGAAAAGCAAAAATTCCCCTTGTCCCCTTGTCCCCTTGTCTCCTTGTCCCCGAAAGCCCCTGATGCTTCAACGATAAAAGCTCAAATTGTTTCCCCTGGTGGTGGCAAAATACAGCAGTTGACTTCATCAAGACAAACTTTACCCCACTGTAAAGCCCAGCGTACCAGTGCTACCCGGTTTTCTGTTTTGGTCTTTTCGAGGATGTTGCTAATGTGATTATCAACCGTGCGCTTGCTGATTTGCAGCTTTTCGGCTATTTTCTCATTAGTTAAGCCATCGGCTACTAACTCTATGATTTGTAATTCTCTATCGGAGAGAGACGCATCAGTTCCAGATACCGGACTAGTCATAATGGATTCCTATACCCTGTAAATCTACCTATGACAATTTTAGAATACTCTACGATTCGCTTTTTTTGCCTTGGCTATTGATTATCAGAAGTTTGGGGAAAATAGGGTTATGAGAGATCTTCAGGTTTTATGTATTGGTGAGGTGCTGTTTGATTGTTTGGCAGATCAACCGGGAAAATCTTTGCCAGAGGTGGAGTCTTGGACTGCTTACCCTGGAGGTGCGCCTGCAAATGTGGCTTGTGCTTTAGTAAAGTTGGGGACGACTGCGGGTTTTATTGGTTGTGTGGGTGAAGATGAACCGGGAAATTCTTTAGTTGTGTTGTTTCAAGAAATTGGTGTGGATGTAAGGGGAATTCAACGTCATCCCAAAGCACCGACGAGACAAGTTTATGTGTTACGATCGCTCTCTGGCGATCGGGAATTTGCAGGTTTTGGTGATTTAGACACGGGTGATTTTGCTGATACTCGGTTAAATGTTTCTCAGTTACCAGAAACTCTATTTCAGGGAGTTAGTTTTTTGGTTTCGGGAACTTTAGAATTAGCTTATCCCAGAAGTCGGGAAGCGATCGAAAGAGCCATCCAACTGGCAAAGCAAAATCATGTTAAAGTATTCGTAGATGTAAACTGGCGACCTGTGTTTTGGCCTAACTCAGACCTCGCCCCAGGTGTAATTTTAAAGTTTTTACAGCAAGCTGATTTTCTGAAGCTTTCCGACGAAGAAGCTCAATGGTTGTTTAATAGTACTGAGCCTAGTGCGATCGCCCAAAGACTACCACATTTACAAGGCATTTTAATCACTGCTGGCGAAGCTGGTTGTAGTTATTATTTAGCAAATAATTCCGGCAAAGTCCCTGCTTTTTCCGTCAAGGTTGTAGATACCACTGGCGCAGGCGATAGCTTCGTTGCTGGATTTATTCATCAATTATGTCAACAGGGAACAGAAGCTTTAAGTGATACAGAAACAGCGAAAAATATGGTAATCTACGCTAGTGCGGTTGGTGCAATGACGACCATGAAAGCTGGTGCGATCGCGGCTCAACCCACACCAGAAGAAGTAGAAGAATTCCTGCGTTTACATTAGTTTCTTCTCTTTCCTTCGTGTCCTTCGCGTCTTTGCGGTTCAAAAAAATCTTTAATATTGAGGAGTGTTGTTAATGATTCCAGAAATTACCCAAGAACTTTTAGCTGCCAAAAAAGACAAAGGCATCAGTTTTGCTGATTTAGAAAAGATTTTAGGAAGAGATGAAGTTTGGATAGCTGCGGTTATTTATCGTCAAGCAAGTGCTTCCGAAGAAGAAGCAAAAAAACTAATTGATGCTTTAGAACTAGGCGGTATTTATGTTCAAGAATTAACCGAACCTCCTGTTAAAGGTTTAGGCCCTGTAGTTCCCACCGATCCTTTAATATATCGCTTTTATGAAATTATGCAAGTTTATGGAATGCCAATAAAAGAGATTATTCACGAAAAGTTTGGCGATGGAATTATGAGTGCGATCGACTTTACCTTAGATGTGGAAAAAGAAGAAGATCCCAAAGGCGACAGAGTAAAAGTAATTATGAATGGTAAATTCTTACCTTATAAAAAGTGGTAAATTAAAGGGTGGGTAATCTGAGATATTGCACTCCCGGAGGTTCCACTTCCCAGATCCTCGTTCCCAGGTTCAACCTGGGAACGAAGAATTGAGGCTCTGCCTCTTGGTGCAAGATCTCAGTAATCTCACCCATTTTATTAATCTATAAAAGACCCGCCAAAGGTAATTTATTAAACTTATGGCAGAGGACAAAAAGAAAAAAAAGAATTTTGCCAGTTTCAACAAAAAACAAGCTTTCAAACAACTCAATCTCACTGACTTAATCCCTTGGAAAATCGAAGCTCAACCAATTTTGCCAAGTGAGTTTTTTCAAAAAAGATTAGAGAGATTACAAAGGTTTGATTTAGAAGGATATGAAGAATCTAAAAAACTATTAATCGATGCTATTTGTGAAGAAGCTTTAGAAGGATGCGAAAAACTCAAAATTTGGAAAGGTGCTGCTTTAGAAACAGATGTAACATCCGGGAATGTAGATTATTTGATTGCCGAACGCAAGCGATATTTAGAAGCACCATTTCTCTGTATAGTTGAAGCTAAAAAAGATGATTTTGAACAAGGTTTAGCTCAATGTTTGGTAGAAATGCAAGGTTGCCAATTTCAAAATCGCAAAATAGGTAAAGAAATAGATGTGTTTGGCATTGTTACTAATGGTGATGGATGGAGATTTTACAAACTAACTCCCGAAAATACTGCTTATGAAACATTGCTTTATGGAATAGCTCATCTCGATGAAGTTTTAGGTTTAGTTCACTATCTTTTCCAGTTATGTCAACTAAATTTGGATTAAATTTAGTGGCATGGTGCGTTACGTTAGCACTAACGCACCCTACAACTTAAAGTAGTTAACTCAAAAATTCACGAGGATCGGTAACATATCCTGTGAGGGCGGAAGCTGCTGCGGTGTAGGGAGAAGCTAGGTAAATTTGTGCTTCTTTGTTACCCATGCGACCGGGGAAGTTACGATTAGTTGTAGAAACGCAAATTTCCGGTTCATTTAAGCGTCCGAAGGTGTCTTTAGGTCCACCTAAACAAGCAGCACAAGAAGGTGCAGCTGGTTCAATACAACCCGCTTCTAAGAAGATTTCGGAAAGTGTTTGTCCGTCATATTTTTGGGTGAACAAATCTTCGTAAACTTTCTGGGTTGCTGGTACTAAATAGGTGGGAACTTTGACTTTGTGACCTTTGATAATTTGGGCAGCATTGATAAAATCAGAAGTCTTTCCACCTGTGCAAGAACCGATATAAACTCGGTTAATTTTCACATCGCTACATTCTCTTGCTAAGGCGCGGTTGTCGGGGGAGTGAGGTTTGGCGACGACGGGTTCTAATTTGGTGACATCGTAGTGATGTTGGCTGTAGAATTTTGCGTCGGTGTCGGTGTAAACTGCTTCAAAGGGTTTGTTGGTGCGATCGCGCAAATAAGCAAAAGTAGTTTCATCTGCGGCAACTGTACCATTTTTGCCACCTGCTTCGATCGCCATATTGCACAAAGTCATTCTTTCTTCCATTGACATTGCCGCAATGGTGCTGCCAGCAAATTCCATTGTGCGATAATTGGCACCAGCAACAGAAATATCACCAATAATTTGTAAAATTAGGTCTTTCGCCAACAAGTAAGGCGGTAATTCTCCATCTAAGACAAATCTCATAGTAGCTGGAACTTTAATCAAAAGTTTACCAGTTCCCATAATGAAAGCCGCATCGGTGTTGCCAATACCTGTGGCAAATTGTCCAAAAGCGCCAGCATTACAGGTGTGAGAGTCTGTACCAAAGAGCACTTCACCGGGACGGGTGTGCCCTTCTTGGGCGAGGGCGACGTGGCAAACTCCTTTATAATCGGGGTTAGCTTTGAAGTTAGAGCGATCGGTAATGTCGTAAAAGTATTTAATCTCCTGTTCCTTGGCAAAGTCCCGCAAAATATCAACGTTGCGGTTAGCGCGTTCATCTGCGGTAAAAATATAATGATCGGGAATTAAGACAATTTTCTCTTTGTCCCAAACTTTGGCATCGTCGCCAAATTCTCGCTTGAAAACTCCGATCGTTCCCGGCCCACAAACATCATGAGTCATCAATACATCTACGTCAACCCAGATATTTTCCCCTGGTTCTACTACCGATCGACGGGCGGCGCGTGCCAAAATTTTCTCAGTTAGGGTCATCCCCATAGTATGTTCTCCTGCAAAGTGCTGCTACTTGCGCTTTTCTCTTATTAACTATGCTATCTACTGCTTCTGCTGTATTGGGTTTTATTTTCGGCAGATTTAGGAATTGATGCAATATGGGATTTTATCAGGATGGGGCGATCGATCTCAATTAGCTGATTAACCTTGGGGTGTAAACTGATGCCAATGCCGAAAAAACCGAGAATTGAGTGCTTAAACTGTGGAAAGCAGACAAAAAGAGCAGTTGAAAAATATTGTAGTAACAAATGCCAACATGAGTTTGAGTATAAACTTTATATAGAATCCTGGCTCGCGGGACAAAAAAGCGGCGTAAGTATCAAATACGGCAATATATCTAAACGAGTAAGACGGTTTTTAATTGAAAAATACGGCGAGAAGTGTTCTGTGTGTGGTTGGTGTCAGGTGAATCCCCATACAGGTAAAATTCCCGTAGAAGTGGATCATATCGATGGAGATTGGCAAAACAACTCACCAGACAATCTTCGCCTTTTATGTCCTAACTGTCATTCTCTAACACCTACATACAAAGCACGCAATAAAGGAAAAGGTAGAAATTGGCGGCGTGAAACTCCTGTTCTGTCCTCACTTCCGCGAGAAAATTCAATTTGATGCAAAACATCCTTGTTTCTCTGGAAAAATTGTGTTATACTTACGTATTGTGTGAATGCTTGCTGGTGTAGCTCAGTGGTAGAGCAGCTGATTTGTAATCAGCCGGTCGCAGGTTCAAATCCCGTCACCAGCTTTTTTAATACTTCTGAATAATCACACTTGTTGTGACTTTACCCATAACTTTGCCATTCCATGATTTGATTCTTTTACCTCAGCAGGCGAAGTTTCAGAATTTTCATTATCCTCCTCAAATAATTCTGGCGACGATCGCTTCAAATTTTCAAGAAATTATAAAATTTCTTCTTATGTGATCGCACTCCCCCCAACCACAAAAAATGCGATCGCCTATTCCCCTGCTTAGTAGTTTGAAAAATGGAGTCGCTACGCGATCGCAAATTCAGTATATTGTCTGACATGAGGTGGATGAAAAGCTAAAACAATCTCCTCTCTTCCGATCCCTTTCTGCAACAAATCTGTCGCCACTCCATCTTCTGTCCAATCTTCCTCAATCCAAATTTTGTTATTTTTTAACCGGATATGAATCATCACACTCTTAATCCGTTCATCTTTGTGCCACCCCATCAACAGCAAAAGGTACTGATCGTGTACCTCATCAAAAGCTAAAACACTTTCAGTTGGAGAACCAGATTTTTCATTGAGTTGATGATATTCAGTTAAAACTTCTTGAATTATTTGCCGATAATGCTTTAATCTACCCATTGTACTCTCCTAATTAATATATGCTTAATATAGCTACCGATTATCTTTGAATGAACCCTAATAACCAAGATGATATCAATCAACCTGAAAAAACAGATCCATACGAACAAAGACTGTTTGAGGGATACACAGATTCAGAGACAGCAGAAATCAAAAGTCTCATGGAAAAATGGGATAAAGCAACCTATCCCACTTTAGCCAATAGTATTGTAGATCATGCTGATAGACATGGTTTTACAGGTGATTATTTAAAATACTTGAGAAAAGCCAGTAACTTTAATAAAAAAGGTGCGCGAAAGAAACTCTTACCTAATGGTGCATTAAGATGGAATAAAGGCATTGAATTTCTCATAGAAAGAGATGGAAAAATCATATCATACGGAGAAAATTGAGTAATACCATGCAAAACTCATACCTAAAAAATAAATCCGACAATGCCAAAGCTGCTAAAGAATATATCGATCGCATATCCAAACAACTGCTAACTGATTATCAGCACACCAAAGAAGAGAGGCATAAAATAGCATTATGGGAAGATTCACAAGAGTTTAGTATCTTAGGTGTCATCGAAATTTTTACCGATGATATTCGAGGATACGCCGCGCAAGCGATCGCCAATGATACTTTAGAAAACCCTCAACAAATAGCAGAGAATTTACAAGGATTAAAAATCTTTGATGTTCCCTATTTTACCAATTGGTATTTTTCCCATGAATCTGATTATCCCCAAATCAAACGCTATGTAGAAACCCTCAATTATCTGCGTTTATTAATTATCGAATATATTAACTAATCACAACTCCTCTAAATTAATCCCCCTCTCTCGCAACAAATCCTGCAAAGCTTGATATTTCAATCTTTCCTCTTCCAACTGTCTCTCTGCTTCATCAGCACGCTGTTTTTCCTGTTCTGCACGTTGTTTTTCCTGTTCTGCACGTTGCTTTTCTTGTTCCTTCAATTGTCCCAATTCTACAAATGTTAAAAACCTCTCTCCTGAAGGCGCAAAAATTTCCAAATTATTAGCTGTCACCTCAAATCTTACTCCTAAACGAGGACTAATCCAACCATTCATTTCGTCAATTAATTCTAGTTGATTTTGCGATTCGCGTAGCGATCCCTGCGGGAATCGCACCCACCCAATTAACTCTACATCATCAGGTTCATAAACATAGTATTCCTCTAGTCCATATCGTTCGTAAAACTTCAATTTATGAGCCATTGCTTTGAGACGATTTCCCGGAGACAAAATCTCAAAAACTACCTGCGGCGCAATATTATCTTCTTCCCATTGTTTGTAAGAACCTCTGTCTCCTTTTGGTCTACCAAACACAACCATTGTATCAGGAGCTTGGCGAGTTTTGTTATCTCCTTCAACCGGATACCAAAGCAAATCTCCAGCAACAAAGACATTAGCATCTTCGGCAAATAACAATTCTAAATTTTCCTTAATTGTGACAATCCAGCGAAATTGTTTGGTATTATCTGCCATTGGTTGTCCGTCACTTTCGGGGTAGATAATGGCGGGTGTGGTGTCGGATGGTAGTTGTTTTACCATAATTGCTGATTGGCGAATTTGGCGGGTTGGTTCTATTTTACTGTAATTGTTTTATATTCTCCCATTGATTTAACATGACTCTTCATTTCAAACAGTTGATCTTTTAAAACCAAGCGTTCTTGAGGTGATAAAAAGGGAACTTCTTTGCGAGACAAGGTGGCGCTGAGGGGTAAAACGCGAAAGTTGAGTTTGTTGTTTAGGGTGTATTTGTCGATCGCAGTTGGCAAAGCTTCCACTTGTGCAATTTCTACAGTTTTCTGCGGATAAATCTTGCGAACTTTCACAGAAAATATCACCCCCAAAT
Source organism: Floridaenema evergladense BLCC-F167 (assembly GCF_041929205.2). NCBI lineage: Bacteria > Bacillati > Cyanobacteriota > Cyanophyceae > Aerosakkonematales > Aerosakkonemataceae > Floridanema > Floridanema evergladense. Next base: position 1,035,393 of record NZ_CM171625.1, on the reverse strand, counting down.
TTCGGTATTTTCCATTTTGATTCGCAATAAAATTACCCAGGGAATAAATCGCAGTTCTAGTTTTTAATTTCCCATCTTTATCCTTAACTCTAAAAATTTGGTAAGGTTGAACAACGTGGGGATGATTACCAAGAATGATATCTGCACCTGCTTTAATTAAATTTTGTACTAATTGTTTCTGTTTTGCATCAGGTTGGCGTTGATATTCATTGCCAAAATGTAAGGCAACTGTCACTATTTCTGCTCCCTGTTTTCTGGCTCTAGCAATATCGCTAATAATTTTGCCTTCATCGATTAGTGATACTAAATAACCTTTACCTTTGGGAATAGGGATGCCATTTGTGCCATAAGTATAAGCTAAAATTGCCATGTTAATATCATTTTTCTTGACCATTAAAATCTGTGCTGCTTCTTTAGCTGTTCTGGCTGTGCCTGTTGACGCAACTCCACGCGATCGGATATTATTAATAGTGTTAATTAATCCTTTTTCCCCTTTGTCTAATGAGTGATTATTTGCAGTTGTTAAAACATTAAATCCGGCTTTTTTTGCTGCATCTACTAATTGTGCTGGAGCATTAAATAACGGATAGCCTGAGTAACCCATTTCTGCGCCAGCTAATGTGGTTTCTACATTTGCGATCGCCCAATCAGCCTGAGAAATAATCGGTTTAACTTCAGTAAAAAAACCATCAAAATTATAAGTTTTCTGTTGGGGAATGTAACCAGAACGAGTTAAACTCATGTGCATTAACAAATCGCCAACCGCAACAAGCTTCGCTTCCTTAGTATAAGATTTGACTTGCTTTAACTCAGCTGAAGATTCCGATGAAGTTGGTTTGATAATTTCTGCCGTTGTCCTCTGATTTTGATTACAGCTAGAAATCAATACCAAGAGGAAAAATATCAATAATAGAGGAGTAAATTTCATAGTTTTTCTCGCTATCATAAATGGGGCGCACTTGTTTGCTAAATAACTCAAGTTGTTAGTTACAAAGATCTTGGTTAGATTCCCCCTACCTTACTAAGGGGGGAACCGGATTCATAGTTTCTGTTTTTAAGCAGGGAACTCTCTTCAAAGTCCCCCTTAGTAAGGGGGATTTAGGGGGATCAAAAACACTTAAGCTGAACACTAACAATTTGTGTTAAATAAATAGGTGCCGCTAGATTAACATTAATCGAGACAATTTCTGCTAACCTACCTGAAAATTTTAGGAATTACCCGATGGCTACTAAAGAAGAAATTCTGCAAAACTTCGATCCTAACGGAATTGGCATTGATAACGGCAATTTATTAGGGCTTCCTTTTGATTACGAATCTGCGAATATTATTGTGTTTGGTGTTCCTTGGGAAGTTACTGTTTCTTATGGTTTTGGAACAGCCGCAGGGCCAAAAAGAGTTTTAGAAGCTTCTCGGCAATTAGATATTTTTGATTTTGATAATCCTGATGGCTGGGAACAAGGGATTTTTATGGCAGAAATTTCTTCAGATATTCAGCAAAAAAGCGATGATTTAAGACAGAAAGCTACCACAATTATTGAATATTTAGAACAAGGTAAATTTGTAGAAAATGACCTGGAAATGGTACAGCTTCTACAAGAGATTAACCAAGGTTCTCAAGCTCTTAACCAATGGCTATTTGAGAAAGCAAAAACTGCAATTAATCAAGGAAAAAAAGTGGCGGTGATTGGCGGCGATCATAGTGTACCTTTAGGATATATGCAAGCATTAGCTGAGTGTTATTCTAATTTCGGAATTTTGCATATAGATGCTCATTCTGATTTGCGGGAAGCTTACGAAGGATTTGAATTTTCCCATGCTTCGATTATGTTTAATGCTTTGCAAATTCCGCAAATTTCTAAATTAGTTCAGGTGGGAATTCGGGATATTTCTGAAGGTGAAGTTAATCTGATTAAGCAGTCGGAAGGACGAGTTTCGGCGTACTACGATCCGATGTTGAAACAAAAGCTTTATGCTGGGGTAACTTGGTTGGATTTGTGTAAACAAATTGTGGCGGAATTACCACAACAAGTTTACATTAGTTTTGATGTTGATGGATTAGATCCGAAACTTTGTCCGCATACGGGAACTCCGGTTCCGGGAGGTTTAGAATTAGAACAAGCTTTTTGTTTATTTCGGGAAGTTGTGCATAGCGGTAGAGAAATTATTGGTTTTGATGTTGTGGAAGTTGGGGATGATGAATGGGATGGAAATGTTGGTGCAAGAACTGTTTATAAGTTGTGTAATTTGATGAGTTTAACTTAAGTACGTTGTTGCGCTTTAGCGCTTTAGCGCTAAAGCGCAACAACGTACTTTTATGAGACAATGAAATCTTCGGTTCCTATTTGAGCAACTGGAATACCGTTGAGAGTTGCTAACAGTTCATTAGTGTTGGTAATCCTAATTAAAGTTGAACCGATGCTTTCAGTTATTGTTAGTTGAGCGAAGGTTAAACCACCTGTTAAGACGATCGCATCGCTACCATTTTGGAAATCAACAATGGTGTCACTTCCTTTGGTTGCAGCAAGGATAAAACGATCGCTTCCATCCCCACCTTGCAACACATCATTACCCAAATCACCACTTAACCAATCATCCCCAGTTCCTCCATTCAAAGTGTCATTTTCTTGACCACCATAAATCGTATCATTACCATCATCACCGAACAGAATATCTTGACCTTGATTCCCATAAATTAAATCATTTTCTTTGCCGCCGTAAACTGTGTCATTGCCTAAATTTCCGTACAGTAAATCTTGACCTTGATTGCCATAAACTTGGTCGTTTCCTCTGCCACCGTAAACAGTGTCATTACCCAAATTTCCAAATAATAAATCTTGACCTTGATTACCAAAAATTACATCATTACCTTTGCCACCATATAATGTATCGTTATCCTCACCTCCAGAAATTAAGTCATTACCCTCATTGCCAGAAATTCGATCGCTACCACTCAAACCATAAATTGTGTCATTACCAGAACTACCAAATAAAGTGTTACTTCCCGTATCTCCGTAGTAAAGATCGTTGCCGGAAGTAAACAAATTTCCGCCAGCAGCAACAGACATTACACGATTTCCCTCTTGCAAGCGAATTAATCCCGCTTTGCCAGAAGCATCTACAGTAAATATTACTGGTTCACCTCTTGATAAACCATTAATATCTGCGAAACTTCCTAACATTCCTGTTACATTACCTTGGGGAGTAAATTGAGCATCTAAACGAACTTCTGGTTCGTTCATTTCCGCTTCGCCAGTGGAACCATGAGAATGATCTTCTGCTGCATGACTGTGATGAGCGCCTCCCAAATAGGTGAAAATTTTAACTGTTTCTTGACCTTGTGGTACGTTACCAACTGCCATTGTAGTGAGGTTGGCGTGGTAAGTTTGGATAGCTCCGCCATTGGGAATATCTGGTCTTTGTAAAACATAACCAGAAGTTACTTTAACTTCACCATTGAATTCACCATAAGGTTGAAAAGTTTGAGTTAACAACGCAGTGTCATGTGATGTATCTTTTCCATCCAAACTGCCTTTTAATTCAATGGAACGTCCACTGTAAACTTCGACTAATCCTCGTCCTCCACTACCTTGAGAAACAATGACATCATCAAAGTTGTCTCCGTCAATATCACCAGAAGTTAGGTTAATTGCGCCAGTGAATCCGGTTTCATGATGGAATGGACTAATTCTGGTAATTAAGTGATTGTCCAAACCGCTATAAACTTCAATTAAAGGATTAGTAACTCCTCCTACGCCAACAATGATGTCAGAAAAACCATCGCCGTTAATATCTCCGGCTGCTACTGATGCTTTAGCATTAGGTGTAAATGTTTGATTGGCGAAAGGTGAAAATTGAGTTAGTAGTAATTCTTGGTTCAGTCCGTCAATTTGGATAATGCCTTGTTGTTGCCGATCGATCAATGTCTGACCATCAAATACCTTGACAGTGAATTTATTTGTTGTGCTATTCAAATTAGATTGAATAGTAATAACATCAGTGACGTTATCTGTAACATTTTTGTTCAGATTATCTTTGCGTTTGTAATTAACATCACCAATTGCTAGATTAATAGCACCTGTAAATCCGGCACCAAAAGGCAATAAATTAATCTTTTGGTTTAAATTACTTGCCCGATATAACTCTACACTGCCATTATTTTGTTGACCAGCTACACCCAACCAAGTGCTGTCCGTATTTAAAACTACCCGCACAGGTGCCATCATCCCTGCGTCTTCGTGAAACAAAATGTGACAGTGATTGACATAACTACCGGGAAAGTCTTCAAATTTCATTACCACTTTTACTTCCGAAGTTTCCCCGTTATACATCGGTTCGCCGTAAGGGTTCTCAGGGGTAGGCGTGTTAGGTTTGTAGGTTGGTGGTAGACCGATCGTATCGCTCAAAACACCGTCTAAATAAGCACTTCGCACGTCACTAACTGGAACACCGTTAATTTCTAAAACTACAAAGTCATTTTGGTGAATGTGGAAAGGATGCCATTCCAGCAAAGGAATATCTATTTGCGGAGGAAGACTGGGATCGCTTTGACCAGAAGTATTTTTCATATTCCAAACTTCACTTGTGCCTAACATTGGCATCGTCAGAGGAACTTGACCTTCATCGAATGCGGTGGCAAAAAATTCTCCGTTGATGCGATATGTTCCCTCAAAGCTAGTAACATCCAAGTCATCGGGCACGTTACCTATTGCTAGTGCTTTTCCCAGGTTGGCTGACCAAGTAAATGTACGTTGGCGATCGAAATCTCCATTTTTCGTATCCGCAACTAATTCATCAATTTTTGCAGCCTGTTCCAGAAAAATATCATAAGGTTCTGGACGAGGGCCTTTTGGTATTTCATTTCCCGTCACTTCCACAGTTGCTAATACTTGCGGCCCCCAAATTAAGTGACCATCAGCAAACCCATCTTTTCCTTTAATTAAAGCCGAAGTATTATTGCCGATAATTTCTTCAGTTCCATTAGAGAGGAAATAATATTTCCCTGGTTTTTCAAACCATTCTTCAATAGTTAATCTTTGTCCGGGAGTAAGAACTGGCAATTCGGTAATCTCTCTACTTCTAGAAGCTACCGATCCTACAGCATCCCCATCAATAGCTACCAATGTTACTTCTTGAGGAATTAAATTTTCCCCTTCTTCTTTGAACAGTTGAATAATGTGAAAAGCATTACTGTTCGTGTTAGTAAAAGCAAAAAGATTAACTTCACCTGTTTTCACTTCAATTGTGGGATTATACTGACCATTAACTGTGTGAATTACGTTTTCTGTAGGTTCAGCTAATGGGCCTCCACCATAAGAGAAAATTCCCGGTGCTCCGCCTGTGGGTCTTGTCGGATCGTAAGGTATGGGTTTAGCATTGTAACCCATGAAAACTGCATCGGACAATTCATAAACTGGTTGCCCATTTTCGGTTCCCAAAACTTGCAATGGCGTACCAGCAGGAAGGGCTATTGCTGGGTTTTGATTTAACGGATCGGTTAAGCTTCCTTGTCTGTTTACCTGTTGCACTCCAAAGGTATTAAGTACCATAAAATGCAACGGTCTTTCTTTGGGATTGAATTTATCTATATCCGGCAGATCGTAAGGGGTTGTTAATAATAATTGACCTGCTAATCCCGAAGAAACTTGCTCGTTTGTTAATCCATGTAAATGCGGGTGATACCAGTCAGGGCCAATAAAATGATTATCGGGAATGGGAATAATTTGATTCCAACTTTCACCCGCATCTACTAAATGAAGCACGTTATCACCACGTCCCATAGGTGTTACGTGCAGTCCATGAGTGTGCAGGTTCGTTACTTGGTCTAAGTTATTTTCCAACCATAAGTTTAATGTGTCTCCTGGTTCGGTAATTAAAAATGGCCCCGGTATTGTGCCGTTATAACCTCTTAATTGTTCGTAAGGTGTATTTCTCGGTTGATTGCTAGTATCAGTAAGCCAAGGAATTTGACCATCTCCTGATTTAAGAATACCAAACCCATCAATTTGAATTTGATTAATATTTTCCATTCTGAGGGTGGCGTTTAGTTCTTGTTGCGGCCCCCAACTGGAAATGTAATTGCCTGGTCGATCTAATTGCCAATCTCGAAAAGGGTCTTTGTAAGCAACTTTTACATCGGGGTGAGGTAATACCCGTAAATAGTTACTTGTATTGAATCCTTGGCTCCAATTTTGAAAGTTTTCTTGACCAATAATATAGGCATTTCTGAGTTGGGTCGTTGTCATGATTGTGCTATTCCTTATTAGATTTTAAATTTGTAGTTTCTTTCTTTTGATTGAGGAAATAGTTGTTTTGAGCAACTATCGACTATCAATCTTTACATGATTTGTAAGTCGATCGCTAACTGGCAACAATACTTAAATCAACTTGCAAAAATACTTGATTATTTAATTAAAAAATTTTACTGTTTTTGATAAAGTTTTATCGTATTTTATAACAATTAATTGAAAATTATTAAGTTGTTTTCAGAAAATTTAAAATGCCTAAAATCAGATGTTTAATTTATACTCGATCGCAGTTTTTGCAAAATAAAAACCCGATAACTAAATCGGGCTTCTAGTATTGAGATTCCCCTACAATAGGGTAAAATTATATACTAATCAAGTCGATTACCAAAAGAAGTTTCTGCGCTCATAAAAGTGGAATCTTCCAAAACCAAGAAATTGACCATGAGCTTTTTCTCCTGGTGGAAAAGCTGTCACGCCAAATAGATAAACTCCACCAAAACAAGGATTACGTACAGGTTCAAGAGCAATAGTTATAGTTTTTCCGGGAGAAATTGGCGGGTCAAAAGCGATCGCAATAGAACGAGTTTTTTCATCAGTTGTCACTTCTTGAATCGGCAAATTTTCCCCTTTTCTCCGTCGCTCTCCTACAAAAGCACGACTTTCTTTCAAGCGAAAATCTACGTCCTCTCCTCCTTCCTGTTGATTAATCACCACTCGTTGCAAAGGTTCTCCGGCATTTTCCGGCAAGTTAACAGTAAAGTAATATGTTGCCGACCATACACAAGCATCGTTAAAAGTGGTGGTCGCTCCTAATAAACTGGGAGGTTGAACAAAGTAAACCGTACCATTTGCCAATTGTACTGCCTCTCCCTGTTGCCAGCCAGTTAAAATACCTACTGTGGCTGCTAATGTTGCTGAAAGAATTCGAGAAGTATTCATGAGATTGTATTAAGATTTGAAAAGAAATTTTGCTATCCCGTGATTTAAAACTTTTTTGTAATTATTAACTAATTTTAATCAAAATAACTGCAACAAACCGCAAAAATATTTCATACTTTTAACAAGAAGAATTAGTTAAACTAAAAGTAATGCAAAAGCAGGTGGAATTATATGTCTTCAATCTCTAGTCTTCAGTTAAAGCGACCAGGATGGCAAACTGTAGTCATTTTTACCTTGACCTTTTGGCTCAGTACTAGTCTGGTCTTGGACTTGGTAATTATGCCTGGTTTGTATGCTTCTGGAATGATGTCCCAAAGTGGTTTTGCCACAGCGGGTTATTTAATTTTCTGGTTTTTTAACCGCATTGAATTGTTGTGTGCAGCTTTAGTATTGACGGGTGTGTTGGTTATTAAACGCACAGGAAATACTTTAGCAAGTCAGAGCCGCAATGCAATTGTTTTAGCAATGATACTTTTAACTATTGCTCTGATTTTCACTTATGTTTTAACACCACAGATGAGTGCTTTGGGGTTAAATCTACAGTTTCTTAATCCAGTTAATTCTGTTCCCACTACTATGGGTTTGCTGCATGAAAGTTACTGGATTTTGGAAGTAGTTAAGTTAATCGTTGGTGGCACGATTCTGAGTTTGTTTTACCGAGAAAAGTAATTTGACGCTCAAGTTAATTGTTGAGTATTAGATAATTTGGTAAGGGGTAGATTGTTAGATCTGCCCCTTGTTTTATCAAGTTCATTCTGCGTCTTCAGGCAAGGCAGGATTTAACCAAAGTAAGCGTACTCCCATGATGGCAAAACCGATCGCAGCGATCGCTTTTACCCACTGTACAGGTAACAACTGTGCTGCACCTTCGCCAGCAATTACGCCTAAAAAACTGGTGAGTAACAAGGCTCCAGCTGTACCTAAAAACACCGCACGGGGAAACTTAGTACTTCCACTCAGAGCGATCGCAGCCAGTTGGCTTTTGTCTCCTAACTCTGACAAAAACACCGTAATAAAACTTAGTCCTAAAAGATGCCAGTCAATCATCGCAATTTTGGATTTTAGATTTTAAATTTTTAAAATTGGGAGTTAGGAATTGAGATTGGGAGTATATCCCCAGTCCCCAGTCCCCAGTCCCCAGTCCCCAGTCCCCATTTCAAGAATGAAAAATTTCCCAAACTAACTGCACGGTAATTAACAGCATACTTACGCCAGCAGCTTTATTTAAAATTTGCGGGGATACCTTAGTTGCTAACCACCTACCGAGTAAAACTCCCAATAAACTTGTTGCTATTAGCGCTGAAGATGCGCCAGCAAAGACTAGCCAAGGAGATTGAGATTCCGCACTCATCAGCAAGGTAGCTACTTGAGTTTTGTCTCCCATTTCTGACAAGAAAATAGTCAAAAAGGTAGAGCAAAACACTGCTAATGCTCCTTTGCTTAAATTCTTGCTTGACTGTGGCGTTGGTGCCAGTTTCAGGGAATCAGTGGTTTCTAGCGTTGACTCCATGAGAGTTAACTGTGTATCCTTAGTCAGATTCAGTGACTCAGGAGCAGACAAGGTTGGCGGTGCAGAAGAGAGTTTCACAGGCAATAGTAAAGTGCTAGGTAGTTTTCATATTTCTCTCATTTTATCCCCAAGAGTGCATTTTCAAGTTATTTTTATTACTTATTGTTCGGAAGTTTTGCCACTCATGCGATCGAACACCATCCGCGACAGCATGGGAAATAGCTGCCAGTCCTTAGAGTAAGCTTCATCCGCACCCAAAATCGCCAGAATATAAATTGGGCCATCTTCCTCCCGACTTCTGACAAAAGCTACCTCATGACGACCTGTTTCCGTCCAACCTGCTTTAGAAGCAAAATCCACTTCAGCGGGCAATCCTTGCCCCAAAAGTCCGCGAATTGGATTAAAACCACCGAATCTGGCAGTATTTTCCCGCCAAGAAGACAATCGTAAATCTCTCGCCAAGAACTGTATCATTTTGGCACTTGCTTCTGGAGAAACAGCTTTTCCCGTGACAATTTCATACATTAATCTAGCAGCGTGTTCGCTAGAAATTTGATTTTTCAATTCTTTAGGATCGTTCCACATTTGCAAATCTCTACCCTCTGGTATTTTATGGCGCAAATAAGCGATCGGGTAAGTTTTTTGATAGATGGCAATCCCTTCGTATCCAGCTTTGCTGAAAAATTCACTAATTTTGCGGCGCTTATTCGCCCATTTATCATACTTTTCACCCCGCAAAAAGTAACCAGATTCTGTATTAGTTACAGCATCAACTAATCGACTAGCAGCATCATTAGAAGATTGTTGAATCATCCGATTTAAATCGGCACTATAAACAGGTTCATTGGGCAAAATCCCTCGGTGCATTTCGTCAAAAACACTGACCATCCAAAACATTTTGACGACACTTGCGGGATAGAGTAGTGTGTTTTGTTGAAATCCAGATATTTCTCCGGTTTTCACATTAATCAATGCGATCGATAGCGGTTGGGTGGGTAATTTTCTGGATTGAATTAATTGCACCATTTCATCAACAATTCCTTGTAATTGTTGACTTGGTTTTAAGTTATGAGGAGTTGTGACGTTATAAACTAATTCAGTTTCTTCTAAATTAGAATTGATTGGTGTTGGTAGTGCGATCGCATTAGTTCTCGGAGGAATATCCGGTGGCAGCAAAGGCGTACTAGGTAGCTGCTGTAGCAGCACTGTACTTTGTTCGTTCGTGACGGTTTGATGCCGATTAAATGATTGCACAACCGAAGAAATAGCGGAGATAATTATCCACACAACTGTCGCTGCTGCTAATACCAACCCCACTATTCGTAGCTGATAATTTTTCTTCGCTCTTTGGCGATATCTGCGATTTCTAAGATAACTTGTATTTGCTAAATCTCGATAATTAGAAGAATGCCTTCTTTTTCTGGGTGTGGCTCTTTCTAACCGCAAACGGGAAAAATCATCAGCTTTCATGGGAGACTGAGATTTATTTCCTTGCTTATCCCAACTAACTTGTTGTTGAGGTTTGCTGTTCTCCGGCTTGAGTCCAGTAATTGCAGGTTTTGGGCTAAATAAAAGCGCTTTTTGTGGAAGGTTGCCATTTTCCTGCCTAAGCCGTTGAATGTGTTCGCTCACAAGGTTGAGTTTATCTTCGAGATCGGCTAGCTGTTGATAAGGGCTTTGCGATCTTTCTTGCACGAGCTACTCCTCTAAAACACCTAAGTTTACCTCATCGAAAGGATACATCAAATCAGTAGAAAATCATAACCTAAAATGCAACTTTTTGATTAAAACCTTGCATTTCCGGGCTATCACTGCCGTAAATGTCTGCTATATGCTCTTGACAACATTCAATGGCAAAATCGTTAAGTTCTGCTGCTGCTACACCAAACATATCCTGAAATGTTTCTGGCTCGACGCGGCAAAATCGCGGACGATTTGAGTAGATGCGACATTCGCGGGTAGTGCGATCGAAATTCATACACCATCCCTCTTCCCCCACCATGCCAAGATACTGCTCTAGCTCCTCTGGGGTAAGATACTCTTCTAAGTCGGGACGCTCCGAAGGCTCTAGATAACAGCAAGCACCACATCCTTTGACGCAATACCAAGTCGCCATAATTTTCTACATATTCCTTTATGTCAATGCTTTTAGAGTCTAGCAACTATGCCAGCAAATGCGAGAAAGGAAAAAGACGCAGTTTGTCAAGTGACACTTGACAGTCAGTGCGGAACTATGTAAAGTGTTACTTGACAGAAGACAGGCGAAACGATGAAAAACCGACTGAAAGAACTTCGACAACTGCACCAATGGTCGCAATCTGACCTAGCAAGAGAATTAAGAGTAAGTCGTCAAGCAATCAATGGATTTGAGTCGGGGAAATTTGACCCTAGCTTAGACATGGCATTCAAAGTTGCCAACCTGTTTAATGTCGCAATCGAAGACGTTTTCATTTACGAGGCAAAGAATTCTATGCAAATACTTGTGGAGCGGGTCAAAAATTTCTTTGGCTTTGATTTTGGTTTCGAGCGGTTCGCAGAAAAGGCAATCGATGCCATCAAGTTTGCTCAAAATGAGGCAGTACGATCGCAGGAGTCACAAGTTGAGCCAAAACACCTGTTAGCTGGATTATTAGCCGATGCAACGACTACTTCGGCTCAATTGCTACGGGCTAACGGCGCAACACTGGAAATTGGCACCAACGAACATTCTTTTGCATCTGGCGACAATCTGAAGTTCAGTCCACAAAGTAAGTTTGTTCTAGAGCTTGCCTTGCAAGTAGTTCGAGTTCAGGGCAAAAAGTCGATCGGGACAGAACATCTTTTGTGGGGTTTAGTCCGACTGGCTGACACAAACAACATGAATGTGACCGACCTATTTGAGTGTTACAAAATTAATCTCGAAGCACTGAATCATCAACTCGCGGAAATAGTCTGATCGAGTCCAAAAACAGCCAAAAGTACCAGCTTCATGTTTGTTTATAGTTTCTTATAGTTTTGTTAAGTAGCTTAAAAGAAGTGAACTTTAGCCAGGTAATATAAGAGACGGATTTTAATGTAGCGATTCAAGCCTATCTGGGTTAGTTCGGGAGGAGAAATGGGATCGGTTATTGACTCTGTTACCACTGTTGTTACCAGTATTAACTGGGAAGTGATTGCCCAGCTGACTTTGGTAGCTTTAATTATGCTTGCTGGACCAGCCGTGATTGTAGTACTAGCTTCTCGCAACGGCAACTTGTAAAAGCTTCTGCGAGTTCAGTCCTTAACAATTTACAAGGGGGGAGTTAATCCCCCTTTAATTTTTTGGGCTACAAACCAGGTTCGTTGTGAGGACTTCAGTCCTTTTATTTTAGAAATGTACGACTAAAGTCGCTACAACGAACAATCATGATAATTTATTTAAATTTTTCTAAGGCTATTTGTGCAATTTCCACTAAAGTAGAGAAAGGTGGTTGGAAAATATTTACTTCTACTGCTTCTTCGCGAGTTTTACCTAACAAACCAGTGGTTTTTCCTAAAGGAACGGCTAAAACTTTGCCTTCTGCATTTCTAATTCTTAATTCGGTTAAAGAATCATTGGGATATAATCCGCAAGTGTAACGCTTTTGATTGTGGTAAAACTCTGCTTTTAAGGAAACATTTTTGGCGGTGAAGGTTTGCCAAGATAATGATTTTGCTTGTCTGACACCTAATAATTCTAATTCTACAGTTTTATTGCCGTTAAAATTGTTTTCTCTGAGTCGATAGGCGATATCAACTCTGTTTGGTAGGGGGAAATAGTCGCGCCAACGCCATGCGATCGCTTTAACTTTCTCCGGTGAGCTAAACTGAGAAATAGTTAACTTCAAATGACCTTTCCCAACTATTTGTTGTTCCACAATTCGTACATCAGACATCCAAAAAACTGGCGCTGAATTCTCAATCCCACAAGGTTGTAAAGCCTGGATTTGTTGGTATAATTCTAAATTAATATCGGTAATTTCTGCTTTGGCATCAATTTTTAATAACGGTTTGAGATGTTCTGGTTGGAGTAATTTATGAGCGAATTTACTCAGTCTGCGCCGAAACTCTGCTAAGTTTTCCGCAGGTAAGGAAAAGCCACCTGCTGCTTTATGTCCGCCAAATTTTCCCAGTAAATCTTCACAAAATAACAAGGCTTCAAAAACATCAAATTCGGGAATTCCCCTAGCTGAACCGCGAATGCGTTCTTCATCTTCTTCTTCATAAGTACCAATAAAAACCGGAACTCCGTAGCGTTCCACTAAACGAGAAGCGACGATTCCAATTACGCCATGATGCCAGTTTGGTTGGACAATAACTAAAACTCGTTCTTGCTGTAGATCGATTTGACTTTGTTCGCACCAGGCGATCGCTTCTTGCTCAATCTCTTCACAAAGTTGCTGACGTTTTTGATTTAATTGTTCGCACTGCATAGCTCTTTCTAAAGCTACACCCATATTATCAGTAGTTAACAGTTCAATAACGATTTGTGGATCGGAAATTCTGCCAATTGCATTAATTCTTGGCCCAAGTCGAAAGCCGATATCATCTGGATTTAGAGAATTTTGAGTTGAAGAGTTTGAATTACGGCAACCTTCTACTCCAGACATTTGAATTAATGCTTGTACTCCGGCTAATTGAGAGTAAGGTAAAAGTTTTAAACCGCGTTTTACCCAACGACGATTGACTCCGGTTAAAGGTGCTAAATCGGCAATTGTTCCTAATGTGAATAACTCTAACATTGGTTTGACTAAACCTTTAGCAAGCCCAAGTCTTTGAGCTAAACAAACTGCTACAATATAAGCAACTCCTACGCCAGCAATTCCTCGATAAGGCGACGTTTCTCTAATTAATTTTGGATTAAGAATGGCATTAGCTGGTGGTAATTTGGGTGGGATATCGTGGTGATCGGTAACGATGATTTGTAAACCTAATTCTCTGGCTCTTTGAATTGGTTCAAATGCGGCAATTCCGTTATCTACTGTTAAAATTAATTGTACGCCTTCTCTATGAAATTCTTCAATAATTCGGCAATTTATGCCATATCCTTCAGTCATGCGACTGGGGATGGCATAATCGACATCAGCACCTAAAGTACGGAGCGATCGCAACAACAAAGCAGTACTAGTCATGCCATCAGCATCGTAATCTCCACAAATGGCAATTTTGCCTTGGGAAGCGATCGCATTTTCTAACAATTCTAAACTAATTCCCAATTCAGGAAATTCATCGATAGGCTCAGGCAAAAATTGCGTTTCTGGCTCTAAAAATTCTCTGACTTGGGTTGGTGTTTCCATTCCTCGATTAATTAGTACTTGCGCTAATAAAGGAGAAACATGGAACTTTTCGGCTATTTCTTTAACTTGTTGAGGTCTTTCTGGGTAAAATTCCCAACGTTGCAAAGGTAATCGATACATTAGGTGTTTAAAAAACCAATACTTGACCCGGACTTTCTGTGTCGTAAATTGCGCGATCGTCTTCTTTTGCAAAATTACCAGGTTGTAAGTCTAAAAGCACTGTTTGAGAATTCGGTTTGTTGACTTTTCCTAATAATGCTTGCTCTCCTGTGGGACTCCAATATAAAACTGAAAGACCATACTCTTTATTCCGCAGTTTAAAGCGAAGTTTCCGCATTTCTTTCGGTTGCATAGTAATTTGGTCGGTATAAGATGGAATTTCCATATTAATCGGATTTGGCGTTTGATTCCTTACCTGTAAGGTAATAAAATCATCTTGTTTTAGCGTTTTCCCAGTCTTGACAAATTTTGGCTCTGCTATAGTTTCCGTTGTGATGATAATACCAGCTAAAACTAAGCAAGCTGTCCCTAAAATTCTCAGTAAGTTCTTATACATAAGTTTATCTACTTGGGTGCTTTTGTTTTTGGCAAAAGATGATTCTGCAAGCGGAAACATTATCTCATCAAAAAAGGGAATATGGAAGAGGGAACAGGGAAAAGTTTTGCCAAATTCTCGCCTTTTTCTAAAAAATAATTACTCGACCATCATCGCGGATGTAAAGTGCGCGATCGCCCGGAAGTCCACCTGGCGTTATCTCCACTCGTAGCGTATTGGCATTAGGTTTAGAAAGTCTCGCTCTTAATAAATACGGCACAGCATTCCAAGATAATGAAGAAAGATTTGGTTCGGTTGCTGCTTGTCTGGAAAAATTGACTTGTTCTCCCGGACGTAAAAAAATTACAGGAGTTCTTGGTACATTTTGTAACTCAACGATAAAACCTGTACGATTAACTACTTCATAATTAATCCATTGTCCGGGTGTAAAACCAATTGGTGGAGGTGGACAACTACGACCTGCACAAGTTCCTCCTAATGTTACGGTAGAAGGCAGAAGATAAAAGGTCAGAAAGGCAATAATTTTAGTAATTAAGAATTTGGGTTTCATCTTTCACTCTAACTCTATCAACATTTCCACTGTACTAGGACGGAAACCACATTCTGAGAATAACTTTCTCGCAGTTTCATTAATTGCCGCAGTATCGAGGCGAATTTGTACTACTCCCATCTTTTGAAATTGCTCAATAGTTTGCGTTACTAACTGTCGCGCCACACCACTACGACGATATTCTAGTTCTACCCAAAGATCCTGAATAAAGGCATATTCTTTGAGTCGATAAATGGGTATTTCACGCTCAATTGTTGCTACTAAAAATCCGGCTAATAGCGCTTTGGTTTCGTCTTCTGCTACTAAAAAGACTGCGCGATCGCTCTTTACCACTTTACTCAACCACCATTCATAACGTTGCGCTGGATTAGGCAAAAATCCGTACTTCGCTCCATCCCAAGTTTCATGCAAAGCACAAATTTTCCCCACCATTGGCAAAACCGCTGGAATATCCGATTGTTTTGCAGGGCGAATCAGCATGGAAAGCCCATGATTTACTTCCTCAGTCAGTGTAGCTGATTCCTGCACTAACTATCGGTGTTTTTGCCAACGCTCTGATTTACTGCGCTTATATACCTAATCAATCTTTTTTAGTCAAGATATAGTTGACAATTTGTAACAAACTGTTATATTAGTTTACATAAGGAAACAAACGAGAGGGACTATAGATCATGACTATCCTGATTGCTTTATTTATCGTTGGTTGGTTAGCTGCATCTGTAATTGGAACTCAAGCTTATTTTCGTGGCGAACAGTCTAAACCAATTCACGATCGCAACTGGCGTTCTGAGTCTTTTGAAAAGTTAGCTGAGTCGATTACTGGTACTCAAATTGATTACAACGAGCGCGTTCCCGCTTACAGAATGGATGCTTTTGCCAGCAACAATTTACCTGGTTAATAAGTAAGTTGTTGCGCTTCAGCGCTCTTATTTGCACTACCGGAGGTGGAACCTCCCAGATCCTCGTTCTCAGGTTCAACCTGGGAACGAAGAATGGAGGCTCTGCCTCTTGCTGCAAGAGTCTGCATTCTCTGAGTGTTGGCAAAAAAGAAAGAGCTAAATAAAATAATCAAATAAACAACCCGTCCAGACAATAGGCAGATTTTTTTTCCAGCCTAAATACTACTTGTAGCTGCCGAAACTACTTCCTTTGAAAGAGTATATGGTAATTTCAGTTTTCTAGACTGAGTTTAGTAAAGAATAAATTTTTTAATGGGAAAAAGATCATGGAAAACCAACAAGAGAAGCAGATAGAACAACCTGTAAGTGTAGACTGGCATTCTAAAGAAGAACCCAGAGCAAAGGAAAAGAATTTAACAGCTAATCCGGGCGATCGCATCGCTGACGAACCTCAATCTATAGAAGAAAAAGCGAAACAAGTTGCTGTTGATTCGCCTGATATTACTGGGGATCATATTACAGTTCCGACTTACTTTATTGTCGAAGACTCCGATGGTAACAAAGAAGCACTCCACCACGTAAAAGATGCAGAAGAAATCTCGGATGTAATTAGACAAGCGAGAGTTGACGAAAACGGAAATCGTGTTTGGTGGTAACAGTTTTCGAGTCCTCACTATTTAAATAAGTGAGGACTTTTCATAGTTGACTTAATGAATTTAATGAAATTTGGAAAAGTCCGATTCCGAAGGATTAATCCTAAAATCTTAATAATTAATCCTGAACATCATGTAAATCCTTAAATCCTGATTGTGTTTTTTATTCCAGACGACGCAGCAATACTAGCGATCGCCCAACCACAGGCACAGCTTGGTTGCTAGTGTAAATTTTTTCTTCCCGAATAAAGCGTGGTTCCTTAGTATCAATTACCAACGACCAATCACACTTATCTAGCCCAAAAACAGTAGGTAAATTAAACTCAATTGTTTCATGGTGAGCATTAAAAAACATTAGGAAACTATCATCACTAATTCGCTCACCTTTAGGACTAGGACAGGCAAGTTGATCGCCATCTAGAAAAACTGCGATCGCCTTAGCGTAACCAATATTCCACTGTTCATCTGTCATCTCAGTGCCATCAGGATTGAACCAAACAATATCACTAACTCCCTTACCGTGAATCGGACGACCTTGGAACCATTTGCGCCGCCGAAATACCGGATGTTGACGACGGAAATAAATTAATTCACGGGTAAAATTGACCAAATCTTCATTGTCTTGATTTAAATTCCAATCAAACCAAGAAAGCTCATTATCTTGGCAATAAGTATTATTATTTCCCTTCTGCGTCCGTCCCATTTCATCCCCACCTAGTAGCATTGGGATACCTTGAGACAGCATCAAAGTTGCTAAGAAATTTCGCCTGAGTCGTTCCCGCAAATCCAAAATTTCTGGGTCATCTGTTTCGCCTTCAACACCACAATTCCAAGAACGATTGTGTTCGTCGCCATCACAATTGTTTTCCCCGTTTGCTTCGTTATGTTTCTTTTCGTAACTAACTAAATCATTCAGAGTAAAACCATCGTGAGCAGTGACAAAGTTAATACTAGCATTTGGTCGTCTTCCATTCAACGAATATAGATCTGGACTGCCAGTAAAACAGTAAGCAAATTCCCCTAAAGTTTCATCCGCACCACGCCAAAAATCTCGCACAGTATCCCGATATCTGCCATTCCATTCAGACCAAAGAACAGGGAATTGACCTACTTGATAACCACCTTCTCCTAAATCCCAAGGTTCAGCAATTAACTTCACATCTGCTAACACCGGATCTTGGTGAATAATATCGAAGAAAGCTGATAAACTATTAACTTCAAATAACTCCCTTGCCAAAGCCGCTGCTAAGTCAAATCGGAAGCCATCAACGTGCATTTCTGTCACCCAATAACGTAGGCTATCCATGATTAACTTTAAGACTTGCGGATGACCAACATAAAGAGAATTTCCGCAGCCTGTAAAGTCCATGTACAAGCGTTTATCATCGTCTATCAACCGATAGTAAACAGTATTATCAATGCCTCGCAAAGACAAGCTTGGGCCTAAATGATTTCCCTCTCCAGTATGGTTATAAACCACATCCAAAATAACTTCTATTCCTGCCCGATGTAGCGCTTTCACCATTTGCTTAAATTCGGTTACTTGCTGTCCCAAAGTACCACTAGCACTGTAGCCAGAAAAGGGAGCAAAGTAATTAATTGAATCGTAGCCCCAATAGTTAGTTAACCCTTTATCTGTGAGATATCCTGGTAGGGCTATAAAGTGGTGTACGGGCATTAGTTCTAGGGCTGTAATTCCCAATTTTTGCAAATGTTCAATTGCTGCTGGATGGGCAATTCCGGCATAAGTACCGCGCAGTTCTTCAGGAATATTTGGATGTAATTTGGTAAAGCCTTTGACGTGAGTTTCGTAGATAATAGTTTCGTGCCAAGGTGTTCTTAATAATTCATCTCCTTCCCAATCAAAAGATTGCTCGATTACTACAGATTTTGGCACTAAATGAGCATCATCTAACTCAGAAAAAACTAAATCTTTTTCTGCCTCTTCCGTTTTCCAAGAATAACCAAATATTTCCGCACCATTACCCCGAAGTAAGCCATCAATTGCTTTGGCATAAGGGTCAATTAACAATTTATTAGCATTGAAGCGATGACCTTCTTGCGGTTTCCAGGGACCATGTACGCGAAATCCGTAACGTTGTCCGGGGCTAATTCCTGGTAGATAACCATGCCAAATAAAGTTATTAACTTCTGTTAGTTTGATGCGTGTTTCTTTGTCGTTGCGATCGAACAAACAAAGCTCAACAGCTGTGGCATTTTCACTAAACAACGCAAAGTTTGTTCCTTTGCCATCCCAATATGAGCCTAAAGGATAAACATTTCCAGGCCAAAGTGCTACGTACATAGATTTATCCTAAATCAATGCTAATGGTTTTTCTGAACTTTTTTGACAAAATAGTTTTGTAGCTTTTTGTAGCTAGTTGAAAAACACAGTTTTACTTACAATTTGCTGATTTTGCTGTTGAGTGCATGACTTTTGATAAACGATCTGCTGATTAGTTTTGTCTATTGCTTACACAATGTAAAGAAATATATCGGTTCCTACCATCTGTCACAAGAGGTAAATTTTTGTAAAGTTACTTTTTTCAAATTAGAAATAGTTACCTGGAAAAGTCAGAATCATGCTTTCCAGGTAAGCTATATTGAGTTGGTTAAATCATGGGATAGACACTAGTGAACTTAATCTTTTTTAGGTCTAAAAAAAATCTCCCTAAAGATAGGTTCTTTAGGGAAATAGGTTTGTGATTACTAATACAGTTTGAGCATTTGACTTTGGGAAAATTTCTACTTTGTTCTAAACAAAAGCATTTTATGTTACAGAATTTTCTGGGAGATCGGTTTTTAATTTAAAAAACAGGATTCCCAAAGGTGGTAAGTGAAGATTTAGTGAGAAAGCGCGATCGTGACAAGGATTTTCTTCAGCTGTAACACCGCCAAAATTCCCCACACCGCTACCACCATAATCCCCCGAATCGCTGTTGAGTAACTCTTGCCAAAAACCATTATTCGGCACGCCTAAACGGTAATTGTAGCGAGGTACAGGAGTAAAGTTTGCCACTACTAAAATAGTTTCATCGGTTGATTTTGATTTACGAATTAAACTCATTACGCTTTGTTGCGAATCATTGCAATCAATCCACTCAAAACCTTCCCAAGAAAAATCTAATTCATGCAAAGCTTTTTCTTGGCGATAAATGTGATTTAAATCTGTTACCCATCTTTGCAAACCTGCGTGCATTGGGTAATCTAAAAGATGCCAATCTAAACTTCTGTCATGACTCCATTCTTGCCACTGTCCAAACTCTCCGCCCATGAACAAAAGTTTTTTGGCAGCTTGGGCGTACATATAGCCAAATAACACCCGTAAATTAGCAAATTTCCGCCAATAATCTCCCGGCATTTTGCCAATTAAAGAACCTTTGCCATGCACAACTTCGTCGTGAGAAAGTGGTAAAACAAAGTTCTCATTAAAAGCATAAAGCATTCGGAAAGTTAGCAGGTTATGATGATGTTTTCTAGCAATGGGATCGAGGGACATATACTTTAAAGTATCGTGCATCCAACCCATGTCCCACTTTAAACCAAAACCTAAACCACCATCATAAATTGGTCGAGAAACTTTTGCCCAAGCTGTTGATTCTTCGGCAATAGTTTGGACATCGGGAAAGTGTTGATAAACTGCTTGGTTGAAACGTTTTAAAAAGTCGATCGCTTCGAGATTATCTCTCCCACCATATTTATTAGCAACCCATTCTCCTTTTTTGCGGGAATAATCCAAATAAAGCATCGATGCAACTGCATCTACTCGCAATCCATCAATATGACATTTATCCAACCAAAAGAAGGCACTACTAATTAAAAAACTGCTGATTTCATTCCGCCCATAATTAAAAATGCTACTCTTCCAATCTGGGTGAAAACCTTGTCGAGGATCGGCGTGTTCGTAAAGATGAGTACCATCAAAATAATTCAATCCATGTTGATCTGTAGGGAAATGAGAAGGCACCCAATCTAATATTACGCCAATACCTTCTTGATGCAAACGATCTACCAAATACATGAAATCTTGGGGAGTTCCATAGCGACTAGTCGGGGCAAAATATCCAGTAGTTTGATATCCCCAAGAAGCATAAAAAGGATGTTCTGTTATTGGCATTAATTCCACATGAGTAAAGCCCAAACGCTTCACATATTCCGCCAATTTAGTAGCAATTTCCCGGTAAGTTAAAAAGCGATTTCCCTCTTCCGGTATCCGCATCCACGAACCTAAATGTACTTCGTAAATGGAAATTGGCGCATCAAAAGAATTAGCTTTGGCGCGGTTTTCCATCCATTCGCGATCGTGCCAAGGATACTCAGTATCCCAAACAATTGATGCAGTTCTTGGCGGAACTTCTTGATGGGAATTAAAGGGATCGGCTTTATCTACTGCATAGCCATTGTAACGGTGAATAATGCGATATTTGTAGAGGCTACCTTTGGTCATTCCCGGAATAAAACCTTCCCAAATTCCTGATTGTTCTCTTAGGGTGAGAGGAAAACCTTCGTTACTCCAATCATTGAAATCACCTTTAACAAATACCTGTCCGGCATTAGGTGCCCAAACTGCAAAATAAGTGCCTTCTACACCATTAACAACTAGTGGATGAGAACCCAGTTTTTCATATAAATGATAGTGAGTTCCTTCATTGAACAAATAAATATCATGGTCAGTAATTAAACTGACACGATCGGAGGTAGTTTCCAGTTGATTGTGGTTAAGTGTTAGTTGAATCATGGTTAATTAGTAGTAAATTAGGTTCGTTGTAGCGACTTTAGTCGTACATTCCTAAATAAAACGACTAAAGTCGCTACAACAACCCAGCTTTAAACTCATCACTAAAATTGCAGCAATCTTTGTAAAGAAATTCCTACCCAATTTGGTCGATTTTTCAGTTCATAACCTAAGTCGTAGATCAATTTTTCCAACAAGTAAGCATCTAAAAGTACTTGTAATTCGGCTTTAGTTTTTGGTAAGAAAGAATCCTGACTAGCAATTTTCAAATAACTATTTAAGAAAGTTGCACTCACCCAGCGATACCAAAATTCAGCCCATTGTTGCATTAAAGGAAGATTTTCGGAACTAATTGTGCCATTTTCCACTTCATTATGAAGGGCTTGAATTGCAGCGTAATTGAAAGATTGTAACATTCCGGCTACGTCTCGCAAAGACGATCGCTTCATCCGCCTTTCACTTAAACTCCGCCCAGGTTCTCCTTCAAAATCAATGATAATAAAGTCTTTTCCTGTGTAAAGCAATTGCCCTAAATGATAATCTCCGTGATAGCGTGTTCTCTTAGCAGTGATTTTTTGATTGAGAACTAATTGATAGCGTCCAAAAAATTCTTCTTGGCGGTTTAAAACACCTTGGGCTAATTTTTGTGTCTCAGGTAGTAAGGTTTTTAGCTGCTTTTTCAACTCCAGTAAAACCTGTCCTGTGAGGTTACGCGCATACTGGTAAATTGAACGTTGGTAGAAAGAAGAAAAAGGTTCGGGTGCAAAATTTGGATCTTCGGCATTAGCGGCTAAAGCAATGTGTAAGTCGGCGGTAACTTCACCGATTAAACTAGCGCTTGCTAGATAAGAACCGATCGTTTGTTGTGCTAATTCTGGTAAATCTTCTGGTTGTAAATCTAACGGCGAACCTGATGGTACAGTAAGCAATGAAGCTTCAGATTGTTGAACTATAATTCGCTCAAAATAATCGCGTAAACTATCAAGAGTATAATCCCAAGTATTCCTCGCATCAGGAATAAAGTCTTGCAATAATCCCACAGTTTGAATACCTTTGCCATTACGGTATTCTAATGCACCTGCAATGCGGGCAAAGTGTTGCAACTGTTTTTGTTCGCTAAGGAAACGTCGCACTTCTAAATCTGGGTTAATACCTTCTTCAATTTGATGGTAAATCTTCAACATTAAGCGACTTTGAAGAACCGATCCGCTTTTTGTTGGATCGCTATAAAGAGCACAAGTGTTTTTCTGTTCTCCCTTCATTAAAACAGGGTTTAAAGGGGGTATTTCTGAGGGGAAAATATCAGTTTTACTGGCGATTAATTCTCCTGCCATTCCTTTATAGGAACGACTATTGGCGATCGCATCTAACATCGTATTCAGGAAGTTACTATCTGCGATCGCATCAAACAAAATCCCCGCTTCCTCTTTCCCATCTTCTTGCAAGAGGGCTACTATATTTTGGGGCATTTCTGCTTCGATGGCGATCGCTTTTTCCCCTTCTGTGTAAGCTAAAGGCAACAGATAAGTATCTGGTTCCCCTTGAATATAATCGACTTTTAACCAAATAATCTGCGCTGCCAAATCTTTGTAAATTACCGGAATAGCTTCCATAATTTGTGTAGACTGAATCGTGCGATCCTTCCCATTAAACCAGCGACAATTATACAAATAATCAGAGAGAATTAACTCCAAAGTATTTTTTAAACTGCGTTGAGAAAAAATGTTTTGCCACTTGCCAGTAACTGCCAAAGTTGTTAAATTTGTCTGCCGTTTTGGTAAAGGAATTAAACTTGGTTGTAACTTCAAGCTAAACCAGTAAAAAGCGTAAGGGGCAATACTTAGAAAATAACCTGAATCGGTAATTTGAGGGAATTGAGTCCGACCAAAAATTTCTATTGGCACCATTCCTTCAAATGGCGATAAATCCAATTCTACAGTTTGCACAAACCGAGATAAATTCGCCACTATTAAAATATGTTCTTCATCATAAGTGCGGGTAAAAGCCAACACTTTGCGATTTTCAGGATGCAGTAATTCAAAAGTCCCTTTTCCTAATGCTTGCAGATGTTTACGAGTAGCAATTAGGCGTTTCATTGCGTACCACAAAGAATTCGGATTTGCCCTTTGTGCTTCTACGTTTACTGTGGCATAGTGATATTCGGAATCAACATTTACTGGTAAATAAAGTTTTTGGGAACTAGCCCGACTAAACCCGGCGTTTCTGTCAGCGTTCCATTGCATAGGCGTGCGAACACCGTTGCGATCGCCAACATAAACATTATCTCCCATGCCAATTTCATCACCGTAATAAAGCACAGGAGTTCCCGGCAAAGATAGCAACAAACTATTCATTAATTCGATCTGACGACGGTCATTTCCTAATAGCGGCGCTAACCTTCTCCGAATCCCTAAATTAACCCTCATATCTGGGTCTTGGGCATAAACGCGATACATATAATCTCGGTCTTCATCTGTTACCATTTCCAAGGTTAATTCGTCATGATTGCGAAGGAATAACGCCCATTGACAATTATTTGGAATAGTCGGAGTTTGTTGTAAAATATCCGAAATTGGAAAGCTATCTTCCATCTTTAATGCCATAAATAAACGCGGCATTAATGGGAAATGGAAATTCATGTGGCACTCATCGCCATATCCATAATATTGTGCCGCATCTTCAGGCCATTGATTAGCTTCCGCAAGCAACATTCGGTTAGGAAATTTTTCGTCTACATGGCGGCGCAATCTTTTTAAGAATTCATGGGTTTCGGGGAGGTTTTCGCAATTCGTTCCTTCCCGTTCGTAGAGGTAAGGAACCGCATCCATCCGCAGTCCATCAACGCCCATCGCTAACCAGAAATCTAATACTTCAAACACTGCTTTTTGCACTGCTGGATTATCATAATTCAAGTCTGGTTGATGGGAGTAAAACCGATGCCAATAGTAAGCTTGGGCAACTGAATCCCAAGTCCAATTAGAAGTTTCAAAGTCTTGGAAAATAATCCTGGCTTCTCTATATTTGTCTGTGGTGTCACTCCAGACGTAAAAATCTCTTTCTTTACTACCTTTGGGCGATCTACGGGATCTTTGAAACCAAGGATGTCGATCGGAAGTATGATTAATAATTAACTCGATAATTACCCGAATGCCTCTTTGATGGGCAGCTGCTAAAAACTCTTGAAAATCTGCTAGATTACCATAGATAGGATTGACATCTGTATAATCAGCAATGTCGTAACCATCATCCCTCAATGGTGAAGGAAAAAATGGCAAGATCCATAATGCTGTAACTCCTAAATCTTGCAGGTAATCTAGTTTTTCTGTCAACCCCCGAAAGTCGCCAATCCCATCACCGTTGCTATCGGCAAAGGCACGCACTGGTACTTCATAGATGATGGCGTTTTTGAACCAAAGGGGGTCGTTATTTAACATTGAGTTTTGCATTTTCAGGTTTCTACCTTAACGGTTTCGCAAATAATCTACTTTCTATTATTGTTAACATCTTTGGTTAACTATTTTAAATAAATTGGTAGAGATAAACATCTGACTAGAGTTAGAATCTACTAACTTTTAAGCCAGATCCCCGACTTCTTCAAGAAGTCGGGGATCTAGATTCAAGAACAAGCATCAACCTTTAGGTATAAATTAAACCTAAACCTATTAACATTTGAATTCCTAATTTTAGCTAAATTTAATTATTGCGAGATAGGGAAGGATTCACTTGGTTTTTACCTACCACAGGCTGAAATAATGGTTCTTGGGCAAGTTTTTCCATACCCACTGACTTTAACAACTCTTGCCAATCTCTGATGACAGTTGGATCGTTGGGATTGCTTCGTCGCAGTTCGGCTAAATTACTTAAAGCATCGTACCAAATCCCAGCGTTTGCATAGACGATCGCGCGATCGATTACTGTTTTTGCTGCCTTTAACTCTTGCTGCACGTTAGCATTGGGAGTGACGCGCCGAATCACTCCTGATACTACTTTATTTCCAGACAAATCGCCCATTTTTACATCCTCTGGATTACAGATTAAAGTCACTGACCAGGAATAATTTTTATTCAATTCTAAAGCTGATAAATTGCTAGTATTAGGAAGAATAAAACTAATAATTCCTGCCCCTCGATTAACCATAAATTTAGTTTTGTAAATCTCCTTTCCCTCCGCTGTTTTTAGTACAAATTCTATCTCTGGTTTACTTTCTGGCAATAGGGGAGGCAGATAAACTGAGAATGTGGGATATTCAGTTGTAGTAGCGCCAAAACCATTAACTGGCACTAAAGCTATGACTTTATCATTGGCACTGTTTTGAATACAAGGGCCTCTTGTACCTCCACCTTCTCGTCTACCAGGACTACCAATATTAGCACCTGGTTCGTAAGCACCCCAATTTGTTGGTAAACTTTGATTGTTTGGTCTTGATGATTGTGCCTCAACTCGGAAGGGGATGGGAGAAGCGATCGCCAAAGCCAAAAATAATAAAATCCAAGGATTAGGAAACTGTAAAATCCGAATCATAGCTAAAATAACAGTACCCTTAAAGTACTGAACAAGGGTTTACTAGTAATAGACGAGAGAATCTAAGTTAGAGTTTCTAGTTGTTAGCAGCAACTTACTCCCAAGACCCTCTCTCGTCTTCACCCAAATGAAACACCAATTTGGAAATTTAAGCTACTGGATAGATTTATTTTTAATATCGACTCTTTAAAATAATGCTACGGGTTAACCTCCGCATTAGAATATCCTCTAGTTGGAGTGTGAATTATCTTTAGCAAAATTAAAGAGAAACGATATCACTTCCTTTTGGTGTTCCCTCTGAGCAGTTCAAAAGCCACGAATTTGGATAAAATCTTATCTGGCTTTGTTCTCCTCACAGACCATTTAGCTTATATTGTTAAGGTAGCTAGTAGTCAATAGCTTATTGTAACAAATTTAACTGTTGACCATGAGCAAGCCATTCTCAAACTTGGACAAGGATGCCATCTTTACCAGTTTAAGAATTTAACAAAGGGGCGCGTACTAACCAACTTTTACCGAATCTGGCTATGGTTTCTTCAACACAAGACTTTATGTTTAGAACAATTAGACCTTTTGCCGCTTATGCAATTCAAGATATTAGCTGTTTAGGCGATCGCTTAATTGCCTTAGATAATACAACTGGATATTTATTACAAATTAATTCAAAAAATGACGATAGTACTATTTTAAATCCCCATCAAACAGAGGAATTTTTAGATGCTACTGGGTTAGCTGTTTGGGAAGAAAAGTTATGGTTTACCAAAGACGAAGATGTGTATTTTTGTAGTTTGACAGACTTTATACCTCAGCTTTTTGTAAGTTTACCTTACACTGCCAATGGGATAACAGTTTGGGGATCGACTATTTATGTTAGTTGCCAAAAATCAGGTTACATTTATATCTATGATGCTGATAAAGCCAGCTTAATTACAAGATTTTATACACCGGGAATTGGTCGAGAACATTTGACAATTAGGGGTGAAGAAATTTGGGTTGCTGATGATGAAGAACAAACAGTATTTTGCTTGGAACGGGCAACAGGAGAAATTAAGTTTAGCTTATTAACTCCTTTTGAAAATCCCACCGGATTAGTTTTTTATCATGACCCGGAAACTGACAAAGAGGTGCTTTATGTGGCTTATGCTTATAAAGAAGCTTATGTGAGAGATGACCCAAACTCTGACCCACCACAAGAATTGGATTATCGCGATCGCACTTTCATTCATCCCCTCTATTTCCAGTATTATCCTGAAGGAAATTACGCCTTATCTAACGGTTATTTAATGGAAGTCAGCTATGTAGAAGAACTTTCTCAACTAGAAGATGTAAATTTAGAAAACTTAGAATGGCGAATCGCTTTGCCCTCAGAAACATTGCGCCAAAAAATTCGGGAAATTTACTCGATCGGTCGTCCTTTTACTGAAGAAATTATTAACGGACAAAGGGTAGCAGTGTTTAAATTTGACAAACTTGCCCCCCAAGAAAAACACATTTTTGGTTGGAAAGCCCTGCTAGAAGTTTACAGCATTAAATATCGCTTGACTCCCAGAGATGTAGAAGATTTGCCGGAATTAGCACCAGAATTTCAAGAGAAATATTTGGTAGATAATGACGATTTGGCAATGGGTACAGAAATTATCCTTAATGCTGCCCAAGAAGCGATCGGAACAGAAACAAATCTATTGCGAAAAATCTATAAAATTCGCAACTTTGTTTATGATAAACTTTCTTATGGCATCAAACCCCACATCGATCCCCCAGATGTGGCTTTAGAAAGAGGAGTCGGTTCTTGCGGCGAATATTTAGGCATTTTATTAGCCCTTTCTCGCCTAAACGGAATCGCCTGTCGCACAGTCGGGCGTTACAAATGTCCGAAAAATCCCGAATATCAAAATGTACCTTTGTCCCCCGATTTTAACCATGTTTGGATGGAATTTTACGTCCCTGGTTTTGGTTGGTTGCCAATGGAATCTAACCCCGATGACATAGCAGAAGGAGGGCCATATCCCACGAGATTTTTTATGGGCTTATCTTGGTATCATGTAGAAATTGGCAAAGGCATTTCTTTTGAAAATATCAGTTCTAATAGTGTACTTTTGAATAAAGAATCTGTTTCGATCGGAGATTTAGCCCTAAACCACATCCGGTTTACAATTCTCTCAGAACTACCACCTTCTTAGGGGAATGGGGAGATGGGGGGATGGGGAGATGAGGAGATGGGGAGATGGGGGGATGGGGAGATGGGGAGATGGGGAGATGGGGGGATGGGGGGATGGGAGAATTTCCTTAATTTACATCAACAACTCTCCCCACCTCCCTACCTCCCCACCTCCCTACCTCCTCACCCCCCCACCTCTTCTTCCCAGTCTCCAGTCCCAACTCAAAACTCAAAACTCAAAACTCAAAATTCTTAGAAATGGAAGTTATCCCAGCGATTGATTTATTAGATGGTAAATGTGTCCGACTGTATCAAGGAGATTATTCGCAGTCGCAAGTTTTTGATGAAAATCCGGTTGCTGTTGCCAAACAGTGGGTAAAACAAGGGGCGACTCGATTACATTTAGTAGATTTAGATGGGGCAAAAACTGGAAAATCAGTTAATTTAAAAAGTATTGAAGCGATCGTCAAAGCAGTAACAATCGATGTAGAAGTGGGTGGGGGATTGCGCGATCGCACCAGCGTTGCCACATTATTAAATATGGGAGTTCGCTGGGCAATTTTGGGAACCGTTGCTGTAGAAAAACCAGAATTAGTTCAACAACTTTGTCAAGAATTCCCCGGTAAAATTATCGTCGGAATTGATGCCCGAAATGGTAAAGTTGCCACCAAAGGTTGGTTAGAAACATCCGAAGTTTCCGCCCAAGATTTAGCCCAACAAATGGCAAAAATGGGTGCAGCAGAAATTATTTATACTGACATTCATCGCGATGGCACTCTCGAAGGGCCAAATATAGAAGCATTGCGAGAATTAGCAAGTAATCTTTCCATTCCCGTAATTGCTTCTGGTGGCGTAAGTTCTTTAACTGACCTTTTCAGTTTACTTGCTTTGGAATTTTTGGGTGTGCGAGGTGCGATCGTCGGACGCGCTTTGTATACTGGAGATGTTTCCCTCAAAGAAGCAATTCAAGCAGTAGGTTCTGGACGTTACCAAGATGTACCCCCAGATTTAGGAAATTCTACTTTTGCTTAAGTGGGAGAAGTTTTCTCCATCAAACTAATCTAGTTAACAAACTTCTCTAAATGAAATTTATCACGTAATTATTGCGATCGGCTTTAAAATCAATGTAGTAACTTTTGAATAATTTGTGTTATAATAACAAATCTGAGGACGCATAGCTCAGTTGGTTAGAGCACTACGTTGACATCGTAGGGGTCACTGGTTCGAGTCCAGTTGTGTCCATTCCCCCAATCCCTTTCCGGTAAAGCTTTTTGTCATTTAAAGTCTGTTTTTACCGCTCCGGCAAACTTATGCCTGAAAACCGGAGCGGCAAAACCATGCCTGAAAAATATGAAGAGAAATTATTGATGTGGATGAGTAACCAACTCATCCATATTGAAAAATCACAACCTGCTTAGAGTAGATTGAATTTCTTGCTTATAGAGTAGCCGAACCTTCTGATAACGAAAATAGCCAGGGTTGCTAATCAGTTCACAGACGCGGGACTCGGTTGGGTATTCTCCTAATTGGCGGAGTGAGGCGATCGCCTCTTTAATTTCTTGACAACACTGCTTAATAGCAGCTAAGTGACACATACGTATATAACTGCGGCGTTTAGTGACAATTTGGTGGCATAATTCAGGAAAATGCTTTGAAAGAACTCGTCTATTAACTTTCAACTGTTTGGCTATCTCTGTAATTGTTGGTAATGTCTCTTCTGCTTGAGACAAAATGATGCTCAGGGTATTCTCAAGATGATTCAAATCCAGTGTTCTCGCAGATGAGCGCCTGTTCTTAGGATATTGCATCTCAAGTTTCAGATTTCGATCGTATATACTTGATAGATTTAAATCTTGTGCCAAAAACTGTAATAGAGAAATTCTAAGGTTATAACAAATTTGCACTAAAGCAGATAAAGGGGGACGGTTTTTACCTGAATACCAACCCCAAAAAGTATTTTTAGGAATTTTGTGCATTGCAGCAAAAGCAGCTATATTGTCTTCCGTAACTTGATGCACTGCATTAATAAAAGATTTTTGTATATGCTCTTGAGTAAGTACAGAAGATAACTGCTCTGTATTAGCAATCAATTCTCCCAAAGTTTCGGCTATCCATCTCTCCTGAGTAAC
The DNA here is from genome assembly GCF_041929205.2 of Floridaenema evergladense BLCC-F167. Taxonomy (NCBI): domain Bacteria; kingdom Bacillati; phylum Cyanobacteriota; class Cyanophyceae; order Aerosakkonematales; family Aerosakkonemataceae; genus Floridanema; species Floridanema evergladense. Next base: position 1,005,203 of record NZ_CM171625.1, on the reverse strand, counting down.
TACTGAAGTATTAGAAGATCTTCCTAACCACTGAGAACATTGTGAACAATAGCCTAAACTAGATTTCCAGTTTAACCAAAGTAATAGGCGATGACAATAAGGACAATTTTGCACAAGAGGATGTTGATGTATTAAACAAACCTTGACATCATTGAGTGACCATAGCAGGGGGTCATAAATAACTTGTTGATTTTGCTTCCACTGTTGGTAGCATATTGGACACCAAGCTTTATAACGACGTAGTAAGCCCTTTGTAACTAAAATATTTGTGAAGGGTATTAATGTTAAAAATTCTAACTTATTAGACAAGGTTAATTGATTAAGAACCTCAACAAAATCTGTAGCAATCGTTCCATATCCATTTAGAGCATGAGAGCAGTTAAAAAATGGTTCTAATCTTCTACTGGTAGAATTTTTAATAAAAGTTCGCTGTAAAAGGGGATTAATTATTCTCGATAGTAATGTGCTGACAAAAACTCCATGAGAATGAGCTAATCGTGTGACATAGCTGGTTAGACTCTCAACCATCTGAGTTCCTACACCAATCGGCTCTAAATGATGCAAACAACTTCGGGGAGGCATAAGAAACTTTTCTGGACTCCATAGATCATCATTCGCGTAGGGTTTTATTTGCATTACATTAATATCCATAGCCATTCATTTTTACTTAAACAAGCTTAAATTTTATTGAAATTTAGGCGTACATAGTTCTAAACTAGAAAACTATATTCTATGATATGATAATTAAATTGTTAGTAATTAGCAAGAAATTTAATGACCATTTTTAAATTTCATCTATGACAGATACATTTATTAACAGTGAAGAATATTTGGATTTAACATTTAGGCTAAGAGGCGCACCGATTCCTTTTGATAATGGTTATCCTATCTATTCGGCTTTGTCCCGTATTTGTCCTCCCCTTCATGAACTAGACTCTATTGGAATTCATCCTATTGCCGGAATACCAACCAGCAACAATTTCCTTGAACTCACTGCTCAATCTCGTTTAAAAATTCGGATTCATCATCAACAAATTCCTTTAATCTACCCTTACCTAACGGGTCAAACTTTTCAACTAGGTCAACATTCTTATCAACTAGATATTCCCGATTACAAACCGTTAACTTCCTCAGAAAGCCTCTATTCCCGCTTAGTGGTAATTACAGGATATCAAGACCCTACTACATTTATTGAAGCTATTCAACGTCAGCTAGATAACTTAGGAGTCCGAGGAAAAATTGAACTTCTTACGCGACGAGATGGAACACCTCAACGACGACAATTGACCATCAATAAACAAGGGGAAAAGTTTAAAGTAAGAGGATTTGGCGTAAAAATTAGTGAACTCAATCCAGAAGATTCCTTAACTTTACAAGAACAGGGAATTGGCGGGAAACGAAAGATGATGTGTGGAATATTTGTTCCGGCGACTCGTAGCAAAGAAGAGGAGGAAAGCTCATGATAGTTGCTACTCAACCCAAAATTTCCCTATCTCTCCATGCTTCGGATACGACAATAATGCACCGCGCAGGAATGGCGGGACTCTACATGACCTTAAAGCGATTAGAAGCGCAATATCCCTCATCTTGTCAACGTGGAGGATATTTATCATGGTCGTTGAGTGCTGATACCATTGAATTATTTTGGGAGGGAAGTGATTTTGCTGCTCTATCGTGGTTATTTAAGGAATCTTTTCAACTCGATGATACAGGTTTAATTCATTTAGCAGGATTAGATAATAATGCAACAGATTTAAGCCAGAAAATTCATATTCATGAGGGAATGTGTGCTGTTTTTCTGCGACATAATCAGTTTTATCAAGCAGGGAAGCAAGTAAAGACTGAACTAACGGTTGAAGGAAGAAACGTGGAGTATCAATACAAACCCCTAACATGGTACGCACATCAAACTTTTGCAGATAAGTTATGTGAAATCGATACTCAACAACTGAAACAGGATTATGTTCAAATTACCAGTTGGTTGTATTTAGGGGGAATTGTACGCCATGCCAGAACGCCAAATATTACAAAGCTGGAAGAGAAACCTGAATATGCCTTAGCGTTATTATTTCTACCAGTTGTTTGTCAATATTTCTTACTTCATCTTCCATCAGAAGACTTAAAGGAAAGAAAACCCCATCGCTACCTGGTGGTGATTCCAGAAATCAAGGATTTTGAAGATGCTTCTCAAAGGAGATGGCGATTACAGCAATTAGAAACTAAACGGCTTCATGTTAGTAACATTGGTGAGGCTGGATTACTTTATTACAGCTTAGACGATATTCAACCTGAAGACGACTACTATCAAGCTTGTCAAGTTTGGTTATATGAAAAAATGAATCAAGCTTCTCGTCAACGGACTTTGATGAGTATAGAAGACATTGAAATTAATCAGAATACTCTAATCACCTATCAACGGGTTCAACAAAGCTTTCATCCCAATTATCAGAAGATTCAACCTAAGAAAATTTTTGTTACAGTAAATCCAATTCGATCGCTAATTGCTGATAATTTAGTGAAAGGACTTCCTTGGTGGTCTGACTTTTGGGAAAAATTGGTTATAAAGGATTCAAAAGGATATTTATTTAACCAGCTATTTTACAATCCAGAAGGAGTGATAATAATGGCAGAAAATAGTAAAGAAGACGAGCAATATCTTACTTTTGTTAAGGTATTTCAGCAAGCTATGAAGAGCAACTTTGCTAAAATGTACGCCAATACAATGGAAGGGAAAGACCCACCGATTAAGAATAAAGTTGAACGATTAAGGGCAGAACTAAACTGTTGTTACGATCGATTATCGTTTCAGCAGTATTTATCTGACTTTTTAGTAAGAGGGGGAGTAAATAAGCATTTTAATAAACATCAAGAAGAAATTTTACTGCTAATTAGGAAGTCACCTTGGGAAGAATTAAGGATTTGGTCGCTTTTAGCGATCGCCAGTTACAAACCCACAGGAAAGCCTACTGATAAGGATAATAATTCATCCGCAAAAACTCAAGAATTAGAAGAAGTTGATGATGATTCAGAATAATAATAATGACAATAAAATCCCCGATTATTATCTTTACGGAACGGTCGTCACTCGTTATGGTTTAGCCTCCTTAAATCATGGCATCAGACAAGGGAATAAGACTATTCTACAAAAAGGCTATTGGTATGACAAAATTCATTCTTTCGTAAGTTCAAGTTCCCTTCGTTGGGCGTTACGTTTTTACCTTCAAAAGCAAGGTTATTCAGTTAATCGGGTTTGGGATGAGGATGAACATATTAATCGGTTAACCGATGAGGATTTTAACCCGGAGGAATTTTATGATGATGATATTTTCGGGTTTGCTTTATTGGAATCTACTGAAACAGAAGGGGAGACTTCAACGACAAAAACGAGAAAGAAAAAAACAAAACTCACCAATCCTAATCAGCGAATGGGTGCATTAGGGATGAATATGGCAGTTTCGTTAACGCCTTATGATGGTGCATTAAAGTTAGGGGCAAAGAGTGGGAGAGTGAAGGATAGTACATCACTTCATTTTACGGAATATCATGCGACTCGCTATCAATATTACTTTGGAATTAATGCGACTCACCTCAAAGATTTTTCTCGAATTTTACCTCTGATAGATGGGATTATGAATATTCCCAAGGTTGGGGGAAGTAGTAATATATTTGATTATCCTTTTTGTCCTGATAGTTTCGTTTTTCAATGGACAAGTCATTTTGCTTCTTATATCTCCTATTAGACATCTCCAAAAAACAAAGTAAAAAAAAGAGGGATGGTATAATAATGTTTTTAGACAAAGAACTATGAGTGGATTATCAGAGTATATCAACAAACATCCCCAGGAAACCAAAAGATTGATTGGCATCGAATATGAGCAACTTAGTCAGCTAATTAGTCAAGCTGAAAGATTACATCAGGAAAAACTAGCTGTTCAAGAAGCCGAAAAAACAAGAATAATCAAAAAAGGCGGGGGCAGAAAACCTTCCCTACCAGTAGCAGAGCAAATATTGTTAACCTTAGTTTACCTACATCATTTACCAACATTTGGGTGCAGGAGATACTGCAAGAATGGGAATTAGTAGTAGATAGCTGGGAACAAGTCAGAGAAAGACCTCAAGAGTATGAAGAGCAGAAAAAGTATTACTCAGGAAAGAAGAAAAGCCATACCCGAAAAAATCAGATAATTGTACCAGGAAAAAAGTCGGAAATTGTAGATGTAATAGTGGGAAAACCAGGGCCAGATAGTGATATAAACCTCTTTAGACAGAGACAGTCACAATTCGCCGAAAATCAAAAGTTTAAAGGCGACAAAGGTTACGTAGGCGAAAAACAAATAAAAACTCCACATAAAAGAAAGAAGAAACAAGAATTAACCCCAGAACAAAAACAAGAAAATAAAAAATTATCCAGCCAACGTATTGTCGTAGAACACGCAATTAGATTAATCAAAATCTTCCGAATTGCACAGGAAAGATTTCGGTTGAGGCCGTCACATTATGAACAAGTAATTTTGACAGTGTGTGGCTTAGTTCGTTTACGACTTGGCACAATAATACTACCAATAAAATCAGCGATTAGCAGCGGATGAATAGTAGTGCAACTATCTTTATCTTTGAGGTCTAAACTAACTCAAACTAACTCAAAGCCTGATAAATTCAAATTAAGCGGCAGCAATTTCTTCATGGCTTGGGAACTGCCAAATCCTTCCTGGCTAATGCTTTCGTAATTTTTGGAGATGTCTAATGGGCATCGGTTTGTAGAATTCGATCGCATTGAAGGTACTATATCCGATTTCAAACCGCTTTCCGAATTTCCCGATCGAGAAACGATTCGTACTCGTTATGAAAAATGGATTGGGTTTAAGCTAGATGATCCGGTAGCTCAACCCCTGTTAACTCCTTATACGGGTGGGGATTCTGCGGTTCGTTATTACCAAGATGCGGCAATTCGGGCGGTTTTAAAGAAAATTGCCAGATCTGAGAAGGAAGGGACTCCTAAACGCGCTTTACTGTCTCTGGCGACGGGTTCGGGTAAGACTCGGATTGCAGTTCATTTGATGAAACGGATTCAGGATTCGGGACAGCGAGTGAAGGCGCTGTTTGTATGCGATCGCGTGGAATTGCGCGAACAAGCTTCCAGAGCATTTAGCAATATTTTTGGATCGAATGCGGCGGTAGTAACTTCTAAAAACCCCCAAAAGAATGCTCAAGTTTTGATTGCAACTTACCAAACTTTAGGCGTTGAAAAAGAAGAAGACGATGGCAGCTTTTTAATTAATAACTATCCTGAAAATTATTTTAGTCATATTATTATTGATGAATGCCACCGTTCAGCTTGGGGTAGATGGTCTATTATTCTGAGGCGAAATCCTCAAGCGGTACAAATTGGTTTGACGGCAACCCCCAGAATTATTGAAGTAGCTGAACAAACTGAAGAAGCAATAGAAGATGAGCGGATCACTGCTAATAATATTCAGCATTTCGGTGAACCTGTTTATGAATACGATATGCTCCAAGGGGTTGAAGATGGCTACTTAGCTGCTTGTGAGATTAGAGAAGGTAGAGTCCAGCTAGATTTTGATGAACTTTCTGTAGAAGATATTTTGATGTATAACCCCAAAGATCTTGATACAGGTTTGCCGATCGCTGAAGCAGAAGTTCGCCAGATATTCCAAAGAGGTAAAATAAAAAGTCGGATATTTTTACCCAATTTTGAACAGCGAAGGTGTGAAGATTTGTTTAATTACTTGTTGGAAACGGGGGGTGCGGAACAAAAAACGATTATTTTCTGTATGAGCGATCGCCATGCGGATTTAATCACTAAAAATATGAATAACCTCTATGTTGAATGGTGCAAGCAGAATAATCGAAATCGGGTTGAGGATTATGCTTTTAAATGCACTGATAAGGGAGGCGGACAAGAGTTAATCCCAAATTTTCGGGGGAGTTCTCGCAGTCATTTTATAGCCACGACAGTTGATTTATTGACAACTGGGGTTGATGTACCAGTAGTGCGAAATATTGTGTTTTTCAATTACATTAACTCACCAATTACTTTTTACCAAATGGTCGGGAGAGGGACGCGATTGGCTGAAGGAAAATTAATGTTTCGGGTCTACGATTACACCGACGCTACTAGGCTATTTGGGGAAGAGTTTCTGACTAAGTTGAGGACTCCGAGTAGGAGTTCTGGGCTCTCCCGTACTTGTGGTGGAAAACCCTGGTTTTGGGGACTGGGGACTGGGGACTAGGGACTGGAAAACCTTGTGGAGTAAGCACTTTGTTAATTAATTAGGTTTACTTATCACCATGAGTACGGGAGAGCCGGTGGTGCTCAACCTAATGTTAACGCAACTCTATTAAGTGCTATTTTATTGCCAATTCCGCCACTTGAGGAGCAAAAGCGGATTGCGGTTATTTTGAATGAGAAGATGGAAGCGATCGAGCGATCGCGCCAAGCCACCCTAGCCCAATTAGAAGCAATTAACAAACTCCCATCAGCCTTTCTACGCCAAGCCTTTAACGGAGAACTTTAAACCTAAAACAGCCATGACTGACAACATACTTCAACAATTAAAGCAGCAAGCCGATACCCTAACGCTAGAAGAAAAACTAGAATTAATTGCCTATCTAGCTGAAAAAGCTAGGCAAGCAAAACCTACTAACAAACCTCGACAAAAATGGAGCGAAATTCGCGGTTTAGCTGCTGCATCTGCATTAGGTGAAGATCCTCAAACCTGGGTTTCTCGAACTAGACAGGAAGCCGACGAACACCGAGAAAGGCAATTAAAACAAAATGAAATTAACCGATAGCTTGCAGGGAGTTATCCGCCTATTTTTAGACACAGCACCCGTTATTTATTACATTGAAAACCATCCTCAATACTTTTCAGTCGTTGAACTGATTTTTGATCGCATAGATAATGGCTTGTTAATAGCGGTTACTTCACCCGTTACCTTAAGTGAATGTTTAGTCATACCTTACCGCTTGGGACAACCCCAAATTCAGCAGTTATTTATTAACCAGCTTGTCCACGGAAACAATACACAATTCAGACCCATTGACTCGGACATTGCCCAACAAGCAGCCGAATTGCGATCGCGGTATAATTTAGCCTTACTTGATGCCTATCAAGTGGCTATTGCAATTGAGACTAAAAGCGAAGCATTTTTAACCAATGATATCGCCTTGAAGCGGGTCACTGAATTGCGCGTCTTAGTTGTAGATGAATTAGAACTATAAAATTATCCCTAATGGCTCGAACTCGTAAAAATAATACAGCAAACGGTAATGGTAACGGCAACGGTCGCAAATACACCAGCCAACAAAGCCTTAACAGCTACATCAAAAGCATCTGCGACATCATGCGCCGTTCCAACTGTGCTGGGGCGCTGCAATATGTTCCCGAATTAACTTGGATTCTATTTTTGCGAATTCTCGACGAACGAGAACAACAAGAAGCAGAATACGCCGAAGCTGTGGGAATTGATTTTTCCCCCTCTCTCCAATCTCCCTACCGTTGGCGCGACTGGGCAGCACCTTTTGATGATTCCCTCTTTGCCCTAGATAGCGAACAACACTTTCAAGGTTGGAAACGTTTGCAACTTTGTGAACACACTAAGGAAGCAACTGAACTGCAAGAACTGAAAGAAAAGGGATTTATCTCAGACCTATCCCAACCCTTCAAAACTTGGGTAGATTTCTTTCTCATTCCCCATCTCAAACAACTCAAAGACCAAGAAAACGCCACCCCCAAGCAAAAAATTATCAGCGAAGTGATTTCCGGTGTGGAACGAGTCCGCATCGACACTCAAAAAAACCTGCTGGACATTCTAGATAAAGTCCATGAAATTAGCAGCGAAAACGTAGACGATACCCACATTTTCCCCCTCTCCCAAGTCTACGAAGGGCTGTTACTGCAAATGGGAGAAAAGGGCAACGACGGCGGACAGTTTTTCACCCCTCGTATTGTTGTCCGCTTTATGGTGCAAGTCATCGACCCGCAAATTGGCGAAACTGTTTATGATGCGGGACTCGGTACAGGCGGTTTCCCGGCACAGTCTTACGAACACATGGCGGGAAAAGATAACTGCAAAATCACCGACCCCCAACAGTTAAACATTCTTAAGCATCAAACCTTCTACGGACGGGAAAAAGATAACCTAATTTATTCCATTGCCCTAGCTAACTTAGTTTTACACGGCATTGACGAACCCCATATCTGGCACGGTAACACCCTCACAGGCGGCGAAGCTTACGGCGGTTTGTTCGCAGACGCACCGGATCAATATGATGTCATCTTAATGAACCCGCCTTTTGGCGGAAAAGAAGGCAAGGAAGCCCAAACAGGTTTCGACTATAAAACCAGTGCTACCCAAGTGCTATTTCTTCAGCATCTTCTCAAAAGCCTCAAACCTCATGGACGCTGTGGCATCGTGCTAGATGAAGGAATTTTATTCTGTACCAACAAAGAAGCTTTCGTGGCAACCAAGCGCAAATTGCTGCAAGAATGTAACCTTTGGTGCATCGTCAGTTTACCTGCTGGAACCTTTGTCGCCGCAGGAGGAGGCGTAAAAGCCAATATCCTCTTTTTCGAGAAAGACAAGACAGACGAAACCAAAGACAGCACAGAAAAAATCTGGTACTACGATTTATCCGATATTAAAGTCGGCAAGCGCACCCCTTTGACTGAGGCAGACTTTGAAGACTTCTTCCGCCTGCTACCCACAAGAGGAGATAGCCCTAAAAGCTGGACTGTAGACATCGCCGCACGCAAAGCCGAAGCCGCAGTAAAAGCCGCACCGTTAGAGGAACAAGCGGAAACCCTGAACCAACAAGCAACCGAGTTGCGCGATCGCCTCGCCGCCTTGAAAAAAGCCAAAAAACAAGACACCGAAGAATACAGCGAAATTGAACAAGCTGTCAAAGAGATAGAAAAAGAGGCCAGAGAGTTTAAAAATCAAGCTCAAGCTATTAAAGATGCTGTCTACGATCTCAAAGCAGTAAACCCGAATGCTAAAGCAGAAGAGGACAATCGCACCCCAGATGAACTGCTGGACTTCATCGAAGCCAAAGGCAGCGAAGTTGCCGAAATTTTAGCGAACTTGAGGAAGAAGGGTAGATAAAGCTACAACTGAAACCAAGTCATAGAGACAAACTATTCTGCATTTATTGAGTAAATCAGAGGTGCAATTTTTATTAATTAAGGGACAAGAAGCGATCGCCTCACTTGTCCTTTTTCCCCTGACTCAGTTAAATTTTTCCTTCATCTTCAGCCTTTTTAATCGCTCGTTTGAGAATTAACACCGCCATTTGAGACAAGGAACGCTCCTCTGCATCTGCTAACTTTTGCAGCGCGTCCTTGTCATCTTCTTCCATATAAAGGGTCACAGTCACTTTTGCCATGTCATCAATCATAAGTTCTATTGTGTGTTTTCCATGATAGAACATAAAAAAAAATAAAAAGACATAAAAACTATTTGGTTTTATGTTATTCTATGTGCTATTAACGTCAGAAGCCAGCGCTCACTTTTGCAGGGCTGACGCTGGCTCTGGCTCCCTAAATAAGGAGACAATAACCATGTTAAAACCTATGAGCGACAAAGCTGATAGGCTCTGTACCTATCAGCAAGCTCTGGATGATTTTGCCATTCCCGAACTTCTAGAAAAACTCAGCAATTACTCTGACCCAGACTTTGATGCCACCAAGGAGCATTTAGAGGAAGCAGAAGTTGAAGCTCTAGCTGCTCTCCTGATTAGTTATCTAACCACGAACTTATCTGGCAAGTCGATCGCAGGTTATCTCAACATTTTAAGAAGCGGTAGTCAGGAAGTTTTCTCAGACTTACCTGCTATTGAATTTAAATATCTACACCAACCCATTACACTGCCAGAAAACTTCCCTCAGCAGGCAAAAACACCCCTTTACTGGATTGGCGATCGCATACGTTGGAAAATCATTAACAATAAAGAACAAACCGATTTTGGAATAGTCATTGGCAAGTTTTACGCCTACGCTCGACATCGAGCCTCTTGGGAGTGGAAATACCTGATTTGGCTAGACCCCAACTCACCCAGTTCTTGTGTTACTGACACCGCCTGGGAATTTGACCTAGAACCCTTTGGGGAGGGAACAGTATGACTTTTCCTCCCTCCCGTCCTCGTCCTCTAAGCGACAGAGAACGGCAGTTAATTCATCTGTATGTTAACTAGGAATGCGCTTTCGTTCTGGCGTTAAAGCGAAAATAGCGCAAGTTTTAGAATCAAAAGGATTGCTGTATTATCCTAACTCTTTAGCCAGATTAGGAAGTTACAAAAGAAGCTGTGAGACAGATTTTTTAGTTTGTGTTCCTACTAATTTAGGATTTCGCTGGGCAATTTTAGAAGTTGATGGCTATTGGCATTTACCGGAGAAACGGGCTAAGGAACATGAAAGAGAGAGAATGTTTGAACATTTAGGAGTGAGGGTTTACAGGTTTGATGCCAAATTGTGCGATCGCAATCCAGAGGCGATAGTTAATGAGTTTATTGAGTTAATCAGTAAGTAATTGATGTTTTAGGAAATTACAAGTAAAAAAAGAGTAAACATTCACCTTTTATGATTAGCGTTAGTCGATTTGGTGCGATCGCTTTTTCCAGATCAAACTCTATAAGGGAATGCGATCGCACCTTGGAAAAATTTTCAGGTTAATCCCCTTCCTTCTTGTCATTGGTTGGAGGCGTTGCGTATCGGTACAAACTATACTTACTTTGGTGTTTCATTGAAATCATTTTTCGTAAAAATTGCATTATTCCTGTTGTTTCAGAAATTCTTGTAATTCATCGCGCAAATTCCGAATAGACTGATTGCGAGGAACAATTGCCAAAGAGCGATTAAACGCCTCTATCGCCGCTTTCCAACTTTCTATTGCTTCATCTTTTTGGGATAATTCTGCTTGTAAGTTACCGAAGTTTTTCAGTGCCTTCCCTTTATTGTTGAGAATTTGGATATAATTTGGTGCGAGATTTAAAGCCAAATCATAAGCAGCGATCGCATCAGTGTAAGATAGTTTTGCCGCATCAGTTTCACTCAGTTGAGTTTGTAATTCCCCCAGACATCGTAGCGCATTCCCTTTATTGTTGAAAGCATAGATATAATTTGGTGCGAGATTTAAAGCCAAATCATAAGCAGCGATCGCATCAGTGTAAGATAGTTTTGCCGCATCAGTTTCACTCAGTTTAGTTTGTAAATCCCCCAGACTTTGTAGCGCAAGCCCTTTATTGTTGAGAACTTCGATATAATTTGGTGCGAGATTTAAAGCCAAATCATAAGCAGCGATCGCATCAGTGTAAGATAGTTTTGCCGCATCAGTTTCACTCAGTTGAGTTTGTAAATCCCCCAGACTTTGTAGCGCATTCCCTTTATTGTTGAAAGCATAGATATCATTTGGTGCGAGATTTAAAGCCAAATCATAAGCAGCGATCGCATCAGTGTAAGATAGTTTTGCCGCATCAGTTTCACTCAGTTGAGTTTGTAAATCCCCCAGACTTTGTAGCGCATTCCCTTTATTGTTGAAAGCATTTATATAATTTGGTGCGAGATTTAAAGCCAAATCATAAGCAGCGATCGCATCAGTGTAAGATAGTTTTGCCGCATCAGTTTCACTCAGTTGAGTTTGTAAATCCCCCAGACTTTGTAGCGCATTCCCTTTATTGTTGAAAGCATTTATATAATTTGGTGCGAGATTTAAAGCCAAATCATAAGCAGCGATCGCATCAGTGTAAGATAGTTTTGCCGCATCAGTTTCACTCAGTTTAGTTTGTAATTCCCCCAGACTTTTTAGCGCATTCCCTTTATTGTTGAAAGCATTTATATAATTTGGTGCGAGATTTAAAGCCAAATCAAAAGCAGCGATCGCATCAGTGTAAGATAGTTTTGCCGCATCAGTTTCACTCAGTTGAGTTTGTAATTCCCCCAGACTTTGTAGCGCAAGCCCTTTATTGTTGAAAGCATAGATATCATTTGGTGCGAGATTTAAAGCCAAATCAAAAGCAGCGATCGCATCAGTGTAAGATAGTTTTGCCGCATCAGTTTCACTCAGTTGAGTTTGTAAATCCCCCAGACTTTTTAGCGCATTCCCTTTATTGTTGAAAGCATAGATATAATTTGGTGCGAGATTTAAAGCCAAATCATAAGCAGCGATCGCATCAGTGTAAGATAGTTTTGCCGCATCAGTTTCACTCAGTTGAGTTTGTAATTCCCCCAGACATCGTAGCGCATTCCCTTTATTGTTGAAAGCATAGATATCATTTGGTGCGAGATTTAAAGCCAAATCAAAAGCAGCGATCGCATCAGTGTAAGATAGTTTTGCCGCATCAGTTTCACTCAGTTGAGTTTGTAAATCCCCCAGACTTTTTAGCGCATTCCCTTTATTGTTGAAAGCATAGATATAATTTGGTGCGAGATTTAAAGCCAAATCATAAGCAGCGATCGCATCAGTGTAAGATAGTTTTGCCGCATCAGTTTCACTCAGTTGAGTTTGTAATTCCCCCAGACATCGTAGCGCATTCCCTTTATTGTTGAAAGCATAGATATCATTTGGTGCGAGATTTAAAGCCAAATCAAAAGCAGCGATCGCATCAGTGTAAGATAGTTTTGCCGCATCAGTTTCACTCAGTTGAGTTTGTAAATCCCCCAGACTTTGTAGCGCATTCCCTTTATTGTTGAAAGCATAGATATCATTTGGTGCGAGATTTAAAGCCAAATCATAAGCAGCGATCGCATCAGTGTAAGATAGTTTTGCCGCATCAGTTTCACTCAGTTGAGTTTGTAATTCCCCCAGTCTTTGTAGCGCATTCCCTTTATTGTTGAGAACTTCGATATAATTTGGTGCGAGATTTAAAGCCAAATCATAAGCAGCGATCGCATCAGTGTAAGATAGTTTTGCCGCATCAGTTTCACTCAGTTTAGTTTGTAAATCCCCCAGACTTTGTAGCGCAAGCCCTTTATTGTTGAAAGCATAGATATAATTTGGTGCGAGATTTAAAGCCAAATCATAAGCAGCGATCGCATCAGTGTAAGATAGTTTTGCCGCATCAGTTTCACTCAGTTTAGTTTGTAAATCCCCCAGACTTTGTAGCGCAATCCCTTTATTGTTGAGAGTTGCTGTATCATCAGGAGTCAGACTTAATTCCCGATTATAAGCTGCAATTGCCTCCAAATATTCCTGTTTCGCCTCTGCGTGTTGCGCCAACCGTGTAAAATAATCTCCTTCAGATTGGGAAATTCTGCCTAACTGAAAATCACTTTTAATGCAAAAATCACTCCTGACTGACAAAAAACTGCGACATAACTGATAGTCACTTCGTTCAAAAGCAGCATTAAATTCCCTTTCCCATTCATCCACACCCCTTTCCCAATCCAAGCGGTTAGCATGATAAACTGCCTCTGGCAAATTTCCTACTTCTCGGTAGTGCGTTTCTAAAACTTCATGCGCCTTGCAAGTTGTCGAATTTTCCCTTTCATAATCCAAACGTCGCAGCAAATCATGGATGCGAAACCAATTTTCACCCCGTTCTTTATCTTGCCAAACAAAAGAAAAACGTTTGAGAATCCGAAAGTTAGCAGCAGTCGCCTGAAAGTGACACTCCTCCCCCAATTTAAAATACAATTCATCATTAAAAGCACGACAAGCACTCAAACAGTGAACCGCCTCTCGCACTTCTTCATCAACATAACGCAACAAGCGATCAATTAATTCCCTAGTTTTGTCTTCCAATTTAGGAATCACCGCAAAATCTGCCGCCTGTAAAGTAATTCCCCGCTTCCTTTCAACTAACACCACATCCGCACACAAACCTAAATAAAACGGATGCACTTGTAAATCTTTTTCCTCCGGGTTAATGCTGGCATATTTAATTAAAGCTGCCACCAAATCAGGTTGAATAATCTCTGTTTTTCGCAGATAATCTTCAGCATCTCCAGCAGAAAGATGCCAAAGCAATTGAATATCTAAAAATTGTTGCGGAATCGGAAACTTAGCAGCTTCCGTCCATTGTAATTGTTCTTTCGGGTGATCTCTTCCCGCAACTACCACCACAATTCCCAATTCTAGCGGCAACCTCCGCAACAAACGGCGAAACCATTCATCTTGATAGAAATACCGTTCTCCCTGTTCCCTGCGTCTTTCCTGCCAAAACCTTTCATGAGTATCAAAAAACAGCACCAATCTAGGGGGTTTATCTCTTTCCGACATCGCCGCTGTTAAATCTTCCCCTAACAATTTCGGCAATTCAAAAATTAACTCAGTATCAACATCTTTAGAACGAATTTCCTCTAATCTTTCTCCTGATAATTGCCGTTGTTGCCAATACAGCGCAATTTTTTGATCTATATCTTTAACAAAAAAGTCTAAACCTGCCTTAGCAAAAGTACCAATAGGATTTTGTGTTACCAAATCAATTACTGGTGCAATCAATCCCGCAACTTCATTTAAGGGAAAAAGTCGCTTAATTTCTTCTGCCGATTTCCCATTCTTATGTAAATACCAAACGCAAGCAAAGTCAAACAAAGGAAACTTAAACTTATATTGTGGCGCAGCTTCCGAGATATTTCGCCGCAACATTAACAACCCATAAAAGGGATCTTGCGGTTGATTTTCCCCCCTTGCAGGCAATCCAAAATCATGCCAAACTGCGGGAATAGCAGTGCAGTTTTCTCTGACTTTGGCATTTTTAATAAATTCCGCGACTACGCGATGATTTGAGTTAACTTTGAGTTGTTCCCAAGTTTTTGGGATAAATCGCTTGCTACAAAAAGTCTGTAAAAATTTCAACAATAATGATTTACCATTCCCGCCATCACCATAAAAATACAAAATACTTTGGCGTGGCGGGTCGTCGTTTAAATAACTAGCAAATAATCGTGTAAACTCATACCTATCGGTGAAAAGTTGCAGTTGGCGGTTTTCCGTCAAACCCTCACTGCCTAAATCTTCATCATCAATACTCATGCTAAGATAACCTAACCAAAGAGCGACTTTTTTTACACTACTTTAAGTATATTCTGTTAACGATCGATAATGCTGTGGCTGCGATCGCTTTCTCTTGGTAGAGACGCACCTCTCAATGCAAGTTTGGGCAGGTATTAGAAGACAGTTCATGTCCAATATTTACAATAAACCGAAAGCGATCGCTAGTAAACAGTTGCCTAAGTCCTATTGCTTACTCTACGCGATTCTTTTATAACGTTAATTTCAGACCTAAGTTCTCGAATAGTGTGTTCCCCAATTCCTGAAAATTTAACAAGAATAACTGGGATATACTAATCTTCGCTTTCTCACAAACAGGAATAATCAATTTCACTAAATGTAATGGTTGATTTTGATTTCGTATTGATGCTATCTTCAGAGATTCTAAGATTTCCCATAGCTCTCCCAAGAAGTTCAAATCTTGCCCCATAGCTTGTTCAAACACTGACGAAATTAATTGTAACTTCCGGGTTAGCTCGATCGGGATGGGTGCATATTTTAATTGGGGAACAAGTGCAATTAATTCACTAATTCCTTGAATATTAACTCTATATTTTTCTATTTCTTCTTCTCCTATCATTCCTTGTCCTAACCACCGATAACAACGAGAACAAAATCCCGGAGGTGAAATCCTAGCCATTACAGGTAAACTGGAACCACAATGAGGACATACTTCTACTAATCGCTGCTTATGAATTAAACAAACTTCTACATCCTTAAATGACCATAATAATGGTTCATATATCGTCTTCTTCTTCTGCTTCCACTCTTCCCAACAACAAGGACACCAAGCGCGATAATTCCGAAATAATCCTTGATCATGAATCATTCCTTTCCAACTTAAAAGAGTCAAAAAACGTAAATTCTGACGCATGGTTAACTCTTCTAAGACGGTGACTAACTTTCCCGTCATTTCCCGCATTCCATTAATAGCTGGTTTGGCATCGCTATTTCCCAATAGGTGACTGAGATTTTTAGACAATAGCTCAGATTTATCCTCATCTTTAAGAATAAGTGGGGCAATTTCTCCCATCACGAGCTTTTGGGAGGTTAAACAATGCGCCTGCGCCAAACGATTTACATAACTACTAAGACTTTCTGTGTAGGGACTTCCCACCGCAATAGGTTCCAGACAAAATAACCGACTCCGTTGTGGAATTTCTAGGGGTTTTGGACTCCAAAGCTCTGAGTAAATACTCATCCTTCTTGATTGATTCCTACTAAGTCTCTACCTACCTTACGCTCTCCAACTCTTCCACCTTTCTTCGTTGATGAACTGTCAGTAGATTCTGTTTTCTTAAGGTTTCCGTCATTATATAAACTGGCTAAAAGTCTTTCTCCTGCTTCTAACTCTTCTTTTATCTTTTTTCGTCTTCCTGCGGATAACTCCCTCGCCTTAAAATCTTTCATTCTCACCGTTTTTGCTCGATCATCTAACGCATTTTTGAGGGCGCGATACCACCAACTTTTGAGAATTCCCACACATCCTATCGAGTATTCCATAAAGTATTCCCAATGTTCTTCTAACTCTGGGGTATTTTCCACTGGGAAATACTGTTGTAACGTTTTAATAACCTTAATAAATTCTTGTTGGTCTTCTACTTTATTTAGATAATAGGGAGGTAAATAATAGTCTTCACTTCTTCTTCCTACTTGACCATTTACTTGTTGACATTTTAAAAGCTCATAGGTTCCAAATAAAATATGAACAGTTTGAGTTTTATTAGCGATCGATTTAAGCCAGTTCATTTGAACATTAATTTGTCTTCCCCCTGCCACATCAAATAAATGCTGTGCTTCATCGAGGGTATAAGCTTTTAACTGACGATGTAAGAAAACTTTTTGCATTGTCCGACGCAAAGCCTTAGCATTCTTTCCTTCATGATCTCCTTTTAAATTATCTTCGTTATCATTTTCTAAATCAATCCCATAATTTTCCTTATAATCAATCAAAACTTCCTTCAAAGACTCCAACACCTGAATATAGTAATCAGAATAGTTAAACTTCCCTCCTTCAGCGCTATCTACCTCGATTCCCCCTACAACTAAACTCCCAGGATTGGAAATAATTTTATCCTGAAAATGTTTAAGTAATCGTTTTTCAAATTCTGCTTTCAACCGAGATTTTCCTACACCTGTTACCCCAAACACCAAATATACTAAAGCATCATCCGGTTCTACTGCATTTTTGAGTAGCTGTTCTAAAATCAACCTGATATTGCGATGAGGAACAATCACATCTTTAAAAGATTTAAGTTTATTATCCGTCGATTCTTGAAGAATTTCTAGAGGAACCAGACGATTATTAGCCATTACCATAATTCCTCATCAGCAAAAGGTTGAATGTTGTCAAGGTTAATTTCTCTAGACAGGCTTGGCTGTAAAACAGCTTCTTCCCTATCCAAAATAGTCTCTTCAATCTCTTTAGTTTTGGGTGCGGAAGGCTGCTTAATATCTACTGAATTTAAAACAGCGCTACTAAGAGTTCCTTCGATTAAATTATAAACTAATTTAGCCGATTGATCTCGACGAATTTGTAGCATTATTTCTTCATGTTCTTCTGCATTATTCAGCAAGTCAACAATCTCTTTAGCTCCCACATATTGACTTTGATTATATCTTTGTTGTTTTGTACGGCAAACAGTTGTTGCTATCTCTACCGCCTTTTCTGAATAGCCTTGAAATTTCATGTAATAATTAGATAAACACTTCACCCAATGATTATTAACATAAGCATAAGCAACCCCATAATCAAGGGGGTCATAGCGGACGGGAACCGATTGATTTTCAACACTGTAAAATTCATCCGACCAATAATCTTGATAGTTAATCCTGATTCCCTTACCCGGAATAACTTTAGCCGTTCCCTTATTGTTTGTCGGCAAAGTTAATATCTTAAATTGCTCATCATACTTGATATATTGATGAGGGCGATGTCCCGTTTTAGCTAATCCCAATTCAAAGGCTTGTTGAGGAGAGATTCCTTCTAAAGCCGGATGTTCGGCGCGATCGTAAACTCCATAAGCATAGCCAAAAGCCAAATAATCGTATAATTCTTCTAAATCCCAAACGGCTAAATTTTTTGGATTATTTTCTTTCTTAACGAGCCGGACGTGCTTCATAATTTGGGTATTACCCCTTAAATTATTAATAAATTCCGTATTCTGTGACCCAAACCAACGTTCAATAATCGAACTAAATTTCGGAACATCTTTGGGACGATGTTTTTTACTAGCTTCAAATCGAGCTAATAAAGTTTCAAAATAAGTAGATAGAAACTCTTTTCCGTTATCTACAACAATCCATTCAGGGAATCGCCCAAACCGTTGCACGCAGATGCGGATAGCCATCATACAAGACCGATAACTTGGATGATCGAAAGTTAGATATAAGGCTAAAATCCGGCGACTATAGGCATCAATCATGCCTGTTACCCAAGGTCTGCCCAAGTTCTTCTTACTGTAGGGACATACACATTGAACATCAAGCTGAGTATGGTCAATATGAACAATTTCAAGAGGGCGATCTCCATGACGGGGGGTAGTGGGTTTAATTAACCAAGGCCCCAAAAGACTATTAGCGGCGCGAGATCCCATCCTTCTTTTAGTTTGTTGATAAGAGTTTCGTTTCTTTAGCCTTTCATAGTAAAAGGTATGGCTAGGAATTGGAGAGGTGAGTCCTGATTCCTCCCATTTATCTCTTAGTATTAGATAAGTTTGCCAAGCATTCTTTTGTTTAAAGGTTTCATAGTGTTCTTCTATTACCTTATCAATGAATTCTAAATCTTCATCAGAATAGCGAGGAGTTGGATTACCTTTATATTGGGGAATTAGACCTACCAAACCAACTCCATGTTCTTGTTTCGCTTTGCGATATTTGGCTTTCCACTGGCGCAAGGTTCGTTCTGGTACATCACAGTTTAGAGAATCATAAGACTCTCCATCTAAAAGTGGTTTAATCGCTTGATATCGTTGATTAGCAATTTCTAAAGCTTTAGGACTGGCTTCTCTAAAGTATTGTTGCCATCCCTCTTCATATAAGGTTGTCTGTTCTGTTGTTTGAAGATGACTAATTTCCCCTAACTCAACTAATTGTTGAAATTCCGCATGAGTCCAACGAATAATTCCTTGTTCTCCTTTGAGAATAATTTTACTTTCTCCAATATGGTCAATAGTCAGGCTTTTTCCATCTAAAAGAAATGATGAACCCACTTTGAGATCGACTATTTGCACACTGCTAGATACAGGTTCACCATAGTCATGGGTAGCAGTAATGTATGCTTCGGCAGTGGCTTGGTCACGGAATAGGTGTACTCTATCTTGTTCGACTAAGGCGACTGTACTTAAATCGACATAAACTTGTTCAAGCGCAATTAAGGTATTAATATCGTCAATGGTGGCATTTTCCGCTTTTTTAAGCAGATTTGTCAGGTTAATACCCGGATTACTAATAATAATCTCTTTAAGATGGAATTCTATCTGTTCGTCAAGGATGTATTTTTGTTCTAAATATCCTTGTTTGTATGGTTGTAAATACTTCTGATTGCGATATTTGACCCAATCAATTTCACTATCTGAGCGAAGGCTGTAATAATATCCTAAGTTTTCAATATATTCTTGGACAATGACATCTACCCATTTTCCTTCCAAATTTTGGTAACGATAAGCCTGTTCCTTGCTGAGTGTGTCAAGTTTTTTCTCTGTTTTCCATTCCTCAAACCCACAGCGATTCTTTCTCATTACAAAGAAATCAGGGTAATGAGCAATAGTGGTGGCTTGTTTCCCTTGAGGTGAGCATTTGATAGTGAATTTAATCGGTTGATCCCAGTATTCTAAAACTGAGTCATCATTTTCATAAAATTGAACGATCGCAGGTAATTCAACGGTGTGGGATTCAAATTGAATTGTTCTGCCCATTTTTTTACTAGCGTAAGGGCCATGAACATTTCTTGAACTCCCTTTGACCTTACGGACGGGAGGAGATGTGCGAATTTGGTTAACCCAATCTCTTTGTTGTTGTGAGAGTTGCAGGCGATCGCACCATGCTTGAAATTCAGCATCGGAGAGCATGGCTATCCTCCCTAAAATTGTTCCTACTTTACCGATAAAAGCATCATAACAAGTCTCTACTATTTCGGCAAACTCAAACTTGAAAATTGCTATTTCGGCAAAATCAGTCTTTAAAAACCTGTCTTGCCAGTATACTTGTAAAACGGGGTTATGAGGGTTTCAGAGAGTAATGCGGCAAAACCAAACTTTAAATCTCGGCAAAACCAAACTTTAAAGCACAATCACCACCATCAGATCCACAATCACCTTGAAGCCTTACGCAGTAAGCTATTAATTCCTCTTACCCTTCAAAAATGAGCGAACGTACAGTTAATAAGCCCCCTCCTCGTAGGCGGGGAGGGGGTTGGAGGGTGGGGTAAATTAAACTAATGCAGCGGCTTTTAATTGGAAGATTTTTTCGATCGCATCTTCCACAACTTTATCCGGTGTCGAAGCACCAGAGGTAATTCCCACGACAATTTTGCCAGCAGGTAGCCAATTTTCTACTACTTCTAAATCGCTGTGTAAAATTTTATGTTCAATGCGATTTCCAGGGCCAATTCTCTCAGCGCAATCGATATGATAAGAGGGGATTTTTCTATCAATCGCTATCTCTTGTAAGTGCGTAGTGTTGGAAGAATTATACCCGCCAATTACTACCATTAAATCCAATTTTTCATCTACTAATTTGAACATGGCATCTTGCCGTTCTTGAGTAGCATCGCAGATTGTATTAAAACTTTGGAAATGGTCATTTAACTGATCTGGGCCATACTTTTTCATCATCGTATGTTCAAACAATTTCCCAATTTGCTCAGTTTCACTTTTGAGCATGGTAGTTTGGTTAGCAATACCGATAAATTCTAAATCTTGATCGGGATCGAAACCCTCAGAATAAGCACGGTTGAATTTAGCTAAAAACTCTTCGCGATCGCCACCATTCAAGATATAATTTGCTACATATTCGGCTTGTGCCATATTCAACACAATCAAATATTTATCAGCAAAAGAACTCGTTGCGATCGTCTCTTCGTGATTATATTTGCCGTGAATAATTGAGGTATAACTCTTTTTCTTGTGCTTTTCAACAGTGTTCCAAACCTTCGACACCCAAGGACAGGTAGTATCAACAATTGTGCATTTCTTTTCAGAAAGCAATTCCATTTCTTGCACGCTGGCACCGAAGGCAGGTAAAATTACCACATCACCCTCACCAACTCCAGAAAAATCCTTTTTACCCTGTTCTACAGGAGTAAATTCAACCTTCATTTCCCGCAATCTTTGATTTACCGAAGGATTGTGGATAATTTCATTAGTAATCCAAATTCGTTCTGTGGGGAAATGCTGACGAGTTTCATAAGCCAT
This sequence comes from Floridaenema evergladense BLCC-F167, assembly GCF_041929205.2. Taxonomy (NCBI): domain Bacteria; kingdom Bacillati; phylum Cyanobacteriota; class Cyanophyceae; order Aerosakkonematales; family Aerosakkonemataceae; genus Floridanema; species Floridanema evergladense. Next base: position 983,781 of record NZ_CM171625.1, on the reverse strand, counting down.
TGCTACCGCACGTTCCACACCCCAGCAAAAGCCAAACGCCTCTGCTAGTCTGATGGTGACATCTCCCTTTTCCAGAATGTAGTTATTTTCGCGGATTTGCTGAATTAGGCTGCTTTGATACTCGGATTTCAGAACTCCAGCGACTTCCTCTTGATGACCGAATCCTTTACGATGATAATTTTCTGATTGTTGCAGCGAACGTTTAAAAGCTTTTGTATCCATCTTTATCCCTTGTCTGAAAAGTCTATGTGCAGATGTTTTCATCTTAGAAGTATATGGCTCCAATTTTAAAAACCGCACTCCAAACAGAAATGCGGTTTTTAAAAACTACCGAGTTAATAAACGAAAAAGTTGTTTAACTCCCCGCGCTGCCGTGTGGCTAATGACCAAAGAACCGTAACCTTTACGGGCTTCCATCGGCGTGGGTTTTTTCTCCTCTTCCATCAGCAGTGGAAGTTGTTTTTCCACAAGTGCAAAAACTTCATCCGAAAGTGTCGATCGCAAAGTGTTGATCGCCTTTTTCACAGCTGAATTACGCTGACTCGCTACCCAGTCGTTATAGTCATACTTTGCCATTCGAGCGTCGTAAAACTCACACAACTGCTTAAATTCTGCTGACATTACTTTAGGTCTGCGGGCTTGGGCACTGATTTTAGTCAGAACCCACAAGTAAAGAGCCTTGCGTGAAAGTTTAGAGCCGAAAGCTTTTCGCTGTTCCTTATCACCAGAGTCGGACTGTTCGCCACCATACCCAAGCCGTTGTTTAAAAGCAGCCAGTGATTTTGTGTAATTGAAACTGCCAGTAATTCTATTGAACCGGGCAAATTTTTCTACTGGGTACACTTGGGCCAGGATAATCGCCCTGGTTCTGAGTCCGAACTCTAACTTATTGAAGGCGGCGGTATATTTTGCGAACTCTGGATTAGCAAGTAGCTCAGATAATTCTGCTTCCAGCGTCGCTTCCCATAAATGCAATTCGCATTGTTGATTCGCTAAACGCCGGGTGAAAGTAGAAATCTCAATCTCATACTGCGGCGCGATCGAAGCTGAGTACATCTGTTCGTATCTAGCTGTTCTTTCTGCTGGAAGTTCTGCCAACCATGCAGCAAAAGGCGAAAATCCCTGCACTCCCGGACGGATGGAATGACCAGCAGCTTCCGGGAACTCAACCGCAAGCTGCTGGCGCAATCTATTCACTATTGGGTTTTGGATGCGTGCCAAGCTGCCTAATTGTAGGTAAAGCTGTCGTATCCGAGAAATAGCCTCCACATCTAGAGTAAGGTAATGTGCCTCATCTTGGTAAGTGAGTAAGTAATAGTAAATTGCTACTGCATCAGCAGCATCGTTTTTATTTGGCAATCTATTGGATCTGCGAAAATTGGCTACTTCAATGTGACCAACCCACCGAATTGGGATGCCTTCAGTCTCACAAATTTTCGCCCACACAGCAGAGTAATTTGTACCCGTTGGTTCCATTGCCAAACTAATAATTTTGTAAGTCTGAGCTAAGTGACGAAGTACTACCGCACCCTCAGTATTGGCATACAAACGTAACAGTTCGTACCTGCGTTTAGCTTCTCCAAATTCTTCTAGTAAATCCTTGACATCTTCCCAGTAACTTTTAAGTTTCCCTGGTGCATTGGTAGCAGAGTCTACCCAAATGCAAATGTTATCTTTACTAACATCAGCCCCAATGAAAACATCAGCACCAGGGGTCAAAAATTTGCGCCACAAAGTTAAGAGATTTTGTATTTTATTTTCTAGGTTCATAAGTTGGGATTTGGTAGAATATAGGCAGATTTAGAGACACGAATCCCCAAGCGGTTAGCAATTCATCTTTAATCTCAACTGCCTTAGTTAGTGCTGTCAATTAGCCGATTGACAGCAGATAACTACCCAGTAAAATGGGAACGAGTAGACGAGAAAACATGAAGCTTAAAAAAGCCTTTTCACTCTGAATCCCTCGTTCCCTTGCGGTGTGGGCTAGACCCCGCGACACCCCTTTAAGGGGTGTTTCGACTGTGCTAGGTCACAGTCTCATCAGGCGGGTTAATATTCGTTATCGTCGTCGTCTTCTTCTTCCTCTTCTTCCTCTTCCTCCTCTGGTTCTTCGCCAATCAAAGTAAAATTTGGTTCTTGGGGGAAAGATGCCTCTATTTGGTCGATGCGAACTTGAGAAAGTCCGACCGATTTAAACATGGCGATTAATTCTTGCCAAGATTTTGTCGCATCCTGCCAACGTTTTTTAGCCGATTTAATTCGGTCATTTATCCACGATATGCGACGTTCAGCTGTCAATTTTTGCTCAAAAATATCGTCAAGATCGGTTCTTCCTCTGTGGACTGCCTTAACCATTTGCTTGAGGATTTCTAGAGATTTTAAAGGATCTTCCCAGTCCTCAAGTTCAGCTTCAAAGTAAGGTTTCATATTCTCGTAATTCCCTGTGCTAATTGTTTCGCCGTAACCAATACGAACTATTTTCATTTTTTGCTGTACTCCTGCAATGTTTGAATGATTTTCTTTGATTCAGCCGGGGTAAAACCCTGAATTCGACCGTCGGCCCAAAGGATAGAAACTCGATCGCCATTTTGGACGATACTTTGGGCATGAGCTAGGTTCAGCCAAGTGCTGCCAATATTGCAAAACACGGCTTTTTCCTTTATGATGATTTCCATTGGTAAATACAAAAAAAGAACATTTGTTATGCGATCAAACTTTGCGAGAAAGTTCGATCGCATTTTCAATTAAAGAAGTGCCTCTGCGATATCAGCAGTAAACATCTTAGAAAGCATATCAGCAACGATTTCAGGATGAGAATTTTCGATCGTTATGCGTGCTTTCTCAAACAAGCGCCGCTTCCAATCTTCTGCCCTTTGAGCATCGCCTTCAGCTAAAATCTCAATAGCTTCCCCCAAAGCCAAACAGCAAGGTGCTAAATAAGCAGTTGCTAACTCCTTATCACCAACTAACTGTAAAGCAGGAAAAACATCCTTTTGGTAAAACTCAGACTTCATTCGCAGCAAAGCCGCTTGAAATAAAGGCATCATCCGTCCGTCTGTGATGCGAATCAGCAATATGCCTTTTTCGCCACACTCAGCTAAGTTTTTGCGAATGTCCGTCACAACATCCTGAAACTTACTAATAGAATCCGTCACTTTGTTATTACCTCCAAATGTATGTAAACCCCCATAAAAGGGTGAATCCAAAAACACCAAAGAGTGCATTTTTCCATTGCGAACTTATCGATCTGAACGCCAAGCAGAATAGTCCGCCAACTCAAACCACCAGAAAAGTGAGAAATCTTCATCCTTTTCTCCTTGGTTCAAACAGCATGATTCTGATAGCAATCAGCGGAAAGGGATAAATCCAAATGATTGCTCCCCTGCCAATGACTACAGGTTTTAGACAAACCCCAATCATTAGGTTTCGCCAACTGAACTGAACGCTAATATGTCCTTGCATTAGTCGATCGCATTACCTCCGTTTATAAAGTTTGGTAAACCATCCCGCTGGCTTTCTCCTTTAATTAAAAAAGGCTCTCGATCGCGATCGGGCCGATCGCACCGAGTAACGGGGACACTCGCAGTCAGAAAACGCGGGTAACAGATAGACAGCTGTTGACCGTCACAGAACAGGTTGGTTCTGGGGTTATCTGTTATTGCATTACAATACATTTTTACCTTACATTGCATTACAATCAGTGTCAAGACTAATTGCATGACAAAATGGAGTAACGATTGTATGACAATAAGCGAACATGGCAAAGACAAAACACGCAGTACATGGGGAAAAGAAGTCCAAACAGTTGACAGTGAGGATAACGCCCACAGCTTACGAAGTTATTCAACAGACGAAAGAAGTGATGGGAACGACCAGCGATGCGGAAGCCCTGGAGCAAATATTGAGAGGACAAGCGCCACCTCTATCTCCATCACAGTTAATGGGAAACTTGCCCGCCAACTGAGAAAAACTTTAATGTCTCAGTTGGCAGAACATGAAGAGAGAAAGCAGAAAATAAAGGATCGCCTTGTTACTTATGACCAAAAAATAGAAGACCTACGAAACGATCTAGAAAATATTGAGCAAATAATTCAGGAATTAGAAGAAGCAGAAGAAGAATCAACGATTGAGGGTGCATAAAACTTAAGCCAGCGGCGCGTTCGCTGGCTTAACCACATCTAGCGTCTAACACAGCTTCCCTGCACACTAAATATGGATGAACTATTCGACACCAGTATCTACGTAAAAGTCAAACATCCAGATGATATTGATATATATCCAGAACTTATCGATTCACCCGTAAGCTCAGAAAGCGTTCACCCGTTGTATAGCAGTGATACAACGGGTGAACTGTCACAAGCGCAAAACCAAAGTACGGGTGAACTGTACCAATGGACAGAAACCTACGAACGCGGCAACCATACCTACGTCAGGTATTGTTACTCACTCAACAGAGTCACCGGGTCAAAAAAAACTGTACATATTCCTGGAGGAAATGCCCACACCCAGCGGACGCGGGAACGCTGGGTAATGGTCGAATCTCTGATCCAACGAGGCAAAAGTCCAGAAGAAATTACCAAAATTATACGAGCTTGGAAATAACTAATGCTCAACTCTAGACACAGTGTTGGGCAGAGGCCACCCCCGCTGCAAACCTCTAGAGCAATGAAAATCCTGGCAAGTTTGTGGGCGCTGTTCATATATAGTACACAACCTCTTATCACGGTCTAAGCAGGTACAAAAACCATCGCATTCCCGCTTCATTTCGTAGCGTCCATGTACATCGTTCAATATGGTTTTACCCAAAAGTTCTGTCAACTCTTCCATGTGAACCACCGTACCCTTAAGACTACAGCACTGAGCCTTACACCAAGGAAGAGCATCAAGACAGTCGCAGTCAAAAACCAAGTAAGTCGCGTCCGCCCCCGATTCCGTCCTAATTTCACCGGATGGAACCGTAACTAGAACAGTTTTTCTGGGGACTACAGGAGCAGATTCAATATCCTTTTGCGTACCAATTTTTGTGTTAACTTCTATCGATTCAATCAAACTTGGGTCAATCATAATTCTTCGTATTCCCAAACATTCAAGCTAACAGATTGTGTCCAAGATTTAGTATAAATCTTCAGTCCATAAACCGATGTTTTTGTAGGATAAATTAATAAGTTATTTCCCACATTTAAAGGAAAGAAATTAGCTATAGCATTTCTACCATTAACAGAAAAGTTTTGCCAACAGCCACCAACAATCCAGCGAGTAGTCGCCATTGGAGCCGAACTACATTCAACTAAAATAACCCGGCTTGATAGCGAAAAAGCCTCACCATAAACATCAGTAATGATAAGGCTTCCCGCAAAATTCCAACTGCCAGTAGTTAAATCAATCACGCCGCTTCTAAGTCCTCATCCTCTTCTGGCGTTTCCACTGGTGGAGTAGGAGCAGAAGCGATGGGATTAGCATAAGTAAAAGTAAATTTTTCCAAAGATAATTCACTTTCATTTTCCCGCAATCTGTCCATATACAAATTACTCATCAATCTGTAAGCAGCCGGAATTTCGCGCTTATTAAAATAGTAAGGAGAAAATTGAGCCGGATGCTCAAAAGCATTACCTGTCCAAACATTGATTAATGCCCCACTCTTCTTTTCACACAAAACATAAACTTCAAAATCCACAATTAAACCTCCCAAATAATTGAATCAGATTGCCAAAACATTAAGGAGTTGTAGTAGTAGTAGGACTATCCCACATATAACTCATCCCATCATCAGAAATAAACCCATTAATTTTAGTCTTCAAGTTAGCAAAAGCATACTTGTAAAACTCTGTAACCGACAGCGAGGAGGGGACAGGAAGATCAACAGTTTTTACTGTCACTCCCCCTACTTCAGTCGGGGTTTTAAGAACCAAAGTAAAACTTTTCGTGCCCTTAGCACCACGCTTGAAGTATTTCACCCCATTTTTTCCCGTTTTACCTTCAGGCAACTCTGATAAAGGATCAAGCCCCAAAGCCTTAGCTGTCCCTTGCTTGACTCTAATGATTACCTCGTTAGGACTACCACTCGTATCTTTCTGGCCTCCTTTGCCACCATCGTTGATGGTCATTTTACAAAGCACCCGTTTCCCGTTCGGTCTGTTGGGCATAAACTTCCCCCCTGAATACCTCTAAAGCTCATCATATAAGAGATTTTGGCAAAGATTACCACAACGAAACCTTAAGGTTTCGTTGTAGTTAATTAGAGATTATCGCTTGTGGGAAGGTTCCAGTTTTATCAACCAAAATAGGATCTTTTGCCAATCCACAAATAGAGATGTTGGCAAATCGAAACCGCACCGTACCTGTAGGTCGCCATCTCCTACCCTTTCTTGGTTTACCTAGAATTGTCTTTGTCCCTGGCGAATTGTCTGAGCTTAATCTAGGTTTATCTTTAACATTTAAAAATTTATCTTCTATCGTATGCCCTTGAATACTTAGAACATCTTGGATAACGTTAAGTCCTTCTGACTCAGAAATAGCATTAATAGATAATCGGTATCCTTTTGAAGGGTCTGTATATGTAGTTTTGATTTTACCTTTATTAAAATCATAAGTCCAAAATTTAGTCCTAATTTTATTAGCTAAAAGTGAAAGATCTCCATTCGAGATTGTCTCAGAAGTTTCGTTCATTAACCTAAATGAAATCTCTTGCCTAATTGGTGGTAAATCATTAGGAACAGCCGCTAAATCTTGGGAAAAATATAAGCGAACCATTGGGCGGTAAGACACCTCAAATTCTTCTTGGAACTGATCGACAGGCATTCCATAAATTGGAGCTTGCAGTGAACGAGCATTTCCTACTGAAAATTCAAAGAACATCATTCGCACTGCTGTAATGATTGCCGAATCTTTATCTTTGAGTAAACAAGCTTGTTTTAGGCTACCTCTAGGTGAAGAAATATCATCATCCTGATCAACATCAGCAAAAAATTCCCGCACTCGCTCATTGTGCAAGCGCCTAACTTGGTTTTGTAAATGTTCCCATTCCGAGAAGTTTTGCGGTAAAGGCATAACATTTTTATCGAAATAAAAATATCAGCTTGATTCTATCAATAAAACCTATTAAAAGTCCGAAGCTGATATTCCCGGATACTCGATCTATTCTGCTGGTTTAGCATCATCCCTAGTAGAATCAGCCCCTTGCGATGCAGTTTTGCTTTCGGTTTCTTGGCCTGAAAGAGTTTGCGCTCCATCTCTAATCGCGTTCTTAAATTCCTGGCGACTTTCATCCAAATCCCTTTTAGTTTCTTGGATGTCCAGTACACCTGATGCCATCGTTTGAAAAAACACAGCGGTATTAACAACGCCACTCTCCTCAATTCTCTCTAGCTTATCCAAAAATGCCGATCGTCTACTAACATTCTCTGCCATCCAGTTGCCATTTTCATCTAACACCCCAGCTTTAATGAGGGCATTATTAACTTTAGCTATCCTCTCAGCAGCCATTTCTGCTAAATCGCCATGACAATCTCGCAGATCTTTCATGTTCATTAACATGGTATTGCCAGTGCGAATTATGTTATTAAAAGCTGCCCATTTAGCTTTAGCTTGTTCCCAAGTTTCCACCCCAAAAGCTGCTTTACCTACCTCATCCAATTTTTTAACTATCAACTCTTTAGAATCAAAGCCTTGCCATTCTTCTGTCTCAAAGAACCCTCCGACTAGGGGAATATCATCAAGGATTCTAGGGATAGAATCAATGACAAAAAATATTGAATCAAAGAAAGTTTCGCTAATATCGGCACTGATCATCATTGCATTATGAATATTCAAGAAAACATCAGTGATGTTTAAAATTTGCATAATTCTTGTCATCACTTTGGCTCTACGTGCTTGATTAAAAGCGTGTGCAGTTCGCTTTTTAATTTCAGCCAACAGATTAAACTGTTCCTTGATAGCTTCTTGAGTTCCAGGTAAGCAGAAAACAGTCTTCATTCCCGTTGAATCAACGGTCAGGAGATCTCCGGTAGGCAACTTTGTAATACTTGTTTGATTAACTGGTATAGTTGCTCGCATAGACCGCAAGTACCAGATCATCTCTTCTGCACGGCATCGATCGCACGGCATATCGTCTTCATCTAACTCTGTATCATTATCATAATCTATGCTTGTGTTTGTATTAGTCCAAGGATTTGGGGAATTGAGAGGATTTGCCGGAATTGTTTCTACCGTTACTGTGACCCTTGACCAACCCTTGTTGATAGTTTCACCTATCCTTAATTGTCCGTTTTGGATGTATTGGTATGTGGAATATCCAAAACTTGAGCTTTCATTACCAATCCCAAAATTTTCATAAGGAATTTGATAAACGGGAAAACCAAATTGAGTAATCCTAGTCCAGTTAACATACTGAAGGCTACTCGCAATTATGTAGTAATAGCTGTATTGATTAAATGAGTAAGCATCTGTACTGTCACTAATAGATGCTGAAGCAACAGATTTATAGATACCTCTAAAATTCTCTACATAAACTTCAAAAACTCTTTCTGAAGTAGAAAAGCCATGAGGGAAACTTCCTCTGATAGAATCTGAGTAAAAATTACCTACTTCCCTCGTTACTTTTATTTTTATATCCCCAGTGAATACAAAACCAGCATCAATCTGAATACCGCCTGAAGGTTGCTCGGGAAATCTTTCAGTATTATTCCCCGTTGGCGGTGGTGTAGTTGTTTGAGCTTGCGGTTGTGATTGCGATTGAGGTGTCCTCCTGTCTTGCCTCGATCCTCGGTTGGGTTGAGAAGGTGGATTGAAAAAATTTGGTAATGGGGGAAAACTCAAGTTTGGAAATCTTGGATTAGGTAGCCTGAAAGTACCTCTAAAATCAGGAAATCTAGGTAGTCGTAGATCCACATTTGGAACTCGATTTGGCAATCGAGGGGCACGAGGAAAACGCACAATATTATTTAATCCCGGCAGTCGAGTAGGTCTTGATCCACCTCCGCCGTATCCACCGCCGCCACGACCGCCACCATAAGAGCCGCGACCACTACTATCGGGCAATCGAAAGCCTCCGCCGTATCCACCGCCGCCACGACCGCCACCACCAAAACCACCACGACCGCCACCACCAAAACCACCAAAACCACCGCCGCCACCACGACCGCCACCGCCATAAGGATTCCGTCCCAAAATCTGCCCGTCTGGAGTAAAAACACGACCCATAATAACTGCCTAACTTAAATATTTAATAGCTAATTCATCAATGGTTGGCTCTTTAATTTCTTCTCCCATTATCCATAATGAAATAGTATCATTATTACCTAATAAGCCACTGTTATTGGCTTCAATTCTTACTTTAATTTTTGTTCCAAAAGCTATACCTAGTTTCCCTTGAGTTGTTAAATACTGCATCATTGATTCTGTGTAATTTGGCGACTGACGGTAACACAAAATAGAAGTAGCCGTAATAGTAATACTGCCTACTTCGTAATAGATACTAAAAATTTTAGAAGGTGAATCACTAGTGCGCTCGTTGAAATCTCTGTCTAACTCTTCCTTTGTCCACAAAGCACCGCCTTCCGGTTTAGGTACATAAGGAAGTTCATCAATTGATTTTAAGTCGAATGTTACAAAAAAATCATAGATAATTGCATCGCATTGATAACCATCAATCATTGCAGGCGTATAAATGTCAACGTATTGGTTGTTGTTAGCGCTAGTAATTATTTTAGGGATATTGATGATTTTTTGTGGCATGATTGGATAAAATAATAATTGCTTTCTTTAATTCTAAAACAAGTGTTAAAAGAAGATATTACCACAGTTCAAAAACTAACTCTGCTAAAAGTGCTGAAAAATGTAGAAGTCGATCTAACACCTGTTCAAGTTCAGTTAGCTACAATTGCAGAACAAATAGATTTAATTCCCACAACCGACTTAAGCTCGGTTATGACTAGATTAACAACGATTGAATCTAAAATAGACAACCTCCCCTCAATAACAGGAGGTGTGACATCTGGAGGTGCAACAGTTTTTGCACCTAAAGTGATTAATTTACAGTTGAACGAGGCTTACAGCCAATCAGCTTACAATATCAATTTTGCTTACTTTTATGGTGTAGAGTGCGATCGCTCTTGTCGGGTCAGAGCTTACACCAGTATCGAAAATCTTTTGCAAGATGCTAATAGAACGACTGATGTTCGACCTTTAAATAATCAATGTGTATTTGACATATTAATTAACAAAAATGATGGACTCAGTAGAGCAAACTTTTACCTAAATCCAGTAGCCATATTTACTGGAGAAGTGCTATATTTGCGCTTAGAAAACTTATCTGATGAAACCTTGAATTTTTCGCTTAAATATATGGGGTAGTATGCCAGTAGCTTTTACACAAGAAATTATTCCTCAGCAGTGGAATGCTGCCTTATTAAGAAGTAGCATCACAAATAAAATGATTGCTTTAGGCTACCTTAATGAGAGTACTTCGGAAAATGATATGTATTTCTCTTTCGATCTCCCTACTGCTGCTCCAAAGGATAAAGGATATTTGCGAATAAATGTTAGTCAACCATCTGGTACGAGTATTAAGATTCAGCAATGGTTTTCTGATGCTTACACTACTAACAATCTTGTTAACAGCGTTAGCTCATTTAGTGATACCACTGGAAATTCTGTGAGTATTGGATATGGGTCTAATGAAAACTTCCCTATTAAATTTTGCACTTTTAAGAGTCCAGAAATAGCTTTATTAGCTGTAATACGAAGTGACAATAATGCTTCTAATTTTAATCTTGGCTTTGTATTTCCATCAGTTCGTCCTAGCTGGTGGGATAATAATTCACTTTATGGGTTTTGTGGAGCAGGAAACGATTACTCTATTTTAAAAAGCTGCATAGCCAATCAAATTAATAACAATTCTATAGATATATCCTATTTTCTTCAATCCGCTCCAAACGTTATTAACCCAGGCGGTACTAGGGACTTAATAAGAAGAATAATACTTAGTAGCTGCACTGGGGGAATAATTGTAGGTGCTACTACTACCGATATTGGAATAATAGGTGCTAGTGGGATTCCCCCCTTAACTCAAATCCAAGATTCTAACCAAGTTTGGGTTAATCTAAAAACTAATAATAGTATGGCAATAAGGATTGTGTAGGTAATGAATTACTTCGATAATGGTGAATTTTTGTCATCTGCTTTGATGCTTTCTCTAAGCAGTCTGCCATCCAATCAAATTATTGGATGGCAGATAATTGAAGAATCTCTAGCTTGGCCTAGACCTGTAATGAGCAATGCAATCATGAATCTAGCGACTACTTCTTTTATTCAAATTCACCCTTGAGAAACTACAGAAGGTTTAATTTGAGGCTTGATAAAAAAACAACAGATTTATTACTTATGTTGGAAAAAACACACAAAAAAACCAGAACTCAAATAATTATCGAAGCTATAATTTTGTATGCTAAAAGTACAGACATACAAGAAAATACAGACGGCTTGTAATTCTCTCTACTATTAAGAGTAATTATAAAGTTTTAAATAAAATCAAAAAATAAAGCGGTATTTAAAAAAAATATGGGTAAAGTATAGTAGAAATGTGATATAAAGCCATGAATGAAGTTAAAGAAATACCTCCAAGTTCTTACATTCCTACATACCCTCATTTAAAAGAAATGCCTAGTAGTCCAGCGCAAGGTTTATGGATTATCTCAATGGCTATATTCCCCCTTGTTTTGTGGGGGTTAAAATCTTTCGTGGATGCCAAGATTGAGTATATGCGAGAAATGAATCAAGCAAAACTTGAAGAGTACAAACGGGAACTAGAGCAACGAGACGAGCTTGTTAAGCACGTTCAAGATCAGAACGCTGTTTTACTGAATGAAATAGTTATTATGCGTAGAACGATGGACTTTAGCGGCGAATTGGAGGTTAAACCGTATGTCAAAAAATGAGGAACATCAATTAGTCTTTTCTATGAAGTTGCATGACACTAGTCAATTAGTTTATGGAAATTTAGCACTAATTTATCCTAGTGGCGAAACAATTAACTATCTCTGTACTTCCGGGTGTACGGGTTTTCAAGATAAAGACGATCAATGGGTACGAGCTAGAGGCCCAATTCCCCAAAGAGAAGATTACTTTGTACCGACAAAACCCTATTACTTACCTACCAAAGGAATTGAGGGCAACTTTTACCACATCCAACCAGACCCAGTGAAAAATGCAGCCGGAATAATTAGAGGAGAATTTGGCATCCACTTTGATGCTAACGTTCCCGGCAGCGCAGGGTGTATTGTCTTTAAAAATAGATCTGGCTGGAGAGCTTTTGAGGAACGTATGATAGCAATTCACAAGTTGGGAATAAAAACTATTTCTTTAAAAGTCGAGTACAACTAATCTGCTAAGTTTTCAGACTTAGGGGAGAAATAGGGTAAAAGCATGAAATCAACCGAAATAATTCAGTTGTTTGCCAAAAATTACTCGGTCTGGTTAAAGCAGTCACAGGGCGATCGCCTTTATTACCAAAAGACTTTAACCGCAAATCAAACTAAATGGTTTTTAGATACTTACAACCGGGAACGGAACTTATCGGTATATCAGACTGATGTTAGCGGTGAGATAGAAATTAACTCTAAACCTTGTTACTATCACCTGATTCGCTTCCGAGATGGGATGAGTATATTTCGAGTCGAACCCCTAGAAAATCAAGACTTTGCGCCAATTGCAGAATAAATATCGTCTAGAGAAAAATATTCAGATTGATTTCTGGCTACATGAGGATAACGCCCAAACTGCCAAGATTTTCGCAATAACCAGAGGCATATTCGCAATAGTCAGAACAATTGGGGATAAACTTCTGTAAAATGTACCGTCTTTGTAGGTGTTTAGCGCTCATATCGGAATAAGTATCTTTCCCGAAGTTTAAAATTTCAAGTTTGCGATCGCATTTTTGACCTGCTCTGGTGAAACCTCCAAATATTTCTGAAGTTCGTTCAGAGAGCGATGTCCAGACACTTCTTGTATTACTCTCAATGGTACCCCAGAAGAGCTCAAAGCGGTTAAAGCAGTCCTTCTAAAACTGTGGGTGCTAACACCCTCTAAACCAGCTTTTTGGCAAGCTTGCCTTAATATCCAGTCTGCTGAGTCCGGGTCTATATGTTTCCAAAAGTGCGACCGACTTTGAAACACCCAAAGCTTCCCAGGAACGTGCTTAATTAACAATTCCCTTAATTGTGGGTGAGTGTCGATCGTTCTAGTGGCAATCTTCCCCTTGGTAGCAGCGCGACGAATTTGGATTTGCGATCGCACTTCCCGATCGACTTCGCTGTACACATCGGCAGTCTGAAGGCTGCAAGCTTCGCTGATTCTACACCCCAGGTAAAGACAACATCCAAAAAGGGCACGATTCCGGTCGCTACCCAAACACTCAAACAATTGATTGATTTGTTCCCGGTTCAGGACTGATGCTTTACCGTGTCGATCGATCTTTGGCATAGATTCAATTTACCTATTTAGTTTCGTGGGGATTCTGCTTAGTAGAAATATCTGCTATTTTCCACACTCGCCCTTGACAGTGAACTTCATCATTGATGATCCGAACACCAAAAATTTGACGTTCTAACTCTCTCGATTCTTTTCGTTCTTCATCAGTCATGTAGTCATCGCCTTTTAAACCACTTGGACAACCCTTGGGATCTCCCCCAGCATCCAAATAACGCTGTTTTGCTATGGCAGTCAATTCTAGCAATCTTGCGTACTGCTTTTTCTCTTGTTCCGTCGGTTCTCTCATACTTATAATATCCACTCAGGAGGGACAATATCACCGTTTGGTAAGATGATAGCAATTGGTAAAACAGGACTGAGAGTGTGAATTCGCCAACGTCCTGTTTCTTCATCACAAAGTCTCCATTCAAGCAATTCAAGGGTTTCCAAAGCATTAATTATTAAATACTGTGCTTCGGTTGGTTCCATAAGTTTTTAGTTCTTAATTTTGACTCTAGTTATCGTACCAAAACGAGCCATATTTTTTTCCAAAGCTTTGAGTAGAAGGAGCATGACTACAGTTTTTTAGCCTAATTTTGTAGCAAAACTATTAGTTAATTACGATATGCTTACAGCAGGCTACGCCAAAGCACCCTACCCCAAAATATGTGCGATCGCTTTTATACAATTTCACTTCATCGAAACTTCTTTAAATTCACGCAGACGTTTTTCATACTTTTGTGCGAACGCCTCTCCCATCTCACAAAGTTCTCTAGCTTTCTGTTCAGTAACTTTCGCCAGTTCCAGCATTTCTCCCAGTTCTGCTAGTTGCTTTTCATTTAATTCCGGTTGTGTCATAGCCAGTTTTCCAAACAAGTTTGAGCCTATTAGCATATTACTGAGAAGCTAACTCCAATTCTTCAGCATAAAAATCACCAATCTCCACTGGAAATTTTAAACTCTTTCCCTCGCGCATCTGTGAAACCAGCTTATAGATTTCCACTCCCAAATTCTGATTAAATCTAAACAGATACAAAAAATATTCATCTCCTCTAATACCTTGAATCTGGCGATCGGCAATCGTAGCAGTTTCAACATTTAAAATAAATTCATGTTGCTCCGTACCAATTAACACTACAACATTGAAACCCAGATTTCTTGATGTAGATTCGATAGAAATAACTTGTGTTTTCATTGTTCTATCCAGTAAACAGCTTGTCCATTCCAGTATTCTAAAAAATCATCTTTTCTCATCCTGTATTTTGTCCCATCCCAAGGATCGCGAATGAGAACAGTCTCATTGTAAATACCATCCACTACTACCATGTGTCCTATTCTAGCTCCTGCTCCCCAAAGTACAGCAATCCAAGACCCCGTAGCGTTTAAAGCATCGAAAGATGAAGTACTAACAAAGTTACCTAACCATTTTCCCCGATTATCTGGATTAAGTTGGTTAAGTGCATCTGCCAACAATTCAGGCCAAGTAGGTGATGTTGCTAGTTTTTCAATATCAGCTTGACTAATATTATTAATCCCTCGACTTTTCAAGATCATTTCACCGCAGGCAGAACCGCAAGAGTGAATACTTTGTTGTTGTACAATGGCAGGGTCAGTAACTTCATCAATAACTCGCCAATTACCACCCGCACCAGAAAGTTTAAGGTGCATTTTGTTTAACTTATAACTACAAAATTCACTTTATTGATGTACTCACTCCGGTTTCCTCCCGAATGCCGATCGAGAAAAATCAAAACTTCATCATCAAGATCGATCGTTACTTGTTTAGTCATTTTTATTCTAGCCGATCACTTCTGGAAAGATTTTATCTTAAACTTTGGCTATTAAACTTTGGCTATTAGCGATATGCTTACAGCAGGCTACGCCAAAGCACCCTACCCCAAAATATGTGCGATCGCTTCCTGAACATCACAACTTATCTATTTAACTTCCGATTTCACATCCTTTTTTATCTAAGTAGCGTTGTCGCACTATCTGACAAAGTTCGATCATTCTTTGATATTGTTGATTTGACAATTGGGTTACATGACTTTACTTTAAACTATTTATTCCTTTAATTGCCATATAACTCAACAACCAATTAGCAGCTGTTGCTCTCCTAGCTTGTTCAGGACTAAATTCCCCGACTTTATAACCTTTAAAGCCCAATTTTTCCTTTAATAATTGTTTGTTTTCTTGGGGAATAGAACGAGTTAATTTAACTGTTGGGGGACGACAACCAATAAAATCTGGAGGTTCGGGATATTCGTTTTTCCACTCATCAGCAACGGCGGAGTTATCCCATTTTCCGGTTGCTTCGTCGTAGCGATATCCTAAGTAATACCAAAGTAGTTGGTTAACTGTTTGGGTGTCAATTTCTTCGTTGATAATTGACCAAATCGTTTCTGTGTTTAATGGTGGGAGGTTGGACATTTTTTTAGAACGCAGATAAATGCAGATGAACGCAGATGAACGCAGATGTTTATGAGAGTTTTTGGCTTCGGTTTCTATCTTAGTTTTTTTTACCACAGATGCACACAGATGATTTTTTTAGATAGCTTGTTTAGACGAATTCGCCTTTGGCTATCATAATGGATTTTCCGCCGACAAATACTTCAATTCCTGTGTTGCTTCTTTGGGATTTTAGCAGTAGTAAAGAGGGTCTACCAATTTCATAACCTTGCTCAACTCTTACGTCAACTGGTTTTTCACCAAAATAATTATACTCTACTAAATACCCAGCTAAACAACCGTTAGCGCTACCTGTTGCGGGGTCTTCTGGTACACCCATATAATCAGCGAACATTCGCACGCTCAAATCATTTTCCGGCTTATTTGTTTCAGGACAAAAGACTAAAATTGCTTTAGCGTTTGTCTTACTCACTAAATCGAAATACTTATCTTGATTCACCTTAATTCGTTTCAAAGCTGCGTGATTTTTCAAAGGTACAATAATAAAAGGTACACCTGTAGAAACTTCTTCAATGGGATACCGAGAATCAATTTCCTCAACTTCCAACTTTAACACAGGTGCAAGTTGATTTGGCGAAAAACCCTGACCAAAAGTAGGAGTTCTCTGCTGCATCCACAACCATTCCACCCCATCATTCTGATAATTCAAAGTCACCGGAATTTGTCCCACCTTTAAATTTAAAACTACCTTTTCCACCGAACTTTTAATGATTTCCTGCTGTAAAATAAACGCAGTTCCCAAAGTCGGATGACCAGCAAAAGGTAACTCCTGTCCCGGCGTAAAAATTCTGACATTGTAACCACCATTTATCGCCTCATTAGAAGTAATAAAAGTCGTTTCCGAAAAATTCATTTCCTTAGCAATCTGCTGCATTTCCTCATCAGAAAGATGCGCCACTCCATCACCAGCAAAAACAGCCAACTGATTACCAGCGTACCTTTCCTCAGCAAACACATCAACAATATAAAACTGTAACATCACACCCCCTTTCTTCCTCTTCTCTTTGCGTCCTTCGCGTCTTACGTGCTACGCACACGCTACGCGAACGCGGTTCAAAAAAAACCTACCTTAAACAGCGAATAGCTTCCAATAAACCCCGCGCCTTATTCAAAGTTTCCTCATATTCCTTTTCCGGGACAGAATCAGCAACTAAACCTGCGCCAGCTTGCACAGAAACCGAATGCTTACCATTTCCCTCACTACGAACAACCATAGTTCTGATTGCGATCGCACTATTCAATTGTCCCTCAAAATCATAATAACCATAAACCCCAGAATAAGGCCCCCGACGACAACCTTCCAACTCAAAAATAATTTCCATTGCGCGAATTTTCGGCGCACCACTAACAGTTCCCGCTGGAAAACAAGCCTTCAACAAATCCCAAGCCGTCTTATTATTCCCCAACTTTCCAATCACATTACTAACGATGTGCATCACATGAGAATAACGCTCAATTACCATCAACTCATCAACAGTAACCGTACCACTTGCACAAACCCTACCTAAATCATTCCTGCCCAAATCAACCAACATAACGTGCTCGGCGACTTCCTTGGGATCTTGCAACAACTCTTCACCCAAAGCCACATCTTCCGCAACAGTTTTACCCCGTTTTCTTGTCCCTGCAATAGGTCTTAAAGTCGCCACCAACTCACCTTCTGCGTCAAGTTCTGCCTTCACCATAACTTCAGGACTCGACCCAATAATTTGCCAATCACCAAAGTTAAAATAAGCCATATAAGGCGAAGGATTAATTAACCTTAAAGACCGATAAAGTGCAAAAGGATCGCCAGAATATTCTGCCGTTAATCGCTGGGAAAGTACTACTTGAAAAATATCCCCAGCTTTAATGTAATCTTTTGCTTTTTGCACATTTGCACAAAAATCTGCTTGGGAAATATTGCTAGTATAAGTAATTTCTCCCTCGCCAGTTCCGGGAGGTTTCCAAGCAATTAAAGTACTTTGCTGGGATAAGGGAGATTGTAATTTATTCACTAGCTGGGAAACGCGATCGCAAGCCTGTTGATAAGCCTTTTCTAAATTTACATCAGGATCTCTTAAATCGGCGTATGCGATCGCCCAAATCTTCCGTTTCACCTGATCGAAAATCAACAGATTATCCACCTGCATAAACAACCCATCAGGTAAATCTTTTTCCAAAGCAGGATAAACCGGAACGCGAGGTTCAATCCACTTAATTAACTCATATCCCCAAAAACCAAACAACCCACCAATTCCCGGAGGTAACTGCGGTAATTTTACCGGACGAACTTGTTTTAAACAATAAGTTAAAGCTTGAAAAGGATCGCCTTCAAAAACTACACTCGTTCCATCTCGATAAGTTTGCGTAGTTTTTTCTCCCCTTGCCTCCAAAATCCACAAAGGATCGCAACCTAACAAACTATAGCGCCCAATATTTTCGCCACCTTCCACAGATTCCAACAAAAAACTATAATTTTGTCCCGCACAAACACGATACCAAGCAGAAACCGGAGTATCTAAATCAGCCACCCATTCTTGATAAACTGGGACAAAATTACCTTGTTTAGCTAATTCGGAAAACTGTTGAAAATCTGGAAATATCATAACTTTTACCTTTGGGATGGCAACCCATCTCGACAACCTGAAGTCTTAAATTTTTGTACCATTGGTGGTATATCTGGTCTATTCATTCTAGCCCTATTCATAAATTCACTCATAGTTAGAGGAATTCTGGGATTCATATAAGGAGGTGTGACAAAGATATCCGGTTGATTATTTCTGACACTAGCTACTCCTAAATAATTTCCCTGTTTAATAATTACTTCTTTTCGATTAGTGCGAATTTCTCCATCAATTACATTGCCAAAAAATAATTCATTTTCCCCCAAACCTTCATAAATTATACAAACACGACCTTTACTATTTCCCGGATAAACTAACAAACTTTCCTCATATCCTGACCAATATCCCAAAAAAGGCGCGACAATGCGATCGACTTTTGCCCAAGCTGAAACAAAAGAATTGTAGCGTTGTTTATCAGCTGAAATGCGAGAATCTTTAAATTCATTCTCATTTTCTCTGGTGCGAATTTGTCCCCGCAACTTTTCTCGCAACCTCATCAATTCTGCATTTGTAGGATATCTTTCCGAATATGATTGAGCAAAAACTTGCCAAGAACATACATTTAACGCAATTATACTCAATCCCAAACTAATTATTAATTTGCCATTCATTAACTTTTTTATTAACCACAAATGACCAATGACAAATAACACTAATAACTCAAGCCTCGGAAAGAATGTCCCCTCCAAGACTTGAGTAATTTAAGGGTAATGGACTATTGCCAATTTATTTGGACATTCCCTACAGATAATTTCTGCAAGATTCTTAGTTATTGAGGTTTTTTCACCCCATTCCCAAGCATTTTACCAGATTAAAAACCTGGAGGTTTCCGTTTGTCCTGCGGCACCTTTTCCTAAAACAGTTTTGCTTAACTAGGCGTTGTAAGTAGCTACACCGCTAAATTTCAGTTTTGCAGGTTCGGGATTTTGACCGATACTGCGGTCTTTCTTCCCATTGTATGGACGACCTGGGTTCACTTTTTCAGGGAACACGCCATCCGCAGGATGCAAGTATTCGATTTCGCCGTTGGGGAAAACGCGGTAAATCTTGTAATTGTTGATTTTAAATTTAGCGCGGAGTTGCTGACCGCCCAAAGCGATACATTGTTCCTTGCGGGCTAAGTATAGCAAGTTGTCGCCTTGAAGCATTACAGCAGCGCCACCAGTGGGCATTTCAAATACTTGTTCCTTGGGGCTAGTCCAAGTAATAGCGTACTTTTCTTCGGTTTCTGCTTTGCTCAGTAAGCCGCCTGTGCTGCCACCGAACAGAGGTGCTTGTCCTTTAAGCTCTTCTGTCATAGGTTCCTTTCTGAACGTTTTAGGGAATCCTATCACTCTGTTAGCGCTAGTATTACTACTCTGATAAGAACTGTAACAGTTCTTTAGGGTTTGGTCGGGGATTGGGGATTGGGGACTGGGGATTGGGGACTGGGGATTGGGGACTTGGGGATTGGGGACTGGGGATTGGGGATTGGGGACTTGGGGAAATTATTTAACTCAAAACCTGGATCAGGATTTATGGATTTACATTCTGGATCAGGATTAAGGAACAGGATGAATCAAAAAATCTAGTAAATCTGTAAATCCTGGTCAAAAACTTTCCCTCTTCCCCAGTCCCCAATCCCCAATCCCCAGTCCCCAGTCCCTCAGTTTGATTCTGCGATCGGCACTGTAAAATGAAACTGAGTGCCTCGATCCTTACCAGCGGACTCTGCCCAAATTTGACCGCCCCAAGCAGTGACTATTTGGCGACAAATTGCTAGTCCTAAACCTGTACCGCCTGTGGTGCGCCGCAATGCGCCTTCTTCTTGGTAAAATCGATCGAACACTCTCTCCAATCTATTCGGTTCAATCCCTCTTCCCGTATCCGCTACTGTCACTTCCAACATTTGATTACCGTTGGTTTTAGCTTGAATCGTCACTTCTCCTTGGGGAGAGGTAAATTTACAGGCATTATCAAGCAGCTTATTCAGCACCTCCACTAACCATTCCCCATCTGCTTGCACTAAGGGCAATTCAGCCGATACTTTGGTGGTAATTTGCGGTAATTCTTCCTTGGTACTTCGCACTCTCGTACTGCTGAGGGCTAAGTCTACGCATTCTTGAACTTGTAAGGCTTCGGGATGCCATTCTACCCGACCGCTTTCTAGTTGGGAAAGGGTGAGAAAGTCTTGAATTAATTTCCGCATTCTTTCTGCATCAGACAATGCTGAACTCAACATTATCTGTTGCAAATCGGGGGGCATATCTGGTTCACTGGCTAAACTTTCCAGGCAAACTTGAATTGTGGATAATGGAGTTCGCAGTTCATGTCCGGTAATGGCAATCAGGTTGCTGCGCGTGCGTTCTAATGCTTCTAGTTGTTCGTTGAGGTCTTCTAGGTTAGTGTATGCTTCGGCTTGAATTAAGGCAACTCCGAGTTGAGATGCGATCGCTTCTGTTAACTCCAACGCCTCTTCTTCCCACTCATGAGGTACCACCCCACAATGGTGTAACTCCAACATCCCCAGCAATCTACCTTTATCCAACACTGGCACTAACAACCAAGAAATAATTCCAAACCGTTGCACCAAATTTTGCAATACTAGCGAATTTTGTACTCGCACATCTATCTGAGTGTTTGCCACATAAACTCGTTCCTGCTTCGTTACCACTTCCTGAAACAAAGGATTATCTTGTAACGGCCAATTTTCCCTTGCTAACGAAGAAACTCCATGACTCAAAAATTCATGGTGATTTGTGGCACATTTGTCTGTCTGTTTACAGCGATAAATCAAGCATCGACAAACCTGCATTGCTTGTCCTAACTCTTCGGCAGCTTTTGAAAGAATTTCATGAGTGTTGAGTGATTGCCGAATTGCTGCTGTAATTGAATTGACTAAGCGTTCTTTCCGTTCCTGTTCGCTAATTGATTTATAAGCTTTTAATAATTTATATTGACCTGCTTGCAAATAGGTAACTAAACGTTGTACGAAGGGATCGGGATTGGGAATTGGACATTCCGCTGCTTCATTAATTTTGGGTTTTGCTTCTTTTACTTGTAAAAACTGTTTTTGTGCCTGCTTAATTTTACTCTTTAACTGCGGTCGGTAAGCTAAAATCCGCTTTAGTAATAATTCGGCAGCTTTTTTAGCTACTTGGCGATCGAACGTCCAAATCCCCTCAAATCGGCGAGAAGTATCTATATCTAATAAATTTTCCTCTGATTCCGACAATGTTGCCACAGAGCATTCCTGACAGACAAGACAGCTGGCATACTGCTGTCCAATCACTACCAAATGCCATTCCTGCGATAAGCTATCCTCTGGGTCGAAAGCTACCATCTCGTAGCGATCGTAACCGCTAGAAAAGCTAGTTTCTGGTGCCGCTAGTACGTAGATTTGCTCGCTTTTTTGGGCGATTCTCTGATATCGGTGCGCTTCCTGACGGTAAAAGCGTTCTTGCTGAAAACTCGCAATTACTAAAGGTGCGTCTGAACTCGCCAAAACTTGGTCTTCCATTGCGTGCGAAAGCGCCGTTAAGGAAGACTTAAAGTACATTTGAGGCCGCAAATCGGGCAGTCCTTGCAGCAAATCTCCCAGCACAGAATCGTTGATTATCATGGATTTCTTCGATCGAATCCCGGCAAAGTCCATGTCACAAGCAGCAAAGTCAGCTCCTTCCGAATCGCTCAAATCATCTTCACCTAACAGATCCATTCAGATTTTAGCCTAAAACAAATCTTGGTTCGCCCAATTTTCTCGATCGCTAACTGACTTCATTTCTATTTTGAGCCAGAAGCGCTTCTCTGTGAAGTTGACAAACCGGAATCAAACTTGTTATCTTATATGTAGTCGTAATGACTACGATTTGGAACGATACAAACCATCTGGTAGAGGGCAAAAAGCGGCACAAGTAGTTAAGTGAAGTTAAATATTGTTGCTTTTAGTAAAGAGCATCTTGACAAACAAGGAAGAATAGTATGGTGAAAATAGTTGGCATTGGTGGTAGTTTGCGAGAAGACTCCTACAGTCAGTTAGCGCTAGAATTAGCCGCCCAAAGAATTGAAGCTTTAGGTGCAAAAGTAGAAATTCTCGACTTACGGGAAATGGAATTACCATTTTGTAATGGAGAGGATAACTATCCAGATTATCCCGATGTGGAAAAGTTGCGAAATGCAGTGCAACAAGCGGACGGTTTAATATTAGCAACACCGGAATATCATGGCAGTGTTAGCGGTGTGATGAAAAACGCTTTAGATTTGATGAGTTTCGATCAACTCAGTGACAAAGTTACTGGTTTAATTAGTGTTTTGGGTGGTCAATCAAATAGTAATGCGTTGAATGATTTAAGGGTGATAATGCGTTGGGTTCACGCTTGGGTGATTCCCGAACAAATTGCGATCGGACAAGCATGGAAAGCTTTTAATCAAGACGGCAAAATAGTTGATGAAAAACTCTCCAAACGCTTCGATGAATTTGCCCAAAGCTTAGTAGAAAACACCCAAAAACTACGAAAAGCCGCTTAAATGTAGGGTGCGTTACGCTGCGCTAACGCACCCTACGAATTTTAATGATGATGATGATGATGATCGTGGTGGTGATGATGATGAGTAGCGGAATGCAAATTCACCGCTAAAGCTTGTTCGGATAACAAAGCTTCAATTTGGGGATTTGCCCATTCTGCTGCCATTTTCAAGAATTCTGAATGGTCGTTGACACAAGCCATTTGAACAAAGTTAACATCTGAATTTTGACTTTGTAAACCATGAATAATATGATCTACATCTAGTAGAGTTTCGTGGTTTTCAGTAGCAAAACCAATGGGCATAAAGACGATCGCCTTAGCACCCAAATCAATTAAGTTTTGCGCTGCTACAGTAGCATTCGGTTGCGTCCATTCAATCAACGGCGTGTCATGATTCAACCAACCCACAGAAATCAAAGGATAACGGTTAATTAATTTTTCCCGCACTAACTCATAAAGCGCTTCACTTTCCATAATTCCCGAAGTGAAACCTTTTGCTTTGTGAGGACAACCGTGATTCATTAACACGATGCCAATTTGAGAAGGCAAGTAAGAATTTGCTAATTCTTGAGCAGTCTTTTCTTCTACTAATTGAGCCATCAAATTAATGTAAGCTGGCTCATTGTAGAAAGAGGGAATGTAACGCTGTCCTTTTACCCAATGTTCGTCGCCATCTGCTAATGCCAGAGCTTTGTTAACTTGCTCAACAGCAATGCCGCTGGTAAAGATAGAATCAACAACTAACAAAGGATAAATTAGGATTTTATCAAAACCTTCCTCTTTAATTTGCGCGATTACTTGTTCTGGTAAAAAGGGAGCGCAAAAGTTAAAAGCTTTAAAAACTTTGATTTTGTCGCCCCATTTTTCTTGTAAATTCTTTTCAATTCCGGCTCTTTGTTGTTCAAAAATCGCGTTGTGCGGGGAAATAAAATGGTCGTGTTGATGTCCCCACTCATGGCGATCGAACATTGCCAAAATCTTCGCTAATGGCGGATAAATCCAGGTTGGTACCGGAGCAAACTTAGCAGTAAGTAAATTTAACGCTTGTTCGTTGTAGTTAGCAAAGTCTTCGTAACTTTCAACTTCACCATAACCCATCAGTAATACAGCAACCCGATCGTTGGCATTTGACTGTAGAGGTGATTGTTGCAGTTTTTCCGGGGTAGCAACCATGTTAGATTCCTCTAGAAAATGATGTAAAAGCAAAGTGGGATTCCAGGTTCTAACCTTGCGCTACAGTTAGCGATCGAAGGCAGAAGGCAGAAGTCAGCAGAAAAGAAGGCTAAAATAAAGTTTTTTCTCTTGTTTTTAACTATATATTTCTACCAACCTGCATTTTCCCTGAAGAACGCCACTCATCCCTCTAGGTTAACATCCCCTCCCCCAGGATAGGATGTTGACATCTAAATAATTCCTTAAGGCAGAAAAGGGACAAGGTGACAGAAGAGTTCTCAAGAGTCTCCCTTGCTTAACTAGCGACAACTACGCGATCGCGCCCCTCCGCCTTAGCTTTATATAAAGCTGAGTCAGCTGCTTGAATTACCCTCTCGCCTGTTATGCCATGCAGGGGGAAAATTGCTACTCCTAAAGATAAAGTAATTCTTCCTAATTGTTGATGACGACTATGCAAATTTAAGTGCTTAATTCCTTTTGTATTTCTAGTTGGCTTTTGGTAAATATAAAGAATAATGCTTGCTTAATGATGAGCTTAATTATTTGTCCGGGAATTCACGAACCAAAATTAACAGAGAGCTTCCTAGCAGGATTACAATTAAACAATAGCCAAAACCCGCCTGATATTTTGATTTTTCCAACACAAGATTACCCAGCCTATTCATCAGGGCATATTTTGCAGTTTTTGCGCCAAAATCATCCTTTATCTTCACCAATCTTAGTTATTAGCTTCAGTGCTGGGGTTGTGGGAGCAATAGCAGCGGTTTGGGGATGGCAACTTCTAGGAGGTAAAGTCACAGCTTTTATTGCCTTAGACGGTTGGGGTGTCCCTTTAGCAGGTAACTTTCCCATTCATCGCATCAGCCATGATTATTTTACTCATTGGAGTTCAGCTTTATTGGGAAGTGGGGAAGATAATTTCTATGCTGCACCTTCAGTAGAACATTTGGAACTTTGGCGACAACCCCAAACCGTTTCCGGTTGGTGGATACATTCGCAAAACCACACCGAACAGAAAACCCCAACCACAGCCGCCCAATTTTTAACTATGTTGTTAGACAGATACAAAACGTAAAAGTTTTAGATAAAATTAAGCTTAAGCTAACGAGCAGGAAATTCTATGTAAAAAGTCTAGACAACTGAAAAATTTTTGTGGCAGCATGATGGTTATTTGCTATTAGCTCAAGCCATGTTTTGGTCAATTGCCTTTCTAGTAAGCACTTTCAGCTTTTTCTAATGCGGCAATCCTGTTTAATTCCTGGCGATCGATTCAAGAAATATTAAAAAGATGGGTATGTTTAGTTTTAACCAAAAAAATCCATATAAAAATTGTAAGTAGGAACACAAATCAAGAGAGCTAATCCTAAAGTATTATTAAATACAAATTTGCTCGGCAAATTTAGATGTTGTTTATGGAGAGGTATGTGAATCGTGTCTACTCAAACCTTGACTGCTAAAGAATCTAGTGGTGGGGAGGATAACTCCTCATCTCATGCCATCCGTGCTACAGGTGCGTATGCTTTACTCGATAGTCTCAAACGTCATGGCGTAAAGCATATTTTTGGTTATCCAGGTGGGGCAATTCTGCCGATTTATGATGAAGTATATCGTTTTGAAGCAGCAGGCTACATCAAGCATTTCCTAGTTAGACATGAACAGGGTGCGGCTCATGCTGCCGATGGTTATGCGCGGGCAACTGGTCAGGTGGGTGTTTGCTTCGGTACTTCTGGGCCGGGAGCGACTAATCTAGTAACTGGGATTGCTACGGCTTACATGGACTCAATTCCGATCGTAGTCATTACCGGACAAGTACCACGCGCCGCAATTGGTACTGACGCTTTCCAAGAAATTGATATTTATGGAATTACTCTACCAATTGTTAAACATTCTTATGTAGTCCGCGACCCAAGAGACATGGCGAGAATAGTGGCAGAAGGATTCCACATCGCCAGTACAGGTCGTCCGGGGCCAGTTTTAATTGATGTGCCTAAAGATGTAGGATTAGAAGAATTTGATTATGTACCAGTAGAACCGGGTTCGGTGAAATTGCACGGTTATCGACCAACATTTAAAGGTAATCCCCGGCAAATTAGCCAAGCAATTAGTTTAATTCGGGAAGCACATCGACCGTTATTATATGTGGGTGGAGGTGCGATCGCAGCCAGCGCTCATTCCGAAATCAAAGAATTAGCCGAATGCTTCCAAATCCCAGTGACTACCACTTTAATGGGTAAAGGTGCTTTTGATGAAAATCACCCCTTGGGATTAGGAATGTTGGGAATGCACGGCACCGCTTACGCTAACTTCGCCGTTACAGAATGCGACTTGTTAATCGCTGTGGGTGCCCGTTTTGATGACCGAGTAACAGGTAAATTAGATGAATTTGCCCCCCGTGCTAAAGTAATTCACATTGACATTGACCCAGCAGAAGTAGGCAAGTGTCGCGCCCCTGAAGTACCCATTGTTGGTGACGTGCGCCAAGTTTTGATGGAGTTGTTGCGCCGTTGTCAGGAAACAAACGTTTGTGGAGATGCTGTTCAAACTAAGGAATGGTTGGAACGGATCGATCGCTGGCGAAATGATTATCCTTTAGTAGTACCTCAGTATCCTGACGTGCTATCTCCCCAAGAAGTGATTGTGGAATTGACAAAACAAGCACCTTATGCCTATTACACCACAGATGTTGGTCAACACCAAATGTGGGCAGCACAATTCTTGAAAAATGGCCCCCGGCAATGGATTTCCAGCGCTGGTTTAGGCACAATGGGTTTTGGAATGCCTGCGGCTATGGGTGCTAAGGTGGCGCTACCAAATGAAGAAGTAATTTGTATTGCCGGAGATGCCAGCATCCAAATGAATATTCAGGAGTTGGGAACTCTCGCCCAGTATGGCATTGATGTTAAAACCGTGATTATTAATAACGGTTGGCAAGGAATGGTGCGCCAGTGGCAAGAAACTTTCTATGATGGGCATTATTCGGCATCGAATATGGAATCGGGAATGCCTGATATCGTGAAGTTGGCGGAAGCTTACGGACTCAAGGGTGTGGTAGTTCGCACTAGGGAAGAGTTGAAAGATGCGATCGCCCAAATGTTAGCGCACAAAGGTTCTGTGTTGCTAGATGTTCATGTGAAGCGCGATGAAAACTGCTACCCAATGGTAGCTCCTGGTAAGAGCAATGCACAGATGATCGGTTTGCCAGAACTTCCGAAAACAGATCAAGCAGCTGAGTTAATTTACTGTCATCATTGCGGTGCGAAGAATGTTTCTACTAACCATTTCTGCCCAGAATGCGGCACGAAATTGTAGGTTGATTTGCACTAATTAATGTTAGTCTAGGGGCGTGAACATTCACGCCTCTTTTTATCAGGAGAGTGGTTCTCATTTCAAGCAATTTTTGTTAGCAAGTGTATTTTTTCTATTGAGAGTTAGCGATGGGACAAGAGCATAATCACCAACATCATCATCATGGACACGCTCACGGTTTAACTAATTACAGTCGAGCTTTTACAATTGGTCTAATTCTTAATCTAAGTTTCGTATTTATTGAAGCTTTTTATGGTTTCTTAGCTCATTCAGTAGCTTTACTTGCCGATGCTGGTCATAATTTAAGTGATGTATTAGGTTTAGTGTTAGCTTGGATTGCGACTATTCTTTCTCAGCGTAAGCCATCACGCCGTTATACTTATGGTTGGCGACGTTCTTCGATATTAGCTGCTTTATTAAATGCCATCTTTCTACTAATAGCTGTAGGTGCAATTTCTTGGGAAGCAATTGGGCGTTTTATTCATCCTGTATCTGTAGCTGGAGGAATAATTATTGCAGTTGCAGCTGTGGGAATTGTAATTAATACGGTAACGGCTTTAATGTTTTTATCTGGGCGAAAGTCGGATTTAAATATTCGGGCGGCTTTTCTGCACATGGCAGCTGATGCGCTGGTATCAGTGGGTGTGGTGTTAGCGGGAATTATCATTACTGTTACTGGCTGGCTATGGTTAGATCCGACAATGAGTTTAATAATTAGTGTGGTAATTATTGCCGGAACTTGGCAATTGTTGAAGGATTCTTTTAATTTAGCGATCGATGCTGTACCCGCAGGAATTGAACCATTAGCTGTGTTAACTTATTTGCGAGAACGTCCCGGAGTTAGTCAAGTTCATGATTTACACATTTGGGCAATGAGTACAACAGAAACGGCACTTACTGCTCATTTGGTAATGCCTGCTGGACATCCCGGCGATGCTTTTTTAGCTCAAACTTGTCATGAAATTCACGATCATTTTGGCATTGAACATACAACATTACAAATAGAAACTGGCGATCCAAATCATCCTTGTTTATTGGAACCAGATCATGTAATTTAAAAAGATTCTGGCAGTTAAAACCGCGACTTAATTAGCTCTAAAAACCTATTCATCAATTCAAGATTAGCCGCACCAATCAAAGTGGTAGCAGTATAATCAAAAGCTTCGCCTGTCAATTGTTGAAATACTGCTCCCGCTTCTTTTGCTATCAAATACCCTGGCATAATATCCCAAATATCGTAGGAATAAACCAAGTAAATATCGGTTTTTCCAGAGGCGAGAGAAGCTAAATCATAACAAGCTGCACCCCACATTTTTAGCCGATTTATGTGATTGACGATCGCACAAACTCCCCCCAATCTAACTCGGTTTTTCTCAGCGCGATCGCTTCCCTTACTAAAATCTCCCATCGATGCGATCGCCTGACTCAAATTCTCACAAGAACTAACATAAATTCTACTACCATTCAAATAACTTCCTTGATTCACCGCAGCAGAATACATCTCCTCAAGTTCCGGTAAATAAATCGCCGCTACCACAGGTTCTTTATTAATTAACAATGCCATTTGAATCCCATAAATCGGAATCTTTCTCGCATAATTACTAGTACCATCCAAAGGATCGATTACCCAAGTCCTCTCATCAGTAATATCTGCTATATGTGATTCTTCCGAAATAATCCGATCGTTGGGAAATTTCCTCAATAACTCATCAATTAAAAATTTCTCAATTGCATAATCTGTAGAAGTTACGCGATCGAATTCACCTTTTTGATAGACAATGACTGGGGATTCTCGTACTTGTATACATAAGCGAGAAGCTTCTTTAATAATATGGGTAGCAAATTCTAATTCTGCTGTAAAATTATTCATCTAATAACCAATCACAAATTACAACTTATACCCAATCTTTCGCAAAAATTCCTTCCTTGCTTTTACATCATCTGCACTTTCCACACCTTTGGGTGAAAAGCCATCGACAACCCCTAAAATTCCCCGTCCTTGTTCGGTTTCAGCAACGATTACTTGCACAGGATTTGCTGTAGCACAATAAATCGTGCAAACTTCCTGACACTGTTTAATTGCATTTAAAAAATTAATTGGAAAAGCTTCTTTTAAAAGAATTACAAAACTGTGTCCAGCAGCAATATCCTGTGCATTTTTGGTAGCAGTTTCTTCCAAGGTTTTCTCGTTTCCTGCTACTCTAATTAAGCATGGGCCAGAGGCTTCACAAAAAGCAATACCAAATTTCACCTGTGGCGAAGTTCCCACCATTATTTCATACAAATCTTCTACGGTTTTAATAAAATGACTTTGACCAATAATGATGTTACTTCCTTCAGGAATTTCCACTGGAATTGCTTTAAGTTCCATTGTAATTTATTTCACCTCACTAACCAAATTTTACTTTTTTATGCTTAGTTTTTTTCAGGTTACTAATCTTCCGACCAATCTTCTCGACCTAGTAAATCAATGATGCGATCGCGCAATAAATAACCGTTAAATTCTAACTCTTTTTCCACATAAACCCATTCCCTTGGCGGGATAAATTGACAAAGCGTATAAATTGGCTGATTTCGGCTGACTATTCCCTTTTTGACTAATTCTCGCGCTTCTTGTTGAATCACATCTATCTCATAACGAATGGTAGTAATCATTAGTTTGCTCCTGGTTTACTCAACAATAATGAGTAAAAACACTCAAAAGTTTGACTCACAATTTAATTTAGCAAATTAAAGTCAACAACTTATGAATAGGTAACGAGTCTTAGCATAATTATTTAGTTTTGTATCAAATTTCAATCAAAATTAATTTCTTATTGTTCAAACTAATGGTAAAGTGAACCAAAAGGTCGTTCCGATTCCTAATTCACTTTCGACTCCAATAGCGCCGCCATGTGCTTGAATAATGTGCTGGCAAAGATAGAGTCCTAAACCTAAACCTACGGATTGGCGTTTTTGATTTCCTTGAAAGTAAAGATCGAAGATATTTTCACATTGTTCTTTGCTAATACCTACACCATTGTCTGCAACAGTACAACGTAACCATTCATTTTCAACTTGAGCATCTAAAGTTAAACGAAATCCTGGTGGGTTATGTTTTAAGGCATTGCCAATTAAGTTCTGATAAACTCTTACTAAGTGGAGAGAGTCAGCTTTAATTAAAGGTAAGTTGGGAGAAATGCGATCGCACAACACCACTTCTTCTTTGTCTAACATTGGCTGTAAATCTATTAATGCTGATTGTACCAATGACTTTAATTCTAAAGGTTGATAATTTAACTTCAATCCCCAAACTTCTGCTGCATGAGTTTCAATTAAAGAATTAATTAATCCCAATTGTCGATCGTTACTTTCTTGCATTCTTTCTAAAATTTTACGAGGTAATTGAATTGTTTCTCCAACTTGATTTGTTAAATTATTCAACACCATTTTAGTACCAATTACTGGATTTCTTAAATCGTGGGAAACTGCATGGAGAAACACATTTAATTGTTGCCGTAACTGAGTTTCCAAAGCTTTTAATTGAGCATTTGCTTCTTCTGTTGACAAGCGATGACGAATCTCTTCTTGCAATTGGGAATTTTGCTGTTGTAATTGTTTTTGCAATTTTCTAATATTTAAATGAGTATTAACTCTGGCTAAAACCTCTTCTACCTGAAAAGGTTTAGTAATATAATCAACCCCACCAGCCTGAAAAGCTTTTACCTTATCAAAAACATCATCCAAAGCACTAATAAAAATTACCGGAATTTCACGAGTTTTATTTGCCGCTTTTAAGCGACGACAAACTTCATAACCATTCATATCCGGCATATTAATATCAAGCAAAATTAAATCCGGTATTACTACCTCTACCGCTTGTAAGGCTCTTTCTCCATTAATCACTTTTCTCGTTTTATATCCATTTTCAGTTAACATCAAAGATAACAGACGCAAGTTATCAGGAGTATCATCAACTAATAAAAGATCCGCACAGACAGCTTGACAAGTATTCATTGGCAAAGATTAGTACTATTTTAAAAACTAGTTAGTGGTTAGCTGTAGGTTAAAAAAAACAATTAACCACTAACTAGTTTATCCTTAAAAATTATAGCTGGTGCGAACTACTCCGACATATTGGGTATCATTTGGATTAAAAATTACCCAGAAGCCAGAAGTAACAGTTATGTAGAAAAAATATTGATGGATTTTCTATCTTAAGGAAGATCTGCTTTAGTAATATCACTAATTGTATCTAGGCGATATTTATCAATTAAAATTGATAAAGCATTAGCTAAATTATTGTGTTCTTGAGGAATTTGTTTAATTAACTCATTAGCAAAAGCATCATCACCGCTAACAGATGCTTGGTGTAATTGGGAAATCCATGCAGATGGCATGACTTGTAAGACTTCGGAAGTTAGTTGAATATTTGCGTGATTACTATTAGTTAATGGGGAATTTGTTGCTTTTTCATCTTCATAGATATAACGCAATCCTAAGTGCTTTGCCATCGCTTCCCAAATTGTTGCGTCTCGAAAAGGTTTCCTGACAAAATCATTGCATCCTGCTGCTAAAACTAAAGAACGATCTTCTTCTAAAGCGCTAGCAGTCACGGCAATAATAATGGTATCTTGTCCTTCTGGTTGACTTTTGATTTTTTTAGTAGCTTCGTAGCCATCCATTACAGGCATTCGCATATCCATCCAAATTAAATTAGGTTGCCATTTTTCCCATTGATTAACAGCTTCTAAACCGTTTTCTGCTTCTTTGATTTCAAATCCTAAAGGTGCTAACAGTTGATGCAAAAGTAATCGATTATCTTCGACTTCATCAACTATTAAAATACGATATTTTGGTTGATTTGGCGCTAATTTAATTACTTTTTGAATGGCTTTTTTGTTAGAAATATCAGCAAGTTCACCTACGTTTACTTGAATATCAAATTTAAAATTGCTGCCTTCATTTAGCTTACTTTTGACAATAATATCTCCTCCCATTAACTGGACAAACTTGCGGCTAATAGCTAATCCTAAACCTGTACCTTGTTGGCATCTTCTTCCGGTTTCTGTTTGCACAAATGGATCGAATAATTTTTCTATTTCATTGTCTGCGATTCCGGCACCCGTATCTTCGATTTCAAAAGTTATTAAAGATGAGGATTTATCTAATTTTTTATTACTTGTTTGTAAAGTAACTCTGCCTTCTTGAGTGAATTTAATCGCATTTCCTAGCAAATTTAATATGACTTGACGTAGTTTATTTTCGTCGGTTTTTATATATTGAGGAACTTCAGGCGATCGCACGCACACCAACCGCAATCCTTTAGCTTTAGCTTTTAGTTGTAGCATCTCTTCTAAAGTATCAAGTAAATCATATAAGTCAAACCAATTTTCATTTAGCGTAATTTTCCCTGCTTCTATTTTCGACATATCTAAAACATCATTAATCAAGGATAATAAATGTTCGCCGCTGCGACTAATGATGTCTAACTCTTTAGTTCCACAGGCAAAAGCGGGATTTTTTGCCATCAACTGTGTAAAACCTAAAATCGCATTTAATGGCGTTCTTAGTTCGTGACTCATGTTAGCAAGAAACTGGCTTTTGGCTTGATTTGCGGCTTCTGCGGCTTCTTTTGCTTGCTGAAGTTGCATTTCTGATTTTCGTAAAGCTTCTTCTGTTTCTTTGCGAAGGGTTATATCTTTAACTGTACCTTCATAGTAAAGTAAATTGCCTAATTTGTCTCTGACAGCACGGGCATTTTCCGAAATCCAAATAATGCTGCCATCTTGCCGATAGATTTGGGCTTCAAACTCTAATAATATGCCTTGTTTTTCTAATTTTTCAATAAATCTTTCCCGACTTGTCAAATTAACATAAAGCTGTTTAGCATTAAGATTTTCCATCAAGGATTCAGGAGAATCATAACCATAAATTTGTGCTAAAGCTGGATTGGCACTAATAAAAACTCCGTCGATTGTGGTTTGGAAAATTCCTTCGGTGGCATGATCGAAAATACTGTGGTATTTTCTTTCTGATTCTTGCAGTGCGTCTTCGGCGCGTTTGCGATCGCTAATATCCCGAATCACAAAAATCGACCTCTGCCAATCGCCAATATTAATTAATTCGATCGAAATTAATGCCGTAAAAATTTCCCCGGATTTCCGCCGAAATAACACTTCTCGATCTCGAACTGACTCTCCATTGAGAACTTTTTCAATTAATTGAAACCGTTGTTCGGGATTTACCCAAATATTTAATTCTAATGTGGTTTTACAAAGAGCTTCTTGCCTAGTATAACCAATAATTTTCGGGAAAGCATCATTAACTTCAATCATTAATCCATTGCTAGGATTAGTAATCACAATTGCATCAGGACAAGCTAAGAAAGCCTTAGAAAATTTCTCTTCCGAAAGTCGCAATTCTGCTTCTATTCTTTTGCGATCTTCAATTTCTGATTGCAGCATCGCATTAGTTTCTTTAGTTTTGGCGATCGCTTCGCGTAACTTAGTAGGATCGCGCATTAAAATAAACACTTGAATCCCACTAACTATCGCCAAAACTAACCCAATTGTAGTAATTAAAATGTTGTTTGGTGCGATCGTATCCCATCCCTTTTTGGGAATTGCCACCAATTGCCAATAACCATTAGGCAAATTAACTCTTACTATCACCGGATTTTGCTGAAAAATCGCCTCATCTCCGAAAAATACTTGCCCTTTTTCCCCCAATCCATCTTTCCCCCGCAAAGCATATTTTAAATTAGCTTTTTCGTCTAAAAGACCTGCTTTTTTATACAAATCTTCTGGCTTAATGACAATATCCACAAATCCCCAAAACTTCCCACTAGCAGATTTACCTTTAGCTGGAGTTATAAAAACAGGCGTATAACTAATTAATCCCATACCCCCTTCTATTAATTTTACAGGGCCAGTAACCATCGTTTTTTTAGTATCAATAATTCGCTGCATCGGTTGCCAACGTCCGGGAATTTTCTTTAAATCAATACCAACTAAAGATTGATTTATTTCCGGTGGGTAGCCAAAAGCAATTATACTACCTTTAATTGCACTAATAGAATAAACTTTTTCTTGTTCTAAAACTACCCTAGCAATCTGATTAAATTCACTCGCAGTCACATCAGGATTAACTGAAATATAAGCAGATAAACCACTTTTTGTCGCTAGTTGAGTATTCAAAGCATTTTCTAACTTTGCCCTCACAGCATCGAGTTTATTTAACACTTCACTGCGTTGATTTTGGCGGTATTGCTTTTGTTCAGTTTTTGCCAAAAACCAGACTCCGGTTAATATTAATATTGCCGTAGAAAAGGCTGTTAGGTAAGGGAAAACTTTGGCTTTCATTGGGGATTGGGGATTGGGGATTGGGGATTGGGGATTGGGATTGGGGATTGGGGACAAGGAGACAAGGAGACAAGAGGACAAGTTAAATCTCCATTTTTCGTTCCCAGGTTCAACCTGGGAACGAGGATTTGGGAGGTTCTACCTCCCCTGCCGCAAGATCTGAGACAATTTCAATAAGTGATTTAAAGGCGTAAAAGTTTAAACTCGTCCCCATAACTCGAAACTACTATAGTTTCCATCCTAAACGAGTTGGTTGTTGATAAACTCGCTTCAAAGTATTAATGTCTCTTGGGGAAATTGGTGGGGAATTGCGAACCTGAGAAAAATATAACGCATCGGTTTCTACAGGACTGTGACCCCAAATACCCAAAGCATGACCGAGTTCGTGGCGCATGGTTGGTAAAATGTAATCGCTTACTTTATTGGGATTTACTTGAATGGTAAATCTTTGAGATAAAACTGTTTCGCCTTTGCCAGTTTGACGGCGATAAAATTCGTAACGAGTCTCAGCAGTGCTGGCGCGAGGTAACTCAAATCTACCTGTGTTACGATCGAAACTCGGTTTCCAAGTTGGCGCAGAACGCCAAATTAAAATATCGGCAATATGAGAATCTTCAACTACTTCTAAAGGTAAATAAACATTCCATTCTTTAACAGCTTCTAATGCTGCATTTACCCATTTTTTCGCTTTTTCAGCATTAAAAGAAACTTCTTCCGCGTTTTTTTCCGGTTCTATAAACACTTTAATCGGAAATTCCGACCAAACCAAATAACCTGCTGGCGTTGGCTTAATTTCTGTGAAATAATCGCCACTATTGCTGTTATCTTGCCATTGCGCCAGAGAGGGCGGTAAAGGATGCGGTTGCAAAGGGGGTAATTTCTCGATCGTTTCCCCCCAAACCGTAAAGGCAAACAAGAGGATGCAGATCCAAACTGCTATCACTATAGCCGAGAGTTTTCGCATCCTATTTGCCTTTTTAACCGATCGGGGGACGAGGGGCTAACCAATTGGCGCTTAAAACGATCGTTAAACCCATAAAAACGATCGTCAACGCCCAAGTCACTCGGTTGAGAGTAGTTTCGGCGCTTTTGGTGCTGCTAAATAATTGCGCTTGTCCACCAATAGCCCCAATTCCATCGCCTTTGGGACTATGCAGCAACACTAATACAATCAAAGCTAGGGCAGAAAAAGCCCAAATTCCTTCTAAAACATTAATAACAGTCATTGGTAATTGATGATCGGTAATGGGTGATTAGCGAGGAGCGAATCTTAAATAGTAGATTTTAAAATTGTCGATCGAATCTTCGATCGCCAACTTCAAATCACAAATTTAAAATCGCCCATTACCCAATTATAGGGAAACACGGACAGGGGTGCGATTAGCTTTCATTTGATATTCTGCGGGAAGGATCATCGAACGACCTGTCATTTCCGGGGGTTGAGGAATCTTTAGAATTTCCAGAATTGTGGGTGCAATATCCGATAACCGACCATCTTCGCGCAAGGCGACTTCTGTTCCATGTCCGGGAATTTTTAAACCTTCTCCTTCAACGAGGATAAAGGGAACTGAGTTGGTAGTGTGAGCAGTCCAAGGGTCTCCTTTTTCATCCCACATCAATTCGGCATTACCGTGATCGGCGATAATTATTGCGGTTCCGCCAGCTTTGTTAATGCTTTCCAATAGTTTTCCGAGTTCTCGATCTACCGTTTCGATCGCTTGAATCGCTGCTTCCATTTTTCCGGTATGTCCTACCATATCTGGATTAGCATAGTTAATTACGATCAAAGAGTAGATGCGTTTTTCCACTGCTTCGGTTGCTACTTTCGTCACCGCTTCCGCTGACATTTCCGGGGCGCGATCGTAAGTTGCTACCATTGGACTTTGTACCAATTCCCGGTCTTCACCCGTATATGGTTCTTCTAAACCACCATTAAAGAAGTAAGTAACGTGAGCATATTTTTCCGTTTCCGCCGTGCGAAACTGCTTTAAACCACGCTCAGAAATTACTTCCCCCAATAACTTGGTCAAATTTTGCGGTTCAAACGCCACCGACACAGGAAATTCTGAATCATACTGTGTAAAAGTGACATAACTCAAAGGCTTAATTTGTTCTCTGGGAAAACCATCAAAGTTTGGAC
This sequence comes from Floridaenema evergladense BLCC-F167, assembly GCF_041929205.2. Classification (NCBI taxonomy): domain Bacteria; kingdom Bacillati; phylum Cyanobacteriota; class Cyanophyceae; order Aerosakkonematales; family Aerosakkonemataceae; genus Floridanema; species Floridanema evergladense. The sequence goes on along the minus strand of NZ_CM171625.1, from coordinate 946,775 downwards.
TAACAAAAGCGCTGGTAATTTCCCTAGCTCTGTCAGGACGGAAGTTAAAGAAAATAATTCCATCTCCAGATTCTACTGCTCCCGGAGCAACGCGAGTGGGGAGGATAAATTCATCGGTAAGGTCTGCGGCGTAGGAATTGAGCACGACTTCTACAGCACTTCGCCCATCACCCGCACCATCTTGCGTCATAATATCGTAGGCTTTTTGCACTCGATCCCAACGCTTGTCCCGATCCATTGCGTAGTAACGACCGCTGATAGTTACAATGCGTCCTACACCGATGCGATCGATATAATTTTGAATTGTTTGAATTACTTGTACACCATCTTTCGGGTTAGTATCCCGACCATCAGTAATCGCATGAACGCAAACTTCAGATACACCTTGCGCTTTGGCAAGGTCTAGCAGTCCTAGTAAATGGCTGATGTGAGAATGTACCCCGCCATCGGAACATAAGCCCATTAAATGCAGCTTACCTCCGCGACTTTGTACCTCCTGACAAATTTTTACCAAAGCCGGATTTTTCAGCAAAGAACCATCTTCTACCGCATCAGAAATCCGAACTAACTCTTGCGGTACTACCCGCCCAGCCCCGATGTTCAGATGCCCCACTTCCGAATTACCCATTTGACCTTCTGGTAGTCCCACTGCTTTCCCAGAAGCACTGATGAGGGTGTGGGGATAAGCTGCCCACAGGCTATCCATTACGGGTGTCTTTGCCGCAGCAATAGCATTGCCATCTGTTTCTTCACGAAATCCCCAGCCATCTAGAATTATTAGTACCACTGGAGAGACGGGGACTTGAGCCATGATTTTATCACTCTTAGTTCAGATATTCATCCGAAATGATATCACTTTGTTATCTTTAAGAACTCAGTAATAATTACTATTTGTCAAGGCTTGCACACATAACTTTAGAAGGTAGAAGGAAAGCCAGCTTTTTGTTCAATTAAAGGCAGAAGGCTTTTTGTTCAATTTTCTACTTTATTTATGGGTTTGGATTTTTTGGCTGAGTATTTTACGAACTACTCTCTATATGTTTTACTTTAGTGACAAATAACGAACTATTAAGATAACAAAAATTAATGTTTTTCCATCATATTTAAATTGCTTAACCTATCAATTAAAAAACATTTCTTTGTTTTGCTCCTCTGCCCTTAGAGTCATTTAATCTGGAGATTTCTGGACGCTGAGCCAACTTTTGGCGATCGCCATATAAGTTTTTGCTGAGTGTTCCGAAACTTGACAGTTTGCACTTAACCAAGTTAACCATTCGGACTCAGGTAATAAATTTTGGGCTTGCAACAACCATTCTCCAGCATTTCTGGCGTACAACATGGCTGCGGCTGGTGTAGCGAGCGATCGCTGATATTCCCGATTAATTAAATTCGCTAATTCTAACAATTCTTCAGGATAAGACTCCTGAGCTTGTGGCTGTTCAATAACTACTGTTTCTATCGGGATTTCGGGAATTATTTCTGCTGCGATCGGAGTGGCGATCGTTTCAGTAATTGGTGTAATAAATACTGCTTCTTTCTCCGCAACTTCCGCTGTTTTAGCAGGTAACAATACTTCGGGATAAACGGCAATAATTTGTTGCTTATTTTCCTGAAATTGCGGATTCTCCATATCAATTATCCGACCATTCCAGATGGGGCGATCGGCAATATGAATTTCGACTAAATCCTCACCTTTTTCATACCAATGTAACACCGGAGACATAATAAATTTTAAACTATCATCTCGAATAATCCCGCCTTCTACTAATCCATCCATGACAAATTTAGCAGCCGCAGAAATATTATCAGGATCGCGGCGAAAATTTTTGATTTTCCAGATAAACTCAACCCAAACACGGTCAGGAAACGGCTTTCGACCAAAACATTCTACAGCAATTCTATTTGTCCATGCCCGTTTTTCTTTAGCACTGGCATAAATATTGCTTCTGGCAGTCCCAATAATTTCATTTAATGTCGGGGGAAGAGGGAAAACAAATTTTGACAACATGAAATTTTTACCGTCTTGTCAAGTCAGAGGATATGGTATCTTTTATTGAAGATCTCAACTATAGTTCATATCTTAGGGTAACAAAGTGAAGGTTTTAACTACCGAGCAAGGAGAAAAACTCAGAGAAATAGGAACATATCTCCGCCGATTAAGAAAAGAGCAGTCAATTTCTTTAGAAGAAGTAGCTGCTAATACTTACATTCGCGTTAGTCTCTTAAAGGCGTTAGAAGAAGCACAAGAGGAGAGTTTACCGGAAGCAGTTTATATTCAAGGTTTTATCCGGCGATACGCAGATTTTCTGGACTTAGATGGTAACGCTTTAGCCATGACTTTTCCCATAGAATTACCACCCATAGACTTAAGCGAGCAACTATTAGATTCGGAAGTAATCGGCGGGAAAAAGTATGATGTAAATAATGATAGTGAATCTTTTAAGGAAGAGTCAGCTTCATTACTAAAACAATTCTCCTTGCCCTCCCTACCCGAACAATTTTCTCTTTCTAATATTCCCTACTTGCCTTACATTTTGGCAGGAACAGTAGTGTTTCTAGGAAGTATTTTTTACTTAGTAACTCGTCCGCACACATCACCATCTGTTGTCCAAAATCAACGATCGTCAACTGTCGAACCGAAAAAAGTAAAAAACACTGCAACACCAACCACACCTAAAAGTAATCCTGATTCGCCTACCAGTTCTACACCATCTCCGACTCCAGTGCAACCAGTGACAGCAACACCGAACACTACACCCGCTACAACTTTCCAAGTAGCTGCACAATTTCAAGATGATTGCTGGGTACGAGTAACTGTTGATGGCAAAGTGGAATTTGAGGGAACTTTAACTAAGGGAACGCAAAAATCTTGGAATGCTAAAGAAAAAATTGTGTTTCGTGCAGGTAATGCAGGTGTTGTCTTAGTCTCTCTGAATAACCAGGAAGCAAAACCTCTCGGAGAAGTAGGCAAAGTAGCGGAAGTTACTTTAACTCCTCAACAGTAATAAAAAATCCTTTTAGTTGAGCAGATAGATATGAGTGTATTTCGTGTAGGAATTGCTGGCCCTGTGGGGTCAGGAAAAACTGCTTTAGTTGATGCTTTGTGTAAAAATTTACGAGAAAATTTCAGCATTGCTGTAGTGACAAATGATATTTATACTCAGGAAGATGCTCAGTTTTTAGTACGTTCTCAAGCTTTGTCTAGCGATCGCATTTTAGGCGTAGAAACAGGCGGCTGTCCACATACCGCTATCCGTGAAGATGCTTCGATTAATCTGGTGGCGATCGAACAACTCGAACAAAAATTTACTAACCTTGATTTAATATTTGTCGAAAGTGGTGGTGATAACTTAGCCTCAACATTTAGTCCCGAATTAGTAGACTTAACAATTTACGTAATTGATGTCGCCGCAGGTGATAAAATTCCCCGCAAAGGTGGTCCCGGAATCACTAAATCTGACTTAATGGTAATTAACAAAATTGACCTCGCCCCAATGGTAGGCGCAGACTTAAGCATAATGGAACGAGATGCTAAAAAAATGCGCGGCGATAAACCTTTTGTTTTCACCAATTTAAAAACCCAAGAAGGACTATCTAAAATAATTGAATTTATTCGCCTGCACATGGGTTAGTGTTGTCCAGAATCAGAAACTTTAGTTTGCTCAGATCTTAGACCAAGAGGCAGAGCCTCCTTTTTTTCGTTCCCAGGTTCAACCTGGGAACAAGGATCTGGGAGGTTCTACCTCCTTATTTCCCTTTGATGGATTAATCCCCAAAAAACACGCTGTCAATCCTGACACTCACTATCGTTTACTAAGTCAAAGTAACTTTAGCTGAATTAGGCATACCCTGTCCCAAATACGAAAGTTACAATTTGCGAGAAATTAGCCTTGATGATATTAAGTTACCTCAAGAGTTTCCCTATTTAATTAAAACATCTCACGGTCTCTCATGTGAAGGGACTTATATTATTAAAAACTCTGGTGATTTACAATATTCTTTGTTGGAATTGAGAAAATATTTAGATATTAATTTATTAGATACAATTATTTTTTCAGAATTCGTTAAAGATGAAGTTGAAAATTACTGCGTACAATTTTATGTTAACAAAGCAGGAGAAGTTTCTTTAATTGGCGTGACTGGACAGTTAGTTACTTCTATGGTGAACTACACGCGATCGATACTAATTTTCGTGTTAATGGTTCAACTCCTTTATGTTTACAACGTCATACCTTATTAAATTTAGGAAAACAAGTAGCAAAGTATTCCAGTGATTACCGCATGGATGGTACATTGGATTCAATTTTAGAAACTCTAAAATCGGAATTAGAACGTAAAGACTTTTTAATTTTATCAGCTTTACAAAAGGTGAAATACGGCAAAATTTACACTGAAATTTATGGAATTGTAGCTGGAGAAACTATTGAAGATATGCAAACTATTGAACAGAAATTACAGAGTAAAGGGTTATTCTTAACTTGAGTTCGGGTAATTACAGATCCCCGACTTCTTCAAGAAGCTGGGGATCTGCGAATTTACGGGAATCTATTTATGTACTCACTAGATCAACCCCTGTATTCAATACTTACTATGGTGTTGATGATGACGATTTTCTGGGTCGTCCACCTTTTTTTCCATTTTCTCTAGAGGCAGATGCTTTAACAATAGAAGTCTTTTTGCCACCTTTTCTTCCTAGTTCAGCCATCCAAGCTTTTGTCCCAAAAATTCCTGATATAAGCCCAGGAATACTAAAATCAGCGTCTAAATCTTCCCAGTGGATGCTATCACCATGACCGGATAATTGAACGTTCTTCAATTGTTCAGGAGAAGCTTCTGTTAACCCCTGAATTAACTTGGGACTTAACCCAACATAGTCACCATTGGTTAATGTAATGATGATTTTATCTTCAGATTGGTCGTATCTAACTGATTTTGCACGAGGTTCAGTTAATGATGCTTGAATCCAAACATCATTAGCTTTTGCAATTTGAGCATCTATTTTTTCATCCGTCAGATCTTCCATCGTCCATTTCTTTTTCTCCATGTATATCTCTCCATTTCTCTAGTAACAAATCTTTGTTATTAACGATCAACAATAACGCTTCTTTTATGAATTTTTTGTCAAAGCTTGGATTAACTTTTATAATCTCTGGAGCGTTTTCATCATCCCCTAAGTTTATTTTTACGTTTTCCTGATCCCAACTCTTTTTTCTTCCTATAAATACATGAACATGAGATGGTTCATGATCGTCGAAATATATATAGACATAGAGATTGCGTTTTTGATCGCTCAAGACTAATGGCATATTTGATTCCTCTTTTAATTAAGAGTTGTGTGTGTATAAAAAACATTTGTTTCTCCAAAAGAAAGTACGAGTTTTGCTGTATGCTATATCTGTTCTAACCTAACGCTTTGGTTTTGTGTGCTGTTTAGAAAAGAACTCTTACAAAACTTAACATCGTGTCCTATTTGCGGGTATCTCGGCTTAGGTTCCATACCTTGCACTCTACTGTAAACTAGATACTCTGCCAACCTGACGAGTTTATAAAGCAGGTTTAAATAATTTAAACACTGCGTACTAAAATTACAGTACAATTACAACCACGAGCGATCGCTTCCGGTATATTACCCTTAATTGCTTGTTGTAATAATCCATCACGACTCGCCCCCAAAATAATAGCATCGCATTGATCTTTACAAGCAATATCAATCACAGCATCCGGTACAGAAGCAGCACATACAGGGATAGTAATTACCGGATGATTAATGCGATGAGACAGGAATTTAGCAGCTTTTTCTAAACCTTTAGTATCTGGTAAAGATTGAGATTTAGAAAATACCTGAGTTATTCTTACTTCGCAATCATTAGATAGTTTACATAAAGCTGGTAAAAGCTGAATTGCTTCTTGAGCATTGGGTCCACCTGCTGTAGGTAATAACCAACGATTAAATGTTAGTTGATCTTTGGTCAATTCAATTTTACGGTTAAATGATAAAAACCCATTAACAGATGTGGAATGACCTAATTTAACTACTACTACTTCACAAGATGCTTGGCGAATTACCGTATCAACTACATGACCAAAAATCCGACCTCTGGTTGGTTTATCAGCATTCCAACCCATAACAATTAAATCTATATGTTCGGCTTTTATTGTTTCTAAAATTGCTTGGGCTGCATCATGGGCTACGCGAATTTGGGTATGGATAGGAATGCCCCATTTTTTCGCTGTTACTTCCGCTTGACGCAACAAACGACGACTTTTTGTAGTTCTGATTTCTGCTTCTGAAGGTGCGGTATGACGGGGAGCAATAATAACTTGTAAACAGTCTAATTCATAATCTCGATCGCGAGCAATTGCCGCTGCTATTTGTAATAATGATTGTGCAGTTTGGGGATTAGCTAAAGGTATCAGTAAACGCCCTTTTCCTGTACTTGGCGATCGCGTTTGATAAACTATATAAGATGGTTCAGGTTGTGGTCCTGTTTGCAATCCTACTAAATGATCTGCTTCCGCCCGAATAATATCTGCCCTGGTAATAATTCCTACTAATCTGCGCCCTTCAACCACTGGTAAACGACTTAATTCATAACGATTTAGCAGGAAAAGTACATCTGTTAGAGAAGTTTTTGGCTCTACAGAAATCGGTTGCGGAGTCATAATTTTATCTAAAGTAGTATTAAAATCTAGCAACCGCTGACCAATTTTTGCTAAATCACTTTGGGTAATAATGCCCACTAATTTACCATGATCGATAACTGGAAACCCGCGATGATGAGATTTAGAAAATGCCTGAACTACTTCATCCAAAGTCATTTTACTAGTGAGAGTTTCTACTCGCCTTTGCATGACATCTGTGGCGGAAAGTTGTTCTAAAAGTCCCTGTTTTGGTGTTTCCTTATATTTATCTAAATCAATTCCATTCCATTCTAAAATGCGATCGTACAGCGATCGCGGCATCAATACCTCTGCTACCCAAAAAGCAGTGCAAGCAGCAATCATCAAAGGCAACACCAAATTGAAATCCGTCGTCATTTCAAATACAATCACAATTGCCGTGATTGGTACTTTAGAAACCGCACTAAAAAACGCCCCCATTCCGGCTAAGGCGTAGGTTGTTGGTGTACCGAATCCGAAAAAATAGTTACTTCCTAACCCGATTAAATAACCTAAAGTAGAACCCAGAATTAGCGATGGTGCAAATAATCCTCCCGGAACTCCCGAACTAAAGGCGATCGCAGTTAAAATAAACTGAGCGATAAATGCTTGAGCAGCGATCGACCAATTAGCATCACCAGTTAATATAAATTCCCGCAATCCCGTGTTATCGCGGAAGTGAATTGGTAACATGGCAATTACTAATCCAGAAAGTAACCCTGCCATGCCAATTCGCCAAGGTAAACTTAACTTTAATTTATAACGCCAAAACTTCAAAAATAAAAATATCCCTTGACAAAATATAGCCGAAAATATCCCCGCTAAAGCACCTAAAAATAAAAAACTGGGAATCTCTGGAAAAGAAAAAGTAGTTTTACTTTTGACTAATTCTGTTGTTAATTCTAAACTTCCACCCCCCAAAAGTCGCGACACCACACCACCAATAAAAGAAGCCAGTATTGCCGTTCCCAAAGTAAAACCTGAAACATCATGCAAGAGTTCTTCCACAACGAATAAAACCCCCGCTAAGGGTGCATTGAAAGCAGCAGCTAAACCAGCACCAGCACCACAAGCAATTAATTGTTTTCGATGTTCGGGAGATGTGGGCACCCATTTACTCATTTGGGCGGCTAAAGCTGCACCTACTTGCACTGTTGGCCCCTGTCGCCCTACAGTCATCCCAGAACCTAAAGCGAGAATATTGCCCATTAGCTTGACAAAAGCTACACGCCATGATAAAGACATAGGAAATCCGGCGAGGGCAGCTTTAACTTGAGGAATCCCGGAACCAGAGGCTTCCGGGGCGAATCTTTCGACTAAAAAGCCAGCTAAAAATCCAAAACAAAAACCAATGGTAGGCAAAGCAATCAAAGGAGATAAGTAATATGAGATGCTGACTCGCCATCCCCCAAGCCATCCTGAGCTAACTTTGAGTAGGACTGATGCTAAGGCAGCAACTAATCCGATTAAGGAGGCTTCGATGATTGCTAAACGTCTTGTTGGTCGTAATAAGTAGCGCATCGAAAATAAATTTTTGAGTTTTGAATGAAGAATTTCTAAGCTGGTTCGTTGTAAGGACTTTAGTCCTGGGGTTCGTTGTGAGGACTTTAGTTCTTACTTTTAAAGCAGAGTAGGACTGAAGTCGATCGCACAAACCCAAAATTCAAAACGCAAAACTTATTCTGCTTTACCTGTAACCGATAATCCTTCGACAATTATGGAAGGAGTATAGCAGTAACCATTCCATTCGGCATCGCCACCTAACGCGATGACTTGTTTTAGTGCCGTGTAGACGTTACCTGCGACCATTGTATCTTTGACGCGACCAATTACTTTACCTTGTTTTACCCGATAACCGAGTTCGACGTTGATGGAAAATTCGCCGGAGATGCCAGCGCTACCGCCTAACATTTGGTCTACGATTAAGCCATCTTCCATCATTTCAGTGAGTTCGAGCATTGTCCCAGTTCCGGGTTTAATCAGGAGGTTAAATAAACTGGGGGTGGGGTAGCTACCTAAACCTGGACGAAACCCATTGCCAGTGGTGTCAGAACCGAGATGGCGACCTGTGGTTCGATCGGTGTAAAACAGTTGCAGGATACCATCTTTGATGAAAGTTAAGGGTTGAGTGATTGTGCCTTCGTCATCAAAGGGACAGCTAAAAGGGCCGATATCTGGTTGTTGGTAAAGGGTGATACTGTGGTGGGTGACGGCTTCGCAGAGACGATCGCTCCAAGGAGATGCTGCTTCCAAAACTCGTTTACCATTTAAAGCAGCAGAAATTGTCCCCCAAAGCATATCAGCAGCTTTAGCGGTAAATAGTACAGGTACTCGACCTATCGGTGGTGAGACATTTTCTTGTGCCCATTCCAAGCGTTCGATGATTTGTTGGGCTAACGATTCCGGGGTGAGAATGTTACGCTGAGTTTGACCATCCGAGACAGTTAAAAAATCATCGCCTCTGATCAATTCAGCTGCTAAATAACAACTAAGAGTGGTATCGGTGTGGGAACAGTCTAGTCCTTTAGAGTTGATTAAGCGGGTGCTTTCGACTTCGCATTCCCATTCGCTACTTACGAGTACTTCGGGATAGCTTTCGCGGATGTGGGCGATCGCTTCTTTCCCCCATCTAACTAACTGTTCTACTTCAACTGCGCTACCTTCATCTGGGTAAGTTTGCTTTGCACCGCTGACTAATTCTACTGCTTCTGGGTGATTGAGCACAGACAGCGCGATCGCTCTTTCTACTAAAGCCGCTGGTTCCACTGCGCCGTAAGCTACTGCTAAACCGGGACGACCATTTTTCCACAGTCGCAGTGCTGTCCCTTCAGATTGAGCTATTTCCAACTGTTTGAGACGGTTAGCCTCAAAAAATACTGGTCTAGAGAGCGATCGCGACTGATAAACTTCAGCTGCTTCTACTCCAGCTTTTACTGCTAGTTCCAGCAATTGTTCTGCTAGTTCTTCTGACTGCCAAGTTTCCCAACCCATACAAGCAAATTTTTCTTTTTTAGAATTTAGATTTTAAATTGAAATTAAAACCTAAATTCTAAATTACTTTAAATTGGACTCATATCTTGCAATAACCAGAAACCTGCAAAGGATTCTGCTTGGGGATCAGACTGAACTGCTAAAAAATGCACGCCGTTGGCTTTTTGTTTTGCTGCTTCAAAGCCTTGGGCTTCTGCGATCGTAGCAGCATCCTTGATATTAGCAAGAATCCAGCTATCATTTACCCCAGTTTCTAACAACAGATTTGCCAGGGGAAGTGCTTCAAATTTCAGACTAGTCAGTTCTAAACCAGATATCCAAGCAGCTAAAGGTAAAGCCCTAGATGAAAAAAAGATCATCCCCGGAATACTGGTATCAGGATTTACGCCAAAATTTTTTAAAGGAAAAGCTTCCTGAAATCCGATTTCCCATTCCGGCATTTCTGCAAAAGCCGCTGCTTCTAAACTTACAAATGCCCATTTTTCTGCTAACAAAGCATCGGGCAAAGTTTGCGGTGTAGGATTTGGCATTAACACCGAAGAATTAGCACCCACAGGTGTATATCCGGGATGACTTGGGTAAACTTCTTCCATCCGTTTTGCTAACCATTGATTCAGGTTAAAAGTCCGACGACTAGGCGCACAGGGAATCCCCAAATCTTTGCCAGCTTTAGTAATCATATTGTTCATTTGGGTGCGAAAGAAGCGAATTTTTTGGGGAGTTTGCCCAGATTTTGCCATTGCTTCTTTAATTGCATTTCCCAACGTAACCGAATTCACTTCTTGATTGGAACAATATTGTGAATAGCGAAATTTTTCCTCTCCTGAATCGTTGATATTTAAAGAACTTTCACAAATCAAAACTTCCCAAATTTTTTTCTTGTTTTCATCCAGAATTGGACGAGAATAAAAATCTAATTCCCAGATAGTTGTCATTTTTTATTAATTCAAGTATGTTGTTGCGCTTTAGCGCTCTTATTATAACTGGGATAAGAGTGCTAAAGCGCAACAACGTACATTATGGTACTTCGATCGGAATCAAAGCATTCTCCGGCAGATAACTGCAATAACGTTCATTATCTGATAAAACGATCGTCAATCGCAAAGGATAATCCGGTTCAATTTGCAAATCTGCCCAAGGTACTGCTATTTCTATACATTGCTTAAATGCCACTTGCGCCCGACTAAAGCGAGGATGCCATTGGAGATTTTCTCCTGCTTCTTGAAATTGCGTACTCATGGTGAGCAAATTCACACCTAAATGGTGATGAAACAGGTAATTTAATGGCGCTTCATCGGGTAAATCTCGCAAAGGAATGGGGCTGTTGTACATTTGGCGATCGGGATAATACCACAACAAATTCAATTCCGGCGGACAACCTTTTCCAGGTAAAATTCCCGTTTGAAAATCTAACCGCAGGTAGAAATTTAAGTGATCTACACCATACCAAAGTCTTTGTACAGCGCTGCTACGGTGCATCGTTCCCCGCGCCCCACCAATTTCGATTCTTCCTGCTTTATCCCAATCTTGTTCGTCACCAACACCATCAATAGTTGGGTGAATAAAACTTTCTGGACGATGATCTCCTCTCGCTTCGTGAATCTCTAAAGGTTTGAGCAAATTATCAGGAACTCGCGCATTTAAAGCTTGATAAATTGCACACAAATGTTCCCTAAACAACTGGTCAAAAATTGCATCTTGGTTAGAAGAATGTCCTTCCCCAAACCACCAAAACCAATCCGAACCTTCAGCAGCATACAAAGCTTCCCAAGCTTGGGGATTAGTTTCTGGTGTTGCTTCGGGATGAGATGCTAAAAACTCTCTGGCATCAGTTAATAAATCCCAAGCCTTATTTTTTATTGGATCTCCTACCCAAGTAGTTAAATTACCATCAACCCAAGAACCTGTATGTAATTTATCAGCAGAAAGTGTGGCGGTAGCAGGGAATTTTTCTAAATATTCAGATACAGTAACTAATTCAATTTCTCGACGATCGCTGAGAGTTTCATACAATGATTCTAAGAAGGGTTTACCATCTAAATGATAATGTTCCCAGCAGTTTTCCCCATCAAGAGCAATTGTTACCAACCAAGGATTTTCTAAAGTTGTAGAATCATCTGGTTGACGATGTTTTAAAATGCGTGCGATCGCTTCTAAATGCCCTACCAAATCAGCTGCCGCTTTCTTCGCTTCCATCGCCCCGTAAGTAAAACCAATTAAATCCGACAAACGGTGATCGCGGAAAACAATTGACAAATCTCCCGCAGGAGTTTCTAATCGATAAGGTTGATAAAGTAACTCCGGTTCGCTAACATTTCCCGATCCATCTCTGTGGAAGAAATGATCGATCGTCCAACCTAAAACCGCCTCATCCGAACAAATCCACTTAAACCCTTGTTTAGCAATATAAGGCAAAATTTGCGGACTAACTGCCTGTTCTGAAGGCCACAAACCGCGAGGTTCGCAACCAAAACATTCCTCATAAATCTCCCAAGCTTTTTCCAAATGTCGAGGAATATCTTCCTCCCATTGAAAGCGATTTTTTGGTAAATTCATGTTAGGAACCGCAACTCTACCCACATCACTATCCGCCAACAAAGGCAAAATTGGGTGAGTATAAGGCGAAGTAATAACTTCTAATTGTCCAGTTTCCTGCATCTTCCGATGTTGCGGAACGATGCGACTCATAATTTCTTGTTGTTTAGCATAAATCTTTTGGCGATCGGCTAAACTAAAATTCCGACCCTTTTCCAACCAATAAGAAATTTCTGGATCTTCCCAAAACAAAGGGTCAAACCAAGCTAAATTATGCCAAGCTAACAAATCGCTGTAATCTTGCCCTTGCCAATTTTCCTTGCACCACGCCCGTCCATTTTCCTGACGCTGGGTGTAAAGTTCGCTATAACGAGGATTAGGGTCGATTAAAGTGTGGTGATTGGCATCAAAGAAATGCTCAATAATAAATAATCGCTGTTGTTCCGTCAAACTTTCTACTGGCGACAAAGCTACAGCTAGGTAAGGATCGAAAGCTACTCCCGCAATATAATCTTCTAATTGCAGAATCAAAGAAGGAACCAAATTAACCGTTTGGCGCAGCTTCGGATAACGTTCCAACAACAACACTAAATCCAAATAATCCTTAGTACCATGCAAACGAACCCAAGGTAAACGGTACTCAGAAGCTAAAGAAACCGAAGCAGAAAAAGCAGAATCTCCTGTTTCCAGAAACTCTCCCTTAACCCTACTCTTGTACAAAGGTTGATGTTGATGCCAGATGAAGGCAACATATAAAGGATGGGGCATAAACTTTAGTCAGGCTTCAAGGATTATCAAAATAAAAAGGCAATCATTGATGTAAAGATTTTAATGATTGCCTTTTCCTTCTAGAATTGCCAGAGTATGATTATCAAATTTCCTTTAGAGAACTTGTTCGACTTCTGCAATTTCAGGGATCATTTCCCGCAATTTCCGTTCTATTCCCATTTTCAGAGTCATAGTTGAACTAGGGCAAGAACCACAAGCACCTTGTAGCCGCAATTTTACAATAGGGCCATCCAATTCAACTACTTCTACGTTACCGCCATCAGCCATTAGGTAAGGGCGTAATTCATCTAAAACGGTTTCAACGTTATCTAATGTTAGTTCCATTGTTTCCATTGGTTAAGACCTCGTTTGCTAGAGCAGTTTAGTAAGTGCTTTTGTGGATATTTCGATCCTAGATCTTTTCTTGATAAAAACCTTAACAAACTTTTCGGGGACTGGGGACTGGGGACTCGGTGAAGTTTTGAGTTTTGAGTTCTGAGTTTTGAGTTAAAGAGAAAGTTTTGACTTAAATAATTTCCCCTTGTCCCCTTGTCCCCTTGTCTCCTTATCTCCCAGTCCCCAGTCCCCAGTCCCTTTAAACCACAGCTGCTTCCAATAGCTTAACGTTGGAATATGTAAACTCGGTACTTGTCTTCTGTCCTTGTTCGTTGGAACGTACTACCTGATGAGTCATGATGTAGTAATTACCAATTTTTTCGTAGTCGTCCTCAAATTCCAACTCATTAGTCACTTCGCCTGTTTGAGGATTGCGGAAAATGGCATCATAGCGAGAGGCAATGTAACCTTCCCCTGTATTCATACTTTCATGGGTGTCAATAGTAAAGGCAACTCTACCCATAACGCGACTAACTTGGCAAATTTCTGTACCCCGAATCTTATAATTAGAACCCATCGCGTCGCCTTTGACCAAAATTTCCATTGCGCCTGTCGAGTCAGTTTCGCCTAAGCTAAACTCATTTTTCCCATGCGCCTGTTCAAAGTTGCCACGTTTGCGGTGAGTAATTACGTCCCGCATCTGAGTGTAGATGCTTTCTTTTACTTGTTCGTCTTCTATACCGCTAACTTCTACACTCATGTCAGGGTTAACGCGCACTTTCCCCGTAAAAACTTCATCTCCCTGCTTCAGTTCAATATCAGCAATAAAGCCTGGAAATTTAGTGTCCCAAGTGTAACGGTTTTCGTAAGCACTACGAAATAGCTCCTTAGCACTCTTTTGCTCAGTCACGGAACTGCTCCTTGAGAAGATCTTTACTCTTTCTTAGTTTAAAGGGTATTGGGGACTAGGTACTGGGGATTGGGTACTGGGGATTGGGTACTGGGGATTGGGTACTGGGGATTGGGTACTGGGTGAAGTTTTGAATTAATAACTTAAAACTCATAACTCAAAACTCATAACTCGCCCCAGTCCCCAGTCCCCAGTCCCTACTGATTAGAAGTAAGTACAGGGTCTTGATACAATGGCACGGTGAAGGTGACGGTTGAGCCAAGTCCTTCGCCCATGCTGTAAAATTCTACTTCTCCCTTCATTGCTTCAACCAGTTTTTGGGAGATGTAAAGTCCTAGTCCTGTTCCGCCGTATTGTCTGTTATGTCCGCCGTTGACTTGGCTGAAGGATTGGAATAGTCTACCTTGCTTTTCTAAGGATACGCCAATTCCTGTGTCTACGACTCGGACGATCGCCATTGCTGGAACTTCTTGGTTGTTGACGGGTTTTTTGCGCTGCACTTCGGCGCTAATCATTACTCCGCCTTCATGGGTAAATTTAATCGCATTCCCTACCAAATTCAACATTACTTGCAATAATCTTTGGTAGTTACCATTGAGGATGATTTTGTCTCTGGTGGCTGGTTTTTGAATGCGGAAACTGAGGTTTTTCTCTTGTGCCTGGGTTTTGGTAAAGTCTTCAACATTGCTAAATAACTCTTCCAAATCTACTGGCCCTAACTCTAATTCCATTTTGCCAGCTTCAATTTTGGCAATGTCTAAAATGTCGTTAATAACGCTGAGTAGGTGCAAAGCTGAACGATTGGCTTCTTGGATAAACTCCATTTGTTCTTCTGGGTCATCAGCCATGCCGTCTATAACTAGTTTGAGGAAGCCTATCATCCCGTTTAGGGGTGTCCGCAGTTCGTGGGATGTGTTGGCTAAAAATTCGCTTTTTAGGCGGGAGGCTTCTTCGGCTTGTTGTCGGGCTTGTTCTAGTTCATGGTATAGGGTAGCATGAGCGATCGCACTCCCCACCAAATCCGCTAACTCCCGCATTAGTTCTATTTCATCAATCGTCCACTGACGATTTTCTTTATAGTCGTATAGGACGATCAACCCGTTCGGTTTATCTTGGTAGAAAGTCGCTACTGCTAACTTAGATTCTGGCTGTTCTTGAGTGTTAAACCCTTGTTCTGTTACTGGTTCTAAAGATTCTATTGCCTTTGACAGGTCGGCTAATTCAGAAATTTTCAGTTTTTGTCCTAGAAAGGAACTGATTGATTCCGATCGATATTCGGCTTTTACAGAAGCTTCCATATTATCGCTTTTATAGGCGCAAATTACACAGCGACTTACATCTAATCCTTTGCCTAAATCATCTACTGTTCTTTGCCAAATAGTATCTAAATCTAAGGTGCGGCGAATGTGGCGAGAGATTTTTCTAATTAGTTTTTTGTAGTGTTGCCCCCAGTGTAATGCTGAGGCTTTGGCTGTGGTAGGTATTTTCTGTGAAGCATTGGCACTCTCTTCTGGCACTTGCCTCCCCATCACTAATACTTTACTGACTGAGCCATCCGCTACTAATATGGGGCTGATGATTAAGTCAAACTTAAATTTTTCTTCTTGGTACTGAAATTCACAACAGAAACGTTCCGGTAACTGATTTTCCAGAATTTGTTGAATTCTCTCTAGGTAAGACGTAGCTGCTACTGGGCCAAATTTTTCATTCAGGCAGCTATTGACGATCGCTTCTGGATCTAATTTATATCGCTCTGCTTGTTGCCAATAAAAGGAAAAGTATTGACCTGCGGCATCTTGAACGTATACTAACTCCGATCCTAATCCTTGTAAACCGCTCGCATGGCTTGTCCAAGCGGGATTTGATTTACCGTAAGACCCTTGCCAATTTTCTACATTAATAGGCACGCTCATTGGAGTCGGTTGTAATTTCTCTAACTTTAAAATTCAGGAAATGTCGCCAATAGCACCCTGTTCGATCGCTTTTCACGTCCGCGTAGTGCGTATCGCTGTTAGCGAATTAGTCCTGGTAATCTTACCATTACTAATTCGAGTTTATATCTTTCACTCCAGAAAGCCAAATTTTTCCCTTTGGATACATGGTACATTAATCATTCCATTCACCACGAGGAGGTACTGGTGTTCTAGTAATGCTACGAGTCAATTCGTCATCTCTTTGGTTAACTCCTCCTTTCAACCATTGCCGAATTGCTGCTTCAATCACTTTGCTGGGATCGTTGGTTAAATGCTCCAACTGACTCAACAATTCTGAATCTAGGTGAATGGATATTTCCACCTTTTCATCTGAACGCCGGGAATCAAGAACTGGTTCTTTCATTTGCAACTGTATATACTGAACTATAGTACAAGCCTTAAACAGGCTATCATCAGTTTAGACTGACTCGCCACTATATCAAAGCGGTCAGTTTACACTACGTCATGCAGTAGCTAAGAATATTTTCTAACAATCTTACTGCTTAGAATATATTTGTTTGAGTTAATCTCAGCCTGAATCTCTATTATAGCGAGTTAGCAATTGCGGAGATAGCTATTTCTGTCACTTTGTTCTAGTTCAACATTAAAATATCTTAAGCAAGATATCGATTTTTTGATTAAAGTTCTGCGCCCCATCTTTGAGCGAAGTTTATGACTGACGTACCCGTTTCTCGAATTCGCAATTTTTGTATTATTGCCCACATTGACCACGGTAAGTCAACCTTGGCTGACCGTCTGTTACAGGCTACCGGAACCGTAGCTGCGCGAGATATGAAGGAACAGTTCCTCGATAATATGGAACTAGAAAGAGAACGGGGGATTACGATTAAGCTGCAAGCTGCCCGGATGAATTATAAAGCAAAGGACGGGCAAGATTACGTTCTCAATTTAATTGATACTCCCGGTCACGTAGATTTTTCTTATGAGGTGTCGCGGAGTCTCGCCGCTTGTGAAGGAGCTCTACTGGTGGTGGATGCTTCTCAAGGTGTAGAAGCGCAAACTTTGGCTAATGTTTATTTGGCGATCGAAAGTAACTTAGAAATTATTCCGGTTTTGAATAAAATTGATTTGCCGGGAGCGGAACCGGAACGGGTAAAAAAAGAAATTGAAGAGGTGATAGGTTTAGATTGTAGCGGTGCGATTTTAGCTTCGGCAAAAGAAGGGATTGGAATTGAGGAAATTTTGGAGTCGATCGTCCATTTAGTACCCCCGCCTCAAGATACTGTAGAAGAACGTTTACGAGCGTTAATTTTTGATAGTTATTATGACAGTTATCGGGGAGTAATTGTTTATTTCCGGGTGATGGATGGCAGGTTGAAAAATGGCGATCGCATCCGTTTAATGGCAAGTGGCAAAGAATATGAAGTTGACGAATTAGGCGTACTTTCTCCTAACCAAATTCGCGTTGACGATCTTCATGCAGGGGAAGTAGGTTATTTAGCCGCTGCTATTAAAGCTGTAGAAGATGCCCGTGTCGGTGACACAATTACTTTAGCAAATGCGGCAGCAAAGGAACCTTTACCCGGTTATACTCAAGCTAAACCAATGGTATTTTGTGGAATGTTTCCCACCGATGCCGATCAATTTCCTGATTTGCGGGAAGCTTTGGAAAAGCTGAAGTTAAATGATGCTGCTTTGTCTTACGAACCGGAAACTTCTAGCGCAATGGGATTTGGTTTTCGTTGCGGTTTCTTGGGTTTATTACACATGGAAATTGTCCAAGAAAGGCTGGAAAGAGAATACAATCTGGATTTGATTATTACGGCTCCTTCGGTGGTTTATAAAGTGACAACTAACAAAGGAGAAGAGTTATTAATCGATAATCCTAGCACTTTGCCAGACCCGCAATATCGGGAGAAAATTGAGGAACCTTACGTGCAAGTAGATATGATTACGCCGGAAGAGTATGTCGGAACTTTAATGGAATTAGGTCAAAGCCGACGCGGTGTTTTCAAAGATATGAAATACTTGACTTTAGGACGGACAACTTTAAGTTATGAATTGCCTTTGGCGGAGGTGGTGACTGATTTTTTCGATCAGATGAAATCTCGATCGCGCGGCTATGCCAGCATGGAATATCATTTGATTGGTTATCGCGTCAATCCTTTAGTAAGATTAGATATCTTGATTAATGGCGATCCAGTAGATTCTTTAGCAATGATCGTTCACCGAGATAAAGCTTATTATGTTGGTCGAACTTTGGTAGAAAAGTTAAAAGAATTAATTCCTCGTCACCAGTTTAAAATTCCTTTGCAAGCAGCAATTGGTAGTAAAGTAATTGCCAGCGAACATATTCCCGCACTGCGAAAAGATGTGTTGGCTAAATGTTATGGTGGTGATATCTCCCGGAAGAAAAAATTGCTTCAAAAGCAAGCTAAGGGTAAAAAACGCATGAAGGCTATTGGTACAGTAGATGTGCCCCAAGAAGCTTTTATGGCAGTGCTACGCTTGGATAAAGAATAGGTGGGAATTAAGCCAAAAAATGAAAGCAGATCTTATTAAGCTATCTGTTTTCATTTCTAACTTTGTCATCATTTCTAGAAAAAAATCTGATGTTATCAAGAAGTGTGAAGAAGTTGTTAGTGAATCCTATTGTTGGATAAAGATTTAATGAATTGAATAAGTAAAGGTAACTTTTCGTTAAATAATCTGCTAATCTTTCTACTGAAGCAGTTAATTTTGATTGAACAAAGACAGCAGTTACACTAGGAATCCATAAATATGAAGCGATTTTCAGATCTACTACTATCTTTCAATTTAAAGATAATTTATAGACTGAGCGGTATTTCTGGAGTTATAGTTGTAGCAGCGGTCTTAACTGCTTAAAATAACCTATCGCTTACTGAGAAGCTATGAGAATTTTGGTCACAGGTGGAGCAGGATTTATTGGTTCCCATCTTATCGATCGCTTAATGGCACAAGGTCATGAAGTATTGTGCTTAGATAATTTTTATACCGGACATAAACGTAACTTGCTGAAGTGGTTAGATCATCCGTATTTTGAACTGATTCGCCACGATGTTACTGAACCGATTCGTTTAGAAGTAGATCAAATTTATCACTTAGCTTGTCCGGCTTCGCCAGTACATTATCAGTTCAATCCCATCAAGACAGTAAAAACAAATGTGATGGGAACAATTAATATGCTAGGTTTAGCCAAACGGGTGAAAGCAAGATTTCTTTTAGCTTCTACCTCAGAAGTATACGGCGATCCAGAAGTACATCCTCAAGTAGAAGAATACAGAGGAAATGTGAATCCGATCGGAATTCGTTCCTGTTACGACGAAGGTAAGCGAATTGCCGAAACATTAGCTTTTGACTATCACCGGGAAAACGATGTAGACATTCGGGTAGCACGGATTTTCAACACTTACGGCCCCAGAATGCTAGAAAATGATGGTCGGGTAGTGAGTAACTTTATAGTTCAGGCTTTGCGAGGAATTCCTTTAACAGTTTACGGTACTGGTTCGCAAACCCGGAGTTTCTGCTACGCCTCTGACTTAGTAGAGGGACTGATGCGACTAATGAATGGAGACTATATCGGTCCTGTAAACTTGGGAAATCCAGATGAATATACTATTTTAGAACTGGCACAAAAAATTCAGCAGATGGTTAACCCGGATGCAGATATTAAGTACGAACCTCTGCCACAGGACGATCCTAGACAAAGAAAACCGGATATTACTAAAGCTAAAAGTTGGTTAGGATGGCAACCTACTATACCGCTGCAAGAAGGTTTGAAGTTAACCATAGAAGACTTTCGCGATCGCATCTACAATTCTCCAGCCTCAGTAGTAAGTAAATAAATTTTGGCGACGATAGCGATCGGATTTGGTGGTCTGGGTACTATAAATAAGCCCTAATGTTAACGATTCCCACCAGATATCGAAATAGCTTAATCGCCATCAAAAAATCTAGAGGTTGGCTGAATAATTTGACAGAAGGCTGATAATTTAATCTGTAAAACTTGTTAGAGGATTACGTAATATGCGGGTTTGTGTAATTGGTACCGGATACGTCGGTTTAGTGACAGGCGTTTGTTTGGCACATATCGGACATGATGTAATCTGCATCGATAACAATGAAGAAAAAGTTAAGTTAATGAAGTCGGGACAGTCGCCAATTTTTGAACCGGGACTGTCTGAATTAATGCAAGCTGCGGCTAAAGATGGAAGATTAGAATTTTCTTCCGACTTAGCTGCTGGTGTTAATCATGGTGAAATTTTATTTATTGCAGTTGGTACTCCGCCTCTACCTACGGGTGAAAGTGACACTCGTTATGTAGAAGCAGTAGCTAGAGGAATTGGCGCTAATCTTAATGATGGCTACAAAGTAATTGTGAATAAATCTACCGTACCGATCGGTTCCGGTGACTGGGTGCGGATGATTGTCATGGATGGGATTAAAGAACGGCAAAAAGTACTCGTAGGTGCTGGTGGCGTTGTCAGCGATGAAGAAGTAGAAAAGATTGCAGCAGAATTTGATGTTGTAAGTAACCCAGAATTTTTGCGGGAAGGTTCGGCGGTTTATGATACATTTAATCCCGATCGGATTGTCTTAGGCAGCAATAGCGAAAAAGCATTATCGATGATGGAAGCGCTATATACTCCGATTACACAGCGGAAGTATGCCGAAGATCCATCTTTACCACCAGTACCAGTGGTGAAAACGGATATCAACTCAGCAGAGATGATTAAGTATGCGGCGAACGCTTTCTTAGCAACTAAAATCAGCTTTATTAACGAAGTAGCAAATATTTGCGATCGCGTTGGTGCTGATGTTACCCAAGTTGCCAGAGGTATTGGTTTAGATTCTCGCATTGGCAGCAAATTCCTCCAAGCGGGAATTGGTTGGGGTGGTTCTTGCTTCCCGAAAGATGTTTCCGCTTTAATTCACACTGCTGATGATTATGGTTATGAAGCACATTTGTTAAAAGCTGCTGTAAGTGTTAACCAACGTCAGCGTTTAATTGCTGTAGAAAAATTACAGCAAGAATTAAAAATTCTCAAAGGTAAAACTGTTGGTTTGTTAGGTTTAACTTTCAAACCTGATACTGATGATATGCGCGATGCACCTGCATTGAATATCATCGAACAATTAAACCGCTTGGGAACAAAAGTTAAAGCTTACGATCCTTTGGTTTCTCAAACAGGTTTGCGTCACGGTTTAACTGGTGTAATTGTGGAAACCGATCCCGAACGGTTAGCTGATGGTTGTGATGCTTTAGTTTTGGTGACTGATTGGGCACAATTCCTGACTTTAGATTACGCTAAAATGGCTAAATTGATGCACTCTCCAATCCTTATTGATGGACGGAATTTCCTCGATCGTAAAGCAATAGAAGCTGGTGGTTTCCGTTATGTAGGTGTTGGCAGATAATATTTTGTTACTCAACTAAAAATTCTTCTCAAATCCGAACTGTAAACTAATATCGCAGTTCGGATTTTTTATTAACTGCTTGTAGTAGCGACTTTAGCTTTTATTAGAATACGTTATTATTAGCAATCCTCCTAATAATGTGGCTTACAACGAACTTTTGGTTTCTACAGGAATTACATCATGAAAACGAGTATAGTCAACTAATCTTGTGCCATCAGGCATGGTAACTAAAATATCAACAAAATGCTGATTCCAGAAAATTTCTTCAGCTAAATATGAGTGGCGAGTGTGAATTGTTTGGGCTACTGTTTCATCCATTCCGGTGAGAATAACGATGATTTCCATGTTGGAATGATGCAGAGATTCTTCGGTTTCGCCATACAAAGGACTAGTTTCATCAATGACGTGCATTCCTGTCCAAGTTAGGACGAAAAGAGGTGATTTTTTACGGACTAATTTTAAGTCATAAAATCGCCGCATTATAGAACCTTCGATACTCACTTCGTCGCGCACTAAACTAACGTGCATTTCGGCTTCAAAAATTTGGTTGTGTCGTTCATTTGCAGCGCGAAACATTAGGGTTAATTTACCATTGTAGTTGGTAACTATTGCTACTTTACTGAACAAAACTTTAGCAGTAGGACGCGAAAAGCGGGCGAACATTAACCCGGTTCCCATTGCTAAACCCATTAAACCAACTAATGCTTCGATCGCCACTACCAAATTCGCATAGTCAGTTTTGGGAAACATCGCCCCATAACCAATAGAAGCCATTGTTTGCACGCTGAAGAAAAAAGCATCAGCAAAAGAACCCGGACGAGCATTTTCGATACAATCTCCTCCGGCTAAATATGCTAAAGCAAATAAAGCATTAGCGATCGTATACGTGATGATAATTACAATGACAAATTTACTCCAAGAAAGAGTCAGTAACCAATGGTAAGTATCGCGCCAATGGGAGTGGGATGAACCTTTACGCAGGATTTTCATACTGCGATCGCGATTCACAACATGAGGTAATTTATGAGGACGGTGAATTTTAGTCATCAGTGTGGCTGATAGTTAAAAATTATTCTACTATTTGTCTAAGTTTTCGTTCATAATTTTATGTCTGTACTATTTCAGTTATTGCTGATCGGTTTAGCCGCAGGTGTGGCTGGTGGGATGTTTGGCATTGGTGGTGGTGCAATCATGGTACCTGCAATGGTGTTATTAATGGGGATGGATCAGAAATTTGCTACTGGTACATCTATTGCAGCACAAATTTTACCGATCGGGATTTTAGGTGCGATCGTCTATTACCGCAACGGCAACTTAAATATTAAACACGCAATATTAATTGCTGCTGGATTAGTAATTGGTAATTTTTTTGGGGCAATATTTGCCAATCAACCATTTATCAGTAGTGCCTTCATGAAAAAACTTTACGGCATCTTTTTGTTACTAATAGGTTTTCGGTATTTGTTTTATCGGTAAATCTTCGTATGTTGTTGCGCTTCAGCGCTACTGGTAAGAGCGCTAAAGCGCAACAACGTACCTATAATTTAGATGCGATCGTGACTACAGGCAGAATTCCCGATGAAATTCCTACCAATTTACAAGAGCAACTCCTTCTAGAAGATGCCAGTATCCCAAAACAGCACCTAAAGACTTTTAGAAAGTATCATTATGAAAATTCGTTGTATCGCCAATACGGGAGATTATCTTCCTGAAAATTACCTCTCTCCTCAACAAGGGTACACAAAACAATTGAAGTTTCCTTTAACAATTGGTAAAGAATATATCGTTTATGCTTTCTCTGTTAAAGAAGGACAAATTTGGTATTACATCTGCGAAGATAATTATATGTATTATCCCATGCGGAGTCCTGCACCATTATTTGAAGTTGTTGATAATAGAATGTCTGCCAATTGGAGGTTGCAACTTTCTGCCAACGGTTTGTTAGAAGTGGCATTTGAACAGTGGTTTTCCGACCCTTATTTTTACGATAAACTAACCGATCGAGAAGAAAGAGAAATTCTAATTTTCGAGAAAGTCAAAGAATTGATGGATACAGAAGCTTTATCCCCTGCACCAGTACCAAACGTTATTGAATCTGCTGTTTTGACAGCGAATATTTCAAGTTAAAACTGGAATTTATAAACCCATACTAAATCCCATAAATAGTACTCCTATTTAAGAGCTATAGATAATAAAGACAATGCTAAACTAATATTAATTAATTTAATTGGACTTAAGTAAGATTTCTGGAGCAAAAAAGCCATGAACGCTCCTACACATAACAGCCACATTACTCTCCCGCCTTTAGAAAATGGAGATTTGCTTTCTCGCGCAGAATTCGAGCGGCGTTATACAGCTATGCCTCACCTCAAAAAAGCCGAACTGATTGAAGGAATTGTTTACATAGCATCGCCTTTACGGTTTGAACCCCACGCCGAACCTCATGCTAATTTAATCGGCTGGCTCTGGAATTACAAAATAGCAACGCCAGGGCTACGTTTGGGTGATAATCCAACTGTAAGGCTCGATACCGATAACGAACCCCAACCTGATGCCGTGCTGCTTATTGATGCCTCTTATGGGGGTCAAAGTCGTTTTGATGAGGAAGGCTATATTGAAGGCGCACCAGAATTTGTTGCCGAAATTACTGCCAGTACCGCTTCAATTGACCTTCGGGATAAAAAACGAGTCTATCGTCGCAATGGAGTGAAAGAATATCTCGTGTGGCAAGTGATGGAGAAGCGCTTCGATTGGTTTTCTTTGCAGAATGGAGAATACATTTCTGTTACACCTGATGTTGCAGGAATTATCCGCAGCCAAGTTTTTCCGGGACTGTGGTTGGCAGTTTCAGCACTTTTGGGAGGAGATATGCTTCAAGTAATTGCTACTTTGCAAAATGGCTTGGCTAGTAACGAATATCAACAGTTTTTACAGCAGTTACTTGATAACCAATGACAAATAAACAAAATTTATGCAGCTAGAAGACTACTTTAATTTTTTAGCCCCCGATGACATTCGTTTAAAAGGTACGCGAGTCGGCATCGAAACTATTTTATATGAATATATCTACCGCGCCCGTACCCCAGAAGAAATCGCTCAAATCTACCCCACTGTGACTTTAGAACAAGTTTATGCCACAATTCTCTATTACCATCACGAAAAAGAAAAAGTCAGTCAATACATCTCTGAATGGCTAGAGTGGAGTCATCAAATGCGAGAAGAACAACGGAAAAATCCTCACCCTGGAGTTAAGAGATTGATGGAAATCAAAGCTGCCCAAAAAGCCCAAGAATAAAGATGGCAATTCAATATCTCATTGATGAAAATGTTAACCCTCTTTATCCTCAACAACTCCGTCGCCGTGAACCCGAAATAGTGATTCAAGTCGTAGGAGAACCCGCCACATCCCCAAAAGGCACTTTAGATCCAGAAATATTAATTTGGTGCGAAACATATAAATTTATTCTTGTCACTAACAACCGCCGTTCCATGCCCGTTCACCTCGCAGATCATCTCGCCGAAAATCGTCATATTCCAGGTATTTTCATCCTGAATCCAGATATAGGTATTGGCGAAACTATAGAAGAATTAATTACTATTACTAAATACTCCTTTGAAGACGAATATCAAGATCGAATTACCTTTCTGCCCATTCCTTAATCCCTCTTAATCCTTCATCAACTAAACAAAAAACCCGCCTTTTTAGACGGGTAATAAAGCTGCTAAATTGTAGCAAGCTTAATTTGTTTTACAACTTTTTACACAATTAAGAAGTCTGTAGAAGACAGGCTGGTTAGACCAGGTTGTAAGAAGAGGAACTGAACCGCTCTATCGTTGCCGCCACTAGTAGCTGCAGCATCTGCATTGTACCAGAGAGAACCATCAGCAGTGTTATATACCAATATGCCCGATGATTGATCGGCAATAACTGATACGTTACTGGTGACATTGATTACTGCTACACCAGGTACCTGATCTGTGGCTAACGTTTGGAATAAAGCTTCACCAGCAGGTAAACCAAATCCAGTAAAACGAGTACCTTTACCATCCAGGACAATCCTATCTGTTCCTGGTAGGAAATCTGTGATTGTATCGATGCCACCAAGCTTACCATTAAGCTCACTAGCATTTGCAGCATTAGCGATCGAACTTATACCATCAGCATTACTAAAAAATGCAGAAGTAACAAAAGTACCACCAACAAAAATGAAGAAGTCAGCGCCATCACCGCCAGTCAAGCTATCAGAACCTGTCCAACCTTGGAGAGAGTCATTACCTGCTCCACCAATTAGGGTATCATCACCATTTCCACCCAGGAAGCTGTCATTACCTTTTCCACCGATCATAGAGTCTCTGCCGTCTGCACCGGAAACAGTACTGCCGCCTCCGCCAGCAACAATTGTATCGTCGCCGCTTTTTGCATTAATTAAGTCAGCACCAGTGGTAGTATCCAGTCCTGGTATCGAATCAGCTCCACCAATAAGAACTTCTGCCTGATCGGTACCTACAAGGTTGTCAGCACCAGCACCACCAACAAGGGTGTCAAAAATATTACCGGGGCCAGTACTTGCTACTAAGGAGTCATTACCTTTATCACCATATAGCAAGGCTCCACCGTTTTTTCCTAACAGGGTATCGTTACCTTGACCACCGTAGAGGGTTGCACCTGTACCTGAAGTTACAGTATCAGCGAAACGGAGAACATCATCTCCCTGGTTCCCGTACATCAGTTTGACACCACCAAAGGCAACGAGGCTATCATTGCCACCACCACCATAAGCGGTATCGTTACCAAAAGCCCAGATGGTGTCATTACCTACGGTAAGTGAGTCGAAGTCAGTTCTATCTCCATACAACTTGGAACCGCCAGTACCAGCACCCATAATGACATCATCACCACCATCACCAGCTAAGGTAGCATTCGGGGCACCACTACTGATTGCCATTAGCGTGTCATTATCTTTACCACCAAAAGCTGCACTGCTTGGGGCAACTATTAGTGTGTCGCTGCCCAGTCCCCCGTAAAGGGTATCAGCAAAAACAGAGAATAAAGAATCGTTGTATGTTACGCCTGATACGCTCGGGTTTCCTCCATCTCCAAATAAGACGCTGCTACTTACGCTTCTCAATGTATCGTTGCCTTGTCCCCCGAAGAGGGTAACTCCCGTACCAGCACCTGTTAGAACATCATTACCTTGGTTGCCATTAGCTATAGAGTTATTGCTAACGGTCAGGACATCGTTCCCCTCATTACCAAATACGAAAGTTCCATTTGGGGCTGTAATAGTATCATTTCCCGTCAGACCATATACTGTATCATCGGGGGCTATAGCCGGAGGGGGGGCTTGATCGTTTCCAGATGTTAATGTAATTAATGCCATCTAAACTTCACTCCTCATTCCAAAAAACTGTACCAAGCATTTATTAGAGATAATACTCAGATTTGCTGCATTTTGGGTTAATTCATTTGTACACCCTAATACGTTCCCTGGTTGTATCTCCTTTGCCTTCAGTAGTATAACTTGCACAATAATTTTCTCCAATTACCTAAACAGTGAATTTGTTAATGGTTTCTTAACGGTCTTTACTACCATTTGACCATCTCACCATTTATATAGTTCCCCAGCTTGAAGGTAAATATTACACTTCCTGCCAAGAAATTGAATGTTCCTAACGATATTTCTGTAAATTACCAGAATTTGGGCTTCTGGAGGTAATCCTGTTGTATGCTTTAATGCAGTATAAGGCTTCTACACAAGTAGATTGGTAGTTGATAGTTTAGTAGTCAGTGGAGGAAGAGTAAAGTAATTTACTTTCCTTCTGGTGCTAAACTTTACATTCTACATTAGTAGTTGTTGGCATAGTTTGGGGTGGTAAGGAACCATTTGCCACATCTTTGATTAGTTGGATATGACCTGGTAGCAACATTTCCAAGGAATATCGTTCTAAGGCTGTTTCCCTGGCTTTTTGGCGCAGTTGGGCCATGCGTGTGGGATGATCCAATACCTCACTAATTCTATCAGCTATTTGCTTTGGAGCAAAGAAATCTACTAACAATCCATTTTCTCCATCGCTGATTACTTCCTGGACTGGTGGGGTATCGGAACCTATGACTAAACAGCCAGCGGACATGGATTCTATCATTGACCAAGAGAGGACAAAGGGACGAGTTAAGTAGACGTGAACTTGAGAGGCTTGTATTACTTTTAGGTATAGTCCATAAGGTAATGAACCGACAAAATGCACTCTGGATAAGTCGAGAGGCACTTTTTTGAGCATATAGTTTTTATAGGTTTCGCCATCGGGTAATGCTTTACCGTAACAAACTCGGTCTGAACCGACTATTACTACGTGAGTGTTGGGACGATGTTCTTGTAGGTAGGCGATCGATTCGATAAACTCAGGAAACCCACGATAAGGTTCCATTCCCCTGGCTACATAAGTCACTATCTCATCAACTTCTGACAAATCCACATTAGGCAACACTAATTTTGCCCCAGGATTCGGCTTAAAGTATTCCGTATCTACACCATCATGTAAGACGCTAATTTTACTCTGGAATTCTTTGGGAAATTGCGACCTTTGCCAATAGGTTGGCGAGATTCCCCAATCACAACTATATAAATCTACTAAAATCGGCGTATTCTTAATCCGAATCCGCGCCATATCATCTACACTCAAAGGGTCTGCTGGGTCAAAATCTGCATCTGACCCAATAGCATGATAAAACCACTCAAAATAACACTTTAATTTAGCATTGGGAAAGGCATCTTTAATAAATAAAGTTGGCCCCCAGCCGGAATGACCGTAAACTATATCAGGGACAAATCCCTCTGCTTTGAGTTGTTCGGCTATCCGAAATACTGCTTGTCCATGTAAAACTCCATTTTCTAAGAATCTCACATAATGATGGGTTTCGGGACGGGCTTCCCGACTCGGCTTAAATAATACTTTCCGAACTCCGGGGATTTGCCATTCTGGATTTTCAAATTTTGTCCCAAACAGCACTTGATTGTTAGGATCTTTAGCTAAAGCTGTCGCTACATGGCGAAATTGGGCAGGAAAGTTAGGATGTAGGAAAAGTATTTTCATAGGTAAGTCACGACTAACTAATCAATTTTAATATCCAGTCGGTCACTCCTTGGCTCTATATTTCGTAGAACAGGCATCTTGCCTGTTTCGGGGCAGGCAAGATGCCCGCCCTACATTACCAATCAAACTTTCCTCCCAAAAACTCTTCTAGTTGTTGATTATATGGCTGAAAATAAGCTTGCAGTTGTTGGCGAATTTCTTGGGTAACTGCTGGGTATTCCCCGGAGTTGTATTTGTCGTATTTAGTAAGTTGATAACTGGGTAATTGCAAAAATTCTAGGACTTGATTTAGTGTTGTATTTGGTTGATTATATAACTTTTCACTGGGTAAAACCAGAAACTGTTCTTTAGGGAAAAATTGCATCCAATGTTTTAGTTGTTCTACATAAATTCCTCTGGACAAATAGGTGTAGTGTTGATGATTGTAGCTGTAATAAGTTTCGTCAGCTACCATTTTGGCAGTTTCTCCTTTTAGTCTAGCGGATTCTTGGGCGATCGCATCCTCTAACCCCAACTTTTCAAACCCCAACCGCACTTCATGATAATAATGAGAAATTGCCCTTTCTACCGGATTTCTCAACAGCGCAATCAACTTTACTTGAGGAAACAATTCATAAACTCGCTGCGCTACTAAGGGATGAAAAATATAATATGGACTAGCTTCCCCAGTTATTAATCCTTGAGAAAGTGGTTTAAACTGTTGTCGATACCAATCCAAACCTTTAGCAAAATTCAAATCAAAAAAATGTACCTCTTTTTGACTACCAGGTACAATTTGCGGATGTTCAATTAAGTACTGATAGAGAGAAGTTGTGCCGCATTTTTGTGCGCCAATAATAATAAAATTAGGTTGACCGCTAACAGAAATTTCAGAAACATTCATTAATTTTTGTACCACTGCTACTTTTTACTTAATCTAAATTTACTTCATAAATCCTTCTGGATCTTACCTCGTAACTTATTCTATTGCTGCACTTAAAATCGTTTCCTTACTTAACAACAAATGTTTGTTTAATTGTGTTGGTAAGTCAAACTTTCTGTTAACTGTCGCATAGGCATTACTTGCCAAACGCGCCGCAACTTCCGGTTCCGATAAACATTGATAAATCGCATC
Organism: Floridaenema evergladense BLCC-F167; assembly: GCF_041929205.2. Classification (NCBI taxonomy): domain Bacteria; kingdom Bacillati; phylum Cyanobacteriota; class Cyanophyceae; order Aerosakkonematales; family Aerosakkonemataceae; genus Floridanema; species Floridanema evergladense. The sequence continues at coordinate 916,996 of NZ_CM171625.1, read as the reverse complement.
AGCTAAAGCTTTGGGATTACCCGCTTCCACCAAGTAACCCTCCACCCCATTATCAATCATTTCGGAAATACCAAATACATTGGTACTGACAATTTTTAACTCAAACGCCATTGCTTCTAAAATCACTCTGGGAAATGACTCTTCAAAACTAGAACAAACAAAGATATCACTCAAGCAGAAAAAGTCATAAACTTCTCTAGTTTCATGAAAAATTCTAACGTTACTTAACCCCAATTTTTTAATTTGGTGTTCGATATACCGCAGGTAACTAACTACATTTCCGCCAACTATTAAAAAAGATAATTTAGGCATATTTTCTGGAGGGTATTTAGCTTCTAATTCCTTAATTGCTTCAATAAAAATATGTTGTCCTTTGCGTTCGCAAATTGTGCCAACAACAGTTAAAACAACGTCATTTTCGCCTATTCCGTATTTTGCCCTTAATGCCGATTTATCGTGAGTTTGTCGGAAATCATTAATCTCTTTTACGGAAATAGCACCATGAATTTTACGGAAATTATCCCGCGAATTTAAAGGTTGAAAAATCCGGCGCGTAGTTTCTGCTTGAAACACTACTCGACTAGCATTTAAAAAGCAATCTCTTAACAATTTTGGCATTGATTCTTCGCAAGCTTCCCCGAAAAAGTTTTTAATACTTTTATCCAGTGGTGTGCTTTCATGAATATGCCAAATACTAGGAATATTGAACAATCTCGCTAATTCCACACCCCAGAAACAAACGAGGGTATTACAAACAATTAAATCAAAGGAACTAATATCGATCGTTTCGCCCATTTTTTTTAAGCGATTGCGGAAATTTTCTATTTTCTCTTCAGGTAGCGGGAGTTGTTTATTGACTATTTTGACGGGAATATTTAACTCTTCATAAGCATCGCGCAAAACTCCATCTTCGGTAGAAATTACCTGGACTTGATATCCACCTGCTGTTGCGAAGTGACGCGCATAAGTGTAAACGATTAATGGCGCACCTTCTAAGTTTAAGTTATGGGAAACTACTAAAACTTTTAATTTATCTACCCTTTCGGAATGACAATAATGATAGGGATTAATTGCCATCCACATTGATTCCAAGTCGATGCTTTCATTGAAGTAAGGGTCTTTGAATTGCTCGTACCTTTTAATAAAGTTATAGTGTTCTTTATAGTTGTACTCTTTACCTCTAGAAGCACTGGTTAAATGAATTAAAGTTGCTTGGGGTGTGTAGACAATTCTTTGACCTAATTCCCTAACTCGTAAACAGTAATCTACGTCGTTATATTGTACGGAAAACTTTTCTTCATCAAAGCCATTTAACTCTCGATAAAGTGCGGTTGAAGTGAGTAAACAAGCGCCTGTAACTGCACAGACATTTCGCGCTGCATGAGGTAAACAAATATAACCGACTTCCTCTTTTGGTAATTGATGAAATTGATGGTCTGCGAGTCCTTCATGAGGGCCAATTACTACTCCAGCGTGTTGTATAGTTTGGTCAGGATAAAGTAGTTTTCCTCCGACTACTCCCACACCTAGCAGTGACATCCAGCCTACCATATCTTCTAACCAACCAGGTGCGATCGCTTCAATATCATTATTCAAATGTAACATCAAAGGCGTTTCTACATATTTCGCGCCCAAATTCATTAACCGCGCATAATTAAAAGGTTGATTCTCCGTTCTTCCTGAACTCACTACCCGACAATCAAAGACTCGATTTTGTTTTAATTTCTGGAAATAAGCGTGAGTTTTTGCTTCCTGAGAAGCATCATCCACAATAATTAGTTTGACATACCGTTTATCTACGGTTTTTTCCAAGCTAGAAATACATCTTTCCAGCAATTCAACTCTGTCTCTCGTAGGAATAATAATAGTTACTGGATTTTCGGCTAAGTGAGAGTTATCCCACTTTAATTGATATAAACATAATCCGTGTTTTTGTGCGATCGTAGGCAAGAAAGGTTCAGCTTTAATTCCCCGACGTTGCAAAGCTTCCCTAATTCCCTTTTCGGCACTCTCAAACACATAACGCTTTTGCGTACCATGAGAAGCAGTACTCTCGCCATGACACCGCCAATGATAACAAACCTTGGCAATGTGACGAATTTTTTCCTCACTTGTTTGTTCCGCCACTCTTAAATATAAATCTAAATCCTGCGCCCCTGCAAAACCAATTCGCATTCCCCCAACTTTTTCAACCAAACTCCTCCGAATTACCGTAAAATGTTGGGTGTAATTGTGCGTCAGCATCATTTCTGGACTCCAATCACCCTTCATCTGCGGGTCATAATGTCTTCCAGTCTCATCTATTTTATCTTCATCAGTATAAATCCAATCTACCTCTGGATTTTTGACTATACATTCTGCTACTTGTAACAAAGCATCTGCTGACAATAAATCATCATGATCCAACAAACCAATATACTCACCAGTTGCCAATTCCAACGCCGAGTTTGTTGCTGCGGAAATATGCCCATTTTCCTTTCTAAAAACTACCTTAATTCTGGCATCAGCAGCAGCAGCTTTTTGCAGCATTTCTTTCACATGAGGTGCAGTAGAAGCATCATCAGCCAAGCAAAGTTCCCAGTTCGGATAAAATTGGGAAGTCACCGATTGAATCATTTCTGCTAAGAATTGTTCCGGTGTATTGTAGAGAGGAACAATCACGCTAATTTTTGGCCCAATATCTTTAATTTTAGCCCCATCAGCCGCCATTATTGTCGCCAGTTTTGGCGTAATCCGATTAATTTCTACCCATCTTTGATAAGGGTCTTGCTCTTGCCAAGGATGAATTACATTATAATTTTCAATAGCAATTGTTGGATTAGATTTTAGTTGTTTGTAATAACGGCGCAATTTTCGCACCCATTGCACTGGAGATGGCGATAATCGCCCATGTTTATATGCTGCTATAGCTTTCTTGATTGCCCCATAAATAAAAGTATAAGCATTAATCGATTTAACTTCCATTGCTGGTGTAGGTTCCAGCGTCACTCGACGAGAAAAGCAGCAAATTTTTTCCCCAGTTTCCAGCAATACCCAGATTTTAATGACAATATTTCCAGAGAAGTTTTTACCTAAAAATATATTCCATCTAAACCCCGATAAACCTGAGTTTGGTACATCAGGAAAAACTTGGGCGACATCTGGGCGAGGAAGTCCGTAAGTAATTGGTTCTTCCTCGACATCATCAATAGATAATAGTAAAGATTGAATGGATTCACTACGACTACAAAGCCAACCAACTACAGCTAAAGTTCCGCTAACATTAACCTCTTTAATTGTAGGTGCATCCAAACAACCCAATAATCTACCGCTAGGAGTTACTTCAATAAAAGGTGATTCTTGTACACCAATATTCGTCTGTTTTCCCTGTTGCAGGGTAGACTTGGTACTTTGGAGAATTTTTTCAACTACACCGCCAATTTTGTTCATGTTTACTCAATTTTTTTGGTGAAATTATTCCTTACTTCAGCCCTTGCAATATTTTTTTTATTTTTCCGAGTATACCGTTTTTAGGTTGACTAATAATTGTTCGCGCCTCTTGCAATTCTGCTTGAGTGTTGTGAAGTTCTGCTTGAGTGTTGTGAAGTTCTGCTTGAGTTTTTTGCCATTCCCCCTGCATTTGTTGTAACTGTAACTGCACTTTTTCCCATTCAGCGTAAATCAACTTTGTTTGGGCTTGAGATTCTTCCCAAGCGGCGTGAATTGTTTTTGTTTGTTCTTGCGCTTGTTCCCAAGCGACGTGAATTGTTTTTGTTTGTTCTTGCGCTTGTTCCCAAGCGACGTGAATTGTTTTTGTTTGTTCTTGCGCTTGTTCCCAAGCGGCGTGAATTGTTTTTGTTTGTTCTTGCGCTTGTTGCCATGTTAATTGAGTTTGTTGTAACTGTGAATGGGATTTTTCCCATTCAGCATGAATTTTTTTTATTTCTAGTTGTGTTTGTTCCCATTGACTCTGAACTTGTGCTGTTTGAGATTGAGAATGTCGCCATTCTGTATTAGTTTGTCTCAGTTGTTCTTGTGCTGCTTCCCAAGCGGCTTGAATGCGCTGCACTTGCGCCTGTGATTCTTTCCCTGCGGCTTGTGTCTTTTCCCATTCGGCTTGAATTTTTTGCACCTGAGATTCGGCTTTTTCCCATTCGGTATGAGTTAAACGCAGTTCTTTTTGTGCGGCTTCCCAAGCTGTTTGAATTTGGTGCAATTCTTGATGAGAAGTTTCTCCGAAAACTTGCACTTTTTTCATTTCTGCTTCTGCGGCTTCCCAAGCTGTTTGAATTTTCTGCACTTGGGCTTCTGCTGCTTGCCAATTTGCTTGAATTTGTTCTAATTGTTGTCGCGCTTCTTCCCAAGCAGCTTGAGCTTTTTGTAAGCGAAATTCCATGTCTTCGCTACGCAGTCTTTCTCTTAACAAATCTGCGTCTTTTTGGGCCAAAATGTTGGCGAAGTTACTCTTATAAATATCCAAGTGTTTCGTAGATATGTAACGCACTAATTTTTCGTGATTTTCAGGAATTCGACAAAAACTAACCATTGAGTCCTCTCTGACTCGATAATCAAACATGACTTCAGGAATATGATAGAACTTCCAGCCTTGGGTTGCTGCGCCTAACCATAAGTCCCAGTCTTCATAACCTAATTTATCGGGTATTTTATCATCATAACCACCACAATCTAGCCAAACTTGTTTCCGTAAGACGGCACAGGCATCTATATAGTTACCCATTGCCAGTCTATTTATATCAAAATCTGGCACGATCACAATATTTTTTCTTTGATCAAATAGTTGCACGTCTCCGTAAACTACTCCCACTTCGGGAAATCGATCGAGAATTTCGATGCTTTTGGTAATATATTCTGGTCTAATTTTGTTATCGCTGTCTAAAGGTAAGATGTAGCGTCCTCTAGCTTTGCTGATTCCTTTATTTCTCGCTCTAGCTAATCCTTGGTTACTTTGGTCGATCACCCAATAACCATTATCTTTTAAATATTGTAAGACTTTTTTGGTTAATGGCTCGGTTGAACCATCATTGACAATAATGATTTCGTAAACTGCGTCTTGGCAAGTTTCCACGCTGGAAATTGCTTCTAAGATAAACTCTCCTTGGTTATAGCAAGGAATCACCACTGAAACAGGAATTTCTGAGTTTTCTTCATTTGTCCATTCTGTTTCTGCTAGTACTTCTGTTGATGTGGTTGTTACTTGCACGTTCTTCACTTCTGTCAATCCTGCTAATTCCAAAGAAAAATTATCGGGTAAATCTGCTGCTGCTTCTAACTGAGTTAAAAGACTGAGACATTCTGGATATTTATTATAGATATGTTTGACTACTGAACTCTGCCAAGGTAAGTTGGTAAATATCCGCCAGTCGTAAATTTGTTTAAATTTGGCTTCCCAGTCGCTATCGGGAATTTGCAAATTCAACTTAGTTTTTAAGAGTTTGACTAATCGTTCTGGTTGTTCAATAATGGCGCTAACATTGACTAAAATGCTTTGGTCTGAATGTTCCTGGTAAAATTTTAATAAGTGCCGATTGTAAAATGCCCAAACTTGCAGTGCATAGTCAGGGCGTTCGTTAAAAACTAAGGAGTTGGGGCGCACAATTGAGTTTAAGACATCCCAGGGGTAGCGGTAAACAAAGAGGTATTTTACTTCTGGTAATAATTGATGCCAAAAGTCTAACATTAGGGTGGTGCGGGGGTCTTTCCAACCCCAAATTTCATAATGTTCTTGCCGACTTTTGATTAATTCTTTGGCTGGTTCTGTGTATTTGGAAAACTTGCTATAATCAATAAATTCGCTGGTTGTCCATCCCCAGTCATGCCAACCAATTTCTGTATTACGGCAGGAATTTTTGAGTACTTCTCTTTGAAATTCTAAAAAGTCTAAGTCTTCAAAATAGCCTTTGGGATTTAAATAGTCGGATGAAAAGAATCTCTCTCCTAAGTTTACTCCGATCGCTTGAATAAATGAAGCTACCAATGAAGTGCCTGAGCGGTGCATTCCTGTTACTATCAGCGTCAGAGACATGACTAATTTCCTACTTTTGTTTGCATTAAGTCAACTTTTTCCGGCCATTTTTGCGGATGCAGCGCCTTTTCTACTGCGGTGGTTTTTAGGGTAACTTGTTTGCCTTTAATTGCTATAAATGTATTGCGATCGGTTTCTTGGTTTAATCTTTTTCTTTCATAATTAATTACTGGGGGATTGTGACATTCATAAACTGAGGTAAACCCAACTGTTGCCAACAAGTTATAAAAAGAATAGCGGGTAAACCAAAAACTTGTCGGATTATCTAATGATGCCCATAAGGATTTTTCTTTTTCTTCCGGTGTTGCTTCAACACTGTGTTCCACATAGCTGCTACCCCAATATTTCCGATCTTTATAAAGATAGCACTTTTCGGCGTTCGTGCTTACGTGGGTGTCTGCGATCGTCAAATTCTCGCAAACCTCTGCTACACTCTCCATAAAATAAAAAGCATCGGGCAAATCCAAATGGTAAAAAATGCCCAAACACAATACTACATCAAAACTGCCATACTTGACTTTACTAAGATTTCTCACATCATCTTGGACAAACTGAAGATTATCTAAACCTAAGATATGTTTAGCAAAATTTGCCTTAGCAAGATTCGCTTTTCTTCCTTCTATTCCAATTACTTGTGCCCCTTGTAAAGCTAGTTCTACAGCATATAAACCTTCCAAACAAGCTAAATCTAAAACTCGCAACTTTTCCCAAGGTTTATTCACAGTGTCAGCTATTACTTGTAAGACTCGTCTTACCTTATTTTCTGAACCATTACCTTGGTCAGAAATTGTATAAATTCCCTTGCCAAGGTGAATGTTATGATTAGTCCATTCACCATATTCAGCAATTATTTCCTGTTGTTTGAGTTTAATAATTTCCGGTTCCATTATCCTCAACCTAAACCACAAATCACAAATGTTCTCCCAAGGTAATTTCCAGTTCTTCCCGATGTTTTTCAGTTAAATCAGAGTTAATCGTTAAACTCGGTTTAATCATTAAGTCAACAATGCCAGTACTGTAAGAATTAACTTCTGGTTGTACTCTAAACATTGCCGCATCAATGTGTCTTGACAAAAATGTAAAATGCCCGTCAACTAAACCTGTAATACCCGCATTTAAGAAGTAAACTCCTGGGGTTAATAAACATTTGAAATGGAACTTGATTATAACTATTGTTTCCGGTTCAACTTGATAAATCTCTTGGGAAGCAGCGGTAAAAGAAGCACCTCCCAATTCTAAACCGCTGACAGTTTTAATTAACATTCCAAACCGCACTTGTTCCGCAGCTTTGACAAAGGCAACTGAGTAGGTGTAAATGTATTCTTTTCTGCCTACCAAGTTGTTAACTACGGTACCATCGAGCATGGTAATGTGTGGATTAATTATTTTCGCTCCTCGTGGTACATAAGAGATAGTATTTGATGGCACTAATTCTGGATCGAAAAATTCCCGAATTTCCGTTTCTACAACATTTTCAGGTGTAGTTTCACAGGTAACGTCAACAATGGTTTTGTTTTCTATAATGGCAATATTCTGTTTAAATGAATCGTAGCTAACCGTGTTTTGTAATTCCCGAATTTCTTCTCTCAATGTAGTAATTTTTTCTTCAGGAGCATACATTAATTTGTGATATTTATCGAGGACAAATTTCGGATGATGGAAGAGTAGTTTTTCGCCTCTATCCATCAAAATTGCGGCATCACAAATGTCAATCACGGCACTTGCTGAGTGAGAAACAAAGAGAATTGTGCCGCCTCTAGCGCGAATTGATTGAATTCTTGAATAGCACTTGCGTTGAAAAGCTTCGTCACCTACAGATAGGGCTTCATCTACGATTAAAATATCCGGTTCGACGCTAGTAGCAACAGCGAAAGCTAACCGAACAAACATCCCGCTAGAATAGGTTTTTACTGGATGGTCGATAAAATCTCCGATATCAGCAAAAGCAGCTATTTCGTCAAATTTTTCGGCAATTTGTTGGTGACTTAATCCCATTAATTGACCGTTAAAAAATACGTTTTGTCTGCCAGTAAATTCTGGGTTAAAACCACTGCCTAATTCTAACAGGGCGGCGACTCTACCTCTAATATGAACTTCGCCGCTAGTGGGGGTGAGTGTACCGACAATAATTTGTAATAATGTACTTTTACCAGAACCGTTGCGCCCGACAATTCCTAAAGTTTGTCCTTGAGGAATGTCTAAACTTAAATTTCGCAGTGCCCAAAATTCTTGACATTGGGTTTTCCCTGGTAATAATAACTCTTTTAGACGATCGACTGGACGAGCATAACGCTTGAAGCATTTAGAGACGTTTTGGAGAGAAATTACGATTTCAGTCATGGAATTGCCGCTATTATTAAAAACTAATTTTCAGTGGACAAGCGAGATTTTTGGTGACGGTTTCGCTTTCAGTTTAGAGAACATCAGCGAAAGCTGAACGCAAGCGTCGATAAACAGATAAACCGCCATAAAATACAATTAAAGAGAACAGAGAAACCATTCCCCATTCTCCTAAATGCTTGATTGTGCCGCTTAAAATTAACTCTCGATAAACTTCTGCGATCGTTGTCATTGGATTTAGCCAAAATACCCATTGTCGGAACCTTTCAGGAATCACAGTAATCGGATAAACGATGGGAGTCAAATAAAACCACAAATTAGTTAAAACTACCAAAGTTTGCGGTATATCTCGCAGAAAAACTGTTAATCCTGCCACCAAATAACTTAAACCCGCAGTCAAAAGTAACTGGGGAATCCAAATTAGTGGTAACAGCCAAAGGGTAAGATGAATTGTCTTTGTTGTGAGTGCCACTAAAACGATTAAAGACATCATTCCAAGCGTACTTTCCACAAAGGCAGAAAAAACTGGCACCAATGGCAACAAAGCCAAAGGAAATACTACCTTTTTAACTAAATTAGGTTGATTAATTACCGAATTAGCTGCGGGTAATAACCCGCCCACAAACGCATTCCAAGGAATTAATCCCGCAAAGATCCAGATTCCAAAAGAAAGGTTGTTTTCTGGTAGTCCATGTAAGGGCAACTTAACTTTTAAAACTATTGAAAAAACGTAAGTGTAGATCAGTAATTGTGACAACTGGTTGAGTAAAGGCCACAAATTGCCTAAAATAGACCCTTTGTGTCGCGCCTCCAAGTCTCGTATCACCAGCGCCCTGAGTAGATCCAACTTAGCCCGCCATAAAGCATTAATCGGTAGCTTATTGCTTAACCTTTCTGCTTGTTGGGCAATTCCTCTCATTGACCTCAGCAATGCCCGTTTCCTCACTCACAATTAATACACCACACTCCGCGAAAACCTGATTAGTTGCTTGGGATTTTAACTGTGTTTAGATTCAGTTTCCAGCCGCTAAATCGGTTTTTCCTACTAAAGTTAGACAGTATACCAGTGTTCCGATCGTCTAGAAAGTGGCTAAAAGAAGTATTTAAAGAACTATTTAACATCACTACTCTGCCATTGTTCGCAGGCGATCGACTGAATCACATAACGTATTAGGGTAAGATTTTATTCAAATTTTGGCAATTGATTGGGGACTGGGGATTGGGGACTGGGGATTGGGGATTGGGGACTAGGAAAGGCAGAAGGCAGAAGATAAAAATTCTCCTTGTCCCCATCTCCCCATCTCCCCATCTCCCCATCTCCCCATCTCCCCATCTCCCCATCTCCCCATCTCCCCATCTCCCCATCTCCCCTTGTCCGAGAAGCAGACTACCTTTAGACTGTGTAATGGTTGATAGATTGGAGTTGGAATGGAAATCGGTCAAAAAGTGCGGGTACGCCGTCTGAGGGATAGATCCCCTGCAAGTGTGATTGGTTGTTTGGGTAAGATCGGGACAATCAAAGCGTACAAAATGGTAGATGGCAGCGGAGTCGGTGTAGTTGTCCAATTTGATGAGGACAAGTTTACCACTTGGTTCTTTGAGGATGAATTAGAACCCGTAAACGCATAAGGAAGACAAATGTCGTTAATTTTGACTTTTTTGGGCAAAGATGGTACTGGTCGCACTAAAGTTGCGATCGCAGCAGCAAAAAAACTAGCCCTTCAGGGGAAAAAAGTTCTCCTGGCAACACAGGACACTAGTCCAGCTTTTGGGCTGCTGTTGGGTGTTACCCTAAGTCCAGACCCACAGGAACTGAGTCCCAATTTATATGGGGTTCAGTTTCAGACTTCCTTGCTGCTAGAACGCAGTTGGGAAGAAGTAAAAATTCTGGAAGCGCAATATCTGCGAATGCCGCTAATCAAGGAAGTCTACGGTCAAGAATTGGGAGTCCTACCGGGAATGGATAGTGCTTTGGCTCTCAATGCGATCCGGGAGTATGATAAAAGCGGCAAGTATGATGCGATCGTCTATGATGGCATCGGCGATCAAAACACCCTGCGAATGTTCGGAATGCCAGAAGTTCTCAGCTGGTATTTGCGACGCTTCCAAAATATTTTTAGCAATTCCGATTTGGGAAGAACGCTTTTACCCTTTCTGCAACCAATTGCTAGTGCAGTCCTAAATATTAACCTCACCCCTGATAAGTTGTCTCAAACTAACAAAGCTACTAATCTTTTGGAGGAAGGCAGAAAAGCAATAGCTGACCCAAACAGAGTAGCAGCTTATTTAGTAACTACAGGCGACCCAAGCAGCATTGCTACAGCAAAGTATCTTTGGGGTAGTGCTCAACAGGTGGGTTTAACTGTAGGTGGAGTAATTCTCAATCAAGCGATTTTGCCGGATTGGGTAGCAGGAGAACTTGGCGAAGACTTAGGACAAGTTTACGAAAAGTTCGATCGCGATGCCATCACCAATACTGTTACTTCAGAATTTGCTCCCTTACAAATTAGTAGTATTCCTCACCTTGTAGGCGAAGACTGGCAAGCTTTAATAAATGCCATGCCTGATTTCTCCCAAATGGCAACGGTTCCCAGACCAATGGAAGTTGACTTAGCAACAAGGCAAGTAAAACTATTCTTGCCCAGTTTTGACAAAAAACAAGTTAAACTCACCCAAAATGGCCCGGAAGTCACCCTAGAAGCCGGAGATCAACGCCACAATATTGAATTACCTCCCCAACTGAGCGGACAATCAGTTAAAGGAGCGAAATTTCAAAACAATTATTTAATTCTTTCCTTCTAACTAGAAAATCTAGTAGCAGCAATGTCTGACCTCACACAACCCGAACTTACTCCAGAAAAAACCGAACCAATCCCAGACGTTCAACCTAATACTGAGGCGGAACTCGCGCCGAGTCGCGGTGCGAAAACTCGGCAAATGCTGGGAATGAAGGGTGCAGCATCTGGGGAAACTAATATTTGGAAAATTCGCCTGCAACTGATGAAGCCGATTACTTGGATTCCCCTAATTTGGGGAGTTGTGTGTGGTGCGGCTTCTTCGGGTAATTATACTTGGACGTTAGAAAATGTCCTAATTGCGGCTGCTTGTATGTTAATGTCTGGGCCGTTATTAGCAGGATATACCCAAACCATAAATGATTTTTACGATCGCGAAATCGACGCAATCAACGAACCCTATCGCCCCATTCCTTCCGGCGCAATTTCTATTCCTCAAGTCATCACTCAAGTTTGGGTGTTGTTATTAGGAGGAATTGGAGTTGCTTATTTGTTGGATTTGTGGGCGGGTCACACTTTTCCGACGATTACGGTTTTAGCGATCGGTGGTTCTTTCCTATCTTACATTTATTCTGCCCCACCATTAAAGCTAAAGAAAAATGGCTGGTTAGGGAATTATGCCCTTGGTGCCAGTTACATTGCTTTGCCTTGGTGGGCAGGTCACGCATTATTTGGCAACCTCAATTCCACAATAATTGTATTAACACTGTTCTACAGTTTAGCAGGTTTAGGAATTGCAGTTGTTAATGATTTCAAAAGTGTGGAAGGTGACAGACAACTGGGTTTACAATCCCTACCAGTAATGTTTGGCATCACCACCGCTGCTTGGATTTGCGTGTTAATGATTGACATTTTCCAAATCGGAATTGCTGGCTATCTCGTTTATATTCATCAGAATTTGTCTGCCACAATTTTAATGTTGTTAGTCATCCCGCAAATCACTTTCCAAGATATGTATTTCCTGCGCGACCCCTTGAAAAATGACGTAAAATATCAAGCAAGCGCCCAACCTTTCCTAGTTTTAGGAATGTTGGTAGCTGGTTTAGCTTTAGGTCATGCAGGCGTGTAAAAAACAGTTCGTTGTAAGGGCTTTAGCCCGGTTTTGTGGCAGGGGAAAGACTAAAGTCTTTACAACGGACACAGACTATCTTCCTAATGTTTGATGTTTGATTTATAGCTAAATAGATAAAATGTGAGATAGTACACATTCGTCATTCATCAGCGGTAAGTAGCTGTGTTTAAACTGCTTTATCCCCTAGTTCATGCCATTCAACCTTATTTAGTACCGATCTGCTTTGTCTTAGCATGGTCATTAGTAATTATGATTGCTTGGAGTTTGTGGTCAGCTTTTAGTGATAGCGTCTCTAGAGCCAAAAAAATGCACGAAATCCCCTGTACAAATTGTCAATTTTTCACTGCTGACTATCGCCTGAAATGTACAGTACATCCTTCCATTGCTAACACTGAAGATGCGATAAATTGTAGCGACTATCAAGCGAGAAAGTAGATTTATGTTAGTCAGAAAATTAAGTGAGTGTGAGGAATTTATTGCTGGAGATAATACAATTTTACGCGAATTGTTGCATCCAGATAAACAACCTTTGGAATTACGTTATAGTTTAGCACACGCCACTTTGCCAGTAGGAAAAACTTCCACATCACACTCTTTAACAACTTCCGAAGTTTACTACATTATTAGTGGTAAAGGTGAAATGCACATTAATGAAGAAACTCAAATAGTAGAACCGGGAGATGCAGTTTATATTCCTCCCAATGCTAAACAGTTTATTCATAATTGTGGCGATGAACCATTAATTTTTGTTTGCATGGTAGATCCTGCATGGCGTAAAGAAGATGAAACAATTTATCAGTAAACAAGGGAACAGGTAAAGGTTTAAAAAATATTCTAGCAAATAATAAGACTCTGCGGTTGAAACCGCGTCTACACAAACCAAGTCCGCCTACGCGGACTAAATCATAGGTAAATCGGTTATTAACATTATGAAACCAAACAAACTAGCCTTATTTTGCGCCTGTTTCTTAGGAATTAACTTATTTTGTATCCCCATAGCAAACGCCCAAAAAATATCTAGTCCGGTATCCCAACAAAATTACACAACGCCAGAATTTCTGCAAAATCTAACAAAAGCAAACGTAATTTATTTAGGAGAAACGCATACTAGCGAAGCAGATCACAAAGCGCAGTTAGAGATTATTCAACAAATTTATGGGAAAAAGCCAAAAATTGCGATCGCAATGGAAATGTTTCAGCGTCCTTATCAGGGGGCGATCGATCGATACCTAGCTGGAAAAATCACCGAACAAGAACTATTAACTCAAACAGAATATCAACAACGCTGGGGTTTTCCTTGGGAATATTACGCCCCCATTCTGCGTTTTGCTAAAGAAAATCGCCTCCCAGTTTTAGCTTTAAATACTCCTAGTGAAGTCACCCGAAAAGTTGCACGTCAAGGATTAGAAAGTCTTACCCCAGAAGAGAAAAAATACATTCCTCCTATTGCTGAAATTCGCACTGATAACACCGAATATCGCCAAATGTTATTAGATGTTTTCAATCAACATCAAAAAGGTGGACATGGTTCTAGTGCGAGTTTTGAAAGATTCTTTTCCGCACAAGTTTTGTGGGATGAAACAATGGCGGAAAACATTGCTGAATTTGTCAAAGCTAACCCAAATCATACGGTAATTGTATTAGCCGGACAAGGACATTTAGTGTATGGTTATGGTATTCCGAGTCGCGTTGCTAGACGTTTAGGTAATAGTTTAGTCCAAAAAACTATCTTACTAAATTTTGACGCTGAATTACCTTTAAAAAAGAATCAACCCATTGCTGATTTCCTGTGGTCAAATTAATGGTACGTTGTTGCGCTTCAGCGCTTTTCCCACTTTAGTGGGAACAACGAACTATTCTTCGGTATCATTAAAGTTGACTTGTTCGTAAATGTCGTTGAGGTTAATTTGTAAGTTTATTGAGCTTAATTGTACAGTTGCATTTTCTGATTCATACTCACTTAATAACCATTTTTCATCAGGAGTTTTACTATATTGCATCGCATAATATCTGGTTTGGTCAATTAATATATATTCTTTAAATTCAGGAATCGATCGATAATAAAGAAACTTATCTCCTTGGTCGTAATTTTTCGTACTTTTAGATAAAACCTCAACAATTAATGAGGGATTTGTTACAGTAGTTGTATTCGTTCCGGTGTAAATAGGTTCACCTTCAATTACCATTACATCAGGGTAAGTATATTGACGATAACGAGGTATCCACAAACGTACATCAACGAAATAAATATTGTAATTTTGCCCTCTTAAAGCATACTTCAAGAAAGCATAAAAACTCCCGACAATTTTATTATGATTAGTAGTTCCACCTGTCATTGGTACAATTTCCCCATCTCGATATTCATTTTTATATTCTGCTGTTGCTTCTAGTTCTAAATATTCTTCGGGGGTGTAGGAACGTTTGAGAGTTTGGACTTGCATAATTTATCACCTATTAAGAACGGCGAAAGGCGATCGAAATACCGAGTATAAAACCTAGTGCGATCGCTACTGCTAATTTTTCCCAAGGTAGGACAAATAAAGCGACAATTCCCACCAAGGAACCAAAGGATAAACCCCAAAACAGTAGCCTCATTTTATGGAAAGAAAACTGCAATTTTTCTTCGACAGCTTGGAGAGTAATATCAATACTATCCAAATCTTGAATGATTTTTTGAATATCTTTACCTGTTTCTTTTTCTAATCTAGCAATAGCTTCTCGATCGGCTTTTACCGGAGAGATTGACAATCTAAGTAAAGCTTCTTTTAAGGGATATTCTAACTTGGTTTTTAACTTATTATCCATAACTATTTACCTGCAATAAATTAGCGACAAGAAACCAAGAATTTCTACTATCAAACTTTCCTAGTCCCCAATCCCTAGTTCCTAGTCCCTAATCACCTCTTCCCTAAAAATTCTACCAAAGGTTTAAAGGTTGAGATTAATTCTGGGCGACTAACTACTAGGGTGGGATAAGATCGATCGCCATAATCTTCACCTGCTTGTAAAGGAAAAGGTACTTCCTCTCCTAAATTAACAAAAACTCCTCCAGCTGCTTGCACGATCGACCAAACTGCTGCTAAATCCCACACTTTTGGGGTACTTTCTACACCGCCTAAAGCTGCACCATTAGCAACAGAAAGAAAATCATAAGTTGTCACACCTAACATTCTAATTTTACAAGGAATTGGGCTTTGTAAAATTGCTGTACTCCGGGCGCAAATATTAAAAAAGTGATTGTTACTTGGATTATCTTTACTAGTGTGAATTGGGATGTTATTTAAAAATGCGCCATTAGCTCGATCGCTTTGAGAATTACCGTACCAATAACCGTGAAAGGATTGGTTAATATTAGGGAAATGCACGTAACCAAAAATCGGCATTCCTTGATAAACTAAACCTAAAGAAATTCCCCAAATTGGAATTCCTCTAGTAAAATTAGTTGTGCCATCAATGGGATCGATTACCCAACACCATTCCGCACCAGAAAAGACGTGAGATCCTTCTTCTGTTAAAACATCGTGACTGGGAAAATGGTCATAAATTGCATTTTGAATTTCCCGATCGGCCCATTTATCAGCTTGCGTTACCAAACTACCATCAGCTTTAAAATCTGGTTCTAGTTGCCCATAATCTGTTAACAACTTAATACCAATTCTGGTGGTTGTTGTTTGAGCAAAATTATATATTTCCGTCCAAAATTCAGTCATTGCATTTTAGATGTTTGAATTTTTTCAACAGATAAAACTAGGTGATTAGATTTAGTTTAGGTTGGCGATCGGTAATCGCTATTGATGATTAACTAATTACCAATCACCAAATATTTTAAGGCAATTTTGGCGCAAAAGATAGATTTAGTCTAGGTCATTTTGCATGAGAGTTGCGATCGCTTCCTTAGCACTAGTGCGAAACTCTTGGACATTGACTCGATTTAACAACCAAATTGCCAGTAACATTCCCACTGCTTGCAAAGCAAACACCGATCCATAAGCTAACACTGGTGCTTTAAATAAAGTCCGACCCATATCCAAAATTACGCCACCAGTTATGGTTGCTGTTCCCCTTGCCATTGCTTGAGACAAACCCCAAGCACCCACAAAAGTTCCAGCTGTTTCTGCTGCGGTTAAGTCTAACATTAAACTGAGCGCTCCAGTAGTAGCAATTCCAGCAGACAAACCAAACAAAACTAATGTACCTTGAAAAACCTTGGCATTACCTGTAAATCCAGAGGCAATGATTAAAATAAAGCAAATTGCCACTAATAAACAACCAAGTTTAGTAGTTTTTTGCTTACCGATGCGTGGCACAATAAAGAAACCTGTTGCACCCAAACTCATTAACATTCCAATTCCCCAAAAAGTATTTAACAAAGAAGTTTGCGGAATTGATAAACCGAATACTTCTCCACCGTAAGGTTCTAAAACAGCTTCTTGCATAAACAAGCTAATTGTCATTACCAACAAGAAGGTGAAAAACAAACCTGTTTGCCGACTTGCTGTTAAGATTTTCAGGGCTTTTCCTAAAGTAATGCTATCTTCCCTAGCGATCGAATTTGTCCGATAAGTATAGCGAGAATACTTTTTCTCTACTCCAAGAGTTGCAATTATTGCCAAAACTAAAACGATCGCAGGGACAACAATAAAAAACCAGCTAATTGACGATCGCACAACATCCAAAGAAGCATTATTTTCTAATCTTCTAAGTAAAATTTTGCTGGTAATCCCACCTACAGCAATGCCCACAGTCATCATCGACCAGACAATCCCGATTAACTTTCCGCGATCGTCTTCATCAGAAACATCTACCAAAAGAGCGAAAAAAGGAGTAGAACTAATACTAGTTGCAATCCCATACAAAGCAAAAACTAAACCAGCTAAAGCAGTCCAACCAATAGTTTGAGTTGTCCATAACCACTCTTTATTCAGTTGTACTAAATCACCTAATTGCCAAACAACCTGCACTGCTAAAGATAATATCAGCGTAAATAAAGCAGCACCAATCCAAACATAACCTGTCCGATGAAAACCAAAAATAGTTTTGTTATCAGACATTTGACCAAACCAAACTCTTGTGGGTGACATAAACTGAGAAATTGCTAATATCCCCGACGTAATTGTTGCCGGAATTACTAACTCATCAATCATGACTCGATTGAGAACTCCCAGCGTTAAAACTGCCAAAATACCCAATCCCATTTGAAATAATGCCAACCGAAACATTGTCAGCAAATTAAGCTTGGGAAGAGGTTGGTTGAATTCTTTTAGTTGTGAGTTAGATAAATCACCTGTTGCCATTTTTCTAAAAGTCTAATTTTATAAGCCTACTAATCTTTAAGATAATCTCTGTTTGGGCGCTAGGAGAGTTTTGAGTTCTGAGTAGGGGCAATTCATGAATTGCCCCGGAGTGAGTTTCCTTGCCCCCCTGCTGGCTTTTCTGACGATACACTAAAAGAGTATGAAGAAGTGTAAAGAAAAGGTAAACAGCCGTGCAAACCATCAATTTAGGTCAAAATGGCCCCACCGTCACACCCTTATGTGTAGGAACTTGGGCATGGGGTGATAAACTGTTTTGGAGTTACGGCAAAGATTACGGTTCCGAACAGTTACGGGAAGCTTTCCATGCTTCAGTAGATGCGGGGGTAAACTTTTTCGATACTGCGGAAGTTTACGGCATGGGAATTTCCGAAGAATTGCTGGGAGAATTCATCAAAGAAACGGATAAACCCGTGCAAATAGCCACAAAATTTGGCCCTTTTCCTTGGCGATTTACGGGAGGTGCAGTTTCCGACGCGCTAACAGCTAGTTTAAGACGTTTGAAGTTAGAATCAGTAGAACTTTATCAAGTTCACTGGCCTTTTACCTTTTTTCTGAGTCAACAAACTTTAATGCAAGCTTTAGCTGAAGAATACAGAAGAGGGAGAATCAAAGCAATAGGAGTCAGCAATTATTCGGCAGAAGAAATGCGCCAAGCTTATCAATATTTAGCTGATTTTGGTGTACCTTTGGCGGTAAATCAAGTGCGCTACTCGTTACTTTCTCGCAAAGTAGAAAGCAAAGGAATTATTTCCACAGCCAAAGAATTAGGTGTAACGATTTTGGCATACAGTCCTTTGGCGCAAGGGTTGTTAACTGGGAAGTATGTGCCTGAGAATAATAACCAACCAACTGGGGCGAGAAAAACTGATTCTCGTTTTAGTAAAAGTGGCTTAGAAAAGATCGCTCCTTTAATTAGTTTAATGCGGGAAATTGGGAACAAGTACGATCGCACACCCGCCCAAGTCGCCCTAAATTGGTTAATCGCCCAAGGAAACGTAATTCCCATTCCCGGCGCAAAAACCGCCGAACAAGCAAAACAAAATGCAGGCGCTTTAAATTGGCAAATGACTCAAGAAGAAGTCGCCGCATTAGAACAAGCAAGCCGCCCTTGGTTAGAATAAAAAATTAATAGACCTCTGGCAAAAGCAGACAATCTCCATATCATCTGTGGACATCTGTGGTAAAAAATCCGAGATTTCTAACTTTTGCCAGAATGTTGTTAGGCAAAGGCAATTTTTCAAATGAGTTTAACGGACTTATTCTGAGTTTTAATTATATTTATTGTCTTGAATGCGAAGGCAAGTAAAGAAGAGGCTTGGTTAAGTGATAAATTTTCTGAAATACAGAATATCGGCAAAGAGTGAAAAAGTTGATTCCTTGGTTGTAAGCTGTTAATCATTTAAATAGGGTAAAATGGAAAAGTCAACCGAGCAAAATGAGTCAGGAAATGCCAGCAAAGAATCATCTGAGCTTAGAACAAGTAGAGAAGCTACAAAAAGCCCTAAAAGAAGAAGAAAATGGAAACATTAGAGAAAGAATTCTGATGTTACTGTTGCTAAATGATGGAAAAACTCAAGCTAAAATAGCGGAATTTCTGGGCTGTTCAATAAATAAAGTATCTTATTGGTGCGTACATGGAGATCCAGATAATCTAGAAAGCCTAGTCGATGAAAGGATGAAGGGTAATCATCAAAAAGCTACAGATAAATATAGAGAAATATTATTAGAGACAGTAGATAAAGAACCCAAAGAATTAGGATACGAATTTGGCAGATGGACGGCACAAAGGTTAGCAACATATTTAGCAGAAACGACAGGAATAAAATTAAGTGGGTCGCAAGTTAGGAGAATATTAGAGCAAAAAAAGTTCGTTTACCTCTGGGCGAAGTACAGCTTAGAGGGAAAGCGAGAGCCGGAAAAAAGAAAAGAATTTAAAAAGAAGATAACCGAATATTTAAAAATAGAAAAAGAGAATCCAGAACGTTTACAAGTATGGTTTTGGGACGAAAGCGGTTTTAGTTTAAGCGTGATAAAAAGAAAGAATTGGTGTAAAAAAGGTAGCCGAAAAGAGGTGAGAGGAGATCGAAGAAAGGGTCGGATTAATGTAATGGGAGGGCTGAGGTATTCCGACAAGAAAAGGTTTGTGGAATTTCTGGATAAAAGCAATTCAGAAAGTTTTTATCAAGTGCTAAAACTGTTTTATCAAGAATTGATTGGTGAATGGGTAGCTGCTGGCAATGAAGCCGATGAATTTGCTGAAAAAGGAGCCAAAATAGTGATAATTCTCGACAATGCTAGTTTTCATAAAAAGGCAGAATATCTCCAGAAAGTTGCCGCTGAAATGCCCAATATTCATTTAGAGTTTCTCCCGAAATATAGCCCGGATTATAACTTAATTGAATTAGTTTGGCATTCAACAAAAGAATTTATTGCTAATCGACTATTTAAATCAATCGAAGAATTAGAATATTTATTACATCAACTTTTAAATGAAGGACAGTTAATTATTAAATGGGAGCGAAAACTTAAAAATAAAGGTAATGCTCTTATCCCTGTTTAAATGCTTAACAGCTTACCAGTAGTTGAAATTCTGCCATCTGCGGCGATTAATGGGGCGAATGGCGCGTTTGCTAGTGTAACGAATACGATTTATTTAGCGAAAGAATTTGTTGAGCAAAATGCAGGTAATCCAGGTGCGATTACGAGTGTGTTGCTGGAAGAAACGGGGCATTATATAGACTCGAAGGTAAATGTTGCTGATGCTGCTGGGGATGAAGGAGATATTTTTGCGCGAGTTGTACAAGGTAAGGCGATAAGTGCAAGCGAACTTTTAGAGTTAAAAGGTGAGGATGATACGGCGATTGTCACTATCTGTGGTAAAGACATTTCTATTGAAAAGTCTCAGATTGCAATGGCTTCTTTAGGTGGCAAACTCTACCAGTCTCACCGGGGGATGGACAACAAAATCTATACTCGTTCTTATGATGGAAGGCAGTGGAGTTCTTGGAATACCAACTATGATGGAGAAACACCGAGTGCGCCAGCCTTAGCAGGTTTGAACGGCAGACTTTATCAATCCCACCGAGGCTTCAACAATAAAATCTATACCCGTTCTTCCACAGATGGAGTTAATTGGAGTCAATGGTATGAGAGCAGTGGCTGGCAGACACCAAACACCCCGGCATTAGAAGCCGATCCTTGGACTGGAAAACTTTATCAGTCTATCCGAGGCTTCGACAATAAAATCTATACCCGTTCTTCCACAGATGGAGTCAAGTGGAGTCCTTGGAATAGTAACTTGGATGGGGAAACACCGAGTACACCAGCCTTAGCAGCTTTCAATGGTAAGATTTATCAGTCTCATCGAGGCTTTGACAATAAAATCTATACCCGTTCTTCCACAGATGGTGTTAACTGGAGTCGTTGGTTTGAGAGCAGTGGCTGGCAGACATCCAGCGCTCCAGCACTAGAAGCTTTGGATGGTCAACTCTATCAGTCCATCCGAGGCTTGAACAATAAAATCTATACTCGTTCTTCCACAGATGGAATTAAATGGAGCGCTTGGAATAGTAACTTGGATGGGGAGACTCCTACTGCTCCATCACTAGCGGGCTGGAATAGAACACTTTACCAGTCTGCCCAAGGTCTGGATAATAAAATTTATACCCGTTCTGCTACTTCCTTGGATGGAGCCAATTATTGGACTGGGTGGCAGCAAACAGGTGGCGAAACTCCTACAGAACTAAATGATCTAACGGTAACGCGAATAAGCTCTGCTGGTAAAACGTTTGACGTTAGTTTGAATATGTTTGATGGTAATGGTAAAAATGAAAGCAAAGGACTTGATTCTAGGAAAGATACCATCGTAGTCATTCATGGCTGGAATGGTAACGATGATCCTAATAATACGATTGGTAATCTCGCCGCTAAAACTGCGGCAAGCAATTTCTATCCTAATGCTCAGGTTATAACATTAAACTGGAGCGGAGGCGCATCTGACAGCACTCCACAGTCGGCATCAGGTCGAATTTCAGCAGTAGCACGTTGGGGAGTAGATCGTCTTCGGGAACTTGGTATTGATCGTAACAAAACTATCCTTTTCGGTCATAGCCTTGGTTCTTATGTTGCAGCCAAAATGGGTGAGTTTTTTGGAGGTGTTAAGGAAATCGTTGCTCTTGACCCGGCTGCTGGATTTACAAATTTGGATGTGGATGGCGATCAATCGGGCATCCAAGGAGTCCCTAATTTACGTAATGTTGCCAGTAGTTCTATTGCATTTGTTGCATCAGACAAAGAGGGAGGGGCAGCAGGAGACAATGATTTTGCTAGAACAGCCAATACTTCTCTCATCGTTTCTTTCTCTAACTATCCCTTCTTGAATCTAAATCCTTTCCAACGAGACAGTGATTATCATAGTGCTGTAGCAAAAGTTTTTGCTAATCAGATTACACGCAACCTCCGTTTCCCTTCTTTTAATCGTAATGGTTGGTATAGCAACTTTGGAGGAAAGCGGGATTGGTTTGTACCCAATTTTGATTTCTCGCATGAAGGAGTGATTGACGCTGACCTTTCAGATCGCAATAATCCTAAGATTTCTCGCTTGCGGTATGTGTCTGATGATTGGGGTACTCAATCATCAACTTGGACATAAAGTGCAAGCCATAGTATCAATAGATCACCTTTTCTATTTATTTACTCAAAATGCGATCGCTTTTTGTACGGGTTTGAAAATGCGATCGCTTTTGCAATTGAGTAGGAGTGAATTAAACTCTATAATATAATTCTTAATTTACACTTCAATTTTCCCAGGAGAGCAGATATTGAATGCTCCCATTCAATGGAATTCTAAGGGATCTGGCACAGACCTAATTCGCTCCACACAGATTAATGGACGGACTCTTAAAATTAAAAGCGGACATGGTTATAACCGTCCTCATATAACTGGTGATGTCAGCAACATCGGTACAATGGACGAGATTGACTATGCGATCGCATTGGACATTCAGCTAACTCTCACTTCTGGGATCAATTTCCCGACCATAACTGCTAACCCACCTTATATTGAGAGAGATATCATTGTTAATGGGCAAAGCATCACCTACAGGGCGCTGGAACTGCCGTCGGGTGCGATCGAAGTTACTACTTATTTCCCTACCCCGTGAAATAACGATGAGCGAAACTCTCTATGATTTGGCAAAACAAATTAAAGCTTTAATGGAAGCCGATTGGCAAAATAACTCGGCTGAACTATCATCGCAAATGGCTGAAATGAAAGTTCGTTTCCTTCAGGAAATTATTCAACTTAATCAGCCTGATATGCTCCAAAAAATTATCGAATTAGATACCGATTTAGAAATGCCATTTGATATAATTAAAGCCACATATCAACAGTTACTAAAACTAGGTTATCGGGATACTAACACTCTGCGTAACTATGCACATTACTTATTGCTTCATGGGCCTGATTGGGATGCAGAAGCAAATAATATTCTAGCAAAATTGTCATCCGAAAAAGCAACGATTAATCAGGTTTAATTTGGAAAAGGTGTAATTGAATTTTATAAATAGGGTCTACATTTTCATCCAATAGATACTTCAGACTCATTTGCTTTTTTCATTGCCTCTCTTTCTGCTTTTAATTTCCGCAATCGCACTACAGCTGGAGGAGGATTTAATTCTTGAGCTTTACGCTGTTGTTCTCCCCACTCTAACCAGTTAGCTAAATATTGACTAATTGCGTCTTTATTATGCAGATAATAAAGGATTGTGGCATAAACTTGCTCTAGTGTTAGTGAAGGATAACTTTGAGCAATTTCTTCGGGGGTTCGAGAGCGATGAATGAAATCATAAAGAACAGTTTCAATTCCTACTCTTGTGCCTTTGAGTCTAATATCATCGGGACGTTGAAAGTCGAAATAGTCTTCTAATTGCATTAGTTAATTCTCCGATTATCATGGCTGATTTGAAAGTATTTTATCTTTTTTAAAGTGCGATCGCATTTCCCTTTTACTCAGAATGCGATCGCCTGCAAAACAAATTTCCTACTTCAATTAGAAGACTGTTGTTGTGCCGCTTGCCTCACTTCTTCCTCAGATAAATCTAACGCTTCAGCAATCTGATTTACAGCTAATCCTGCTGCCAATAATTTTGGCACAGTTTTTAACTTACCTCGGATTTCTCCTTCTTCCAAAGCTTCCTGATAAACTCGTGTTTGACGGATATCACCTAAACCTAACATGGCTTGTATTTCCTCCCGACTTTTTTGGGTAAACTTGTAAATAATTATCGTTTCAATCAACTGGAGTAGTTCCCGCTGTTGAACTTCATCGCTGAGTTCCTCCCTAGCTTTTTCGATCAAATGTCTAGCAAAGCTAGCAGCAGTCTCTTCTGGTTCTATTACTAATTTTACTGTTTCGATACCAATTGATTGCTCGGTTGTACCCAGTTCATCTAGATAAATGCGTCTAACTCGCGTGGGAGTGAGTAATTCTCGATAGCGGAATATATTGCTAGATTCTGTGTTCCTGGTAGGATAAATTACCACGCCTCGCCAATCATTTGTTAGTTCGGTTTTGTCCAAATAAAGGAAGATTTCGGCAAAAAATCGCGAGTAAAAGGTTTTGTCTGATTGAAACTGCACTTCAGCAAAATAAATGGGTGTTTCGGGAGCATTTTCTAAGGGGAGAAACACGCCATCAATGCGAAAGGAAAGTTGTTTAACTTCCACTGATGAGAATTGATAAGCATTAGCTGATTCTGGTGATTGATCTAGCAATTCAAAGAAGATGCTGGGGAATGATTGGAATAAGCGATAAAAGATTGTGTCAGTTTTCAAGGTTAGGAATATTTTGGTTTTTTATTATTTTTTATTTTACTACGTTTTTGATTAAAAAGCGATCGCCTAACTCTTTCATTAGTGCGATCGCTCTGATTTCACAACAGTTAATTCTAAGTTTTTTGAGATGTGCCAACAGGTTGCACTTCCAAGACTCCGCGAAACATATTCATGCCACAAGTAAAGGTATATTGACCCGGTTTTTTCGGGGTGAATTCGATCGGAGTAACATGATTTAAGTCTAAATCTTTGGCAATTTGAAAATCGGGAATTAAGACTTTTTCCAAACAGCTACTTGGGTCACGACGGAAGAAATTTAATCGGACTGGTTGACCTGCTTGCACTACTACTCGACTCGGTTCATAACCTCCATCAACAGTAATAGTCATTTCTTGAATTCCTTGATTTGCTTCAGCTTTTTTGGTTTTAGTTTTACTGAACATAAACCACCATAATTCCAGTCCAATTAAACCTAAACCACCTAAAGTAACGCCTATTTTTAAACCTAAAGGTTGCTCGATTTGGCGAAATTGCACGTTTTTTTCTGTTTCCGAAGCTGGCATTTCCATTGACATTTGGTTTGCTACTACGCCGGAACTAATACCTAGCAAAAATCCTAATCCAACCAAATTGCCAAAAATCATTTTCTTGCTCAACATTGGCGACTTTCCTTACATTGTTTTGGGTTGAAAATTACGCAAACGCAAAGCATTTGTGACTACAGAAACGGAACTAAATGCCATTGCACCTCCAGCTATAATTGGATTGAGTAACCAACCAAAGAAGGGGAATAAAATTCCAGCAGCGATCGGGATTCCCGCAACATTATAAATGAAGGCGAAAAAGAGATTTTGGCGGATATTTTGCATGGTGGCGCGAGATAGTTGAATCGCGGTGACAATGCCTTGTAAATCTCCAGAAATTAAGGTGATATCGGAAGCTGCGATCGCTACATCTGTTCCAGTTCCAATGGCAATTCCTACGTCTGCTTGTGCCAAAGCTGGTGCATCATTAATCCCATCTCCTACCATCGCCACAATTTTGCCTTCGGATTGAATTTCTTGGACTTTAGCTGCTTTTTGATCGGGGCGAACTTCGGCAAAAACTCGGTTAATTCCGACTTCACGGGCGATCGCTTCCGCAGTTTGGCGGTTATCTCCGGTTAACATTACTACTTCTAAACCTAACCGTTTTAATGCTTTAATTGCCGCAGGTGAAGAAGGTTTTATTGCGTCAGCAATTCCCATTAATCCTTCAATTTCTCCATCTACAGCAATCCAAATTGCTGTTTTTCCTGCTGATTCCCATTCTGTTTTGAATTGCTGCAAAATTGTGGTGTCAATTCCTAATTCTGACATCCAGCGAGAAGTGCCAATTTGCACTAATCTGTCAGAAACAATTCCTTGTACGCCGCTACCTGCGATCGCTTCAAACTGCTCTACATCTCCTAAACTTACTTGCTGAGTTTCCGCATATCTTACCACTGCTTCCGCTAAAGGATGCTCAGAATTTCGTTCTACAGAAGCAGCTAATTTAATTAGTTTTAGCTCGTTTTTGTTGGCAGTACCATTTACAGTGATAAAGTCTGTAACTGTTGGTTTTCCTTGGGTGACTGTGCCAGTTTTATCTAACACAATGGTTTTAATTTTATGTGCCAGTTCTAAACTTTTTGCACCTTTAATTAAAATGCCATTTTCTGCACCTTTTCCAGTTCCTACCATTACAGATGTTGGAGTAGCTAAACCTAATGCACAGGGACAAGCAATAATTAAAACTCCCACTGTGGTAATTAATGCTAGAGTTACATTTCCCATGAAATTAAACCAGATGATGAAAGTGGCGATCGCGATCGCAATTACCACAGGTACAAACCATCCAGTTACTCGATCGGCTAATCTTTGAATCGGCGCTTTAGAACCTTGTGCTTGTTGAACTAACTGCACAATTTGAGCTAAAACTGTATCTTTTCCAACTCTAATTGCTCGGAATTTAAAGCTCCCGGTTTTATTAATCGTTGCACCAATTACTTCATCTCCGGGTTGCTTTTTCACGGGAATACTTTCACCCGTTACCATTGATTCATCAATGGTAGAACTACCTTCAATTACTTCTCCATCAACCGGAATTTTTTCACCAGGACGTACTAAAATTACATCGTCGATTTGTACTTCTTGAATTGGAATATCTACTTCTTTTCCGTTGCGAATTACTCTGGCAGTTTTTGCCTGTAAACCAATCAGTTGTCTAATCGCTTCTGAAGTTTGTCCTCTGGCACGATTTTCAAAGAATCGCCCTAACAGAATTAAGGTAATCACAACCGCAGCAGTTTCATAATAAACTTCTGGCATCAATCCTTGGTTGATGAAAAAATTAGGAAACAATGTGGCAAATAATGAATAGAAAAATGCTGCACTAGTGCCGAGTGCAATTAGTGTATCCATTGTTGCCGCATGACGTTTAAAAGCTTTCCAACCATTGATATAAAAACTGTAACCGCACCAAAATTGTACAGGCGTTGTTAACAGTAATTGGAACCAAGGATTGTGCAACCATGCCGGAATGAAAGGTAAATTAAGCCCTGTCATCATTGGTAAGGAACCAACAATTAAGATAATGCTAATGATGCCACCAAAGACAACTTTTAAAATTAATTCGCGAGATTCAGCTTGACGAGCAGCTTTTTCAGTGTCATCTTCTCCAGTAATCATTTGTTGTTCTTGGAGAGAGTAGGCAGAATATCCCGCTTCTTCTACTGCGTTTTGAATTGACTCTACATTGGTCTTTTGTGCATCATAAATAACGTTAGCTTGCTCTGCTCCAAAGTTAACGTTAGCTTCTTTAACTCCGGGAACAGAACGAATTGCATCTTCAATGTTTTTCGCACAGGAGGCACAACTCATGCCTCGCAATTTGAGGGTGGCGTTGTCCATAATTCAATAGAGATGTTCTTAATCAACTAAATCTATTTTGAATCCTCTAGTTAACTGGAGAGTCAAGAGGTAAATTCAATTTCTTTGAGTATTTTGTTAAAAATAAGTATCATAATATATAAAAATCCTAATTAACAGCAAGGTGAATAATGGAAGAAAAAGTTAAAGTCAGTTGTAAAATTCCCCAAGAATGGGAAGCAAAAATAGAACTTTTGGCGAAAGAAAGGAAGACGCAGCCAAGTAAAATTATTTATGAAGCTTTGGCGCAATACTTGGGGGAAAATGCTAACACTGATGACAGTCGCCTCAATGCGTTGGAAGTAGAGGTAACAATGTTAAAAAGGCAAATAGCAGAACTAACTATTTTAGTAAGAAATCGGCAACCAAACTCTTTAACAAAGTTGCCGGAAGTTCCAGCAAATGTAGAAGATGATCATGATTTTATAGAAGATGAACCTGATGAAATTCTTTATGATTTCTTACCACCGGAAGAAAGATAAATTGTTATAGGTACGTTGTTGCGCTTCAGCGCTATATAAGAGCGCTGAAGCGCAACAACGTACCTTTTTGAATTTTGCATTAGTGCATTTTTGTAGCTACATCGATGCCGTCACTAACTAAACAACCATCTTCCATGTAAAGGATACGATCGGCAATATCTAAAATCCGATTATCATGGGTAACTAATAGAATTGTTATCGCTTCTTCTTTGGCTAATTTATACATTAATTCCACTACATCGCGCCCGGATTTTTTATCAAGGGCGGCTGTTGGTTCGTCGGCTAAAACTATTTTCGGGTGACTTACTAAGGCTCTGGCGATCGCTACTCTTTGCTTTTGTCCCCCTGATAAATTTTCAGGATAATAGTTAATTCTTTCTCCTAAACCAACTTTTTCTAATATAGCGCTTACAATTGCATCCATGTCTTGTTTTAACATTTCATCATGCAATTCTAAAGACATTCGCACGTTTTCTTTTGCTGTTAAAAACTTCATTAAATTATGTGCTTGGAAAATATACCCAATTTGGCGACGAACTTTGGTTAACTTTTGTTTACTCGCGCCACACATCTCTTGACCTAAAATTTTCAAACTTCCTTCTTCCGCAGAACGTAACCCGCCTAAAAGAGTTAATAGTGTGGTTTTTCCTGAGCCTGATGGCCCAGTTAAAAGCACAATTTCTCCTGCTTTAATTTGTAAGTTGATATTGAATAATACTTGTTTTCGTAGCGAACCTTTACCAAAATAATGGTTAAGATTGCTCACGGAAATTACTGGTGCATTAGTAATTTCTTGTATTGATTGATTGTCAAAGATTAAGTTTTGCATGGTTGAGGTTTAGCTAATTTTTCAGATTTAAAATACATCAGCAGGGTCGGCAGAACGGAGTTTTCGCATGGCGATCGCACCCGAACCAACACACATGACAACTGTCATCAAAAAAACAGTGGTAGCTCGATTTATTGTCATCTCAATTGGTAAAAGTGTGGCAGCATAAGCAAGTTGATATAGCCCGAAAGAAAGAGCAAACCCAGGTAAAAAACCCAAAACTCCCAAAATCAAAGATTCTTGAATTAACACAATTAGCAAATATTTATCTGTGTATCCCATTGCTTTTAAAGTGGCGTATTCTGGTAAGTGATCGGATACATCTGAGTAAAGAATTTGGTAAACAATGACGATTCCCACAATAAATCCTACGCCTACACCTAAACCAAAAATAAACCCAATTCCTGTACCATTCGCCCAGTAAGCTTGTTCAATTTGGGCAAATTCTTCGGGGGTAAGTACGGAAACATCTTTGGGTAAACCTGCTTTTAATTGGGCTTGTACTTGTGCTAAATTTGCATCTGGTTTTAGATGAATTAATCCAACTTCTATGTCGTCTGGTTTGCGATCGGGAAATAATGTCAAAAAAGTAGAATCACTAGCAATTACATTTCCATCAGCTGCAAAAGATGCGCCATTGATAAATAAGTTAGATACTTGAATTCCTTTCCCATTTAATTCGGTGGTAAAAGTACCTGTTTTATCAAAAGTTTCTACTACTCCGTATTCAGGGCGACCTGCGCGATCGAACAGCACATTATTTAATTGCTTCAAACTATCAAGATTTTGCTGCACTTCGGGAAACTTAAATGCTGGAGATGCAGGATCGATTCCCCAAACTAAAATTGCCCGTTCTAAGCGAGTGTCAGGATTGCGCCATTGTCCGGTAGAAATGTAAACGTAACTGACAGATTTTACACCGTCATAAGCTAAGGTTTGATATAGTCTTTCTCTGGAAAAACTCTTCACAGAAAAGAGCGTTTGAAATTGAGGATTAATTAATACTAAATCAGCCTGAAGATTGCGATGAGGCTTGATTGCGGCGTTAAATAATGCTCCTTCAAATCCCATTTGAATAAATATCAGCATATCGGCAAAGCCAATACCTGCAACTGCAACAGTTAAACGGACTTTTTCTTTCATTAACTGTCGCCATGCTAGGGGAGTTTTGCGAAATAGTTTGAGAAACATAGATTTTTGGGGATTGGGGACTGGGGATTGGGGACTGGGGACTAGGGACTAGTGATTGAGAATTAAGTTGATAGTTTCAGTTTTTTGTTGTTGTTTTCTTTCTCGCATTAAGAGGAATAATGGTAAGGCTAAGGAGACTCCAACTAGTAGATTGCTAATTATGTAAACCCACAGGTTTTTCATTTCTAGTCTTCTACCTTCAACAAATACGAATAGCCAGAGAATTAAAGAAGTAACTATTAAATCCATTGCAAAAAAGCTGGAAATTCGATTGCTAAATAGTTGCTCGAAAAATAGTTGAAAGTCAAATCCATGCTCCATTAAAAAGGGGATGAATTGGCTGTAAGGAAGGATTGTACCTAGAATACAAAAAGTGAGAAATGTTACTTGCAGCATTTGTTTTTAACTCCCAATAGTTTTATATTGGTCATCCGTTATAAAAAAAGCTAACAGTAATTTACTGTTCAATTGCTGTTTGAACTTGCAAGTTAGTAAACCCTGCAACTCTCTGACTATGCTCAGGAGTTAGGCGAATTTTTACTTCTACTACTCGGCGGTCTAAGTTTTCTCCGGGTTGATTGCTAAAAACATTTTGGCGCTCAACTTGTAAACCAATTATTTCTACAATTCCAGTTAATTCACCGGGAAAAACTTGACTGGTTATTGTTGCTTTTTGCCCGATTTTTACTTTGCCAATATCGGTTTGATACACTTCTGCGATCGCCATCATTCGATCGGTTTGTGCTAATTCCACAATTCCTGAACTGGATATTTTCTCTCCGGGTCGAGTATGAATTTTCAGAATTACGCTGTCAATTGGAGCGCGAATATAAACCAAATTTAAATCAGTTTGGGCTCGTTTAACTGCGGCGATCGCATTATCAACTTCGCTTTGTGCTGCTTGCACATCAACTGGACGAACTTCCGCAATTTGTGTCAACGTAGCTTGCGCTTCGCCAATTTGTTTATTACCAGTAGCGTTAATCCGTTCCAAAATTACTTTAGCTTCCCGCAATTGCTTACTATTGGTAGTGTTAATTCTCTCTAAATTCGCCCTAGCTTCGTTCAATTGTTGGCGAGTAGTTTCTACACTTAAACGCTTGCTATCAAACAAAGAATTAGAAATAGCACCTTGGGAAAATAACTGTTGATAACGGCGCAATTCTGCTTCAGCGTTATTGAGTTCTGCTTCTAATTTTCTAATAGTAGCTGTTTGGGCTAATTTTTCTCCTTCCCATTGCGCTTCTATGCGTGCGATCGCTTGTGATTGCGCCGCTTTATCTCCTTCCAACTGTGCTTGTAAACGCTCTACAGTCGCTTTTTGCGCTTGAATTTGTCCACTTTTCGCACCAGCTTTTACTTGTGCTAATTTCGATCGAGCAACTTTTACTTGTTCTTGCGCCTGTTCTAAAGCACTTTGTAAACTTGCTCTCGAATCCAAAATTGCAATTATTTGTCCTGCTTGAACCCGATCGCCTTCTTTAACTAATAATTCGCCAATGCGATCGCCATCCAACGACAAAGGAGCAGACAATTTAATTATTTCCGCTTCTGGTTCTAATCTTCCTAAAGCTGTTACCTTCTTCACAACTGGTGCGGTTACTACAGTGGGAACAGGAGCTTTTTGGCTAATAAAACCAGACTGAGAAAGCGCATAATAAATAACTCCCCCAGTGGTTGCAGTAGCAGCAACTATTAATCCAATTAACCACTGATTTGTAGGTTTGGATGGCAAGTTTATATTCATGATTTTTCCTCATTTTGTAAGTTTTTCTTTTCTAAGTACATGGCGATCATCTGTCCTAAAATTTCAAACTGCTCGCTAATCGAAACTTCTTCATTTTCCCAAATTTTTTGAAGTAATAAACCATCAATATGCGCCATTATAAATGCAGCTAACGCTCGATCTTCAAATCCTAAAAATTCACAAACAGCTTGCAAAGTACGTTCAATAGTTAATTTAAATACGGGATTACCTTTGATTTCTTGAGCATCACTACTTTGACAAAAATCAATCATAATGAATGTTTGTTTAATAAAGTAATCTTCATTTTTTTGGATAAATCTTCCGCAAGCTTCAATGCGCTCTTGCAAGGTTTTAGTTCCTTCTAATTCAGCAGCCGCCTTCAATAAATCCTGTCTATTAATTTCTTCTACTAACTGCTCATATATAGCTTTTTTGCTGGGAAAATAATGATATAAAGTACCAGTTGAAACTCCTAATCCATCGGCTATTTGCCGCATCGTAATCGAGCCATAGCCCTTTTCTGCAAATAAGTCAAAGCACTTATTTAACAGTTCTCTACGATATTGTTCGTGGTCAACAATTTTCGGCATAAGTTGCAAGAAGTAAATAAATTTCACTTGTTAGTTATATAGTATTAATCTACATACCTAACTAACAAGATTGCAGAAACCTCGATTTATATCGAACATCCGTTATTATATAGCTTAACAAAACTAAACGCAATACCCTTTAACATAGTTTTTCCTTTAAGTCTGCTATAGACGATCGCCAGGGAAACGCAGGGATGCGGGAAACCCCAGCGGAATTAGCGAAACATTAGAATTGATATTAAACTGATGCTGTACTTTGGTTATCTATGTTATGAACAACCGTCCTCAAATTGGCAGTATCAGCCCGTTAATTCCCGCAGGCGATGACTTAGAAAAAGCTATTGAATTTTATGAAAAAAAACTAGGATTTAGCACCATTCATCGAGAAGGCAATCCCATCAGAATGGCAATAGTTAAACGTGACAATGCAGAGATTTTTTTAGTCAAAAGCGATTATCATGATTTAGCTAAAGAAATATCCTTACGCTTGCAAGTAACAGGCATCGATCGACTTTATCAAGAGTTGCTTTCTCAAGACAGCGAGATAATTCATCCCAACGGTAAACTAGAAACTAAACCTTGGGGGCCAAAAGAATTTAGCGTCATAGATTTAGTAGGAGTTTGTTTAACTTTTTACGAATTTCCTTAGTAAAAACCGATCGTCCTATTTCCAGTCGGTTTGAAGGTGGTACTGCTACGGTTAATTCCCGACTGCAAGCACTCCGAAAATTATATTAAATTTGCAACTACTGCCAGCGAGAACCTGATTTCTTCAAGAAATCGGGGTTTTGTGTAATTTAACTTACAGTATAAAGTGACTTTCTATACTATGTACTCAAGTAAGTTTTCTAATTAAATCAGATTAAAAGGTGTTTATATAGAGTAATAAAAGATTAACATTTTGACAAAAAATTCAGTTTGTATTGATGGTAATATTGAAAATGAAAGTGGGAAAAATAAACCTAGAGATAGGAAGAGACGCTATGTTTAATTTAGAAGATAACTGGATTGTTGTTCAAGGCGATCGCCGCTACCGCGATACACTTTTAAATTGTCTGAAAGCTTTGAATGCTGCACTCAACCCCCAAATTCTTGAAATCTGCTTAACTACAGGATTTTTTAGCAGTTCTCAATATCGTATTTATCACGAATTTTGGATGGAAGATTAAGTTAAATATTAGTTAACTTTCATTTAATGTAGAGTTGCTATAAATTGACGATCGGATAACCTCTCTTTAGTTAGAGGTAGGAAAAGCTGGAGTTTTCTATGATGAATGCGAGTGTACCAGCTGTGTGCTAACAAATATCGCTATTCACCAAAAAGCAAAATATGACTACCGAAAACAACGAATCTTCCAGCCAATCGCCTACTGAAAGTAACCCAGAAATCAATCAAACTTCGCAATTCGATCAACCAGAATCTGGTTATAGAACAGAGGAAGAGGAAGAACTTAGACAAAGTTCTCCTCTTAACCCAAGAGTAGCAGAAAAGTCAGAGGAAGCAATGGAAGAAGCTTAAAGAAAACTAATTATCGACTAATTTCTTGATGCACAACCTTCCATTACCTGATTACCTAAAATCAAAATAGCTTCGTAAGGATAGGCTTTATCTGACATTCCATCACTACAGGATTTAACTTTTTTTATAATCAATGTTCCGTTTGGTTGTCCGTTGAGTCGGTATACTCGGACAAAATCAACAGAACGAGCTTGTGCTGCTATTGGTGCAACATAAGGGTAAATTCGTTTGCTTGCGTCTGGTGATGAATAAACTATGCCATTGCGATTAATAGTTATATTCCAAAAAGGTTCTGTACCGATGGCGGTGAAGGTTTCTACTTTAGCCGGAGTTTGAGAAATTAATAAATTTTCTCTTGATATATTGTTATTAACATAATTGCGATTTCCTTGACGATCGGCTAACGCCGCATCACTTCCCAAGCAACTAACAGATAATGCTAATATAGCGCTATAAAAGCATAAAGATTTCATAATCACCTACTCCAAAGTTACAACAATTACGATCGCCAACTTCAACCCATACCCACAGATTCCTGTTTGGGATCGATCGAAAATCTAAAATCGAATGACGTACTTGTTTTGCAATAGTGCCTAGAGTTAAACTATGGGTTTTAATTCTCACCCATTCTCCGCCCTTTTGCTCAAGTATTAAGTATGAATCCAAACTTAAAACTGCTAATTTCTGAGTCAGAGATTGCTGACATTGTGAAACGACTGGCGCAAGAAATAGATCGAGACTATGTAAATCGTTCTCCTGTTGTCGTTGCTGTACTTAAAGGTTCATTCATTTTTTTAGCAGATTTAATTCGCCAAATCCAAACCCCTATTAAAAATGTGGAATTATTTCGCTTATCAACCTACGTTAATGGTACAACCAGTTCGGGACAAGTAAAAATGCTCATGGGATTATCAAACGGAAGTATTAGCAAACAGGATGTAATTTTAGTCGAAGATATAGTTGATACAGGGCTTTCTACCTCAATAGCATTGCAACTGCTAAAGGCGCAATATCCAGCTTCCTTGAAATTGTGTGCATTACTTGACAAACCAGCAAGACGGAGAATTTCTGTTAAGATTGATTACTTGGGAAGGACGATCGGCGATCGGTTT
Organism: Floridaenema evergladense BLCC-F167; assembly: GCF_041929205.2. Lineage (NCBI taxonomy): Bacteria > Bacillati > Cyanobacteriota > Cyanophyceae > Aerosakkonematales > Aerosakkonemataceae > Floridanema > Floridanema evergladense. Next base: position 882,199 of record NZ_CM171625.1, on the reverse strand, counting down.
ATTGTCGGGTATGGTACAGACATCAACGAACAATACCGCCAACTTCCAGCCATTTACGTATTAGAAGAATAGCTCAACTATAGGAATAAAATATTAACCCAAAATTTCTGCATAATAAGTTACAGTTAAGTAGCAAATCTTTCGAGGAAATATTTCATTATTTAAATTTGTATCAAACTGATTAACAAATTGGTTTACAGCTGGGGATTTACAAGTAAAATTTGCTTACTTAGCTAAAACTTTCCTTAAGATATGGCACCAGAGAGCCAGCCTCGTTAGAAAATCCATCATAGCTATCGTTAACAGCTTTCCACTTTCAGCATGAAACAACAGAACCTTAGTAGTAAATTCCTATCCATCTTTAATATCATTGCAGCCGATGTGTTTGCTAACCTTGCCGATATTGCTCAAAGAGTCTATCCCAACAGATAAACTGAACAAATCAGGAAAGTGGCAAGGCGACAATTAAGTGTTACCTATTTCTACAAAACACTTATTGGATAAAGCTTTTAGAAAATTTTTGATTTGTTCCTTATTCGTTGAATAAGCAAGATTCTCACCATGATTTGACCAGGATTTAAGGATTATAAGATGAGCAGGATTGACTTACATTAAGTATGACATCTGCCAAGTCTTTAGTTATTAGTCAAATTCTGGTCGTTACAGACAACGCACTTTATATACTATTTGATGATGAACAGTAACACAGTACCTCAAACACAAGGCTTATACGATCCGCAATTGGAACATGATGCTTGCGGTGTGGGATTCATTGTCCATCAGAAGGGCAAAAAATCCCATGAAATTGTTGAACAAGGATTAACAATTCTCTTAAACTTAGATCACCGGGGCGCTTGCGGTTGTGAAGCAAATACCGGAGACGGCGCAGGTATTTTGCTGCAAATACCGCACAAGTTTTTCCAGAAAGTTGCAGCAGCAGAAGGATTTTCCTTGCCAGAACCGGGACAATATGGAGTAGGGATGATATATTGTTCTCCAGATCCTGCGGTTCGGCAAAAAGGTCAAGAATATTTTGCAGGAGTAGTTGCGGAAGAAGGACAGAAAGTGTTAGGTTGGCGTGACGTACCCACAGATAACTCTTCATTGGGTAACACAGCAAAGTCTAGCGAACCCTTCATGCGCCAGGTTTTTATTCAACGTTCTGCTAATCTTGTTGATGATTGGGCGTTTGAGAGAAAATTGTATGTGATTCGCAAGCGCACGCACATGGCGATTCGTGCATCTCACATCGATCCGATGTGGTATCCTAGTAGTTTATCTTCGCGGACGATCGTCTACAAAGGAATGTTGATGCCTGTGCAAGTAGGACAATATTACCCCGATTTGCACGATCCCGATCTCGAAAGTGCATTGGCGTTAGTTCACTCGCGCTTTAGTACCAACACTTTCCCCAGTTGGGAACGCGCACACCCCTACCGCTACATCGCCCACAACGGCGAAATCAACACATTGCGGGGTAACATTAACTGGATGCACGCTAGACAATCTTTGTTTGAGTCGGAATTGTTTGGCGATGACATTAAGAAGATCAAGCCAGTTATTAATATAGATGGAAGTGACTCGCTGATTTTCGATAACGCCTTGGAATTAATGGTTTTGGCGGGACGTTCCTTACCTCATGCGGTAATGATGATGATACCAGAACCTTGGACGGCGCATGAATCAATGAGTCCAGAGAAAAAGGCGTTTTACAAGTATCATTCTTGTTTGATGGAACCTTGGGATGGTCCGGCTTCGATCGCCTTCACTGATGGTACGATGATGGGAGCAGTTCTCGATCGCAACGGTTTACGCCCTTCTCGTTACTACGTCACCAAAGATGACTTAGTAATTATGGCATCAGAAGCCGGAGTATTACCCATTGAACCAGAAAGGGTAGCTTTGAAAGGACGGTTAGAACCGGGAAGAATGTTCCTCGTCAATATGGAAGAAGGAAGAATCATCGCCGACGAGGAAATCAAAAATAAAATTGTCAGCGAACATCCTTACGCCGAATGGATTAAGGATAACATGGTAGAACTGGCGAAACTAGAAACTCCCAATGTAGGACAGGCATCCTGCCTGTCATCCCCAGTCCCCAACCTAACACAACGTCAAACCGCATTTGGTTACACCTTTGAAGAGTTGCGGTTGCTGTTAACTCCGATGGCGAGAGATGGAGTGGAAGCAGTTGGCGCGATGGGTGCGGATACACCTTTGGCGGTATTGAGCGATCGACCAAAAATACTCTACGATTACTTTAAGCAATTATTTGCTCAAGTGACAAATCCGCCGATCGATTCTATCAGAGAAGAGATTATCACATCGGCAGAAACTACGATCGGTGCAGAAAGAAATTTACTCAACCCAGTTCCAGAAAGCTGTCATTTAATTGAGTTGAAAAGCCCAATTTTGAGTGATGAAGATTTGGTGAAACTCAAATATATTAATGAAGGCGGATTTAAATCCATTACCTTGCCAATTTTGTTCGATCCCAAAGCGGGAGTCAAGGGATTGGAAAGTGCGATGGAAGAGATTTTCCAGAAGGCGGATGCGGCGATCGCAGATGGAGTGAGTATAATTATTTTGAGCGATCGAGATATCGACAAAGATAATGCACCCATTCCCGCACTTTTAGCAGTTTCCGGTTTACATCACCACTTGATTCGAGAAGGTACGCGCACCAGAGTTGGATTAGTTTTAGAATCAGGTGAACCGAGAGAAGTGCATCATTATGCAACTTTGATTGGTTACGGTTGCGGCGCGATTAATCCATATCTGGCATTTGAGACGATCGCAGATATGATTAACGAAGGACTAATCCTCAACGTTGATTATAAAACCGCTTGTAAGAATTACATCAAAGCAGCAACCAAAGGTGTAATCAAAGTCGCTTCCAAGATTGGGATTTCTACCATTCAAAGTTATCGCGGTGCCCAAATTTTTGAAGCCATTGGATTGAACAAAGCAGTCATCGACAAATATTTTACTTGGACAGCATCGCGGATTGAAGGCGCAGATTTAGAAGTTATTGCTCAAGAAGCAATTTTACGACATTCTCATGCCTTTCCCGATCGCGAAGTCAACGGACACACCCTCGACGTTGGTGGCGAATATCAATGGCGCAAAGAAGGCGAAGCGCACTTATTTAGTCCCGAAACAATTCACACCTTACAAAAAGCAGTTCGTACCGGAAACTACGAAACCTTCAAACAATACGCCAAACTAGTAAACGAACAAGGGAAAAAACATTTCACCTTGCGCGGATTGTTAGAATTCAAACCACGTAAACCAATCCCCATTGACGAAGTTGAACCGATAGAAGAAATCATGAAACGCTTTAAAACAGGCGCAATGAGTTACGGTTCAATTTCCAAAGAAGCCCATGAAAGTCTTGCTATTGCCATGAATCGCATTGGAGGCAAGTCTAACACAGGAGAAGGCGGAGAAGATCCCGATCGTTACACTTGGACAAACGAACAAGGCGACTCCAAAAATAGTGCTATCAAACAAGTAGCTTCAGGACGTTTTGGCGTAACGAGTTTGTACCTTTCCCAAGCGCGGGAATTACAAATTAAAATGGCGCAAGGGGCGAAACCTGGAGAAGGCGGACAATTACCCGGACGAAAAGTGTATCCTTGGATTGCGAAAGTGCGTCACTCAACCCCCGGAGTAGGTTTAATTTCCCCACCGCCTCACCATGACATTTACTCAATTGAAGATTTAGCCGAACTGATTCACGATTTAAAGAATGCGAATCGGGAAGCGAGAGTTAGTGTAAAATTAGTTTCGGAAGTTGGAGTTGGTACGATCGCAGCAGGAGTAGCCAAAGCCCACGCCGACGTTGTGTTAATCTCCGGTTATGACGGAGGAACAGGCGCATCACCGCAAACCTCCATCAAACACGCAGGTTTACCTTGGGAACTCGGACTCGCCGAAACTCACCAAACCCTAGTTTTAAACAACTTACGCAGTCGCATCGCCGTAGAAACCGATGGACAAATGAAAACCGGAAGGGATGTAGTAGTTGCAGCATTACTAGGTGCAGAAGAATTTGGTTTTGCAACCGCACCTCTGGTTACACTCGGTTGCATCATGATGCGTGTTTGTCACCTTAACACCTGCCCCGCTGGAATTGCAACTCAAAACCCACAGTTACGCCAAGCCTTCACAGGCGACCCCGAACATACGGTAAACTTTATGAAGTTCATCGCCACAGAAGTTCGGGAACTAATGGCGCAACTAGGTTTCCGCAGCATCAACGAAATGGTAGGACGAACCGACATTTTAGAACCGAAAAAAGCCGTTGAACATTGGAAAGCCAAAAACATCGACCTTTCTAAGATTTTATATCAACCGGAAGTCGGCCCGGAAGTCGGTCGTTATTGCCAGATTCCCCAAGATCACGGTTTAGACAAATCTCTCGATATTACAGTATTGTTGGATTTGTGTCGTGGTGCGATCGAAAAAGGCGAAAAAGTTAAAGCCACCCTACCCATCAAAAACATCAACCGAGTCGTCGGAACAATCTTAGGAAACGAAATCACCAAACGCCACTGGGAAGGACTTCCAGAAGACACAGTACACCTACATTTCCAAGGAAGTGCAGGACAAAGCTTCGGCGCATTCGTACCCAAAGGCGTAACCTTAGAACTAGAAGGCGACGCAAACGACTACTTAGGAAAAGGCTTAAGCGGTGGAAAAATCATCGTTTATCCCTCCAAACTTTCCACCTTCGTCCCCGAAGAAAACATCATCATTGGAAACGTCGCCTTCTACGGCGCAACAAAAGGCGAAGCATACATCAACGGTATAGCTGGCGAACGCTTCTGCGTCCGCAACTCCGGCGTAAACACCGTCGTCGAAGCAGTCGGAGATCACGGTTGCGAATACATGACAGGCGGAAAAGTCGTAGTCTTAGGAAAAACCGGACGCAACTTCGCCGCCGGAATGAGTGGAGGAGTAGCCTACATCCTCGACGAAACAGGCGACTTCGCCACCCGCTGTAACACCCAAATGGCGGACATCGAACCCCTCGACTTAGAGGATATCGAAACCATCCACCAAATGATCCAAAAACACCGCGAGTACACCGGAAGCAAAAAAGCCGCCAAAGTACTTGACAATTGGGAAGAAATGGTATCCAAATTCGTCAAAGTCATGCCCCGCGACTACAAACGAGTCCTCGAATGCTTAAAACGCGCATTTGAATCCGGCTTAAGCGGAGACGAAGCATTAGCCGCAGCCTTTGAAGAAAACGCCCGCGACGTTTCTCGGATAGGCGGAAGCTAAAACCTTTTTTGGTAGTAGGTAATAGGTAATAGGAAAACCAACTACCTATTACCCACTACCAAATCTCTTTCTTCTTCTTCCTTCGTGTCCTTCGTGTCTTCGTGGTTCAAAAAAAATCTTATTTTCACCATAATAAACTCCTCTTTCTTCTCTCTGCGTCCTCTGCGTCTCTGCGGTTTCAAAAAAAGATCTTTTTTAACCACGAAGACACGAAGGACACGAAGAAAGAGAAGAAGAATTTTATGGGTGCAACCGCCTGTATAATTGTTACTTGCATAATATCGCGTTTCTAAACTTGTTTATTAGTAAAAATTTGATTTATTTAAGAGGTGAAAAGTTGCCTAGAAATAGTAGACAAAAAAAACAACCAGAAGATCCTTTGGCAAAATGGCTAGCTTTGGATTGGGATCGACCTGAGCGATCGTACAATCCAGACGTGCGAGACTTTTTAGCAGCATTACTGAACTATCCAAAAGAGCGAGTAGTCACAGAAGATTCAAGTGGTGGTGGCTATCCAGATATTAAACTCCTAACTCCCGAAAAAATTTCTTGGGTAGTCGGAGATTTGAAAAAAGATGATACTGAACTAACGACTAAAAAAGGCCGAACAAAACTCTGGAACCAAAAACGTAAATATGTTGAAGGTTTAACTCGATATGTTTTATTTTTAACGGCTCATTATCTTTGGATTGTTTTGCCAAATGGCGAACCAGTTGCAGGTTTTGAAAACCCGTTGGACTTATCCACAACAACTTTTGAGCAATTAAAAGAAACACTTCAATTTATTTCCTCAGAACAAGCAGAACATAGTAATCTGTGGACTACTTTTATTGAAGGAAAGTTGCCATACATTTATTTAAAACTTAATGATGCTGATACCTTAGAAAGACTACGGGAAGACTTACAAATTAGTTTTGCTGAATTAAGTGAAGCAGGAGAACAAGCAATTTCTCAATTGCAGGAACAATACAAAGAATTCAAACAGGACGAAAATCACATACAACGTAATCTCATTGCTGCGGTAGATAGCCAACGTCGCTCCTTAATGCGATTACGAAATAAGTTTAGTTTTCATCGCTATCTATTTGATGATATTTTACCTCAGTTTGAAGACCAATATGGTCGAGAAGTTAGCGCCAAAAATAGCAACCAAGCTAATGATAGAATTCGTGAAGCATTTGTTGCTGATTCGGTAGCAGTATTGATTGCTCGTGTATTATTTCTGAGACTTATTGAGGATTTGGAATTAACCAAAAAACGACGACTTTCCAATGGAGGGCCAAAAGATTGGGCGGCTTTTGTAGATCAGTTAACTGGAGATGCTCGTGCGTTGGTGCGGCTGGTAGCTGAAGATGTGGGAAAATTATATAAAGAACCTTTTGAACGTAATGTTTTTGATTGGCTTTATCAGGCAAATGGCATTTTAGATAGAGCATTGCAACGAGTGATTTTACGGTTTAATGCTTATGATTTTTCAGGATTATCTGAAGAAATTTTAGGTGATATTTACCAAGCTTTTTTACCTACAGCAAAACGGAAGCGATTAGGAGAATTTTATACTCCTCCGTCAATTGTAAATTGGTTATTAGAGCAAACTATCTTTAGTCATGGTGATGGTAAATTGCTCGATCCTTCTTGTGGCAGCGGTTCTTTTTTAGTGCGTTATGTTCATCGTTGTTTAGAAGATGCTAAAACTAGAGGGCTGTCTCCAGATGATGTTTTGCCAGAACTACAAACTAATGTTTGGGGCTTTGATTTAAACCCTTTTGCTGCTTTCATTAGTCATTTCCAATTGATGTGGGCATTGCTTAGATTTAAACCTGTAACTGAACCTCCACAAATTCATGTTTATAACTTAAATAGTTTGCTCAAAGATGCCGATCTTATCCCTATTTTGGGAGAAGGTTTTCTTCCTCCAGGTTCTAAAGAACGGGATGAAGGACAGTGGAAATATATTCTTGGCAACCCGCCTTACATCCGGGGTGAACGGATAAAATATAACGAAGAAATGCGGGGTTTATGGCAGCAAGTTTGGGGACAAAATTCTGATACGGGTTTAGTTTTTCTTTATCGCGCTTTAACTGAGTCTCTGGAATCTGGCGGTTTTCTGGGAATGGTGGTAAGTGGGGGTTATGCCAATTCTGAAGCAGCTGCAAAGGTTTGGAAATTACTTTATCCTAATCAAGAAGCTGCTTTAAGAAAATTAGTTTGGTTGGAATTTACAGATCAACCTATTTGGGAGGTATCGCGTATTCCTTTGATTTTAGTAATTGAGAAAAAACCAGCCCAAGATGATGATCAAATAGAGCTATATGTTCCTTCAAAATGGCCTAGCAACGAAGCACCTGTTAAAGTTAAGTACAAAGATTTTTTTGATTACAAAGTTAATCCAAGAGTTACTGAAGAGGCAAATCGTAACACGCGGGAAGGACTCTATGGCGAATATTTATTAACGCTATTACATCCCGAAGATGTGCCAATTTTGCGAAAGTTATATCCTAATGGCAATGGTGGTAATTTTGTTGAATTGAAGGAAGCTGTTTCTCAACAATTAAGTCGGAATAATCGCCCGTTTTCTTGGACTTATGGAATTCAAAGGGGAGGAGCCGAAGTAACTTCAGAAGCAACAGGAGATAAGCCTATTCAAGTGATTGCTGGACGCAGTTTAGCAGTAGGATGGCATGGTGAAGTAGCAGGATGGGTTGATCTGGAAGTAGTTAAAAATAGACCAAATGGAAAGTTGAGTTTATGGGCTGATCGAGAACATCAAAACTTCTTAGCAGTGGCTAAGTTTACACAAGCTCCTACTGCTGCTGTTATTGGATTTAGCTCAGAAGAAAATTTTGCCGGATTAGATACTTTAATTGTTTCATTACCCAAAAATGATGGAACTCCGGCAGAAGCTATAGCAGCTTATCTAAATAGCAAGTTAGCACGATTCTATTGGGCAACTAAACTAAGAAGTGGAGTTATTCAAGGATACTATGCAACTTTTTATCCTCGTACTCTTGAAGCAATGCCTTGGGTGAGAAATCTAGATTCTCAAATTGAGCAACAATTAGTAGATAGTTATAATAATTTAGCTCAATTAGCAGCGATCGCCAAAAATAACCCTGATGAATGGTTATTGTCTGAGGTGGAAACTCGAATTGAAACGAGTCGGTATAAATTAAGCGATCGCTCTTTAAATATTAATTTCACGTACTGGAGTACTGAAGATGTACAAGTTGAGGAATTAAGTTTAGATGGAAACTCGCTGCGAGCAGGTTTATTTTACATTCAACTAGTAGATGCTAATCTGGCAGAACTGGTATATAAACTACTCACTCTCAATAGTGACGAAAATACTTCTATTTCTAGAAGCACAATTCAAAAATTATTAGTTCCCCAAAACTATGCTGATTTAATGGCAGAGTATAAACAACGCCTAGCTAGTTTTCAACAGGTAGAATCAGACTTTTTTGCAGTTCTCGATCGGATCGATCGAACAGTCTATGAAATGTTTAGTATTACCAATGAAGAAAAACAGCATATTGAAACTCGCCTTGCCAGTTTCCCCTTGAATAAACTTCAACCTAGATATCCCTGGCAAACAGTCAGACCCAGACCAATTAGAGCTTACACTGAAGATCGGTTTTTATGAAAATCAAGAAGAAGTAGAAATGAAGAGTAATACTTGGCAAGAAACATTTGTTGAACAAAAAGTTAATTATACTCTGGAAATGGAGGGAAAATTCTTTATTATTGAGAACGTACCAGCACGAGTTTGTGTGGAAACTGGGGAACAGTTATTTTCTCCTGAAACAGTACAACGTATTCAGCAAATGATTAGAGGAAAAGAAAAACCATCACGAATTATTGAAACACCAGTATACGAGTTTATGGCAGGTTAATAACTTATGGATTACCAGAAAATTATTACAATTGAACCGGGAAAACGCAGTGGCAAACCTTGTATTCGGGGAATGCGAATTACTGTGTATGATATTTTGGAATATCTTGCTGGTGGGATGACTGAAGAGGAGATTTTAGAAGACTTTTCTGAACTTACATCTGAGGATATCAAAGCCTGTCTTGCTTTTGCAGCAGACACACGCCCTAAATTTGGGAGTGCAAAAGGCTTAATTGAAATGTCAAGAAGCGATCGGATACAAGGAAGGAAACACACTGTTTATTCATGGAGAGGAATATGAATTATGAAAAATGTTGTAATTTCTGAAGATTCTGCTGAAATTCGTGCCTTATTAGAACAAGCCCGTGATGAGGATATAATTGTGCAACTCACTGATGGCAGTAAATTTATTTTAAGTGCGGTTAATGATTTTGAAGTTGAGGTAGTAAAAACACGCCAAAACAAAAAGTTAATGGCACTATTGGATGAACGCGGTCAGCAAACACAAACAATTTCACTTGCTGAAGTCAAGCGAAAATTGAATCTCAGCGACTGAATAATAATAAAGTTTTGTAATTTTTGAGGTAACAAACAATGGGAAAGCCAACAGGATTTATCGAATTTCTTCGGGAAGTGGCATCGGAAGTTGAACCGATCGATCGCATTCGCAATTGGGACGAGTTTCACTTGCCAATGGCAGAGGAAAAACTCCGCACCCAAGGCGCAAGATGTATGGACTGCGGTGTGCCTTTTTGCCACACGGGAACTGTGATTAGTGGGATGGCAAGCGGTTGTCCAATTAATAATTTGATTCCAGAATGGAACGATCTAGTTTATCGCGGACTTTGGCGAGAAGCACTCGATCGCCTGCACAAAACTAACAACTTTCCTGAATTTACCGGAAGAGTTTGTCCTGCACCCTGCGAAGGCGCTTGTGTTTTGGGCATTAGCAACCCACCAGTTACGATTAAAAATATTGAATATTCGATCGCCGAAAAAGGCTGGGATGAAGGCTGGATCGTCGCAGACCCACCTACTAAGCGGACTGGGAAAAAAGTTGCGATCGTGGGATCTGGCCCAGCCGGACTTAGTGCAGCTGCCCAACTTAACAAGGCTGGACATTGGGTGACTGTGTTTGAAAGGGCCGATCGTCCAGGCGGACTGCTCATGTACGGAATTCCTAACATGAAATTGGACAAAGAGCAAGTTGTCCTCCGTCGTCTGAAAATCTTGGAAGATGAAGGTGTGAAGTTTGTCTGCAACACCGAAGTTGGCAAAGATATTACTTCCGAGCAATTGCTGAAAGAATTCGACTCGGTAATACTTTGCACAGGTGCGACTAAACCTAGAGATTTGCCGATCGAAGGACGCGAATTAAAAGGCATTCACTTCGCAATGGAATTCCTTTCTGCCAACACCAAGGCAATTTTAGACAAGAGTCAAAATGGCAATTTCATCTCTGCTGAAGGTAAAGATGTGGTAATTATCGGTGGTGGTGACACCGGAACGGACTGCGTAGGAACTTCCATTCGTCACGGCTGCAACAGCCTTGTGCAATTGGAAATTTTACCTAAGCCACCCTCAGAACGCGCAGCTGACAACCCTTGGCCCGAATGGCCGAAAGTTTACAAAATGGACTACGGTCAAGAGGAAGCAGCGGCGAAATTTGGTGACGATCCCCGTGTTTATACTACTACGGCGACCAAGTTTGAAGGCGATGAAAACGGCAATGTCAAAGCCGTTCATAATGTACAGGTGCAATGGGAGAAAAATGAACAAGGTCGCTTTATTCCTAAAAATATTCCTGGTACAGAAAAAGTGATTCCCGCCCAACTCGTTCTGTTAGCAATGGGTTTTCTGGGTCCCGAACAGCCTTTGCTGGATGCCCTTGGTTTGGAACGGGACGCACGCAGCAATGTCAAAGCTGACTACGGTAAATATACCACCAGTATTCCTGGTGTTTTTGCTGCTGGTGATTGTCGTCGCGGTCAAAGCCTTGTAGTTTGGGCTTTTAACGAAGGTCGAGGTGTCGCCCGTGAGTGCGACCTTTACTTAATGGGAAGTACCGACTTACCGTAGTTTGATGCCAAAGGAGGCAGAGCCTCCCGGATCTCGTTCCCAGGTTCAACCTGGGAACGAGAAACAGAGGCTCTGCCTGTTGGTAAAAGATCTGTATAACTTCCTTTACCCTTTCTTTCTTCTGCTTTCTGCCTTCAAATTAAGCTGTTCTTAATGCTTGATCGACATCTTCTAATGCGCCTAATTTGTCACCGATCGCAAATCGAGCTAATCCCCGATTAATGTAAGCTGAATTTAAGCTGGGATCGAGTTTTAAAGCTTGGTTAAAATCGGCGATCGCTTGGCGAGAATCACCCAATCTATAGTAGACAAATCCCCGGTTATTATAAGTTTTAGCATCATTGGGGTTAAGTTCTAAAGCTTGGTTAAAATCTTTAATTGCTCCTTGCTTATCTCCTAAATCTGCACGAACTAAGCCTCGGCTAACATAAGCTTCGGCTAATTGGGAATTTTGTTTTATAGCTTGATTAAAATCTTCTAGGGCTTTTTGAATGTTTCCTTGCACCCGAAAAGCTAATCCGCGATTATTGTAAGCTTCTGCATAATCAGGTTTGTAAGTAATTGCTTGGTTAAAGTCAGCAATTGCTTTAGCGAAATCTTTTTGGTAATAATGTGCTAAACCCCGATTATAGTAAGCATTTGCTTTTTGGGGATTGATTTTGATGGCTTGAGTGTAGTTTTCAATTGCTGCTTGGTATTCTCCTTTCAAAGTGCAAATATTCCCGCGATTATTGTAAGCTTCTGCATTAGTAATGTTAATATTTAAAGATTGATTATAATCAGCGATCGCTCCCGATTTATCGCCATTTTCATGCTGCACTAAAGCTCGATTATAGTAGATTGTTGCTAAATCAGGAGCTAATTCTAAAGCTTTTCGGAAATCTGCCATTGCTCCTGCTCGATCGCCTAATTGCAGACGTACATTGCCTCGATTATTATAAGCTTCTACAAAGGTAGTATCGATTTGTATTGCTTGATCAAAATCGACGATCGCACCGGAAAAATCACCCAAATAACAAAGTGCCATTCCTCGATTATTATAAGCCTGTACTTCTAACGGATCTATACTTAAAGCTTGGTTATAATCTGCTATGGCAGCAGCAATTTCCCCTAAGTATACCTGTGATAATCCTCGACTAATATAAGCTATTGATAGCTGAGGATTTAAATTGATTGCTCTGTTAAAATCTGCGATCGCTTCTTCTAGAGCTTCTAAATCAAAATAAACTAATCCTCTGCTTAAGTAGCCATTAGCAAAAAGTGGGTTGAGTTGCAAAGCATAATTAAAATCAATTAATGCTGTTTTATACTCTCCCAAATAATAGTAAGCCTGCCCTCGATTATAATAGGCTGCATAGTTGGATTCAAGTTTAATAGCTTGATCGAACTTGTCGATCGCTGCTGCGTAATCCCCTTTTTTCACGTTAGCGAGTCCTTGATTTAATATGTTTTGCAAACTCATGGCCTGACGATGGTATTTACTGAATTTTTGGGTAAAAGGTTAGGTAATTTGCTAAAATTACCTGGGAAATTACATTCCTAAAGTTAGCAATCTGAAGCTATTAAATCAGAGTAAATTTCTCAAAAGTTCCATTTACCCATTAAGTTCACTGCTAGAGATTTGTCGATTAATTTGTCAAATCTCAGCTTTACTCAATTCGCCTCATCAGTGTTAACTTACTATTGTTTATACAGCGATTACTCCCAAAAATTGCGGTTGACAGGATGTACTTTACTTAATCTTTAAAACTTACTTCAGCAGATTTACGGTAACTTCACACTGGTACTATAACAAGTACTTAGACGAATATTAAAAAATTCAGGAGCTTCAGACTTCTCAACTCCTGAACTGTTATTGTTATCACATTTTTGGAAATTACCTAAGTAGTTTCCGAGGCAGTATCAGCAATAAAACTATAGATTTTTTGAGTTTCTAAATGGTCGCAGATCGAGGAAGGTAACTGAGTCAGAGGGAAGCTTTGACGGTTGAGATTTACCTGCAAACTAGTCAGGGGATCGTTACCAGAAGAAACCAGAAAATCTAGACTTTGTAAGTCAGACCAAGAAGCTATACTATCAAGAATTTTGGCGATCGCTTCCAGGTAAGGATGACTTGGTTGTTGATACCAATCAGGTGCTGCTAATTTAGGTTGATCGAAACCCAAGTGAAACGTGAGGTAAGGTTGACCAAAAAGGGCGATCGATACAGGTCTAGCTTCTTCCTGCAAAAGTAAGTCATGAACGCCGACCATCAAACGCAATTTCTCCAACCGTTCATAACGTTCTTCAATAGAAGACTCACCTCGCCATTGAACAGCTACAGTCACCAAATAGGTTTGCAGCAACAAATGACCTAACTTTTCCGCTTTTGTAGCCAGATAGGTAGAATTATAAGAATTGGCTTCAATTAATAATGGCACTCTTTCCACCACTTCTAATCCATACCCCTTCAATCCAGCAATTTTGCGCGGATTATTAGTAATTAAGCGAATTTTTTGCACGCCCAAATCGTTGAGAATTTGCGCCCCAACTCCGTAATTTCGCAAGTCAGCAGGGAAACCTAATCTTTCGTTTGCTTCTACAGTGTCTAAGCCCAAATCTTGCAAAGAATAGGCTTTTAACTTGTTAATTAAACCAATTCCTCTACCTTCTTGGCGCAAATAAACTACCACGCCACTACCAGCATTTTCAATCATTTTTAAAGCTGCTTGTAGCTGCATTCGACAATCACAACGCAGCGAACCCAAAGCATCGCCAGTTAAACATTCCGAGTGCATTCGCACCATTACTGATTGTTCCGCAAATTGATTAGGATTGCCTTTCACAATCGCAACGTGCTCGGAATTATCTAAACTATTGCGGTAAGCGTAGATTTCAAAATTGCCAAATTCTGTGGGTAGTTTTGCGATCGTTTCCCGACAAATAAACCGATCGTGCCGCAATCGATAACTGATTAAATCGGCGATCGAAATAATCTTCAAATTGTGTTTTTTTGAGTATTCAATCAACTCCGGCAATCTCGCCATTGAACCATCAGGGTTTTGAATTTCGCAAATTACCCCCGCTGGATAAAGTCCACCCAATCTAGCCAAATCTACCGCTGCTTCCGTATGACCAGCCCGTTTAAGTACACCACCAACTCTCGCCCGAATCGGGAAAATATGACCGGGACGACGTAAATCCTTCGGTTGAGTAGCTGGATTAATCGCTACTTGAATGGTGCGGGCGCGATCGTCAGCGGAAATCCCAGTAGTAACACCTAAATGACTGCCAGCATCAATACTCACAGTAAAAGCAGTTTGGTTGCTGTCAGTATTTTGGCTAACCATCAACGGCAAATTCAGTTCATCCAGACGTTCCCCGGTCATTGACAGACAAATTAGCCCTCTGGCATTTACTGCCATAAAATTAATTAAGTCCGGCGTGGCAAACTGCGCCGCACAAATTAAATCGCCTTCATTTTCCCGATTTTCATCATCTACTACCACTACCGCTCTGCCTGCTTTAATCTCTGCTAAAGCGGTGTCAATAGAGTCAAAATTAAAAGGTTGGATAGGAGTTTCTTCCACTAATATCGTAAAATTTCGTAAAGTTTTTCCTCTTTAATTTTACCCCGTTCCTCTGTTTAAAATATCAGGCAGTTGGACAGGCAGGAGATTGGGGATTGGGGACTGGGGATTGGGGATTGGGGACTGGGGATTGGGGACGTTCGGCTGAGCGCTCACGTCGAAGCCTGGGGACTGGGGACGAGGGGACAAGGGGACAAGGGGGAGACGATAAATTCTAAATCAGCAAAATCTAAAATCTAAAATCGATTGGTTCTACCAAACAGAGGTTTTAGTACTACAATGCAGCAAAAGTTGTACCTGATTTAAACTAAAAACGCACAAAGGTCAAGGATCATGGGTAATATGGGGCGCGTGCCCGTTGGTATTATCGGCGCATCAGGTTATGGTGGTGTGCAATTAGTGAGACTCCTTAAGGAGCATCCAGGGGTAGAAATTGTTTACTTGGGCGGTGAAAGTAGCGCTGGGAAACCTTTTTCTGATTTATACCCACATTTGAGTCCGTTTGTGGATTTGAAGATTGAGGCGATCGATTTAGAAGAAATTGCCAACCGTTGTCAGGTAGTTTTTCTTTCCTTACCTAATGGGTTAGCTTATCAAATGGCACCAACCTTATTGGCGAAGGGATGTAAAGTCCTCGATCTTTCGGCAGATTACCGTTTTTTTGATGTTAATACTTATACATCCTGGTATGGTGGCGATCGCCAAGATCAAGAAATCGCCTCTACAAGTGTTTATGGCTTACCAGAACTGTATCGCGATCGCATCGCGCAAGCCCAACTAATCGGCTGTCCCGGTTGCTATCCCACAGCTAGTCTTTTGGCATTAGCACCCCTGCTCAAACAAGCATTAATTTTGCCGGAAACCGCCATTATTGACGCGAAATCTGGCACTTCCGGTGGTGGAAGACAAGCAAAAATTAATATGTTGTTAGCAGAAGCAGATAGTTCTTTAGGTGCTTACGGAGTCGCCCGTCACCGTCATACGCCGGAAATTGAACAAATTTGCAGCGATTTAGCCGGAAGTGAAGTCATGGTTCAATTTACGCCGCACTTAATTCCAATGGTGCGAGGTATTCTGGCTACAGTGTATGCCACCATGCGCGATCCGGGGCTACAACTGACTGATTTCATTACCATTTACAATGCCTTTTACCGCAATGCCCCTTGGGTGAAAGTTTTACCCAGTGGCACTTATCCCCAAACTAAATGGGCTTGTGGTACTAATCTTTGTTATATCGGTTTAGAAGTGGATTCGCGCACCGGACGGGTAATTGTCATGTCTGCGATCGATAATTTAATGAAAGGTCAAGCCGGACAAGCCGTTCAGTGCTTAAATCTCATGATGGGCTGGGAAGAAACCTTGGGCTTACCTCAATTATCTTTCTATCCCTAGAGGAGCAGGGGAGCAGGGGAGCAGGGGAGCAGGGGAGCAGGGGAGATAACTTAAAACTCAAAACTTCCCCAACTCTTCCTAACTCAGAACTCAAAACTCAAAACTCAAAACTTTCCCAGTCCCCAGTCCCCAGTCCCCAATCCCTATACTGGCCCAAAACCCACTGTGCCAGCGTAAACTGCTTGACTGCCTAACTCTTCTTCAATTCGCAATAATCGGTTATATTTAGCAACTCGTTCGCTGCGACAGAGGGAACCTGTTTTAATTTGTCCTGCCCTGGTTGCTACTGCTAAATCTGCGATCGTCGTATCTTCAGTTTCTCCCGATCGATGACTAATTATAGAGCGATAACTATGACGATTTGCTAAGTCGATCGTTTCCAAAGTTTCCGTTAAAGAACCAATTTGATTTAATTTAATCAAAATTGCATTGCCAGCTTTTGCCGCTATACCTTTTTTTAATCGATTGGAGTTAGTGACAAATAAATCATCGCCCACTAATTGCACTTTTGACCCTAATTTTTGCGTTAACAAAGTCCAATTAGGCCAATCTTCTTCCTGTAATCCATCCTCTATAGAAACGATCGGATATTGTGCCACCATTTTCGATAAATATTCAATTAATTCCCCAGCAGAATGGGCAGCACCATCATAAATATACTTACCATCTTTGTAAAATTCACTAGCGGCTACATCCAAGGCTAAAGCTACCTCTTTGCCTGGATAATAACCAGCTTTCTCAATAGCTGTAACCAATAATTCTAAAGCCTCTACATTTGACTTTAAATTAGGAGCAAAACCACCTTCGTCTCCTACTCCTGTTAGTAAACCTTTATCTTGTAAAACTTTACTTAAAGCTGCAAATACTTCTGCACCCCAGCGCAATGCTTCCCGAAATGAATCTGCACCAATGGGGACAATCATAAACTCTTGAAAGTCAATGTTATTAGCAGCATGAACGCCACCATTAATTACGTTCATTAACGGCACTGGTAATAAATTAGCTAAAGGGCCACCTAAGTAACGATATAAAGGTAATGTTAATGCCGCTGCACTAGCTTTTGCTACGGCGAGAGAGACTGCTAAAATTGCATTGGCTCCCAAGTTAGATTTATTTGCTGAACTATCTAATTCGATCATGGTGCGATCGATAAATTCTTGATTAACTGCATCTAAACCAATTAATTTAGGGGCAATTTTTCCAATGACATTTTCTACTGCGGTGAGAACTCCTTTCCCACCGTAACGACTTTTATCCCCATCCCGCAGTTCATGAGCTTCAAAAGTACCAGTAGAAGCACCACTAGGAACTTGCGCTAATCCCATAATCCCATTAGCTAAGTAAACTTCCGCTTCAATTGTCGGTTTTCCCCGTGAATCTAAAATTTCTCGTGCTTGGATAAAATCAATAGCAGTATCGAGCGTGTTGGTCATAATTTTTTACCTCAAGTAACAGCAAAGGAAAATCGCTCACAATCAGATAGCAGCGCTACACAAGACGCAACTCTACAGTAAGCCCAAATTGAAGCAAAATCGCTTGCTCGTTTAGCATACTTTGAATCAGGTTGCTCAAAGAAAAATTTTTCGGCGATCGCTCGAAAGCAGAAAATTTTAGTAGGGGAAAGAAAACAGAGAACATATTTGTCCCAATAATGTTTGGCAGCCAATTCTCCCATTCCCACTACCAACTACCCACTACCCACTACCAACATTTATAAAATGGAAAGCAATTGTGGCATTTGGAGTTAATCATGCGGCTACTACACACGATGTTGCGCGTTGGCAATTTGGAAGAATCGCTAAAATTCTACACTGAGATTCTGGGTATGAAGTTGTTACGGCAGAAAGATTACCCAGATGGTAAGTTTACGTTGGCTTTTGTCGGTTATGGTGACGAGTCAGATCATACGGTTTTGGAATTAACTTATAACTGGGGCGTTGAGCAGTACAATCTGGGTGATGCTTATGGTCATATTGCGATCGGAGTTGATGACATTTACGCCACCTGTAACCAAATTAAAGCTCAAGGTGGCAAAGTAGTCCGGGAACCTGGCCCGATGAAACATGGTTCCACAGTCATCGCTTTTGTACAAGACCCCGATGGTTACAAAGTAGAACTAATTCAATTAGGCACACAAGGAACTGCCTCCGAAAAACAAGAAGATCAACCCGAAATGGTTGCTCAGTAGGGTACTCTCGGAGCAAGGGAGAATGTAAAACTAAAAACTCTCCAACTCTTCCTAACTCAAAACTCAAAACTCAAAACTTTCCCCAAACGTGCTATCCTGATATCAGACCTGGACCTATGCGATTACAACGCTCAAACCTTGTCAGGACCGGAAGGTAGCAGCAATACGGGATGCTTGTGATAGGCGTAGACTCCGGGTCGCCCTTTTTTGGAAAAGATTCAATAGTTATGGCTGGTTTAGGAGATCTGGTTAAGAAAGCGTTTTACCTGGGAGTTGGGGTAGCTACTTATGCCGCTCAGTCAGCAAGTGAAAAATTAGCAGAATTAAGAGAACAATCTCAAAAGTTGGCAGATGAAATGGTCGCCAAGGGCGAAATTACCACCGAAGAAGCTAAACGTTTGGTAGATGAAATGGTAAATCGCGCTCAACAGCAACCAATTAATCCCAGTAACAATACTAGTAGTAATAATCGATCGGAACCACGCCCTATAGAGATTTCTTCAGATGAAGATTTACCTGTCAAGGCAGAAGGGCAAAATGTAGATAATTTGCGACAACAAGTTATGCAGCTACAAGAAGAGTTGCGTCGTCTCAAACAAGAATAAATCGGCTACTAGCTATTTGCAAAGGACAAGTTAACAGAAATTTATTCCCGGTTCCCTGTTAGCCGTTCTCTTCCTTACCAAAGCGTTAGACTTTAGAGCGATCGCCAACAATTTAAAATAATTGTGTATGATTGAGTTTAAATTATCAAGTTTCTCTGCTTGCTACAAACATAAATTTTGCGGGTAAGCTCAACATTAAGAATTATGGAAGATTGGCAAAAAAATTGGTTTGCTATGTTAGAAACAATGGTTGATGAAGTAGAAAAGTTCCTTGATGAAGTTCTTGGGGAAGTTTCGCAAGCTGTCTCAGAAGCGTCCGACGTTTTTGTAGAGGCTTTTGACGCTTTTACTAAAAATCCAGAAGAATTTGTTAATCAATTACAAGGTAATATTAATCTTGAGTTTGAGCAGTTTTTCACGGATATATTTGAGCCTGGTTTTTTAGATTTCGACGAGATTCATTTTGAAAGTGATTGGCCGATAACTGATTGGGTAGAACCTTCGGCAGATTTACATCCAGCTTGTATTGGTTGCCGTCATTTTCATGGTCAAATGTATGGTGGTAATCTTTTAGTTTGTGGAATGCACCCTTACGGTTGTGAAGGGGAAACTTGCCCTGATTGGGAAGAGGATTTAAGAGGTTTTTAAGCAGTTAATTGATTTATGACAATTCAATCTTTTAATCAGCCTAATTCTGAGTTAGAGCTAACTTCAGAAATTAAGTATGGCGAACGTCTGATTGCGGAAGGAGAGTTAATTATTTTCCCTAATCCTCGGATCGGCAGACGTTACGATATTAATATTACTTTGCCTGAGTTTACTTGTAAATGTCCGTTTTCTGGCTACCCTGATTTTGCCACAATCTATCTGACTTATGTACCTAATGAAAAAGTTGTGGAGTTGAAATCTCTGAAGCTTTATATTAATAGTTTTCGCGATCGCTATATCTCCCACGAAGAATCGATTAATCAAATTTTAGATGATTTTGTCGCTGCTTGCGATCCTTTAGAGGTCACAGTTAAAGGAGATTTTGCACCCAGAGGAAATGTGCATACAGTGATAGAGGTGCGCCACCAGCGTCATTCTTAGGGCAATAGGCAAAGGGAAATAAATAGTAGCTCCATAGCCGCTGATTTGTGAGGTGAAAAAGTTTTTTCACCTCACTTTTTTTGGTAAATTTTGTATTTTTTTTAACAAATTGGGTTAGGCAATAATTTTTTTGCTAATAAATACTTTGATTTCTAAAAAGTAGAATGTTTTTACTTAATTGAGATTATACTGAATTGCTATATGTTTAAATTTTGAAATAAGTTGTAGGCACAACTGAGTGAATGCAGCAATGAATAATGTAGAGATTTTGGCACAGGTTAAGCGGGATTGGCAAAAAACGCGACCTGATATCGATCCTGGGTCAATGGTAACTGTTTTAGCCATTCGCCGCACTGCCTTGGAAGAGGAAAAATTTCTGGAAAAACTGTTCTCCAAATACGATTTGAATGCTGCTACTTTTGGATTACTCGCTACCCTGCGGTGTTCTGCACCCCCGGAGGGTATGACTTTAACTCAAATTGCCCAATTTGTGTTAGTAACTCCGGCTTCTATTACTAATCGAGTCGATCGCCTAGAAGAGAGAGGTTTAGTAAAACGCCAAGCTGTAGCAGGAGATCGAAGACGTTGGTTAGTACAATTAACACCAACAGGAGAAGAATTAATTGATGAAATTATTCCTAAATACTTAGAAAATGAACGTCAGTTACTTTCAGTGTTAAATGATAAAGAACAGCAGCAATTATATTTTTTATTACTGAAGTTGTTATCAAGTTTCACAGATTTTGATGGTGATTAAACAAAAGTTTCGGTTGCACTGATTTCAGGAGAAGATGTTTTTAATTCCTGCAAAACCTCAATAATTTCTCGTTCAAAAGCAACTTGAGCACGATTAGTTCTGCCGCCAATATATAGTTTACCTTCTTTTTCTAAAGCCCAAATTTGGGAGTGAGAAATATAACTCATAATCACGCCTAACATCAGCAACCCAAAGCCAGTATAAACTATGGGAATACCGGGATCGGCTTTAATTTGTAATCCAGTACTACCGAGAACTTCTAAAATTTTGAGTTTTACACCGTTGACTTCCGTAGTCATTCCGGTACGGGCGGTTGATATGAGTTTGCCGTTAGTATCATAAATTAATAAAGTTCCCTGCAAATCTTTAGTAACTAAGGAAACGCCTTCACTTAGATCGGGTTTGGTGGGAATCCAAGTTCCCCAAATTCTGCCTTTACCATTGGTGTCTAATTGCGCCATTGGTAACTGAAAGATGGGGCTGTTATTGAATTGAAATTTGACTGCGGAAATTCCCCAATCTGTTTGATATAAAGTCACGCCTTGATGACGTAGAGGTTTGTTGACGTAAATGGTTTGGCGATCGACTTCTTTACCTTGTTTATCTACAACCGATAAATCAGAATAAAATTGGTCAATATTGCCTTCTGGTGTGTAATCAATCCAAAAACGGTTAACTTTGACTGCCCAATTTTTAGGAACTTGTGCTGCTGCTAAAGGCCCAGCATCTACTATATTTTTTATTTGAAAAGTTTGTCCGCTGGGAATCATTTCTTGGGCAACAAATCCGGTGATGCCACCCCAAATCGACCCGGCTAAAATTATCAGCATACTAGCATGAACTACGATCGGGCCAATGCGTCCGGCTATACCTTTTCGCGCATATAAAGAATTGCCTTCTTGAAAGATTAAGTAACTGCGCTTTTGTAATTCTGGCAAGAGAGAACTCAAGGAACTCCTGTCTAACTCTGCACTCAAAGCTAGTTTTTCAAATTGCCGAGGTTGGTCATAAAATTTCCAATTTCTAGCTGCTTTTAATGCGGGAAACTGGCGAGTAAAAGTACAAGCGGTGAGACTAGAACCAAATAAAATTAATAATGATAAAAACCACCAAGTTCGGTATACATGATCCAAGCCGATAATCACAATAACTTTCCAAGTGAGAAAGCCAAATAAAGCGGGATGTTCGGGATAGTTAGCTTGATAAAATGGAATAGATTGACCTTGTTCGATTACTGTACCGCTGATGCTGAAAAGTGCGATCGCCAACAGTAGCAAAATTGCCAAACGCAAATCTGCTAACAAAGGCAGTAACTCACTCCGCCAAAACTTTTGCACTTGATTAAATGGATTTTGTGAATTTGTAACAGTCATGCAATTTTATATTTTAGATTTACCAAAAACAGCCCTATCATTATGTGAAATCAACCTCTCTAAACTCCGTTCTCCGCGTTCTCTGCGCCTGTAGCGGTTCAAAAAAAAGAAATTTCACCGATCGTAGAACTGCCAAATCAAATTATCGCACAATTGATTTACCAAATTACCCCAGGAATACGCGACAGCAGAGAAAACACCCCAAAACCTACTAACAACGACCCGCTAATTGGATTAATCCAACTTGACCAACGACGCAATTCTAACAACTTTTTAATTGAGGCGGTAAAAGTTCCCGCTAAAATCAAAGGTGCCACATATCCAGCAGTATAGGAAAGTAACAAAATTCCCCCTAAAATTAAATCTTTTGTTGATGCCACCCAAGCCAACAATGTAGCTAAAACTGGAGTACTGCAAGGAGAAGCAACTAAACCAAAAGTTAACCCTAATAAATAAGAACGTACCCCATTAGGCAGATCTTTAGAAATCAAATCTATGCCACTAAAAGAAGGAAAGCGTAAAGGTAAAGCTTCTAATAAATTCAAACCCATAATAATCGCAATGATGCTGACAATAATTGGTAAACCAACCCCAACTTTACCGTATACTTGACCGACAAAAGCAGCAACAATTCCCAAAGCTGCTAACGTAGTAGCTAATCCTAGAGAAAACCAAGTAGATTGTGCAGCAGCTTGCCAGCGACTTTTCGCTTCATAACCACCAATGTAACCAATAGTTATCGGTAACATTGAAAGCATACAAGGTGTTAAACTGGTGAGTAATCCAGCAGCAAAAATAATTGCCACACTTACCCAACTTAGCTGTAAAAGTTGAGTTTGTACTAAGCGATCGGCATATTGTCCCAGTTGATAAAGATATGTCTGTAGTGTTTCCCACATAAAGCTAACAGAAAGGTAAATATTTAACTCGATCGTATTGTAACTTACAGAAGGTTTTTTTACTTTAGTCCTTCGTGCCTTCTTGGTTCAAAAAAATATACCTCTTAGAGCCCAAACAGAATTAATATATTTTTAGCCAATAATTTAGCAAAAATAGTTTCAACCCAGAATTACCATGACACCAGTTTATTCTACTAATTCCCCCAACTTCAAAACTTCTCCCACGCAGTTTTACACTTGGAACAATTACCGTTGTGCATACGAAGTTCATACCCCAATTGATGCCGAGAACAATCACAAAATTGCGCTGTTATTAATTCATCCCATTGGTGTGGGACTATCTCGGCATTTTTGGCAGCGATTTTATGAGTTATGGTATCAAACAGGGAGACAAAATTTAATTTATAATCCCGATTTATTAGGATGTGGGGAAAGTGATATGCCTCATGTAGCTTATACTCCTAATGATTGGGCGGAACAGTTGCAACACTTTTTACAAAATGTTGTGAAAAGACCTGTAATTTTAGTAGTGCAAGGTGCTTTGTTTCCAGTGGCGATCGAACTCGTCCAAAACCTCAATATATCCGATTTAGTCAAAGGAATTATATTATCTGGCCCTCCAGCTTGGCCCGTAATTACCAAACAAGCTAAAAAATGGCAGCAGAAATTAACTTGGAACTTGCTAGACTCTCCTTTAGGTAATGCTTTTTATCGCTATGCCAGAAGTGAAAAATTCTTACGTTCCTTCTCTACTCGTCAGTTATTTGCGGAAGAAAAACAGGTAGATACCGAATGGTTAAATATGCTAAATTTGGGTGCGGAAAATATAGCGAGTCGTTATGCAGTCTTTGCATTTTTAGCAAGATTTTGGCAGCAAGGATACGAACCAGCAATTACTAAAATTAACCAACCAACTCTCGTAGTTTTAGGAGAAAAAGCCTCCAGCATTAGTAAATCTGGTACTCAAGAAACCCCAGAACAACGCAGTCAAGCTTACTTACAACATCTACCAAAAGGCGAATCTATTTTTATTTCCGGTCGAAATGTTTTACCTTACGAATCAACAGCAGAATTTGTCAAAGTAGTAGCTAATTTTACTGATAAAATAGAATCAACATATTAAGAAATTTAAGAAATCATCCCCATTACCCATCATGCAAACTACTACTCAAACTCCGATCGCAGCTTTAATTCCTGGTAGCTTGCGCCGAGTTCATCACATTGCTTTAAACGTCCGAAATATGCAAGCATCTCGCCATTTTTACGGCAATATTTTGGGACTTTACGAACTCACAGGTGATGAAGTTCCTGAAACTTTAGTTGACTTAGTTGCTGCGGGAAAAGTTGCTAATTTTGTTACTCCAGACGGTACAGTTCTAGACTTATTTTGGGAACCAGAACTTAATCCACCAAACCCCGACCCCACACAACAATTTACTCGCGCCAATCATTTAGCATTCGACATCGACCCTAACTTATTTGATACCGCAGTTGAAGTCCTCAAACAACATCAAATTCACATCGATCATGGCCCAGTGACTCGTCCCACAGGCAGAGGAATTTACTTTTACGATCCTGACGGTTTTCTCATCGAAATTCGTTGCGATCGCATTAATTAAGAACTGGGTAATTTTGGGTGTTTATTGCTTAGATCTGGGATTCGATCGATTCAAGCTGACTATTTTCCCTCTTCCCCCTTTACCTTTGGAATCCTCCGCACCTTTGCCATTTTGAGAACGACGACGTTCTGCCAAAGAAACAACTTCAGCTTCATTACTTTCTCTAGCCACCCGAATTAATAAACCAGCAGCTAATAAACTGGCAATCATCGAATTACCACCATAACTAAACAAAGGAAAAGGTAAACCCGTTGTTGGTAAAGCCCCCGTTGCCACACCAATATTCATTAAAGACTGTCCTACCATTAAAATCATTGCACCGATCGCCACCAATCGATGTACAACCTTTTGGGCTCTTTGGGCTACAAATAACGCTAAAGTTCCATAAACAAACAAAAATCCAAACAACACCAAACAACCAACAAAACCAAACTCTTCCGCAAAAACAGCAAAAATAAAATCAGTATATTGAATCGGTAAATAAAATAACTTTTGTTGCGACAAACCAAACCCAGTTCCCCAGATTCCCCCAGAACCAACAGCCAACAAACTTTGTACCAGCTGATAACCACTGCCGAAAGGATCGATCCAAGGATTTAAAAACATCATAATCCGTCGTTGCTGATATTCCCGCAGACTAATACTCAGGAAAGCTAACAAAAATCCCCCTAAAGCTGTCGCCCCCAACTGCAAATAAGGCAAACCCGCAGCCAAAGCGATCAGCCAAATAGTAATCCCACAAAATGCCGTCGTACTTAAATTAGGTTGTAACAAAATCCCTAAAAGTACAAAAGCAAAAATGAACAGCCATGTCAGGCGAACTCTTAAATTTAGCTGTTCCCATTTCCCAAAAACTCTAGCACTTTGTAAAACTAAAAAAGGCTTAATCAACTCCGATGGTTGAATCGGAATCCCACCGATTACCAACCAGCGAGTAGCCCCATTAATAGTGGTTCCCACCCCTGGAATAACTGTCACGAAGATTAGGAACAAAAGCAATAGTACAGCCCAATCAGCGATCGCTACAATATAACGCAAAGGTGAATGGACAACCAAATTAAACACCACCAAACCCACCAAAACCCAAAGGATTTGTCGCTTAAAATAGTACAGCCCATCTCCATAAGCCGCATCAGCGATCGAATAAGAAGCCGAAAATAAAATCACTAACCCGATAAATAACCACAGGAAAGTTAACCAGCGCAGCAACCGAGCCGTAACTGCCCATTCTTCTACAGTATTATCTAAAAAAGGAATTAATAAGCCTAACTTCACTTGACTAACATTAAAACTTTGCCGTCTTTCATCTTATGACTAAAAGCCAAGAGATGAAAGACGGCATTAATTAAAATCGCTATTACCCGATCGGCATAGCTAACTTTAAGCGAAAATTTGGCAAACTTAGGGAAAAAATTACAGCAAACCTGTATTTGTACCCTGTTTGCCAGTTGCCAATTCAACTTTGACGATTTTGCCACCCATTTTCATAATTCTTTGTTGTTCGCGAAACCAGTTATCGTAGGGAACCAATTTAGTGAAATAGGTGTTTTGTAATTCTCTTTGAGTACGAATTCTCGTTTGGCTAGGAACACAAGCAGTGATCTTAAACATCCGCATGATTTCTTATTCTCCAAATGTTAGGAAACAAACCTTTGGGTCTTGATAAACCAAGGTCTGGGAGTCAAGAATAAATACTAACCGCCAAAACTCATCATTTGATTGAGACAAGTCTTTAACGCCCTAGCATTGACTCCTGACTTCCCAGACCATGCTTGCATAGAAGACAGAGCTATTTAACCTTTGTCTTCAATGGCAAAAGAGCGATCGATTAGCTCAAGCCAGAGCTGATGTAGTCGAAGTAAACACCCATTTCTTTACCAGCGTCAGCACCAACCAAGCTAGCAGTTACTTCCTTCATTGCTTGGATAGCTTGCACGGTAGCACCGACGGGTACACCCAAAGAGTTGTAGGTTTCCTTCAAGCCATTCAGAACGCGCTCATCCAAAATGGAGGGGTCGCCAGCCAACATTGCATAGGTAGCATAGCGGAGGTAGTAGTCCAAGTCGCGGATGCAAGCAGCATAGCGACGGGTGGTGTACATATTGCCACCAGGACGAGTGATATCAGAGTACAACAGAGACTTAGCTACTGCTTCTTTAACAATGGCAGCTGCATTAGCGCTGATAGTGGTAGCAGCACGTACCCGCAATTCGCCAGTGCTGAAATAGCTTTTCAGCTTTTCCAAAGAGCTAGTATCTAAATACTTACCTTGAACGTCAGAGGAGTTAATAACAGATGTAATTGCGTCTTGCATTTGTTTGCTTCCTTCAAGTCACCTAACAAGAGAAATCCTAAATCTGAAAAATGCTCGCCAGCAGAAACTTTGTCCTACTGCATAGCACCAATTACGTAATCGAAGTAGGAGCCAGCTTCAGCAGCATCTTCAGAAGATAGCAGAGAAGAAGCAACATTCTTCATAGCACGAACACCTTCAGCCACCGCAGGAATTGGGGTACCCAAAGAGTTGTACATTTCCCGAACACCAACAATACCGATTTCTTCGATCGGAGTTACATCACCAGCTACGATTCCGTAGGTAACTAAACGCAGGTAGTAGTCTAAGTCGCGTAAGCAAGTAGCAGTCATTTCTTCCCCGTAAGCATTACCACCAGGAGAAACAACATCAGGACGCTTTTGGAACAGTTGGTCGCCAGCTTGCTTAACAATGCGCTCGCGAGATTCACTCAGAGTTTGAGCAATGCGGAGACGACGTTCGCCGTTTGTTACAAAGCTCTTGATCCGATCCAATTCACCAGGGCTGAGATAGCGGGCCTCAGCATCAGCATTCACGATGGATTTCGTGACGATACTCATTAACGGAATCCTCCAAAAAAAATATCTAACCAGAATGTTGGAACTGGCTTTGGCAACCGAGTAGCTGAGTGACTTCCGAAGCAACCTAAAACTCGACAGCTTAGTTAAGTCTATTCTGAGGAGCAGGTTTAGTAAACTTCAATCTTTTCTCAGGTAAAGCAAAGTATACCTGATTTCAGACTCAGCAACCTTCCGCAAATATTTTGCGACATTGCGTTCACATTCTGATGCCTCTTGTAATAGTTTTTAATAATTTTCCTCATGATTGCCAATTCCAACTTGATTTTCTTAAAATTGGTCACTTGTCAATAGTTATTAACAAAAGTTACTTAAATTAATGACAAAAAACCAACAAGAAACGCCCTATCCCCAAAAAGGAGATAAGGCTATTTCCATCAATAAATAAAGTTAAGAGAGCAGGGGAGACAAGGAGCAAGGAGAATTTTTTACCTTCTGCCCCTGGAACTCCTCGAACCCCTCTGCCTTCTTTCTAGACTCGACCACCCAAATAAGAAGGTGACAGACTCGACCAAGGGGTTTTCACCAAGTCTGTAGCTGCTTTCACGCTGCCCAAGTAGTTACCCGCAGGCAACGATGGGAAGCGATTGTAAGGCACCACATCCTCGCCAAAATATTGAGCATATTCCATGCTCTCAACCATCGCCTCAACTGCCGCTTTTAAGCCCGAAGAAGCCAAAATTTGGTTGTATTGACGAATTTCTGCTCCAGTTGCTGGAGCACGTCCCAACAAATGCCGGAACAAGAACTCAATCACCTTAGTGTTCGGGTAAGGAGTATAGAATCTGCGACGGTAAATTTCCGAACCCGCCAAAGAACGGACAAACTCTCTTACAGAAATTTCCCCATTCCGCAATTTACTTTCTAGGTCTGTACGACGGAACTCAGCAGGCACTTGACCGCTGAACACATCCATCACTTGACAGTAAATCGCGTTCAGCAAGCTTGCCGTCTCTACCTGATTCATGCCTGGATTCATACGGTAAATCCGCGCTGGCTTGCGGCGGGTAGTACCCACGCCCACTTCTACCGATTGTCCAGCACCATTACTGAAGGAACGACCTAATTCAATAAACAAAGGTTTGGATTTATCCATTTCCCTTGCTTGACGTTCCAAATCACCCATCGCCTTACTCATCAAAGGCATCTTGGTGTTATCCATTCTCCCCTTCACAGGAGTAAAGCTAGGTACAACCAAATCTTTATTCTGTTTAGTCAGTTGGTTATACAACCTTTGAGAATTCGGGAAATTCGCCGCAGGTAAAGTCAAATAGCGATTGTAAGGAACCGTATCCTCACCAAACGCCTCGGCATATTCCGCACTGTTAGTCATCGCATTAATAAATGCCTTAATCCCACCAGTCGCCAGAATTTGATTGTACTTGCGAATTTCTGCTTGGTCTAAAGGTGCGCGACCCAAGAAATGCTTAGTTCCCAGTTCAATTACCTTAGTATTCGGATAGGGTGCGTAGAACTCCTTAATGTAAAGCGGCGATTCACCCAAAGCCGTAATAAACTCCTTGAGGTTAATCTCGCCATTACTCAGCTTAGTTTCCCAAACCGTGAACTGATTCTTCACAATGTATGGTTCGATATCGCGCTCAAAGACTTGCCGATAAGCTGCTCGAATCAACGTTTGCACAGCTTGCTTATCTTCATTACCTGTGAGCTTGAAGACCTTAGTTTGCTCCCGTTTCTTAGAAACACCTTGGTTAATGCGGAAATCTACGCTAGGCTCAGTTCGCATTTCGGAAACTGCACCTAGTTCGATAAACCTTGGTGTTTCCAAGGTGTCAACTCTGGCTCCAGTTTCACCGATACTACCAACTCGTAAAGACCGTAGAGCTAAACCTGCTGGCGTGATGTAGCGTTCATAAGGAACAGTATCTTCGCCAAAAGCTTCGTTGTACTCGTCTGAGTCAATCAAGGCATCGATTAAGCCGTATAAACCTTTCTTAGAGCAAATATCGAAGTACAAGTTATTCTCTTGACGACCGTAAGTTGGTCTACCCAATAAGCGGCGATGGATATACTCAACGGCTTTACAAACGTACAACGGAGTCCAATAGAGCTTGCGGAACAAGTCGGATTTAGCTAAAGCCCGAATAAATTCCCGAACTGTAATTTCTCCGTTTTCTAGCTTGATTTCTTGCACTTTCAGGCGTTGCCCTTCGTAGACATCGCGCCCGAATACTTGCAGGTAACAAGCTCGAATTACTGCTTGGGTGGAACTTTCGGAGAATTTAACGCTAACACCTTGGCTCTTGTTACCCCGCTTGCCACCTAAACCAGTGAAGCTGGGGAGTTGGTCAAGTTTAAATACTTTTGGCCCTAAAGATCCAGGTGCTTTACCCCTTGCCGCTGGGTTGCTCAATTGGTTTTCAATTCCGGCTCCTCGACGAATTAAAATCCGTCTGGTATCTTTACCGAAGGGTGCGGGACTGGCGCTGGGGTTTCTGGTTTCTTTGGGGAAGATTGCGCCGAATTGAATTTCTAATGGGTCGTTGCCCGAACCGTAGGGATGTTGGTCTGGTAAGGGGCGGTTGTAGGCGGCGAAGGTGGTGAGGAATTGTGGGATTTTGCGGAAGGGGGCGCTGTAGTTGAATAGGTCTTGTTGTGGTCCCCAGTTCCGACATTCTTGGGCTTCTTGTCCTAATCCCCGCAGGTAAGGAACGGTTTCTTCGCCGAAGTAGTCGGAGTATTCAGGTGAGTCTACTAGTGCGTCGATTAATCCGGGTAAGCCTTTAACGGATACGATCGCAAAATATTTTTGCACTTCTTCCCGTGAAGATGGCCCTCTACCTAAAAAGTGCCGGAAAGCTAATTCTAATGCCCGACTGTTGATATATGGCTGATAAAAATTTTGCCGATATAAAGGTGATTTACCCAAACGGCGAATAAATTCCTTCATGGAAATATCGCCATTTTTAACCTTTGATTCTAAATCGGAAATCCCTAAAGAGTAAGCACGGGTAATATCCCGTTCAAACACCTGTCTGTATGCGGCTTTTACTACTTCTTGCTTCTCGGATGCAGATAGTCCCGGCTTCATCACGAATTTGGGGCGAGCGCCTGAAGAAAGAAAGTAAATTTGTGGCAGTTGTAACCCTTGCTGGTCTCCAGAAGGACGTTGCCGCAATTTGTCGGAAGGTGTGGGAGCTTTAAACTCGGAAATTAGGACATCAAAATACTGACCCACTGTAGTTGTGCCTACTTCGTCTTGCCGGAAATAACCTAAAGCGGCTGCTTTCATTTCCTGCAAGGCTACTAGAGTCGCTTCTCCAGAGCAGGCGTTTTCAATGATTTCCCGCAATCCTCTGGTATTTACGACGATAATGTTGGGGTCTCCAGCTACGATCGCATAAGTCAGATAACGCAAGAACCAAGACAAATCCCGCAAGGATTTGGTCATGTTTCCGGGGCCATATCTGGCTACGTTGATCGGGCGAAATCCGGCTGGGGAAGGCCCACCACTAGTAGCAGAAAATAGCGACCTGATTCCTTCAAAGAAACCGCCACTACTTTCTATGTATGTCGCGGTTCCCAATTTCATCGCTTCTCTGGTATCCAAGGCGGTACCAGCCATTGTCATTACGGCTGCCTCTTGTGGTTTTTCCAAGAATGCCATTGGCGAGCCACCCACGAAAATCCGGTTAGCTGCCCTAGATACAATGATTTCCGAATTCTTGGTTAAGATTTGGGCAATTTCTAACCGCTTACTGCCAGAGCTGAAGTAGCTGGCTAGCTCGTTCAGTTCGCCACGCTCTAAAAAGCGGTCTTGTTGTTCCGCTTGGGATATTGTTGCTACTGGCAGGGTTTGGTAAAGCTGCGGACGTGCAACTGAGCTTCCACCACTTGCTTTAACACTCATTGGATCTCAAAAGCTCCCTATAGTTTCTACCCTTTGTTGAATTAGGGGTTGGGGGTTGGGGAAAGAGGAAGGTGGTTGGGGGTTGGGGGATAGGGAAAAATACTCTTCCCTATCTCCTATCCCCTGACCCCTATCACCTAAATTCTCCCTAACACCTACACCCTGACCCCTAACACCTTCCTTTGTGTTAAACCCGACTGGTTACGCCTGATTGGGGTCAAAGTTTCATGATTAGAATGCTTTGTCCCTACTCCTAAACAATCTCTAATTCTTTGCCGCCTCGAACCAGGCGGCTTGTGAACCAGGCTATCAAGATTGTTTGCAGTTAATCAACCCAGTCTTTAGATTAGAATGTTTCGTGCTTGTCACACTCATTTATTAAGAAGTGTGTACAAATATATTCGGCTGTTGCCCAAATATCATAACTTTATCTTCGTTCATTTTCTGAGAGAAAAGATAAGTTTTGTTACAGTTGGTCATTTGCCTAAATGTCATTTGTGTTATTTGTCATTTGTCCTTTGTCATTTATCCTTTGTTAAATTCTTACCAACGACTAATGACGAATGACCTCTTGACTTCTTGACTTCTTGACTTAATGACTAATGACCAATGACTAACCAAGAAATTAGCTCTGCTGTTCAGCGTCTCTACGATACTTATCCTTTTCCACCAGAACCGCTGCTGGATGCTCCGCCTCCGGGATACAATTGGCGCTGGAATTGGTTAGCAGCTTATAACTTTTGTACGGGAAGGAAACCACCAAAGCAAGATATTCGGATTCTCGATGCTGGATGTGGTACTGGTGTGGGTACTGAGTACTTGGTTCATTTGAATCCGCAAGCTGAGGTAACGGCGATCGATCTCAGTGCAGGTGCCCTAGCTGTAGCAAAAGAACGCTGTCAACGTTCGGGTGCTAACCGCGTTCAATTCCATCACCTCAGTTTATACGATGCGGAAAAACTGGATGGTGAATTTGAGCTAATTAACTGTGTGGGAGTTTTACATCATTTGCCAGACCCAAAACGGGGAATTCAATCTTTAGCTGCTAAATTAGCTCCAGGTGGATTATTTCATATTTTTGTCTACGGGGAATTGGGACGCTGGGAAATTCAATTAATGCAAAAAGCGATCGCTCTCCTCCAAGGTAACAAAGTCGGCGATTACCATGATGGTGTCCAAATAGGTCGGCAAATCTTTAATTCACTACCAACAGATAACCGAATTGTCAAACGAGAGAAAGAACGTTGGTCAATGGAAAATCAGCAGGATGAATGTTTCGCTGATATGTATGTTCATCCCCAAGAAATTGATTACAACATCGAATCTTTATTTGAATTAATCGATGCTTCCGGTTTGGAATTTGTTGGTTTTTCTAATCAAAAAAGTTGGGAATTAGAAAGATTATTAAGTAAAAGTTCTGAGTTAATGGCGAGGGCAAAAAGTTTAAGCGATCGCCAACGTTATCGTTTAACTGAATTATTAGACCCCGAAACTTTCACCCATTACGAATTTTTCTTAGCACGTCCACCATTCACCAAATTAGATTGGTCTGACGATCGCACTTTACTAGCAGCAATTCCCGAACGTAACCCTTGTATGGATGGATGGCCCAGTAAATGTTTGTTTAACTATGATTATCAAATAGTTAATCTTACGGAAGCCGAATTTCAGTTTTTGCAAGCTTGTGATGAAAATACTGAGAAACAGCAAACTTTATCCGAGATTTTACTAGGTATGGATTTCAGCTTGGAGAAAGTGCGATCGCTCCTACAACAGCAACTAATTTTATTAACTCCATAAGGGTCTAAGGGAAGAAAGTTTTGAGTTAATGAACTCTCTCCCCTTGTTCCTCCTGCCTCCCTACCTGTCTATGACATAAGTCACAAAATAGTTAAGGAATTATCACTGTTTTCTGAGGAAGTTGTTATCAAACTAGAAGAACAACAATAAGGTTATTATTTTTCAAATTTACTTAAGAAAGGGCAAATAGGTGCAAAACATGAAATCATACTACAACTGGCATTGCATTACTTTAGAAGCTCTCTGCGGAAAAATTATGGTCGCTGGTCAGATTACCATTAGCGATCGCTATCAAATTAGGTCTGCCTTATTAAATGATACTTTGAGCGAACCAGAGCAGATTCTAATTAACAGATTGCTTTATGGTATCCGACATGGATTACTGAGAATTGCTGACTAGAATTTCCGCCCTGCACTTGCGATACGTGCTACGCACACGCTACGCGATCGATATCACACTCAAATCAGAGTGTTATCACATTTATCATTAATATAAAATCACTTTTCTACAAGTTTAAAGTCACTTGTAAGAGTTTTTCCTGTCACTTATAAAGCTTTCACACATCACTTAATTCCTGGAACAAAAGATTCATAGTAATAATACCGAGTTCCAGGTCTCAAAATGTCACGGCAATCTCTTTTACCACAACTAACAGTTAACTCCAAGCAAGTTTTGACTCAACTAAATAGCGGGCAAGTGCTAAAAATAGATAGTCGCTGTCGAGGTGGCATCATACTTTGTAAGCGGCATCATGCAGAATTTGCTGGATATGGAGCCGCTGTTGGCGGTAGTTGTGACATAGACTGTAATCGGGTAATTCCTGTAGGTGATGTGAGCTTAATTTATCCTGAATCTTACCAAGAGCGACAAAAAGCTTTTACCACAAGACAGCGATGGTTCCAGTTTACTCAAAAAGCAATGGAAAGTTCTGTTCCCCTAAAAAGGGCATACATGATTTTAATAATGCTTGAAAAGTATTTCGGAACTGAATCTACTAACTCAATACCAGACGATATCATCTCTCAACTAATTGGAGTTTTACCGAAAACAGTTAGTATGGCACGTCAATATAAAGCTAATCACTCACAATCTGAACCATTAAACTTCCCTAGTCTTCAAACTGTAACTATCAGTTAATTTTGGCATACTAAACTAAATTCAACCAACCGACTAAAAACGCCAGCATCGCTACTAAGTTTAGCAACATCATCATTCCCGCAGGCATAAATTTCCGAGTACGAGCAAACCTAGTAATAAAAACTACTAGCAAGACTGCTGCCATTAAAGTTGCTATTCCTAGTCCTACTGTTGGTGTTTTTATTGCTAAGAACCAAGAAAATAATAAAATTAAGCCACTAATCAGCCCTGAGACAAGAGACTTGGCACTTTTGGCTTTCATGTAACCAAAGACACCTCCCAATCCCACAATTAAAGCATATCCAAAGATAGCCCAGATTAATATTTGTTCCATATTTTTTATTTTTGATTTAATCTAAAAAACATACCACAGTCTAGGGTAGTTTTTTATGAATTTACATGATTTGGGAATGTTGTTGTTACTTCTAACTCCAGGACTCTTGCTTTCAATCCTGATTATGGCCTCTTTCGCCGCAGGTGGGTGAGGTAGGGGCAGGGGAGTTCCAGGGGCAGAGACGATGGAAGTTCAAAATTTTGAATTTTCTACTTAACTTAAAACTTTTTCCTCTTGCTCCTGAATTTTGTTACAAGTCTAATAAAACTTTGTTTAATTAGATTTAAAATGGTAAATATAAGCGATATAAGCAGTTGTCTGACAGAGATTTTCCATCAAATTTTTGTCACTTGTTCAGTGTAACTATGTAATGTATTATTATTAACAAAAATTGCAATATACCTTAAAAAGGATTACAACACCTAAAAAACAGATTAAAACAGAAATAGAGAGATATTTGAGACAAGTTTTGGAGAAGTAGATGAACACGAGCGATCGAGAAAATTTTCTTTACCCGCGTAGCCGTTATTACGGTTCAGTAAATCCTGAAAATTTGGTTTTTAATGCTAACTTGCAAGAGTTTACCCAAAGGATTAATTTCATCTGTGCTTTAGAAACTAGTGGAAAGCTTCCTCCTGAAGAAGCTTATCAACAAATCAAGGGATTGTGGAAACAACTGAAACGTTCTAAAAGAGAACTTGGTATTGGTCAACATCCTTTCCAAAATGGTGATGATAACGACGAAGGAAATCGATCGTCACAAGATAACTGACTGGTATATTTTATGAATGACTTCAGATTGTACGGGAACGCCTCTGTTGCACTCCCTGGTTGCCGAAAAACAAAGCAAAAATATTTTTTTGGTCGCGTTGGGATGTTTGAGCTCAACGCGACTTTTATTTTAGTCTAGAATTCGCTTATTAGATGCAAGGATATTTTTGAAGACATGACGAATCAATATCCCATACCCGTTGTGGTTAATGGTGCAGCTGGCAAAATGGGTCGTGAGGTGATTAAAGCGGTAGCTGGTGCAAGTGATATGACCCTATTGGGTGCGATAGACCATAATCCAGAGATGTTAGACAAAGATGCTGGTGAGATAGCTGGATGTGGCACCTTAGAAGTGCCAATTACTAATCAGTTTGAGCCAATGTTGGCAATGGCAGCGCAAGAGAGACAGTTGGGGGTAATGGTAGATTTTACCCATCCTAGTGCAGTGTACGATTCGGTGCGGTCTGCGATCGCTTACGGCGTGCGCCCAGTCGTCGGAACTACCGGAATGAGTGCCGAACAAATCCAAGATTTAGCAGAATTTGCCGAGAAAGCGAGTACTGGCTGTTTAATTATTCCCAATTTTTCCATCGGCATGGTGCTACTGCAACAAGCTGCTATTCAAGCATCAAAATATTTCGATCATGTAGAAATCATCGAACTACACCATAATCAAAAAGCAGACGCTCCTAGCGGTACCGCAATTCAAACTGCTAAACTCTTAGCAGAACTGGGCAAAAATTACAATCCACCTGTAGTTAAAGAAGAGGAAAAATTAGCAGGAGCTAGAGGCAGTTTAGCAGAAGAAGGAATTCGGATTCATAGCGTGCGCTTACCCGGATTAATTGCTCACCAAGAAGTAATTTTTGGCGCACCTGGGCAAATTTACACTTTAAGACATGATACAAGCGATCGAGCCTGTTATATGCCCGGAGTTTTACTAGCAATTCGCCAAGTCACCCAGCTAAAATCGCTAGTATATGGATTAGAGAAAATTTTGTAATTCCTTAGTAGCAGATAAAAATCTGCGTGCAAGATTCAGAATCAAAAGCAAACAGCTCTCCAACACTTGTGGTGAAAAACCCTGGTTTTAGGGACTGGGGACTGGGGACTAGGGACTGGGAAACCTTGTATAGTAAGCACTTTGCTAATTAATTAAGTTTACTTATCACCATGAGTGCTGGAGAGCCAAGCAAACTTTTGCATTCTGAATTTTCCCTAATTAACCATTGTCTATTACTTAACACCTATTAATTATGCTCATTCCCATCACTCGCCAAAAATTTGAACAACTAATCCCTATCCTAGCCACAGGAAGTCAATACAAATATTATTGGGGTAAGCCATTTGATTTTATATTACGGCTACTAATTTCTATAGTCATCGGGATGTTAATCTGGTGGATTGAAGTTAGTTTTTTAGGGCTAGAATATGGTGCTTTCATGCTACTGCTTGGTATCTTTACCTCTTCCTATTTTTTATGGGGGCCAATTTTTCGGGCTACTTTACGCA
The DNA here is from genome assembly GCF_041929205.2 of Floridaenema evergladense BLCC-F167. Taxonomy (NCBI): domain Bacteria; kingdom Bacillati; phylum Cyanobacteriota; class Cyanophyceae; order Aerosakkonematales; family Aerosakkonemataceae; genus Floridanema; species Floridanema evergladense. The sequence continues at coordinate 845,127 of NZ_CM171625.1, read as the reverse complement.
ATTACGAATGTCGCAAATACAAATACAGCGGCTTTTGGAAAGGTGAAGTCTGGGATTTATACGTCACTGAAGAAGTTGTAGGCAAAGAACAAAACGTTAACAAACAAGGCGAATTAGTAATTGTTGAAAACCGCGAAAGAAGATTAAATATAGAAGTTGGAGATGAAACAGGTTTTTCTACTAGCTTACAAGTTCCTCTCAAACGTATTCATAAATCGCTAAGGCGCGGACAAGATGCCCAAATGTTAGTAATGTCTAATAAACCAGATTTAGCCATCATTAACAAAGTGACAGATATTTATATTCCTGACCTCGACTTATGGGTGAGTGACTATCCTTATCTCCAAAGAAAAGAGTTTACTGAACTGAGTTACCAGTTGGAAAAATCCGAAAAAAGGGAAAGTCAAAAGAGAAGAAGACCTGTTGAGCGAGAAACAGAACGGGAAGAAATGCGACCCACAAAGCCACGCAAAAAACCTAAAAGAGTCAATGATTGGTAGATTAACCAAAAAATTCTCTTAAAAAAGTTCGTTGTGACGACTTCAGTCGTTCTTCCCATCAATAAAAGGACTAAAGTCCTCACAACAAACAAGTAATTATTTAGCCACGACTCCGAGAAATCAACAAAAGTTGAATTAATTGTAAAACTGAATAAAAAGCAGTTGCTACATAAGTCCAAGCTGCTGCTTGTAAAACTCTTTTAGCTCCTGTATTCTCTTCTCCTTGGAGAATTCCCAATTGATTAATTAGTTTAAGCGCACGACTAGAAGCATCGAATTCTACAGGTAACGTGACAATATGAAAAGCAATTACACCCAGAAATAGGACAATTCCAATATTGATGAATACTGTAGAAATTGCTCCCATTGAACTTAGGAAAAGCCCAATAATTACTAGAAATGGGCCGATTTGAGAACCTAAATTAGCAACTGGAACTAAAGAGGCTCGTAAATTCATAAATTTATAGCCATTTTTGTCTTGTAGCACATGACCGCACTCATGGGCAGCTACTGCCGCAGCTGCTACAGAATCAGAACTATAAATTCCTTGAGAAAGACGAACTGCTTTGGCGCTGGGGTCATAATGGTCTGTGAGTTCTCCGGCTACTGGTTCCACCGAAACATCATGAATTCCCATTTTCGATAAAATAGCCTGAGCCACTTGTGCGCCAGTCATGCCCATGCTAGAACGAACTTGAGAGTAGCGGTGATAAGTGCCTCTAATTTGACTCTGTGCCCAGAACATTAATAAAGCTCCTGGGATCAGAATTAAATAAGATAAGTAATAAGACATGAGTTTATCTCTCCTGGGGAGGTAGACAGTCAAAAATGAGCATTTGAGTACTAATTTATCTCAACTTGACTAAATGCCGACTGCTCCCTCTTGCCCGTAGGCTTGCCAAGCTAATTCTACTAATCCGTTGACTATTGCTGCTGCTACTACGGCGCTTCCTTTGCGTCCTTCGGTGCGAATGTGGGCAATGAGCGAATCCTGTAATCTATCTTTAGCAACATCTACATCAACAAAACCTGCGGGTGTGCCAATGACTAAAGCTGGTCGAATTTCCTCTTTTTCAATTAACTCTACTAGGGAAGAAAGCGCTGTTTGAGCGTGACCAACTACAAAAATTCCTTCTGGGTAGCGTTTGGCGAGGGTTTCTATTCCCCAAGCTACGCGAGTTCTTTCTTTTTGGGGGCGCGTTAATGCGTCCATGCTACAGTAAACCGGGTTGGCAAAGGTGTTTTGGATGATTGGTGTGATGCCAACTTGTACCATTGGTACGTCTACGACTATGGTAGTGCGGGCGGCTAAAGCTGCTGCGCCTGCTTGCAAAGCTCTTTCGGAAAAGCGAATCAGCGATTTATATTCAAAGTCAGCGGTGGCATAGATTACCCGTCGAACTATTTCGTATTCTGATGGGGAAAAGATGTGTTCGCCGATTTCGCGATCGATAATTGCTAAACTTTGGGCATCTGTAATATGCCATTCCATGAGAAACCGCCCCCAACCTCATATTGATTAAAGCATAATCTAAGTTCGTTGTAAGGACTTTAGTCCTTTAGTTGTAGGAGTAACGACTGGAGTCGCTACAACAAACTTGTTAGTTTACAGCATAAAGGTAGGACGCAAAGAATACAAAATTAACTTTTGCATTTTTTGCGTCCTTAAAAGGGGACTGGGGAATAGGGATTAGGAATTGGGGAAGTTTAGATTTATTATTTTAATCTTCAGTCCCCAGTCCCTAGTCCCTCAAATGTTTAACGACTGCTGGAAGCTTCTGGAGGAGAACCCAGCGCAGGTGTGAGGTAAGCAACTAAAGCTCCAATGACGAATCCTGCCACATTTCGCAGTAGGGGCAACCATTCGGCAGTACGGCTGACTACTGGGCCGATTCCGAAGGCAATAAACAAAATTCCCCACAATGGCGAGAAAATTAATGCCCATTGCCATGCCACCATTTGTCCTGGTTTCCGGGGATGAGCCGCAAATCCTAAGACTGCTCCGCCTACAATTGAGGTAACTAAGGTGAGAATCCACTGTTCTCTGGGTAAACCGGGAACTACGTTGCAACCGCCTTGTATTAGGCAGGTTTTGACTGATTCTAAGGATTGAATGATTGATTGTGCTTCGCCTTGGTCGCGGACGAAGTAGAGGTTGCCGAAGCGAGTTTGCAGTTCAATCCAAAAGGTGCGGGGTAGGAGTTGATAAACGGCATCTCCAACGTTGAAGTTAAGGATATTCCCGCCTCTGGAGTCTGCGATTACCAGAACGCTTTTTTCGTCTAATCCCCAAAAGTCTTTTACTGCTCTACCTGGGGTACGATCGTACTGTGTTAATACTCTAAGTTTCCAGCCTGTGTCGGCTTCAAATTTTTCTATATCTTTTCTCAGTGCTTCCTTCTGAATATCGGTGAAGGTTTTGGCGAGGTCAATTATCGGGGTTTGAGTGGCAGGTAGTAACTCTGGATTGTCGTATGCTTGCGCTACGGCAGGTGCTACTGCCCAAATTGATAAGGCGAGGAAAAAGGCTGCTAAGGATGTCAGAATTCTTTTGACGAAAGGTTTTTGCTGCATTGGCTGTTCTACCAGAATCTCAGGCTTGGACATTTACCAAGAAGTTTTATTAATTAAAGGATAATAGAAAGCTAATATTTCTTTACACTTCTTTACTTTACTCTAATAGTACGCCATTTTACCAGCATTGTCTTAAGAAAGGCAGAAGGCAGAAGGCAGAGGCGCAGAGGACAAATAAATTGTCCCCTTGTCCCCTTGTCCCCAGTCCCTTTACTCTACTCTTTGTCTACTTCTGAGTTTTCTTTGGTGTAAGATTGCGATCGCTCATGAGGAAAATCTAAAGGGATTCTTTGTCCAGGTGGCAGACGGTCTACAGAACGGTGTCCGCTGGGAGGAATATTATTATTAGAACGGTTAAAAGTTTTCCAGGCGGTTTTTATTCCTGTGAGGAAACTACGAGTAGTAACTTGAACTTTTCTCGCTTGAGTTTTAGCACCATCAATAGTTTTATCAACATTTTTTACTACTTGACCTGCACTTTTTACGCCATCGGTAACATCATCTGTTAATTCACTAATCTCCATTCCTGTAAGGCGAATAGATTCTAAAGTGGGTGGTAGTTCTCTATTTAAAGTATCAGCTAATTTTTCTATACTGCGGGCTGCACGGGCAATTTCTTGAACAGCTGGTAAAAGTGCTACTAGAACCGCAGTGAGACTAACGGCAACTAGCACAATAGAAAGTCCTAGCCAAAATAACGGGTCAATCACAAATTTTTTAGTTTAAATAATTATTAGGCTTTTGGTTCAATTCCTGTTAATTTAGAGTCGGTTTTGATTACTGTACTTTCGGAGGTATGGGATTTAAGGATACCTCTGCAAGAGAGTCTTCAACTAATGGTCGATCGGAGGAAGTGGATGTTTCTTGCCGTTGTATATTTTCCTGTTCTTTGGCAGTAGCTTCAACTCCAGCAGCGATCGCTTCTTTGAGTCGCGTTAAGGTGCTATCCCAGTTACGCAATGCTGTTTCAGAAAGGCGATCGGCTTGCAGCTGTACGCTACTAGAAAGGTCTTCTGCTAATTCTGGGAGTGCTTCGGCAGATTTTTTTAGCAACTGGCGAGTTTCTTTCCCAGTGCGGGGCGCTAAGAGCAAGCCTGTAATAGTCCCTAGCGCTGCTCCCAGTAGCATACCACCAATAAAAGCTCCCGAAGATCCCGATCGATTCTCAGACATTTTTTCGCTACCAATCCTTTAACTCAATTTTAGGCAGGTTTTCCTGATTGGTATGATATGCGATCGCATCGCCTGTGCGTTAGCAAGTACCAAGATTATTTCTGAAGAAAGATGTGGCAGCTTTGAGCAAAACTAAGCAAATCAGTATTTCGACAGGGATTTCTTCAGCTTTTTTAATTGTTTATTTTTTCTCTGACGTTTTTGCCAAACTTGTTGGGTAAAGTTGAGTATTCCTAAGACTTGCCCTAGTTTTTCCAGTTGAATTTCTAGCTTTTGGTATTGTTCTCGCAGCGTATTAGCGCCTTTTTGTCCCACACTTATGGTTTTTGGTGCGCTGTGTAACACATTATAAGTGTTGCGATCGGCAGCTAAGATAGCTCTGGTTGCACCTGCGATCGTTCTGCGAATTTTCCAAATTCGCCAAGCTAAGTAAAAGTTAAATAGCGCAATGAGTATGTTGATTGCGATCACAATTACGATCATTATTTTAAGTTTCCCCCAACAAACTCATCTGATTTAATTAATGGCTGTTGGCTTTAATGATAGCGGGTAAAGGTGCGATCGTTACAAAACGCTCAACTTTTTACCAATCACATCAATTCTTAAATCAAGTTTTGGCTAAACTATCCCACTTTTCCACTGTTGGTTTATATAACCATTGCTCTAATCTAGTATCTTCAACATAACCTCTCAATTCAGGATCGGGCCAAATATGGAGCCGATCTTTACATCCCACTTCTTGAGCAGCAGTTTCAATATCATCCCATTGTCTTTTAAAACATTCTGCCCATGATTTTTTCGTCATAACAGTACTGGCAAAATCTAACCCTGCTGCTACCATCCTTTTTCCATTACTTCCACGAGCATTAATTGGTTCCCAAAATATTACCTCTGGATTGATAGCAATAATTTTTTCTAAATGTCTTTTAAAATCATGTAAAGTCATTGTGGGAGGCGTAGGAGCCATTGCTACATACAAACGACAACCAGCTTTATAACCTTTTAGTAAAGCTTCATAACGTCTAGAAGGTGGAGGTGCTTGTGGTTCAATTTTACGACTTAGTTCATCATCTAAGTATGGTAAACTCATGCCAAGCGTCACATTTGAACGAATAAGAATATCTAAATCATCAGTCCATAACAAACCGCGAGTTAAAATTCTCACTCTTTTCTTATATTTGGATAAAATCTCAACCGAAGAACGAGTAATGCTTGCAGTTTCTTTGTTTTGGTAAGGATCTGTTCCTGAACAAAGCATAACCACACCTTGACCTGATGGTGTTATTAGCCAAGTTTTTTTCCGACTTAGTTTTTTTTCCAGTAATTCAGGTACATTTTCACGAACTAAGAGATACTTTCCCCAATCCATTTGAGGATTACTTACTCCTTTTTCGCTTAATTGCGTTTGTCTTGTCCGAATTGCCGGAGTTGATGGCACATAGCAAAACGTACACCCATGCAAGCAACCTGATGCTATATTTATTACATAGTCACATAACCCTTTCTTGTTAAGGGCGCTTTCCTGAAGAGGATTGACTATTTTTTCTGTTTCTTTGATTACTGCCATGATATACACTTACCTTTTGCTTGTAATTAAAAATGGATTTGTAATTTTTTATTCTCATATTTAATTAATACCTTAATAAATAATTATTAACTCACATTACATATTACCATAAATAAGTTTGTTCATAATGTAATTAACTTAGATTATCACTCAAAATTTGACAATAATGTAAAAGCAATGAATATACAAACATTTGGTGGAGATTGGACAGAAAATAAGCTAGTTAAATTGCGTAAATACCTGGTAGCTTATGCAACTATTATGAAAGATTACAATTTCAAATATGCTTATATAGATGCTTTTGCCGGGACTGGATATAGAACAGGAAAAGAAAGTGAAGAAACAGACATATTGATATTCCCTGAACTGATAAATCAAGAATCGAATAAGTTATTTGATGGTTCAGCACGTATTGCGTTGCAAGTAGAGCCAAAATTTGACCAGTATATTTTTATTGAGAAGGATGAAAATAAAGTTTATGAATTAAATAAACTTAAAACAGAATTTACTAATATGGCAGATAGGGTAACTATAATCAATTCGGATGCCAACATTTATATAAAAGATATCTGCTCAAAAAATTGGAAAAGTCATCGATCTGTACTGTTCTTAGATCCTTTTGGAATGCAAGTTCCTTGGGCAACCATAGAGTGTATTGCTAAGACAGAAGCTATTGATTTATGGTATTTATTCCCTGTAGGAGTAGCTATTAATAGACTACTGAAAAAGGATGGTAATATAGATGAAGTAATTAGAAAAAGACTTGATGAGACTTTTGGTACTACAGATTGGTACGATCGATTTTACCAAATTACCAATCAAATAGACTTATTTGGTACATACTCCATAACTGAAAAAACAGCAGATTATAAATTAATTTGTGAATACTTCATTGAGCGTTTAGAGACAGTGTTTGCAGGGGTCGCCAAAAATCCTCTTTTATTATGTAATTCACGTAATACCCCTTTGTACTTACTTTGCTTTGCCGCAGCGAATAAAAAAGGAGCGAAAACAGCAATTAAAATTGCACAAGACATATTGAAAAAATGAATTTTTGTCAATGTATTTGCTATTAAACTCTAAATTTTCTCTTAATTCAAGTTTTTTGTGGTTTAATCAAATAGCGATCGCTCTCTCCCCCCTCTTCAGGGAAAAAGTGCGATCGCTAATTCTAACTACAGTTTCAACTGTCGAATCTACACATCTTGTTCGCTAAATTCGCGAGTTAAGTGATCGAAAGGCTGGTCTAGAAACGAAGTATTCTGAATTCCAGATTCTTCTACTAGCCCCTTAACAATATCCTTCATAATTTGGATACCGCGCACTGTTGGCCCGATTGGTACACCGAGAGAATTATAAGTCTCCCGCAAACCTTGCAACACGCGCTCATCCAATACATAAGTATCCCCTGCAACCAGCGCATAGCTAGCATAACGGAGATAGTAATCCATATCCCGCAAACAAGCCGCATAACGACGAGTTGTATAAGCATTTCCACCAGGACGAATTAATTCCGGCAACTCATCAAATAATTGCGAACCAGCCTGTTTAACAATCTCAGCTGCATTACTATTAATTACACCAGCAGCAGCTACTCTAGCCGTACCCGTTTCAAAATAAGTTTTCAGAGAATCAACAGCATTCCGGTCTAAATAACGACCAGCAACATCGTAATTTCTAATTAAAGTTGTAACTGCGTCCCGCATGAAATTGCTCTCCCAGTGAATGTTACTATCGGGGTTTTACTATTGCTGAAATATTGTTGTATCTAATCCGTATTAGAACATCGGACAGACACACCTGCTCCTAGATTAAAACTCAACTTAACAAAGTTTAATCAAGAAACACAAAGCTTTACCTGTGGCGTAGATAGCCGATTGTAGTTTACAACAAAACGATGCCCCAAAAGTTGCCTTTTACGGCTTTTGTCTGGGAGAAAAACACTAAACCAAAACTTTTTGTTTTGGGCGATTTTTTAGGTGGCAAGAAGGATATTCTGGCTGAAAAGTGATAGCTGATTTAAACCACTCTGTCAACGGTTCAGATAACAAAATTAACTCTTCAGGATAGCGAGGTTGAGGATCGCCCACCAACCAAATTGGCGGTACCATCATCGGGTCATACTCTGCAATTACATCTACTACGCCGGGACGCTGTTTTAACTCTACCCGCAATCCCGGACGATATTGCTGTGCTTCCTGTGTTGTTAAATCTGCCTGTAATGTAAAAGCCATTCTTATCGCAATAATAAACTGTAGTTATTGTTACGATTTTACATAAGGAAAGTTGGGTTGCCAAAGTAATCTGTCAAAGTCGCTACATTTTTTAACTTTTTCTTTAGGCGATCGCCTAACAAGACAAGGATATTCTGTAAACCTGAATACAAAAGATCCTGAAACCTATCTCTAGGATGATGCAGGTATACTATTAAGTCGGCAAAATCGGCTATTTAATTTGAAACAAATCTGTCTGGACATCCCAGAATAACAATGATGGGGAGATCCAGGCAGTAGTCTTAGGTGTCAGATCAAAAAAGACAGACGCACCCAGTAAAATTCTCACAAATCTAGGTTTTCTGCCCCTTGACCTGAACCTTCACCACAGCTGATTATCTATATCCAGACTTTACGAGATCAAAAGTTACGGAGTAATTCATGTTCCAGACCCCGCAAGAGTTCTTAAATTACGTTAAAGAAAAGAACATCCAAATCATTGACCTCAAGTTCATCGATATGCCAGGGATTTGGCAGCACTTATCGGTGTACCACAACCAAATCGATGAAAGCAGCTTCAGCAGCGGTGTACCATTCGATGGTTCCAGTATCAGGGGATGGAAAGCCATCAACGAGTCAGACATGGCAATGGTGCTAGACCCCACCACAGCCTGGATTGACCCTTTTATGAAAGAACCCACCCTCAGCGTTATCTGTAGCATTATCGAACCTCGTACAGGTGAACCTTATAGCCGCGACCCCCGTACCATTGCCCAAAAAGCAGTTGATTACCTAATCTCTACAGGTCTTGGTGACACAGCTTTCTTTGGTCCAGAAGCGGAATTCTTTATTTTCGATGATGTTCGCTTCGATCAAAACGAACACGAAGGCTACTATTACGTAGACTCTGTGGAAGGTCGTTGGAATTCAGGGAAAAACGAAGGGCCAAACTTGGGTTACAAACCTCGGTACAAGGAAGGTTATTTCCCAGTTTCCCCCACCGATACTTCCCAAGATATGCGGACAGAAATGCTGCTAACTATGGCAGAGTGCGGTGTACCCATTGAAAAGCATCACCACGAAGTTGCTTCCGGTGGTCAGTGCGAACTAGGTTTCCGCTTCAATAAGTTAGTCAAGGCAGCAGACGACTTGATGACTTACAAGTATGTAATTAAGAACGTCGCTAAGAAATACGGCAAAACCGTTACCTTTATGCCCAAGCCAGTGTTTAATGACAATGGTTCTGGGATGCACACCCACCAGTCAATCTGGAAAGACGGTCAACCCTTGTTTGCTGGGGACAAATATGCTGATTTAAGTCAAATGGCGCTGCACTATATCGGCGGTATCCTCAAGCACGCACCTGCGTTGTTGGCTTTAACTAACCCCACCACCAACTCTTACAAGCGCTTGGTGCCTGGTTTTGAAGCACCTGTAAACTTGGCTTACTCTCAAGGTAATCGTTCTGCTTCGATTCGGATTCCTTTGTCTGGTACTAATCCCAAGGCGAAGCGGTTAGAATTCCGTTGTCCTGATGCTACTTGTAACCCATACTTGGCTTTTGCCGCAATGCTTTGTGCGGGTATTGATGGGATTAAGAACCAAATCGATCCAGGTGAACCTTTGGATGTGGATATTTACGAACTGAGTCCTGAAGAGTTGAGTAAGGTTCCTTCTACTCCTGGTTCTTTGGAAGGTGCCCTAGAAGCTTTGGAAAAAGACCATGCTTTCTTGACTGAAACTGGTGTGTTTACCGAAGACTTTATCCAGACTTGGATTTCTTACAAGATTGATAAGGAAGTTAACCCAATGCGGTTACGTCCTCATCCTTACGAGTATGCTCTGTACTACGACTGCTAAAAAGTGTTTGTTGCTTAATTAACATTTAGCCACCTCAATGGGTGGCTTTTTTTGTAGCAGTAGGCTCAAAGTATGATATTGATTTTAATTTCTGACTATAAAACTCTCTGGCAGAAAACCTGCGTTAGAATCTAATCTAATATTTGTTTACAAAACGCAATAATTATGACTGTCGCTTACCCAAGAAAATTACAAAACTCTATTGGCGCAAGGGAAATCATGAGACAGGTGGTGCGCGATCGCGAAATCCATATCATCACCCTCAACCGCTACCGTTACAGCGAACAACGCAGCTGTAAAGACTTGACAGAAATTATTGAGGTACTAAATGGAAAACAACCACAATTAATTCGGGATCTTTCTCATCATATTTCGGACGAGGCGCGTCATGCGATGTGGTTGACTGATTTGTTGGTAGATATGGGAGAAAATGTGGGTACACCACCGGGAAATACCTATATCGATGAATTCAATCGTCTGATCGATCGAGAATACTTTGATTCGGACAGTAAGTTGGAAGATGCCATTATTTCGGTGATAGCTGCAATTAATGTTACCGAAAAACGGGGTTGTGAATATTTTTCTGCTCACATTCACGCATTAAAAGAAGCACCACAAACTGAGGAAAATATTAAGATTCGCGAAACAATTGAGCGCATTTTTCCCGAAGAAGCAGGGCACGTTCGTTGGGGAAATCGTTGGTTAGCAGAAATTGCGAAAAAAAGCCCGGAACATAAGCAAAAGGTTGAACAAGCTAAGCGCAAATATGCTGCGATCGAACAAGCAGCTTATGAATCTGGCATGGATATTACCTTGGGTGCAGAACTGCGTCGCTTAGATAACTTAATGGAAATAGCCAATACTATGCCTTTGTGGCAACGTCCTCAATATTTGATGGAACGCATTCCTGAAACCCTTTTAGCACCTCAGTTGCAGATGACTCGAATTGAAGTTGCTCAACGAGCTTGGAAGCGCGATCCTCAAGCATTTATGGAAAAATTTGTGCCAATGTTCCTCACTGGGTTAAATAAAGCTTTTGATAAACAGAAAAAAGCGAATGTTTAAAGTAAGCGAAAACTTGTAAATTAACAACCCGGTTGTTGCAGCAAGTAAACTTAAGTTTTTTACTTACTGTAAAAGCCGGGTTGCTGATTGTAAATATTGGCATAATTAAACATAAGTTTCTGGTTACTCCGAAGTTTTTTCGGAAGAATTATGAGATTGCAAATGTAACAAATAACCACTCAACGCAACGATCAAAATTGATATTGCTAGAATCAGCATATCGGTTGAATTTTGAATGTTGATTGTGATAGCTTTCTTGAAAAAACTCACCACCAAAGCAATCACAATCACTTGCAAAAGTTTAGCTTTCAGTTGTTCCAGTGTTGTGATCTTCAAAATCCGAATGTTTTCATATCGATCGCGAATGTCTATGGGTAAGTATGAGTTTCCGATTCTGAATGTCTCTATTTGTGAAGATTTTGAGGCATAATAAACTAAAGGTTTAATGGCAGATCATGAAAAGCAAAGTTGCGGAAAAATTGTTTACGTTTTATTAATTGCTGATTTTCTTCAGGACAATTTTAAGGCAGAAATCAAACGTTTAGGTTTACCTTGGGTGTGTTTTAGAGAGGCGGGAATCAGAACGGGATGGCGAAAGTCGAGATTATCCGATCTTTATATTGTACCTGTTGAGCAGGTGCGGGAATTTTTGGATCGATCGGCTGTTACTGAAATACCACCATTGTTGGCAGTTGAAGTTGTGAGTCCTGATTCTATCAGTCGAAATTATCGTTTTAAGCGTTCTGAATATGCAGTGTTATTATACTCAGATATTGCACCAAGAGGCAGAGCCTCCATTTTTTGGATCTTGTACCAAGAGGCAGAGCCTCCATTTTTCGTTCCCAGGTTGAACCTGGGAACGAGGATCTGGGAGGTTCTACCTCCTCTGGGTTTAATTAAAGAGGCGATCGCATTCCATCTAGAAAGTTTACAAAAAGATGGTTTTCCGACTCCCGAACCTGTTTCTATTTGTGAATATGTGAAAGCATAAATATAGCTTAGGAGAGGTTAAATATTATGTTCGATCGCATTACTTTCGACCCACACATGATGGGAGGACGCGCTTGCATTCGTGGCATGAGAATCACTGTTTCTCTAGTACTAAGTTTAATAGCTAATGGCATGAATACAGAGGAAATTCTTCAGGAGTATCCAGATTTAGAAGCTGACGATATTAGCGCTTGTTTGAAGTATGCTGCATTCTTAGCTGATGAAGAAAGTCGTCCATATCTCCTTCATCAAGAACAAGTAAAAATTACACAGGTTTAGCCTTTATTAGTTTATTTTCATCGCCGACCAGGGACTCGAACCCTGCTTGCAACCATCCACACCCTCAAAAGTTGATTTCGTCAAGTGGGCAAAGTTTGCCCCTGATGAATGTCAGGACTTGCAACCATCCACACCCTCAAAAGTTGATTTCGTCTAAATGCTTTCAGGTATGTTCAATTCCCTTATAGCTTGCAACCATCCACACCCTCAAAAGTTGATTTCGTCTTTCTTAATCTTTCTTCCTCAGACGCGCCTGGTTTTCTTGCAACCATCCACACCCTCAAAAGTTGATTTCGTCAAAATTATTATTAATCCTTGGGATGAAGCGGCGTTCTTGCAACCATCCACACCCTCAAAAGTTGATTTCGTCAGTTTGATCCCATAGGATAGGCTGGAAATACGTTTCAGGTATCGGATTCGTGAATCCATTTTCCTTTTTTCGGGAATTAGATTTTTTCTTAGGTGCAGGATCATCAAAAAACGCCTCTAATCCAGGCAGTACAGGATTTTCATCAATTGCGAGAATCTCTTTTGACTGCGTGTTACTTTCAAAGCTTTTCGGAGTAAGAGTTTGAGGTTGTTTTTGATCGCTACTAGATTTTGATACCCTCCGTTTCGCGCATTCTTTCTTCTTTTGTCGAGGTGGTTTGCCCCCTTTCGGGGTTGGTTGGGCTGGATAATATTCAGCAGTCAATTCTGCTGATTCAACAACCGAAACTGCTGTGGTGGCAGCTTCCTGTCTCACAGAACTACTCCTCAAGGTTTCGTTCTCTCCAGTTGGCCCGTCTCCAACTGATACAGGCTTAACTTCCCGTCTCCAAGTACGGTAGCTTCTCTCGAAGTCTAATAAGCCACGATCAAAGATGTTTTTTGCGGCATTAACATCAGCGTGGTCGATGTGTCCACATTTGACACACTTAAAATCTTTTTGTGTTTTACGGTTCTCTGTGTCGATATGACCGCATTCATTACAATTTTTTGAAGTGTTCTTTGGGTCAACTTTTACAAACTCTCTAACAGTATAACCAAAATAGTCATTAATAGCCTTAACTTTAGTTTCTAAAAACTGATTACGCCTACCTGGGCTATTTCTTAGTATAGCTTTGTTGAGGCCAGACTTACGTTTTCTCCCATTTTTTGCGTATTCTTTACCGTCTAACTTTGTTTTAGTAGCTGCGGTCATATTTACCAGCTTCAAACTTTCAACAGCAATGCCATCATACTCTCTTAACAACTTAGTCGTGATTTTGTGGTCAGCAGCTATAGAACGTCTACGATCTTTTTCATACAACCTAGCGATTCTTAATTGCAATTTTTCCCAATTTTTAGAACCTAACTTCTTTTTTGCAACTTGTCGTTGGAAACGTGCAATTTTTCTCTCAATTTTAATTTTATATTTTCTTGCTTCAGCTAACCTGCCTGCGTCATCAGCATAAAGACAACCAACACCTACATCAATACCGATCGCCTTAAGATCACCATCTTGACGATTCAAGCTAATTTTTTTAGGCTTAGAGTTAATCTTCTCAGTTAGCTTTATATAATACCCAGACGCTTCCTTACATATTCGATAGCTAACAGCAAAAGCATCACCCCACCTATTAAGCAACTGAGTAGATTTACCCTTAATTTTCACCCATCCAATAAAAGGTAGACGAATTCTATTACGAGTAGAATCTACCTTCAAAGTTGACCCTATTACAGGCATTTTACGAGGTATATATACTGAAGGTAATTCTTCTTTTTTTACCCCGGCTGCTTTTGCTTCTTTTCTCAACTGTTTAGATTCTTTTTCTTTGGCTTTTTCTTCATCAGGTATTCTTTCTGTTTTACCAGCATTGTTATGTATAATAGTCGCCATCATTTCGGAACGAGTATATTTTTTGAACCGGGGTTTACCTCGCTTTCCGTCCTTATACTGCTTCCAGGCATTAGCTAAATTTTGGCATTGACCTGCAATAAATTTACTGTCTAAGTCGGCAATACCGACTTTAACTCCATCTGGTATCGTTGAATAATTAACAAGTTTTTTTTTCCCAAAATAATCAATCAAATCTTTATCAGAAAAACCTTTAATTGGTGGTTCCCCTTTCCAATGTGGTTTATTTTCTGGAATACCGGGAGTATGGAGATAGAAACTAATACCTTTTTTACTTTCTCGCTTTTCAATAAATTGACCTAACGTTAATTTCTTTAATCCAGAATAAATAGCACTGTTATTAAATTGCTCAACAGTCAAATACTTTGCTTCTTCTTTGATTTCTGGATAATCATTTAAACTTATTTTTTTAACTAATGTACATGGACTACATAGCCCAAAAACATCTAATTTTTTTAGTTCTTTCTTTCCTTTTTTGGTAACATGAAAACATTCTATTTGATTAAATTTCCAATCTAATTTAAAAACTGGGCAAGATTGAGGATTGATAAACCCCCATTCATTTAAAGTAGACTGAGGTAATGGAATGCTCTGAGTATTTTTTAATTCAGTAGGATAGTAATTTATTTCCTGACACCGTAACCAATATTCACGCCATTCTAGTAACGCTAATCCGTTGTTCCATATCCAAGTTAAAGTTTTCAACCAATCGTCTATTTTTGATTGCTGAGATTTATTCAAATCTAACTTGAACTCAACTGTTTTCATGGAAATAACCACTTTCTGATACTTGTAAAGTCGTAATTTATCCAACTATGCAAAAAATTAGTTCGCTAAAGAATCATGGGAAAAACATATTTAATTAGAGTAAATAGCTCTCATAAGGTTATGTTGATTTTCTGGAATTTATTAAGTGACTCCCTAAATGTAGCGCCTGCTTAAAAAATTTGGTTGAGAGTTTCCCGTACTAGCAGAGTTCGGTTTACTGCATTGTTACATAACTTTTTAGAATTTTTTAACAACTCATCAATAAAACGATCGCCACCCCTTCCCCCACTCCATACCCCAAAAACAAATACAACCCCCACACCTATCTTGAGGGACGATCAAAAATCTATAAAGATGGGCGACGAGGGACTCGAACCCGCAACCACCAGATTAAGAGTCTGCTGCTCTACCATTGAGCTAGTCGCCCGTAAGATTTATTATAATAGCAAATTTAGTTGAATTTTGGAAGTAGTAGTCAAAGTTTTTTTACAAAAATTTAGGTTTTGGCTAATTAAACAATTTTCAACTATCTTGATTATTGCTTAACTTGCTGCGGAAAACATCTTTTGTTTTTGCCGATCGCTCTCCGGTAAAAAATCATTCTCTCGTAAAATTTCATACAGATTCACATCAGTTTCTAACAAGCAAGCATGACCGCTATCTGGTAAGATTGTCATCTTCGCATTGGGAAAATGCTCTAATAAATATTCTACTTCGGAAACAGATGGTAACAGGCGATCGCTCCCACTACCAATTAATAACACAGGTTGAGTAATTCGGCGCAATTGACTAGGATGAATTTGGAAATCTCGGAGTAAGGAAAGTCGCCAAATCGAAGTTTTTTGGGGGACAATTTGTACTGCTTGGACTAAAGCTTGGCGATCGCTCGGTGCTATCCTACCCATAGCAGCTAAAACAGGTAAACCAATCAACGATCCTAATTGATAAAAAGAATTTGGTACCCATTGAGTTAAAGGAATTGCTGCGTACATCCAAGGACGACGACTAATCGAAGAAGCGGGATTAACTAAAATTATTTTGTCAAACAACCAAGGCGCTTTTACAGCAACCTTCATTGCCAAACAACCACCGAAAGATTCTCCGCATAAATAAACAGATTTACGGTTAGTTTTTTTCAATTCAGCTTCAATTAAATTAATTACTTTTTCTGTCAGTTCATCCCATCCAGTTAAATCATCAGGAGGAATCGCTAAACAACGAATGTCAAAACCTCGTTCTAAACCAGCAGTTTGACAACGTAATAGCTGTCCTGTACCATCCATTCCTGGCAGAAATATGAATAAAGGAAAATCTGGCCTAATTTGTGTGGGAGTTAAAAAACAGGGACTACTTTTAATTTGTGGCATTTTTAAATCGATATAACTATTTTCAATTAAGTTTACCCAAAGTACAGCACAAAACTGACAACTTAATTACAGCCTTGACGCAATAATTCGCTAATTTCAGTTTGGCAGTAATCTATCAGTTCGGTAACGATCGCTTTCATCTGTTTTCCTTTGAATTCTTCTCTGACAGCAGAGGTAATCCAATAAGGACGACCGATTAAAACATTAACTCGTTGATAAACTACCAAAGGATGCCAACCGGAATTATTAAATAATGGTTCCGAAGGATCGAACCAGCTTAACAATTTTAATGGTACGGATGAACTTACACTCTCTTCCACAGAAGCGATCGCAACAGGTAAAACAGATAACCTTTCCACCGGAACTCTTAACGCCAATTGAGCAAAACCTTTGTGAAATTCACCCATCTTTTCCGGTTTGGTAAACTCTACCATTGGTTGCGCTCCTTCTGGAAACAAACCCACCACTTGCTGTGTCTCAAACAAACGGATTGCTTGTTGGAAAAACTTCTTTTGCGGTTTTCCCGTCTCCTCCAAAGGAAAACAGCCTAACTTATCCACTAAATCGCGCATCACTGGCACTTGTCCCATATAATGATGACAAGCAAACCGGATGGGACGACCGATCGCTGACATCAGCAACGGCGCATCCATAAAACTGCGATGATTGCTTACCACTAACATCGGTCCTGATGGAGGGATACGTTCCTGATGATGGAGAAACAGCTTGGTTTTGCTGACAGTTAAGAGTAGCTGTGAAACTAACAGTGGTTCTGAATACATAACTTGCTCAAATTCACTACAACCTGATTGTCGGGGATTAATCAATAAATAATTTTTAGATATTTTGACTAACATTTTTAACTAAGTGTAACTTTACCCCTTAATAATTGTTAACTTTATTTCAGCTAATTTGACAATTGTCTTCCGACAGAGACGCGATCGGTACAGCTGAGGTATTGGAAAAACATTAAACTAGTAATTTTTTATACTATTGTTACAATATCAGTTTAGATTATAATAAATGTAAAAAATACCCATAAAACCTCTATTCAAAACCCTCATGTATGATGAAAAACAGTTTATGAGGGTTTATAGCAATTTTTTCCATGAATTATACCGATAATAAAAAAACCTTTGTACTCACAACCCCCCTGTATTACGTAAACGATGTCCCTCACATAGGTAGCGCTTATACGACGATCGCAGCCGACGTAGTAGCCAGATACCAAAGAATGCGGGGAAAATCAGTGTTACTAATCACAGGAAACGACGAACACGGACAAAAAATTCAACGCGCTGCTGAAGCAAGAGGATTATCACCCCAGGTACACTGCGATGAAATAGTAGCTGGGTTCGAGAAACTTTGGCAAAAGCTAAATATCCAGTACGATCGCTTTAGTCGGACAACAGCAGAACGACATCATGCGATCGTCAAAGAATTTTTTTACCGAGTTTGGGATGCAGGCGACATTTACCTGGATCAACAAAAAGGCTGGTATTGTGTAGCTTGTGAAGAATTTAAAGAAGAACGGGAACTCCTCGAAGGAAGGCGTTGTTCCCTTCACCCCAACAAAGAAGTTGAGTGGCGCGACGAAGAAAACTACTTTTTCCGGCTTTCTAAGTACCAAACTCAACTAGAAAAACTTTATCAGGAACGACCAGATTTTATTCAACCGGAAACTCGCCGTAACGAAGTCCTCAGCTTTGTTAGTCAAGGTTTGCAAGACTTTTCGATTTCGCGGATTAATCTAGATTGGGGTTTTCCTATTCCCACTGACCCCAAACATACCATCTACGTCTGGTTTGATGCTCTATTAGGCTATGTTACCGCCCTTTTAGAACCGGATGAAGAACCGACTTTAGAGAATGCTTTAGCTAAATGGTGGCCGATCGACCTACATTTAATTGGTAAAGACATTCTGAGATTTCATGCAGTTTATTGGCCTGCAATGTTAATGTCAGCCAATGTAACTTTACCAGGAAAAATTTTTGGACATGGCTTTTTAACTAAAGATGGGCAGAAAATTAGTAAAACTCTCGGTAATACCGTCGATCCGATCGATTTGGTCGATCGCTATGGAGCCGACGCAGTTCGCTACTATTTTATGAAAGAAATAGAATTCGGCAAAGATGGCGACTTTAACGAAGCCAATCGGTTTATTCCCATCCTCAACGCCGACCTAGCCAACGACTTAGGTAACTTGCTCAATCGTACTTTGAATATGGCATATAAATACTGCGGTGGCGAAGTTCCCAACGTCAATGGCGCAGACATTTCCCCAGAAAACCCTTTAAAAACAATTGGTTTGACATTAGGCGCACAAGTTGCTCAAGCTTATGAAAATTTAGCTTTCAGCAGCGCTTGTGAAGCCATTCTCAGCTTGATTCGCACTGGTAACAAGTATATCGACGAACAAGCACCTTGGACATTGTATAAACAAGGAAATCAGACCGCAGTTGAACAAGTGCTGTATTCTGTTTTAGAATCTGTGCGATTGGCAGCTTATTTATTGTCGCCAATTATCCCCGGTATCAGCAATGACATTTATCAACAATTAGGTTTTGGTATAGATTTTAATGACAAAACTCAAATATCTAATACAGCAGATTTTACAACCCATGCTAGTTGGGGGAGCTTACCTGCGGAACAAAAATTAAGCAAACCTCATCCAATATTTCAAAAGTTGGAATTTGCGGAAACTAGTTCTTGATAAGATTCCCCAGCCATTCCCGGCTACATAAATCAGGAAGATTTAGGAGTACATTGATTGATTGGATTAATAAAAAATGAGGCATTATAATCATGTTAAATAATTTGGAAAAAGACTCTCTGTTCACGCCAGAACAAGTTCTGGAAAATCGGGGTCGAGTAGCTATCTTTATTGATGGTTCAAATTTGTTTTATGCAGCCTTGCAATTGGGGATTGAAATAGACTATACCAAGTTATTGTGTAGGTTGACGGCTGGTTCTCGGTTGTTGCGATCGTTCTTTTATACAGGAGTCGATCGCACCAATGAAAAACAGCAAGGTTTTTTATTGTGGATGCGGCGCAATGGTTATCGCGTCATTGCTAAAGATTTAGTGCAGTTACCAGATGGTTCTAAAAAAGCCAATTTAGATGTAGAAATTGCCGTTGATATGATGGCTTTAGTAGGCTCTTATGATACAGCAGTTTTAGTTAGTGGCGATGGCGATTTAGCTTATGCGGTAGATGCAGTTAGTTATCGGGGTGTACGAGTTGAAGTTGTAAGTTTGCGTTCCATGACTAGCGATAGTTTAATCAACGTTGCCGATCGCTATATCGACCTAGAAAACATCAAAGAAGACATTCAAAAAACTCAGCGTCAAGGAGGATACATTTATCGCCCATTGTCAGGAATTGGATTGTTAGATGATGAAAAAGACGACGATTAAACAACAAATAAAAACAACAATTTAAAATAAACTTAGATTAGATCCCCGACTTCTTGAAGAAGTCGGGGATCTGTTGAGGAGGTGTCTAGCTATGAGGAAAATTACCCTGAATAAATTAGTCTTTTTTAAACTGATTTTGATTTGGCTATTGTTTGGCACGATCGCCTGCGAGAATGAAGGGAGAACTGCCAGAAAGTTAGCCCAAGATAGTAGACTAGCTCAAGAAAGAGCATTAGCTAAAGAAGCAGATAGTAGCCTGACATTGAACGATGTCATTCTGGATAAATTTGATGATTCGGGGCGCATTTTATGGAAAATAAAAGCTAAAAAAGCTATTTATAGTAATAATAAAAAAGATGCAAAAATGGAAACTCCTAGCGGAGATTTATTTCAAGATGGGAAATTAGTATATCAAGTTAGCGGTCAAACCGGAGAAATTAAAGAAGATGGTAAACAAATTTTTCTCAAGGGTCAAATTGTTGCCGTAGATATGCAAAATGGGGTAATTTTGCGGGGTAATGAATTAGAATGGCGACCGGATGAAGATATTTTAATTGTACGGAATCAATTAACTGGAAGTCATAAACAAGCACAAGCATCGGCGCAAGAAGCAAGGGCTTTTAGTCGGGCGAAAAAGATAGAATTTATTGGTCAAGTGGTAGCAAAAGCGATCGACCCTCCCTTAATCATGAAAACTGAAAGGTTACTTTGGCAAGTTTCCGAACAGAAAATGTCTAGCGATCGCTTTATTCAAATCGATCGTTATAATGGACAAAATATTACCGATCGGGCGACAGGAAATCAAGGAGAAGTAGACTTAAAAAATAAAATTGCCAAACTGGGAAAAAATGGACAAATTACCTTTTCCGAACCTCCCATGCAAATCGCTAGTAACGCCATTGTGTGGAATTTAAATACCAAAATAGTTTCCTCAAATCAACCAGTAACCATTTACCAACGAGAACAACAAATTACCTTAAACGCCAGTCAAGGTAGAGTTGAATTAACTCCACAAATTGC
Source organism: Floridaenema evergladense BLCC-F167 (assembly GCF_041929205.2). Taxonomy (NCBI): domain Bacteria; kingdom Bacillati; phylum Cyanobacteriota; class Cyanophyceae; order Aerosakkonematales; family Aerosakkonemataceae; genus Floridanema; species Floridanema evergladense. The sequence goes on along the minus strand of NZ_CM171625.1, from coordinate 824,455 downwards.
TTACTTAATCGGAGGTGTTCAAGGTACAGGGCAAAAACCACCTTCTAACCTGCGAACTGATGATATGACTTGGTATTTAGAATCTCAGCAATTTGTAGCCAATGGCAATGTTTTTTATCAGCAAACTGACCCGCCATTAACTTTAAATGGCCCCAAAGCTTTTGGCAACCTCAAAGAGCAAAAAATCGCTATTACGGGAAATGGTAGTAATTCTCCAGTCATCACTCAAATTGTCCCTCGTGGGAAGAAGCCAGAGGATTAATCGTAGGGTTAATTCATGAATTGCCCCTACGATTAGTCCTCTTCTTTTCTTTCTGCCTTGATGCCTTTTAAGATTATCTGATTACGATCGCTCGCCCCGATCCGTTTTACGTAGTCAATGCTGGCGGGAGTGGGAAGGACTACGAAAGGGGGAGTTACAGCAGTTCCCCATTTTTGAATCAAACTTTGTAGTAACAGGTCTTGTTTGGTACGAAAACCCAGGACATTGTTACCACGATTGATGATCGCAAACCAAACCAAACCTCGATCGCGTGTGGGCATCACTCCGGCTAAAGCACTGACATCTCGTAGAGTCCCAGTTTTAATCGCAGTTGCTTGGGGAATGTGACGACGGGACATAGTACCATTGCGATCGCGACCAGAAACCGGGAAAAAATCACCGATGGTTAACCCTAAAGGTTGCAATTTTTGCTGTAAAGCCATTAACATTCCACAAACTGCCCTAGCAGAAATCCGATTTTCCACACCTAAACCCGAACCATTAATTAATTGAATTTCTTGCAAAGGTACACCCGCAGCATTTGCCGCTAGTCTCCGTACTACCTGCGCCCCGCCCAAAGATTCTGCCAGACTTTCTGCCATATCATTATTGCTGAAAATATTCATCTCTTTGAGCAATTGAGTCAGAGTTAAAGAACGATGACGCAAGAGTAAATATAGTTTAGTTTGTTGCGGGCCAATTTCGGGCTTTTCCACCTTCACGCCACCCAAAATTTGCAATTGAGGTTTGCGAGTACCTTTAGGCATTTGAGAATATCTAAAGATCAGAGGTCTAGACCAAGTGCGAGAATTAAACGATCGCACAAGCATTTGGCCCGATCGCAAAGCATCATGGTTGCCATTCATCTCAAACCTACCCCGAATCACCAAATTTCCCGTTACTTTTTGGATTCCCAGGCGATGCAAAGAATTAGCCAATGCAATACCATCTTGCCAAACAAACAACGGATCGCCGTCGCCAGTAACCACTAAATCCCCTTGTAGTACCCCCTTTTTTGTTAGCCCTGTGGTACCGATTAGCGTCTCAAATTGGTGGGAGTGTTTCCAGGTAGAGAGGGCAGCCAAAGAGGTAGCAATTTTGGTTAGAGAAGCTGCTGGTAAAGGGATTGAACCTTGTTTATTGGCTAATACGACTGGTCCCGACTGTAGCCAAATTGCTTGTTGTGCGATCGGATTTTGTTTCCCCAACTCTTTTAAATATTGCTCAACTATACTTGCTGTCTGCGGTTCCGGCGCAGCTGAGAGCACAAATCCCGCATTTCCAGGCCAAACCATCTCTTGCTTAGAATTCAACTTAGAACGGTGAATCCCTGCCATATCCAACCACACCGACATCAAACCAGAACTAAACAACTCCAGCACTTTGAAACGCTCCTCAACCCGAACTTGAGATTTAAGGTTCTCAACTTTACATTGAGCAACTTAGATTTTGCCTTAAATTAGTAAATTTGCAAAGATAAAGAAATCAGAAACAGTTATCCCCCAATCCCCTTGTCCCCTTGTCCCCTTGTCCCCAATCACAAGTCCCCTTCCAAAACTTCTTCCGTAAAGGTTGATTTTTCGAGGGAAGCCATCTGGTAAAATTTTTGATGTTTCTACTACATTGATCAATGGGATCAGCTAGGGCACGAATTGCAATAGACGCGATGGGTGGGGATCATGCCCCCGCCGAAATCGTCGCTGGCGCACTTAGAGCAAGAGAAGAATTAGACGTAGAAGTTCTACTGGTAGGCGATTCTTCTCAAATTGAAGCGGCTCTAGGTCAACAAGCACACTCATTTCCGATCGAAATTGTGCCTTCCGAAGGTACGATCGAAATGCACGAAGAACCACTGAGCGGTTTAAAACGCAAGCCGAAAGCTTCCATCAACGTCGCTATGGATTTGGTGAAGCAAAAACGGGCTGATGCAGTGGTTTCGGCTGGGCATTCGGGCGCAGCAATGGCAGCAGCTTTGTTGCGTCTGGGAAGGTTGAAAGGAATCGATCGACCAGCGATTGGCGCGGTTTTACCGACAATCCTGGCAGATAAGTCAGTGTTACTTCTGGATGTGGGGGCAAATGTCGATTGTCGTCCCAAATTCTTAGAACAGTTCGCTGTCATGGGATCGATTTACAGTCAGTATGTTCTAGGTGTGACAGAACCAAAAGTCGGTTTACTCAATATCGGGGAAGAACCTGGTAAAGGTAACGATTTGGCAATTCGCACTCACCAAATGCTCGAACAGAATGACCGAATTTCTTTTGTAGGTAATGCGGAAGGTCGAGACTTGCTTTCCGGTAACTTTGATGTGGTAGTTTGTGATGGCTTCGTCGGTAATGTCTTGCTCAAATTTGCTGAGGCGGTGGGCGAAGTAATGTTACAAATCCTCAAAGAAGAATTGCCTCAAGGTTTGCATGGTTTATTGGGTACTGCTTTGCTCAAACCTAACTTAAACCGGATTAAGCAGCGGGTAGATCATGCCGAACATGGCGGTGGGTTGCTTTTGGGTGTGGCTGGAATTTGTATTATTAGTCATGGAGCGTCACAGGCTCCTTCGATTTTTAATGCAATTCGGTTGGCTAAAGAAGCGATCGATCACCAAGTACTAGAAAGAATTACATCCAACTATCACCAACCTGCTGCACCAGCGGCTGAGGTCGAGTAATAATGTTGCAGCAATTAGGACAAGGTGTTGCCATCACCGGAAGTGGTGCCGCAATACCAACGGTTTCTTTAACTAATCACGATCTCAGTCAGATCGTCGAAACTTCTGATGAATGGATTGTCACGCGCACGGGAATCCGGGAACGGCGCATTGCAGTACCCGGACAATCTCTGTGTGAGTTGGCAAGCATTGCGGGGGAAAAGGCGATCGCAATGGCTGGGATCGCTCCTGAAGACATCGATTTGATTATCCTGGCGACTTCTACGGCAGACGACCTATTTGGCAGTGCGAGTCAAATTCAAGCGAAAATCGGCGCAACTAAAGCTGTAGCGTTCGATCTCACCGCTGCTTGTTCGGGTTTTGTGTTCGCTCTGGTGACAGGTGCCCAATTCATCCGTAACGGCGTTTATCGTAACGTACTGTTAATCGGGGGAGATATCCTCTCTCGTTGGGTAGATTGGTCCGATCGCCGCACCTGTATATTATTTGGTGATGGTGCTGGAGCGGTGGTAATGCAAGCAACTGATTCGGTTTTATATGATTCAAATTCGTTGCTCGATACCGCTAACGCAACGTTGCGCGATACTGCTAACGCAACGCTGCGCGATCGCTTTTTAGGTTTTGAAATTCGCAGTGATGGTAGCCAAAATCATTATCTCAACCTAAGTTACAAAAGTGAAGCGAAAGAATTAGTTGAGGGAGTTGCGATTAATCAAGGCACTTTTCAACCAATTACCATGAACGGACAAGAAGTTTATCGCTTCGCCGTCAAACGAGTTCCAGAAGTGATTGAAAAAGCCCTATTTCGTGCCAATTTAACAGTTGACCAAATAGATTGGTTAATATTACATCAAGCTAATCAAAGAATTCTTGATGCTGTAGCGCAACGGTTGAATATTCCCCCAGAAAAAGTGATTAGTAACCTCGCTAATTATGGCAATACTTCTGCTGCTTCGATTCCTATTGCTTTGGATGAAGTAGTGAGAGTAGGTAAGATTAAGCCAGGTGATACGATCGCGATCGCAGGTTTTGGTGCTGGTTTAACTTATGGTGCTGCAATTTTTCAATGGGGTAAATAAGCTAAAAAAAGCTAATTAACCCAGGAGAATTACTATGATCTTCACTGTGCGGGATTTAGAAAAATTTCGATCGCAACTCTCCCCAGAATATGAGGATTACCAACTAGAGTTGCAAGACGGAAACATCGTCATTATAGGGCCATCAGATATAGTTTCCAGTGAAATTGGAGTACGATTAACCGCCTTTTTATTTACTTGGATTACACCGAGAAAACTAGGGCGATTATTTGACTCCAGTGGCGGTTTTATTCTGCCAAATACTGACCTCAGAGCGCCAGATGTTTCCTTCGTTTCGCGAGAAAGACTCAGGCAAACTGTAAGAGCTTTTGGCGAATTAGTGCCTGATTTAGTAGTAGAAATTAAATCCCGTACAGACAGAATCAAAAAACTCCAAGACAAAATTCAAATGTTTTTGGAATTAGGAGCCAGAGTAGGAATATTAATCGACCCTGATGAACAAACAGTAACAATTTATCATTCTGGGAGCGAAGCAACAGTTTTAAATAATCAGCAAACCCTGACTATCCCAGAATTATTCCCTAGCTGGGAACTGCCTGTAACTGAACTTTGGCCTCCCATATTCGATTAAAATATTTTATGCTTTTTTTGGCTCATTTGTTGCTAAATTATTCACCAATAACCAGTAACCAATAACAAACAATGACAAAAACTGCATGGGTGTTTCCCGGACAAGGTTCACAAAAAATTGGTATGGGAGGAGATTTAGTAGAGTTCCCTAATGCCGAAAATAAATTTTCACAAGCAGAAAAAATTTTAGGGTGGTCAGTTTTAGAAATTTGCCAAAATCCAGAAGATAAAGTTTCTCATACCTTATACACTCAGCCTTGCTTATACGTAATAGAAAGTATTCTGGCTGAATTAATTCAAGAAAAAGGGCATCAACCAAACCTAGTGGCAGGGCATAGTTTAGGAGAATATGTTGCCCTTCACGTCGCTGGGGTTTTTGATTTTGAAACAGGTTTGAAACTAGTAAAAAAACGGGCTGAATTAATGGATAGTGCTGCTGGAGGAATGATGGCAGCATTAATGGGATTTGACGAAAAACAGTTAGCAGAAATAATCAAAAATACTCCAGATTTAGTATTGGCAAATGATAACAGTTCCGGTCAAGTGGTAATTTCTGGAACCCCGGAAGCAGTAGAAACTGCATTATCTCAAGTCAAAGCAAAAAAGGCTGTTAAATTAAATGTTTCCGGCGCTTTTCACTCACCATTAATGGCACCAGCTGCAACAGAGTTTCAAGAATTTTTAGATGCTGTTTCCTTTAACGATGCCGAAGTCCCGGTAATCTCAAATGTAGACCCGACACCAACAACAGAAGCAACTGTTTTAAAACAACGTCTTTCCGAACAAATGACAGGTTCAGTGCGTTGGCGAGAAATTTGTCTAACTTTACCGGAAGCAGGTGTAGAGAAAGTAGTAGAAATTGGCCCCGGAAAAGTTCTCACAGGTTTAATTAAACGCACCTGTCCTAATTTAAAATTAGAAAATATTACTAGCGCCGCCGATTTACCGACCCAATAAACGCTAAAATTTCCCCCTGCTACCCCGCCTCCTACTATGCCTAGAAACCGAGAGCCTTTTGTTAGTTTGATGCTTTACCATGCCTTTAAATGGTCAGTGGTAAGCCCGATGTTACACCTCTATTTTCGGGGGCGAATTTATGGCGCGGAACAGGTGCCAAAAGAAGGGCCATTGTTAGTAGTAAGTAATCATGCGAGTAATTTTGACCCGCCTATAGTTTCCTGTTCTGTGCGCCGTCCGGTAGCTTTTATGGCGAAAGAAGAGTTGTTTAGCGTGCCAGTTTTAGGTCAAGCGATTCGATTGTACGGTGCTTATCCGGTGAATCGTTTATCTGCCGATCGCAGCGCTATTCGTTCTGCACTACAATCTTTAGAGCAAGGATGGGCTACAGGCATATTTTTGCAGGGTACTCGCACACCTGATGGCAAGATTACCCAACCAAAATTAGGCGCAGCTTTAATTGCGGCGAAAGCAAAAGCACCCTTATTGCCTGTTAGTTTGTGGGGTACAGAAAAAATCGAGCAAAAAGGTTCAACCATTCCGCAAGTAGTACCCGTCACGGTACGAATAGGCGAAATCATCCAGCCTCCTAGTTCGAGCAATAAAGAGGAATTGGAAGCAGTAACGCAAAAATGCACTACCGCAATCAATGCGCTACACGATTTGGGACGATAGCTTGGGTTTTAGGGACTGGGCACAGGGGACAAGGGGACAAGGGGACAAGGGGACAAGAGGATAAGGGCGAGTTATGAGTTTTAAGTTGTTAATTCAAAACTTAAAACTTAAAACTCATAACTAACGAAGTGACAAGGGGAGAATTTATTTCTTCTCTGCGCCTCTGCGCCTCCGCACCTTAGCTGAGCATGGCAAAATTCTGTAGTCCGAAAGAGTTCTCTTTGAGAAATAGCAAGTTAGAATAAACCATAATTAGATTTACTAGTCATTAGTCAGCCGTTGTGGGTCACTGATTATTCAGACCAAAGTCTTTAGATTTTGACAAATGACAAAAGACTAATGAGTGGTAAATCAATCAAGTAATACTTTTAACAGATGCCAGATTTAAAAGCAGAATTAACCGCATCTTTGGATGAAGCAGAATGGCAGTGGTTATTGCCTCATGTTGGTCGTGATTCTTTGATCGTTGTTAATCCAGAATTAAGTATAGTGGATGTAGGAGTTGCGATCGCAAATGATAACGTTTCTTTAGTACAAAATTGGATTAATCAACAACTGATTTATAAACCCACTTTAAATCAGATGGAACAATGGCAAGCCAACCTCAATAAAAGATTTAATGCCCTAATAGTGCAGCCATTTGTATTAATCCAAGAATTAGCAGTAACCAACCAAACTTCTCCTTAATCCTAAAGAGTTTACTTACAAGAATCGAAGTCTTTAGCTTTTATTTAAAAACTAGTGGGTATTTAATTGACGAATTAGGAGAAATTGTAGAAAAACCTTAATAATTCTATCTTGCTCCCCTGCTCCCCTGCTCCTTATTTTTGGGCATCTAACTTCAAAAAATATGAGTGAATCACCTCCGCCTAATTTCTGGCAGCGACTTAATAATTTAGTTTTAGTTCGCTTTTTATTACTATTTGCTTCCGGCTGGGCTCTAGTACAATGTTTAGCATACTTTGAAACTATCATTGTTATTTTTAGTTTAGCAGCAGTCCTCGCCTTTCTCCTCAGCTTTCCCGTAAATTGGTTGCAACGGTTCTTACCTCATGGAATAGCCGTTACTTTAGTTTTCTTGTCGAGCTTATTAGTTTTTGGCTGGTTTACTGTTACAGTCGGATTAGCAATTGTTTCTCAAGGACAACAACTCCTTGATACTCTACCTGATTTTGTTAACTCCTTCACCCCATTAGTAGCACAACTAGAAAAGTATCTCCGTTATCGACACTTACAAGTTGATTTTAGTACGCTAGAAAAATCTCTGCGAGATCAATTACCTACCTTTATTAATGCTAGTTTTACTACTTCCCAGATAGTTTTAGATTACTTAGTAAAATTGATTTTAATAGAAGTTGTAGCTTTTTTCATGTTATTAGACGGCGCACAGCTTTGGTCATTTATTGTCCGCCTCATTCCTAAGCATTCAAGAAAAAGATTTACAGTTATAGTAAAGCGTAATTTCTTGGGTTTTTTCCGAGGACAATTGCTGTTAAGTTTATTCTTTATAGTAGCGGCTTTTATTGTATTTTTAATTCTGCAAGTACCGTTATCTTTAATCTTAGCTGTAATTGCGGGATTATTTCAATTAATTCCCGGAATTGGAGCGACATTAGGAATTGGTTTGGTCTGTTTAATTTTATTGCCTAAAAGTGTTAATTTAGCATTTAATGTACTCATAGCTTGCATAATACTTCAGCAAATCAAGGATAATTTATTAGCACCAAGAGTCATGCAAAATTCGCTAAATATTAACCCAGTAATTGGCTTTTTTGCCTTATTAGTTGGTTATCGAATAGCTGGATTACTGGGGATTTTTCTAGCAACTCCTATTGCTGGAGTATTCCTCAGTTGGTTTGGCATTGATAACAAAAAAATCATCAATTGGGATTAAATTAAGAATATCAATGAGAAAAATAGCGGCTGAAATTTTTCCCTGTATTACCAGTAATTACCCATAATATAGCTCTTGCTCCATCGCGAATTGCTTTTTCAATTGGTTCGGGAGATTGTTGAGAGGGAACTGCAACAGATTTAAAGACAATTCCGCGACTTCCTAAAACTACTTCACCGATAACTTGAGCGCGACGAATGTGATAATCAGAGGTAATTAAATAAACACTAGTAACACCTCTAGCCTTTAATTCATCTACTAAGGTTGTAAAATTTGTAACTGTATCTACTGCTTGATTATCGAAGTGAATTTTTTCGGAGTTAATTCCCGCTTTAATAAAAATTTCTCTAGCGTAATTATTATATTTTCCTGAACCGCCCGAAGAAATCCAAATCTCTAAATTCTCTAAATTTGGTTGTTGACTGACAAATTTTGCGGTGAATTTTTCCCTTTCTAAGGCAGAGGTTGAACCACCTAACATTAAAACTGCTTGGGGTGTTTCGCAACTTCTAATTTGTTTATAACTAAACCACAATAATAAAGGTGAAATTAAGGTCAGTATCTTTATGCTGCTACTAAATTTACGAGAAGATTTATCTCGCAATCTTTTTCTTCGCCTGCTGGGTTGAATCTTTAGAACCATGAATCGATCGAAATAATCCGTTAAATTTTCGCAATCACGCAGCAGATGATACCCCACTATAAGGTTTAGCTTCAACCCCAGATGCAATCTGCTGAAAAAATTATGATTCGAGATTGTCATATTACAGCACTGGGGATGAATTTGTGCGATCGCAAATCCAAAATAAATCCAAAATAAATCTAAAATCGATTAACGGGACTGATGGGATTTGAACCCATGACCTAGCGCTTCAGATTCGTGTGAGTTTCCCCACTCTCTGGACTATACCTTCACCATCAGCTAAAAGCTATTAGGTGGTGGCCGTCTCGTCTCTACACCTTCCTGACTTCAACCTCTTTTTTATAGTTTGTCGGAGAGAGTCAGGCTTGGCTCGGTATTGCCATGAAGTGTAAGAAGATTAAACAATTCGATAAGCTTCTTTTCAACTTTTTAGGTTTCACCGACTTTGACCACATTCACACATAGAGTTTCCTGCTATGGTGCCCGAATTTCAGGAGGCGCTCGCTCTATCCAGCTGAGCCACAGCCCCAAGCACAAAGTCATCATAGCAAATTAATCGGACTTACACAGTGAAACCTAAAACCTAGATCCCCCCTACCTTAGTAAGGGGGTTGGGGGATCTGAGTTTAATTCGATTTAGACAGCCAGGGTTGCTCCCAAGGACTACCGCCTACTTCTAATCCACAGAGGGAACTGGTAGCTTTCAGGATAGTTTGAGATTTTTCGCGCAATTCTAAGGTAAGATTTCCCAGCATGGTATCTCGACACACAAATTGCATTCCGTCACGAGTGGGAGCACGTAAAGGTGTTCCGGGTAAGTCAGTAGTTCCTAACAATTCCACTTCGTATTGGGAGTTTTTCGCCTGCATTTGCCATTTTCCCCAAGGTTGAATTTGCCAACTGACTTGGGAGTTCCAGGGAACGAATTCATAAAATTTACCTTGGTGGTGAATTCCGACTAAGGCGACTGACTCCATCCACCAAAGAACGCCACGTCTACCACCACCAGCTGTTAAGGCGAGGTCTGGTTGGTTGTCAAAGCAATTACAATTTAGCCAAAACCATTTTTGAGGAAATGCGCCACCCCAGTTTTTTTCGCCGTATGCTGGCGCGTTGGTAAATTCGTAGCGTTTGCCATTCCACTCTATCCAACCTGTGGCTAAACCATGAGCCATTAATATTTGCCATCCGGGTTCAAATATTTGCAGGAAGGAGAAGAAACCAGCGGTTGATTGTTGTGGTTGTCCGGGGTTTCCCCAGCCGTAAACGGGTTGGATCTCGTATTGCCAACGTGCTGTGTGACCTGTGCCGGGGTCGTGAAGGCTTCCTTGATGGAATTTTGCTGTTCCTTGGTATCCTTGCTGGATGTGGCTTGTAAACTCTTCTGGTGGGAGGTAGCGGGGTTTTAAGAGATCCCCCTCCCGTCCCCCTTGGCAAGGGGGAGGAAAGTTGGTTTGTCCCCAATGTCCTAATCCTAAGCTATCTCGCCATGCCCAAAATTTTTTCATGTCGGGGAAACTGCGGCAAATATACTCATCGTTTGGGCCGAGGATTTGGGCAGTGCCTCCACTGTGAAGTTTACCTCCGATCGGATCTTCGATCGAATACATGAAGGCGAATGTTTGGCGATGTTCGGGTAGGGTAACTCGATAGTACCAACCTTCAAAAAAACGCCTTTCGCTTCCGTCCCAATGATAGCCACTGTGGGGTGTTTGTAAAGTTTTGAGTTGATGGGGAAGTTTGAACATAAGCTTTAGCAGCTACATAGAACATAATTAAGGAATGGGAATTAGGAAGAAATTAATTAAGGGATGAATCTACTCAATCCTCAATCATTATTACTTAGTTTTCAATATGAGTTATTGTCTTAATCCTCAGTGCCAGCAGCTGCTCAATGGTGATGGCGCAAAGTTTTGCCTTTCCTGTGGTTCGAGGTTGCTTTTGGGCGATCGCTATCGTGCTATAAAACCTTTGAGTCAAGGTGGTTTTGGCAGAACTTTCTTGGCTGTAGATGAGTTTAAGCCTTCTCGACCTCCCTGTGTGATTAAACAGTTTTTTCCTCAATGTCAAAATGGGGAAACTGCTAAGAAAGCAGCGGAAATGTTTCGCAATGAAGCTATTAGCTTGGAACAGTTGGGTAATCATCCTCAAATAGCAGAATTGTTGGCATATTTTGACCAAGATAAGCAGCAATATTTGGTGGAAGAGTTTATTGAGGGAAAAAACCTCGATCGAGAATTGGCAGAAAATGGGGCTTTTAATGAAACGCAAATTCGGCAATTATTAAATGATTTGTTGTTGGTATTACGGTTTGTTCATGAGCGCCAGATAATTCACCGAGATATTAAGCCTGCTAATATTATCCGTCGCAGTAGCGATCGGCAATTAGTTTTGGTCGATTTTGGTGCGGCTAAATTAACTTCTGGATTGGCTTTAGAATTGACTGGAACGGTGATTGGTAGTGCGGGTTATACTGCGCCCGAACAGCTTTTGGGTAAGGCAGTTTTCACCAGCGATTTATATAGTTTAGGTGTTACTTGCATTCATTTGCTGACACAGCTTCATCCTATTAATTTATATGATACTAGAGAAGGGGTTTGGGTTTGGCGAAAATATCTTAAACATCCCATTAGTGATGAGTTAACTGCAATTTTAGATAAGTTATTGGAAGCTGCGACGGCAAAACGTTATCCCTGTGTTGAAGAAGTTTTAAACGATTTAAATTTACATTTGTTTGAAGCAAATACAACTATAGATCCAGTTGTTGTTTCGTCATTGATATCTCAGCCTTTAAGTCAAAAATGGAAATATATTGGCACTATCTTTGGGCATTCTAGTAGGGTGCTTTCTTTGGCTTTTAGTCCTGATGGTAAAACTCTGGCTAGTAGCAGCGAAAATGGTACAATTAAGCGATGGTCTTTTGATGCTGAAAAAATTCAAACTGGCTCAATATCGCTGCCTTCTCAAAGTTTTTATGGATGTGCAGGTGCGATTTATACGATCGCTTTCACCCCCGATGGAAAATTTCTGGTAAGTGGCGATCGCGAAGGTAGAATTGAGTATTTGCATTTGGAAACGGGAGAAATTAAAAATAGTTTTATCGGGCATTCAGCACCAATTAAATCCATCGCTATTAGCCATGATGGTTATTTTATTGCTAGTGCAGGTGAGGAAAAACATATTAAGGTTTGGCGACTTAATAATCAAGAATCAGTTTACAAATTTGAGGAAAAGGGTAAGATTAACGCGATCGCTTTCTGTCCAAATCGCCATATAATAGCCAGTGGTGGAGAAACTCAAAATATTAAATTATGGAGTTTAAGGACTGGAAAGTTAATTAAAAGTTTTGAATGGCCTTTTGGTTGGGTTTACGATCTTGCTTTCAGTCCAGATGGTAAGATTTTAGCCGTTGGTGGTTATGGTAGAACCATTCAGTTTTGGGATTGGGGATCTGAAGAATTAGTTAATAGTTTTATGAGTAATTTGTATTCAGTGCGATCGCTTTGTTTTAGCCCAGATGGACAAATGATTGCTAGTGGTGGAGAAGACACTACAATTAAGATTTGGTGCTGGCAAACTGAAAAATTAATTGCTTCTTTTCCCCATCATTTACAGTTAGTTTCATCTCTAGCTTTTAGTCCTGATGGTAAGTTTTTAGTTAGCGGTTCTCACGATAAGAGTATTAAGTTTTGGCAAGGGGTTTGAACCGCAAAGGACGCAAAGAACGCGAAGGAAGAAAGCGAAGGGGTAATTTGTTAGTTATCAATCATTTTTGGGGAATACTGAAAATGTCGCTCAACTTAAAGGAAAGTTAACCATGCAAGATTTGATTTTTGTCAAGACTTTTCAGGGTCATTCTTCTGCGGTGATGTCTGTTGCGTTTAGTCCAGATGGTCAAACTTTGGCTAGTGGAAGTCAGGACAAAACAGTGAAGATTTGGCATTTAGTTAATGGCGAATCTTATACTTTGACGGGACATGGAAAAAATGATTGGTTTGGTGGAGTTAATGCTGTTACTTTTAGTCCTAATGGGCAAATTTTAGCTAGTGGCAGTGATGATAAAACAATTAAAATATGGGATGTGAGTAAGAGAGAGGAAATTTTTACTCTTTCAGGGCATTCAGAAAAAGTTTGTGCTGTTGCTATTAGCCCAGATGAGCAATTTTTGATTAGCGGCAGTAATGACAAAACTATTAAAGTTTGGCGTATAGAAAATGGAAAGCTAATATTAACCCTAAATGGGCATTCTGACGCAGTTTTATCTGTAGCTTTTACTCCTGATAATCAAGGTTTAGTAAGTTCCGGTAGTGGGAATGATAAAACTATCAGGATTTGGTCTTTAGCAAACAAAAAAATGTTTACTCTTACAGGGCATTCTGATTGGTTTGGTGGGATAAATTCTGTTACTATTAGTCCAGATGGTAAAACCATTGCTAGTGGAAGTCAAGATAAGACTATCAAGATTTGGGGGCGAGAAAATGGTAAAGAAATTCGCACTCTTCAAGGTCATTCTGATTGGGTTTGTTCTGTAGCTATTAGTCCAAATGGTAAAATTTTGGCTAGTGGGAGTAAAGATAAAACTGTCAAATTCTGGGATTTAGAAACTGGGGAAATTATTCGTAGTGTCAATTATCAAGAGGCTGTTTATTCTGTAGCTTTTAGTCCTGATGGTAAGCAGTTAGCTAACGGGGGTGCAGATAAGAATATTACGATTTTGCCTGTTGATTTGTAAAAAGGTTATTTCATTGTAAAGTGGCTTGCGTACCTGGTTAAATTATAATAGTAGCGGAAACACTACTATTATAATTTAACGTTGATATTAAAATATTCACTAATCTTTATTTCTTGAAAACATGGCAAAATTAACTCCTGAAATTAGCCAAAATATTGCATTGTTAAAACAACAGTTATTAGATATTGTTGATGAAGCTACAGCAGCTGAATTAACATTATTTGAGCGATTTGGCGAAACATCGGAGACTATGACTCCCCTCAATGATCTCAGGGATATAGCTGAACAAGCATCAACTCGCTTTTCACAGTTTGCTAATATTCAGCTACGGATAGCCCAATCTCAACCAATTGCCGCTGGGGATTTGCTAGAGTTTTTAAATGAGAAAATAACTAACGCCCAAGTTCGCATTCCAGCATTAGAGCGGAGCGTTCAAGAAATGAAACAAGATTGGAGTTTACTATGACTAACTTTACCATGCCCGATCCAGAAAAGGTTAAACAAACTAGTGCCAAAGCTCGTCGTGCTATTCAAGAAATGGAAATAGTTGGTTTAGAACTACAAACAGCTATTGATATGTTAGAACAGCAAAGTCGGCAACAGCGTTTGGAAAGGTTGAAGTCAACGCTGAAAAACAGTAATTGAGAAATTTTTGGGGGTTGAGTACGATCGCACCGTTACATCCAACAAACTCAAGGGAATACTAAGTATAGACTGAGTTAATCTACCTCCCATCATGAGTTATTGCCTTAACCCCAACTGTCAAAAACCCCAAAACCCCGACAATACAAAGTTTTGCCAAAGTTGTGGCACAAGAATTTTACTCAACGAACGTTATCGATCGATTAAACTAATAGGACAAGGCGGTTTTGGCAGAACTTTTTTAGCAGTCGATGAACACAAACCTTCAAAACCTAGATGTGTAATCAAACAGTTTTTTCCCCAAGCACAAGGAACGAACAATTCCCAAAAAGCAGCAGAATTATTTGAACAAGAAGCAGTAAGATTAGATGAATTAGGAAAACATCCCCAAATTCCCGAATTACTAGCCCATTTTTCCCAGGATAACCGTCAATATTTAATTCAAGAATTCATCGATGGGCAAAATTTAGCCCAAACATTAGCAGCAGAAGGAACTTTTAAAGAAAGTCAAATTCGTGAGTTACTTAATAGTTTGCTTCCTGTTCTAGAATTTATCCATTCTCACAATGTAATTCACCGAGATATTAAACCAGAAAACATCATTCGTCGCCCTGATGGGCAATTAGTATTAGTAGATTTTGGTGCGGCAAAATTTGCCACAGGAACAGCTTTGCTAAAAACTGGAACTGTTATCGGTACGCCTGAATATATCGCACCCGAACAAGCAAGAGGAAAGACAGTTTTTGCCAGTGATTTATATAGTTTAGGTGTAACTTGTATTTACTTAATGACTCAAGTTTCTCCTTTCGATTTGTTTGATATTAATGAAAATGCTTGGGTATGGCGACAGTATTTAGTGAATAATTCTGTAAGTCAAGAATTAAGTAATATTTTAGATAAATTGATTAAAAATGCTGTTAATCAGCGTTATCAATCTGTAACAGATATCATCAAAGATTTGCAGCAACAGCAACCGCAAATAAATACTTTACCAATTGCATCTGTAAAACCTAATATTCAACATTCATTCTCGCCTAAAATGTGGCGATGTGTCCATACTATCACCGGACATAGTGCTTCCGTTTTGTCGATCGCTTTTAGTCCCAACGATCAATTTATTGCTAGTGGAAGTTGGGATAAAACTGTTAAATTATGGCAATTAGTTACCAATCAAAACGGAGAAATAGAATCTTCAATGCTAAATACTCTC
Organism: Floridaenema evergladense BLCC-F167; assembly: GCF_041929205.2. NCBI lineage: Bacteria > Bacillati > Cyanobacteriota > Cyanophyceae > Aerosakkonematales > Aerosakkonemataceae > Floridanema > Floridanema evergladense. The sequence continues at coordinate 809,108 of NZ_CM171625.1, read as the reverse complement.
AATAGACATTCAGATTGGGTGAGAAGTGTTGCTATTAGTCCAAACAATCAAATTATCGCCAGTGGAAGCGAAGATAAAACTATTAAATTATGGCAAATTAGTAACGGTGAATTATTGCAAAACATTCGGGGACATTCTGATTATATTCGCTGCGTAGCTTTTAGCCATGATGGTACAACTATTGCTAGTGGAAGTGATGATAAAACTGTCAAGAGATGGGATATAAATACTGGTCAATGTATTGGTAATTTAAGGGGACATTCTAACGCCGTTACTTGTTTAAGTTTTAGTTTTGACGGGAACATTCTTGCTAGTGGTAGTTGGGATAATACTATCAAACTTTGGCATTTAGAAACGGGGAATTTGATTAGCACTATAAAAGGGCATTCTAACGGAGTTTCTAGCATCGCTTTTAGTCGTGATAGCAACATCCTTGTTACTGGGAGTTGGGATTGTACTATCAAAATTTGGCAACTCAGTAATCAGGAATTAATCAACACTTTATTTGGACATTCTGCTTATGTTTCTTCGGTTGCTATTAGTCCTGATGGACAAACTATTGCTAGTGGGAGTATTGACAATACTATTAAACTTTGGAATTTCAGCAATGGCGAATTAATTTGTACTCTCAAAGGACATTTAGCAGCAGTTAATTGTGTGGCTTTTAGTCCTGATGGTAAATTTATTGTTAGTGGTAGCGAGGATACTACTATTAAAATTTGGCAGTTTGATTAAGGAGATAAAAAAATTAGGATAAATTCCCGGAAGACATTTATAATTAACAGTGTGAACCCACTAATAGCCTATGAAAAGTAAATTAATCAATCTGACTTACGAAATAGAAGTTCAGCCAGGAGACAAAATAACTCTACCAGACTCTTTAACAGAAAGTCTTAGCCCCGGACGATGGTTAATTACAATTCAGCCAATTACAAAAGATGAAACACCAGTCATTGTCCGCAGTAATAATGCTTTTTTAAACGGTTACGCACCAGAAGACGAAGGGCTTTATGATGATTATCCATTGCCATAAAAAATCAGGGTGGGAATCACCCACCCATGATTAATTATTCAGCAGAACCTACAGCAGTACCTGCAACTTTAGCGGGTTCTTGTGCTTGCAAAGGTTCTGGGGTTGAAGTTTGTACCGATTCTTCAGCAATCTTAGTCCATTCTGTGTGGAAAACGCCTTCTTTATCGACTCTTTCGTAGGTGTGTGCGCCGAAATAGTCGCGTTGTGCTTGGGTGAGGTTTTGGGGTAGACGATCGCGCCGATAGCTGTCAAAATAATCCAAAGAAGCACTAAACGCCGGAACTGGAATTCCTAACAACGCCGCTTGTGACAATACTTCCCGCCACGCACCTTGACGATCCAAAATTGTCTGTTTAAACTCAGGAGCTAACAGCAAATTCGGTAACTCTGGATTTTCCTTGAAAGCTGACTTAATCTTATTTAAAAATCCCGCCCGAATAATACAACCACCTTTCCAAATCCGCGAAATTTCACTCAAATTCAATTCGTAAGAAAAAGCCTTCGATGCCGAACTCAAAAGCGCCATACCTTGAGCATAAGAGCAGATTTTTGAGCAGTAAAGCGCATCCCTAATTTGCGTGACAAAAGTGCTAACATCGCCCGTAAATTTAGCAGTTGGGCCAGTCAAAACTTGCGAAGCAGCAACTCTTTCTGTCTTGTAAGAAGACATAATCCGGGCATTTACCGCCGCTGTAATTGTCGGAATACAAACACCCAATTCTAAAGCACTTTGTACAGTCCAACGACCAGTGCCTTTTTGTCCCGCCGCATCCAAAATCATTTCCACCAAAGGTTGTTTCGTGTCTGGGTCAATGTATTTGAAAATATCAGCAGTAATCTCAATCAAATAAGAATTGAGTTCGTCAGTAGTATTCCATTCCGTAAATACTTCATGCAGCTGCTTATCATTCAAACCTGCCGCATTTTTGAGTAGGTCATAAGCTTCAGCAATTAGCTGCATATCACCATACTCAATACCATTGTGAACCATTTTGACATAGTGACCAGCACCACCGGGGCCAATGTAAGTCACACAAGGGCCATCATCAACCTGTGCCGCAATTTTGCTAAAAATTGGCTCAAGATATTGATAGGAACTAGTAGTTCCACCAGGCATTAAACTTGGGCCATTTAATGCCCCTTCTTCACCACCGCTAACACCCATACCAATGAAGCGGAAACCTTGTGGTTCTAACTCACGGGTGCGACGATCGGTATCTTCGTACAAAGAGTTACCACCGTCAATGATGATATCCCCTTCTTCCAAGAAAGGTTTCAATTCTTCAATTACTGCATCCACAGGCGCACCAGCTTTCACCATAATCAAGATTCTGCGGGGACGTTCTAAAGACGCAACAAAGTCTTTAATGGTGTAAGTTGCTACGGCATTTTTGCCTTGGGCGCGTGTCTGCATGAACTCTTCAGTTTTCTTAGCGGTGCGGTTGTACACAGAAATGGGAAAACCATTACGTTCTACGTTCAATGCTAGGTTTTCACCCATCACTGCTAAACCGATTACACCAAAACTCTGTAGTGCCATAGGATTTTTTACTTAATACTGCTGTTCTTGCGAAAGTTGTCTCCTTCAGGTTAGCGGTAACTTTCTGTGTTGTCCTGGAAGAAGAAATTAAGACTGCGATCGAAAAGGTAAAATTAGCGGGTATAAGCCGTTTAACTAGATGGGAGTTTTATGCTCGCATACATCTTGGCATTAGTAGTTGGTACAGGCAGCCTTGCTATTTACCTTGCCGCATTTTTCTTACCAGAAATCCACCGCAAGAGCGATTTTTATTGGAGTGGAGTCGGGTTGTTTTACGCCTTAGTTTTGTGGGTTTGTGCTGGCAGAATTACAGGTGGCGTTCTGTTAGGACAAGTTGCCAGCGTTGCCCTATTAGGTTGGTTTGGTTGGCAAACCCTGACATTACGCAGAGAATTAACTCCTAAATGGCAACAAACCGATTTACCCAACACCGAAGAAGCAACCGAAAAAGTTTTATCTGAGGCAAAACACCTCACCGAAAACCTCAAATCTCAAGCTTCCAAGGTATCCTTACCGGAAACTATTTCTCAACTACCCCAAAAACTTACAGGTTTATTTTCTGGCGGAAAACTGAAAACCCCAAAACCGCCCAAAGTTAAACCAACCGTTACTCCTGCCGCAGCAAGTTCCCCAGAAACAGTAACAACCTCTCCCACAGCTGAGGTGACAATCACCGAAATTACCCCAGACAACCTACAATCGGAGACTACAGAAGAATCTTCGTCAACTAGAGAACCGGAACTAGTTCACCCCAATCCTCCAGATCCTAAACTGGTAGAAGAAGCTGTGAAAGATGCAAAAGAGAAAAATCTACCTAGTTCGCCTCCAGAAAGTCCCTTTGACAAAATTGAAAAGGGATAATTCGGGAATGGGAACTGGTGTCTGAGAACAACTCTGACCAATGACATAATGACATAAGACCAATGACCAATGACCACAGAAACTAAAAGCTACAAAGACACCGTTAATCTGCCCAAAACTGACTTCGATATGCGTGCGAACGCTATCAAGCGGGAACCAGAAATCCAACAGTTTTGGGCAGAAAATCAAATTTACGAAAGATTGTCCCAAAACAATCCGGGCGATATATTTGTATTGCACGATGGGCCACCTTATGCCAATGGTTCGCTGCACATTGGTCATGCCCTAAATAAGATTCTCAAGGATATTATTAATCGTTACCAGTTACTTAAAGGGCGCAAGGTGCGCTACGTTCCTGGTTGGGATTGTCATGGTTTGCCCATTGAGTTAAAAGTTTTGCAGCAAATGAAACCAGAGGAACGGAAAAATCTCACGCCTCTGGAACTTCGCCACAAAGCAAAGGAGTTTGCTTTAAATACTGTGGACGAACAACGTCGCAGTTTCATGCGTTACGGCGTTTGGGGAGATTGGGAACATCCTTATCTGACTCTCAAACCGGAATACGAAGCGGCGCAAATCGGCGTTTTCGGACAAATGGTGTTGAAGGGTTACATCTATCGAGGTTTAAAACCTGTTCACTGGAGTCCGAGTTCTAAAACTGCTTTGGCAGAGGCGGAGTTGGAATATCCTGAAGATGAAAAGGGCAACCCGACTCACGTTTCGCGCAGTATTTACGCTGCTTTCCCTGTGGTCAGCGTAGCAGATGATTTGCAGGAAGCGCTAGAGCCTTATTTGCCAGAGTTGGGTGTTGCGGTTTGGACGACTACGCCTTGGACTATTCCGGCGAATATGGCTGTTGCGGTGAATCCTGATTTGCTTTACGCTGTGGTAGAGGTTGACCAAAAGGGCGAAAAACTTGGGCTTTTTAGGTATTTAATCGTCGCTAATGATTTGGTGGAACGGTTAGCTAATACTTTTGGTGTCAAGTTGACGGTTCGCGCTGTTGGCGTGGGTCGTTCTTTTGAAAATTGTACTTACAAGCATCCACTTTACGATCGCACAAGTCCCATTGTCATCGGTGGCGATTACATTACTACTGATTCTGGTACGGGTTTAGTTCATACTGCACCCGGACATGGGGATGAGGATTTTCAAGTCGGAAAGCGTTACAATTTACCTGCGTTTTCCCCCGTCGATGCTGATGGAAATTTCACCGAAGAAGCGGGACAATTTGCAGGTTTAGATGTTCTGGATAAAGGTAACGCCGCTGTTGTGGAAGCGTTGGCAAAGGAAAATGTGTTGTTGAAAGAAGAACCTTATCGACACAAATATCCTTATGATTGGCGAACGAAAAAACCGACGATTTATCGGGCGACTGAACAATGGTTTGCTTCGGTTTCTGGTTTCCGGGAACAAGCTTTAGAGGCAATTTCCGAGGTTAAATGGATTCCCGCCCAAGGGGAAAATCGGATTACACCAATGGTAGCAGAACGATCGGATTGGTGTATCTCTCGTCAGCGTAATTGGGGCGTACCAATTCCCGTTTTTTATGATGAAAAAACCGGAGAACCTCTGTTAACTGAAGAGACGATTTCTCACGTTCAAAGCATTGTCGCCGAAAAAGGTTCTGATGCTTGGTGGGAACTTTCTGTTGAGGAACTTTTGCCGGAAAAATTACTCAACAATGGCAAGAAGTACCGCAAGGGAACTGACACGATGGATGTGTGGTTTGATTCTGGTTCTTCTTGGGCAGCTGTGGCAGAACAACGCCCGGAATTACATTATCCCGCAGAGATTTATTTGGAAGGTTCGGATCAACATCGCGGTTGGTTTCAATCTAGTTTATTAACTAGTGTGGCAACTAATGGAATTGCGCCCTATAAAACGGTTTTAACTCATGGTTTTGTTTTGGATGAACAGAACCGGAAAATGAGTAAGTCTTTGGGGAATGTTGTCGATCCAATTATTGTGATTGAAGGGGGAAAAAATCAGAAAGAAGAACCGCCTTATGGTGCTGATGTTTTGCGGTTGTGGGTGTCGTCGGTAGATTATTCTACTGATGTGCCTTTGGGGAAAAATCTGCTCAAACAAATGGCTGATATCCGCAGTAAAATCCGCAATACGGCGCGGTTTTTGTTGGGAAATTTGCATGATTTTGACCCTGAAAAAGATGCGGTTCCTTATGAAGAATTGCCGGAATTAGACCGTTATATGTTGCATCGGATGACGGAGGTTTTCTCAGAGGTGGAAGCTGCTTTTGAGAGTTTCCAATTTTTCCGATTCTTCCAAACGGTGCAAAATTTTTGTGTGGTAGATTTGTCTAATTTCTATTTAGATGTGGCGAAAGATCGGTTGTATATCAGTGCGCCTGATGCTTATCGTCGTCGTAGCTGTCAAACGGTTTTAGCGATCGCACTAGAAAACTTAGCAAGAGCGATCGCACCAGTATTATGCCACACAGCCGAAGATATTTGGCAATTCATCCCTTACTCAACTCCTTACAAATCCGTGTTTGAAGCAGGTTGGGTAAAAATAGATGAAAGGTGGAAAAATCCCCAATTAGCTAACAAATGGCAACAATTAAGACAGCTGCGCCAAGAAGTTAATAAAGTCATGGATCAGGCGCGGAGTGAAAAAACTATTGGTTCTTCTTTGGAAGCGAAAGTTTTGCTTTATGTTGCTGATGAAAAACTGCGCGAACAATTGGCGGAATTAACCCCGGAAATTGTCGAATACATACCAGAAGCACCAGCAGAACCAACTCTAATTGATGCCAAAGCATACACGCCACCTGGGTCAATTGTTGCGACTAAATACCCAGTTCTGCAAGAATTGAATGTGAATTTCGGAGAGTTTGTCCGCAATTACAATCAACCTTTAATTACTATTGGTTTAATTCTGGCAGCAACTATCACTCTTTATGTAATAGGGGGAACTTTAGGGGTAATTAACCGAGTTCCGGTACTAGAACCATTTTTCAAAACGGTGGGAATTTTGTACTTTCTGTGGTATGCACGCAGCTATTTACTATTCGCTAAAGACCGCGAAAAATGGGTAGAAAAAGTTAGCACTTTCAAAGAAGAAATTTTGGGTAAAACTGGGGAAATTACCGAACAAAAACTGCTTCCTGAAGCTACTGAACCGGAAGCAATTACTTTGTTAGAAGTTGAGACTGTTCCCCAAGATTTAGGAATTCTTAGAGGTGTGGATGAACTGCGTTATCTGTTCATTTCTTCCCAAGTGGAATTGTTAGATTCACCTGATGCTTTAACCGATTTGCAATATAAATTGCAGACAGAAAATCTAGGTGTTGGAATAGTTAAAGCTGATGGGGAAAAGTGCGATCGTTGTTGGAATTATTCCGTCAATGTAGGCAAATCTCTTTCAGATCCCCTACTTTGTGAACGTTGCATTCCTGCATTACAAGGGAAGTTTTAGTGGTAGGGAACTGGGGTAGAGGCAATTCATGAATTGCCTCTACTCCAGTCCCTTATTCACCAAAATCAATCTTTGCTGGATTCTGTTTTGTATTAGTAGCGACTGTAATTTTTTGGAGAAATTCTTGAGTTAATTGAGTAAAAGCTTTACCTCCAGGTGATTGGGGATTGCACAAAACTACAGGCATAAAAGTATCTACTGCTTTAGAAACATTTACATCAAGAGGAATGCGAGTTTTAAACAATTTAGTAGCACTGTAATCTTCATTAACTCTTCTCATTACTTGATTGTAGTATCTACCAGCTAATAAATTAGCTGACATAGTGAAGACAATTCCTAACATTTGAATTCTGATATTAGCTTCATTTCTGTGAACTTCTCTTTGTTGAGCAATGCGTCTTTCTAGTAGCTGAATACCAATCACGGATAATGGTTCGGGTTTAGCTGGTAAAATGTAAAAATCGCTGGCGAGTAAACCGCTACGAGTCAAAAGGTTATAACCTGGGGCGCAGTCGAGAATGATGAAATCATAGTCTTTAAGTACAGGTTTGATAATGGTTGCTACTAATTCTCTTTCAAAATCAATCCAAATTTGTTCAAAGTTACTGCTACCTGTACGAACTGCTTTCTCATACAGCATTTCCGATACTAAAAATTCATCATATAAATCCAAATCACCTGGTAATAAATCTAACCCTTTTAACGAGCAAACATAAGGATTAATTACCTCTCCGATCGGTATTGTCAATTTAAGATCCGGTTTAATTGCCTTATTTACTAAATGCCTTAATGTTCGTTTATCCCGTCGCCGCTTAGAAAAGTCTTGAGGAGACATTAAACTCAAAGTGGCACTAATTTGATTATCCAAATCTACCACCAAAACTTTTTTGCCGAAATCTTTTACTAAGGAAGCAGCTAAATTTACGGTGAGGGTTGTTTTACCTACGCCGCCTTTCATATTTGCTGTTGCAATTATTAATCCCATTCGTTCAGTCCTCTCAATAATTTCGCCCTGTTTTCAACCTTGTTTAGACTCTTGGATAACACATCGATCGCCACGCTTGAATAAATTTAATATGTTTGTCGTGCAAAAGGGCGTTAACTGCTGAAACTTCCCCCTGGTAGACAAGTCAACGGATGATTTTCCCATGAATCCTAGCTTTTAGGCAACTGGATTATTTTAGCTAATAGGCTCTGTAATCTTGGCAAATTTCCCGCTTTTGGTAAAGCAAATTTTCTTTCTCTAGTTGCTTTTCAGGTAGCAGCAGGCGCAGGAGTGCGGGATAAACAGAGATCCCCGACCTCTTGAAGAAGCCAGGAATCTCGCTTAGAGTGAAATCAGTAGTTTCCCCGTATCGATGGATTGTAGCTCGATCGACAATAGAAAGCAGAGTCAGCTTATCTTTGAGAAATACTGCGCCAGAGAGGAGAAATATTTTGAGTTTTCATCCTCAACTTTGCCGTAATGAAAGCGAAGTTGAAAGTAAGCTTATCGTCAATTATTTGTTACCCAAGTTAGGTTATACACCTGACACCTGGCATCAAGAAGTTTCTTTCGGCAGAATTCGTCTAGATTTTTTAGCTTTTGCCATCCAAAAAATTCCTTTTGTCTTGGATGGTGACTCGCCATCAGGTGTGGTGATGGAAGCGAAACATCCAGGGCAAAAATTGGATAAGCATATTCCCAGACTCAAGCGATACTTAATCAGTTTGAATCTCAGATATGGACTACTGACAAATGCTAAAGAAATTAGAATTTATGAAAGATTCAACGATGATATCCAGTTGATTTTTCAGTGTTCTGGCGAAAAACTTGATAGTCACATAGATGAGATTAAATCTCTAATTGGCAGAGGTAGTCTGAAAGAAAAACCTACGGAAGTTCCTTCTGTGGTAATTAAATCTCAAAATGAACCGATAAAGAAGACTGTTCAAATTGCTAAACCTAATCTTGAAACTAAGAGGAAAAGTACAATGAAGACGATCGCAGTTTACCACAATAAAGGCGGAGTCGGTAAAACAACTGTTGCAGTAAATTTAGCAGCAGCATTGAGTAAGAAAGGAAAAAAAGTGCTTTTAATTGATATAGACTCTCAAGCAAATAGCACTTTTGCTACTGGTTTGATTAAGTTCCAGTTTGAGGAAGACGATAATTTAAGAGATTGCAATATATATCATTTGTTAGAATCCTCAGATTTCTACTTTGTTAAAGATGTAGCAAAGAAATCTAATTATTTTAATACCCCTGAAATTGATGTTATTCCTTCTCATATTAATTTAATAGAAGGGCAGTTTAAATTAAATCGAATGGCTGCAACTAGCATAAATCGGCTAGTTACTAAGTTGAAAAAAACAGATAATGACTATGATATTGTGATTATTGACACTCCACCATCTAGAGATTTGTATGCTCAAGTTGCTCTGACTGCTGCTGATTATCTGATCATACCTTCAGATTTAAAACCATTTGCCAATCAAGGCTTGTCAAGTGTGAAAAACTTTATTAAGGAAATTAATGAAGGTAGAGAAGCTATAGGAAAACCTAGCATAAATGTAATGGGTGTTCTTCCTTCTAAAATTGCAACCAATCAAAAATTTTTACAGTACACTTTTCCTAAACAGAGAAATGCCATACCAGAAAAATATAATTTACCTCTTATGGAAACAGTAATTTATGAAAGAACCGTTTTATCAGAATGTACTAATAAAACTATAACTGTGGGAGAATTACAAATTCCAGATCCTAAATCGATCATGGATTATGCCGAGGTTAAATCTTATTATCAACCTGCTCAGGCTGCTGCTAGCGAATTTGAGCTTTTAGCAATAGAAGTTTTAGAAAAAATGGAGGAATAGACAATGATTTCACTTTCACTTGTAGATGTTAAAAATATTACGTCATCCGTTCCTCGTTCGACTTTTAATGAATCTGACTTAGAACAGTTCGCCCAAATTATTTTAGATTCTGGGGAACTGATAAAACCATTGATTTTAAAAGTAATAGGTTCAGAAAGTTATAGCATAATTGATGGGCATTTAGAATACTATGCCGCTGTAAGAGCTAGAGAAAAAGATACTCGTAAAGGTGAAATGGTTAATGCCTTTGTAGTTTCTGGTGAAAGTGAAGACATTGTTAAAAAACAAGTAGAATTAATCAGAAGCTTAGAGTCAGGTGATAAATTTGAAAAACACAAAGATTACCCAAGTGATTTGGAGCTACGCATTACTAATATTGAATTGCGGATTGAAAAGCAAATCAATGAATTTAGAGAAGAACAAGCAGAACAAAGGCGAAGGTTAGAAGACAAGTTAAAGCATATTGAGTCCCAAACTAGCGAAAAAAATGATCCATTGCTATTACTTAATACGCTTAGTCAAGAACAACTAGCAATCAAACTGCAACGTTCGCGGATTTCTAGTGCAGAAAAAATTGCCAAAGCAATAGAAAATGCTCGGCAGAAGAAGCAAAATCAGCAGTTTGAAGATTACAGGGATGTAGTACAGTCCGTTAAAGGTCTGGGTGAAAAAACAATTTTTACTATTATTGACGAGTGGGGGCGAAATTAGTTGACTTAATAATCTGACAATACAGTTAAGTTTTAGCTAGGTGCAAGTGCTGTTGTGACAAACTAAAGCTATGAAGCTTTATTAATTACCATGAACATCCTCATGCTTTCCTCAACTTTCCCTTACCCACCAACTCGTGGGGGAACCGAAATTAGAACTTTTAATTTACTTAAATATCTGCAACAACGTCATCAAATCACCTTAGTTACTCAACGTCATTCAGGAGTCACTGACACCGAAGTAGAAGAACTGCGTCAGTGGGTGAAAGAATTAGTGATTTTTCCCCTACCAGTAGAACCTACTCAACTAAGTGGAATTAAAGGTTTAGTTGGGAAAGTTTCTCGCTTTTCTGAGTCTTTAATTAAGGCAACGCCACCAAATGTTTTATATCGTTATTCTCCCGAAATTCAAGCTTGGGTAGATGATTTTGTGCGATCGCGAAAATGTGATGTCATCACCTGCGAACATAGCGTTAATGAAATTTATGTGCGTCCTGAATTTAAAAACTCTGTAAAAACAATTGTCAATATTCACAGTTCGGTTTATGGTTGGATACGCGATCATTTAGATATGGGTGCTTCACCGAATGCGCTGCGCGATCGCCTTTACCTCAACCTACTTTTAGAACGCTATGAGAAACGCTACTCCAGCAAATTTAACTACTTAGTTGTCACCACCGAAGACGACAAACAACAATTTCTTAAATACCGCGCTGATGCCAAAATTCCTGTAATTCCCAACGGTGTAGACTTGGAATTATTCCCTTATCGAAATAGCGATCGCACCGGATATAAACTAGCATTTGTCGGCGCAATGGACGCTTCTCATAACATCGATGCAGTGCGATTTTTTGCTTTAGAAGTGTTACTAGAACTGCAAAAAAATTACCCAGAAACTACTTTTAGTATTGTTGGCGCACGTCCTACCCCTGAAGTTTTAGCACTCGCAGAAATTAAAGGAGTTATTGTTACTGGAAAAGTGCCATCAATGGTAGAATATCTCCACGAAAGTACTGTTTGTGTAGTACCTTTGCGTGCAGGTTATGGAATTAAAAATAAAACCTTAGAAGCAATGGCAGCGGGAACTCCGGTAGTTGGTAGCGATCGGGGATTAGAAGGATTAGCCGTTGACACTCCCAATGTACCACTCAGAGCATTAAGAGCTAACACCATCCCAGAATATATTAACGCCATCAGTCGCTTATTTGAAAACCCAGAATTGCGGCAAGAATTATCCAAAAATGGGCGACATTTGGTAGAAACAGAATACACCTGGGAACGTGCAGGACAACTTTACGAACAAGTAATTACCGATTAAGCCAATTACGAATTTTCACTTTTAGATAAGTATAAAATGGCAACTGGTAACTTTCTGCTAACAGCCAAAGAACCAAAATTAAATGGGATAAAAAAGTCAAAAACAGCCAGATTAAAGGAAAAATAGATTGATTACTTCCTTCTTCTGGCGGAAAAATATAAGTAGAAACTCCCACAATTAATGTTGGAAAAATTACCAAAGCCATTCCCAACAACCAAACCACAAAAGATAATTCCGAATCTTTCTGATGCGCTAACTTCCAATTTCGACCAGTCCACCGCCAAGCCATCGGCGGTGTACTATCTGCCATAATCAATGTTTGTTCTTCAATGTTAGCCGTAAAAATATGGCGACAAAAGTCACAAGCAAAAGCCTCTGTGAGAGTCAACACCGAAATATGACCATAGCGACAGACAGGACAACTATAAACATCATGATAGTTAAGTTTTCTGCTCTCCAGGGTTAGTTTGCTCGAATGCTTTGGTATATTCATTATCCGACTGAGGATTTTCAAACTTTTATAAGTGTTATTTGCGTAGTTTAGCGATTGATTAGGCAATGTCGCTACAGGATAAACACTATTTTACAAATATTGCCAAAAAGCTCAGCTGTTATATCAGCTGAGCTTCCATTGGGTCTGTTGTAACGACTTTAGTCGTTTCTTCCCAATTTTGTAGATAGTAACGACTGAAGTTGTTACAACGAACTAATTATTTAGCGTGATGATTCGGAAATGACTCATAGCATTTTTCCGGGTCATACAAGTGACATTCGTCGGTAATCTGTTTCATTAATGACCAAGAAAAAGTGTATTCTCGGACATACTCTCCCCAATTTTCCTTTAAACTGCGATGTGCTAACCGCAAATTGTAGGCAGGAATAGCAGTACAAATGTGGTGGGGAATGTGAACGTTGATATCGTGGCAGAGAAATTCTACCCAGCCGGGATAGTCACAATGAACGCTTCCTGCTAACTGCGCCATTGCTTCGTTCCATTCTGCTTCGTGTTTAAAAGGAATGTCGGGATAGGTGTGGTGTACCAAAGTGAAGGTACTCATCCAGAAATGGTAAAACAACCAAGGCATTAACCAAAACTTGACAAAACCCCAAATTCCAGTGGTAGCGATTAAGGTGGGAAATGCGATCGCAGCAAACCCCAAAACCAACAATACCGAAAATCTGACTTGCGAACGTTCTTTACCTTCAAATCGGTTCCAATTAAAGTGTAAAACCGCCCAATGCCCGATCGATCCTACCCACCAAAAACGACCTCGTACTAATTGATAAACCCATTGTCCCAGCAAGCTGAAACTATCATAAAACTCTGGTTTTAAAGGTTGCCAAGCATTATCCTCATCCATCTTATTTGTATGCGCGTGGTGGTGATTGTGATGAATCCGCCAACTATGAAAAGGATAGATTAAAGGCAGCATCATCAGATGACCCAGCAAATTGTTCACCCATCGACGGTTAGCAAATGAACGATGACCACAATCATGACCGATAACAAAAAAACCAGTCAGCGCCGTACCCGTAAAAATCCAGGCGAATGGTAACAAAAACCAAGGAGAAAAAGCAATGCTGGCATAACCTAAACCAACCAGCAACACATTAATTACCACCGAAGTCCAAGCTTTCCGGCGATTTTTTCGGAAAACCTCTTTTGGTAGAGTCCGCAAAATATCTCTGATGTCAATATTTGCCGAAACTTCCAGAGTAGATTCCAAATCTTGGGATTTTACAAATGATAGTGTCATGAATTAACCAACTTAAACTTCCTGCGGTAAAAATCTGTAGCAAAATATACACAAAAAATTAGCCTACTAAAGAGGGATTGTTAATAGGCAATCTTGAGGAATATTGTGCTTTTTGGCTAAATTTCAGTAATAGTCAGGCTGGGGAACAATACTGGGTTTTTGTGAAAAAACAGATGTGTTCGTAGCAAAACTTTTCTTTTTATACCATAATGTGATGTTGCTGACTACCCATGAGAAATTGAACCTCAGCCAAAATCAAAGCCAGGGTACTCATCTATGTCCCAGGATTGATAGTGTTAATCTCTTCTACCTCAATCCTGACGGTTGATTCCTGGATCTTCTGTCAACCGCTGTTGTTTAATGTTTTGTAGCTGCTGCAATAAACTCTCGACTTCCGCTTGCAGATTTAACAGCTTAAGTTGCTGATCTGCCTGGTATACCGACTTCATCTTTTCCATCAGACGGACTTGATTAGATAGTGCTATGGACATATTGCTCGCTTCTTGAACGGCGATCGCAGGACGTTGGATAGTTGATGCAGATAAACCAGTAGACATTTTTTTTGCTTAGTTATATTTGCTTACTCACACCATTCGGTCATTCTACCCTGTAACGTTAAGCAAAGTTAAGTTGTTATAAAATAATTTTTTCTAAAATCGAACACAGGGAAAACCAGTGGTACTCCAGGGGTTCCAGGGACAGAAAGTAAAAAATTCCCCTTGTCCCCTTGTCCCCTTGTCCCCTCGTCCCCTCCTCCCCTGTACTTCCACAAAAGCGCTAAGAAACGATAATGTTGGTCTAGTACCGCAACAGGAGTAAAGGAAACTTCTATGACTACCTTTCAGCCGAATGCAGAAACGGTTGCTACTCAAAATTTATCTGGCAGCGAACTAACTAATGAGTTGGTTGAAGGAACAGTTAATTACCAAGATGTGATCGAAACTGTAATTTCTAGTTTGGCTCAAGATGATACTGCAATGGTTAACAAAACTGAGGCAGGTCATCTGTGGAAGTTCAAGTACGGTAGTGTTGAGGTATTTGTACAACTTACCGGATCTACAGATGATGATACCTTCACAGTTTGGTCTTCAGTGCTAAAACTACCTGCTAAAGATGAATTAGGATTAATGCGGAAACTTTTGCAAATGAACTGGACGGAAACTTTTGAATCTCGCTTTGCGATTATCGAAGATCAAATAGTGGTGATTACAACTCGTACTGTGGCGGAACTTTCTCCAGGGGAAATCTCTCGAGCTATAACTATTGTTGCCACAATTGCTGATAATAATGATGAAGCTTTACAAGAGCAGTTTTGTTAGTAGTTATGGCTCTCCCGTACTTGTGGTGGAAAACCCTGATTTTAGGGACTGGGGACTGGGGACTGGGAAGCCTTGAGGAGTAAGCATTTCATTAACTAATCAGCTTTACTTATCACCATGAGTACGGGAGAGCCTAACTAATCATAAATGACAAATGACCAATTCCGTTTAATTCCGCTGCTGGAGGCTTCAGGTAAGGTGCAAATGGCTATTGATGAGTGGCTATTAGAACAGCATCGACTGGGTTTACATCCTCCAGCTTTACGTTTTTATACTTGGTCGCCAGGTGCAATTTCTTTAGGATATCATCAGCGACGTTGGCCTGATTTTTGGGAAAATTTATATTGGCAAAATACTAAGTTAGATTTGGTGCGTCGTCCTACGGGAGGCAGGGCGGTTTTACATCAAGGTGATTTAACTTATGCAATAATTACGTCGGGAATTAGTGGGAGTCGGATGCAAGTTTACCAAAAGTTATGTGAGTTTTTAATTGTGGGTTGGCGATCGCTCGGCGTAAACGTACACTATGGTATAGCTGGGCGTGGTTATATCCACAATCCTAATTGTTTTGCTACCGCTACAGGTGCAGATTTATTATTAGATAATGGCTCTAAATTCGTAGGTAGCGCTCAACTTTATCGAGATGGTGCTATTTTGCAACATGGTTCTATGCTCTTGCAACCCGATCGATCTCTCTTCTCTTTAGTGTTTTCTGAAACTGCATCACCAACAATTAATTTATCTATTCAATTAGAAAAAAGCTTAATTCCAAAAGTAATAGAAGCATTAATTTCAGCCGCAGAAACTTGTTTTAATACTCAATTAGTATTGCACCCTTTAACTGATTTGGAATGGCAACAAATTCAGTCTCAATTAGATGGAAGTTATCTTGCTTGTAACTAAGAATTAGAATTAAGATTGTTGGCTGGCAAATTTCCCTTTACTTCAATTTCAGCCTGTTCTTCTTCTGTTAGGGCTACATATTTTTGACATTCCACAGTAGCACCTCTGTAAGTCAGGTGAAAAGTTTGGGGAACTACCACTTCTTCTGGATGATGATTTTTCCAAACTTGCCCTCGATATTTCCCTTCTAATTCAGTATCAGTAACTTCGATATTACTTGGATTAGAAGTGTTATCGTAGTTACTTCCCCGATAAGTTAAGGATGGTTTGTTTTCGATTTCTACCTCTGTTATTGTTTGATTTGGTTGTCGCAATGTCATTGTTGAAAGTGCGGCAATGATTAACAGTAACAGTTGAATTTGCCAAGGTGCTAAGACCAAACTTAAAAGTAATCCTATGATAATGACTACACCACACAAATAGGCTATGTCATCGGATGACTTTTTGAAAAAATACGTAGCCACAAAGACGATCGTCAATGGGATCATGAAAGAGAAGTTCACAGCTTTTACCTCTCGAATAATTCAATTCAAGCGTATCAGTAAGTTTTTAATTTTACTTTCCTATTTTGCTTATTATAACTCTCTATAATTCAAAATTTAGCCCGTATTATTAAGCTTTCTTGACAATCCTTCATTCTTAGTTGGATTTGTCAATATTCAGCAATTTTAATGAAAATCCCACTAAATTTTAAATTTATAAATTTTCAATTTAAAGCTTGGGACTAAGGGTGAAAAATCATCATTCCCAGTCCCCAGTCCCCAATCACTAATTCCCTTATTGGCTATTCTCTATTAATTGAGATTCTGCTGCTTGTTGAGCAAGTGCAGCAATTTGTAATCCTGGAGGATAGCTACCTTCTTCTTTAATTCGCTTAATTTGTGCTTCAGGAATTCGCACATTTAACTTTTGAGCTAAAGCTCTAACTATATCACCTCGATCGATCAAACCAGCGACAGCACCCGCAGGAGAAAGTACAGTAATTCTAGTTAAATTATCAGTTTCTAAACGGTTAATTACATCTATCAAAAGGGTTTTTTCTTCTACATGATTGATTTCTAACAAAGGTTTAACGATGCTATGAACTGTTTGAGTTTCCCATTGACTCCTTTCGATCGATCGCAACTCATCAACCGATATTAAACCCCGATATCGACCATCAGAAGCAGCAAAATAAACTTCTGGTTGATTAGTATTTAGCAAATAATCATCCGCAAATCTGCGTAAAGTTATATCTGCATCAATGACACGAAATTCTCTAGTCATCGCATCAGCAGCAATTAACTGTAATAAAGTTTGCTGTACGCTGGTAACTTGGTCGTAAGCGTTAGCATTTCGCAAAATAAACCAACCAAGTAGAGAAATCCATAATAAACCAGGCACCCATAAACTAAAGATTACCCCAAAAATTATCCCTGCCCAACCGATGAATTTTCCAGTTTTAGCTGCCCAGTGAATAGCTTTAAACCGATCGCCAGTCACCTTCCATACAGCAGCTTTTAAAATTTGACCTCCATCTAAAGGTAAACCAGGAATTAAATTAAACAAAGCCAAAACTAAATTAATTTCTGCCAACCGCTTGACTAACACAACCATCGGACTCAAAGTAGAAAATGGCAGAGCGATCGAAGATAAAATTATAAACAAAATGAAACTAACTATTGGGCCAGCGATCGCCACTTGAAAAGACAAACCTGGGGTTTTTGATTCCCGATCGATCGCGGCAATTCCACCAAACAAAAATAAAGTAATCGAACTAACTTTAATGCCTTGCGATCGGGCAACCAAACTATGACCCAACTCATGCAATAATACCGAAATAAACAGCAACAATGCCATGAAAAACCCAATTAACCAAGCAGTTCCCGAAGACCAACTTGGATAATCTTGTTGTAAATTGATCCCATTGACGAAACTGAAAAAACCCAAAATAATCAGCCACGATGGGTCGATGTACAATGGAATACCGAAGATAGACCCAATTCGCCAGCCTGACTGCATAAAAAACTTCCTTTAGCTTTCTTTACTTATAAATTTAAAATACTATTTAATTTTATAGCGCTCCCCTACTGAAAGTCAGAAAGATTTCCAACTAGATGCTTAGATTCCCGACTTCTTCAAGAAGTCGGGAATCTGAGAAAATCAGTCTCGATTTACAGGACTCCAGAGTTAGTTAGCCCTAAAATTACGCCAGCACCCAAAATATGACCAAAACAGGTACCTGCGATCAATTGTGGCAAACCAAAGCCAGGAACAGGCGAGGCTGGTTTACTGCCCCGGTCTTGGGTAGCATAGCGAACAATTACCAATGCCAGAATATTGCAAAGAATCATCACTACTCCTACCTGTAAAGACCAATTTTCGGAGCGGACGTTGAGGGTTTGAGCGGCTAATAAAATTGAGTTAATCAAAATTCTTTCTCCTGTTTCGAGAAATTTGGTTTAATAGATGGATTTTGACACTACCTGCGACTTTAGTCTAGGGATGAAAGCATTTTTTTCTGATAATATCGATCGCCAGATTAAAGCACGCCTGCATTACCCAAGCCTAAAATTACTCCAGCCCCCAAGATATGACCGAAACTCATGGTCGCTAAGAGTTCAGCCAAAGTAAAATTACGGAATAGTGCGGGTTTATCAACCGGAAGATCGGGGCTTTGTCCCGGATTTTGAATGGCAAAGCGACCGATGGCAATGGCGAGTAGGTTACAGACAATCATCACTGCGCCTACAGCTGGACTCCAACTGGCTGTGGTGGGAGCAGTGTATTCAACCCCTAGTAAAACTGAGTGAATCAAGATGCGTCTCCATTACAGAAGTTCATCAAGAATTATAAAAAGTTCGTATCCAAAAAACGCTTTTTGTTTTAAGAGTTAACATAATCGCCAAATTTTGATACAAATCTAGATAATTTTGAAGGTGAAAGAAAATATGCGGGTCAAGATTTGCGGGATTACTAAACCAGAACAAGGAAATGCGATCGCTCAACTGGGCGCAACAGCTTTAGGATTTATTTGTGTCCCCTCCTCTCCCCGCTATGTTAGTAGGGAAAAAATTTCTGCTCTCACCCAAGGACTTTCCCAAGCAGTCGATCGGATTGGTGTATTTGCTAATACCACTGTGACAGAAATTTGTCAAACTGTAATTACCACAGGATTAAGCGGAGTTCAGTTACACGGTAACGAATCGCCCGATTTTTGCCAACAGTTGCGTCACTCCTTACCAAAAATAGAAATTATCAAAGCTTTACGAGTGCGAACCACCCAATGTTTAACTAACTCAGAAATTTATGCCGATTCTGTAGATATGCTCTTGTTAGATGCTTATCATCCTCATCAATTGGGTGGCACTGGTAAAACTTTAGATTGGAATACGCTACAAAACTATAAACCTTGTTTGCCTTGGTTACTCGCAGGCGGATTAACACCAGATAATGTTAGCGATGCTTTAAGTTTATTACAACCTGATGGGATTGATTTATCTAGCGGCGTGGAGCGATCGCCAGGAGACAAAGACTTAGATAAAGTTGCCCGACTATTTACTAACTTGTTAGCAAAGAACAGCTTTTAATAAACTGAAATTTTGCATCTAGAACCAGAGGCAGAGCCTCTGTCTTTCGTTCCCAGGTTGAACCTGGGAACGAGATTGTAGGTCTGGAAGGTTTATTAGATAAAAGCAGGTTGATGACGAATTAAATTGAGAAATTCTTCACGAGTTTTTTGTTCTTCTTGGAATACTCCTACCATTGCACTAGTAACAGTCCAAGAGCCAGGTTTTTGGACACCTCGCATCACCATACACATATGGGTAGCTTCCATAACTACAGCTACGCCTTTTGGTTCTAAAATAGTTTGCACTGCTTCCGCAACTTGGCGAGTTAAACGTTCTTGAACTTGTAATCGACGGGAATACATTTCCACAATTCTAGCTAATTTGCTAAGTCCGACGACTTTTTGATTAGGGATATAAGCAACGTGCGCTCTACCCATGAAAGGTAGCATATGGTGTTCGCAAAGGCTAAAGAAATTGATATCTCTGACGAGTACCATTTCGTTGTGACCTTCATCAAAAATGGCATCATTGACTAATTCTTCGAGAGATTGATTGTAACCGCTGGTAAGGTAACGCATTGCTTCTGCAACTCGCTTAGGAGTTTTCAGCAATCCTTCCCGTTCGGGATCTTCTCCTACGCCTAAAAGAATTGTCCTGACAGCATCCATCATTGCTTGGTTGCTTTCTTCGGAAGGAGAGTGTAACTTTGCTTCTCGACCGTTTAAGGTGTTGCGATCGGGTCGAGTCGAGACATTCACAGTGCCATTGGTGTTGACAGCAAGGGATTGAGATCCGTTAGAACCGTTGGAAGAAGCGATAGTCATAATTAGCCTTACGTTTAGAGAATTGAGTGAAAACGGGAGTAAGTCGCTAGTGGAATAAGGCAGCAGGCAGAAGGTATCAGGCTTTGATGTTTAGCCTTTCTACCTGTCTTCAACTCCTCAATCATTTCTGCTGCGCTGCATTAGAATGTGCCAGCACTGGGCATTAGGGTTAACTCTTCGATCGCGGCTTGTTCTGGTAATAGTGCGGCGACTAGAATTGTCTGAGCTACGGTTTCTGGGTTGAGCATGGCTGAGCGATCGAAATCAGCATCAACTGTGTCCCAAATCGGGGTATTCACTGCACCTGGACAGATCGCACTGGTTCTAATCCCGTAAGTGCGTTCTTCAGCTGCTAAAGTTTTGGAGAGTGCCATCAAGCCAAATTTGCTCACGCAGTATGGGCCCCAACCAGGAAAAACTTGTTGACCTGCTATTGAGATAACGTTGATAATTGTTCCTCTGTGACGATCGCGCATTTGTGGCAATACACCCTGGATGCACTGAAATACGCTTGTCAGGTTCAGGTCAATTACCTTTTGCCAGTCAGAAAGGGGGGTATCCACTAGGTTTTTGGTGTATCCCATCCCAGCATTATTTACCAAGATGTCGATCGGGCCAAAGTCTGCCGCGATCGCTTGCATTTTTGCTTTTACGTGGTCAATCTCAGCTAAGTCGATCGGATAAGCTTTCGCTTTTACTCCAGCTTTCGCTGCTTCTTGAACCACCGCCTCTAATTTTTCTTGGGAGCGGCTTAATAAGCCTACATGAATTCCAGCTTGAGCAAAGGCTAAAGCTGTTGCTTTACCAATGCCACTACTGGCTCCTGTAATTAGTGCGCGTCTTTCGCTGGAAGCACTCATTGAGTTGAAACATCTCGAAATTTGCTTTAACACCCATCGCTTTCGGTCAACTGCCAAGGGGCAAGTTGAGTTTCCCAAAAGTCTCGATGGTTCGCTCATCTTACTTAGCCAACCTGAGAGTTAGCTGAGTATGAGAGCTTTTGTAAACAAATGTTACGGTTCGATTATATCATTTGACGCAAACTTGAACGGAGGAAAAAATTTTCAGCTGACTATTCGATGAATACGCCAATGCGACGGAACTTTTGATAACGTAAATCCCGACGTTCGCTATTGGTCAGTTGAGAGAGTTCTTTTAGGTGGTGTAATATTGCCTGTTTAAGTGTAGCTGCTGTTTTCAGGGGGTCGGAATGAGCGCCACCGCTCGGTTCTGCTAACAAATCGTCTAAAATTCCTAAATTTTTCAAATCTGCGGCAGTAATTTTCAGGGCTTCAGCGGCTTGGGGAGCTTTGGTAGCATCTTTCCAGAGGATAGAAGCACAGGCTTCT
Organism: Floridaenema evergladense BLCC-F167; assembly: GCF_041929205.2. Classification (NCBI taxonomy): domain Bacteria; kingdom Bacillati; phylum Cyanobacteriota; class Cyanophyceae; order Aerosakkonematales; family Aerosakkonemataceae; genus Floridanema; species Floridanema evergladense. The sequence continues at coordinate 787,649 of NZ_CM171625.1, read as the reverse complement.
GGGCTGGCAACGGTATAAACTGAGTGTTCAAACATTAGGAGTCGATCGCCCACGCCGATTCCTAAAGCACCACCCGAACCACCTTCACCGATCACAGTACAAATAATTGGCACATCTAAACGAAACATCTCTCTTAAATTGTAAGCGATCGCTTCTCCTTGACCTAATTGTTCCGCTTCCACACCTGCCCAAGCACCGGGAGTATCAATAAAAGTAATAATTGGCATACTGAAGCGATCGGCGTGTTCCATCAATCGCATTGCTTTGCGATAACCTCCCGGAGAAGCCATTCCGAAACGCCGTTGAACGTTATCTTTAGTATCGCGACCTTTTTGATGACCCAACATCACCACCGGACGACCTGCGATACTACCCACACCACCAACTAAAGCGGGGTCATCGCTACCGCTGCGATCGCCATGTAACTCCATCCACTCATCACTAATCGCTTGAATATAATCCAAAGTACTAGGGCGACGAGGATGACGTGCCAATTGTAACTTTTGGGCAGGAGACAAATTACTAAAAATTTCTTGACGCAGTTCTAAAGCCCGTGATTCCAACTGACGGATCTGCTCGCTGACATCAACTCCATTTTCTGTAGCCAGTTCGCGGATCTGTTCGATGCGATTTTCTAATTCAGCCAGGGGCTTTTCAAAATCTAACAGGTAAGGTTTGCGCTCAGAAGTTACCACGTTGCTCAACTATTATTAACTCTTTACAGATCCTACCAAAACAGCTAACTATTTTAATAAAAAGTTGAGAATCTGCTCTTTAACAGCGTATAAATAAACCAGTGAAATAAAGCTCGATCGCCAAAAAGCGATCGCTATTTACCCATCTTTACACAAACCTTAAATTATGATGCCCAGCAAGTTTTTTCTGGGAATTTTCCCTGTTTCCAATGCTGACGGATTTTGATTGCTGCTCTCAGAAATACAGCTTGTGAGTTATTAGTAGGAACTGGCTCCATTTCTTTAATTTCGCCATTACTTTTATCTAACCACAATCTGCCAAATAGTTTTTCGTCAGGGCTAAAACAATAGACGACGCTGGTATCGTCTTCCTTTTCTTTGCAAAGAAACACATAAAAAGCCATGTCAATTTTTTAATGCTCTTTCTACTCTTTTAGTAACAATTTTTCAAAGTAGCTCCCTCGATTCTAATGTAAGGTCTGAGTTCTACTTGTATCTTTGTTTTAACTTCTTGATTTTTCGCTGCTACTTCAAAAGCAAACCTTCCCTTCTCTCGATCGATAATTTCAATATCTTCAACCATTTCAAAGGTAAAGTTAAAAATAGAAACATCGGCAAGTTTTAGATTAATTTGAACTGACTCTTGAATTACATCCATGCCAAAGCGTAGTTTAATACCTGAAGCGTCGGTTACTTCATAACACCAGTATCCATCAGCGGGATTAGCAATTACTGGTTCAGCATAAAACAATTCCAACATTGCCAGTTCATCAAACTTTTGGCGGAGTTTCATAAGCGCAGACCCAGGCAAGCAATTAATAATATGAGCATAACGCTTATGAAGCCAAGGTGTAGTCATCTGCCGTAAATTTCTGCACTGACAAATCTACGAGTTCCATCTGGCATGATTTCCCAAGAACTTTTCACTTGTTCAACAACGTTGTCGGGAGTTTGAACCACTTGCTGAAGATGCTGTGTGACTAACTCTCGATTTTCTGGAGTATCCCAAAAACCCAAACGCTGAATATTACTCTCAAGCCAGAACAAGAGCAGTTTATCCAATCGCAAATTGAACGAGGAATTTTTGCTAATGCAGAAGAAGCGATCGCAGCAGCATTAAACTTATTAGAAGAGCAAAGCACAAGTTACGAGCAGTGGCTAAAGGAAACTCGCGAAAAAGTAGAAATTGGACTGGAAGAACTAGAACGAGGTGAAAAATTCCCTCTTGAAGTGGCGTTTGAAAGATTAGATCAAAAACTTACTAAATTACGTGAGGAGCAACAGTGAGCCAAAATTTTATTTCTCCAGCAGCACTACGCGATCTAGATGACATTTTTGGTTAAAAAATCAGTGAAGATTGTGCTACATACAAATAAACTTCGCTCAAAAAGGTTGGATTTTGGGTAAATTGAAAATTAGTCAAGTGCGATCGCTTATTCTCAGCTATGCTAAATAAAGTAATCTTTATTTCTTATATGAGAATGAACAATGAGATTCATCAACCCCAAAACCGACTTTGCCTTTAAGAAAATCTTCGGTTCTGAACAAAGCAAAGATATTTTAATCAGCTTTTTAAATGCTCTGCTTTATGATGGCAATTCCACCATTGAAGATTTAGAAATACTCAACCCTTATCTAGCACCGAAAATTAGAGGCGTTAAAGATACTTACTTGGATGTCAAAGCCAAAATTACAGGCGACAAAACTGTAATTATCGAAATGCAAGTATTGAATGTTGAAGGTTTTGAAAAGCGCATTTTATACAACGCTGCCAAAGCTTATTCAATTCAACTGGATGTTGGAGAAAATTATCACCTTTTAAATCCTGTAATTGCTTTAACAATTACTGATTTTGAAATGTTTACAAATTGGGATAAAGTAATTTCTCGCTTCGCCCTCAAAGAGCAAGATTACTTGGTTGATTATTCAATTTATGATATTGAGTTAGTGTTTGTAGAATTGCCCAAGTTTAACAAAGAATTGGCTCAGTTAGAAACCCTTACCGATAAATGGATTTATTTTCTCAAAACCGCTAGGAGCTTGGAAACTGTACCAGAGGAAATAGGGGAAATTCCCGAAATTCAAAAAGCTTTTGCAATTGCTAATCGCTGTAATTTAACTCGTGAAGAATTAGAAGATTTAAGCCACCGAGAAATTTACATTCAAGATCAACGTAATGCTATTACAAAAGCTGTCAAACAAGGACGTGAAGAAGGACGTGAAGAAGGACGTGAAGAAGGACGTGAAGAAGGACTTAAAGAAGGACGTAAAGAAGGGATGAAAGAAAAAGCGCTAGAAATTGCCAAGCGATTAATTGATGTGGGATTAGACGACCAAACTATCAGTCAAACAACAGGATTAAACTTGGAGGAAGTGCGAAATTTAAGGGTTAATTAAATACTCTAACAACACTCAAACAATTCAAAAGCGGCGACTCCCTAAAGAAGCCACCGCTTTACTATCAAAAACCCAAAACTTTAGTAACGTTCTTCCTCTTCATACTCTGGCGCTTTCTTCTTCTCAGGAATATTTATCTTGGGGGCTTTGTAAGGTTTAGGCGCTTCATCATCCGCCCAAACGTCTTCCTCTTCCTCATCGTAATTCCGGTTATCATAACGTGGCGGTTCCGGTTCCGGGTAAGCTTTTTGTGCGTAATTGCGTTGCGGTGGTTCGCTCCAATTTGCGTCTTCTAACTCTTCTTCGTAAACTGGTTCTGCTTGCGCCATTTTGCGTAAAGGTTGCGGACGCTCTGCTTCCCAGTTATCATCATCCCATTCTTGTTCTACAACAGGTTTGTTGATGCGAACTGGTTGGGGGTTAGCAGCACGCAAAGGTTCACCTTTGGGTAATTGTTTGTCGGCTTTAATAGCTACAGGCGCAGCAAATTCGTCTTCTTCCCGTTCCCAAGGCGCTCTACCAATACCTAAGCGTTCCATTACCCCAACAGTTAATTGTACCAGTCTTTCTTCGGAACCTTCAAATACGATTAACCGATTTGGGCCACTGCTGACAATTTCTTCAATGGGTAACTCATAAGTACTAATTGTCTCAAAACCCGCAACCCGATCGGGAATTTGTGGTAAACCTACCGAAGCAATGATTAAAGAAGTCAGTTTACCGTCTTCAATATCAAACTTAAAACCTCTTACCCTACCTAAAGGTTCGCCTGTTTCTGTAATTACTTCGCAGTTGACTAGATTACTATATGCTTCTACATCTACATCATCTTCTAAGACGCTATCATCATCTACCAAAATAACGTCGCCTATTTGACGGATGCGTTCTAAAAGCATATTTCTGGGTACACCGCCGATCCCAAGAATATTATCTCGTAAACTGAGCGCGACTATCTCTCGGCGATCGATATCTACCCAAAGTTGACTTACTACACCCAGGCGTTTACCCGTGTCGCGGGTAATTACCTGTGTACCCAATATTTCTGAGCGAAGGCGGATCTGATCAGATGTCATTAACTTATCCCGAATCCTGGTTAAAAATCCTTTTATAATACCAATCTTAATGAAACAAAGTTTAGTTAGGTTTGGTCGCAGTTTGCAACTTAATTCCCAAAACTTGGGTGTATGCTCCTCTTGCTTGAGTCACTCCAATTACTCTTTCTGCTGCTTTGATCATAGGGCCTTTATGACTAACAACGATAAACTGTGCGCGATCGGCCTGTTGTCTAATCATTCTAGCTAATCGTTCGACGTTTGCTCCATCTAAGAACATATCTACTTCATCAAATGAGTAAAAAGGTGATGGGCGATAGCGTTGTAAGGCGAAAATAAAGCTCAATGCGGTTAAAGATTTTTCTCCTCCTGACATGGAAGCTAGTCTTTGTACTGGTTTTCCTTTAGGATGAGCCACTAGGTTAAGTCCGCCAGCAAATGGATCTTCTGGGTTATCTAATGTTAAGCTTCCATCACCTTCAGAAAGTTCGGCAAAGATTACTTGAAAGTTTTTATTTACTGCGTCGAATGCTTCTTTAAAAGCGCGAAATCTCAAGGTTGTAAAGTTTTCAATTCGCAGTAACAGTTCTGTTCGTTCTGCTTCTAAAGTTGTTAGTTTTTCTGTTAGTTCATCTAGGCGTGCTTGGGTGCGATCGTACTCTTCCAACGCTAACATATTCACGGGTTCCATTGCTTGCAACCGCTTTTGCAAACTCCGCATTTCTTTCTGCAATTCTTCTAAATTCGTATTCTCTGGTACGGTTGGCAAAGGTTCGGGTAATTCCCTTTCTTGAGCTTGTCTTTGCGTTTCTACATTTGCTAATTCTTCCCGACGTAAAGCTTGAGTTTCTTGCAGTTTTTGCAGTTCCCATTCGGTTTGTTGGTGGGATTTTTGTAATTGACGCAATTTATTTTCCCTTGCATCTCTTGTCTTTTTCTCTTCTCCTAATTTCGCTTCTGCTTGAATCATCGCCGCTTGAGTTTCGGCAATTTTCGCATTAATTTCCAAGTCTTGATTAGTCACAGTAGTTAACTGTTCTTGTTGCTGATTTCTTTGGGTTTCGTATTCTGCTATTCGACGCTGAGATTCACCAATTCTTTCTTGTAAAAGTTGACTTTGATTCTCTAAATCTTTCAATCTTTGTTCGGCATTTCGCAGATTTTGTTCTCGTTGATTTAGTTCTGCTTCTTGAACTTTGATCGTTGCTTGCATTTGTTGCCATTCGCTGTGAATTTGCGACTGTTCTAACTCAGCTAAACTTTGTCTTAATTGGGCTAAGTTAGCTTCATTCGCTGGCAATTCAGTTTCTAGAACTTGCAAGCGAGATTTGGCGCTAGATAATTCTAAGGTATTTTTGGCAATTTGGGAACTCAGTTGCGATCGCTGTTCGTTCAACCCATTAATTTCTCTCTTCAACTGTTCAAAATGTAACTCCTGTTCCCGGCGTTCCTGTCTCGCTTCACTTAACTGCTGAGTCAGTTGTTTAATATCTTGAGTTAGTTTCCCAATACTCTGTTCGCATCTCTCCAAAACTAACTCGATATCATGCAATCTATTCTTCAAACTCACTACTTCTACCGATTCAGTAGAATGACCTGTGCCAAAGTGTAACCCAGAATTATGACTAACACTTCCACCAGTCATCGCCCCGCTAGATTCTAACAAATCCCCATCCAAAGTTACCATGCGATATTGACCGATATATTGCCTTGCATCACTCAGGGTTTTAAATACGATCGTACTCCCAAAAACGTAAGCAAAAATATCCCGATATCGCGGTTCACATTCTATCAGATTAATCGCATAATCAATGAATCCGTTAGCATATCTTAACGCCACAATCGGCGTAACTTTTTGTGCATGGATTTTGTTCAAAGGTAAGAAGGTCACTCTTCCCGCTTTTTTCTGTTTCAATAATTCAATTCCCGCCGCCGCAATTCCGTCATCTTCAACTACTAAATGTCCCAAACGCCCACCAGCAGCAGTTTCCAAAGCTAATTGATATTCAGGAAAAGCCCTTCCTAATTGAGCAACTAAACCGCAAATTCCCGGCATTCCCGACTGTAAAATTAACTTAGTGGCGTAAGTTCCTTGAGCTTCTTGTTGTGCTTGTTGTTGCGCTTCTAATTTATCGAGTTGACGTTGCTTTTCTCGCTGTTCTTGAGACAGGCGTTTTTGCGTGTCTTGTTGCAATTTCAACTCTTGTTCTGAGTAAGACAATCTTTCCGCTAACTGTTGCACTCTTAACCCAGATTCTTGTAATTGATTTTCAAAATCCACCTCACGAGATTGTTTACTTTCCAACTGCGGTGCTAGAGATTCTAAAATTTGAGTTTGTTCTTCAACTTGGCGTTCTAAATTAGTAAAACGTTCCCTTAATTGCGCTTGTTCTGTACGTTGAGGATCGATGATTGCTAAGAGATTTTCAACTTGACGATTTAGAGAAGTTTGTTGTTGTACCCAAGCTTCTGAAGAAGATGCGATCGCACTAGCACTCTCCCGACTCTGATTAACCGCCAATTGTGCAACATCCCGCAACGCTACCAATCCCACCAACTCATTTCTCACAACCTCCTGTTCTTCAGAAATTCGCCCTAAACTTTGCTGATGTTGTTCAATTTCCTGCCGAGTTTCCCTTAATCGTTTTTCCGTTTCATTAAAACTCGTAGTTAATTCCGTTTGCCGTAATTGTAACTGACGTTTTTCAGCTTCTTGAGTTGCTAAAACCGATTGTAATGATAAAAGTTCCTCTTCACCCAAAGCTTTAACTTTGGCATTCAACTCTTCTAATTCAGCGCTGACTTCCCCAATTTGTTGATTGAGACTTTCCAATTGTTCAGTTAATTGGGTAGAATTGCGATCGCCTAATGCAATTTGCTCTCGTAACTGCCATTCTTGACTTCGCAGAGTTTGCCAAACTAAGACAACCTCCCACTTTTCCTTTTCCTGTAATTCTGCCCGGAGTTTCTGATACTTTTCCGCCTTAATTCTATCTTGGGAAAGGCGATCGCGCTGCGATATTAACTCCCTTTCCACAATCCGACAACTATCTTCTTTTTCCTTAACCGAATCTAAAGTCTCCTTCGCCTGAGAAATCTTCCGGTCAAAAGCAGCAACACCCGCCAACTCATCAATAATTTCCCGACGTTCCTTAGCATTCATCGAAATAATGCTAGTCACATCCCCCTGCAACACCACATTGTAACCTTCCGGGTAAACCCGCAAACGGTTCAACTGCTCGTGCAACTGGGTCAGCGTACAAGACTCCCCATTAATAAAGTAAGTCGAAGTATAACTCCCCTGCTTCGTCACCCGCAACTTCCGCGTCACACTCCACTCTTTCGGGGACTGGGGAGAAGAAGTGGGGGGGTGGGGAGGTAGGGAGGTAGGGGGAGTATTTTCCTCCATCTCCCCATCTCCCCATCTCCCCATCTCCCCATCTCCCCCAATCTCCTCCTGTGCGGTAAAAAACCCAGGTTCATCCGACAAATCAAAAGTCACCGTAACGCTAGCTTCAGCAGTTCCACGACCATTTTGGTGATTGTGGTTAATCAAATCAGGTAAACGTTCCGCACGCATCCCCTTAGAACTAGCAAGACCAAGACAAAACAGTAGTGCATCCAAAATATTCGACTTTCCCGAACCATTTGGCCCAGAAATAACCGTAAACCCCGGCAGCAGAGGTACTTGGGAAGTGCCGCCGAAGGACTTGAAATGGGATAATTCCAGGCGCTTGATGTGAACCATAAACGCTGGGCGAACCAAGCATGAAAATACAACTGTATCCGCCAGTGTAGCGATTCTCAACAGGTTAGCATAGTTACCTTTATGAAAGCCAATCTTCCTGGTAAAAAAAATTCTGCCGAACTTTCCTGATTAAGTTTCAGTTCCCCTGCTTATTAAACTAATAAGTACTTAGTCTTGTTTGTAAAAAACAAAACTTTTTTAGGTAAATACGAATTTTTAGATTTTTCCTGGGAATCATAAATCTGACCAGGAGTAAGCAATCTATCAACCAATCAATGTTTTGAAGCGAAATGAATCCCAAACACATGGGTATCAATAGTTATTTCTTTGTCCACTTTTCTACTTTTACTGCTTAAGGAAAATTTACCATGACAGTCAATATTTACTCAAACCTTCCCGGAGATGGTTTTGAATCTGAAGAAATCAAGCTTTACAATCTAATCAACGAATATCGCGCCCAAAATGGACTAGCACCAATTACCGCTTCCAAAGCGCTAAGTACCGTTGCTAACCGTCATGTCCAAGATTTAGCAGAAAATATTGGTACTTTAACGCACTCTTGGAGTGATGCTCCTTACGACCCCAACAACCCCAGTACTTATTCTGCGATGTGGACAGCACCCCAACGCTTAAACACGGGTTACTCTGGTTATGGTTACGAAAACGCTTTTGGCGGTTCTGGGAATTATATTGCGACGGCGACAGATGCGCTACAAGCTTGGAAAAACAGTCCCGCACATAATGCGGTTATTCTCAACCAAGAAATCTGGCAAAATTTGCAATGGAATGCTTTAGGCGTTGGTCTTTATAAAGGATACGCAGTTATCTGGTTTGGCGAGCAACCAGATTCTACAGGAACTCCTGAGTTAATTACTCCAATTTTAGGCACTGAAGGTAATGATACGCTGTTTGGAACTATTGGGAATGATACTATTCAGGGTTTAGGAGGCAATGACCAGATTTATGGTAGTGAGGGTAATGATATTTTGTTCGGCAATATGGGGAATGACACCCTGAACGGTAATTTAGGCAATGACACCATCTATGGTGGTCAGGATGGCGATATTATTTGGGGTGGCAAGGGTGAAGATGTCTTATATGGCAATCTAGGTAATGATGTTTTATACGGCAACATCGGTCAAGACACTCTCTATGGTGGGAAAGAGGATGATATTCTTTATGGTGGTCAAGACAACGATGTTTTATTCGGTGATTTAGGTAATGATACTCTGTTTGGTGATTTAGGTAATGATATTCTAACTGGTGGCGAAGGTAGCGATCGATTTGGTTTGCAGTTAGATAAAGGTACAGATGTAATTACCGATTTTACCGATGGTGTTGATTTTCTGGGATTAACTGCTGGTTTGAGTTTTGCTAACCTCTCAGTTACTCAGGGTACTGGAAGTGATGCAGCAAATACTTTGATTTTCAGTAATGGGCAATTGTTAGGGGTGTTGCAAGGAGTTCAAGCTAATACGATTACTCAAGTTGATTTCCAGGTTTTTTAAGGCAGAAGGGAAGAAAGTTTTGAGTTCTTAGCTTCGTTTTTTGAGTTAGCTTGGGGAGTTTTGAGTTGTCTCCTCTGCTCCCCTACCCTTCTGCCCAGAAAGTCAGCGACGAGAACGAGAACGTTTATCTCGGTCTTGCCTTCTGCGATCGCGCCAATCTGCTAACGTTAAGTAGATAACGCCACCTGTAACCGTAACTAGCAGCACTAAGGCTGTTACGGCGAGAACATTGTAAATAGGTATTGTTGTTTCCACTGTTTTAGAAACCGTTACGCGCCCAAACTACCATCGAAATCGAATAGGTAAAAAGAACTAACAGAGCAACCCAACCTAAAGAAAGAATATCCATAAGCCTTGTTTAAAACCAAAAGATCGAAAACGACTCCAAGCTTTATCATACTTCCTAGTGGTGGGATCTGAACTTTGGACGACTTAAACGCAGAACGGATAGAATCTCTTAAGGCTGGTATTTTCGGTGCTTTGTCGCTGTCGCTGGCATTCAGCGTCATGATGCTATTGCATTTGTTTTTGGCAAGGCAGTTTCCAGCTGTTGCTCTTTGGCAAACTCCTACGGCAATTAATCTATTGTTTAGTGGGGGAGTAGCTTTTTTAAGTGGTTTCCTCTTCGGTATCACTTACCGTTACATTATTCGCCAAGACGAAAATTCTCATCTCCAAGAAGGTGCTGTATTATCTTTTGGGCTAGTACGAGGTTTAGCCCAGGTAGATGTGGGGTTAAAGTTAGAAAATACCCTTTGGTCTTTAGGTATTCTCTGTGTTGAAAGTCTCTTACTCTTCACTTTCGCCCGCTTTGCCCTCGATTTAGCAATTTATCGTCAGTGGGTTAAACCTGCAAGGTAGGAGGGATGGGGGGGATGGGGGGATGGGGAGAGAGTTGAAAACTCAAAATATTCCCAGTCTCCAGTCCCTAGTCCCTAGAACGCCGATTCAGTATTGTAGTCGGGGATGAGAAACCGAGTTTCTTTCCCTAGCGCAGTCGATATTTTGTTACCCCAAGCCAAAGAAACCCGGTTTCTGCCGCCCAGTCAGAGTGTTCGCCAAATAAGCAAAGTCTACCAGGAATAAATAAATTTAGCCAATCAGATATTTGAAATAAAGGAACTGGAAGCTGATTTTTCTAATTTACTCTGAGTGCTATCATTGTCCAGTAATTCACCCTAATTTGGCTAATACTATTACTCTTTTTGTCCCGATCGGTTCCTCAGCTTATTTTCCAATTATGTGATGGTGCATTATACAGATTGCCGTTAAGCCCTAGAGAAACTCAGATTGTTTGGAATGGCTGTTTAGTCAAGTAAACATTCACCAAATAGCGTTCTAATCCTCAAGATGCAGTGTGGTTTTGGGAGCAAGTCAATCAAGGTATGTGAATTGATGCCAGCTAGTGTACATTGTTACGCTTACACTCCTGGGTCTGATTTTGGCGCAGAGAGTTTACTGGCACAATGCGATCGGAAATTTCTCTGAGTAATGGGACACTGAGTATAAAACTGAGTTGTATTGTGTCATTAAAGCATGATTTATCAAGGCATGATTTTATTTTTCCTGTATCCTTTAATTTACGGGCATTTTCTGCCCTTGCAGATCGCCCTGTTTACTAAATGTCAGCAATTACAGCTGCGTAAGTTTTCGGCATTGGTTTAAACTCCATACATATTTAGAGGAGTGAACAGAATGGATTTACGTAGAGATGCTTTGGAGATTCTTAAAGAAACCAGCCGGACTTTCTACATCCCTATTAGTCGTCTACCGCTAGAACTACAAGCAGCTGTGGCTTCTGCTTATCTCTGTATGCGTGCCATTGATGAGATTGAAGACCATCCAGAATTGGAAAATTCTGTTAAGGCAAAATTATTACGCAGTATTAGCGTGAGTTTACAAGGGGCAGCTGATGGGGTGATTCCTGATGATTTTTCTTTGGAGTTCCACTCTCAGGATGTTTTGTTACCAGAAGTGTCTTTGCGGGTGAAAGAATGGGCTTTACTGGCACCAGAAAGCGTTGCGCCTCGTGTTTGGGATGCGACTGCGGCTATGGCCGATCGCATGGCTTACTGGGCGGAAAGAAACTGGGAAATTCACTCGGAGACAGACCTCGACCGCTATACTTTTAGCGTGGCTGGTGCTGTGGGTTTACTGCTTTCGGATTTGTGGGCTTGGTACGATGGAACGCAGACTAATCGGAGTCATGCGATCGGTTTTGGACGCGGTTTACAAGCAGTCAACATTCTTCGCAACTATAAGGAAGATTTGTTACGTGGGGTAAGTTATTTCCCTGATGGCTGGACTGCTGAGGATATGCAAAACTATGCGCGTCATAATCTCAAGCTGGCTGATGCTTATACTCGGTCTTTACCTAAAGGCCCAGCTTTGGACTTTTGCCAAATTCCCCTAGCTTTAGCTTATGGCACTCTAGATGTGCTGGCTCATGGCGAAAGTAAACTGAGTCGGAGTGCAGTTATGGCTCTGATCGAGCAAGTGACTGGCTCGAAAAAGTAATAGTCAGGGACTGGGGACGGGGGGACAAGGGCGAGTTATGAGTTTTGAGTTATGAGTTTTAAGTTATTAATTCAAAACTTAAAACTTAAAACTCATAACTAACGAAGGGACAAGGGGACAATTTATTTCTTCTCTGCTCCTCTGCTCCCTGCTTCCCTTTACCACAGCTAAAAGGTGAAAAAAGCGATAAGCTAAAGCCATTCGAGCTTTAATGAGCTAAAACTCTAAATAGCATCATCGTTTGTGAGGAGAAATTTTTAGATGACTGCAAAGGTAAAATCCTTTGATTCACCTGTACCAGAGATGACTAGTGGGAGAAAACGTTATGTTCCTCGAAATCATCGGCGGATTCTTTGTGCTTTTCCCAAGTATGCTCCTTCTTTTGGTACTTTTTATCATGCTTATCCCCTTTCCGGTCGTCGGGTGAAGGCGATGATGCCTCCCCAAGGTCTTTTGATTGTGGCTGCTTATTTGCCTCAAGAGTGGGAAATTCGATTTATTGATGAGAATGTTAGACCTATTAAAAAGTCTGATTTCCAATGGGCGGATGTGGTAATTGTTAGTGGAATGCACATTCAGCGTCAAGAAATTAATTATATAAATGAACGGGCGCATCAAGCTGGGAAAATTACGGTTGTGGGTGGGCCTTCGGTTTCTGGTTGTCCAGAATATTACCCGGATTTTGATATTTTAAATATTGGGGAATTGGGTGATGGGACCGATCGCTTAATTGAGTATTTAGATCGACATAATGAACGTCCAAAAAGTCAAATTCGCTTTGAGTCTAAGGAACGTTTACCTTTAAGTGAGTTTCCTATCCCGGCTTATGATTTGATAGATTTACGTAATTATTTTATGGGGGATATTCAGTTTTCTAGCGGTTGTCCTTATCGCTGCGAATTCTGCGATATTCCTGAGCTTTATGGGCGCGATCCTCGGATTAAACCACCGGAACAAGTTTTGGCAGAATTAGATGCGATGTTAATGGTGGGTAGTCCGGGGGGAATTTATTTTGTAGATGATAATTTTGTGGGCGATCGCAAAGCGTTAATGCAGTTATTACCTGCTTTAATTGACTGGCAAAAACGCAATGGTTATCCGGTACAATTTGCTTGTGAAGCAACTTTGAATTTAGCTCAAAGTCCGAAAATTTTAGAAATGATGCGGCAGGCTTATTTTACGACGGTTTTTTGTGGAATTGAAACGCCCGATCCGAAGGCTTTGCACTCAATTTCTAAGGTGCAAAATTTGAGTATGCCGATTTTAGATGCGATAAAGATTTTGAATAGTTATGGCTTGGAGGTAGTATCGGGAATTATTCTGGGATTGGATACGGATACTCCTGAGACGGGCGATCGAATTTTAGAATTTATCCGACTTTCTAATATTCCGGTTTTAACAATCAATTTACTTTACGCTTTGCCCAAAACTCCTTTGTGGCGTAGGTTAGAGGCGGAAGGTAGATTGGTTTTTGATGAAAAACGAGAATCGAATGTAGATTTTTTAATGCCTTACGAACAAGTGGTGGAAATGTGGCGGCGCTGCATTACTAAAGCTTACGAACCTGAGTTTTTATATCAAAGGTTTGCTTACAATATGGAACATACTTATCCCAATCGAATTAAAGTACCAAATAGTCCGCAGCGTGCTTCCCGGGCAAATCTCAAAAAAGGTTTATTTGCGTTGGGAAATATCCTAGTCCGCGTCGGGATATTTGGTAATTATCGCCAGACTTTTTGGCAGTTTGCCAAACCAGCTTTAAAGGCTAAAAAAATTGAAAGTGTAATTCATGTGGGGTTAATTGCCCATCATTTAATTACCTTTGCTCAAGAGTGCGATCGAGGTCAAGAGTCTGCTTCTTTCTATTCTCAAAAAATCCGCAAAGCGGAAATGTTACCAATCAAAGTAGGTTCTCGATAAACTAGCGGGAAATAACCCCAAGGATGAGGAACAAATGAGAAAGATTACGTCTGGTATTAGAGCAGACATTCGCTGGGTAATTCTTACGGGAATGCAGTTTTTCTTTAGCAAATTGAAGCGGTTTATTCGCTGGCTAATTGTTGGAGCAATTCTGTTTTTTTTAATTGGGGTACTGCGAGAACATTGGCAGCAAGTAGCAGCAATTCGGATTGATAAAACAGGTTGGTTATTTTTAACTATTTCTCTAATGGTGACAATGTTAGCTCAAACTTGGGCGGGTTGGGTTTGGAGTTGGATGTTGCAGGATTTCAAACAACCAAGAAATAGTTTATGGATAATTAATGTTTACTTAAAGACTAATATTGCCAAGTATTTACCTGGGAATGTCTGGCATTATTATGGCAGGGTGAAAAAGCTTAGAGATTCTGGAGTACCTACTTCTACGGCAACTTTGAGCGTGTTGATCGAACCAATTTTACAAGCGGCAGCGGCGGTTTTAATGATTATTGTTGGGCGGCAAATCAGCGGCTCAATTTTAGATCAAACAAGTATTTGGAGTTGGCAATTTTTAGGCGCGATCGCAGTTTTAATGTTATTACATCCTTGGGTTCTCAATCCAATTTTGCAAATGTTGGGTAAGTTTGAAAAGCAACCGAAAGGTGCTGAGAATTTCGATCCTTTAAGTTGGAAAATTGATAACTACCCGGTAAAACCTTTGGTAGGATCTCTGGGATTTTTGAGTTTACGGGGGATAGGTTTTTGTTTGATTTTATTGGCTTTTACTAATTATAATTTGAGCCAATTACCCATGCTTTTGAGTGCTTTTAGCATTGCTTGGGTGACATCTTTAATTGTTCCGGGTGCTCCGGGGGGAATAGGGGTGTTTGAAGCAACTGCGATCGCACTTTTAGCACAACCTTTTTCTACTGCTGTAGTTTTTAGTACAGCGGCACTTTACCGTTTAATCAGTATTGTTGCCGAAACTTTAGCTGTTGGTATGGTTTGGTTAGAGGAAAAGCGGGAGAAGTACAAAAAAGCAAATACTTAAACCATCGATCGGCAATACATATTATTACTAGTTCAATCCGATTATTGCTAATCATTAAACTAGTCTAAAGAATCTATAACAATTCTTGATTCTAGTCTGTAATGTATTAGTGTTAGTATTGAGGCGGGTGACTAATTAATCATTTCTTTACCTATTGATAAAGAAGATTAAAGCTGGTTCCCTGTTACTTAGTACTGAATTTCGGTGTGAGCTAAGTAAAAATTTTGACAAAATTTTCATCAACTACGGTTGTCTACCTTAAGGCAGATGAACTAATAAAGTTAATAGTTACAAATAGTTCAAGTGCAACCTAAATCAAAGCAGATTGATTGTAAAATCTGAACTAGAAATTTTTTCAGATTTGTGATAACGTCTGTTAGTTGAATTAGCCAAACTCTGTAGAACTCAAATAGATTAAACATCATGAACCAAGTGTGGTCTAAAACAAAACGTTACTTGCAATGGGTAATGTTAGGAGGAGTGCTATTCTTTTTCGCTAAAGCATTCAGCCGTCACTGGCAAGAAATAGCAGCAATTAGAATAGATGGTTCAGGAATGCTATTTTTGGGACTAGGTGTTACTTTGAGCTTAATAGCTTTTGCCTGGTCTGGGATAGTCTGGCATTGGACGCTAGGAGAGTTTAAGCAAAAACTAAAACCCTTTTGGTTAGTCAAACTTTACCTAAAAACTCATATTGCTAAATATTTGCCGGGGCACGTTTGGCACTATTGCGGGAGAATTTGGGGCGTTAAGCAAGTGGGCGTGCCCGGAGAAATTGCTACTATTAGCGTGATTATCGAACCTTTCTTGATGATAGCTGCGGCTTTAACTACTGCGATCGTCAGTTGTCTGATAGCACGAGAAGGAACTAAAGATTTTCAACATTTAAATAATTGGGGTCTACAAGTTCTTTCATTACTGGGCGTAATGTTAATTGTACATCCCAAATTTTTAAACCCAGCATTGGCAATCTTGGGTAAATTCAAGGGAAACAAAAAAGATTGTCCCGGTGTAGATTTGAAACATTGCCGGATTGAAAGATATCCCGTAAAACTGTTAATTGCTGAATTAATTTTTGTGGCTCTTAGAACTAGCGGCTTTATCTTCACTTTCGCAGCTTTACACCCAGTTGCACCACATCAAATAATGATTTTGGTGAGTGGTTTTAGTCTAGCTTGGTTAGCAGCTTTAGTGTTACCCGGAGCACCCGGAGGTGTGGGAGTATTTGAAGCAGCAGCGATGATGATTTTAAGTAAATCATTTTCGCCTGGAGTAGTTTTAAGTGTAGTGGCTGTATTTCGGGTAGTCACTATTTTGGCAGAAGCAATAGGCGCAGGTTTAGCTTATTTAAGTGAACGTCGCACTAGAGAAGCTTGTCAATTAGCTTTGGTAGAAGAACGAGTTGTAGATAGGGAACTGATTGGTATTAAGTAGACAGAATTAAAGACAGGTGAAAGGAAAAAATTGGTCAAATAAATCAAGTTTGTTGTGAGGACTTCAGCCCTTCTATTTAGGTAAAGAACGACTAAAGTCGCTACAACGAACTAATGACTAAATTCCGAACACGCTGGTAATGGCACGTCCTACGTTGTTAGGCTGCATTGCGTCAACTGCTGCTGTGGGTTCATAGCCGCAATGTACCATGCAATCTTCACATTTGGGATTTCCGCTTTTGTGTCCGTATTTACTCCAATCTGTGTTATCTAGGAGTTCTTGGAAGGTGGCGTAATGACCTTCGTTTAACAAGTAACAGGGTTTTTGCCAACCTAAAACGCTGTAACTCGGACTTCCCCAAGGGGTGCATTCGTAGTCTTTTTCCCCGGTGAGAAAGTCTAAAAATAGGGGGTTGTGGTTAAAGTTCCATTTCTTTTTCCCGGCTTTGTAGGGGGCTAATATTTCCCGGAATAAGGCTTTTGTTTGTTCCCGTTTCAAGAAGTGTTCTTGATCTGGTGCCCATTCGTAACTGTAACCGGGAGAAATCATCATTCCGTCGATATTTAGGGTTTCGAGGAAGTCGAAAAACTGCTGCATTTCTTGAGGGTTTGCACCTTCAAAAACTGTGCTATTTGTGGTGACTCGGAAACCTTTGGCTTTGGCGGCGTGAATGGCTTTTACTGCGGTGTCAAATACGCCTTTGCGATCGACACATTTATCGTGTAATTCCCTTAACCCATCTAAGTGAACGCTGAAAGTTAGGTAAGGGGAAGGTTCAAACTTATCTAAACTTTTCTCCAGTAAAATGCCGTTTGTACAAAGGTAAACGAATTTTTTCCGTTCTACTAAACCTTTAACTATTTGGTCAATTTGTGGATGTAAAAGTGGTTCTCCGCCCGGAATAGAAATTACTGGTGCGCCGCATTCTTCTGCTGCTTTAAAGCATTGTTCTGGAGTGAGATTTTGCTTGAGAATGTCGGTTGGGTGCTGAATTTTCCCGCATCCAGGACAAGCTAAGTTGCAGCGAAACAGGGGTTCTAACATTAAAATTAGCGGGTATTGTTTGCGCCCTTTCAATCGCTGACTGACAATATATTTGCCAACTTCAAAAGCTTGTAATAAGTTAATTGCCATTTGGTGTTTCTCTCCTCGTCACCGTGCGGAATTATACTTTAAATCTAACGCAAAATTTTTACTAAACCAATCTACGGCATTTTTTAATGCTGTGGGAATTGGTGTTTGGGGTAAACCTAATTCGCGGACAGCTTTAGCAGCATCATAATACATTTTTTGAGTGGACATTCGCACGCCATCTAAGGGAACAAAAGGAGGTTTACCTAATGGTGCTAACACACATTCATCAATCCAAGCTACTGTTAAAGGTAAGAAGGGGGGAATGGTGGTTTGTGGTGCGGGTATTCCGGTAATTGTTGAGAGTTCATCTAAGAATTGTTTGAGGGTGAGGTTTTGGTTTCCCAGAATATAGCGATCGCCCTTCCTCCCTTTTTTTAATGCTAACAAATGTCCTTGGGCGACATCTCGCACGTCGATAAAGTTTAACCCAGTATCTAAGTAAAAAGGCATTTGTTGTCGCAGGAACTTTAAAATTATATCACCTGTGGGAGTTGGTTTTATATCCCAAGGGCCGATCGGACAAGTAGGGTTAACAATTACCACGTCTTGTCCTAATTTTACCGCTTTTTGTGCTTCTTGTTCTGCCCAAAATTTCGATTTTTTGTATTCGCCAATTAGCTTTTCTACCGGACTTTGGTAGGTTTCGTCAGCGACTCCGCCTTCTTTTACGCCAATGGCGGCGACGGAACTGGTGTAAACTGTGCGATCGATTTTCGCTTTTCTAGCAGCAGCTAAAATGTTCTTAGTTCCTAACACATTTTGCTGATAAAGGGCTTCTTTATCTGATTGCCAAAGAGAGTAAAGGGCGGCGACATGAAATAATACCTCGCAACCAATCATTTTATCAGCAAGGTCAGGGTCGTTGAGGTCGCCTTTGACAATTTCGATATCTAAGTTTTGCAGGTTATCTAATTTGCTAATCGGACGAACTAAAGCTTTTACTTTGTAGCCTTCTTGCAAAAGTAACCTAACTAAATTCGCACCGATAAAACCCGTTCCGCCTGTGACAAATGCTGTTTTAGTCATGGGTTATTTTAATTTAAACCGCGATCGAAAATCATCTAATAAAGTGTAGACTACGGGAACTACTATCAAGCTTAGTATTGTTGATGATACTAAACCACCTGCGATCGCAATTGCCATTGGCGCACGTAATTCTGCACCTGCACCTTTACTTATAGCCAAGGGTAACATACCCAAAATTGTTGATACTGTTGTCATCATAATTGGGCGGAAACGGACTGGTCCTGCGGTTAAAATTGCCTCATTTCTCTCCATCTTGGCGTTTCGCAATTGGTTGATGTAATCTACCAGCAAAATAGCGTTTTTGTTGCTAATTCCTAATAGAAACACAAAACCGATTAAAGAAATCATTCCGAAATCGCTGTTAGTTAAAAATAGTGCTAGTACAGCACCGACTAATGCTAAAGGCAAAGATAAGCCAACAACAAAAGGATCGCTCCAACTTTTAAACAGCACTAACAACAATATTAAAATACAAAGTGCCGACAAAATTAAAGTTGTGCCAAAACTGGTAAATATTTCATTGCTGCGTGCTGAATCTCCACCTAAACTTAAAGTAACACCCGGAGGAACAATTGGTTTAGCAATAGCGAGGATTTGGTCTGTAGCTTCGCCAATCGTAATTCCTTGACCTAAATTAGCGCTAATATGAACTACTCGTCGTCGATCGGTTCTTTCTATTTGGAAAATCGCACCTTGTTCGTCAGTAGCACCAATTAAAGATACATCTTCTAGACCGGGAATTTTGCTAATTTCGGCTTGAATTTCCCTTGCTGCTTTACTACTAAGGGCTAAATCTTGTCCGATTAAACCAATTTGTAGGGGTTTTTGTCCGCCTGTGTCGATAAATTGAATATCTTCAATGCTGGTAGAAACTCCTGGTAATTGTGGTAATTGTTCGCGAATTTTATCTTGAAATTGGGCGGTAGTAAGTTGGCGTTCTGGCTTTAATTTAACGTAAAGATTGCCGCGATTTGGTTGTTGGGGACGAATCCCGACAATAGTGTAAACTGTTTCTACTTCTGGGGCTTTTAATACTACTGCTTCGAGTTGTTTAGCGACATCTAAAGACTCTTGTAAAGGATCGCTTTCTTCTCCGGGAACTTGTAGCCAAGAAGGAAGTAAGGAAGAAACGGATAATGGTGCTGTGTAACTAATATTAAATTCGCCGCGATCAAGTTTGGGAATAAAACCTTTAGGAATAAATGGAATTAACGCCACGCCTCCAATTAAACTTAAAGTCGCTATTCCAACAACAATCCGACGATGAGTTAAAGACCATTTTAAAACCTGACGATAACCAGCGGCGAACCTTAACCAAATTTTTTGTCCGCGACGCATTCCTTTGTTAGTTGGACATTTAATCCAATAAATTGCTAACACAGGTGATAATGTGCGGGCGACTAGCCAGGAAGCAAGCATAGCAGCGGAGACGGTAATACCAAAAGGCTGGAAAAATTGACCGATTACGCCTTGCATGAAAGCGATCGGCAAAAACACGGCGACAGCTGTTAAAGTACTTGCGGTTACTGTGATGCCTATTTCTCTGGTAGCGTTTAAAGCAGCGTTGCGGGGAGATTCGCCGTTTTCAATGTGACGAGTAATATTTTCCACATCGACGATCGCATCATCGATAATACTACCAATAACTAAGGCTAAAGCTAACAGCGTAATTGTTTCCAAATTGAAGCCAAAAAATGCCATAACGATGAAAGTTCCCAATAAAGAAATTGGGATCGCTAAGGCGGAAATGAAAGTGGCTCGCCAATTCCACAAAAAGGGGTAAATTACAATTACGGATAAAATAATTGCTTCAAATAAAGCATCGATCGTAGCTTGAGTGGCAGCTTTTATATAGTCTGCTTGGGTGGTAGCTAAGATAATTTTGATATCGGGTAACTGCGATCGCAATTCTTCCACTTGCTTTTCTACAGCCGAGGTTACTTCTAAGGCGTTAGCGTCACCTTTTTTCACCACTTGAAAAGCTAGTGCATCGTTTCCATTAAACCTAACTGCGGAAGTTGGTTTATTTGTGTCTCCCGTCATTCCGCCTAATAAGTTAACTCTCTCCACTCCTGATAATTTAGAAATAGTTGGAACAATCTGTTTTTGAGCTATTTCTGTCAACTGGGTGGGATTTTTTAGGGAACTATCAATGGCGTAGCTGACAACAGCAGATTCATTTAAGTTAATCGGAATAACATTCAGCTTTGTACCCGATGGAAAATTTAAAGGTTGGAGTGCAGCTTTTACTTGATTTTCCGCATCATCCAAATTTGTTCCCACCTGAAAAGCTAAATTAACTAATGATTGTTTGGGATAGGAAGAAGAGTTAGTGTTTTTCCGCCTGGGAATATCTTCCACAGACTGTTCGATCGGAATAGTAAGTTTAGCTTCCACTTCCGTCGCTTGGGGGAAAGATGAGGAAGCACTGATGACTACTACCGGAAAAGTTATGTTAGGGAAAAGGGCGAATTTTAGGGAACTAAAAGCCAAAATCCCGGCTACCACAACAGCGATCCAAAAACCAATCGTGAAACGGGGATGAGCGATCGCTACCCTGGAAATGTTAAACTTTTCTCTTCCTGACACCTTGGGAGTTGGCTTTTGCATAGGGAAAATATAGCCCACACTGAGAGTAAGCTTACTAGCAATCCTTTTTTTCCCATGCTAACTACGTGACACTTGATAATCTGTAATAATCGCCATGTAGTTAACAACTCTACCTAAAGACGTAGGTTAGAGAGACAATCAGTGGAGTGTAACGGATGAAAATCGGTTCAGAGGCGCATAAGCAACTATTTTGCCAATCGTTCATGGATAGCCATTTAAAGTATGAACCAGAAAAGTTACCTTGGCCCCAATTGGATGAGGAAGCTTTACAACGCTTGCGGGGGATTCCCTTTTGGGAGGAAGCGCTGTCTACGGAACGGAATGCTGGGACAATGGTGAAAGCTTTTGCAGATACGATCGAAGATCCAAAAATACGAGAAGCGATCGCCTTACAAGGAATGGAAGAAGCCCGCCATGCCAAACTAATTGAATACATGGTAAACCATTATCAAATTGAAACTCCCATGCGTCCAGCCAAAGCTGTACCCGAAAATATTGAAACGGAATTTATCAAATTTGGTTATGGTGAATGTTTTGATTCCTACTTTGCTTTTGGCTTGTTTGGTATTGCCAGAAATTCCGGCTTTGTCCCCGATGAATTTTTCGCCATTTTCGATCCCGTAATTCACGAAGAAGCCCGTCACATTGTCTTTTTTGTGAATTGGATTGCTTACAAGCAAATTAAAGAAGGTAAAGGTGCAAAAATCCTTCGAGGTGTTAATTCTTTGTGGCAATATAGCAACGCATTAAAGCGAAGATTGAGCAGTTTTAAAGGTACTAAAAAAGGCAGCGGCAAAGGTTTTACTGCTAGTGGCGCTAAGTCCGTAACCAGTGGTTTAACTTTTGAAAAGTTCCTCGCTACTTGCATTCAAGAATATGATAAACGAATGAGTGTTTTTGAACCGGAATTATTGCGCCCTGAGTTTCTTTTATCTGCTACTAAAACTGCTTACGGAACTCTGAAACTTTTGCCATCTTAGGGACTGGGGACGTTCGGCTGAGCGCTCACGTCGAAGCCTGGGGACTGGGAAAGATTTTAATTAGTAGGGTGCGAAGCGTGATTAACGTAACGCACCATCCCACTGACTAATCACAAATGACAAATGACCAATGACCAATTAATCATCTTAGTTCCCAAAGGGGCAGAATATAATGCTGTTTGTCGAGGTGTAAAAACTTCCCCATCTGCGCCTTTGGTTTTCTCAATTCCTGTGGGTGTGAAAGCTTTAACTAAATATTTGAAAAATGATTTTTCCCTGTTGCCATCTAAAGTTTTAATTATGGGTTTGTGTGGTAGTCTTTCGCCTAAATATCGGGTGGGAGATGTGGTGTTGTATGAAAGTTGTTTTTACAGAGGAGAGGTGTGGGAGTGCGATCGCATTTTCACCACCAAAATTCACCACCACCTCAAAACCAAAGTTGCTTTAGTCAAAGGTTTAACCAGCGATTCAGTTGTTTTTTGGGCTTCCGAAAAGCGCCGTTTGATGGAAAATTTTCCAGCAGAAGTAGTTGATATGGAAGGTTTTGTTGCTTAAATATTTTGAGTCAAAAAGGAATTTCTGTGGCAATGTTAAGAGTAGTGAGTGATGATTCAACACAATATTCCTAACCTTAACTCAGCAATTGATGATAAGGGAAATTTACAAACTTTGCCTTTAGCTTGGGAAATGATTACCCAACCAATCGCTGCATTTAATTTAGTTAAAGGTTCGCTGCAAGGGCTAAAATTATTACAGCAGGTAGCAAGTGAATTAAACAAATGCCATCTCCTTTCCCTGGAATGAATCCCTATTTGGAACTTCCGGCTTTGTGGTCTGAATTTCACAACCGTTTGATTGTGGCGCTTTCAGATGTACTAACGCCGCAACTGCGACCAAAATATTATGCAGCAATAGAAACTCGGACATATTTAGATGATGGAGAGTCGGATTTACTAGTTGGGATTCCCGATGCAATTGTGTTATCAGTAAAAGGAAATTCTACTCCTTCCGAAACCGCTATTGTTGTTACGAAAAATCACCCAAAGCAAATACAATTACCAATGCCAACAGAGGTAAAAGAACGATATTTAGAAATACGGGAAGTTGGAACTCATGCAGTTATAACGGTGATTGAAGTATTGTCGCCTAAAAATAAGCGTCAGGGAGAAGGGCGATCGATCTATCAAAAAAAACGCCTCCGAATTTTAGGTAGCAGTTCTCATTTTATTGAAATTGATTTGTTGCGGGATAACTCACCAATGCCGATGATTGGTGTTGAAGAATCTAGCGATTATCGAATTATTGTCAGTCGTGCAAATACTCGTCCGATGGCAGATCTTTATAGTTTTAAATTACCAGAATCTATCCCCAATTTTGCTTTGCCATTGAAGTTAGAAGATGCAGAATTAGAGGTTAATTTACAATCGATTTTGCTTGATGTTTACGATCGCGGTAGCTACGATTTCCGCATTGATTATAATCAACCTGTACCACCACCTAAATTATCCGAAGCCGATCGAATCTGGGTCGATCGATTATTAACCCAAGTTGCTAGTTATTAATTATTTCGGAGTTCCCCCCTTAAGTAAGGGGGGTTAGGGGGGATCTTTATCTTGATTACTAGGTTTTGATCCCCCCAACCCCCCTTAAGTAAGGGGGGCTAATAAAGAGCAAGACTATAACTAGCAACTTGAGTTATTAGCTATAATACGGTAGCAAAACCGCGACTTTAGTCGCAGGGAAATTATCATGGTACCAACAATTACAGCCAAAGAAATCACATTACGTTACCTCATCGATAATTTCGGCATTCAATTAGTCACTAACGATGAATTCTTTCGAGAATGGCAAGATGAATTACCAGAAATTAGCGAGTTAGAAAGACAACTTTTAGACAAAGTAAAAGCGGGATATTTCAATCTTCTCACTTACCCACCCTTGCTAGAAGATGGAATTAGAATGGCAATATTAGACCCGATTCTTTTCATCGGAGATTTCTATTTATCCCCTTTCAATGTTACTTCTGAAAAATCTGTAGAATTAGCAGTTGAAGATGAGGGAGTTATCATCACCGGAAGAATTGATACTTTAATCTTGAAAAACCAATTTTGGGTGATGGTAATTGAGTCAAAAAGGGCTTCTTTTTCCATCGAAGCCGGACTCGCCCAAATCCTAAGTTATATGCTGGCAAATCCTCATCCTGATAAACCTTGTTTTGGCTTAATTACCAATGGTGGAAGTTTCATTTTTATCAAGTTAATGAAAGAAGAAATTCCTCGATATGCCACTTCCGATATATTTGAAATTCGCAATCGAGGCAATCAACTGTATGACGTTTTTAAAATATTTAAACGCCTAAGTCAATTGATTAACTGTTAACAGTCGGGTAAACTCTCCCTTTCCAAGCGCCACCTTTTCCGCGCCAATGTCGCCAAGCAGAATCTATGGTCATTAAGTTGTAAAGTAAGGTAATTATTGGTAAACAAAAAGCATAAATTGGCGAACAATTGTATAATTTAATGGTGGGAAAGTAAGCTATTGCCATCAGCAACCAAGTTATTAAGCCAGTTAGTGCGATCGCTAAATTACCCATTAACAACCCACCAATTAAAGCTAATGGTGGAACCAAATAAACTAAAGTCATCCCCAACACAGTTCCTAATAACAAAAACGGTGAATAATTCAATTGAGTATATGCCGTTCTTGCTACCATATCCCAAATACTTTCTAAACTTGGATAAGGGCGCAAACTCCGAGTAGATTGAGTTAAACCTAACCAAATTTTACCAGGATTTTTCACGGCTGCGGCTAAAGCACAATCATCAATTAATGCTTGTCTAACTCTTTCCATCCCACCAATTTTAGTTAAAGTTTCCCGCTTAATTAAAATACAGCCTCCCGCAGCAGCAGCAATAGATTTATTAGGGTTATTCACCAAAGGAAAAGGGTAAAGTTTTTGAAAGAAAAACACAAAAGCCGGAATTAATAGCTTTTCCCAAAAACTCTCGCAACGCAGCAAAACCATTAAAGAAACTAAATCTAAATTATCTTCTTTTGCTTTAGTGACTAATTCGTAAATATTTGTTGAATGATGTTGAATATCTGCATCAGTTAAGAGAAAATAATCAGGTAATGGGCTGAGTCTTTCGGCGTAATTAATACCTTGTTCCATTGCCCAAAGTTTACCACTCCAACCTACAGGTAAAGCTGCACCAGAAATAATATGCAATTGTTGGGTTTTATTTAAATCTTTAGCAAGTTCTTGGGCAATTATAGCCGTATCATCTGTGCTATTGTCATCAACTAAGACAATGGTGAAAGAACCGGGATAAGATTGTTGAAAAAGCGATCGCAAACTGAAAGGAATCATTTCCGCCTCGTTGCGTGCGGGTATGACTGCACAAATTGAGGGATAATTATCGAAATTAGATGTTAAATTCGACAACCTGCGATCGCAAAGCCAAAACTGACCCCGAAAGCAAAGTAAACCAATCCAAATAGCTAAAGATAGAAAACTCAGTACTAACCCAATTTCATTGATAGTCATTTTGCTAATTTAATCACGCTAATGCCAAACTATAACAGATCCCCGACTTCTTGAAGAAGTCGGGGATCTAGAAATTGGGGATGTAGAAATTAATAAGCGCGACGGCTGAATTGATGCCAAAGCCAAATCGCAATAATAGCACCTAAAACTGCCACAAAAACGCCAGGGAGACTCAGAGAAGTAGCCGTAAGTTGCAGCGTTCCTGTTTGCAATAAAGTTGCTAAAGTTCCACCAACGAAAGCACCAATAATACCCAAAACAAGTGTAGCGAGAATGCCACCGCCTTGATATCCGGGATAAATAGCTTTAGCGATCGCACCAGCCAACAAACCTAAAATTACCCAAGCCAAAATATTCATGATTCATGTTCCTTTTTAACTGTTTTGTTTCTATGTTTTTAGATTAGCAAACGCCCGATTATTCACCATCACCCTAACGATATAATCTAGTAGATAGAACTGATAAAGCTTCCCCAAGAAAAGCTGCAAAAAATTAATTTAATTGTGAATACTATTGCCATTGGTGGACTAATTCTGTTATAAAACGCAACAATCCTTTATGCTGAATTTAGGCAGAAGTGAACTAGAGTGAACGGTAAATTATGCAAACTCAAGACAAAACAACAGTGTCCCGCAATAGTTTAGAAGCAGCGATTAAAGCTTCTCAAGACTACCTACTTTCTATTCAATATTCCGACGGCTACTGGTGGGCGGAATTACAATCTAATGTCACGATTACCTCAGAAGCAGTACTACTCCACAAAATTTGGGGAACGGATAGCAGCAGACAATTACACAAAGTCGAAACTTACTTACGAAAAGAACAGCGATCGCACGGTGGCTGGGAATTATTTTACGGCGATGGTGGCGAACTTAGTACCACAATTGAAGCTTACATGGCATTGAAATTACTCGGAGTCACCGAAAATGACCCCGCTATGATTAAAGCGCGAGAATTCATTTTAGCCAGAGGTGGTATTAGTAAAGCCCGGATTTTTACTAAACTTCACTTAGCATTAATTGGCTGCTACGACTGGCGAGGTATTCCTTCCATCCCACC
Organism: Floridaenema evergladense BLCC-F167; assembly: GCF_041929205.2. Classification (NCBI taxonomy): domain Bacteria; kingdom Bacillati; phylum Cyanobacteriota; class Cyanophyceae; order Aerosakkonematales; family Aerosakkonemataceae; genus Floridanema; species Floridanema evergladense. Next base: position 760,974 of record NZ_CM171625.1, on the reverse strand, counting down.
TTGGATAATGTTTTTACCTGAGTATTTCCCTGTCAATATTTACGAAATGTCCAGTTGGGCGAGGGGTAGCACAGTACCTTTGTTAATTGTGTTCGATCGCCAACCAGTTTTTATCACCAATCCCGCCATTAATTTAGATGAACTTTATGCCGAAGGAGTAACAAACGTCAAATTTGAATTACCCAAAAACAACGATTGGAGTGACATATTTGTTTATCTTGATCATGCTTTCAAATTAGCCGAACAATTCAACTTAGTTCCTTTCCGAGAAGAAGGAATTAAAGCCGCCGAAAAATGGGTATTAGAACGCCAAGAAGATAGCGGAGATTGGGCCGGAATCATTCCCGCTATGCTAAATTCCCTCTTAGCATTAAGAACTTTAGGTTACGATGCAGCCGACCCAATTGTAACCCGAGGATTGCAAGCATTAGATAACTTTTCCATTGAAACTGAAGACACTTATCGAGTCCAAGCTTGCATTTCTCCCGTGTGGGATACTGCATTAGTTATGCGAAGTTTAGTAGACTCAGGAATCGAACCAAATCACCCCGCATTAGTTCGCGCCGGAGAATGGTTAATTCAAAAACAAATCCTCGATTATGGTGATTGGGCTATTAAAAATAAAAAAGGGAAACCTGGCGCTTGGGCTTTTGAATTTGTCAATAATTTCTATCCAGACGTTGACGACTCAGCAGTAGTAGTCATGGCATTAAACAGCGTCAAACTACCCAATGAAAAATTGAAACAAGCAACAATAACTCGCGCCGTAGATTGGATTGCTTCCATGCAATGTCAAGATGGAGGATGGGCAGCTTTTGACTTAAATAATAATGCCGATTGGTTAAACGCAATTCCCTACGGCGACTTAAAAGCGATGATTGACCCCAATACCGCAGATGTCACCGCTAGAGTTTTAGAAATGTTAGGAAATTGCCAAATTTCCCTCGACGATTACAACATGAATCGCGCCTTAGAATATCTCAAAAAAGAACAAGAAATCGAAGGTTGTTGGTATGGTCGTTGGGGAGTAAATTACATTTATGGTACTAGCGGCGTATTAGCAGCATTATCTTTAATTGCGCCAAAAACCCATCGAAATCAAATTGAAAAAGGCGCAGCTTGGCTAGTCAGTTGTCAAAATGCCGATGGGGGATGGGGCGAAACTTGCTTTAGTTACAACGACTCCAGCTTAAAAGGCAAAGGAGATAGTACCGCGTCTCAAACAGCTTGGGCTTTAATCGGATTAATTGCAGCAGGCGAGGCGACGGGGAAATTTGAAAAAGAGGCGATCGATAGGGGAGTAAACTATCTTTTGGCAACTCAAAAATCCGATGGCACTTGGGACGAGGATTATTTCACGGGTACTGGTTTTCCTTGCCACTTCTATATTAAATACCACCTCTATCAACAACACTTTCCACTCACAGCCTTGGGTCGTTATCGGGCGTTAAGCCTTTAAAATACTATCAGCAGAGGGGCTTAAGGAGTTAGCGATTTTAGGGTTATGAATCGTTTCCTTGGCTTCTCTGCTGTATTTGAGCTTGAACATACTTAAATTGTGATTCCTATGCTGTTTCTAACCAATCAAAAATTTGGTCTAACTGTGGCAATGTGACAAGTCCATACTGCCAAAGAATCATGTGTAGGAAATCAGGAGTTCCTTCATTGTGCCGTAGGGCAAACTCAATGGAGGAAGATGGAATCGCTAACTCGTCTGTTAAGAATTTAATCATTTTTGCTTGCATAATAGCTCACCTCGCCTTGGGTGGCTAAGTTACTCCCACAACCCAAGATATAAATAATATGCTTCAGAGAAAGTCGGGTTAGAGTGATTGAACTCAAATTTGGTTGTGATATCGATCGCACTAATTTAATGATGAATTATACTTCTAGTCAAATAAATCTAAAGGTAAATGACCGTAAGTACCGCTGATATCTTCTCGCGCCGAAGACTGGCATGAAACAAGCACTCCACGATAATTTCCGGTGTAAGAATCTAAATAATAGCTCTGCTTATTCGTGTTAAATTTTATGTAAACAGACCCAGTAATTTGGGTAAATTCCTGAGTTTCTAAAAGAACATTGTAACCCAATCCACTTAAGTATGCTTGTAAAGCCATAAAACCTTGTTCTGTCGTCTGGGCACAAATGCCAAAGTTCAAGTAATCTGCTAAATCAACAATTAGCTTCAATGCTTGACGCAGCAACGCTTTCTCTGATTCTGATTCTACGACCTTGATATCTGTACAACTGTATTCTTTTAAGATTTTTTGCGATCGTTCTACGGTTAAGTCTGTTGGGTTTTGTTCATTCATAGATTTAAAAGAAGGCAGTAAGGCTATTTAAGCAATTAGAACGCAGATGAATGCAGATGGGTTAAGGTAGCCAAAAGTTTGGTAGGAAAGTTTTAGCTAAATCTCGCGTCCACTGATTCACAGTTCTTGCTACTTGAATGTGTGGTTCATCTGGTTCAACTGGGAGAATTTCGGCTTTATTTCCTAATTTAAATTGTTCAATTACTAAATTCGCTGCTTCCAAACCAGTGACGTAAGCTTTTTCCTGCGACCAAGAACCGTGACGGTTAACAATCCAATCACCACTCATAAACACATTAGCAAAACTCGTCTTTGCTGGCAACATATATTGATAGCTACCGGGGAAGAAATGGGTAACAGCTTTCGGTAAACGAATCACGCTGCTATCAATTACTTTTGCTTCTCGAAAAGCTGGAATACAAGTGGCTAAATATCGCTGCACAATGGGAACAATTTCTTCGTTACTTAAGGGTAAAAACTGGTTGGCATGATAAAAATCTGCTTCAATAACTGTTCCGGGTTCGTCGTGATATTCGTCATGAATAGCATTTAAATCGAAAAACGTCCAACCTGTAGTATTGTCAAATCCAAAGCAAGCGTTAGAAGGTAAGGGAATGTCAATTTTGCTGTCAAACCAAAGTCGAGTTGCTAAGACATCCACTGCTGATAGATTGTTAATATTGCGGAATTCTTGACACTTTTGTAAAGTCGGACTTCCGCTGAGAATTTTCTGCATTCCGGTAATTCCAACGGCAAAAATTACCGCATCTGCATCGAATATTTCTTCGCCGCAAACAACTGCTGTCGCCCTATTGTTACTATCAACTATTAAATCGCTAACTCGGCGTTGAGTTAAGACTTTTCCGCCAATTTTTTCGATTTGTTCTACCCAAGGACGAAAGATTTTTTCTCCCACTGTTCCCCGACACCAAACTACATCAAAGTTGGGTTGATGCGCCAATATGAAATAGTACAACATTCCTAATGCAGCAGCAGCGGAACATTGTTCTCCTGGGGCGAATAATCCTACTAATAACATTGGTTCAAAAGAATCTTTATATAGTCTGGCGGAAACGCCAAATTGTTTAAAAAGTTCTCTTGAGGTTACTGTGTCGTAGCGTCGCCAAGCTGCATCGGAATTATCAAAGTCTATTAAGGTATAAAGTAAAGGTAAGGCGGAAAGTCGATCGATTAATGGTAGGCGTTTAAACTTAGTATAAATAAATGTTCCTAAAGGTGTAGGAAGTAATGGTTCTTGCTGAAAAATGGGAGATTCTACTTCTAATCCTGCGGGGGAATATTGAGAAGAACGAGTCCAATTTGTAAAGGGATTTATTTCTAGTTCGTTAATAAGAGAAAAGATGTTTTTATAAGGATACCAAAAGCCGTGAATTCCTGCTTCTACGGAACGTCCTCCCGGAGTTTTCCAACCAGCAACTAAACCACCGGGATAAGCGCCAGCTTCTAATAATGTTACGTCATATCCTTGTTTTGCCAGGTGATAAGTTGCACCTAATCCTGCCCAACCTGCACCAATAACTACTACTTTTTTATTGTGGGTTTCTGTTACCATTATTTAACCTTGAGCGCGATCGCAAATCTCCATTTCTCCTGGTAAGTTAAGGTGGGAAAATCCCACCCTACTATTCTAGCCTTTCAATGTATCAAATGCGGCTCTAATAGTTTCAATTCGGTTCCGATTCACTCCCAAATCAGATTGTCCTAACCTAGAAGCAGAACGAACATGAATTAATTTTGCTGCTTCATCCAAATAAAATTCTACATCGTCCACAAATCCCATGATTTTAGTTTTAAATTCGGCGTAGATGTAGTTAGGAGATTCGGAAATAATTTTAGTTCTTTCTTGGGATTCAATCACCTTTTTTAAATCCGTCATTGCTTCAGCCGCAGAGCTATTATAAGTTAATGGCTCAATTTTGTGCAGCGTATCTGTGCTTTGGCTGCTAACACAATTAGGCGAACTAGGACAAGGTGCTAACATACCATCTTTGACACCAAGGTTAGTAGGTCTTTTCCCTGCAAACATGGTCATTCCTCCGGGAGAAACTATATTGATTCCAAGCAAAAGAATAGTCGCAATTAACAGAGATAACAAGCTAATAATTAAACGCTTCAGGGGCGATCGTTTTTCTACTTGGCTTTCCACCATAAACTACAATAACCTGGATGTAACTTTTAAATTATCCCACATTCCCCACCAAAAAACCATAGAAAAATTTCAATGAACTAGATAAACATCTGCGTTCATCTGCGTTTATCTGCGGTTTAAATTTTCTTATTCCTACTTCTCAACCCACAAATTTAACTTATTTATAGTCACTTCCCCACGCCGATAAATTTCCTTAGCAAAATCAGTCCACATCCCTTGCCCCCAATAGCGAAAACAACTAGTTTGCAACAACAAATTATACATTAAAGCTTCCCGATAATCAGCTTCTTGAGTTACTTTTTCCGGTAAAAAATCAACTTTTTGATGAAACAAAGCACTCAATTGATTCATCGGAGACAAAACATTTTCGTACCCTTTCACCCAGCTAATATGATTTGTCCAAGAAGCGCCATCCACATGAAAATTATGATGAGTTTCTTTTAACTCTTGAATCGCCTTACTTACAGCTTCGGGAGTACAATTTTCCAGCGCAATCTTTTGCCAAATCAAATGCTGATTAATTGGTTGACAGGTGGGATAACTATCAGGATGACAACCCGCTGCTTCAATTAATTCTAAATATTCCGTACCATTCATCGCCACAATTCCCGATTTTCCCCCGCCATTATTCTTAATTTCATAACAAGCGCGAAAGAAAGCACTAGGAAATTCATTCATCATTACTCCGCCATTTTCACCATCACCAATTTGACTAACTATTGGCGGAATTTCTACACCTCCTAATATCTGTCGAGAAAGGGTTTTTGCTTCATAATAAGGCTGCATTTGTCCGACTAATTTAGTGTCGGAACCTTGAGTTTTAATTAAAGCAGTGATGCTAATCTCTTCCCCTTGGGAATTTCGGGCAATTAAACGATGGGGTAAATGGCGATTTTCTAAAGATTTACCATCAAGAGTTTCGACGGAATGTTCTTGTACTAATAACCATCGATAGCCGCATTCTTTTAAAGCTTTGACAAATTCAAACAAGGTATCGGGATGGTTTGGTAAGTGCATTTCTGGCGGCGAAAAACCCTTGACTCTGGCTAAAGCTTCCCAACCAAATATTGCCGCAAAATGATGTTGCCAAGCTTGAATATGTAATTTAATATCGGGAATGGGAGTGGAAGGAACAACTGAATGACTCCACATTGTACCCAACCATTCTACATAAGGTTGGTAGTTAGGATCGATCGCAATTCGTTTAAGATTTTCTAAGATTTCTCCTCCCCATATTTGTCGTAATCCCCATAAAAGATTGCCAGAATAATCTAACATGACGCGAGGATTGCAGCCATTAGCAACTAATTCGGGAATGAAATCTGCCATGCGTTTATAACAATTGGCAAAGGTGGGTGCGTTGTGATTATCCCCTTCGTTGGGATGTTCAAACATATATTGTAAGTTGCTAATTAATTCCCCATTTTGTCCAGCCGGAATTGTGGGCTGATGCAGATGTAAGGCTATGGCAAATACAGCTTTTACTTGGGGTAAGTTAATATTGGTTTTGGGTAAGAAGACAGGTTGATTGTTTTGCGTCACTGAAAAAAGTTCACTTTCCCAACCGGAAATATTAGGAATTCCGTTAATGATGTCTGGTAGGTTTTGCATGAGTTAATCTGTTAGTAGGAGAGAAGGTTAAATTTAATAGCTGCTGCTAATTTTACATTGTGGGATGGTGCACCCTACAAGGACATCACACAAACAATTCTGGTACTCTACTTTTTAATTCGGCATTTAACCTGGGTAAATCTTCGCGCATCTTTAAATACCAATCCCGACGTTGACGGTAATGTTGCGAAAGTAGGCGGTTGTTTTTCACCCATTCATAAGCATTTTGGGCAATTTTTTGTCGCCATTCTGACTCAGAAATTAACTTTCTCAATTTCTCTTCAAACTCGGTTATTGAACGATAAATTAATCCAGTTTCTCCTTCGATAATTGAACCTTCATAAACTGTTGGACTTGCTAAAACTGCTACTCCATGTCCGGCACATTCAATAAATTTGAGGTCAGATTTCATGCTGTTAAATCTGGTGGGATTTAATGGTAAGATACCAATGTCACAAGTATGAAGAATTTCTTGATATCGTTCGTAAGCGCAGAAATTTTCAAATTCTTTGTGGGGTGTTTCTAAAGCGTTGAAGAACTTTTGATCGTAGATGACTTTTACGCGAATTCGATCGCCAAATTCCCCCAACACTCCATTAATTACAGGCATAATTTCTGCCCAATCTTCTTCCCGATTCAAAGCCCCAAAAAATAAAGTAACTGGCGTATCTGATTGATAGTTTCTCGCTGGCGGTAGATAAGCTAATTGATTCTGAAAAACTGCGACATTGGGATTTATTCCTCGCAAAAACTCCGCCAAAGGTTCGGTAGAAGTTTGTACGCAATGACAAACTTTGTAACTGAAAAATTGATTCTCTCCATGAGCAGGCCAACGTAGTGGATCGTCGTCAATTTCTGCGACAATTAAATAGCCTCGACGTAGCAGTTCTTGAAGTTTCGCTAGATCGTTTTCTTTCTTTAAAAATGCTCGTTGCCAAATAAATACTTTCTCTTCTTCCGGTTTAGCAACGCTTAAATTAGCTGTTTTAACTGTAGCTACTGTTCGCACTCCCGGAATTGTAGCACTTAATTGGTCTGGTTCTAGGACTCGGACACGATCGCACGCCAAAGGAGCCATTAAAATAGTTTGAATTAACAATGGTTTAGATGCGATCAGAGTTTTCGTTGCTCGAACTACATATTGTAAAGCTGCGGTTCTTTGAGCAAAGTCGCTTTCTGACAAACCTAAATTATTAATAACTGGAGCCATTATTTGCTGAAATTTTTGGAAACTTTCCCCTTGATTTCCTCTAGGTTGCACATCGTAAATTTGCAATCCCACATCAGCAAATAATTCCTTAATCGTATCTAAAGCGAAAAATCTTAAGTGAGTTTTATCCAACAAACCTTCTGCTTCATAAGCCCAATTTCCCCGCAATAATCTTAGGATCAAACTCCAATGCTGCACGTTAGGAATACAAGCTAAAACTTGACCATCTGCTTTCAACCATTTTAGATGATTTCTCAGCACTGCCCAAGGATCGACTAAATGTTCTAACACATCGCCATAAACTAAACAATCTGCTATATTTTCGCCAATTTCAGCGGCTATAGATAAGTTTTCTGCACTGCCGATCGCTACATAGTCTAACCTAGTTGCCGCAATTTTTGCCGCTGTTTCATTTAATTCAATGCCGATATATTTACAATGGGGATTAATTCTTTTATACTGCTCTCCTAAAGCTCCCGCCCCACAACCAACTTCTATAATTACTTTGGCATCAGCTGGCAAAAGTCTGAGTAAATCAGGGTTAGCTCGATTGTAATAATCAGGTATGGATGCCGAACTAACAATTTTTGGTTGAATTACTAAATTTGATGATTGAGAAATTTTAATTTCTTCACTTTCCGGGTTGCTGAGTTGCTGGTTTGTTGGTTCGCTGGGTTGCTCTTGAACAGAAATTCCTAAAAATCTCTGACTCCAAGTATTACCGTAATGCTCAACTTCTAAAAAGTTGGCGCTTTGCAAAGCAGGTTTATAAACCCGAAAAGTTCGCATAATTCCCAGAGTAGCAGCACTTTCTAAAGGGCCAATAAAACTAGTGTTGCGATCGAGAAAATGTGGTTGTTCTACCCAATAATTCATTTGTGCAACATTGAGAAAATAACAACCTGAATGGGGATTAGTAGCACGGCGAAAAATTACATTTTGTCCGAGAATTAACCCCTGCAATTCTGGTTGTTCTGCTAAATTTTGAAAATCAGCCGTGATCAGCGGTGACAAATTACCATCTATGTAGATTTTATTACTGTTACCTGGCGGAGCAAGTTCATAACGATTTGGTTGAAGTAAAGCTTCATCTCCAGCTTGTTTATTAAACCAATTAAGTTTGACAAATAACCAAGGGTCGTGCAAAATTAAGTCGTCTTCTAAAAAGCAAAAATAATCGTAGCTACCAAGACAATCTCGGAGTAATGCTTGGCATTCAAAACCGAGTAACATTGGTTCTGCGTTGGTACGGTAGTGTTTATATAGTTCGGGAGGTAGGGAAATTCGATCGAGGAGGTGCTGATTTTTAGTAGTACAAATAACAATATCTATGTTGTGTAGTTGGGACTGATTCGCTGGTTTTGCCACGCTGTTAGCAATATCAATGCTGGCCTGTGATTTGCCGAATAACTTATGTAAAGAATTGATGCAAGCAGTCAGTGCTTGTATCCGAGGTTGAGGGTCTTTACCGTGCGAACCGTACTGACTGCGCTCGCTACTTTGGAAAAAGTGGGAAATTGTAAACAGAATCCGCATGAAGTTTAGTCAGGTTTGTTTAAAGCAGAGATAATTGCTAATAAATTGTAAAGAATTTTCAGCAAGTTTTAGCAATTATCGAAAATAGAGATGTTCTCTGAAAACTTGAGGAATTACTTTTTCGCAGATGAGCCGATACGACTTTACCACAATTTTAGAATGGGATCGGATAGAAGGTTGGTTTAACTTACCGCAAGCTGTGACTTTGCAAACAATTGTTAAACAGTTACCTCCCAGAGCGAAGGTAGTCGAGTTAGGATCGTATAAAGGAAGAAGTAGCGTAGCGATCGCAGCCGTTTTACCTGCTGAAAGCATATTGTACTGCGTCGATCATTTTCAGGGTTCAGAAGAACACATCATATCTCATTTCGATGTCTCCAATTTACTTGCAGAATTTACGCAGAATATAGAAAAATTTGGAGTAAAAGATAAAATTTCTACCTTAGTTATGACTACGAGCGAGGCAGCCACTAAGTTTGATTCTGAATCAGTAGACTTAGTTTTTCTGGATGCTTCCCATGATTACGATTCTGTTAGAGCCGATTTGCTCAACTGGTATCCTAAAATCAAACCGGGTGGATTTCTACTTTGTGATGATTACGAAGTAGGATGGTCGGGAGTAATGCGGGCAATTAAAACAGTGGGTTTAGCGGGTACTGTAATAGCAGAATCGTTGTGGATGCACCAAAAGCCAAAACCATCCTGTTAAAACGGTAGTTTTAAGGGGTACTCTAATAGCAAAATCATTTAATGATACACCAAAAGTCAAAGTAAAACCTATAAATTGGAAGTGATGACAGTATTATTTCAAGCAGGAGAGGAAAAATTTCAACCGCAAGAGTTACTGGAAATGATGACTCGTTACCAGCTAATGCCGCAGTTTTTGCGGGGGTTGATTATCGACAAAGCGATCGCAGACATCCCATACACTGAGGAGGAGATGAACTCAGCAGTCGGTCAAATAGAAGCTCAGTATCAACTCCACACCCCAGAAATTAAAGCAGCTTGGCTACAAGCTCAAGGAATAACCGCCCAACAGTTACAAGAATTATCAGTGCGCCCCCTGCGATTGGAAAAATATAAACAAGCCAACTGGGGAAACAAGGTAGAAAATTATTTTCTTACCCGCAAGCCCTATCTCGACCAAGTAGTTTATTCCCTAATTCGGACTAAAGATTTGGGTTTGGCAAACGAAATTTATTTCCGCATTCAAGAAGGAGAACAAACTTTTGCCGAATTAGCCGAAAAATACTCCGAAGGCCCGGAAGCTAAAACTGGAGGTTTACTAGGGCCAGTTTCTATCAAGCAACCCCATCCTCTCATCGGTCAATTACTAGCCGTCAGCCAGCCCGGTCAACTTTGGCCGCCTAGAGCCTTGGCAGAATGGTTCGTAATTATTAGGCTAGAAAAAAATATTGCGGCTCAACTGGACGATGCCATGCGTCACCGCTTAGTAGACGAAATGTTTGAGAATTGGCTGGCGGAAAAAATTAAGGAAATGGGGCCGTTGCAAGTAGTAGAAAATGAGAATTAAACCGCAGAAATCGGAGAAAATCAAGAAATTTCTAGTCATAAAACCCCCGTTGCCTTAACTAGTGAGGCATGAGAGTAGAAAATAGCCCAAAAAAAGCCGATATGTGCTATTGCAATCAAAATCCCAAGTTTAAAATCTAAAATTCTTATGACCCAAGCAGTTTCTCGATCGCAAATTCAAACATTTCTTACCCAAACAGAACCGTTTAACCAACTGGCAGAAAGCGCACTGCAAAACCTATCCGCCCAATGCCAGTTATTGCGGTATCGGATTGGGCAACCAATTATTCAAAAAGAAATCCCACCCACCCAAGTAGCAATTGTTTACCTGGGACAAGTGCGGGTGTTAGGCTACGACCAACGCACCCAAAATCCTGTCAGCTTGTACATGGCAGGGCCAGGGAAAGTGTTAGGTTGGGCGGGAATAGTACGTGGAGAAGGATGCGAAACAGCGATCGCCTCAGACGAAGTGATCTGTATTACCATTCCCACAGAGGTATTTTTATCATTTATCGACCAAGAACCAGTCCTGCGCCAAACTTTCCGCGACCAACCAACCATTAGCGAAGTATTTGAACTCCTGAGTTTAGAATTACAACGTCGCGCCATAGCCACAATAAATCTGAAAGAACTTGCCGCAGAAGTTTTTCCCCAGGCTAAAGTAGTTAACCTGCCCAACGGTCAAGTAACATTACCAGAACTCGATCGCGAAATGTTATGGATGGTTAGTAGCGGGATGATCGGCGCATTCTCCAACGGTAGCCGTTTTCCGGTTCAAGATGTAGGTAGTTGGATACCCGTCAAAGGCAAACAAGGTGGTCGGTTATTGGGGATACCTTTATCCGCCTTACCAAAAGCAGCAAAAACAATACAAGTAATAGAAGCAGCCACAGAAACGCAGACAGAGACAGCGGAAAAAACTGTCCTATCACCAGTCACTAGTCCTCAGTCTCCCTACGAGGAAATCCCCTACGCGACGGAAACTCCCCCCTCAACTGAACCAGTCATTGTCTCAGAACGCCCCTTTCAATTTTTTAAAGGTAGTGGGCCGATCGAAGCACCCCTAGCTTGCTTTAGAATGCTGGCTAAATATCTAGGTGTAAATTTCCGCCGAGAACTCCTCTACAAAATTATTGACAACCAAAACAAAACCAAAGGCGGATTAACCCTCCTAACCTGTGGTGGCATAGCAGAAATGATGGGCATTAGCGCCCAATTAGTTCAAGTACAAGCCGCCGCAGTTCCCAGATTAAAAGCACCAGCATTGATTCAATGGGAAAATAGCTTTGCCATCCTCTCCAAAATCAGTGAAAAAGAACTAACCTTGGCAGTTCCCGAAGACGGAATTCGCCACCGCACACCCAAAGAATTCGCCGAAACTTGGGGCGCAGAAGGACAAGTATTATTACTGCAACCACGTCCCGAAGGACAAAGAGAAAAATTCAGCCTGCGCTGGTTTTTACCTGCAATTAAAAAGCATAAAAAAGTCCTGATAGAAGTATTTATCGCTTCTTTCTTAGTCCAACTGTTTGCTTTGGCAAATCCTTTAGCTACTCAGGTAATTATTGACCAAGTAATTAAAGACCGCAGCGATAGCATTCTGCATAGCGTCGGATTATTGCTGTTAGTCGTGGCAGTTTTTGAAGCCTTACTAACTTATATCAGGACGACTTTATTTGTTGATACTACCAACCGCATCGATATTAGTTTGGGTTCGGAAGTAATTGACCACATGTTGAAATTACCTCTGAACTACTTTGATAACCGTCGGGTAGGGGAACTAGCTGGACGGGTAAACGAGTTGGAAAATATTCGGCAATTCCTCACTGGGACAGCGTTAACAGTAGTGTTAGATGCGTTTTTCTCAGTGTTTTACATAGCCTTCATGTTGGTGTATAGCGTGCCGCTGACATTGGTAGCTTTATCAACAATTCCGCTATTTGCCATTTTGACTTTAGTAGTTGCTCCGATCGTACAACGCCAACTCCGCACCAAAGCCGAACGCCACGCCGACACCCAATCATACTTAGTCGAAGTATTATCAGGGATTCAAACAGTTAAAGCCCAAACCATTGAGCTAAAATCCCGCTGGAATTGGCAAGAAAGATACGCCCGTTACGTATCAGCAGGATTTAAAACCGTATTAACTTTTAGTACAGCCAGTTCACTGTCCGGCTTCTTCAATAAACTATCTGGTTTATTACTATTGTGGGTAGGGGCTTACATGGTAATTGCCAACCCACCACAACTAACCTTGGGGCAATTAATCGCTTTCCGCATCATTGCTGGTTATGTCACCAGTCCGTTATTACGCTTAGTGCAATTGTGGCAAAACTTCCAAGAAACAGCCTTGTCCATTGAACGACTCAGCGACATCTTGGATGCTCATCCCGAAGTAGATGATTCTAACAGTACCAACATTGCCATGCCACCAATTCAAGGTGCTGTAAGCTACGAAAATCTGTCGTTCCGGTTTAATCCTAATGGCCCATTGCAACTGGTGAATATTAATATAGATTTTGAACCAGGAACTTTTGTGGGCATTGTGGGTCAAAGTGGTTCCGGTAAGAGTACTTTGATGAAATTGCTGCAACGGCTTTATGAGCCAACTGCGGGGAGAATTCTGGTGGATGGCTACGATATTGCTAAGGTAGAGTTGTATTCTTTACGTCGGCAAATTGGGATGGTGTTACAGGATACCTTGTTGTTTAATGGCACGATCCGGGAAAACATTAGTTTAACTAACCCAGAAGCGACAGACGAAGAAGTTATCGAAGCAGCAAAAATTGCTGCTGCCCATGATTTTATTATGTCTTTGTCTAATGGGTATAACACGGTAGTCGGGGAACGGGGTTCCTCGCTGTCAGGAGGACAAAGACAAAGGTTAGCTATAGCCAGAACTGTACTGCAAAACCCCGGGTTACTAATTCTGGACGAAGCTACCAGCGCCCTCGACTATCACTCAGAACGCCTCGTCTGTGACAATTTAGAAAAGGCATTTCAAGACCGCACAGTGTTCTTTATTACTCACCGTTTGAGTACAGTCAAAGGCGCAGATGTAATACTGATGATGGATCAAGGTGCTGTTGTGGAACAGGGTACTCACAAAGAACTGATGGCGCTGAAGGGACGTTACTATTGCCTCTATCAGCAACAGGAATCCGAAATAGGGTAAGTTATTGGTCATTAGTCATTATTGATGGTTATTACCAAAAAGAAATGACTAATGACAAATAGTAATCAAATTATTCCCAATCTAAAATCTAAAATCCACTAGGAGATTAATAGCAAATGGCTACTAAAGAAACAAGCGAACATTATGGAAATGGCAATGGTCATGGCAATGGTCATGGCAATGGTCATGGCAATGGTCATGGCAATGGCAATGGCAATGGTCATGGAAAGCATCATGGTACTACTACTCAATTGAAAGAATTTGAGACAGTTTGGGAACCGAAAGAACAACCAATAATTAAAACTCCTTTACCTTTTCGCCCAGATGACCAACCTGTTATTTTAGAAAGACCTTCTTGGTGGTCGCACGCTTTTGTATGGATGATTATTGGTGTGACTGGTGCTGGTTTATTGTGGGCTGGTTTTGCACCTTTGGATCAAACTGTACCAGCAACGGGTAAGTTGGAAGCAGAGGGAGCGGCGAAAGAATTACGTGCGCCTAATGGTGGGGTAGTTAAAGAGATTAAAGTTAAAGATGGCGAGCGTGTTAAACAAGGTCAAGTGCTATTAGTACTGGATTCCTTAGCACCTCAAGCAGATTTAGATGCCCTGCACAAACAACGGGAAAAGTTGTTGCGGGAAAATCAGTTTTATAATGGACAGTTTGATGGGCAATTAGTTAGCTCAAATATCGCTAACGCTAGTCCCGAATTCCAAGAATTATTAAAGTCAAAAATAGCTTTAGTATCAGAAAATGAATACCTTACTGCATTAGCAAATGGTAAGAGTACGCCAACACAATCTAGCGGCGATGCGTTTTTAGCTAACCAACAAGGACTTTTAGCAGCTAGTCGTGCTGAATCTCAATCCCGTCAGGAAGCAGCTAGATTGCAAATTGAAAGTTTGCAAGCACAATTAGCTCAGGTGCGAACTCAATTGCAGGCGGCAAGTTCGCAAATTCCTATGTATAATGAGCAGGTCAGAACTTCAAAAAATCGGATACAAGCGGCGCAAAGTCAATTATTAGCTGCTAGAGAGCAGTTACCAATTGCTGAAAATCGGGTAAAAAATGCTAAGGATTTGTTAGCTTCAGATGAAGCATTGATGGAAAAAATTAGACCTGTTGTACAGTCGGGTGCTTTGTCGGATTTGCAAGGTAGACGGCAATTGCAACAGATATTAACTCGCAAAAATGAAGTAGTAGCTGGTGAAGCTGAACTTCTTTCCCGAAAAGAGCAAATTTCTAATATTTTAGGGGAAATTGCCGATCGCCAAAATGAACTTTCTTTGCGGGAAACTGAGTTGTTGAAAGTTAAGTCCGAAGCAGAACGTTTGCAAGAAGAGGAACAACGCTTAAATTCAGAAATTGATAAAGCGAAGAAACAATGGCAAAATGCGATCGCTTTTTCTGAAAAAGATGTGCGGACAAAAATTGCTGATAACCACAAACGCATCGCCGAAATTGATAGTCAGTTAGCAAGGTTGCGCTTGGAAAATCAGAAAAAGCTAGACGAAATTGAAGCCCAGATTGCTAAGGCAAGACAAGCCGTAGAATTCCAAGAAATTAAAGCACCTGTGGATGGTGTAGTATTCAATTTGAAACCCACAGGCCCCGGATATGTGGTGCGACAAATTGACACTGAACCCGTGCTGTCAATTGTGCCCGATGATAAATTAGTGGCAAAAGTTTACCTGAGTAACCGGGATATCGGACAGGTAGTTGATAGATTGGCTAAACAGAAGGATTTAACAGTAGAGGTTAATGTGGAGTCTTTCCCATCTACTGAGTTTGGTACTTTGCAAGGGAAATTAACTCCTACTTCTATTGGGTCGGATGTTTTACCACCTAGTCAAGAGCGTCCTTACTATTCATTCCCTGCCACAGTTAAGTTGACAAATCAAACATTAAATATTAATGGCAAGGAATTTCGAGTCCAGTCTGGGATGGCGGTGAATGCCAGCATTAAGGTGCGGAAACGGACTCTGTTGGCTATTTTCACCGAGTTGTTCCAAAAACAAGTTGATAATTTGGAAACGGTGCGTTAGGGACTCTCACGGGTGAGGACAGAGATTTTTGGTTGGTGATGCGATCGGAAAATCTCTCCTGTTTTCTACCCTTGGATAGATGACATTAATTATCGGAATATTAGTCGCATCTCTGATGCAAACGCAAAAAAGCCTTGTAGGATCAGCATTAATGTCCTGCAAGGCTTTTCTTTATATCAGCAGAAGCTTTAAGTTCTCTACCATTTTTTCCAAATACATCTTGTCTTTGGAGATAGAGAGAGGTAAACTGTTAAAAATTTGTAAATAATTTCCTCTCTCTTAAGATTGGTGACAATTATTAGCATCGGTAATCTTCCCAGCTTGGGATATCAAAAAGTATGAAAAAGGTTCAATCGGTGAAGGAGTAACTGATGAATAAGCGTCCCGAAATATGGTATTTAACTGGATTAATTTTGACAATCATTCCGGCTTTTTTAATAGCAATATTAATTTACCAAAATAGCGTGAACATACCATTTTGGGATGATTGGGAGATTGGCTTATTCTTAAATAAAGTTTATCCAGAGTTCAAATTAACTCTAGAATCATTAATTTCTCAGCATAATGAAAGTAGATATGCTTTCCCTAGATTCATTTTTATAGGATTGACTTATTTTAATAATTGGAACTGGGATATCAGGCATCAAATGTGGGTTAGTTTAGTCCTAGCCTGTATCGTTTCAATTAACATATTTAGATTAATTAAATGGACAATAGGTGAAAGTTTAATCAAGGTAATCTTTTTAGCAATTCTCTGTAATTTATTGATTTTTTCGCCAGTTCAATATGAGAATTGGTTATGGGGTCATCAATTAATTGTATTCTTTCCCATTGCTTGCGTGACAACTTGCTTAGTAGCAATTTATTCAGGAATAAACAGGAAAGTTAAATTAGTAATATGTCTGATTTTATGTACTATTAGTACTTATTCGTTTGCTAATGGAATGTTGAGTTGGATAATTGTTTTTCCAGCTTTAGCTATTTCCAAATCTTGGAAGTGGCAAGATATTTTTCAAGATAAATGGTTGTATATTCCTTGGATTGCCACATTTACAGCTAATATGGCAGTATACTTTTATAAATATGAAAAACCACCAGAAACACCAAGTATTACTTATGGAATATTACATCCAAATGAAGCACTACCGTATTTACTTTCTTTTTTAGGTGCTCCTTTAGGGTGGGGAACAATTAAATATAATTGGAAATTTTCTAGCTTGGTTAATAATAATATTTGGATAGGGACGATTTTAATAATTCTATTGTTGGGAGTTTTTAGTTATTTTATCAAGCAGCGAAAAGATCCAACAGTAATTTATAGAATGACTGGTTGGTTGACTATTAGTTTTTATGTGATAACTAGTGGATTAATTACTTCTTTAGGTAGGTCTGGTTTAGGATTAGAAAGTTCTGTTGCTTTGAGATACATGACTTTCTCTGTTTATCTTCCTTTGACTTTGGTGAATTTGATTGCGATCGTCTATGATGATGCTAAAACAAAAGGTTTTTTGATAAACAAAAGCAAAAGAGTTGCTCAAGCAGGAATTTTGCTATTATTAACAGGGTTTTTATACTTTTACATTATCACGGCGGAACTTACTATTCCAAGAATGTATACAATTAAACTCGATCGCTTACAAGCCAAAGCTTGTTACATATTTCTCAATATAGCACCTGAAGAAAAGTGCATTACAGAAAAAGTTTACCCCAGTTTTTCCGGGCTACAAAAGAGAGCTAAACTAATTGATTATTTGGGCATAATTGATGCAAAATTGCTGAACAATGATAAGATCCAAGATATTCAGGCAACAAATAGGGTGACTAATGAAGAATGGGGATATGGCTGGTTCGATCAAGTAAAAAAGGTAGATAAAAATAATTATTCAGCTGGAGGATGGGCAGTTTTACCGGAGAAAAAAGAACCAGCAGATGCCGTAATTCTAACTTATGAAAAAACTCCAGGTGAAGATATAATATTTGCTGTATTTGATAATAGAGTGGAAAGACCAGATGTAGTTAAAGCTATGAAGACGACAAATTACTTAATATCTGGCTGGCAAAAAACTTTTGCAGCTAATAGATTACCAAAAGGTGTGGTGAAAATAAAAGCTTGGGCATTTGACACAGAAAAAGTTAAAGCTTATAAAGTAGGTGGCGATCGTCTAGTGAAAAATTAACTATACTTGCAATCAAGAGGTCAGTTAACTTTAGTATTAATTTAACTATTTTGCATAAATCTTTTCTAAATTAAGCTCAAGGCTAACTTCTTAAATTCAGATATTTGGACGCTGTTGGTTTAATCGCTTCTTGAGGCAATAAGTTAGTATTAAAAAGTTTTTATGAAGATGGAAAGTTAGATATTGTCAATTTGATGATAAACCAAGTATACTTAATGGCTGAAAGGGAAAAATAATTCCCGACATATAAATTACCAAAAGCTTGCTAGAAACGAGCTTTGGCTTTTAATGGTGAAACAGGAAAAGCTTTTTCTCCAGATGGTAGTCACAAATTAGTAATGTATGGAAACTATAGCTACTGAAATCCCTGATGTATTGCTGATTAAACCCAAAGTTTTTGGAGATAGCCGGGGTTTTTTCTTTGAAAGTTACAACCAGAAGGCTTTTGTCGAAAAAACTGGCGCAGAAGTTAATTTCGTCCAAGATAATCACTCGCGTTCTAGTAAAAATGTGCTGCGAGGTTTGCATTACCAAATTGAACAAGCGCAAGGAAAATTAGTGCGGGTAGTGTCGGGCGAAATTTTTGATGTAGCGGTGGATGTTAGAAAAAGTTCGCCGACTTTCGGGCAATGGGTTGGTTATTTGTTAAGTGCGGAAAACAAGCAGCAGTTGTGGATTCCGGCTGGTTTTGCTCATGGGTTTCTGGTAGTTTCAGAAACAGCGGAAGTTTTATACAAAGCCACTGATTATTATGCACCACAGCATGAAAGGTCTATTTTATGGAACGATCCAGATTTAGCGATCGCATGGCCTCTAGATTCCGAACCAATTTTATCAGCAAAAGACCAAGCTGGCAAACCATTTAAAGACGCAGAAGTATACTCATGAAACGCATCTTAGTTACGGGAGTTAACGGACAATTAGGGCAAGAATTAAGCGGGATTCTGCCCACGATTGGCGAAGTTATCGGAGTCGGAAGGGCAGAATTAGATTTAACTCAACCAGAAGCGATTCGTCAGGTAATTAATGAAGTGAAACCTGATGTAGTAGTGAATTCTGCCGCCTACACTGCTGTTGATAAAGCGGAAAGCGAACCAGAATTAGCAAATGCGATAAATGCGATCGCACCTGGTATCATAGCCGAAGAATGTGAAAAGCTAGCAATTCCCTTAATTCACGTTTCCACTGATTACGTTTTTGATGGTAGTAAAGGTTCGCCTTATCAGGATACAGACCCTACCGATCCCTTGAATGTTTATGGTAAAACTAAACTCGCAGGGGAAATCGCCATTCAAAACAGTTGTCAAAATTATCTGATTTTGCGAACTGCTTGGGTTTATGGCGTAGGTGGGAAAGGCAACTTTGTCAAAACTATGCTGAGATTGGGGAAAGATAGACCAGAAATTCGAGTAGTTGCAGATCAAATTGGCAGTCCAACTTATACCTTAGATTTAGCCAATGCAATCACTCAATTAATTACCTTATATCAACCCGAAATTGCCGGAATTTATAGCTACACAAATAGTGGCATTGCTAGTTGGTATGACTTTGCAGTTGCCATATTTGAAGAAGCCAAAATATTAGGATGGGATTTGCAAATTCAGCGAGTAATTCCGATTACTACACCTGAATATCCCACTCCCGCCCGTCGCCCTGCATATTCGGTGCTTGCTGGTGAGAAAATAGCAAAAGTATTGGGAACTTTTGCCCCGCATTGGCGGCAGGGTTTGAGAAAGATGTTAACTGAACTATACGCTCAATAAATTATGAAAGCACTAATTCTATCCGGTGGTAAAGGAACAAGACTTAGACCTCTAACTTACACAGGTGCAAAACAACTTGTTCCTGTAGCAAATAAACCAATTCTTTGGTATGGAATTGAAGGAATTGTAGCAGCGGGAATTACAGATATTGGGATTGTTATTAGTCCTGAAACTGGGGAAGAGGTAAAAGCAAAAACGGGAAATGGCGATCGTTTCGGTGCTAAGATTACTTATATTTTACAAGACAAACCTGCTGGATTAGCTCATGCGGTAAAAGTTGCCCAGCCATTTTTAGAAGATTCACCCTTTATTATGTATTTGGGTGACAACTTAATTCAAAGTGACTTGCATCTGTTTCTCGATCGGTTTAAAAGTCAGCAAACAGATGCTTTAATTTTATTGCGGCAAGTTGTCAATCCCACCGCTTTTGGGGTGGCGCAAGTTGATGAAAATGGGCGAGTTTTGCATTTAGTAGAAAAGCCGAAAGTTCCGCCCTCTAATTTAGCATTGGTGGGAATTTACTTTTTTGCTAACACAATTCATGATGCGATCGCAAATATTCAACCCTCGGCGCGTGGCGAATTAGAAATTACCGATGCCATTCAATACTTAATTACCCAACAAAAACAAGTTGAAGCTTGTCAACTAGAAGGTTGGTGGTTAGATACCGGGAAAAAAGACGATTTACTCGAAGCAAACCGGATTATTCTGGATACAACTTGCCTGAGTGCATCTATTTTGGGTGAAGTAGATGAGAAAAGTCAAGTAACTGGTAGAGTGCAAATTGGTGCAGGTACAAAATTAGTTAATTGTACCGTTCGGGGGCCTGTTGTAATCGGTGAAAATTGTTATTTAGAACATTGTTTTGTTGGCCCTTACAGCAGCATTGGCAACAATGTAAAACTAATCGATGTAGAAATCGACCATAGTGTAATTTTACAGGGGGCAAAAGTAGTAGAAATTCATCAGCGAATTGTTGATAGTGTAATTGGACAGCGAGTGCAATTAGTTGCTGCACCACAACGTCCAAAAGCCTTAAGATTTATGATTGGTGATGACAGTCAAATTGAGTTAACGTGATTTATCTTTTGGCAATTAACTATTATTCCAGCCAGTTAATTGCCAAGTTAATTAACTCAATTTCTCCTAACCAAATTGTTGACTATCAAATTATTATTGTCAACAATTCACCAGATCAACAATCTATTTATGATTTAAAAACTGACAAAGTTGTGATTCTGGAATCAGGAGAAAATCTGGGTTTTGGGAGAGCGTGTAATTTAGGATTAAACTGGATTTATCAGCAAAATCAAAAAGCGATCGTTTGGCTGATAAATCCAGATGCTTATTTATTACCCGAAGCATTAGAAAAAGTTCCAGCACTTTTCCAAAACCATCCCGAAATCTCTATTTTGGGTACAATTATTTACACTACAACTGGCGAAATATGGTTCGCTGGCGGTGAATTTATCCCCCAAAATGGCGCAATTATTCCTAAAACTCAGATATTGCACTCCTGGAGGTGGAACCTCCCAAATCCTCGTTCCCAGGTTCAACCTGAGAACGAAGAATGGAGGCTCTGCCTCTTGCTGCAAGATCTCACTAAAACAATTGACAATCAAAATTCAAATATTCCGTATTTAAAAACCGATTGGGTTAGCGGTTGTAGCTTATTAATTAATCTCAAAAATTTTCCTATTTGTCCGCAATTCGATCCAGAATATTTTTTATATTACGAAGACTTTGATTTTTGCCAACGCTATGCTAAACAAGGACATTTAATTTCCATTACCAATCAGATTGGTGTAGTTCATCAACCCTCAGCGATTACCGGAAAAAATGCGTTTTTAAAATTCAAGCATAGTACTTACAGCTACTTGTTAACTCTCGAAAGATACACAAATAAAATTGTCCTACTATTAAGATTCGTTCGTTTGCTTTTAAATGCGATATACTTACTTCCATTCAACCGAAAAGTCGCTTTGGGAAAATTTGCGGGAATATCGCTTTATTTAAGGAGAGTATTTTAACTTGGCAAACGAACTACTAATAAACTTAGCATTTTTAATGAGTAAACCAACGGGGATTAGTACCTACGCCTTTAATCTTTTTCCCCATTTAAAACCCTTCAATCCGACTTTGTTATCTAGCCGAAATATTCCAGATTTTAACTGTTATCCAGTACCGTCGAACTTAACACCAGAACAAGGAACCAAAGGTAACTTTTCCCGCATTTTTTGGACGCAATTGCAACTGCCGAAAATTTATCAAAAACTGCAAGCTAAACTGTTATTTTCGCCTTTACCAGAAGCACCAATTTATGCTGGTTGTCGATATGTTTTGACAGTTCATGATTTAATTCCCTTGCGTTTTCCCAAGCGATTTTCGCCTTTAACTAATTACGATCGCTATCTGTTACCTTTGGTATTAAAACAAGCAGAACATATTATTTGTGATTCCGTTTCAACTGCTAACGATGTAATGAAATTTTACCGCATTCCAGAACGGAAAGTAACACCTGTTTTGTTGGCATATAATGAAACGCACTTTCGATTTTTGGATTTGCCAAAGCGCAATTACTTTTTATATATTGGTAGACATGACCCTTATAAAAATATTGGTAGATTAATTACAGCTTTTGCTAACTTACCTAATAAAAATGACTATGAATTGTGGATAGCTGGTTCTGTTGATTCACGCTTTACTCCCACATTGAAAGCAGCAGTAACCGAGTTAGGAATCAGTAATCAAGTCAAGTTTTTAGAATACGTTCCTTATAGTGAGTTACCGACAATAATTAATCAAGCAATAGCCTTAGTTTTTCCTAGTCTTTGGGAAGGTTTTGGACTTCCGGTATTAGAAGCAATGGCTTGTGGAACTCCGGTAATTACTTCCAATATTTCCTCTTTACCCGAAGCAGCCGGGGATGCGGCGATTTTAGTTAATCCTTATAATATGGGAGAAATTACCGAAGCAATGCAAAGTTTGGCGAATGATGAAAGTTTGCGGATGCGTTTGCGGGAAGCTGGTTTTTTGAGATGCAAGTTATTTAGTTGGGAGAAAACGGGAGAAGCTACGGCGGCGGTGTTGCGAAAATTTCTTTAAAATTCCTGAGTGAGCAAATAAAGTAGAGTAAACTTGATGATAAATACTATTAAAAATGTACATGACTAGCCAATCTAATATTGAAATTACCATTTCCCTGGTAGATGCCAGTTTAAGTGACGAGGAGTTACAAGAGAAAGTAGAGAATTTGCTCCCAGAGCTTCGACAAGTGGATGGAGTCGAAAATGCTGATTTAGTGCCAGTTGAACAAGCACCACCAGACTCAAAAGCTTTAGGTGGCTACGTTTTAGGAACGCTGAAAACTTTAGTCGATGTGTCAAAGGTTAAGCCTTTGTTTGACTTTCTCGCTGGGATGGTGCGTTCTAAAACTATTGAAACAACGTTCAAAAAACCAGATGGTACAGAACTTACTATCAAAGTCAGTAACCGAGAAGATTTTGAATTTGCCTATCAAAAAGCCGAGAAATTCCTTAAAAGCTAGACTGCATGGCTAAGATAGCGTTGCTGATTGGGGTTAGTGAATATGAACCGGGATTAAACCCTTTGCCTGCGGCTGTTAAAGATGTGGAGGCGATGGGGCGAGTTTTGGCAGATGCGGAAAAGGGTGATTTTACAATTCAGGTGTTACAAAATCCCCAACGTCAACAGATGGAAGAGGCTATTTACCGACTGTTTGCCAATCGCCAAAAAGATGACTTACTGCTATTTTACTTTTCTGGGCATGGGGTGAAGGATGAAAGCGGCAACCTGTTTCTTGCCACCCGTACTACTCGCAAAGATAATGGTAGCTTGGTGGAGCCAACGGCAGTGGCAGCGAGTTTTCTGCACAAAAGCATGAACCAGAGTAAGTCTGAGAGACAGGTGATTATTCTCGATTGTTGCTTTAGTGGGGCAATTGCTAAAGGGTTAACCGTGAAAGATGATGGCGCGGTGAATTTACAGGAACAGCTGGGCGGTAAGGGACGGGCAATTCTCACTTCTTCTAGTTCTACTCAATATTCGTTTGAGCAAGAAGGTTCAGAACTTTCGATTTACACTCGCTATTTAGTAGAGGGAATTGACAATGGTGCGGCTGACTTGGATGGCGATGGTTGGATTTCTGCTGATGAGTTACATGAGTATGCTAACAGCAAGGTGACAGAAGCGGCTCCAGCCATGACTCCCGAATTTTATCCAATGAAGGAGGGGTACAAAATTCTGCTGGCGAAGTCGCCCAAGGATGACCCAAAGCTAAAGTATCGTAAACAATTAGAAGAAATTGCTCATGAGGATGAGGGAGAAATTTCTATTGTTAACCGCTTCTATTTAGATGAGTTGCGAACTACTCTTGATATATCGGCTGAGGAAGCTTTTGTGATTCAGTTAGAGGTTTTAGACCCTTATCAGAAGCGCAAGGAAAAGTTGCAACGTTATGAAGAAGCTTTATCTGAGTTAGTACAGAATCAATATCCAATTAATGAGAAAGAACGAAAAAAATTAGAACGTTTACAGCTACTCTTGCAACTTAGAGAAGAGGATATAGCATCAATAGAGGAACGAGTGCTGGCTCCGAAAAAAGCAGAATATGAGCGAAAACGCCAAGAAGCTGAAAAGCAACAGCAAAAGGTAGAAAAACCTCAGCAGGAACCAGAAAAACCTAAGCTACAACAGACAGCTAACTTTTCCGCAACTCTTAAATCAGAGGAGAAAGTTCAAAAACAGACCTTTGAATTTGAGACTGCGACTATCGCAATAATGAGAAATCCTAGATGGTTTGGATTAGGTGAAAAAGTTACCCATGAAATCAAACGTAGTCGTAAACAAGCAGAATTTTTTACTGAACACTTGGGGAATGGGGTAATTCTGGAAATGGTTGCGATTCCTGGTGGCACATTCGTGATGGGGTCGCCAACTGATGAGTCAGAACGTAGGGATAGGGAAAGCCCACAGCATTCAGTGACTATAAAACCCTTTTTTATGGGTAAGTTTCAGGTTACGCAAGCTCAATGGCAAACAGTCGCAGGTTTTCCCGAAGTTGAAATTGATCTCGATCCTGACCCATCGAAATTCAAAGGTGCAAATCGTCCAGTAGAGCAAGTCTCCTGGTATGAGGTGGTGGAGTTTTGCGATCGACTGTCCCAGAAAACGGGGCGAAATTATCGGTTGCCGAGTGAGGCAGAGTGGGAATATGCCTGCCGTGCGGGAACTACAACGCCTTTTCATTTTGGTGAAACGATTACAACCGATTTAGCCAATTACAATGGCGACTATGTATACGCTTCTGGCTCTAAGGGAATTTATCGACAGCAAACTACAGAAGTCGGCAGTTTTCCCGCTAATGCTTTTGGGCTTTACGATATGCACGGCAATGTTTGGGAATGGTGTGCCGACCATTGGCAGGAAAATTATCGAAAAAATTATCGAAAAGCACCCAATGATGGTAGTGCGTGGTTATCTAGGGACGAAGGAGCGAGAAGACTGCTGCGCGGTGGTTCGTGGAACAACATTCCTGTACTCTGCCGTTCCGCCTGTCGCAGCATCAACGTTGCGGGCTACGTTCTCGACGTTATTGGTTTTCGGATTGTATGTAGTGCGGAGTGGACTTAGTAGCCCTTTATACTTTTACCCTTTTGCCCTTTTCCCTCTTTTCTTTTCCCTGCGCGAAGCGCTTTAAAAATTTTTTTGAATATAAAACCTTTTAGGCACAAGTTGAAGATCCCCCTAAATCCCCCTTACAAAGGGGGACTTTGAATCTAAGGCGACTTTATACACACAAGTTTATGATCCCCCTAAATCCCCCTTAATAAGGGGGACTTTGAAGCTGATTTGAATCTTGAATCCGGTTCCCCCCTTGTTAAGGGGGGTTAGGGGGGATCTAATCTCTAGCAAAAATCAGAGAATTTGAATCTGGTTCCCCCCTTATTAAGGGGGGTTAGGGGGGATCAAACCCTCAATTTCCAAACACACCGCCTCAAAATTATTCAACACCTGATCGTTGGTAAATCTCACCACTTTCAACCCATATCCTTGTAATATTTGTGTTCTTTCTCGGTCATATTCCTGACCTTCTTTAGTAAAATGACTTTCTCCATCAACTTCAATTACTAACTTCAATGCAGCGCAGTAAAAATCAACTATGAAATTATCAATTGGTCGCTGACGCAAAACTCGAAATTTAAAGGTTCTGAGGTAGTTTTGCCAAAGCTTTTTTTCTGCGGGTGTTGAGTTTTTACGAAGTTCTTTTGCTCTTGCTATTAGTTGAGGGTTGTAGGGTAGGTGAAATTCGGTGGTATTGAGGTTTTGGTGATTTGATGATGGCATTTGATCCCCCCTAACCCCCCTTAATAAGGGGGGGACAGGTATTAGTTTGATTCAGGTTTTGGTGATTTGATGATGGCATTTGATCCCCCCTAACCCCCCTTAACAAGGGGGGGACAGGAATTTTTATTTACAAGTTATTGTACCCCTAACGGACGCACGGCAATATTAACAGAAAAGGGTGAACCTATAGAAGAAAATATCCAGATAACAAAAGAAGCTATTCGGCAGCGAGTGGAGGGAGAAAATTTGTTGCCTTAGAACCTGGAGGATGGGCGGGTTATTGAAGTTATTAGGTGGGAAATTTGTCTGGGAAAGTCGATCGCACTTCCCCACAAGAAAAGCTAGGCTGTGCGATCGCAAAAAACACAATTATAATGATTCATCTGGCGAAAAATTTCAATCAATTATTACAAACTTCAGAACGAAGTATCAAAGAGACTGGTGGGATCAATAGTGATGATTTTTGGAAAATTGTCGAACAGTCAGAGTAAGTTTGATATTATTAAGCATAGCTACTCTGATAAAGTGAACTGCCAAACATATTTAATATGCAAAAACAGACCTTTGATTTTGAGACGGCAACTATTTGTGTTGTCAAAAAAGGTGAAGAAATTACTTACGAAATCAAACGCAGTTGTCAACAAGCTGAATTTTTTGCTGAAGACTTGGGGAATGGGGTAATTCTGGAAATGGTTGCGATTCCTGGTGGCACATTTCTGATGGGTTCGCCAACTGATGAACCAGAATCATTAAATGATGAAAAGCCACAGCATTCGGTGACGATCGAACCTTTTTTTATGGGTAAGTTTCCGGTGACGCAAGCTCAATGGCAAATAGTCGCAGGTTTTCCCAAAGTCAAAGTCGATCTCAAGCCTGACCCGTCTGAATTCAAAGGTGCAAATCGTCCGGTAGAGCAAGTCACCTGGTATCAAGCGATCGAGTTTTGCGATCGACTGTCCCAGAAAACGGGGCGAAATTATCGGTTGCCGAGTGAGGCAGAGTGGGAATATGCCTGCCGTGCGGGAACTACAACGCCTTTTCATTTTGGCGAAACAATTACAACCGATTTAGCCAATTACGACGGCAACCATGTCTATGCTTCAGGTTCTCAGGGAACTTATCAAGATCAAACTATAGAAGTTGGCAGTTTTCCCGCTAATGCTTTTGGGCTTTACGATATGCACGGCAATGTTTGGGAATGGTGTGCTGACCATTGGCATGAAAATTATGAAGGCGCACCGTTAGATGGGAGTGTATGGTTAGTTAGCGCTGAAAGCTTATTTAGGCGGCTGCGCGGTGGTTCGTGGGTCAACAATCCTGGAAACTGTCGATCGGCTTGTCGCAACCACTTCCTTCCGGTCTACGATAACGACATCAATATCGGTTTTCGGATAGTCTGTGGTGCGGAGTGGACTTAGAGGATATTTATTCTTTTACCCTTTTCCCTCTTTTCTTTTCCCTGCACAAAGCGCTTAAAAAATTTTTTGTTTTCCATGTTCGACTGAAAGTGGGGATTCTTTCTGAAAATTAAACCAAGTTGGATAACTTAATCAAAGGTAAATTTGAACTGTTGTCTAACTCATCAATATTAACTGTTAAAAAACATTTATTTAGTACCAGTAATTTCCTGATTTTTTCTATCATAACTTCAAAATATATCTATGGGCTAATTGCAGTATCTATCTATAGGTCAGAGACGAAGCTAGGAGATAAAACGTAAACTTAAGTAAAGATTATTCTTATATATACGGAATCGGATACTGAGTTTATGAATTAATAATTAAAAATAAAAGTACTCACTTAATAAATAGTAAATAGCATCTGAAGAAGAATATTTAAAAGACGAGATGGTACAGAAATTGCCATCTAAGTCAACACTCGTCAATATTTTAACTTCACCTGTGAGAAAGCGAAATAATTTATTAGGGATTCAGCAACATGGATAACAGAAAAATAGCATCAATGATTCATATTAGCGAATACCAATATGGACAATTCAAGCAACAACAACATATAGAAAAATCGCCGACAACTAACTTTTCCTCAACCCCTGAATCAGAAGTGAAAGTTGAAAAACAGACCTTTGAATTTGAAACCGTAACTATCATCAACAAGAGAAATTTTCGATTATTGGGATTAGGTGAAGAAATCTCTCAGCAGATCGATCGCACTCGTCAACAAGCCCAATTTTTTACTGAAGAATTGGAGAATGAGGAAATTCTGGAAATGGTTGCCATTCCTGATGGCACATTCCTCATGGGTTCACCAAATCATGAACCGAAATCATTAGAGACTGAAAAGCCACAGCATTCAGTGAGAATCAAACCCTTTTTCATGGGTAAGTTTCCGATTACACAAGCGCAATGGCGCACAGTTGCAGGTTTTCCCAAAGTTAAAATTGACCTCAATCCTGACCCGTCTAAATTTAAAGGTGCAAATCTTCCGGTAGAGTTGGTTTCTTGGTATGAAGCGGTGGAGTTTTGCGAAAGACTGTCCCAGAAAACTGGGCGAAATTATCGGTTGCCTAGTGAGGCAGAGTGGGAATATGCCTGTCGTGCGGGAACTACAACACCTTTTCATTTTGGCGACACCATCAGCCCTGATTTAGCAAATTATAATGGCAACCAAACCTACGCTTCTAGTCGCAAGGGAGTTTATCGAGAGCAGACTACAGAAGTTGGTAGTTTTCCCCCCAATGCTTTTGGAGTTTACGATATGCACGGCAATGTGTGGGAATGGTGTGCCGACCATTGGCAGGAAAACTATGGAAAAGCACCCAATGATGGTAGTGCGTGGTTATCTAGGGACGAAGGAGCGAGAAGACTGCTGCGCGGTGGTTCGTGGCTCAATGCTCCCGATCGCTGTCGATCGGCTTATCGTTTCCTCAACCAGCCTAGTGTGCGTAATGGTTCGATCGGTTTTCGAGTTGTCTGTGCTGCGGCATGGGACTTATAGCCCTTTAGACTAGAGTTTTAAACCGAAATTTCATCGGTTTTGTTGTTGTAAAGATTGGTTTTTTCGATACCATTCGGAGAAGTTTTCACCTCGGAATTGGAAGCGGAAGATTACTTTGCGATCGCTAGGGTCATCTACTTTTTGTTTTGCTTCCATTTCGCCGCGTCCTGCTGCCATAACTTTTGTTCTCAACTCCCATTTTGTGGGAAAATTAAGCTCATTGGAAAAGATGAATTTAGAAACAGCAAGCGCTCTCAATAAGCTGAGCTCTAAGTTAGTATCATAATCTCCTTTTGAGCTAGTATGTCCTTCAATAACCACTCTGGCAATCTCTTTTTTGAAATCTTTGTTGGCAAAAATTACGCGACTGTAAACTGGAATAAATCGTCTAAGAAATATCTTCCCTGCGGGTTTTAATTCTGCACTATTCTCATCAAAAAGAATTTTATCTTGAATAGTTACATCGCCCGTTTCCGGGTTAACATTGACATTAATGTTATTACCTTTCATCTGTTCAACAACCGTACCAACTATAACCCGGCGCGGTTCTTCTCGGTCTTTTAGCTGGACAAGAACTGTAACGAATAAGAGGGCAAAAATCATCAGTAGTCCAGACATCAAATCGCCAATTGATAGCAAGACACTCGACTCTTCTTCGTCTAGCTCTGGTTCCTGTTTTAAGTTATTTAAATTAAACATAATTAATGTTCGCTGTTGTGATTTTTGTGATTGTTCTGGGCAGCTACTAAATAGGTATTTTGTAGTATAGTATGAATATTTGCTAGAGTAGCATTCAGATTTTCTCTAGCTTCATTCATCTGTTGAGAAGCTACATTTCCAACTTGACCTAAATTGTTAGTTTGTCGATCGAAAATTTCCAGGGAACGATTGTGAAATTCTTGCATTAACTCTCGTTCTATTTGAGCCTGAGTTTGGAGAGATTGTTCTAATTCTTCACGAATACCTATGAAAGTACTAACAGTTTGTTTGGCAATCTTAGCTAGGGCATCTCGCTGTACGCGCATTGTTTCAGAAGTGCGATCGCCTAATTGTTGAAGGTTGTTATTCTGTTCGGCAAATATCTCATGAATGTTGTTTTGAAATTGCTGAATTAATTCCTGCTGAATTTCCGCGTGTGCGTTGAGAGATTTTTCTAATTCTTCACGGATCTCTCTGAAAGTAGTAACTGTTTTTTCTGTGTTAGATTCATAAGAAGATTGTTGTTTTTGCATGGCTGCAATACTTTTATCAACTGACCTTTTAAGTTCTGCCGATACTTGTTGCATGACGTTTTTAGTATCAGTCCGAGAATTCCAGAGAATTGCTTCCAAATTGGTAGCAAATTGCTGAAGTTTGCTCAGAGTTTCTGTTTGAAAATTCTCAATAGTAGCGATCGATTCTGATAAACTAATAGTAATACTCCCTAATTCATTTTTCAGATCCAAAACAGCTTCGGAAGCTTGTTTAGTAAGCTCGGCGCTATTACTTAGTTCGCTAATAATTGGTTTAATTAACTTTTCGCGCTGTTCTTCGATTAAATTTCTCAATATTTCTTGACCTTGATCTGCCTTAATTTCTCGCAATGCTGACAGTTCGACTCGAATTTCTTGAAATACAGGTTTGATGACATTTCCTACTTCTTGTCCGATCGCTTTCGGGCTTAATTCTCGCTGAAGTTCTATCAATTCAGCAAATTTCGTTCCAATTATTTCCGCAGCATTAGCGAGTGCTTGAGAAGCTTTCAAGTTAGCTTCGGGATTTATTTTCTCAAGCAGCCGCATTGGTGTTTCCAATATAGTAATTTTGTTTAAATCTTTTTGCAGATTATCTCGATACTTTCTTCGTTCCCGTTCGCAAAAAGCTAAAAATAATGTGAAAATACTAGAGGCTCCCAATCCCATTAATGAGGTAGAAAAAGCTGTTTTCATTCCTTCGAGTAGTTGAACGCTTGACTTGAGTAAGTCACTGCTATTTTGTCCGATATCTCTTAAAGAAATGTCGCTTAATCCTACTTGAATGCCATAAAAAGTTCCTAAAACTCCGATCGCAATAAGTATGCTTTGAATGAAACGCAAAGAACTGCGAGGAACTGGCTGTTCGAGAATTTCTGGATACTTCAAAAGCAAGAATCGCCCAGACTGTAACTGTGCTTGAAAAATCCCGTTTTGTTCAATTCCGACTAGATGTTCGCTCAACCAATTAAATATTTCTTTCCGCCTTTGTTCAGGAATATTTCTAGAATCTAAGTTGACTGTTTTTCTCCCGATTTCTATCACGCCCTCTAAACTCTTAGATAAGTAGGCGATCGCTTCCACTGCAATCCTGCTTTTTGATTTCTGATATCTTTGATATAACTTGGTAGAACGCCACTCTATCCAGACAGCGAACAGCAATAGTCCTAAAGTTGCCCAATGAAATACGCTGTTTTGCCAAATTACCCCAAAAAAGTAGTTCAAATCATAGATAACTACTTTTAGTACTTTTTCCAGTTGATTCACTATTATTCTCCTTAATTTTACTACTCTTTTCTGTGTCTCATTATAAATAAGTTTATTATAGATACTTGACAAGAGAAAGTTAGAATAAATTACTTTCTCTTAGCCTAAGACTTCATCGACAGTAATAACAATCTCAGGAAAAGCGAGTATCGATAAACTTTGTCCCCGAATAAATCTTTGAATATTTTGATAACCATTTAGTGAAGGTTCTCGATAAACTTCAATACATTGCTCATTAAGATCCACTAACCAAACTTCAATAATACCGTTTTCTGCATAAAGAGGAATTTTGATTTGGCGATCGCTTTCCACCGTTGTATCTGCCACTTCCACTAATAATAAAATATCCTGTGGTTTTGGATGTCCCGACTCATAAAAATCAGCTTTTCTTCGCAATAATGATATATCTGGCTGAGGTTCGGAGTTATCATTCAATTCTACTGGATTTTGTACTCCTACTGTTACCAATTGTGTCAAACGTAAAATAAATAACTCATTTAAACGATTGACATGGGATGAATGTCTTCTATTAATTGGTGTCATTTCAACAATTTCTCCTCTAATTAATTCTACGCGATCGTCTTCTGTCAAAATCCCAGCTTCAACCATTTGATGATACTGCTCTACTGTAAATTTCCGTCTCAATAATTGTATAGACATTGCTACCTCCAGCAGTTGATATTAACTTTATCCCAACACTTCATTTACGGTAATAACAATCTCAGGAAAAGCGAGTATCGATAAACTTTGTCCCCGAATAAATCTTTGAATATTTTGATAACCATTTGGTGAAGGTTCTCGATAAACTTCAATACATTGCTCGTTAAGATCCACTAACCAAACTTCAATAATACCGTTTTCTGCATAAAGAGGAATTTTGATTTGGCGATCGCTTTCCACCGTCGTATCTGCCACTTCTATTAATAATAGAATATCCTGTGGTCGGGGATGCCCTGACTCATAAAAATCGGAACGAAGTTGCAGCAATGTTATATCTGGTTGAGGTTCAGAAGTATCATTTAGTTCTATGGGATTTTGGGGCCAAATAATTGCTCTTTGTCCCAAACGAATTATCAATAATTGAACAAAACGAGCAACATAAGCAGCGTGTCTTCTACCAATTGGTGTCATTTCAACAATTTCTCCTCGAATCAATTCTACGCGATCGTCCTCTGTCAAAATCCCAACTTCAATCATTTGATGATACTGCTCTACTGTAAATTTTCGCCTCAGTAATTGTACAGACATTACTACCTCCAAATATTTCAGTTATTTCAGATTTTGCAGCAGCGGAGATAGAATCTCCCAAACCTCGTTCCCAGGTTGAACCTGGGAACGATAAATAGAGGCTCCGCCTCGTGGTGTAAGATATCAGTTATGCAATTTATTCTAGAACTTCTAACACTGCTTTGGGTGAAAGTTTATCTTTAAACCAAATAATTTTTGCTGGGGTATTGCTGATTTTAACTCCCGCTTTTTCTAAGTTCAACCTTTCGGAAACTGCCAAGATCAAATTGTCACATTGAGCTTTTCTAGCTTGAGCAAATTTCTTTTGTAAATATTCTGGTCGCCAGTAACCAACTATTTCTAATAAGTAACTTCTGCCATCAGGATGAACCAAGCGAAAATCAGGAATCATCACACTTCCGGGAATAGGAATTAAGTCAACTTCTCGTTCTAAAACCCAATCAGTTTTTAAAGAATCCCAACGATTAGCAAAACCAGCTTCTAACATACTATCGTAAGGTTTTCCGGGTGGATAATGAGTGACTAAACCGCAATCAGAATTGAGTGTAAATCTACCTGTTTTTTCTTTGCCACTGTAGATATCTCTGGTTTGTAAAGTGGAACTGAGACTCCATTTTGTAACGTGCAAAAGTGCGGGGATGAGTTTTGCGATCGCCAATCCATATCTCGTGCTAGCTTTAAATAAACTAGCTGGTCCATCAATAGTAATAGTAAAACCATGATCGGCATCACCTTCAATATAAGCCATTAATTGAAACAATTTTAGATAGCGAAACAGCAATTTATACTGACCGGGAACATTACGATGAGCATTAATTGTAATCTGACTAGCACGATAAAAAACTCCCTGAACTTGCGAAATATTATAACGATGTATGATATCTTCTGGTGCAGGAGAATCAAACTGAGTTAAAATGCGATTCTCCTGCAAATCTGCATATAAACCAGTGCGAATTTGTTGAGAAGAAACCTCTTTATTTAACTCTTGAGTTAGTTGTTCTGCCAAATTATTCAATACTCTTTGAGATGCTAAAGGATTAGGAATTGATTGTGCAGCTAAAGTAAAAACTCGCTGACGTAATTCCTGCGGTTCCAGAGGACTAACAATCTCAAAAGTAGAAAAATTACTCTTTAACAAATGAGCAAAACCCCGCTTTAAACGATAATCTGGACTATCACCTTCCAACTCCAAAAGTTGCTTATCTAACTCACCTTGAGTTTTACCAACATTCTCTGCAAAACAACTAATTGAATCCGTCGCAATTTCCAAATTTTGATCGTCAATCTTCAGGCGTTTCGGGACGATTGACTCCCCATTTTGGCGATGAATCAGCAACTCGCTTGGTAACATTTTTCTTCTTAGATTTTCGACTTTCCTTAGAATAACTTATCTCTGATTTTCCCTGCTTCTTAACCGAATCATCAACCCCTAATTCCCCCGATTCAGCAACCTTATAAACAGGTTCAGAAGGCAAAAGTTCCAACTGAACAAACTTACTCTCTTCTTCTCTTTCTTTGCGTCCTTCGCGTCTTCGTGGTTCAAATTCCTCTCCTTTTCTCCGTTGAGAAACCCTTTCCTCACTAGTATCTTCCGTCACCACCTCATACAAAATTGCCCGCTTATTATTATCACCTCCTTTCCGCAAAATTCGCCCCAATCTTTGAATATATTCCCTTGGTGAAGCAGTACCAGAAAGGATAATTGCAATACTAGCTGCTGGCACATCAACACCTTCATTTAAAACGTGAGAAGCTACCAAACTTTTATAAATTCCCTGCTTAAAACGAGTCAAAATTTCGTGTCTTTCCTTAATCGGAGTTTGATAAGTAATTGCCGGAATTAAAAACTCTTGAGAAATGCGATAAACTGTAGCATTGTCGGTAGTAAATATCAAAATACGTTCGGGGAAATGTTCGGCTAACAAATCAGCCAAAACGCGAATTTTTCCCTCAGTTCCCACAGCGATTTCCCTCGCTTCTCTATGAGCTAACATAGCACGTCTTCCGGCAGGCGATCGCGCACTCACCATCACAAATCTTTGCCAACCTTCGAGACTGGACAACTGAATTTTTTCCGCCTTCAAAAAGTCATTACGAATTTTAATTAATTCATTATATCTTTCTCTTTCCTGCTGAGATAACTTAACTTTAATCGGGATAATTTGATGATCTGCTAAAGCTTTTCCGGCTAATTCTTCAGGAGTTTTCCGATAAACCTCTGTGCCAATTAAAGTATCTAATTCCTTATGTTTGCCGTCAGTTCTTTCGGGAGTTGCGGAAAGTCCTAAGCGATAAGGTGCGATCGCAAATTCTGCAATTACCCGATAAAATTCCGTAGGTAAATGATGGCATTCATCAAAAATTAACAAAGCATAGCGATTTCCTAAACTTTCGGCATTAATTGCTGCACTATCATAAGTAGCAACAAGAATCGGTGTTTTATCCCTCGATCCACCTCCCAATAAACCAACTTCTGCATCAGGAAAAGCCGCCACTAAATGTGCATACCATTGGTGCATTAAATCCAAAGTTGGCACTAAAATTAACGTGCTACGAGGCGTTGCTTGCATTGCCAATTGTGCCAAATAAGTTTTTCCCGCAGCAGTTGGAAGCACAACAACTCCTTGTCTTCCTGCTAATTTCCACGCCTCCAAAGCTTCACTTTGATGAGGGTAAGGTTCCATTTCTAAACTCGGAACTAATTGCAGAGGTACAAATTCTTTTGCCTCATCAATAAAATTAATTCCTTCTGCTTGCAAAGCTTCTACCAAAGGACGGTAATGAATAGCCAAAATGCGAAATTTTTCTACTCTGTCATCCCAAGTAGCAAATTCCACCCAGCTTTTGCCTCTTGGTGGTGGATGCAGAATTAACGTGCCGCGATCGAAAGTTAAAGTAGGAGTACGAGGCATTATTATCTAAAACATTGATTCCCCTCGTTAATTTTAGATGTTAAGTGGCAATTTGTAACCAAAAGTCATCTTACCTTAACTCTCATTTCCCACCAGTGGCAGAACAGTAATAACTTGCGAAAAACGATTAAAATCAGCCACATTGTTAGTTAAAATTTGATTAATTCCATAAACTAACATTGTTGCAACGATATTTGCATCATGTACCTGTCTATCACCAATGGGAATTTGTTCCATTAATCTTAATAACCTTTCTGTCACCTGTTGATTGTCTTCTGCTATTCGGAATTGGGTTTGGAAAAATCTCACCCTTGCGATTACAATTGCCAAAGGTTGAGGATTGACAAATGCTTGTGGACGGGTAAGAGTTCTCAGATATTCTCGTAAGACTTGGCGGCTAATCCATAAATCAAATCCAGCATCATAATAGTTTTGAATTGTTTGTAGGGCTACTTCATGAAAAGGAGATTCTTGGACATTTGCGTACACTAAGATATTAGTGTCGATAAATACAGCATTAGCTACTCCATTAGTCATACATATCCTCACGTCTTAAAGAAAGATTAGCAGGCCAAGGGCCATAATTGTCTACGGGAAAATTTAAAGGCGATCGCTCTTTCTTTGTTTCCAGCTTCTCTGTTTTAATATTTTCATCAATCACCAATACTACTTGATGTTCTCCTGGGGTAATATCTGGTGGTAATTGCAGCGTAACTTTGCCATCAGCTGTTACTGTAGCAATAGTAGTAATAGTTTTCACGATCGCTTCTCCTAACTGTACATTTCAAATATACTAAAATTATTCCTTAAATTAAGGATTACTCATGATACAAGATAACGAAATTGCTGTTGAGTTTCATAATGTCGCTTATTTACTTAACGATCGCCCTTTAGTATCTAACCTTAATTTCACAGTACAAAGAGGCGAAATTTTGGTATTACTAGGGCGCAGCGGTTGTGGAAAAACTACAACTATGAAATTAATTAATCGGTTGCTGACTCCTAGTAGTGGAGAAGTACGAGTTGAGGGAATTTCTACTACTGAATGGAACCCGATTAAATTGCGGCGAAGTATTGGTTACGTGATTCAAGAAACTGGTTTATTTCCCCATTTTACAATTGCTCAAAATGTGGGACTAGTTCCTAGTTTGGAGGGATGGAAAAGCGATCGCATTTCCCAACGAGTCACTCAACTTTTACAACTAGTCGGACTCGACCCCAAACAATTTGCCCACAGATACCCTAACGAATTATCAGGTGGTCAACGTCAGCGAGTTGGTGTCGCCCGTGCCCTCGCCGCTGACCCACCATTATTATTAATGGATGAACCATTCGGCGCACTCGATCCAATCACTAGAATTGAAATTCAAAAAGAGTTTCGGCAACTACAAAAACAGTTAGGTAAAACAGTCGTTTTTGTTACTCATGACATTCAAGAAGCTTTTCTATTAGCAACGAGAATTGGCTTAATGGAATCAGGGAAAATGTTATTGATTGATACGGCTTCGGAATTTATTAAATCCGAACAAAAGGAAGTGCAAGAGTTTTTACAATGCTTACCTTTTTTCAATCAATCTAAATCTGAGAATAACGATTAACACCGGAACTAAGACAGAGTATCAAAGTATTAACTACCCTCTACCTGTTCCCGCTACTGAAAATTGATGATAAATTTAAGCTGGGAGCGATCGCCATCATCTATCATCTACTATCATCTAGGGTCAAAACACAATAGCGATATGAAAAAGCGGGACTTTATACTACTTTGCGTACTGGGCTTTAGTTTAGCAATGTTAATTGCCAGCTGTAGCGTCAAACCAGACAACTTAATTGCCATTGGCTCAAAAAACTTTACCGAACAGTTAGTTTTAGGAGAAATACTTGCTCAACATATCGAAGCTAATACTAACTTGAAAGTTCAACGAAAACTTAATCTTGGTGACACCTTTGCTTGTCATCAAGCTTTAATTAATGGTAAAATCGACGCTTATGTAGAGTATACTGGTGCAGCTTTTTCCGCCATTTTGCAAAACGAACCGATTAGCAATCCCCAAGAAGTTTACCAGTTAACTCAACAAAAGTATGAGCAAAACTTTAACTTAGAATTAATGCCTCCCTTGGGATTTAATAACCCATTCGCTATTATGATTCGTGGCGAAGATGCCAGAGGATTGCAAGTACAAACTATCTCCCAAGTTGCTCAAAAAACACCACTTTGGCGAGCGGGTTTCGCTGACGAATTTCTCGAACGGAAAGACGGGTTTCCCGGATTAGCTAAAACTTATAATCTACAGTTTGCCGAACCACCAAAAGTCATGGATTCCCAACTAATATATTCTGCTTTAAAAAACCGAAAGGTAGATTTAGTTGCTGGTCATTCTACAGATGGGCAAATTGGACGCTTCGATTTAGCTATTTTACAGGACGATCGCCTTTTCTTCCCTCCCTACCAAGCCGTACCAATAATCCGACAGCAAACTTTAGCAAAACATCCCGAATTAAGAGAAGTACTTCAACAACTAAGTGGAAAAATTTCCGAACCAGAAATCAAACGCTTAAACTTTCAAGTTGAAGGGGAAAAACGCGAACTCAAACAAGTTGTGCAACAATTTCTCCAATCTAAAGGGTTAATTACATAAGTAACAAGGCAAAAGAAAAAACCTCCTTTTTAATTACTTTTGCCTTCCCCTAAATCCTGAAATCTTAGAAGGTTTCAGATTTAGGCAACTTCTGCATCGGGATTTACAAATCTAACTTGCTGTGCTTCAGCAGTGGGTACTAACATCCAACCTGCTCCGAGTAATTTCTGATATGTCGCCCACCCTTTAGAACCCCCTGGTTCTCGGTAGTCAGGAACAGAAAATTGAGGAAACGCTGTATAAGGTCGCCAGTTTTCATGAGAAGCTTTCCGTAAATGTAAAATTTTATTGCCACCTGTACCAACTCCAGGCAACCAACACATCTGTCCAGCCATAACGATCTCCTTTTCTTTCAATTGTGGGAGGTGAAGCTGTAAGCAGGCTGTGTGAGGATGTGCTCCTTAGCTTCTGGTTCCAGCTAACCTACCTTATCTTGTGTAATTTGTCAACCATCGTGGCATAATTTCCTTTGTACAACATCACCCTTAATGAGTAAGTTTACTCTTCTGACTAGATCCGCCCAAAGAAATAATTAAGTCTCGGACTAAATCAGTATGTTAAAGGTTGAGGACTAGCGATTAAGCTGCGAATTACACTTGTGCGGCTATTGTACTCAGTATCAGTTAGTACAGGTGTAGTATTGGCGACAGAAATTTCTTCTTGAAGATCGATCCAAGATTTGCAACCACCATATTCGGCGCGGTAAGGTATTTCTTGGGGTTGGCTGAGTTTGTAAGTGCGTAAAAGTAAAATGTAAATTGGCTGACGTGGTTTCCATTTTAAGCGATCGCTCACAAATTGCTCATTCCAAATATGAAACGGCAACAGCGCTTTAATACTAGGTTCAAAACTTACCATAAAAATATCAGTAATTTTCGCCCAAGCGCCAATCCGAATAGTTTCTGGATGCCAACCTGACGGTACTGGTGTTACTAAATCTGCATATTCCGGCTTTAACAAATCAGGTTGTTGATGTTCAAAAGTCGGGTAAAGTAACACTTCATTATGAGCAACTTTAAAATGATTTCCTTCTTCTCGAATGCCACCTTTCCGAAGCAATAAAATAGTTCTTCCCGCTTCTAAAGCATCAACAGTAACCGCCCATTCTTTCAACGCATGATTAGTTGTGGTTAATTCCATTGAGATTTTTCACCATTGCAGCTAAGGCTATTCTAGCGGCTATAAATAATTTTCCACGCCGCATAAATTACGCCTCCCACAATCACAAAACCTAGCATCATGGAAACAAAAGATACCACCGTAGTTAGTACCCAAATTCCTGCCAATGCTACCGCAGAAAAGGCGATCGCTTTACCCACTTGCCGCATTTTCGCTAATCTTCCTGGTGATTTTTTATCCGACGTTTCGGCAGTTACGGGTTTAGTTTGATACTGGCGATCGAGTTCCGTTTCAATTTCTCTGAGTCGCCGTTCTATGTTATCTTCCGGGGAATTGTTTTTATAATTCATCTAAAATATCATCCTAATCTTTGCTTGCAGACCAATAACCTTAACTAAGCTAACCTGATTCAGTCAATAGACAGTCACTTTCATCCTTGTCAAGGTATAACATTTCACTGTTGAGACGGCAAGAACATTAAGTAATAAAATTAGTCATAATTAAACAAAAATGGAGATAATCATGGAAAAAAGAAAGTTAGGGTCATCTGATATTGAAATTACACCCATTATCATGGGAACTTGGCAAGCTGGTAAAGCTATGTGGGTAGGAATTGAAGACGCGGAAACCGTTAAAGCAATTCGATCGGCTTTTGAAGCGGGAATTACTACAATTGATACTGCCGAAGTCTACGGTAAAGGACACTCGGAACAGATAGTAGCACAAGCTTTGTCAGATGTGCGCGATCGAGTAGTTTATGCCACAAAAGTTTTTGCCAATCATCTCAAGTACGATCAAGTGATAGAGGCGTGCGATCGATCTTTGCAAAACCTCAAAACTGATTATATCGACCTTTACCAAATTCATTGGCCTTCTGGTTCTTTTAAAAGCGAATTTGTTCCCATTGAAGAAACAATGAGGGCATTAAATGACTTGAAACAACAAGGAAAAATTCGTGCCATTGGTGTTTCCAATTTCTCTCGCGCCCAAATAGAAGAAGCTGCCCAATATGGCAGAATTGATAGTTTACAACCTCCCTATTCTTTGTTTTGGCGCAAAGTAGAAAAAGATGCCATGCCCTACTGCGTTGAAAATAACATTTCCATTCTGGCTTATTCACCTTTAGCCCAAGGTTTATTAACCGGAAAATTCGAGTTAGGGCATGAATTTCCCGAAGGAGATAACCGCAGAGATAACAAACTTTTTAAAGGTGAAAATTTCG
This sequence comes from Floridaenema evergladense BLCC-F167, assembly GCF_041929205.2. NCBI lineage: Bacteria > Bacillati > Cyanobacteriota > Cyanophyceae > Aerosakkonematales > Aerosakkonemataceae > Floridanema > Floridanema evergladense. The sequence goes on along the minus strand of NZ_CM171625.1, from coordinate 720,480 downwards.
TCAGGGCGCAAGCAGCTATAGATAAATTGCGCCCCATTGCCGATCGCTACAACGTATCTTTAGCCAATTTAGCAATCGCTTGGTTAATTGCCCAACCCCAAACAAATGCCATTACCGGAGCACGTCACGCCAAACAAATAGAAGAAAATGCGATCGCCGCAGAAGTAAAACTTTCCCCCGAAGACTTAGCTGAAATTGATGCGATCGGACGCACAGTTACCGATCCTTTGGAAAATGAAAATTTAATGTGGGAATGGGGTGGGTAGGTACTGGGGACTGGGGACTGGGGACTGGGGACTGGGGACTGGGGACTGGGGACTGGGGACTGGGGAAGTTTTGAGTTTTGAGTTTTGAGTTAGGGAATGGAGGTAGAACCTCCTTCACCTCGTTCCCAGGTTCAACCTGGGAACGAGAATTTCCCCACCTCCCCACCTCCCCATCTCCCCACCTCCCCACCTCCCCACCTCCCCATCTCCCCACCTCCCCACCTCCCCATCTCCCCATCTCCCCATCTCCCCATCTCCCCATCTCCCCATCTCCCCACCTCCCCATCTCCCCACCTCCCCACCTCCCCATCTCCCCATCTCCCCATCTCCCCACCTCCCCCTAGTCCCCGATCGCCAAATCTGTAATCATCGGCAAATGATCCGAACCTACATCTCTACCAGTTCGCGATCTAATTACCTGAATATTTTCACTCACGAAACAATGATCTATAGGAATTGACAATAAAGGCAGAAAATTCGGCCATGTAGGTTGTACGCCAAAACCAAACCGCCCATTTTTTAATTTAGTTTCTTCAATAAATCGCTTATAAAATGGCGACCACATCGTAATATTAAAATCACCCATTACTATTACTGAATTATTAACTTTTACTAAATAATCAGCCATTGCTTGTAACTGGGAATTTCTGTGAATAAAACCTATTTTTTGTAAAGGATAATTGGGATGAGTTCCCATAACTATTACCTCTTTACCCCGATATTTAATCGTTGCCACTATAGTTTTTCTCGGCCCTTGGAATTGCTCAAGTGATACCTTTTCTAAGGGAAATTTACTAAAAAGAGCAGTACCAAAATTATAAGAATCTTGGGAAATTACCGAATAAGGTAGTAAATCTTTTAAAGCTGCTAATTCCTTTGCCCAAACTTCACTAACTTCTACAAAAACGGCAATATCTGGTTTTTCTTCTCTCACTAGCGAGATGACTTTAGAGTATTTTTTGTTATTATACAAAACATTAGATTGAAAAACTTTTAATTGTCCGACTGTGGTTTCTGCTGCGATCGCACTTTGAGGCAAATACCAAGGGACAATTTCTACTAAATTCAGTAAAATGCAACCAACACTAATCACCAATCCAATTTTGTTTCGCGTCAACAGAAAAAAGAAAAAAGCACAAAACCCGATTACCAAATATTGCAATTTAAAATGAGCAGTCAAGTCTAAAATATAGTTAAACTTGCCTAAATATCCAGTAATACTGAGCAAGATAATCAGAATAGTTACCAGCATAAAACTACTGGAAATCAAATCCTTAAACTTGTAATTAGCAATCATAAGAAATCAATGTTAACTTCTGCTTCAACTAGCTCAACTCCGAAGACTTCCGCAAAGGCGATCGCCACTTTTTGCCGCACTTCTTCTAAACTAATATCAGGAATAAATTGCGCTAAACTACCCACAGGTTTATCCACAATTCCACAAGGAACAATCCTAGTAAAACCAGTCAAATCAGGACAAACATTTAAAGCAAAACCGTGCATTGTAATCCAGCGACTTACTTTAACACCGATCGCCCCCACTTTACACCCTTCCAGCCAAACTCCTGTATAACCCGAAAGTCTTTCTCCCGGCAAATTATAACTCCCCAACACCCGAATTAATACCTCCTCCAATTGACGCAAATACCAATGTAAATCTTGGCGATAATATCGCAAATTCAAAATCGGATAACCAACCAACTGACCTGGACAATGATATGTTACCTCACCGCCACGCTCAATGCGATACACCTGACGATCGCTGTTGTCAAGGTCAAATTTAACAAACTCTCTTTTTGCCCCCGTACCCAAAGTGTAAACAGGGGGATGCTCTAACAAAATTAACAAATCTTCTAACTCTGGCTGTTGCCGACGTTCTGCAACTAGCGATCGCTGCCATTCCCAAGCAACCTTGTAATCTACTAATCCCTGGTTAAATAAGCGACAAAAACGCCGTTTTTCTTTGATATCCAAGCCAAACATTTCATTATTACTCGAAATCATTACCAAAATCAAGACTAAATTGAGCAAAAATCTCAAAAAAGTCTGACAATTAAATCAAGAAATGTCAACAGATGCAAAAGATTTTAAACTTAGGGCAGATTAGGATGTACGCCAGAATACAAAGTGCTACTGTTTTATGTAGAAGGACTTTTGAAATAGGAGGAAGCCTATTTGAAGTAGAAATGCCCATTTACAAGAGAGCGGCTAAGTTGATAGGTTAAAAACCCAAAGTTTGAGTCTCAAAGTGGGCAAGGTAGAACAGCGTCTTGTAGCAGAGAATTTAGGCGTTTGAGATACCAGAAACAGATTTTTAGGCGAGTAAACCCGAAAAAATTCGGCAATATATCCAGCTGATTTCTAATTAACAGACATCAGCATTTTCGCACCTAAAAACAGATAAAAATTTTCCGTCGGGAAAGTAGGACTCTGACCAACTTTCCCTCTAACCAAAGATAGATGCAGGCGAAAGAAAAGCCTGTACAGCATAAAGAAATAAGCGGGAGAATGTGATATGAAGCTTGTTATTCACGGCAAAAATATTGAGATCACAGATGCAATTCGTGAGTACGTACATCAAAAATTGGAAAAAGCAACAAGTCATTATCTAAACGTAACAAATGAGATTGACATACATCTTTCAGTAGCCCGCAATCCTCGAATTGAGAAAAACCAGATTGCTGAAGTTACAGTTTATGCCAACGGTACAATAATTCGTGCCGAAGAAGGTAGTGCAAGCCTATATGCAAGCATTGATTTAGTCGCTAATAAAATTGCCCGCAACCTGAAAAAATACAAAGAAAAACGCCTAGATAAGAAAACCCAAACAAAAACAGTTGAAGTTGTAGAACAACAGCCAGTAACGACAGATTTAATTGGCGATCGCAGTCCCGAACTACCAGGCGAAGTAGTGCGTACCAAATACTTTGCCATGCCACCAATGACGATCGAAGAAGCATTAGAACAATTGCAACTAGTAGATCACGACTTTTATATGTTCTGTAACGCCGAAACAGGCGAAATCAACGTCATCTACGAACGCAATCACGGAGGCTACGGCGTAATCCAACCCCGTCGCAACAACGGTCATACTGGACATAAAAACGGCAAAACCGCCCATAGCACACCTGTTGCTGAAAAGACACAAGCCAAGTAGTTGAGGAGACAAGGGGACAAGGGGACAAGGGGACAAGGTGACAAGGTGAGTTTTAAGTTTTGAGTTTTGAGTTAAACTTCCCCATCTCCCCATCTCCCCACCCCCCCATCTCCCCACCCCCCCATCTCCCCACCCCCCCATCTCCCCACCTCCCCACCTCCCCACCTCTTCCTTAAGCGCGACGCTTCATAGGAAAAACGGGCTTTGCTAACACCTGTTGATAAAGTTCTTCCAACTGAGCGATGTTGCGACTGAGAGTGTATCTTTCCACGATTCTGGCTCTGGCATTTCGACCTAAACTAGAGGTGAAATCCTTGTGGTCGCGCAATAGGGGTAACAAAATTTGTAACTCTGTTTTGACTCGCTGCGGGTTAATAATTACGCCAGCGCCCCCTTCTAAAACTTCGCCATCTGCACCGACATCTGTGGCAATACAAGCTACACCACAAGCCATCGCTTCCAACAAAGATAAGGAAAGACCTTCAGCTAAGGAAGGGAGAATGAATACATCAGAGCCTCGCAGGATGTCGATTCGGCGCTGTTCATCAGCGACAAATCCCAACCAAATGATGCCATATTCAGAATCATAAAACGGTTCTAAAGATGTCCTTAAAGGCCCATCGCCCACAATCAGTAATTTGCAATCAGGCCCCATATTCGCCTTTTGCCAAGCTCTAAGTAAAGCTTCGACATTTTTTTCGGGAGCTATTCGGCCTTGATAAACAAAAATACATTTAGCATTAAATTGAGATTTCAGATGAGAAGTTCCGGGACAGTACTTTGTCTCATCAACTCCATTGGGGATTACAGCTACCTGTGTAGGGGAAACACCCATGCGAGAGAGTAATTCCCGTTGAACTTCAGAAAAAACAATTACGCGATCGTAGTTTGCTAAAAAAGGTGAGTATAGTTGATAAGCCAGATATTGAGTTCCCGACTTAATTTTGGCTCCTTTCCGGGCATAAGGAGTATGGAAAGTTGCCACCAGGGGCAAATTTAGCTCCTGACAGATTTCGGGAAGTATGAAGTCTAAGGGAGACAGAGTAAGAGAGGCGTGTACTAAGTCTGGTCGTAAATCCCGTAGCGATTCAATCAATTTCTTTCTTGATTGTAATGTAGGGATAGTATAAACCTGGGACTTGTATAAAAAGGGCAGGGAAACTTCTTGATATTGAGGCCATTTGTCTGAGTCGGATTCTTCTTCTGCAAAGTGCAGGAAACTAATCTTATGTTTGCTCATTAAAGCATTAGTAATTTCCCGACTGTAGGTGACATTGCCGCAAAAGGGTGTTTTTTTTCCCAGCCAAGCGATGTGAAGCTGACTCATTCAGGTTTTGCCAACTGCTAATTGCCACTAGCTAACTACGACATTGAGCTTATCAAAAGTCAAGAGTTGTTTCGGAATGACCGATAAATTCTGACTGATGAATTTTGGTAGTTGGTAGTTGGTAGTTGGTAGTTGGTAGTTGGAAAAACCCATTACCGATTACCCTTTACCGATTACCCAATGACGCTTTTAGCAATCTTGGTTTGATTTTGTTTGTGTGTGAGAGCTAGTGTTGCAACTATACCAGGTAAATAGCCCTCCTGCGATCGCAGCGGCAGCTAAAGTTAGAAAAACTGCTTTTAAACCAAAGAAGGTTTCTGCCACACCAGCTAAAGCCAAAGGTAAACTCATGGCAATATTGATGGCGTTGTTCTGCAATCCAAATACTTTACCACGCATTTCTGGGGGAGTTTCCCTTTGAATCGTGGTTTGCATTGGTACAGCCACCAAAGCGCCAAAGGTTCCCATAATCATCACTAGTAATAACACCAACCACAAATGATGGGGAAGTAAAGCCAAACCAGTTAAAGCTGCTGCAACTCCTACCGAACCCAATAAACTTAAAACTATATGGGATAATCTTTGACCGAAATGCCCTAAAAGTGTAGAACCTAATCCAATCCCTACTCCACCAGCCGACATTAAAAAGCCGAACTGTGAAGGTTTTAAGCCAGGAATTAATTCTGCAAGACGCACGGCTAAAACCGAGAGGGCGGCAAATACAGAAAATAAGATAATTAATTGTAAAAGGGCGCTGCGAACTCGCTTTTCTTGGCTGAGGTAACGCCATCCTTCCTTTAAATCTGCCAGAACATGGGGTGCTTCGTGGTCTTGAGGGTTGTCTTTTTCGTGGGTTTTTAACCAGATTAGCAGCAGACCTGCTACGCAATAAGACCCACCAACCAACAATTCTTTCCCAATATTTCCCTCGCCACCCAAGTTTAACCATATAGTATCTGCTAGTGCTAAGAGTGGTTCCCCTACAGCAAAACCAATTACCACCAGCGCCATCATTGTTGTAGTGTAAAGCGAATTCGCTGATAGTAAGTGACGACGTTCCACAATCATGGGAATGGCAGCTTGTTCTGCGGGGGCGAAAAACTGAGTTAGTGTAGAAACTAGGAAAGTCACCAATAACAAGATACAAAAACCTGCTGGCAAACTAGCTATAGACATCCAATCTTGAGCTAACCAAAGTAAGGGAGGTAAAGCCAGCACTAAGGCTCCGCGAAACAGATTTGTCGATACTAATACTGTACGCTTCGACCAGCGATCGACAAACACACCCGCCAAAGAACTAAACAACACAGCGGGAATCGTAAAAGCCATCATAATTGCTGATACCCAAGCACTAATTGTCTGACCCCCAACTTGAAATTGAGTATCAATCAGCGCAATCATCAGCACCAAATAAACCTTATCCGCCAGCTGCGAAAAAACTTGACCACTCCAAAGTGCCAGGAAATTACGATTTTTCAGAACTGGAATAAAACCAGTAGATGATTCTTCCTCTTCCTCTAGTTCCGTAGTTTTTGGTGCAACTTGAGCCTTAGTCACCGCCAAAGCATTACCCGGAGAAGCTGACGGAATCAAGCCATTATTTCCCGGAGCCACAACTTGCTGACTAGAATTTAAGGATTTACCAGAGGTAGGAAGTAGAGTTTCCGACGCTAAGAAGTCCTTTAAGTCTCCCTTTTTTTGCATCTGTGTCTCTTCTTTCCCATTCTGGGATTTCCCATTTCCATTAGACTGTTCCAGCTTGCCCGATTGTGGTTTAGCGTGGGACGAAGGAGCATGAGTTGGCATTATCAATGTTTCTCTATCAGAATCAAACCATTCCATGACTTATCAAGAGGAAGTGGACAGGGAGTTTAAATAAGTATCCATTAAAATGGCCGATCGAATCAGCCGTCCAAAATGATATTGACTATACTGGCGTAAAACTTTTTCTATAGATAGCCAGTTAGATTGTTGAAAAAAACCGTCACCTACATTTTCGGCAACTGGCGATAACGCAGGATTTGCTAACTGCTGAAATAAAGACAAATCGCTGGCTGAAAGTTGAGCATCTATTTTCGGAATCTCCTTTTCTTCAGTAAAAGTTGTAGGAACATAAACACCTTTAAATTTGGAATTTTGAATTTGGTATTTTGAATTTCTGGAGCCTTCTGCCCTAGCCTTCGCTAAAGCCAGTAAATTGACTATACCTCCAGCCGCGTTACTAAAACCGACTCGCCATTCGGAAGTTTGCCAGTCTGGTGTCAGAGGTTGCCCAGTTAAGCAACAAAGACGTACTTGGGGGGCGATTCCAGCCAGAGCTAAAGTATGAAATACCGCATGGGCAAGATAAGCTAAGACCATTAAAGACCGATTTACGGTATTTTTAGGTATTTGCTCAATACGTCTCAGGTGTTCTGTCAATAAACAAAACAGTTCTTCTTGGGGTTGTTCGCTCAAGGCGTGACAGAGTACTAATTCTGCTAAGTATTGACTAGCTGAGAGTTTCAGCAAATGATCGCCTAGCTTAGGATAGCTTTCTATAGTTTCTGCTTGAGTTATTTTATCTAGCGATCGCCCCGATGCGATCAATAATTCATTTACCACAAATAACTCACTCCTACCACCTAGCTTTGAGTGATGCTTCCGCGCCCCAGGTGCTACCGCCTGAATTAAACCAAACTCCCTTGTCAAAATCGTTAACAAGCGGTCTGTCTCACCCAAAGGCATACTTTTAAGATTTATACCAGTTGCTTTATACGTTCTACTCATTAAATCTAGGGATTGGGGACTGGGGACTGGGGACAAGGAAGTAGGGGGAATTTGAAGAGGTGGGGGGGTGGTGAGATAGGGGGATGGGGGGAGTTGAAGAGGTGGGGGGTGGGGAGGTAGGGGGATGGGGGGAATTTCTAGCTCCAGATTTCTCCCCATCTCCCCATCTCCCCATCTCCCCATCTCCCCATCTCCCCATCCCCCCATCTCCCTATTCTTTTTCCTCTTCTTCCAGATTATCGCGTTGCCGGAGCAAATCGATACCGCGAGAAGTTCCCAAGCGAGTTGCTCCTGCCATAATTAGGTCAACTGCTTGTTCTAAAGTACGAATGCCCCCTGATGCTTTAATGCCTACGTTGCCTTTAGTGATTTCTTTAAGCAGTTTCACGTCGGCAACTGTGGCACCAGCGTACCATCCTGTACTTGTTTTTAAGTATGCTGCCCCGGCATCCATACATACCTCTGCCGATAGTCGTTTTTCGGCATCTGTCAATAGTGCGGTTTCCAAAATCACCTTGACTACTTGACCTGTTTCTTCACAAATTTCGGCAATTTCTCGGTGTACTGCCTCTGTTTTACCACTTTTTAGCCAGCCAAGATTAATTACCACATCTAATTCGGTAGCTCCATTTTCTACGGCTTCTTGTGCTTCGTAGAGTTTGACTGCGGATGTGGTAGCACCTGAAGGAAAACCAATCACTGTACAAACTCTGGGCGCTTTGTTTTGGAGCAGTTCCGCTGCTAGTCGCACATGAGTAGGATAAACGCAAACTGCGGCAAAGTGATATTTTTCTACTTCTTCACACCACTGCCGTACTTGCTCTGGGGTGGCAGTGGGATTTAGCAACGCATGGTCAATAAATGGCGCAATGTCAATTTCTGGCTGAACTCTCGCCATCTCTGTTTTTCCCCTGACTATCCTTCGGTTTACTTCTATCACAAAATTGGGACAAGGGGACTAGGGCGAGTTATGAGTTTTGAGTTATGAGTTTTAAGTTATTAATTCAAAACTTAAAACTTAAAACTCATCACTAACGAAGGGACAAGGAGAGAATTTATTTCTCCTCTGCTCTTCTGCTTCCCTGCTTCTCCGCCTTCTTATGCTGAGGCGGGTTGGAGTTTTTGGTAATCTCGCTTTCTTGGTTCTACAATGCGGGGGCTAACTTGGTATTTTTCCGCTGCTTGGGTCATGGTTAATTCTAGTAATTTTTCAGATCCTAATTGTTGTTTTTCTGTAGGTTTAATTGGGTCTATTCGTAAAGCTTTAATTATTTCAGATGCGATCGCTTTTGCCAACAAAGGTGGTACGGAATTTCCTACTTGTCTAAAACCATGCCATTTAGTTGAATGAAACCGGAACCAATCAGGGTAAGAATGCAATCTGGCTGCTTCTCTAACTGTAATACACCTGGGACTAAATGGGTGAATTGGTCGGGGTGATGTAAAAGCACCTTGATTACTCGCTGTTCCCGCTCTTAATGTGTTACAAATCCCTTCGGGATGCAATTTGTAAAAACGGCTAACTGGTTCAATTTTGCCGGGATTTGTCTTTTCAAATCTCTGCATTGCTTCGTCGGAATGTTTGGTACGCAAACTGGCGGTAATGATTGTTGAATCAAATTCTCTTGGGTAGCTGTAATCATTTTCTTCTACTATCAAACTGCGGAGTTTAGCGGCATAATTGCTGGGGATACCGTATTTAGTAATTACCCAATCTCTTGTTAATAACTCTGGGTGATTTTGCACTTCTGGTAAATCTCCGATCGCTTCCCAAACTGTAGGAACTAAAGGTAAGGTTGAAGTGGTAATTTGTTTTGTTTTTCCGGCTCGTTTGGAGTTGGTTGCGGTGATTGGTTCGGGATATTTTGGTAAGGGTAAATCTTGCCGACAACCTAATAAAAATACTCGCGATCGCGCTTGTGGTACTCCATAATGAGCCGCATTAAGAACTTGGTAATTTTCGATTAATTGATAACCATTTCCTTGCAATTGTTCAATAATTTCTCCGAGCAATTCCTGATGTTTTCCTATAGTTAATCCTCGGACATTTTCTAAAACAAAATATTTAGGTTTTAATTCTAAAACTAATCTGACAAACTGCTTGAGTAAAGCATTGCGCGGATCTCCTAAATCTCGTTTTCCAATTAAAGAAAATCCTTGGCAAGGAGAACCACCAAATACTATGTCAATTTCGCGATCGCCAATTTGCGAAAGCTGCCTAATTTCTGCGCCAGTTATATTGTTAATATCCCGGCATAAAGTAGTCCAAAAAGGAAAGTTATACTCGTGTGTGGCGCAATGAATTGGATCTATTTCTACAGCAGCTAATACGTCGAATCCTGCTTGTTCAAAACCAAGCGTCATCCCACCAGCACCTGCAAATAAGTCTACACCAATAGGCCGTTTTTTGCTGTTCATGCCATATTCTGCTCAATTTTTCCTGCCTAAGAATAAGCTGCAAATTAACTTATTCTTTGTATAGCTAACCCAGTATTCGGAATAATACAACAAAATCTTTGGCTGTGGCTGAATTTTTGCCGTCAAGTTACAAGAGGTATACTTTAATGCGTGTTTTGTAATCTATCTAGGCAGATTTTGTTACTTGAGGTTGAGTAAATGATTAATATTAATCCCCATCAATACTCTTAGTTAATTCTGACACAAACAGGCGGCTATGCGGCGACTCGGAGAGATTTTTTGGCGATCGCTTAAGTCCGCTATATTTTCTGATTTGGTTGAAATGGTGTATACTTGCCACCTAAAGCTTCGACGATCGCTTTAGTATTAGCAACCATCATTTTTATGTAAGTGTCTCCATCGCTACCAGCTGCGCCAATTGAATCAGAATAAAGTTGCTTTGGTGCTAATTTAACTCCGGCTTCTTGGGCTACAGTTTTAATTAAAGTTGGATTAATTGTGGTTTCGGCAAAAATCGCTGGTACGCCCGATTTTTTCAAAGCATCGACTAATTTTTTGACTGTTTGGGCACTGGGTTGTTCTTCCGTACTAATGCCGATTAATGTGCCGAAAATATCCAGTCCATACCCACGACCATAATATTGAAAAGCATCGTGACTGGTAACTAATTTACGTTTATCTGCGGGAATTGTGCTAATTTGTTGGCTAATCCAAGCGTCTAACTGTTGCAATTCTTGGGTCAATTTTTGGGCATTTTTAGTAAATACTTGTTTGTCTTCTGGTGATAATGCAATCAAAGCGTCACGAATTGCACTCACCATTTGAATGACATTTTTTACATTACCCCAAACGTGAGGATCGGGGACTACTTCCCCTTGACCTTTGTCTAATTGTAAAGGTTTGACTACCTCTCCTGCTGCCAATTTTCGCGCCTGAATACCGGAAGCATTCATTAACTTTATTAATCCCGGTTCTAAGTTATAGCCGTTGTAAACTATTAATTTGGCTTTTTCTAACGCCAAGCTGTCAGCGGGTACTGGTTCGTAAACGTGAGGATCAGCACCTGGTTGCAAAATTCCCTTTAACTGAATTTCGTCTCCTCCTACTTCTGCTGTCAAGTCGGCGAGGATGGTACTAGTGGCGACGACGTTGGGTTTTCCGTTTGTTTGCTGGGGACGGTTAGCGGTTTGGGGGTTACAACTAAGTAAGCCGAAAACTAGGAGGGAAAGGGTTAAAGCTTTAACGGTAAACTTAGCTTGCGTCCTGTTAGAGTTGTGAATAATTAGTTTCATTTATCCTTGCTATTCATTCCTTTTATAGATGTTTTCATAATTGTCTCATTTTTATACTATGCTCAGAGAAGTACGATCGAATCGAGATGATGAAAACTATTAGCTTACCCACAGATGAACATTGGACGCAGCAAGTTTGCCAGATTAGGGATATTCCCAGGATTACGGTCGATCGCTTGGGGGTCAAGTATCGCACGGTAGAGGCGTTGCGCGACGTTAGTTTTACGTTGAATTGTGGTAGAGTGACGGGAATTATTGGCCCAAATGGTGCGGGAAAAAGTACCTTACTAAAAGGGATGTTAGGGTTAATTCCAGTTAGTAATGGTACAACAATTTATCAAAATCAACCTTTGATGGATCAGTTAGCGAAAGTTGCGTATGTACCGCAGCGATCGCAAATTGACTGGACTTATCCTGTTACAGTTTGGGATGTGGTAATGATGGGTAGAGTCAGAAAAACGGGATGGTTTCGCCGCTTTTCTAATGTGAGTCGTAAAATTAGCGAAACAGCGTTAGAAAGAGTGGGAATGAGTGATTTTTGCGATCGACCGATCGGACAACTTTCCGGGGGTCAACAACAAAGGGTATTCTTAGCTAGGGCGTTAGCGCAAGAAGCGGAAATTTTCTGTTTTGATGAACCCTTTGCTGGCATAGATCAAAAAACAGAAACGGTAATATTTGAAATTTTCCGCGAACTAGCTAACGAAGGCAAATTTGTCTTAGTTGTGAATCACGATTTAGGCGAGTCGATCGCTAATTTTGATGATTTAATTTTATTAAATCGAGAATTAATTGCCGCAGGTTCTAGAGAAAAAGTATTTACCCAAGAAAACCTTTATCACGCCTACGGTGGACAAGTGATTTTCTTCCAAGGAAAAGCAGCTTAAATAAGTTTTGAGTTTTGAGTTTTGAGTTTTGAGTTAAAGAGAATTACACAACTACTGCAAAATAACTCCTGTTTTTCCGATCCAAAAAACCTGTGTTTTCTCTGCGTTCTCTGCGCCTCTGTGGTTTCATCACTTAATTAGAGATAAAACCCAGTATATTCCTTCTGCCCTCTGCCTTTCTTCTAAATTATGCTGGAATCCTTAATTGAACCATTACAATATAGTTTCATGCAACGATCGCTAATTATTGCCATATTAGTTGGCTTAATTTGTGCGGTTGTGGGCAGTTATTTAATGGTACAAAGACTAGCTTTGCTAGGAGATGCCATTAGTCATTCAGTGTTACCCGGATTAGCGATCGCCTTCATTTTAGGTGCTAATATTTTCATTGGTGCTTTTATGGCGGGAGTGATTAGTACGATGGCGATCGCATTTATAAAAACTCGATCGCCCATCAAAGAAGATGCCGCAATGGGAATAGTATTCTCCGCCTTTTTTGCCTTGGGAATTACCTTAATTACCATCATCCAAAAAAGCAACAAAATTGACCTCAATCACTTCCTATTTGGCAATATTTTAGGAGTCACATTTGACGAAGTTTGGGACACCGCAATTATTGCTGCAATCATCTTATTTGTGGTAGGATTACTTTACAAAGAACTACTTTTTTATACCTTCGATCCACTAGGCGCACAAGCAGCAGGTTTACCAGTTAATATCCTCAACTTTGGTTTAATGTTACTCATCGCCTTAACCATAGTTGCCAGCATGAAAGCAGTGGGAGTAATACTAGTTTTAGCATTATTAATTACTCCCGGAGCAACAGCATATTTACTAGTAAAACGCCTTCACCAAATGATGATTTTGGGTGCAGGAATTGGAATTGTTTCGAGTATTTCGGGAATGTATCTCAGCTATTTTTACAATTTACCTTCCGGCCCTGCCATAGTCTTAGTCGCATCAGTATTTTTTATCTTAGCACTACTTTTTAGCCCCAATTACGGCATCTTCACACAGAAAAATTTCAATTTGGGACAATCATCACTATGGCGAGAATTAAAGCAACTATTTCGTTAACATACTTCTAAAATCCTATGACTGTTCGCGCTTTTTTTCGATCGACAAAAGTCAAAACTGCTACCTCACCTTACGACACAATTCATCTTAAAGTATTCTATCCCGCCCAGATGTCCGGGAGTGAATTAGAAAAAACTCAAGGTATCATTCCAGCAGATGTAGAAAAAGCACCTTTCCCTGTAGTAATTTTCTTTGGGGGAGTCAACTGTGGGCTAGAAAATTACCAATGGTTAGCCGTTAAACTAGCAGAAAAAGGAATAGTAGTAGTCACCTTTGCTTGGGTAGCAGAAAACTTTCCCGGAATTATCGCCTTAACTCCGGGAGTTGATACCCAAATGTTAAAACCTGACACTTACGGAACTGCGCCCACTGCCTCCGCTTTACCCGCCTTATTAGCTGAATTAGAAAGCTTACAAAAAGAAGGTTTACTAGCAGGAATGCTAAACTTACAACAGGTAATTTTAGGCGGACATTCCGCTGGTGGAAGAGTTGCTTTAGAAAGTGCTAACCCGGAATTTTTCCCCCAAGTTGCTGCCGCTTTTGGCTATGCTGTGCATAGTGCTGCCCCAATAATGTTAGGTTTTCCAGCAGATACTTTTTTACCCCTACCTTCGACATTACCAATGTTGTTAATAGGTGGCACTTGTGATGGTGTCATTACTAACAGCAGACACATTTATGGTATAAAAGAAGATAGTCCTACTAGGTCAATGATGCGAACTTTTCGGGAGGCAATTACCGCAAATCGAAATGATACCTATTTAATCATAATTGAAGGAGCAAATCATTATTCAATTGTTCATCCCCAAGACCCAACTACTGACAGAGCATTTTTAGATTTTCCCAATACCCAACCGCAAGAAAATATCCGTTCTTTAATTGAAGAATCAATTTCTCTGTTTATTGATGCTCATGTTCGCCAACAACCAGAAGCATTACCAGCACTTGATAAAATGAAAAATGAATTGCACCCTTTAATTGCCACTTTTGAGCGCAAATGAACCAGTGTGAATAACAATAAACTTCACGAATACTTTTCTCGTAACTCAGAAAAAACTTGAGATGATGGTTCTCCAATAGCTGTTTTGCGATTAATATCTTCCAATCGTTGGGTTAATTCTATATCCCAAGCAGTTTCTAGATTATCATCTATACCCTCATCAAGAGAATGAATTAAAAAGTAGGCAATTTCAGCCCGCTCTTTTGCAGAAAGCTGAGAAAGTTCGAGTTTAAGTTTTTCCGCAGTTTCACTCATGCTTTAGAGTCTCCCCAACAATTCTAATTACAGACTCAACTATCCGATCTTAAATGGTTTACGGGTATATTGCGATCGCATCCAAAAACCCACATAACCCGCCGTAGTCTCAACCTCTGGTGGAGTATCCTAGTAACTAAGGGTTTAGGAGAAGAAAAATGTTAGCGAGTTACATTGACAAAGCAATGGAATCTGCTACCTACGAGATTATTGAAGAAGATAAGACCTATTGGGGTGAAATTCCAGAACTACAGGGAGTTTGGGCAAATCAGCCAACTCTAGAAAGCTGTCGTCAGGAATTGCGAGAAGCTTTGAGCGATTGGCTTGCCCTTCGTCTTAGATTGGGATTAACCATTCCTGTTATTGCAGAAATTAACCTGAATCTCCTCACTGAACCTCTGACTACCGCTTAAAGATGCCCAAACTAACCCCCATCTCTTGGTTTGGTCTAGTTCAACGACTACGCGAACTCGGTTTTGAGGGACCATTTTCTGGTGGGAAACATCCTCAAATGCGTCGTAATGAACTAACGGTAATTATTCCCAATCCTCATCAAGGCGACATTAATGTAGGACTTTTGCAACGCATTTTACGTCAAGCGGGAATTACACGCGAAGAATGGTTTGGAGAATAGAGACAAACAGTAGTTTCTTTCACTGTCAACATTCAGTTGAATAAAAGGTTAAAGGTGAAAATTCACCTTTAACCTTTTCCTCATTTACCTAACTTTTGTTAGAAGTTTAGTTACAAATCCAGAATCATTTTTACCATTGGTTCGCCTAAAATACGTTCTGCCCGGAAACCTAATTTCTGACTGATACGTTGCATTGCCATATTATCAGTGAGAATGTCGGCTGTAACTCGACTTAAGTTTTCATCACGGGCTATTTGTAATAGTCGCCGCAGAAATTCTGTACCTAAACCTTTATGTTGATATTTGTCAGCAATTAACAGTTTACCGGAAATTTTGTGAGATGTAACAAGACTCAACCATTGGGGGAATATTGCAGGTGTTTCTTCTAGCAAGTCGAATTGATTAATCAACATTTGTACTGCTTGTTCTGTTTTTTCTACTGTCCATCCTAGTCCATTAACAGTTATGGGACGAGTGGCTACAACCCACAATTCCGTGATAACTTGAGCGGTAATAAAGCACTGACCACCTTCTACCAAGATTTGTGAAATAGCATTGCTTATCAGGTTATATTCGGTGGAGTCACTATCAGTAAATCTGAGAATAATATTAGTATCTAGCAAATAGTTGGTCATCTGCCTCGATCGTCATAAATGTTTTCTCGGCGTAGAGCTTCATGAGATAGATTAACATTACTTTTAGGAAATTGAGCAACCCATTTACGAAATTGCTCGGCTTTTTCGATTGACGTTACATTTTTTTGATTGTTTGCCTCTTTTTGTCTACTAGAGAGCTTTTCTTGAAAGAGTTTTTGGTCTTCAGGCGAGAGGTTTAACACCATTTCTACGAGAGAATTAACTAGCTGTACATTCATAGTTTTTTCTGATATTTTTGAGCTTGTACTCTATTATATCGAGTTTTAGATTAAACAAAAAACGCGAAGAATTATCTAAAAAATTCTCCGCGTTTGTGCATTCCTGATGATATAATTCTTTTACAAATCAAGAATCATTTTTACCATTGGTTCACCTAAAATACGTTCTGCCCGGAAACCTAATTTCTGACTGATACGTTGCATTGCCATATTATCAGTGAGAATGTCAGCAGTAACTCGGCTTAAGTTTTCATCACGGGCTATTTGTAATAGTCGGCGCAGAAATTCTGTACCTAAACCTTTATGTTGATATTTGTCAGCAATTAACATGGAAAATTCGGCTTCATCTGTACCATGTAATTTGCTTAATCTGCCGATACCAATAATCTGGGTTTGTCCAGTTTCGGGGTTATTGTATTCTGCTACTAATGCCATTTGCCGATCGTAATCGATAAAACACATCCGCGACAATCTTTCATGAGTCGTTCGCTGACTAAGTTTTACTAAATGTGCGTAACGCAGATAAACTGACTCTTCCGAAACCATTTTATGAAAATCAACCACCAAAGGTTCATCTTCGGGACGAATGGGACGGATAGTAACTTCTGTGCCATCTTTCATCGTCCAAGGTGCAACATATTGGGTGGGATAGGGACGAATAGCTGGTTTTGGCAGTTTATCTTCGCTAATCTCTCTTTCTTCGTGCAGAACTACGCGAGCGTCAAGGGCAATTAACCTGTCTGGTGAAGCAAGTAGCGGGTTAATGTCGATTTCCTTAATCCAAGGTTGTTCGACTACTAACAAGCTGAATTGTACTAATAACTGTTCCAATCTGGCTAAGTCAACTGGTGGACGACCGCGAACTCCTTTCAGGGCGGTGTAGATTTTGGTTTGTTCCATCATCCGCCTTGCCAAGGTAGAATTCAAAGGCGGTAATGCCAAAGCGCGGTCTTTGAATACTTCTACTAGTTGTCCACCTGTACCGAACAGTAGCACAGGGCCAAATTGTGGGTCTACACTACTACCAATGATAATTTCGTAACCTTCGAGGTTGAGCATTGGTTGAACAGTTACGCCTAAGAAGTGTTCTGCACCGACTTTTTCGGCTACTGCTGACTGAATCCCATGATAGGAACGTTTGACTGTTTCGGCATCTTTTAGTAGTAATCTGACTCCACCTACGTCTGTTTTGTGGGTAATGGTTTCGGAATAGAGTTTAAGAACTACTGGATAACCAATTTTTTCGGCAAGACTAACTGCTTCTTCTTCAGTGGTGGCTATTTCTGTGGGAACTGTGGGAATGTTATAACTGGCGAGTAGTTGTTTAGATTCGTATTCGGTGAGGATGGTTCTACCAGTTTGTTTGACTGAGTGTATGATTGATTTTGCGCTTGTACGATCGCACGCTTTTTCCCCACAATTGTCTGGTAATATCGGAGTCTCATATAAACCCCGCAAATTATAACTGTACTGCCACATCAAGTTAAATACATGAGCCGCTGTGTCGGGATAGGGAAAAGTGTAAACGCTGGCGCGGTTGAGAATAGCTTCTCCGGCTGCGACTTCTTCGCCACCCATCCAACTAGCTAAAATTGGTTTGCGCTTAACAGGGTTTGTTTTCAGTTGTTCTACCACATCCTCAGCTGTTTTTGTCGGGTCGGACATGGCTTGCGGTGTCAAAATAATTAATATCCCGTCGCTGTTCGGGTCTTTTAGTGCTATTTCTAGGGATTTGCTGTACCGTTCGGGGTCTGCATCTCCTAAAATATCGATCGGATTGTGAGTACTAGCTGATGCTGGCAATATTGGTTTGAGTTTCTCAACGGTTTCGGAAGAAAGTTCTGCCAGTTCTCCTCCACCTGTAATTAAAGCATCAGTGGCTAATACTCCCGGCCCTCCGGCATTGGTAAGAATAGTTAAGCGTTTACCTTTGGGACGTGGTTGTTTGGCTAAAACTTCCGCCATATTGAACAAGTCGTCAATGGTGTTGACTCGCAATACTCCACTGCGACGGAATGCGGCATTTAATACTTCATCGCTACCTGTAAGGGAACCTGTGTGAGAGGCTGCGGCTTTGGCTGCGGCTTCTGTTTGTCCGACTTTAATCACTATAATTGGTTTACTTAAGGCAACTTCTCTGGCTGCGGAAAGGAACGATCGCGCATCTCCGATCGACTCCATGTATATTACAATGCTCTCTGTGTGGGGGTCATCACCCAAATAATAAATTAAGTCACCCCAATCTACATCTAACATTGAACCAATGGAAACGAAGGCACTAAAACCGACGTTTTCTTGGAAACTCCAATCTAAAATTCCGGTGCAAAGTGCGCCACTTTGACTGATAAAACCTACATTTCCCGGCAAAGCCATTTTACTGGCAAAGGTGGCATTTAATCCTGAAACTGGATTCATTACACCCAGGCAGTTTGGCCCGATAATTCGCATTCTGCCGCGACGGGCTTGTTCGATTACTTGCCGTTCTAATTCTAATCCCTGTGCGCCAATTTCTTTAAATCCGGCAGAAATGACGATCGCACCCTTAACTCCCGCATCCACAGATTCGCTAATTACTCCTGGTACAGTGGCAGCAGGTGTAACTATTACCGCTAAATCTACTTTTTCGGGAACTTCTCCGATGCTGGGATAAGCTTTAATTCCTAATACGCTGGGACGTTTTGGGTTAACCGGAAAAACTGTACCGCCAAAAGGACTACTAATTAAATTCCAAAGTATTGTCCGTCCGACACTACCTAATTTTTCCGTTGCGCCAATTACGGCAACATTTTTTGGCGCAAAAATAGCATCTAATGGTTGATGTTCATATCTCAACACATCATGTGCTGGGTCGTTAGTTGGTTTTATATAAGTTTGCATTGAGCGTTCCTCTTTATCAACTCATTTTTTTGAGTCGCCGCCTCTTCTCCAATTTAACTATTTTGTTTTCCCACTGTCGGTTGGATAGAATACTTTACTAATAAGTTAACAAATCAAATAAAAACGCTACATTTTAGTAGCGTTAAGTTGGTAAATTATACAATTTTCTAACAGAATTTATTGAATTTTTGGGGAATTTCTTTAGGTTTGCTGATTAGCTAGTTTGAGGTTTGGCGACGAATTTTCATAATCGCCAGCAAATTTTACAATTGCTAAATTGCAACCTTTCCATTCACCTCTTACTGAGACTCCCAACTTTTCACAATATCCACCACGTCTTCCAGTTAATTTGTAGTAATGACAACACCGACAATTTGAGGCTGTACTGTTTGACGCTTTCATTTCTGGGATTCCTAATCTATTTGTTTGTGAAACTCAATTCATTGTTCTTCAGTAAATTATGCAAGAGCTTTTTGAGAATTAGGGATAATAAGTTGGGTTTGTATGCAAAATATTGCATTTTTTTATAAAACTTTACGCCATCAAATCATAAATGTATTAATATTGACAATTTCCCTAAAAATAGCTTGGACAATATTCATTTCTCTTACTGCAAAACTATAGCCAGTGTCAGTATTACAGGATACTTTTTGGGAGATAATGATCGTAGGGATTTGGTAGTAGGTAGTGGGATTCCTACTAGCTACTAAGAGCCTGAATCAATTTGAGTTATTAGCAGCGATCGCAAAGGTGTAAACTATGTTATACAGCAGCTTTACGTTGGCGAAGAGCATATCGCAGTTGGCTCAGAAAAAGCCAAGGCTGAGGGGGCGGTTTTTGAAGTTGGAGGGGAAGACGGTGGCGATCGATCTGATGGATTATGCTTTACCTCCTGTAGATTGGATTTTAGGCTTTTTAGTTTGGATGGTGCCAGAGAGGTAATTTAATAGTTGGCTTCTCGTAGATAAAGCGATCGGTAAACTTGATTAAATCCTACTGCGTTACTAAGTTATGAAAATTTTCCAAAGCTATCAAAACTTTCTGACTGAGCAACTATCTAAAACCTCGAAATTTGATGGACGCTTTCTATTACTGGTAATTTTAATCCTGTATTTTCTGCCAATATTATTTACCTCAAAATTTTTCACTTATTACCCTGATTCATGGAGTGATTCCTATTTAATATATCCCTTAGTTTCCAAGATGCTGCCTCCCTTTGCCGATATGCGAGTGATTACTGCTGGCGCTGAATGTATTCGATTAGGCTATGACGTTCTCATTAAAAATCCTTGCGATCCTTGGCACCGTCCAATGAACTATCCACAAATTTGGGCAATTCTTGCAAATTGGGGACTTAATCAAAGTCATACAGTTGCTCTGGGAATCCTTTGTGGATTGCTATTTTTTGCCTTAACCTTTGTTACGATCAAACGCTTAAACTATGTTGAGTCCTTGCTTTATGCACTGGTTTTGTGTTCTCCTTCAGTAATGTTAACTGTAGAACGAGGTAATAACGATCTGATTATATTTATAATCTTAGCTTTATCTTTATTAGCTATAAAAGGCAGGAATTTAATTCAGCGTTCTTTGGGCTACATTCTCATACTATTTGCGGCAATTTTAAAGCTGTATCCAATATTTGCTCTAATCAGCTGCCTCAAAGAAAAAAGGCGTAATTTTTTCTTGATTTTTCTAGCTCTGGTAATTTCTTTTGGTATTTATGTAATTGGAAATCTTGAAAGCCTCTATCTGGTTAGTAAAGCAACTCCTAGAAGCACATTTCTTGCTTATGGAATTAAAGTTTTGTTTAATGTTTTTTTACTAGAACTAAGTAACTTTTCTATTATTGTGTTTAAACAAGGTTTTATAAAATTTTTTCAAATAGTTATGCTAATAATATTTAACATAACTATTTTTATAGTGATACTTAAAGCCTATGATTTAGCCAAAAATGAAGAAGAATTTCATCAGCAAGAAAGTGAATGGGAAACCAATCAAATAGATGTTTTTCGCATAGGAGCGAGTATATATCTTGGCAGTTATTTAATAGGTAATAATTGGGACTATCGGTTGATATTTTTATTATTTACTATACCACAAATATTAGCTTGGATAAAAAGTAGAAATTGCTTTGCAAAAATATCTGGTTTGGCGTTAGTAGGAATTATTTTAACCACTTGGATAAGTTATGATACCTACCGATTTTTTTATTTAGATGAAATCATTAATTGGCTATTGTTTCTTTTTTATGTTTATACTTTGATTTTAACTTTACCAAAGTGGTTGAAAAGTTATATGTATTTGCAACCAAGAGATTTGGAAGCCAGTAGTTAGTAAGGCAGAAGGGATAATTGCTCAGACTGAATAAACGGGATTCGATTGTAGTGCGTGACTTCACAATGTTTCTGGATCGAGTTCTTGAGTTTATTGCCGCGATCGCACTTTCTTCCGAGATAGTCACTAATGTCTTGGGAACTAGCTTATAGGTGGGTACAAAGGCACAATTAGCCGTTTTCTCGATCGCATTCTCCTTTGATCCCCAACCGCTTCCCGCTTGATCCCCTATATTTCACAGGTGAAAACCAGGGGGTTGTCAAAAATCTGTATAGCAGTATACCATAGATACAGAACTAGACAGCGATCCCAAAGAAATTACAAGAAAAATTACAAATGTTGCCAATTTGACCCTTGTCTGGGTTGCCGATCGCTACACTAGGGCTATAAGGAGGAGCGATTTGCGATCGTCATTTCCAAACAAGTTGTTAACAAAATCAGTAAGTATGAGTGTGTTTCCTAATAGTTTAGGAAGCATTCATTGGGAGTTTTTTGTGCTTAAAATTTGAGTGATTTCATCACTGGCAAAAATTCTATATGACTAGCAAGAGGAACTATTTATGGTGAAAGCAATTCAGGAAAGACTTTATCAATTCGCTAAGGAACAAGCTTTAATTCTTTGGTTTGATGAAGTGGGAATTAATGATATTGGTTTAGTTGGGGGAAAAAATGCTTCTTTAGGGGAAATGATTCGGGAATTAACTGCAAAAGGAATCAATGTTCCCAGAGGTTTTGCCACTACCGCTTATGGTTATCGTCATTTTATCCAAGCCGCAGGAGTTGGAGAGAAACTGCAAGAACTTTTTGCCGAATTGGATGTGGAAAATGTGAATAGTTTGCGGGAAACAGGGAAAAAAGCCCGGACTTTGGTGTTAAATACTCCTTTCCCAACTGATTTAAGAAATGCGATTACTAAAGCTTATCAGGAAATGTGCGATCGCTACGGAGAAAACACCGAAGTAGCAGTGCGTTCTTCCGCTACCGCAGAAGATTTACCCGATGCAAGTTTTGCGGGACAACAGGAAACTTACCTGAATGTACAAGGTTTGGCTAGTGTATTGCAAGCTTGTCATAAATGCTTTGCTTCTTTGTTTACCGATCGGGCAATTTCCTATCGTCATCAAAGAGGCTTCGATCATTTTAGCATTGCCCTTTCAGTCGGCATTCAAAAAATGGTACGTTCCGACCTAGCTTCTTCGGGAGTTATGTTTACCATTGACACAGAAACAGGCTTTAAAAATGCTACCTTAATTACAGCAGCTTATGGACTAGGAGAAAATGTCGTCCAAGGTGCCGTTAACCCTGACGAATACTTAGTTTTTAAACCCACATTAAAAGATGGATATCGCCCAATTTTAGATAAAAGATTGGGAAGTAAAGAATACAGATTAGTCTGCGATGACGGTGGCTGCAAGGAAATGAAAAATGAGCGAGTTCCCGATGCAGAACAGAGGCAATTTGCTTTAGATGATGACGAGATTTTACAACTAGCAAAATGGGCTTGTGTAATTGAAGACCACTACAGCAACGTGCGCGAAACTTACACCCCAATGGATATTGAATGGGCGAAAGATGGCATTACCAAAGAATTATTTATCGTTCAAGCTAGACCGGAAACCGTACAATCTCAAAAAGCCGCAAATCTGATTCGCAGTTATGAGTTAAAAGCACACAGCAATGTATTAGTAACTGGACGGAGTGTTGGCGAAGCAATTGGGCAAGGTAAAGCCCGAATCATGCTAGATGTGCAGAAAATTGATTTGTTCCAACCAGGAGAAGTTTTAGTTACAGATAAAACTGACCCCGACTGGGAACCAATCATGAAAAAAGCCAGCGCTATTATTACCAATAAAGGTGGTCGTACCTGTCACGCCGCAATTATTGCGCGAGAAATGGGCATTCCTGCAATAGTGGGTTGTGGCGATGCTACGGAAGTTTTAAAAACAGGTCAAGAAATTACAGTTTCCTGTGCGGAAGGGGAAGAAGGAAGAGTTTACGAAGGTTTATTACCTTTTGAAATCAAGGAAGTTGCTTTAGAAAATTTGCCCCAAACTCGGACTAAAATTATGATGAATGTGGGCAACCCGGAAGAAGCTTTTCGTCTTTCATCTTTGCCTAATGATGGTGTTGGTTTAGCCCGGTTAGAATTCATCATTGCCAATCATATTAAAGCCCATCCTTTGGCTTTAATTAATTACGACAAAATCGAGGATGATGAAATTAAAGTTCCCTTGGCAAAACTCACAGCCCTTTACGAAAATAAACCCGATTACTTTGTGGATAAATTAGCCCAAGGTGTAGCGAGAATTGCTGCTGCTTTCTATCCCAAACCTGTAGTTGTGCGGATGAGTGATTTTAAGAGTAACGAATACGCCAATCTTTTGGGCGGTCAATTGTTTGAACCGGATGAAGAAAACCCGATGTTAAGTTGGCGAGGTGCTTCTCGTTATTGTGACCCGAAATATCAGGAAGCTTTTGCTTTGGAATGTCGGGCGATGAAACGAGTCCGGGATGAAATGGGTTTGAGGAATGTCATTTTGATGATTCCTTTCTGTCGCACACCTGCTGAAGGTGGCAAAGTGTTAGCTGAAATGGCAAAATATGGTTTAGAAAGAGGTGTGAATGGTCTGCAAGTTTATGTGATGTGCGAGTTGCCTAGTAATGTGATTTTGGCTGATAAATTTAGCGAAGTTTTTGATGGTTTTTCTATTGGTTCTAATGATTTGACCCAATTAACTTTAGGCTTAGACCGAGATTCCGGTTTAGTTGCTCATCTGTTTGATGAAAGGGATGAAGCGGTGCGAAGAATGGTAGAATTAGCGATCGCTTCTGCAAAGAAACATCACCGCAAAATCGGTATTTGTGGTCAAGCACCTAGCGATTATCCTGAGTTTGCTCAATTCTTGGTTGAGTTGGGAATTGATTCTATGAGTTTGAATCCTGATTCACTTTTGAAAACGCTGTTAATGGTAGCAGAAGTAGAGAAAATGCAGGAATAAAACCAGTTTAAAAGTTTGTTTGAGGACTAGAAATTATGTGGTGAAATTACTAACAGTAATCTCACCATTTTCTTATTTTGATTACTTTCATGATATTGATTAAGGTGATGCTTTTTCATAGCCAATCTGGGGAGCAGAATAAATAGAGATAAACACGGCATCTTCACTATTTTCATTCACAGCCCCATGAATCTGATTTTTTTCTGCTATGGCAATTTCACCAGCATTCAAGGTTTGACTTTGACTATTACCTAAATAGTAGGTTAAAGTACCCCGAAGCATCACCCAGGTATCTTGTCCATCGGGGTGAGAATGAGCTTGTACAATTTGTCCAGGTTTGACTCCCCAAATAGCGATGCTGGAATTTTCAGTTTGAATAATTTCGGTTACTGTAGCAGCTTCTTCGGAGAAATGTACATGAGTTTCAAAGGCAAAAATTCTTGAATCGATCATTGTAATTACTGTTTTATTTGAGGACAAGTTTTGTTAATAAAATCACATTTATAAATGTATGGTTCTTGCCAATGAAGGGGAATTTCTAGTAAGTCCCTAGCACCAGTCATTCCTTGACCGATAAAGAGTAGTAGAGCTAAAGAGTTAAGAATAATATGAGCTTTACGCCAGCGATTTTGTCGGTCTTGATAGATATCTTGGACGATCGCTACTGAAAAAACCATCAGTAATGCAGCAGTAATACCATAATAAAAATGCGATACAAACCATTCACTATCTCGACGGAATATTTCTGGCTGACAGCCTAAAATAATCAATCCCATGCCTGTGAGACTGGCAAAAATACCCCGATGTCGTTTTGTTTTTGCTCTAAAAAGTAAGACAAAAGAAGCAATGGTTAATAGGAAAATGGCAATTATAAAAAAGACGCGAAAGGGTTCTTTAGTCAGGCTGTTGTTCTCGATCATTTTTGAGAAGATGGGATAAGCCATTCCTAACAAAGTAATCCCTACCACTGCGCCACTTAACCAATTACCGATCGCTACGTGCTCCGAACCCACTACTGGAGGAATTTTACTTTTTTGCCCCTCGGCTATTTGCAGACGACGTTGACGAGTCAGCAGCGCACGATTTGACACAATTCCGATTAAGGGAAAGACGACTATAATGGCGATCGCTGGATGTAATAAAGCTAAGAAATCTTGAAGTTCCATCTTCAAATATCCATTAATTCTCTAATTTGTAAGTTTACGAGATTTTCTCAGTTAAGTTGAGTAATTTTAGCTACTAAATCAAGCGGAGACAAGATAACAAATTAGTTTTCTATGTGAGAGCGTCTGGTGTAAATATCATCATCTATTTTAATTTTTTTGAGAAGTAGGCAAAATAGAATAAGCTATATGCCAGTTTGGAATAGGTGTAGTATGGATCGAATTGCCTGTATGCAGAGCTTTGTTAGGGCGATCGAAATGAATAGTTTTTCAGCGGTAGCACGGGAACAAAAGACAACCCAACCGACGATTAGTAAGCAAATTGCAGCTTTAGAAAAATATTTAGGAGTGCAGTTACTCACTCGTTCTACTACCAATTTGAAGTTGACTGAGGAGGGTAAAAAATATTATCAGTACTGTCAGCAAATCTTGGAAACTGTCGCTGAAGCAGAAGCCAGTTTAACAGGGAAAGAACGAGCAACAGGAATTTTACGTTTAGGTTGCCCTGTACTCTTTGGGCAAATGCAGATTATTCCCCGTTTAAAAGCTTTTATGACTCGCTATCCTGATATCAAAATCGATCTGATGATGGCAGATCATTTTGTGGACATTGTAGAGGATGGTTTAGACCTCTTGATCCGCATTGGTAATCGTCTGGATAGTTCGCTAATTAGCCATCATATTGGCACAACTCGCCGCATCGCAGTCGCAACAAAAAGCTATTTTGAGCAAGCAGGAGAACCGCAACACCCAGATGATTTAGTGCATCATAATTGTCTGGTTTATACTCGTCTGACAACGGAAAATGAGTGGCATTTTCAAGGCAAGAATGGCATTATTAAGGTGCGGGTTGGAGGCAGTTTTCAAACTAATAGTTCAGTTGCTATTCGAGCAGCTGTTTTGTCAGGTTTGGGGATGGCGATCGCACCAGTTTGGATGTTTGGTGATCAGATTTACCGAGGCGAGATCAAAGTTGTGTTACCAGATTATCAGCCAACTCCCTTGCCAATTCATGCGGTTTATCGTCGAAGTCGTTTCTACCCAGCAAAAATCACCTGTTTTAGAGACTTTTTAGCAGCAGAATTTCAACTCGATCCTTGGGTTTCGGACTACGGAGTTTGAGTAACAAACAGGCAGAAAGTGGCTTTTGGGGATTGGCGATCGGCCCAACTCAATCAATCCACAATATATCCTTTTTGTCAATCTGTGAATCGTAAACTTTTGCAAGTTTACCCAGTCGTGAAGATTAACTTTTTTAAAGCTGAAGACTCATTCTGTAATGAAATAACCCCCATTTGCTTAGAATATGAGCTTAAGTTCTTCTGTAGATTTTCAAACAAACAAAGAGGAATATTTAAGTATGACCGACCCTAGAGATGCAGAGTACGTCAAAGCCTATAATGGCGATCCTTTCGTAGGTCACTTGTCCACCCCTATCAGTGATTCCGCTTTTACCAAAACTTTCATCGGTAATTTGCCAGCCTACCGCAAAGGCTTATCTCCAATCCTCCGAGGTCTAGAGATTGGCATGGCTCACGGCTACTTCCTAATTGGCCCTTGGATTAAACTTGGACCATTACGCGATTATGGCGAAGCTGCTAACTTAGGCGGATTAATTTCTGGCTTGGCATTGATTCTCATCGCTACCGCCTGTATGTCTGTTTACGGACTGGCTTCTTTCCAAGAAAATACCTCTTCTATACCCAGCACAAATCCACAAGCTCCTGAAGCACTAAAAACTGCTGAAGGTTGGAGTCAATTGACTGCTGGTTTCTTCGTTGGTGCAATGGGTGGCGCTTTCGTTGCCTTTTTCCTCTTGGAAAACTTCAAAATTGTAGACGATATTTTCCGGGGTATAGTCCATCACTAAACCTCTGTCTTTGGCAAACTGACGGAGATTTTTTAATCTCTAGTCAGTAACATGGTCAGATAATCAATTTGGCAAACATCACTTAAACCTTTTTTGGAGATTCTGAAATGACTGGTTCATACGCAGCTTCTTTCTTACCTTGGATTCTCATTCCCGTAGTTACCTGGCTCCTACCTGCCGTGGTAATGGGTTTGTTGTTTATCTATATTGAGAGCGAAGCTTAATTCTAGCTCTCTCTAAAGGCAGACTCGAAATATTACTTTCAATGTCTCAAAAATCCCTTGCCAAACGGTAAGGGATTTTTTACCCTTTAGGTAGTCGTTACTTGTGACCTATGGTTATTGATATTTCATTTATTGATATTTCTACCTTTGTCAAATCTTTTGTGGCTGTATTTGTCTTAGCTGATGCTTTGGGAAATGCACCTGTTTTTTTGATTTTAACGAAAGGAATGGAACCGGAGCAAAAAAATAAAGTGTTTAATAAAGCAGCTTTGTTTGCTACAGGGGTGCTACTTTTGTTTGCTCTGGTTGGACAAACCGTTCTCAATTATTTACATATTAGTATGGGTTCTTTGCAAGTAGCTGGAGGTCTGTTATTGCTGTTAATTGCTTTGCAAATGTTAGAAGGAAAAATGAATGAACCTATTGTGGAGCCAGAAAGAGATGTGGCTATTACTCCTTTGGCTTTCCCTTTGTTGGCGGGACCTGGTACACTTTCAACAGTCATGGTGTTAATGTCGGAATCTCCTGAAGCAGGTTTAAGTGTTACTTTGGGAATAATTTCTGCGATGTTTATCTCTTGGTTAATTGTCAGGCAATCTACTCGCGTTGACCATTTATTAGGTGCGGAAGGGGCGATAATTATTACTCAAATTTTAGGCTTTTTGTTGGCTGCTTTGGCAATAGAAATTGGTAGTGCTGGAATTCGATCGCTCTTTTTAATTTCTAGCCCTTAAACTGAGTAAAACCAAAAAATTTAGCTCTCAGATACCTGATTAATTGACTCAGCTAAACGTTTAGCCTTTTCCCGACGATAAACATTTATGGGACTGTTGCGAATCTCAACCTCTACCATTGCTATGAGTTCTTCTATTTCTAAAGCTACAGCCTCAAGCTGGTGATTGCTTTCTCGTAGCATTGCAACAGTTTTTTTAACTTTCTCTGGATCGGGAAGTTTTGGTTGTTCAGTCATAGTGTGTTCCAATCCCTTTTACTAACACTGTAGCAGTTGCATCAGTTTCACCGTACTGTTAAAAAATAGCTATTTCTGCTGCTTTGGCTTCATCAATTCCTTCCAAAAGCCTTCTTTGTAAATTTAACACCGTCGTTATGATGTCGTCTGGCAACCTGACCATACAGATTACTTTACTCCAGTTTTTGAGTTATTTTATAAGCTACTCAATGCTGGCGAAAACGAAGACAAAAAATTAATTAATTCAGCAATCAGAGGATGCTGCCGTAAAATATGCAGTTGTTCTTGATTGAGGCTATTCAGAATATTTTCAATAGCTTGAGTATATGAATCAGTAGTTAAGGATTTTAAAAATTGTTTGGGGTTACTTTTGGCAAATTGCCATTCTATATCGGATAACTGTCGATCAATAATTGTTTCTATTAAAGCTTGGTCTTGCAGTAGAATTACTTCTAATTCTGGAACAGCTAAGAAAACTGAGAAGGGAATTCCAGGGGAAGATTGATAAAGTAATTGATTCAGTAAAGCTGACTGTTCTTTAACAGCGGATTCATCTTCTGTATCAGCATTTCTTATCAAAGCTACGGGTAATAATTTAATTGCCAGAATAGTGCTAGCGATAGATAGAGCGCTATATTTACCCGCACCTGCTATAAACTTAGTCTGATTTGCTAAATTTTCCGGGAGTATTTTTTGCAAAATTTCGCGATCGAGTTCACCTTCTGTTATTACATAAACCCTTGTCATAATAATCCTTCCACTGTAATGTTATAGTCTGGTAAACCCCGCTCGATACAGAAGCGATATTTTTTCACCAACGCCATACTTATACACTGATTTTGGATGGCGTAAGCTATTTCATCTCCTCCCCATAAAAGAATAGTTTGAGGGGAAATAAACCGGGCTAAGTTGGTGGCAGATTCAGTAAATCCACAGCGACTAAAAATGCTACCAATAACCGTGACAGGTCTTCTTTGCAACTGATTTCGCAGTTTGGCAATTGGTTCAATATTTGCTCTTTCAGCTGTATCTTTACATTCTACAAGGCAGGCAAGTCCGCTATTGTAAATCACACCGTCAATTTGTTCTAGCTCCTCTCCATCTATTCTGACGCTATAAGGCCAGGTTACATCATAGCCTTCTAGTTGAAAAGTGCGTAAAATTAAATATTCCAGAGCTTTTCCGGGTTGCCATCCGGGAGTGTTTCCTGATTCAATTTGACTCCACAAATCAACGAGTTCTTTCCAATTATAGGTTTTTATTCTTGCTTCATATTCTGTACCAGTAGTCATAAAAATTTTTAGCCTTTCTCAGAACTTTATTGAATCAAAAATCCCCCACCCAAAGGCAGGGGATTTATTAATTACCTAACTACGAAGCTATTTCAGTTAATCACATCAACCGAACTTACCAGCAGTAGAGGCAATCAAGAAGGCTGCGTAGGTGAGGATGTAGCCAACGGTGAAGTGAGCTAAACCAACCAAACGACCTTGAACGATCGACATAGCAACTGGCTTGTCTTTCCAACGCACCAAGTTAGCTAGAGGAGTACGTTCGTGAGCCCATACTAAGGTTTCGATCAACTCTTGCCAGTAACCGCGCCAGCTAATCAGGAACATGAAGCCAGTAGCCCAAACTAGGTGTCCGAAGAGGAACATCCAAGACCAGACTGCTAGGTTGTTCATGCCGTAGGGGTTGTACCCGTTGATCAACTGAGCAGAGTATAACCAGAGGTAATCACGCAACCAGCCCATGAGGTATGTAGAAGACTCATTGAACTGAGCAACGTTGCCTTGCCATACACCGAGATGCTTCCAGTGCCAGTAGAAAGTTACCCAACCAATGGTGTTTAGCATCCAGAACATAGCGAGGTAGAAAGCGTCCCAAGCAGAGATGTCGCAAGTACCACCACGACCGGGGCCATCGCAAGGGAAGGCATAGCCGAAGTCTTTCTTGTCGGGCATCAGCTTAGATCCGCGTGCATCCAACGCACCTTTAACCAAGATTAAGGTGGTGGTGTGCAAGCCGAGTGCGATCGCATGGTGTACCAAGAAATCGCCAGGGCCAATAGTTAAGAACAGAGAGTTAGTTCCTGTGTTGATTGCATCCAACCAGCCAGGTAGCCAAACGTTACCGTGATTGGGCCAAGCGGTAGAAGCAATACTATCTGGGTTGGACAACAGAGTGTCCATGCCATAAATCACTTTACCGTGAGCCGCTTGAATGAACTGAGCGAATACAGGCTCAATCAAGATTTGCTTCTCAGGAGTACCGAAAGCAACCACTACGTCGTTATGTACGTACAAACCAAGGGTGTGGAAGCCCAGGAACAGAGAAACCCAACTCAGGTGAGAGATAATAGCTTCTTTGTGTTGCAACACGCGATCCAATACGTTGCCTTTGTTTTGTTCAGGGTCATAGTCCCGCACCCAGAAGATAGCTCCGTGAGCGAAAGCACCAACCATGAGGAAACCAGCAATATATTGGTGGTGAGTGTACAGCGCTGCTTGTGTTGTGTAGTCCTGCGCCATGAAAGCGTAGGGAGGCAGCGAGTACATATGTTGAGCGACCAGAGAGGTAATCACACCTAACGCTGCTAATGCCAAAGCGAGTTGGAAGTGCAGCGAGTTGTTGATGGTGTCATACAGACCTTGGTGAGGCAGGTTAAATTGACCTTCGCTCTTGCCACCGAACAAACCAGCTTTGGAGTTCAGCATTTCTTTGATGCTGTGACCAATGCCGAAGTTTGTGCGGTACATATGACCAGCAATGATGAAAATCACTGCGATCGCGAGGTGGTGATGCGCCATATCCGTCAGCCACAAGGACTGAGTTTGGGGATGGAAGCCACCTAAGAAGGTCAAAATAGCTGTACCTGAACCTTGGGCTGTACCGAATAGGTGCTGTGCCGTATCAGGATTTGCTGCGTAAACTCCCCAGTTTCCGGTGAAGAAAGGTAGCAAACCAGCTGGGTGAGGCATGGTGCTCAGGAAGTTATCCCAACCTACGTGCTGTCCGCGAGATTCGGGGATGGCAACGTGGATTAAGTGACCAGCCCAAGCCAAAGAACTTACACCAAACAAACCAGCCAAGTGGTGATTCAGGCGGGGTTCAGCGCTCTTGAACCAAGACAAGCTGGGGCGGAACTTAGGCTGTAAGTGTAACCAACCTGCGAACAGGAAGATTGCTGACAGAACTAAGAGGAACAATGCGCCTTGGTACAGGTCATTGTTTGACCGCATCCCGATCGTGTACCACCAGTGATATAAACCGGAGTAGGTGATATTCACTGGGTAGTTAGCACCAGCTTGAGTGAAAGCTTCAACTGCTGGTTTACCGAATTGAGGGTCCCAAATCGCGTGAGCAATGGGACGGATATTTAATGGATCTTTTATCCACTGTTCAAAATTGCCTTGCCACGCAACGTGGAACAGGTTACCGGAGGTCCACAAGAAAATGATCGCGATGTGACCGAAGTGGGAGGCAAAAATCTTTTGATAAAGATTTTCCTCTGTCATGCCATCATGGCTTTCAAAGTCGTGGGCTGTAGCAATCCCGTACCAAATCCGACGAGTAGTCGGGTCTTGAGCAAGGTCTTGGCTAAATTTGGGGAATTTTGTTGCCATAAGCCTTGATGAATGCTGGATCTTGCTTAAATCATCAACGACGTACTGAGCTTCTGGGTTCTGAATTCGGAAATTTTGAGTTGAGGGCAAAACTTTGGTAACTCAAAACCCAGAAGCCGTTTCCGTGCTCTTATCCTAAAGACAGCGATCGAGCGAGGAAGAATGCCCAGGTAGTGACAATTCCTCCCAAGAGGTAGTGAGCCACCCCTACTGCGCGTCCCTGAATAATACTCAGAGCGCGAGGCTGAATCGAAGGAGCCACTTTTAGTTTATTGTGTGCCCAAACGATCGATTCGATCAACTCTTGCCAGTAACCACGACCACTGAATAAGAACATTAGGCTGAATGCCCAAACAAAGTGAGCGCCTAAGAACAGTAAGCCGTAAGCTGACAGAGCCGAGCCGTAGGAGTTAATCACTTGTGAAGCTTGCGCCCACAAGAAATCGCGCAACCAACCGTTGATTGTAATCGCGCTTTGAGCAAAGTTTCCACCTGTGATGTGAGCAACTGTGCCGTCTGGGTCTACAGTACCCCAAACATCGGATTGCATTTTCCAGCTGAAGTGGAAGATTACCACCGAGATACAGTTGTACATCCAGAACAGTCCTAAGAATACGTGGTCCCAACCAGATACTTGGCAGGTGCCGCCACGACCTGGACCGTCGCAGGGGAAACGGAAGCCTAAGTTGGCTTTGTCTGGAATCAGACGAGAGTTACGGGCGAATAGTACGCCTTTGAGCAGGATCAGCACGGTGACGTGGATGGTAAACGCATGGATATGGTGTACCAAGAAGTCTGCCGTACCTAGAGCGATCGGCATCATTGCCACTTTGCCACCTACGGCAACCACATCGCCACCGAAGGCATAGCTGGCAGGTTGTAAAGCGTTAGGAGCAGTACCGCCTGGAGCCAATGTGTGGATGTTTTGTACCCACTGAGCGA
The DNA here is from genome assembly GCF_041929205.2 of Floridaenema evergladense BLCC-F167. Classification (NCBI taxonomy): domain Bacteria; kingdom Bacillati; phylum Cyanobacteriota; class Cyanophyceae; order Aerosakkonematales; family Aerosakkonemataceae; genus Floridanema; species Floridanema evergladense. The sequence continues at coordinate 687,519 of NZ_CM171625.1, read as the reverse complement.
ATACTGGCTGTAATTGAATGCCAGTATCGGAGAAGGTGTCTTGAGGACGACCAAAAGCACGCATGGTGTCGTTGTGAACGTACAACCCGAAGCTATGGAAGCCCAGGAACAAGCACACCCAGTTGAGGTGAGAAATAATTGCGTCCCGATGACGGATTACGCGATCGAGTACGTTGTTCTGATTCACGGCTGGGTCGTAGTCCCGTACCATGAAAATCGCGCCGTGTGCCGCACCACCAACGATACAGAAGCCGCCAATCCACATATGATGGGTGAAGATTGACAACTGCGTAGCATAGTCCGTTGCCAAGTATGGATAGGGTGGCATCGAGTACATATGCTGCGCCACGATGATCGACAATGAACCCAGCATGGCTAAGTTAATTGCCAATTGCGCGTGCCAAGAAGTAGTGAGAACTTCATACAGACCTTTATGACCTTCGCCACCGATGATCATTGGGTCTCTATGAGCTTCTAGGATTTCCTTCATGCTGTGACCGATGCCCCAGTTTGTCCGGTACATATGTCCAGCAATGATGAACAGAACTGCGATCGCTAAGTGGTGATGAGCAGTGTCAGACAACCACAAGCCGCCTGTTACGGGGTTCAGACCACCTTTAAATGTTAGGAAGTCTGAATAAACTCCCCAGTTCAAAGTAAAGAATGGCGCTAAACCTTGGGCAAAGCTAGGATACAACTCTGTCATCAAATCCTTGTTCAGGATAAACTCATGAGGCAGGGGAATATCTTTTGGAGCTACCCCAGCATCTAAGAGTTTGTTGATTGGCAGAGAAACGTGGATTTGGTGTCCAGCCCAACCCAAAGAGCCGCAACCCAGCAATACTGAGAGGTGGTGGTTCATCATCGACTCCGCATTCTGGAACCATTCCAGTTTGGGAGCGCGTTTGTGATAGTGGAACCAGCCAGCAAACAGCATCAAAGCTGCCATTACTAGCCCACCAATCGCGGTGCAGTATAGCTGGAAGCTATTGGTAAAACCAGCTGCCCGCCAGATGTAGAAGAATCCAGAGGTGATCTGAATCCCGTGGAAACCACCGCCTACATCGGCATTTAAAATTTCCTGACCTACGATCGGCCAAACCACCTGAGCACTGGGTTTAATCCCAGTAGGGTTAGCCAACCAAGCTTCATAGTTGGAGAATTTAGCGCCATGAAAATACATGCCGCTTAACCAGACAAAAATAACTGCCAAGTGACCGAAGTGAGCACTGAAGATCTTCCGAGATACATCTTCTAGGTCACTGGTATGGCTATCAAAGTCATGAACCGTACCGTGCAGGTTCCAAATCCAGGTAGTGGTTTTGGGCCCTTTGGCAAGAGTGCGATCGAAATGTCCAGGCTGAGCCCACTTCTCAAACGAAGTAGGTACCGGATCGTTATCAACTACTACCCTTACCTTTGCCTCTCGCTCTGGAGGACTTATCGTCATGAAGACTCTCCTCTCTCTTTAACTAAGGCACGAGGTTTACCCCGTTGGAACTTATTTTGAGGTGTTTCTTAGGTGTCGTGCTACCCTTCCTCACCCTTTCGAGTTTTGTTAGGGCTTCTCGCTTCTTTGTCCCGTTGAAACGTCGGACTCCACGAGCTTTAACCACGAATTGCACTTCCGCAGTTTTTCACCCCCAGACTAAGCTCTTTCTCATTTTTGGGAAATTACTTAGCTTTCGGTTTTCCAGGGTACCCCAACTTTAAGAAAATTTCACCAAATCAGTGCTTCTAGCTTGTGGCTGGCCTGTGTTTGGCAAGGGGTAGTTCCTTTTGATGAATTATAGGACTAGCTTCCCGTTCTTTCTGAAACCAGTTAACAATAATTCAAATATCCCAGAGCATAGACACCTACTAGCTTTTACCCTATAACTCTTGGTCAAAAAGTCAAGGGGTGTTGCGATTTAGTTTACAAAACTCAAAAATTAGCAAAGTTTAACAATCAAGTTAATTAGTGATTAACACTTAAACCTGAAGGGACTGAGCCATTTTCGGCTATAGTCTCAAATGAATAGCTTACTGAGAAGTCTATTATGGGTTGTTTAGGAGTATTAAAAGGTGTATATGCAAAATTGGCGACAGAGAAAGGCTAAACAGCTATTAAGTTTCTTATTGTCAGCATTGGTAATTCTTAGTTTAGTAAGTTGTGCCAATGGAACCCCAACCAAACAAAGTGAGATAGATAAACCTGAGTCTGGGTTAAGCATAGAAAAAAACATTGTAGAAGTATCGCCTCCCCAAACTATTCAAGAGTTGCGTCAAGGATTAGAAAGTTACCAACCGCAAGTGAGCATACTTAGTCCCCAATCAGGGGAAATTTTACAAGACAATAACGTTACAGTAAAATTTCAGGTTCAGGGTTTACCCATATTCAAAAATTCCGACTTAGCATTAGGGCCACACTTGGAGGTTTTTTTAGACAATCAACCTTATCAAGCAGTTTATGACCCCAATCAACCCTTAGTTTTTTCCGACTTAGCCGCAGGTACTCACACTATCAGAGTTTTCGCTTCACGTCCTTGGCATGAAAGTTTTAAAAACGAGGGTGCTTATACCCAAACTACCTTCCATATTTTTACCAAAACTGAGGAAAATAACCCAAATCCTGACCAACCCCTGCTAACATATATCAGTCCTCAAGGTAGCTACGGTGCGGAACCGATCATGGTGGACTTTTACCTGACCAATGTGCCTTTACATTCGGTAGCGCAAAAAGATGCCGATGATGAAATAGCTGATTGGAAAATTCGCTGTACGGTTAACGGTAAAAGCTTCCTGATTGATAAATGGCAACCAATTTATCTTGAAGGGTTTAAATCGGGGAAAAATTGGGTGAAATTGGAGTTGCTAGACGAACAGGGCAAGCCTTTAGAAAATGTGTATAACAGTACAGTGCGGGTGGTGAGTTATGAGCCGAATGGTACAGATAGTCTAGCGAAATTGGTACGAGGTGAACTTTCTGTTGCCGATGCTCGTGGGATAGTCGATCGCAATTACACCCCACCTAAACCACCAGAACCAGAAGTTACACCAATTCCAGAAACCAAACCAGAAATTCCGCTAGAAGAAACACCCGTAACGGAAGAAGTTTTACCGGAAGTTTTACCGGAAGTTACAGAAATACCAATACCTGAACCGGAAGTTACACCAATTCCAGAAACAAAAGCAGAACTAGAACTACCGATACCGGAAGTTACAGAAACACCAATACCTGAACTGGAAGTTACACCAATTCCAGAAACAAAAGCGGAACTAGAACTACCGATACCGGAAGTTCCAGAAACACCAATACCTGAACCGGAAGTTACACCAATTCCAGAAACGAAAGCGGAACTAGAACCCCTACCTGTACCCGAAGTTACGGAAACCCCAACAGCTGAACCGCTAATTCAGGAAGTATCAGCACCATCAGGAGAAACCTTGGTGGAAACCAAGGTTATAGATACGCCTATTGAGGAACAGGAAATTCCAGCAGAGATAACAGAGACACAACCCAATACCAAACCAAACAAGTGGAATTTTAGAAAGTTGTTGCAACGCTTCGAGTTACCTGGGGGTGATAAGGAGGCGAAATCTCCATCGAGGTTGCCAGTTATTCCTTTAGAAGCGCCTATAGTAGAATTAAAGTTACCAGCACCAGCTTCCGAAGAAAGTCCAGCAACAACAGCAGAAACAAAGGCGGAAGATACAAGTTCTGCGGTTAATACCGAAGAAACAGCAGTAAAAAGTGTTTCTGTGGAATAAATAGTTACCAAAGCGACATTTTTGAGCTACAAACATGGGGAGACAGGAGTCAGAAGACCGAATAAATTTCTGACTCCTGTTTCTGTTTTTTCCGATTAGCTTAATTTTCGGATTGTAGTGATAGGCTTAAGTAATGGAGTAACATGGATGCGATCGCCCCTAAAGAAGGAGAATCTATGGCACCTCGCGTTAGAGCGCCAGAATTACCCCAAAACTTTACTTGGTTAAATACCGATCGGCCCTTATCCTTAAAAGAATTAAAGGGGCGAATAGTAATTTTAGATTTTTGGACATATTGCTGCATTAACTGTCTGCACGTCATCCCCGAATTAAAATACTTAGAGCAAAAATATAAAGATATCCTTACCGTTATCGGCGTTCACTCCGCCAAATTTGACAACGAACAAGAAGTAGAAAACATTCGTCAAGCCATACTTCGTTACGACATCGAACATCCGGTAATAGTAGATCGAAACTTTGAAATTTGGCAACAATATGCTGTGCGTGCTTGGCCTACTTTAGTCATAATCGATCCAGACAGTTATTGTGTAAGTACCGCATCTGGAGAAGGACATCGTGACACATTAGACGAATTAATTTCCCAAATGATTCAAGCAAATCAAGAAAAGGGAAGCCTCAACTTTCAAGAATTCTCACTAAACTTAGAAAAACAAAAACACCCATTAACCACACCATTAGCTTTTCCCGGAAAAGTACTAGCTGACGGCGAAGAAAATCGACTATTTATTGCTGATACAGGACATCATCGGATAGTTATTAGCACATTAGAAGGCGAAGTATTACACATAATTGGTAATGGAAAATCTGGCTTAACTGACGGTAATTTTACCGAAGCACAATTTTTTGCCCCTCAAGGAATGGCATTAGATGAAGAACAACAACTCCTCTACATTGCAGACACAGAAAATCATACTTTACGCCAAGTAGACCTAAAAAATCAACAAGTAAAAACTATTGCCGGAACTGGGGAAAAAGGTCATTATATAAATTCTCATACTGGTCAAGCATTAGAAACAGCCCTTAATTCCCCTTGGGATTTGGAAAAAGTCGGCAATAACTTATATATTGCTATGGCAGGACTACACCAAATCTGGGAATTGGAATTAGAAACAGGTGTAATTCGCACTTATGCTGGTACAGGTGGAGAAGGTTGTGTAGACGGTTCTCTCAGTAACGCAGCTTTTGCTCAACCTAGTGGCATGACTAGCGATCGCAGAGAATTATACATCGCCGATAGCGAGATCAGTTCAATTCGCGCCGTTGGTTTAGCTGATTTAGAAGAAGTCCGCACAGTTTGTGGTAGCGGAGAATTATTCGGATTTGGTGATATAGATGGTATCGGTTCCGAAGTCAGATTGCAACATTGTTTAGGAGTAAGATATATCCCAGATTATCTTTGGATAGCCGATACTTACAATCACAAAATTAAGCGCATAGACCCTCACACAGGTCACTGTCAAACCATGTTAGGAGATGGAGTTGCCGGACATCAAGACGGTCAAGGAAAAAACACCAGATTTTTTGAACCAAGTGGTTTAAGTGCAGTAAGTTTTCACCTATTTATTGCCGATACCAATAATCATGTAATTCGTCGAGTAGAACTAGATACATTTAAAGTAACTACAATAGAATTTCCCAACTTATGTGCCCCTGATGTCTGCATTCCCAAAACTACAATTTAGGTCTGTTGTAACGACTGAAGTCGTTACCTTACTTTAACAAATAGAAGACGGAAATCCTCACAACGAACCAAATTATTTAAGCATCAGGAGGCAACAACAACCGCAAAATTTTATTCATATCTTCTATTTCACCAACAATTCTTTTAATTGGTTTAGGCCAAACTTTGACTAAAGTTGGTGTAGCAGAAACTTGGTCTGCTTCTGCTTGTTCTGGATGCTTAAAAACATCAATTACTTTTAACGTATAAGGACAATTAAGAGATTCTTCTAACAACTTATACAAATTTTGCAGAATTCTTTCTGTAGCTACACTGTAATTTGACACAAACAAACGCAAAACATAACCTTGAGATTCTGGAGGTAAAAGACGAGAATCATCGTTTGTTGAATGAAAATAATTGATTAAACCATTCCTTTCAAACTTAACTACTAAATCATTTTCTTCCCAAAGTTGGGGAAATTGTTCGCGATAAGTAGCCAAAACAATAGAATCACAAAGTCCTTCTTGCCAAGGAGCAACTTGCCAAACTAAATTATCAATACCAAAGACAGCATTTAATAATGCTTGATGTCGCACTACTAAAGGGTAAGCTTCCGCAGAAATTCTTAATTCTTGAGTGCGCGGGTCTAACCATTTATCAATAGTAGCTGTGTAACAAGGAACTAAAAAATGTGGAGGTTCTGATAGTCCTAGCATTTCTTGTAACCCGGCGCATAAATCTAAATGCCATCGACCTTGTTTATTCGGATCAATGCAATAAATGAGATCTCCACCGGGAGTAAACAATGCAATACCTTTAAAAAGTTCTGGCAACTGAGGATGATTTTGATTCAAGGCAACTATTCAACAAGGACAGAAGGAGAAAGACGAAAGGCAAAAGAATAGATGATCGATCGCTCCTTTTGCCTTTTTAATTTTAGTGCTAAACACGACCTCGGAGGAACTGAGCCATTTCGTTAGGTGTTGGTGATTTTTCCAAAGCTTCTTCTTCAGTAATTCGACCTTCTTGATACAAAGCTAAGAGTGCTTGGTTCATAGTTTGCATCCCATCGAATTTGGACTTCAGCATGATCCCAGTAATTTCTTCATACTTACCTTGGATAACGTACTCTTTAATCGCGTCGGTATTGATTAGGATATCGTGATAGCCAGCACGTTTGCCATCTGTGGTTTTACACAATCCCTGAGCAACAATAGCGACTAAAGATTCAGCCAAAGCAACTTTCATTGATTGTTGTTCTTCAGCAGTGTAAAGGTTAAGTATCCGTTCGATGGTTTTCACCGCACTGTTTGTGTGCAACGTTCCCATAACTAAGTGACCTGTTTGTGCTGCTTTGAGGGCGGTGTTAACTGTTTCTTTATCCCGCATTTCACCAACGATAATCAAATCCGGGTCTTCCCGCAAAGCTGCTTTTAAGGCGTTGTCGAATTTCTTGGTGTGAATTCCTACTTCCCGGTGTTTAATCAAGCTTTTAGCGCTGGTGTGTACGAATTCGATCGGGTCTTCAATACTGATAATATGCCTTGCCATATTTTTGTTCATGTAATCTACCATTGCCGCCATTGTGGTAGATTTACCAGAACCTGTAGGCCCTGTTACTAAGATAAAGCCTTTGTGGTAGTGGCAAATATCTTTGAAAACAGGGGGCAAGTTTAACTGTTCCATTGACAGAATTTTGTTCGGAATCAACCGCATGACCATTGCTGGCCCTCTCATTGAACCGAAAACGTTAATCCGGGCGCGGGAAAACTCGTATTGAGTAACTCCGTCGAAGTCTAGGTTTTCTTCAAATTTGCGAATGTTTTCGTCGCTAAGTACTTCTTGTAGCCAACTCATAAATGTGGCTTCGTCGGTGACGGGCCAATCTGTGCCGATAATGTCGCCACGTTTGCGAAAGCGTGGAGATTCGCCTACGCCAACGTGAATGTCAGAAATTCCGTCATCAAAGGCTTTTTTTACGATTTCCAGTAAAGTGGGTTGTCCTGCGGCTAACTGAGAGGTTTCTACTGGTCGAACAGCAGCTGGTGCTGTCATTGATGGCGGGGGGTTTTGCGGCACTCTGGGTGGTGCAGAGGGGGGAATGGTTTGTGTTGGTGCTGATGATAGTTGTTGAGTTGCTTGTGTTGCCCCGGCACCCTGCATCCGCGCCACTGTCTGTGTTGCCCCTGCGTTTGGAGTGCGAGGAGGTACTCCGGGTGGTCTGGCGCTGGGTGGCAAAGGCATGGTTTCATCTGCATTCCGCTGTGCTGCTCCAGGCGTTGCTTGTCCGGGTGGAACTCTCCTGGCAGCAGGGGGGACTCCTCCGGGAGGAAGGGGGCGAGAACCGGGTGGAGGAGGCGTTTGTGGGCGGTTTGAATCTGTCATAAGTCTCTTGGATTTACAAGAATAGGAAACTTTAGCTTTGGGATAGAGGCTGTCGCCTCTATCTCTTCTATATGAAGTTTTCCCAAAAATTCCTCTTGAACAACATTAAATTTTAAATTTTCGGTGAAGCGGAGCTAACCTCTAACCCCTTCTTCTTCCCAGTCCTTAGTCCCTAGTCCCTAAAACGGATCTATGAATTATGAGAGCAATTGGCGTAAATTATAAGAAATGTTAAGCAAGTTATTTTGTAATGATTCTTTGGATAGTGGGGACATTAGGGTTATGGCAGGGTCTATCTGTAGAGAGATGGCACTGAGAAGCGGTGCTTTTAAATTTAATGGTTTATGGTAGGTTGCTGGAAAATTTTCTGATGGTTTTGCAGGAACATAAATGTCTATTGGTGAATGTAAAGTTTGTTGAACGATCGCTCATCTTAACTAAAACTTTAATCTATACTTAGAACCACCTGGTAAGACAAACTGGGATTGCACAGTACAAGATTTCAGCCAAGTTTAATAATTTGAGATTACTCAAGGAGAGATGGGTATGGTTTTAGCAAAAAGCCTCAACTCAACCAAGTCTTATTCATTTGGTGCAATTAAAAGCTTTTTAATTTGGACGTTTACGCTATCGGTTTGCTTGTTGGTGGTAGGGTTCCCGATTGTAATGTTGATGGTGGTTGTGGGGTCTGTGTTGTCGATCGCATTGCAGTCAATCATGCCAGTTAGTGCGGTATTGTTAGTTGCTGGCAGTTTAATAGGTTTGAATGTACTCTCAATTATTGCTGGTGCAGCAATGCTGTCTTATAAAGGAGTAAATCCTCAAGAAGTTTCTTGGTTAAATTGGTTGCGGGGAGATGAAAATCCAAGTCATAGTTCTATCTATGCTGCTTGTCCTTTAACTTGTGATGTTGATTCTTCCAATTAAGGACCCTAGTTAGCCGTTTTTGATGACGGTTCTAAGGCCCGGTAGCAGCCGGGTTTTTTGATTGAGAAAGGTAGAAGGCAAAGAAGGTAGAAGATTGAAGGCGCAAAGAAATTAATAATCTTAAGAGTGAGTTTGGCAGTTGTTATAAGATATTACGATCGGGTAGTTGACTCGATGTAATTAGTGTGGCAGAAATAGCTATTCAGTTAAAAATAATTGAGGCTGTTGGAAAAGTTTCTGCCTTCTGCCTTGTCTTACTAGCTTGGGATTTTTATGGCTGAATCTCTCTACAAAGTCTGTATTATTCTGGGAACGCGACCAGAAGCGATTAAATTGGCTCCGGTGATTCAACAGTTTAAGCGATCGCTTGCTTTTGAGACTCAAGTGGTCTTAACTGGTCAACATCGAGAGATGGTGGAACAAGTGATGCGCTTGTTTAAAATTGATGCCGATCGCGATTTGGCGATCATGCAACCTCAGCAGACGCTGACGGATATTACTTGTCGCAGTTTGTCAGGTTTGCAAAGTTTATTTACAGAAGTGCAACCTGATTTGGCGATCGTTCAAGGAGATACAACTACTGCGTTTGCAGCTGCATTAGCCGCATTTTACCAAAAGATTCCCGTTGGTCATGTAGAAGCGGGATTGCGAACGGATGACTTATTTAATCCCTATCCAGAAGAAGCGAATCGGCGCTTAATTTCCCAAATTACGCAATTACATTTTGCGCCGACTGCTTTAGCTGTGGAAAATTTGCAGCGATCGGCAGTTGTAGGAAAAATTTACCAAACTGGGAATACAGTAATTGATGCGTTATTAACTGTAGCCAAGCAAAATCCGAGTTGTAATATTCCGAATTTGAATTGGCAGAAATATCGCACTTTATTAGCAACAGTTCATCGCCGGGAAAATTGGGGGGAACCGTTACAAAATATTGCTAAAGGTTTCTTGTTAATTTTAGAAAAGTTTCCTGATACAGCTTTATTATTACCTTTACATCGTAACCCCACTGTTCGAGAACCGTTAAAGGAAATTTTGGGAAATCATCCGCGAGTTTTTCTGACAGAACCTTTGGATTATACAGAATTGGTAGCAGCGATTCATGGCTGTTATTTGTTATTAACTGATTCTGGTGGACTTCAGGAAGAAGCACCGAGTTTGGGGAAACCAGTTTTAGTTTTGCGAGAGACTACAGAACGTCCAGAGGCGATCGCAGCTGGTACAGCTAAATTAGTTGGTACTAATCCCGATCGTATTCTTTCCACTGCCAGTGAATTATTGTGTAATCGAGAATCTTACCAAGCAATGGCAACAGCTGTTAACCCTTTTGGTGATGGTCATGCTGCCGAACGGATTTTACAAATAGTGGAAAACTATTGTCAAACTAATGCAAAATTCAAATCGCCATCAGTCTAAAATTAACTTAATCAAGAATATGGGGATTCTTGCCACAGAATAGCGATCGCCGATCGGATTGCCGAACCAATGGGAGAGAGACGAATTGCTGGTGCAGCACTTTTTTCCCATTGGTTAAGATGTTTAGGAAATGATTGGTCTTGTTTAGCCCGACGGAGGATTGCTTGACCAATAATTTTATTGTAAATTTCTTCGGTAGAAAGCCCTTTTACATTGAGAAAATTTATTAATCTTTGGATACTTTCGACTAGTTTTTCTGGTGGTTGAGTCATAATAATTACTTCGATTTGCTGGACTACTTCGCGGTATAAGTTGAGGTCTTCTTCATCTACTGGTTCTGGTGGAGGCGATGTTGTTGCTATAGGATGCTCAACTTTGGCTTCAATTATATTTAGTAAGCCCAGAATTTTCTGGCGTTTTGCTTGCAGTCGATCGATCATGTTAGAGTAAATTTCTGCTAAACGCGATCGCAAATTTTTACTATTGACAGGACGATTAGAGTTAATCTTTAATACATAAGCACCTGCGACTGACTCAAAAGATTTAATTGTCAGCTTTAGATTATGAAAATCTTGTTCGAGTTTAGCTATTGAAAAAATTAAAGCTTCCCAATTCGGTGGTTCTTTAAAGTTTAATTTGATATGAATACTATCTTCTCGATATTGTTGGGCTAACTCTCCAGGTTTTAAATTGCGCCCGTTGGGATAACGATTGGTAGGGCTTTTGGTAGCGTAATTAAACTGAGTAAAAACATAATCGCAATCAATTTGGGAAAGATCCACATCTTCTAATTGCCAATTGTAAATACAACAACCTGTCATTTGCGATCGATCTAAATTTACCCGAATTAAACTACTTTCTAAAAACAAAGCCTCCGTTAAATCAGTTTCACTCAGAGTTGTATCGCGCAAATAAGCACCGCTGAGATCGGCTCTTTTTAAGTTAGAACCGCGAAAATTTGCTTCACTTAAATCAGCCCGTAACATTAACACATCTTCCAAAGTAGCCCTTAATAAATAAGCTTTTCTAAAACTAGTTTTTAACAAATAGGAACCAGCTAAATTAGCTCGACTTAGATCCGCACTATTCAAACAAGCATCACTTAAATCTGCACCAGTCATAATTACCCGATGTAAATCTGCTTCGCTCAAATCTGCACCCCGCAAACAAACCCCATTTAAGTTAGCTTCAGTTAAATTACTTCCGATTAAAGTTGCATCTCTTAAGTCAGCTAATTCTAAATTTGCTTCGCGCAAATTAGCTCTATTTAAATTAGCATTAATTAACTGTGCTTTTCGCAAATTTACTTCCATTAATTCGGCTTGTATTAATTGCGCTTGAGTTAATTTCGCTTGTTCCAAATTACTTTGGTCTAGTTTCGCACCTTGGAGATTTGCGCTAGTGAGGTCTGCTTGTTCTAACACTGCCCAATTTAAATCAGAACTTTGTAAATTAGCAAAATGTAAATCTGCTTTAGTTAAGTTTACACCGCTTAAAATTGCTTGACAGAGATTAGCATTAGTAAAAGTAGCATGGCGGAGATCGGCTTGGCGAAGACAAGCATTAACTAATTGAGCGCGATTAAAAAATGACCAGCTGAGATTAGCACCCGTAAGATTAGCGCCTGTGAGGTTGATGTCTTGTAAGTTAATACCAGTAAGAATAGCTTTACTTAAATCGACACCAGTAAAATCGCGTTCTCCCTGTTTATAACGAGTAAGAAATTCTTGTGCTTCCATTGCTTCCCCTGAAAAAGAAAAGTTCTAGCCTTGTTGATTGAGTTTTCAGAGGTAAAATATCACTGAAATCCCAAAATGCAAAACCAAAGACTTTTCTGATACCTTAAGTTAACTTTAGTTTAGCTGGATTTTTTGATGTTACTGATGTAGGGCGTTATACCTAATTTTGTAGTAGAGTAAGTCAGAGAGTAAATTCTGATTCTGCGATCGCTAATGTCAAATGGTTATATCGCATAAAAAAATAATGCTACAGATTTCTCCCCACCTCCCCATTAGTTATTTGTAGCAAATATTTGGGTATTCGATATTACTAAGGTAGCCAAACAGGACGAACTCCGGTGATGGGTAGTTCTTCTGGGTTAGAAGTGGTTGAGGTTTCGGTGGTATTAATTGAAGAAATCGGTAATAACCATAATTTACTAGTAACAATTGCTGCATTGTCATCTGTTCTTACTGCATCAGACATTCCAGCTGCGGGTTGTGGTGTAATTAATGGTTGGTCAAATAATAAAGCAATTCCATCAGGGGATAAATTCATTCGCACTTGTCTTTGATTGGAAGAGAATTCTAATAGTTTTTTAGTTTCTCCAGTTTTAAGGTTAATGGCAACAACGTATGGTTGTTCTTGATATTGATCGCCAGGGACAAGTTGAGTGAGTAAACAATAGAGAATTTCGCCTGTAGGGTCGAATTCTGCATCGAGTATGGAACCATTAATGCGTTGTAATTCTTTTTCTGTACCTTGAGTATTAACGAGGAATAGCGATCGCGTAAAGTCCTGATTAAATTTTACTGTAGCGGCAGCTAAACCATTGCGAGAAAAGGCTAAAATTGAGCCATATTTGGGTAAAAAATCTAATGGTTGATCTTGAGAACCTGTTAAGGGAACGATCGCCAATCCTTCCCCTTGAGTCACAGCTAAAGCTTTGCTATCTGGAGTAATTAAAAAGTCGCCTCCGGGTTTTCCTGGTAAAGGTTTTGGTGCAGAATTAGGTTGTAAAGTCCAGATTCCAAACTCTCCAGGGTTGCGACGACTCACTAGCTGCATTACGATCGTTTCCCCGTCAGGAGATAAATCAAATTTCAAAATTTGATAATCTTTGTTGTCTAAAACTAACTTTAGTTTACCTGCTGTTTCTTGAGAAGCGGTTTGTGGATCTGGTGGATTAGTACGAATACCAGTTGTTACTTCATAAATTTTGGCTTGGAGAGCGCCTTGACGTTGAGAATTGCGATCGTTAGCCAGAAATAAGATCCGATCGCCTTGAGGATATAATTTAAAGTCCGATACTACTAAATCTGGCGGAGTTAGGGCAATTGGTTTAGGTTCATTAGCGCTGAGATTTACTAACATTAATTCTCCTGAATTTTGCCCTTCTACACCTATGTAAGCAAATCCGCGATCGCGAGTGCGAAATTTCGCAGAAAAAGGTTGAAGAATTGCGCCTGCTTTTCCCGAATTACTATATTTATCAGTTGCTTTTTCTAAACTTAGTTGATACTCCATCCCATAAGGAGCCGGAGAAATTAAAGTGTAAACTAACCTACGTCCTGCCCAGCTAAATTTCCCTGGTAATGGTGGATTAATTTTCAAATTTTCTTCTACGCTGGCGCGATCCATTGGACGAGTAAAGGTAATTACAAAACGATCGTGTTCTACACCAATTTGTTTATCTTGCCAGGTAAAACTTCGGACGTGAGGTACTGAGCGATCGCCCTGAAATAGGAGAATAGCAATAGCTATAGTCAGTACTCCGATGAGTGTGATGGCAATGCGATCGAGGGATTGAATAGATTTAAATTTGATCATTCTATCGATCATTGTTTAATAATCGTAAGGATTTTTCGGTTGAGGAATTGGAGTTATGGAGTTAGCGTTAATAACTAACTGACGTTTACCTGAAAGAGTTTCTGTAATCATCTCACCTTCTACATTTAACCAGGTATCGGGAGCAAAGCTGCTGCGAGATGAGGTAAGTTTAACTGGCAAACCTACGGGATAGGCATCTGCGGCACAGCAAGTAATAACAAATCGAGATAGTAACAGATAATTATCAGGTAGTTGTGCGGGATGAATGACAAATCCTTCTACTTTTACTTTTTGTCCAGTGTAAGCGTCTGGTTCTGGATAAACATTTAAGGTTCTTACCCAGTCAATCAAGGTACGTTGTTCGGGATGTTTAGCGATTTTAAATTCTCTAGGTTGAGCGCGAGTCATTAGCAAAGTGTCAGTAACGCCTCGTTGTAAAGCTATTTGGCTAGTAAATATCTTAGGCGAAATTAAGAAGCCTAAAATTGCTGCTGTTATTAGGATGATGCTGCTTACACCTGGGGGAAATAGGGTGATATGTTGCTCTGATTGTGGGGGAATATTTTTCCGATTTGGTCGATTTTTAAGATGTGGCTTGAGCATAATCCATGCTTTACTGCCACCGATCGCCAATAACCCAACACTTCCAAAAAGTACTAACCAAAAATAATCCGGGTGAATTAGTAAACCGAGTTGGTCTGTGAGCCAATATTTTAACAGTAAAATTCCCCAAGCGATAATGGCGATCGCATCTAGCCAGGGTACAAGAGATTGATTGATTTTCAGTTTTTTCTTAAGTGTAAAAGTCATCGGGGAACACTGATAGTTAAGGGAACGAGATTAGTTAGCGATCGAGAATCATGGTGGTTAAATTTAGTAGGGTTTTTAATAAATCATTTGATAAATTAAGGTGAACAAAAATGTGAGTTGCGCTGCTAAAGCAAAGATATAAATTATGGCTCTCGACTTAAAGATTGACAGCATTAAGCCAATACCTTTGAGGTCAATCATCGGGCCAAAAATTAAAAATGCTAAGAGGGAAGCGGGGGTAAATGCTGAGGCGAAGGAAAGAGCAAAAAATGAGTCTACTGTGGAGCAAATGGAAACAACTGCGGCTAATACCATCATGGCAATGATGGAGGTGATTGGCCCTTGTCCTAAGCTGAGAATTAGTTCGCGGGGAGCTGAGACTTGAATCACGGATGCGATCGCACTTCCCACAATCAAAACTGCCCCAAGTTCCCGCAATTCTAAGACGCTGTTATCTAAAAACAAACCTAACCGATATTTGAGCGATTTCAAAGATTTCGTCGTCCCAACAGCAGCGGTCATGGGGAAGGTAGCCGTATCCATGCGAATAGTTTGACCTGAACCGGAAATTAAGAAGGTTCCTGACTGTAATAAGGCTGAGACAGGTGCTTCTCGCTGAGACACATCCGACCAATAACCGCGAGGTTTTTTGGTTGGACTCGGCATGGAGTTGACAACCGATGTTTGTAGTAGAGGTCTTAAGTCTGCTTGAGCACTAAATACCCAGCCAATAATGGTGGCAATAGCTAGGGAAAGGACGACGCGCAAAACGACTATTTCTGGTTGGTCGCGGAAAGCTATCCAAGTTGCCCAAATTACAATCGGGTTAACTGTAGGTGCTGCTAACAAAAAGCCGATCGCTACTGGTGCCGATACTCCTTGGGTAATTAACCTTCTGGCTACGGGTACGTTACCACACTCGCATACTGGAAACAGGAAACCGATTAAACTGCCAACGAAAGCACCCAATAAAGGGTTACGAGGTAAAACACTTGTCAATTTACGTTCGTCAATAAATAGTAGCAGCAAACCTGAAAATAACACTCCTAGTAGCAGGAAGGGTAAGGCTTCTACTAGCAAGCTGAGAAATAGAGTGAAAGCATTGTGCAATTGATTCATTGGGTTCCTAGCGGAGGACGTTGTTTACCAGTGGAGATTGTCAAGATATTTTAACGAATCCAGCTGGTTCTCAAAACGGTATATCTGCTGACAGCGGCAATACATTGGGAAACAGAAATTTCTCCAGGAGGAGAAGGCTAATTACAGGGGTTTTCGGGCTGAAGATGAGCATAGCGGTTGTCTGGTTATGATTAGTTTAAGTGTAAATCTTCACTCGTAAGTGGGATTTATTTTTCTGCCTTAAGGTAGATAGTAATTTTATAGGTGACTTGAATCACAAAAATATATTGACGCTGGTCACTGGAAATTATTACCTTAGTTCGTGTAAGTATCTGAAAATTTTTACACCCAGAATAACTATGTCGCAATTAGCTCAACTGAATCGCAGGTCTTCCAGGCTGATTGAACTAAGTTTCGATCATTTAAAGCTATTTGAGCCTGTTATGGCTCAATATAAGGATTTGGGGCTAGAATTTCAAGGGGCGATCGCCTTAAAACCATCCAATCCAGAGTTTTTCACCCAATCTAGCAGCATAGTACTGATGCCCCAGGGAAATAAAATGCTCATAACTACCAATTTTAAAAATCCCGTTGCATTAGTTCGCGCCCAAGTCTGTGGTAGTGATTTAATTGTTTTAACTACTTATGATGCTCGCGGCAATCTGCTCGATCGGGTCAGTAAGCCAGCTGATGTTTCATTAGGTGTGTCATATACTACACAAACAAAAACTGGCTCTACGTGGTTAAAATCAAAACAAAGGGGTATTACTAAGGTTGAGTTACATTCTTGTACTCCGTTTACTTTGTCAAACTTTAGTTTTCTGGGGATAGCTTAACTGGGTTTTGGTTGATTCAATGGGTGCTTCTACTTTATTATTAATTCGTTTGATTAATGAATTATTTAAGGATCAATTTCTAAACAATTTTCCCTTTATTATTCTCAGAAATTATGACTAAGTAATTGAAAAATTAGTAAATTAACCTCTTTTACTAACCAATTAGTTTTTTATTATCTGAGATGCAACCTTTAAGCTTAGAATCAACTCTGCAAGATTTAACTCTGTACGATTTTACTATAGAAAGTGGAACTTTAAGTAAAACAGTAATTACAGGTTTTGAAAAGGATTATTTACTACCCGGAGTAGTAATTACAGAAAATGGTCAACTTTGGGGAATGATTTCTCGACGGGAATTTTTAGAAAGAATGAGTCGTCCCTATAGTTTAGAATTATTCTCCCGACGACCAATTAGTAGTTTATATAGTTTGTCTAGACAAGAACCTTTAGTTTTGCCCAGCGATACTTTAATTGTGACAGCAGCAAAGCGGTCTTTGTGGCGATCGCCAGAATTAGTTTATGAACCAGTTATAGTAGAGGTAAACCCAAAAGAATATAGATTGTTAGATGTCCATCAATTATTAGTAGCACAATCAGATATTCATGAATTAGCTAATTTACTAATTAGAGAACTTTACAACAAAATAGAAAAAGCCAATCAAGAATTACAGCGATTAGCCACTGTTGACGGTCTGACAAATTTGGCTAATCGCAGACAATTCGATCAATATTTATCCCAACAATGGCAACAAATGCGACGACATATAGATTGGTTGTCCTTGGTCATTGTCGATGTGGATTATTTTAAACTTTACAATGATAATTACGGACATTTAGCGGGCGATTTTTGTTTACAAGAAGTAGCTAAAGCCATTAAAAATAGTATCAACCGAAGTACTGATTTAGTAGCAAGATATGGCGGAGAAGAATTTGCTGTGATTTTACCTGCAACTTCTGCTGAAGGTGCGATTTTTTTAGCAGAAAAAATAATTAAAAATGTACGAACGCTAGAAATTGCCCATGAAAAATCCCCGATTTCGTCTTATGTAACAGTTAGTTTAGGCGTGGCGAGCATGATTCCTGATTTAGAAATGACTCCAGCTAATTTGATTACCTCAGCAGATGAAGCGTTGTATGCGGCTAAGGCTTCAGGACGCGATCGCTACATCCTACACTCTTCATTAAGAGAACAGCAAGTTCATCATTAATAAATTAATTTTTTCCCTTTATTCGTGATTAATCTATATCCGCAAAGAGATAATATATCTTTAATTTAATTTTAAGTTAAGAAAACTTTGTCTTTAATTTAACTCTTGTTTTAGATAAAAAAATCAACAATCAATTTTCTATTAACTGGATTAAGGTGCTAAATTGGATACAATAGGGTGTCAAATTTTGCGGAAAATTGCTTGATAGATTTCTTATGCTTACATTAAAACATTTAGCCGACGAAATACCAAATTTAATACCACCAGGAATGGAGAACTTATCTTTAGATTCTACCCTTCAAGAGCTATCGCTTTATGATTTGAGTATCGAAAGCAGTCAACCAGGGAAAGAAGTCGCAAAAGCTTTAGAGGCGAATTCTTTGCTACCAGGAGCTATTGTCTTAGAAGAAGGTCAACTTTTAGGGATGATTTCCCGACGCAAGTTTTTAGAAGCTATGAGCCGACCTTACGGGCTAGAATTATTTATGAAAAGACCAATCAAATCTTTATATTCATTAATCTCTACAGATACTTTAATTATTCCTTGTAATACATTAATTGTAGAGACAGCTAAACGGTGTTTGCAACGTTCCCCAGAGTTAGTTGACGAACCAATTGTAGTAGAAGTAGAGCCGCAAGTTTACCGAATATTAGATATTCATCAATTACTAGTTGCTCAATCATACATTCACGAATTAGCAACTAACGTGATTAATCAACAAACAAAATCCCAAATGTTGCAAACAGAAAAAATGGCAAGTTTAGGGCAGATGGTAGCGGGAGTAGCGCATGAAATTTTGAATCCGGTCAACTTTATTGCCGGAAACATAGAATATTTAGCCAACTACAGTCAAGATTTAATTAATTTACTTGCAGCTTATGAAGCAGAAGTCGATCCTGTACCTGAAAGAGTGAGCGAGTTACTAGAAGAGATAGAGCTTGACTTTTTGAAAGATGATATGCAGCAAGTTATTAATAGTATGAGATTAGGGGCAGAACGGTTAGTCAAAATTATTAATAGTTTGCGTAACTTTTCTCATATCGGAGAGGGACAACAAAAGGCTATAGATATACATGAATGCTTAGAGAGTACGTTGTTAATTTTACACAATCGTGTTAAGTACAAGATTGAGCTAGTGAAAAATTACGGCAAAGTACCTGCGGTGAATTGTTATTCTGGGCAGTTAAGTCAAGTATTTGTCAACATTATTGGTAATGCTATTGATGCCCTCGTGGAAAAAGTTGCTGTTGCGCCTAAAACATGGCAAGCACAAATTACTCTTACTACAGAAGTTGTGGAAGATGAAGAAAAATCATGGGCTGTTGTTCGCATTAGTGATAATGGGCCAGGTATTCCTTTGGAAATTCAGGGGCGAATTTTTGAAACTTTTTTTACTACCAAGCCAGTAGGTAAGGGAACTGGATTAGGCTTGGCGATCAGCCATCAAATTATTACGGAAAACCATCAGGGTAAGTTGAATGTGCGATCGCAAAGTAACAAGATGGAAGACTTTTCTAACACGATTAATACTGAATTCGAGATTATGCTGCCATTAGATTAAGAAGCAGGCGAGATCGAGCAAAATAAATTAAAACTCTATAATTTATTCGGTAGTTAAAATCAGTGAAGGTGGTAGGCTATTGGGTGAAAATATCATATAGTAAGCAAAGTAAAGGTTAGGGCATTCTTACACCAACCCATTGCTTGTATTGGCTTTTACCTTCTGCCTGCTGCTATAAGTGATTAGGTTATTTAACTTTCGTTAGAGATTGTGTCAAAAAAATTTATTTCGTCTCCTTATCTATCTGAAGCAGATAATCAGGATCTCTCGATTGACTCCACCTTGAGTACACTACCGCTGTACTCATTTGCAGCTGATGTAAATTGCTTTCCTGCGGAAGTTGTGGAAGTGTTGGAGAAACATAGCAAACTACCGGGAGTGATTTTATTAGATCGAGGTAAGTTTGTGGGCATGATTTCACGGTTGCGTCTGTTAGAATGTTTAGTTTTAACTGCTAAACAGGATTTATTGTTTAAAAAAACACTACAGTTTATTTATAATTACGCTCGCACTGATGTTTTAATTCTGCCTGAAACTATGCCAATTTTAGCAGCTGCACAAATGGCATTACGGCGATCGTCCGAACTCTTAGGAGAGCCGATCGTTGTTCAATCAGAAACGCAAGATTATAAGTTATTAGATATTCATGAGTTAAACATTGCTCACTGGCAAATTCGGGGAATTGAAACTCAAGTACGCTACGAAAGAACACAGGTGCAATTAATTCAAAGTGAAAAAATGGCTAATTTAGGGCGTTTGGTGGATGGAGTAGCGCACGAAATTTTAGATCCTGTAGGTTTTATTTGGGGAAATTTAAGTCATATTTCAACTTACACCGAAAGCTTATTACAATTAATTTCTGCCCATGAAGAATTTCTGCCAAAAGTGCCTGAAAAAATTTTGGAATTAAAAGATGAGATCGAATTTGATTTTTTAAAACAAGATTTGCCCAGAGCAATTAAAAGTGTTAAAGGCGGTGCAGAGCGATTAAAAAAATTAGTCAGTAGTTTACAGAACTTTTGCCATATTGATGAAGTTTATCCTAAACCTGCCGATCTACACGCTATGTTAGATAGTATCATTTTATTGTTTCAAAGCCGATTAAAAAGCGAAATTGGAATTTTTAAACAATATGGCAATTTACCGCCAATAACTTGTTTTGCCGGACAATTAAATCAAGTATTTATGAATATTCTGAGTGATGCTGTAGATAATTTATTGAATCAAGCAGCTTACCAAGAGTTTACAAAAGAATTGCGTGGTGACAGACAAAGATTTTTTCCGCATAAACCATGTATTGTAATTAAAACTACGGTTGATTCTCCTGAACCTGCATCTAATCCTGAATCTTTAGGGTCACGTTGGGTTTCCATTATAATTGCGGATAATGGCCCTAGTTTATCGCCTAGCGCACTCAAGCAAATTTTAGATTCTTTTTCTGTAGAGAAACGGGCGGAAAAAGAAACAAGCTTAGCGGTGAGTTACCAAATTATTACGGCTAAACATGGAGGAAAGTTGTTGGTTCGATCGGCAAATAGTAAAGATAATTTAAACTCAGAACTATTTTCTGATACGGGTAGAGAGTTTGAAATTCTTTTACCTTTAGTCTAAAGTTATCAATTTCAATATGTGTTGGATGTAGAATTAGTATGGAGAGAGAAAATTTTGTCAGTAGAAAGTCTAATTAACAACATACCTGGAGCTATTTATCGGCGATTGTATGATTGTGATTGGACGATGGAATTTATTAGTGATGCGATCGCAGATATTTCCGGTTATGCCGCACTGGATTTTATAGATAATCGAATTAGAAGTTTCGCTAGTATTATTCATCCCAATGATAAAAAAAATATAGAGCAAAGTATTAGTGAAAGTATTAATTATGGGAAATCCTATATTTTGGAATATCAAATTATTCATGCAGATGGTAATATTAAATGGGTTTATGAAAAAGGACAAGCAATTTTTTCTAATTTAGGAGAAGTTGAATATTTAGATGGGGCAATTTTTGATATTACCGATCGCAAAATAGCCGAATTAGCTTTGCGTGACAGCGAGTATCGTTATTACACGCTGACTAAATCCTCGCCAGTGGGTATATTTCGTATTGATAGACAAGGAAACTGTTTATATGTCAATGAAAGATGGTGTGAAATAGTAGGAATTAGCTTGGAAGAGGCATTAGATAAAGATTGGGTAGAAGCTATTTATTCTGATGACAGAGAGCGAGTTTTTCAAGAATTCGATCCTTCAAGAAATAGAAATAAAAAACTATTAGTAACTATCACCCAAAGAATTCATCAATCTTTAAATTTAGAAGAAATTTTAAATACAACAGTGAGAGAAGTTAGGAAATTACTTAATAGCGATCGAGTTTTAGTTTACCGCATTTGGCAAGACGGAACAGGTAGTGTAGTCACGGAAGCAGTAGTTTCTGATTGTGAAGCAATTTTATAAAAGTTAATTCTCTTCAGTAAAATCCCATGCTGATTGAAAAAATTCATACTCGCACAACATGGCATAATGATAGATTGGTTCGGCTGTTGCTTTAGTTTCGACGTAGCGATCGACTAACGCTTCCAATGCTGTGGTTAATGGGACAAATTCCGAGGAACTATAAGTGCGAATCCAGTCAGCATATTGATGTTCAGGAATACCATTTTTCGCTAATTCTTGCCCTAAAAAAGCATACAATCGCATACAAGGAGCCATCGCAACAGCTGTTAAACCTGCGGCATTATTCCAAGCAGTAGCTAATAGGAAATCTGTATAACGACGAGTAGCTAAAGAAGGAGAAACTTTTTGCAAATTCACTCCCCATTGTGTCGCATAATTCTGATGTAATTTTAGTTCTTCTAAAACCCCGGTTGCTAAGTTGTGAAAAATGAGGAAGCTTTCCCAATTAGGCGATCGCACTGCTGCTATACTATAAGCTCTGGCAAAAGCTTCTAAGAAAAAAGCATCCTGTCCAACATAATAAGCAAAGCGATTTTTTGGTAATGTACCTGTAGCAATTTCCTGCACAAATGGATGTGCTAAACAAGCTTGTGCTAATTCTTGATTCGCTTGCCACAATTCTTCAGAAATAGTCATATTTTTTTAATAAACCGCAAAGAACGCAAAGGAAAAGTAGAAGCTGTGATAATCATTTTAATAGTTTTAAACACGATCGCAATTTTACGCTTTAAAATTTTAATGTAAGTTTGGCTATAAACCAGGAGAATAAAGTGCCAAAATGGAAACTTGTAACAGAATTTACCTTTGATAGCGCTCATTATATCAAAGATTATAATGGCCCTTGCGGACGGCTGCACGGACACACTTATAAGGTGCGAATTGAAGCTACATCAACAAAACTTTATTCATCGGAATTTTGTCCTCATCCGGTGATGGTTGCTGATTTTCGGACATTACGTTGGGCGAAAAAAGATATTACTAAAGGTGGGTTAGATCATGGGATTTTGAATGAAGTAATGCCAGAAGATTACGCAACTACGGCAGAAATGATCGCTAAATTCATTTACGATCGAACTAAGGAAAAATTGCCAGAAAATGTGCAATTAAAAGTAGTTGTATCGGAAACTCCTAATTCTTGGGTGGAATACGAAGATGAGTAAATGCAGACTTGCCATTGATGACCATAGCCTGTAAATTTTTAAATGGGGGAGCGATCGCAAAACTAAGCAAATTTAGACATGACAAAATTACAAGCTTTAATTTTCGATGTAGATGGTACGTTAGCTGATACAGAACGAGATGGTCATCGAATTGCATTCAATCAAGCTTTTGCCGAACAAGGTTTCGATTGGCATTGGTCAGAATCTTTATATGGTGAATTATTAACTGTTGCAGGCGGAAAAGAAAGAATTCAATATTATTTAAAGCAACATCACCCAAATTTTCAGCCTCCATCCCAATGGTCAGAATTTTTAGCAAATTTGCATAAACTGAAAACAAAATATTACCAAGAATTGCTTAAAGCTGCGGCAATTCCTCTTCGACCTGGAGTAAAACGATTAATTAAAGAAGCAAAAGAACAAGGTTTACGTTTAGCTATTGCCACTACCAGTGCTTTACCAAATGCAACAGCTTTGTTGGAACAAACTCTTAATCCTGATTGGTTTGAAATTATTGCCGCTGGCGATATTGTTCCCGCAAAAAAACCCGCACCAGATATCTACAATTATGTATTGGAAAAAATGGGATTAACAGCTAATGAATGTCTAGTTTTTGAAGATTCAAATCATGGTTTACAAGCAGCATTTGGGGCAGATTTAAAAACCATTATTACAGTGAATGACTATACTAAAAATCAAGATTTTAGTCCCGCTTGTTTGGTAGTAAATCATTTAGGCGAATTAGATTTACCATGCGAATTTTTAGCAGGAAATATTCCAGATGTAACAGTTAAATATGTAGATTTAGCTTTATTACAACTTCTACATAATGTCAGTTAATTGAAGATAAAACAAAAAACTTTAACCAGGATTCATAGATTTAACAGATTTTTTAATTAATCCTGCTCATCATGTAAATCCATAAATCCTGATCCTGTTTTGAGTTATCTCTCCTACCCAGAAATTACACGATAAAGTTTAGCTTGCAAGTCCGTCCAACTAACTCCGGCTAAATTAGGAAGCACTACATGAGCATCTTTTACTCTTTCAGAAGGGCCAAGTCCTACTGCCCACATTCTAGCGGCTAAAGCTGCTTCAATACCTGCGGCTGCATCCTCGATAACTAGACAATTTTCCGGGGGAATTCCTATTAGTTTGGCGGCGTGTAAAAACAAGTCAGGTGCGGGTTTTGGGGTTTGGACACTGTAACCATCTGCGATCGCATCTACGCGATTAGCAATTCCCAATTTTTCCACAACTGGACGGGCATTTTTACTAGCTGAACCAATAGCTATTTTAATCCCCGCTTGCCTCAATTCATCTAATAAATTTAAGGCTCCTGGCAACAAATCAGCAGGTGAAATACTCTCAATTGATTGTACATAATAGCTGTTTTTTCGCTCCATCATTTCCAGTAATTTCTCTTCTGAAAATGGGCGATTTCCAGCAATTAATAACAGCGATTCTCTCCGTGATATACCTCTTAATGCTTCATTCGCTTCTCGATTAAAAGGTAATCCTTCTTCATCCGCTAATCTTTGCCAAGCTCGATAATGAAATTCTGCGGTATCAGTGAGAACTCCATCTAAATCAAAAATTACACCTTGAATATTAGGAGTTATATTCCTAGAAACTGAGGTAATATTAGGAGAAACTAAATCGAATTCATGCCAGTTTCCCTGCCAATGCAATTTGAATTTTAAGCGGTTCCAACCAGGGGGTAATTGTGGTTGTGCTACAGGGCCATTTTCTGCAAATTGAACCCCACCAAAACCCAAAACTACAGCTTGCCAAATACCTCCAGCACTAGCACCGTGAATGCCATCATTAGCATTACCTCGGACATCTTCTAAATCTACTAAAGCTGCCTGCATAAATCGATCGTAAGCTTCTTCATTTTTGCCTAAATCTGAAGCTAAAATTGCATGAATTGCTGGCCCTAAAGATGAACCGTAAGTTATATCTGTGCGAGGTGCGTAGTAATCCCAATTTCGCTGCAATGATTCTTGATTGTAAGGAATTTCTTTTGATTGACGCATCAAGTAAAGCAGCATTAAAACATCTGGTTGTTTGAGGACTTGTCGCTTATTTCCTCCTTCAATACCCAGAATTGCTTGCATTGATTTATTCCGAGGTTCATAATCCTCTAAGTTGATATCTTCTAATTTGAAAAATCCTTCAAATTGCTCGATCAATGCACTAGATTCGTCATAAAGAATCCAGAGATTTTTAGCGATATCTTGCCAGCGCGATCGTCTTTCCCCAGTCAGTTTTAGTTTACCTTTCAAATCAGCAAATTTTTCGGGAAAACTGCTACTTAACCAATCATAAACAATCAACGCTTTTTCTAAATGCCATTGCGCCATACGATTAGTAAAAACATTATTGCTGACGTGCTCGTGATACTCATCAGCACCGATTACTTCCCGAATTTCGTAGCGTTCTTCTTTGGTATTCCACTCAACTCGACTCATCCAAAAAATAGCAGTATCGAGAATAATTTCGGCTCCGTAATCTCGCATCCATTCATCATCTTTTGTCGCTTTCCAGTAATACCAAACTGCATAAGCAACATCAGCGCTAATGTGAATTTCCCTATCTCGACACCAAATTCTAATTTCTTCGCCATAAGGCTGATTAGGAAGTGCCCAACGAGGCGTTACTTCATCACCAGTATCAGCACTTTCCCAAGCATACATTGCTCCTTTATATCCATAATGTGCTGCTTTACGTCTGGCTCCATTTAAAGTGTAATAACGATAAGTTAATAAGTTACGTGCTATCTTTGGTTGGGTAAAAGTAAAGAAAGGCAAAATAAAGATTTCTGTGTCCCAAAAAACGTGACCCCGATATCCAAAACCGGAAAGAGTTTTCGCAGGAATACTCACTTTATCATCATAACGAGGCGCACTAATTAGCAGTTGGAATAAGTTGTAACGTATAGCTAATTGTGCTCTAGTATCTCCCTCAACTACAATATCACTTTGATGCCAAACTTCTTGCCATGCTGCTTCAGTTGCATTTAATAATGTAGTGTAATTAGGTAATTGAGTGAGTTTATTTTGTGCTGTTTCTACCGGGTTTTCTGTTTCTCGTGAAGTGAAAACTGTAATTAATTTTTCTACTATGACATTAGTTCCGGGACTAGCAATAAAAGTTGAACTAATTGTCGGATATCCTGGCGCATTTGTAACTTGTAATGCAGCATCAATTCCCAAAATTGCTATTTTAAATGCTATAGCTAATTCAATTCGAGAAGCACGAGTGCGAGCATTTAACCAAGCTCCACTATCAATTTTTCCTTGGTTAAGTAATTCCCAATGATTGTAACCTTGATTTTCTGGGTAGCCGTTAATGCTTGCTTGAATTTCTACTGTTAATTGTGAGTCTAAAGGTGTAATTTCAAAACGCAATGCCAGAACGTTTTGATCTGCTAAACTAGCGAATCGTTCCCAACAAAGGTCAACAGTTTTGTTATTAGGACTGCGCCAACGGACTCGACGAGATAGAATACCGCGACGTAAGTCTAATTGTCGCTGATAACTGAGGATTTGTCCTTGATCTAAACGAAAACGATCGCCATCTACAATGACTAAAAAAGGCAACCAATCAGGACAGTTAGCTAGTTCAGTATAGACGATCGGAACATCATCATAAACACCATGAATTAATGTTGATGGTGATGAACGTGGATAGCCTTCTTCAAAACTACCCCTAGTACCTAAATAACCATTGCCAATAGTAAAAACAGTCTCTCTTGAATGTAATTGTTCCGGCTCAAACTGGTTTTCGGTTAAAGTCCAGTCTGTGTAAATTAATGATTGATTTTGTCTGGCTCTATCCATCGGTGCTGGTGTTAGTTTATGTAACTATTAATTTGCAATTTGAGGAAAGAAATTTGGACTTGACACTCCAGAGAATGCTTAAATTATTCTGATTTTAAATATTGTTTGGAAAAACAACTTCATACTCTAGTAGCATTCCCTATCTAAAATCAGCAATAATTTACTAAAACAACCTTTTTTTTCAGAATTTCCTGGTAGTATTTTCAGAGATCACCGTTTCTGATGCTGCTCCAGGATAATTTCTGCTCTAGGTTTATAAATTAAAAAGAATAGTGCTTCTAAATAACGCTGTAGAGCTTCTTTGCTATCGCGGGAAATGTAGTTCCAAAATTGGGAGATTTTGGCGATCGACAACACTTTTGTAGTATGCAATTCCCAGTTAAACTCATTACGCACTCTTTGAATCGCTTTTTCAGATAATTGTTCCCAGTATTGAGAATTTTCTGTACAACGATCGAGAAAATTAACAATTTTTTCCGCCGTTCCCAACAAATCTGTAGGATTGATTAAGAATCCGCTTTCGCCATCTTGAATAATTTCTAGCGCACCGCCAAACTGGGTGGCAAAAGTTGGTAAACCAGAAATCATAGCTTCTAAAATCGTCATTCCGAAGGCTTCAAACCGAGCAAAATGAACAAAGATTCCTTGAGCATCTGCGATCGATCTATAAACCTCCCCTAACTCCGCATTTGGTAAGCGCATCCCTAACCAACGAATACAACCATAAAGTTGATATTGTTGAATAATTTCATGTAATCTTTCGATTTCCCTAGCTTCTTCCGGGTTATTAGCTTCATAACTATGCAATTTGCTAGTAACTAAGATTAAATTGCAACGTTCTTGCAACTCTTTACTCATCCCAAAACACTCAGCTAAACCCGCTAAATTCTTAATCGAATTAATCGGTGCTAAAGCAAAAATTGGTTGTTTATCTGCATTTTCTAAATGTCCCAAAACTTGCGAATCTTCACTGATAAAAAGTAATTCTTTAATCTTTTTTGTGATTTCATTTGAGCGATTCTCAGTCTGATTGTAGGGGAAAAAGAATTTTTCATCAACTCCGGGAACTACTACGTTAAACTTGGGACTAAATAAATTGACTCCATGCACCACATGATATAAATGTGGCATAGTAAAGCAATTATAAGACTCATACTGCCCTATAGTATCCGGCGTTCCCACAATTTCTTGAAAAGAAGAAGTAATGATAAAATCAGCAGCATTCATGCTAATTAAATCAG
The DNA here is from genome assembly GCF_041929205.2 of Floridaenema evergladense BLCC-F167. NCBI lineage: Bacteria > Bacillati > Cyanobacteriota > Cyanophyceae > Aerosakkonematales > Aerosakkonemataceae > Floridanema > Floridanema evergladense. Next base: position 659,570 of record NZ_CM171625.1, on the reverse strand, counting down.
CTGTAAATTGTGCTGAAAAATGATACTCTTCTTCTAAGTCTTGCCAGTACAAATTACTGAATAAGTACTTGGGTTTTTCTAACGAATGAGCAATATTACATTGAGTAACTTTCAAACGACTCGCCAACAGGAAAGCCACTAAATTACCATCACTGTAATTACCGATTATTAAGTTAGGTTTTCCTCCCATTTCTTGCAATAATTCTTGCTCTGCATCCAAGGCAAAGGTTTCTAAATAAGGCCAAATTTCAAATTTTCTAATCCAGTTTTGCGTAACCTTTGAATTAAATTCTCGAAAAGGAACCCGCAATATCCAAGCATTTTCTGTGTCAGTAATTTTTTCTAAACGTAGATTGCATTTTGTCCCTTCGCAATTAGGAATTAACCTAGTTAAAATAGTTACTTGCGGTTTAATTCCTAAGCATTCCAAACCCGCCTGTTTAATCTCTTCTGTAAGTCGGTTTTCTAGGTTTCTCGCTTGGTTAAGTACATAAACAACTTGACCTGCGGTTTCTGGTCTTCCTAAGACTTCTTCTTGACCTACCCAACCGTGAACCGAAATTAATACTACTCGAAAAACTGAGGGAATTCGAGCAACAAATGCTTCTAAAATAGCTGGATCTGGGTTGTCAATCAACCGTTGAAAAAGGGCAAAAGTTTCACGTACACGAGATGCTGTATTTCCCCAACCTGGCTCAAAACCGAGTGCTTGTAATTCGCTATTAAATTTTTCATAAGGTTCATTAGCTGGTCTTTCGCTAATTAAATTTAAAGCTTGTTTTACTTGTGCTAATAATTCGGTTCCTGACTTAATTTGTTCGTTGATTAGTAAAGGGATATCGTCATATTGATGTCTTTGCAGAATTTCCCACAAAGATTCTAACCAATAATTAGGATTAGTGGTTATTTGACTATGTAAATGACGATGCCAAACTGCTAAACCTTGACCAATATTTCTGGCATCATTAACTACGGGTGAATTTTCATAAAAGGGAGCAAAGTCAAGTTCTAAAATGCGGGGTTGATAGCTGTTTACTAAGCGATCGCGCAAGTCCAACAAAACTTTTTGCTCTTCTTGTTCCCAATTACTTAAATCTGGAGAAATTCGCCAAACCTGTTGACTGGCAATTCTAGGACGAACTAAAAACCAAATATAGTTATCTTCTAAAATTATTTCATGAGTATAGTTAACTAACTGTCCCAAGGAAGAAGAATGGTAAAAATAATTTGGTTTTTCTGATTCCTGACAGTAATCAGCAAAGGTTTGTAAAATCTCATTTCTCAAGAAATAATTTTTTCCAGAAGCTTTCAAACTGTTAATTAATTGTTGTAAATCTGTTTTTTGCTCGCTGTTTAAAACAGCTTGAACAGTTTCATACATAGTACTTTCCTGTTAAAGCATTTAACTTTTTTAAATACACTTACAAATAATTTAAGGCTTAGTAACTAAGTTGCTCTCCTGCTAAAGATAGATAAAAGTGCAGATTAATTATTTTTTACATTTGCCGTCAATATTAGTTTACTATTGCAGAGTTTCTTTAAGCCTACTTGGTATTCCTAATTACCAGGATCTCTGTAATAAATTACGTAAAACCACGATTCAATGGCTCTCCCGTACTTGTGGTGGAAAACTCTGGTTTTAGGGACTGGGGACTGGGGACTAGGGACTGGGAAACCTTGTGGAGTAAGCACTTGGCTAATTAATTAGGTTTACTTATCACCATGATTACGGGAGAGCCGATTCAATTTGCTCTCATTAGTTATTAGTCTAAATTAAGCTATATTATTTATGGTTATAGTTAGGCTGTTCTCCTTATGTCAACTAATCTAATATCTTCTACTTCACCGGATTTTTTAGAGACTTTAACTAAAGCAGCCGTTGAGCAAAAACGCGATCGCCCTAAAGCATCTGAAGTCACTCAAGCTTTATTAGAAGCCGAAAAATTTACCAAACAACAACGAATAAATTACCCTCTAGAAACTTTAATCGGTTCTTGGCGACTGCATTTTGTTGTGTCACCGAAAAAGTCGCGTCAGCGATCGGGAATTAAAATGGGAAATGGGTTTTATTTACCGAAGTTTATCAAAGCTCAAATTTCTTTTTTCCCAGCCGAAGTGGATAATAATCTGAATCCAGATCGGCTAAAAATTGGCAATCAATTGTATGTTGGCACGATCTCTTTTAAGTTTAATGGACCAGCCAAATATTTAGGCAAGAAAAACCTTTTAGCTTTTGACTTTACCCAAATTCAAGTAGGGTTTTTGAGTTTTACCGTTTATAGCGGTAACTTTCGCGGTGGACAGAAAAAAAGCCAAGAATTTGAGCAAAAACATATTAGAGACCTACCATTTTTTGCTTTCTTTGCAATTAATGAAAAATACATTGCGGCAAGAGGTAGAGGTGGTGGTTTAGCAATTTGGGTGAAAGAAGCGTAAAGATTCAGACGAAACAAATTAAAAATGAAAGCAAAAAATTGGCTAAGTTGGATTCAGAAAACAGGGCTATATTTAATAATATGTTGCTTACTGTTTTTAAGCATTTTACCTCAAGCTTGGGCAGCAGATTTAGGAAATGGCGAAAAAGTTTTTCAAGCTAATTGTGTAGGCTGTCATGTAAATGGCAGTAACATAATTCGTCGGGGCAAAAACTTAAAGTTAAAAGCTTTGCAAAAAAATGGTTATGCTGATGTAGAAGCGATCGCTTCCATAGTCACAAATGGTAAAGCCAATATGTCAGCTTACAAAGACCGTTTAACTCCAGAGCAAATCGAAAACGTTGCAGCTTACGTACTCGAACAAGCTCAAAAAGGCTGGTAGAAATAAGCTCTCATGCAGAAGGTGAGAAGGGACGCAAGAACACAGAATACCTTTTCCCTTTCCTCCCTTCTACTTTATCCTAAGCTGCTTGCAGCGGATTTAAAAACCGACTACTAAATTTTATGACATCACCAAGGTCTACATCTTGATCTTTCTCTGCATTCAAAAATACATTTAATACCTGATTTCCGCCATCTTGAATTTCTGGTTTAATTGCTCCCATATTCAGCAAACTAGCTACACTTGCAACTATTGTGGGTAAAATTGTTTGGACTTGGTTTGCACTTAATCCAGTAATTTGAGTAATTGCTTGAATTATTTGCTGTTGGACTTGAGGCGAAATTAAAGATTGCAGTACTGTGGTATTACCATGAGCATTTATAGCTTGATTTATGAAATTTTCTAAATTGCCATTTGGTAGTGATTTTTGTTGTTGTAATACTGGGCGAATTAAACTGCCTACAGTTGACATTACATTTTGCATTTTAGCTGGATCAATTCCATAATTGGCTGACAACTGATTAACGGTATTCATAACTGACTCCAGCCGAGAAACACTACCTTGCTGGTTAGGATTGTTGATGGAGCAAAGAATATCAAAAAAGAGTCCCATGATTTTTTCAGTTCAAATAATTGAGTAAATTTTTGGGAGTTGCCTATCACTGATCTCAAAAGATTAGGTTAGGCAACTCAGAAAAAGTTTTATTTGGATTTACCTTTTAAAGGTATACGAACGTGGAAAGAGCGAATTAAACGCAACCACTGACCATCATTGGTATAGTAACCGACTTCTGCAATGTAATCCCGATCGCTCACTCTCACAATAACGTGCTTATCCTGTTGAGTTTCTTTGCAAAAGTACTCCTGCGTGTTGTGAGGTTGCTGATAGTCAATATCCAAATCTGTGGCATCATGAACCCGAAGCATAAATCTTTCTCCACCTTTTTGCTGAAGAGCTATTTTATAGTCTTCGGAAACTTCCCAGTAAGCGTAAGCATCACAAGCATTCAAAGGGACAAGAATAATTCGACATTCGCTTTTGCTTGCAGGTTGACCATTTGCGCGATTATTATCTTCAGAACTTTGTGAAGTTGTTGTCGCAGATGTTGCCACTCCCGCAACTGCGGCTATATCTCCATTAACTGCTGCACTGTTTGTGTTGGCATCTCCAGTTAAAGCGATCGCTGTTTCGCTGACATCTCCTACTACATTCGGAGTTAATGTAGTAACATTGCTCAGTTCATCGGAAATAACTGGAACTGCATCACCGATAAAACTGGATGGTATTTTTGCGGGTAGGATTGTGGTGTCGATCGATTGAATCGAAACTTCTTTTGGTGGGCTAACAATTTGCAGTGAAGCAGAACGAGCTAATTTTAGCCATTGTCCTTCATCTGTAATGTAACCTACCTCGGCTACAAAATCGCGATCGCATAGCGTGCCGTTAGGCACGCTATGCGGAATCGCTACCCGCAAATTTGTAGAATTGAGATCGCATTCATACTCCTGAAAACTATTCGCTGGTTGTCGATCGAAATCGATACCTGTAATGTCGTAGACTCGCAGCAGCAGTATTTTTCCCGCTTGTTGTATTTCTGCTTTTTGTGTTTCGGAAATTTCCCAGTCAGCTTCCGCTTCTTGTGGGTTAGTTTGAACTAGAATTAACCGACTTTCTGGAATCACAGGAGTTGGGGGAGTTTCTGGTGCCATCACTCCACCAGCTAACCCAATTCCCGCAGCAGCAGCGGCGACTCCTAATCCATCTATAGTTGCAGGAATTTGACTATCTGAGACTTCGCTAGTGATTCTTACTGGAGAAGAACGGGCAATTTTAAGCCATTGTCCATAATCGGTCATGTAACCAATTTCGGCAATGTAATCGCGATCGCTCAGTGGAATCGGAATTTGTAAATGTGTCTTTTGTTCCTCGCACTCATGTTGCCACTCACTATGGGCCGATTGCAAATCTAAGTCAATGTCTCCGGTAATGTCATAAAGGCAGAGTGTTAGTTTTTTCCCACCCAACTCTCTAAGTTCTGCCAATTTTTCCGGGGAAATTTCCCAGGAAGCTTCTGCTTCTTGTGGGCTAGTTTGAACTAGAATTAATCGACTTTCTTCAATGACAGGAGTTGCGGGAGTTTCTGATGCCATCACTCCATTAGCTAACCCAATTCCCGCAGCAGCAGCGGCGACTCCTAATCCATCTATAGTTGCAGGAATTTGACTATCTAAAACTTCGCTAGTGATTCTTACTGGAGAAGAACGGGCGATTTTGAGCCATTGTCCATAATCGGTCATGTAACCAATTTCGGCAATGTAATCGCGATCGCTCAGTGGAATCGGAATTTGTAAATGTGTCTTTTGTTCCTCGCACTCATGTTGCCACTCGCTATGGGCTGGCTGCAAATCTAAGTCGATGCCTCCGGTAATGTCATAAAGGCAGAGTGTTAGTTTTTTCCCACCCAACTCTCTAAGTTCTGCCAGTTTTTCCGGGGAAATTTCCCAGGAAGCTTCCGCTTCTTGTGGGCTAGTTTGAACTAAAATTAACCGACTTTCTGGAATGATAGGAGTTGCGGGAGTTTCTTGGGGAATCAATCCACCAGCTAATCCTACTCCCGCAGCAGCAGCGGCTATTGCTGCTTCAGGAATTTCCCAATCTGCTTCTGCTAATTGATCTGATGAAATTCTGAGATGATTAGAACGAACCACACTTAGCCAACCATTATCGCTGGTGAGATAACCGAGTTCGGCAATATAATCTCGATCGAGATGTGCGATCGGCAAATGTAAATCCTGCTGTTGTTCGCTACAGTTAAACTCCTCAACACTGTGCGGTTTTTGGTGATCCATGTCAATCCCAGTGACATCATAAAGACGCAGCTTCATTTTTTGCCCGCCTTTTTGCCGCATCTCTTCTTTTACTCGATCGGGAACTTCCCAATAAGCATAAGCCTCTCGATTATTCCGAGACGCGAGAACTAATCGGCTTCTAGGAATTGGTGCCGGAACGACTGGGGGAACAACAACTTCAGGGGCAGCACCACCTCGACCTTTGAACAACCACCAGAATAACCCACCCAACAGAGGCAGCAACAGCAACAACCAAAGCCAAGGTAAAATTTTATCCGTTGACTCGTCATCGGCAACTGCACCCGCACCCGCATTAGGTTCGGTTGCTGCTGGTGAAGACGCATCAGGCGCAACAGCGACAGGAGGCGCAACAGCAGTAGGAGTTTTGGTAGTTGGCGCTGCGGTTGTGCTACCATCAATGGCCCCTATTGCCCCAGAAATTCTACTAGCTTCAACTAACGGTTGGTTTTGTGAAGATGTGGCATTTCCCAAAAATGCCAGGATCGTTGGAGAGACGTTTGATTTTTTGTAAACGTAAAGCAGAGGTTGGGAGAAGGGATAACGAGGACTGTTCGGTAGAACATTGTGCATTGAGACGATTCGCACTCTGGGGTTGTTGACTACTTGATCGGAAATTGCATATCCAATCCCGTCTCTTCCCAGTTGCTTAATTACTGCTTCGGTGCTGTCTCGAGAAACTTTTTTGTGATTTGAGCTAGGTTTAAAGCTGTCTTTTTGGAAAATGGTGTAAGTGGTGAATGCTTGACGAGTATCGCTACTCTCTGGGCGATCGACTATGCGAATTTTCCCTGGCTTTCCACCAACTTGCGCCCAGTCGGAAATTTCACCCCGATAAATTTTGGCAAACTGTTGGGCTGTAATACTTTTCTGGAATCTGTTATTTCGTCCCACGATAATGGCGATTTTGTTGCGAGTTATAGGAACAGCAACTAACCCTTGGGCTTTTTCTTCTTTAGTCAGGGGGCGACCAATGGCAGCTAAGTCTATTTTTTCTTCTTCTAAAGCTTTAAGTGCGGCGTTAGTTCCTTGATATGAAAATTTAATATCTGTACCCGGATATTTACTTTTAAAATTTTTCTCCAAAGCTTCATTAATCTTGCTCATGCTTGTGGAACCAGCAACACGCAATGTTTTGCCGGGTGGAAGTTCCTTGGGAATTGGAAAAGAAGGATTATTCGATGATTGGGCTAGTAGGGTTTGGGTTGTGGAATTAGCTACAACTCTCATAGCGATCGCTAAGGAAATCAGAGTTGCGCTATTTGCCAAAGCTAACGTAATCGCTAAAGCCGCTAACGGTCTTTGTTTTTTACCAGACACTTTTCTAATCCTTTGTATACTAGAAAACTTTGACAGAGAACAACCGAAATCAATAGAGTATAACCTTTTAGTTAATATCTTTTGCTCGATAGGTTTTTGTCAACACTAATCTAGTTAATATTTATCACTAAATTGGTTGCTGTTTAATTTACTTCATGAGTAAATTCCCAATCTGTAAATCTTAAGTTGTTTATTGTAACTACTTATACATTATTTCGATTGTTAGAGAACAAACGCTGTAGTGAGGTAAACACCACTTTGAGCAGTATGGTTTTCCTACTGATTTTGCCTTTAGAAGCAGGCATGATGGAGTTAATTGAATTCGGAAGTGGGTTTAAGCCTGCATAGAAAAAATGAATGCACAATTTGAAAAATTTGAAGACCAAGCACCAACTGTAATCGTTGAACCAAACACAGTTGAAGAAGCGGAAACTACTACTGAAAATCAGGAAAAAGTGCGGGTAGAAGAAGTTAAATTTAACCGCGATACGGTTGTTGATTTCTACAAAAATGTAGTTAATAGAACTGAGAATCGTTATCTAGTAGTTAAAAACAAACAAGGGCGAGTTTTAACAGAAATTCCTCTGTTAGTTGGTGTTCCTGGCTTAGTTGTCGGTACGGTTGTATTTCCCTTCGCTGCGGCGATAGTGGCTGTAGCAGCAACAGTAGCTAATGTGACTGTGGCGATCGAACGTAAGCAATAATATTTCCCCTAGCTAATTATTGAAAATCTAACAGCGCTGTTCCGATTTGGTTGCCGGAAAGCGCTGTTTGTTTATGATAGAAGAAAGACAGAAGGGGAGGTAGAACCTCCCCATACTCGTTCCCAGGTTCAACCTGGGAACGAGAAACAGAGGCTCCGCCTCTAGCGATCGCCACAAGTACGAGAAAGCCATCTCAAAGTTAAATTTTCTAAGTAATGGATATTCAAGCTATTATTTACTTAAAACAAAACGATCCGATATTAGCTAAAGTAATTGAGCTAGTTGGTACTGACAGTTTAGAATTAGCTTACTATCAAGAAAATTTGGATTTACTCACTGCACTTTCTCAAGCAATTATCTTTCAACAGATTTCTACTAAAGTAGCTACAAAAATTTTTCAAAGATTTATCTTATTGTATCAACAAGCCGATCGCCAATTAACCGCCAAAGCTATTCTCGAAACGCCGGAAGATGTCCTTCGCAGTGTGGGACTTTCTCGCCAAAAAATTACTTATTTAAAAGATTTAGCTTTAAAAATTGAGCAAGGTTTACCAACTTTAGCAGAATTAACATTGATGGAAGATGCAGAGGTAATTGCCAGTTTGACCCAAGTTAAAGGGATCGGAAAATGGACAGCACAAATGTTTTTAATTTTCCATTTACATCGACCTGATGTATTACCAGTTAACGATCTTGGTATCCAAAGTGCGATCGCCAAACTCTACAACTTAAACACTTTACCAGATCCCAAAACCATCGAAAAATTAGCCCAAAAATGGCAACCTTATCGCAGCTTAGCTTGTCGCTACTTGTGGCGCAGTTTGGCAATTTAAGCGATTATTGCACTAGCCAGATTTAAAAAAAATCCCAATCCCCAATCCCCAGTCCCCCAACACTAGCCATTTTTCTAGGTAGCTAACTCGCCATTTATCCGATGTTGCTGAGGGTGATAATTCTGCATTCTAGAATTAAGCGACATTAAAGGAATGATATGGTAACTTCAACAACAGAGAGTGGAAATTTATTACAACAACTCTCCAACAATTTGGCGGATATTGTCGAACAATCAGGACGTTCTATAGTAGCGGTGAATGGGCGCAGGCGGATGTCTTCTGCGGGTGTGCATTGGCGATCGGGAATTGTGGTGACAGCCGATCATACTATTAACAGAGAAGAGGATCTTACTGTTACTTTGCCAGACGATCGCACCATTGCCGCTACTTTAATTGGACGCGATTCCAGCACTGATTTAGCATTACTGCGATTAGCAGAAACAGACATACCCACAGCAAATTTGCATGATAGCACAGAATTAAAAGTGGGGGAAATGGTGTTAGCGATCGCTCGTTTTCCAGAAAGCGGCATTAGCGCCAGTTTAGGAGTAATCAGCGCTTTAGGTGGCACTTGGCGCACTTGGCATGGAGGAAGAATTGACCAATTTATTCGCCCTTCAGTAATGTTTTATCCCGGTTTTTCTGGCGGCGCATTAGTTAACGCCCAAGGAAAAATTGTTGGCATTAACACTGCTGGCCCTCGACATTTAGTATTAACAATTCCTACTTCCACAGTCAACCGAGTAGTCGATCGAATATTAACCGGAAAACGCAACAAACCAGGCTATTTAGGTTTAGGAATGCAACAAATACAACTGCCTCAACCACTGCGAAAACAGTTAAATATTTCCAGTAGTGGCGGAGTAATTATTGTCAGCGTTGAACCAGATGCACCAGCAGATAAAGCAGGAATATTAATTGGTGATATTTTGATAGCGTTAGGTGACAAATCAATTAATGATGTCAGCGATGTTCACTCCATGCTTGACCCCGAAAGAGTCGGTAAACCGTTAAATGCTCAAATTATTCGCGGTGGTGCTTTAACTCAACTCACAATTATTGTCGGTGAAAGGGAATAATTAGGCACTGGATAGTGAGAGTTTTTACTTTTAGAATTGACAAGGAAAACAAAGATGATTTGGGCAAATTTAACTGCGGAATTAACAGCAGTAACGGAAGATTTGCGGCGTTCCAACGTGCAAATTCGAGGAGGCAGAAGAGGCGTTGGTTCTGGGGTAATTTGGAGTAGCGATGGAGTCATTATCACTAACGATCATGTTGTTAGCAGTCGCGGAAATGTAGAAGTAGAACTCGCTGATGGCAGAGTTTTTATGGCAACGATTACTGCTAAAAATCCCCAGCGAGATTTAGTAGCATTAAAAGTAGATGCTACAGACCTTCCGGCAGCAAAAATAGGAGATGCAGAAAACTTGCGAGTTGGGGAAATAGTATTAGCTGTTGGTAATCCTTTGGGAGTAAAGGGGGCAGTAACTACAGGAATTATTCACAGTGTTGGTTCAACTGAATTTAGTCGGCGCAATTGGATACAAGCAGATATCAAACTTGCACCGGGAAATTCTGGAGGGGCTTTAGCAAATGTGCAAGGTCAGGTAATAGGAATTAACACAATGATTGTGAATGGTCGAGGGTTTGCTGTACCTAGCAATGTGGTACAACAATTTGTGAGTAATTACCCCGATCGTCCTTTTTTGGGTGTAACTTTGCAACCTGTTTTAGTTACTATTAATTGTCGCCCTAGTTTTGGATTGTTAATTACTGAAATGGAGGCGGGAAGTCCGGCGGAAACTGCGAAATTGCAAGTTGGTGATGTATTAACTGGTGTTAGGGGAATTCCTTTTCATAAACCAAATGAGTTATTTCGTATTTTGGAAAATTCTCATGTTGGAGATGGACTAACTTTGAATTTCCAGCGTGATGGTAGGCGAATGGTAGCGGAAGTAGTGTTATGCAGCAGAGTTTCTTCGGCGGAGGCGGCGTGATTCGCGTTTTAGTGGTTGCCAACTCTGTAGTTATGCGGGCTGGACTAGAAGCGCTAATTACTGCTAATTCTAATTTGGTTGTGGTGGGCAGTGTTTCTAGTTCAGATTCTTGGGTGCAACAGGTGATGCAACTTCAGCCGGATGTGTTGTTATGGGAGTGGGAAGAGTCGGAAAATGATGGTGTTCCGACTCTGTTTTCTTTGGAACCGGAATTGGCTAATTTAGCGATCGTTTTATTAGTAAATAATTGGCAAATTATATCTTTGGTAGAAATTTTGCGGTTTGGGATACGTGGCGTTTTACCAATGGAAGCAACCGCTGAGGAAATTATTCAAGCAATTACGGCAACGGTAACTGGATTAACAGTTTTACATCCAGATATAGTAGATAATTTAGTATCGGTTTTACCTACAAATACTCGATCGACACCTACTAAGTTAAATCATGCTTTAACTAGTCGCGAGATTGAAGTTTTAACTATGCTGGCTGAAGGTTTGGGAAATAAAACTATTGCTCGTCGCCTGGGAATTTCAGAGCATACAGTGAAATTTCACATTACCTCGATCTTCAGTAAGCTTAATGCTTCTAGCCGCACTGAAGCAGTGATTTTAGGCGCTCGTCAGGGTTTGATTTTATTGTAAGTTATTATATTAATAAATATTCCCCTGTAGTACCAAAAGATAAGTTTTTGGTGGTACAGATTTGTCATTCTAGCATCCAATGTGAAGCTAAATTTTATTTACATATTTTTCATGAAAATTAAGTAGAGTATAATTTTAATAAGTTTTTTTTCAGTGTTCCTGATTATGATCAAGAGAAACTAAGGCAAATTTAAGATAAAATTAAATTTCATTTCTTTTTTATAAATATAAAGAGCAGTTAATCAAGTATGTTAATCAAATCGATCGATCGCTGGGTTAGCAAAGTTGGGGGAAAAGTTCCTTTAAGGACTGTGTTAATAGTTCCTTTTGTGTTGCAAATTTTAGGAACAGTGGGAGTAGTTGGATATCTTTCGTTTAGAAATGGTCAGCAAGCGGTCAACGATTTAGCTAATCAATTAATGAGTGAAATTGGCGATCGAGTTAAGCAAAATCTACAAGTTTATGTAGAAACTCCCCATTTAATTAATCAAAATAAGCTGGATATGATTAAAATGGGTTATTTAAATATGAGAGAAATGGAGGCTTGGGAAAAGTTTCTTTGGCATCAAGTGCAATTATATCCTTACATTAATTTTACTGCTGTTGCTAATGACAAAGGAGAGTATCGTTCTGGGGAAAGAATGTCTAATGGCGATCTGATGATGAATGTGGCTGGAACGGCGGTTAATAATAATTTTATTTCATATCATACTAATGACTTGGGCGATCGCACTTCTGTAGCTGCAATGAGTAAGGGAAATTTCGATCCCCGCACTTGGTTTTGGTATCAAAATGCAGTCAAAGTAGGGAAACCAACATGGAGTGATGTTTTTATTTCAATTTTAGAACCAACTTTACTAATTAGTGGTACTGAACCCGTTTATAATCCTCAAGGAAATCAATTACAAGGAGTAATACATACTGCTTTACGTTTAGATTTTATTGGAAAGTTTCTTAATAGTTTAAAAATTGGTAAAACTGGACAAGCATTTATCATCGAAAGAAATGGCACACTTTTAGCGACTTCTACAGAAGAAAAACCCTTTCGTATTAAACCAGACAAGGCTAGAGAATTAATTAAAGCCGAAGATAGTAGTAACTTATTAACTAAAGCTACAACTCAATATTTGTTCAAAAATTTTCAAAAATTAAATCAAATTAAATCACCTCAACAGGTAAAATTTCCAATCAATAGTAAGCAGCAATTTGTGAAACTTCTGCCATTTCAAGATGGTAAAGGTTTAGATTGGTTGATTGTGGTGGTAGTTCCAGAAGCAGATTTTATGGAACAAATTAATGCTAATAACCGCATAACCATGCTTTTATGTTTAGCAGCTTTAATATTAACTATAATTACTGGTATTTTAACTGCTCGTTGGGTGACTCAGCCAATTTTGCGGTTAAATACAGCGGCTAAAGATATTGCTAAAGGTGATTGGGAAAAAACTATAGAAGTAAAACGTTCTGATGAATTAGGAGAATTAGCTAAATCTTTTAATTCAATGGCTGAACAACTACAAGAATCATTTACAAGTTTAGAAAAACGAGTTGCAGAACGGACAGAGGAATTAGTTAAAGCTAAGGAAGCGGCTGAAGTTGCTAATCAAGCAAAGAGTACGTTTCTTGCTAATATGAGTCATGAGTTAAGAACGCCTTTGAATGCAATTTTAGGATTTTCTCAAATTATCGATCGCCAGAAAAGTTTGACCCCAGAACAAAAAGAAAACCTTGGTATTATTATGCGGAGTGGAGAACATTTATTAACTCTAATTAATAATGTTTTGGATTTATCTAAAATTGAAGCTGGACGAGTAACTTTAAACCAAAAAAGCTTCGATCTTTATCGTCTGCTTAACGATGTAGAAGAGATGTTTCAACTGCGAGCAGACAATAAAAAATTAAATTTACTGTTAGAAATATATTCAAATGTACCCCAGTATATTCATAGCGATGAAATCAAGTTACGCCAAATTTTAATTAACCTCTTGAGTAATGCAATTAAATTCACTCAAGAGGGTGGTGTATCAGTCAGAGTATCATTAGATAATCCTAATTGGCAAACTATTGAACCAAAAGAAACAACCAATGATGAAAAGCAAAAAGTCAAAATTTACTTTGAAGTTGAGGATACTGGATCTGGTATTGCACTGGAGGAATTAGAAAATTTATTTTCGGCTTTTGTCCAAACTAAAGCAGGAAAAGATTCCCAAGAAGGGACAGGGTTAGGCTTAGTTATTAGCCAACAATTTGTGCAATTAATGGGTGGCGAAATGAGCGTTAACTCGCTAGTTGGTAAGGGGACAATTTTTAAATTTTATATCCAGGCTCAAATTGCCGATCGTGCGGAAATTTCTACGCAAAAACCTACTCGCCAAGTCATTGGTTTAGAAGCAAATCAACCCAATTATCGCATTTTAATTGTTGATGATAAAGAGTTAAATCGGCAACTTTTAGTGAAATTATTAAAACCCTTGGGTTTTGCATTGCGGGAAGCTTGTAATGGGGAAGAAGCGATCGCAATTTGGGAAAAATGGCAACCGCATTTAATTTGGATGGATATGCGAATGCCAATTATGGATGGCTACACTGCTACCAAGCATATTAAAGCAACTACAAAAGGTCAATCCACCGCTATTATTGCTCTAACTGCTAGCGTTTTTGAAGAGGAAAGAACAATTGTTTTATCAGTAGGTTGCGATGATTTTTTGCGTAAACCATTTCGAGAGTCAGAAATTTTTGAACTCATGAATAAGCATATTGGAGTACGCTATATTTATGAGAATCAAAGCGATGATTCGCAGCCATTATCACAGGTGAATAACTCTGTATTGGCTGAAACTGATTTGCAAAACATACCCGCTCAATTACTAGCAAATTTAAAACAAGCAATAATCAATATTGATGTAGAATTGACTCAATCAATAATTACAGAAATTTCTCAGTATAATCCTGATGTAGCCAAATTAATGAAGAATTATATAGATAATTTCAATTATGAAAAAATCTTGCATTTAATAGCAGTAGGTTAAAGAGGAATAATAAGTAGCAATGAATAAGAATTCAAAAACAAATTATAAAGCTAACATTTTAGTTGTTGATGATACTCCAGATAATTTGCGCCTTTTAGTAGGAATGCTAACAGAAAATGGCTATAAAGTTCGTCCGGTTATGGATGGTGAACTAGCATTAACGGGTGCTAAAGCTATGCTACCAGACTTAATTTTACTGGATATTAATATGCCGACGATGAATGGCTATGAAGTGTGTAAAAAATTAAAAGAAAGTGAATTAACAAGAGAAGTTCCGGTAATTTTTCTTAGTGCTTTAGATGAAGCGTTAGATAAAGTAAAAGCTTTTCAAGTTGGCGGGATAGATTATGTTACTAAACCGTTTCAAGTAGAAGAAATTTTGGCGCGAGTGGAGACGCATTTAGCAATTCGTCAATTACAAAAGAATCTTACTACTAAAAATCAGGAGTTAGAACTAACTGTTCAACAGCTACAAAATACTCAAGAACAGTTAATTCAATCCGAAAAAATGGCAGCTTTGGGACAACTTGTGGCGGGAATAGCACATGAAATTAATACTCCTTTGGGTGCAATTCGTTCCTCAGTAGAAAATATTGCTGATTTTTTGAAAGAGAACTTGTTACAATTCCCCGATTTTTTTCACTCTTTATCGCCAGAACATCAGCAATATTTTCTAGATATATTACAAAGATCGAGCGAACAAACAACTAGTTTATCTAGTAAAGAAAAACGCCAGTTTAAAAAAGTTTTGATCCAAGAATTAGAAACAGAAGAGATTAGCAATGCTGATACTATTGCTGATACTTTAGTTGATTTGGGAATTTACGATCGCATTTCAGCCTTCATTCCTCTACTTAAAAGTGAAAATGGTTCGCTGATATTAGAAAAAGCTTACCAAGTTGCGAGTATTCAAAAAAGCACGGACACTATTAAAACAGCGACAGAAAAGGCGGCGAAAGTTGTATTTGCTTTAAAAAATTATGCTCGTTACGATCATTCTGGGGAAAAAGTGCGATCGCAAATTACCGAAGGTATAGAGACAGTTTTAACTCTCTACAATAACCAGCTAAAACATGGCATAGAGGTTACTAGAGATTATCAAGCAAATTTACCATCCTTGTTATGTTATCCCGACGAATTAAACCAAGTTTGGACAAATTTAATTCATAATGCAATTCAAGCAATGGACTACAAAGGTCATCTAAGTGTTAGCGTTACTCATCAAAGTGATAGCTTGGTAGTCAGTATAACAGACGATGGTAAAGGAATTCCTCCCGAAGTAATGCCAAGGATATTTGAACCATTTTTTACCACTAAACCTCCAGGAGAAGGTAGCGGTTTAGGATTGGATATTGTCAAAAAAATAATTCAAAAACATAATGGTAAAATTTGTGTAGAAAGTATCCCTGGAAAAACTACTTTTACTGTAGCTTTACCATTTGATTCCAACCATAAAACCAACTCTTAGTAAAAGGAGTAAAGAGCAATGTCCAAGCCAGCAATTTTGTGTGTTGATGATGAAGTAGTAGTATTAAACAGCTTAAAAATTCAGCTTAAAAAAGAATTTGGTGATGCCTACATTTATGAAGTAGCTGAAAGTGCTGACGAAGCCTTAGAAATTATCGAAGAAATGCAATTAGAAAAAACCGATATTTTAGTAATTGTTTCTGATTGGTTGATGCCTGGTATTAAAGGCGATGAATTCTTGATTCGGGTGCATGAGAAATATCCCAACATCATCAAAGTTATGCTGACTGGACAAGCTGATGAAACAGCAATTCAACGCGCCAAACAAAAAGCAGCATTACACAATTGTTTATACAAACCCTGGAATAGCCAAGAATTAATTGCCACAATTAGGTCTGGTTTAGCAAAGTTGTCACTACAAAACTATTTAGATAACTTTAAATCATAAGGAAAAAATCAAGTTTATAAATGAGGAAAAATATGAAAAAACCGATCGTCCTGTGTGTTGATGATGAAACTACAATTTTAGATAGTCTGAAAATAGAAATCAAAGCAATATTAGGCAATGATTATTTAATAGAAACTGCTGAATGTGGTGCTGATGCTTTAGATTTAATTGAAGAATTATTAGCAGATAATCATCAAATAGCTTTGGTTATTTGTGATTATGTTATGCCCGATCTGAAAGGGGATGAATTATTAAAGTTAATTCATCAAATTACTCCTAAAACTTTGAAGATAATGCTCACAGGTCAAGCAGATCTAGAAGCAGTAGGAAATGCGATTAAATATGCCAGATTGTATCGCTATATGTCTAAACCTTGGCAAATAGAAGACCTAAAATTAACTGTTAAAGAAGCGGTACATAGCTATTTTTTAGAACAACAGCTGGCAGAGCAAAATGCTCAACTCCAGCAGATGAATCAGAAATTAGAAAGTATTGTGGAAGAACGAACAATAGCATTGCGCCTTTCTGAGGAAAAGTTTGCTAAAGCTTTTCGTTCCTCTCCAAATCCAATTACTATTACTAGGCTGAGTGATGGTTGCCATATTGAAGTAAATGATGCTTTTTGCCAAATGATTGGTTACAGCAACAAAGAGATTATAGGGAGTACCGCGATCGACTTAAATTTATGGGTGAATTTATCCGATCGCGCTCGCTTATTTAAGTTGTTAACCGAAAACAGCAGAATTCACAACTTCGAGTTTGATTTTCGGAATAAGAATGGCGATATTAAAACTGCATTACTAGCAGCAGAAATCATCGAAATAAGTGAGGAAACTTGCGTAATTTCTGTTAGTCAAGATATTACCGATCGCAAACAAGCAGAATTAGCATTGCAACAAGCAAAAGAAGCAGCTGATAAAGCTAACCGTGCTAAAAGTGAATTTCTTTCTAATATGAGTCACGAACTGCGAACTCCACTTAACGCTATCTTAGGTTTCACACAACTATTAATACGCGATTTATCTTTAAAACCACAGCAACAAGAACAATTAGGAATTATTAACCGCAGTGGAGAACATTTACTGCAACTAATTAATAACATTTTACAAATGTCTAAAATTGAAGTCGGACGGGTAACAGTAGATAAAAATACTTTCGCTCTCTATTACTTGTTAAAAAGCTTAAATGAAATGTTGGAATTACAAGCTAAAAAGAAAAATTTACAATTAATCTTCGATCTCGATCCGAACTTGCCTCAATACATAGAAACGGATGAAAGTAAATTACGACAAGTATTAATTAACCTTTTGGGAAACGCCATTAAATTTACAACGGAAGGTGGCGTAACTTTGCGGGTAAAATTAGCAGATAAAACTGAAAGTAAGGCAATTGAAAATTCATTAAATTATTTGTTATTTGAAGTTGAAGATACAGGAGCCGGAATTTCTTCTCAAGAAATCGATAATTTATTTAAACCATTTATGCAAACTGAAACTGGTCGGCGATCGCAAGAAGGAACTGGTTTAGGTTTACCAATCAGCCGCCAATTTATTCAACTAATGGGAGGAGATATTACTGTCAGCAGCACTTTGGGTGAAGGTACTATTTTTAAATTTAATATTGCTATTAATATTGTCGATCGAATGGAATTAAAAACCACTCAAAAAAACCGCCGAGTAGTTGCTTTAGAACCAGGACAAAGTGAGTATCGTATCCTGGTAGTTGACGATCGCCTAGAAAGTCGTCTTTTATTAGTCAAACTATTAGCATCACTCGGTTTTGCCGTGCAGGAAGCAGAAAATGGTCAGCAAGCAGTAGAATTATGGTCAAGTTGGGAACCGCACTTAATTTGGATGGATATGAGAATGCCTGTAATGGATGGTTATGAAGCGACTAAATACATTAAAAGCCATTTAAAAGGTCAAGCAACTGTGATAATTGCTTTAACAGCCAGTGCTTTTGAAGAAGAACGTTCTGTTATTCTATCAGTAGGCTGCGATGATTTCGTCGCTAAACCATTTCGCGAACAGGTAATTTTAGAAAAAATGGCTCAATATTTAGGAGTACGTTATATTTATGAACAACAAATTTCATCATTAACTAATGAAAAACTAGCTTTTGGAGCAGAAACTGTAAGTGGAAGTTCGGATTCATCCAGTAATCTTGAGTCTATCTGTTTACAAGTAATGCCTTCAGAATGGATTGATGAACTATACCAGGCAGCTGATGCTGTAGATAATGAAAAAATTTTTCTATTATTGCAGCAAATGCCGCCAAAATATGCTCATATTAGTCGATCGATTGCTGAATTAGCTCATAATTTCCGTTGTGATAAAATTATCGATTTAATCGAGAACCAAGCAAATTAATTATTGAATTCAACAACAAATTGTAAATAATGGATAATAGCGTAGGTCATAAAGGAAATATTTTAATAGTTGACGATACGCCAGAAAACTTACAGGTTCTCTCGGCAACTTTAACCGATTCTGGCTATAAAGTCCGGGGAGTAATTAATGGTAAAATGGCATTGAGAGCAGCGCGATCGGCTCAACCAGACTTAATTTTACTTGATATTAGAATGCCTGATATAAATGGATATCAAGTATGCGAACAACTTAAAGCTGACTCTACAACTTTAGGAATTCCTGTTATTTTTATCAGTGCTTCTGATGAAGTGTTAGATAAAGTTAAAGCTTTTCAAGTTGGCGGCGTAGATTATGTAACCAAGCCATTTCACGTAGAAGAAGTTTTAGCAAGAGTTGAACATCAACTAACAATTAAAAGATTGCAAAAACAACTAATTGCTCAAAATCAGCAATTACAAGAAGAAATAGTGGAACGCAAAAAAGCAGAAGAAGCAGCAGCGGCTGCTTCTAAAGCTAAAACTGAATTTCTTGCCAATATGAGTCATGAGTTGCGTACTCCTTTAAATGCAATTTTGGGTTTTACTCAGGTGATGATGCGCGACTCTATGCTAAGTAGCGATCAGGCAGAAAATCTGAGAATTATTAATCGTAGTGGCGAACATTTATTAGCATTGATTAATGATGTTTTGGAATTATCTAAAATAGAATCAGGAGCAGTTTCACTGGATGAAAGCAGCTTTGATTTTTATCGGCTTTTAGATGGTTTGGAAGAAATGTTTCAAATTAAAGCTGAAAGAAAAAGATTAGAAATGAGGTTAATAGTACCACCGGAAGTCCCTCAATATATCAGAACTGATGAAAAGAAATTACGCAGCTGTTTGATTAATTTGCTCGGTAATGCTATTAAGTTTACCCAATATGGAAGTATTACTCTGCGGGTCAATGTCGCTAGTGAAAATAATTTTAGCTTACATAAGCAATCATGCAGGTTGGAGTTTGAAGTTGAAGATACTGGAGTGGGAATTGCACCAGAAGAAATAGATAGTTTATTTGATGCCTTTGTGCAAACTGAATCAGGAAAAAAAAGTGCAGAAGGAACTGGTTTAGGGTTAACAATTACTCGCAAATTTGTGCAATTGTTAGGAGGAAATATAAGTGTTAGTAGTGTTTTAAGCAAAGGAACAGTTTTCAAATTTGATATTAAAATTTCCTTAGCAAAGGCTATGGAAATCACGCCACAACCAAGGCAGAGAGTAATTGGATTGGAGTCTAAACAAATAACCCATAGAATTTTAGTAGTTGATGATAATAGAGAGAACCGTTTATTGTTATTTAAGTTACTTCAACCGATCGGTTTTGAAGTCCAAGAAGCGGAAAATGGTCAACAAGCAATTAGCCTGTGGGAAAGTTGGCAACCGCACTTAATTTGGATGGATACAAGAATGCCTTTAATGGATGGTTTGCAGGCTACTAAATGTATTAGAAATTTGGAAAAGCAAAGGAAAAAAAATCAGCTACAACAGGAAATGAGCGGTCGCAAATTTTCCCTGTCTAACACTTCATTTTCTGTACCTCATACAATAATTATTGCTTTGACTGCTAGTGCTTTTGAAGAAAAACAAGAAGAATTTTTGGCTATTGGTTGTGATGATTTTCTCCGCAAACCTTTTCAAGAAAAAGTAATTTTTGAAAAAATCGCTCATTACTTAGGAATTTTATATGTTTATGAAGATTTGCCACAAATAGATAACATTTTTTATAGAAAGCGTTATTCTATTAGCCAAAAACCAGATTCATTCTTTTTACCCTTGCTGGCTAAAGTACCTCAAAATTGGGTAATTCAGTTGCATCAAGCAGCTAGTGAACTAAATGAAGAGTTAATTTTTCAACTAATCGAGGAATTGCCAGCTGACTCTGCAACTCTTATTGATGCTTTGAGGGATTTGTTAAATGATTTTCGGCTTGACATAATAGTTCGTATAACAAAATCATTTTTAAAGTAGTTTATGTTGTTGTCAAAAAATAACTCCAAACAAAGAAAAAGTGAAAATGCCAAGATTAAAATCTTAGTAGTTGACGATCAACCTAGTAACTTAAGATTTTTGTCTGAAGTTCTCTGTCAAGAAGGATACAGCGTTAAAAGAGCTATTTCTGGAGAGTTAGCTTTAAATTATGCGATCGCCTTTCCCCCAGATATAATACTTTTAGATATCATGATGCCAGAAATGAATGGCTATGAAGTTTGTCAGAAACTTAAAGAAAATCCCCAAACTAAAGACATACCAGTAATTTTCTTAAGTGTATTAGACCAAGTTTCGGAAAAAGTCAAAGCTTTTCACGTTGGTGGCACCGATTATATTACTAAACCATTTCAAGTAGAAGAAGTATTAGTTCGCGTAGAAAATCAACTCACTATTAAGAACTTACAAGTACAACTCCAAAATCAGAATCAACAGCTACAAAAAACGAAATCACTTTTGGCAAGTATATTAAACAGTTCTTTAGATGGGATAACTGCCTTAGCTTCTGTTCGCAATTCTCAAGGAAAAATTGTAGATTTCAAATATGTTTTATTGAATAAAACTGCGGAAAAACTTAAGAAGTCAACAAGTGAAGAATTAGTTGGAGAATCATTATTAAAGAAATTTCCCGGTCATCAGGAAAGTGGCTTATTTGATGCTTATGTGAAAGTAGTAGAAACAGACGAAAGTCTCAATACAAAAATTTATTACTCCTATGAGAATATCCAATTATGGGTGCAAATAACCGCAGTTAAATTAGGTGATGGTTTAGCCATAACTTTTCGTGATATAACCTCAGAAAAACAAGCACAAGAAGCACTCAGAGAAAGCGAAGAACGTTTTCGCATCATCTTTGAGCAAGCTGCGGTAGGAATGAATCAGCTATCTGTCACTGGTCAATTTCTCCGAGTCAACAAACAGCTTTGTCAAATCAGTGGATATCCAGAACCAGAGTTATTACAACTCACTTGGCAAGACTGGACTCTGCCAGAAGATATAAATCGATGCTCAAATTATATTAATCAACTTTTAACAGGGAAAATTGACAACTATTCGGTAGAAAAGCGTTTAATTAGGAAAGATAGTCAACTTAAATGGGTAAATATTAGTACTTCATTAGTACGAGATTGGCAGGGAAATCCCCAGTATTTTATCGAGATAATTGAAGATATTTCCCGACGCAAACAAATTGAAGAAGAATTGCAGAATAGTCAACGTTGGTTGCAAGCAATAACAGATGCGAACCCCAATCTTTTGTATATTTATAAATTACCAGAACTGCAAAATATTTATATTAATGCTGAAGTAATGAAAATACTTGGTTATACACCAGAAGAATTACAGGAATTGCAAAGTACAGACTGGTTAAATCTGATTCACCAAGACGATCGCCAAATCCTGCAAAAAAAATTCACCAAATTAGAAACCATCAAAGATGGAGAAGCTATAGAATTTGAGTACCGAATTCACCATAAAAATGGAGAATGGCTTTGGCTATTTACTAGAGAGATTATCTTCAGTAGAACTCCCGATGGTAAGCCAGAACAAATTCTTGGTGCAGCAACTGATATTAGCGATCGCAAAAAAACCGAAGCCGCCTTAAAGCAAAGCGAAGCCAGATTTCAAAAATTAGCAGACAATTTACCAGGAGTTATTTATGAAGTCATTCAAAAGCCAGACGGTACTTTTAATTTAACTTATATTAGTTCATCTTGCCGAGAGATTTATGAATTAGAACCAGAGCAAATTCAAGAAGATTTAGAATTAGCTTTCAGTAAAATTCATCCCGACGATCGCAAAAGTTACGATGAAAACATCCAAATTTGTAGCCAAAGCCTAGAACCTTGCCGTTGGGAAGGGAGAATAACTACTCAATCAGGAATTAAATGGATACAAGCAGCTTCTAAACCAGAATATCACTCAAACGGAGAAGTTATTTGGCATGGTTTAATGTTTGACATTACCGATCGCAAACTCTCCGAAGCCAAACTCAAAGAATCACAAAAAAGACTATCATTTTTTGTCCAACAAACCCCAGTAGCCATCATAGAATGGAATACAAACTTTGAAATAGTCGCCTGGAATCCAGCCGCCGAAAAAATTTTTGGTTATCGAGCCGCAGAAGTTATAAATGTTAACGTTTTACAATTAATAGTGCCGCCAGAAGAACTGGAAAATATTACTCATATTCTACAGAATGTAATACAAGAAGGTAACGAAAAAATTAACATTAATCAAAATCTAACTAAAGATGGAAAGCGAATTATTTGTCAATGGTATAACACAGCCTTAGTAGACAATCATGGTCAGGCAATTGGTGGTGCAGCAATGGCAATTGATATTACAGAAAGTCAGAAAACAGAAGCCGCATTAAGAGAAAGCGCCGAACGTTCTAAAGCGATCGCCAAAGCAATTGAAAGAATCCGTCAAACATTAAACCTAGAAACAATATTTAAAGCCACTACTTCAGAATTACGGCAAGTTCTCAACTGCGATCGGGTCGCCATTTACCGCTTCAACCCTGACTGGAGTGGAGAATTTGTCGCTGAATCTGTAGCTAGTGGATGGGTTTCTCTGATCGCACCCTCTCAAGAAAACTCTAACTTAGCAACTGATTGTTTAAACTTAGAAAGATGCCTTGTCAAAAACTGGATTACCCCTGAAAACCCCATCAAAGACACATACTTACAAGAAACTGAAGGTGGCGCTTACACTCGTGGCGTAAGCTATCTAGCAGTAGCAGATATTCATAAAACAAATTTCGCTCGATGCTACATCAATCTCTTAGAACAATTTCAAGCGAAAGCTTATCTCACTGTCCCAATTTTTTGTGGCAATAAAATTTGGGGATTGTTAGCAAACTATCAAAATTCTAGTCCAAGACAATGGCAAGAAGCAGAAATTGACGTAGTAGTACAAATTGGCACCCAACTAGCAGTCGCCTTGCAACAAGCAGAATTATTAGAACAAACCCAAAGACAATCATTAGAATTAATGAAAGCTAAAGAATCTGCCGACGCAGCTAACAAAGCCAAAAGTCAATTTCTCGCTAAAATGAGCCACGAATTGCGTACTCCTCTCAACGCCATCCTGGGATTTAGTCAACTCATGGCTCGTTCTACAACACTCTCTTCAGAACAACAAGAATACATAGAAATTATTAATCGCAGCGGCGAACATTTGCTTGATTTAATCAACGATATTTTATCAATGGCAAAAATAGAAGCCGGACAAGTTACCTTAAACGAAGATCCTTTTAATCTCCATGAACTACTCAACTCTCTTGAAGAACTCCTGCAACTAAAAGCCAACTCTAAAGGATTGCAACTAATATTTGAAATTGCTCCTCAAGTACCAAAGAATATCCAAACAGATGAAAGTAAATTACGACAAGTTCTTCTCAACCTACTAGGTAACGCCATCAAATTTACCCAAACAGGCATTGTCAAATTACAAGTTATTTTAGAAGAAACAGAAATTTCCAACCATCAAGCTAAAATTGTCTTTATAGTAGAAGATACTGGCCCAGGAATTGCACCCAACGAAATTTTAGCTTTGTTTCAACCCTTTGTTCAAACCCAAACAGGTCGTCAGACAGGTCAAGGTACGGGGTTAGGTTTACCCATTAGTCAACAATTCATTAAATTAATGGGAGGAGATATCACCGTTCGCAGCCAACTCGGTCAAGGAACTACTTTCACATTCTACATTTTTGCTCGCTTAGTTTCTCATCCTCAGCAAAAAGTCCTCTCTCCAACCAAAAAAATCATTGGTCTAGAGCCTAATCAACCCACTTACCGTATTCTCATAGTTGAAGACCTGAAAGAAAATCGACAATTAGTTGTAAAATTACTTACACCATTCAAATTTGAAATCCGCGAGGCTGAAAACGGCCAAGAAGCAATTACCATTTGGGAAAATTGGCGACCCGATTTGATTTGGATGGATATGCAAATGCCAATCATGGACGGCTATGAAACTACTAAGTACATTAAATCCCACTCTCCAGGCAAAGATACTGTAATTATTGCTCTCACCGCAAGTGCCTTTCAAGAGCAACAATCAGAGATTTTGAAAGCAGGGTGTGACGACTTTCTACCCAAACCTTTTCGAGAAGAAATATTATTGGAAAAAATGGCTAAACATCTGGGATTACGCTATGTTTATCAAGAAAATACATCATTTACCACTGCTATTAATTCAGCAGAAACAAAAATCATTAACCCAAATGACTTACAGATGATGCCAAAAGAATGGCTCAAAAAATTACATGAAGCCGCACTCGCTATTAACGATCGAGAAGTAACCGAACTTATTGAACAAATACCTGCAAGTAACCTAGAGTTAAAGCAAACTCTAGTGGACTTAGTGGATAACTTTCGGATGGATATAATAATTGATATAACCAGGGAACGTCCTGATGAATAAATCAAAATCAACGCCATGTAAAGCAGATATTTTAGTTGTTGATGACAACCCGGACAACTTACGACTTTTGTCCAATATGCTGATGTCTCGAGGCTATCAAGTAAGAAAAGCAATCAACGGTCAGTTAGCTTTAAAAGGAGTGGAAGTAAGTCAACCAGACTTAATATTACTAGATATAAATATGCCGAAAATTAACGGTTATGAAGTATGTAAACAATTAAAATCTTTAGAAAATACTCGTCATATTCCAGTAATTTTCGTTAGCGCTTTAGATGAAACTTTAGATAAAGTAAAAGCATTTCAAATTGGAGGAGTAGACTATATTACTAAACCTTTTCAATTGGAAGAAGTATTGGCTCGTGTTGAAAATCAACTAACGATTCATCAATTACAAAAGCAACTTTATCAGCAAAATACTCAACTACAATTGGAAATTATCGAAAGGCAGAAAGTAGAAGAGGAAATTAAATTTTTATTTACTACTACTCAACTAATTAGTAAATCAGTAGATTTTAATGATGCTCTAAAAGTTACACTTAAGCAAGTTTGCCTTGCTATAAATTGGGATTTAGGAGAAGCTTGGATTCCTAATAATAAGAGTAGTAAACTAGAATACGGTACTGGTTGGTATACGAGTGAAAAAAGTTTGGAAAAGTTTATTGAAAAAAGTAAATCCCTAACAATTGCTTCTAAGTATGGATTACCTGGAAGAATTTGGACTTCTCAAAAATTTGAGTGGATAGAAGATATTTCGGCTGCAACTCAACTTGAATTTATTAGACAAAAAGATGCTTTAGAAGTGGGATTAAAAACAGCTTTTGGTATTCCTATTTTAATCAACGAACAACTTTTAACTGTACTCATTTTTTATAAAAAAGAATTAAGTAAACTGGAACCAAGATTTGTTGATTTAGTTCATACTGTAGCTACTCAATTGGCTTCCTTAATTCAGTTAAAAAAAACTGAAGAAGCTTTAATGAAGGCTAATCAAGAATTAGAGCGACTTGCCACTGTGGATAGCTTAACAGAAGTTGCCAATCGTCGTTTATTTGATGAATATTTAGAGCTAGAATGGTTACAGATGTTTCGGGAACAGTTACCTTTATCTTTAATTTTATGTGATGTAGATTTTTTCAAATTTTACAATGATACTTATGGACATTTGGTAGGAGATTTTTGTTTACAACAGGTAGCAACAACAATTAAGACTTGTATCAAACGTTCAACAGATTTAGTAGCCAGATATGGAGGAGAAGAATTTGCAGTAATTTTGCCTAATACTGATGCTAAAGGGGCACTAAAAGTAGCAGAATTTATTAGAGAGAAAGTGCAAGCTCTGAAAATTGCCCATGCTAAATCTAGTGTCAGCCCATTTGTTACCCTAAGTTTAGGAGCAACTACTGTTATTCCTAATCCAGAAATTAGTCCAGACATTTTAATTGCATTAACTGATAAAGCGCTGTATGCGGCTAAACAGCAAGGAAGAAATCGGACTGTTTTAGAGAATTTAGTTGCACCAACTTTAAAGAAGTTTTCCAGTCAGGGGCAGATTCAGGAGAATGAGGAAAAGTCATAGTCTAGTAATTTAAGAATAATCGATCGCGTTAAATGAATCAGCAACAAGAACTACAAATAAATCCAGAAACTACAGCTAATATCCTGATCGTTGATGATACCCCCGATAACTTACGACTGTTATCTACTATGTTGGCTGGGCAAGGATATTATGTGCGAAAAGCCATTAACGGACAAATGGCTTTAAAAGCAGCAGAAATGTCTCCCCCAGACTTAATATTGCTGGATGTGAATATGCCGTTGATGAACGGTTATGAAGTATGTCAAGCTTTAAAAGCTAACCCTATAACTAGCAAGATACCTGTAATTTTTATCAGTGCTTTGGATCAGGTAATAGATAAGATTAAAGCTTTTGAAGTTGGCGGAGTAGATTATATTACTAAACCCTTTCACATAGAAGAAGTTCTGGCAAGAATTAACAATCAATTAAATCAAAAGAAATTATCAGAACAATTAGAATCTAAAAATCAGCAGTTGCAAGCAGAAATTAGCGATCGCAGAAAAGCCGAAATCAAAATTCGCCTGTTATTAGCAGCGACTCAAGCCATTAGTCGCGCCGAAAAGTTTGACACTGCTATTGAAGTAATTCTACATTTAATTTGCAAAACGATCGGCTGGGATTTCGGTGAAGCTTGGATTCCAAATAGCGATCGACAACTCTTGGAATGTTCGCCTGCTTGGTATGCCAGCGAACCAGAGTTGGAAACATTTAGACAAGCAAGTTTACAATTTACATTTGCTTACAACATAGGATTACCTGGAAGAATTTGGCGATATCGACAGCCAGAATGGATTGAAAATCTCGCAACTGAATCACCAGAGAATTTTTATCGTCAAGAAATGGTTGTTGCTGTTGGATTAAATAGTTGTTTTAGTGTTCCCATTTTACTTGGTGATGAAGTCTTAGCAGTTTTAGTTTTCTTCAAAAAAGCCCGTGCTCAAGAAGAAGCAAATTTACTGGAACTCGTTAGTGCTGTTGCTACACAATTAGGTTCATTAATTCAACGCAAACGTGCCGAAGAAGCTTTAAGATTAGCTGAACAAAGATATCATAGCATTGTCGAAAACGCAGTAGATGGAATTTTTCAAAGCACACCTTCAGGACGTTATATTAGTGCTAATCCTGCTTTAGCAAAAATTTATGGTTATGATTCGCCAGAGGAATTAATTGCAGTTTTGAGTAATATTTCCCATCAGCTTTATGTCGATTCCGATCGCCGCCAAGAATTTGTGAAGAAAATGGAAGAAGAACACGCTGTTTATGGATTTGAATCTTTAATTCGGCGTAAAGATGGTAAAGTAATTTGGATTAGCGAAAATGCCCGTGCAGTGCGTGATTCTACAGGAAAATTGCTGTATTATGAAGGTACAGTTTCGGATATTACTGTGCGTAAAGTAGCGCAAGAAGCTCTGCGTTACCAAAAAGAACAAACAGAAGAATTATTACTCAATATCCTTCCGCAACCGATCGCCGAGAGATTACAAACAGAACAAGGTACGATCGCTGATAATTTTGAAAATGTTACAGTTTTATTTGCTGATTTAGTTGGTTTCACTGAATTGTCAGCTAACACATCTCCTAGAGAACTAGTAGAAAACTTGAATATAGTATTCTCTGAATTCGATCGCTTAGCTGAACATTATGGCTTAGAAAAGATTAAAACTATTGGTGATGCTTACATGGCTGTAGCTGGATTACCTACTTCTCGTCCCGATCATGCAGAAGCCGCAGCTGAAATGGCATTGGATATGCTAATAAAAATTGCTGAATTTAATAGCAAAGCTGGTACAACTTTTAATCTCCGAATTGGACTGAATACAGGTCCAGTTATAGCTGGTGTAATAGGAATTAAAAAATTTAGTTACGATTTATGGGGTGATACAGTTAACACGGCTAGTCGCATGGAATCTCAAGGCATTCCCGGTGCTATTCAAGTTAGCGATAGGACATACTTTTTGCTAAAAGGTAAGTATGAGTTAACTAAGCGGGGTACTATTTATATTAAAGGTAAGGGGGAAATGGTAACTTATTTGCTTGGAGGCAAACAGCAAAATTAGTGCCGAAAATCTGTAGGTTGCCAAATTTCAGCTAGGAATTTCCGTTCTACTAAATTTGCTGATTCTCTAGTTGTCTTTCTTGCCGAACCAATTTGCCAATTTGTCTGAGCAATATTTGAGGAACTTACTGGTATGAGAAAATGTATCGAGAAAGTAACTGTGGCTGCTAGTAAAAGTTTTTCTAACATTTCTAACTCCCCCCCAAGAGTGGTTAAATTACCGCTCTAATACTGATAGTATTACTATCAGCTTTTTATGGGTTTATTAGAGTGATTCAACTCTCTGAAAAACTGTGACTATTATTTAATAATTAAGTGATTGAAGTCACAGTTAGTTGAGCAGAAAGGGAACAGGGAATAAGAGACAGCTAGAAGAAATTTATTTGTTCCTTGTTCCCTCAGCAATATCATTTAGATCCCAATACTGCTCGGTTAAGCTTTTTTTGGCATAGAAGGGCGAAGCATTTAGACAGAAAAGTTAGGGTTTGAGGTGATAAATTGTCGCCCAAATGCTTCGCCCCTACCCAAAACCCGAGCAGTATTGACTTAGATCCAGCCAGCGCTAAGGGCTAAACCTGCTAAACCTTGCAGCAGATTAAACAAATTTTCGCCAATACTGGGGCCTCGCTTTTTGGGGTTGTTGAGTTGTTCGATTCCGGCAACTATCTGTTGCGCGGCTTTAGCTCCCTCTTGATTACCTTGAGCAGTGTAAAGTTGAGCTGCTTTTTTGCTATCAGCAAGCGCTCCTGCTCGATCGCCCTGATTAAATTGTACCATCCCCCGACCTAAGTAAGCATTCGCATAATCAGGTTTCATCACTAAAGCTTGGTTAAGCAATTCCAGCGCCCTTTGGTGATTATCTCTCTCAGCTTCTGCCATTCCCCAACGGTAAAAATCTTCGGCATTACCCGTATAATTTGGCAGTCCAACTGCACCCAGCAAATTAGCATTAACTAAATTCGTCCCAACTAAATTTGCCTGAGATAAAAAAGCACCTCTTAAATCAGCAGCAGTAAGATTAGCGCCGCTAAGGTTAGCACCGCTAAGGTTAGCACCATGCAGACTGGCACCCATCAAGTTAGCACCCCTGAGATCGGCACCCATCAGGTTAGCACGGCTGAGGTTGGCTCGACTCAGATCGGCACCAGTCAAATCGGCACCTACTAGATTAGCCATCACTAATCCAGCATCAGTTAAATCGCATTGCGAACATTTTTTGGTGGCAAGTAGCTGTCTGGTATGTTCGGGATTAGCTGCAAGTCCAGGACCGATCAGACTAAATGTGGTTAGTAAAGTGACGCTGGCTATGGGTGTGAATTTCATAAGCTTACCTGCGTTGTTATGAGAACTTTTTTACATAACAGAATTTTGCTCAATCAAGGCGTTTTACACAAGTCTTTTTCCCAACGGAGTTTGACTTTTTCCGGTGAAACGCTCTTTTATCTAGAGGTTTGGTTATGCTACACCTGAATATAAAAGAGATAAATTTATGTACAGGTTACTTACCGGAAGGTTAAAGCTAGAAAGATTAACAGTGCCGATCGCTAATTTACCTCCATCCTTACAGGGTACTAAAATCGTTCAACTTTCTGATTTTCATTATGATGGTTTCTGCTTGTCAGAAGCTTTGTTAGCTGAAGCGATCGCTACGAGCAATCAAATTCAACCCGATTTAATATTTCTCACAGGCGACTATGTTACCAGCGATCCGGCTGCAATTCATAAACTAATACTCCGACTTAAGCATTTAACAAGTCGCTATGGCATCTACGCTGTTTTAGGCAACCACGATATTTATTTTTCTCACTCAAAACCCACAATTATTCGAGCTTTAACTAGCATTGATATTCATGCTCTCTGGAATCAAATTGTTTATCCTTTTGGCTCGGAATTAGCCATAGTTGGATTTGCCGACCTCCGTTCTTATCAATTTAACCCAGGCGCAATCATGCCACTAATTGATTCTAAGATTCCACGCATTGTCTTAGCTCATAATCCTGATACTGCGGAGCAATTACAATCTTGGCGCGTCGATTTACAGTTATCTGGTCATACTCATGGTGGTCAAATTATTATCCCTAAACTTGGCCCACTCCCCGGACTATTGCCAGAAATTTATCGTTTCCTCCCTCAACCTTTGCGGCAACATTTGCCTTACGCTAGGAAAAAAAGCTACAAAGTGTTTCAACATTGGGAGTGGTCGCAAGGGTTACACCAAGTAGGAAAAAATTTGCTTTATGTAAATCGAGGATTAGGAACTTACTTGCCGGGAAGATTATTTTGTCGCCCGGAAATTACTGTAATTAAGTTAGTTGCTCGGCGTTGATTTTTTGCGATCGATTCTCTACAATTCCCCTAATCATCTGAGAATTGGGAATCTTTCTAATTGAATTTGTTTCGATAAGACCGAGTTTTGTGCTTCTTAAACCAATGTCGAGTACTTCTACCTGTCCATCTATATCCGAATCGGTAACGATTAACTTATCACCTTTACGATATAAATTATCAGCATAGATAATGACTGTACAACACCAGTCATAAATTACGTCTTTAATCAATAAACCGAAAGCAATTCCAGCACCGCCTAAAATTCCTACGATCGCAGTTGCAGAAACCCCTAGTATCACTTCACTACCTTTTAAAACTACTAAGAGAACTGCCGCAATTTGAAACAATTTTGGCAGGTATGGCACAATTAAATCGTCAAGTTCTGTTTCTGTGCGAACGGTTAATTTTCCAGCAACTTCTCCTAACAACGGAGCAAGTTCAAAAATTGTATAGCTCACAGTTGCAATAATAGCAAAACTGAGAAATTTGCTAATTGTTTGAGTTAAATTATCTCCTAATTCTTCTGTTAGCAACAATGGTACGACCCAACAAGTCAGAAAAAATATGAACCATCCTAAAGGCGGTTTAATTACAGCAATCAATCGATCGTCTAGTTTGCTATTTGTTAGTTTAGTTAGTTGTTCAATGCGAGCGACAATAATAGAAAAGAAAATCTGCTTAAATACCTGAGATGACAACAAAATCACCACTACAATTGCAATTTTGAATAATTCAACGCCACCCACTGTTTTGCTCTGATTTAGGATAATTTCTTGGAAATTTGACCAAAGATTCTCCATAAGTCTTCGCCTCTATTAACAAACTCTCCAATTATTTGAGTATCAATCTTAAAGCGAAAACTTTTATTGACTAACATTACTTATAATAATTTAATTATTAGCATCAAGTTGCTTAAACAACTGTAAACCCGCCTTGCTAGGAAAAATTACTGGTAGCTCAAGGCGGGTTTTTGAGATGACAAACAGTCGAATTAAATGAAACGACTGATAACGAACAGTTTTCAAAAAGAAAGAACTTTAACTCCAAAACACGGACTATACTCGCAACAGACCGGACTCTCGGCGTGCATCACCTCCATTCAAGACACTTATGCGATCGATTTGCGTTCCTAGAAAGAACAAGCAAGTTAGTAAAGCATTGAACGCAAATATAACTCTCAAAAGTGAAACTCATTCCGGTTATCTGCTGCACTAAGAATCGAGCAGGAAGGCACAGGCTCGAAACTAAACCAAGATGCGAAATTGAATGAAGATCTACTTGATTAGTGCCTTATTTAATAAAGTAGCACTTGTTTCTCAGTAATGAATGACAAGTTTACTAAACTTTAAAGAGCTTTATTGCTTGAAACACTCGCTAATGCTTTTTAATTAAGAGTGAATTCCACACTCTTTGTTCTAATTTATTTAATTACAAATGATAATGTAGAGACGTTATACATAACATCTCTACAAGGTTGTGGATTAAGAATGGAGAGGATTACTTTTATTGTCCAGCAGGACTGGTATTATCAGTACCAGAGGATGAAGTATTATCGCCAGATGTTGTAGTGTTAGTTTGATCTCCAGTATTGGAACTACTGTCACCGCTGATTCCCGAAGCAGGAGAACTTTGAACAGAAGGTGATTCTTGAGTTGAAGTTCCAGAGGATGAATTGCCAGATGATTGTTCAGTTGTATTAGGAGACTGCTGGCGAGAAGCAGGTGGAACAGTAATATTAACGTTTGGTGTTGGTTGTGGTGTGGATGCAGGTTGTTCAATATTAATATTTGGTGCAGGTGTAGTTGGTGTTTGTCCTTGAGGAACAGGAACTACTCGCACTTCAGGATTTCTTTCAATTACTCTTTCTCTTTGAATGATTGTTGGTTGTGGTTGAGGAGAAGCAGAAGGTACAACTACGGGTGCAGGTGTAACTACAGGTTCTTGATTTTGCCGATTCCATAGATAGTAAGCGATCGCCGGAATAGCAAGCAAAGAACTCATAACCAGTCCTAAGATCAAACCACGAGCGGCATTATTATTATCACGGTCTACTTGGCGACTTTCGTTATAGCGATGTTCAGCAACTCGACCATGAACGTAACCATCTCTGTACTCGTCTCTAATAGTGTCAGTGCTTCTTGGTACTTCCGTGTAATTACTTTCGTTAGAGTCGCGATTAATTTCACGATTGGATGATGTGCGCTTATTATCCTCGTTATACATTGTTTTAACCAGAACTCATCAAAATCTTTTTCATTTTGAGAATAGCTCTTGATTTAGCGAGTCTGGCTCTATCGCAAGTGAGGATCGTCTTTCTATCGAAAGATAGTCTTCTTTAGGATTGGAAACTAAGTACTAGGTATTAGGTAAGAGAAGGTAAATAAAGGAGAGTACAAAGCAGTATTGCGATCGCTCTCGTCCTGTTTTCCTTTGCATTCTTTGGAGTTCAAAAAAGAGCGATCGCAATTTTTTAATTAAGACATTGCTAAGTCTAGCGGTTTAGAATAGGGTCAGATTTTCAGAGGTATATAAAGTAAAGAAGTATGCAGTTAAGTTTTAAATATCTACAGTTTATTATTGAAGCACTTGATTATCGGATTGAAAATCCCGAGCTTCAAATAGCCAGCATTAATAAACTTCAAGTTTATGCTTCTGGGGGTAAGATTGTCAGCCCATATTTTGGTGCAGTTGCTAGTAGCTTGTCGATCGCAGCTTGATCCGGCGCAGGTGGATTAAATGGATCGGTTACAGGTCTGCCAACTTCAGCAAAAAACATTTCCAAACCAGCAGGTGTTACCCAACATAACATTCGCGATCGCGTCGTTCCAGTATTTTTTAAGCTGTGTTTTTGTCCCTTGGGAGAATGTAAGAATGTACCAGGTGTCGCCAAAATAATTTGGTCATCTAAGCGAAACTCAACTTCACCCTCAAGAATGTAAAACGCTTCATCTTCACGACTATGAATATGGGGAGGCGTACCGACCTCTGGATTACATACAATCTCAATCAGCGCATATTTTCCCTGAGTATTCTGCCCCAATGCCTTAAAGGTGACAGTATCACCGACAACTGTCACTACATCGCCTTCTTGAGGCATCATGACTATTCCTTGCTGGTTTAGAGTCATCTTATATCCTCCTTTCTGCTAAGTGTTCAGTATCCAACTATGTAGTCGGATATAATGATTTTGCTTACAAACTAAATTATAGTTCTCTAGTTTTGTTCAAAAAATAGATCGCATAAAAATCTTATTCATTAGCCTTTAGATAGATAGTTTGAAAATTACTATAGAATTTTTTTGATTTTTAGAGGTAGATGTGAAAAAGCGATCGCCATTTTTTATGAAGCTATAAAAACGAAAAGCCAAAGGCGGTACAATTGTAAAATTGCGTCCGTTGTACTTAGTCTATGAGAGAAATTTTATTCTACCGCACAGACTCGGATCGCTGCCCCGTTGAAGAATTTCTTGATTCTTTGTCTGGGAAACAAGCCCAAAAAGTTCTTTGGGTGCTACGCTTAATTCAAGAACTTGATTCTATTCCTAGTAGATATTTTAAGAAATTGGTCAACACTGATGATATTTGGGAGGTTAGGATTAATCAAGGAAATAATACTTTTCGGCTGTTGGGCTTCTTTGATAATGATAACTTAGTTATTTTAACCAACGGATTTGCTAAAAAAACACAAAAAGTTCCATCTCAAGAAATAGATTTAGCAGAACAGCGAAAACGAGATTATTTAAGCAGGAGACAGAATAATGAATGATGTAGAAAAATACATTAAAAACCGCAAAAAAATTGATCCTGAGTTTGCTGAAGGTTTTGAGTCGGGATATGCAAGTTTTAAAATTGGTGTGCTGCTGGCGCAAGCAAGGGAAGAAGCTGGAATAACAAAGAAAGAATTAGCACGGAAGTTAAATAAGCATCAATCCCTAATCTCTAGAATAGAGAATCATGCAGAAAATGTTGGCATTTCTACTCTAGAAAAATATGCCAATGCTTTAGGAAAAAAAATTACCATAGAAATTTCTTGATTTTTAGAGGTATATGTGAAAAAGCGATCGCAACATTCCACAGCAATTAAATAGTTGCTAAACTTGAATTATACGATCGGGGGATTTGTGCGATCTCTACTATCACTTCATCAACGGTAAAATTTATGAGTAGAACACCCTCTCCTGAAGAAGGTCGGGAAATCGTGAAATGGTTAAATCGAAATCGCCAACTCTTTAAAAAGTATGCTCATCAATATGTGGCATATAATACTAACGGAATTATTACTCATGGTGAAAATTTACGGGAAGTTATTGATAAAGCAGACGCTTCTGGAGAGATTTATTTAATTTATTTAGTTCCAGGTTTTACAGGCTCTATTGTAATTTTATAAATTTAATGAAACAAGATTGCTATTATATTTAAAAGGCGGATAAAAGGCGGTTAAAACCGCTACTACACAAACAAAGTCCGCCTACGCGGACTCTGAAACCTGCGTAGGCAGGTTTTGTCTCTATAGCTGGGACTTGAGTCCCAAAAGCGATTCACCAAAACAAATCACAAAAATCTATAATTTATAAGAGTTTGTCATTTATATTTAACTTTTTGCCTAACTGAACCATGACCACTACTCCCCGTCGCTATCACATTACCACCTTCGGCTGTCAAATGAATAAAGCCGACTCCGAACGCATGGCTGGTATCTTGGAAGATATGGGTTTTGAGTGGTCGGAAGATCCTAATGATGCTAATCTGATTCTCTACAATACCTGTACAATTCGGGATAATGCCGAACAAAAAGTTTATTCTTATCTGGGAAGACAGGCGAAACGCAAACAAGAACAACCGGATTTAACATTAATTGTTGCAGGTTGTGTGGCGCAACAAGAAGGTGAAGCTTTACTGCGGCGAGTGCCTGAATTAGACTTAGTAATGGGGCCGCAACACGCTAACCGTTTAGAAGATTTATTGGAACAGGTTTTTAATGGCAATCAAGTAATTGCAACGGAAGCTGTTCATATTATGGAAGATATCACTAAACCTCGGCGTGATAGTGCTGTTACTGCTTGGGTGAATGTGATTTATGGTTGCAATGAACGTTGTACTTATTGTGTTGTTCCCAATGTTCGAGGAGTAGAACAATCTCGTACTCCTGAAGCGATTCTTCGGGAAGTTGAAGAGTTAGCAAGTCAGGGTTATAAAGAGATAACTTTACTCGGTCAAAATATTGATGCTTACGGTAGAGATTTACCGGGAGTTACACCGGAAGGAAGACACAAACATACTCTGACAGATTTGCTGTATTTTATTCATGATGTCCCTGGTATTGAACGGATTCGTTTTGCGACTTCTCACCCTCGTTATTTCACGGAAAGATTGATTAAAGCTTGTGCGGAATTGCGGAAAGTTTGCGAACATTTCCACATTCCTTTTCAATCGGGAGATAATGAAATTCTCAAGGCAATGGCTAGGGGTTATACTCAGGAAAAATACCGCCGAATTATTGATACAATTCGCCGTTATATGCCAGATGCGGCGATTAGTGCGGATGCAATTGTCGGTTTTCCTGGGGAGACTGAAGCGCAGTTTGAAAATACTTTGAAGTTGGTTGAAGAGATTGGTTTTGATTTATTAAATACTGCTGCTTATTCTCCCCGTCCGGGTACGCCTGCTGCTGTTTGGGAGAATCAACTTTCGGAAGAGGTGAAAGCGGATAGATTACAACGTTTAAATCACTTGGTTTCTATTAAAGCATCTGAGCGATCGCAACGCTACCAAAACCGCATCGAAGAAGTCTTAGTCGAAGACCAAAATCCCAAAGATTCAACTCAAGTCATGGGAAGAACTCGCGGAAATCGTCTCACCTTTTTCCCCGGTAATATTAGCGAATTCAAAGGTCAAATAGTTAAAGTAAAAATTATCGAAGTTCGCGCCTTTAGTTTAACCGGAGAAAGCATTGTTCAATCTTCTCCCGTTGAATGCTTAACCGTCTAATAATTAACTAATTAACGCAAGTTGCTAGTGATTAATTCTTTCGGAGTTCCCCCCTTGAGTAAGGGGGGTTAGGGGGGATCTAACGCTGTGATTACTGGGTTTAGATCCCCCCAACCCCCCTTACTCAAGGGGGGCTAAGAAATAACTAGACTTGTAACTAGCAACTTGAATTAATTAGTGTGGTAGAGACGTTTCATGAAACGTCTCTATAGTTTTATCTGCGTTGATCTGCGATTTTCAATTCCCAAATGTAAAAATTTTAG
The DNA here is from genome assembly GCF_041929205.2 of Floridaenema evergladense BLCC-F167. Lineage (NCBI taxonomy): Bacteria > Bacillati > Cyanobacteriota > Cyanophyceae > Aerosakkonematales > Aerosakkonemataceae > Floridanema > Floridanema evergladense. The sequence goes on along the minus strand of NZ_CM171625.1, from coordinate 622,415 downwards.
TATAAAAGATAAAAATTACTGGCTGTAAGCATACTATTAACATGGAAGCCCAAGATTAAATATTAAGCATAATTGGGTAAAGAAAAGGTAAAGATGAAAATAAGATTTTTAGCCGCCTTGGTACTACTTAGCTGCATCTCTGTAACAATTCCTCACGCTGTTTTTTCTCAACCTAAAACAGGTGCAAACACTTTTTCCTCTGGTTTCTGGCAACCCCAAGCACAGGTTAACCCCAAACAACCAATTCAAATTACCCTTTTGAATCAATCAGGTTTTCCTGTTAATTATGGTTTCGGTCGTAATGCACCAGGAAATTTGCCTCCAAACAGTACTAGTAATTTTACGGCAGGAAGCATTAATGAAATTTCTGATATTGTTAATGTTAATATTTACTCTCCACAAATATTAGCGTTTGACTACAGCACTGACCCTCAACGAAATCAACTTTTTGTTCGCATTCGTTTAGCAACTAATCCCGCAGACGAAGACAAGTCAGTTTATATTGATGAAACTGGGAGAGTTTACTCTTTTTAAGGTTCGTTGTGACGACTTCAGTCGTTCACTCTTAACAGTGGGATGGTGCGTTACGTTATCACTAACGCACCCTACAATAAGTAATGTTATTAGATAGAAAGATTAATTATGCGATCGCTACATATTCTTCATTTAGTTGGTTCTGCTGAAAGTGATTTTTACTGTGATTTATCACGCCTTTATGCTCAAGATTGTCTCACAGCAACAGCAGATCCATGCTATGAATTTCTGATTGCATATATTACACCCGATCGCAATTGGCGATTTCCCGATTCTCTCAGTTTAGATGATATTGCGATCGCCAAACATAAGACTCTATTTGAGGCGATCGAATTTATCACAACGCAAAACATTGACCTGGTTTTACCACAAATGTTTTGTCTTCCGGGAATGACTTATTACCGAGGTTTATTCGACTTGCTGAAAATTCCTTATATCGGTAATACTTCTGATGTTATGGCGATCGGATCTCACAAAGCAAGAGCTAAAGCAATTGTCGCCGCAGCAGGGGTAAAAGTACCTCGCGGAGAAGTTCTTCGTAAAGGAGATGTTCCGACAATTCTACCTCCAGCAGTCGTTAAACCTGCAAGTTCTGACAACTCTTTAGGAGTAGTTTTAGTTAAAGATTTTACTGAATATGATACTGCCTTGAAAAAAGCATTTGAATATGATTCGGAAGTGATAGTTGAAGAATTCATCGAACTAGGTCGAGAAGTCAGATGTGGCATTATTGTTAAAGACGGAGAATTAGTGGGTTTACCTCTTGAAGAGTATTTAGTAGATCCTCAGAAAAAACCGATTCGCAACTATGCTGATAAAATCCAAAAAAATGACGATGGTAACTTATTTTTAACTGCTAAAGATAATATTACTGCTTGGATTGTAGACCCTAAAGATCCGCTTACCGCAAAGGTTCAAGAAGTAGCTAAAAAGTGTCATCAAGCTTTAGGTTGTCGTCATTACAGTTTATTTGATTTTCGCATCGATCCAAAGGGAGAACCTTGGTTTTTAGAAGCAGGTTTGTATTGTTCTTTTGCGACTAAAAGTGTGATTTCTTGTATGGCAAAAGCAGCAGGAATTTCTCTAAAAGAGTTATTAAAGATGGCGATAAATGAAATATAAAGTACGTAGTTGCGCTTCAGCGCTAAATAAGAGCGCTGAAGCGCAACTACGTACCTTTAGTCTCCACCGATTTCAACGAGTTTACCAATGTTGAAATCTATCCTGATCCAACCTTTAAATTTTTGTAGGTTTTTGAGTAATAATAAGGTGATTTGCCAGTGAGGTACCATTAAAAATGGTAGGGGATCGTTAAGTTGAAAGATGGCATCTTTACCACGCAAAATAATGTTTAATCTGGTTTTTAGTTGTTCGATCGATCGCACTCCAGTCAACCGCCAAATTTCATGGTACAACCAATAAGTTGGTTTACTATTCGCTAAAGGTTGCAAGGGATAATTGGAATCTGATTCATCATTCAAATAAGCATCTGCCAATTTTGGATGATTGTAAAACATAGTAATTGCTGAGTGAGTGCGGGGATTACATTCGATCGCATAAACCGTTCCATCTTCCGCTTCCATAAAATCAAACGAAATTTGTCCGGTTAATTTGAATTCCCGGAAAAAATGACTCACCCACTCAAAGATTCTCCGATTATCCACGTTTTCATAATTTACTTGAAAAGCGGAAGATTCACAGCAACAATGTACTCTTAAATCGCCATTTCTCACAGTGCTGTGTGTGCAATACTCTTTTCCTGGTATGAATTCTTGCATAATCCAAGGATTGTCTTTACTAATCGGTAAACTGCGAACATGATTCGCCATTTTTTCTCTAGATTCCATTGGGAATTTAGTCATGTCTAAACGATGCACGGAATCGTAAGCAATACTTTTTAAAATATACTTGCGCGTTTCTTGGGAAAAGTCGAAATTCAGCACTTCTTCGGGGTTTGTAATTAAAAAAGTTTTGGGAACAGGTAAATTTAGCGATCGCGCTTTTTCCGCAAAAGTAAACTTATCATCCAGCATTTTTGTGACTTCAGCATCGCAGTGAAAAACTTCACAACAACCTGATAAAATTGGTTTAGCTAAAGAGTCATAATAACTTTGAATCGGACTACAAACCGGAACATAAACATCGATGTTTTCTTGTTTAGCTATTTCCAATAAAGCTTGAGTATAACCTTCAGGATCTTTTGACGGTGCGGGAATAGTATAAAAGCGATCGACCGCGTTAGAAAAGCGATGTCCAACTAACCAATATTTATGAGTTTCAACTAATACCACCCGATGTCCAGCTGCGTGAAACGATCGCGCCAGTTGCAACGCCTTCGTCATCTTCCCACCAGTCAGCATAATATTTTTCGGATTCGGGTTTTTTACTCTTGGTTTTTGCCAAGGTTGACTAATCAAATTCCAAAATAATGCTGTTAATACAATCGTTAAATTAAAGGGAAATGCGATCGTCAAAAGCGCCAAAGTCCCCAAGTTTTGCAACACCGCAAAAATCCGCTCTTTCATATCAGATTAAGTTTGATTGTGTCAATATTTTCTCGTCTTTCTCGTTCCCAGGTTCAACCTGGGAACGAAGTCTGGGAGGTTCTACCTCCCTACTTCCTCTTTTCTCGTTTGTGTACCAAGAACAAGAGGCGGAGCCTCTATTTCTCGTTCCCAGGTTCAACCTGGGAACGAGGTCTGAGAGGTTCTACCTCCCTATTTCTTCTTCCCAGTTCCGAGTCCCTAAACTCGCCTAATCACGGTTAAACCGTCTCGCAAGGGCAACAAAACCTGTTCAACTCTGGAATCTGCGGCAACAATGTGGTTAAATTGTGCGATCGCCTCTCCATTAACACTACGTTTTTCCGCAGGTAAATAAGGTTCCCCTTGAAGCAACGTATTATCCACACAAATAAACCCATTTTCTGCCAATAATCCCTTGTCTAGCAGCATCTTGAAATAGTCTACATATTCCTTTTTATCGGCATCAATAAACACCAAATCAAAGGACTCTCTCGCTGCTGCTAATTTCTCCAAAGTTTGTAAAGCTGGGGCAATTTCTACAGAAATTTTACTGCCGTGAGGTGATTCTTGAAAGCAATTTTTGGCGAAATTAGCTACATATTCATCCACTTCACAAGCAACAACTCGCCCATTTTCTGGTAATGCTTCCGCCATTGCTAACGCCGAATATCCGGTAAACATTCCAATTTCTAAAATGTTTTTTGCGCCAGTCATATAGACAAACATTTTTAAAGTTTGTCCTTCAATATGTCCCGAAAGCATTTCCTGTTCTAACTGTCGCACAGTGGCGCGATCGCTAAAGCGTTTACTCCAAGGTTCTTCGCGAGTCTTTTTCGCCAACGCCGCTAACGCAGGAGATTCTTGGGTAGTCATTTCTTCCAAGTACGGATCGATACCAGCGGCTAGTTGATATACTTCTTGCAGTGCGTTGTTAATTTCAGCGGAAACTGTCGCTGTTTCAGCCATTTTGACAACTTTTTCTAGCTTTTCTACCAAAATGCCTAAAGGAGTGACAGGTCTTGCTCGATCGCCTTTAATTACACTATCACTCATCCGCGACTCCCGACTAATTCCGGTTCTTCGCTTTCCACATAAGCGTCAACACCTGCACCTGCGCGAGGATAAGTAGCGCAAATTCGCTTGTGATCTGCTACTGCTGCTGCTAGTTCTTCGCGAGTCAAATCATTAACAAAGAAGCAAGTACCGATCGGTTTTGGCATAGCGGCGCGTAGTTGACCATCCCTAGTCAAAATAATAGACTCAGTTGCACGCCATAACAAATCGATTTCTAACAAAGGATGATCCAATGCTAAACCTAAACGACTCATTAATTGGAGAATGCGATCGCGTTCCTCAGTCGTAATATAACCCCGATTTGCTGCAATTGTAGCCGATAAAGCCATATCAATATTAACAGCATGACCGTGATATAAAGGTATGCGAGGCGTTAATTCTAAAGTCGGACTCCAAGTATGTCCGTAAGCAATTACTCGGTCTAAATCTAACTCATGCAAGTTAGAAACTTCCAACTCTAGCATTCGTTTAATTGCCAGATGATTAATTTTTTGACCAATTTCTTGCAGTTCGGAATTATCGCCAAGATAGCCGAAATGACTGTGCAGCAATTTTTCGCCGTACTTCTCCAACAATTCAAAAACTTCTCCCTGAGAAACCACAGCGATTTTCACCAATTCTGCCATACCGTTGCGAACTTGAGCAGTTGGCAAAGTCTCCAAAAATGAGAAATCCAAAATCACTTTTTGGGAAGCATGATAAGCACCCAAACGATTTTTTAGTTTCTTATGATTGACTGCGACTTTGATCGCCACACTCGCATCAATTAACCCAATTAAAGTTGTGGGAATGCGAATATAATTACTGCTGCGACGATAAACAGCACAAGCTAAACCTGTGACATCAGTAATTAAACCACCGCCAATTACCAAAACTGGTTCTTTACGAAGTAAACCAAATTCGGCAAAAGCATCAACAATTTTCTCCAAAGTCCTGAGATTTTTATCTAGTTCAGGAATGGCGATCGAAAATACTGTTAAATCGATGTTGTGGTATTGGAAATAGGACTGAATTTTCTGTCCATACAATCGATTTACATTGGCATCTACTACTGCTAAGCAGCGTCCAAATTTCTGGTAAGTGTCTGCAATCTCAGAATTTTGCGGATTAAAAACTCCATTGACATAAACGAGACTGTACTCAATCTTTTCGTAACCTGCTACATGAAATGCAGTATCAGTTACTTCGAGTTTGGTTTCGACGATACTCATGACAGCTATTTTTCTCAAAAACTTTTTGCGATGCCAATTAACACAGCAGCTTGCTGCTGTACACTTTCTAACTTAGATTACTTTTACGTTATACCATTAAATTTTGTATTTAGTGAATGTGATAATCGTCACTGTATGTTTGTCTAAATAGCAGGTAAAATGTCTAGTTTATCCATCTTTAATCAATAATTAATCTTTGTTTAAACAATACTTAATCTGTATTTAATAATATTAATTATTGACAAAAAAAAGTTTTTATACTAGAGAATTTTTGCGTAAAGCAGAGTGTTGGTTTGAGCAAAGGGCTAAGTTTCTTAGTAGTGCGATCGGCTTTATTTGACTAAATCATTCAACCTCTATCTAAATATAGAGGCTAATAGAAAAGTTAGGTAGTATAATCAATTACTTTTTAATTGTTTGTCATCATGATTTATTCAAGTCCCAGATCCCCGACTTCTTCAAGAAGTCGGGGATCTAGATTCTTAAACTAACTGACTTACCCAAAAGTCGATGTCAACTTTGAGTTTTTCAGCTAAGCGGATTAAAGGACGCATTTGGGTTAATTCCCAACCGGGAGATCGATCGCCCTTTCCCCCATCCAAAACCGCACTTACCGGAACAAAGTTAGGCATAATTTGCTTAGACAAAGCGTTAGCAAATATTTCCTGTGCCCGATCTAAAGATAAGCCAAGATTCAGACGATAGCTAACATCAACCATGCGTTCTAAACGGTGAATTTCGGCTTCCATTGTGGTGGGATTAGCATCATGTAAAAGATGCCAAAGCAACCGCAAAATTAACCGTTCCATCATTTGCTTACCTTCGCGGACTTTCAGCTGACAGCGCATACTATTAGCTTCGATCGCAACTGCTTCTAACTCGCCAATTTCTGCTAATCCAGCTTGCGGATCGTCAAAAGCTAAATCGCTGAGTACTTGTTCTAGCGATCGCATTGTCAAAATTGCCCGATTACTTAAAGCAATTTCTGCTGCCACTTGTAACTCTTGCGGTACTTGTAACTCGTCGCGATGAAACGCCCGCAAAACTCCAAAGTTATCCCGATAAACTTGGGTGTAAAGTTGATCTAACCGCACCAAAGTTTCCTGGGTTAATAAACGCATAATTCGATGGCGTTCTTCAGCAAACAAATTCTGTAAACTAAAGTTTTGATCGCCAAACAATTTAACCATTGCCAAAATTACTTGGGCGGCACTTGCTTGTTGCAAAACATCAAATAATTGTTCTTTCATTTGCGTATAAGCGCGACGGGAAGTAAACCGCTTAATGCAACAGTGGAAATCCCAACCGCCTAAATGCAATACCGCAAAGGTTAAATCTGCACTTTCCCAAGTAATTTCAGAAACCAATTTCAATTGCCCTACTGCTAAAGTTAAGGAACCCATGCGTTGCAATTGATAATCAACTTGATTAGCGGTGTAACAATAAACCCGCTGTTCTGATTGGTAGGTGGTAAACAGGGAAGAAATGGCGTAATGTGCAGCTACTTGCTGGAAGTTGACTTGTGCGGAAACTACCAACTGACGGTAAACTTCGTCACCGTTGCGGAAAGTATCGATGTTGCTGGGGGCGAGGGCGAGGCGATCGACAAACTCTTTTTCTAAATGTACACCTGCCACTTCTCCCGCTAATTCTAAAGCACGGGAAGCATAGCGGAGAATTTGCACACCTTCGGGGCGGGAAATTTCTTCAAAAAACCAGCCGCAACTGGTGTACATTAACAACGCATGACGCTGCATTTCCAACAAACGCAAAGCATCAATTCTTTCTGCCGACTCAAGTTTATGAGATTGATGTCTGATCAAAAACTGTTCGACATTGGCAGCAGATCGATCGCGAATCACCTTAATATACTCATCCCTAGCTTGCCAAGGATCGAGGAAATACTTCCGCCCCACTTCCTCGTAAACTTCAATCAAGCGATCGCGCAACCAATCTAACGCATCGCGCAAAGGTCGCCGCCATTTTTGGTGCCATCCCCCACCACCACCGCAACCGCAGTCTTCTTGCCAGCGATCGACTCCGTGACTGCAACTCCAAGCGGTCACAGGTTTTAATTCTACTTCCCAAGCGGGGGGATTCAAGCTTAAATAATGGGCGAAGTTCGTTACTTGCCAACCCCGACTGGCAAACTCGCTGGTAAAAGCATAAGCCAAGCATTTTTCTGTGCCATGCTTGTGATGTCCAAAGGTTTCGCCATCGGTAGCAGCGGAAATTAACTGGGCGGGACGGCGATCGCCTTGGATTGCCATGCCGATTCGTCCTGCTAAGTTATGAGAACTATTCAAAACATCATTAAAGCCCATATCTCTGGAGATTGGGCCGTCATAGAAGAAAATATCGATAAATTTGTCAGTTCCGGGCAAGTAACAACGGTAAGGTCGGGTGGGATCGATTTGTCCGCCTCCCACTTCCAACCATTGTGATTTCGGTTCTTTTTCTGTGGGTAAAGGTCGGCAACGTTGGGCTTGGGAAGGGGCGAGAATTAAGAAGCGAATGCCCTCGGCAATTACCGCTTCTAATGTAGCGTAATCTACAGCAGTTTCCGCCAACCACATTCCTTCGGGATCGCGATGGAAGCGGGAACGGAAGTCTTCTTTGCCCCAGCGAATTTGGGTGTATTTGTCCCTAGCGTTTGCCAAAGGCATGATGATGTGGTTGTATACTTGGGCGATCGCATTTCCATGCCCGTTTAGTCGATCGCCACTTTTCCGATCGGCCTCTAAAATTCTCTGATAAACCTCTAAATCATATTTTTCTAACCATGACATGAGTGTAGGCCCAATATTAAAACTCATGTACTCATAGTTATTAACGATCCCCACTAGTTCGCCCTTGTCATTTAACACCCTAGCGAAGGCATTAGGACGGTAGCACTCGTGGTGAATTCGTTCATTCCAATCATGAAAAGGGTCTGCACTTGGTTGCCTTTCGATCGCATCCAAGTAAGGATTTTCCCTTGGTGGTTGATAGAAATGTCCGTGAACCGTGACAAAAACTCCGGTAATTTGTTGGGGATCGATCCCCAGGTCATTATCAGTTGTTAATGCCGTGATGTTCTCAGTTTCCCCGTGAAGGGAAGTTGGTAAATCTGCGAAAGCAGTCATAAGTACTAAGTCCAATTTTGTTAGGTTAAACAGCTTGCCAACCCGCCTGTTTATTGGGTTTTAACCTTCCAGGTCGATGATTTTTTGGCTATGGCTGGGGATCAAAGACTATATAGATATCCGTAGCGATCGACAACCTTACTAAAGCGATCTTTTAGTTGAGAAATAAAAGCCACATACCGAATTAGGTATTTTCTTTTATCCTTCTAGATTAAACCTTAAATTTTAGAATTGTTCCACATTAATTAACGAAATTTAACTAGTATTGAAAATTTAAATTAAGAATTGCCAAAATTATTAAATTAAATAAATAATTTTTTACTATTCCTGCTGAACTTTGCATCCAAAGAGGGTTTTTATTAGCCCCTCTAGTTTTCTAGTTCTCTAGCGATGTGCATAATACTGTAATGAACCAAAACACACAAAACTAAATGTTGAGTAAAGATAAAATTTTCCTAGCCCTTCTAATTTTCATTCCCATTTCCATTGCCGCACGCTTCCTCCACTGGGGAGAAATTGTCATATTCATCACCTCAGCTTTGGCAATTCTACCCTTAGCGGCTTGGATGGGAACGGCGACAGAAGAGATTGCCGTAGTTCTTGGCCCTTCCTTGGGGGGGTTGTTAAATGCCACTTTTGGCAATGCTACTGAATTAATTATCGGTTTGGTAGCGCTGAAAGCTGGATTTATCAGTGTGGTAAAAGCCAGCTTGACAGGTTCAATTATTGGTAACTTGCTATTAGTTATGGGACTTTCTATGTTATTGGGAGGTCTGCGTTACAAAGAGCAAGAATTTCAGCCCATAGTGGCGCGAGTTAATGCTTCGTCGATGAATTTAGCCGTAATTGCCATGTTATTACCCACAATGGTCAATTACACCTCGCAGGGGATTTCCGAAAGTACGATGCAAACGCTTTCTAGTGCAGTGGCGATCGTCCTCATCATAGTTTACGGCTTGACTTTGCTGTTTTCCATGCGTACCCACTCCTATCTCTACGACGCAGGTGTAGCAGATGTAGATCCCGGAGAGTTAGAAGCGTTCGCTGAAGCAAATCTTGCTGGTGAAAAATCAGGCGATAAAGTCAACTTACCTTTATGGATTAGCATACTGTTAGCTTGCACTTTAATGGTAGCAGTGGAATCAGAACTTTTAGTTGATTCTTTGGAAGTAGCAACCGAAAGTTTAGGATTAACAGCTTTGTTCACTGGTGTAATCATTGTTCCCATTGTTGGTAACGCTGCGGAACACGCAACCGCTGTTACTGTAGCGATGAAAAATAAAATGGATCTTTCCGTTTCTGTTGCCGTAGGTTCTAGTTTACAAATTGCTTTGTTTGTTGCCCCAGTATTAGTTTTAGCTGGTTTTGTATTTGGTCAACCAATGGATTTAGATTTTAATCCATTTGAATTAGTAGCTGTAGCTGTAGCTGTGTTAATTGCTAATTCGATTAGTTCCGATGGGCGATCGAATTGGTTAGAAGGAACTTTACTATTAGCAGCTTACACAGTTTTGGGAATAGCTTTCTACTTCCATCCCGTAATTGAAGGAATCGGTTAAAGGTCTATTGTAATACCAATTCTCTGGGAGCATCCCAAATGTGTAAATTGCCCCTCAGACTGGAAGTCTGGGGCTATACAAACCAAGTCCGCCTGCGCGGACTTTTAGCCTGCGGAGGCAGGCTTTGTCTGTGTAGCCGCGATTTCTAATCGCTTGTATTTTTGCAAAATTGGGATGCTCCCAATTCTCTGGAAAATTGCGCTTAATCATTAAACCGGGACTGTGAACGGGGAGGGGTTCCCTACAGCGCATCTTCATAGAGAATTGGTATAACGACTTTAGTTGTTTTCCTTTTTCCCTAATTCACATTTATTAGTGGTATTCAATCATTTAATTGCTGCAATAATCAGCTACCTTCCCTAGCTAAAATTCTAGATTAAAAGATGAAATTGTGACTCATTAATCCTACCAGCTTGATACAAAGTTTCCGCAATTTCGGAAATAGTTAAAACTGCATGACCTCGATAACCATTTTCTCTTAATTTATCTTTCACTCCTTTTTCATGGTCGATAAATACCACAATATCCTCCACCCTTAAACCAGACACTTGCAACTTTTCTGCACCTTGCATGACACTTTTGCCAGAAATCATAATATCATCGACTACCACAACTTTTTCCCCTGGTTGATAATACCCTTCAATTACTCTTTGAGTTCCATGCGCTTTCACTTCTTTTCGCGGATAAATCATGGGACGATGTAAGCGCAGAGATAACCCGGTTGCTGTGGGTAAAGAACCGTAGGGAATTCCTGCTATTCTATCAAATTCCAAAGTTTCCAAAATTTCTGCATAAGCGCTTAAAATTTGATGGAAAATTTGCGGTTTAGAAATGATGATTCGCAAATCAATATAATAGGGAAAAACTGCGCCAGAAGCTTGTACGTGATCGCCAAAAATGATGCAACCAATGTCATAAAGTTGCAGAATTAAATCTTGGTGGGGATGAGATGCAGAAGGTAAAACATCAGAAACCCAAAGATTACAAGCGGGACTTGTTTGCACAATGCGTTGACGTTCTTGATTTATTAAATCTCGCAATTCCTCTACAGATTTACGAGTATTTTCTCCACTTGTCTCTATAATTTCTGGTGGTACAGGGATTATTAACCCTTCTCCTTGGGTATCTAAACCAGCAGCTAAAATACTAGAAAAATCAAAATTTTCAGTAACGCCTTCTTGCAATAAAATTAATCGTTCGGGTGCAGTTTGGCGAATCTTAGTCAAAATTTCTAAATTGGCTACACCCACTTTTAATCCTAATTGTTCAGGAGTTCCCCATCTTTTTGCTTGTTGCACTAAATGTAAATAAAAAGGACGATCGCGATCGGGAAATTCTTGCAATGCTGCGGCACTGGCGTTAGCATGAGCGCATTGGATAAACACGGCTTTATCTGGATAAACCAAAAATGGTGCAACGTGATCTAGTCCCGCTAAAGGAGTCAAGGTGACAGCATCCACTTGCCATTGTTCAAATACCATCTTGGCAAAGACGGTGCTGGTGTGAATGTCGCTGTGTTTAGCGTCCAAAATTATGGGAATTTCTGGGGGAATTTTCTCCAAAGTGCGTTTTAGCAGTTCTAATCCCAGTGTTCCTAATGCGCGATAAAATCCCAATATCGGTTTGTAAGCACAGACTAAATCGGCAGTTTGTTCGATGATGTAGTTTAATCTTTCCCAAACTTGCTTTAACAAGCGGTCATGATCTTGACCATTTTGCCCAATTACTACTTCGTCCAAGTCTGGATCGAGGGCTACGTACAGTAAACTCTGGTTACGTTCGATCGCATACAGCAACTTATCGAAAAATTGCATTGGTTAACCTTTTTTATGACCTCTACTAAATATATTGCTCCATTTTTCAACTTTTTGCTTTTTTGTGTTAATCTTGCCACTGTAAGAGCGATCGTATTTGCTCCACTAAATCTGTCGCTTTGAAAGGTTTTGTAATTACACCAGCTACTTGTAATTCAGCGAATTGTTTTTGCTCGCTTGGTTGTACTTTAGCTGTTAATAAAATCACTGGAATTTTTTGAATACTAGGATTTTCTTTGATTTTTCCCAGTGTGGTAATTCCATCCATTCCTGGCATCATTACATCGAGTAAAATTGCGTCTGGTTGTTCTGTTTGAGCAATTTCTATACCTTCCATTCCAGAAGCAGCAATTAGGACATCCCAACCTGCAACTGCTTCTAGGGAAATTTGCACAATTTTGCGAATTCCCAAATCATCATCAATAATTAAAACTCGTTTAGTTGCCAAAACTATTTTCCTCCCCAATGGGCAATGTGAAATAAAATGTACTGCCTTCACCTAAAATACTTTCTACCCAAATTTTTCCTCCATGTTGCTGAACTATGCTGCGACAAATCGCTAAACCTAAACCTGTTCCGCCTTTTTCACGGGAATCTGAGGCATCTATTTGATGAAATCGCTCGAAGATTGTTTCTAGTTTATCACCAGGAATTCCTCTACCTTGGTCTTTAATGCTGAACTTAAGTTGATGATTTGGTATTATTTCTATTTTCAGCCAAACTGTACTACCGCTGGCAGAGAATTTAATTGCATTACTTAATAGGTTAATTAAAACTTGGAGTAGACGATCGCAATCAACAAAGGTTTGACAACTTTCTATTGTGGTACTTAATTTGATGCCACTTTGATTTGCCATTTCTTGCATTTGGTCGATCGCTTTTTTCACCACTTTTGCGGTATTGCACCAGCTTTTTTCTAGGCGGATTTTTCCCGATTCTAATCGCTCTAAGTCGAGAATATCATTTACTAGCCGTACTAAACGTTCGACTCCATCAGCAGCTATTTGAATGACGCTTTTTCCAGTTTCGGAAGTTGGATCGACGATGTTTTCTGAGAGTAAATTAAGGGCTGCTTGCATAGAAGTTAGAGGTGTACGGAGTTCGTGACTGACTATAGAGACAAATTCACCTTTCATCCGTTCCAGTTTATAGCGTTCGGTAATATCTTCGCCGATGCTAATCGAGCCGATCGCATTACCTTTTACATCATGCAATAAAGTGTTGCTCCAGGCAATCATTCGTTCTTCACCTGTAAGCGTCAAAATTGGATTAACAAAATAACTATGAGCATTCACACCTTGGATAATTTCTTGAAAGCTTTTACGAAGTTCTATTTTTCGCGTGCTTGGTACGAAGTTGTCGAACCAAGGTTTTCCCAAAACTTCTGCTTCGGTATATCCAGTAAGTTTCAGGTAAAATGGATTTACATATTCTACTAATTCTTGTTGATCTAATCCAATTACTATTAGTTGTACGTTATCTAAGAGCGATCGCCAACGACGATTTTTTTCTCTTAAGTCGGCTTCTGTTTGTTTGCGATTGTTGATATCATTGGAAATCACAATGGCAGCAGAAATTTCCCCATCTTGCCAAATTGGAGCGATGCGAGTTTCATACCAAGCTAAATTTCTTTGAGCATCTTTGTAACCTAAAACTTCAAAGGTAGTTGCTTCACCGGAAAGGAAAACTCGCTCAACTGCGGCTTTTTGAATTGACTGATATTCTGGGAGAACATAGTCATAGAAACTCTCACCAATAATAGTTTCCATAGAAAATTCTGGTAAGACGCGATTAATAAATAGAAATTTGCCTTCTCGATCGATCATGAGTACAAAACTGGGGGCATTTTCTACTAAACTGCGCCATTTAGCTTCGCTTTCTCGCAGGGCATTTTCTATGCGTTTGCGGTCGTGAATTTCCTGTAGTAATTCTTGATTAGCTTGGGATAATTCTGCTGTTCTTTGTGCTACTCTTTGTTCTAGTTCTGCTGTCAATTCAAACAGTTCTAATTCGATTTGTTTGCGATCGGTAATATCCAATGTTACGCCAATCATGCGGTAAGGTGTACCATCAGTTTGATAATAAGCTTGTCCTCTTGCCATTAACCAATGAACGCTACCATCTGACCAAGTACAGCGGTATTCTGCTTCATAGCGAGTATGTTTCTCTAAAGCTTGACGCATATATGCTTGCTGGATGCTGCGATCGTGCGGGTGAATCAATTTTTCAATTAGTTGATGATAGCTAATTTCGTCTTCTGGAGAAAGTCCAAGATTTACTTTGTATTGATCGGAAGCAATTAATTCATTTGTTAATAAATTTAATTCCCAAGAACCTGCTTTTGCTGCTTCTAGGGATAATTGCAACCGTTGTTGACTTTCTTGTAATTGTAATTTGGCTTGTTCGCGATCGCGGAGTGTAGCTTGCTGTTCGGTAATATCCAAAGCTGTACTAATTATCAACCTTCTTCCATCGAGAAGTTCTCCTAACAAAGCTGAAGAAAAATTCCAAATTCGAGTTCCTGATGTTTTAGTAATAATCATATATTCGCCTTGAGAAACTCGATTTTTTTGCTTATAAATTTGTTGAATATCTGCCTGAAATTGATGCCGATGTTTGCGTTCTATTTTATTAATCCAAGCCATCAAAGTCGAATTTTCTGCCAGAGAATAGCCAGTAATTTCTGTCCAAACTTCATTAATTAATAACACTTCACCGTCTTCGGCATGAAGCATAATTGGTATGGGAGCGTTTAAAATTGCATTGCGGAAATGCGCTTCACTTGCTTGTAATGCAACTTCTGCTTCTCGACGTTCTTTAAGTTCTGTTTGAAGTTGGGTAACTAGTGCTGCTTGCTGAATCCCAATCCCAACTTGAGTTGCTAATTGGGATAAAAAATCAATTTCTGTGGCTTTCCAATGTCTAGGGGCTGTACAATTATGAGATATTAATAAACCCCAAAGATTTTCTCCTGACAAAATGGGAACTACTAGATTTGCCCGAACTTGAAAGCCAGATAAAAATTCAATATGACAGTGATTAAGATCGGTAGTGGTGTAAATATCTTCGATCGCCCGAATTCGCCCTTGTTGATAAGGTTTTACCCAATTTTTTTGGAAACAATCATCTTTAATTTCCCATCCCAACATAGAAAAGGCAGGATCGACAACTGATTCAACAACAACTACTCCACTAAAATCAGGTTTAAAGCGATAAATAATTACGCGATCGCACCCGAAAATGCGTCTTACTTCGTTAACTGTAGCTGTTAAAATCTGATTCAAATCTAAAAATTGGCGAATATGTAAAGCTGTAGTCGAAACAAGTTGTTGCTGCTCTTGTTGCTTGGGTTGTTCTTGGATTAATTGAATTCTTTCTAAAACACTTTTAATAGTTTTGTGTAATTTTACAGCGGTAATGTGAGTTTTCTTTAAATAATCTTGTGCGCCACTTTTGAGCAAGTCTACTACAACGCGAGTGCGATCGCTAGAGGTAATGACAATTACGGGAAGCGGATTTTTTTTAATCAATTTACCCAATTGCAACAGAAATTCTTGTGCAGTCATATTGGGTAACAACTCGTCAACCAAAATTAAATCTGGCATCATCTGTTGACATTGTTCTAATGCTGCTTGTGGGCTGGTAAATTCTAAAATATTGTAGTTGTATTCTTTATCTTGAGTGAGATATTTTTGATAAAGGGTGCGATCGCTTTTTTGAGCTACAAGTAGCAGAATAGTACAAGAAAGTTTGGCATTGAGAACTTTGGGTAGATTTAGCGATCGATTAATCTGTTGAGTAAAACCTGCTAAAAGACGTTCTTGCTCGATTTGTTCTGCTAATTGTGCGCCTGTTTCTTTAACTTGGCGTTGCAGTTCTCGGTTGCAATTTTGTAAGAGTAAAATATTTTCGTTCTGAAGGCGATCGACTTCTTGGCGCAATATTTGAATCACAGAATATGCTTCCGCCGGATTCATCGCTTGTAAAATACTGCGCTGAGTTAAAATCCCCATTAAATTGCCTTTTTCATCACAAACTACTAACCGCCGAACTCGATGGCGATTCATCAATTGATATGCTTGTAATAAAGAATCTTCTGGAGAAATTGGCAACAGTGGCGTACTCATCACCATTGCTGCTTGAGTTTGATAAAAGTCTAATTCTAAAGTATGAAATCTGACAATATCCCGTTCTGTGATAATACCAAGAGGTAAAACTATTCCGGCTTTCTCTGTTTCAGCAATTACCACACAACTAATTTTTTCCTGCGCCATTAATCGCACTATTTGAAATAAGCTACAGTTCGGAGGCGCATAAATTACCTGTCGCATTAGCACTTCTTTTACTCGACGCAAGCGCAATAAATCGCTTGGTTGCAGTGCTTCCCGCAGACTTTTCATAGTAATTAATCCGAACAGTAACCCAGATTTATCTAATATTGGGAGATGGCGAATTTTTTGTTCTTGCATTAATTTAAATACGCTGACAGCATCTTGCAATTCTGCCAAAAAAATGGTAATTAATTGGCGAGTCATAGCTTCAGCAATGGTTAATTTATCTAGATAAATTCGTTCAGCAATTAACTTTACCAAATCCCGTTCTGTAAAAATCCCTACGAGTAATCCTTCCTCAACAACTAACACGCTACTAGAGTGTACTTGCTCCATTTGTTGAATCACAATTGGAATTACTGTATTAGGAGTGACAACAAGTGGGTGACGGTTAATTGCCTGATAAACTGCTCCTACTTCGGGAGATAGAGTTATTTTACAAAGTTCTGATATATCAGTTTCAGATATATTAGATATGCAGATTGGTGTATTCGCTTTCTCTTGCTTGAGGGCGGCGACTTCTGCGCGTAGTTGCTCCAATTCAGAAATTAGTTGATTTTTGGTTTTGTAGCGATCGCTCATCTTGAATTTTCAATTTAAAATTGCTTTAGCTTTCAGTGGCTATGATTTGATTTCCCCCTTGAATTTTAGCTTGATACAGTACTCGATCGGCAGCTCGATAAAGTGCTTGTAAATCTTCTCCATCTTCAATAAATTGAGCAATTCCAGCACTAAATGTTACTTGAAATTTACTGCCATTTCTGTCTTTAAATTTAACTTCTCTAAATTTATTTAACATTTCATCCAATCTTTTTACTCCATTTTGTTTAGAAATTCCGTACATTCCCACCACAAATTCATCTCCTCCCCAACGCCCTAATAAATCTTCCATACGGAAAGATTGATTGAGCAATTGACCAAAATATTTAAGAACGCGATCGCCCATTTCATGTCCGTACCGATCGTTTACTAACTTGAATTGATCTAAGTCTAATACTGCTAAACAAAAAGTTTGTTGCTGACGAACAGCTAGACGTAATAATCGGGTAATATCCAACATAGACTTGGTGCGATTACTCACTCCTGTTAGTAAGTCTAATTCACTCTGACGGCGCATTTTTCCCTGCTCCAATCTTTTTTTTACCCGCATTAGTAGTTCTACGGGTACAAACGGTTTATACAAAAAATCATCTGCTCCTGCTTCAAATCCCTGTAATACTGTTTCGGAATCAGTGTAAGCGGATAAAAACAGAATTGGCAAATTGTGCCATTGGGGATCGTTACGGATGATTTGGCAAAGGTCAAAACCATTTAATTCTGATGTGGCAAAAATTCCATTAACTATAGGAGAACCATGTAATTCTATATCAAGAATCAACAAGTCGGGAACAGTTTGTTCTAAAACTTGCCAAAATTGTTCTGCATTGTTCAGTAGTATTAAATGATAACCCTCAGATTCTAAAACTTTTCCTAACAGTTGAAGAATTTGGGGGTCATCATCAACAATTAATATTTTGGATACAGTTTGATGGGTATGTTGTAAAGTTTGACCGATCGCTGCTAGGACTTGGTAAGGAACGATCGGTTTTTGGAAAAAGCCCTTACTTCCTAACCTAGCAGCTTGGACGCGATCGCTCAATTTATCTTTAGGTGTAAGCACAAAAACCGAAATCTCTGGATATTCACTGTGCAGTTCTGCCATAAATTCTAACCCACTCTCGCTGATTTCTCCAAGGCTTAAATCCAACAAAACCGCATCTGGTTGTTGCTGCAAAATTAGCTTCTTAGCTTGCTGTAAATTAGTTGCTACTTCCGCCTGAATTCCACAAGCATCTGCTTCATTTACAAAGTCTTCTACTAATACCAAATCATCGGCAACTATCAACAATGTCGAGGAATTAGAGTCAAAATGAGCGAGTTTATTTTCCTGTTTTTCTGATTCTTCTTCTATTTTCCGATTCCCTGGCATTTTTAACCACAATTTTTCAATTAGTTGTTTTAGCTGCTCAGCTTCAACGGTTCCTAAAGCTGATTCTTGCTTCAGAATTTGCTGAATTTGGCGCGAAATTTGGGAAGCTTCTTCTAAGCCAAAACTACCTAAAGAGCCGATTAAGGTATGTGCTTCTCGTTCGGTTTGATGTTGTAGTTCCTTGGTAAAATCACCTGTATTTAATGTAGTTATTGCTTGCTCGATAAAAGTAAGGCGATCGACATAAGATTGCCGACATTCTAACCAAATTTCCCAAAGATCTGGAGCAGGAAGCGTCACAGAGGAAGTCACAGAAGTATCTAAAGATAAACAATCTTTCCGATTATCATTTTCTTGATTTGGTTGTCGTAATCGATATCCCAACTTATAAATTGTTTCAATTATATCTTGAACCCCAGCTTGTTTTAACTTCTGCCGCAGTCCTTTAATTTGTGCTCTGACAGCATTTTCCGTCGGCGTTTCATACTGTCCCCAAAGTTGTTCAATTAATCTGCCTTGACTAAATATTTGATCGGGATAACGCAAAAACAATTCTAACAATTGATATTCTTTCAAAGTGAGAGCGATCGGTTTTCCAGCAAATGTCACCTCACAATTTTTAGGATGCAGCTGCAAATCTCCCCAACTTAATATAGACGATCGCTGCACCTGACCTCTGCGCCCCAAAGCCCGAATTCTTGCCAATAATTCATCTATATTAATCGGTTTCACCAGATAATCATCTGCTCCCGCGTCTAAACCCATAACTTTATTTGTTACAGTATCTACTGCGGTCATTAATAACACCGGAGTTTCTTGATTAGGAAGATGAATCGCGTAATGTCCTCCCGTTCGTAACTGCTGACAAAAAGTAATCCCATCAAGTTTAGGCAACATCACATCCAGCAATATCAAATCATACTCAAACACTTCAGCTAACTCCCAACCCTGTTGACCATCAGTAGCCATATCAACTTGATACTGATGCCAGTTCAACGTTGCCTGTAGCAAGTTCGCCAAACTGCGATCGTCTTCCACTAAAAGAATCTTCACAAATTCATCTACTCCAATCTGTCTGCTTAATTCCGTAAATAAAAACTTGATTTGTTAGTTTTTTAGGAGATAATACGGTTTTTACGTAGATGTTGTAGCACCAGATAAAATTTTTTTTTGAAATAACTCAACACTATCAAAAATATGTAAGAAATTTATGTGGTTTTTGTGAAAATCAAGAATTACTAAGAACCGGGGCAGCAGTAATATTACCTGCTTCGGCATTTTTTTGCGCGATTTGACTAGGTAAAATTACAGCTATTTAAAATTTGTATAGCAATGTTACAAATTCACAGATATTTCACAAATTTTTTAGAGGCTAAGACCGTTATCAAATTTTTTTAATCGCCAGATTTATTGACGAAGCTCAATTCTGACTCATCAGTTGCTTCAATCTCTAAGGTGACAAACCACTATGAATAACTGCCCTTGCTGCTCTCATCAAATGCTCCGCCACATCCGGCACCATCAAATTTATTGGTTCTGTCGTCATTGCTGGCAAGAAATGCCCTTACTAGAACGAAAAGCTCCGAGTTTAATTCCATCTCTAGGCCAAGATTTGCTGATAGCTTCTTTAAAACCTTCTTTAATTAGTGCCTAAATTTCTGCAAATTTCAGAGTGCTTCTACCAAAAGAAAGAATTATGAGTCGAAAATTGTTCATTCGTGTTGCTGTTTTACCAAAGAATCCCGCATCCCGGCGCAAGATTACCCGAAATTGGGAAACCCGACTAAAGCGACAACCGAAAAACATTTGGTTAACGTTAGAGCGATCGTAAATTCTTCCCATCATAACTAGCAATTCCCGGAAATAAAACCAATTTCAACCAAAATAAATAGATTCCGAATTTGAGCTTGACGCTGACAGCTATCTCTGTTAAGTTCATAGAGAAAGCAATTATATTTCAGTCTCAAGTATTCTACTCGCAAAACAAAATGTTAACCAGATCTTATTACTTTTATTTTTGGTATCCAGCGGTTCACCGAGAGTGATCCAAGAACGCTTGGAACCAAATCGGTGAACCGCAGATCACAAAATCTGCGGTTTTTTGTTTATTTCAGGAAACGACAATGACTATCTCAATTTTCAGTTGGTATTACGGATTTTATTTTTGGCCCAGAAACAGTTCCGGGTAAATAAGTCCTGTCGCCAACCTGACAACTACCCCCGGAACTTGAAAAAAGGTTCCGGGTTTTTTATTAACCACACTTTTTCACAAAGGAGAAAAACCAATGTTCAATGCAACCCTAGCATCCCAAACCGAACTCAACCAACAAACCATCGTCAAACTAACAGAAGAAGTGCAAATAGGTGGCAAAGACTTAGTAATTATCGGTGGACCTTGTGCAGTCGAAAGTTTAGCGCAAATGGAACAAGTTGCCAATCATTTAGTTAACTCAGTGCAAGCATTACGTGGTGGAGTTTACAAACCTCGCACTTCCCCCTACTCTTTCCAAGGTTTAGGTGAGGAAGGACTAAAAATATTCGCTGAAATTCGAGAGCGTTATAAGTTACCAATTGTCACCGAAGTAATGTCAATTAGTCAAATAGAAACCGTCGCCGCTTCTGCTGATATGCTGCAAATTGGTAGCCGAAATATGCAAAACTTCGACTTATTAAAAGCATTAGGACAAGCAGGAAAACCAATCTTACTCAAACGAGGTTTAGCAGCAACTATTGAAGAGTTTATCAACGCTGCCGAATACATTTTAAGTCACGGAAACCCCGATGTTGTACTTTGTGAAAGAGGGATTCGCAGCTTCGATAATTATACGAGAAATGTCTTAGATTTAGGAGCAGTAGCCGCACTAAAACAAATAACTCACTTGCCCGTAATTGTAGACCCATCGCACGCCGTTGGAAAGCGGGAATTAGTGGCACCTTTGGCGAAAGCTGCGATCGCTTGTGGTGCAGACGGATTAATCATAGAATGTCATCCAGAACCCGAAAAATCCGTTTCCGATGCCCGTCAAGCACTTTCCTTAGAAGACATGGTACAACTAGTTAAAAGTATAAAGCCTGTAGCAGAAGCGATCGGCAAAAAAATCCCAACCTCAAAAAACCAACCACAACTTTTAGCAGCATAAAAATAGGATAGACATTGCCTATCCTATTTTTATTTTGTAGCTTTCAGAAACCCGGTTTCTTCAAGAAACCGGGTTTCTATAATATAATTTTTGTATTTAAAAAAGCCAATTTTTTGCTCCTAACCAAAAATCCCATCTGCGTTCATCCGCGTTCATCTGCATTCATCTGCGTTAAAAAAAGCCTAAGCTATTTTCAAACTAGCAATTTGTTCAGCAAACCAAGCAGCAGCACTACCATTTGTTCCCTCTTTCAAACGTACCAAAGTTTGCGTTAACAAAGAAATAGGCAACCCTTCTAACGCCAAAGACGAATCACATTCCTGATACTTACCATTTGCATCCAACTGAAACGTAAAAACCCTTAAACATTGAACATCAATCACCCAATATTCAGGAATTCCCATATCAGCATAAAGCCTTTTCTTCTCATCCAAATCAGTTGCCAAAGTCGTATCAGAAACCTCACCAATTAAATTAGGTACTCGCCACCGATTCAAATCAATTCGACGCGGTTCACCTTCTTGCCAACGAGGATAATCATCACCCAAATAAAGCACTAAATCTGGCGCACCTGCTTGTTTTGGCGCTTTTTCTAACAAGCAACCGCCTAGCAAGCTGTATATTTGTTCTGGTTTTGTGAAGAACCAGAAACCGAATATCAAAGTGAACAGTTCGTTGATAGTAGCGTGATTAATTCCTTCCCAACCCATATCAATTACTAAAATATAGTTTTCCTGAAAAAATAGCCGCATTCTGTTATTAGTTCGATCGTCCCGATAAACTAAATAATCTTCCCAGGTAGCGGGTTGCCAATGATGCAGAATTTTTGCAGTTATTTCGCTGACTGTGGTAATTGATGCAGTCATAGTACTATTGTTGAGATAATTTCAGTAAATTAATTATAGCTAAGTTTAAATATTAGTTCTTTGTGAGCGCTTCAGCGCTTTAGCGCTAAAGCGCAACAACATACACCAATTATGCTTTCAACTTCGCGAGTACATTCGCTACATTTGCGCCGAGTTTTTCCACTGATTCTTGTTGTTTTGGATCTACCAAACTGCCATCAGCATTAAAAGCTTCATAAGCTTTAGAAACAGCGATTTGATCGGGGAGGACAATTACTTTGATGTTACCTAAGATCGATCGCACAGTCACCAACCCTCGCAAACCGCCCAATCCTCCCGGAGAAGCACTCATAATTGCTGCTACCTTATCAACAAAAGCCGCCAAAGGTGGCGCATTTTCACCAGGACGCGAAGCCCAGTCGATCGCATTTTTCAAAACCGGAGTAATCGAACTATTATACTCAGGACAAGCAATTAAAAGCCCATCATGAGCTATCATTAACTCCTTGAATTTAAGCACAGTTTCCGGCGTTCCCTCCTCCTTTTCCAAATCTTCATCAAACAGCGGCATCGGAAAATCACGCAAATCTATATAAGTCACCTGGGCACCCGCTGAACGAGCACCATTAGCAGCAACTTGGACAAGTTTTTTGTTATAAGAATCCGTGCGAGTGCTGCCTGCAAATGCCAAAATTTTGGGCGTGTAAGCCATAAAAGCTGTTCCTTTGTGAGCGGTTTGTGAGTGAACAATTCTTTATTGCTCAGCGCAATTATACTATAATTAAATCATCGCTTTTGGCGAGAATTTTGAATAATTTGTTGCAACTGTTGTACCAACTTAGGATTCTGCTGTAACAACTGAATTAGTTGCTGATTTTGACTTCCCACCTGTTGTACAAGTTGCGGATTACTTTCAATTTGTTCAAGCAACTGCGGGTTTGATTCTAGCAATTGTTGCACCAACATTAGGACTAACTCTGGATTTTGGAGTAACAATTGTTGTGCTTGCTGAGCCAAAGCGGGATTTTGTTGAATCAGCTGTTGTACGTCTTGTAAATCAGTAGTTTGAGCAATTAAATCAGCATTAGCGAAATTTCCCAGACTCAGAAAACCCCAAAAACTTCCCGCTAAAACAGTAGTCAATCCTAACTTAGTAAGTAGCATCATTTTTGTTAATCCAGCGAAAATTAGTGGACTGATGTACGTTGTTGCGCTTTAGCGCTAAAGCGCAACAACGTACCTAATTTTAAGCTAGATCAAATAACAAAAATTCAGCAGAATTTGTTGCCTCAATAGCCACACGATTTTCTTCACTGATAGCCGCACCATCACCAGCTTTCAAAGCCAAATCATTAAGCATAATTTGCCCTTTAATTACTTGTACCCAACCCCGGCGTTCTGGTTCCAGAGTATGAACTACCTGTTCCCCTGGCTCAAGTAAACTAGCGTAGAGATCGACATTTTGGTGAATAGTAACTGAACCATTGCGACCATCACCAGAAGCAACTAAGCGCAGTTGACCACGCTTTTCTTCATCAGCAAACATTTTTTGTTCATAACCTGGCTTTATCCCTTTTTCATTCGGCAAAATCCAGATTTGTAAAAAATGCACAGGGTCAGTTTGAGAATGATTGTACTCGCTGTGAGCAATTCCAGTTCCCGCACTCATTCTTTGCACTTCACCCGGACGAATCACCGAACTAGTACCGATCGTATCTTTGTGTTCTAATGCACCTTCAACCACATAAGAAACAATTTCCATATCCTTGTGAGGATGTGTGCCAAAACCCATTCCAGGTGCAACTCGGTCTTGATTTATCACTCGTAAATCACGAAATCCCATAAAATTAGGGTCATAGTAAGAAGCGAAAGAAAATGAGTGATAACTATCAAGCCAGCCGTGATTTGCGTGTCCTCTTTCTTCTGCTGGACGGATGATAATCATAGTAATTTCCTGTTACTTACTGCGTTTTATTCCTATATCTACTTTAGAACTTATAAGGCTAAAATGAAAAGTATGCACTTTAAAGTAAGATAGTTCCCAAAAAGTTACTATGGAAAGCTTTGATACTTCAGAAAGATTGTCTTGTTCGGTAGAAATCACCTTAAAAGTGATAGGCGGACGTTGGAAAGTATTGATTTTACGAGAACTTTTTATTGGTATAAAAAGGTTTGGAGAACTACACCGAGCTTTGCATGGAATTACACAAAAAATGTTAACACAGCAGTTAAGAGAATTAGAACAAGATGGGATTATTAATCGTCATGTTTATTTGCAAGTTCCGCCGAAAGTTGAATATTCGCTGACAGAATTGGGGGAAACTTTAAAGCCAATTCTTGATGCAATGCACGAATGGGGGTTGAAGTATTTAGAGAAGAGATAGAAATGAAGGTATTAACTTTTAATTATTCATTGCTTGACTCTGGCAATCGTTGGCGTTCGGCAAGGCGATCGCTATTATTTAACTGAAACAAACTAACAGTTGTTCGTCCTTCCGGTGTTAAACCTACAATTGCGTTTTCTTCAATCCTAAAATGTTCGTTCCACCGTTGTGTACGCGGATTAAATAAAAAACTGAATGCTCCTGTTTGTGGATCGAAAGAACCAAGATCCGTACCCTTATAACGGTTACACCGCCAACAAGCAAATTCTAAATTATTGGCTTCAGTTGCACCACCATGCTTTTCTGCTATTACATGATCAACTTCGTGTGGAAAGAAAGCAACACCAGCAGGAAGTAAACAATACTCACACCTGTAATTTGCTCTTTCTTCTACAAGGCGGCGAAGTGCAGCAGGTATATAAGTCATGCTGAAGGCGAATTTTTTAGATATTTTAGGCTACCAGCTTTGAGCATAATCACTAAATGTTCGATTTGCTCGTACTCATCTAATTCCAGACGTTCTTGTGTAGTTAATTCACCCGCTTTACTGCGTTCTAAAAGAACACACAGACGTGATTGCATTTCCGGTGTGGGACTAAAAGCGGTAATTTGTTCAGGTGTGGGATTGCTGGCAAGAAAGTTGAGAATATAACGATAGATGTTAGCTGATAATGGTGGCTGTTGCAAACTAAGAGTAAGCAGTTCTGGTAGTCTATCTCCTAGTTGTGCTAATTGTTCAGAAAGTTCATCAGGTACTTGTATAATTATTTGAGCCACTGGATAACACCTTCCTTGGTGAGTTTCTTCTCTTAATTGTATCTACAGAACGAGATTCGTAACTCTAGTTAATTACAACAATAATTAGACCAAATTTTCGTTCAGCAGATTAAAACATAAATAGAATTAGAAAAATTTTCCCTTGTGAACTTAGAAGAGGTGTAAATAATGGGAATTGTAGTGCCACTGGAACTCCCGCCAAAATCACGAGTTTTGATTGCTGGTGCAGGGGGAGGATTTGATGTAATTTGTGGTCTGCCAATAGCGATCGCATTAGAAGCGGCAGGTCATCATGTAGAATTTGCTAACTATTCATTTACAGACCTAAGAAATGTTATTAATGGTCATTGGCACAATGAACGTTTACTAGAAATTACATCTGAGTCTTATCTAAAAGCTGGTGATTATTTTCCAGAAAGATTACTTGCTCTTTGGTACAAAGAGAAGCGTAAAACTGAGCGTTCTATTTATTGCTTTGCTCATGGTGGAGTACAACCAACTTTAGCAAGTTATTCTTATTTGGTGGAACAATTAAAAATTGATACTGTAATCTGTGTAGATGGTGGCATAGATGGTTTATTTCGTGGTGATGAATGTGACTTGGGTACGCCATCAATGGATTCGATTTCGATCGTGTCTGCTGCTTTGTGTAATGCCGATCGCAAATTTTACTGTATCACCGCATTTGGTATTGAGGGCGCAGAAGGTAATGTGTCGCATGGTTTGGCATTGCGTAGAATGGCAGAACTTGTAAAAGAAGGTGCTTTTTTTGGTGTTGGTTCAATAATTAAAGAAACACCCGTTGGTCAAGATTTTCTATCAGCGGTAAGTTACATTTACAACTATTTACCTTCACATCGTCGGAGTGTAATTGTAAGTAGCATAATTACAGCTATGCAAGGAGATTTTGGGCGTACTGTAGTACACCCGAAAACGGAAAATTCTCCTCCTTGGCTTTCTCCTCTGACACAATTATTGTGGTACTTTGATGCTGTAAAAGTCGCACAATTAAAGCTCTTTTATCAGGATATATTAGAATCAGTTGAAGTCGCGGAAGTTGCAGAAGCGATCGAAAAAGTGCGTAGTCGATACGGAGTGAAGGAGTTTGAGAGAATTCCGATTTGAAGAAGTTATATCGTTTGCCCAAATGATTGATACAAATAAATGTAGGGGCGGGTTTAGCCAAAAGCCTACAATACCCAGCCATAAGATTAAAATCAAAACCCGCCCTTTCCCAAGCATCTGTAGCAAACATTTAGGTAATCGATATTAGAAGGAATAATTAATACAATTGAAGGAAAGGAAATTTATGGAGGAGGTGCAGATGAATTTGGAAGAATTGCAAAACCAGATATTAGAATTACCGATTAGCGATCGCACTACTCAATAAAGTTCAAGACAATCTAAAGAAGCATTATTCATAAATTATTGAATTATCTCAACTCCAGACCGAAAAATTGTTTCAACACTACTTGTTGGTGCATTGCCACAGCGCAACCAGATCACTTATTTAGGTTGTAGATAGAGGTGAGATTCCGTAGATTGCAAGTAAATCTATATCTGATTCTATGAGACGACCCGGAAAAAAATTCGGGTTGTCTATTAGTTCCCAAGAGTAGGGAATTTCATTTGGGAAAGCATGAATTTCCAAGTCTGTTTCATTAACAGCTAAATCTACTGCATCTGAATAAGCCTCTTCTATTGCTTCTTCTAGGAAAGGTTTTAAGCTAAGATTTTCCTTAATTAGCTTTTGAATCTTTTTACGCTGTTCGCGAATTGTTTTGATCCAGCTTTTAGATCTGCGATCGACTTGATACTCCCACTTCAACAAGTGTCCGATTAAAATTCCTAGACGATTGATTAATTCGCGTTTTTCCTGTTTACCCAAAGAATCTATTTCCTCAATCAAATTTTCAATATCAAGATTATTTAGGTCACGCTGACGCAATAACTCTACTTGTTTCTGAGTCCAGGCATAAAAATCAGTTTCGTATAAGTTGACAAGTGGAAGGTTCATACTTTCTTCCTCAGATGGCTTTATACCCATTTAATTCTACTTTCGCTCGCTAACTAAGAGCGATGCCTTTTAGCCCTTGTGCCTACCCCTTGCGGCAACTACGCTGATAACATACGGTTCTCACCACTGCTATTCCTCAGCCCAGAGAGCTAACCTTTAATCAGTACACAAAAGTTCACACAGGATGAGGATTCATCCATATTTTTGAACGCTCGGCGAGGTAATGCCCACTATGTTTGAGTACTTTACAGACAAAGCAGTTAAAGCAGTAATGTTAGCTCAGGAAGAAGCACGTCGCCTGGGACACAACCTCGTGGGAACCGAGCAAATTCTCCTGGGGTTGATTGGAGAAGGAACAGGAGTAGCTGCTAGAGTCCTAAAAGAGAATGGCGTTACTCTAGAAGCAGCACGAAAAGAAGTAGAGAATATTCTTGGTCGGGGTACTCGTTTCGTCCCGAAAGAAATTCCCTTTACTCCAAAGGTTAAGCGAGTTTTTGAGCAAGCTTTTCAGGAAGCTCGTCAATTAGGACATAATTACATTGGCCCAGAACACTTACTGCTGGCAATTATTCAGGAAGAAACTGGAGTTGCAGTTAAAGTGTTGGAAATTTTGGGCGTTGATACTGCCAAACTTCGGACGCAGATAATTAAGCAGCTGGGAGAAGTAGCTACGGTTGCTTCTGGTGGTAGACAGCAAGGATTTTCTAGCGGTAGAACTAAGACTGCAACCTTGGATGAATTTGCAAGTAACCTGACGAAGTTAGCCGCAGAAGGTAAATTAGATCCTGTTGTGGGTCGCCAAAAGGAAATAGAACGGGCTATTCAAATTCTAGGTCGTCGGACTAAGAATAATCCAGTCTTGATTGGAGAACCAGGAGTTGGTAAAACTGCGATCGCAGAAGGTTTAGCACAACGCATCGCTAACGAAGATGTCCCTGACTTGTTGCAAGACAAACAGGTTTACAGTCTCAACATGGGTTCGTTAGTTGCAGGAACTCGTTTTCGCGGTGATTTTGAAGAACGAGTCAAAGCAATTCTTGATGAAGTTCGTCAAGCTGGAAATATCATTTTGGTAATTGACGAAGTTCACACTTTAGTAGGTGCGGGTGGTGTGGAAGGCGGTATGGATGCTGCTAACTTACTTAAACCTGCATTAGCAAGAGGTGAATTGCAGTGCATGGGAATGACAACTTTAGATGAATATCGCAAGCATATTGAAAGAGATGCTGCTTTAGAACGTCGTTTCCAACCAATTATGGTCGGTGAACCTTCTGTAGAAGAAACGATCGAGATTTTATATGGTTTGCGTTCTGCTTACGAACAACATCATAAGGTAAAAATCTCTGATGAAGCGTTGGTTTCTGCTGCTAAATTTTCCGATCGTTATATTTCCGATCGCTTCCTTCCCGACAAAGCAATTGACTTGATTGATGAAGCTGGTTCTCGCGTTAGATTCAGAAATTCTCAAGCTTCTGGAACTAAGGAATTGAAGCAAGAATTGCGTCAAGTTACCAAAGAGAAAGAAGAGGCTGTTAAAGAGCAAGATTTTGAGAAAGCTGGCGAATTGCGCGATCGCGAAATGGAGTTAGAAGCTCAACTAAAAGCGATCGCTGATAACAAAAATCAGCCAATTCATCCCGAAGCAATGCCGATCGTTGATGAAGAAGATATCGCCCAAATTGTCGCAGCTTGGACTGGTGTTCCGGTTAACAAATTGACAGAAACCGAATCAGAATTGCTGTTACATTTAGAAGATACTTTGCATGAACGGTTGATCGGTCAAAATGAAGCAGTGACGGCAGTTGCGAAATCGATTCGTCGCGCTAGAGTTGGGTTGAAAAATGCTAATCGCCCGATCGCCAGTTTCATTTTCTCAGGCCCTACCGGAGTTGGCAAGACCGAATTAGCCAAAGCATTAGCCGCCTATTTATTCGGTTCTGAAGAAGCGATGATTCGCGTCGATATGTCCGAATACATGGAAGCTCATACTGTTTCTAAATTAATTGGTTCGCCTCCAGGTTTCGTCGGTTACGATGAAGGCGGTCAATTAACCGAAGCAGTACGCCGCAGACCTTACTCAGTGGTGTTGTTTGATGAAATCGAAAAAGCTCACCCCGATGTCTTCAATACCTTGTTACAACTGTTAGATGATGGTCGTTTAACTGATGCCAAAGGTCGCACGGTAGACTTCAAGAATACCTTGTTAATTATGACTTCAAACATCGGTTCTAAGGTGATTGAAAAAGGTGGTGGTGGACTAGGTTTTGAGTTTGCCGAAAATCTAGGTGAAGCGAATTATAATCGAGTTCGCAATTTGGTGAATGATGAACTTAAGCAATATTTCCGTCCTGAATTTCTCAACCGAATTGATGAAATTATCGTCTTCCGTCAGTTAACTAAGGATGAAATTAAGCAAGTTGCTGGCATTATGTTGCGCGAGATTTCTTCTCGGTTAAGCGAACAGGGAATTACTTTGAATGTGACTGAGAGATTTAGCGATCGCTTAGTCCAAGAAGGTTACAATCCTGCTTATGGTGCCAGAGAATTAAGACGGGTAATTATGCGACTTTTAGAAGATAGTTTAGCAGAAGCAATGCTATCAGGTCGCGTGCAAGAAGGTGATACTGCTGTTATTGATATTGGCGAAGATGGCAAAGTAGTTGTCACCGCAGAGAAACAGCATGATTTAGTTCTGCAACCTGTTGGTTAAAGCTTTGCACTGTTAACTTTCCCCTGGTAATGATACTGGGGGATTTTTTGTAAAAATAATTATTCCATCTGTGTTCATCTGTGGACATCTGTGGTGAAAAATTCAGATTTTTTTTTGAACCGCAAAGACGCGAAGAGCGCGAAGAGAAGAGGAAGAGGGATATATAATAATTATTCAATTACCTTTGCTCAAAAAAGCGGCTGACGAAACATGAAAAAATTCAGCTAGTTGCTCAATATTACTTACAGTTAATTCTTGCTTACCGCTTAAAATTTCGGAAACGTTTGATTCGGTTTGGAAAATAGGAACTAAGTCTTTTTCTTGGAGGTTCAAATCTTCCATTAGAGCTTTTAGTAAAGCTACACCAAAAATATCGTCGATCGGATAATGAATTTCTTCGTATTCGGAAACTAATAAACCTAAAAGGTGTAGATAATCACGTTCATCATCTGTTAGTGTGCCGCGATCGATCAGTGAATCAATTACTTTTTGGGTAGCGTCTAATTCGTCTTCTGAAGTAATGGGACGGGGTGGAAAAGCAGCGATCAGAGAGAGAAATTCACTGGGATTAGGTGTACCAGGGGTCGTTTTTCCAGTTGTCTGTGTCATATTCTGCATGAGTAAGGACGTGGCGAATATAAATTTCTTTGTATTGGTAATCTACAAGAACAATCAGTCTATATTTATTGCCGCAAATATTAAAAACGGTGAAATTTGCAACTAAATCAGCAGAGGGAAAAGTTTGGCGCAACTCCACAAAATTTCCCCACTCTATTTTACTGGTAATTTTATACCAGCTTTCGAGGTTGGTTTTGGCATCTGGGTGCTTTTCCCAAAATTTTTTGAGCTTTTTTTTGCTGATAACGTGCATGAAAACCTTTTTACAGGAGGATTTTAGCTATTTGCGAGGTTGATGTCAAATACCTGACAAAGTTGCATCATGTTCAAACTCTTCTCCCCCACTTTCGCTCCCAATGTAAATCGAGTTCCTGTTGTATAGCATCCCATTCATCAGACTTAATTAAAGCCTCTATTAACTGATGCACAGTCTCTTTAAGTACCTCAGTAGCTAGTTTTACTCTTTCCTCTGGGGTTCCCAATAGTTCATACCATTGAGTTACCCTAACAGTGGTGATAGAACGATCCACAGGAAACGGTTTCTGTATCGGCTCCTCAACTTTACGATCGTATGAAATAATATTACCTTCCCAATCAGAAGCTTCTATCTGGCGATTGTACGAAATAATATTTCCTTCACCATCGCATCCAATTCCCAAAACACCTATGGTTTTTACAGGAAGCACGTTAGGAATCGGAAGTGGCCCATTCGAGGAGTAAATTAGCTGCATTGGTGCCTGTCGAACCACTTGTTGAAAATATTCCTGCTTAACAAGATCGTCAGGCTTACTGATAGGTTTGTTTGGAGAGTGGGTTTTAAGATCCCAATACTCAACACAACCATTTGCCAATTGAATTACAAAATCTGAGCGACCACCTAGCCCCCAGATTAGACGAAAGTGACGGTTGGGGATGTAATCTGGATTACCGTCCAACCACAGCCCTGATTCTCCTACTTCGTAGCCTATCAGATAACCGCGTTGGTTTAGAAAATCTATAGCCTTATTAGCATATTTCCGCACTAGTTCTAACTCATCCTTTCCTCTATTCCCTGCAAGCTGAAGCTGAGGGCCAAAACGAAAGTCTATATAAGAAGGTAATAGATAAGCCAATTCAACCCATTTACCAAAGTTATTAATAGATTTATTAGCCCACGGCTTTACCCGATGGAGCAGACTGCTTAAAAGGGAAGATGGATATGATCGAAGGAATGGCCTGTTACTTCGCATCGTGACTTTATTTAAAAAATCGGTTTTCTTATTGTTATCGACATAATACTTTTTCCCTGTAGAATCATGTTTGACAATATCTTTCAAAATGTATTCCCAGGTATCACTGGTAGCCCAAACCATCAAAACCTGCTTATTCATATTCCAGGAAAGCTCAAAGTTACCTTTCCTTCCCATACCTGTTCCAATCAGTAGAGGTGCGTTTTTTTGGCTTAGGGGTAGTTGCTCTATACTGTAAAGTTTTTGGCGAAATTGATTTTTTAAGGAAGTTCGCCAAAAACGATTTTGAGACAATGATGAGTCAGAGTGAACCATAAAATTTTTTAGATGTGGGTTTTTGTTTTGCTAACGATGTTGTGAAGGCTTCAATC
Organism: Floridaenema evergladense BLCC-F167; assembly: GCF_041929205.2. Lineage (NCBI taxonomy): Bacteria > Bacillati > Cyanobacteriota > Cyanophyceae > Aerosakkonematales > Aerosakkonemataceae > Floridanema > Floridanema evergladense. The sequence continues at coordinate 590,182 of NZ_CM171625.1, read as the reverse complement.
CTAGTAAAAGATTCAAGCCCTTACAACGAAGTCTAATAAAAAGAACAGGGCAAAAAAAAGGCTCCTGCCTTGAGGCAGGAGCTTTGAACTGTTTAGGAGAGAGAAATTTAAACTTATCTAACTCCTTAGTCGATGTCGCCCATGAATAATACTGGCTCGGTTTCGCGATCGATACCTTTCTCAAAACCAGCAGCAGCAGCACGAGCCCGTCCTGCGTGCCACAAGTGACCAACTAAGAAGAAGAAAGCCAAAACAAAGTGAGAAGTCGCCAGCCAAGCGCGTGGGTTTACGTAGTTAAAGCCGTTGATTTCAGTGATCAGACCACCTACAGAGTTCAAAGAACCGTTAGGAGCATGAGTCATGTACTCAGCAGCACGACGTACTTGCCAAGGCTGAACGTCATTCTTGATCTTGTCTAAGTCAAGACCGTTAGGACCGCGTAAAGGTTCCAACCAAGGGCCACGGAAATCCCAGAAGCGCATGGTTTCACCACCGAAGATGATTTCACCTGTAGGAGAGCGCATCAGGTATTTACCAAGACCAGTGGGGCCTTGTGCAGAACCAACGTTAGCACCTAAGCGTTGGTCACGAACTAGGAAGGTGAACGCTTGAGCTTGGGAAGATTCAGCGTTAGTTGGGCCGAAGAATTCGCTGGGATAAACAGTATTGTTAAACCAAACGAAGCAAGCAGCAATGAAGCCCATCAAGGACAATGCGCCCAAGCTGTAGGAGAGATAAGCTTCTCCAGACCAGATGAAAGCGCGACGTGCCCAACCGAAAGGCTTGGTGAGAACGTGCCAAATGCCACCAGCGATACAGATCAAACCGATCCAAATGTGACCGCCAACAACGTCTTCCAAGTTATCAACGCTGACAATCCAGCCATCGCCACCGAAAGGAGATTTGGTTAAGTAACCAAAGATGACAGCAGGGTTGAGTGTGGGGTTAGTAATTACCCGCACATCACCACCACCAGGAGCCCAGGTGTCATACAAGCCACCGAAGAACACTGCCTTAGCCACTAATAGCAGGGCACCAATGCCGAGGACAATTAGGTGGAAGCCAAGGATGGTGGTCATCTTGTTCTTATCTTTCCAGTCATACCCGAAGAAAGAAGAGTATTCTTCGAGGGTGTCTGGCCCACGAACGGCGTGATAAATACCGCCCAGACCCAAAACAGCAGAGGAGATTAGGTGCAGAACACCAACTACGAAGTAGGGGTAAGTGTCGATAACTTCACCACCTGCGCCAACTCCCCAACCTTGGGTAGCGAGGTGAGGCAGCAGGATCAAGCCTTGTTCGTACATGGGCTTTTCTGGGTTAAAGTGAGCAACTTCAAATAAAGTCATTGCTCCAGCCCAGAACACAATCAGACCAGCGTGGGCAACGTGAGCGCCCAGCAGTTTACCGGAGAGGTTGATTAAACGGGCGTTACCAGCCCACCAAGCAAAACCTGACGATTCTTGGTCACGATTGCCCGCAACCAGCGAACTGTTAAATGATGATTCCACAGGGCAGTACCTAAATTAAAAGGTTCTAAGGATTTTAAGATTTAAAGGGGAAAGATTTAAGGTTGAAGGAAAAATCTGGTATGAATTTTTCATTCAATCCTTAATTTAACCAGCTCATTTTACAGAGCGTTACCACGAGGCAGAACTTCTTCAGGGAAGACAAAGTGCTCGTGAGGTTGGTCGGCTGGCGCTAACCAAGCACGCAGACCTTCGTTAAGCAGAATGTTCTTGGTGTAGAAGGTTTCAAACTCTGGGTCTTCTGCGGCACGTAACTCTTGGGATACGAAGTCATAAGCCCGTAAGTTCAGTGCTAACCCAACAATTCCCACAGAACTCATCCACAAGCCTGTGACTGGGACGAATAACATGAAGAAGTGTAACCAGCGTTTGTTGGAAAACGCAATCCCGAAGATTTGCGACCAGAAGCGGTTCGCTGTCACCATACTGTAGGTTTCTTCGGCTTGGGTGGGGTTGAAGGCCCGGAAGGTGTTGGAGCTATCTCCGTCTTCAAACAAGGTGTTTTCTACTGTGGCTCCGTGAATGGCGCAGAGTAAGGCTCCACCTAGTACTCCGGCTACTCCCATCATGTGGAAGGGGTTGAGTGTCCAGTTGTGGAATCCTTGTAAAAACAGGATGAAGCGGAAGATGGCTGCGACTCCGAAACTGGGTGCGAAGAACCAGCTGGATTGTCCCAAGGGGTACATCAGGAACACGCTGACGAATACGGAAATCGGTGCGGAGAAGGCGATCGCATTATAAGGCCGAATCCCTACCAACCGCGCGATTTCAAATTGCCGCAACATGAACCCGATTAATGCGAAGGCTCCATGTAGAGCCACGAATGGCCATAATCCACCCATTTGACACCAACGGGTGAAGTTCCATTGGGCTTCAGGACCCCAGAGGAACAGCAGGGAGTGTCCCATGCTGTCTGCTGGGCTGGATACGGCTACGGTTAAGAAGTTGCAGCCTTCCAAGTAGGATGAGGCTAATCCGTGTGTGTACCACGAGGTCACGAAGGTGGTTCCGGTGAGCCATCCGCCTAGTGCTAGGTATGCACAGGGGAACAGCAGTAGTCCAGACCAACCGATGAAGACGAACCGATCGCGTTTTAGCCAGTCATCGAGGACATCAAACCATCCTCTTTCTGCTGGGGCGCGTCCCACTGCTATGGTCATTTCAAACCCTCTTGCCTGATTAAAACTGGGAGGTTTTTTAAGTAAGTTAACATAACTATATATTAATTTGTTGCCGAAATTAGGAAAATTCATAAATTTTCGTTGCCAGATTGACTGGCGCAAAGGTGACGAAGAGTGCGAGACTAAAGGACTGGGTAGGAATAGGGTCAAGCCATGCCACAAGCAGGGAAAGCTCTTTGATCTTCCAAATTTTTTAATAATTAACCTGAGAATAGCTGAGTAGTTCTAAGATAAAATTTTTGCTCACAGTCATGACCACAGAAACAATTTCTTCAAGCGATCGCATTCTCCGCCAGCAAATTTTAGGTTCGCGTCGGATCAGCAATTATTTGTTGGCGACAGCAGTGACGATCGGCGGTGTAGGTTTTCTCCTAGCTGGGATTTCCAGTTATTTACACAAAAATCTGTTGTTCTTTAGCGATCCTTCTCAACTAATATTTGTCCCTCAAGGAATCGCAATGGGATTTTATGGAGTTGCTGGATCGCTCTTAGCAACCTATCTCTGGCTAATGATTATCTTAGATGTAGGCAGCGGATATAACGAATTTAATCGAGAAACTGGATTTGTAAAAATTTTCCGTTGGGGTTTTCCGGGAAAAAATCGGCAAATTGAGGTAAGCTGTCGGATTGAAGATGTACAAGCAATTCGAGTTGATATCAAAGAAGGTTTAAATCCTCGTCGCGCTCTTTATTTGCGAATTAAAGGACGTAGAGATGTACCCTTAACTAGAGTGGGACAACCTATGTCTTTGCCACAAGTAGAAAATCAAGGCGCTGAGTTAGCACGCTTTTTGGGAGTACCACTCGAAGGGTTATGATTGTATATCTTGAATCAAAATGTTAGTTGAGTATCTAACTAAGAAAATGCAAATAAAAATTTCGCGCTGGTTAGTCTCACTGATAATTGTTGGTGCATTATTTCTGGGAGGATGCACATCCCAAGAAGGTTCTTCCCAGACTTCCGAAAATTCATCAGCAACTACCCCTGTATTCACCACTCAAGTAAACAATCCTCAAATGACTAATTCGCTGCGCTTGGAAGGAAAAGCCACTGTTGTTATGGTGGTGAATGGTTCCCCAATTACGATCGAAGTTGATGGCACTAACGCCCCCGTTACTGCTGGTAATTTTGTCGATCTTGTTGATCGGGGTTTTTACAACGGGCTAATTTTTCACCGAGTAGTCAAAAATCCTGAACCTTTCGTTGCTCAAGGTGGAGATCCTCAAGGAACTGGAATGGGAGGATTTGTCGATCCTGAAACTAAAAGACCGCGCAATGTTCCTTTAGAAATTAAATTACAAGGTCAAGCGGCACCGAGCTATGGTAAAGCTTTAGGCAGACAAGCTGGATATTCCGATCCTAAAGTTGTGTTAAATCACAAGAAGGGAGCTATTGCTATGGCTCGATCGCAAGCTCCAGATTCAGCTTCTTCTCAGTTTTATTTCGCCCTCTCAGATATAGACTTCCTTGATGGCGACTATGCCGTGTTTGGTTATGTAACCAACGGAATGAATGTGGTAGAAGGAATTAAACAGGGCGATAAAATTGACTCTGCTAAGGTAACTCAAGGCGCAGAAAACTTGAAAAAATAGTTATTTGTCATTGGTCATTTGTCATTGGTTATTGGTCTAGCAGTTATCTTAAAAAAACCGAGTTTTTGCTTAACTTCTACTGACAAATGACAAATGACTCATGACAAATGACAAATAACTAATGAATGTAAAGATTTTTATCACTGGCATCGGTTTTTTCTCAGCTTTGGGTGATTTGGATTCCAGTTGGCAAAGTTTGTTAGCTGGTAAATCTGCGGTTCGGTTGCGTCAACCTTTTTCGGAACTAAAACCAAGACCTTTGGCGATGATTGGCGATCGACCAACCGAACTGCTAACTTTAACTCAACTAGTCGTAGAATCTGCCTTAAAAGATGCCAGACTAAACCCACCTTTACCTGATTGCGGCGTAGTAATCGGCTCAAGTCGCAGTCAACAAGCACGTTGGGAGCAGTTCGTACAGGAGATGGGGGGATGGGGGGATGGGGGGATGGGGGGAATCCCAAATTTATCTCAACAACTCCCCCCACCTCCTCCCCAGTCCCGTTGGCTTGAGAGTTTGCCAAATATGGCGGCGATTTGTGCAGCAAGGCAAATTGGGGCGACTGGGGCAGTTTTGGCACCAATGGCGGCTTGTGCTACGGGAATTTGGGCGTTAGCGCAAGGTTTTGAGTTAATTCAAACTGGGCAATGTCAGCGAGCGATCGCAGGTGCGATAGAAACACCAATTACACCCTTGACTTTGGCAGGTTTTCAGCAAATGGGCGCTTTAGCTCAAACGGGCGCTTATCCTTTCGATAAACAGCGGGAAGGTTTGGTTTTAGGAGAAGGTGCAGCGGTTTTTGTTTTGGAAACTGCCGAATTAGCGAAAGCGCGAGGGGCAAAAGTTTACGGTGAAGTTTTAGGTTTTGGCTTGACAGCAGATGCTTTTCATGCTAATTCACCAGAACTAGGTGGGAAAAGTGCGATTTATGCAGTGAAGCAATGTTTAGAACGGTGCAATCTTGCGCCAATTGATATTAATTATATTCATGCTCATGGAACTGGGACAGTTTTGAATGACCGAAATGAAGCGCAATTAATTAATTATTTATTTCCCCAAAATGTAGCAGTAAGTTCGACAAAAGGCGCAACTGGACATACATTAGGAGCATCGGGAGTTTTGGGAGTAGCTTTTAGTTTGTTGGGGTTGCGCGATCGTATTTTACCCCCTTGTGTAGGTTTAAGAGAATCAGAATTTGATTTGAATTTAGTTAGTGTAGCGCGATCGAGCGAAATTCAGAATTTGCTGTGTTTTAGTTTCGGATTTGGCGGACAAAATGCAGTGGTAGCATTAGGAAAAACATAATAAGTACGTTGTTGCGCTTTAGCGCTAAAGCGCAACAACGTACCTTGGCAAAATAAAAGAAACACCTCAACAGAGGTAAACCAATGGTTAAAATTCCTACCAAACAAGAGATTATTTATCCCGAAAGAGACGGAAACCCAATGTCAGATAATACAAAACAGTTCCGTTGGATTACCACAATTCAAGGTGGACTGGATGCACTTTTTCGGGACGATCCAAATGTTTTTGTAGCGGGAGATTTGCTTTGGTATCCCGTTGAAGGAGATAATAAAACTCGCTGTGCTCCTGATGCGATGGTTGTATTTGGTAGACCGAAAGGTGACAGAGGTTCTTATCTACAATGGCGAGAAGATAATATTGCGCCGCAAGTAGTTTTTGAGGTACTTTCGCCAGGGAATACTTTAACGGAAATGGCTAAGAAATTGGCATTTTATGACCGTTATGCTGTAGAAGAATATTATCTTTACGATCCTGATAAAGTAGATTTAAGTGGTTGGGTGCGTTCTTCTAGCAATGGGAGATTAGAGGTAATTGATTCGATCGCAAATTGGATCAGTCCAAGATTAGGAATTAGATTTGATTTAAGTGGTGAAGAATTGCAAATTTTTGCGCCTTCGGGACAACGATTTGCTACTTATGTGGAATTACAAATAGCAAGGGAAGAACAACAGCAACGAGCAGAAGAAGCAGAAGCTTTGTTGGAAACAGAAAGACAACGAGTCCAAGCATTAGAAGCGCGTTTGCGAGAGTTGGGTATTGAACCAATTGATTAAGGTACGTTGTTGCGCTTCAGCGCTAAAGCGCAACAACGTACCTATTTTTGTAGTGCTTGTTGAAATGTTTTGATAGCATCAACATGATTTACCATATTAATACAACGCTGCAACAAATCTAGATCGATTCCTTTGACTTCTTCACTATGAGAAACCTTTTCATAATAAAGTTTATTCCCTTCTTCCCGCAGGTGATAAACTTCTAAAACTCCATCTTCCCAGAACCAAACTTCTTTGATTTTTAGCCGCTTGTATGCTTCTAATTTGTTAATACCACCACTGGAAAAGACAACTTCGATCGCTAAATCAGGACGCACTCTACCAGGAGCAAGTTTATAAGATTCATCCGCTTCTCGCTTGACACCAGCTGTTTCACTTTCCAGCGTCATTGAGCCAGTTGGAGTAAAATCAAATCCTGCTATTAAAAGGTATTGTTCCAACAATGCGCCGATTCTTTGTTTAATGATTTCTTGTGCTTCTCCTGACCTTCTTCGGATCTCCAAAACTCCATTTAAAAAAGAAAATCTATAGCCTGGACGATCTAAAATTTGCTCAACTGCTTTGAACTCTCGCCAGGTGAGTTCTTCAAATAAAAGGGGGGATTCTTTTGGGGGTGTTGCGATCGTTCCAAGTGTCATTTGAGTGTCCTGTCTGTTTCCAGATGCAAAATTAAAATTAAACTCAAAACTATTTCATTATACTATTAATATTAGCCCCAATAATAAGGAGTTTTGTTATGAGTTATGCGGCAGATCGAGGAGTACATTGGACTACCGCAGACATAGACCTTTTACCAGAAAATGAGGGGACGCGCTATGAAGTTGTGGATGGGGATTTGTATATGACGAGAGCGCCTCATTGGAAACATCAACGTACTTGTTTTAATGTTTGTCAGGAAATTGAAATTTGGTCACGTTCTAGCGGTTTAGGACAAGCTACTATCAATGCAGGAGTATTATTTAGTGAATCAGACGATGTGATTCCTGATGTGGTTTGGGCGAGTAATGAAAGGTTGACTTTGCTATTAGATGAAGCTGGGCATTTGACTGGTGCGCCTGAGTTGGTGGTAGAGGTTTTGTCTGCTGGTACAACTAATGAACGACGGGATAAAGAGGCAAAGTTAAAACTTTACGCATCGCGGGGAGTTGAAGAGTATTGGATTGCTGATTGGCGATCGCAAAAAGTAGAGGTTTATCGAAGAGAAAAAGCCAGGTTGGTGTTAGTGGCGACGTTGATGAATGATGATGAAATTAGTTCGCCTTTATTGCCTGGTTTTAGTTGTATTGTGTCGAGGTTTTTTCTGTAGAGATTGGGGGTTTAACGCTGTTTCCAGCGTAGGAAGGCGAAAAATAAAACACCGAAGAGTAGACCTATACCCAAACTGCCGAAAAACACACCTGCTGGGTTTTTTGTAGGAGGTTGGGCGAGGATTATGGCTGAGGTAACTTGACTGGTGGCTAGTCCTATACCTGCGGCGGCTACGGTTTTGTTTAGGGTGCGATCGCTTGCAGTCTGACGAATGTTACTGGTACCTTCTAGAGTACGAATGAGATTTTCTAGTAAGGTTAATCCAGTGTTCAAGCTGGTATAGTCGGCTTCTACTTGTCGCAAATAGCGTTCTTTGGCAAAGTCACCAAATTCTATTAAAAAGCTTAAATCTTTTTGCGGGTTTTTATCTTTTTCTGTTAGTCGTTTTAGGCGTTCTTGATAATTTTCGATGTTAATGTTTAGGGTGCGGCTTTGGGCGTTTAATTTATCTAAATCTATGGCATACCGAGCCAGTGTATTGAAAGTATTATTTAGGGTTGTTTCTAATTGTTTTAAATCTGATTGTGTTGGCTGAATTTGTTGATTGGCGGGAACAATAACGCTGATGGAATTTTTCACAAAGAGATAATCGTTTTTTAGGGCAGTTTTGGGTTTGTGGCTTTGGGCGTATGACCAAATTATTTTATGGCGATAATGAAAGAGGCGAATTAAATCAAAATAAATGTCTGCCATTGTTTGGCGAATGGTATCAATTGGGATGTGATGAGGAAATAGCCAGATTTGCAAATGTTCGCTCTCATCTTTCAGGTTTTCCCAATTAGCAGGAAACCGCCATAGTTCAAAAACGGTTGCGCCTAAATAATTGCCTTTGCCCCAAAAGTCTCGATTCCAATCGGGGTGATTAAAGAGTTTATTATAACATTTTTGAGCGACAAATTCAAGCTTTTCTGGCTCTTTAATTTCTTGGTTTAGTTGTGTCCACATCAGCCAAGTTTGACCAATTTTTCCCCTGACGTTTTCTCCGCCGAGATGTTGCAAAATAGTCTGTTTTCTTTGGGTTAAAATGTCGATGTTTTGGGGCGTATTATTGAGGATTTCTTTGCCGTCAGCGTAAGCACCAGAACAATCAACTTGCAGGGCGTAAGTATCGCCTAACTGGAGAGGATAGTAATAACCATCGAGGGGAAGTTCAAAAATTTCTACTTGCTCTTTTTCTAGGAGTTGAACAAAACTGGCTTCGGCTTTTTCTGGCTTGGCGAGTTCTTCTAGAAATGTTTGATCTAGGGTTTTTCCCGAAATATTGTATTGGGGATTGTTATAGACTTTTTGCCAAAATTCCCGGCGATTTTGTTTTATTTCTTCCTCAGTTTGACCTAACCCTTCTCGGAGGTCGTAGAGAAAGAGGTCAAGGGTAGGATAAATTAATTTAATCGCTTCATTCATGGGTTAAAGGATGGGGATTGATGGCACCATATAGAGAATTTCTGGGATTTGTTTTGCTGCGGTTACTGGGTCGGGGGCATTCAAAACTTTCTCAGCAATTTCTATTAGTTTATCATCGCTTAAGTCAACAGAAATATTTTCAATTTCTAGGGCGCGATTTTCTGCTGCTTCATTTACTTTTGGTTTTGGGCCTTGTTTTTGTATTGCTGCTGGGTTGAGCAAGGCTTGGCGGTTTTTTTGGTAAGATTCATTGAAGGTGGAATCACTTTTGGCTAAGGTATCGAGTTGAGCGATTCTATCAGAAAGTGCCTCGCTTATTTGGTGTAATTCTGTGGTTTGTGCTTCTGGTAAAGGGGTGTTTTGTTGATACAAAGCAACCAGGAATGCTTTAAGGGTAATTTTAGCAGCAGGTTTCATATATTTTAGGCTTGACCCGTAATTGTAAAAGCTGACCAATGGTAAGGATGGGTAAAAGGTTGTTGGTCTACTTCCATTGTATTCGATCGGTTAAGGGCATCTTCTAAGAGTAAACGCAGGTTATCTGCATCGGTGGGGAGGGATTCTAAGGTTTGGGCATAAAAGCTTTGGATATCACCCCAAGTTGCCTGTCGCAACCATTTTTGGGCTTTTTTTAGGGCGACGGGTTCGGGTTCTCCTTGCCGCAATAGCTGGTAAAATTTCATCATCATCAAGGCACTGGCTTCTGATTCCACTGTCCACAGGGTACTGACGACGTAGGTAACTCTGCGACTGAGAAAACCGCTGACGAGTCCGATGTATTCGGTGGTGATGCTTTGGTTGCCTGTGATGGCGGTTTCGCAAGCTGCAAGGCAGACGAGTTGGAAGGGATGAAGGGGGATTTGGAAAATTTCTTCTAGGGTAAGTGTATCTTTGCCTCTGAGGGCTAAATAGGATTTTTTCGGTTGGAAAAAGTCATATTCTCCATGTCCGTTGAAGTGAAAGATTGTATAAGGTGAGGCTAGGGCGGTTTTGATGGCTTGGGCAGTAGCGGCGTTGTCACTGAGGCGGTGGGGATTTTCAAAGAGTTGGGATATTGCGGTTGATTGAATTTCGGCGTAGGGTAAGTCTTCAAAACCTTCGCTGTTGGGATGTTCTACGCTGAAAAGTTTGCTTTGTTTTTCTGGGTTTTTCCCCTGTGTCATTAACCCAATTTTGGCACTGGGTAAATAGGTAATGGTGAATTTATCGGCAAAGAGGGCGTGAAGGGGAAAGCGGTGTAAGTCGCGGTGGGGAATTAAGATTAAATGGGTGATTCCGGTTAGGGTGGTTTCAATTTCTGGGATGTGGAGAATTTCTCTTAGTTGCTGTAATTTTTTGGGTAAGTTATCGCGCCAGTTGGATGTTTGTTCTGTTTCGGATTTCTTATCTTTGCCATATTCGGTGTATTGTTGATTCCAATCTTTCACCCAATCTTCAAATTTTTCTAGGCGGTTGAGAAAGTCGGTTTCTGGGGTTTCTAAGGTTTTTGGGGTTTCTCCATGTTTAATAATAAATGTAGTTAAGGCTGCGGGGCTGAGATGCCAGTAAACTATCGCGGTTGTGGGCTGCAAAAGTTGTTGAATTTCGGCATATTTGGGAGATGCAATTTCATCGCTATAGGCATAGAGTAGCCAAGAGAGGCAGGCATTTTTTCCGTCTTCTGCGGTTTCTAATGCTTCGATGATTTGCCCTGATTGGATGGCGATATCAACGGTTAATTGTTGGAAGCTGGCAAATTTGAGGGCGAGTTGTTCTTTCTTCCCCTGGCTTTTCGATTCATCTATTAAACGTCGCAATAAATCTGTGCCATCTCGTTTTAATTGTTCTGCTTCAGGGGTTCGCTTTAAGCTTAACAATGCTTTGATTAAATCTTGCAAAACCTCTAAATGCAGTTCGGGAAAAGCATCTGAAGTTAAGGTTTCGAGTGCTTGATTATAACTGGTAACGGCTTCAGAGTTTTTTCTTTGGATATAATGAGCTTTGCCAATGGCATGATTTAATTCTCCCCAGCCTTGAGGGTGTGTTTCTTGGGGGCAATGTTTCAACCCTTCTTGATAACATAACAACTCCCCTTCGTAGCCACGCTGATTTAAGGTGGGATTTGGTATCACAGCGGGAGATCGGGGAAATTGGATCTGTAAAATGACAGCAGCTTGGGAATAATAGTGAGGTGAACTTTCCGCTGCAATACCTCGATTGATCCAGGCATCGTGTAAGTCAGGTTTAATCGCCAAAGCTTTGTCATAAGATGCGATCTCTTCTTCAATTCGTCCTAAGTTACCTAGCGCATATCCCCGGTTATACCAGGCTTCGTGTTTGTCAGGTTTAATCGCCAAAGCTTTGTCATAAGATGCGATCGCTTCTTCAATTCGTCCTAAGTTACCTAGCGCATATCCCCGGTTATACCAGGCTTCGTGTTTGTCAGGTTTAATCGCCAAAGCTTTGTCATAAGATGCGATCGCTTCTTCAATTCGTCCTAAGTAATATAGCGCCAATCCCCGGTTATTCCAGGCTTTGTGTAAGCCAGGTTGAATTGCCAAAGCTTTGTCATAAGATGCGATCGCTTCTTCTAATCGTTCTAATTTACCTAGCGCATTTCCCCGTTTATACCAAACTTCATGTTGGTCAGATTGAATCGCCAAACCTTTGTCATAAGATGCGACAGCATCCTGAAAATTTCCTTTCTTAAATTGCTGATTACCTTGCTCAAACCATACCTCTGCATCATCTGTTGTGACATCTGCCTCTATCACTTCACCCGAAGCAACATCATCTAATTGGGGTACTTGCGCCAGTAACCGCTTACCAATTTCCCCCGCTACTTTTCCCAATTCCTTACCGTAAACTACACCCAGCAACACCATTCGCCGCGCCAACTCCTGATGCTGTTCTGGTGTCGCCTGCAAATTTTCCGCAAAGCGATGTAACCAAGCAATTAATTCCGCTTCGTCAATGCGTTTTCCAATTAAAAAGTCAGAAGTATCCCCCCGACTCCACCCTTGATTCACCCCTTCCAGCAGTTCGCTAAATATCACTTCATACTCAAGATCCGTCCGCTGGGGTTTACTTCCGTTCGCTTCCACTGGGGGTAAAGAATTTTCCTCACTCCCCGTTGGCGGAGAGGTTGTTCTCCCAATCCCCAATAAGCGCTGAAAAAACCGTTGGATTCTCCGCCAAAATCGCCGCAGCATTGCTGGTATCCTTGCACTGCACTTTATTTGTGATTGTAGCGAAATTGGGGGCTGGGGATTGGGGATTGGGGATTGGGGACTGGGAATTATTTTTAGAGTCAATACTTTGCTAATTGGTTGGTTTATTTATTACTGTTAGTAGGGGAAAATTGATTTAAGGGAAATAAGTGAGATTGATTAATGTGGGGCGATTGTTAGTGGTTGGCGATCGAGGTTTTTGAGTTTGGGAATTTGTGGAGATGGCGAGCTTTTGTGATTTGCGATTTTTTGTGATTTGCGATCGACTGACATCTTGTACCTGCGCTGTTAGCCCGCCTGCGAATTGATTGGCGGGTGGATGTTGGGATTGGTGCAAGATCTGCGATCGAGGTTTCTAAATTTTGGGAGGTGTGGAGATGGCGATCGTAACTTTAATAACTTGGCTGGGATGGTGCGTTACGTTATCACGCTTCGCACCCTACAAATGATTATTGACTTGAATTTGTTTAGGACAAATTTCAAAAGCTAACTGAGAACCATAGAAACAAACGTCAAATTCCGAAAAGAAATTCAACCGCCCCAAAAGCAAAGGAACATCATTCGATTCTGCCCAAGCAAAAACCAAATTAACTGAAGAGAACTGCCCAACTTTAGCTGATACCAATATCCCCCGTGCCTCGACTGGAGCCAGATTACCTGCTAAAGGAATTGAAAGCGTTTGCTGTTCCCAAATTATTCCTAATTCTCGCCCAATTTCATAAGGCAAAACGTTGATACTAGCTCCTGTATCCAGCAATCCTAATACATCCAAAGAACGATTCTGATAAGTCAGGGTTAGTGGTAAATAAGGTGTGCTGTTAGGTACGCCAAACTCATCGTACTTTTCAACAAAAGGGAATCTCTGTGCATTAAGCATTTTCAGTTTCTTGATTCTCTTCCAACAGTTTCGCTAATTTATGAGCAGCTTCATGAGAACCATAAGGCGACCAAACTCTATATGCTGTTCCACTTTCCAGAGGCGTTACACCTTCCTCTTTAGCCAATTCTGCTACTAAAAATTGCATAATTCGCAACTTGTCAGCACGAGATAAACTTTGCAGCATTGGTAATAAATCACTCACAATCATAAAATAGTATTTGAAGTAATTTCAGTCAAATTATAACACCCACAATCCCGCCTGCGAATTGATTTACAGGCGGATATTTAAAGAGGAATCTAACGAATCGTTAATTTAAAAGTATATCGAGGATTACTCAATCTATAAGGTTGTGCAATTACTACTTTGTAATCACCCGTGATTGTCGCTTCAAAAAGGTTATCTTGTGGCTGATCGTAAGATTTACCATCAGGCGTGATAAAAGTAAATCCAGAAAGTCCTTGTTCTTCATTACTTCCATCAGCACGTTCACCTTTCCAAGTAATATCAGTAATTATTTGTTGACCTTTGTTAGCCCGAAAAATATAAGTATCTTGATTACCTAAAGTTACAGCGCCATTAATTACAGATGATGAAGCGCCGGGAGGAAACTGCACGCGACGGGTGATTCCTCTGCGTTGTTGGGCGTTAACTTTTTGTAAAGAACTTGCGCCGAACATGGCTAAACTGATTCCTAAGTAAAGAAGCGATCGCCTTTTCACAACTCTCTCCTAATTCTCCAAAACTCAATCTCCTTTGACTTGTTCGAGTTTAGCGTATTTGGTTGCGATCGCCCTGAGCAGCCAACCTGATAGTTAAACCCTAACAAATCAAAGTATACACTTTAGTTAAAACTATTATTTTGCGAAAATTTACTAAAGTTAAAGTTAACATACTTATAAATGATACTGATTTTTGCGTAGCCATCTTTTACTTTAGTAACAATTCCCCAAAAATGTAATAATTAATTTTATTAAGAGCCGCCAAAAATTCAGACTATTTAATACATCTGCCGTAGGATAGAATTATGCCATTAGTCTGTATTAAAAGTAGGTAACTCAATATGGAACTGGAAGTGCATCAATTTATTTCCTATTTTGAGCCAGAACAAGCAGCGCAGTTATGCCAAATGGCTATTTTGGAAAGCTACCCCGAACAAAAAGTCGTTTTTGAAGAAGACGAAGTTCCTGACTTTTTGTATTTGATTTTGGAAGGACAAGTGGAGTTTAGAAAAAAAACAGCTTATGATAAGTATCATTTGGTTGCTATAGCTAAACAAAACGATTTTTTCGGGGAATTTGGGGTTTTAGATGGACAACCGCGTAGCGCTCAAGCGATCGCATACACAGGCGCAGTTTTAGCCAAAATTCCCCGCGAAAAATTGATGGAAATGTTAGATAATACAAAAGGTTCTGTAATTCTCAAACTTTTAGGTTATATTGTCCGCCATCTCCGTGCTACCACTGCTCAATACATTAATCAGATGGTTTATCAGGAAAAAATGGCTTTAATTGGCGAAATGGTTAATACAATTATTCATGATTTTAGAAGTCCAGTAACAGGAATTCAACTAGCCAGCGCTATGTTAAAAGAAACTCATCCTGATGAGGATACAATTGAATGGTGCGACATCATTCAAGCGCAAGTTAAGCGAATGTTGGGAATGGCGGAAGAAGCGTTAGAATTTGCTAATGGTAATGCAGTTTTAAAGAAACAACCTGTCAAGCTAAGGATATTGTTAGAGCAGTTTGAAAAGCTGAATCGAATTTATTTCAAGGATACTCATGTGAATTTTAAATTTGATGTACCAGAAATTTTGCTAAATGTTGATGAAAACAAAATAATGCGAGTTTTGCAAAATTTAATTAGTAATGCTGTTGAAGCTTTTAACGGTAATGGTGGTTGTATAGAAGTAATTGCTAAGAATAAAGAAAGATTTTTGGAGATTGAAATATGCGATAATGGCCCTGGAATACCAGAAGCTATTAGAAAGAATTTATTCGATCCTTTTGTGACTCACGGAAAACGAGGGGGTACAGGATTGGGAACCGCGATCGCAAAATCAATTATTGAAGCGCACAATGGAGAAATCTGTTTTCAAAGTAGTTGCAAAGGTACTACTTTTTGTATTAATTTACCACTGGCATAATACTTAGGGTTAATGTATAATTAGAAAAGCTCATTTTCTTATTAAATTTATTACAACAGTTCAGTAATCAGTTTGTTTTTTTTATGACTTTAACTGAGCAAATTCTTAGCCAAATTCCCGGAAATGCTTTGGAAGGACTCCGACGAAGCGATCGCCTTTGGCAATCCTTAAAAGAGGATACTATACCAATACCTCAATTAGTCAAACAAAGCGACTTACCATTAGGAACATTAGACTGGGATGTAGTGATTTGCGGTGGTACTTTAGGCATTTTAATTGGCGCAGCTTTAGCAAATTTAGGTTGGCGAGTCGCTTTAGTTGAACGGGGAATTTTACGGGGAAGAGATCAAGAATGGAACATTTCCCGTAAAGAATTAGAGGTATTTTTAGAATTAAATTTGCTGACAGAAGAGGAATTAGAAAAGGCGATCGCAACTCAGTACAATCCTGCAAGAGTCGGTTTTTTAAGTGGTAAAGACATTTGGGTAACAGACATTCTCAACATCGGTATCGATCCAGTTTATCTCCTAGAAACTATCAAATTAAAGTTTCTAAGTGCTGGCGGTAAACTCTTAGAAAATTCACCGTTTCAAAGTGCAGTCATTCACCCAGATGGGATATTGGTAGAAGCAAATGAAACTTTAAAAACTCGATTATTGATTGATGCAATGGGCAATTTTTCTCCCATTGTACAACAAGCGAGACAAGGACAAAAACCGGATAGTGTTTGTTTAGTAGTAGGGACTTGCGCTAAAGGTTTTACTGAGAATAAAACTGGAGATTTAATCTATTCTTTCACACCTTTACAAAATCAATGTCAATATTTTTGGGAAGCTTTTCCCGCTAGAGATGGAAGAACAACTTATATGTTTACTTACTTGGATGCAGATCCCAAACGTCCAAGTTTAGAAGAATTCTTTGAGGAATACTTGCGGCTTTTACCAGAATATCAAAATGTGCAATTATCACAATTAAAATTTGTTAGAGCCTTATTTGGTTTTTTTCCCAGTTATCGCCAAAGTCCGGTTAAAATACCCTTCGATCGCATTTTACCAGTAGGAGACAGTAGCGGCGCACAATCTCCTTTAAGTTTTGGTGGATTTGGTGCAATGGTGCGTCATTTGCAGCGGTTAGCTAATGGGATTAATCAGGCGTTAGAGTGCGATCGTCTAACTCAAAATGACTTATTATTATTACAACCTTACCAACCAAATTTAGCTGTAACTTGGTTATTTCAACGCACCATGAGTGTAGGGATAAATCAAAAAATTGCCCCTGAACAAATTAACCAGTTACTATCAGCAGTATTTTCAGAAATGGAAAATTTAGGAGATTCAGTACTTAGGCCATTTTTGCAAGATGTAGTCCAGTTTCCCGCTTTAACAAAAGCTCTGTTAAAAACTCAGTTTTCCCACCCAGAATTAGTAATTAAAATCATTCCCCAAGTTGGCGTATTAGCATTAATTGATTGGTTGATACATTACTTCAATTTAGCAGCTTATTCAACTTTAAATCAATTAGGTGCAAGCATCCAACCTTGGGTAAAAGAATTACCACCAGTACCACAATATTACCTGCAACGCTGGATTGATGCCTGGAAATATGGTTCTGGTGGTGATTATTAGGCAGTTATGCTAGTAAAATTTATTTATCATCGGAATCAGAAAATAATGATTCCAAATCCCGATATCCACTCACCACCCGAACAATTTCTACCCCATCCTCAATTACCCGGTAAAGAACAATGTAACTATCCAAAGGAACACCCCTTAATGTTGGTTCAATTTCACCATAAGAACGCCCCATATTAGGAAACTTTACCAAATTTTGACATTTCTGCTCAAACCGATTTACAAACTGTTCGCCAGCTTCTATATTTCGACGCAAAAAATAATCAGAAATCTCATCTAAATCCTGACTAGCAGCTGGTGAAATAATGTAACGACTCATTCTTGATTCTCACCAGCTTTTTTGAATTTTTCCCGCAGTTTAGCAATAACCACCTCCCCATCAATCCCTTCGCCTCGATTAAGCTGCTTGATACCAACCGCTACTTTTTCTCTAGTTTCTTCCAACCATTTTTCATACTGTTTATCCCGTTCTTCCAGCAGCCGTAACGCCTCAACAATTACATCGTAGGCTGTTTCATATTTACCACTTTTTAGCTTGGCTTGAATCAACTGTTCCTCTTCCAGTTTTAACGAGATATTCATCTTCCGAAAACCTCCTAACCTTATTCAATCTATTGTACTGAATTCTCTGGTTAAAACTGGAAGATTTGGGAGGTTCTACCTCCCCTGCTGCGATCGGAGTATTAAGCAATTTTTAACCGAGAAACAGGCTGGTAATTCTCGGCTTTTACTGGCGCATTTTTAGGATATATCACTGTATATGTTTCCATCACAGTACCATCATCTAAACAATGGCTAACATAATGTCCTTTGATTTCTTTGTTGAAAAATTTACCTTTGGAATCAGAGTCTAGAAAACGTTGCCAAGTTTTCATTTCCACATCAGCATATTGATAAACTGAACCGCTATTAAACTCAATTTGCAAAATTTTTCTTTCTCGATCATATCCTGCTGCCGCTGCCATAGTCGATCGCACTGACACCATCGGAATTTCTGTTTCCTCGTTCGCTATTTCGGCAAGTTCCTTTAGTCCTTCGTAAGCATAGACAGGAGCAGGAATTTCCAAAAACTCCATCTGATTACCGCGATCGATCAACACTCCCAAATGCTCATCTTCATAGCCAACAGCTACCACATTTTTTAAGTCAATATTAGTTAGCTTCATTGCTACTTCTCCTGCCAATTTTAGAAAATATTTGATATTTAGTATCTATGTACTATAATTATAGCAAAAAAATTTTCTTGTTGGATGTAAAGACGTTCTATACAACATCTCTACTCACATCTTGCAGCAGAGAGGTAGAACCTCCCAATACTCGTTCCCAGGTTCAACCTGGGAACGAGAAGCAGAGGCTCTGCCTCATTCTCAGGTTGAACTAGTAGTCCGTCAGGATAGATTTGAGGGGTAACTCAAATTTACAAAACCTATTTTTCAAGACTGTTTTGAGGGGTTGCAACCCCTCAAAACAGTCTTGACAGACCACTAGTTACACCCGAATGTTGGTAACTATCGATTTCCTTTCGCAACTGTTCCGTCTTCTGCAACAAATCAACCTGAGAAATTGTTTGTTGTTCTTTAGTCGTCATCCACTTCAAATTAACTGATTGATTTTCCGCCTCTTCATCTCCCAAAATCAAACAACCAACAGCGCCACTTTTATCAGCACGAGCAAACTGTTTCTTAAACGCACTACCACTTAAATCGAGTTCCACACTAAATCCAAGTTGGCGCAACTTTTGTCCTAAAATTAATGCTTGAGCTTCCGCTTTTTCTCCTCTGGAAACCACATAAAAATCTAGAAATTGCCTTGGTTTTTCCTGCAACTTTTGTAACAGAATAATCAACCTTTCCAAACCGATCGCCCAACCGATCGCAGGCGTATCAGGCCCACCTAATTGAGCTACCAAACCATCATATCTGCCACCACCACAAACCGTCGCTTGAGCACCCAAATCATCAGAAATAATTTCAAAAGCCGTGTGCGTATAATAATCCAACCCCCGCACCAACCGAGGATTCAACTCATAAGAAATTCCCAAATCAGTTAACAACTGTAATACTCGATCGAAATGCCGTTTAGAATCACTGCTAAGATGATCTAAAATACTCGGAGCATTGAGAGAAATTTCCTTAGTCCGTTCATCCTTACTATCTAAAATTCGCAAAGGATTGCGAGTTAATCTATCTTGAGAATCAGCATCTAACTCATTTTTATAAGGAGTTAAATAATCAATCAAAGCTTGGCGATATTGTTGCCGATCTTCAGCATTTCCCAAAGAATTAACATCCAGACGGAGAGTTTTTAACCCCAAAGTTTGGAGGATGTTATTAGCGATCGCAATCACCTCCACATCCGCCCTTGGATCGGAACTTCCCAAAACCTCCACCCCAATTTGATGAAACTGCCTTTGCCTTCCAGCTTGCGGACGTTCATAACGAAACATCGGCCCAGTATACCAAAGACGCTGCACGCCACCTTGAGCAAACAAACCATTTTCGATAAAAGATCTCACTACTCCAGCAGTACCTTCCGGGCGCAAAGTGATCGATCGATCGCCCCGATCCAAAAAAGTGTACATCTCCTTGCCCACCACATCAGTAGCCTCACCAATGCCACGTTCAAAAAGACCAGTTTCCTCAAAAATCGGAGTGCGAATTTCTTGATAAGCCGCCTTACCCAAAATTTCCCTAGCCGTTGCTTCCACCTTCTGCCAGTAAACAACCTCTTCCGGCAAAATATCCCTCGTACCCCGTAAAGCTTGAATCGTACCCATAAATTAATAACTGCTGATTGTAATGTAATTGTAATAGTTCATTGCCAAAAAATTCAGGAGAAAAAAATACAAGAAAAGGTAAATCCCTTTCCCATTTTCCTCTCCTCTTTCTCCTTATTAAGAATTGCCGATAACTGCTTTGCCGTAACGTTGTTGATAGTACGCCAAAATTTGCTCTACCCGTTGATGCGAAGCCTGACTAGCAGTTTCCCCATACTCAATCCACAAACTTCCCACTTGACTCTGAAGATAACCAAAATCCTGAGACTGCTGGGGTGTTAGACCTGTTTCCACCCCAGAAACTTGCCGTAAATGAGCAGCAATTTCTCGATACACCGCTAAAGGCAGTCCCGGAAATTCAACTTCGTACTTAAATTGATTTTTCTCGCCTAATTCACTCATTGTTTACAGAAATTAAACATTTGTTTGGCGTTTAGCTGTTACAGGAGTAGGAAACACAGCTTGTCTTCCCGGCTGTGCTTGTGCTGGTGCAGCTGGTCTTTCTCCCACAGCTTTCGCCACCTCTACACCATTCTGCTCCAAAACTACCACTGGTTCTGAACCTTCATTAAACTCAATCCGTTTTACCAACACCTGACCATTTGCCAACCGCTGCCCTGCTCTAACATAACGGCTACTTGCCTCGTCAGGTGCTCTAACAATTGCTTGCGGTTCAGTACCAACAACCACCACTCCAGAAACTAGTACAGCTTTCGCCAAAGTCGGGTCTGGCGGAGGTGGTAAAGTAGGAATTTCGGGAGGTGCAGGCGGTGCCACAACTGCCGGATTTGGTGCAGTGGCTACAGTGCGGTTAGGTGTTTGATTACCTTGTGGCGCTCTCGCTACAGCACGAGGTTGTTGAGTCCGTTGTGGCACTCCAGCTACAGCACGAGGCTGTTGAGTCCGTTGTGGCGTTTGGGCTACTCTTGCTGCGGGTCTTTGAGTAGTTTGTCGAGTTCTAGCCACTGTGCGATTTGCTTGAGCCCTTTGCGGAGTTCTAGGACGGCTAGCAACGACCGTAGCTATACGTGGAGTGTATTCTCGTCCATTAGCTGCTGCTTGTACATAGTTCCGAGCGCGATTCCAGTTTGCTTGAAGCACATCTTCTAAAGAAATGTATCTATTGCCACCAGCTTCAAAAGTTCGCACTCCATACTGTCTTACCAACAAAGAACCCAACTCAGAAGATACTGGTAAAAACTCTTCCCTTGAAGTAATCAGGAAATTCCAAACTCTTCTGGCTGAATCATACTCCTGAAATGCGGATCTCAACTTTCTGAAAACCGGGTCATTATTTGCTTCTGGTTTTCTACCATATCGATCAAGCAAAACCTTCAGTTCTGTAACTTGCCTAACATAATCATCATATTTCATGTTTACCTCTAAACGAGAACCAACGGCAAAGAATTGGTCTATAAGCGCTTGGGCATCTCGATTTAGTCTGGGCGATTGGGTTGCTACTCTCTGACCTGTAGAACCTCTCGATACTACAGGAATTGTTCTTGGTGCTTGCGGTGCCGTTCTTCTAGTTGTTTGGCTAGCGGGGGCAGTAACAACTCTGGGAATACCAACTACTGGTGCTTGTGCTGGTGGTACTCCTCCCACTGTAGGAACATTCCTGGCTGTTGGTGCTTTAGTAGTGCCAGGAATACCAACTACTGGTGCTTGTGCTGGTGGTACTCCTCCCACTGTAGGAACATTCCTGGCTGTTGGTGCTGTGGTGGTACCAGGAATACTAACTACTGGTGCTTGTGCTAATGGCACTCCTGCCACTGTAGGAATAGATCTATTTTGTGCTTGAGTCTGAGTAGGAACTCTATTAGGATTTTGGTTTTCTGGTGAATTTAAATTCACAGGGGGCAGCCCAAAAGGATCTCTGTTAGCTTTAGCTATTTGTTGTTCTACTTGTGCTACCCGCTGCTTTGGGTCTGTTGGTTGTATTAATTGTGGTGGTGCATTAACAATTATATTTGGTGCTGGTTTGGTTGCAGTTGCTCCAGGTGTAGGTTTCGGTTTTTGTTTCGCATCAACCATTGGACTGGAAAATGGTTGAGTTGGCGTTTGCTGCGGTGTCGCTCCGGTAGTAGGTGTTGTAGCAGTGGGTGTTGCTCCGGTAGTAGGTGTTGTAGCAGCGGGTGTTGTTCCGGTAGTAGGTGTTGTAGCAGTGGGTGTTGTAGGTGAAGGAGAAGTGGCCGTTTGATTTTCACCGCCACCACATCCACCCATTAGAATAGCCAGTGTCCCAAATAAGGCAATCAATGATAATTGACGCATTGCCTGTCTCCCTAAAAGTTTTTAGCCTCCACTAGAATGTCTATTTTTGAGACTAGACATTTAGTGATGGCTCGATACTGTTATATATTAAACTGCAATTCTCAAAATATACGGGAGTAGTTACTTAAATTTGAGTTTTGATGTCTTCGTTGCAGTTAAATTTTTGTTTCGACTTCTTTGGAAAAAGGGTTATTTTCTATTTGCTTATATTTATATGCAGGAAATGAGCAGATACACCAAATTTATTAAAGTTATTTTATTGAAGGTTCCTGCTTACTAGATGAAATGAAGAAATTTTTCTGTTTAATTTTAATCGTTGCTTCCTGCCATTAACTCCTTGAGGAGATCCAATCCTTTTTTAACCCGCCGAGAGACAGTCACTACACTGATGTCTAAGCGTTGTGCTACTTCTTTTTGGGTTAGGTCATGGAAGAAAACAAATTCTAAAATTTCGCGGGTTCGTTCTTCTAATTTAACTAATGCTTGTTGTAAGCGGATTTGATCTTCTTGGGCTAACTGAAAACTGCGGTAATGAGGGTCTGGGACTAGTTCTGCTAAGGGTCTAGCTCCATCTTCGTCATCTCCCACTGGTACATCTAGACTTATGGGGGCGCGATTTTGACAGGCTAGTTTAATTTCTTGCCATTCTTCTGGAGGAATTTTTAAGGCGGCAGCAACTTCTGCATCTGTTGGTTGACGGTGCAGCTTGCTTAGAAGTTCTCTGCTAATTACTATTCCTTGTCTTTGTAGTGTTAACCAGCGCCGGGGAATGCGGACTGAGGGACCTCGGTCTCTGAGATAGTGTTGAATTTCGCCTCTGATGTAAGGGAGTGCGAAAGAGCTAAAGGCGTTGCCTTTGGAGATTTCAAATCGCTCTATGGCTCTGATTAGTCCTAAGCAGCCTACCTGAAGCAAGTCTTCATAACTTTCTGTACATTGATTGCTCCAGTAGTGTGCTTCCTTTCTTACTAAGCCAAAGTTGAGGTTTACCAACTGATTACGAGTAGTGGCTGAGCCAGTTTTCCGGTATTCTTGCAGTAATTGCAAGCTATCATTTTTTAAATCGTGAGACAGATTGGTAGGCATAGCGAAGTATTGGGGGTAGGTAGGCTGTACCAGGGTTATTTTCGATTCAGTTTTATCACTTTAGCAGTCTAGTGGTGTGTGATCTCCAACAACATAAACTATTGGGTAACGATCGCGTTTTGCTGATTTGCTTGTGTAAACTGGAAGTGGAACTGAATCTAACCAAAACTTTGTTAATTTATCACATTATTTGGTGGTGGGTGTTATCCAAGGAAGGATAACTACTTTGCCTGGTCGAAGTTATATCTTTAGATTATTCATTGGCTATAGCTCTAACAACCCAATATTTACGGAAGTTTTGATTTAATTGCAACAATCGATCGACTGCGAATTTTTATTTAAGTAAGTCTTTAAGTAAGGTTAGGCGATCGCATTACGTATTTCTAAGTAGAAGCGGAATAATTAACAGAAGAAATCACGGTTTTGGTTCCTACTGGCAATTTTACCCCGCTCCTACTAAATTCATTGATTATTTTCTGCTGTTTTAGTTTGACGATTTTAGCAGTGTTGAGCGATTTGGATATTATGCCTGGGATTCAACTCTGGCGTAAAATACGCCGCGAATTTTCACTTCTTTGGGTTCAGCAGCTCCCAAATCGGTATCCGAAGGCTGTTCGCTCTCAAATGTACCAGCAATTTCACCTGTATTGCTGTCTACTTTGGCTACGCGGAGGGAAATTTTTCCTTTGCCTGTTTCTGTACGCTTGATGTTAGCACGGGTTAGTTCTTCCCGATCGGCTTGGGAGGGAATGGCTACGGCGCTATCATATCCAGTAGCTTCACCACGAGCTTTGGGGTCTAGGAAGCCAGCAGACCGATAGGAAGGAACTTTGTATTCGCCTTCAAAGTCGGTGGAGGTGTTGATGCTTTCTGAACCTGGTTGGGTTGTCGCTACTAAGCTTTTAATGGTGAATAGGAAAGGAACTCTTTCGCCACCTGGCAATTGAACGGTAATGGCTTGGAAATCTAAGCCGTCTTCTTCGATGAAGGTCAAGCTACTGTCGGGGTTAATCTTCAGTTGGCCTTGTACTTGGTCAATGCTGGAGGTGTAACGAGTCAGTAGTTTGCCGGGAATGAATTCTGCTTGTTGGCGTTTGTTAAGTGGTTCTTCTTTAACAAAGAAAGTTGTGGGTTGTAAGCACAATCCCCTAATTACGTAAGATTCACCGGATTTAAGTGCGATCGCTCCGCGAGTAGTTTCTTCTAACTGCGGGCAATTATTAGCTAAACCAGTGCCTTTAATCTGATCGTATGTCAGTTGCTCGGTAGCTGTTGCTGGGCTTTCGCTACAAGCAGTTAGCACACACAAGCATAATGCTAGGAGTGCAACGATAAAACCGCGATACCTCATGGTCAACCTCTGTACCTAACTTCAATCTCTACTTAAACTCAAATGTGAAAATTATTGCCCTGCCGTCAAACATCATGCCAATCTACTTAGGCTTTGCAAGCTCTGGCTGTGATACCTTGAGACGGGGGTAGTCGGCTTGACTATTCTCCTTCTCTAGGAAATCTTTTGAACTATTGCCTAATTCTAGACTGGATTCATTAGATTTTTTATTGGCTCGGCTAAATCTCATACAGCATTTTACAGAAAAATGTGCTCACTCCCACTGTTAAATTAACTATTAATTGAAGTTAAGTAGTTTGTGTTATGGAGTAACTGGGAGAATGGTGAGAGCAAAATTTTTCCTTATATTTCTCGCTTTCCAACATTAAATTAACTATATTACGATTGATTAACTTTGTAGCGTTTTTAAGTAATTATGTGCTTTGAGCCTGACTAACTTATAGCGAAAATCTCAAATCTAAAATCGAATGACATAATTAGATTGCCAGGTGACAAATGATGAAAAATTGCGATAAAACATTTTGTTGATAGGAGATAAGGGAGATTGTTTACCGTATGTTTAGCCCAATTCAGAAGTTAGGAATAGTAGTATTAGCGGCTTCTAGTTTGGGAATCATTACTAATATGATGAAACCCATGCCTTCGGTTGGTCAAGTTGTGATTAAATTTGCGGATGGCACTTATTGTGAGGGAGCTTTTCAAGGTAACAGGCTCAACGGTAAAGGAGTTTGCGCGTATAAGGATAAAGGTTCTTACAGAGGACAGTTTCGTGATGGTCAACCTAATGGAATAGGTGTGTTTATATTTAAGGAAGGCGATCGCTATCAAGGACAATTTGTTAACGGTCAACCAAATGGCTATGGGGAATTCATATTTAAAGATGATAACCGTTATCAAGGAGAATTCCGCAATGGTCAGCCTAATGGTACGGGTGCATTCATATTTACAAATGGCGATCGCTATCGTGGCGAATTTCGCAATGGACAATTTCACGGTTTGGGAGTATTTTCTTATGCTAATGGCGATCGCTACCAAGGTCGGTTTGTCAATGGTCAAATTCTTGGCGGCGGTGTATTTGTTAGTAATGATGGTACGCGATGTCAAGGAGAATTTTTTAACAATACTTTAGATGGCAGAGGAGTTTGTGTCGATAATAAAGGTAATCGTTATCGGGGTGAACTTCGTAACGCTTTACCTCATGGCAGAGGTAATATTGTGTTTGCTGATGGACGCAGCTTTTCTGGACAATTTCGTAATGGTGAACCAGTCCGCTAAATAAATTTAAAACTAGAAGGAGCGGGAATTGTCAATTCGTTAAGTTAAGTAGACTTAGGCTTTGGTAATTTGACACTTACGGCTCCTTCTGGTGAAATAATTACTTTTCCTCCCTGTGCCTCTATTTTCTGTATTACTTGCTTACGAGTCCGATCGTCATTGGAGTTTAACGCATTTACTAATACCATTGCCCAAACAGCTTCTTGAGCCGATGTAAGGTCAGGATCGTTACCTAAAAATTCCGCAGTTTTGCGAGAAAGTGCCGCAATATTTTCACTTTCTGCATCCAAATGTTCGCCAGCCCATTCTGCTGCTTTCGTAAAGGATTTTTCGGCTCTTTTAGCATCTCCTAAAAACAATAGTTCATCAATACCTTTATAGCGCCAAACATAATAAGCTCTAGGTTGTTTGGAACTAAGCAATTTTAATCCTTTTTCCATCAACGCAATAGATTTTTCTGGTTCTCCACCAAATAGAGAAACACTATTAGATAAAAATAGATATGATTGCAAAAAGTGGGGATCGCGGTTTACAATAATCTCAAAGTACTCTGGGCTTAATTCATATCCAGTGCGACTGCGGGCAACATCATCACCAAAATATTGTAGGAAACTCAGCATTACCCAATCAGCTATTAAGTTGCTAAATCCCAAAGAAGGTATTTTTTGGATCAACTCTAATCGGAGTTTTTCTGCCGCTACTTCTCTTTTTAAATCTTCGATCGATGCAGTTTTTGATTTGGTGATGAGTTGATTCAACTGAGGTACTTGCAGCCCTACTAGTGCTAATAAACACACAAGAGCTACTAAAGAAGTTACTAAAGAAGAGGAAAATTTAAATCGAGATAGTGTAAACATAAACTTCAACCCAATTTTTGTCCCTTAACCAAGTGTCAAAACTATCTATAATAACTAATAAACTATTTTATAGCGTTTTTCTTGCCTTGAGAGTCCACCCAAGTTTTTTACTGTTCCCTGTCTGCTAAAGGGAAGAGATTTGGGCTTCATCAGCATAAGAATTGCTACATATAGCGTAACTTTTCTCATGAAACCAAGTAATTATATCCTTTTTTAATCCTTTAATCCAATGATGAAATGCAAAATTTGTCAATCACCAGCTATTCATTTTGCCAATGCTAGAATTCTGAATAAATATGATGTTGATTACTTCAAATGTGAAAATTGCGGATTCGTTCAAAGTGAAGAACCTTATTGGCTTTCAGAAGCATATACTAATGCCATAGCCAGTAGTGATGTAGGCATAGTCTTCCGAAACTTAGAATTTTCCAAAATTACCAGTAACATAATATTTTCTATTTTCGATTATGATAAGCAATTTTTAGATTACGGTGGAGGTTACGGTTTATTTGTGCGCCTCATGCGAGATGCTGGGTTTGATTTTTATTGGTATGATAAATTTTGTGAAAACATTTTTGCCAAAGGTTTTGCCACAGGATTAGAAGATAGTGAATACGAACTAGTAACTGCTTTTGAAGTATTTGAACATTTTGTCAATCCCTTAACGGAAATTGAGAATATTTTAAGGTTTTCACGAAATATATTGTTTAGTACTAGATTACTACCAGGAAATAATCCTAAACCGGATGAGTGGTGGTATTATTCTTTATCTGAGGGACAATATAATGCCATTTATACAGTTAAATCTTTATTTCTACTTGCTGAAAAATTGGGATTGAATTTCTATTCAAATGGTTCAAATCTATATTTGCTCACAGAAAAGCAGATACCAGAAATTTTATTTGAGAGTTTATGTTATGCTCCTCCACCAAATAATAAACTTCCTTCTTTGATTACGAAAGATTATTTAAAAATAATTGGGCAAAGTGAAGAAATTGAGGAAGAATTACCTCCGCCAAATGTTAGATATTTAGATAAAGATAAATTTAAAGTAATTATTGATGGAGTGTTTTTTCAGTCGTTTAAGACAGGGATTGCCCGACTATGGAAATCTTTATTAGAAGAGTGGGTAAAAGATGGTTTTGCAGAACATATTTTAGTATTAGATAGAGGGAAAACTACTCCGAAAATTTCGGGAATAAATTACCGAGACATCCAACTTTACAATTATAGTATGGCATCTTTCGATCGAGAAATGCTCCAAAAGATTTGTGATGAGGAGAATGCTGATTTATTCATTTCTACTTACTATACAACACCAATTTCAACGCCATCAGTATTTATGGCTTATGATATGATTCCTGAAGTTTTAGGATGGGATCTTAGCGAACCCGCTTGGCAAGAAAAGCATTTTGGGATTCGGCATGGAGTTGCTTACATTACTATTTCGGAAAATACAGCCAAAGATTTAGTAAGATTTTTTCCCGACATTTCACCAGAGTCAATTACTGTAGCTTATTGTGGTATCGATCGCAATTTAAGCCCAGCAAGTACTGAAGAAATCAATAATTTCAGAACTAAGTACGGAATTACGAAACCTTATTTTTTATTAGTAGGCGCAAGAAGCGAGCATAAAAACGGCATTTTATTTTTTCAGGCATTCGACAAACTTTATAATAAATTTGGATTTGATATTGTTTGTTCAAGTTTCGATCCTATATTTGAAGATGAATTTCGTGTCTATACTTCCGGTTGCACTGTCCACAAACTACAACTGAACGATATAGAATTAAAAGCTGCTTATTCTGGTGCTGTCGCGTTAGCTTTTCCCTCTCAATATGAAGGATTTGGTTTACCTGTTTTAGAGGCGCTTGCTTGTGGTTGTCCGGTGATTACTTGTTCTAATTCTTCAATTCCAGAAGTAGCAGGAGAAGCAGCATTATATGTAAACTATAACGATGTTGAGGGAATGGTAAATGCTTTATGCGATGTGCAAAAACCTGGAGTACGCAACTTATTAATTGAGCTTGGATTGACACAGGCGAAAAAGTTTGCTTGGACAAAAATGGCAAATGAAGTGCGCTCAGTTCTAATCAACACATCTCTGCTAAATTTAAAACTAAGAGCAGTTAATATGATAATTTTCCCTGATTGGTTACAGCCAGAAGAATCTATATATTTGGAATTAGAAGCAATAATTAGGGTTTTGGGAACTCATGAAGATAGAAACCAAATTACCCTGTTAATCGACATTAGTAGTATTTCCGAAAATTCCGACTTAGATGTGAATCTGTTGTTATCTAGTGTGGTGATGAATCTGCTTATGCAAGAAGATGTAGATGTTACTCATGGACTGGAAATATCAACTGTTGGCAAACTAGATTTTCCACAATGGGAAGTTTTGTTAACCCGCCTTCACTCTCGAATTAGTTTGGGAAATGAAAATCAACAGACGATCGCAGCAACAGCAGAAACAATACCGTTAATTACATTAGATAACCTTGCCAATACGCGATTCGCTTCGGCAACTTAAATAAGTAATAGTAAAAGACTACACAGCCAAAGATTACTATACTAATTATGGCTTTGCCTCCCACTTTGAAAAAGTTGTCCCAGAGGGAGTTATGGTATTATCACCTTATTACCATCGGAAAATATTAGAGAAAGTTTATTTTGATTATAAAGCAATAACATTTAAAAATGGCTCTCCCGTACTTGTGGTGGAAAACTCTGGTTTTAGGGACTGGGGACTGGGGACGTTCGGCTGAGCGCTCACGTCGAAGCCTAGGGACTGGGAAACTTTGTGGAGTAAGCACTTTGCTAATTAATTAGGTTTACTTATCACCATGAGTACTGGAGAGCCTTAAAAATTTAAATATAAAAGGCTTTTAGCTTCTGCCTTTTTGCACTATTTTTGAATATACCTCGCCCACATTTCTTGGAAAGCAGTTTCCATTTCACGAGTAAATTGCTCGGCATTCCATAGAAGTGATGTTTGCCTTGACTGTCGCAATTTCTCCGCAACTTTTTGCCGCAAAGCTGCATCTTTCCCTAACTTTACACCCCAGTTTACATATTCTTCATCTGTCCAAGCAATTCCTTCAGTTACACCAACATTCATCATCATAGTGTAACTATTACGACTGGCAAATTGTTCGCCCACTTTTGTCACCAAAGGAATACCCATCCACAAGGTTTCTAAAGTGGTAGTTGCTCCATTATAAGGATAAGTATCTAATACGATATCAGCAATTCCTAGATTAGCTCGATGAATTTCTTCAAAGGCGACATCTGGAAGAAATCTGAGTCGATCGCTACTCAAACCTTCTGATTCTGCTATCTTAATAAAGAAGCTTTTTAGGGAATTTTGTTCAGCAGAACCTTTAATTAAAAAATAGCTATTAGGTACTTGTTTCAAAATTTTCATTTGTAACCGAACTGTGTCGGGATGTCGCTTAAAGCCCATTTGAGAACTAAAGTAGATAATAGCATCTTGAGGAATTTCTAAGCGATCGCGACGTAAAGTAGGAACTCCAATTTCAAAACCATCTACCGCTAAATAAGTTTTTGGTAATCGCCAAAGAGTTTCGCTATATTCTTGTTGCGCTGTTTCCGGTAAAACATAAGGATCGACTATAAAATAATCAACTGCTGGTATTCCTGAAGCATCCCAACCTAACCAAGTCACTTGAATCGGTGCTGGTTTAAGAGAAGTAATTTCCGAGATTACATCTAATGTAATACTATCTAAATCAACTAAAATATCTATTTCATCCTGATAAATTTGCTCGGCAATTTCAGCAGCATCTAAACCAAATTTATAAGCTTTATGTACTTGGCTAATATACCATTCCTGTAAGGGATCTTGACGTTGTTGAGCATTAATTAAATAAGCGTAAGTTTGAAACCGATCGCGATCATGATATTTAAACAACCAACGTGCGATCCAACCTACAGAATGTCTTTTTAAACAGTGGGAAACATAGCCAATTTTTAAAGGTTTATCTAGAGTGGGTTTTTGAATATCAGCTTTTCTTGGTGGATATAGAGAGTAGCGATCGCCAGCATGAGATTTAATATTGAACTGACAAATTTCAGCCACTTGATTTTGCAAGCGTCTATTATTTTTCAGATCGTCTCGAAAATAGGGTAAAAAGTAAGTAGAAGAAAACAACCGAATAACTGTCGTTAAATCAAGCGTTTTATCTTCCATTGTAAATAGAGACTGCAACAGCGATTCATGTCTTTGAAAAACCGAAACAGCTTCCGACCAATATTCACCAGCTGCCACCATTAATCCCCGAATAATCAGATGATTAGCAAAAACTTTTTCCGCTAACCCAGAGAATAAAGAATAGCAGAGTTTAGCCATTTCTATTCCTTGAGAATACTCGCCTGCATCCTGATAAAAATTAGTTAATTGAATCAAAACCTCTGGACTAATCGGATCGAATTGTAAAGCCAATTCCAAAAAACGTGCTGCCAATGCCGCTTTTTTAGCAGAGTAAGCTATTTTAACAGAAGTTATAATTAAGCGATCGATAAAAATATAAGGTTCAGGCACAAACGGTACACAAGCAGAGGCAAATTCCAAAGACGATGGGTGCAAAGGAACCACATCTAACACTCTTTCCAATACCTGCATTAACAGTTGAGAATCTAAATCTTTCAATTCGGAAGACTGAAGAATTTCCACCACTCCAAAAGAATTTAATTCTTCTCCTGTAAAACTTTCCAAGTTAATAGCTAACAAAATTAAGCGTAATAAATTGTTAATATTGTTAATATTTACCGGATTAATTTCTCGAATATGTTGACGAATTAACCAAGCAACCGAATAATCTAATATAGCCTCTCGCCGTTGAGCTTCTGTTTCGAGAACCTGGATTAATTCCTCTGTCCACAGTTCAATTTGTTCTGGCTCTGCCTCTGCCATTGCTGAGAACCAAGTCATCTGAGCCTCAGTTTCTTTTTCTTGCAAAAGCAAAACTAATCCTAAATACCAATAATAAGATTGGTTGTTAGGTTCAGATGAAATTGCTTGTTCGTATAGGTTTACAGCTGGAACATAATTCCCAGTCACCAAACATTGATAAGCCTGTTGTTGCCAATTCATCTCATTACTAGGAGTCATACGATAGAGCAAGAAAATTTTTGAGTTTCAACAAAAACAAAGTGGGTAACGTACAGTTTGCACTACCCACCTTACCAATTAATTCAATTGAAGATTTAACAAATCTTGCCAATGGAAAATCTCATCCTAGATGCTTTGCATTGGGTCATTACACTTGACTTCAGTATCGCTAACACTTGCGGGCTGAGGGTCTTGACCTGCGGTTTTATGTTCGCAGACCACTGCTTGGGAGGTTTTGTCGGCTCCCGCAGGTCCAATCAAAGCGACGGTGCCACTGTAACCTTTGAGTGCGGTACTGAGCATTTTACCCAGAACGATCGCTTTCTTGTCATCTCCAGACAGTTCATATTTGTAGTTAGTGGTTTGTGTCTTAATCCCTACCCCTAAACTCGCCCAAGCGTTTGTGTCTGATTGGGTGACAAATTTGCTGTTTTCTGTGTAGAAAGCTTGTTGGGATTTGTTGACTGAGCTAACATATTGCTTCGCTTCTGCCTGTTTGCCTTTGTTGGCTTGGTTGAGGAAAGATGGTAAAGCGATCGCTGCCAGAATCCCGATGATGATGATTACCACTAACAGTTCAATCAGGGTGAAACCTTGCTCTCCTGATGCCCGTTTCTTTTGGTTTAGGTGGAGCAAGAATTTAGCCTTAAATGTAGAGTTCATGGAAGTTTCTCCTTTAGTTATTGATTAAGTGTTTCCTTCTTTCTATATAGAACTTACCCACATTTCTCTGGTTTCATATCACCTGAATCCCAAATTTTGGAAAATTCTTCAGTTCAATTTTGTTCAAACTAGGACTGAGGCAGAGAAATATCCTAACCGCTTTGGCGACGGTTACATAATAGAGCGAGAAAATTTTTCAGTTTCAACAAACAACAAGGTGGGTAACGTACAGTTTGCACTACCCACCTTACCAATTAATTCAGTTGAAGATTTAACAAATCTGGTCAATGAGAAATCTTTCCTAGATGCTTTGCATTGGGTCATTACACTTGACTTCAGTATCGCTAACACTTGCGGGCTGAGGGTCTTGACCTGCGGTTTTATGTTCGCAGACTACTGCTTGGGAGGTTTTGTCGGCTCCCGCAGGTCCAATCAAAGCGACGGTGCCACTGTAACCTTTGAGTGCGGTACTGAGCATTTTACCCAGAACGATCGCTTTCTTGTCATCTCCAGACAGTTCATATTTGTAGTTAGTGGTTTGTGTCTTAATCCCTACCCCTAAACTCGCCCAAGCGTTTGTGTCTGATTGGGTGACAAATTTGCTGTTTTCTGTGTAGAAAGCTTGTTGGGATTTGTTGACTGAGCTAACATATTGCTTCGCTTCTGCCTGTTTGCCTTTGTTGGCTTGGTTGAGGAAAGATGGTAAAGCGATCGCTGCCAGAATCCCGATGATGATGATTACCACTAACAGTTCAATCAGGGTGAAACCTTGCTCTCCTGATGCCCGTTTCTTTTGGTTTAGGTGGAGCAAGAATTTAGCCTTAAATGTAGAGTTCATGGAAGTTTCTCCTTTAGTTATTGATTAAGTGTTTCCTTCTTTCTATATAGAACTTACCCACATTTCTCTGGTTTCATATCACCTGAATCCCAAATTTTGGAAAATTCTTCAGTTCAATTTTGTTCAAACTAGGACTGAGGCAGAGAAATATCCTAACCGCTTTGGCGACGGTTACATAATAGAGCGAGAAAATTTTTCAGTTTCAACAAACAACAAGGTGGGTAACGTACAGTTTGCACTACCCACCTTACCAATTAATTCAGTTGAAGATTTAACAAATCTGGTCAATGAGAAATCTTTCCTAGATGCTTTGCATTGGGTCATTACACTTGACTTCAGTATCGCTAACACTTGCGGGCTGAGGGTCTTGACCTGCGGTTTTATGTTCGCAGACCACTGCTTGGGAGGTTTTGTCGGCTCCCGCAGGTCCAATCAAAGCGACGGTGCCACTGTAACCTTTGAGTGCAGCACTGAGCATTTTACCCAGAACGATCGCTTTCTTGTCATCTCCAGACAGTTCATATTTGTAGTTAGTGGTTTGTGTCTTAATCCCTACCCCTAAACTCGCCCAAGCGTTATCGTCTGATTGGGTGACAAATTTGCTGTTTTCTGTGTAGAAAGCTTGTTGGGATTTGTTAACTGAGCTAACATATTGCTTCGCTTCTGCCTGTTTGCCTTTGTTGGCTTGGTTGAGGAAAGATGGTAAAGCGATCGCTGCCAGAATCCCGATGATGATGATTACCACTAACAGTTCAATCAGGGTGAAACCTTGCTCTCCTGATGCCCGTTTCTTTTGGTTTAGGTGGAGCAAGAATTTAGCCTTAAATGTAGAGTTCATGGAAGTTTCTCCTTATAGTTATTGATTGAGCGTTTTTTCTTTATATACAGAACTTACCCACATTTCTCTGGTTTCATATCACCTGAATCCCAAATTTTTGGAGTTTTGTTCAACTCCCTTGAGGAGAGCGTTCTAGAAGTACAAACCCAATTTGCTCCAGGGTAATTAGCATCTGCTTGACGGTTTCAAAGGCGGTCATCTCGTCAGTCGGTTCTAGAGTGACCGGATTGACTGGTCGCACCTGGCACCAATGTTTGACCAAGGACGACATTGACTGTGACTTTTCCAGTAGAGGAATTAGGCCCGATATTACTGTACTGTCCATCAATAAGAGTGGTTCTTTGGTAAAGTTTAGGTATTTGGCGATTTCCATTGCTTGAGGCTGGCTGGCGCTGTCTAGCATTTCTTGTTTCACTTCTGGTACTTTCAGATTGGGATGGAGATGGACTTCCGCTCCTGACCAGTCTTCGTCAAGCCAGTCTGTTACAAGTACTGGGCTAGGGGCTGCGTTGGAGTGTCCACACCAAAAATCCAGCAAGCGGTGGACAGGATTTAATAGTTCGTATAAATGGAGACGCTCTTCTAGGGAGAGACCGGGTAGACTCATGCCGAGAAATACGGGTAAGTCTTCTGGTTCTTTAAACAGATCCATTACGTCCCACCAAGGCCAACGTATCATAGAGATAAACTCTAAGTCAGCACTTTTCAATGCGGCAAACATTTCTGGAATGGTGTATCCCGTATCTCCTTGGAACAGGTAGTTCATTAGATACCATTCTTCGTTCTCTCTGAGTTCGGGTTTCCAGGTACGCACTTTTAGCACGACATCATCTTTTAATGCTTCGATCGTTTCTCGAACTAGCTCTATTTCTAATTCCCCTGGATTTTCGTCCATAAAACCCATCAACTTAAATACTTGTTGAGCCGTAAAATAGCTGTGTCGTTGAATTGAGCTATGGAGATTAGTCCGAATAATGCCTTCTGGTTTTAAAACTGATTTCATAGCTCGTAGTCCGGCTACTAAATCGGGGATGAGATATAATACTTCGTCGCAGTTAATGTAATCAAATTCTTTTCCTAATTTGGGTAAATCCTCTATGCCAAGGACATGGAATTCTGTATTTTGAAATCCGTGATATTTTAGGCGCTGTTCGGCTAATTTAATGGAAGCTTCGGAAAGGTCGATTCCGATTATTTGTGCTCCGGGATTAGCGATCGCTAATGCTAATGATTTAAATCCGCTACCGCAACCTGCGTCTAATATAACTTTTCCTTCATTCTTGACAACTTTTTGGTATCTCAAGTAGTAAGGAGTGATCAGGTTATGGATTGATAGGAATTTAACGTTTTTTGGGTAATTATCTAGAGGAATTCTGGGATAGGGGGCTGAATCAAATTGTTGACGGATTTTTTCTATTGAATCAGGTGTTTGCTCGTTCATTGTTAAATTAACTTAATGCTTAAGTTTGGCAGTTGATAACAAGTCTAAGTTCTGGTAATGAGTGAAGGCTCAAAGCGAGAAAGCTCAATTGTTTATTGCTCTTCGCTCTATAAATACAAAGCCGAGTTGTTCTAGGGAGATTAGTAATTCTTTGACAAATTTAAAGGCAGTTTGTCGATCGCTGGCTTCGTAGCTTGCTGGATTAATCGGTCGCAACATTAGCGATCGTTCCCATAATGATTCTACAGATTGGGGTTCCTCTGTTAGAGGCAGCAATGTTGCTACTGCTGCACTGTCCATCATCAAGGAAGGATCTTTGCTGAATGCTAAATATTTGTGCATTTCTAATAATTTGATGTCTACAACGCTGGCGATCATTTCTTTTTTTACTTGTGGGACTTTTAAGCTGGGATGTATATATACCCAAGCTTCCAGCCACTCTCGATCCGTCCATTCTGTGAGGGGAACTGGGGGAGTAACTGCTCCTGGATGTCCGCACCAAAAGTCTATTAAACGGTGAATAGGATTTAATAGTTCGTATGTATGTAGCTTTTGTTCTACTGATAGATTTGGTAAGTTAGTTGCCATTAATGGCGGTAATCGATCGGGTTCTTCAAGCAAATCAACTATGTCCCAAAACGGCCAATTTACCATACTGATGAATTCTAAATCTGCTGCTCTGAGCGCCGCAAACATTTCTGGGATGGTATAACCGCGATCGCCTTCAAGTAAATAATTTGCTAAATACCATGCAGGGTCGTTCTCATACTGAGGTTTCCAGGTGTTAACTTTCAGAGAAACATTATTTTTGAGGGCTTTCATCGTTTCCCGAACTTTTTCTATTTCTGGCTCTCCAGGAGCTTGATTCATCAATCCCATTAAATCAAACAATTTTTGAGCCGCATAAAAGTCTGCTCTCACTCTTGAACTATGCAGGTTAGCCCGGATGATTCCTTCTGGTTTTAGCACTGACTTCATTGCTTGCAATCCCGCCACTATGTCGGGTAGCAGGTACAAAGTCTCATCGCAGTGAATATAATCAAATTCTCTGCCCAGTTTGGATAAATCGTAGATAGAGAGAGGATAAAACTCTACGTTTTTAATACCGTGATATTTTAAGCGTTCTTTTGCTAATTTGACAGACTCTTCGGAAAGGTCAACTCCAACGATTTTTGCTCCCGGATTGGCGACTGCTAACGCTAAGGATTTGAAGCCTGTGCCACAGCCCGCATCTAAAATTACTTTACCTTCTGTCTCTACAACTTTTTTGGCTCTTAGGTAATAAGCTGTCGCCATGTTATAGAGGGTCAGATATTTCATGTCATTCGGGTAATCCTCCAAGGGAATTCGCGGATATGGCGCTGCATCAAATTGCTGACGAACTTTTTCTAGGGAATCTAATGCTTGCTCATCCATTTATTCAGTTCTCCTAGTTTATCTATGCTGGTAAGTAAAGATATATAATACCTACGCTACCTTCAGTATTCCCGTTTTTTCCGCAAAACTACCATTAAACCTCTTAAGATAAATCCCTGGAGGGTAAAGCATTTGTGCCGGAAAATGCTGATGCCTACGGTACGCACTCGCGATCGCCTGTACAGCCATCGATTTTCGCAAGAGGTTTACTGGCAACTTGTTGTCGGCTCTAGGCTGCTGATAAGGGATTAGATAAATTTTCTATTACTTGCTCAAACTAAGCTCAATAATGTTACAAAACCTTATGCTATATTATTAAACGTAGTCGTTATGAGTTTAATTAACTATGACAAATACGAATGTAGAGAATGTGGTAATTATTGGTTCTGGGCCTGCGGGATATACAGCAGCGATTTATGCGGCGCGGGCTAATTTAAAACCGTTTGTATTTGAAGGTTTTCAAGCAGGGGGGTTGCCTGGTGGTCAGCTAATGACGACGACGGAAGTGGAGAATTTTCCGGGTTTTCCTGAAGGGATTACTGGGCCACAATTAATGGATCGGATGAAGGCGCAGGCGGAACGTTGGGGTGCGGAGTTGTTCACGGAGGATGTGACTTTTGTGGATTTAAGTCAACGTCCGTTTGTGGTTCGTTCTGAGGAAAGGGAAGTTACAACTCACAGTATTATAATTGCTACAGGTGCGACGGCGAGACGGTTAGGTTTACCTAACGAACACCAATATTGGAGTCGGGGAATTTCGGCTTGTGCGATTTGTGATGGCGCGACTCCGATTTTTCATGGTGCTGAGTTGGCGGTTGTTGGTGGGGGTGATTCGGCGTTGGAAGAGGCGGTTTATTTGACTAAGTATGGTTCTCGCGTGCATTTGTTGGTGCGAAGCGAGAAGATGCGTGCTTCTAAGACGATGCAGGATCGGGCCTTGAGTAACCCAAAAATTACGGTACATTGGAATACTCTGCCAGTGGATGTGGTGGGTGAAGGCGATCGGATGACTGGGATCAAAGTCCGCAACACACAAACAGAGGAAGAAAGTGTAATTGAGGTGAAGGGTTTGTTTTATGCGATCGGTCACACTCCCAACACTTCTTTGTTTAAAGGACAATTAGAACTTGATGATGTGGGTTACATTGCCACTAAGCATGGTTCGGTAGAAACTAGTGTGGAAGGCGTGTTTGCTGCGGGTGACGTGCAGGATCATGAGTTCCGCCAAGCGATCACGGCTGCTGGTACTGGTTGTATGGCAGCGATGTTGGCGGAAAGATGGCTTTCAGCTAATAGTTTAATTCAGGAATTTCACAAAACACCTGATGCGGAAAAGGCTGATAGCCCTGAAGAAGTGAAGGAAAGCAAGGAAGTTTTAGAGGCTGAGTTTAGTATTGATGATACTCGCCATGAGGGTGGCTTTGCGCTGCGGAAGTTGTTCCACGATAGCGATCGCTTATTGGTAGTTAAGTACGTTTCTCCTCATTGTGGCCCTTGTCATACTCTCAAGCCAATTCTTAACAAAGTTGTAGATGAGTTTGAGGGCAAAATTCACTTCATCGAGGTGGATATTGAGAAAGATCCAGATATTGCAGAAAATGCTGGAGTGACGGGAACGCCGACAATTCAATTCTTCAAGAATAAGGAATTGTTGACAGAACTCAAGGGAGTAAAACCAAAGAGTCAATACCGTGAGTTAATTGAAAGTTATCTTTAGTGTTTGATCCCCCCTAACCCCCCTTGGTAAGGGGGGAACAAGACTTTACTTTAAATCTGCTTCTTAAGCCAGTTATGCTAGGAATGTCAGATTTAAGTAAAGAAATTAATTTATAAAAATGGTGAATTTGGCACAACAAGCAGCGGAATTTTTACTTCAAGATGAGTACGATCAGGCGATCGCTATCTACGAAGAATGTATTGCTGCCGATCCTAACGTTATGTTTAATTATTGGATGTTGGGATTGACTTTCCTTTTACAAGGAAGAGAAGAGGAAGCACAAGCTTGTTGGTTATCAGCAATACTATCAGGAAATTCTGTAGAAATAGAAACTTGGACAAGGGAATTAATTGAGATTTTGGAAACCGAGGGAATACAACGTTTAGAAGCTGGTAAATACGAACAAGCAGAAAGAATTTATTTGCAGATTATAGAACAAGTACCCGATCGGGCTATTGCTTATAAAAATTTAGGTAATGTTGCGTTGCATCAAGGGAAGTTGGTGGAGGCGATCGCTTATTACCAGAAAGGGATTGAATTAGAACCTAATGAGGCAATAACTTATTACCATTTAGCGATTGCTTTTCATCAGCTGGATCGGTTAGAAGAAGCGATCGCTTGTTATCGTGAGTTTCTTGGTTTTAATCCCAACGATCCGATAACTTTAAACAATTTAGGTAATGCTTTGCAGAGACAGGGTAAATTTGCCGAAGCGATCGATTGTTACCAAAAATCACTGGCTTTAGATGACACCAATGCTTTAGCTTATAATAATTTGGGAACTGCTTTTAATAGTCAAGGCAATTTAGCAGCAGCACTTGCTTGTTTTGAACAGGGTTTAATTTTAGAGCCAAACAACGCTGAATCTCATTATAATCTAGCTACATTTTATCAGGAACAACGTCTGTATGAAAAAGCATTAGCTTGCTGCGATCGGGCTATAGAAATTAACCCAAATTATGCTGATGCTTATTGGACTCGTTCATTAATTTTACTTAGATTAGGAGACTATAAACGCGGTTTTATTGAATACGAATGGCGTTGGCAAAGAAAGGAAAATAAACCACGTACTTTATCAAAACATATTTGGGATGGCGCAAATTTAGCAGGTAAAACTATTTTACTGCAAGCCGAACAGGGCATGGGAGATTTGATTCAATTTATCCGCTATGTACCTTTATTAGTAAAGCTTGAAGGTTGTGTAGTAGTCGAATGTCACCCGCCACTTGTCAGGTTATTAAAAAGTGTTACTGACATCAAAAAGGTTGTAGCTATAGGCGATCGATTGCCTGAATTTGATGTTTACATTCCCCTGCTTAGTTTACCGAGAATTTTGGGGACAACGCTAGAAACAATTCCAGCCGAAATTCCCTATTTAAAACCTTGGGAATCTGTTAGTTTAAAATTGGAAATACCATCTAGTAATTGTCTAAAAGTTGGGTTAGTATGGGCTGGTAATCCCGAACATCCAAGCGATCGACAAAGATCCTGTTCGCTACAGGATTTTTTACCCATTTTAAATTTGCAAAATATTGTTTTCTATAGTTTACAAAAAGGTGTCAAGTCAGCAGAAATCAACGAAATTTCTTGCCCGACAAACTTATTAGATTTAAGCAGTAAAATTAATGATTTTGCTGATACCTCGGCGGTGATATCGCAACTGGATTTAGTAATAACTGTGGACACATCTGTTGCCCATTTAGCTGGAGCATTGGGTAAGCGAGTATGGGTACTTTTATGCTACAATGCTGACTGGCGATGGCTGACTGAGCGAGAGGATAGCCCTTGGTATCCAACTATGCGTTTATTTCGGCAAAATCGACGGGGAGATTGGCAAGAATTAATCGAAAGGTTAGCCCAATCTTTGCAAGAATTAGCAACAAATAAGCAGGGCTAATGCTACTAATGAATTCCTTATTTTACAACTTCTAAAACCATTTCAATTTGTTCAATCAAGTTATTGTAATAAGTGCTTTCTGAAAGGAGAAATTCCACGTCTACTTCTGGTTCTGGGTGGAGATTAAACCAAAAAGAACTAGGTTTATAAAATGTTTCAATTAATTCAAAATTAACACCTAAATATAATCCAAGTGAGGAATTAGCAGCTTGTTCTTCTATCCATTTACGATTTAATCGTTGGGAAAAAAGCGACAACCCCATAGGAGTTACTACCCGCACATGAGTAGGGTCATCAAAAAAGAAATCGTGACGGTGATGAGGTACAACGATCGTAATTTTTGCGCCCGGTTGACAGATGCGATACATTTCTTTAATAAGATTCAGATAAGTTTTGCTATCTTGCCCTAAATGTTCCAAAACGTGAATGAGCAGGATTTCAATTACTGAATTATCTTTCCAAGGCCAAGGAAAAGTTTCTAAGTCGTGTTTGACATCGGGATTACCGTATTTATCTACGTTAATATAACCCTCAAAGTGTCTTTCACCACAACCTAAATTCAGCC
This sequence comes from Floridaenema evergladense BLCC-F167, assembly GCF_041929205.2. Classification (NCBI taxonomy): domain Bacteria; kingdom Bacillati; phylum Cyanobacteriota; class Cyanophyceae; order Aerosakkonematales; family Aerosakkonemataceae; genus Floridanema; species Floridanema evergladense. Next base: position 549,093 of record NZ_CM171625.1, on the reverse strand, counting down.
GTAAGTCAGTCATACTTGTAGTTTCCCTTTGAAAAAATGTATTGAATTTGAGTCAGCTAGTGCAAGAGGGGAGAAAGCAAAAGGTAAAGAAAGTTTGTCACAAGCTTTTTAAGTTTAGTTTAGATTAATCTTAGCGCTTAACATAGACTTTACTCCAGTGATAGATGGAATTGCGGAAATTAAACGGACATTACGAAGTATGATTTAATTTAAGTAGTTTTCTCGCTCTGCAATGACTCCGACAAAAGTTCAGTTTCCTAAATTGTTACGATTTTCCCAAAGTGCAAGTCTCTCGATGCAATTAATGACGATCGGGTTTATCATTACTCTAATCTTCGTCTTAGTTGCTATCTTAGCCCCAACATTCCAATCTTGGGGATGGTTACAAGACCCCACGCAATCATTAAAAAACCCGATTAACGAACCTCCTTCTTGGCAACATTGGTTTGGTACAACTAGCCAAGGTTACGATGTTTTTTCCCGGACTTTGTTTGGTAGTCAAGCAGCTATACAAGTAGTAATTCTCGCCACAATATTGAGTTTGTCGATCGGTGTACCTTTAGGTTTAATCAGTGGATATTTAGCCGGAAGATTAGACCGATTATTGCTATTTTTGATGGATAGCATTTACACTTTACCAGGATTATTGTTGTCAGTAACTTTGGCTTTTGTGGTCGGTAAAGGAGTTGTAAATGCTGCGATCGCACTTAGTATATCCTACATTCCTCAATATTACCGAGTGGTGAGAAACCACACAGTTAGCGTCAAAAACGAATTATTTATTGAAGCGGCGCAAGCAATGGGTGCAGACACTTGGACAGTGCTTTCTCGCTACTTATTTTTAAATGTAATTCAAAATGTTCCGGTGTTATTTACTCTTAACGCCGCTGATGCTATTCTCATACTTGGAGGATTGGGATTTTTAGGATTAGGACTTCCCGACGAAGTACCAGAATGGGGACATGATTTAAAATTAGCTTTGGAAGCATTACCCACAGGTATTTGGTGGACAGCCCTTTTTCCTGGTTTAGCCTTAACCTTATTAGTAGTAGGATTATCTTTATTAGGTGAAGGATTGAGCGAATTTTTTAATCCAAAATCCCGAAGACAACAGTAAAGCAAAATCAAATCAAAAATCTAAAATTGCCAGATGCAAGCAGAAGTAATAGGCATAGACTTGGGAGGAACCGCAATTAAATTAGGTCGGTTTTCTAAAGATGGTAAATGCGAACAATCTTTAACAGTACCGACACCCCAACCTGCAACACCAGAAGCAGTTATTCAAGCATTGGTAGCAGCAATAAATAGTTTGGAAATAGCATCAGTAAAAGCGATCGGAGTGGGTACTCCAGGGCCAACTGATGCGGCGGGAAAAGTTGCTAAAATTGCAATTAACTTAGTAGGTTGGCAAGATGTACCTTTGGCTGAATTACTGGAAACAAAAACAGGTTTACCAACTATTATTGCTAATGATGCTAACTGTGCTGGGTTAGGGGAAGCGTGGTTAGGTGCAGGAAGAAATTTTCGCAATTTAATATTACTAACTTTGGGTACTGGAGTAGGCGGCGCAATTATTTTAGATGGCAAACTATTTACAGGACATCAAGGCGCAGCAGGGGAATTAGGGTTAATTAGTTTAAATCCAGAAGGGCCAAAATGTAATAGTGGAAATTGTGGTTCTTTGGAACAATATGTCTCAGTGCAAGCAATTCGTCGCCTCACGGGTTTAGAACCTTTGGAATTAGGGGAATTAGCTGAAAAAGGCGATCGCCAAGCTTTAGAATTTTGGCAAAATTATGGCAAAAATTTAGGTGTAGGTTTAGCAAATTTAATTTATATTCTCACCCCGGAAGCAATTATAATTGGTGGCGGAATTAGCGCCAGTGCTAAGTTTTTCTTTCCCGCAGCTTTAGCAGAAATAGAACAAAGAGTTTTACTTAGTTCTCGCGCAGGTTTGCAACTTTTGTTAGCAGAATTAGGCAACCAAGCGGGAATGGTAGGCGCAGCCAAGTTAGCATGGCAAATGTTATAAACAATAAATCCCCGACTTCTTGAAGAAGTCGGGGATTTATTAAATTATTCTTCAATTAAAGATAAACCAGTTGATTGTTTAATATAATTCTGAATTTTTCTGTATGCTTCTGCGTTATTACTGGGCTGAATTATAATCGGTAACGACCCTTCCGGCAACCAAAAAGTAATTCTGCCATTTGGTTCTAAGCAAAAAGTACTAATCTTTTTAAGATTAATTATATACTCCTTTTGTTCGTAATCAAATCTTACCCAGTGTTCCTCGAAAGCTATGTTGGTGGATTGCTGAATGTAAGCCGTTATGATGCGATGTACTTCTGGATTTGCATCGGGGCTAATGACAAAGGGATAGGAACTATCTGGTAGCCAAAACGTGATCCTCCTGTTTGGTTCGTAAGCAAAACCAGTAAGGCGGTCTAGGTCTACTATATATGCTTTTCTGTCGTAATTAAATTTAATCCAGTATGTCACAGAGATTCTTCCTCGCGATCGCTATTTCCTCTATTCACTCGTTTTTTAATCAATCCGTATAAATCTGTTTCCTTGAGTATAAAATAGTTCAGCTAATTCATATTGAAAGTTTTCAATTGACTCAGCTGATAAAGCTAGAGGGAAAGGCTAAAAAGTATTTTTTTCACCTTTCCCTTTTTTCCCTTTCTCACTTCTGCCTTTCCTGGGTGAAATTGTCCATTTTAAGTGGTTAATTTTCAGTATTTAATTTCTGTTGTAGCATTCAAAATGGGGTCTTTATCAGCATCAGCAATTATCACTTGTTCGATGGTATTTACTGTTGGTGAAATAATGAATTTTTGACTGGGTATAGAAGTTACGCTTTCTCCAGATTTAACTTTGTTAAAGGCTGCTTCAATAAAGCCTTTAAATAAAGGGTGAGGTGTACTCAGACGCGATTGAAATTCTGGGTGAAATTGGGTAGCAATGAAGAACGGATGACTGGTAAGTTCGATAATTTCTACTAAGCGCCCATCGGGTGAAGTACCGCTAATAATATAGCCATTTTCTAAAAACAGGTTGCGATAAGCGTTGTTAAATTCGTACCTGTGACGATGGCGTTCATAAACTACTTCTTTTTGATAGAGTTGTTTAGCCAAAGTATTCGGTGCTAATCGACAAGGGTAAAGTCCCAATCTCATGGTACCGCCCAAGTTTACTACATCATGTTGTTCGGGCAAAAGGTTAATCACTGGATTAGGAGTATTCGGATTAAATTCGGCACTATTTGCATCTTTTAATCCAGCGACATTTCTTGCCCATTCCAAAACAGAACATTGCATTCCTAAGCATAAACCTAAGAAGGGAATTTGATGTTTTCGGGCGTATTCTACAGCGCTAATTTTACCATCTACACCGCGACTGCCAAATCCTCCGGGCACAACTATACCATCAACATTTTGCAGATATTTTTCTGCATTTTCAGCTTCAATATCTTCTGAGTTTACCCATTTTAACTTTAGGTCGAGGGAAAGTTCGATCGCACCATGACGCAAGGCTTCTACCATTGATAAGTAAGCATCACTTAAGCTGACATATTTACCTACAATAGCAATTTCAATGCTATTTTTAGGACTATAAAGGCGATCGACTAAAGTTTGCCAATTACTTAAATTAGGTTTGCGCTGTTCTAATTGCAATAATTCTAATGCTTGTTGAGCTAATCCTTCCCTTTCTAAAAGTAGCGGTACTTCATAAATACTTTTAGCATCAATGGAAGCAATGACACATTCTTCTGCTACATCGCAAAATTCGGATAATTTACGTTTGAGACTATTGGGAATTGGCCGATCGCTCCGACATACTAGAATATCTGGTTGAATCCCGATCGATCGCAATTCCTTTACTGAATGCTGCGTTGGTTTAGTTTTCATTTCCCCCGCTGAGGGAATCCAAGGTACTAAAGTAACGTGCATATAAAGCACATTTTGCCTTCCCACATCTTTCCGAAATTGGCGAATTGCTTCTAAAAATGGCAGCGATTCAATATCTCCTACTGTGCCACCAATTTCTGTAATTACCACATCAGGATTAGTATTTTTAGCAACTCGGTGAATGCGCTCTTTAATTTCATTAGTAATATGGGGAATTACTTGCACTGTTCCCCCCATATAATCACCACGTCGTTCTTTATTAATTACCGCCTGATATATTGCGCCTGTAGTAACACTATTGAGGCGAGACATTGATGTATCTGTAAAGCGTTCGTAGTGTCCTAAATCTAAATCTGTTTCCGCACCATCTTCGGTGACAAAAACTTCTCCATGTTGAAAGGGACTCATTGTTCCCGGATCGACGTTAATATATGGGTCTAGTTTCAGGATGGAGACAGAATAATCCCGCGACTTGAGCAACCGCCCCAAGCTTGCTGCTACAATTCCCTTGCCAATACTAGAAACTACACCGCCTGTTACAAAGACAAACTTAGCCATAAAATGCTTAAATTGAGAGCGTTCTTCCAAGCTACCCGGTTAATTGTGCCACAATCCTAACCTTTGTGATTATGGTCTACAACCCCTTACACAGGATAGCATTTTTGTCAAAGAGTTATTCCGTTAATTTTACCCAAAATTTCTTTTAGTCGATCTTTTGTAAATCTCTAATGATGTATCGAGGTTATTTATGGCTAAATTTTACACTCAGTTGGACGATCGTTTACGCCAATTTATTGAAGAACAAAAGGTATTTTTTACTGCTACTGCGCCAAATTCTGGGCGAATTAATTTATCACCCAAAGGTATTAATACTTTTCGTTGTCTTGATGCCAAAACTGTGGCTTATTTAGATTTAACTGGTAGTGGCAATGAAACGGCGGCTCATTTATATGAAAATGAGCGAATGACAATTATGTTTTGCAGTTTTACGGAGAAACCTTTGATTTTAAGACTTTATGGCAAAGGGCAGGTAATGAGTCCGAAAGATGTAGAATGGTCGCAGTTTTATAATTTGTTTGATTCTTTACCGGGAGAACGACAAATTATTGTCTTAAATATCGATTCAGTGCAAACCTCTTGCGGTTATGGCGTACCAATTTTTGAGTTTAAGGAGGAAAGGCAAACTTTGAAAGAATGGGCGATTAAAAAGGGCGAACAGGGAATTTTTGACTATTGGCAACAGAAGAATCAAACCAGTATTGATGGATTGCCAACCAGAATTTTAGAAAATCGTTAAGGATGCAAGATTACTCATGGAAAAACCTGTAAAATTAGCTGGGTTAGGAATTGGAATTGCTTTTACTATATTTAGTTCAATTACAGAGATTACTATGGCACAACAATCCTTAATTATTTCTTTCCCTCCACAGAGCGAATATCAAACAAGTTCTGATAAAATGTTTTTTTTGGGTTCTGCACCACCCGCAGGCGATGTGTTAGTAAATGGGCAACCAATTCAAAGGAGTCCGGCAGGACATTTTGCGCCGAGATTTGCTTTAAAAGTAGGCGAAAATGTCTTTGTTTTCCGCTATCAGAATCAACAAAGACAGATTAAAGTCAATCGGATTTCTCAACAAGCAAATTTACCAAAAGGTTTAGCTTTTGCTCAAGGTTCCTTGTTACCTTCAGTAAATATTGCTAGATTACCGGGAGAGTTGATTTGTTTTAGTGCGATCGCACCAAGCAACGCTAAAGTTACTGTTAAATTAGGCGATCAAAATATTCCTTTATCTCCTCAAGTAAAAAATGTAGAATTGCCCTCCAATTCAGCAGTTTTAGCCAATCAAAATCAACCAATTACTACTTCAGTAATTGGAAAATATGAAGGTTGCGCTGTTCCTTCAGAAGCGGGAGAATTAGGATTTCCAGAATTTCAATTAACTGCAAATGGAAATACTGTATCTCAGGTAGGTAAAGGCAAAATTTCCATATTAACTCCCGCAGATTTAGAAATAGCTGAAATAATTGTAAATGAAGGAGTTGCCCGCACTGGGCCAAGCACAGATAATTCACGTTTAACACCTTTACCAAAAGGCACAGTAGCAACAATAACTGGGCGAGAAGGTGACTGGATAAGATTAGATTATGGTGGTTGGATTAAAGCCGCAGAAGTGCGAATTTCCAGAGGAAGTGTACCACCAAAATCGATTATTCGGAGCGTGAGTGCGCGAGAAATTCCCGGTGCAACTCAAGTAACATTTCCCTTGCAAGTTCCTGTACCTGTGAGCGTACAACAAGGCGATCGTACTTTCACCCTTACACTTTACAACACCACAGCCCAAACTGATACTATTCGCCTTGATGATAACCCGTTAATTTCTCGTTTGGATTGGCAACAAGTCGCACCAAATCAAGTGCAGTATACCTTTAATTTAAAGTCCGATCGGCAATGGGGTTATCAACTAAAATATGAAGGAACGAGTTTAGTTTTAACTTTAAGACATTCACCAACACCTTCCTCACAAATTGAGAAACCTTTAACGGGTATTACTATTTTATTAGATCCCGGACATGGGGGAACAGAACCAGGGGCAGCAGGGCCAAATGGTTATTTGGAAAAAGATGCTAATCTGAGTGTATCTCGATTATTGCGAGACCAATTAGTTGCCAGGGGTGCAACAGTTTTGATGACGAGAGAGGATGATAAAACTGTATCTTTGCCAGAACGGGTAGCGATGATTGATAGTGTACAACCTGCGATCGCAATTTCCATTCATCATAACTCCCTTCCCGACTATGGCGACGCTTTTAATACTAGCGGTGTGGGAACTTTTTGGTATCATTCTCAAGCCCATAGTTTAGCAGTATTTTTGCAAAAATATGTAGTGCAAAAATTAAACCGCCCTTCCTACGGAGTGTATTGGAATAACCTCGCATTAACTCGCCCTTATTCCGCCCCTTCAGTATTATTAGAATTAGGTTTTATGAGCAACCCTTTTGAATTTGAATGGGTAACAAATCCTCAAGAACAAAGTAAGTTAGCTGCAATTTTAGCAGATGGAATTACAGAATGGTTTAAGCAGTGATTGGGGATTGGGGATTGGGGACTGGGGACTGGGAAAATGACAATAAAAAAATGGAAAATTCTTAAATCAAAACTCGTTTTTAATAATAAATGGGTGTCAATTCGGCAAGATGAAGTAGAATTGCCGAAAGGGGAAATCATTGATGATTTTTTCGTCGTAGTTCGTCCAGATATTGCCTTAGTTTTCCCCGTTACTGAAAATCAAGAAATTGTGTTTGTGCGCCAATATCGACACGCGACTGGGGAAATTTTATTAGAACTTCCAGCAGGAAGTTTTCACCCAGAAATAGAAGATGCGGAAGTTGCGGCGCGAAGAGAACTAGAAGAAGAAACAGGTTATGTTGCAGAGGAGTTGATTAAATTGGCAACTTTATACGATAATCCGATTAAAGATACGAATAAAATTCACTTATTTTTGGCAAAAAATGTGCAGTTAACCGGAAAACAAAATCTTGATATTACAGAAGAAGTGGAAGTAGTTTTAATCCCAATTGCTCAGGTAATGACTAAAATTACTAATGGGGAAATTCGAGTTTCAGGAACGATCGCAGCTATTTTCTTAGGATTTAATTTCTTGTCTGAGAGTTAACAACAATAGAAATTACTGCCTTTTTTACATCAGTCCAATTTGTCTGCTTTCAACAAGTGGAATTATCTAGGCCACCAAGTCCGATCGCGTAGTTCATCAAGAGAGTAGGGGCATTGAGAAGGAAACTCAACCGAATTCTGAGTTTTTAATTCCACATAACCTTTTGCATCCTGGTAGATCTGTTCTAATTCATCTTCTAAGTAATTAAGAAGGGTTGTTGTTAATTTTCGATTTAGTTGTACTCTAAAATTATAAATTTCACTTTGCCAATGAGCAGAATTATTATCTCTTTCATTTGTCCAATATTCTAGCAATAATAAGTGCCGAATTATCTGCTCTAAAAGACTGACTACAGCATTTCTCTCTCTTCTACCCAATTCTTCTAATTCCTCAATTAAATTTTCCAGATCGAGTGAGTCAAATTGTCGATTTTTCAGAAGTTTGATGGTCGTATCCAACCATTTAATGTCATCGACTTCATAAAGCTCTTTTAAATCAGTGATACTTATCATGATTTCCTCTTTGTTGGCAAAGAATATGTTTTACTGAGTTTATTAGCAGGAAATCTATATGTTTACAGGTAATATGTTAGCATAACAGGCGACCTTCCCTGTCTCTAACTTAGATCTTGCACTATGAGTCTGGAACTTGAGTCTCAGGCGTATTTTAGAACTGGTGCAAGATCTGAACCCCCAAAAGGGCGAAGAAACTCCCACAATAGATGAAATGAACAAGAGTTTGAGCAAATTTGTTTCTTAGGAATCTCATAAAAAAAACTGCCCAAAATTTGTAAATTAGGGCAGATGAAATATCTAAAAGATTGGGCTAAACTAAATAGTCTTAGCGATTTGATAAGGACTAGTTAATTTATCCAATTGTTTGGTTAGCAAACTGAGGAATAAACCCACATCGGTAACAACACCGACAGATTCGATCGAACCCCGATCGCTTAACTTAGTAACAACAGCTGGGTTAATATCCACACAAACCATCTTCACGCCCGCAGGTGTCATATTACCCACACCGATCGAGTGCAACATGGAAGAAAGCATTAAAATCATGTCGGCACCTTGCAGCAATCTGGCATACTCTTCTTGTGCCTTAATCAAATCCATTTCGGTATCTGGTAAAGGGCCATCATCACGAATTGAACCAGCTAAACAGAAAGGCACATTGCTGCGAACACATTCGTACATTACGCCATTTTTAATTACGCCATTTTCCACAGCTTTGGCGATACTTCCATAACGACGAATGGTGTTAATTACCTTTAAGTGGTGACGGTGCCCACCGCGAACAGCAACACCTCGCTTCATATCCACACCTAACGAGGTTCCCATCATTGCTTGTTCGATGTCGTGAACTGCGATCGCATTTCCACCCAACAAAGCTTGCACGTAACCTTCCCTGATCAACCAGGAAAGATGTTCTGCACCACCAGTATGAATCACCACTGGCCCTGCTGTCACCACCACTTTACCGCCTTGATCGCGGATTTGGCGCAATTCCCAAGCGATTTGTTCCACCACCAATTCTACACGGCGTTCGCTGGAAACACCCGAACCCATAAAGCTGAATTCTTGAGTATTTCTTTGTTCGCGAGACTCTGTTTTGCGAATTGTGCGGATACCTTCCACACCCACAATTACATGATCGCTAATTTCCAAATCTCTGAGTAATTTACATTTAGCGATCGGTCCGTCTGGAGTAAAGTTTACTGCGATCGCACCATCCATCCGCTGATTTTGTACCTTCACCCATTCGCATTGTACGCGCACTTCCGTTGGGTAAATTGTAGTAACGTAAAAGTCATCTGGCGCAACACCAGGAATAGTTACAGGTTCCGTATTTACATCACAAATTTCTTGAGGCGGAGGTAACGCACCCAGATCGATCAACTGAGACATAATCTCTTCCATAATCTCACGATCGGGAGCAGAAACTTTTATCTCAGCAGAAGAAGTGCTTTGGCGTTGTTCTCCCAAATGGAAATTTAGGACTTGAAAACTACCACCATTTTCTACAATTAAGTCTAAAGCCTGATTAATTAAACCAGAATCCAACAAATGACCTTCCAAGCGAATAGTGCGACTTTCCACAGAAACTAAACTGTGAACTTCCACTCTCACAGGTTCAGTTACCCGCAAAGTCAAGCATTTCGCCGCCCCACCAGCTTTTAAAAACTCAGTTAATGGTGTTTCTATTACCTGAAAACCACATTCTTTCAACCGTTGCTTTAAGCTGTCACTTGTTTTATTCATCACCACTACGTCATCAACGTTGACAGCGTTACAAGCAAAGTTAACTGCGTCTGCTTCTGCGATCGCAATGCGTTTTTCTGGCGCAACTCGCATTTCAATCAAACGATTTGAATAGGAATCAAATGCTGGAGGATAGTAAAGTAAATAACCACCAGCTAAAGGACAAAAGCAAGTATCTAAATGATAGAATCGCTCATCAATTAAGCGCAAAGAAAGCACTTCAATATCTAACCATTTTGCCAAATAAGGGTGAGAATCTAATTCCGAACGGAAACCATAACCCGCCCATAACCAACGACCTTCGCGATCGAGTAAAGCATCACCCGCACCTTCAAAAGGCAAATCTTTCGGTAACTCGTAAACAGTATAACCTTGGTCTTCAAACCACTTTTTGAAATAAGGTTCTTCCCCTTGACGTTCCTTATGATAAAAACGACTTAAAACTACAGTTTTACCTAATACTAAACCAGCATTAGCGGTAAATACCATATCAGGCCAACCTTTCTCCGGGTTAACCAAATCAACTAAAGCATGATCTTTTAAGACGTGGTGCAGTTTTTCCCACTGTTCGACGGCGCGATCGCGCGAAGACTTGTGTATATTGCCCTCCATCCAGGGATTAATCACATAATCTACGTCGTAGTGATCGGGAGGACACATCAGGAAGCGAATCGGATCGATCATAATAAAATTAGCTTGCTCAACTTTACGGCTTGGGTTTATATACATAAGCCGCAGCGAACCTACCCCTAGTCAAACTCTCAGGAATAGATGCGGGTCATACATATTAAAAGCCAAATCTCTATTTTAGAGTACAAGGGTAGAGAAAGAATAAATTGTTTGCCCCATTTTTTAGTTTAATTGCCCAGAAACATCCTCTAATCTAGATGCAGAACTAGCAAAAAAAGACCGCATCATTTGTTACAAAATGTAATTAAACAACAAAATATCTAACCTAAATTTTTACCCGCTGTAGAGACGTTTCATGAAACGTCTCTACATACCTGACAAACGCTCTCCAATCAAAGGCAACCCAAAGTTTCCAGGTGGTAAAGGTAATGTCCGAGAATTATCAGTTGTCATAGTCATCGTTGCTTATCTCAGGGAAAATAGGGTTGAGAATCTAAATATTTCAAATTGTAAACTCTTTGCCAATTTCCAACTGATAATTCTCCTAAACTACTTTTAAAATCATTCCTTCTTTAGCTAAGACAGCATTGGAAGAAGCAGCGAGGATTTTTTCTTCGAGTTTATCGAGAAAGTCATCGCTATGAGCAGGTTCGTGGTGAAATTTCACAAACCTTTTAACTCCAGCTGCTTCGCATACTTTTACCCCTTCTTCCCAAGTTGAATGCCCCCAGCCAACTTTCGGAGATTTGGGATTATGATATTCCTCATCGGTATACATGGAATCGTAAATTAACAGGTCTGCATTATTAGCTAATTGCAGCACATTTTCATCTATATGGTCAGGATAATGTTCTGTATCCGTACAGTAAAATACCGAATGTCCTTGCCAGGTGACGCGATAACCCATAGCGCCATTTGGATGATTCAGGGGGCCTGTTTCAATGATGATATCGTCAATTTTGAATGTATCCCCGCAAGAAATGTGAGAAAATTCTATATTTGCCTGCATTCCTTTAATGGGAACTGGGGAATTGGGGTGAAGCACTCGCTCCATAAAATGTTGTTCTAAAGAGCCATTTTGATCGGGAACTGCGCCAAAAATTTGAAAATGATTACCCTCAACAAAAGCTGGGATAAACATTGGTACGCCTTGAATATGATCCCAATGGTAATGGGTAAAGAACATATATGCTTCTACAGGCATAGTTTTGAGTAGTTCTCTACCCAAAACGTGCAAACCGCTACCGCCATCGAAAATTAGGCGTTTGCCACCGATTTGCATTTCGATACAGGAGGTGTTGCCTCCGTATCGCGCAGTTTGGTTTCCAGGGGTTGGGATACTACCTCGGACACCCCAGAATTGAACTAGAAATTCGTCAGAAGAATTGCTATTTTTCATGTGTAACTTCAAATTTCAAGGTGCCGCATTGCCCCTGTTGCCGCAGAAGGTGATCGCACAACACTAAGGCAACCATTGCTTCTACCATAGGCACTGCTCTGGGTAGTACGCAAGGGTCATGTCTGCCTTTGGCTGCCAAGGTGGTTGCTTCTCCTTCATGGGTTACAGTACGCTGTTCTTTTTGGATCGTAGCAGTTGGTTTAAACGCTACTCGGATGATGATATTTTCACCGTTGGAAATGCCACCCTGAATACCGCCCGATCGGTTGGTAACGGTTCGGATCTGTCCTTCTGCATCAGTATAAAATTCGTCGTTGTGTTCGCTGCCTGTTAGTAAAGTACCAGCAAAGCCGGAACCAATTTCAAATCCTTTACTGGCGGGTAAGGACATCACACCTTTAGCTAAGTCTGCTTCTAGTTTATCGAATACTGGCTCGCCTAATCCGGGAGGAATGTTACGTGCCACGCATTCTACTACGCCACCGATCGAATCGCCTTGTTTCCTTACTTCCTCAATTAGTTCGATCATCCGATCTGCACATTCGGAGTCGGGACAGCGAACGATGTTACTTTCTACTTGTTCGATCGTCACTGTGTTGGGGTCAACCACTGCTTCGAGGTCTTTGATGCGCTTAACGTAACCGATAATTTCGATGTTGGCGGTTTGTCTAAGGATTTTTTTGGCGATCGCACCCGCTGCCACTCTCCCGATTGTCTCTCGCGCCGACGATCGCCCCCCGCCTTGCCAGTTGCGTATCCCATATTTCGCGTCATAAGTCGCATCGGCATGGGACGGGCGATATTTTACTGCCATTTCATCGTAATCTTGGGGTCGAGTGTCTTGATTTTTCACCAAAATTGTGATAGAGGTTCCTAATGTTTTTCCTTCAAAAACACCAGAAAGAATTTCGCAGCGATCGGCTTCTTTACGGGGGGTAGTAATTTTACTCTGTCCAGGTCGTCTTCTGTCTAATTCTTGTTGAATTTCTGCCGGAGTGATTTCTAATCGTGGTGGACAACCGTCAATGACTACTCCGACTCCGCCGCCATGAGATTCACCAAATGTGCTAATGCGAAATAAATGTCCGAAAATGTTACCCATGATGTTGTTGAGGATGCTGAAAACTTCGATCTTATCAGCGATTGGTGTTTGGGGTTCCAGGCTGGGTAGCTGAACTTAACTAAATTTTAGCTAACTGCTTTCAATACAGAGGGCAAATAATGGAAAAATCATGTCTTGGTTATTGATCTGGGGAAAATAGGCGTTAATATTAATGATGTTAGTTTGAGTTAGTTTGGTCTGCTACAGGTGCATTTGAGTTTCTTTGCCTATTCCTGCAAAGAGAAAGTTGGGCAGAGTTGGTTTTGTCAGAATTAAATGAGTAAAATTCATTTTAGATGCCCAGGATCTGATTTCGATTTTCGGACAAGATTGCCACAAATATTACTTATGGTAATTTTAAATTATGCTTCTAGGGGTGATAATAGCCGTTAAGATAGCAAAAGTTTAAGATTTAAGCGGAAAACTACCACCTGTTTGATAAAACAATGCTATCTTGTGTAATTAATTATGGCAAAGTGGTAGATTCTGAAGCAAAACAAACGAGTACTCGAACTAGGGAAAATTTATGCTAACCTTTGGCGAGTAATGTTTGAGCAAGAAATTTGCATTCACATTGGCAACGACAGAAAACAAGTAATTATGATGTTTGGTAGTACCCAGTCAAATCAGGGCGCGAATAACTGGCGACAACAGTTAAACGAATTTGTCAAGCAAAATCAGAAAGAGTTGGCTGCCCTAGCTTGGGGGTTAAAGTTACAAAGGGGAGAAAGTGAAGATACTTTGGGTATCGATCTGGAACCTAAACCGCATTTTGTATACTGCCCCAGAAATGCGATCGAAGCATTAAATCAAAAGGTCGAGAATCAACTTCAGGAAATTCTGGGCATTTTAGATGCACATAATCCGAAGCAAGAAGTTTTGATTATCGGCATTGGTAGTGGTCAAATTAAGTTGGTGCAGTTTGAACCGGAACCTTCACCACCTGATTGTTTTACTGAGGTGGCGAGAGATGTGGATAGTTTGTTAGATGATTTAGAACAACGGATGTGTGAACAGATAGTGCTGCAAAAGTAAGCAATCACCGATCGGTTTCTGTGATGAAGTTGAAAATATGTTGCGCGGTAAGTTCTGGTTTTTCTAGATGCGGTACATGACCACAATTGGCAATCCAGATTAGTTTGCTTTTGGCGATCGTATTAGCGAATTTTTCCGCATCAGCAGTGCCTAAAATTCGATCGGACTCTCCCCATAAAATTAAAGTTGGTTGCTCAATATCTTTAAGTTTTTGCCTAAAAGAACTGTAACCTCCGCTTTTGGTAAAGGCAATTAAAGCTTGTGCCCAACCAGAGGTTTGTAAATGTAATGCTGCACATAATTGAGCATCAACAGAAGCAAAACTAGGGTTGCAATAAGCGTTAATACTAATGCGTTGACGAACTTGAGGATTTCGGAGAAATTCAGTAGCTAAATAACCCAAAGGGGGAAATAAAAATTTGCCCATTGCGGGTCCGGCGGTGAAACCTGCACTATCAATTAAAATTAATTTTTTTACTACTTCGGGATAAGTTAGGGTAAAGTCGATCGCTGCTGCACCTCCCATAGAAGCGCCGACTAAAATTACTGGTTGGTTGATTAAAGTTTGCCAGGAATGGTAGAGGTGAGTGGCGATCGCACTAGGATTAAGTTTAAGTTGCGGGTTTCTTTCTGTAAAGCCAAAACCTAAGAGATCGATCGCCCAAGTTTCCTGTTTTTCCGCCAGAATAGGTAACAAGCGACGGAACTCTAATACCGAACTATCGAACCCATGAACTAATAAAATTGGGGTTCCCAGTTTACCCAAATTGACGTAAGTTGTGCCAATTGGTTGTTCGCTCAAGGGAGTGAAAATTGGCTGATATTGGATGTTTTGTGCCAGAGCAATCGAGGTAGATTCTGTTAGTTGCTCGACGGAATTGGGAAGAAAAGAAGGCCACATGAGATTGAGTATAACTAATATGCTGACACTTAGGAGCAATTTGAGCCAAACTAGAGTCTATCTTGTAATAGATAGGAAGAAAATTTGAGGAAAAATATGAAATTTGCTTTCTCTGGGAAGACTTTGCTAGTAAGCCTGTGTTTAGGATTAGCGATCGCTCCTAACTTAGTATCAGAGGTAAAAGGACAAAAGCAACAACTAACTAGGAGCAAAAATTTAGCTTGGCAAGTAAGCCAGAGTTACCAGCCACCAGACAGAGGCGCACCTGCGATTACTGCGGGAGGTGCGTCGCGGGGAGGTTGTATAGAAAGTGCAGGAGTTCTCACTTCCTTAATGCCCCAAAATAATTTAGGATTAACGATAACAGGCTACCCTACATTCTTTTGGTATGTTCCCCAATCTAGGGCTAAAGCATTGGAATTTAAGCTGCTAGACAGTAAAAATGGTCGGATAATTTACCAAAAAACTCTTGCTGTTCCTAAGAATTCAGGTATTGTCAGTTTTACTTTACCCAAAGATGAATTATCTGCACCTTTAGAGGTGGGCAAAATGTATCATTGGTTCTTGACAATGGTCTGTTCATCTAAGCAAAACGAAGAAGACATTACAGACAAAAGTGGAAATGTTATCGTAGATGGATGGGTGGAGCGAACGGAATTGAGCCCTAGTTTAGTGAATAAACTAAAAAATGCTGCACCAAGCGATCGTCCAGCCTTGTATGCAGCCGCAGGTATTTGGCACGACAGTTTAACTACTTTAGTTGAGTTGCTGCGCCAAAAACCTAACGATCGAAACCTAAAAAATCAGTGGAAAAATCTCCTAGAGTCTGTCGGATTAAATGTAATAGTGGAAAAACCATTACTTAATTGCTGTACATCCGAACCAAACTAGGATTTAGTGATTACAAATTGGTATATTTAATATGTTTTCTAAGCTAAAACAGCTAATTTGGGAATGGCGAGGAGTCTTAATTACGGCACCAAGCGTCACTGCATTAGTAATTGGTTTACGTTTTATAGGATTGTTTCAATTCTTAGAATTGTCAGCTTACGATCAAATGTTTCACCTGCGTCCCAAAGAAGCTAGAGATTCTAGAATTGTGATTGTAGGAATTAATGAAAAAGACTTACAAGAGTTACAGCAATGGCCGATAAAAGACAAGATTCTAGTAGAATTATTGCAAAAAATTAAACAACAACGACCTAGAGCTATAGGTTTAGATATTTATCGAGATTTACCTGAAGGAACTGAAGCCGAGCATCAGAAATTATTACAGTTATACCAGACTACACCAAATTTAATTGGGATTAAAAAAGTCGTAGGTAATGATAGGGGTCCAGCAGTAAATCCGCCGCCAATTTTAAAGGAAAAAGGACAAATTAGTGCTAACGATTTGCCTTTAGATACAGATGGGAAAATTCGGCGACAGTTCTTATATATTTCCCAGAACGGTAAACCAGTAGAAAGTTTAGGCTTGAGATTAGCCTTAATGTATTTAGAAAAAAAAGGTATATTGCCTAAAGCAGCTAAAAATAATGATTTGCAATTGGGAAAAGTAGTTTTTGTTCCTTTTGAAGCAAATGATGGTGGTTATGTTCGTACCGATGCAGCTGGATATCAGGTAATATTAAACTTTCGTGGGGCAGGGAATTTTAAAATTATTTCGGTTTTAGATGTGTTAAAAAATCGCATTCCTAGTGATTTAATGCGCGATCGTATTGTCTTAATTGGTTCGACAGCAGCCAGCGTAAACGACCTATCATATACCCCTTATAGTAGCAGTTTAGTCGGCATTCCTCAGAGAACTTCTGGGGTAGAAGTTCACGCTCATTTAACCAGTATGATTTTAAGTGCGGTTATGGACGATCGTCCTTTAATTAAAACTTTACCTGAATGGTTAGAGTGGTTGTGGATTTTCTTTGGTGCTACCATCGGCGCAGTTTTAATTTGGCAATGGCGATATCGAGGAGGTGTGGGCAAATTTTCTGTAAAAAGAACGGCTGGTATATTGTTAGTAATCGGTAGTTTTTTCTTAATAAGTTATCTCGCTTTTTTAGCAGGTTGGTGGATTCCGGTAGTGCCGCCAGTAATTGCCTTTATTGGCTCGGCAGGCGTTATTATTAGCTATATTGCCCGCACAGCTGGAGAAATTCGCAAAACTTTTAGTCTCTATTTGACGGATGAAGTAGTAGCTAATTTGCTGGAATCACCCGATGGATTTAAACTTGGTGGAGAACGACGAAAAGTAACAATATTAATGTCAGATTTGCGAGGTTTTTCTTCAGTTTCCGAAGAGTTAGCGCCAGAAACAGTTGTTTCGATGTTGAATATTTATTTAGGAGAAATGGCGGATCAAATAGTCAAGTATCAGGGAACGATCGATGAATTTATTGGCGATGCAATTTTGGTGCTGTTTGGTGCGCCAACGCAAAGAGAAGATGATGCAGAAAGGGCGATCGCCTGTGCCATATCAATGCAGTTAGCAATGGACAGTGTAAACAAAAAAAATGAGCGTTTAGGACTGCCCAAAATCGAAATGGGAATAGGAATTAACACCGGAGAAGTGGTAGTAGGAAATATCGGTTCCGCAAAACGCGCCAAATATGGTGTAGTCGGACATCATGTAAACTTAACTGCCCGCATTGAATCCTACACAGTAGGCGGGCAAATTTTAATCTCTGAATCTACCTTCAAAGAAGCAGCAAAAATCGTAAAAATAGATGCGGAAATGAACGTACAACCTAGAGGATCTACCAATCCAATTTCAATTTATGAAGTAGGTGGAATAGAGGGAAAGTACAACCTCGATTTGCGGAAAGAAGAAAATATTCTGCTGCCATTGAAAGAGGAAGTTTTGTTACAGTACTCTATCTTAGAAGACAAACATATAACTGATAATATATATGAAGCAACTATAGTCAAACTATCAATCAAAGGAGCAGAAATCAGAACCGAGCAAAATATAGAAATTTTTAAAACTATCAAGTTAAATCTATGGACGAACTGTGAAAAAAAATCGCTTACTGGAGATATTTATGCCAAAGTATTAAAGAAATTGCCAGATGAAGAAAAGATTTATTATATAGGATTGACAACTGTAGCACCAGATGCAAAACTGCTATTAGAGCAGATATTAGATACTTAATGTCCGTGCAGTTCAAGTAGAAAATAATGTGGTTAAATGAGCAATTGAGATAATAAAGTGTAGAAGTAAAATCAGGAAGTTTTGGGGAATTTTATGCAACTGCCATCAAAGCAAATTAGATTAAGTATTGCCTTGGTGACTAGGAATAGACCAGAGAGTTTAGATCGTTGTTTGAAAAGTTTGCGCTCTCAAAGTGTGCAGCCATACGAAGTAGTAATATCTGACGACTCAGATCCAGATTTCACAAAAGAAATAGAAGCGATCGCTTCTCGTTGGGACTGCCGATATATTATAGGGCCACATCGTGGTCTTTATGCTAATAGAAATCATGTTGCTTTAGCGTGTGAAGGGACTCACATACGCACAATGGATGACGATCATGTGTTGCCAGACGATCATATTCAGCAGTGCATGGAAGCTGTTTTGTCAGATCCAACATCTATATGGACGACAGGAGAAATTGGTTTTATTAATGGCGAGTACTGTGCGACAGCAGAAACAGCTGCTCAACTATATCCATCAGGAGTAGGTGGGCTTGTAACAGATATTAACAATAACTGGGCGATCGCAGATGGCTCAACAATTTACCCCAGAGAAGTGTTCGATCGAGGACATAAAATGGTGGAGTGCTTTCCCTTCGGTTCTAGCTACTTAGAATTCGGAGCTTATTTATACCATCATGGCTTTCGCAGCCGCTGCATTCCAGGTGTATTAATTGAACATTATGCTGAGCCAATTACAGTTACGCGAAAAAATAATATTAAAGTGATTAAAAGCCAGCTTTATGCTAGCATTTGTTATAATTTTTATTTTAAACGTAATTCTTTACTTGGATTAAGATATAGTTTGTCATTTATACGCAGAGCTAACTTCGATCGAAGTTTAATCCTATCTTTAAATAAACTGATAAACATGGTTAAAGAGCGTTGGGATAGAAATTAAATAAAGCCATTAAGTATATCTATTAAAATAAGGGAGTAACTAAATGCAATCAATTAATAAAAAATTAATTAATTTAAAAAACATTTTGATTCGCTCTAATTTTCATTATTTTAGAATGGCAATGGTACATCCGCCATATTGGATTTCCGCAAATGGAAAAAGTTGCCAAGTATTTGCTGATGATAATTTAGGGTCTATAACTTGTTACCGAGAAGTAATTATTGATGATTGCTACGATATTTTTAATTATTCAAAACAAGTTAATCCATCGGTAATTGTAGACATTGGTGCTAATGTCGGTATGTTCAGTAAGTTATGCAGCTTGTTGTTTCCTAATGCTGATATTTACGCTTATGAACCAAACCCAAATGCCTTAAAATGGTTAGATAAAAATTCAAAAGATACTCGAATAAAAGTATTTCCTTATGCAGTTAGTAACGAAATGGGCGTTTTAATGCTCGATACAGAATGCGACTCAACAATTGGGCGGATTAATCAATCGGGTAAAACATCTGTTAAATCTATAGCTGCATCCGAAGTAGCTGAAAGTCGCCAAATCGATCTGCTAAAAATGGATTGTGAAGGCTCGGAGTGGTCAATATTGCGTGACAAAAGCTTGTTACAACGAACACAATATTTTTGTTTAGAGTATCATTTGTATGACGAGCGTAGCATTAAAGATTTAAAAACTTTAATTCAAGAATCGGGCCATCAGATATCACGTATATCTTATAATACAGCTTATGGCGAAAAATTTGGTTTACTTTGGTCAAGTCGTATTTCTAGAAAAGAATAATAGATAGTTAATGAGAATTCTGTCCATAACAAACTGTCCTTTAGATCCCAAATCCGGTTCGGGAAAGACTGTGTTAATGTACTCCCAAGGATTACAAAATCTGGGACATTCAGTTGATGTCGCTGAACCCAAGGATTACGAAACTTGGCATGGTGTAGGTAGAGCTAAAAAATTCCGTCAAGCTTGGGGTGCTTGGAATTTGGTTCAACAAAAACTGCGAGTAACTCAATATGATGTGATTGAGTTTTATGGAGATGAATTTTGGTTGGCGACTTGGCAATTATCTAAGTTGCCAAAACGACCTTTGCTGGTTGCTCACACAAATGGATTAGAATTAATCGATCGCCAACGTTCCCAAAACTACAACCCAGGACGCAACATATTATACAATTGGTTCGCGCAACAAACTCACGCCCGATTTTCTCTCATGGCTTTCGCTTATGCTGATGCTTTTGTCTCACTTTGCGAATTAGACCGAAAGTGGGTCTTGGATTTAGGGCTTTACCCTGTCGAACGAACCGCTGTAGTAGAACCCGGATTAGATGAAGAATATTTGTCTATGCCTTTCATCAGTCAAAAGCAAAATCGGGTGGCTTTTATGGGAAACTGGATTGCGCGTAAAGGTTTAAATCAGCTAAGTGCAGTTATGAGTCGGGTCTTGACAAAAAACCCAAGTGTGTACTTTGATGTCTATGGCACAGGAGGAGCTAGGGATACTGTATTTGGTTATTTTCCTACCAATTTACATCCCCAAATTGTAGTTCATCCGCGTCTTTCTAATCGGGAAATAGCTGACGGTTTAGCCAAAGCAAAAGTGTTTTTCTTTCCTTCACAATATGAGGGATTTGGAATTGCACTTGCTGAAGCGATGGCTTGTAGCTGTGCAGCTGTAACTACGCCGACGGGTTTTGGTGCAGAATTGGGCAATGAACAGCAAGCTATATTATGCGATTTCGATGATATTGATGCTATGGAAAATGCCGTTATACGTTTGTTGGAAGATGAAGAAATGCGAATAAAAATTGCGAAAAACGGCTGGGAGCGTGTGCGATCGCTAACATGGGATGGTAATATCTATAAATTGTCAAACCTCTATTGCCAGTGGACTGCATCAGATTTTCAACGGAGTTAAAACGTATTATGACGATTATTCTTGTAACAGGATCTGCGGGTCTTATTGGTTCGGAATCAGTGCGTTTTTTTTGCGATCAAGGTTACACAGTTGTCGGCATAGACAACAACATGAGAGAGACTTTTTTTGGTAAGGGCGCTTCTACAGAATGGAATCGCGATCGCCTTTTAGAAAAATATGGAGATAAATATATTCATTATTCTATTGATATTCGCGATCGAGAAGCAGTTTCTCATTTATTTAATACCTACAATAAAGATATTAGCCTGATAATTCATACAGCCGCCCAACCTTCTCATGACTGGGCTGCTAGCGATCCTCATACCGATTTTACTGTTAACGCTAACGGCACTTTAGTATTACTAGAAAATACCCGCGACATTTGCCCAGATGCAGTATTTATTTTCTGTTCAACTAACAAAGTTTACGGAGATACACCAAATTATTTACCCATGATCGAGCAAGAATTTCGTTGGGAAATAGATGCGAATCATCAGTATAACCAAGGTATTGATGAGAGTATGAGTATTGATAACTCCAAGCATTCTTTGTTTGGAGTTTCTAAAGTAGCCGCCGATCTATTGGTTCAGGAATATGGGCGTTACTTTGGCATTAAAACTGCTAGTTTTAGAGGTGGTTGTTTAACTGGCCCTAGCCATTCGGGAGCAGAATTACACGGATTTTTATCTTATTTAATGAAGTGTACAATGACCGGAAAACCTTACACAATTTATGGTTATAAAGGCAAGCAGGTAAGAGACAATATTCATAGTTACGATTTGGTAAATGCCTTTTATCACTTCTACCAAAATCCTCGCGTAGCTGAAGTATATAACATTGGAGGAAGCCGTTTTAGCAATTGCTCAATGTTAGAAGCAATTCAACATTGTGAGGCAATAACTGATAAAAAATTAAATTGGGTTTATGCAGAAACAAATAGAATTGGCGACCACATCTGGTGGATTAGCGATATCCAGAAATTTAAAAATCATTACCCTGAATGGAGCTTAACTTATGGAATAAAGGAGATATTGAAAGAGATTTATTCCCAAAATGTCAATCGATGGGTATAAAAGTAATTCAAGAAAAGTGAAGGCTTGATTTTGTTGTTTATCAATTGACAAAAATGTTGACAAAGTTATTTCGTGGACGAGTATTTAAGTTCCTTTTAGGCGGTGGAGTAGCAGCACTAGTCAATTTGCTTCTCATCCACTGGATGATCGATCGACTCGGATTTAATACGCCTGTTTTGCGAAATGTTTCCAATGTAATTGCCATTGAAATTTCATTATTACTAAGTTTCTTTATTTACCGGATTTGGGTATGGCCGGGAGGTGCTTGGACAGTTAAAGAAGTGTTGTTAAAGCAGATTCCCCTTTATCATTTGTCCGCAGGTGCAGCTGTTATAACTCGTATTTTTGTAATATTTCCTGTTTTGGATTGGTTGAAAGTAAACTATGCAATCAATACTTTAATAGGTGTAGCGGTAAGTGCTTCAATCAACTATTTAATCAGTGATAAGTTAGTATTTAAAACTCCAACTAAAACACCAAATTCTCAGAGTTCTGAACTTTATTATCCAGAGGGGTTAGAACCAGCTTTAGCAGATAGTTCTGATTTAAAAAGAGTTTTTTTAGGAGAGAAAGTTCGATCGCAATCGCCAAATAACGGTCAAATTAAACTATTATCAGTGGTAATTCCCGCTTATAACGAAGAAGGTTCGATTGTAGAAACAGTTCAGGCTATCAGCAAAGCATTAGAGGAACATAAAATTGCTTATGAAATTCTGGTGGTGAATGATAATAGTCGCGATCGTACCGAAGAAATTTTACAACAGCTGAATTCTGAAAACAGCAAAGTGCATTATATCAACAACTATTATCCTAATGGTTTTGGCTTTGCAGTGCGCTGTGGCTTAGAGAATTTTCAAGGAGATGCCGTAGCCATTATGATGGCAGATAATTCAGATTCTCCCGAAGATTTAGTTAATTACTATTACAAACTTCAACAAGGCTACGATTGTGTTTTTGGTTCCCGATTCATTAAAGGTGGCAGAGTAATAGATTATCCAAGCCATAAACTGATGATCAATCGTCTAGCCAACACATTCGTTCAAGTCTTATTTGGATTAAATTTTAATGATACAACTAACGCTTTTAAAGCCTACAGAAGAGAGGTAATTGAAGGAGTATCGCCGCTTTTATCTCACCACTTTAACTTAACAGTTGAAATTCCTTTAAAAGCCATAGTCAGAGGTTATTCTCATACAACCATACCGATTACTTGGCGCAATCGCAAAACCGGAATTTCTAAGTTAAAAATCAAAGAAATGGGAAGCAGATACTTATTTATTGTCCTCTTTATATTTCTAGAAAAATGGCTTTCTAGAGGTGATTATGTTCGCAAATACCCTCAACCGCAACTTCGGAGCAAAGCCTAATGAGTAAAAGAGTTTTAATTACAGGAGGAGCAGGTTTCGTAGGCAGTTCTTTAGGTTTGGGATTAGCAGAGCGTTATCCAGACTGGAAAATTACTGCTTTAGATAATTTAAAAAGGCGGGGTTCGGAGTTAAATTTACCTAGATTAAAGCAAGCTGGAATTGAATTTGTTCACGGTGATGTCCGAAATACAGAAGACCTCGATCCAGTAGCATTACAACCAAATTTAATTTTAGAATGTTCCGCTGAACCATCGGTATTAGCTGGATATAATTCTCCTGGCTATGTTCTCCAAACTAACTTGGTAGGAACTGTAAATTGCTTGGAATTAGCTAGACAAACTCAGGCAGATTTTATCTTTTTGTCTACAAGTCGAGTTTATCCGATCGCAAATCTAAGCAAATTAAAATATATAGAAACAGAAACTCGGTTTCAACTTTTAGATGAGCAATCTTTACCTGGTGTATCGAGTCAAGGAATCTCGGAAGAATTTCCTCTAGATGGAGCAAGATCTCTCTATGGTGCAACCAAATTAGCTTCGGAATTATTGATAGCTGAATACGCCGAGGCATATAAAATGAGAACTTTAATTAATCGCTGTGGTGTCCTGACAGGACCCTGGCAAATGGGAAAAGTAGATCAAGGAGTATTTGCTTTATGGATGGCATTTCATTATTTTCAAAAATCGCTTAAATATATCGGTTATGGAGGAACAGGTAAGCAGGTAAGAGACTTTTTGCATATTGCAGATTTATTAGATTTAATAGATATTCAAATTGAAAGGTTTGAAGAATTAAAAGGAAAAACTTTTAATGTTGGTGGTGGGATGGAAAATACACTTTCCCTGTATGAAACAACTCAGCTTTGCCAAAAAATTACTGGGTATGAAATACCTATTACTCCAGTTTACGAAACGCGATCGGGCGATGTCCCGATTTATATTACAGATTCTCGAAAGATTACAGAAGTTACAGGATGGAAACTTCAAAGAAATGCTGAAAATACTTTAACTGAAATTTATGAATGGATTCATAAATATAAAGACATAGTGAGTAATATTTTTAGGTAATTTAATTTTTATATTGTAGAGATAAAGATGGAAAATACTTACTCTTTAAGAAAATTTGTCATCACAGTAGCAATACCTATAGTCACATTTTGGACTGTGCTATTTCTGTTTCGTTATCCTTTACCTCATGAAGATGATTTATTCTTTATTGGCGCAGCGATTAACTTAGCTAAAGGAGGAGAATTTACTAACCCACTTTTAGAAGCATGGAACTCAGTATTTAGTAGTGGCAAGTTTTACTATCATCCCCCCTTTCATTCTTTTACATTGGCAGCATGGTTAAAATTGGCAGGAATTAGCACAACTAGCCTATTATTTTTCCAGTATTTATGTTACAATATATTCTCTTTGTGCTTGGCGTTGCTCTTAAGATTTTATGCTTTTCCCAGAGTGACAGCACTTTGTACAACAATTATTTATGCGGCATGGCATTGTAATCCTAATCCATTCCAAAGCTCAGGTTTTCGTCATGATGCTCTGGGAATGGCTTATTTGGCATTAGGTCTATGGTTACTTACAAAGGATAGCTGGCTGCGTTACTTTTTAGGCTTTTGCTTTCTTGGGATTGCTGTTTTCACTTCACCAATTACTTCTGCATACGCAATATCTTTTGGTATAGCAATAATAATAATTAACTTTATTAATAATAAAAACAATAAAAATTTTCCTAAATACAAATATGTTACTCTAAGATTGTTAGCATTCGTGGCAGCAATATGTTTAGTGGTAATCCTATTTTTAATTTGTATTAATTTTGATTTTCATGGTTTTAAATCAGTTTTTGCTCTCCACGCTTCCTATAGAAGAACCTCAACTATTGAAGCAATTCCGG
The DNA here is from genome assembly GCF_041929205.2 of Floridaenema evergladense BLCC-F167. Classification (NCBI taxonomy): domain Bacteria; kingdom Bacillati; phylum Cyanobacteriota; class Cyanophyceae; order Aerosakkonematales; family Aerosakkonemataceae; genus Floridanema; species Floridanema evergladense. Next base: position 523,823 of record NZ_CM171625.1, on the reverse strand, counting down.
TATTTATAAAATTTATTACTCGTTATTATGGATATATTTTGCTCTTGCCTACTTATATCTTATATATATTATTGAGTTTGGGAATTTATTGGAAAAAAGACAGAATTAATAATTGGAAGTTAAAAATTTTGTTGGTTGGTTCAAATATAGGAATTATTCTAAATGTATTATTTTATGCAGGAGCAATTTGGTTTAGCTTTTACTTTTGCTGGGTTGGCATTGTATCGATTATAAGTGTAATGTTTAAGGAGCGATCGAAAATAAGAATTTATGCCTTTTTAGTGGCAACACTAATTTTTCTGTCAAGCCAGAGTCTAAATATATTATCTTTAATTGAGAGAGAATATGTAACAGAATCGCAATACCAAAAAATTAGAGAAGTTGTATTAGATAAACCAAAGAGAAAATATGCTATCGATGAAATAGCTGCTAGGTTTGTGTTTGATTATAAACTACCGAAAAACTCTATTGCGTGGAACTTTATTAAACCAGCACCAGATGCTTACCCAATCTCAGCAAAGGATAAGAAACCTGGTACGATCTGGATAGTTTCTAAATCTAAGTTGGGGCATTACGTTCCAGAGATGCAGCCAGATTATCCAAGAGTAGAATTTATGGGGCGAAAGTTTAATTCGCTGCCCAAAAAGCCTTTTGATGTTATTTTAATTCCATAGTATTAGCTAATGAGTACTCTAAAAAATGTTAAGTAAAATTTTTAATCTGACCAATTGCTGAAGATAATGCAAATAATTTCTATTGTTTCTGGTCTGCCTCCTGCTATTGATGGTGTAGGAGATTATGCACTTAATTTGGCTCGGCAACTTCGTAAAGATTTCGCCATAAATACAGATTTTATTATAGGCAATACTAATTGGGTAGGAGAATCTGAAATCGAAGGGTTTTCAGTTCGTAAAGTAAACGATCGCACCATCTCCACTCTACTATCCCTACTAAACCATAATTCTCCCCCATCAACGACAATTTTGCTACACTATGTCAGCTACGCTTATGCCAAGCGGGGTTGTCCTTTTTGGTTAATAGATGGTTTGCAAAAATGGCGAAATGCTCAAAGCGATCGCACTCTCGTCACCATGTTTCACGAACTTTACACCTCTAGTCCAATTTTGAGCAGTTCCTTTTGGTTATCTCCAATTCAAAATCACTTAGCATCTCGTCTTTCTCGATTAAGCGATCGCTGTATTACCAGTAAACAAATATATGCTAACTTGCTATACAAATTAAGTTTAGGGCAGCAAAGCCAAGTTCCCACACTGCCAGTTTTTTCCAATATAGGCGAACCAGAGCAAGTGCCACCATTGGCAAAGCGTTCCCGAAAGTTAGTAGTATTTGGTGGTAGCAGCACTAGACAGCGGGTGTATCAGCGATCGCTAACTGCTTTGGGAAACACTTGCCAAGAATTGGGAATTGAGGAAATTATAGATATCGGACCACCAATCGGGTTAGAAATTTCCGAAATCAAGGGAGTGCCAGTGGTAGCTATGGGAAAAACCGCAGCTGTAGAAGTCAGCGCAATTCTATCTAGTGCTATAGTTGGTTTCTTTGACTATCCCTTGGATTATCTTGCCAAATCAACTATATTTGCTGCCTATTGTGCCCACAGGATGATTCCTATTGGGACTTTTTACACCGCAGAGTCAATGGATGGACTCGAAGCTGGGAAACATTATTGGCTGGCAGATTGTCCATCAGATAAACTGAGTCTGGAACTAGGGCAGGCGATCGCAGATAATGCCTACACTTGGTATCAAAACCACAACTTGTCACAACAAGCAAAAACCTTTGCCGCTTACCTCATGAAAGACAAAAAAATCTAGTTAGTAAATAACAAAAAAGTTTAAAACTTCCTCGCAAAATTTAAAGGAGCTAATTAAATGCAAGTGCTTTCTCGGATCAAAAATACCGCTTATGATGTTTCGGAAATTATTAAAGATAGTATTCGATCGCCCTATTGGTCAGAACGACCTCAAAGCTTAAATTTTGAAATTACAGCTGCCTGCGATTCTAGATGTATTCATTGTCCGCGACTAGACATGGATCGGCCCATGCGTCCCATGAATTTCGACTTATTTAAAAAGCTGATCGACGAAGCAGCGGAAATGAAAATTCCTTATCTTTGTCCTAACGGATATGGGGAAATTCTCACTATTCCTAATCTCGGTGATTATCTGGAATATATCTCCTCAAAAGAATACAAATTTAAAGTCATTATCAACACCAACGCCCACCGACTTTTTGAAGACAAAATCGAGCTTTTCATCAAGCATAAAATCCATCTGTTAAACATTTGTATTGATGGTGCAACCGCAGAAACAGCCCAATCAATTCGCATCGGTTTAAAAACCCCTCAAATTGAAGAAAACATTCACAATGTTATGGCAATTCGCAAACAACGCCATCTCAATTTTCCTCAAATTAGGGTTGCAATGGTAATCATTCCTCAAAATGAGCATGAAGTAGAACAATTTTCTCAAAAATGGAAAGGAGTTGTAGACTTTGTGGGATTTTCTGGTTTCTCCAATAGATTAGGAAGTTTGAATAATAAATTCAACGTCGGCGAGTTCGGAAATAATACTCCTGCTTGCGTCCTTCCTTTTAAAGATATGAACATTTGGGCAGATGGTAGAGCCGTACTTTGTTGTGAAGACTGGAACCAAGAAAATGTAGTAGGCGACCTGAAAACTCAATCATTAAAAGAAATTTGGCATGGGCCAGAATTAACAGAAGCTCGTCGTCTCCATATCCAAGGCCAAGGTGCCCAATTAGAAATCTGCAAAAATTGCAATCTTTGGCGACAACCAAGTGCAGGCGCTAAACTATGGAGCTAAATTAAGCTAGTGGAAGAATGCAGAAGGCTCCAAGGAAAGCAGATGCAGCCAAGGAGGTAGAACCTCCCAGACCTCGTTCCCAGGTTCAACCTGGGAACGAAAACACATAGGCTCTGCCTATTTCTTGGTACAGATCTGATTAGAGTGAATTATCCTCACCCTTAAGCATTAAATAAGGAAATAATTTGAAATGAAACTTATAGAATACCTTAATCGACCAGAATATATTTTTAGACCAATTCAAATATATCGTCGTCTGCTTCGACCAGATAAAAGCCCAACCAATGAATTTGAAGACGTAATATTACCTTGGGGAGCAAAAATTAAGATTCGGCCTGCGGAAGTGATTGGACGTTCAATCTGGATCATGGGTATCTATGACTTAGGACTCAGCGAACTAATTTGGCGCTTGTTGGAACCGGGAGAATTGGCGATCGATGTTGGTGCAAATATCGGTTATATTACCAGTTTAATGGCTCAAAAAGTCGGACAAAAAGGAAAAGTTTTATCTTTTGAACCATTGCCTAAAATCTACGAAGAATTATCGGAAAATATCAGTTATTGGCAAAACCAACTCGGCTGGCATCAAATTACAATTAACCAAAAAGCTCTTTCAAATCAATCCGGTCAAGGAATACTATATTTACCGAGAGATTTTAATGAAAACAGAGGTACAGCTTCCCTGAGTAATCCTGAAAAAGACGTTCTAGAAACTTGTCCTGTTGATTTAGTAAAACTAGATGAAATTATTCCCGAAAACGAACATATTGGCTTAATTAAAATTGATGTTGAAGGACACGAACTTGAAGTTTTGCAAGGTGCCGATCGCCTAATTTCTAATCAACAAATCCGCGATATTGTCTTTGAAGAACATCGTGCTTATCCCTCTCCTGTGACTCAGTTCTTAGAAGATCGGGGATATAGTATATTCAGAATTAAAAAAGGTTTTTGGAAGCCTCTGCTGGAAACACCAACTAAGGACAGTATACCTCACCCTTGGGAACCACCAAATTACCTGGCAACAAAAGAGCGATCGCGAGCAATCCAACGCATGAAAAATAAAGGTTGGAGTATACTTTTTAATAGCAAATCTTCCCAATGAAAATTCTAATTTATTCACCTCTATTCTATCCTAGCGTTGGCGGAACAGAGACAGTTGTTTCTATCTTGGCTGATGAGTTTGTCGCTCAAGGAAATGAAGTAAAATTAGTCACTCAAACATTGGCAACTAACTCAAAAGTTTTCCCGTTTGAAGTAATCAGAAAACCGAATTTTCAAACATTACTAAAGTTAGTTAATTGGTGTGAAGTTTATTTTCAACCTAGTATTAGTTTAAAAGGGCTTTGGCCTTTAATGATTCATCCTAAGCCTTGGATTGTATCTCATAATAATTGGTATACTCGCCCAAATGGTAGGATTTCCTGGCAAGATTATTTGAAACAATTTTGTATTCGATTTGCCAGTAATATTTCAGTTAGTAAAGCAATTGCCTCTGGTTTGTCAACTCGATCGACTATAATTTCTAATCCTTATCAAGAAGAGATTTTTTCCGAAATTCCCGAAATCTCCCGCGACAAAGAACTGGTATTTTTGGGACGTTTAGTAACAGATAAAGGTGCAGATTTATTACTAGAAGCTATGGGTAATCTCAAGAATTTGGGATTAACTCCAAAACTGTCTATAATAGGCAGTGGTGCAGAAGAATTTAATCTACGTCAACAAGCAAAAAATTTAGGAATTGATGCTCAGGTAGATTTTGTTGGTGTAAAGTTGGAACAGGAATTGGCTCGAATATTAAATGCTCATAAAATTTTGGTTGTACCATCACGTTGGCAGGAACCTTTTGGAATTGTAGCATTGGAAGGAATTGCTTGTGGCTGTGTGGTTGTTGGCTCAGAGGGAGGGGGTTTAAAAGATGCGATCGGCCCTTGTGGAGTCACTTTTCCTAACAACAATGTTTCAGCTTTAACTCAAGTTTTGCTAGATTTATTAACAAATACCGAAAAGTTGAACCAATACAAAGAAAAAGCGAAATTACATCTAATGAATCATAAAAAAGCCGTAGTTGCTAAACAATATTTAAAAGTTTTTGAGAGGGCAAGGCAGTGAAATTACTTTTTGCTCTAATTATAGTTATAAGTATAATTGTAGTTTCGTTTTCTAACTGGCGTACTGCTATTAAATCTGTATTTTTTATCCTGGTAATTGAGGGAGCACTGCGAAAATGGATACTGCCTCAAGCCAGCGAAATGATTTATTTTTTAAAAGATTTAGTTTTATTGGGAGCTTACATTAAGTACTTTTTCTTTTTACCAAATAAGCCAAAAATACCTATTAGTAACAATTTTATTAATGTAATAATTTTTATAGTTGCAGGCTGGTGCTTGGTTCAAGCATTAAATCCTAGTTTAGGTTCGCCACTAGTAGGAATATTAGGGCTAAAAGCTTATCTTTTTTATGTTCCTTTAGTGTGGATATTGCCAACATTGTTTGAAACGGAAGAGGATTTTTATAAATTTTTAAGAGCGCAGTTTTTATTAATATTTTTCACTGGAATTATCGGCATATTACAGTTTTACAGTCCTGCTTCTAGCCCAATAAATGCCTACGCTGGAGATACAGATGTGAAAGTGGCTACATTTGGTTTTGGAGCAAGTGCAGCAGTAAGAGTTACAGGAACTTTTTCTTACATTAACAGTTATTCAGGGTATCTGTTTGTCTGCTTTGGTTTACTAGTACCCATGCTGACTATCAGACAGACAAAATTGTGGTTGATTCTTACTATCTCGGAATTTTTTCTAATAATTATTAACTCTGTAATGAACGGTTCTCGAACTGTTACTTTGGCTTCTGTGTTATTTTTATTAGGTTTTATAGGAATCAGAGGTATCAGTCAACCTTCAAACACTTTACGTTGGTTGTTCAAATTTTCATTACCAGTTATTGTGGTGGCAATTGTAGCTAGTTTATGGTTTGCTCCAGCGATCGATCAATTCTCACGAAGGACAACTAAAAACCAGGATATAGCCGAAAGAATTTCTGGTAGTTTGTCAGAGCCTTTACAATTTATTAAATATAAAGAATTTGACGGTTTTGGTGCAGGAGCAACACACCCAGGAACTCCCGCACTTCGCAGAGGATTAGGTTTACCAACTGGCGAAATAATTCCGGTAGGATTTGAGGGAGAAATGGGACGAATAGCTTTAGAATTAGGGCCGATCGGGTTTATTTTATGGTATGGAATGAGGATAAGTATTGCTATTGCTCTTTTACTGGTATTCTGGAAACTTAAAAGACCATTTTTGCGCCAATTAGCACTAGCAGCTTGCTTAATTCAGGTAATTTGGCTCAATGGACAATTAGTTTTTCACCATACTTTTTCAGTCTATTTTTGGTTTCTTACTAGCTTCATTTTCCTATTGCCTAGACTAGAACAAATGGCAAATTGGCAACAACAATTATACTGGTGGCACAATGTCCAATCCGCGCATCTCTCTGATTCACCCGATGGGGAATCCGAACTCCCGTGAAGCTGCATTAGCTTTGGCAGAAGCAGGTTTATTATCGGAAATAATTACCACAATTGCCTACAATCCAAAAGGAACTTTTTCCCGCTATTTAAATTTACTGCCAAGTTCAATTAAAAAACGAGTAGCTGATGAATTAGGAAGAAGAACTTGGATTGCTCCAGAAGGTGTTTTTTTGCGATCGCATCCGCAAAAAGAAGCACTCCGAATCGCTTTAGTCAGAACTGGATTGCATAACCGTTTAGGCATTAGTTTACAACAAACGGTTGATTGGATTTATGCTTCGATCGATCGCCATGTCTCCCAACATCACCTAAAAAATTTAAACGCCGTTTACGCTTACGAAGATGGCGCTGCTGCCACATTTCAAGCTGCTAAAAAACAGGGAATTTTTTGCTTTTATGATTTGCCAATTCTCTTCTATCATGCTAATCGTGATATTCAAACTCAAGAAGCTAACAACTTTCCAGAATTAGCCTCAGCATTACAAGCAGCGAAAGAACCAGCTTGGAAAATCGAACGAAAAGAGCAAGAAATCCAGTTAGCAGACCACATTTTTGTCGCCTCTTCTTTTGTGAAAAATTCTGTGGTAGAAGCAGGAGTAAAACCAGAAAAAATTAGCGTTATTCCTTTTGGTGCACCGATCGATTATTTCCAACCAAAACCCAAGACTGATAAAATATTTCGAGCTTTATTTGTCGGTAGAGTTAGTCCCCGAAAAGGTGTTCACTATCTATTCCAAGCATGGCAGAAATTGCGCTTACCAGAAGCAGAATTGTTGTTAGTAGGATTGAATGAATTTCCCGAAAATTACTTGCAGCAATACCAAGAAAAAGTTCGCTTTATTCCCTCAGTTCCCCACGCTTCTTTAAATAATTACTATAGCAGTGCTAATGTTTTAGTTTTGCCAACTTTGGTGGAAGGAATGCCTTTAGTAGTTCTAGAAGCAATGGCTTGCGGTATTCCAATTATTACTACCCTCAACTCTGGTATTGGTGATATCATCACTAATGGAATAGAAGGTTTTATTATTCCTGTTCGGGACGTAGAAGCACTTAAGGAAAAACTCGAATGGTGTTATCTTCACTCTTTAGAATTAACTGAAATGGGAAAAGCTGCTCGTCAGAGAGCCGAGCAATTAACTTGGAGTTTATATCGGCAAAAATTGGCAAATCGGGTGAAAGAACTTCTGAATTACGGTACAAATAATCCATTAGTGTAGATAGGTAATTCATTAGGAACGTAAAGGTTGCCGTTTGGTTTAAACAAGTAACATTTATAGCCAAAATTAGCTAAATATTCTCTAATTCGTTGACCGTTTTCTTTCATTAATTCTGCATAAATAACCCGAATTCGCTTTTCTTTAATTAGTTCTTCTGCTCCTTGTAAAGCTGGTATTTCGTAACCTTCAACATCTAGTTTCCACAAGTCAACTTTTTCGATCGCTCTCTTCTCCAATTCATCTGCTAATCTAACAATTTGAATTGGTTCGCCTTCAGTTTCTGATACTTGACACCAGTAACCATGAATGTATTCTGGCCCATGAGTGCGAAGTTTCAATTGCGTGGTAGTTGCTCCCAAACCGCAACGAATCAATTCTACTGGTAAAGTGGAATTAACAGCTAAACATTCTGCTAACCAGTCTGCTTGCTCTTTTCCCGGTTCAAATGCTAATACTTTGCCTTGTGGTACAAACTGAGCCAAGTATAGTAATATTTGACCAATGTTGGCACCAGAATCTACAATGATTCCATCGGTCGGTAAAAACTTTTTCGCCCAATTAATAAACGGTGGGCCTTCATATTTACCATACACGATCCAGCGATGCACGGGGTTTGCCAAATCCAATTTCCAGGGAATACCAGCGGCAGTTTGTGCCCAGCAAATTCTTTGTTTGGCGATCGCTTTTCCGAAAATTCGATCGCATATTCCCAGTTTGTAAGGAAAGTCAAATGGCTGCAACCAAGGTAAACCAAAAGGAAGAGAAATAGTATCCATAAATTTACTTTAAATGCCTACTTATCAAATAATATCAACTTCTAATCAAACTATGCTTTCTCAAAAATCGTTGCTCCATCTTTGGATTCCTAATATGTTTCAATTTAAAGGGGGAATTCAAACTTATTCAGCTTTTTTTCTGGAAGCATTACAGAGTTTATACCCAGATCTAGATTATCATATTTTTCTTAAACACGATACTTTTTTATCAACAGATTTTTCCTTTCTACCTGATACTAAATTTCACTTTGCCGGAATTGCACCAGCCAATTTTAGAACCATATTTTTTGCTACGCAAATATTTAGATATGGACTTTGGCAACGACCAAATTTAATTATATCTACCCATCTAAATTTTACTATGGCTGCTTATTGGTTAAAACGGATAGCAAATATTCCCTATTGGGCGGTTGCTCATGGTGTTGATGCTTGGAATATCGATCGCCCTGCCCTAAAAACTGCGTTGCAAAATGCAGATAAAATTATTTCAGTTAGCGGTTACACTCGCGATCGCCTACTCACTGAACAAAACCTAGACCCAACTAAAGTTGTCCTTTTACCCAATACTTTTGATGCCAGTCGTTTTCAAATTAGTCCTCAACCAGAATACCTATTAAAACGTTATGAATTAACAACTAATCATTCTATTATTTTAACAGTAGCTAGACTCGATCGTAGCGAACAATATAAAGGGTACGATCGAATTATTCAAGCATTACCAGAAATTCGCCGTTATATTCCAAATGTACATTATATTCTAGGGGGAAAAGGTAACGACAAATCGCGGATTATGCAATTAATCTCTCAGTTGGATTTACAAAATTGTGTTACATTAGCCGGGTTCATTCCTGACAATGAACTGAGCGATCATTACAATCTTTGTGATGTCTTCGCTATGCCCAGCAAAGGTGAGGGATTTGGTATTGTTTATTTAGAAGCTTTAGCTTGTGGCAAACCAACTTTAGGAGGAGACAAAGATGGTGCTGTTGATGCTCTTTGTCACGGCGAATTAGGCGCTTTAGTAGACCCTGATAACCTCACAGAAATTAGCCAAACTTTGATTAAAATATTGCAAGGTACTTATCCTCACCCAATTATGTATCAGCCAGAAATATTACGCCAAAAAGTTCAGGAAATTTATGGTTTTGATCGCTTTAAACAGAGCTTAAAAGAAATTATGCAAAGTGAGTTAGTAAAATGAAAGTTTTGCACGTTATTCCCTCAATTAGCCCCACTCTTGGTGGCCCAACACAAGTAGTTTTAAACTTAGTAAAAGCTTTGCGAGAATGTAAAATTGAAGCTGAAATAGTTACTACTAATGATAATGTAGATGTGCCCTTATATCAATGTGTTGAATATGCACAAGTTCCAGTGTGGTTTTTGCCAAAATCTTCTTTATCTTTAAAAGAATATTTTTTCTCGCCAGCTATTACTAAATGGTTGTGGCAAAATATCAGAAATTACGACATTTTAGATAATCATTATCTTTTTTCTTACGCTTCAACTTGTGCAGGCGCGATCGCACGTTGGCAAAAAATACCCTACACAGTTCGCACAATGGGACAACTTGCACCTTGGGCACTAGCGCAAAGTCAGCGCAAAAAACAAATATATAGCTTACTCATAGAAAGGCATAATTTGAATCGTGCAGCAGCTATTCATTGCACTTCCGAAGGAGAAGTCAAAGATGTCCGAAATTTTGGCATAAAAACCCCTACTGTCACTCTACCTTTAGGAGTAAAACAACCAGAAACTTTGCCAGACGCTAAACAAAAAATCCGCGACAAATATCAGATTAATTCCACAATTCCCATAGTCTTATTTCTCTCTCGATTACATTATAAAAAACGTCCAGATTTATTAATCCGTTCCCTGGAAAAATTGGCATTCAACCAAACTCAATTTCATCTAATTTTAGCTGGTACGGGTGAGCCTGAATACCTACAATATTTACAAAAATTAGTTTTAGATAGCGGTTTAATTGCTCAAACTACCTTTTCTGGGTTTGTGACTGGGAAAGATAAAGATTTACTTTTGCAAGGATCGGATATATTTGTATTGCCATCTTTTTCCGAAAATTTTGGCATTGCTGTAGCGGAAGCATTAGCAAATGGATTACCAGTGATTATTACCCCAGATATTCAAATTGCGCCGGAAATTTCCAGGGCTAATGCTGGGTTAATTGTAGCAGGAGAAGAGGAGACAATTGCCAATGCGATCGCTCAACTAATTTCAACTCCAGAACAGCGGTATCAATTAGCAGAAAATGGCAAAAAACTAGTCAAAGAGCGTTATTCTTGGAATGCGATCGCTTATCAACTTACCGAAGCTTATCGCACCATTATTGAAAAACAAACACTATCCCAATAAATCAAATTTCCTTAATCACAAAATGACTTACTCTCAACGTTTATTACAGCAGGGAAATCCCTTAACAAGGTTAGCACATCGCTCTCGATTTAGTGCAGTTTTAAATCTCCTGGGTAATACTAAATATCAGCAAGCACTCGACTACGGTTGTGGTGATGGTTGGTTACTAAAAATTGCTTATGAACAAGGCATAATCTCATCAGGAATTGGCATTGACGTGGCAGATTATATGTTAGAAGCTTGCCAAGAAATGTTTGCAGAAATCCCAGGATTTAAATTTTGTAAACCAGAAGAATTATCTAAAGTAATACCCCCGCAAAGTAGCGATCTAATTTTCTGCACCGAAACCTTAGAACATATAGGTAATACTGAAAGTGCTTTAGCTCAAATTTTAACTTATAGTCAACCGGGAGCCACAATGATTATCTCCGTTCCCATTGAAATTGGGCCATCACTTTTCTTCAAACAAATCGGACGCTACTTTGCCAATCTCAAAGGCAATTACGGTTACGAAAAATACACCCCAAGCGAGATGATATCTGCCGCAATTATGTGGGACGTGGAAAGTTTTCCCTCATCCCATTCCCTAAAAAATGATTACACTGGTCACAAAGGGTTTGATTACCGTAAAATAGAGCAATTACTGAGTAAAAAAGTCAAAATTCAGCAACGAAAATTTTCTCCTTTTCCTTGGGGTAGCAATCTACTTAATAGCACGGTAATTTGGGTATGTAAAATTGAAAATACCTAAAATGGGTATGTTGTTGCGCTTTAGCGCTCTGAGATTAATTAAATTAGCAATCATTGGCTTTTTAGTAGTGCTAATGACTTTTATTCCAGTGCGAATAGCGATCGCCAATATCCAAGCACCCCAGCCACAAGCTATACTGACTCTGGGTAGTTGGCTCGATCGAGAATACTTTACCGCCCAATTCGCCACCAAACATCCTAACTTAGAAATTTGGGTTTCTTCCGGTACCTCTCCCGAATTTGCCAGACCAATTTTTCGCGCCTTTGGCATCCCAAACAGCAGAGTACATCTAGACTACCGTGCAGTTGATACCGTCACCAACTTTACAACATTAATCAACGACTTTAAAAGTCGAAAAATTCAACATCTCTACCTGATTACCTCTGCATATCACATAACCAGGGCAAAAGCAATTGCTACCCTAATTCTAGGTAGTCAAGGTATTATATTTACTCCCCTAACTGTTTCATCCAATGAACCATCCGAATCTTGGCTTCGTATCTTACGTGACATTTGTCGCTCCTTACTTTGGATTTTTACAGGTCGTACAGGAGCCAGCCTTAACTCTCACTTCTAGGCAAAAATTTACCTTCACAAATTACCTAAAAAGCAGGAGTAAATAATTACTAATTATCACTTTTAAACCTTGAGGTTACAGCATGAAAATACCTGCAAAGTACTGGATACCTGGTTCTGTACTTGCTGTTTTTGTTGGGATGGAGGTAATACTAAGAGTAGGATTCGGATTAGGAAACCCAGTATTAGTACAAGCAGACTCTTTTACTGGTTATCGATTTCAACCCAATCAAAATTTATTCCGATTAGGTAAAAAAGTTCAGTACAATCAGTACTCGCAACGCTCCGAACCAATTACACTAAAAAAGCCGCCTGAAAAACTCAGAATATTAATGACAGGAGACTCAGTTCTCAATGGTGGCAATCCTACAGATCAAAGCCGAACTATTACTGAACTATTTAAAGCCAAACTGTCTGCATCTGGACATCCAGCAGAAGTATTAAATGCTTCAGCAGGTTCTTGGGGAATTGGCAACGCCTTGGGGTATCTCCGGGAATTTGGTACTTTTAACGCCGATGCAGTAATTTTACAAATAGGCATTCATGACCTTACTCAGCCTACCAGTACTAGCACAATTGTTGGACATCATCCAGCTTTTCCCACTCATCCACCATTGCTGGCAACCCAAGATGCCTGGAATCGCTATATTTGGCCTCAAGTAGCTGGTAAATTAGGTTACAGCTTACCCAATGGCGATTTTGCCTCATCTCCCAGATCTCTGTCCCCAGATCAGCAATTTAAGCAAAATATGCAGCACTTTAAAGAAATAATTACTCTGGTTCGTAGTAAAAATATACCTGTTTTTGTCCTATTTACGCCCAATCGTGACGACTTATTACCAAAAACTAATGTGCCAAAGTATAAACCAGAGTTTTTTCGGTTGCTTAAATTTTTACAGATTCCTGTCATTGACACTCAAACCAATTGGTCAACCTTGTCACCAGCAACAGTAGCAACCTACTTTCGTGATGATGTGCATCTTACTGTACAAGGTAATCAAGCTGTAGCTCAAAATCTCTTTGGGCTACTTTGCCTAAAGCGTCAGTTAAAAGCCTGTGCTAGTTCTCAACTTCCTTCTGGTTCTCCATCTACACTAAACCAAAAACTACGTAGTTGAAGAATCTTCGATTAAAGTGGCTATATCGCTAAATTTAGTGGTAAATGTATTACAGCGCTCTCCTCACACAAAAAAATTTATACTCTTTGGTTGCCTAAATTATGGAATAAGGAGAAAGGTTTTGTAGAGTTAATAGGTGTAATGTGTGACCTGAATTCTTCAGTAGATAAACAGGTTACTTTAGGAAGCTGCCTTTCCATAAATTTACTATAGAAAAATTAAACTCTCTAAGGAAAGAAGTGGCGGCAAATTAGTCTTGAGTTTTATTTTCACAGACACCTTTAGGGCATTATCAATGGAAATCACCCAAGCGAAATGGAAATTGCAGAGATTCTTAACCCCACAGCCAAGTGGTATTAAGGAAGAAGATACAGCTAAAGAGCAACTCCCAGTCAGGCTGTCTATTATTACTCAGTTTTATCCGCCAGATTATGCTCCCACCGGGCAACTTATTGAGGAGTTATCTACCCAGTTAAGGCATCAAGGTTTACATATCCACATCTTTACAGGTCAACCAGGTTATGCTTTTAAAAAAGAGTCAGCCCCTTCGATTGAGCAAAGGGATCGACTTTTGATTAGGCGATCGCGCACCGCCAGACTCTGGCCCCAAAGAATCAGAGGAAAAGCCGTTAATGGCTTATTATTCTGTTTACGTTCAGCTTTCCATTTACTTAAAACCTGTTGGCGTGGCGATATCCTCCTCCTCACTACTGCGCCTCCTTTTTTGCCAATTTTAGGTTACTTAGCTAATATTTGTTTTGGTTTACCTTATGTATGCTTACTTTACGATTTGTATCCCGACGTGGCAGTGCAGTTAAAAGTGGTTCGGGGACAACATTGGGTGGTGAGATTCTGGAATTTTATTAATAGAGAAATTTGGAAAAATGCCAAGGGAATTATTGTTCTTAGTTCCACAATGAAGGAACGCATTATTGCCAAATGTCCAGAAGTAGCTGACAAAATTACCGTAATTCACAGTTGGGCTAATCCTAATTTAATTGTTCCCATATCCAAAAAAGATAACTGGTTTGCTCACAAATATAATTTGGTAGAAAAATTCACGGTTCTTTATTCTGGTAATATGGGTCGCTGTCATGATATGGAAACGATCGTGGAAGCTGCTAAACAATTACAAGAGCAACCTATTCAATTTGTATTTATAGGTGATGGTGCTAAACGGAAACTTTGTGAGGAACAAGTAGCTTTGTTTGGTTTAAAGAATTGTCTATTTTTGCCCTACCAAGATAAACAATATCTTCCTTATTCTTTGACTGCGTGCGATTTATCGTTAGTTAGCGTGAGTCAGGGTATGGAAGGACTAGTTGCTCCTAGCAAACTTTACGGCATTTTAGCAGCTGGTCGTCCTGTAGCAGTGGTTTGTGAGGAGCATTCTTACCTTTGCGAGTTAGTAGAAGAAGCTAAATGTGGTGCAACTTTTCGCAATGGTGATGCTAGTGAATTAGCTCAATTTATTAGTTGTTTAGCTAGTAACAAACAGTTAGTTAATCAAATGGGTAAAGCGGGTCGTCGTTATTTTCAATCCCATTTTACACTGGAGATTATTGCTAAGGAATATTCACAAGTTTTGTGTAAAGCCTTAGTACCGGAGCCAAAATGCGATCGCTCAATTTTGATGAAACAAGTAAATTAATTAATCTTACTGATCTTTAGGATTGAGTTGCATCATTTCATAAGTTGTGTAAGTTCCAATGGGACTCCAAATTACATAAGGAAGTAATAACAAACTTGCCCAAGGGGAAACAGACCAAACTGTTATGGCTAAAATAACGCCTAAAATTGAACCAATAGCACCAACAATGGTGCCAGCTTTTAAACTATGGAGCCTAAACATTACTGGGTTATAAGCTACGATCGCAATTTCCACCAACAAGTAAAAACCCATTAACCACCATGTTTTTTGGCTCCCTGGATCTGTTTCCCAAACAATATAAGCTGACCAAGCTCCACAAATAAAAATAATCGTCCAAATAATTGGAATAAGACCTTCAAAAGTTAGCCATCTGGGACGCTGCAACCGCTTAAACCATTTCACGTCTTGTGGCAAAATTATATTACTACCTAGCGCGACCACTAATGTCACTGCCCCAATTACCATCCAGGATTTAATCATTACTTTAATACAGCTTTTACAAATACTTTCTTTAGTGATTGTGTCAGTTTTTTTAAATAAGTTTAATCAATCTTTGGTAGTAAGATTTTGTGCATCTATCTTGGGGTGGAGGTTGGGCGATCAATCTTTTTTAAACCGCAAAGAACGCAAAGGAAAGAGAGGGGCAATCGCACTTTACTACTTTTACTTATCATCTTCTTGTTTAACATCGGGCCAGCGATCGAAACCTAGTAACTTACCAACTTTAGAATTTCTCCAAAAAGCTTGCCTTTCAGCATGAGTCATGATTGTATTAGTCCCAACTCGAACTTGTTCAGGAGTCAAGAATTCGGGGGACTCCCCATTGTCTTTCTTGTCTTTCGCAGAAGGTAAAGGCATTTTCTCTTGAGAATTTGAACACATATCCATCCTCTCCTGGGGCAATATTTGTCGCCCCTACATACTCCATCTCTATTATGTCCCTGTAGTAGTCAAAGGCTGAATCGACGGACACTAACACAATTAGTGTGTCTCTTACGCCTCCAGAACAATAGCGCAATCCCAGTTGTGTTGCATACCAAATTAGCCATTTGCCTATGG
The DNA here is from genome assembly GCF_041929205.2 of Floridaenema evergladense BLCC-F167. NCBI lineage: Bacteria > Bacillati > Cyanobacteriota > Cyanophyceae > Aerosakkonematales > Aerosakkonemataceae > Floridanema > Floridanema evergladense. The sequence goes on along the minus strand of NZ_CM171625.1, from coordinate 507,927 downwards.
GTATAATTAGGCGATTAGCTTGCTGACCTCTACTAATAGGATTTGTTTCTAATTGTTCGATTTCTAAAGTTTCCGGTAGCCCTGGATAGGGAAAAACAGTGTACCTAATTAGTCCCCAGATTTGCTGGTTATAAACAAGTTTAACTATATTTTGTAAGTCAAAGTCGGTACGCCGCCATAATTCTTGCCAGTTAAAAGTCCAATTAGTCGGCATATCATCTACTGTGGCAAGAGTAATTACAGCCTCTTGTTCGCCAGCATCTTGTGTCATGACTCGCACCCGATACGAGCCGATGTCTACCATTCGGTTAATCCTCACTCTCTTGAGAGAGATAATACTGCTTTAGAGGATGAGAGTGCGATCGCATTTCCCTAGTTTCTGTCTGTTTGCTTGGTGCGATCGATCTTTTTTAAACCGCAGAGACGCAGAGAACGCAGAGTTTTTTTTGAACCGCGAAGACGCGAAGGACGCGAAGAAAAGAGGGCGATCAAATTTTTTATTCTGTTTTTCTTAGTTGAATTAAATACTGAGAATATCTAAAATGCTTTACTCTTGTATCTTTTCAATTCTCGTAATTTTCCATATCCCGTAAGGCTTTTCTGGACATAATTCAATGAAAACTCGGTCAGAATCTATATGTTTAACAGGTACAAATAGCACACTAATGTTACTTTTAAAGTCTATAACTGCTTGGAATACCTCTTTACTATCTTCAGTAACTTGATAAATATTTATAGTTAAAGATGGGTTAAATCCTAATGGTATAGTATTAAAAGTACCTTTAAATAGCCCCCAAAGTTCAGTTTTATTTTTTGTTCCATACAAAGAGCCTGAATAAGAATCTGAAATAACTTTACTTAATTTATCTGCGTTTTTAGCATCATAAGCAGATTTAAAAGCTTGAAAAACAGCAAGCATATTATCTCGTAATTGCGGTGGATTATAACCCTGCTGATACCATAGGTAAATTCCTTGTGCAACTTTTATGCAAACATCTAACATAAAACATTACCTCTAAGATTAATTAATTAATAATGGTAATTTATAAATAGTACACCAAAACAATAAATTATAAATTTTATTACAAAAATTTGCTTTATTTAAACCTACTACACATCCCTTAAAATCATAATTTTCTTAATCACTCTCACAACCTCATAAAGTTCATTCTCCTGCGGATTAACAAGCGTAAACTTTCTCGACAAAGCATACTGCCCCAACTGCTGATTTAACTTAACAAAAATATAATCTTCACCAGTCATTATTAACCCAAAAACTGGCGTTTCTATATTAGGATTTGCCACCATATATGCTAAAGTTTGCGGCAATGCTTGTAAAACGCTAAAACTATATTGTTTCGCTTCTATTACCACAACCCAAAATAAATCTTTAATTACTAAAGCATCAATAAAACCCTCTAATTGAGTGTTTCCGTTTTCAATTTCCACTTTGACAAACTTTTCGCCGCGAATCTTAAAAGGAGAATCACATAATCCCAGCAATTCTAAAAGAGGCGATAAAATAATAATGCTGACAGTTCCTTCTAAGACAAAACCATCAGCAGCATAGTAAAGATAGCGATTTTTTAATCGATTTAACGCCTGTTTCTCTTCTTCCGTCAGTTCAGGTAAATCTTGCCACCATTCAGTAAAAAAATTTGGCTCATTAGTTGGACTTAAATTTAACCTTTCATGAGCTACATTTAAATTAGTAATCGCTTTGGCAATTCCAACAGATTCGGGCATAATATCATCTAGTTTATATCTGATTGTAGGGGCGGGTTTAGCAAACAATCTATGATTCCCAAAAACAATTTCTCAACAAAACCCGCCCGACTACGATTTTACCCAAAAATTCCGCCAAAAAATTCGATCGCTTCCCTCAAAGCAGCAATAAAAACATCAATCTCTTCCTTCGTATTGTAGAAATACAAACTCGCTCTCGCCGTAGATTGAGCTTTCAAATAACGGTGTAAAGGTTGGGTACAATGATGCCCCGCCCTAATCGCCACCCCAGCTTGATCTAAAATCGTAGATAAGTCATGAGGATGCACATTTCCCGACGTAAAAGAAGCGAGTGCCGCTCTATTTCCTCCTGTAGAATTAGCTTGAGGGCCATAAATTCTAATTTCGGGAATTTGGCGCAATTGTTCAAACAAATAAGCTGTTAATTCCGCTTCGTAAGCATGAATTTTTTCCATGCCAATATTAGAAAGATAATCAACAGCAGCACCAAGTCCAATTGCTTCCGCTATTGCCGGAGTTCCCGCTTCAAATTTATGAGGAATATCCGCATAAGTTGAATTTTCTAAAAACACATCGGCAATCATTTCACCACCACCCAAAAAAGGTGGCATTGCCCGCAGGATTTTTGCTTTACCATACAAGAAGCCAATACCTGTTGGCCCACACATTTTATGTCCAGATGCTACCAGCCAATCACAATTAATTTTCTGAACATCAATAGGCAGATGTGGTGTACTTTGGCAAGCATCAATTAATACTTTTGCGCCATATTTATGAGCAATTTCGGTAATTTCTTCTACCGGATTGATGCAACCCAAGGTGTTAGAAACATGAACTACTGAGACGAGTTTGGTTTTATCGGAAACTAGGGATTTGTACTGTTCCAAATCGAATTCTTCGCTGGGGGTTAGTTCGACAAATTTTAATATTGCGCCTGTAGTTTTAGCTACTAATTGCCAGGGGACTAAGTTGCTATGATGTTCCATAACGGAGAGGATGATTTCATCTCCGGGTTGTAAGTGAGTTAAACCCCAAGCATAAGCTATTAAGTTAATTGCTTCGGAAGCGTTGCGGGTGTAAATGATTTCTTCGGGTAAATTAGCGTTAACAAATTTGGCAATTTTTACCCGCGCACCTTCGTAAGCGTCGGTAGCTTTTCCGCTTAAAGTGTGAACTCCGCGATGCACGTTTGAGTTGTATTGTTCGTAGTAATTTCGCAGTGCGTCGAGTACTGCTACGGGTTTTTGTGAGGTTGCGGCGTTGTCGAGATAAACTAAGGGTTTGCCGTTGACTTCTTGGTGTAAAATTGGGAAGTCTTTACGGACTATTTGAGCGAGGGTTCTTTCTTTTGTGATGGTCATTTGTTTTTTTAACGCAGATGAATGCAGATGTTTTTTAGAGTTTTTGGTGAAGTCAGAAAGTTTTATTTTTTAACGCAGATGAATGCAGATGAACGCGGATGAACGCAGATGTTTTTGTAGGTTACTGGTGAGGAGGCGAGAGGTTATTTTGTATTATTTCCCAGTCCCCAGTCACCAGTCCCCAATCCCCAATTCCCCGTCTATCTCTCCATTTGTTTCACTACTGAATAAAGGGTTTCTCGCAGTGAGGGAATGGGTAATTTGTTGATGATTTCAGCGGCGAAGGCGTTAATTAAAAGGTTGCGGGAATCGTTTTCGTTTAAACCTCTACTTTGAAGATAGAAAACTTCTTCTGCATCCAGTTGACTAACTGTTGCGCCGTGCGAACATTTGACGTTATCAGCGGTAATTTCTAGTTGAGGTTTGGTGTCAACTCTTGCTTTGGGGGAGAGTAACAAATTGCGATTTAATTGTGCTGCATTGGTGAGTTGTGCTGCTTGGGGAACGAAGACTTTTCCGTTAAATACGGCGTGCGCTTTATCAGCAACAATACATTTATGTAATTGGTTAGTTGTACCGTGAGGTTTGGTAAGATTGATGGCGCTGTGGGTGTCGGAAAGTTGTTCGCCAGCAATCATTGTTAAACCGTTGAGAACAGTTTCGGTTTGTTCGCCAGTTTGGAAAACTTCTAGGTTATGACGGGAGATTTTCCCACCTAAACTAATCGCATTACAAGTATAGCGACTGTCGCGGGATTGCGCGATCGCACTCCTCCCCACATGAATCGCTTCCCTACCCTCTCTCTGCAAGCGAATATGATTAACCTCAGCGTTTTCTCCCAACCAAATTTGTGTTACTGCATTGGTGAAAGTGGCAACATTACCGATAACAGCAAAATCCTCAACAACGGTAACATTACTACCAGATTCAGCAACTATTAAACAGTGGGGTTGTGCCAAAATAGGTGTTTCACCTGGCATAGTAATAAATAACAGATGAATCGGAGTTTCAATCTGTTGATTTTTTGGCACATACACCACTTCTGCATCCGCCAACCCTGCAATATTTAGGGCGGTGAACACATCATTATATTGTTGTTCTTGGTTGAGTAATTCGCGGATACGGGCGTGATAATTTCCCGGCGCATTCGATAAGTTCCCAGCAAAAAACTCCATCGCCAAAGTTGGGAGAAGTGATGCTTCCATCGTTGACAACTGAGGTGCATAGTAACCGTTAACAAACACCACCCGCAACGGCAAAGCATCCTTAGCACTAACGGGCAAAGTTAGCGAAGACAAAGCCAAATTTGGTTCATGAGTTAAATCAGGAACTTGCAAAGGAATTTCTAAAAGTGGCGAGATATCAGTAAACCGCCATTCCTCATCTCTAGTAGTAGGAAACTTAGAAGCAAGCACATATTCCGCAGCAGCATCGCGCAAATCTTTCAACCCATAAGCGCAACCTTCCCGCTTACCTTTACCCAACTTGCGGCACTGATTTACCAACTCAGGCAGAAAACTTTCTCTATTAGCAACTTGTGTAATCATCGTACCACCTCAGCTGCCTTTTCTTCCGTTACCCAATCATAACCGCGTGCTTCCAATTCCAAAGCTAATTCCTTAGTTCCAGTAGTGACAATTCTGCCACCTTCCATCACATGAACATAATCAGGAATAATGTAATCCAACAATCTTTGATAGTGGGTAATTACCAACATGGCATTTTCCGCATTTGCCAATTGATTAACCCCATTTGCCACAATCTTCAAAGCGTCGATATCTAAACCCGAATCAGTCTCATCTAAAATTGCCAACTTCGGTTCCAACAACGCCATTTGCAGAATCTCATTCCGCTTCTTCTCCCCACCAGAAAAACCTTCATTCACACTGCGGATTAAAAAACTGGCATTCATCTTCACCACTTCCAACTTTTGTTCCACCAAATCTTGGAAATCAAAAGCATCCAACTCTTCCAAACCCTTACTCTTCCGGTGAGAATTATAAGCCACCCGCAAGAAATCCAAATTACTCACCCCAGGAATTTCCAAAGGATATTGAAAAGCCAAAAACACCCCAGTTCTAGACCTTTCCTCCGGTTCCATTTCCAAGAGATTTTGCCCTTGAAAAATCACCTCACCGCCAGTCACCTCATAAGCAGGGTGCCCAGCCAAAACCTTAGAAAAAGTACTCTTACCCGAACCATTTGGCCCCATGATAGCGTGAATTTCTCCCGCCCTCATTTCCAAATTCAAACCCTTCAAAATCTCATTCCCATCAACATTTGCCCGCAAATCGCGAACCGACAAAATAACCGGACTATTCTCAACAATCATCTTCCTGACTCTCTTTTATCTCTTCTTCTTTCTTCCTTCTTCCTTCGTTACCTTCGTGTCTTCGTGGTTCAAAAAAAAGATTTGTAACCCACAAAAAAAACCAAAGAAACTCTCATTCTTCCCTCTGCGTCCTCGCGTCTCTGCGGTTCAATAAAAAAGATTTTTTAACCGCAGAGACACAGAGAACAAAGAATTAACCAACTGAACCTTCCAACTTCAGACTTAATAAACGATTAGCTTCCACAGCAAATTCCATTGGCAACTGATTAAAAACATCCTTACAGAAGCCATTAATCATCATCGAAATCGCATCCTCTTCCGAAATTCCCCGTTGCGCGAAATAGAACAACTGTTCCTCACCAATTTTAGAAGTCGAAGCCTCATGCTCTAATTTCCCAGTGTTATTCTGCACTTGAATATAAGGGAAAGTGTTCGCTTGAGCATTATCCCCAATTAACATTGAATCACATTGAGAATAATTTCTCGAACCTTCAGCTTTCGGCCCAATTTTCACCAAACCGCGATAACTATTCTTAGAATTCCCAGCAGAAATACCCTTAGAAATAATCGTGCTAGTGGTATTTTTGCCAATATGTATCATCTTGGTTCCCGTGTCAGCTTGCTGTTTATGATTTGTCAGCGCCACTGAGTAGAATTCGCCAACAGAATTGTCGCCAACTAACACGCAACTGGGATATTTCCAAGTAATAGCAGAACCAGTTTCTACCTGAGTCCAAGAAATCTTGGAATTCACACCTTGGCAAAGTCCGCGCTTGGTGACAAAGTTGTAAATTCCACCTTTGCCGTTTTCGTCTCCGGCGTACCAGTTTTGTACGGTGGAGTATTTAATTTCGGCATTGTCTAAAGCTACTAATTCCACAACTGCGGCGTGTAATTGATTTGTATCAAACATCGGCGCAGTACAGCCTTCTAAATAGCTGACATAACTGCCTTCTTCGGCAACAATTAATGTCCGTTCAAATTGTCCCGACTCTCCGGTGTTGATGCGGAAGTAGGTGGACAATTCCATTGGACATTTGGTGTTTTTGGGAATATAAACGAAGGAACCATCGCTGAAAACTGCTGAGTTAAGTGCAGCGTAGAAGTTATCAGCTACCGGAACAACGCTTCCCAAATATTTCTGCACTAATTCGGGATATTCTTGCAATGCTTCGGAAATTGAGCAGAAAATTACGCCTTCTTTGGCTAATTTCTCTCTAAAGGTAGTGGCGACGGAAACGCTATCGAAGATAGCATCGACCGCAACGTTGGAAAGCCGCTTTTGTTCGGAAAGGGGAATTCCCAATTTCTCGAAGGTTTCTAACAGGGTGGGGTCTACTTCTTCGATGCTGTTGAGCTTTTTCTTTTGCTTGGGTGCGGAGTAGTAGATGATGTCTTGGTAATCTATTGGTGGGTAGGTAACATGGGGCCATCTGGGCTCTGTCATCTTTAGCCATTGCCGATACGCCTTGAGGCGAAATTCCAGCATGAACTCTGGTTCGTTCTTTTTGGCAGAGATGAGGCGAACTACATCCTCGTTTAGTCCTTTGGGGATGGTGTCTGCTTCAATGTCGGTGACAAAGCCGTATTTATATGGCTGATTGACTAAAGTTTTGACAGTGGCACTCATTTTATCGGTTCTCTCGTGTTCTCTATGTGTTCTACTCTTTGATGGAAGACGGGTGGTTGCTGACAGGGAGTGACAGGCAGGATGCCTGTCCTACGTCCCGGTTCTACGTCCCTGTGCTTCCAGTCCCTCTAGCAATCTGGGGCTAGACAGGTTAGGATCTAGTATGACTAAAACAACTAATTTGTTTTCTAAGTCTATTTTAAGCTACATTAACAACTAGTAAGTTGTCAAAGTAACATTTTCTGCATGGAGTCCTGGGAAGAAGATGACGACCACAGAGCAAACTTCGACTAAGCAAGATATCCTGGAACATCTATTGCAGCGAGGTCAAGCAACGGCGCTGGAATTGGCTGAGAGTTTGGATATCAGTCCTCAAGCAGTTCGCCGTCATCTGAAAGATTTGGAAGCGGAAGAACTTATCGAGTATGAGTTGGTGCAGGCGGGGATGGGGCGACCTCAACACGCTTACCGTTTGAGTCGCAAGGGGCGCGATCGCTTTCCCAACAATCATGGTAAATTCGCTGTGTCGCTGTTGGATACGATGGCGCAAACTTTGGGAAAAGAGCAGGTCAATAATATCTTACAGAAACAGTGGCAACAAAAGGCGCTGGAATATCGCGATCGCATCGGTAGCGGTAAACTGGGAGAGCGTGTTGCTAAATTGGTTGACCTGCGTCGCGCCGAAGGTTACATGGCAGAATGGTATCCCATTGAATCGGAAACTCCTCAAAATGGGAATTGTTCTCAATTCATGTTTACCGAACATAATTGTGCTATTTCTGATGTCGCGGAAACTTTCCCCAGCGTTTGTTCTCACGAATTAGAAATGTTTGCCACGATTTTACCAGACTGCACTGTTGAGCGTACTCACTGGTTAATTAATGGTCAACATCGCTGCGGTTATATGATTACGAAAAAATCCTGAAGTTAAGTTTTTAATTATGAATCAACAAGGACAACCAGGAGCGCAATTTTTAACTTTAGAAGAGTCAGCAATGGTTGATGGAGCTTTGTTAGCTAATCATGAAAAGTTTTTAACTAGATTAACTATTTCCTCTTTAAAATTATTGCAGCATATCGCTCAAGAATATGGGGTAGCAATTGAAGATTTAACAACTCAACAAATTATTGCTTGGTTTGAAAAAGATGGAAAAATTCGCCGGGAACAAGGGATTGAAGCGGCGTTTTTGAAGTGGTGAGTCTTTGTTGCTAATTTTATCTGCAAATACTATAAATTTTACTATTTTTTTGGGAATAAGCTGTTAAGCATTTAAACAGGGATAAGAGCATTACCTTTATTTTTAAGTTTTCGCTCCCATTTAATAATTAACTGTCCTTCATTTAAAAGTTGATGTAATAAATATTCTAATTCTTCGATTGATTTAAATAGTCGATTAGCAATAAATTCTTTTGTTGAATGCCAAACTAATTCAATTAAGTTATAATCCGGGCTATATTTCGGGAGAAACTCTAAATGAATATTGGGCATTTCAGCGGCAACTTTCTGGAGATATTCTGCCTTTTTATGAAAACTAGCATTGTCGAGAATTATCACTATTTTGGCTCCTTTTTCAGCAAATTCATCGGCTTCATTGCCAGCAGCTACCCATTCACCAATCAATTCTTGATAAAACAGTTTTAGCACTTGATAAAAACTTTCTGAATTGCTTTTATCCAGAAATTCCACAAACCTTTTCTTGTCGGAATACCTCAGCCCTCCCATTACATTAATCCGACCCTTTCTTCGATCTCCTCTCACCTCTTTTCGGCTACCTTTTTTACACCAATTCTTTCTTTTTATCACGCTTAAACTAAAACCGCTTTCGTCCCAAAACCATACTTGTAAACGTTCTGGATTCTCTTTTTCTATTTTTAAATATTCGGTTATCTTCTTTTTAAATTCTTTTCTTTTTTCCGGCTCTCGCTTTCCCTCTAAGCTGTACTTCGCCCAGAGGTAAACGAACTTTTTTTGCTCTAATATTCTCCTAACTTGCGACCCACTTAATTTTATTCCTGTCGTTTCTGCTAAATATGTTGCTAACCTTTGTGCCGTCCATCTGCCAAATTCGTATCCTAATTCTTTGGGTTCTTTATCTACTGTCTCTAATAATATTTCTCTATATTTATCTGTAGCTTTTTGATGATTACCCTTCATCCTTTCATCGACTAGGCTTTCTAGATTATCTGGATCTCCATGTACGCACCAATAAGATACTTTATTTATTGAACAGCCCAGAAATTCCGCTATTTTAGCTTGAGTTTTTCCATCATTTAGCAACAGTAACATCAGAATTCTTTCTCTAATGTTTCCATTTTCTTCTTCTTTTAGGGCTTTTTGTAGCTTCTCTACTTGTTCTAAGCTCAGATGATTCTTTGCTGGCATTTCCTGACTCATTTTGCTCGGTTGACTTTTCCATTTTACCCTATTTAAATGATTAACAGCTTACTACTGTTGAGTAGAGTTTCCCAGTGGGTAGATAAATATGGACGAAGTAGCTCGTAGGATTGCTTCACTTGGTCTTCCAGGTGTTATGCTCGCAGTAGCTCTGTCTATTGCAGGTGGAATGGGTCTAGCAGGTGCAGCCGCTATTACAACAGCATTGGCTATGCTTGGTGGCCCTCTTGGAATGATGGGTGGAATCGGAGTTCTCTTGGCTGCAACAGCAATTGGAGAGGCTGTAAGTCGGTACGGAATTCAAGCGGTATTGGTAGCGACATACTTAGAAAGACGTAGGCAAGGAGAGCCATGCCACAGGCTTTGTCAGGAAATTAGCACTTTATGGATTTCTGAAGAATTAAGGCGGGAAATATCGAGACAAATTAGACTTTCTGGTTGTTGTAACGATTGTCCCAATCTTCGTTAGATAAAGTATCAAGGTAGTAAGAGCGATCGCACACTTTCTCCTCAACTTGCAATATCAAAGTACGATAAAATTTGATTACAATATTTAATTTGGAGTTGAATTATGAAACAAGTGGGAGTAGAGGAATTGAAAGAACGATCGCTCGATTATTTAACTGGTAATGAAGCTTTAGCGATCGAACATAACGGCGAAGTAGTAGGATTTTATTATCCCAAAAAACGACCAAATCAGGAAGAAGTCGAGTGTGCTGTTAAACAATTGAGTGAGACAGTACAGCGCGTACTCGCTGAAACTGGGATGACAGAGGATGAATTAGCTGACCTTTTTGATACAAGCAAGCCGTTTCCTTATGATACTAATAGTTGACGCAAACATTTTAATAGGAGAACTGCTGCGACAAAGAGGGCAAAATTTAATTCAAAACCCCGAACTGATGCTTTACATTACTGAACAAGTTTTAGATGAAACTCAGTATGAGATCCGACGAAGGATACCATTAATGGTAAGCCAAGGTAGACTCACGGAAGCAAACGCACAACTTTTACTTGCTCAAGCCATACATTTGATTGAAACTAAAGTTTCAGTAATTACAGAACCTAACTATATCCACTTAGAAATAGAAGCCAGAAATCGTATTCCCAGAGATCCAAATGATTGGTCAACGGTAGCGTTAGCATTATTAATGAATGCGGCAATTTGGACTCAAGACTGTGATTTTTTAGGTTGTGGTTGTCCGACTTGGACAACAGAAACTTTACTAATTCAAATGCAGACAAATCAAATATAAAAACTGCTGATTTTTAACCGCTGTACAAACAAAAAATGCTCATCCCACAGCATAAATGAATGAGCATTTGTGTTAAACACCAATTCCTCAAAAGTAATTGGTAATGCCAAAATTCCTATCACACATTATTTACTACCCATTTTTCCCAGTACTAATTTGTGGTTAATCTCCCAAACAAATGCCTAAACCTCTGGCGGTTTTAACTAGCATTCCTTCGGGATCTACTGTACTATATTTGCCGATCGCTTCAGGAATTGGTACGCTTACTACTTGGCGATTTTGCCAACTTACCATGCAGTCATATTTACCTTCAGCAATTAAATCAATTGCTGCGACTCCAAACACAGAACCAGTTAATCTATCTAATGGTGAAGGTGTTCCGCCACGTTGGATATGTCCTAACACAGTTACCCTGGTTTCTGCACGACTACAAGCACAAATTTGATCGGCTAAATATTGACCGATACCGCCATATCTGGTTTGTCCTAAACGATTTATATTCTTAATTGTTTCGCCATTTTCTGCTTTCACAGCTTCCGAAACAATTATCAAAGAATAGTTTTTTCCCGACTCTTGGCGTTCCCGAATTTTATTACAAATACTCTCCAGATTGTAGGCAATTTCTGGGATGAGAATTATATGCGCTCCACCAGCAATTCCGGCACTAATTGCAATATGTCCAGCATCCCGTCCCATGACTTCTAAAATCATGACTCGGTTGTGACTAGCAGCTGTAAAATGCAAACGATCTAAGGATTCTGTAGCGATATTAACAGCTGTATCAAATCCAATAGAACGTTCTGTACTTCCCACATCGTTATCAATTGTTTTAGGAATAGCTACTAAATTTATCCCGCCTTGTTGAGCAATTTTTCGCACGATTTCCATGCTACCATCGCCACCAATTACTATTAAGGCATCTAACCCTAATTGATGATAACCAGCGATGATTTCCGCCGAGCGATCGCGTGTAGTACCATCAGGCATAGGAAAAGCAAAGGGATCTCCCGTATTTGTTGTTCCTAAAAACGTACCGCCCATGATTAACAATTCATCAACTTTATCAATTTCTAGCGGAATAAAGTCAGGCGGAGAATTCATTAATCCCATTGTAGCTTGGCGAATCCCTAAAACTTTCCAATTATAAGAACCCACCGCACGGCATACTGCACCTCTAATAGCTGCATTTAAGCCAGCACAGTCGCCACCACTAGTTAAAATTCCAATGCGTTTTTGTTCTTGCATATTTTTTGTCTTCAATAGTAACTGGCATTATTTAAGTAGTGCATTATTGGCAAGTTGCTATCGCTTAATTATTGGGGAAACATCTGGGCTAAAATTGCCGCTCCACTACCTAATATTTGCTCCGAAAGTGCTAATCTCAGAGGAAGTAATCTTGGCATTTAGTTTAATCTATCTAGGAGTTTATAGATGATTCCGACAATTTCTCTGCTTCCTCTGGTACAACTCGCCTCTGGCGATCGCTTTTCCCTCCAAATATACAAATTCATTGGTTCCACTCCCGGTAAAAAAGCTTATCTTCAAGCCAATTTACATGGTGCTGAAATTGTTGGTAATGCCGTCATTCATCAGTTAATTGAGTTTTTGATGAGTATCAATGACACAAATATTACTGGTGAAATATGGCTTGTTCCCCTCTGTAATCCTTTTAGCACAAACCAACGTACACACTACTTTTCTACTGGAAGATTTAACATTTATGATGGTAAAGATTGGAATCGAATATTTTGGGATTTTGAAAAAGAATGTAAAGATTTAGAAATATTTGTTAAAACCCAACTAAATTGTGATGCTGATGTTATTAGACAAAATTATCTTCAACAAATTAAACAAAGCTTTGAAAAACTAGCAGACAAAATAAATTCTCCCAGTGGAGTACCTTTAAGCGAGTTATACCGATATCAACTACAATCTTTATGTTTAGATGCCAATTATGTTATTGATATTCACAGTTCTAGCAATCAAGCCATAGATTACATTTACGGATTTAAAGGTAGAGAAGAAAGCGCCAAATCCTTCCTTTTAGACTATGAGATTTTACTAAACGAATATGACGGAGATGCCTTTGACGAAGCCTTCTTAAAGCCTTGGTTAGCCTTGGAAAATGCCCTAGATCAACAAAGCAAACCAATCCAATTTGATTTAGAATCGTGGACATTAGAATTAGGTTCAGGGATGCAAATGAATCCCGAATCAGTTGCCAAAGGAGTGCGGGGAATTAAAAACTATTTAGCCCAAAAAGGTATCTTATCAATTCCAGGATTTCCCCTGCCAGAAACAGCAAACCATCAAATAAATTATACTCGAAAAACCCAACTAAAAAAATACTACGCGCCCATTGGCGGAGTAATTCAAAATCGTCTAAAATTAGGAAATTCGGTAACATCAGGAGAGCGAATTTACCAAATAATTGCCTTTAACAAAGAAGGCAAATTACCAGTTATAATAGACGTTAACGCTGAAAAAAATGGCATAATCTTTGACCTATCCATCAACCATTCAGTCAACCAAGCAGAGTATGTATTAACAGTCCTAGAAACCGACAGTTAAACTAACTCTAATATTAAAATAGTACGTTGTTGCGCTTTAGCGCCTTTCTTTAGCGCTAAAGCGCAACAACGTACCTAAAAACTACCTTTTCGGAATAGTAAAACCCTGCAAAGGCTGAGTTATTTCCTCATCTGTTAAACCCCGACATTGCAGCAAAACACCGAAACCGCCCAAACCCATTGGGTTAATCATTTGGTGGAGGGAATCTCGACGTTGTAGAACTTTTTGAATATCCTGATAATCAGAACCGTTACTATCAGAAATAGCGGAAATACGATCGCCCAACCCCAACGCCATCAAAAACAACCCTTGCTGCGTAAAACCCAACCGCCGCAAACCGCACAACTCGCCCCACTTTTCCAAACCCGTAAAATCAACATGAGCAGTAATATCTTGATGACCTATATTGATATAAGGATCGTTATGATGACTGTGGCGATAATAGCATTGTAAAGTTCCCTGACTCCGCCCTAAACTATAGTAACGATGGGCAGGATAGCCATAATCAATGGTTAACAAATAACCCCGTTGGATTTTATCAGCAATCATGCTTAACCAATCCAAAGCCAGCAAATTTATCTCTGTGCGATAGCCCTCTGGATAAGCATTTTTCGCCAAATCAATTCCCACCAAATCAAAATATTCAACTAACCGATTTGTAGAAGCTTCTCCGGTTACTTCCACAAACTCCCCTTCCTTCCCTAAAGTTACATAAATTTCTTTTAATTCCCCTTGTTCCCAAATTACCTGATGTACCGGAAAAGCATCTACCAGTTCATTAGAAAAGCAACATCCAACCAAGGAATTAGCGGGTATTTCCTCCCATTCACACCACCGCAGCGGGAAATTAGACAAACGTTGTTGTTGTTCCAGCCTTAAAGCAGATGATTTTTCGACAATGATGTAATCTAATGCAGAGAAAAACTCGAAATGATGCTTGTGTAAATAACGCAGGATATCTCCGGCTAAAATTCCCTGTCCTGCCCCCATTTCCACTAAACTAAAAGGAACTGGACAACCTAAAATCTCCCACATTTGACAAAATTGCCCAGCTAACAACTCACCAAAATCTGCGCCTAAATGGGGAGAAGTAAAAAAATCACCTTGCGAGCCAATGTTAACTTGATTTGTAGAGTAGTAACCATGTTCTGGGTGATAAAGTGCCAAATTCATGAATTCAGCAAAAGTAATGCGCCCTTGGGGGTGGGAAGTGATTTGATTTGCGATCGCCCCCCGCAAACCTAAGTTAAAATCATCCATAAAAATAAATAGTTGTGAATTTTGAGCCTTGAATTTCGAGCCCTAATACTCAGACCTTGCAGAGTATGGAGGTAGAACCTCCCAACCCTCGTTACCAGGTTCAACCTGGTAACGAGAAATAGAGGCTCCGCCTCCTAGTCCAAGATCTCAGTAATAACTTTATTAACTCAAAACTCAAAACTCAAAACTTCCTAACGGTCTACCGAACCCATGATAATGTCGATACTGCCCAAAATTGCCACAACATCAGCCACCTTCACACCCTTTAACAGGTGAGGCAGAATTTGCAGATTCACAAAATCAGCAGCGCGAATTTTCCAGCGCCAAGGGAAAACATTATCATCACCAATCAGATAAATTCCCAATTCCCCTTTACCACTTTCCACACGGGCGTAGTACTCACCTTTAGGAATTTTGAAAGTTGGGGCGACTTTTTTAGCGATGTACTGATAATCGAAACCATTCCACTCAGATTTCGGCCCAGCAGCTAACCGCTTCGCTTCCAAATTCTCAAAAGGCCCACCGGGAAGACCCTTCAAAGCTTGGCGAATAATCTTCACCGACTCCCGCATTTCCCGAATTCTCACCAAATAACGGGCGAGGCAATCACCAGCAGTTTCATACTGCACTTCCCAATTGAAGTCATCATAACATTCGTAATGATCGACCTTCCGCAAATCCCACTTCACGCCAGAACCGCGCAACATCGGGCCAGAAAGACCCCAGTTAATCGCCTCTTCACGAGTCACAGTTCCCACGCCTTCAGTACGACGACGGAAAATCGGGTTATCTGTGATCAAGCGTTCGTATTCGTCAACCACAGGCATGAAGTAGTCGCAGAAATCGTAACACTTATCTACCCAACCGTAAGGCAAATCTACCGCTACTCCCCCGATGCGGAAGTAGTTATTATTCACCATCCGATAACCAGTCGCCGCTTCCCACAAATCGTAAATGTATTCCCGTTCGCGGAAAATGTAGAAAAACGGAGTTTGTGCGCCAACGTCAGCCAAAAATGGGCCAAGCCACAATAAATGGTTAGCAATGCGGTTCAACTCCAGCATAATTACCCGAATATAGCTGGCGCGTTTGGGAACTTCAATCCCTGCCAACTTTTCCGGCGCATTCACGGTAACAGCTTCGTTAAACATTCCCTCTGCGTAGTCCCAACGACTAACATAAGGAACATACATAATATTGGTGCGGTTCTCGGCAATTTTCTCCATGCCGCGATGCAGGTAGCCAATTACTGGTTCACAATCAACTACATCTTCCCCATCTAAGGTAACGATTAACCGCAATACCCCGTGCATCGAGGGATGGTGCGGCCCCATGTTCAGAACCATTGGTTCTGTTCTCGTTTCGATTCTTGCCATAGAACAGCAATTTTAAATTTTGTTTAGTTCCCTTAATTATATTGGCTTATGAAACGCCCTTTGGGTTAGCACTGACAAGGAAAGGCATAAAAAATTCTATGGTAACAGTTGACTCAGATCTTGCACTCAAAGGAGGTAGAACCTCCCAGATCCTCGTTCCCAGGTTGAACCTGGGAACGAAAAATGGAGGCTTTGCCTCTTGGTACAAAATCTGAGTTGACTTAGCTTAGGCTTCTTAGTTCCGATCTAACCAGATATCAAACAGATGCAGAATTTATTGATTTATTGCTTGACGAGCTAAACTTATGTCAAAAAAGAACTGAGTTTTGTTTCTAAAAACCCAGTTCTTTCCTGAATTTTAACTTCTTATAAATTATCTTCTGTCAGGTCGGCAGGAAATCCGCACCTGATAATACCGTCCGTTCCAATACCTCTCGCGACAGCAATAAAAAACTCGTCTACCACGACGTTCATAGTAGCAGACACGACGATCGCGCCACCGATCGTCCCTGTCTCTATCCCAATCTCGATCGTACCTCTGTGCATATTGCTGTGTTTGTGCTTGACTAGACACCTTTTCCGCAGCAAATGAAGGAACTGTGGAAGCAGCAGTAAGTACCGTTAATCCAGCGATCGCTACTCCAGCGATTAATCTATTTAAACTCATGAATTTCTCCTTAACAAACTGGTGAAAAAATTTACTTAAAAACAAGCTATCCTTGCTTTATTCTTCATCAAGAAGCACCATTTTTAAATAGCTATCAACCAAATTTACTTACGTAAAATTGGCTATTTGTTTACTATGATATTCTCTCTAATTGTGTGATGTCCAGGATTTTTTTTAAAATAATGTGAATCTACTAAATTTAAGTAGGTGGCACTTCAAGAAAATAAAATTTTATACATTCTATTATCGTCGCTTGCAGACAAAAAATCGGTTAAAATCTATCTATTATCATTTGACGATCATTAACTATGGATGCGATCGACCGCAGCGCCAAAAATCAGGAAAAAGAAGTTGATTTTGTGCATATTTCAGTTTTAGCAGATGAATTAATTTCTGGGTTAGCAATTAATCCTGGAGGAATTTATCTTGATGCGACAGTAGGTGGTGGTGGACATAGTCAGTTAATTTTGCAAGCGAGATCGGATATAAAAGTGATTGCGATCGATCGCGATGCAGAAGCTATTAATGCTGCTAAAAATAAATTGGCTGAGTTTAGCGATCGCCTCACCTTTTGGCATGGTAATTTTGCCGAATATCATCCAGAAAATCTAAATTTTGATGGTATAATCGCTGACTTAGGCGTAAGTTCTTTTCATTTAGATACAGGTTCTAGAGGTTTTAGCTTCCGCCAAGAGGCAGAATTAGATATGCGAATGGATCAAAGAGATAACTTAACCGCTGCTGACATTATTAATGAATGGGAAGAAGCAGAATTAGCAGATATTTTTTATAAATATGGTGAAGAAAGATTATCGCGCCGCATTGCTAAACAAATTGTCGAAAAGCGACCATTTAAAACTACAACAGAATTAGCAAACGAAATATTTCATAGCGTTCCCCGTTCCTACCGCTACGGAAGAATTCACCCAGCAACTCGCGTATTTCAAGCATTGCGAATAGTCGTCAATCAAGAATTAGCATCTTTAGAAACTTTCTTGAAAACCGCACCCAATTGGTTAAAATCAGGGGGAAGAATTGGGATTATTAGCTTTCACAGTTTAGAAGATAGATTGGTGAAACATTCTTTCAAAGAATCGCCAATTTTGCAAGTGATTACTAAAAAACCAATCATACCCCAAGAAGAAGAGATAGAGAAGAATTTGCGATCGCGTTCCGCCAAACTTAGAATAGCAGAAAAACTGGGATAACCTCAATAACTAATCAATCATTTGAGTACCCTTCTCCCACAATTATTTGTGTAATTAAGCGGCGGTATATGACGAGGAATTTCTACTTGGAAACAAGAACCTTTCCCCAACTCACTTGTCACACTCACCTTTCCCTTCATTAGTTCCACCAAAGATTTAATAATCGCCAAACCTAAACCAGTACCATAATGCGTTTTGGTGAAACTTTGATCTACTTGCCAAAACTCCTGAAAAATATTTTTTAAATGTTCTTCAGCAATGCCAATTCCCGTATCTGTCACCCGAATAGCTAATTGCAGCGAATCAATTTCAAATACTTCCAATTCTACTTTACCAACTGAAGTAAACTTAATCGCATTCGACAGCAGATTCATTAAAACTTGCTTTAAACGATAGCTATCATTAATGATTATTGGATTGCTCAAATTAATTGTTAATTGTAAGTTTATATGCTTTTCCTCTGCTGACAAACGCACTTCTTCTATCGCTTCTTTAACTAATGATTCCAAGTTAAATTGTTGGCGTTGCAAATCCATTCTACCTGCTTCAATTTTGGAAAGGTCGAGGATGTCGTTAATTAATTCTAGCAAGTGTTTACCATTATTTAAAATCCTTTCCAACATACTCATCTGTTCTCGCGAAAACTGCGAATTAGATGTGTTATTTTTAATCTGGCGCAACAATAATTGAGAAAAGCCAATTACTGCATTCATTGGAGTGCGTAATTCATGAGAAACTGTTGCTAAAAACTGAGACTTTAATTTAGCTGCTTCTAAAAGCTGCAAGTTTTGTAAGTGAATTTGTTGTCGTTGATTTTCTAGTTCTTCATTTTGCTTTACTAAAATTTCATTTTGAACGGCTAACCGTTCTTCCCGTTCTTCTAAAATTCTAATAATTCTAGCATTATTAATAGCTATAGCGGCTTGTTCACCCACAGCAATTAATAGTTTTTGTTCCTCTTTAGTAAAAGCATTACTATTATCCCAATTCCCGATCGCTAACAATCCTAAACGTCCAGCTTGCGCCGATTCAATGGGAACTGCATAAACACAAGCAGGTAAATCATCTCTACCTTGAATATGTTGAGAAAAACCTGTAACAGCTACTTTTGCTAACCAACCTTCCCCCTTGCCAAACGCATCTTCTATGCGTAATTTTTCTGTACCAATTCCGGTAGTAACTGTTAACATCAAGCGGTTACATTGGGGGTTATGTAATACTAGTAAGGCAAACTGTGCTGTGGGAATTACATCACAAACAGATTGCACCATTAATTGCAGCAAATTCGATAAATTCGCCAAGCGTTGATTCAGGAGATTGGTTAAACGTTGCAGAGTTCTTAACTGTTGTTGTTGTTGTCCTAAAATACCGATCGCTCTCCGCAACTTCTCATTCATTTTCAACTGAGAATCTGTCTCTTCCCCAAGATTAACAGATAAATTATCCCAACTTATTAAGCGATCGTCCTTTTCTGATTCAGACTCTAAAAACACTTGTTTCTTAGTTCGATAAAGTCTCATTAAATGCGCCAAATTACTTTTAAGTAAACTCGACACCTTAGCCTTACTCACATAATCAGATACCCCCGCTTTTAACAGTTGTGCGAAAGTCGCTTCATCCTCCTGATTAGTTAACACGACAATTGGTACCTGCATATCCACAGCAGATAACCTCTCCAATAACACTAACCCTTGAGCATCCAGTAAACTCTCATCTAAAAATACACAATCCAACTTTTGTTCTTGCAAAATTACTAAAGTCTCAGCTAAATCAGATGCTTCATAGAATTCTACTAGCTCATCAGTATCTTTGAGACACTGACAAACTCTCATACGTTCCACTGCGTCATCATCGACCACTAAGACTAGAAAATTTTTCGCCATAATCACTAAAAATTTGACCGATCAATTAAAATTCTATTAATTAGAAGTTCATAGTTGTTTTCCTCGCCACTCTTACGAGCAAAATAGAGATATAACACCTATAACCCACAACTGCGAACCGAAAAATGCTAATATTTGGGAAAAATCGCAACTTGTGAGATTAGACAACTGCTAACTGAGTACCGGGTAATCAAAATTAACCCCATCAGGAGCTATTACAATGCTTTTGGGGGTCAAATAAAAAGTTTTTTAGAATTACCCTCTCCGATCGTCTCACCCCTAAGAACAATTATTCTCCTACCATTTACCAGGTATACTGAATAAATGTTAACTACAAATTAAAGTTAACCCTTGGAGATTAAGAAATCGGACTCTAGGAGGAATTTCTGCCATCAAACTCTAATACCCCAGCCAGCAGTTCCTAGCAGCTACTCAGCAAAACCCTTGATTCAGTGGCATTTCCTACCCTAAATGGCGTAGAATCTCCACACTCAAGAATTAGAGGAGCAAGCATTATGATAATCTCGTAATCCAAACAGTATCAAACAGGTTAAATTAAAACCCTCCTTGGTATTAGTTTCACAGCTGAGTTTTTCTAAGCGAAACTTGAAAAAATTATTCTATTACATAGAATCTATCGAGATTGAGGAAGATATCTCTCCTGCCAAGGGGTGTAATTTAACTAAACCTCTGGAAACATTTGTAAACTAGTGTGGCACAAGTCAAACTCATAAATAATTGGGAACGTTGACAATGGACAAAATTCGCGTTGCCCTCATTGAAGATCATGACCTTACCCGCGTGGGGATTAGGACAGCATTGCAACAACGGCAGGAAATTGAAGTTGTAGGTGAAGCTGCTAATGGTAATGATGGGCTTAAATTAATAGAGACAGAACAACCTGATATTGCCATCGTTGATATTGGATTGCCAGATATGGATGGCATTGAGTTGACAAGAAAGTTAAAAGAAAGTAAAACTGACGACGACACAGTGCCAAAAGTGGACACAGTGCCAAAAGTGTTGATTTTGACTTTACAAGATAACGAAAAAGCTGTACTAGCAGCTTTTGCTGCTGGTGCAGATTCTTATTGTATGAAAGACATTAGCTTCGATCGATTATTAGAAGCATTAGAGGTGACACAACAAGGAAACTCTTGGATCGATCCAGCGATCGCCAGAATTGTACTTAGTCAAACCAGACAACCTCCACAGCAAGTTGCCAACGCTACTCAAGAGCCAATCTCTTCTAAAACCGTATCAATAGGAGCCGAAAATTCAGAATTTACCCACATGATAGAGGCATACCCATTAACTGAAAGGGAATTGGAAGTGTTACAACTGATTGTGGAAGGTTTCAGCAACGCGGCGATCGCAGAAAAACTGTACATCACCGTCGGGACAGTGAAAACTCACGTCCGTAACATTTTAAACAAACTTTGTGCTGATGACCGTACCCAAGCAGCCGTGCGAGCTCTACGCTCTGGATTAGTAGGGTAAAGCATAAACACGGATTTTGAATTTTGGATTTGGAAATATAAAATTTTAGAATTCAAAATTCAAAATTCCCAATTACTATGACTTGGAAGTGGAGTAATAGATGAGTCGGGGAGACGGCAGCAAACTCAAACTCATGGTAGTAGATGACGAGCCTGATAACCTCGATTTGCTGTACAGAACTTTTCGGCGCGAATTTCAAGTATACAAAGCCGAAAGTGGGCCAAGTGCCCTAGAAGTACTCGACAAAGAAGGCGAAATGGCGGTAATTATCTCTGACCAGAGAATGCCCCAAATGAACGGGACAGAATTCTTAGGTCGGACAGTAGAACGCTTTCCAGACACGATTCGCATCCTGCTCACAGGTTACACAGATGTAGAAGACCTAGTAGAAGCAATCAACTCAGGTCAAGTCTTTAAATACATCACCAAACCTTGGAATCCTACCGAATTAAAAGCCGTAGTTCAACAAGCTTCCGAAACTTATGGGGTTCTGAAGCGTCGCACTGATGAACTACGCCGCGCCTTACAGCGAGAAACGATTTTTAATGCTGTAACTAGTGCGATTCGGGAATCTTTGGACTATCGCAGTATGTTACAAAAAATTGTGGAAACCATCGGTCACACCTTTGGTACCGCTGCTTGTTTACTGCGACCAGTGGAAAGTTTACGCTTACTATCAGAGTCCTTTTCCTATCATGCCCCTGGAACGGAGATAGAAATAGCGATCGATCCAGTAGGTTTACAAACAGTCCTAGAAACCCAACAAGCAAAAACCATTCAAAGCAACGACAACGAAGGCAAACAAACAACACAGCTAATCATTCCCCTAATCTGTCAGCAGGAAATACTCGCCATCCTGTGCCTGTATCACCAAAGCAACCGGGAAACTTGGTCATCCGAAGACGTAAAACTAATCGAAAGCGTCTCAGAACAAGCAGCACTAGCTCTTTCCCAAGCCAAACTCTACCAGCGCACCCAAGAACAAGCACAGCAAATGCGAGCCGAACTCGAAGTAGCTCGGCAAATTCAAAATAACCTGCTCCGCCAAAGTTGGCCCGATTTAGAAGGAATCAGAATCCAAGCTTGTTGCTTCCCCGCTAGAGAAGTCGGAGGCGATTTCTTTGAAGTTTTTGTTCATCCAAAAGGAGACATTTGGTTAGCAGTGGGAGATGTTTCTGGGAAAGGCGTTCCCGCAGCTTTGTTTATGGCAAGTGCCATCTCAGTTATGCGAAGAGAACTTTCCCAAGAAAATCCTCCCATGCCTCACACCCTAATGCAGAATCTCAACAGCAGTCTTTCCGAAGACCTCATCGGTAATAACTGCTTCATCACTATGGTTCTGGCCCGTTACACCACCGCAACTGGCGAACTAGTCTACGCCAACGCAGGTCATATTTACCCCTTGGTCTGGTCGTATAAAGACTTAGCCAAAAAAATTGATGGAGTTCAACCCAACTTTCTTAAAGCTAGAGGCGTTCCTTTGGGCATACTACCAATATGGAAAGGTACTGCTGGTAGCTTAGAACTTAAACCAGGGGAAGCACTTCTGTTAGCAAGCGATGGCATCACCGAAGCTACCGTTACCCAAGAAGACCTCACCCCAGGTAGTAGTGATGGTAGCGACCCCAGCCAACGGTTTATGCTGAAACAGGAAGGTCTATGGACTTTACTCGCTCAAGAGGCTAGTCCCTTAGATTTGACCCGGTTACTCGATCGCATCCGTGGACAAAACCAAGTACAAGAAGACGACCAAACCATACTTTCTCTGGAGGTTCTGTAATCAATGAGAACGGAGTTACATATTCCCAGTGACCTGAAATTCCTGAATATAGTTGAAAGCTGGTTACTAGGGTGTTTAGAAGTAGAACTAGGAGACTCGGTTGACTGGCCTCGCCAATCTAATCGCCTACGTTTAGCTTTAGTAGAAGCCTACTCTAACGTAG
Source organism: Floridaenema evergladense BLCC-F167 (assembly GCF_041929205.2). NCBI lineage: Bacteria > Bacillati > Cyanobacteriota > Cyanophyceae > Aerosakkonematales > Aerosakkonemataceae > Floridanema > Floridanema evergladense. The sequence goes on along the minus strand of NZ_CM171625.1, from coordinate 484,799 downwards.
TCCGCCACGCTCACAAAGACCAGCCTAACTTACCCATCTTGATTCGCTTAGAACTTCAAGAACGAGATTTAGCCCTGGAAATTTGGGATCACGGCAAAGGCTACGATATCTCTACTTATCTACCACCTAGCCCAGAAGATAAACAAGAAAGCGGTTATGGTTGGCTAATTATGAATCGATTGATGGATAGAGTAGAGTACCGTTTACAAGTAAATGGTCGCAACTGTCTAAAGTTAGAAGCTAGTCTACCCAGTAAAACTAAAGATAACTGAAAGCACGTAACCCCCAATCAGCCAGTTCACTTGGAGCACTTAAATCAGCTATTCAAGTTGCTCTAGATTCAGGGTGCCAAAAACTGGCAAAGTATCGCAGCAGGTGAAATCCTAAGAAAAACCATAATTTCAGCCATCAAGAATTTTTTAGCTTTTACTTCCCTGTCTTTCGATTTACAAAAGTTCATGAAAGAGTGAGTAAAGTTAATAGGTTATATAACTTTTGCTAATTTTTGTTACAAACCCATTCACCATTAGATAAACAAACCTTAAGATTCGTACAAGATTTGCAAAAGCCTCATACCTCCTTACCGTAATAAGGAGGTAATTAAAAGCCTAAAGGTTTTTGCCTAAGATAAAAATTTTTGTAATATTAACCTACTGTCATGACCCAGCTGTTTCTCCTTTGCCCCCGGTATCGTTTAGATGATGAATCCCCTTGGCTTTTAGGTATCGATCCCGCTCGTCATTACTGGATTAGTATAAATGGCGATGCTGCTTTCACAGAATCAATTCCGGGATTGACCGTATCTTCTGTAACGGAATGGAAGCAAATTATGCGCCAATTTCGTGGGTTACAACCAGGAGAACAAATAAAATTAGCACGTATTTCGCAAAGCGTGAGTATTATCTGCATTAGCGAAAATTGCTTTGCGATCGCCACCGAATCCAAAAACGCCCCAGTATGGCACCTATTTGACCAAGAAACATTAGAAAGCTTATTAAGAACAGCACATCCAGACTGGCAATGTTCTGAAAAAGATATTGATTTAGGTCGTCAGATGCTATTCCGTTCCCTCCAACAATCAGAAGTTTCCGTCGCTTAAAACCAGCTTAACGACGCAAATTTAATAACTCTTGGGGAGAAGCTAGCAGCTTAATCGTAGCAGCAGCAATTTCCTGTCGGTTATTTAATAAAAATATCCAACCCACATTCACGCTAAATAAAGGTGTTTTAACTTTGCCTTTCACCTGAATTTGAGTGTAACCATCTTCTGTTTTTTCAGCAGTACCTTCTCTGGGTAGTAGCTTAATTTCGGTTGCTTCTTGTTGTAAATAAGCTGCGATCGCATCTCGCCCCACAACAGGCGACTCAAAAGGAGGATTTAACTCTCCCTCAACAGCAAACAAAGCCGCTGTTGCCGAAAAGTCACCTGCATTTATAGTTTGAAAATAGCTTAATATCGTACTTTCTGTTATCCCTTCAATAATTAAATCAGCTTGCTCATCCAAAGCAACAGGTGTAGCATCAATAGTCTGCATCGTTATTCCTCATCCTGCGGAACTTATAAACCCAACTTAAACAGAGGAGCAGGCTGAATTACCTGCTCCTCTAGAGGGAAATCTAAATCACTGCTTCGTTAGCAGCATCGGATTAGTCTGCCAATGGATCGACACCCATATCAATTACTGTGTTACGCAGAACAGTAATTTGTTGACCAAAATCCAACTGCTTAATCGCGCCTAAAACCTTTTCACCATCGCGAGACAGCTGGTAGCCTGGTGGCATGGGAACCACGAAACTTTGTACCATCCATTCTGCTAACTGATACCAGAATGCCAACTTAGTATTTGGGCTAAGAATACCGTAAGAGCGGCTGATTTGACTGTTCCGCTTCGCAGCTAAATCGCGCATAACTTCTAGCTGCTGAGCATGGGACATTTGCTTAATTTGATTCAACAGTCCTTCAGCTAACTGTAAACGTGCTGCTCCTGGTGCAGCAGGAGTAATGGAACGACCACATTCTGTATAAACATACCACAATACAGCTAATTGGTCATCCACAGACAAACGCTTGAATAATGCTGTAGTTGCAGGTACGGCATTAGCTAGCTGATTGTCGGAAGCAAAAGCATTAGAGAAGCTAGTTGAAGCTAAGTCTGCTGTAAAAGTCATATCTGTTAAAGAGATTCTTGATAACTACTGGTACAGCCGATGGGCTTCTTGAATCTCGTACTCCTTGATTTACATAATGCAACATAAATTTACAAATTGCAAATAAATATTACAAATACTTGAGTTAGGCAAAAACTAATGTAATAAGGTTGCTATTATATATAGATTTTCTATATGTATACTCGATCGTTGACGAAATAGGTTAGCAATTGTTAGCGTAATTATCCACGTAAAATCCAGAATACTTGTGGTCAATGCCATAATTGATAGCGCTCAGATCGAGCAAAAAGCTGCTGAGCTAGGATTTCATCAAGTTGGGGTAGCATCTGTTGAGATAGAGAATGAATCCGAAACTCAAAGATTGCAGCAATGGTTGGCTTTGGGTTATCAAGCGGAAATGGAATGGATGGCAAATCCAAAGAGAGAAAATATCCGCTTACTGATGCCAGAAGTTCAGTCAGTGATCTGTGTGGCGCTAAACTACTACACACCGCACCAACGTCCAGAGGGTAAAGAGTATGCCAAAATCTCTCGTTATGGCTGGGGGCGGGATTATCACAAAATCATGCACAAAAAACTAAAATTGCTGAGTAATTGGTTACAGCAGCAAGGAGAGGGAATTTTAGCACGTTATTATGCTGATACTGGCCCGATTCAAGATAAAGTTTGGGCGCAACGGGCGGGAATTGGCTGGATTGCGAAAAATACGAATGTGATTACTAGGAAATACGGTTCTTGGGTGTTTTTGGGCGAAGTTTTAACTAACTTGAAATTGACTCCTGATACCCCGCATACTCATCACTGCGGTACTTGTACTCGTTGTATCGCGGCTTGTCCGACAAATGCGATTCGTCCTTTGGTTAATTCTGACGATCGCCATCCCCAAACTTTTGTGGTAGATGCTAATCGTTGTATTGCTTATCATACGATCGAAAATCGGAGTGAAAAGCTACCTGATGCGATCGCACCCCATTTAAATAATTGGGTAGCGGGTTGTGATATCTGTCAAGATGTTTGCCCTTGGAATCAAAGATTTGCCCAAGAAACAGACGTTTTAGAATTTCAACCTTACCCAGGAAATGTTGACCCTACCCTAGAAGAATTAGCCCAAATTTCCCAGCTAGAATGGGAAAAAAAATTTCCCGCATCCGCACTACGAAGAATTAAACCAGAAATGTGGCAACGAAATGCCCGGACTAACTTAAAATATTTGCATCCTTAGCAGAGCTTTCCTTATAAATTATCAAGCTATGACTATAAAAGTAATTATTTTTGATTTTGATGGCACAGTTGCCGATACTTTTGATGCCTTAGTGACAATTAGCAATAATTTAGCTCCAGAATTCGGTTATTCACCTGTTACTTCTGAAGAAATCCCGCAAATTAAAGATTTGACAACTAGAGAAATTATTCAGCGATCGGGTATAGCAATTTATAAACTACCTTTTGTACTCCGAAAAGTTATCACCGAATTAAACAGTAAAATTCATAGCTTATCTCCGGTAGAGGGAATTAAAACAGCCTTATTTGAACTAAAAAAACAAGGCAATAGACTGGGAATTATTACTTCTAATGACCAAGAAAATGTTCAAGTTTTTTTGCAAAAAAATAGTTTATTAGATTTGTTTGATTTTATTTATTGTGGTACTAGAATATTTGGCAAAAGTCGAGTGATTAACAACTTCTTGCGCCAAGCTAATCTTCGACCAGAAGAAATTGTTTATGTTGGAGATGAAACCAGAGATATAGAAGCAGCAAAGAAAAGTAATATCAAAGTAATTGCAGTTAGTTGGGGATTCAACTCTGGAAATATATTGAAGCAACAGAAGCCTGATTTTTTAATCGAGCGACCCCAACAACTAATAGAAGTGATTCAACTTCTGCAAAACCCTCCATCTTAAACGATAAAACAGCACTTTTAGGAAGAGATAACCTAAAAACACAATTAAAGCAAGCTATGGGAAGTCACAATTGCTAAAGGATATCCACAACTTACAGAATCCATCAAGAAAATCTGGAGAAATCACTTCTAACAAAATAACAATATTTCAGTGTTTTAGATCACTGCTCCTTTTCCTAACAGACTGATAGGATGTGAAATCGATCCTTTAGGGCTAAATTTTAGGCAACTTGCTTAAAAATTTCTGCGGCAAAATCTTAGGATAAAAGTTTCTAAAGTATGGAACCAGTGCTTGATATCACACTCACAGGTAATCATCTTTAGGTAAACTGAGTATAAGCGCAGTAGTCAGTGGAAGTGAGTATAAAAATTCACAGCTACCACAACAAGCAGCTAAATTGTTACTGGTGAGGTTATGCTTAAATGCTCCTGTACTAACCCAAATTAGCAGCAGAGGTGAGAAATTTTATTTTAAAATTAAGCTAAAAAGTTGTAACCTCACTTGCAGTTGATCACCAAACCTAAAACCTATGGGAATCAATTGTCTCAAGAAAGCTGCTTTTGCTACTAAGCTGACCCAAATTATTTTGCTGCATCCTGTGAAAACAAACCCCAGCGTTTAAGCTGGTTTTCCTGGTGAAGGTTAACATAAAAATAAATTGATGGAGTAGTGCAAATTACCTTTTGAGATTACTGAGGTATGATTGTACAAAGCCATCCGAAAAGATGTAAAACCATAATCAGGGACTGCTTGAGGAAGAAAAGCGAGCAACACCCATGTCTGTGATGCAAAACCAATTTTTAATTAACTTCTGGGGCGTTAGAGGTAGCATACCCTGTCCAGGCCCACACACGGTACGTTACGGTGGCAATACACCTTGTATCCAAATGCAAGTAGGTGGCAAGCACCTAATTTTTGATGGTGGTACTGGGTTGCGGGTTTTGGGACAAACGTTGTTGTCTCAAATGCCATTAGAAGCTTACTTATTTTTCACCCACTCCCACTGGGATCATATTCAAGGGTTTCCTTTTTTTACGCCTGCTTTTATTAAAGGAAATCGCTTTAATATATATGGGGCAATTGCTCCCAACGGTGCCACGATCGAGCAACGGTTGCACGATCAGATGCTTCATCCTAACTTTCCCGTGCCATTACAAATCATGGGGGCGCAGTTAGAATTTTTTGACTTCAAGCCAGGAGATATCATCAAGCTAGAAGAGCATGATATCACTTTGGAAACAGGACTATTAAATCATCCTGGAGAAGCTGTAGGTTACAGAGTTAACTGGCGTGGTTGTGCCGTTGCTTATGTGACTGATACAGAGCATTATCCCGATCGCTTGGATGAAAATGTGTTGTATTTGGCACACAACGCTAATGTATTAATTTACGATGCTACCTACACCGACGAAGAATATAGTTCTCCCAGGACAAGCAAAGTCGGTTGGGGTCATTCCACTTGGCAAGAAGCAGTTAAAATTGCTCAAGCAGCTAATGTCGGAAAATTGGTAATTTTTCATCACGATCCCCTACATGATGACAATTTCCTGGATTTAGTTGGAGAACAGGCAGCAAAAGTATTTCCAAACACAATTATGGCAAGAGAAGGAATGTCCATAGAACTTCCCGTACCAGCACCCCTACCAGAAGATGTAGAGGATGTCAAGATTTCGGTATAAATTATGGAATCTCAGGGGTAACTTGTTGGGAAAGATGAAACTTGCCTAATTTGTGTCAAAATGTAAAGCGTGTGGGTTACCTCATCGTTAGCTACTGCTTTAACTCCAACTGCTGTTGCCCTGGGAAATTTCGACGGCGTTCACCAAGGGCATCAACAGGTAGTTAAACCTGTATTGCCTGTATTACATAGTTCGGATGCACGTAGTCCAGCAGTATCAACTCAAGGGGGTCGTAGATTAGACAACGGATTATTAATAGATGTAGACCATGATTGCTGGGAAAGTGATTATCGAATTAGCGCCAGCGATCGCCCATTTTCCACCGTTGTCACTTTTAATCCTCACCCGCGAGAGTTTTTTACCGGACAACCCCGTGCTTTACTAACGCCGTTAGATGAAAAAGTAGCGCAATTGACTGCATTGGGAGTAGAACAGTTAGTTTTACTACCATTCGATCGGGAAATGGCAGATCTAAGCCCTGAAGAGTTTGTCGAACAAATATTAGTCCGACAGCTAAAAGCTAAATGGATTAGTGTAGGGCAGGATTTTTGCTTTGGAAATGGACGTTCAGGAACTTCAGCAGACTTAAAAAAGATAGCTGTCAAGTATGGCGTAGAAGTAACGATCGTGCCAATACAAAACAACGAAGGGGAAAGAATTAGCAGTTCTGCGATCCGTCAGTTTCTCTTAGAAGGAGAAGTTGAACGGGCGAATCAATTATTGGGAAGACCTTATACTTTAATCGGTTGCGTGATCCAAGGTCAACAGTTAGGAAGAACGATCGGATTTCCTACCGCTAACCTGCAATTACCCGCTAATAAGTTTTTACCTCGGTTTGGTGTTTATGCGGTGCGAGTGGCGATCGATCGTGCTAAAGAAACGGAAATCTCAGCACCAAACGCAGCAACAGAAGGGAATTCACCTATTGTTACTCCCATAAGAGGAGTGATGAATATTGGTCGTCGCCCTACAGTGGATGGTACTAATCAAACTGTGGAAGTTCACCTGTTAGACTGGTCAGGAGATTTGTACGGGAAAACTTTAACTGTTAGTTTAGAAAAATTCTTGCGCCCAGAACAGAAATTTGCCTCCCTAGAAGAACTTAAACAACAGATTACAGCTGATTGTTGGCAAGCTAGGTCAGTTTTGAGTTAATAAATTAGGTGAAGTTTGATGGAGATTGGAGATTAGGAACTGAGAAATGGGAAAACTAGAATAGAGATTTCTTTGCTCTTAACTATTTACTTTTTACCTTAAATATGAGAACAGGTATTGAGCGGCTAACTGAAAACTTGAGTTTAACCTTGGTTGGCAAAACTGAAGCAATCCGTTTAGTATTAGTAGCACTGTTAACTGGCGGTCATGCTTTACTAGAAGACGTACCAGGGGTAGGAAAAACTTTACTTGCTAAGTCGTTAGCTCGATCGATCGACGGTAAGTTCCAAAGAATTCAGTGTACTCCAGATTTACTCCCTAGCGATATTACCGGAACGAATATTTGGAATCAAAGTAAGGCGGAATTTGAATTTTTACCGGGGCCAGTATTTGCTAATGTCGTATTAGCAGACGAGATTAACCGCGCCACACCCCGCACTCAGTCGGCGTTGTTAGAAGTAATGGAAGAACGACAGGTAACGGTAGATGGCGTATCCCGACAGGTACCCCATCCCTTTTTTGTGATTGCTACGCAAAACCCGATCGAATATCAAGGTACATTTCCTCTGCCAGAAGCGCAAATGGATCGATTTACCATATCCCTTTCACTCGGTTATCCTTCCGAAGCAGAAGAACTGCAAATGCTACAAAGGATTAAGGGAGGAATCACCGTTGAAGAATTAAAACCTTGCATTTCCTTAGAAGAAGTTCTAGAGTTACGCCGTTTGTGTAGCAATATCAAATTAGAAACTTCTCTGCAACAATATATTATTACCTTGGTTCGTGCCACTAGAGAACATGAAGAAATTACCCTTGGCGTAAGTCCGCGTGGTACAGTCGCTTTACAAAAAGCCACTCAAGCTTTAGCTTTTCTGTTGGATAGAGATTATGCTATTCCCGATGATGTTAAGTTTTTAGCACCTTATGTACTTTCCCATCGCCTCATTCCTTCAGGAGGAAGAAGATCCAATACCATAGTAGAGCGACTGTTAAAGGAAGTTGCTATTCCTTAGTAACGGGTTCATAGTTTATTGTTATTGAGCAATAAACTATGTATTTGGTACTTTAGCAAGATTGTATAACATGACAAACCTTGCCCGGTCAAAAACTCAGAAACGAAAACAAAGGCGACGATCGCTCACTCTATTCTTATTGCTCCTATTTTGGAGTAGCATCATTGCTTGGGGTTTAACTTTATTTACTCAACCTCAATCTTTACACAGTCAAACCGTAGTTGATACTTCCTCAATGGGAACTGTGGATGTAATTCCCCAACGTTACCGACTTGGACAAGAACTTTACTTAGATAATTGTGCCACTTGTCATATAGGAGTACCGCCAGCAGTTTTACCTACAGAAACTTGGGCAGATTTAATTCAAGATGCTCAACATTACGGAGTTCAAATTAAACCCTTGATCGATCCACAACGGACATTAGTTTGGCAATACTTGCGGACGTTTTCTCGCGAGCGATCGCAATACGAAGAACGAACTCCCTACCGCATTGCCCAATCTCGCTATTTTAAAGCATTACATCCCCAAATCAAAATACCCCGACCTCTCCCACTGGCTAGTTGTATCACCTGTCACCCCAGAGCAGATAAGTACGATTTTCGCAGCCTCTCTGCTGAGTGGCAAGATTAGCAGAGTATGGGGAGGAGGGGAGAATCTCAAGCGATAAACTCTACCCAGTCCTCCATCCCCAATCCTTCTGCCATAAAATGATAATATTATTAAGTTAGATTAAAATGCCAGTCAGCGATCGGCTCAGATGGGAGCGATACGTGCTACGCACAGGCTACGCCAACGCCAAAGCAGCAGATAACGATCGAGCAGACGAAAACAGGTGAAAAGATGCTCAAATTCCTCTGCCCTCTCTCTCTTTAGCCATTGAACGCTATACTGGCACTGTCCCGAAGTCCGTCCAGCCAAAAGTTAAAAGGTTAAAGGCAAAAAGAATGGATTCTTGCGCTTACTCTTGCTTCATTAATGCCAAAAAAATTTTTTCATTGAGTCTAAATTTTAGTGAATATTTAAGCCACTTCAGAGGTGAACATTTACCATATAAAAATAATTAGTAAAAGCTAACAAAATTTTATCTCCCAATCACATTGCACTAAACAACTAACAACATTTAAGCTACTGCCATGTTAAAAACTCTGTTAGGCGACCCCAATGCTCGTAAGCTAAAAAAATACCAACCTTACATTACCGAAATAAACTTACTGGAAGAAGAAATTAAAGCCCTTTCAGATCAAGAATTAAGGGGTAAAACAGCGGAATTTAAACAGAAACTCAAAGCCGCTAAAAATCCAACACATGAAAAAGAATTATTAGAAGAAATCCTCCCCGAAGCTTTTGCCGTAGTCCGAGAAGCAGGTCGGCGCGTATTAGGAATGCGCCATTTTGACGTTCAATTACTCGGCGGAATTATCCTGCACAGCGGACAAATTGCCGAAATGAAAACAGGTGAAGGAAAAACTTTAGTTGCCACACTACCTTCTTACTTGAATGCGATTTCTGGCAAAGGCGTTCACGTCGTCACTGTTAACGATTACCTCGCCCGTCGGGACGCAGAATGGATGGGACAAATTCATCGCTTCTTAGGATTATCGGTAGGATTAATTCAACAAGGGATGACACCCCCGGAACGGCAAAAAAATTACGCCTGCGATATTACTTACGCTACAAACAGCGAACTTGGGTTCGATTATCTGCGCGATAATATGGCAGTTGCCATGTCAGAAGTCGTACAACGTCCCTTTAATTACTGCATCATTGACGAAGTTGACTCGATTTTAATTGATGAAGCAAGGACTCCTTTAATTATTTCGGGTCAAGTAGAACGTCCCGGTCAAAAATATATTGGTGCTTCCGAAATAGCAGTCCAATTAAACAAGGATGAGCATTACGAAGTAGATGAAAAAGCTCGTAACGTGATCCTAGCTGATGAAGGTTTTGCTGAAGCAGAAAGATTGTTGGGAGTCAAAGACCTTTATGACCCTAATGACCCTTGGGCACACTACATTTTTAATGCTATTAAAGCTAAAGAATTGTTCATTAAAGATGTAAATTACATCGTTCGCAATGACGAAGTAGTAATTGTTGATGAATTTACTGGAAGGGTACTTCCGGGACGGCGTTGGAGTGATGGTTTACACCAAGCGATCGAAGCGAAAGAACGAGTAGAAATTCAACCGGAAACTCAAACTTTAGCGACAATTACTTATCAAAATCTGTTCCTGCTTTATCCGAAATTGGCGGGAATGACGGGGACAGCAAAGACCGAAGAGGCAGAATTTGAGAAGATTTACAAGCTGGAAGTTACCATTATTCCCACTAACCGTCCCACAGGTCGCACTGACCTCTCCGACGTAGTTTATAAGAAAGAGTCGGGTAAGTGGGTGGCTATTGCGGAAGAATGCGCGGAAATGCACCAAATTGGTCGCCCGGTGCTAGTGGGTACAACTAGCGTAGAAAAATCAGAAGTGCTCAGTAGATTACTTCACCAGAAAGAAGTTCCCCACAACTTGCTGAATGCAAAACCGGAAAACGTAGAACGGGAATCGGAAATTATTGCCCAAGCAGGACGTAGAGGTGCAGTGACGATCGCCACTAACATGGCAGGAAGAGGTACAGATATCATTCTGGGTGGTAACGCCGATTATATGGCGAGACTGAAATTGCGGGAATATTTATTGCCGAGAATTGTTCGCCCAGAAGATGACGATTTTTCACCTTTTCAAGTGCCTGGGGCAGAACATAACCGCAGTGGTGGTGGAGGTTTTACGCCAGGGAAAAAGGTGAAAACTTGGAAAGCTTCGCCGCAAATTTTCCCCACCGAACTTAGCAAGGAAACTGAAAAAGCCCTGAAAGAAGCAGTAGATTTGGCTGCCAAGGAATATGGGGAACGCAGTATGCCAGAATTGGAAGCAGAGGACAAAGTAGCTGTTGCTTCCGAAAAAGCACCAACCGACGATCCCGTGATTCAAAAATTGCGGTATGTTTATAACCGGATTCGGGAAGAATACGAAGTTTTGACCAAACAGGAACACGAAGAAGTAGTAAGATTAGGCGGTTTGCACGTAATTGGTACGGAACGTCACGAATCTCGCAGAATTGACAACCAATTACGGGGAAGGGCGGGAAGACAGGGAGATCCTGGTTCTACTAAGTTCTTCCTCAGTTTAGAGGATAACTTATTGCGGATTTTTGGGGGCGATCGCGTTGCTGGATTGATGACCGCCTTAAGGGTAGAAGAAGATATGCCCATTGAGTCGGGAATGTTAACCCGTTCCTTAGAAGGTGCCCAAAGAAAAGTCGAAACCTACTACTACGACATTCGGAAACAAGTATTCGAGTACGACGAAGTAATGAATAACCAACGTCGGGCAATTTATGCGGAACGGCGCAGGGTATTAGAAGGGCAAGATTTGAAGGAACAGGTGGTTAAATACGCTGAAAAAACGATGGAAGACATCGTAGATGCTTACGTTAATCCAGAGTTACCTTCGGAAGAATGGGATCTCAAGAGTGTGGTTGGTAAAGTTAAAGAATTTGTCTACTTGCTTTCTGATTTACAACCAGAACAATTAGAAGATTTATCGGTTGGGGAAATCAAATCTTTCCTCTCGGAACAGGTGCGAATTGCTTACGATATCAAAGAAGCGCAAATCGACCAATTTAAACCCGGACTAATGCGGGAAGCAGAACGTTTCTTTATCCTGCAACGCATCGATACTCTGTGGCGGGAACACTTACAAGCAATGGACGCATTGCGGGAAAGCGTGGGACTGCGGGGTTACGGTCAAAAAGACCCGTTGATCGAGTACAAGAGTGAAGGTTACGAAATGTTCTTGGAAATGATGACCGCTATTCGTCGCGATGTCGTCTACTCCTTGTTCCAATTCCAACCCCAAGGACAACCACAGGTGGAAACTGCATCGGAAATGGTTTAGAAGAGGCAGAGGCAGGGCTGTTTCATGCTAAAGTAAAATCCGCAAAAGAAAAAGCGAGCATTATCAAGTAAAGTAGATAATGCTCGCTTTTTTGTTGCCAAATAATAATATGGATAACTTAATTGAATACTTGAAAAAAGTCTAGGAATTATTGGCTAAACACCTGACTACGGTGGGGTGAGAGAACTGGAAAAAATTAGCGTGAAACAGCCCTGCTGGGATTTAGGGGGATCTAAAACGTCTGGGCTAATAACTAGCAACTTACGTTAATAGTTTTACAATTTAACTATGCAAAAGTGCAAATGTATTGGTATTAATAAATAAAGAAAGAAAGGTAGGGCACACAGCCTGCATGATTCCTCTACAACTCTCATTAACAAACTTCCTCAGCTATCGTAAAGCAACCCTGGATTTTCGGGGATTGCATACTGCTTGCATTTGTGGCGCGAATGGGGCGGGGAAATCTTCGCTTTTAGAAGCTATCACTTGGGCGATTTGGGGCGAAAGTCGGGCGGCGACTGAAGATGATGTCATCCACTCTGGCGCGGATGAGGTTCATGTGATTTTTGTTTTTGAACATCAAGAAGTAGTTTATCGCGTTTTGCGATCGCGTCGTCGAGGTGGAGGCGCAAGTTTAGAATTTCAGGTACAAACCCCTACAGGTTATCGCGCTTTAACCGAACGGGGAATGCGTTCAACTCAGCAATTAATTTCTGAACACCTGAGATTAGATTACGACACTTTTATTAATTCCGCTTATTTGCGTCAAGGTCGAGCCGATGAATTCATGCTCAGAAAACCTACCGAACGCAAACAAATTTTAGCAGATTTGTTGAAGCTAAGTCAATATGAAGAATTAGCGGAAAAAGCCAAAGATTTATCCCGTCAATTTAAAGGACAAGCGGATCAAATTCAGCAGGATTTAGACAGAATTAAAATTCAGTTACAGCAGCGAGATGCGATCGCTCAAGAACAAGCAACTGTAGAAGCACAAATTAATACTCTCCAACAAGCTCAAGCAGCCGATCATCACGAATTGCAAAGATTACAGGTGCTACAACATCAACGCCAAACTTGGGAACAACAACTAACTTGGCAACAACAACAATATCAGAATCTCCGGGGAGATATTGAACGACTCCAGCAAGATTTGGCGAGTAGTCAACAGCAACAAAAGGAATTAGAAAATCTCCTGAGTCAGGAAGCAGAAATTAATGCTGGTTATGCTCATTTTCAAAACTTACAATCTCAGGAAGAAGCTTTAGCTGGGAAGTTTCAAGCGCATCAAAAAGCAGTTGAACAAAAGCGTAAGTTGCAAGAACATCAAACTGGGGTAATTAACGACTTAAATCTGCAATTGCGTCAGATAGAAACGCAGTTACAAGAGTTAGATAAACAGGAACAACAAAACCAACAAATTTTAAATCAAACTGGTGAAGTTGAAGCAGCTTTAGCGAAGTTACAACAAGCACGAATTCGCTTAAATCAATTGGATGAGTTGCAATTGCAAGTTAGTCCTTTGTTGCAGCGTCGTCAACAGTTGCAAAACCAGATCGATCGCACTCATGCTAAACTCAGCGCCAGACTAGAGGAAATCTCCGCTTCCGCTTACCAATTGCAAGCACAGCAGCAACGTCAACCAAAATTGCAACAAGCAGTCATGGAAGTGGCGACGCAAATCGATCAGTTGGAGAAAAAGCGAGTTTACCAACAGCGAGTGCAGGAGAAAGGTTTAGAAAGACGCAGCTTTATGGAGCGTTTGCAAGAAAATCAGCGAGAATGCCAGAAAAAAATCGCAGAATTGCTGCAAAAAATCGAAATGTTGCAAAATCCCGATGCAATTTGCCCATTGTGCGATCGTCCCCTCGACGAACATCATTGGAATAGAGTCGTACACAAAACTCAAAACGAACATCGAGAAATTGAGCAGGAGTTTTGGGTAATTCGAGAGCAATTAGCAGTCTGCGAACGAGAAATCCAAGTGCTAAGGGGAGAATATCGCCAATTATCCCAAGAATTAGCGCCCTATGAAAATTTACGGGAACAAAAGGGAGAGTTGCAAGCTCAACTTCAGGCGACAGGCGACGTACAACAACGTTTGCAACAAATGAGGGCGGAAGTGGAACAACTTGAGCGATCGATCGCTACCGGAAATTATGCCACAGAAGTCCAGCAAGAACTCAGTCAAATAGAGCAACAGCTACAAAACCTGAGCTACGACGAGAAAAACCACGCTTTAGCCCGAAATGAAGTCGAAAGATGGCGTTGGGCGGAAATTAAGCAGGATAGAATCAAAGAAGCGCAACGTCGTCAAACCCAAATTAGCAGCAGAAGACCTGAACTGCAAGCGAAAATTGCAGAAATTCAAAGTCAAGTTGAGCAACAACAAACTAATTCCGAATTATCCCATCAAATAGTTGCAATTAACCAAAAAATTGCCGAAATTGCTTACAAAGAAAGCGAGTACAACTCTTTAAGAACTGCGGTGCGTCAAGCGCGAAATTGGGAAATGCGCTATCAACAATTGATTGCTGCTCAACAACAATATCCGCAAATTCGCCACCGCTGTCAAGAGTTAGCGGGAGTGTGGGAAGTGCGATCGCAAGACGTAGAAACTGCTAACTTACAAATTAAAAATATCATCAAACAATTAGAGCAAATTCCCAACACAAACAATGAAATTCAAACCTTAGAACAGCAGATGCAATGGCGCAAATTGCAACTAGAAGAACAGTTGCGTCAAATGGGAAGTTTGCAACAACAATTACAGCATTTAGAAGCCCTAAATCAACAATATCAAGCTCAAAATTCCCAATTACAACAAGCAAAACGTCAATACAAAGTACATAGCTCTTTAGCAGAAGCTTTCGGTAAAAAAGGCATTCAAGCTTACATGATTGAAAACATTTTACCGCAATTAGAAGCTGAAACAAACTCTTTATTGGCAAGACTTACAGGCAATCAATTGCACGTTCAATTCGTCACTCAAAGAGCAGGAAAAAGCGGTAGAACCTCATCTAAAAAAGAAGTAAAAATGATTGACACCCTGGATATTTTGATCGCAGATGCGCGGGGTACTCGTGCTTACGAAACTTACTCAGGTGGCGAAGCATTTCGGATTAACTTTTCGATTCGTTTAGCATTAGCAAGACTGCTAGCGCAACGTGCAGGAACAGCCTTACAAATGCTGATTGTAGACGAAGGTTTTGGAACTCAGGATCAGGAAGGATGCGATCGCTTAATTGCAGCAATAAATGCGATCGCCAACGACTTCGCCTGCATCCTCACCGTCACCCATATGCCATACTTCAAAGAAGCCTTCCAAGCACGAATCGAAGTCAACAAAACTCCCAACGGCTCTCAATTAAGCTTATCTATGTAAAATCCCAAGAACTTGTGATACAATAAATAATTGTGCCGATATAGCTCAGTGGTAGAGTAGCTGATTCGTAATCAGTTGGTCGTGGGTTCAAATCCCACTATCGGCTTTATAAATCAAGGGTTTCAACAGTTCACTTTCCTACCTTACACCCGACTATCACCTAAGATTTACCTAATACAATTAACTTAAAAGCGTCAGAAGATAAACATAATGGAACATAAAATTTTAGTACATTCTCATGTTGGCTCAGACGGTATATTGCAATTACAAGTCCCAACAGAATATAAAGATACAGATTTAAAAGT
Organism: Floridaenema evergladense BLCC-F167; assembly: GCF_041929205.2. Classification (NCBI taxonomy): domain Bacteria; kingdom Bacillati; phylum Cyanobacteriota; class Cyanophyceae; order Aerosakkonematales; family Aerosakkonemataceae; genus Floridanema; species Floridanema evergladense. The sequence goes on along the minus strand of NZ_CM171625.1, from coordinate 469,250 downwards.
GACGATAACTATTCAATCTGCCACTCCACCACAAAAGAAAACACCAGAAGAATTAGGTTGGACTCCAGGTTTTTTTGAGAGGACAGCAGGTGCTTGGGAAGGTGAACCTCTCAAACGTGGTGAGCAAGGGGAATTTGAAGAGCGTTTGTGGGAGTTGCTATGATTTACCTTTTGGATACTAATACCTGCATCCAATATATTACTCGTCGTAATTCTTCTATTATTAACAAATTAACTACAGTAGCGCGTGAAGATGTGGTTTTATGCGATGTTGTGAAAGCAGAACTCTATTATGGTGCTTACAAAAGCTCTCGGCAAGAAAGTAATTTGGCATTATTTAGAGAGTTTTTCAGTGAGTTTGTTAGTCTACCGTTTGATGGGAATGCAGCAGTAATCTTTGGACGCATTCGATCGCACTTAGAATCATTAGGAACTCCGATCGGTCCTTACGATCTTCAAATTGCTGCGATCGCACTCGCCAATAATTTAATTTTAGTGACTCACAATACAAGTGAATTTAGTAGAGTCGAAGGGTTACAAATAGAAGATTGGGAATTGACGGAGTGAAAGAGCGATACGCGATACGCGATACGCGATACGCGCACACTTCGCGATCGCACTCCCAAAATTAGCTAAAGTTGAGAAGGAAAGATTGTCAATTTGGTGCAAGAAATTAAACGGGAAATAACTACTGAACGTCAAAATAATCTGTAAATTAACATCACTATAATTCATAAAGGTAACTGATGAGTGTTACTCCTTCACGCATATTTTTAGATACTAATGTTTACATTATTGGTGCTGCCGATCGCTCTAGCTACGAAAACCAGTTATTAGAATGGATCGGGTTTAGAGAAAAAAAGATAAATGCAGTTGAGGTAGTGGTTTCTGAAGAATTGTTTGCTCAAATATTGCGAGTAGCGAGACGTTTACAGAATAAAGATTGGGGAGGGGAATTATTAGGGAGAATTTGGCAGAATCTCAATATTTGTTATGTACTGCTTGACTGGGATGAGTTTTCTAGGGTGCAAGCGTTGGGAGTAATTCCCCGTGAAGATATAGGTGTTTATTTAACTGCTAAAACTGGTAAAGCAGAATGTTTTATTTCTGCTAATCATAAGTTAATTAGTGCTTTGGTAAAGCAGACAGGGAGAGATAGATATGAGCTTTGAATTGTTTACACAGGTAGTTTTAAAAGAAGACCTTCCTAAATACAATTTAAAAAAAGGCAATGTAGCGACAATTGTAGAACATTATCCCAGACCTGAAGGAGAAGAAGACGGTTACAGTCTTGAGGGTTTTGAAGGAATTGTTAATGATACAGTTGAAGTCAGAGAATCACAAATTGAATCTTTGGAAGTTAAACAGGAAATTTGGAGCGATCGCACTTTTCTAATTAGTTGAATTCCAGGGAGAGCGATCGCACTCCCAAAATTATCTAAAGTTGAGAAGGAGCGATCGCTTTTTACCTGAGAGTGATTAGAGCGATCGCACTTTTCTAATTAGTTGAATTCCAGAAAGTGCGATCGCACTCCCAAAATTAGCTAAAGTTGAGAAGGAGCGATCGCTTTTTCCCTTCGAGTGATTAGAACGATCGCACTCCCAAAACTAGCTAAAGTTGAGAAAGAGCGATCGCTTTTTCCCTGTAAATGAAAATGAGCGATCAAGTTCTAGGTTGCCTAACACAAAAATTTTTGCTGTGCTAGAATTTATTGGAAATAAACGAATATTCATAATAACTCAAATGTCTACAGATCGTGATTTACTCTCTACATTAGATCAACACCTTCTCAATAACTTTCGCCCTACAGCAGAGCAATACTTTCGAGAAAATCCCCATTTTGGATTTAGATATTTTGAAATTGCTGAAGATGAATATAGCTCAGAAAGAACTCAAAAAAATATAAAGAAAATATCCAAAGGTCAAAGGCTGCAAATCCAATGAGTGAAAGTAGAATTTACAATAAAAGCTAACACTGATGAACTTGATATGCTTTATCAGGTTGCGAGTGAATTTGAAACCATGATAAATGAAGAAATTAAGGAATGGAGCAATAATATGATTACTAATTATAACTCTCTATTAAAGGAACCCATTACTGAAATAAGCGGTCGAATAGATTGGCAGAACATACCAAATGCAGCACGACAAGTGATCGGTAAAAAAATTACTGTAATTCGGGAATTTGATTTAGTTTATGCTGCCTAGCTTAGAGTAGTTCTTTTTATAAATGTGTAGATACTAGAGAAGTTAAGCTGAATGAAAAACCCTCTATCAATTACTCATCCCCAGTTAGCAGATCAGTGGCATCCCACAAAGAACGGTGGACTAACTCCAGAGCAAGTTACGGCAGGTTCTAATAAGAAAGTTTGGTGGAAATGCCCCGTAGCTTATGACCATGAATGGGAAGCAATAATTGCTAACAGAGTCAAAGGTAACGGATGCCGCTGTTGTTCAGGCTACCAAGTCTCCATCACGAACTCTCTGGCAAGCCTTCGTCCTGATTTAGCAGCACAGTGGCATCCCACAAAAAATGGTAGCCTGACTCCAGAGCAAGTGGTAGCAGGTTCAGCAAAAAAAGCTTGGTGGAAATGCCCCGTAGCTTATGACCACGAATGGGAAACTTCTATTGAGAAAAGAGTTAAAAGAGGGGATGGATGCTCTTGTTGTGCTGGACTAAAAGTATCAGTTACTAACTCCTTGGCAAGTCTTTATCCTGATTTAGCCGCACAGTGGCATCCGACAAAAAACGGTAGCCTGACTCCAGAGCAAGTAGTAGCAGGTTCAACCACGAAAGCTTGGTGGAAATGCCCCAAAGGTTCCGATCACGAATGGCAAGCTTCTATAGTCAGTAGAGCAGGAGAGAATGGGAATGGATGCGGCTTTTGTGCTGGGCAAAGAGTATCAGTTACGAACTCCTTGGCAAGTCTTTATCCTGATTTAGCCAAACAGTGGCATTCGACAAAAAATGGTAGCTTGACTCCAGAGCAAGTAGTAGCAGGTTCAACCACGAAAGCTTGGTGGAAATGCCCCAAAGGTTCCGATCACGAATGGCAAGCTTCTATTGAGAGTAGAATTCGAGGGAATGGATGCCGTTTTTGTGCTGGACATGAACCTTCAGTAACTAATTCTCTAGCAAGTCTTTATCCTGAGTTAGCACAACAATGGCATCCGACCAGAAATGGAAAACTTACTCCCGATCAAGTTGTGGCAGGGTCAAACAAAAAAGCTTGGTGGAAATGCCCCAAAGGTTCCGATCACGAATGGCAAGCTTCTATTGAGAGTAGAGTCAGAGGTAGAGGATGCCGTTTTTGTCGTAATCTAGAATCATCTATTACTAATTCTCTAACAAGTCTTTACCCGGAGATAGCAAAACAGTGGCATCCGACAAAAAATGGTAAGCTGACCCCAGATAAAGTTGTAGCAGGTTCAGCAAAAAAAGCTTGGTGGCTCTGTCCAGAAAGACCGGATCACGAGTGGTCCGCGACCATTGTAAATAGAATTCGTGGGAGAGGATGCCCTATTTGTAACAGTGGATGGACAGTTCAAAACATCCGTAAGTTCGTTAGCTCATTACTCAACCATCTTTCAACCTTCACCCCAGCAGAACTCTACCTACTATTCCAACAAAGCGGACTACTTCAAAGCAAAGCCAAAGGAAAAGGCTTTGTAAAAGCTCTGGCTACTGGACGGTTTCCAATAGAAGAAATTGAAAAATTTGTTAATGGTGAACCATCAATTGTCGATCGCTTCATCCAAGATCAAGACCTAACACTCGAAGCACTCGAAACCAACAATAATAACCACAACCCAGAAACCCAAAAACCAACCACAGAAGACCAAATCGACGAAACAATAGACCCATCCGACGCACAAGACGACCTAAACCTTCCCATCGTCCAAACAAAAGAAGTCCTCAAATCCTTAGATCATCACATCGTATCGACAGCCGATGCAGAAGCCGTCGAATTTCTCATCGCCTCCGCAAAAGCCAAAATTTGGAAACACACCTTTCAAGATGAAACAACAGCCATCACCCAAGCCCAAGCATACACAGGCGACAGCTACGCCGATCGAGTCAAAAGCGAATTCCTAGACGAATATCACCGCGCCAAACAACTCCAAATCCCCACAGGTTACGCCTTCCAAATCAACGGCAAACCAGCAGAACCAAACCTGATGCAACGACTCATAGCCGTTCGAGTCCGCGACAACAAACGAGTCGGAAATTGGTCAGGAACAGGTGCAGGCAAAACCCTCTCCGCAGTCCTCGCCAGTCGTGTCATCAACGCCCAACTCACCCTAATCTGTTGCCCCAACAGCGTCGTCGAAGGTTGGAAAAACGCCATCCTCGACATATTCCCAGAAAGCCAAATCGCCACCAAAACCTTCACACCCAACTGGCAAAAAAGCCCCTCCCCGTTGCGGGGAGGGGTTGGGGGTGGGGTTCCCCGCTACCTCATCCTCAACTACGAAATGTTTCAGCAACCCAATTCCCGGAATTTGTTACGTACCCTCATCAACAGCGAACAAATCGACTTTATCGTAATCGACGAAATACACTACACCAAACAGCGTAAAGTTGAGGATATGTCCCAACGCAAAGAACTGATTGGTTCCCTCATCAGCTGGGCTAATGAACAAAACCCCAACTTGCACGTGATCGGAATGTCCGCCACCCCAGTCATCAACAACCTACAAGAAGGGAAAAGTTTAGTCGAAATGGTCACAGGAGTCGCCCACAACGAACTCGACATCCGCCCCACAATACCCAACTGCATGAAACTGCACCAGCGACTCGTCACTTTGGGCATTCGCTGGATGCCAGAATATAACCTGGAATACGAACAAATCGAAATCCCTGTTGACTGCGGCGACTACATCGATCGAATACGCGCCCTTGGTAAAAACGGCACTCCACTAGAACTAGAAAAAATCCTCACCCACGCCCGATTACCCGTAATTCGCCAACAAATCCAACCAAAAACCCTGATTTACACCCATTACATCCAAGGAATCGACAGTTTACTCAAAAACGCCCTAGAAGCAGATGGTTGGCGAGTCGGATTTTACACAGGCGATGACAAATCCGGTTTACCAGGATTTCTCAAAGGCAAAATTGACGTACTCATCGGTTCCAGCGCCATTGGGACAGGAGTAGATGGTTTACAGCACGTCTGCAACCAGCTAATTATCAACGTCCTACCCTGGACTCATGCCGAATTTGAACAACTCAAAGGACGCATCTATCGCCAAGGACAAGTGAGCGATCGAGTAAAATTGGTCATCCCCCTGACCTTCGCCACAGTTAACAGTCAACATTGGTCATGGTGTGAATCTAAAATGCAGCGCCTTCGCTTCAAAAAATCCATTGCTGATGCAGCCGTTGACGGCGTAGTTCCCGAAGGACATTTACGCACCCCCGCCCAAGCCTACCAAGATGTGATAACTTGGCTAGAACGCCTCGAATCTGGCGAACTGCAAATCATCACCCGCCCGAAAATCATTATCCCAATTCCAGACACCGACCCAGCAGATGTGCAGCAAAGATTGCGGCGTTACGGCGACTTCTCCCAAATGAACCGTCTCTGGAATCAAACTCACAGCGCCAAAACTCACCAACGCCTGCAAGAAAATCCCGAAGAATGGGCGCAATATCATACTTTATATCAAGAATCTCGCAAAGATTGGGCGATCGTTCCCTACGAAGAAATGATTGGTTGGTGTCAACAACGTAGCGGTTATGTTATTGGTGATTTCGGTTGCGGAGAAGCAAAATTTGCCGAAGCAATTTCCGACAGACATACAGTTCACAATTTCGATCATATCGCCATCAATAATAATGTAATTGCCTGCGATATGTCTCACGTTCCCCTCAACGATGAAGAACTTGATGTGGCTATTTTCTCCCTTTCCCTAATGGGTTCCAACTTTACAGATTATCTCCGAGAAGCTTATCGAACACTGAAACTTGACGGTCAATTACATATCATTGAAGCAACTTCTAGATTTAACGATATCAATCAATTTCGCACTAATTTAGAAGCTTTAGGATTTACAATTATCAGCGTTAAAAATATGTGGAAATTCACCCATATTCGCGCTATAAAAACGGAAAACAAACCTCAAATAGGAGGAAAATTAAAATTTTAAAACTATTCATTAAACAAAAAACCTCGATACAACACAACTAAACCCAGGCAACAAAGGCGAAGTTAATTCATCATCATCGATCAATGTTGCAACTAACACCAATCTTGCATTCTCTCTACGATAAACTTCAACTTTTTGCGATCGCCAATCAGCAATCCAATACTCTGCAACTCCCCGCGTAGAATAAAGTTTCAATTTCGCTTCTCGATCGCGCCTCACATTCTCATTACCAGCAGATAAAACTTCAACTACCAACTCAGGAGCACCAGTTAAATGTCCCGCTTCATCTAATAGTAAATCTAATCGTTCATTACTCGCCCAAACCACATCAGGAATCACATCATCTGACTCACCAAAAAGCACACCAGCAGTAATACTTGCCTCTCCCAAACCACTTAATTCTGACCAAGTATCAAGTTCTCGAAAAAATTTACCACAAGTCCGTTGATGTTTCCAGTGAGGCGCTCTTGTCATAAATAAATCCCCATCTACAACTTCGTAGCGCGTACCCTCATTTTCCGGTAAAAGCTCTATATCTGCGGTAGTCCAACGTACTCCCTGAGTTGTCTGATAACTCATAGCAGAACTCCTGTTTAGCAGAACTAATATAAATAGTATAATAAAATTAATTCATAGTATTTAGATACTAAAGTTTTATTTCCATAGTTATATGTGGCTCAGAAATCTTCATCACATAAAAACTTCAACAACACAGCCAAATTTTCTCCTCTCTTCCTCTGCACCTGAGTAGTTTAATAAAAAACTAAGAAACATTTTCCGAAATCCAAGCCAAATAAGGCGCATATCCAGCAACCAAAGGTAAAGCAATAATCTCAGGAACCTCGTAAGAATGTAACTCTTTCACCTTCGCCGCTAAACTTTCAAACTTCGCCAAATCCGTCTTAATCAATAGTTGCCATTCTTCCTCTTTATACAACTCACTTTGCCAAGTGTAAATTGATTTAATTGGCACTAAACTAACACAAGCTGCGAGTTTAGACTCCACTAAATTTTGGGCTATCTTCTCCGCCTCAGTTTGAGAAGGTACTGTCACCAACACTACACTATATTGAATTTCTGAATTTTTATTCATTACCTAAAACCGATACTGCTTCTGCTTCAAAATTTAACGCAGTTTGGGTAAAAGTGAAGGATAAGTTAGATTTTTCTTGGTGTGCGATCGCACCTCGCCGCATAGTATCTTCAAGATCCGTACCTTTTAACATTGCATTCGTTAAATTAGTATCCGTCAAATTAGCTTGATTCAACCTTGCCCAATTTAAGTTTGCCCCTTCTAAACAAGCTCCAACTAAATTTGCTCCCATTAAATCTGCTCCTGCTAAATTAGCATTCCGCAAAATTGCTGTACTTAAATTTGCCCCAACTAAATTTGCTCCTTCTAAATTTGTCCCAATTAACTTTGCCCCACTTAAATTAATACTTGCCAAATCTACTCCACTCAAATCTAAACCATTTAAAAATGCCTTTCTTAAATTAATTCCACTGAAAGAAGAACCATAAAGCATTGATCCAATTAACCTTGCAGCTTCAAAATTCGCCCAATTTAAATTAGATCCGCTGAGATTTGCTCCTCGCAAATTAATCCCTTGTAAATTAGCTCCACAAAGATTTGCTCCCCACATATTTACCGATCGCAAATTAGCACCTTTCAAATTAGCACCACTCAATTTTGCTCCTGGTAATTTAGATTTTACCAAAAAAGCACCGCTCAACTCAGCTTTAGTTAAATCTACATCAACTAACTTCGCTTCACCCAATTTAGCAAACTTTAAATTCGCCCAATTTAATAAAGCACCACTCAAATCTGATTTATCCAGCAAAGCATGAGCTAGATTTACTCCCCTTAAATTCGCTCCTGATAAATTTACCCCAATTAAAATCGCTTTCGTTAAATTAACACCACTTAAATCAATTCCAGCAAAATCTCTTTTTCCTTGTTCGTAAAGCTCTAATAAAGTACTAACTTCCATAATGATTCTGCCCCTTTCTCTTTAGCGATCGAACAATCTAAAAATCTGGATTACCAACAAAATTTAAACGAATCACACCAAGCAATAGAGCATCGAACAGGGAACTATAAATTATTAAAGATGCCTTATTAATTACAAATTTTACTCTTTAATTTTTTGATTGTTATCCCTAAAGCTAAATAGTGTTACAAATATTCTCAAAATTTCATTTATAGCAACCATCAAAGAGTAACGAATCAATTGCTGAAAACAATGCTTTTCTTTTCTTGCCTTTTACTAAAATCAAAGCTGCCTTGAGTAAGAAACAAAATTCCCCAAAGCAGCTTAATTCCAGATTAACTCAGAGCGAAATTCAACTAGGTGATAAAGAATAAACCTGACCATCTATTAACAAACGGGTAATCCCTTTTGCTTTCAAATAAGGACTAGTTTTTTGCAGCATTCTGCCATCAGGAACCTTAATCACCCGTTGATTCCGGTTAGAAAAACGCCTAGCTATGCGATGATTATCAAACACAGGCAGAGTTCTTTGTTGAATTTCATCTTTCGGAATTTGACCCAAATCACCGAAATCCCTTAAAGGTCTTGTAATTAATTCTGCCGATCGATCGACCACCAAGTAACATGGTCTAGGGAAGGAAGCCTCCGAAAGTGGTAAAACCTGAATCAGCGCACCAATCTGCACTCTTCTTCTCGGAGAAATGAATCCTTCCTCATCATCCAAGTCATCATCTTCATCGTCTAAATCATCGTCATCTTCCAAATCTTCCTCGCCATCGAGCAAATCTTCGCCCAACATTTCCCGAATCGTGCTGACATCAGCATCGTATGCCTCTTCAAGCAGTTCATCACCTGTCTCGGCTTCTGGCGAGTCTTCCTCAAATTCTACTAGTGGAGGATCAAGTTCTCTTGCCGTTACTTCTTCTACTTCACTCACAGGTGAGACAACCGCTTCATCCACAGGTGAAGCAACAGCAGAAGAACGCTTTCTAGAGCGTCTGGAAGATCCCTCTACTGCTAGAGATTCCGCTTCTGGTTCTGGTTCTGGTGCTTTAACAACCTTTTTTGGTTGTGGTAACACTGGTTTAGGCTTTTCCGGTTCTGGTTCTTCTACTTCTTCCGGTTCAACCACATCAGTAGCATTTTGTCCGCGAGACGATCGCTTTTGTTGAATCAAAACTTCATACTCATCAGGCAACAAAGTGCTTTTCAGCAACCGACTAATCGTCGAGTGACTAACACCATACCGCACCGCCAGAGTAGAAGTTGTCTCCTCCGGGTTGTAATACAACTTAAGAATTTCCGACTTATCCTTTTCAGTTAATTTTTTAGCCATTACACTTTACTTCCCCTAACCCCTTTTTCGCGCCCCAGAACGCCGAGAACGGCTTGATGTCGAGGTGTCATATTCTAAGGCAGCGCCAATTGCAAACAACACTCCACTGAACACCCAAAAAACTTCTGGCAGAGAACCACTTTGGTAATCTCGTTGTTTTTCTGCCCATTTAAACCACATATCGGCAATGTATAAACACAAAGCAGCTGCGGCAATCATCCGCCAAGACTGAGAAAAACGTCCTCCCCAGAAGGCTAATAGTAGCATTGTGGCGATGATTAGTAGGAGAACATCTGCAACCACATAAAACAGACCAATCGGCCCAGCGAACGGTTTTAATCGTTCATCGATCGCGACAACCCAAGGTGGTGCTGATGTAGCCTCTTCTGTAGTTGCGGCTGCTGATGGTGTCACCGTAGGCTTTGTCACTGTTGTTGGTGTTGCCGCTGGCGTGACTTTTGTTTCCTTAGCAGGAGCAGGAGCAGGTACCGGGGTTGGCTTAACTGCGGGAGTTTTAGCAGCTGGGGGTTTGGCAGCGGGTGGTGTAGCTGGCGGAGAAGCTTGAGCAACTAGGGCGATGTTATTGCTCGATGGTAGGGTAGCAGCTTGAGCAGGTGAAGTACCCAAGGTTGTCACCCTAACAGCTAAGGCTATACCAATAGCAGCGATCGCTAATACAACTGCCCATTGCCACTTCTCCAAATTTAACCTGCGTGCCACTACTGCTTGGATCATGCCCCAACCCAAGGCGAGATAAGTACCGATAAAAAACAGATCGCCTAAAGAGACATCTGGTTCCAGTTTCCAAACTAATTCCCAAAGACCAAATAAAAAGTTGCCCAAAAAATAGAACAGCATCCCCAAACCTATTCCCAGCCAGACTTGGCGACCGCTGACAATTTGTGGACTACGCCAGTTTCTAAAGCAGAGGATAGCTGCGAATAGGTAAGCCACCTGTTCAAAAATATAAGTGCCGATTAAATACCATTTCGGACGCTCCTCCCCTGGTGGTGTAATGCTAAACAGTAAAAAGAACAGCAGCGCCAGAACAGCCCAAACAATGCCAGCGATGACGATCGTTTTCACTGAAAACAGGGGTTTAGGATTAGATGATTTATCCGAAATGTTGCTCATAGCAGTTCACAAAATAGCTTGGGGAATGGAAAGCACAACCTGAATCAAGTTTGAGAGGTATTGCACTCAACAGATTACTACTAAACAGCATATTTTTTAATGCCCACATAAGTCATAGTAACTTTGATGGAGCATTTCATCAGCTATTGCCACAACTTACCCACAACTGGAGTTTGATTTAGCCAACCGACAAACTGAGTACGCTCAGGAGGCGGCAGGTCTTGTAAAGCAACCATTGCGCGACTAACAAAGTTAGTATTCCCAAAAGATTCTTTACCAAGTCGATGTAATTCTCGCAAGAGGGTAATCAAATGATGCTCTTCCCAAGGGGGAAGATGGTTAGTACTCAACGGATCTATTAACAGCAGATTCTTTACTACTGCTGCTGAGTCAGTCTGAGGAAAGCGCCACTGCTGAAAAACTTCCACGAGATTTTTTTCAAATAATCCCGCTTGCTTGTTACCTAAAATATCCTCAATGTCTATACTTACTGCTTGGAGCAGCAAAACACAGGCTTGGATAAGGATCGTAGTTTTCGCATCACCAGCACCATCTGTGCCTAGCTGGTCTAGGCGAATTTTGCCCCATACACTGTATCTTTCCGGTTCTTCCAATAATACACAGGCTTTGCCTCGGTTATCTGTTAGGTCTCGCCAAAAGGCTTTAGCTTCTTCCTCTTGGTTGGCTCTAAAGACGCTGACTAAGCGAAAGGTTTGCCCTTGGTAATTGAGAATCGGAATTTGCTGATCCTTTGTTGGGTGCTGAATGCTAGTTATTTCAACATCCTGCCGTTTCAATATAAACATGACACTGGCAATTGACTCCTGTCAGAACCGGGGGTGCAGCAAGTGAGAACCGTAACCTCCCAGAGACTAGCTTTAAATGCAGAATGCTGGTGCTACAGGTGCGGCTCAAGCAGCGATCGCAACTTACACACTATCCTATCTAACACTTTTGGTGACATAGATAGATTCTTGCGCCTTTCCCCCTCAAAACCAGAAGAGCAAGTATCCCTTGCCTCTAGTTCTGGGATCTTTAATTCTTACTTGCTTTTAGATGAGAGTCTAGGTGATTTTAACTTAGATACCGTAAGCATAGCGTTGAACAAGTGGTATGGGAAGGGAACAGGAAACAGATATTTCTCTTATTCTCTCCTAGTTTCGATTCCTAGCCTTTTTTCAACGCATCCCAGGCAACTAATTGCATCACCTTTTGACTATCTCTTGCTTATTATGCCCAATTAAGTCTCTTTAACCTGCCAATATCTGAGAAATTTTGCCTAAAATTTCTGTCCCGACCAGACAAATGCCCACAAATTTTGATAATATAAGCAAACGTATGTTTGGGTGCGTAACTCAGCTGGATAGAGTAGCAGCCTTCTAAGCTGCGAGTCACAGGTTCGAGTCCTGTCGCACCCGTTGTCTCAGCTAGTCGATTCAGGGTTCTAGGGGCAGAGGAGCAGAGGGGCAGAGGCGCAAAAAAATTCCTTAACTTAAAACTCTCTCAACTCCCCAACTCCCCAACTCAAAACTCAAAACTCAAAACTCAAAACTTTCCCAATCCCTGTTAATCTTCATTAAACCAGGCTGTAATCGCTAACGCTAGTCCATCGGCGGCATCGTCGGGTTTGGGAATGTAATCTAAGTTTAATTCTCTGGCTACTGCTTGTTGGACATCTACCTTATCTGCATTTCCCATTCCGGTTAATGCTTGTTTAACTTGTGCGGGTGTAAATTCAACAATGGGTAATTTGTGTTGGGCTAATACTAAAGTTAGTACACCTCTGGCTTGGGCAACTGCGATCGTATTTCCCATGCGATAAAAAAACAGTTTCTCTATAGCAACTAAATCTGGTTCTAACTGTTTAATAATTGTGTTTAAATCTTCATAAATTGTGCAGAGTCTTTCCCCGATCGGAGTTTTAGCGGAAGTTTTAATTACCCCAAAATCTACTAATTTAGCGGGAATCTGGGGCGAGTTTTCACAAACAATTACCCCAAATCCCACTACCGCTAATCCCGGATCTAATCCTAAAATTCTCTGCTGCATACCGAAATTTGTCCTAGTATTAAATAAATAAATAAAAATTTTATATTAGATTTCCTAAAATCATGAAATACTGTATGCCGATCGCACTAACTTTTAGGATATCTCTAAAGAAATAGTTGGACTGATTGGCAACTGACCAAAATTGTATAGGGGTTAACAGTTGCTTAATAGGGGACTTTTCTGGTACAAGTACCTAGACAAATCTATTGGAGACCCGAAATATTTTTCTTATCAGAGTCAAAAATTTTTACCATACGCTCCTCTGACACACATTTCCTAATTCTTTATTTCTGAATCAGTCATGTCAATCGGTTTATTCAAACAAGCACTGCTTTTCCTATCAAATGAATCCCGCAGTCGCACCCCTGAGCGATTTAACAGGCGGTTTAACAGGTGGTTTAAATGGTTAGCTCCTGGCTTGTTCGTGAAACGATGGTTGTTAATTAGTGCTGGCGGTGTCTTGCTGACGGCTTTGGGTTTAGCGATTTGGATCAAGCTGACTCCCATTAACCGCTTAATTCAGCTAGTTAATGATGTTTTAGAGAAAATTACCACGATCGTTCCCAATTACATCAGTGGGCCATTGGTGATTGTGGCTGGCTTATTACTGATTTTTTGGGGACATACCCGCAGTTTTAATTCAATTACGGAAGCTCTCAAGTCGAGTGGAGAGGAAGAACTAATTGATGTGTTGCTGACTCACCGGAAGTTGAATCGAGGGCCAAAAATTGTCGCAATTGGTGGTGGTACGGGACTGTCAACTTTGTTGCGGGGTCTGAAGGCTTACAGCGCTAATATTACCGCTATTGTTACCGTAGCTGATGATGGTGGTTCTTCTGGACGGTTACGGCGCGAAATCGGGGTTTTACCTCCGGGAGATATTCGCAACTGCTTAACTGCTTTGGCGGATGAGGAAAAGTTGTTAACGGAACTGTTTCGCTATCGTTTTAGCGCTGGGAATGGTTTGATGGGACATAGTTTTGGTAATTTGTTCCTAACGGCGATGAGCGAGATTACAGGAGATTTGGAACGGGCGATCGCTGCTAGTTCTAAAGTATTAGCAGTAAGGGGTCGAGTTTTACCCGCTACGCTTTCTGATGTTCGTCTCTGGGCTGAATTAGAAGACGGACGGCGCGTGGAGGGCGAGTCTCATATTACGGAAGCGATGGGGAAGATAGTCAAAATTGGCTGTATTCCTGCTAATCCTCCGGCTTTACCCAAAGCTTTACAGGCAATCAAAGAAGCTGATTATATTGTGATTGGCCCTGGCAGTCTTTACACCAGTATTATTCCCAATTTATTAGTACCAGAAATTGCCGAAGCGATCGCCAAACGAGATGTTCCCCGCCTCTATGTTTGTAATATGATGACTCAACCAGGAGAAACTCAAGGTTACACGGTTGCCGATCATATTAAAGCGATCGATAAAGCTTGCGGTAAAAAACTATTCGATGCTGTATTAGTTCAGCGCAAAGTTCCTTCAGCAAAAGCTTTAATTCGCTACGCCCAAGAAGATTCGCACCCAGTTTACTTAGACAGAGAAGCAATCAATTTATTAGGTCGGCGAATCGTTCTATCTAACATCATGTATGAAGACGAAAAAACTGGTTTGGTTCGCCATGATTCAGCAAGACTAGCTAGAGTTTTACTGCGTTGGTACAGTCGCGCTCAATCAGAATCTATCATGGGATTCTATAAGTTATGACGTTTAAATTACAAGAAATTCCCTTAGCAAATGCTGAAGAAACTCGTCAGCTAGGAATTAACTTAGGGCGCAATCTCACTGCTGGTACAGTAATTTTATTATCAGGTGATTTAGGTGCTGGCAAAACTACTTTAGTTCAAGGAATTGGTGCAGGTTTAGGAATTTCTGAACCCATAGTTAGTCCTACTTTTACTTTGATTAATGAGTACTCAGAAGGGCGTTTACCTTTATATCATTTTGATTTATATCGGTTGTCATCGCCAGAAGTAGAAGCATTAGGTTTAGAAAATTACTGGGAAGGTGGAGAGTTTGCTTTGGGAATTATGGCAATTGAATGGGCAGAAAAATTAACTTATATGCCGAGTAGTTATCTACAAATTCAATTGATTTATACTCCTAACGATCGACGTTTAGCTAAACTGCTTGCTATGGGAGATTTTACTCTAAATTTGAGCTAATTAAGCATCAAATGTTAAGGCTTTACCTCTGATTTCTGTAAATAATTTCCCTTTTTCATAAACCACATTTCCCCCGACAATAGTAATAACAGGCCAACCAGTTAACTGCCAACCTTCAAAGGGACTCCAACCGCACTTTGTTTGCAATTCTTCGCGCAAAACTGGACGATAATTATCTAAGTCTACCAGGACTAAATCGGCATCGTAACCAGGAGTGATCGCACCTTTATGCGGAATCTTATAACCTTTAGCGACAGCCGTAGACATCCAGTTAGCAACTTGGGCAATTGTACATTTTCCCTGCATCGCTTGAGTTAACATTAAAGGCAAAGAAGTTTCTACCCCTGGCATCCCTGATGGCGTATTTGGGTAGCCTTTGGCTTTTTCTTCTAAAGTGTGAGGGGCGTGATCTGTGGCGATAAAATCAATTACACCATCGAGTAAAGCTTGCCAGAGAATTTGGTTGTCTTTTGGCGATCGCAAAGGCGGATTCATTTGCGCCAAAGTGCCAATTTCCTGATAAGCTTCTGTATTTAGCAATAAATGTTGTGGCGTGACTTCAGCTGTTACCCAACTGGGTTTATCTTGACGCAACAATTCAGCTTCTTCTCCAGTGGAAAGATGCAAAATATGTAAACGTCTTTCATACTTTTTAGAAAGTTTTAAAGCCAACTGAGTTGCTAACAACGCCGCTTGATTATCTTGAATTTGAGAATGAATAGCTGGATCGGTTATCCCAGCAAACTCTTGTTTTCTTTGGTTGATTCTCGCCTGATCTTCCGCATGAACAGCAATTAATCTTTTTCCCTTCGCAAAAATAGCCTCTAAAGCCGTTTCTCCATCTACTAATAACTGTCCGTGCATCGACCCCATAAAAATTTTAATCCCCGGAGTCGGATTGGCTGTCAACAAATCTGGTAAATTCTCTGCTGTCGCCCCAACAAAAAAACCATAATTAACTAAGCATTTCTGGGCGGCGCGTTGTAGCTTATCATTTAAAGTTGCTTGAGTAGTGGTTAGAGGACGAGTATTGGGCATTTCCAGAAAAGAAGTTACCCCACCCTTAGCACAAGCACAGCTTGCCGTAAATAAATCTTCTTTGTATTCTAGTCCTGGTTCGCGGAAATGTACTTGCGGGTCAATTACCCCTGGTAACAAAGTTAAACCAGCAGCGTCGATAATCTTAACAGCAGTTTCATCTACATTGGTGCTAAGATCCGATGAAACCTGGTCGATTTTCCCATCTGAGATTTTTACATCTCCCACCAGAAACTCTCCAGTAGGTAAAAGTATTCTGGCTTGTCGAATTAATAAGTTAGTAGCAGATGACATGGCAATAATTAATTTAAAGTAGATGTAGAAGGTAAAACTTTGTAGAGAATCATACTCTGAAAGTATATCTGACGAAAGCTCCTTAGAGCTAAAACTCTTCTTCCCGTTCGCTTAATTGATTAAATATCTATGACTGAAATTCAGAAGCAAAATCCTGAAAAAAATCTTCAACAAAAATATGATAATGCCTGGTTAGAGGTATTGAAAACCATTTTACTGAGTGGTGTTTTAGCTTTGGGGATTCGTACTTTTGTTGCTGAAGCCCGTTATATTCCTTCGGGTTCTATGCTAGAAACTTTACAAATCAACGATCGCTTAATTGTTGATAAGCTAAGTTATAATTTTAGTTCACCTCGACGTGGTGATATAGTAGTTTTCAATCCTACTGTTGCCTTAGAAAAGCAAAATTTTCATGATGCGTTTATTAAACGAGTAATTGGTTTACCAGGGGAAAAAGTAGAACTCAGAAACGACAAAGTATACATTAATGGTAAAGTTTTACAAGAAAAATATACTGAGGGACAGGAAACAAGTACTGATGTTTGTCCAGCAGGACAACCAGCTTTTTTAGCAAAACCAGTAGTTATACCTCCTAATTCTTTTTTAGTTTTAGGTGATAATCGTCGAAATAGTTATGATGGTCGTTGCTGGGGTTTAGTACCACGCGATCGCATTATCGGTAAAGCTTCAGTGCGTTTTTGGCCTCCAAAGAGTATAGGCGAGATCGATCGTCAACCTCTCTACCCGAAGACGGGGAATTCAAAGTGAGACAAGGGGACTTTCGAGAAAAGGGGACAAGGGGACAGGGGGAAATTTCTTAACTCAAAACTCCCCAAACTCTCCCAAACTCAAAACTCAAAACTTTCCCCTACCTTCAAAATTAACACCAAGTTTGTAAAATTTTTCCGGTTAATTCTTTGCCTAACCAAGGGGTATTCGTAGCTAGTGAAGAAAGATTGTTAATATTTACTTGCCAGGTTTCTTGGGGGGCAAAAAGAGTTATTTCGGCGGGGGAACCTGGGTTAATTTTAGGAGGAGTTTGTTGTAAACATTGGGCGGGGCGAGTACTCAAAAGTCGCCAGAGTTCTAAGGGGGAAATTTCGCCCGTTGTTACTAAATTTTGCCAGAGTAAGGGTAAGGCTAATTCTAAACCAATGGCACCAGGAGGGGCTTCTGCAAAAGCGACGGTTTTTTCTTCATAAGTATAAGGTGCGTGATCGATCGCGATCGCATCAATTATCCCCTGCTTGATTCCCCGTCGCAAGGCTAAACGGTCATTCGGTGTACCTAAAGGCGGTTCTAATCTTAATGATGGGTTGTAAGTGGCGATCGCTTCGGTGTCTAATAATAAGTGCATCCAAGTTGTGCTAGCGGTAATGGGCAAACCGCGCGATCGGGCATCCTCGATTAGTTGTACACTACGAGCAGTAGAAACTCGCATAATGTGGACTGGCGTACCCACAGCAGCGACAACTTCCAACAAAGCAGCAAGGGCGGAAGTTTCTCCCATTGCAGGGTTTCCCGATAGTCCAAAACGAATGGAATTAGCACCTTCTCGCATTACCCCATTGCCGACTAATTCGGGGTACGATGCCCATAGTGCGATCGGTTTATTTAAAAGTTGAAGATATTCTAAAACTCTCCGCAGCAAAGCTAAATTAACAATAGGTTTACCATCAGCAAAACCTACCACTCCCGCATCGGCTAATTCTACCATTTCGGTCATTTGTTGACCTTGGACACCTTGAGTTATTGCGCCCCAAGGAAGCAACTGAGGACAAGTTTTTTGCAAGTTGGCGACAGCAGCAAGGTTATCTATTGGAGGTGAAGTATCTGGGAGGATGGCAAGACGGGTAAAACCTCCAGAAATAGCAGCTTTTTGTAATGATTGTAAGGTTTCTCGTTCTTCAAATCCTGGTTCTCCAGAATGACTGTAAAGGTCTACTAAACCTGGGCCTAAAATTAGATCGTAACAGTTCCGTATTTGGGTATCGGACGGAAACTCATAAATCTGATTTTCTACAGCTTTAATGTAACCATCAATAATTAAAACATCAGCTGTTTTATCTGTCCCGGAAACAGGGTCTAGTAATCTTACTTGTTGGAGTAATTCATTCATTTGTCATTAGTTTAGTTATCACTTGTCATTTGTCATTTGTCATTTGTCATTCGAGAGTAAATAATGATAGCTGACAACTAAACAAATGATTAAGGCTTTTGCCGCAACAGTTTTAAGTTTTAACTCAAAAACTTAAAACTTAAAACTCAAAACTCAAAACTTTTACAATGCGCCAGCTGCGGTTTTATCTAAAACTCCTCCGCCTAAGTGAGAGGTAATATTCATTGATTCTAGGACTGGTAATGCTTCTATTCCATCAGGATAATCGATGACGCTGACAGCACCATTGCCTTGTTTAAAGTTCCAGAAATGTGCGGGGCTTAAGTTGAATAAATGGGCGAGAATGGCTTTATTAATTGCATCATGGGCAACAACTAAAATTGTTTTTGGTTGTTGGCTATATTTAACTATAATCGATCGCCAAGCTGCGATCGCTCTTTCCCAAACCTGTTGTAAGTTTTCCCCTTCTGGCATTTGTACAGTTTCCGGCGCATTCTGCCATTTTTTCAACAAACCGGGATATCCCTCTTCAATCTCGCTTTCGTACTTTCCTTCCCAAAGTCCGTGACTAATTTCTTGCAAATCAGGAAGTAACTCTAATTCAATTTCTGGGTGATATTTCAGAATAATCTCGGCTGTTTCTTTCGGGCGCAATAATGGACTAGTAATAGCCACATCAATTTTTATATCTTTCAGAAATTCTGCTGCTGCTTTTGATTGTTCTTTGCCATTGTCGTTCAAAGGAACATCAATTTGACCTTGGAATTTTTTCTGCCGATTCCACTCAGTTTCTCCATGTCTAACTAATAATAACCTGGGGCCTTTGTGACTGGGGCGAGGTTTAGGTAAACTTTCCTCTAAATGAGTAGTTACGTTCATTGATTCAAGTTGTACCTGTTGAACTCCTTTGCTATTTTCTCCCGTTCCATCGAAGGAGAAATTATCTGGGAAATTCAAAACACTAACGCCACAATTCGACTGTTGAATTGAATGATAGTAAGCTGGGGGAATGCCTGTTGCGGTAGAAATTAAAGAGCGATTAATCCCGTTATGCGCCACAATCATAATTGTTTGACCTTGATGGCGCGGTAATATTTCTTTCCAGAAGAACTTAGCTTGTTCAAATAAAGCTAGTACCGGAAAATATTCTGCTGTTTCGCCTGTTTCTGTTGGCACTAACATCCGCAATTCATGAGGGCGATGCTTCCAACATTTGTAATCTTCAGGAAACTTTTCTTTGACCTCTTCTTTTAACATTCCTTGCCAAAGAGGTAAATGAATTTCCATCAAACTATCTTTGACTTCTACTAAAGTTGAATCTGATGTTTCTAAACAGGAAGCAATAGTTAATGCTGTTTCTTTAGCACGTTGTAAAGGACTGCTATAAATTGCAGCAAATTTCAGTCCTTTGAGGGTGTTAGCAACTTGAACGGCAGTAGCACGACCTTCTTCCGTTAAGATAGACGCATCTAAGCGACCTTGGATTCTTTTTTCTTTGTTGTAGCTGCTTTGTCCGTGACGGACAAGGATAACGCGAGTTGACAGGGGTTTATCCTCCACAAAGGTTTTAGGTGAGGGAACGACAGAGCATCATTGTGTCAAGAAGATTTTACCTCATGCTGGGACATTTCGATGCTGTTAAATTTGCGATCGCGATTACAATCTAAATCATGGAAGCTCAACCAAGACAAATTCAACGATACGTCACTCCTGATGGGAGAATTCCTTTTGAGGAGTGGTTTAATTCCCTGCGTAATCAGAAAGCTCAAATTAAGATTGATACCAGACTCAGGCGTGTTACACAAGGTAATTTAGGAGATTATCGTTCTGTCGGTGAAGGTGTTTTTGAGTTAAGAATTGACTACGGCCCTGGCTACAGAATTTACTTTGGACAGCTAGGATCTACTATCGTACTTCTTCTTTGCGGAGGAGATAAAAATACCCAAGAACAAGATATTTCAATTGCTAAAATGTACTGGGAAAATTATCGGAGTTGAGAACATGGGTAAAAGTGTAAGTTATCACGAATCTTTAATTGAACGGCTGAAAAATCCTGTATATGCTGCTGCTTACATCGAAGCTATTTTAGAAGAAAAAGATCCAGAACCAAATTTACTCAAAGCGGCGTTGCAAGATGTGGCGGAAGCACTTGGTAATGAACAGCATTTGGCAAAACTCGATCGCATTTTATCCGTCGAAGGTAGCGCAGAAATATACAATTTAAGTCTTTGGTTAGAAGAGTTGGGCTTAAAATTAACTGTAACTGTAAAATCTGATGAAAACGAGTAGATTAACAATGATCTATAACACACCTGAAGAATATATTAGTGCAGCCGATCGAGAATTAGATCGCTATGATTGGAAAGCAGCATGGCAGATAGCAACTGAAGGACTGAAGCATTATCCCGAACATAAAGAATTACAAAAGTATGCTTATATTTTAGCTCCTGCTAAGATTACTACTGTCGATCGGGGAGGGCATCCTGAAATAGGAGAAAATATGAAATGGATCAAGAACAACTGCACTCAGTATCGCGGTCAATGGGTGGCTATTAAAAATGGTCAACTTTTGGCATCTGGTAAAAATCACGATGAAGTAATCAAACAGGTAGGTGATATAAAAAATACAGGTATATTGGTGACTGCAATTTATTAAACTAATGGTAATACTATTTCCAAATAACGAATTTTTTGCAACAGGATCGCTTACTTATGATTATCGTCCTGCAACCTCAACAGAAACGACAAATCGTATTATTTTTGAGGTATAAATTCAAGGAATTAAAACTTTGGCTGTGCTGGATACGGGTGCGCCTTATGTCATTTGTGCGCCAAAAGTCGCTGCTGATGCTGGAGTCGATATAATATCAGCACTGGAAAGAAGAACGATGCTAATTAGAGGAATGCGACTGGAGGGTTTTATAGTTCGTTTGAATATAAAATTACAGGCTAAATATGGTACAGATTTAGATGTAGACTCTACGGTTTTTGTGCCGGAAGTTGAGGAATATTGGGGTAATTTTCCTTCTTTTATTGGGTTAAATGGATTTTTGGAGAGGATACGATTTGCGATCGATCCTAATACAGATACTTTCTATTTTGGTCAAGTTTAAACTGAACTAGTAAGATTTTGAGAACAGAGACATCAACAGCTACACTCATTAGATCCCAAATAAGCTTTAATGGTAAGGGTAAAGTGCGGAGAATTAAATGACACTCAAAAGGATAATTTTAGGGGTTCTCACTGTTTTTTTAGTTGTGTTTTTCATTGGCCCATCTTTGTTGGGGAGTTGGCAACAACCGCAAATTCAAAGCCGTTTGGAACTGTACCAAACTAATTTACTACTTTACGCAACCGAATGGCAAGGGGAACCAGGAGAGGATGCAAATAGTAAATCTTTGCGAGATGCTTTAATTGGCGCGGAACCTTTGAAAAATGCCCAAAAGCAGTATCAAGAAGCGCGAGAACAAGCTGAGACTAATTTAGCAAAAGCTAAGGCGCAAGCGGAACTTTTACCAGATGAAACTAAACAACTGAAAGGAACAATTACCCAATTAGAAGATTTCATCAATCAAGTAGATTTGCGGTTGGGAATTTTACAAGCTAAACAAGGAGAAAGAAAAGGTGCTGTTGAGACTTGGCGATCGGAAATTCAAACATTAGAAGCAAAAAGTTCTGATTCTGAATCTTTGAAAAGTGCTGAAGTTTTGCTTGGTTTGTGGAGTACACCACCACAAATTCTACCTAATTCTGAGTCGATAATTAAAAAATCTTTAGATGGTTGGTTTCGCAATCAAGCTTTAACTAAACTCTACTATTTACAACAAAGAGATGAGGCTTTAGCGCAACTTATAGCAGCAGAACAAAAAATGGCTGAACAAGCTATTTTAAAATTAGCAATTGTGGGGGCTGTACCGACAATAGGATTTTTAATAGGAGTGGGATTACTGCTTTTCTTGTTAATTCAAAGAGCAATAAAAGGTAAGGATTCTCTCTTGGCGCAAAATGGCAATTTAACTTTTTCTACTCCTTGGGATGGGGAAACTATTTTACAGGTGTTTGTTGCTGGCTTTTTTCTGATGCAGATTTTGGTGTCTATTTTGGTTCTACCAATAACGCTGAAATTGCTAAATCTCGACCCGACAACTTTCGATTTACGGTCTAAAGCTCTTTTAGTTTTTGTTAATTATGTTCTAGTAGCTGCTGCTGCTTTGTCGGTTTTGTATGTGTCTATTAAATCTTTCCTACCTTTACCTGAAGGATGGTTTCGGTTTAAACTGTTAGATAAATGGTTATTTTGGGGATTTGGTGGCTATTTGGCGGCTTTGCCTTTGGTGATTTTAATTTCTTTGATTAACCAAAGAATTTGGCAGGGACAAGGTGGTAGTAATCCGTTGTTATCTTTAGCTTTGGAAACCAAAGATTTGGTAGTTTTGGCAATATTTTTTGTCACTGCTGCGATCGCAGCACCGATATTTGAAGAACTCCTATTTCGGGGATTTTTGTTGCCTTCTTTAACTCGTTATTTGCCAGTTTGGGGCGCAATAATTGCTAGTAGTTTAATATTTGCGATCGCCCATCTCAGCCTTTCCGAAGTTCTGCCATTAACAACTTTGGGCATGGTTTTAGGTGTAGTGTATACTCGATCGCGCAATCTCCTAGCATCTATTTTCCTCCACAGTCTTTGGAATAGTGGAACTTTGATTAGTTTGTTTATTTTAGGTAGTGGCGTGTAAAAACGCGAACCTATCAAAACCTCAGTTTCCAGGTAGAGTTAAAAAAGTTGTGGATTTACAGCCAATTAACCTACCTTTGACCTACCCTCAAAATAGGTAAACTAATGAAGCGCGTAGGTGTCACGGTAAATTATAAAGTCTATGCAAGTGCAGAGCGAATTAGCGATCGCCAACCCTCACCCAGAATCAGAAACCATTACCCTGGATGTGACAGGGATGAAATGTGCTGGATGCGTCAAAGCTGTAGAAAATCAGCTGACACAACATCCTGACGTGATTTCTGCCTGTGTCAACCTGATTACAGAAGTGGCAGTTTGTGAAGTAAAATCCGGTAAAGTCGAACCTGCTACTTTAGCCGCTAAATTGACAGATGCAGGTTTCCCTAGTCAACCGAGAACTTCCCAAAATCAGCTAACTAACAGCGATTATGTTAGTCCAGCCGATCGCCACCGTCAGGAAATAAAATCTTCAATTAAACAACTGGTAATAGCCACAATTCTGATTATTTTGTCAGGAATCGGTCATTTTACCAGACATTCCCTAGTTCCAGGCGAACATTCCACCATTCTCACTTCATTCTGGTTTCACTGGGGACTAGCTACCGCTACCTTATTAGGGCCAGGTCGTTCTATTTTAGTAGATGGGTTTCGCGGACTGCGGCATAATGCGCCCAATATGAATACTTTAGTTGGTTTGGGGGCTTCCACTGCTTACACTGCGAGTACGATCGCGCTACTATTTCCCCAATTAGGTTGGGAATGCTTTTTTGACGAACCAGTAATGCTGTTAGGCTTTATCCTCTTAGGTAGAACCTTGGAACAACAAGCTAGAGGAAAAGCTGCTGCTGCTTTTGAAGCCTTACTTTCTCTACAACCGCCCCAGGCTAGATTAATCGCCGATCCTAGTGTGGCAGCATTTGGACAAAATAGCGTCGAAATTCCTGCCGATCGAGTGCGTGTGGGAGAATTTTTACAGGTATTACCCGGAGAAAAGTTTCCTGTCGATGGCGAAGTAGTGGTAGGACAAACAACTGTAAACGAGTCAATGCTTACCGGAGAAGCTATTCCTGTGAGTAAGACAAAAGGAGATTTTGTCGCTGCGGGAACTTTGAATCAAAGTGGAGCGATCGCTATACGAGCCACCCGTACAGGAAAGGATACCACCTTAGCACAAATAGTCAACCTAGTTGAAACGGCTCAAATTCGCAAAGCACCAGTGCAAAGATTAGCCGATACCGTAGCAGGTTACTTTACCTACGGTGTCATGACCATAGCTACTCTTACCTTTTTATTTTGGTACTTTGCCGGAACTCGGATTTGGCCCGATGTTTTAGTTAATGGAGCCATGAATCATGGCGCACATCATCTAACTCATCAGTTATCACCGTTACTGTTGAGTTTAAAATTAGCGATCGCAGTTTTAGTGGTCGCTTGTCCCTGTTCCTTGGGACTAGCCACCCCAACAGCCATTTTAGTGGGAACTGGCATCGGCGCAGAAATGGGATTACTAATTAAAGGTGGAGACGTTTTAGAACGAGTATCCACAATAGATACAGTAGTTTTCGACAAAACCGGGACTCTCACTAGCGGTTATCCTACCGTCACTGACTGCATTCCCAATCCAGATGTAACAGCAAATTACTCGCCTTTAGCTAACTTTTCCCTCCTACAACTCGCCGCAGCAGCGGAAAGCGGTAGTCGCCATCCTTTAGGTTCCGCCATTAACCAAGCAGCAACTCAAGCTGGTTTATTGATTCCCGCTGGTCAAGAATTTTATACTGAACCAGGACAAGGTGTATCTGCAATAATCGAACAGCAGTTAGTGTTAGTCGGAACTGAAACCTGGCTGAAACAGCATGGCATAGAAATTGAGCCAAATTTGAGCCAAAAAGCCAACAGATTAGCAGATGCCGGAAAAACTATAGTTTATCTAGCAGCTGGCAATAGTCTGTTAGGATTGATTGCTTTTACCGACTCAGTAAGACCTGATGCTGCTACAGCAGTAACCGCTTTGAAGCGACTAGGATTGCGAGTTATGATCCTGACTGGAGATCGGCAAAAAGCAGCTGTAGTAGTTGCCGAGAAATTGGGAATTGATGCAGCCGATATTTTGGCGCAAGTGCAACCAGATGGCAAAGCGCAAACGGTAGCTAATCTCCAAAGTCAAGGTCATCGAGTAGCTATGATTGGTGATGGTATCAATGATGCACCAGCCTTAGCTCAAGCAGATGTGGGTATTGCTATGCACGCCGGAACAGATGTAGCGATCGAAAGCGCTCAAATAATCTTAATGCGGGATGCAGTCATGGATATCGTGGCATCGATTAAACTTTCCCGTGCCACTTTTAACAAAATCCGTCAAAATTTATTTTGGGCACTTGCTTATAACATTTTGGGAATACCTGTAGCCGCAGGCATTTTGTTACCCAACTTTGGGCTAGTACTCAGTCCGTCTGCTGCTGGTGCAATGATGGCTTTTAGCTCTGTTAGTGTAGTGACTAACTCATTATTGTTACGTCGCTTCGCTCGGAGTCAAAACAAAACCAGTGATTAACTGATATCAGACACCATACAGTAAAAAGGGTCAAATTGTTAGAAACTTTATTATTATTTGCTCTTTTTACTGTGTCTTTCTCTGAAAGTGATTTAGTTAATTGATTTTGACACTAACTTGGATGATATTGTTATTAATTCATGACAGGATAGGTTTTTAAATGGCGATCTCACAAGGTAAACACATCTTAATGGTAGAGGATGACAAGGGGCGTAAAGAGTTCGTACTTACTAAGCTTGTTTATTCTATCGGTCGAGACCCAGAGTGTAATATTCGGTTATACTCGCAGTTTGTTTCGCGTCGTCATGCTACTTTACTTCAGTTACCCAAAAAAGATGGCACTTATGCCTACCGGATTGTAGATGGAGATGCTAAGGGTAAGACTAGTTCCAATGGTTTAATTATTAACAGCCGGAAAATGGCTGCTCATGACCTAAAAGATAAGGATGAGGTGGTCTTCGGTCCAGGTGTAAAAGCGACTTATTATCAGATGAAACCAGACACTACTGTACCCACAGGACCGCTTGAAGACCCTTATGACATTACATTGATTAATCCTGCTAGTTTTGACGATTGATACCGATTCCTGCGATCGGATAAATTTATATTAAACTCTCTTACAGCTTAGGCAGCTATCCGGCTACTGGTTCAATGATTTGCCAATTGCGACAGCCGACAAGCGCCTGACTCACCAATTGAAACATTTGATAGCAGTGGTTATCAACTTGCAAGGGCAACTCCGTGTTATTTACTACCAAAGTAAACTTGGTTTCCTTCGGCGTTGAAGTGGTACGTTCGATCAGAATTTCCACGCTGACGAGTTTGGAAAATGTCACCTGTCCTGGCTTTTCCTTCGCCATAATGTAATCCCCTGTGTTATAGGTGATTTCTAACGGACAGGATGTTAAAACTTCTACCACCAATTCGCCTATTTTTGCGAAGGGGAGGCTAACTATATAGGAGCTAGTGTAACGAGCCATCAATTCCTCCGGCTTTTGTTCTAAGACCCTCTTATAATACCTAACCTTTGCGGAGATCAAAGATATGTTTTGACCCTCTTTTGCCAAGATTATTATTCTGCTAGGACTGTCTTTAAATTATGTTCACATTCAGGAAAATGGGTCAAGGAAATCAGCAGGAAATGGTAAAAACTTCTAAGTCTTCAGGGAATAATTCTGGACAGTCTGGCAAACTGATTGTTTTTGAGGGAGTAGAGGGTTGTGGTAAAACTACTCAGTTGCGGCGGTTACGTGATTGGTTAACTCAAAGTAGCTGGGGGGAATTTCTCAGAGAACGAATTCAAGGTGAACCAGTAATGGTGACGCGGGAACCAGGTGGGACAAGTTTGGGTTTGGAGTTGCGACGATTGTTGCTAGAGCGAGGTAATCAGAAGACAATTCAGGAGAGAACGGAATTGTTGTTGTATGCTGCGGATAGAGCGCAGCACGTTGAGGAGTTGTTAAAGCCAAATTTGCTCAAGGGTATGGTGATTTTATGCGATCGCTTTACTGATTCTACGATCGCCTATCAAGGTTATGGTCGAGGACTTAATTTATCCTTAATTTCTCAGCTTAATGATGTAGCTACCAATGGATTAAAAAGTGATTTAACTGTTTGGCTAGATATTGATGTGGAAATTGGTTTAGCACGAAAGCGCGAACAAGGGGAAGTCACCATAATGGAAGAAGCCAACTTAGACTTTCACCTTCGAGTACAACAAGGTTTTACAGAATTAGCCAAAGCTCATCCCCTGCGAATCATTAGAGTAGATGCCAACCAAGATGAAGAATTAATTGCCGAACAAATCCAAATAATTTTAAATACAAAATTTACTCAGTGGTACAACCATTAGATTTTAGATTTTAGATTGAATATTTGCATGGACTTTTTTCAGCCAATTATCGGTCAAGAAAAAGCAGTGGAATTACTCAAACAAGCAGTAGCTCAAAACCGGATTGCTCCTGCTTATTTATTTGCTGGTTCTGACGGGATTGGACGCAGTTTAACAGCTAGTTGTTTCATTGAATTGATATTTTACAATTCCCTACCTCCCGAAAAAAGAGCAGAAAAGAGTGCGGTAATAAAAAAACGCATTCAACTGAGAAATCACCCCGATTTACTTTGGTTAGAACCGACATATTTACATAATGGTGTCAGAATTTCAGCAATTGAAGCAGCGGAAAAAGGTGTAAAACGCAAAGCACCACCACAAATTCGCTTAGAACAAATCCGGGAAGTTAGCCAATTTTTAGGTCGTCCGCCTTTGGAAGCTTCCCGAAGTTTTGTGGTAATTGAACAAGCCGAAAGTATGGCAGAAGCGGCGGCAAATGGTTTATTAAAAACCTTAGAAGAACCGGGAAAAGCCACAATAATTTTAATTGCTCCTGCGGTTGAATCTTTGTTACCGACTTTAATTTCCCGATGTCAAAGAATCCCGTTTAATCGGTTAAATCAGGAAGCAATGGAACAGGTATTAACCAAAACCGGGAACCAGGAAATTTTACAACATCCAGAAGTTTTAGCATTAGCAGCAGGAAGTCCGGGAGAAGCAATTTTTGCTTGGCAACAATTACAAGCGATTCCCGAAGAATTGTTAAATAAAGTAAGAAAAGTCCCGCAAAGTTTGCGCCAAGCTTTAGATTTAGCACGAGATATTGATAAAGATTTAGATACGGAAGCACAACTTTGGTTAGCCGATTATTTACAACAATATTATTGGCAGGAATTCCGTCATACAGTAATTATTGAAAAGTTAGAAAAAACTAAAAAGCTATTGCAAAAATATGCTCAATCTAGGTTAGTTTGGGAAGTAACTTTTATGGAAATGAAAGATATTTTTGTGGCTTAGAATTTATTCAAATACGGGAGGCCAAAGTTCAGAAATAGGCAGTTCCCAACCGGGAAATAATTCTGGGATAGTTAAGATATCTGAGTTAGTTAATATTTCTGGTTCGCTATTGCGACGATAAATTGTTAGAGTTAAGCGATCGGGATCGATAAGTATCCCAATTTGAGAACCTAAAGTGAGAAAGAGTTGAATTTTGTCTTGGAGTGGGGGAATGCGATCGCTCTGTGATTTAATTTCAACAGTTAAATCAGGAACCATTTGAGCAAAATAACGAGGACTTTGCCGCAGTCTAGCCGCCGCAATAAAAGAAACATCTGGCGCTTTTAAATCAGAATTTGGCAAAATAAATCCACCACTTGAATCTAAAACTCGTCCCAAACGCCGAGGATAAACCCAGTTGCCAAGTAACCGACAAAACTGAGCACCTATTTCGCTAGATTGGATATCAGATGGCCCCATAATGATTATTTTCCCATCATCTAATTCTAATTGGTAGTCGAGTTGTTCTTTTTGGAGAATTTCTTGGATTTGTTCTAAGTGTTTGACAGTAAGTTTCATGGTAAGTGTTTAGGGAGTGGGTGAAGCTATGGCGATTTTAACTTAATTTAACGCTACAAAAATTGTAGAGACGTTTCATGAAACGTCTCTACAGATTGCTTTAAAATTTTTCATGTACAATAATTGGTGAATAATGAAAGCAATTACTACTTAGTTTGATGAGATAAAGTTTTATGGCTGAACTATATGAGATAGATTTTCACGCCTGGACACAAGAACAAGCAAAGTTTCTGCGTAATGGTGCTTGGGACTGTTTAGATATTGCAAATTTGGTTGAGGAGATAGAATCTTTGGGTAAATAAGAAAGACAAGAATTAAGAAACCGTTTGGGAGTTTTATTAGGACATTTACTTAAATGGGAATTTCAGCCTTATTACCGTTCTAAAATTTGGTTTTCTACACTGCGAGAACAACGCCGCCGAATTCGAGATTTGCTGGATCAAAGTCTTAGTTTAAAACCTTATTTACCGGAAGTTTTAGAAAAAGCTTATCAAGATGGTGTAGATTTAGCCGTGCGGGAAACTTCTTTTAAGTACAAAGATTTTCCTGCTCAATGTCCTTACAGTTTAGAACAGGTTTTAGATTTAGAGTTTTTCTCTGGTGAAAAATCTACCTTAGATCCAAATATCGAATAAAGCTAGTAGGTGCGATCGCTTTCCCAAATATTCCTTAAGCGATCGCACAGATATTGCAAATTATTACATTCGTGTCTTACGTGCTACGTACACGCTACGCGAACGTGGTTCAATTTTCTTCTAATCCCACTGCTTGAGAAATATTCGACAAACCCCTTTCTTCCAACTTCAGCAACAAGCCTTCTAAAATGCGTTTTACCATAAAAGGGCCTTGATAAATCCAACCAGTATAAGTTTGTAACAAACAAGCGCCAGCAGTAATTTTTTCCCAAGCATCATCAGCGGTGAAAATTCCCCCGACACCCATAATGGGCAATTTTCCCTTTGTTTCCTTTCTAATAAAACGGATTACTTGGGTCGATCGCGCTTTCAAAGGCAAACCACTAATCCCACCAGCTTCATCTTTAATTAAATTTCCCGTTTCCCGCAGAACTTTAGTCTTTAAACCTTCACGACTAATAGTAGTATTTGTAGCAATAATTCCTGCCAAATTATGAGATAAAGTAACATCTAAAACATCTAAAATTGCATCCCATTCCAAATCGGGCGCAATTTTGACTAGAATTGGCTTATTAAGCTTCTGGTTTTCTTGTTGCAAAGCAGACAAGATTGCACCTAACATAGGCGCATCTTGCAGAGTTCTTAAACCTGGAGTATTGGGTGAGGAGACATTAACGACAAAGTAATCGCCTAAATCTTTTAACAGGCGAAAACTACCCAGGTAATCTGCGGCTGCTTCTTCGAGTGGTGTTACCTTAGACTTACCGAGATTAATTCCGATCGGGATAAGTCTGGGTCGTCTTTGTAAAGCTGTGGTTAGTGCGGTTGCCATTGCTGCTGCACCATCATTGTTAAAACCCATACGGTTGAGTGCGCCTTTGTCTGCCAACAGCCGAAACAAGCGTGGAGTCGGGTTTCCCGGTTGAGGTTTCATGGTGACAGTACCAAGTTCAGCGTAGCCAAAACCAAAACTTGACCATACACCGGATGCCTTACCATTCTTGTCAAATCCAGCTGCTAATCCCATAGGGTTCTTAAACACCGCTGATTGGGGAATAATAACTGAAGACTGAGTTGGATTTTCCGATCGCACTTCCGTTTGATTTGGGCAATCCCAAATAGTTTGTTCCAGACGTGCATCTACAATCGAGAAGTTTTGTTGTAGTTGGTTGAGTATCCAACTACTTGGGGGGCGATCGCTATGACAATCCAACCAAGTCGAAATTTGCATAAATTGTTTATGCAAAAATTCTGGATCGGTTTTTAATCCAGAAAATACAATGGGGCGTAAAACAGCTTGATATATGTCCAAAGCTATTAAGTGGTAGATGGTAAGTAAATTTTACCTATTACCTGGGGAAAAGGTTTTTAGGAAATAGTGAAAATTTTTTTCTTTTCACCGATCCTTTAAATTTTTACCTGACAGCACATTATAGTTAGTAAACTGGTGCAAGTTATAGCTTCTGCCGATCGCTGTCCACTACTTTAACTAATTACTTAATTACCAACCCATTATCGACTACCCATTACCCAACGGGAGTGACAGTAAATGGCCCAACAACAAAAGCGATATTCTGAAGATAAAAAAATTGTTAATTTGGGTCGGGTTCTTCAAATCCTTCGGGAAGAAGAAAACGTTGATGTACTAATTGAAACCACCCTAAATTATCTCCAATCAGAATTTCAATACGATTTAATTTGGTTAGGTTTGTACGATCACATAGAACACCGCATTTTGGGTAAAGGTGGAATTGCCCCAAATGGAGATGTGAGTTTTTTGAAGCAAAAGTTTTTCCTGCAACCTGGCGATCTATTAGAACAGGTAGTCATCCAGCAAAGACCGATCGGCGTTCCCGATTTAGGAGACGCAAATCGGGCGGGAGAATGGCGCAAAGCAGCAATTAATTATAAGATTCGGGGAACTTTAATTTTTCCGATTCGCCATCGCGACCGCTGTTTTGGTGTAATTTTGTTGGGATTATTAGGTTGGGGAATTTCGCCGCAAGCGGAAGAAAAAGCGCAATTATCTGTACTTTTAGGCACTTTAGCCGCTTCATTAAATCAGATTGAAATTAATTGGAATCACCAGCGGATTAAGCGCCCTGATGAACCTTTATTAGCAATCATGCAGAAGTTGCCTTCTCTGCCGACAATGTTGCAGCGACTAGAAGCGATCGTTTCAGAAACCCATCACTTTGTCAACCCAACTCGGACAAATATTTACTGGTTTGAACCAGATAAACGCTACTTTTGGCGTTATATGAGTAATCGTTTAGCGGGGATTGCTGGCGATAGTCAACAACCAGCTTCCGGGATAACTGTCCAAGAATCAGGCAGTTTTTATAGTGCCATGTTGGGCGATCAAATTGTGGCGATCGGGGAAAGTTTGAGTTCTCTAAAGGCTGACGTTACTAGTAGATTATTGCAGAGAATGGGAGCTAGATCCTTACTGGCTGCACCAATTCTTTTACAAGATGAACTATTAGGATTTTTATCAGTAGAAGGTAACGAACCGCGAATTTGGAAAGAGGAAGAAAAAAATTACTTACGAGGTGCTGCCAGAATAATTGCTTTAATTTCCCCGATCGAACAAATGGAAACTACAATTAAGCAAACCAAGCAAGACCAATTATTATTAGCAGAAATAGCTAAAGGTATTTATAGCGATGAAGATTGGTTGAATACTTTAAAGGAATCTAGCGATCGGCTAAAAGAACGTTTTCAATCCGAGCGATTTTTAGTATTACTTTTTGATAGCGACCACAAACAATTTGAAATCTGCTATCAAAATCATCCCAGTAATCGCCGACCTTTAGGTTCCACTAGTAAACCAGCAAAACGTAACGGCAAAGAAAGCAGAGTAAATAATCCCACTAATTCCCCAGAAAATCCTTATATATTGCCTCATTTAAGCGATGTAGATTGGAAATTACTAGAACGTAGTTCAGAATCAGTAGTAATAGAAGACTTAGCAACAGATTTAAAATTACTTTCTTGGAGAGACGGATTTTTAGAAGCAGGAGTACGAAGCGTTTTAGTTTGTAACACTAGTATTGGTCGATCGCTTAAAGGCTTGTTAATGATTACCTGTGAAAGTGCCCGTACTTTTTCTGCCGCAGAAAAAGAAGTTTTTCGCATAGTTAGCCAACAAATCGGCTTAATCTTACAGCAATGGCAAATTTACAAACAATCTGCCAGGGAACAAAGAATCTACCAAACATTGCAGTGGGGTTTAAGCATGATGCAGCAAAACTACCAAAACCTGCAACAGTTGGAAGAAAGTGCTTTACGGGCTTGTGCTAGTCTGCTAGAAGCACCTGTAGCTGTCTTAGTTTCTTGGCAACCAGGGGATGAAATAGCCAAAATTACGGCGACAACACCTCCTAGTGCTGAGTTTGCCATCAACACCGAACAAACTGTTTCAATTTACACTGATGAATTGATTCAAGAAGCTTTAAATACCGATGGTTTACTCTACAAAAATATTCAACAACTAACGCCTAATACTAGACAATGGCTAACAGGTTCAGGAGTTGAAGAAATTATCGTTATGGCGTTGCGAACTACACCGGAACATTTCCCCACAGGTGTAGTAGTGCTTTGTAATAGCTTAGGTTTTCATTGGCCTGAAAGTGCTCTACCAGCCTTCGGTTTACTTGTAGCACAATTTGCTTGGTTCCGCCGAGCATCTTTTAGCAGTAGTAGTTTGCAGCAAGAACGCCAAGAACTGCAATGCTTAAATTGGTATAAACATCGGGCGATCGAAGATTTTTGCCGCACTGTAGCATCTACTTTAAAGATATTCGTCTCTCTTGCTCCCAAAGAAGCTGCCCAAGAAGTGCGCTATCAACAACTTTGTTCTCATTTAGGCGGTTCTTTAGCAACACTTTCGAGAATGCTGGCGAGGGAATTGTGGAGTACGGATTCTGTTTTACGATCGCAGTCAGAAGATCCGATTCGAGTCACAAGTTTGCTGCGTCGGAGTTTGGAACGGGTAGATGACTTAATTAAAAGTCGCCGTCTCTGGGCAAAAGTACATGATGTCGGAGACTGGCGTACTGAAAAACAAGGAAAAACCGCTGTCAATTCTGCGGCGTTGTTACTCAATCGGGGTTCTACGTTGGTACAGTTAGTAGTTTACGAACTATTGTTAGCTGCCTGTCAACGTGGCGAAGAAGGTGGAAGAATCGATATTTGGTATCGTCAACTAAGCGCCCAAGATACGGGAATACCTTATCCGCAATGTTTCCATTCTGACTATTTTTTGGAGTTGTCGATTACTGACACTGGTAATATCGATCCACAATTAATTGCTGATTTACAAAAGCAACCAAAAGATGATTTAGCGCCTCATACTTTGCGCCAACCCCCCGGACTACACCTGCGAATTTGTCAGTTACTCATCAGTGCGATCGGAGGTTTCCTCAATCTCTATATTCTCGATGATGGCAGAATTCTGTCTCAGGTGTTAGTGCCGATCGATATCTCAACTTAGGGAACTGGGGACTGGGATTATCTCAACATTTCTTCAGTCATTTGTGGCTGAAATTCGTTATTTACGAAATTGCGAATTACATTGAGTAAATTATTAGAATCAAATTCGACTGGTCGATCGCACATCTCCAAAAACTCCTCTGCTATCAGCTTTAAAGCCTCTGTGAACTCAGAAATTTGGGAAATGGAGAGAGTGCGATCGCCATAAGATATTCGCATTCCTTCCCCCCAAGGTTCAAATACAATTAGTTCTGGTTCTTCGACAATTTCAACTGCGATATTTTTACCTTGGGTCACAGTTTTCAGTCCGGTAATTAAAGCATCAAACCAAGAGTCTAAATAAGTGGATTTTTCCTGAATAGTTGTTGTATCATCGGTTAGCATGATATCGCCGATCGGATCGATCGGGTCAATTGTTTCTGATTCATCAAGATTTACTACTATTTTCATAATGGCTCTCCCGTACTTACGGTGATAAATTTTGCTAATCAGTTTGTGTTTTAGCTTGATTAGTGGGGATCTCAACGATCTGAGGTTAATAAGTTAGTTTTTGTACCTCTGATAAAGCTAAAGTCCAAATACCACAATCTTTAGGAATCATTTATTAGGTTTTTTTATCACTTCAAGTAGGGGAGAGCCAATTTGTTATTCACGAAATGGCGGATTACATTGAATAAATTATTAGAATCAAATTCGACTGGTCGATCGCACATCTCCAAAAACTCCTCTGCTATCAGCTTTAAAGCCTCTGTGAACTCAGAAATTTGGGAAATGGAGAGAGTGCGATCGCCAAAACACATCCCCATTCTTTCCCCCCAATACTACTTAATTGAAAATTACGCCTCAACTTCATTTTTGAGCAAAGATGAATTATCAGGCAATTTCCAAGACTTTCCCTGACAATGAACATATCCATCTTTAACAGTTACACCAAAAACTTGTCGCCCTAAATTAAAAAACTCTTGCCTTTCCTCTTCCGTTAAATAATCATCATTATCGATCGCACTTGCACTACGTCGAGGATTACCCCCAGCATCTAAATATCTTTTTCTTCCCAACTCAAACAACTCTTTAAATCTTGAATACTGCTGCTTTTCCAGTTCTGTTGGTTCTCTCATCTTTATGACTCCCATGTAGTTGGTACAATCTCACCATTTGGCAAAATCATCGAAATTGGTAATGCTGAACTAGTAGTCAAAATATACCAATGTCCCGTTTCTCTATCATAACGGCTACTGATGAGCAGTTCCAGAGTTTCTAGGGCGTTGACAATTAAATACTGTTCTTCCGTTGGTTCCATCAACTGTTATGCTATGAATTAACCTCAGCAATTTTACCGGAAAGAAAAACTATTTCATCTTCAATGTAAGAAAAAATATAGATTTACCGGAACTAATTTTTGCGCTCTACGTCTTTATCAATTCAGAAAAATCTCCTAGCCAATCACATAAAATATCTATAGATAGTTGTACCTCAAATGGTTGATGTACTTCAATATTAACCTTGTTAATCTAGAAAAAAGTAATTACAAACTCGCTCTCAATCAATTTAAAAAATATTGGAAACAAACCTTTTAAACCAGCGTCAAAAAGTTCAACAGAGAAAACCCAGGAGGGTGCTAAAGAATGTTTAAAATTCGCAACTGGAAATCAACAACAGCGCTAATTGTTGCTTTGGGAATGAGCGCTTCTGCGATCGCACCAATTTTAATTGCTTCTCCTGCTTGGGGACAATACCGAGATTCAATTAGTCAAAGAGGTAATTACAGAATTCCTGCGGGAACAGCGATTCAAGTCAGATATGATTCAGCAGAAAAAATTGTGGTTTCTCCTAATGAAACTACTAATTTAACTCTGAGTATCGATCGCGATGTAGTTTCTCGTGATGGAGAAATTTTAATACCTGCTAGAAGTCAAGTTACAGGACAATTACGACCAGCAAGTGGTGGTTCTCAATTTGTGGCTAGAGATTTAATTTTACCCAATGGAGAACGCCGATCGATCAACGCCTCCTCTGACATCATTACCAGAACCGAAGAAGTTCGCAAAGGTACAAATCTTACCAGTCTCCTAGCAGGTGCAGCTGTTGGTTCTGCTGCTGGCGCATTAATCGCTGGCGTTACAGGCGATCGCCGCATCGACGCATTAGAAGTTCTCGCAGGTACAGGCGTAGGAACTGTAGGCGGATTACTCTTAGGAGGACGCAACCGATCCAATAGAGTTGTAGTCATCGATCCTGACAACGACCTGGATCTTAGATTAGACTCGGACTTAGTAGTTAATTCTTTTGGACGCGCCCCTGGTTACAATTCAGGTTACAGTGACCCATATTATAATCCAAGTTATAATAACCGAAATTACGATCCAGGGTACAACAGAGGCATCTAGATGCACGAATCTTTCCAAGCAAAAAGCGATCGCTCTACAATTTGTCATAGCGATCGCTTTTTTATTTAATATTTATTGACAGCTTCCCTAGAAAACAAAAAAACTTATACAATAAAATTTTGCGGTGAATCATCGTCTGTCGTGATAGAGCAATATGTCGTGAGCGATCGTACTGACAACCTGCAATAATCATATTTCCAGAAGGGTCGCTATCTTTAAACATCTTTCTTTAATCTGAATTTTCCGCCTCGAATTGCTTAATTAGGGTGCTTTTAGAAATTATTTAACTATCCTTAGCATCAATTTACCAGGAAATCATTTATGGAAAAAGTTTTCTTAATTTTGGGAGAACTCAGCGATGATGACGTTGACTGGATAATTCAAACAAGTATATGGCAAGAAATTACAGCCAACACTGTGCTCATTGAAGAAGGAAAACCCGTAGATGCAATTTATATTCTCTTAGAAGGAACTTTAACAGTTTCTGTTTCTACCCTTGGGGGTAAAGAAATTGCTACACTAACAAGCGGCGAAGTTGTTGGCGAAATGTCTTTCATCGATTTTCGTCCCCCATCTGCTACAGTTACCTCTTCACAAAACTCTTTAGTTTTGTCCATTCCTCGTAAAGAATTAGCCAGAAAACTTCAATTCGATATTAGCTTTGCTTCCCGCTTTTACCGTGCATTAGCAATTCTACTTTCTCTGAGAATGCGTGGTTTAGTCAGTCAATTAGGTTACGGCAAAGCTCAAACCGAAGAAGTAGAATTAGAACAACTGCATCCTTACCTTTTAGAAAACATTAACCTCGCCAGAGCTAGGTTTGATTGGATAATTAGAAGGCTAAGGACAACCGAATTTCAACCTAAAACCCGACTAGATGAGTAAATAAATCAAATTAGTAGTAAAATTCATTAAACCTAGTTTTGTGATGAGTTACTTTATGTATAAGGGTAATTTCACCAGCACGAAAAAAGTTCTACTAATTGCTTTGTCAATCAAGTTTGCTACAACCATACCTTTAGTTTTACCATCTCCTAACTTCGCTCAAAATAATCCTAACTTACAGCAAGAAGAAAGACCTAGAAGACAAATTGCTATTAGAATTCCCGCAGGAACAAAACTTCCAGTAAGTTACAATGTAGCTAAGAAAATCCTAGTTGCACCTAATGAACCTGGGCCAATTACTTTAACTCTAACTTTAGTACGAAACGCCCCTTCTTTTAACGCCAGTTACTTAATTCCTGCCAGCAGTCAAATTATTGGCGAACTAGTAACAATGCAAGATCAAAAAACTGCTCAATTCGTCGCTAAAGAGTTAGTTTTATCGGATGGTCAAAGAATTGAAATTAGCGCTAGTTCGAGAATTATTGACAGAACTTCCGAAATTTCTAAAAACCAAAAAGTTGACAGAATTGTGAAAAATTCTGCTTTGGGTACAGCAGCAGCAGCAGCTTTTGTTGCGATGTCGGGAAACCCGCTGGTTGCTTCCCAACAAGTCTTATTAAATTCTGGCTTTGGTTCTTCTGACGCATTAATTGGCACGTTTCGCAATCAAGAGAAAGCCACAATTATTACGATATTTCCTAATAGTGATTTTACCCTAACTTTAAACTCCGATTTAGTTCTTAAATAGCTCATTAGCTTAGTCTGTTGGGAACAATAAAGAGTTGGCAACGAACTATTTATTACTCCTTACCGCTTAATCATAGCCCCTCTCTGTGGACGGGGAGGGGTTTCGGGTGGGGTGAATTAAGCGCATCTTCATAGAGAATTAGTATCAGTTAAATTCTGGTAGCCAAACAATAAAAGTAGTTCCTAATTGCTTGATTTTTGGATGTTTAGCAGGACTAAAAACCTCTATTTTTCCTTGCATTTGTTGGATTAATTCTTGAGCGATCGCCAAACCCAAACCAGTCCCCGGAATTTCGGTATTCTCTTTTACTCCTCGAAAGCCTCTTTCAAACAAATGCTCTAAATCTTGCGTCGGAACACCAGAACCATTATCGCTCACCGCTACGCCCAAAAACTTACCATCAGCGGTATTTTTCCGCTTAATTTCCACAAAAATTTTGCCCCCAGAAGGCGTATATTTCAAAGCATTATCTAAAATATTACTCAAAACTTCCGTTAAAGCCTTACTATCACATTTTATAATGGGTAAACGATCGGGAATTTCCGCTTTAAAAGTTAAGTTTCGCTCAAGTGCGATCGCCTCAGCCGCAGCCAAAACCGAATCTAAAACCTTCACCAAAGAACAAGCCGACAAACTCGGAATTTCCATCAACCCTGACTCCGGTAATAACAGCAAAGGTTGCTTAACATTCTTCGCCTTTTCTGTTTCCACCTTCGCCTCAACCGGAGAAATTGTCACCAAATCACCCAAAAATCCATCTTCTGGTGACTCATTCACATCATCAGTTAAATCAATTACCCGATCGAACTGTTGCAACAAATCTTGAATCCGATCGCTCTCTCGTAAAATATTAGCCGCAAACTCCCCATTCTTATCATTCAAACCCAATCTTTTCACCAGCAACTTTCCAAAAGTTCTTAACGCCGTCAAAGGATTTCGTAACTGATGTAAAAGATTATGTAACAAATCATTTTGTTGCGCTTGCAAACGTTGTTGTTCGCTAAATCTATGCTCCAACCATTGGGAACGTCGATCTAGAATACAAGCGATCGCGATCGTCTGAGCAATCTCCTCAATCTGACTCCTCTCCGACTCATTCCACGCCCTATCCCCCCGACTCGTCACCAACAAACCCATCACCACCTCCTGATGAATCAGCGGGAAAACAATCTGTCTTTGTTGCAGCAAAAAACTATCCTTCCCCTCATCCCCCGCCCACCGATCCAAAATTAACTCATTCTCATCCTCAGCCGCAGGTAAACGCCGTTTCGGATTCATTCCTTGCAACTCTTTTGGCAACAAACTGAGCGATCGTCTCTCCTCCCAAATTACCCCAGCTTCCGGGTAAGCCACGATCGGAATTAACTTAGTCTCCTTCTGTTCCACCACTTCCTGCGTCACATAAACCGCACATAAAGCCGCACCCAAAGATTGCCTCAACAAATCAACCTGCGCTTGACAAAGAGTTACGAATTCTGAACTGGCAGGCATCAACATAGCAGATCGGCCTATACAATCAATAATAGTTTGCCTAATAAACTGCCCTAACTAACCATC
The DNA here is from genome assembly GCF_041929205.2 of Floridaenema evergladense BLCC-F167. Lineage (NCBI taxonomy): Bacteria > Bacillati > Cyanobacteriota > Cyanophyceae > Aerosakkonematales > Aerosakkonemataceae > Floridanema > Floridanema evergladense. The sequence goes on along the minus strand of NZ_CM171625.1, from coordinate 429,570 downwards.
AGCTAGTTTTCTTGGGGCATCAGATGTGAAGAGATAAAATATATCCAATCCAGGCAATGATTAATGCCATAAATGCTTTTTCACTTCACCTAAACTTATTATCACCTTCCTTCCATCATCTCTAGCACTTCCTGTAGGACACTTCCCTCCCAAGACTGTTTCTCCCACCACCACCCCAGCCTGATACCATAAACCGTCTAATTATTCTACCCTTTCAATCCCTCTTCATCAAAATTTTTCATTATGCACTCTATCGACTGAAAGTTTTGTATCAAAGGGTTAATAAAACTTGATTTTTTTTACTCAAGCCGATATACTTGCGACGGTTTTGTAAATATCATTACAATTATTACCTTAAAGAGGAGGTAGACAGCTTGGCAAGGAGACGGAAGCGGAAAAGTCGTCGTCGCCAAGAAGGCCGGAGGATTCTTGAGCACGTGCCTCAATATAGCATCGAAAGTGGGCAAGAAAAACCTGTAACGGCGGCACGAAAATTTATTCAAGCCGAAGGGATTTTACCACCTGCATTATTGCTAGTGAAACGAAACGAGCATACTACAGATCGGTACTTTTGGGCAGAAAAGGGATTATTCGGGGCGCAGTACGTGGAAGAAAACCATTTCTTGTTCCCTAGCTTGCGGGAGTTAGAACACCCAAGCGACAAACCCCAACTAGCCACAGTACCAGCAGTCTGAAGAGATAAATTAAAAAATGGGTGGGAAATAACCACAATTTTCCTCTCAATTCTGCTATTTACCCCTTATTCAACCAGAATTAACTCAATGGTGAATCAGGTGTCAGGGTATGGAGTTAATTAGCAGGGCAAGGCTAAGAAGGGTTTTAACAAACCCAAAGAACGGCTCATTACCCCATACCCCCAGGCAGAGATGAGATTTTAAGGGGCGATGGAAAAACAAAACTCATTAGGATTTCTGTGGCAAATTCAACCAAATTAGAATCGTCTCGGATTAGCTAAGTGAAAATATTAAATCAACCCCATTCAAACCTTGGTTTGAATGGGGTTATACAATTTTGGGGGACTAAGGGACTTTTTTACTTTCTGCCTTCTGACTTCTGCCTGTTCCCTTACCCGCTACGGAACTTGTTGCCAGCCTAAAGTTGCTTGTAAAACGGATAATTCATCTCTGTGCCCAGTAACAGTAATTAGATTCTCTGTTTCTTGGGTATTTTCTGCGGCTGCACTTTCCAACTTTAGCGAAACTTGCTCTTGACGACCAGCTTTTTGCCAGTAGAAGATGCCTGCGACAGGTGACAACAGTTCCAAACCTAAAAATAGTAAACCTATCTGGGGGAATAGAAATGATAACACCAAAACCAAGCAAAGAATTCCGATCGCCGCCAAAAAAGTTAAGAAAATTGCTAAAAACCAACTTGGACGCACGAATCCGGCAAAAGTTACTTGGTTTTGCGTGGCATCTAAAGCGACGACCTTATAAGATCTCTGCCTGAAATACTGCTGCAATTGGGCTAAAAGCGAATCTGTGGATTCTGTGGACATCAATTTCATTACTTGTGTCCTATCCTTCACAGAAGCCCTGATAAAGAAGAATAGCCCGATCGCTAGCAGTATCGTCAGCAGCAAAGTTGAAGAAAGAATCGTCGTAATCATTCTAGAAACTCAATCAGAGAAGTATCTTTACTTTACATAAATTTACGTTCTCTCTGAAACCTCCTTCACAGGTTCCCGATGGTTACTCAATTCACCAGGTTGGTGATTTTTCGTCGCATAATCATGCCAAAGACCCGCTAAATTCTGTGCCTGTTCTCGCCAATCCGGTTTGATGCGGTACATCCTCCGGGGACGACCCCGCCCTTCCACCTTTTTCCAGTAACCGCTGATTGCCTGTTCCTCTTCCAGAAACTTTAAAGCGCTGTAAAGCACTGTATCCGAAAGACGATAAGCCGGATATTCCGTCTCGATTAACTGAATTAGTTCGGTTCCGTAGGATTCTCCCCTGGCTAATACAGAAAGAACGTAACAAACAGCTAACTCCTTGGTCAAGTAAATCGGGGGAGGATTATCGAAAAACTGGTAAATATCGTCGAATTTCATTTGCATAACCCGCTTAACACTCCATTGTTTTTTGCTTTATTTGCATTGCGTTGAACACGAACCGATCTCTTCATCATCAGAATAGCCAGCTAGTCTTAATTTAATCTGGGTTTATGGAACTCATCAGTATCAGCATCAATGATGATGAGATTGTATTTTTTCCGATGGGAGACTGCTGAATATTACGATCAATTTTAGACAGTCAATTGTTAGTCTGCTTGCCGATTCAGAAAATTATTTTGCCTTGCTTCTCACTGAAAGTTTAATTGCCAATCTATAAAGCTTGGAATAGAATCCTTTCAGCTAAGAAAAACAAAGTAAAGCGAACGATCGGCGTTCAATTTCACGCTAGGTGTAACAGAATCACTTGAAACTCTTATATTTTATTGTTTCTAAAAAGATTTAGCCTAGTAAGACGCATCTTTTCTCCTTGGTGTTCTCTATCCATACCATAGGGTTTTACTAAGGATAATTTATTTCTAGAGCATAGACCTCTGCTGGTGATGGGATTATGAGTATCATAAGCTCGCCAGCTTCTTTGGTCTGGCACTCCCTTATCAGTTAAGACTGCTTGGTGGTACAGTGCTAAAGTACCGCAAGTTATTAACTGTTTTTCTAAGTTTTTGGGGAAATCACAGGGCATCAGAGGCGATCGACAATGTTATTTACGAACACTTTGTTTTGTTGACTTACTCTAGCCAAATCGGACAATACTAAAATGAACTGAGGATTCGTATAGCGACCGAAAGCAAAGCGATCGCAGCAATTCCTTTTTATCTTAAATTAGCTAACAGGTTGATCGGTATGGCAAATAAATCAGATTCCTCATCAGTTCCTGCGGCTATTCGCCAAATAGCCGGAACTTTCCGCATTGCAGGCTGGACTAGTTTCTGGCTGCAATTAGTGTTAGGTGTAATTTCTATAGTTGTGTTGCTGTTGTTTATTGTTTTCAGTCGTTCACCTAATACCAATAGTCCCAACAGTGGTAATCCGGGAACTAATTTTGGTGTGTTTTTGGCAATTTGTGGAATTGTCAGTTTGGGTATTGGTGTTTACATGGGTTTCCGTTATGTTCGCATTGGCAGACAATTGCAATCATCCAATCCCACTATGCGTCCCCGGAAAGCAGAAACTATCCCGATCCTCCGCATGGGGTTAATCATTAATTTAGTAGGAATGTTATTAACTATTCTCGGTGCTTGGGCGATCGTTGGTTCTTTAGCAGCAAGATCGATTTCTCAAGTTCAAACCGCCATTTATGCCGATCCTTCTCGTTTGATTAGTTCTTTAGATATTCTGGCAGTACAAGCAAATATTAATACCATTGCTGGACATTTTGCCGGAATTATTGTAGCGCTTTGGTTGATCGATCGCATCAGTCGCTAACGCTTTGGGGACTGGGTACTGGGTACTGGGGACTGGGGATTGGGGATTGGGGATTGGGGATTGGGGACTGGGGATTGGGGATTGGGGATTGGGGATTGGGGACTGGGGATTGGGGACTGGGATTCCTTGTAGATTAAGCACTTAGTCTCAGATTATAACGATTACAACAATTCTGGAAGCAGGGAAGACAACTGAAAGATCGTCAAGACTAATCAAGAAATCTGGTAAATCTGTTAATCCTAGTTAAACTTTCCCAATCCCCAATCCCCAATCCCCAATCCCCAGTCCCCAATCCCCAATCCCCAATCCCCAATCCCCAGTCCCCAATCCCCAATCCCCAATCCCCAGTCCCCAATCCCCAATCCCCAATCCCCAATCCCCAATCCCCAGTCCCCAAATGATATCCTAATTAATTGGCTCCAATGAGTAGAAACCTGTGCTAGACCTCAAGCAAATCCGGGAAAATTCACAATACGTCCAAGAGCGCTTAAATCTGCGTAGTGCTGGTCAATATGACCTGCAACCGATTTTAGAATTAGACCAACAGCAAAGACAATTAGAACAAGAACGCAGCCAACTACAAGCGCGTAGCAACGAAATTGCTAAACTCATTCCTGCCAAAATTAAACAAGGTAGCGACCCCAAAGGCGCAGAAATTTTAGAATTGCGGGAAGAAGGAAACAAAGTTAAAACCGAAATTGGCGAACTAGAACCAAGAGAAAAAGAACTTAAATCCCAACTAGAAACCCTACTTTTAGCACTTCCCAATTTACCAAGCGAAACTACACCCATTGGGAAAAGCGAAGAAGATAACCCAGAAGTGCGGCGTTGGGGAGAAGAATATAAACCGCAACATTCGGTGTTACCGCATTGGGAGATTGGGGAAAAGTTGGGGATTTTGAATAGCGATCGCGCAGTCAAAGTCGCCCAAAGTCGGTTTATCATGCTTAAAGGCGCAGGTGCAGCCCTAGAACGAGCATTAATCAACTTTATGCTCGACAAACAAACCGCAGCAGGTTACATCGAAGTCCTTCCCCCATTGTTAGTTAACAGCCAATCTCTCACCGCTACAGGTCAACTACCCAAATTTTCCGAAGAAAGCTTCAAATGTCAAGATGACGACCTTTGGCTAATCCCCACCGCAGAAGTACCCGTCACCAACCTTTACCGTGAAGAAATCCTCGAAGCATCTCAATTACCCATTCGTCACTGCGCCTACACCCCTTGTTTTCGCCGGGAAGCTGGCGCTTACGGCAGAGATACCAAAGGATTAATTCGCCTGCATCAATTCAACAAAGTCGAATTAGTTAAATTCGTCCATCCCGACAACTCAGAAGCAGAACATCAAGCACTCGTGCGCGACGCAGAGGCAATTTTACAAGCCCTGAAGCTACCTTATCGAGTAATTGAACTTTGTACCGGAGACTTGGGTTTCGGGGCGGCAAGGTGCTACGACTTAGAAGTGTGGCTACCTTCTGCGGATAAATACCGGGAAATTTCTAGCTGTTCCAACTTTAGAGATTTTCAAGCCCGACGAGGTGGTATTCGCTTTAAGGAAACAGGGAAAAAAGGCACTCAGTTTGTCCATACATTGAACGGTTCTGGGTTAGCTGTAGGCAGGACAATGGCAGCAGTGTTGGAGAATTACCAACAATCAGACGGCACAGTAAAAATACCTGAAGTGTTGCAACCTTATCTAGGGCGAGATGTGCTCTACGAAACAGCAACGTAAAATGAAGAAATGTGTAGATTTAGCAGCATAAAATATCTATGTCAGTTTTGGCAGCGATCGCAGTCCTAGCTATCCTAATTGTGGTACACGAGTTAGGTCATTTCATGGCAGCTCGTCTTCAAGGCATTCATGCCAACCGTTTTTCCCTTGGTTTTGGCCCTATACTTTGGAAATACCAAGGGCCAGAAACCGAATACGCCATCCGTGCTTTTCCCTTGGGGGGATTTGTCGGTTTTCCCGACGATGAGCCAGATTGTAAATATCCCGCAGACGATCCAAATTTACTCCGCAATCGTCCCATTTTAGACCGGGCAATTGTCATCAGCGCCGGGGTAATTGCTAACCTAATTTTTGCTTATTTAGTGTTAGTAATTCAGTTTGGAATTGTCGGCGTTCCTAAAGGAATTAACTATCAACCTGGAGTACTTGTTCCCCAAGTTATTTCAGAAAATTCACCAGCAGCAGTTGCCGGAATTAAAGCCGGAGATGTGATTCTTTCAGTTAACGGTAAAGAACTCGGTGCTGTTAAAGAAGCCCCAGAATTACTGAAAACAGAAATTCAAAACTCTGCCAACAAACCCATTACAATCACTGTAGAAAGGAATGGGAACACAGGCTCTGTCAACCTCACACCAGAAGCGGGAACGGATGGTAAAGGGCGAATTGGCGTTCAATTAGTTCCTAATGGCAATCCCATTTATCGTCGTCCTAATAATATTTTGGAAGTCTTTAGCTTAGCCGCAGACCAATTCCAACAAATTTTTGTGGGAACGATAAAAGGATTTTATCAGTTAATTACCAATTTTCAGGAAACTGCTTCTCAAGTAGCTGGCCCTGTGAAAATTGTTGAAGCTGGCGCAAAGTTGGCACAATCTGATATTAGTCGGCTATTTTTGTTTGCCGCTTTAGTTAGTATTAACTTGGCAATCATTAATATTTTGCCTTTACCAGCTTTAGATGGTGGACAATTGGCTTTTTTGGTAATTGAAGGGTTGCGTGGTAAACCTTTACCAACTCACATTCAAGATGGTGTCATGCAAACTGGGCTAATGTTACTCTTAGGACTAGGAATCTTTTTGATTGTCCGAGATACAACCCAACTTGAGTGGGTACAAAAGTTACTTCAGTGAGCATCACTCGTAAACTAGCCAGTAAGCAGCAAAGAGCGTTGGAGATTTTGATTCGTTTAAAGCGACTTTATCCCAACGCTACTTGCACGCTTAATTATGAAACTCCAGTACAATTACTGGTGGCGACGATTCTCTCGGCGCAATGTACTGATGAGCGAGTGAATCAGGTAACGCCAGAATTGTTTCGCCGTTTTCCTGATGCAGAAGCGATCGCCAACGCCGACCTCAGCGAGTTAGAATCGTTGATACGCTCCACAGGCTTCTACCGCAACAAAGCCAAAAATATCCAAGGCGCTTGTCGCATGATTGTAGAAAAATATCGTGGTCAAGTTCCAAAACTCATGGAACAATTGCTGGAATTACCCGGAGTAGCCAGAAAAACCGCTAACGTAGTTTCAGCGCACGCTTACGGCATTTTTCACGGTGTAACAGTCGATACCCACGTTAAACGCCTGAGTAATAGACTAGGTTTAACCGAACATCAAGACCCAATTCGCATCGAACGAGATTTAATGACCCTTTTACCCCAACCTGATTGGGAAAACTGGTCAATTCGCCTAATCTATCACGGTCGCGCCATTTGTACCGCCCGAAAACCTGCCTGTAACGCCTGTGTCTTAGCTGACTTGTGTCCTTCCGCAAATTTAGATAGTAGAGAGTAGGGGAACTATCTTGCTGCGAATTCATAAATAAAATTTTGACGCAGATGAACACAGATAAACGCAGATAAACACATGAACCTAAGCAGACTTCTCTTCTAATCCAATATCTCCTAACAACAATAGTTAAGCTGCAACAGAAATTGCTTTTGCCTTCAGGGGAGCATCCCAAATGTGTAAATTGCCCCTCAGACTGGAAGTCTGGGGCTATACAAACCAAGTCCGCCTACGCGGACTTTTAGCCTGCGGAGGCAGGCTTTGTCTGTGTAGCCGCGATTTCTAATCGCTTGGTATTTTAGCAAAATTGGGATGCTCCCGCCTTCAGGGATGGTTCGGGAATAGCTTGACCATCCTCTAACGTGGTTTAATTGTTTGAATCATTAGGGCTTCTATTTCCAGGGCTTGCAACCACAGCTGATAGGTTAACACCGTTGCAGCTATTTTTACATCATTTGGGTTGAGGCGATCGATAAATGCCCAAGTTAAGCAGTTTAACCCACTTTCCCTACTCCCTGTTAAAAAAATGCCCAAAAAAGCTAAGATAGAAAATGCTGTCTTAATCGTTCTAGAAGGAACAATAGTTTTTCATGGCTAAAAAGAGCATGATTGAGCGCGAGAAAAAGCGCCGCAAGTTAGTGGAAAAGTACGCCGAAAAGCGGGAAGAGTTACTAGATCAGTTTGCTAGTGCGACTACTCAACAAGAAAAGTTTGCAATTCATCGTCAAATTCAACAATTACCTCGAAATAGCTCTCGGACTCGGTTGCGGAATCGTTGCTGGGTGACTGGTCGCCCTAGAGGATATTATCGTGATTTTGGTTTGTCTCGCCACGTTTTGCGGGAGTGGGCGCACCAAGGTTTATTACCTGGGGTTGTTAAATCTAGCTGGTAGAAATAAAAGTGTTGAGTTGTGAGTCTTGAGCTAATTGTGAATTAAAAACTCAAAACTCAAAACTCAAAACTATTATTGTCCACAACAGCGATCGATCCCTAAACTATCTAAAAGAATGTCGCTGACAGCGTTGGCGATCGCAAATTCACTATAAAAACTTTGGGAAAAGTCAAACGCCTGCATCTCTGTCACAATGGCAATTACCAGAGATCCTAAATCGTTTTCCCCTTCCATACGTTGTCGCGCATAAATTTGCGCGGCGCGATGAGCAATTTGCTGATTGACTGTTTCCGGGATAAATTCTCGATCGAGCCATCTCTGCAAATTTGTCCGCAACCATTCCGCCTCTTGTTGAGGGTTTTGTGCGGATGGTAGTGTAATCGGTGGAATTGGTTCAGCCATTTTCACTCAAAATACTGTGGGAGGGTGAGAATTTTACCTTTTAACAAATACTAAGGTTATCATTTCAAGACAAGTTAAATATTAAAAACGGATAGGTTCATAAATAGCCACTTAAATTAGTAACTAATCCATGCAAGTGGAAATTAAAGGAATTATAGAGGGATACGCCCAAGGTTTCTTTTTAATGGCAGACGAATCTGGTATTTTAAACTGGTATTCTAGTCATAAACGTGCGTTGATCCCGCTTGACGATCGCTTTCGTTACCCAAAATCACTACGTCGGGCGATTAATCAAGAAAGATTTCAAGTTGCCATAAATCGAGATTTTTCTGCTGTAGTCGAAGGTTGCGCCGATCGAGAAACTACTTGGATTTCTCCCGAATTAAAGCAGATCTATAAAGCACTTTACCACGCTGGTTGGGCTTATAGTTTTGAAACTTGGCAAGAGGATCGATTAGCTGGGGGGATTTTAGGAATAGTTATTGGTGGCGCATTTATTGGCGAATCAATGTTTTACCAAATTCCTGAAGCCTCAAAGGTGGCAATGGTAAAATTAGTAGAATATTTGCGATCGCGTCAATTTGTCTTTTTTGATGCTCAAATGAATAACCCTCACCTAGAAAGGTTTGGCGCATTTATAGTAACAGATAAAGAGTATCAAACATTACTCAAAAAAGCCCTCAAATATCGAGGTTCTTTTATTTAATCTCTGAGATACCCGACTTCTTGAAGAAGTCGGGTATCTAGTTCAAACCTTTTTTTCTGTTACTAAAGTCAAACTTACCCATTCCCCTTTTTCATTATAACTGCGAATTAATCTTTGTCTTTCTTCAGGAGAATGTAACCAACCAACTTCTAAAAAACAGGTTTGTCCAAATATAATTTTAGTTGGACAAGTAGCGGAAGCACCATTAGGTAATAATAAAACTTGTACTTTTTGGGTGTTTTGTGCAAAAGAGAGAATAGAACCTTGAACTTTAGCAGTTGACTCAATAGTGCGATTAGCAAAACTTAGCTGTTGAACTAAATCTCCTGAGTCATTGAGATAAATTTTTAATCTAGTGGGATAGGTATCAGGCGATCGCCAATCAGGATAGATTGTTACTGCTTCACCTACCCATTCTCCCAACAATTGTTCTACAGTTAAATCAGGAATTTCTTTCGCTTGAGTACCAGCTAAAATTTCCCGAATTAAAGTAATTTGTTCTAACTCACTATTTTTATTAAACAACTGTACTAAGCGCAAACGGCGATCGCCATTTATCAAACCCAACTCCGCCCCAAACTCCGAAAAAGGCGCAATCTGTATCGATCCCTGAGAAAAAGCCCCATTTTCAAAAAACAGAACACCCCGCCCCAAAGAACTATACTCTAAAACCTTTTCCCCTACTTCTCCAGTAGGTAAAAATCGCCGAATTTTTTGGCGAATAACTTGATTGTTATCCAACCCTTCCAAAGACACTACTGTACGAGTATCTTCCACTAATTTTCCCCTTGGCGAGAATCGAGTAAAAGAACCTTGCCATTCCCCCAAATTTTCTAATAAACATTCCCACTGAGATTTCATTTTTTTTACCATATTGCTTTAGTATAAATTCTCATCTTTATATCATATTAAGCAACTTTCCGCTAGACCTATAAGTAACATAGTTGATTTTTGTCTCTTTGCCAACAGAAAATTATAAAAATCTGCTAATTTTTTTAATTAAACACTTGGCAAAATCAGCTGTGATTTGAGTAAAATATTAATAACTTTAGGTGCTAAATTTGGAGAGCAAACGCCTGACGGCACACTACGGGAAAGTTAAATTCTCCTTACCCAATATTGGCTAAAGCAACTATGCAGGGTTAACATTTTACCTGGGTGGTATCAAGTAAATAAAGCATAGGGATACCCGTGTTTTTATTTACACTACTACTACATTAAACCCATCTATTATTCTGATGAGAAAAACTTTATCAGTAAAAGTAGTGTAGCAAAACTAGCTTGCTAGAGGTAAAGGTAAATTAAACTTTGGATTTCACAAATAATGACAATCAACTTGCCATAATAGTCCGATCGGAGATTAACTAGAGTAAGAGCCAGTAAAAAACTTGTATAGTTTACCTTTACGGGCATAACTCCCTGAACTCAGGCTATCAGCTTCAGTGGCACGAAGCCAAAAAAAAGTGCATCATTGCATTCTACTTAAACCAATTAAACCAACACAAAATAGTATATTTGTGGAAATAAATGCTAATAATCACTCTTTTTAGACCTAAATCGTTAGATTATATGGATTAGGTAGTGAGGAGATATAGACAATGGCGACTATCATCGGTACCCCAGGTAACGACTTTCTAAAAGGAACCATAGACGCTGACCTAATACTTGGGTTAGCAGGTAATGACACCGAACTAGGTTTAGAAGGAAGAGACTCCCTCTTCGGTAATGAGGGGCAAGATTTCCTCTTTGGCGGGCCAGGTAACGACCTAATCAACGGCAACCAAGGTAACGACGTAGGAAACGGCAACGAAGACAATGACTCAGTATATGGTGGGGCAGGTAATGACGAAGTACGCGGAGGAAAAGGTAACGACCTGCTATTTGGAGACTTAGGCAATGATTCTATCTTTGGCGACCTAGATAATGACACCATTTTTGGTGGTTTCGGATTTGATTTTCTGAGCGGCAATGCAGGTAATGATGTCATTAACGGTAACGAAGACAATGACACCATTTTTGGTGTTGACGGCAACGATTCACTATACGGTGGTCAAGGTAACGACTTTGTAGTTGGAGACACAGGACTTGACACCATTTTTGGTAATTTAGGAAACGATACCCTCTATGGTGGTGAGGATGATGACTACATCAACGGTAACGAGGGTGATGATTTCCTAAGTGGGAATGACGGCAACGATACCGTTTTTGGTGGTCAAGGTAATGACAGCATTTTTGGCGGCAAAGACAACGACAGACTTTTCGGTGATAAAGGCAAAGACACCATTTTTGGTAACTTAGGCCGTGACAGCATCTTAGGCGGTGAAGACGATGACTTTCTCAACGGTAATCAAGACAGAGACACCATTTTTGGTGGGCAAGGCAACGACAGCATTCTTGGCGGCGAAGACGACGACTTACTTTACGGTGACAAAGGTAACGATACAGTCTTTGGTAATTTAGGTAATGATAGTGTATTTGGTGGTGCCGGGGCAGATTTCCTGAACGGGAATGAAGGTGACGACACTCTCAATGGTAATGAAGACAACGATACTGTTTATGGTGGTCAAGGTAACGACATAGTAAGGGGAGGCAAAGGTAATGACTCCTTATTTGGCGATAAAGGTTCTGACACTATTTACGGTGATATAGGTGCTGATACTCTTACGGGAAATAGTGGCGATACAGGTACCGCAGATCTCTTTGTTATAGGTTTAACTGGCGATCCAACGAATAAAACCACTGGTGGTCTTACGGTTGCAGATGCCGACTTGATTACTGATTGGGATTTATGTATAGATCAGATTTCGCTTACAGGTGGGCTAAGTTTCGACGATTTAGTTCTGGCACAGGGTACTGGAGCAAATGCAGCTAACACCATTGTTTCAATTTCTAGCAGCTTTAAAGGTAATGGTGCAGGTGAGTTTTTATCCATTCTCAAGAATGTCAATGCGAGCAGTATTGATGGCACTTCGTTTATCGATAGTAATGGTAAAATCGGCCCAGCTAGACCAATTATTGTTGCTACTGATGGTATAGCGATCGAACCAATAACCACACCTAATGGCACTCTGGAAAACAACGGCGAATTTACAGTTCTGATTCCCTGTAAAGCTGACAGCGATTTAGCAATTACTTATACTGTCACCTCCACTGGTACTGGGGTAGCTACTCCAGGTGTTGATTATCAAACTTTAAGTGGCACAGTCGTTATTCCTAAAGGTTCCGACAGAGCAACTATTCCTGTAATTCCAATTGGAGATACTGTAGCTGAAGGGCCAGAAACCGTTACACTCACCTTAACGCCTAAAGGTACAGGCTTTGTATCAGGAACTCCTCAAAGTGCCACAGTCACAATATTAGATGCAGTAGTCACCAATAAACCGATCGTCTTTGTCACCGCACCTCAACCTACCACTAAAGAGGGTACTGGCCCTGCGGGTTCATTTCAGTTTGCACGCACTGGAGGCGATATTACCCAACCCCTAACAATCAACTACACTGTTGCTGGTACAGCTACCCCTGGTGTTGATTACAATCCTACTTTGAGCGGTACTATCACCATTGGCGCAAATCAGACTGTCTCAACCCAAATTACAATTACAGCTTTAGGTGATTCAACTATCGAGCCAACTGAGACAGTAGTCGTATCAACAAAGCAAGACTCTAATTATATTGTAGGCTCGCAAAGCACTGCCGCTGTCAGTATTTTGGAAGCTAACCCTTTAGTCGCTCCTCCTGCTGGTCGAGGTCCTATTGTTCGGTATAACTCCAGTGGAACTCTACAGCCAGGAGATTACACTACCTTTACTGCTGCGGTTACAGCGTCTAACGATAACGACATTATTGTGGCGCAACCAGGAACATATAATGAACCGGGTGCTGTCGCTATCAACAAACCTTTAACTGTGCGTGGGTCGAATGCTGGTCTTAGTCCAGGTAGTGGTTCTTTAGGCCCCCAGAGTATTGTTAATGGTGTCAGTGGTCAACCAGTGTTCGCGGTTAACACTAATCAGCCTGTTACTATTGAAGGATTGACCATTAAGGGGAATGCTACCGATCAGAATTTGATCCAAGGAAATATAAGCAATACTGGTCTTGTAATTCGCCAAAACCAATTTACAGGGACTGGGCCATCTAACGGTGGAGTGATCCGTGCAGACTTTAGCAATAGTACTGGTTCGTTGACAATTGTAGACAACTTAATTCGTGATGTGCAAACCACTGGTGGTAGTGTCACCAGTGCTATCCAGGCATTTCGGATTAACAACGTGACAATTACAGATAACGTAATTGCTAACCTCACCGGGCCAGGTATTGTGATGGATTCGATTACAGGACAAGGTGTAGTAATCAATAACTCTGTAAGTAATTTAGGGGAGTATGGTATACAGTTAGCAGGTGGTAACGCTACAATCTCGAACAATAACATCACAAACGTGGTTTTGGGGCCAGATCTAACCCCGAACACAGGTGATGAAGACCTTACTTATGGTGGTATCCGTCTGAGAAATTCTGGCTTTAATCCGGCAACTTCAACTTTAGGTACTGTGAATGTTACCAGCAATGTGATCACCAACTCTGTTAATGCGTTTGTAATTAGACCCCTGCAAGCGGGAGATCCGGCAGCAGCGGCAGTAACAGTTCCCAATACTGTTAAAGTCAATCAAAATAATTTCATCGGTAACGCGAAATCTGGTCTTTTAAATGGCGGTACTGGTGGTACCCTCGATGCGACAAATAACTGGTGGGGTGTCCCAACAGGGCCAGTAGTTGGTGGTACTGGGCAAAATGCTATTACTGGGGTGGGTGCTGGTTCTGTCACGTTTATTCCCTTTGCTAGTGCGCCCTTCTAAGCTGAAAATGGCAAGATAAAATGAAGGAAAGAGAAAGTGTGAAATTAGTCCTATTCGCCATTATTTTCCATGACATCTGAGGTTGTAGTCGAAAAGAAAAAGTTAGATAAGCCACCTTTGGAAATTCATACTTTGGGCGATCGCGTTTTGCGCCAACCAGCAAAGCGCGTTGCCAAAGTAGATGCCGAAATTCGTCAACTAGTGCGGGAAATGCTGCAAACTATGTATACTGCTGACGGCATTGGTTTAGCAGCACCCCAAGTAGCTGTTCATAAGCAATTGATCGTCATTGATTGCGAGCCTGATAATGCAGCTAATCAGCCTCTAGTTTTGATTAATCCCGCTATCAAAGCTGCCAGTCGAGAACTTTGTGTGGCTCAAGAAGGCTGTTTGAGTATTCCCCAAGTTTACTTGGATGTGAGACGACCAGAAGCGATCGAAGTTTCTTTCAAAGACGAATATGGTCGTCCCCGCACCATCTCAGCTAATGGTTTATTAGCACGCGCCATTCAACATGAAATGGATCATTTGAATGGGATTTTGTTTGTAGACCGTGTAGAAAATGGTTTAGCTTTAAACCAAGAACTGAAAAAATACGGCTTTTCCACTCAAGCTGTTAAGCCAATCGAATAAGGAGAAATAGTTGTGGGTACAATGACTCCCAAAAGTGGTTTGTTTTTGTTGGCTTCTTGTGTATCTGCGATCGCCGCTGTTGGCTCAATTTTTGAGCTATCTTCAGGAAATCCAGATCTAGGCAACCTGACTACTGGGATTATTCTCGCTATTAGTTTGCCCTTGGGAGGATTATTCTTCTTTGCAGCTGTTCGGAGTGCCCAAACTAATCAGTAATAATCCATTAAATAGAGAACAGGCAACAGGGAATAGTTTTTTCTATTCCCTGTTCCTTTTTTTTATAAATTCTTGTAAGTTAAGTAGTGACAAAATCTCAAATTTAGCAATCTATAAATAAAAAGTAAGGAGCAAACTTTCACTACTTTTAGGAGAGAGACAAAAGTAAATAGCTAAAGCTTTCAAATTTATTATTGCTGCTCTAATTCTGCTAAAGCATAACGAGCGATCGCTAATCCTAAACGAGCTTTTTCTATATCCGACAACTCAGCAAAAGGTAATCCCCTTACCGTCGCCAACATTGAATCAATCGCTGCTGTTTCGCTTCCCCGCATCGCAAAAGCTAAAGGACGAGAAAATAAATATAAATCTCCTTCATGCCAATTAGGTAATAATTCTTGTACGCAGCGCACCAACTGATCTGCTAAACTCATTTGACGATCGACCCGATCCTCTCTAAACCTTAACTGATAAGCTTTCTGAGCAATCAGTTCTAACCAATCACTTGGTACAAGAGTGGCAAACTTTTGCCGCAAAATAGCCAAAAGATCTGGTGCTGCTACATGGGGAACATGAATAGACCAAATTGCATCTAATTGATTAAATAAATTTCTCGCCTTTTGTTCTACTTCTTCTACCCAATCATCAAATTGAAATGTCTTTTCTAACTGAGCAAAATGAGCATCTGAATCTGCATCTGTGGGATTCCAATAATAAACAGACTCTTCCTCTGTTTGCAGTAAAACATCTAACAACTCTTGTTCAGCTTGAGAATGAAAAGAAGGGAAACATCCTGAACCACTAATTTGACTGGTCATAATTTTAACTCCTGAGTCTTATTTTTAACTAACGCTGTCCGTAGTTAGACTACATCAGCAGTTTTACCAGTTCCGTAACTTTCCGATTTTTTACGATCAAACAGGAATTGAGTAGCGGAAGTAGCATTAGGATACGATCGCTGCTGATGTTTTCCTTAATTAATCGCTACTCAAGTGAAGTACTAAATTATTAATAATACACCGAATCTTTACAATCTACTAACTTCTTTTGATTCCGAACTTTAAAGACTAGCAAAATCTTCACTCTCGGATCAGGAGTTCCTTACCCGAAGTAGAACGTCTTACTCTAGGCAAACAGTCATCTCAAGTTCCAATAACGAACTCCCAAGCCTGACCTTTGGAACTGCCAAATTTTAGTTCCATTCCTGATTGAAGAGACACTTGATCGTGATGAACTTTCTGTGTACCATTAGGCCCGGAAACTAGAGTACCAAACCGAGAAAAATCTCGTAAAAAGTAATTCGGTCTAGCACCATTAGCGCTTAAACTCGTACAACGGCAGATGATTTCTGCATGAGTTTGGGAAACCCACTTCTCCTCAATTACTAAGTCATTTTTCTGCGCCCGTCCAATACGGAGCAAACTGCTGTTGATATTATAGTTATTTGCTGTAAAACCCACTGGACGTAGATAAGCATTTAGGTGAGGACGACCGACGGAAGTGGGCGAATCAGGTGGTAATTCGGTAATATCGGGGATAACTTCCAGCAGTTGACCATCAAATTCTGGGTGGATGTAAAGTACGGGTAAAGTCCAAGCTGGCTGATTGAACTTATAAAGAGTTAATAGCTGCTGTCTAGCTATAGCTACTGCTTGGTCAATTGATTTTCTTTCTGCTAAAGCACGGGCAAATGCTTCAATAAAACTTATTGCTTCTTGGTCTGCGATCGCATCTCGCATCGCCAGCACAGCGGGTACTCCATGATGAATCAACACCTCAGCTAAACTACTGCGGGGAATTGCTTGGTTATCAATTCTAGCTGATTGCGCTCCCCAACAAGAATTAAACACCGCCAAGGTGACTCGGCATCTAGTTAACACCTGCGCCAGTTCCGTACCGTTCATCGTCACGCCGGGACGCAGAAACAACAAACCGCCATTTGGTGCTGGTACTCCATGTCCGGCATAAAACAGCACATTGTACACTCCACTTTCTAAGGCGGAAATTAACTCAGCAGCGGTAGGCGCGATCAGCGTGTCTACCTGACAAGGAACTAATGTTCCGATCGCCTTAGTATTATTCAACACGCTATTCTCTAAAATTGAAGCCAGTAACCTAGCTTCCTGTTCCAACTTCAAACAGCCACCATTGGAATTTTGCCCAGTTGATTCTTCTCCTAAAACTAAAAGAATATTTAAGCATTGCTCGGTTCTAAGTGGAGGTAAAGGAGCAACATCGCTGCTAGTACGACTAAATAATAATTGTTGGCTTAGAGAAATTGCCTGTTTGCCAATTTGTGGCTGCATAATTTCCCAAGGCATGAGAATTAAATCTGGGTCGCGGACTTCTAAACGTAACCGTAAAGCTTGATTAGATCCAATACCAATAGCAATTCCCTGACTACGTTCCAAACAGTTTTGAATTGGCCCATCAAACAACCATTTCCACAGGTCAATTCCCAGCTGTTGCATCAGATGTCCGCTGTAGGTAGCACCTAGTCTACCGGAATTGCCTGATAATACTACTACTGTTGGTGCGATCGCTACTTGATGCGCTGGCATCCTCGAAGACTGCGACCAACTAAAAGGAGAAAACATATCCTGCCAAACCAACCAGGTTTGAGCTAAAGATTCGGATAAAACACAATCATGATGGACGTGCCCACCAGGATAAGGTGCATTCCAAACCCAAATGGCGAAGTGTTCTGCCTTACCAGGTACTTGATGCAGTCGGTCAATAGAGATGTTGAGGCAAAGGCTTTTAGTTGGCAACATTCAGAACTCTTGAATATTTGACCTGCATGGAAGCTATTTCTACTTTCAATTATTAGTTTATCGATTCTTTCACCCTTTCTGATGCTATTCTGGCGACAAATCTTGTTGGGGATTGGGGATTGGGGACTGGGGACTGGGGACTGGGAACTGGGATGGGGTTAGTGTTTAGGGAAAAACTCCCTGCACCTCTGCGCCTCTACCTCTGGAACTTCTAGCACCCTCCTGTTGGTAATTCTGAAGGGGAATACTCTTGGAGGTAAGGTTCTATCTCTGTTTGTTTGATCCAACCTTGTTCTCCTGGTTTAATTACTCGAAAAGTAGCGGGAACTGCTTGACTCGGTTGTTGCTTGGGGTTATTAATTTTTGGTTGTTGGGGAATTGAGCAAACTTTCACTAACAGCCAGCGTTCTTGTTCCCTTAAGTCTTTACGTTCAATCTCTAAAATACTAGCATGAGGAATGCTACCAATAATTGCTTGATTTTGGAGAGGTTGCGAACTTTGCCGCAGCAATAGGGGTTTCTGATTTTGGTTAGTTGGGAGTGGGGGAATTTTTACTTGAATCCGAGTTCCAGGAGTCAGAGAAGCAGCAGATTTTGTCTCATTAGTTGGCAAAGGAGTGGTGGTTGAAGTTGTTGAAATTGTTGAATTTGTTGAATTTGAAGTTGGTTGTTGCTGCGGCTTAACTTTATTAATTAAACTATCAACTCGATAACCTATTGCTGGAACCCAAAGGTAAACTAATAATCCACCTAAACCTAATAAAAAAACAATTCCAGCTAAAAGTGGTAATAAGTTAGGTGGGTGATTTTTAGTTACTAATAAACGAGTTTTCAGTTGGGAGAATTGGTTATTCTCTGGTTGTTTTCCCGGTAAAACATTAGTTGCTATTCCCTGTTCTCCAGCTTCTTTTTTTTGTTTTTGTTGTTGGGGGTTTTGTTTTACTTGGTAGTAAACTAAACCGACAGTAACGTTATCATGACCGTTTTGATTGTTGGCAATTTCAATTAGTTTTGTTGCTGCTGCGGATAAATTGATTTTCTTTTCTAAAACGGGGAGAATTTCTTTATCCCAATTTTGTTCTACACGATCGTTATCGCTAAGTCCATCCGAACACAGCAGAAAAATACAATCTTCGTCAATAATAAAACGTTGCACTGTGGGATGGAGATGATGAGAGGAACTCATTCCCAATGCTTGAATTAAAGCGCCTGTTCCTGCTTGTTGTAAACTTTCCCGATAGAGCGAGTAACCTAAGCGAACTTCTCGCGATGCGATGTCATCATCTATGGTGACTTGATGGCAACCTGTGGGGGTAATCCAGTAAGCACGACTATCACCAATGTGGGTAATATAAACTTCGTGGGTGTAACCTTTTGCCATGACTAAAGTAGTACCCATTCTTTGCCTTTCCGATCGCCCTTCGTTATCATTACGTTGGCTGATGCGATCGTTAGCTTCAAAAATAGAACTTTCTAATTGAGTCACTATATCAAAGTGATTGCTATCTAAATGCGGTGGGAATCTATCTAACCATTCTTGTATAGTTTCAATGGCTAAATTAGAAGCTACATTTCCGCCATCATGTCCGCCAATTCCATCACAAACAATTACTGTAGGTGATGAACTATAGCAATTTTCGCCATGTTTTGCTCCCGGTGGCGATGGGGGAGGATAACAAGAATCTTCGTTGCGTTGTCTGGTCGGCCCGGTATCTGTTAAGGTAATAATTTGATAAGTGCAAATTTGCGATCGACCCACTACCTGTAAAATTTGGTCTAATTCCCTAATCAACTCTTCACTACTCACCAACTCTTCTGCCATCATTTTTTGACAGAGTTGTTCGAGAGATTGCTCAATTTCTGGGTGAGCTTTAGGTACTAACTGCCACCAAAACTGTCCTAATTCTCTTAAACTCGGTTCCGGTTCGGGCGATCTCTCTAATTGTAACAGCCGCACCACTTGACCTTCTACCCGCAATAACTGCGAATTTAATAAACTAGCAGCTACCCCTTCACTTTCCAAAGGTTCCCACAAATGAGCCATTTGCCACAACCAATTTAACTGACGCATTGGCGTAGCATCTTGCCAAACCTTAGTTAATTCTGGTAATAAAACTATTACAGGCGATTTTCCTGGTTTCTGATTCGGAATTACCTTAATCGGAGCTTCTTCCAATAACCAAATATCTTTATACTTCCCTTTCTTATGTGGTGGTAATTTTCCATAAACTTGAGGAACGTGCAGCTGATAAGGAAACAAGCGCAGATAAGGTGAAATCCCATCAGCAATATCCTCTGTATAAGGCAAAGGTATCCCCGGTTGAGTATCAAGCAGAATACGCTCCTCTTTGAGTACAAAACGTTCCGCTATTAACTTCCCAGGTTTTAAAGCTTCAACTCCTTTCCCTATCACCCATAAATAACGCTTTACTAAAGGAGTGCGACATTGCTGGCAAAATCTGTGAGTCTCTGGGTTGGGAGCCTGACAGTTTAAATTGAAGCAAATAATTTGTGCAGTATCTCCCATATCATTTTCTCATGCCGATCGCCATTGGAACCAAAGAACGAACCGTATCTCATTTTAGCGCTTGAGTCTGGATCAGTTACTCTCATCCTGGTCTGATGTTGGTGTAGGATACTGTTCAAGAATGCCACTTTGTCTCATTAATTGCGGCCAAACTAGCAAAAAGAAACCCATCCAAGCCAATATTGGCAGAGATATCACTAATGTTAGCCAAACTGTTCGCCAAATGAACCAACTACCACTAATTAATATAGTACCAGTTAGCACAACTGACCAAGGCTGACACCACCAAGGTTTATAATTCCAGGGATTAAGAGGCTTTTGTCTACTCATTCATTTTTCGATTTTCAATTTTTGATTTTCGGTTTACTCAGCAGATGAATTATCAATAGGATAAATTTCAAGTAGGGGTTTCACCCCGCTTTTAGTTTTCCTATTGTTGGTCTAAATTAAAAGATAATTCTGTTTGGTTAAACAGCAAAGCTGTCACTATTTTACCTAAAGATACTTTTTCTTCAAATTTATCTTTAGTCTCGCTGTTTGTGCTTCCTTCTACATCTCAGGGTGTCATTTATGTGGAAAATTTTCTTGCATCATCCCCCAAGAGAAACTTCGCCAATTAATCCTTCTTCCATTAGTGAAATTCAAGAAAAACTTACCGATCTGAAAGCTTCTCACCAATACCTAGCTCAGTTGATGAACTTAGAAACTTGGGCTATTGTTATTACAATGGATGATTTTTTTCCCGGATTTTGGCATCGATTTATGAGTAATCGTCAGCTGGCTTTAAAAAAATTACTCCAACAAAAAGGCTTAGATAAAAATATCTAAACTATTTGTTTTTCTCATAGTTACAGTCTCTTTATACTTATGGTGGAAACCCTGGTTTAGAGAATTGGCTCTCCCGTACTCATGGTGATAAGTAAACATAATTAATTAGCAAAGTGCTTGCTCCACAAGGTTTCCCAGTCCCTAGTCCCCAGTCCCTAAAACCAGGGTTTTCCACCACAAGTGTTGGAGAGCCAACAGATTTTTAATTGCTAAGATGGAGTGAGTTTACCTTCGGTATCAACTCTTGGTAAACCCATGCTGTAGTTGACTACACGACTGTTGAGATTATAACTAATTTCACCTTTTTGGAGCAGGGTGCGAACCAAGTGTTCTAAGTCAGAACCAATGCGACGGAGATTATATTCAGTTAAATCTTCGCCGTTATAAGCTTCTACTAGTTCATCAAATTTGCGATAGACTTTTTGCAAAGATTCTTCCGACCAATTTAATTCGTTATCTGGATCGACATCCAAAGTTAAAACATTTTCACTAGGAACTAATTCGTTGTTTTCAACTTCAGCGCTAAAGATGCGGATATGGCGGGTTGTAGATTTAAGTAGCATAGTTGGGATAGTTCTGATGCCAAGAATTGTTTGATTAAATTGTATTGTAAAGCCTTGTTAACTGAATCTTGAAGTTTTGCAGGCTAGGGGAAGAGGGAATTGGGAACAAATACTTTTGTCACCATATTCCAGCGGTTAAGTTAGTAACAATCAGACTTTACTAGAAATCATGCCTGTTTTTCTAGCGTAGGCGAAGATGCCGCCTGCATCAATGACTGGGCCGACTTCTCCTAGTGGTTTGAGGCTGAAGGTTTTTTCTAGTGTATGATTGATTAATTGATTGTTGGTAAAGTCAATGGTGACTTCTTGACCAGTGGTAAAAGAATTGCATAAACGTTCTGTAGATTCCCAAGGGTAGAGTTCTCCGGTAGCGGAACAGTTGCGGAAAAAGATGCGGGCGTAGGATTGGGCGACGACTGCTTGTACGCCGGATGCGCCTAGTGCGATCGGGGCGTGTTCCCTGGAAGATCCACAGCCGAAGTTTTCCCCAGCTATGATAATTGGATATTGGGTTTTCATTTCCCTAGAGGCGATAAACTGTCCGTAGCGATCGGGTAATCCTGCCATAGCGTAACTACCTAGCTTTTCATATTCATCCGGCTTCGAGGGGACTAAGGTTAAATATTCTGCGGGAATGATTTGATCGGTATCAATGTTGTCATCTACAACAAAAATAAGTCCCCGAATTACTTTGTCCATGATTAAATTTTCTAATTTTAAGACTAACAACTGTTTGGCTTTACTCAGCATTAGATGATGGGAAGTTATTTTTATCATCAACCTGAAAGTAACTTTCCACAATTGTACAGGGAATTTACCGATCGCACAGGTACTAAAAGCTGACTAGAAGATCGGCAGATCTGACTAGAGAACAAAAAACCAGGAAAAAGGTTTACAAATTGTGAGTTTCTGGAAATTACAGGGCATTCTAGGTAATAGAATATGATTTGCAGGGAATTCTGATGCTCATCCATACCAAATCTAAGTAATGAGAGGAACTCCTAAATCATTCTTAAATGTCGGAATCAGCGCCGAGAAAAAATTAACGATAAAAAAGTCTGTTGTTCTTGATAAATCAAGGTTTCAGACAACTCGGAACGCTATGGGCATCGGCAAACCCATGACAAACTAGATGTAGTTAGCGATCGTATTCAACTAAACAATTCGAGATTTTAAGTAAAAAGAGCCATGAAAGCCAGTACAAACCGTCCATTATCACCACCAGCTGCTTTAATTCTCAAGTTGATTGGATTAATATGTATAGTCTCTTTTCTAGTAGACGCATTCACCCTGCTAATTCCCTTCAATCCTACCGATCGCGGATGGCAAATCAACCTAACAACACAGTTAGTTGAAAGAGGAATTATCCCTTTAGTGGGAATGGCATTCTTATTTGCTGGTACTTGGATCGATAGTGTAGCCGACACTGGGAAAACTGCCCCGATTTGGGAAATTCTCAAATTAGTAGCATTGGTACTTTCGGGAATTTTAGGATTAGTTTACTTGGTAATTGCACCTTTGCACGTCAATAATGTACGGATTCAGAGTAACACGGCGATCCAACGAGTAGCCGAACAAGCCAAACAAGCAGAAACTCAATTATCTAGCGATGCTTTTAAAAACCAAGTAGAACAGCGACGCACCTTAATTAAAAACCAAATTGGGGAATTAATCAAAGACGACCAAAAGTACAACCAAGCATTACAAAATCAACAAATACCCAAAGAAGTCAAAGATGTACTTCAACAATCCAAAGCAAATCCCCAAGTGCTAGACGACTTCTTAAATCAACAAGCAAAAAGCTTTAGTAACCAAACTCTAACCCAAATTCGGGAACGCCAACAACAATTAGAAAATCAAGCAAAAACTGCGGAATTAAAATCTCAACTTCAAATTGGACTCAGCAGTGTTTTATTAGCATTAGGCTTTTTTATGACTGCGGGAACTGGATTAAGAGGTATTGTATCCCTGCCATCAGCACCTCGCAAAAGCAAAACACCACCAAAACGCTAAAGAAAGACTTTGAATTGTCAAAGTCGATACGCCTGACGGGACACTACGCGATCGTCAGGGTACTCTAAGGCAAAGATTGCATAAATCTTTATCTTTTCGCCTAATTGGAAGTTTTACATGATCTCGATTTACATCCTGACCTATAACGAAGAAATTGATATCGCCGCTTGCATTGAGTCAGCAATGCTGTCTGACGATGTGATTGTAGTAGATTCACTGTCAAGCGATCGGACTTTGGAAATTGCCGATCGATACCCAGTGCGAACATTTCTGCATAAATTTGAAAGTCACGGACAACAGCGTACCTGGATGCTGCAATCAATCCCCACCAAACACGAATGGGTATACATCCTCGAAGCTGACGAACGCATGACTCCCGAATTATTTCAGGAATGTCTACAAGCAACTCAAAATCAGGAATACATTGGTTATTACGTAGCAGAACGAGTCATGTTCATGGGTAGCTGGATTCGCCGCAGCACCCAATATCCTCGATACCAAATGCGTCTGTTCCGCAAAGACAAAGTTTGGTTCACAGATTATGGTCACACAGAACGCGAAGTCTGCAACGGTGCTACCAGTTTCCTCAAAGAAACTTACCCTCACTACACCTGTAGTAAAGGATTAAGTCGCTGGATTGAAAAGCATAACCGTTACTCCACAGACGAAGCAAAAGAAACTCTGCGTCAGCTACAACAAGGTAAAGTTAACTGGCGAGATTTGTTATTTGGGCAAAGCGAAGTAGAAAGAAGAAGGGCACTCAAAGATTTATCTCTCCGTTTACCATTTCGACCCTTAATCCGATTCATATATATGTATTTTTTACTCGGAGGGATACTCGATGGTAGAGGAGGATTTGCTTGGTGTACTTTACAAGCTTTCTACGAATATCTGATTATGCTCAAAGTTTGGGAACTAAAGCATCAGCCTTTACCCAACTTTGAAGTAACTCACAACTTCCCCGTTGCTGAGGAAGCAACTACTGATTCAGCTAAGTTGAGTTCTTCTACTTAATCAGGGGACTGGGGATTGGGGACTGGGGATTGGGGACTGGGGATTGGGGACTGGGGTAGGGGCAATTCATGAATTGCCCTTACCCTAGTTCGTAGGGTGCGTTAGTGTGAACGTAACGCGCGATCGACCATATTCATGTCGCATCATTTACAACCACTACTCAGATCTTGCACCAGGGCTAAAAACCGGGTTTCTTGCAAATAGCTAACCCTGAAACCCTAGATTTTCCGTCAAGAAACCCGGTTTTTCCAAGGCTTGTTGAGAATGGTGCAAGATCTGAGACTAATTGCTTAAGAGTTTCCATCTGTTCTTCAGTCAAGGTAATTGTTTGCTCAGAAAGAACTTTGTAAATTCTTTCGAGTTTATCGTTGATGTTTTCAGAATCTCTGAAAGCGTTCCTTTCGCTTAATAGAGATATTACATATTGATTAAAACTGAGATATAAACTTGATTTACTCTGCTCTCTTAGCTTTAAACTAGATGCAAAAAAGTGTAATCTCTGATACTATCATCATTAGTCCCTTTTTCTGCTGACTTGTCTGCCAAAGTGGGAAAACCGCAATTTAAGGTACGGCAAAGTGAAAGAGGGATTACTTTTTAAGTTTTATAATTTTTCCAGCAGGGTAGATAGTAGAGTGGGCGGTCTGTGTTGCAACGCTTGAAGCAGGATTTAAAAAATGACCTGATTGCGGGTCTTTTGGTAGTGATTCCCCTTGCTACCACTATTTGGTTGACAGTAACTATCGCAACTTGGGTAATTGATTTTCTGACCCGGATTCCCAAGTGGTTGAATCCTTTTGATGGACTACATCCGATTTTAGTTAATTTGCTGGATCTGGCTGTGGGATTAGCTGTTCCGCTGTTGAGTATTTTGCTAATTGGTTTGATGGCGCGGAATATTGTTGGTCGTTGGTTGTTGGATTTTGGTGAGAGAATAGTACACGCGATTCCGTTAGCTGGTTCGGTTTATAAGACGCTGAAACAATTATTGGAAACGGTATTTAAGGATAGTGGTGGGAAGTTTCGTCGGGTGATTTTGGTGGAGTACCCTAGAAGGGGAATGTGGGCGATCGCATTTGTAACAGGCACTCTCAGCAATGAGATGCAAGCTCACTTGTCCAATAAACCAATGCTGAGTGTGTTTATCCCTACAACACCCAATCCGACTACAGGTTGGTATGCAGTTGTCCGGGAAGATGAAGTGGTAGACTTAGGTATGTCGGTGGAAGAAGCCTTTAAGGTGATTATCTCTGGTGGGATTGTTAGCCCTAGTCCTTTAGCTCCTGCATCTCTCGCTAGACTCCCTGAACGGCAGTTGGAAAGTTCTTTACCAGAAAGTAAGCTGCAAGTTTTACCCGTAGAAGAAGCTTAGGGGAAAATTTTGAGTTTTGAGTTAAAGAGAAAGTTTTTAGTTAATGAACTTCCCCTAGTTTCGTTTTCTTCCCTGCCTAATTTGTCTATCTTGTATGAGAAATTTATTTTCTATCTGATATGTGAATTAGATTTTCAGCAGTCAACAACAAGGCAAAAATTAGTAAGTTTAGGAAATATTATGCAGTCTCGTCAAGTTGCGCGTGAATTGGCTTTACTGAGTTTATCTCAGATGCCGACAAATCCCGAAAAGATTTCGGAGCAAGAAATCCCTGATTTTATTATTGCGGCGATCCGCACTTTGACTACAGAAGTTAAGGAAGCTTTGGAGGAAGCTGCTGGAGAGTTACAGCGGGCGGACGATCGCTTATTGAGCAGTCAAACTCGTGCTGTGGATATCCAAAGTGCTAGAACCATGCTACAAGAAGCGATCGAATTAGCTTCGCAAGCGATTAACCGCATGGGAACTTCTGTGGAAATTCCCGAATTTATTCAGCTGGCTAACCAAAAAGAGGTTCGCAATTATGCTGAAGATATTGTGCGGAATATGATGGTTAAACGGGAGGAGGTCGATCGACTCTTGTCGGAAGCAATGGTAGATTGGCAGTTGAATCGGTTAGCTAGGATCGATCGCGATATCCTCAGAATTGCTGTTTGTGAAATGCTCTTTTTAGGCATTCCCGAACGCATCGCCATTAATGAAGCTGTAGAATTAGCTAAACGTTACAGCGGTGAAGACGGTTACAGATTTATTAACGGAGTTTTACGTCGAGTTAGCGACAAACTCAAATCGCCAATTAGTAATTGATAATTGCTGTAAAGTGATGCTGAAAAGCCAAGGGAAAAAGGAAAAGGTAAAACTATCATTTAACTTTTTCCCTGATGAAAAAGCTGGATAACTGTTTAGTGACAAAATAAAATATAAGCGCTATGGTTTTTAATTGGTTCCGTCGTCAATATAACGACAAAGAAAAAGAAAAAACGGAAAAACAACCAGAGACGACTCCGCCTCCAGAGTCTCAGGTAGAATCAACTGAGCCTTCAGCTTCTCCAGAAACACCAGCTGCGGATAATTATCTAGCTTGGGCAAAAGCTGCTTATAAAAATATTCAAGCTAAACAGAAGTCAGAAACACCTACAGAAACTAGCATTACTGCGGAAGAAACAGCTACAGAAACTAATGTTACTGCTGAAGAAGTAACACCAGAAATTCCTGTCACTGAAACAGTTACAGAAAGTGCTGTCACTGAAGAAGTAACACCGGAAATTCCTGTTAGTGAAACATTGCCCGAAACTGTAGTTACGGAAGCAATAACTGGGGGAATTCCTGTCACTGAAAAAGTACCTGAAAGTGTAATTACGGGGGAAATTGCACCGGAAACTCCTGTAGCTGAAATAGTAACCGAAAGTGTAGTTAGGGAAGAAACTGCACCAGAAACTCGTGAAATTGAAACTGTTGGGGAAACTGGTGATGTAGTTGAGGAAGTGGAAACTGCGGTTCAAGTTCCTTTTTGGGCGAAGGACGATCGCCAAGCTAGATTAGAACGGTTAAAAGCTACAGCAATTGAAGAAGCAGAACCGGAAGTGCCACCAGCGGCGACGGTAACGAAACCGGAAACAATTGTAACTGAAGAAGAAATTCCTGATTTTGCTTTTGATGATGGTTTTTTGTGGTCTGCGGAAGTTTTAGCCGCCCAAGGTCGTCGCCCGGAAGATGTTTCAATTGAAGAGATTACTTGGTTAAAGAAACTGCGTCAAGGTTTAGATAAAACTCGACGCAATATTGTTAATCAGTTAAAAGCGATCGTCGGTCAAGGGCCACTCAATCAAGATGCGGTTGAGGAAATTGAGTCTTTGCTACTACAAGCTGATGTGGGAGTAGAGGCGACAGATTATATCATAAATGCGCTACAAAGTAAACTAAGGCAAGAGGTTTTGCCGCCGGATGCTGCGATCGCCTACTTAAAGCAAATCCTCCGGGAAATGTTAGAATCACCCCTGCAAAAATCGGCAAAACGTAGCCTTGCCCCGGAAAAAGATACATTTAATATTTGGCTAATTACTGGAGTAAATGGAGCCGGAAAAACCACGACAATTGGTAAAATTGCTCACATTGCAGAAAAATCAGGTTACAAATGTTTAATTGCTGCTGCCGATACCTTCCGCGCTGCCGCAGTCGAACAAGTCAAAGTTTGGGGACAGCGCAGTGGTGTAGAAGTAGTCGCCAATCCCGGTAATAATACTGATCCGGCAGCAGTAGTATTTGATGCCATCAGTGCTGCAAAATCACGGAACACGGAATTGCTCTTAGTAGATACAGCGGGACGATTGCAAAACAAAAAAAACTTAATGGATGAATTAGCAAAAATTCGCCGGATTATAGATAAAAAAGCCCCAGAAGCAACTATTGAATCCCTGTTAGTTCTCGATGCAAATCTCGGTCAAAATGGCTTGCGCCAAGCCGAAGTTTTTGCTCAAACAGCCAAACTTAGCGGTGTTGTGTTAACTAAATTAGATGGAACTGCTAAAGGCGGAGTAGCTTTAGCAGTAGTGAAACAGTTAGGTTTACCAATTCGCTTTATTGGTGCAGGAGAAGGAATTGAAGATTTACGTCCCTTTTCTAGCTACGAATTTGTAGAAGCTTTGCTGAGTGGCTAAAGCTGAAGTTTTTTTAATTTTTCTGAAAGAATGGGTCAACGAAGCAGTCGATCCATTAGTTTTTTATTTGTAAACTATTTTAAAATTTTAAGTAAATTTATAGGGTGCTTTTACGAAAGTAATTCATACTGGGAACGGAATTAGGTAAAAATAAATGAGTATAAATACGGTAAAGTTGAGAGAAATTCTAAAACTATTAGGAGATACTATCCCTAGATATACGTGAGTGGTAGATATCAATACTCTTATGGTGGAGTAATTCGTTAGAATTTATCCCAATAGATAAGGGATCGTTCTACCCAAACTCAGTTAAAATGTTGACCACCCTGCCTTAGATCTGATAGAACTTTGTTTCCTAGCATTAATAAAGGCAGGATCGAGAGAAACTACATACTTTTGTCTATCCTTCTTGCTGCGTTGTACAAAAAGGCTTAGGCAGAAGGCTCTAAGGCAGAAAGTCAGGAGAGAAGGTTTGTAGCAAGCTTTCTTATCTGTTTTTAACTGTGTAGTTATTTCTGCCATTCGGTTAGGTTTACTCTTGCTATTCAATTTGCTATTGCTTTGATTCCTAAATAAACTAGTCCAGATGGCTTAGGTAATGAATACTGTGCCCCTTTCTCAACTTTCATCTGAATCAGGCGATGATTCGCGTAGCGACCACTCTTCTGATGTTACGCCTGTGTTTGCGCTCAAACAGTTGGTAGCGCGTTTGTATCGGGAACAGCATAAAATTCAAGATTTGTTGAGTTCTTTAGGGTTTGCGCTGAGATCGTTCAACAATCTGAACCAATTTTTAGAGCTAATTCCCTTAATGGCAACCAGAGTCACGGATGCTGATGGTAGTGCTTTGGTATTACTAAAACCCAATGGTCAAGTAAAGCTGGAACAGTTACACTGCCAAGAAAACCTGCAAGGAATAGATATTCGCAAAGCGATCGAAACCGCAACTTTAAAGGTGAAGGATGCGACGGCAAAAAGTACGGCTTTAGAAAGTTCCGAGAGCGATCGATTCAATTTAGAAGCAGCATCGGGAGTGGAAAAAGGACTGGCGCTTTTAGATGCTCAAGTCAGCCGCTGTTTAGGATCGGATATTCATTTGTTTGGTACGGCAATTTTAGTCAAGCAGATGGAACGAGGACGGTTATATGTATTTAGCCGCGATCCTGAATATACTTGGACGGAGACGCGACAGAAGTTGGTGCGGTTGGTGGCAGATCAGACCGCAGTGGCGATCGCTAACGATGAACTAACTGTCGAACTCCGCAAAAAAGAACGTTTAGACAGAGAATTAGAAATTGGCGCAGAAATTCAACAACGGTTGTTACCTCGCCAATGTCCGCAAATTCCCGGAATTGAATTAGCGGCTCGATGTCAACCTGCAAACCGAGTTGGCGGAGATTATTATGACTTTATCCCCACTCATTATGTCCAGCCAGACCGAACAGACAGCACAGATGGTAACGATAGTGCAGTAACATCTGCTCAAGAACGTTGGGGTATCGTGATTGGCGATGTGATGGGTAAAGGCGTACCAGCTGGTTTAATTATGACCATGACTAGGGGAATGCTACGGGCAGAAGTTCTCAACGGTCACAGTCCCGGTCGAATTTTGCAACACTTAAATCAAGTGATGTATGCCGATTTAGAAAATTCCCATCGATTTGTCACTTTGTTTTATTCGGAATACGATTTACAAACTGGCATTCTTTCTTACAGCAATGCAGCGCATAACCCGCCATTGTTGTGGCAAGCAAGTACTAATTCTGTTCGCCGCTTGGATACTTTGGGAATGTTGATCGGTTTAGATTCAAATTCTCAGTATGAAGAGGGGCAAATTAATCTGGCTGCTGGCGACACAATTATTTATTACACTGATGGTTTTACCGAAGCTGCTAACCCTAATGGGGAACGCTTTGATGAAGAAAATTTGATGCAAGTTTTTCAGAAAGCTTGTCAAAGTTGCCAAGAACCCCAGGCAATTTTGGAGTATCTATTTGATCAAGTACAGCAATTTATCGGTAAAGGAAATCGCAATAGCGATGATATGACCTTAGTAGTGATGCGGGTACAAAATAGAACCAAGGGACAAGGAGACAAGGAGAAATTGAACAGAAAATCATTAATGGATTTTGACTGGACAGGTACAAAATAATACCTGAAACCGAATTTAACAATCAATTTCTCAAGGAATTATTTTTTTACTAATCCAGTCAGTTTTATGCTAAAAATTTTCTGGAGGTTGTCTCAACATAAAATAAATAACAAGAAATTTTTGTGAGGAAAAGTGGCTATGGTCATTAACCTAATGCAAACAATGACTAGTTGGTTATCGGTTCAAGTTTATGGAAACGACTCACTGCCAATGTTGGTGGCGAAAATGCCTTACTGGTTTTTAGTGCTGGCAGTTCAAGTCAGAGATACCAATCTCTGGGGACAGGTGCAAGGTGCTTGGAATCATTTTGTACAAACAGGTCAAATTTGGGCTTTGATTATTGGAATAATTTTAGGCTACTTCATTAAAGGGTTTACTACCTTTGGTTAATTTGCTGCAAATCGTTGAGAGTAGTTTTCCGAATTACAGCATATTGCAGGTAAATGAGGTACAGTAAATGAGAGCGAATAAATGGAGAAAATGAAAGCTTACTCAATGGATTTGCGAGAAAAAATAGTCAAGGCTTATGAACAAGGTAACACCTCAATCAGAAAAGTTGCCTTGAGATTTGGCGTAGCCAAAAGCTTTGTCCAAAAACTACTGTTGATGAAGAAAACTCAAGGTCATGTAGAGCCAAGACAACAAGGTGGAGCAATGAAGGGGGAGTTGGACGGAGCGGAAACACAACTAGCACTTATGGTTGAAGAATACCCAGACGCAACATTATGGGAATACTGCGAATATTGGGGTACAACTTACGATCATTGGGTAAGTACCAGTACCATGTGCCGTGCATTGCAAAAACAGGAACTAACGCGAAAAAAAAGACGCTCCGCAGTAGCCAAGCCAAAACAGAAAGGGTTCAAAAATTGAGAATGGAGTACTGGCAGCAAGTCAAGCAAATAGACCCGGAAAACTTAGTTTTTATTGATGAAATGGGTGTTTTATTAGGGTTAACACCAACTCATGCCCGCAGCCAGAAAGGAACTAGAGTCTATGGTTTTCAACCATTTTATCGCGGGGCCAAGGTGACAGTCATTGGGGCGGTCAGCATTTCTCAAGTTTTGGCGGTGATGACCTTGAATGGTTCGATGAATGGAGAGGCATTTAAAGTGTTTATCGAACAGTGTTTACTACCGCAACTTTGGACAGGTGCTGTAGTCGTGATGGATAATCTTCCTGCCCATAAAGTTAAAGAAATTGAACCTCTAATTGAATCTGTGGGTGCTAGAGTTCTCTACCAATCTCCTTATTCTCCTGACTTTAATCCCATCGAACATTGGTGGTCACAATTGAAAACTTTTTTGCGCGACTTTTCTCCCCACACTGCCAAAATGGTTGATATTCTGATTGCTACTGCTCTCGATTTGTTTAATCCAGAGCATTTAAAAAACTGGTTTACCAACTGTTGTTACTGTACCTCATAAACCTGCAATACGCTGTAAATCGGCTGGTAAAGCAGAAAATTTTGCATTATATACTTTACTTACCAATGTCCGATCGCCTGAAGTCGTGGAGAGAAAAATTTTTTGTGTTTAGTCCAGTGGCTACAGATCGATCTTTGGGGGCAATCTAAAATCTAAAATCTAAAATCCAAAATCGAATGACCGAACAACAAACCTGGAGTCAGCGCTTTGAATCAGCTTTGCATCCAGCGATCGCTCGTTTCAATGCTAGTATCACTTTTGACATTGAACTGATTGAGTATGATATTAGGGGTTCGATCGCTCATGCCAAAATGCTTGCCAAAACAGGCATTATTTCGCCCGCAGAAGGCGAACAATTGGTGGAGGGATTAGAACGGATTCTGCAAGAATATCGTCAGGGGCTTTTTCATCCCGGAATAGATGCGGAAGACGTGCATTTTGCGGTGGAACGTCGCCTCACGGAACTTAAGGGCGATGTGGGGAAAAAGTTACATACTGCTCGATCGCGCAACGATCAAGTAGGAACAGATATCAGGCTGTATCTACGCGACCAAATTACCCAAATTCGCCAGCAAATTCGAGAATTTCAAGGAGTGTTGCTGGATTTGGCGGCAGCTAATATAGAGACTTTAATTCCTGGTTATACTCACTTACAACGTGCCCAACCTGTATCTTTAGCGCATCATTTATTAGCTTATTTTGAAATGCTAAATCGGGATTGGGAGAGGTTGGGAGAAATTTACCAACGGGTAAATATTTCGCCTTTGGGTTCTGGGGCTTTGGCGGGGACTACTTTCCCGATCGACCGTCATTATACAGCCGAGTTACTCAATTTTGGCGGAGTTTACGCTAATAGCATGGATGGGGTGAGCGATCGAGATTTTGCGATCGAGTTCGTCTGCGCCGCTAGTTTAATTATGGTTCACCTCAGCCGCATGAGTGAAGAGGTAATTCTTTGGTCATCCCAAGAATTTGGCTTTATCACTCTCAAAGATAGTTGCGCCACTGGTTCCAGCATTATGCCCCAAAAGAAAAACCCCGACGTGCCAGAATTAGTTAGGGGAAAATCTGGGCGGGTTTTTGGACATCTGCAAGCTTTATTAGTGTTGATGAAAGGATTACCGTTAGCTTACAACAAAGACTTACAAGATGATAAAGAAGCTTTGTTTGATAGCGTGAAGACGGTAAAAGCTTGCTTAGAAGCAATGACTATTTTATGGCGCGAAGGTTTAGAATTTCGGACTGAACGACTAGCCGCAGCAGTGAACGAAGATTTTTCCAATGCTACAGATGTGGCTGATTACCTAGCTGCTAGGGGTGTTCCCTTCCGGGAAGCTTACAACTTAGTTGGTAAGGTGGTGAAAACTTGTATTGCTGCGAATAAGTTGTTGAAGGATTTAACCTTGGAAGAATGGCAAGCACTTCATCCAGCTTTTGCAGCCGATATTTATGAGGCGATCGCTCCCAAACAAGTAGTAGCAGTCCGCAACAGTTACGGGGGTACTGGTTTTGAGCAGGTAAGACAAGCTATTCAAGCTGCTCGTTCTCGCAGTAAAAACTCTTAGGTAAGCGAACAGGGAACAGGGAATAAAAATTATTTCTGTTACCTTGTTCTGGCTGGGTTTTGATAGCCGTGCTTGATTATCGCTAAATTAACAGGGAGAGCAGGGTGCAGGAGAAAAACATTAATTTAGTTTTACTTTCCCTACCCAAATTGCTCTCTTTGTGCTATGGGGACGGATTAATATTGATCTGCTCCGCCTACCTCTAGCTCATCATCTTGATTTTCTGCGGCATTGTCACTGCTTTTCCCGCCCTTCCAGTTACGATTCTTAGAGAATCGACCTGTAGTTTGACGTTTCCGAAACTTGCGAGCATAAGCTTTATTACGCTGCGCCTTTTCTTTTTTGGGATTGCGGCGCTTCGACATATTCACCTCATTAATAAACTACCAAAAGTATCGCTTTAGGGGATTTGTAGATCATAACAGCGAAAAGCAAAAAATGAAAAATCGATCGTCGTCTTTTTAGAATTTTGCTTGCGATCGTCTTCAAACTATAATCAGAAAAGTCTTTTATTGAATAAACAAAGCTAAAATTATCGCTAGGTTGTACTACCCTTGGTGTATATGCTTCGACTAGGGCAATTTTTTCAAACTGTACTTGGTATTATATTTCGGCATCCAGTTACAGGAGCGACAATTATTCCGATTTTGCCAGATGGTCGAATTGTATTAATTCGTCGGCACGATACGGGAAAATGGAGTTTACCTGGAGGAATTGTTAATTGGGGTGAGGATATTCCGACGACGGTGAAACGGGAGTTAGAGGAAGAAACGGGACTAACTTTGGTCAAAATACATCGTTTAGTTGGTGTTTATTCAGCACCCGATCGCGATCCCAGACTTCATTCGATCGCGGTGTTGGTGGAAGCATCGGTTCAGGGAACTATGGGGGCGCAAGATACTTTAGAGGTGAGTGAAGTTGAGGCTTTTGCGATCGGATCTTTGCCCAAAGGCGACTTAAGTCACGATCACGATCGACAATTACAAGATTACCTCAGCGGCGTGACTACTGTCGCCTGAAAAGTTTTGAGTTTTGAGTTTTGAGTTTTGAGTTGGTAAGAGTTGAGGAAGTTTTGAGTTATTTCTTCTGCTCTTCTACCTTGGAAGTCTCTGCCTTGGAGCTTTCTTTCACTAATGACTAATGACTAAATCTCGAATTCCCCAAAAAATTAAATTGGGATCGACTTTGACTTTTTTGGCTATATCGGGGAATAAAGATTGTAAATAGCTAAACAGGACTGTACGATCGCCACCAGTGAACACAACTTGCCCTTTGGGAAATTCGCGCCACCAAGCTTGAATATAATTGGCGATTCCTGCCAACACAGTATAAATTATGCCGCTTTGAATTGCGGATTTTGTATCTAATGCCCAACGGGGGGGAAGCTGAGTAGGTAAGAAAATTTCTGGTAATGCAGCAGTTCCCTGTGCTAAAGATTTGATTTGTAATTTTAATCCGGGAAAAATTGCGCCGCCTACTAGTTGATGTTGTTCGTCTGCACTTGTCAAAGTGAGTGCTGTACCACCATCAATAACTAATATAGGCCAACCGCAAGTTGCTCCTGCACCTAAAACTGCTAAGGCGCGATCGATCCCTAAGCTAGGATAAATCCCTTTGAGGGGAATTTGCTCCCGGTTAATTATCTTGACGTTGGGCAAATTTTGCCAAAACACCGTTTCTGAGGGAACTACTGACGCTACATATAGAGGAATTTTTTTCCATTCTCCAGAAGCTAACCTCTCATCACTAGCACCAGCGCCAAAACTGTCTATATCCCAAGCTTCTACCAATTTTGTTCCATTAAACTTAGCCCAGTGTAACCGGGAGTTGCCGATCGTCAAAGCTAACCAAGGATTGAATTTTTTATCGTTCTGCCGTTTCACTCTTTTAGGTTTTTTAACTGTGTTATAAATTTTTTAATAATTCTTTAAACTTCAATCATGTCAGAATAAAGTCAGATAAATTTCCTCTGGGTTGCCAGCTAAGGAGGCTAGATATGGTATTGCTCACTGAGAAAACCCAAAAGCGTTTGACAATACAGACACAGGATATTGCGCCGGAAACGAAGGCAATTCGGTCGTTGGACTGGGATCGCGACCGCTTTGATATTGAATTTGGTCTGCAAAATGGCACCACTTATAATTCCTTTTTGATTCAGAGTGAGCAAACTGCGTTGGTGGATACTTCCCATGAAAAGTTTCGCCAACTATACTTAGACACTCTCAAAGGCTCGATCGACCCAGCAAAGATTGATTACTTAATTATCAGCCACACTGAGCCCGATCACAGCGGGTTAGTCAAAGATATTTTACAACTAGTGCCGGACATTACAGTAGTTGGTTCAAAAGTTGCCATTCAATTTTTAGAAGATTTAGTTCATCATCCTTTTGAACGACGCATTGTTAAAAATGGCGACAAATTAGATTTAGGTAACGGTCATGAGTTGGAATTTGTGATTGCTCCTAATTTACACTGGCCCGATACTATTTTTACTTTTGACCACAAAACGCAAATTCTTTACACTTGCGATGCTTTTGGAATGCACTACTGTTCTGATAGCTTGTTTGATCAAGATTTGGCAGTAATTGAAGAAGATTTTAAATATTACTACGATTGTTTGATGGGGCCAAATGCTCGATCGGTACTCTCAGCATTGAAGCGGATGGCAGAGTTACCAGAAATTACTACTGTGGCTACAGGTCATGGCCCTTTGTTATTTCACCATGTTAAAGAATTAACTGGTCGCTATCGGAAGTGGAGTCAAGAACAAACCAAAGCTGAGACTAATGTAGCAGTATTTTATGTTTCTGATTATGGCTTTAGCGATCGCCTTTCCCAATCGATCGCTCACGGGATTACCAAAACTGAAGTAGCAGTAGAAATGATGGATCTAAAATCAGCAGATCCGCAAGAAATTACCGAATTAGTAAGCAATGCTTCTGGTATTGTAATTGGAATGCCACCTATGTCTGGTGCTAATGTGGCACAAGCTGGTTTAAGTACAATTTTGGCAGCGGCAAAAGCGAAACAAAGTTTTGGTTTGTTTGAGTCTGGTGGCGGCGATGATGAATCAGTTTATCCCCTACGAAACAAGTTTAAAGAGTTAGGTTTAGCTGAAGCTTTTGCTCCAATTCGAGTTACAGAAACTCCCTCCGAAGGAACTTATCAACTGTGTGAAGAAGCGGGTACAGACTTAGGGCAGTTTTTGAGTCGCGATCGCAGCATTAAGCAAATGAAATCCCTGGATAGTGACTTAGATAAAGCTTTAGGAAGAATTAGCGGTGGACTCTACATTATTACTGCCAAAAAAGGTGATGTAAGCAGTGCGATGCTTGCATCTTGGGTAGTTCAAGCTAGTTTCAAACCTTTGGGTATTACCATTGCTGTGGCGAAGGATCGGGCGATCGAATCTTTAATGCACACCGGAGATAAGTTTGTTTTAAATATCTTGGAAGAAGGCAATTATCAAACATTAATGAAACACTTTTTAAAGCGTTTTGCTCCAGGGGCCGATCGCTTTGCTGGCGTGAAAACTCAACTAGCAGAAAATGGTTGCCCAATTTTAACCGATGCTCTAGCTTATGTAGAATGCCAAGTAATTAGTCGCATGGAATGTAGCGATCATTATGTGGTTTATGCAACTGTAGACAGTGGCAGAATTAGTAAGTCTGATTCTCTCACCGCAGTTCACCACAGAAAAGTAGGAAATCACTACTAATTTATATAGGACTTACGCACCATAAGCCAAGAAACCCGGTTTTTCGTTAATACTCTAACGCTGAAATAACGGAATTATGTTAAAAAACCGGGTTTCTGCGTAAGTCCTATTATACTTAACTGCTGTCCTTTAGAGGTGGGTATAGTAATTTAGTGAATGAACATCATTAAATTATACTCAGACTTTCACCAAGAGGTTCCAGCCGCTCTTTTCGTTCCCTGGTTGAACCAGGGAACGATGATCTGAGAGGTTCCACCTCCTAGTTGTGCAAGAGCTAAATTATATCGGCTATTTTTTATAAATTGTCGAATTTCCCTAAGCGTTGATTGTCCCAAACTACCTCGATCGAATACCAAGCAAAATTATGATCCAAGCAATTAAGAAAAGAGATGTACAAGTTCTCCCGATCGGTTTAGATACAATAGTAATGCGATCGCGTACTTGGGATCGTCTTAAGTTTGAGATTGAATACGCTTTACAAAGAGGAACAACGGCTAATTCCTACTTGATTCAAGGCGAAAAAAATGTTTTAATCGACCCTCCGGGAGAGTCATTTACGGAAATTTTCTTGACAGCATTACAGCGATATATTGACCCAAAAACTTTAGATTATGTGATTTTGGGTCATGTGAATCCGAATCGTGCAGCGTCTTTAAAAGCTTTGTTAGAATTAGCACCGCAAATTACTTTTGTATGTTCTAATCCAGGTGCGATCGCTCTCCGCAGCGCTTTTTCCGAACAACAATTAAATATTTTAATAGTCAAGGGAGAAGAAGCTTTAGACATTGGTAAAGGACACCATTTAGAATTTATTACCACACCGAGTCCTCGTTGGCCCGATCAACTCTGCACCTACGATCCGCAAACAAAAATTCTCTTCACCGACAAACTTTTTGGAGCACATATTTGCGGCGATCAAGTATTTGATGAAGGTTGGACTATTTTCCAAGAAGACCGACGTTATTATTTTGATTGTTTAATGGCTCCTCATGCGCGTCAAGTGGAAACAGCCCTTGACAAATTAGCACCATTTAATGTCAAATTCTATGCTACAGGTCATGGCCCTTTAGTGCTTTATAGCTTAACTGATTTGACCAAATCTTATCGAGAATGGTGTCAGCAACAGAAGAATCAAGAAGCAAATGTAGCGCTTTTATATGCTTCTGCTTATGGTAATACTGCTGCTTTGGCGCAGGCGATCGCTCATGGAGTGACTAAATCTGGAGTCAGCGTTGAAACTATCAATTGTGAATTTTCTGAACCTACAGAAATTCAAGCTGCAATTGAAAAAGCCGATGGATTTATTATCGGTTCTCCCACATTAGGAGGTCACGCACCAACCCAAATTCAAACAGCTTTAGGAATAGTTTTATCCACAGCAACAAAAACCAAATTAGCAGGCGTTTTCGGTTCTTTTGGTTGGAGTGGCGAAGCAATTGATTTAATTGAAGGTAAACTAAAAGACGCAGGTTATCGCTTTGGATTTGAGCCAATTCGCGTTAAATTTAAACCCGATGATACCACATTACAATATTGCGAAGAAGCCGGAACCGACTTCGCTCAAACTTTGAAAAAATCCAAAAAAATTCGCCCATCACGCCAACCAGTAGGCGACTCTCAAGCAGCAAGAACTGAACAAGCTGTAGGGAGAATTATCGGTTCTTTGTGCGTAGTTACGACTAAAAAAGGCGACCTCAAAAGTGCCATGTTAGCTTCTTGGGTTTCCCAAGCAACTTTTAATCCACCAGGACTTACCGTTGCTGTCGCTAAAGACCGCGCCATAGAAACAATGACTCACATTGGCGATAAATTTGTATTAAATATTTTGGCAGAAGGGCGACAATTACGGAAGCATTTTATGAAAAGTTTTGCTCCCGGAGAAGACCGTTTTGCCAACGTGGAAACTGAAGAAGCAAAAAACGGTTGTCCGATTTTAACTGGTGCTTTAGCTTATTTAGAATGTACCGTACAAAATCGGATGGAATGCGGCGATCATTGGTTAATTTATGCTACAGCAGATGAAGGAAAAGTGTTGAAAGCTGATGGTGTTACTGCTGTTCATCACCGCAAGTCTGGTAGTTATTATTAATTGAGCATTGGTCATTGGGAATTTCACTAATGACTAATGACCAATTTTGCTATTAAACTGGAGTTAGATTAACCAACAGAAACTATGGCTACTAAAGAACAACTAATTCAGGAAATTGATCAAATGCCAGACTCTATGATTGAAGAAGTTTTAGAGTTCGTGCTATCATTGAAAACTAAGCATTCTTCAGAATCACATTCTAGCGATGTTTGGAATGCTTATTTAGCATCTAAGCGAGAAAGAGAAGAGGTTTATCGTCGTCTTGCTAACTCCTAAGTTTCTCTCCTTTTCTGAGATTGAGGAGATTCATACAGATATAATTTCTAGCTTTGGTGGTAGTTTTGGTATTAGAGATGAAGGCTTGTTAGAGTCTGCATTAGCTCAACCAGAAGCAACTTTTGGTGGCGAATTTTTACATTCAACAATTTATGAGCAAGCTGCTGCTTATCTCTACCATATCTCAATGAATCATCCATTTATTGATGGAAATAAACGCACGGCTTTTGCGGTAATGGATACTTTTTTGCGGGTGAATAACTATTATTTGAATTTAACAAATGAGCAAGCATATAATTTAGTTTTACAAGTGGTGCAAGGTGAAATTAGCAAATCAGAATTGGCTAATTATTTACAGCAATCTGTAATTTATATTGATAGCTAGATTAATAATTTATGGCTAAATCACCCAATTGGATGACTCAACTGTAGGAGTTTATCTAGCCAACGTAGTAGTAAATTGGTTAGCAAGACGATTTCAGGAAAAAGTGATGAAAGTTTGGAAAGTCGGACAAAAGCTAGTAAGCGATCGCAAAGGTACCGAGGCTTATATTGTAGAGGTTAGCGAAACAAACTCAGGAATCTATGCCACTCTTTACAATCCTACACTTGGTATTAGCCTCTATTGCAATACAGAAATTTTAGCTGCATCTGGTTGGAAATTATCAACCCAAACTTTTGCTCAAGCTAACTAAATTGCCAATAGAGGCTAAAAAGAACTAAATTCTTTTTTCCAAATATTGACCGATCATCAACTGTTCTCCAGCGCGAGAAATAATTGATTGTCTAGTGCGGTAATTTTTTCCCACTAACTTTAACTCTTCTTCAAACACAGAATCGTTATATTCTGTTCGTAAACACAAAGTTTGAGGATTGGAGAAATAATACTTTGCTGTTACAGGTTTTGAAGTGGCGAAACCGCGATCGCGATACAAAATATTTCCCGAAGCACCAAACAAAGTTTTCCCTTTCGACTGCTTTTTCTCACTTACCGATTCCTTACTTTCCCAACTCACCTTTGCACCACAACTGAGAATCACTTCGTCACTTAAACCGTGCAATTGCGCTAACTCTCGTAGTTCTTCCCTTCCGCGATCGAGAAACTCAATAGTCAGGATACTCACCATCTCTTTAGTTTCCACTTGTGGCAAAGTGTAATAGCGGCGTTCAGAATGCCAAGTTCCCTCTGACTCTCGGAAAAACGCAGCGATTAGCTCTTCTATTTGGGAAAGTTCTAGCAGTAAGGTCACAAAATTTCGTCCTAGTACAAACTAATTTTCAGAAGCCTTTGATAGGCTTTGTTTTACATTTCGTAACTTAACTTAATATAGCGTAACAATACCTACTTTTGGTCTACCTCAAGAGTTAATAGTAAGTACGATCGCGCCATCGTCACGTAATCATTAGCATTCGAGCCACAATTTATTAGTTAAAACCTAACTTCAGCAGATCGAATACTTGCCTACTTCCAACGTTACAATGTCCAAATCAAAAATGTCTTACTTTAAACAATTACTTTATTTTTGGTTGTCATAAATTAATTAATCAACACAAGCTTACGAATCAGACTATCCTTCTGTAGTTGGTGAAATGTGATTATTGATTTAATTATCAGTTTCCAAGCAGGGAGGGAAAATGCAGAGGGAAAAGCGAGTTGGATAGCCAGTAAAAATTTATATCGCTGAATTGCATCCCAACTATGGCGTAACCGCAAATAATTACGGAGATTGTCAAAATTGCCATAAGTAGAACATCGATTGTTGCCAACTAAAAGTGAAAGTTTCGTCCATACCCAAATGTTTTTATCTAATTGTTTTTGTAATAAAAACTGTTGATTGTAACGGGTAAGGATGGCTATAAATAAAAGTTGCCAAGCAGGAATACAAAAAATAGCAGGTAAAGCAAAATACACAGCCTCGCTCATGCTATGCTGTTTAGCAGCAACTAAAGCCCAGTGTAATCTGAGATAATTACGGAAAGCCCAGATACTAGGAATATTGTGGCGATAATTTTCGTCAACCAAATTATAAATCTTTTCCTTGAGTTCAATATGAGTATTTAGTCGCTTTTGCAGGGAGAATTTTTTATTATAACCACCAGGCCAAACTGTGCGATAAGCTAAACATTGATTAATAAAGATAGCATCGCCAAATTGAGCAATTTTTACCCAAGAATCGATGTCATCAAAGTTAACATCTAACCGAGAATCCCAGCCTCCTGATTTGATGAAAGCATCACGAGAGAAAGCTACTTGAATCGGAGTACCAAAGGGAATTTGTTCTAGTAGCATTCCATAGTGGATGTCTTGTTGAGGAATATAATAAGCTTTACCGGGACCAGCTTTGCGGGTGCGGCTAAGTTCATTTTGGTTAACATCAACTTGCGCTGCTTGACAGGAGCAAATTACAGCTTGAGGACGGAGAGCGATCGCTTTTATAATCTCTTCAATACAATCATTTGCTAAATAATCATCATCATCTACAGGCTTAATCCAATCTCCTGTAGCCACTTTTACTCCAGCATTAATAGTCGCCGCATGACCCATATTATGTGAGTTGCGATGATATATTAAACGATAGTCTCCTTGAGCATAAAGTTCTTCCTGTAAATTACAGATGTATGCTTCCGTACCATCAGATGAGCAATCATCAGCTACTACTACTTCACAGGGTACACTTTGAGCTAAGGCAGAAGCAATTGAGCGTCTTAGCAAAGACAAGCGGTTATATGTAGTAATAACTATCGTGAATTTCATAGGGGTTTTACCTGTCTAGCACCCTGCTGATTGACTAATCTGGGTAGCAAACTAGTTGCCTTGATAGGCATTAGTTCTACTGTTTATATTTTTCCCCGTCAACCCCCTAAAGTTTACAAATTCTACAAAAGTTAAAAAACTAATGTTTTACACATTAGTTTTTTAATCAACTTACTAGTTTAAGCGCTCAGACGATCGATCTCAAATACCTCCGGTGTAAAATTTCCGTGTAATCCGTAAGGAATATGATGTTTTAGATGTAACAGAGCTACAGGGTTTTGATGTAAATTTCGCGCATCTAAAATTGCTAAGTTCGATCGATGATGTTGTGAATCATACACTAAAGTCAAGATCCAACCATCATCTTCATTGACAGCATCAGCAGCAGGAACAAACACAGGCTCGCTAACAAAACCCTCTGGTGCAGCACTCCAAAGTTGTCTTTCCCCAGAAACTTGGTCAATTTTCAAAATTGCCTGAAGTGGTGCATTTCCTGACGCTGCATGAGCCGCACCAAGATATAAATAACGGTGAGGTCTTCCCACTTTCCCAGGATGCACCCAAGGAAACTCACAACAGCGACTTTCCAACATTTGTCGTCGTACAGTTTGCTCGTTTAAATTAATCACAAACCGCCAAAGTTGTCCGGGAGAAAGTGCATCAAAATCCGTTTCTTGGTAATCAGATTTCGGATCGACAGTAGTGAGAGATTCATAACAAACTGAGTCTATATAAATCTCGTTATCCTGCTCAAAAGCATTAGCATGGTGGAAAACAAAACCCGCTTGAGTTTCTAAAATTTTTACTCCCGAAATAGCAGTATTAGAATGACGGGGAATGATGATAATGCGTGTCGGCTCTTTGGGATTAAATTTAATAGATTGACCTGCTCCTTGCAAACCAAATACAAAAGGCAAAGGATTAAAAGACACAGGATTTTGAAATAGAATACAGTAATTTGGAGTAATAGCAAAATCGTGAATAAAGGCGAAACCCGGAACAGAGTGAGCATGACGCTGAACAATTTTGCCAGCTTCATTTAGCTCGTAAATAGTAATGGTAGTAGAAAGTCCGGGTTTAATGGAAAAATTAACTAATCTTGATTTTCCATCATCCCATTCGCAACTTGGATCGATGCGAGGATGCGCTGCAAAAGCATCTCCTTCTTTTAAAACCCGATCGAAATATTCCATTCCCAAAGTTGCCAAATTATTTGGATTCAGAAGATGTGGTTCAGCAGCTTCCCAAAGTGCTAGGAGTTTTTTACCCCAATAAATTACATTAGTATTGGCAATGTTTTTTACTCGTAAATCAAAAGCGTTAGCTAACCAACCGCCAGGTTTTTGAGTACCAAAAACGCCACGATACAGAATTTTACCTGCTTTTTGTTCTTCAACAAAACCTTTAGTTCGTACAAAGCGATTTTGAAAGTACGCTTTGCCATCAATAAAAGTGAAAGCGCAAATCATCCCATCGCCATCAAAAGGATGATGTATTTTTTGACCGTTAATATCTAATAAACCGGGGCCATTACGAAATAGAGTTCCTTGAAGATTGGCGGGAATTTCTCCTTCTATGTCATCAATCCAGTAATTAAATTCTTGTTTAAGGGATTGATAACCTTTTTGCCATTTTTGGCGATCGTAAGATTTAACTGGAACTGTGGATGCGTGTTCGTAAAGTTGGAAGTTTTGCATATTTGGTAATGGGTAGTTGGTAGTTGGTAATGGGATAATTTCATTTGGAACAGCTATTACCCATTTACTAATCATCAATCAGCTATTTATTCAGCCGAATTTTCTGCTTCTCTTAACAAAGAGTGAGGCACAAAATCTGATACTAAATCAGGTAAAAAAGGTGGCGTTATATGTTTAGAAGCAGTAGAATTTGATTCTAAAGCGGGAACTGGTTGAATATATTGCTCAGAAATTTCTGCTTGAGGATCGCCTTTAGGCAACCAATTTACAAAAAGTAAAGGTAGAAGAGTGCTTAAATTAGCAATTATTACTAATAACCAGAGAGATTGAAAATTATGGTCTGTAATTCCCAGCCAGTGCATTAATAAAGCACCAAATTGATAAGAGAGAAACCCTGCTAAATTTGTCACAGACATTAGTAATGCAAATAAAGTTGCTTCCACACCGGGAGGACAAAGCCTTGCTGCCAAAACCAACACTGGCATATAAGCTATTTGTCCCATAACTGTGAGAATCAAACTATCTCCCAAACTAAACCAATGGTCGTCAATTCCTAAAGCACGGTTTGTGTGAGTAACAAGTAATAGTGCTGTCATTCCCAAACCCGCAGATAACAGACTTGTGCAGAGAAAATAGTTGCGGAAAGGAACGTTTTTAAAGAATCTTTGAAACAGCCAAATTCCCAGTAAAGAAGCCAAACTAGTCACTAAACGAACTCTGCCTAGAAATTCTG
The DNA here is from genome assembly GCF_041929205.2 of Floridaenema evergladense BLCC-F167. Taxonomy (NCBI): domain Bacteria; kingdom Bacillati; phylum Cyanobacteriota; class Cyanophyceae; order Aerosakkonematales; family Aerosakkonemataceae; genus Floridanema; species Floridanema evergladense. Next base: position 384,729 of record NZ_CM171625.1, on the reverse strand, counting down.
GTTGAAAACCCAATTCATTAGTTGTGAAGAAGAAAAATGCTGCGTCAGCTGTAGGAGTACATTGCCAGATAAATAAAAATGCTGTGGGCAACCAAATTGCCTTTTGAGTAACAGCTTTTTTTAGTTGTTTAATTTGTTCCCAGACTGTGGAAAAATCAGGTTTTTCGATCATAGGTGATTCCGCAATTAACCAAGCGGCGATCGACACAATGAGGGGAAAAGTTGCGGTAACAGCAAATACAGTACGAGTGCTGAAATGTTGTAGTAAAAAGCCGCTTAAGTAAGCAGTGATTAAGCCTCCTAATGCGGAAGCGCCCCAAGAAAGAGATTGTAAAGATCCGGCATCACTGATTGATTCTCCTCTAGCTCTTTCTACGACTAAGGAATCTACAATTACGTCACTGAAAGCAACTGAGAGGGAAGAGAGGGCGATCGCCAATGTTGCAGCCCAAGCACTATGCACCACAGTTGCTAAACTAATCCAGGCAGCTGATCCCAACAACCCAGAGAGAATTAAATAAGGTCGTCTTCGATAACCCAAAATTGGCAACCCATCAGAAATAAACCCAAATAAAGGTTTAACCATCCAGGGTAAAGCTGCAATTCCCATAAAAGCCGACACTTGAGCCGGAGTCAGCCCTAATTCATCTTTGAGGAAAAAGCTGACAGCTAGGCGTGCCAACCCTAAAACACCTTGAACTACGTAGACCAATAAAATAGCAATTAACTCAGGTGTGAGTTCTTTACCAAACAAAGTTCTTTTTGTCAATGAATTTTTTAGCTTGGACAAACTAGAGGAGGAATCAACCATCGATAAACAATCGTTAAGAATTATGACTTTTATAACACATATATTCTGGTGGCTGAAGTCTGTCTCTAGGAGGAAGGGTAGTTTAAGTTTGCTAATTACCTGAAAATTGCTTAATTCCTGCTAATGTTGGAAATTGAATTAAGGAAACAGAGAATAGTGAAATCTATCTTTGTACGCCATTTTATGAGTACAAGCTTTTACAGTATATTTACGGTTGAGTTTATTAGAAGTATTGTGACTAAATTTAATTAGAGAGGATTGTTACTGTTAAAACAATCTTTCAGCAGGTAGGCAATTTAAGTCAGCTAATCATAATATGGCTATTTCTAACGAAAGACTCAAAAGCTTTGAAGGACTGATTACTTATTGTCGTAAGATATTTCCTCCACCTCCAATTTTACTAGGATGGAATATTGAAAATTATCTAGATGAAATTGATATTTTAATATTAGCAAACCGTGCGCCTCGTTTTCTCATTTTCGGTGAAAGTGGTGTTGGCAAATCATCGTTAATTAATGCAATATTTGGAGCAAACGTATCAAGTCAAGCAGCTTCTAATTTATCGGAAAAGTCTACTTTAGATAGAGTAGGAAAAACTTGTCCAGATGTAGCTCTTTTTCTTTATCAAGCTAACCAAGAGAATGGTGGTATCGATCGAGTTCTAGAAATTGCCGAGAAGACGCTAAAGGAAATTAAGAATATTCATCAGCGAAACGTACCTCTGATTGGTGTAGTCACGCAATGCGATCGAGTTGAACCCTATATTCACAAACTTCCTACTAGCAAAGCTCGGAAAAATCCTGATATTGAAACAGCAGTTTTTGCGCTGAAAAACCTTCTTGCAACCAGAGATATTTTGGCTAAGAATCTGGTAAATGTTATTCCGGTAGCAGCTTATGCCGAATATCACACAAATGGATTGATCGAATCTGATTTTCGTTGGAATATTGACCAATTGTTTGCCGCAATATTTGAGAAACTTCCAACAGAAGCTAAAAATGAAATGGTGCGTTTAACTAAAATAAAAAAGTATCAAAAAAGCGTAGCTAAAGCGATCGTTAAAAGCCGCATTCTTGCTTCTAGTATTGTTGCTGGCGCACCTATTCCTATTCCCGATGCAATGACAATTCCTTTAATTCAAGTAGTTATGGTGACAGAAATTGCTTACATTTCTGGAGAAAATTGGTCATTAGAGAGGAGCCAAAGTTTTTTAGCAAAATTAGGTTTAGGCACGAAAGAAAATACAAATATAATTGTTGATGAATTAATTGGGCAAATGAGAAATTTATCTGTGGATAATTTATTAAATATAATTTTCCAAACTTTGCCTAATCTTATCTTTCAAGGAACGCAGGATTATCTAATCAGTAACTTTTTATCATTCTTGCCTGGGTTAGGGAACATTATGGATAGCCTCGGTGCCGCAGAAGCTACTGACAAAATAGGAAAAGCAGCGATCGCTTACTTTATCGACAAAATTGCCATCGAAAAAGTCAAACGGAAATTTGATTCTAGTTTGGCTTAAATAGTTTAATAAAAAATAGTTTTCAGGACTGGTTCAGGAAACTAAATATAACAGTGCGGTGCGTTACGCGATCGCTAACGCACCCTACAAATAGCTTCTTCTCTGCCAAAAATCTTACAAAACTCCTTTAGAACTAGGAATACTTCCTAAACGACGGCGATCGAATTCCACAGCCATTCGCATTGCTCTAGCAAAAGCCTTAAAAGTTGCCTCAATAATATGATGAGAATTAATCCCGTCCAACTGACGAATATGTAACGTCATTTGGGAATGATTTACCAACGCGACAAAAAATTCCCTAACTAACTGAGTATCGTAAGTTCCTACTCGCTGCGTCGGTATTTCCAAACCATAACTTAAATGAGGTCTGCCTGAAAAATCCAAAGCTACTTGAATCAAAGCTTCATCCAAAGGCGCGAGAAAATTACCAAAACGGACAATGCCTTTGCGATCGCCTAAAGCCTTCGCCAACGCCTGACCCAAAGTAATCCCTACATCCTCATTTGTGTGGTGATCGTCTATTTCCAAATCACCCGTTGCTTGCACCTCCAAATCTATCAACCCATGCGAAGAAATTTGGTGCATCATGTGATCTAAAAAGGGAATTCCCGTCTTAGAAATACAGACACCAGTACCGTCCAAATTAACAGTTACCTGGACATCTGTTTCGCCCGTAGTCCTTCTGACAGTCGCTATACGGGCGGGAGTAATTTGCTCTGGATGTTCGTTGGCAAGAACTTGGCGATCGCTAATCTGCATAAACTCTTTTCAAAACAATAAATAAACCTATCCCATTCCCATGATTTCATAACCAGCATCCACATACAAAACTTGCCCTGTGATGCCGCTAGATAAATCACTGCATAAAAAAGCAGCTGCATTACCCACCTCAATTTGGGTAACAGTTCGTCTTAAAGGTGCCACCTCTTCAACATGGTGAATCATATCTAAAATTCCGCCAACTGCCGAAGAAGCCAAAGTCCGAATCGGGCCAGCCGAAATCGCATTTACCCGAATATTTTGGGGGCCTAACTCAGCCGCTAAGTAACGAACATTCATTTCCAAAGCTGCTTTAGCGATCCCCATCACATTATAGTTAGGAATCACCCTGACACCGCCTAAATATGTTAACGTAACAATGCTGCCGCCTTCTGTCATCAGAGGTTTAGCCGCACCACTCAATTGAATCAGCGAATAGGCACTAATTTCTAAAGCCAAATTAAAGCCTTCTCTTGTGGTTTTGCTAAAATCCCCTGATAAATCATCTTTATTGGCAAAAGCTAAACAATGAATGAGAATGTCTAGCTTACCCCATTTGTCGCGGATAGTTTCAAATGTGGACTGGATTTGAGGTTCATTTCGGACATCACATGGTAAAAACAAACTGGGGTTGAGAGGTGCTACCAACTCAGCTACTTTATTTTCCATGCGTCCCTTCTCATCAGGCAGGTAGGTGATGCCAAGGTTGGCTCCAGCTTGATGAAGTTGTTGGGCAATGCCCCAAGCGATCGATCGATTGTTGGCAATGCCAGTTACAAGTGCGTTTTTTCCGGTTAAATTCAGCATAGTGGTTCATTATATCTGAGAGTTGCCCTAGAAACATTGCCAAATTTCTCCTAATCTCACTCAAATTATCGGTTATTTGGGAAAAATGTGTTTTAGGATACAGAAAATTCCTAAAAATCCGCCAAATTTTCCCATAGTTTCTTGAGTTGAACCGCGAGGAATTAACTTGCTTTTCAGGCTGGCAAATTTCTGTAAACATGAGGAGTTAAAATATAAATACGTAAGTAGCTATTATGTGTTATATTGCACAGAAATTTTCTATATCTCCGATTCGATCGGCAAAACAAATTATGGAAGTGCTAAGACTAATAGCCATAAACCCAAACATCAAACAAACTACATCTTGACCAAACAGCAAAAACTCTTAAGCTAGATTTTGGGAAACGGCATGGTACGAGTTATTACTAAGGTTAATTGCCAAGAATTAAACAAGTTTCTTGGGTGTCGGTGAGGGCAAAAAAACATGGTCGTTTTAGACGATAGACCGTTAGCATCTGTATTTCGGCAAATAGGAGGTGGTGCGTTTCCACCAGTTGTAGAAACCTTTGAAAGGGGAAAGACCATTTTTTTCCCCGGAGATCCAGCCGAAAGGGTATATTTTCTCCTTAAAGGTGCGGTAAAACTTTCACGAGTTTACGAAGCAGGAGAAGAAATTACAGTCGCTCTACTGCGAGAGAATAGTGTATTTGGGGTATTATCTCTGATTACAGGGAACCGTTCGGATAGGTTTTATCATGCGGTAGCTTTTACACCAGCGGAATTACTTTCCGCACCGATCGAGCAAGTAGAACAAGCTTTGAAGGATAACCCTGATTTGGCAATGTTAATGCTGCGAGGTTTGTCTTCACGCATCCTGCAAACAGAGATGATGATCGAAACCTTAGCTCATAGAGATATGGGTTCAAGATTGGTGAGTTTTCTGTTAATTCTTTGCCGCGATTTTGGCGTTTCTGGTCAAGATGGGATTACCATAGATCTAAAGCTATCCCATCAGGCGATCGCTGAAGCCATTGGTTCCACTCGCGTAACGGTGACTCGTTTGCTAGGGGATCTCAGGCAAGAAAAAATGATCTCCATCCACAAGAAAAAGATTACCGTCCATAACCCAGTAGCGTTAAGCCAACAGTTTACCTAATTGCGGTTTGACAGGAATCAAAATTACTTCTCCCCTGATAGGGAAAAAAGTTAAATAGGTGTAAAGTATTTACTCTATTTAAATGAGTAACTTCAATATTTGTAGGGTGTGAGATAGTTTGGATATGGAGCTAATTTAGCTGAGTATGACCACCGGGTTAATCCTAATAGCAGCAGTTTTGGTGTTGGGAGGCGTGATCGCATCGGTGGGCGATCGAATTGGTACGAAAGTGGGCAAAGCGAGACTCAGCTTGTTCAATTTACGACCAAAGAAAACAGCGGTGTTGATTACCCTCCTAACAGGTAGTTTGATTTCTGGTTCCACACTGGCAGTTTTATTCGCCGCCAGCGAACAGTTGCGTACTGGTGTTTTTAAATTGGGCACGATTCAGAGAAATCTGAAAAACGCTCGTCAGGAGGTTGAAAGAACTAAAGGAGAAAAACTGCTTTTAGAAGCAGAAAAATTTCAAGTAGAAAGGGAAAAAAGTCAAGTAGAAAATGAGTTAGCGCAAGCTAAAGCACAGCAAGCAGCAGCGCAGAAACGCTTGGATGATACAAACAAAGCGTTACAGATGGTATTGGCAAAACTTTCGGAAGCAATTGCCAAACAAGCCGGAACGCAAGCAAAATTAAATCAGACACAAGCACAACTGAGCGAAACGCAGGAACAGTTAAAATTAGTTTCTCAGCAAACAGAAAATCTGCGGGGAGAAATTGCTCGCTTGCAGTCAGAAAGGAAAGAATTGATTGCTCAAAGGGAGCAAGTACAGCAACAAATTAGGCAGTTAAAAGCGCAATTGGATCAAAGAGATGAAAAAATTGCTTCGCGCGATCGCACAATTAGACAGCAAGACCAACAAATTGCCGTTCGCGATACAGCAATAAATGAGCGAGATCAAAGAATTAGAACACAGGATCGACGGATTTATCAAAGAGAGCAAGAAATCGGGATTCGCGCTCAAAAAATGCGAATTCAAGACGAAATAATTGCTCAACAAGAAAGCCGTTTAAAGGTTTTAGAAGCCAAACTTAACGAAAGCGAACAACTAATTGTCGAACGGGAAAAACTGATTACAGAAAAAGAAAAACAACTTAGTCAAAGAGGTAAAGAATTAGACCTCCTGCAACAGGAAGTTGCCACATTAGAGCAATATTATCAGGATTATCAAGTATTACGTCAAGGAAATGTGAGATTGCTGCGAGGTCAAGTACTCGCATCAGGTGTATTTCGAGTTGTCGATCCCACCGCTGCTCGTTCGGTGGTAGATCAATTATTATCGCAAGCTAATCGATCGGCAATTCAACGCACAAAACCAGGAGAAAATAACTTTAAAGAACAGATTATTGTGATTAGAGAAACAGAAGTTAATCAATTAATTGACAAAATAGATGATGGCAATGATTATGTAGTTCGGATAATTTCAGCAGGTAATTATGTTTTGGGAGAATCTCCCGTGCAAGTATTTGCTGATGTGGCTCCCAATCGAGTAGTCTTCCAAGCAGGGGAAGTGTTAGCAGTAACTTCTACCGACCCGGCAAAAATGACAGACGAACAATTGCGTCAACGCATTGAGTTTCTCATTGCTGCGTCTCAGTATCGTGTCCGACGTGCGGGAATTGTTGCCAATACCATGCAAATCGGAGACGATCGCATTGAAACCTTAACCCGCTTTTTAGAGCGACTAAAACAATATAAAGAACCTCTAGATGTGCAGGTGGTAGCATCAGATGTCACCTATACTGCTGGGCCAGTCAAAATGGATTTAGTCGCAATTCAAGGCGGACAAGTCGTTTTTCGGACAACGCCGACGGGGTGAGGGGAGGGAGGACTTTGGGGTGGGGGGATGGGGAGATGGGGAGATGGGGAGATGGGGGGATGGGGGGAAAGAGATGCTTGATGATTCTTCCAAAGGATGAATCGCAAGGTATATCTCAATCCCGACCAAATTATTTTCTCCTCCAAACATGAATTAGCCCTGGGGGAATGATGATGTAATTACGTTTTACCCTTTTACTCTCGATCTGTAAAGGTTAATCTAAAATTTAAATCTAAAATCTAAAATTGACTCATGTTTTCTCCTGATAAACCTAATAATGAAGTTAGTTCTACACCCAAACAGCCTGTAATTTTGGGTTTCGATCCGGGTCGGCAAAAATGTGGCTTAGCGGTAATGGCAGTCGATCGCAAGTTACACTATCACGAAGTTATTATGGCGGAAAATGCGATCGCAACCATTCAAGAATTAAGAGAAATTTATCCGATTTCCGTGTTAGTAATGGGAGATCAAACTACTGCTAAATCTTGGAAAAATCGACTCAATGAAGAATTGCTAGAACCTTTACGGATTATTTTAGTTGACGAGCGATATAGTACTTTGGAGGCACGCGATCGCTATTGGCAAATGTATCCTCCTAAAGGACTTTACAAATTAATTCCCCAAGGAATGCGACCTTTACCCCGTCCAGTAGATGATATTGTCGCCATTCTGCTCATTGAAAGATATTTAGGACGTTTGGTGAGTAGGGATAATTCATGAATTACCCCTACTTTTGAATTACTTCTACTTTTTAAAACTTCGCCCGAATCTTGAAAGCATAGTCTCCACCTGGCTCTAATTGATAATCGGACTGTTCTAAAAATCTACCCAAAGGCTCGATAATTAAAGCACGTCCTAGAGTAGGTTGAACAGACAACTTACCCTGTTTAAAACACCATTGGAAATGCCACTCATAATCTTCGGCTCTCACTTCTCCGGCAATTTTACCCTGTAGCCAACACATTTCTGTAATGCGGACAAAGGCAGTGGTTTCTGGTAGAGGTTTTGCGCTCACGATTTCAAGACAATCTACTTTAACTCTCATTTTCCATACTAAACTGATGGCAATTTGAGTCAATCTCATTAGGATCGAAATAGATACCTAACCTAACCCTATAGTCCACTGGAGGATATACTTTGACTGCTTTTTCTGGGTCACAAAAAAGTTTACAAAATAATTCGGCAAATTCCCCAGACCTGGAAAGGGAACTGGACAATGCTATTTTTAGCTTTACCGATATTCAAGAAGAACTAAATTATAAACAGGCACAAACAGCCTTAAGAGAGATTGTTGCTAATTTAGACCTTTCGCCTCAAGAACAAGCTGGATTAGAACCAGTAATTCATGATTTACAGAATATGCTGGATAAGCTGGAACGATCGGTCGTGCAAATTGCTGTGTTTGGCATGGTAGGACGGGGTAAATCTTCTTTACTCAACGCTTTGTTAGGGGAAAAAGTATTTGAAACTGGCCCTTTACATGGGGTAACTCGTAGCAGTCAAAAGGCGAATTGGTACTATTCTCAAGCATCAGTAGGCGATGGTAATTCTCAGGTATTAAAAGTTGCTTTGCCAGGAAAAGGTAATTCGCAAGTAGAATTAATTGATACTCCGGGATTAGATGAAGTAGATGGCGAAACTCGTGCTGCTTTGGCGCGAGATGTGGCAAAACAAGCAGATTTAATTTTATTTTTGATTGCTGGCGATATGACGAAAGTGGAACATAGTGCGCTTTCGGAATTACGATCGGCTGGTAAACCAATTTTATTAGTATTTAACAAAATAGACCAATTTCCCGAAGTCGATCGCATGGCAATTTACCAGAAAATTCGGGACGATCGCGTGCGAGAATTACTATCACCCGATGAAATTGTTATGGCTGCCGCTTCTCCTTTAGTTGCTCAAGCAGTGCGCCGTCAAGATGGTAGTTTAGGCGTACAAATGAAAGCAGGAGAACCGCAAATTGAGGAATTAAAATTAAAGATTTTAGAGATTTTACATCGAGAAGGTAAGTCTTTAATTGCGCTTAATTCAATGTTGTTTGCTGATGAAGTAAACGATCGAGTTTTAGAGCGAAAAATGGCGATAAGGGAGAGTAGCGCCAATCGTATTATTTGGAATGCTTCGGTGACAAAAGCATTGGCGATCGCACTTAATCCACTAACAGTAATAGACTTATTTAGTGGCGCAATTATTGATGTAGCTTTGATCTTAACTTTGTCCAAACTTTACGGCATTTCTATGACTCAACAAGGAGCAGTATCTTTATTAAAAAGAATCGCTCTTTGTATGGGTGGTTTAACTGCTAGTGAATTAGTCGCAAATTTAGGTTTAAGTTCTTTAAAAGGTTTGTTAGGTTTAAGCGCACCAGCAACCGGAGGTTTATCTTTAGGCGCTTACTTTTCTGTAGCATTAACTCAAGCAAGTGTAGCTGGTGTTTCTTCTTATGGAATTGGACAAGTTACTAAAGCTTATTTAGCAAATGGTGCTTCTTGGGGTTCAGCAGGGCCAAAAGCTGTCGTAGATCAAATTTTATCTTCTTTGGATGAAGATTCAATTTTGAACCGCTTAAAAGATGAATTGCGGACGAAATTGTATAGCAGAATATCGACGAACACAAATCTATGATAAAAGTTAGATCACTGACTTCTTGAAGAAGTCAGTGATCTGTTTAGAGGTATATTAACTACAGTCGAGGTGGTTCATTCTTTTTGCGTTTAAAGGATTCTAACCAATCTCGCACTTGTTCGCCAGCGACATCACGACTACCTAATCCAAATGCTATTGCTGTTGCTACTGCTATAGCACCAAGCAATAAACCAAAGGCTAAATTAACGATATCCGCAGCAATGCCCATTTGTTGTAATGCCATTGCTGAAACTAAGATAATAATCGCAATTCGCGCCGCATTTCCTAGAATAACTGCTTGTTGATTGCCAGAACTGGTGATGATATTGAAAGCGAGATTTGCTAAATACAAACCGATCGCAAATATCACTAAACCAATTAAAATTTGCCCAGCAATAGCGACAATTCCTGTCACAATTGCGGTGAGGGCTGCAAAGTTGAGTACTTCTACAGCTGCAACTGTAGCTAACAGGACAATCCCCACTAATACAATAATTCCGACTATTTCGGAAGGAGTTCTTGCAGCAGTAGTTTTTTCTTCAACTACTCCCGGTGTTGGACTATCAATAGGAGTAGTTGAAGGAGAAACAACTATTCTACTACGGGTTTGTCTGGGTGTTGAAAAACCAATCCAGTTGAAAACATTGTTGAAACCAATACTGCTTAAGATACTAGTGACAACATCAGCTAAAAATCTCCCGATCGCATAAGCTATCGCTAAGATAATTCCAGCTGCAAAAATTCTCGGAACTGCACTGAGAATATCATTGAGCATGGCGATCGCGGGAATCGAAATCGCATTAATTCTCAGTGCATTTAGAGCTGCGATCGCTACCGGAATTAAAATCAGTACATAGACGATCGTACCAATAATCCAAGATAGAGATTGTCCAGTTGTTGAAGGATTAATTCCCACACTTGCACCAAATCTATCTGTTCCCGTAGCTACTAACAAATTGGTGACTATTCGCCTTACTACTTGAGCAACTACCCAACCTACCGCACCAATTAAAATCGCCGCAAATATATTCGGCAATACTGACAGAATATCATTGAGTAATCGCTGCACTGGCTGTAAAGTTCCCTCTAATTCTAATGTACTTAAAATCGAGGGAAGAAACAGTAAAAAGATGAACCAATACAGTGTATTACCAATCGTTTCACTGACAGAAAATTGGTTATTTGTTTCGCTAACTTCTTGGTTAAGACGCTCATCTAAACGCACTACTTGTAATGAGCGTGTAACTACCAATTTAACTACCGTTGCTATTACCCAAGCAATAGCTAAAAGAATAGTGGCTCCTGCTAATTTTGGCAGGAAAGTAAATACCTGATTGAGTAAATTATTCAGAGGTTCATAAACCGCTGTCAGCTGAAGTGCTTGGAGAAAAGCGACTAGAGCAAAGATAAAAATGAGCCAAAATACTATGTCGGAAATCCACTTTTCTACAGGTAAACTTTCCGCATCAGCTCGCCCTGTCACCCAACTTGTAATCCTATTATCAATGTTAGTGCGATTTAACAGTTGCTTGACTGCCCAAGCGATGACGATCGCTAATAACCAGCCTAAAACTAAGATGACGATCGCAGCTAACAAATTGGGTATAAATTGACTAATGTTGCTAGTAGTTCGCTGGACAACATCAACCGTTTCATTTACTGGGTTAGCTGTTCTTGTAACCTGCGCCACAATTTGCTGAGGAGGTGTTGGCACACCTATGACTAAGTGTGCTGTACTTTGCCAAATGTTATTCATAGTTTTTCTGATTTATTGTCAGAATTGTTGGTTAACATACCATAAAATTGGCTTTGGCAAGCATAATTTTACGATTTTTTCTTGTCATCTATCTTAATGGGTAAATAGTTAACTAGATATTTTACTCATATCAATAGTAAATTATTTAACAAATTAACAACTCTTCAAAATAGTCCGTTTTAGGAACTAAGTAAAATTAACTTCTTGACCAAAATCAACAAAAATTGTAACTTCTGCTAATCCAAAAGTGCAAACTTGATTAATAATTACCTTGGAGAATCATTCAAAGGTTAAGATAGGGTAAATAAAAAATTTTACTCATACCTTATATTTGAAGATTGTTCTTGAAGTTTGAGCAGAAAGGGATATAATTGGACGTGACCTCAGATTGGCAAGTTTTCGAGCAATCAATTCCCATCAAAGCTAGTGCTACGGTGGTAGAACGCTGTATTACCGATCGCGTTCTAATGCACCGATGGTTAAATCCGGCTTTGCGCTGCGATCCTGTAGGTGAGTGGAGTACAGAAATTGGTAGTCGCAGTCGATTTGTGATTCAAATTCCCCTGTTAGAACCTACATTAAACAGTACAGTAGTGGAAAGAGAACCCGGTTTAATTGTCTGGGAATTTAGTGGATTTTTCCAAGGACGCGATCGCTGGGAATGTCAACCCATAGCTGATGGTACACTATTAGTTAATCGCTTTGAATTTACAGTTGCTAACCCGCTGATTCGCTGGGGATTTAATACTTTTGCGGCAACTTGGACAAAAGAAGATATGCAAGCACAATTACGAAGGTTAAAATTAGTTGCTCAAGAACAAGCTCAAGGATTTAAGTAGTTAACAGATGAAAAAGATTTGTTAATTTTACCCTACTTATGGCGATCGCCAATTTTGATTAATTCAGACAAAACTTAATATATCAGAAATCCCGATCCCCAGTCCCCAGTCCCCAGTCCCCAGTCCCCAATTACATTTATAAATTGCGCTTAATTTGCATTACTAACTGGCTAATAAAACTAGCATCCTCAGCGTCAGGAACCTGGATCAGATAACTCTCTAAATCTTGACAAGCTGTTGCTAATTCACCAATTTGATAATAGAGCAAACCGCGATCGCGCAATTCAGTCGCAGTCCCAGGAAACAACAATAAAATCCGTTCAATACTCGCCAAAGCCTTTTGCCATTCTCCCCGATTAAGATAAATCATTTTTAGATTCATCAATATTCTTGACAAAAAACGACTGGGAGTTACAGGTTCTAATAAATTCGGAGAAATTCTCACAGGTTGCTGATAAATTTGACTCAATCTTTGCTCGCAATCCTGCTCAAATAAAATCTCTCCTCGATTAAAAGCATCCACATAAATTCCCACATCTTGAAAATCGGGACGAATTAAAAAATGACCTGGCATTCCAATCCCCACCATCGGAAAATCTATGCGTCGAGCTACTTCTAAATAAACTAAAGAAAGAGTGATTGGAATTCCAGTTCTCCGTTCCAGTACTTGATTTAAATAACTATTGCGGGGATCGTAATAATCATCGCTGTTACCAGTAAAACCCAAATCATTATAAAGATAATTATTAATACATTGAATAATGCGTAAAGGATAAGGTTCACCCGGTAATCGTTCTTCAACTTCCTCCGCCATTGTATCTAAAGCATTGAGATATTCCTCTGGAGCGAGGTCTGAATATTCTTCCTGAGCAATATACAAAGCTGCTTTTGCCAGATTGATGTTTTTCTCAGCCTGATGAATCTCTCTGTAAAAATATTGTCGCGCCAGAGGAAAGTTCATTTAGTGAAAACCTAGTACTTCAGAAATTGCCTTGATGATATCAAGATAGATGTTACCTTGTAGCTGACGAAATAGCTCAAAAGGAGTGTTTGGTGAGCCAAAAATCGGTCGCAGTGTCCATCCTAGCTGACTACCAACAAACCCATAGAGGACTAACCAAAATTGTAGCAGTCTAGTACGGGTTAGTTGACCATCTGAGTCAGGATCGGAAATTAACTGCATTCCTTGATAAAGGAAGTGTACACCAATTATGCCTGTAAAGATGAAAATGGCAACATTTAGTAATTTAAAAAATTGGTAATTATTAGTAGTGATCAAGAAAAACAAAGTTACTGGTGCAAAGGCAATTAACAGCGCACTAATCACCGATGCAGCCGTTAATACAACTAGAAAATGCTGGGCTAGACTACGACTAGAACCGAAGAAAATATTAAAAATGTACAGAGTAGGTAAGCAAATTAAGACTGTTAGTAGATAAAGAATAGGTAATTTTATCGCAGCAGACATTCCTTGAATTGGACTATGGGATAAACCGATGATTGCTCCATAAACGGCAAAAAATAAAGAACTACAAACCAGTAAGGCAATAATTTTATGGTTGATTTTAGTGCCTTGACGAATTTCTTCTAAAAAGCCTTTGCGATCGCGCAAAAGTCCAATCAAAACCCCAAAATAATTACTCATTTTAAAAGAATGCTGCATTTTCCCTTCTCCCGAAAACATTTTGATATCCTCCATAGCTACATAAAAACTTTTAACTTTTCCAGAAAGCTTGAGCAAAATGTACGTTGTTGCGCTTTAGCGCTGAAGCACAACAACGTATACAATTACAATTTGTGATATTCACGTAAGTTTTTTTGGGCTAAACTTTTCCTACCCAACTTGAGACAATGCTTGTTGAACTTCGCGAATTTGGCGCAGAGTTTGTTCTATAGCCTCTACATCACCAACTTCCCGAAATAAAGACAATGCTTGTTGATAGAAATCCATAGCTTTTTGTTGGCGGTTTAGATAACTGTAAGTTAAACCAATCATATAGTAAGTAACAGCTTTAGTTCTTGGTTGATTTAGAGATTCTTCAAGTTTTAAAGCTGTTTGGAAACTGTTTAATGCTTGTTCGTATCCTCCTTGTCCCAGGTAAGCCAAACCTAAATTGCGGAGAACAATTGCTTCGCTGCGAGGCGCTTTTAATTGCCGAAAAAGTGCTAAGGATTGTTGATGATAATCGACTGCTTGGGTATAATTTTTTTGATTTTTATAAACCACACCCAAATAATCTAAATATGCAGCTTCATTAAAGCGATCGTTCAACTTTCGGCTAATCAAGAGTGCCTTTTCATAAGCAATTTGCGCTTGAGGGTAATTTTGCAAATTTTCGTAAATCATCGCTAATCGATAAAGAGTTAACATTTCTCCCCGACTGTGACCAAGTTTCTGCATCATGCCTAAAACTTGGGTAAAAGTTTGTAAAGCTTGAGAAAATTGTTGCTGTTTGTACTGTTCTAATCCTTGCTCATACAATTGAATTGCCGCTTCTAATTTAGAGTCATCTACTTGCGCTTGAATAACAGGCGTTTTGACACTGGTGATGGCAGAAACCGGAGTACCCAAAGCAATTAATAAAGTTAAAGGAATCAAGCTGAGATGTTTAAAATTAAATTTCATAGTCCCTATACCCAGAATCACTTGTAGCAAGATTTTTTGCTTTTCTACTCCTCTATATGTCTGGGTAAAAACGACCTATGCAGTTATGCTGGAAAAATTTTTGGTTCTCTCAGACTTGTGGTGATAGTGAACCTAATTAATTAGCGAAGTGCTTAGTCCATAAGAAATCCCAATCCCTAGAACACCAATTCAGTAATCCCAGAAACCGGGTTTCTTTGGCTTGGGGTAACAAAATATCGACTGCGCTAGGGAAAGAAACCCGGTTTCTCATCCCCGACTACAATACTGAATTGCCCCTACCCCACCCTAAAACCAGGGTTTTCCACACCACAAGTCTGGGGAAATTGACCTAATTAAGCAAGTCTTTATCAGAATTACTTAGCAATCCCGGCAAGAAATCCGGGCTTTCTATTTGTTGCCAAGTGTAGGAAACTTCGGATGGAAAAGTTCGATATTCCATTAACGTTTCCCTAACAGCTAAGTCAACTCCATCTGGATAACTCTCTTGTATTGCTTCCTCTAGGTAAGGTTTCAAACTAGGGTTTTTCTGGAGTAACTTAGCAATTTTTCTCCTCTGTTCGCGAATTGTTGCTACCCAACTTCTAGACCTTTTGCTAGGCTGATATTCCCACTTCAACAAGTGTCCAAGTAAAACTCCCAGTCGATTTACTAACTCTTGCTGCTGTTGTTTCCCCAAAGAGTCTATTTCCTCAATTAAATTTTCAATGTCAAGACAATCTAATTGGTGTTGACGCAACAACTCTACTTGTTTTTGTGTCCAAGCATAAAAGTCAGTTTCGTACAGGTTGATAGTTTCATCTTCAGATGGCTTGATATTCATTTTAAGCCTCAATCACAACTCGTAAATTGCCACGTTTTTTAGCGACTCTACAAGAAGTTGTATTTCCCGATCGCTGAAATTCCAAATCCAGAAAAGTGGAACCAACTTTGAGATTTTGCAGGTACAAAGAACCAATTGATTCTGGCAAAGCTGGATCGATAATTCGTAAGCAATTATTCGGCGCATCTGGAACTAAATTAATCATCATTTGTAGCAACTGAAAAATGCTACCAGTCGCCCAAGCTTGCGGCGAACAAGCCACAGGATAACGCACCGGATCGTTATCTCCGTCGCGTTCGTAACCGCAAAAAAGTTCTGGGGGACGTTGATAAGGTTGGGCTACAGTCATGTCAATTAAACCTTGGAAAAGTTCCAAAGCTTGATCGATTAAACCCAAACTTCTGACTCCTACAGCAATTAAAGCATTATCGTGAGGCCAAACTGAACCGATATGATAACCCATTGGATTGTAAGCAGGAGATAAACTGCTTAAAGTGCGAATTCCCCAACCATTAAACATATCTGGTGCCCGCAATCTTTCGGCAACACTATAAGCTTTTTCGGGGTTAAGAATTCCCAAAGCTAAACAATGACCTGGGTTAGAAGTAATGCTATCAACTTTATTACCATCTCCATCTAAAGCTAAAGCACAAAAACCTTGATCTTCTACCCAGAAATCTCGATTAAATCGCATTTTTAGATCTCTAGCTTCATCTTGCCAGCGATCGGCTAAATCCAAGCGTTTTTTCATTTTGGCAATTTCGGCTAATCGCACTTTTGCCGAATAAACATAAGCTTGAACTTCGCATAAAGCTATTGGTGGTTTGGCTAATTTTCCTTCGCGATCGACAATACAATCACCAGAATCTTTCCAACCTTGATTAACTAAACCTCTTTGCGATCGCACAGCGTAACGTAAATAGCCTGTTTCTTGTAAATTGCGATCGATCCAATCCATCGCCGCTAACGCATTAGGCCATAATTTTTCTAAAGTATCTCTGTCAGCTGTCCAAGAATAATATTCCGCATAAAGCATCAACCACAAGGGCGTAGCATCCACAGTTCCGTAGTAGGGAGTATGGGGAACTTCTTGACAACGTGCCATTTCTCCAAAGCGTAATTCGTGTAAAATTTTTCCCGATTGTTCGTCGCGCCAATCATTATCTACTTTGCCTTGATATTGGGCTAAAACTGTTAATGTTTCCTTAGCAATGTCAGGATTTAACATTAAAGTTTGGGAAGCAGCAATAATCGAATCTCGCCCAAATAAAGTAGAAAACCAAGGTACACCTGCCGAAAGTGCGGTAAACTTTTCAAAAGATTGTCGCAGTAAATAAACGTCTTGTTGGGCGCGATCGATCACCTGATTAAAAATAGCTTTATCCAAACTAATTCTCGTAGTTTGTTGCGTCCAACTTTGTTCCTCCATCAACTCAGCTGCTTTCGCTTGGTTGAAAGTAACAGGCGCATCTAGTCGGGAAGTTGGTCGATTATTGGTAAACATTTGTAACCGATAACCGATGGTTTCTTTTTGATGCGATGCTAAAGTTAACTCCCAAACTGCCGTGTTACCTTTAAATAAGTCGGGTTGGCGATCGTTAAATTGAATCCGCGACTCCATAATCACCCCATCTAAACCTTGATAAGCTAAAACTAGCTCTCCTGTTTCTTCTTCGATCGGTTTATCATCTTTAATCGCCCGTAAAATTCGCCCCCGCTTTTCCCGATTAAACCCCCGCACTTCAAACAAATCCACAAAATCAGCATCAAAACTTAAGCTGAGTTGAAAATTCACTTCCTTGGTACTATAATTGCAAATTTCTATTGTGGAAAACAAAGCACCATTCAAAAGCAATTCTCGACGAATTCCCAATGTATCAGGTGGCAAATGATTAGCAATTTTCGGATTTGTACATAAAACTGCTAGGGAAAAACCTTTATTTGCAGTACTATTGAGCAAAACTGGAGAATGACCATCTATTTGTAATTCTAAGCGACTGAGAAATCTGGTATCGGAGCAAAATAAGCCCATGCTGGCATTAACATCACTTCTTAAATTAGAAGCGATATTACCCAAAGTATCTGTCACCAAAAATAAATCATTATCTTTAATTGTCAATGTTGGCAGTGGTTCTTCGTTGAACACACAAGGCCATTCAGCCATTGGTAATTCTTCAACAGCAACAAAAGATCTGCCTTCTAGTTCGATCGCATTCATAGTCATAAACAAAAACTAAAAAAATGTCCATTCCTGTATTTTAAAAACTAATTACCAGCAATGCAGGTAAAATTTACAATTAAACTGCTGAGATTCAGGAAGCAGTTAAGATTAAATTAACAACCTCTCAGAATTTGCAATTACCAAGGCGGAAAAATGCCAGATTCATTAATGTATAGCGAAGATAACTTCGTCGTCCTAGAAACTAATCAGCCAGAACAATTCTTAACTGCCGCCGAATTACTAGAAAAACTCAAAAATATTTTGGCACAGCGACAAGAGGATTTACCGAGAGATTTACAGAAACTCTCAACTGTAGAAGAGCAAGCCCAGCATTTACTCAAGACTTATTATGAATTCGATCTCGGCCCAGGAGAATATTTACAGTGGTATGCTGTACGTCTGGAGAAATGAGTTCTCGAAGCAGAGGAGATAGGGAGAATCATTCCACAACTCTTCCCATTCCCCAGTCTCCACTCCAAGTCGCTATGCTAGATGCAGACCAAGATCGAGATGCAGGAAATGAGCATCAAAAATTTTCAGTTTAATTTTTCGGGTTTAACCTGTGCCCTCACCGTGTTATTGTCCTTTTGGCTGCTAAGTGCGATCGGACTTGGCTGGTTAGCGAAATCTGTGTTAATTCTAATGGTGTGTTTGGTGACACTACCTGCGATCGCATTTTTTGTGTTTCGCTGGTGGTTAAAGCGCAATTTGGTAGAAGATAATTGTCCGGTTTGCGGCTATGAATTCACTGGATTGAATCAAACACAAATGCGCTGTCCAAGTTGTAGCGAACCTCTATTAATAGAAGAAGGTCATTTTAAACGAGTAACACCACCTGGGACAATTGATGTCCAAGCGATCGAAGTTTCAAGTCAACAAATAGAAGATTAACAAAGTTTGTTGTAACGACTTCAGTCGTTTTTTTGCTTAATCATGAGGACTGAAGTCTCACAACAAACCTGTTTTTTATTAATTACGACGGTGAACGAGAGTAGTAGTTGCTTGGTCTACTGGTACTAATAAAATTTCGCTAATATTAACATGATTTGGTCTAGTTACACAGAAAAAAACCACATCTGCAACATCATCTCCGGTTAATGGCGTGAGTCCTTGGTAAACTTTTTCGGCGCGTTCAGTATCGCCATGAAATCGCACTTGACTAAATTCAGTTTCGACTAAACCTGGGTCAATGCAACTAACGCGAATTGGTGTTCCTAAAAGGTCTTGTTTTAACCCTTCAGAAATTGCTCTAACTGCGGCTTTAGAACCACAATAAACATTACCGCCTGGGTAAGTTTGCCGACCTGCAATTGAACCAATATTCACTACATGACCTTTACCACGACTGACCATTCCGGGAACTACATAACGGGTAAGATAAAGTAAACCTTTGACGTTGGTATCAATCATTTCTTCCCAGTCTTGAAAATCGCCTTCGTGGAGTTTGCTTAAACCGCGACTTAAGCCAGCGTTGTTAATTAAAATATCGATGTTTTGCCAAGGTTCTGGAAGAGAGTTGAGGGCTATTTCTACGGCTTGGCGATCGCGCACATCCAACTCGATCAAATATACTTGAGTAGCAAACTCTTTGCCCAGTAGATCTGCAATTTCTTGCAGTTTTTCTTTCCGTCTTGCTGCTAAAATTAACTTTGCGCCAGCTTGAGCAAATACTTTAGCGCAAGATGCACCAATTCCACTACTTGCTCCAGTAATTAAAACAATTTCGTCTTTAATTGAAATCATAATTCAATCAATTTTTAGATGTAAGTTTAGTTTTTTTTAATCACAAATGAAAGAGCCAGAGCCTCTGTTTTTTGTTCCCAGGTTGAACCTGGGAACGAGATCAACACAGATTAACGCAGATAAATTACTAATTTTTGCAAAAATTGTAGAGACGTTAAATTCAACGTCTTTACTCTCCAAAGTGTTAACTGAGATCTTGCACTCAAAGGAGGTGTAACCTCCCAGCTCCTCGTTCCCAGGTTCAACCTGGGAACGAAAAATGGAGGCTCTGCCTCTTGGTGCAAGATCTCAGTTAACCTGAAGTTCTACCAGGACGGGAGGGACGTGCTGGTGAAGAAGGAGAGTTAGAACGAGAAGGTTTATTGTTATTTCTCCCACCAGTAACTACTGGTAATCTTTGAGAAACAATAGTAATACCATCCGATCGAACTAAGACAGCGGAAATCCAATATTTACCAGGGTCATTTGGAGCACGACCTACTTTAAAAATTCCCCCTGCATTTAACGGTTCTAATTGAATTTTTGGCGAATTAAGATATTTATCAGGGGCGATTTGTTCGAGTAAAGCTGTACCTACTAACAAGTTATCTTTTAGTGGTTCTTTAACTACTACATCGAAATTAAATTCCTCACCTGTGCCTACTTGTTCTGGTAATCTAAAATCAACTGTAGGAGGTTTTTCACCGGAGGTTAATTGAGTTTTTTCGCTCAAAATTTCTTGATTAACAATTTTTTGATCTTCTAAGCGTTGTCTGGCCCGAATGGTAGCATTAAAACTCCAAGTTCTGCCATCTACTGGCTGAGTTCCTGTAATATTTGTAACTGTTTCAACGACTATGCCATTACCTTGATTTTGCCAAGATGTTAATTCGGTACGGTATTTCAACTGAGGGTAACGTTGCCAAAGTTGGGTGAGAGTTTTTTCCATGCCTTCCCGATTTAAGCCGTCGCTGTTGCTAAAATTAGCCCCATAAAATTGCATTACTGCTTGAACGTTGTGGCTATTTGCTGCGGCATCGATTTGCGCTAAAGTGTTTTTCAATTCCGGTGGCGCGGTGTCAGGAGTAGCAGCTTTGACAGTCCACCCAGAGGATAGCCCTAATGTTAACAGGAAAGCTACGGGTAAGGTAGTGAATCGAAATTTCAGAAGATGTGGCATATTTTGATATTTTGAGAATCAGCTTAAAACACCAGATTTGTTATAGATGTTAACTGAGAAACAGAATTTAGATCGCCAAGCTGCTTCCCCAGAAGGTAATCCTTCCGCACCACGACGACTGCTAATTGCAGCTAGTGGTACTGGGGGACATTTGTTTCCGGCGCTTGCTTTAGCAGAACAATTGCCAGATTACCAAATTGAGTGGCTAGGTGTCCCAAATCGGTTAGAAAAAGATTTGGTTCCTGCTAAGTATGCCTTAAATACGATCGCAGTGGAAGGCTTTCAACAACGTTTTGGTTTAGGTACGCTAAAAATTATCGGTAAGTTTGCCAAAGCTATTGGCAGTTGTCGGGAGTTGCTGAAACGAGGAAAGTTTAACGGGGTATTCACCACTGGGGGTTATATTGCTGCACCTGCGATTATTGCGGCCCGATCGCTCAATTTACCTGTTATTCTACATGAATCGAATGCGATTCCGGGTAAAGTAACGCGATTTTTTGGGCCTTGGTGTCAGACTGTAGCGGTAGGTTTTGAATCTACGACGAAGTTGTTGCCTGGTTGTCAGACAGTTTACACGAATACGCCTGTGCGATCGCAATTTCTCGCCCCTGAAAAACACGATTTACCGATTCCCGATGATGTGCCATTAATTGTGGTAATTGGTGGTAGTCAAGGCGCAGTAGCGGTAAATAAATTTATTCGTCAAAGTGCAAAAAGTTGGTTTGATAATGGGATTTGGGTTGTGCATCAAACAGGAGAAAACGATCCTGATGTAGCTAATTTACAACATCCTCATTATTTCCCAATGCCATTTTACAATAATATGGCAGGACTGCTACAAAGGGCGGATTTAGTAATTAGTCGTGCGGGTGCAGGTTCTTTAACAGAATTAGCAGTAATGGGGAAACCTACAATTTTAATTCCCTATCCTTTTGCAGCGGAAGATCATCAAACATACAATGCTAAAATTTTTGTTGATTCTGGCGCAGCTTTAGTATTTAAGCAATCGGAATTAACGCTTGAAATTTTAGAAAAACAAGTTTTAAGTTTATTAGAATCACCGGAAAAGTTACAACAAATGTCTGAAGCTGCCCTTAGTTTAGCAGTAAAAGATAGTGCAGAAAGATTAGCAAAATTAGTGAGGCAATTTGTGGAGTGAATTAGGGGACTAGAGATTGGGCACTGGGGACTGGGGAAGAGTATTTAGATATCTGTTAAAAACCGATATCTATCTACTTTTATCTTTGCAGTCAATAAAAAGATAACGCTAACATCTGTGTTTATCTGTGGTAAAAAACCAAATCTACGTAACCGACAGAAGAGTTAACGCTAATATCTGCGTTCATCTGCGTTTATCTGCTTTCATCTGCGTTCAAAAAAGCTTTTTTCAATTTGCTGGATCGGCACTAGGATCGATCGCACCTTGCTACAATTAAGTCAGGATTTACGAGGAAAAATTGCCATGCTGCAAACCGAATCAAAAACCATGAACTTGGAAGAATTTTTGGACTGGTATCCAGATGGTTACGGTCGTTTTGAATTACATGATGGAGTGGTTATCGAAATGCAAGCAACTGGAACACACGAACAAGTAGCCTCTTTTCTCGCACTTAAACAAGGAATCGAAATTGAACGTTTAGCACTCCCTTATTTCGTTGCTAGACAATGTGTAGTCAAAGCTGTTGATTCTGATAAATCAGGTTATAGACCAGATGTTATTGTTTTAGATGAAAATGCGCTGAAAGATGAACCCTTGTGGAAAAAGCGATCGCTAATTACCAAAGGTGAAACAGCAAAATTAGTTATCGAAGTAGTAAGTACTAATTGGCAAGATGATTATCTTCTAAAATTAGGAGAATACGAAAAGCTGGGAATTCCTGAATATTGGATTGTTGATTATTTAGGTTTGGGTGGTAGACGCTATATTGGAAACCCGAAACAACCGACTATTTCGGTTTACCAAATGGTTGAAGGGGAGTATATGGTGACTCAGTTTAAAGGTGAAGAACGGATACAATCTGCGATTTTTCCAGAGTTGAATTTAACAGCAGAACAAATTTTTAAAATTGGCGAATAAGGAGAGCGATCGCAATGATTACAACCACGAAAAAACTAACTTTTGCTGAATATCTCAAGTATAATGATGGCACTGATACTAAGTATGAATTAGTTAATGGAGAGTTAATCCCAATGAGTTTAGGAACTGGGAAACATGGGGCGATTACTAAATTTTTAGAACGAACTTTTGATGATGAAATTTCCAGAATTGGAATTAATTGGACGGCGCAAAAGTTTGCCGTTGGAGTGCGATCGCCTCGTGGAGGACGTTGGGATACTTCCCGAATTCCAGATATTACAGTATTAACTATAGAACAATGGGAATCACTTGCTAATCGGGAAGCAGTAATTGAATTAGATGAACCTCCGCCAATTTTAGTAGTAGAAGTAGTTAGCGAATCAACTAAAACTACAGATTATCGTGCTAAACGTTCTGAATATGCTGTATTGGGTATTTCCGAATATTGGATTGTTGATCCAATAGATGAAGTAGTAATAGTATGTTCTTTAATCGAAGGTTTTTATGATGCAGTTTCCTTTCGCGGTGAAGAACGGGTTATTTCTGGGAGTTTTCCCGAATTAAACTTGAGTGCAATGCAGGTTTTACAAGCAGGAAAGTGAAAATGATTACTAAACTTGGTGAATGGAATTAGTTGCAAACGATATACTAAGCAATTACCATCGTGATTCGGTAAGAAATTTGAGATGAATTCAGCAGCTAGTAGCCTTCCCAATCTAACAGGAAAATCTAAGACAGAAGCAATAACAATTCTCAATGTCCAAGGCTTTCAATTTAAAAGTAGCACTAGTGGTGGATACGAAACTTTCGAGCATCCAGATGGCAGTATAATACATATTAGACCTAGTGGAGAAATTGTCCGTACTGGGCCGAAAATTTTAGCTAGTAGTGACAAATAATATTATCGTCGTCGTTACGATCAATTTGGCAATCAAATTCAATTTGTCCCAGGAGCAAATACCCATAGTACAGGAGAACAACTGAGTTTATGACTTTCAGCATTACTCAAAATTTGCAGACCTTTCTAGAAGATTTAAAAAGTGCAGACTTAGTTGGGATATCTTTACTTCCGCAAAATTTGGGACTGCGCTTAGACTTTACTTTTGGGCCAGAATTTAACGATGTTTCGATCGCATTCTCCCACATCATCCACCTCGTACTTTCCCAACCTATCAATACAAGCACAGAAGAGTTTTGTTTCTGGGTAGGAGAAGTAGAACTAAGAGAATTAGAGTCAGATGGCAAACAAATATTATCTGCTTTATCCTACCCTTTTAGAAATCAAAATGGCACAATTGATGCCAATTCTTCTTTGATTTATTTCCGTTTGGTAGGAGATCTTTGCCTAGAAATAGTGTGTAATAATTATCAAATTATTTCAGAAGTAAACAATTAATTGGTGTTCCTGATCTTTGGGCGGTTAAAACCGCGACTACACAAACAAAGTCCGCCTACGCGGACTTCCAAAACCAGCGAATTTTGAAACCTGCGTCGGCAGGTTTTGTCTGTATAGCCCCGACTTTAGTCGTAGGGTTTTAGCTTTTTACTTGGCTACCATGCAGCCTTGGATCGTCAGAATTTGCTTTTTTTATAGTGACAGATGGGGTAAATTTGGAAACTTGTCCGGTAGTTTTAGCATAAGGTAAAGATTGACCTGCAACTAAAGCTTCTAAATTTGCTGCCATAATGGTTTTAGGTTGTTCGCCTATAGTTTGCGCGATCGCATTTCCCTCTTTCCCAAAAAACACAAAATGGGGAATTCCATCCACTCGATAACGCTCAATTTCTGGCAACCATTTGTTATTATCAACATTGAGCATGACAAAATTAATCTTGTCAGTATACTGCTGTTCTAATTCATTCATATCACTCGCCATCGCCTGACAAGTCGTACACCAATTAGCATAAAACTCGACTAATGTTGGTTTCCCATTACTCATCGCTATATCTAACGGCATGGAGTTTTCTGCTAAAGTGGTTAAGGTAGCAGTACTTGTCTCAGTTCGCAGCCCAAAAACGAAAGCAACTGAAAGGATAATTGCGGCGAAAACAATCAATAAATTTCTGACTCTTGCGCCAACGGTGGAGGCTGATTTTTCGGGAGATTCTATAGTAGAGTTAGGTGAATTTTTAATCATCGGATAGCTGAAAAAAGATTAGGGATTACTTTTAATTTAACTGAAGTTGCAAAAAGCGATCGCCATCATGAAAAAACGAGTTACTTTAACTTTCCCCAAACGTTCCGTACAAATGCCAGTAACTTATCGATTAGCAAAAGATTTTAACGTCGCTGCTAATATTATTCGCGCCCAAGTTGCACCGAATCAAATAGGGAAATTGGTGGTAGAATTATCGGGAGATATTGATGCTTTAGAAGCAGCAATGGACTGGATGCGATCGCAAGATATCGGCATATCTCTTGCTAGTCGAGAAATCTTAATTGACGAGGATGTTTGCGTTCACTGTGGTTTATGTACAGGAGTTTGTCCTACTGAAGCATTATCATTAGAACCGCAAACATTTAAATTGACATTTTCGCGATCGCGTTGCATAGTTTGCGAACAATGTATCCCAACTTGTCCCGTTCAAGCAATCTCGACTAACTTATAAATTGCCTTTAAAGCGAAAAAAGATCGGCAAAAATTCCATCAATTCCTTGTAGTCTTTCCTTTGCCGGAGAATCATAAATTACTAACAACGACTTTTGTTCTCCTTTGTGCCAAAATACCATTCCCTCCGCACGATCTACTCCTTTACCATAAGGAATATCTAAAATTGCATCAGGCTTCAAAAGAGATTCTTCCGGCAAATTTACCCCATTTTTGATGCGATAAAGTTTTACCGAACCATCTAAATCCATCGTTGGCCCCGCTAATACTAACAAATCTTCTCCATCAACAGCAAGTTCCCGAACTCCCAACCCAGAAAGGTAAACAAAATGTTTCTTGTAAAGTTTATCTCCTAACTTTTTCAACTTTAAAGTATTCGGGCTACTTTCCTCCACAGAAATTTCTAAAATAATTGCCCAACCTCGTAAAACAGGCCCCCGCAAACCGAGAAAAATCTTATCTTGATAAACCGCTAGACCTTCTATGTCAAAACCGTTTTCTTTAGAAGGAATTTGACTGACCAAAAAAGGCGCTAAATGTGGATCTTTTAGTAAAGCATCAATCAGCAGATTGCCATTTATAGTAGATTCTAACTTAGCTGCTGTTAGATTAATTTCTGGTTTTTCTGGATGAGGGCAAGACTTGCATAAAGTATTATCTTTCACTGGTATTCTTGCCAATAAATAACGATTACTCTCTCGTTTAATTTCCGACATTTTTTGAATATTTTCTAAATCCGATCGCTTGGCTTTCAGTTTAGGACGTTTCCAGCTATGAGAACCAACCAACCATATATAATTATCGGCATAATCCATGCCTTCAATATCTATTTCTTCATCAGAATTACCTGATAACTCTATAAAATTTTCTAAAGCAAATATTTCGTGATTGGCAAAAGTGCGATCGTCAGTTTTCATCAACCGTTCAATACTTGTATTTTCATCGCATCCCAACCATAAAACTTCCCCTGGACTCATAGCGATCGCAGATAAGTCTTCCCGAACCTTGGCAAACTTAAATTCAAATTGCAGTAAAATCTTTTCCATTTTGACACCCACAACAAAGGTATAGAGGGCAGAAGAATTTGCTCAGTTCTTACTTTAGCCCTCAGATTTTACTAGTTTGACACTCTCTAGGAGAAAAATGCAAGATTTCTCACAAACTTTTTTGAAGAATTATTATTTGTTTCCGCAAAATGGCGAGTAATTTCTAACACCCTTTGATTTAAACGAATGTATTCCGGTGCTCTTCCCCCAGGAACAACCAAAGAATCATAA
Source organism: Floridaenema evergladense BLCC-F167 (assembly GCF_041929205.2). Taxonomy (NCBI): domain Bacteria; kingdom Bacillati; phylum Cyanobacteriota; class Cyanophyceae; order Aerosakkonematales; family Aerosakkonemataceae; genus Floridanema; species Floridanema evergladense. The sequence goes on along the minus strand of NZ_CM171625.1, from coordinate 358,100 downwards.
CTCGTTGGATCTAGGATCTACTTCAGCAAAATGTCACCGACGAGCATTAAAATTTTTTTGGCAGCCATTTTTAAGTTCTTAATCTTTTGAGTGTTTTGCTAGATCTATTTTGTAACAAAATAGGGAATAAAAAAAGAAAACCCACAGCTTAATCAAGCAGTGGGAGTAATAATTAACTATTTGCAAACCTTGCTATTTTTAGAAGGGGGTAGTAGCGAAGGGGTTGAAGGTGACAAAAGAAGCACCTGGCCCAGAAATGGCATTTATACCAGTACCGCCAACAACTGGCCCATCATCATCATCCCACCAGTTGTTAGTTGCATCGAGAGTTCCCGTACCACCGTTATACAAACCCGAATTGTTATTGCCAATTAGGTTATTGAAATTCACGCGAACAGTATTAGGGATAGTTGTACCGTTACTAACTGCCACACCATTGTAGGAATTAGTAATCAGGTTGCCACGAACATTTACTGTGCCTAGCAAACTTCCGTTTAAGCCAGAATTCCGTAGCCGAATACCAGCCCGATCGATACCTTGGCTAATATTAGTATTGGCAATTTCGTTATTTTCAATTGCGGCGCTACCACCAGCCAATTGAATCCCCTGTTGTCCGGCATTTGTTACCCTGTTGTTGGTAATGATGCTGCCGGGGTTAGTAATTGCATCAGCTGCAATACCTGGGCCAGTTAGATTGGCAATTACGTTATCTGTGATTCTAGCGTCAGCGAATCGGAAAGCTTGCAAGCCACTAGTAACACTACCAGGACTTGTGGATACGTCACGGATTAAGTTATCGATCACGCTTACACTGCCACCGCCAACACCTGTATCTAAGAAGATTACACCACCGTTAGTAGGCCCTAAGCCATTGAAGACATTTTGCCGAATTACCAAATTATTACTTACACCTTGCAGTCGAATCCCGTTTTCGCCATTTACTTGAATTGTCATTCCTTCAATGGTGACATTATCGACACCGGGAAGGATGGTGAAAACAGGAAGACCGGGCGCAGTGGAAATTAAACTAGGAGCAACTGTCGAACCGCTACCAGCGCTCACACCTGCATTCGCTCCCCGGATAGTTAAAGGTTTGTTAATAGTAACGGTGGTGCCTTCGGAGTAAAATCCTGCTTGTGGCACGATCAGATCGTTGGCGACAGCCGCAACTACTGCATCGGTAATTGTGTTGTAGCTTTGCTGAAATACGCCTGATGAGTTGTAGCGGAGGACGCGCCCAGCACCTACAGGTGTACCTGTTAATCGATCGAGATCGCTGTCCAATACCCGAACTGTAGCAGTATCAGCTGAACCTACTTGGTAAGGTAGGTCTTCTAATATTTTGACTGTCACCGTCTCAGCTGTTTCGTTACGACCATCTGCTACAGGAGTAACTACAACAGGTGCAGAAACAGACTGACCAGCAGCAATGGTGACTGTACCAGTTAAAGCTGTGTAATCTGTACCGGGAGTTGCTGTACCTGTGGTGGTATAGCGGATAGTCAGAGGTTGGCTGAGATCGTCTCCTGTGCGGGCAAACTGAAATGTGCCATCGCCTGCATTATCGGCGCGACCGGGTTCTCCGGCAGTTGGGTCAAGGGCAGCAACGAAAACAAGTGGTTTTGGTGGTGGTGGATCGTCGTTGTCTATAATGTTCAAAATTGCGGTATTTTGTGTGCCAACGATCGCGCCGCCTGTGGGGTTAACTAAGGCTAAATTGACGGTTTCTGTTGGTTCTACTAAGGTGTCGTCAACGATCGGCACATTAACAACTTGTGAAGTTACCCCAGGCGCAAAGTTAACATTAATTGGGGTGTTGTTGTAGTCAGCTGGGGTAGTAGCAGTACCATTGCTGAGGTTAACGGTGGCGGAAACTGCCCCGGAAGTGTCACCACTCCGAACAACGGTAACAGCTAAAATAGCCGTGCCATCTTCGTTGACAACGTATTGTGGGTTGCTAAATTGAATGGTTGGCGGATCTATGATATTGAGGACTGCGGTACCTTGTGGTCCGATCGCTGCACCTGGGGAAGGGTTGACTAAGGATAAATTGACGGTTTCCGTTGGTTCTGGGATTCCGTCGTTAACTACAGGAACAGTAATTATTTGGGAAGTTTGCCCATCAGCAAAGTTAACTGTAATTGGGGTGTTATTGTAATCTGCTGGTGCAGTAGCAGTCCCATTGGTGAGGTTAATAGTAGCGGAAGCTGGCCCTTCTAAACCACCACTCCGAACTACTGTCACTGCTAAGATCGGTGTGCCATCTTCACGAACAGTGAATTGAGGAGCACTGAACTGAATTACAGGTTGATTTACTGTTGCCGAGTAGTCGATTTTCTGAACTAGGTAGTCGGAACTGTCGGTGATGATGCCGTTGACGATCGGTACAGTACCAGTTGGGTTAGCGTATGCTCTGGCGGTGAATCTCAGTTCGTCAAAATTAGCATTGGAAATTTGAAATTTAAAGTCGCCATTTAGGGCATCATCGGCGGTGAATTTTACGCCGATTCCAGAGTTGTCGATCGAAGAAGAAAGACCACCACCAACGCGAGTAGCGTTAATATCTACAAGTTGCCCATCTTTAAATGCTTGCAAAAAACCAACTTCATCGCCAAATTTCTCAGCAGATTTAGGCGCAAATAAACTCAAGTCAATTAAAGCACTTTGAACGCTTACATTTGCTCCCCATTTAAAGGTTAATTCTTGGGATTGATTGTTATTTGGGTTATAGTTGATTTCGGCACGGACTTTACTCGCGTCGTTCCACCAACCATCGTAAGAGTCGGCAACACCAATACCAGCAATATTACCAAAGGTGTCGTTACCTGCTTGACCAGTAAGGGCAAAACTTAAATTAGTCAGGTTTAGGTCGGGATTGGTTGAGTAATTTAATAATGAAAGATCGGCGCTACCAGGACTATTAAATGATGAGGCAGTACTTCCGTTAATTGTTATACCTTGGTTATCGGCAGCTGTCAACCATTCGTTTTGAAAGTTGGTTAAGCCTAGTGCATCGTTGCTATAGTTGGTCGATCGTCCCAAACTGCCTGAAATAGGAGTAATAGCCATAAATTTCCTCCATGAGTAAAATTAGAAATGATTTGAATTCAGGACAAAACAGTTGTTTTTTTAGTCCTTGATGGTAGGTAGCAAATTTCTGCAAAATCAATCTTTAGGAATGATAAGTTGCTGCCAAATTAACTTACTTAATAGGAAATAATGGAACTTGGCAGGAAAATATTTGCTTTTAGCTGTTGAGCTATTTGTCCAATTTTCAATTCTTAAACTTGTTCCAGAATCGAGAAATTTGAACTACACATATTTTTCTTAAGGTTAATATCAGATCCGGAAAGTTCCTTGACAATTTTTTTATTAATTCTCTGCCAAAAAAAGTCGTTCTCAATTTACTTTTGAGTATGATTAATAAGGGGCTATGTAAAATTACGATGTAATTAAGATGTAAATGAGTTTTTATCCGTAAGAATACTCAGACAGTTTTTTTCAAATAATCTGTTCACTCATAAGAATGTTCGATTGTCAAGACTAGTGCCGCAATTAAAGCTTTTGCTTTGAGTAACATTTCCTGAAACTCTATTTCGGGATTGGAGAGTGCAACAATTCCACCACCAATGCCAATTGAAGTGCGTTCAGGAGTTAGAATAGCGGTGCGAATTACGATATTTAAATCAGCTGAACCATTTAATGCTAAAAAACCGATCGCACCCGAATAAACTCCTCGCGCTTCTTGTTCTAAGCGATCGATAATTTCCATAGTCCGAATTTTCGGTGCCCCCGTCATCGATCCGCCAGGAAATGATGCTTGAATACAATCTATTGCTTGGAGATCCGATCGCAATTTCCCCCTTATTGTTGTCACTAACTGATGTACTGTGGCAAATGTTTCCACATCCATTAATTTAGGAACATGAACGCTACCGATTTCACAAACTTTTCCCAGATCGTTGCGTAACAAGTCTACAATCATCAAATTTTCCGCTTTATCTTTTTCGCTATTCCGTAATAATTCCCGCAAAATTAAGTCTTCTTCGGGTGTTTTTCCGCGCCTTTGGGTTCCTTTAATTGGCTTTGTTTCTACCCAACTTTGCCGATCAATCTTGAGAAATCTTTCTGGAGAAGAACAAGCGATCGCAATTTCTCCAAACCGCAAAAATGCCGAATATGGCGCAGGATTAATTTGCCTTAATGCGCGATAAAATTCTACAGGATTGGAAATAGTTTCGGTATAAAGCTGATTTGTCAAACAAACTTGGTAAGTCTCACCTTGATGAATTTCTTCTAAACATTGGTGAATATCTTCGATGTAAGTTGAGTAGGAACGACTTAAGCGAAAATCTAAAGGTTTGTGTTTTTTTGGGGAAACAAGCGGTGGAAGTGGTGGGAGATTTTCTAGTTGATGTTGTATCTGATTAAACCAATTTTCTGTTACTTCGCTTTTTCCGGTTTCAATTAGTTGTAATAGGTAAATTGTTTGTTTTTGGTGATCGATCGCAATTAGGCGATCGGCAAGTAAAAACATCGCATCTGGCAAAAGTGAAGAATGTACAATTTTAGAACCACATTCTCCCTTAAGTTCATAACCAAAATAACCGACAAAACCACAGTTAAAATCAAAAGGTAACTCATCATTTTGACATTTACGAAGGTTTATTTCTCGTTTAAGGTAATCGAAAATACTTTCCTGACGATGGGTTACTGTTTCTGATTGAGTAATAATTAACTCTTGCTTTTCACTGTAGTAGCGTATCAATAAACTATTTATTCCATCTCCATCTCCCATGAACGAGAAACGAGATTGATTAGTTTCTACCAAACTACTATCTAACCAAAAAGCATTTGTTTTATCTCGAAATAGTTGAACAAAAATTCGCTCTGAATCTGGGTAAATATTTAGTTTTCGTATCTCTAGTTTAAATTTTGGGGATTGGGAGGAAGAAGTGGGGGGATGGGGGGGTAGGGGGATGGGGGGAGTTGTTGATGTAGATTTGGGATTCCCCCCACCTCCCCACCTCCCCATCTCCCCATCTCCCCATCTCCCCATCTCTTCCTCTCTGGTAAATTTTTGGGTAATGTCTCGGAAATTTTCTAGTAAAGTTTGTCCATATTCTGTGCAGATTGATTCTGGGTGAAATTGTACGCCCCACAATGGCAAATGTCGATGTCGCAACCCCATTATTAATCCGTCTTCTTCTGTCCAAGCTATTTTTTCTAAACAGTCTGGAAGTTCATTTGCAACGAGTAAGGAGTGATAGCGCACTACCTTAAAAGGATTAGGAATTCCCCGAAATAGTTCGCAGCCATTATGATAAATTTTACTGAGTCTACCATGTCTAACTTCTGGAGCATTAATAATTTTACCACCATAACAATAAGCTATTCCTTGGTGTCCTAAACAAACTCCTAATAAGGGTAATTTTATATTTTGAATTACTTGTTTGCAAATGCCAAAATCTGCTGGTTTTTCTGGACGACCGGGGCCTGGTGAAATTACTATATTATCAAAATCTAATGTTTGGAGATCTGACCAAGAAATCTCGTTGTTGCGAATTACTAAAGGTAGTTCTTGATTCACTTGTGCGATCGCCTGATATAGATTGTAAGTATAGGAATCGTAGTTATCAATAATCAGTGTTTTCATAATACAGGCATCTGCCAAGAAATCAGGGTTTTTCAAATCCTACAGCACGAGTTTTAATTTTTTCCACAGTACGAGGGTCTGTTTCAAATGTAACCCAGCCCGATCGCTTTGCACCTCTGGGTAAAAATTGAATCTGCAACTCGGCACTTTCTGCTTCTTTACCATCATTTTCTAAGACTACTTCAATTTGTACTGTTTGCGCTGTTTGTTTTCCTTTGTTTATCGCTACAACAGGAACTAGAAATTTTTGTCCTTGGGGTTGAGTTTCTCCTAGTTGAACTTCAATATTAGGTGGCACTTCGCTAGTAGTTGTAGCATCATAAATTAAATATCCCAAAGTGCTAACAACCAAAACTAACCCTACAGCAAAAATTATCCATTCTAACCAATTTTTTTCTAGTTTACTCATTGTAGTAATATCCTCCCTGCCGAAGCGCCCAATGTGGCTGGTAATGCTAAAACTACTGTTTCTGCTAAATTTATGATTGGTGGAAGTCCATCGAAGCGCCCAAAAACCCAAAGAATTGATGCGGAAGCAACTAAGGCTACTGCATAAGTAACAATAGTACCTGAAACTATAGTAAATAAGCTATAGGGGCGAGTAAACTTTTCCGCATCTATGAAGTTACTATAAAATAGAATTCCTGCCCCAAAAATTATTGAAACTAATGATAAAGCAAGCAATCTTTCCGAAGTAATTTGTGTGGCAATGACAATTACTTCTTCTGTAGGTGCAACGTTAGCGGCAAATAATACCGCACCGCATAAAGAAATTACCGCTTGTCCCCAAAAATCAATATGTTTATCTCCTGGACTAGGAATATTTAGATTGTTTCGATCGCCGTGCATTCCCGTATCAGGTTTATTATTATTGTTATCTCCAAGTTGTGCAGTTCCAACAGAAACTCCGATCGCAACAGTCATTGCTTCAACAATAACTTTCCCGACAATTTCATTAAAGTTCATTTCTAAGGTAATGCGTCCTAATAACCACAAAAAAATAGCAGCAACAATGATTCCTAATCCCATTTCTTCCACAGAATCAATTACTACTTCTAATGAACTGGCATCCCTTCTTAATCCGGCATAGCGGTTATAACCAAGTAGTAAGGAAAATGTGGCAAGAACATACAGAAACATCCGCAATGGTTCAATAGAAAAACCTGCCCACCAGACTTCCATTGTATACAGAATTGGCAAACTAAACATTACGCCACCAACTATGCCCCGAAAATATTCTTGAGAAGATTTAGTGAGCGATCGCACCATCTCCATTGAAGTTTTATGGTGATTTTTATCGGCAGGGGATCTCATTTTTTGGTAATATTATAAATTGTAGTAAGTTATAGTAACTATTTCTGCTTTAACTTGCCCTCTATATATCGAAGTAAATACTGAGTTTTATAAGAAGCTACGCTAAAAAATAGCGATCGCGATCGGGGAGAACAACGCCATGACAGTTGAAGCCACAAAAGAAACAATCATCGAAACTTCGGTGGCTGATACTTGGGAACTTCATAAGCCTCCCAGTGATTTAATATTTGATGATGGAGAACCCTTGGAAAGCAATCGCCATCGTATTGCCATGAATGTTTTAATTCGATCGCTACAGCAAGCTTGGCGCGATCGTACCGACTTTTATACAGGCGGCAATATGTTCATCTACTACAGTAGCGCTCAAGCGCGTAACCGCGACTTTCGTGGCCCAGACTTTTTTGCCGTCCTTGATGTAGATGGAATCAGAGAACGCCAAGGTTGGGTAATTTGGGAAGAAGAAGGTCGTTACCCAGATGTAATTGTCGAACTAATGTCGCCTTCTACTGCTCAGGTAGATACAGGAATTAAGAAAGATATCTATCAGCGAACATTCAGAACCAGAGATTACTTTGTTTACGATCCTTTTAATCCCGATTCCTTACAAGGATGGCGCTTAAATAGCGAGTTTCAATATCAGCAACTAACACCAAATGAGCAAGGTTGGCTTTGGTGTGAAACGCTGAATTTTTGGTTAGGAACTTGGCAAGGAACAATCGATCGAGAAACCGCTATTTGGCTACGCTTTTATGATACTTCTGGCAACCTCGTCCTGTTACCAGAAGAAGCGGCTCAACAGCAAGCTGAACTTGCCCAACAACAAGCCGAACTTGCCCAACAACAAGCCGAACTTGCTCAACAACAAGCTGAACTTGCCCAACAACAAGCCGAAGCCGAACGTCTGCGTACTGAAGCTGAAACTCGACGCGCCGAAGCCGAAAGTCAAAGAGCCGAAGCCGAACGTTTACGCGCCGAACGTTTAGCTGCCCGTTTAAGAGAGTTAGGAGAAGATCCCAACAACTTTTAGACTGAGGGAGATTTTAAAAGTTTTGAGATGGGGAGGTGGGGAGATGAAGAGGTGGGGAGATGGGGAGATGGGGAGGTGGGGAGATGGGGAGGTGGGGAGATGGGGAGATGAAGAGGTGGGGAGATGGGGAGATGAAGAGGTGGGGAGATGGGGAGATGGGGAGGTGGGGAGATGGGGAGATGGGGAGGTGGGGAGATGGGGAGAAATCTGGAGCTAGAAATTCCCCCCATCCCCCTACCTCCCCACCCCCCACCTCTTCGTCCCCTCCATCTCTCCTTTACGCAGAAAACTAATCTGTTTCCCGAATCACACCCGTATCAACAAAACGGACACCGGAACCTTGGAATGGTTCAGCACCAATATTCCAATTAAAATCGCTAACCCGCAAGACAACAGCAGCTAGTTGTAAATCAGGATTATAACGAATGGTTACTCCGTAAGTCCGGCGACTATATTCTAAGAAAAAGTCGGTGCTAATGCTTTCTCTTGTATCCAAATTAATTGATGATTGAAAACCAATTCTCAAGGGTCCATAAATTTGTTGAGTAAGACCAAAAGAAAGGACTCGTTCATCTACAATTCGGTCAAAAAAGAAGGGAGATAACCCTTCTAAAAATACCTTACTGAACCGGATATTAAAAGCAGTGTAATCTAAATAGGGACGAGAAAAATGTCCGAATTGGCCTTGTAAACCAATACTGAAGGTGAAGGCACTTTGGGTATCTCCGCTTGTGTAAATACTAGTATTACCAGACAAAATGGGTACTAGTTGTACAAAAGGAATTACTGGATAAGGAGTGTATCTTAAACCTTCGGTTGCGGTTGCTGGTAAGGGTTTACCACGCCAAAGAAATATGCCTCGACTGACACTAGCAGCAGCTTGAAAACGACCTAATTGAGTGCGAGCATTATCGAATACAGGGGGTAATAAATCTAAGCGATCGGTATTCGCGGAAATATATTGTGCGCCTAATTGATAGGTGAGATTAATTCCAGTATTTCCCAAAGTAAAAACTGGAGAAAGTAAGATGGCACCAAAGGATTGATAAACATCTTGAAAACCTAAAGAACCATTGAATAAGCGATCGCGAAAACTGTACTCGACAGATAAGCGATGAGGATAAGTAGTCCCAATAATTTGTTGTGCCCTTAAAGAAGCACGAATTTTAGAATTTGGTTCTTCCCAAAAGTTAAAATTTCTCACAATTACGGAAGCTACAACCGCAGTTCGTTCTGTTAATCCTGCATTCACGAGAGTTCTTAAACCAAACAGTTCTGCCGGATTACCAAAACCTTGAGTTATTGCTCTTTGTAGGAAAAATTGTGGTACTAGACGTAATCTAACTTTTGGGCCTAAATAATAAGTTAAAGGTGCTTCAATAAACAAGCCACCTCGATCGCCATCATCGTAACCAAAACGGGCGATGGGTGGTTCTCGTTCCGTGCGATCGAACACAAACCGCGATTGTAAAAGTGGTAGAGAAAAACCCTGATCGAAGACGATCCTTGGTCTGACCGTAGTTACCACATCTCGCAGCGGCGACTCCCTGGTTAATACTGCTCTGGGGGTGCGGATTTCCAATTCTGGGGGTGAAAATGGGTCATTAGTAATGCGGACATTGGTCGCTGTCCAACCTCTAGGGTAAAATTCCAAATTTTCCGCTTCAAAGCGGATGCGATTTACTTGACCCTGACGACCGCTTCTGACGGCTGGTAAATTGACATTAGCCCGCCCACCACCTACGGCAAAAGTTAGCCCTGCTGCCCCTGTAATGCGCTGTGCTGGTTGGTCTTCGAGGAGGCGTTCGCTTAATGGGCGATCGACCACTAAAGCCGGATTCGCAAAAGCAGTTTCCGCGTCAAAAGTCAACTCCACACCGCTAGTAGGGGCAAAAATTTCGCCTCGACTTCTTTCTACGGTGCCCGTATCTTGGACGAAATTGTAAACCAACCTTTCCCCGCGTAACAGCTGATTTCCGCGCCGAAAAGCCACATCACCTTCCGCTACAGCCACGCGAGTCGCGAGGTTTCCCTGTACTCGGTCAGCATCGAGTACCCCGCCTTGGTAACGCAACACCACATTACCTTCAGCTGTAAAAACTTGTCGCAGGATATCGAACTCTTGACGGTCTGAGGACACCTCAACTATTCCCACCAAAGCCGGAGGATTTCCTGGTGTTTGGGAACTTGGGGATTGAATCTCGATCGGGCCAATAGTTGGAGCAATATGTTGTTCCAGGATTAAATTTATTTCCTGGGCGATTTGTTGAGACTCAAAGATGGGACTTGTCCCTTCCGGGAAAGCCTGTTCTTGTTTCCAATCACTAACTACCACTTGTCTTTGGCGGGGGAGTGCCAAACTTTGAGCTTCACCCAACAAAGCGGCGCTAGTAGCTGTAGTAGCAGGAAGCGGTGCAGAATCGCCTTTTTCGGGCAATTTTGCCGAAATGTCAGTATTCTGTGCAACTTCACCTGAACTTTTGCTTAAATCTTTAGCAGATAAGGATATATCTGCGGGGACGAGCTTTTCCGGTGATAAATGTTGCACGATCGCAGGTGGTTGAGGTGGTAAATCTGGGTAGGGCATTTTTCTACCCCAACGAAGCGATCGAACAACCCAGACCCACAGACCCAACTACAATAGTAGCTGTAAGGGCGAGGAAACCCCCGCCCAGAGAAGCTAGGAGGTGGTTTAACCTTGTATTATTCCAAATCGCGGCGTTTGGGATTACGAGCAGGGTCATTAGAGAGGAATCCAAAAACGAATAGTAAGACAAAGAAAGCAACAACAACATTGACAACAACTTTAAGGGTAAACATCGTGGTATCTCCAGAAGGTGTGAACAGCCGAACCTATCGGTCAACTAGGTAGGACAGTTCTCTATAATACCGAAAGATCGTCCTCTTTTTTCACTCCTTTTGGGGATTGGGGATTGGGGACTGGGAGAAACACCTGGCGAGAAATGACTTTACTAGCAAACCTTTGTTCCCGACAATCGGAAGTTGTCAAAACTTTATTTAACACTGGGGATAAATCGGCAAAATTATGACTATTTATTTTTACAGCACTCGCGGTACTTATGGTTGTTTTTCCAATTTTTCTCGTCACGGGTTTGAATTAGAAGGAGTTTATTGGCCTACAAGCGAACATTATTTTCAAGCGCAAAAGTTTGCCGGAACACCTCATTGCGAACAAATTCGCCAAGTAAAAAACCCTAAAGATGCTGCCAAAATGGGACGAGACAGAAAACGTCCTTTACGTCCCGACTGGGAACAAGTCAAAGAAGAAATCATGCAAAAAGGCGTATTAAAAAAATTTCAAACCCATGCAGACATTCAAGAAGTTTTACTTGCCACAGGTGAAGAAGAAATAGTAGAAAATTCACCGATCGATTATTATTGGGGTTGTGGTGCTGACGGAAGTGGAAAAAACAGACTAGGAGTAATTTTAATGGAAGTTAGAGAAATAATTCGCAACCATCTGGAAAAAACCTCGGCTTCCCAACAATAAAGATAACGCTAACATCTGCGTTCATCTGCGTTTATCTGCTTTCATCTGCGTTCTAAAAATGCCTCAACTTCAAAGACTAACCATTTCCGCAACCCAAATTGAAAACCAACAAATCACCCTAACGCCCGAACAATATCATTATTTAAGTCGAGTATTGCGCTTACAAACAGACGATCGCTTTATCGCCATGAACGGACAAGGGCAATGGTGGTTAGCTAAACTCGTAAATCAACAAGCAGAAATTATTGAACCAATTACAATTTACACCGAATTACCTATTTCAATTACCTCGATTGTTGCCTTACCGAAAAACGGATTTGATGAAGTAGTTAAACAAATAACCGAATTAGGAGTAACTAAAATTATCCCAGTAATTAGCGATCGCACTCTCCTAAAACCTAGCCCACAAAAAATCGATCGCTGGCGACGCATTGCGATCGAAGCAGCCGAACAATCCGAACGCCAAATAGTACCCGAAATCCTGGAACCAATCCCGTTTAAAAATAGCTTTTCCTTAATTAATGGGTCAAAATATATCTGTTATGCCAGAGGAAACTCACCTCATTTACTTAATTATTTAATCCCATTTCCCAACACAGAAATTACTATAGCAACAGGGCCGGAAGGAGGATGGACGGAGAGGGAAATTCAAGAAGCTCGCGCAGCCGGATTTCAAACAGTATCATTAGGAAAGCGTATTCTCACCGCAGTACTCGCGCCCGTAGTTGCCCTTTCCCTAGTAACAGCAACCGCAGAAGCTGCTAGCGAGAGCCCCAACTTCTTTAAGAAGTCGGGGCTCTAAAGTCAGTAGAAAAGGGAAGTATTAGATTAGAGAGATTATGAAAAAGGTTTCAGGAAAAAATGATTAACCAAGTCGCCGCTGCTTTCGATCGGAAAGACTATCGGGAAGCTGCACGTTTACTCAAACTTTTACTTAAAGAATCGCCGCAACACCCTTTGGGACGCTTGTATGCTGCCCGATTGCATGAAGTTACAGGCAAACTGGAAACAGCCGAAACTATTTATCGCCAGCTATTGCGAGATACTACCAACCCAAAAATTGTCTCCCAAGCGCGTCAGGGATTACAAAACATTGAAAAAAGCCGAAAAGAAAAACGCCGAGAGGAAATCGCTAAAGCTAAAGCCGATCCTAGCGACACTCAACCCGGCGTACTAATTTTAGAACCTGTGAGTAGCGAGGCTAAACAACAAGCCGCCCAAAACTTTGCCCAAATTATGAATATTGACCCCTACAGTGCCAGATTAAAATTACAAAGTAGAGGTTGGCGGCTATTCCGAACAGGTGCGATCGGAGAACTGCGATTTTACGGTCAACAACTACTTAACGCTCAAATTCCCTGCTTTTGGATCAAACTAGGTGATATCGAGAAAATCAATATCTTCCGAGTCAGCTACTTCCAAGTAATCTATCCTCACCCCACCGTAGTTTGCTACAACCAACAAAATCAGCTGGGTTCCCTAACTTTCGACTGGCAAGAAGTGACTCAACTTGTCCAAGGACAACTACCCATTTTTGAAGAAGTCGTAGACCTTGACTTCCGCAGAAAACTCCAACGTAAGGTACAAACCTTAGACTACGCTCAATTTTGTGACTTACACTTACCAGCAAGAAACTGCATTCTGCGTTTGTGGGATAGTAACTACCAGTTTCAGCAAGGTATTACCTTTGTTCCCGATCCAGAGCAAGCTACCACTAGAATTAACTGGAACGGCTTACTCGATTTCTTGAGTCATCAAACGCCACAAGCAAAAGTCTGGTCTGATTTCACCGCTTTTGCGGAAACTGTACTCGACCACGTTGAACTTTTAAACCAAATTCCATCCCACATTACTTTATTTCGCAGAGAACCAACCCACTGGGACCCAGCTTTTCAGCTGTACAGTAGCCTCGCTTTCCTCAAGCAATAGGTAGAAGGCAGAAGATAAAAATTCTTCTTTTCCTCTTTCTACTACTTGGAAGATTTGACCTGACGTGCCATTTCTAAGTAGGAACTCATATTTGCACCTGGACGGCGACGACCATTGCTACCTGTAGATGCGAGATACTTAGGTGCAAAGGTTTGTTCTGGTTCGGGTTGACTATTTTCTTCAGTAGCTACTGCGGGTGCAGGAGTTGCTACGGGTTCTGGTTTTTCTGCGGGTGCAGGTTTTGCTTTTTTAATTGAAGTTTTCGCTGGCTTGGTTTCAGCTTTGGCTGGTTCGGGTTTGGTTTCAGTTGTGGTTGGTTCAACCAATGTTACTGTTTCCTGAACTTCAGTGGGGGAAGTTTTTGCTACTGGTGCAGGTTCAGCTTTGGGGGTTTCGGCTGCTTTACTGCCATTTGTGGTTTGAGGATTTGCAGAATCATCTAGTTCCAAAAAGTAACCTTTTTGCTTTTTCGTTTTGGGTTTAGTTGAGTCTGATTTGTTAGAAGAGAATATATTTTTGATAAAACCAAACATTAGGAATACTCCTGAAATTGGTGTAAATGGACTGGTATGATCTGGAATTTTCGGGGGCAAATCTTTGCTGAGGTGCGATGTGATTTAATCGATCGCCACGATCGCAAAGACAGGCAGACTACTCCACAGTTGTCATTTTTTAAACTGTGACCATTAAAAAAATTAGAACTTGTCGTCCCTAAAGTTTAATTATCAAGTTATAAAGTAACAATTTGCAAGATTTTTTGACATTACTTAAAAAATATTAATATAACTGTTCCATTTCTTTAATGTCTGCTAGGTAATTATTCCTAAATGGTTGTCTGGTAAATATGAAGAAAATTGGTAACTAGCAAAAGTTTCTATACTAACAAACTTTTGCCCCCTAACTGTGATAAAATATAACAATATCCATAATTCCCATCGGATTACCGGAATTAATATACCAGAATTTCGCCATCCAGATTTAAGGGTGGGAAAGAAAATTTGAAGAAAGCCCCAAGTTCAAATTCAGAATAGTTCCATGACCCAGTTTGCCACACCAACAGCTACAGCACGAAAACTTTCTAAAGTAGAAGGTTTAAAAGAACAGAGTAATTATTTGCGCGAACCAGTTGCCACTGAACTTTTACAAGATACAAACAGTTTTAGTGAAAATGCCACTCAGATTTTAAAGTTTCACGGGTCTTATCAGCAAGACGATCGGGATAATCGGGTGAAAGGTCAGGAAAAGGACTACCAGTTTATGCTGCGAACTCGGAGTCCGGGAGGATTTATTCCACCTCAATTGTATTTGACGATCGATCGCTTATCGGATGAGTATGGCAACCAGACAATCAGAGCAACTACTCGTCAAGGTTTCCAATTACATGGCATTTTAAAGCAAAATTTGAAAACTGCGATCGCAGCGATCGTGAAAAACATGGGTTCCACCCTTGGCGCTTGCGGCGACATCAACCGTAACGTGATGGCACCGCCCGCCCCTTACAAAAACCGCCCAGAGTACAAGTATGCTTGGGAATATGCCAACAACGTCGCTGACTTACTCACACCCCAAAGTGGAGCTTACTACGAAATTTGGTTAGATGGGGAAATAGCGATCTCTGGCGAAGAAGACCCGGAAGTAGTTGCAGCGAGAAAACGCAACATTAACGGAAGTAATTTAGAAGACGAAAAAGAACCAATTTACGGGACTAATTATATGCCTCGTAAATTCAAATGTTCTGTGACTGTACCGGGGGATAATTCTGTTGATTTGTTTTCCCAAGATTTGAGTTTAGTTGTGATTACTAATGCTGAGGGAGAATTAATTGGATTTGATGTGTTTGCGGGTGGTGGTTTAGGTCGGACGCATAATCAAGAAGAGACTTTTCCCAGATTAGCAGATCCAATTTGTTATGTAGACAAAGCCGATGTTTACGATTTAGTTAAAGCAATTGTAGCGACGCAGAGAGATTATGGCGATCGCGCAAATCGCCGTCATGCCAGAATGAAATACCTGATCGAAGATTGGGGAGTTGAGAAATTTAAACAAACAGTAGAAGGATATTTTGGGAAACCATTAGAACCGTTTAAACCGCTGCCAGAATTTAAGTATTTAGACTTTTTAGGCTGGCACAAACAGGGAGACGGTAAACTATTTTTGGGAATTTCCATTGAAAATGGGCGGATTAAAGATGAAGGGGATTTTAAATTAAAAACTGCCCTGAAAGAGATCGTGCAGAAATACCAATTGCCGATTTATTTGACCCCGCATCAAAATTTAATTTTGACGGAAATTGAGGCGGGAAAAAAGGGAGAAATTGCAGAAATACTCGATCGCAACGGCATCAAAACCGAAACTCAAATCGATCCCTTAGTCCGTTACTCAATGGCTTGTCCCGCCTTACCCACTTGCGGTTTAGCAATCACCGAAGCGGAAAGAATTATTCCTAGCATTCTGGAAAGACTGCGAACATTACTCGTAAAAGTCGGACTCAAAGAAGAACATTTCGTAGTCAGAATGACAGGTTGCCCCAACGGATGCGCCCGTCCATATTTAGCAGAAATTGGCTTCGTTGGTCAAGGGCCGGATGCCTATCAAATTTGGTTAGGGGGAGATCGCGATCAAACGCGGTTAGCGCAACCCTATATGGACAAAGTGAGCATTCAAGACATAGAAACAACCTTAGAACCATTGCTGGTTTATTTCCGCAAAGAACAATCACAACAAGAAAAACCCGAAAGCTTCGGTGATTTTTGCGATCGAGTAGGATTTGAAGCACTCAGAAGCTTTAGCACCTCATACCAGACTGCACCAGCTGATGTAGAGTTAGCCAATGGTCATCTAATTAATTATGGTATGGAAAAAACAGAAGTTGTAACGCCTGTGGAATCAACCGAAACAACTGCAACCACTCAAAGCACGACTCCCAACAAAATTCGCCGTCGGATTAGCGTCCGCGATGATGTGTACGATCGTCTTAAACAAGCGGCTGCTCGTCAAGGTAAGCCACTGGTTCAGTTAGCAACCGAAGCCATAGAAGCCTATTTAAAGGAGAATGGAGACTCCTAAAGGCTGAAAAAGGGAAAAAATCGCTAAAAGCTAATTTTTAGCAGCTATTTTTCCCTTTAATGGAAAAGTCAATCTCTGATATTAAAAAAGATTATTTGAGGTTGACTTTTCTTACTAACAGAGTAAAGCAGAAGGCAAAGAGTAAAATTTGGAATCAATCTAAAATCTAAAATCTAAAATCTAAAATCGATCGATGCACCCTCACAAATAGCAATTTATTTACTCAAAAGTTCTGCCATCCGGCATAATTGCACCATCTAGTTCCGCATTTTTCAGATTCGTTCGATTCATATTGGCATCAATCAAAATTGCTCCCCGTAAAATAGCTCCAGTCAAATTAGACCAAGCAAGTTTAGCACGGTAGAGATTGGCTCCTTGTAGATTAACACCACGCAAGGTTGACCAACTAATACTTACACTCCTCATATTAGTGCTGCTTAAATCTGCGCCAGCTAAATTACAACCAATCATTTTGGCACGGCTTAAATCTGCTCCGCTTAAATTAACTCTTTCTAAAACTGCTCCGTTGAGAATCGCTTGGATTAATTTAGCTTTTTCTAAGTTAGCTCCGCTGAGAATCGCATTGGTGAGGTTAGCACCCTCTAAAATAGCACCACTGAGGACAGCATTAATTAAGTTGGCTCGATTCATCGGCGCATCAATTAGTTTTGCGCCGCTGAGATTGGCGCGACGCAAGTTAGCTTCGCTCAGGTTAGCTTCGCTCAAGTTAGCTCCCATGAGTTTACTATCTTCTAACTGAGCAGTTCTCAAACTAGCTCCTGAGAGGTTAGCAGCGCTTAAGTCGGCTCCAGCAATATTGGCACCAATTAAATTAGCTTCGCTAAGATTAGCACGGAGAATAGCTCCTTTAAGGTTAGCTTCCCGTAAATTTGCCCCGACTAAGGAAGCTCCAGTTAAATTAGCTTCGCTTAAATCTGAACCACGCAGGTTGATTTCGCTCAAGTCAACACCTATTAGAGACACGCCATGTAGGTTGAGATCCAAAAATTCTCTTTCGTTAGCAGCATATCGTTCTAAGAGTTCGTCAGCATTCATTATTCTTTACCTCATAAATGTAATAGCGGAGCATTCACCTTGAGAAAATTTTCTCGGATTGCCAGAGATTTGCAAAATTAAATATTCTGCACGCTGCATTTAAGATCTCTTCCTATAGGTAATTCCCAATTAACGGATGATTTTGGTAAACTTTCCTGTTTTTATGCGTCCAAATCACAGTGCATTTGAGAGAATCAGATACGAGCATCATTGGTTGTGAGAGTTGATGAGTTGTTGGTTAGTGGGTAAGAGAGCAATTAAGGAGGGGGAAGATAATATTTTCTCATGCTGCACTCCTTTACTCTTAATATTGCCCTGTTTTGGGATTTTACTCACATCAGGCTGGCAACTAATGATTAATGACCAATGACAGTTGATAAAGCATATAAGGATTTCCCATGCCTGATAATCTGAGAAGCCAAGTTGTTACCCAAGGCGTACAGCGAACTCCGAATCGCGCTATGCTGCGTGCTGTTGGTTTTGGCGATCGAGATTTTACTAAACCTATTGTTGGGATTGCTAACGGATTTAGTACGATTACACCCTGCAATGTGGGGATTAATGATTTAACGCTGAAGGCGGAAGCTAGTTTTCGTGTCGCGGGAGCGATGCCGCAAATTTTCGGCACCATTACTATTAGCGATGGTATTTCGATGGGAACGGAGGGGATGAAGTATTCTCTGGTGTCGCGAGAGGTGATTGCTGATTCCATTGAGACGGTGTGTAATGGTCAGAGTATGGATGGTGTTCTGGCTATTGGCGGTTGCGATAAGAATATGCCGGGGGCGATGATTGCGATCGCTAGGATGAATAT
This sequence comes from Floridaenema evergladense BLCC-F167, assembly GCF_041929205.2. Classification (NCBI taxonomy): domain Bacteria; kingdom Bacillati; phylum Cyanobacteriota; class Cyanophyceae; order Aerosakkonematales; family Aerosakkonemataceae; genus Floridanema; species Floridanema evergladense. The sequence goes on along the minus strand of NZ_CM171625.1, from coordinate 339,727 downwards.
TCCGGCTATTTTCGTTTATGGTGGTACGATTAAACCGGGTCATCACAATGGTAAGGATTTAACTGTTGTGAGTGCGTTTGAAGCTGTGGGAGAATACAGCGCTGGCAGAATTGATGAGACGGAATTGCTTGAGGTTGAACGCAAGTCTTGTCCGGGTGCTGGTTCTTGTGGGGGAATGTATACGGCAAATACGATGTCTTCTGCTTTTGAGGCGTTGGGGATGAGTTTGCCTTTTTCTTCGACGATGGCAGCTGAGGATGGGGAAAAGGCGGAGAGTGCTGAAAAGTCTGCTTATGCTTTGGTGGAGGCGATTAAAAAGCAAATTCTACCCCGTGATATTATTACTCGGAAGGCGATCGAGAATGCGATTTCTGTAATTATGGCTGTGGGTGGTTCGACGAATGCGGTGTTGCATTTTTTGGCGATCGCTCGCGCCGCTGGTGTAGAGTTAACTTTGGATGATTTTGAAACTATCCGCGCCAAGGTTCCGGTACTTTGCGATTTAAAACCATCGGGTAAATATGTGGCAATTGATTTACACCGAGTTGGCGGCATTCCTCAAGTAATGAAAATGCTGTTAGTGCATGGTTTAATTCATGGTGATTGTCTCACAATTACAGGTCAAACTATTGCGGAAGTTTTAGCCGATGTTCCCGATGAACCGCCAGCTAATCAAGATGTGATTCGTCCTTGGAATAATCCGATGTATGCTCAAGGACATTTGGCGATTTTAAAAGGTAATTTGGCAACTGAAGGTGCGGTGGCAAAAATTACCGGAATTAAGAATCCGAAAATTACTGGCCCAGCCAGAGTTTTTGAATCTGAAGAGTTGTGTTTGCAGGCAATTTTAGGGAATCAAATTAAGGCGGGAGATATCATTGTTATCCGTTATGAAGGGCCGAAAGGTGGCCCCGGAATGCGGGAAATGTTAGCACCAACTTCAGCAATTATTGGTGCTGGATTAGGTGATTCTGTTGGGTTAATTACTGATGGCAGATTTTCTGGTGGGACTTACGGAATGGTGGTAGGTCATGTGGCACCAGAGGCGGCTGTGGGTGGTGCGATCGCGATCGTCCAAGAAGGCGATACTATTACCATAGACGCTCATGCTAGGTTGTTACAATTGCACGTTTCTGACGAAGAATTAGCCCGTCGTCGTGCCGAATGGCAACCCCCAGAACCACGTTATACTACTGGCGTATTGTATAAATATGCCAAGTTAGTTTCTTCCAGTAGTATCGGCGCTGTTACCTGTTAGTAATTAGCCACTTTCTTAGGTACGTTGTTGCGCTTTAGCGCTAAAGCGCAACAACGTACTTTTAAACCATGTTTGGTAATGTTCAGGAGTATTTAAATCAGCTAAAACAATTGGGTGATCAAATTCTACTTTTTGAATTTTTGAATGGAATTCTTTAACTATTTGCCTCAATCCTTGAGTTGCTTCGGAAATTGAGTTTAAGTAAGGCAACATTTCTGGGGAGAATAGTAGGGGGTGTCCGATGCGATCGCTATAAGTCGGCGCGGTAATTAAAGCTTTATTTAATAGATGAAAATAGTGTAATTTTTGGTAAACTTCTCTAGGTCGTGGTTGGTCTACTGCTGATATTGCTAAAGCCGTAAAATCCTGGGGTATTTGAGTTAATCCTGTGAGAATAGAACTGGTTTTACCAAACTCAGGATTAGGGTTAATTATTATTTGAATTTCTGAAGGTAAGTTAGGCTGAGAAGCAGCATTTTTTGGTGATAAAACTACTATTGGGATGAAGTCTGCTTTGAGAAATTCTGTTACTTGATATTGCAGAAGTGTTTGATTGTTGTACCAGGGAATAGAGGTTTTACAAGCTCCCATTCTGGTCGATTTTCCGGCTGCTAAAATGATAGTAAAGTTTTTTTTGTAATTTGTCATTGCTATTCTAAATTAGTTATTAGGCTAGGTTGAATTAATAAAAATTAAGCTTAAACTTCTTGAATGTTTTCCAAAAACCATAAAGGATCACCTGGCTCTCCATAAAAAAGTTTTGGCTGATTCAAGAGAGGGTTAAACCCTCCCTGTTTAACCTATAATTGTTGCTGATAATAAAGCTCGATTGCGCCAACAGCATCCAATAAAGGTGAATTTAAAGGTTCTACCCAATCAGCTACTTCACGCGCCAACCCCAAGGTTATGGTTCCCTCTGATGGTTGAAGTCGATCGCTCATCACATTGGCTTTGATTCTTTGTAATTCGCTCACCAATGTGTTTAATTTTTCTGTACTATTCGGGGTAGTACCTTCCATTTTCTCACTGAGGCCGATCGCGCGATCGATTAGCTGCAAAAATTCCTGTTTTTTGGCTTCCATTTGATTTGTTTAGAAATTGTTTAGGGACATTTAAATTCTTCAACTTGCATTGGCGTACCTTCAGACCATTTTATATTCGGATCTTTTGAATCTTTAATAAAGGTCTGCTGACCACCACCAGGATAACAGGCTGGTGGATCTTGGGGCGCAACTATACCTTCATATACTTTAGTTCCAGCAGGCACAGTAACTTGTAACATAATTGTTGCTTTGTTCCCCCACTCTTGTTTTAAGGCTAAGTTCCTGATGACATCTACATTTTTTTCGTAGCGATTGGTGGTGAGATATCGACCAAATTTATTACTATCGCTGCTGTAGTAGCGGTAGTAAGTTCTAGGTTGTTGGAGTTGAACTTCCCGACACTCTGAGCGTAGAAATGTTACAGCAATATTCGCATCTAAAGGACAAGAAGCTGTGGTAGTTGTAGTTCCTTGCGCCTGCAAGGATTGCTGATTAAAGGGCTTAATTTGAGCAAAACTGCTACCAGTGAGAGTTGTGAGAGAGAACAGGGAAAGACTAGTCAAGAAAAGATGAAATTTCGCCATGTTTGTTTTATTTGCTATATTCACAAAATAATATACACTACTTCGTCAGCATCGATCTAGCTTTTACAGAATCATTAGGTTTGTTGGAGCAAATTTATTGATAGTGCGATCGATCAATCTGTGGAAATCATATTATCCAGAAATCAGCAATAGTGAGAACTCACAAATTCTCAATAAACTCTTCAACTGTAACTTGTGCTTGCTTAAGAATGCCGCTCAATGTACCAATTTTCAATTCTTGATGCACAGGGACAACACAGCCAATTGTCCCTTCCTGAGTTGCCTTTTTCATTACAACATGACTACCAGTTTGACGAACTTGCTCAAATCCTAAACGCTCTAGTGCGCGAATTGCCTCTCTACTTGAGATTCGTGGCAATTTAGGCATAGCTAACCTCGATGCTAGTTATGTATCTAGGAGAGGTTTCAGGTAAAGGAAATTCTTCAAGATAGAGGCGTGTTGCTTCTTTGAGTCCGGCAACTGCTTGTTCAATAGTTTCACCTTGATCGACTGTGCCAACTTCGGGACATTCGGCTATGTATGTATCCTCTTCTTTGTAGACAATGACAGTAAAGCTACGAGTTTTCATCGTGTTTTATCCCCAAAAGTCTAATCATAAAAAAACATTGTAGCTATAAGTTTAGGGGTTTTAGCGATCGGTCTACCTGTGGAAATGATTTTGTTTGTTAATTAGATTTATGTCTCACAGGACTTAAGTTACTCTTAAGAATGCAATGTAAAAAAAGTAGCTAGATGATTAAAACACCTTAATTGTATGACAGACTCCGATTCAAATGGCAACCCGGAATTACTCTCTGTAGCTCAAACTGCACAACTACTTGGTGTAACTCGTCAGCGAGTTCACGACCTAATTAAGAATGGTCAAATTGTAGCTCGTAAACTTGGGCGTTACTACTATATAGAAGATATTGAGTTAGAGAGATATCAAAATCAACCTACTGGAAAGCCTTATCAACCAAGAAGTACAAGTCCTCAAAGAAACTCTATTGACAATTGTCAATAGAGTTTCTAAACTCAAATCATACTAATGTACTAAAGGCTAAATTAATGCTGCCATTTGAATTGATTTCTCCTGATGTTGCAATTAAACAAAAATTACAACAAGTTTATCTGAGTGAGTATGGCATTCTTTATCAAGGAGATTGTCGGAAATTTCTGTCAGCTTTGCCTGATGAATCAGTAGATCTTGTATTTGCCGATCCACCTTTTAACTTGGGAAAAGAATATGGTGAAGGTGTGAGCGATCGCATGAAAACCGATCAATACTTAAGTTGGTCACAAAAGTGGCTCGATCAAAGCATTCGAGTACTTAAACCAGGTGGAAGTTTATTTGTATTTAATCTGCCTAGATGGTGCATAGATTATGGTGCATTTCTCAATCAGAAAGGAATGTGGTTTCGACATTGGATTGCTTGTAGAATGCCAAAGGCTTTTCCCAGAGGTAAAAAAATGTCTCCTGCACACTACGGGCTAATCTATTACACAAAGGGAGAACCAGCAGTTTTTAATAAAGTTTATACACCGATTCAAGTTTGTCGGCATTGTGGTGGAGAAATCCGAGATTATGGTGGGCATCGCAAAAGACTTAATGAAAAAGGAATTAATTTAATGGATGTCTGGGATATGCCAGAGGATGTTTGGGAAGATGCTTCGGAAGCTAATTCTAATGAAGTTTTATGGGCATTAACTGAAGAAATGTGGACTGATATTCCACCTGTTCGGCATCGTCGGCATAAAAAACGAGTTCCTAATGAACTGGCTCCGATTATGCTAGAAAGAATTATTGCGATGGCATCTAATCCAGGTCAAATTGTGGTTGATCCTTTTGGGGGTTCTGGTACTACTTTTTATGCGGCAGAAAAACTACACCGTTATTGGATTGGTTCAGAAATTGGAGATACGGAACCAGCAATAGAAAGGTTGACAGATTTAGCTAATGGAATTATTGAGGAATGGGAATCAGCCAGGGGAAATAAGAAATTAAAGCAGCGTAAAACGGCTGGATCACAACTTCTGATTCCTTAGTTTAGATAGTTTTGTATAGGAAAATTTATATCAATGCACGACCATCTGTTCCTTTGGGAATTGTTGGTACGTGGCTATCTACTAAATCGTGTTCAATAACGAAAATTGCTAGAAAACCTTCTTCGAGTCTAACTGCTCGCCAAACATCAAAATATGGCTCTAACTCTTCATAGTTGCCTATGCGATCGGTTAGGTAAGGATAAATTTTTCTACTTGGGAGTACCAAAGCAGCACCGAGAAAAACTCCTCGTAATAATCCTAGAACCATTTTATTAATCGATCGATGACTTGAAGAGATGTTTCCTGTTTCCCATTCTAGGGCAAAAAGATGATTATCAAGAGTTTTTGTGGCATCTACTTTTCCTGGCGATCGAGTTGCGTAGTTAATGGAAGTTTCCAAACTCCATCCAAACCGATCGTGTAAAGCAATCATGCAAGCTTTTTTAATTAGCTTGACACCATTACCGTGTCTTGTTGGATTAATGGTAAAGTTTGATGTGCCGGGAGGATGAACAATTAAGGAAATAGCCTCACGAATTTCATCACGAATAATAGACCAATCACTTGATTCTGCAAAATTTCCAATGCTAATAAGAGAGATTTCTTGGACAATTTTCATATTGACTATTCATTGAGGATGATGGCGATCGCTCTACCTGTGCAAATAATCTTGTTTGTTGTTGGGGGGAGGGCGATCGTAATTCTTAGCTCATGGTTTTTTAGCCTTCCCTTTATTAGTATTAGATTCCTGAGTTTCAACTCGCCATTCCTCAGCTGATAACTCTGCCGTTTCTATTGCTTTCAAACAAAATGTGCGGATATTTTGTGCTGACAAGTTAACTTCAATAAAAGCTCCATTATGGAGTTTTCGTGTACTACGAAAGTCTTTCTCGTCCCTGCCTACAAAGCGAGGGAATTGTTGCATAATATTTTTAAAATAATCTGGCTCTAAATCAGCTATTGTATTTAAAGTAACTTCTAGAACATCTCGCCAACTTTTCACTGGAAATTCCTGCCCAAAAATATAAAGACTCTTCGGAATTTTTCCTGTTGGCATAGTTGTATTTAAACTACTTGATTGTGAAGATTGTACTTCATCACCAAAATAGCTCCAAATTTGTAAAGCAATATTAGTAAGATTCTCTGCTCGTTCCTCTATATCTTTTTTCCACCAAGATTTTTTAGACTGAAAATACTTATTTAATTCTAAATGACTGTTTTCAAAGCGTTTTTTCTTATCTGGAAAGCTATCATTAGAAAGTTCTGGATTGTAAGCTGTGAGTGTTAAATTTCCCACAGTATGAAGAAGAAGCTCATGTTCTACAGCCCAATTTTCTCCCAAGTATTCTTGTAAGTGTTCTTGCCACCAGTCATTCGGGGTTTGTGGCATAATGTGTTCAATAGAAAGGTCATCAAAAATAACCTGTTCCTTGTGCTTAAAAGATTCTTCAATAGATTCAAGGATAAGCTTGCCCTTTTTAGAGCGATTGCTACCGTACAATTTTACATCAATCAATCTAGCTCTAAACTCTGCATCTTTTGGATAATCTCGGTTTTGGAGAGTCAATTTCAATCTTTCGACAAAACTAGCAGAAGCAAGGTCAGTACTTTTACTAACTTGTGAATAAAGCAAGGCAAAAATTCTGTTTAATCCTCTTGTTTGAACATTACAAACAAAACGACGAAGGATAAAATTTTCAAGTATTTGAAGAACCGAAACAAATTCTTGTTCTGTAAGACGATTTTTCATCCAATCATCATAGCAATTTAAGAGAAATGGGTAGACAGTTGCAACCTCTAAAATATTTAAACGTTGAAGGTATTTACGGACAATTTTATTAGGTTCTCGTTCAGGTTTCAAAAATTTTGAATAATATTCTGAGAAAGTAGACAGATCTTCTAAATAAGAAGTTGCATTATTCGCACTAATTCGATCTTTGATATGAAAATAAATCTCATTCTGCTTAATTTCAACACCAGTTTTTGTCAGATAGTGACGAATAAATTCGGTTAAATTTTCATCTAATAAATCCTGCATTGGCTGCCAATATTTAGCATATACAGATTCTTGATGCTCTGGATGGATTCGCATGAAAAAATAGTTACGAATCAAATCTGCTTGAGTTAGATTTCTTCCCTTGGCATTAAGGCTCTCAAACACCAAATAAGGATCATCATCGACACTAAGAACAACACTCACAAGAGAAAGATTACTACAAATAACTTTCTTAATTCTTTGCAAATCTAAGGTTGATCGGTTTTGTCGAATTTTCTTCTCAAAGAATCGATAGCATTCTAAAATGCCGCTCTCATTAACTTGAGATTCTGAATTTATTATTTTTTGGAATGCCACACGATCAGCTTGTGTAGGCTGTATTTTATAATAATCCAATCCTTTTTTATAGCGGTTAACCAAAATAGTATCATCAATTTCTGCTGCTAATTCTTCCTGGGACTGTTTTGCAGTATCTCTCAAAACAGAAAGCAATATAAAAACAGTAGTTAATCGCTGTTGTCCATCAATCAATAAATATTTACTGACACCTTCAGGCACCGATTGAGTAGGTATAGTGACAATAGAACCCATAAAGTGAGGACGAGGACTCTCTGCTTTACAGAGTTCGATAAGATCATCCCACAATATTTGCCACTGAGCTTTTTCCCAGCTATAAGGTCTTTGGAAGAGGGGTACAAGGTACTGCTTTGTTCCCTCTATAATTTCTTGCAGCTTTATTACTGAGGCTTGCATTTGTTTCTACTTCTTTACGGTCTTACAGCATATTGCAGGTAAATGAGGTACAGTAAATGAGAGCGAATAAATGGAGAAAATGAAAGCTTACTCAATGGATTTGCGAGAAAAAATAGTCAAGGCTTATGAACAAGGTAACACCTCAATCAGAAAAGTTGCCTTGAGATTTGGCGTAGCCAAAAGCTTTGTCCAAAAACTACTGTTGATGAAGAAAACTCAAGGTCATGTAGAGCCAAGACAACAAGGTGGAGCAATGAAGGGGGAGTTGGACGGAGCGGAAACACAACTAGCACTTATGGTTGAAGAATACCCAGACGCAACATTATGGGAATACTGCGAATATTGGGGTACAACTTACGATCATTGGGTAAGTACCAGTACCATGTGCCGTGCATTGCAAAAACAGGAACTAACGCGAAAAAAAAGACGCTCCGCAGTAGCCAAGCCAAAACAGAAAGGGTTCAAAAATTGAGAATGGAGTACTGGCAGCAAGTCAAGCAAATAGACCCGGAAAACTTAGTTTTTATTGATGAAATGGGTGTTTTATTAGGGTTAACACCAACTCATGCCCGCAGCCAGAAAGGAACTAGAGTCTATGGTTTTCAACCATTTTATCGCGGGGCCAAGGTGACAGTCATTGGGGCGGTCAGCATTTCTCAAGTTTTGGCGGTGATGACCTTGAATGGTTCGATGAATGGAGAGGCATTTAAAGTGTTTATCGAACAGTGTTTACTACCGCAACTTTGGACAGGTGCTGTAGTCGTGATGGATAATCTTCCTGCCCATAAAGTTAAAGAAATTGAACCTCTAATTGAATCTGTGGGTGCTAGAGTTCTCTACCAATCTCCTTATTCTCCTGACTTTAATCCCATCGAACATTGGTGGTCACAATTGAAAACTTTTTTGCGCGACTTTTCTCCCCACACTGCCAAAATGGTTGATATTCTGATTGCTACTGCTCTCGATTTGTTTAATCCAGAGCATTTAAAAAACTGGTTTACCAACTGTTGTTACTGTACCTCATAAACCTGCAATACGCTGTAATTAGAGTAGCAGTGACATAACATACTTAATAGATCGTACTACGTATCTAAATTTATTGCCAATTAATTATAAGTACTGGTACTCTGATCTACGAATTTATACTCCATCACGTAACGCCTGTGTTGCTTGCCATAATCTTTCGGGTGTTATTGGTAATTGTTTGAGTCTAATTCCGGTAGCATGAGCAACAGCATTGACGATCGCAGGAGCAACACAATTAATCACAACTTCCCCTACTCCTTTCGCTCCAAAAGGCCCATAAGGATCGGATTTTTCAATCAAAAATACTTCTATTGGTGGCACATCTTTGGCAAGGGGTAAGCGATAAGTACGAAGGTTGGGATTGATGATTTTTCCTTGTTCATCGAAGTGCAATTCTTCGGTTAAAGCATACCCTAATCCCATCACTATTCCGCCAATTATTTGACCTTCACAAATGCGCGGATTAATCGCTTTGCCAATATCAATTGCTTGCACGCAACGCAATATTTTAATTTTTCCCGTTTCCGTATCTACTTCTACTTCTACTCCTAGAACGGCGAAAGTTAGGGTAGAACGTTCTGCTGCATATTCTGATTCTGCTACTAATGGTCGATCGCTAATTTTAGCTAAACTTTCTAAGTCAATCTCTTGATTAATTGAGGAATTTTTTGATTTAATTAAAATGCCGTTTAATTCCAATTCTTCGGGAACAGTTTGCCAAATTTCGCTAACCTTATTTAATAACAATTCCCGTAACTTTTGGGCGGCTAAAATTACCGCTTGACCTGTAATATAGGTAGTAGCAGAAGCATAAGAACCTGCATCAAAAGGTGTTTCTTTGGTGTCGCTAGCAATAATATCAATTTGGTCAAAAGTTGTATTTAAAACTTCAGCGGCGATTTGTCTTAAAGTCGTTTCTGCGCCTGTACCAACATCTACCGCACCAGTTCTTAATTCATATCGACCATTTTCTTTCAATGCCATTTTAACTTTTGCTGTATGGATTTTGGCTAATCCACTTCCTTGCATGGCGACAGCAAAACCTACTCCTTGGCGCAAATGTCCGTTAATTTTTGGTGGTGTTCCTGGTTGATATTCTAATACTTCAGAGATTTTTGTTAATGCTTCATCTAATCCACAACTACCGACTATTTTGAAATGTCTTTCAACTCCTAATAGCAGGGAATCTTCGGTGTTAATTAAATTTTGTCGCCGGAATTCTAAGGGATCTAATTTCAACTTTTCGGCTATTTCATCTAATAAACATTCCATTGCAAAAAAGCCTTGGGTTGCTCCGTATCCGCGAAATGCTCCGGCTGGCATTGTGTTAGTATAAACTGAGCGACCGTGAAATTTTTGGTTCGGACAACGATACAATCCTAATGGCATTGTTCCGGTGAGGAAAACTACTTGTGTGCCATGATTTCCGTAAGCGCCTGTGTTGGCGATCGCATTCATTTCCACAGCAGTTAAACTACCATCTTTCTTCACCCCAATTTTTAGGTGAACCTTCATCGCATGGCGACTATTTGTAGCAGTAAATTCCTCATTGCGGGTAAACAACCATTGCACAGGACGACCTGTTTTTAATGTTGCTAAAACACAGAGATCTTCAGTTAAAATTTCTTGTTTATTCCCAAAACCTCCGCCAATATTTGCTTTATAAACTCTGACTTTCTCTTTAGGTAAATTGAAGAGTTGTGCGAGGAGTCGTTGACAGTGAAAAGGAACTTGAGTGCTAGACCTAACTACTAATGTGCCATCTTCTTCTAACCAAGTCGTGCTAATATGAGGTTCTAAATGTGTATGTTGAACTGCTGGTAATTCGTAGGTATTTTCTAATACTAAATCTGCCTCTGCAAATCCCTTAACTAAATCACCTTTTTCAATCAGAACTTCTCCAGAAATGTTATGTTTTGCGTCGTGGATTTGATAAGAATCCGGTTCATCATGAATTACAGGAATTGGAGATTTACTTAACTCCCCAGTCCCCAGTCCCCAGTCCCCAGTCCCCATCTCTTTCACCTTTTCACCCATTGCTAAAACTGGGTCAATTACATGAGGTAAAATTTCATAATCTACTGTTATTAATTGACAAGCTGTTTGGGCAATTTCGGGTGTTTCTGCAACTACTGCGGCAATGCGATCGCCAATAAATCGCACTTTATTATCTAACAAATAATGGTCATGAGGATCGGGTACAGGTTCGGCGTGTCCGGCGGTTGTGTAAGGAATTCTGCTAACATTTTGATATGTGAAGATTGCGTGAACTCCGGGTAATTCTTTTGCTTTAGTGGTGTCAATTTTGCGGATTCTGGCGTGGGGGTGTGGCGATCGCAAAACCTTTAAATGCAATGTTCCTTCTGGTGTCCAATCTGGGGTATAAATTGGTTTTCCGGTAACAATTTCATAACCATCTTGTTTGGGAATACTTTGTCCTATTTGGGGACTGGGGACTGGGGACTGGGGACTGGGGACTGGGAGATTATTTAGATTTTTGCCTTTTTTGATGCTTTCAACTATTGCTTGATATCCGGTACAACGGCAGAGATTTCCATCCATTGCGGCGCGAAGTTCTTGTTCTGTGGAAAAGTCCAATTTTTCGGCGGACATAATCATTCCGGGGGTACAAAATCCGCATTGAAATCCTTGTTCGTCGATGAATGCTTGCTGCATTTGGCAAATGTCTTCTTTTGCTAATCCTTCGATGGTTGTTATTTGGGTGTTGTTAATACGATGGGCGGGAAAAATGCAGCTATGAACTGGTGTTTCGTTTACCCAAACTGTACAACTTCCACAGTCTCCTGTTTCGCAAACTTTATGAACTCCCATCCATCCTTTTTGGCGAAGTAAGGTTAATAAGCTAGTGCCGGGAGGACAATTAATGTTATAGTTTTGATTGTTAATTTGGAATTTTAGGGGCATTTTTTGAACCACGAAGACACGAAGGACACGAAGAAAGAGAAGAAGAAAGAGAGAGTTTTATAGAGGTGTTATAATAAAGTTTAAAATTTTAGCGATCGCTTCATTAAAATTTGGGTAATATGTTGGCGATATGTGTTGGATGCGGTTGTATCGTTGAGATAATTGGTTAATGGAATTGTTTCGTTAAGTTTTTGGGTAATTTCAGTTTGTGAGGGTATTTGTGCAAATTCAATTAATTTCGGTGATGGTATACAACCGCTAATTGCAAATTTGACTATTTGGGTATTTGGATTGTAAGCGGTGACTACTATTGATATAGCAAGTCCGGCGGAAGCAAGACAAATTCGTTGGTAGTTAACTTGTAATTCTAAGTTTTCTTTGGGGATGTATATTTTCCGCAAAACTTCTCCTGGTTTGAGGATTGTTTGTTTTATTCCAGTTTGAAATTCTAAGGCGGAAATCCAATAAGGTTCGCCTGATAAAGGGAGAATTTGATATTTCGCATCTAAGAGTATCATTACTGGCGCAAAGGTTCCTGCTGGTATTCCTAAACAAAGATTTCCTCCTACTGTGGCGACGTTTTGAATTTTGAAGGATGCTAGTTGATTAACGGCGCTTTTTAATGCTTTTACTGCTGTCCAATTTTCGGGGAAATTGTAGTTTAATAATTGACTCATTATACAAGTTGCGCCAATTGTTAAACCTTCGGAGTTAATTTCTATTTCTGACCATCCGAAGTTTTGCAGGTCAACTAAGGTGGTGATTTCGGGTTGAGGTTCGCTGAATAACCAAGTACCACCAGCTAACCAAGTCCATCCGGGTTGCCAGTTAGTAATTTCTGCTAAATTTTGGGGGGTAAGATATGTTTCTATGTTGGGTAAATCCATCGTGCAATTTTAGATTTTTGTTTAGATTAACTACCGCGATATGTGCTGTATGACCAAGGTGAAGTTAGGAGAGGAACATGATAATGTGCTTGGGGATTTGCGATGCCGAAACGAATGGGAATTTGATCTAAAAATAGCGGGTTTGGTAAGTCTTTTAAGTGTTGCTTGAAGTATTCGCCTACGTGAAAGACTAGTTCGTAAATTCCTTGCTGAAGTTCGCCTTCAATTAAAGGTGAATCTGTACGTCCGTCTTGGTTGGTATGAATGGTTTTTAAGAGGGTTTTTTCGTTGGTTTCAGGTGTTATTGACCAAAGTTCGATCGCCAAATCTTGCGCCGGACAACCTTGTGCAGTATCTAAAACATGAGTAGTTAATTTACCTGCCATATTATCTGTGTTTATCTGTGTTCATCTGTGGATATCTGTGGTAAAAAACTAGATTAACGCAACGGCCCTCCTAAAATAGTTTTGCTGATAGCATTAGTAACATCTAAAGGGCTTTCTTGCCGTAATTGCTGATACCATTGTTCCGTAATTTCCGGTTCTTTTCCGTGAATTTGATCGGCACGTTTTCGCGCTTTCAAAACAATAGCATTTGCCCGTTCCTTACGTTCTCTCTCGTATCTTTTTAGTGCATCTTCCACGCTGATATTTGTTGTTAAAAGATAGCGAGTTAACACTTCCGCATCTTCCATCGCTTGACAACCACCCTGTCCTAAGTCGGGTGTGGTACTATGGGCAGCATCTCCAAGTAAGGCAACTCTACCACGCACAAAAGTATCTATTGGGCCGATATCATGGATTTCTAAACGATTAGTTTCAAAAGGATTAATCTGTTTAATTAAGTTTTGCACAGGTTGAGGCCAACCTTGAAAAAAATTAGCTAATTCCTGTTGTCTTGCTTCGGGTGGGGTAGATGTTCCCTTGGGTAATGGTACATCGAAAAAGAAGTAAAAGCGATCGCCCCCCACTGGCATCATTGAAGCACGTTTGTGTTCGCCAACGTAAATTATCCAAGTGTTTTTCGGTGCTAAATCTTCACTCGCTTTTACTAATCCATTCCAGTTAACATATCCAGCATAACGAGGTTCTATTTCTGTTCCTAAAATGTAAGCACGCAAGGTAGAACGCACGCCATCAGCAGCAATTAATAAGTCTCCTGTTGCTGAATTTCCGTCTTCAAAAATTGCTGTTACGCTATCACCAACATCTTCAAATCCTACACATTTACTGCCTAATTTTACCGTACCTGTAAATGCTTCTAACAACATTTGTTGTAAGTCTGTTCGGGCAACTGGATAAGGGCGTTGTCCGACTTCTGCTATTAATGGTTGTAGGCTAATATCGTTGAGTAATTCATCTTTACAACTTCGATATTGCATCCGATTCATTTGTCCGCCAATGGCAGCCATTTTATCGCCAAGTCCTAATTTGTTGAGAACTTTTACGCCATTTGACCAGAGGGAAATTCCTGCACCTGCGGGGCGTAGTTCTTTTACTCTGTCGTATATTTCGACTTGGTAGCCAGCTTTTGTTAGGGCTATTCCTGTTGTTAATCCACCGATACCAGCGCCAATAATTACAATTTTCAAATCATACATATTTTTTTGAACCACGAAGACACGAAGAACACGAAGGAAGAGAAGAGATTTATTATGTTAGTTGAGATTTTACATTTTATTTGTTGAATTTAGATCTTGCACCTGTCGTTTTAGTCCACTTCAGTGGACTTGAACTATTAGCCTGCGAATTGATTCGCAGGCGGGTGTTGGGAATGATGCAAAATTTGAGTTGAATAAATTCGATCTAATTGTAGAAAAGTTTGTAGTAATACGTTTGTTCCTTGGGTACATTGTTCGGGTGTGGTGTGTTCTTTGGGGGAGTGACTAATTCCTTCGATGCTAGGAACAAATATCATTCCCATGTCAGTGAAACGTCCGATCTCTTGGGCATCGTGTCCGGCACGACTGGGTAAACTATAATGGGATAATCCTAGTTGATCGCAGGTATTTGCGATCGCCTTTACAATCTCATTAGCTGCTAAGGTTGGATCGACCCACAAATATGGTTTTAAAGTAATTTTAGTTTGCGTATTAGCAGCAATTTCTGTTAATTGATGTTCTAATTTCGCAAGCAATTTTTTCACATTCTCGGCAGATAAATCCCGCACATCTATGCTCATTTCTACTTGTCCAGGTACAATGTTTGTAGCGTTAGGAAATACGTTAAATTTACCGACTGTTGCTACTTGTTTTCCCGGCATTTTTTTACCTAAATCGTTCACTGCTAGGACGATTTGGGAACCTGCAACTAAGGCATCTTGCCGCATTTCCATTGGCGTAGTTCCGGCATGATTAGCTTTTCCAATAACAGTAATTATAGCCCGATATGCACCAACAACACCTTCAACTACTCCAATTTGTTTGTTTAAATTATCTAAAATTCCTCCTTGTTCTACGTGCAATTCTATGTAGGCGGCTATTTGAGATCGATCGCGTTTTGCACTACCAATTTGCGCCCAATTTCCTCCTATTTTCGCTAAACTTTCTGCAATAGATGTACCATCAGAAAGTCGGTAAAGTTCAGCATCATTTTTAACTGTTCCCGCCATTGCTTTACTACCAATCATTGTACTTTCTTCGTCAGTAAAAACAATGACTTCAAATGGATGTTCCAATCTGATATTGTTCTCATTAAATGTTCTCACTATTTCGATTCCCGCTAACACTCCTAAATTGCCATCGTAATGACCTCCATTAGGTACAGTATCAATGTGAGAACCTGTTGCTAAAGCTGCAATTTTTGGCTGTTTTCCCTCATAACAACCAATAATATTTCCTGCTGCATCAATGCGAACATTCATCCCCGCTTCCCTCATCCAATTCTGCACTAAATTTCGTGCGGCAATATCCTCTTGACTAAAGGCAATTCGCGTCACTCCACCATCAGCAACTTGACCAATTTCTGCAAGTTTTTCTATACTTTCTTTAAGTCGATCGCTATTAACAGATAACTTGGAAGCTATCATCATTATTGTTGCCTCCTTAAAGCAAAAAATGACATTTTTACTAAATTAATTTGTTACTATCTTGTTTATATTCTGCCCAACCGCCATAATGAGAAATATCAGGCCAATTGTATTTCTCTGCTAATTCTTGCGGATAAAGCATAGCCGTTAAAGTTTCGCCATCTTCTAAAATTACATCTCCCGGATACATATCTGGCGGTTCATTAGCTAAGAGATATTCATATTCCTTTTGTGTCATTTCATAAACCTCACCAGGAATACTAATTCCTCCTGCTTTTACTCGGTAAATTGCAGGATGCCAACCATTTTTTGCTGCGTGTAAGCGATATAAAGCTTGAGTTTTTGCAGATTTAATAAATTTAGCATTTTGTAAATTTTTATGATCTGGTTGCCCTCTTAAAGCAGACCCACAAATAAAAATTCTTTTCCCGTCGCTGTTAGTTTGAATCATTTTTTTAGGTGAAAGCTACAATTTACAAAAACTTGTTCTCAATCCCCAATTATTCCAAGTTTACTTGCTATATACAAATTTAGTTGAATATTTTTTGTAATTTATGATACTTTTTCAAGTAAACCGCTACAGATAAAAAGAAAATACAGGAATAAATAAAGGATTAAAAACTTCCTCTTTTTCTTTCCTTCGCGTTCTTTGCGTCCTACCCTACGGGAAGACTACGCCTAGCGGTTCATTAAAAAAACCTCTGTTACAACTCAAATATCACAAATAAGAACCTTTAAATCTTCCATCATCACTGCTAAAAGATTAACACTATCAACTTCCATTGCTACCCAAGTATTAGCACCAAATTTCGTCTTATTTCGACTATCAAACAGAGTTTTTCCTTTAGTCCATTCGCCCTTAGTTTCAATCATCACCTCAGCGCGACGAAACAACAGAGTTTCAGGATAAAACAAATAAGCTAAAGTCGCAGCATCATGCACCAAAAAACCTTGTTTCCCTTGCGTTTCTCGAAAAGCCAGCGCAGTTTTAGTCATAAATTTACAGAGGGAAATTATAAATTTTGAAATCTCACTTTCTGGGTTAATTTGGCTTATTTGTTCAGCCATTTCATTCGTAAAAACTAGCTTTTGTGTTACATCAATTGGGATAACTACAATATCATCTCGACTAGAAAACACTGTCGCCGCAGCTTCTACATCATAAGCAATATTAAATTCTGCTTCTGGTTTAATATTTCCAGGAACTTTAAATGCGCCTCCCATAATGATAATTTCCTTGGCTTTTTTCAGGATACCAGGGCATTTTCTCTCAGCCGATGCTAAGTTGGTTAGGGGTGCGATCGCAATCACAACAATCTCTCCCGGATTAGCCTTTAATTTCTCAATTAAAATATCATCAGAATAAACCGCATCTTCATAATTAACATCAATTTCCGGCAAAGTATGAGAAAGATTTCCCATTCCATCACCACCATGAATTCCCCTTGCATCTTCTAAATCATTTTCCGATCCACCAATCACACCTTTGCCAACCTCTATTAATGGAAAACCTGCTAATTTCAAAATTTTACTAGCACCAACAAAAGTGTATCTTGCATGAACATTTCCATCAACCGTAGTCACAGCAACTAGTTCTACAAAACCCTGTTTTACTAAACTCAATAACCACAGCAAAGCAAAAGAATCATCCCCACCGGGATCGGTATCGAGAATAATTTTAGGTTTAGCTTTTGGGGTATTCATAATTAATGTATTATTTCAACTTTTCCGCAGCAACTTTAATTACTTCTTCAAAAACCTTTAACTCAGTATAATAATTTTCTGGTTCTATTTGCTGACTTCTCAACTCTCCGCCACTGACGATAATTGCAGCTTCTAGCATTAAATTATCTACCATGTCGAAATGCTCGATCGCCATTCCCCGATCGTCCAAATCAGCAGAAATTTGTGGAATCCTGTCAGCAAACAAACGACCATCATTAGTATAACCAAAAACAGGCTTTCCTTGAGCCGTCATATAACCCATTTCAAAAGCCGTACCCACATCCATACTTGACCCCCGAAACGGAGTCATATTAGCCACAATTAAATCGCAACTATTCATCAGTTGAATGTTACTTTTATAGATCGCAATTCCCGCCTCTTTAGCCGACAAATCGGTTAAATCTAGATTATTATCGAAAGGAAACATCCCGATAAAACCATACTTCTGACAAATCTCTTGTTTCGCATTAGCAACTTTCATCGGGTCAGGTAAAAATACATCAGGCCCAGCAAGGTAAATTCGCATCATCAAACTCCTGAATATGAGTATAATTGTCTTTGGCAGCATCAACATGGATCTCGTCACCAGGACTCCTCGCTTACCAGTTCCCGGCGAAACTCTCCTGGGTTACGACTTTTTTACCGCGCCGGGAGGTAAAGGCGCAAATCAAGCAGTTGGTGCGGCACTTTTAAGCAAAACTAGTTATATGATTGGGCGTGTTGGTAATGATAGTTTCGGACAAGAATTACTGGCATCTTTAAAAGTTGCAGGTGTGCAAACTGACTCAATTTTAATTGATGATACTACAAGTTCTGGTGTAGCAGTAATTGCTGTTGACGATCGCAGCGAAAACACCATCATAGTAGTTCCCGGTGCCAATGGAAAAGTTAACCATACAGATGTCGAAAGACTAGAAAAACTATTACCCAATGCCAGCGTTTTATTATTACAATTAGAAGTCCCCATTCCAGCAATTATCGCCGCCGCAGAAGCCGCAAAAAAAGCCAAAGTAAAAGTAATTCTCGACCCCGCACCAGCACCGGAAAAATTATCTGATGAACTCTACTCTTTAACTGATATAATTACGCCTAATGAAACCGAAGCGAGTCGATTAGTAGGATTTGAGATTACTAATCAAGAAACAATGACAAAAGCCGTCGAATTTTTTATCAGTAAAGGCGTAGAAACAGTAGTATTAAAACTAGGAAATAAAGGAGTTTTTTGCGCCAATGCTTCCGACAGTTTTATGCTACCAGCTTTTCAAGTAAATGCGATCGATACTGTAGCCGCTGGCGATGCTTTTAATGCAGCAATGGCAGCTGCTTTTGATAGTGGTTTATCTTTACGAGAAGCGATTAAATGGGGTGCAGCAGCAGGCGCTTTAACCACAACTAAAAAAGGCGCACAACCTTCTCTACCAAACAAAGAAACCTTTGATACTTTCTTAAGCTAAGTACGTTGTTGCGCTTTAGCGCTAGACTGCTGCGCTAAAGCGCAACAACGTACCTTTTCTCTACATACTAATAGTATGAATTTTTAAGAAATTAGTCCCTCCTGCACGCTGCATGGGAATCCCACCCATAACTAAAATTCGATCGCCAATTGCCGCCAATTTCCGTTGTACCAAAAAAGTTTCCGCCTGCCACAAAGCATTTTCAAAAGTCTCCACTTGGTAATCCACCAACAAAGGAGTCACCCCCCAAATTAAATTCAACCTATGGTAAACCTTAATATTAGGAGTAAGCGCAATTACAGGGGCTTTTGGACGTTCTCCCGAAGCAATTAATGCCGTGTAACCTGTACTTGTGAAAGCCACAATACAACGTAATGGTAATGTTTTGTCAATCGAATTAAGCGCCTCACTTAAAGCATGAGTTTCATCACTTTTAACTGCCGGATTATTCTCAAATTCTAAATCTTTTTCCACTTCATAAGCTATCCGCACCATCATCTCCACCGCTTCCACAGGATAGCTTCCCACCGCAGATTCACCAGATAGCATAACCGCATCTGTTCCATCCATAATCGCATTAGCAACATCACTTGCTTCTGCACGAGTTGGACGAGGATTATTAATCATGCTATCTAACATTTGGGTAGCAGTAATTACCGGAATACCTTTGCGATTGCACATCCGAATAATTCGCTTTTGTAAAAGCGGCACTTTTTCGGGACTCAGTTCTACACCTAAATCACCTCTTGCTACCATTAAACCGTCGCATTCATTGACAATTTCTTCAATATTGGCAATAGCTTGCGGTTTTTCAATTTTGGCAATTACAGGAATGTCTGCACCTTTAGCAGCTAATATTTCTTTCAAGTTGCGAACATCTTCTGCTTTACGAACAAAGCTTAAAGAAATCCAATCTACTCCTTGGGAAATACCAAACTCTAGGTCTTGATGATCTTTCTCTGTTAGAGAAGGTAAACGTAAATTTAAGTTAGGAAAATTTACCCCTTTGCGATTTTTCAGAATCCCGCCTTTAATTACTTCGCATACTACTGCATTTCCTGAAATCTCTATAATTTTCAGTTCCAAAAGTCCGTCATCTAAAAGTACTTGTTCTCCTGGATTGGCATCTGCTGCTAAATCAGGATAATCAATAGGTATGGTATCAAATTGATCTTCATACTCTGAAATGGGTACAAGTGTAACTTTCTCACCCTCAATTAAACCCATTGCCCCATTAGACAACAAACCTACTCGAATTTTTGGCCCTTGTAAGTCTTGCAGAATTGTAATTGGCGTGTCTAATTTTTCCGAAATACTTCTTAACAGAGAAACTGTACGTCCGTGATCTTCATAGCTACCATGAGAAAAATTTAATCTGGCAACATTCATCCCTGCTTTCACCAATTTTTCAATTACTTCTGGTGTGTTGCTAGCAGGGCCAAGGGTGGCGACGATTTTAGTGCGGTGAGGTATTTTAGGCATATTTTGAGATTACTTTTGCTCTACAAGAATTTCGGTCTTTTACAGACAAATTGGTGTTAATGCCTGTTGTTTTAATACTTATGATTTATCCTTATGGAGTTTATCTATAGAACTTTAAGGCAATTTTAAGATGAGGTAAGATTTTGCTGATTTTTACTATTCTGTCAGGTAGTTTTTGTAATTATAATCACTTTATAGGTTATGAAAGTAGTTTTCGCTAGAGCATTTTAGCTAAGAATTAAATTTAAAATTTTGTAAATTCTTTCTCATTTAACGACATCTGATTCTACATGGAGTTCAGAGGTAGATCTGGACTGCTGAATTTGACGATCGCATAGTATATTAAAGAAGCGTTCTAGTAACTCTTGGTAATATGCTGAAAAATTTTTTGAGTTTATGAAACAACTTTTCATCGCTCATTGGCGAGGGTTGCTACTATTGTTTTTAGGAGTCTATTTACCTTTACAGACTTTTGCTTTATTAGCGATCGAAGTTAGAGTAAATACTACTGGTTTTCCTTGGGATCAGCCTATTTTGTTAGCAATTCATGAAACATCAAGGAGACAATTAGACATTTTAGCTGTTAATTTAACGAAATTCGGTTCGATTAAAATTGTTTTTCCGATCGTAGTGCTTATTTCACTTATATTATTATTTCAGAAAAGATGGCGATCGTTCGCATTTTTAGTCACCACTGCTACAGGTGCTACTATCATTAATCGCACCGCTAAAGAGATTATGCACCGAGTTCGTCCCCATCTTTGGGATTCACCCGCCCCCGAATTAGATTACGCTTTTCCCAGCGGTCACGCCATGACTAGTATGACTTTAGTTGCTACTTTGGTAATTTTAACTTGGGGAACTATTTGGTGCTTACCAATACTCATTCTTGGCAGTTTATTTGTTTTCACTATTGGCTGGACTCGCTTGTATTTAGGCGTACATTTCCCCAGCGATATTTTAGCAGGTTGGACAGTTGCTATTGCTTGGGCAATTGGAGTCAGTTTGCTAATTAAACCACAATTACCAAAAGTAATTAATACCTCACAGCCAGAAATCCCCGCAGAAACTTCTCTACTACCAGAAGAACAACAAGCAATTAATCTTGATTAATAATCAATAAAACTTAAATCTTAACTTTAACTACCCATTTTCAGCAAGTTTAGCACATTAACTAATCATCAGAATTAATAACAGCTTTGCTAAATTTCTATTAAATATTTGAATCATTCTCCTAATAACACCATCAGCTACCGACGCTTGGTTTGGGAAGTAGCGTCGCTAGCCCCCTGTTACCATTGACCACCTATCTGAAAAAAGCTAATAATAATCAGATTCGGGTTCAGGTTCTGGTAATTCAAAATTTGATGGGTCGTAAATGTAACGAGTAGCTTCTTCTTCTAAACGATGAATGTGATAAGGTTCTAAAGCATTGCTTTGCCGTAAAGCTGCTAAATAGCCGTCCAAATAAAGCCGTAAACTATCGAATCTATATCCCCGATTCCACATTTCAACTAGGGAATCAGTAAGTTTCTGGTAATGGCGAATAGTTTGAGTGTCTTGTAGCATAATAGTCTATTGAAATCTACTGTTTTCCTAAATAAATTGACGAAAACGGACAAAGATTGGTTTCATTCTGGTTATTGATTAGGATAACTGGGTTTTTCCTTTCCACTACACTATCTATAAGCAGATTATTTACCGATAGTTGTCGGGATTAAACAGTATCCTAAGAGATGTCGATCGTTTTTCCCAAAGCTTCTGCAAAATTTTGGATGTCAGGCTCATCTTATCCTCTTCGCTTCCTCTTGAACTTCTCTGGCTTGATAGCAAACCAGTAATTTGTCTTTGAGTAGCAACTAATGTATAATGATCCTCTGGCATTTCATTTAGTAGAAGTTACTGGTTGTTGAAAATTTGTGGTTGATACACAATTTTACTAGATTGGCATAAACCAGAAATATTGAATTTTTTCAGGTACAAGTAGATAGTGATTAGAGATAGATCGCTATCATATTTTTATTTTAACTTCATTTCTCTGCCTAGTTGTACTTAAGATTATGTCTTAAGGAGGTAGTATAACCCAAAAACAAGGTGTAGAGACGCAAGTCAGGAATTGTGAAAAACAATTGAAGATATGTTAAACATAAGGCATAAATTTTAGTAAAGATTTCCTAGTTGAGGAGGGCGATCAAATTCTTATAGCCTGTTGAGAATTATTCTTGTTCGCGATGTAAAAACTAATTGATTTTCTCCAATAGTAAAAGCGACTAGTATTACTTGGGATAGCAGTAACATTCGTTACAAAAATCGGCAAAGTTTTCTGCTAATTTGAAGTTCGCTAAGGCCAAGGAAGGCAAGCATCTGTGGCATCAGTTAGTGTTCAAATTGTTGAAAGTAATCCCCATCTGCGATCGCTACTTGGCTGGCACTTACAGCAGGTAGGATATCGCGTCTATCAAGCTGCCAGCCTCTACCAAGCGCGAGAAGTTTTTCTTCTGCGTCAACCGACGTTAGTAATTCTCGATGCCGAACTTCCCGACGGCGATGGCTTAGAATTTTGTCGCTGGTTATTACGCCAGCACCAACCTTACATTCTCATGCTATCTGCACGGAATACAGAAGCCGATATAGTTGCGGGATTAAAAGCAGGCGCAGATGATTATTTAACTAAACCCTTTGGAATGCAAGAGTTTCTCGCCAGAATCGAAGCTTTGATTCGGCGCAATCGAATGAACATCCCGCCAGCTTACCTAGATTATGGCGATTTAAAAATCGACTTGGTGCAGCGACGGGTACGTTTCCAAGAAGAGTTAATCGATTTAACACCTCAAGAATTTAGTCTGTTATACGTTTTGGCACAAGCTGGAGGACTACCATTAAGTCGTTCTGAATTATTAAACAGAGCTTGGCCCGATGCAATAGATAACCCCCGAACTATTGATACTCACGTCCTTTCTCTGCGGAAAAAACTGGAAACCGACCCTCGCCAACCGAGTATCATTCAAACTATCCGCAATGTTGGCTATCGGTTTAACCCGGAGTTTCTTAACGGGTATAATTCAGGGTTAGACAACTCCGATAATCATGGAGTAGAGGAACAGCGACGCGGAACTGGAACAACCGAAAGGGGATTTTCTCAGTCTACCTCTGCTAATCAACCCTTACCAATTAGCAAATGATTAGGGATTGGGGATTGGGAGAGTTCTGAGTTTTAAGTTTTAAGTTTTGAGTTTTGAGTTTTGAGTTTTAACTCTCCAAGAAGTGTCCCCTTGTCCCTTCGTTAGTTTTGAGTTTTAAGTTTTAAGTTTTGAATTAATAACTTAAAACTCAAAACTCGCCCTTGTCCCCTTGTCCCCCAGTCCCTAGTCCCCAGTCCCCAACCTTACCATTCCTCTGCTTCTCGCCGTTCCAAGTCAATAAAAGTTTGACGCAGTTGTTTCCAGTCCAATCTCTCGGAAGCGATGAAGTCTACCAATTTTCCTTGCTGTAAATGTAAAACTTTGGTGGAAAACTGTTGTGCCAATTCTAATTGGTGATTGACCATGAGAATGGTTGTACCAAATTCTTGGGGAATTTGGGTAAGGATTTGAATGAGGTGGGATGCACGACCGGAATCTAGTGCTGAAGTTGGCTCATCTAGGAGTAGAATTTTAGGTTGGATGACTAGGGCGCGTGCGATCGCAACCAGTTGCCTTTGTCCCGCAGAAAGTTGGATTTCCGTGCGATTTTGCCAATCTTCGGGAATATGTAACCTCTCCAGCCAATAAAATAGCCGTTCCTTAACCTGCGTCGCTGAAAAACCCCGCAACAGCAAAGGATAACTTATCGCCTCCTGTACCGTCATTCCCAAAAGTTTCCCCTCTTGCAAAACCAAAGTCACTTGCTGACGCAGTTGAGTAGGCGGTATTTGCCGAATATCCTGATTTTCGAGCAAAATCTTGCCACTACTCGCCTCATTTAAGCGGTTTAACAACCGTAATAGCGAAGTTTTTCCCGCACCAGATGGCCCAACTATAGCAACTCTTTCCCCAGCCAACACCTCAAAAGAGATATCCTGAAGCAAAAAACCCATCCCTACCGTCGCCGCCAAACTGACTTGGGAAACTTTTAATTGCGGAATTTTATCTGGGGATGCGATCATAAATAATTTAGCTAAGTTTTCTTAATTTAACAAAATTGGGAGTTCAGACTATCCCACTTCTTCAGCTACCTGATTAACTACCGAATAACTTTGAATCACCTTTTCCCGATTTTCATCTAAACTTTGATCCCGTTGCTTAAACTCATCCAACAACTTATAAAAGCAATCGAAACCATCCTTTTCATCACGAGTAAATAGCAAAATAATTTTTGCCCAAGAGTTGTTAGTCCGCACATTAAAACGTTGTTGTACCCAATCATGGAAATGTTCAGCAAAATCCTTTTCAGACTCACAAAGTTCAATTCCTAACTCGCGTCTAGCAGTTTTATATCCCACCAAAAACATAAACAAATCGCTCACCGAAGCACGACCGATATACATTCCTGGTCTGGTTCTAATCTTTTCTAAGATTTCAAAGATTCCGCTCATAAATTTATGATTGTTTCAAAACTATTTTTATAAACTGTCTATATGCTCTATGATAAATTCTTCACTAGGGCAGTGAAAATAAAAATAGTATCTGTTGTCATGTCGGCACAAATTGCCGTATTTATGTAAACACGGTAATCTGTAAAAACCTCTGATAAAATCAGTCATCCCATCTGTGTTTATTTGTGGACATCTGTGGTAAAAAAATCTAATTCTGACTTTAGCAAGAAGGCTAGTAGTAGAATCTTTTGCTGTTATCTTAACCACCTAGAGAAACAGCCGTCGAGATTGTCCAAACATCAGCTAAAAATAGGATCAGGGTACATACTAACAAAATGAAATACATCCAAGGTTGAGCCAAAGGTCGGACATCTTGGGTATCAATACCCGTCTTCGCCTCCACCAGTTTAACCATTTTGGCAAATCCTACCACGCGCATGGGCAGTAAAAACCCTTGACCGGAATTGTTCAGGAAATAATAAACTATTCCCCCTTGTCCGGTGGTACGCATTTTTAATTCTTTAACTTCTGTCCAAGGTAAAGACCAACCTTTGCGGATAAACTGGGGAAACCATTTTGGGTAAGTGACTTGAATGCCATGATTATCCAAAATCACTCTTTCACTTAAAGCACCATAAACTGCAATTGCTCCGATCGCAATCCCCACCCAAAGTAACACAGGTGGTACAGGCGCATCTGTCACATGAGCCAAAAACGGCAGGGGAATAGTTAGTGCAATGTACAAACTTAACAGGGTGACACGAATGAGGGGAGAAATGGGAAAGATGGAAACTTCTTCAGTTGTATTAGTTTGCGATGTTAGTTGATTCACCGGATTTGTTGAGACAGGAAAATTGCAGACTTTCCTTAATAATTTAACCGTAGATGCACAATTTTAGTAATTTTAGTAATTTTTCCTACAATTAAAGCTTTGAGGTTGATTCCAAACTTTCCTAAACCAAGGTTAATTTTACCTTATCAGTTCAGGTGTGCTTTTAAGCTGATTACCTTTTAAGCAACCACTTTATCCCAGTTGTCAATCACGCATACTTGCACCCTAGCGTGACTGAGTAAACGTTGGATGAGATGAATTGGCATTGTACTGATTTTATAGTCTTGCTGTGGCACTCGGCGAAGTTGGCACATTTGCTCAAAATAGCGATTTGCATCACTCCGCTTCAGGAATACTAACGCGTAATTACCTTGTCGTGATTTCTCGATGACAGGTGAACCTTTTGTTCCAATTACAAAAAAACCTGATTTTACGGTAGAGTAAGACATTTTTGCACGCCTGAAAGTTATCTCCATACTTTTATAGAGTACTTTTTACTCAAATTATATAAAAACGTAAATCTATCGCCAGATAGATATAATAAAATGTTTTTTTAGATACAATTACGCAGTCTTATGGAGAGATAAACGGCTAAGGCAAATACTTTTGGACAACGTTCCAGCCTGTCAGGGTAACTAACAGGAATCCTACCAGTAGCACAATGTTAGTTCCAACATGAAGATATCTTATCCAAGGTCTGCGAGGGCTGATTTGAGTAGCGCTACCAGCTGAGAGTAAAACTAAGGCTACGACTGTTAAGCCAACTGGTAAGTGAGGGGAATGACCTAAACTACCAAAGTGACCCAAGGTGCCAACAATGCCGATCGCTAATAATAGTAATACCAAAGCAACCATTACACCACCAATCAAGTAATGAAATGGTCGCAGCCACTTAGGACGCTGTTGCTTGAGTAAACGAGTATATGATATCCAAATTCCGGTCATCCCTAACAGCAAATAAGCTGTTAAAGACAATCCCATTGACCAAGCAGCGATTTTCCACAACCAAATAAAATCGGGTAAATTCAAGGTAAAACACCACAATTCAATACAATGGCAAGGTTCTGCTCTACAGTATTTTTTACATAATGTCGAGCTTGCTTAGCATTCCTAGTATTAATTATGGCGTTTACCCTGATTAACTAAAGTCTTATCGCAAAGAAATTTTTATCTAGAGTTAGGTAAAGCACAAGCTATTAAAACACTATTACCTTTTGAGTTGTACTAATTCCTTTTCCGCAGTTGAAGTACTATCTTCTTCCTTTTCTGAATCTTCATCTCCTGATTCATTAAGTTCCATATCGATGCGGAGAGTTATACAAGGTATTTTATCTGACAAAATTGCACTAGCCATCATACCTGTATGAACTTCAAGAACACCTTGTGGCATAGATTCAAAGACTAATCTTTGTCCGGGAAAAACTACTCGTTCAAAATGCCAATTTGGGAGGTTACTAATTCGTACAACCTGTATTTTACTGGTTGCATTCACATAGCAGCAAACGATACCATTTTTATAGTTGGATGGTAGGGGATCAAGAATTTGAGCCATAGGTACTAGGGAGATCTGCGAAAAACGGGTTACATTATTAAGGTTAACACTAGCGATCCCAGGAATTTGTAAATCCGACTACCAACCTCATAAATTTCTTAAATTTTTATTTTAAATATTTGGTAAATCTCTCTGTTGGTATAGGGATGGAAATATTATTTTGGTGTTTGTGTTGAGCGTCACTATTTGGTTTGTTTATTAATATAATAAGTTTTAATTATAACTTTGGCAAGGGGAAAGGGTAGGAAAACCTGTGGTTGGGGGAGTTGGGGAAGCAAAAATCTCATACCATTTGCTGAATTATGAGTGCGAGCAGTGCTATCGTAAAGTTATGTAAAAATTATAAATATTTACATAAAAGCGATCGGATCGTCTGATTAAAGTTCCAGCTTAGGAAAGCCAGAGAAGTCCTTAACTAGAGAGAGTCGCAGGATGGAAACTCGCATACTCTATGTTCGTCTCCCTTGTAATCCCATATTTCCGATTGGGGTTGTATACTTAGCGGATCATGTGCAGAAGTTGTTTCCGGCAGTGGAACAGCGGATATTTGATTTAGGAACGGTACCACCTTTGGATTTTGGTTCGGCGTTGGATGCTTGCGTAGATGAGTTTCAACCGAACTTGCTGGTATTTTCTTGGCGCGACATTCAAATTTATGCGCCAGTGGGAGGTAGAGGGGGAAACCCTTTACAACACGCTTTTGAGTTTTACTATGCCAAAAATCCTCTGATTAAATTGCGGGGGGCGTTGGGTGGTTTGCGGGTAACAACGGCTTACTATAGTGAATTGTGGCGGAATTTGGGTTTAATTAAGCGGGGATTGAGACGGGCGCAGAGGTATAATGCAGATGCGCGATCGATCGTTGGGGGCGGTGCAGTCAGCGTCTTTTACGAACAGTTAGGGAAAAGCTTACCTCAAGGAACGATCGTTTCTGTGGGAGAAGGGGAAGGACTGTTAGAAAAACTGTTGCGCCAACAAGATATTAGTAATGAAAAATGTTATGTAGTCGGAGAAAGTGCACCACGCGAAAAGTTAATTCACGAAGCACCAACTAACATTGAAAAAACCGCGTGTAATTACGATTACATCGCCAAAATTTGGTCGGAATTTCCATATTATCTCCAAGATCGAGACTTTTACATTGGCGTACAAACCAAGCGAGGTTGTCCTCACAATTGCTGCTATTGCGTTTACACAGTAATTGAAGGCAAGCAAGTCCGCATTAACCCAGCGGATGAAGTTGTAGCGGAAATGCGCCAATTGTACGATCGAGGAATTCGCAATTTCTGGTTTACTGACGCTCAGTTTATCCCCGCCCGGAAATTTATCGACGATGCCATTGAATTATTACAAAAAATCGTCGATTCTGGCATGAAAGATATTCATTGGGCAGCATACATCAGAGCCGACAATTTGACACCCAAATTATGTGACTTGATGGTAAAAACCGGGATGAACTACTTTGAAATTGGCATTACCAGTGGTTCCCAAGAACTAGTAAGAAAAATGCGAATGGGCTATAATCTTCGCACAGTCTTACAAAACTGCCGAGATTTAAAAGCCGCTGGATTTAACGACCTAGTTTCGGTAAACTACTCATTTAATGTCATTGACGAAACTCCAGAAACCATTCGCCAAACCATAGCTTACCATCGGGAACTAGAGCGAATTTTTGGAGAAAATAAAGTTGAACCAGCCATATTTTTCATTGGGTTACAACCCCACACTCATTTAGAAGAATATGCCTTCAAAAATGATATCCTCAAACCAGGATACGATCCCATGAGCTTAATGCCTTGGACAGCCAAAAAACTCCTGTGGAACCCCGAACCCCTCGGTTCTTTCTTTGGCGAAGTTTGCTTGCAAGCATGGCGACAAAACCCCGATGATTTTGGGCGCGAAGTCATGCGAATTTTAGAACAAAAACTCGGTTGCGCCGACTTAGAACAATCACTCAAAGCGCCAATTGAAAGCACCGAAAAACAACTACTCAAAGTCTAATAAAATCGAGTAAGGTAGGCATTAAGCTGTTCCGCATTTAAATTGGATTGTTTGGAAACAGAAGAAAATTCGTCTAATTCTCTCCCCTGCCCCCCTGCTCCCCTGCAATCTTTATAAGTGATTTAAATGCGTGACAGCTTATCTCCCCTATCTGCAATAAGTCTCTTTAATTTCCTTCGCGCTCTTTGCGTCCTTTGCGGTTTAATAAAAAAAACCATGCTACAAGGCTCAATTCTGCAAAAACTAGCCGATGCCCACAAATCCAGCCCCAGACCGCTGCGGTTTGGAGTCTACTACAAAAACACGCTGGTTGCACTCTGTCACGCTCTGGAAGACAGCATTTTAACCTCTAACACCTCCCCCCTCATGATTACCGCCTTTCAAAGGGGAAAGTGGTATCTGCAAGAAGCAGACAGATATGGTGATATTGCCAAAAAATCGCGGCAAATTGTGATTATGGCATCGCCCGACTCTGGTTTTGCAGAACATCCGACCAGCCAAATGTCAAATGTAGAGTTGGTGAGTTTGGAAACGATCGATCCCGTCGCCCAAGAATGGCATTTAATCATTTTATCGCCTAGCTACACAGCGATGGTACTTTGTCAAGAACTAACGCCACAAGATTATGGGGCACAAGGAGTACCAGAGGAAGATCGAGAACGGAAATTTTATGGGTTTTGGACATTTGAACCGGGGTTAGTGTTAGAAACGGTGGAATTAGCGATCGAACACCTAGCCAAATACAACCCAGAATTAGAGCAAAAATTAACCGCCCAAGTTAAAGAAATCACCGCCCAAGCTGCTAACGCCCAACAAGATAACTTAGGAGAAATTGTTTCTCGCGTCGTTGATTACTTGCAACATAGTCAACAAGATTTAATCGCCGAACAATTACAAGCTGCTCATCATGAAGAACTAGATATAAACTTAGTTTCCAACGAATTGCAAGCCTTTGTGAGAATGGCGCAATTAATGGAATTAGCTAATACTGGAAATCCAATGGCAACAGCAGAAATCGCTGCTTTAGCCGAAGTCATGGGGCAACTTTTAGACCTCCCAGCGTGGCAAATCAAACGGTTAAGATTAGCAGGATTATTGCATGGTTTAGTACCTTTGGGAGTAACAACAGTTACAGGTTTAGATGAAGCGCCTTGTTGTCCTTTAGAACCGAATGTCCAAGCTTTACGGAAGATGCCGAGGTTGCAGGCGATCGCACACATTCTAACCCATCAAACCGAATGGTGGAACGGCAAAGGTTATCCCGGTGGTTTTGCCTACTATGCTATACCCTTAGAATCGAGAATATTGGGATTAATCACTAACTTTGAACAACGAGTAAATCAACTCATAAAAGAAACAGAAAACCTGAGTAAATCAGAAGCTTTAACAAAAGCTTTAGGAGAATTTCAAGCCCAAGCTAACGAACGTTGGGACCCTAAACTAGTAGAAACTTTAGGCTTATTAGTCATGGGTTTACAACAGGGATTAGACTTGCAAGTTATTCCCCCAAAAGTAACAACTGGAATGTGGTTACTCGATCCAGAAATTGCCGAAGAATTACAAACTATTTTACAAACTAACAGTTAATTAAGCTCATGGATATTGCAGCCATTCGCGCCGGAAAAGTTAAACAATTGCCAGGAGCAAACTTAGAAGAAGAAGACCTTTCTGGCAGCAATTTAAGAGGAGTGAATCTCGCTGGTGCTAACTTAGTTGGTGCTAATTTAAGTGGTGCAAAATTAGAAAGCGCCAAATTAGAAGGCGCAAACTTATTAAGCGCTCAATTAGTAGCAGCAGATGTAAGAGCAACTCTGTTAGGTGCTAACTTAATGCAAGCAGATCTAACTGGTGCTGACTTGCGAGGAAGTAACCTCAGAGGCGCAAATTTAATGGGCGCAAAATTAACTCAAGCGTCTTTTGCAGGTGCTTTTTTAAGCGGTGCAAATTTGATGAGTGTAAATTTACAAGGAGTAGATTTACGCGCCGCCGACTTGCGAGGTGCTAATCTCAGTGGTGCGAATTTACATGGCGCAAATTTGAGCCAAGCAGACTTACAAGGGGCAAATTTAAGTAATGCCAATTTGGAAGAAGCAGACTTAAGAGGCGCGAATTTAACCGGGGCAAATTTAACCGGAGCAAATTTACTTTGTGCTGAGTTAGAAGATGCTAATTTGTACGCAGTTAGTTTAGTAGGAGTTTGCTTAGTTGGTACTTCTTTAGAAGCAGTAACACCGCCACCGCAGGAAGTAAAAATACCTTTGAAAATAGCAGAAATTGAGCGTAGTAAGATAGAAGAATAGAGTTTGAGATCCCCAACTTCTTGAAGAAGTTGGGGATCTGAAGATCGAGGAACTGCAATGACGCGATTCGTATACGATCAATTTGCTAAACAATACTTAGAAGAACTTCTCACACCGTTAGGCTCAGTAAAAATCAGTCGAGATGTGACTGCGGAAGTTCGAGAAATTGATGTTTTATTTGTACCTCACTCTCAGAATGAGAGCCTAATTAAAACATTAGGACTTTTGGGAAAAATAGCGGCAACTACTGCTATAATTGAACCGTATCGAAACCCGGTTAATAGTGATAATATTTGCAGTTGTATCGGCAAACTTTTCGATTTTAATGCCGAGTCAAACCGAGTTTCTAACCGAGAAGAGAAACAGCTTGTCTCAGGCGATCGCCCCCGGCTTTGGATTTTATCACCAACCCTTTCTAAACCCATTTTGGACAGTTTTGGTGCTAACTTAGAATTGGAAAACTTTGGTTAGGGGGTTTATTTTCTCCCGCCAGCGTTCCGAACTGCGATCGTCGTTATCCACCAACTCCCTAACACCCCGGAAACTCTCTGGCTGCGACTGTTGGGAAAAGGTAATGTGCAAAAAAGTGCGATCGCCCAATTCAACTCTCTACCCAACGCAACCCCATTTAAAGATAGCGTACTCGAACTATTATCGAATTTATTCGCTATTTTAGAAGCTCGTCAAGACTTAGATTCAGAAGATCGGGAGTTAATTATGCAATTATCACCATTGTATCTAGAACGAATTCAAGAGGCAAACCAACAAGGAATTGAGCAAGGAATTGAGCGAGGAATTGAGCAAGGAATCGAGCGAGAAGCTGTTTCTTTGGTGATGCGATTGTTGAATCGTCGATTTGGATCGATCGCACCCAACATAGAAGAACAAATCCGCCGTTTATCCGTGAATCAGCTAGAAGATTTGGGAGAAGCAATCCTCGATTTCCAAAGTGAAACAGATTTAACTAGCTGGCTTGAGAAAGTTAATACTTAAACATACAACTCTTCTATTTCTTTAATAGCTTCTATGATAGAGGGGGTGTTAATCTGCAATGACCAGATTCGTCTACGATCAATTTGCTAAACAATACTTAGAAGAACTTCTCACACCGTTAGGCTCAGTAAAAATCAGTCGAGATGTGACTGCGGAAGTTCGAGAAATTGATGTTTTATTTGTACCTCACTCTCAGAATGAGAGCCTAATTAAAACATTAGGACTTTTGGGAAAAATAGCGGGAACTACTGCTATAATTGAACCGTATCGGAACCCAGTTAGTAGCGATAATATTTGCAGTTGTATCGGCAAACTTTTCGATTTTAATGCCGAGTCAAACCGAGTTTCTAACCGAGAAGAGAAACAGCTTGTCTCAGGCGATCGCCCCCGGCTTTGGATTTTAACGCCCACCCTTTCTCAACCCATTTTAGACAGTTTTGGTGCTATTTTAGAATGGGAAAGTTTTGGTGAGGGCGTTTATTTTCTCCCGCCAGCGTTGCGAACTGCGATCGTCGTTATTCACCAACTTCCTAAGACCCCGGAAACTCTCTGGCTGCGATTGTTGGGAAAAGGAAATGTGCAAAAAAGTGCGATCGCCCAATTCAACTCTCTACCAAACGCAACCCCATTTAAAGACAACGTACTCGAACTTTTATCGAATTTGTTCGCAATTTTAGAAGCTCGTCAAGATTTAGATTCAGAAGATCGGGAGTTAATTATGCAATTATCGCCATTGTATCTAGAAAGAATTCAAGATGCGAACCAGCAAGGAATTGAGCAAGGAATTCAGAGAGAAGCTGTTTCCTTTGTGATGCGATTGTTGAGTCGTCGATTTGGCTCGATCGCACCCAATATTGAAGAACAAATACGCCGTTTATCCGTGAATCAGCTGGAAGATTTGGGAGAAGCAATCCTCGATTTTCAGAGTGAAATAGATTTAACTAGTTGGCTTGAGCAAGTTAACAATTAAAACCATTTTCTTCAATTTGAAGATAGCAAAAGTTGAGCATAGTAAAGATGAGCGAATCAAATACGCTGAATATTCAACTACCAAAAGAAGATAGCGATCGCCTAACCCAAGAAGCAAAACGCCGTCAGATCGATCGCACTACCCTAGCTCAGATTTTACTACAAAAAAGTCTGGCTAACCTCGATTTTGAATCCTTAGAAAACTTATATAACTTCCTCCAAAAACCCGAAGTTTTAGACTTTCTGGAAAAACACCCTTTCCTAATTCCCTTGTTGCTAGAAGTACACACCCAGATTCGCCAACATTTTCCCGATGCACCACTGTTTTTAGAATACGTTCCCGATCCAGAAATTGATCACCCCCATTTAGTTGTTTATATTGCTACCAACTTAGAAACAGAAGCAGCATTGGATAGGATGGATTTATTAGATGATTGGTGGGTAGAAGTGCCAAATAGAGGTAAAGGAAAGATGTTTTTTAACTTAGATAGTTTAGAATAAAATGACTTTTAATTGGTCGGAATATCTGAATTTAGCACGGGAACTTGCTGGTAACACTACTGAAGTTTCTAGTGAGGAGGCTAAACTTCGTTCAGCTATTAGTAGAGCATACTACGCTGCTTTTATGCAAGCACGGAATTTTTTAAGAGATGGCAATCGGTTAACAATACCCCGCGAAAAAACTCACAAATATGTTATCGAACAATTTCAGAATAGTGCTGATGAAAAGCGGCGAAAGTTGGGCGAAAAATTGCAGCGTTTACGGGATTTTCGCAACCAAGCTGATTACAATGATACTTTTCCAAAACTGTCATCAAAAACTGAGCAAGCTTTAGGTTTAGCTAGGCGAATCATTTCTGCAATCAATAGTTTATAATAATTTTAATACTTACTCTACAAGTGTAAATTTACCTTTCAGAAACTAAGGAAAAAACACGAAAAATTTTAATCCCCTTCAGATTACATTATTAAAAATAGCTAACTTAATCTACCCTAAGCTACCTTAGCTTGCAAAGTTAAAAAATTTCCGAAAGATCCGTGTTTATTCGTATTCACAGTTGGCGATCGAGAGATGTACTATTACCAATAAAGGTAATTCAGTATCATCAAGGTTCAGATTTCTGAAGATATCAATCATGGATAAACCAGATACTTTTTCGTTAAACCGTCGCCATTTCCTTAGTTATATTGCGTTAGGAACTATCAGTTTGCTCACAAAAGACTTACTTGATCCGGGTAGTGCGATCGCCGCTACCCAGGAATCATCCAACAGTAACTCTATATTAGAAAAGTATCATATTTTTGTTCCTTATGTAACAGCCAGAAACGGAGGAAAGCAAACAGTCAATCTCCGCTCAGGAGATATTTGCCAAATAGAAATTCCCTCCCGAACTTTAGAGAATCAAGAAATTACTATTAAAGGAATTGGTGAAAATGAAAACGATATTCTTGTAGTTCTTCATACTTTATACGATCGACAATTCAGAATAGCTGACCAAGTTTATCAAGAAATAGACAAAAATACCCAATTTATCGAAGAAGCAAGCAAAGCTAAATGTAAATCTGTTTACGAACAAGTTGAGAATGGAGAGTACCTTGACGATCAGAGTACCTTGGCTCTTCTAGATTATATTATTTCTACCTCAAATCTAGACCAGCAAATTAAAGAACGTTACCACATTGCTAGCACTAACTCCCGTCTTCTCGGAATTGAGCAAACCATTGAATCAGCATTATCTAAATCTAATTTAAAAGAGCCAGAGAAGAAACAAATTAGAGGAACTTACGCATACGTCCGCGCTGGCGAACCAGTTCCTAACTTTAAAGCACTGACAGACATTGATTCTATTGTTACCAACTCAGCACTGCCATTAGAAATTAAACAAACTTACTTTTTAGCTAGTACTCAATCAAGAGCCTTAACAGTTGACTTCATTATCGTAAAATTAATTGACGAAAGCAAAAATATCAGTGATGAAAAAAGGAAAATTTACCAATCAATTTATCAAAGGGTGCGCGAGGGCAAAAAAGTAGATGATGAAGTAAATTTGAAGTCCTTAGACGCATTTATAAACGATGCTGAAATTCCCCAAAATGCTAAATTCATTTACTCAATAGCAAAAGATCAGGAATTAGATACTAAACATCAAAATTTAGATCCTCAAGAAATTTCACCTCAAGTAGCCAAGGATCTTTTACAAGATGCTAAATCACAGTTGAATGCCGCTAGCAATGGAGCCAGAATTGTTCCACTAGCTAATAAAATATTGAGTACATTTGGAGTAGAAACAGCAACAGGTGTCAGCATTAGTAGTTTGTCTGGAGCAGCTGCTACAAATGCGACTTTAGCCTTTTTGGGTGGTGGTTCTGTCGCCGCAGGTGGTTTGGGAATGCTGGGTGGGTTAGCAGTAGCAACAGGAGGAGCCGCACTGATTGGAGCCGCCGGACTGCTGTCTATTGCATTAGTCTCGGAAATGGATGATAAAGATCGAAAAAATCTGGGAATTGCAATTGGTACAGGAACAATCGCTGGTGCTGTCAGCGTTTTAGCTGCTTGGACTGCTGCTACTGCTTTAGGAGTAGCGGGTACATTATCTGGTGCTGCTGCTATTACTGCCATCATTTCTGCTCTTGGTGGACTGAGTGTAATCACTGGCGGTGCCACTCTCATAGCATCAGTTACAGCATGGGCAATTTGGTCATTTCTCAAAGGGAAAAAGCAACGAGATCAATCTGTACTTCACCAGTTAGAAACTCGGACATATACTTTAACTGAAGATCCACTCCCAGGAACTTTGGGAGCATTTCTCAAAAATAAAATGGAGCTATACAATTTTGAGGAGGGTTTTTCTGCTCCTAATATTCCCTTAGATAAACTGTCCAAGGCTCTATCTAAATGGGTATTAATTAACCCTGACGAAAAGGTAATGGCTTTGATCGATACTAGTACTTGGAATGATGCAAAAGGAATTATTTTTACAGACAACAGAGTGATTTGGAAAAGAACATGGTCAGGAACTTATTCAAAAACTTATGCAGATTTAGCAAGATTTCTCAATATGGAAACCGAGTTAATCTCACTGCTGTCTGATGAACATCACAGACAAGAATTATCTAAGTTGGAAAAACTAGTATATATCTTATCGGATGATTATGCCAACGATTTTTATAAGATGCAAGAGTTAGTAAATCTTGTTTCTAATAACAAGATTTTGTCAGACTTCGTATCTAATCACGATAGAAATAAAATTTCTGATTTGAAAATCCTAGTGGATACTTTATCAGACTCACAAAAATATCATCATTGGTCTAATTTAAAAAATGCGGTAGATGTCTTAAATAGGGAAAACGATTTAAGAATAATTTTACCTTCACAATTAGCGTCACAACTATCTGATGTGCAATATAGGGAGGATTTGCTTGAGTTGGAAAAGTTAGTAAATATGTTATCTTCAGAATATGATAAGGCTGGCTTCGAGAAATTGGTCAAAAATATAGCTACGTTTAACAAAAGAAAATAGCGGAGCTACTCAGAATTTGTGCAGCTATTGTGAGAGATGACCTGCGAGTATTTTTACGATGTAAGCTACACTGATGAGAGAGTTGGAACCGTAGAAGTTCTCTGTATTAGAGAAAAATCTGAGGCGATGGAATGGTTAGGAGAATATGGTAGGAGAGAAGAATGAAACAAGTACCGATCGAAGAAATCAAAAATAACCTATCTGGCTACCTGGAAATAGCGGAAAAAGAAAGAATTGTGATTACTCGCGATGGAAAACCTGTGGGAATTTTGATTGGTTTAGAAGATACTGAAGATTGGTGGGAAGAATTATTGTTGCAAGATCCGCGTTTTCAAGCAGAAGTTGCACAAGCGCGTCAGAGTTTGAGAGAAGGTAAAGGTATTAGTATTGAGGAAATGAGAGCAAAATAAAAGGTTTAAGCATTTTTTGAATTGCGCTAACGTCTTCGTTTCATTTAACAAAAGAAGATAGCGATCGCACTCTCCCAACCTCATTTTACGGTAATGGACGCTGACGGATTTGCGATCGAGCAACGGTTTAACTGTAGAAATTAATCCTTGACTTTTAGCTTCTAGTAATACTCCTAAAACTCCAAAGTTGAATTTGTTGCTTCTCGCTTTTCAATCCACTCAAATGTTATTACTTCGATCGTCCCAGCAACCGGAATATTAGTTAACTCTTGATAAACAGCATTAGGAATAACTATCTGACCATAAATTTGTTGCAATAAACTTAACTGACCAATAGCAGCTAAATTATTAATCGGAGAAGTATTGCTCACAACAATCACAATCTGCCCATCTCCCGCAAAGTTTTGAGATCGGCTTCTAAATCTTCTACATCATAATGCAAAGGAATTTGACGACTCGCTAGTAAATGTTGAAATAAAAATTGATTCATTCCTGCCAGTTTGCTTGCTTGTCCTAGTGTTAATTTCTCTTTTTGAAAGAGCAATATAGCAATTTCTTGTTTTAACTCCTCTTCCGACATCCGAGTAGCTTGTAAAATTTCATCTGGAATAATCACACTCATAGTTGTTTAAACTGATAATCAACTATAGCCTAATCCTAGCATGGCTCACTATTATATTTCTCATATTATAACTGGCGATTCCGCAACGCGAATCGCACTCTCCCAACTCCCTTTCACAGTAATCGACGCTGACGTATTTGCGATCGCTCCACAACAATAAATCTCCCTGGCAAAGACAAACCTTCTACATTTAATAAACATCGAACAGTAGTTTCAAGTTTCACCTACTACAGCAATTAAGCTGCTATTTAGAAATAATGTTTAAGAACCTATTTGAATGGTACTAACATCTTCAGCTAAGTCTGATTCATTGTAATGACGATCGATATTTTTTTGTCCCAAAATTTGCTGAAATTCCCAGACAGATAAATTAGCCAAACGACGTGCTTGCCCAAAAGTAAAAATATTTTGGGCGTATAGCTGTAAAGCAATTTCTTGTAGAATTGCTTGTTCACCTTTACCTAGAGAAGCAGGAGATATTTCTAAAATAATTGGTTCAATAAATTTACTCATGCTTTACCTCTTTCATCTGCATTAAAAAAATCAAAGTCTCCGATTTTTACTACAAATCTAACTCAAAAGCCTTTCAATTGATACAGAAACATCAGGAAATGCTATTGGCACGATCGCACCATCAACAAAAATCTCCTCTAACAAATACTTACCATTTTGCGGATCACGAAACACAACCAATCTTTTCGCTGATAAATCTAGCACCCAATATTCTGGAATACCTGCAACAGCATAAATATTAGCTTTCAATTCTAAATCTTTTTTTAGGCTAGTTTTCGCAACTTCAATAAGCCAAAAAATATCTTTTGGTTCAGGATGGCGATCGTTATATTTTGACTCAGGTAATCTTACAATAGCAATATCTGGTTCTGGTTCCGAATCAGATAATGTAATCAGACCATTAAACCGAACTTCCGCCCTTCCTACCAGCAACTCTTCTAAATATCTTGCACCTCTTTTTGCCGTATTATAATGAAGCGGAGTTTCTGGACTCATTTCAATAATTTCACCTGCTAGTAATTCTACAGATCGATCGCGCAAAATCCCCGCCTCAATCATTCGATGATAATCATTTACAGACCATTTAGCTAAAGTCTTCATTGCCAAACTACTGCCTTCTAACCCACCTGACTAAATCTTATCTTTCCCAATCCCCAATTCTTGCAAAGATGTTACAATGCAGGCCAGTAATCCGAGATCGCACATGAACTTTCAGGACGTTTTGAACCAAGCATTGCAGCTTTCCACCTTAGACAAAGTGCGTTTAATTCAGCAAATGGCATTGAACATTGAACGCGAAGTCGGAGATAATAACTCTAACACACCGCAACCACCCGCTTGGAACCAGTCACAACCACCTGCTTGGACAGCACCCTCTGAAGGACAAAGGCTTTCTAATCAAGAGGTTGACCAAGCACGTTGGGAAGACTGGGCTAATTTCCCAGATTAAGCAACAATTTAGTTACCAAAAATCCAAAATTTCCCCTTAAATCCAGTTCTCGGTATTCCGCGAGATTTTTGGATAAACTTTTCTTTAGCCCATCCGAAACCTAGATTTTGCTGATGTGCTTCCCACAGTAAACTAGCAGCTAATTGCAATAACAAAGGATGACATCCACCCCACTTTCTAGCAAGGCGTTGTTCTTCCAAAGTTAAAGCAGCTTCACCACCCAAAGTTACAGGTAAACTCACTAATTCTCTAGCTTCTTCTTCAGTTAAGTTTCCCAACTTAATTACATCAGCTAATTGGAAAAAATTAGAAGTTAACTTGTAGCGATGTTGGTAATAGTCTAATTTTCTGTGGGAAGCGATCGCTAACATCAAAGTTTTACTATTCAACAAAAAAGACAAATTATCAAAAAATCCATCATTAAATTCCTGCGGATGATGAAACAAAGCTTCAAATTCATCTAAACAAAGTACAGGTAAAACTCCCTGTCTCTTCCACTCTCCCAACACCACCGAAAAAGTGTGGCGTTCAAAGTTTTTCACATGGAAAGGTTTAGTTAAAACTTTTTGCGATCGCACCTTCGGCAAATTATACAACTCTCTAGCGATCGTCAAATAAAACCCCTCTTCCCGATGAAACAGCGGACTGGACAAATTAAAATAAGCCACCACATAACGTTGTGGATTTTCTACCCTTTGTTCGTAAGTCTGAAAAAAATGATACAACAGTGAAGACCTACCAGTTCGACCTTTTCCCACCACATTTACACTAACAGGCGGCGAACTAGTCATCCTCATCGTAATTGCATCCAATTCCGCTTTACGTCCGACAAAAAACCGAGGATCGGAAATCATCGATCCAGCAAAAAATGGATTAAAAGGCGATCCAGATGTCATATTATCTCTAGTATGGAAGACCGCAACAGTACAAAAATAGAAAGTTATTAACTAACTAAATAGCATCATACTCCTTAAACAATTCTGGCAGCACTTCTGCTAAATATTCATAATCTTCAATTTTGTTATAAATCTGTGCTGAAACTCTTAACAACTGTTTAGGATACGCAGGCCAATAAATTACAGGTACTTCAATTTTAAACCTTTCCCACAATATATCTTGAATTACTGGGATCGATCGCACCTTCTCAAACCCACTACCATCATCCGGTAAACTCACCACCGCCATCGTCCCAATCATTCCCTCTGGACAAGAAGGCGCAACACCCAAAACTTCACACAGTAACTCTCTAGCTTGTAACACGAGCGATCGATTTCTCGCCCTTAATTCCGACCATCCACCAGGTAACAAAGAACCCATAAACTTAATCGCTTCCGGTACACACAAATAAGCACTTGGGTCATCCGTTCCCATCCAATCAAACTCTAACTGAAAACGTGACTTATCAGCACGAAAAGAATTAGCACCATGACTAATAATCATCGGACGAATCAACGATTGTCGATCGCGCCTCACATACAAAAAAGCCGCACCTTTAGGCGCACATAACCACTTATGACAATTACCCGTGTAATAAGTTGCCCCAATTTCCCGCAAATTTAAACTTACCATTCCCGGTGCATGAGCACCATCCACCAAAGTATCAATTCCCCTATCGCTTAACTCTTTAACCAACTCCCGAATCGGAAAAATTAAACCCGTTTGACTCGTAATATGATCTAAAAGCGCCAACCTTGTTTGCGGCGAAACACATTCCACCACCGCCTCAACTACCTGTTCGGGCGCATTTATGGGAAAAGGAACTTCTGCAACTACTACCTTCGCCCCCGTCATTTCAGCGACAAAATTCAACACATTCCGACAAGCATTATATTCTTGGCTAGTCGTCAGTAACTCATCTCCCGGACGAAAGGACAAAGAACGCAAAACTGCATTGATTCCAGTCGTCGCATTGGGAACAAACACTAAATCTGAAGCATCTGCACCCACAAACTCAGCTAACTGACTTTTGGCTGCATCTAGCAATGCTTCCAACTCTCGATAAAATTTTAACGGTTGCCTTTCTAACAGTTGCCGAAATCGCTGTTGCGCCTCTAACACAGGTATGGGACAAGCGCCAAAAGAACCATGATTTAAAAAAATTATGTTTGGCTCAATTAGCCAAAACTTAGCAAAGTGAGAAGTTGAAAGTTTAAAGCCAGAAACTCGATCTTTCATACTTCATCCTTTGAAAAACTCCCCGGGTAGGATTCGAACCTACGACCAATCGGTTACACTTAATCCCTACGTTTCCGTTGGGGGTGGACTATCTCATCATCCGCTTGGGATGTCGGGCGCTGTCGGACTTATTGGTTAGGCTCCTCATCCGTAGTCTCTGCTCCTTTCTGGCTACCTGTGAATATCACTGCCTTTCGCCAGACTTGGATCAGGGTTGCCGCCACCCGAAGTGCTGCGGTTTCCTTGAATTCACCCGATTTTCCACTACCCGTCACCGGATAGCGCTGCTAGAAAATGCAAGTTAGTTTATCTGACTCACATCTGCTTCTGACAGCCGACCGCTCTACCACTGAGCTACCGAGGAATGTTTGCTCATTCGAGCCACGATTAATAATACTAGCCGCCATCGATAGGGTTTGTCAAGCACTTTGGCAAAATTTCTGAAAATTTTTAGTCACTTTAGCCCGTACCG
Organism: Floridaenema evergladense BLCC-F167; assembly: GCF_041929205.2. Lineage (NCBI taxonomy): Bacteria > Bacillati > Cyanobacteriota > Cyanophyceae > Aerosakkonematales > Aerosakkonemataceae > Floridanema > Floridanema evergladense. The sequence goes on along the minus strand of NZ_CM171625.1, from coordinate 297,638 downwards.
CATTTGGGCAAGACGCTTTTGCGCTTCTGGATCTAGGGAACTGAACAAAAAGCGGCTAGGTAATTGATTTTTAGATTTCTGTTTCCGGCGCACTCGATGAATACTAAACTCTATTTCTTGGACTAGCTTGTGTGCGGACATCCATTCTGCGCCGTATCCGATAATAGTTAATTGTTGTGCTCTGTCCGAGGTTGCTACAATTATTCTCCGTTGAAATTTTTGCAACTCATGACGTAGGGTTGCACAAGCTTTTTCTATATATGTGTCTGCTGTTTGCCCGAAATCTGTGAAATGAACAGATAAGCTACTAGTAATTTCTTCTGCATTCCCTGGTGAAGCGCGATAATGGGCATCAAATACGATCTGAGTATGGTAGCCTTGATATGCTGTGTAATTAATGAGGAGTTGAATCAACTCTTCACGGGCGGCCTCTAGTCCTTTGCGATCGCTCAAAGTAAGCAGCTTTTGCCAAGATCCTATGATATTGTAGCCGTCCACTAGCAAAAATGCTGACGGCGAAGGTGGTTTCATTGTTCAATGCCAAACTTTTCTAAACTTAACATATCTGATAATAATTCATAATTTATTAGTAATCAAAGTTTGCATTTGGGTTAGGGGACTGGGGACTGGGGACTGGGGACTGGGGACTGGGGACTGGGGACTGGGAAGAATTAGGAGGCGGTGAGTTTTGTAAACTCAGATCTCGCAGCAGGGGAGGCAGAGCCTCTTAGTGCATCTAGAGTAAAGACATTTAGGTGTTTCCTTGTCTTCCTTCAATCCCCAGTCCCCAGTCCCCAGTCCCCAGTCCCTAGTCCCCAGTCCCCAGTCGCAACTAAGAACTAATCCCCTCCACCTGCATCAGGCGTTGTTTTAAACGATCGGGATCGCCGCGATCGACAAGTTGACCTTTTTCTAGTAAAAAAGCTCCATCGCAGTAATTTAACTCATCTAGACGGTGAGTTACCCAAAGCGCCGTGATGCCTTGGGAGTGAACTAAGCGTTGTACTTGTTTAACTAGGTCTAACTGACTGTCTGGATCTAAAAGGGCGGTCGGTTCATCTAATAGTAGGACTTCGCAACGACGAGCGATCGCACCTGCGATCGCCACCCGCTGTTTCTGCCCACCACTCAAAGCGTAGATCGGTCTTCTTTGTAGAGCATACAAATTTACCGCAGCTAAAGCTTCCTCCACTCGCTGACGCACCTGCCTTTGGGGAAGATGTTCTGCCACTAATCCAAATGCCACATCTGCCCCAACAGTAGGCATGACTAACTGATGATCTGGATTTTGGAAAACGAAGCCAACAGGCTGGGAAATTTTAATTTCACCCGCTAAGGGAGTTAATAATCCAGCCAGCAATCTCAGCAAAGTTGACTTACCACTGCCATTTGTACCCAAAAGCATCCAAAATTGTCCTTTAGGTACATCCAAAGAGCAGCTTTTGAACACGGATTCACCTTTAGGCCAGCTAAAGCAGAGATCTCGCACTGTAATGGCATCAGCCATGTAATCACCTAAAACTAAATTCTTATTCTCCTGCCATCATTAAGAAGCCTGGGGGTCTGCCAGCAGCAGCGGCACTTGACTTCTGAGATAATTGCACAGCTAAGATTTCACTGGTGAGAATGGCTATTTTTTTTTCTGTTTGCTTCTCGCAGGTTAATTCCAAGATTGGTGGATTATTAGAACGCATAGCCTCCAGAATTTGATTGTACAGAGCGATCGCGTCCGATTCTTCCTTCCTTTGCACTGAATAAGGGAAGGGAGTGTTCTTTAAAGTCATGTCAATAGTGAACATTAGGCGTTTCGAGATTTTAGTTAATTGCGCTACACACTTCTAGTTTATGAGAATTCAGTAAAGGGGATGAAAAATTCAAAACTTGCCCCTATAATGAGAAATCAGTAAAGAAACGTAAATTCTTATTACGTTATTCACAATTCTGTGTCTTAGCCAAACTGGAAACAGTGCAGCAAGGCTAAAATCCAAAACCTGTACTCATAAACTATTTGGAGATTTGGGCAATGACCATAGCAGTGGGACGCGCCCCAGCAGAAAGAGGATGGTTTGATGTCCTCGATGACTGGCTAAAACGCGATCGGTTCGTCTTCATCGGTTGGTCTGGACTACTGCTGTTCCCCTGTGCATACCTAGCACTAGGCGGATGGCTCACCGGAACCACCTTCGTGACCTCGTGGTACACACACGGATTAGCCTCATCCTACTTGGAAGGCTGCAACTTCTTAACCGTAGCCGTATCCAGCCCAGCAGACAGCATGGGACACTCCCTGCTGTTCCTCTGGGGTCCTGAAGCCCAATGGAACTTCACCCGTTGGTGTCAAATGGGTGGATTATGGCCATTCGTGGCTCTACATGGAGCCTTCGCATTAATCGGGTTCATGTTGCGGCAATTTGAAATCGCGCGGTTGGTAGGGATTCGGCCTTATAATGCGATCGCCTTCTCCGCACCGATTTCCGTATTCGTCAGCGTGTTCCTGATGTACCCCTTGGGACAATCCAGCTGGTTCTTCGCACCCAGTTTCGGAGTCGCAGCCATCTTCCGCTTCATCCTGTTTTTACAAGGATTCCACAACTGGACACTCAACCCCTTCCACATGATGGGAGTAGCCGGAGTACTAGGTGGAGCCTTACTCTGCGCCATTCACGGAGCCACAGTAGAAAACACCTTGTTTGAAGACGGAGATAGCTCCAACACCTTCCGGGCCTTCAACCCCACCCAAGCCGAAGAAACCTACAGTATGGTGACAGCGAACCGCTTCTGGTCGCAAATCTTCGGGATTGCGTTTTCCAACAAACGCTGGTTACACTTCTTCATGTTATTTGTCCCAGTCACAGGCTTGTGGATGAGTTCTGTGGGAATTGTTGGGTTAGCACTGAACTTACGAGCTTACGACTTCGTATCCCAAGAGTTACGTGCCGCAGAAGACCCAGAATTTGAAACCTTCTACACCAAGAACATTCTGCTCAACGAAGGTCTGCGTGCTTGGTTAGCGCCAGCCGACCAACCTCACGAGCACTTTGTCTTCCCTGAAGAAGTTCTGCCTCGTGGTAACGCTCTCTAAGCTTTAACAAAATTTTTTCATAACTAATAAGACTCCTAAATCATTAGGAGTCTTTTTTGCACTTCTATACCTCTGTCCAATACTTTCCCAAAATTCCCTTGCTTTTTTCTAAGAGCGTGTTATCTTAATTAAAGAGCGTAATGCTTAACACTTTTTGAGAAAAAGACCGCTTAGGCAACAAGGAGGTGATGCCCATGACAGATAGTAGTAAAAGCATGGGTCATCAGGTTGCAGATATCCGGCTGTGTGCCGAGACCGTTCTCTAGCAGAAGCTTTGTACTTTAGTACTGTAAAGTATCTGCAAGTGCTGGGCTTAATCTCCAGAGAAATCCCGGCAGTCTGGTTGCAATCTGAAGACCCGCTAGACCGCTCTCACAAATTTACAGTGGCTCAATCTATACCCAGTCACTGGATGTGAGAGCGGATAGTTATTTTAAGAATATTTGATGATGCGGTTATTTACTATTTAGTTAATTTGTTAATAGACGATAAAAAATATCTTAAAATTACTCGCATTTATGCCATAAAATAAAAAAGTAAATGGGCGATAAATAACTCTACTGTAGATTTAGATTGTGTTATAATATAGATTGGTTATAGACCAGCCAAGGGAATGCGAAAATAGGTAAAACACCTAGCTATGCACCTTGGAAAGCCTAACCGTCAATAAAAGCATAGAAGTAAGCTAAAAACGGAAGGGATGTGAAGAAATAAAAAATAGGGTAGGGCAGACCCAAATTTACGCTTGGGGAGTAGTCGTTGAGTGGATCATACGAGAGTATGTACTCGAATTAGACACGAATGCTTAAGTCAAAAGTTAGAATTGTCTAGCATAGACAGTATTCAGCCCAAGAATCCCCCGTTACAGTGAAATTGTGACGGGGGAGTGCCAAATATTTGGAAATGCTGGTGTAAGCTGTGATTAGGTGGAGTCGGAATGGCTCGGAAAGCTGTCTAAAAGTTTTCAGTTCCATTTCCTGGAGTGCAAGTAGCACTCGAAGCCTATCAAATATCTACGAAAGAGAGTTAACCTTAGTTTAAGAAAAGCAGTACCCCGCAATGCCTTTCTAAAAGCTAAACTAAGAAGTTAAGCGGGGATAAATGAATCCAGCGATTCTCTATAAGTGGTGTGAGGACGAGAGGAAATGTCTAAAATATTGTGGAAATCACTGCTGTTCAGTCCGGCAATCCTGGGAGCTACCCTGGTGTTTGGTTCTTCAGCGATCGCCACAGAAACTAATTCAGCAGCTGAAGTAGCTTCAAGTCAAATAGCGATCGAACAAGCCCCGGAAAAATTACTGAACCTGGCAGCTAATCCCGAACAGCAGCCAGAAGTAGCAGCCAAAAATCAAGCTTACGGCAATGGGCTAAAAGCTTTAGATAAGACACAAAACCAAGCTCAAGTGTCTGTAACGGTGAAAGAAAATACAGTTGCTCAAGCCGCACCTGTTAATTCGCCAAGTTCAATTGATGAAATCATTCGTTACAGCCGAGAAGGAAGAAGAGCTTCTGGTCAGGTGACTTCAGTTTCTCAGCTGCGGGACGTAGACCCAACAAGCTGGGCTTTCCAAGCATTACAATCTTTGGTTGAGCGATACGGTTGTATTGAAGGTTATCCAGACCGCACTTACCGAGGAAATCGGGCGTTGACTCGTTATGAGTTTGCGGCTGGGTTAAACAGTTGCTTGGATCGGATTCAGGAATTAATTGCCGCATTGCCTCAAGGTGTAAGTAAAGAAGATTTAGCTGCACTACAACGTCTACAAGAAGAGTTTGCGGCTGAACTGGCTACCCTAAGAGGCAGAGTTGATGCCCTAGAAGCTCGCGTTAAGAAGGTAGAAGCTCAACAATTTTCTACTACTACCAAACTAAGAGGAGAAGCGATTTTTGCGATCGCTGATGTTTTTGGTGGTAAGAGCGGTCAAGTAACCTATCGTGAAAGAGGTATTGAGCGTCCTCCCTTCCTAAGAAATCGTTGGGATGTAGAAGACAGAAACAACACTGTTTTCCAAAATAGGGTGCGTTTAGAATTCCAAACCAGCTTCACAGGTAAAGACATTCTACATACCCGGATTACAGCTGGTAACGCCGTGCGGTGGACTAGTTTACCCAGCACTCCCTTATTTAACGGTGGTACTAACAGCGGATTTACAGGTGGTCCAGGCTCAACCAGAGAAGGTAATCTACAGTATTTCTTTGGTAGCACAGGCAGTAATAGCGTAGCCTTAGACTGGTTGGCTTATGAAACTTCCTTTTTAGGTGGCTCTAAGCTATATTTAGCTGCCACAGGTGGGATTCACTCCGACTACGTTGATGTGAAAAACCCCTACTTCTATGATGGAGATGGCGGTAACGGTTCTATTTCTGTCTTCTCGCAAGAAAACCCGATTTATCGGATTGGTGGGGGCGCAGGTGGAGCCATTAGTTTTGGTTTGGGTGGACTGGGTAGCTTCTTGAAAGGCACCTCCATTACTGGTGGCTACCTTGCAGGTGGTTCTGGTATTCTCCCAGCAGGTGTTACAGGTAACGCTCCCACAAGTGCCAACAGTCCTTTCGATAAAAATGGTTTGTTTAACGGTCAATATGCTGCGCTCGGACAGTTAGACCTAAACTTCTGTGATACCTTCAATCTAGCGTTAACCTACGTTAATGCTTACCATCCTACCGGAACTGATATCTTTGATTCTGGTGGTAGTTCTGGTCTTAGTCGGTCAGGGTCAGTAGGTACAGGTATTGCTAATCTGCCATCGTCTCTACTATTTGGCAGTACCTCCAGAAATAGAGCTAGAGGTGCTACTCCAGTTGTTACTAACTCTTACGGTGTTTCTGGTAACTTACGTTTGAGCAAGTACTTCTCAATTAGTGCTTTTGGTATGTACACTGATGCTACCTTGGTTCGTCGTGGTAGTGCTGACATTTGGAGTTATGGACTTGGGATTGCTTTTCCCAACTTGTTTAAACCCGGTAACTTGTTAGGTTTATTCGCAGGTATCGAACCTTACTTGACTGGGTTAGATGCTGGCCCTCGTTCTACCTTTAGTCGTGATTTGCCTTGGCACATTGAAGGTTTCTACAAGTTCCAGCTGACGGATAATATTTCTGTGACTCCTGGTGTGATTTGGTTGATGGCACCAGAACAAAACAACAGAAATGATGACATTTTCATTGGTACTCTTAGAACCACCTTCTCTTTCTAGGTGAGTCTAACTGAAGAAAATAAACAGCCCTCGTTTTTAACGGGGGTTTTTTATTGATGGCAACAAAATTTGACAATTGCTGAGATGCTTAAAAGTCGAAAGCATTCAGGACGCAAGGCGTTATAAAATGGTATTAAACCCTAGTGTAGAACCGGGGTATTTTAATCACCTTTTTCTGCTCTTTGTATTTTTTTTAGGAATTTTGTAGCTATTCAGTAAATTTGGGATAATTCGTGGAACTATCGTGTAAAAGTGAATATGCGCTGTTGGCTCTCCTAGAGCTGGCAACTCATTATCAAAGTGGTGAACCTCTGCAAATTCGGCAAATTGCGGCGCAGCAAAATATTCCCGATCGCTATTTGGAACAGTTACTAGCAACTTTGAGGCGTTGTGGTTTAGTGCGTAGTCAACGAGGCGCTAAGGGCGGCTATTTGCTGGGCAGAGAACCCTGGAAAATTAATTTATTTGAAGTTATTTGTTGTTTGGAAGGGGCTGATTCTCAACTTTCAGATAAAGATTCTGGGAGTAAAACGACGTTAGAAAGTAATTTGCTCAGAGAAGTTTGGCAAGAGGGTTGTCAGGCAGCAAATGCGGTTTTGCAAAAGTATACGTTACAAGATTTGTGTGAAAAGCGAGATGCTAAACGTCAGCTAGATATCATGTATTACATCTGATTTGTTATTAATGACAAATGAGTTAATGATATAAGGAGAGAATTATGCGAATAGCTGATGATATTACTGAGTTAGTTGGTCGTACTCCTTTGGTACGGTTAAATCGGATTCCGCAATCAGAAGGTTGTTTGGCAAAGATTGTGGTGAAGTTGGAGGGAATGAATCCTGCTGCTTCTGTGAAAGACCGAATTGGCGTAAGTATGATCGATGCTGCTGCTAGGGAAGGGCTAATTACTCCTGGGAAGACGGTGTTGGTGGAACCGACTTCGGGAAATACGGGTATTGCGTTGGCAATGGTGACGGCAGCTAAGGGTTATCGGTTGATTTTGACTATGCCGGAAACCATGAGTAATGAAAGGCGGGCGATGTTGCGGGCTTATGGCGCAGAGTTGGAGTTGACTCCGGGGATTGAGGGGATGACTGGGGCGATTCGACGGGCGCAGGAGATTGTGGAGAATACGCCGGATGCTTATATGTTGCAACAGTTCCGTAATCCGGCTAATTCGCAAATTCACCGGGAAACGACAGCCCAGGAGATTTGGCAGGATACCGATGGGCAGGTGGATATTTTGGTGGCTGGTGTGGGAACTGGGGGTACGATTACTGGTGTAGCTGAGGTAATTAAGCAGCGGAAGCCGGGGTTTTTGGCGATCGCAGTTGAACCCGCTAACAGTCCGGTGTTGTCCGGGGGAAATCCTGGCCCACATAAAATCCAGGGAATTGGGGCGGGTTTTATTCCGCAAGTATTGCGCGTAGATTTGATTGATGAGGTGATTCAGGTGAGGGATGAAGATGCGATCGCTTATGGTCGGAGATTAGCTAAAGAAGAAGGCTTACTTTCGGGAATTTCTAGTGGTGCGGCACTGTATGCAGCGATTAAAGTTGGTCAAAGAAAAGAAAATGAAGGCCGTCTAATCGTGATGATTCAACCCAGTTTTGGAGAACGTTACCTAAGTACACCTTTGTTTCAAGAACCAGAATTGAAGCTATCAACTTTTGGCTTAACTTAAACTAGTGAAAGAAGGCAGAAGGAAGTCAACTTCTCAGATTTATCTGAGGGAAAAATCGCAAATCGAAACTCGAAAATCGAATGGCGGAGTTAAATCACTATCAAACTCTGCAAGTTAGCCCAAGAGCAACACAAGCAGAGATTAAACAATCTTATCGGCGGTTGGCAAAACTTTTTCATCCCGATAGTCAGCAAGAAACAGCCAATCATGAGCAAATTGTGCGGTTAAATGCTGCTTATGAAATTTTAAGCGATCCGCAACGACGGGAGTTTTACGATCGACAATTAAAAAATGGTTCATTTACTACGGTAGGAAACTGGCAACAACGAACCAAAGCCGCGCAAAAACAATACCAAAAACAGCGACAAACTACTCAAAATGTCGATCGACAAATTCAATTATGGTTGAGCCTAGTTTATCAACCAGTTAACCGCTTAATTTATCGCATTATCAATCCCATCAATAAACAAATAGACGAACTTGCTGCCGACCCGTTTGATGATGAATTAATGGAAAGTTTTCAGGATTATTTAAAAGATTGCCGAGAGTTACTTTCTCAAGCCCAACACATTTTTACCTCAATGCCCAATCCTTCTCCTTTAGCTGGTGTTGCTGCCAGACTTTACTACTGTTTAAATCAAGTAGGAGATGGAATTAGCGAATTAGAAACTTTTAGCTTAAATTACGACGACCAATATTTACACACAGGCCATGAAATGTTTAGAATAGCCGCCCAGCTAAGACAGGAAGCGCAAACAGCTTTTAGGAATTATAAGTTATGAGTTTTGAGTTTTAAGTTATTAATTCAAAACTTAAAACTCAAAACTCATAACTTGCCCTTGTCCCCTTGTCCCCTTGTCTCTCCTGCCCCTCAATGCGATATCCTAGAACCAGAGTCGTTTTACGAATCTTTACAATTCCCTCTTTGCTCCTCCCAGCATGAAGTGTATTATCAACCGTCGGGCTAAATTTTCAGCCAGTCATCTGTATTGGTTGCCAGAGTTGAGTGAAGCTGAAAATATGGAAAAATTTGGAGCTTGCTCTCGTGCGCCTGGACATGGACATAACTACGTTCTGTATGTTTACATGGCAGGTGAATTGGATGAATACGGTATGGTGTTAAACCTGTCTGATGTAAAACACATCATTAAACGGGAAATTACCAGTCAATTAGATTTTTCCTATCTCAATGATGCTTGGTTGGAGTTTCAGGAGACTCTGCCAACTACAGAAAATATGGCAAGGGTAATTTGGCAGCGTTTAGCGCCTCATTTACCAATTGTGCGAATTCAATTATTTGAACATCCAGAACTTTGGGCTGATTATTTAGGAAACGAAATGGAAGCATACCTCAGCATTGCCACTCATTTTAGCGCTGCCCATCGGCTCGCTCGTCCCGACCTTAGTTATGAGAAAAATTGCGAAATTTATGGTAAGTGCGCTCGTCCTAACGGTCACGGTCATAATTACCATTTAGAAGTGACTGTGAAAGGAGAAATTGACCCTCGCACGGGGATGAGTGTAGATTTAGGAGAATTGCAAAAGGCGATCGATGATTATGTAATAGAACCATTCGATCACACTTTTTTGAATAAAGATATTCCCTACTTTGCAGAAGTTGTGCCAACAGCAGAAAATATTGCGATTCATATCCGCGATTTATTACAGGAACCCATTCGGAAACTAGGTGCGGAATTGTTTAAAGTTAAGTTAGTGGAAAGTCCGAATAATTCCTGTGAAGTCTATGGTACTTCATTGGAAAATTTAGTTAATGGCAAATTGAACGAGCAAGTTTTAGTGAGAATTTAAGCTTTTTGACAAGAAGAAATCGCACCCCGATAATTAACGAGGTGCGATTTTTAATTAGACCAAGGATTAATAATTAATCACCAGTGATTTTTAGGTGAATACAAAAGAGGCACTGGTGAGAGCGCTAGTTTGGACATTAGCAACGATCGCTAACTCGGTTCCTAAGAAAGCGATCGCAGCATCAGAACCTTTCTGAGTAATCGAGATAGAACTAAAGGCCGCTCCAATACCTGCAACGCCAATCACATCCGTACCTGCTTGGAAGTCAGTAATCCTGCTGGAACGACTCGGAACGCTATTATTAGCAATCCAAAATTGATCGGCATCTGCACCACCAGTTAAGGTGACACCACCATCGCCAATGTATAAAACATCCTTGCCTTTGTCGCCAAAGATGACATCGCCGACTCCACCGATAATGGTGTCGCTGCCTTGACCACCACGAAGGGTACTACCAGTCGAACTATTAGACCCATTGATAAAGTCGTTGCCTTCATTGCCATTCACATTGTTGGCTTTACCAGGTCTAAAGAAATCATTGCCTGCGCCACCAAGGAGAACATCACTAGTGCCACCAATTAAGGTATCGTTACCAGCACCACCACTTAAGGTATTGTTTGAGGTACCTGCGCCAGAGAGACTGTCATTACCACCGTAACCATCGATAAATTCACTGCCTTTTGCTGTCAATGTATCTGGCCCTTTCGATATTGCCAGGATTAATTGACCACCTTCGACGTAATTGGCATCTCTGATGGTGTGAGCTTGAACGTCGAACATATATAACCGTCTACCGGAGCCAACTTCGACGATGCCGGAGGTTTCCCATTCGCCCGGTGCGCTGGTATCGTCAAACTGTAGACCAGCAGCACTTTCGTCGAGTTCTGCGACAAAAGTAGCTTTATCGGTGGCGATATTGTATTCCCAAATACCAGCTTCTCTGCCTCTGGCTCTCATTACGTCACCACCAAAGGCGGTTTCGTCTTCCATGATCATTACACGGTTTGAGCGATCGACAACGATGTTGTCATAGCTCACACCAGTATCAAGGCCACCATTGAGCACTAACTCAAAGTTATTGATTTGTCCTGCCGGATCGCTGGCATTGAGACTAAAGCGGTACATTTTACCGTAGGGGTTTTCTGCTTCCGCAGCAGTGCTGGCTGTCCCACCACCAGCTTTGTCAGCGGTGCCTGTGGTAACAAAGTAGAAAGTGCCGGGGTTGTTGGGATCTTCGGAAATATCTTCTAAACGACGGAAGTTAGTGGAACGACCAGAACTGTCTACCCAGCTGCTAAGAACTGCGCCAGTGGTGTCAAGGGCAATGTCTCTGGGAACTGGTGTCCAAGTGGCGTTAACTCTTGTTCCTTCTGTGAGAGTTTCACCATCGAATCCTTGAACTCTTAATACATATAATTGACCATCGCGGAAGCCGTTGGGGTCTTGTGCAGTTTGTTGACCGACAAACATATAAAGTTCGCCGTTGGCAAAGTCTTCTGTGCTGATAAGTACGGTTTTATCCGAATTGATGGCGCGATATTGAGAGGCGGCAACTACGTTTTCTTTAGCGTAACGACCTAAGCCGTCGATCGCTAATGCTGTACCATCAGGAGTTAATGCCCAACCTCTACTTGTGGAAGCTCCGGTAGTTGCATTAAGTGTAGTTTCTTCAGGAATGAAATAAACTGGAGTTGATTGACCAGCGGCATTAACAAAGCCACTTTGTGCTAAGTATGCAGAACAAAAACGAGTGAAAGCAAAACTTCTCCCGTTTGCCGCATTAGTATAAGCACCTGTGGTGGTGTTTAAAACATACTCACCAGTAGTATCTACTCCTCTTTCAATCAGGTTTTTCCCACCAACGATATTCCAGTTTTTGTCAAATACGAGTAAGGATACTCTTGCTCCTTGGATTCTTCCTCCGGGAGTTATAGAAGTGATAGGAGCACCGGAACTAGTAGTGTCGGCAATTTCGTGATTGATAAAAACGTAATAGTTTGTTGGAGTGTCGAAAATTCCCATTCCGTCAGGGATTCCCACAAATGTAAATCTTTGTCCGGGAACTACCTGAAAGTTACCTACGGTACCCTGAATTAAAGGAATTTGGTCTCCCGATGTTAACAGCGGAGTAAAATCGTAGCCCGGATTTCCCGGCACATTTCTTACGTAAGAATCTACCATGATTTAAGACTTCCTTCCTTTTTAATATGAAGTTAATTGCAGCGCTAAAAATTTACCTATTGCTTAGAAGCTTCAGTAATAATTATTGCGACTCTCCAAGAACTTAATATCTCTCTATTTAGTTAAACTTTGACTATAGGAGTAATATGAAATGATTAATTTAAGGCTATGTTTTGATTAACAAAGAGATATAAAAATAATTAACTAAATATAACTAGATATTAACAATTATTTACAATTTTTTCTACTTATTTTCCTTATTTATAAAGAATAGCGATTGTTTGTTGGGTTACTACTCAACTCTTGGTAAGTTGATTTAGAAATAAATTCGTTAATTTTAGGAAATTTTAAATTATATTAAATTTCTTGATGCCATAACAAATAATTAACAAATTTTATGTTAGACGTTTTTACTCTTTAGAAATATTATTTTTAATTTATAGGATTAAAATACAGAGAAATTGTAGGGGATCTGGTTTACGAATAAGCGAGCTAATTTGCTGCCCCTACAATCAGTCTTTATTAATTTTTAATTAACTTTGGCGATAATTGTGCGATGGCGAGGACTATTTGGAGTAATAGTTGGTGCAGAAAAACCTGCTTCTACTAAAGCTTGGGAAATATCCAATGTGAAATATTCATCCAAGTAAGGTTCAGTACTTTTCAGCAAAGTGAAAATGTAAGGAGGCATTTTCTTGTAAGCTGAAGATTGAGGATTCATGTCCATAATGGCAATGTGACCATTTGAACGTAACAAACGTTTAGCTTCGCGAAAAATTTCTTTTGTTGCTGATTGTGGCAATTCATGACACATTAAAAAGATGGAAACTAAATCAAAGGAAGTATCGGGTAAACCTGTTGATTCCGCAGCAGCATGAACCCAATTAATTGAAAGATTTCTTTGTTGAGAACGGTACTCGGCTACTGCTAGAAAATAAGGTGATAAATCAACGCCTGTAATTTTTGCTTGGGGATAAACTTGTTGCAGCGCAAAAGTACTCATTCCGACGCTACAACCCAGGTCTAAAATATCTTGAGGTGAGGTAGAAATTTGCTGTTTTAAGATGTTATGATAACTCTGCCGAAGTTTGGCATCTCCGTCAATTGCGGGAACTTTAGACCAGATTGTAGAATGGACTGCATGAGCAGCAGATTCGACTTCTAATGCGGGTTCCCAACCCAGATTTCCTTCTTTATAGGCGTGGAACGATCGCACATAATAGTTTGGATAAGTTAAATTCTGATTTTGTACTTTTTGTAAGTAACTTTCCCAGTTTTCCTGCCTTAATTCCCGAACTAATTGTCGCCAAGGTACGCCAATTTTTTCGGCTCTTTTAATCATCATCTCACGAGCTTGATGCTTGGCGACAGCTGCCAAAGGTTTAATAGCGAGTACTCCATTAACTAAGTGAGAAGCTAACCCTGGAGTAGTATTTACTGTTGCAGTCGTCTGATTAGTCATTAGTCATTAATCTTTTGTTATTTCTAGAATTTCGCCTATTTAATCCTACCAAGTTTGGGACATGATGCAGATAAGCTGTCACGCATTTAAATCACTTATGAAGATTGCAGGGGAGCAGGGGAGAGAATTAGACCAATTTTCTTCTGTTTCCAAACAATCCAATTTAAATGCGGAACAGCTTATAAACCAATCTTGCGATCGCAAATGACTAATGACTAATGACTAATAATTATTGACCTTTGGCTACTGATTGTGATTCTTTTGGTTTTAAGGCTAACACAATTTCCATTTCGCTGGTTGACGAGTTAACTTTGTTAGCTGTAACTCCAATACCGCGAATGGAATTCAACATAGCACAGGTATCTGAGGAAAGAGGTAGTTGAAGATTCAGGAGAAAATTATTATTAAATACAGACATTACTGTGTCCATATCGACATAGAAAGAACCTGTATTTGGCTTCGGTAATGAATTGGTAACTGTTTGGAAAGATTGGTTTTTGTCTAAAGTTTTAGAACTGCTTGCCATTGCTTCAACAATGGGACGACCGACGGCGACAAACATTGATTCTTTGTCTAACCAACCATGTCCTAATAATACTCCTTGATTGTTTGACCATTCGGTAACAGGTTTGCCTTCAATGTGTCGGCGATCGATATTTATCGAGTTAGTTCTTGCCAATCTATCTAATTTTTTTAATACGGTTTCAGTGGCTTGGCGATCGCTAGTTTTCACAACTAAAGCTGCACTAAAACCCATAGGTGCTAACACGCCTTCAGTCACCGGAAATGCACCAACAGCAAATTCTCGATCCATCCAAGGTAAAACGTCTTTATCTAAATCCAACTTGACGTTTTCTTTGAGATAATTGCGAATTACGTTAACCTGATTGTTAAATTGGGGATTCTTCTTCGCTTGTGCTATTGCGTCTTTCCAACCTTGGCTAATTCCATATCCACTCACTAGCGCTACTGTATTCAAGGGGAATTTAGATACCATTTTCCCTGGTGTTGGTTGAAACTCTGCTTGTTTAATGGAGTTTTGCTGGTTTTCTCCGATCGCTTTTATCCTAATTCCTAAATTATCTATTCCCACCCCCATTACCACAGATTTCATATTTTTTAACTCCTGTATTGATGCTGGAGTTAACTGACTGATACCTGCGTGTTTATCCAACACCTCACTAATCACTTTTTTAGATTCAGGTACATAAATTTCTGCAATTTCGTTGGGTAAATCTATACCCTTCTCCAACATCAAATCCACACCTACTTTATCCGCAAATGAAGGCTCGCCTTTAGAAGTATCAATTGCTGCTTCTAGCGATCGTTTCTGTGGAGAAATCACCAAATGCTCGTTCAATAGCGCTATGTAAGTGTTGTGATTTTTACTGGTACATTCCCAAATCTTCACGCCTTTATAGTTACTCTCGCTTTTTTCCCCACCAGACGATTTTTTTAATTTAGTAGCAAAACTGATAGCGCTAATTTTATCTTTAATACCTATAACAATTAAATAATTTGGGTCGTTAGTATTGGCAACTTCTTGCGTATTGTTGCTTGGTAAAATTGCCACCATTAAACTACCTAGCCAAGGCTGAATATCTGTTGCATAATCTATCTTTGTATTCTCAGCAAACAGCTGTTTTTGTAGGTTAGTTACGCTGTCACTGATAATCTTGTGCGCTTCTGAAGTGCCAAATTGTTGCAAATTTGACCAAGGTTTGCTATCTGTAGACACTACACCTGCTACTAGTGCTTCATCTGGAACTAATTTGGCGCTGGCTAATGGACTGAGATCGCTAAACACACCTCGTAAGTATAAGTAACCAGTTGTGGCACCACCAGCAATGAGAATAGCTGCACCAATACCTAAAGCCTTGAATTTAGGGAACTTAGATGACTTAGGAACCTCACGTAATTCGGGGGTTTTAGAGATTTTTTGGCTTAACATTATCCTCACCTCACATTAAACAATACTTTTTTCGGGGAATTCTAGGAGCTACCAGAGTACTGATGAGTACTTTTTCGTAGGCAAGAAAAAGGAATATTTTATTGTCTAGGTAGAATTCCATAACAGACAATGAGTAAATTCTAGAGTAGTTTTGGAATTTGGCAATAGGAAAATATATGATATTTCTTATAAATAGTTATATTTTTAGTAATCTTTATAAATAATTAAGCTTTCTAAATAACTTTGTGTTTTCCGACACTCTCTTTTGCACCTTTCGCTAATCCGATTACGTTAAGTCCCAAAGGCGTTAACCTGGAAAGTATATTTAATTCGCTTCCATTTTTACCCAGGCTTAAGCCGAGATGAAGTTGCAATCATATTTCGATTCTGAAACGAATAGTCACAAATCTTTTGAATTGCCGGGAGCCCGACCGCATTATAATCCCGATCGCCCCGGACAAGTAGAACATATCTTTTTAGATTTGGCGCTGGATATTCCCAAGCATACTTGTAAAGGGAGTTGCAGTATTAGGTTAGCACCAGTGCGATCGGGAATTGAAAATTTGACCTTAGACGCAGTTAACTTAAACATTCACTCAGTCGAGGTTGATAATGTAGCGCAGAATTTTGAGTACGATGGCGAACAGTTGCATATTCGACTCGCCACCCCGACGCAGGTAGGAAAACCAATTACTATTGTGATTGCTTACGCTGCGGAAAATCCCCAACGAGGGATTTATTTCATCACTCCTAACGAACATTATCCCAACAAACCGACGCAAGTTTGGACGCAGGGAGAAGATGAAGATTCGCGGTTTTGGTTTCCCTGTTTTGATTATCCCGGACAACTGGCAACTTCCGAAATTCGGGTGCAAGTTCCCCAACCTTTAATTGCGATTTCCAACGGGGAATTAATTAATACCGAAGATGCGGGAGATGGGAAAATTTACCATTGGTTGCAAAGGGAAGTTCATCCTACTTATTTAATGACTTTAGCGGTGGGAGATTTTGCCGAAATTCAAGATGAATGGAATGGCAAACCTGTCACTTATTATGTAGAAAAAATTCGGGAAGAAGATGCTCGTCGAACGATGGGCAAAACGCCGAAGATGATCGAATTTTTCAGTGAAAAATTTGGTTATCCTTATCCATTTCCCAAGTACGCCCAAGTGTGCGTCGATGATTTTATTTTTGGGGGAATGGAGAATACTTCTACTACTCTTTTAACTGACAGATGTTTGTTAGATGAAAGAGCATCTTTAGATAACCGCTTGAGTGAAAGTTTAGTCGCCCATGAACTCGCCCACCAATGGTTCGGTGATTTGGTGGTAATTAAACATTGGTCTCATGCTTGGATTAAAGAAGGAATGGCATCTTATTCCGAGGTACTTTGGACAGAAAAAGAGTACGGAAAAGATGATGCTGCTTACTATATTTTGAATGAGGCGCGGAGTTATTTAGCGGAAGATAGCAGTCGCTATCGTCGCCCAATTGTAACTCATGTTTATCGGGAAGCGATCGAACTTTACGATCGCCACCTTTACGAAAAAGGTGCTTGTGTTTATCACATGATTCGCGGAGAATTGGGAGATGAATTGTTTAATACTGCAATTCATAAGTTTGTCCAAGAAAATGCTCACAAAACAGTAGAAACTATTGATTTGCTGAGGGCGATCGAAAAAGCTACAGGTCGAAATTTACTCTTTTTATTCGATCAGTATGTTTATCGAGGCGGACATCCCGATTACAAAGTAGCTTATTCCTGGGATGCTGATAGCAAACTGGCGAAAGTTACCGTAACCCAAACTCAAGCAAAATCCGGTAACAACGGAAATAAAAATGATTTGTTCGATCTGAAAATTCCCATTGCCTTTGGTTATGTAAAAGATGAGAAATTCTCGGAATTTAAAACCTTTACAGTGCGAGTGCATGAACAGGATCAAAGCTTTTACTTCCCCTTAGCTGAGAAACCGGATTTTATCAGTTTTGACTTGGGAAATTACTGCTTAAAAACCGTCGCTTTGGAATATGCTATTCCCGAATTAAAAGCACAATTAAAATATGACCCCGATCCAGTTTCGCGGATTTTTGCGGCGGAAGCATTGGCGAAAAAAGGTGGTTTAGAAGCTGTCAAAGCTTTATCAGAAGCCTTAGAAAATGATGCTTTTTGGGGTGTGAGATCGGAAGTTGCGAAACAACTTTCAGAAATCAAACTCGATCAAGCAGGAGTTGCTTTAACTAAGGGATTAAGCGATCGAAATCCCTTAGTACGTCGGGCTGTAGTCAATGCTTTAGCTAACATTAAAACCACCGAAAGTTATACAGCATTAAAAGAATTGTTGCAAGCTGGTGACGAAAGTTATTATGTAGAATCAGCAACAGCAAATTCTCTTGGTAGCATGATGAATTCAGCGACTTTAAAAGATAAAGAAGATGAAGCGATCGCGCTACTTTCTACTATCTTAAGAGAGAGGGCTGGTTGGAATGAAGTAGTTCGGGTTGGTGCGATCGCAGGATTAAGTCAATTAAAGACTTCTCCTGTGGCTTTAAACCTGATTTTAGAATACACTCACCCCGGAATTCCTCAAGCTTTAAGGTTAGCTGCAATTCGCGCTTTAGGCACAATTTCCACCGGACAAACTGCTAATAATGTAGAGTGGATTGTGGAACAATTAGCTGATATTTCCAAGGAAAGTTTCTTCCTAACTCAAGTAGCAGTTGTCACCGCTTTAGGACAAATGGAAATAGCGAAAGCAATACCTGTATTGCAATCTTTAGCTAATCAAACACCTGATGGAAGAGTGCGTCGTATTGCAGAAGAAGCAGTACAAAAGGTACAGAAAAATGTGGGTAGCGATCGATCTGTGAAACAGTTACGGGAGGAACTTGATTTACTGAAAAAAGAGAATCAAGAATTGAAAAGTCGCGTGGAAAATTTGGAAGCTAAATCTAAGGTGAATTCGCCATCATAAATAGGTTCGATCCCCCTAAATCCCCCTTATTAAGGGGGACTTTGAATTCACTTGTTTGTTGAATTCCCTCCTTAATAAGAGGGACTTTAAATTTCCCCCTTATTAAGGGTAGTTAGGGGGGATCAAAACCAGAATATTTGTAGAACTTGGGTTAACAGTATCTTCAGTTTCTATTTTTCACTGTTTGGGCAATTTTATGCCAAATTAAGCCAGCAATAATTAATCCTAATCCAGTTAACCAAATTTGTTGTTCTACCCAAAAGGCGAGAAATAAACAAGCTAATAAACCTAACCAAGCGATCGCTTTTGGGTAAAGTCTTCCTTCAGATGGAATTGCTAATGCTGCTAAATTGGTGATAGCATAATAAATTAATACGCTAAAAGCACTGAAAGACCAAGTAGTTTTGACATTCCCAATTAACACTAGAAAAGCGATCGCAATTCCTACAATTATCACCGCCCAAAATGGAGTCGTACCTGTCTCATTTAATCTGCCAAAAACTCTCGGTAAATCTCCACGTCTTCCCATTGCTAAAACTACGCGAGATAAACCTAAAATTAAATTGAGAAGTACTCCTAACATCGCCGTAATTGCACCAATGGCAATAATTTGAGAACTTCCCGGAATGGCGAAACTTCGCGCCGCTACTTCTAAAGGTGCTGCTTTGCTAGTTGCTGCTTGACTAAGTGTGTCTGCGCCTACAGTTCCCACACTGACTATTGCTACTACAATGTAAAGCAACATTGTGACAATCATTGTCAAAATAATTGCTTTAGGAATAGTTTTTCTCGGTTCTCTAACTTCTTCCCCCAAAGTAGCAATTCTTCCATAACCCGTGTAAGCAACAAACATTAAAGCACTAGCATGAAGTATAGCTGTAATGGGATTAATTGATTCTTGATTTGGAGTGGCGAAAAATGGTGTAAGATTAGTTAATCCTTGGGTTGTTAATACTGGTAATCCGGCAATTATAAAAAAACCAAGTGTTAGTAAGGTAATGGAGACGATCGCAATATTCGCAGTATTCGATCGCTTAATTCCCAAAAGAATAATGACCGTAAACAAAGTTACTGCAACTAATGCGATCGCAACTAACAAATTCCGATTAGATACACCAAAAGCATTAAGCAAATATCCCGCAAAACCCAATGCAGCAGTCGCCGCAGAAGCACTTTTGGCGACTAAAAACATCCAACCTGCGGTAAATCCCAACCAAGGATTGAGATATTTATAACCATATTCGTAAGTCCCTCCACTTACGGCATGATTAGCAGCAAGTTGGGCGCTATTTAAACCGTTGCAAATTGCTACTAATGCCCCAATTCCTACTGCTAAAATTACTGCTGATCCTGCTATTCCGGCAGCAATCCCAATGCTAACAAATACGCCTGTGCCGATAATCGACCCCAAGCCCATCATGATAGCACCAAAAACTCCCAACTCTCGTTGTAATTGTGGCGATGGCGAAGGTATCACTTATTTCTCCAAGTCTTTTAACTTTGCTGCGTTTCCACTGTTTCTTTGATCCGTTTCCAGTTAGTACCAGAATTGCCAGAATCGGAATCATCATGGCGATCGTTATCTGATTCTCTACCAGGAATTAGTTTTTGTAAAGCACTCGCAATCCAAGGAGTAAATCCAATAAACAATGCTACTCCTAATAGATTAAATATTAGTTGAGCATTGGCAATTTGACGTGGTACATCAGCCCCAAAAGAAATCCATTGTGCAAGTTGCGCTAATTGAGTGGCAAATATTAGCCCTAAAGCAGCAGTAATTAAGTTAAAAAACAGGTGAAAAACACCTGTGCGTATGGCAGAACTACCTCTACCAATTGTGGCAACAATAGTATCAGAACAGGTACCAATTTCTGCACCCAACATTAAAGCAATTCCTGCTGGCAATGAAATCAAACCTTGACTAGCTAGAGTAACAATAATTCCCACAGTGGCAGAAGAAGATTGAATTAAAACTGTGAAAAGTGCCCCAATAAGTGCGCCTTGTAATGGGTGCTGTCCCAATGTTTGCATCCAATTAATGAAAGTTTGCGATTTTTCTAGAGGTTCCATTGCATCACCCATTACCTCTAGACCAAAAAATAGTAACCCTACGCCAAATGTAACCATTCCAATGTGTTTTTGACTTTCGTTTCTACCGAAGAAAATCAAAATAGCACCAATTAATAAAGCGATCGGTGCATATTGATTAATCTCAAAAGCAATAATTTGTGCACCGATAGTTGTGCCAATATTAGAACCCATTACTACGCCTAGAGATTGGACAAATGTTAATAGTCCAGCGCTAACCATTGCAATTACCATAATGATGGTAACTGATGAGGAGTCTAATATTGTTGTAGCGGCTGCACCTGTTAACACTCCAGCAAAAGGATTGGTTGTGAATCTACTTAGAATTCTTTTGGCGCGATCGCCTGTAACTTCCTTTAACCCATCAGCCATTCGGGTTACACCATACAAGAATAGCACTAGTCCCGCTAATGCACCCATGACCATTTTAGTAATATCTATTTTCTCTTCTTCTTTACCTTGTGATTCTCCATTTTCTGCCTGTTTACTCTCTGTTTGTGGCGCTGGTTGTGCTTCATTATCTGGTTTTTGTGCGTAAGCTTTCAGTTCCAAGGTTGGCGGGTTAAATGCAGTAAATTCGTGGTTTTTTACGGCAAAACCAACTACTAAAGCTGCTACCAAAATACTGGTTATTAAAAATCTTTTGATTGGGCTATTCTGATTAGAAAAAAATTGCATATATATACCTCAAACAAGGTTAGTACATAGTGAATTTATCCTGAATTTTTCTTGAGTTCAGGATTGTGTTTTTCTTGACTTGACACCAAAAATTTTCTCTGTCTTTTAAATTGCTGACTTACATCTTGAGAGGTATATTTACCTTAAATTTGTCCGGTTTAATCAAAACTTAAAATTTTATTAAATGTAAGTTAATTTATTTATTAAGAATGTTTGGGAGTAACCATTACTATGATACTGTCGTTAACGGAAAGTGACTCTATCGCTAAATTTTCCTAACTTTGACAAATGAGCAAATTTTTTAAGGTAGTTGTATTGGGTGCGATCGCAAGTAGTTTATCTTTAGTTGTTTGCCAACCTGGGGCAAATCACTCTTTTTCTGCTGATTATACTCCACTAAAACCGCAGTTTTTGGTTGGTGTAACTGCTGATGAAATCATAAATTTGGCACTCCAAAAGCCCAAAAATATCTTAGTCCAAAAAGTAGGAACTTCGGAGGAATTACGTTTTCAAAAACTGATGCAATACGCTCAAGAGCAGAACTTATCTAATCTCTCAATGAGCGAAATTATGCAGGAAGTTGCTAAATCTTTCCTTGGCACACAGTACAAAGCAAATTTATTAGATCAACAAAAGCCAGAAACTTTACTTGTCACGCTAGATAAGTTTGATTGTGTTTTATTTGTCGAAACAGTTTTAGCGATCGCTCGCGGAATAGCAGTTAAAGATTACTCTTATCAAACCTTTGTCAATCATCTCCAAAACCAACGTTATCGCAACGGAGAACTCCCAGAATATTGTCGTCGCTTACATTACTTCTCTGATTGGATTATTGATAATCAAAACCGGGGAAATGTGCAAAATATTTCTTTAGAATTAGGCGTTATCAGTCAGAACAAGACTATCAATTTCATGAGCAAAAATCGCAACCGATACCCGCAAATGGTTAACAATGATGCTAATTATCAATGTATTGTGAAAATGGAATCTCACTTAGCTGGATTCAATATTAATTATATTTATAAATATCGTATTAGTCGCGTTTATTCCCAACTCCAACCAGGAGATATTATTGCTGTTGCTACCAATATTCCTGGTTTAGATTTCACCCACACCGGATTAGTTTATCGTTATGCTAACGGCAGAGTTGGTTTTATTCACGCTTCACCAGCGGGAACGGTAACAATTGCCCGCGATCTACAAAGATATGTGAGAAACGTCAAAAATTCAATGGGGATTGTGGTGGTGAGAGCGATCGATCCACGCCATCTCCAGCACTAAAACTACATTGATTTAGATGAATTACAGCAAATTAAAAAAGCTATTGTCTGTCGAGAAAAAGAGATTCTCCTCATTTGTAAAGTCAAGGAAATAGAGGAGACAAAAGAACCAACTCAACAAAGTAAATTTCACCAAGCACTATTAAATTCTGGATTAGTGACAAAAATCAAACAACCCTCTTCCACTCGACAAACAGAACGAAAACTCATTCAGGTACAGAGTAAACCTGTTTCTGAAACAATTATTAAGGAACGTCGCTAGATAGCATTCCAGCCTCAACAGTATTTCTGAAGTAAATTTTTGTTGATGGCTTTTAATAAGATTTGTTAATTAAAATTGACAAAAAGCATTTGCTTTATAAAAGAAAATCATTGATCCCCAATAGTTGATTCTTTTGGACGGTAAGTATTATAGTTTTGTATACTAGAGTTAATAAAACGTAAAAAATAAAAGTAAAAATCGACGGGTAAAGTTAGCAAATTTTGCGGAAGTATTACCCAGAGATCATTACTATTCTTGTGATTGGGTGAAATAAAGGCGTTCCTAAAGGAAGCCATTTCATAAAAAAAACTTTTCGTTTCAACAGGCAGACATAAGCGTGAGTCAACATCAACTAGCTGAGTCAAGAAGGTATAATCCACAAGCGATCGCTAATTACTACAAAAAACGTCCTTGGTTAGCAATATGGCGGACTTTAACCGTAATCTGGATGTTTGCCGGGTTTATTTTAGGGTTAAAGTTAGATGAATGGTCGGGGCAAGTAGAGGAGAATAAGTCAAGACGAGCCTGCCAGTTACGGGAAATTCTTACTCACCTGGGGCCGACATTTATTAAAGTAGGTCAAGCACTCTCAACAAGACCAGACTTAATTCGTAAAGACTTTTTAGAAGAGTTAGTCAAATTACAAGATCAATTACCGCCGTTTGATACTGCGATCGCCTTTACAATTATCGAAACCGAATTAAAAAGACCGATAACAGAAGCATACCCAAGTATTTCACCGCAACCAGTCGCCGCCGCCAGCTTAGGGCAAGTTTATCGCGCCCGACTCAAAACAGGTGAAGAAGTAGCAGTTAAAGTTCAACGTCCTAACTTGCTTCCCGTTATAACTTTAGATTTATATTTAATGCGTTGGGCAGCAAGTTGGTTAGCACCTTGGCTACCTCTTAATTTAGGGCATGACTTAACCTTAATTGTCGATGAATTCGGGACAAAGCTATTTGAAGAAATTGATTACTTAAACGAAGGGCGCAACGCCGAAAAATTTGCGGCTAATTTCCGCGATAATCCAGAAGTAAAAGTTCCGGTGATTTACTGGCGCTATAGTTCTCATCGGGTGTTGACTTTAGAATGGATTCACGGACTTAAACTCACTGACACCGAACAAATCGAAAAACAGGGACTCGACAGCGATGCGATTATTCGGATTGGCGTAACATCAGGATTACAACAGCTATTAGAACATGGATTTTTCCATGCCGATCCGCACCCAGGTAATTTGTTTGCTATCCCGCCTCAATGTCCGGTTGATGCAGAAAGACAACCTGCTAAATGGGTGCAGGGTGGTCAAATGGCTTATATTGATTTCGGGATGATGGATCAGTTAGAGCAGGAGACAAAAGAGACTCTGGTTGATGCTGTGGTACATCTAATTAATAAAGATTACGAGCACTTAGCAGAGGATTTTGTTAGACTCGGCTTTTTAACTCCAGAAACCAATATTTGTCCGATTATTCCAGCATTAGAAGCGGTGTTGGGCGATGTGATGGGCGAAAGCGTCAGGAATTTTAATTTTAAAACGATTACCGATCGCTTCTCGGAATTGATGTATGATTATCCCTTCCGCGTTCCCGCTAAATTTGCCTTAATTATTCGTTCTTTGGTGACGCAAGAAGGTTTAGCACTGAGCATCAATCCTAATTTTAAGATTGTGGAAGTTGCTTATCCTTATGTGGCGCGAAGATTGTTAACTGGAGAAACTCCTCAGTTACGGCGACGTTTGATTGAGGTGTTATTTAAAGATGGTAGATTCCAATGGCATCGGTTAGAAAATCTAATTGCGATCGCGCGGACAGATGAAACTTTCGACCTCTTCCCCACCGCCCAACTCGGTTTACAATATCTCCTCTCTGATGAAGGTAAATTCCTCCGTCGTCAATTAGTTCTGGCTTTAACAGAGGACGATCGACTGCATACCGAAGAAGTCCAACGTCTATGGAATTTAATTAAGACTGAAATTAAGCCATCCCAAATTTTTAACGCAGCTTTAGGCGCATTGGCAGAATTTTCAACCCTACCATCTGTAGAAGCATTGGCAGCTTTTTCCGGTCGCCAAACTTTACAGTAAAACATCCTTTGCCTGATAAAATTTAATCTCAGAATTAATAGTTTCGGGAGTGATTCGTGTTCATAGTTCAAGACCCCCCCTACTTTCTGCTAGTAGCTGGAATGCTAGCAGGACTTACATCAGGTTTAGCTTTTGAAGCAACACTTAAAGAATTGGTACAAGAATGGGCGAGAACTCGTTCCTCTCGAATTATTGCCAAATTACAAGGAACGCAGTTACAATTACCTTTTTTCGGAATTTGTATCGGAGTTTGCGTTTTTCTAGGCTCTGGGTTAGAAATTTTTGGCTTTCCTACTTGGCTCTCTTACGCAATTTCTATCCCACTGACAGTTTTTATGGGTTGGCTAGTTTGGTTCCAACTTGGCAAACTTTTAATGCAGTTAAACAAGGGAGGATCGAAAGCTTTAGATTTAGATTCTTTCAGCTAAATTTTTCCTGAAAGCTTGGGAGAGAATTAGGGCTTGCTGAAAAAAGGTAAAAGGTAAGATATGCAAAAGTTTTACCAACCCCCGCTTAATAAGGGAGGGCTAAGAAAGAGCCAGACTTATAACTAGCAACTTGAGTTATTAGTCACTCAGTTAAAAAATTATTGTAAGTCAGTCATTTTAACTTGTGGTTAAGGACTGGCTTTTTTATACAAAATATTAATTTTGCAGAAAAGCTATAAGACAGCTGTTATCCTGACAAAAGATAAGAACTTGCAAGTAATCTTTATTTAGCAAGTTTTGGACTCTG
The DNA here is from genome assembly GCF_041929205.2 of Floridaenema evergladense BLCC-F167. Taxonomy (NCBI): domain Bacteria; kingdom Bacillati; phylum Cyanobacteriota; class Cyanophyceae; order Aerosakkonematales; family Aerosakkonemataceae; genus Floridanema; species Floridanema evergladense. The sequence goes on along the minus strand of NZ_CM171625.1, from coordinate 272,171 downwards.
CCAGTGGGCAAAAAATCAGTTTTTTAACCAGAATAAGGGATTAAAATGAAAGAAATCCTGATTTTTTTGGGTTTAATTATAGGAACAGTATTACTAAACAATATTGGTAAAAAATTTTTAAGAGAACGATGGAATTTGTGGCTAGGTTATGGAATTCCAGCTTGCTTAATAATCCTGTTTATGTGGAATGTTTCCGACCCAAAATTTCCATTTGGTGACTTTACTAAAGCTTACTATACAGCCGGAAGATGGGTAATCGAAAATCCTTTAAGTTTGTACAAAGGTAAAGGGTATAATGGGTTTGTGAATATTCCTATCATTGCCTATTTATTTATACCTTTGGCTTTCTTAGATAAATTTAATGCTCAAATGGCTATGTTAGTACTGGGCATAATAGTAGTTGTTGCAACTTACTTTTATCTAGTAAAGCAAACAGGTATTACAGGCTGGAAAAAAATCGTTTTGTTGGGGATGTTTGCGATTAACGGGCCTTTATACTATAGTCTGAAGCAAGGAAATACTACGCATTTTATGCTGTTGCCTTTGTTGGCAGCAGTTTTTTTATTGGCAGAAAAGCGGGAAATTTGGGCTGGAGTTTTATTAGCGATCGCATCACTAATAAAATTACCTTTGCTGCTTTTTGGTGGGTATCTTCTGGCGCGGCAAAAATGGCAAGCACTCGCAGGTTTTACAGGAACTATCCTAGCAGTTGTAGGAGCGTCGATACTAATTTTTGGTGTTAATATACATAGAGTTTGGTATCAAGAATCCATCCTACCTTACATTGGCAAACCAATCAGTAGATATAATGTTCAATCAGTAGATAGTTTCTTGATTCGTCTGGTAGCTAGTCCTAGCGTACTGGGAACTGGAACTCCCATAGAAGTAGATTGGCGTTTCAAAGTAGTGAGATATTTATTGTTAGTTTTACTGATAGGCGGATCGATTTGGATATGTTGGCGTTCCCAACAGCCAATTACTTCAGAAACGGCGAATCTAGAGTTTTGTATAGTTCTTTGTTTGGCAATTATTATCAGCCCAATTTCTTGGACACATTACTATGTTCTATTACTTGTACCTTTATCTTTATATGTTTGCGATCGATTACCCATTCCTCAAAATCGCCTCTGGTTAGCTTTAATGGGAATAGCCACAATATTAGTATCATTACCTGTCAAAAGTGCTGGTGGTTCCAACAACCCAGTTTTTCGGTTCTTCGTTTCCAGGCTATTTATCTCTCATTACTTCTTTGGCGGAGCTCTCCTATTGGGAATATTATTAGCTGCTAGGTGGTACGGTTGCGATCTCTTACAATTAGATCGAGCTACTATAAATTCTCCCGCTTAATAGAGATAGTAACGGCAACAGTTAACCTTCGATCCAAAAATTATTGCTATTGATAAAAAGAGAAATTCACTATGAATGAAGACTCACTATCATCTCAAGAAAAAACTCCCTCAACTGTTGACTCTAGCAATAAATTAGCCTGGGAAAAGGTTCTCCTAACTGACTTTAAAATCCCGACTTATATATATTTTTTGCTTTTATATATATCCTCATTACTGGTTACAGGATACGTTATTTACTCTAGTAACCAAGCTTTACAAATACCGCTAGTTTATCAACTCAACGATCCTACTTTATTTGCTAACGATCCCTTTGGCGATACTCTGTCTTATTACGCATCTATGCTGTGGCGAATAATTGCCTTACTGGTGCGTTTTATTCCCCTAGAACCATTATTTTTAATCTTATTTATAGCTGAAAGGCTGTTAGTAATATATGCAGCTTATAACTTAGCGAAAGCTTTTGTGCCTAACTCTCAATTAGCTGCTGTAGGTGCAATGGCGTTATTCGCCTTAGTTATTGAACCAATTCTGGGTTCTGGTACGATCGTCACAGCCAACTTTGAACAAACTGGCTTATCAATACCTTTCTTTCTCCTAGCAACTGCATCATTCTACAAATTTCAACCGATTCGTTGCGCGATTTGGACAGCAATTGGTTTTAATTTCAATAGTATGTATGGAACATACGCTCTCACATATTTTGGCGCAGTATTCCTCCTCGATTCTCAATACTTAAAAGCCTGGAAAAAATGGCTTTTAGCATTCGGTTTATTTTTAATTTTAGCTTCTCCAGCTATATTTCTAACCATTTCTGCATTCGGTCGTAGTGCTAGTGATAATAAATTATGGCTAATAGCTAGTGCAGTGCGTTTTCCTTATCATCTTTATCCCTTGACTTGGGATAAAGGAGTCTTTGGGAGATTTTTTACTCTAATTATTTTAGTAATTACTCTCCTTTATCAAAATAGAAACAAATTGCCTCAACTATTCAAACATAGTGTAATTTGGGCTGGGGTAAGTATTCTTTGGTTGGGATATGCTTTTGTTGCTGCTTACATTGCCAAATCACCTTCAATGCTGGTGATGCACCCAGCCAGGGCTACTGACTTATGGTACTGCTTTGCCGCAGTTGCTTTAGTTTCAGTTTGTGCGGCAAATTTAGCAGAAACCAAAGGTTGGAAAAGGAGAGCTATTTTAGCCGCCGCTTTTGCTGGCACTATCTTAATTTGGAATCCCATTATTGGCCCTTATATTCTGGCAGTTGGCATTATTGCACTGATTTTACACCCCGTTTCTTACTACCTTTTGTGTCGAGTAAGTGCTAATCGGATCGCTTTCTTACTAGCTATTTGGGTTTTGTTGATAGGAGTACAAAATTTCCAAACTCGCCTAGCAAAAAGCAATTCTTTTATAGGTGCTTTGATTTCTCAACCTGCACCGCCAATGCAACAAGTAGCTAATTGGGCAAATACTAAAACTTCCCCTGATGCCGTATTTTTAGTAGATCCGAGTTGGGACAGTTTTCGCGGTTTGGCAAAACGTTCAGTTTTTGTTACTTGGAAAGATGGCTCAGCAATTCTTTGGGATCGCCCATTTGTCAATACCTGGGCAGAAAGATTGAAGGCTTTAGGGCTGGATATCACCCAACCTGGATTAACTGAGGGTAAAAGTAGACAAAAACTGAAAGTTTTGTATCAGAAAATAAACGACCAAGATGTAAAGCTTCTTCAGGCACACTTCCCAATCAATTATTGGATAGTACCGCAGAAAAAAGCCTCTGAGTTTCCTACTATTTTTGAGAACAAATCTTACAAAATACTGGAAGTTAAATAGACACTATGAAAATAATTTTTTGATTCGATCGCTCATCTGTTGCCAGATATTATTTGTTTCATCGGCAAATATTTGCGTGGGTTTTGGTTCGTTAAGATAACGGTAATATTCCCACAGTTCTTGATAGGGCGCACCTGGTTTCATGGCAATACCAGCCCAATGGATATACTGTAACCGTTTTTCCCCATCATAAAGGGCGCGATCTTTTTCTTGAAAATGTTTTGAACCTGCCCAACTACCAGCCCCTCCTCCGGGAATTTTAACCAGATTAAACCTTTGGGGAATTGCTTTGAGAACTATATAATTGAGAATTGGTTGATCTGTTACTTGTCGAGAAAAGTCAAAATATTCGCGATGTTGGGAACATTCACGCAATAGATCGTACATTTGAGTTTCGGAAATTGCGCCTTTTTTGGATGCCCAAAAACCACTGTTGAAGACATCGCTTAACTGTTCTTCGGTAAATATTCCCTTTTCTCTAATGTCGGGGGAAAAAATATCTTGCAGTCCTCTACCTGCGTGGTGATAGTCACAGCAGATAAAGCCATATTTTGACAAGTAATCTAATACGTTAGCGATTTTCTCAAATACAATAATGTCTGTATCAATGTAGAGAAATTCATCTAATGGGCCAAACCATGCTACTAATTTTCGCATTTTGTTGGGTAGGGCGAGAAAGTCGCGATCGAAGATTTCGGCAATTTTATTAGTGAATTGGTTAAGAAAATCTAGGTCGGGAAAAATTTGGACGTTGTGTTTTTGAACCAGAGTTGCTGCTACATTTTGGTAATTGTCATTAAAGGGAATTAAAAATACTGGCACTTCTGGGTCGTAGTAACGGATGCTGTTTAAAAGTGCGATCGCATTTTCCCCTACTTTATCATTTGCCACAATATAAATACCACGACTCATGTTTTTTTCCTCAAGGTTTTAATCCTAATTTTCGCAATACTCTGGTTGCTAGACTAGGAGGCGGGTTGTATGGTTTTATTTTCGATGTAAACTGAGGTCGTTTTTCTGGTTCATGCAGATAACGATAATGTAAAAAAATCTCCCGGTAGGGACACTCCAAATTTTCTCCATCGCAAAGTCGATTAAATAGTTTAGTAGAAACCCCAATGTAATGTAGATAAGTTAATCGATTCCCCCGGTCATATAACACATTATCCCGAAACTCAAAGTGAGTAGAATTAGCAGCACAACCCGTTGTTTGACTCTTGGGTAAATTTAGCGATAAGTTATAGACTGGAATGTTAGAACGCATGATCATATAGTTCAACACCGATTGATTCGGCGCTGACATATACAAAACTTCCGCTTCTCCTGCGGCTAAATGTTCAACTATTTGTTGTAACTTTTCTGAAGTAAATAAGCCTCTTTTTCCAGCATAGAATCCCGCGCAAAATATCTCCGATTCCAGGCGATTTTTAGGAAAAACTTCTAACAATTTATGGCTGTTGATATTGTAGATATGTGATAGGTCTTTGTACTGAAAATCATAGACCACAAAATCCTCTTTCTCTAAGGTATTGAAAATCAAATCTAGAGAATTCAATATCAATACATCAGCATCAAAATAGGCAAATTTCTCAAAAGGTGCTTCTGGGTCAAAAGCACAGTAGCGACGATTCATGCCAATGCGATTAACGCCTTTAATTCCCTTTTTTTGCCAAATTTGCAACGCATTGGGATGAGTTTTCCATACTTGATAGGAAAAATCTTCCCAACGGGCAAATAAATCAGGGTTATCTAATAAGGTAACGTTTTCCCTTTTAGCAATTTCTGCACGTACCAGTTCCAGATTATCATCATAAGCAATTACACAAACTGGTATTTCTTTGCCTACGTTAACTTCTATACTGTTAAGCAAAGCCACCATTTGGTGATAGACTTTATCATTAGCTAGGGTATATATCCCATTTTTCATGTACTTTTCCTACTTTGAAACAACAAAAATTGCTAATTCTACTTGAGTTTTTCTATCAAATCTGATAACCAATTAAGTAGATTTAATTTGTGAAGAACGATCTGACGAGCTTCGGCTATGGCATCTTTTGCTTCATGCCAAGCATCGGGCGTAGCAGTTACCTCCTTAATATAAGCTATGCCTTTTTCGTCTCGACTTGGTAATCTGAGAAAACTTCCTGGTGGTAATAGTTTATCAGCCGCAGAGCCACCATAATAAATCGGTAAACACCAAGCTAATAAAGCATCCCAAAGCTTTTCACTCACATACCAATCATTAAGAGCATAGTTTTCGATCGCTAGGCTATAGTAATAGCCACTCATTCCATTCCATTTATTACCTATTTTACCCTGACTACCAGCCCATGCTGGTAAATCTTTGCCATAGAGATCAAATTCTAGATTACTTTCCTTTAATAACCGCAAAAAAGCTAACCGCTGACGATGTTCCGCAGTTCGAGAAATACCAGAAGTAATCCAGCTGCACGATCGCACTTTCTCTGGTGGTCCCATTTCCTCTAATTCCCGAAAAGAATTAGAATGATACCAAATTGCAGGCATATACTCAGGAATCGGAGCAAAATCATCCGGCCCAGACACATAACCGCAGTATAATTGAGCCAATTGGTATTCTGCAATTCTTTTAGCTTTCTTTTCCTCAAAGGGAGGCTCTCGCACTAAAGAAATAATTCTTTCTTTACCGAATCCTTGCAACTTTGCCTGGATTTCCGCTTGACGAAGTTCTCGCTGTTTTTCCCTGCGATTAAACCTTTGCCAAAATCCGGGTTTTTCTGGGTTTAACCTGGGAAATTCCGTAAAATTGTATAACAGCAAAAAATCAGGATTCACAGCAGTAGCCTGGATTTGAATATTACCCCATACACCAAATGGATGGGGCGATTGTTGCCACAACCAATCTGTTGGCATTTCCCCAGGATAACTAGTTAGCATCCCTACTATTTTTCTGTTCATAACTTCTATATCTGTTGTCTAGCTTAATAATATAATATTTAAACTTGCTTTCTTCTTCAACTTGAATAAGTATAAAGAAATGCTGTCGTTTATTTAAAAAAATTTGCTTCTTTAATTAAAGGGAAACCACAATCTTAGGCGTTCATACTGGAGTTTAGTTATGTTTGGAGTAACTGTCAACCATTTTTATAAAGAAAATTATCCTCCTTTTGTCAAACAATCTACTAAATTTGCCGCCTCACTTCTAAAAAACTGCCCAGAAGTGACAACGGTGATTGTAATTGATGGCTCAGCCACAGAAGATGAGGAGTTACGAAACTATTGTGAATCAATAGGTATTAACTACCTACACGGGGGAAAAATTTTATCATTTGCCGAAGCCTATAACTTAGGTGTCAGCCAATTAACTGAATCTTGGGTAGTGACAATGGCATCGGATATTTACGTATATCCAACTACTTTTACTACTTTCCGAGAATTTATAGAAACTCATAAAGACAAGGAAATCGGATGTCTCATTCCTTATTTATCACGGTGTGATTTTCCCGTCCAACGCACTACTCAGAACCAGCAAAGATATTCATGTTATTCACCAATCATGTCCCTAAATATGAATGTTTTCCCTAAAGATGTATATGAGAAATCCGGCGGAATTTCTACTAATTACACAGGTAACTTTAATGATGTTGACTTGACTCTTAAGTTGCAAAAAATGGGTTTAAATATTTTCTTAGTCGATAACTACGTTCAGCATTATGGTAGGCTAACACTCAGACATGGTACTAACGTAGATGCCCATTCTGATTGGAAAATTTTCTACGCAGATTACCCAGAACTCAAAGGCAATAGTGAACTTTGGAGTTTAAGATTGGATAAATTTTTGCGTCATCCAATCTTAAAGTTAGTATTTCGCATTGCTATGAAAGTGAAGAATAAGGAACTCAGAAATAAATTGCATAACTGGGTATATGACATGATTCCAGTACTGCAAAAGGTTTAAAGGTTAATTAACTCTCTTGCAAAGGTAGCTACTTTAAAGGTAGTTTAGTAATGTGTTCAAATAACTCAATACTATTGAGCAAACTAATTGCAGAACTATAAGACTCTTCGAGTAGTTCTTTTTGTTCTTCTGGAGTGTCTGCTAAGTCGTCTGCAAGCAAGCGCAGGGTGCCAATCATCGAATTAAGACGAGTACGCACATCGTAAGAAAGACGATTGTAGATTTCTTCATTCCGTTGTATTGCTTTTTCAGGATGTTCAGCAAATTGCATCGCATATAATTTTGCGTAGTAGCCAGCTTTATTCAAAAGTTCATCGTGGGTGCCAACTTCTACTACCATTCCTTTATCGAGTACAGCAATTTGATGCGCTTTTTGTACAGTAGAAAGGCGGTGGGCAATAACTAAAGTGGTACGATCGCGACTGAGATCTTCAATAGCTGCTTGTACCAAACGTTCTGAAACAGTATCTAACGCACTTGTAGCCTCATCAAGAATTAAAATATCAGGGTCTTGCAACAGGGCGCGAGCAATAGCAAGACGCTGACGTTGCCCACCAGATAATCTCATACCACGCTCACCAATAATTGTGTTGAAACCTTCAGGAAATGTCATGATAAAATCATAAGCATTTGCCCTTTTAGCAGCGGTAATAACTTCCTCTTCCGTCGCCTCAAGTTTGCCATAAGCAATGTTATTCCGCACTGAATCATTGAACAGGAAAGTATCTTGGCTAACAATCCCCATAGAACTGCGGAGAGATTTCAAATTATACTCTCGTAGATCCATACCATCGATCGTAATACAGCCATCTGTAGGGTCATAAAATCTTGGTAAAAGGTCTGCTAAAGTCGATTTTCCAGCACCAGAAGAACCCACTAAAGCTAAAGTAGTGCCACGAGGTAAGAATAATGTTACATCCTTGAGTACCAAGTCTTCATTACTAGGATATTTAAAGTAAATGTTTTGGAAATTAATTCCTTTTTCGATTCCCTTAAACGGTAAAGTACCATTAATCATAAACGGCTTATTATCCCGCCTCAGAAAGTCATAAACTAAATCTACGCTAGCCGAAGTATTCGCTAATTGACTTCTGGCATTATTCAATTGAGTAATATAAGGTAAAAGTCGGAAAAGAATTAATAAATAAGTCAGGACAACAGCGGAAATGGCGCTTATTTTATCAGCAAAAAATAGCCGTCCTAAAATTACAATTATCATCAGAGCAACAATCCCAGTTACTTCACTAATTGGGCCAATTGCTCCTTCATTAGCTTGGGATTGAAAATCGGCTTTTTCTCGATCGCGAATTAACCTCTCTAACAGTTTATATTCCCTATTTTCATTTCCCGTTGCCTTAACTAATCGGATTCCACTTAGAACTTCTAATACCCGAATAGAATAAGCTTTCGACATTTCCGAAAGCTGCTTACCAAAAGCTTTAGAGCGTTTGATTGAGAATTGGTTAATCAATGCAACTAATGCTAATAAAAACGTTGAAGCAATGGTTAATTGCCAGGAAATAGCTAGTAGCAATCCTACTAATACTAAAATTGTAATAACAATACTAATAACCTTAATTATTGTCCCAACTGTAGCAACCGCACGACCAATTTCTCCACCCAGACGATTGATTAGGTCTCCAACTTTACTCTTTGCATAGAATTGAAGATCCACATTTAGTAATAAATCCAATCCTTCTTCTCGCATATCAGCAGCAAGCTTTCTAGTTAGAGAACTTGATACCAAGCTTCCACCATAGTTAGCCAGATTCTTTAAAATAATCACTAACAAAATTGTTATCGCCATTATTGCCAGCCGATAACTAGCAGGCAAATTAAGATTCTCAAAAGGCGATATAACTTTGTGAATCAGAGGCGGCGCTCCCTTTAAATTTATTTCTTGACCGAGAACATTTAACAGTATTGGTACAATTAGAGTTGTACTTACACCATTAAACAAAGCGCCAGAAAATCCCAAAACAATTGTCAGTAAAATCCACAGAGGATATTTCCGAACATATCTTATAAGTAATTTATGTCTAGACATGAGCTATCCGTAATTTGATTAAATCTTGTACAATCTTTAACTGGTAGCTTACTTGATTAGGCTATTGGTTTAAAATGGAACAATTCGGTGAGGAAAGGGAACTCCTGAACTCCTGAACAATATTTTTGTTATCTTGTCCCAGGAAATCGTTGGTAGCCCTTGATTACTTGCTAAGAGCATTTTTCTTCATTAAGATTCCCCTTTTATTTCAACTTTTTCGTAGTAAACCTGTACGCTCACTTAGCCAGTTATTTTAATTGCAAACTAGCAATTAAATTGGAGAGTACAGCCGACATACTATCAACACTGTAGTAAGTTATACACCTCTCTCTTGCTTGCTTTCCCTTTTCGTTGGCTGCTGATAAATTGTGGAATATATACTCAATTTGCTGGGCAATCTGGTCTGGAGAATTTGGTTCTACAAGATAACCAGTTCCACCGAGTATTTCTGGAATATCTCCTACTTTAGTTGTTAAAACTGGCTTTGCCATTGCCATACCATCGGTTAATTTCAGTGGAAATTGCGCCCTTGCTGCCAGACTATCTCGCTGCGGAACTACTACAATATCAGCAGCAGCTAAAACTTCCGGCATTGTTTCTACAGAGCATCTAGGTAGTTTAATTATCCAACGCCCCCATTGTTGCATTAATTTATCATCATAATCATCGTAGGGGCTGCCACCAACAATTACCAATCTTAAATCTGGTTGATTCAGTTTTTCCAATGCCATTAATACATCTTCTACTCCTTTGTGAGGTCTTGGTGCCCCCGGAAACATTAAAATTCGATATTCACTAAGGTGGTAACGCTCTTTGCTAATCGTGGGATTATACTTGTGGGGGTCAAACATTTCTGTATCTTTGCCGTTGGGTAAATAGATTCCGCCAAAACGATTTTTGAGAAACTCAGTGTCTATAGTAATAGCATCGGCTTGGAAAACTAGTTTTTCCGTCCATTTGATATATAAAGGATGATCGGCATATTTCAACAACCCATCTTTTTTAAAGATATCCCTATATAAATTTTTTAAACTAAATTCATATTTCCACTCATCTCCTCCATACCAACTTAGTTCCCAGTCATCCATATCTAAAATTAAAGGACGATGTTTAAATAATCTTTTAATTAAAGCTACTCCAAAACTCGTAGGCTTCGGTTTGACTGCATATATAATATCGCCATCAATTTTTTTTAAAATTAGGGGTATTTGTTTAAATAATTCTGGATATTTGCTACCTGGTAATGAGAAAACAGACATACTTGTAGGAGGAATGGCGTACAATTCCTTCCCAAAGTTAAAACCGACAACTTCTACTTCATAATTCAGTTTTTTTAGTACTTGTCCGAGTAAAAATGCTCGGACTACTCCACCACCAGCAAGGTCACTAACAACCAAGGATACTTTTAATCCCATAAATTCCTCTTTGAATACAATGATTATTTCTGTCTTTGGGGGTTGTTATTTGAATTTTTTCCAAGTTTAGTTAGTTGAGAGAACATAGCTATGATTTTTTCTGAACGAGGCCCTCGGTATTTTTCATAAATTAAAAAGTTGGGAATTACTTGTCTAATTCTATAAATTGATTTTAGTAAATTTGGATTATTTATTTTAAATCTTTTGTCCCAAAAATAAATTGGATAATTGGTAATTTTTATCAGTCTTTCAAAGTTTTGGGTGTCTTTTTCACGAATAGTATCTTTAATGAGAAAATCTAAACCTACTTCGCAAAGCGGCACTAACTCCGGGTGTCTTTTATACACCGTTTCGTAAAATAAAATGTAATAATTTTTCATGTAAGACCATTTATTAGTTCTATTAGTCTGATGTTTGGTGTAAAATGCTCCGACTATAGGCGTGTAAATAAAATCAACTCCTGCTATTGCTAAATCTAGGGGAAAATCGCGGTCTTGCAAAGCTTTTAGGCTTTCATCAAACATCTTTTTTTGAAAAACATTTCGATTGAGCAGTAAACATTGCTGCAATACGGGAAATGGAGAATCAGCTAAAAAATCTGGAATAAGTAAACGCTGGATTAACTGCTCTCTGGTTAAAGAACCAACAATATTTAACTGTCTGTCGGTAATATTTTGTTCTTTGTCTAAATATACTCGTTCATAATCAGTGTAAAATACACTGTTGCTTTGATTTTTTCCTTCTTTATGGCTCAATTGAAACCTAATTTTGTCCTCATTAATCCAATCATCTGCATCTAAGAATTGAATCCACTCCCCTTGGCATTGTCGAAACCCGTAGTTACGAGCTGAAGATACCCCACCGTTTTCTTTGTAGAAGTACTTAATTCGGGAATCTCTGGTTACTAAATGCTCTGATACTTCTCGAGTGTTATCAGTTGAGCCATCATCTATAATCAGACATTCTAAATCTGAAAAGGTTTGATTGAGGACGCTATTAACTGATTTTTCTAAATACTTACCTTGATTGAAACAAGTAATGATAATTGATACTAGGGGAGTCATGATTCAATCCATCCTTTGGACAGAGTTTTTTTTAGTTGTGACGTTTTTGATGCCAATTCCAGGCATGGGCTATGATATCTTTGATGTTGCCGTATTGAGGTTGCCAGCCTAAAATTTTACGGGCTTTTTCGCTACTTCCGACTAACATTGGCGGATCTCCGGGACGACGATCGCACTCGATCGCTTTAATCTCTTTCCCTGTGACTTTTCTAGCAGCATCGATCGCTTCTTTTACCGAAAATCCGCTGCCATTGCCTAAGTTAAATATGTTAGAATCTCCATCATTCAACAGATACTCTAAACCTAAAACATGAGCATCTGCTAAATCACAAACGTGAATATAATCCCGAATACAAGTGCCATCAGGAGTGGGATAATCTGTGCCAAAAATTGAAACTGATTCCCGCTTACCTAAAGCTACCATTAAAACTAAAGGTAACAAGTGAGTTTCGGGGTTATGATCTTCACCTAACAAACCATTAGGATCGGCACCAGCGGCATTAAAGTAACGGAAGGAAACAGATTTAAAATCATAAGCAACATCGAAATCTGCTAAAATCCGTTCTACCATTAACTTACTTGCACCGTAAGGGTTAATTGGGTCTTGAGGATGATTTTCGGGAATCGGAATTGTTTGGGGAACACCATAAGTAGCGCAAGTAGAAGAAAACACAAATTTCTTCACGTTAGCTGCTACCATTGCTTCTAAAAGTGTCAGGGTTCCTACTACGTTGTTGCGATAATATTTCGCCGGATCGGTTACAGATTCACCTACATAAGCATAAGCAGCAAAGTGCATCACTGCGGCGATATTTCGACTAGAGAATAAGTTATCTAGTAAAGCGCGATCGCCAGTATCACCAACGATTAACTCCACCTTTAACGCATTCTCCACAATATCTCGATGTCCATAGACTAAATTATCCAAAATCACCACATCATAGCCTGAATTTTGGAGTGCTTGGACTGCATGAGAACCGATGTATCCGGCACCACCTGTAACTAGAATAGTAGGTTTGGTTTGTGACATTTTTTCCTAAATGTAACTAATCTATTAATTTCAACCGACCAGCTTGCAAATAATCAAAGATGTGATTAATTTGACGGCGATCTTCTTCAGTAATTTGTTTGTCAGAAAGTATAGCTGAGGTAAGCTGCATATACTCCTCTCGACTAACTTGACCTGAAATTAAGATCTGGTCGATTATTTGCTTAAGACTAACAGTAGACTTGCCCTGGAAGTTTCCTCTCATGTATGAAATTGACCTCTTTTATAGTTTGCCCATGTCTTGGCAGTAAACTACCACTAAGGCCAAAAAAATATTTGCAGCCGATCGATTACTAAAGCAATCATACTGCTTTTTCTTGTTGAGGCAAATTAGCTGCGTTCATTTTACTTACTACTGAGGTACCTTGGTATGCAGGTTCATCGACTCTCTGCACTTTCGGACAATTACATCTTTCTATTGCACGATCGCCAAACGAATACTGCTGCTGTAGTCGATCCAGCAGAAGCTGCGCCAGTATTGCGGGCACTGGAAACTCTGAATGCCAAGTTAGTTGCTATTTTTAATACTCACCACCATCACGATCATGTAGGTGGTAATCAGCAGTTAATAGCAAGTTTCCCCGATGCTTGTGTTTATGGTGGTGCGGAGGACAAAGGGAGAATTCCGGGACAACAGGTATTTTTAGAAGAAGGTTCTCAGGTTACTTTTGCCGATCGAGTAGCTTCCGTTATTTTTGTTCCTGGACACACTCGCGCCCATATAGCTTACTATTTTCCTCCCACTATTGCGGGTGAAGTTGGGGAATTGTTTTGCGGCGATACTTTGTTTGCTGGTGGTTGTGGCAGACTTTTTGAAGGTACTCCCACGCAAATGGTTGATTCTTTGGGGAAACTACGGAATTTACCGGACAATACTAGAGTTTGGTGTGCCCATGAGTATACTTTGAAAAATCTGCAATTTGCTTTAACTGTAGATCGGACAAATTCGGATTTACAGGCTAGATATGATGAGGTAAAAACGGCTCGCGATCGCCATCAGGCAACTGTACCATCAATGTTAGGAACAGAAAAGCAAACTAATCCCTTTTTACGTTGGGATAATCCTAATTTACAATCAGCAGTGAAGAGTCAAGACCCGATACAAACCTTTGCCAAACTGCGGGGAATGAAAGATCACTTTTAAAATTAATCAGATTTAGCGAAATGGGGAAGTTTTGCCCAATTGCGATCGTTCCCCACATTTCGCTAATATTGTAAGTTCGGATATATTTTACCCAGGCTCCACAGGAAGGCTCATGAGCAAACGAGTTCAATTAGTTTTATTACAAGATGTCAACAAGCTGGGCAGATCTGGCGACGTTGTGGATGTAGCCCCTGGCTATGCCCGTAATTATCTCATTCCCAGGCAATTTGCGACTCACGTTACTCCCGGAATTCTCAAACAAGTAGAAAGACGTAGAGAACTGGAACGTCAACGCCTTGCGGAACTCAAAGAACAAGCATTGGAGATCAAAGCTGCGATCGAAAGAGTCGGTAACTTTACCGTGCGGAAGCAGGCCGGGGAAGGAGATGCTATCTTTGGTAGTGTGACCAATCAGGAAGTTGCAGAAATCATTCAGCAAGTTACTGGTCATGAAGTCGATCGTCGCGGTATTACTTTACCCGAAATTCGCAAGACTGGTACCTACAAAGCAGAAGTTAAAATTCACCCAGAAGTATCTGCCCAAATAGAGATTATAGTTCTAGGAACTGCAAGCTAATTTAGGGTTTATCATTGGTCATTAGTCATTTGGATCTTCTTTTGCTCAATGGCTAATGGCTGACTATATAATTAGCCAATATTAATTATGGTTGACTCTATTAATTTTCCGAGTGTTGGCGATCGCTTACCTCCCCAAAATATCGAAGCTGAAGAATCGATTTTAGGTGGAATACTAATCGATCCCGAAGCAATTAACCGGGTTGCCGATCTGTTAACTCCCGAAGCTTTTTCTTTAGAAGCCCATAAAACTATTTATCGTGCTACATCAAGTTTACATAGTCAAGGTAAGCCAACAGATTTATTAACAGTAATGGCTTGGCTTGCCGATCGTAAATTATTAGATAAAATTGGTGGTCAAAGTAAGTTGGTGCAGTTGGTCGATCGCACCGTCAGCGCCGTTAACATCGACCAATATGCCAAACTCATAGAAGATAAACATATCCGTCGCAAATTAATTCATGTCGGTCATGAAATCACCCAATTAGGTTACGATACAGCTAAAGAATTACCAATTATTCTTGATGAAGCCGAAGAAAAAGTTTTTGGCATTACCCAAGAACGACCCCAACAAGGTTTAGTATCAATTGGAGAAACAGCAGGTTATATCTATCAAGAAGTAGAAAAGCGCAATCAAGACTCAGCAATTTTACCCGGTTTAAGTTGCGATTTCTACGATTTAGATGCCATGACAGGCGGTTTTCAGCGTTCTGATTTAATCATTGTAGCTGGCAGACCTTCGATGGGAAAAACCTCATTTTCAGTCAGCATTGCCCAAAACATCGCCGGAAAACATCGATTACCAATTGCTATTTTCAGTCTAGAAATGTCGAAAGAGCAATTAGTGCAAAGAATGTTATCTAGCGAATCAGAAATTGAGAGTAACCGTTTGCGATCGGGTAGAATCAGTCAAAACGAATGGGACTCTTTAAGTAGTGCATTAGGAGTATTAACCGAACTCCCAATTTATATTGATGACTCAGCCATTATCACAGTCACCGAAATGAAAAGCCAAGCCAGACGCTTGCAAACAGAAATTGGCGGAGAATTGGGATTAATATTAATAGATTACTTGCAATTAATGGAAGGAGGCGGCGATAATCGAGTCCAAGAATTATCCAAAATTACTAGAAGTTTAAAAGGTTTAGCCCGTGAATTAAACGTACCAGTAATCGCCCTATCTCAGCTAAGTCGAGGAGTAGAAGCCAGAACAAATAAACGCCCAATGATGGCAGATTTGAGAGAAAGTGGATCGATCGAACAAGACGCAGATTTAGTAATTATGCTCTATCGTGATGAATACTACAACCCAGACTCTCCCGACAGAGGCGTAGCAGAAATCATCATTACCAAACACCGCAACGGCCCAACCGGAACAGTAAAATTACTCTTCGACCCGCAATTTACCCGTTTCCGAAATATGGCTTCATCTCATCGGGGATAGGGGACTGGGGACAAGGGCGAGTTTTGAGTTTTGAGTGATGAGTTTTAAGTTATTAATTCAAAACTTAAAACTCATCACTAACGAAGGGACAAGGGGACAAGGAGAATTTTTTACCTTTTGCACCTCTGCCCTTCTGCACCTCTGCCTTAACTACTGTATTTTCAACAGTTCCACATCAAAAACCAGAGTAGCGTTAGGGGGAATAACTCCACCTGCGCCACGAGTACCGTAACCTAATTCTGGGGGAATAATTAATCGACGGCTACCACCAACTCTCATGGTGCTGAGTCCTTCGTCCCAGCCTTTAATCACTTGTCCCATACCTAATTTAAAGGAAAAGGGCTGATTGCGATCGCGCGAACTATCAAACTTCTTCCCATCCTCCAACGTGCCAGTATAATGGACGAACACCGTCTGACCAGCGTTCGGAGTAGCGCCAGTACCCTCTACCAACTCCAGATACTTTAGACCAGAAGGTGTTGTCACGACTTCTTTATCAGAATCAGCACTTGATGGATTAGACATAATATTACTCGCAAATAAAGTACCTTGAGATGCTGTAGCCACCAGCTGTTGAGTTCCCGTCAATTCATCAGCTAAAGCTGGTTTTTGAGGACTGCTAAGTTGCGCCACCAGCAAAATTAACCCACAGACCAGCATAACTACACCGCTGATCACAATTGCTTTCAAAATTCTTCCTCCCTGAAATCTTTGCAGCTGCGATCGCATCCTATCAGTTTTCTTAGCGCCACAGCTTATTTTCCAAATCACGCACCTGACGTTCCAAACGGTCAATCCTTCCCCGCAACTCATCCACTTCCGACTGACGCGCCACACCCAAATCCTGCATCATATTTCGCATCTGGCGTTGCATCTGCGCCTCAAAATTGCTACCTTGATCTGACTTCAACTGATTCATCAAATCATCAACAAACGCCTTCGCCTGGTCAGGATTAATTTTACCTTCCCTAACCCATTGATCGCTGACTTCCCGAATTTTTTCTGCCATTAAAGATGTCGTACCTACGCCTATCATCAATAGCTGCTTCAGCCAATTATTGCTGTCCATGCTCGTTTCCCACTTCCTTGCTCAAAAAAAGCAACTGAAATATCGCCAATGTAGTTATGCTGGAGTTTGTGCATTCCAACACACAATTCCATTGTGTCATCCGATTTGAGATTTGAGATTTGAGATTTCAAAACTCAGAACTCACAATTCTGTCAAGCATGAGTTAATGGAACCTTTGAGCCAGTGATTGACACTCCTGGGCTATCAAGGTACGAGGATTCTTGGTTCATGGAGGTTGTCAACATGAAGCTTAACAGTAAACTCTACCCCAAAAACAACTTATAAGCCGGATTTTGACTTTCATCCCAATAACGATATCCCAAGGTATCAAGAAATGCTTGCCACTCTAGCATCTCATCAGGTGGTACTTGAATTCCTACGACTATTCTGCCGTAATCCGATCCATTATTGCGATAGTGAAATACGCTGATATTCCAATTCGGACTCATGGAATTAACAAATTTCATCAATGCGCCGGGACGTTCAGGAAATTCAAAACGGTACAATAATTCATTGTGTGCGAGTGGAGAACGTCCGCCTACCATGTGACGCAAATGTAATTTAGTAAATTCATCATTTGTTAAGTCAATTGTTTTTAATCCATGCGCTTCAAAAGTTTCTACCATTTTGGCAGCATCGGCACGATTTTGTACTTGTACACCGACAAAAATGTGAGCAATTTTTTCATCTGCAATGCGATAGTTGAATTCAGTTAAACTGCGTCTTCCCATACATTCGCAAAACTTGCGGAGACTACCAGGAGTTTCAGGAATTGTGACAGCAAAAATAGCTTCACGATTTTCACCTAGTTCTGCTCTTTCGGCGACAAAACGTAGACGATCGAAATTCATATTAGCACCACAAGCGACAGCAACTAAAGTTTGTCCTTCAATTTGTGCTTTTTCGACGTAAGCTTTAGCACCTGCGATCGCTAATGCGCCAGCTGGTTCTAAAATTGATCTTGTATCCTCAAAAACATCCTTAATTGCCGCACAAGTATCATCAGTATTCACCAAAATAATATCATCTAAATATTCCTGACACAGGCGAAAAGTTTCCTCTCCCACTTCTCGCACTGCTACACCATCAGCAAATAAACCAACTTGCGATAATTGAACTCTTTTACCTGCTTTCAAAGACTGATACATGGCATCAGCATCCACAGGTTCTACACCAATAATTTTAATATCTGGACGAATGCGTTTTACATAAGCACCAATACCAGAAATTAAACCACCACCACCAATTGCCACAAAAATAGCATGAATTGGTTTCTGATATTGTCGCAGAATTTCCATGCCGATCGTACCCTGTCCAGCAATCACATGAGGATCGTCAAAAGGATGAATAAAAGTTAACCCTTTTTCTCCTTCCAACTGACGCGCATAAGCACAAGCTTCATCAAAAGTATCGCCATATAAAACTACTTCTCCGCCTCTAGCTTTCACCGCATCAACTTTTACTTGCGGCGTAGTTACTGGCATCACAATAATCGCTTTTGTTCCCAATTTTCTAGCACCAAGGGCAACACCTTGGGCATGATTTCCCGCAGATGCCGCAATCACACCTTGCGCTAAAATATCTGGCGGCAATTGTGCCATTTTGTTATAAGCACCTCGCAATTTAAAAGAGAAAACAGACTGCATATCCTCCCGCTTTAGCAAGATTTTATTGTTTAGTCTTTTAGAAAGATTAGGAGCGTATTCTAAAGGAGTTTCTTGGGCAACATCGTAAACACGGGCGGTAAGAATAAGTTGGAGGTAGTCGCAGAACATGGCGAAAGGGCATACAAAGGACACATAGAGTCCAATTTTACCAAATTACAGAAAGCTAGAGTAGACATGGCTTGAGGTAAAGCGACTTGGGTGCTATTTAGAGAAATTGTTTGGATCAATTAAGAAAGAGGTAATTGACGCGGAGATAGAAGAATATAATTGTTTAAAATTTTGAATATCCTACAAAAATATAGCAAGCGAGTAATTACATAAACATTTCTACGAAAGAAGGAAAATATTTATATAATTCTGCATAGGATTTAACATCTTTAAGGGGGATACAAATTCGCTGCACAGCATTGCAATCATCTGTAGGCATTTGGCTATCTAGATACTGGATTTCTTTAAGTGTAAGATTCGGTACATTTATTTCATAAGGTTCATCTAATTTGGTTACCTGAAAATTTTTATTAAATTTACATTGTTCTGCCAAATTACAGTAGCTATGCTCAAAAAGGAGCCATCCAATTGTTAACATACGAGAACCGTCAGCATAACGAAAATCAAAAATTTGCTTATAATTAAGCTTTTCATCGGCTGAACGGGTTGAGTTGATGGTAATAATACTTTGTTCTATTTGATTATGAATTATTCTCTTATACAAATTTCCAAGTCTTTTCCCAGTCAAATCAATCGATTCTAGGTTAATGGGTATTTTCTCTTTAGGCAGTCTTTCCTGTAACTTATCTTCTCTAAACTGAGCTATCTGTTCTATAGTCAAACCTTCTTCTCCAGGTCGTTCTGGTTCTGCACTAACTGTAACAATTAAAACACTGCCAGATACTAATTTGCCTATAAGAGTATCAATATCATCTAGGATTGTTTTTTCTAATGGGCTATCATAATCAAGCCATACAATAGATTTTTTATTCCATTCAATTGTCGGAAGAACTTCATAGGAAGCTCCGTACTTGATTTTTATACACCCAAAAGGTTTATTATATTCAAAACGCTCTTTAGCGTGCTGATCTTTTTCTATACTTATCATGTCTTCAATATGTAAGGATTTGTGAAAAAGAATAAAGTCACTAAAGTAAGTTGATCCAAAACCTACATATCTATAACTTGTAAGTTCTCCGAATGGACTTAAGCATCGGAGTGAATCGCAGATCATCTTTCTTTCTACTGCTTTTGCAGGACGAAGACGGTAATTAATTTTTGAATAACTACCAGCCATTATACTTATCCTTCGTTATGTAAATAGTAATCAAAGGTTTTTTCACCAACCTCTTTATAGGATGAAACATTTAATAGTTCTTTGGCTAGTTCAATTTCTTCTATTGGTTTACTATAGTGTATGTTGCCACGCTTTTGACGAAGTGGAATTGCCGATTGCTCAGGGATTTCAAAGGTAGGACTTGTATCTGCTTCAAACACAGAATGAAGTGAAGTTTGCAAGTATGCTTGATCAAGTAAGCTCTCAGGTATTTCACCACGTTCTACGCGGCTCTTTTCGTCTGCCATTTTCCTCAAAAATAGAATAACAGGAGCCGTTAGTTGATATATTTCTTGTTTGATGGATCTGTAAATTGGTGAATCGTAATCAATCCCTGTTTTTGTCGTCGTCCAAGGTAAATAAGCAGCATCATCAGACTCGAAAAAAGCATAACCTCTAAAGAATGCAAAATCAGCATGATATTTTGGGAAGCCATTTTTTGTACCCCAGCCCGTTATTTCCGTTTGGTCAGCTTCAAGAACCATACGTTCATTGCAGAATATATACCATCCACCTTCATTTAGCTTCCTATCTGATACGCCCGCATATAACCTAACCTGAACTGGTGTGTCTATTTTATGGCTTCCAAAATAATGAAACTCTTTTTCAAATTTTGCAACTTTAATCTTGTCCGAAGTACGAAAATTAAGGGGAGCCGGATGCAGAGTCTCATCATTTATACTAATGCTTAAGCCTTTTTTTATTTTTAATGAATATGCGATAGTTAATTCTTGCTTCAGTTGAGATATAAAATTTTCTAATCCTAATTCCTCCGATACGCTTTCATGCAAATTTTCAATTAATATTTGAGTTCCAACGTCACTGAATGTAGAATTGCTATTTTCTTGAACGTCTAAAAATTCAAATGTCCATTCAGGCTTATTTTTCCATTCTTCTACATCTTCTGCGACTACAAATTTTGAGCTAGAAGTAGTTGATTCAACTCTAAATTTTTTTCCGATCTTGAAAAACGCTCGCTTCATCCCAATTCCAAATCTTCCGATTGATTTTGGTGTTAATTCAGCATCACTGGGTCTTCCAAATTTGAAAGCATACTCCTCTGCCTCCTTTACCTCTATTCCTCCACAATTATCTCGAATTTCAAATTTCTCTTTGTTAGCTAAAATTTTTATCCAAAGCCCTTCATAATTTTCATTACTCTGGAAATGAGTTGCGCCATCTACCGAGTTATCAACCAAATCAATAATAGCTCGAATAAGTGGGATATCTCGCACCAACATATATATGAATAAATCTTTAGTTGGTTCGGCATGAATTACCCTTTTATGATCACTCATTTGATTTCACTTCTTTCTGAGTACGCTTTTTCTGGCGTAACTAGTTTTGCAAAAAATAATCTCCCTAGAGCAAATAGTAGTTTTTAAACATAACTTCAACGTAACGTGAACATTTATGTTCAATCTTATCTTATGCTGTCCACTTCAAGCAAATCTAAATTTTACTTAACACTTCTGCTGACAAAAAATAGTAGGGTGCGTTAGGTCAAGCCGTAACGCACCATCAAGTAACAAAATTTTGCTGCATTAACGCAATGTAATGCACTCTACAATTTATGGGGTTGCCATTAGTGCAACAGGTCGCGGAGGAATTTCATTATAGTGGGAGTCTATCCAACAAATGGGTAGAGGTTCGCTGGAAGGAAAAACCAATTCTGATTTCAGGAATATTTCCGGTTCTTGCATTTCTTCCCCGCAGTGAAATTGACCTGTAACTTCGGTTTTACAAGGGTTATAGAGATCTACGATCGTCAATATTTCAATCAAATCCCCGGTTTGCTTCTGTTTGAGAAACATAACGCCTCCAGGTTAAATACGCCTCTATTTATTAGATATCACATTTTCCATAGCAAAGATATTAAATTTTGTCAATGGTAAAAATGATGAAAAGAAAACAAATCAATTGAGTTTTTACTAAGGGTTTACACTGAGTTAATCAGGTAAGGCAAAACCTGTGCGAGGATCGCGAATATACAAACCAAGAACTAAAGAATTCATCACTGTATCCCATACTGGAATTAGCTTTTCTGCTTGATCGGCCCAAAAATCGAAGGTAATTAAACATTGCACACCAGAACCTAAACCAATGCAAATTCGGGAGAATGCTTCGCGGTTTTCGTTGGGGTCAATAAATTTAATTTCTGTCCAAACAACACGGGCAGTTTGACGTTTGAATTGGATGATTTCTCCTTGTGCGATCGGATTCCGTTCATCATCTCGAACAATCTGCTTTAATAGGTGAACTAAGGGAAAATCTGACCAATCCCCTTGAGGTAATAAATTAAAAGAAGCTTCTAAACGACAATCATCATTTGGTGGCTTTTTATCTAAAAACCGAAAAGACTTTGTATCTGGTTCAAAATGCCAATCTTCAGGAACATCGAAGCGCAACGCCCCTCTTCCAGCAACAAAGATGCGAGTTCCTGGTGTTGATTTCCAGTTATGATCTTCTTTTAACTCGATGGTTTGTTTGATCCATTGGAGATCGTGCTTTTTACCTTTCTTAGCCATAAATACTCCCTTGTTCGCTTCTCTATATTGTGCCGTAGGTTGAGCGATTCGTTTAGAATACGAGCATTGCACTACTCATTCAAAATTCTTATAGCCTCATTCCAGTCTAATATGTAACTAATAAAAATGGAAAAAACTTCTAATTTGCTAATTAAACTGAGTCGCCGCTTATTTACAGATCCTAGTTCACAGGAAGAATTTGTTACAGCATTAACTCAACCTCAACCTTTCCATCCTTGCATTCTTTGGTGTCGAGAAAAACCGGATGAAGTGCCTTTTTTAGTTGAAACTCCGACAGCTTGGCAACCAAAATTTATTGATAGATTAGCTTTAGATAGTAAACCGGGGCAACATTCTTTACACAATGAAGGTTATTATTACTGCTTAGATTTTTCTTCGGTTTTTGCTGCTTCTGTTCTATTAACAATTCCCTCTCCAGTAAAGGTAGTGTTTGATATGTGTGCTGCGCCGGGAGGAAAGGGAATTTTTGCTTGGCGACTTTTCCAACCAGAATTATTAATTAGTAATGAGGTGATTGGTAAGAGGTTGGGAATGTTGATTTCTAATTTAAAAAGATGTCAAATTCAACCATTTGTTGTTATAAATAGAGATTCTAGTGTTTTAGCAGAAAGCTTTGCTCAAACTAGCGATCTAGTGATTGTTGATGCTCCTTGTACGGGACAATCTTTGTTAGCGAAGGGTGAAAAGGCGATCGGCTGTTTCCATCCAGCTAATATTAATCAATGTGCTAATCGCCAAAAGAGAATTATTGCTAATTCAGCGAAAATCGTAGCGCCGCAGGGGTATTTAGCTTATATGACTTGTACCTATTCACCGGAAGAAAATGAGGAAGTTTGCGAATGGTTAATTAAGAAATTTCCGCAATTTGAGGCGATCGCAGTTGAGCATTTAGAGGATTATCGATCGCACTTAACTAACCTCCCCTGTTACCGAATTTTCCCACAAGATAAATTAGGTGCTGGTGCGTTTACTGCCTTGTTTAAAAACACAGAAACCGGGATAAAAAATTTGCTTAATTCAGATATTTTAGAAAACTTTACTATTATGAAACTTCCCAGTTAAGAGAATTAACAGAAAAAATTATTGACAACGTGAGTTTCGGGGAGCAATTTGGGAATACTGAGAGCAGGAGTATAAAATTGTTCAAATAACTACCATGATTCAAGTATTGCCAGCGTGTCAAAACCTCCAAGAACAAGTTGAATTAATATTACAACTGTTGCATCAGGAGGCATCTTTGCGATCGCAGGATACCACCGCTGTAGAAGCTTCCCTGCGAAAGGCGATTTCTCCCAAGTTTGAAATTGTGTTTGCGGGTGCGTTTAGTGCGGGGAAATCCATGCTAATCAACGCTTTGCTAGAAAGGGAGTTGCTTTACAGTGCGGAAGGGCACGCAACGGGAACCGAATGTTATATCGAATACGCGGAAACTGAGGATCGAGAACGAGTTGTTTTAACATTTTTGAGTGAGGCAGAAATTCGCGAACAAGCGTTAACTTTATGTAAAAAATTAAGTTTATCTGCACCGCAAAACATCAACCAACCAGAAGTAATTGATTTGCTTTGTCAAGGATGCCAAGCAATTGTTCAGCAAGAAGGTGGCGAAAGTAAATCGGAACGGGCGAAACAAGCAAAAGCGCTGTTATTGTTATTAGAAGGATATGTAGCAAATCGGGAACATATTCATACTTTGAATAACGCTACTTATTCAATGGAACAGTTTAATTTTTCTAACTTAAAAGAAGCTGCGAGTTATGCGCGACGGGGAAATAATAGCGCAGTTTTAAAACGTATTGAATATCACTGTTATCATCCCTTATTGCAAGATGGTAATGTGTTAATTGATATGCCGGGAATTGATGCGCCAGTCAAGAGAGATGCAGAATTAACTTATCGGAAAATTGAAGATCCAGAAACTTCGGCGGTTGTCTGTGTTTTGAAACCTGCATCGGCGGGTGATATGACAACGGAAGAAACGGAATTGTTGGAAAAAATGCGAGCAAATCCGGGGATTCGCGATCGCGTTTTCTACGTTTTTAATCGCATCGATGAAACTTGGTACAATAGCCAATTAAGACAACGCTTAGAAGATTTAATTCATTCGCAATTCCGGGAGACACCAAAGGTTTATAAAACTAGCGGTTTGTTGGGATTTTATGGCAGTCAAATTAAGGGAACTAGTGGGCGCGATCGCTATGGTTTAGATACCGTCTTTGTTGAAAGCGTCAAAGGTTTAAATGGACAAGAAGAAACGCCACAATTTGTCTATGCTTTTAATAATTATTGTGGCACTTCCCGCAAATTACCCAGTAATTTTCGGATTTCCATTAATGGCTATGAGTCACCCAATGAAAATTATGTGCGTATCCTTTCCGAATGGGGAACACCATTAATTAATCAACTAATTCAAGATAGCGGAATTGATGAATTTCGAGATGCCATTACTCGTTATTTGACTTTGGAGAAACGTCCTCAACTCTTTGCTAGTTTGGCTGATGACTTGCAACCTGTATGTATTAGTCTGCGAAAACACTATTTATCGCTATACCGAGAATTGGATAGTCAGCCTCGCGAAATTGAAGCGATGAAAGCGCAGGAATTAAGCAGATTAAATCAGCAGTTACAACAAATTGGACAGGAATTTCGCCAACATATAGCGGATGAAATTAACCAAGTGGTGACAAATACTTGCCAATATTTTGAAGATGATTTTAATAAGTTGCAATCACGGATGATTCGCCGTTTAGATGAGTTGTTGGATAGTTTTTCTGTGAGATCGGCTTATCAACGAGCAACTTTGAGTCATCCCCGCAATGCTACTGCGCCTTTGTTAGCGGTTTTGGTGGAAGCACTTTACTCTTTATCTAATCAATTGGAAGATATTTTAGTTGAGTCTTCCCAGGAAGTAATTGCTAGTTTTTTCCAACGTTTAGTTGAGCGAATTCGGAAGTCTGATTATTATCGCAATTTGTACCGACTTTTAGGGAATGATGGTGGTATTGAGCAACAGTTGAAAGTGTTGGAAAAACAGATAACTCAAGCTTTGATCAGTGAGGCTAAGGTGGAGTGCGATCGCTACGTGCGAGAAAGTCCTCGGTTTTACGACGAAGGAACTTTTTCAATTTATCAATTCCGCCAAACTTTACTACAAACTTCTCAAGGTTACGACTGCGAAAGCATGGTAGAAGCAGAACCAGCAATTCGTCAACTTTTAAAGTTAGACTTTGAACCCAAAGTTTCCACCACAATTAAGCGCAACTTCCGCCAAACCATCAACCAAACAATTAACACCCAATTGTTACCAATGGCGACTTACCAAGCAGATGAAATCCTACAACAATATAATCAAGCGCGTACATATTTAGAGCAAACTTTGGCGAAAGAAGCTGAAGAAAAAATCACCCGAAATAATCGATTTTTGCAAGAAGTTAAACAAAAAATCGAGGAATACAATCAAGCAATTTCTGGCATTAACGCTTGTTTACAAGCCATGCAACTGTATGAAAAAGTTCTCCCAGAAATCCGCGAAACAGATTTCATTCCCGTTGTTGTAAACGAAGAAGTTACAGAAACTTCCGAGTAAACAGTATGTAGGGTGCGTTAACTGAGATCTTGCACCAGGAGGCGGAGCCTCTATTTCTCGTTACCAGGTTCAACCTGGTAACGAGGGTTGGGAGGTTCTACCTCCATACTCTGCAAGATCTGAGTTAACGCAGTGTAACGCACCAAAACCCTAAAATAATGACCTTTTTACTGAAACAATTTGATGGTGATTATGAGTAATAAATTTCAGCTACTAGACAGAGATGATGATGTAGTTTCCTTTGAACAAGACAAAATGTTGAAAGTTGGTCAACTTAAAGAGGAAATTTGGCAAAGATTTTCTCAGTTTGCTAGAGATTCTTTCAATTACGGTCGAATGGACTTACGTTTGGAGCATTATTCAAAATTAAAGTTAATTTATGGTCTGTTCAATGAAATTAATTGGAAATGTTCGCCAAGTGAGGGAATAGATTGTGAAGTTTTAAGGCTTGGTGCTCAAAATTGGCAAAAGGGTAAACTTACAATACAGGTTGTTTTAAAATTTTTACCTCCCCTAGATCAAGAGAAATTGCGATATGTAGAGGCTAAAAAGATGGATGACAAACTGCGGGAAGCAAACGTCAAACGTTCTGAAATTATGGACATAAAAGTTATCTTAAAGTTTTGTCCAGATACTCCAGAAATAATCGAACCAGAATCGCCACTTGACGATTTAAGACGGATGATGAATGAGAATAGTAAATAGGACAATTACAAGTTCAGGAGATTAACATGGAATACAATTACTATTTGCCAAATTTTAGCGATGATGATGTTATTCAACTTTCAAATGGTCTATACAAAGTTGGTCAATTAAAAACGGCTATGGAGTTTGCAACCAATGACCAAAACAGGCTACCCCATTCACTATTTTATGCTTTACGAGACAAAGGAGTAATATTAGAAAATTTAGTTGTAACACAGAAATTGTTTGTTGATGGTTTAGATGCTGAAGCTTTAAAAGTTGGTGCTAAAGGTTGGCAAAAGGGAAAAATTCGAGTAAGAGTTACTTTAGAATTTGAACCTGAAGAACCAGAAACTAATGAACCGGAATCACCTCTTGATGATTTAAGACGAATGATGAATGATAATAGTTAGTAAGAGTAAGTAGTAAGTGCTGAAGCACTGAAGCATTAAAGTACTTACTACTTACATTTATTGTAATGGTTGATAAGATGAGTAAAACTCCTAGAATTCCTATTCCTCCAGAAGTTAGGAAATATGTTTTTCAACGGGATAAATATCAATGTCAGAGTTGTGGAAAAACTAGTGCTGAGACTGAGTTAAGCATCGATCACATTATTCCTCTTGCTACTGGTGGATCTAATGATATTAGTAATTTACAAACGTTATGTTGTAATTGCAATCAGCGAAAAAAACATCATTTCGATCCTCGGTTTCGCCGTCATTTCTAATCGGAAAATATCCCCGACTTTTTGAAAAAGTTGGGGATATTTAGGGTTAATTATCCGATCGCAACTTGATTAGTTTCTACAACAGTTGCTCCATTAACTTGACGAGCTACGTTAACCAGACTTAATTTTCAATATTAGTTGTTTGAGAACGATCGAGAATCTATAAAAACCTATTTCTCAAGAAGGAATTCACTTGGGAAAAAACGATCGCTGTTCTTTAATAAAAAAATTGATAAAGGGAACAGTTTGTTTTTTGGCATTAAGTTGCTGTTCCCTGTCAAATATTACCAAATTGGATTAGGCAACAATTCCGACCGCTCGCAAAATATACCAGAGAATTGAGTTAACAATACTTAATGCGATCGCGCCGATAATCGCACTACCAATTCCCCAACGTAAACGAAATCCCTCAACTAACCAAGCAGCTAAACCAAAGACAATAATACTGCCAATTAGAGGAATCAAACCGATGCTAACAACAGCTGTTGTAGCTCTAAACCAATTTGGGAATATACCCCAAATTCCGCTGAATGCACCAATAATTGCTCCCGCAATTAAAGCAATCCAAGGGTTGTCTACCTCAACGCCCGTAGGTAGCTTTGAGATAATTAATAAACTAACCGCAAGCACTACAACCGAAATCAAAAATCCAATCATTAAGCACTCCTTGTTATTAGCAACAGAAATCCATCATGTTAATATGAGCGACAATTTGGTAACACCTATATCTATACCTTAATTGTCAACGTTTCTTCCAACTTTCTTATCATAGACATTTCTTCATTGCTAGTCCCTACACCGAAGAAACCTTTTTCCCGAACTGCTTCTGCAACTCGGCGTGCGATCGACAAAATCCAGTTCTTGAATTCTCCTGCTTGCATCGGTGTCACTTTGGCTGCTAAAATCTTTGCCACTTCTTCAAAATAGGTTAAAGCTTGCTGACGGCCTTGAGAAGCATTATCCAAATTCTGAAGATATGACAGCAATTCTGTCTGTTTTTGTAACATTAATGCTTCACCTTCCAAACCTCTCTTTGCGTCAGCTTGGTTTAAAGAAGCAACTAATGATTTGACTAAATCATTTGTAATATCTTCCCGTTGTTGTTCCGTAACCATAATCTCCAACGCCGCCCGGAGTTCTTTTAGAAAAGAAACCGGATCGGTTTTATCAGCTAAAACCAATGCTGCAATTGCTTGCCAAGGCGCTTGCATCAACATTGACCATTCACTATCAGTAAAATATTGTTGTGCCATATTTAACCACCTCAAACTGAAAGTTTAAGTATTAGAGTACAAGCAAAAAATAGCAGAGCAAAATAAAGAAAAGATTAAGAAAGAAATAGTAAATAAATTTACTTGGTTTGAAAGATGTTTTGTACCATTTTTTTATTAGTGTTAGCAGCAGCTTTGTCAAGTTCTGCAACTTCGTTAGCATCAAGTTGCCAACCTAAAGCACCAAAATTATCCTTTGCTTGTTCCACAGACTTTGCCCCAGGAATGGGAATAGTTCCTTTACAAATACACCAATTAAGTGCTATTTGTGACATGGTTTTATTTCTACTTTCAGCAATTTCTCTTAAACAATCTAAAAGCGGTTGAATTCCTGGTAATATTTGACTAAAAGCTAACCTGCGAATTCCTTTAGGTAAAGCCGTTTTTTGGGAATATTTCCCCGTCAATAAACCCAAAGCTAAAGGACTATAAGCAATTAATTTAATTCCCAATTCATCACAAACATCTTTTAATCCCAATTCAGTAATAGGATAAGTTGATAGTAATGAATATTGCACTTGTAAACTAGTAATTGGAATTCCTCGATCGGCAAATCGCTGATGTACCTTTTTCAGTCGTTTTGAACCGTAATTAGATAAGCCAACTCCTTTAACTAATCCTTGTTCATAAAGGTCAGCTAAACCATCCAAAAGCGCCCATTCTTGCCAAGGGAAATAATTAGCTGTAGACCAGTGCATTTGCACCAAATCTATATTTCTTCCTAAACGTTTTGCCGAAGCTTTACCAGCATTAACCATTGATTGACGAGTTAATCTCCAAGGATAAGCAGCTAATTTAGTAGCAATACAAATATTTTCTTGATTGATGCCAGAATAGGTTTGAGAAAACTTTCCTAAAAGCGTCTCGCTGCGACCATTTAACTTACCAGTTCCGTAAGAATCTCCGGTATCAAATAAAGTCACGCCGTTACTAACACAAAAGTTAAAAACTTGTTGCAATTGATTATCCATGCTGGGTTCATATCCCCAAAGCAGACGATTTCCCCACGCCCAAGTTCCACAGCCCATAATTGGAAGATTCAGGTTTTGATTTTGCATATTGACTCGCTGTTGCATTTGTTAAAATATTAACTACGATCGCACCGATCGCTACTATATAATAAACTGTTGTAAACTAAACTTGGAAAAAATCTACTTTTATAGCCCTGAACTTTCAGCCAATACCCGTGAATTACTATCAAAAACATCCTAACGCTTTTTCACTCAATTACCTCAGCGATTTGCGAGGAGAAATTCTCGCTTGTCCTTATTTCGCCGTCAACAACCTCAACCGTGATTTCATTGGTACTAAAGGTTTTTCAGTAGTGTTTCATCGGTCAGAAATTGCCGAAGTTGAACAAAAATTCCCCTTTTTTAAACCTTATTTAGACCGAGCCTTAGAGCCTTCATGTAATGCTTTTTACCTGAATCCGTTGCTACTTCAGGAAGGTTCGCGTGTCGATCCACATATCGATCGCTCTCTCCGATCGTACTGCAAAACCATTGAACCGCCAATGTGTGTCAGCGTACTTTACGTACAAGTACCAGAAAATTTGCAAGGAGGAGAATTAGTACTACGAAATCATAAACAACAAGTCGGACAAATTAAACCCCAAGTTAACACATTGGTTTATTTTCAAGGAGATTTAACCCATTCTGTAAATGCGGTAAAATCTTCTGGAACTCGTTTAAGTTTAGTTTGCGAGCAATATAGTTTGAGTGAAAAAAAATTGCAAGACATTCCAGAATTTACAGTAGAATCAAGAGCAATGAAAGTGAAAAAGAAGTAATCAACAAATAACGCTAAAATTTAGTCATAGTCGCAATAATACCAAACCCAAGGCGATGCAAGATCTAAGTTAACCGTTGAATCTGTATCCAGTAATGCTTCCACATAGGGCAAAATAAATAGTTAGATAATTCTAGTCAAGCTCAGTCTGTTGTTTTTAAATCGGATAGAGCTAAACAGATAAGTGAAAACCGTTTTGTTGGAGGATTAAAATTGGCGACAGCAGCAGAATACGAAAGTATGATTACATCACTGCAATGGGATGGGTTAAGAACGCTATGGGATAACATCGAGAATCGCAACACCCCAGGATGGGAACCGGGGAAAGCTTTTGAGTACCTGGTTCTACGAGCATTTCAACTTGATGGTGCAGCGGTAAGATGGCCTTACAGAGTGAACCTTTTTGGGGAAGAAGTTGAACAAATTGATGGTGTTGTCCATTGTTCTGGACTTTCTTGTTTAGTTGAAAGCAAAGACTTTGCAGACAGAAAACCAGTTAATATCGATCCTATTGCTAAACTCCGCAATCAACTTTTACGTCGTCCCGCAGGTACAGTTGGATTAGTTTTCAGTCGAACTGGCTTTACAAATCCAGCACTTATACTATCATGCTTCTCCATTCCACAGGCAATCCTGCTGTGGAATGGAGAAGATATAAAATATGCGTTAGATAATGAAAATATCTCTGAAATATTAGTCCTGAAATATCGTGCATATATAGAAGATGTACAGCCTGATTACAACGTTAGAGAGAGATATATCCCATGATAGCTTACATTGTTTGCGAAGGGCCTTTCGATGCAGAATTACTTAAAACTGTACTGCCAAAAAAATTACTCAATGATGTGCCAGTGGTTTCGGCTGGTGGAGTATCTGCTGTTAAGTCACTTGCGCGATCTCTAGTGGTGCGTCGGCAAGTACCAGTTATCATTGTAGTTGATGCAGATTCAGTAGTACCAGAATTAGTTCAAGAACGCCTCAAAGATATTGAGGAAATAGTTGAAAGCGTAGCTATTAACACACCAGTTAAAGTAGTGCTTGCGGTGCCTGAAATGGAAACTATATTTTTTCAAGATGCCATCTTTCTTTCACGGCTACTAGGATACAGCCCTCCTCAAAATTTACTTGATTTAGCAGTTTTTAAACCTAAAGAAGCTTTAGGTCAATTGCTTTCTGAATCAGAACCAAGCAATCATATATCCCCATTAGAAATTATTGCTCGATTATCTAATGAAGATATTGATATTTTACGCAAAGCTCCGTTTATTCAAGAAATAATTAATTTTCTTGAATTTGTACGTGAAACAACAAAAGTTCCATCTTGACAATGCACCAACCTAATAACACCTATGTACTTATTCAGCGATTTTAGCCAAGGGAGATCGATCGCACTTAATTGTTCAGTTCTGTTTACCAAATGCTAGTAGAACTGAGAAATAACATCTGTATTCGGAGAATCACTTAAAACAAATACCAATGCCACTCTCATTTTGAGATCTTGAGAAGCTTGTTTACGGATGTAATTATCAAGGCTTTCTTCTCCGCAAGAGAAACTTGATCGCTTATGTTTGCGGCTATCAAGTAGTTCGATCGTTAGTGCCATTTTCCATTACTTGTTTATAACGCAAAGCCGCTGTTTTCAGTGCTTCATTAGGCGACGGAGGATTGAGCAAAGCATTGACAAAAGCTTCGCTATCTTCCAAGTTAAGTTTGAGAGTTTGGTGCTGTTCAATCACTTGAGAAGCTGCTGCTTGAACGCTGGCGATGACAAAATCTGTCAAGGTAAGTCCTTCTAAATCAGCCGCTTTTTGCCAAATAGCTTTAATTTCTGGGCTGACACGCGCTTCTAATCTGGCTGATGGTTGCGATCGGCTAGTTCTTGGCATGGCGAACTAATGGTGGTAGTTTTCTTTATTTTACGGCAAAATGCCGTATTAGAAAATTTCATCTTAATTGGTTGAGCTTAATAGTTCCATTGGTTGAGAATAACAAACTGATTTTCAATGGCATAGTTTGCTGCTTCAAGGTTAGCGATCGCCTGTATAATCGCTTGGTAGCTCATGTTTTTAACCGGATTGGGGTCTTGAAACACAGCCAAGATACCGGGATGCACTGGATTAGCTTGATGAAGTTCTTGAAAGTCACTACAGTTACGGGTTAGTAGCACTCTTTCTTGTATTCTGGCATAGTCGAGTACAGCTGAATCCTCTCGACTCATTAAATCCGCTTCATTAACAGTAAGCACATCATGACCTGCTACCCGAAGTAAATTGACTAAATATTTTGCCTGTGAATCTTCATCAAGAAGCAATGATAGGCTCAAGTGAGACTCCTTTTTCTTCCAAGCGGTAGCGTTCTTCGTCGGACTCTAACTTAATTAATTCTTGGTGAGTTTCACAATAACGAATTACTTCGTAAATAGCAGGTAGGGGTAAGTCCCAATTTTCGGCGGCTTGTTCTTTCGACATCTGATTAGCGATCGCATCTTGCCAAACAGTTGAAGCTAGAAGTTTGCGCCCTTTAATATAAAGTTGCCGTCGCCAGGGATGAGGACGTGCTACTAAATATTGCCAATCTTCCTCCCGTGCAGAAATTTGCAAAGATTGAATGATGGCGCTGACAAGTGTGAGGCGATCGTTCGCTGATAGCTTGAAAGCCTGTTCTATGAGTTCTTGTACAGACATAGGAATATTCCTGCAAATGCTAATGTTTAAATTTTAGTATGTGCGATCGCTTGACCCAAAGTAATATATACGTTACTGTAAAAAA
Organism: Floridaenema evergladense BLCC-F167; assembly: GCF_041929205.2. Taxonomy (NCBI): domain Bacteria; kingdom Bacillati; phylum Cyanobacteriota; class Cyanophyceae; order Aerosakkonematales; family Aerosakkonemataceae; genus Floridanema; species Floridanema evergladense. The sequence goes on along the minus strand of NZ_CM171625.1, from coordinate 238,880 downwards.
TCTATTTATTATCTAGTAATCTAGCAATCTTAATATTTTTAAAAGCATCAATGATTACAAAAAGTATTTGGTTTTATGCTTAATAAAGCCTAGCACAAGTATGAGCTCACTCTATTGATTTAGCAGGGGTTCACAAGGGCAAGGAAGAGAGCAACCGATGGGCATTACTAACTATGGTATAATGTTCCACTGTAGGAAAGTTTGAACTACAAGTACATAATCGCAGTTATGAACTTAGCCAATTTTAATCTTTTGTCTGTCTTAGTCACAGGTAGCGCTTATTAAGTATTTACTTATGATGTATGCACCATCTTTATCAAAAAATATGGGAGTGACAGTATATGGATAACATATTCCTGAAGCAAGAGGATTTTGATAGAATTTTTTCATCTCAACTTAAGATTACTACTTATTCACAAAGTATAGAAAGTTTATTTAGGGAAAGAAGCCTCAATAAAATTAAGTATGACCCTTACTATCAAAGAAATTACGTTTGGAATCCCGAAAAAGCAACTTTTTTCATAGAAAGCATTCTGCTGGGAACTGAAATTCCTCCAATCATACTATTTGACAATGGTTCTATCAAGGAGGTAATTGACGGTAGACAAAGATTTGAGACAATTCTTCGCTTTCTCAAGAAGGACTTAAAACTCACTGAAAAAGGTTTACATGAGCTTAAAGATCTCAACAAAAAAGCATTTGATGATTTAAGTAATGAAATTCAAGATATCTTTCTCGACTCTACATTAAGAGTGTTTGAATTTACCGTAGTGAATGAACCAAAATTAGATAATGATTTAGAAGATAAAATCAAAAAAGAAATTTTTTCGAGGTACAACTCTGGTATAACTCCTCTCAAAAAAACAGAACTTGATAATGCAACTTATTTAAATGACCCAGTAACTAAGCATTTTAAAGAAATGTTAAATAAAAATGTAGAGTTAACAGAAATAACGTATCAGCTTTTCTTGAAACCTGCCAAAATAGAGGATAATGATAAATCTAAAATTCAGAAAATATTGCCCTTTGTGCGTAAACAGTTAATTCTTGCTATGCTTCCTATTAGGAGTTATGCTTCCAGCCAGTCTAGGGCAGAAACTATTGATAAATTATATGAGTTTATATCTTCAAACTCTGAACCAAGAGAGGTGAGTAGTAAATTTTTCAAAAAGATTATACTTGTAAATAAAATTAATTGTTTTCTAGCGAAAAGATCCGTAGAATCTAATCGCTTGGTTTGTGAGTGTTTATTGTGGGCATTATCAGTTTTAGAAAAGGAGAATGTTCACTTAAATGAAGAAACTATTTTTTCTGATGATTTTGCAGATTTAATTGCTAAAAATTTAGACAACTTTACTCCTGAAGGTTCACATTTTTATACCCCTACACTTTTGAGATATCAAACGATAGCTGACTTCTTTAGTGAAAAATTAAATATTAATTTTAGCAACTATCTTGGAGGTGGGAAGCCAAAAATAAACGACTACAATCAAGATGCCACTTTGGTTAAGGTAAACCAACTAGACACTCTAAGGACAACAAAACCCGACCCTCAAAGAGTAACAATTGATGACTTCTTTTCAAAACTTAGAAAAAAGAGGCTTCTTCTACGCCCACCTTACCAAAGATCTGAAGTTATTAATATTCCAAAAGCATCTGCTCTGATCGAAAGTATTTTACTTGGGATTCAATTACCACCAATATTCATCTTTAGTCGAAGTGATGGAGTTTGGGAAGTTATTGATGGCCAACAGAGACTTCTCTCAATACTTGCTTTTACAGGAGGGTCTTATGTGGATGAGCAAGGTAATGAACAAAAATCTAAGAATGATAGGTTTGCCATGAGACAATTGAGAATTCTTAGACAATTAGAAAAGAAAAAATTTGAAGAGTTGGACATTAATTTACAAGACAAAATATATGATTTCCCACTTTTGGTTGTTGAAATTAATGAAAAAGCCAATCCTCAGTTCCAGCCAGTCGATTTGTTTATCAGGCTAAATAATAAGCCATTTCCCATTCCTGAAAATTCTTTTGAAATGTGGAATGCTTGGGTCAAGAAAGATTTGATTGATGAAATAAAGAAGAATACATCTAAGCACAAAAGCTGGTTCTATATCACTCGCGGTAAAAATGATTATGGGGATAGGATGTTAAATGAAGAGCTATATACTTTGCTAGTTTATATTGATTATCATAAAACAAGTGGCAAAGGCAAATCTGTTGGTGTTCTTGACATACACTTGAGGAATAATTCAATAAATGCACGGATTAAGGATAAGCGAGACGTTACAAAACTTCTTCAGAGTGCTTCTACAGATATAGAATCCCTTCAATTATTTCGAGAAAGCATTAAGCATATAGAGAGTTTTATTAGGGTATTAAAATTAATCCTACTTGATAGAGATATAGATAATGGTGATCTGAATAATTTCCTGGGAAATGAACTTAATTCAATCTTCGATGCAGGCCGAGAATTGCAAGTTCTTGTAAGAAGGTTTCAAGATTTTTATATGCTTTGGTATATTCTTTCTGACTTAAACTATCAAATGGCTAAGTTTCATAGGAAAAAAATTAAACAGCTTTTAAAGGAAATATTCATTTACATGAAGAACCCAAGCAAAGCTGATCCTGAAATAATTATGAAGGGATTTAACGAAAGATTAGAAATAATGAAAAGCGACTATACCAAAGAAGATAGACGGCTACGATTAACAGAGGAAGAAAAGAAATTACTAATTAAAAGTCAAGGAAATCGTTGTGCCTTGACAAATGCACCTATATATTATGGAGATGAATTACATTTCGACCATATTATACCCTTGGCAATAGGGGGTTCAGATACAATCGATAATATCCAGGTAACATATCCAGATGCTAATAGGCAGAAAGGTGCTAATTTTCCACAACAGTTATCATTAAAATTTGATGAAAGTCAACCTCTATAGGTCTTGCAGAATTGGCCACTAGGCCAAGAACCAAGCACAAACATTACCATTATTCTTTTCTCAACTGCGCCACAAAGCGGCTTCTAAAAGAGTAATTTCCAAACCAGTAATCACCTGATGATCACTTAAACTTTCAGCAGCCACTATCAAGCCATTTTAGCCAAGGGTGATCGATCGCACTATCACCGCCAATTAACTGGATCGTTGTAAATTGCGATCGCACTAGACAATTATTCCTCACTAAAACCACCAGTGCGAAAAGCGATCGCAACTACAGTTTTTAACACTAGTCATCACGCTTCATTTGCCAAGTCGCACCAAGTCCAGCACCCAGTCCGGCAATCAACCCGGTACTCATACCTTGGATAGTTGACATCAGAGGAGTTTGAGTTATGCACTGTTTGCTGGGAGAATCAGCTAACCAACAGCGATTGCTTTCCGCCCAGCTTGCAGTTCCCCCCAGTACCACACCAACCGTACTACAAGCCAAAATATATAAGAAGAAGCGATTAACTTTTTTAATTTGGGGGCGTTGCTTTTTTCTATCCATAGAAAGATGTAATTTTGAAAACTACTTGTCTAATCGGCTTAATATATTCTGCCCTTAAAAGCGATAAATGTTATCGTTCTTTTATTAGCAAATCTAAAGTTACAACAGTGAAAAACCGTTTTAATATAAGCAAATCTGATAAATCTCCGGTTGAGCACATGGAGGAACGACAAAAATCCAAAGATCAAATCCTTTACTGCTTAAAAATGCAGGGGTCACAAACTGCCACCACCATTGCCAAACAACTAGGAGTATCGCCAATGGCTGTCCGGCAACATTTACAAGTGCTACGTGCGGAAAAATTAGTGACATACTACGAAGAACGTCGCCCCCAAGGTCGTCCGGTTAAGCTTTGGCATTTGACAGAACATTCTACCAGCCAGTTTCCCGATAGTCACGCGGATTTAATGGTTGATTTGTTGCGAGGAGTGGAAACAGTTTTTGGCAGTTCTGGATTAGAAAAACTTTTGGCAGAACGTGCGGGACGACAAATTCAAGCTTACAGTGCTAGAAGTGTTGAGATTGCTAATGATAAAGATTGGACTCAAAAGGTAAAAGCGATCGCCCATTTGCGCGATCGGGAAGGCTACATGACGGAAGTAATTCCTCAACCCGATGATGCTTTATTGTTGGTCGAAAATCACTGTCCTGTGCGATCGGCAGCTAGTAGTTGTGAATTATTATGCCGTTCTGAATTGGAAGTTTTTCGTGCGTTATTAGGCACTAACGTTTCTATTCAAAGAGTAGAACATATTTTGCAGGGCGATCGACGTTGTGCCTATCTAATTAAAAAAATATAATTTTAGGTGATTGGTAGTGTGTGGATTACCAACTACCAATTACCAACTACCCACTACCTCTTAACTAACTAATCGATCCGCATATTGTAAGGCAATCGAGCATAAACATTAAGCGGATCGTTGAGATTTACTAAAACTTGTAATTCTCCCTGCAACTGTTGATAAGTTTGTGCAAACGGGCCAAACTTCATTACTGTATTTACAGGCTGTTCTTCATTAGAAATACCAGGAGCATAGCTAAACAGATTTTTCAAAATTCGTTCTTCTAAAGAACCACTCCTACTAAATTGTTTTAGCTCCCAATCATCACCTAATTTGGCTTCTTTAGCTGCATATTTAACAGCTTCATTGATGCCACCAAGTTGATCAACTAACCCAATTTGTTTTGCTGCAAAGCCTGACCAAACTCTGCCTTGGGCAATTTCTTGAACTCTGGTAGGTGGTAACTTGCGAGAATCAGCAACTTTGCCAATAAACTGATAGTAGATTTGGTTAACTGAGGTTTGAAAAACTGCCAATTCTTCCGGGGTTTTCGGACGAGAAACTGTTTGGGAATCAGCGAAACGCCCCGTCTTCACCACATCCCAAGTTACGCCATTATTGTTAGCTAACTTTTGCAGGTTTGGTAACAGTCCAAATACACCAATAGAACCAGTAACTGTGTTTGGTTCAGCAAAAATGCGGTTGGCATAAGTGGAAATCCAATAACCACCAGAAGCAGCATAATTCCCCATTGAAACTACTACTGGTTTGACTTGACGAGTTAATTTTACTTCTCTTTGAATAATCTCGGAAGCGCTGGCACTTCCACCGGGACTATTCACCCGTAAAATTACTGCTTTGACATCTTTATTTTGTCGCAGTTGGCGGAGTTGTCTGGCAAGGCGATCGCCTCCTACCTGCCTTAAAGTGCCTTCTCCGCTGACAATTTCTCCTTCTGCATAAACAATGGCAATTTTATTTTTTGATGAGCGTTCTTGACCGACTTCGGCATCAGGAACTCTGGCATAAGTGTTCAAACTAATTTGGCGGAAAGTTTTTTCTTCTTCCTCTTCATCACTACCAGTTAGTTTTTTTAAGTCAGTTACTACCTGGTCATAATAAGCTACTTTATCTACTAAGCGGCTTTTTTGGGCTTCATTTGGTAATAGTAAACCTTTACTGTCTGCGATCGCCTGAATTTGTTGCGGAGTTAATTGGCGACTTTTACCAACTGTGGCACGATAATCACCCCAAATATCATTCAACAATCTTTGGGTTTGTTGACGATTTTCTGAACTAAATTCTTTGAGAATAAGTGGTTCTACAGCTGACTTGTACTTACCAACCCGAAGTATTTGTATTCCTACACCATATTTCTCTAAAGCACCGCTGAGAAACATGGTTTCTGAACGTAGACCATTAATTTCTACACCACCCAATGGATTAACTATGAGGGTGTTTGCTACTGAAGCTAAATAATAATTAGGCTCATCCCAGTCTACATTATAGGCAATAATCTTTTTCCCAGTAGCTTTAAAGTTTTCTAGTGCTCTTCTGACTTCTTTAAGAGTAGCAAAACCAGAAATTCCTCCTTCTGATTCTCCATTACCATCCAAATAAATAGCTACAATTCGTCGATCTATTGCTGCTTTATTAATTGTTTTTAAAACTGTACGGAGAGTCAGTGAATTGTCTCTTTCTCCTGATACAGCTTTTTGCAACAATTCACCTGTACCTGAGCCAGGATTAGTATCAGTAATTCTGGTAGATAAATCAAAAACTAAAACTGATTTATCTTTCACTTGTGGCCCTGTATCTTTTATTGCTGCCGAAATCAGCAAGAAAATTAATCCTCCTGTACATAGACCAAAGAAAATCAGGATACCGAGGAAACTGGCAAAGGTGTATTTGAAGAAATCACGCATTTTAGTTGTCAATTGTTAGTGATTAGTCGTTAGTTGTTAGTAGTTAGTTGTTTTGCTACCAACTACTAACTACCAACTACTAACAACTATCCTAATCTTTTTAGGGATTTTGAGTGTTTCAAATCTTTGAGAGTGGCGTTACCTGTGCAAAACAACACTGTGGTGATTTCTGCGATTAACACTTGCACTAGTTCGTGTAAAGCTGCTTCTGAGACAGCCGCAGCTTGTAAAAACGGCATTGCTAGACCTGCGAGATCTGCGCCGATCGCGATCGCTTTCGCCACCTCCAAGCCATCGCGCAAGCCTCCAGAAGCGATTAACGGCACGTCAGGCGCAACTTCACGAACGTTCACAATACATTCTGCCGTAGGAATGCCCCAATCGGTGAAAGTTCGCCCCAAACGTCGCTGCATTGCATCTTGTGCCCTTTCGCTTTCCACTTTTGCCCAAGAAGTACCACCTGCGCCTGCTACATCGATCGCAGCTACACCCGCATCAATTAACTTTTGTGCCATTTCTCCTGAAATCCCATTTCCCACTTCTTTGGCGATCACAGGTACGGGCAATTTTTTACACAACTTAGCAATTTTGGCTAACAATCCCCTAAAGTTAGTATCTCCTCGCGTTTGGACGCATTCTTGCAAGGGGTTTAAATGTAAAATTAGCGCATCTGCTGCTAATAAATCGATGACTTTTTCGCATTGATCGATGCCATATTCATAGTTTAATTGTACGGCTCCCAAGTTAGCGAACAAAAGTGCATCTGGGGCGTGCGATCGGACTGCAAAAGTTTTCCCCACCTGCGGATCTTCCACTGCTACCCTTTGGGAGCCTACACCCATTGCAATATTATAATGTTGCGCTATTTTTGCCAAACGCTGATTAATTTCCCCCGCAAATTCTGTCCCTCCGGTCATCGAAGAGATTAGCAAAGGTGCAGCTAACTTCTTACCCAAAAAACTAGTTGTCAAATCTATTTCATCGCGATTAATTTCTGGTAAACAACAGTGAGTAAACTTATATTTTTCCAGACCATTAGTAGTTTGCTGAAATTGTACAGATTCTTCCAGACAGATTCGTAAATGGTCTGCTTTCCGTACCTGAGTTTCTGCCATAAATCTATTTAATCTATTTGATATAGGACAGCAGTCTTATTAATTATAATTCTTATTTATGTTAAAATTTTTGCCTTACTTTAAGGTTTAATTAACTCTACACCATCTTTACCATCCAATTCTTGCAAATAAACTTTTACCTGTTCATCTTTAGCAGTTGGCAATTGTTTCCCAGTAAAATCAGGTTGAATAGGTAATTCTCGATGTCCCCTGTCTACCAACACCGCCAAAAAAATTGATTCTGGTCTACCATATTCAATCACAGCATTTAGTGCAGCGCGAACAGTTCGCCCCTTATAAATTACATCATCTACAAGTACGATCGTCTTTCCCGAAACATCAAAAGGAATATCAGTTTTTAAAGGAGTTCGCATACCAATGCGATCAAGATCGTCTCGATAAAAAGTAATATCCAAAGCACCAACAGGCACTTCTATTTGTTCCAACAAATTAATTTGCTTTGCCATCAAATGCGCCAGAGGCACACCCCTAGTATAAATCCCCAACAAAGCCAACTTAGACAAATCAAGACACCTTTCCACCACTTGAGAAGTCATGCGGTTAACAGTGCGTCTTACTTCTTCCGCCGAAAGTATTTCAATCACCTTACCACTCATATAAAACTACTTCTCTTCCTCTTTCCTTCCTGTCCTTCGTGCCTTCGTGGTTCAAAAAATTTTTGTCCCACATCCAATAAAACTGCTATAAATTAGAGATTTTAGAAACCTCTAAAACCTCTAACTTGCCACTAATTTCGCAATTGCACAGGCATAATCAAATGAGTAGCTTTTGCACCTCCCAACGGTTGTAAAACCACCGGACTAGTAGCAATATTCAACTGCATTTGTACTTCCTGAGTACTAATATTCCGCAAACTTTCCATCAAATATTTCACATTGAAAGCAATCTCCATAGTGTCACCAGAAAACTGAATTGGAATAGTTTCTCTTCCACTACCTACATCTTTAGCTTCAATAGATAAAGTCATTTGCTGATTACCACTATTCAAAGTAGCCTTCACAATTTGATTTTTCGGATCTGTTAAAACCGAAATCCGTTCCAAAACGCTCAAAAACTGCTTTCTTTCCACAGTTAAAGACTTAGTAAATCCTTGAGGTAATAACTGACGATAAGCGGGATATTGTCCCTCAAGTAAGCGAGAAGTAATGCGTTGTTCCAGCCATTCAAAAACTACTTGACCTTGACCAAAATGGAGAGAAACAAGTTGTTCGGGAGATTCAGAATTTGCTGATTGTCGCGATCGCAAAATTCTTTCTAATTCTCCCAAAGCTCTAGCGGGAACTGTAGCACTTAAATCTAAATCTTCATCATCTATATCTGCTGCTGCTTCCGATTGATTAAAAGTCTCAACCATTGCTAACCTATGACCATCAGTAGCAGCAAATTCTAAACCTTCATTGTCAAACTTTAAATGGACTCCGGTTAATATTTGTTTAGTTTCATCTGCACTAGTAGCAAATAGAGTACCATGTAAACCTTCGATTAAAGTTTCCCCGGATAAACTAACAGTTTGGGCATCTTCAATAGAGGGTAATTCGGGAAATTCTTCTGCACTCATTCCTCGGACTTGGTAACTTCCAGAAGCACAGGTTAAAGTTGCGATCGCAAGTCCCTCATCATCACTTACGGTAATCTCACCATCCGGTAAACGGGAAACAATATCGTTTAGCAACTTAGCTGGTAGCGTAATAATTCCATCTTCCGCTACTTCTGCCGCAAAGCTAGTTTTAATCCCCAAAGTTAAATCAAATCCAGTCAAGCTGACTCGCTGCGTTTCGCTGTCTGCTGTCAACAAAACATTTGCTAACACTGGATGCGTCGGGCGCGAGGGAACTGCACGACTGACTAAGGAAAGGTGGGTGTTAAGGTCATTTTGAGAACAAATGAATTTCATCGTCGTTAGGGAAACTTTGCTCAGAACGAGATCCTATCATTTTTGGCTGATTGTTGCTGCTCTGGTTAATTGAGTAAAAATACTTACACTACTCATGTATTTTTATATAGTTTATTAACAATTCTCTGTTTAACCTGTGGAAAATGTGGAAAAACCCTAAAGATATTTGTCATCTCTATTTTTCAGATTTATGATTCTGTGGAAAACTTGTGGAAAAAACCCCTAAGTTTTCCACAGAGTATTTATACTCAAAGCTTTTTAGTCTGACATCCCGACTTTTTCCTAAATTTTCTCCAGAATAATATATGGGCGAGTTTAGCGTGATTTTTTAACAGCCCAGGAATAAAATTGATATGATCTGTGGCGGTGGAGCGATCGCCAACCTATAAATCCATTGGATCGATATTCAATTCTCGCAACTTCTGAGCTAGGCGTTCAGCCCGTTGCTCCGCTTGTTCCTTAAGTTGGCGTTCCTGTTCCTTAAGTTGGCGTTCTTGCTCTACAACTTCTTCCGGTGCGGGGATTAATTCTCCTTCTCTTGTAAACAAGCGCAGCATTGACTCATGAACCCCTAACCACAATCCCAACTGCTCGCTCCACAACCTCCCTTGTTCGTTTGGGACGAGTTCTTGATATCGTCCATCAACTAGATGAAACCCTTTGAATTCAAGCGTTTTAGGGTCAAACCAAAAATAATCGGGTGTCCGAAACGTATCCTGGTACAGCTGTTTCTTCAAACCCCGGTCAATATTTGCCGTCTTGGGAGAAAGTACCTCTACAATTACATTGGGATACTTGCCATCTTCTTCCCAAACTACCCAACTTTTGCGCGGTTTTCGCTCAGTTCCTAAAACTACGAAAAAGTCAGGCCCTCGGAATTTCTCTGATTTGCGTTGACGGGGACTATAGTAAATTGTCAGATTACCAAAGGCATAAAAGTCTTGCCTGTCGCGCCATAACCATTCCAGGCATTGAATTAACAAGATGAATTGTCGTAAATGGAGTTCGTTTTCCAAGGGTGGTTCATCACTGAGCAAGTCACCTGGAGGAAATATAACATCCTCTAGGTCATCAGATTCTAGATCGTCATCGAAGATTTCTAAGTCTTTGGCAACAGTCATGACTAGAGATAGTTGAGCAATCCTGCCCTCAGTTTAGCTGGAATTTTTGGGTTGTGCGATCGCTTATCCGCGACTTGCTAGGTTTATGCGATCGCTCAACTGCCGCAAAGTTTGTGCCATACTCGGATCTTTATCTCGCAATTGGGCAATTTTGTCACAACTATACATCACAGTTGTATGATCTTTTCCTCCGAATTCTTCACCAATTCGAGGTAAACTCAAATCAGTATGTTGGCGCATTAAATACATTCCAATTTGTCTTGTTACACTAATTTCCCTACGGCGAGAATTACCTTTTAAATCATCAATTGACACATTAAAAGCATCGGTAATTACCATTAATACTGCTTCTGGAGTTACCATTACTTTCTCAGTTGGTGGATTTAAAATTGGTGCTATATTTTCCACCGTCATGGGCAACCCAGAAATTGACATATAAGCCACAGCCCGAATTAACGCACCTTCTAATTCCCGGATATTAGAAGTGTAATTACTAGCAATATATTCAATTACATCACGAGGCAATCGCATATTTTCATATTCGGCTTTTTTTTGCAGAATTGCCATTCTAGTTTCTAAATCTGGGGTTTGAATATCAGCAATTAACCCCATAGAAAATCGAGAACAAAGTCGTTCTTGTAAACGGGGGATTTGGTTTGGTGGGCGATCGGAAGCTAAAACCACTTGTTTACCAGCTTCGTGTAAAGTATTAAAAGTATGGAAAAATTCTTCTTGGGTATATTCCTTACCTTCAATAAATTGAATATCATCGACTAAAATTACATCAGCCGCCCGATAATGTTCTCGAAAACTTTGCATACTATCTTTACGAATTGCCGCAATTAAATCATTAGTAAATTGCTCAGTGGAAACATAAAATATTTTAGAATCAGGGGCAATTTCTAAACGGTAATGACCGATCGCTTGCATTAAATGAGTTTTTCCTAAACCAACTCCACCACAGAGAAATAAAGGATTAAACTCTCTTCCGGGAGATTCTGCAACGGCTAATGATGCAGCGTGTGCCATGCGATTATTTGGCCCAACTACAAATCGAGAAAAGACGTGCTTAGGATTAAGCGTACTTGGTTTTAGTCGATGCCTTTCCACATTTTCGGCAAAAATTTCCGCAGTTTTTGCCTCATCTGGTAGAGGCCAAAAAATTTGTGAGTCACCATTAGTAGCACTTTCCTTACCTTGGTCAATAGTAAAGTAAATTTCTACCGGATGACCTAAAATGTCTTGTACCACATCTGCGATCGTCTTGATATAGTACTTCTGAAGCCAATTCCGCGCAAATGGGTTAGGTGTGCGAATCACCAAACAGTTATTTTCCAGCTGTTCAGCCGCTGCGGTTTTAATCCAAGTTTCAAAAGTGGGGCGGCTTAATTGTACCTGCAACCGTTCCAATACTTGACTCCAGAGACTCTCAAGACGAACGTCCACAAACTTTTCCCCTAGTGCTAACAAGCAAAAATTAATTATGCCATTCAGCTTAACAACTCTACAGTGACAGATCTAAGCTAACCAAGGTTAATCAGATTCGTGCAGTATAAGAATTAGATGCTTGATGTGACAAAATCATGAGATTGGTCAATTTTTCGGGAAAAAAACCAACTATTCAGCTAGTGTTGCTTATCTTAGCAACCGGGGTAGCATTTTTAACAGGTTGTTCTCAGCCTTCGGCTTTAAAGAGAGAACCTGATTTATCCGATAATCAAAATCAAAACTCTCCTTCTCCAGTTTCCCAAACAAATCCTATAACTTCCAACTTTGTGGTAGAAGCAGTGGAAAAAGTTGGCCCAGCAGTGGTAAGGATAGATTCTTCTCGCAGCGTCAGGAGAGATGTAGCTGAGGGGTATGGAGATCCATTTTCTCGCCCATTTTTCGGCGCACCTCCACCTTCTCGAAGAGTGCGACAAGGAACGGGATCGGGTTTTTTGATTAATGCTGAAGGACAAGTACTTACAAATGCTCATGTGATTGATGGCGCGGATACAGTTAAGGTAACGCTTAGTGATGGTCGTAGTTTTGCGGGTAAAGTTTTAGGTGAAGACAAAGTAACTGATATTGCTGTAGTAAAAATTAATGCTAATAAGTTGCCTACGGTTGCTTTAGGTAATTCAGAGAGGTTACAACCAGGAGAATGGGCGATCGCAATTGGCAATCCTCTAGGTTTAGATAAAACTGTTACTGTCGGTGTAATTAGTGCTACGGAAAGAAGCAGTTCTCAAGTAGGAGTTCCCGACAAACGCATTGGTTTTATTCAAACAGATGCTGCTATTAATCCTGGTAATTCTGGCGGACCTTTGTTAAACTCTCGTGGTGAGGTTGTTGGCATTAATACTGCAATTATTGGTGGTGCTCAAGGTTTAGGTTTTGCAATTCCCATTAATAAAGCTCAACAAATTGCTCAACAATTAATATCTACAGGTAAAGTTGAACATCCTTTTATTGGGGTGCAAATGGTAAATCTAACTCCCGAAATTAAAGAAAGGTTGAAAGTTGCTAGTAATGGGGAAATTAATATTACTGCCGATCGCGGAGTTTTAGTGATTCGTACTGTTAGTAATTCTCCCGCAGCTAAGGTAGGAATCAAGCCAGGAGATATAATTCAAAAAGTTGCCAATCGTACTGTCACTAAATCCGAACAAGTACAGGAAGAAATTGAGAAATATAAAGTTGGCGATCGTTTACCAATCCAAATCCAACGTAACAACCAAACTCAAAATCTACAAGTCCAGCTTAGTTCGCTTCCTGCTACTACAACAACAGAAGATGAACCTTAAAATAGTTAGTTACTTTTCTAGTAATCTTAAATTATCATGACTGAAATCTTGCAAATCTCCCAACTTGGTAATCCCATCTTACGCCAACAAGCCCAACCAATTGATGATGTTCGTGATGAACAAATTCAAAAACTAATTGATGATTTGATCGATACTGCTGTTGCTCAAAACGGCGTTGGGATAGCTGCACCCCAAGTAGCGCGATCGTATCGTTTATTTATTGTTGCGTCTCGTCCAACCCTCAGATATCCCAACGCCCCCTCAATGACTCCAACCGCAATGATTAATCCGCGAATTATCGGACATTCCACAGAGGTAGTAAAAGATTGGGAAGGTTGTTTAAGCGTTCCCGGAATTCGCGGTTTAGTTCCTAGATATCAGACAATTGAAGTTGAATATACGACGAGAGATGGCAAGTTAGAAAAACAAGAATTAACTGATTTCGTTGCCCGAATTTTTCAACATGAATCCGATCATCTCGACGGTTTGGTATTTTTAGATCGCCTAGAAACTACCAAAGATATTATCACCGAACAAGAATACCAAAAAATCATCCTCTAAAATAGGTTTGTTGTAACGACTTCAGTCATTCTCCTTCCTCAAGAGGAACACTAAAGTGTTTGCAACAAACCTGATAATTTACATCCTTTCTAACACTTGAATTCCCAGCAAAGACAATCCTAATTTGAGAGTTCTAGCAGTTATATCGCAAAGAATTAACCGCGAACTTCTTTGCGTTTTTTCTGCTTTCAATACCTCACATTCTTCATAAAATTTGTTAAACTTTTTGCTCAGTTCATACAAATACTCACAAAGACGATTAGGTAATAAATCTTGTTCAATAATTTTGAGAATTTCGCTCAGTTGTAGCAAATGTTTTGCTAATACTAATTCTTCCTCTTTTTGCAATAACACTTTAGCTTCTTTTTGTAATTGCTCAAAGTCTATATTACCCTTACGTCCAATGCTACGAATTCGCGCATAAGCATAAAGTAAATAGGGTGCAGTATTCCCTTCTAGAGAGAGCATTCTATCAAAACTGAAGACATAGTTGCTATTACGATTTTGGCTTAAGTCAGCATATTTAACCGCACTAATACCAATTATTTGGGCAACATTAGCGATAAATTCTTCAGATTCTTGGCGATTATCTTTTTTTAGTCTAGCTTCTAAGTCGGCGCGGGCGCGATCGATCGCTTCATCCAACAAATCTTTTAATCGTACAGTGTCCCCAGAACGAGTTTTTAACTTCTTGTTATCTTCACCCAAAACTAGCCCAAAAGGAACATGAACTAACTCTAAATTATCAGGAATCCAACCAGCACGTTTTGCCACTTGAAAAACCTGTGCAAAATGATTAGCTTGTCCGGCATCAGTAACGTAAATAATTCTCTGAACGCGATCTTGAAGAATCCGATAACGTAATGCAGCTAAATCAGTAGTGGCGTAGTTATAACCCCCATCAGATTTTTGCACAATTAAAGGCAAAGGTTGACCTTCTTTGTTGCTAAATCCCTCTAAGAAAACGCATTTTGCCCCTGCATCTTCCTCCAGTAATCCTGTCTTTGTCAAATCTTCTACAACATCTGCCAATAAAGGATTATAAAAAGATTCGCCTCTTTCAGTTAATTTGACATCTAACCAATCATAAATTAGTTGAAATTCTCGCCGTGATTGTTCGCAAAGTAACTGCCATGCGTGACGCGAATCTTCTACACCAGATTGTAATTTTACAACTTCTTTCCTTGCCGTTTCTTGGAAAGTTTCATCTTCATCAAACCGCTTTTTAGCCTTACGGTAGAATTCGACTAAATCCCCCAAATCAACTGCATTAGCGGTAGTCAATGCTTCCGGGCAAACTTCTCTCAAATAGGCAATTAACATTCCAAATTGAGTTCCCCAATCTCCCACATGATTGAGTCGAAGAACATCTTGCCCTTGAAATTCCAGAATCCGAGCTATACAATCACCAATAATCGTTGAACGTAAATGTCCAACGTGCATTTCTTTGGCAATATTAGGACTGGAAAAATCAACAATTACTCGTTGAGGATTTGGAGTTGGAGAAATTCCTAACCGAGAATCTGTTTGAATTGTATTTATTTGTCCTTCTAAATATTCTGGTTTAATTGTCAAGTTAATGAAACCAGGCCCAGCTATTTCTGGATTCAGACAAATATCTGCTATGTCAAGATGCTGAATTATGGTTTGTGCGATCGTTCTTGGTGCTTCTTTCAATTGCTTAGAAAGTCCCAACGCAGCATTGGATTGATAATCACCAAATTTAGGATTGCTAGCAGAAACCAACATCGGATCTACTTCAGCATAATCCTTGCCAAAAGCTGCAATCAAGGCTTTCTGAAACTTTGTTTTTAATTGTTCAATAGTAGAATTCATAGAAATTTTTGCTGGCAACCTAAGCAATTTGTCTTTTAATTCATGGTATTCATATCCAGCCTCATACTCACATCTAACCAAGTAGAACGAGTAACAGGTGCGCTGGTGGAAATATAGTCTATCCCAGTTTCGGCTACAGCACGGATATTTTCTAGAGTAATATTGCCTGATGCTTCAATTTTAATTCGCTGATTACACTGACGGATAATCTCTACCGCTTGGTACATCATATCCAATGACATATTATCTAACATGATAATGTCAGCGCCATATTCTAGCGCTTCTTTGATTTGATCGATATTTTCCGTTTCCACTTCAATAGTTAATGGGTAAGGAATTTGAGAGCGAATTTTGGCGATCGCATTTCCAATCCCACCAGCCGCCTGAATATGATTATCCTTAATCATCACTGCATCATCCAAACCCATGCGATGATTCACCGCACCCCCAAGCTGCGAGGCGTACTTCTCCAATAATCGCAAACCCGGTCTAGTTTTGCGAGTATCGACTAATTTCACTGGTAAATCGGCAATTTTATCTACATACTGTCGAGTCAGAGTCGCAATCCCACTCAAGTGCATAACTATATTTAAAGCCACCCGCTCTCCCATTAACAAGGCATCAGCAGGGCCATGTATTCGTGCAATCACGTCCCTTTTCTCGCACCAAGTTCCCTCCGCAACTATTGGTACAAAGCGAACTTGCTGACTCATAAACTGAAACACTCTAGAAGCAATGGGTAATCCAGCAATCACCCCTGTTTCTTTAGCAATCCACTCCGCCCTTCCCACTCGTACCTGTCCTGATAATAGGCTTTGCGTAGTGCGATCGCCCCGACCCAAATCCTCCAACAACCAATTCTGTAGAATAGAATCCAAAACCAACCAAGACGGTAAAACAGCAGTTGTATTAACCACTTAATTTTTCCTCTGTAACTTTTAGTCTTCTGGAGTTAACTTAACTCAAAACCCTCTCCAAAAGCCAATCCTGACCTTCCCCAAAAAAGTTTTCTCAAACGGTTGACAAACCCTGTAGGGATTGGTAGATTAGTAAAGCGGTCGAGAGAAAGCCAAACGCAAGTGAAGCACTCAAGACGCGCCCGAACCTAGAAAAAAGTATAGTTTGAAAGCCAAAAAAAGCCAAGCTCGTCAAGAAAAATATTAAAGATACGAGTCAAGAGTAATCAAATGGAGAGTTTGATCCTGGCTCAGGATGAACGCTGGCGGTCTGCTTAACACATGCAAGTCGAACGGGTACTTCGGTACAAGTGGCGGACGGGTGAGTAACGCGTGAGAATCTAGCTTCAGGATGGGGACAACAGAGGGAAACCGCTGCTAATACCCGATGTGCCGGAAGGTGAAAGATTAATTGCCTGAAGATGAGCTCGCGTCCGATTAGCTAGTTGGTAGGGTAAAAGCTTACCAAGGCGACGATCGGTAGCTGGTCTGAGAGGATGACCAGCCACACTGGGACTGAGACACGGCCCAGACTCCTACGGGAGGCAGCAGTGGGGAATTTTCCGCAATGGGCGAAAGCCTGACGGAGCAAGACCGCGTGAGGGAGGAAGGCTCTTGGGTTGTAAACCTCTTTTCTCTGGGAAGAAGAACTGACGGTACCAGAGGAATCAGCATCGGCTAACTCCGTGCCAGCAGCCGCGGTAATACGGAGGATGCAAGCGTTATCCGGAATTATTGGGCGTAAAGCGTCCGTAGGTGGCGCTTCAAGTCTGCCGTTAAAACCAGTAGCTTAACTACTGACAGGCGGTGGAAACTGAAGAGCTAGAGTGTGGTAGGGGTAGAGGGAATTCCCAGTGTAGCGGTGAAATGCGTAGAGATTGGGAAGAACACCGGTGGCGAAAGCGCTCTGCTGGACCACAACTGACACTCACAGGACGAAAGCTAGGGGAGCGAAAGGGATTAGATACCCCTGTAGTCCTAGCCGTAAACGATGGATACTAGGTGTTGTGAGTATCGACCCTCACAGTGCCGGAGCCAACGCGTTAAGTATCCCGCCTGGGGAGTACGCACGCAAGTGTGAAACTCAAAGGAATTGACGGGGGCCCGCACAAGCGGTGGAGTATGTGGTTTAATTCGATGCAACGCGAAGAACCTTACCAGGACTTGACATGTCGCGAATCGAAGTGAAAGCTTCGAGTGCCTTCGGGAGCGCGAACACAGGTGGTGCATGGCTGTCGTCAGCTCGTGTCGTGAGATGTTGGGTTAAGTCCCGCAACGAGCGCAACCCTCGTCTTTAGTTGCCAGCATTGAGTTGGGCACTCTGAAGAGACTGCCGGTGACAAACCGGAGGAAGGTGGGGATGACGTCAAGTCAGCATGCCCCTTACGTCCTGGGCTACACACGTACTACAATGCGACGGACAAAGAGCAGCTAAACAGCGATGTCAAGCAAATCTCGGAAACCGTGGCTCAGTTCAGATTGTAGGCTGCAACTCGCCTACATGAAGGCGGAATCGCTAGTAATCCCAGGTCAGCATACTGGGGTGAATTCGTTCCCGGGCCTTGTACACACCGCCCGTCACACCATGGGAGTTGGCCACGCCCGAAGTCGTTATCCTAACCCTTGTGGAAGGAGATGCCGAAGGTGGGGCTGATGACTGGGGTGAAGTCGTAACAAGGTAGCCGTACCGGAAGGTGTGGCTGGATCACCTCCTTTTTAGGGAGACCTAACCTAACTGTGAGCAGAAAAATTGTGATCAGGTCACAGATGAGGTCATACCCAGGTCGAACGAGATTGGTCAGGCTTTCAAACTATGTTCAGGTTGGGTGAATGGGCTATTAGCTCAGGTGGTTAGAGCGCACCCCTGATAAGGGTGAGGTCCCTGGTTCAAGTCCAGGATGGCCCACCTGAAACCCAAAGTGATTGTGGGGGTATAGCTCAGTTGGTAGAGCGCTGTCCTTGCACGGCAGATGTCAGCGGTTCGAGTCCGCTTACCTCCACCAAAAAAAATAGCGAAAAAAAGCGGAAAAAGACTTGTCTAAGTAAAAAAGAAAATGATAGACTAGCTCGAGTGAGTCTGCGATGAAGTTAGCACCTCCATTGGTGAAGCACCAAAGAGAATGCTGGCGACATCAGCCAGTGAGAACCTAGAAAACTGCATAGATGAAGAGAAATAGGAAACATTGTAGCAGGTAGATAATTACCAATAGTTTGTGTTACAAGGTCAAGCTATCAAGAGCTAACGGTGGATACCTTGGCACGCAGAGGCGAAGAAGGACGTGGTGACCGACGAAACGCTCCGGGGAGCTGGCAGCAAGCATCGAGCCGGAGATATCCGAATGGGGCAACCCTTGATACAACTGGTTGAATCCATAGACCAGA
>NZ_CM171625.1:10000-215000 GCF_041929205.2 Floridaenema evergladense BLCC-F167 | reverse complement strand
CGCTGGTTGGTCTTGGCAAGAGGCTTTAATTGTATTGGGAATATTTACTTTGTTGCAGGGTTTTTCTAGCACTGTTTTGGCTCCTAATTTGAATAAGATTGTACAGCAGGTTCAAGATGGTACTTTGGATTTTGTGCTGCTGAAACCTGTCAGTAGTCAATTTTGGCTTTCTACTCGGACTGTTTCTCTTTGGGGGTTGCCTGATTTGATTTTTGGGTTGGCGATTATTGGCTATGCTGGGAGAGGTTTGGGAGTTAATATAAGTGGTTATTTGCTTAGTGCTATCCCGATTTTTTTTGGGTTGGTTAGTCTTTATAGTTTGTGGTTTATGTTGGGGGCTACTAGTATTTGGTTTGTGAAAATATACAATGTTACGGAGGTATTAAGGGGGTTGTTGGAGGCGGGACGTTATCCGATGGTGGCTTATCCAATGGCTTATCGATTCTTTTTTACTTTTGTGGTTCCGGTGGCTTTTTTAACTACTGTTCCGGCTGAGGCGATGTTAGGTAAGGGTGAGTTTGGTTGGGTTTTAGGTGCGGGAGTTTTGGCGGTTGGGTTGTTTTTGGTTTCGGGGTTGTTTTGGCGGTTTGCTTTGCGTTTTTATACTAGTGCTTCTAGTTAGGGATGGGGTGGGGTAAACCATATTCTGAGTATCAGCTTACTTTTACTCTTGATGCTTCCGAAGGACACCTACCAGCAAATGTATGGTTGTTTTTCTTCCGTCCTTACTCACGACAATGGATGGATACAGCGATATCAAGTTGGATTGAACTCTTCTCTTGCATTGATCGTTTTGGACTCTAGAGCAAATCATACTTCCATAAGTTTTTTAATCAATTTAAACCTCCAAAATCTCATCAACTGTTAATTCCAATTCGGGAAAAGTAGGTGATATAATTCTGTCATAACCTCTAAAAGCAGTAACTTGATAAACTCCGTCATTTAATTGATATACAAAAACTGTGGGGATTTTTGGATTACCTAAATAATCTCTACTACCAATAGCTAAATAATCCACAATCCAATATTCAAAAATACCTAAACGTTGATATTCATCTAATTTATCAATGTAATCATCTTCCCAATTTGTTGATACTATTTCTACAGCTAATTGCAGAGGTTCGCGCAAAGCTGAATAAGCGGAACGGTTAGCACGCCAAATATCTAGATTAACTACACTGACATCAGGAAAGCGTCCTTGTTCTCTGCCATTTTTTGTTAAAGTGGCAATCATAATTCTGTCTGAAACCTTGTAATTGAGTTTCAGGCGGTTAACTTCAGCTTTCATTAAGTCAGCAATGAAATCTGCTATGTCATCGTGTTGCCTAGTTGCTATTATACTGGGTTGGGGTTAATTATTTTTTTTGAACCACGAAGACACGAAGGACACGAAGGAAGAAGAAGGAAGAAGAAGGAAGGGAAGGAAGATAAGCCAATTGGGTAGTAGGGAATTGTTGGTGTTTTTGGGTTAAGATGGGGTGCGGTAGACTGTGGATAAAGGGAGAAGTGTTAGATTGTCTACGGTTGGCGCTAAGATTTTGGATGGGATAAGTGTTTCCCTAATGTAAAATTTTGTATTTGGTATTGTGCAGGGTAGTTATTGATGACTCAGAGTGAAGCAGAAGTTCGGGCGCGAAAGGTGGAAGATTTGCGATCGCAGGGAATTGAACCCTATCCTAGCGAATCTTATCAGCGATCGCATACAACTCAGCAAGTTAGAGACTTATTTAGTCAACCGGGAAAAGAACTCGAAAATGGACAAAGCGATCCTGAAGAAACTCCAATTAAAGTTTCTGGACGCATCACTTCTAAACGTGATAGTGGTAGCATTATTTTTATCGATTTACGAGATTCTACAGGTAGAATTCAACTGAAAATCGAGAAGAAAATAGTAACAGGTGAAACTGGTTTATCTTTTAAACAAATTGAAAAGCTTCTCGATGTAGGCGACTTTGTTGGTGCGTCGGGAATTGGAAGTCGTACTAATAGAGGTGAATTATCTGTTCAGGTAAAAGAATTGGTATTGTTATCGAAAGCTACTATTCCTTTTCCTGATGCTTATTACGGCGTTAACGATCCTGAAACTTGTCGCCGTCATCGGGAAATGGACTTAGCGGGAAACTTGGAATCTTTCCAACGTTTTGCACTTCGCAGTAAAATCGTCCAAAGTATTCGTAATTATTTAACTGAAATCGGGTTTTATGAAATCGAAACTCCGGTTTTGCAAGCGATTTATGGTGGTGCTGCTGCACGTCCATTTATTACCCATCACAATGCTTTAGATGTGGATTTGTATTTGCGAATTGCGCCAGAATTGTTTTTAAAAAGGGCTGTTTGTGGCGGTTTTGAGCGGGTTTTTGAGTTAGGAAGAGTATTTAGAAACGAAGGTGTTGATAGTACTCATAATCCTGAATTCACCTCTTTGGAAGTTTACCAAGCTTATGCTGATTACTTTGATATTTTGGGCGTGGTAGAAGAGGTATTTTGCTATGCTGCTAAAACTGTTCACGGAGACAAACAGGAAATTGAATATCAAGGGGAAAATATTAGTTTAGAACGCAAATACAACCACAGCGAGAAGTTTCCTGGTTTTGCTGGCAAACATTGGCAAGTAAAAACTATGGTGGAAGCTGTTAAAGATGAAACTGGGTTGGATTTTGATAGTTTGGAATTGGCGGATGCGATTAGTAAAGCTGAACAGTTAGACTTGCATCTTTCTAATTTAGAAAAACAGAGTTTAGGTTATGTGCTTTATGCTGTTTTTGATAAGTTAGTTACGCCAAAATTAATTCAACCAACTTTCATTATTGACTTTCCTGTAGAAGTTAGTCCTTTAGCTAAAGGACATCGTAGCAAACCAGGTTTTGTAGAAAGGTTTGAATTGTTTATTGCTGGTACAGAATACTCGAATGGGTTTTCTGAGTTGAACGATCCAGAAGAACAAAGAAAGCGGTTTGAGGAACAGTTAGCACAGAAAAATGCTGGTGATGATGAAGCACATCCGATGGATGAAGATTTTATTGAAGCTTTGTCTTTGGGAATGCCAAATTGTGCGGGTATGGGAATCGGTGTCGATCGCTTAGTTATGCTTCTAACTAATACTCAAAGCATTCGTGATGTGGTGATGTTCCCCACAATGCGCCCTATCAAAGATCAGCAAGCAAATAATACTGAGGAAAAGTAAATTTAGTAGTTGCAAAACACTAAATCAATTGGGAAAACTTCTTCTCTTTCTTCGTGTCTTCGTGGTTCAAAAAAAGATTTTTTAAACCACGAAGACGCGAAGGACACGAAGATAAGAGGAAGAAGATACGCCAATCGAATTGTTAACCGGATTTGGTATCAACACCCGATCGCAAAACTTAAAATACGATCGTCCAACCCTGACGATCGGCCTGTTTTTCAGTATAAGATACCCCATGAATCTTAATACCACGATTATCCAGCAGGGTAATAATTCCGCCTTTATTACCTAATTGTGTTGTTTCAGGTAACTGCACAACCAATGTGCTTCCTGAAGCAAGTGTTCCTGATAGTAAGTGTTTGTTCTTTAATCGATCGGCGATCGCCCATCCAGTCAAATCAATTGATGCAGGTGAAGTGTTGAGTAAGGTTACTGTTTCTTTTCCAGGATCGGCACCTTCTGGATTGACAAGTGCCGCAATAATCCGAATAATTAAATCAGGTTCACCTTCAATTGGGGTTTGAGTTGGATGATCTGGTTCAAGTTTTGCAGAGATACAATGTCCGGTTTTATCATCAGTATGCCAGCATTGTGATTGAAATTTGAGAAAGATACCAATCCAGCGATTTTCTGAAGGAAAGTGAATCAATAAAGCACCATCCTGCCAGACTCCATCATCTTTCTCAAACTGCTTAGCATTGCCTTGATTCGCATGAATGTCATGAATGCCATTACCAGGCAAAAAACCAAAGATTTTGTCTTTGATATTACGTTCTGGCCCCCAACGTTCGCCAAATGCGTAGATGAGAGCTTCTTCATCTGACATTGCTCGCTGAATATATTTGTCAATCTTTTCGTTTAGGTCATTATCAGGGCCAGGAATATCGAATGGTAATGGAATCATTTTCGTGCGATCGAACAGATTCCCCCGAATAAAATCTATTGCTAATCCACCAGATTTGGATTCAAGAAGCTTAAAACCAAGCGGTAGATTCACCAAATTTGATGTAATTGGATGGGCAAAGTTCTCGTCTATTAAGTATTCTAATTCAGATGGACTGAGCTTCGATTTCACATTAATCGCAATTCGGTAATCTGTATTATCATCAACTAAGTGAACTTGGTAGTGAGCATTCGATGTAACTGCGAGTCGTCGTGCGATCGGACGACCCTTCAAAACACCGTATTCCTTCAACGGCATAGCGTTCTCCTAATTATTAACATGGCAGTGACTCAACGCTGGAATCTGGCAATGAACCCTACTGTTCTCTCTACAATTCTAACGATCGGATATCTAGTTTTTGCAGTACCCTCAAGGGTACTTTTATCCAGTAGAAAGGTTATCCATTTATTAACGCAAGTTGCCGATCGCCCAACTGTTCAAAATAATTTAATGATAATGTTGAGCGATCGCCACTCGATTTCTCCCGGAATTTTTAGCATCATATAATGCTCGATCTGCTGCTGTAATTAGTTCTTGTTTAGTTTGTCTAATGAAGCTGTTTCCAGTAAGATGAAAAACGGACGATTCGAGGTAGATGGAGAGTGAAGAGTGCCTACGCTCGGTGTTAATATCGACCATGTGGCGACGATTCGCCAAGCACGCCGGACTGTGGAACCTGATCCGGTAGCAGCAGCAGTGTTGGCGGAGTTAGCGGGTGCAGATGGGATTACTGTGCATTTGCGGGAAGACAGGCGACATATTCAAGACCGGGATGTGCGGTTGTTGCGGCAAACGGTTCGCACTCATTTAAACTTGGAAATGGCAGCTACTGATGAGATGGTGACGATCGCTCTCGATATCAAACCAGATTACGTTACCTTAGTCCCGGAACGACGGGAAGAAGTGACAACGGAAGGCGGACTAGATATTGCGGGACAGGTCGATCGCCTTAGTCTGGTAGTAGGTAAATTGCAAAGTGCGGGTATTCCGGTAAGTTTATTTATTGATGCGGATGAAGCCCAAATTGCTGCATCTGCTAAGGTAAAAGCTAAGTTTATTGAGTTGCATACGGGGAAATACGCCGAGGCGCATGATGAGGCGAGTCGGGAAAAGGAACTTCAGGTTTTAGTTAAAGGTTGTGAAATGGCGATCGCTTCCAGTTTAAGAGTCAACGCCGGACATGGACTAACTTACTGGAATGTTTACCCCGTTGCCGCAATTAAAGGTATGGAAGAACTCAACATTGGTCATACAATAATAAGTCGGGCGGTTTTAGTTGGTTTAGAACGAGCCGTCAGAGAAATGAAACAAGCTATTCTCGGTCATTAGTCATTGGGGTTCTCCCGTACTTGTGGTGGAAAACCCTGGTTTTAGGGACTGGGGACTGGGGACTAGGGACTGGGAAGCCTTGAGGAGTAAACTTATAGAAGCTTTGCGTAAGTCCTAACAAATGACAAATAACAAATGATGAAGGACGATTGACAAATGGAAACTTATTACTACGTTTTGGCAAGTCAAAATTTTTTGTTGGAAAAAGAACCTTTAGAGGAAGTGTTACGGGAAAGAGTGAGACACTATCAGGAAAATGAAAAAGAAATTGATTTTTGGTTAGTCAAAGAACCCGCATTTTTAGAAGCACCAGAAATGGCAGCTATTAAAGCTAAAACTCCCAAACCAGCTTGCGCGATCGTCTCCACCAATCAGCAATTTATTACTTGGTTGAAATTGCGTTTAGAATATGTAGCTACTGGAGAATTCACCGCACCATCTGATTCTATTCCCGATCCCTTAGCTTCTTTAGCAGCTGTTGCTTAACCTCTTGCTAAAAGCAACTTTAAGTTTTAAGTTTTGAGTGGGAAAAATTTCATTCAAAACTTATCACTCGATTACCGATTACTGAGCCATGAATCAAACTGCGATTAAGGGAGCCTACGCTACTTTAAACTCTGCTTTAATATCAATTATTGTATTGTGTGTGGGAGCGAACGGTGCTTTGGCTCAATCTCGTGAGTCAACTTGTGAACCACCAGCAGCGGGTGAATATTTATTATTTGTAGCTACAAATACCCGCCAGAGTCAACGCTTATTGCGGCAAAGTCTTCCTAGCAAAACGAGGGCTACTGTTTGCCGATATTTAGATAATACAGTGACTCGGATTAGCGGTTTTAGTAGCTTGGAAAATGCTGAAGATTGGGTGCGCTACATCAATGATATTACTGGGTTGTCGGCTTTCGTGGTGGAACCAACAACAGTTGCAGAATTTGTAACTGATACGCAACCTCCTGCGCCGCCTCCTGAAAGCAACAGGGAAGAAAGAAAACCTCAACCCCCAAGTGAGAATTTACCTGCCTTTAATCCAAGATTATTGGGCAGGGGCTATGCCGTGTTAGTAGATTATGGTAATCAGCCGGAAATTGCTACTCAATTACAGCAACTTTTAGGAAAAAGAATTGCTTTAGTTGCTTTTGGAGAAAGACGTTATCTTTTGGTTTTGTATACCAGTAATGGAAGAAATGCTAGTAATACTTTTCGACTGTTGAACGATCGCGGTTTCTTAGTCATGTTAGTAGACGCAAATCGAGTAACTTTGCTCAATCCACAGATAGAAACTCCGCGATGAGCAAGGGGCAAGGGAGCAAAGAAGCAGAGGGACAAAGGAGAATAAAGAACAGCAAACTTTGTTTTTTCCTTTATTTCTCAAATTTACCAATTGAATCTCATAAAAACTTAAAAGTTTAATCAGCTATAAACAGGCAGGAGAAAACTTTTGTAACTTTCTAACATTTATATATTTATCTCCTCTGCTCCCTTGCTCCCCTACCGCCCTACTCAATAAGTTGGTGCAGCTAACCAACCGATCGTTACACCTAAAACCGAGCCAACAATCACTTGAAAAGGAGTATGTCCAAGTAATTCTTTGAGACGGTCTTCATTAAAAGTGGGGTGTTCCCGAAATAGTTCGTCAATGATTTGGTTGAGGATGCGTGCTTGTTTGCCAGCCGCTTGACGGACTCCAGCAGCATCATACATGACGATAATGGCAAAGATGGCTGCGATCGCAAAATCAGGACTATTCCATCCCATTTTGTGACCGACACCCGTTGCCAAGGCTGTTACCAAGGCTGAATGGGCGCTAGGCATACCGCCCGTTTCCACCAAAACTCGGATGTTAATTTTCCGGTTTTTACCCAACTCAATGGCGAGTTTAGTAATTTGAGCAACTACACTGGCAATAACAGCAACCAACAATATGTGGTTCTCTAGAAGACTCTGGCAAAATTCCTGCATATCAATTTTGGCTGTTAGGTTGAATTTCGGATTATGTAGGATTCTGCTATGGACTGTGTGGGCAGGTGTAAATATTAAGTGTTGTAGGAAACAAAATTTACTAAATGTAACTTGCTCTACAAACGCTTAGTGAGTGCGGCTGGTAATAAATTCTGCGATCGCTAAGAGCGATCGAGCATTTTCCCCAAAAGGTGCCAATTCCGCTTTCGCATCTGCCACTAATTGTTGAGCCTTGCATTTAGACTCTTCCAAACCCCAAAGGCTAGGATAAGTTGCCTTTTTCGCTCGTAAGTCTTTACCTGCGGTTTTGCCCAACTCTTCTTGGGTAGCTGTAATATCCAGAACATCATCCACAATCTGAAATGCTAACCCAATATTTTCGGCATAACGAGACAATCTTTGCAAATCTGTCACCGATATCCCAGCAATAATCGCCCCGCAAACCACACAAGCCTCTAGCAGAGCGCCCGTTTTGTGAGTGTGAATGAAATTCAGCGTTTCAATAGTAACATCTGACTTCCCTTCACATTCTAGGTCAACTACCTGACCACCAACTAACCCAGCCGCACTCACCGCACGACCTAAACGAGCGATTACCTGCACTAAACGTTCTGCCGGAACATTTTCTGTCTGCGCGACTACTTCAAAAGCATAAGCTAATAAGCCATCACCTGCCAAAATTGCAATATCTTCCCCATAAACTTTATGATTTGTCAATTTACCACGTCGATAATCATCATTATCCATAGCGGGCAAATCGTCATGGATTAATGACATGGTGTGGATCATCTCCAAAGCACAAGCGGTAGGCATTGCCATTTCCAGCGTCCCGCCTGCCAGTTCGCAGGTAGCCAAACACAGAATAGGACGCAAGCGCTTACCTCCAGCTAGTAAAGAGTAGCGCATGGCTTCATAAATTTTCTCAGGATAGGTCACGGGCAGAAAATGCTCTAACGCCGCTTCCACCAAAGCTTGCCGTTCAGCTAGGTATTTGCGTAAGTCAAAGGGAGGAGATTGCCCCTGTGCCGAATACTTGTTATCTGTAGCTACCATCCTTCGATTCCTTGATTGAGTCTACATCCGTAACAATTTTACAGGGGATGGGTAATTGGTAATTTGCGAATTTATGATTTGTCAGGAAATAGGTGGCTAGAAGACAGAAGGTAATTCTCCTTGTCCCCTGCCTCTGCCTAAATTTCCCCCCCACTGAGTAAGATTCTCATTTCGTTGGGTTTATCTGTGGCTTGCATTGCTGTTTCTTCGGTAATGCGACCTTCTAAATAAAGACTGTGAATTGATTGCAACATGGTACACATACCGTCATATTTTCCTTTTTTCATAATTGATTCTGTTTCTTCTACTTCTCCGCGTTTAATGTAATCTTTGACGGTATCGGTGTTAATTAAAATTTCGTGAATGGGGGCACGTTTCCCATCAGTAGTTCGTAATAAAGCTTGAGCAATTATGGCGGCTAAGGATTCGGAAAGTTGAGTTAACATTGGCTCTTGTTCGTCTGGTTCGTAAAGATTTAAAATTCTTTCAATGGTTTTAGTGGCGCTGTTGGTGTGCAATGTACCGAATACTAAATGTCCGGTTTGTGCGGCTTTGAGGGCGGTGTTGACTGTGGCTCGATCCCGCATTTCCCCAATTAAAATTACGTCGGGATCTTCTCTTAATGCTGCTTTTAAGGCGCGATCGAATTCGACTGTGTGAATGCCTACTTCTCGCTGGCTAATTACAGATTTGCTATCTTCGTGGATAAATTCGATCGGGTCTTCGATCGTAATAATATGTCTCTTCATGGTCCGATTAATGTAATTAACCATAGCAGCTAAAGTTGTAGATTTACCCGATCCTGTAGGGCCAGTAACTAATACTAAACCTTTGTGGTAATGGCAAATTGTTTGGAATACTTCTGGTAAACCTAGTTCTTCGATACTGGGAATTTTTAGGGGAATTAGCCGCAAGACCATTGCCGAACCTTTGAGGGTTTTAAAAATATTTATTCGCACTCGCGCAAAACCATAACTGGCAGCACCATCAAAATCTAAGGTTTCTTGAAATTGTTTAATCTCTGATTCTGTAAGAATTTGTTGCAGCCAATTTGTAAATGTTTCTTCAGTAGTTACTGGATAATTGGTAATTTCCATTTCTCCCCGATTGCGAAAACTTGGGGGTTTACTAACACAGAGATGGATATCAGAATAACCTTTTTCGTAGGCTTCTTTGACCAATTTTTCTAAAGAAACAGGATTTGATTGAGACTGAGGAACTGGTTGGGAATTGGAAGGAGTTGTTATTCCTGTCTCCGGGGTTAGTGTTGTGCCTATTTGAACAGTAAATTCTAGGCGATCGTTGTCTAATAAAATTGCCAATTGGTGTTTTCCCGGCTGGTGTAATGCTAAATCAAAACGCCAAGTTCCTTCACTACTAATCGGTGGAGTTGTGACTTTAAATTGATTGTCTATGACTAAAATTAAAGGTTTACCAGCATGAATAGAATCAGCTGTTCCAATTACAGAAAAGCGTTGTAATGGTGAAACTGGTACAGTGGGGGCTTTAACAATCTTGAACATAAAAGATAATTAGTGTGGTTGTTTTTGTTTTGCGCGATCGATTCACTGTAAATAGTTTCTGATTTTAAGAAACAGAGAACAGGGGACAGGAAACAGAAAATAAAACTTAGGTGTATCTTACAAGGCAAGATCCCCAGTTCATACTGATTAGACTGCTAGTTTAATATATCAGATTTGTTTAATGTTACAAGTTATACTTAATACTATGACATCTTTGTAATATAGTCTTTACTTACATACTCTCAATTAATTCCTTATATTTTTAATCGGTAATAAAATCACAAACTCTGTTCCCTGTTCGGCAGCAGAGCTAACATCTATTGTTCCACCATGTTTGTCGATAATTTGATAGGAAGCAGAAAGTCCTAACCCAGTACCTTTACCTACAGGTTTTGTGGTAAAAAATGGGTCAAATATTCTACTTATAACATGGGGAGGAATTACGGGGCCGTTGTTCCAAAATCTAATTTTTACCCATTCAGGATCTAATTTTTGAGTTTGGACAATAATAGTAGGTGTAAAAGTTTTAGATTTTTCTATTAATTGCTTTGCCAGTCCTTCTTTTATAGCATCAATAGCATTGGTAATAATATTCATAAACACTTGGTTAATTTGTCTGGGATAGCATTCAACTAACGGCAAGTATCCATATTGCTTAATTATTTGAATAGCTGGGAATTGCTCGCCTAAATAGAGACGATTTTGTAAGATTAACAAAGTACTATTAATTCCTTCATGTAGATTGACTAATTTCATTTCGGCTTCGTCTAAGCGAGAGAAATTTCTTAATGCTAGGACTATTTGACTAATACGATCGGACCCTGACTGCATTGAAGAGATAATTTTAGGCAAGTCAATCATAATAAAATCAAGTTCTATTTCTTCAATCTGCTTTTCAATTTCTGGGTCATTATAACGTTGATGATAAATTTGCACGAGATTAAGTAAATCTTGACTATAAGTGCTGACATAACTAAGATTGGCATGAATGAAGTTTATTGGATTATTAATTTCATGAGCAACTCCAGCCACTAATTGTCCCAAACTTGACATTTTTTCAGTTTGAATTAGTTGAGCTTGGGCTTTTTTTAGACTACTTAAAGCATCCGTTAACTGGTCAGCTTTAATTGTTAATTGTAAGTTTAGTTGTTTTAATTGCTCGGAAGCTGTTTGTAATTCCTGATTTTTTTGCCAAAGTTCTTTGGTTCTCTGTTCTACTCTTTCTTCTAAAGTAAGACGTGCGTTTTCTAATTCTAAAGTGCGTTCTTCTACTCTTTTTTCTAGGTTAATAACAAGTGAATTTAAAGATTCAGCCATCTCTTGATAAGCGCTGGCTAATTGTCCTAATTCACCACCAGCACCGATACCAGGAATAGGGGCGTTTAAATCACCTGCGGCTAATGTTCTGCTCCGTTTTGCTAGTTGATTAATTGGTACGCCAATCTGTTTAGCTAATAAATTGGCTACAGCTATGGAAAGTATAATGGCTAATATTAATCCAATCAAAATTAGGCGAGTAAGGGCTAGGTATGCTTGTTGAAAATATTGAGAAGTGATTTGGATCTTGGCGATCGCAACCAGATGACCTCTAGAATTTAAAGGAGCGTAAATAGTATTTAATCCTGTTTGGCGATCGATCTCATATAAGGATTGTCGGTTTTCAATTACAGGTAAAAGTTCTTTAAGTGATAAATGTTGATTCTCTAAATTATTGCTATTCCTAGTATCAAGAGAAATAATTAATTTACCCTTTGGAGAAATAATTTTTAGTTTAGTAGTAGGTTGGGAAAAAGTTAAAAACTTCTCTAACCAAGCCTTATCTAGAATTTGACCAATTATCAAAGTTCCGTGAGGATCTCCAGTGCGATTTGTACGGGTAACGGGTGCTGCTACTAATATTAATAGTTTCCGATCTTCGATCGTGACTAATTCTTGTACTAATTTTTTTTGAGCAATCATGGCGGCAATTTTTTCTTGGAGGATAGGCGATCGCAAAACTTCTCCTTGTTGCGCCAAAATTTCGCCTCGAAGATTCATTACTTGCACAACATTTACACTTGTAGATAAAAGTAATGAATCAACAACTTCTGTTTTAATCCAAGATATTTTCCGCTGCGGAATAGCTTCATAAAAATCACTCCAATAGGCAAAACTTTTAGTTACATCTTGTAAACCTTGAGCAGTAGCAGATGTATATCCGCGAAAAGCTAACATTTGGTCGTCAAGTCGGGTTTTTTCTAAATCAATCAAAGGCTGATATACAAATTCCCAAGTTGCTCCCAGCAAAAACAAAATTGGTAATAGAGATGCTCCAAAGGTAAAGAGGAGAATTTTTGTTTGAAGCCTTTGCAAAGTTTTGATTATTTTTACCTTGATGTGCTTATATTTCACTATTAGTTTGCGCCAGTTTTCCGGGGAACGTATAAGTAAAGTTGCTTGGTAGATAGGCAAAGACTGGAATTTCACAGTATAATATTAGCCAACTAAAGCTTGCTGGCAAGAGTCGATCTGGTTGTTATATCTTCAATTATTACTTTAATAAAACAATTAATAAACCAAACTTCATTAAAAGTTTACAGTATTTATTATTTTTTACAATTTGTAAAATCTCCCCATAAATTACAAATTCTTCATAAAAAATTTATGTGGATTTTGATATAATTTTTCGTCTTTACAACTATACTGCCAAGAACTTTTGAATCACATCTTGGCTGAGTTCGCTAGTGACACCAGAAGCGACTATACCACCTTTTTGCATTGCGTAGTAGCGATCGGCTTGACGAACAAAGTGTAAATGTTGCTCAACTAATAGCACAGAAATTCCTGTAGTTTGAACAATGCGGCGTACAGCTGCTTCAATTTCTAAAATAATGGAAGGTTGAATTCCTTCGGTAGGTTCATCTAATACTAATAGCCGAGGTTTTGCCATTAATGCTCTGGCGATCGCTAATTGTTGTTGTTGTCCACCGCTTAAATCTCCACCCATCCGCCACAGCATGGTTTTTAAAACCGGGAACAATTCAAAAATTTCTTCGCTAATTTTCTCGTTCCCTTTTCTCCCTTTTGGTAAAGCTTCAAAACCTAGTAATAAATTTTCTTCTACTGTTAAGCGAGGAATAATTTCTCGCCCTTGGGGAACGTAACCAATTCCCAATTTTGCTCTGCGATCGGGAGATTTATTAGTAATATTTTCTCCTCCAAAATTTATAGTACCAGTCCGAGGTTTGAGTAACCCCATGATAGTTTTTAATAAAGTAGTTTTGCCTACACCATTTCGCCCAATCAGGCACACCATTTGTCCATTAGGAATGCTGAGATCTACATCCCAAAGAATGTGACTTTCTCCGTAATAAACATTGATTCCAGAAACTTGGAGTAAGATTTCTGTAGGGGAGATTGGTTGGGGTGCGATCGCGTTATTTACTGATACCATTTTTTCAATTTAAACCTAATATTTTGGATTTTTTTGAACCGCAGAGACACACAGAGGAAAAGGAAAAATTTTTACAATTAATTTAAGATTGTTATAGCCAATTAACCAACAACTGTAAATTAAATTTCTTCTAATTTCCCTTCTTTTTCCGGTTCTTCTTCTTGTTTTCCCAAATAAACTTCAATCACTCGCGGATCGTTTTGCACTTCTTCGATATTACCTTCACATAACACCGAACCTTGATGCAAAACCGTTACCTTATTAGTAGCAATTTGCCGGACAAATTCCATATCATGTTCGATCGCAATAATAGAATGACTTTCTGCCAACGCCAACAGTAACTCACCCACATTATAAGTTTCTTCATCAGTCAACCCTGCTGCTGGTTCATCTACCAACAATAAATCTGGCGACTGCGCCACTAACATTCCAATTTCTAACCTTTGCTTTTCCCCGTGAGAAAGTAAACCCGCAGAAATATTTGCTTTGTTACTCAAACCAATAGTTTCTAATAAACCCGTTACAGTGCGGTATTCATCGCTAGAATTTCGGCGTAACAAAGTAGCAAAAACATTTTTATTGCGGTTACAAGCAAGTTCTAAATTTTCTCTAGGTGTCAGGTTGAGATAAACGCGAGGAGTTTGAAACTTTCGCCCTATTCCCAACCGAGCAATTTCATGTTCCGCAAAATTACGAATATTTTTGCCTTTAAAATATACTTGACCTTCTGTTGGTTTTGTCTTGCCAGTAATCACATCCAAAAAAGTAGTTTTTCCTGCTCCATTTGGGCCGATTACTACTCTTAATTCTCCCTGGTCTAAGTTAAAATTCAAGCCTTTGAGCGCCTTAAACCCACCAAAGCTGACAGTAACATTGTCAATTTCTAAAATTTTTGCGTTCATGGTAATTAGTCATTTGTAAAAACTTTCCCAGTCCCCAGTCCCCAGTCCGCAATACCTATTTCCCGGCTAACTTTTCCCGTTCCTGTTGCACTTCGGGGTCAGTTTCTAAACTCGGATAAGTAACAACTTGGTTTGGCCTTCCCAATAATTTTTTGATTTGGTTAATACCTTGAGAACGCCACCAGCCGACTAAACCATCAGGCAAAAACATCACCACTATTAAGAATAATGCACCTTGGAAAAATAGCCAAATTTCGGGAAATTGTTCGCTCAACAAACTTCTGGCAAAGTTAACTAGAATTGCGCCAATAATTGCCCCAATTAATGAAGCGCGACCTCCCACTGCTACCCAGATTACCATTTCAATAGAAAAGGCAATATCCATTGCTTTGGGAGAAATTAACCCTGTTTGTACAGTGTACAATGCGCCAGCAATTCCGGCGAGTCCGGCGGAAATGGCAAATACTAAAACTTTAAATCCTGTGGGGTTGTAACCCGAAAATCTCACCCGACTTTCATCATCTCGAATTGCTACTAATAAGCGTCCAAATCTCCCAGTAGTTAACCAGCGACAAAAGCCATAAGCAAGGGCTAAAAGTATAATTGTCAGAGTATAAAAGAAGAATTGAGTTTGTGGTGCGTTAACGTCAAAACCTAAGAGAGTTTTGTAATTTGTTAAACCATTTGTGCCGTTAAATAGTTTTTGTTGTCCGTTGAAGAAGTTGAAAAATACGATCGTCGCTGCTTGCGTCAAAATCGAAAAATAAACGCCACGAATTCGGTTACGAAATACTAAATACCCCAGTAATGCTGCTAGTAAAGCTGGGATAATTATTAAACCAATAACAGTCAGAGGAAAAGAGTAAAAAGGTTGCCAAAACCAGGGTAATTGTTGGACACCGTAAAGACCCATAAATTCTGGTAAACGACCAGGTTCTAAAGGTGCTAATTGTAGGTACATTGCTAAGGCGTAACCACCTAAAGCAAAAAATACCCCATGACCTAAACTTAGCATTCCTGTGTAACCCCAAATCAGGTCAATTCCTAAAGCGACAATTGCTAAAGCGAGGAAACGTCCGAGTAACCCGATGCGAAATGCTTGTCCGGCGACAGTTAGTAAAGGGGGGATGAGGAGGATGGTAATTAGAGCGATCGCACTCACAATTCCCACTTCTATTAAAATAGATTTGTATTTAGTAGAACCGGGATTTAACTTTAAACCCTGAAATTTTGGTTTCCTATCCTTTGCAGCTACAGTCTCAACTACAGTTTCCTTTTCTTGCCAATTTTCTGTTCTTTTCCGCACGCGAGGATAATGGTAAATCTTGCGACCATTTCCCTTATTTTCATTCTCTTGCATTCTCCCCTCCTGACCAATTAAGTAACTTTAATTCCCCACATATTTCCAACTCAATTAAGCATCCACCGTGCGACCTTTTTGCGGGAACAAACCAGCCGGACGCACTTGTAAAAAGACAATAATTAATGCAAATACCATAACTTTAGCCATACTGGTAGTGGCAAAGAAAGCAAAGAAATCTGCTAAAGGTGGAATTGGTGATAGTAAAGGTGCTAAAGCATTTGAACCAATAATATAACTAACCGTACCGATCGCCAATGCCGCCACAATACTACCGACTAATTTTCCCACACCACCCACAACTACCACCATGAACGTATCCACAATATAATTTTGTCCAGTATTTGGCCCAACAGAACCTAACAAACTAATCGCACAACCAGCTACTCCAGCTAAACCCGAACCCAGCGCAAAAGTTAAAGCATCTACCTTCTGAGTTGGAATTCCTAAACAAGAACTCATACTGCGATTTTGTGTAACTGCGCGAATTCTTAAACCCCAAGCTGTACGTTGGAAGAAATAATAAATTCCTGCCACACATAAAACAGTCAGAAAAATAATAAATAACCTTGTATAAGGAAGTCGTAAAGCACCAATATTTAACCCATCTTGCAACCATTTAGGTGCAGTAACGTTGACATTTTGCGCCCCAAACCAAGGTTGAGTAACAGCTAATTTATAAGTTTGCCCTAAAACCACACCTACTACTACTGAAATAGCTGCTGATAAAGGTAGCACGATCGCGAAAAACCAGTTGCGAATTCTAGTAAAATCTGGGCGACGCGACACCAGCCGCCAAGCACCAAAAAACAACAAACAAAATAAGCTAAGACCAATTACTAAAACCCAGTTAACGCTGCGAACAAACTGTTGCAGAATCAAACTCACACCCCAAGTTGCTAACAAAGTTTCTAATGGTCTACCGTAAAGAAATCTCACTACACCTTTTTCTAATAATAATCCCACCAATGCCGTGATTAAAAAAGCCATTGGTATCGCAAAAATAATATATGTTTCAGATAACGGGCTTCCCAAACCTTTAAAAACATTTTGCACCACAAAAGTTGTATAAGCCCCAAGCATAATTAACTCGCCATGCGCCATATTAATTACGCCCATCAAACCGAAAACTACAGCTAGACCCAAAGCTGCTATTAATAAAACTGAGCCAATACTAATTCCATTAAATATTACATTGAAAAATTCTACCACTGCACCTTAACCTCCAATCTTTAATTAACCTTTCCTAAACTTCGATCGCTTGGATCAAATTCCTGATTTTGAATAACTAAAAAGGGTGGGTTTTGACCACCCAAAACTATTTAGTTTTTAACTTTTTTTAACTAGGAATTTTCCTCCTTTGCTGGGGTCAGACCAATCACAAGAATAACCCTTAGTTTCTGCTACAAATTGGTTCCAGGGTATAGGTTTAACAGGTGCAGTGCTGGCAGAGACAATTTTAAATAATCCATCGTCACCTACTTCACCAATCCGAACTGTCTTATAAATGTGGTGGTTATTGTCCAATGTTACCTTACCCTCTGGCGCAACTAAAGTCTGCCCTAAAGCAGCTTTTCTCACTGCTTCAATGTCGGTTGTTTTGGCTTTTTCTACTGCTTGTTTCCACAAGTAAACAGCAATGTAAGCGGCTTCCATTGGGTCATTTGTGACTCTATCCGCGCCATATTTAGCTTTGAAAGCTTCAACAAACTTTTTATTTTCTGGTGTATCAACTGTTTGGAAATAATTCCAAGCAGCGTAATGACCTTTAAGATAGTCAACCCCAATGGCTTTGACTTCTTCTTCCGCAATACTAACCGACATTGTAGGATATTTATCTGGTGTCAATCCCGCATCTTTCAATTGTTTAAAAAATGCTACGTTACTATCACCATTAAGAGTATTGTAAATTACTCCACCATTGGGTAAAGCTTGTTTGATTTTGCTAATAATTTGGGTGACTTCAGTGCTACCCAAGGGCAAATAGTCTTCCCCAACAATTTTACCGCCTTTAGCTTGTACCTGGGCTTTAATAATTGTGTTTGCAGTCCGAGGGAAAACATAATCTGAACCGATTAAGAAAAACTCTTTTCCTTTCTTTTTTAACAACCAATCTACAGATGGTTCAATTTGTTGATTGGGTGCAGCACCAGTGTAGAAAATGTTATTGGAACATTCCTGTCCTTCGTATTGCACAGGATACCATAACATATGTTTCTTCTCTTCAAAAACTGGCAATACTGCTTTACGACTAGCAGAAGTCCAACAGCCAAAAATAGCAACCACTTTATCTTGGTCAATTAATTTTTTAGCTTTTTCGGCAAAAGTCGGCCAGTCAGAAGCGCCATCTTCAACTATTGGTTGAATTTGTTTGCCTAAAACCCCGCCTGATTTGTTAATTTCTTCAATTGCTAATTGTTCAGCATCGACAACACTCTTTTCGCTAATTGCCATTGTGCCGCTTAAAGAGTGCAAAATTCCCACTTTTATTGTGTCTCCGGTAGCAGCTACTGGTGATGCTGTGGGAGTTGTTGCTGCGGGAGTTGTGTTGGGTGCGGGTGTTACTGCGGGTGTTGCTGCGGGGGTTTGTGCGGTTGGGGTTGTATTGCTACCACAAGCTTTCAACAGAATAGTTGTACCCAGTGTGGCAGAACCGTACAGAATGAACTTGCGCCGACTAATTTCTCTGCTCATTAGTTTGTCTCTACTCCTCAAGTTGATGATTCTACAGATAGAGGATTTGGTAACTGAAGTCCGTTATTTTAGAGGGTGTAACTCTAAACTTTGGTATATTTGATTACAAAAATTGTTCCCCGAACAATTTTTTCTGGTTCTTAAGAATTTCTTCCGATTTAAACTAGCTCATCAGTTAATACTCGGCGCAGGATTTCTGTGACTTCGGCTGCCATTCTGGAATCAAGTTGTACGGCATTTTTACTTGCACCTCTAAGAGTTAAAGCCAAACTTTTCAATTTAGGCGAATTGTTTGCTGTTTGAGAAAGTTCATCGCCCAATTGTATCAGCATCACATAAGCAATTTCGTATCTATTCCTACTATCGCTATTGCCATTTCCCAATTTAGAAATAATTACTGGAGAACGTATTAATTTATCTATTCCTAGTTGCTGAATTGCCAAATCTGTGTAACGACAGGCATCGGTTCCCATTGCTCTTACGATACTTTCTAAACTATGCCATCGGGCATTTGGCAGTTTTACTTCTAATGGTAGATGTTGATGCCAACCTAGCATGGTAATGCAACGAGTTAAGTCATAAGCGGTGACTAAATTTTCACCGGGAGTTCCTTCTGAGGTGTTGGATAATACAACTTTTTTTTGCTTTAAGTCGTAAATTTCTGGACGATCGATATAAGGTGGTTCGCCGTATCTGCCACGAAATTCTAAGTTTTTGTTTCCGGTAATTTTTTTCACCCAATTTTCTAATCCTTGGCGAGTCTCGAAGCGCTTAAACATAGCGGCTAAGGAATTAGAACTAGCGATGCGATCGCCATAACTAATAACATCCCATACTATCTCATAAAATGGTACATCTCTTTTGCGTCGATCGCGATCGCGAATCACGCAATCATCAACATCTGTATTGGGTGAATTTGCATTGACTCTGGAGACAACATTGAGAACCGGAAGAATTTTTGTCGCACTCCAAAATTGACCTTTTGTTAAAGCGTTTCTCCCTAACCAATAAGTTAGCAGATTTCCCGTCCCAAAATTCGCTACACAAATACAAGCTTCCTGAATATCTTCATGCAAAAAGTCTAAACCTTTCTCATCAATTTTTGGCAGTTTTCCTAGTTGAGGATAAGAACTAAATTTTTCGGGTGTTTCCAATTCTTTTACTGCCCTTAATTGCTGATAATCTTTGGTTGATAGACGTTGGGGATAATCTTTAATTTGGTCTTTATAAGGAGAAGTTTGTACACCTTGATATAACAAAGCTAATTTATCTTTGGTTGCTCCTTTATTAAGGGCAATAGTCATAAATTTTTTATAAATTTTCAATCTGTCTTTTGCCTGTTCTAACTGGATTGGCAATTGATTAACTTGAGGATTTTCTATTTTACTAAATGAAGGAATTTGCTTGCCAGCAATTGCTTGCATAATTGCGTTAGTAACTTTTGTTCTGGCATCATTCATGGCTTTGACAATTATTCTTCCGGCTACAACTTGAGCATTATAATTAGCAGCAGCGAAAAATTGTCCGCCAAATGCGATCGCCCATTTCTCCCAATTAGCAACTAACTTATTTACTTCCTTGTCGGCTATTTCTTTACTTTTAAAAATTGAGTAAAAAGCTGCTACTGCTTCCTCATTACTTACGGGATTTTTGGCTGGAGTAACTAGCGGTTGCACTGTTTCACCCGCTAAAGCTAACTTAAGTGTTTCCCCAACTTTAAACTTGGCTTTCTCTACCTCTAAAGCCAGCTTTTTACCAATCAAAATTTTGGCATTGTTTTCCGTTGGTTCAAATGATTGAGCATCAAAAGCTGTTGCCCACCTCTGCCAATATACTTTCAGTTTTAAGGCTGCATCAGCCGCAGCAGCATCATTATTAAATAAGCTGTTAAACTCATTTAATCCGTCACTATTACTAATTGTTCGAGGTTCTAAAATTGGAGAAGTAGACATTAACAACACTCCTGAGATGTGAAAGTGATTTTTTGAACCGCGAATATTTTTAGCACTCTGCCTCTGGGAGCAAAAAAAGTGCTATATGTCTCTGATAGGCTACAATTAGTATCTTCTCATATTTTTGTCTCAAGGAAGCTGTCTCATCTAAAATTGTTATGTCTGTTCATCCTCGGAAACAATTTGCTCAACATTGGTTAAAGAGTGAAAAAGCTTTAAGTGAAATTGTTAAAGCTGCCCAAATAAGTAAAAGCGATCGCATTTTAGAAATTGGCCCTGGAACAGGCAATTTAACCCGCTATCTTTTACCTTTAGCCCAGTCAGTTGTGGCGGTGGAGATCGATCGCGATTTGTGCCAAAATTTAGTCAAAAGTTTGGGGAAAACAGAAAACTTTCTGCTGCTGCAAGGAGATATTCTGACTCTCGATTTAGAAACCCAATTAGAAAACTTTCCGCTATTTCAAAATCCTAATAAAGTAGTTGCTAATATTCCTTACAATATTACTGGGCCAATTCTAGAAAAACTATTAGGTAAAATAGCTAAACCCGTAACTAAATCTTACGATTTAATTGTATTATTGGTGCAAAAAGAAGTGGCTGAAAGATTGTATGCCCAGCCATCATCAAAAGCTTTTGGAGCCTTGTCGGTTAGAGTACAATACTTAGCAGATTGTGAGTTAATATACTCCGTACCAGCTAAAGACTTTTATCCGCCACCAAAAGTAGATTCTGCCGTAGTACGTTTACATCCGCGAATTCATTATCCTGCCGAAAATCCCAAGTTTTTAGATAACTTAGTTAAACTCGGTTTTGCAGAAAAACGAAAAATGTTACGAAATAATTTAAAAAGTGTTGTCGATCGCGATCGCTTGACTCAAAATCTGGAACAATTAGAAATAAATCCCCAAGTTCGCGCCGAAGACCTCAGCGTGCAACAATGGGTAGAATTAAGCAATAAACTAATGCAAGAAAGCAGAAATCAGAAGGGTTTTGAGTTGTAAGGACGGGTTTAGCAATAATCCTTGTCTCGTAACCAAAAGATGATCTTCAAAACCCGCCCCTACTTTTCGTCTTTACCTAAACCCTGTTAAAAAAATGCGTTCTTACACCCTAATTGCCCCAGCAAAAATCAATCTTTATCTAGAAATCTTAGGGATGCGTCCCGATGGATATCACGAATTGGCAATGATTATGCAAAGCATAGAATTAGCCGATTATATCGAAATTAATGCTAACGGCACTGATAATATCCGTCTGCATTGTCAACATCCTGAAGTACCGCTAGATAACACAAATATTGCTTATCGTGCAGCTAAATTGATGGCAGAACAATTTCCCGAAGCTTATGCTAAATTCGGCGGAATTGATATAGAAATAGATAAGCGAATTCCGGTTGCTGCTGGGTTAGCTGGAGGTTCTACAAATGCTGCTGCCATATTGATAGGCTTAGACTTAATGTGGAATTTAGGATTGACACAATCAGAATTACAAGAATTAGCAGCATTACTCGGTTCTGATGTACCTTTTTGCATTGCTGGAGGTACAGCCATTGCTACGGGAAGAGGAGAAATTTTATCGCCATTACCAGATTTAGATAACCTCTATGTTGTCTTAGGAAAATATCGCAGTTTAGGAGTTTCGACGGCTTGGG
This sequence comes from Floridaenema evergladense BLCC-F167, assembly GCF_041929205.2. Lineage (NCBI taxonomy): Bacteria > Bacillati > Cyanobacteriota > Cyanophyceae > Aerosakkonematales > Aerosakkonemataceae > Floridanema > Floridanema evergladense. The sequence goes on along the minus strand of NZ_CM171625.1, from coordinate 193,017 downwards.
CTTACACTACTTATCGGGAAAAATTTGGTGATAGTTATGCTTGCAATACTTCGTCTATAAAAGAGCGATCGACCAAAGTAAATTCAGGTGCTTTGGTAAGTGCGATCGCTCACAAAGATAGCACAAAAATCGGTCAATCTCTTTACAACGACCTAGAAAAAGTTGTATTACCAACCCATCCCCAAGTCGAACAACTACGCCAAGCCTTTCAAAAACAAGATATTTTAGGCACAATGATGTCAGGTTCTGGCCCTTCAGTATTTGCCCTCGTTGAATCAGATACTCAAGCCCAAGAAGTAAAAGATCGAGTAGAAAATGACCTCAATCATCCTGATTTAGACCTCTGGATTACCAGATTTCGCCCCACAGGAATCACCGTAGAAAATTAAGTTAATTTACCCAAAAAATTTTCATTCTTTAAACTTATGAACGAACCAACACCCACCCAAAAACCCAATTCTTCCCCTACAGAAATCGACACCAACCCGCCCAGCATTTTCCGCTGTATAATTGGTGCGATCGTTGCCGCAACAATGGCGATCGCAAGCTATTTTCTTAATTCTTCGATCGCTCAATATTTTGTCGATCGTCCAATTCATTCCCCCAACTATCTCGTTGTTAACATTACATCTGCCGTTCGTACTTTAATTATCGGAATCAGCACCTTAGCAACAGGCGTTTTTAGCCTAATCGCCTTGGGACTTTTCGCCCTAGCTATTCAAGTCACCATTCAACAATTAAAACAACAAACTCCCTCAGCGAAAAACTAAATTCACAGCGAATTTTAGGGACTGGGAACGGGAGCATCCCAATTTTGCCAGAAGAAGACCAGGCGATTAAAAATCGCGGCTACACAGACAAAGCCTGCCTCCGCAGGCTAAAAGTCCGCGCAGGCGGACTTGGTTTGTATAGCCCCAGACTTCCAGTCTGAGGGGCAATTTACACATTTGGGATGCTCCCCTGGGAACTGGGATTTCTTAGAAGCTTTACTTATTAGCGTAGTACGAGAAAGCCAACTTTTAAAAACGCTGTTGGCAACAAAAAACCTACGTCGCACTTAACAATAACGTAGGTAAACCAGGATTTCACTTAAACTTTATTCAGTGATGAGTTTTGAATTAAATTGCCCCAATAACTCAAAACTTAAAACTCAAAACTTAAAACTTATAATCTGCGATCGCATAGCCAATTTAACTAAACTGACTTCTGTGCAGTACAGCTTCACCATAATCGGGAATCCAAGCTAACCATGAGTCTGGGGAACACTGACACAACAACAGTGCTTCGTCAAAACTGAACGAACTGGGAACTTCAGAAAGTTTCACCCAAGTAGATGGTTGTAATTCCGGGAATGAAAGATTCTCTTCACTTTCCGCCAACCAATCCCAGGAATAAGAAGGCAAACCTGTGCCTACCTGCGACTTACAAATGTCGAGTTTCACGATCCTTCCTCATAATCTAAGGTAAACAGCCCATTGCTAAGGCTTTCTCAGTCTTCGCTGGAACTGTTTCCCTCAGCCAATGGTCTAAAATCTAATTAAATCTGTATTCAAAGTTACAAAATTTGCCTAAACAGGTCAAGATTCCGTGTCATAACTTAACATTTGGCTTTTCTTCTACTGAGGACTTGCTGCCCGATCGGGAATTCCAGTCTCCAATCCCTAAAAAGAGAGCGCTAACATTTGTACTGTGAGGAGTCATACAAGAATTATTATTTGCAGATAATAATTCCTGTGATATGGATCTTGTCACTCCTGTTAATAGATAAGATAGGGTGTAAGAGAGCATTACTGGGTGCATTGCTAACGGGAATTTAGGGCGACGCGAAAATATTTTGCCCAAACGCTAAAAGCCAGCCATAATTTTGTGCTAAAACTAGAAGAAATTGCCCAAAGTTAGCTGATTTAAAGATTTGAAGCCAACCGATTCAATTAAAGCAGAGAGTATTTTTTTAATTGTAAATAGTCCAAATCAGGGAAAAATACATGATATTTCTGGATGGCAAAGTTTGTTCCCTCCCACAACAGGAGAAGATGGTAGATACTGGTAAACGAGTTGAATTAATAGAGCAACTGTTAGCAATTGGTACAGCCCTTTCTAGCAGCCAAGATTTAGGAGAATTACTAAATCTTATTTTAACTAAAAGTCGGGAAATAACTTGCAGTGATGCAGGCAGTCTTTATCTCATAGACCAAAAAGAAAGTAATCCCAAATTAATATTTAAAGCTGCCCAAAATGATTCCCTACCCCAGGCAACATTTAAAGAATTTGCCATGCCAATTACCCCAAATAGTTTAGCTGGATATGTGGCACTTACAGGAGAAAGTTTAAACTTACCAGATGCTTATAATTTACCCAAAAATGTTCCTTACCAAATCGACAGAACTTTTGATGATACTTTTGCTTATCGGACGCGATCGGTCTTAGTTTTGCCAATGCAAGACCAAAAAGGAGAAATCATTGGCGTAATTCAACTGATCAATCGCAAATTTAAACGAGATATCGCCATCACATCCGAAAATGCCGTCACTCTCACCAAACCCTACTCTAATTGGGAAGAACGCATAGTCAGAAGTCTCGCTTCTCAAGCAGCTATTTCTATTGAGCGCAATCAATTACAAGAAAGCATTCAAAACTTATTTGAAGGATTTGTTAAAGCCTCAGTACATCTGATTGAATTGCGCGATCCCACAACATTTGGTCATTCAGAACGAGTAGCAGAACTCACCGTCCGCTTAAGTCAAGAAGTTAGCTCAATTACTAATGGTGAGTTTAAATCAGTTTACTTTAACGAATCTCAAATCCAAGAAATTCGCTACGCCGCTTTATTACATGACTTTGGTAAAGTCTGCGTTCCCGAAAGCATTTTACAAAAGCGAAAAAAGCTTTATCCACAACAACTAGAATTACTGCGTCACCGCTTCGCCTTAGCACAACGTACTCTAGAACTAGAATGTGCAGAAACCAAATTTAAGCAATTGCTAAACTCTCCATTTCATCGCCACGAACCCAACAATAAACCATCGATTTGTCCTCACTGCGGGGAACTAGAAAAACTTGATACAGAGATGCAATTAAAAATTAAAAAACTTAATCATTATTGGGAGTTATTATTAGAATCTAATGAACCAGAAACAATTGAAACCAAGCGATTTCAAGCTTTTTCTGAAGCAGAATTACTAGAATTAACAGACTTATCCGAATATAAATACCGTGATATTGACGGTCAATTAAAACCACTCATTTCTTTAGAAGAAATGGAGCAATTATTGATTCCCAGAGGCAACCTGACACCTGAAGAAAGAACTGCGATCGAAGCTCACGTCATCCACACCTACAAATTCCTCAAACAAATTCCTTGGACAAAAGACTTAAAACAAGTACCATTAATTGCTGCCGGACACCACGAAAAATTAGATGGCAGCGGCTATCCCAATGGTTTAGCAATAGACAAGATACCCCTGCAAACGCAAATCCTAACCATAGCCGACATTTACGATGCCTTAACAGCGAGCGATCGACCCTACAAACGCAAACTACCTCTAGAAACCACCCTACAAATCCTCACACAAGAAGCCCACAAAGGCAAACTCAACCTCGACCTAGTAGAACTCTTCCACCAACGCCAAGTCTTCCAAGTCTTAGGTCACACCTTGAGCCTCGACTAGTGGCGCAGGAGTACTCCAGGGGTTCTCGGAGTTTTTCCCTAACCCCTAACCCCTAACCCCACCCCAGTCCCCAATCCCCAATTTTTGCAATTCTTATTCTTAACCAAAATTTTCCCCACAGATTTCACACCGTTTCCACAAACCACTTCCGGTTTTTCCACAATATCCACTTAGTTTTCCACAGGCTTGAACGAAGGGATCGGTTCTTCCCGTCTAACTGGGGAATTTTTTCAAAAAGAACCTTGTAGGCTTGATACACGCAAAATTGGTAACGAAGTGTAACAAAAATTGACTTGAAAAGCTCATTATTTCGTGAATCATAAAATTATATGCAGGTGTTTGTAACATTTCGCATCATTGACAACCCCTCCCCCCGATCGCAGAGAATGATGCGACCACCATATATTCAAGAGTCGATCTTCAACAGTCAATTGTCAATAACCAATAACTAGTTGCCAATAAAACCATAAGTTTTTCACCAACTACCAGCCACCAGCAACACAACCTATCCACCTTCGATCCATACCTTATAGAGGAATCCTATGAATACCAACGTTTGTATGCTTGCCGAAATCCCCGAAGCGCTACACGAATCCCTCAAAAGCTACTTAGAAACCCACCCCGACTGGGATCAAGACCGAGTTTTCACCGCCGCCCTCTCACTCTTCCTACTGCAAAACGGAGACAGCCACACCCCAGAAGCATCACGTAGCTATCGTCGAGCCGCCCAAGTCTACTTAGAAACCCTCTTCCGCCATTCAGCCTAAAGACAGGGGAGCAGAGGAGCAGAGGAGCAGAGGAGCAGGGGAGCAGGGGAGCAGGGGAGCAGGGGAGCATTAAATTGTCACCTTGTCACCTTGTCACCTTGTCCCCAGTCCCTACTGCTGAGGAGCTTCAGAAATCTCCATTTTGTAGCCCACTCCATGCACCGTTTTAATATACTTAGGTTGACTGGAATTGCTTTCTATCTTTTTCCGAATTTGACCGATATGAACATCCACAACTCGGTCTTCTGCACCTTCCATTCCGTGATGTTCATATCCCCAAACTTCTCGCATTAATTCCTTACGTCGCCAAACTCGATTTGGGTGGGTTGCCAAGAAATGCAACAAATCGAATTCTAAGGGAGTTAAAGTAATAATTTGGTCATTTAAACTAACTTCCCGACTTGTAGGATCGATTACTAGATTATCCAGTACTAAAGCTTGAGATTTAGGAGCAGCATGAGTAATTGGTTCTGCCCGTCTTAATAATGCTTCTACTTGTTTTTCTAAAACCTCAACATAGAAAGGTTTTGTTACATAAGCATCAGCCCATTCCAAACCAGCAAGTTGAGATTTAACATCCGTTAAACTGGTTAACAGCATTACCATTACACCCATGCGACTTTTCATTTGTTCGCACAGTTTGAACCCAATAGTATCTGGCAAAATTACATCCAGAATTACTAAATCGGGTTGAAATTGATCGAATACTGCCAAAGCCGTCGTACCGTCTATGACAGACTCTATTTGATAGTTTTGCTTACTTTGTTTTAAGAACCTATGAATTAAATTTCTGGTTCCCGGATCGTCTTCAACAATAAGTATTTTTTTGGAAGCCACATCAGTTTTCATAGTCATATCTTAAAGGTCTCAAGCAGCACGATCGAAATTTAAAGATTTTTAATGAAAGGGCTGGTTTTAGCACCAGCCAGAACCCGAAATTGATTACTGCTGAGATTTATTATTTGCCTCAGTGGTTTCGGGAACCTCAAACTTGTAGCCCACACCCCGAACCGTCTGAATCATCACTGGTTGATTGGATACTTCTAGTTTTCTCCGAATTTGACCGATATGAACATCAACAACCCGCTGATCCCCTACATATTCATAATCCCATACAGCTTGGATTAGTTCCGATCGCCGCCAAACTCTCCCAGGATGACTTGCTAAAAAATGTAACAAATCAAATTCTAAAGCCGTTAAAGGCACGCTGGAATTGTTGAGCGTTACTTCCCGACGTACAGGATCGATCATTAACTGATCCAATACTATACGTTGCTGTTCGCCAGTAGTTACAGCTCGCTGGCGCTTCAATATAGCTGCTACCCTAACTCCCAACTCTTTTAAGCTGAAAGGTTTGGTTATGTAATCATCTGCACCTTTGGAAAATCCGGTAATTTTATCGGCTTCATCTCCCCTACTGGTGAGCATTAGCACAAATACACCAGTCCGACTTTGCATTTCTTGGCACAGGTTATATCCATTTGCGTCAGGCAAGTTTACGTCTAAAATCACCAAATCTGGATTAAATTGCTCAAATAAAGTCATTGCGGTCTTACCATCAACCGCTGACTCCATTTGGTACTGTTTACTCAAAAAACGTTGTATTAGGTTCCTGACAGCAGGATCGTCATCAACTACAAGGATTTTGGGGAGAGCCATAGCCACCACTTTACACTGAGAATTAAATACGCAAGATGCAAACCGAAGAAGCTGAATACTAATTAGGGAAAAGTAATTAAAGCAACTTGGCTGAATATTGATTTCCGATATGAATTGTGTAAGAGCATTTTAAATGATTAGTGGGTTTCATAGTAGTCCACTATTATTCTTCCCTTTAGAGCATCAAATTAAACAACAGATGAAAATGTTTTCCCATTTCGGTTAACAGGCTAGACTAGTCAACAACTAAATGTTAGCTGCAACCAGCTATATAAGGGGAGAATGCAAGCGATCGTAAAACCACAAGCAGCTTCGGGTCGAGCCAAAGCTGTGGCTAAGTGGGATGTCTAGGAGGTTAGGCGGAAAATGAGTGTAGAAAATCCTTACGAGCAACTTGGAATTCCAGAGAATGCTACTTTCGATGAAATTCAAACGGCTCGCGATCGATTAAAGCAAGAGTATAGTAACGATCCAAAACGACAAGAAGCTATTGAGACTGCTTATGATGCCATTTTGATGGAGCGGTTACGGATGCGTCAGGAAGGCAGAATTCGCGTTCCTGAAGGAATCAGGTTTGCTGAACAACGCTTTTCTCAGGCTCCCCCTAGTCCACCAACAATCTCGGTAAAACAGCCTCCTGCATGGCTGCAAAATTTTCTGGATACTCCCAGTCGAGCTGATATTCTGTGGACAACGGGTGTTTTTCTTGTCTTGTCTGGTTTAGTTGGTTTGAGCGTTGAGTATGCCTCTTTTGCTTTGGCTTTGGGAGTATTTGCCAGTCTTTATTTTCTCACGCGCAAGGAACGTAAGTTAGGGCGGTCTGTACTGCTTTCTTTGGCAGGGTTGACTTTTGGCTTGGTTCTCTGGGGGGTGTGTTCTAGTTTACTAACAACACAAATCAGTTCTTTGCCTTTGGCAGGAGAAAGTTTAGCTGCTTGGATCTCTTTTGTGGTTCTTTGGTTGGTAAGTTGTTTCCTTCGTTAAGATGCAGGGGAGATGGGGGAGATGGGGGGGATGGGGAGCAGGGGGGCAGGGGGGCAGGGGAGCAGGGGAGCAGGGGAGAATTTAAAACTTAAAACTCTCCAAACTTGTTCCTAACTCAAAACTCAAAACTGTCCCAGTCCCTAGTCCCTAGTCCCTAGTCCCTAGTCCCTAGTCCCTAGTCCCTAGTCCCTAGTCCCTAAAACTAGAGTTGTATTCCAAGCTCGATCGAGCAGGTAATCTACTGCTTGGCTCAAATCGTTAACGATTAGGTCGGGATGGAAAGCTTCTAGGGAGGTGCGATCGCGAATTCCACACAAAACCCCGATCGCCTTAATTCCATGCGTTTTAGCCGCCACTATATCGGCTTCAGTGTCACCTACCATCCATGTATCCGCAGCAGGTGGCAGTTTTGCTAATGCTTCTCCCATCAGTATCGGTTTGTCGTCTATATCACGACCTTTAGGGTAATCGTTACTCAGGCAATAGCAACGATTTTCGGGAAAAAATCTCCCTAAGTCAAAGCTTTCAAACGCATAATCTAATTCCCTAACACGCCTCATGGTTAACACCACTAAGTCAATTCCCGCTTGTTGGACTTTCTCTAAAGCGGCAATGGCTCCCGGTGCTAACTCGTCATATTGAAAATAAGGTTGAGTATGGGCTGTTTTTTTCCTTAATTGGGCAAATTCTTCCGCTTGTTGTTCTTCTAAACCAGAAATTATCCCAATCTGTTTTTCAGGAACTCGCTCTCTTTTTAACTGCCAAAATTCCTCCTTCGATAAAGGATGCACTTTCTGATCCTCACGGCGAGTTTTTTCTAGGCATAGTTCATAAACTCGATAGTAACGTTCAGAAATGTCAACTATTGGCCCATCAAAGTCAGTAATCAGTCTTAACATAAAGTCTCACAATTGTTAATTTTTTATAAGTTTATCTTGGGACTAGGGACTGGGGATTGGGGACTGGGAAAGGCAGAAGGCAGAAGGCAGAAGGCAGAAGGAAAGAAGAAAGGTAGAAGGTAAAAATGTCCCCTTGTCCCCTTGTCCCCAGTCCCCAGTCCCCAGTCCCCAGTCCCCAGTCCCCAGTCCCTCAAGACTGTCTTCGCTTGATTTGCTCTCTTTCTATTGCTTGAAATAGGGCGCGAAAGTTTCCTTCTCCGAATCCTTGGGCTGGGATTTTTTCACCTTTAATATAACCAAAGCGGCGTTCGATTAATTCAAAGAAGAAGGTTGGTTTTCCGAAAATTGGTTGGGTGAAGATTTGCAGGAGCAAGGGAGAAGCTTCTGATTGATTGTTATTGTGTTGTTGCCAATCAACTAGAATTTGTTGGGCTTTAATTTGTTGTAATTCGATCTCGGTTAAAGGAACATTTTGTCTTTTTTGTAGTTCGTTGTAGTAATTTTGAGGCACTTCTAAAAATTTTAAATTTGTATTTTTCAAAAATTTAGTTGTTTCTATTAAGTTAGAAGTTTGTAAGGCAATATGTTGAATTCCTGACCCTTGATTAAAGTCTAAAAATTCTTGGATTTGGGAATTTGCTGATGCTGGTTGATTGATGGGAAATTGGACTAATTTGCTGGGGTGGACTAGTACTTGACTGTGTAATGCTGACCATTCTGTTTGAATGGCAAAGGTTTGTTGACGTTGTAATTCTAATACTTTTTCGTACCAGTTTACGGCGGATTCTAATTCGCCTGCTGCTACGTTTAAAACTACGTGATCGATGCCTGTAAAGGTGACTGGGGTGGGAGGGTTAGATGAATCGTTTTTGTGCCAGTTTTCTATTCCTAATTCCCAGTTTCCTTTACCTTCGATTAAGGTGTGTGTCAAGTTTCCCCAGGCGGAAATTTTACTCCATTTAAGTTGGGGTTGTTGAATTATTGGTTGTAACAGTTTTGCGCCATAACTAATAGCTTTGGCGATGAGTTTTTCGAGGTTTTGGACGCGAAAGGCGACATCGGCTACCCCAGGTGGATGCGATCGCAAAAACTGCGCTACTGGACTTTCCGGTGATAGCGGTGACGAAAGAAAAAAGCACACTGCACCATTTTTGACTACTTCTATTAGAGTGTGATTTTGCCAAACTCCATTACCAACTGCTTGAAAACCCATTTGACGAACAAACCAATTTCGCCATAATGCGGCATCTTCAACATAAAAATGTATGTGGTCAATTTTCATCCCAGGTTGTCTCTTGTCAATTTCTACCTCACAAAAGATTTATAACAAATTGATGCTGGGATTAGAAAAATAAATGGCTTTCTGGCTGAATATTAATTTCCATTGGTACTGCTTGGTGTTCCGCAGAAAGGGCAAATATAATTGCTTCGGCTGCGGTTTCTGCACTGAGCATTTTTGTACGATCGACTTTCAAACTAACTGTATCCCAAAAAGGTGTGTTGACTCCACCAAAGTAAAATAACGTGAATTTGATGCCGTAACGTTTTAGTTCGTCAGCCATGCACTTACTAAAGCCGACTACGCCAAACTTAGCAGCGCAATAAGCTGTTGCCATTGCCATTGAATGTCTGCCTAAAATGCCGATTATATTGCAAATATGTCCAGATTTTTGCTCTTTCATATATTTGGCAGCAGCTTGGCAAGTGTAAAAGCTACCTTTTAAATTTACACTTAGCATAGCTTCTAAATCTTCTGGTGTGACCCGATCGTACTGTTTAAAAATTCCGGCACCAGCGGCATTAATTAAAATGTCGAGTTTACCAAAGTTTGCGATCGCTTCCTCCATTAAATTCTCTACTTGAGAATAATTAGTGATATCACAAGGAACTGTTATTGTTCTTTTTTCTGCATTTAAGTCTAAGCCAGAAACCAAAGCATTTAATTTTTGGCTGTCTCTAGCTGCTAGTACCAGTTTTGCATCTCTAGATAATAATTTTTGAGTTACAGAAGCGGCTATCCCACCTGTAGCACCAACGACAACAACAACTTTATCCTGCATAATTTTACATTTCTTTACACAAAGTTATTTTATCGGATTGAGAAAAGAAATCACAAATTCTTACCAAACGAATACTATTTGTCCGCTTCCGGGTGAGAGTTGATTAGGGAGTGGGGAGATGGGGAGATGGGGAGATGGGGACAAGGGGACAAGGGAAAATTATTTAACTTAAAACTTTAGAATTCAGAACTCAAAACTCAGAACTCAGAACTCAAAACTTCCCCAGTCCCCAGTCCCCAGTCCCCAGTCCCCAATCCCCAATCCCCTCTTATGTGTTACCCTAGCTGCGATGAGGAGTGTCGGAGGTGTTTTTGATGAATAAGTTGCGTGTTGGGTTGTTGTTTGGTGGTTGTTCTGGGGAACATGAGGTGTCGATCGTTTCTGCTAGTGCGATCGCCAAGGCTATACTGGCAGATGGAAACTCCCAAAAGTACGAACTGCTGCCTTTTTACATCCAAAAAGATGGGATTTGGCAAGGTGTGGAAGTTTCTCAACAGGTTTTAGATTCAAAACAGCCTCTACAAACATCTACTGATTCTGATAGTTTGAAAGCGAAACTTTGGCAGTTTCCTCCACAAGTTACTGAGGTTGATGTTTGGTTTCCGATTCTTCATGGGCCAAATGGGGAAGATGGAACAGTGCAGGGTTTGTTGAGTTTAATGCAAGTTCCTTTTGTGGGAACGGGGGTTTTAGGTTCCGCTGTGGGAATGGATAAAATTGTTATGAAAATGGCTTTTGCTCAAGCGGGATTGCCTCAAGTAAAATATATGGCAATTAATCGATCGCAAGTTTGGTCTAATCCTTGTGTATTTCCGAAATTGGGTGATGAAATTGAAGCTAATTTGGGTTATCCTTGCTTTGTGAAACCTGCGAATCTGGGGTCTTCGGTGGGGATTTCCAAAGTGCGATCGCGCTCTGAATTGGAAGTAGCATTAGATAATGCTGCCAGTTACGATCGACGCATCATTGTCGAAGCAGGAGTCAAAGCTAGAGAAGTAGAATGTGCAGTTTTAGGTAATGATAATCCTCAAGCTTCTGTAGTCGGAGAAATTACTTACAATAGCGATTTTTACGATTACGAAACCAAATATACAGAAGGCAAAGCTGATTTATTTATTCCCGCTAAATTAACCTTAGAAATTACTGCAAAAGTTCAAGAAATGGCAATTCAAGCTTTTCAAGCTGTGGACGCAGCGGGTTTGGCTAGGGTAGATTTCTTTTATGTGGAAGCAACGGGCGAAGTATTGATTAACGAAATTAATACATTGCCCGGTTTTACTTCTACTAGTATGTATCCGCAACTGTGGGCGGCTAGTGGTGTTTCCTTTGCAGAATTAGTTGATCGCTTGATTCTAGCTGCTTTAGAGAGGTTTAGGAAATAAGCGATTTAGAGAAATTAAGAGATAATTTTTTAACCTTGCATTGAAAATCTCTCAGTAATATTACTGAATTTCTCAAGGAAGCAAAAGTTGATTACACTATTGCCGAGATTTAGCTCGGAGCATACAATTCTGTTTGGATAAGGTGCAACCATCAAAAAGTGGCATGGCAAATAACCGACTGGCACAAAAGCGCTCACCTGAATTACCGAAATTCAAAAATTCAGCACTGAATCAGCAAGGTAGAAGACCTGTACCACCGATTCAGCTATCACCGCGCTTGAAAAATCCGAAGAAACAAACGCTAACTGAACGACGCAGAAGAATCAATCCAGCACTGCATCAGCCACTTCCCTGGAATAAATTGTTAGCACAATTAGTTGTGAAGCGTCCGCTATTAGTGCTGCTGACCTTTTGCGGTGGAATGTTGATAGTAGCTGTTATAGCTGCGATTGGTTTGACTCTCCCAGAATCAGTGGATAAGTTAAAGTCTAAATCTACACCTGTTGCTTCTTCTGTAACTCCTAGCACTAACAGTGCTATTGTTACTGCTGAAAGTTCGCCGATTCCCACACCTACAGCAGAATATTCACCTGCCACTATAACGGTAAGAACAACAACTGAACAAAATCCGCCATTAGGATTGTATGCGATGGTTGGTGCTGGTTGTGCGATCGGTGCTTGGTTATTGTATAGAAGAAGGTTAAAGTTGGCTGCTAAAATGGGGCATAAACCTTTGCCTAAATCACTTCCTAGCGAGATTCAGGAAAAAAGCGTAACTCAGCAAAAGAATGGTAAACCTGTGAGAAGAAATGCACCTGGTTCAAGAAAGCCTTTAGTTGCTAATCCAGGGAAAATTCCTGTAGCAGATTCAATTGTTAGATGGCCTAATGGTCAGAGTTTACCTCGCCATAGTCAAAAATTGTTGACAGATACGACAGCAAAGCGACGGAAGCATTCTATCATAGGCGATCGCTAGTCTGGATTGGGGACTGGGGACTGGGGACTGGGGACAAGGAGACAAGGGGACAAGGAGACAAGGGGACAAGGGGACAAGGAGAATTATTTACCTTCTGCCTTTTGCTAAATTTGAAATTTTATCCTGACCGTTATGGGTTACTGGGGAAGTAAGGAATGGTAGATGCACCCTGATAAGACTAATATCCCTCGACTGGTTGGGTCGGGGGTTTTTTGTTTCTTCTGCATTTCCCGGCTAAATGTATGGCAAGCGAAGAAAAGCTTAGAATTTAAATAGTGTTGCTGATTACCCCATTCTTAAACTAAATTCATCGATAATGTTCTTGTCTTAAAACTTGAAAACTTAAATGCGAAATGTTTGGGCGTTTGTGTGGGGTAGTTTGGTTGGCGTTTTGGGCGGACTGATTGGTTTAGGTGGTGCAGAGTTTCGCTTACCCATTTTAGTTGGTGTTTTCAATTACCGTACACTGCAAGCAATTATTATCAATCTGTTAGTTAGCTTGGTTACAGTTACTTTTTCTTTTATCTTTCGTAGTGGAGTGATAGGGCTAAGTAATATTTTTAGCAACTTGCCTATTATCGTAAATATTTTGGCAGGTTCTTTGATTGGTTCTTATTTAGGTGTTCAATATACAACTCGTATTAATGAACGAGCTTTGAATCGAATTGTGGTAATTTTCTTGATTGTCATCAGTTTTATTTTAATTGGGCATGAATTAATTTTCAGCGTACAAAGTTGGCAACTTTCCAGCTTAGTAAAAATTATTACGAGTTTTTTAGCAGGGATTGTAATTGGCGTATTCAGTAGTATGCTGGGTGTGGCTGGTGGTGAATTAATTATCCCGACGATTATCTTAATTTTTGGAGTTGACATTAAACTTGCCGGAAGTTTGAGTTTAGCAATTAGTATTCCGACAATTTTGATGGGTTTATTTAAGTATAAACATCAGCATCGTTTACAGGAAGTTAGCTTAGAGCGATCGTTTATTATTACTATGGCATCAGGTTCAATTTTAGGGGCATTTATTGGTAGCAATCTTTTGAAATTGGTATCTAGTACTTTACTACACATAGGTTTGGGGATAATTTTATTGGTTTCTGCGTTTAAGTTAGCTAATCATCAGAAATCATTATCTTAAGTGACTTAATTACGTTTCAGTTTTTTTCGGTAAAATCGCTAGTTGAAACCCTAGTTTATTCAGTAATTCTACAAAAAAGTAAATTTCTGAAGCATTACTTTCTGTTAATATTCGATCGAGTTTTTCATGCAATTGTTTTGTTGATTCCGAAAGATTGTTAGTATTAATCTGCGCCTCAATCACATCTTTCAGCATCGCCCGCAGTAATTCTGGATCTGGGCTTTCTTCTTCCAATTGCAAAACAGCTTCAATATAAGCAGCTGATCTTTCCGGGTTGTTGAGAGATTCAATTAAAAACTCGCGGTAACTTCTACTTGTGGGAATTTTCACGTCTTTCATAGTCTCTCCAGTATTTAATAGCTTGGCGAATATCTTGTTCTTGTGTACTTTTATCCCCACCGCAGAGGAGAAGTACAATTGTCATTCCTATTTGTCCAAAGTAAACTCGATAGCCCGGGCCATAATTAATTCTAAGTTCACAAACTCCTTCTCCAACCGATCGATAATCTCCCAAATTGCCTAGTTCAACTCGCCTAAGTCGCTTTTGGATTCTAGCCGTAGCTTTAATATCCTGAAGCGAATAATACCATTCTTCAAAAGGACTCTTTCCATCGGGTGTCAAATAGTTTTGAATTTCCCTTGGTTGGGCTTCCATGATTTTATTGTAGTTCCAGAATTATCTGATTTCACCATAAATCACATCATCTCAAAAACGGGAACTCATTCTGTTTCTTTCGGTGAAATAGCTAGTTGAAAACCTAGTGAATTCAGTAATTCTACAAAAGTGTAAATTTCAGTAGCATTACTTTCGGTTAGTATGCGATCGAGCTTTTCATGCAATTGTTTTGTTGATTCGGAAAGGCGATCGCACCTTTTCCAAGCCTCAATAACCTTTCTCAGTGCATTTCGGAGAAGTTCCGGTTCAGGATCTTCTTCTTCTAAAATAGCTTCAATATAACCAGCAGCGTGTTCAGGATCTTTGAGAAACTGAATCAAATCTTCATGGTAACTAACACTTTTAGTTTTAAGCATTGTCTTAACTCCTATATTCTGCCCAGTATTCCTTAGCTGTGTTAATGTCTTGATCTTGAGTGCTTTTATCCCCTCCACAGAGTAGAAGGATAATAATAGATCCTACTTGTCCAAAATAAATTCGGTAGCCGGGGCCATAGTTAATTCTAAGCTCAAAAACTCCTTCTCCCACTGAACGATAGTCTCCTAAATTACCTAGCGCAACTCGTTCAAGCCTCCCACGTATCTTGATTTGAGCCTTGATATCCCGAAGCGAATTCAACCACTCCGTAAAAGGAATTTTGCCATCTGGTGTAACGTAACGCTGAATTTCCCTTGGTTGGGCTTCCATGATTTTATTGTAGTTCCATAATTGTCTGATTTCACGATAAATCGCATCATATCAAACTCGGGAACTCATTTAGTTTCTTTCAGTGAAATAGTTACTTGAAAACCTAGTGAATTTAGTAATTCTACAAAAGTGTAAATTTCTGAAGCATTACTTTCGGTTAGTATTCGATCGAGCTTTTCATGCAATTCTTTTGTTGATGGAGAAAGGCGATCGCTTTTTTCCCAAGCTTCAATAACCTTTCTCAGCGCATTTCGGAGAAGTTCCGGTTCAGGATCTTCTTCTTCTAAAATAGCTTCAATATAACCAGCAGCGTGTTCTGGATCTTTGAGAAATTGAATCAAATCTTCACGGTAACTATCACTCGTTGGCATTTTCTTGTTTTTTTAATCACATAGCCAAATTTTAATGGTTTTGTCGTCACTACCAGTAACAAGAGTTTGACCATCTGAACTGATTGCCAACGCTCTTACTGTACTAGAATGTCCTGTAAGCGATCGAATTTCTTGCTTTGTTTTTAGATTCCAAACTTTAATAATCTGATGATGTCCCAAAATGCTGCCACTACCACTAACGAGGGTGTTTCCATCTGGACTAATTGCTAAAGCATAAATCCAATTATTATGTCCGTTGAGTGTGCCTAGCAGTTTTCCATTACTCAAATTCCAAATCTTAATGCTTGTGTCAACACTACCACTAAAAAGAGTTTGACTATCTGGACTGATTGCCAATGCTCTCACTCCACAGGAATGTCCTGTAAGCGATCGAATCTCTTGCTTTGTTTTCAGATTCCAAACTTTAATAATCTGATGATATCCCAAAATACTGCCACTACCACTAACGAGGGTGTTTCCGTCTGGACTAATTGCCAAAGCATAAATCCAATTATTATGTCCGTTGAGCGTACCTAGCAGTTTTCCATTTCTTAAATTCCAAATCTTAATAGTTTTGTCATCACTACCACTAACAAGAGTTTGACCATCTGGACTGATTGCCAATGCTCTGACTGCACTAGAATGTCCTGTAAGCGATCGAATTTCTTGCTTTGTTTGTAGATTCCAAACTTTAATAATCTGATGATGTCCCAAAATGCTGCCACTACCACTAACGAGGGTGTTTCCATCTGGACTAATTGCTAAAGCATAAATCCAATTATTATGTCCGTTGAGTGTGCCTAGCAGTTTTCCATTACTCAAATTCCAAATCTTAATTGTTTTATCATCACTACCAGTAACGAGAGTTTGACCATCTGGACTAATTACCACTGCTCTTACTGCTTCTGAATGTTCCATAAGAGTGTACCTACAGTACCAAGAGACATGGCTTTTAGATCTCCACTGTCTTGTATGAGCAAGAATTACCAATATCTCATCAACTGATTGATACCTTTCCCTAACATCAGTTATCAGCATTTTATCCAAAATTTGCCCCAACTGCTGACTAATATAAATCCCCTTTGTTGCCAACACATCTCGCCATAACCAGCAATTTTCTCTAACATTAAATAATTGATCAGGTGAAACATCAGTCAACAAATGAATGCAAGTCGCACCCAAAGCATAAATATCACTTGCGGGATAAGCTTCGCCATAAGTCATTTGTTCTGGCGGTGCATATCCTAAAGTTCCAACACTTGTTCCCATTGAAATTAAAGTGCCGCTAAATTGTTTAGAAATGCCAAAATCAATCAATACTAATTCTCCATTCGGACGACGCATAATATTTTCAGGTTTGATATCCCGATGAATCACGTCTTGCTGATGAATAAATTTCAGGACAGGTAATAAATCATTTAATAACTGATAAATTTGCGCTTCGTTGTAAGTTCCCTTTTGTGCTAATTCCTTGAGTAAATTGTGTCCTTCAATGAATTCCTGCACAAAATAAAGACATTGATCCTGCTCTAAATATGCCAACAAACGGGGAATTTGGGGAGATTCATCACCAAGAGTATCCAGCATCGCCGCCTCTCGGTTAAAAAGTTCAATTGCCTTTTGGAAAGCTGTTGGGTTGTTTACAATACTCGAATCAGGGGAAAATTGTTTAATTACACAGCGTTTTTTTAAAGGCGTGTCTTCATCGACTGCTAAGAAGTTTTTCCCCATTCCGCCAGCAGCAAGAAAATTAGTTGCACGGTAGCGGTCTTTTAATAAAATTTTCGCGCCGCAAGTCAGACAGAAAGTTGTCCCAGTTGGGTTTTGTGGTTTAGGACAGTTGGGGTTTAGACAATAACTCATATTAGGGAAACAGACAGATTGAACCTATCTTTAGTTTTCCCTGGATAAGAGGTGAAGTGAACAAAATTTAAAGAAAAATTCTGTAAATATCTTTTCGATAAATTTCAATGTCTGCTTCTCTATTCAATTTTCCACATAATTACCCTTTAGGGAGTTATAGTATTTTAATGCTTCTTCCTTAGAAAGTCGTTCTTCATTCTCAGATTGTTCAATTAACTTTGCCAAACCGTAATCTTCTAAAATCTCTTCAATCTTTTCAAATTCAGCAATGGGAATTTGGACGGCAATTGGTTGCTGATTTTCGTCTAAAACAATGTTTTTATGGATTTCTAGCATTGTTTGTATTTCGCAATTGTATTTTAATTATAGAGCGCCGGGATTTGGACAATCGGGATTGAGGCAGCAGATCATAATCCGTCATCTGTCTGTGGTTATACTCTATGATATATGGCAGTTTTCAGTTGCGTGAATCTTACTAAACCCGGTTCCTTTGTATCTTACGCGCCTGCAAGCGCCTGTATTTGGTATTCTCCTCTCTCCTATAAAATAATCTGAGCCACAATTAGTATAGTAATTAGCATGAGCGACACTCCTCCAGAACCAAACAGTCAAAATGATGATGAATGTGAGGAGTTAATCGAAAAAGACGAGGAAATTTGTAGGAACCTAAAATCACCTGCTGCACGCGCTAGATGCTGGCAAAGTGCCAACGACAGATACGCTGCTTGTAAAGCTGGAAAACCGCTACCTCCTTTAGTAACTGAGTAATTAGGTAAAATCAAATGAAGCTAGATAGTTTAGGCGAAATAATTGCTGAGAGAACCCTTAATATAATCGGGGATGAAAAGCATAAATTAATAGTCAAAATTGGGAAACCCCAAAATTTTCCAAACTCCTCAGATTACTATTGTCCATACCAAATTATTGGGCTGGGCAAAGAAAAAATTAGATATGCTGGTGGCATTGATGCAGTTCAGTCTCTTATACTAGCTCTCAAAATGATTGGAGCAGATTTATATACATCGCCAGAAAGTCAGTCAGGAAAATTAAGATGGGAAGGGGATGAAAGCGGTAATCTAGGCTTTCCCAATCCAGATTCTATGAGAGATTTAGTTCTCTCTTGATGAAAGCGACTTTAAAAAACTCTCTTCCCTGCGAGGGAAGGGTAAGTATTAAGAAAATTACTTTAAGAGAATCAAATGGTAACGTTGCAACTTAAACAATTGGTTGTACCGCCAGGACATCGGGTGTTATTTCATGATGTGAATTGGCAGGAATTTGAGGCAATTTTAGCAGAATTAGGTGAAAAACGTTGTTCTCGATCGGCTTATTTCAACGGAACTTTGGAGATTAGGGTGCCATTACCAGAACATGAAAAAACCAAGGTAATTATTGGTGATTTGGTGAAAGCTTTGTTGGATGAGTGCGATCGCAACTGGTCAAAATTTACTTATTAGAATCAGGCAAATATGTTGAATCTCCAAACAGTCCTACTTTTCCTAATTTTCCCATAGTTGAGGAGATTTCCCGTTTTTTGGAAATGAGTCAAACAGTAGGAACAAGTCGAATGTTGAGAGAGTTTCGTAAATGGGTGATAAAACAATGGAATTGTTAGCAGGAATGGTGCGTTACGCTGCGCTAACGCACCCTACATTTATATTGATTTTTCGATTTGGGTTCTGATTAGTTTTTGTACGCTTACTAAGGCTTTGTTTAATTCATAATTTTTCCTTTCGGGATGTTGCAAGTAAGCTTGTTGTTCTTCTTCAATCATCACCAAATCTTGACGCACTAAGTTATTAAGTAAACCTTTGGCTGCATTAAAGGAAATGTTTTTGACAAAGCGGCGAAACCACACAGGTAATATATGCAATTTGTCAAAGGCATTTAAGGAAGTGAAATGGATTAAATAAGCGCGAGTTTTTGTTTCACTTACTGGACAAAATAAACAACAAATTTTAAAATCATTTCCTAATGTTGCTACCCAATGAGGATAAATATAACTCACGTCTAAAGGTTCAGGATGCAACTGTCGTAAAGCGGAAATAAATAACTGTAAAACTGCCCATTCTCTGTTTATTTTGTAATAGCTTTGTGCTTCATAATGAGCATGAACTTTGTTATCATCTTCATCAATATGTTGTAATACAGGATTTGCCCAAGCTTGTAAATCTTGGTGCAAATGTCCGTGATACATATCCATTAGATTTTCAATTAAAAATGAATAGTGAGATGGACAATCAAAACCTGTATAACTGACAATATAATTAAGGTGATCCCATTCTGATAATGCTAAGGGTGAAGCTAAATTTGATAAGGTTTCATCGCCGGGAAATACCCAAATAAATCCATCTTTTTCAATGACAGGATAGTTGCGAATTTTACAATTGGGTAATTTTTGATTTGCTGCTAAATAGGGTACTTCGGAGCATTCGCCAGCAGCGTTAAACCGCCAACCGTGATAAGCACATTCTAGTTGATTGTTGATAATTTTTCCATGACTTAGTTTAACTTGGCGATGGGGACATCTGTCTTCTAAGGCGTGAATTTTACCTGTGCTGTCTCGAAAAATTACTATTGGTTGATTCCACAACGTAACGCCTAAAGGTTGGTTTTTTAATTCGCTAATTTGAGCGACGACATACCAATGATTGAAATTAATTCCTAACCTCCGAATGTCTTGGGAATTGCTGATTGAAGATAGGGAAGTCATAAGTTTATAAACCTGTTCAAAGGCTAAAATTTTAAACGCAGATGAATGCAGATAAACGCAGATGAACGCAGATAATATTTATATATTTACTGTGTTCATCTGACGGGTAATTTTAAATTTTTAGTAACCCTTCTGGGTTGACAGTAAATAAGGTGCGTCTTTGCAATCCTTGGCGGTGCAAAATTTCGTTTGCTGCTAGTAATCCGCTACTAATTGCTCTTTCCATTAAACCACAGGGGAAGGGCATTTTTACCCAATCTCCGGCGAATAAAAGGTTAGTTATTTCGGTGGTTGTTTGGGGACGATCGCCATAACTATTCGGTGGATAACCGGAAAAGTTCTTTTGATTCACTAATTCTCGATGCAGAATGTTTGCTTGCTGAAGTTCGGGGACTATTTCGTATAGTTCTTGTTCAAATGTTGTGAGTAATGCTTCTTGAGTGGGAAACTCTTTTTCTTTGTAGCAATATGCGTGTAATTCGACTACGCTTCCTCCGGTTTTTTTCGCCCATTCAATGAATTGGTCTTGAATGCGATGATAAAGGGTGATACTATCAGTTAAGCGATAGCCGGATAGAGAGGTAAACCAACTTTGTTCCCACTGAAAATCGCGATCGAACCAGAAACGACAAACCGCAAAGGGATCTGCTACTGGTAGTTTTTCAATTTGGGTTTTTACTTTCTCGTTAACATCGCCATTAATGCGGGTAAATAATTGACGCACTCCGGGAACATCGGTGGCAAAAACATAGTAATCTGTTTTAATTGTGTTGGTTGATGTGGTTAAGTTGGAGTTGTTTTTGGTGGCGATTAGTTGGAGTTGATTGGATTGGCGATCGACAACTCTATACTTTGCCAAATCTCTTTGAGCAGGGCCTTTAATCACTTTACCATTTTTATCAAAAGCTGCACCGTGACAAGGACAGTGGAATTCACCATTTTGTTGTCTTTGTACGGTACAACCTTGGTGAGTACAAGTTAAGGAAATCGCCTCATTGCTATTATTTTGTACGGCAAAAACTTCATCACCTGCACCAAAATATTCTACTTGGCGATCGGCAATGTATTGATTGCGACTTACCCAAAAAGGAACGTCGTTATTATTGTTACCTTGATAATAAGTTAAAGAATCAATTTTGCCAGAAGATGCGTTAATTTCCTTAACGGTTGCATCCGTGATAATTTTGCCATTTTTACTTTGAATTGCTTGCGCGATCGGTTGCACTAAACTAGTTCCCATATCCTGTTTAGTACCATTAAAAGCTAAACCTTCAGGATTGCCAAAAAAGTAAAAATGGAAAAATTGCATTAACTCGCCAACACTCATCTCGTCAGGAGCATTTAAACTAGACTTAGCAAAGGGAAGAAAGTATAAATCATACAAACCTTGGGGAAATTCTTTTTCTACCCATTCCGTCACTGAAATATTATCAAGACGTTGAAAAGTTTTCTCAGTTTGAAATCCAGTAATGGCGCGAAAAACTTGCCAATGTTCCCATTTTGTTAAGTTAATTCCCCAGCGCAAACGGTTAGGAGAAGCAACAGCTAAATCTACAATATTCCAAGGGAAAGCAGAATGACTGGGACGAAATACTTCTGGCTGGTACTTATCATCTCGATAAACAACTGAGTAGAACTTTAAATCGAGAAAATTGTCAGTTATTTGCAGTTCTTTGACTAAACTTTTTAGGTTATAATATTGGGGGAAAAAGCCGTGAAACCCATGCTCCATCATAAAAGTTTCTTCGCCAACTTGAATGGGCCAACTAGCAATTTTTCCTCCTAATTGCGGCGATTTTTCTAATAGCGTAACTTGAAAACCTCGTTGACTTAATTCATAAGCACAAGCTAATCCAGCTAAACCTCCACCTACTACGGTGACGCTAATTGGTTGATTTGTCCAACGGGGTAAATCGAGGGTATCCTGTTGAAAAATCGTTGGCTGTGGCTTAGAAAAACGGGAATACCCTACTACACCACCAACCGCACCGACACCGAACATTTTTAAGAAAGTACGTCGTGAAATTGTCGGCAATTGAGCGTATCGTGATAATTGATTCATGAACTACTTTGCTAACTCCTCACATGATGATGAAATATTGGCGAGAAACGCTGGCTGTAACTCAGCGAATTTTAATTGAATTATGCCGACGGCGACGTAGCCTGATTTTTTGGACTGTCTTTCCCATTGCGCTGCTTTTACTCAACGGATTTATTTTTGCAGAACGCGCTCAACAGTCAATGGCTTTGGCTTTTGAAAATGCTACACCGACTACTTTGGCTTTTGAAAATGCCGCACCGACTACTTTGGTAGGCGCGGCGCTGTTTTTTAGCTGCTTGGGAGGTACTGTCACTACGGTAGTAGCGGAACGAGAGCAGCAAACGCTCAAGCGCTTGTTTATCTCTCCTTTGAGTGGAACTTCTTATTTTCTGGGCATTTTCGGCGCTCACTGTTGCATAGGCGTTGGTCAAACTTTGTTGGTGTATGCGATCGCCTCTTTCTGGAATGCTAAATTTCACGGCTCTCTCCTTTTGGGAGGAATGATTATTCTACTCAGTATTATCTCTTATGTTGGTGTTGGATTTATTCTCGGTACACAATTGGCTCGTCGTGCTGATGATATTAATGCTTTAGTAGCAACTTTTGGTGTACCTTTATTAATTTTAGGAGGTGCATTTATTCCCAGTTTTGTTTTTCCGAAATTTCTGCTAAACTTGGCTAAATTTAATCCAATTTATCACATGACTCAAGCACTGCTTATTGTATCTGCTAATGGCAATGGATTTACAGAAATTGCCTCTAATTTTTGGTTTTTGTTGGTGTTTGCTGTTGCGATGATTGGCGCAGGTTGGCTGTCTTATCGGCGGATGTTGAGTGTAGAGAGAAGATTATAAGTTATTGTAGTTTTTTCTAAATGCGAATTAGTTGATTTTAGAACGCAGATGAAAGCAGATAAACGCAGATATTTTTATTGAGATTTTTTGATTTGCGTCAGGAATTTGTTAGTTTCGATCGAGGAGGATCATGCTGTTAATTGAAAATATCAATAAGTCTTACGGAAAGCGTCAAGTTTTGCAAAATTTAAATTTACAAATTAATTTTGGCGAAATTTACGGTTTGCTGGGGCCAAATGGTGCAGGTAAGACGACGACGATTAATATTATATGTAATTTGCTCAAGGCAGATAGTGGCAGAATTGAAATTAACGAGCAACCTGTTTCGGAGAAAACTAAATCAATCATTGGTGTAGCACCTCAAGAAAATTTACTTTATAAAACATTGACTTGTAAAGAGAACTTGAATTTTTTTGCTCAAATTTATGGTTTGGGGCGAAAAGTGCGCCAGTTACAAGTTGATAATTGTTTAGCAGCTGTTAATTTGATCGATCGCGCCAACAGCCCCGTAGAAACTCTCAGCGGTGGCATGAAACGGCGTTTAAATATTGCAGTAGCGTTAGTACATCAGCCAAAGTTACTAATTTTAGATGAACCGACAACTGGTTTAGATATTGAAGCACGTTACGAAATTTGGGAGTTAATTCGCCATTTGAGAAATCAGGGAATTACTATTTTGTTAACCACACATTTACTCGATGAAGCAGAACGTCTTTGTCAAAGAATTGGGATTTTGAAAAATGGGCAAATTTTGGCGGAAGGAACTTTGTCAGAGTTGCAAAAACTGATTTCGGCAAAGGAGGTTGTCACGATCCAAACTGAGGATGAAGAAAGAGCGATCGCCCGCGCCACAGAATTAGGTTTTACTCATCGACGCTATGGCAATGAATTAGCATTTTGGCTGCCACAAACTTTAGAATTAAAGGAAATAATTGCTGCTTTCGATGGAATTTCTCTCGCTTCAATTTCCCGTCAACCAATTAGCTTAGAACACATTTATTTAGAAGTCACTAAATAGAGAACTGGGGATTGGGAAGCAGAGGAACAGGGGAGAATTTAAAACTTAAAACTCTCCAAACTCGTTCCTAGCTCAAAACTTAAAACTTCCCCAGTCCCACTAATTAAAGTTAAAATCCTGAGCATGATTAGCCCGATTTTCATCTTCTAAATCAGATTCAGAAACAGGGAAATTTTCCGAATTTGTTAGGCTTTTTAGATCGATCGGTCTATTAGCCATAGTCTTAGCAATTTCCATTAAATTAGCACCTTGTTGGCGATGATTGACAATATCATCAGATTGACTCTGTAATTGTTCGCCGTATTTTGAATCAATATCTCGTAATGCTAGCTCATATTGTAACTTTAAAACTTTTTCAATCTTGGCTTTATTTGTCTCACAAGGAACTTTAAACCTAATCACAAAAGCACCATCTAACCTTTGTTCAATTGCTTGAATTGATATTTCATAACCTGACATTTCTGTATTAAATTTTTCCAAAGCAAGTGAAAACGCTTGCCATTCAATCCCATGCAAAAAAATTAAATCAACAGTAGCAAAAACTTTTTGAAATAACTTACTAAATTCTCCCGGTGCAAACTCTCCGGTAACTGGACGACGTTCTTGTTGATGATATTGTAAATAAATATGATCGCAAACAATATCATCTAATTGAGTAGCGCTGTTAATATTCCAATCTTGAATGCAAGCTCCCGTAAATTTGGCTTTATTAAAATTGGTATAAAGTGCTTGAGTTCTAATTAAAAAAGCAGCAGTGAAATCGGCTTCACTAAAAGAAGCAGCAGTTAAATCAGCTTCGCTCAAGTTAGCGGCTCGCATATAAGCACCCGTAAAGTCGGCTCTGCTAAGATAGGCACCTCGAAGATTTGCGCCTGTGAGGTATGCGCCACGCAAAAATGCCCCTGTCAAGTCAGCTTTCGCCAAGTTCGCCACCCTGAGCAAGGCAGTGGAAAGGTCTGCTCTGTTGAGATATGCCCCGGAGAGGTTTGCGCCTGTAAGGTTTGCTCTGGTGAGGTCTGCGGCACGTAATAATGCCCCGGATAACTTGACTTCACTCAAATTGGCTCGATTTAAACAGGCTCCATTTAAGTATGCTCCAGTTAAATCTGCTCCTTGTAAATCGGCGCTAAACAGCCCAGCAGGGCCAAGATTAGCACCGCTGAAGTTGACTCCTTTGAGATTGGCTCCATTTAGATTAATTCCATATAAATCAGGCTCTATATGTGGAAAATTTTTGCGCCAACTATTCCAAACATTTACCCCCATCCAGAGCCAGGTGCTATGTAACCAATTAGCCATAAATGTTGCCTTATTTGCCTAACTTCTGCTTAGATATACGGCTCTGTTTAACTGCTGTCAGGAATGGAGTTGCGATCCGATCGGACAAACACGACCCTAAAGGATAAAATTATACTTATTAGCTGTCTTTGGCAGATTTTGAAACAAAGAAAGGTACTATTATATGCAGAAAATTTTTGGCAGCAATTTTATATCTGCAACCAAGCTAACTTATATTGGCTTAGGATGTTTAAGTATTGGCTTAACTGCTACTTTGATTTGGTTTTTTGTGGTGAATAACTTGAAAACCCACAAATTAACTTTAGTAGCTGGTAGCAAAGATGGTGAAAGTTACATTCTGAGTAAAGCCATTGAAAAAGTTGTAGAAGCTAAAAATTCTCAGATCCAAATTGATGTTGTGGAAACGAAAGGAACAGAGGAAAATTTGGAAAAATTGGAGAAAGGAGAGGCACAATTAGCTACTGCTCAAGCGGATATTTCGGCTGGACGATCGGCTCGCGTTGTGGTTTTTTTGTATCCAGATATCTTCCAATTAGCAGTTAAGGCAAATTCTCCAATTCAACAATTTACTGACCTTAAAGGAAAGCGAATTGCTTTGTGGCGAAGGGGTGGGCAATATATTTCTTTTCTGCGAATTGCTGCTCATTATGGACTACAAGAAAAAGACTTTATTTTTGTGGGAAATAACAGTTTAGAATCCGATCTAGCTTTTCGACAAAATCAAGCCGATGCTTTCTTTCGAGTGCGGGCATTAGGCAACCGGAATATTGTTGATTTAGTGCAAAAATATAATGCCAGATTGTTGCCTTTAGATCAGGCTGCTGCTTTGCGAATTAAGTATCCAGCATTTGAAGCTATGGATATTCCCAAAGGTGCATATCAGGGGAGCAATCCTCCAATACCGGAAGCAGATTTGCCCTCAGTTGCTGTACGACGAACTTTGTTAGCTAGTGAAAAAGTTGACGATCGGATTGTGCAAGAAATTACTGAAATTTTGGATAGTAATCGTCAAGAAGTTGCTGATAGTATTCCTGATGAATTTGCTGATGTAAGACCTTTAGTTGCTAGTATTACTCGTCCGACTACTACAGGGGGAACGGGGATTCCAATTCATCCCGGCGCGATCGCCTATTTCGATCGCGATCGTCCTTCTTTTATTCAAGAAAACGCCGATTATTTAGCATTAATTTTAACTGTAATTTTGTTACTTGGTTCTTGGTTTTGGGAACTAAAATCATGGTTGGAACGACGACGCAAAGATGAAGCCGATCGCCATATTGCTAGTTTTATTCAGTTGATGAAATCAGTGCAAGGAAAACAATTAGCAGCAAAAGTTGCTCTAGAAGAACTGGATAAAGTATTTGCTCAAGCTGCTACAGATTTGATTGACGAAAAAATCTCCCAAGAATCTTTTCGGACTCTTAGTGAAGCTTACAAAGCAACCAGGGATGTAATTGAGTATCAAGCGAATTTGACTGGAAAACAAGCGATCGCACCCTGAAATCAATTGCTAAATTAAAATTGTAGAGACTTTTCCTAAATCGTCTCTACAACAACCTTTTGAGCATCAAATCACGATAGACTGTTTTAGCTACTCTACTAACATTTCAGTCTATGTCTAGTTTCCTATTAGAAGTCGGTACAGAAGAATTACCTGCCAGCTTTGTCTCTAGCGCCATCCAGCAATGGCAAACCATCATTCCCAACACTCTGGCGGAACAATTTTTAAACACTGAGAAAATTGACATTTACGGGACTCCACGCCGTCTCGCTGTTTTGATTCAAGGTTTACCTACTCAGCAAGCCGATCGAGTGGAAGAGGTAAAAGGGCCACCAGCAGCAACAGGTTTTAAGGATGGCAAACCAACGAAAGCAGCAGAAGGTTTTGCTAAGAAACAAGGTGTAGAATTAGATGCTTTGGAAGTTCGTCCGACGGACAAAGGCGATTTTATTTTTGTGCAAAAAACCATTCCCGGACGTTCGACAGCGGAGATTTTAACTCAGTTAATTCCGCAATGGATTTCTAAGTTGGAAGGTAAGCGGTTAATGCGTTGGGGAGATGGCGATCTGAAATTTTCTCGCCCGATTCGTTGGTTAGTTACGTTGTTAGATGATGCGGTTTTACCGATCGAAATTGTGAATGGTTCGGAGGTGGTAAAGAGCGATCGCACCTCCCAAGGACATCGCGTTTTACATCCCGAACCTATATCAATTCCTCAAGCTACAGATTACGTGAAATCTTTAGAATCTGCTTTTGTTCTAGTTAGTCCCGAACAACGACAAATTAAAATCAACGAACAAATTCAAGCAGCAGGAAATCAACAAAATGGTGTTGCTGAAATCTACCCTGATTTGTTAGCAGAAGTTGTTGATTTGGTAGAATTCCCCACAACGGTTGTCGGAAATTTTGATGCAGATTTTTTAAGTTTACCAACTGAAGTTATTACAACGGTAATGGTAACTCAACAGCGTTATTTTCCAATTTTTAAAACTGCCGAATATCGAGAATTATTGCCTCATTTCATCACTATTTCTAACGGCGATCCAGCGAAAGCAGACATCATTGCTAGGGGAAATGAAAGGGTAATTCGAGCGAGGTTAGCTGATGGGCAATATTTTTATAAAGTTGATTTGACAAAACCTTTAGAAAGCTATCTGCCGCAATTAGAAAAAGTTACATTTCAAGAAGATTTGGGTTCGGTGCGGGAAAAAGTTACTCGGATTCAAAAGATAGCTGGACAAATTTCGGAACAATTGCAATTAAACTCAGAAGATAGCCAAAATATTCAGCGATCGGCTTTGTTGTGTAAAGCAGATTTAGTAACACAAATGGTGGGAGAATTCCCAGAATTACAAGGAGTAATGGGACAAAAATATGCTGCTGCGAGTGGAGAAACAGAAGCAGTTGCAACGGGTATTTTTGAGCATTATTTACCTCGTGGTGCTGGGGATAAATTGCCGGAAACTGTGACAGGTCAAGTGGTGGGAATTAGCGATCGCCTAGACACCCTAATCGGAATTTTCGGCTTAGGAATGTTACCCACTGGTTCTTCCGATCCCTTTGCCTTACGACGGGCAGCAAATGCGATCGTTAACATTACTTGGGCGGCAGAATTACCGATTAATTTACAACAATTAATTGAGCAAAATGTAACGGATTTTGCAGCAAAATTCCCCAAAACTAACTCGGTTGAATTGTTATCTCAATTGCAAGAATTCTTCATTCAACGGATTCGCACTCTGTTACAAGAAGAAAGAGGAATTGATTACGATTTAGTGAATGCAGTTTTGGGAGAAAATGATCCAGAATACACAGAACGCGCCTTGCAAGATTTATTAGATGTGAGAAATCGGGCTGATTTCTTACAACGAATTCGCCAAAATGGTAAGTTAGATGAAATTTACGAAACTGTCAACCGTTCCACTCGTTTAGCAGCACAAGGAGAGTTAAATAAACAAGAATTAGAACCTACATCTGTGGTAAATTCTGAGTTATTCCAAAAGACATCAGAACAGGCGTTTTATGATGCGATCGTCCAACTAGTTCCCCAAACCAAAGCATCCCAAGCACAACGCAATTATCAACAATTGGTAGATGCTTTAAGTAACATTGCACCCACAGTTAGCACATTTTTTGATGGGCCGGAAAGTGTGTTAGTAATGGATGAAAATATGGAGATTCGTCGCAATCGGTTAAACCTCTTAGGATTATTACGAAATCATGCGCGAGTATTGGCAGATTTTGGCCCGATTGTAAAGAGTTGATCCTAAATCTGCCTTGACTCAGATCGGCAGAGGAAATATAACCTCCCCACACTCGACACTCGTTCCCTGGTTGAACCGTTTCTTCAGTTTCAACAGAGTTAATTGCAAAAAGCACATTAGGCTGTAATATGATAAACGGAAAAAATCAGGGAATCACCATTTAACTTATGTCTATTGGTCATATTATTGGTTTGGGGAGATCGGGAAATGCTGCTGCAAGACTGCTGAAAAGAGAAGGTTGGCAAGTTACAGTCAGCGATCGCAACAATAACCCCAATTTACAACAGCAAGCAGAACAGTTAATCAATGAAGGAATTGATGTTAAATTAGGTTATTCCCTAGAATTAGACGATTCCAAATTACCAAATTTAATAGTAGTTAGTCCGGGAGTTCCTTGGGATGCAGCTATTTTAGTTCGTGCCAGAGAATTGGGAATTGAAGCGATCGGGGAAATGGAATTAGCATGGCGACATCTGCGAAATATTCCTTGGGTAGCTATTACCGGAACTAATGGCAAAACTACTACTACCGCTTTAATTGCAGCCATATTTCAAGCTGCTGGATTTAATGCTCCTGCTTGCGGTAATATTGGTTTTGCTGCTTGTGAATTAGCCCTAGCAGAAACTCTTCCAGATTGGGTAATTGCCGAAATTAGCAGCTATCAAATCGAATCTTCCGCCTCAGTTGCACCTCGCATTGGTATCTGGACAACTTTCACTCCCGATCACTTAAGTCGCCACAAAACCTTAGAAAATTACTTTAACATTAAGGCACATTTACTGATGCAATCAGAAACCCAAATTTTTAACGGAAACGATCCTTATTTACAGCATAATGCACCTAAACTTTTTACCAATGCTTACTGGACAAATGTTAAAGGCAAAGCAGAATTAATTAATGGTAAAGGTGCTTATATAGAAGATGGTTGGGTAATTTTTGCTGAAAAAAAGGTTGTCCAAGTTAATGCTTTAAAAATGGTCGGAGATCATAATAAACAAAATTTGTTGATGGCGGTAGCGGCGGCTTGTTTGGCAGGAATTGAGAAAGATGCGATCGCTTTAGCGATCGACAATTTCCCCGGAGTTCCTCATCGTTTAGAATACATTTGTACTTGGCAAGGAATTGATTTTATTAATGATAGTAAAGCCACCAATTATGATGCAGCCGAAGTAGGATTAAATGCAGTTTCAGCCCCAGCAATACTCATCGCAGGTGGCGAAGCAAAAGCCGGAGATGACACGGGTTGGATGAGTATGATTAAAGCAAAAACAGCCGCAGTTTTACTCATTGGTGATGCTGCAAACGCCTTTGCCAAAAGATTTGATGAAATTGGCTATAATAATTATGAAATAGTCGAAACGATGGAACGTGCTATTCCTAAAGCCGCCGAACTAGCTAAACAAAATCAAGCTAAAGTTGTGCTACTTTCTCCTGCTTGTGCTAGCTTCGATCAATATAAAAGTTTTGAAGAAAGAGGCGATCGTTTTCGGCAAATTTGTCAATCAACATTTAAATAACTTTATCGATCGCTCTCCCTATAGGATGATCGTGTCAAAATAAAAAATCATCTTTGTGATTGATGCCAAATCTCTCTGTATTTAGGAAAACATAAAATGTATGGGCTGAAATACCACAATTTAGTATACAGAGATTTATGCAAAAAATTGCTTCTTCCGGCTTTCACTTATATGGATTCACTTTTTTCGTAGATTTACTTGTTGTGTCAATAATGTATCTATTGAATCAAGTAATTGATGTGACAACAAGTGCTTTTGTACTGTTTTTTGCTCCAGTAATCATTACCGCTTGGTATTTTGGGTTAAAAGCAGCAGTTTTTTCTACTGTATTAACTGGGTTAGCGATCGTCTATTTTTTTCTACCTCCGATAAACTCTTTAATCTTAGGTGAAGAAGGAGTTATCCAAGCTTCTCTTTTCTTATTTCAAAGCTTTTTATTCATCACGCCAGTAACTTTATTACAAAACAAATCTACCTTAACTAAACTAGTAGAGACTCCCCAAAATCAAGAACAATGTTTTGATTATGTTACTAAACTTGAGGAAACCAAAGCTGCATTGTGGCAAAGTCAATCGTGGTTACAAACAATAGTAGAAAACTCTCCTAATGCTATTTATATTAAAGATTTGGATGGTAGATATTTATTATTTAATCACCAGTGCGAAACTGTATTTAATGTTTCTAGATGTCAAGTTATAGGCAAAACAGATTATGATTTTTTGCCTGATGAAATAGCAGAAGCTTATCGCTGTAACGATCGCCAAGTAATTGAGTTAGGAAAAAGTTTGGAATTTGAGGAGTTTTGCATAATTAATTCTCAACCTGTGACAGTTCTTTCTTTAAAATATCCCCTTTATAATTGCGAGGGAATTCTTTATGGAATTTGCGGTATAACTACAGAAATTAGTGATTGCAAACACATGGAAGAAACTTTAATTAAACAAGCCGAAGAATTAGCCAAAATAAATCGGATTAAAGATGATTTTTTAACCACAGTTTCCCATGAATTACGCACTCCATTAAATGCTATCCTTGGTTGGTCGCAAGTCTTGCGTAGTGGTAAACTAAGCGATACCATTGTAGCTAAAGCTTTAGAAACAATTGAACGCAACGCTAGGTCACAAAAACAATTAATTGAAGATATCCTTGATGTTTCGCAAATTATTACTGGAAAGCTACATTTACAAATTAGCTTAATTGATATTGTTCCAATTATAGAAACAGTAATCAATATTTCTTTGCCCTCAGTTGTTGCCAAACAACTTCAATTAAGATTCGTCCACGATGAAGTTAAAGATAAAATTTTAGGAGATAGCGATCGCTTACAACAAGTAATCTGGAATTTACTATCTAACGCCATTAAATTTACTCCATCAGGAGGCAGTATTGAGATTAATTTGAAAATCGAAGAATGGCAAAAGACAACTGAACAACAAAACCTTGCTTGTGCATCTTCTCTCCTCAAATTCGTAGTGATTGAAGTGAAAGATACAGGTATAGGTATTAAACCAGAATTTTTGCCATTTGTGTTCGATCGCTTTCGACAAGCTGATGGTTCAACTACTAGATCTTACGGTGGTTTAGGGCTAGGATTAGCGATCGTTCGTCATATCGTAGAATTACATGGCGGAGTTATCTACGTCCAAAGTGAAGGCGAAGCAAAAGGCGCAACCTTCACAGTAAAACTGCCTTTAGTTAACAATCTGTAATTTTTGAGACAGTTTTAATGTACCTTTTGGTAGAAGCAAGATTTCTCAAACAAAAATACTATAATTTTGACCAAAAAAATTAGGAGTCAATTAATATGCTTCATATTTTTTCTACATTACAAAACGCCTTGCACAAAGTTTTGATTTCAACATTAATAGTGTTACTGAGTTTATCAATTTTGGTACTCCCAGCACAAAATAGTTTAGCAGCTGCTCCCACTTATAGACAGCCAATGCAAACAGAAGTTGGCAATTCTCAAGAATCAGAAACCGCACGGGAAAAAGCTTACGATAAGGAAATTAACGTCCTTAACGAACCCAATGGTTTAGAGGAAGAATACAAAGAAAACTTAGAAGTTTACGAAGAAACTCAACCAGATAAAGGGATAATTCAAGAAGCAAAATCGTTTGTAGAAAAAGTCACCGGACAGGATTAATTTTAGATTGCTTCCCTGGATAGTAATAGTTCGTTGAGAGGACTAAAGTCCTCTTTTTGCGTTGATTAATTAACCAGGTAAATCTTGCTGTAAAGCATTTCCCCATTCCACAGCTAAAGCAAGTTCTGTAAAGGGAATTCGTACAGAATTAAGAGAATTGAAGAATAGGAACTCCAAAGCAATAGCCCGACCTTTTTCTGGTGGTTCTGCTAAATTGTATATGCGATCGTCCACAATTAACCGCATCTCTTGTACATCTTTAAGCGAAAAAGTTCGCAGATTTGCAGGTTCCTGGCGCGTCGGTTTTCCCCAAGTTATATCGTTACCCTTTTGCCCAAGCACAGCATAAATATCATACTTGGCGCGATCGAACTTTTCGGCCCAAATACGGTAAGCTTCTAACTTTTGATATTCATTCCAACCCGCCCAAGCTAACCAAATAAATAATGCCAGCAAAGGCAACCAAAAAAGACCTCTTTCCATAATTTTAGGGATTGGGGACTGGGGACTGGGGACTGGGGACTGGGAGAAATTTATATTCTTCTTTTGCTCCCTTTTAATTTTAAATTTATAGCAATCTTATCGATTTGTGACAAAGATTTTTTTTGAACCACGAAGACACGAAGGACACGAAGGAAAGAAGAAAGAGAGGAGTTTACAGATTAAATAATTGCTATGTTTCCCAGTCCCCAGTCCCCAATCCCCAATCCCCAGTCCCCAATCCCCAATCCCCAATCCCCAGTCCCCAATCCCCAATCCCCCCCACCATGAGTTATCTTGGTGATTACATTAACGCTACTCCTGGCGGTTTCACATGAGAAAGCTTTTCTTAATTTGCTTATTTGCCGTCGGTTTGGTTTGGGCACTCTCTAATTTTAAAGGGTTAGCAAACCAAGGCACTTACGATTCTATTGTTTTGGACTTTCGGGAGGATATACCCGCAGCCCAAATTACCAGTAGTTTAGAAACAATTTCCCAACAATACAAAGTTTCCCCTCGCCTAAACAGCGAATTTTCCACTAAAGACAACGTATATATTGTTAAGGGCGACGAAAACTTACTCAAAGCCTTGAGAAAGTCGGAAATTGGTAAAAAAACTGAAACTATTGAGCCAAATTACGAATATAAAGCCTTTGAAGTACCTAACGACCCCGACTATACAAAGCAGTGGAACTTACGCAGCATTAACGTCGAGTCAGCTTGGGAAGAAACCAAAGGCGCAGGAATGACTGTCGCTGTTATCGACACAGGCGTTACTGTCGTTCCCGACTTGGAACAAACCAAATTTGTTAAAGGCTACGATTTTGTTAACGACAAAGAAGATGCAACCGACGACAACGGACATGGTACTCACGTTGCAGGTACAGTTGCTCAATCTACCAATAATAACTATGGTGTAGCTGGAGTCGCTTATGAAGCCAGCATTATGCCGCTAAAAGTATTAAGTGCTTATGGCGGTGGTACAGTTGCAGATATTGCTGAAGCTATCAGGTTTGCAGCCGATAACGGTGCAGATGCGATCAACTTAAGTTTAGGTGGTGCTGGTGAAAGCCAAGTATTAGAAGAAGCTGTAGACTATGCTTACCATAAAGGGGTGGTAGTTGTTGCCGCAGCTGGAAACGAAAACCGCAACTCCGCATCTTATCCCGCCCGTTATCCTCATGTGATTAGCGTAGCGGCTACAGGCCCTTCTGGAGAAAAAGCCCCTTACTCTAACTTTGGTGCAGGTGTGGATATTTCTGCCCCTGGTGGTAGTAAAGACGGTCAAATTTTACAAGAAACGATCGATCCTGAAACAGGCGCTTCCACCTTTGCTGGTTTACAAGGAACTAGTATGGCATCTCCCCACGTTGCTGCTGTCGCTGCAATGGTGAAAGCAAGCGGTGTGGAAACACCAGATGAAATTCGGGAAGTTTTAATCCAGTCCGTTCGCAAGGTTCAAGAAGACCCTTTAAACCATTTTGGCGCAGGACATTTGGATGCGGCTAGCGCTGTTAAACTGGCTTTGAAGGGACAAATAACTTTCCGCGACTTCTTCCGCTGGTTAAGAGAGAATGGTTATCTGAATTTACGTTTTTGGTTCGATGGTGGCGCAGTCGCACTTCTACCGAAAATTGCAATGGTACTTGGTTCTTATTTGTTAGCTTGGTTTTTGCGGAACTATTTACCGATTTGGAGTTGGTCGCTGGGTAGTGGTTTAATTTTTGGTAGTTCTGGACTGTTCTTCTTACGAGGTTTCTACGTCTTCGATTTACCCCAATGGCCTTTCCGTGTTATGGGTAGTTCGATTCCTGAAATGGGCAATGCAATTACCGGAGGAACGCTGTTAAATCCCATTTTGGCAAGCGTGTTAATTCCTGTGGTTTTAGTTGCTTTGTTGTTAGGACATCCTAGCTGGAAATGGTTTGCTATTGGTTCGAGTTTGGGTGTTGCTTCTTGTTTGGCGGTGAATGCGATCGTCGATCCTGGTTTATTATGGTTGGGAGATGGTACGATCGCCAGAACTTTCCTCATCATCAACGCCTTACTTTGCTTCGGACTCGCCCGCTTAGCAATGAAGGATGAAAAGCAGCGTAACGCAGTATAGGGACTGGGGACTGGGGACTGGCAGACAAGGGGACAAGGGGAATTTATTCACTCAAAACTCTCTCACTCCCCCCAACTCCCCCCAACTCAAAACTCAAAACTCTCTCACTCCCCCCAACTCCCCCCAACTCAAAACTCAAAACTCTCTCACTCCCCCCAACTCCCCCCAACTCTCCCCAACTCAAAACTCAAAACTCAAAACTCAAAACTACCATGAGTATTACTGTTAAAGGTGTTATCGAACGTAAACCCATAGGCACAGGCACTTGGGCATTAGTCACCGATAATGGCGAAACTTACGAAATTTACCAAGCTTCCCCGAAAGAAATGCTCAAAAATGGCTTGAAAGTTGAAGTTAAAGGCGAAGTCCGCGAAGATGTGATGAGTATTGCCATGATCGGCCCAATTTTAGAGGTAAAATCTTTTCAGGCGATCGATTCTTAAAACTTAAAATAGTAAAAATTAACTGCACGGTTGCCTGATTTTGATTTGGATATTTACAAAATGCAACCACCGCCTTCGACTTCATCAAAAACTCGTCGCAAATTTCTGCAATTTGCTGGATTTACTAGTTTGGGATTAATTGGAGTTATTGTATACAAGTTTTTATTTGCTAATCAATCAGGTGAAACTGAAAAATCTCGTTCTCTACCTAACTCACCTGAAACTGAATCACCAACTCCCACTCCTATCTCACCTGAAACTGAATCACCAACTCCCACTCCTATCTCACGTTCACCTACAAAACCTGCAACGCCTGCGAATAATTTAAGTAAATTTTCCTTTGAAGTTGTGACGGTAAATGCTAAGGGTGAAATCATTAATCGCCGCAACAGAGAAGCAATTTTTTTTAAAGAAAATATTAATAATGTAACTTTAGAAATGGTATCGATTCCTGGCGGTACTTTTCTCATGGGTGCGCCAAACACGGAGAAAGAAAGTAATAGCAACGAACAGCCACAGCGTAAAGTAACTGTGGCATCTTTTTTTATGGGGAAATATCCAGTAACTCAAGCTCAATGGCAAGCTGTTGCTTCATTACCAAAAATTAAAATACCTTTGCAAGCTAATCCAGCTTACTTTAAAGGTGCAAATCGACCTGTAGAACAAGTAAGTTGGAACGAAATACAGGAATTTTGCGCCCGACTTTCTCAAAAAACCGGAAAAACTTACCGTTTACCTAGCGAAGCTGAATGGGAATATGCTTGTCGCGCCAGAACAACTACACCTTTCTATTTCGGCAAAACAATTACTCCCAATTTGGTTAATTACAACGGAAATTATACTTATGATTCCGCACCAAGAGGAATTTTTCGGCGACAAACAACTAATGTAGGGAGTTTTCCACCAAATGCTTTTGGACTTTACGATATGCACGGCAATGTTTGGGAATGGTGCACCGATCCTTGGCATGAAAATTATCGTGGCGCACCTTCTGATGGCAGAGTTTGGCAAGGGGGAGATAATCAAGATAATCAAAACCGATTGATACGTGGAGGTTCTTGGTATAGCTTCCCCTGGGCTTGTCGCAGCGCCTTTCGCGATGGGGATGAGTTGGATGGTAAGTATAGGTATTATGGATTTCGTGTCGTTGCTGTTTCCCTCTGAAGTACGGGTGGAAAAGTCTAAAAACAGATATCACAATTGATTAATAAACTTTTGTGGGATTTCTCAGGAAGAGAAAAAATTTAAATGAATACTCGATTCCAAACTACCGAATCGTACAATTACTGAATGAACTGGGTTTCCAACTCACGATTACACCCAAAGAAACCCAATCCTAACTAGCTAATAGCTACTAAAAATTATCTTTTAATCAAAAGTGGGCGTATAAATAAATAGCCAGCTGAAAAAGCTGTGACTACAATTAAGACGATCGCCAATGTCAACCACCAACCATTAATTTCTGCATCGCGGTCTAATTGACTATTTCGCCGATAACGTCCTTGGACTTGTTCGGTCACTAACTTTTCTTGAAAGATGGGCATTATTGGCTCTCCATCGTCAAAGGCTTCTACTCCCATTGATGGATTTAATGCTGGATTGGGCTGAGTCTTATTCAATTGTCGCAGATAAGATATATCAATCGATTCCGATCGCATTTCTGGATGAATAAAATCAGCTTGACGAATTCCCGAACCTGAAGCATCAGCTAACTGCTTGAGATATAGAGCCGAATGAACCACCTTTTCAATTTCCCGGCGCAATTGTTGATTTTGTTCTTGCAACAGCTGATTTTGGTTATTCAATGATTCCAGCATTACCCTTGTCGCTTGCAACTCTGCTGCTAGTTCGCGATAAATTGAAATTGGCACTGAACGAGCATTGTTTCCAGCTGATGTAGGGACATTCTGACCGCTATTTCCCGCATTTTGGTGGGGTTGCTTGGGATTGAAATTTGGCATCATAAGTTTTGCTCTAACTTAAAGTTAGGTCAGCCAGCGGCAACCTGTTTTACAATTTTGCGACTAATGCGACTAAGCTTAATTGCTTAGATTTCAACTATGCCTAAAATCTAGTCCCAATCAGGATAGCATAACCGCGATCGATTCCATAAATTTGTTTTTATCACTCGATGGTTTTGGCTAACAGGGGAAAGAAGTGTCCCACTGGCCCTTGACCTTTACCAATACTCAGGGCGTACTTTAACGCAGTAGTAACATAATCTTTAGCTAATTGCACTGCGGTTAATAAATCTTTTCCTTTGGCTAAATTAGCGGCGATCGCAGCTGCTAAAGTACAACCAGTGCCATGAGTATTAGTTGTCTCCACCATCGATGTCGTCAAAGTCAACAGCTGCTGACCATCAAACCAAACATCCACACCCCGCAACTCTCCCAACATTCCACCACCCTTGACCAAAACTGCTTGCGCCCCTAATTGGTGAATCCGTCGCGCCGCTTCCTGCATATCGGCTAAACTTTCCACTGCCAAACCGCCGAGTATTTGTGCCTCGTAACGATTGGGAGTCACAATTGTTGCTTGGGGAATTAACTGCTCTCGCAAACTAACCACTGCTGCATCATCGATTAACTGAGCGCCAGTGCGAGATACCATTACCGGGTCAACTACCAAATTGGCAATTTTTAACTCTCTTACCTGTTGAGCTACAGCCTGAATAATCTCTCGATCGAGCAACATTCCAGTTTTTGTAGCTTGCACCCCGATATCTGCTATTACTGCCTGAATTTGCGCCACTACAGCTGCCGCAGGCAGGGCATCGACCCGGTTTACCCCTAAAGTATTTTGGGCGGTTACACAGGTAATGGCGCTGGTTCCGTGAACGCAGTGAAAGGCAAAAGTCCTTAAATCTGCTTGTATCCCGGCTCCGCCGCCACTATCTGAACCTGCGATCGTCAATGCTACTGGTACAATCAATGCAGTTTCTCTGGTCATACCGGAGGAAATTGAAAATGTTTGAGGTTGGTCGATCGACCCAACTCCTGTAATTTTTTTCTAACTTTCAGCCAGGGTTTTTCCCTTGTGAAATTGCTAGTGCGACATGGCAGTGTAACCGAGTTGAGAACTTCTGAAAAGTTAAACCTAAAAGCCATCTCTCCTTCAGCCTTCTCGCACCAGCGAAAACTCAAACAAGGTAGGTTCTCGATCGCAAACTTCAAGATCAACAATTTTAGTTGTCTTTCTTGGTTCGATTTCTGCGGAGAAACTCTGGAATATCTAATCCAGGTGGTTGTAATGGTGGTTGTGGTCTTTCTGGTTCAATTCTCACATTAACCGCAGGTGCGGGTTTAATTACTGGCTGATTTTGTTGGGTAGTAGTTCGTGCTTGCTGAGCCGTTAGTGACTGAGCTTCCCCACTAAACCCGGTAGCAATTACGGTGATCCTAACTTCACCTTGCATCTTGTCATCAATTACTGCGCCAAAGATGATGTTCGCGTTGGGGTCAACAACGTCGTAAATAATTCCAGCAGCAGTGTTAACTTCATGTAAGGTGAGGTCGCTTCCACCAGTAATGTTGAATACTACACCTTTAGCGCCTTTCACAGAGGATTCTAGTAAAGGCGAAGAAATTGCCATACTAGCAGCTTCACTAGCCCGTGATTTACCAGACCCTTCACCGATGCCCATCAAAGCTGAACCAGCATCTGCCATAACTGCCCGGACATCAGCAAAGTCTACGTTTACTAATCCAGGGATAGTGATGATATCAGAGATGCCTTGTACACCTTGACGGAGGATGTCATCAGCTGAGCGAAAAGCATCTTGCAGGGGGGTATTTTCGGGAACTACGGAGAGGATGCGATCGTTAGGAATAATAATCAACGTATCCACCCGACTTTGGAGTGCCGCAATTCCTTCTTCTGCTTTGCCGATGCGTTGCTTGCCCTCAAAGAAAAAGGGACGAGTCACCACACCTACTGTTAAGGCACCTGCTTCTTTGGCTATATCAGCTACAACAGCTGCTGCACCAGTACCTGTGCCCCCACCCATACCAGCGGTGATAAACACCAAATCTGCGTTACCAACAGCAGCTATTAGTTCATCGCGAGATTCTTCTGCTGCTTTTTGTCCGACTGCTGGATTACCTCCAGCACCTAGACCACGAGTTAATTTTTGTCCGATTTGCAAGAGTCTGGGGGCAGATGATAAAGTTAAGGCTTGAGCATCGGTATTAATTGCCCAAAATTCTACGCCTGAGAGGTTGCTGGCAATCATGCGGTTGACGGCATTGCTGCCACCGCCACCAACACCAATTACTTTAATTTTGGCTACCCGACTCGGTACGATTTCGCTGCTGTGTGCTTCTTCAGCCATATCTTTGGGTTCGCGAACTTGACCAAACTGAAATCCAGCCATCATATAAGGATTATTAGCATCCATTCCTGGTGCCACCTGTTGTCCCTCTGCTTGAGAAACTTTATTTGCGAGCCCCTGTCTATTATTAAGAATCATTGGAATCAAAAAATAGTCCCTAAACAACTTTTTAATTTTAGGTAGCTCAAGTCAACTATAGGCTAAGGTGGTTGAAAAACCAAATAAATAGTGACAAGCTGATT
This sequence comes from Floridaenema evergladense BLCC-F167, assembly GCF_041929205.2. Lineage (NCBI taxonomy): Bacteria > Bacillati > Cyanobacteriota > Cyanophyceae > Aerosakkonematales > Aerosakkonemataceae > Floridanema > Floridanema evergladense. The sequence goes on along the minus strand of NZ_CM171625.1, from coordinate 152,929 downwards.
GATTATATAGCAAGTTTCGCTAAACAATAGCTTATCGCTGCCTGTCAAGCTTTAGTGTTCTTTTTGAGCGTATCTTGAGATTTTGAGCCGACTCAGAGAGAAGTTGATTCGTTGGATATTGTAATTGAATAGCGGGTGAATTGGGGTCGGTTAAGTCAAAGTAAGCAATTTGGTGTCCATCAACTGGGTTTGACAATAGGCGCATTTGGTCTAACACTGTGAGTTGATCGGCGAAGTGCGAACTATATATTCCCAAATGTACGGTGCCGATGTCAGTTTTCAAGATTACATTAGCGGGATTGAGCCAATTAATTTCGGAAATTTTCACGGGGGATCGCCGCAATAGTTGATACATTTCCGACCAATAGGGTAAATATTTTTGTCGATCGCCAATAATTCGCATTGTGGGTAAAGGAATTGGTTTTCCAGCCGAATTATAATCTTCTATTGGTATCCAGGTACCTTTAGCATCAATTAATCCTATTGGTACTGTTGGGGGAGGGGTGGTTTCTCCTGGTTTAGCGGTTGGAGTTGATTGATTGGCTGGTAATGTGGTTGAGGTTGGGGGGATGCCGGGATTTACTGCGACTGCCGTTACTACAGGTTCGCGTTCCTCAACTTTGACCGTTAAACTGGGTGGAAATAGGTTACGAGTGATTGACGCTTTGGCAATCAATTTTTGGTTGGTTTCTAGCTCTTGAGCTACTATTTTTGGTTCAATTCGCAGTAATGATTGGGGATAGGACAAGGATAGCAATGAGCGAATTCCTCGATCGGGAATAATTTCATTACCTTCGATGTTGATTTGTTCGGGTTGTTTGATCACCCATACTGGTTGGGTGGCTGTCCAGCCTAACCCGGCGGCTAAACTACTAATTGCTAAAATGCGCCAGATGCCACAAACTAGTTGCCGTCTTCTTTGACGACGTAATGTTTTTCGCCTGTGGGACAATTCTGATGAACTAACTGATAGGATGCTGGTCATGCTGATACCTCAAATGCTGAAATTAATGTAGTTAATTGATTTGCTGTTGTTGAGTTTTAGTTGGTAAATGCTTTTGTTTAACACTTCAAATCCTTCAGATGCTCCAGAGGTGGAAATTGATTACAGACAAACATTTCAGTATTTCATATAAAGAAGAAAACGATTACTTAATTATTTTGGCATCTACCTGTTGACTGTTTTTGGATCGGTTTGGCAATTATTGGGGAGTTTTCGATCGCCAGCAATCTTCGGTAAGATCGCTGGTGAGTTTACTGCATCTGTGGGAGATTAAGACCAAAATGCTCGATTTGCTGCTGATGACTGCTTTGGGTTTCTTGGGAAGTTTTGGTCATTGTATCGGAATGTGTGGCCCTTTGAGTGTGGCTTTTTCTCTTTCCCAGAAGCCAGAGTCTGGTGCGAGTTGGCGACAACTATTATATTTTCATACTTCGCTCAATTTGGGACGAATTTTCAGCTATGCCTTGGTGGGTGCGGCTATTGGAGCTTTTGGTTCGGTGTTGATTGCTAGCGGACAAATGGCGGGGATCGATAGTTGGTTGCGGCGATCGATCGCTGTGTTGACGGGGATCGTGTTGATTTGGTTTGGTTTGGCGCAGGTAAAGCCGGATTTTTTGCCACCGATCCCGATTTTTCATCCTTTGATGCAGGGGAAGTTGCACGATCGCTTAAGTAAAATTATGCTCGATCTTTCTTTCCAAAATCGCTGGTGGACTCCGGCTATTTTAGGGATGGTTTGGGGTTTGATTCCCTGTGGTTTTCTCTATGCGGCTCAAATTAAGGCAGCGGAAACTGGTAATCTTTGGGTTGGTGCGGCGACGATGTTGGCTTTTGGGTTAGGAACTTTGCCGATGATGTTGGGGGTGGGTGTTTCGATTTCTAGAGTCAGTGCAAATCGTCGCTCTCAGTTGTTCCGTATGGGTGGCTGGATTACGATCGCGATCGGTGTTTTAACTTTACTACGCACTGGTGATACGATGGTAGATTTCACCAGTCATGGCGCTTTACTATTTTTAATTTTGGCTTTAATTGCTCGTCCAATTAGTAAAATTTGGCCCGATCTTTTGCGGTATCGTAGAGCTTTGGGTGTGGGTGCTTTTGTGTTAGCTTTAGCTCATGTTGCTCATATTTTAGACCATAGTTTAAGTTGGAATGTAAATGCGGTTTCGTTCATGTTACCTTGGCATCAATTAGGTATGGTAACGGGTATTGTAGCGTTAATATTGATGATTCCGGCAGCGGTGACAAGTTTCGATCGCTTGCAAAGAAATTTAGGCGATCGTTGGCGACAAATTCATTTATTAGCTGTGCCAGCTTTTCTGTTGTGTGCGATTCACGCTGTAGTGATTGGTTCTCATTATTTAGGTGGGTTGCAATGGAGTTGGGAAAATAAGTTAAGAACAGTAATTTTAATAGTAGTTACTGTTTGTGTGTTCTTGGTGCGATCGCGCCAATTTTGGTCAATCCTATCTTTAGAAAAATTCTATGCTACACCGCTTAAGTCTGAATAAAACTTTTACCACAATGTTATTTTTGGGATTAACAATTACTCCCGTTTACGCACATTCTGTACGAGTTGCCGCAGATGTAGGCGGAACGTTACACATTGAACCAAATGATAATCCGAAAGCAGGTGAATCTTCCCAAACTTGGATAGCGCTAACTCGCCCAGGTGGAAAAATTATTTCTCTACAAAATTGTAACTGTCAAATGGCAGTTTTTCTTAAACCTCGCGTTCAAGGAACTGCCCCATTACTCAAACCTGCTTTAAAACCTTTTTCTAATTCTCAATATCAAGGTATTCCTAGTGCAAATATTGTATTTCCTAAACCGGGAAACTACGAAATAGAATTAAGTGGCACTCCTAAAACCAATGGAAATTTTAAACCTTTTAAATTAACCTTTCCGGTTACTGTTGCTGCTGGGAGAACTGCCGCAGCAGCGACACCTAGTTCTAACACTATGATTTCGCAAAATCAACTAAATCAAAATATCAAAAAAAATCCCCAGGTACTAGATAAAAATGCGGTTGTAAATCCCGAAAAACAACAGCGATTTAATGCAGCATTACCCTTAATTATTACTGGCGCAAGTCTAGCCGGAATTGGGGTAATTGGGGCAGTTTTACAAAATAGGAAATAGGCAGAAGAGACAAGGGATAATTAAATTGTCCCCTTGTCTCCTTGTGCCTTCGGTTAGCCCATTTTGGCAACGGCGTTAGTCATGAAGTCGATTTGGTTTCCAAAGTCCAATTGCTTGGCTTGATTTAATACATTTTCAGCTTCAGAGGAGAGTTGATAATTACTGGGCATAGGAATAATGGATTGGTTTTCCATGCCTTGTGCGAGGACGTACCAAACACCTAATTTGGTACGAGAACTTAAAGCGCGGTATTGTTGAACAATGTCGTTATTTGCGCCTGTAACAATGTCGCGTTGTGCTTGCAGTTGTTCTTCACGAGACATTTGCTGAATGCGATCGACAATTGCTTGAGAAATTTCTAATTCTGCTGTTTTAGGATCTGGGGTAATACCACCTTTCATTTCCTCGTAAACAAACCACAACACAGCTAATTGATCGTCTGCGTTTAAGCGGCGCAAAGCTTCAACAACTTGCTCTACATTCGATTGAGTATAAGTCATAAAATTCTCCAAAAATCAACAATTGTTCAATGTTTTAATTTGCTATTGATGTGAGCGAATTAAATTTGAGAACCGCCCGCAGGTTCTACGCCCATTGGTAAAACTGCACCCCGCAGGAAATCAATTTGTTCTTGGAAACTTAAGCCTTCAATTGTGGCTAATAACTCTTTTCCTGGTTGGGGAAGTTCATAATTTGGAGGCATGGGAATAATGGTAGCATTCTCCATTCCTTGTGCTAAGAAATACCAGAAAGCTAATTTTGTTTCGGGACTCAAAGAACCATATTCACGGCTAATTTGAGTGTTAGCTTTGGTGGCAATATCCCGCATTACTTGCAATTGTTCTTGATGGGGAATTGCTTTAACTTGGTTGAACAAACCTTGAGCAATTTCCGATCCAGAAGCCCCTGGTGCTGCTGGTGTAATTGATTTTCCTAGCTTGGTATAGACAACCCAAAGTAAACCCAATTGGTCGTCTACATTCAAATTTTTTAGTGCTTCTTTTCCTCGATCGTAAGCGCTGATATTGCTGACTGTCATTGCTATTTTGCTGAATTATTAACGAACATTTACATATTGAAATAAACAGCAAAACTAAAACCCCTACAAAAGGGCAGAGACTTTGTAAGGGATCAAGGAAAAGCAAGTATTTCTCAAGACAGATGAAGGTATTAAACGGCGATTTTTTCCAGTTCTGCGGTGATTTCTGTAGTTTCTAAATCTCGCCCAATAAGGACTAATTTGGTTTGTCTGGGTTCGGTTTTTTGCCAAGGTCGGTCGTAAAAGTATTCTAAGCGATCGCCAACTCCCTGCAATACTAAACGCATGGGTTTGTTGGGCACGGAAACAAATCCTTTAATGCGGTAAATCTCTAATTTTTGTACTAGGTTTTGTAATTTTTCTACTAGTGTTTGTGGTTGAAAGTTGCCTTCAAAAACAAATTGCACTGAGTTAATCTTGTCGTCGTGTTCGTGTTCTTCTTCTTCGTCATGATGACTGGGACGATCTTCTAAATTATCTTCAACTGCGGCGTTAAAACCTAACAATAATTCGGGGTTAATTTCACCTTGTTTGCAAGGAATTAACTTAACAGCGGAACGTAATTGTTGTTTTAACCATTGCTCAACTTGAGCTTGAGTTTCGTTGTCTATTTGGTCAACTTTACTGAGTAATACTAAGTCAGCACAAGCTAATTGGTCTTCAAATAATTCTTCGATCGGGGTTTCATGATCTAAATTGGGATCGCCTTCTCTTTGAGCATTTAAAGCTTCAAGATCGCCGACTAATTTTCCTGATGCAATGGCTTCACAATCTACTACTGTAATTACACCATCAACGGTAGCACCTGTACGAATTTCGGGCCAACGGAATGCTTGAATTAATGGTTTAGGTAAAGCTAATCCTGATGTTTCAATTAAGATACAGTCTAAGTTTTCCCGACGTTTTAATAATTCCTGCATTGTGGGCAAAAATTCTTCTTGAACGGTGCAGCAAAGACATCCATTAGTAAGTTCGACAATGTTATTATTTGCTTCTTCTTCATCACAAACTTGGCAAGAACGTATTAATTCTCCATCGATTCCTAGTTCGCCAAATTCATTGACGATCACGGCAATTTTTCGACCTTGATTATTTTGTAATAAATGGCGAATTAAAGTGGTTTTGCCACTGCCGAGAAATCCGGTAATAACTGTAACAGGGATTTTGTGCATTTTGGGTAATGGGTATTTGAATAATTTATTTATTGTGTATTACTCATTATTGGTATTTTACCATTAATTGTTCGAGTATTAAATACTTTTCTTGAAATACACCATCATTTGTTGTACAGTAATTTCTAAAGGTTGCCAATTAGGATTTGATGAAGAGAAAGTGCTGTCTCCCATAACTGCTTGATATTGACGAGGATATTTTTTCGCTGCATCAGGATTGGCTGCTACCTGCAAGATTAATTTACCATAATAATTCGCTAATTTAGTGTTTTCTAGTAAAATTGTGCCGCTATAATCCCAAGCGAGACCGTAAAGTTTAAACTCACCTAATTGTTTCCTTAATTCTGTCAGGGAAGTACCAACACCAATTCCTTGGGGTGTTTTCCAAGCTGAACCAAAATCGCGAATTGTTGCAGGTTTAGTGCGTTTTTCATCTACCCAAACTATTGTAAATGAACGTTCTGATCCCAGGTTAACGCTAGTAGCAGGAAATTTCCCCATTCCTTCGGGGCCAAAAATAGTTTTGTCTTGCAAACGGGATGCGCCAAAAAGTTTAGTTAGTTCTTGGCGACTGGTATTTTTTGTAATTGGGCCTACTCTTTCTCCGGGAATTACTAAGGTGTCTTTTAATTGGTTGGTTTGGGCAATTGTTAATTGATTGGTTGGGGTTTTAGCTGTTACTAAATAGTTGTTTGAGTAAGTGATTAGTAATGTTAAAGTGGCAATTAAAAGGTGTTTCATGGTAAGATTTAGATGATATTTTTATCGGTGATGTTGGTGGTGGATTAAAGACGATCGCAATTCTGCAACTGTTTTTGGTGGAGGTTGGCGATCGCGTAAATCGATCGGTAGTGCATTCCAAATTTCCCATAACATTGGTATTCCCAATTGTAACTGTTCGAGCAAAGCTACATTACTAAAAACTCGATCTGCTCGATCGGAAACGATCGATCGCCCTTCATGTAGTAAAATTGCCCAATCTGCCCAAGCATAAGCAAGATCGAGATCGTGAGTAGCAATGACAATCGTTGTACCATTAGCATGAATTCGATCTAATTCCTGCATTAAATTGTTAGTTTGTAAACGATCTAAATAAGCTGTGGGTTCATCAAGTAATAATAATTGCGGTTTTAGTGCCATTACTCCTGCTAAAGCTACCCGTCTTTTTTGTCCTAAACTAAGATAATGTAATGGTCGATTAGCCAATTCTTGTAAGTTAAAATCAATTAAAGTTTGATGCAATCTTTGAGCAATTTCTGCTTTGGATAATTGTAAATTACAAAGTCCATAAGAGATGTCTTCGGCAACGGTTGCTGCTACTAATTGTTGTTCGGGATCTTGAAAAGCTAATCCGATTCTTTGTCGCCATTCGTTGAGCGATCGCCCTTGATATTCCAGTCTTTTTCCTTGCCAAGAAATGATTCCCGCACTACATTTATATAACCCATCTGCTAATAACAACAACGTTGATTTTCCACAGCCATTATGTCCCAAAATAGCTGTCTTTTTTCCGGCTGGAATTCTCAGAGTTAAGTCATCAATGGCAGGTTTATTTGCACCTGGATAGGTGTAAAATACATTGGCAAATTCTAGTATAGATGGGGGATTATCCAAGAGAGTCACCGAAATTTCAACTCAAAAATGACTAGCCCAATACAACCGAATAAAGATTCTAAAGCATAACGTTTTGAATAGTTATAAGATTGGGTGGAATATACTTGAAATTCTCCATTAAAGCCACGCGCCGCCAGTCCGAGAGAAAATTGTTGATAGCGTTGGAGCGATCGCACTACCAACTGTCCTGCTAACAATGCTACACTCTGCATCCAGCTTTGGCGAGTTCGATAGCCTCCTCTGGCTGTCATTGCTAACTGAAGTTGAGTTGCTACGTCAAGAAATAAAAATATAAATCGATACATCAACATTAACAAATCAAGTAATAGGGGAGGAAAGCGACATTGGCGCAGGATAGATAACAATTCAGCAAAGGGAATCGTGAATAAAATAAACAGTAAACAAGAAACACTGGCGAGCGATCGCATAACAATTTCGCTGGCTTGAATTAATCCAGAATAACTCAAAAATAGATACCAATTACCAATTGTTAATCCACCTAAAGAACTCGCCTGGATAGTTGTGATGCGATCGAGCGGCACAACATTTAATAATAACGCCGGAAGACTGGTTAGGAGAAAAAAGCCGATCGCTAACAAAACTCGCCCATAAACTTTTACTGGAATTCGAGCATAGCCGATCGTCCAGATAATCAACCAGAGAAAAATTGCGGCTTGGGTGATGGGATGAGCGAGTAATGCGATCGACAAAGCAGTGAGAGCAAATATCAGCTTTTGTAAAGGTGGTAATTGCCTGAGATGATTAGTGTGAGTGTAAGCATCAAGATGATGGTGCATGAGCAAACTAGAAAAAAGAATGACCCAAAAACCCGGTTTATTTCACAGCAGAAACCGGGTTTTTGAGAGGTTTCCTACTCTTGATTTTCTTCCGGTTTACGCAGTTCTTTTCTACCACGATATAACCCGATCGCATAACCAATCACACCAGCACCCAACCCCGCTTGTAGCGCAAACAAAAGCGATTCAATTTCACCGCTGGCAGGTTCAAAAATGGGAGTTGCCCAAGGTTTATAATTAGGGTTCATTTCTTGAATTGCGGACTCTGCTTCACCGTCCGATCCCCCAAATTCGGCTCCGCGAACTAGGATTAAGGGAGCGATCGCTAAAGCCACCACACCCAACACCAAAAGCCAATTATGCCAACCTTTCCGGGAAACTTGCATTTTTTATGCTCCTTCTTTAATCACATTTAGTGCTTGTAACTCTTGGTGGTTGTAGGTGACAAGCCAGTTCCACACCAGCACTGTAAGCAACCCTTCACTAACAGCCAGCGGGATCTGAGTTATCGCAAAAATCCCCGCAAATTTCATAAAAGCTGCCCAAAAACCACCCACCGCTGCCGGAAACGCCAGCGCCAGTTGAGCCGAAGTCACTACATAAGTTACCAAATCTGCCAAAGATGCTGCCAGAAAAATTGCCAATGTTTGTTTACCGCTGGCTTTCATCACCAGTTGATAGACACCGTAAGCGACGAAGGGACCCACTACTGCCATTGAAACTGCATTTGCTCCCAAGGTGGTTAAGCCGCCATGAGCCAAGAGCAACGCTTGAAATAACAATACCAAAGCGCCGAGAACGGACATCACGGCTGGGCCAAATAAGACTGCGCCTAGTCCTGTGCCTGTGGGATGAGAACAACTCCCTGTGACAGAGGGAATTTTCAAAGCCGACAAAACGAAGGTAAAAGCCCCAGCTAATGCTAAGAGCAACTTACTTTCAGGATGTTGGCGGGTAATGCGGGTGAGCGATCGCAAACCCCAAATCAAGAAAGGAATAAACACCACCCACCAGAATACAGCCCACTGCACTGGTAAAAATCCTTCCATGATGTGCATTGCCTGAGCAGGATTTGCCGATCCAATTACTAAATAACAACTGAGCCCTGCCATCATTAAAAGGCGCGATCGTTGGTACATTTTCATGTCTTTTGGTACTAGGAACTTATTAATTAAAGCAAGAAATCACTCTTTTGGTGCAATTTCACTTACCACTTCATAAAATTCAGTTGTTGGCGTAGTAGCAAACAAAGGTGTCATTTGTTTCAAGATTTCCTTATAGGCTTCCGATTGATTCTCGCCCATGTCTTGTTCGGTTTCCCAAAAAATTATCGCAATCCCTTTATCAGTGTTGGGAATTTGTAACAAATATGCTCCCTGGAAACCATGATCGTAAGTGGAGATTGCTTTTTCGTAAAGTTGTTTAGCTTCTTCAAATTTACCGGGTTTGAATTCTCCTACAGCTACGTAGGCAAACTTATGTCGCAAAAAGTCTAGAAATTCTGACATATTCTACTCCTCTTTTATGGGCAACGCACAAGGTTTAAGTTTAGCTTACAAGTGTAATTTGGTGAAGTGCTGAGAGTTAAGAGATTTTTTAACCACAGATAAACACAGATGAACACAGATGTTTTTATTGTTGGTGGCGCAAGTTCTTTTTTACGCAGATAAACCGCAGATGAACGCAGATGAACGCAGATGTTTTTTATAGATTTTTTGATTTTTGCAAAGGTTTGGCTCTTAATTAAAAATAATGTCTTTTGCATTTCGCTTCTGCCTTCTATACGAAATTCCCAGGCTGTTTTAATTACCTGGGAATTTAACTAAATCCTAACTATTATGAGAGAGCAATAGCAGGTTTGTAAGTTTGAACTGCCCGCATATATTGGGCGCGTTCAAAGGCTGATTCGTCTGGACAGTTGATTTGACTCATGCTACCAATCATTTGTTTGACTGATTCGTATTCATGTTCAATCATCCAGTGTTTTATTTCGTTTTCAATATCCCGAATATGGGCGATTCCATGACGCATTAACACTGAACAAACTTGAGTGATTTTTGCTCCCGCCATGAGCATTTTAATCACTTCTTGTCCTTTGTGAATCCCACCAGTTGCCGCAAATTCTGGACGAATTCTGCCGTACAAAATGGCAATCCAACGCATTGGTAAACGCATGGCTTGGGGTGTACTTAAAAGAACGTTGGGGCGAACTTCTAATTCGTCAATGTCAATGTCTGGTTGATAGAAACGATTGAATAAAACTAGTCCATCTGCACCTGCTTCTTCTAGGCGTTTTGCCATGTATGCCATGTTGCTGAAAAAAGGACTTAATTTGACAGCAACGGGAATGGTTACGGCTGATTTTACGGCGCAAACAATGTCGATATAATTTTGTTCTACTTGTGCGCCACTCATGTTGAAATCTGTCGGCACATAATAGATGTTTAATTCGAGTGCGTCTGCGCCTGCTTGTTGAATTTGACTGGCAAATTCTGTCCATCCGCCAATACTGCTACCGTTGAGGCTGGCGATAATTGGAATGTTAACCATTTGTTTGGCGCGACGAATATGATTTAGATATTCTTCTGTGCCAACGTGGAAGATTTCTGGTTCGGGAAAATAGGTGAGTGCTTCGGCAAAAGATTCGGAATGATATGTTAGATGATGGTCTAATTCTTGGCGTTCTTGCCGAATTTGTTCTTCAAACAAAGAGTGCAAAACTACTGCACCTGCACCTGCATCTTCCATTCTTCTAATGTTGTCTACATTTTCGGTGAGGGGTGCTGCGGCTGAAGGTACAATAGGCGATCGCAACGTTAATCCCAAATAATTAGTAGTTAAATCCATTCTATTTCTCCTAATAAAATCAGGCTAACCTTTCTGTTGGGGACTGGGGACTCTCTCGTTCCCAGGTTCCACCTGGGAATGAACGCTGGGAGGTTCTACCTCCGCTTTCTACCCAGAGGCAGAGCCTCTGTTTTTCGTTCCCAGGCTGAGCCTCGGAACGAGATGTCAGGAGGTTCTACCTCCCCTTTTCCTCCCCGCTTTCTGCCTTCTAATTAACTTTTCAGCGCTTCGGATTTTCCGCCTGTTGTTTCTTCGCCTTTGTCGGAACTTTCACCTTTTTTACTATCACCATTATGACCGTTGCTGTTAGCAGCGTGCCATTGACGGGCGGCTAAATATTGGTACATTTCCCAACGAGAATTTACGTCTTGTTGTGCTTCTTGAAGTAGCCGTTTTGCTTGTTCTGGTTTGCTGGCTGTTAGCATCTTAAACCGAGTTTCAGCATACATATATTGCTCGAGCGGAAGTTTCGGCGATCGACTGTCTAATTGCAGCGGATTCTCACCTTTAATTGCTCGTTCTGGATTGTAACGATACAACAATTTAGCACCAGATTCTACTGCTGCTTTTTGTTGTTGCATTCCTGTGGTCATGTTAATACCATGAGCAATACAGTGAGAGTAGGCAATAATTAATGATGGGCCGTCGTAAGCTTCTGCTTCTAAGAAAGCTTTCAATGTATGTTCATCTTTTGCGCCCATTGCTACGTTAGCAACGTAAACATTGCCGTAAGTCATAGCAATTAAACCCAGGTCTTTCTTAGCAGCAGGTTTACCAGCAGCGGCGAATTTTGCAACGGCACCACGAGGGGTGGCTTTGGACATTTGTCCGCCAGTATTTGAGTAAACTTCGGTGTCCAAAACTAAGATATTTACGTTACGTCCGCTAGCAATTACATGGTCTAATCCGCCGTAACCAATATCATAAGCCCAACCGTCTCCACCGATGATCCAAACGCTCTTTTTGACGAGATAATCTGCTAGAGATTTCAGTTGTTTTGCTTTGGCTTTAACGCTGTTATCCGATGTTGAATTAACTACTTCGTCTAAGCGTTGTTTTAAGGCTGCAACTTTTTCTCGTTGTTCCCAAATGTCGGCTTCGTCGTTTCTCTCGCTGTTCTGTTGTCTCTCGCTGCGTTTTGGCCTCCGCGGCTTCGTTCTTTTGTTCGTTGTTGAGGATTTCGGTTGCTAAAGTTTCGCCAATTTCGTTGGCTAATTTCTTCAGTAATTCAGCGGCAAATTCGGTTTGTTTGTCGATCGATACGCGGAAACCTAAGCCAAATTCGGCGTTGTCTTCAAACAAGGAATTAGACCAAGCTGGGCCTCGTCCATCAGCATTTTGTGCCCAAGGTGTTGTCGGTAAGTTACCACCATAAATTGAGGAACAACCTGTGGCGTTGGCAACTACCATACGATCGCCAAATAACTGACTAACTAATTTCAAGTAAGGTGTTTCTCCACAACCACCGCAAGCGCCTGAGAATTCAAACAAAGGTTCTTGCATTTGTTGTTGATTAATCTTGTTCAATTTCAATTCGCGGCGATCGGGATTTGGCAAGCTTAAGAAATAATCCCAATTTACTCTTTCTGGTTCTCTTAATGGCAATTGTTCTGCCATATTAATCGCTTTCAGTTTCGGTTGAGATTTATTCTTCGCTGGGCAAACATCCACACAAACACCGCAACCTGTACAATCTTCTGGTGCTACTTGAATGGTGAATTTTAAGCCTTTCCAATCGTGGTCTTTTGCGTTAACACTCTTGAATGTTTCCGGTGCGTTTTCTAATTCGCTGGGTTCGTAAACTTTGCTGCGAATTACGCTGTGTGGACATACCATCACGCACTTACCACATTGCACGCAAACATCGGGGTCCCAAACCGGAATTTCTTGGCAAACATTACGTTTTTCCCATTTCGATGTGGCAGTGGGATAAGTACCATCAATTGGCATGGCGCTAACCGGAAGTTCGTCGCCTTTCTTAGCAATAATTTGTCCTAATACTTCGCGCACAAATGCGGGTGCTGTGTCGGGTACAGGGGGACGAATGCTAATTTCACTATCGATGCGATCGGGAACTTTTACTTCAAATAAATTATCCAGACTATTGTCGATCGCTTTCATGTTTTTGGCGACAATTTCTGGCCCTTTCTTACCGTATGTTTTTTGAACGGATTTCTTGATTTGGGCGATCGCTTCCTCTTTAGGTAACACTCCCGAAAGGGCAAAGAAACACACCTGCATCACGGTGTTAATTCTGTTTCCCATGCCACTTTCTCTCGCTACTTTATTGGCATCGGAAACGAAGAATTTTAGTTTTTTGTTGATGATGGTTTCTTGGACTGAACGAGGTAATTTACTCCAAACTTCTTCGGGGTCATAAGGACTATTTAACAGGAATGTTGCCCCAGGTTTGGCAATATGCAACATTTCAAACTGTTCTAAAAATCCCCACTGGTGACAAGCTACAAAATTAGCTTGACTGACTAAATAAATTGAACGAATTGGATTTGGCCCAAAGCGCAAGTGAGATACTGTTACCGATCCAGATTTCTTCGAGTCGTAAACAAAATAACCTTGGGCGTAGTTGTCAGTTTCTTCGCCAATAATTTTGATTGAATTTTTGTTCGCGCCAACTGTTCCATCAGCACCTAAACCATAAAATACTGCCCGAACTACGCTATCTGGTTCTATGCTGAATTCTGGGTCAAATTCTAAGCTGGTGTGGGTAACGTCGTCGTTAATTCCCACTGTAAAATGATTCTTCGGTTCGGCAGCAGCGAGATTATCAAATACGACTTTAATCATCGCTGGCGTAAATTCTTTAGATGATAAACCGTAGCGTCCACCTACTACTTTGATGCCTGTCCGATTCTCTTCGGTTAAGGCAGTAATTACATCTAAATAGAGAGGGTCGCCACCTGCGCCCGGTTCTTTGCAACGGTCTAAAACTGCGATCGATTTCACCGTTTCTGGTAATGCTGCGACTAAGCGTTTGGCATCAAACGGACGATACAATCTAACTTTTAATACCCCAACTTTTTCGCCTAAATTGTTGAGATAGTCGGCGGTTTCATGGGCAGCATCGCAACCGGAACCCATTAAAATAACTACTCTTTCTGCTGTAGGATCGCCGTGATATTCATACAGTTGATATTGCCGTCCAGTTAGTTTAGCAAAATCATTCATTACCTTTTCAGTAATGTCTACACAAGCTGTATAAAATGGGTTAACTGTTTCGCGTGCTTGGAAGTAAACGTCGGGGTTTTGAGCAGTTCCTCTTAATACCGGACGATCGGGTGTTAATGCTCTTTCCCGATGAGCAAATACTAACTCGTCGGAAATTAGCGATCGCAGATCGTCTTCTGTCAACAATTCTACTTTTTGAACTTCGTGAGAAGTGCGGAAACCATCGAAGAAATGTAAGAAAGGAATCCGCGATTCTAAACTAGCTGCGGTGGAAATTAAAGCGAAATCGTGCGCTTCTTGCACTGATGCAGAACATAACATCCCAAATCCAGTGCTTCGCGCTGACATCACATCACTATGATCGCCAAAGATAGAAAGTCCTTGGGCAGCTAAACTACGGGCGGCAATATGAAATACTGTAGGTGTTAATTCTCCAGCAATTTTATACATATTCGGGAGCATTAATAATAATCCCTGAGATGCCGTGAAAGTTGTTGTTAACGAGCCCGTTTGTAGCGCCCCGTGAACTGCACCAGCAACGCCACCTTCGCTTTGCATTTCTACTACTGATGGCACTGTTCCCCAAATGTTGGGTTTATTTTCTGATGTCCACGCATCCGACCATTCTGCCATCGGTGAAGAAGGTGTAATCGGATAAATGGCAATTACTTCATTTAAACGGTAAGCGACATACGCTACTGCTTCGTTACCGTCGATCGTTGCATAAGTTCTTGTAGTCATTATTTCAAACCTTTGTTACCCACTAGGTTTTGCTTGTTTTTTTACAGAATTTCGTTGGTATTTTTTTCTCTGCCCAAATTCTGTAAGCCTTGTTTATCTTTGACTTAAATCACCCATATTTTTCGTTGCCATACTGTTGAAGTAGGTGATTATTAAGCCTTTATAAAACAACATTGCAGTTGCTTTTGATATTGATAAACCTGGTACGAAATCAACCCAATCCTTTACTCATAAGCATTATTGGAGAATTTTTTTAGGGTAGTTCCCTTATTCCTCCTTCTTTTATCATCTAACCAAAGATGGATTATGGGGACAACTTTTTAGTATTTTTTAACGCTTATCAAGATTTGGTAACAATTTATAATATATACCTAAATAATTATCATTTTTATCTAGAAGGTAGCCTGCTTCTTCAATAAATCGCTTTTTGGTAATTTGTTACACTGTCTTCGCTCTTATCCTAATTGTAATAAAAGCGAAGACACCGCAAAAACATAACTATTAGCTAATTTGATTAGACATCATACATCCGAGCTTCTACAGCTTCTGGAAACTCCTTGCAATACTTTTGAAAAGCTGTTTCTTCCAATTTGCTAGCGCGTTGGTGAGCAGCTTCTGCTTCCAGTTCTTCTACTATATCCCAAGCCACAGCGCATTCTCTCGAATTTGCGCCTTTTTCTGCACAAATAGCACGGGCGCTTTCAATTGCCTTTTCGATTTCTTGTTCGAGGAAAGTTTGTTTGGGACTTTCTACAAAATCACCTTTACTGAGAATATCAGTAATGGAAATTATGCCTAACAATTGATTTTGGATTACTGGTGCGATGCGAATGCTGTTATTAGCAAATAACCGGGCTACATATTCTACACCCAAATCAGGATTGATCGCAATGCAAGGCTTAGTCATAATTTCATAGACCCGCACTTTTTTCGGGTCTAGACCAAAAGCTGTTACTTTATAAACAATATCGCTATCTGCCACTATGCCGTAAGCATCTTGGTCATGGCGACGTTCTACGATTAAAGTATGCAACCCTTTTTCCCGCATCAATTTTACTGCTTCCGCCGCTGTCGCTGAACCACGAATAGTAACGACTTCTTTGGTCATAATATCTGATGCTTTTAACATTTTTTTACCTCTAATTTGGATGAATTGCCATTAGTAATTATTTCTGAAAGATGAGCCTTTTGTCAAAAACTAATGGCTTAAAATGTTAATGTGTAAGTTCTCACTTAGATCATAAACCCCATGACAAAGCAAATTACCGACCTTTTCAATAATTAACAATTTTATGGTTGATAATGAAGTTACTGGCGAAGGATAATTTTAATTTTTTCTAAAGCTTCAGAAACGCCTTGTTGTGCAAGTGAAGAAAGGGTTTCTCCCATTTCAAAATTAACAGCTGGTACGTTGATACACCAAGCATGGGGATGGGAATTGTAAAGGGTTTGGGAAAGGGCGAGAAGCGATCGGGGATCGACATTATGTGTCATACTTTTTCCTGTTTCTTCTGCTTCTATGGTTAGTACTTGCACCTCCTGAACATTGGGTAATTTACCAGCATCAACGAAAATTACACCGTAAGCGTCTTTAATTGTCTCAGCAATTTCTGGCGTTAGTTGATGCAAAGCTAAAGTTTTAACATTTGGTATTCCCCAAGCTTCTACTTCGTTAGCAACGCGAGGCCCAATGCCATCGTCGCTGCGTAGATCGTTGCCGTAACCAATGACAATGAAATACTTGTTTAAATTCTCTAATGTTGCTGAAAGATTAGAATTCATTTTCAAGAGACATAATTAACTGTTGTTTTAACAATACTCTACCGTGACTTCTTTTTGTTTTGCTTGCAAGATTTTTACTAATTCCTCTACCAAACTGCGGCGAATCGAAATATTTTTGGGTAACAAGGGATTTTGATAAAAATCATTAATTTTTTGTCCGACTAAAAACAAGATAGAATCTGCATCTAAAATTTCTCTAGCTAACATTACTGCGCCATTACTATCTACTGGTATTCTTGATGGATCGCAGTTGCTGTCTCTTAGGAGTTCGATCGCTTTAGAAATTGTTAAGATTCCTTCGGTGACTAAATCTATTTCTTTTAATTTGCCGATCGGGGGCAAATCTTTTCGCATTGTCGCAATATCCATTTCAATAGTTTCACCCAGATATTTAGCCACAATATTACCCGTAGTCCCGCCACAAATTATCTTCCGTCCATCAAAATTTAAGAATCTATCTACATAAGTTTTATCTTTAGCTTTTTCCAAAGGTGGGCCAGTAAATACCATTAAAGGATTTCTTCGTCGCAAATATAACCCCACAAATGTAGCATCATCCCCCATTTTTCCTCGATAAAGAGAGTGGGTTTCACTAATTACATGATGAACAATATTTCGGGCTGTATTCACTTGTCTATTAAATAAATCTTCAATATAATTAGAAATACTTTCCCAACCCCAACCAAAGTTAAGAGTTTCTCCTAATCCAGCGTAAAGTACGCCATCACTAACCGCGCCCAAAAAATCGCCCCTTTCCAAATCACCCTCACAAAAGGTAATTTTCTTATCCAAAATTTGTTCTTTTTTTGATTCTAATTGAACTAACCTACCTTTTTTAAAATAGAGAATTGGAGGATTATCAAAATTAATTACTTTAAACCTATTGGTTTCGTGATCGATTTGAATTACGGTAAAGGTAGCATAAGCAATTTTTCTAACCTGACAGATTGGTAAAGTGCCAATTACGGTTTTAATCACCTCCTCTAGAGGCACATCAGCATTCAACATGGTAATGAGAATTTCTGTGGTAAGAGTAGCGAGAATATTTGCTTTTACGCCACTTCCTAAACCATCAGATAAGACAATTGTTGTCTTAGTTCCAGTGCGGCGAAATTTAACTTTATCGCCGCAAAGTTCTTCCCCCTTTTTATTCAAACTGAGGTCGCAAATATCCAAAAAATTATCCATCTTCAGAAATCTCCCTTTCTAGCATTTTGACTATTTTAAATAAGCTAACCTTAGTTTCTGCCGTAGTTTCTCCTAGTAATCCTGCAATTTGTTGGACTACTTTCATTTGATTGTCTACTACTTCATTTACTTTAGTTAATGTCTCATTTTTCAGCTTCATCATTTCTTTTTCGCGATGGATTTCATGGGTAATATCCACCATGATACAGGCGATGAGGTCTTCATCTGGAATGGGAAAAATTACCTCTTTTACATACATATCGAGTTCTGGGTATTCGGTTTCTGGTACTCGAATGACCTGCTTTTTTTCCCACGCTTTTTGAAAATCTTTTACATCATTGAGAACTACTGTTGCTGGTTGACCAATGATGTCCTCTCTGCCTACTTGAAACATTCTGCAAAACGCCGGATTTACTAAAGTAATTTGCATTGCTTGATCGATTACAATTAAACCATTTGGGTCATATTCCCAAAGTAGTTCCCACAGCGTCTTTTCAGTTTTTTTTAACACATTATCGCCTCCTTTTTAAACAATATTTGGCAATATTTCTTGGGTAAATTTTTGCTCAATGTTATCTGGGCTAATTTTGATAAATACCTTTTCTCGGAATTTCATGACGATTCCATCACTACAAGTTTCTAAGCAAAAGGAACCTTTTAACTCTACTTTGTCTTCCAAGTGATATTCGGTAATCATACTTTGGAGTTTGGGCAATACTTCATAAACTCCTAATTGATGACAAGCGGAACCCATACAAAGGTATAAATTTTCTTTTTCCATATTTTTTGGGTAAGGGTAGTGGATAGTGGGTAGTTGGTAGTTGGTATTACTGAGATTTGCACGCTTGAGGCAGAGCCTCTGTCTTTCGTTCCCAGGTTGAACCTGGGAACGAGATTTGGGAGGTTCTACCTCCTTTGTTGCCAGATCTGAGTATTAAATTATTCCCATTACCCACTACCCAATACCTACTACTTAATTACGATAAACTTCGTTAACAATTGTGCCATTTGCGGCGATTAATTCGATATGCAATGGCATTTGTCCGACTGCGTGAGTGGAACAACTTAAGCAAGGATCGAAAGCACGAATTCCTGCTTCTACTCGGTTTAACATTCCTTCGGGAATTTCGTTGCCGTGAATGTAATGTTTAGCAATTTGGGCGACGGTTTTATTCATCGCTAAATTGTTTTGTCCGGTAGCAATGATTAGGTTAACTTTTTGAATTAAACCGTTTTCATCTACTTGATAATGATGGAATAATGTGCCTCTTGGTGCTTCGCTAACACCAACTGCTTCTAAGTTATTAACACCTGCATCGGCGCGAACTCGACTGGAAACTACGTCGGGATCGTCTACTAATTGTTCTATTTTATCGATCGCAGCCAATATCTCCACCAATCTTGCATAGTGATAAAAGAAGGAAGAATTAGCTGCTTTTCCCCCGGCGCGATCGCGAAATTCTAGCAATTCTTTGTCTGCTGCTGGCGTACCAATGTAATCACAAACATTTAGTCTTGCTAATGGCCCAACACGATACATTCCATCAGGATAACCTAAAGGTTTGTAATAGGGAAATTTCAGGTAAGACCAAGTTTCTACTGCTTCACCAATGAAGTCTTTGTAATTATCTTCACTCAGTCCATCAGCGACAATATTACCTTCGCTATCGACAAAACGTAGGTGTCCGTCGTAATGTTCCCACTCGCCATTTTTGCCGACTAAACCCATATATAAAGATGGGAAATTACCGAATGCTTGAACTTCTGTGGTGAGATTATCTAGCATCCCTTTAAACAGATTTAAAGCTAATTCTATGGTTTGGCGAGATTCGGGTAAGCGATCGCGAATCCACGTCCTTCCTTCTTCGGAAAGAGGCGATCGCACGCCACCAGGAACCGCCCAAGCTGCGTGAATTTTCCTCGCGCCTAACCATTCGATAATTTGTTGTCCAAACTGACGCAAACGAATGCCTTTTCTGGCTAATTCTGCATCAGCGGCAATTAAACCAAACACATTTCTAGTTGCTGGATCGCTATCCCATCCTAACAAGAAATCGGGGCTACTGAGATGGAAAAAACTTAAAGCGTGAGACTGAGTAATTTGTGCCAAATTCATCATTCGACGCAATTTGTCTGCTGCTGGGGGAATCTTAACTGCTAAAATTTTGTCGCCTGTTTTTGCGGAAGCTAACAAATGACTTACGGGACAAATGCCGCAAATTCTAGCGGTAATTCCTGCCATTTCGCTCATCGGGCGACCTTCGCAGAACTTCTCAAAACCGCGAAATTCGACTACATGAAATCGGGCATCATCTACTTCGCCAGCATCATCTAAATAAATCGAAATTTTGGCGTGTCCTTCTATGCGCGTAACCGGATCGATAACTACTGTTTTGGACATAAAATCCTCTTGAATCGGTGCTCAATTTACTTAAATACGACAGGGGTGATTTTCTCTAATTTGTGTCCAAGGTCGTTGGGGGTTCCACACTCCTAAACCTGCTTTTCTTGCGGTTGCTTCTGCACTCAATAAACCATTGCGAGAACCAGAACAAATGCCGAGATGTTTGCAATAAGCGACAGCTTTACCTTCCCTTACCATTTGAATACTTACAGATCTTCTGCCCTTAAATACTTCAGCAACTATGCGATCGCCCGCAGTTGTTTCTGTATCTCTCAAAGTAATATTTGTTCCGCGAGGCAGTAATTCTCCAAGTCGGTTTTTAGCTTGTTGATAGAAAGGATTTTGTCCCCTTTCTGGCGTATCAATGCAGGCAATTCTGATTCTACATTGTTGAGGATTGCCATTTATTGGTAATCTGCATTTTGCCATTCTTACATTTAGGGTATCGCCATCTATAACGTTAAGAACTGTTGCCGACTGCGTACTCGCAGAAGCTAAGGAAGTGCTGCCCCAAAATTGGTTAGCGAGTCCACCGATGAGTAAAAGTAACAGCAGAGTAATTAGCCCTTGCCAAAAAAGTTGATTTTTGGAGATTTTCCTACTCATAAAAACCCTCTTTCTTACACCTTTACTATCAGTGGGCTTTACTTGATAGTCATTTGTCATCTATCATTTGTCAGACCTTGACTAATGACTAATAAAAATTAACCAAATTTCAGCATTTCTCGCCCTTCCATTACAGGTTTTTCTCCCCTTAAAAGTGGCTCTAATGCTGCTTGAATTCTGGGTGCAGAAGGCGGACATCCCGGCAAGAACATATCAACTTGAATTACTTCATGTACCGGGCGCACTTTATCAAGTAATTCGGGAACAATGCCGGGGAAATTTGGCAATTGTGGAGTTATATCGCCTAATTCCAAATAACAGCGTCTTAACACCGGATCGGTCCCTTTAATCATATTTCGCATTGCTGGAACATTAGCTGTAACAGCACAATCACCGAAGGAAACTAAGAATTTAGTTCTCTCTCTAACTTTGAGAATTAACTCTAAATTTTCCTCATTTGCGATCGCACCTTCGACAAAACAAACATCCACATTTTCGGGATATTCTTTAATATCTGAACCGACAGGACTGTAAACCACATCGACTTTTTCAGCTAAATCAATTAACCATTCATCTAAGTCGAGAAAAGACATGTGGCAACCAGAACAACCAGCCAACCAAACTGTAGCGAATCTTATCTTGTCCATTGTTTCAACTCCCGTGCGGTAACGATGAAATCTAACTTGCTGCGATCGCGATCCATTTCTCCCACAGTTGCGCCTTTACGGAAGATCGCCCCAGTCGGACAAGCTTCCACACATTTACCGCAACTAGTGCAAGCATCCACCGTGCCCCAAGGTTGATTTAACCCAGTAATCACCTTAGCTGCCGCACCACGAAAACCCACATCCCAAACGTGAGCACCTTCAATTTCATCGCAAACTCTCACACATCTAGTACATAACACGCAGCGGTTATGATCGATGCCAAACTCATCATGAGAAACATCAACATCGCGTTCCGGGAAACGATAAGGAAAACGAGAATGATCCATCCCCATTTCTATTGCCAAATCTTGCAATTCACAATTCCCATTCGCCACACAAACCGCGCAAACATGATTACCTTCAGCAAACAACATTTCGATAATCATTTTGCGATATTCCTTTAGTTTCGGAGTGTTTGTTTGTACATTCATTCCTTCCGAAACTTCCGTCACACAAGCAGGTAAAAGCCGATTAATTCCCGCAACTTCTACCAAACATAACCGACAAGCACCAATATCAGAAACACCATCCAAATGGCACAAAGTCGGAATTCTGATCCCCGCTTCCTTTGCCGCTTGTAATAATGTTGCGCCCTCTTCGATCGCTATTTCCTTACCATCAATCTTCAACGTCTTAACAGACATAAAACCTCCCTCTTCTTCCCTTTGCGTCCTTTGCGGTTAAATTAAAAAAATTCCTAACCATGAACAGCAACCTTTCCATTAAGAACCCCCTGCTTCAACAAAGCCAAATATTCCTCACGGAAATAGCGCAAAGTGCTCAAAACTGGATTAGGTGCCGACTGACCTAAACCGCACAAACTAGTAAACTTAACCATGTCGCAAAGTTCTTCCAACTTCACCAAATCAAGCTCAGTCGCTTCACCATTAATAATCTTCGTTAAAGCCTGATACATTTGCACCGTACCAGCACGACAAGGGATACATTTTCCACAAGTTTCACCCCGACAAAATTCCATATAAAATCGGGCAACTTCCACCATACTTGTGTCTTTATCCATCACCACCATACCGCCAGAACCCATCATCGATCCGACTTTAGCGAGTGATTCATAATCAACAGGAGTATCCAATAAAGAAGCAGGAATACAACCGCCTGAAGGCCCTCCAGTTTGCACAGCTTTTACTTCGCCGCCTGGAATTCCGCCGCCCATTTCTTCAACAATTTCGCGCAAAGTAATGCCCATTGGCACTTCAATTAAACCGTTATTTTTCACTTTTCCTGTGAGAGCAAAAATCTTGGTTCCTTTGCTTTTTTCGGTGCCAATACTAGCGTACCATTCTGCACCTTCGCGGATAATTGCGGCGATATTAGCGAAGCTTTCTACGTTATTAATTAAAGTTGGACAATCCCAAAGTCCTGATTGTGCTGGGTAAGGAGGACGAGGGCGAGGATTTCCTCTGCCGCCTTCAATGGATGCAATTAAAGCTGTTTCTTCGCCGCAAACAAATGCACCTGCACCGATGCGAATGCTCACTTTAAAGTCGAAATTTGATTCAAAGATTTGACTGCCTAAAATTCCATATTTTTTAGCTTGTTTGATGGCAGTTTCTAATCGTTCAATAGCTAAAGGATACTCAGCGCGAACGTAAATGTAACCTTCGCTTGCGCCAACGGCATAAGCTGCGATCGCCATTCCTTCCAAAACTCTGTGGGGGTCGCTTTCTAAGACTGATCGATCCATGAATGCACCGGGATCGCCTTCATCACCATTGCAAACTACATACTTTTGTCCGGGTGGCATTTTCGCCACAGTTGCCCATTTCAAACCTGTAGGATAACCTGCACCACCTCGACCCCGCAAACCGCTTTTAGTAATTTCTTCTACTACTTGTTGCGGTGTGAAATCATGAATTACTTTATATAGTGATTGATAACCACCAGCAGCGATATATTCTTCTATTTTTTCGGGGTCAATTTTACCGCTAGTTTCCCGCACAATTCGCACTTGACGAGCAAAAAATGGATGTTTTAAATCACCTTCTGGTGCGGTAGGTATCCCACCACCATTTAAAGCATTAATAATACTCTCAGAATCGTTGGGTGTAACTTGTTCGTAAAGTTTATCTTGGGGAACAATTTCTACTAATGGGCCATTGCCACAAAAACCCATGCAACCTACGCCGACAACTTGTACGCGATCGCTCATTCCATGCTGTTTAACTGCCGTTTCCAAATTCTTTTTTACACCCATTGAATTGGCAGCACGGCAACCTGTGGAAGTGCAACAATGAACGCGAATTTCTTTCTGATTAGCACGCTCTTTTTCCGCAATTTCTTGCAATTCTGTGATATCCATAGTCGTTAAATCACTAATTCGTCAATATTAATTGGTAACTGGTAATTTTGCCTTGATTTAATTAGCAATTACCCTGGATTAACACCCCAATTTTTGATTTTTTCTAGCGCTTCTTCTGGTTTAACTTTACCCGCTACTGTGCCATCAAAAACCACTGCTGGCGCAATGCCACAAGCACCTATACAACGTGCTGACAACAGCGACATTTGTCCATCTGGAGTAGTTTCACCTTGATGAATTCCAGTTTTTTGTTCTAGTGCTTCCAAGACTTGTCCGCTACCTTTTACATAACAAGCAGTACCTAAGCAAACTACACAACTATGAGCGCCACTCGGTTTCAAAGAAAATAGATGATAGAATGTGGCGACACCATAAACACGGCTTAAAGGTAACTTCAATCCTCTGGCAATATAGAGTAATACATCTTCTTCTAAATAACCAAATGATTCTTGCGCTTTATGTAGTACTTCAATTAAGGCATCTTGACGGTATTGATTGCGCTTCATCGTAATATCTAATGCCTTAAAACGCTTATCTCCACTGGGATGTTCTTTTGTTGATTTTTGTGGGTCTTTTGTTGTCGTAGATTGCATAGTTTATTTCCTTACGATTTCGAGCTAGTATCTTTTAACGCTCAAAGCTTTTTTGTAGCTCCTAACACATTCACCAACTCAAACTCATCTAGCTTAATCTTTTCTTTCTTTTTTGTTAGTCAATTGTTTAAGAAAAGATAGATTTTTAGCTATCTAACTGGTCTTTTTTTGTTGGTTAACTTGAGATTGTATGCTTGTGCTGCTCCTGTTCGTATAACTTAACTATCTCTTTTACATCTAACTTTAGTTTTGCATAATTATTTTCATTTGTGCCTATTTAAACAGCATTACTTAATGTTTGTAAATTTTATTTTGTAAATATCAATAATGTTTCTCAACAAATAACAATTTGATGTATTTAAATTGAAATTTAATAAACTAGGAGTCAGCTTAGTAATATTTCTAAATAAACAACATTTGTGTAGTAAAAAGCAAACAGCAAAACATTTATATAATTAAACCCTGCACTGATAGTACAGGGAAAGGAGATTAATAATTTTTAATGTCCAGACAAGAGCTATAGATTAGAGAATTTTTGGTTAAAAGTGCGGCATTAATCCGTAGATATACTAATGTTCTACTACTACTGTTGTGCCTACTTTGACCAATTCAAATAAAGCAACTACATCACGATTTCGCATTCTGACGCAACCGTGAGAAACGGCTTGTCCCATGACCCGTTCGTTGGGAGTACCATGAAAACCAATGGTATTTTTGCCATCAGTCCAAAAACCAATCCATCGCACGCCTAAAGGGTTATTTGGGCCTGGGGGAAAAATTTTACCATTCCAGGGATGTTGCCAAGCTGGGTCTTTAACCATTTGTATTACTTGGAATTTACCTGTGGGAGTTTCCCAACCAGGTTTGCCGATCGCAATAGGAAAACTAGTTTTTACCTGATTATCTCGATAAACATAAACACGGCGTTCTGTTAACTTAATTTTTAACCAAGTATCTTCAACTGGACTAACAGGGGAGGGTTGCACAGTACCGGGAGTTTGAGTTGGTAATGGAGTTGTGGGTGCTATGTGACCTTGAGGTATTAGCTGACTTTTAGTAAGTTCTAACTGCTTATTCCTGGAGGTAGAGGCTGTCGCCTGCGGTTGAGTCCAGAGTGAAAAAAATGTTGTGCTAAAACAGATTAACAGGAAGCCTTTAGTTAATGCTTCTCCTCTCACCATTCCTTTCATTTGTTATTCCTAGCAAACGATATAACGAGACTTCAGACTTATACCAGCTTGCTGGTTAGGTCTTATAGTATTTTAATTTCGTATTCATGCTTTTTTGGTCACAGATCCGCTATATTATGAAGTGCTATTTGCTTTACGTTCGCTTTCTGCGGTTCTCAATAGCGTTAAAAGGCTAGGTATTATTACCTAAACTTCTATCCCAAGCGAATATCTCTAAATCAAGATTCCCAAAAAGCAACTACCTCTGGCAAATGGTGAATTTTTAGTAGATCTGCTCTGGGTAGCTACGAAGAACTGAGCAAAAGCGTTCTGTTTGTAGCAAATTCGTCTCCAAGTGAGGTTGTAATGGATGTGAGGAAAGTGAACGCATTGGTGAGTAGGGGTCTATTGCTATTGCTGACCCTGCTAGCAGTGCATCCAGCGATCGCTGTTGAACCACCTAATACGAAACAACGAAATTTTTGTGAGTCCCAAAAAGGTCAAGATGAAAATCTCCTGAAGTTAAACACCGGAGAAAAACTGATTGGCAGAATAGTCAGTATTGTTGGCGA
Source organism: Floridaenema evergladense BLCC-F167 (assembly GCF_041929205.2). NCBI lineage: Bacteria > Bacillati > Cyanobacteriota > Cyanophyceae > Aerosakkonematales > Aerosakkonemataceae > Floridanema > Floridanema evergladense. Next base: position 127,047 of record NZ_CM171625.1, on the reverse strand, counting down.
TATAGCAACAATCAAAGCGAAAGACGGTCAATTTGTGGATGCTAGGCTGGATATGGTGGATGCCGCAGTCCTGCCATTGCGACCGGGAACGCTGGTAGAAGCTACGAAATTACAGTGCGGTTACGAAGTGAGATTGTACAGACCACCGATCGCGGTAACACCGCCGAGACCAGTACCACCACCACCGCCACCGCCACCACCACCACCACCACCACCGCCACCGCCACCGCCACCGCCGCCACCACCACCGCCACCACCACCGCCACCACCACCACGACCAATTCGTGGTCTTTGGTAATCAGGAGTGGATTTGGTGTATTAAATTCAACAAAGGCTTGAGAAGTGATATCGTCAATGACAATGGCGGTATCGCTTTTTAATTTTTGAGGGGTTGAGGAACAGGTAAACTCAGATCTTGTACCAAAAGGCAGAGCCTCCATTTTCGTTCCCAGGTTGAACCTGGGAACGAGGATCTGGGAGGTTCTACCTCCAGTAGTGCAACATCTGAGTAAAGGCAGTTCGCTACAACCAACTTCCCGATAGCAAATTTCAAAAGAAACGATATAATCCCAACTGAGTTTGTAGGTTTGTCGATCGCAGGGAAGGGTTAGTGAAAATTAATTTGGTGGATCAATGGCGACTGAGTGTGGCAGTTTCAGCTGCGAATACTATTACTTATATAATTCGATCGCTGAAACTAGGTGCAGCGAGTGTTTTACCGGGAGAAATTGCGAGTAAGATTCAACCGCAAATTTTATGTTTGCTGAGTCGTCAAGTGAAGTACGGCGCGATCGTGATTGCGGGTACGAATGGGAAAACTACAACTGCGCGGTTGCTGCGAAAGATGTTAGAAAATCAGGGTTGGCGAGTTGTACATAATGAAGCTGGCGCGAATTTAGAAAATGGTTTAGCGACGGCGTTAATTGAACGGACTAATTTGTTTGGTAAGTTAAAGGCAGATTATGCGATTTTAGAAGTTGATGAAAATGTAATTCCCAAGGTTTTACCGAAGATTCAACCGAAGTTTATTTTGTGTTTGAATTTGTTTCGGGATCAGTTGGATAGATATGGGGAAGTTGATACGATTAGTCAACGTTGGTCGAAGGCGATCGCAACTCTCCCCGCAGATACAGTAATAATTGCTAATGCTGACGATCCGACTTTATCTTATTTAGGGCAGAATTTGACGCAGAAAGTTTTATTTTTTGGTTTAAGCGAACCGCAATATTATTTAGATGAAATTCCCCATGCGGTAGACTCAATTTATTGTCCGAATTGCGGTGAATCTTTAAATTATCTAGGGGTTTACCTTTCCCATTTGGGAGATTTTGATTGTCCGAATTGCGGATTTAAAAAGAGCCAAGTTAATATTGATAGTAGCAAATGGCCGCAAATTCTCATCGGACTGTACAATAAATATAATACTTTGGCGGCTACTTTATTAGGGCAACAAATTGGCGTTGCAGAAAGTACGATTTTAGAGACTATCAAAAACTTTCAAGCTGCTTTTGGACGTGCGGAAGAGTTGGAAGTTTCGGGGAAGAAAGTGCGGATTTTGTTAGCTAAAAATCCGGTGGGGATGAATGAAACAATTCGCACGGTGAATGAGGTGAAAAAAGCTGGGGGTGCAGCTACTACTTTAATGGTTTTAAACGATCGCATTCCCGATGGTACTGATGTTTCTTGGATTTGGGATGTGGATACGGAAAAGTTAGTGGCATCGGGGGGAAATATTGTGGTTAGTGGCGATCGGGTTTATGATATGGCATTACGAATTAAGTATAGCCAAACTAATGGGAACAATGGCTGTAAATTGATCGTCAAGGAGGATTTGTCAGAGGCGATCGCTACTGCGTTAGAACACACGCCAGTTGGTGAAACTTTACATATTTTACCAACCTATTCGGCAATGTTAGAAGTGCGGGGATTGCTGACAGGTAAACAAATTCTGTGAAGAAGGCAGAAGGGTACAATATGAAAATTCCATTGTTAACTAATCTATTATTAGGTTTGGTCGTCGGTTGGCAAAATCCCAATCTGTTTTTAGTTTCCCAAACTGCACCAACATTATTACATAAACAGGTGACATCAAATCAAAAAGCTTGTCAAATTTACGCTTATGTAATCGACAAAGATCCCCAAGGTTTGAATGTGCGTGCTAATCCCAATACTAGCGGGGAAATTTTGGGAAAATTGCCGACAAATACAGATGGAGTATTGGTTGATGTAATTGCTTCTCAGGGAAATTGGGTAGCAATTAATAAAGCTGAAGATGCAAGTGGTAAAGTGATTTTTCAAGGCAAAGGTTGGGTTTATGCTGCTAAATTAGGAACTAGTACTCGCGGTTATGAAAAAAAGAAAGTTTCTGTTTATTCTAGGCCCGATGGTGGTAGAAAGGAAATAGGAACAATTCCTTCCAATACGGCAGTAACTTTGTTAGGATGTCAAGGAAAATGGGCGTTTGTTGGTTATCAAAGAGTGCAAGGTTGGTTAGCTGTTAACGATCAATGTGGTAATCCTTTGACTACTTGTTCTTAGTTTTTTGAACCGCTACAGACGCAGAGAGAAGAGAGAAAGAAGAAAAATGAGTAAATTAAATTTATCGTTAATTTCATCTGTGTTCATCTGTGTTCATCTGTGTTTCATCTGTGGTTTAATAGAAAATATTTCTGTCTCAGCAATTGATTTTAGTCTTAGAACAAGTATTGCATTTTCCAAGATATCGCAACTAAAAGCGATCGTTCGTTTACAAAACATGGAGTTACCACCGCCAAAAGTTTCCGGCGAAGCGACTTTACCAATGCGTTTAGTTGAAGGCGGACAAGTTTGGACAATTGATTTAAAATTAGGGGGAAAATCTGGGAGGTATTTGGTAGATACAGGTGCAGCAACTTCAATGATTGCAACTCAATTAACTAGGGAATTAAATTTAAAGGGAACTGCAATTCCCGGAGAAAGAGTGCAATTTGCTGTGGCGGGTAATGACTGTTTAAATATGGATGCTACTTTGCATCGTTTACCAACTATAAATGCTCAAACTGCCCAAATTAACGATCTAATGGTTTTAGAATTGTCAAAGGCGGTAATTCCTGATGAATTAACAGGCGTTTTGGGAATGGATTTTTTTAGTCAATTCGATTTAGTAATAAATCCGCAAAAACAGCAATTACAACTTTTGTCGCCTTCCCAGTTACCTATTGCAGATAAAAATCGGGCTATTACCCTGCAAGGTAAGCTGGGAGTTATGTTAGCAGAAGTAGAAATTAATGGGCAAGGGCCATTTACTTTTTTAATTGATACTGGCGCAGAAAGTATTTTTATTTCTCAGGAAGTTGCGGGTAAATTGGCGATCGCTTCTAGTAAAATGCAAGATATCAGCGTGCAGGGTTTTTGCGGTTTAGAACCTGCGAAATCTCTCACACTTGACCTAGTTAAAATGCAAAATTACCAAATAAACAATTTAGAAGCAGTAGTTTTAAATACTTCCGTTCTCAAAGTGCTTGCAGTTGACGGAATTTTAGGGCAGAATTTCTTAAACCAGTTTGTCCAACACTGGCGATTTGAACAATCAGTAAACGGCAAATTTCCCCAAAGAGGTAGTTTAGTTTTAACCCCATTAAAACCACAATGAACAATCAAGAAATGGAATTAAAAATTGGTTGGCTTTATCCAACATTAATGAGTACTTATGGCGATCGCGGAAACGTCATCTGCATTCAACAACGTGCTCAATGGCATGGATTTAATGTACAAGTAATCCCCCTAGATTTGCAAGCATCTGTAACAGAAATTCATCAAGTTGATTTGTTAGTTGGTGGCGGCGCACAAGACAGACAACAAGAAATAGTCATGCGCGATTTAAAAGGTGTCAAAGCAACAGTATTGCGCGAAAAGATAGAAGCAGGAACACCCGGAGTTTTTACCTGTGGCGCACCACAATTATTAGGTCATTATTACGAACCTGCATTAGGTCAAAGAATTGAAGGTTTAGGATTATTTGACTTTGTAAGTAAGCATCCGGGAATCGAAGCAAAACGCTGTATTGGTAACGTAGTTTTTGAAATTACTGCATCGAAATTAGCTGAAGAATTAACGGGAATGTTAGGTAAACCGCCTGTAATTATTGGTTTTGAAAATCATGGTGGAAGGACTTATTTAGGCAAGGTTGAACCATTAGGAAAAGTAATCAGCGGTTACGGGAATAATGGCGAAGATGGTATGGAAGGCGCATTTTATCATAATGCGATCGCTACTTATTCTCATGGCCCAGTTTTACCGAAAAATCCCTTTTTAGCTGATTGGTTAATTAAGACAGCGTTACAACAAAAATATCAGAAAAATGTTGAATTAAAGTTATTAGATGATGGATTAGCAATGCAGGCGCGAGAAGCAATGTTTAAAAAATTGGGAGTTACCGAATTAGCCGCTTATTAACCAGGTTCGTTGTAAGCACTTCAGTGCTATTCTGGAGGAAAGAAACGACTGAAGTCGCTACAACAAACCTAATTATATGAACCCACCGCAATTAAGTATCTCTAAATCTTCGGATTTATATGAAACAGATTTCTATGCTTGGACTGTTGAACAAGCTAAGTTTTTGCGAGATGGTGTGCTGGATAATTTAGACCTTCCGAATTTAGCTGAGGAAATAGAATCTTTGGGGAAACAAGACCGCCGGGAATTGAGGAACCGTTTAAGAGTTTTAATCGGACATTTGCTAAAGTGGGAGTATCAACCAAGTAAGCGTTCTAAAAGTTGCTCAAATACTATTTACGAACAACGTTATCAAATTAAACAACTTATAAAAGAGAGTCCTAGCTTAAAACCTTACTTGCACGATGCTGTACTCGAAAGTTATAGCGATGCGCTGGATTTAGCTAGTCGCGAAACTTCCTTAGATGAAGGTTTTTTTCCTCAAGAATGCTGTTACAATTTAGAGCAGATACTAGAAAAAGAATTTTTCCCTGGAGAACAAACAGAATCAGAATTAAAGTAACCTGTTTAATTTATATAAAAAATCCCAGTCCCCAATCCCTAGTCCCCAGTCCCCAGTCCCTAAATCAATTTAAACTCTTTCATTGCTGGCAAAAAGTTGTGATTTTCATGACTGGGACGGCTAAGTTTAATTAAAGCAAAACGCTGTACAGGTGATAAACTTTCCCATTGTTCGATCGCAATATCTACCCCTACTTCCTTAGCTTTTTCTAACACCTCAGAAGGAATGTTTTTATTATCCATCCAAGCAGGATTTTCTTCAATTGGTAATTCGGAAGCGGGTGCTCCAGTTTGTTTAGTTACTAATTGCTGGAGAAATTCTTGATAGGTTTTAATTTCACTCGCAGTTGTGCAAGGTAAATCTACCAATGCTTCTCTTTCTGCTAAATTAAAATGATTCCAATGAGATAATTTTAACTTGATTCCGCAAGTATCCAATTTATACCTCACTACCATTGGAATACAACGCAAAGTATTAACAAAATCTGCCTCGAATTGAAAGAATTTAGTGGTGGTCATGGTGAGAACTTTTATTTGTAAAGCGAACGATTAAATAACTAATTGATAAAGCTAAAATGGCGATCGCCAAACCAATCAATTCTAATCCATCAACTTTTTCTAAATCCAAAATAATAATTTTTCTAGCTACCGCTACTAAAGAAGTGATAATAACTAATTCAACCTGAACGGCGTGATTTTTCAGGTATGCTGTAATATTATCTAACAATTCTAAAGCGATTAAAATATTCAGAAAAAACCCAAATATCTTAATAACAGTGGTCGTAAAAAAACCTACTGGTTGTTGAAAAAATAAGTCTTGCCATAAATAAACAATTAAGTCTACAACTGAAACTAAAATCACTGCTATCATTGCCAAGGAGAGGACTTTGGAGACTAGGCTTTCTATAACTTTAATAAAACCTAGAAACTCCCGATCGTCACTTATTCGTTTCGCTTGTTTAGATAAATCTCTGAAAAATCCCATTGTTTACGTCTGCTTCACACAGAAGGTAACGGTGAAAGCATACTAGATTTCGGGGAGATCAGTAAAGTATCGCCAGAAATATTATCTGCTGTAACCTTCGCTAATTGTACGGCACAGGCTTTTAATTCTGGTTCAAAGGAAATCGGACAAGCTTCAGGATGGGTTAAAACGTTGGCTTCTGCGTCTTTTGCCCAAAGTGCGCCCCAGTGCATCGGGACGAAGACTGTTCCGGGGGAAATTGCTTGGGTGACTTTAGCAGGAAAACGGGCGACTCCGCGCCGACTGAGCACTTCGACTAATTCTTCATCTTGAATCCCCAATTTTGCAGCATCGCGAGGATGAATTTCGATGAAGGGATTAGGGTGCATTTGGGTAATTTTATCAATTCTTCCCGTGCGGGTTTGGGTGTGCCAATGTCCGTAAAGTCTTCCTACTGTTAAAACGAAGGGAAAATCTGGGTCTGGTGGTTCGGCTAATCCGCGAGAGTGGTATGCGGCAAAGCGGGCAAGTCCGTCGGGGGTGTGGAAACGGTTGTCGGTGTAAAGTCTTGCGGGTGCGCCTTCTAATAAATTACCATCAGCGGGACAGGGCCATTGTTGAGCGCCTTGGGTGGATAATTTGGCGTGACTTAACCCTGTCATGTCGCAAGGTCGCCCTTTGGTTAATTGGGCAAATTCAGCGAAAACTTCTGCTGAGTTAGCAAATTTAAATTGTTCGGTAAAACCTAAAAGTCTGCCAACTTCTGCGAAGATTTCCCAGTCGGCTTTTGTTTCTCCTGGACGATCGCGAAACGCCGAACAAAGTGTAACTCGCCGTTCCGAATTTGTCATCGTTCCTGTTTTTTCACTCCACTGGGCAGCGGGTAATAAAACATGGGCATAAGCTGTAGTTTCTGTTGGATAATAAGCATCTTGATAGACGGTGAAGGGCGATCGTAACAAAGCCTTTTTCACCCTTTCCAAATCTGGCATACTCACCGCTGGATTTGTTGCCGCAATCCATAAAAATCCCACTTCACCAGTCTCTAAACCCTCGATCATTCCCCAAGCAGTCCGACCGGGTTTAGCCGCAATTCTTCCGGGCGGAAGTCCCCAAAATTCTTCTACTTCGGCACGATGTTGAGGATTTTTTACCAGGCGATAACCGGGTAAAATGTGACATAAACCGCCAGCTTCTCTACCTCCCATCGCATTAGGTTGACCAGTCAAAGAAAAAGGCCCTGATCCTGGTTTTCCGATTTGTCCAGTCATCAAATGTAAGTTATTAATCGTTTGAACTTTAGCTGTCCCTTCCGAAGATTGATTAACACCCATTGACCACATCGACAACACACTTTTTGACTGTCCCCAGTAACGAGCAGCAGTTTCTAAATCTTCCTGTTTAATCCCGCATTTTTTCGCAACATATTCGGGAGGATAATGGCTAATTACTTCAGCATAAGCGGGAAAATTTGCCGTACATTCATCGATAAATTGGTGGTCGATATAACCCCAACGTAACAATAAATAGGCAATTCCATTCATTAAATCGATATCAGTTCCCGGTTTAATTGCTAAGTGCAAATCTGCGGCTTCTGCGGTAGTTGTGCGACGGGGATCGACGACAATCATTTTCACTTTTCCGCTATTTTTTTTGTGATATTTCCGCAATCTGTTAAATATAATTGGATGACATTCGGCGGTATTTGTGCCAATTAAAAACGCGCAATCAGTTAATTCTAAATCATCATAACAACAGGGCGGGCCATCTGCACCAAAACTTTGAATATATCCCGATACTGCTGAGGACATACAAAGGCGAGAATTGGCATCAAAATTGTTAGTACCGAGACAGCCTTTCATGAGTTTTTGGGCAACATAATAATCTTCAGTTTGGAATTGCCCAGAACCGTACATACAGATAGAATCTGCGCCTTGAGTGTAGCGAACTGTTTGAATTTTGTTAACTATGGCATTGAGTGCTTCATCCCAAGTTACACGGCGAAAAGGTCGATCTAAAGTTTCTCGCATCATCGGATAAAGTAGGCGGTCTTTGTTTAAAGATTCGGCAATTGTTGCACCTTTTACACATACCATGCCTTGACTTGAAGGGTGATTGCGATCGCCTTGTACTTTCCAAATTGGAGATCCTTGACTGTCTCTATTTACAGGTTTTCCTGGTTGCGCTGGTGGAGAAACTTCTAAACCACAACCTACACCGCAATATGGACAAAGTGTTTTTGTTGAGTCAGTCATAAATCTATTTAAACCTTGTTGCTAACATTTCTTAGGGATTAGGGATTGGGGAAATAATTATTTTAAATTTCCCCTTTGTTTACTTCGATCGCCAATCCCAAATCACTTTTATTCCCTTGGTTCTTGTTCGTAAGCTAATCTGGAAGAAAGACTAGGTTTTTGCGTTTCTGTTTCTGCTGTTTCGCCTTCATGATGTGCAGAGAAGGAACCTTTGGGTTCTTTGAGGAAAAACCAACAAAGGAAGGTAACAATTAAAGCGCAAATTCCCAATGTTTGGAAGAAAATTGTGTTTCCTATTTGTCCTTCAGGTAGCAAGCTGAAGAGAGTTAAATAAGCGACTGCGCCGACGTTTCCATAAGCACCAACGTTTCCGGCAATTTGTCCTGTAACTCGGCGTTTTACTAAGGGAACAATAGCAAATGTCGAACCTTCTCCAGCTTGCACAAAGAATGAACAAAGCATTACTAACAAAATGGCAAATGGCAACCACCAACTACTAGTAACTCCGCCAAATAATAGATAACCAATTCCCATGCAGCCTGTGATTACAGTCATGGTTATTCTGCGGCTACCAAGGGTATCGGAAATTAAGCCACCACCGGGACGTGCTACTAAGTTCATGAAAGCATAAGAAGAGGCGATCGCACCAGCCAATATTTTATCTAAAGTAAAGGTATTTTCAAAGAATGTTGGTAGCATTGAAACTACTGCTAATTCAGAACCGAAGTTAACAAAATAAGTCAGTTCTAACAATGCTACTTGAGAAAATTCGTAACGATCTTCTGCGGGATAGCGTTTTTTACCTGTCACTAATTCTTTGTTCACTTCCCAGCATTTATAGGCTTGGAAAGCGCACAAACAAAATAGTAAAAACCAAGCAATATAAAGTTGGGTTTGGTTGAAGAAACCGACTATATTTAAGCGCCAAGCTAGAACAGCGAGAATCCCAGAAAGAGGAATATTCATTACCATCAAAAACCAGAAATCTTTTTTGGTGGTAACTTCAATGCCGCCGTGTTTTTTGGGACGTTGATAAACTTTTCCAGTGGGAGTATCTTGAACGTTGAAGTAGTAAAATGCGCCGTAAACAGCAGCGATGATTCCGGTTAGTGCGATCGCAAATCGCCAATTAATTTGACCTGCTGCCATTACGGAAGCAACTGTGGCAATTGTCGGCAAAGTAAACGCCGCTGCTGCTGAACCAAAGTTTCCCCAACCGCCATAAATTCCTTCAGCTAAACCAATTTCTTTCGGCGGAAACCATTCAGCTACCATGCGAATTCCAATTACAAAACCCGCACCGACAATACTTAGTAATAAACGGCTAATTACTAAACTATTAAAGTCTTGAGCGAAGGCAAACATTAAACAAGGAATCGCTGCATAAATTAACAGCAAAGAGTAAGTAATTCTCGGCCCATATTTATCTAATACCATACCGATAATAATTCGGGCTGGCACTGTGAGAGCTACGTTACAAATAGCTAAAGTTTTGATTTGTCCTACATTTAAACCCAAAGATTCTTTAACTGCTGTGGAAAATGGAGCGAAGTTAAACCACACCACAAAGGAAAGAAAGAAGGCAAACCAAGTCAAGTGCAAAATTCGGTATCTTCCGCGAAATGACCACAATTCATTTAACATTTAAACCTTCCTAAAACAAGAACGCAATGTTTAGTGATTTTCGATTTCATTGAAAGTGAATAAATCGAAAATCTAAATATGAAAAGCTAGAATTGCTTAAGCATCGATCGCTACCCTCCCAACGGGGTGAGAAATGCAGGTTAAGATAAAACCTTGCTCTTTTTCGCTATCACTTAAAGCATTAGGTTCGCTTTGGTATTCGACTTCACCTAGCCGCAGTTTTTGTTTGCAAGTGCCACAATTTCCCGATCGACAATTGCTAGGAATTTCAATACCTTCCGCTTCAGCTACTTCTAAGATAGATTGTTCGCTACTAGCATTAACTTCCTTACCTGATTTAGCGAAAGAAATCACCGTTGGTTGAACAGGTTCAGATCTTTTTACCTTTGGTACTTTAACACCTTGAGCATCAGTTTCTTCATCAAAGGTGATGGTAACTTTCTGTTCTTTGACTTCAATTTCGGCAGAACGATCGGTTGTTGTTGGTATGCCTTCTTTGGGTATAGCCGCAAATTTTTCGATCAGAATTTCTCGCAACAGTGGTTTCAAATCTGCACAAGGAATGCCTTTTCTTACACAAGTTCCTAAATGGGCATCTTTACCAACTTTTCCGCCCATATAAAGGTCAACACCTTCGACAGTTTTCCCATCTTTTCTAACTTTCGTTCCCATCAAACCAATGTCAGCAACTTGGGGTTGTCCGCAAGAATTTGGGCAACCAGTCCAATGAATTCTCACTGGTTTAGTTATTGTTAATTCAGCATCCAATTCCTTAATCATTGCTAAGGCGCGATTTTTAGTTTCAATCAAGGCAAAACCGCAGAATTGTGCTCCGGTACAAGAAACTAATGCCCGATTTAAAGGTGTAGGATCGATGCTAAATTTTTGCAGAATTGGTTCGGCTAAAAATCCCTGCAATTTGTCATCTGGAATATTGGGAATAAGCAGATTTTCTTCAACTGTGAGGCGAATTTCTCCATTGCCATAAACATCTGCGATTCTGGCAATTTCAAACATATCAGGGGCAAACAAACGCCCGATGGGAATATGTAAACCAACGAAGTTTAATCCTGGTTGTTTTTGTTTGTAAACGCCAATGTGATCGCGTTTTTCCCACTCAATTTCGTCTTTAGGTGCTGCTTCTGCGAGGGGTTTTCCCAGTCGGTTTACTACTTCAGTGCGAAATTGCCCTAAACCGATTTCATCAATTAACCACATTAATCGGGCTTTTTGCCGATTGGCGCGTAAACCTTTGTCGCGAAAAACTTCTAAAATTGCTCTGCATAATGCGACAACATCAGAAGGAGGAACCCAAGCATTTAAGGGAATCGCAGCATCGCAACGTTTGGCAGAAAAGAAACCACCAACTAATATATTGAAGCCAAAAGTTCCGTTTAAAAATGCGGGAATGAAGGCAATGTCGTTGATTTCGGCGTGAATGGAATTGTCTCTACATCCGGCGATCGCAATATTAAACTTCCGAGGCAAATTCGTAAACTCAGAATTACCTTCACCATGATTAGTAATCATGTCTTGCACTTGGAAGCAAAGTTCTCTGGTGTCGAACAATTCATCACCATCAATCCCTGCAACAGGCGATCCAGTAATGTTACGAACGTTATCCATTCCTGACTGCACGCTAGTTAAACCAACGGCTTTCATTTTGCGGAAAATATCTGGTACATCTTCAATCCGAATTCCCCGTAATTGCAGATTTTGTCTGGTAGTAATATCAGCATTTCCATCGCTACCATAACGTTGGACAATTTCGCCTAAAACCCGCATTTGATCGCTGTTAATAATCCCGTTTGGTAAGCGCAAACGCATCATGAATTTGCCGGGAGTAACAGGACGGAAGAAGATTCCCAGCCATTTTAAGCGATGTTCGCGATCGGTTTCATCGATCGCTTCCCAACCAATTCGGGCAAATTCTTCTAATTGTTCCTTGACTGCTAAACCGTCTTTTTCTGCTTTGAATTTTTCAAACTTATTCTGAGTATTTGTTGTTGGTGGCGTGACAGTACTTGTCATCAGTTATTCCTCCATTTAATTCCTTTATTTATCTGCAAATCTGTTAATTAAAACCGTGATTATTAACACACTATTTTCGTTTTATGCTATTCGGTTAATCAGGCTTATTTTGTAGATTTTGTTACAATTTTCTAGCTTCTGTTTAGTAAATCTATCTTTAGACAGAACGTTTCTTTTGGTGACAAGATATTTCATAAATAAAGGATAAAAAAACTGTTGAGTTAGAGAAAGATTTATTTAATTTTGTAAAACTTCTCCTTCTGTTTAAAACCCGCTATATTTCATCGATTTCTGTGATTTCCTAGCCTTATGTTCTTAAGTTTAGGGAATGAACAGAGGTAAACGGTATCTTTAGTAACAAAAAAGCTATCTTAATGAATATGTTGCATGAATAAAATGCTGTTTCTACATGATTTGGGGATAGGGGATTGGGGACTGGGGACTGGGTGAGTTTTCAGTTAACTGAGATCTTGCACTCAAAGGAGGTGGAACCTCCCAAATCCTCGTTCCCAGGTTGAACCTGGGAACGAGTAAACGAGTAATGGAGGCTCTGCCTCTTGGTGCAAGATCTCAGTTAAGGAGAAAGTTAGACCAGGATTGACCAGATTTACAGATTGACCAGATTTGTTGATTAATCTTGAACATCATGTAAATCCATAAATCCCGATCGTGTTTTGGGTTAATGAACTTCCCCTAGTCCCCAATCCCCAATCCCCAATCCCCAATCCCCAATCCCCAGTCCCTACTCAACGTGGGCAAAACGCCGGAAGAGGAAGTCGAGGGCGTAGTTCCGCAATTCGTAATATTGGGGGTCTTCCATGATTTGGGCGCGATCGCGTGGGCGAGGAAAAGGAATATCCATCACTTCGCCAATGTTGGCAGCAGGGCCATTTGTCATCATGACTAGGCGATCGGCAAGGAACAACGCCTCATCAATATCATGGGTAATCATCAATACGGTAGTGCGATGATCTCGCCAAATACTCAATAATTCTTCTTGCAATTCTTCCTTAGTAATTGCATCCAAAGCGCCGAAAGGTTCGTCTAAAATTAGGATTTCAGGGCGGATAGCTAAAGCGCGGGCGATCGCAACTCTTTGCTTCATTCCACCTGATAGTTGATTCGGGCGTTTGTGGGCAGCTTCGGTTAATCCCACCATCGCCAAATGTTCCTCAACAATTTCATGTTTCTCCGCTTTAGATTTGTTCGGAAAAGCGGTTTTTACTGCCAAATAAACATTTTCGTAAGCTGTTTTCCAAGGCAAAAGGGCGTAATTTTGGAAAACCATCATGCGATCGGGCCCTGGTTTTGTAATTAAATTTCCCCGCAGTCTAACTTCGCCTTCAGTTGGTTTGTTAAAACCAGAAACCATGTTTAATAAAGTTGATTTGCCGCAACCGGAGTGACCGATAACGCAGACAAATTCTCCTTCATAAACGGTGAAGTTAACATTTTCTAAAACCGGATACAACCCATTAGGAGTAGGGTAACTTTTGGAAACTCCATCAATCACCAAAAAAGGTTCGCGAGTGATTGTTTCTTGAATTTGAATGCTACTGTTGTTGACTGTTTGCATGGTTGTTATTTGTCATTTGTTATTTGTCATTTGTCATTTGCTATTTGTCATAATTATTAACTAATAACCAATGACGATTTAAGCTGCTTCGGATCGAGAATCATCAAGAATAATTTCTTGAACTCGGATTTCTCGGTGAATTGTCAGGCGTTGTAAATAACCGATCGGATCGTCAGGATTAAACACCATGCGATCGAACAATTCAAAACTTTGGCGATCGGGTTCAATATCCGGTAATCCTAATTGACGCGCCGCTTCACCAAATAAGTCAACTCGACGCACTCTTTCTAAAATTTCAATCCAATTTTTCGGGAAAGGAGTGATACCCCAACGGGCTAATTGAGTGAGAATCCATAGCCCTTCAACTCTTCCCGGACAGTTGGTATTATCGAAGTGAAATTGATTAAACCTGGGTAAAAGTTGCGCTGGTTCATCTGTGCCTTTATTGTAAGCGGTTAAGAAACCGGGGCGGGTATATTCTAATGCAGAACCAACATATTGAGGGCGACAAATTAAGCCTAAAATTTCTTCGCGGTTGCGGCGATCGTCACAATATTCACAAGCTTCTAACAAAGCTTTAACTAAAGCAATGTGAGTCTGAGGATTTTGATTTACCCAGTCTTCACGCATTCCTAAAACTTTCTCTGGATGTCCTGCCCAAATATCTAAATCAGTGGCAATTACATAACCCACTTTTTCGTGAACTGCGCGAGAATTCCAAGGTTCGCCCACACAATAACCGTCAATATTTCCCGCTTTCAAATTAGCAACCATTTGTGGTGGAGTAATGACAGTTAAAGTCATGTCTAAGTCAGGATCGATGCCACCGGAAGCTAACCAATAACGCAGAATTAAGTTGTGCATAGAAGCATTATGCACCATACCCATAACATGACTTTTTTGGGGAGTTTCTGCGATCGCTTCTTTTAAATGTGCTAAAGTTCTTACTCCTTGGTCATAAAAACTTTTCTTCAATGTAATAGCATTACCATTGCGACTGAGAACTAAAGCAGTAACAATTGGTACTCCTGTTTCGCCGCTTCCTAAAGTCATTGCTAAAGGCATTCCGGCAACCATTTGGGCTGCATCTAAACGGCGAGTAGCAACGCCTTGGGCGATCGCTTTCCAACTAGGTTCTCTGACTAATTTTACTTCTTCAAATCCATGTTTTTTGAAGAAACCTTTTTCTTGGGCAACTACTAACGGCGCACAATCTGTTAAGGGAATAAAGCCAATTTCTAAGGTGGTTTTTTCTAAACCATTACTAGAAATAAATGCTTTACCGGAAGCAGGTAATGCTGCTTTTTCTGGCTGTTTGGCTTTACGTCTTTTATCCCGTTTCTGTTGATTTAAGAAGTAAATCATTTCGTTTCGCATCGAGTAGTAATTGGGATGATTTACGACTTCTAACCGATGGCGAGGACGGGGAATTGGTACTTCTAAAATTTGCCCAATGTGGGATTCTGGCCCATTAGTTAACATCACAATGCGATCGGACAACAACAAAGCTTCATCCACATCATGAGTTACCATTACACAGGTAACGTGGCTTTCTTCACAAATCTGCATTAACTGTTCTTGCAAGCCACCCCTAGTTAAAGCATCTAAAGCGCCAAAGGGTTCATCTAATAATAGTAATTTCGGGCGAATTGCGAGGGCACGGGCGATCGCAACTCGTTGTTTCATCCCTCCAGATAATTCACCGGGACGTTTATCTGCGGCATTTCTTAAACTTACTAAATCAATGTGATGTTGAACAATTTCTTTCCGTTCAACCGCACTTTTATCTTTTAAAACTTTGTTCACTGCCAGGGCGATATTTTGCCGCACAGTTAGCCAAGGTAGCAAGGAATAATTTTGAAATACTACCATGCGATCGGGCCCTGGTTTTGTAACTTCTCGCCCTTCTAAAATGATGCCGCCTTTCGTAGGACGATCTAACCCGGCAATCATATTTAATAGGGTAGATTTACCACAACCAGAATGTCCAATTAAAGAAATAAATTCGCCCTGTTTAATTTTTAATTCGATGTTTTTTAAGGCGATATAGCTACCACCATTGGATAGGGGAAAAATCCGATCGACGTGATCTACTTCAACAAATACTGACATAGTGATTGGGGATTGGGTATTGGGGACTAGGGACTGGGGACTGGGGGACAAGGGGACAAGAAGACAAGGGGAATTTTACTTTCTCCCTTCTGCCTTCTGCCTTCTTATTTCTGTTCTGCTGGAACTACAATTGACGCGATGTAGGCAACGAATCTATCTAGTAACAAGCCGACGATGCCTACATAAATTAAGGCTAAAATCAGTTGGCTAATTTGCGAATTGTTGTAAGCATCCCAGATGAAAAAGCCAATTCCTACGCCACCGACTAACATTTCTGCGGCAACGATCGCTAACCAAGATAAACCAATGCCAATTCTTAAACCTGTGAAAATGTAAGGAACTGTTGCCGGAAACAGTACGTTTAAAAAGTAGTCGAAACCCGATAGTTGTAAAACTCTGGCGACGTTTCTGTAATCTTGGGGTAATTGTTGAACGCCAACCATTGTGTTAAGAATAATCGGCCAAATTGAAGTAATAAAAATCACGAAAATCGCGGAAGGTTCGTTTTGGTTAATTGCAGCTAACGCGATCGGCAACCAAGCTAGAGGCGGAATGGTACGCAAAACTTGAAAAATCGGGTCTACAGCTTCGTAGAGGAATTTATTTGCGCCAACGACAATCCCGACAAAAACGCCAACAATAGCAGATAAAGAAAAGCCGATCGCTACCCGTTGTAAGCTGGCAATTATTTGTAATCCTAACCCTTTGTCGGTACCGCCATTATCAAAAAAAGGATTAATAATGTAAGGATTAAATGTCTCATTGAAAACTTGAATTGGCCCTGGTAATCCTTTGGAACCGAGAGGACAAAGGAGTTGCCAAATTACTAGAAAAACGATAATTGCAACCAGTGGACGAATAATTTTATTTGAATTCTTGCGCCAAAATTTAGTAAAGCTATTTTGGGAGGGGCGGCGATAAATTGTACCGTTAGTTCTGGATGTCATGCTGTTTCCTGTGATTGGGTAGTTGGTAGTTGGTAGTTGGTAGTTGGTAGTTGGTAATGGGTGTGCTTTGATTACCCATTACCGAAATCAACGATTAAGCAGTTTTCTTAATTTTGAGATTCGTCAAGTATTCTTGAGGATTTTCTGGATCGAATTTCACACCATCAAAGAATGTTTCAATTCCGCGAGAGGTACTAGTAGGAATTTGGGCTTCGGGAACTGCGATCGCTTTTGCTGCTTCTTTCCACAAATCTTCGCGGTTCACTTTATCAATTAATTGCTTAGTATTAGTATCAGCCGGAATATAACCCCAGCGAATATTCTCAGTTAAGAACCACAAATCATGACTCTTGTAAGGATAAGAAGCATTATCAGCCCAGAATTTCATTAACAACGGACTGTTTTGCACCACTGGACGACCATCGCCGTAATCAATATTTCCCTTGGAACGTTCAATAATATCTTTTGCAGGTACGCCAGTCCACTTCTTCTGAGAAATAATTTGGCACATTTCCTCTTTGTTTTCTGCCTTATCGCACCATTGTTGGGCTTCCAAAACTGCCATTAATAATGCTTTTGCTGCTTTGGGGTTTTTATCTACCCAATCTTGACGCATCGCAAAAGCTTTTTCTGGGTGATCTTTCCACAATTCACCTGTTACTAATGCACTGTAACCTAAACCTTGGTTAATTAATTGTGCGTTCCAAGGTTCACCTACGCAAAAAGTTTCCATATTTCCAGTTTTCATGTTAGCTACCATTTGTGGTGGTGGCACAGGAATTACGGAAATATCGCGATCGGGATTAATACCACCAGCAGCTAACCAATAACGCATCCAAAGATCGTGAGTTCCACCGGGAAAAGTCATCGCCGCTTTCAGGTCATTTTTCCCAGTAGATTTGGCTTTGCTGAAGGCATCTTTTAACCCTTTGCTATCTAAACCAACTTTAAACTCTTTGTAATTGTTAGCAATAGAAATCGCTTGTCCGTTAGTATTTAACCGCGCCAAAATATACATTGGGGTTGGCTGTTTAGTTTTGGTTTGCCCCAAAGTCATAAAGTAAGGCATTGGGGTTAAAATATGCGCTCCGTCAATCCCTCCATTGGCAGATCCTGTCTCTAAATTATCGCGAGTTACAGGCCAAGATGCTTGTTTGAGAACTTCCACATCTTTCATGCCATACTTGTCGAAAAATCCCTTTTCTTTGGCAATAATTAAAGGTGCGGAATCAGTTAAAGCAATAAATCCTAATTTAGCAGTTGTAACTTCTGGTGTATCAGCAGAATTTACGTTTACTGCTGGTACTGCACTGGGGGAAGAATTAGTAGTTGTGTTAGTGTTTGCTGTGGTATTGGTATTGGCAGCGTTATTTGTGCCAGAAGTACAACCATGTACTAATAAAGTTCCGGCAGCGGTAATTCCTGCGGTGAATAAGAATTTTCTTCTGGAATACTTGGACATTTGCTTTAACTCCGGTAATGATCTGAGTGAGAGTGAGGAAATTTTTTCATGGCAAACTCCGGGCTAGCAAAATTTAGATAATTTTAATAATTGTTGCTAGGAAGTTTGGTAATTTAAGATGCAGAATGAGAATTTATTTGGCAAATTCTGGCTTAATTTCGGCATCAAAGTGTTTAATTAATAACTCGCGCAATACGGGTTTTAAGTCTTCACAAGGAACACTTTTTCTGATGCAAGTTCCTAAGCGGGCATCTTTACCGACTTTGCCACCCATGTAAATATCTACACCTTCTAAGGTTTGACCGTTCTTTCTAACTTTTGTCCCCATTAAACCGATGTCGGCGACTTGAGGTTGTCCGCAGGAATTTGGGCAACCTGTCCAATGAATTCGCACTGGTTTAGAGAGAGTTAATTCTGTTTCTAATTCTTGGATTAACTCAACTGCACGGTTTTTGGTTTCAATGAGTGCGAAGTTACAAAACTGCGCCCCAGTACAGGAAACTAATGCCCTAGTTAATGGTGTAGGATCGATCGCAAATTTTTCGTTGATGGGTTCGGTTAAAAATGCTGCTAAACAAGCATCGTTAATGTGAGGAATAATGATGTTTTGTTCAACTGTGAGGCGGATTTCTCCTTTGCCATAAACTTCTGCAATTCGGGCAATTTCTAACATATCTTGGGCAAAAAGTCGCCCGACGGGAATGTGTAGCCCAACGTAATTTAATCCTGGTTGTTTTTGGCGATAAACTCCGATTCGATCGCGTTTTTCCCAGATAATTTCGTCTTTTGGTGCAGCTGATTTCAGGGTTTTTCCCAGTTGTTTTTCCACTTCGCTACGAAATTTGTTAATTCCCCATTCGTCAATTAACCACATTAATCGGGCTTTTTGACGGTTGGCGCGAAGTCCATTGTCGCGGAAAACTTCCAAAATTGCCCGACACAAGGAAACAACTTCTGCGGGTGTCACCCAAGCATTTAGAGGAATTGCTGCGTCGCAACGTTTGGCTGAGAAGAAACCGCCGACTAAGACGTTAAAACCAAATGTTTCTCCCGAAAATGCCGGAATAAAGGCGATATCGTTGATTTCGGCATGAACCGAGTTGTCCCGACATCCGGCGATCGCAATATTGAACTTCCGAGGTAAGTTGGTAAATTCGGGGTTCCCCTCGCCTTTGTTGGTAATCATGTCCTGCACTTGCTGGACTAATTCCCTAGTATCGAACAGTTCCTCTGCATCGATTCCGGCTACGGGCGAACCAGTGATATTGCGAACATTATCCATCCCTGATTGTACGCTTGTCAAGCCGACACTTTTCAGTTTTTGGAAAATTTCCGGGATGTCTTCTAAGCGAATTCCCCGCAGTTGCAGGTTTTGCCTAGTAGTAATGTCGGCGTTACCGTCACTACCATAGCGCTGTACGATCTCCGCAAGAACACGCATTTGCACTGCACTAATGATGCCGTGAGGCAAGCGCAATCTTAACATAAATTTACCAGGCGTAACCGGACGGAAAAATATTCCTAACCATTTCAGCCGATAGTCTCGATCGCCTTCCTCCATTGCTTCCCAGCCAATTTTGGCAAAGTCTTCTAGTTGAGCTTTAACGGCTAAACCATCTTTTTCGGACTTAATTTTTTCAAATTTGTTCAGACTTGCCGTTTCTGTGGCTGTAACTACCATTTTCTCTTCCTTTAGTTAATTATCTCGGTTTTAGTCCTCATATTTATTAGAGATCTGCGGCAACAAATTTGTTAAGCAATGTTGTCTTTGATTGACTGTTCGATGTTAATAAGCTATCCGGGCTAAATATGAATTTTCGTATCAATATTTACAAAATTTCTTACAAAATGAAACTTTTACATTGATAAGATGCTTTTTTTACATTGCAAATTGGCGATCGCTCTCTCCATGCAAATATCAAATAAGTATGATTCGTTAATTACATCGATCGTAAACTAGCGTAACAACCTATACAAAACTTCCCAGATAGGTGACTTACCGTGAGGGTAGAGGGACTAGGGAAAAGATTTCATGTTACGTTCTGGTACTTTTGAGAATTCTGGTTTCTATTCAAGTCAGCAATTTTTCGGTAAATTGTTGCAGCCTGTTTCACATTGGTTAGAATCTTTACAGGTCAAAGAAGCAAAAATTGCCCGCTTTTTATGCCGATTAATTCCAGCGCATTGTCTATTTGAGCGAGATGTAAAATTATTAGGACAAACTTTATTTCATATTCCCGCACTTTGTAAGCTGAATCCGTTTTACACTCAATTAATGGAATTGCGTTTTCGGGCTTTATGCTTTTTGGCAGATGAATGTGGCGAAGATGTTTCTCAATATTGCCAATAACTCAATTTGAAGCATAATTGTTAGCAATTAAAAGGGAGTTTGGGAAGTTGGATTTTTTAGCCAAAGCAACGATCGCAGCAGAACAAGAAAATTGGTCATTGTTAAACCAATGCTTACAACATTTGCTACACTCAAAGAGTTTAGTAGCAAATCATCAGCAGCAGATTCTTGATTGGGCTTTAGAGATTTTAAATTGGGGAGATTTTCAGGATCGCTGGGATGTGGCGAAGTTTTTTCCGAGTTTGGGTAAACAGGCGATCGCACCTTTAATCAAAATTTTAGAAGATGAAGAAGCGGATGAGGAGTTGCGTTGGTTCGCTGCCAGAATTTTGGGAGAATTTAATGACGCAGATGCAATTTCTGCTTTGGTTGATTTATTGAAAAGTGCGGAAAGTGAAGAATTAAGCGTAATGGCAACGACAGCTTTAGCTAATCAAGGAAAAAATGCAATTACTGCTTTATCAGATTTATTAGATCGAGAAGAATGGCGAATTTTAGCAGTGCGAGGACTTGCCCATATTCGCAGTAAGGAAACAATTACTCCTTTATTATCTGTGGTTAATGATGCAAAAGTTTTAGTTAGGGCAACGGCAATTGAAGCTTTGGGTAGTTTTCACGATCCGCTAGTTTTGCCTGTGCTTTTAGCTGCTTTAAAAGATGTAGCGGCGACTGTACGAAAAGAAGCGGTAATTGCTTTGGGTGTTCGCAGCGATCTAAAAGATCGGTTAAATTTGGTCAAGGTTTTAAAGCCTTTTTTGTGGGATTTTAATATTGAGGTTTGCCAACAAAGTGCGATCGCTTTAGGACGTTTGGGTACTGATGAAGCTGCTGATGCTTTGTTTTCTGTGTGCCAATCATCTGTAACACCTTTACCTCTACAATTACAAGCAATTCGGTCTTTGGGTTGGGTGGAAACTCCCCAAGCGATCGCCTATTTAAAGCAAGTTTTTGAACAAGATTTTGCTGCTTCCGCTCAACAGATGGATTCTCAATTGTTGATTTGGCAAGAAGTAATCACTGTTTTAGGTCAAGTGCAAACAGCTAATTTAATTCCAATAGCAACGCAGGTTTTAATTGAGTTGTTAAAATCCTCACATCCAGCCATGAATTTTGCAGAAATTCGCCAAAAATTAGCTAATAGTTTAGGTTTATTAGCAGATCCCCAAGCGGTAGATTCTTTGCAATCTTTGTTGTCCGATCAAGATACAGTAGTGAGGTTACACGCGATCGCAGCTTTGAAAAAATTGCTTTGTGCGATCGGATAGGGTTACAAATTTTTGGAGGATTTGGGGTAGATGACCAAACTACAGCAGTAATATATCTATCTTCTGAAATGGCTCAGGTCGGACTTGAACCAACGACCCCAGGCTTATGAGTCCCGTGCTCTAACCAACTGAGCTACTGAGCCTAACTGATGACTTTCGTTAATATAACACAGTCTTTTCAGAAATTGCAAAGATTTTTTAAATTAGGTAGTTGGTAATTGAGAAAGAACTGAATTACCAAACTACCTCATACTTGGATTTAGCCGTCTCGACGACTGGGTAAGAAAGCCATTGGGTTAACAGCTCTCTGTCCATCTGGATGAATTTCAAAGTGGCTGTGAGGGCCAGTGCTACGTCCGGTGCTACCCATAGCAGCAATATTTTGACCTTGCTCAACAATTTGTCCTTCTTGGACAAAAATACGGCTGTTGTGAGCATAACGAGTCAGACTACCGTCGGGGTGTCTAATCTGCACTAAATTGCCGTAACCACCAGAATTCCAACGAGCGTAAACCACGACCCCAGGAGCCGAAGCAAAAATCGGCGTTCCAGTGGGAGCCGCAATATCAATCCCTCTGTGCATTCTGCCCCAGCGCCAACCATAACCGGAGGTAAGAACTCCTCTGGCAGGCCAGATGTACCCAGTCATCTGCTGGGGATAGTTATAGTATGGGTTCTCGATCGGTGGTAGATCGGGAGTTACTGTCTGACCTGGTAAGTTTTGGTTGTAAGGCTGATATTGTTCTGCCCCAAATGGTGCTGTAGCAAACGTTTGTTGTCTGGTGGGTTGAGTTTGTGGAATGCCGTAAGAAGTGCGCGGGAAGTTAGCTGGCGCTTCTTGGGCACGTCTTTGAATTTCCGCTTGTAGAGCTTGGTTATATTGATTAGGCCGGAAATCAGGATTTACTGGGTACCTGTTTGTGCCACGTAATTGAGCAGCTGAATTATTGCTGTCAGCGGCTGGTGGTGTTGCAGTCCTGCCATACCAACGATTATTGGCTGGCTGCCGTCCATGCTGTCGAAGTTGGAGAATTTCCGCCCGGAGTCGCTCTACGTAGGGATTAGAATACTGTTTTGTTTTATTCTCAGGCTCTTGATTGGGAACATCTTCTGCTAAAACCAACTGATTATTTGGCGCTTGAGCCGATAAATTGTCTTGATTAGTCGCCTTAGTTGGCTTGCTAGCAGAAAGGAATTTGTTTCCGGTTCCGGGAGCCGAAATGGTTTCTACTTCTGGCTCATCTACAGAAAGATTCCAACCTGGGATATCATCTGTTCCGGTTTGAGTGAGTGGAAATGCAGCTGCTGTCACGTCTGCTGGTGCATTTTCACGGGTTGGTTGAGGTAATAAAGCGGAAACTACTGGTAAGTTTGGTGCTGAATTATTTAATCCAGTTTCGGGAGCCAAATTAGGTGAAACTGGCTGAAATTCTGAGTTTGTACTCAACTGTTGGGTGCTAATTGGTAAAGCACTAACAGTGTTTTGTGGAACTTTTAGTTGTTGGGAAACTCGGATGCGATTGGGGTTCGCTAGCTGGTTGACTTTGGCTAAAGTAGCTACGGAAATAGAATATCTCCGCGCGATCGCATCAATAGTATCTCCTGGTTTAACTTGATAAACTACTGAAACAGTAGGCTCTTCTACCTGTAGCTGTTGCCCTAACTCCGCCTTGGCTGCTGGCTGTACTGCCTCTGCTGGCTTGAGAGTCGCTAACTGAGCTTGCCATTGGGGAGAAACTGGTTCTACAGATGAAGATGACTCAACAATAGGCTGTAATTGCCTAGAAATTACTATTGGTGCAGCAGGTTCACTGACGGGCACCGATGACTTTATAGAAGACTCCTCAGACTTCCACTCCGCCAGACTGTTTCGCAAGCGGTTCGATGACTCTTTCAGACGATTGAGTGCTACCGCTTGTTTGACTTTCAAAAGTTGATCCACGCTACTAGCTGTAGCTGTGTCACTGTCAGGTGTTTCTGAAACCACTGCTGGTTGTGTAGTTACACTTTGGCTTTCGCTTCCCTCAATATTGCGATTTTGGGATGAGCCAACATCAGTGAAATCTTGGGCTTGATGTGCCAGCAATTTTGGCTCTAGTGCTTCTCCTGTGACCGATTTAACCTCTTGAGAGCCCATTGTCTCGGTCATAGTTGTGGTAACTGTTGATACTGAAGCATTAGCTATTGGTTCAGCAGCTACCGCACTGTCTCCCTGACTTGTTAGTAGGACGCTACTAGACGCTCCCATTGAAATAGCTAAGCCAATCATCGCCGCAGAGGTGCGGGTTCTTCGGTTTACCTCTGGTGGAATTGGTTTTAAAGATCCCACCATTGAGCAATCATCGGCTGCACAGGCAGGGATGGGATTAGTCTTATGCGTCAATGCTCGTTTCAAAAAACGACCTCCTACTTTCACTAGCGTTTAACTGCCCTGATGGATGCTTTGTCAAACTTTACTAACCTGTGATTAGTATCACATTTGCTTTTTGATCCAGATCACTGACAGTAAAGATGCTTAAGCAAGGGTACCTTGGTTTTTGAATTTAGACAAGCTTACAAGACTTAATAAATTTTCGCTA
Source organism: Floridaenema evergladense BLCC-F167 (assembly GCF_041929205.2). Classification (NCBI taxonomy): domain Bacteria; kingdom Bacillati; phylum Cyanobacteriota; class Cyanophyceae; order Aerosakkonematales; family Aerosakkonemataceae; genus Floridanema; species Floridanema evergladense. The sequence goes on along the minus strand of NZ_CM171625.1, from coordinate 102,867 downwards.
GATGTTTGCAAACCCCGATCGGTTGTAAATCATTAAGCCTACTTAGGTGGTAGATGCTGTTTATTTAGCTCATAGATTTATAGCACGGTGAGAGCCAAACTGAGAATATATATTGCATTTGGCGAGTTTGAGAGCCTATGCCGAGTTGAGCAACCGGGCGCTAAAATCTCTGTCTCAAAGTAAAACAGTCAAGCTAGAAATTTACTACAACTTTCTCCTCTGTGAACAGCACTTTGGCAAAAATGAATAATCTCTATAAGTCGATCTCGGATAAACAATGACTAAATTAATATAAATTTCTTATGTTATTTCCTTGATATTATTCTGTTATATAAAAAATAATTTGTTATATTGAAAGATAAGCAGGGTATGGTTTTAACCTATATCAAAAGTTCAGTTTGCTCGGTAGTAACAGAAATAATTTTTGATATCTGGATGAATATATGTCTATTTAAAGTTAATAGAGCAAACCTTCAGGCGGATTTAGTTAGTCTAAATAACCAAGTTGTCGCCTAGCTTCAAATAAGCCAGCGGCTACGCTTACGGAGAGGTTTAAGCTACGGACACCGCGTTCGGACATGGGAATGTAAACTGTTTCTGTGCAGATTGCCAAGATATTTGGTGGTAGTCCTGTAGTTTCGCTACCGAACAATAACCAGTCATCGGATTGAAAGTGTAATTTTAAATAACTGCATCGCCCGGAAGTAGTAAATCCAATTAATCGTCCACCAAATTGTTGATGAAGGGCAAGAAATGCTTCCCATGACTGGTGATTGTGTAATTTTACATAAGGCCAGTAATCTAAACCTGCTCTTTTCAGGTAGCGATCGCTAATTTCAAACCCCAAAGGCGCGACCAAATGCAGTTCTGTAGCTGTAGCAGCACAAGTTCGGGCAATATTGCCTGTATTGGGGGGAATTTGGGGGTTTACCAACACCACTTTCACCATGAGGGGTTAATGCTTGCGCGATCGCACTAATCTATAAAATATTACTTTTTCAAATTTTACTAACAAATTAGTCTCATTTAATAGTTTTTATTAATCAAAGAGAAGGTCAAGCGATTGATTAAATATTCTGATAGTTTTTGGGGGACTGGGGACTGGGGACTGGGGACTGGGGACTGGGGACTGGGGCAGGAGATCTTGAAGCAGAGAGTTTTTCCTTAACCCCTAACCCCAGTCTCCCCCACTAGGCGACTAAAATCTGACAGAGTTTTTCTTCTAATTCTTGTTCTTGAGATATGGTGGTTTGGATAGCTTGGGCGATTACTTGGCGAGGATTGAAACCTCGATCGATTTGGGCTAACCACTTTTGGGCTGTGTTACCTTCCCGGAGAATTTTTTTCAAGGGGGAGAGGAAACAGCTAAAACCCCGCTGTTTAGCGAAAGGCCAAACTTCTTGGTAAAGTTGTTCGATCCAATCTCTTGCCAAAATTGGTTGACCGTCTGACCAATGTCGGAGTTGGGCTTCTAAACTGGATTTAGCGGCAGCGGCTTCGTTAGCATCGGTGAGAAAGACCAAATCTTCGGGGGAAAGTTGGCTTTTTTCTAAAGGGTCGAGTGTAGGATCTTGGATTAGTTGCCAAATTCTGGCTTCTAACAGGGCAGTGATGGCTAAAAGGGCAATGGGATCTACTACTAAATCACAAATTCGCAACTCTAAACGATTCAAGTCGTGGGGACGATTGTTACCATTGGGACGGATGGATGACCAAAGGTGACGGACGTTTTGCATTGTTCCCTTGGCTAACTGTTCCTCTGTCCAACGAATGAAGTGGGCGTGACTTTCAAAAATGGGAACGAGGGCGGGTGTTTTGGGGAAAAGTCCCCAACGGGTAGAATGATATCCGGTAACTTGACCGTCGAGGAAGGGAGAAGAGGCGGTAAGGGCGAGAATGAGTGGCGCTTCCATGCGGATGAGGCGGATTGCCCGCATGAGTAATTCTGGTTGGGATATGCCAATGTTGATGTGAATGCTGGCAGTGACGACTTTGGTGCCGTAGGTGTTTTCTATGTAAGTATGGTAGGGGTTTTGCGGATCGGACCGCCAAAAACGATCGCTTCCGCCCAAAGATAAGGTACTGCCAGGAATTAACGTATAATTCCCTAGACGTTGTAAGTAGGCACGGAGTCGCTGTCTGGGACGGACGAGGGCACAGAGTAAGCGATCGTAACACCATAAAGGTGCGGTAGTATATTCAACATTGCGGCTGTCAGGTTCTTTTACAAAACCGTCTAAATCTGCCACAATGCGATCGGAAAGACCCACAATATCTCCCTGTGGAGTCCCGGTGTACATTTCAACTTCAAAACCTTTTGATAGCAGCACGGTTTATCCTTTACAGGTTACTAATCACCTGCTCTAACGTAAGTTTAGCGACAAGGAAGCTCAATTGCTCCTCTGTCATTAGTCTGGCATTAAAGATGATACTGATGGTAGGTCTCGCTGGCAGCGCGATGAAGTAAAGAATGACGATAAACTAAACCTTTAAGATCGTCAGCATAACCGCCACCGATGACACAAGCGACGGGATAACCTTTGGCGATACAAGTACTTAAAACTTGCATTTCCCGACGATAAATTCCGGTATCTGTGAGGGCTAATTTACCTAAGCGATCGGCTAAATGAGTATCGACACCTGCATCATATAGTACTAAATCAGGCTTCACTTCGCCCAGTAAATCAGACAAGTAACTCGCCAAAGTTTGCAAATATGCCTCATCTTCCATTCCCTCTGGTAAAGGAACATCAAGGTCACTTTTTTGCTTAGTACCAGGAAAATTAACTTCACAGTGCATAGAAAAGGTGAAAACACTCTTGTCTTCCTGAAAAATCAAGGCGGTACCATCTCCTTGATGTACATCTAAGTCTACAATTAAAACTTTTTGAATTAATCCCATGTTCTGTAAAACACGGGCAGCTATGGCTAAATCGTTAAAAATACAAAAACCAGATCCATAATTGGGAAAGGCATGATGTGTTCCTCCCGCAGTGTTGCAGGCTAAACCATGAGTTAATGCTAATTGGGCTGTCAAAATGGTGCCACCTACAGCAATGCAGGTACGATTAACTAAAGCTGGACTCCAAGGTAATCCAATTCTCCTTTGCGCTTTGCTGTCCAGCGTGCCTTTACAATAAGCTTGCACGTATTCTGGCGTGTGAACTAATTCAATCCATTTTAAGGGAGGGTGTTTGGGTGTATGAAATTGTTGTGGTTTGGCAATCCCATCTGTTAACAGTAATTCGTAGAGTTGGCGAAATTTCGGCATGGGAAAACGATGTCCCTCTGGAAGTGGCGCAACGTAGTCAGAATGATATATCAGTGGTAAGTCCATTACGAAGTTTTAAGTTTTTTCGCCATTATATTTCTATTTAATGTTTAAAATTTTCCCCAGGATTACTATTAGTAGTATCTTCTGGTTATCTAGAATAGTTAATCGGACTTTGCAATTGTTATATTGCTAGTGCAGCACCGCAAAAATAACTAATCAGTTAAAAAAGTTGAAAAACCAACTGCACAACCCTTCTGCCTTCTTAAACTCGGTTAAAAAATATGATTCATCCAGATACAGAACTTGTCTATATAAATAAATATGTAGGTTACGGAGTTTTTGCTACTAAGTTTATTCCCCAAGGTACGATTACTTGGGTGTTAGATGAGTTAGATCAAAAGTTTGATGAAAGCTATGTAAATTCTTTAGAGACTGTGCTGCAACAGAAGTTACTTAAGTATTGTTATCGCGATCGCGAAGGAAAGTATATATTATGTTGGGATATTGCTAAGTTTGTCAATCATAGCTTCAATTCTAGTTGTATGAGTACACCTTACAAATTTGAAGTTGCAGTGAGAGATATTTACCCAGGAGAAGAGTTAACTGATGATTATGGTTATCTAAATTTAGATGAACCTTTTTACTGTTTGCCGGAACAAGGTTGTTCCCGCACTAAAGTAATGCCTGATGATATTTTGCAATTTTATCCCGAATGGGATCGAAAAATTGCCGCAACGATGGAATATTTTAACTTGGTAGAACAGCCTTTAAAAGGGTTAATCGACTCTCAGTATATTGATAAAGTAAATGCGATCGTTCAAGGAAAAGCTAAGATAGACTCAATTCTCAACTGTTACTATAATCGGACAAACAAACTTGAGTATAGCCAGTTAGGAGTGAGAGCGATCGTCAACAATTTACCAACCCTTTGCTAATATCAAATTCACTCATTCATTGGTGATATTATGCGAACAAACTTATTAAATTTTTCACTCCCCCGTCCTCAGAAAGTTTCCTTATTAAAATCTGTTGGTTGGAAACTGTTTCTATCTGTTTTGGGTGGAACATTAGTCGGTTTACTTTGCGGTTCCTATTTATTTTACCAGGAACTTGTCAAACAATCAAAAGCTGAATTACTCTCTAGTTTAGAAGTGCAAGCCGAAAGCTTAGAAGGTAATTTTAAAACCTTTGAAAATACTGCTAAACTTGTTGCTGATGCAGCAGTAACACTGCACCAAGCCGGGGAAAAAAGAGAATTTGTCTATGTTGAGTTAATTCGACGTTCTTTGCAAACTTCGCCATTAGGCACTGGACTAGGTTTTGGGCAACCACCAGAAAAACGGTTGATTATTCCTGAAAGAAAATATGCCTATCCATTCGCAATTAGAGATAAAAGTGGTAAAGTAATTGCCAAAGGTGGCGAAAGTGAACCAGGGGATTTTCAAGAAAGTTATTTTAGAGATCCCATCAAAGCAGGTAAACCAATTTGGATCGAACCAGTTCGCTATAAAGAAACAACTGTCGATCCTCCAGAAATATTCGTCAGTACCAGTTATACTCTACCATTTTATAATAACAAAAAACAACTTTTAGGAGTAATGGCATTAGACTTAGAATTGGGATTTGTTAGCAAAAAATTATCCCAACCTGTAATGAGAGATTCTGGTTATTTTGTGCTAGTGAGTCCGAAAGGAAATTTAATTGCTTATCCACCAAATCCTAAATTAGCACTTGATTTAAAGCCATTTCCTAAAATTAGTAACTATGCCAAACTTTGGGAAAAAATTAATTTAAAACTTAAATCTGGTGCTGACAATACGGGAATTATATCTTGGCAAAACAAAGAAGGTAAGCAGGAATTTTGGGCTTATCGAAAAATTGCTAATAATAATTGGATTTTATTAGCTTCGGTACCTAAATGGGTAGTAATTGGCCCTTTATTGCGCTTTTCAATCGTGGGAACTTTATTAGCAGCAATGGGCGCTTCAGCTGTTTTAGCCGCAGTAGTATTTCTCTTTGTCAGGGGGTTAAATCGACGGTTACAACCTATTATGGATGAGTGTAATTTATTGGCAGAAGCTAGTCCTCAAAGTGAAGAATTAATGAATCGGGAAGATGAAATTGGTAGATTAACCATATCTTTTTATAACTTATTAGGACAAGTAACTGTAAATGAAAGACGCTTGCGAAAAGAAATGGAAAAATCAGCGAAAGCATACCAAGCTTTACAGGAAACACAAGCGAAGTTAATTCAAACAGAGAAAATGTCTAGTTTAGGACAATTAGTAGCAGGTGTAGCCCACGAAATTAATAATCCGATCAACTTTATTTACGGTAATTTACCCCATGCTGCTGATTATACACAAGAACTTTTAAGGTTAATTGAATTGTATCAACAAAAGTATCCTAATCCTGAACCAGAAATCCAAGAATTGGAAGAAGAGATTGATTTAGAATTTTTGATAACTGATTTGCGAAAAATTCAATCATCAATGAGTATCGGTGCAAATAGAATCAGAGAAATTGTGCTATCTTTACGCAATTTTTCTCGCTTTGATGAAGCAGAAATGAAAGATGTGGATATTCATGAGGGAATAGATAGTACTTTATTAATTTTACAAAATCGTTTAAAAGAGACACCTGCTAACTTGGCAATTAATTTAGTTAAAGAATATGGAAATTTACCATTAGTAGAATGTTATGCAGGACAATTAAATCAGGTGTTTATGAATATTTTGAGTAATGCGATCGATGCTTTAGAAAAATTTCGCAGTAAAGAACAAAAAGAGAACCATAACTTTGTTCCAACTATTCTAATTCAAACCAAATTATCTGAAGATAAATCTCGTGCCGTAATTCAAATTAAAGACAATGGTTGTGGAATCTCAAATGAAAATAAAAGTAAGTTATTCGATCCTTTCTTTACGACAAAACCAGTGGGTAAAGGTACGGGTTTAGGTTTATCAATTTGTTATCAAATTGTGGTAGATAAACATAAAGGTGATTTACGTTGTGTTTCTGAACTTGGCAAAGTAACGGAATTTATTATTGAAATTCCCATTTATCAAACAAAACCAATTAGTAAGATGTAATAACGGAGTAGAAAAATTAAACCTGATTAGTTAATGAAGTAGGGGCAATTCATGAATTGCCCCGATTCATGAATTGCCCCTACCCCAGTCCCTAAAACCAGAATTTCCCGCCAAGAGGACGAGAAGACCGCCCTAAACAGCTAAAGTCGTCACTACAAACCTAGCTGTGCATTGATAAAAGTCAATGGTTATCCCATAAAAAATTGATTTGTCTCTAGCCTAACAACATAGGATAATATCAACAGGTAAATAAATTACCTAAGTTTCAATAATTTCATAAAAATTACTTTAGTAAGACCAGCAAGACTTATTACTTGGTGAATCTTATTCGTGGGATTCTGGCTTATGCACATAAGCTAACTAGTAAATCTCGTTGTTTCGCCTTACTGTTAATAAACAAAAATTCATCGTTTCTTAATATTAAAACGATGAATTTTTGCTTTTTATGAAAATGGTAAACCAGCTTAAATAAGCAATCTAAATAAACTGAATAAAGTAATTTTGTATCAGTAAAATCATGGGGTTTCAATCAATAAAATTAATTTTAGATTTATTTAATGCCGTGTTATACTGACTTCAACGCAATATTGAACAACTACAACAAAGGAGTTCGCCGTAAAAACAAACAACGGATAAGTTAGAAAAAACGTCTAAGAATTTAGATGTAATTAAATAAAAACTTTTTCGTGAATTTGGGATTTAATAGCAACGGGTTCTCCTTAAAAGAATCAAACCGATTCTTTAACAACAGAAAGCATAAGATTTTCTGCTGGATTTTCACGACTCTAGATAAGATTTTTGCCGACCAATAAATTAAAACCTTGCTGTTGGAGGATGTTATGGAACAGTTTTCTAGTGCGGTTTCTAGACGTAAATTCCTATTAACTGCTGGTGCGACCGCTGCCACTTCTATATTATTAAAAGGTTGTTTGGGAAATCCCCCAGAACCGGGCAATCAAGCGAGTAATGCTGCGCCAACGAACACTGCAAATACAGCTGTTCCGGTTGCCAATGTGAGTACTGGTGCTCCGCCAGAAACAAACACTGCAAAGATTGGATATATTCCGATCGTAGAAGCAGCAGCACTAATTATTGCCAAAGAAAAAGGCTTTTTTGCACGACATGGAATGAATAATGTGGAAATCTCCAAACAAGCCAACTGGGGTGCAGCCAGAGATAATGTAGAAATTGGTTCTGCGGGTGGTGGAATTGATGGCGGACAGTGGCAAATGCCGATGCCCTATTTAATTTCTGAAGGTAAGATTACCAAAGGAAATCAAAAAATTCCTATGTATGTTTTGTGTCAGTTAAACACACAAGGAAATGGGATTGCGATCGCCAATCAGCACAAAGGAAAAGGAATCGACCTCAAACTTTCTCAGGGTAAATCTTTAGTAGGGCAATTAAAATCCCAAAACAAATCTTTTACAGCCGCCCATACATTTCCCGGAGTTAACCAAGACTTTTGGATTCGTTATTGGTTATCAGCCGGAGGTATCGATCCTGACGCAGACATTAAACTGCTAACAGTTCCCGCAGCCCAAACAGTTGCCAACATGAAAACAGGGACAATGGATGCTTTTAGTACAGGCGATCCTTGGCCTTACAGAATTGTGGCAGATAAGATTGGATATTTGGCAGCATTAACAGCAGATATCTGGAAAAATCACCCAGAAGAATACTTAGCAATGCGGGCAGATTGGGTAGACAAACATCCTAAAGCTACCAAAGCAATTTTGAAAGCAGTAATGGAAGCACAAATGTGGTGCGATGACTTTAATAATCGGGCAGAATTAGCGCGGATTGTGTCAGCCCGTGAATATTTTAACGTTCCAGAAAAAGTGCTTTTAGACCCATTCATGGGTAAATATGACATGGGTGATGGTCGGATGGTTGATGACAAATCGATGGCATCTTTGTACTGGAAAGATGAAAAAGGTAGCGTGTCTTATCCCTACAAGAGTCACGACCTTTGGTTCTTAACAGAAAGCGTGCGTTGGGGTTATTTACCTCCTGAGACTTTAACTAATGCCAAAGCGATGATTGATAAAGTCAATCGAGAAGATATTTGGCGCGAAGCAGCTAAAGAGTTGAATATTGCTGCTGCTGATATTCCCACCAGCACATCTCGCGGTGTAGAAAAATTTTTCGATGGCACTCAGTTTGACCCAGAAAATCCCAAAGCTTATCTGCAAAGCTTGAAGATTAAGAAGGTGAATATTTAGGTTTTGTTAATGGGTTGTTGGTAATTGGTCATCGAAAAATTATTTGGATTACCTACCCATTAAAAGTTGTCCACAAGTAGAACTGGAAAAATTTTCCACACAGTATAAGGAACCCTAACAAATGACTACACTTCAAAGAAGAACCGTTAAAACGGCACAAAATCCCTGGATTGCTAAAATCCAAAAGACATTGCCGGATTTGATTCCTCCAGCGATCGCGATCGTCATCTTATTAATACTTTGGCAAATCTTTTCTTTCTTTCCAGGGGTGACACTTCCCGGCCCAATACAAGTTGTTCAAGATACTTGGATTTTAATTTGGTGGCCTTTCTACAGAAAAAGTGACATAGACGTTGGGTTATTTTGGCAGATTTTTGCTAGTTTACAACGGGTAGCGATCGGTTACTTTTTCGCCGCAGTAGTTGGAATTGCTTTAGGCATTTTGGTTGGGACTAATAAAATGATGTCGAAAGCTTTAGATCCAGTTTTTCAACTATTGCGAACTGTTCCGCCTTTGGCTTGGGTGCCGATCGCTTTAGCAGCTTTACAAAAGAATGAACCCGCTGCATTGTTCGTAATTTTCATCACGGCGATTTGGCCGATTTTGATTAATACCGCAGTGGGAGTTCAGCAAATTCCCCAGGACTATAACAACGTTGCTAAGGTCTTGCAACTTAACAAGAAGAAGTACTTTTTCAAGATTTTGATTCCTTCAGCTTTGCCTTACATTTTTACTGGGTTGAGAATTGCGATCGGTCTAGCTTGGTTAGCGATTATTGCTGCGGAAATCGTGATGTCTGGTGTAGCTGGAATTGGCTTCTTCATCTGGGACGCATACCAAACTAACAACATCAGTGAAGTGATTTTGGCACTAATTTACATCGGGATTGTTGGCTTGTTACTCGACAAATTCATGGCTTGGTTACAAACCAAGATTCTTCCCGAATAAAACTTAGTTACATGGTGCGTTACGCTATCGCTAACGCACCCTACTTCTTTCACTAAACACTAGCAAAAATTAACCAATTAACCACTATGTCTGTTTTTGTTGCAGTTGACAATATCGACAAGGTTTTTGACCTATCTAATGGCGGTCAATATGTCGCCCTCAAAGGTATAGACCTACAAATTAAAAAAGGCGAATTCGTTTCTTTAATTGGTCACTCTGGTTGCGGTAAATCTACCTTATTAAATATGATTGCAGGTTTAGATTTACCAACTGAAGGAGTAGTAACTCTGGAAAGTAAAAGAATCACCAAACCAGGGCCCGATCGGATGGTGGTGTTTCAAAACTACTCGTTACTGCCTTGGTTAAATGTGCGGGAAAACATCGAATTGGCAGTGGATGAAGTGATGGCAGATCTGCCAAAAGGTGAGAGAAAATCAATTGTAGAAAAGCACATTGATATGGTAGGTTTGCGACCCCACGCAGACAAACAACCAGCGATGCTTTCTGGGGGACAAAAACAGCGGGTGGCGATCGCGCGTGCTTTAGCAATTCGTCCGAAACTGTTACTATTAGATGAGCCTTTTGGTGCGTTAGACGCATTAACCAGAGGGAACTTGCAAGAAAGATTGATGGAGATTTGTGAAGAGTACAAAGTGACATCAGTCATGGTAACTCACGATGTTGATGAAGCTGTACTTTTGTCCGATCGCATTGTCATGTTAACTAATGGGCCAGGTTCCAAAATTGGGCAGATTTTAGATGTAGATATTCCCCGTCCCCGGAAACGGATGGAAGTAGTAAATCACCCGAATTATTACAGCTTACGGAGTGAAATGATCTACTTCCTCAACCGTCAAAAACAAATTAAAAAACGTCAAGCCAGCAAAGCCCAAATTCCGATTTCTCGCAACAATTTAGAAAAGGTAAATTTGGAAGTTGGCTTTGTACCTTTAACAGCTTGTGCGCCATTAGCAGTAGCAAAAGAAAGAGGATTCTTTGCTAAATACGGTTTAGAAGATGTTAAGTTAGTTCGGGAACCTAGCTGGCGTGGCATTGTTGATGATATGGTAGCCGGACAATTGGATGCTGCCCAAATGCCAGCGGGGATGCCATTGTGGTTAACTTTAGGTGGTAATGGTGGACAAGCAGTGCCGATCGTTACTTCCCTAACAATGGCGCGAAATGGAAATGCAATTACCTTAGCCAAACGTTTTTATGAACAAGGCGTTTACACCTTATCAGATCTGAAGAAATACCTGCAAAAATCCAAAGATCAACAGCACATTTTTGGCATGGTACATCCTTCTTCGATGCACAATTTGTTGCTGCGTTATTGGTTAGCAGCAGGAGGAATCGATCCTGATAAAGATGTGAGTTTAGCTGTCATTCCTCCCGCCCAAATGGTATCGAATTTGCAATCAGGAAATATTGACGGATATTGTGTAGGTGAACCTTGGAATATTCGGGCTGCGGTAGAAGGAATTGGATTTTCGATCGCCACCGATTTAGAAATTTGGTTAGGACATCCTGGAAAAGTTTTAGGTGTACGGGAAGATTGGGCGGCTGCATATCCGAGAACCCATTTAGCATTAGTAACCGCACTTTTAGAAGCAGCACAATTCTGTTCTCAAGAACGTCACTATGAAGAAGTGCGGCAAATATTAGCTAGACCGGAATATGTAGGAACCGACATTGAATACATTCAAATTGGCGATCCTAACGTCGCAGTTTGCAGTTTAGAACATCACCGAGAATACGCCCATCACCTATTTTTTGGAGAAGGCGTTAACCGTCCTAGCCGTACCGAACACTTATGGATTTTGACCCAAATGGCACGCTGGGATAAAGTTCCATTTCCCCGGAATTGGTTAGAAATTATGGAACGTTTGTGTCGGGTTGATGTCTTTAGTATGGCAGCCAGAGAACTAGGTTTATTCGACTTTAGTTACACGGGCGGAAAAGTTCAATTATTTGATGGCATCACCTTCAATTCTGAAGACCCATTGGCTTATCTTGCCCAACAAAAAATCAAACGAGAATTCCGCATTGAAGAAGTTGTTTTGCCTGTTCCTGGAAGATTGAAAGTTGCTTAATTTAGGGACTAGGGACTAGGGATTGGGGACTGGGAAAAAATCTCTCCATCTCTTCTCTCTGTGTCCTCTGCGTCTGTAGCGGTTCAAAAAACTTCTTCTCTTTCTTTGCGGTTCAAAAAAAACTCTCTTACACAAACCAAACAACTTAGAAAAATGCCAATCAAAACAACTCAAACAACCAGAACTCCTGTAGCTGTAAAATCAGCAACCAGAGAGCCATTTTTAATCTTTGAAGGTGTTTCTAAAGCTTTCCCTACACCTAAAGGCGATTATGTAGTTTTGGAAGATGTTAACCTCAAAGTTCAAGAGGGAGAATTTATCTGCGTCATCGGTCACTCAGGTTGCGGAAAATCGACATTATTAAACATGGTTTCTGGTTTTTCTCGACCAACAAATGGGGAGGTAAGATTACGATCGCACCCCATCACCAAACCAGGGCCAGACCGCATGGTAGTATTTCAAAACTATGCTTTGTTACCTTGGTTAACCGCTTTTGAAAACATTTATTTGGCAGTAGATTCAGTTCACCCAGACAAATCTCAAGCGGAAAAAACAGAGATTGTCAAACACAATTTAGGGATGGTAGGACTGTTAGAAGCTGCTAATAAAAAACCGCAGCAACTTTCCGGGGGGATGAAGCAGCGGATTTCGATCGCCCGTGCCCTATCCATTCGTCCCGAAGTGTTAATCTTAGATGAACCTTTTGGGGCGTTAGATGCAATTACCAAAGAAGAATTGCAAGAAGAATTGCTGAAAATTTGGAATGATTTTCGGATGACAGTGTTGATGATTACTCACGACATTGATGAAGCGTTATTTTTAGCCGATCGCTTGGTGATGATGACTAATGGGCCAAGGGCAAATATCGGGGAAATCCTCAACATTCCCTTTTCTCGCCCGCGCGATCGTACCAGAATCATGGAAGATCCAGAATACTACAACCTCCGCAACTATGCCCTAGATTACCTCTTCCGCCGTTTTGCCCACGATGATGAGTAATATCAGTTTTCCTTATACCTGTGTGGTTTAAAACCTCCAGTGTATAACCGAGGTGGGCCTTCTCACCTCTTTCTTGTAAAAAGTAGCGTTCAATGCTATACACATTTGTCTTTTTTTTCTGATATATCAATTAAAATCTATGATAACGATTCATACTATCAATCAAATAAAATTAAAAAACTCTTAAATTCATAAGAAAATTTGATACATTGTTATTTAACAACTAGCTTGTTGGTGAACTTGCTAGAAATTGTTGGCACATTAATGGCTTCGTAAACACGCAAATATTAATCTGCCTGAAGGTCAAAAAATGGATTGAGACTACTCAAATCCACGCCTTCGTTTATCCATAATTTTGCTGAAAATTGCGGGGTAATCCTGATGTCTCAGTTCTTGCTGCAAACTATTTGGATGGTGCCTTTATATCCCTTAATCGGGATGATTTTAACCATACCCTGGTCGCCCGGAATCATTCGCCGTACAGGGCCAAGACCATCCGGTTATGTTAACGTTGTCACAACATTTTTGGCTTTTCTGCACGGATTATTTGTTCTCCCAGCTATTTGGAACCAACCACCATATCAATTATTTATTCCCTGGTTGCAAGTAGCTAACTTAGACTTGACTTTGCCCTTGGAAATCTCCACTGTAACCGTAGGAGCTACAGTTGTCATCACAGGTTTAAACCTACTAGCGCAAATTTTCGCTATTGGTTATTTGGAGATGGACTGGGGTTGGGCAAGATTCTTTGCTTTAGTAGCATTTTTCGAGGCGGGAATGTGCGGTTTAGTATTGTGCAACTCCCTATTTTTTAGTTATGCCATCCTCGAACTTTTAACCCTTGGCACTTATTTACTCGTCGGATTTTGGTTTAATCAATCATTAGTAATCACTGGTGCGAGAGATGCGTTTTTAACCAAACGGGTAGGAGACTTATTCCTACTCATGGGAGTTTTAGCAATCTATCCCCTTTCCCAAACTTGGAACTTCACCGATTTAGCAGAATGGGCATCAACCGCCCAAATTGACCCAAAACTCGCTGCATTATTGGGTTTAGCTTTAATCGCTGGGCCATTGGGCAAATGCGCTCAATTTCCCTTGCACTTGTGGTTAGATGAAGCAATGGAAGGGCCTCTGCCAGCTACCATTTTGCGGAATTCTGTAGTTGTTGCCACTGGCGCTTGGGTATTAGTCAAACTTCAACCAGTTTTAGCCCTCTCTCCAGTCACTGAGTCTGCAATGTTTATTGTAGGTGGTGCGACTGCGATCGGTGCTTCTTTAATCTCCATTGCCCAAATTGACATTAAACGCGCTTTGTCTTACCTAGTCAGCGCTTATATGGGCATAGTTTTTATTGCTGTAGCTGCCGGACAACCCCAAATTGCATTATTATTGACCTTCACTTATGCACTCAGCATGGCGCTTTTGGTGATGGGTATTGGTGGCGTAGTTTGGAACAATATCACTCAAGATTTGACGAAATATGGTGGTTTGTGGTCGCGCCGACCAGTATCAGGATTTGCCTTTATTATTGGTGCAATTGGGTTAATTTCCCTGCCACCATTGGGTGGTTTTTGGTCGATGCAACAATTGGTGGAAAAGCTGTGGGTTTCATATCCTTTTATGGCTGGATTAGTGTTAACTGTTAACGCTATTGTGGCTTTTAGTTTGACTCGCACTTTCGGTTTAGTGTTTGCTGGTCAAGTTAAACCAATGACTTACCGTTCGCCGGAAATTCATTGGCCTATGGCTTTGCCAATGGTAATTTTAAGTGGGTTAAATCTTCACGTTCCGCTGATACTGTTGCAATGGCATAAGTTGCCCAGTTTAGAAACGATAAATCTCACTGTGGCGTTAAGTTTGATTGTTTCGAGTTTAGCTGGTTTTGCTGTGAGTGGTTTAATTTATCTCAACAACAATTGGCAAAAACCTGTGCAGTTAAGTTGGAAACCTCTGCAAGATTTCTTTGCTTACGATCTTTACACTGCTAAACTTTATAAGTTGACGATCGTGTTTGTAGTTGATTTGGTTTCCCGCGTGATGTATGCGATCGATCGCTACCTAGTAGATGGATTAGTAAATCTTACCGGAATCGCTACAGTTTTTAGCGGACAAACTCTCAAATACAACGTCTCCGGTAAAGGTCAATTTTACATCTTAAGCATCCTCTTGGGCGTTTCTTTACTAATAATTTTGGTTAGCTGGCCCTTTTTATCCCAAATGTTAATTGTCAGCAAATAGCGATCGGGATTTATGGATTTACATGATAATCAAGATTAATTAAGAAATCTGGTAAATCCTGGTTAAGCTTTCTTTTTCACTCCAAACTCCAAACTCAAAACTTGACTAATCACCATGCTGAGTACTTTAATTTGGTTGCCTGTCATCGGTGCTACAATCATTGGACTTTTACCGCAAGAAAAGGCAGAACGCAACGCTCGAAATTTAGCTTTAATAGTATCTAGCATCATCTTTTTTTGGACTATTTTCATTATGTCCAAATTCAGTATTAGCAATCCTGGTTTTCAATTTACCGAATTTCTGCCTTGGATTGAAACTTTGGGATTGACCTATAATTTGGGTATTGATGGAATATCTTTACCTTTAATTGTGTTAAACAGCTTGCTGATTTGGATCGTCATTTTTAGCAGCGGTGAAAATATTGCTCGCCCCAAACTTTACTACTCTTTAATCCTGTTAGTTAGTGCTGGGTTAGCAGGTTCTTTCTTAGCCCAAAATTTACTGCTGTTCGTGCTGTTCTACGAAATTGAACTCATCCCTCTCTATTTGTTAATTGCGATTTGGGGTGGTTTGAAACGGGAATATGCTGCAATTAAATTTTTACTTTACACAGCAGTTTCGGGAATTCTAATTTTAGCTGCTTTTTTAGCTTTGGGTTGGTTAGCAGGAAGTGCGACTATAGGCGGTACTCTGAATTTTGATTACGCCACAATTAAATCAACTATTTTGCCTTTTAGTTGGCAACTTCCCCTGTTAATTACTTTGTTAATTGGTTTCGGCATCAAAACTCCTTTAGTTCCTTTCCACACTTGGTTGCCTGATGCTTATGTGGAAGCTTCTCCGCCAATAGCGATTCTTTTGGGTGGCATTTTAGCGAAGTTGGGAACTTATGGTTTAGTGCGTTTTTGTTTGGGTTTATTTCCTGATGCTTGGGGAACTGTGGCTCCTAGTTTAGCAGTTTGGGCGACGGCAAGTGTGGTTTATGGGGCACTAACTGCGATCGCCCAAAAAGACATCAAAAGAATGGTAGCTTATAGCTCGATCGGACACATGGGTTACGTGCTCTTAGGACTCGCCCCAGCAACACCAATAGGAACAGTCGGCGCAGTTGCCCAAATGTTCAGTCACGGCGTTATTTTAGCTGCACTTTTCTATTTAGTTGGTGTAGTTGAAGCAAAAGTTGGAACACGCGAACTCGACGTACTTAATGGTTTAATGAATCCCATTCGCGGTTTACCATTTATTAGCGCTTTTTTAGTAGCAGCAGGAATGGCAAGTGCGGGAATTCCAGGTTTAGTTGGTTTCATTTCGGAATTCTTAGTTTTCCAAGGCGCTTATGCAACTTTTCCTATCCCAACTTTAATCTGTGTTGTAGGAACAATGTTGACTGGAGTTTACTTTGTAATTCTGTTGAACCGCACCTGTTTTGGCAAGTTGGATAATGCTACAGCTTATTATCCAAAAGTACTATTTTCTGAACGCATTCCGGCTTTAATTTTAGTCGGTTTGACTCTGTTTTTAGGTGTACAACCTACTTGGTTAATGCGTTGGACTGAAAAAAGTAGTACTGAATTAGTCGCAGCTGTGCAAGTTCATCCCCAACAACAAATAGCTAAGGTGATAGAAATTTCTCAGAAGTAAGTATTTGCTGCCAGAACTTGTTTTTAAAACGCAGATGAATGCAGATAAACGCAGATGAACGCAGATGAAGAACAAAATTTTGGTTAAGTGTTCAATATCTGGTTTGTAGATGGCAGATTAAGAGCATTTTTGGTTGTCAATTTTTAGGGAAGTAAGATGGTACAAACTCCGGTTAAATCTACAAGCAAATTGCCTCCTTCTAGACATAAATATGCTGATGTTGTGCATCGTTTGGAAGCTGGCGGCGCAATGTTACCTGATTCGCCAGAAAATTTGATGCAAATTATCGGTATTTATAAAGCTTATGCTGTACCGATGGATTTTTATTGGCGAGATTTGCTTTATATTGGTGAGAAAGTTTTTGTCGATCCTTTACCTTTCTTTAAGTACTTTTTGCCTCAAGAATATTTAGATTTGCATAACCATTATCAAGGTGATGATGCAGATTATCGGGTTTGGAGAAAGGGAGAAGCTACAGCACATCCTGAACTTTTAGAGTTTATGGATAAGGGAGAGTTGAAGAAGAATTTTCCCCGCATTTTTCATCACTTGTGGCACGATCGCATTAACATGGAATTCGCTGAAGAATGTATGCGTTCTATGCTTTGGCATCGTCTCGGTGGTGGGATGGATCTT
This sequence comes from Floridaenema evergladense BLCC-F167, assembly GCF_041929205.2. Classification (NCBI taxonomy): domain Bacteria; kingdom Bacillati; phylum Cyanobacteriota; class Cyanophyceae; order Aerosakkonematales; family Aerosakkonemataceae; genus Floridanema; species Floridanema evergladense. The sequence continues at coordinate 85,717 of NZ_CM171625.1, read as the reverse complement.
TATTTGGATACCCCGGAATATAAGCAGGCAGCTGATGAGGCGATTAAGTCTTATTTTAAGGGTAATCCAGCGATGTTAACCCTGTATAAACTGTTCCCGGATTTGTTTTTGGAACAGTGTCGCCAAGCTTCTTATTATGCTAATCTGGGGTTATTCTGGGAAGTAATGGCTCCGGTGTTTTTTGAAATTAGCGATCGCTACGATTCAGGAGAAATTACCACCGTTCCTCAAGCAATGGATTTCTTGGTAAATTGTATCTTTATCGCTGCTGGAAGACCAATTTATCACCATGTAAAAATCCGCGATGAAGTGCATAAAATCATTCCCAAAGATTTAGGATTAATGTGGTTATATGATGCTGCTTTACCTTATGTGGAAGCAGTTTTCTATCGCACTTCTCCTTTCCGAGGCACAAAATCTTACAACGCCCAAGCAAAACAAATTCCTGAAAATCAAGAAGATTTTCACTATGGAATTCTCTACGCTGATGTGTTTCCGGTAGGTACTGCGGGTATTCCTCCAACACAATTAATGCAGGATATGTTCCATTTCTTACCTCCATATCTGAAGGATTACTATCACAAACATTGTCGCAATGAAGATGATATGTTAATCCAATTGGGGATTAGTTTCCAACGTTCCATGTATGTGGTGACATCAGCAGTATTTAATGGTTTAAGGACTGCTTTGTTGTATCCTTTAGACGATCCGAATCCGAGACATTTGATGGCAAATCGGAATTTCTTTGAATCGCAACTCGATCGCTTCTTGCGCCCTGAAGCAAGAATCGGTAGCATTCAAAATCAAGAGTACAGATAACTTTCTCCAGGTTCGTTGTAAGAGCTTTAGCACTTATGACGAACCTTCTGTAAAATAGCTGTGAAAGTTATTTTTTCTCACAGCAAACAAACTGATGAATAAAATCATATATCCAACTCTTGATTTATTTCTTTATTACCAAAGAGAAGGTTTAACAGAAACCGAAGTAGATATTAAAACGAGTCATGCTAATTTTTGGTCTAATTTGCCCAAGAATTTAAAAGTTGAACTGGAGGAAGAAGCGAAAGCAGAAAATACAGATTATGTGAGATTGCTGGAATTTTCTGAAGTTGCCAAGAGACAAAAACAATTTTTCTTTACTGCATCTTTAGGTGGATATCCGATCGAAGCTTCTTATTATCCCATTCGGTTGAATGATACTTATGCGTTATTATTTGATTGTTATATTAACGATAAAATTCAACCTCAACCTATTAGTTCTCTACGATATTTAAAAACTTTAGCTGACTACAAAACTGCAAATTTAGGCGTAACTTGGGTAATTTCTGGTTATTTATCCCCATCTACTAATACTTATGTTATTGCTCAAGAATTATACAAAGAATTTACTGGGAAAGAATGGCAAAATCCCCAAGAAGGTAAGTTTTTAGGTGCCACTGTTTTTGAAATTTGGCAACCTCCGCAAAAGTGGGAAGATATAGAAAAGGAAAATCACCATGTTTTAATTTTTCTGTATCCAAACTTGCAAAAAATGGAAAGAACAGCTAGTTTTTATAAACTCTGGTTACAGCTTTTCTGTTATCGGAATAAAGTTCTTTTGGCTTATGCAGAAAGCCGAAAATGTAATCAAGAGTTGCATAAGTTGGCTACAGAAATTGCCAATACAACTCATAAAATAGAGACGATTACTGCATCAAGCGATTTACACAAAATCCTCAAAAGTCAGCCAAAAACATCTTTTAATTATCTGACTAAACTCAATCAATTAGAAATCTTACAACAAATCTTAAATAATAGTTTAACTAGTTACCAATTTTTCCTAGAACAAATCAAAAAAGAATCTCAGAATATCACTGAAAAAGATGTCATGATTGGTAAAACCGATTTAAGTTTTTTAGAAGTTTTTAGTAGAGTTGTAGAACAGAAATATCAATTTCAAATGGCTAAGAATTATACTAATCATAGTTTAACGACTAAAATTTTAGAAAGTCAGATTAGTATAATTCAAGGGATAATAGATTTGGATAAAAGAAAGAACGATCGCACTCTCACCAACACAATTATCATTGCCAGTACCGGATTAGCTGCAAGTAGCATTACCGCCTCAATTATTTCGCAAAAATTGCCATCTCCAACAGCAAAAAGTAAATCGATTTCTGTTGAACAAGCCTTTGGTTTAAGTGTTGGAATTGGGTTAATTGCAGTGGCGATCGCTTATGTAATTCTCCGTCTATTCCGCAAGTAATAAGCTAAAGTAAGAAAAAGTCCAAATTAAAATTAGCAGATATGGTAACATCAAACAAAGCTTTAATTGAACCTGCTGTTAGAGAAAATAGAATCGTCATGCGAGGCGTTAGTTGGCAAACTTACAGACAATTAATGAAAGAAGTAGGGGACGATCGCGCTTGGAGAATCACTTATGCTCAAGGAGTGTTAGAAACTAGAATGCCTTTGTTAGAACACGAACTTCCTAAAGGATTGTTAGAAAGTTTTATCGAAGTAGTTGCAGACGAATTAGAAATTGAAGTACTCAAAGCTGGAGCGTTGACATTAGAAAGGGAAGATTTAAGAAATGCGATCGAACCAGACTCTTGTTTTTATATTCAAAACGAAGCACAAGTGAGAGGAAGAGAGGAAATTATTCTTCCTGGCGATCCACCACCGGATTTAGCGATCGAATCAGACTATACTAGTTCTTCTATCAACAAACAAGCTATTTATTCAGCTTTAGGTGTTCCCGAATTGTGGCGATATACTAAGAAAACATTGTTGATTTATCGACGAATTGAAGGGGGATACGAACAATGCGAACAAAGTTTAGCATTTCCATTTTTACCTACAGGAGAAATTCCAAATTTTATTGAACAAAGTCGCACAATTGGTCAAAGAAGTGTAGTCAAGTTATTTAGACAACGAATTCGGGAAATTCTTGATAGCCAATCAACAGGTGAGAATTCAGATTTAATGAGTTGAAAGTGATAGATTCGATCGCACAAAAAAAAGAGAGAGGAGCGTTCTTTCCTATCTCTAGAACTTACTTATATACTGTTGATTTATGATTCTTTGGTTTGGCGTAATTCCCAGAGGAAGGGAACGAAAATCCAAGCTGCTACTATTAATAATGCTAAAACTGCAAATTGGGCTGCCCAAGCTACCAGTTGTTCTAGGGGTACAACTTTTCCGGCGAAAAATGACAGAGTTACCATGACTGCGCCCCAAACTGTTGCCCCAGCGATGTTATAAGCCATAAATTTCAGGTAGGGCATTTCGACGATTCCAGCTAAGGGACTGGCAAAAATCCGCAATAAAGCAATGAATCTACCAATAAAGACGGTTTTCCCGGCATTTTCGCTAAACTGTTGCTTGAGTTCTACCAGCTTTTCTTCGCGGATGCGGAGAATTTTGCCGATGGTTAACAGTAAAGCCCAACCGCCATATCTGCCGATTAAATAACCAAAGTTACCACCTAAAATTGCACCTGCGATCGCACAACCCAAAACTAACCAGTAATTCAGTTCACCACTACCAGCTAAAAACCCGCCCGCTAGGGTAATAGTTTCACCAGGCAACGGAATTCCTAAATTTTCTAATAAAATTCCGATAAATACCGCCCAGTAGCCGTACTGACTTGCAAGTTCCTGAATATTCTCCAGGGAAACTACTTCTAATGACATCTGCTACAGCCTTAACAAAGGTTAACATTCATCTTAATCTTGACTTAGTTTCTCCAACAGTGTCAATCGATCGCGAATCCCAGTCCCCAATTCCTAGTCCCTAAAACCAGCAATAGTTATATCAATAATTGGTTGATTGGTTAAGCAGTACCAATGACAGGTGAATAAATCGGGGGTTTGAGTGTTGATACTAGCGATCGCAGGTGCAGCGGGAAAGGGCAAAACTCGATCGAACCAAATTTCTTTGTCGATAAATCCAAATTGAATCAAATAAGTAGCTGATGAAGCGTTAAGAAACTTGAGGATATTGTACCCCATCTGATAAATTTGCTGACGCATTTTATCAGAAAAATGCACTGGTTGATAGTAATTTAATTCTTGTTGTAGGCCGATCGCTTCCGCATAAACAGGCCCTTTCTGAGTTAAAACTACAGGCAACCAAAAATTACCAAGTCTTGTAATATAGCCAAACTTTTGTGATATTAAATAACGGAAAAACTCTACATTTTGACAAGCTTTAAAAATTGCCTGTTGCGGAAAATCAAAATTACTGGGAAGACCTAAACTTAAAGGACAAAATACCACATCCTTTGGTAACTTTAGCGAATTTAGATCGTTTTTTCCTAATATTTTTATACTTGCGGGGGATTGTGCAATTGCTTTTTGTAGAGCCGCTACCATTTTTGCAGTTGCGGGAGATGCTGCCACTAATTCGCCAGCAGCATTCACCTCCCCATCAACTACGATCCAAACTTCACGCATTACCAAAACTAGGAAGACTAACTCTACTACCTCCCAACTTAGGAAAGCTAGGCAAATCAAGTCTGGCACCAGGAGTCCGACTTTTAATTGCCAAACGATAAGTTAGACTTTGTAATTCTGCATGAAGCTGACGATTTTCCCGTTGTAGCATTGCCACTTTTTCTTTAATTGGTGCAAGGCGTTCCGTAAATTTCTGGCGATAAATTTGCGGTAATTCCTGTACCACTTGTTCGAGCATCCGACTCCGATCGGTCAATTCTTGAACAGACTGACGCAGGTGATAGATTTCCGCATCGCGATCGGAAATCTGCTCCTGGTAGAACTTAACTTGTTGTTCTACCCCTTGCAGTTGCTCTTGCATAGCCTGCATTTGAGCTTGATGCTGTTGAGACAATTCCGGTGCGGGTAGGAAAGTCGTATTTCCCTTGACTAACCGGAACAGTTCTTGAGACAACTGTTGTACCAGTTGATCTCTTAGCTGCAATTCCTCACGCAGATGAGTAACTTCTGATTGCAGGGATTGAAAGGGGGTGTCGATTTGGCTCACAATGGCTCACAACTCCTCGAAGATTTTGCCAACTTGCCGTTATAAGACGTGCAAGCGACATTTTATCATGGTTCTTAGAGGAAGAGCCGAGTGTAGTTAAAATTCTTGAAAACTAGTAACTCAAGTTGCTAGTTACATAGATTGTCGGTTAGATCCCCCCTAACCCCCCTTACCAAGGGGGGAACTGGATTCAAAGTCCCCCTTTGTAAGGGGGATTTAGGGGGATCAAAAACGTCTGGGCTGAAACTAGCAACTTGCGATTAGTAGAGACGTTTCATAAAACCTCTCTACTAATCGCAATCTAAGCAGTAGCTTCTGCGGGTTCTTCTTCCGCATCAGCTTCAGCTTTAGTGGAAACATCTTCCAGCCTAATTGTTAGATAACGAATTACATCTTCACTCAAGCGCATCGCTCTTTCTAGGGGAGCAACGACATTACCTTTAGCTTGGTAATTCATTTGCACATAGATACCATCGCGTTGTCTGTTGATTTCGTAGGCTAAACGGTGTTTCCCACGCAGTTGCACATTGATATCTTGAGCGCCTTGATCGCGCAGCATATTCTGATACTTTTCCACAGCCTGATTCACTTGTTCATCTAATAAATCAGGACGCAAAATATACATTGTTTCGTAGCTATTCATATTTCTCCCCTTTTGGACAACAAGGCCGCTTTTGGCAACAGCCTCCAGCAGCAAGGATCTTTCATCTTATCATTGATAGCCCGAACTTGAGCAAGTAGATTTATCTAGAGAATCAATCTAAAATTTAAAATCTATAAACTAAATTTGGATGAGTGTGGTTGCGATGACACCGAATAACATTCAGAAATTAAGACCTTCTCTTCCTATCCCAACCGAGATTAAGGGTGCAGAAATTGGTTCTTTTGCTCATTTTACAGTTTGTGTAAGGCTACCAGAAATTGCTCAAAGAGTAATTGCTGAAAATGATTTTCCGCTATCAATTGAGCAAAATTTGCAAGTTTTAATTGCAGAAATACCTAATGGAAAGATTCGGGATTTACAAGATGTAGATGCTCCAGATTTGGCAGATTGGACGGGTTATATTGAGCCATACAAAGGCAATAATTGGTTGGAGGTTCCTTGGTATTTTGCTGAGGCATATTTTTACCGACGGATTTTAGAAGCAACAACTTATTTCCAAGTAGGTTCTTGGCAAAATGTCGATCCTTATGAGAAGCAAAAACGTTTAGGTTTAGAAACCACAATTGATGCAATTGGGACTTTAAGTGAATTTGGGAAAAGTGCGATCGCTTCCGCCACAGATATAGAAACGAAAAAAAATGCTTTTGGGCAACTTTTATCGGCTGACTTGTGGGGAAATCGAGTAGATTTAAGTCTATGGCCTATTCTGGAAGGGGGAAGCAGTCGGGTAGAATCAACTCGCGAACAATCTTTTATATTAGTAGATGATACAGCAATTATTGCTGAAAAAGTTGTTAATTTCCAGAATTTAAGAATTGATTTTATAGTTGATAATGCAGGTTTTGAGTTAATTGGCGATCTCTGTTTGGCAGATTACTTGTTAGCGAGTAATCTGGCTGCGGTAGTTCATTTACATTTAAAAGCTCATCCAATTTTTGTTTCCGATGCGATGAGTAAAGATGTTTTATATACAATAGAATTTCTCGCTCAAGCAACTGATGTAAATGTTAAAGAATTAGGTTTGCGATTAAAAGATTATATAGAGCAGGGGAGGTTAATTTGCCAAGAAAATTTATTTTGGACATCGCCTTTAGCTTTTTGGGAAATGCCAGAATTGCTGTATCAAGAATTAACCAAATCTAGTTTAATTATAGTTAAAGGTGATGCTAATTATCGGCGGACAATTGGCGATCGTCACTGGGAATACACCACTCCTTATCAAAGTATTACATCTTACTTCCCCGCACCTTTTGTAGCACTCCGCACATTAAAATCAGAAGTAGCCGCAGGTTTATCAACCGAACAACTAGAGCAACTTCCGCAACAGGATGCTCAATGGTTAACTAACGGACAATGGGGAGTAATTCAGTTTGTCGATCGGCATCATTAATATATAATTAGCCATGTTTAATAATTAACTAACCATGAACAAAGATTACTCAATTTTCTCACCTGTACAAAAGTTTATGATAACTTGGCTGCTAGTATTAGCAGCTAGTTGGGCAACTTTAGTAACAATTGGTTATGTCGGCGAATTAGTTAGCGTTTTTCTCACAGCTGCACTACTGGCATTTTTATTCAACTACCCGGTAAAAGTTTTACAACGATTTTTACCCAGAATTGTAGCTATAGCATTAGTGTATTTAGCAGCAATTTTTACCATTACATTTATTGGTCTGACAGTTGTACCACCAGTGTTTAATCAAGGATTACAATTAGTCACTAATTTGCCTTCCTTGGTACAATCTGGACGGCAACAATTAGATAATTTCCAGGTTTGGAGTGCCGAGCATAATTTACCATTTGATGTGCGAATTTTAGCTTCTCAATTATTATCTAGAGTGCAAGCTCAAGCAGAGGTAATTGCCAGTAAAGGTTTAGGTTTAGTAGTTGGCACATTTAACTGGTTCCTCGACTTAATTTTTATTTTAGTTATCTCCTTTTATATGCTAGTTGATGGAGAAAAAGTTTGGGGAGGAATTACCAGCTTTTTATCACCTGTAGTTAGCCAAGTATTGACTGAATCACTGCAAAAAAATTTGCAAAAATTTATCTCCGGTCAATTACTTTTAGGTTTATTTATGGCAATAGTATTAACAGTTGCTTTTTGGGTATTAAAAGTACCGTTCTTTCTGTTATTTGCCGTTTTTATTGGCTTAATGGAAGTAATTCCTTTTGTAGGAGCAACTTTAGGAATTGGTACAGTAGTAATCATAGTAGCTTTTATTAATTGGTGGTTAGCATTGCAAGTTTTAGGAACTTCAGTGATCCTTCAACAAATTAAAGACAATTTAGTTTCTCCCAGGTTGATGGGAGGTTTAACGGGGTTTTCGCCAGTAATTCTTTTTATGGCTTTATTATTAGGAGCTAAATTTGGTGGGTTGTTAGGCGTAATTCTGGCAATTCCCTTGACTGGTGTAATTAAAAGTATCGTAGAAATTGTTTTCGATCCTGATTTACCACCGCAAACGGGGTCATTTTTTAATAATCCCTTTGATGATAATCAAGAGCATTTGGTATTAGAGAATTCTGCTGTTAAAGAAGATCGGTAAACTGAGATCTTGCACTCCTGAGCGGAGCCTCTGTTTCTCGTTCCCAGGTTCAACCTGAGAACGCGGAGCCTCTGTTTCTCGTTCCCAGGTTCAACCTGAGAACGAGGTGAAAGGAGGTTATACCTCCATTGCTGCCAGATCTGAGAAAGGTTTTGGTGGTTAAAACAACTATACGACACTTAGTTTGTGTACAGTAAATGCCTATTTGAGAATCTTTATAGGCGATCGAGCTAAACTTTAATATCAGCAAACAAAAATTCATATTTAATATACAAAAATTGATTCAGAAACTCAGGAATAAATTTTTAATTTTTGACATAGCGGTGTAAGGTAGAATCGGGAAATGCTTTTGCCTAAGAAGCATTAAAAATTTTAACCTCTCTAAATTTGTTCTCGCACGGTACCACATCTGAAAAAATAAGGCATAATAATCTCACTGACTTTTTCTGGGTGCCGATCTTTTAAGCAAGTTAAATGTAATTTATTTTTACAAATTCACAGATTAATATTGCCATGTCAGCTACAATTTCTTTAGTCATAATCACCTACAACCGCGATCGTTATTTACGTGCTGCGATCGAAAGCGTGCTAGCACAAACTAAGCATGACTTCGAGTTATTAATTTGGGATGATGGTTCTACAGATAATTCGGTAGAAATTGCTCAAAATTACGCTAAAAACGATCGACGAGTAAGGGTAATAACCGCAAAACATCAAGGAGAAACTTTATCCCGAAAAGCAGCAATTTCCCAAACTACAGGTGAGTATTTGGGGTGGGTAGATAGCGATGATTTACTCGCGCCGACAGCATTAGCAGAAACCGCATCAATACTTGATATTTATCCAGAAGTAGGTTTAGTTTATACCGATTATTTAGATATTTCTGCAAGTGGCGAAATAATTGGTTACGGAGAACGGTGTAAGATTCCTTATTCTCCAGAAGGTTTATTGCTCGATTTTATGACTTTTCACTTCCGTTTGTTCCGGCGTGCAGTGTTTGAACAAGTAGGAGGTATTGACGAATCAGTTAAATATGCACCTGATTATGATTTATGTTTGAAATTTTCGGAAGTTACGCAAATAAGACATATAAATAAACCGCTTTACTATTATCGTAATCATAGCGAAAGTATCACCCAGCAACAACAGTTGGAAGTGATTCAATATTCCCAAAAAGTTATTAACCAGGCGTTAGAAAGACGGGGATTAAGCGATCGCTTTTCCCTCACCGTACAACTACAAGAAATCAACGGACAAATCCAAAGTAAATTTTATTTAATTAACAAACAAAACCTAGAAAAACCCTCACTCAAAACCCAGAAGAAACATAAAATTTTCGCCTGTACATTTTTCATATCTTCCCTCGCCTTATTTAATATTAATCCAGCTTTCGCTCAACCAATTGTTCCCGCCAAAGATGGGACAAACACTATAGTTAACCCGCAAGGAAATCGCTTCGACATTACAGGCGGACAAAGGTCGAGAGATGGTGCAAATTTATTCCACAGTTTTACAAGATTTGGACTTGATAACCAACAGATTGCTAACTTTTTATCCCAACCAAATATTCGGAACATTCTTGCCAGAATTAACGGCGGCGAAATCTCCTACATTAACGGTTTAATTCAAATAACTGGAGGCAATTCCAACCTATTTTTAATGAACCCTTCAGGCATTGTATTTGGAGGAAATGCTCGATTAAACGTTCCTGCTGCTTTTACCGCAACTACCGCTAACGGCATTGGTTTTGGTAATAATTGGTTTAACGCTACAGGTAACAATAATTATACTGCATTAGTTGGTAATCCTAACGCCTTTGCCTTTACCATGCAACAACCGGGAACAATTATTAATTCCGGGGATTTAGCAGTAGGATTAGGTCAAGATTTAAACTTATTAGCGGGAACAGTTATTAACACTGGAACTTTAACCGCGCCTCAAGGAAACATTACCGTTGCAGCTGTTCCTGGTACTAGTTTAGTCAGACTTTCACAACCAGGATTTTTATTAAGTTTAGAAGTTCAACCAATAGGAAACAGTGCAACTCAACCGAATGATTTTAATTTACCGATCGCTAGTCTACCGCAAATGTTAACTGGCGGAACAGGCGGTAATGCCACAGGAGTTACTGTTAACAAAGATGGTAGCGTAGAACTTACAGGATCGGGAATTCGCATTCCTACCGAAGGAAATACAGCAATAGTTTCCGGCAAAATTGAAGCCTCTGGAGAAACAGGTGGTAACATCAATATATTAGGAGATAAAATTGGTGTAATTAATGCCAATGTTAACGCTTCTGGAACTAAAGACGGCGGGAATATACACATTGGTGGGGATTATAAAGGACAGGGAAAATTACCCAATGCTTCCCGTGTTTTGATTAGTAATGACACTATTATTAAAGCCGATAGTTTCACTGCTGGTAATGGTGGAAAAGTAATTATTTGGAGTGATGAAGCAACCACTTTTAATGGCAAAATTAGCGCCAAAGGTGGGAGTAATTCCGGTGATGGAGGATTTGTAGAAGTTTCCAGTGCTGATATTTTAAACTTTAATGGCGATGTAGATACTTCTGCACCCAATGGTAAAACTGGCACATTACTTTTAGATCCTTCTTTTTTAATTATTTCAGATACCCTTGGAGGAACTACTCTTGGGGGTGGGGTAGGAGATCAAGACAGTAATTTGATTAGTGATAATCAAATATTAGCTGGAGATCCAGATCAACCAAAAAATACTGTTACTTGGAAAGCAATTAATAGTTTAGGAAGTAGTGCAAATGTAATTTTAGAGGCTAGTGGAGATATTACCATTGATGATATACCATCAATCAATGACAATTTGGTAGGATTAAATTTAGACAAAGGTAGTTTACGAATTACTTCTACAAATGGTTCGGTTAAATTTATTGATGTTTTCGATGAAATTCGCACGCAAGGTGGTGCAATTACTGTTCAAGCATTAGGTGGAAAACTAATAACGGGTAGCTTCAATACAACCGGAACATTCGGGGATAAATCTGGAAATGTCAATCTAGAAGCGAAAGCTGAATTGGAAATTAATGGAGTGACTACTGGTGGAGGAGATATTAGTATAACCAGTGGTGGTCCGATGACCTTTAATGGAATAATTGACTCTTCTTCTAGCACCAAAAATGGCGGAAATATTACAATAAAAAGTGGCGATGAAATCAATGCACGGATTTTAGATTCATCTTCCGCTAATGGCAAAGGTGGAAATATTAATGTCACAGCTAGTAAAAATATATTGTTAAGTACTTTAGCAAATTCTAGCGGTACTAATGGTGGGGGTGATATTAGTATTATTAGCACTGGTGGTGCGATCGGAGGAGTTGGTGGTGGATATGGAAATGTGCTAGGAAATATCATTGCTACAGGTGGAAGTGGAGTTGGCGGAAAAGTCAGTCTTAAAGCTTTGACTAGGATTGATATAACTGCGATCGATACTACTGGTAATGCAGGTAAAGGAGATATTATCCTCATAGGAAATGAGATTGATTTTAATTCCAGTATTGCAGGTGGTGTCGTTACTTTAGAACCTTCTTCAACAACTGAAGCAATTAGAATTGCTGGCGATACCCTTGATAATACGGATGTTTTAGATATATCGCCGAACGATCGCAATCAATTAACTAATATTACTCAATTAATTATTGGTAGCACTCAAGGTACTGGCAATATAACTGTTGATTCTACAGGTGCTACATTTAATTCTCCACTAACAATTCAATCTAGCACAGGTAACATTACCGCCAATGGTAATTTAGACGTTCCCATTGATGACACAATTACACTAACTACAGGTGGCAATATTACCACTAAAAATGTCACTGCTACTGGAGGAATTAATATTACTAGTACGGGTGGCAACATTGATACTAGCAATGGACAATTAAATACTTCAAGCATAAGTAAAGTCGGCTCAATTCTTCTTAAAGCTACAGGGAATATTACTACAAGCGATATAATTGCTATCAATTCTAGCAGTGGCGATGGTGGAAATGTAAGTTTAATTAGTAGTGGTGGCACAATTAATACTACTGCTGGAAAAATTGACACTAATAGTAATGCAAATACTGGAGGATCAGTACTTCTTAATTCCCCGATTAATATTATTCCAGGCAACATTTCAACCAAGGGAAGTATCGCTGGAGGAAATGTAGATTTTAATGGTAAAGTCACCTTAAATAAAGACGCTAGTGTTAGTACAGGTGCAAGCGTTTCTGGAGATATTAACTTCACTGGTAAAGTTGATGGTACGCAAAAATTAACTTTAGAAGCTGGTACAGGTACGATTAGATTTAATGCTGTTATTGGCGAAACAATACCATTAGGAAAACTGGATATTACTAGTGCAGGAAATATCGAGTTAGCTGGTAACATTACCACTAACAATAGCGACATTAATTTTAATGCTCCAGTAACAGTATTAGGAAACTCAATTTTAAACGCTGGTACGGCTACAATTAATGTTAATCAGCAATTAGTTGCAGGTAATAATCAGTTAACTTTTACAGCAAACGCAATTAATTTTAAAGGTGGAACAGCTTCCGTTAGTGGTACTAATAAATTAATTTTACAACCTGCAACTCCCAGCTTAGATATTAATATTGGTGGTACAAGCGAACAGGAAATCATATCTAATTTAACCCTCACAACCTTTGATATTAACGCTTTAAAAGATGGTTTTAGTTCTCTAGTTATAGGTAGAGAGAATAGTAGTGGTACGATTAGTGTAATTGGTAATGTTACCTTTAACGACCCGCTAATTTTGCAATCTCCAGTAGGCACAGGAAATATAAAAACTACAGGCTTTAATATTACCGGAAAAGATGATGCTACTGTAACCTTACTAGCAAATTTAGATATTAATACAGGTAATATCACTGCACCTAAAGGAATTACTATAACTAGCAATAATGGAGTAATTAATACAACATCAGGAACCTTAAATTCTTCAGCTATTTCTGATAGGGATGCAGGTGACATAACTCTGAAAGCTGCTGGCGATATTACTACTAGTAATTTGACGGCGCAAGGTAATGCTAAAGGTGGTAATGGTGGAAAAGTTAGTATTACTAGTACAGGCGGTTCTGTTGATACTAGTGCTGATATTGATACTAGAGCCGGAATTTCTAGTAGTGGTATCACTGGGAATGGTGGTCCCATAACAATTAATGCTAAAGGTGACATTATTAGTAGTTCAATACTCTCTCATATCGGTGAAGGAAGTATTGGTAATGCTGGTAGTATTTCCCTGACTAGTGCAACTGGAAAAATTGATACTAGTAAAGGACGTATTGATGCTGGAACTACTTTTGGAAATGCTGGAGAAATAACATTTAATGCTTTAGGTGATATCACAACTAGAGAAGTACTTGCTTATGTAGTAAACTCCGGTAAAGGAGATGGTGCAAAGATTACTTTTAGTAGTACTACAGGCGGAATTAATACTAGTGCTGGTGATGTAGATTCCTCTTCTGATAATGGTAATGGAGGAGCAGTTAATTTTACTGCTAAAGGTGATATTGTTACGGCAAATATTGATTCTGCTTCTCGGAGTAATGGATCAGGTGGAATAATTAGTTTAGTCAGTCAAAATGGCATAATTAATACTGCAACAGGAGTTGTTAACTCTTCATCTGCTGCTGACAATGGAGGCGCAGTTACATTCAACGCCAAAGGTAACATTACTACTAAAGATATTATTTCTAAAACAGGTGGTGTGGGGAAAGGTGGCGATATTTCGGTTATTAGTAGTGCTGGATTAATTGACACTTCGACGGGAGTTTTAGATACTAGTTCTGTAAATGGAATTGCTGGCAATGTTAGCTTAAGCGCACCTAATGGGATTACAGTCGGAACAATTAATGCTAATGGTTTACCACAAACAGGAAATATTAGTTTAACTAGCGATAAAATTAGTTTTGCGGGAAAAACAAATTCTATTCAAGGAAAAGGGAATTTACTACTTCAACCTTTCACGCCTAGTAAAAATTTAGATATTTCTGCTGTTAATTTTGATGTTTTTGCAGAAGGTTTTGCGGCAATTACTATTGGTGCTGAAAATGGTAGTGGTGTAGTTAGTATACCAAGTGCGATCGCATTTAGCGACCCAGTAATTATTCAATCTCCTAATGGTCAAATTATCGTCAATGGTGCGATTACCGGAACAGATAATGCCTCTATTACTTTAAGTGGAAAAACTAATTTAAATGGAAATATCACCACTGCTGAACAAGATATTAACCTTAAAGGTAGTGTTTCATTAGGCAAAAATGTCACTCTCAGCACAGGCGTAACTGCTGGTGGGAATATTTCGGTTGATGGCACAATTGATGGTAATCAAAAACTCACTTTAGAAACAGGTACAGGCGACATTAATTTAAGTGGCGCAGTGGGAAGTTTAACACCTTTAAATGATTTCGTTATTAATAGCGCTAAAAACATTACCGCCAAATCAATTAGTGCAGCAAGCATCACGCAAAAAGCGGGAACAGGGGTAACAAAATTAGGAGATTTAAACACAAATAGCGCCAGTGGAATTAACCTAATAGGAAATAGTTTCGGATTCAATGGAAAAGTCACAACGACAAACAATGGCGGATTTACGATTAGTAACGTAAGTCCTTTAACATTAGATGCAGCAATATTTAGTTTAGACGGCGCATTCAAACAAGTAGGGGAAGGCGCAGTTTCTTTAGCAGGAAAACTGACGACTACCAGCGATGAAATTAGTTTTAAAAGTGCGGTGACTTTGCTGGGAGATACTGTTTTAGATACGGGTGCAGGGATTGGAGATATTAGTTTTAATAACAGCTTAGATGGCAAGGCGAATTTAACATTAAATGCCGGAACAGGTAATGTTAATTTTGCTGGTGCGGTTGGCAGTAATACGCGATTGAGTGATTTAATTATTAGCAGTGCAACTGATGTTAATGCTAAATCAATTAGTGCAGCAAGCATCACGCAAAAAGCGGGAACAGGGGTAACAACTTTAGGAGATTTAAACACAAATAGCGCTACAGGAATTAATCTTATAGGTAATAGTTTTGGATTTAATGGAAAAGTTATAACGACAAACAATGGTGGATTTACGATTAGCAATGCTAGTCCTTTGACGTTGGATGCAGCAATATTTAGTTTAGATGGCGCATTCAAACAAATAGGGGAAGGCGCAGTTTCTTTAGCAGGAAAACTGACGACTACCAGCGATGAAATTAGTTTCAAAAGTGCGGTGACTTTGCTGGGAGATACGGTTTTAGATACGGGTGCAGGCATTGGAGATATTAGTTTTAATAACAGCTTAGATGGCAAGGCGAATTTAACATTAAATGCCGGAATAGGTAATGTTAATTTTGCTGGTGCGGTTGGCAGTAATACGCGATTGAGTGATTTAATTATTAGCAGTGCAACTGATGTTAATGCTAAATCAATTAGTGCAGCAAGCATCACGCAAAAAGCGGGAACAGGGGTAACAACTTTAGGAGATTTAAACACAAATAGCGCTACAGGAATTAATCTTATAGGTAATAGTTTTGGATTTAATGGAAAAGTTATAACGACAAACAATGGTGGATTTACGATTAGCAATGCTAGTCCTTTGACGTTGGATGCAGCAATATTTAGTTTAGATGGCGCATTCAAACAAATAGGGGAAGGCGCAGTTTCTTTAGCAGGAAAACTGACGACTACCAGCGATGAAATTAGTTTCAAAAGTGCGGTGACTTTGCTGGGAGATACGGTTTTAGATACGGGTGCAGGCATTGGAGATATTAGTTTTAATAACAGCTTAGATGGCAAGGCGAATTTAACATTAAATGCTGGAACAGGTAATGTTAATTTTGCTGGTGCGGTTGGCAGTAATACGCGACTTGGTGATTTAATTATTAGCAGTGCAACTGATGTCAATGCTAATACAATTAAGGCTGCTAGTATTACTCAAAAATCGGGAATTGGTACAACTAATTTAGGTATTTTAGATACTAATAATCCACAAGGTATTAATTTAACTGGTAAAGCTTTTAATTTGAATGGTATAGTTACTGCCACCAATAATGGTGGTTTTACTATTAACAATAGTGGTGCTTTAAATCTTAAATCGGATGTTAATTTGGATGGTGCATTTAATCAAATAGGAACTGGTGAAGTTTTTACTTCGGGAAATATTACTACTACAAATAATGACATCAGATTTAATAGTTTTATTAACTTAACAGGTGAGACTAAATTTAATCCTGGTACAGGTACGATCGCATTTAATTCCGGCTTATTTGCTGGTACTAATTCCCTAAATTTAAGAGCAGGAGAAATTGTTTTTAGTGGTAAAGTTACGGGTAGTGGTAATTTAATTTTAGAACCAGCAGAGGCTAATCAAACAGTTGCGATCGCAGATTCTATTCCAGGTGCGTTTAACCTCTCTGCTAACACTTTAGCTAACCTAGAAAATGGCTTTAGTTCAATCGTTATCGGACGTACAGATGGGACAGGATTAGTATCAGTTAAAGAAGTGACATTTAACGATCCGATTACAATTCGATCGGGAAGTGGCACAATTAATGTTAATGGCGCAATTATTGCCAAAGATAACGCTTCAATTACTTTAGATAGTGCGCTAATCAATCTAAATGCAAATCTGACAACTGAAAATCAAAATATTACTTTGGGTCGAGCAATTCAGTTAGGAAATGATATTACAGTTAGTACAGGTTTAGGAGGAAGCGATCTTACTTTTAATGGTTCATTAGATGGTGCTAAACAGTTAAATTTAGTTGCAGGTAGTGGAAACATTCGCTTTAATGCAGGTGTTGGTAAAAATTCACCTTTAAGCAAATTAGATATTAGTAGTGCTGGCAATCTTTTTGTTTCCCAAGGTATCAATACTGCTAGTGACTTGTCTATTAATGTACCAGTAATTCTTACAGACAATGCTGTTTTTAATTCGGGAAATGGAAGCATAACTTTTGGTAATACAGTAGATAGTGAAGCTGGTAAAGCTAACAATTTAACTTTATCTGCTGCAACTGGTAATGTTACCTTTAATGGTGCTGTTGGTAGCAGTAAAGAAATTGGCAATATTTTAATTACTAACGCCAGAGATTTAACAGCGAATTCTACAATTAAGGCGCAACAAATCCAATACAATGCGGGAACTGGTAATGTGAATTTTAAAGGAAATATTACTACTAGTGGAGCTGGAGTTGAACTAAATACCACTGGTGATATTCGCACCAGCAATATAACTGCAAAAGGCGGAAATATTACGGCTAATAGTCAAAATGGTATTGTTGAAACTGGCAATTTAGATGTTTCTAATACTGGAACTGGGGGAACTATCACCCTGACTGCGCCAAAAGCTATAACTACTGGAAATTTAACTGCAACCGGAGTTGAAAAAGGCGGTACAGTAATTGTTAAATCTGGCGATCGCATTACCACAGCTAACATCGACGTTAGTGCTACTATTGGTGATGGTGGAACAGTAACTTTAGATCCTCCAAATGATGTGCAAGTTGGGTTTATTAACGCACAAGGAGGGAGTCAAGGAACTGGGGGAAAAGTTGACATTACAACAGAAAGTTTCTTCCGTTCAACTGCCACTTTTATTGATAACAAAGGTGTAAATAGTAGCATTTCTACTGCTGGCGGAACGGGAAATGGTTCGATTATTATCCGTCATGGTGGAGGTTCTTTAAAAACACCTTTTATAGTCGGAAATGCTAATAAAAATGGCACTGCGGGAGCTTTAACAACTGGAACAGATACTATTACGCCGACTCAATCATTTCCAGGTTCTTATACTTTAGGAAACATACAAATTATTACTCAAGATTTTCCAAGTAATCCAGACAATCCAGGTAATCCAGACAATCCAGGTAATCCAGGTAATCCAGACAATCCAGGTAATCCAGACAATCCAGACAATCCCATAACCAATGAAATTACACAGGTAATTCAACAACAGGAAAATATTTCTGAGCTACCGAGAATTCCCGTTACTCAAGTTCCTCCAGTTCCCATCGATCCCATATTAGGAGTAGCAGAAGATAAATTTTCCCAAGAATTTACAACTTATTTTGGTTTACCAGTTACTAATAACATTAAAACTTTGGAAGAAATTCGCGATCGACTGCGGCGTAACGAAGCAGAAACTGGTGTAAGATCGGCAATTTTCTATATCATTTTTAATCGGGGAGAACAAGCAGGAGAAACACTTGTTACCTGTCCTCCTAGTAGAACAGAAAATAATGAATCAACAGCCGAAAATTGCCAAGAAAAAGATAGCGATCGCGTCGAATTATACTTAATCACACCGGAAGGAGAACCAGTACGTTTTCCCATTTCTAATGTTACCAAAGGACAAATAATTGCCTTAGCTAGACAATTGCAAATGGAAGTAACCGATCGCACAAAATTAAACACCGACAGTTACTTAGCTCCCGCACAAGAACTCTACAAAATATTGATTGCTCCGGTGGAAGGTAAATTACAAGAACGGAGAATAAAAAACTTAATTTTTATTCCTGATGCAGGTTTGCGATCGTTACCATTAGCAGTTTTACATGATGGAAAAGGATTTATTCTCGATCGCTACAGTATTTCTTTAATGCCTAGTTTTAGTTTAACTAATCCCCAGTTTTATAACTTGAAAAACTCTACAGTATTAGCAATGGGAGCCTCAACATTTAAAGAACAAGCTCCCTTACCAGCAGTACCAGTAGAATTATCTACTATTGCTAATCAACTATGGTCAGGAGAAATTTCCTTAAACGAAGCTTTTACCGTAAATAATCTTAACACTCAACGCAATACTGGCAAATTTGAAATCGTTCACCTCGCCACTCACGCCGAATTTAGACCAGGAAATCCCAGCAATTCTTACATACAATTTTGGGATGAAAAATTAGGATTAGATCGAGTAAGAACCGTCAAATGGAATGACCCACCTGTGCAATTATTAGTATTAAGTGCTTGTCGCACAGCTTTAGGTGATAAACAAGTAGAATTAGGTTTTGCCGGATTAGCAATTCAAGCTGGAGTTCAGTCAGCTTTAGCCAGTTTGTGGTACGTATCCGACCAAGGGACATTAGCATTAATGTCAGAGTTTTATGAACAATTAAAAACTGCTCCCATTCGCGCCGAAGCACTCAGACTTGCTCAATTAGCAATGATTAAAGGAGAAGTAGTCGTAGATAATAACGAACTAGAAGGCATCGGAAAAGCAGGAATTTCTTTACCCCCGGAATTGAGACAACCAGGAAAACTTAACTTTTCACATCCCTATTTTTGGTCAGGCTTTACTTTAATAGGCAACCCTTGGTAAGTCGATGTATTGTACATTACAAATATAATTTTGGCATCAGCTTTTAGGAGGAATTGCAGAAAAATCTACCTTTTGATTCTCCACATTTATTGGCTCTTGCATTACCTTGTTAACAGACCAAATAGCAAAACAGGTGATAGCTTGTCTACAATCAAGACGGAATCATTTACTGTTTGAGCAGCTTAAAACTCTATTTGGTTCATAGTAAATCAAACAAACTAGGCAGTAGTGCAAGCAATTATAACTACCCGTGAAAATACCAAGTAACATTACTACATTGATTGCCGGAATTATACTGACCCTCGTCAGTCTTTGGTATGGTCAAAATCATCACCTACTGCCAGAAGCGGTGTCAGAAGAAGCACCTTTGGTGGATGGTTTATTTAATATGATGATGACCGTTGCTACAGGTTTATTTCTGATAGTTGAATGTGTTTTAATTTACAGCCTATTCAAATTTCGGAAACGTCCCAATGACCCTACAGATGGGCCGCCAGTTCATGGTAACGTACCTTTAGAAATTCTCTGGACGGCAATTCCAGCAGTAATTATTCTCATCGTTGGAATCTACAGTTTTGAAGTTTATAACTCAATGGGTGGCTTAGATCCAATGGCGGCTCATGGTACTATGGCGCATCATAGCAAGAAGATGCCAGGAGCAGCGATCGCAGCCACCCTACCCGACAAAACAAACAATCAATTAGCTTTAGGTGTTGGTGCTTCCCCAGACGAACAAGGTACAAATCCAGATTTAAACATTAACGTTACAGGTTTGCAATTTGCTTGGTTATTTAATTATCCTGAAAGTGGTGTTACCTCTGGCGAATTGCACGTTCCCATAGGTCGTGAAGTCAAACTCAACATTTCTGCAAATGACGTAATTCACGCCTTTTGGGTACCGCAATTTCGCCTCAAACAAGATGCAATTCCCGGTAGAGAAACTCAACTACGATTTACACCCAAAATACCAGGTACTTACCCAGTAATTTGTGCCGAACTTTGTGGCGCTTATCATGGTGCAATGAAAACCCAAGTAATCGTAGAAACACCAGAAGAGTTTGATACTTGGCTGCAATCTCAAATCGCTGCTAATCAGGAAAACTTAAATCAAGCAGTAGCAGTAAATCCCGAAAATATGTCAACTTCTGAATTTCTCACTCCCTACGCTCAAGAAATGGGAATTAATTCAGATACTCTGCAACAATTACACATTCATTAAGTAATCGGTAGTGAAAGGGAACAATCTGGCAGCAGGGAGGTAGAACCAACCTCCCACACCTCGTTCCCAGGTTCAACCTGGGAACGAAACACAGAGGCTCCGCCTCTTAGTGCAATATCTCAGAACTACCAACTACCAAACACCAACTAGCAATTCTTATGACACAACTTCAGCTAACAGAATCAGCCAATTTAGGTCATACTGCCGAAATAAAAACTGGTGGTGATTGGCGAAAATACTTTAGTTTTTCCACAGATCACAAGGTAATTGGGATTCAATACCTTGTCACAACCTTTATTTTTTATCTGATCGGTGGAGCATTAGCTTCTGCTGTCCGCACCGAATTAGCTACTCCAGATTCCGATTTTGTCAGCCGAGAACTTTACAATAGTTTTTTTACAATCCACGCCACAATCATGATTTTTCTGTGGATTGTTCCGGCAGGTACTGGAGGATTTGGTAACTATTTAATTCCCTTAATGATCGGTGCAAAAGACATGGCATTTCCTAAACTAAATGCTGTGGCTTTTTGGATGGTTCCCCCTGGAGGAATTTTACTTTTAAGTAGTTTCTTTGTTGGTGCAGCTGGGTCTGGTTGGACATCTTACCCACCATTGAGTTTAATTAATGGTCAAGCGGGTGAGTTGATTTGGATTCTTAGCGTTCTGATATTAGGAACTTCTTCAATTTTAGGGGCGGTAAATTTTCTCGTCACTCTTTTAAAGATGCGAATTCCAGAGATGGGATTGCATCAAATGCCGTTATTTTGCTGGTCAATGTTAGCAACTTCGGCATTAGTTATTGTTTCCACTCCAGTATTAGCAGGTGCTTTAATTCTGCTCAGTTTTGATTTGGTAGCAGGAACGGCATTTTTTAACCCAACTGGTGGCGGCGATCCGATCGTTTATCAACATATGTTCTGGTTTTATTCTCACCCGGCAGTTTATATTATGATTCTGCCGATGTTTGGGATGATTTCTGATATTTTGCCAGTGCATTCCCGCAAGCCGATTTTTGGGTATCGGGCGATCGCATATTCCAGTTTAGCAATTAGCTTTTTGGGGCTAATTGTTTGGGCACACCATATGTTTACCAGCGGTACTCCCGCCTGGTTAAGAATGTTTTTCATGATTGCCACAATGGTAATTGCCATACCCACAGGAATTAAAGTATTCAGTTGGTTAGCAACAATTTGGGGAGGCAAATTAAACTTAAATAGTGCCATGTTATTTGGCATGGGTTTTGTCTCCATGTTTGTCATTGGCGGCTTAAGTGGCATCATGTTAGCCTCTGTACCCGTTGACATTCACGTTCACGATACCTATTTTGTAGTCGCACATTTGCACTACGTTTTATTCGGTGGTAGCGTGTTCGGACTCTACGCCGGAATCTATCATTGGTTCCCCAAAATGACAGGCAGAATGGTGAATGAAACTTGGGGAAGAATTCACTTTGCACTCACACTTATTGGCTTTAATTTGTGCTTTTTACCAATGCACAAACTAGGCTTAGAAGGTATGCCTAGACGGGTGGCAGAATATGACCCCAAATTTGCCACACTCAATTTAATGGCTACTATTGGAGCTTACATTTTGGCAATTTCTACAATTCCTTTTCTGGTAAATGCGATCTGGAGTTGGATGTATGGGACAAAAGCTGCTGCTAATCCTTGGAAAGCTCTAACTTTGGAATGGATGACTAGTTCTCCTCCACCAGTAGAAAACTTCCACGAAGAGCCTATTTTATGGTCTGGCCCTTACGATTATGGCATCGATTTTGAAGAAGTGGAAGAAAACAAATCAGTGGAAGAATTACTCGCTGAAGTCAAAGTAGACGTTGGCTAATACTGAGATAAGAGTACCTTGAGGCAGAGCCTCTGTTTTTCGTTACCAGGTTCAACCTGGTAACGAGATCGCCGGAGGTTCTACCTCCCAGATCTGCAAGATCTGAGTAATAGTTAAAATGACCAATAACCAAATCAGAAAATTATGCAAAGTCCAACAATTGACGAGTCTAAAACTTCTCTAAATTATCATGGTGCAGCTGAAGCAGCTAGTCATCACGAAGCACATCCCGATCATCGAATTTTTGGCATTATTGTATTTCTAGTTGCGGAAGGGATGATATTTTTAGGTTTGTTTGCTGCCTATTTAACTTTTCGCGCCGTTGCCCCTGTTTGGCCTCCAGAAGGTACGCCAGAAAGAGAGTTATTGCTACCAGGAATTAACACTGCAATTCTGATTGCTAGTAGTTTTGTGATTCATAAAGGTGATACTGCGGTAAAAAACAATAATGTGGCAAGTTTAAGAACTTGGTTTTTAATCACTGCCATCATGGGAGTGATTTTCTTAGCAGGTCAAGTTTACGAGTATAGTCATTTAGAATTTGGCTTGAAAAGTAATATTTATGCCAGTACTTTTTATGTTTTGACTGGCTTTCACGGAATGCACGTTTGCTTCGGTATTCTGTTAATTTTGGCGGTGTTGTGGCGATCGCTCAAATCAGGACATTACAGTTCGGAAAACCACTTTGGTGTAGAAGCAGCAGAAATTTATTGGCACTTTGTCGATATTGTTTGGATTGTCCTTTTCTTACTGCTTTATATTCTTTAAATTTTAAATCCCCGACCTTTCCGAGAAGTTGGGGATTTAAATTTGGACTCTAAAATTTTTTTCTAACAATTCTGTAGCAGTTTTTGCATTTAATGGTTTAGAGAAGAAATAACCTTGTCCGTACTCACATCCTAAACTTTTCAATAAAGCTATTTGCTCAATATTTTCTACTCCTTCGGCGGTGACATCCATTCCTAAAGTGTGAGCCAAAGTAACAATTAAGCGGACAATTTCTAGGTTTTCTGAGTCGGAACTTATGCTACTGACGAAAGAGCGATCGATCTTTAAAGTATCAATTGGAAACCGATGCAAATAACTCAAAGATGAATAACCAGTCCCGAAATCATCAATAGCAAAAAGCACTTTATTTTGTTTAATTTTATCTAATAAAGCTGGGACAGTTTCAGTATTTTTCATAATCGCACTTTCGGTAATTTCCAACTTCAAAGTGTTAGGTGCAATCCAAACTTCTCCTAAAATCCCTTCAATTTGTGCAGTCAAATTAGCTTGTTCTAATTGAATCCCGGAAAGATTAACACTCATCGTTAAACTGCGCTGAAATTGCCGTTGCCAAATTCGCAACTGTTGACAAGCTGTTTTTAGTACCCATTGTCCGATCGGAATAATTAATCTACTTTCTTCTGCAACTGGAATAAACTTTGCTGGTGAAACTAATCCTTTAGTTGGATGATTCCACCGAATTAAAGCTTCAAAACCCCTAATTTCATCAGTTTTTAAACAGAAAATTGGTTGATAATATAATTCAAATTCTTGGGATTGATTATCTGATTTTGCGATTAGTGCGATCGCCCTTCTTAAATCAGTATCCAACTGCAACCGAGACAAAGCATGAGTATACATATTTGCCTCAAATACCACTGGAGTCCTACCACCTTTCGCACCGTACATCGCTGTATCTGCTGCTCGCAAAAAGTCTTCTGGACGCTGATAATCAGGTGAATTGCATAAATCTTTACTAATCGCAATCCCAATACTAGCACTAGAAAATATTTCATGCCCATCCAAATTAAAAGGCAAGCTTAACTGTTGATAAATTCGGTTAGCTATTTCCTTAGCTACATTAGCATCCGAAATATCTTCTAATAAAATTGCAAACTCATCTCTACCTAAATAAGCAATTTTATCTGCTGGACGCAAACAATTTTCTAACTGTCGCGCCGTAGCAATTAGCAGTCGATCTGCTATTAAATGTCCCAAGCTAGATTTCACAATTTCAAAGCGTTCTAAGTTGAGAAAAAGCACAGCAAAATTTGGATGCGATCGAGTAATCTCCTGAGAATCCTTCGTTTCTCGTTGTAAAATCTTACCTAAATGTTCTAAAAACCAAGCTCTATTTGGTAGTCCAGTCAACGCATCATAAAAAGCATAGCGCAATCTTTCTTCCTGCGCTTTCCTTAACTCGGTGATATCTTGCACCATGAACAAATGACCATAAATTGTCCCATCAGTTTCCTGAAGTGGAGTATTCTGCCATTCACAAATAATAGTTTTTCCGGCTTTAGTAATATTTTCATTAATGCTATGAGCAGTCATATCTCCTTGACTTAACTGCAGTAAAACGATACCAAAATTAGTTTTAGCTGATTCGGGAACAATGGTAAATATATGTCTTCCCAAAATTTCTTCTTTAGTAAAACCAAAAATTGTTTCCGCAGCTGGGTTCCAATCTAAGAAATGAAAGTCAGGATCGGTAAGGATAAATCCGATCGGCATTCGCTCAATTTGTAGTTGTCTTAATTTCTGCAATCTTTGAGTCTGTTCGTAAAGTTCGGTATTGACGATCGCCATTGCACAACGCTCAGCTGTAATCTCTAAAAGATGTAGTTCTCGTTCATTATACGGATGAATTTGGCACCACCCTAAATGAATCACGCCAATACAATTACCGTTACGTTTGAGTGGTACACCCAACATTGTCCGAATCCCCTGCTCTAGAATGAATGTCAACGAAGTTGCATTCAATACTTCTATAGTAGGCTTATTTATTGTATCTTTAACATAAAGTGGTTCCATAGATTTGGCAATAGTACCTGCAAATCCTTCACCAACAGGCACTTCATAATAAATACTAATTTCTGGATGAACACCTACTCCATTTGTAAAGCGCAAATAACCGTTTTCTTTTAACAAAATTACTGCTGTGTCTGCTGATAAAACCTCCACTATTTGCTGTAACAATATATCTAATAATTGTTTCAAATCTATCGTACTCGGTACATTAGTTGTTGCTTCAGCCAGTGCTGCTAAATCTTCAATATCTTTTTTGAGTTGTTCTAATAGTTGGCTTTTTTCTTCTTCTACCTGTTTATAATCAGTAATATCTCTAGCAATATAAAGTAAACCCAAAGTGTTACCTTCAGAGTTATGGTAGACACTTTTACTAACCAGAAAAATTCGGGATTCAGGTAAATTATTTTGGTTTAAGATAGTAATATTTTGCTCATAAGTTACTGTTTCTCCTGTTGTTAATACTAAGCGATCGCTCTCCCGAATTTGCTGCGCCACTTCTCTAGGAAACAATTCCCAATCATAAGCATTTATTACTTGATTAACCGATTTTCCCAAGAATCTAGCACCTGGTTCATTAATCATCAAATATCTTCCCTGATGATTTTTTACAAACACAGCATCAGTCATACCTTCAACTATAGCCGTCAATATAGTACTACTGTCTTCTGATAATTCTTCTTCTCCTTCTACTGAATTATTATGATTATTTATCTCTTGAACTGTGCCTTGATAGTACAATACTTTTCCAAAATTATCTCGAACAGCACAGGCATTTTCTACTACACAAATAACGGTTCTATCCCGGCGGTAAATTTCAAACACTTCTCCATAAACAGTACCATTATTATATAATTTATCGATAAATTTTTCCCGTTTTTGATAGTCAACATTCAAAATTTGCCAACTACAATTAGCAATTACTTCTTCAGGATGAGTATACCCATAAATTTCTGCTAAAGCCAGATTAGCATTGATATAATCACCTGAAGGCAATACTTGATAAATTCCTTCGATCGTATGATTAAATAAGTTATAGTACTCTTGTTTACTTTGTTGCAATTGTCGCTGCAAACGACTAGTTGAGTAGTAAAGTAACCAAGCAGTAAAAACTACAAAAGTCCAATCTGCCAATATGTGTAAGTATCTTAAAGCCAAACTGTTTTTTACTAGCAAATTGAACAATTGTGAAGTCGATGAAAACCACAAACTTGATAAAAAGGAATAAATGAAGATTAATTTGCCGACTTTTCGGGGGTTTGCTTTAAAATTAATTCCTAGTAACATAAGTAATTATCAGACTTACAGAATAATGTGGTTACGTTGCTATAATTGAACTTGTCTTTAGTGAGATGGTAAATGCTATGCCTGTAGCTATGTTAGTTATAGTTTTAATGATTAGTGGTGCTTTTTTCACTCAGGTTTTAATATTCATTCCTTCAAGTCTCCTCGATTTATTTCACATTCCCACTTGGTTGCTATTAACAATTATGGTAATTTTTTTCTCATGGTTCCTAGCTGAGTAATATCTGAATATATTGTTTATAGCAATTAAATCTAACTTTTAGTGTGAATTTAGTTAAGTATAATTGATGTATAACTAATAACTAATTTTTTCAAGAATTATAAATTTTTATAAACCAGCTATGCCACCTCTGATTTGTATTCTAGTAAACACTCAAAATCTAGCTTACTGTTGGACTTGTATTTTATAAAATTGAAGAGCTTTTTTGTCCAGCTATTTGCCTGTTTTTCACTTATTGGTTACAACACTCAGATATTGATTGAAGGCAGAAGGCAGCTGAAAAAAACTAAACACCCTTACATTCTATAAAACTGCCGTAATTTTGATAAAAGTTAAATCTTTATTGTCTGTGATTATAGTAACCAAATCAACGATCGAGAGATTATATTTACAGTAAATTTATACTTAGACGTAAATTCATAAATTCTTCATAAATATTCTCCGTATTATTGCATATTAACCGCTGCTAAATAATAATAGTAGAGGTACTTACTGAAAACGAATATGCTGCTAATTTTTCTGCAAAAGAAATTTAGTTAAAAGTTAGACAGTAGGTATTCTGGACATTTAAAGCAAAATATCGGTTATCAGTTCGACCGATTACTCATAAAAACTCAAAAATCGTCAGCATTGCTGGCGATCGCAGCTTGTCATGAGTATCTGTTAATTCCCTAGACTTGGTATTGCCGATCGCAGGTATGCAAAATAACCAAGAACCATGTCTGTAACTCAAATTCAATTCTATTGCCGGAGTTTAATTCAACTTTTTGAAATATTTTGGAGCTATTTTCTATGACGACCACCTTAACAAACACAGGTTGGACTGGACTTGCAAATGGTTTGTGGAGTGACGGAGCTAACACCGTTCTCGATGCGAATGGGGGCTTTATTGTCCTCAGTGGAACTGTCGCAGATACTCGGAGTGGCGGCGACTCCCTCCAAGGAAGTGGTGGGTCTATCGGACTCAACATTTTTACTGGTGCCACCCTCCAGAAAACAGGTACTGGCAGGTTGAGCGTGACTGCCATTGGTGCAGATACTGGTATCAATAACGATGGCACTTTCCAAACTGTCGATGGCAATGAATCCCTTTCGGCAACTGGTGAGAATTTTGGTCTCAAAACTGGCGCTGGTTCCATCCTCAAGTTAGGCAATGGCGCGAATACCATCTCTGGAACTGCAACTAATACCTTCTCTGCCATCTTTGGTACACCCAACTATTACGGAATATTCAACCGAGGTACCATTGAAACTGGTCTTGGCAGTGACACTATCACTGGCATTGCTGGGGACATTGGCATCAATAACAGTCGTGGTGCCATTATCAGAACAGGCAGTAATGCTGAAGCCAGAGATACCATCACTGGCACGGGTGGGTTCATTGGTATCAATAACGAAGGCATCATCGAGACTGGTGATGGCAGAGACACCATCACTGGGAATGGCAATGGGATCAGAAATGCTGGTAATGCTGCTATTATCCGAACCGGAAATGGTAACGACACCATCACTGGCAGTGTAACAGGCGGTGGATTCTACGGTATCATCAACGACGGGCAAGCCAAAATCGAGGCTGGCAATGATAATAAGAAAATCACCGGAAGCGGATCTGTTGATGGCATCCTGAACCGATTTGGCAGCACCATCCAAGTCGGAACTGGTACTAACACAATTTCTGGAACGGGCGGTAACAGTGGTATCAACAACGCAATTTCCACGATCGTCACTGGCGATGGCGCTGATACCATCACTGGTACTGCAACTGGAACTACAGGGACTGGCATCCGTAATGAGTTCGGTAGCACCATCCAAACTGGAGGTGGTACAGACGTTCTGACTGGCAGAGGAACCGTCGGCATCTATAACGACGGCACCATCAATCTCGGTAATGGTAACAATACGGTCGCTGCCTTAACATCCGCTGGGACAGTAGGAACCATTACTGGCACGGGTAATATCATTTTCGGCACTGACCAAGACCGTCTCCGGGGTTTTGGCACTGGCAATTTCTCTGGTGGAGGCGGTACAGACATCGTGGAATTACCAACAGGAAGTTATACCGTTGGTTCTGCAACCGTTGGTGTTGATACGTTTGTCACCTTTACATCTGGCGGTATCACTATGAACGTCACCGAGTTTGAAACTTTAAGAATTGGTAGCAAATCATTTAACGTCGCCAATCTAATCCCTAGTACCATTGTTACGGGTTAGTCAGGTGATTTCATGAATACCAAATCCGGGTGAGCTATCCCCTTGGTGTATCAAAAGGCGATCGAAATCCCCAGTACACAAACTCTCGTCCCTCTGGACTAAAGAATAGCAGGAGTATTCGAGCCGGATTTGGTAGCAGATAGTAACTTTTTAGATCTACTGAGTTAATAACACAAAAAAACCTGCTTTTGCAGGCTTTTTTTTATTCCAGATTTGGGTCTGGGATTCAGGCACGTTGTTGCGCTTTAGCGCAAAGAGCGCTAAAGCGCAACAACATACATTTCTGAGTTATTTCTTGCTTTCGAGTTCTACTTTTGCTGGTGCAGCAGGTTTGCTCCGCTTCAGGAGAGGTTTGGGTTTACCATTAATTGCAGCTTCATCTTCAGCGCTGTAATTTTCTGACTTCATCCAAGCGGGACGAGTTTGATCGTAAGCCATTTGTAGCGCTGCTGCTGCGATCGTATGCACCTCATACTCTTCACTCAGTTTAGCCACAATTGGCAAGAAAGAAGCCATCCGTTCCCCCGCCAATGCTTCCCGCACTCGGTCTTGCAATTTTTCCAAGTGACGTGATTCAATTTGAGAACGAGTAGGAACTGAAGCAATCTTCAAATTTTGTCTAACGTGCCGTTCAATTAACCGCAATTTCCGCCGATCCAAAGATTGAATCAAAGAAATCGCTGTTCCTTCCCGACCCGCACGACCTGTCCGACCAATGCGGTGAACGTAACTTTCCACACTATCGGGTAAGTCATAGTTAATCACATGAGTCAGATGATCCACATCTAAACCTCTAGCAGCAATATCAGTTGCTACTACCCAACGAACTTGACGCTGACGGAAGCGGAGTAAAAGACGTTCCCTTGCTTGTTGGTTGAGGTCGCCGTGATATTCATCTACACTATGACCAGCTGCTTGTAATTGGTTAGTCAGTTCAGCCGCAGCTTTCCTAGTCCGAACAAAGATTAAAGCAGATTCGGGGTCTTCCATTTCCAAAATTGGTAGGAGTGCCTTAGCTTTTGTCCATCCTGGGGGCACCATGTAAGCTACTTGGTTGATTTGCTTCGGTGCAGCTTTGGGTTGTTCTACTGTAACAGTGATTGGCGATCGCAAAAACTTAGTAATCAACTCGCGAATCATTGGTGGCATGGTAGCAGAGAAGAAAGCTGTTTGCCGTTCGGCAGGTACTTGCTTGAGGATTTTTTCCACATCATCAATAAAGCCCATGCTCAACATTTCGTCAGCTTCATCCAATACTAACCAGCTAACTTGGTTCAGTTTCAAATCTCCCCGTTCCAACAAATCAATTACCCGTCCGGGTGTTCCCACCACAATTTGCACCCCTTGTTGCAAACGACGGATTTGCCGTTCAATTGCTTGACCACCATATACTGGCAATACCCACAAATTCCTCGCTTCC
This sequence comes from Floridaenema evergladense BLCC-F167, assembly GCF_041929205.2. Taxonomy (NCBI): domain Bacteria; kingdom Bacillati; phylum Cyanobacteriota; class Cyanophyceae; order Aerosakkonematales; family Aerosakkonemataceae; genus Floridanema; species Floridanema evergladense. The sequence continues at coordinate 55,160 of NZ_CM171625.1, read as the reverse complement.
TTAGAGGGAAGTTCGCTAGTAGCACCACTAAAATCACGAATCGCATTTCCCACTTGTAATGCTAATTCGCGGGTAGGAGTCAAAATAAGTGCTTGTACTGCTTTTTGACTCAGGTCAATTCTTTCCAAAATCGGTAAAGAAAAAGCAGCTGTTTTACCAGTTCCCGTCTGAGATTGTCCTACCACATCGCGCCCAGCTAATAAATGTGGAATTGCTTGAGCTTGAATTGTAGTTGGAGTTACCAGACCCAATTTTTCTAAATGTTGGACGCGAGTTTCTGAAAGACCTAAGTTTTTGAAAGTTATAGTCATGAATTTGCTTTTACTTTGATAAGTTGTTTAAGTTGATAGGTGTTTTTTCGCTAAGAACTAATGGCTAGTTACCACTAGTCCTGATTGTTAGCCATTAGCTATAGCTATTAGCTAGTCCTGTATCCATAGAGGTCGTATATATCTGCGTCTGTAATTTTCACCGGGACAATAGAACCCAGTGCGGCGTTACCCGTGACGTAGACTAATCCATCGACTTCTGGCGAAAATCTAGGTGAGCGACCGATTAATTCCCCTGTTGCGGGGTTTTCCTGCTCAATTAATACATCTACTATTTTCCCGATTGATTGCTGATTCTTTTTCTGAGAAATCGGTTGTTGAATTCGCATCAGGATGTCCCGACGCTCATCCATCACAGATTGGGGTAATTGATTCGGCAAACTATACGCTGGGGTTCCTTCTTCTGGAGAGAAGGTGAATACACCTACATGATCGAACTCGTGGCGCTGAACAAATTGTACTAGGTGCTGGAAATGTTCCGACCTTTCTCCTGGAAACCCAACGATAAATGTTGTCCGTAAGATGGCCTGTGGCAGCGCCTCTTTAATTCTATCAATGATTGCGTCATTTACTCGCCCTTGCCAAGGACGATTCATGGCCCTCAAAACTTCGGGATGAGAATGTTGTAAGGGAAGGTCTAGATACGGTAAGACGTTTGGTGTTTCCTGAAAGGCTTTAATTACCTCTGGCGTTAATCCGGTAGGATAGGCGTAATGGACGCGAATCCAAGGTATTTCTACTTCTCCCAAAGCTCGCAGTAGTTCTGCTAACATTGGTTTTCCGTAAATGTCCAATCCGTAGTTAGTGGTAATTTGGGAAATCAGGATAATTTCTTTTACGCCTTCGGTAACTAGTCGCTTGGCTTCGGCGACGATCGATTCTATTGTACGCGATCGCTGCTCCCCTCTTAAATGGGGGATAATACAAAACGCGCAGCGGTAATCACACCCTTCGGCTATCCGCAAATATGCTACTGCTTCTGGTGTGGTGCGGTAACGGGGAATATTTTCATCAGCGATAAAAGTCGGCGCTTGGGAAATTTCGGTAACTTTTTCTCCTTGCTGTACTTGCTGAATTACATTGACAATCTTGTGATAATCACCAGTACCGACAACGGCTACTGCTTCCCCTGTTTGGTTTTCCTGTTTTTGGAATCCCGTAAGTAGCTCGTTTTGGAAGTGTTGCGCCATGCACCCGGTGATTACTACCTTTTTGCCAGTCTCCACCAATTCAGCAATGGTACGCACGGATTCTTCCCGTGCTGCTTGGATAAAGCTGCACGTATTAACAATCACGTAGTCTGCTAATTCTTCGTTGCTGTCAACTTGGTATCCTGCTTGTACTAACAGTCCCAGTATATGTTCGGTATCGATGCGGTTTTTTTCACATCCTAGATGAGTAATTGCAATCGTTGGCTGTTGGCCCATTGTGTAAGGCATTTAGCGAGTTGGGAAGGTTCGTTCGTTTGTCGCATAAGCATTCCGACTTTTGTTTTGGCAAACTCTGGTCTTTATGCTTGGGATGCGATCGACAACGGAGCGATAGGTCGTTCCTTTTCACAGGCTACTACAATGAGCAAGCTGATTCAGCCCACAGGCGCTCGGGCATACTTTTTGGAGTAGCCTGCGTCCTGCGCGATCGCATCTAGGTCAGTACTTGAATCGTAGCGCAAAATTAACATTCTCAACATATCTAAACAAAAAATTTTTTTCTGCTTTGATTAAACAAGGGCGTAAATCGCAGTAAATCAGAAATAAACCCAGTAAAAAAGATAAACTTTGATTACAAGAGCGTTAAAAACTTAAAATTATTTATTTAAATCGTTATCACTCTAAAATGCTCTGAAATAGCCGAAAATGTTTTGTAAATTTATTTTGAATTTTTCTCGAAATTAAGGTAATTTTTAAATCCTGAGCTACCAAATCCAGGTAAAAGGAGTTACGTTGGAAGAATTTTGCTCAATAGTATCCTCTTTCCTTTGTCCCCTTATCCCAGCATCCCCAAATACCCGCACCGCCGCGTCTTCCTTGGGACTGGTATTGTGAGAAATTCTATGCCACACTGTTTTATAGGTAGGTATATCGGCGTATTTAAGGCGATCGCTACCGGACAAATTTAACTCAGCTTGGGAAATTTTGTTACGTAAAATACACAAGCTGACTCAAAAATATGTTCATTAATCACCTCGCTTGTCAAAAACTAATTGTTAACAAATTAAGAGGAAAACAACTCAATTTATAAAGCTAAATTAATTACCGTAAATATATAAAAATGATTCAGTGATTGTGATGGTTAAAGCTGAAAATATAATTGGTGGACGTTACCAAATAGTTAAATTATTAGGCAAAGGCGGATTTGGCGAAACATATTTAGCCGAAGATCGGCATCTTCCTGGTTATCCTAAATGTGTGGTCAAGAAATTATTATTCCGTTATTGCGACAAGGCTAAACAATTATTTGAACGAGAGGCACAAGTACTTTACCGTTTGGGAGAACATCCCCAAATTCCCTTTCTATTTGCTTATTTTGAGGAAAAACAATACTTTTACTTAGTTCAGGAATTTATTGATGGATTAGAGCTAAATCAAATCATTCAAGAAGGGAAAAGCTTGCCAGAGACGCAAGTCATTTCCTTAATGCGAGAAGTTCTGGAAATTTTAGTATTTGTGCATCAAAATAAAATAGTTCATCGTGATATTAACCCTAAAAATATAATTCGTCGCCACAGCGATCGTAAATTAGTATTAATTGATTTTGGTGCAGTAAAAGATGTGTGTCAAGTTGACGCTCAAGGACAAACACAGCTAACTGTTGCTGTAGGTACTCCCGGATACATACCTGACGAACAAGCTAACGGTAAACCCAGACTTTGTAGCGATATTTATGCTCTAGGAATCATGGGAATTCAAATGCTTACAGGAGTCCATCCAATCAATTTTCAAGAAGATCCAAATACAGGGAGAATAATCTGGAGAAATCAAGCCAAAATTAGACCAGCATTAGCCAATATTTTAGACAAAATGGTACATAACGACTGCCGTCAACGCTACCTTTCGGCAGTAGAAGCTTTACAAGATATAGAAATTTTAGCAACTTCTGGATAGATGTAATGATTGGGGAACTTATTCGGGGGCGCTACTTTTTATACAAGGAATTAGGTAGGGGAGGATTTGGTGAAACTTTTCTTGCTAAAGATCAATGGCAACCTCAAACCTCGCCTTGTGTTGTGAAAAAAATCATGCTTCCTTCTAATGAACCAGAAGTTTTAGAGAAAGCAAGAATGCGATTTGAACGGGAAGCGGAAGCGTTGAAAAAGTTGGGTACACATCCACAAATTCCCCTATTATATGAGCACTTTGAAATAGATGAAGAATTCTATTTAGTCCAAGAGTATATTCAGGGAAATCCTTTAAAACAAGAAATTAAAGAGGGAGAATGTTGGAGTGAACTTCAAGTAATTAATTTGTTAAAAGAAGTACTAGAAATTTTGGAATTTGTCCATCAACAGGGAATTATTCATCGGGATGTCAATCCTAAAAATTTAATTAGACGTAAGTTAGATAATAAATTAGTATTAATTGATTTTGGTGCGGTTAAAGACAATTTAGGTGCATCACCTCGGAGTATAAAAAGTACTATGACGGTGGGTACTCCGGGTTATATGCCGAACGAACAAGCTGGTGGTAGTCCTAAATTATGCAGCGATATTTATGCTGTGGGAATGATAGGAATTCAAGCACTTACTGGATTACCAGTTCATCAATTAGAAGAAGATCCTGAGACATCAGAAATTCTCTGGAAGCAGCAGGTAAAAATTAGTAAAGCGCTAGAAGTTGTGTTAGAAAAAATGGTGCGTTCTTATTTTCGCGATCGCTACCAGTCAGCAACCGAAGCATTAACAGCTTTAAATAATGTACCAATTCCCAAATTAGAAGAGTTACCACCGCCAGTAAAACCGTCAGAGTTAACTAAAAAAACTACCTTACCACTACCACCAAACCCACCTGAATTAATTAAGAAATCCCCCTATCCACCATCAGAAAAACCGCAGCAACCTCCGAAAAATATTACTCCTAATTCCAGGTTAATGGGTAGATATGAAATTATTCGATCGTTGGGAAGTGGAATGTTTGGTAAAACTTATTTAGCAAGAGATGAGGATACAAAGAATAAACCGTTTTGTGTTGTTAAAAGATTTCAGCTGAAAAACACTGAAAAGCTAGTTTTGCAAACAGCGAGAGAGATATTTAAAACTCAAGTACAGAACTTATATAATCTAGGAAAAAACGACCAAATCCCCACACTTTTAAATCATTTTGAAGTTAATTACGAGTTTTATTTAATTTTAGAGTTTATTCCTGGCAATAGTTTAGCAAAAGAGTTAGTAGTTGGTCAAACTTTATTGATGGGAAAAGTTTATGAATTGTTGCGAGAAGTTTTGGAAGTTTTAGCAATTTTACATAAAGAAAATATAATTCATGGGAATCTGAGTAGTCAGCATTTATTGAGAAGAGAAACAGATGAGAAATTAGTTTTAATTGATTTTGGTATGATTAAACAGATTAATAGTATAACTAATTCTGCTCAATCTATCTGGGAAACGAGTAATTCGGGTTATGTTGCACCGGAACAAAAACAAGGAAATCATAAGTTAAGCAGCGATGTTTATGCTGTAGGAATGATGGGAATTCAAGGGTTAACGGGATTACCGTCGAGATTGATTCAGCAACAGATTAGTGATGGTAAAAATGAGTTTAATTGGCGCAATCTTTGGCAGGAAAAAGTTCCCGAAATTATTCCCGAAATGGCAGATGTTTTAGATAAAATGATATCTCCTGACTGGCAAAATCGTTATGAATCAGCAACAGAAGCATTAAGAGCTTGGAAAAAGTTATCAGATGGTTGGTTAGGAATAGGTAATACTTTATGTTTTAAGAAGAAGTTTGAGGAAGCGATCGCCTCCTACGAGCAAATTTTAAAAAAAATGCCAGAGTTTTATCGAGCTTGGCATCAAAAGGGAAAAGCGTTATTTAAATCGGGAAAATACCAGGAAGCGATCGCATCTTTTGAAGAAGCAATCAAAATTCATCCCAAGTACTATAACTCTTACTACGAAATCGGTAATGTATTAATGAAATTGAATCAGTATGAAGCAGCAATTAGTAACTATGAAAAGGCTATACAAACTAAGATAGATTTTGCCGAAGCTTGGTATGCTAAGGGGATGGCTTGGTATGCTTTAGAAAAGTATGAAATGGCGATAAAAGCTTACGAAACAGCCTTACAAATTCAGCCAGAATACTACGAAGCTAAATGTGGGATTGGTGATGCTCAAGCTAAATTACAACAATTTTCAGTAGCTTTAACAGCTTATGAAGATGCTACTAACATGAAAAAAGTTGGTTGTCACGAAGCTTGGTATGGAAAAGCGCAAGTATGGGAAAGTTTATCTAACTATGAAGCAGCACTTAAAGCCTATCAAAAAGCCACAGAAATGAAAGATAGATATCATGAAGCTTGGTATAGTAAAGGTAAAATCCTAGAACAATTAGCAGATTACGAAGCGGCAATTCGTGCTTATAAAAAAGCCATTCAAATTCAACCAAATTTTACCTTAGCAGTGGAAAGTTTAGGGCGTTTAGAAAATCGTAATACACCAAAATGGTTGAGATACTTTAACAAGTTTTCCAACCCTTTACGAAAAAACGATCCTGAAGTTTAAATGTTTGCTACAAATTGTAGAGACGTTGTATACAACGTCTTTTAATATACAAAGTCTCTACGATCTTTGTTAAGGTTAGCGCAAATTAAAGTGAATATGCTGGTACGACAAACAGAGTTAATTCATATCGCGCTTTTACTAAAACAATTTGACCAGCGATAATAGGAACATCGGCTTCCGATCGCGCTTTCCAAGAACTTCCCTGATAAAAAATTCGTCCTGAACCTCCAGCTGAAATATCAGTTTCCGCTAAACCTTCTATCGGTTCTTTAAGAAGGGAAAGTTTAATTTTTTGTACAGCAATAAGTTGATTATTATGGTCATATTTAAATTCTAAACGTTCATCATCGCGCAACCGACTGACATCAAAAACAATTGGTTCATGTTGCATAAAATTAGTTGCTAAAGCGCCTTTTCCAAATACTTTATTCATTGGTGAAATTTCTCCATAAAAAACAGAAATCTAAAGAAAAAACCAAATAAAATAGAGCTAAATTAGCAGCTATCTCATTTGGTTTACCCAAAGGAGATTGATTGGCATGAAAATGAACAGCAGTTGAATATTAGCTAACTTTGAACTGCTTACCTAAGCGGTTAGTGCCAAAAACTAAAGCCATGATTCCTAAACTTAAAATAGTAGATGGTTCAGGAACTTTTTCTGGTGCTTTGATTACTTTGGTAGTGCCTTTAATGGCGATCGCATCATTGTTACATTCCAAAATTAAAGTAGCAAGATAATCAGCTTGAGGAAGTAAGGATTTAGCAAACTTGAAACCAAAAGTTTGACTACCAACAGCAGGAAGAAAAGCTGGACTAAATCCCGCAGCACTTAGCTGAGAACTATTTAAAAGAGTAATGTCACCAATTTTAGTTCCCGAAGCAATAACGTTAGGAATTAATGTTTGTGGCAGATCCCAATCCCCAAGAGAAGTATAGGGAGAATAGTAGCGATCGTTCCAAGCTAATTCACCCGTTGCTGCATTTCTATTTGTGCGCGGAAGCACTCCGTTTATATTATGATTGTAAAAATTTGACCAACCACCGTTTTGTGCCACTACGCTGACAGCTTTTACATTGCTATAAACACCTGTCCTAGATACTTTTGAATCGTTACCAGCAGCGAAACGAATCCCAAATAAACTACTCGCATCATTAGCAGCTTTAAAGTTACCTAAACCGGAGAAATCAAATAATAAATCTCCCCAACCAATGTTGCCATTGCTAATAGGAAAGCCACTATCAAATGGGCCAGTATTCCTTCCAGCGATCGGTAAATTAGAATTAATTGCTACCCAAATACTGTCACTATCTACATCATCTTTAATTGCCATGCCATAAATTTCATAGATAGTACCACCCGCAATAATTCCACCACGACCATCTCCGGCAAGACTGTCATAATTGGGATCGCTAACATAATTCCAACCGTTGTGTAAAGTGCCAGCTGAAGCTACTTGTCCAGTAACAGAAATGAAACCGTAAGTGATAGCAGCAGCTACGAGATTTCTAACTTTTCCGTGATTCATGGGAGAAACTTTTCAACCTAAAAAGACTGAACAATAACTGACTCATGCTTCGACTGACCTGATATATTAGTCAGGCGTTACAATGGGGACATAAGTAATTTAGGCTCAATTTCTATGCACTTTGCCAAGAACTGAGCAATTACAGGATAATATTACGTAAGGTTGGATGTCAACATTTTTGCGTAGAAACTGAATAATTAATGAGAAACTAAGCATGGCGGTTACACTGAGAGCTTCTAAAGAAGGGTTGGAAATGGTCGATCGCGCCAGACGCAAACGCGGTTGGGCAAAAGCTGAGGCGGAATGGTGCAAGGTAGGGGAGATTGCACCAGCCAGCTTGAAACGGTTTTGGCGGGGAATGTTGATCAAAAGAGATACCTTCATTGCCATTTGTCAGGCAATAGGGATGGACTGGCAGGAAATTGCCGATTTGCAGGAGATCGACGAACAACCAGAGACTTCCAAACTTACGGAAATTACGCAAAAATTACTCACTAATACTCAGTCGCCAAAGACCATCTACCAAAATTTACCAGCCAGGGATTACAACACCTTTGTCGGTCGGCAAGCAGAATTGAAAAGGTTATTGGAACTGTTTCTTACGAACATTCAGCACATTTAATCAGTGTGGATGGGATTGGAGGTGTGGGTAAAACCACTTTAGTTTTAGAAGCAGCTTATCGATGTTTAACTGCTACTAATAGAGAAGATAATGCCGCAAATTTTCCAACTTTTGAGGCGATTATTTTCACCTCTGCCAAACAGAATTATTTAACTTCTGCTGGCCCTTTGCAACGATTAAAAAGGGATAGTCAATTACGGGATATTTGTCGGGCGATCGCAAATACTTTAGAACGACGCGATATCACCCATACTGATGCAAAAGACCAACTAGAATGCACTAGAGAATGTTTGTCACGACAGCGCACTTTACTCATAGTTGACAACTTAGAAACTATTGAAGATCGAGATAATGTATTGGCATTTTTGTACGACTTACCAGCTACAGTTAAAATCGTAATTACCACTCGCGATCGCGCTTTGTTTGTACCCATTCGATTAAATTCCTTACCAGAAACAGATAGCTTGCAATTAATCGAAAATCAAAGTTTAGAAAAAGGAGTAATTTTTTCCTCAGAAGAAGCTAAAGAACTTTACCAAGTAACTAGCGGTATTCCAGCAGTTATTGTTTATGCAATTGGTCAATTAGCTGCTGGTTATATCTTGAAAGATGTCAGCGCAAAAATTACCCAAGCTACAGGCGACGTGGCTCATTTTTGTTTCCAAAATTCAGTGACTCCCTTAATTGGAGAACCTGCTCATTTTGTATTAATGGCATTAGCGATGTTTTCCCAAGCTGCTACTAGAGAAGCGATCGCTTTTGTCGCTTTATCTAACGCCGATCCTATTGCCACAGCTGACGGTTTAGCAAGATTACAACAGTTATCTTTAGTTAGTCAAAGAGAAGGGCGTTATGATATGATTCCCCTGACTCGGAGATATGCGATCGCCCAAATTGCCGCCTATCCTGAATTTGAGAAAGAAGCTAGAGAACGTTGGATTGATTGGTATCAAAAATTTGCTCAAGAATGCAGTCGGGATTGGAAAGAATGGCACATTGAAAATGGAAATTTAGAGGCAGAATGGGAAAATTTGCAAGCTGTTTTGGAATGGTGCATTGTCCACAACAGATATTCAGATTTTCGGGAAATCTGGCCTCATATTAAAGGGTTTATTCATGTGCGTGGTTATTGGGACGATCGCTTAACTTGGAGTAATTGGCTAATTCAAGAAACCGAACAAAGATGCGATTGGTTAGCCGTCGCTGAAGCCATGTTAGAACGCAGTAAAACCCTATGTTTCATGGGTCAACCCCAACAGTTACAAGAAGCTGATTTACTGTTAACTAAAGCCTGGGAATTAGTGGGAAAGACTCAGCCAAATAAAGGAAATTCAAGTTTAAATTTTCCTCTAACTTTTGACTTGGGAATTAGTATTGCTGTATTGCGAATTCGGCAACGGAGATTTGCCGAAGCACAAGGATGGTTAGAACAGCAAAAGAAACTTTTAGAACAAGCAGAATCAGCCGAGAAAAAATATCCTAACTTTTGGATTCATATCTTCTATTACCAAGCAGAAATTTGTTACAAAACTGGGAATTACCTAGAAGCTAAATCTCTTTATCAACAAGCGCTTTCTTTAGCTGAATCAGTTTGGTGGTTGCGATCGATTATTTACACCCAACATTGGTTAGCTGATGTAGAAATTGCTTTAGGAGACTTAACAGCAGCCCGAAAACTATTAGAAGAAGGTCTTCCCATATCTCAACGCTACAAAGATCAACGTTGTACCGCTTGCTATTACAGTTCTTTAGCTAAACTAGAACAACTGTGTGGAAACTTACAAAAAGCTCGTGAATGGACAGAATTAGCCTTAAAAGGTTTCGATAATTTGGGGATGAAACCAGAAGTCGAAGAAATGCAGGAATTGTGGCAAACAATTAATCACTCAAGTTGATAGTGATTAATTCTTTCGGAGTTCCCCCCTTGAGTAAGGGGGGTTAGGGGGGATCTCAGGCTGTGATTACTAGGTTTAGATCCCCCCAACCCCCCTTATTAACAGGGGCTAAGAAACAGGCAGAATTGAGCAATAAATATTGTAGAGACGTTTCATGAAACGTCTCTACAGATATAGCCTAAACTACCTCATCGAAAGAGAAGTTAACATGAGGGCGTTGTTGCCTAGAATTACCTCTACGTAAAACGCAACCAGAAGGTTTTCCCGTAGCGCGACCTTGCAAAGTACAAGCTTTTCCACTAGCTATATTCTTGTTTAATTCATCAATATCAGTAGCAAAATGTTTTTGAAAAAGTAGTTTGGTTCGAGCAAAATCTTGCTGCCAATTTTGCCGATCGCCTTTCCCCCGCAAACCATAGTAAGGGAAATGATGAATAAACTCCCCGAACAACATTTGACAATCAGCAGCATACTTATCAGTATCTAAAATATGCTGATGCCAAACTTGGTCAATTTCTGCTGTCGGAACTATTGGTTGATTGGGATAAAGATAAATCAAAATCAGAAACATTAAGTAACGAGCGATCGCTTGCTTAGTCCTTACCTTCGTCCACCCTAAACCCTCATCCCGGTGCATTAACTTATAAGCAATTGGCCCTAAATCTAGGCTTTTTAGCTTTTGACGAAACTCCGTATGTTGGCCTGATAAAGATTTCACAGTTTTGCTCCTCTGTTTTGGTAGATTCAGATTTCATTAATTTCATTAATTTCACAATAAACCAGGATTTTTGTACTGTCAACATGAAATTTGTGAATTTTGTATGAAGAAGTTAAAGGTAACAGAGAAGAAATGCTAGTTTTGGCTTTCTCCTTGCTTTCTGACCTTCTCCGATATAATATTTTTATTGGGTATGAAATCACAAAAATATGCGTTCTGATGAATTCACGGAAAAGTGGCAGAGTTTGACTGCCAAACCCAGAAGCGTACTCATGCTGCTGCTGGAAGGGAAAAGCGATGAAGAGATTGCTACAACTATAGATGCAAAACTGCCGACAATTCGCAAGCATATCCAAATGTTATGCGATCGCTTTGAAATTCCCCGTGAAATTGACAGCATTAAACGCAATCGTCGCGAAGATTTAATTGCTCTGTTTGCCGAACACAAACCAGAGTTGGTCAGTCAAAGCATTGTCCCTAGCTGGGATAAACTCTCTCCTGTTAGCAAGCAACTCCCGAGTTCACAAAATTCACAAATTACTCAAGATTGGGGAAACGCACCAGATGTATCAGTTTTTTATGGTCGTCAAACCGAACTCGCTACCTTGAAAAAATGGATTATTGATAATTGCTGTCGCTTAGTGGCAATTTCCGGGATAGGAGGAATTGGCAAAACAGCGGTTGCTGCGAAGTTAGCGCAAGAAATACAGAACGAGTTCGAGTATCTAATTTGGCGATCGCTACGCAAACCGCGATCGCTCAAAGAACTGATTACTTCACTGATTCAATTCTTATCTGGACAACCAAAAGTAGATCTACCTAACGATGAAGATGAAATTATTTCGCAACTACTGGAATATTTAAAAAAATCCCGTTGTTTAATTATTTTAGATAGTTTAGAATTTATCTTAAAAACCAAAGAATTTGCCGGATTTTATCACGAAGAATATCAAAATTATAGCAAACTTTTTCAAAGAATCGGCACGGAACGACATGAAAGCTGTTTATTGATTACTAGTCGAGATAAACCCAGAGAAATTGCCTTACTTTCTGGGGAAACTGGTTTAGTTAGAGATTTAACTTTAGAGGGATTGCAACTAGAAGCCGCTAAGGAAATTTTACAAGAAAAAGGCTTATCTGGCGAAAAGTACTGGAATCAATTAATCAAGTATTATCAAGGAAATCCTTTAGCTCTGAAGATGATAGCTACTCGAATTAAAGACCTACTTCAGGGTAACGTAGAAGCATTTTTTAAACAAGGTTTATCCTTATTAACCCTTGATTTTGAAATATTTCTAGAGGAACAGTTCGCTCGATTATGGCCCTTGGAGTTAGCGATAATTTATCAACTGGCAATTGAAGATGAACCGATCGCAATTTCTTGGCTATTAGAACATACTTGGTTAAGCGAATCACCGGACGAATTACAAAACGCCATAGAATCTTTATTACGACGCTCATTAATCGAAACGACAAGCAATGGCTTAACCACTCAGCGAGTAGTTATGGAATATGTTAATAAGCGTTTAATTGCGGAAATTATCGACGAAATTAACCAAATAGAACAAAACAAAACTATTCAAGGTATCAAGATTCTCAAAACCTATAAACTGCAAAAACATCATCGATCGCAACAGCCAGAGGAAACAGCTACATCAACTATAATTTCAGCCTTGAAAAAGCGACTCGGTAAAAACGCAATTAATGAAAATGATTTTCGAGAACAACTACAGCAAATTCTGTCTATCCTGGCAACAGATTCCGGTTCAGAAGTAGAACATATTATTGAGAATATTAATTATTTAACTGCTCAGATATTGCTGACAAATAACTAAGCCTAAAAGTCTGAATTTTTTCTAAAGAAAATAGGTATCTTCCGCTTTTAAAGTAGACAATATCTTTAAGAATATTGATTATTTAGCTATTAATTTAAAGCTTCTGTAAAGATCTCTGAACAGGGCTTTCAATCCCTCCTCACCCTATGATAGAAAATAATCGATACATGACATTATAGTTATCCACAGATTCAGTTTACTTGGAGTTAGCCTCTTCACTCTGGAGACTTTGAGCGATGAGTCATAGAAGCTAATCGGGAATTGAAACTGATGCTGGAATCTCTAGGAAAAAACGGGCTGTAGATTTAATGTTTTAGATTTTGAGGACAAACAGATGACATTGAAAGTAGCCATTGCTGGTGCGGGTCACATTGCTGAAGTTCACGCCAGAGCCGTCCAAGCGCAGGGAGGTCAGATAGTAGCTGTAATTGAGAAGTTTGCCGAGCCAGCTGGTAGATTCGCGCAAAAGTTTTCGATCGCCAATCAGTACACCACTATAGAAGAAGCACTGACTAATGCGAAGTTCGATGCGTTGATTATTGGGACACCGAACTTCCTGCACGCACCGCAAGCGATCGCCGCACTCAACGCCAAAGTACCAGTGTTGGTGGAAAAGCCGATGGCGCTCAATGCGATCGAAGCCGAGCAGGTCTTGGAAGCAAGCTTAAGAACTAACGTAGTGCTAATGGTGGGACACTGTTGGCGCTTCGATGAAGAAACACAATGGCTGAAAAAGCGCACCAGTAAATTAGGCAGAATCATCCGTACCAAAGGATATGGCATACATACTCACTGGGGACCCGGAGGTTGGTTTACCCAGAAGGCGCTTTCTGGAGGCGGCGCGATCGCAGATATCGGGATTCATGCGATCGACACAGCACGCTTCTTGCTCGGAGATCCCCAACCCATCAGTGTATTTGCTCGTATGGGTACGTATTATCAAGACTCCGAGGTAGACGATACCGGAATCATCATCGTTAATTGGGATAATGGTACGACTTCCTACATCGAATCAGGCTGGCGACAACCATATAGCGATGGCCCACAATCCAGCACCCAACTCTATGGCACAAGAGGATTTGGTCAACTTTTTCCCACTCGGTTGTTGCTGCCTAACCTGAACCCAGAAAACAATCTGGTTAAATTGTTACCGTCACGCCTGAGATCCAAGCTCAAACTGAGGAGAAGCGAAGTAGTGGAAATTGAATCTGGATTTAAGTTTCCCCGTCAAGACCACTATCCGCAATCGATGTACGATCGCCAAATGGCACACTTTTTTGAGTGCATTCAAACCAACCGCACACCGAATCCAGGAGGAGCAGAAGGTTTAGTCAACATGAAAATAGTAGATGCAGCATATCAAAGTGCAACAACTGGGCAAGTAGTACAGTTGCATTCGCTGCCGAGTCTGACGCTCCCAGCAATGACAACCTATTGAGGAGATGGGGAGATGGGGAGATGGGGAGATGGGGAGATGGGGAGATGGGGAGATGGGGAGATGGGGAGATGGGGGGATAGGGGGATGGGGGGATGGGGGGATGGGGAAGTTTAACTCAAAACTCAAAACTCAAAACTCAAAACTCAAAACTCTCTAACTCTCCCCACCTCTTCTTCCCTGTTCCCTTTTTTAATGAATTAATGTTGAGTCATAAGTTACAAAGTGCAGGAAGATAATGCGAATTGGAATAGTTGGAGCCAGTGGATTTGTTGGCAATCGAGCAGTGGAAATGCTCAATGTCGAAGGAACTTCAGAAGTTCGCCCGATCGTACACTCTCAAAGTAGCGTAGAAAAACTAGCCCACCATAAATTAGATTGCCGGATTGCTAATTCCTTTAGCCAATCATCCTTAGAATCCGCCTTTAAAGGATGCGACGTGATTATTCAGTCGATTCTCGGCACCCCAGGGCTGATTAGGGGTACTGTTGAACCCACTTACAAAGCAGCCGAAAAAGTCGGAGTGCGCCGGATTATTTATCTCAGTTCGATGATCGTCCATACCTCGGCTCCCGCACCTGGGACAACTGAAATTACTCCACCAATTACAAATCAACCTAACTTTCCCACGCATATTGCCAAAATCGATGCAGAACGCACGCTATTACGATTGCACCAAACCGGATCGGTTGAGGTGGTGATTTTTCGACCGGGGATCGTGTTTGGGCCTCGATCGCGTTGGGTGACAGAATTAGCCGATCAGCTAATTCAGGGTAGGGCTTATTTGATTAATGAAGGTAAAGGGATCTGCAATAGCGTCTATATTGATAACCTAATTCATGCAATGCGGTTAGCTATGACGGCAAAAGAGGCAGATGGGGAGGCATTTTTCGCAGGCGATCGCGAACGGGTAACTTGGTTAGATTTTTACCGTCCCTTTGCCGAAGTTTTTGGGGTCGATCCAACTCAGCTGCCATCACCTCCAGTTCCACAATTCACCCATAGTCGGAAAAAGCAATTGATCGGTTCGATCCGCGAATCAGTATTTGTGCAAAAAACTTTAGCCGCGATCCCAGAGGATTTTAAACAAAAGTTGAAGCGGTCAAAACCTAAATCAGCGCAGCCAGCACCAGCACCAGAGCCAGCCCCAGTAGTCCCAGCCGTGATTCCCAAGGGAGAACCAGTGGTGACAGAGATGATGTCAATCCTACAACAGTCTGATTATAAATTACCCTTTACTAAGGCAGAGAAACTATTGGGCTATGAACCTATTGTTTCTTTCTCCGAAGGCTGCCATCGTTCGGTTGAATGGCTTGCCGGGATCGATCGCTTTAAGCCTTTCCTGAAAAAATAGGATTACCACAAGCCTGGTAAAATAGGTTAGATAAATCAAGAGTCAGTAGTCAGATAAAATTTATTGACTAGTGACCAACTACCAGGACGCATTAACGAGTCCGAAAAAAGCAAAAATAACGTGGACTTGAAGCAAATTTTTAGGACACCAAATCCGATTATTGGAGTAGTTCATCTATTGCCACTACCCACTTCCCCCCGCTGGGGAGGCAATTTAAAAGCAGTGATCGATCGCGCCGAACAAGAAGCCACAGCCTTGGCATCTGGCGGTGTCGATGGGATTATGGTGGAAAATTTCTTCGATGCGCCTTTCACCAACAGCCAAGTAGATCCAGCGGTAGTCAGCGCCATGACTTTAGTTGTCGATCGCGTGATGAACTTGGTGACATTACCAGTGGGAATCAACGTTTTGCGGAATGATGCTCATAGTGCGCTGGCGATCGCCAGTTGCGTCAAAGCTCAGTTCATCCGCGTCAACGTCCTTACAGGCGTAATGGCTACCGATCAAGGATTAATCGAAGGACAAGCGCATCAACTACTAAGATATCGCCGAGAATTAGGCAGCGATATCAAAATTTTGGCAGATGTATTAGTTAAACACGCCAGACCTTTAGGTTCGCCCAATCTCACTACAGCAGTACAAGATACGATCGAACGAGGTTTAGCTGATGCAGTAATTTTATCTGGTTGGGCTACGGGTAGTCCTCCCAGTTTGGAAGACTTAGAGTTAGCTAAAGCCGCAGCCAGCGACACACCAGTATTTATCGGTAGTGGTGCGAGTTGGGAAAATATTTCTACTTTGATGCAAGCCGCCGATGGCGTAATAGTTTCCAGTTCTCTAAAACGTCACGGAAAACGCGAACAAGCTGTCGATCCCATTCGAGTCAGTCAATTTGTGGAAGCTGTGCGACACACCGTTTCTGGGAAACTTCAACCCCACCCAATATCGTCAATAAAACTGCATTCTCCTTGAGTTAGACAGACTGCGACTGCACCTGATTATAAGAGAGCGGTTGCAGTGCTTTTTCAATTGCAGTTTCCGCCAGTGCAGTCATTATTTGATACCCTTTAGAGTTAGGATGTAATCCATCATCTGCTAACTCTGCTTTTAACATTTCCTGCGGATCTAGCATTTGGCTGTAATAGTTGAGATAAATGTGATTATGCTCCAGACAGTAACGCTGTAACCAATCGTTGAGAGTGCGGATTTTAGTAGGTAGATGGTTTTGCGATCGCGCGATCGAGCCATAATCGTGAATGGGTAGAACAGAAGCAAAGATAACTTGAATTTGGTTAGCTTGAGCGAGTTCTGCCATTGAAGCATAATTATCCTCAATCATCGACAATGTAACCAAACCTGTGTTACCCGCAATATCATTTATTCCAGCTAAAATTATTACCACTTTTGGTTTCAGACTAATCACATCAGCACGAAAACGAACTAGCATTTGCGGCGTAGTTTGTCCAGCAATCCCACGATTAATATAAGGTTTGTCAGGAAAATAGTTACCTAAATCCCAAAATTCAGTAATCGAATCCCCAAAAAATACGATTCGATTTTCATTATTTTTTGCAGGCGAAAGTAAGGCGTTAGCTTGGTGATAATATTTTAATTGTGCCCAATCAGTTAATCGATCGCTCAGTTTGGCAAGTTTTTCTTGGGGAAGCACAGACAAAGCTGGAGAAATCAAGTGGAATAAAATCCATTCTTTGATGACAACAATTGCAATCCGAAAAGCAAGTTTCATGGTTTCAATAATGTTTATCTTAATATTTACACATTATTCGTCTAAAAATAGCTTTTTGTTGCAAAAATACCTTGCTGGCAATTTAGCAAGGTACAGAAAGGCTTGGTTTTCATTCAATTAATTTCCCAGCGATTGTGGTTTGTCAAAACTATTGATTAAGTTGATTCTGTGGCGAATTGTTGGGATTGGTGAGCCTATTATCTCTTATCCCGCCATTCACTCCAGGATAAAGCGGCGTTCCCGCTGGGTTAATGTTGTTGTTGTTTCTATCAATAGTGATTTGAGTGCCATTAGGATAGTAGTAAGTTGTAGAGCCATCTGAACGAGGAACTGCAACATTAGGAGAAATAACTCCAGAGTTAGGCGTAGAAATCATTCCATTTCCATAAACACGGGTTCCGTATGGATAATTAAGCCAATTTCCAGAACCATATTGTCGATTTGATGAGTTGCTTGTTTGAGCCTTGACATTTGCGGCACTCAAACCACTAATCGCTACTAATACTAAAATTAACCATTGGTATTTCATAACTGCACCTGTTGATAGTTAATACCTAATTAAGATCTTAGTAGTTCCAGTTCAAATATTTTATCTGTCTATTTGTCTATTCCTATTTGCTGGTGTTTGCCTGGAGTTATTTATTGAGGTGATAAAAACGAAATGATATTTAGTGGCGATCGCTACAGCTAGAATTAACAACCTCAGTAATTATAGATAGATAACTTTTATTCACGGATAAATAATAGTAAAAGTAGTTCCTCTTCCGGGCGTGGAATTAGTAGTAATCAACCCTCCTACTTTATTCAATTCTGTACGAATTATGTCCATCCCAAATCCTAAGCCAGCCCTTAAATCTCGCTCATTTTTGGTAGTAAAATCTGGATGGTAGAGGAGTTCGTACAGATCTGCTTGAGAAATAGTTTGAGATTGAGAAATTGTAATTAAACCCTTTTCAATTGCTTTGGTTTTCACTCGATCGATATCAATTCCAGCGCCATCATCAGAAAATGCGATCGCCGTCTGATTACCTTGGTAAAAAATACGAATCTTAATTTGACCCACTGGAGATTTACCTGCTGCTTGCCGTACTTCTGGTAATTCTATTCCATGAGCAATAGCATTATTAATTAAATGAGTCAGTAACCTGCGGAAATGTTTCAGAAAATATTCAGAAATTAGGTTTTCTCCCCCCTCAATTGTAACTTCTGCTTGCTTACCATACTCAGCAGCAGCTTCTTTTACTGCACTATATAGAGGAAAGATTTGGGCTATTTCTATAAAAGGTACATGAGGATTGATTAATAGTTTTAGCTGTTGCTTAATAGATTCAAAAACAAGTTCAATTTTTAAAACAATTTGATTAGAAACTTCTTCCCTCAGTCCAAATGTTGAATCTAGTTCGTTTACCAACAAATATAAAGCATCAAAAATTTGCATAAATAATGATTCTAATTGTTGGTCAAATTTGACCGGACGATCTCTGACGATTTCCAGATATTTTCCTAACTTATAGGCGGTTTTTTCAATGCTTTTGATATTTAGCACTTCTGCTCCAACTTTGAGTGACGCGACAGCACGCAGTATTTGATTTAGCGATTCCGCGTCTTTCGCCACTTGCAAATTTAGCAACCCTTTTTCAATTACATAAAGGTGGTCTTTGGCATTTTCGATAAACTCTTTGATGAATTCTTGTCGATCGTCTGACTGCATAGTAAACTTTAATCCTGCAAAACTTTAAGTGATGTACAGAATTTTACACTATTGTTGAATAAACAAAATTACTGTTTGAATCGAACCAACAATAAAACCTAAAATTCCGCCTAAATTGACGATCGCTTGCAATTCATTCCTCACAATTCCTTGAATTGCTAACTCTAAATCTTTCGGAGAAGTTGCTTGCACTCGTTGAATAATTACTTGGTCAATATTTAAAATCGGAATAATTTGTTCCACAATATTTTCTAAATCTCGCTCTAAGTAACGTTCTAAAACTAAAGCTAATTCCTTACTTACAACTGTCAAAGAAGAATTAACAACTGGAGAATTCCTTAATCTATTTAAAATAATATGAGTAGTACCTTCCCAGTTTATGGAATCACTTAAACCTTCCATTAATTCTACACCACGTTCTTGCACGTAACTGCGAATACTTTCGCGCATAGTTTTACGTAGTTGACGCACTGTAGAAATCGGGAGATTTTGCAAAGATATATTTTGTAACCATTCTTGCAACCGCTGTCTAACTGCAAAAGATTGAGTTAATTCAGATAAACGCTGATTTGCTTCTTCTTTTTCATCAAGACAATAAGTTCGTAAACGACTTAAAGTGTTTCTTAAACCGAATAAATTGGCAACTACCCAATAGGTTCCGCTAGTTTCACCACGAAACTTTTCATCCATTAGTTGAATGTTGCGATCGGTCAAAAAATCAATTATCGCCACCCGCAATACTTCGGGAGGCAAAACCACTTGTAAAAGCCAATCCGCTAATTGATTTGCTTGTTGTTCGCTGAGTTGAAATTCTAATAAAATTTGGTCAAATATTTGATTTAATTGGGGTTCTAAAAAATCTTCCCGACGCGCTAAAACTTTTAACAATCTGGGTAAAGATTGACCTAGTAAATCGCGGAGGATTCCCGCAATTACTTTAACAGTTTTATCTTCTTTATCTGCTGATTGCAATTGATCTAAGGCTAACCGCAACAGCCAGAGAATTACTCCTTGAACTCGTTCCGTTTCTAACAGACGACGCGCCAAATTTTGTAATTCTTCGGGTGTTAATAGTGACCCCATAATAGTATCAGAAACTCGCCTTGCCAAGCGTTCCTGATTGGCAGGAATTAACCCTGGTGTAAAAGGTAGCCTTTGTTTACCTATATACTTAGCTTTATAGGGACGAAACAGCATTTTAATGGCTATATCGTTGGTGAAATAGCCAATAATTGCACCAAGAATGGGAGGACTAATATAAAGCCAGAAATTAGAGAGATTCAAGTTAGTGGTAATTGGTAGTTGGTAGTTGGTAGTTGGTAGTTGGTGCAAACTCTGAGTTTTGACTGACTAGCCAACACCCTATTACTTTTATTCTATTTTGTAATTCGTAAAACACCCATTGTCCCACCAGCTATCTGATAATGAGTAGCAGTGGTAAATCCGGCTTGTTGAGCTAGGTTTACTTGCTGTTGACCTTGGGGAAATTTGTCTAAACTAGGGCTAATATAAGCGTATTCTTCTGTTAAACCGAAGTGTTCAGCAGCAGTGACTACGACATTTTTAAGATACCACTGCTGGAAGTTTTGCATTACGGGATTATAAGGACGATGAAAGTCGAGAATTGCGGCAGTTGCTCCGGGTTTGAGAATGCGGTACAATTCGCGCAGACAACCGGGAATGTCAGTAACGTTACGCAATCCATAACCCATTGTGGCGCAGTCAAAATAATTGTCGGGAAAGGGAAGTTGGAGAACGTCTGCTTCTACCCAGTCGATCGCCAATGGTGGATAATGATTTTGCACCCGTTGTTTGGCTATAGCTAACAATCCCGCAGAAAAGTCTACGCCAAACACTTGACCAGTATTTCCCACCTGACGCGCTAAAATTTGACTGAGATCGCCACTTCCACAACACAAGTCTATACAAGTGTCGCTAGTTTTCGCTTGACTCCATTTCACTGTCATCAGTTTCCAAACTCGATGTTGTCCCAGACTTAACCAATCGTTGAGATTGTCGTAAACTGGAGCAATATTGTTAAAAATGGTTTGAATTTCACTGGCGCGATCGGTCATCATTAAGCAGCTTTGGTACTGGTGAGAACTAGTGCAACTTGTTGAGCAGAAAGATGAATTAGTTTAATTTCATCTTCTCGCAATTGGCAAGGATTTTTCCATTGCAGGGATAACACTGCCATTACTCGATCTCGGTAAATAATCGGCACTATAATATGTGCTTGAATCCCAGATGCTGCGTAATGACTGACTTCTGACAAGTTAGCATCTGCGGGGACGTTTACCGATCCTTGTAATTGCTTGTTTGCGATCGCATCTTTCGCCAATGGATCTTCTGCTAACCAATTGTCGATCGGACTATCCGCACTGTAAATACCTTGAGCCGAATTTAAAGAATTGTTTTCTACTAGTTGCAAAATACAACCATCTGCGGCAAAATTTTCCCCAAAAGCTTGAGCGATCGGTTGTAAAGATTCCTCTACCTTGGTCGCTGATTGGGCTACTTGGACTATAGTAGAAAGCAACGCCATTTGTGCATTCGCACGGCGCAATTCTTCAGTTCGCTGTTTTAGTAATTCGTAAGTCTCAGTAGCACGTTGCACTACTCCTTTGAGTTCTAAGGGGTCCCAAGGTTTAGTGATATACTTATATACCTGTCCAGAATTGATGGCATCTACTAAGTCTTCTATATCAGTAAATCCAGTGAGAATAATTCTTACAGTGTCGGGGAATTGCGGTACAGTTTTACTCAAGAATTCTGTCCCTTTCATTTCTGGCATTCTTTGATCGGAGATAATAACGGCGACTTCGCCTTCAGTTGCTAATACCTCCAATGCCTGAATCCCGCTTTCTGCTTTGAGAACTTGAAAATCTCGTCGGAAGGTACGATAAAGCAAATCTAAATTATCTGGTTCATCGTCTACAACCAACATTTTGGCTTTTTTACGTCTCTCTGAACTCATAAGTTGACGAATTATGCTCTCTAGTTCTGGAATGGTATTTTCCATAAGACTTGAATCTAATTTTGGCAGTTAATGTAAAATTCGCGATCGCATATCTCTGAATCGTAACAATTTTTGCAGTTAAACTAAGCGATCGTTCCAGAGAATTCAGAATTTTTAATTAACTTGCTCTGTTGTAAACTGGAGTTTTAGCAATTAGAGGTGAGTTTAGGAGATAATCTCATTACAGTAGAAGAATTAACTACAAAACCCGCCCCTACATTTACCATTTGTTATTATGACTGATTTCTCTTCAAATACTCCCAATCCTAACTCCCAACCAACTGATGTCGATGTGGATGGTTTACTGCTGAGTCTCCGCCGCAAGGAAGGTTCTTGGGTGGAGTGGGGACAAGCTTGCCAAAGTCTGCAAAAAGCAGGTTTAAGTTCCCAAAAAATTTTTGAGGAAACAGGTTTTGAGCCAATTCACCAAAATCAGGTGATTGTAGCGGCTCAAGTATACATTAGCATGGTAAATGCAGGTGTGTCGGAAGAGGTGCGATCGCATTTCGAGAAAACCGGAAGCGACTCTTTGTACGAGTTTCGCATCCTCACCCAACCGGAAAGAGCAGCAGCAGCTACGTTCATGTTAGCTCATGGGTTGAATTCTGAAGATGCCAAAGAAGTAGCGAAGGCGATGAAGGATTTTTCCCGCTTAAGAGTTCCGCCTACTGGGTTTAGCAATCATGCTGGTGATGCGATAGCTTATCATTATTGGAGGTTAGCACGTCAACAGTCGGATTTACAAGAGCGATCGCGTTTAATTGCTAAAGGTTTAAGATTTGCTCAAACTGATGCGGCGAGACAACAAGTAGAAAAGTTGCTAATTGATTTTAGCGTTACTCCCAAACGTCCGGCTCCGATTTTACCTTTTTACAGGTTGGAAATCGAGGAACAAATGCCTCGCTTGTTACCTATTGTCGGGAAAATGCCTCTGTCGGTGGCGGATTTAAAAGCGGTGCCTTTGGTTGAGGAAATCGGCCCTTTCCGCATGGTACAATTTTCCGGTCAAGGTGCTTGGGTGGCTGTTCCCGGTTGGCAAGTTTTGTTGAAGGCGGAAGATCCTGTGGCGCTTTTGTGCGATCGATCTTTGCTTCCTAATCAGGATTCTAGCTACAAGGAAGAGGTTTTGGTGGTGATCGATCGAAGTCAACGAGAATGGGACGATAGCAGTTATTTCGCTTTCGCACAAGGGGAAGTTTTACAATTTCAATGGTTTGAAGAGTCGCCAGAAGAATCTTTACTCGGTAAGCTGATTCTTATTTTGAATCCTAAGCGCATTTTAGATGAGGATTTGACTAAGGATGTTTGGCAAATTGATGAGTAGTTATTTGTTATTTTGTCTTTAGACTTCTGATAAATGTTCCTTTAGTACGCAGATGAACACAGATAGTATATGTTAAGTTATCTGTTTTTGCCTGAGTTCTTTTTTTAGTACGCAGATGAATGCAGATGAACGCAGATGAACGCAGATGGTATATGTAAGTTGTCTGTTTTTGTCTGAGTTCTCAAATATCCTCAAAAGCTGATTTATACTCCCTCCGCATTTTCCAAGACATAATTCAGCATTTATTAATTACACTTGTACTTTTGATATGGTACGCCGATTCGGTAATAAGCAGATGAATTTTTGGTACAGTTAGTTTGTGAGGAAATGGCTAATTTTTCTGGGTAGTTGTCTCTTTTTAATCCAGGTGCAACTACCCATAAGTTTAAGGGAAGTTTTGACGATTTGGGTAATTTAGTGAGACTTTCCCAAACTGTTTTATAAGCGGAAGTTGCTGATAAAAAGGCGAATTTTGGACAAGTTTCGCTGTTATTTTGACAAAGTTTTGGCTGGAATTTGTCGATTCCTAATGCAAAACTTAGTCCTAATGCTATATCTTGCGTGTCTTTATATGCCATTACTACCATTACCGGAATCGATCGTTCTTGCAGCATATTCTTTGCTACTCTTTGCGGATTATAAGGTTTTTCAAAGGCTAATCCGTTGACTACGAAAATAGAACTAATTAATCCGGCTAATATTAGGTAAGTTATGGTCGATCGCTTTTTTTCCCCATCTCTCACCACTAAACTACCAGCTAATAATGCACAAAAACTCGGATAATATACAAAATTATAACGGGGTGCAATCGTAATATCTTTACCTAAAATGTAAATAATAACGAAGAATTCTAACAACACAAATATTGTAAAGCTTCCTAATGTTAAAGTCGCTAAATGTGTCTGTGGATTTCGCCAAAGTTGTTTGATTCCTTGAACTACTTGCCATCCTAACCAAATCCCAAAAATTAACATTAATATTCCCAGTGGAATGGCAACCCAAAGCGATTGACTTTCTACTGGCAAAATTATTACCATTAATAGCCAACCTAGCAAAGTTTGAGCTAAAGGAATAATATGTTGTGGTTGCGATATCCAGTCAGTTTCAGGACGGTTAGAATGTCCTAAAAATATTGGTAGCCAAGGCAAAAAAAGTAGGAAAGGTAAGAGAGAAAAACTAGCAGAAATTAATAAATACTTGGCTTTTGGTTTGGCTTGATAAAGTAATACTAAAATTGTGGCGATTTCCGCAAGGATGACTAAAATAAAAAAGTAGTGAACGTAAAGACCAATACTGTTAATTATTACCCAATTTAACCAAACTAATAACCGTCTTTTTTGCTGAAAAATGTCTTGTTGAATTTGAATTAACGTGATTAATGAAAGGGTAATCAAAAATAGTGGTAATGTGTAATGTCTTGCTTCTTGGGAAAGGTAAACTGCGAAGGGAGAAACCGCCATTACAGCTGCACCAACTAAACCCGCAGATTTGCTAAAAGCGATGCGATTGAGGTAATATATGGATACGATCGCACCCACACCAAACAACGCCGGAAGCGATCGCAAAACCCACACTAAACTATGTTTAACTGGACTATTTAAAGCCGTCTCTACCCAAGCGTGCATTAAACAAAAAAACACAGGTGGATGGGTAGAATATTTAATAATATTTTGCGCTATTGCTGGACAATTAGTACCAGGATTTAATGTGAAAATTTCCCGAAAACTCTTTAAGGGTAACAAAACATCTAAAGGAATATTTTCGTAGGTTTTTCCCAGGCTAAATAAAGCGGTAATTACTTCATCTAGCCATAATGGTTTTAGTTCTAAATCCCAAAATCTTAAACTTGTTCCTACAATGAGGACGATCGCTAAAATGAGATAATGTCGAGAAAATTTCATTCCTTTACCTTGGCAAAATCGAAGGCGGTAAAGGTTTTCTCAGAAAAGTAGCAACTTCCTGCAATAACCACTCTTTTTCCAAAGGAGTTAAACCACTACCAAAACGATGAATCCGA
Source organism: Floridaenema evergladense BLCC-F167 (assembly GCF_041929205.2). Classification (NCBI taxonomy): domain Bacteria; kingdom Bacillati; phylum Cyanobacteriota; class Cyanophyceae; order Aerosakkonematales; family Aerosakkonemataceae; genus Floridanema; species Floridanema evergladense. The sequence goes on along the minus strand of NZ_CM171625.1, from coordinate 29,906 downwards.
ACTCCTTCAATTAAAGCACAGGCTGTGGTTGTTTGCGGACTTTTGTCTTTCCACTTAGCAATCAACTCATCTTCTGGACGAACAAAAGTATTTAGTTCTACCTTTTCAATATGCTTAGTTTTCCCTTGAATTTGATAGAACAAGCCGAGAAAAGACCATTTTATTTTAAAGTTTTGGCGATCGATTTCCAATTGCGTGCGCCCCAGTAATTTAAAAATAGTATCTTTCAGTTTATTTAACCCAAACATCAACATAATAACCGAAAACAAGGGAAAAATCCAGAAGAATAAGCTAATAAATGTGAAATAGTGAAATGAAAACAGGAAATATGCGGCAATTAGCGAAATCAAGGCACTAATAAAATTATGAAAATCCCAGTATCCCCAACCAAGTCGCGGAATTTCTACTACTAACTTTCTTTCATTTTTAGTAACAGCAATTCGACTACCGATCGGACGATGACGTTTCGGTACAAGCACTCCTTGTCCCAATAATACACTTAAAGCTTCTTTAGCCGATCCAAATCGATCTTCTACTGCTGGTTCTAACAATTTTTCTAACCAATCACCTAATTCTGGGGAAATTATTGTTTGAGAACGAAAGTTAATTTTTAATTGGCGAGTCGGGAATTCTGAAGGCGATTTATGCGTAATTAAAAATAACAAAGTTGCCCCTAAACCATATAAATCTGTGGCGGGATAACCTTGTCCGCGAAACTGTTCCGGTGCCATATAACCATAAGTTCCCACTACTGTACTTCCGCCACTAAAGGTAGTTTGGTAAGTGGTTTTTACCGCACCAAAATCTACTAAAAATATCCCGCCTTCTTGACTCCGAATAATATTTTGTGGCTTAATATCTCGGTGAATAACTGGTGGTGTTAATCCATGTAAATAGGTGAGAATATCTAAAAGTTGGCTGGCTAATTGGCGAATTTCACTTTCTGTGGCGTGCCATCCACTCTCAACTAAGGAATAAAGCGATCGCCCTTCTACCAATTCTTGCACTAAATAAAAGCTGTGATTGTTTGCCGTTTCTACCGGAAAATAATCTAAATATTTCGGCAAACAAGGATGATTTAAATTAGACAAAACTAATGCTTCTCTTTCAAAAAGTTCTACGGCTTTCCAGTCTCCTACACGGTTAAGAGACAGCGCTTTAATTGCTACCCTACCTTGGGTTTGCAAATCTTCGGCTTCGTAGGTTATCCCCATTCCACCTTGTCCCAGGATATTCACAATCCGATAACGTTGGGCGATAATTTCTTCTGGCTGATGCAGCAGTTCCATAGATTTGTTTTGCTGAGGAGTTGTAAACGATTTTAATATGTCGGTCAATGGTAAAGTCACGTTATAAAATTTTACATTCATTAGCCATTGACATATAAAGAACTGTGTGCTAATTGCTAGATGCAATAAAAAAGCACAAAAATTTTTCTGATAACATTCCCAATTTTAAGAAAGTTTCTGGAAAACTGCTAATGTAACTTCAACTGGAAGCTAATCAATTTCGTTTTGTGGTTAAAATTGATGAGTTAAACACAAGTATAAAATTACTTATTGGTCGGTAATTGCACTAAAATTTTGTTTAATAGGCTAATAGCAGAGAATTTCAACTATTAGCCGGAAAAGTTAGTCTTTAATATTAATTTTGCCTGAATGAACCCCAATATAGAACTAGCGCTACAAAAAATTAGAAATAGCCTGCGATCGGGACAAAGACAAATGGCAGACTGGCAATCTGGGCCTTTGGCAGTGTCAGCGGTTCCAGGTGCGGGAAAATCAACGGGGATGGCTGGTGCAGCGGCGATCGCGATCGCCCGTCACCAACTCCACAACCGCAAGCAATTAGTAGTTGTGACTTTCACTCGATCGGCAGCAGCTAATATTAAAGCGAAAATTCGAGAATATTTACGAGAAAAATTATCTTTACCTCAAACAGGTTTTGTAGTTCAAACTTTACATGGTTTAGCATTAAATATTGCTACTCGTTATCCCGATTTATCCGGTTTAAATTTAGACAATCTCACAGTAATTAATGCGAATCAAAGTCATCGGTTAATTCGCGCCGCAGTGGAAAAATGGATTATTGATTATCCGCGACAGTTTCAAGTTTTACTCGAAGGTATACAATTTGATGGCGAAGAAACGGAAAGATTGCGCCGTCAGTCGGTGTTAAGAACGGAAGTTTTACCTGAGTTAGCAAAAACGGTAATTCATGAGGCGAAAAGTTCTGGTTATTTGCCGGGAAAACTTTGGGAAATTAGCGAACAATCAACTGATGGTTATGGGATTTTAGCGATCGCAGCCCAACTCTACCAAAATTACCAAGACTTACTCAAAACCCGTGATTTTATCGATTACGATGAAATGATTTTATCAGCTTTAAAAGTTTTGGACAATCCCAGCGCAAGGCGAACTTTACAAAGTCAAGTATTCGCTGTTTTTGAAGATGAAGCCCAAGATTCTTCCCCTTTACAAACCAGACTTTTAGAAATTCTCTCTACAGATTCAGATAATCCCAATGCACCACCAAATTTAGTCAGAGTTGGCGATCCAAATCAAGCGATTAATTCCACTTTTACCCCCGCAGATCCGATTTATTTTCGCCGTTTTTGTAATAATTGTGAAATGCAAGGATTATTAGCCACAATGGATCGGGCGGGTCGCAGTAGTCAGGTAATTATTAATGCGGCTAACTTTGTTTTAAGCTGGGTAAATAACTCGAAATTAGCAGGAACAGAACAACCTTTTCGCCCGCAAATGATTCTACCTGTGGATATAAACGATCCGCAACCTGATGCTAATCCAACCCCAGTTGGTCGAGGTTTAGAAATTTATCTTCCTAAAGATACTTACCAAAGTGTCAAGTTAATCGGTCAAAGAATTATTGAACTTTTTGCTGAATTTCCCCAGGAACGAAGGTCAGCAGCGGTATTAGTAAGAACTAACGACCAAGGGCGATTTGTGCATCAACAATTAAAGCAGGAATTTGGCACTCAAATCGAGATTTATGAAGTTGCAGAACGCGATCGACATTCTCACGTTCCTGCTGAAGTTTTATTTTTGTTGCAATTTCTCGATCGACCCCATTCCCCCGACTACTTAAAATCCGCCTTAGAAGTATTAGTCACCAGACAATTAATTCCCCCGCAAGATTTGAACGCCCTTGCTAGTTTACCAGAACAATTTCTCTATCCCAGTCCTCTCGATCCACCCCAATCAGAAGATGTCATAAAAGCTAGTAGTTTTTGTCGCAAATTACTCCGCGCCAGATTAGAATTACCCATTTATCAAATGATTACTTTTTTGGCATTAGCATTAAATTACGACCAAACAGAACTAGCCACCGCTGACAAATTAGCCGAAAGAATAGCCAGACAAATTTCCGGTTCTCTTTCCATGAATAACATCCTCAATGCTTTAAGTGAAATAGTCAGTTCCGAGAAATTTGAACCAGTAGACACCGAAGCAAACGAAAGTCAATATACACAACCGGGAAGATTAACAATTATCACCATGCACAAAGCCAAAGGGTTAGATTGGGATTATGTTTTTCTCCCATTTTTACACGCAAATATGATTCCCGGAAACTTGCGAATACCCACCCCAGCCCAATTTTTAGGCAATTTTACATTAGCAGAAGTCGCCCGTGCCCAAATTCGCGCCAGCCTACATAATCCAGAAGTAGAATTACCAGAAATCATGGATGCTTGGCAACAAGCAGGTTATTTAAAAACAGCTGAAGAATTCCGGCTTTTATATGTAGCAATGACGAGAGCAAAACGATTATTATGGATGTCAGCTGCTCAAAAAGCACCTTTTATTTGGAGTAAACCGGAAAATTTACAAGATCAACTCCCTTGCCCAATTTTACCAGCTTTAATGAGTAAATTTCCCCAATCAGTAATTTCTTTATCGATAATTTCCAATTAATTTATAGTTGAATCTATTCAGTAAATATGCTCGGATCTACATGAAAAAACGCTGCAATTTTTCTAGCTTGTTCTGGGGAAATTTTGGTTTGTCCTTGCACAATCTCATCAACCGCAGTTTTTGAACCTAACACAGCTTGTAAATCACTGATGCTTTTACCAGAATCTTCTAAAAGAAACAAAAGCATTGATTCTGGATTATTCTGCTGATTAGGCTGATAATGTTCTTGCTCAAACTTTTCAATTAAAGTAACTAAAAGCTGATATAACTCATCTTCTTCAAGAGTCCGTTTTCGGTGCATTAAATCTTCGACAATACCTAAAGCTTTCTCATTCTCTGCTTCAGTTTTTATCACTCTGGGAAGATAAGTAATTAATAATTGTTTGTAATTTTCTGGATTAAAAGTAAGGGTCATTTTTCCATTGTTCCTCATCTGAGATCTTGCAGCAACGGAGGTAGAACCTCCTTTCACTTCGTTCCCAGGTTGAACCTGGGAACGAGAAACACTTCTTCTCTTCTTTCTTCGCGCTCTTCGCGTCTTACGTGCTACGCACACGCTACGCGAACGCGGTTCAAAAAAAATCTTTTTCACGAATCATTTAGGCTCACTATATTTAAATATATTAAATTTAGCAATTAATCAACCAAAATATGAGAAAATAAACAGGCAAAAGAAAAGTATGTTACCATTCCTTTTGCCTGAAAATAGCTTTAGCCTTTCTTTGTCTATATTCTTTGTAGCATCTGAGCCAAAAAGTTAACTTCATCCATTTGGATCATCCAACTGGTTAATTTTGCAGCAACATCTCATTAGTAATTTTACAAGCCCGATAAACCAGAAAATTGATAGTGGCTTGAGAAGGTGCTTTAAGGACACTTTCCTGATAAACAGAAAGTAAAAACTTAATTTCTTCCCTAGCAATCTGTCTCAACTTTAGCGAAAGTTCAGCAGCTAAAAAAGTGTAAGAGTCTACTGCTTCGGCTAGCAAATCCAAAATTTCTTCCGGGGTAGCATCTTCATATTGTAACTCTCGTTCTGCTAAAACCCCTTGTAACTGGAAATCATCACCTGTTTCAGTCACGATTTTTGAATCGAGCAAATTTTTCATCATTTCAGGTAATTCGTTGACTTACGTTCAACTCCCTACTTTTAAGTTAAAACTTGCTCTGTAAATAAGCCTCATCCTATTGATTCACCTACTTGGGTGATTGACGTAAGTAGCAACAGCAAAATTACTGAAGTCGCTTAAAAGTTTTCTTGAATTACTTTCAGGAATGCTTCTGAGTTGGCGATCGCACCAAACACACCACCTTGCATGGTAATCATTTTCAACGCCGCTAAATAATTGCCGTAGTCGGTTGCTCCAGTACAATCAGATAAGAGCAAACATTCATATCCGCGATCGTTCGCTTCCCGCATCGTAGTATGCACGCAAACATCGGTAGTAATTCCAGTTAAAACAATATTTTGAATCCCTTTTTTTCTCAGCAATAAATCCAAATCTGTAGCGTAAAAACTTCCTTTACCTGGCTTATCAATAATCGTTTCTCCCGGTAAAGGTGCAAGTTCGGGAATAATTTCCCATCCCGCCTCACCTCTAACTAATATTTTCCCACAAGGGCCGCGATCGCCAATTCCCGCACCAATTTGACGACTCCGCCATTGCTTATTTTCAGGCAAATCGGATAAGTCGCTGCGATGTCCTTCGCGAGTGTGCATGATGGGAAAATTCTTGGCGCGAAGTACTTCTAAAACTTTCTTAATTGGCTCAATTGGCGCTCTAGTTAACGATAAATCATAACCCATTTTATCCACATAACCACCAATCCCACAAAAATCAGTTTGCATATCAATTACTAGCAAAACTGTATTTTCCGGGCGTAAATCCCCATTGAAAGGAAAAGGATAAGGTTCAGATTCTACAAAAAGTCCCATATTTAGCACAATATAACATCACTTAAGATGTACAATGTTATTACCATATTATTGGTAGCAAAAACAACTTTTTACCAAGTAAATTAATATAATGGTAAAGCAATTATAAATTCTACTCCTTTTCCGGGAACAGAATTACAAGTTAACTGACCTCCATGTTTTTCTACTACAATTTGATGACTGATAGATAATCCTAAACCAGTGCCTTTTCCTAAAGGTTTAGTAGTAAATAAAGGCTCAAAAAGATGTGCTTGAGCTTCTGGTAACATTCCAGGCCCATTATCATTGATCCGAATCAGGATTTGCTGTTCTTTTTCCTGATGTTCTGTATTGATAATAATTTTACTGGGATTTAGCTCTAATTCCTTGTATGAGTAGGCTTGACTATACTCATCAAAAGCATCAATGGCATTAGAAAGCAGATTCATAAATACCTGATTCAGTTGTCCGGCGTAGCATTCTACTAAAGGTAAGATGCCATATTGTTTAATAACTTCGATCGCCGGACGATTTTCATTAGCTTTAAGGCGATGCTTCAAAATCATCAATGTACTATCAATTCCCTCATGGATATTCACTGCTACTTTAGTGCTAGTATCCGATCGCGAAAAAATTCTTAACGAAACACTAATTTGATTAATTCTCTCCGTTCCCGTTTGCATCGAAGCCACTATACTTGGTAAGTCCTCCACTAAAAATTCTAATTCAATTTCTTCTGCATGATTTTCGATTTCATTACCAGGATTGGAAAATTTTTCTTGGTAAAGCTGTAAGTGTTCTAGCAAATCTTCGATATATTTTTCCACATGAGTCAGATTAACAGCAATAAAATTAATCGGATTATTAATTTCGTGAGCCACACCAGCAACTAATTGACCCAAAGTAGACATCTTTTCTTTTTGGACTAGTTGCACTTGCGCTTTTTGCAAATCATACATTGCTTTAGTCAATTCAGCAGTGCGCTCTTCTACCCGTTTTTCTAATTCCTCTGTCAGCTTTTGTAAGCTGGCTTCAGCAGCAATTTTTTCTTGAATTTCTTGTTTAAGTAGTTGATTTTGCTTCGCTAGCGATCGGGTTAATTTGCGAATTTTTAAATGGGTTTTAACCCGGGCTAATACTTCTTCTTGGCGAAATGGTTTCGTGATATAATCAACTGCTCCTAAATTCATCCCTTTCACTTTATCTACAGGGTCAGAAAGCGCAGTCATAAAAATAATCGGAACTTCATCTGTTAAAGGATTAGACTTCAACCTTTGGCAAATTTCAAATCCGTCAGGTCCCGGCATCAACACATCTAATAAAATTAGATCGGGCAATTCTTCTGTTACTTTACAAATAGCTGTTTCACCATCTCTGGCGATCCAAACGGTATATCCTGATTCTTGTAATAACTCCGAAAGTAACACTATGTTAGTAGGACTATCATCAATGATTAAGATCGTTTCTTTTTCGGGGGATTCAGGCGACATACATTGACTTCCTGTTTTCACTAATGCACTCTATAAGTTTTTAGTACCCATTTTTTCTTTAGCATTAATCATTACCTCTAGCTCTAGGTGGAAACTTGTTACTAATCTTAATGAATTTACTTAATGTTAGATTTTCTGGTCGAGACGGGAAGCTTGTTCTAAGGCTGCTTTTTCCTTAGCTCGATGAACATAAGGCTGTAATTTGCTTGTATCCCAACCAGTAAGAATCGACAAATTTGGTAAATCGATTCCTCGGATTAGCATATCCACGCACCAAGTTTGTTGAGATTGCTCAATGTGGGGAGGCTGTCCTTCTGGGGTGAGTAAATCTGCGGTTAATGCTTGCCATTTCTGGCGTAACTGGTTTTCCGAAAGAGGGTTGCCGTTTTCATTGAGAAATAAGGCTGATTGATTATCTTTACGATTTTTTAACCATTGGGTTAGGGGATTTCGCTGATAGGAACCATAGCGTTTACCCATAATCCATTGGTTAAGGGGAACTTGGCGAATCTTTTCTTGGGTGATTTGTAAAAGTTGCTGATGAGTGTCTTTGATATAGTGCGATCGCTCTAACCTTACCACTTCTGCCGCACTCAATCCAGCCCCAAACAAAACATACATCAACGCATAATCTTGCCACCCGACTTTTTTGGCACGTTGCAGAATTGAATGCACCAAAGCAGCGGGTAAATCAGCAACTTTCTCCACTGAAACTATAGGAGATTGAGGTGCTTGTGAAACTGCACCATGTAAAAACAATGTCACCAAATTCTCTAAAAAATCCTCCCGATTCTGCCAAAGTTCGTGGAACTCACTGGTAAACTCAATTACCGCATATCCTAACAACATTCCATTGAGCAAACTAGCCAGTTTTTCTGCGGGTAAATGAGTCTGCAATTGTCCGGTATTAATTACCGTAGCGAAATATTCCGCAACATACCGATTTGCTTGGGTAAATCCTTGACCTAGCGCTTCCCGATTTTGGGCTGGGTACTGTCCCGATTCTCCCACAACCGATCGCACTACCTCTGGAATTCCTTCCAATGCTTGCAAACAAGCTGTAGCATAATCTTTGAGTGCTTGATAAATACTGCTCGCCTGACTCGCCTGTTGGACTAAATTTTGTCCTAAATTAGTAAATATGCCAGCCTCTTCAATTACAGCTAACAACAAACCATGTTTATTTCCAAACTGGCGGAAAATCGTCACTTCATTCACATCCGCCAATTCTGCAATCTGCTTAGTTGTAGTCTCCGTGACACCCTGAGCCGTAAATAACTCAAGTGCCGCATGAACTAAACGCTGTCGAGTTGAATTTCGTTGAGCCGCCATGAGTAAAATGTAAGTATCACTTGCAAAAAATACAAATCGTTGATAGGCTAAACAATGTAAGTATCACTTGCATTCTCTGCTCCTACTGTAACTACTTTCATAGCAAATGTAAGTTTTAGTTAATGTACATGGGGTTGAGCGAACCAGTTGTGTCTTGCTTGGCACTGGTTCAATTTGGCGTGTTAAAAAAGGAATTTTATGACCTTGGATTCAATAAAAACTGCCTCAGAGGAGCAATCCTTGAAATTAAGTTGGTCGAGTGTGGTGTTTTTTAGTGTGATTCATGCGATCGCGCTTACTGCCCCCTGGTTCTTCTCCTGGTCTGCTTTAGGTGTAACCATATTTCTTCACTGGTTATTTGGTAGCATTGGGATTTGTTTAGGGTATCACCGCTTACTAACTCACCGCAGCCTGCAAGTACCTAAACCTGTAGAGTATGCGATCGCTCTCATTGGCGCACTCGCACTGCAAGGCGGGCCGATCTTTTGGGTAGCCGGACATCGGCAACACCACCTCCACACCGAAGATGTAGACAAAGACCCTTACTCAGCGCGTCGTGGTTTCTGGTGGAGCCATATGCTCTGGATATTTTACCCCCGTCAAGAATTTTTTGATTATGAAAAGTATAAACAGTACGCCCCTGATTTAGTAAAAGATCCCTTCTACCGCTGGTTAAATAATAATTTTCTCCTACTTCAGATTCCCGTAGGGATTCTGCTATATATTCTAGGCGGTTGGCCTTTCGTCATCTACGGAGTCTTTGTCCGAGCCGTCATACTCTGGCATAGCACTTGGTTAATTAACTCTGCCACTCACATGGCAGGATATCGCACATTTGAATCCAACGACAACTCTGGAAACCTATGGTGGGCAGCCATCCTCACCTACGGCGAAGGTTGGCACAACAACCACCACGCCTACCCCAACGTCGCCAAAGCCGGATGGAAATGGTGGGAACTTGACATGACTTGGTGGGCAATTAAATTTCTGCAAGTAGTAGGATTAGCCCGAAAAGTAATCATGCCACCCGAAACCGCAACCGAGTGACAAGAGGACTGGGAGTTGAAGAAGTGGGGGGGGAGGTAGGGGGTAGGGGGAGTTTCTAGTTCTAGATCTCTCCCCATCCCCCCATCTCCCCATCCCCCCATCCCCCCATCCCCCCATCTCCCCATCTCCCCATCTCCCCATCTCCCCATCTCCCCATCTCCCCATCTCCCCATCTCCCCATCTCCACTGCCTTGAGCCATTTTTAAGTTCTGTTTAACTTCCGTATTTTCTCTAGTCCTGTGCTAGTCTATATGAAAGGATTATTTTCGGTGGTCAATCGTTTTATGTCTAAAAGCGTTTCTCCGAATCTAAGTCTCTTCAATGTTTGATTCTGGAGAATCTAGGTTATGTCAATTTATGTCGGCAATCTATCCTACCAAGTTACACAGGATGATCTGACTCACGTATTCGCAGAGTACGGCACGGTTAAGCGAGTTCAGTTGCCTACAGACCGGGAAACAGGACGCTTACGCGGATTTGGCTTTGTGGAAATGGAAACCGAAGCAGAAGAAACAGCTGCGATCGAAGCCTTAGATGGAGCCGAATGGATGGGTCGCGACCTGAAGGTTAACAAAGCAAGACCTCGTGAAGAACGTGGTAATGGCGGCGGTAACAGAGGCGGTGGTGGCGGTTGGGGAAACAATCGCGGTGGTGGAAATCGCCGTAGTTTCTAAACCCTACACTGAAGATTTAATTTTCTAATCTTGAGGGTAGGTAGTTTTACTTACCCTCAAGATTGTGTTTGCTAGGTTGTCGAATTAGTAAAAAAGGAGATGGGATGGCGCAAGTAATTATTGGTGAAAATGAAGGGATTGAGTCAGGATTGCGCCGATTTAAACGCAAAGTTTCTCAAGCAGGGATTTTTCCTGATATGAAAAAGAATCGTCACTTTGAAACTCCCTTGGAGAAACGCAAGCGCAAAGCAATTGCTAACAGTAAGCAGGGAAAGAGGCGTTCTCGTCGTTAATTTCTTAGTCTTCACGCCAAAGAGCAATTCCGCCTAATATCCCAGAAATGTTGGGAACGATTTTCACGGTTGCTGGGAGTTCAAAGCTAATTTTATCGGTGTTGCCACCACCAATATAAAGGTAGTCGTAATTAAAAGCGTGCTCTAAAGAAGCGATCGCTTTTTCTAAGCGACTATTCCATTTTTTCTTACCAATTTCATCTAAAGCAACACGACCTAATTGTTGTTCGTAGGTTTCACCTTTGCGAAAACAATGGTGTCCTAGTTCCAAGTTTGGCACTAATTTACCATCTAAAAACAAAGCTGAACCAAAACCCGTACCTAAAGTAATTACTAATTCTACTCCTTGACCAGAAACTGCGCCTAAACCTTGAATATCTGCATCATTAGCTACGCGCACAGGTTTTGCCAATTTTTCAGATAGGGTAGTTTCTAAGTCAAAGTTAATCCAATCTGGGTCAAGGTTAGCAGCAGTAGCAATTACACCTTTTCGCACTACTCCGGGAAATCCTACAGATACGCGATCGAATTTACCTTGATTAGCAGCTAATTGAGCGATCGCTTCAATCATCGGTTCTGGTTTTGCTGGTTGCGGTGTCTCCACACGACTGCGTTCAGTCAGTGGTTTACCATCTGTATTCAACACCATCGCTTTAATTCCACTACCACCAATATCTATTGATAATGTGGCAATACTTCCATTCTGCTCATTCATAGTTCTTAAATTACGCTTTAATTCAAGTTGCTAATTAGTATGTTGTTGCGCTTTAGCGCTCTCATCAAAAGTGGTAATAAGAGCGCTAAAGCGCAACAACGTACCTACTTAATTTTGCGTTGTTAATGCTCCTGGTACACCGCTGATAGTACGCTTGGGAGAACAGGTAAGAATCATGATTAGCAAAGTCAAAATGTAAGGAGAAGCATTAAACAAGTAATAATAACCTGTCACCCCTACTGATTGTAAAGCAGGACCGATCGCCTGTGCGCCGCCAAACAGCAATGCCGCATACATACACTGTATCGGATTCCAACGAGCAAAAATCACCAAAGCCACAGCCATTAATCCTTGACCGCTAGAAATCCTTTCTGTCCAACTACCCGGATAATAGAGAGATAGGTAAGCGCCACCAATTCCGGCGAGAAAACTTCCTGCAATAATAGCCAACATTCTCACTTTATTTACGGAAATTCCCATTGCTTTAGCTGCTTCGGGACTATCGCCAACGGCGCGAATAAATAAACCCCAACGAGTTGAACGGAAAAACCATTGCATTGCGGGTGCGATCGCTAATCCTAAAATAAATAAAGGACTAATTTGCAAAGCTGCTTTTACCGAAGGAATATCGCTCCAATTTCCTAATTCTAGAGCAGGTAATCGCGGTGCAACTGGTTGAATGAAAGGTTTACCAAAGAAAAAGGCAATTCCACTGCCAAAAATAATCATGGCAATGCCAACCGCCACATCATTTACTTTTGGTTGTTGCACCAATAAAGCATGAATTAAACCCAAAAACATCCCTGCTACACCAGCCATCAAAACACCTAACCAAGGCGATCCGGTAAGATAAGAAGTGGCATAAGCACTCATTGCCCCTAACAGCAAAGTTCCCTCTAAACCAAGGTTAATTTTGCCGCTTTTTTCTGTTAAGCACTCACCCAAACTTACAAAAAGAAATGGTGCGCTTCCACGAATTGTTCCGGCGATAATTGCTAGGGGAACTCCCCACCATCCAATAGTTTCTGTTGCCATATTCCGATTTTAGATTTTAGATGACTGTATAACAAATCCCAGTAGGGGCAATTCATGAATTGCCCCTACCCAATTGGCAAAATTACACTTGACTCGTCAGATTTATACTCGCTTGTTGACGAAAACTAGGTTTAAAAAAGGGCAAACGTCCATAGACTGATTCGCTGTACAAAATCACTAGAAATACAATTCCCTGAAATACTAAAACAGTGGCATCGGGTAAATTATGCGACCTTTGCAGAATCCCGCCACTAGCAAGAATTCCTCCGAGTAAAATTGAGACAAAAATTGCTGCAAGTGGGTTTTGTCTAGCGATAAATGCGACTAAAATTCCACTGTAACCGTAATTAGAATTTAATGATTCATTAGCTCGACCATGCACGGCAGCGACTTCTGCCATTCCTGCTAAACCTGCACAAGAACCTGCTAAAAAACAGATAATTAATGTCAGTTTTCCCACAGGTAATCCAGCGATTTTAGCTGCTCGAATATTCCCGCCAACTGTGCGAATTGCAAAACCAAAGGTAGTTTTTTGAATTAAAAAGTACGCAATTAAACAAGCAATTATGCCGTAAATTAAGCCGTAATGAATGCGCGTTCCGGGAAGGTTTCCCAACATATTAATGTCTAAAATTGGGTAACTTGAGGGTTTATTTAAACTGGTGGGGTCGCGCATTGGCCCACCTACTAATTCGTTGAGAATTGCGATCGCAATATAATTCAACAATAAGCTGCTAATGGTTTCATTAACTCCCCGATAATAGCGCAAAGCACCCACAGCCATAATCCACAAACCACCAGCAATTATACTAGCGATCGCCATGAGGAATTGTACCGCGAAAGCTGGGAGAGTGGCGATCGCTAATCCCATTGCGACAGATGCCAATCCCCCAATTACAATTGCCCCTTCATTCCCAATAATTATTAAACCCAATTGAGCAGGTAAAGCAGTACAAAGGGAACTTAACATCAAAGGTGCGGCTCTAATTAGCGTATTTTGAAAAGAATACCAACTTCCAAATGCAGCTTTATAAATTGAGCCATAAACCTCAAATGGATTTGCTCCCACAGCTGCACAAAATATCCCAAATATGAACAAAGAAAAGATTAATGCAGCTAAAGGAATGCAAATCTTTTCTAATTTTACCTGCCAATTTTGTAATAACACCCTTTCCCCTCCTACCCAACTGGTAAAATTAGTTAACTAGCAATACTACCAACTACACCATCTACTAACCAATTCATTTTTTCCAATTCAATATCCCGCTGTTTGTATTCTTTTCCTGCTGCCAAAATTACTTTACCTGTATTATCTTTTAATTCTCCTTTGTAGATTACCATACTGCCATCCATAAACTTAGCTTTTGCTGCTTCTGCATCTTTTTTGGCAGCTTCACTAACAGCAGGGCCATAATTAGATAATTTACAAAAACCATCTTTTAATCCACCACGCTCTAAATGAGGAATTCCTCCATTCATCAAAGTTTTTCCTTCACTAATCATTTGAACGTATTTACTATAAACGCTCGTCCAATCCCATTCTGCTCCTGTAAGATAACCTTTAGGTGCTAATTGAGCTTGATTAGCATGAAATCCACAACAAAAAATTCCCCGTTTTTCTGCCGTTTCCATTATTACTTTTGGACTGTCTACATGGCAGGTAACTACATCTACACCTTGGTCAATCATACTATTAGTAGCTTCTGCTTCTTTCACAGGTAAAGACCAATCGCCTGTGAAAATAATTTGTGTAGTAATATTTGGTTTAATAGTCTTAGCACCTAAAGTAAAACTATTAACATTTCTCAGTAGCTGAGGAATCGGTTTTGCTGCAACAAATCCTAGTTTTCCGGTTTTAGATGTGTGAGCAGCAATAATACCTGCTATGTATTGAGCTTCATCAATATAACCAAAGTAACTACCAATGTTTTTGGGATGTTTACCTTCTTCGTAAAGTCCACCGCAGTGTAAAAATTGGACTTCTGGGTATTCTTGAGCAACTTTAATAATATGCGGATCGAAGTAACCAAAAGAAGTAGGAAATAGGACGTTTGCTCCATCCTGATTAATCATATTTCTCATGGTTTCTTGGACTGCTGTGGTTTCTGGCACGTTCGCTTCTTCCACAGTTTTTACCCCAGCTATTTTGGCAACTCCTGCTTTTCCTTCCGCGTGGGCTTGATTGTAGCCAAAATCATCTTTTGGGCCAACATAAATGAATCCTATTACTATTGGCTTAGTATTACCGCTGGGAGAATTATTTGCAGCTGGACTAGGAGAATTTGGGGTGTTTTGTTGTGCTGTTGGTGTACATCCAGTCCATAGTTTTGATGTGACTCCGAAGGCAGTAGTTGCCAAAATTCCCCGAATGACTTTCCGTCGATTTAAGTACAATGAATGCTTATTGGTCATGGAATTTTAGATTTTAGATGTGACATTGTTTGTTCAGGCTTAGGTAAATACTTGGTGGTATTTATCGTGCAAATAGATTGAAGCACTGCACAAATAGGGGTTTTGTAATTAAGTATACACTTCTCAGAGAATTATGTTTTATTATGGCTAACATTGGCAATATAAGTTCGCCAATTCCCCCAATCGGTAATTTCCCGCTTACCTTCGCAAATTATTGGTTCTCCTAAAACTCCTAATACTTCTTCGCCGTTGGTAAGGCGTACTTTACCGATACACAAACCGGGTGGTTCTTGTAATAAAATTGTGGTGATTCCTCTGCTTGGGACTGCCCAAACTTCGAGAGCGATCGCACTTCCCCCACTATAAACTCGGATCATAGCTGGATAGCGATCGTCAATCGACCAAAGTCGATAAACTGGTTCTGTAAAAGCTTCTTTAACAAAAGTAGCGCCCACAGCTAAAAGGTTGGGATTTAGTTCTAAACCCCGCATTAAGGTACCATTAACAGCTAGAAGTATAGTATCCATCTATGATGATTAATATTCCTGCACAACCTTACAATTATGAATTGCCAAATTTGAGCAATGTAGCGCTGGTAATTATAGATATGCAGCGCGACTTTTTGGAGCCGGGAGGCTTCGGAGCAGCTTTAGGAAATGATGTTAGCAGACTGCGATCGATTGTACCAGTATTAAAACAATTATTAATAACTTTCCGACAGCTAAACTTACCAATTATTTATACAATTGAAGGTCATAAATCAGACCTCTCCGATTGTCCACCCAGCAAAATTCACCGGGGGAACTGTCAATTAAAAATTGGAGATATTGGCCCATTAGGAAGAATTTTAGTTTTAGGTGAGCCAGGGAATGCAATTATTCCAGAATTAGAACCCTTACCCGGAGAAATTATCATAAATAAACCCGGAAAAGGTGCTTTTTATAATACAGATTTACCGGATAAATTAAGCGAACAAAAAATTACTCATTTAATTTTTACTGGAGTTACTACAGAGGTATGCGTGCAAACAACTATGCGCGAAGCGAACGATCGCGGATTTGAATGTTTATTAATTGAAGATGCCACAGAAAGTTACTTTCCCGAATTCAAACAAGCAACCATAGAAATGATTCGCTCCCAAGGTGGTATAGTAGGCTGGACAACCAAAGCCGAAAACCTGTTACAAGTTCTGCAAAACTTAAGTCTCAGCATTAAGTAATTACGACAATTAACATTAAAAATCACAGAAAAAACTTTCTCAGTTTGGCAGAAATGATTGAGCATTTGAAAATAGGTAAAACTCAGATATTACACCAAGAGGCGGAGCCTGGAGTTTCTCGTTCCCAGGTTGAACCTGGGAACGAGTATTGGGAGGTTCTACCTCCCCTGCTGCAAGAATATAAAAACCCTTCTGCCTTGGAGCCTTCAACTTGGCAGAATAGCCAAAGTAGTGGTAAAATTATAGATTGTGTCGATTAAGTAAAACTTTTACAACCCATGCCAAAAGTAAAAACTCGCAGGTCTGCGGCAAAACGCTTCAGAACAACGGGAAGTGGCAAGATTGTCCGTCGTCGAGCTTTCAAAAACCACTTGTTACATCACAAAACAGCCAAGCGCAAGCGCGATTTATCCAAGCTGACATTAGTAGACGAGCGTGATGAAGATAACGTGCGTCTCATGCTGCCATACTTGTAAGTTGATCATGGTTCATGGATCGTAACCATGAACTATTAAGCCAACTCAATAGCAAATCTCATCCAGAAAATCAAGAACGAGTCACCATTAACAGCTAACCATGACCAGAGTAAAACGCGGTAACGTTGCTCGCCAACGTCGCAAAAAAATTTTTAAACTAGCGAAAGGTTTTCGCGGTTCCCATTCGACATTATTCCGCACAGCTAATCAACAAGTAATGAAAGCTTTGCGGAATTCTTATCGCGATCGCAAAAAACGCAAACGCGATTTCCGTCGCCTGTGGATTGCCAGAATCAACGCTGCTGCCAATATGCACGGAATCAGCTATAGTCAACTCATGGGCAAGTTGAAAAAAGCCAACGTTGACCTTAATCGAAAAATGTTAGCTCAATTAGCCATCCTAGATCCAGAAAGTTTCGGCAAAGTTGTAGAAGTAGCAAAACAAGCTAGATGATAAAGTTGGCAACGGATAATTTAGCAGATGTAACTGAGAGAAATTCTGGAAAAAAAACAGAACCAAAATCAGTTACATCACTGCTCATCCGCTGCTTAATTTTTTCATTTTGTTTATTACAATTTGCCTTGGTTGGTAATGCCGCAGAACTAAAAGAAATACAGCGACGAGGTTATTTAATTGTTGCGGTTAAAGATAACTTACGTCCGCTAGGTTTTCGTGATGCGGCAGGAAATTTGCAAGGATTAGAAATCGATCTAGCAAAGCGATTAGCACAAGAAGTATTAGGAAATTCAGAAGCAATTAAATTTGTGCCAGTGGCGAATCGCGATCGCCTCAGAGTAGTCTTAGAAGGACAAGTCGATTTAACAATTGCCAGAGTGACGGCTACAGCTGCACGCGATCGCGTAGTCAGATTTAGCACACCCTACTACATGGATGGTATCGCCCTAGTTACCAAAGAACCGAATGTGCGGAGTTTAGGCGACTTAACCCAACAAAAAATTGCCATCCTCAAAGGTTCGAGTACCATAGCCAGATTCAGGTTTATTTTACCCAAAGCTCAGTTAGTCGGCGTGGATTCATATCAAGAAGGGCGATCGTTATTAGAATCAAATGGTGCAGTAGCCTTTGCCGCTGACGTTAGCGTTCTCACTGGCTGGGTACAAGAATATCCCGAATACCGTCTCTTGCCAACCCTACTCTCAGCAGAACCCCTAGCTGTAGTCATGCCTAAAGGAATCCAGTACGATGACTTACGGCAAAGGGTGAATGAAGCGATCGATCGCGGAAAAACCCAAGGTTGGTTGCCTCAACTAGCTACCTCTTGGGGACTACCTTGGGATAAAGTAAACAAATAAAGATTGAAACCTGATTTAACTAAAAATATGGAAAGTTTCCTACCAGTTGTCTACCTCTCAATATTAATAGTATTGCTCTCAGGAACCACCTTTGCTATTTTGCGCCAAATCTTCAAAACCCGCAAAGTAGAAACTTCACTTTCCCGCCTACAAAACAAACTGAAAAACGAAAAAGGTACCGCCCAAGAATATTACGAACTAGGCAGCATCTATCTTGATAAAAAACTCTTTGCCCAATCTATTAACGTCTTTCAAAAAGCACTCAAAGAAGCAGAAAATGAAGAATCAGAAAACACAGCCTTAATTTACAACGGCTTAGGTTTTGCCTACTTCGCTCAAGAACAATACGACTTAGCAATTAGACAATACAAAGAAGCATTAAAACTTAATCCCCAGTATGTCACAGTAATTAACAATCTAGGCCACGCTTACGAAAAAAAGAAATTAACAGCCCCAGCATTACAAGCTTATGAAGATGCCTTGAAAATCGAGCCTAACAATCAAACCGCCAAAAGACGCGCCGAAGCATTACGTAAAAGGTTAGTCACTTCATAAGTTAAATGCAAAACACAAGCTCCTTCAGTTACATAAACAGGGGGAGCTTTTGACTAATTGAGGATTAGTTCTAGCTTATCGCGATCGGTGAGGGTTTATAGATCTATTGTGATAATTCTTGTGCGATCGCTAAAGCATTCTGGTAAACTTGTTGACTAATGTGTGAGCCTTGTGAAATTAGTTGGTCTAAAATATCCTTCTAATTCTTCGCGTGTTTGATCTGGAAATGGTGAAATATCGTACTTACTCATTAAGTCGGAAAGTTGCCCTCTATCTATACCTAGAAGTTTTGCTGCTTTTCCAGCACTAATATCAGCGTGCCGCAATAATGTCATTACGTAGGCTTCTTTTGCTTTTTTTTCTGCTTCTAACCGGACTGCTTCAGGTATTTGGGAAATTTCTAAATTGAATTTTACTTCTGTTTCCATTGTTTTCCCGTTAGCTAGGTTTCTTGTAAGACGTTGTGGATTAGTTCTGCTGCTAGTTCTAGCTTATCGCGATCGGTCAAAGCTTCCAGGTCAATAGTAACAACTGACTTGCGTTTGGGGATAGGTGCGGATGGCAGTGCTGTAGGTAATTGTAAGCTTTCGTAGAAATAATCAATTGTTTTGCCGTATATCCCTGCAAATGCAGGTAACTCCCTTTCTGCGTCTACCTTGCGTTTCCCATTTTCAATGGTTGAAAGCGTCTGTTGACTCATAGATATGTTGTAGTGAATTTCCAGCTGTTCAATGACCTGCTCTTGGGTCATACCAAGCAGTTCACGGGTAGCACGAAGACGCTGACCAAGGGAAAACGCCATGTTGAAATATCACAAAATCTTGTACTTACATGAAAATCCTATATTTTTCCTTAAGAAGGCTCCACTAGATAACCTTGTTTAGCTTAAGATAAACTTGTAAAAGAAATTGCTGCAAGATTTTGGTCAGTGATGGCGAAAAGTAGTTTTAAAAGTCTATAAAATTGATTTTTGTTACAACTGCTTAAGTCACTAATTTCACTTATATCAAAGAAGCTTTAAGAAGACAGATTTGATTCTGCCAATTTCGCTTGAGCGTATTCCTATTATCGGTGATGGGTAAATTTATTTATGTCTAAAAAGCTCTGTATTTCTATTTTGAGTTTAACCGCTTTATTAGGTTTAACTGGAGGTTTATATGTAGTTAAAGAAACGATTACGCCTTTAATTGCTAAAGCATATACTATGCGAGTTAATCTCTCTTTAGAGCGTCAACCAAATGAAAGCTATGAAACCATAATTCGTAGAGCCGAAGCAATAGCCAGAGCAGCTGTTCAACGCAGTTTTGACAGTGATATTTTAGTTAACGAAGCTTCTGTTATAGTAACTTGTAACAATAATGGTTTAATAGCACCTATTATCTCTGTAAGGGTCAGTCGTTCTCAATGGAGTAATACACCAAATATCCAGCGATGGACAAGATATTATTCTAATAGTAGAGCTTTACTAGATTTTGATGGAGTTGCTGTTGCCAA
>NZ_CM171625.1:0-5000 GCF_041929205.2 Floridaenema evergladense BLCC-F167 | reverse complement strand
CCCAGTATGCTGACCTGGGATTACTAGCGATTCCGCCTTCATGTAGGCGAGTTGCAGCCTACAATCTGAACTGAGCCACGGTTTCCGAGATTTGCTTGACATCGCTGTTTAGCTGCTCTTTGTCCGTCGCATTGTAGTACGTGTGTAGCCCAGGACGTAAGGGGCATGCTGACTTGACGTCATCCCCACCTTCCTCCGGTTTGTCACCGGCAGTCTCTTCAGAGTGCCCAACTCAATGCTGGCAACTAAAGACGAGGGTTGCGCTCGTTGCGGGACTTAACCCAACATCTCACGACACGAGCTGACGACAGCCATGCACCACCTGTGTTCGCGCTCCCGAAGGCACTCGAAGCTTTCACTTCGATTCGCGACATGTCAAGTCCTGGTAAGGTTCTTCGCGTTGCATCGAATTAAACCACATACTCCACCGCTTGTGCGGGCCCCCGTCAATTCCTTTGAGTTTCACACTTGCGTGCGTACTCCCCAGGCGGGATACTTAACGCGTTGGCTCCGGCACTGTGAGGGTCGATACTCACAACACCTAGTATCCATCGTTTACGGCTAGGACTACAGGGGTATCTAATCCCTTTCGCTCCCCTAGCTTTCGTCCTGTGAGTGTCAGTTGTGGTCCAGCAGAGCGCTTTCGCCACCGGTGTTCTTCCCAATCTCTACGCATTTCACCGCTACACTGGGAATTCCCTCTACCCCTACCACACTCTAGCTCTTCAGTTTCCACCGCCTGTCAGTAGTTAAGCTACTGGTTTTAACGGCAGACTTGAAGCGCCACCTACGGACGCTTTACGCCCAATAATTCCGGATAACGCTTGCATCCTCCGTATTACCGCGGCTGCTGGCACGGAGTTAGCCGATGCTGATTCCTCTGGTACCGTCAGTTCTTCTTCCCAGAGAAAAGAGGTTTACAACCCAAGAGCCTTCCTCCCTCACGCGGTCTTGCTCCGTCAGGCTTTCGCCCATTGCGGAAAATTCCCCACTGCTGCCTCCCGTAGGAGTCTGGGCCGTGTCTCAGTCCCAGTGTGGCTGGTCATCCTCTCAGACCAGCTACCGATCGTCGCCTTGGTAAGCTTTTACCCTACCAACTAGCTAATCGGACGCGAGCTCATCTTCAGGCAATTAATCTTTCACCTTCCGGCACATCGGGTATTAGCAGCGGTTTCCCTCTGTTGTCCCCATCCTGAAGCTAGATTCTCACGCGTTACTCACCCGTCCGCCACTTGTACCGAAGTACCCGTTCGACTTGCATGTGTTAAGCAGACCGCCAGCGTTCATCCTGAGCCAGGATCAAACTCTCCATTTGATTACTCTTGACTCTATACTTTTATTTCTTTGACGAGCTTGGCTTTTTTTGGCTTTCAAACTATACTTTTTTCTAGGTTCGGGCGCGTCTTGAGTGCTTCACTTGCGTTTGGCTTTCTCTCGACCGCTTTACTAATCTACCAATCCCTACAGGGTTTGTCAACCGTTTGAGAAAACTTTTTTTGGGGAAGTTCGGAAGTCTTTATTGCCAAGGGTTTCAAGCTTAAGTCTCCCCCCAATTTTGCTAAAGGGTTAAGCTGGAACCTGGATTTTTTGATTACCTGCTAGGCCAAAGGCGGCATGAATTGTTTGTAAGGCGGTAACTCCTTGGTCTTGGGCGACTACGCAACTGAGTTTAATCTCTGAGGTGGCTATCATTTGGATGTTGATTTGGTTTTTGGCTAGGGCTTTAAACATTTGGGCTGCTACTCCGGGTTGTCCTTCCATACCTGTGCCTACGGCGCTGACTTTGGCGATCGCATAATCCACCACAACTTCCCCGCAACCCCATTCAGTTACGACTTCTTGTAAAGTAGCTTTGGCAGCTTCGGCATCGCCTTGGGCAACGGTAAAGGCAATATCTCGGCGGGGAAGCCCGTCAATAATTCGACAGCGTTGGGATTGAATGATCATATCCACACTTATATTTTTGCTGGCGAGTTGCTTAAATAGGCGTGCTGCCATGCCTGGTCGATCGGGAATGTGTCGAATAGCAATGCGTGCTTGATTCAGATCTAGGGCGACTCCTCGCACTGAGGGTAACGAGTTTTGGGCAGTATTCTCTTGGGTGATTACTTTTCTGTTGATCCAAGCTGGAGAAGTGTTGACATCAAAGGTTTTGCAGAGCGCAGAGATTGCCCGATCGCATTCTCCTGCCTCAACTACACAACTGACTTTCACCTCTGAAGTAGAAATCATCAGGATATTGATCTCCGCTTCTGCTAAGGTGGCGAACATTTCGGCGGCGATTCCAGGTCTTCCGATCATGCCTGCACCAGCTATACTGACTTTGGCGATTTGCCGATCTACCATGAGTTCTGCTTCGTCTGGGGCGGGGCTGGGATGAGTGCGTAAGACAGGTGCGATCGCAGCTGCCACTGCTTCGGCTTTTTTCACTACATTTTTACTGACAGTGAAGGCGATATCATTACTGTTACCTTCGTGAATTGACTGAATAATTAAGTCAACATCTAAGTCTTGGTGGGCTATTTCACCAAACAAACGCGCTGCTACACCAGGACGATCGGGTACGCGCAACAATCCTACTTTTGCTTGATCGGTATCAAACTCTACTGCATCGACGGCTTTTACCAGTTCCAAACCTTCTAAAGAACGAGCTTGGTATGCTGGAGAAACTACCCTTGTACCGGGTTCATCTGTCCAACTCGATCGCACTACTAAAGGTACTCCATAATTCCGGGCAATTTCTACCGCACGGGGATGCAACACTTTTGCGCCCAAGCTAGCTAACTCCAACATCTCATCAGAGGTGATTTCTGTCATTAGCTGAGCATCGGGTACTAAGCGGGGATCTGCTGTTAAAATGCCGGGAACATCTGTGTAAATTTCGCAAAAGTCGGCGTGTAAAGCCGCTGCTAAGGCAACGGCAGAAGTATCCGATCCACCACGTCCCAAGGTGGTAATTTCCAAGTCTTCTGCACTGGTAATCCCTTGAAATCCTGCCACTACTACCACTTTACCTTCTTCTAAATGTCGCAAAAGTCTTTCGGTTTCAATTCGCAAAATTCGGGCGCGGGTGTGTTGTGCTTCGGTGACTATTCCTACTTGAGCACCTGTGAGGGAGATTGCTGGTTGTCCCATCTCCTGTAATGCCATACTGAGGAGGGCAATGGAGACTTGCTCGCCAGTAGAAAGGAGCATATCCATTTCCCGGCGACTGGGGTTAGTGGAAATTTCATTGGCTAGTTTAACTAAACTATCGGTGGTTTTTCCCATTGCTGAAACTACCACTACCACCGAATAACCAGCTTTAGATGTATTTATAACTCGTTGGGCTACAGCTTTGATGCGTTCTACTGAGCCAACTGATGTGCCGCCGTACTTCTGGACAATTAGAGCCATGACCGATTTTCCCCTTGAGCCTCTTGTGAATTGTGACCCGTTGAAGAGGGATTTTTAGAGGCTTTATATTATTTAATGAACTTTTTGAATTTATCAGAATTTGGTAGGACGATCAGTTAAAGTTTACACTCCTTTAATTACTATATGCTGTGTGGGCGTTATGTAGCATAAGTAGCAAATTAGTTAGGTTTTAGGTCATTTAGTAAATCCACAGATAGTTGCAAAATTGCCTGACATTCTTGCCGCTGTTTTTGATTTTGGTTAGTGACTAATTTGAGAGCAAATAAAGCTGTCTTTTGGGAAAGTATTCTTTGATGAGCACTAATATTTACGATCGCAACACTAATATTACCCAACTTCAATTCAACTATTGAAATTCTCCCAATTACTCGTATACTAATATACGAATTAATACAGATACCGTCGCAGTAAAAAGCCAATTATCGTCAGCGACGGCATCCCGGTTGAGAATTTACTTACAACTTGGGTAGTAACTTAGGCAACTAAGTGTTGTTGAACAGTCAGAACCAATTTATCTACCCAGTAATGAGTCAGTTCGGCATTGGCGGCTTCTACCATCACTCGGATTAAAGGTTCTGTACCAGAAGCGCGAACTAAAACCCGTCCTTGTTCAGCCATTGCGATTTCTGCTTGGGCGATCGCATTAGTCAAAGCATCACAATTTTGCCAATTCAACCGCACTTCCCGATCCTCAACCCGAACATTTTTCAGGATTTGGGGATAAGGTTGAAAACTTTGGTCTACCATTTCCTGTAGAGGAGTTCCGGTTTCCTTGACGATCGCCGCCAAATGCAAGGCTGTCAACAAACCATCGCCACTAATTCCATAATGACGACATAAAATATGCCCAGATTGTTCGCCACCTAACATCGCATCCTGGCGCACCATTTCCGCGTGAACGTATTGATCGCCCACAGGTGTCCGCAAAAATTGACCGCCGAAATTTTTCCAAGCTAATTCAAAACCCAAATTAGCCATTACCGTAGCGATAATCATGTTTCCGGGTAACTTTTGCGCCTTAGCTAAATGTTGTCCCCAGAAATAGAGAATGTAATCTCCATCTACGATGCGCCCTTGTGAGTCTACCGCTAAAGCGCGATCGGCATCGCCATCAAAAGCAAAACCCAGATCGGCTTGATGAGTTTTCACCGCTTCCTGTAACTCACCCAAATGAGTAGAACCGCAGTTAACATTGATGCGATCGCCATCCGCTGCTTCATGCAAGCAAATCACCTGGGCACCCATCGCCGCAAACACTTCTGGTGCTATCCCCACAGCCGCACCCCAAGCCAGATCTAACACCACTCGCATTCCCCGTAAATCTAATCCAGCTGGGAGCGATCGGGTCAAGGAAGTTGCATAATCTTTCAATAAATCCTGACGTTGGTAGTTTTTACCCCAACAATTCCCCGTAGTTGCCGAAAATTCCCGCTTTCCGCGCAAACTAGCTTCAATTTCTGCTTGTAATTCTTTGCTCAGTTTAGTACCGCTAGGGCCAAAAATTTTAATCCCATTATCTTCTGGTGGATTGTGGCTGGCGGAAATCATCACGCCGCCCAAAGCACCTGTAGCATGAGTTAAAT